>NZ_VIRG01000052.1 GCF_008107695.1 Stappia sp. BW2 | reverse complement strand
AGACCACGGCGCGTGCGTAACCCCATCAAGGCCACGGCCCGCGAGCCGACTAACAGGCCGGATACATATGAGCGATTTCCGAAATCGTGCCAAATTCTCGATTGCGAACAGCAGCCGACACATACATTGAGCCGGCAAGTGAACTTGCCGGCTCAATTCATTGGCAGATGCCAGTCGTTTCTAGGCTGAAGTGTTCTGAAACACCCTCACCGCGCGGATGCTGGTTGCAGCTCCGGCCACATCGCCGTCGTTCTTGCCGGCAAAGGGCGCGACTGCATTGCTGAGAAGCAGCAGCGCCGGCGTAAAGGCAAAATCATTCGGAGCGTCGAAGACTTCCATGTCGTCGACGTAGAACCGGAATCCCCGTTTCGTCCAGAGCATCGCATAGCGGTGAAACGTGTCATCCAAGCGTATATGCGCCCGGTAACTGGCGGCCAGCACCTTCTTTTCCGGGCTCCAGCGGCGGGCCGACACCTGCACGATGTTCGGGTATTTGACCTCCGCCACATCCAGCTCAAAATGCGTGTCTCCCTCCGTCGCGCGGTCGGATATCAGCCAGAAGGCATTGTTGACACCGGCCTCGCGCGCAATGCGCATCTCGCATTCGAAATAGCCATAGGTCTGGCGGAAGCTCCGGGTCCGGACGTATCCGCCGGTGAAAGGTCGTTTCGGGTCGGCCTGATGGCCCAACATGAGGTCCAGTTCGCCATCTCGCATCACGACGTTTTTCGGGTAACGCATAGTCGGGTGACCGTGCCCTCCGATCCGCATCCGCTCCCAGGTCTGCTGGAACCGGCTGAGATCGTCGAAGTCGTCCTGAAAGGTCAGCCGCCAGTCGCCCTCCATCCGCTGCAGGGGCGCAGGCAGATTGTTTGAGGTCAGAGCCAGCACGCGCCGGGGCGACGCAAGAAGCGCCGCCCCGGCAAGACCGCCAACCGCCGCCCCGGTCAGAAACCGGCGGCGGCTCAACATGGAACTGGTTGGTGTCATGATCACGCGAACCGGTCAGCTCGCCAGTTTCGCGCCGGGCTCCGGCGACGTGGTCTCGCGCAATTTCAGTTCCAGATTCCAGGCCCGGCTGCGCAGGGTTTCGATCTCGCTGGTCATGTAATCGACCTCGCCCCGGAACCAGTCGGTCACCTCTTCGGTCGACTGGTCGATCTTCACCAGGTTCGGCTTGACCAGCGGCTGCTCGGGCGGAGAAGCCACCGGTTTCGCCAGCACGTGGTTGAGACCGTTCTCCGTCAGGAAGCGATGATACTCGGCGTAGTTCAGCCGGTAGACATGCTGAACCTTTGAGAAGTCGGCGCTCTCGAAGATCTTTTCCAGATTGATCGGCATGTAGTCTTCGATCTCCACCGACGGGATCGCGAACAGCGTCGACAACTCGCGAATACGGGAATCGTAGGTGAAGAAGACGGCCGGAATGCCCTGATGCAGGCCGATGACGTTGCCATGGAGGCGGAAGCCGACCAGAACGTCGACATTGTCCCGCGCATCCGCTGCCCATTCGTCAACGTCGAAGAACGCCTGCATCCGCTCGCTCATCAACGCCTCGACATCCTTGTCGCCCTCCAGATTGTATTTCCCGAGGATCGAACGGATGTGCTTCTGCTTGGCCTCGCCGGTCTCGAAGATCGCCAGCGTTTCCTCGCGCTCGCCCTGCGAATAGAGACGATTGGACGACCGCCTGGCGACGGCCTCGATGAGCGCCCGTTGCATGCGGTTGGTCTTGGTCGCGTTGGACGCATAGTCGGCGGACAGATACTTGTTCAGCGTCAGGCCGACGCGGGCATTGGCCGGATCGAATGGCTTGATCTCGATGGACGGCCTCAGATTGCGATAGAAGCTCGGGCAGCCGATGATCCGGATGTTCTTGATGCCGATATCGTTGAAGACTTCGGCACTGTAAACGCCGCGCACCCCGATCGTTTCGCATTTGTCGGCGATGATCTTCCACGCCTCGACGCTGCCCTTGGGCAACTCCAGCTTCTTGTATTTTGCCGCCTGGGCCCCGACACCCACCGGCACAATCGGGCCCTTGAGCTTTTTCAGGAGCGGAATGACATTGCCGATGTCGACTGTCTCGGTGAGGTAGTTGGACCCGCGGATGACGGTGGCGTCATAGTCATCGGCAGGCCACAGTTTCTCGTCGGCCGCATGGGCAAACTGCACGTTGGTGATCTGGTCATAGGCCAGTGCCTTCAGCATGGCGTCATAGACGAGAACGTCACCCGTGTTGATCCCGCCACGCGCAAAGGTCGACAAAGGGTCGTCGATTTTCAGGAATGCCGACTTGTTGCCCGGCTTGACGGCAGCGCCGCCGTTGAGAACGAAGAGCTTCTTCATGTGAACTGCACCTTTCAAAAATGTGGGCTCGGGCCCTTCGATTACCGGACGGACGTCTGCCGTCCCCGTTGCTGAAAGAGCGGCGCGCCTTCAGCTTTTGCGCCCCCACCCGGTGTTTCGGGTGAACCGGAAATATGGGCGACGGGCGCCTTGGTCCGGCGGATGCTTTGAAGACGGTCCGGGAACCAGTTGTGCAACTGCCGCAGGAACGGCTGCAGGCTCTTGTCCCAGCTGCGCTCGGCACTGCGCTGCGCGGCATTGGCCGACAGGGAGCGAAGCAGCCTTTCGGATTTGGCCAATGTCTCCAGGGCGGTGATCAGGTCGTGGGTCACCACGCCGTCATCGCTGGAACGCAGCAAAAGACCGTCGACCTTGTTCTCGATCAGCTCGCCCACAGCCCCCACATCGGCGGCAACAGGCACACAGCCGAGCCGCTGCGCCTCGATAATCGTGAGCGGCGCACCTTCCCAGCGGGACGGCAGCACAAAGGCATCCGCCCAGGCCAGCAACCGGCTGAGCCGGCGGCTGTCGTAGATCGGCGGATCGACCCGGATACCAAGCTCGGCGAACCGCTCTTTCCACGAGCCGCCCGCGCCGTCGTCCATGACGTCCGATCCGACAATGCGCCAATCGATGTCGACGGCCTTGCGTTTCAGGGCACGTGCTGCGGCAAAGATGCGCTCGATGCCTTTCTGGCGGTCCAACCGGCCCAGGAACACCGCCCTCAGTCGGCCGTCGCGGTCCTGCTGACGGGTGTCCGACAGGCGTTTGACGTCTTCCGGCGTCATCGGGTAACCGGCTGCATTGGGTATGTGAAGCAACTTGGCAACCGGCACGCCCATGCCGTGCAGCCATTCCGCCATATCGCGCGAGCAGGTCAGAACACTGTCGTAGATATGCTCATAGGCAAGCGTCAGGTAAGGGTGGCCAGCTGGGCGGCCGAGTTCGGAACTGTCCAGTACATGCACATAGTTCACGACCTTGACCCCGCGCCGGCGAAGTTCGCCGAAGATGGCATTGGCCGGGGCAAGCTGGTTGTTGATCACCACGTCGAGACCGGACAGGAACCCGAGAACCTCTTCGGCCCGCGCGTTCTCATCGTGCCCCATCAGCAGGTCGTGGCCCGAGAACATGTTGGGCCCGCCCCACAGCGGATAGTCGTCGGCCAGAAAGTTGATGGTCTCGAACACCCCGTCGTTGTCGGCGATGTGGTTGTAGACCGGCTTGCCGAACACATAGAGATGGACTTCGCAGCCGGCCTTTTTCAGAACCCGCGCAGCTGCGTAGGCGACCTTCTCGACGCCGCCGAACGTTGCGATCGGCAACAGCAGACCGACCCTCAGCGGTGCGCCCTCACGGGCGAGACGCGGCATCACCGGAGACGCCCCTGCACTGTGGCGCAGCAGTTCGAAATACTTGCTGCGGTTCGGGAAATAGGCCGAACGCCAAATCCAGCGCTTGCCGGGCCCATGCCGGTAACCGGATTCGCGCAAGGCCCCGAGCGTCGCCAGAAGACTGTTTGTGGCGGACAGGGCCGTACCCTGAATATCTTCCGCCGAGAAAGGGCCACGCACGACGACTTCGGCAATCTTCGGTGCCGGATTGGCGCCGCGCAATGTCCGGATCCAGTCGTCGGACTTGTCCTCGACGCATTGCTTCATGATGTCGAGGGAGCACATCCATCCAAGCGGCTTCTTGGCAAGTTCCTTGCCTTCGCCCAGTTCGTTCACCTCGATTGCAAGCCGGTCCTTGTCGCTCTCGAACCGGATAGCGACAAAGTGATGGGTCGCCGACAGGCGCTCGGTCAGCCACAGAACGTTGTGTAAAAGGCCGCAGCTCTTCAGCGCGTCCCGGTGCGCCGGCGACATCCACAGCCAGAACGGCGGCACCCCATAGGTTTCAGGTTCTGCCTGCGCCGCCCAGAACGTCTTCACGAACTCCTCGATACTGCGCTTGTTGTGCGCAACCGCCGGGTCTGTGAAGAGGTCGACCAGATAGGTGTCCGCTCCGAAGGCGACGAACCGTGGCGCTTCTTCGTGCTCCCAGCCAAGCAGCGTCTCGGTGGAGAACAGCTTCTTGTGCTTGTCCTTGATGTAGCCAAGGATGCTGTCCCGGGTGCGGTTGGAATCCCGCAACATGCTCTCGGCGCGCTGGCGGTACTCGAAGCCGAAGAACGGATAGTTCGCGCCCTTGAAACCATGAGAGATCGCCTGCAGCCAGAAATCCCAATCCTCGAAGCCGGACTTCATGCTCTCGTCGAAACGAACTCCGGCATCGAGGAGGGATCTGGAGACCAGGCTGCCGGCCTCGCAGATATTGTCGAAGGTAACGTGCAGAAGGCGCGAATATTCCGCCGTGTAGTTGCCGTTCCATTCGATCCCGAACTTGTCGATATTGGGATAGACCCAATCCACGCCGTCGCTGGACTGCATGAACTCGAGCAGCGTCCGGATCGCCGATGGCGTGATCCGGTTGTCGGCATCCAGGAAGTAGATCGCCTCCAGTTCGGAAAAGCTGCGCAGGGCAAAGTCGATGCCGTGGTTGCGTGCCGAACTCAGACCTCCGTTGGCTTTCCTGAGGTAATAGACATTGTCGTAGGCAAGCGCATAGGCCCGGCCTGTCTGCCCGGTTTCGGGAAAGGGGCAACCATCGTCAACGATGACAACCGCGATATTGAACGGCGCCTGCTGGGCCAGAGCCGCGTCGATGGCCTCGGTCAGAAGGACAGAGTGCTTGTAGACCGGAATGACGATGGCGACCGTGGCTGAGGGCATGCCGGTACCGCCGAAACGTGCATAACGCACATTCGGCAGGCCCGGTCTTGAACCAGTGTGCTGGAGCATGCCCACCTACCCGCTCACGACAGCACGGAAGTTGGCGAATTTCGCCCAGGCAAAATCATTTCCGCCCGCTTCGCTCATCCGGGTGGCGAAATAGACGTTCTGCCAAACCCCGATCCGCTCGCCGGCAAAGGCGCTCAAGTGAGCCGTCTCGCCGAAGCTGACGGTTTTCCAGCCGGAAAACGCTTCGCCGACCGCCTGCTCCCGCTCTCCCTTGAAGAGGGCTTTGGCCGCGCCAAGATCCTTGGCAACCACGATGGCGAAATCGATATCGGCCGCCCGGCTGTTGTCGATGAAAGCCTTGGCCGACATGCGGATGACCTGAGGCGGACAGGCCGCCGGCAATTGCCCGATTGTCATGCCTTCCGCTGGCGGATGGCAACCGATGGCCCGTTCCGTCGGCAGCGGCATGATGGCTTCGAAGTCGAAGGACACCTCATCGGAATTGGCAAGGCTCGCATGCTCCAGAATGCCCGGGGCAATCGGCATGTCGCGGAAGCCTTCGTCCTGGTTGACCTGCTGCGACTGCGCCGGGATGTAATTCGCATGCGGTGGCATGGAAACGCCCGGAATGCCGCCCCAGACCTGAAGCGCGAGGCTGTTTTTCAGAACCGGCAAGTCGTTGGAAGCGTCCCGCACCTGGAACATCTCGACCGGCTGCAGGCCACCGACGGACAGAAGCGGCACCTCATCCTCCGTCTCTTCAACCTGCAGGCGGAATTCCAGGGTCCTGCGCAGACCCGCCGTTGAGCGCGACAGGCCGAAGATGTTCCAGCCCGTGGAAAGATCACCGCTGGAGAAATGCCAGGTATCGACGATCCTCTGGTCCTCCAGCGTCATCAACTGGGCGCGCAATTTGATGTCGGAACGGCTGCCGGTCTGCTCCACATGCACCGCCACGCCGCTGACGCCGGAACTCGGCACCGGCAGGATCTGGCTGACGCCATCGATGGACGCGCTAGCCAGCACATTCGGATTGAGCGGATTTTCCGCCGGCTCGTTGCTGAAGAGGAGATCCAGCGGCTGCAGGCCATGCCGGTTGAGAAACGCCTCAAGCGCGGCAAACCGGTTTTGTAAATCGTCGTTCAGGCTGCGAAGCGTCTTCAGCTCCTTGCTGGACAGGACGAGGCGCCGCGCACCCGATTTCACGTGATCTGCGACCAGCCCGACCATTGAGGACACTGCCTCCACTTCACCGCCCCGGCCCCAGCCGATGATCGGCGGCGACTGAACGGCACCGCGTTGCTGAAGCCACTTCAGCAGCTCGTCCTTGGCCTCTGTTGCCGCCGGATCCATGATCACCGCCAGCGGCAGAAGGGGGGCTTCCGCCACCTGGAAGCGACCAGCGCTCTCGTCGGAAAACAAGGCGTAACCATCCTCTACCCCTTCAAACCAGACCGTCTTGACCGCCTCCTGCAACGATCCTGGAATCTCCTGCCTTGAAACACCGACGACGATCAACGTCAGTTCTTTCAGCAACAGCATCTCTCGCGCTGCGTTGTGAACGGGAAATGTGTCTTGTGTCGCCACGACTGTCATGCAAGCCCCCATCTGAACGGTGAAGCGTCTCCCTGCCGGAGTCCGCCTGCTCAATTTATATACACGCACATTTTTTAAGTTTTATTATGACAATAATGCGGCGCACAAAGAGTTATGTAAACATAATTATATATTTCTCGATACAAACATACTATAAAATCATACATCTCGAAATATTATATAAATAATACATGTAATATACTTCGATTTTCGAAATTATTTCATTTCAACATCACACAAGAGCCACCACTCGCCGCTGTTGCATGGGCTCTCGCACCTGCATTACATGCGGCACGCTGTTCTCACTCAAGAAATCGCTCATGGCGTAATAGGTGGCCTCATAGGCCCGGTTGAACCGGTCGAAGAGGCCCTGATCCCAATAGTCGCTCAGGCGGAACACCTTCTCGCTGAAGACATCGAAACTCGGAATCCGGAACGTCTCGGCAAATTCGCGCGTGCGGCTGTCATAGGTGAAGTAAAGCGCCGGAACCCCATTGGCCAAAGCCATCAGATTGCCGTGCAGGCGATAGCCGAGCACCAGATCGCAGGCTTTGACGCAAGCGTCGTAGTCCGCAACCACGTCCGAATAGAACATGGAACTTCGGTAGAGAGCTTCGATGTCATCGTCCAGATACCACTCGCCAACCCAGGCGTTTTCCCGAAGCGATGCAATTGCCTGCTCTTTCTGCTCCGGCGTTCCAAGCACCAGCTTCTTTTCCTCCAGCTCGCCCTGCGCCATCAGAACCGTATCGAAGCGGGCCGCGACGGACTTGATCAGGTCGCGGTGAAACGTGAGATACTGCCGGATATCCCTGGCATAAGCAGGCGACACTTCGCGCCGCACGGTCAGGCCGACTTTCCTGATCTGCCCGATCTCGGGCAGCGTGATCCGGAGGCCCGGATCGTTATGGCGAAAGGCCGTCGGACAGCCGATGATCCGCGTATTCGAAATGCCGATATCTTCCAGCACCTCGGCGGTATAGGTGCCCCGAACGCCGACCGAAGCCGTCGAGTCTGCGATCAGACGCAGGACGTTCTTGGTGGCCTCCGACAGCACCAGCTTGCCATTCACCGGCGCCTGGGCACCGATGCCGAAGGCCAGCACCGGAAGCCCGAGCCGGCTAAGCACCTGCTCGGCCATTTCCCAGTCCATGTCGCCGTGAATGTAGTTCGAGCCGCGTAGCACGACATAGTCGAATTCATCCCGCAGACGGTCGACCTCCGCCGGGTCGAATTCCCGGATCGTCAGGGTTTCCAGGCGGTCGTATTTCAGCAGTTTCAGCGAGGAATCGAAGACGAAGGCATCGCCGATGTTGTGATAGTGGTCCAGGTTCCGCTGAATGTCCTGATGGCTGTACCAGCGGACATTGTTGTGGTCGTAGACTTCGCCGGACGGTATCATCACCAGAACGCGTGTCATTCCATATTCCTTTGTCTTCTCAGGCGCTTTGCTTGAGGGCACCGGGACGAGACGCGAGGCCGCCATCGAGAACCTCGCGATAAAGGGTCACGTGCTCGCCGGCACTTTCCAGATGTGTTTTCGGGGGGCGGATTCCCGCCCGCAGACGCTGCCAAAGACCGGGATCGCTCAAGGCTTCGCTCATGCGGTCGGCCAGGTCTTCAGGACTTGCCGGCCAGGCATGCAGTCCGTCGGTGCCGTCGCGAACCTTTTCGGCCATACCTCCGATGCCGCTGCAGATGACCGGACGTCCGTGAAAGAACGCTTCCTGGATGATCACCGGCGAGTTTTCCCACCAAACCGACGGCATCATCACCCAGTCGGTCTGCCTGATCAGCGAGGGCATGTCCTTGTTCTGGTAGCTGCCGGCGAACCGCACGCGCGGCCCGGCGGCCTCCAGGAGATCGGCAATGCGGCTTCGAAATGCTTCTGGCTGACGCTCCAGATTGCCGCCGTGGATGGTCAATGCAGCGTTGTCTCCCCAGACCTTTTCGGGAATGCGCTGAACCGCATCCAGGAGCACGTCCACGCCCTTGTAAGGGGTCATCTGGCCGAAGAACCCGAAACGGTTCCGGCGCCCACCAGCCGCCACCGGGCGGGGCGCCGCGGGCTCACCCACGTTCAGGCCGTTTTCGATCACGGTCATCTTGTCGGCTGGCAGCCCCCAGGCGACATAGCGGTCGGCCAGGAAACGGCTGGGCGAAATATAGCCATCGGCAAGACCGAGCATGGACTTGATGAACTGCCGGCGACGCAGGAAGCTGGCCGGCGAAATCTTCGGAAAACAGCCGTTGCAGGCAATCGGCGAGGCCGCGTCACAGAGCTTGTGCCCCCCTGCTTTGATCATCTGGCCGTGATGGTGGCAGATGGAGAGAAACTCGTGAAAGGTCACCAGAATGACGGCATGAGGCAAGGCATCGCGCACCGTGTAGAGCGCCTCGAGGCCAAAGCCGATAAAATGATGAAAATGCACCACGTCCGGACGCAAGGTACGGACGAACCGGCGCAGATCCCTGGAAAGATCTCCCGTGTTGCGGTTGGACACCAGGAACGGGTCGTAATCATCGGCATGAAAGAGCAACTCGTCATCGGCATCGTCCACGCCCATGAGGGCGGATTGGCCGTGCCGGGGGTAACCGTCTCCCACCCTTGCCAGGAAGAACGATTGCGTTCCCGGCAGGGATTTCAGGCCCTGATGAAGATTGTAGGACGCCACTTCCGCCCCGCCCAGCGACAACGTCGGATGGCCGTGAGAGATGACGAGCACACGTAGTGTCTCGCCGGTCGCCGGTGGTCTTTCCTGCGAAACTGTCGTCATGCGATCTCCTCTGCCAGATCGGGAAGAACCGGAGACCAGATCCGCTCGAAACTGCGGCGATCCAGTTCGGCAACCAGCTTCTTCCAGGAGCGCTCGCCCGGACGCCCGTCCTCGGCATGGATCATTTCCACCTGCGGCACCCAGAGCGAACCGATGCCCGACAGCTTCAGCCGCAGGGCTCCATCGAGACCCTTCTCGTCCGTGCCGAGATATTTCCTGGAAAAGCCCCCGGCTTCCGCCAGCGCCGATCTTGGCAGGACACAGCAATCGAACGGAGCCGCGGCAACCGGGCTGACATCCGCCCCGTGAAGGGTCCGGCGCGGATAACCGAGGTAATGCTGCTTCAACAGATGGCGGCCGTCCTCCGGTTCAATCCAGGCCCCGCCCCATCTGATGGTTTCGTCTTCGTAGAGCAGCGTGGGAGCCACAATGCAGGCCGCATCATGCGCCTGAAACGCGGTGAGCAAGGGCTCCACCCACCCTGCTCCGCGCGGCAGCACTGCGGAAGACAGACAGACAATCGTTTCCGATGGAGAAGCCTCGACGCCCGCCTGAAGCGCGTCGAGCGCATCCTCGACATGGTCCGCCAGCACCAGGCGGACGGCGAGACCGTAGAAACCGGCAAGCTGTCTGAAATCCTCGATCTGCTCCACCGCATCTGCCTGGGAAGCGACCAGAACAACAGGCACACCACGCAACAGCGGATCGAGAGCACACAGAGACAACAGGACCCGCGATGTCTCGAAATTGCCATCCAGCCCGACCACGAGAGCAAAGACCGCACCTTCCACGACGGGGCCGAAGTCGATGGTTTCGACAACAACGGGATCTGGCGCATCGTTCGCCTGAAGGACCGGCAGGAGATGGCGTTCCAGAAAGTCGGGGCGGAAGGCCGTTGCCGGATCAAGCCCGGACAAAAGCCGGCGGAGCGCGGAACGCGGTGTGGCCCTGCCGAGTGCCAGCGGGGCAAAGGCGGCGCGGCTGTCCTTCAGCACGATCTCGAGGTAGCTTCCCTCGGAACCCGACATTTCTTCCGCGGGCACGTGAACCAGAAAGCCGTGTCGCTGAAGCGCATCCGGTCCGCTGAGAAAGGGGGAAAGAGTTTCAAATGCGCTCGTCACATCCGGCCGTGGCTGCGTCGTCCACCGGGTATCGAGCCGGCAGCTCTTGCACCCCGAGCGCAGGAGAACCGCTTCGACACGATCCTCCGGATTAAGCAGCCAGCCCGACAACAGGACGCCGGCGCGATCCAGCGAAGCACTGAAATCGATACCGACCCTGACCGGGACGTCGAGCTCGCTAACGGTTTCCCGGCCGTCGAACCGCCGGCCCGCAAGCTCCAATCGGGCCCTGCCGTCACCCGCCGGGGAAAGCTTCGGCAACAGAGCCCGTATGTGGGAGGGAAGAGCTCGGGCCGGCGGCATCGTCCTGTGTTCATGAACCTCGACCGCGCTCCACCCCGCGCGGCCCCGAAAGAAAACCTTGCGCAGCAGCCCGGCGTCGAGACCGCCCTCGACCTCCAGCAAACCGGCAAAACCATGGGCCTTGCCGCCGGTGTCCTTGCGCTCGAACAGACTACCCGCCAGTTCGCCAAGTTTCAGCGCCCCGTCGTAAACAAACACCCGGCTGATGCCTGCCGGCATGCCCTTTGCCCAGCCCTGAAGATAGATATCTCCAGCATCAAAGACGCCAAGAACCTCGATGAAACCGTCACGCCCTGCCACCGCATCGACAATTCTCGCAGCCGTCTGCATCGCCTGAGGCGCCGTGCCAGCCCCCAACAATGCCTGGACCAGGCCGTCGACGATGTCGGACACTGACTGAGGCGTCAGCTCACCCACACTTTGCAGGAAACTCTTGAGATCCGCAGCCTGATGTCTGACAGCAAAGGGATAGGCGCGCCCCTGGCTTCGAATGGTCACCCGCTCCGGCCGAAGAACCGGGCTGTTGGCCAGCGAGAGGATCGCGACGAAGGGACGTTTCTTTCCCGAAAGACGATTGCCGGCTGGCAAAACGGAAACCGTGCAAGGCACCGTCAACTTGGGATCTTCATTGAGGATGGCCGGCAATCCACCGGCGAAGGCCTCTCCCACACCGGCAATCAACAGCGTTTCGCGGTCGAGACTGACATGGAGAACCGAATGTCCGTCGAGCGGAACCTGCGGTTCCACCGCCCCCTGCGCCTTGAACGCGGATGCCTGCCGCTCTGCACCTGCGGGCAGCTTCTTCACACCTTCCAGGGTGACGACAGGCTCCATCTGTCCTTACCTCCACAGGCCGCCGGCAGCGGCAAACAGCATGCCGCCGACAAATCCGAGCAGGATCGCCAGCACCAGCATATGAACCTTGAGATTGTTGCGGCTCTGCTCCCCCAGAGCCTTCAATCGGTCATCGAAGCCCTTCAGCGTCGTATCGAAGCGCACCAGAAAGACTTCCAGCTCCTTCACCCGCTGGGCGAGGTCCCCCTGACCGCTCTTGAGAATGGACATGGCCTCGCCAAGCTCACCCTCATTGGAGGCCAGCGCATCGATCCGCTGCACCGTCTCCCGCAACACCGCGGTCGCATCTCGCTGGCCAATGGCGCTTTGGCGCTGCGCCACGATCAACCGATCAAGCTTCTCCATCACCACCGCCAGAGGCATTGCGACGGCAGCTTCCGCGGCCCTTTCTTCGGCGCTGGGGCGCGGCAGTTTCAGTTGCGCTTCCCCCTTTGGGGTTTCCGCAACCACGGTAAGACCGGCGGGCGCTGAGGCAACCGCCTGGGGCAACTCGATGTCGAACGCATAGCTGCCGTCACCGATGCCGTTGCGCTTCAAGTCGATGCGCTGGGTTTCGGCGACCTTGCTGAGCACCCGTTCTCCGTCGTGGAAGACGTGAATGGTCATGCGGTCGCTGGGACTCGAGGCATCCCAGGCCCAGCCGTGCAACCGTCCGTTTTCAAAAGCGTCGACACGGCCCTGCAACCTTGCGGTCACAGTCTGCTCGCTGCCGTCAGCACCGGCTTGCTGCGGCTTTGCGTCCGGTCCGGGTCTCACCTGTTCGAGAGGGGTTACGCTCATGCCAGTCTCCTCAGGCTGCTGGTTCGCTTGCCGCGTTTTGCCTGTCGGCAAAGACACGCAGATACTGTTCGGCAACAGCGCCGACGGTGGGCGGTTTACGGGTGTTGGCGGCCAGCTTCCGGTACTGCGCCGCGTCTCCGGCAGCCGTTGCCATGGCAATGGCAAGTCCAACCGGATCGTTCTTGCGCACATGCAGGCCATCAACACCATCGGTGACGGCCTCGGCCATGCCGCCAACCCCGCTGGTGATCACCGGCCGGCCGTGCTGCTGCGCCTCGGCGATGACAAGCGGGGCGTTTTCCCACCAGAGCGACGGCACCACCACCCAGTCGACCGGCTCCATCAGATCAGCCACGTCCTCTGGCTTGTAAGGCCCCAGACGCGACACCCTGGGCGCGGTCTCCTCGAACAGCGTATCGATGCGTTTGACGAACTCCTGGTTCTGGAACGGTGCGCCGCCATGGACCCGCAGCTCGAAATCCATGTCCTTTTCCACCAGCAGCTTTGCCGCCTGCAGCAGTACCTCGACACCCTTCCAGGGCGTCAGATTGCCGAAATAGCCGAACACGGCCTTTGGCGTGTCGGCACCCGCCCGGCTGGCCGCCGGTGTCACCTCCGGCCGACCGTTGCGGATGATCCTGATTTTTTCCGGCGGCAGCCCCCAGCGCACATAGGTGTCGCGCAGAAACGCACTTGGAGAAACGAACTCATCAACGGCCTCCAGATGTGTCTTGATGAACCGTTCGCGCAGACGCATGTCATTCGGCGTTGCCTCCGGCAGGCACCTGCACAAGCCCCCGGGCCCGAGTGCCGCACAGGTCTCATCCGGAGTTTTCATGAGGACACCGTCATTGGCGCAGATGGCGTAATAATCGTGCAACGTCATCACGATGCGCACATCGGGCAGAACACGCCGGATAAGCACCGGCAGCTCAACGCCGAACAGCAGCAGATGGTGGATATGCACGACGTCGGGTCGGAAGCTTTCCAGCAGCGTACGCATGTCCGGCACAAATGCCTGCAGGTCGATCTGGCTCATGTTGAACCGGTCGAAATGACCGGCCCACATCAGCAACTCGTCGCCGCTGTCGCTGATCGCCTGAAAGCTCGTTCCCGGATGCGGGTCGCGGTGCAGGTGGTTGGTTGCCCCCACAAACAACGCCTGGTGCCCGGCCTCGCGATAGGCCCTGGCCAATTCGAGCGCGACGGTCTCCGTGCCACCGGGGTGAAGGTCCGGATGATTGTGCGCGAAAACGAGGATCCGCATTACGACACCCCCCGCGAGGTTTTCACGGCAACGAAAAAGTCCTGATAATGCGGGGCCCCGTTGCTGCCGCGCCAGTGACCGAACCGCTTCAGCGCAATTTCGAACCCGGCGGCTTCCAGTGCCTTGTCGAGGAAACCATCGTCGAAGGCGACGGCTGCGAGCGGTGCTCGCGGGTTGCCATACCAGGCAGGCCCCTCGCCGTCCCGACGGAACTCGACACGTGGGCTCAGGCCTGCTCCGCGGTCCGGCGCGATGACGAAGGCGGACAGAAACAGCCTGCCTCCCAGCTCCATGAGCCGCGAGATTTCGCGAAAATAGGGCAGGATCTCTTCGGAAGGCAGATGCGTGACCACGGAGGTCATGATGGCAAAATCGAACGAGCCGTTGGCAAACGGCAGCGCGATCTCCGTGCCGCGGATGTAACCGTCCGGATTGTAAAGCGCATTTGCGATGTCGAGATGCATGAAGCGAAAATTGGGATAGACCGACCCGATGTTGCGCGTGCACCACTGAATGCCTGCGGACGCGGGATCTATTCCCACATATCTGGCAGCTTCAGGATCGAGATACTGGGTCAACGGCACCGCCATCCGGCCAATCCCGCATCCGACATCAAGCACACGCTCGTGTGCGTGAAGGCCGCCAAGTTCGATGAAATGACCCAGAAATTCCGTTCCGATGGCGAGATAATCACCATCGCCAACAAAGTTGTCCTCGCTGGGCGGAACCGGCAGGAACCGGTTACGGCCGATATGTCTCTGAAGGTCCGCAAGCCGTTCGGCGTTGAGCGGCGACGACACCAGTCTGGCAGCATCCTTGATGAGAACCGGCGAATTCATGCACTCAGCCCTTTTTCACGCTGCTCCGCAGCTTCCATCAGGGCAATGATGTCGTCCTGCCATCGGGACTGGTGGAGCCAGCGATTGTATTGAGAGGCGACGCCGCGCGTGTAGTCTTCGTTCTTGCGAATGGAGACGCGCTCGAAGTGATAAAGTTCGACGTCGCCCAGGTAGTAGATCTTGCGGTTCAGCTTGCGCAGCTTCAGGCACAGGTCGCTGTCTTCGTAGTCGCCGACGATGAAGTCGGTCGTGAAGCCTTCGACTGCCTTAAAATCGGCCTTCGACAGCACCAGGCAAGCACCGGTTACCCCCGGCACTTCGCGCGAAGAACTGGCTTCGGGAAACTGGCGTGGAAACCCCTTGAAGTAGTGGTGGTTGAACCAGCGGCCCTTGTCGTCCTGAATGAACTTCAAACCGGCGTGCTGGATGGCGTTGTCCGCATACAGCAGCTTGCCACCGACGGCGGCCACCTGCTCGTCCATCATCAGACTGGCGCAAAGCTGTTCCAGCCAGCCAGCCTCCACCGGCACGACATCGGAATTGATCATCGCCAGATAGCGCCCGCGTGCCGCCTCGGCGCCGGCATTGCAGGCAAGCGCATAACCGCCGTTGCGCTCCATGACGACAAGGCGCACGGGAAGGCCGTAGAGAAGATGGAACCCGGCCAGCAGATCCTCGACATGGGTCACCTGCTCGGGAGAATCGAGCACATAAATCACCTCGGCGTTCCCGGCCAGCCAACTGTCGGCGGCAAAGGCTGCAAGCTGTGCCTTGATGAACTCGAAAACCTTGTAGAGCGGGATCACGATGGACACCGTGGGCTCGGCAAGCGGTTTGCCGAACCGGACTTCGGACGGCGTACCGACCGACTGCCGGAACCGCGACTGGACATCCGCCAGAACAGGCGACAGGCAGCCCGAGAGAACATCGTCGCCCGCGTGGCGCGGCGTGACCACCGACAGCGCCTTTGCCCTTATGCCGGGAATGTCGCCCGGCTGCGGCGGTGGCACCAGCACTTCACGTTCACCCGATGCCAGGCGGACCTCGAACCGGGGCTGCAGATTGTGCTGCAACACCCTGCCGACCGGCGCAAACGCGACAAACCGCCTGATGGCATAGCCGCCCTGGGTTTCCGGCAGAACGCCGTCGAATGTGTGCAATTTGAGGGGAACCGGTGCGGAACTGCCGGCCAGGATATCAATGCCCCGGTAGACATGACCGGGATCGCGCAACCAGCCGCCAACCAGCACACCGGTTTCACAGGCGACAGCCGTTTCGACCGCGCAGAAGGACCCGGCTTCCGACAGGACGCCGTGCCGACGCGCAGGCAGGGGATCATTCACCTGCAGATCGCGGATAGCCGCGCGGGCCTCGTCTGATTTCGTGCCGACGTCCGCCACCAGATAGTCGCGCACCTCCGGCAGCTTGCGGGAATTGGCGGCCCACCACTGGCCGACCGTGCGTTTCACGTTGTCCGTTGCCAGCCGCCGGATCGCCAGTCCCCAGTTTCCGGACAGCACCAGGAAAGCGTTGGCCGGTGTTTGCGGCGTGTCGACGGTGCCCAGAAACAACCTGCTTTTGCCGCTGTTGTAGGGCGTGTTGCAGACCGCGCTGTCCAGCCGTACGACACCGGCGTCACCGATCAGCACCGCGGTCTTGATCTCTGTACTGTCGCTGTTGATCAGGGTTTCCAGCAACCGGACCGACCCGATGCTGGCGACCGCCTCCACCACAGGCGGCGTGTCGTTGACGGACCGCAGCAACTCCCGTGCAAAATTGACGAAGCTGCGGGAGCGCCCCAGCCGGAACATGCCGGACCAGGCGCTCAGGAAAGTGGTGACGAAAACTGCACAGGCCGCCTGGCTGAGACCGTTGGTAATGGCAAAGGCATCGGCGGGAGGGCCTGGTCGCGTGGCATCCACGGCAAGCGTTGCCTCGGCCCCAACTGCACCGGCGCTCAGCTTCAGGCTGAGCCGCGCTTTTTCCTTCAGAGTAACGGCCCATACAACACGTGACCCGCCATCCAGCCGCGCCAGCCTGACACTCGCGATAGAGCCGAAAGCCAGTCCACCCTGCTCCACCAGCCTGGGCGCTGCATTGACCTGATGGGCCGGGTCCCAGACCAGCAGGAGAACCTCCGGCGTGAGCTGAAAGAAATGCGGCGAACCAAACTTCGCCTCGGCGTATTGGCCCAAGGTCTCGAGCATATTTGTCCATCGCTATTGAAGACCTGAGCTCCGAAGGGCTCCAGGTCAAACGCCGGTACCCAGGCACACGGAAAGCCACGTGCCCGGGTGCGGGATCATCAGGTAACGACGATGTAGCCGTCGGGATTGTCCTGAAGATCGTCGGCATCGACGTTGTTGAGCGTGACGGTGTCGCCGTTGCCGAGATCGATGACGGTGTTGTTGCCAACCTGCGTCGCCCGTGCGGCAACATCGGCGGCGGAGGACACACCGGTTTCGTTGATGTTGGTGGAAATCTGCACCAGGTCGCCGGCCTGGAAATCCATGACGATGTCGTTGCCGCCACCGCCTGTGAACACGAAGACATCGTTGTCGCCGCCGCCGAACATCACGTCATTGCCGGCACCGCCGTCAATGATATCGGAGTCCGCACCGCCGAATATGATATCGCCGCCAGCTCCGCCTTCGATGTAGTCGGACCCCGCACCACCGAAGATGGTGTCACTTCCTTCACCACCCAGAATGACATCTTCGCCACCCTGCCCGAAAAGCTTGTCGGCACCCTCTCCGCCGGCAATGAGGTCACTGCCGCGACCGCCGAAGAGGAAGTCGTCCCCTTCATTGCCGAGCAGAACATCGGATGAGCCCAGTCCGAAAATAAAGTCCTGGGCATTCGTACCTTGCAGGAAATCCTGGAAAGCACTGCCTTCAATCGTGGCCATGTAGCTAACTCCTGAAGTTCGCCTCGTTAAATTGACGCCCCGCGAACCGCGGCACACCGCACTGCACAAACCCCATAATTTTGCAGCGCAAGAAGTACAATACACAATTACCAATCGCTTCAAAGTGAAGAATAGTGAAAAAAATACGGCAATATTTTGAATGACATAAACTAATTCTACTTTTTATTTAATAGTAATTCGAAAATACAATTCTTTTACTTATATTTCATTTCGAAATTCAAAATAAAATCAATGAAACCGGCCGCTCCCTCATAGATTGAAATCCAATTCCTTGGGTTTTTCAGATACTTGAAATCGTCGGAAGTTCGCGGAAAAACACCACTCAACCGGAAAGCCACGAAAAAGCTCGACATAGTCGTTTTGCAACGCAGCATTCGCGCTATAGGTGTAATTTTCCACAGACCATCCGGCTTGCACGTCAGCACCCGCAGACGACGACGGAACCGGTGGGACGGCACTTCGACATTGCCACCACGCCTTATTATTTTTTGGTTGAATGCAAAAAAGCCCGTCAATCTTCCCTGAAAGCGCGGTCCAGGCTCTCGGTAATCGGCTCGAGCAGATACTCCATCGCCTTGCGGGCGCGCCTCACGATCAGGACTTCCGCCGACATGCCCGGGTAAAGAGTCAGGGTGGGATTGTCCTCAAGTTCATCGGCGCGAACCTGCGCACGCACAATGTAGTAGGCTGCCTGCGTCTGCGGATCGACGGTCTGGTCGGCGGCGACATAGGTCACCTCGCCCTCAAGCGGGCTGGTGTCATGCCGGTCGTAGGCAGTCAGACGGATACGCGCTTCTGAGCCGACATGAACGGAATCGATATCATTGAGGTTCATCCGGACCTCGACGAGCATCTTTTCATCGCGCGGGACGATATCCATGATCGCCTTGCCGGGCTCGACCACCCCGCCCGGCGTTCTCATTTCGATGTTGGAGACAATACCGGCCTGGGGAGAATGGACCACCAGCCGGTCGAGCACATCCTTGGAAGAAATGATCTGCTCGTTGGTGACGTTGAGTTCCAACTGCGCGTCAAGGATCTTGCCGGCGATATCGCTCTGCCATTCCTGTTCGGCCTGCAGAAGGGCCACCTCGGCGCCCTGGCGCGCTTTTTCAGCTCGCGCCTTCTGGGCGGCGAGCTCGCCGCCATCGCCGATCATCTGGCTCAGTTCCAGCTGAACCTCGCTGAGGATAGCCTTTGACGTGAACCCCTTTTTCTCCAGACCGCTGAGCGCGCTGACACGCTCCTCCAGCAGCTGGCGCCGATGACCCGTGGCCTCGATCTGAGCCTGATTAGCTTCAATCTGGGCGACATATTGCTCGATCTCTTTCTGCTGAAAGGCAATCTTGCCGCTGTAGACCTGGCGGCGCCTTTCGAACACGCCTCGCTCGGCCGCAACCACTTCCGCAATCAGCGGCGCGTCGCTGTTGCTGATCTCCTTCGGGAACACGACCTCCTCCTCCAGATCCCGCTCCGCCCTGAGGCGGGCAAGCCTCGCCAGGAGGCTCACCCGTTTGGCGTTAAGCTGCGCCAGTTCGGCGCGCGCTCTTGTGTCGTCCAGTTCTACCAGCGGCTGGCCGGCGTCGACATAATCACCTTCCTGAACCAGCAACCGCCGCAGGATGCCCCCTTCCAGATGGCTGATGGTCTTGCGTTTGCTGTCGACGATAACCTTGCCGGTAGCAACCGCAGCACTGTCGAGATCGGCGGTAAATCCCCAAAGCAGAAAGCCGCCAAACCCGATCGAGACGGCCAGAACCGCCGCCAGCAGGGGCTTGCGCAAGCTGGGCGGACGGCTGTCGTCGGCCTTCAGCGCGGCCATCCAATAGGAGTGTCCGGGTTTTGAGGTGCCCCCGGAAGAGGACGAAGTAGCTGGTGGGTCTGCCCGCTCGGAACGCCTGGTCATGCCACTTCTCCGCTTGCCGGCAAGGCACGGGGGGTAGAAGGAGCAGGGAGACGCCTGGAAATGGTGCTGACGACATCCGTGCGGTCGCCGAACTGGCCGATCCGGCCGTCTTCCAGCACCAGGATCTTGTCGGCCGCTTCCATGATCGCCGGACGATGCGCGATGACGATGACGATGGCATCGTCCGCTTTCGCCTGTGAAATGGCCCGCAGCAGGGCAACCTCCCCTTCCGTATCCAGATTGGCATTGGGTTCATCGAGCACGAGCAGACGCGGACGTCCGAACAGGGCCCGCGCAAGGGCCACTCGCTGTTTCTGTCCGCCCGACAGGGTGTAGCGGTTGTCACCGACAGGAGTGTCGTATCCAAGTGGCATCCGGCCGATCATCTCGTGGACACCGGCGGCCCGCGCGGCGTCGATCACCATCTGCGGATCGGCTTCATACATGCGCGAGATATTGTCCCGAACCGTTCCATCCAGAAGCGAAACCGATTGCGGCAGATACCCAACCATCGCTCCGAAGGACGCCCGCTCCCAGAGGTAGGCATTGTGCCCGTCCAGAAAGACACCGCCGGTGGTTGGCTGAAGAACACCGACCAGCAGGCGGGCCAGGGTCGATTTTCCGGCCGCCGACGGTCCGACAATGCCCAGCACATCGCCGGGCTCGAGCTCGAACGAAATCCCCTTGATGACCGGCACAGGCGCATTGGGCGGTGCATAGACCAGCTTGTCCACCTTGAGCGTCCCCTGGCTGGGCGGGGTCGGCACGGTCTGGCGAATGGAAGAATGGTTCTCCAGAACCTCGCGCACCCGGCTCCAGGCGGTTGACGCGAACACCCACTGGCGCCAGTTCTCGGTCAGATTATCGAAAGGGGTCAGCAGGCGCCCCATCAGAATGCTGGCGGCAATCATTGTGCCGGCGGTCACTTCGCCCTTGATGACGAGGTCGGCGCCAAGCGCCAGAACCGCGATCTGCATTCCGAACCGGAGGCTTCGTGTCATCGCATGGATCGCCTTGCCGCGCCGGCTGCCCATGGCCATCAGCTCCGTGGCGTGCAGCTGCCCCTTGCGCCACCGGCGCGTCAGCGCGGGCATCAATCCCATAGCCTCGATGGTCTCCGCATGGCGAAGCGTGGAGGCGATCGTGGCAACATTCTGAAGGTTGGCGGTGCTCGCCTCCTTCAGCAACGAACGTGTCAGCATGTCGGACAAGAGATTGAGCCCAATCAGCGTGACTGCGGAAACAACCGCCAGGAGCCCGTAGAGAGGATGTAGGGCAAACAGTACAAGCAGGAACAGCGGCACCCACATGGCTTCCAGCGGAGCGCTGATGGCGTTGCTGGTGACGAAAGTGCGCAGATCGTTCAGATCCCGCAACACTTCGGAGGCCATGCCGCCCCCCTTTTCCAGCGACGACTTCACCCCCGCCTCGATTGCCGTCAGGTTGAGACGCCGAACCAGTTCACTGCCCATCACCTGAAAGATCTGGCTACGGATGTATTCCAGAATCGCAAACAGGATCAGCCCGCCACAGGCGATGATCAGTAACATTGTCAATGTATCGAGACTCTGACTGTTCAGAACCCGATCATGAACTTGCAGCATAAACAGCGGCACGATCATCTGTAGCAGCGTAATAAAGCCACTTAGGGCCGCTGCCGCCGCGAGGCCGGTTGCAAAGGTGACACGGGCCTCTCTGATGAGGCGGAACGGATCGATTGCATCCGGTGTTGTCTTGTCAGTCATTCAAGATTCTCCGAGACCTCAACCGATAGGTGTGTTCGCACGTGCGAAAAAAAGCGCTTTTTGCCTAGAAAACGACACATCTTTTCCATAGGAATGACGAAAGCATATAGACTAACTGGGTGTATATAGGGACTTTAATTATGGCGATCGATTGACAAAGAGAATAAATGAAAAAACAAAACTAATGAATGCATAAATATGCATAAAAAGGGAGCAGAATAGCAATGAAGTTATTTCGAATTTAGTTCGAAATTAAGTGGGAGTTTGGGGCAAATGCACAAAGTCTTGGAAGATGTGACAAGAGAAATGAACCAACACGTATCACCGGTTGAACCTGTGGTTGAAGAAACCCACACTCATTCAAGTTACGGAGACCGGGAAAAAAGTACGGTCCAGACCTCTCAGGCGAACCATTTCGAACTCGTCCGGGTCATCGAGCGAATGTATCGCCGCTATCTGGATCGCTTGCGTGTCGACCTCATCCGGATTGGTGCGGACGACATCTCCCCCGCCCACGCCATGCTGCTGTTCACCATCGGCGACGACGATCTGTCGGTGCGAGACCTGATGGACCGGGGTCACTACCTCGGGTCGAACGCCTCCTACAGCCTCAAACAACTTGTCCAGTCCGACTACGTCGACCGGACCGCCTCCGCAAGGGACAGGCGATCCGCCCGCATCCGGCTGACGGACAAGGGAAAGACGCTTTGCAGAGCCATCAAGGCTGCCGACGAGGTCAATCAGAACCAGATTGTCCAGTCCGATAAGGACCTGAGAGCTCTTGAGGAAACATTTGCCTTGCTGCGCAGGATGGAAGTCATCTGGGCGACGGACCTTCAACAATCCCCCTTGCGTCTGGACGGCTCCGGTTATTGAACGAAGGTTTGGCGCATGCATATCGTGTTCGTACACCGGCATGGACCCGGTCAGTTCGTTCATCTTGCGCGGCGCCTGATCGCCGATGGCTGGACCGCCACACTGATTTGCGAAACCCTGGACCGGCCGGTGCCCGGGTTGCGTGTGCTGCGCTATCAGAGCAGCCACCATCAGGCAGGTGACCCGAACGCGCGGACTTCGGTTCCCTACATTGAGGCAGGCCGCAAAGTTGCCGACATCCTTCAACGTCTGAGCCTGTCCGGGCGCAAGCCCGACATCGTTATGGGACATATCGGTTGGGGTGGCATGATGTTCGTCAAGGATGCCTTGCCGGACGTGCCTGTGGTCGGATTTTGCGAATATTACTTCCAGCCCCAAGGCGGTGATGCCGGCTTTGCTCCCTCCGACGAGATGACGCTGCAGCAGCGCCAGACAATGAGGCTTCGCAATGCGATCCAGCTCTCCACGCTGGATCAGCTTGATGCCGGCATCAGCCCGACCGCCTGGCAGAAAAGCCGTTATCCCACCGAATATCAGTCAAAGATCATCGTTCAGCACGAAGGTATCGACACGACCCGTGCGCGGCCCGACCCAATGGCCGGGTTCCGTCTGCCGGACGGCAGGTACCTGAGCGCGGGCGACCCCGTGGTGACCTTCGCGGCGCGGGATCTCGAACCCTACCGCGGATTTCCGCAATTCATGCAAACCGCAGCTCAGGTTGCGCACGACAATCCGGATGCCACATTCGTCGTTGCCGGTGGCGATGGTGTCAGCTACGGGCGCGCACCGTCTCGTGGCGACACGTGGCGCGCCCGACTTCTTCAGGAAACCGGCCTGCCGCCTGAGCGGATTCACTTTCTGGGCCAGATCCCGCACAGGGATCTCCTGCATCTGTTTCAGGTATCGGCAGCCCATGTCTATCTGACCTACCCGTTCGTGCTGTCCTGGTCGTTTCTCGAGGCCATGGCGTGCGAGGCGCCGGTCATAGCGTCCAAAACCCCGCCGGTGCAGGAAGTGATCCGCGACGGCGTCAATGGCAGACTGGTCGATTTCTGGGATACCGGAACCATCGCGGCGGAGGTTTGCGCGGCATTGCGGGCACCGGCAGAGCGGCAAGCCATGCGCGAGGCTGCCCGCCGCACCGTTGTTTCAAGATATGAACTGTCTGGCTGTGTCCTGCGTCTTCAGGCGCTGCTCAGCAAGCTTGCCAGTCGGCCGGCACAGCCACTCACGGCGCCTCCCGGGCCGAATACCGGTAGTCACACGCCAGGCCCGCACTGAAACCGCGTGTCAGGGTGGCCGCCCGCAACAGCACCCAAACTAGAACCGCAGATCTTCGCCACCGTCCAAATGACGCTCTTCGGACGGCCTGCCAACGGCTGCTCATTTCTACAATCCCGAATGTGAGTGTGTTTGATCACCAGGTGGTCTCAAACCCGCGTTTCCGGCGCCTCCCACCATCGCCCGAAGACTCCCCTTGAATAAATACTATAGTAAAAAACAACAATATTAATATTGGCAATAAAATAGAGAAATAATAAATCCTGCTCGTCTATTTTATTCTACGAAATTAATCAATTTTTCGTCGATATGATTGATCATCACAGGAATTACAACTCAGGCAACACGGGGAATCTAAAGAGCTCCATGGCCTATACCTTGGTCACTTTTAACAGAACCAGGTTCTTTCTAACCAGGTTTCTGGTGGCTGCCGCGCTCCTGTTTGTCATTCTCCAGACCTCGTTTTTCATGTCGGAGAAGTCGCACTTCGAGGAGCGCCGGGCGTCGATACTGGCTGCATTGGAACGCTCGGAAACCATCATCCAATCCCAACTGTCCGCATTCGCGACGGATCTTCGCATTCTGTCACACGACGACCGGCTGCTCGACTTTGCCATCGGAAATGCGGACATGTACCAGCCGACCGCTCGGGATTTCATGACTTTTGTCGAAGAAAAGCCTTCCATCGCGCAACTCCGTATCATCAGCGGCGACGGCCAGGAAATCATTCGAGTTGAACGGAAAAACGGGCACCTGCTAGAGGTTCCGCAAGAAAGTCTGCAGAAAAAATCCAGCAGATACTATTTCACCGAGGCATTGAAGCTGAAGACGGGGCAAATCTATTTTTCCCCTATCGACCTGAACATTGAAAACGGCCAGATCGAAACGCCCTGGCGACCAGTTCTGCGTCTGGCGACGCCACTGCCGGCTGACGAAACTGGCAAGCGCAGTGTTCTCGTCATGAACATCAACGCGGAAAAATTGCTGAATGATGTGATCGATACGCAAGCCGTCACCGCGAGCCCCGTTCAACTGGCAAACATGGATGGTTACTGGCTGCGGGGAGCGCCTGAAGCAAAACTTTGGGGTTTCATGTTCGGACGGGAAACCCGTTTGAGCGTGGAAAATCCAAGGCTCTGGTCCAGGATCTCTCGGCACGGTGACGGCGAAGTTGAGCAAGACGGGGTCTATTACGTCTTTCGCACGATCTTTAAGGGAAGTTTTGCGCCGTCCCTGGCCGGGCATATATCGCCATCGTTCAGAAATGTATCTCTGGTCGCTTTCTCCAAGCTCCCGTCGCCGACAATCGCAGGCAGCTGGAACATCGCTTCGGTGATGCTCACGGCGGTGCTGACGGCCATCCTCGCTGTGATCTGCTTCAGCTGGGCACGGACTGCCGAAGCACGTCACCTCGCAATGCAAGACAAGGAGGCAGCGCAGTCGGAAATGGTGCGCCGGGAACGCCTGGCAAGCCTTGGAGGCCTTGTGGCCGGGATCGCCCACGAACTGAACACTCCGATCGGCAGCGCCGTGCTGATCGGCAGCACCCTCTCCAGCCGCGTTGCGGAATTTCTGGAGACCATCAAATCCGGCAAGATCCACCGGTCCGACCTACAGATGTTTGAAAATGATCTCGATTCCGGCATGGCAATTCTGTTGCGCAATCTCGAAAGAGCTGCCGATCTCATCGGTCACTTCAAGCAGGTGGCCATAGACCAGAGCAGTGAACGGCTGCGGGAATTCGAACTCAGCAACTGTGTTCAGGATGTGCTGGCAAGCATCTCGCCGCAAATCCGTGGCAGGAAGATCGTCATCGTTCCGAAGATTGATCCAGGCCTCACCCTCGTTTCCTTTCCCGGCGCCTTGGCACAGGTGCTCATCAATCTCATTACGAATGCACAGATACATGCCTTTGACGAAGGCCAGTCAGGCCAGATCACGATTATCGGCAAGGCTGCCGGTCGTGACGAGATCGAGCTTGTTGTTGCCGACAACGGGCGCGGCATACCCCAAGATTTGAAGCAACTGGTATTCGAACAGTTCTTCACCACCAAGCTCGCTTCCGGGGGCAACGGCCTGGGCTTGAGTATTGTTCGCAACATCGTCGAATCCATTCTGGGAGGGACTGTCTCAGCCTCCAATACACAGGGCGGTGGCGCGACGCTGACAATCCGTTTCCCGAGAGTCTCCCCATTTGGCGCGGCAGACAATGCACAGGAAAAAGACTATGTCGAACCTCAAAAAGCAGCCTGACGGCGTCCTGGTCGAAGTGGTGGAAGAGCGCTCGTCAGTCCGCTCGAGCCACACCGCAACGCCCTGGAAGATCCTCATTGTCGATGACGACAAGGACGTGCATGAGGCAACCCTCTACGCCTTGACGAACGAGACGTTTTTCGGCCGGCCAATCGAATTGTTACATGCCTATTCCGCAGCCGAAGCCCGCGCCAGAATGGCCGAGTTCGATAACATCGCCCTGGCAATCATAGATGTTGTCATGGAAAATCAGACAGCGGGCCTGGATCTGATCCACGACATGCGCAATGCCGGTCTTGAGGAGATGCGGATTATCCTGCGAACCGGGCAGCCTGGCGTGGCGCCCGAGCTTTCCGTCGTTGCCCGTTACGACATCGATGACTATCGCACCAAAACGGAGCTGAGCCGCAATCACCTGATCACCGTCGTTACCTCCTGCCTTCGCACCTACAGTCAATATCGCGCGATCAATTCAAGCCGCAAAGGCCTCGAAATGATCATCAAGAGCACCCAACAGCTGTTCAAGCCGACCAATCTGGAGATGTTTGCCTGGGGCATCCTGCTCCAGGTCGCCACGTTGGCAAAAACCAGCCCAAAGGGCTTCGTCTGCGCCTGGCAGACCGACAGCTCTGTGCTGGAAAGTGAGGTGCTCTGTGCCGCCGGCCCGTTTCTGCACTTTTCAGGCAGACGCGTCAGCGATGTCCTCGATCAGGCGATCCTCGATAATCTGAGCTCTCTTCACGACCAGGAGGGTCCCGTACTGTCCGGAAACCACCTGTTCCTTTCGATCAGCAACAGGTCGCGCCGGAAACTCGTCGCGGTGATCGAGCTTGACGGCCCGGTCACGGAAACCGACATGTCGCTGGTGAAACTCTACTGCGGCAACATCAAGATTGCCTTCGACAATATCTCGCTTGTCGAGCGTCTGGACGAACTGGCCTTTCTCGACACCACGCTTCAGGTTCCCAACCTGAACGCCTTCTACCGGTCCTTCGAAGCCTGCCTGAAACGGACAAAAACGCCTTTGGGCCTGGGGCTGATCCAGATCGACCGCTTCGACGAATTGGTCGCCGATCACGGTCTCCACCTGGCACTGGAATGCCTGCGCCAGATGCATGCGACGCTGTCACGGCTCAACGGCCTGGAAATCGTGGCCCGGGTTGGGGATGGCACGCTTGCCATTCTGGGGGATCCTGATCAGCTCTCCAGTGACGATCTCCAGAATTTTCTGCAACAAAGCTACATGATCGAGGGCGTTGAAATCGCCCCGCTGTGCCGGATGCTCTTTCGCAATCTCGACAAGAGCGAAACCCTTCCTCTCGAAATCCTCCGCGAAGCCGTGGCTGCCCTGCTTCATGAACGGGCTGCGGGCGTTGGCAAGGTCACCTACTACGATCAGAAGTTACGGTCTGATATTGAACGGCAGAACAAACTGAAGTGTGCCTTGAAAAAAGCTGTCGAACAGCATGACGGCATCCTTGTCTACATGCAGCCCAAGATCGACCTTGAAAGCAAAGTCTGCATTGGCGCGGAAGCCCTCGTGCGCTGGCAAAATGGCGGTGAAATGATCATGCCGGGGGAATTCATCCCTATCTCGGAATCGATCGGCACAACGGCCGCCCTGACCGATATCGTCGTGCAGAAATCCGCTGAATGGTTCAAGGCGGGAATGCGCAAAGAAGGGGTCAAGATCTCGATCAATCTGTCCATGTACGACCTCAACCTGCCAGGATTTGCCAGAAGGCTTTTGCGAACCATCGAAAAGACAGGCCTGCCTGCGGAAACCTTCGAGTTCGAGGTGACCGAGGGAATCGCCATGAAAAACCAGGGCACCGCGATATCGCAGCTTGAGATGTTGCGAGAGGCGGGCGGCACCATCGCGCTCGATGACTTCGGAACCGGATATTCCTCGCTGTCGCAGCTACAAGACCTGCCCGTTGATGTTCTGAAAATCGACCGCAGCTTTGTCGACAATCTGACCATGGACAACGCCCGGCGCAGCATGGCGGCAATCATTTTGTCGACCACGAAGACGCTGGACCTGCAATGCGTCGCCGAAGGCATCGAAACCCCCGAACAGGAACAGGCTCTGACACTTCTCGGCTGCACCATCGGGCAAGGATACCTTTATGGAAAGCCGTGCCCCATCGAGGTCTTTTCCTTCTGAAGATCGGGACAGGGAACCGCGACGGCGCTATCCGGGAAACGCCGTGGCGAACAGTTGACCGGCGGATCCGCACCAGCGACTCGCGTTCAATAAATCGTGAACTCGCCTGGCGCGGATTTCCATGCCCGGCAACGCGCGCGCTTGCGTTTTTTTCGGCCGTTCGCCCACCAGGCGAAACCGTGATTTGCGCCCGCGTGTCGTGGCGATAATGCCCCATGACGCAATTACGCTATTTTGCCTTTCGATCAGTCGCGATACTGCCGCCAGGAAACGGACCTTCGTTGCAGGCGCACGGACCGGAAGCAGAGCGATTGCGTTCCGGTCGATGGAAAAGGAATGAGACATGTCAGCATTTCCTGACAAGGCACAGATCGTCATCGTCGGCCTCGGCGGTATTGTCGGCGCGTCGATCGCCCATCACCTCATTGAACGCGGCTGGACCGACATTGTCGGCATCGACAAGTCCGGCATTCCGACCGATATCGGCTCGACAGCCCACGCCTCCGACTTCTGCTACACCACCAGCCACGACTATCTGTCCGTCTGGACCACCCAGTATTCCATCGACTTCTTCGACAAGATGGGACACTACGCCCGCGTCGGTGGCCTGGAAGTCGCACGCACAGGCGACGATGCCTGGATGGAGGAAATCAAGCGCAAGGTGACCTCGGGCAAGGCTTTCGGCACCAATGTGCGCCTGGTGAGCCCGGCGGAGATCAAGGAAAAGTTCCCGCTGATCGAAGAGGACATGGTCCAGGGCGGCATGTGGGATCCGGATGCCGGCCTTGTCATTCCGCGCTCGCAGACTGTTGCCGGCAAGCTCGTCGATGAAGGCGAGAAAACCGGCAAGCTGAAGGCTTTCGCCAACACCCCGGCACAGTCCCTCATTGTTGAGGACGGCCACATCAAGGGTGTGAAGACCCATCGCGGCACGATCATGGCCGATCATGTCATCGTTTGCGCCGGTCTCTGGGGCCGCCTGATTGCCGAAATGGTCGGCGAAGACCTGCCGGTGATGCCGGTCGACCACCCGCTGACCTTCTTCGGCCCGTACAATGAATTCGAAGGCACTGGCAAGGACATCGGCTATCCGCTGATGCGTGACCAGGGCAACTCCGCCTACATGCGCGACACCGGCGATCCCAAGACGGCCGAAGGCGGCCAGATCGAATGGGGATATTACGAGCCGAACCATCCGCGCATGTGCCACCCGCGCGATCTTCTGGAAAAGGATCAGGCCCGCCTGTCTCCCTCCCAGCGCGATCTGGAAATGGAACAGGTCATGGAGCCTCTGGAACGCGCCATGGAACTGACGCCGATCCTGGGCGAAATCGGATATAACGAAAGCCATTCCTTCAACGGCCTGCTGCAGGTGTCGGCCGCAGGCGGCCCGTCCTGCGGGGAAAGCCAGAAGGTGCGTGGCCTGTGGTACTGCGTCGCCATCTGGGTCAAGGACGGACCGGGCTACGGCAAGCTCCTCGCTGACTGGATCACCGATGGCCGGACCGAAATCGACCACGCGTCCATCGATTATTCGCGCTTCTATTCTCATCAGCTCACCGAGAAATACATTGAGGACCGCTGCTACGAAGCCGCGCAGAAAATCTATTTCCCGGCGGTTCACCCGCGTGAGCCCTACCTGACAAGCCGCAGCGTGAAGCGGTCGCCGTTCTATGACCGTGAGGTTGAACTCGGCGGTTACTTCATGGAGCTGGGCGGCTGGGAGCGCGCGCATGGGTATGCCGCCAACGAGCACCTGCTGGAAAAATACGGCGACCAGGTTCCGGTCCGCGAAAACGAATGGGACAGCCGCCATTTCTGGCGTGTCTCCAACGCTGAACAGCTCGAACTCAGTGAAAACTGCGGCATCATCAACCTGTCGCACTTCTACATGTTCGACGTCGAAGGCCCGGACCATGAGGCCCTGCTGGAATGGCTGTGTGCCGCGAAGATCGGCGGCGATGCCAACATCGGCAAGGGGATCTACACCCACTTCCTCGATGACGAAGGCAATGTGCGTGCCGACCTCACCGTCTTCCGTATGGCAGACCGCTGCCGCATCGTTGACGGTGCAGACGCCGGCCCGCGTGACTATCAATATGTGAAACGCATCGCCGAGGACAAAGGCTTCGACGTCACGGTGACCGACGTCAGCGAGCAATACACCACCATCGGCATCTGGGGTCCGAACGCCCGCGAAAACCTGAAGAAGGTCGTTTCCGATCCGGCTGCGCTCGATCCGGAAAACTTCCCCTTCGCAGGTATCCGCCAGATCGAGATCGCCGGCAAATCCGTGATGGCTCTCCGCCTGTCCTACGTCGGTGAACAGGGCTGGGAACTGCACATGAAGTACGAAGACGGTCTGGCGGTCTGGGATGCGCTGCGCTCCACAGGTGTCATCGCCGTCGGTGTCGAAACCTATGCCAACTCGCGCCGCATGGAAAAATCCCTGCGCCTGCAGAACGCTGACCTCCTGACCCAGTACAACCTCTATGAGGCCGATCTGGCCCGTCCGAAGGTCAAGGAAGCAGACTTCCGCGGCAAGGCCAAGCACGTCGAATATCGGGAACGCGACAAGCAGCCGGCCATGCTCTGCACGCTGGTGATGCTTGAAAACACCGATGCAAACGGCGTCAAGCGCTACCCGGTCGGCGCCATGCCGGTTCAGGATCCGGACACGGGCAAGACGCTGGTCGATAGCCTGGGCCGTATTTCCTACACCACCTCGGTCGCCTTCGGCCCGACCATCGGCAAGAACATCGCACTTGCCTACCTGCCGCAGGAATACTGCCAGGTCGGCCGCAAGCTGAACGTCGAGTATTTCTCGGAAACCTACCCGGTGGAAGTCGCCGGTGTCGGCTATCAGCCACTCTACGACCCGGAAAACCTGAAGCCGCGGTCCTGATGAACAAGGCCCGTGACAGGCAAAGGCGTGTCACGGGCTGTCAACAGATCAAAAGAACAAGCAAAGCCCCATCTCCCTCCCCAAAAGCGCCGCCAGGGCAAAACGCGTTTTATCGGACTCGTTTTTCGCTGCCTGAAATCAGAGATTTCACCGCAAAAAGCGATGCGGGATTTTCCGGTAAACGCGAGACGCCCTTACCGGCGCTTTTCCTTTTGTGGCGAGTGCGGGAGCCTTAAGCGCTCGGCACGACAATTCCCTCGCTGACCCATCTGTCGAAGACGCCAAGCGCTGCCTCCGCAAAGGCCTGGTCATTGATGTGGGCTGACACCTCGCTCATATCGACACGGCCAGGAAAGACCGTCCTGACTTCGTCGATAAAGGCTTCAAGGCCCTCGGGATCATGCGCTTCCTCGCCTTCCCTGTCCCAGGCTTCGATACCACCAAGCGGCAGCAGGAAATGGGTTGGCCCTGTGGCCGCTTCCAGCCGATCGGCAAGCGCGTTCGCCCATTGGCGGCGCTCTTGCGGATTGAAGACGGAACTCTTGATCAGGCGATTGTGCTCGTGAAACGGCCTGTCGGTGTATTGCGCCGGGATTTCCTGCCAGCCTGCAAAGTCCACCAGATCGAGCGCGCCCGGCGCCACGATCTGGGGCGTGCCCTGCCTGCCTGCATTCTGCAGCCTGTCAGGCCCGCTGCTGACCAGTGACCCAGCCAGCAGGTTGCCGAATTCCTGCAGGCAGAAATCCATGACGCAGCAGAAGGCCCCTTCCCGCGCAAGGCTCTCGAAAGCCATGCCGCCCATGCCGGTGGAATGGAAGACGGCCACTTCGTAGCCGCGCCGTTCGAGCGCCGGTTTCAGCAGTTTCATATAGGAAAGACAACTGGAGCCGAGTGATGTCATTCCGATCAGCGGCTTTGAGCGATCCGGCATCTGCGCAGCCTTTGCCGCTCCCAGAACCGCGCCTGCGGCCTGCGCCAGCGACGACTTGCAGATTTCATTGAGGCCATAAAGGCCACCAGCCCACAAGATCATCTGGATATCGGGTGCCAGCCGCTCCGGCGGGATCAGCGACGAGAAGCTGACCGTGGAGACGATGAATTTCGGCACGCCCATGGGCAGCGCTTGCGCGCAATCGAGCGCCAGATCCGTTCCCATGGTTCCGCCGAGCGCAATCATGCCGTCAATGCGGCCCTGCGCATAAAGGTCAGCAACCAGTTTTGCTGCCCCCCGCGCCATCACCTGAAAAGCCTTGTTCTCATCGCCTTGCCCGAACACGTCCTCGATGGACATGCCGCCCGCCTCGGCAACCTCATGCTTGGAAATGCCGGTCGGCCTGGCCGGATTGCCCAGCACGCTGACATCCATCGTCAGCACCTCGCCGCCCTGATCTCGAATGGTCTGCTCGATGAACTCCAGTTCGGCATTCTTGGTGTCGTAGGTCCCGATGGACAGGATCGTTTTGGTCATGTCTATCCTCAGAGCTGGATCCAGGCGGTTTTCAGGTCGACATACTTGTCGAGTGCGTGCAGCGACTTGTCATGCCCATTGCCGGACTGCTTCATGCCGCCAAGCGGGACGGTCATATCCGAACCGCCATAGGTGTTCACATGAATGACGCCGGACCGGACACCGGCAATCATCCGGTGCGCCCGGCCGAGATCGGATGTCCATACACCTGCAGCAAGACCGTATTCGGTGCCGTTGGCGATCCGGATCGCGTCTTCCTCGTCCTTGAAGGCAGTTACAGCCAGCACGGGCCCGAACACTTCCTTCTGCGCAATCGTGTCTTGCGGTTTGACACCGGCCACGACGGTGGGCGCCATGTAATAACCGCCGGTCTCCTTCAGGATGCGCGCGCCTCCTGTGCGGCGCTCCGCGCCTTCGGTTTCCGCGGTCTCCACGAATTTCAGATCGGCTTCCAGCTGGGGCAGCGAATGCACTGCGCCGATCTGGCTGGAAAGGTCCAGCGGATCGCCCACCTTGAAAGCCTCCGCCTCCCGGCAGATCGCGGCAACGAAATCATCGTGGATTTCCTCCTGCACCAGAAGGCGCGACCCGGCGACACACACCTGACCGGAATTGCGGAAGATCCCCGCTGCGGACACCTTGGCGGCTTTCGCCAGATCAGCTGCATCGTTGAAGACGATGTTGGGGGACTTGCCACCCAGTTCCAGATAGCAGCGTTTCAGGTTGGATCTGGCGGAATATTCCAGAAGCCGGCGCCCGGTCGCACCGGACCCGGTAAAGACCAGAATATCGACATCCATCGACAGGGCCAAAGCCTCGCCGACAACCGCACCCGGTCCGGTCACGACGTTGAAGACGCCGTCCGGAACCCCTGCCTCAGATGCCAGTTCGGCAATCCTGAGCAGGCTGAGCGAGGCTGTTTCCGCCGGCTTCAGCACGATGGAATTTCCCATGGCGAGCGCCGGGGCAATTTTCCAGGCTCCGATCATCAGCGGAAAATTCCAGGGAACGATGGCCCCCACCACACCCACAGGCGCCCGGTGGATGAGCCCCAGCACATTGTCCGCAGTCGGCGCGATCTCGCCATAGATCTTGTCGAGCGCTTCAGCGTAATAGCGGAAAGTTCCGGCCGCGGACAAAGCCTCGGCCTTGAAGGCCATGTTGATCTCGGTGCCGTTATCGCGCACGCCGAGAACGGCAAGCTCAAGCGCTTTCGCCTCGATCAGGTCGGCCAGCTTCAGCAGAACCTTCTTGCGATGGGCCGGGGCGGCTTTTGACCAGCGGCCATCCTCGAACGCCTTGCGCGCGCCCTCAACGGCAAGTGCCACATCGGCGGGTGTTCCGCTTGCGATCTTCGTCAGCGGCTTTCCGTCGATGGGAGAAAGTACCTCCAGCGTTGCCCCGTCCCGGGACGCGGCAAAGGCACCGTTTATGAAATGCCCCTGCTCGGCAACGGGTTGGTTGCGCAAGGCATCGATTGCGGCCTGATCAAGCATCATGAATGTTACCCTTGCTGGGTTGAGGTTTCGGAGGTGTCCTCTTCACGTTCCAGCCGCACCTTGTGTTCGCGTATGACCGTGCGCACGTGCAGGACGAGAATGAGAATGATGGCGATGAAGAGGATGGCGGCGATCGGCCGGTCGATGAAGTCGAGCGGCGAATGCACCCGCGCCATGGCGCTGCGAAGCTTCACTTCCATGATGCCGCCAAGCACCATGCCCAGGATGATCGGCACGATGGGCAGGTTGAGCCGCTTCAGCACCAGACCAAAGACGCCGAAACCGGCGGCAATCGCGCAGTCGGTCACCGAGTTGCGCAGCGAGAAGACGCCGACGAAGGACAGCGTCATGATCATCACGCCCAGGAACCGCGTCGGGATCTGGATGATCTTGAGCAGCAGCCCCGTGGAGGACAGGAGGAAGATCAGAACAATGATGTTCAGAAGGAACAGGGCGAGATAAAGCGCGACCACAAAGTCGAGCTTCCCCTGGAACAACTGTGGTCCGGGGATGACATTATGGACATAGAACACGGACAGCATCATGGCCGTCAGCGCTTCTCCCGGAATGCCGAGCGCAAGCAGCGGGATCATCGCCGCACCGGGCACCGCGTTGTTGGCAGCCTCCGATGCGATCAGACCCTCCGGCGAGCCTTTGCCAAAAAGGTCCGGGTCCTTGGAGGTCTTCTGGGCATAGGTATAGGAAAGGAACTGGGCCGTGAATTCGCCCACGCCCGGGATCATGCCCATGAGCACGCCAAAGCTTGACGAAACGGTTGCCACCCGCTTGAACGCGAACAGCTCCCTGAGCCCGGAAAAGAGATTGCCGTCGACCTTGGCAGATCCGGGTTGATGCTCCTTGTCGACCAGCAGCAGCAATGCCTGCGAGATCGCAAAGAGACCGAGCACCACCACAATCAGATCGACCCCCGAGGTCAGCCAGCTCTGGTCGAATGTGAAACGCTTGGTGTATTTGGCGGGCTCCAGCCCGATCGTGTTCAGGAAGATGCCGAAACAGGCCAGCATGCCGGCAGCAAAGACCTGCCCCCGGTGCGCCACCACCACCAGGATGATACCCATCAGGGCAGCCAGGAAGATCTCTCGGCTGCCGAAATGCGGTGCGATCATCGCCAGAACCGGCGAAAGCACGATCAGGCACAGGATCGAAAACATGCCGCCGAAAAAGGACGCCGAATAGGCAAGCGACAGCGCCCGGTGCCCTTGCCCCTTCTTGGTCATGGGGTAACCGTCATAGGTGGTCAACGCGTTGACCGCCGTTCCCGGTGTGTTGATCAGCACCGCCGGAATGGCACCGCCATACATGGAAGAGCCATAGACGCCGAGCAGCAGCGTCAACCCGACGATCGGCTCGAAGGAAAAGGTCGCCGGCAGCAGGATCGCGATGGCAACCGCCGCCCCGACACCGGGAATCGCGCCAATGATGACACCACCGATGGAGCCGATCAGCAGAGCAGCAAGAACGTCCCAATGGGCAAGCATGGACAGGCTGGAGAGGATCAGTTCCATTCTTGCCTCACAGATAGGTCAGGGCAAAGGCGCGGATGCCGTCAGGCAGCGCCTCGTAGATATGACCGGCGGGAACCTTGACCTGCAAGAAGGCCCGGAAGATCACCACCACCGAAATACTGAAAACAACCGCCGCGCCCAGATTGAGAGGTGTCGCCTCGCCGATCCGCACACACAGGAACAAGGTGAAGGCAAGCGTTGCCGGCAGATAGCCGATTTGCGGCACCAGGAGCACGTAGATCAGGAAATAGGCCACGAACTCAAACGACTTCAGCCAGAAGCCGACTTCGCGCCATCGCCCCGGAATGCGCTGGGAACAGAGCGACCCGATGAAATGCAGACTGGCAAACAACACCATGCCGCCGATGGCAACGGTCGGCCAGAACCTTGGTTGAGCGAACCATTTGGTGCGCTTGGCCCAGACGGTTTCGCCGGGAACCTGCGTCAGAAGAAACACGGAAAATACCAGAAACAGGGTCGCAAACACGATGTCGCCTGGACGGCGGTACCGTTTGAACAATTCCTGCAACGTCTTGATGCGGGCCAAGCCGAACCCTCCCTGGAAGCTGAAGGCAACCGGCCGGCACAAACAGTGCCGGCCGGAAAGATCGCTTTACTGTTCGATCAGCTCGGAGATCTTCTGGAGAGCCGCGGCATCCGCCTCGATCTGCTGCTCGGACTGAACCGGATCCTGCCAGTAGATCAGCACACCGGTCTGACCGATCAATTCAAGCGCTTTTGGCGACTTGAGCGCGGCCTGCGCGGCTGCGGATATCTTGATCCGCGCGTCTTCCGGAACGTCCTTGCGTACGAACAGCCCGTTCCACAAAGCCACCGATAGCTCAGGATTGATTTCCTGCATGGTCGGCACATTCGGTGTCAGGGATGTGCGTTCCTTGCCGATGCTGGCCAGGATCTTCACGTCCCCCAGGCACGGCTGGATCTGCTGCAGCGTCGTATTGATGACGTCGACATCTCCAGAGGCCAGCGTGTTGCAGTTCAATTCGTCAAAGGCCGCTTCGCTGGCAAAGTCGAAGCCGGACGTCTTGGCGGCTGCAAAGGTGATCTGGGTGGGCGGCAGGAAGGAGCCGAAATGACCGAGGGCAACCTCATTTTCCTTGGCATAGTCAGCCAGTTCGGCCCAGGTGCTGTAAGGCGCGTCGGCACCGGCTGCGATCACGAACGGATAGGTCATGAAAATGCCGATCGGCTCGAACGGGTTCGGTGAAAGCTCGGGAATGCCAATCTGCGGACCGCCAACTGGCACGTCGGTGACGAAGGAGCCAACCGTGTAGCCGTCAGCCGGAGCCGTTGCGACTTCGACCGCACCGGGGAACGGGCCACCGCCGCCGCCCGGCTTGTTCACCACTGCAGCCGGCACGCCGTACATTTCCTGAAACTTGTCCGCGATCAGGCGGGTCAGGACATCTTCCAGGTCTCCCGGAGGCCACGGCACGATGAACGACACGGGCTTTTCCGGATATTCGGCCAGAGCGGCCGTTGCCGACATCAATGTCGCGGCCGCCAGGGCGATCACTTGCTTCTTCATTTCAACAGTCCCTTTTCTGGTCAGGTGACAGCCGGACTTTGCGCCGGTCTTGGTCATTTTTTATTTGCTTTGTTAATTATTGTGATCTTAAATAATTAGATGTCAACCTTCAATCGAAGCGCTGACGCTTTTGCTCACCTCGCGAACTGGTTCAAATATCAAACCATCGGTTTAAAAATATATTGTTTCAAATGAAACTACATGTCAACATTGTCTCGTCGAATGCCGGAGGTTCAATCCGGCACCTGCGGGAAAGGAAATGCTGAAGCATGGGCACGATCACAAAAGCGCTGAGCCTGCTGAACCACTTTTCGGCAAGCCGCTCGGAAATCGGCCTGACCGAATTCCGCAACCTGTCGGGCCAGGACAAGGCAACCGTGCACCGGCACCTGAGCGAACTGACGGCGAACGGTTTTCTGGAGCAGAACCCCGGCACCAAAGGCTACCGCCTCGGCCCCGCCATCCTGCGCCTGGCCGCTGTCCGCGAGCGCCTGTTTCCTGCACGCCGGCTGGTCGCACCGCTGGTGGAAAAACTGGCAGGAGAGCTGGGAGAGCTGGTGCATGTTTCGTTGAGAGAAGGCGACCACCTGTCGCCGCTCTACCATTTCGACGCGCTCATTCACGGCACGCGGGTCTATTTCGACGAAGCCGAACTGCTGCCTCTTCACGCCACAGCTTCAGGTCTTGCCATGCTGGCCTTTGGCCCGACAGATCTGCTGCCGAAACTCCTGAAGACAAAACTCAAGCCCTCCACCGGCCACACCATTACCGACAGCGAGCTGCTGAAACAGACGGTCGATCAGGTTCGAAACGACGGCATTGCCTTTGTCGATCAGGGGTTTGAAGAACACGTTTCTTCCTTCGCTTCCCCGGTCTTCGGCGACTTGCCAGAAGCCATCGGCACCATTGCGGTCGCCGCTCCCTCCGTCCGCATGACCGACGAATTGAAAGCAAAGATCCGTGCCACCCTGCCACTCGCGGCAACGGAAGTGACGGAAAAGCTCGGCGGTGTTGTTCCAGTCGATTTGAGAAGGATCTGGCGCAATGCCGCATGACACCAAAGCTCTGGTGCTCGATTTCGGCGGGGTTGTCACCCGCACGCTGTTCGAGACCCACGACCTGACCGAACAAGCCCTCGGGCTCGCCCCAGGCACACTCACCTGGCGTGGTCCGTTCGAACCGGAAACGGACAGTCTCTGGCAGGCCATGCAGCGGGACCAAATTTCCGAGCGTGACTACTGGCACCGGCGCACGCAGGAGGTTGCCGAGCTGACTGGCAACAGCTGGACGAAAATGGCCGAATTCGTGAAGGCTGCGCGCGGCGCTGATCCGGATGCCGTCATGCGGGCGGAAGCGCTCGCCGCCATCCGCCTCGCCAAACAGGCGGGCTGCAAGCTTGCTGTCCTGTCCAATGAGCTGGACCTCTTCTACGGCGCGGACTTCAGAAAAAAGCTCACCTTTCTGGATGATTTCGACGTCATCGTCGACGCGACCTACACCGGAATTCTGAAACCTGACCCGCGCGCCTACCAGTTGTGCCTGGATGAACTCGGCCTGCCCGCGTCCGCCTGCGTCTTCGTCGACGATCAGTTGCGCAATATTCGCGGTGCAGAGGCAGCCGGCCTCCAGACGGTCCACTTCAACGTTCTTTCCCCCCGATCCTCATATGACCAGGCGCTGTCACTGCTCGGCCTGACCAAATTACCCAAGGAGACATGACATGAAGGATTCCAACTTCCTGAAGGAAAACAACGCCCGCCATGTCTGGCATCCGATGGCGCACCCAGCGGACAGCCAGAACAACCTGCCGACGATCGTGACCGGCGGCCGCGACGTTTTCATCACCGATGTTGACGGTCACGAAGTCCTCGATGCCGTCGGCGGGCTGTGGAACGTCAACCTGGGCTATTCCTGCGAACCGGTGAAACAGGCCATTGCCGACCAGTTGAACGCCCTGCCCTATTATTCGATCTTCCGCGGCACTTCGAACGACAAGGTGATCGAACTCTCCTACGAACTGGCCGATTTCTTCGGCCCGGATGGGCTGACACGCGCCTTCTTCACGTCCGGTGGATCGGATTCGGTCGAAGTCGCCCTCAAGCTCGCTCGCCAGTATCACCGCATTCGCGGCGAAGCCGGCCGCACCAAGTTCCTCAGCCTGAAGAAAGGCTATCACGGCACCCATTTCGGCGGCGCCAGCGTCAACGGCAACGGCAAGTTCCGCAATGCCTATGAGCCGCTGCTGCCTGGCTGCTTCCACATTCCCGCGCCATACACCTACCGCAATCCGTTCAACGAGAGCGATCCGGCCAAGCTCGCCCAGCTTTGTGCCTCTGCCCTTGAAGACGAGATCGCCTTCCAAGGCGCCGGCACCATTGCCGCCTTCATCATGGAACCCGTGCTCGGCGCCGGCGGCGTCATGCCACCGCACCCGAGCTTCATGCCGATGGTGCGCGAGATCTGCGACCGCAACGGCATCCTGCTGATCTCCGACGAAGTCATCACCGCCTTCGGCCGCACCGGCAGCGAAAGCGGCGCGCGTCACTGGGGCGTTCAGCCGGACTTCATGTGCACGGCAAAAGCCATCACCAACGGTTACTTTCCGTTCGGCGCGGTGATGATCGCCGGCCATGTGGCAGAGGTCTTCGAAAAGGACACCAGTGGCATCGCTTCCATCGACACCGGCTACACCTATTCGGGCCACCCTGTCGGTGCCGCAGCTGCCCTGGCCGCCCTTGCTGAAATCCGCCGCCTGAAAGTGCATGAAAACGCCGCTGCGCGCGGCAAGGAACTGCTTGGTGGCCTGAAGGGTCTGCAGGAACGCTTCGAGCTGATCGGCGATGTGCGCGGCGAAGGCCTGATGTGTGCCATCGAACTCGTCTCCGACCGTGCCAGCAAGAAGCCTTGCGCGAAGGACGTGCCGATGAAACTCCAGCAGGCCGCCTATGCGGACGGTGTCATGATCCGCGTCTCGGGCAACAACGCCATCTTCTCACCGCCGCTGATCGTAACCGAGGACAATGTGCAGAAGATCCTTTCGGGTGTCGAAACCGGCCTGAAGGCGGTTTCCGGCTAATTGCCGCAGAGGCGTCCTCAAACGCTCACTGTGACGGGGCGGTCACTGTCACTCGCAGTCCAGAACCCGGAGCCTATGCGCTCCGGGTGCCTGGCAGCGATGCGCCCGGCCTTCAAAGCTTCTGGAAATCCTCCAGAATGTCCAGCAGTTGGGCCAGCTTCTCCTTGCCGATCACCTCTTCGATACGGGCTGCAATGGCCTTGGCGTCCTGAAGCTTGTCATCAATGATCGCCTGCCCGGCCGGTGTAATCGCAACCGTCTGCTTGCGCCGGTCCTTCTCGTCCACCTGACGGGTCACAAATCCCTTTTCCAGAAGTGTCTGAACGATTCTCGTCTGACTGGGCAGCAGCAGGCAGGCGCGCTCCGCCAGGGTTGAAGCATCCTGGGGTCCAAACTCTTCCAGCACCCGCAAGATGCGCCACTGCTGCTCGGTGATGCCGCAGTCGGAGAGCATTTCCCGGATCGGCCCCATGACCTTTTCCCGCGCCCGGATCAGCGCAATCGGGATGGAGCGTCTTGTGGACGGCAGCACGGGGCTACCTGCGATTTCAGTGTCGTCGGTCATGCAAGGTCCATAGCGAATTGGCAGATTGTTGGACACAAAAAGTTTGACAGTTTCCATCTCATATATTTAACATAACAAATATTGCACTGTTAAGGAAATCCCATGCCGCACATATCGCTGGAATATTCCGCCAACCTGGACCAGCGGGCAGACATCCAGGGCTTGTGTGAGCATCTGCGCGCCCAGGCGGCCGCTATAGAGGCCTTGCCAATGCCCGGCCTGCGCGTGCGGGCCATTCGGTGCGACCACTATTCAATTGCCGATGGCGACCCGAAACATGCCTTCATCGACATTTCCGTGCGTCTGCGCGGCGGGCGGTCGGACGACGTCAAGCGCGAAGCAGCCGAGCGCCTGTTCGATGCGGCAAAGGCATTTCTGGAACCTGTCCTGACAAGCAGTTCGCTCGCGCTATCGCTCGAGATGCGCGACATCGACCCGGACCTTTCGCCCAAGACGGGCACCATTCGCGACCATTTGGGGACTGCCTGATCCATGTCCGATCTACAGAACAACATCGACAAGCTTGAAACCTATCTCGCCCGGTTCCGGGAAACCGGCGTCCTCAACCAGATCGGCGGCAAGGCCTGCTCTGCTACCTCCGGTGCGAGTTTCGAAACCACTTCCCCGGTGGACGACAGCTTGATCTGCCAGGTGGCCCAGGGCGATGCCGCCGATATCGATGCGGCCGCCAGGGCCGCAAAAGACGCCTTTCCCGCCTGGCGCGACATGGCCGCGGCGGACCGCAAGAAGATCCTGCACAAGATCGCAGACGGCATTGTTGCCCGCGCGGAGGAAATCGCCTTTTGCGAATGCTGGGATACCGGTCAGGCGCTGCGTTTCATGTCGAAGGCGGCCCTGCGCGGCGCCGAGAATTTCCGCTTCTTCGCCGACAAGGCGCCGGGTGCCCGCGACGGCCAGGCCCTGCCCTCACCGACCCTCATGAACATCACGACACGCGTGCCCATCGGCCCGGTCGGCGTGATCACCCCCTGGAACACGCCCTTCATGCTGTCGACCTGGAAAATCGCTCCGGCCCTGGCGGCAGGCTGCACCGTGGTGCACAAGCCAGCGGAGTTCTCCCCCATAACCGCTCGCATCCTGATGGAAATCGCTGAGGAAGCCGGCCTGCCGAAAGGTGTCTGGAACCTGGTCAACGGGCCGGGTGAGGAAGCCGGCAAGGCCTTGACCGAGCATCCGGACATCAAGGCCATCGCCTTTGTCGGCGAGAGCCGCACCGGATCCATGATCATGCGTCAGGGCGCGGAAACCCTGAAGCGGGTCCATTTCGAACTTGGCGGCAAGAACCCCGTCATCGTCTTCGACGATGCCGATCTCGCCCGCGCACTGGATGCGGCGGTCTTCATGATCTATTCGCTGAACGGCGAACGCTGCACCTCGTCCTCGCGCCTTCTGGTGCAGGACACGATTGCCGATGAATTCGAAGCAAAGCTCATCGAACGCGTCAACAACATCAAGGTCGGTCATCCGCTCGACCCGACGACCGAAATTGGCCCACTGATCCACAAGACCCATTTCGACAAGGTCACCGGATACTTCGAAACGGCCCGACAGGATGGCGCAACGATTGCCGCCGGAGGAACCCGCGTCGGCACCGAAGGCTGCTTCGTGCGCCCCACCCTCTTCACCGGCGCGAACAACGACATGAAGATCGCCCAGGAGGAAATCTTCGGCCCCGTTCTGACCTCCATCCGCTTCGGCTCGGAGGAAGAAGCGCTGCAGATCGCCAACGACATCCCCTATGGCCTGACCGGTTACGTCTGGACCAACGACCTGACGCGGGCATTGCGGTTCACCAACAGTCTGGAAGCGGGCATGATCTGGGTGAACTCGGAAAACGTCCGTCACCTGCCCACGCCCTTTGGCGGCGTCAAGGCCAGCGGTATCGGCCGCGACGGCGGCGACTGGTCGTTTGAATTCTACATGGAACAGAAACACATCGGCTTTGCGACGGGACAGCACGCAATCCCGCGCCTCGGGGCCTGATAAAAATAAATCTTCTGGGAGGACCTCATGCCCATTCCGGCACCCAATCTCTACCCGCCCTTCAACATCGTCCGCCTCAGCCATGTGGAACTCGGCGTTACGGATCTGGCCAGAAGCCGGGCCTTCTACGTCGATACGCTTGGCCTTCAGGTGACGGACGAAACCGGCGACGCCATCTATCTGCGCGCCATGGAAGAGCGCGGCCACCATTGCCTGGTGTTACGCAAATCGGCGGAAGCCTCCGCGCGCGATCTCGGCTTCAAGGTGTTCGACGAGGAAAATCTCGACAAGGCAGCCGCCTATTTCAAGGGCAAGGGCCTTCTGGTCGACTGGGTCGAGCGGCCCTACCAGTCACGCACCTTCCGCACTCGCGACCCGCACGGCATACCGCTGGAATTCTATGCGAAGATGGACCGCCTGCCGCCGATCCATCAGAAATACGCACTCTACAAGGGCGTGAAGCCGCTCAGGATTGATCATTTCAACTGCTTCTCGCCGGACGTCGATGCCTCTGTCGCCTTCTACAACGAGCTCGGCTTCCGGGTGACCGAATATACCGAGGACGAGGAAAGCGGCCGCCTGTGGGCCGCCTGGACCCACCGCAAGGGCGGTGTCCACGACATTGCCTTCACCAACGGCAAGGGGCCGCGCCTGCATCACACCGCGTTCTGGGTGCCGACCCCGCTCAACATCATCGATCTTCTGGATTTGATGGCTACCACCGGCTGGGTGTCCAACATCGAACGCGGCCCGGGCCGCCACGGCATTTCCAACGCCTTCTTCCTCTACATCCGTGATCCGGACGGCCACCGGATCGAGATCTACTGCTCGGACTACCAGACGGTCGATCCGGATCTGGAACCGATCAAGTGGGACCTGAAGGATCCGCAGCGCCAGACATTGTGGGGCGCGCCGGCTCCCAGAAGCTGGTTCGAGGAAGGCTCTCTCTTCGAGGGAACGGAAGTTCAGCCCCCCAGCCTTGCCGCACAACCGATTGTTGCGCCATAGGTGAGAGAGACAACGGTTGGACCAACGCAATGAACTGGACTGATTTTGCCGGCTGGAGCCGGCGTGTGGCCGACTGGGCCGCAGACTATCACCAGACCCTCCGGCAGCGGCCTGTCCGCGCCCAGGTGAAACCTGGCGAGATCCTCAACGCACTCCCCGAGGCTCCGCCGGAGCTTGCCGAGGAGATGGAGAAAATCTTCGCGGATTTCGAGAAGATCGTGCTACCGGGCATGACCCATTGGCAGCACCCGCGCTTCTTTGCCTATTTCCCGGCCAATGCCTCTCCGCCGTCAATGCTGGCGGAATATCTCGTCACCGCCATGGCGGCCCAGTGCATGCTGTGGCAGACCTCTCCTGCCGCCACCGAGATGGAAACGAGGATGATGGACTGGCTGCGCCAGGCCGTCGGACTGCCCGAGAGCTTTACCGGGGTGATCCAGGACAGCGCGTCCACCGCAACGCTGGCCGCCGTGCTGACCATGCGCGAGCGCGCCCTTTCGTGGGACGGCAACAAGGCCGGTCTCAGCGGCCAGCCGCGCCTGCGGGTCTATTCCTCCAACGAGGTCCACACCTCCATCGACAGAGCCATCTGGATCTCCGGCATCGGGCAGGACAATCTGGTGCGGATCCCGGTTCAGGGGCAACACCGGTCCATGGATCCGGTCGCCCTGCGCACCGCTATCGAAGTGGATCTTGCTGCCGGATACCGTCCTGCGGGCATTATCGCCTGTACCGGCGGAACCGGCGTCGGCGCGTCCGACGATGTTGCCTCTGTCGTCGCCGTCGCGAAGGACTTCGGCCTTTATGTCCATCTCGACGCTGCCTGGGCGGGCGCAGCCATGATCGCGCCCGAATACCGGGACCTCTGGGCTGGTGTCGAGAGGGTCGATTCCATGGTCTTCAATCCACACAAATGGCTCGGCGCCCAGTTCGATTGTTCCGCTCATTTCGTCCGCGATCCGGAAGACCTCGTGCGCACGCTGGCAATCCGGCCGGAATATCTGAAGACACACGGCCATGACGGCATCGTCAACTATTCCGAATGGTCCATTCCGCTCGGCCGCCGGTTCCGGGCGCTGAAACTCTGGTTCCTGCTACGCTCCTATGGCCTTGAAGACCTGCGGCAGCGACTGCGCAACCACGTCGACTGGTCGGTCGCGCTCGCCGAACGCCTGCGCGCCGAACCCGATTTCGAGATAACCTCCGAGCCTGTCCTGTCCCTGTTCAGCTTTCGCTACGCCCCAGCAGGTGCGCAGGACCTCGACACACTCAACCAGACGCTTGTCGATGCCATCAATGATGATGGGCGGATCTACCTGACCCAGACCTTGCTCGACGGCGCTAAAGTGATCCGATTTCAGGTCGGACAGTTCGACTGCACACAGGAAGATGTCGACTTCGCCTTTGGCGTCATCCTTGAAATTGCCAGAAACAGGGAGCCCGCATGACCCGGCTCGCGACTTACAGCGCCGACGGCAAACAATATTACGGTGCCGTCACCGATACCGGCATGATCGCCCTGTCGCCAGACTTTCCGCAGTGGCCAACGCTTTACGACGCCATCCACGCCGATGGCCTGCGGGATCTCGTTGCAGCCGCAATGGACAAACCGGTCACGCAGTCCGATTTCACCTATGAAATGGTGCTGCCGAATGCACCGCGGATCCTGTGTGTCGGCGTCAACTTTCCCGACCGCAATGCGGAATACAAGGACGGCAGCGCGCAGCCGAAATACATGTCGCTGTTCCCGCGGTTTGCCAGCGGGTTTACCGGCCACGAGCAGCCGCTGATCCGGCCACCGGAAAACCATACGCTCGATTATGAGGGTGAAGTCGCCATCGTCATCGGCAAGGCCGGCCGGCGGATCAGGGCGGAAGACGCCTACGACCATATCTGCGCCCTGACGCTGTGCAACGAAGGCTCCATCCGCGACTGGGTTCGGCACGCGAAATTCAACGTCACCCAGGGCAAGAACTGGGACAGGTCTGGGTCCATCGGCCCCTGGCTGGTTCCTTTCGAAAACGCTGCGCAACTGGATGAGGCCCGCATTCAGACCCGCGTCAACGGAGAGCTGCGCCAGGACGACTACCTCAAGCGCATGACCTTCCCGATCCGCGAGGAAATCGCCTACATCTCGACCTTCATGACACTTCAGCCCGGCGACATCATCGTCACCGGAACACCGACAGGCGCCGGCGCCCGTTTCGACCCTCCCCGTTATCTGAAACCCGGTGACGTGGTCGAGATCGAGGTCGAAGGCATCGGCATCTTGCGCAATGGGGTGGAGGACGAAAAATGAGCCTGAGCAAAGCAGACATCTCCAAAGCGGCAGGCGATCTCCTGAACGCGGAAAAGACGCGTGAGCAGATCGGCCTTCTGACCCTGCGCCATCCGGACCTCGACATGGACGGGGCCTATGCGATCCAGAAGGAATTTGCGAAGGCAAAGCTCGCCGACGGCCGCAAGACCATTGGCTGGAAGATCGGCCTGACATCAAAAGCCATGCAGGATGCGCTCAAGATCGACACGCCGGACAGCGGCGTCCTCTTCGACGACATGCTGTTTCAAACCGGAGCCACTGTCCCCAAGGGCCGGTTCATCCAGCCGCGGATCGAAGCGGAAATCGCCTTCGTCATGAAGGCTTCAATTGGCGGTGCCGATGTCACGCGAGAAGACGTTCTGGCGGCAACGGATTACGTCTGCCCGAGCCTGGAAATTCTCGATACCCGTATCCAGCGGGTCGACCCGGAAACCGGTCAGGCCCGCAAGATCTTCGACACTATCGCCGACAACGCTGCCAATGCCGGTCTAGTGCTGGGTGTGGAGAAACACGCCCCCGCCACCACCGACCTGCGTTGGATCGGAGCCATCGTCAGCCGCAATAACGAAGTTGAGGAAACCGGTCTTGGCGCTGGCGTTCTCAACGATCCGGTCGAGGCCGTCGTCTGGCTGGCGAGGCGCATGGCCGATTACGGACAGACAATCGAAGCCGGACAGATTATTCTCTCCGGATCCTTCATCAGGCCGGTGGAATGCCCGCCCGGTTCGAAGGTTCACGCCGACTTCGGCCCGTTCGGGTCCGTTTCCTGCTCTTTCGCATAATTGGGAAAACCATGCCAGCGCCTCAAAACGCCTTCAAAGCCACCATGAAATCCGGTCAGCCGCAGATGGGCTGCTGGGTTGGGCTTGCCGATGCCTACACGGCAGAGATCACCGCAAGCGCCGGTTTCGACTGGCTGCTGATCGATTGCGAACACGCACCCAACGATCTCAGATCCATGATGGCGCAATTGACCATGGTCGAGGCCTCGGGCAGCAAGCCGGTGGTCCGGGTGCCCATCGGCGAAACCTGGATGATCAAGCAGTTCCTGGATGCCGGCGCGCAAACTCTGCTGGTCCCCATGGTGGAAAGCAAGGCCCAGGCGGAAGATCTCGTCAGCGCCGTACGCTATCCGCCCGTTGGCGTGCGCGGCGTTGGGGCAGCCCTCGCCCGCGCGTCCCGATTTTCCGCCATCCCCGATTACCTGACCACCGCCGACGGCGAGATCTGCCTGCTGGTTCAAGTGGAAAACCGCGCCGGGCTGGCAGAACTTGACGGCATCCTGTCAGTCGAAGGCGTTGACGGCGTCTTCATCGGCCCGTCGGATCTGGCTGCCGATATGGGCCATCTTGGCGAGCCCATGCACCCGGAAGTCGTGGCCGCGATCCTGGACGCCATGAAGCGTATCAAGGCCGCTGGCAAGGCACCGGGCATCCTGACCACCAATCTCGATTTCGCCCGCACCTGTCTGGAACTGGGCGCAACCTTCGTCGCCACGTCTATCGACGTCACCCTCTACGCCGCCGCCATCCGAGGCGCAGCCCGGCAGGCGAAGGAGCTACTTGGGTCGGTGGAAGGATAACGTCTGGCGGGCGCCGGCTCCCGGTCTGGTCCCGTCCGTATGCAAAGCGAGGCGGGGCCGGAAAGCTGGCAACATCGGAACAAGGTGCCCATCCTTCGAGACGGGCCTGACGACCCTCCTCAGGATGAGGCTTTTGGGGCGGGAATATGAACTGTCCTTGACCGTCCGGATCTGAGACGCCTGCCTGCCAGAATCCCGGTCACCACGTCAGACACGTCACCATGTCGGACTTTCCGCCCCCGAGAGCACCTTCACCGAAGAACCTCCCAATCCCCCTCCTCATCCTGAGGAAGCGCGTAGCGCTGTCGCGAAGGATGGGCCGCCGGAACGCAAAAGAGCCGCCGGTCCATCTGAACGGACCTAGCGGCTCTTCAAACAGAAGCCCGAAGCGGCTCGTGCGATAGACTTAGCCCAGCACGACCACCTTGGTGCCGACATTGACGCGGTTATACAGGTCGATGATGTCCTGATGCCACATGCGGATGCAGCCGCTGGAGGCGTTGGTGCCGATACTGGAGGGGTGGTTGGTGCTGTGGATGCGGTAGAGCGTGTCCTTGTTGTTCTGCCACAGATACAGCCCGCGCGCGCCGATCGGATTACGAGGACCGCCATCCTGCCCGTCGCGATATTTCGCCAGCTTCGGATCGCGCTCGATCATCTCTTCCGGCGGGAACCATTTCGGCCACTCGCGCTTGAAGCGGATTTCCGCTTCGCCGTTCCACGCAAAACCGGCTCGACCTACACCAATGCCATACCGGATGGCTCGGCCGCCTGGCTGGATCAGGTAGAGAAATTTGTTCTTCGGATCAACGACGATTGTGCCGGAGGGATACTTGCTGGGATAGAACACCACCTGACGCAGAAATTTGGGGTCGAATTTCTGGTACTGGATGGCAGGGATTGCAAACCCGCCGTCTGTTCTGGCGGCATAGGCCGTCGCATAGTCCGGCGTGCCATCGGCCAGCGGGTTCAATCCCGCCTGCACAGTTGAACTTTGCTGGCTTTGGCAGGCGGCCAACAGCAGGGGTATTGCAGCAACAAACGTGCGTCGGCTCATCTTGGAAGCCATATTCGCGTCCTTTCAGCGGCATATTCGAACCGTCAGCACTTGCAATAATACGGTTCTGACCGGATCAGAAAATTTTAAAGACACATCACGCGATCCGAAACCGAAAGCAACACAATTATGGTAAACGGTTGATTAAAACTGGGGCTTTTCTGCCGTAAGGTCACAGAAGACCTCAGGCACGCGGCCTGTTGCGGCAGCCAATCAGAGCGATACTGATCACCGGCACCGGCATTGCGCATGGCACCCGGGCTATCAGAGGGCGGGTAACGACGGCTTCGACAGGACCCGTCCATTGCCCGGGAACCGCTTTGGAATGCTTATTCCTCGAAATGATCCTGGTTCTCGGCGCGGATGCGGCCGAGGATGGTGGCAATGCGGCCCAGGTGTTCAGTCAGAATGGCTTCGGTCAGTTGGCCGTCCCGCAGGCGCATGGCCGAAACGATGCGGTAATGGTCATCGAGCGCGGCCTGAGCCCCGGAGGCCAGAGACAGGAACCGGACCCGGTCCATATGCGCTTTCTGTTCGCGGATCAGCGCCCAGACGTAGTCGTGACCGGAGATTTCGCAGATCCGGCGGTGAAAGATGTCGTCGAGCGAATGAAACAGCTGGCGTTCATTGGCATCCACCGCCACCTGCTGCTGCGCGAGAAGCTCTTCCAGATCGTCGATCTGTTCGTCTGTGATCACCTCGATGGCCGCCCGCATGCAGGCGACCTCCAGCGCTGTGCGCACGAATTTCGCCTTCAGCACCGCGGCTTCCGAGATCTTGGAGATGACCGTTGCCCGTTGCGGGCGGATAAGCAGAAAGCCGAGCTGCGACAGACGGTAGAACGCATCGCGGACCGGCTGGCGGGACACGCCGAAGGCTTTGGCCACTTCCGCTTCCGACATGCGCGTTCCCGGCGCCAGATCCAGTGACAGGATCTGCTGGTGCAATTCTTCGAACACCGTATCTGCGACGCTCGGAATCTTGATGGGCTCAAGCACCTTCAGGGCGCTGCTTTCTGACATCGGCATTCGTCTCCGTTGACTCGACTAATCAACTAGCATATCAGTTTACTAGTCGCAACATTAGCCTGTCTGAAGGCAGCCCTGGGAGAAACGAATGTCACTGGAAAGAGCGGATGCACCGGATATCTCGGGACAGGGCCTGGACCCGCACCGCCTGTTTCCCGCCGATGCAGCCTCGCGCAAGATCGCCGCAGAGCTTTACGCCACCGTCAAGGACCTGCCGATCGTCAGCCCGCATGGCCACACGGATCCGCGCTGGTACGCTGAAAACGAGGCTTTCCCCGACCCGGCACAACTGTTCATCGTTCCTGACCATTACGTTTTCCGCATGTTGTTCTCGCAGGGGATCGACTTGAGCGACCTGGGTGTACCGCGCATCGACGGCGGTCTGAGCGAAACCGACAGCCGCAAGATCTGGAGGATCTTCGCCGAGAATTTCCACCTTTTCCGCGCGACGCCCTCTCGCATGTGGCTGGAGCATTCCTTCCAGGAAGTGTTCGGCTGGACAAAACGGATCTCCGCCGACACTGCGGATGAAGCCTATGACCACATCGCCGATTGCCTGACCCGTCCGGAATTCCGCCCTCGTGCGCTTTTCGAGCGGTTCAATATCGAGGTGATCGCGACCACGGAATCGCCGCTCGATGACCTGAAATGGCACCGCCAGATCCACGACAGCGGCTGGAATGGCCGCGTCGTCACGGCCTATCGCCCCGATCCGGTCGTCGACCCGGAATTCGAGGGCTTTGCCACCAACATCGAAAAATTCGGCGAAATCGCCGGTGAGGACGCCACCACCTGGCAGGGCTATCTCAACGCTCACCGAGAACGCCGCGCCTACTTCAAATCCTTTGGCGCGACGTCGTCCGATCACGGCCACGCCACCGCCCGAACCGAAAACCTTTCGCCTTCGGAAGCCCAGGCTCTGTTCCAGAAGGCCCTCAAGGGCGGTTGCTCACCGGAGGAAGCCGACGCCTTTCGGGGGCACATGCTGACGGAAATGGCCCGCATGAGCCTGGAAGACGGGCTGGTCCTGCAGATCCACCCAGGCAGCTACCGCAACCATTCGGCCGGCATCATGGCGGCCCACGGCCGGGACAAGGGGTTCGATATCCCGACCCAGACCGGCTACGTCAAGGCGCTCAAGCCGCTGCTGGACGCGGTCGGCCTGGAAAAGAACCTGTCGATCATTCTCTTCACCCTGGACGAGACCGCCCTTGCACGGGAACTGGCGCCACTCGCCGGTGTCTACCCGACGCTCAAGCTTGGTCCGGCCTGGTGGTTCTACGACAGTCCGGAGGGCATGCGCCGCTTCCGGGAACTGACCACGGAAACCGCGGGTTTTTACAACACAGTCGGCTTCAACGACGACACCCGCGCGTTCTGCTCGATCCCCGCCCGCCACGACGTGGCCCGCCGGGTTGATTGCGCTTACCTCGCTTCACTCGTGACATCCGGGAGGCTGGACGAGGACGAGGCATATGAGGTCGCTCACGACCTCACTTACAGGCTTGCCAAGCAGGCCTACCGGCTCTGACGAGCCAATTTCGGGAGGAGAGTATGAAAGTATTGAAGACCCTTGCGGCATCGCTGTTGGCGACAGCTGCCCTCACGACCGCATCGCTCGCATGCGAAGTGACCCTGAAGTCGTCCGACACTCATCCGGACGGCTATCCGACGGTGGAGGCCGTCAAGCAGATGGGCAAGTTGCTCGAAGAGCGCACGGACGGCCGCATCTGCGTTGAAGTGTTCCACTCCGCCCAGCTGGGCGAGGAAAAGGACACCATCGAACAGACCAAGTTCGGCGTCATCGACCTGAACCGCGTGTCCATGGGCCCGTTCAACAACCTTGTGGAGGAGACCAAGGTCGTCTCGTTGCCCTACGTCTTCAAGGGCGTGGATCACATGCACACCGTGATGGACGGCCCGATCGGCGAAGAGATCCTGGCGGCATTCGAACCGCACGGCTATGTCGGCCTTGCCTTTTATGACGGAGGCTCGCGCAGCTTCTACAATAAAGTCAAACCGATTAAATCGATTGAAGACCTTCAGGGCATGAAGGTTCGCGTCATGCAGTCCGATATCTTCGTCGACATGATGTCGGCGCTCGGCGCCAACGCGACCCCGATGCCCTATGGCGAAGTCTATTCGTCCATCCAGACCGGCGTCATCGACGGGGCGGAAAACAACTGGCCGTCCTATGAGTCTTCCGGTCACTTCGAAGTCGCAGGGTATTACACCCTCGACGAACACCTGATCGTGCCGGAAGTGCTGGTCATGTCGAAGAAGTCCTGGGACAAGCTGTCTCCGGAAGACCAGGCGGCCGTCCGCCAGGCTGCAAAGGACTCCGTGCCCTTCATGCGCGAACAGTGGCAGGCCCGCGAAAAGGCGTCTGAAGAAAAAGTCCGCGCTTCCGGTGTCGAAGTCGTCACCGAAATCGACAAGGAGCCGTTCATGGCAGCCATGGACAGCGTCTACGAAAAGCACGTGACCTCCGAAAAGCTGAAGGATCTTGTCGCCCGCATTCGCGCAACCGACTGATCTTCACAAAACCCGCTGCCGGAAGTGCTGTTTCGCGGTTCATCGACCGCGGAACGGTCCGGTCGGCTGCGGGCCGTTTTTCAGGATCCGCCTTGCCCCGGCTCCCCGCTTCAGGATCTCGACGTGCAGCCTCATCTCAAGTTCGCCGCGCAGATGTTGCGCCTTGTCTCCACGGCAGCTCTCTGGCTTGCCGGAGGCGGCCTCATTCTCATGACAGTTTTCATCACCGCCCAGGTGTTCATGCGCTACGTGATGAACGACAGCCTCGTCTGGTCGGAACCGGCGTCCGTCATCCTGATGGGCTGGTTCATCTTCCTGGGGGCTGCAGTCGGCATCCGTGAAGGCTATCACCTCAGTTTCGACGTCCTGCTCTACTTCCTGCCGCAGGGGGCCAAGCTGGTGCTTTACAGCATCTCCGATGCCGTGGTCGCCGCCTTTGGCGCAGGCATGGCCTGGTACGGCGCGGAACTGGCGCTCTCAGCCTGGGATGTGAAACTGCCGTCACTCGGGGTTTCCGGCGCGGTCGACTTCCTGCCACTGGTCGGTGGCGGCTGCCTGGTCTTTCTCTTTTCCATCGAACGCCTGATGCGCCGCGCGGCCGGTCTGCCGACCGCACGCTTCGGCGAAGACCCTATCGAAGAGGCTGCATGATATGGAACCCTTTATCCTCTTCGGCACATTCACGATACTGCTGCTGATCGGCACCCCGGTCGCCTTCTGCCTGGGCGCGGCCTCGCTGGCCACAGTGCTCTACATGGACCTGCCGCCCGTCGTCGTCTTCCAGCGCCTCAACTCCGGCGTCTCCGTCTTCGCGCTGATGGCGATCCCCTTCTTCATCTTTGCCGGCGAACTGATGGTGCGCGGCGACATCGCCCGAAGGCTGGTGGCGCTTGCCGGGGCGGTTGTCGGGCATATGCGCGGCGGCCTCGGCCAGGTGAACATCGCCGCCTCCGTGCTCTTCGGCGGCATCTCCGGCTCCGCCGCTGCGGATGCGACCGCCATCGGCGGCCTGATGATCCCGCAAATGAAGGAAAAGGGCTATTCGGTGGAATACGGCGTCAACGTTACCGTCGTCTCCTCGATCATCGCGCTGATGTTGCCGCCCTCGCACAACATGATCATCTATTCGATCTCCGCCGGCGGGCGTCTTTCCATCGCCGATCTCTTCACCGCGGGTATCCTGCCCGGCCTGATGCTCGCCGTGTCGCTGATGGTCACCGCCTGGTTCGTCGCACGCCGCGCCGGCTATCCGACGGAACGCTTTCCCGGCTGGTCAGCCCTCGGCGCCCTGTTCATCAACGCCATTCCGGGACTTCTCCTGATCGGCATCATCTTCGGCGGCGTGCGCTCGGGCGTCTTCACCGCGTCGGAAAGCTCCTGCATCGCTGCCGTCTATGCCCTACTGGTGACCACGCTTGCCTACCGCACAATGCACTGGCCGGAATTCGTCGCCGCCACCAAGGCCGCCGTGCGCACCACCGCCATGGTGCTGCTCGTCATCGGCTGCGCGGCCTCCTTCGGCTGGCTGCTGGCCTTCCTGCATATCCCCGCTCAACTGGTGGCGTTCATGAAGGGGATCTCCGAGAACCCGCTGATCATCCTCTTGATGATCAACATCGTTCTGCTGTTCCTCGGCACCTTCATGGACATGTCGCCACTCATCGTCATCACGACGCCCATCTTCCTGCCGGTCGCCACTGCCTTCGGCGTCGACCCGGTTCATTTCGGCGTCATCCTGGTGCTCAACCTCGGCATCGGCCTGTGCACGCCGCCGGTGGGCACCGTGCTCTTTGTCGGCTGCGCCGTCGGCCGGATATCGGTCTGGGATGCGATCAGGACGATCTGGCCCTTCTATGGTGCCGCTGTCTTCACATTGCTCCTGGTGACCTACATCCCGTCCCTGTCGCTGTGGCTGCCATCCCTGTTCCATTGAGGCCCATTCAATGTTCGTGAAATCCTTTCCCGAAGTGACCGCCGATCCAGGTGTCCGCCGGCAGGTCCTGTCCGACAGTCCGGATCTGATGGTCGTCGCCTTCCGTTTTCTTGAAGAGGGCGCGGAAGGCAAGCTGCACAACCATCCGCACGTCCAGTCGACCTATGTCGAAAGCGGTCGATTCCGTTTCACGATTGACGGCGAAGCCTTCGACGTCAGCTCCGGCGACAGTTTCGTCATCCCCTCCAATGCGTTGCACGGGTGCCTCTGCCTGGAACCGGGACGGCTGATCGACACCTTCACGCCCCGCCGCGACGACTTTCTTTAAAGACAGCCTTCTCCAAGGATTTTGCCATGCTGACCGTTGAAACCCGCTACGCCATCGACCCGGACACCGCCAAGACCCTCGACACCGCAGGTCTGCGCAAACACTTCCACGCCTCGGGCCTTTTTGAGGATGGCAGGATCAACCTGATCTACACCCACTATGACCGGCTGATCCTGGGCGGCGCCGTGCCAGGTTCCGGCGAACTTGTGCTGGACGAGGTCAAGGAAGCCGGCACCCCGTCCCTTCTTGACCGCCGCGAGCTCGGCATTCTCAATATTGGCGAAGCGGGCACCGTGAAGGCGGGGGGCGAAACCTACGAGGTCGGCAAGGGCGATGTGCTTTACATCGGCATGGGCGCGGGACCCGTCACCTTTTCCGGGTCGGGCCGTTTCTACATCCTGTCCGCCCCCGCGCACCGCACGTGCCCCAACCGGCTGATCACTGTCCAGGACGCCCGCCGGGTGGAACTCGGCTCGGCGGAAACTTCCAATGAACGCGTCATCCTGCAGTTTCTGCATCCGGAAGTCGCCGAAAGCTGCCAGTTGCTGATGGGCTACACCCAGTTTGCGCCTGGTTCGGTCTGGAACACCATGCCGGCCCATGTCCATGACCGCCGCATGGAAGCCTACCTCTATTTCGAACTTGGTCCGGACCAGCGTGTGTTCCACTTCATGGGCAAGCCGGACGAGACCCGGCACCTCGTGATGGCCAACGAGGACGCAGTGGTCTCCCCGCCGTGGTCCATCCATTGCGGCGCCGGCACAGGTGCCTACACCTTCTGCTGGGCCATGGCCGGCGACAATGTCGACTTCACAGACATGGACATGGTTGCAATGGGAGACCTCAGATGACCCCCTTTTCTCTTGAGGGCAAACGCGCGCTGGTAACGGGTGCCAACACCGGCATCGGTCAGGCCATCGCCATAGCCATGAGCAATGCGGGCGCCGAAGTTCTGTGCGCCGCCCGTCGCGACTGTGACGAAACCCTGGCCCGGATCGCAAAGGGCCGCCACGTGCCGCTCGACCTGTCCGACCCGATGGCCGCAACGCCGTTGTTCGAAGCGGAACAGATCGACATCCTGGTCAATAACGCAGGCATCATCCGCCGCGAGAACGCGGTCAGCTTCAGCGAGGCCGACTGGGACGACGTCATGGACGTGAACCTGAAGGCGGTGTTCTTCTCCTGTCAGGCCTTCGGCAACGCGGTGTTGAACGCTGGCCGCACGGGCGCGGTCGTCAACATCGCCTCGCTGCTGTCATTCCAGGGCGGCATCAAGGTGGCGTCCTACACTGCCGCCAAACATGGTGTCGCCGGCCTCACAAGGCTGCTTGCAAACGAATGGGCTGCAAAGGGCATCAACGTCAACGCGATTGCCCCCGGCTATATCGCCACCAACAATACCGAAGCGCTACGCAACGATCCCGAGCGCAGCCGCCAGATCCTGGAACGCATTCCGGCCGGCCGCTGGGGCGAAGCCAGCGACATCGGCGAGGCAGCAGTCTTTCTCGCCTCACCGGCTGCCAAATACATTCACGGCACCGTTCTGAACGTTGATGGAGGCTGGCTTGCACGCTGATCTCCCACGTCTTTCCAGAACGACACCAATGGCGAAAGCCGGCATCGTTCACCTCGGTCTCGGCGCCTTTTTCCGGGCCTTTGGAGCCATCTACATCGAAGAAGCCATGAAGGCATCAGGCAGTGCCGGAGGGGACAATTGGGGCATTATAGGCGTCAGCCTGCAAAGCCCGCGCATGCATGACCAGCTGGCTCCGCAGGACTTTGTCTACACCGCGCAGGAACTCGGCCCGGAGGACGAAACCCTGCGCCAGGTGGAGATCATCCGTGATGTGCTGGTGGCACGGGAGAACCCGGAAGCTGTCCTGGCCGCGATGGCTGACCCCGCCATCCGGATCGTAACCCTGACCGTGACGGAAAAGGGCTATTGCCACGACCCGGCAACCGGCAGGCTCAATGCCACCCATCCAGACATCGCACATGATCTCAAGGCCGCGCAGCCCGTCTCCGCGCCGGGATATCTTGTCCGGGCACTCGCGAGGCGGAAAGCGGCCGGCGTTCCGCCCTTCACAGTTCTTACCTGCGACAACCTTCCGGACAACGGCCGGCTTGTCCGCCGCATCGTGCTGGACCTTGCCGAAAGGCTCGATCCGGATCTGGCCACCTGGATTGAAGCCGAGGGCCGTTTCCCGGCGACCATGGTCGACCGGATCGTGCCGGCCACGAAACCGGAAGATGTCGAAGCCCTCGCCCGGAAGACAGGCCGCTACGATGCAGCGCCGGTGATGCACGAACCGTTCCGGCAATGGGTGGTGGAAGATGACTTCGTTCCGGCCTACGGCACGGACGCCAGACCGGATCTGGGAGCGGTTGGCGTCGAACTTGTCGACAGCGTCACGGTCTTCGAGCACATGAAGCTGCGCATGCTCAACGGCACCCATTCCGCGCTTGCCTATCTCGGCTATCTCGCCGGGCACGAGACGATTGCCGAAACCGTCGCCGATCCGTTGTTCGCCCGTTTCGTCAAAGGCTTGTGGCGCCGCGAGATCATTCCGTCCCTCGAAGCGCCCCCGGGAACGGACCTGGAAGATTATGCGGATGCGCTGTTCGCCCGCTACGCCAATCCCGGCATCCGGCACCGCACCTGGCAGATTGCCATGGACGGCAGCCAGAAACTGCCGCAGCGCATTCTGGGAACCGTGCATGACAACCTTGCAAGCGGGCGAAGCTGCCCGGGGCTTTGCCTCGCCATTGCTGCCTGGATGATCTATGTCGGCGGCACCGATCTTGGCGGCAAGCCGATTGACGTGCGCGATCCGCTGAGCGATCGCCTGAAATCGCTTGTCCGCGATGGCGATGGCGACGCCGGCAAGGTGGACGCACTCCTGGGTGTCACTGAGATCTTCGACGCCAAACTGGCCGCAGCCCTGCGGCCGTCCATCACCTCCGCCTACGCCGCCTTGAAGGCCGACGGCGTCCGCAACACAATCGGGGCTCTGTCATGATCGAAGGCTGGCGCTGGTATGGCGGCTATGACCGCATCTCGCTTCGCGAAATCGCCCAGACCGGTGCTGTCAGCATCGTCACGGCGCTGCACGAAATCCCCTACGGACAGATCTGGCCGCGCGAGACCATCGCAAACACCTGCGCACAGCTTCACGCGGCTGGCTTCGACTGGACGGTGGTGGAAAGCCTGCCGGTTCACGAGGCCATCAAGCGTGGTGAAGGCGATCTGTCCGAGCTCTTCGCCAACTATCGGCAGTCCATGGCCAACCTGGCTGCCGAAGGCATCAAGGTCATCTGCTACAACTTCATGCCACTGCTCGACTGGACACGAACGGACCTGACCGCCCCGGTTGCGCGCGGAGGCACCTGCCTGCGGTTTTCCGCCGCCAGGATGGCGGCCTTCGAGCTCTATATGGTCAAGCGGCCCGGAGCGGAAGAAGACTATTGTCCGGAGCTCCTGACCAAAGCGAAACGCTGGTTCGACAGCGCGACCCAGCCGGATCTCGACCGGTTGACAACCGCCATCATGGCTGGCCTTCCCGGCGCTTACGACCGATACGACGCCAATGGCCTGCGCGAGGCACTCCTCCCCTATCAGGGGCTCGACCGCGCCGCACTCAGGCAGAACCACAAGCGTTTTCTTCAGGAAGTCGTTCCCACCGCGGAAGAGCTTGGCCTGAAGCTGGCCGTCCACCCGGACGACCCGCCCCGGGATCTTCTCGGCCTGCCGCGTATCGTCTCGGATGCCAACGACATCGACTGGATCCTGTCGGCGGTGGACAGCCCTTCCAACGGCCTTACGCTCTGCTCCGGCTCCCTTGGTGCCAACCCGAAAAACGATGTGCCCGCAATTGCGCAACGTTTTGCCGGCAAGATCCACTTCGCCCATCTGCGCAATGTCGCAAAAGACCCGGACGGCTCGTTCGAGGAGGCCGCCCACCTTGGCGGCGACACCGACATGCCCGCATTGCTCGGTGTGCTGCTGGGCGAAGAAGCCAGACGCCGGCACGAAGGCCGGGTAGATGCCGAAATCGTCTTCCGGCCCGATCATGGTCACGAGCTTCTGACCGATGCCGAACGCGGGGCGCATCCAGGCTATCCCCTGATCGGGCGAATGCGCGGCCTCGCCGAATTGCGCGGCGTGATCGCGGGTCTGACGGCCGCCCGAGCCGCACCGGCCTAGCCGCTACTTGGGGGTGCCCGCGAACCTCGTCCTGGGGCATGCGAGCGCGTTCAAAAACGGCGGGTCGATGACAACAGGGTTCGGCGCGGTTCAGCGATTGCTTACTTGCCTGCCGTTACGAGGCCACTTTCACCGGTTCCACAGCAGACGCCACCCCAGCCACTTGGTCACGCGCATCATAGCTGGTCAGCAGGCGGTCGGCGACGCCGGCGGACAGCCAGATCGCGGTCAGCGTGATCCATGCCGTCAGCGCGAAGATGGAAGCCCCGGTGATCCCCGCCCCGACGGCACAGCCACCGGCCAGCATGCCGCCGAAGCCCATGAGCGTTGCTCCGGTGAGATAACGCGCCATCGACTTGCCACCCTCAAAGCCCTGAAGGGCCAGTTCCCGCGTCAGGAGAGCCGCCAGGAACGAGCCGAGAAAAACGCCCGGCACCAGGCCGACATCGAAGTCGAGCAGATCGCCCGGCGGTGACAGAACCAGCATCAGGGCGTCGGCGGAAGGACCGGTGAAGGTCACCCCTTCCACCTGCACGGGATCGAACGCCTGCCGCGCCATGGCCGAGGTGAACCACCAGGCCAGCGGGATTGCCAGCCCCGCGCCCGCCGCCGCCACAAGTTGCCAGAGCTTCACCCGCGAGCGCCAGGCAAAGACAAGCCCAGCTGCCAGCCACAGGGCGGTGAAACCAAAGGTCACGGATGTGCTCAGGCCCAACATCTCGGTCAGGTCATTGCCGCCGATGTCCCCAGTCGTCCAAAGGCCCGCGAACCATTCGCGCAACGGCTTCAACAGGCCGCGCAGGCTGGCCTGGGCAACAACGGCAAAGACCAAACCGGACAGGAGCGCTCGCAGGTTGCCCGTGGCAGAAAGCACCAGCAAGCGGCTGGCACACCCGCGCGCCAGCACCATGCCGGTGCCGAACATCAGCCCGCCAAGAAGCGCTCCGGAGAGGCTCTGCGGCGACGCAAGCTGCCGCGCTTCATTGGCCTGTATCTCGCCCAGATGGACCAGAAGCTGCGTGCACAGAACAGCAGCGGAAAAGGTCAACAGCCAGACCGGCAGCCGGTCCTTTGGCGCCCCGCGTGAGAACTCCAGACTGGCGGCGCGCAGGCAGAAGCGGCTCTGCTGGGCAAAGGCGCCAAACAGGATCCCGACAACGAGACCACCGATGGCCAGCAGCCAGGGCTCGGAAAATTCATCCAGAAGAAATGTCAGATCCATGAGCCTCTCCCGGCCAAATTGCGTCCTCACGTTCCGCCAGCTTTGTGCCGTTTCCTAGCGGCAGGCATTGACCTCTCTCAATGAAACATAGATAAATTCAAAAGTTTGAATGTGTGGAGGATGCCATGTCCGGACAATTTCGGAAAGATCTGACGAGACGCAACGTTCTGGCCGGAGGCCTCGCGCTTGCGGCCACGGGACTGGCTGGACGGATAACACCTGCCTTTGCCACCGCGAACATGACCCTGGGCCCACTCGACATTACGGTCTTTTCCGACGGCCACCTGACCCTGCCGATGAGCTTCATCCTGCCCGAACAAGACGAAGCGGAGATCGCGGCGCTGCTGAAACCCCGTGGCCTGGCCACAGACGCGCTGACACCGGACTGCAACATCACATTGCTCCGGACCGGCGACCGCACAGTGCTGTTCGATGTCGGTTCAGGGGCCAACTTCCAGCCAACAGCTGGTGACTTGCCGGACCATCTGGCGGAAGCCGGCATCGACCCGTCGGACATCACCGATGTCATCTTCACCCATGCCCACCCCGATCACCTGTGGGGTATTCTGGACGATTTCGATGACCCGCTTTACCCGGACGCCCAGATCTGGATGCCGCAGGCCGAATGGGACTATTGGCGCGCCGACGATACGCTGGCCAAGACGCCAGATGAGCGCAAGAGCTTCGTGGTCGGGGCGCAATCTCGTTTCGACGTGATCGAGGATCGGGTGAACATGATCAAGCCGGGTCAGGAAGTGCTGCCGGGCGTTGAGGCCGTCGACACGGCGGGGCACACCCCGGGGCACATGTCCTACATGCTGCACGGCGGTTCCGAGAGCATGCTGGTGGTGGGCGACGCGATTTCCAATACAATTATTTCGTTCGAAAAACCCGGCTGGGCTTCCGGCTCCGATCAGGATCGCGACATGGGCGTTGCCACGCGCAAGGTGCTGCTCGACCGGCTGGCGCAGGATCAGACCCGCGTCATCGGCTACCACTTCCCGCACCCCGCCGGGGGGCACGTGGAACGATCAGGCGATGCCTACAGGTTCGTTGCGGCGTAAGCGCCCACGCCTACATGAAAGGCGGCGGGGAGTCATTCTGCCGCTGAGTGATGCACACTGCCCTGATTGCGCTGGAAGGCGGCGAGAACGTTGCCTTCCACAAGCCAGGCAAGCCCGACCCGCGCACCGAGCGCCATCGACACCATCACGATCGGCGCCGAGACCGCCAGCGCGGAAAAGCCGGTGATGCCCTGCCCCACCGTGCAGCCCATGGCGAATACACCGCCAACGCCCATCAGCGTGCCACCCAGAAGATGCCGGCCAAGTTCGCGGGCATCGTCGCACGCTTCCCAGCGGATATCCCGCTTCCAAAGGGCTGCTATCACGGCACCGAAAAGCGTCCCGACAATCAGGCCGACGCCATAATCCGGCAGGGTTCCCGTGTAGGTGATCAGCTGCATGATGGTGTCACCCACTGGCACCACGAAAGACCCGGCTTCGATCTGAATGGGATCGAAGGAACGCCCGGCAAGGAAGGTCGTCGCCCACCAGCCGAAGGCAATCACACTGCCAATCGCGACACCGGTTCCGATCTTGCTCCATTGACGGCGATAGGATGCCGACTTGAAGATCCAGACCAGCCCCGCAAGCGCGATCACGATGGCGACCACGCCCTGCAGCCTCATGCCGAACAGGTTGGAAACAATATCGCCCATGGACTGGCTGCCGCTTGCGCCGAAGGAAACGGCGAGATCATCGACCAGCGGCACCCGCAGCATGCCGACAATGCCGCGTTGGGCAGCGAGTGCCGACAGGCCGATCACCGTCAGCACCACCAGCGCCCGCAGGCTGCCGCCGCCCAGACGCAATACGGCGCCAAAGCCGCAGGTGCCGACAAGTGCCATGCCGATGCCGAACATGAACCCGCCCACGATGGCGCCGGTCCAGCCAAATTCAGGTGACAGATAGAAGGAGGCAGCTGTGTCGGCCAAACCGAAGGCAACAAGCAACTGCGTGCCAACGAGGGCCGATACGGACGCAAGCACCCAGGTTCTGAGCGCGCTGCTGTCGCCTGCATACCAATGCCGCTCCAGCGCAGACAGGGTGCAGAAATGGTTCGACCGGGCAACGAACCCCAATACGCACCCCGCAAGCACGCCGAGAATCGGTGTCAGCATCACCGGATCGAGATTGACCATGCGCGTCCTACCCTCCGCCGGATTACCCGGCCGCGTTTCCAGTCATCGCTCTGTCGGCGATTTTCATAAACCGTAGCAGGCTGCTAAAATCGCAGCAATCGGAGACCTTGCTGCAACGCACGCGTGCAGGCACACTGCCTGTGCCTATTTCTCCGGCGCGCGCACGTCCTTGCAGAACAGGTCGTAGAGGCTCGAGATGATCGAACTCACTTCGTCATTCATCAGGCTGTAGTAAATCATGCGCCCGTCGCGCCGCGACTGCACCAGACCTTCCAGCCGGAGCCGGGCAAGCTGCTGGGATACCGCTGCCTGAGGCATGGTCAGGATTTCCTCAAGCTCGGAAACCGACTTTTCGCCCTCCGACAGCAAACACAGGATCACGAGCCGTACCTCGTGCGAAAGGGCCTTGAGCAGATCGCTCGCCTTCCGCGCCTGCTCCATCAGCAGGTCGAGGTCCTTCGCATCCAGGTTCTTGTCCATGGCCGGCAGTATCATCCGGAACCCACACCCTCTTCAAGCAACCGCCATTGCAGCGCACAATTCACATTACCAATTCATGCCTTAACTTCAGCAGCGGATCAACAACCTCACTTCGTCGCATCCGGAAGCTTTCCCAGCATATCGTCCAGCATGGGCCAGAAGAAGTTTTCTCCCGGGTAGCCGCGCAGCCGGTCGATCTCAACGCCATCGGCCAGCAAAATGAAGGTTGGCGTCATGCGCTCCTTTGCGATGCCGGAAAGATCCTGCGGCCAGGTGTCGGTAATGTCGACACGGCGCAACGGGGCCTGCCGGCCTTCCGCCGTTTTCGGATAGGCAATGCCGATTTCCTCATTCCAGCGTTTGCACCATACACACCCAGGTTGTTCCAGCATCACCAGTTCGGCACTCCATGCCGGAAAGGCCTGAAACAGGCCGGAAATCAGCGCTCCGGCAAGGATCATCGCACGAGTCGCGACGGACATTTTGCAATCTCCACATTTCTTCCATTGCAATATATAGGAACTTTTGAATATTTTAAAGCAACCAAAGATCGAGTTTCACTGGGAGGAAATGAATGCTCGATGTTTCTCTGGGCGCTGCCTTTCTGGCAGGTCTGCTCTCGTTCATTTCACCCTGTGTCTTGCCGATTGTGCCGCCCTATCTGTGTTATCTGGCCGGTGTCAGCGTCGATGAACTGAAGGGCGAAACGGCAACCGCGGAAACGGGGCGCCGGGTGATTCTGGCCGCCATCGCTTTCGTGCTCGGCTTCTCGCTGGTCTTTGTCGCCCTTGGCGCGACGGCCAGCGTCATCGGCCAGTCGATTGCCCGTTACTACGACATCCTGTCGTATGTGGCCGGCGCGATCATCATCGTCATGGGCCTGCATTTTCTCGGTGTCTTTCGCATCGGCCTCCTGTTTCGCGAAGCGCGCATCCATGTGGAACGCAAGCCCGCGGGCCTTGTGGGGGCCTTTGTCATGGGTCTGGCATTTGCCTTCGGCTGGACACCCTGCGTCGGCCCGGTTCTGGCCGCAATCCTGTTCGTGGCCGGGTCGTCGGACACCATATGGAACGGTGCCGGCCTGCTTGCGGTCTATGCACTCGGCATCGGTCTGCCATTCATCCTGGCAGCGGCTTTTGCCAGTCGCTTCCTGAAGGTGGCCGGCCGTTTTCGCAAACACATGGGCACGGTGGAAAAGATCATGGGTGGCCTTCTGGTGCTCACCGGCCTGCTGTTCATCACCGGGCAGATGTCGGCCATCGCCTTCTGGTTGCTCGAAACGTTCCCGATTTTCACGCAAATCGGCTGACCGGCCGATATCCGGTCCAGGGAGGACAATGACATGCGTATCTGGAAACATATGATTCTGGCAGTCGAACTCTTGGCGGCCCTGACCACGACGGCGCTCGCCGCAACGCTCGGCGACGATGGCCTTCACAAGCAGCCGTGGTTCACCGTGACTTTTCGCGACATTGGCGAGGACATTGAAACCGCCGCCGGAGAAGGCAAGCGTCTGGCGATCATCTTTGAACAACGCGGCTGCATCTATTGCCGCCAGATGCACGAGAAGATCCTCTCCGATCCGGAGGTGACCGATTACATCAAAGAGAACTTCATGGTCGTTCAGTACAACATGTTCGGCGATGAGGAGGTGATCGATCTGGACGGCGAAGAGCTGACCGAAAAGACCGCCGCCCGCAAGTGGGGCTATGTTTTCACACCGACCATCGTGTTCCTGCCAGAGGACGTTCCAAGCGAAGGAACCGTTTCGGAAGTGGCAGTCGCAACCATGCCCGGCGCCTTCGGCAAATGGACATTCCTGGACATGTTCCGCTGGGTCCGGGAAAAAGGCTACGAGGGCGATGAGCATTTCCAGAAGTATCATGCCCGTAAAATCAATGAGTTGCGCGCAGAAGGCCGTCTCGACGCGGAATGACAGGCAAGGAGAATTCAGGTTTATGCCTCATATGGCAAAAGGCCTATTGCATAACATATGCAAAAAATCATATCTTTTAATATGAGGAGGACAGGCAGGCTGGGGAATCGGACCTGCCGAAGGAACGCAAACGGCACCACAGCCGGCCGTTCCGCACTGAGGAGGAAAGCCGACACAATGTTCAAGGGCGCGACACAATTCAGCCTGCCGGCGGCCTTTGCCGGTCTGGCCATTCTGGCCGCTTCGGCAGCGGCCGCCGGGACGGTTGCTCCGGACAGCGTTCCCATCGAGGATATGGAAATGTCCCAGTCCCTGACGGGTGTTCCGGGAGACCCGCTGGCCGGGCGCGAAGCCTTCGCCGACCGCAAAAAGGGCAATTGCCTGGCCTGTCATGCCAATGCCGATCTCAGCGCGCAGCTGTTCCACGGCGAAGTTGGCCCCGTCCTGGACGGCGCTGCCGACCGCTGGAGCGAGGCGCAACTGCGCGCCATCGTGGTCAACAGCAAGGACGTCTTTGGCGAGCAGACCATCATGCCCGGTTTCTACACCCTGAAGGTGGGCATCAACGTCGACGAAAAATTCGCCGGCAAAACCATCCTGTCAGCGCAAGAGGTAGAGGACGTCGTCGCCTATCTCCTGACGCTGAAAGAGAATTGATCTCGGGTTTCAAGGAGCAAGAGATGAGCTTTACAAGACGCCAGGTGTTTGGCCTCACGATCGGAGCCGCCGCATTCGTGGCTGCCGGGTCGCGGGTTTCCTTCGCCGCCACCGACCAGACCGAAGAAGCAATCAAGGCCTTTACCGGCGGAGCTGAGCCCAAGAAGGGCACGGTGTCGCTCGATACGCCGGAAATCGCCGAAAACGGCAACACGGTGCCGGTCGGCGTATCCGTCGACAGCCCCATGACGGCAGACAACTATGTTGAATCCGTCCTGATCCTTGCAGACGGCAACCCGAACCCCGCTGTCGCGACATTCCACTTCACCGCCATGAGCGGAGCTGCCGAAGCCAAGACGCGCATCCGGCTGGCCAAGACGCAGAATGTCATTGCAGTCGCCAAGATGAACGACGGGTCCTCCTTCATCGACAGCAAGGAAGTGAAAGTCACAATCGGCGGCTGCGGCGGCTGATCCGCAACAGTGCAAGCGGCTTGCCCGCAGGACCGGCACCGGCGTTCAGCCGAACTGCCGCCCGGCAAGCAGATCAGGGACACGAAGGAATAAAGTCATGGCAGAACCGAAACCGCGCGTGAAAGTGCCCAAGAAGGCAGCTGCGGGCGAAGTCATCACCATCAAGACGCTTATCAGCCACCCGATGGAATCCGGTCAGCGCAAGGACAAGCAGGGCAACCTCATTCCGCGCCAGATCATCAACAAGTTCACCTGCGAGTTCAACGGACAGGTGGTCTTCTCCTGCGACATGGACCCGGCAGTCTCGGCAAACCCCTACATGGAGTTCAGTGCCAAGGTGAACGAGCCCGGCACATTCAAATTCACCTGGGTCGATGACGACGGCAGCGTCTACGAAACCGAGAAAAAGATCACTGTTGAATAGGCAGCGGCCCAGAATCTGCGGCTGTGCCACCGGAACCGGTTGCGCAGCTGGAAGCAGATTTCTTCGGGAGTGTCGGAACATCCCATCTGCCATCGTTTGACGACGGGCTGTTCCTGGGGTCGCTGAAATCGGGAGGAGACGATTTGGCCAATAGAACGAAACGCATAGCCACCATGTTCGCAGCAATGATGGTCGGCACAAGCGCTAGCCTGGCCGGGGGGCCGGTTGACGATAAACTCGTTATCGACGGTGAACTGGAAATCAACACCCGGGTTCCGGCACCGGAAGGACACCCTTTCGATGAACTGATCTCCGGTTGGCATTACCGCACGCCCGAGACCCGTGACCTTGAAGCCGACAGCTTCCAGAACCCGGGCATGCTCTATGTCGAGCGCGGTGAGGAAATCTGGAACACGGTGGATGGCGCTGCAGGAAAATCCTGTGCGTCCTGTCACGAGGATGCCGAAACCTTCCTCAAGGGCCTTGGTGCCAGCTATCCCAAGTGGAATGAGGAGGCCGGCAAGCCGTTCAACATCGAGCTGCAGATCAACCAGTGCCGCGAACAGAACATGCAGGCAGAGCCCTACAAGTTCGACGCCGACGATCAGAAGGCTCTGACGACCTACATCAAGCACCAGTCGCTCGGCATGCCGATGCACGTCGACCTGAGCGAGGGCGAGATGCAGGACTGGTGGGAAAAAGGCAAGGAACTCTACTACACCCGTACGGGTCAGTTGAACCTGGCCTGCGCCACCTGCCACGAAAACTACAACGGCAACTACATCCGGGCCGATCACCTCAGCCAGGGCAACGTCAACGGCTTCCCGACCTACCGTCTGAAGCAGAGCGCGATGGTGTCCCTGCACAACCGCTTCCGCGGCTGTATTCGCGATACCCGGGCAGCCTTCCCGCCAGCCTTCTCCGACGATCTGATGGCTCTGGAGGTCTATGTGACCTGGCGCGGGACCGGGCTCGACATCGAAACCCCGGCGGTTCGCCAATAGGCTGACCGTTCCCCTCCGGCGCGGTCACAGTCGCCGCGCCGGTTTCTTCTCTGTTGTGGCAACAGGCTGAAAGTGCAGGCTGAAAAGATCACCGTCCCCCACGTGGGATAACCGGGGTGCACGGCATTGCCGCGCACCAACGGGAAAACTGTGCAACCGGTCCGTCAGTGGCCGTTGGTTTGGAGAAACTGAGAATGTTCTCAAGACGTGAGTTCCTGATGGCAGCAACCGCGACAAGCGCCTTGCTCGGATCGGGCATGGCGGGTTCTTGGTCGCGGCTGATGGCGCAGCAAGCCCTGACAGAGGACCAGCTCCTGGGAATGGAGGCCAAGGGCACGCTCACGCTGGTGCACATCACCGACATCCACGCCCAGCTGAAGCCGATCTACTTCCGCGAGCCGTCCATCAACCTGGGCATCGGCGCTGTCAAAGGCAAACCACCCCATGTGACCGGCGCGGATTTCCTGAAGCTTTACAACATCGAAGCCGGGTCTCCGGATGCCTATGCGCTCACGTCTGAAGACTTTGTCGCGCTGGCCAGAACCTACGGCAAGATGGGGGGCATGGACCGGGTCGCGACGGTCATCAAACGCATTCGTGCCGAGCGCGGCGCTGATAACGTTCTTCTTCTGGATGGCGGCGACACCTGGCAGGGCAGCTACACGTCGAATGTGACCGAGGGCGAAGACATGATCACGATCATGAATTCGCTGGAACCGGACGCAATGACCGGCCACTGGGAATTCACCTATGGCACCGACCGCGTCCAGGAAGTCATCGACAGCCTGCCCTTCGCCTTCCTCGGCTCCAACATCTACGACAACGAATGGGACGAACCGGCCTTCGAAGCCTGGAAGATGTTCGAGCGCGGCGGCTCAAAGGTTGCCGTCATCGGCCAGGCCTTCCCCTATACGCCCATTGCCAATCCGCGCTGGATGATCCCCGGCTGGTCTTTCGGCATCCGTGAAGAAGACATTGCCAAACATGTGGCCGAGGCACGCGACGAAGGCGCTGAGATCGTTGTGCTTCTGTCGCACAACGGCTTTGACGTCGACCGCAAGCTGGCGTCGCGTGTCGACGGCATCGACGTCATTCTGACAGGACATACCCATGATGCCCTGCCCGAGCCGGTGATCGTCAACGACACGCTGGTGATCGCCTCCGGCTCAAACGGTAAATTCGTGTCCCGGGTCGATCTCGATGTTCAGGACGGCAAACTGGCGGGCTATGCCTACCGCCTGATCCCGATCTTCTCCGACGTGATCACGCCGGATGCGGATATGGCAGCGCTGATCGATGAGGTCCGCGCACCCTACGAAGCGGATCTCGCCCGCGTTCTCGGCAAGACCGAGAGCCTTCTCTACCGACGCGGCAACTTCAACGGCACCTTCGACGATCTGATCTGCCAGGCACTCCTGAGCGAACGCGACGCCGAAATTGCCCTGTCGCCCGGCTTCCGCTGGGGGACATCGGTTCTGCCGGGCCAGGACATCACCTTCGAGGACGTCCACAACGCCTGCGCCATGACCTATCCGGCGGCCTACCGCTCGCCGATGACGGGTCAGATGCTGAAGGACATTCTGGAAGACGTCGGCGACAACCTCTTCAACAAGGACCCCTACTACCAGCAGGGCGGTGACATGGTCCGCGTGGGGGGCATGGGCTACACCATCGACCCCAACAAGGACATCGGCGAGCGCATTTCGGGTATGACCCTGCTTGCCACCGGCGAGCCCATCGACCCGGCCAGGGAATATGTCGTTGCCGGCTGGGCTTCGGTCAACGAAGGCACCGAAGGCCCACCCATCGCCGAAGTCATCGAAGCCTATCTCACAAGCAATCCCGTGGTCAGCCTGCCGGACAACCAGTCCGTCAAGCTGGCAGGATGACGCCTTTTCTTCAGAGATCCTGAGGACACGATCATGACTGACAAAACCATTTCCAAAGTGCCGGGCCTGTCCAGGCGCTCCCTCCTGAAAGCAGGGTTCGCAGCGGGAGCCGTTGCAGGCACCGCAGGTGCGGCGCGTGCCGCCGGTGATCCGCTGATCACCGAGATACAGGACTGGAACCGCTATCTCGGCGACGGTGTTCAATCGCGCCCCTACGGCATGCCCTCGGAATTCGAGGCCGATGTGGTCCGCCGCGATGTGGAATGGCTGACAGCCTCCACCGAAAGCTCGGTGAACTTCACCCCCTTGCACGATCTGGACGGCATCATCACGCCCAACGGCCTGTGTTTCGAGCGTCACCATGGCGGCATTGCCGAGATCAACCCGGCCGATCACCGGCTGATGATCAACGGACTTGTCGACACGCCGCTGGTCTTCACAATGGAAGACCTGAAGCGCTTCCCGCGTGAGAACAGGGTCTACTTCCTGGAATGCGCCGCCAATTCCGGCATGGAGTGGCGCGGCTCCCAGCTCAACGGCTGCCAGTATACCCACGGCATGGTCCACTGCGTCATGTATACCGGCGTTCCGCTGAAGCTGATCCTGGAAGAGGCCGGCCTCAAGACCAACGCCAAATGGGTGATGCCGGAAGGTGCCGATGCCTCGGCCATGACCCGCTCCATCCCGATGGAAAAGGCTCTCGACGACTGCCTTGTCGCCTTCAAGATGAACGGTGAGGCCCTGCGCCCCGAACAGGGCTATCCTCTGCGCCTGGTCGTGCCCGGCTGGGAAGGCAACATGTGGGTGAAATGGCTGCGCCGGATCGAAGTCGGCGACGAGCCCTGGCACCAGCGCGAGGAAACGTCCAAATACACGGACCTTCTGGAAAACGGCAAGGCCCGCCGCTTCACCTGGGTGATGGATCCCAAATCCGTCATCACCTCGCCGAGCCCGCAGGCCCCGATCAGTCACGGCAAGGGACCGATGGTCATCTCCGGCGTCGCCTGGTCCGGCAACGGGCGGATCAAACGGGTCGATGTCTCGCTTGATGGCGGCCGAAACTGGAAGACGGCCCGTCTGGACGGACCGAGCCTGTCCAAAGCCATGCACCGCTTTTACCTCGACATCGACTGGGACGGCTCGGACATGTTGATCCAGTCCCGCGCGATGGACGAGCATGGCTTCTTCCAGCCGACCAAGAACGAGCTGCGTGCCGCCCGTGGTGAAAACTCGATCTACCACAACAACGGCATCCAGACCTGGTATGTCAAAGCAGACGGAATGGTGGAAAATGTCGAAGTTTCTTAAAGCCCTCAGCCTTGGAACCCTGATCGCCACCCTGCCCCTGCTTGCCGCGACAGCCCATGCGGGAGACGCCCAAAAGGGGGAAAAGGTCTTCAAGAAATGCGCTGCCTGCCACGCGGTGGGCGAAGGCGCAAAGAACAAGGTCGGACCGGAACTGAACGACGTTTTCGGCCGCACCGCAGGGTCGCTCGGCGATTACAAATACTCCAAGGCGATGATCGAAGCCGGTAACGGTGGCCTTGTCTGGGACGAAGCGACACTGACCACCTATCTGACCAAACCAAGGGACATGGTCAAAGGCACCAAGATGGCCTTCGCCGGTTTGAAGAAGCAGGACGATTTGGAAAACGTGATCGCCTATCTGGCGACATACTCCAGCGCCGCCGCCCCGGCTGACCAGCAGGGCGCCGCAGAACCGGCTGCCGAGGAAGCGGCGGCTGGCGAAACGGAAACCGCCAGCGCAGACACTTCAGCGGCAGCTCACGCAGCGCCCGTGTCCGAAACCCGTGATGGCGGTGTCTTGGGTCTCGGCCGCGTGGCGACAGACGACGAGGTTGCAGCCTGGAACATCGACATTCGGCCCGATGGCACCGGCCTGCCGGAAGGCTCCGGCACGGTTGCCGAGGGTGAAGTGTTGTTCACCGACAATTGCGCTGTCTGTCACGGCGACTTCGGCGAAGGTGTCGGCCGCTGGCCGGTTCTGGCAGGCGGGCAGGACACGCTTACCGAGGAACGCCCGGAAAAGACTATCGGCTCCTACTGGCCGTATCTGTCCACGGTCTATGACTATGTCCGCCGCGCCATGCCTTACGGCAATGCCCGCTCCCTGTCGGACGACGATGTTTATGCGTTGACGGCCTACCTCCTGTATCTGAACGACCTCGTTGACGACGAGGACTTCGAATTGTCGAAAGACAACTTCCTGGAGATCCGTCTTCCCAATGAGGAAAATTTCATTGCGGACACCCGGGCCGAAGAGCCGCATTATGCTGCCAAGGCCGAACCTTGCATGAGCAACTGCAAGGACAGCGCTGTCGAGATCACCATGCGTGCCCGCATTCTCGACGTCACTCCCGGCTCCGTCGATGATGACGACGCCTCAGGCATGGGAAGCGTCGACTGACATCGTTTTGCGGCAACGGCCCACGAAAGAAAGGCCGCCCGCGCAAGGCCGCCGCAGGACACCCTGCGGCGTTAGGAGGAAAAACGATGGGACTGTTTTCAAGACTGGCAGTGGCCGCTTCGGCCCTGCTGATGCTTGGCTCTGCCGTATTGGCGGACGATGGCATCCACAAGCTTGCCCTGCAGATCAGCGACAACGATCCGCAGAAGATGAACACCGTTTTGAATGTCGCCGCCAATGTTGCCCGCCATTACTCGGAAATTGGCGAGGAAGCCGACATCAAGATCGTTGCCTTCAATGCCGGCCTGCACATGTTCCGTGCAGATACGTCTCCCGTGTCGGACCGCATGAAATCCTTCGTGCAGAGCATGCCGAATGTCGCCTTCGAGGCTTGCGATAACACCCGTCAGGCCATGGCTAGGAACGAAGGCAAGGACATTCCGTTCCTCGAAGGCGTCGAAGTCGTTCCTGCCGGGGCCGTTACGCTGATGGAGCTGGACGCGGACGGCTATACCATTTTGCGTCCGTAAGCCTGTGGTGATCGCCGTGCGGACGGGTCAACCGCCCTTACGGCCGCATTGGATCCCGGCACATGGCCGCCGGACTGTCCGGCGGCTGGGAACTGCATTCTCCAGCCAGTCCAATTCAAATTGGAACCTGCGGCTGTTCAAGGCGTTTTCATGAATTGCAATGGAGATGCCGTTTGTATGACCGAAACCGTCCCGTTTCAAACCAATTGTCGAGCTTGCCCCCTGAGGCAGAAACCAGCGTTCCGATCTCTGGAAGGCAAGGAACTGGATTTCATTTCGGATTTCAAAACCGGTGAGCTGACAGTCGAAGCCGGGGCAACCATCCTTCAGGAAGAGAACAAGACCCCGCATCTCTACACCATTCTGGAAGGCTGGGCCTTCCGTCACAAGGCTCTGGCCGACGGCAGGCGGCAATTGTTGAATTTTGCCCTGCCGGGGGACCTCGTCGGCCTTCAGCTTGCCGTCCTGAAAGATATGCAGCACTCCGTCACGGCTCTCACAGACACCACATTATGTGTCTTTCAACGTGACAAGGTCTGGTCGATATTCAAGGACCATCCAACCCTCGCCTTTTCAATGACGTGGATTGCCGCGCGCGAGGAACAGATACTTGATGGACAGATTATCAGCCTCGGCCAGCGCACCGCACTGGAGCGGCTCTCCTATCTCATCCTGCACCTTTATGACCGGGCGCAGCACGTCGGCTACGCCGGCAATCAGGCGCTCGATGCCCCGTTCTCCCAAAGCCATTTGTCCGACGCGCTCGGGATTACCCCGGTGCACACCAGCCGGACACTTCGAAAGCTTCAGGAAAAAGAGCTGATAAGCTGGTCAAAGGACCAAATTCGCGTCCTGGACAGGGACGCCCTGGAAAAGCTCGCCTCTTATGAATCCATTTCGGAAGATCCTCGCCCGCTTATCTGAGGCAGGCCTGCATCTTCAACTGCTGCCAAAGAGCAGTCTTCCCGCGCCCGCGGATCAGATCAGGGCGCCGATCTGGGCTTTGGTATAGGGCTTGCTCAGAATGACATGTCCTTCGAAGTCCGTCGGCAGAGGGCCAAGATCGCTGTAGCCGCTGGCAAAGATGAACTTCGTCCCCTTTTCCAGAAGCTGCTTGGCGAAAGCCAGACTTGTGTCGTCACCGATCTTCACGTCCAGAATGACGAAGCTGAACAGATGCGCTGCCAGCGCCTCTGCCGCTTCGGCAAGGCTTGCGAGCGTCTCGACTGGCGAGAACCCGAGCTCTTCCAGCATCATCTGCGTATCGAGCGCGATGATCGGATTGTCTTCGACAACCAGTGCCGCGCCGCGCGTTTGCGCTGCGGCTTGATAAGTTTGCGGTGTCACGAGGGATCTCATTGTCAGTTAGGTTGACTATCCGCAAGATGACACGAAACCAGCCAGCCTGCATTAACATAAGTTATAAGAGCAGTTTATTTTCTACTTCGATCCCGGTCCGTTCGGAAATTATCGAGCGGCATGAAACCTTTTCTTAACTTGGGCGTTTACAGGGTGGAGGTAGACATTATGTTCACGCTACGCAAACGCATTCCGACTAAAGCCCCTGCTGCAATCGCAGTCGCTGCTCTTCTGGCATCCAGCCTGATTGTTGCAGAGCCTTTCTTCACCAAAGAGGCTGACGCAGAAACCGCTCAAAAGGGCGACATGACCGCTGCAGCAGAAGTTGAACAGAAGGCCGCTGCCAAAGGCGACCTGCAGGTTGAACTGGCCGATATTCACGGACGCCCGACGCGTTGTGTCTCCGGAGTTGGCGTAACCACATGCACCGGCTGGCCCATCGCCCACGGAATGCTGGCGTACAACGAAGAGTAAAAATCCTTGCTACCAGAGTTTTGAAAAGCCGCCTCTTCCGGGCGGCTTTTGTTTTGTCTGCGTGCCTCCGCAGTAAAACAGCCGGCACGACATGCCTCCGAACTGCTTTCTGTCTTTGACTGCTTGGTCACAGATCGTACGCCCTGAATGGTATTCCCAGGTTGCCGACTGGAACAGCGCCGGGCCCAGGATCAAAGCAGAGCGAAATTCCAGCCTGCAAATCAGCCCTGACAAGTTGAACCTTGTGCCGTCAGCGGGCTTGCTGCCAGGTTTTCGGGCTAGGCGTCAGAGTCTGAAGATACAGGCTGTACAGGCTGGCTTGCCTCCGAGGGCTGGCTCACGATCTCAAGCAGCGTCCCCACGACAAGCAGCAAGGGGACGGCGACAAATCCGCCGATTGGCCCCCACAGCCAGATCCAGAAGGCAATGGCAAGAAAAACCAGGAAGGGATTCAACGTCATCGTTCGCCCGAGGACGGTCGGCGTGACGAATTGCGCTTCGATCAGGTTGAGCGCCAGATACGCCAGCGGAGGCGTGAGGATCGCCAACGGCGTGTTTCCGGTTGCCAGGCCGACACCGGCCATCACAAGCACCATGATCGCCGGTCCAAGATAGACAACATAATTCAGCACACCGGCCAACATGCCCCACAGCAACGGCGATGGCACACCAAGAAACCACATGGTCGAGCTCACGGCGACGCCCAACCCGATATTGATGAGGCTTATGGAGACGAGATAGGTGGAAAGACGCGCCTCGATGGTGCGAAACGCGGATACGATGCAACGCCTTCCTTCACCGTTGGAGGAAAGCTGGAGCGCAGCCCGGCGCAAATGCGGGCCCGTCAACAGGAAGAAGTAGAGACTGGCCAGAAACAGGATCACCTGCGCCACGAAGGCCGGTGCGAAATAGAAGACGCTTTCGACTGCGGAGTTGTCTTCCACACTGACCTGCATGCCGCCGTTCTGGCCCATGGCATTGCGCAGGTCCTCCTGCAGGCTGGCAACTGAGGAAAAGAACCCCTGCCAACTGGTCAATTGGGCCTGTAGGCGCGCCCAGATAAGCGGCAACCTGTCCAGCCAGTCGGAAAGAGGCACGACGAAAGCGGCCCCGGCAGTCAGGATCAGGAAGATAAAAACCAGCACCATACCGCCGGCGGATACCCAGCCGGGAACGCCGAGGCGCGAAAGCCTTTCCACTGTCGGCGCGAAAATCGTGCCGACAACCACGGAAAGACAGACAGGTGCGAAAATGACTTGCCCGATGTCCAGCGCGGCGGTCACCGCAATGGCACACATGATGACCATCGACACACGGACAATAGGGTCCGCTCTCAGGGTCTCGGTCACTGTAGCCACGGCACCTTCTGCGGTCGCGACTGCTCGGTCTGCCTGCGCTGTCATCACTGTTAGCTCCAAAGGCCGGCGAGACCGCGCGGCAGAGTGTTAGCCGCCACCCTCGTCGTCGTCACCCAATGCCTGAGCTGCCAGAAAGGCCAGGCCGCCCAGAGCGGCGGTAATCATCAGGCCCTTGTTCTTGGTAAGCTGTGGCAGAATGGAAACGGCAGCAGCCACTGTAAGCTGCTTGGCAACTTGTGAACGCGCCTTCCGCTTGCGGTCCCTGTACTTCAGGAAGCTGAGCACCGAAACAAAAAACAATCCTGTAACCAGCATGATCGCGGCAATCAGCAAGGCCGCCATGGCAGGGCCGTAAATCGGCGCCAAATAGGCACCGGCTGCCACCACCCCGGCGACGTAAGCCGTTGCGAAACAAACAGCCGCAATGCCGCTCAACACGGCATTGCGCTTGGCACGGCGAACCATGCCATTTATGTCTCGCCTAAGAGCCCCGAACGCCATTGGAAAGGCGCGCATCACCATTAGCGGCGTACCAGCGCTGCGATCAGAAAGCCGATGCCGGCGGCGATACCGATGGACTGCAGAGGACGCTTGCGAACTTCCGAAACGAAGGCCCGTTCATACTTCTGCAATTCGGCGGTCAGGTCGCTCAACGCATCCTGGGACATCTTGGTCAGATCGTCACTGGCGGCAGCGGCCTTGGTTTTGTATTCGTCCGTCTTGCCGGAACCGTATCTCTTCAGCGAACCGGCCAAAGAGGCGATGTCGCCACGAATGCGTTCGATGTTTTCTTCGATTTCGCGGGCGCTTACGGTGTCGTTAGCAGGATTGGAAGTGGATGCCGAGGCAGTCTTCGCGGTTGCCATCTTGTCGCTCCTGTTCTCAATAGCGGGCGGCCCTGACGACGGACGGCGCGCAATGCGTAAATGGGATGGAGCCCGGAATTCGGGCACGTGAAGACCGCGCAATGCAATTGCGCGGACTGAGCTGTAAACGATCTGGCGTTGATTTGGTTCCAGACAAATCAGAATGATTTATCGCCTGGCCTATTGGTATCGCCGCGGGAATAGTTCCAGAGAAAGAAAATGAGACAACGCAAACGAACCGCGGCCTCATTTTCAGACGCAAATCCTATTTGCGCAGAGCTTCGATCAGCTCCGATTTGGACATGTTGGAGCGACCATCCACGTCCAGCTCCTGCGCCCGTTCGTAGAGCTCTTCCTTGGTCCAGGATTCGTAAGGCAAAGCCTTTCCCCCCTTCACGGAAGGAGACTGGCTGTCGTTTGCCTGGGCATTTGCAATTCTCGCCGACTTTTCCTTGCTGTAACCCTTGTCACGCAAGGCTTCGTAAGTGTCTTCATTCTTGATGCTGGAACTGGATTTCGAAGCCATCTCAGTCTCCTTTCAGTTGTTACCTACGTTGACGAGAACGGCCCTTTGAGCACGCCCCAAGAATGAGATCGACGAAGGCAGAAAAACCCATGAACAAGGGTCAGAGTGTGACCCAACACGTAAGATTTAACGCTGCATCGTGCGCACAGGTTCCAATTATCGTTTTCCAAGATGTGAAATCACTTAAGCAGACAAAGGCACCTGGAGCACGACACGCAATAGCGCCTTCACTGACCATCGATCGAATACCATTGAACTTCTTGAAGAAATTTCAAGGGATATTCTCCCTCCATGCAAAAAAAGAAATTTTGCCGAAAATATGGAACTGATGGCGAATTGAAGACTTTCCTTACCGAACGATCACAAGGCGCCCTTGTCAGCCATAGAGCTCATCAAGCGATAGCGCCCAGCGACTGAACGAAAGGAAAAACAATGTCGACGAGCAAGGTTCTGAACATCGAAACCCCGAAGGTCGACCAGATCAAGACGGGCGTTTCGGACGAGGTGCGCGAGCAGCTTGCGAAACATCTTTCAGTTATCCTGGCCGAGACCTACATCCTCACGATCAAGTCCCACCTTTATCACTGGAACGTCGTCGGCCCGCTCTTCAAATCGATCCATGATCTGACCGAAGAGCATTACGAGGACCTTTTCGCCGCAACCGACGTGATTGCAGAGCGTATCCGTGCCCTTGGTCACATGGCACCGGTCAATGTCGACGAAGGCAAGCTCAACCTGACCATCAGTCTGCCGGCGGGCGGCATGCCCAACGCCTTCGAAATGATCGAGGATCTGGTGCACAGCCACGAAATGATTGCCGCGGAAATGCGCGACATGGCAGCTTACGCTGGTGAGAACAGCGACCCCGTGACGGAAGATCTACTGACCCAGCGCATCACTTTCCACGACAAGGCTTCGTGGATGCTGAGGGCTGTCATCACCGAGTGAACGGCCCGGCCGCCAGCTTGAAGCAAATTAAGAAAGCGGAAGGGCCGTTTGCCGCTGTGCGGTAAGCGGCCCTTTGCGCGATCGAAGCCCCACATTCCAAATTGTAAGAAATCATGATCAGCGTACCGAAACGATTTGCCGGGTTCAGAACCGCCGCAAGCGTTCTGGAAGACCGGTCCCTCTCGGACAAGCAAAAGCGGACAGCGTTGCTGTCCTGGCGGGCAACCCTGCGAAAGGCGCCACAGGCCAGTTCCGAACAAGGTCGGTCACCACAAGAGCTGATCTCGGAAATCGATGAAGCGCTGAAGGCCCTGCGCCGCGACAAGCCCCCGCGCGGAGACGCGTCCTGAACAACAGGCATCAGCCTTGGGAGCTTCCGCTTCCAAGGCATGAGGGTGTGTGCCCCCCTGACAGCACGCAAGATCAGCTTTGGGTTTGCTTGACCGGAAACTCGATAACGCAACGCACGCCTTCCGGCGCGAAGTCGATTGTGACATCACCATTGAGGGCAGGCCCAACCAACCGTTCCAGCAACATTCGCCCGAAACCGTTGCGCTCTGGCGGCACAACTTCCGGACCACCGCTTTCCTTCCACACCAGTCGGATCTTGCCGTCTTCCGTTGTCCACGACACGGACAATTTACCCCCGAGCACTGACAGAGCACCATATTTGGCGGCATTGGTCGTCAGCTCATGCAGAGCCAGGCCAAGGTTCTGCGCTGAATCCGCCGTGATCGAATGCGGGTCGCCCTTGATCTCGATCTGCGAGCTTCCCGGATCGATGGATTGCGCCAGATGCGCCAGAACCAGCTCCTTCAGATCCGCGCCATACCATGACTGTGACACCAGCAGATCATGACTGGCTGCCATCGCCTGAAGTCTCGCTGCGAAACTCTCGACGAAATCCTCCGTGTTGTCCGAACGTGCTGCGGTTTGCCGGGCCATGGCCTGAATAACCGCAAGAAGGTTCTTGGACCGATGTGTCAGCTCCCGCATCACAAGGTGCATCTGACGTTCGTTTTCCCGCTGAAGCGTCATGTCGATGGAGATGCCGATCAGGCCGGTAATCCGTCCCTCCGTATCTCTTGCCGGCTCGATACGCATGTTGTAGCTGCGATTGACGCCACCCAATTCCATGTCGAATTCGATAACGGTGCTTTCGCCTGTTTCCAGCACCTTCTTCTTTGCCGGAATGAGCTTTAACTGGCCTTCCTCGGGAAACAGCTCCGCGTCACTCTTGCCAGTGAAGAAATCTGGTGTAAGGCCCGGTGATGGATTGACGACCTGAATATATTTCAGGTCGAGATCCTGCTCGAAAACGGTTGTGAGCGAGCCGTCGAGCGCCTTCTCGAAACGCCGGTTGGCCTCCGCAAGCTGCCTTGCGAGAGAACCGAGCCGGATTTCGTAGAGGTTCTTCTCGGTCATATCGATGGCCGTACACAGGACGCCGTCGATATCCCCGCTGTTGTTGCGCGTCGGATGCACGATCAGATCCAGGGAGATCGTTCCCGTCTCTTCGCTGTCCAGCGCAAAGTAGGTCGAAGCGGTCTCGCCGGTCTCCAGAACCTGGCGCTTCACCTCCTCCAGGTCAGCAGCGGTCTCTTCCGGCAGTAGGTCCTGATCCGTGCAACCGATGACGTCTTCCGGTTTCCTGCCGAACCGCGGATTATGGATCCAGGTGTAGCGCAGATCCTTGTCCTGGGTGAAAACGGAGATGTTGGAACCGGTCAGGGCGGTCTCAAAACGTTCGTTGATCCGTTTGATCTCCCGCCGCGTTCTGCCGACCTTGTCGGAAAGCTCGATATTTTCAGCTTTCAGCATGTCGTTGTCCTGCTCAAGATCCTGCAGCGAGGGAATGGCGAGCAGCATCGGCCGCACCCGCCAGATGACGACCGCGGTCGCGACCGAGACAACAGCAGTGAGCAGCTTGACAAGGCCTTGCGCGCCGTAGACGGGCCACCAGAGTGTCACCAGGGCAACCAGATGGCTGAGAGCACAGGCCAGGATGAATGCGATGAACAGATACGCGACCCTGCGGGAATTCCCTTGAAAGTCCGGACGTTTACGCAGGAAATCGAGGATCATCAGGGGAATGGTAAAATAGGCCAGCGCGATCAAACCGTCCGAGATCGCGTGGAGCGCCACGAGATCCGGACGCCAGAGCAGGCAATATCCGTGCGGCATGAACGACGCCGCGCCAAAAAGATAAGTAAAAATATCAGACATTTCGGTTTTGCTCCGTTATCCGGGCATATGTCCTTGCGCAAAAGTTCCGCAAAAAGAACGCCGCTTTTGCACCAGTGTGCCAGTCCATCCTCGACGCTCGCGCTGGCCGCAATTCATTGGGAACCATCGACCGCAGCAGTCGTTTTCCTGGTGTCACCAAGACAAGGAGAGAACGACCAATGAATTGGGACCGGATTGAAGGAAACTGGAAAGAATTCAAGGGCAAGGCTATCGCCCAGTGGGGCAAGCTGACCGACGACGAAGTCGATCGGGCCGAAGGCCGCCGAACCGAACTTGCTGGCCTCATCCAACAAAAATATGGCAAGACCCGCGAAGAAGCCGAGAAGGACATTGACGACTGGCTTTCACGGCAATGAGGGAAAAGAGCGGGCCTGATGGCCCGCCTCTTCCTTCGGGATTAACTTTGCTCCGTTCTGAAGCGGCAGAAAAGCGGCTCTTAACGATTTCGTGCTTCGCGCTCGCGGAGCGCGTGTATGAAAATCAGGCGAGCTCGCTCAGCTTGAACCAGTTGCCTCAGGCAGCGACGACCTCGTCGGCCCCCTTGAAAAACAGTGCCTGGCTAATACCAGCCTTGACCGTGTTCGGGTTGAACGGCTTGGTGATGAGGAATGTCGGCTCTGGCCGCTCCCCAGTCAGAAGACGTTCGGGGAAGGACGTGATAAAGATGACCGGAACGGACATTTCCGAGAGAATTTCCTTTACCGCGTCGATGCCGGACGAACCGTCTGCGAGCTGGATATCGGCAAGAACGAGACCAGGCGTATGTTCCTTCGCGGCAGCGATGGCGTCGCTTGCTGTACGGGCCACGCTGGTGACGCCATGACCAAGGGATTCTACGATCTGGATCAGATCCATTGAAATAAGCGGCTCATCCTCGATGATCAGCACATCTGTCTTGGTCTGGCGGTCGATTTCCGCGATTGCATCTTGAACCAGCCCCGTAACGTCTTCTTCGCTGCGCTGGATGATGAGCGCCGTATCAGAAAGCGAGAAACCTTCCAGCGTGGAAAGCAGCAGCGTTTGCCGGCTTTCCGGGGCCATGTTGGCCAGCCGCTGCTGGGCAGTCTGCTCGAAGATGGATACAGTTCCGTCGTTTGCGGTTGGTGGAACCACACTTGCGTTCCACAGAACGTGGAAAAGCCGGTACAGACCGATTTTCACCCCATGGGTGGTGTCGATAATGGTCTGATCTGCCACCAGTGCCTGCAAGCATGCCCTGACATAGGCATCGCCACTTTTCTGGCTTCCCGCCAAAGCTCTTGCATATCTGCGCAGGTATGGAAGCAGCGGTGTGATCTCTATCGAAAGGCTCACGGACATAAATAAGTTCCTTAATGTGTTGCCGCCCGGAAGCGGCCGAACGGCGCACTTTCACGCGCGCCCGTGACTCGAAAATGCATTCGGCAAAAAAAAGTTCCCAACGCGAGGAACTTTTTTTTCGTCACTGCGTTTACGTCCCAATAAAGCCCATCTTCGAAGAAGCGAAAATCGGAAATTTGTCATGGCAACCAAGCTCAATCCCGAAGTGCCCGACGCCGCCTTCGGTGTCATCACGCCGGCTGCGGGATCAAAGTCCAAAGAGGACTGGATCGGCAGCCAGCTCAAAAAAGTTTATGACGAGGCCCTGTCGGAAGACATACCCGACGATATGATGGATTTGTTGTCCGCTCTGGACTCCAGAGGATCGGACGAGGAGGCCGCAGAATGAACGTCGCACAGTTCAAGCAGGATCTCGTCGACGCCATTCCCCGATTGCGCGCCTTTGCCAGATCCATCAGTGGCGACCGCGACCGTGCGGACGACCTGGTTCAGGAAACACTGGCAAAGGCGATTGCCAACAAGGACAAGTTCACCGAAGGCACCAATCTCACTGCCTGGCTTATCACCATTCTCCGCAACCAGTATTATTCTGTCGGCAGAAAGATGCAGCGCGAGGTTTCAGACCCGGACGGTGAACACGCCGCCACTCTGGAAAGCAAACCGCAGCAGACGGGTCATCTGGAGCTGAAGGATTTTCTGAGTGCCCTTCAGGTGCTTGCCGACGATCAGCGCGAAGCCCTCATTCTGATCGGGGCCAGTGGCTTTTCTTATGAGGAAGCTGCCGAAATCCTCGGTGTGAAGGTTGGCACGGTCAAAAGCCGCGTCTCTCGTGCTCGCCTGCGCCTGGAAGAACTCATGAACGGGACCGAACAGTTCGAACGGTCCGAAATTGCCGCCGCCGCATCCGCTTCCCTGATCAGGGACGCCCTTACCGTCTGATCAATCTCGACCAAACGAGAACCTCCCCCATTGACCGCTTCTGCGCCCGGAAAAGACCCGCGCATGGTTTCCGGAGCGGGCAGGCGAGATTGACTGGAGCGCGCAATAGAAACAGCGACAAACAGGGTTCCATCCAGGATGGAGCCCTGCCTGTCTGAGGGGAACCGCGATGCAGATGATCTATCAGGAGAATGCCCGCGAACATGCGCTTGTTCGCCTGACCAAGGGATTTCTGTTCATCCCTATTTGCATCACCCTGTTAGGAGCGATGCTCGCGTTTGCCGCCTTCCTGATAGACGACATGGGTCTGATGGACGGTGCCTTTAAACTCTTCAGCTATGACACCATAAGCGTTGACGGCGCGCGGTCGGTCCTGTCGACCATTGCCGGCGCCATGATGTCCGTCATCAGCTTGGTCTATTCCCTGACGCTTGTCGTGTTCACACTTGCGGCCGGCAATATTTCGGCGCGTCTTCTGGAAACCTTCGCCAGCAACCGGACGACGCAGATCACCATCGGCCTGTTGGGCGCGACCTTCCTTTATTCGATGATCGCCTTGTTTGGCGTCGACGAAAACGAGGACCTGCGATTTTCCGTCATCCTGTGCATCATCCTGGCCTCCGCCAGCTTTTTCTGGCTGGTCTATTTCGTAAACGACGTCGCCGGACGGATCCGGGTCGATGCGGAAATCGGCAGAATCCATTCCTCGCTCCGGTTCTCGATCGATGACCTTCTGACCAAAGAACCGCGTGAACAGCCGAATGACTGTAACGAGATTCCCGATCTGCCGATCTGGATCTACAATGCCACGTACAGCGGCTACATAACCTTCATCGACAGCAACCAGCTCATTGAAATCGCGAAGTCTCTCGACGGTTTCATCGAGGTTACGGTCAGCCCCGGAACCTACGTCATCGAAGGCATGCCGATTGCGAAGGTTCGCACGGCCGAAGAAGAGCCGGATCTGAAACGACTAGAGAAAACGTTCCAGATCGAGAAGGCGCGGGCTCCTGAAGGGGACATCCAGTTTTCGGTCCACCTGATGGTGGAGATAGCCCTGCGTGCGCTATCGCCCGGCGTCAACGACAGCTACACGGCCATCAGCGCAATCGATCACCTGTCAGCCTCCGTTGCGCGGATCCTTCAGCGCGGCGCTCCGAGCTCGCTCATCACAGATGACGAAGACACACCTCGCCTCTGGCTGACCATCCTGGAAATGCACGACCTGCTGGACACGGCAGTTGGCCCGCTGCGCCAGGCCGCGAGAGGCAATGTCCTCGTCCTGCATCACTTCATTTCCGCTCTGGAAAAGGCATCGCTGGTTTGCCGCAAGGAACATTTGCCACTTGTTTCCACGCAGTTGTTCAATATCGCGCAGGACGCGGTCTTTTCCATTGAAGGCAAGCCGGACAGACAGCAGATAGCCCGAAAGCTCTGGGCCGCGCGCAAGACGTTGCACGAACAGGAAAAAGCCGGCTAGCGCATACTGCGAAGAGCAGGTTCTGATTTTACTGAAAGAAAAAGCGTGCCGCACGCTGAAACACGCAGGACACGCTTGGGATGTGACGCGGTGGAACCATTGCGATTGGAGACAATGAAGGGAAGCGCAAGCGGTCTGCCCTTCCCTTCCATCCGGGCCTTAAGAAGACACAAAAAAGGGCGCCGAAGCGCCCGTTTTTCTCGTGTTAGACCCTGCGGCCTCTGATCGCGTGTGCGACTGCCGAAATCAGGAACAGCGCAATAGCGACGAAGAAGATCAGTTTTGCGATGCCGACTGCCGTGCCGGCAATACCACCAAAACCAAGTACGGCTGCAACGATAGCAACCACCAAGAACAACAGTGCCCAAGAAAGCATTGGAACCTCCGATATTTAAGATATGCAGGTTCAACGCACCGTTCTGAAATTGGTTCCCAATATTTTTTCAGATTTATTTTGGCCGCCGATAAGAAGAACACGGAACCTTCTGCACGCCTGACCGTTTCCAATCCAGTTACACAACCCGGAGATCTGTCATGGAATATGGAATCGTTGGCCTCTTAATTCTCGTCGTGGATGTCTATGCGATCATCCAGGTTCTCGGAAGCGGGTCCTCCACCGGTGCAAAGCTGCTGTGGGTCCTCGGCATCCTGATCTTCCCGGTTGTCGGCTTTATCGTCTGGCTGCTGGCAGGACCGAAAAGCGCCGGCAAGCTGGCCTGAATTCCCGCGCCATGATCACGCACGAAAGTGCGTCTCATCGTGGCGCGGTTTCTGGAAGTTCCTGAAAGTTCAATCCTCTTCCAGGCACACCCAAAATTTCCAAATCCAAAGGGAGATGCTTAAATGCTTCGCCATCTACTCGCCACCACCGCACTTGTTGCAGCCATTTCGACGGCCGCCGTCGCCGGTGACACCGCTGCGATGAAGGACGGCACCCAGACCGGTGCAAAAAATGACACCGGCGTCTATGAATTCGAACTTCACACCCTTGCTCCGGACATGACCACCGGCATTCTTGCCACCAACATGATCGGCAAGCCGGTCCTGACCAGCAGGAATGCTGACGGCGAAGAAGTCGGCGACATCAACGACGTCGTCTTTGGCCGCGATGGAACCGTGCGTGCGGTCATCGTGGGTGTCGGAGGGTTCCTCGGCATGGGTGAAAAGGAAGTCGCACTCGACTTTGCCCGCCTCAACTTCGTGTCCGGCCAGGATAACCAGCTTCTTGTCGTCACCGACGTTTCTCGCAAGGAACTGGAAGATGCGACCGCCTATGAGCGTCCGGACTATATTCCGCACTGGATGACGTCGGAAGGCGCCCGCGAGCAGATGGACAAGGTCGCTGCAAGCGCCAAGGACACCTATGAAACCGTCCGCAAGGAAGCAATCGACCCGGCAAAACAGAAGCTGGACGAAGCGATGGCCGATCCCTGGACCGCTGAAAAAACACAGGTCGACACGGCCAGTGTATCTACCGATGAGCTGATCGATTCCCCTGTCTACACCAGCCAGGACAATGACATCGGCGAAGTCGCCGAGGTTCTGATCGGCAACGACGGCAAGGCACAGGCGGTTGTCATCGATGTGGGTGGTTTCCTTGGCTTCAACGCGAAGCCGGTAGCCGTGTCCTATTCCAGCCTCAAGATGTTCGAAACGGAGAATGGCGACCTGCTGGTGACCGCTCCCTTCACCAAGGAACAGCTTGAAAATGCACCGACCTATGAGCCGGCCGTCTACAAATCCAATCCGGATTCGGTTCTGCTGAAAGGCTGAACGGCAACTACGGAAAACTGAAAGAAACGGGTCGCTTCGGCGGCCCGTTTTTTTATGCCGAGCGTGGGGCTACGCTCCAACAACCAGAATGAAGCGGCTTGGAGGTGGTAAAATGGCACTTCGTAAGGGCTGTGACGCGCAAAATGCCAGCCTCACCCTCCATATGCCCTCCAGCCCGTCACGGGCAGGCTTTCCCGGTCCGCGATAGAGGCTCGGACAAAATGGCTTCAGGCGAGCCAATATAAGACCGTCCCGACCGCTGCCAAGGCCACGAGCAGGCCCACCAGCGTAACAACGCCATCGCGCACGAGAAGTCCGAGGCTCAGCAGCAGGATTGCGGAGCCGGGCAAGGCGACGGCAAAGGGCAACAGGGTGGCCGGGTAGACAAGAAGAGACAGTATTATGCAAAAGGCCGCGACGATCCGCGCGGCGGTCTCGCCGGCGAACAGGGACAGGCGCTGTCCGAGATAACGGTCGGCGCGCTCCGCATAAGGCGTGAGCTTGTCGATGGTCGACGTCACCTTCTGTTTGGGAAGACCACAACTGCGCACGAACGACGGCAACCAGATCGAGCTTCTGCCAACAACAAGCTGGCCTGCGACCAGAAGGGTCAACGTTGTGAGAACAATAGGCACGCCTGGTATGGCGCCGATGGGAGACACCATTATGAGGGCCGGCAGAAACAGCAAGGGCCCCGCCGCACGGCTGCCGGAGGCCTTCAGCAGCGAGCCGACATCGGCGCGGCCTTCCTCTTCGATTTCGTCTTCCCAGTTGGTGAGAACGCCTTTGATTGTCGTCGCCTGACCGGACGCCATTTCGTTACCCCTCGAGTTCGATTTGTCTTTTGGAGCGCTGCAGCCTGTGCGGCCACGCCTGAAGCCGGAAAAAGAAAAAGGGCCGGCAAAGCCGGCCCTTCCTGACAAAATGTCTATGTCACTTGGTTCACTTGATCGCTTCCAGCGAAAGCTTGCTCACACCAAGGGTAATGTTCGTGCCTGTCTGGCTTTCGACACTCACCGGGTTCAGCGCGATCGACTTGTCGAAACCGCCGACAAGAGCGTTGGCCTTCACGCCTGCACCCAGGCTGGCGCCTGCCGTTACGCCGGCGTATGTCCCTTCAAGAGCACCAACTTCCAGATCGGCAGTCGGGGCAACGACACCCCACACAAGCGTGGCCGAGTCCGTGGTTCCGATATCAAGACCGTATTCGCTCACGGTCGCCGTGTAGTAGCTGGCAGCGCCGCCACCGGCCCGGTCGAAGGTGCAGTTCATGACTGTCTTGGAACCGACGATGAAATTGGTTTCCTCTTCGGTAACACAGGTCAGTTTTCCGACCTCAACGCCAGCAGGCTTGTCCTGAGCCATGACAGGGGTCGCCAGAAGCGACACACCAGTCAGCATCAGCGCGAGTTTGGTAAACTGTTTCATCAAAGTCTCCTTCGTGTATGAGCCTTCCGGAGTGCTCCGGTCCGCCTTCATCACGGTGGAAACGCCTGCCCCGTCAGTCAGTTCCAAAATAATTTGCAATTATCTCGTCAGCGCATGGCCATCGGCAGATACAGCGCAATTTGCGGCAGGGCGATCAATGCCACGACCATGGCCAGCATCGCCAGCACATAGGGAATGGCTCCCAACATCACCTCCGCAATGGAGCCCCCGCCCCGCGCGCTCTGGACCACGAACAGATTGAGGCCGACGGGCGGGGTGATCAGGGCCATCTCGATCAGCACGATCATCAGAATACCGAACCAGACCGGATCATAGCCGAGACTGATGACGATCGGCACCACGATCGGGATGGTGATAACCATCAGTGACAGCGTTTCGATGAAGAAGCCGAGCACGATATACATCGCGACGATCACCAGCAGCGTCTGCAGGGGATCGAACCCGAGACCCTCCAGAAATCCGCGCAACTCCTGCGACAAGCCAGCGGCCGAGAGCGTGAAGTTGAGAAACGACGCCCCGATCACCACCAGCATGATCATCGCCGTGACCCGCACGGTGCCGATCAGCGCTTCACCGATCATGCGCATGTCGAGACCGCCGAAGAACGCGGCAATCACCAACGCTCCCGCGACACCGACGGAGGCAGCTTCGGTCGGGGTGGCCCACCCCTTGTAAATCGACCCGATGATGGCGCTGAACAGCAGAATGATCGGCACGAGATCGGCAAGCCCCAGCGCCATCTCCCGCAAGGGGAACGTCCGCCGTGCCCCGCCAAGCTTCGGGTTGACCAGGCAGACCAGCGCCGTGACGGCCAGAAAGGCAACCGCCAGAAGGATGCCGGGCACCAGCCCGGCCAGAAACAGTTGCGGGATCGATGTCTGCGTCAGAAAGCCGTAAACGATCAGGTTGATCGACGGCGGGATCATGATGCCGAGCGTTCCTCCGGCGGCAATCGCACCGGAAAAGAGCTTCTGGTCATAGCCCAGCCGTTCGGCCTGCGGCATGGCCACCGTCGCCACCGTGGCAGCGGTTGCCACCGACGAACCCGAAGTGGCCGAGAACATGGTGGCGGTCGCAACATTGGCATGCACCAGCCCGCCGGGCAGCCAGGAGACCCAACGGTCGAGTGCCGAATAGGTGCGCGCGGCAATACCTGTGCGCACCAGGATCTCTCCCAGCAGCACGAAGAACGGAATGGCAATCAGCGCCGCATTTTCTGAAGTCGACCAGACCATTGAGCCCAAGCCGCGCGTGAGCGGAAAGGCACTGAAGAACTGGTCGATGCCGAACCCCAGCAGAAACAGCACGATGCCGACGGGAATGGAAAGGCTCAGGAGACCGAGAAGACCGACGGAAACAAAGGGAAGCATCAGGCGGTCTCCCCTTCCGGAAAGGCGCCAATGGCCTGTTCGGATTTGGCGAATTCGCCGCGCGATACCAGCAGCACACCGGCGATGAAGGTGAGCCATGCGCTGATGGCAAACCACACCCAACCGGCGAACCAGGGCAATTGTACCAGAGCCAGCGGCGTTTCCAGTGGCGTATTGGCTCTGGACGAATTTCGCAGGCTCGTCTCCACCACCGGCCAGCATTTGATCGCGATGATGGAAACGGTCGAAGAGAGAGCGAAGATGGACAGAAGATCCAGCATCGCCCGCCATTTCGGAAGGTTGACGGAGCGGCGCAGGAAATCGATCCGGATGTGCGACAGTTCGCTCAATCCGAAAGCCATGGCCCAGGCCGTACCGATGGCCATCACGTAGCCGGATATTTCGTCGGTGCCACCGAAGGAGGCGCCGACGCGGCGGAGACAGATATCAATCAGAACAAGACCTGCACAGGTGAGGAACAGAACACCGACCGAAATCGCAATCGTCCGGTTGATCCTCGACAGGATTGACAGGAGTTTCTCCGCCACCTCGATGTCTCCCGAGACTAGTTGGTCTTGATCTGAACGCCGACGACTGTGCCGACACTGTCGTTCCAGCGTGCAGCCCAGTCACCACCGGCCCGCTCCGCCCATTCCGGCAGAACCTCCGTTTCCAGGATCTGGCGCGCCCGCTCGATGTCGCCATCGCTGGCTTCGACCAGAACCATGTTACGCGCATCGCCCGAAGCGCATTCCCCCTTGCCGGTCAGGCAGGCAATGTCATTGGACAGTGCACCTTCAGCCGATGCCCAGGCGGGAGCCTCGAACTTCTCGGCAATTTCCTTTTGGATCAGGGCCTGGGTCTCGCCGGACAGGGAATTCCACTTGTCGAGATTGAGCGCGGTCACCACCGGATCCCAGCCACCCAGCGGGATCGGCAACAGATGGGTGCTCACTTCCCACCACCCGGCACTATAGCCGGAGCCTGCCCCGGTCACGGCGCAATCAACGACGCCTTTCTGCAGCGCGCCGGGAACTTCGGAAAAGGCAACCGTAATGCCCTCCGCGCCCAGCGCTTCCAGGAATTTGGCGGTCATGCGGCCGGATGCGCGGATCTTCTTGCCCTTCAGGTCATCCAGCGAGCCGACTTCCGCGTTGCAGAACACCACCTGCGGCGGATAGGGCGCAATGGCCAGCACCTTGGAATTGAACCGTTTCTCGAAGATCTCCTCCACCATCGGCCGGGCGGCGTCGACAGCGGCATGGGCCTTGTCTGCCGACATGGCCACCAGCGGCACATCGAGGCCTTCCAGTTCCGGAGCATCGGCAACGGCATAATCACCCACCGTCATGCCGACATCAAACACGCCCTGGCCCAGCAGGCGGAACACTTCACCAACGCCGAGGTTCATCTGGTTGTGGGTGGTGACAGTGGTATGGATGGTGCCACCGGACGCCTCAGGCAAGGTGGTTTCCCAGAACGGCGCCTCGTACTCCTTGTGAAGAGGCAGGCTTGACCAGCTGCCGACGACAGACAGGTCTTCCGCGGCGGCGGCAGAGGACATGGCGACACCGGCCATGAGGAAAGTCAGAAATCTTTTCATGTGTCCACTCCGTGAAGGTTCGAGCTTACAGCGTCTTTTTTGTTATGATTGGAATTACAGCATCATCCGGGATGTCGGTGATCAGCATGTGTCCCGGTTTATGGGTAATCAGCAACGGCAGGGCCGCGTTCTGGATGATCGCCTGCGGCGTCACTCCGCAGGCCCAGAAGACAGGCGTGTGTCCGGCCTCCACCGGCACCGCATCGCCCCAGTCCGGCTTGCCGAGATCAGAAATGCCGATGGCGGCGGGATCGCCGACATGCACAGGCGAACCATGAGCCAGCGGAAAGCGGGCTGAAATGGCAACCGCGTCCCGCACCCGCTCATCCGGGATCATCCGCATGGACACCACCATTGGTCCCTGAAACGGACCGGCCGGTATCGTTTCCAGGTTCGAGCGGAACATGGGTACGGTCACGTTGCTGGAAATGTGCCAGAGGTCGATCCCCGCCTCGATCAGCGCATGTTCGAAGGTAAAGGAACAGCCCAACGCAAAGGCAACAAGATCATCAGACCACAGGGCGCTGATATCCGTGACGGACCCTTCCAGCTGTCCGCTGCGATAGATGTTGTAGGCCGGTACGTCAGTGCGAATATCCAGGTCATGTCCCAGGGTGGACAGGATCGGATCTCCCGTATCCGAGGCACCGATCAGCGGACAGGGCTTGGGGTTGCGCTGGCAGAAGCGCATGAAATCCAGCGCATAGGCTTGCGGAATGATCGCCAGATTGGCCTGAAGAAGGTTCTTGCCGAGCCCCGCCGTGTGCGAGCGATAGTCGCCGGACCTTATCTGCGCCCGAAGTGTTTCGATGCTTTCCTGTCGTAGGGCTTCATAAGACTGCAACACCGGGGCTCTCCTTGACTGGAGAAATGCTCCCGCATTGCACATATAAACTCAAATAGAATGAATTTAGCAGATCTTATAAAGGATTTTTATAAGCTGAGTAGGCCATGGCAACCTCAAGCGCTTTTTGAGCCGCGGTCGCCACAACGTGGCTGCGCGGGTCACCAAGGTAGCTCGCGGAGAACCTCAGGGCGTCCGGCACCCACCCCGGATCGAACTCGACGATGCTCCCGGCCTCCACATAGGGCCGCGCAAGCGCCTTCGGCAACGCCGCAACCCCGAGCCCGGCTTCCACCAGTCGGAAACAGGCCGAAAGCGAGGACGACGGGAACATCTGCACGTCGGGGGCCACCCGTTCGAACAAGAGCGTTTTCAGCTCGCGGTAAGGGCGCGTGTGCCTTGCATAGGTGATCACCGGTTTTTCGAACAAAAGCGCCTTGGCCCGCTCTGCCTCCACCGGACAGCCAGCTGCAACATACCAGCCGAGGTCGAAGCCCGGCAGCTCGATATTGTCGATGGAATATTCGGAAATCGGCCCCAGCAGCAACGCGAGGTCTATTTCCCTGTCGAGCAGCCCAGCGCGCAGGTTCACCGAGATATCGACGTTGATTTCCACGATCAGGTTCGGAAAGTCGGCCCGCAGCGCGGCCACCAGATCCGGCAGCCAGCACTGCGCAATGGTTTCCGAGGCCCCAATGCGCAGATGCCGGTCAATTCCCTCGCGGGAAACCACAGTCTCCTCGACCTTGTCCGACAGACGCTCGAACTGCTCGGCAAAGGTCTGCAACAGCTCGCCGCGCTTGGTCAGCTTCAGCCTGCCGGGAGAACGCTCGAACAACTCGGTGCCCAGCGATTCTTCCAACCGCTTGATCCGCGTCGTCACCGCCGGCTGAGTCAGGTTCAAACTGCCCGCCGCCTTGTTGACGCCGCCATGGCGGACAACGGCCAGAAAGGCCCTGAGCTGATCGAGATTGAGCGGATGCATGAAAGGTCCCGGCGTGATCGGTTTGGGCTACTGTGCGCGAAGCTGCAGAAATTGAAAAGCTTTCGAGAAAAGACCGGGGTTCGAAAGCGATCCTCCTGGCAACCTCACCCTTTCCGCACCTTGCTCCAGCCTCCCCCTTGCAGGGAGATATCCACCGCTCGGAAAGAAGGGCCCGCTGCAACGTATTCAGCGTAACTGCCGAAACCCTGTCCCTGTGTTTTCCGGAAGCTCAGGCGCTCAGAGCCAGATCGGATCGCGCCAGCATTTTCTCCGCCAGACGCCGGATCCGATCCGGCTCCGGATGGTGGTCCGCCTTTTCGGCCATACGTGCCCACAGGACTTTCAAGAGGGCAGCGCTCGTCACTTCCATGAAATCATGGGCAAAAGCCGTCGCGTCCTCGCTCTGCAGCACCTGGTCGCGGGCCTGGCACCAGTTGGACGCGACCTCGCCCAGTTGCGGATACGCCGTATCATTGCGCTGGCATTCGGCACGCAGGAAGTCCTCAAACGCCTTGCCTTCCTTGCCCGCCAGCAGGCGTGTCACCAGCGCCCGTTCGTGAATGGCGTTGGCACCTTCATAGATCGCGGTAATCCGCACATCCCGGTAGCACTGTTCCAGGAAATACTCCTTCAGATAGCCATAGCCGCCCAGCACCTGCATGCCGAGTTCCGTCGCCTGCATTCCGGCCTGTGTGCAATAGGTCTTCGCAATCGGGGTCAGGAATTCCGCCAGCGCCCGGTTCTCGCCAGCCTCGACCGTCACCAGCGCCAGATGCGCGATGGCCCGGCCCCCAAGGGCCAGGGCGTCGATCTCGTCCAGCATGCGCCGGACATCCGCATGGCCATCCAGTGTCACGGGCTTGCCCGCCGCATCCCGGCCCTGCTTGCGCTCCGCCGCATAGGTGCTGGCAATATCCGCGGCGCGGGCGGCATGAGCCACGCCTTGCAAGGCCACATCCACGCGGGCGTGGTTCATCATCGTGAACATCGCTTTCAGGCCCTCGCCTTCCCGGCCGATCAGTTCGGCCGCGGTCCCATCAAAAGCAAGCTGGCAGGTGGGTGAGGCATGAAGACCCATCTTTTCCTCAATGCGGGTGACAGTCACCGCATTCCGGCTGCCGTCCGTACGGGTACACGGGCACAGAAACAGCGACAGCCCCTTCACGCCCTCGTCCGATGTGCGTGCCAGCACCAGATGATAGATCTTTTCGCTCATGTCCTGATCGCCGCCGGAAATGAAGATCTTCTCACCGCTGATCGACCAGCCGTCGTCCGCCTGCACAGCGCGGCAGCGGATGCGGGAGAGGTCCGACCCGGCGTCCGGTTCGGTCAGGCACATGGTGGCCAAGGCTTCACCGGAGGCAAACTGGGGGATCACCCGTGCCTGCTGATCTTCCGTTCCGAAGGCAAGCAGGGTGCGGGCCGCCCCGGCCGCAAGGCTGGTCACCATCTGCAGACTGTGGTTGGCACCGGTGAAGATTTCAGACGTGATCGCAAGCGCGCCGGCATCGAGCCCCTGCCCGCCAAGCTGTTCCGGAATTGTCAGCCCCGGCCAGCCCTGCTCCGCATAGGCTGCATAGGCCTCGCGGAACCCGTCCGGCATCCGCACCCGCCCCTCCTCCAGCCGGCAGCCCTGGCTGTCGCCCGGCTCATTCAGGGGCGCCAGTTGCCCCTCGGCGAAGGCGGCGAAGTGGCCGCCTATCTCGGCGGCAAGGTCTGCGTCGAAGTCCGGTAGTTCTCCCGCCCCGGCAATGTGGGTCAGGCAGAACAGGATATCGTCAAGCGGTGCGGCAAAGGGTTTCATGGGCTACAGGCTTTCAATGGATCGGCAATACGAGCGGTTGCTGCAATTTCCCCCTCATCCTGAGGAGGGCGCCAGCCCGTCTCGAAGGATGGGCGGCAAACTCTGGCGCAAGTGGCCCATCCTTCGAGACGGACCTGAAGGTCCTCCTCAGGATGAGGAGATAGGTGGCCAAGAACTTCGTTCCGGGAACTTGCGAGACCTTGGACATCATTCACTCCCTCACTCCACCCGAAACAGCGACACCAGCACGGCAGACGCCAGGCGGCGGCCGGTGCCGAGGAACAGGGAACGGTTTACCCACTCGTAACGCGGGTCTCCCGTTTCCAGCCGCGCCACCGTGCGGAAGTAATAGAGCGCCGGGTCGACATCCTTGCCCCGGGTAAGAGCTTGCAGAACGTCCGGCGGACCGTGGCGCACACCCTTGTTGATGATCTCGATCACCGCGCCGTCGTCTGTCTCAAAGGCATAGCGGGTGTCGATGTCGGCCGAACCGTCATCAAGGATGGTTTGCCAGTCGGCGCCCATGTCGAGCACCGTTCCGGACACCTGACCGGTCACACGGCCACCGATGATCGGGATTATCCGCCGCGTTCCCGCCCTGCCCTTGCCCATTTCCCGGACAGGACCCAGCTCGACCTCGAGGTCGCAGAAATGGGTAAGGTCCGGGGCGATCATGCCAGCCCCAGCAGCCTTGCCGCATTGCCCTTGATGATGTCCGGACGCAGTTCGTCCTTGATGGCGATCTTCTCGAAATCCGCCAGCCAACGCTCCGGAGTGATCATCGGCCAGTCGGAGCCGAACAGCACCTTCTTCTTCAGGATCGAATTGCAGTATTTCACCAGGATTTCCGGGAAATACTTCGGCGACCAACCGGAGAGATCGATATAGACGTTCGGCTTGTGCTGAGCGACCGCCAGAGCCTCTTCCTGCCAGGGGAAGGAAGGATGCGCGAGGATGATCTTCATGTCGGGAAAGTCGACCGCGACATCGTCCATATACATCGGGTTGGAGTATTTCAGGCGCATGCCGTTGCCCGCGCGCATACCGCTGCCGACCCCGGTCTGACCGGTGTGGAACAGCGCAATGGAGCCTTCTTCCGCAATCGCTTCATAAAGCTCGTAGGCCATGCGGTCGTTCGGATAAAAGCCCTGCATCGTCGGGTGGAACTTGAACCCCTTGATGCCGAAATCCTTCATCAGGCGGCGCGCCTCGCGCGCACCCATCTTGCCCTTGTGAGGGTCGATGGAAGCGAAGGGGATCAGCACATCGTCATTCTCGGCGGCAAGCTCCGCCACTTCCTCGTTCTTGTAGCGACGGTAGCCGGTCTCACGTTCGGCATCGACCGGAAAGATCACCGCCGCGATGTTCTGTTCGCGGTAATGGGCCGCCGTTTCCGGCACGGTCGGCGGATGGCTCCACGGCGCGCGGAAGTATTTTGCCATCGTCGCCTGCAGATCGTCATAGCCATCGTCCGAGTGGCAGCCGCAGGGCTCTTCGGCATGGGTATGGATGTCGATGGCGCGAACCTTGGTGATATCGACCATTTCAAGCGCTCCTCAATCAGAGTGTGACCACAGCCGGGTCATCGTCGGTGTAAAGTCGTTCCAGCAGCCGCTCGCGGCGTGCCAGAACCTTGCGGATGTTCAGATTGCCCTTGGCGGTCATTTCGCCTTCCGGCATGGAGGCCGGCTCGGACAGAACGATGGCGCGGGACACCAGCGTCGAGCTGCCGCTGATTTCGCGGGCACGGGCACTGAGCCGCCGGTGCAGTTCCCCCTGCAACAGCCCACAGTGAAAAGCGCCGCTGTCATCCTGCAGGTCGAACCCTTCCCGTTTCAGTTCCGCAATGTTTGGGAAGATCATTACGCCGATCTGCTTGCGGTCGGCGCCGGTGATGATCAGATCGGCGGCCAGCGGCGCGAGGCGGGACAGCATGTCGATCTTGAGCTGCGCTGCCCGCACCCATGTGCCGGACTGCAGCTTGAAGTCTTCCGATATCCGTCCATCGAAGCGCATGCCCTTGTTCGGGTCTGCCGGATCGACGAACAGCATTGCATCCCCGGTGATGAAGAAGCCTTCGTCATCGAAGGCGGCAGCCGTCTTTTCCGGATCGTTGAAGTAGCCCGGCATGATGTTGGGGCCCTTCACCCGGACTTCGCAGCGCATGTCCGCATCCGGGATCAGCTTGACGGTCACCCCGTTCACCGGAACACCAACGATGCCGGAATGCGCTGCCGGCTCCTGCTGCATCATGGCCGAGGGAGCGGTTTCCGTAAGCCCCCAGGAAGATGTCATCAGCGGCACCTCGCCCTTGACCTCCATCGCCATGCGCTCGAACCCGGACCAGACCTCCTGCGGCAGGGACGCGCCGGCGTAGAAGACAAGGTCCAGATCCTCGAAGAAGCGGCGGCGCAGATCCGCATCCGCCTCCAGCGCCTTCTGCAGCATGCCGAACCCCAGCGGCACGTTGAACACCAGCGTGCCGGTCTTCAGCTTCAGGTTCTCTACCGTGCGCTCGAACAAGCCCTTCACCGGCTTGCCGTCGTCGATATAGAAGCTGCCGCCATTGGCCAGCATCATGTTGAAATTGTGCGAGCCGCCAAAAACGTGGTTCCACGGCAGCCAGTCAACGATCACCGGCGGACGTTTGCGCAGGAACGGCAGGGAGTCAGCCAGCTGCACCTGGTTGACGCACATCATCCGGTGTGTGGTCAGAACGCCCTTCGGGCTGGAGGTCGAACCCGAGGTCATCAGGATCTTGCCGACCGTATCCGGCGTGACAGCCGCAAAGGCGCCGTCGACATCAACGCTGCCGTCCCCCTTCAGAAGATCTTCGAAGGCAGTGACGTTCCGGCTTCCTGTCCTGCTGGCAACGATCTCGACCGGTGCCAGTTCTGCAAGGTTCAACGCTTCGCCATATTGGTCGGCATCGACCACATAGGCCATTTTCGGCTTGATCAGGTTGATCGCCTCGCGCAGCCGGCCATGGGCACCGTGGATGAGCGAATATTGCTCGGCCACCGGCACCACCGGCACCCCGACGTATTGCGCGGCAAGCGCAAGAATGCCGTGATCGACGCCGTTGCCGGACATGATCAGAATCGGTGTATCGGCTCCCATGCCCCTTGCCAGAAGCGCAGCGCCAACCGCCCGCACCTTTTCCAGAACACCGGCATAGCGCTCCTCCCGCCAGCCTGCTCCGCTGCGCTCGGCCAGGAACACCCGCTCCGGGGCCTCCTCGGCCCATTTATGCAGCCAGTCGCCTGTGCGCTCTGCCACCGGGCCGAGCGGATAGGTCGACCGCAGCAAAATGGTTCCATCCGGCCGGTCTTCCCGCTCGACCGAATGGCGCAAAAATTCTTTCGTGCGCTTCATGATCGTCTCCTCCCGAAACGTCTTGTCAGTCTTCCCGTTGGCGGTTGCTTTCGATCATCTGCATCACCTTGGTGGCCCCCTTCAATGCATCCGGGCTGATGCCCGCCAGCAGCATCTTCTCGTGTGCCAGGACCGCGGCCATCGCCTTTTCGCAAAGCCGCCGTCCGGCAAGCGTCGGCTTCAGGGCATAGGCCCTGCGGTCGCTCGGCAGCCGGTCGCGGATGATCAGGTCCCGCCGCTCCAGTTCATCGACAATCACCACCAGGTTGGGCCGTTCGATATCCATGGCCTCGGCCAATTGCGACTGGCGCAGGCCCGAATTGTCGACAATCAGGACAAGGGCGGTGTAGGTCAGCATGCGCAGGTCGAACGGCTTCAGGGTACGGCTCAGGTCCGACTGAATGACGTTGAACGTCCGCTTCATCTGATAGCCGTAGAGCGAGCGAAGGGACCTGTCGCTGACGTTCACAACTCCGGTCTCTGTCTCCGGTTCCATCGCGGTTTTCCTCATGAGGTCACCTGAAGGTCGGATTGCGCTTTTCCAGGAAGGCGGCAAGGCCTTCCTGCGCATCCGGGCTGGTTTGGCTGATGGCGGCGCACAGGCTTTCGGTGAACAGACCATCCGTCTTGGACATGTCCTCAATCCGCGCCAGAGCCTGGATCATGATGTAGTTGGAGAGCGGTGCATTGGAGGCGATCCGGGCAGCCAGCTCCTGTGCTCTCGCCAACGCCTCTCCCTCCTCGACGGTGTAATGGGCAAGCCCAAGGGCAAGACCTTCGCTCGCGCTGTATTTGCGCCCGGTCAGCATCATCTCGGTCATCCGGTCCGCCCCCAGAATACGGCCGACCCGCACGGAGGCCCCACCGCCGACAAAGATGCCCCGGCGCCCTTCCGGCAACTGGAAGAAGGCGGACGGCTCGGCGACACGCACATGGGTGGCACTGGCCAGTTCCAGCCCGCCGCCAATGACGGCCCCGAACATGGCGGAGACCACCGGCAAACCGCCGAACTGGATCCGGTCCATCACCTGGTGCCAGCCGCGCGAGTGGCGCATGGTGCCTTCCGCGTCGCGGGCAACGTGCTCGGAAAGATCGAGGCCCGAGCAGAAATGCCCGGCCGTGCCGGTGATGACCACCGCCTTCACCTCGGCAGGCGGGGCCAGGAAAAATCCGTCGATGGCTGCCAGCAACTCGTCGCACATGGCATTGCGCTTGTCCGGACGGTTCATGGTCAGGGTCGCGACGCTATCGGCAATCTCGATTTTCAGGATCGGTTCTGTCATGGGGGTCTCCTCAGCGCGGCGGCAGACGTACGGCGCCATCCAGGCGGATGGTCGTGCCGTTCAGGAACGGGTTGGTCACGATGTGACCGGCAAGCAGGGCGTATTCCTCCGGCTCACCCAGGCGCGGCGGGAATGGAATGTTGGCGGTGATCTTGGCCGCGACCTCTTCCGGCAGGCCTTCCATCATCGGTGTGCGGAACAGGCCCGGCGCAATGGTCATCACGCGGATGCCGTGCTGGGCGAACTCCCGCGCCGCTGGCAGACACATGGCCGCGATGCCCCCCTTGGACGCCGAATAGGCGGCCTGGCCAAGCTGCCCGTCCTCGAAGGCAACAGATGCGGTGTTGACAATCACGCCGCGTTCGCCGGTTTCCAGCGGCTCCTCGTCCATGAGGCGCCTGGCGGCATGGCTCATGACGTTGAACGTGCCGAAGAGATTGACCTTCAGCGTCTTTTCAAAGGTATCGAAGGACAGCTTGCCTTCCCGGCCGACAATACGGGCAGCAAAACCGACGCCGGCGCAGTTGACGATGATGCGGGGCGTCATGCCAAGCAGCTCAGTCGCTTCGTCGAGCGCGGCAGCGACTGCCGCTTCGCTGCCGACATCGGCCTGGACGGCAATCCCGCCAATGTCTTCCGCAACAGTGCGGGCCCGGTCGATGTCGAAATCAAGGATCGCGACCTTCGCGCCCTGGCTTGCAAAATAGCGTGCGGTTGCAGCGCCAAGTCCACTGCCGCCCCCTGTGATGAGCGCCGCTTGTCCGGATATCAGCATGGCACAGCCTCTGAATTGGTTTTAGTCATCATTGTTATATCTCATACCTATTTTGATACACCGAAACGGCGCACGCCTTCCGGCTGGGGTTAACCAGCCAGAAGGAACAGGGTGATTGACGGAAACAGGACCAGCAGGATCACGCGGACGATGTCGGACGTCACGAACCAGAGGACGGCCTTGTAGGTCTCCTTCATCGGCGTTGATCGGTCCATCGCGTTGATGATGAACAGGTTCATGCCAACGGGCGGCGTTATCAGCCCGACCTCCACAACGATCAGCACCAGGATGCCGAACCAGATCGCGACGTGTTCCGGGCTCATGCCGAAGTCGAGCACGCTGATCACCGGGAAGAAGATCGGGATGGTCAACAGGATCATCGACAGACTGTCCATGAGACAGCCGAAGACCAGATAGAACAGCAGGATCAGCGTCAACACCGTCAGCGGGCTGAAGCCCTGGCCGACGACCCAGCCTGAAAGTTCCTGCGGCAACTGGCTGAGCGCGAGGAAGCTGTTGTAGAACCCGGCGCCGAGCACGATGAAGAAGATCATCGCCGTGCTCAACGCGGTCTGGATCATGCTGTCGACAAAGATCTTCCAGGTCAGGTTGCCGGAGATGAGCGCGATGACACCCGTTCCCGCAGCACCGACCGCAGCCCCTTCCGTAGGCGTGAACCAGCCCAGGTAAATGCCTCCGACCACAAGCCCGAACACCAGCAGAACCGGCCACACGTCCATCAGAGCACGCATCCGCTCGGCATAGGGCACCGGTTCACGCGTTCCGGCGGAGCCGGGGTGAAGCCGCACATAGATGGAGATCGTGATCATGTAGCCGATGGCGGCCAGCAGGCCCGGAATGAAGGCGGCCAGGAACAGTTTGGCGATGTTCTGCTCGGTCAGGATGGCATAGATCACCAGGATGACCGACGGCGGAATGAGAATGCCGAGCGTTCCACCGGCGGCCAGCGTTGCCGTCGAGAAACCGCCGGAATAGCCATAGCGGCGCAGTTCCGGCAGAGCGACACGGCTCATGGTGGCGGCGGTCGCCAGCGACGATCCGCAGATCGCGCCGAAGCCTGCGCAGGCCCCGACAGCCGCCATGGCGACACCGCCCTTGCGGTGGCCGAGCCAGCTTTCGGCAGCCTTGAACAGGGACGATGACATGCCTGAATGGGTCGCGAACTGCCCCATCAGCAGGAACATCGGAATGATCGTCAGCGAATAGCTGGAGAAGGTCGAATAGGTTTCCGACTTCAGCTTGGCGAGAATGATGTTGGGACTGCCGGTCGCAAGATAGAGACCACCCAGGCCGCAGATCATCATGGCAAGGCCGATGGGCGCGCGCAGGAAGATCAGCAGCAGAAGAACGGGAAACGACAGATAGCCGAGTTCAAGCAGGCTCAATGGACCCCTCCCTCGGCATCGGGCGTGAAACGCCGGCCGGTAAACAGTTCAAGCACCTTGGCAACCGCACAATAGAGCGCGACGACGGAGGCAACGGCAGCAGCGGCAAAGCTGAGCGCGAAGGCCCACCAGACCGGAAACTGGAGCAAAAAGGTGGTTTCGTTGTAGCGCATCTTGTCTTCCATACCGACGAACAGCCGCCAGGTGATCAGGAAGACCAGCAAGCTGAGGAGAATCTCCCAGAGCACTTCAAGGCCCCGGTTCAGCCAGTTAGGGAAGCTGCCGGCGAAAACGTCCACGGTGGCGTGTCCACGCTTCAGCTGGCAGATCGGCAGAAAGGCGAAAATGGTGAAGCTGATCCCCGCCTCGACCAGTTCAAAATCGCCGGAGACCGGACCGACGCCGGTCGCGATCAGCGCGTTGGCGGCGCTTTCGGACAAAGAGGTCAGAAACTCGGAATGACCGAATGTGTTCAGCCCGCGGCCGAGCACGCTGACGCAGGTCAGCCCGATCAGCGCCGTCAGAACCAGACCGCCGAGTATCGCCATGAAGCGCGCGAGACGCTCCACCAGAGTGAGCAGCATTTTTCATGTATCCTGTCGAAGAACGTTCTCCGGAAACTGTGTTTCCGGAGAACTGCTTCATGACGGTCAGTTGGCCATCAACTCATCGGCACGCGCCTTCAGCGCCTTGCCATCGATGCCCTTGGCCTCCATTTCGGCGTACCATTCGTCAATGGAGCCCTGTGCGGCGGCTTCCCATTCGGCAGCCTGCTCGTCCGTCAGCGTGATGATGTTGTTACCCATCTCCACGGCAGCCGCACGCGGGCCGGCATCGTCCGACTGCATCTGCTTGCCGGCAAATGCGGAGAACTCCTCTCCGGAGTTCGCGTCGATAATGGCCTTCAGGTCATCCGGCAGGCTGTCATACTTGTCCTTGTTCATCGCGAAGATGAAGGACGTGGTATAGAGCGCCTTGCCCGGAAACTCCGTGTGGTTCTTGACCAGCTCGTTCACCTTCAGCGCGCCGACAACCTCCCACGGGATGACCGTTGCATCGACCACGCCCTTGCTGAGCGCTTCCGGAATGGCCGGAACCGGCATGCCGATCGGCGTTGCGCCGAGGTTGGAAAACAGCTTGTTGGTCACACGGGTCGGTGCTCGAAGCTTGACGCCGTTGAGATCGGACACGGTTTCGATCGGCTTGCTGGAATGGATCACGCCGGGACCATGAACCCACAGGCCCAGCGGCTTGAAGCGCGCAAAGTCCTCGTCCATCATGGTTTCTTCGGCAAGCTTCCAGTAGGCGCGGGACATGGTCTCCGCATCCGTCATCGTGAACGGAAGCTCAAACACCTCGGCGCGCGGGAAGCGGCCCGGCGTATAACCGGCAACGGTCCAGACAATATCCACGACACCATCGACGACCTGGTCGATCAGCTCCGGCGGCTTGCCGCCAAGCTGCATGGCCGGATAGCGCTCGATCTTGATGCGTCCATCGGATTCGGCTTCGATCTTGTCGGCCCAGGGGTCGAGCACGTTCTTGGGAACATTGGCCTGTGCCGGCAGAAACTGGTGCAGGCGCAGTGTGACTTCCTGCGCCAGCGTGGTCGATGCGGTGCCTGCAAGCGCAATTGCGGATACAGTCGCAGCCACAGCCAGTTTGGCAAACTGCTTATGCAAGTTGATCATTGGTTTCCTCCCTGTTCGATCAACTTCAAGATCCGACCGGAATCCTCCCTCCGATCAGATGATGAGTTATAATAGTTATACTTCATAACTTTTTTCAAGCTATATTTCTGACGTCAGTTCATTCCCTCCATGGTCAGCTTTGCATGCACGCAGCCATTCCGAAAGTTATACATTCTGGTCAGCCGCAAAAGCATCACAACACCCTGTAAAACTTGCCGGAGTTTGTGACGGCTCATTTCCAAAGGCAAGACTCTCCACAAGAACAATGGACAAAAAACGCCGATATCCTCAACCCTGCCAAATCCCGCAAAGAAAAGTCAGGCAGGCAAAATGAACTGTCGCGTCTTGCCGATAAGAAAAGCACTGACATTTTCTACGGTATCACGCAGCCCGGATTGTCGAGGATCACCACATGCGGTCCGAGCGACAGGCTCAACCGATATCATGCTGTTGGCCGTTCAGGCGTTCGAAGAATGGACCTGCCCGCTCCCCGTCTCGCCGGGAGTGCCAGGGCCAAGCGACCCCGTTTCCGTTTCAAGGCAGGCAGACAGGCCGGGAAGGCCTCGGTCACCGCTGACTGTCCAGCCTCCGCAAGCAACCGGAGCCATAACGTTTCGGCAAGCGCGTTGTAATTGTATTTCCACACAGACTTGCTAAATAAGACCCACATTACAAAAATTTTATCCGGAAGAGGCACATGGCGGATTTCAGCGCTCAGATTGAGAAATCAAAAAAGGAAGTGGCCACGGCAAGGCAGAAGATCGACGAGCTGACCTCGAAGATCGAAACCGCAAAGTCCAAACTGAACACCGGCCAGGATATTTCAATCGACATCGAGAACGCGTCTCTGGACGATGTGCACAAGCACACCGAACTCATGGGGGCCAATATCGCCGAGCTGATCATGGGTCTCGATGATGTCACCGCAACCTTCTCCAAGGACTTCGATGCCATGCGCACGAAGACCGGATGGGAAAGCTTCATCGGCATCTTTTCCCAGCAGCGCTCCGACAGCATCCGCCAGGAACGCATGCGCTCCGCCAGCATCGACGACAAGCTGCAGGACCTGATCTCCAAGTCCAATGTCATCGGCCAGTTGCTACAGGAACAGCTCAACACGCTGAACGAACATTCCAAGCGCGTGGAAGCCAACCTCAGCGAGACGCTGAACCAGCGCGAACAGACCGTCAGCACGCTGGAAGACATCAAGGCCAAGCTGATCGCGATGGACCCGGACGTGATTGCCCTGGAAAACAAGATCTCCATGGAAACCGACGCAGCCACCCGCACCAAGCTGGAAAGCCAGCTTGCCGAGATGAACGCCGAATACAACCGCCTTGCCCAGGAAGAACAGGTCAAGCTTGCCGAAAGCCAGACGCTGGAACGCTACATCGAAAAGGGCAAGACCTGGGTCGACAGCCTGCAGAACCAGGCGGCCACCCAGATGGTGCTGATCAACAAGCTGCAGACGGACACCAAGCAGCGCGTCGTGCTTTACGATGCCCTTGTGAAGTCGCTCAAGACGGCGCAGCAACAGGACATCGCCCACAAGATCAACGAGATCGGCGTGGCCACCGACAAGGAAGCCCAGTCCGCCATGGCTGCCATCGGCTCGGCAACCAACCAGCGCATGGCCGACATGATGGAAGCCCACGAGGACCACATGGTGTTCGCCCGCAAGGTGCTGGAAGAAAAGGCCAAGTCCGACGAGCGCTTCGCACGCCGGTTCCAGCAGATCGTCGAGAAACACGACAAGAACACGTACGGGGCCTGAGGGTCTGAACGGTGGATCTGACCCTGGACCACAGAACCCTGGAAGAAGCGCATGAAACACGGCGCTACTTTGCCAAGTTCGAGCGGATCATCTCGCACTTGCAGGGTGTCGCGGAAAGCGTCATCAACGAGAACACGGCGCTTCCCACGGAAATTCCGGTTCTGAAGGAATATCTGGAAGCGCTGTCGGGAACCTTCACAGCGCTTTCCTACAAATACCTGCTGGCGGGCCGTGTCTCTGACATGCTGCCCTCACTCCTGAACATCGACCGTCAGGACAGCGGCTTCCCGATCTATCAGGAGCTGCTGCAGATGGCCAACGATGCCATGCAGGCGGACAAGCATTTGCGCTCGCTGCCAACGATGCGTGAGCTGAAGCTGGAAATGGTCAACCATATCCTGCGCGAGCAGTCCTCGCCGACCAACCTGCAATTCGCGGCGTCGCAGCGCCAGTATTACGAAGAGCTTGCCAAGGGCACGCTGTTCTGGGCGCGCAACGACCCGCGTCTGGCCTGGATGGGCAACGTCGCCGACAACCGGCGTCTGTACCGGCTGCACTGGGCGGTTTATGACAGCCAGCAAAATATTCCGCTGATCTATATTCTCGACCTGGAAGACAGCGGCAAGTGGCCGTTGGCCAAGGACGAGCGCCGGTGGCCGCGCGTCCAGAGCCATCTGACCGCGCAATCCGCCGCTTCCCTAAAGCTGGTGACGATTGCCCGCGGTTTCGACCGTGACTTCGACGACCTCCATCCCAAGCGCCTGCGCCGGTTCTTTCTTGGCCCCATGTACAGCCACGCGTTCACCCAGCAGTCCGGCCCCTTGCGCGACGTGCTGGCCGAAGTTGCCGGCCGGCCGGGCGAGGACTGGGCACTTGCCTGGACGACCGAAACGCTGGTTGCCTCCGGCTCCGAGTTCGAAGCCGCCGGGTTTTTCTCGTCCGTCGAACGGCAGGTCTACCAGCTCGATCCGCTGTCGGCCCAGAGCCCCGTGTCACAGGACGTGGCGGGCCACACCCACCAGCAGCGCTCGCTCATCCTGCCCCAGCGCCCCTATCAGGTTCTGGAAGAGCGCAACCCGCCAGGCTTTGCCAATATCCGCAAGTATGCCGTCAGCCCTTCGGGCAAGATCCTCAGTTACAAATAGGTTTTCCGCGTGACCCTTTCCAACGATCTCATGGAACTGAAAGAAGACAAGATCCGCGAGAAATATGTCTTTGCTGAAACGATGCTGCAGGGCTTTGACCACACGCCCCGCATCGCCAGGAAATCTGAAGCGCCCGTTGCCCAGGAGCGCTCTCCCGGCCTTGGCGCGCGCCGGCGGTTCCGCTCCACGACACCCGGCCTCGTCACACGCTCCACCGCCCGCCCGGAAGGCGTTCAGCTTTCGACCCGCATTCTGGAGTGTGACGACGACGCCCTGACCACACCGCTGCAGGCCAGTGTCCTGCGGTCCCTGCGCCGGGCACTGGCCGTGGCCCAGGTAACCGCCGACCAGTTTGCCGAGCAAAGCGGCCTTGCCGAGCTGAAACGCGCCAACCTTGCCGGAACGCTGGACGCCTCGCAGAAGACGCGGTTCCAGGACCTGTTGTCGGCAACCGCCATGATCGCCCTACATGTCTTTGCCAACATGACGGATTTCCTCCTGTCCGGCCTGTCTGCCGAAGCGGGGGAAACCGACATCCAGTGCGGCGAGGTCGAGGAAATCCTCTTCGACAACGACCAGCTTGCGCTTCATGGCATTCTCTGGGAACTGGATCAGGAGATCGCCGCGGCCGCGATTGGAACCGACGCCCAGCTTATCAGTCTCGTCACCTCCTTCTGCGAACAGCTGATGGAAAAGGTAACGCTGCGCGCGGAAGGCGTCAGCGTGTTGCAGCCCTTCTCCGAAAGCCGCTACCGGGTGGAAGCGGACAATTTCGAGATCACCGGCTTTACGCCCTCGGGGCGCGCGCACTCCACGACGCTCGCCATGGCGTTCAAGAAGCCGGAAGAAGTCGTCGGCAACCACATCGCCAAATACCAGGCGATGAAGCTTGCCAAGATGCTGATGGCCTATGATTTCGACCGCAAGCTCAACCCGTTCGCGGAACTTGGCGGCTTCATCTTCACCTTCATGGGCGACGGCAAGCCGGGCACCGGCAAGACCACGCTGATCCAGATGATGGCCGGCATGGTCAACGACTATTGTCAGGTCGCCGGTTATCCCTTCCGCTACCAGAACCTCTCCACCGAGAGCATCGACAGCTATCAGGGCAAGTCGGCCCAGAACGCCAAGGCCTTCATCCGCAACGTGACCGACCCGAATGTGATCGGCTTTGGCACCATCGACGACATCGACCAGCTTGCTGGCAAACGCGGCGACCGCCAGTCGTCTGCCGGCCAGTTGGAAATCACCGCCGTTCTGATGGAAAGCTTTGCCGGTGCCAACACCGTGGTGCGCGGCAACTGCACGTTCGGCATGTTCTCCAACTATCCGGAAAACGTCGACGATGCCCTGCGCCAGCGCGCCGGCGCCCGCTTTCTGGTCGATGGCCCGAAGAGCCGAGAGGACTACATCGACATCCTGCATCTGCTGATGGGCAAGAACCACTCGATCCCGGTTGGCGACCATGACCTTTTCGAAGCCCAGGCCCTGAAGAAAGCCGTTGCCGCCTCCTACGACCGTCATTCCCGGCCGCAGGAAGACGCACTGCTCAAGGTGTTCGAAGCGGTGCAGGCGGAAACCGGCGACCTGGACACGATCGCCAAGCTCGGCACCTATCTGAAGGCCATCCAGCAGGCGGACGAACGCTTTACCGGCCGCGCGATCAAAAACATCACCGACGCGGTGAAGGTGCGGGCGATGGATTTCGAACTGCCCGACGAATGGATGGAAGATCCGGAACTGTTCCTGTTCAAGGACTACGACACCAAGAAGGCGATGATCGCCGAACTGGCACAGCCGATCACCGTCGACATGGTCATTCAGGAAATCAACCGTTACGCGGACAGCGAATTCCGCTACGCGGACAAGTCCGACGAAGTCGCCATCGAAAACGCTGTGCGTGAAATGCAGCGCATGGAAGAAGCCAAGCGCCGGTATATGGAAATCAAACGCCCATGATGAGGCTCGTCAAACATCACCTGATGTTCGGCAACCTCTATGAGGTGTCCGCACCGTCCATGGTGGCCCGTTACAACCGTGCGCTGGAACATCTGACCGGCAAACGGACGGCACTTGAGGCCTTTCACATCGACATCTCCGGATACTCACCCGAGATCGGCGATGAGCTGGACGATATTCATTACCTCAATCCGCATGGCTGCAACCGGCAATTCATCCTGCTGTCGATCGAACAGAAGACAGGACCGCTGCTGAACGCCAGGTTCTCGACATCCCGTTCGATCCTGAGACGCTTCATCGATGACAACGAGGAGCAGCTCTTTGCCCTGTCGATCCGCGATTGTGTGGTCGGCGAACTGGTCAACTCGATCTATTCCATTTCCTCGCCGCAGGACCTTTTCTATATCCGCGCCATCGAGGTGGAAGCCGATACTGTTGGCGGGCATTCGGAAGCGGGCGAGGAACTGGCCGACAAGATCGACGCCTTCATGAGCGAGCCGGATGCCTGGTGGGACGATGTCCTGATTGCGGAGATGATCGAGCTTTCCAAGCAAACCGGCGACATCATCCGCACCCCGTTGTCGATCGGTTCGAAAAGCTATGAGCAGGGCAACTTCTACACGTCGCACTTTGGCGGGCTGTATGTCTTCCGCGATGTGAAGGAAACCGCGTGCATTGCCTCCAAGCTAACGGAAGCTGTCATCGACCTGCCGGTGAAACATGTCTTCAGCCTGGAAGACCGGCATGAAGTCGCCGATTTCCTCAACCGCAACCAGCTGGTGGAACCGATCCTCGACGCAGGCGGCGGCGTTGCCAGGAGCCTTCTGAAACAGAAGCTCGACTTCATCGTCATCGACACAGCTGCCAGCCATGGCGAGGACCTGTCGGATGTCTCGCGGCGCGATCTGCGCGCGCTCAGGCGCAAATATCACCAGCAGCTTCCGGCCGAATATCATGCGCTCAACGAGATCGTGCAGAGGCTGGACCTGAAACCCGAAAAACTTTGGGTCGAACCGGAAAACGCGGCTTACTTCTACCTGCTGCGCTCACGCAATCACCGCGACAAGAACCTCGTCAACATGCTGCTGTCCGAGCTGACACCGCTTGACTTCCGCCAGCTTTTCATTTGTCACAAGGACGCTTTCTACGACCAGTACCGCACCTGGGGCGAGTCCAAGAAGGACTATGCAGCCCAGTTCCTGGCGGAAGAATATATGGTCGACAAGGTCGGCACCCGGCTGGAACTCTTCGGGCCGGAGGCCGGCATGGCGGAGGAAGACCAGGCCGATTACGGCTTTGGCAGGAACATGGGTCCGTGGGGCGCAATCCCCGGGGAACGAGACGGTGAGGACGGCGCACGATGAAATGGATCAAATGGATAATCGGCATTCCGCTCCTGCTGATCCTTGTCGCTTTCCTCCATTACACGCTGCCCGGCCGCGACGTCGTGCGGATTGTCGGCACTGACGTCAAACGCATGGACATCGGCTCCTCCTCCCTGTTCTGGGCAGCCCCCGACGCGGGCACCAACCAGAACTGGACCAGGGACGTCCGCTTCATCAACACGGTCTGGCCCAATGGCAAGCCGAGGGTCTACCGCAACGAGGACACCGACTGGGGCTGGCCGCCCTATTTCAAGTTCGACAGCAGCAACATAACCGCCCAGGCACAGGATCTGGCCAAGAAAAGCGACGATGTCTGGATCGCCGTCACCCATTACGGCTGGCGGGTGGAACTGTTCACGATCTTTCCCAATGCGATCAGCATCGAGGTCGTCTCCGGGCCGGATGTGTTCCTGATCCCCTGGTTCAACATCCTGTTCATTCTGGTGCTGGTGGTCCTGGCCTACCTGATCATCAAGACCGTCAATGCCTTCAAGAAAAGGCGGATCGACCCTGTGGTCGACGGTATCGACGACTTCATGGACGACGTCGGCGACAGCGCCGAACAGGCCCGCGCCAGCGCCCACCGCCGTGCGAGCGAAGCCACAAGCGGGTTCCGCCGCTGGCTGAAGCGCTGGTTCGGTTGACGCGGCCGCGACGGCGTGCAGGATCAATGCACTTTCCAATGCCCCTCCTCATCCTGAGGAAGCGCGACAGCGCTGTCTCGAAGGATGGGCCGCTTGCTCCCGAGTGTGCTGCCCATCCTTCGAGACGGACCTGACGGTCCTCCTCAGGATGAGGGGGACTTGCTTCTAGACACCAAAAACAATCGTAAGCCAGGAACCCCGAGCTTGAATCAGCCAATCGACCTTGTCATCTTCGACTGTGACGGTGTCCTCATCGACAGCGAGGTCATCAGTGCGCGCATGCTGGTGGCGGAGCTTGCGACGCGCAATGTTCATATCACCATGGACTATGTCGCTCACCATTTCCTGGGCCGAAGCTATCCGGTTGTCCTGCAGCAGATCCGCCAGGAATTCGGCGTCGACTTGCCGCCGGAATTCGAAACCGCTTACCGGGCCAATCTTCTCAGCGCCTTTGAAACGGAGCTCCGGCCGGTCAAGGGTGTGCGGCAAGTGATCGAGGGTCTTGCCGTGAACTATTGCCTTGCCACCAGTTCCAGTCCGCCGCGGCTTGCCAAGTCGCTGGAAATCACCGGGCTGACGGACCTGTTTGCCGGGCGCACCACGACGGCCTCCGAGGTTGCCCACGGCAAGCCCGCACCGGACCTGTTCCTTCTGGCGGCGAAAAAACATGGCGTTTCGCCCGAGCGCTGCCTGGTGATCGAGGACAGCGAAAACGGCATAAAGGCCGGGCTGGCCGCCGGTATGGAAGTCTATCGTTTCATTGGCGGATCACACCTGACAGGCCTCGCGAATTCCCCCGACGCCGGGGCTGGTGCCGCGCAACTGTTTGCATCTTTCGGCGAATTCTTTCAGCTTAGGCCGGATCTGAAGAAGAACGGCACCTGAAATGAAACATAAAATTCCTGCCGAGGCATCACGTCTCGATGATGCCGCCCGCGCCGGCTGGTTATACTATGTTGCCGGCAACACCCAGGACGAAATCGCCCGCAAGCTTGGCGTTTCCCGGCAATCGGCGCAGCGGCTGGTCTCGCTTGCCGTCAGCGAGCGGCTGATCAAGGTGCGGCTCGATCATCCGATTGCCCATTGTATGGAATTGAGCAGCCGCCTGACCGACCGTTTCGGCCTGCAGAGCTGCGAAGTCGTTCCCAGTGACCCTGACGCCCCGTCCTCCACAGTCGGCATTGCGCTGGCGGCGGCAGCCGAGATGGAGCGTCAGTTTCGCTCCCAGACACCGAAGATCATCGCCTACGGAACAGGGCGCGCGCTGCGTGCCTCGGTCGACCAGCTGCCGCTGATGGACTGTCCGCAGCACCGCATCGTCTCGCTTCTGGGCAACATGATGTCGGACGGCTCGGCCTCGGCCTACAACGTCATCATCCGGCTCGCCGACCGTATCAATGCCCGGCACTACCCGATGCCCCTGCCCGTGTTCGCCCGCTCCCGCGAGGAGCTGCAGCTCCTGCACAATCAGGAAGCGGTGCACAATATCCTCGATCTCATCCGTCAGGCGGACGTCACCTTCGTCGGCATCGGCAACATGGGTCCGACCGCACCGCTGACGGTTGATGGATTCGTCAGCCACGACGAAATGCGCGCCCTGGAAAAAGCCGGCGCCATCGGCGAGATCACGAGCTGGGTCTACGACCGGAAAGGCGCGCTTGTCGAAGGACTTACCAACGACCTTGTGGCCAGTGCTCCTCTGCTTCCGGCGGGGGAAAAACCGGTTTACGGGATCGCGGCAGGCGACGGCAAGGTGCCTGCCATGCTGGGGGCCTTGAACGGCAAATTTGTGAATTGCCTGATCACAAACGAGACGACTGCTGAGCAATTGCTCAAGCTCTGAGCTTTTTCCCATTTCACATAACGAATTGTATTTAAAAGGCTTTTCGCAGCGCAGCGAGAAGCCTTTTTAATTTTAGGCGATTCACGCCTTGACTCAAGGTCAGCAATCGAGCGAATATTTGCCCGCAAGAATGGCAATTGCCCAATCTCGCCTGGGAGGAAAATATGGCATTTCATACCCGTGCGCTGCTCAGCGCATGTGCAATGGCGGCGCTATGCGCATCCGCATCTGCAGAAACCATCACCATCGCAACCGTGAACAACGGCGACATGATCCGCATGCAGGGTCTGACGAAGGACTTCACCGACAAGAACCCCGACATCGAAGTCAAATGGCTGACCATGGAGGAGAACGTTCTCCGCCAGCGCGTCACCACGGATGTCGCCACCAAGGGTGGCCAGTTCGACGTCATGACCATCGGCACCTACGAGGTTCCGATCTGGGGCAAGCAGGGCTGGCTCGTTTCCCTGAACGACCTGCCGGAAAGCTATGACGTGGATGACCTTCTGCCGGCTATTCGCGGCGGCCTGACCGTTGACGGCGAGCTCTATGCAGCCCCGTTCTACGGCGAAAGCTCCATGGTCATGTACCGCACCGACCTGATGGAAAAAGCCGGCCTGGAAATGCCGGAAGCCCCGACCTGGGACTTTATCGTCAAAGCCGCAAAGGCAATGACGGACAAGGAAAACGAAATCTACGGCATCTGCCTGCGCGGCAAGGCCGGTTGGGGTGAAAACATGGCGTTCCTGACGGCCATGTCGAACTCCTTCGGCGCGCGCTGGTTCGACATGGACTGGAACCCGCAGTTCAACACGCCGGAGTGGAAAGAGACCCTGACCACCTATCTCGACGTGATGAACGAAGCAGGCCCTCCGGGCGCGTCTTCCAACGGCTTCAACGAAAACCTGGCGCTGTTCCAGACCGGCAAATGCGGCATGTGGATCGACGCCACCGTGGCGGCCTCCTTCGTGACCAACCCGAAGGACAGCCAGGTTGCCGACAAGGTCGGTTTTGCCCTGGCACCGGACAACGGCCTGGGCAAGCGCAGCAACTGGCTGTGGGCATGGACCCTGGCCATTCCGGCCGGCACCCAGAAGGAAGCCGCGGCGAAGAAGTTCATCGACTGGGCAACTTCCAAGGAATACCTGGAACTGGTGGCAGCCGAAGAAGGCTGGGCGAACGTTCCTCCGGGAACCCGGACGTCTCTCTATGAGAACCCGGAATACCAGAAGGTTCCCTTTGCCAAGATGACCCTGGACAGCATCAACTCCGCTGACCCGAACAACCCGACTGTCGAGCCGGTTCCCTATGTCGGTGTGCAGTTCGTGGCTATTCCGGAATTCCAGGGCATGGCAACGGTCACCGGACAGGTGTTCTCTGCTGCCCTTGCAGGCTCCATGGACGCTGACGCCGCCCTGGCCGCAGCCCAGGCTGCAACCGAACGCGAAATGAAGAAGGCCGGTTACATTAAGTAGAAGCCTTCGCGGACCGGCGGGCGTCTGCCCGTCCCGCCGGTCTCCTCCTCTTCCGCGTGAGCTCTGACCGAGCAAAGGTCACACCATGGCTACCCAACACTCACGGGCGGCGGCCCGTTTGATGATCTCCCCGGCAGTTCTGCTGCTGCTGGGTTGGATGATCATCCCGCTGTCGATGACGCTCTATTTCTCTTTCCTGCGCTACAACCTGCTCATTCCGGGAATGGAAGAGTGGACCGGCTGGACCAACTACGAGTTCTTCCTCACAGATCCGGCCTTCTTCGCAGCGCTGACGAACACCCTGTTGCTTGTCGGGGGCGTCCTTCTGATCACCATTATCGGCGGTGTGCTTCTGGCCCTGCTGCTCGACCAGCCCTTCTGGGGCCAGGGGATCGTGCGCATTCTGGTCATCGCCCCGTTCTTCGTCATGCCGACGGTCTCCGCGCTGGTGTGGAAGAACATGTTCATGAACCCGGTCAACGGCCTGTTCGCCTACTTCGCGAAATTTCTCGGTCTGCAGCCGTTCGACTTTCTGTCCCACGCACCGCTTTTCTCGATCATCCTGATCGTTGCCTGGCAGTGGTTACCCTTTGCAACGCTCATCCTGCTTACCGCCCTGCAGTCGCTGGACAGCGAACAGCTGGAAGCGGCCGAAATGGATGGCGCCAACTTCCTGAACCGCTTCGTCTTCATCATGGTGCCGCATCTGGCCCGCTCGATCACCGTTGTGATCCTGATCCAGACGATCTTCCTGCTGTCGGTTTTCGCTGAAATTCTCGTCACCACCAATGGCGGTCCTGGCTATGCCTCGACCAACCTCACCTACCTGATCTACGCCCAGTCGCTGTTGCAGTTTGACGTCGGCGGCGGATCGGCCGGCGGTGTGGTCGCCATTATCCTCGCCAACATCGTTGCGATCTTCCTGATGCGGATGATCGGCAAGAACCTGGAGGCCTGACCCATGGCGCGAGCAGTCTCCAACCGCCGCAAGGCCCTCGTCACCATCTGTGCTTGGGCCGTCGGCATCGCCATCTTCTTCCCGATCCTGTGGACCGTGTTGACCAGTTTCAAGACGGAAGCAGAAGCCATTGCGTCTCCTCCCAGCTTCCTGTTTTTCGACTGGACTCTGGAAAACTACAGCACGGTCCAGGAGCGTTCGGACTATTTCCGGCACTTCTCCAATTCGGTCATCATCTCCTTCGGCTCCACCCTGCTGGGTCTGCTGATCGCGATACCGGCCGCCTGGTCCATGGCCTTCGTGCCCGGCAAGCGCACCAAGGACGTCCTGATGTGGATGCTGTCCACCAAGATGCTTCCGCCGGTCGGCGTGCTGATCCCGATCTATCTCCTGTTCCGGGATACGGGGCTTCTCGACACACGCGTCGGCCTCGTGATGGTGCTCACCCTCATCAACCTGCCGATCATCGTCTGGATGCTGTTCACCTACTTCCGCGAAATTCCGGGCGAAATCCTGGAAGCCGCGCGCATGGACGGTGCCGAGCTCTGGTCCGAGATCATCTATGTGCTGACACCCATGGCGGTGCCCGGTATTGCCTCGACCCTGCTGCTCAACATCATCCTGTCCTGGAACGAAGCGTTCTGGACGTTGAACCTGACGGCAGTCGACGCCGCCCCCCTCACCGCTTTCATTGCAAGCTATTCCAGCCCGGAAGGCCTGTTCTACGCAAAGCTGAGCGCTGCCTCGACAATGGCAATCGCCCCGATCCTCATCATCGGCTGGTTCAGCCAGAAACAGCTCGTACGCGGCCTGACCTTCGGCGCGGTTAAATAGGAGACCTGAACATGGGTCAGATAACCCTCAATCAGATTACCAAGAGCTTTGGCGACGTTCAGGTTATTCCGCCGCTGGACCTGCAGATCGATGATGGAGAGTTCGTGGTCTTCGTCGGGCCCTCCGGCTGTGGCAAGTCCACACTCCTGCGGCTGATCGCAGGCCTGGAGGACGTTTCGTCCGGCGACATCAACATCGACGGCAGGAATGCCACCGAGGTTCCACCGGCAAAACGCGGTCTTGCCATGGTGTTCCAGTCCTATGCGCTTTATCCGCATATGTCGGTGCGCAAGAACATCGCCTTTCCGCTGCGCATGGCCGGCATCGACAAGGCGGCCCAGGACGCCAAGGTGGCTGCGGCCGCCAAGGTGCTGAACCTGACCGATTATCTGGACCGGCGCCCGGGCCAGCTTTCCGGTGGCCAGCGCCAGCGTGTCGCCATCGGCCGCGCCATCGTGCGCGAACCCGCTGCCTTCCTGTTTGACGAACCCCTGTCGAACCTGGACGCGGCACTGCGTGTCAACATGCGGCTCGAGATTTCCGAACTGCATCAGTCCCTGAAGACGACCATGATTTACGTCACCCACGACCAGGTGGAAGCCATGACCATGGCCGACAAGATCGTGGTGCTGCATGCCGGACGGATCGAGCAGGTCGGCTCGCCGCTGGAGCTTTATCACACACCACGCAACAAGTTCGTGGCCGGCTTCATCGGTTCACCGAAGATGAACTTCCTGTCGGGGCGCTTTGCCACCGAATTCGATGCAGCCACCATCGGTGTGCGTCCGGAACATCTGACCGTGTCGCACAGCGACGGCAAGTGGGTCGGCAAGGTCGCCGTTTCGGAACACCTGGGCTCTGACACCTTCCTTTATGTCGACATGGACGGCGTCGATGAACCGGTCACCGTGCGCTCGACCGGCGAGATCGGTTTCCGCCACGGCGATACCGTCCACCTGACCCCGACCGCGGACAAGATCCACCGCTTCGACAATCAGGACTTGAGGATCGCATGAGCCGACTTGCAGGGAAATCAGCGCTGATAACCGGATCGGCCCGGGGGATCGGCAAGGCCTTTGCCGCGCGGTTTGTGGAAGAAGGGGCTCAGGTGGCGATTGCCGACATCAACCTGAAGGGCGCCGAAGCCGCAGCGCGCGACATCGGCCCAAACGCCTATGCCATTCAGCTGGACGTCACCGACCAGTCCTCCATCGACGCGGCCATTGCGGCCGTGGAGGAGAAGACCGGCGGGCTCGACATCCTGGTCAACAACGCAGCGCTGTTCGATCTCGCACCGATTGTCGAGATCACCCGCGAAAGCTACCAGCGCCTGTTCGACATAAACGTCGCCGGAACACTGTTCATGATGCAGGCCGCGGCGAAATCGATGATCAGGCGCGGTCAGGGAGGCAAGATCATCAACATGGCCAGCCAGGCGGGCCGGCGCGGCGAAGCGCTGGTGGGCATCTATTGCGCCACCAAGGCCGCCGTCATCAGCCTGACCCAGTCGGCGGGCCTTAACCTGATCGAACATGGCATCAACGTGAATGCCATCGCTCCCGGCGTCGTCGACGGCGAGCACTGGGACCACGTGGATTCGATGTTCGCGAAGTACGAGGGCCTGCAGCCCGGCGAAAAGAAAGCCCAGGTTGGAGCCTCCGTGCCGTTCGGGCGTTTGGGCACCGCCGAAGACCTCACCGGTATGGCCGTTTTCCTGGCGTCGAAAGACGCGGATTACATCGTATCCCAGACCTACAACGTCGATGGCGGCAACTGGATGAGCTGACCAATGACCCAAAAACTAGATGAAACTGTGCTCACCAGTCTTCCCGAAACCGTCAAGGCCCCGGCTTACAGCCGGTCGGACCTTTCCCCCGGCATCCTTCACATCGGTGTCGGCAATTTTCACCGCGCGCATCAGGCCATCTACCTGAGCAAGCTGTTCGATCTCGGCGAAGGCCATGACTGGGCCATCGTCGGCGCAGGCCTGAAGCCCTATGACAAGGCCATGCGCGAACGCCTGCAAGGCCAGGACTGGCTGACGACCGTGGTCGAACTCGATCCGGACGGCCTGAGCGCGCAGGTCTGCGGTGCCATGATCGACTTTGTCGATGTGGACCCGCAAGCGCTGATCGCGCGCCTTGGCGACCCGGATATCCGCATTGTCTCGCTGACGATCACCGAAGGCGGTTACTTTGTCGATCCGAACACCGGTGGGTTTGATGTCAACCACGCGGACATTCAGGCGGATCTGGCTTCGCCCGATGCCCCTCAAACGGTTTTCGGCGTGCTTGTGGCCGCCCTGCTGGCGCGCCGCGACAAGGGTATTGCCCCCTTCACCGTAATGTCCTGCGACAACCTGCCGGAAAACGGCCACATGGCGAAACAGGCCGTTGCCGGGTTCGCCAAGGCGCTGTCACAGGAAGCCGGAAGCTGGATTGCCGACAACGTCGCCTTTCCGAACGGGATGGTCGACTGCATCACGCCGGCGACCGGTGACCGCGAACGCACCCTGGTGCAGGAGCGTTTCGGCCTGACCGATGCCGCTCCCGTCGTCTGCGAACCCTTCCGCCAATGGGTGCTGGAGGATCACTTTCCGGCCGGCCGTCCGGCTCTGGAAAAGGTCGGCGTCGAATTCGTCGATGATGTCGCCCCTTACGAACTGATGAAGCTGCGCATTCTCAATGGTGGCCACGCGGCCATTGCCTATCCGGGGGCTTTGCTGGGGCACTACTTCGTCCACGATGCCATGGCCGACCCGCTGATCCGCGCCTTTCTGAAAAAGCTGGAAGAAGACGAAATCCTGCCCACGGTACCGGAAATTCCTGGCGTCAGTTTTCAGACCTACCTCACCACCGTGATGGAGCGTTTCTCCAATCCGGCCGTGGGGGACACGATCCCCCGTCTTTGCCTTGACGGCTCCAACCGGCAGCCGAAGTTCATCTTGCCGTCGATCCAGGACCGCCTCGACAAGGGACTGCCAATTGCGGGACTGGCCCTCGAAACGGCGCTGTGGTGCCGCTACTGTCTCGGCCACAACGAGGCTGGAGAGCCGCATGTCATCGAAGACAACAACGCAGACCTCCTGAAGTCCTGGGCGAATAGCGTTTATACCGGCAACACGAATGACAGCGAAATACCGGAGCTCTTCGGCGGCCTTGCCTCCGAGGCAACCTTCCTGAAGGCCTTTGGCTTTGCTGCAAAGATGATCGCCGAGAAGGGTGTTGCCGAAACGCTGACAGCCTATATCGACGGCCGGTTTTAAAGCGGCACGGCCGCGTTCCAGACAAGGCCCCACTCACTGACAAGGGATCACACTCGCGCCACTGTGTGCGCAATGTGATCCCATTTGCCTTTCAATTTGCCCTGCTCCGCTTACGTTCGCCTGTACTGGAACGCGGTAAGGCGAGACTACGGGCATGACACACTTGAATCGACGGGATCTTCTGGCAGGCAGCGCGGCAATGGCCTTGCTGCCGGGAACAGCGTTTGCGGCAGGCGACAAATTCTTCCGGCTTGGCTTGGCCGAACCGGGCTTTACCATCCAACCAAAACTCGACCTGCCCGACCCTGACGGCACCGTTCACACGCTCTCCGACTATTCCGGAAAGGTCCTGCTGGTCTCGTTCTGGGCAACATGGTGCCCACCCTGCCGAAAGGAAATGCCCGGGCTGGCGCGTCTTGGCCAGGAACTTGGCCCCGAAGGGTTCGAGGTGCTTGCCGTCAACGTCGGCGACCGGCAGGACCGGATCGAAGGCTTTCTGGATGAGTTCGACCATGACGGCCTCACCGTCCTGATGGACACGGACAAGGCCATGCCCAGCACCTGGTTTCTGCGCGGCCTGCCGGTGACCTACATTCTGGACGGCACCGGCAAGGTTATCCTTGCCGCCATCGGGGACCGGGTGTGGGATTCGGACGAAATGATCTCTGCGCTGCGCACGCTGAAAAGCACCTGACGGCAAAGCTGCGACCACTGCGATGGCAGAGGTCAGCCGTTGTCCTTGGGCACGATCACGGGCCGCCCTCCGCCCGGACGTGTCAGGATTTCCAGCGGAAAGTCGTAAGCCTTCGATAAAAGCCCGGCCTGCATCACCTCGTCGCGCGCGCCGAAGGCGAGACGACGTCCACCCTGCATGACCAGCACATGGTCGGCGAAGGCAGCGGTCAGATTGAGATCATGCATCACGGCCACGACGCCGCCGCCGCGCTTGGCGTAGTCCGCCGCTAGCTGCATGATCTGGACCTGATGCTTGATGTCGAGACTGGACACCGGCTCGTCCAGAAACAGCCAATGCGGCAGCCCTTCCTGCGGCAATGGCTCCCAGACCTGACACAAGACGCGCGCGAGCTGCACCCGTTGCTGCTCTCCGCCGGAGAGGTCCTGATAGCTGCGCCCTTCGAACCCGGTAAGGCCCACCTTCGCAAGCGCCTCGGCGATACGGCGGGCGCGGAAGCTTCTGTCCCGGCGCACGCCTGTGACACCAAGTCCAACCACTTCGGCCACATTCAGCGGAAACGAGATCTGGCTTGCCTGCGGCAGCACCCCGCGCCTGGCCGCCAGAACCTCCGGCGACAGGCCGCGAACCTCGAGCCCGGCAAGGGCGATCTTCCCGGAATAGGGCATGTCCCCTGTCATCGCCTTCATCAAGGTGGTCTTGCCGGAGCCGCTCGGCCCGATAATCGCCAGCACCTCGCCTGCCCTTGCGTGGAAGGAGAGATCCTGCACGATCCGGGTCTTGCCCGCTGAAACAGAAACCTGTTCGACAACGAGATCCGCCGTCAATGCCGTGCCGGTTTCAATTGTACTGTGCAACATGAGTCCCGCTCCTAAAGGCCGGTCAGGCCGCGCTTACGCAGCAGGATCCAGAGGAAGAACGGCGCACCGGCAAAGGCGGTGATGATGCCGATGGGCATTTCCGCTGGTGCCACGATGGTACGCGCCAGCGTATCGGCGGCAATCAGCAGACAGGCGCCAAGAAGCGCTGCGGCAGGCAGCATGTAACGGTGGTCCGGCCCGATGGTGAGGCGAAGCAGATGCGGCACGACGATGCCGACAAAGCCGATGCCGCCACTGACCGCCACGCAGGCCCCCGTTGCGGCCGCCACCAGAAGAATGCTGAGGTTCTTGAGCCGCTGCACCTTGATGCCGATGTGAGAGGCCGCGGCCTCGCCCAACGTCAGCGCGTTGAGACCGCGCGCCAGAAACGGTACACAGACCAGCATGACCAGGATGATGGGCGCGGCGGAAGCGACCTTTTGCCAGTTGGAACCGGCGAGCGAGCCCAGGCCCCAGAACTGAAGGTCGCGCAGTTCCTGGTCATCGGCCACATAGACCAGCAACCCGGTGATCGCACCGGTGAGCGCCCCAAGCGCGATACCCGCCAGAAGCAATGTCGCGACCGAAGTGATGCCGCCCCGCGTGCCGATCCGGTAAAGGATCAGCGTCGTCACCAGACCACCACCGAAGGCCGCCAACGGGACCGCGTAAATGCCCAGGAGCGCCATGACCGGAGCCAGCAGCGAATTGCCCAGAACGATGAAGGCAGCCGCGCCAAGCCCCGCCCCGGCGGAAACGCCCACAATGCCGGGATCCGCCAACGGATTGCGGAACAGACCCTGCATCACCGCGCCGGAAACCGCCAGCGCCGCCCCGATCAGCGCTCCCAGCGTGACACGCGGCAAGCGGATATGCATGAGCACGATCCAGTCCCTGGCCGATACCCCGTCCGGAACATGCTCGCCCGCTCCTGCGACATAGGACGGCACATGCGGGAGAAGCTCCAGAACGGGGATCGATATGGGACCGATGGCAAGGCTTCCCAGAATGACGAGGCAGGTGAACGCGGCAAGCAGCACAATGACCGCGCGCGCGAGGGGCGCCCGGTCTCCATGCTTGAGATCGGCAAGCCCGAGAAGCGCGGAAAGCCGCCCGCTTCTGCCCGCGAGCGCCGTTTCGCTCATCAAGGCCATCAGCTTGCCGTGTCCGCCAGGCGGTTCGACAGGTCGCGGACAGCTTCGGCCGTACGCGGACCGAACCCGAGGAGGAGCTGTCCGTTCATCCGGATCAACCGCTTGTTGCGGCCTGCCGGTGTCTGCGCCAGCGCGGGATGATCGAAGATCGCTTCGGCACTCGCGCCGCTGTCACCGTCGCCGTGCCGGTCCATCATCAGCACCACGTCGGGGGCCGCGCTGATAATGGCTTCATCGCTAAGGATCTTGTAGCCGGAAAAGCCGGTGGTGGCGTTCTCCGCCCCCGCCAGTGTCAGAATGCCGTTGGCGGCCGTATCCGAACCTGCAGCAAGGATACGCCCGGCTTTTGTCGACAGAACAAACAGAACGCGCACCCCTTCGGTCCTGCTTTCCGCAGCACGCTGCGCCTCGGCGAGATCGTCCCCCAGCTTGCCCGCAAGAGCTTCAGCTTTAACCGGCACACCGAGCACTTCACCGACGACACGCACTTTCCTGAGGATCCCCTCGGCGGTGTAGGCCTCCGGCACATCCGCCATCGTCACACCGGACTTGTGCAACACGTCCAGCGTTTCCTGCGGACCGCTGCCTTCCAGCATGAGGATCAGATCCGGATTGACGGACAACACGCCTTCCGGCGAAAGCGCGCGCATGTAACCCACATCCGGCAGGTTTGAAGCTTCCGCCGGATAGATGCTTGTGGTGTCGCGGGCAATCAGCCTCTCCTCTTCACCAAGGGCATAGACGATCTCCGTCACCGAACCGCCGATGGCGACCACCTGATGGCTTTTCGGAAAGCCTGTTTCTTCGGCGAACAAGGGCTTTGCGGACAGCACCAGGGCAGCGGCGGTCAGAACGACCGCCACAGAAACACCGCAAAAACGCGAGAGAGACCCGATCATTCCGCAGCTCCCAGCCTGACCGCACCGTCGAGTTTCGGCATGTTTTCGGCAAGGCCGCGCCAGTCGGTGCGTTCCCGGTTGCCTTCACCGCGCACGCCAAAGAACTGGATGATCTGCTGGCCTTCGCTGTCATAAGCCTCGACCGAGGTAACATGACCGACATCCGCCGGCTTGCGCACCACCCAGACCTCATAGATGTGATCGGTGCGCAGATGCAGATGGAACGTCGGATCCATGATGTTGATCCATGGCCCCCTGTCCATCACGTTTTCCACCGGGCCGGAATGGATCTGGATGCAGCCGCGGTTGCCGACAAAACACATGATCGGAATTCTTTCCGAGGCGGCAAGACGCAACAAGGCCGGGACGGCGCCCCGATCAAGCGGCCAGGCCCACGCATCGCCCGCAAGTTCGAAGGCGCTGACCCGGTCGAGGTCCAGATCCTTCAACAGTCCGTGGAACTGGTGCGGATCGGTCATGGCCTGCCAGCGGTCGCGCAGCACCGCTTCAGCACCCTGTGACGGCAGCTTTCGGCTGAACGGCTCGGCTTTGCTCACGTCAGGCAGGACATCCGGTGCCTGGTCTTCCAGCGCCAGCTTTTCAACCAGAGTGTTCCAGGCTTCCAGGTCCGTTTCCGCGCGGGTGTGGATCTTCATCACCGCATCGCCATGGGCATCGAAGAACTGAAGCGACCTGCGGATATCGTTGCCGTCAGCCTTTTCAACCGCGAAACCATGTACCCAGTTGGCCGGGAACATGCGCGTGTCGATCTGCTCGCCCAGCATCAGGGCCGCACGCTTGCCGTTCACGAATTTCTCGAACGGTCCGATCTTCTCGTGAACCGCACTCTCGTTGCGCGTCAATGCCATGACCGTGCCAACGCTCTGCAGCCCCGGAAACAGGTCGTCGAATCGCGGCTCGATCCGGCGCGCACCATGCCCGACGAAGCTGGCCACCAGCTCCGCTTCCGTGATGTCGAGCATCTGCGCCAGATCCCGTTCGCGCATCTTCGGATTGTTCGCGCGTGCCGCCCGGATGCTGGCAGCGCTTTGCCTGGGTTCAGAGGAAATCTGATCGGCATTCATGAGTTTTGCCCCTAATCGCTGTGGTCTTCCTGCAGCGCATCTTCAGTTTCCCGCCCCCAACATCCCGTCACGTAACATTATGGGATCATTAGGAATTTTGGATTCATTCCAAAGAAACGGTTTTCCTCAAAGGCCGCAATCTTATACTTGACTCCTATATTCATATTTCATTAGGAACACAATACCTGAGTCACTGACTCATGTTTATAACGCTGTGTGAGAGGCAGCGAAAAGGACGCGAACAACGCGCACTCTTGGAGAATTTTTATGGGGCTAAAAAAGACCGGCAACTCCCGCTTGATGGGGGGTGTTGCCCTTTGGGTTCTGGCTTTTAATTGCGGGGCAGCGGCACAGGATCTGGAACCAGATGCCGCGTCGGCGGCACCTGCTGCCGTGGGACAGGATCAGCCGGTGTCGCTGTTGCAGCAGATCGTGGTCAGTGCCGGCGTACCGAAAGTCGCCATCGACACACCGCAGGCGGTCACGGTGCTGGACCAGGAAAGCATCAACGATCTGCAACCGCGTACGATCGGTGACGTTTTCGAGGAAATTCCGGGCGTGACGCCAATCGGCAGCAACTCGGTTCTCGGCGAGAGCATCAATATCCGCGGTATCGGCGAAGCGCTTTCGGGCGACGAGACCCGGATCATCATGCAGGTCGACGGGGTCAACAAGTTCTTCGAACAGTACCGGATGGGATCGTTCTTCTCCGATCCGGAACTCTACAAGCAGATCGAGGTTCTGCGCGGACCGGCGTCCTCGACGCTCTATGGCGCTGGCGCCATGGGCGGTGTGATCACCTTCACCACGAAAGATGCCAGCGACTTCCTCGATCCGGGCGACCTGATCGGCGGTCGGCTGAAAACATCCTGGGATTCCAACGGCAACGGCTGGCTGGGCAGCGCGATCATCGCCACGGAGCCGGTCAAGAACCTCGAGTTGCTGGGCGTCCTCAACTACAGGCAGTCTCAGGACATCACGGATGGCCAGGGCAACGAGGTTCCGGACACGGATTTCAACTCCATCAACGGCCTGATCAAGGCCCGTTACACCTTCGGGGAGAACGACGACCAATCCGTTTTCGCCAGCTATCAGAACTGGTCGAGCGACGAGGACAACCAGAACTACGACCAGATTTCCTGGGAGAACACTTTTGGAGACGTCGACCGCACAGTTACCGACCAGACCGCGATCATCGGCTATCAAAACGCCTTCACCGGCAACGATTTGCTGGATGTGAAGGCCCAGGTCAGCTGGTCCGACACCCGGGTTGAGCAGAAGAACCAGAACCAGATCTGTTTCGGTCCCTTTACCTGCACCTACCCCTTCGGCATCAGTTCGGAATACTCATATGAAACCTGGCAGGGCAAGGCGGACAACGTCGCCACGTTCCAGCTGGGGGAAGACTGGATGGCCTATGTCACGACCGGCATCGACGGCCAGTATCAGGAACGGCTCAATCCACGCCATTTTGCGAACTATACCCAATCCGGTTCGGGCTCTCACCCGGAAGGCGAAACGGTCAACGTCGGCGGCTATGCGCAGGCCGAACTGGTCTGGAACGACCGCATCACCCTCATTCCCGGTATGCGGATCGACTACAGCAATGTGTCTGTCGGCAACTATGTGAACAGCAGGGGTGCGACCGTCGACCTGGACGAGGACAAGAGCGCCGTCGGCTACTCTCCAAAGCTTGCGGCGATGATCAAGATGTCCGAGTGGCTCGGCGTCTTCGGTTCCGTTGCCCATACAGAGCGCCTGCCGTCACTCGACGAGGTATTCTCGAATTATGTCGTCAACGATCTCGACAAGGAACTGTCGAACAACTTCGAGGCCGGCATCACCCTGTCCTTTGACGATCTGATAATGGGCGGCGACGCTTTCCGCCTGAAGGGAACGGCGTTCCGCAACAACGTCACCAACTACTACGCCAGCTACTGGAACGGTTCGACGGTGGTAACGGAAATCATTCCGAAAGCCCGTTACGAAGGGCTGGAACTGGAAGCCTCCTACTGGACGGAAAGCGTCTACGGATCGCTTGGCGCTTCGTTGATCCGGGGCAACAATGTCAACACCGGCGGCTACCTGAATGCCATTCCCGCCGACAGCGCCTTCCTCAAGATCGGCTATGTCTACCGGCCATGGAACCTGGACTTCGGCTGGAAGGGCGACTTCTACGCCGCCCAGGACCGCGTGGGGTCCGACGAACAGGAAACCGCCGGCTATGTGCTGCATAACCTTTATGCCGCCTGGAAACCGGAAGAAGGCTTCATGGCGGACAGCGAGGTCCGCTTCAACGTCGATAACGTGTTTGACAAGTCCTACCGGAACCACCTGAGCGACGACGAAGGTGCTGGCCGCAGCTTCAAGCTGAGCTTCGCCAAGAAGTTCTGACCCATGACCCGCCGCCTGTCCCCGCGGGCGGCGGGTTGCCCGTCGGAGAAAAATAGTTACGGCCCTGGAAACGTCGACCGCCAGCGGCGCAGGAACGTTTCCCGGGTCAGTTCATCGAGCGCGACCATGAGCGCCGGCGACAGCCCGATAGGCCGCAGCGCGGTGGAACTCAGCCCCTCGCCCTCGTTGCCTTCTTCCGTTTCCAGAAGCGGGCTGATCAGCAACGCGGTCCTGAGGGCGAGCGTACCTTCCGAAGACAGAAGGAAATCCAGAAACGCTTCCGCCTCGGCCTTGTGGTCTGCCTGTTTCGGGATCATGAAGGTTCGTGACAGCACCAGGGTGTAGTCGGACGGCAGCACGATGCCGATCCGCTTGTCCTTGAGCTGATAGCCCTGGGCGTAGGACCCCAGCACGTTGTAGGCAATCAGATAGCGCCCTTCGGCAACGCCCTTGATGATGTCGACCGAGCAGCAGGTGGAAACAGCCTGCGACCGGCCAAAGGATTCCTGCAACGCGCCGAATGTTGTCGCTTCCTGCGCATCGGCGAACGCGAACAGATAGCCGAGCCCGGATTGCTCGATATCATAGGTCGCGACCCGCCCGGCATAGGGGGTGCCGTCGGGCCTCAGCAGATCAAGCAGGTCGAAGCGGCTCTGCGGAATATCCTCCGCCGGCACCAGCTCGCGATTATAGACGATCACCGCAGGCTCGCGGGTGATGCCCCACAATTCGTCGCGCCAGCGCAGCGCCTCTGGCAACCGTTCGGTCAACCGCGAACGATAGGACGCCGCGCAGGCCTCGTTGACGAGTTGCACCATCTGGTGAACACCGGAGCTGATGACGATGTCAGCACCGGCAACCCCATCACGGCAGTCCCGGCGGGTCAGCCGGTAGAGCTCGTTCGATCCCCATTGTTCATACCGCACCTGCAGACCCGGCTGGGTGCGCAGGAAGGTCTCGACCACGGGCCCGAAGACGGCAATATCGGTGGTCGAACGCAGCACCAGCACCCTGTTGGTGATCTGCGGCCCGAAAACCTCCACCAGCTCCTGGGCTGAAACGGCCCGGCCGGTGGTGAAGAGAGCGGCGAGGACAGCCAGGCCCTTCAGAAAAGTCACCAGCTTCATGCGCGTCCCTCCGGCAGGGCTGCAAAAACAAGGGCGGCGCGAAAGCAACCGCTGTCGGTTTTTTCCAGCCGCAATTCACCATCGAAGGAGTGGGCGACAGCATGCGCGATCGCAAGACCGAGACCGGAACTGCTTTGCCGTGACAAGGCCCCCTTGTTGAAGCGGGACCCCAGTTCGGCAAGAACGCCGTCCACCGGACCGCCGCCTGCATCTTCCACCCAGATACTGGCCCGGCGGCCTTCTGACGAGGCGCCGACCCGCACCGGCGAACGGCCGTATTTAAGCGCGTTGTTCAAAAGGTTCTTCAAGGCTTCCTTCAGGGACTGCGCATCGGCCAGTACTTCGACGGGATCCTCCCCGATATCCAGGATGACGTCGAACTCCGGATTGAGAACTGCGTGATCGCCTTCCTCGAAAACATCAAGAGCAATGTCGCGCAGGTCCACCCGCTCCCGTCTGGCGCTGTCGCCCCGGTGGATCACAAGCGCCTGGCTGAGAAGCTGGTCGAGAAGACGGCCGAGGCTGGCCGTGCGGGTCTGGATCCGCTCGACGATCTTTTCCTTTCTCGCAAGCTCCGGTTCATCGGTGAAAAGGTCCGCCTGCGCCCTGAGCGCCGCCACCGGTGTTCGAAGCTGATGAGCGGTGTCGGAGATCAGATGCCGCATGGAGTTCATCTGCCGGTCGAGCCGGGCCATGAAGCCGTTGAGGGCGTTGATCATGACCGCCGTTTCCCGCGGAACCGAGGTATCCAGCGGCGTCAGGTCGTGCGGATCTCGTGCGGCGAGACCACCGGCGATCCGCTCCAGAGGCTGCAGCACGGAACGCACGACGACCACCGACAACAGCACCATCGCAAGCCCGGAAGCAGCAAGCACGTAGAGCGCCTTGCGGGTGATGTCATAGGCCATTTCATTGCGGGCGCGCAGTGTCTGGCCGACAACCACCTTGACCGTGCCGTTGAGCGTGCGCTCGGCAAACCGGCGCGAGACAACGGCAAACCGGGCTTTTTCACCAAAAAAGGAACTGTCGAAAAACCCATCCCGAAAATCCCTGCGCCGCGTTGGCAGGGTAATTTCGTCGTAGCCGGTCAGGGTTTCCCCTTCCGCACCGATGATGCGGTAGCCGATCCTGTCATCGGGAGCGAGGGCCAGCAGCTCGAACGCGGAAACCGGCAGCTCGATGACGGGCCGGCCGTCCTGCACGGTGATCGACGAGGCGATCCCGGTCGCCGCCCCCAGAAGCAGCCGGTCATAGGCGCTTCGGGCCGCTTCCCGGCCATAGGCAAAGGCGGCGATGGAAACGATCACCCCGCCGAAGATCAGCAGAAAGGCGATACCGAAGGCAACACGCGCCGTGAGCGAGGACAATGCCACCTTGCGGAACAGATCAGTCATCGACTTCCAGCTTGTAGCCAAGCCCTCGCTGGGTCTCGATCCTGACAGACCCGCCCGAGAGTTTCTTGCGCAGCCGCGCGACATAGAGCTCCAGCGCGTTCATGCTGACATCGGCATCCTGAAAACTGAACACCCCATCGAACAGGCGTTCCTTGCTGACGGTCTTGCCGCGATTGTGAACCAGGATCTCCAGCAGCGAGAATTCGCGCCGCGTCAGGGTGATCGGGTTGCCGCCCTGCCGGACAACCCGCGCCGAGGCATTGAAGGAAAGTGTTCCGAGCGTCAGCTCCTCCGACTTGTCTTTCTGCTCCCGGCGATGGAGCGCGCGGATGCGGGCCTCCAGTTCGCGGTGGTCGAACGGTTTGACCAGATAATCGTCCGCCCCGGAATTGAGCGAGGACACCCTGTCATCGACGGAAAACTCGGCCGTCAGCATCAGCACCGGCGTGCGTTCGCCCCGGGTGCGCAGTTCCTTCAGGAGCTCGGTGCCCAGTCCGTCCGGCAAATTGATATCGAGAACGATCACGTCGTAGGTCTGGACCGTAACGCAGGCCCGCGCCTCTTCCAGGGACTTGGCCAGATCGCAGGCGATACCGGACCGGCCCAGCCGGATCATGATCGCTTCGGCCATGTCGAACGTGTCTTCAACAAGCAAAAGACGCAAAGATTCATTCCTCCCGCCCCAAGTCTTGCCCCGCAATTTCGCCGCGCGCAAGCAATGTGCACCGTGTTGACAGGTTGATGACAGGGTTTGCCGCTAGGCTCTTCCTCACATCCGTTGGGAGGACTCGCAATTGCGACACAGCGGATACAAGGGGCTTTCCAATAGCCCTGCTCTTGTGGAGGAACGACAACATGACATTCAAAACGACCCGCCTCTTGCTGGCGGCCGCATTCCTTGGCGCGTCCGCTTTCGGTGCAACCGCTGCCGACTTCAAGCCGGAAAACCCGGAATGCATCGCACCGGCCAACCCGGGCGGTGGCTGGGACTTCACCTGCCGCCAGGTCGGCAAGACCCTTCAGGACCTGAAGCTTCTGGACAAGACCATGCAGGTGGTGAATCTGGCTGGTGGCGGCGGCGGCGTGGCATTTGCTGAAGTGGTCAACAAGCGCGACGACGACAACGACCTGATCGTGGCAGCGTCCTCGGCCACCGCGACCCGTCTGGCTCAGGGCGCTTACCCGGGCAACACCATGGACCAGGTCCGCTGGGTGGCCTCCGTTGGCGCTGACTACGGCGTGATCGCCGTTGCCGCCGACAGCCCGATCAACACGCTGCCGGAACTTCTGGACGAGATCAAAAACAATCCGACATCCATTTCCGTTGCCGGCGGTTCCGCTGTTGGCGGCTGGGACCACCTGAAGGTTCTGATCGCGGCCAACGCTTACGGCATCGAAGACGTCCGCAAGGTGAAATACATTGCCTTCGACGGTGGCGGTGAAGCCGTGACCCAGCTTCTGGCCGGCTCCGTGCAGGCCTTCACCGGCGACATTTCCGAAGCCAAGGGCTTTGTCGACAGCGGCGACATCAAGGTGATCGCCGTTCTGGCGCCCGAGCGTCTGCCCGGTGAATTCGCCGACTTCCCGACCGCCAAGGAACAGGGCATCGACGCAATCGGTGCAAACTGGCGCGGCTTCTACGCTCCGGGCAAAATGTCCGACGAGGCATACAACGCCTGGGTGTCCAAGGTCTCCGACCTTTACTCCAGCGACGAGTGGAAAGCCATCATGGCTGCAAACGGTCTGGCTCCGCTCGACCTGCAGGGCGAGGAATTCGAGCAATTCGTTGCCAACTCCGTGCAGCAGATCCAGAACATCTCCAAAGAAATCGGCATCATCAAATAAAAAAAGCGGTTGTGCCGACTTGGGGGGCGCAGTCCTTGTGCCCCCTTCTTTGTTCGGATGACGCCCCAACGCGGGCCTCATCCGGTTTACCGCGCACCGAGGTCACGCCGACCGCATAAGTCATGACCGGGCGCACCGGATTGCCGGCAAACGCGGTGGCAGACTTCAAGTGCCGGAAAACAACAGAAAACGCACGGGGCGGCGGCCGGTATCGGAAAAGAGCCGCTCTCAGGAAGGAAACCATGAGCGACCGTATCTTTGGCGCGGTCGGGCTTTTTCTCGCGCTGGGATATGCCTGGGCCGCTCTCATTATCGAAGAAAGCTTTCTGTCCGACGCGGTCGGCCCGAAGGCGTTTCCCCTTATCATCGCCGCAGTTCTGGGCCTTGCCTCCCTTGCGATTTTCCTGAAGCCTGACGCCGCGCCGGAATGGCCGTCGTTGCCGCGCCTTCTCGAAGTCGCCCTGGCTGTGCTGGCGATGATCCTCTACGCGATCCTGCTGCCGGAAGCCGGTTTCATCCTGGCAACGGCTGTCGCCGCCAGCTACCTCACCTGGCGCCTCGGGTCCGCGCCCATCGGGTCGGTGCTCATCGGCTGCCTGACGTCGGTCGGCATCTACGCTGTCTTTCACCTCGTGCTTGGCCTGTCTCTGGCCAAGGGCCCGTTCGGGTTTTAACGGAGCATCGGCATGGACACTCTCTCTTCACTGGCCGACGGCTTCGTCATCGCGCTGACCTGGCAGAACCTTCTGCTGGCCCTGCTCGGCTGTTTTCTCGGCACCATCATGGGTGCCCTTCCGGGCCTTGGCCCATCCAACGGCGTCGCCATCCTGATCCCGCTGGCCTTCACCCTCGGCCTCGGCGCAACACCCTCGCTGATCCTGCTGACATCGGTCTATTACGGCGCCATGTACGGTGGGCGTATCTCGTCGATCCTGTTGAACATTCCCGGTGACGAACCGGCGATGATGACCTGTCTCGACGGGTATCCGATGGCTCAGCAGGGCCGCGCCGGCGAGGCGCTGTCGCTCTCGGGCGTTGCCTCCTTCGTCGGTGCGTTCATCGCCACCTGGGGCCTGATCCTGCTGGCGCCGCAGCTGGTCAAGATCGCGCTTCTGTTCGGCCCGGCGGAATATTTCGCCCTGTTCACGCTGGCTTTCGCCACCCTGGGCGGCGTTGCCTCGACCAACCAGGCCAAGACCGCCTTCGCCGCGGCGCTCGGCATCGGTCTGGCCACCGTCGGCGTTGACACCCAGACCGGCGTTCCGCGCTTCACCTTCGGCGAAGTGCACCTTTACGACGGCATCGACTTCCTGGTCGCCATCGTCGGCCTGTTCGCCCTGTCCGAGGTCTTCCTGTTTCTGGAACACCGCCATGGCAATGCCGAAGCCAACGCCAGCAAGGTGTCCGTCGGCCGGCTGATGCCCAGCTTCGCGCTCCTGAAATACTGCACCCCGACCATGCTGCGCACCAGCCTGCTCGGCTTCGTGGCCGGTGTTCTGCCCGGTGCCGGCGCGTCGCTCGGCTCGTTCGTTTCCTATACGTTCGAAAAGAAGCTCGTCGACAAGGAAGGCACCTTCGGCAAGGGCGATCCGCGCGGTGTCGCCGCACCGGAAGCCGGCAACAACGCCGCGGCCGGTGGGGCGCTGGTGCCGATGCTGGCGCTCGGTGTTCCCGGGTCCGGAACAACGGCCGTGCTGCTGGCGGTTCTGCTGGCGCTCAACATCACCCCGGGCCCGCTGCTGTTCACCCAGCAGCCGGATGTGGTCTGGGGCCTGATCGCGGCGCTCTTCATCGCGAACTTCATGCTGCTGGCCATGAACATTCCGATGATCGGCCTGTTCACCCGCGTTCTCCTGGTCCCGCCGCGCATCCTGATGCCCATCGTCGCCATGGTCAGCTTCGTCGGCATCTACGGCATCTCCGGCTCCTCCTTCGACCTTCTGGTCATGGTCGGTTTCGGGGTTCTGGGCTGGGTGCTGCGCAAGCTCGATGTGCCGCTGGTCCCCATCATCCTCGGCACGCTGCTGGGCAACGCCATGGAAAACAACCTGCGCCGCGCCATCACCATCAGCAACGGCGACTGGGCCGTCCTCGTCGGCAGCCCACTCTCCATCGGGCTGTGGAGCCTGGCCATCATCGGCTTCGTCCTGCCGATCATCTTCGGCCGGGTCCTGAAAGCCCGCATGCGCCACATGAAGAAGGATGAGGAAAGCTCAACCATCGACTGATTGCTAGCCAACGCCCCAACAAACAAAAACGCCCTCTCCTACCGGACGAGGGCGTTTTTTATTGAGGCGCGACCCCCAACGCCGTCCTTCCGGGCGGAGAGCAGCAGCGCTGCATTTGTCCGGAAGGACGCGTGGAGCGCACACTGAAGAATGTCCGCTTCGCGTCCCCTCAAGTCGGTCGCGCCTGTTTTTTCAGCCTCATCTGTAAAGCAGTCGTTGGCTGTTCGCTTTTTGAACAACCCAAATGGGCGGGGAGCGGACGTTGGCTGCAGTATGTGCGAATGGCCGGTTAGGTCTGGGTTGTTTTCGACCTGAAGTACTTGCCAAGCTTCACACATGTTTCGTTTCCTGATCGAACAGATTTCTCAGGCCGTCGCGCAACATCGTGATGCGTTCGGGCGTGGCGCTGCCCACACCAATCACTAGCCCTCGCAGGTCGCCTCTCTGACAGTAGCCGGAGAGCCGTCCCGGATGCAGACCGCGACGTGCCAATTCCGCCAGAACAGGTTCTTCATCCAAATCACTCCTAAATTGTAGGGTGACCTGCACCCCCCCGTCGGGCGGATGAACTGTCACCTCAGAGATCGCGGTCAAAGCTTCCACAAGCGTGCGAACACGTCCTTGATAGTCCCGCGCGATACGTCGGATTTGGACACGATAGCGCCCGGACTGCATCAGCTCCGCCAGAGCGAACTGGGCATGAAGGTTCGCTATCATTCCAAGGTTCCGCTGGGCCCTGCGCACGGTGTCGATCAGGCCGGGTGGCACCACAATCCAGCCAATCCGCAAGGCAGGCAGCAGGGCCTTTGACGCGGAACCGATCAGCACGACGTGCCCGTCATGATCCTGCGCCGCCAAAGCGGGAATCGTGCGGCCTGACCAATGAAAATCGCTGTCGTAATCGTCCTCGATCAGAACCGCGCCCGTCACCTTGGCGCGGGCGATGAACTCCAGCCTACGGGAGAGCGAAAGCCGTTTGCCAAGAGGATACTGGTTCGAAGGTGTAAGATAGGCCAACCGCGCCTCCACGGGCAGGCCCGCGGGATCCGCCCCGCCCGCATCGACCCGAAGCGGCGAGAGGCGCAGTCCCGCCCCGAGAAATGCGGCGCGCGCGCCAAGCCAACCTGGGTCCTCTATCGCGGCGAGATCGCCGGGATCGGTGAGGACCTGCGCGAGCAGCGCCATGGCGGCCTGACTTCCGGGCACGATGACAATCTGATCTGCATCGACATGAACGCCCCTGTCAGAGGCCAACCGATCCCTCAGGGCCAGGCGCAGGTCTTCAACCCCATAGGTGTCTCCATAGAGCGCGGGTGCGCCAAGCCGTCTGCGCGACACCCGCCGCAGGAGGCGCGCCCATTCATCTGCTGGGAACAGGGTTTCGTCCGGCTCCCCGGGCGCAAGCGCCCCACCAGAGGTTGGCAAGACCTCGCGACGAAAATCCGCACTCAACGCCTCCCCTCTCAGGGACGGGGTCGGGCCATGGCGACATGTCTGGTCCTGAATCGAATGTTCGGGCGAGATCACGCGCGGCGCTGCCCCCTGTCGCACCGTGATGATGCCTTCGGCGGCCAGCAACTCATAGGCCGAGGTCACGGTCGTTCGCGAGACCCCGAGGTCTTCTGCGGCACGTCGGCTCGACGGCAGCCTGTCGCCGTCGCCAATGCGACCGTCCCGAACGGCCCGGACGAGATCGTGATAGAGCTGTGTCGGGAGCGGTTCCGAGCGCTCTTCGGAGAGATGGCAGACGGATGTCAGCCAAACTGGACTGCGAAACATTTCTATAACTGGATATTTTTTCAATCCAGTTTTGAGCCCAATATCGCCTCATGTCAATCCAATCGCTTCGCCTAACCGCCATGCCGAAGCTGTGAAACGCGTCCGCTCCGCAAAGGTCACATGTCATGATGCAAACAGAACCCTCCCGGCACATTCCATGGGTCTTCGCCCTGTTCTGGGGCGCGCTGCTCGCCGCGGCAGGCTACGGCGCGACTTTCGTGCTGACCCGCCATTTCATCGCCTTCGGAGGCTCGGAAATTGACACGGGCTACGTGCTCGCAGTCGCAGTGGTTGGCACGTTCGTAAGCCTGCCCATGACCGGAAGCTTTGCGATTTCTTTCGGAGCGGCGCGCTGTGCCGCGATCGGTGTCGGTCTCGTCGCATTGGCCTTTGCCCTTCTGGCGCAATCTGAGACTTTGGACGCTCTGTGCCTTTTCGGAGGCTTCGCGCTCGGCTGCGGCTGGGGTACGTTTTACCTCGCCGCCCCGATGGCCCTGTCCCGGCTCGCCGAGGACACAGACCGGGCTTATTGGTTCCTTCGCTTTGGCGCATTTCAAATGGCGGGGATCGGCCTTTCTCCGGTTTTCGGCGAATTTATGGTGACGCGGCTTGGCATGAGCACACGGGGTTACTTTCTTGTAGTCGCGGCAAGCTGTTGTCTGGCCTGTCTCTTGCTCTTCGCATTTGATCGGCGGACCCGGCGCATGGGCCCCACTGGCCGCAGAGCAGACCTGTCATGGCTGCGGGCCATAGGCGCAGTGTTCAGAAGCCCGTCAATCACACCCATTGTCATGGTCGCGCTTGGGGCGGCGACCTTTGGAGGGGTGATGACATTTCAGTCCTCGATCGTGAGAGGCGCCGCACTGTCCCCCAGCACTTATTTCGCGGTCTATACCGTCACGGTCGTTATCGCACGATGGCTGCTGGCCGCTCCCGTCAATCGCTTGCCGTCCCGCATCAGCATCCCAGCGCTGATTGCGACCATGGTCGTCGGCCTCTGTCTTCTCTTCGGGGCGGGATCGGACGTCATCGGCTCTGCTGCGCATTTCGGATCGGCAGCGCTCTTCGGGCTCGGCTACGGACTGGCCTATCCGCTTATCCAGGCCCGCGCGGTGAACGATGTTGGGGACCCGGCGTTGCAGAACGCGGCCCTGACCTGGTTCGTGATCTTCTATTTCGCGGGCCTGTTCGGCTTTCCCTTCCTCGGCGGTTGGATCGTTGTCAGCTTCGGAGTGGAGGCCCTCATCGTGGGCATCATCTTCGCTGGCGCGGTGGAGCTTGCACTCGCGTTCAGGATCGGGCGTCGTTTCGCGCCGCAGATGGTCAAAAGAGCAGGTCCGCAATGACCTGTGCGCTCATAGACCCCTCTTCAATCTGGTCGTTTGTATCGCTGATGTTCTCAAACACCGACGACCTGCTTCCGCCATTTCTGCACTGGAGCGCCTGCGCGGCAGCCGTCACCTGCGGCACGATCCTCCAGAAACTCTCCGGGGCGGGCTTCGGAATGATCGCGGCGCCGGTCATGACGCTTGTTGCGCCCGAATGGGTGCCCGGAACGGTTCTGGTCCTGGGGTTTGTGATCGGGATTGGCTCCCTTCTCGGCGGACGGGATGCGGTGGTCCGTTCCGATCTGCCTCCGGGCCTGGCGGGTCGTGCCGTGGGCGCCGTGATCGCCGCAAGCCTTGCCAGCGTGGTTGTGGGCTCAGACGCGCTTCCGGTCGTCATTGCGATCATCGTGCTTCTTGCTGTCGCACTGACGGTTGCGGGGCTGTCGATCCGGATCTCACCGTGCAGCCTGTTCATCGCGGGTGTGACCGGAGGCCTGATGGGAACGCTCAGTGGCATCGGTGCGCCCCCGATGGCCATTCTCTACTCGACGGTAAACGCCCGCCGTTCGGCAGCAACCCAAAACGCGTTCTTCGGGTTTGGCATGGCGTTATCCATCGGGGCCCTGAGCCTGGCCGGGTTGATCCGTGCGCCACAGCTTGCGCTCGCAGTCACTCTTGTGCCGTTTGGTCTGTTGGCCCTCCGGGCATCCCGCCCCCTCGTCGCGCGGTTCGAGCGCAGATCGATTCGACCATGGGCTTTGGGCCTCGCAACGCTTTCCGCCGTCATATTGCTCGCCCGTTCGATCCATTAGGGAACCCGCAGCGAAGGCAAGTTATCAGTCGGTGAATTCAGGTGGGCTTTACCTTCGTTCAGAACATAGAAAAATCAGCCAAATCCGCTCGGCTCCCCCTGTTCTTCAGCGGAATTCTGCGGATTCGATTAAAGTCCGGTTCGGCGGGCTGCATAGTCGCAATCCAAACACGTAATCAAGGTCTGCTTTGGGCCGCAACCGGACTTGTGGGTCTTGGTCTGATTTCTTCAAAAATGGACATTCGCCTGTGAGTGAGGCCACACTTGGACGGTTTTCTGTCGTAAAGGTTGGGGGGGCAATTTTCGTATAACGGCCAGTGGCGAAGCCGGGAAATAAGCGATTGGCTCTCAGCCAAAGGGCGTTGCTTCTTGTCAATCTAGAACGCCAAAGCCCGCTTCAATGTCAATGCGGAATTCTTCGGCTATACAACCAAGCCGCAGGGGACGAGCGGCAGCCTTGCAAATGGCGGCGCCTGCTGCACAGTCCCAAAGCCGGGTACCAAATTCGACATAGCCGCCCAGCCGGCCAGTTGCGACGAATGCCAGTGAGAGGGCGCAGCTGCCAAGATTGACCAGCGTAAAGCCTGCTTCTTCCAGATCGACCTCGCGGGTCTCCCGTCGCGCTCGGGAGCTTCCGGGATTTCTACCAACGGCGATGCAGCGATTGAAGCCGCCGGGAAACGGAGAGATGGTCGTCACGTCACCTGAACCCTGTGTCGTTGCGGAAACAGAAAACTTTAGGGCCGGAGCGACGATAGCGCCCAAAACCGGCACACCCTCGCGAACCAGTCCGATCGAAACACACCAGAGCGGCAGGCCGGAGAGGAAATTCGACGTGCCGTCCAGCGGATCGACGATCCAGAACGTGCCCTCCGCCTTGCCGCCACGTTCTTCGCCCACGACAGGGATGTCGGGATAGTAATGCAATAACCGGTCACGGGCGATATCTTCGGCCTTCCGGTCAACGGTGCTGACGAAGTCGCGCGGTGCCTTCGCCTCGATGTCGGCAGGATCGACGTGGCCCCAATTTGACAGGCAGAAGGCGCCGACTTCCTCGGCGACCTCCCGGGCAACATCGAGCGGCGGCCTTGCTGTCATGAAGTTGCTCCTTTGGCCCTCAATTCGGCAAGCTTCTTCTCCAATGGAGCGATCCGCGACTGCGCCCGCTCAAAGAAGGCGGCATCGCCCAGGCTGTAGCCCATGCCGTGCGCCCGATGTGGCGTTTCGAAGGTCAGTGGCGCCGCGTAGTCGGTCGCGGCAATTAGGCGGATCAGCCGGTCGAAATCGATATCGCCGTCGCCCGGCAGAAGATGATCATCGCGCACCGAGCGATTATCGTGAAGATGGGTCGCGATCAGGCGGTCGCCGTGATTTTCGAGAATGCGGAACTGGCCGGGCTCGGAAAGCTCGGCATGGCCGCAATCATAGCAAAGCCCGACGGTATCCGCCGAATGCTGCTCAAACAGCTTGCCGAACATTTCAAGGCTGCGCTCGATCGGTGCGCCGTTGAGGTTCTCAACCGCAATCTTGACGCCGGTGCGTAGGCAATCTTCGGCGATCTCATCAAAGGAGCGGTGGAAACGGTCGTAGAAGGCGGCGTGAGCGGCCGGGTCGCGCAGTTCCGTCTCGTCGAGGTCGACATGCATGACCACGGACGGTGAACCGATTCTGGCGGCAAACGCCAACCGGTTGCGGATCAGGTCGAGGCCGGCCTGGCGTTGCCATTCATGGGACGAGAGAAAATCCTTGCGGGTTTCCATCATGCCACCGCCGACTTCGGTGACGCCGTTCTTGCCGTGAGAACCGTGCACGCACCAGGCGCGCAATCCCGCATCATCCAGCATCCTCGCGATGAAGTCCATTTCTGACGTTGCGTAAACGTAGGAGTAGCCGGCGTCAGGGTTCCAGTTCACATGGGTAAAACCAGCGGCGCGGATTTCATTCAGCGTGTGACGAATCCCCTCGTCATACCAACGCGGGTGATTGGGCAGATACCAGCAGGTGATACAGGTCTCCATGGGAAAATCCTTTCAGATGGTCAGGCAGCGGTAATCGGGGCACGGCCGAGACCGAAGCGGTCAGCGGTCATGATGATGATGAAGGAGACACCCATGACGAGCGTCGCATAGACGAGACCCTTGGCCAGCGCTTCGGGATCATTGGCCGTGGCAAAAACGGCGATGGCGATGCCAAGAGGGCGATTATTCGGGTTATAGAGAAAAGCCGAGACGGTATATTCGTTGACGAGGTCGTTGAAAGCCAAAGCCGAAACCAGAATCAGGACCGGGGCGAGAAGCGGCAATGTGATGCTCGCAAAGCGGCGCAGCGGGCCGGCTCCCAAAGCCTGGGCTGCCTCGTCCAGAGCCGGATCCAGACCGACCATGCTGGCGCTGATCAGGCGCACCATCATCGGTACGATCAAGATGCCATAGGCAATCGGCAGAATTGCGTAGGAGCCAAGCAGAACCTCCCCGCCGATCAGCGGATTGGGTGCATCAAAGGCGAGTATGATGCCGATGGCGACGAGAGATGACGGCAGGATCCAGGGTATGAACAGCGAGAATTCGACTACGCCGCCGATCAGCGAACGCGTCCGGGTGATCAACCGTCCGGCAAAAAGCGCCAGCAGCAATACGGCGAAGATTGCCATGATCGACATGATCACGGAGTTGACAAGTGGTTCCAGCGTCTGCTGTGCGCCAAAAACCGCGCGGTAATTTTCAAGTGTGAGGTTGCGCGGAAAGATGTCGGTGGCGATCGACCTTGAGGGGGCAAAGGAGAACAGGATCGTGAACAGGACTGGTGTTGCGTAGATGACGAACAGCAACCATGCGAAAGACTGGACCAGAGCACTGGCAACCGGATTCTTGAGAACGATCCGCTGCATCGGAATCGGCGTCTTTGCGCCCCCGACGTAGCGCTGGCCTCTTTCGATCCAGCGCAAGGCGAGAAAGACCGCGAGCGATATCGCCCCCAAAAGCAGGGCGAGCATGGCTGCCATATCCTGCCGGCGAATGGAATTGAGGCCCAGAATCATCTGGTTAAGCATGCGGAATTCGCGTCCGCCAAGAATGGCCGGCGCGGCAAGCGACGTCAGGGCGGCGAGCAGCACCAGCAGGGATACGGCAAAAATGGTTGGCAGAATAACCGGGAAGACGATCTGCACAAGTGCGCGCATCGGAGAAGCGCCGAGCGAGCGAGCCGCCTCCACAGTGGCGAAATCGACGCGGCGGATGGCCGCCCGCAGAAACAGGAAATGGTACTGTGTCATCAAGAAGGTGTGCGCGATCAGCACCGCCGGCCAGCCGTGAAACCAGTTGCGATCAATGCCGGGAAAGACATAGGCAAGCAGATCCGTTACCGCGCCGGAAGACCCGTAGACGAAATTATAGCCGGTGATCGCCGTGACGGACCCGAAAACCAGTGGCGTGGCATAGGCGATCTTCAAGATTCCCGATCCGCGCACCTTGAAGAATTCGAGCGCGGCGACTTGAAACAGGCCGACAATATTGACCGTGATGACGGTCGCGCCCGTCATCCAGAATGTGTTCCAAAGCGCCGAGCGCACGTTGCGCGCGCCTGCCAGACGGGCAATGGTCTCGCCCGCCGTATGGTCTTCCTGCAGAAAGGCCGTGGTAAACACACTGCCGAGCGGCACGTAAAGAAAGGTGATAATCGCCCAGGCAAGAGCGGCCAGCGCACACAGGTAAAGGATGCGGCCGGGCTGCGGCCAGGAAAGGCGCGACTGCGACCTGGCCACCGCGTTTACAAGCGCACTCATGCAGATGCCTCATCGAACAACAGGAGATCGGAGCGCCGGACATGAACGGCGATGACGGCGTCGGGTGCGCCGGCAATAAAGTCGGACGGCGCTTCGGCAATCAGTCTTGCATTCCCGTGGCGCAGCTGGAGGCGTTGCCGTGCTCCCAGAAAAGTGACGCGCTCGAGACTTGTTTCAAAGCCGAGATCGTCGTTCTTTTCGGCAGCGCCGATCCGGATATGTTCCGGTCGCACATAGGCCTCCTTTTTCACATCCGCATGGCCTGGAAGCAGATGCGAGGGCAGACGGCTGGTCTCACCGATAAAGGTGCAGGCGAAACGGTCTGCCGGCGCCGTATAGAGCGCGCGTGGTGACCCGATCTGGCGGATTTTTCCGGCATTCATAACCGCAATCCGGTCAGAGATCGCCAGCGCTTCCTGCTGATCATGGGTGACATAGATGACGGTCAGCCCGAGCCGTGTCTGGATATCGCGGATTTCGTCGCGCATGACCTCGCGCAGCTTGGCATCGAGGTTTGACAGCGGCTCGTCAAACAACAGCACTTTCGTGCCGAGGATCAGCGCGCGGGCGATGGCGACCCTTTGCTGCTGACCGCCGGAGAGCTCGGCAGGCTTCTTGCGCGCATGATCCGCCACGCCGATCCGCTCCAGCGCGCGGGGCACCTCGTCGCGGATCCTTGCCCGGGACGCGCCGGCGGTGCGCAAGCCGTAAGCTACATTGTCGTAGACGCTCATATGCGGAAACAGCGCGTAGTTCTGAAAAACGACGCCGATGCCGCGATCTTCCGGAGGGCGCGCGCTGACGTCTTGGCCATTGATGTAAACCCTCCCGGCGCTCGGATTAACGAAACCTGAAACCGTGCGCAAAAGCGTTGTCTTTCCGCAACCTGACGGGCCGAGAAGCGTGAAAAACTCTCCATCAGAGACAGAAAGCGAAAGCTTCTCGATCACTCTTTTGCCATCGAAGGTGACGTCAATTTCCTGCAGTTCGATCATATCCAAAGTCCCGGATGACCGCCGGCGTTCGTTCACCGGCGGTCGGTTTCGGTTGAGGCTCAGAGCATGTCCAGCTGGATGCGCTCCAGCCAACCGTCGAGATTTTCCGCCATCAGGTCCCAGTCGATCGCCTGGGTGGTGAACATTTCAGCGGCCGCGCGGATTTCGGCGGGGGACTGGGCAACAGCGTCAGGGTGAACCGGGATCACGCCGAAGGTCTCGGCATTCCAGACCTGAAACTCCACGGACTGCACCACTTCGAGGAAGGCCAGCGCATCTTCGAGATTGTCGGTTCCCGCGAGAATGGCGTTCCTTTCAACAACGATCGGGGTGCCGCCCACCGTGTTGACATAGGCATAGTCATAACCGCCATTGGCGGCATCACTTTGAACGCCCTGATAGTGATTGAGCGACACGACATTCTCGCCGGACGCCATCAGCTCGGCGCGGTTCATGCCGTCTTCATATATTACGGCATTGTCATAGAACTTGTTGAACCAGTCCCAGCCTTCGTCCGTCATCTGACCGTCAGAATCGATCTGGCGGGTGAAGAGACCGGCGAGGATCGCCCGCGTGGTCTGCCAGGTCAGAGCACCTATCATGAACTTGCCGTTCCATTCTGGATCCGCCAGTTCTTCCCAGGACTGGGGCGCATCTTCGGCAGACAGCAGATCGGCATTGTAGCTCAGGGTAATCGGGGTCTGGCGGTAGCCATAGAAATAGCCGTCAGGATCGCGGTAGATGGCCGGAAGGCCTTCAAGGTTTTCGAGTTCATAGGGCTGAAGAACGCCTTCTAGCTTCAGGCCGGCAGTGAGGAAATCGATCAGCCCGAAAATCACATCTGCCTGCGGATTGTTGCGCTCGGCGAGAACGCGGTCATAAACGGCGCCGCCACCCATATTGACGAATTCGACGTCGATATCGGCGTGTTCTTCGACAAAGGCTTCGATTTCGGGCAGGCGATCGACGGCTTGCGGCGTGTAGACGATCAGCGGCTTGGCAATGGCATGGGTTACAAGACCCGTAAGGCAAAGGGCAGCAAGCCCGGTAAACTTGACAATCGCAGTCATTGGTCATGTCCTTTCGACAGCTTGATGGGAAACGATTGGTGCGTTGCAGGGCATGGGAAGGGATAGCGCCCTTCGATGACATTTAAATTACATTGCGCACTTTAATATTTTTCCATCCCCCTCTGGCAGCCGGCCATGACTTCGGCTACCAAAGCAGAATGACCGATCTCAGATTGCCCCTGACGTTTAATGAGCGACAGTTGATGGAGTTTGTCCTGCGCGGCAGAGGGACATCCCGCGCCGTGATCGCGGATGCGACGGGACTGACACCGCCGACGGTCTCGCGCCTGGTGACCAGCCTGGTGGAAAACGGCCTCCTGACGGAAACTGCCGACCGGGCCGGCCAGAAGGGCCAGCCGCGCAAGACGCTGTCGATCCGCAAGGGGCAGGCCTATTCGATCGGAATCAACTTCATGCGCGGCCGCTTCGATCTGGCGATCGTCGATCTTGCGGGCGATATCGTTGCGGTAGACAGCGTGCGGATCGACAGGATCACTGTCGATTCGATCACAGCACTTGCGAGCGAGCGAGCGGCAGCCGCCTTGAGGGCCAGCCGTATCCCGACCCGGCGCGTGGTTGGTGCCGGCATCTCGTTGCCCGGCGGTTTCGCACCCGATGGCAAAGTGCTGCTTGCGCACGAGTATTTCCCGGATCTTGACCGACACGCGTTAGCGCCGGCCTTTTGCGAAGCCCTCGCCATGCCCTGCAATGTCGATACGGATGGCGTCTGTGCTACGCTTGGCGAGTTTCTTTACGGTGCAGCCTCTGCATACGACACCTTTTTTCTTCTCCATATTGGCCACGGCGTGGGCGGTGGCGCCGTCCTCAATGGTCAGCTGTTTCGCGGCGCGCATGGCAATGCCTCGAAACCGGGCGTGCTCTTTCCCTATGACACGCCGCGCCCTTCCGGACAGGACTTGGTCGAGTATCTGCAGCACAACGGTATCGACATCGCCGACATTTTCGATCTTGCAGCACTTTGCGAAGATACCGAACCACTTGTCGAGAACTGGCTCGATCGTTCGGCAGGCCAGATTGCCGAGGTTGGGCGTGTCATAACCGCCTTTATTGATCCCGAAGTGATCTTTGTCGGCGGGCGTTTGCCCGATCGCTTCAACACCGCCCTCGTGGATCGGCTCACCGACATCAGCCTCCCCGGTCCTTCCCGCGGGCTTCCCAATGCCCCGTTCAAGGCCTCGACCCTCGGAACGAATTCCGGCGTTCTGGGCGCTGCGTGTCTACCGATCTTCGCAAGCTTCATGACCGGCTCACAGATATCGGCCGGCAATGCCTATCGCGACGGACGAAGGCCCTTGAAGAGCTGAGAAGCTCAATTCCAATCAAATTCCAGCCTTCACGCCCGGCACCCGGCGCGGTCGAGCTACGCAGATGTGACGCGGACTATATGATTCGGTGCCGATAAGAGCAAAATTGAATGACCGGTTTCAGGACCTTGATGTAAATTTGTGAATGACGCGAATGGGGACGCAAAGCGGCAAGGCAAGTCACGGCCCACTGCTGACCTTGGGGGCGATGTAGCACACGGCAACTCCGAGCCCTTTTTGCCGACTCTCAGCGACATGGCGAATGTCAGAAATGACGCCATCCCTTATGCCTTGGATCGGCTAGCACGCGCGGCCAGGACAGCCCCAAGTGTGATAAACACACTTGCCAAAAGCAATGCCAACGTCATGTCGGCGATACCGGCGACCACGAGAACAAATGTTGAAAGCAGCGGGGCAGCATAGGACGCGACGCCCAATATTTGAATATCGCCGTGTTTCACACCCACGTCCCACACGAAGAATGCCAGTCCGACAGGGCCGACGCCCAAGCCAATGACAGCAAGCCAGGCAGTTGGTTCAACCGGCCAGATTGTCGTCTCAAGACCCACATGAGCGATGCCAGACAGGACCGACGTTGCCAGGCAGAACACTGCAACGCTAGAAGTCGGTGTCAGGCCAAACCTCCGAGACATGACAGAGTAACTGGACCACGTGAAAGCACACAAAAGAGCCAACACGTACCCCAATGCGCCGCTCGCTTCAAAACGTGTTCCGCCTTGAGTGACAATGATGGCCGCCCCTGCAAAACCAGTCAGAGCACCAACAATATGCCCTGATTTGAGGCGCTCTTCGGGGAGAAGGCCCGACAACAACACGATCAGGAGCGGCCAGAGATAAGCGATAAGCCCCGCTTCTGCGGCCGGTGCAAGGCGTAAAGCCGAGAAATAAAAGAAATGATAGCCGAACACCCCCCCAGTCCCAAAGGCATAGACCTTCCAGCTCACCTTACTGAGAGACCGTACATCACCCCTGACAACGATCCAGCACAGGCCAAGCGTTCCACCAATCGCAAAGGCCATTGAGGTCAGTTGAAAAGGGGGAAGCGGAACAGTCTTGACCGTGAATAGCGCAAGCAATGCCCACATCAACACAGCGCCAAACCCCAATACGGTTGCCCGGATCTTTGTTACACTGCGTACCCCTTCGCTCGGGGCAGGAAAACGGTGGTGAATCCGTGTCGGCGCAAAGCTAGAGGGGTGAGAACGGCCTCGAAAACTGTTCCTACCGTCAGCGCGATCCGGACACCAGATACGCCCAACCTCAGAACATTCGAATAAGCGAATGAACGTTCCCGTCGCAACCAAGGCTGTTTCATCAAAGTCATTGTGAAGTTCTTTTCAAAGATAGCCTTTCAGGGCTATCGGGGGAACGGATCCCAACAGGGCGGGATCCAAGGATTGGGTCAAAACCGCCTTATGAAGCAGCCAACAGCGCCCGGCCGATTGTCTCGACATGAACATGATCCGTGCCGCAACACCCGCCAAAGACATTCATTTTCGGATGCGCGGAGCGGATGCCAACATACTGCCTAGCCAGCTCATCCGGGTTGCCCTCGTCGAGATGACCCAACTTGCACAAAGTCCCATGATCCAAAGAGGATGCGTTGGCCCGCAGGCCGCGGATGCGGTCTGCCCAAGGCTCGCCCGTCAGTGAGGGGCCGAAATCCACGGGATGCGCACAATTTATCATATAGTAAGCGGGTGCATTGCACGTCGCAGCATCGACTGTCTGGATCGCTTCTTTAAGCGTTTCGCCACTGCGAAGCTTGCGGTCTTTTTCAATCGTAAAGGCTATGACCGATGGCATACCAGCTTCGGCTGCGGCCCTTGCGATGCCAATCGCCTCGGCCGTCGTGCTTAGCGTCAGCGCTGTGATGATATCTGCACCAGCAGCCTTGAACGTATCAACCTGCTCTCGGTGGTAGCTTTCGGCACTCTCGGCCGAGAGACCTTTATATAACTTATAGGCGTCGCCCTTTGGCCCGATGCAGCCGCTTAGGACTATGTTTTCCCTCGCCAAACCTGCCTCGGCGGCGCATGTGCGATAGAGTTCGATGCATTTGTGGTTTATCTCTGCCAACCCTTCGGTGGAGTATCCAAGCAATGCCCCCCAGTCTCGACTTGCGCGATAGGTCAGGCTGTCAAAGATGAAGGGCGTTCCAAGCTTCACCGCCACACGGGCGAATGCGGCGTAGTATTCCCGCAATGCTGCAGTTGCCGGTTTGTCGTTCAGCAAATGAAAGGCACTAAAATTCAAAAGTTCGAACCCGCGCTTATACATAAGCCAAGTTTCTGATCCGCCGTCGGTCAGGAAGATGCAGTCCGTTTGGTGTGGTAAACGGGTCTGTGTATTAGACATGTTATGTTCCTTTCAGAAAATAAGGCACACCGACGCGCCTCGTTGAAATTGTCACGTGCGGTGTTTCGCAATTGCGCTCGATATCACTGGCAGGCGCGGCACCAGCATCGGCACGCGCCGGCGGTAAACGGCGTATTCCTCACCGAATTCGCGCAGAAGGGCGCGCTCTTCGAACCGAAGACCGATCAGGGTGTAGGCCAGCATTGAGCTCGCGAAGAGCAGACCGCCGCCGGTCAATTCCGGCACGGAAAAGACCACCAGCACAATGCCGAGTTGCAGCGGGTGGCGCACGATCCGGTAGAGCAGCGGTGTGCGGAACAGGGGAGTGGGTATCGCGGAGCCGTCAAAATGGCTCCAGGCTTGGCGCAGACCGGTGAATTCAAAATGGTCAAGGGCGAAGATGGCGATCACGATCAACCCCCACCCACCAAAGAAGACGGCCAGCATCAAGAGTTTGGCCGCGCCTTCAGCGTTCCAGATCACGAAAGGAATTGGTTGCCAGAACAGCATGATCACCGCCAATAGCACTGAGGATTGCAAAACGTAGGTGGCGCGTTCGGCCGCTTTTGGGATGATCCTTGTCCAATGCCGCTTGAACGCCGGTCGCGCCATCACGCTGTGGACCAAGCCAAACAGCGAAATCAGCAGAACATCTATTGCCGCGGCATGAATCGCTGGTGTGCCGGTTTCGTTGGTTCGGATAGAACCGACATCAAGCAGAAATGCCATAAGCCACAGGCATACCGCCAGGAAGGCGACGTAGGATGCAATGGCATACATCATGATGAATGCGCGAAGCATGGCGGTCTCCGTTACTGGAATTGAAGGCGCGGAGGCGCGCGCTTCACGCCTCCTCTATTGCCGATTGAATCTTGGATAGCGCGCGCTGTGGTCCCGGTTTCGACCCTTGTCGCAACAATTGGCCGCGATATCGCGCTACGAACCTGCGACACCTGCCGGTAATCGGTGCCACAACAGTCGCCAAAGACATTTGTTTTCGAGAAGGCCGCCCGAATATCAACCTGCCGGTGTGCCAGTTCGTCAGGCTTGCCTTCTTCGAGATGTGTGTCGTTGGCGAGGAGGTGCGCTGATCTTAAGTCTCCGGTGCGATATTCTGGTTGAAGCGGAACCGGTTTTGCGGATCGTATTTGGTCTTTATTTCAACAAGCCGTTCATAGCTTGGTCCAAAGCTTGTCCGTGTCAGCGCCGCGTTGTCTTCACCATGTCCTGGAAAGTTAAGGTAAGCGCGACCATGATGGCCAAATCGTTCGGAGTTGGACCAGCCTTCACGAGACCAGGCAATGTTCGCATCATCGTCACCGGGATCGGACCACACGCCATCCAGTGAATACATCCACCCCATGGATCGGTCGCCAAACGCAGTAGCGTCCGCTGCTACTTTCGCAGTCGCTCCACCAAAGTTCCAAAGCGATGAAAGTGAGTTATCCGAAGGCGCTGCCAGAGCGTTGGCCATGGCAAGGTCAATCATCTCATCTTTCAGATCAGTCAGATAGCGGGCTTTCCAGTAGCAGCGAAAATCTCCGGCGGGCATGAGCGCGTCGAACAGTTGTTGCACATCACAGTAGTTCATTCGCCCGGAAAAATCGGTCGACATTTCGCCAAGCTCGCGAAGGGGCTGAAGGAGCGCTTCACCTTCAGCGGCGTCCCCATTGAAGACGCACGCCAGCGTATAGACCCGCTTGCCCCAGTGCTCCTCGGGGAAATCCTCGCCCCCTGCGGTGGAAAATTCGCATAGCGACCCAACTCTATCGCCATGTTCGGCAAGAAAGTCGCGCCATGCGCGAATTGGCTCGGGGCCGTCTTCGACCAGGTAGATCGGGGCCGCGAACATGACCTCCGGACCGATAGAGTGCAGCTTGAACTCGAACTGGACCACGACACCAAAGTTGCCGCCACCACCTTGCAACGCCCATAGCAGCTCGGGGTTCTCGTCCGCACTTGTATGGATCAAAGATCCATCGGCGGTGACCACATCAGCGGCAACCAGATTGTCGATTGCCAAACCATGCTGAGCGCGCAGCCATCCGATGCCACCCGATAGCGTCAATCCCGCGACGCCAGTGTCTGAAATCAAGCCACCCGGTGTCGCCAGGCCATGTGCCTGCGTGGCGGCATCCACATCACGCCACAACGCGCCGCCTTGCACCTTTGCCACCCGTGCAGATGCATCGACCGTCACTCCGCGCATATGCGAAAGGTCGATCACGACGCCACCGTCACAGACGGCATGGCCCGCAACATTGTGTCCACCACCACGAATTGCAATGGGCAGCTCACGGGCAACCGCGAGCTTGACCGCAGTCTGCACGTCGTCAGTTGTCTTGCACCGGGCGATCAGCGCAGGGCGGCGATCAATCATCGCATTCCAAACACCCCGCGCATCATCAAACCGTGCGTCTTCTGGGCCAATCATCTCACCACCGAACTTATGTGTCGGCGTATCCAACCTGGTCATGGAGTCATCCATTTTGTTCTTCCTTTTCAAAACGTGAGATCAGGCTATCCCGACAAAATGGCTGTGCGGAGTGGCATTACGGTCAAGCACAAGGCATACTGGACAGATGACTATGCAAAATCTGTCAATACCGTGCCGAATTTGACAAGGTGAGAAATGAAACGCTCTGAGAAGCCCCTGATCGTGCTGCTTGCCGCACCAGAAACATCAGCATCCGTTCTCTATGGGCTATATGATGTCTTGCAATCTGTAGGTGCCGTTTATTCCGACATGGTGTCAGGGTCGCCAGGCGACGAACTGTTGGACATCAAGATTGCGTCGGCAGACGGCAAACCGTTTCATTGTATCGGGAATATTCCGGTTGAACCGCACATGTCGGCCAACAATCAAGCGACACCTGATGCCGTTGTTATTTGTGATATGTACACGTCGATCTACGATGTACCCAAGGGTCGATACCCCCGCGAAATTTCATGGTTGCAAAAGATGCACATGGATGGGGCTATGCTTACATCCGTCTGTTCAGGATCTCTGCTTCTTGCGGAAGCTGGGCTCTTGGACGGGAAAGAGGCGACAGCGCATTGGGCGTACCGTGATATGTTTCAACGCAACTATCCGGAAGTCGCTTTTCGCAATGAATCCATCTTGTGTTTGGCCGCCGAAGCTGACCGCATTGTCACGGCGGGTGGGGTCAGCGCGTGGCACGACCTGGCTGTCTACCTGATCGCCAAGTTTTGCGGATACCAGCATGCGATTGAAACCGCCAAGGTTTTTCTGATCAGTGGCCACTCCGAAGGCCAGTCACCTTACTCAGTCATGACGCGTCCAATGGAAACCTCGGATGCGCAAATTTCTGACTGCCAGGTTTGGATAGCTGACAATTACGCCCTCACTAAACCGGTCGAGCAAATGGTTCAACGATCCGGCCTGAACCCTCGGACCTTCTCACGCCGATTCCGTTCCGTAACTGGTTTTGCCCCCATAGAATATGTTCAGGCGCTCAGGATAGAAGAAGCGAAGCAGATGCTTGAAACCGATGTCCAAGCTGTAGACGATGTTGGTGGTGCAGTTGGTTACGAAGACCCTGCTTCCTTCCGTCGGGTATTTAAGCGGGGCGTCGGCATTTCACCCGCTGCGTATCGAAGAAAATTCCAACGTATTTCACAGATTGCCAAGCCAATTGCGACGAGATGACAATAAGAGCCGCGTTGCTGTCAGGGTTGGCCGACTTTGATGCAGAAGAAACTTCAAAGCAGTCTTTGGCGCAGGCACAGCGAACTCACACTATGTCCGCGCTGCCGACCTTGCCGAATTACCTGGTTGAGCAGTTATAGCGAATGTCTCCTTCGACTGGCCGCATCGCAGCGAAGTGGAACCGGTCGAACGGCAGCAGTGGGCCTTTTGTGTCGACCAGACACCAGCCAAGGTCAGGATCGGGATGCTGTGGCGCCGCAAGTCCGCTTAGAGTCCAAACTACCTAAGTTCTTCGGCGCAGCGAACGGCTGCATGCACCACTACCATTCGACCGGACCGTCTTCGTCCGAAAATGTGCCAGTCGGTCCATCCGGTCCCACCATCGCCAATCGCACCGCTTCGCGCGCGCCTTCCTGGATACTGCGCGCCCCAGAAAAGTTATTGAGCGCCGTCGCCGTATGGCCGGGGCAAGCGATGTTGACCTTGATACCTTCTTCTTCAAGCGCGAACGCAAATGCGAGCGATACCGCATGCGCCGCCGACTTCGAGGTCGAATAGGTGCCGAACATTTTGCGATGATCGTTGTCGGGTCTGGAATTCCAGGACAGCGATCCGCCTGTGCTGCCTATGTTGACGATCCGCGCCGCCGCGCTCTTGCGCAGCAGCGGCAACATCGCCTGCGTCACGGTGATAAGACCAAAGACGTTCGTTTCCCAGACCTCGCGAACCGCATCCATCGGTGCCTTGGTCAGATCGTTGAAGCTGAAGTCGGTCGGGAAAGGATCGCTGGACGAACCGGGCCGCACGATCCCGGCATTATTCACCAGCACGTCTAGATGATCGAACTCTGCGCCGATATACGCAGCCGCGGCCTCGACAGAGGTTCGGTCGGTGACGTCGAGTTGGACGACATGAATGTCGCCTTCGATGCTATTGGCGGCCTTTGCTCCCTTCTCTGGATCTCGCGCGCCAATGATCACTGTCAGACCTATTGCGGCGAGCTCCGTCGCAATCTGAAGGCCGATGCCCTTATTGGCTCCGGTGACGAGGGCAATTTCCTTATTTGGCATGACGATCTCCTTGCCGTGTGAAGCTGTGGCCAAAGCCATCGCGATGCGGTATCCAAGAAAGCGGAACATTGTTCCGTCCACCATATATGGAACAATGTTCCGTTTATCAAGAGGTGATGGCCTATGTCATCTGAACACCCAACCGAACCGGACGGGTCGGACACCAAAGACCGGGCCAGGCGGACCGATGCGAAGCGCAGTTTCAACGCCCTGGTACAGGCAGCGAGGGACGTTTTCGCAAGCTCGGGGGTAGATGCGCCGGTTCGCGATATTACGGGCAAGGCGGGTGTCGGCACCGGCACATTCTACCGTCATTTCCCAAAGCGCGGTGACCTGATCGCCGCCGTTTTCCGCAACGAGGTCGATTCCTGCGCCGACGCCGCGCCCGCCTTGGCGGAAAACCATCCACCTTTGGAGGCTCTTGCGGCATGGCTGCATCGATATTCGGAGTTCATAGCTACCAAGCGCGGGTTGGCCAGCGCACTGCATTCGGGCAATCCTGCTTTTGAGACGCTGCCCGCCTATTTTGATGCGCGGTTGCGACCTGCGCTAAGCCAGCTTCTCGAACGTGCCGCAAAAGCTGGTGAAATCCGCACGGACCTCGATGCCGACGACATCATCAGCGCAGTCGCAAACCTGTCCATGCCCGCCAGAACTGCCCGCCCCGATCACACCAGGCGCGTCGTCAACATCTTCATGGACGGATTAAAGTCGAGATAGCGGCGAAGATCACGAACGGCCGGTGGGGGACGCATGCGATTATCATGCTTGGTACCGCGTTACTGTAAGCCGACATCAGGCTCCACGTTGGAATGATCGCTTTGTCTCGCGCTGCCGACCTTGCCGAATTACCTGGTTGAGCAGTTGCAGTGAATGTCTCCTGCCACTGGCCGCACCACAGCGAAGTGGAACCAGGCGAACGACAGCTCCGGGCCGGAAGCGACGTAACCGTATCAACCGGATATGGCAGGCCCGCCGCGCGGCCGCAAGGCCGCTTGGAGCCCGAAGCGGAAGTAGAACCGCGTCACATCTTCCCAATGATGTGAGGTTCGTCATAGACAGTCGCGGCTATCGGAGTGCCATCATTTTCAGTTGCATGTTTGTCGAAGGTGTCGAAATGCGGCGGAATTACTGTACCCCTCTGAGCAACTCCCAAGAATATATGCTTGGAGTTCTCCGGGGTAATTTTCAGCCAGTTGGGGTCGTCCAACGTTCCACCGTAAACGCCGACGAAACCTTCGAAACGCTCGAAAGTCAAAAACAACTTTGTTCCGCAGTTGTCGCAGAAATGTATATAAACTTTCTTTCCGCTACCCTCGGATAGATGTGTGTAACGCTTTGGTGTGCCTCGGATTACTGTGAAATCCGCGCTCTCGAAAACCGGTTCGACCAAGTATGCGCCACCGGTGGCCCGCTGACAGAATTTGCAGTGGCACATGGTCGTTCTCGCTGGTTGCTTTTGAACCTCGTACCTGAGCTCTCCGCACAGGCATCCACCTTGGGTAGACGTCATTTTGGTTTCTCCAACCCTCGAAAACCTGACGATAGCACAAAATCTTGTAGATTTCTCAACGGCATAAATGTCCGCGTTGCCGGCACCTGGCGGCCACCCATCTTCGCGGGTGCAGTGAATGGCGGCTTCGACGGGTTGCATCGCAGCGCCATATAAGCTGATGAACGGCAGGTAGGGGCCCTGTCCGGTTTCTAGCAGTCATTTCTAAGAGGCATAGTAATCAAGAAACCCGAGCACCGTTCAGTTTATGCAAAATCTTCAAGTCACAACAGCGAATTGATTGCGCATCTCGTAGAGAATAGTCGTGAATTTCTGTACCAGGATTGCTCTTTGGGCGTCAGGCCTGAAGACGATATAGGTGCGAAACGGCACCTCGGGGTAAAACGGTCGAAGTACCCCCCCTTTTTCTATGAATCCTTCCGTGGCCATCGGATGTACCAGACCGACCGCCTCTCCGCTCAGAGCCAAGGCGCAGGCACTGGAGGAGTTTGGAGTTTCAACGATGACGCTCAGATCCACACCTGCATCCCGCATCACATCTTCCAGGCGACGCCGAGCGCGATCTTCTGGTGAAAGACCGATGAAGGGCACGGATGCAAGATCCTCCGGGGAGACAACACTCTTCTGTGTCAATGGATTGTCGTGCGCCATGGCGATGAGACCGGGTGAGCTGGCAAAAAGTTGAGCATCAACTCCAGCGGTGTCTATTTCGTCAGCCGCAAGACCGATATCGAGATTTCCGTCGGCCACCATGTTTCGGATCGTAGCTGAACTGGAGACTTGATAGGTAATCTTGATCTTCGGGTTACTCACTCTGAATTGCTGTATGGCTCGCGGCAGGAGCGATGTGCTCATCGCAGCAAGCGAGCCGATGCGCAGCGTCCCGGAACCAAAGTCGCGAATTGTCGCCGCAGCCGCACGAAGCCGATCCAACCCTTTGTAGCTCTCATTGACCTCACGGAAAAACAACTGTCCCTCGGGTGTCGGAACAAGTCGACCGCGAACACGGTCGAATAGACTGAAGCCAAGGGATACTTCCAGTTCGGCAATACTGCGGCTCACCGCTGGCTGAGTTATTCTCATTAGCTCGGCGGCACGTACCGTTGAGCCGGAGATCATCACCGTATGGAACGCCTCGAGAAGCCTGAAGTTCATGAACTACCTATTACATCCACGCATATACATATGCCGTTAGATCAGTAGATTTTCTACACTGTATTTGATGCCATAGCGTGAGATCAATCAGGAGATTTCCATGCGTGACGCGTCAATCTGCACCATTCATCCAAATGTGTCCGAGGAGGGCTTCTCTAGTCTGGCGGTCGCCACATATCGGGCATCAACCATCGTATTCGACAGCGCTGCAGCATATGCCGACCGTGGACAACGCAACCTGGACGGATACTCCTATGGTCTGCACGGAACCCCGACGACACGTACTCTCGAAGCCCAACTGACGGCGCTTGAAGGCGGCGTTCGAACGGTTCTGCTACCGTCAGGCCAAACCGCAATCGCGGTCATTATGCTCACCGTCCTCAAGCCTGGTGATACGGTTCTGATACCAGATTCCGTCTATCCTCCTGTGAAGGGCCTATGTATGGACTTTCTGGAGCCTCGGGGAAATTCGGTCCGTGTCTACCATCCTGACGGTTCCGATCTCGAAGATCTCATCGACCCGTCAGTCAAACTTATTTGGCTGGAAAGTCCGGGTTCAACTACGATGGAAGTTCAGGATGTGCCTTATGTTGTTTCCCAGGCCAAACGTCATGGCATCAAAACCGGCATTGACAATACCTGGGCAACACCCTTGCTATTCAAGCCTCTGAAACACGGCGTCGATTTTTCGATGCAGGCGCTGACCAAATATGCAGGCGGGCACTCAGACTTGCTGCTTGGTTCAATCAGCGTTTCCGACCTGGATCTCCGAAAAAAATTGCGCGGTACAATGCAAATGCTTGGGTTGGGCGTTTCACCCGACGAGGCTTCGCTTGCGCTTCGGGGCATGGAGACCATGGCGATACGCATGGCCCATGCCGGCAAAGTAGCGCTAGATTTTGCCGAGCGGCTATCTGCAAAGGGGAATATCGGCGAGGTTCTACATCCTGCCCTTCCCGGCAATCAAGGTCACGATATCTGGAAACGGGATTTTGCCGGCGCAAATGGCTTGTTCTCTGTTGTTCTGCCTGCCGACTCCGAAGCTGGCCTCAATCGTGGCCTCGACCGATTGCGCATCTTCGCCATTGGTGCCAGTTGGGGTGGAACACGCAGCCTTGTTGCCCCTATGAGCGTAAGCAACACCCGACAATTTGTGACCCCTTGGTACGACCGGACAATACTGCGGATCAGCATAGGCACCGAAGACCCAGCAGACCTGTGGGACGATCTTGAGGCCCTTTTTTCCGAGATTTGAATTCGGATTGGTTCCCGACAGAGCAGAACGTCACAAATGTAAGTTCGTCGCCTTCGAGAATTCTGCTGGTTTTATTTGAGAGATTGTCCGTCGTCAGGTAAATTGAGACATCAAGCGGCCTGACTAAAGGAGGGTCTGGCACATCTGGGTTTCAGTTAAGCAGCGGATTTGGCGTGCTGCAAGCGCCGCTGTTTCATGGTCCTCCTCTTGA
>NZ_VIRG01000048.1 GCF_008107695.1 Stappia sp. BW2 | reverse complement strand
CCATACGATCCTCTGACTGGAGTATGATTGGATACAGGGTGAGACTTCTCACTCAATGTAGCACGATTAACCGATTCATTCGTGGTGCGGGGCACCAGATTGGCAGTACAATTGCCACCTGCGGCGATACCAGGCTGTCCTGCACGTTGGATTGATCCCTGTCCAGAATGGAGCGATTCCTGTCCTACCTCGTAGCTCTCCCATTGTTGCGGAAGCAATGCATCCGTCCCTGCCATACGCCAATCCTTCAGTTCTCCCTGACTCGGATATGTGATCAGTTCCAGTCGATTCAGCGAAGAGCGGCTATACGGCATTTCCAGTGTATTTGTCTCTCCGGTTTTGATATACAAGGATATGTCTAACGTCTGGAAGGCAAACCAATCCTG
>NZ_VIRG01000010.1 GCF_008107695.1 Stappia sp. BW2 | reverse complement strand
CCTTTGTAGGTGCTACCGTCACCCCAGATATTCACGCCATCTTCTTTCATCGCAGCAACCAGCATGGTACCAGTCACGGCGCGGCCCAGCGGCGTCGTGTTGAAATAGGTCAGGCCGCCGGTGGTGTTATGAAATGCGCCACACTGAATAGCGGCAATACCTTCGGCCACCAGTTGTTTGCGGCAGTCGATCAGACGTGCGTTCTCCGCGCCGTATTCCATGGCACGACGAGGGATCGCATCATAATCCTCTTCGTCTGGCTGGCCCAGGTTTGCAGTATATGCATAAGGAACCGCTCCCTTTTGTCGCATCCACAGCAGTGCGGCACTGGTGTCCAGACCGCCAGAAAAAGCGATACCAATACGTTGACCTACCGGGAGATGCTTGAGA
>NZ_VIRG01000004.1 GCF_008107695.1 Stappia sp. BW2 | reverse complement strand
CGCGTAACGCACACGAATATCCGTGCTCATATGATCCCCTCCGTCACTAATTGATTGATGATATCACACACGTACAAGGCAAACAACGGATTGAGCGGCAATGCCCTCTCCCCGTCCCGGGAATCCCAGTTGCTCTGTCGTTGTTGCTTTCACGTTCACCTGTGTTACATCCGCTTCCAGTGCCTTGGCAATAACCTCAGCCATCTGTGGGATATAAGGAGCCATCTTTGGCTTCTGGGCAATAATCGTTGAATCGATATTCCCTAGCTTATACCCGCGATCCTTCACAAGCTGCCATACAT
>NZ_VIRG01000095.1 GCF_008107695.1 Stappia sp. BW2 | reverse complement strand
ACGACACCCCACGCGACGGCCACCCGCGTGGCCGAGGTCCGCGGCTCGGGCCCGCCGTGCTCGGGCCGGGGAATGTGGGCCTGGCCGATCGCCACGCACGCGCCGAACAGCAGCCCGAAGGCGTGGGTGTCCGTGCCGAAGTACAGGCGGGCCTGCTCGAACCCGTGACGCGAGCCCCAGGCCATCCACCCCGCGGAGGCCATGGCCACGACCGCGACCGCGAGGATGCGCCGCCGATCCGCCACCCGCCCCGAGTTCACGGTGCTCCGCGGTGGCCAGGTGAGCAGGAGCAGGCCCCAGAGGAGCAGGGGCCAGAGGATGTAGAACTGCTCCTCGATCGCCAGGGACCACAGGTGCTCGAACAGCGGTGGCGAGGCGCGGTTGAAGTAGTC
>NZ_VIRG01000005.1 GCF_008107695.1 Stappia sp. BW2 | reverse complement strand
CCCCGCGACGGCGCACCAGCCACGCCAGCGCGCCGTAGAGGCCGGCGGTGTGCAGGTCGTGGCCGCAGGCGTGCATGGTGCCCGGCACGGCGGGGGCGTACTCCAGCCCGGTCTCCTCCGTGACGGGCAGGGCGTCCATGTCCCCCCGCAGCAGCACGACCGGCCGCCGGGCCCCCTCCGGCAGCGGGGCCCCGCCGCGCAACACCACGACGACGGAGCTCAGCGCCCGGCCCACGCTCGTCTCCAGCGCGGGGCGACCGGTGGCGGCATCCTCCCCCGCCTCAGCGCGCAGGGCCTCGAGCCGCTCGAGGACGGCGGCCTGGGTGCGGGGCAGGTGCAGGTCCAGCTCCGGATGTCCGTGGAGGAGGCGGCGGAAGGCGATCGCCTCCCGGG
>NZ_VIRG01000059.1 GCF_008107695.1 Stappia sp. BW2 | reverse complement strand
GCGTAACCGATGCCGAAGATGCTGCCGATGTTGGCATCCTCCACCGTGCGTAGCACCCCTTCCTCCAGGCACCGGACCGTTTCGATGGCCTGGATAAACAGGATCCGGTCCTTCAGCTCCTGCAGTTCAACAGTCCTTGCCTTGTCGGTATCTACAAACAGGCTTTCCAGTTCCGGCCAAAGGTGTTTCTTGCCGTTGGCGGGATAGTCGTAGAAACCGGCGCCCGCGGCCTTGCCCTTGCGGCCGTGCTCGTTGACCATCGCATCAATGACCGCTTCCGCCGGGTGGGCGTTCCAGGTGCCGCCAGAGGCTTCGGTGTCCTTTTTGCTCTGGTCACGGATGTGCTGCATCAGGGTCATGCTGACTTCGTCGGAAATGGCGAGCGGCCCTACAG
>NZ_VIRG01000025.1 GCF_008107695.1 Stappia sp. BW2 | reverse complement strand
AGCCTGGTTCAGTGCAACCTGCATGATCTCTTTGGTGATGCCTTCAATTTTGATATCCATCTGCAGCGCAGAGATACCTTCGCGGGAACCCGCGACTTTGAAGTCCATATCACCCAGGTGATCTTCGTCGCCCAGAATGTCAGACAGAACAACAAAGTTGTCGCCTTCTTTCACCAGGCCCATTGCGATACCCGCAACAGCAGCTTTGATCGGTACGCCAGCATCCATCAGAGCCAGAGATGCGCCACACACGGAAGCCATGGAAGAAGAACCGTTAGATTCGGTGATTTCAGAAACCACACGCACGGTGTACGGGAATTTGTCAGCTTCTGGCATAACAGCCAGTACGCCACGCTTCGCCAGACGACCGTGAGCGATTTCACGACGCTTCGGCG
>NZ_VIRG01000007.1 GCF_008107695.1 Stappia sp. BW2 | reverse complement strand
TGATAAGACAGCGTCACATCAGGCCATCCGTTTCAGCTTATTCATCAATTCGCGGATGTTGCTGCACCAGGCGGGTACGTTTCGCCTGCAAATCGGCAATCTCGTGGTCAATATCATCGATTTTCTGCTCGATATTATCGTAATGCTCGACGAGAATTTCCTTCGCTTCCTGTATATCTGACGCCGCCGGTGTCGCACCTTTCAACGGACGATTTGCCGTCTCTTTCATGGTTACGCCGGTGATTAAACCAACCACCGCCACTACCATCAGGTAATAGGCAGGCATCATCAGATTCTGCGAGCTTTCGACCAGCCAGGCCGCCAGCGTTGGCGTCAGACCGGCAACCAGCACCGAAATATTAAATGCCGCCGCCAGCGCGCTGTAACGGATATGC
>NZ_VIRG01000008.1 GCF_008107695.1 Stappia sp. BW2 | reverse complement strand
GAGGGGGATAACTACTGGAAACGGTAGCTAATACCGCATAACGTCGCAAGACCAAAGAGGGGGACCCTCGGGCCTCTTGCCATCGGATGTGCCCAGATGGGATTAGCTTGTTGGTGGGGTAACGGCTCACCAAGGCGACGATCCCTAGCTGGTCTGAGAGGATGACCAGCCACACTGGAACTGAGACACGGTCCAGACTCCTACGGGAGGCAGCAGTGGGGAATATTGCACAATGGGCGCAAGCCTGATGCAGCCATGCCGCGTGTATGAAGAAGGCCTTCGGGTTGTAAAGTACTTTCAGCGGGGAGGAAGGGAGTAAAGTTAATACCTTTGCTCATTGACGTTACCCGCAGAAGAAGCACCGGCTAACTCCGTGCCAGCAGCCGCGGTAATACGG
>NZ_VIRG01000045.1 GCF_008107695.1 Stappia sp. BW2 | reverse complement strand
TCCCTGTATTTCATTGCCAAGTTCAGCAGTCCCTGATCGTGATCCCGAAAGAACAGAAACCTTTCCTTGTGCTTGGCCTGATACTGGTTCGCCAGCTTTGCTCTCTGGCGATCCAATTTGAGTTTCTTCCATTCGATGTCGGGACGCCAATCGAGCCGCAGAATGACGCTAGGGCTAATAGGAAAAGGAATCACGGCATGTGAATTGCCAAGTCCGAAGCCATATGCCCCAATATCGGCTGGCCCTCCTCCTCGAACCCAAAACATTGGGTTGTCGCTTGTGACCAGCTGTTGGTTCTCGCTGATTTCATAATTCCAGGTCATTCGCATCATGATCTTTGATAACGATGCAGCCTGCTGGAACGCGAGCAGCCCAACGCGGCGATCAACGCTCATAG
>NZ_VIRG01000103.1 GCF_008107695.1 Stappia sp. BW2 | reverse complement strand
TGGAACGGATGTGTCCGCAGGAACGCTGGAAGCCAGCACAACGTCCGTGTCCGGCAATATCAACGTTTCGTCGGGCGCGAGAATGCGTTTCAATCAGACGTCGGATAGCATCTATAGCGGGGCAATCTCCGGGGCTGGGCGCTTTGAAAAAAGTGGTGCCGGCACTCTGAGCCTGACGGGCCGCAACACCTATACGGGTGGGACGGATGTGTCCGCAGGAACGCTGGAAGCCAGCACAACGTCCGTGTCCGGCAATATCAACGTTTCGTCGGGCGCGAGAATGCGTTTCAATCAGACGTCGGATAGCATCTATAGCGGGGCAATCACCGGGGCCGGGCGTTTTGAAAAAAGTGGTGCCGGCACTCTGAGCCTGAAGGGTCGCAATACCTACACGGGCGGAACGGATGTGTTCGGAGGAACGCTGGAAGCCAGCACAACGTCCGTAACCGGCAATATCAACGTTTCGTCGGGCGCAAGTATGCGTTTCAATCAGACGTCAAATGGCAGCTATAGCGGGGCAATCACCGGGGCCGGGCGTTTTGAAAAAAGTGGTGCCGGCACTCTGAGCCTGTCGGGCAACAACACCTACACAGGCGGAACGGATGTGTCCGCAGGAACGCTGGAAGCCAGCACAACGTCCGTAACCGGCAATATCAACGTCTCGTCGGGCGCGAGAATGCGTTTCAATCAGACGTCGGATAGCAGCTATACCGGGGCAGTCTCCGGAGATGGGAACTTTGAAAAAAGTGGCGCCGGCGCCTTGACCATGACGGGCACCTATTCGCTCACCGGTGAAACCCTGTTGAGTGCTGGTGAGCTATTCTTCAATGCTTCCAGTCTAGGGGCCGCAACGAGGTTCAACTTGGCCGGCGGCGTCCTGACGTTGTCTGGCAGCGGGTCCGCGACCATCAAGGAACTGAAGATCAGCAGCACGAGCGAGCTTAAACTGGACGGGGTGAAGTTGATCGTAAGCAACACGATCAGCTCAACTCAAAGGTTCACGTTAGCGGGTGGAGGAACGCTGAATCTGGATCAGGCCGGCAACACCTTCGGTGGCGGAGTGACAGTGTCGAATGGCAAGTTGATCGTCGGCTCGGATTCTTCCAAAAGCGGTGCCAGCGTTGACGCGAACATTTCTGTCGCCAGCGGGGCTACTCTTGGGGGGCACGGTTCGATCACAGGCAACGTGACCAACGCCGGCCGGCTGGCGCCTGGCAATTCCATTGGCACGACAACGATCAACGGCAATCTGTCCGGTTCGGGAACGCTTGAGATCGAAGTGGACGGAGACGCGTCCGGCACGCCGAGTGCCGACAAGCTGATTGTCAATGGCGCGGTCGACATCAGTGCCATGACCCTGGACCTGGTTCTGTCGCCAACGAACGTGGCCAACTGGGCCTACGGCCCGACGGGTCCCTTCACCATCATCGAAAACGACGGCAGCGACGCGGTCACGGGGTCGTTCGCCACGGTAAAAGACAATCTGACGTTTCTGGACGCCTCCCTGAACTACGCAGCCGGGACCGGCAATGATGTTGCACTAACGCTTCTGCGCAACGACATCGATATGATTTCCACCGCTCGAACGTTCAACCAGACCCAGACGGCGGCGGCGATTGAAAGCCTCGGATACTCAAGTCCGGTTTATCTGGCAGTGGTCACGACGGTTTCCGATGAAGCTGCAGCCCAGACCGCGTTCGACAGCCTTTCCGGTGAAATCAATGCGTCTCTGCGCTCCGTACTGGTGAGCGACAGTCGACAGACCAGGGACGCGGCCTTGTCACGGCTCCAGCGCAGTGACGCTTCGGGCCCGAACCTCTGGGGTTCCGCGATCGGCAGCTGGGGCCGCTACGGTTCCGGGGGTGAAACTTACCGGGCCGACAGCACGACAGGTGGTTTCCTCGTTGGCTACGACCACACCCTCTCCGAGACGCTGACGCTCGGTGTCCTGGCAGGTTACACCCGTACCAACGTCTCGGTGGACCAGCTGAATTCCAAGGCAGTCACAGACAGCTATCACCTTGGCCTCTACGCCGGCGGCGTCTGGAACGGACTGACCTACAAGGGCGGTGTCGCGACGGCCTACAACAAGGCCGCGGTGGACAGGGATGTGAGGGCGACAAGCACGCTGTCGCAGTCTCTGAGCTCCGATCAGAACATCTATTCCTCGCAGGTCTTCGCCGAAACAGGCTATGCGTTTGACGCTGGTGTTGTCGACCTCGAGCCATTCGCAGGCCTTGCGCTGGTGCATCTGGGCAGCCGCGGATTTACCGAAAACGGCGGCACGGCCGCTCTGTCAGCCGACGGACAGGGCGAGGACACCACCTTTTTCTGGATGGGCTTACGAGCACAATCCGCATTCAACCTGTTCGGGGCAAAAACAACTGCGAAGGCTGGTCTTGCCTGGCAGCATGCAAGCTCGGAAAATGCCACTTTCGAGCAGGCGTTCTCTTCCGGAGGCGACAGCTTCACGGTGGAAGGGGCTCCGTTCGCGCAGGATATGGCGCTGGTCGATGCGGGTCTGGGGGTAAACCTCGGGGCAAACACGAACTTTGAGGTTTCCTACTCCGGTCAGCTTGCACGCGAAACACAGAACCACGGACTGAATGCCCGGTTGTCGATAAAGTTCTGAAGCCCGCAGAAGAGCGCCAGCTTTTCATAGGTCCTTGTCAGGATAGCCATCTACATAAATGGCTATCCTGTCTCTGTTTCACGCCACCAACGGCGTTACCCTGATCAGCCGTCTGAACCTCACTCGGTGAGAAACCTCATTGGAAAGCACACCTAGGCTTCTTCGGGAACACGTGCGCTAACGAAGGCCTGAATTCTGCTCATGGCGGTGTCGATTTCCGCAAGCGATGTGGAACCGAAGCACACGCGCACATGGCCCTCCCCCGTCTGGCCGTAGAAGCTGCCAGCCTCGACCACAACACCGGATTCATCGAGAAGTTTGTCGGCAAACTCCTGGGAACGAAGGCCAGTGCCGCTGATGTCGGGGAACGCGTAGATCGTGCCTTCGGGCCATTCGCAGGTGATGCCTGGCATTTGATTTAACCGGCTGACAACCATCTGGCGTTTTTCGGCGTCTTCCGCGATCAATCCATCCAAAATCGCCGGATCGCCCGTAACCGCGGCGTAGGCGCCTTCCTGAATAAACGTGTTCACGTGCGTTACGTCGTTTGCCGTGATCTTCAAAAGCGCACCGATGGCCGCCTTGGGCGCAACCATGTAACCGAGGCGCCAGCCGTCCATGGCGTAGCTCTTGGTGAAGGCAAACAGTGTGACCGTGCGGTCGTCCATGCCGTCCAGCGAGGCGATGGAGATATGCTCGGCGTTGTCGTAAAGAATATCCTCATAGACTTCATCCGATACGACGAGCAGATCGTGCTTGATGGCGAGATCCGCCAGAGACTGCAGCTCGTCCCGGCTATAGACGCGGCCCGTCGGATTGCAGGGATTGATGAGCACGATCATCTTGGTGCGGTCGGTGATCTTTGCCTCGATCATCGCGGCGTCGAGCCGAAACCCGTTTGCTGCGTCAAGTGGCGCAATCACCGGCACAGCGCCCGCCATTTCGATCTTGCCGATGTGCTGCGGATAATAAGGTTCGAGCAGGATCGCCTCGTCGCCCTCGTCGAGAAAAGCCATGAGAGCGGCATAGGACCCATGCGTCAGACCATTGGTGACGATGATCCGGTCAGCGCCGACGTCCAGCTTGTTCTTGCGCTTCAGCTTTTCGGCAAGAGCCTCGCGCAGATGCGGCAGACCGGCGAGATCGGAATAGTGAACGCAGCCGTCCTGAAGAGCCTTGATGGTCGCGTCCTTGATAGGCTGCGGCGTATCGGCGAAAGGACGGCCGACTTCGAGGTGAATCAAGTCGTCACGCCCGGACATCGCCGCTTTCTGGAACATGCCGAAGGATTTTGGCGAGGTGTTGGTGATACGTTTTGCGAGGTGTTTCATCATCTTGCCGTTCTTCATTTCCGGTTGATCTGATTGAGTGCATTGGTTCCCGCGGCGTCCGGCCCTCGGCCGTGGCGGAGGATGGACGGCCGGAGATCTCCGGGCCGGTGCCCACACAGGCGCGTGGCCGCCAGCGGATTTATCTGCTTCGGGTCAAGAGCCGGAACTTTGGCTCATGTCACTGCGGTGAAACGCGTAATGCCTGTGTCTTCCACGGACGCATTCGCGTGGGGCTTTCACTACGCACAGAAGAAGAAATCATGTGCGGGTACTCAGCTTGGCGCTGCCCGTAACGGGCTTTTTCCGGGCCTTGATGTGCCGTGACACTGTCGCGTTTTCTCCAAGAATGCCGCGCGGGCGGAAGAGCAGCACGACACACAGGGCAATGCCGATAAGCACGATTTGCAGGGAGGACGCACGTGCCTGCTCGCTGGCCGGGAAGAATTGTGAAACGACGTTGCCGGATACCGCCCAGATGCCCCAGACGAGCACGCCGCCGAGGATCGCGCCCCGCATGTTGCCCGAACCCCCGATGATCAGCATCGTCCAGACCTGGAATGTCAAAGTCGGAAGGTAATTGTCGGGGGCGATAAAGCCGATGAAATGGGCCTGCGCCGCTCCACCGAGTCCCATCACGAAGCCGCCGATGGCAAAGGCCTGAAGCCGGTAGGCCTCCGGGTTTTTTCCAAGTCCGCGAGCGGCGGTCTCGTCTTCGCGGATCGCGCGCAAGACACGCCCCCAGGGCGAGCGAACCAGGTGTTCAAGCACAAGATAGGTCACACTCACGAGCGCGGCCATCACCGCCAGGTTCGCATAGCTGAAGAGGTCGGTGTTCTCCGCCAGGTCGCCAAAGGGACGGGGGATAAAGCCAATCCCGAACGGGCCGCCCGTAAGTCCGACCAGATTCAGAAGCACAAGCTGGATCATCACCGCCGCGCCAAATGTCGCGATTGCGAGGTAGTCCGACCGTAGCCGCAGAGTGATAAATCCGAGGGCCGCGGACAGGAGCCCCGCGACAAGCCCTCCCCCGAGCCAGCCGATCACGATCGGCAGGCCGAAGCCGCCAATGCGATCCGCGATGAAAGGCGTTGTCAGCAGCGCGGAGGTATAGGCGCCAACCGCTACAAAACCCGCAACGCCGACATTGAACAATCCGGTCTGTCCCCATTGCACATTGAGGCCAAGACAGATGACCGCGTAGCTGAGGGCCATGGTCAGAAAGAAGGCGCCATAGGAAAGAAGGTCGAAGATCATGCCGGTGCCTTTCCGAAAAGTCCGTTGGGGCGCAGCAGAAGCACTGCCACGAGAATGACGAAGGCGACTGCAGCGCGCCATTCAGCGCCGATGACCTGCACCGTCAACGCTTCTGCGAGACCGACAATCAGGCCGGCCAACATGGCGCCGGGAACCGACCCGATGCCTCCGAGGATGGAGGCTGCGAACAGCGGCAGGAGCAGATCGAGCCCCATTGTAGGCCGAATCTGGACAAGCAGGCCCGACATGACACCGGCCACTGCCGCAAGCGCGGCGCCCAGTATCCAGACAAGACGGATGACGTTGCGCACGTCTATGCCGGTCAGCGCGGCAAGCTGGGCGTTCTCGGACACGGCGCGCATTGCGCGGCCGGCAGGTGTGCGGGTGAGCAGGAGATGCACCAGCACCACGGTTACGACGGCAAGACCAAGAACCAGGAGCTGGTCGGGCGTTGCCCGCATGCCGCCGAACAGAGGTTTCGAGATTTGCAGCGCGTTGGTGAAATACGCCGGCTTGGATGTGTAAATGAACTCGAGCAGGTTCCGCAGGGCCAGGGCTGCTCCGAAGGAGGCCATCACCAGGATGATGATTGCCGAGCCGGAGCGACGCAGACGGCCAAAAAGGAGCCAGTCGACCGTCAGTGCCAGAAGTGCGGTCAGGATCATCGAGCCGATCAGGGCAATCGGCACGGACCAGCCGAAAGAAAACGGACCTATCGGAGTGCTGAGTGATGGCAGCAGCGCGCCGAGCGCTGCGCTCAGGGACAAGGCCACATAGGCGCCCCAACTCAGCAGTTCACCATGCCCGAAGTTGGCGAAACGCAGGATCGAGTAAGTCAGCGTCACACCGATTGCACCGAGTCCGATGATCCCGCCGTTAATGAGACCATCCATGATGGCTTGCGTGATCATGCCGTGACCTCTTCTTTTTTGTGACCGCCGAGATAAAGCTCGGAAACGACCGGGTCCCCCAGGAGCCCGTCTGCCGGTGCATCATGAGCAACACGGCCCTCCACGAGGATCACGCCGCGGCTTGCGATTTGCAGTCCGGCCTTGACGTTCTGTTCGACAAGGATGGTGGTGACGCCCGAGGCATTGATCCGTACGAGTTGTTCGAAGACTTCCGAGACCATCTTGGGTGACAGCCCGGCGGAAGGTTCGTCGAGTATAAGGATTTGCGGTTCAACGATGAGAGCGCGCGCGCAGGCAAGCATCTGGCGCTGACCGCCCGACAGCGCCCCGGACCGGGTCGACTGGCGTGAGGCGAGATCCGGAAACATGGCCAGCATCGCGTCGATTCTTGCAGCACGATGTGCTTTCGGAAGAACCTGCGCCGCAAGTTGCAGGTTTTCGCGAATGCTCATCGTGGCGAAAATATTCTCGGTCTGCGGAACAAAGCCCAGGCCCTGGCGCATCTTGCGGTGCGTTGGCACATCGGTGAGATCGGCTCCCGCGAGGACCACCCGCCCCGAATGCACAGGGACAAGTCCGGCTATGGTTTTCACAAGAGTCGATTTCCCAGCACCGTTCGGCCCGAGCAGAACAACGAATTCCCCCTCGCCTACGCTCAGGTCCACCCCCTGAATGATCGGCAGGTCGGGCTGATAACCGGAGACGAGACCTTGCAGCTTGAGAATTTCGCTCTTCATGCGTCCTCTCCCAGATAGGCGCGGATCACGTCCGGGTCGCGGATCACGTCGTCCGGTTTTCCCTGGGTCAGCTCTTTGCCGGTTGCCATGACGACGACGCGTGAACACAGCTGAGCGATCATGTCCATGTTGTGCTCGATGATCAGGATCGTCTTTTCGTGCTTTTCGTTGAGTGCCACGATCCGCTCCATGATCTGTTCGAGGAGGCTTGGGTTCACGCCTGCTGCCGGCTCGTCCAAAAGGATCATCTCCGGGTCCGCCATGAGAATGCGAGCAAGCTCAAGCAGTTTGCGCTGCCCTCCGGAGAGCACCGAAGCCGGTTGGTTTTCCAGATGCGATAGCAGAAGGAAATCCAGCAAGGCATGAGCCTTTTCCTGTGCGGCCTTTTCATCGCGGCGCACGGCACCCGGCCGTAAACACACGTCCAGCAGCCGCTCCCCTGCCTGGTTCTGGGCACCGGTCAGGACATTTTCCAAAACGGTCATGTTCGGAAAGGGTCTCGGGATCTGGAAACTGCGGCCCATTTTGCGCCGGGCCCGTTTGTGTGCGCCTTCGTTGGTTACATCGGCGCCCAGGATCCTGATTTCTCCACTGCTCGGCGGCAATGTGCCCGCGAGCATGTTGAACATGGTCGTCTTCCCTGCGCCATTCGGGCCGATAAGCCCCAGCAATTCGCCTCTCTTCAAGTCCAGAGACATGCCGTCCACGGCTCTGAAACCACCGAAGCTCCGCGTGAGGTCTTTGGCCTGCAGCAGAAAACCGCCTTTTTCGATGAGCGATGTCACATCTTTTCCCTGTTGCTGTTTCAGGTCGTAGAGCCCATGTGTCGAGTTTGTATCTTTGATCAAAGATATTGACATTGAGGTATCGATCAAGCAAAAAAGCTTTAGGCACGAAATTTTTTGGAGATTGGCAAATTGTCTACTCTACCCGAGCAGAAGCCGTCGGGGCGCGTTTCCGCCTTGCCCGAACTCGCACGCGTCCAGCGTGAATCCCTTCGGGAACGCGTCTACCAGGAAGTCAGCCGCAACCTCATGCATGGGGTCTTCGAGGCAGGGCAAGTGCTCCGCATGCAGTCGCTGGCAGATCAGCTGGCTGTCTCCGTTATGCCGGTTCGCGAAGCGCTTGCCCGGCTCGTGTCCGAAAATGCGCTGGAAGTCATGCAGTCCCGCTCCGTCCGCGTGCCGCTCATAAGCGAGGAGGCGATTGAGGACCTGAAAAGCGCCCGTTGCCTGATAGAAGGCGAGCTGGTCAGAATAGCCGCGCAGCGGCTGACGCAAGAAAGCCTCAACGAACTCAAGCAGCTGACAGAAGAATGCGAAGCGGCTTTTGCGGCGCTGGACGAGAGTTGCGCGGCGGAGACGTCGCTTCTGAACTATCGGTTTCATTTCGGCATTTACGAAGCGGCAGGATCGAAGGTTCTCTTGCCGGTGGTCAAAAGCCTCTGGCTTCAGTCTGGTCCTTACGTGCGGACCGCAGCGACGATCTACGGCAAAAATCCGAACCTGACGGCAATCCACCACCATTGGGCACTCATCGAAGCGCTGGAAGCCAGGGACGCGGACCGGGCCGTCGCCGCGTTGCATGAGGACATCACCCAGAGTTTCAATCTCATCCGGAAGCAGATTCTGGAAGGGGGCCTTGAGGCATGAGCGGCGAGACCTTTGAACTGTACGATTTGCGGGTCGAAGTTGTCGCTCCCGAAGGCGGTCCAATTTATTGCGGCGCCAAGGTGGGCGACTACTTTGAACTGCGGGGGGAAATGCTCCACCTGCCGAAAGATCAGGGGTTTTCGATCTACTCCCTGGCCTCCGTTCTTCCGCTGCTGGCCGCAAAACAACGCGAAACTCATCCGGCGGACTGGATGAGCACGGACGCGGACGTTGCCTGCCCTGATCCGAACTGCAGCACAAGATTGCGGATCACCCGTTTGGATAAACGGGTGTTCAACCACGCCGACACGACAGCAGTTCCGATGCCAAAGGAAGCAAAATGAGCGGAGCGAAACGCATTGAACTGGCCCCGGGCTACGAAATTTCCCGTGTGATCCGTGGCGGCTGGCAGCTTGCGGGCGGTCATGGCTCGGTCGATCGGGACCGTGCTGTCCAGGATCTTGTTGCCTTCGCCGATGCAGGCATCACCACGTTCGATTGTGCCGACATCTATACCGGCGTTGAGGAGATTATGGGGGCGTTCCGGGCCGCTTACGGCAACCAACGGGGTTCCGAAGCGCTGTCCCGCATTCGCGTTCATACCAAATGCGTGCCTGACCTCGACAAACTGAACCGGCTGACACGGAGCGATCTACGAGCCATGATCGATCGTTCCCGCAAGCGCCTGGGTGTCGAACGTCTCGATCTCGTGCAGTTTCACTGGTGGGACTACGCCCAGGGCGACTGGCTTCAGACGGCAAGCTGGCTTCGCGAGTTTCAAGACGAGGGTCATATCCATCTTCTGGGCGGGACCAATTTCGACACCGAACACGTCGCGGCAATGTTCGACGCAGGTATCCGGCTTGCGTCCATGCAGGTTCAATATTCACTTCTCGACCGTCGTCCGGAAAAGCGCATGGCGGCGCTTGCTGCGCGGGAGGGGTTTTCCTTTCTGTGTTACGGCACTGTCGCGGGCGGTTTTCTGTCCGACAAATGGCTCGGCAAACCCGATCCCAGGTCTGAGTTCGAAAACCGCTCTCTCGTGAAATACTACCTTGTGATCGAGGATCTCGGCGGTTGGGATTTGTTGCAATCGCTGCTCTCCACGCTGCGGACGATCGCTGACCGGCACGACACCGACATTGCCACTGTTGCCTCTGCCGCAGTGCTCACGCGCGCGCATGTCGCGGCAGCAATCGTAGGCGCCCGTAACGCCGACCATCTTGCGGGAAATGTCGCAATTTCCAACCTCTCGCTGACACAGGAAGATCTCGCCGAGATCGAAGCTGTTCTCGGCGGAGCCAGTGCGCTCGATGGAGACGTCTACGCGCTCGAGCGTGACCGCCAAGGGCGGCACGGTGCCATCATGAAATACAACCTCAACAAAGAAGAGGCCTGAACCTCTCTTAATGCCCCAGAGGGTATTCCACAGCTAAACCAACAGGAGTCGTCCATGAAGAAACTGCTTCTTGCAACGAGCATTCTTGCTCTGTCGGCAACCGCGAGTGTCGCCAAAGATTGCGACATCGAGGTTGGTCTCGTCCTCGAACTGACCGGTCCCGCCGGTGTTTATGGTCAGGCCGGCGCCAAAGCTATCGAGATGGCCTTCAATGACATCAACGAAGCCGGCGGTGTGCTGGGGTGCGATATCGTCGCCGATACGCGCGACAGCCAGAGCCAGGGCAACGTGGCAGTCGATCAGGCGACCCAATTGGTCAACATCGACAAGGTGCCGGTCATCATCGGCGGCATTATTTCCTCGGTGTCGGTCCCGATTTTGACCTCGGTGACCGCTCCGGCCAAGATCGTCCAGATCTCTCCTGCCTCCTCCACCCCGACGCTGACTGCGTTGGCAAAGGAAGGCAAGACCGATGGATACTTCTTCCGCACCATCACCTCGGACGCACTGCAGGGTACCGCGGCAGCCAAGTATGCCATTGACCAGGGTTTGAAAAAGCTCGCGATTATTCATGTGAACAACGACTTTGGCCTCAACCTGATGCGAGAGTTTTCTGCTGCGTTCGAAGCCATGGGCGGCGAAATCACGTCGGTGACGCCTTACAACGAAAAACAGTCGAACTACTCGTCCGAAGCCAGCGCCGCGATGGCGGGTGAACCGGACGCGCTCTATCTCATCAGCACGCCGGTTGACGGGGCAACGATTGCCCGCGCCTGGATCTCCAATGGCGGCCCGCAGAAATTCCTGCTGAACGACGGCATGAATTCGGAAGACTTCATCAACTCGGTCGGGGCGCAATATCTGAACGAAGCCTATGGCACCTCCTCCGGCACGGCAGAGACGCCCTCGACAAAGTATTTCTACGAGCACTTTGCAGACGTTTCCGGTGGCATTGCACCCGACGCGCCGGCTGCTGATCGCTCCTATGATGCAGGTGCTATCACGGCGCTGGCGATTGCGCAGGCAGGGGAAGCTTCGCCGGCGAAAATTCGCGATGCAATCCGCCAGGTGACCAGCCAGGAAGGCGAGCCGATCTATGCAGGCGCTGAAGAATTCAAGAAAGCGCTCGCGCTGATCGAGGAAGGCAAGCCGATCAAATACGAAGGTGTCATCGGCCCGGTAAGCTTCGATCAGTATGGCGATATCACCGGTCCCTTCCGTCTATGGAAGATAACCGACGGAAAGGTCACGGTAACCGGCACGATCAGTGCCGAGGAAGTTGCTGGAATAAAATCTGAAATGTGACCTTGGAAACGAAAAGAGACGGCGTCTTGCGTCGCCGCCTCGCTGCTGCCCTCCGGAGAGCCAGAGGGCAGCAGCTTTGAAGTCTGCTCGGGTTTGTACCTCGAAACAGGGTCTTGATCGTTTACTTCCGAATGCGCGCGGTAACCTCGATCTCGACCTTGATTTCATCGGTCACGAAACCGCAGGTCACCGTGGTGTTTGTCGGGCGTGGGTCCTGGAAAACGGTCCCGAGGTGTTTGGCGATGTCGATGATATCTTCCCGGCGCGCGACAAAGACCCTGAGTGAAACGATATCGCCTAACCCGCCCCCCGCTTCGGCGAGCGTGGAGGAGATGATCTCAAGCGCCTTTTTTGTCTGCCCTACGGCGTCATCGGCATCGGTTTCGCCTTCCACATAGCCGGACGTTCCTGAGATGAAAACCCAGTCGTCGTCAACGATCGCGCGGGAGTAACCGCCGATCTTTTCGAAAGGGGAGCCGGATGAAATTGCGTAGCGCATGGTGTGCCTCGTGTTCTATCTTTGATCAATGATCAAGAGTTTATTTTATCGGATTTTGCAAGGCAAATAGAATGCGAGCCAGCAATATGGAAAAACAGGACACGCTCTGGCGCCGGACTGCGCGCGGTTCCTTCAGCACAATGGCATCCCTGCCCGATACTGTTGATGTGGCGGTTATTGGTGCCGGGTTTACCGGGCTGACAACGGCGCTCTGTCTTGCGCGGGCAGGCAGGAAGGTTGCCGTTCTGGAACGTAGCTTCCTCGGAGAAGGGGCAAGCGGCCAAAATGCCGGTTTCGTCGTGCCCAATTTTGCGCTCGCTGATCCTCAGGTTGTTCACCGGAAACTGGGTGAGGAGAAAGGCAATGCGCTTCTGGATCTGGTCAGTCAGGGCGCGGATGCGGTTTTCGAGACCATTCGTGACCATGGTATTGCCTGTGATGCCTTGCAATCCGGCTGGCTGAACCCCGCCGTCACGGATGATGCTGCGGATATGCTCAAGGGCCGGGCCGAATTCTGGCAGTCCAGAAACCGCCCTGTCCGGTATCTTTCACAGCCGGAAATCCTGCAGCAGACCGGTATGACCCTTTACAAGGGCGCGTTGCTCGACGAGAGCGGCGGCACAATCCACCCGCTGGATTATCTCTTTGGTCTTGCCCATGCCGTCGAAGCTCAAGGGGGAACTGTTCACGAAGCTGCATGTGTCAAACAGGCGCGGCAAGAGAACGCGAACTGGCACCTGACACTCGAAGACGGTCGCACCTTGTCGGCAAGACAGATTGTCTACTGTACGAACGCCTTTACCAAAGGTGTTTCCAGAAGACTGGGACTATCGACGGTCCCGTTGCGAGTCTATCAAGTTGCGACACGTCCAATTGCGCAAGAGGTCGTTGACCGTATTGCTCCGGATCGCCGCAGCGTAGGCGATACTCGCAAGAACCTTTTCACTTATCGCCTCGATAGGGAGAACCGGCTGATCTCCGGAGGGATGTCAGCAATCCCGATCGGTGCAAAGAAGCGGTTGGGCGAGGCAATCGTGAACCGTCTCGCCCACGAGCTCTCTCTTCCAACGGTTCCTGAAATCGAAGTGGTCTGGACTGGTGTGGCAGCCATGACGCCGGACTTCCTGCCGCGCATCCATTGCATGGGCGACAATGCCTTCGCAGGCATCGGGTGTAACGGCCGTGGGATCGCGATGACAACGCAACTCGGCCGGGTTCTTGCGGACGCCCTTATGGGCGCCCCTGTCGACAGGCTTCCGATACCCCTTCGCAAGGTTCGGCGATTGCCGTTCCATAGTTTGATGCCACTTGCCACGTCAGCCAGCCTGATCATGGCGCGCATTGAAGACAAATTGGCGCGCTAAACGTTGAGCAACGGGTTCAGGGGTCAACCGAAGCGTCTCACATCGTCGCGCTGAGAGCCCCGGCGATCATTGCTTGTCCGAGGGCCAGTCCGCCGTCATTCGCGGGAACCAGGCTGTGGGACAACACGTCCAGACCCGCTTTCTCAAGTTCCCGGGTCAAGCCCTCGTGCAAGATCTGGTTTTGCATCACACCGCCGGACAGGGCCACGCGGCCGACGCCGCAGGAGGCGCTGATTGCCGCGACCATTTCGGTCAGTCCCCGGATCAGTCCCAGATGGAACCGGGCTGCGATGCGTCCGGTTTCAACACCCGCGCCGACATCGCTCAAGAGGCTGCGCCACATCGGTTCCCAGGAAATCACGGCGCTCTCGCCGTAGCTGATGGCAACCGGATATCCCGTTTCACTCGCAATGAAGGGTCGCGCGAGGCATTCCAGCGCCATACCGGCATGGCCCTCGTAGTCCTGGGCTTCGAAACACACACCGAGAGCGCCGGCGACTGCGTCGAACAGGCGGCCGGCGGAGGACGACAGTGGCGCGTTGATGTTGGACAAAATCATCTTGTCGAGGACCGGCAGGGGTTTCGCGCGAAGCGCCGCTGCCAGCAGCCCGTTTGACACCTCTTCCAGATAGGCCGGCCCGAAGGCCGCCATCAGATGGGCCACAAGGTTCCGCCAGGGTTCGCGAACAGCCTTTGTCCCGCCCGGCAGCGGGACAGGCAGGAAATGGCCCTTGCGTTCAAAAATCCGATAGTCGCCCAGCAGGATCTCCGCGCCCCAGATCATCCCGTCCGGGCCGCGCCCCAGCCCGTCCAGCACAAGGCCGAGGGATCGTTCTTCTCCCGGTGCCAGATGATTGCCCGCAAGGCAGGCCGCGAGATGGGCGTGATGATGCTGCACGGAAACGATGCGGGCTCCGCTTTCCCTGGCCAGCTTCTGCCCCCATTGGGAAGACAGGTAATCCGGATGCTGATCGACAGCGATGACCTGTGGATCGTGCCGGTAGATCTGCCGGTAGAGCGCCAGCGTCCGGCGGTATTGGGCGTGGGTCGTCGCCTCTTCCAGATCGCCCAGGTGCTGGGACAAGATCGCCTGGCCGTCCTTCAGCAGGCAGAACGCAGATTTCAATTCGCCGCCCATCGCCAGCACGGGCACAGCTTCCGAGAACGCCTCGGGCAGGACAATCGGCGCCGGGGCGAAGCCTCTGGCGCGGCGGAGAATTTGTGGGCCTGAGGTATCGATGCGAACAACGGAATCGTCCAGCCGGTTGACGATGTCCCGGTCGTGCATCAGCCAGATATCGGCGATGCCGGAAAGACGCTTCCTGGCAGCGTCATTGGCTGTCGCCTGCGGTTCGTCTGAGAGGTTACCGGACGTAAACACCAGCGGTCCGCCGGTCTCGCTCAGCAGTTGATGATGCAAGGGCGTATAGGGCAGCATGAAGCCGAGCTGGTCCTGCCCCGGCGCGAGTGAAGGTGCCAGTTGCTCTCCGTTCCTGCGAAGCAGGACAATCGGCGCCGCCGGACTTGTAAGCGCGGTCTGTTCTTCAGTCGAGACCCGGCAATAGGCCCGGATGTCCGCCAGATCCGCCGCCATCAGAGCCAGCGGTTTCGCCGGCCGTCGTTTGCGCCGGCGCAGCTCTGCGACGGCGCTCTCGTTGCGGGCGTCGCAGGCAAGATGAAACCCGCCGATTCCCTTGATCGCGGCGATTTGACCCGCCTTGATGCGCCGTGCGGCCTCCTCAAGCGGAGCCGCGCAGTCAACCGGTCCGTTCCGGTCTTCAAGCCACAGCCTCGGTCCGCATGTGGGGCAGGCGTTCGGCTGCGCATGGAACCGCCGGTCGGCGGGGTCCCCGTATTCCGTCCGGCAATTGTCGCACATGGGAAAAGCATCCATCGACGTGTTGGCCCGGTCATACGGAATGGCCCGCACGATGGAGAGCCGCGGCCCGCAGTGAGTGCAATTGGTGAAGGCATAGCCGAAGCGCCGGTTTTCCGGGTCGCGCACATCGGCAAGGCAGGCCGGACACACAGCGGCGTCAGGTACAATGCCGGTCGACACGGCTCCGCCCGTGCTTGCGGAAATCTCGAAATCTGCGTCCGGTGCAGGCTCGGCAAGGCTGCTCCAGGAGATGCTGTCGATCCGGGCCAGCGGCGGTGCTTTTTCGGCAAGCTCCGCCAGAAAAGCGTCGAGCAACTTTTCGCCTCCCCAGGCATCGATCTCCACGCCAGCGCCATCGTTGCGGACGGTTCCGGAGAGCCCCCAATCCCGGGCCAGCCGCCAGACGTGTGGCCGGAAGCCGACACCCTGTACCAGTCCCCTCACCCTGATGCGGCGACCTGTGCTTTCGGGAGGGTCCGGATCCATGGCGTTCTCAGTGCACCGTGCAAACAAGGCAGGGGTCGAACGAACGGACGATATGCTGAACCGCCACAGGTTCGGTTTCGCCCGCCCGGACCGGTGCTCCGGCGAGCGCCTGTTCCAGCGCACCAGGCACACCGGTCTCGTCGCGCGGCGAGAAGTTCCAGGTTGTTGGTGCAATGATCTGGTAATTGGCGATACGGCCCTTCTCCACCCGCAACCAGTGCCCCAGCGAGCCGCGCGCCGCTTCCGTCAGCCCGATGCCTTCGGCCTCGTCCGGCATACGGCCATGCACGATGAAGGGCTGTTCCGGCACAAGGTCCGCAGCCCAACGTTCCATGGCCATCACCACCAGGGCGATTTCGGTCACGCGCGCGACGACACGGGTATAGACATTCCCGCCGGAAGCAGAAACGAGATCGCGTATCATCGGGTGGCCATCGACCAGTTGCCGAGCCAACGCGCCAACCTCCATCACCCGGCCACCAAGCCGGGGCGCCTTGCACCAGCTATAAGCGTCTTGCCGGTCCGCATCTGGCCTGGTTTCTCCCGTGAAGGGCGCTTGCGGTCCGTCCGGCGCCGCGTACCAGGCATGGCTCAGGTCTTCCGCAATCAGACCGGGATCCAGCGGTCGGGTCTCGCCCTCTGCGAAGACACCCGGCTGGAACATCCACGAGCCGCCTTCCTGGTAGGAGCCAAAGCTCATGAAATGCCCGGCTGACGGGCCAAGGGACGGAAGATCGAGGCTTTGCGCATAGTGCAGGAAACGCCGGAAGTCGCCGCCTGTCGCCGGTTTTTCGGCAGCCCAGGCCGACAACTCCTGCGCTGACGAAAGCCCGGCAATCCGTTCAAGTTTGTCGCCGAAAAGATGACGTTCAAGAAACGCCCTGAAGGCGGCCAGGATTGCCGCAAGGCGGGCCGTTTCACCGGCGGAAACCGACCGCGTCGAGCCGCCAGGCTGGACGGTCAGCGTGTGTGGCCATTTGCCGGCAAGCAGGCCGAGCACGTGCATGAACTGAGCCCGGGCGGGCAGCATATCCCGCGCCGCCGTGCCTTGCATCGCCGTGAAACGGTCGAGGGCATCCTCGTGCCAGCTTTCGTTTCTGTACACCTCCCGGGCGAAATCGGGCATGAAGAACAGGTAGAAATGGGTCAGGTGGTCGGCGACATTTTCCGTGGCGTGAATGAGATTGACGGCCAGTTCGCCATTCGCGGGCATGGAAAGGCCCATGGCTGCAGCCAGGGATTTTGCGGCGGCAACCGACTGCGACACGGAGCAAATGCCGCAAATGCGCGGCGCATAAACCAGCGCGTCGAGCGGTGGTTTGCTCGCGAGGATCCGCTCAAACCCCCTGTAGAGCGGTGAAACCACCTGGGCCTGGGTCACGCGACCGTCCCGGATGTCCAGTTTGACTTCCAGATCCCCTTCCACGCGGTTGAACGGTCCAACAATCAGACGGGTTGTCATCAGCTCTTCTTTTGCTTGTCGACGGGCGGCCGCCGGAAGTGATCGGCCACCGCATTTTCCTTGAGCCGTTTCGGCGTTGCCGCCTTGGAGAGCGATGCCAGTGCCACGAACCAAGCCTTTGGCATGTCGGTTGGCAGACCAACCGGAATACCTGAGATCTTAGGGGTTTCGGTAAAGCCGTGCCCCGGCTCCTCGAAGCCAGGCGCCGTGCAGTTGATGCAAGGGTAATTGCCATCCAGACAAGAGCCCGCGCCATTCCAGCTGCGCATGTTGCAATCGGCCCGGGCCTGGGTTCCCTTGCAGCCAAGGTTTTCCATCATGCAGCCGAGATCGCACAGGCGTTCGGCACTTGCCTTGAACTCATAGAATTCATTGCGGGCGCAGCCGTGGTGAACCAGATGCGTGGTGTAGGAGAGCGGCCGTTCCCACTCGTCGATGTCCTTTTGCGAAAACCGGCCGCTGGAAATCTGATGCAGGGTTTCGGTCAGCCAGCCCGGATGGATCGGGCATCCGGCGACGTTGATGACCGGTAAGCCCGCACCGGAGCGGAATTCCGGTCCTAGCAATCCACCCGGCTTGCGTCCGTCATAGGCAAGGCCACAGGCCTCGGGTTCGTTGCTGCCGGCAGCGGTGATCCCGCCAAAGGCTGCGCAGCTACCCACCGCGATGACATAGCGTGCCTTTTTCGCCAGGGCCTCGATCCACGCCATCACCGGTTTGCCGGTTCCCGCCATCATGTGGAAACGGCCCGTGCCGTTCGGTCCACGCATGACTGACCCTTCCAGGCACAGGATATCAAGCGGTTCCTCGCCGTCGCGGATGCGCTCCATCATACCGATGACACTGGCGCCACTCGAAACACTGAGCGACGGGTGCCACAGAACCTCGATATTGGCGGCCTCCAGCACGGTGACCAGATCAGGGGCCTCGGCGCCGAGCAGCGACAGCGAACAGCCGCCACAGCCTCCCGACTGTATCCAGAACAGGCGGACCGGAGCAGCCCTATCAGGTCTCGGTGCGGACATCGGCCGGTATCCTTAAAGTGAACTCGGCCCCACCCGCAGGCCGGTTTTCGACCGACAGGCTGCCGCCCTGTTTGGCGGCCATGTTGTAGCTGATATAAAGCCCGAGGCCGGTGCCCGTGCCGATCGGTTTCGTGGTGAAAAAGGGCTCGAAGATCTTGTCCCGGTGGGCGTCGGATATGCCGGTTCCATTGTCGGCGACCTTGATGACGATATCCTCCCCCTGCTGCATACCTGACAGCAGAATTTGTCCGTCCGGACGTCCGTCGAGCACATCCGCCGCGTTCTGCACCAGATTAACCAGGATCTGATGCAGCTGTCCCTTGCGTCCTGTCATCTCCAGCCGGTCCGGAAGATTCAGCTGCAAGTCAGGCTTTACCCTTTGTGCCTTGATCACCCAGTCCGCCGCCGTGTGGATCAGCCGCACCGCGTTGAATTCCTCCGGCTGCTCCTGCTGATTGGAGGAGAAGCGCCGTAGCTCCTGCACGATATCGCGCACCCGCTCCGCCCCTTCCAGGGTGCCATCGACCAGTGGGCCGATGTCCCGCAGAACCTGGTCTATCTTGAGGTCCTTGCGGAGCACCTTCATTTCCTCGGGTGACTTGTTCTCGTCACTGGCCGTCAGATAGCGTGTGATGGCGGAGCCATAGCGCTTCAGCGCGTACATATTGCCGAAAACGAAGCTGATCGGATTGTTGAGTTCATGGGCGACCCCGGCGACGAGCCGGCCGAGCGCAGCCATTTTTTCCGAGACGAAGAGTTGCTGCTGTGTTCTGGACAATTTTGCCTGGGCAGCGTCGAGATCCCGGTAGGCGCGTTTCAATTCTCCGACAGGCCGCCCCACCAGCACCATGCCGACCAGCCGGCCGCGATGGTCCCGGCGCGCGGTGCAAATGGTTGAAATCAGGGCGTTCTGGCTGTCCGATGCCACCAGCGACACATCTTGCTGGTCAATGCTTCCACCGGACCGGAGAGTTTCCAGAAACCCGGTGACAACCGATTGCGATTTTTCCTGAAACAGCTCCGTGATCGGCCGGCCGATGAGGGTCCGTTCGCGTTTTCCGGCAATCGCCTCCAGGGCCGGGTTTACCTGCTGGATACGGCCATCCGTGTCGCAGGCGACAAGCACGTCTGTCATGGCGCCAAGGACTGAGCCGATGAAGTCCTGTGCTTCCTCCAGCCGTGCGTTTTGTTCCTCCAGCGCCGTCTGGGAATCGACGAGGTCGGTATAAACCTCATCCATTTTCTGGATCACCTCAATCCAGACGGTATCGCCAGTTCCCTCAATCGCGCTGCTCAGCTGCGGCACTTTGAGGTCATGAGCGGCATGGCTTTCTGGCAGACGCGTTGTCATGAGCGCTCCCGGTTAACCCGCGGCCCGGCGCATGGACGGCAGCGGTTTGACTTTTTCCAGTTCGTAACGCTCCAGCTTGCTGCGAAGCCCGACCCGCGACAAGCCCAGTTCCCGGGCCGCCTTCGACTTGTTCCAGCGGTTGCGGATCAGGGACTCGCGGATGATCCGGCATTCCAGCTGGCCAATCTGGTCCTTGAGAGTGCCTTCCAGCCCGTCAAACAGATCGGCACCATCCTCGTCCACGGTGTGGTCGGCCCGCAGGATGTGGCGGGACAGAAGATCAGCTCCCAGCAGGCCGCCTTCCTTGCCCATCACGAGCATTTGCTGGATCTCGTTTTGCAGTTCCCGGACATTGCCGGGCCAGTGGTAGCTTTGCATACAATCCAAAGTCTCTTCCGAAAAGCCTTCCACTTGCTTGCCGAGATGAGCCATCGCCCGGGAAAGAAGCGCCTTGGCCAGAACCGGAATGTCACCACGCCGGTCCTTCAGGTCCGGTAAACGGATGACCATGCCGGCAAGACGGTAGTAAAGGTCGGCCCGGAACCGACCCGCCTTGACTTCATCCTCCAGGTCCCGGTTGGTGGCAGCGATCACCCGGACATCGACCTTGCGTGTCTTGGCGCTACCGACCGGACGGATTTCGCCCTCCTGGAGAACGCGCAAGAGCTTCACCTGAAACGCGGGCGAGACCTCGCCGATCTCGTCCAGAAAGACACTGCCGCCGTTTGCCCGCTCGAACAGTCCGACGTGGTCCTCGACCGCGCCGGTGAAAGCGCCGCGCTTGTGTCCGAACAATTCGCTTTCGAGCAATTGATCGGGCAATGCACCGCAGTTCTCCACCACGAAGGGTTTGTTCCACCGCAGGGAGCCGTAATGCAGTGCGCGGGCCGCAAGTTCCTTGCCTGTACCTGAGGCTCCCGACAGAAGCACCGGCACATCGTAAGGCGCGACCTGACGCAAGGTCGCGCAGACCTCGTTCATCGAACTGTCCGTGCCCCGGATGATGCCGTCGTCGAAGTCATAGTCCTTGCGCAGTGTCTCGCGGCGCTCGGCCACCACCTTGTCCGCACCAGAGGGCGACATTTTCAGCTCGATGGCGAGCAATTCATTCTGACGCTGTAGCTCGTAAAGACGGCAGGCATTCTTCAGCGTCAGGATGAGGTTCTCCGGGTGCCATGGCTTGGTGATATATTGAAAGATGCCGGCTTCATTGATGCCGTCAATGATGTCATGGGCATCCGTGTAGCCCGACACGATCATCCGAATGATATCGGGCCAGCGCGTGCGCATGGCTTTCAGGAATTCCACGCCGGTTTGTTCCGGCATGCGCTGATCGCACAGCACCAGCTGAACCCATTCCTGTTCGAGAATGGCGTTGGCGTCCTTGACGGTCGAGGCAGTCTTGACGTCGAAATCGTCACACAGGATGCGCTGCAACGACTCCAGCGAGCGTATTTCGTCGTCGATCACCAGGATTGTGGGCAGGTCTGTCATGATTGAGCCCCCATTGTCCAAACCCTAACATATCCGGGGCAATTGCTCGCCCGCCAGCCAATCGACGACCCGTTGTCCTCCGAAGCCGGTGCGCATCCGGACCAGGGCATTGCCGTCTTCCACCACTTCTCCGATCAGGGCTGCATCGGCCCCATGGGGATGACGCCGCATCACGGCCAGCAGGTGCTCCGCATCCGCTGCCTCGCACAGGCAAATCAGTTTGCCCTCATTGGCGACATAGAGCGGGTCAAGACCAAGCAGCTCGCAGGCGGCAGCGACATCCGGTTTCACCGGTATGGCCGCTTCGTCAAGCAGCATACCGACCCTTGCGGCACGGGCGATCTCGTTCAGGGTTGCAGCCAGCCCGCCCCGGGTTGGATCCCGTAGCACCGAAATGCCCGGAACATCGCGAACCATATCCGCCACCAGCGTGTGAAGCGCGGCGCTGTCTGAGTGGATTTCCGTCTCGAACTCCAGATTTTCGCGGCTGGAGAGGATGGCAACGCCATGATCGCCAACGGAACCTGACAGCAGGATCGCCTGGCCCGGGCGCGCCTTTTCGGTTGCGATGTGCACCCCATCGGGAACAACGCCAAGCCCGGTTGTGGTGATGAAGACACCATCTCCCTTGCCCTTTTCCACCACCTTGGTGTCACCGGTGACAATGGGCACACCTGCCTCGTTCGCCGCGCACGCCATCGACATGACGATCCGCTCCAGATCGGCGAGTGGAAAGCCTTCCTCCAGGATGAACCCGGCGGTCAGATAAAGCGGCCGCGCCCCGGCCATGGCGACGTCGTTCACCGTGCCATGCACCGCCAGCGAACCGATGTCGCCGCCGGGAAAAAACAATGGAGAGATCACGTGGCCGTCGGTTGACAGAACCAGCCGGCCGGCCGGCACATCGAACAGGGCCGCGTCATGTCCCTGATCCAGGATCGGGTTGGCCAGATGCCGGTGAAACAGATCGCGGATCAACTCGGCCATCGCCCGACCGCCGCCGCCATGGGTCATGTCGACGGACCCGGTCCGGAACGAGACAGTCTCATCCATCTTGTTCATGCGACAGCCTCCTCCGCTTTCGCCGGCGTCCGGAACCGACCGTAGCTCCAATAGGCGGCGCAGGCTCCTTCAGAAGACACCATACACGATCCCATCGGCGATTCCGGTGTGCAGACTGTGCCGAACAATTTGCAGTCCGTCGGCTTCTTGGCCCCGCGCAGGATCGCGGGGCATTCACAGGACTTCACCTCGCGCGAAACCTTTTCGCTGACCTCAAACCGCTTTTCGGCATCGAATGCCGCATAACGGTCGCGGATCTTCAGCCCGCTGTCCGGCACGGTGCCCAGACCGCGCCATTCGAATTCCCGCCGCAGTTCCAGAACGCTGGCGACAAGATCCTGTGCCTTTTTGTTACCTTCGCGGGTCACAACGCGGGTGTACTGGTTTTCAACCTCGTTCCGGCCCTCATTGATCTGGCGGATCAGCATCAGCACCGACTGCATGACATCCAGTGGTTCGAACCCGGCGATCACCACCGGTTTCCGGTACAATTCGGCTCCAGCTTCATAGGGCCTGGAGCCGATGACCGCACTGACGTGAGAGGGCCCGAGAAAGCCGTCGATGCGGACTTTTTCCAGATCTCTCGGATCCGGCGACCCCAGAACATGGCCGATGGCAGCCGGGGTCAGCACGTGATTGCAGAACACCGAAAAGTTGGTCAGGCCTTCCGCTTCGGCCTGGAGGATGGCCACCGCTGTTGGCGGCGTTGTGGTTTCGAACCCGATGGCGAAAAACACCACCTCCCGGTCCGGGTTGTTACGGGCGATCTTCAGGGCATCGGCGGTCGAATAGACCATGCGAACATCGGCGCCGTCTGCCTTGGCCCGGATCAGCGAACGCTGTTTGGTGCCGGGCACACGCATCATGTCGCCATAGGTGCACAAGATGACACCGTGGCGCTCGGCCAGTTCCACCGCGTCGTCGAGCCGGCGCACCGGCAGGACGCAGACCGGGCATCCCGGACCATGAACGAAGGTGACATTGTCCGGCATGAGATCCTGTACACCGTAACGGAAAATCGCATGGGTGTGGCCACCGCAGAATTCCATCAGGTAATAATGCCGCGCCGGATCGGCCTCCTTGCGAATTGCCTTGGCGAGTGTGGCCGCCAGATCGCGGTCCCGGAATTCATCGACGTATTTCATGCCGCGCTCTCCCCGATCTCGGCCAGTTCCTCCTCAAGAACGCCAGCCTCCGCCATCAGCTGAAGCGTGCGGGCAGCCTCTTCCGGACTGACCTTGTGGAGCGCATAGCCGACATGGATCAGGACATAGTCCCCAACCGCAACTTCCTCCAGGAGCGCTGTCGAAATCCGTTTCTTCACCCCCTCCAGCGCCACGATGGCAATATCGTCGTCTTCCAGCTCAATGACCCTTGCCGGGATTGCTAGACACATGTTCCCCTCCCTTACTGCGCCGCCTCACCAGCCGGGTGGCCGGCCAGTTGCATTGCTCTTGCCGCCTCGATCCAGGCGCACCAGGCCTCCATCCCCTCGCCGCTGCGTGCCGACACCCGCAATACCTTAACCTGAGGATTGACCTTGCGCGCATTGGCAATTGCTACATCCATATCGAAATCAAGATGCGGCAGCAGGTCGGTCTTGTTCAGGAGAACCAGATCGCTCGCAGCGAACATATCGGGATATTTCAAAGGCTTGTCTTCGCCCTCGGTCACCGACAGGATAGCCACCTTGTGAGCTTCGCCGAGGTCGAAGGCCGCCGGGCAAACGAGATTGCCGACATTTTCGATGAAGAGAATGCCGCCATCCACAAGCGGCAACTGCTCCAGCGCGTGACCGACCATGTGGCCATCCAGATGGCAGCCCTTGCCGGTGTTGACCTGGACCGCCGGTGCCTCGGTGGCGCGGATCCGGTCCGCGTCGGCAGAGGTCTGCTGGTCCCCCTCGATAACGCAGGGCTTGAACCGCTCTGCCAGCATTTCGATGGTCTTCACCAGAAGCGTTGTCTTGCCCGAACCGGGGCTGGACACCAGATTGAGGGCCAGTATGCCCCGTTCGGCGAAGAGCTGGCGGTTTTCCGCCGCATAGGCATTGTTCTTCGACAGGATATCCTGTTCCAGCTGGATCAGGCGGGTCTGACTCATGCCGGGAACCGAAACGCCGGCCGGGCCTTCACCATAGTGCTGCGCACCGTCGCCATGACCATGCCCGTGATCATGGTGGTGATGATGACTGTGCCCATGCTCATGGTGATGGTCATGACCATGGCCGGTATCGTGGTGATGGTGATCGCCACCGTGAATGCGAACCTCTCCTTCGCCGCAGCCGCAGACAGTACACATCAGTTCACCTCCAGTTCCTTGACCCGAAGTTCGCCGCCACCCGTAACTTGCAGCTGATGTGAGCCGCATTCCGGGCATGCGTCAAAACGCTGTTCGATTTTTACGGTTTGTCCACAAGGCATGCACCAGGCGGTGCCTTCCGGCTCGATAATATCCAGACGAGCCCCTTCCGCGAGCGTGCCGCGCATGACCACGTCAAATCCGAATTTGAGTGCCTCGACCTCCACACCGGAGAGCGGCCCTATCTCAAGGCAGATCCGCTCGACTTTAGAGAAGTTCTGTGCCTGCGCCTGCTCCTGCAGCAGACCGAGAATGCTTTCGCAAATCGACATCTCATGCATCAGGCGGCCCTCACTTCATAAGCGACACAGGGGTCGACTGCGTTGACCACGAGGTGGGCGCAAAGGCGCTGCTCTTCCCGATCCATTGCGGCAATTGCGTTCAGACACCGGCTGGCAACGCCATGGTGACCAAAATTGCACGCCGTTGGCGGCAGGATCCGGTACTCCTGAACCTGGCCCTCCTCGATCCTTGCCCAATGCACCAAGGGACCGCGTGCCGCCTCGACCTCTCCCCGGCCGGTTGCAAGCGGCGCTGGAGCTTCGGTTTTGCCAGCCAGAACGGCCCGGATTTCGCCCGGCAACCGGGCTAGCTCCACCAGACGTGCAACAAAACGGGCACCAAGTGTCGGAGCGCCCAAGCTGGCAAGCAGTGGATCGCTCGCCCGGCGGACAAAGGAAGTCGCCTCGGCACGCGCGCCCCCGGTTTCGAAGGTCGGGAAAGCGGCAATCCCGAAACGGCCGGTGTCAAACAGCCAGGCGACAAAGCGGGCTGCTGCTGTCTCTGTCGTCATTGCCCACAGCCGTAGCTGGTCCATTCCGCGCCGCGAAAGCCATTCATCAACGGCTTCTCCATAAATACCGGTTTCCAGAAAGGACACCGCCTCATCAAGAACTTCGGACAGGCATGGAAGATTGAAAACAACCTCGGCGTTGAGGCTGAAAGCGCTTCCGTCACCGGTAAAGCCGCCTTGAAAACGCGGTAGAAAGGCCATTGCCTGCCGCGCCGCCATCACCTCTCCCGTCAGGCCCATCAGTTTCGGCCAGTCGATTATCGCACGCAAGGCATGTTCCCGCAGGCACTCCATCATCGTCAACGTTTGCCGTGCCGACAGGGTTTGCCTGGACGTAGCGATGCCGAGGGCGCCTTCCAGCGCCAGCACCGAGGCATGCGTTTGCGCCGTTGCACATACACCGTGCACAAGCGGGATGATTTTCAAAACCTCTTCCGGTGTTTTCCCGATCAGCAGACGTGTCACATCCGCCGGTGGCTGATAGGTCATGCCCACGGGCGCGCCAGGCGTTGCCGGCAGATCGATCATGACCTTGCCTTCCGCTGTCATCGCGAACTGTCCCTGAGCTGGCCGGTCAAAAGCTTCCGGCGGCTTAGCTCTGCCGCGACCGGTGCCTTTCCAGCATCTTCAGCAGCTCCGGCTTCTTCTTGACCTGCAGCCGTATGCTCTCCTTCAAGGTCCACAGCCTCCGGCAGGTCTCCCTGCCAGATCCGCTGCATGTCGCGGTCCTCGTCCACTTGAACACCTTCCATCAGTCCGGCGAGCGCCGCGATGGCCGTGGCCTCTGCTGTTTCCATCTCTTCGAACTCAAACACCGGCGAGAACAGGGAGCACATCCAGAAGGGCCCGAGACCGTCTTCGTGCCCCCGGATGAATTCGAACGGTCCGGCCGGAAAGGCGAACAGGCGCTTTTCGCCGGAGCGGATGATTTCCTCATCCGCTTCCTGTGGCAACAGCACGAGGTTCATGAACCAGGGCGTGATCAGAACACCGAACCAGAAGCCGTTCCAGGGTGCGATACCGACCGCGCGCACGCCCAGCTTACCGTTGAGGATCGGAATTCCGGTCATGCGTTCGGCATGCACCTGCCGGAAGCAGGCCTCCAAACGGTTGGTAATGGCAGTCGCATTGCTCATGTTCGGACCTATGCGTCTCCAATCACCATGAACCCGTCCTTGCTGGCATCGCATTCCGGGCAGGTCCAATGGTCCGGCAGTGCCGCAAAAGGCGTGCCGGCTGGAATTTGCCAGTAGTCATCTCCTTCGGCAGGGTCGTAGACATGCCAGCAGATCTTGCATTCAAGCCGTGTCGCGGGACCGATCTTGCTGGCATCGCCACCATACGAACCGGCGAAGAACCCCTCGCTCATCGGTAGACCTCGAGAATTTCCTTCAGGCGTTCCGCTGAATCGGCGATGTCCTCCGGCGCGGCGCAGGCGACGGCCGGAATCGGGCAGATCTCTATGGTGTTCAGGATCATCGTGTCCTGGGAGTTGTAAAACTGAACCCACCAGATATCCCGTGTCGCTGTCGCCATGATGCGGCAATTGCCGTAACCGCGCGACAGGATCGTGATCTCGCCCCGGCCGAGAAGGTCGTTCAAAAGCCCAAGGTCTTCCTCCGTGTGCGGCAGCAGCGACAGATTGATCACATGCGGCCGCGACCCGGCGATATGCTCGTTGATTTCGGGCAGCAAAGGCGGTGCGTTAAAGACGTTGGGGCCGAAGCGGTCCGGTATCGCGACCTGTCCCTGCGCGCCCGCGAAGGCCCTGGCCAGAACAGACCGCGGGAACGCGGCAACCTCAACGTAATCGGCGGTCGCACGGCCGTCCGCCGCCGTCTCCCGCACCCTCCAGACACCGGCGAGGACGGCTTCCTGGGCTTGTAGCGTCGCACCGCCGATGACCGAGACCTCCCCTTCCCCGAGTACCTGATTGACCAGGGCCAGGTTGGCTTCGTCCAGGCCGGCCAGGTCCACGCGCCCGGCAGAGCCTGTCTGCTCGAAACCTTCGAGCAGCCGTAAAAGCGCCTCAAGCGCGGCCTTGCCGGCAACCATATCCTCTGCTTCCTCGGCCTCCGGAAGGTTCGGGGTCGCAAAGGTCATCATGCCCGACGGCATGGCCATATAATCGAGAACACCGCCGTCCTCATCCAGCGGCTGGCTACCAGGCCCGACCACCGGTCCGATTGGATTGTTCATCTTGCCGTCCCCTCCTTGAGACAAATAGTCAGTGCCGAAGGCTGTCGGGCGCAACGCCGCAACCGTCCGGGAATTTGAAAGGTGGCGGATCGCTTGGCTCACGCCCCAGGATATCGGGGATCTGGTCCAGGTAATCGGCCCAATCGAGAATGCCCTGAAGAACGCCGAGATAATCGCCCCGGCGCAGAAAGACGATTGCCGGAAAGGCATTGAAGAGAAAACGCCGTTGCAGCTCACGCTCGCTGCTCCGTTCGACGATCAGCGTCGCGACCTTGCCCATCAGCGCCTTGCCAAGTTCCGGCAGCACGACAGCGACATCGTTGCTTTCCGCCAGCCGCTCAGCATCCCCCGGGAAAAACACCATGGCGAACTCATGTGCCTGCGCGGCTGTTGCCAGCGTCTCATGACTGACGGCTTCGTAGCCTTCCCGGTCGATGATCGATTGCAGAAGAGGTGAAAACATGTGTTGCCTCAAGATTTGGAGCTACCGCTCTCCGTGGGTTTCAGGAAATCCGGCAGGCTCGGTTCCCGGCCGGTCAGATCGGCGAAAAGATGATCGAAGTCGGTCTCGCCGCGCATGGCCATGCCGAGCGCCTCCAGCGCGTCGGCTGTCTGTTTTGCCGTTTCCTCGCTCAGGATTTCGCGGGCAGCGCCCAGAAACACCATCAGCCAGGTTCCCGGCTCGACAGGGCCGACAAGGCTCAAATCGACCACAGTTTCCGTGCCCCTGTCACTGCATCGTGCCGTCAGTCCGGAGGTGGAGAGCACCTGCATGGGTATGCCGAGACACATCAGCTTTGCTCCGCTGCCGTATGGACCAGCCGGGCCATTTCGGCATCGAAGTCTTCCGGTCCCCGCCAGCCTTCGCTGGCCAGAACGCGGTTGTCGCCATGGCGGTAGGCCTCGTCCTCTGCCGGTCTTCCGGCTTCATAACGGCCAAGCGTCATCTCAAGCGAGGCGATGGTGTTGTCTTCATCGAGAGTGTCGCCGCGCGGGGTGACCGAGACGCCGTGGTCCTTGAGAAATGAAAGGGCCAGATCAATCGCCGGGCCGATCTGCGCCTTGACCTCCGGCCGCAGGCTGCCGCCATAGTCGTCCAGCTCCACAGGCTGCACGCCGATCAATAGCAGGTGGTCGGGATAGTCGCCGAGCATTTCCGCCATGGCGAGCACTTCCTGAAACCCGGTCTGGTGCAGCGAGATCTTCTTGGCTCCGAGGAATTTGGGAACCTCCTCACCGTCCACCCGCTTCAGCGTGCCGGGCGGCAGGCCATAATCGACGGCGTCGAACACAATGAGGATGTCGGCATCGCGGATATACTGGACGAGATAAACCCCCTGGGTCCCTCCATCCATGACCCGTACATTTTCAGGCACCTCGAAGCGGCGGTGAAACTCTTCCACGGCGCGAACGCCGAAGCCTTCGTCCGCCCACAACAGATTTCCGATGCCAAGCACGAGTACAGCTGGCGCGTCGATAGTCACGGCTTTTCCTCCCTCTTGCGCCCGAGACGAAATCTCCGCAGCGCAACCCTTGTCCCCGTCAGCGTCTTTTCGAGCCTTGCCGGAATGCGGGGTGAGGTAACTTACGCAAGAGGCGTGCCAGACCCTTGGCTTATTCATCTCCTTGTTTTTGCTGAATTTTTGTTCAATGCCTTATTGTGTAATGGATAGTAGCCTTCCAAATTTCTCTACATTTGGAAGATTTTCTTCCAGTTCGCGATACGGGTCTCGAGCTGCGGCTCAGCTGCTCCTAAGACCTGGAAGCGGACAATCCAGTTGGCGAAAAAAAAGGGCGGAGCCATTACAGCTCCGCCTGAGTAAGCTTGGATGTGCATAATCGACCAAGCTAGTGAGGATCATCCATCGGCTTGTCGTCCCTGAAGGTCCGCCAGCCGGAAAACATGGATGAAATGATCGACTGCCGGGACATGATGTCTTCCCGGACAGCAGCGTAGACATGAATGATGACAAAGCACACGATTGCCCACAGTCCCAGGTGATGCCACGTGTGGACATCCTGGCTCTGGCCGAACAGGGGAATGATCCAGCTCGAAAAGAGAGTGTACTGCCACGACCCCATGCCGGTTCCCTCGCCATAGAGCGCAAAGCCGGTGAAGATCATGAAGAGGATGACCCAGACGAACATCACGTGCATCGCCAGGGTCGCGAGCGGGTTGTGGCCGGCATATTTTTTCGGCTCCGGCGCGATCATGGCGTACCACTTGACCTCGTGCACAAGCTCCGACCAGAAACCGCCCCGCCAGATTGGTGGCAGGAAGATCTGCCGGGCGTGCTTGTTGCCGACAAAGGCCCAGTAGATCCGCAGCAGGATGCCGACGGCGAGAATGTAGCCAGCGCTAAAGTGCATGACCCTGATCCAGCCGAACAGGAAATGGGCTGACGCCTCGCCATGGATCGCCGGAGGTGGAGATCCGATCAGATAACCGGTGACAGCCAGAACAAGGATTGCGAGGGCATTGATCCAGTGCCACACCCGCACCGGCGCCTCATAGACATAGACGGCCTCTTCCTTGTGGGATGGAGTGGTCTCAACAGTCATAGCCCCCTCCTATCCGCCGGCCAGCAAGAGACCGGATCCGGCAATCGCCAGTCCGATGCCCGCAAGCCCGTGCTTCAAACTGCCGGCAAGACGGCCAAGGCCATAACCGGTCGCATGCAAGGCGGCACTCGCGATCATGAAACCGGCCATATACCCCGCCAGGGCTCCAACGGCCTCCGTGCCATGGGCGTGACCATGAAACAGGGCGAAGACCGCGATTGCAGCAAGACCAGCCCCCGCGGGCAAAACGCGCGCAGCGGCAATCATGAGGCCAAGAACAACGATGGAGGCGAGAATGCCCGGCTCGACCAACGGCAAGGACAAACCGTTCACGCCGAGCAACGCACCGACTGCCAGCACGCCGACGAACAGAACCGGACCGCGCCAGGCCTGCTTTGCCGGCTGCGCGGCCGACCAGACCCCCACGGCGGCCATTGCAAGCAGATGGTCGGCACCCAGGATCGGGTGGACCAGGCCGGAAGACAACCCGCCGGCAGCGCCCCCCGTGTGCGCCAGTGCGGGTGTCGCCATGGCTGTCAGCACGACTGCGCCAAACATCTTTCCGAAAACAGATTTCATGATGTCCTCCTCCCTCAGCACACCTTGATGTCGGCGAGCTCTTCGCCGTCCGGTCCCATCACATGGGTCGAGCAGGCAAGACACGGATCGAAGCTGTGCAGCGTGCGCAGGATCTCGACCGGTTCCTCGGCGACTTCCACCTTGGTGTTCATCAAGGACGCCTCGAAGGCGCCGATGTTGCCCTCGTTATCTCGCGGCGATCCGTTCCAGGTGGTCGGCACGACGCATTGGTAATTGTCGATCTTGCCATCCTTGATGCGGATCCAGTGGCCAAGGGCGCCCCGTGGTGCCTCTGTGAAGCCCACACCCTTGACCTCTGCCGGCCATGTGGACGGATCGAACTTCTCCGTGTTGGCCGTCGCGCTGTCGCCAGCCTTCAGGTTGGCTATCAGCTTGTCGAAGAAATAGACCTGCATTTCCGCCGCCCATTCGGCCTCCAGCGCGCGCGCTGCGGTTCGGCCGAGCGTTGAAAACAGGGCATCAATGGGAACGTCGAGGGTGGTCAGAGTGCGGTTGATCTGCTCGGTGAAATATTCATGCCCCTGGGCGTAGCCGACCACATAACGGGCGAGCGGTCCGACTTCCATCGCATGGCCACGCCAGCGCGGCGCCTTGATCCAGGAATATTTCGCGCTTTCATCTAGCTCGATGATGTTGGTGCTGGTTCCCTTCGCGTTCGGCCCCAGCGCGTAGTTCGGCTCTGTGATGCCGTCCCAGGGATGCAGCCCCTTCTTTTCGTCCGGATAGCTGTACCAGGAGTGCGGCACATATTCCTGGATCTGTTCCGGATCCCGGTGGTCGACCTCATGCACTTCCTTCAAGTTGCCGTTGATGATCGCGCCCCGCGGCATCAAGAGGTTTTCTGGCGAGTAGTCATTCGCCCTGTCCGGAATATCGCCATAAGCCAGAACGCTCTGGCCCGACAATCCGCCGCCATAGAGCCAGCTCTTGTAGAACGAGCCGATGGCGAAGATATCGGGAAGATAGACGTTGCGGACGAATTCGAGTGAGCGGTCGATGATGCTCTTGACGTAGTTCAGACGCTCCATGTTGAGCGGTGCACCGGCCGCCAATTCACCATCCAGATTGATCGCGCAGGGCACCCCGCCGACCAGCCAGTTCGGGTGAATGTCCTTGCCACCGAAGATCGTTCGCGTGGTCATGATCTCCTTCTGAAAATCGAGAGCCTCCAGATAGTGGGTCACCGCCATCAGATCCGCTTCCGGCGGCAGCAGATAGGCCGGGTTGGTCCAGTAGCCGTTCTTGAACGGGCCGAGCTGACCACTTTCCACGAACTTCTTCAGGCGGTTCTGGATATCCCGGAAATAGCCGGGCGAGGAATTCGGATGATGCGGGGAGACCTTCTGCTGCAGCTCCGAGGTGGCCTTGGGATCCGCCTTCAGGGCGTTGACCGGGTTGACCCAGTCAAGCGCGTGCAGATGGTAGAAATGCACAAGGTGATCGTGGATCTGCAGCGACAGCTGCATGATGTTGCGGATCGAGTTGGCATTTTCGGGAATATCGATGCCGAGGGCATCTTCCACCGCGCGCACGGACGTCAGCGCGTGCGTACCGGTGCACACACCGCAGATACGCTGGGTGAACGCCCAGGCATCGCGCGGATCGCGGCCTTTCAGGATTACCTCGAGCCCGCGCCACATGGTGCCGGTCGAGACGGCATTGCGGATCATGTTGTCCGCATCGATGTTCACCTCGCAGCGCATATGGCCTTCGATACGGGTCACCGGATCAACGACCACCCGCTGGCCGGAGGTGTCGAGGTTGAACCCGTTGGGTGTCTGGATCGTCGCCATCAGTTATCTCCCCCCTTGTGGCTGTCGCCTCCCTTGTGCCGCGCGCGTTTGACAGCGCTGGCCGCTGCGTGGGTCGCTGCCGCCGCACCGACGACAACCGCCGCGGTACCGCCGATCTTGTCGGCGTTGGCCTCGATGCCGAAGCCGTGGATATCGGTCAGGCGGTCGTAGAAGGAGCCCTTGTCCCAGAAGCCGTCCTCGGAGCAGCCGAAGCAGGGGTGGCCGGACTGGATCGGGAAGGACAGGCCGCCGTTCCAGCGTACGGTGGAGCAGGCGTTGTAGGTGGTCGGGCCCTTGCAGCCGACCTTGTAAAGGCAATACCCCTTGCGCGCGCCTTCATCATCGAAGGATTCGACAAACTGGCCGGCATCGAAGTGCGGCCGGCGATAGCACTTGTCGTGGATCCTCTGGGAATAGAACATCTTCGGGCGGCCCTGGCGGTCGAGTTCCGGGAAACGCTCAAAGGTCAGGATGTAGGTGATCACGGCGGTCATCACCTCGGCAATCGGCGGGCAACCGGGCACCTTGATGATCGGCTTCGGCGCCAGACCCGGCACCTTGTGGATCGGGGTCGCCTGGGTCGGGTTCGGCCGGGCCGCCTGGACGCAGCCCCAGGAGGCGCAGGAGCCCCAGGAGATAATCGCCTTGCAGTGCTCGGCGGCCTTCTTCAGCTGTTCCAGATAGGGCTTGCCGGCGATGATGCAGCTCATGCCTTCCTGATTGAGCGGCGGATTGCCCTCGCAAGCCAGAATGTAGTTGCCATCGTATTTGGCGATGGTCTCCTCGACGATCGCTTCGGCCTGATGCCCGGCCGCCGCCATGATCGTGTCGTCATAGTCCAGAGAGATCATCGACAGGATGACGTCCTTGGCGAGCGGATGAGCCGAGCGAATGAAGCTCTCCGAGCAACAGGTGCACTCCAGCCCGTGCAGCCACAGCACCGGAATGCGCGGCTTTGTTTCCATCGCTTCTGCGATCTTCGGAGCGAAGCTGGGTCCGAGACCAAGAGCCGCCGCCGTTAACGAACAGAACTTCAGAAAACTCCGGCGCGTAATGCCCTGTCGGCGCATCACGTCATAAAAGGTTTCCGTCATACGGGTGTCTCCTCCTCCAGATCCCCAAAACGCGTCGTTATATTTCTCACGCGTCCAGACGGAGCAAAGCAACCGCTGTGCCAGATACTCTTATTTCATATGTTTCAGATACTTATTCCAGTTTCCGGCCATAACGGAGCGTCAAAAGCGAAAGCTGTCTGTCAGCTTTCCAGCCGAACTGGAAACTCCGCTTCCAGCTTCCTGAAGCGGTTGGGCAGGCAAACCGGAATGGCGTGAGCCGGACTCAAATCGATAGGGATGGAAAGATCCCGTGGCTCACCACATCAGTTCGCGGTCTGCGTCGCACGGCCAAGCAGAATGAGAGACAGCCCGTTGGACAGGAAATTCAAACCCATCAGCAGGCCAAGGGTCACGGTTGCCGTATCGGGCCAGCCAATGACAACGATGAGCCCGACGACCAGAGAACATGCGCCGCTGAAAACCAGCCAGCTCCAGTTGGCTAAATACGAGGAACTGCGCAGGCCCAAAAGGATGCATACGATCCCTTCAATCAGGAAGGCGATTATCATGAGTATGGTCAGCGTCTCGATGCCCACGACGGGGAAGGCAACGAAAATCAGGCCGACGAGTAGAAGAAAGGCGAAGGCCACGGCGCCATATCGCCATTCGGGGGCAGAGCGCATCTCCAACATGAACCAGAGACCGGCTGCGCCCCAGAGGAGAAACATCGCGGCTATGAGGCGTTCGGCCGCAAGCGTCGCGATTGACGGCAGAAGCATGACAAGCAGACCAATGGCAACAAAGACCGCTCCGATGATCGTGCGACGGTGCGTATCCTGCTGCGCAAGGGTGTGATTCAACGGTGCGGCGGTTCTCGTGTTCATGAGTGTTGCTCCAGATGATCCAAGCCCGAGGTCCCGGATCCACAACTTTGATACGTCCGCCAATGCCCCTGAAATTCGCGTGAAACTTACATCCGTGTAAGAAATGCAGTTTGGCTGGTGAGAAAGCCGCCGCTGTCATAGGGTCGTTGGAAAGGAGACGCCGCTTCATGAAAATCCTGCTTGCCGAAGACGATGCCAAGATGGCCGAGTACATTGTCGCCGGGTTGACCGAGAACGGTCACAGTGTCGATCACGTTACCGACGGACGCGATGCGCTGAGCTATTGCCTGTACAACGATTGCGACCTGGCGATATTGGACCGGATGATGCCGGGCATGGACGGGTTGTCGGTGCTCAAGGCGCTGAGGGCATCGAAGAAAGACCTGCAGGTGCTTTTTCTGACTGCGATGGGACAGGTGGATGACCGGGTCGAAGGCCTGTCGGCGGGCGGCGATGACTATCTGACAAAGCCATTCCATTTCTCGGAGCTGCTGGCGCGGATCGGGGCGGTCACAGGACGCAGAAAGACTAGCGGGGTGGACCAGTTCCTGAAGGTGCATGACCTGACGCTTGACCTTCTCGCACGCACGGCAACACGCCAGGGCATGCTGATCGAATTGCATACCAAGCAGTTCAACATGCTGGAAATTCTGATGCGCAACGCGGGCCACGTCGTCAGTCGGACAATGCTGCTGGAACGCGTCTGGAACTTCAACTTCGAACCGAACTCCACTGTTGTGGAGACCCACATGAGCCGCCTGCGCGCAAAGATCGACAAGCCTTTCGACGTGGCCCTGATCCACACGATCCGCAACACCGGGTATTCGTTGCATGGACCGCGGTGAAGTTCTTTCAGGAGCCGCCTTCACCGCTGTGCTGCGGTCATCAATTGTCTTCCTTTTCATCCTGATCGCGGTGGGATGGGCTGCGCTGACGTATGTCGAGCACACTTTGCTGGAGGAATTCCGCAGCGACGTGAAGGAACGCTGGGACATTCTGGCTGCGGATCATCAGGCCGAAGGGGTCGATCACGTCGTCGCCGCAATCAGCCATGTGGCCGCGCTTGAGGAAACAGGAACGCGCGCACTGGCAATCTTCGATGAAAACGGACATTTGGCCGGCAACCTTGCGACACGCCCACCGGGGTCGGGGTTCCAGGTTGGCACTCTGGAATACATGACCCCACCGCAGCCCGGCGCCTCGACTGAATCCATATACTACGGCGACGAGGTGGACGGACGCTGGCTGGTCGTCGGACAGCGGCTGGACGTTCTGAAGCGTACGCGGGAAGCTTTCGTGAGAACGCTCGCGCTGACGGGCTTCATCGTGGTCCTGTCGATGCTGGCATTCGGATACTTCCTCAGCCGGCAGAGCCTGTCTCGCCTGCGCGAAATCGAGGCGACGCTGGAGCGCGCAAGCGAGGGAGATGTCACGGCGCGCATTCCCGAGAACGGCGGCACGACGCAGATCGACCGTCTGGCGCGTGAGATGAACCGGCATCTCGACCGGTCATCGCGGTTGATGACCACGACGCGCAATACAGCCGCTGCGGTCGCACATGATCTGAAGTCGCCTCTGGGCCGGGCCTATCTTGCGCTCGGCCGCGCGCAGGACAAGGTCGAGGAAGGGGCAGATCCGAGGGATGCTCTGCTTGATGCACAGGACGAACTGGAGCGGATGCGCGGCATCTTCGACACATATCTTCAGTTGTCGCGGATTGAAGGGGGAACGGACAACGCAACATTCAAGACGGTCAAGCTGAGCGACCTGGTTTGCGAATTGGCCGAGACGTACGCAATGGTCGCCGAGGATGCCGGACAGAACCTCGTGACACGTCTGGATGACGCAGATGCATGTGAGATCCTCGGCGATACGCAGATGTTGCAGCAACTGATCGTGAACCTGCTGCAGAACGCGGTCAATTACGGGCCGGAGGGAAACGAGATCAGCCTGGAATTGACCCGGCACGAGGACCGCGTCGCTCTGGTGGTCGCTGACAAAGGGCCCGGCATTCCCGAAACGGATCGCGATGCGGTGTTCCAGCCGTTTTATCGACTGGACCCGAGCCGAACCAAATCGGGCAGCGGGTTGGGTTTGGCGCTGGTGCGAGTGATCGCGGAACGTCACGGGGGCACCATTGCCTTGCACGACAACCATCCGGGACTGCGGGTCGAGATTGCATTTCCGTCTCTGGCGGAACCGCAAGGGGTTCCTGGCTAACCGTGTAAAGAGGACCGCAGGCGAATTTCCCGTTTCCCAGGTTCTGTGATCACGCGCGGGGATGTGTGTGAATGACGTTGCCGACCACGACACGGTCAGGAGGCGTTTTTCATCCACCTAAGGGTCGAGCTGCTTGCTGGCTTTTGCTGGTTGTCACTTGCAAATATCCGGACCTAGAGAAATCCCGCGGCCGATACACTTCGTTTTGCCAGCTTTGCAGCGCATTGCGTGCGCCTTCAAATCGAGAGTGAGGTGCAACTTCGCATGAAAAGTTGCACCTCACATGTCACGCAGTCGTGCGCCCTATTTGTCGTAGGCGGGAGCACAAGGCAGATTTACGATCCCGGGGGCCGAATGCCTCAGACGGGTTAGTTCATGTACCAGCCATGGCTGACAACGAGTGATTGCCCGGTGAGCGCATTTGTCGGGAAGGCTGCGAAGACGTGAGCCACTTCTGCCACGTCCTCGATCGTGGTGAACTCCTGGTCGACCGTATCGCCCAGCATGACGCGGTTGACGACTTCCTCTTCGGAAATGCCAAGATCCTTCGCCTGCTCGGGGATCTGTTTTTCCACCAGAGGTGTCTTCACGAAGCCGGGGCAGATCACATTGGCGCGCACGCCGTGTTCCGCACCTTCCTTCGAGATCACCCGGGCAAGGCCCAGCAACCCGTGCTTGGCCGTGACATAAGCGGATTTCAGCGGCGAGGCTTCCTTGGAATGGACCGAGCCCATGAAGATGATCGAGCCCGATCCTGCCTTGTACATGTACGGCAGGCAGGCCTTTGTCGTCAGGAAAGCCCCGTCAAGATGAATTGACAGGAGTTTCTTCCACTCGTTGAAAGGGAATTTCTCCATCGGATGCACGATCTGCACACCGGCGTTGGAGACCAGCACATCGATCTGGCCCCATTCTTTCACGACCTTTTCGACGCCGGCGTTGACTTGTGCCTCGTCGGTCACGTTCATCTCGACCGCTATCGCCTTGCCGGGGCCTTGAGCGTTCAATTCGTCCGCGGTCTTCTGCGCCGCGTCGAGGTTCAAATCGGCAATGGCGACCTTGGCGCCATCGGCAATATAGCGTTTGGCGATGCCCTGGCCGATACCACTGGCAGCACCGGTAACGATGCAGACTTTATCCTTGAGGTTCATGACGAATTTCCTTCTGTTTCAAATAAGCGTTTCAGGCGAGATAGTCGTGGACGACGTCGCCCAGACCGAGCGTCAGGTCGGTCACCAGATGTACTGCCGAGACCACTTCGAGCACCGGCAGGTCGGCGACGGGAGCAAGCGCGTGATGGAACAGTTCCAGCCTCGCCGGGCCTTCCCAGGCACCCTTCAGGGTCACGTCGGTCGTGTAGTAGCGGACCAGCTCGCAGATCCGCGGTGTGCAATCCACATGCGGAACGATCTTCAGCAGAAAGTTCGGGCCTTCGAGTGATTTCAGCACCTTGGCATGATCCAGTTCCCGGTGCTTGTAACCCATGGTACCGGTCGCCACCCGGATGCCACCCATGTCGAGCGTGCCGATGAGCGTGTCCTTGTTCACGGAGAGCGAGGGATCGGCGAGTTTCTTTGGGAAGCCCCAGATTTCGCGTCCGCCTGCGATGGGCGCCTCGTCGTTGAGATACATCGAATGCGAATAACCCCCTGCAACACCATTGAGGGTAACAGGGATGACCTGGCCGCTTTCGGTGTAGTCGCCAAAGCCCGTGGAATCCGGCATGCGAATGAACTCGTATTTCACGAGCGGTTCGGGAATTTCCAGCGGTTCCGGTACGAGGCGGCGCAGCACCTCGGGGTCGGTACGATACGTGATGGTGAAGAATTCACGGTTTACGAACTTGTAGGGGCCTTTCGGATAGGAAGGGTTGGTGAGTGGCATTGAAAATGCGTTTTTGGCGACGTCTTCCGCTTTCATTTTCTTTTCCTTCATGAGTTCCTGGAACCCAGGTCAAAGACCTGCAGTCCATCCTTGCCGATCTCGCGGCTTTTCCATTTTCTGTGTGCAAGCGTTCGCTTCACGTCATCGACGCCGGCAGCCCAATGCTCCGTCATCGATAGCCGCGAGAATTCGTAATCCTTGGAATTGCTCTCAAACCCTTCCTTGCGGTGGATGAGATGCACCAGCGTGATCGGGCAGGCCGGGCTGGCATTTCGCAGAAGGGCAAGATCGGGGTCCGACTGCATGTCCTTCGGCAGCTTCTCCATCAGTCGCTCAGCTGCGGCACGCAGATCGTGAAGATGCCGGAACCTGTCGGTCGTCAACCGGGTGCGGCTGGAAAAGCGGATGTCCTTTTCGCGCTGCTGCACATCGGCAATGTCGGCAGGCACGTCGCCCTTCGCGTTGAACAGGTCGATCTGGAAAATGCAGAGCGTGTCGGCCCCGGCGTTTTCCATCACGTATTGCAGAGGTGTGTTCGACACCAAACCGCCATCCCAGTAGAAACGCCCATCGATCTCTACCGGTGGAAATCCCGGCGGCAGCGCACCGCTGGCCATGATGTGCCGCAGATCGAGGCGCATCTTCTCGCTGTCGAAATAGATGAAGTTGCCGGTTTCGATGTCGGTGGCGCCAACACTCAGCCGAGGCCCTTCTTCGTTGAGGTAATCGAGATCGATCAGCTCGCCAAGCGTGCCTTCCAGCGGCGTGGTATCGTAGAAACTGAGGGCCGGATCGGAAGAAAAGGGCCACAGAGCCATAGGCACGCGGGGCCGAAAGAAACCGGGCACGCCAGCAATCGTTACCTCAGCTGCAGCCAGTTCCGAAAAGGTACGGCGTGACTTCGTGCCCCACGAGAAAGGCTTCACGGTCAGGTCCGATGTCACTTCTTCCCAGAAGGCCCGGAGCCGTTCCATGCGCAGTTCGACCGGATTTCCGCAAATGATTGCTGCGTTGATTGCACCAATGGAAATCCCTGCAACCCAGTCCGGCGCAAAACTGCTCTCGCTCAGCGTCTGGTAGGCACCTGCCTGGTAGGCGCCGAGAGCGCCGCCACCTTGCAGCACCAGCAGGTTTTGCTCTGCCTTTGGCATCTACTGTCTCCTTGATCGATGTATCGTTGAGACAGAGATAGGATGCTGGCCGGGCATGGCCTTTGCTCGAATCTTACAATCGCGACAACTTCACCGAAGGCGTCATTGACCCCTTCTTTTCACGGTGGAGCGGCATCCGTCTTACGGCCATGGGCGGGTTTACTATCCAATAAATGAGGCCATCGAATGCGACGTCTGAAACGACTTGAAGACGCCCGTGTTGTTTTCAATAAGTCGGTGTCGCAGCGTCGGCTTTCCCTGCTGCTCTCGGAACAGAAGCGCTGCTTTGACCGACCGCTCGTTTGGGCGCGTAGAAGCACACGCGGGGCGGGCCGCCTTCGCCTTCCGCGCCGGGTTGGCTTGACAATCTGGAAGGCGGAGAATGCTCAAGGGCGCCTTGAAAATACGCGAAGGACGGCCCGACGTCCGCAGATGCGTCGTTCGGGCCGTCCTCACAGGATCTCGTGCCGAGGATCTATCATGTGCATGCTGACAGCGAGCTGTTCGAAGAGCGGATTGTCTCGTGTGGCAGGCTCTCAAGACTTGCGTTTTCCTGGCTCAGCTTTTCGACTGTTGGTCTGTCTTTAACACCAGCCCTTGGGCCGGTTTCGCAATCACTGTTTTCATTTCTCCCATGCCTTGTCGGGACGATGAAAGATCAGGGTCAGGATCACAGAGGATGCCGCCAGTGCCGACATGAGCATGAAGGCCTCGGCGAAATTACCGCTTTCCCCGACGATCCAGCCGGTCAGCGCCGGGGCACTGAAACCGGCTATCGCAAAGCCGAAGTCCATGATGCCAAGCGCGGTGGCTGACCGGTCGCGTGCCACGTCGATATTGACGGCGTAAAATGCGGCGTTTGCACCCATGGACGAGGCAACGGCTATGGTGATCAGGATGAGCGCAACCGTCAGATTGTCTGTAAAGGCGACCGGCAGGATCACGATCGCTGCAAGGGCCTGACTGCCAGCGATCAACCAACTCCGCGCAATCCGCAGCTTTCCGGTGCGTTTCAAAAGGGTATCGGACAGGTTTCCGAGCAGGACCAGCACCACGGCAGCAGCAAGCCAGGGAGCAACCGAGAACCATCCGACGCTTGTGATCGACAGATTGAAAGTCCGCTCCAGGTAGCCCGGCAACCATGTCATGAAGAAGAACAGGAAGTATCCGAAAACGAAGAAGGCCCAGTAGTTTGCCAGAAGCGTGGGATCCGTCAGCAATCTGGCCCAGCTTGTGTGACCCTGTGTCGAGCCGGCGGTTTTGGTTGCATCTTCGTGTGCGGTGTCCTCGATTGCCGCGATTTCGGCCTCGTTCACATGCTTGCTGTCTTTGGGGTCGTCGCGAAACAGGAACCACCACAGCGGCAACCAGAGGATGCTGACGGCACCCAGCAAGAGAAACATCTCGCGCCATCCGGTGATCTCCGTGAGATAGGAGACAATCGGTGCGCCGATAGCGAGCGAGACGGGCACCGCGACCAGCGAATAGGCAAGCGCGCTACCGCGCTCCTGTCGGGACAACCATTTCGCAATGGCACCTGTCTGACCGGGGAACATCGGCCCTTCGGCCAGACCGAGTGTCGCGCGGGCCACCAGGATAAGAAGAAAACTGCCGACCACGCCGACGAATGCGGTTGACGCCGCCCAGGCGACCACCGAGACGGCCAGCACAATGCGCGCCCCGAACCGGTCGACCAAAATACCGCCCAGCAGGGTCGTCACGGCATAGCCGATCCCGAAGGCACCAAGTATCAGCCCTTGCTGAGCATCGCTGAGGTTCAGCTCCTTCGACATGGGGCCGATCGCATAGGAGATCGCCGAACGGTCGATGTAATTGATGAGGATGATGGCAGCGAGCATCGCCACAACGATCCAGCGGAACCTGGTTGCTGTATCCGAAGTGGCGGAGTGTTTGGTTTGAAACGTCATGTATCCCTCCCAGTTTGAAAGGGAACATGGGGTATGCAATTGAACCGTCTCTGACCCAAACTTTACAAACGTGTCAACTACAGCTGCAGACGTCGAGCCCTTCGCCGCCCACAGACGAAGGGACCCGGCAGCGTCCACACCCTAATGTGGGACTTGCCTATTTGTATCCGAGGTTGATCAACTGAACCCTTCGATTGACAGCAGCGTCCGGATTTGAGGGGTCGCGAAGCTGTTCTTCGCCAAGGCCGACGGCAAACAGGTATTCTGCGGGCACCTGAAAGGTTGTTACGAGCGCGTCACGAACAGCATTCGCCCGTTTGATCGAGAGCTCGAGATTGTATTGCCGGGTCCCCTTGGCGTCGGTGTGCCCCACGATGAAGAAAGTCTGCCCTTGCAAATAAGGCGTGTGGAGCGCATCGGCGATCAATCCCACAGTCTCGTATGAGCCAGGTGCGATGGTTGCGGAGTCGAAGTGAAACGTGATTTCAAGATTGAACTGACGCAGCGATGCCAGCTTTTCCGCGAGCGGTAACTGCTGAGGCGAATTCGCTCCAGGGTATTTTTCAATGTTTTCAATCGCTGCCTTTTGCAATTCGTCGGCGCTGATATTTACCTCATTTTGTGCCCCTTGCAGGGAGTTGATAATTTCGTTGCGGCTCAGTTTGGTTTGCGAAAGCGCCCCGGATGCACAGGCTATGATGGCGATGGCGGCGGTGACGCTGCCCAGAAAAATCTTGCTCATTGAAAAATCTCCTCGGCGGAATGTTACCGGTAGCCGGCCAGATCGATGGCCTCATTGCATTTCGCGCTGACGGATGGCTTTGCCTTGAGAAGGCAACGCAGCATGTGACCCGCGCCCGGCTTCACACCCTTGCAGTATTGAGCCATGTCTCGATTGCAGATTTTGGCGACTTCAGACTGGGCGGCCAGCCTTGCCGCAATCAAACCGACCACAATCTGCCGGTCAGCATTGCATTTTTGTGAGACCCTGGACTGGTTCTTTTCCAGACAGTTTGTAATGCCGCTATTGGCAAGAGAGGCAGACTGACAATAGGCCCTGATGTCCTTGCCGCAACTGGCCGCCAGGATCTTGATCGCATCTGCAAACCCTACGGTCTGCGCAGAAGCCAGCGATACTGACATCATCAAGAAAACTGTACTGGCCGAAACACGTAGAAACTTCATGATAGTCATCCCCTAGATCGTGACGCCTTTTTGCACTCTGTCGATTCAGGCCCAATAGCCGGCTCAGGCGTTCTTTGACCAACCGATCGGAGAGGCGGGATATCCAGCGTTTCGACGCCGGATTGTGTGTGTTTGCCCCTAGGTGACAATCCGGGACATGCACGTTTCGCTATGGAAACCGCGCAATCTCAAGGCCCCTGAACAAGTGCCCTCCCAAGACTGCCAGTTTCCAGGCAGTCTTGGGTTTCAGGCAAACAGTTGCTCAATGGCCAGATCATCAGGTGTTATTCGATGTCACCCATTTGCATGGCCTGATTGATCAATTCCTGGCACTTCGCCTCGTCGCCCTTCTTTTTTTCCTCATTGGCTTCGTCAAGAAGTGCGCGCATCTGCTCTGCGGTCGTTTCGGCAATTCCGTTTTCCTGGGCCTTGAAAACGGCAGCTTCCACCTTGTCGATATCCGTCGAACAGTCTGCCAAAGCGCTCATGGGTGCGGCCATCAAGACGCCCATGACCATGATCACCTTTGACACGGAACTCAGATGCTTAGTCATACTTCCATCCTCCTCTCGAACATTGGTTTTGCCCTTGGGGCTTTACGGCTCGGTGGAAATCACGTCTGCGTTTCCGATGCGGCTCTGTCAGGTCAAACACAGTCGAGACCGGGGACACAAGGGAAGTAAACAGAAGAATTCCCATCGAGATCAAGTCAGATGAATACGGTATAATACTTACCAAATATCCATAAGACTCATTTATAGAAACATGAATGTTTGAGCATTTCAACATTAATCTACATATTTTGTAGATTTTGTTCAAGTAAGCGACGTATTCATTCTGATAAATGTTAATTTCTGCGATTTACCTGAAGTAAATCGCTCAATTTTTTAGTATTTCACAAGAGGTCAAATCAGAACCAGGTCCGCGGTCCGGAAATGTCCTCCTGACTTCATTTATGGGTCCACACCCTAAGGCTCACGAACAGCTCATGTCTCGTTGTTTCGGTGTCGAACGTGCGGGACCTGCCTTTTTGAACGGCCGGGCCGCGGCGAGACAATTTGTCGGGGAGCCCAGGATCACAGAGGAAGCGAGATCGCCCCTCCTCACCAGCACGTGACGCCGACCGCGCACCGTCTGACGGCGCGCCGTGTTACACGCCGGCCCACACCAGCGTAGGACAGCGGTGTCAACGGACGTCCGATAATGTCTATGAACATGGACCCGGGTTGATCTGTCGAAACCGGATCACCCTCGAGGATCGTCATTTTGTAGGTGAATTCGTCGCCTGCAATTGTCGGTTTTTCCAGCAATTCGACAACGACATCGTGCGCGTCGTTGCCGTCCAGGACGGACAGCATGGCGTTGGGTGGATCTTGTGTGAATGAGTCTTTTCCGGCATCCCAGGCCTTGAGATACTCCTCATTGGACAGATGCCCGGCATGACGCACCGGACGGTCGCAGAAAAAGGAAATGAGCGGGCTCACTCCTTTCAGCGTAATGGTGGTGTCCGTCATTTCGACAGCCTTCGCCGTCTGCACAAAGAGCGTTTCGCATTCAGGTTGTTGCGCTTGTGCGTGCGGCGCCCACAGTGCGGTTACCAGAACGCTGGCAACGCCTAATGTTTGTTTGAAGATGCTCGAGCTCATGAAAGGTTCCTTCGTGGTTCGGTATGGCGTCAACCGACAGGATGTGTGATGGGGCCACTGCGATCAATTTTCATCCTGCCGCGCGATCGGGGGGGGGCGAAATAAGGGTCTGCTGGTTCTGGTGACCAAAGCCAGGAGGCTTGGATGCCGGTACGGCCCGGGTCGGGAATGCAGTCCTAGTTTGTTTTGACGACGGCAGGCGGTGTCCAAGAACCATCGAGAATTGTGGGACTGTCCGGTTGAGGCCAGTACATGCGCAGCATCAGAATAAAGTTGCCTTTGGGCGCTGGCAGCCAGTTGGCCTGTTTGTCTTTGCCAGGCGACTCGTTCTGAAAATACAGCGTCAGCGACCCGTCGGCATTTTTGATAAGGTCATTGCGCGGGCTCACTGTAAATTTGTTCAGCTCGTTCGGCGTGAACCACCACCCCTTGTTGATCTCGTACATGGTGATCGACCAGAAGCCTTTGACCGGAGGCTCCTCGCCCTTGGCAAAGGTCACGGTGTACCGGTTTGCACCGTTCAGCAGGGCTCCGGTGCTGTCAGTTCCGGTATTGGGATAAACCGCATCCTCCTGGCGGTTGGCCGGCCATCCGAAGGCGGCGACCACCGCCCTTTTCAGATAATCGGTGCCGTATGCACCCAGACCTTTGGTAATGATCCAGCCATTGACGGTTTTCCCGAGGACCTTCCGGTTTGCCTCGATCTTTGCAAGGGCGTCCTTCGGCACGGTTTCCAAAGCCGCTCGCGTTGCGGCATCAAGTGTGCCCGGATCGAAATCCTTGCAAGGTTCGATGCCAATCTCTTTCATCCTCGCGAGGATGGCCTGGTCGTCCTTGGCTGGAGGGGCGACCTTGCACATCAAGGTGGCCATCCTGTCGAAATAGCCTTCGACGCCCATGTCCAGGATCACGGCCTGCGGCTTGTCCGTCATCGAGAACGGCGGCGGCGTTTGCACCGGCGGGGCTTTGGGGGTGTAGTCAGTTCCCCAGGCCGATAGCGGTGTGATCTTCAGCTGCGCCTGAAGCGCGTTGACCGCCTTGTAGTCTTCTTCAGTGCCTGTCGAATAGATGCGGCCGAGCACGGTCATGTAATCGGTGGCGATGGAAATATGCTCCACGCCTTCCGGCACGGTTCCCTTCCAGTTTGGACCGGTGAAGAGGATGTTTCGCGCTTCTCCACCGAGCGTCCTGATGCCAGGCGAGTTCGCCAGATCATGCATCCAGAGATCAACCACTTCGAACAGGAAGTACCGGTCGCCCATGGCAGGATAGCTGAACACCTGAGGTTCGGACAGATCCAGCCAGCCCAGGGAATAGAGTGTGTCCGCGTTCGGAGCAGAAACGCCGCGATAGTCTGCCGGCGGATATCGCGGCACGTTTATCCATTGGCCCAGGGGCGCCTTCATCGCTTCCAGGTCCGTCTGGTCGACATTGGACATCTGGACGCGGGTCACCTCGGTGGTCATGAGGGAATAGCCGTAGATGTAGGCGTCCATTGCGATGGACCTGGCATCCTTAGTTGTCAGCGCGTGAGCAGGTGTGCCCACAACGACTGCCGCAACTAGGGACGAAGACAACAGTTTCCTGCGTGCGAGCATTCTGTTTATGCATTCAAACACGAGAGCTCTCCTGTGTGGCGTTCGCGCAGAAGCGGCAGCGGCAAAACGCGCTGCTGTCCGGCTTCGTGCTCAAGGAATAGAAATTGAGGGCACCCTTCGCCGCGACGGTGTTGGCTTCATCCAGCGTCAACACCTGTTTTGAAGCTGTTGCCGTTGGTGCCTCGACCGTCGCTTGCGCTAAAATCTTGCGGGTCGCATTCAGTGCAAACATTCCAACAACAAGCATGACGCCCCCTGAATTTGACTTATCGAATTGCAACCTTGTTCACTGGCTGAATTGGACTGTTTTCCGCTGACCAGTGAGCTTCTTCCTCAAGAAGGCGAGCCTGCTCCGTTGAGCATCTCTTCGATCTCCAGGACGAGTTCGCTCACCAGTTTTCCGTATTCATTTGCCCTTGACCCATGCGGGGCATTTTCAGGTGTGCCGGACCATCTTGCGAAAGCCGCCTCTGCATCCGCGAGGTCTGCGCACATCCCACGAAACGTCTCGTTGTTTTGAACAAGCCGTCTCAGTTCTTCGTGTCGAAGCGGAAAGCGTCGCAGTGCAGCCTCCAGCCCCTTGTCCATCTCCTCCGAGCCTCTCAGCCAGCCAATCGCCAAAAGTGACCTTAGGTAGAATTTCTGATGGGCAGCACGTAACGGAGGGTAGACTACATAGAGGTTACGGATAGAATCGCGGAGGTTTTTCGACCATTCCGGGTAGCGATGTCGTGTAAGCTCCTGATGGCGTTGGTTTGGTTCCAAACCGTCAGGAAGTGCTGTGAGATGCCGGGAGCCACCAGGCCCTCTATCCGGAAAGTTTGAACAGGTTTCGAAAAGTTACTGGCGAGGCCGGATTTCAATGGCCCGTCTTCGGTTTTGGGCCACACCCTAAAGCGGACGCTTTTGCGCAATTGCTGTGCCTGGACGAGTCTTTTCGCCTCCGGTCGACGAAATTAACAGGAAAATCAGAACAACAAGATGCAACACCAGTGCGGCCGGACGAGGCTGCTCGCGTTCATCCGTTTCTTTACTTCGCAACGCATACAACTTGATTCCGCGACGTCGGTTGTCCTCACAGCTTCACGTTGATTGTGACGGGGTATCCTGAAGCCAGAGGTTCGATGGGGCGGTCTTGTCTCATCAGGCTTTCTCAAGCGGTTCGCGCCCTTGCACGCATACGTCCCGCCGGACATACATTTTCCAGAAGCTTCTTTTCAAACAAGGCCTTGCGCAGACTGAGAAGCAGACTTCAGTTCAAACCTGTCTCCCCAACCTGCCGTCTCAGTTTGCCGCCTCCACGGCAGTTGAAAACCGAGAGGATCAAGATGAATTTCAAGATAATCGCTGCCGCGGCGCTGTTCCTGGCAAGTGCCGGGTCTGCCGTAGCATCCCAGGCCTTTACAACCGATATGGCCGTGCGCGAAGAAATCTACCCCTTTGCAACACAGACCCTTTCCGATGAACAGTTTCTGACCGGGGCCGAGGGTAAGGCTGAGCAGATTGGCGGCATTCTGCGCCTTCCGAAGGGCAAGGGCCCCTTCCCCGCCGTCGTGCTCATGCACGGCTCAAGCGGCATCGGCGCGAATATCGAACCCTGGGTTCGCCAGCTGAATGCCAGGGGCATTGCAACCTTCACCATAGATTCCCTGACGGGCCGAGGTTTCAAGAAGCTTGGTGACAAGCAGGCAGCCCTCGGGCGGCTCAACTACATCGTGGACATCTACGGTGCTCTCGGCATCCTGGCACACCACGATGCCATCGATGCGAAACGTATCGGTCTGCTCGGCTTCTCCCGGGGTGGCCAGGCGGCTCTGTATGCCAGCGTCTCCAGGTTCAACGATCTCTGGAACAAATCGGATGCCCGGTTTGCAACCTATGTTCCGTTCTATCCCAACTGCGTGTCTATCTATAAGCAAGACGAAAAGCTTGAAGCCGGTCCCGTCCGGATCTTCCACGGCGGTGCGGACGACTACAATCCGGCCGGTGTCTGTGAAAAATACACCGAGCGACTGAAGGAAGCCGGAGCTGACATCGAAATGACGGTTTATCCGGAAGGAGAACACGGATTTGATGTCCCGACCCTTTTCGGAAAATCGATTCAGCTCAAGACCGCGCAAACGGCAAGGGACTGCAAGATCGAGGAAGGCGAGAACGGAATTCTCATGAACGGCGAGACCGGCAAGCCTTTCACCTATCAGGACCAGTGCGTTGTGCTTGGACCCCATGTTGGTGGAAGTGCCGCAGCGGCTGAAGCATCTTACGGCGCAGTTCTTGCTCATTTCGCAAAAACGTTCGGTTTGAACTGACCCAGGGTCATCACATTCACGACGCCCGCTCAACCAGCGGGCGTTTTTTGTCCGACAAAAAGAAAATCAATCTGGTCGACCTCCGACCAGATGAATTTAAGCTCGAATGCGAACACTTTGTAATCCTGAATTTACTCATCATTAAATTGCAAGGGAGTAATTAACGGCAAAATACCAATTACTTAGGTCAATAGACATGCTCAATCGCATTGGTCTCGGCGTCAAGTTCTGGCTCCCGGTCATCACTCTAACTTTACTCTCAATCATCGTAGCTGGCGTTAGTCTTTCGGCATTGAATACTGCCTTGCTCAATGAGCGGATCGAAAAGACACAATCCATAGTTGATATGGCGCTGTCCGCCTCGCAGTTCTATCACGAGAAGGAACTCTCGGGCGAAATGTCCAAGGAGGAGGCGCAAGATCGTGCGAAGGAACTGATCGGTTCGCTTCGCTACGATGGAGACGGCTACGTCTTTGCCTATGCGCTTGATGGCACACGGCTGATCGCAAGCAATCCAAAGCTGGTCGGTAAAAACGGTTTGGACAGCAAAGACGCGAACGGCAAGTATCAGATCCGCGAAATGATCGAGGCTGCGAAGGCAGGCGGCGGCAGCGTGGATTACATGGTGGCTCGGTTGGGTGGCGATGAGCTCCTTCAGAAGATCTCCTGGGCGCAGACCTACGAACCCTGGGGATGGGTGTTCGGCACGGGGCTCTATGTAACCGACGTTCAGGAAACCTTCTGGAACAATGCAATGCAGCTGATCGCAATCATTCTCGTTGGTGGTGCTATTGCAGTTCTGATCGCCTACGCCACAATCCGGAATGTTGCCCGTCCGCTGAAGGCGCTGACCGAGAACATGCGCGAGTTGCACGAGGGCAATACGGACATCACCGTCGACGAAACGGACCGGGCCGATGAAATCGGTGACATGGCCAAGGCAATGGGAGCCTTCGTCCGCAACGAACGGAGCCGGAAGGAGCTTGCCGCAGGCGACGCCGAGCGGCGCAAGCTGGATGTGGAGCGTGCGCACAACATTCAGAACCTGTCGGGTGCATTCGAGACCCAGGTTCATGAGATGCTCGAAATGATCACCACGTCGGTGACGGAACTGAAGGCAGCCTCCACACAGTTGAGCCAGGGTGCGGAACATACCTCTGAACGAAGCCGTTTCGTCGAGACTGCGGCCGCCAATGCATCCCACAACGTGGAAACCGTTTCCGCAGCAGCAGAAGAGCTGTCTGCATCGGTCAATGAAATCAACCGCCAGGTCGTCATCTCCGCCGAAGTGGCGTCCCGTGCGGCAACCCAGGCCGGCACGACCAACGAGCGTGTTCGCGGCCTGTCGGAAGCAGCAAGCCGCATCGGCGATGTGGTGAACCTCATCCAGGCAATCGCGGAGCAGACCAATCTGCTTGCGTTGAATGCCACGATCGAGGCAGCGCGGGCCGGAGAGGCCGGCAGGGGCTTTGCGGTGGTTGCCGCCGAAGTGAAGGAACTGGCCACCCAGACCTCCAAGGCAACGGAAGATATCTCGACGCAGATCTCCAGCATTCAGACGGAAACGGGTGCAGCGGTCTCCGCGATCAATGAGATCACTGAAACCGTCGCAAAGATCAACGAGATCACATCGACCATCTCCGCTGCCGTTGAACAGCAGGGCGCGGCAACAGCCGAGATTGCCCGCAATGTGCAGGAGGCCGCAGAAGGGACCAACAATGTGTCCCTGAACATCACTGAGGTTTCCCAGGCGGCAGAACAGACCAACCAGACCTCGACGGCCGTGTCGTCGGCAGCACAGTCTTTGGATCAGCAAGCAACGGGTCTGAGACAGCGGGTCGCGGACTATATCGACGGGGTCAAGACAAACAGCGTCGAAGCTGCCTGAAGAGCCGGATAAACCGCAAAAAGATCAAGAACCCGCCAAGGCTGCCTTGGCGGGTTTTTTGTTCCCCATGCCAACCGCTTTCCCGGCCATTAAACGTGCATCATTTCAACGTTGGATTTTAATGCCGTCGAGTTGGGGCCCGAGACCCCAACTCCGGCTGCGACGCAACTTTTTGCCTTTTTCAAACGTTCATCACCTGAGGACGCGATTGCCGGCCGCTCGCAGGCCTGAGCCGGCGCGACACGAACAGCGGCTCTCCGGAGTTGGCTGACCTTGCACCGCAGACAGCGTCTCGCCATTGAACCGGCCGGAAGCGTCCTGACCCAGGTCTGGATCTTCGCGGCGAAAAAGGAAGGTTTCCCATGCGCCCAGGCACAGCCAGGCAATCGCCCAGCCAGTCGCAGCCAAAGGATCTCGCGCCGCAGACGGCAGCACGTCACCAGACACCGTCTGCACCTTCTCCAAACCCAGGAGAACGAACCCCCTCAGGAGACGTTTCGAGCGTTTCCTTCAACGTCAACGGCGAAGAGCACACGCTCACCCTCGACAACCGGACCACACTGCTCGACGCGCTTCGTGAGAACCTGAAAATCACAGGTCCCAAGAAAGGGTGCGATCACGGCCAGTGCGGCGCCTGCACGGTTTCAGTCAACGGTCGCAGGATCAACGCGTGTCTCAGCCTCGCGGTGATGCATGAGGGCGACGACGTCACGACCATCGAAGGAATTGGAACTCCGGACAAGCTGGACCCGATGCAGCAGGCCTTCATCGATCATGACGGTTTCCAGTGCGGCTACTGCACCCCCGGTCAGATCTGCTCCGCCAAAGCCGTGCTGGAGGAAATCCGCGCAGGTATACCGAGCCATGTCACCGCCGATCTGACATCGAGGATCGAAATAACGGAAGACGAAATTCGCGAGCGCATGTCCGGTAACATCTGCCGCTGCGGCGCCTACGCCAACATGCTCGCGGCCATCACCGAGATCGCGGAGACCGAGGCATGAGAAGTTTTTCCTACGAACGCGCAACCGATCCGGTAACAGCTGCCGCGCGCGCCGCCGAAGTGCCGGGCGCAATGTTCATCGCAGGGGGAACCAACCTGCTCGACCTGATGAAGCTGGAAATAGAGACGCCGTTTCACCTCATCGACGTGAACGGCACCGGTCTCGACAGCATCCAGGAAACCGATGACGGGGGTCTGCGGATCGGAGCGCTGGTTTCCAACACCGATCTTGCCGACCATGACAGGGTTCGCCGGGACTACCCCGTTCTGACACGGGCTCTTGTGGCGGGAGCTTCCGGCCAGTTGCGCAACAAGGCGACAACCGGCGGCAATCTCCTGCAGCGCACCCGCTGTCCCTATTTCTACGACACGGCCCTGCCCTGCAACAAGCGTTCTCCGGGCGCAGGGTGCGCAGCCCTGTCACCTTCCGGCCACTCCCGTCAGCTGGGCGTCATCGGCACATCCGATGCCTGTATCGCCCAAAATCCATCCGATATGGCCGTCGCCCTGCGCGTTCTGGACGCAACTGTCGAGACCCTTACGCCGGAAGGGGACATTCGCCTCATCCCGCTCCAGGACTTTCACTGCCTGCCCGGGACGACGCCCGACAGGGAAACGGTTCTCAAGGACGGCGAACTGATCACCTCAGTTCATCTTCCGGCGCCGGTTGGCGGCCGGCAGGCCTATCACAAGGTACGCGACCGGGCCTCCTATGCGTTTGCCCTGGTGTCTGTTGCCCTTGTCCGGCATCCGGACGGGACCGGCCGCGTCGCGCTTGGCGGCGTCGCCCCCAAGCCATGGCGCCGCCCGGACGCAGATGCCGCCCTCCCCGAAGGGGCCAAGGCTGTCATGGAATGCCTTCTCGAGGGGGCTCGGCCGACGAAAGAAAATGCATTCAAGCTCAAGTTGGCGGAACGCACGCTCGCCGCGATGCTGGCCGAGGAGTAATCCCATGAAGTTCGAAAACACCGCCACAGATACTTTCTTCGACACCACCGCGGTTCTGGGAAAGGCCCACACCCGTATCGACGGCCCGTTGAAGGTTTCGGGTCAGGCGCCCTACGCCTACGAGCGCCACGACGTTGTTGGTGGTCAGCTGGTTGGCTATCCGTTGGGCGCAACCATCGCCCGGGGGCGGATTGTCTCGATCGACGCGGAGGCCGCACGCGCTGCGCCCGGCGTTACCGCCATTGTCACGACGCTTGAAATCGATCCGCTCGGCATTTCTTCTTTCAACGACGTGCGTCTTTTCGGTGGTGACGCGATCCAGCACTATCATCAGGCAATTGCAGTTGTGGTCGCCGACACCCTGGAACATGCGCGCCACGCAGCGAACATGATCGAAGTGACCTACGAGGAAGAAAGCGGCCTCTTCGATATGGAAGAGGCCTGGAAAGGGCGCGATACGTCCGGCGATCCGGATTCGGAAACGGGAAACGTGGACGCCGGCTTCGCGGATGCAAGCGTCACGCTCGACGCGACCTACCGTACGCCGGTCCAATCCCACGCCATGATGGAACCCCATGCCTCCGTCGTCGACTGGTCCGACGGCGAGCGGATGACCGTGTGGACTTCCAACCAGATGATCGCGTGGAATCGAAAGTCGCTGGCCCAGACCTTCGATATCGACCCGGAGAAGATCCGGGTGGAAAGCCCCTACGTCGGAGGTGGCTTTGGCGCCAAGCTCTTCCTGCGCTCGGATGCGGTGCTTGCGGCCATCGGCTCTCGCGCTGCTGGCCGGCCGGTAAAACTCGCCCTGCCCCGTCCGTTTGTCTTCAACAACACAACCCATCGGCCGGCCACAATCCAGCGCATCAGGCTTGCGGCAGAACGCGATGGCCGGCTGACCTGCATCGAGCACGAAGGTGCATCCCATAGAACGCCGCACGGCAGCAGCGAGGAAAACCCGGTAAGCCAGACGGAAGTCTTCTATGCGGCCGCCAATCGACGGGTAAAACACCACGAGCTGAAACTCCACCTGCCGGAAAGCTCGTCCATGCGTGCGCCCGGGGAAGCCTCGGGGTTGATGGCCCTCGAAATCGCAATGGACGAAATGGCCGATAAACTCGGCATGGATCCGGTCGAATTCCGCATTCTCAACGACACCCAGGTCGATCCGCAGAACCCGGACATTCCATTCTCCGACCGTCATTTTGTCGACTGCCTGCGCGTTGGCGCGGAGACATTCGGCTGGTGTGCGCGAAACCGGTCACCGGGAAGCACCCGCGATGGCATGTGGCTGATCGGACACGGCGTTGCCGGCGCTTATCGCGGCGCCCCGACGCTGAAATCCGGCGCACGCGTCCGCCTGAAAAAGGGGCGGCTGATTGTCGAAACGGACATGACCGACATCGGCACCGGGTCCTATACGATCATTGCGCAAACGGCCGCCGAGATGATGGGGCTCACCGCAGACACTGTTGACGTCCGACTGGGCAACAGCGATTTCCCCGTTTCTTCCGGATCGGGAGGACAATTCGGAGCCGCCAGTTCCACCGCCGGCGTTTACGCGGCCTGCCTGGCCTTGCGGAACAAGATTGCAGAGGAACTCGGCAGCGATGACCTGCGGTTCGAGGATGGACGGGTCATTGCCGGCAACAAGGCTTTCCCCCTGGCAGACCTTTTCGATGGCAAGGAAGTCTGCGCGGAAGACAGCATGGACTTCGGCGACAGCCAGAAGAAGTTCAAGATTGCGACCTTTGCCGCGCATTTTGTCGAAGTTGGTGTTCATGCAGCAACCGGTACGGTGCGCGTGCGCCGAATGCTCGCGGTCTGCGATGCCGGACGCATCCTGAATCCGGTCACGGCCCGTAGCCAGGTGATCGGCGGAATGACCATGGCCCTCGGTGCAGCCCTTTCAGAGGAGTTGCTCGTGGACACAAGCAGAGGATACTTCGTCAATCACGATCTTGCGGGGTACGAAGTCCCTGTTCATGCCGATGTGCCGCAGCAGGACGTCATCTTTCTCGACACGGAAGATCCGGAGATCTCTCCGCTCAAGGCCAAGGGCGTCGGTGAGCTTGGAATTTGCGGCGTCGCGGCGGCAATTGCCAACGCGGTCCATAACGCGACCGGGATCCGCATTCGCGACTACCCCGTCACACTGGACAAGCTGATCGGGGAACTGCCGGAAATCTGATCGCAAAACTCATTGTTTCGACGCCACGTTGACGCAACGTTTCCGGATCGCCCGCTCGTGATCCCCCTTCATGCTGACGCCGAGCCTCCGGGCTCCGGCGCCGGCTCAGCGTTGGCGGATTCAGAACCTTGCCTCTTCTGCGGATACTCCCAACAGCACCGGAGAATTCTTCGAAGCCAGGAAATTCGGGCGGCTATTCGATGTTTTCGAACACCATGATTGAAAGCCTTTGGCCTCCACGGATTTCAATCAAATCTTCTGGTCCGCGCCGAGCGGGCCAGTATTTCGCGTATCCAATCCCACGTAAATTCACCTGCGAACCCGCCTGTCGAAAGGCTTCGGAAACAGAACCAGAGTCGGAGCGGTTGCTCCGCCCCAGACCGGTGCTTAAAGCGCCTTCCGCCTGCAGCAAAACTCAGTTCCCACCCCTCAGACCTTCGCTCGATCGCTAACGAGCGGCTGCTTTCAGCTTCAGGTCTACTGAATGTCCGACGTAAGGCGCATCGCAGCGGCCGGGATCAACCGCAACGAATGTCGGCTCCGAGCCGGTCAAGACTTTCGATATGGGGTCGTGCACTGTCAAATTACGGCCCATTGTGGATGTTCTTCTCGATTGCAGCGAATGTCCGTTTCTAAGTCCAAAGCCTCCGGATGCTGCGTCTCCCTCAAAAGTCGTTTAAGAGGTGATCTCTTTTATTCTTGAAATGCATTCGTCGATTCGATTTGGAAAAAAATCTGAAATGTCTAGTTCTTGTGCTCCCACAGTGATCCAAATTTTGTCCGATGACGAATTTTCAAAATACAGCAAGTCGAGCGATCCTTTCTGTCGATAAAAACGCTTGCCTTTCTTTACCTTTTGCGGATCTCCCCAACGGTAATCTCCTCTGAAATCCTCCCCAATACTAAGCCTGCTAGCAAGTTCGTCGAAAAAAGCAGAGCGGCTCTGTTCTAAAGAAAATTTAGGCGAATATTCCGTCTTTATACGGAAAAGAGCCTCTTCTAATTCATTGATAAATATCAAAAATTCTTCACCAGATACACTGGATCCTTTTCGAAGCTTCATGTTGTGTTCGAAATCTTTTACGGCACTCTCAAACTTCGATAGAAGGTCCTCATATTGTGAAATGATATAAAGAGTATCATCCCTTTTTTTCGGCGAAAAGCTATCGGGAATTATTGTGACGGGATCTATCTTTACTTCCTTGCCAAGCGCGTTTGCCAAAGAAAAATTGTAGCGGCCAAAACTTCTTAGCGCCTGATTTAACGGGATCTTTCGCCAATTTTCTTCCCTTCTAAAGCGCCGAAAATCTACAAGTGCATACACAACTAGAGCTAAAATTGCGACTAGCAAACCTTTCCAGTCAAAAGCAAAAAAGATAGCAAATGGGGTAGCCAGCAAAGACATTACTGCTAAAATTTTGGTCATGGCTCAACTGCATCATTTGTCTCTGAATTAAGAAAATCAACTAAGCAAATTTGCTTTAAGAGTTTGTATGCGCCGTGCCAGTTTAATTCCCATTGCAAGTGCAACTGTCATCAAGTCGGATATTGGTACGAGCCATTGGAACGTTTCAAATACCTCATTTGACGCTTCCTACGTTAAATCGAACACGTAGAACCAGCATTTAGTTCTTCTCAGAGAATGGTAATCTCTCCGCTTGAACACCATCGATTTCCGGGGTAGCAAATTTCTCAAAGGTCCCGCTCAGTGGGCCTTGCCGGTGACGCAAAGAACGCAGGCGGGGCGAAAGGCCGATTGGACGGACCGCAACGCGGCGTGCAGCTTTTTTGATGGACGACCGCTCAGGGCCGGTGTTGCCGCCCGCCCCTTCGTCGTATCTCCAAACCTTCAGAATTCGTTATCGCGTGTTCGAGTTTCACCCCAGGTGGTTCGGCCTCGAATTCGGGGCCAACCGGCTGTTTCTATTGAGGATCGTTTCCAAGGGTTTGTTTCAACAGGTGAATGGCGTCGAGGATGTCCGCCTTGATCGCAACGCCGAGTGCTTCGGAATCCTCTCGTCGAATGGCTTCCAGCGTCATCTGGTGCTTGTCGACCATGCGGGTCGTTTCGTTCATGTCATAAACGCTTCGCATGAACGGGCCGAATTGCATCCAAATGCTTTCCAGCAGAGCGACAAGGACTTCCGAGCCCCCTGCCCGGTACAATTCGAAGTGAAATTGGTAGTTTTCCCGCATGTAGGTGTCCGCATCCTTGGCTCCGTAGCTTTGGTTCATGCGGGAATCGCTGGCTTCCATTGCGGCAATCGTCTCGGATGTCACATAGGGAAGCGCCCGGCGTGCGCATAGCGGCTCCAGGTGCAGCCGCGCCTGCATAAGCTCCTCGAACCGGTCGCGTGTGAGTTCGGGAATGCCGACCCGGCCGTTGCGACGCACTTCCAGTGCACGCTCGCCTCCTAGCCTTGTAATCGCCTCGCGGACAGGCATCAGGCCAACGTCCATGCTCTTGCTGAGGCCCCGGAGACTAACGCTCGTGCCGGGAGAAAAGCGGCCCGAAATAAGCTGCTCGCGAAGCGCCTGATAAACCTGCTGCTGTTGCGTCGATAGCTCTCGCATTGTTTCCCATACCTTCAAGACACTGCGCTGAAACCACTTGCAACATGCCTTGTTTCGGGCGCGCTTTCTGCCTGTGCGCGCGACATGACTGAAGCTCAGGCAAGTTGGACCTTGCGTTCCTGCAGAATGTTTCCGCCATCGACGACCAACACTGCGCCATTCACGTAACTCGCGTCGGCGGAGGCCAGAAAGGCAGCGGCGGCAGCGACTTCATCCGGTGTGCCGGCGCGTCCGGGTGGCGTGTGCCGCGCAGCGATCCGCTCGTCCTCGGTGGACGCCCCGGTCTCGATCCAGCCGGGGGCGACTGCATTCACGGTGAGGCCGTAAGGCGCAACTTCAAGCGCCAAGGCGTGGGTGAGCCCCACCATGCCTGCCTTTGCCGCCGAGTAGGCAGCTTCACCCGGATTGGAAACCAATGGTCCGGTAACTGAGGCGATATTCACGATGCGCCCGCGCCGCCGTTCGGTCATTGAGCCCAGAAATGCGCGCGTGACCAGAAAAGCCGTCTTGAGCGTAACATCCATTCCAGCGTCCCAATCAGCCTCGCTCAGCACCTGAAAATCGCGTTGTACGGCTGGCACCGCCACGGACCCCATGCCTGCATTGTTGATGAGAATATCAACCGGCCCAACAATGTCCCGCATCCGCAGAACTTCATCTGCTTTGGTGAGATCCGCGACATGGGACGTGACGCTGAAGCCTTGCGCACGCAGCTCTTCCGCGCGCTGGTGGATCCGATCGCTCGCGCCTGTGATGAATACGGTCAGGTCTTTCTGTGCAAGTTTGCGGGCAATCGCAAAGCCTATGCCATCGGGGCTTCCTGCTCCGGTTACCAAAGCCGTGCGAAAGTCGTCTTCGCGTGTCGTCATATGACGTCGCCATAATAGGCAAATTCTTCGTCTGTTACCTCCGAGGCAAAGAAACTGTGTTCAACACGCTTGAGCGCAATGAAGACAGAGGCCATGCGTTCACCGAGCGCATCCTTCAGAAAGTTGGATCGATCAGCAAAATCGATTGCTTCCCGCCAGTCGCGAGGCAGTGACGTTTCAGGAGCGTCGCTATAGGTGGTTGCTTCTGCGTCCGGCTCGATCTGGGTTTCGATCCCCCGGTAGATCCCTGCAAGGACGGTCGCAGCAACCAGATAAGGGTTGGCGTCGACACCGGGTGAGCGATGTTCAAGGTGGCGGTTGGCCGGATTGCCGGCCGGCACCCTGATGGCAACGCTGCGGTTGTTGCGACCCCATGTCGGAGAGGTCGGCGCGTAGCTGTTACGAGTAAAGCGACGCCAGGAATTCAGATTGGGGGCAAAGACCAGCATCGACTCCGCCATTGTCTCCTGCAAGCCACCGATGGCGTGGCGCAGCAAAGGCGCGAGATCGTTTTGCTCGTCGGCAAACAGATTGCGACCCGACGGGTCGGCAAGACTGGCATGAAGATGCATGCCGGAACCAGAGCGATGGGCGAATGGCTTGGCCATAAAGTTGGCGCGCATTCCGTGCCGGATCGCGAGACCGCGAACCAGCCGCTTGAGCATCACGAGATCGTCTGCCGCCCGCAGACCCTGGGCCTGATGGCGGAGCGTGAGTTCAAACTGGCCGGGCGCATATTCCGAGATGATTGTTTCCACAGGCAGATTTTGGGCTGCGGCGGCGTTGTAGAGCGCATCGATAAACGGCTCGAACTGATCCAGCATGGCAACGCTGTAGACGTGGTTGCCCTGTGCTGCTTTTCCCGAAAGTGGCAGGCGGGCCGCCTCTGGTTTGCCAGCGCCATTTTTTTCAGCGTCAAGAAGATAGAATTCCAGTTCGAAAGCCAGCACCGGGAACATGTCTCTGGTGGCAAAACGCTCGATCTGGCGCACCAGAGCCTGACGGGGATCAGCCCCCATGGGAGAGCCGTCGAGTTCGTACAGCATGACGCGAACTTCACCGCGTTCGGGTGACGTCCAGGGCAATGTTACAAGTGAACCGGAAATCGGCCAGGCAACTCTGTCGGCATCTCCATCGTCCCAGGTCAAACCGGTTTCATCGACATCCGCACCGGTTACATCGAGCCCGAGAATTGAGCCGGGCAGATGCCGACCGGAACGGAACAATGGCAAGAGTTCATGACGGCGAATGATCTTGCCGCGTGCCACCCCGTTTGGATCGATGAGAACCAGGTCGAAGGCTGCGATTTCCGGGTGCTGTTCGAGAAAGGTTTCGGCTTCCTCGACAGGGGCCGCATTTTGTGGACGTGTTCCGGCCATTTTATGCAGCCTCTGTGAGTCTATGGAGGATTTTCTCGAAGCTGGAAACAAGGCCAGCGACATCTGCTTCGCTTGTGGTGGGGGCCACAAGAACCATGTTGTGGAATGGGGTGACGAGATATCCGAGGTTCAGGAAGGCCGAGTGCAGTGCCTTCTGGATTGTCGCATTGGCAGCGGCCTTTGCTTCTGCAGCGTTCTGCAATGGATCAGGAGAGAACACGACCTCCAGCCGCGCGCCGACGCGGCCCACATGCCAGGGCAAATGGCACTGCTTGATAGCGGCCGAGAAGCCCTCCTCGATCATATCGGCATGGCGGTTCATTCTGGCGTAGGCTTCGGTCGTCATCACCTCTTCGAGGCAGGCCCTGAGGCAGGCGAGTTGTAATGCGCTGCCAGAGAGCGTTGTGCCAATGCCCGAGTGACCCGTGCCGGTAATTGCCGCGCGCGCATCGTCGAGCCTGTTCGCCACATCTTTCGTCATGCCCCATACAGCCACCGGAATACCGCCGCCGACCGGCTTTCCAACGACGAAGATATCCGGTTCGAGACCGTGAACCTTTGAATATCCACCGTACCCTGTTGAAACCGTATGGGTTTCATCAATGTGAAGCAGTGTCCCGGTCGCGCGCGTCAGATCCCGCAGCGTCTTGTGAAAACCGGCTTGGGGAAGAATCATGCCGCAATTGGTCATGACAGGTTCTGCCACCACACAAGCGATATCCCCCTCCTTCAATGCTGCCTCAAGAGCCGGTACGTCGTTGAAGGGTATGCAGACCGTCGTCTCGGACAGATCCACCGCCTGGCCAATCAGGCCACCACGCGGCACCGTTTTCCCGTCGACAAGGTCCACCAATGTTTCGTCGACCGCCCCATGATAGCAGCCATCGAACACCAGGATCTTCTTGCGCCCGGTCACCGCGCGCGCAACCCGCAAGGCGAAGCGGTTGGCATCGCTTGCCGTCGTCGTGACCTGCCACTTCGACATGCCGAATGTGCTGCGCAAAAGGTCGCCAACGGCATCAAGGTCGTTGGAAGGCAGCATCGTGGTAAGGCCATGGGTCGCCGCGCCGGCAAGGGCTTTCAAAATCGGCTGCGGCCCATGACCGAACATCGCGCCGCTGTCTCCGAGACAGAAATCGATCACACGATTCCCATCAATGTCCCAGACTTCGCTACCGGACGCCTTGTCGACCACAACTGGAAACGGCATTGGCCAGTCCCGCATCCAATATTGCGGGACGTGATCGAAGAAGCCTGAGGACGGCGTCGCGAATACCTCTTTGCTGCGCGCGTGCGCACCCGTGAAGATCGCTGTCTCGTCGGCGAGAATGCGCTCGGCCGCACTGACAATTGCGTCGTGATGAAGGGGTGTTCCCGGTGAGGTGCTCAGCACTAATCAAGACCTTCTGGAATGAATAATGTGATCACATTTATGGATCGAGAGGTTTCTGTCAATGAGCTAATTTGAAGATTTGGGCTGATTTTGCTCAAAAAATTGGTGCACCTCTATGGAGGTGCATCGCTTCGGATAATTTCTAAAGAGTAATGTGATCACACTTAGTCGGTAGAGACAAACCGTCGACCGCTATCTCTCTCGGTTGATTGATGGTGGTCTTCGATGCCCTGTTGTTCGTGCATCGTCACGAGGCTTACCGGGGCCGGAACAAGCCGGTTTGCGTCAATTGACCTCTCGAAGGCCAGAGAAATGGTATTGGTGCCATCGGTGTCGACCAGGTGGGTATTTGCAAGCCTCGCTGGCAGCGGCAGTCAGGTTGCCCCGTCTGCAACACCTTGCTGGAAAACCGGAAATGCCGAGCCGCTTGCGTACTTGTCGGAAGTCACGCGCCCGGACGTCGTTGAAAGTGACTTCATACGGTTGCCAATATCTCTGCCCAGCAAGACACCATTTTTTCCGGCGATGATGCTCAGGTGCGTTCCACGCCGGTCAACCCATTCGGCGTTCAGGAGATAGGGAGACCAAGTCTTTTGCTGCGCCTGGAAAATCGGCGTTCCGCCTTCAGCCCGATAATACACCAGATCTCCGCTGTAAGCGCTTGGCCGGTAGAGACCGCGCATCGTGAGAAGTTGTCGGCCGCTGCGCGTGTAGTCTGGCGTACGGTCTTCCCGCCATTCCGCGCAGAGTTCCGGATAGATTTTCCAGGCCGGATTGCAATACCGAAGGAAGAAAGGCCGCAGTAGATGGACAAGCAGCTGCAGGTGCTTTCGTTTGGTGTGCACTCCCCGAGCTGGGCTCCCTCGCAATGGCTTCTTGTTCAGAAGTTTGCCCGGCACTCCCCTCAGTTGCCGCATGAGAATTCGAAACGTATGGCTGGCCCAAATATGCCAGGGCCAGGCATGCTCGCTCAGCAGGGGATCGATCAAGCCCAGAAATCTGACTTCCTGGCCGTTTTCTTCAAGCTTTCTGGCGAGTTCCAGTGCGAATATGCCGCCAAACGAATAGCCGACCAGACTTACGGGCCCGGTAATCCCCTTGCTTGCGAGTTCTTCGCAGCAGGCCTTCACTTCATCGCACACACGTGCAGGCTCGGAACCGTCCTTGTTGAATTGACTTAGGCGAATTCCGTAGATGACGCCGTCGTAATCCAGCCCCTTTAGAAGGTCTTTCAGTTCAAGAAAACAGCTCAGCCCCCCGGCGAACACGATCAAAGGACGCGACTTGTCTCCATCCCGAAGTTGCAGCAGTTTGGGAAGCTCTGGCAGACTTCCCCGATCCACTGCCTCGGCAAGTTCTCCGATCGACCGCCACACAAAGGCACTATTGACATCGAGTTCGATGCCGGTCTCGGCATAAAAACGCTCCGTCAACTGCAGGAACCTGTTGACGTTGAATTGATCTTCAATGGTGTCATCCATCGAAATTTGCCGTTTCAGGACATGCGCGGCAAGGTCCAGCAGCTTTTCTTTGACGTCTACAGGAACCGAGAAACACGACATGGAATGCACCAGAAACTCACAAACAGCAGGGCGTCGTTTTGCTCAACGCGAGCCCATCTTTTCGCAAACTTGTAAATTTTTTACTCGGTGAACTGCGACCGAGCTTTCATCCGGCCACGATTTGAGCCTCTGTGAGCCAATCTCGTCAAGACCAGCCCTTCAGGGCCCGCCCTGAATAATAGCTGGGGGTCGTGGCGCGGTAGAGGGGAATGGTCGCGGCGCCCAGATGGGGTTTGTCGCTCATGTCTGAAAGCCGGATTTCGGGAGGCTCCACGTGAAAGTCTTCGCCCAGAATTTCCAGCGATCCGAGATGCTGGACGAAATGCTGGATGATCCAGTCCGGCAACGAGCCGCCAAAGACGATGGCGCCGGGATCAAGTGTTCTGGCAACCGTCAATGCCAGGCCGCGCAGCTGATCCGTTGCCCGGTCCAGCCATTCCCGGACGCCGGGATGATCGCGGTAGCTTTCGTCGATTTCGCGCAGGCGGCGGATCGGGACCCCTGAACGGGATAGAAGATTGCACAGATCCTGGCCTGAAGGTCTCGGATGAGACTTCGGGAAAAGGCCGCCGAACTCCCCCGCGTTGCGGTTGGTGCCCCGGTAAAGTTGCCGTTGGACGACCACTGCCCCGCCGATGCCATAGGTCAGCCAGATCATCACGAAGTTTCGAAGATTCCGCCCGGCGCCATAATACAGTTCCGAGAGAATCGCTGCCTTGCCGTCGTTCTCGTGAAAGACCGGCATCTCGAACAGGGGTTCAAAATCGGTGTTCACATCGATGTCGTGCCAACTGGCAAACTGGGGGATCTGGAACACGTGTCCGGGGTTGCGTGAAAAGTGACCGGGGAAGGAAAGTCCGCATCCGAGCAAGCGGTTCACATCGATACCGCTTTTCTTGATCACCTCGCGGACGGCCGGAACGGCCACGCCCATGATGTGACTGAAACTGTGGTCATTCAGTTCCTGGATATGTTCGGTCCTGATGTTCCCTTCGAGATCTGCCAGGCAGATACGCATGTCGTCCGGATTGAAATAGACGCCAACGGAGAACAGCCCGTCCGGATTGAGCTTTACGGCAGTTTGAGGCTTCCCGCGACCGCTTGGCGCGCGCGGCTCGGCTTCTTCGAGGATGAGGCCGTTGTCAATCAGGTTGGAGGTCAGGCGAGTCAGGGTGGGTGCAGAGACTTCCAGCTCCCGGGCAAGCTCACTGCGGGACAGGCCGCCATGCCGCCGGAGCATTTCAATCACGCGGCGCTCGTTATAACCCAGATTGATCAAACCGGTCCTCACAGCTTCTGATCTCAGCCTCTTCCACTATCCGAGATCTGACAGACAATCACCCAAAATCTCACCCTTGTCGGTTTTGTCGAAGCTTGGGCTCGGTGCAGGCGATTGAAAAAATATATAAAAATCAAAATTTTACAGCTTTTATGACAGTTCTGTGAATATGGGCTTGACTTATTTAGTTACGTAACAAAACTTATTAGGGGCCTTTCGTCCGGCAGATCCGTGCAATCATAAAAACAATCAAGCGGATCGGGATGGAGAGCAGGGAACCAACAGTAACGGGAGACTAAATTGAGCAATTTCAGAAAACTCCGTACCGCGGCTGCGCTGACTGCCGCCCTCCTCGGCACCACGTCCTACGCCCTGGCAGACGGCACCGTGGTTGTTTATTCCGCAGCGCCGCAACAGCTCGTGGATGAGCTTGTGCCGATGTTCGAAGAAGAAACCGGCACCAAGGTTGAGGTCATCAAGGCTGGGTCTGGCGAGCTGATGAACCGGCTGAAGGCCGAAAGCGACAAGCCGGCCGGTGACGTGATCTGGAGCGTCGACGGAACCGTCATCGACTTCTCAGCAGACCTGTTCGAGCCCTATGAGCCGAAAGAAGCGGCGGCCATCAATCCCAAGTTCAAGCCAAGCGAGAACTGGGTTCCGTTCACTGCGGTCGTGACGGCCTTTATCGTCAATGAAGAGGCCCTTGACGGAGCGCCGGTTCCGACTTCCTGGGCTGATCTTGCAAAACCTGAGTACAAGGGTTTGATCTCTTCGGCACGCGCCGACAAGTCGGGCTCGGCCTACATTCAGCTGGCTACGGTGCTGCAGGACTTCCCGACTGAAGAAGAGGGCTGGGCGGTCTACGAGGGCATTTTGTCCAATGCTGTCCTGTCTGCGTCTTCCGGAGCCGTGCCGCGGTTCGTCAATGATGGAGAGCAGGCTGTCGGGATCACACTTGAAGACGCAGCCCTGCGCTACAAGCTGGGTGGAGCAGACGTGAAGATCGTCTACCCGAGCGAAGGAACGGCCATTGCACCGGATGGGATGGCTCTGGTGAAGGGTGCTCCGAACGCTGAAAACGGCAAGGCCTTCATCGACTTCATCGTCTCCAAGGATGCTCAGGCTGCCGTCGCCAAGATCGGACGCCGTCCGATCCGTCAGGACGTGGCCTCCAATGAAGAGTTGATCCCTCTCGATCAGGTTCCGGACGCAGAGTACGACTTTGCCTGGGCCGCGGATAACCGCGCACGTCTGCTCGAGACCTGGAACGACATGCTTCTCGATCTCAACTAACCCTGACTCTGGGGTTCCCTGGAACGGGGGGCAGCCAAGGGCTACTCCCCGTCTTTTTCCCAAAAAATCAAAATCATTGCCCGTATCGGGCAAACGGAGTCCCTTTGCATGGCCGCTGTCGAGATTTCGAACATCCGCAAGAGCTACGGCGATGTCCTCGCCCTGTCCGGCATCAACATCTCGATCCCGTCCGGATCATTCTTCACGCTTCTCGGGCCGAGCGGTTGCGGCAAGACGACCCTTCTGCGCACGATTGCCGGGTTTCACCAGCAAGACAGCGGTGGCATCAGTGTGGAGGAGCAGGCTATCGAACATATGCCCGCCCACAAGCGTGATGTCGGCATGGTGTTTCAGGACTATGCGGTCTTCCCCCATATCAGTGTCTACGACAACATCGCCTTCGGCCTGAAACAGCGCAAGGTTGCCAAGCGCGCAATCGCCGAGCGGGTCGCCAAGATCCTTGAAGTGGTGCAGCTCGCACCCTACGCAGCGCGCATGCCGCACGAACTCTCCGGCGGCCAGCAGCAGCGCGTAGGGCTTGCCCGGGCGCTTGTCATCAATCCAAAGGTTCTCCTGATGGATGAGCCTCTTTCCAATCTGGACGCGAAGCTGCGCGTTGATCTGCGCCGGGAAATTCGCTCCATTCAGCAGTCCATGAACATGACCACGGTCTACGTGACGCACGACCAGGAAGAAGCCCTGGCGATGTCGGATATCGTCTGTGTCATGTATGGCGGAATTATCCAGCAGGCCGCCGCGCCCCTGGAGGTCTACAACAACCCTTCCAACCGGTTCGTTGCATCTTTCGTTGGGGCAAACAACTTTTTCGGCCTCACGCTTTCGCCCTCAGGTGCCAGCATTGCCGGTCTGGCTGTCAATCTGCCTCAGGCGGCCAAACTTTCGTCCGGAGACACCGTGGTCGCGGCGATCCGGCCGGAGTTCATCTCGATCAATCCTGACGGCATCACACCAGAAACGGTTACGCTGACCGCAAAGGTTCGGCAAGTGAGCTTCACGGGCCGTGAATTGACCGTTGCCGCGGTTTTGCCGTCGGGAGAAGAGATCGAAGCCATCACCGCTCCTTCCGCAGACGTTCTTGCGCTTCGTCCGGATGATCAGGTTACTTTGGCCTTCCCTGCAGACAAAGTTCAGCTCTACGCTGATGGCGTCACGGGAGCGCGCCTGTCATGACCAGTCTTGCCGCCAACGCCTTGTCCGGAAAGCTGCGCATGCCAGGCTTTTGGACGATCGTGACCATTCTCGCCGTCCTGCTGCTTGCGGTTTTCCTCATTCTTCCGATCCTCAACGTCTTCGCCATCAGCTTCTTTGACGCCAAGACCGGAGAGCTCGGGATATCCAATTACATACAGGTGTTCACGCGCAGGTACTATACCTCCGCCCTCCAGAACACGCTGCTGATCGGTTTTCTGGGAATGCTCGGCGCATGCCTGATCGGCGTTCCCCTCGCCTTCTGCACCTCGCGTTACCGCATCAGGGGCCGGGCGGTGATCGCGACGTTCGCCGTTCTTGTGCTCTGCGCCCCGCCTTTCATCGGTGCCTACGCCTGGATCATGCTGTTCGGTTCAAACGGCGCCGTGACCAATTTCCTGGAGCAGTTTGGCATCAACGTGCCGACGATCTACGGCATTCCCGGCATTGTTCTCGTCTTCAGCCTCAAGTTCTTCCCCTACATCTATCTGATGACGGAAAACGCGCTGAACACGATCAACAAGTCGTTTGAAGATGCTGCCGAAAATCTCGGCTGCACCACTTTCGAGCGCTTCATGAAAGTGACCCTGCCGCTGGTCTTTCCCGCGGTCAGCACCGGAGCCATCATCTGCTTTGTGCTGTCGATTGCCGATTTCGGCACGCCGGCCATCCTGGGGCACGGGGTGCGGACCCTGTCCACCATCGCCTACTCGCAGTATACCTCCGAAATGGCGGGAACGCCGACCATGGCAGTCACCATTTCCATGGTCATGATCGCGATTTCCATGGGCGCATTGCTGCTTCAGCGACGGATTCTGGCAAAGCGCCGCTATGCGGGCGCCATGACGAGCAGACCGGTCAAGAAGTCCATGTCACCTGCCAAGTCCGTCCTGGTGCACGGTTTTTGCTATCTGGTGGTCTTCATTGCAATGCTGCCGTCCTTCACGGTGGTGTACACCTCGTTTCTGGAGACGAACGGCCCCGTCTTCACAGGAGGGTTCGGCCTCGACAGCTACGCGCGTATTTTGCGGGATTCCCCGGCCGCGGTTGCTAACAGCTTCCTGTTCGCACTAGCTGCTGTGGTGCTGATTGCGATCGTATCGGGCCTTCTGTCCTTCATCGTGGTGCGGCGGGACAACTTTGTTGCCGGGTCTCTCGATCTTCTGCTGATGGTTCCCTACCTGATCCCGGGCATCGTCATGGCGATCGGCTATGTGGCGACTTTCCGTCATCCGCCGTTCGATATCACCGGAACCGCGCTTATCATCATCCTGATCGTCTTCATCCGGCGCTTGCCATACGGGGTCCGCTCGACGACGTCGATCCTGCGCCAGATCAAGCCGTCGATCGAAGAAGCCGCCATCAACCTGGGGGCGTCGCCGGCCAAGACCTTCACCTCGGTGACAGTGCCGCTGATGATGCCCGGATTGATCATCGGATCGCTGATGAGTTTCATCACCGCGATCAATGAACTGTCCTCGACCCTGATCCTCTACACGTCGAAGACCATCACCATGCCGGTGCTGATCTACATTCAGGTGATCGACGGAGAGTTCGGAACGGCAGCGGCCCTGTCCACTGTGCTGCTCGTCAGCACCGGCCTGTGCGTGTTTGCCGTCTTCCGCCTCTCGGAAAGCAAGGAATCTGCCTTCGTGTGATCACGAAGGCTTTTCTTAACCCGCCGTTTTGTCTGGTGCAGGGCACCGGGCGGGTTTCATATGTCTTGAAGGAACGTCCATGAACATCGAGGCGATCTCGCGTTCAAAATACAAGACCGGCAACCGGCCGGGCGACGATTTGATTTTGATTGAGCCGGATCAGGTGCTTGCCGTCTTTGACGGCGCGACGGATCCCACCGGTGCGGACTATCAGGGCGAAAGCTCGGGCCGAATTGCCGCCCGTGCCGCTGCCCGCTGCATTTCCGGGCTGCGGGCGAAGAACGCACTGGAACGGGACAGTGCAGCTTCGATCTTCCAGGCCATCAGTGATGCGGTCAAATCCGCCGCTGCGGACTGCCGCGCGACGCATCCGCCTTCCACGACCGCGGCAATTGCTGTGAAGGGCAAGGACACCGTTCGCATTCTGGCTCTGGGCGACAGCGGTATCCGCATCAACGGCAAGTCCGTCTTTCAGCACCACAAGATCATCGACACGGTCAGCACCGCCGCCCGGATCTCCGTCTTCAAGTCGGCGACGGCCCGTATGAGCGCGGCGGACGACGCCGAATACGCTACCCGTCGCACGATCTTCCTCGGTCTTGCCGCTTCCATTGATGAAGGGCGCCTGACCCGAGAGGAGGCAGAAGATGCCATGGAAGCCGCAACCCGGGTTTCCGGGCTGGACCGCGGCCTGGTCTCGGAGTTTCTGCTCGGGGGTATCCGGTCCCAGTTCCACTACGCCAACGCCCGTCATGATCTGGGCTATGCCTCTTTGAACGGCGGAGAGATCCAGGGTGACGGGATGACTGATCTGCGTCTGCCGGTCAGCGAAATCAGAACGATCGAGATCTTTTCCGACGGCTATGTGTCCATTCCCGAGAGCGGCACCACCTGTTCCGACTGGGAGGCTGAGTTCGCCCGGGTGGAACAGGAGGACTTTCACAAGACAGGGCTTTTCCCGGCAGTGAAGGGCTCGACCACCCTTGAAACCTGTGACGACCGCACGGTGATCTCGATCAGTTTTTAGCCCGGATATCCCATATGGAAATTGTTTTTCGGTCGGCCAGTCGCATGATAATTTATTAGCATCAATGGGTTAGCCTGCATGGAGGTAGGCTTTGGGAGCGAACGCGACGGGTGAAGCGGAAACGGGCCCTTTGAGGCTTCATTTCGACCGCACGATCAAACTCGCGTTTCAGGGAAGCTCCATCAGTTCCGATGGCGGATTGCTGCTGCACCGGGAGCTGGATGACGCTCTTGGTCTAACCGGCATGGCGGCTCAGATGATGGTTGACCCGCGCACCGGCAAGAATGGTCAGCACCAGATCGGCGGCGACCTGCGCCAGTCAGTCTTTTCCCGACTGGCGGGCTGGGAGGATGTGAACGATGCCGACCGGCTTCGGTCTGATCCTGTGATGCGGCAGGTCGTTGGCGGCAAGGCGGTGAAGACCAGCGCCGCATCGGCGTCGGCCATGGGACGGTTCGAGACACAGATGTTGACACTGCCCGGTAACCTTGCGGCTCTTGCTGAACTGCCTGGGCGCTGGATCGACGCAGTGCATGACAAACAACCGCCGAAGTTCATCACACTCGACATGGACAGCTCCGAAAGCCCTGTGCATGGCGATCAGGAAGGCGCGATGTGGAACGGGCACTTCCGGTCCAAATGCCTGCATCCCTTGTTCGTGTTCAATCAGTACGGCGATATGGAGCGCTGCGCGCTTCGGCCCGGCAACGTCCATAGCGCTGACGGCTGGGAAGATGTCCTGAAGCCAGTGCTGGCGCGCTATTCCCGTTCGGCCCGCCCCTCACTCAAGCGGCGGCGCTTCCGTGCCGATGCGGCCTTCGCCATTCCCGCGCTCCTTGATCTACTTGAGGATGAAGACTGGGATTACGCCATCCGGATCAAGGGCAATCCGAAGCTGCACTCCCAGGTCGAGTGGCTGAGCAAGCGCCGCCCGGGCCGCCCGCCAAACCACATCGTCCGTCATTACACCAGCTTCCACTACCGGGCGAAGAGCTGGTCAAAGCCGCGCCGCGTGGTTGCCAAGGTCGAGTTCCATCCTGGCGAGCTGTTCCCGCGCGTGGGGTTCGTCGTCACCAACCGCAGCCTGCCAAACGAGAGGGTGCTGGCCTTCTACAATGACAGAGGTACAGCCGAGCAGCACATCAAGGAAGGCAAGTACGCGATCAAGTGGACCCGTCTGTCCTGCATGAAGTTCGCCGCCAACGAGGTGCTCCTTCAGCTTCATGCGTTGGCCTACAACCTCGCGAACTTCCTGCGCACGCTGGCAACACCGGAGGTGATCGAGACGTGGTCCCTGACAAGCCTGCGCGAACGCCTGATCAAGACCGGCGCGCGCCTTGTGCGTCATGGGCGCTACGCCATCTTCCAGATGGCCGCCGCCACGCTGCCGCGGAAAATATTCGCGCAGGTGCTCGACTTGATCAATGGCCTGCGCGGGCCGCCAGACAACCCGGTTCCGGCATGAGCGTCACCGCGATCAGATATGTTCAGCGCCGCTTCAAGGACAGGATTGGCGTGTCTGCCTTTCCGACCTGCCCCTCCCAAACAGCGTTCGAAGCACCAAACTCACGCTCCGCGTCTATGAAATCGCTCACACAAGCGCTCGGTGCTTGCCGCTCAAGCTTGGTCCTGCCGCCTCATCGCAACTATGATGGAAACCGAAGATCAAATGGGAAATCCGCATTCATGATTGTTCGTCTTCTTTTCCTCATTTCCTTCCTTTGCATTTTTGCAAGTTCGGCCGTCGGCTTCTATGCCAAGGAATTCTATCAGCCGATGAACTGGCCGCTCATGAAACAGAGCATGGCGGTGCTGGTCCCGAGCCTGATCGTCTTTTTCGTCAGTTTTTCGATTTTGAAGCGACGGCCCTTAAAACGCGCGCCGCAGCGTACCACGCCACAAGATGACGCGCTCAAAGCACGTATCAAACAGCTTGTGACCAGCAAAAAACCAGGTAGCAGGCCGCCTGAGGAGCGCAAAGCCGTTCAAGATCAGCTGGCGCGGTCGAATGATGTGGAAGCCTTCTACCTGGCTGGCTGGGATGATTTTGATCAGAACAGATATCTGGGTCAGGCGCCGGCCGGTAAGGCATTTCTCATGCCGCTGGCGGCTGGCCTCAACCGTCAGATTTCCGGTGGCAGGCAGCAAAACACGCTGCCAACCTATCAGGCTCTAACCAAGGCAGAACAAGAAGCGGTGAAAGTGATCCATCGCTGTCTGACAGGATCGGCCAGGGACGTCGATGCGGTCATGAAGACGACACAGGCCGGCAAACTGTTTGAGCCGATGTACATCCTCTACCGGGAAAGCGAAAGGTTTTGGGGGCTCAAGGAGACCTATCAGGAAGAAACCATCTATGAGCGCGTCACCGCCAGTCACGCAAAGCCTCAAAACCTGGTCGACAAGGAGGATCTTAAAGATATCGCCATGGCGCTGAATAGCGCGCGCACTATTTTCGAGGTCGTCACGGGGGAGGGCAAGGCACCGAGTGTCGAAGACAGCCAGTCTGTCCGCGCGGAAATCGAGGCCGCCGAAGCGATTCTCCTGAAGCGGGCGCCACGCCTTGAATGCGCCGACTGGAGTTCGGCCCGTAGCTGGTTCGGCGGCCGGCCACGGCTGGGGCGGATCGACTGGCCGTGTTCGAATAGCAGCGGTGAACCTATGGTGTTTCTGGCTCAGATCGATCTGGCTCGGATCCACGACTTGGGCGGGTCCGAGCTTTTGCCCAGTGAGGGGTGGCTCGCGTTTTTCATGGACCTCAAAGAAATGCGAGGAACTGTGCGCCACATTGAGGGTCATGTTCTCCCGGACATCACGCCAGCCCCAGACGATTTGCCGTCCGTTGAGGAATGGAAATCCTGGAGGCGCCTTGGAAAGGGTGGGGAGCCGCAATCAGAGGGCCTTTTTCCCTACCACCCTATGCAAATCGAAAAGCTTGGCATTGCTTATGACGCGGACGATGATGAACGCAACATTGCATTGTCAGCGCATGGAAAGCTGCGCAAATACAATCTGAGTGCATCAAAGGTTCTGGAAAAGGCAAATGCGCCGGCCGAATTTTTCGGTCAATCGCTGATGGTTTTTGCAGACGCGTTGCGCCGGGCCGCCGAGCAGAAGGATCTGGTCATTTCTCGGCAGGAGCGGCACCTTTCTCCGGAAGACCTGGAAAGCCTCAAGGAAACGGCACGCCAATTTGAAGGCATTTGCAGGGAGGTGTCCCGCTGGGCCGAAAGCGTCCCGCGCTGGCACCAGCTTTCGAGCGCCGAGACAGATGAATTGAAAGCAGTTTTCGCGAAGGTGAGAGCCGACGATTTGCGGCAATTCTGCCGCTGGCCTGTGCCAGGCAGCCTGGAAGACCTGCTGACACAGACCTACCTGGAAATGCTGTCCGCGGACGATTGGGTCTTTTCAAAACTGCCATTAGAAGTCCGAACTGTGCTTTCTGAAGACTATGCGTTACCTACGCGGGGGTACTGTCACCAGATGTTCGGGCGCGGCATTTCGGTGCAATCGAATGCCGCGTGGGAACACGAGGGCGATCACATGTTGCTGCAGCTGGCCTATGACGTGGAAATGGGCTGGAATTTCGGTGATATGGGCGTCTTTCAGTACTGGATCTCACCGGAAAATCTGAAACTCAGGAACTGGAGCGCCGTAGAACTGAGCTTTGAATGCAATTGAGCGTTCTTCAAGCCTGCCGCGAGGCTTATTTCAGATTAAATCCTGCCAAAGGAAGGCAGCGGCCACCGGCTTATATCTAAACTACTGGGGTGAAGCGGCTGGGACCGGTTACATGCTGCAAACCGTGGTCTTCACCGGACGGATACTGATTTAGATATCAATACGCTGTCGGTCAGGTTTTTGCTGAAGTCTGGCCCCTCGGAAGACTGCTGCGTCCGGTCCCCCTCCCCTCTTGACGCACCATTACCAGGCCCCCTCGCCTGCGCTGAAGTCGTTTCGGTAAGGACGCACCAATCGGGCGAGAGGATAAGCAAGTTTTTTTGCGGCTTGTCGGCAAGTTTCACAGCCGGACATCATCTTTCCAGGATCGTATAGCGGACCGTGTCTGACCACAGGATGATGGAAGGTTTTGAAAATTACTTGCTACGAAGAAGTAGATCCAGAAAAGAGTCTCCTGAGAAAGTAATTCCTGAACTGGAAGTTATTTTTTCATTTCTCATTTCGGTTGGAGTAAATCCGTAAATTTCTTTAAATTGCCTGCTAAACAAGGCTGGGCTAGTGAAACCGGCGTCATTTGCGATGGTGCTGACCAATCGCTTATCGGACGAGTCCATCAATGCTCGATAGCAATATTCGAGACGAGAAGATTTAATATAAGCAGAAACTCCACCCCTCTCTTTGAATAAGTATTGAAGGGACCTCTTGGAGATTTTCAGAGTTGTAGAAATAAATTCGGTGTTAAGGCCTCTATTGCCAATATTGTTTTTGATGAAATCTTTCACAATATTGAACTTCAGTACATTAATCGCCGGATCGGCTTCTGAAACGAGATCGGGCGTTTCCTGAATTGCAGCCCGTATTAGAATGGAAAACGATTTCCGGACTGCTTCTATCTGACTTGACGTCAAGTTTTCATCAATCTTCGCTGTCGATTTCATGAAATACGTAACAAGTGGCGTAAGTGTTGAGCAAATCTTTTTGTTCGTAAGGGCGTCGAGTCCGGCAGCAATGTCCTGAAACTCATTTCTACTTAAATAGAAGGAAATAAGTTCATTCTTTCTCATTACCCCGGAAAATGTCTTCCCGAATGACTTAACTGTTAAATCTCCCTGCTTTTCCTGTACGAAGTCGCCCCCGGATACACTGTCAATGCGTCCTTTCAAAACGAGGGTGAGAATCCAATGGTCTAGACCGTTGAGCGCGAGATGATTTTTGGTATGGTGAAAATCAACTGGATCCATGTTCCAGTGAACGAGGCTGAAACCTCTAAAGTCCATGGCTTTGACATTAACTTCGTATCCGTCTTCAATGGGTTTTACTGGAGACAAGGAATAGAAGTTAGTTACAGTTTGCGAAAAGAAATCGAACTGATCCCTTTTTTCCAAATCTTGAGTGCTAATATTATTTTTATACTCAGATTGCATTTTTCTCTCGCAACGGGCTATTTGCTTCACCGTTTGATTTCTTACTCAAACCACTGGGTTCACCGATAAACTGTAGAGGCTTTTAATCGGGCAGCCTGTGACGCGACGCACAGGCAATTTGGGCCTGTCGCAAGTATTTTTGAATTAAACGTCTCTTGTGATGTGGTTGTTGAAAGAGCGCTCCTGCACACAGGAGTTTTGCGTCATGTTTTTTACTGCCATTGTCGACAAGCCGAAGCGGCCATGAAAGGCTTCGGCTTTGCCGGCGACTAGGGCTCCCGCGAACAGAGCGACCTGCTTGCGGCGATCTTCGGGATTGAAAAAATCAGCAAAGCCTGGAAATTGCTCCCAAATCGCGAGAAGCTCGCCTACCGACGAAACTTGCGACAAGACCATGTTACGAGCTATCTGGTCCAAGTGTAACGTACTTGCTGATTTCTTCGCCCTCAAGTCCTACCAACATTGGGTGAGTAGTTCCGGGCAAAATTGCAACGTCATAAAGTTCCTCAACAGAACCTACGATGCTAATTTTGTGTTTTACCTTATTGTCCGCAAGCGAGATTATGTAAATGGCACACTCAGCCTGCTGATTACGAGCGCTGAGTTCAGAGTCCAAGGGTAGTCCTGAGAACACTTTGTTTCGAGGTTTGGAAAGAGCAACAATGGCGTGACCCTCATAAAAGGTCAAACCTCTCAAGAAGCCCGGACACCATACCAATCGCTCGAGCTGCCCGGAAATTCGGTCAACCCTGCCAAACCAACCTGACCCGGCCTCGAGGAGGTACAATTCATCCTGATACAAGCGTGGGGTGTGTGGCATCGACAAACCATCTGCCACGACCTGATTGGTTCGAATATCGACGATCTGGCCACCGTCTGCGCGGTGATCTCGCCATCCATCCTTGATGTTGCCAGGCCCCACGATACTGGCATAGGCAGCTTCACCGTCTTCGAGGCAAAACCCGTTAAAATGGCACCGGTCCTGATTCACGATTTGATCGATGAAGGAAGGCCGCCAAATCGGTGAAAAACTTCCTCGTTGGTCGAGTTCCGCGAGGCAATTGTACTTTGTCACTGCAGCAAGAAGACGTCCCTGGCGGTCGACGTGCAGGTCGTGGATATCGACGTTGCCCGTCACATTGCAACTGCGGGGCATGTATATCCTGTCCCATCCGTTCAAGGACTGGCCAGGAGTAAGGCCGTTTTCAAATCTCCATACGGCATATTGGGTTGAGAGATAGAAGCCCGATGGTGTCGGCCTCATAGCCATCGCGTTCCCGAAATTTCTCTCGTTCACAACGAAGCGTCCACCGACGCCGGGACCAATCAGGACAATCTTTCCGACAGTGTAAGTGGTAAACGCGAGCGATATCCGGTGCTTCTCCATCCAGGCGGAGAATCCGTTCGACAGGGTCAAAGTGAACGGATTCTGAGGTTTTTCCGTTACTGTATCACCAGCAACGATAGGTCCGGAATTGCTTTCAACGCTGGTTTGCTTCATGCGAAAGGACCTGCGGCTCAATCTTGTTGTTTTTCAATCGTTAAGAATGCAAGTGCAACAACAACACACCGTCTTTGCAAGACAACAGGTTTTCTGCTTCTGTTCGTGGGGTCACACCTGCATAGCGTGCGCCGGCCGGAAGCCGTCCTTGTTTGAACGCTTCCGGCCGGCAACAGGTCTGCGATCAGAACCTTGCGTTGAGGCGCCCGGAGACCGTGTTCTCGGAGTTTCCGTCGGCGAACTGGCCGCCGTAGTTGAAGCCGATGCTCACCTGGTTGCTAACCTGCAGCTCAAGGCCTGCACCGACGACCAGGGCATCTTCCGCGATTGGTGCACCATGTATTGTGAACGGATTGCCACCCGACACAAAGGCTTGTTCCAGGCTTGTTGTCGTGTCGCCGAACGCATGTTGCCAGGATGCATAGCTGTGCAGCTTGCCTTTTGTGCTTTCGAGCTGGAACTCTTTTTCAACACGCAAACCGAGGCTGGTATAGGTGACATTCTGCGTCTGGCTTGGTGACGTCACCGCAGCGATGCCACCTTTTTCCGTGAATCCGTCGCTCAGAACCGCGATGTGGGACAGACCGGCAAATGGCTCCAAAGCTGCAAAGGCGTTCTCGAACCGGTAGCCGGTCTCCGCAAATGCCTGGAACGTATGAGAGTTGTAGTCCGCCTGCAGTCGCTCATTCAGTGAACCGGCATTCACCGTCCGGTCGGTGGAGATATCGCTCAAGCTGTAGCTGGCACCGCCCAGTACCCGGAAATCGCCGTATTCGCGGCCCGCATACGCCCCGAACAGGAAGCTTTCCACATTCGCAGTGGAGGCAATATCGTCTGCTTCGATATCTGTGCGACTGAAGCCGCCAAACAGGCCCGCATGCACACCATAGCCGACAGTTGTGCCAGCGCCCACGATGAGGCCTCCGGTCGAGGCTTCGGCTCCGACCGCATTGCCATCGCTGTCCAGGTCTACAAAGGACCCATAGACCTGTCCCCATGATGCGAGTCTGTAGCCGGATGGCCCCGGATTGTTGCCGTGAGTGGCAATGTCGCCCTGCGATTGCGCGTCAGTTTTCAAGCTATCGCGCAGATGCGACATGATCCGGTTGCGGTTGCCGATGCCTTCCTGCAGCAGAATGCCTTGTGTCGATGCATGAACCTCGCCTGTCAGGAAGTTGAACAGGGTTGGCGCCTGATCTTCGCTGATGCCAATGACCGCGTCGAAGATCTCGTTTCCTTGTCCGGCGCTTTCAGCTGCCGCCGCAGCGGCTTTCTGGTTCTTGGTCTCAGCAAGATCTGCAAAGGCGACGTTGTTGCGCTGAATGGTCAGAACCACGTCCTTCGGGTTGGTGATCAATGCTCCATCCAGAAAGGCGAAATCCTGGGCAAGGAGCAGCGTGTCGAATGACCCGGTCACCGCATTGCCTGCGGTCAGGAGGGTGAACTCAGCGCCCGGAACGAAGGCGCTGGAGCCAGACCCCGTCCAACTGGTCAGAACTTTAACAGTTCCGCCGTTGATGGTGACGTCGTTGCCTGCCGTCACCAGGTCGACATTCCCCGTGTCTTCCAGTTCCACTTCCAGGGAAGAGCCGGCGTCGAAGGTCAGGTCCTGGGCGACGGCAAAAGTGCCGATCGAATTGCCCGCGCCGAGCGTACCGCCGTCAAGGATATCCGCTGTTCCGACGGTTCCGACACCCTGCAACCGCGACCCGGAGTTGACGGTCACCTCGCCGCCCGACGCATCCCCGTTGATCGCCAGTGTGCCGCCGTTGATCGCGATCGGGAGAGGTTGCGTGATCGCTCCATTCAGACGGAAAATACCGCTGTCTTCCTTGGACAGAAGGGTAAAGCCTTCAATATCGCCGTCGAGGGTGCTGTCACCGGTGCCGACGAGATTGAAATTGGCGGTCGTGCCGTCGAGAGCCAGGAAGTCGCCTGAAACTGTCGCATCCGTCGACAGGTTGAACGTGTTGGTTCCACCTATCGAGTTGATTTCGAAAACGTTGTCGGCAGCCGTTATCGTACCGCCGCTGATTGTCACCGTGTTGCCGCCGATACCGGAGGTGTCTTTTATGTTGATACCGTCATCGCCAGCTTCAATGGTCCCGCCGCTGACGGTAATCGTGTTGCTGTCGTCCGAAGCAGCGATACCTGTGCCGGCCGCCTTGATACTTCCACCTTCGACAATGACCGTGTTGCTGCCATTATCGAGGTTGATGCCGTCTTTGGTTTTCCCCGTGATTGACCCGCCCTTCACTGTGACGATGGTGCCCGTGCCAGTCACCTCAATGCCGTCTACGCCCGTCAAAGTCCCGCCATTGACGGTCACCTTGCTGTCGTCGCCATCGGCGTAAATTCCGTCGTTGCCCGCCGAGATGGTCCCGCCGTTGATGGTCACCGTGTTACCGTCGCCTTCGGCATAAATCCCGTCTTCGTCCGCCGAGATGGTCCCGCTGTTGATGGTCACCGTGCTGCCGTCGCCATCGGCGTAAATTCCGTCGTTGCCCGCCGAGATGGTCCCGCCGTTGATGGTCACCGTGTTACCGTCGCCTTCGGCATAAATCCCGTCTTCGTCCGCCGAGATGGTCCCGCCGTTGATTGTAATGGCGTTGTTTTTGCCCTCCGACTCAATGCCGTCTTCGCCAGCTTCAATGGTCCCGCCGTTGATGGTCACCGTGTTGTTGTCGCCGTAAATATCGATTGGATCGTCATCAGCCACTATGGTTCCGTTATTCACGGTCACCGTGTTGCCGTCGCCATAGGCATAAATACCCTCGTCGCCAGCTTCAATCGATCCACCATTCAGCGTTATGGTGTTGTTGTCGTCGTGCAAATAAATGCCGTCGTCGCCCGCTGTGATGCTACCGCCGTTCAATATTACCGTATTGCTGCCGTCTGCACCGTATACGCCATCATCCACTGATGTCACCGAGCCATCGGCATTGACCGTGACCGAGCTGTCACCGACTATCGTGACACCATCGCCGTCATCGATGTCCAGCACCGCCTCCCCGTTGGCATTGTCGCCATCGCCAAGGGTGACGCTCACATTAGGATCGTTGGCGGTAATCGTATCGTTGATAACGATATCGTCGCAAGCCAGATTGCTTCCGTTTACGAGGGGATCCGCCGGATCGACCACCACGCCATTGTTCTCGCACGCTGCCTGCGCTGTCGGAACCGGGCCAAACACAAGGCCTGCGCCGACCAGAGCGGACGACCCAAGCAAGACCGCGCGACGGCGGGCTCCTTTCGAGCCGTGTGATCGACGTGCATTTTCCGGAGATCTCAATAGATGTGAAGGCTTCTGCCAAACCATCGTCGGAACCTTTAATCTGATTGCGTTGTTTCAGACGGGGCTCGCCTACGAGATGACCCACTCCGGTCAGCCAAAGACATGCGCCCAGTTGCATTCTGATTAGTAGAATTCACCACATGTCCGCCATGTCTCCGGCGGTGATTTGCACTCACAGACAAGAGTTTGCGCAATGAGATAAGCTGCGGTGATGAAAAATGGCCGCCTTGACCTGGAAGGTGGTGGAGATCTTGATTCGATATGTCGAATAATAGAAAATGAAGATTCCAAAAAGTACCTGCCACTCGCTATTTGCATTTCAAAAATGTTTGGAACTGAAAAGCGTTTCTATCTCAGAGCCATCAGATGCCGAGACTGAATACCTGGTTACTTCTTCGGGAGCGTATGAAAGTAAGATTCAGAACAATTTCATTATGACTGGATTGTCGTGCAGAGATTAAACTGTCGATCAGAACAAAAAGTGTATAGCGCCGCGAGGAATATTTAAAAACATTGTACTTTCCTCTGAAATACCTTGAAGAAGAGTGCGCAAAACTGAAGAAATTACTCACGGAGCCGATGATCTAAGTGTCGACGCTTCGCGAGATGCTTGGAAAAACTTCTGACGCCGGGTTCAAGGAGGAGTGCCGTGAACTGGCCAATCGACACCAGGGGCTACTCGCAACGACGTGCCTGCGGGCTGGTCGGCATCGATCCGAGCGATTACCGGTATCGGGCCACGAAGTCCGACGATGCTGACCTAGGCCAGAGGCTCAGAGAACTGGCGTCAGAGCGCAGGAGGTTTGGTTATCGACGGCAGCACATCCTGCTGAAACGCCAAGCCTTTGAGGCCAACGGGAAGAAGGTCTACCGGATCTACCTGTCTGAGCGTCTGACAGTGCGCAAACGCGGCGGCCGGAAACGGGCGCACCGTTTGCTGCGCGACAAGCGGCCAATCACCGCCTCTTTTCGGGCGTCGCGAAGGAATGCCCTGCCGCGCAATCGGTCTCTCGACCTCGTCTCCGATGCGCTGATCGACGGCCGACGGTTCCGTGTCCTTTATGTCATTGATGACTTCCGACGCCTGGGCAGCATTAGGTCCAGCGTTGTTCCGAACGTGTCGACCGCGCGGCATAGATAGTTTCATTTGCGCTGCGTTCTACGAGGCTTTTTAGAGATTTTGATACGTTGCCGAGTCGTGTTGATAAAAGAGGATTGCGTACGTACTGAAGTTTTTCGGGTAGTGCTCGTCTTTAAAGGAAATTGCCATCTCGTCCGCGTTCAACAATTGCCGCGTGATCAGTGAATCTCGGCACGACGAAACCAATTAATACTTGCATCAAACCCATTCGAAAAAATTCGAAAATGAACAAGATTGCCTGCGCATTCTCTTCTCAAAGAGAAATAATCCACTGCTACCCAGTGAAACTCATTTAAGTATTCGTTGCCTGAAAGTGTCAAATGTAAAGAAATGCTCCGCGGAGCGGGACCCGCGGAGCACTGGAAGTTGAATGAAGGCGGTTATGAGAGCATTTGAGGTGCCGTGCCTCACCTTCTTGGCCCGGAGTAGAAATAATTTGTGTTTTGTTTCAATCGCCAGCCTGACGGCCATTAATCGCCTCGACAGGGGTTGCCGGGCTTGGAAATGGCTATCATGGGTTTGCGGAAGTTCGCAGAGCGCTCATGGTTTGACCGAAATTGTCCATCGGAACGTCAACGGAGTTAGCCGCGGAATTGAGTATCGTATAGTCAATTCTCACCTTGGCGCCTGCTTCCATCATATCAACGAATTCACTAGAATCCTGAGGCGTCAGATAACATCCTTCAGAAATACATGAATCGATCAAGAACTCACGGAAAAGTACGTCATCTATATAGAGTTGGAGTCTTCCAATTAGAAATAGGTCTAAAGCAAACTTTATCTTGAACACCGGTTTTTGTTGCGGTGGGTAGACAAATCCGAGCTTGAAGAGGAGGCGATTGCTCCCTTCCTCGCGGATGTCCCGGGTTACTCGGCAAACAAGGCTTTGGGGGTTACGGGTCGGACCGAAACACTCCGACTGCCACTGTGCCGCGTCGTGTCCAGCTCGAAAGCCTGCGGCAGATCCCACAGTTGGCAGGCCAAGGAGAAGTGTCACAGCCAGGAAAATTATCAGTTTTTTCATCATGTATTACTTAGAGTTGACCAGAGCAAAGCCGGTTTCCGTAGTAGCGAGCGCAAAGTTACGAAACTTGTTTTCGCGAAATGCATTCCTGGATCCAGTCCGAAACGCTCTGCTTTTTAGCGGGTTTCAATACAAATTGAACAGACTGAAGTCTATCTTTTGCGCGCTCAGACAAGACTTTGCGCACCAAGAATAGTGGCGCTCATCACTGTTCGTCTAAAAGTATTTCCAGTAAACGCCTTAAGTAAATTCGGCCCTGTTTCGGGGTGCGCGTGTTTTGTGCGCGAGGTTCAACACTGAAGTGATCGGCCGGTTCCTGGCCGCATCGATATTGTCGCCGGCTTTCCAGGCTACGGTCCGGTTTCCCGACTGTTTGTTCGCGATATATCCGGGTTCCTGATAGGGAATTTTGGCAAGAGTATCTGGCGTTGAAAACCACAAACCCCCGGCGCTGGCGCCAGGGGATGTGAAGAAAGCTGGTCTTGCTGGACCTTGTTTTGTTTGACTGACCAGGGAGGGTTCAGTCTGTTCAGCCGTGAAAGAATGGCGATCTGCACTGCCGGCGAGGGCCGTGGTACGGTTTGAAGGAATTGTCCCCTTTGCGATAGGAACGATAACGGTTGTAGCACCAGGACACATGTTTCCCCCAGCTGACACCGCCAGGCACCTTGATAATGAGCCTGTTATTATAGTGATGGCCATGCCCGAAACCGTGGCCATGCCCGAAACCGTGGCCGTGGCCGTGCCGGTGATGATGACCGTGCTTGTGACCGTGGCCATGCCCGCCGGCGAAGGCCGCATTTGTACCGCTTAGCGCAGTCGCGGAGGCCAGGACGGTGATTGCCATGGCCGTGATGATGGATTTCTTGAACATTTTGACATTCCTTTTGTTTGCTACAATATTGATTTGCTTCGGTAAATTGATTTTGTCGCTTTCAAGGGGCTGGCAGAGCTCCGGAGCCTGGGCAGTTCGACCTGCCCTACCTATTTGAAAGTCTCCAGAGGACACTCATGGCGACGGCTCTGACCAAGCCCGTTGCTTCGCAACGGCTGTTGTCGGTCGCGTTTAACCCTTGTAATACGGGGAGAAACACCTCTGGCGAGGACCGGTATGGGGCTGATAGCTGTTATCGTAATCACGGTAGGTGTTGTAACGGCCATAGCACCAGTCGACGTGCTGCCTCCAGCTACCGTCGCGACCATTGACATAGCTGCGCTGGTGCTTGTAGCCGCCGTTGTAATTGTTGTGGCCACCGTAGCCGCCATGGTTATTCCCGGGACCATAACCACCAGCGAACGCGGAAGAGCCGAATGCGCTTGTCGCAAGAGCAACCGCGGCGATGGTCGTGAGGACCGCTTTTTTGAGCATTTCAATCTCCTTGGGTTTCACCGGCAGTTGTTTTTCGCCGATGACCAAAACCTAAGTGAGATTCCGGTCCTTGACCTGTGACGACCGACACCGCATAGTAATCAGTCGAGGTAAGTATCTATTTTTATTGAATATTTTTTAGCAATTGCATTGAATTCAACGGTCAGACTCAGCCAAAAATAGTCAGTTTCGCAGCCTTGCTGGAGGTGTTTCAGCTTCTCGGCACTGACATTCTCCATCACGGCCCGCGCCGTAACAGTCGGAGCGGCAAACGCCATCCCAGTCGTCGACATACGGTTTTGCCCGACAATTGGCGCCGACCGCAGCCACGGTGTGCGGTCAGTGCTGTGGGGGGCGCAAAGTTTGGGGCGTTATTTCATGACTTCCATGATCAGATCGCCGACATTGGTCGGGAAGGACGGGTTCGACCGCATCAGCGCGGCGGCCCGCCTTCCTTCTTCCAGTGTTCTGATCTGGCGGCGCAGTTTGGGGATGTCGGTGGCCGGGCCCACCAGCCCGAAGGCCGGAGCGCCCAGGGTGACCCGGCCGCTGTCCTGTGCTGCCGTCAGGCGCTTTTCACATCGACACGCTGCGCTTTGCGACACCACACCGCAAGTGGTCTGCACGAAGCGGGTGACCTCCTTGCGGGCGCGGCTCAGCCTCTGCCGATATGCGGCGGCGGAGATCTCGAGCGCCTCTGCCGCCTCGCTGTCGGACATCTCGAACACGTCACCCAGCACATAGGCAATGCGCAGGCTTCGGTTGAGGCAGGTCAGCATCGCCAGCGTGCAGCCGATCTTGATCTCTTCGATTGCGATGGCCGTGATCGTGCTGTCGGTCTGGTCGTCGTCGGGGGCGGCGAGCCCGCTTTCCAGATCGTCGGCGAAATCCTTGAAACTCATCCGCATGGCCTCCACGCGGCTGCGCTTGCGCATCCCGACAAGGTGCCGGGACGCGACTTTCAGCGCCCAGCCACCGGCGGCCCGGTCGTCGCGGATTGTGCCGAGATGGGTGATGATCTTGATGAGAATTTCCTGCGTGGCGTCCTCGGCATCGGCGGGATGCGCAAGCATCCGCATGGCAAGTCCATAGATCGGGCGCTGCAAGGACTGCACCACCGATGCCAGCGCCGCGCGGTCTCCTTGCCGCGCGGCGCTCACCTGTTCGGGATCGAGAATGATCATGCCTCAAGCCGTGCCTGAAGGGACACCAGCTCTTTGGCCAGGGTCTTTTTCTGGTCTTCCAGTGCTCCCTCCATCATTTCAAGAGGCACCGGCGGTGCCATCAGAACGAAGGAATAGATCGACGTGTCGCTCACATCCTCGGTCACCCGCGAATAGGCCGCCCCCTTTGAGCCATCGGGAAAGGTCATAATCCAGTCGACCGTCCCGTGTTCGGCGGATGCGCGGGTTTCCAGCCGGATGGGAACGGCCCCGTTCGGTGTGACCAGCTCGGCGCTTTCGGCGTCGGCGGATTTGAACGCGTTGGTCCATTTGGGCAAATTCTCGGGGTTGGCGATATAGGCAAACACCTCCGAGTGGGGTTTCGCGATGCTGATGGATTGCACGTCGTGGGTTTTCATTTTGTCGTCCTCAGTGACCTGCGCCGGGCCAGTCCCGGCCGCATGTAAAGAAAGAGGCGGCGGTGCGGGAAACTGTGACAAAGAAAGTTGGAAAAAATGGCGACCGGGTACGCGGCCCGGTCAACGCTTGCGATAGGCGGCGGCCTTGGCCCTGTTGCCGCAGACCTCCATCGAGCACCAGCGCCGCTTGTGGTTCTTGCTGATGTCGAGGAAATAAAGCGTGCAGCTCGGCCCCTCGCAATTGCGCACATAGCGGAAATCCGCCTCGGCGATCAGGCGCGCTGCGGCAAACGCGATCCTGACGATCAGATCACGCGGCTCGGTCAGCGGGTGCCTGTCGAGCAGCGTAAGGGGCTGCGCGGTGGAGGCGTCCGATTTCTCGGCAGGTGCGATCTGCAGGAAACGCGGTCCGCGCGCGAGGGTCGTATTGATCTCGGCAATGACGGGATGGCCCACATCTGTCAGCGGGCTGCCGCAGACCTCTTCTATGAAGAGCCGGAACCTGTCGCGGAAGGCGACGATCTCCTGCCGGGCCTCTTCAAGCGCGGGCGCGGTGGCCGCTTGGCGGAAGGTGGCCAGCTCGGACTCCGAGGCAAGCCCCGTCGCGACCAGCCAGTCCAGCAGATCCGGTCCGGTCTCCAGCCAGTCGTAGCGTTCGGATCGCGGCTTCGCGACGCTGTTCAGGAAATCCAGCGCGGGATTTTCTCCGACGAGGAACGGCGCCGGTCTGGGGTCCTGTTTCATCTGGTCCTGCGTCTCAATAGCAACGGTACGATCGTCTTTGATAACCGTTATTACCAGATTTTACCAGTTACACATTCGCGAACGTCATCACAAAAAAGTAACTGTCAAAAATCGAAATCAAAGGTTAGTAAATAACCGTCGAAACAAATTTGACTGGTTATCAATAGTGCAGCATGAACCGATCATCATCGAACCGCCGCCCCGTCGCATCTTACCCCTCTTGACAGGCGTACCTGACCCGTGAGCTGCCCGGGACGTTGATTGCCTGCGCTGCCAGCGATCTCTCCTTACCCCTGCCGGCGTGATCTGCCTGCACGGGCTGATGCCAGGTGCCGAGACGCGCATCTTCGATGCCGGTCATTTCGCACTGGAAACCCGCGCCCCGATAACCGGCGCGGCTATCGGCAACGTCTTTGCCCCCTGACCTCAACCAGCTGACCTCAACCAACCGACCCCAACCGAAAGGAATGACGCCATGACCAAAATTCTCTATATCGCGGCATCGCCGCGCGGCCCGATGTCCCAATCCGGCGAGCTTGCCGAGGCCTATCTTGCGGCGCGGCAGGCAGCCCAGCCGGATGTTGCCATTGACCGGCTCGAGCTGTGGAACGCTGACCTGCCCGAGTTCGACGGCGACAAGGCGGCGGCGAAGATGACCTTCTTCGGTGTGGGCGACATGGACGCGCCGCGCCAGAGTGCCTGGGACCAGGTGGTCGCCGTCACCAATCGCTTCATAGAGGCGGATGAATATGTGCTGTCGGTGCCGATGTGGAACGGCGGCATTCCCTACAAGCTCAAGCAATATATCGACATCATCACCCAGCCCGGCCTGCTGTTCGGCTTCGATCCCGAAGCGGGGTACAGCGGGTTGCTGAGTGGCAAGTCGGCGCGGGTCTTCTATACCTCAGGGGTTTATGCACCGGGGGCACCCGCCAAATATGGAACCGATCACCATTCGACTTATCTGGGCTGGTGGCTTGATTTCATCGGCGTGAGCGAGATCGAAACCGTCCGGTTCCAGCCTTCACTGCTGACCGCGGACCCGGCCGGAGACCAGATGAAGGCGCTTGAGCGCGCACAGGATCTTCACCTGCAACTGGCCTGATGACAAAGGCTCCGCCCCGGCGCACAACGACGTCGGGGCGGCAGCACGTTGCAGGGCGGCGGTGTAATCGCCGCGCACCGGGTTATCTTTCTTGATCGCGAAATCGAGCGCTCGGCAATTCCGGGAAATGCAGGGCCTGGGCGCTCGAAGACGAGGGATCAGGCCATCTGCGCACGAAGGGCTTCGTCGTGCATCAGCGACAGGATCTCGCGCTTGTATTCCATGAACGCCGGCGACGTCAGAACATCGATCCCGCGCGGGCGCCCGATGTCGATGGACAAGGTCTTCTTGAACCGGCCTGGGCGGGCGGACATGACATGCACCTCGTCGCCGAGGAAGACCGCCTCGTCGATATCGTGGGTAATGAACAGCACAGTCTTGCGCTGCTCCTGCCAGATTTCCAGAAGCAGCTCCTGCATCAGCTGCCGGGTCTGGCTGTCGAGAGCGCCGAATGGTTCGTCCATCAGGAGAATGCGCGGATCGTTGGCGAGCGCCCGGGCGAGCGCAACGCGTTGGCGCATGCCACCCGAAAGCTCTTTCGGATAGGATTTCTCGAAACCCTTCAGATGGACAGCGGCAATGAATCTGTCGGCGATATCCTCATATTCAGACTTCGGCAGGCCCTTCAGCTTCGGGCCGAACATGACGTTCTCACGCACCGTCAGCCAGGGAAACAGCGTGTAGCTCTGGAACACCATGCCGCGATCGGCCGAAGGACCCAGGATTGGTTTGCCATCAAGGTCGAGCCGGCCGCTGGTCGGCGTTTCCAGCCCGGCGACCAGCCGCAGCAGGGTCGACTTTCCGCAGCCCGAAGGTCCGACGATTACGGAGAAGGTGTTGTGCTCGACATTGAGCGACACATTGTCGAGTGCGAGTACAACGGGCTTGCCCTTGGGCTCGAAACGCACGGTGACGTCTTGGATGCTGAGAAGACTCATGTCGCAGGACCTCAAAAGTCGGCGGACCAGGGAAGCAGCCGCTGGCGCAGCCACTTGAAGAGAAAATCGGTCATCAGGCCGAGAATGCCGATGGTGAAGACCCCGAGCAGGATGACGTCGGTAAAGAGGCCGCGCATGGCGTTCAGGATCATGTATCCAAGGCCGCTGTTGGCTGCGACGAGTTCCGCCACCACCAGGTAGGTCCAGGCCCAGCCCATGGTGACGCGAAGATTGTCCATGACGCCGGGCATGCAGGCCGGCAGCAGGATGCGCCAGACCACCTGGCCACGGCTCGCCCCGAGCGTATAGGCACAGTCGATGAGATCCTTGCTGACCCGCGCGGACACGTCAGAGATCAGAATGAGCTGCTGGAAGAAGGTGCCGAGGAAGATGACCATCACCTTCTGCTCGATGCCGATGCCGACCCAGAGGATCAAAAGCGGGATCAGGGCGGAGACCGGAATGTAGCGCATGAAGCCGGTGATCGGCTCAAGCAACGCCTGAACCGCGCGAAAGCTGCCCATCAGGATGCCGAGCGGCACGGCCAGCACCGAGGCCAGCAGGAAGCCGGACAGGATGACCGTCAGGCTGGAGCCCATGTGGCCGAAGAGAGAGAGGTCGCCGACCTGCTCTACCCCGGCGCGCAGGACTTCGACGGGCGTCGCCAGGAAGTCCGGCGGCATGTAGCCGCCGTAAGTGAGCAGGCACCACACAAGCAGCACCGCCACGACGGAGGAAATACTCAGACCGATGTAAAGACCTCGAGAAATTTCCGTTTTCGGCGAAAACAGCGAAGATGTGTTCATGGTGCCTGCTCTGCTGACAAGGGTCGGTATGTTTCGGAAAACGCCTTACTGGACGATGTCTGGGACGACCATCGACTTCGGGTCGGACTCGAGTTTGAAGAGGCCGGCTTCCTCGCCGAGGGCCTTCGCGTCCGAGATGGTGCCGAGGATGCCATCCTCGTTCGCCGGATCCATGAAGGATGCGTTCATGTCACCGTCGTAGAAAACGATGCCGCCCCGGGTTTCGGCAAAGACCGCCGGGTCCTTCAGCCATCCACCAACGCCCTTGGCCATGATCTCATCGGCTTCCGCCTCGTTTTCCTTCTGCCAATCGACAGCCTTTACCCAGGCACGGTAGAAGGCCTTCAGGTCGTCCTTGCGCTCGCTCAGCGTTTTTTCCGTCGTGACGGCGACGTCGGTGATCAGGCCAGGGGTCGAGGAACTGTCGACCAGCAGTGTGCCATGCTCGGTATCCTTGCCGCGGGTCAGCCACGGTTCCCAGGTGACGGCTGCATCAACCCGGCCGGCCACGAAGGCGGCGCCGGCATCGCCGGCGGTCATGTTCTGGGTTTCAACGTCCGCAAGCGTAAGACCTTCGTTTTTCAGGAGCACGCTCAGAAAGAACTGGGAAACGGAGCCTTCGGTGTAGGCGACGGACTTGCCCTTGAGGTCGGCAACCGAGGTGATGTCCTTGTTGGCGACGATGCCATCGCCGCCCGCGCTGTCGTCGAGAGCAAACAGATAGACAAGCGGGCGCTTCGGCGTCGTGAAGGTCAAGACGGTGTCGATGGTGGTCACGGCAACGTCGATGCGGCCAGCGGCAAGGGCCGGCATGCGCGTCTTGACGTCTTCCATGACCAGAAGATCGACATCCAGCCCTTCTTCTTCGAAGAACCCCTTGTCTCTGGCGATATAGAGCGGGCCGTAGCCGACCCACGTCGAGTGGGCGACGGTCAACTTGTCCGCAGCGCTGGCGGGCGACACGGAGAAAGCGGCAAACAGGGCAAGAGCCACGCCGCTGAAGCGGGAGAGGTATCTGTTCATGCTGTTCAACTCCTGAAAGGTTTGATGTTTTTTTCTTGTTATCTCTAGTTGCGAAAACCGGACTTGCGCCGGTTCAGCGCTTTGTTCCCGGCGCCCCGGCAAGGACGCAGAGCAGTTCAAACATGATGGAAACGCCGACCCAGGCCGTTCCACCGGACGTGTCGAAGGGAGGCGACACTTCCACGAGGTCGGCGCCGATCAGGTTGAGACCGTCCAGCAGCCGCACCATCCGCTGGGCTTCGCGGGTGGTGAAGCCGCCGATTTCCGGCGTTCCGGTTCCCGGTGCGAAGGCCGGATCGATGCTGTCGATGTCGAAGCTGACATAGGTTGGCTTGTCGCCGACGATGGCACGAGCCTCGGCCATGACTTCATTGAGGCCCCGATCATCGAGTTCCTCGACGCGGATGATCCGCACCCCCTGTTCGAGGCCCCAAACGATGTCCTCGTCGTCATACATGGAGCCACGAATGCCGATCTGCACCACGCGTTTCGGGTCCAGATAGCCGTCCTCGATCGCGCGGCGGAACGGGGTGCCGTGGGTGTATTTGAAGCCGCCGAAATAACTGTCGAAGAGATCGGTGTGGGCATCGAAATGGATCATGCCAACCGGCGCGTCCGCGGCCAGCGCCTTCAGGATCGGGTAGGATACCAGGTGGTCGCCGCCGGCGCTGAGCGGCGTGATGCCACGCTGCTTCAGTTTCGAATAGAACCCGGTGATCCGCTCCAATGCGTCTGCGACATCAGCCGGATTGACGGGGGAGTCGCCCAGATCGGCTACATTGCGCATCTCGAAAGGCGCCGCGCCGCTGGTCGGGTGCAGGCGCCGGATCATCGTGGACAGATCGCGCAGCTGGCGCGGACCGTGGCGCGTGCCCGGCCGGTTCGTGGTGCCGCCGTCCCAGGGAACGCCGACGATGCCGATGTCGACCTCTTCGATGCGCTGGTCATCGAGGCCCAGCAGGGGCAGGCGCATGAAGGTCGGGACACCGGCGTACCTGGGCAGGTCGAAGCCGGAAATCGGCTGGAAAAAGTCGGACATGAACGGCTCCGCTGATTGGGTCACCGGATTATGTTGCCATGCAACATCACGTCCAATAATATCGAATTACAAGAGTAAACGTCCGAAGATTTCAACGTATCATGGTTTCATCCGTTTCCCCCTTGAGCGATGTCGATCTGCGTCAGCTGCGCATCTTCCGGGCTGTGGTCGATCACAACGGCTTCACCGCGGCGCAGGATGAACTCGGCCTGTCCCGTTCCACCATCAGTGCCCAGATGGCCGCACTCGAGACCCGGCTCGGGCTGAAGCTTTGCCACAGGGGCCGCTCCGGGTTTTCCCTGACGGAGCAGGGCCAGAAGATCTACGCCGAGGCGATCAAGTGCTTCGCGGCGCTGGAGAATTTTCGCAAGGAGGTTGGCGTCATGCGCGGCGGGCTCGTCGGCGAACTCAGGATCGGCGCCGTGGATGCACTGGTGGAAAACCCGAAATGCCGCCTATCGGAGACACTGGCGCTGTTCAACGATCGCGTTCCGGATGTCAATCCGACGGTCATGGTGCTCTCGCCCAACCAGCTCGGCAGCGCCCTGATCAACAAACAGATCGAGATTGCCATCGTGGCGAACCAGCCGCTGAATGCGGCTCTCCAGCTCGAAACGCTCTTTCACGAGGAGCAGAACCTGTTCTGCAGCTCCGGTCACGAGCTGTTTCACGCCGAGCCCAAAAGCGTGACGCTGGAGCGCATTTCGACGCTTCCCTATGCCCGGAGGGGGTATACGATCGCCACAGCCTACAATTCCGTCTTCGCCCACCCGCCGACGGCCACCGCCTATTCCATGGAGGGGCTTGCGCATCTCGTGCTGAGCGGCCGTTTCGTCAGTTTCCTGCCCTGCCAGTATGCGGAAAGATGGGTTGAGCGCGGCGAGATGCGTGCACTCCGTCCCGATCTCGTCAGCTTCCAGATCGGCATGTGTGTCGCCCACTACCCTGTGAGCACCCTGTCTCAGGTCGCCGAGATCTTCCGTACATGCCTCATGGAAATGCATGCGCCGCGCCGGAAGAACCGCTGACGGTCTTCGACAAGCTGCCGGCGTTCGGCGGCAGAAGGCTCAGGGTATTGCCAAGTCAGTTGCGGTTTCCGCTTACCAAGCGAAAGTTGTCGTCAACGGCGATCCGGACGATGGTCGGATTTGCGCTCAAGCATCGACTGCGTGCGTTTGTGTTGATCGCTCGATCACATCGACCAGCTCCTGGAACGTCAACTGTCCCTTCTCGCTGTTGTTCGGACTGAACAAGTCGTCCGGAAGGCAGCAGTCAAACTCTCTCTCCAGCGCCATGATAATACCCACAACATCAAGGCTGCCAGCTCCCAGTGTCGCCATTGTAGACTCTGGTTTGATGACCCAGCGGGCGAGTCTAAGGGTTTCTGCGACGACGGTTTTCGTGCGCGTTTCCAAGTCAGGCATGTCTTAAAATAGAACTCTCAAAACAAAAAGAAGTAGCTTGGTACAAAGTAACAGCGAGTGACGCAAGGGCATTTTGGGTGTGTGGCGACCAATTTTCCGAAATTTTAACATTGACATAAGCTACAATGGGCTGAGCGCCGATTTTTGACGAACAGGAAACGGAGATGTCGAAACGCAAGCGGTACTCGCCCGAGTTCAATACAACGAACGCGCTGAAAGCCCTGAAGGGTGAGGAGTTTGCGTCGCCTGGTGTGAACCGATAGGCAAAAATGAGTGATACTGGGGGAACTCTGCTGGGCGCGCTGTTTGGAGCTGCCGTTACAAGTGCAGCGACCATCTACGGAGCCAGTATAGGATATTTCAATCAGGCGCAGACCGGACAGGTTTCTATTCCGGTGACAGCTGCGTCATTCGGAAAAGAAGCCGTTTCGGACATTTCAAAACGCACCAGCATAAATCTCCGGCCAGCAGACGGCTCGGAAACCGATTGTCGGGTCGGTATTCATCTCGCGCGTGAAGCGCATCTTCGAACCATCTTTCGCGACATCCCTTCTCTGAAACCAAGGCTCAGGCAATCTTGACGCTTCCTGCAGGATCGAGAAAATCCCACCTTCGCACATCAAAGCCAGCGGTGGGCCTCTGCATCATCAGGGCCTAGCCGAACAGGGATTTTGCCTCTTCGCTGGTGTAGCGACCGAGCCTGACGTCTTCGGCGACGAGCGCGGGATCACGGTGGTCGGGGTCGCCATAGCCGCCGCCGCCCGGTGTTCCGACACGCACTCGGTCTCCTGGGGTCAGTGGGATGTCCTGAGCCTTGGAGAGATGCTCCGGCACCATGGCCTTGCCGTCTTGCCAGACGGTGACGGAATTCGGTTTTCCGTCCTTACCGCCCAGGGCGCCTTGCGGCCCGAAACGGCCGTGATCCATCACGAAGCTTGCCGTCGCGTGTCCACGCAGGAGTTCGATCTCGTAGTCGAGGCCGAAACCGCCACGGTGCTTGCCCGCCCCACCGGATCCTTCGCGAAGCGCATAGCGGTGATAGAGCACGGGAAACTGCTGCTCCATGATCTCCACCGGTGGCGCTTTTGAAATCCCGATGGTGGAACAGCCGTTTGACAGGCCGTCGTGATCGGAGTTGCCGCCATATCCGCCGCCGGAAATCTGGTACATGACAAAGCTGCGATTGTGCGCCGGGTCGAAACCTCCGAGGGCGAAGTTGCCGGAGCTGCCGGCCGGCGCTGCCGTGACGCGGTCCGGCAGGGCCTCGACAAGGGCGGCGAAGACTGCTTCCGCAATGCGCTGACTGACTTCAGCGGCGCAGCCGGACACCGGCCGCGGATATTGCGCATCCAGAAAAGTACCTTCCGGCCGGAGGACTTTCAGCGGCTCGAAGGCCCCGGCGCTGATCGGCACGTCCGGGAAGATGTGACGCATGGCGAGATAGACCGAGGAGAGTGTTGTCGCGAGAACCGAATTCATCGGCCCCATGCAGGGCTTGGAAGATCCGGTAAAATCGAACGTCAGTTCACCGTCCTGCGCGGTGATCGCCAGCCTGATCTCGAGCGGTTCGTTGACTACCCCGTCACTGTCCACATAGGCGATGGAGGTGTAGGTCCCGTCCGGAATGAGGCGGACATTGGCCCGCATCTGGTCTGCCGCCCGCTGGCGCAACTCGGCAATGGCCTCCTTCACGACACCGTCGCCATAGCGGTCGAGGATCCGATTGAGCCGTTCTTCGCCGACAAGTAGGGCCGCCGCCTGTGCCTTCACGTCGCCGATACGCTGTTCGGATACCCGAATGTTCGAGCAGATGATGGAATAGATTTCCCCATCCAGTTTGCCCTTTTTGAAGAGACGAACGGGTGGCAGTCTCAGGCCTTCCTGCTCGACAGAAGTCGCGGAGGCCGAGAACCCGCCGGGCACGGCGCCGCCAGTGTCGGGCCAGTGGCCGGTGTTGGACAGCCAGCAGAAGATTTCGCCATCGCGGTAGAACGGCATGGCGAAACGCACATCCATCAGATGGGTTCCGCCGAGATAGGGGTCGTTGACGATGTAGATGTCCCCGGGCTCTGGTGCCGGCACCCGTCCGTCCCCGATCATTTCTATCAGCGTTCGGGTTGAATACTGCATGGTGCCGACAAAGACCGGCAGACCGCCCGCCCCTTGCGAAATCAGCGATCCGTCTTCGGCCGAATAGATGCCGTCGGAGCGGTCATTGGCCTCGGCAATCACCGGGGAAAAGGCTGCGCGGGAAAAACTCAGGTCCATCTCGTCGCAGACCTGCTGCAGACCGGACTGGATGACGCTGAGAGTTATCGGATCGATGGTCATGCCCCTGCTCCCAGTTCGATGATGATGTTGCCGTCGGCGTCCTGGACCGCCTTGTCACCCGGATCGATGACGATGGTTGTGTCCATCTGCTCCACGATGGCAGGCCCCTGGATTTTAGCAGCAAGCGGGAGATGGTCGCGCCAGTAGATGGGCGTCTCGACCGGCCCGTTGAACCAGACCTGACGATGGCCGGTCAGGGCCTCTTCAAGCCTGTTCTTGCGCGCGGCTGGGTCGATCAGCAGCGAGAGGTCGATTTCGGCGCGCCGTCCGATAACCGAGCAATTGACGTTGACGAGGCTTGCCTTGATCTCCGGCAGTTCCACCCGGAAGCGGTTGAAATAGGCTTCTTCGAACAGTTTCTGCAGCTCCTCGAGCGTCGGCCGGGGCCCGGAGAGCGGGACGCGCAGCAAATGGGTCTGGCCGATGAACTGCATGTCGACGGAGTAGATTTCCCGCAGCTCCTCGATCTCGACCTTTTCCTTTTCGATCAGGGCGCGGCCTTCCGCCGCCTGCTGGTCGAAAAGCGCATGCACCGCGCCGATGTCCAGCTCGGCCAGCGGTTTGTTGACCGTGTTCACAAAGTCATGACGCAGATCCGCCACGACACAGCCGAGAGCATTCGTGATGCCCGGACGGGAGGGGACGAGCACGCGCGGAACACCAAGCTCGCGCGCGATTGCAGTCGCGTGCAGAGGACCGGCACCCCCGAAGGCAAACAGCGCGTAGTCGCGTGGGTCTTCTCCGAGGCTCACCGACACCATGCGCACAGCATCCGCCATGCGGGTGTTGGCGATACGCAGAACGGCGGCGGCAGCTTCGCGCGCGCCGAGACCGAGTGGTTGTCCGAGCTTTTCGGCAAAGATGGCCTCGATATCGGCAAGGACGACCGTGCCGGAAACCGAGTTGAGCTTTTCCGGGTTCATCCGCCCGAGCAGAAGATTGGCATCGGAGATCGTCGGGTCTTCGCCGCCCCGCCCGTAACAGATCGGACCCGGTGTGGACCCGGCGCTTTCCGGTCCGACCTGGAGGAGGCCCGCTTCGGTGATCCGGGCAATGGACCCGCCACCGGCGCCAACCGTGCGCACGTCGACCATGGGCACATGGATCGGCATGGCATATTCGATTTCAATCTCGTTCGAGACAGCCGGTTCGGCATTGCGGATCAGTGCAACATCGGTCGAGGTGCCGCCCATGTCGTAGGTCAGAAGGTTCGGGATTCCGGCCCGCCGGCCGGTGTAGGCGGCGGCCATGACCCCAGAGGCCGGCCCTGACATGACGGTCTTGGCTGCTTCCATCGCCACGCGCCGGGCCGACACCATGCCGCCATTGCCGTTCATCACCAAGACATCGTGGCGATAGCCTTTTTCCGATAGCTGATCTGCCAGCCGGTCGACATAGCGGCGCAGCAGCGGCTGGACGGAGGCGTTGATCGCGGCCGTCACGCCGCGTTCGAACTCGCGGCTTTCGGACAGGAGGGAATGCCCCAACGTGATATTGTCGTTTGGCCAGAATTCAGCGGCAATCTCCCCTGCCCGCTGTTCGTGTGCCGGGTTGGCGTAGGAATGCAGAAAATGAATGACGAGCGCTTCGCAGCCTTCGTCCAGGAGACGCTTCACGGCGTCCCGGAAAGCCGCTTCGTCCAGGGCGAGGCGGACAGTACCGTCCGCGTAGAGACGTTCTGGAACTTCAAGGCGAAGATCGCGCGGGATCACCGGCTTGAACTCGCCTTTCATTCCGTAGGGATTTGGTCGGGTCCTGCGGCCCAGTTCAAGCACGTCCCGAAAACCTTCCGTGGTGATCATGCCTGTCTTGCACAGGGTGCGTTCCAGCACGGCATTGGTGGTGGTCGTTGTGCCGTGCACGATCAGGTCCAGCGTTCGCAGGTCCGTCTCCGCCAGTTCGAGCGCCTTGAGGACACCATAGGCCTGATTGTCCAGCGTGGTCGGTGTCTTGGCGAGCCGGACCGTCCTGGAGCGGGAGTCGTATAGGACAAGATCGGTGAAGGTTCCGCCCACATCGATGCCGGCGACATTCGATGCTTCCACGTTTTCCGGTGTGTCGGGAGCTGGAGCGATTGACGGGGACAGGCTCATGGAAATTTCTATCCAATAGAGAGATTGGCAGGGACGTTACGGAGAGCGGTCAAGTGTCGGCCTTAACTTTGTCGGGTGCTGTTTGGGACCGGATAGCGGCCAGGACCTTGTCCGGCGTCGCGGGCAGATGAGAAACCCGTGCGCCGCAGGCGTCCTTGATCGCGTTGAGGATCGCCGGAGCCGTCGGGATCAGGCAATGCTCGCCCAGGCCCTTTGCGCCATAGGGTCCGTGTTCGTCTCCGGTTTCCAGAATAAGCGTCTCGATCGGGGGGACGTCTCCGATGGTCGGGATCAGGTAGTCGTGGAGGTTTTCCGTGCGGCCCGGAAGGAATTCTTCCATCAGGGCCAGTCCGATGCCCTGGGCAACACCGCCCTGAACCTGGCCTTCCACGAGCAACGGGTTGATGGCCTTGCCGAGATCATGGGCCGCGGTGATTTTCAGGAGATTGACCGTGCCTAATGCAAGATCCACCTCCAGCTCCACCATCTGCGCTGTCGTGCCGAACACCGCATAGGGAGAACCCTGCCCGTTTTCATCAAGCGGCAAGGTGGGGGGATCGTAGGATTCCACGGCTTCCAGCACATAGTCCCCGTTATCGGGTTCCAGCATGGGCAGGGAAATCCGGCGTTCACCAGCGGCGTCGCTCACGCGGATTTCGCCCGTGCCGAACTCAAGTTCGGCGGCGTCGGAAACATTGGCAAGTCGCAGGATCCGCGCACGCAACGCTTCGCCGCAGAGGCGGGCGGCATTGCCGGTGATGAATGTCTGGCGGCTCGCCGAGGTCTTGCCGGCATCAGGGGTCAGATCGGTGTCCGGTCCCACAATCCGGATCTGCGGAACGGGAACGCCAAGCGCCGTCGCAAAAATCTGCGTGATCACGGTGTTGGAGCCCTGACCGATATCGGTTGCGCCCTGATGAAGAACGACTTCACCGGCAGCCGTCACGCCGGCGCGGATCGTGGAAGGGTTCGACATTGAAGTGTTGCCGCAGCCGTACCACCCACCGGCAATGCCGACACCGCGGCGCCTGGGTCCGCCCTTGGCATTGACCTCGTTTGCCTCCGCGAGCGCTCGATCCCAGTGCGTTTTGAGCGCATCGAGACAGTCGCCGATGCCCATTCCGGTTTCGAACACCTGTCCCGTGACCGTCGGATCGCCGTTGCGCAGAGCGTTCTTCCGGCGGAACTCGAGCCGATCGATGCCGAGCGCATTGGCGAGGTCGTCATAGAGCGGCTCCTGGGCCAGCGCGGATTGCGGCACGCCAAAGCCCCGGAAGGCTCCGGATGGGGCAGTGTTGGTATGAATTCCGGCACTGCGGGCGACATAATTCGGTGTCTTGTAGGGACCCGACGCGTGGATGGGCACTCGGTTGGCAACGGTCGGACCCCAGCTCGCATAGGCCCCCGTGTTGAAGACGCCGTCGAATTCGGCGGCAACGATGTTTCCGTCTGCGTCCGCTCCAACCCGCATGGTGATTTCGGATGGGTGGCGCTTGGTGGATGTGGCAATGGATTCCGAGCGGCTGTAGGTGACGCGCACCGGCCTGTCCAGCAGCCAGGCAGCCAGAGCGACAAAGGGCTGGGCCGTCAGATCGAGCTTGGAGCCGAAGCCGCCGCCGACCGCTGTCGGTATGACACGCACCGCATTCGGAGGCAGCCCGAGGAGAATTGCCAGCCCTTCCTTGTTCATGACCGGGGCTTGGGTGCAGCAATGCACCTCGATCCGGTCTCCGGTGCGGCGGGCGAAGGCCGCTTCCGGCTCGATGTAGCCGTGTTCGATAAACCCGGTTGAAAACGACCCTTCCGCCACGACGGCGGCAGTGGCCAGGGCGGGCCCGGGATCCCCGCGTTTGACAAAACCGCGGCACATGACGTTTTGCGCGCGACCTTCGTGGAGATCCGCAATCCCGGCAGCTTCCTCCGGAACCAGCGCATGGGAGAGCGGCGTGAATTTGACGGGAAAGGCTGTCAGGTCGAGGCCGTTGACAAGATCGGCCGGCCCGACGATTGCCGCGACGGCTTCACCCTTGAAGCGCGTTTCCGTCTCGGCGAACATGGGCTGGTCCTCGAAGCCCGGGATCACGCCGAAGCAGTTCGTGCCCGGCACATCCCTGGCCGTCAGGACGAGATCGACACCGGTATTGGCCCTGTAGGCCTCAATGTCTCCCAGTTCGAAGGTGGCGTGGTGATAAGGCGAACGCACCACGCGCAGGGTGAGCGTATCTGCCGGGGCGACATCATCGCCAAACTTCTCGGTGCCCGTGACTTTCGGCAATCCGTCGACCCGGGCCATCGGCGTGCCGACACCGCCGACAGGCGCTTCGACCGAATTGCCGGCATCAAGCACCGCGTCAATGATCTTGCGATAGCCTGTGCAGCGACAAAGAACGCCGCCGAGCGCATCCTTGACGGCTTCTTCCGTCGGCGTCTGCTGCCGGCGAAGCAACCCGATGGCGGAGACCATCATGCCGGGCGTGCAGATGCCGCATTGCGCGGCCTGATGGCGCTGAAAGGCGGCGGCAAGGGCTTTTCCGGTCTCGTCGTTTGCAACCAGTCCCGCCTGGGTCTCGACCGTTGCCCCGTCGACCTGACCGAGTGCAGTGGTACAGGCACAGACGGGATTTCCGTCGATCAGTACGGTGCAGGCGCCGCAGTCACCTGCATCACAGCCGACCTTGACGTCTTTGGCATGGGCCCTTTCCCGCAGAGCATAGGAGAGCCGTTCGGCGGGAGGACCGTCAATGCGAACCGCGTGCCCGTTCAGTTGGAAAGTGACGCCTTGCAGCTCGTCGAACTCAGTCAGAGCCATGCTTATCTCCCCTCCTGCGCCGCCATAAGAACAGCGCGCCCGATCAATTCACGAACAGCGATCAGCCGGTAGTCCGCCGGAGCCCGTACATCGTCTATCGGGGCAAGCGGTGCGAGGTCGACGTCCTTCAGGCACGCCTTTACCTCTGTCGGCTCTGCCGGTGTACCTGCCAATGCCGCTTCCACGGACGGCAGGCGCCGGGCGACCTGAGAGCACGATCCGACGGCAACTGAAATTTCCGAAATCTTTCCGTCGTCCGCACAGTCCAGCGCGACCGCCACCATGGCAATCGAAATGACCAGATAGCGCCGGGCACCAAGTTTCAGGAAAGCGGAGTGGGTCCCCGTTTTTTCAGGAACGAGAACGGCGGTGACGATTTCACCGGGCTGTAGAACGGTGCGGCGCACGCCCGTGATGAAGCGTTCAAGCGGCACGCGCCGGACACCTGCCGGCCCGGCGATCTCGACGTCGGCATCGAGCGCCAGAAGCGGCGGTACGCCGTCGGCCGCCGGGGAGGCATTGCAGAGATTGCCCGCGATCGTGCCGGCATTCTGTATCTGGATGGACCCCACCTCCCGCGCGGCCTGCTGCAGGGCAAGGAACTGTGCCGGCAGGTCTGCGTCGCGGATGTCCGACCAGCTTGTCGTTGCGCCGAAACGCCAGGCGCCGTCTGATCTTGATATGCCGTTGAGAGACTTGATCCGGCACAGGTCGACGACCGGTTCCGCCGTCGTCTTTCCCGCGAGGGCCGGAAAGAAATCCGTTCCTCCAGCCAGCAACCTGACCGGTTCTTCGGACAACAAATGCAAGGCGGCTTCGAGTGTCTCGGGTCTATGGAATTGCATCGCGTCCTCAATGCATTTCATTAGCATACAAACGAATTAGATCTGCAACGAAGAACACTGTCAAGCAAACTGATGCGGAATTCTGATTAAATTCTGAACACGCATTTTTTGTTTGCTTTCTTTGAAAAGTTTGTTTGTATACTAACAATAAAGAAGCCGCTTTCCAGCGTTCCAATAGTCAGGAGACCGCACCCGTGTCCGAAGCCCTCGACATTGTAACCCCCATTCTGGCCGGAAACCCTTCGCCATTTCCCGTGCCTGCCGGTTGTTACGCCCTCACAGTCCGGGACGTGCAGCATTACACGGACAGTCTGTTTCGGTTCAGGGTGACACGTCCGAAGCAGTTCCGCTTCCGGTCCGGCGAATTCGTCATGATCGGCTTGCCGAATGCCGAAAAACCGGTGTTCAGAGCCTATTCCGTCGCCAGCCCTTCCTGGGACGAGGAATTGGAATTCTTTTCCATTAAAGTGCCGGATGGCCCCCTGACCGAACATTTGCAGAAAATCCGCCCCGGCGACACGGTGCTTATGCGCAAGAAGTCGACAGGAACGCTTGTCAACGATGCGCTGTTGCCGGGAAAGCGGGTCTGGATGTTCTCAACCGGAACCGGCATCGCCCCCTTTGCCAGCCTGATCAGGGATCCGGAGACTTACGACAAGTTCGATCAGGTCGTGCTCACCCATGGCTGCCGCACGATCGCCGAACTGAAATATGGCGAAGACCTTGTCGCCGGCCTGCGCGAGGATCCGCTGGTCGGCGATCTCGTGCGGGACAAGCTGATCCACTACACCACCGTGACTCGGGAAGACTTTGCCCGTCAGGGCAGGATCACGGACCTGATCACTTCCGGCAAGCTTTTTGCCGACCTTGGCCTGCCACGCATGGGGCCGGAAGAAGACCGCGCCATGATCTGCGGCTCCATGGCCATGCTGAAGGACACCAAAGACCTGTGCCTCAGCCATGGGCTGGAGGAAGGGGCGAACAACAAGCCCGCGCAGTTCGTGGTGGAACGTGCCTTCGTCGACTGACGAATTGATGGATTTTGCAGCATGGCTGCTCAGCATATCATCGCAGGCAATGTGCAATTCGCATTGACACCATTTTTGAAAACATGTTTGCATACTAACAAATGCAGCGTGGCATTTAAGGAGTCACAACGTTGACTGTCGCCGATGGCAAACCTGAAAAGATCCGCTGTGATGCGTGTCCGGTCATGTGTTACATCGCCGAAGGCCGGGCGGGAGCCTGTGACCGCTATGCCAATGACAACGGCCAGCTTGTCCGCCTCGATCCGCTGACGATTCTGGAAAAGGCGGAAGCCGCCGGTGGCGAGATCGTGCCCTTCCTGGAGAAGGAATGGGATGGCGACATACTGCCGCCGAAGAACAATTTCGTCACTGCCATCGGGGCCGGCACCACCTATCCGGACTACAAGCCCGCCCCCTTCATCGTCTCTTCCGAAGTTGACGACGTGGACATGATCACCGTGGTGACCGAGGGCATTTTCAGCTACTGCGGCGTCAAACTGAAAATCGATACGGACCGGCATCTGGGCACGGAATGCGCCCCTGTCAGGGCGGACGGCGAAGTTGTCGGCCATGTGACCACGTCCGAGTACGGCAGCCAGATGCTTTCCCTCGGTGGTGTCCACCACCTGACCGGCGGCTCCAAGAAGGAAGGCCGCCTTACCTGCTCCACGATGCTGGCGCTGTGCAACGGCGAGGAAGTCGGTCTGGAGATCGATGGCGGCACGGAGCTGCGGGTTCAGGCGGGCAAGCCGCCAGTCATTAATGGCCAGCTCGAGGAGCGCATGCGCGTCGGCTGCGGCTCGGCCACCGTTGGCATGTTCGCCGCCCAGTGGAAAGGTCTGGTCGACGAAGTGGTTGTTGTCGACGACCACATCACCGGCGTGATGTCGGAGCACCAGGCAGGCAAGGTTATCGGCTGGCAGTCGACGGGCCTTAAGATCAAGGGCCGACGCTCCACACCCGGACGTTATTTCCAGGTTGCGGAACCCGGCACCGGCTGGGGTGGAACCAACCTGCAGGATCCTCTTGCGATCATCGACAAGTTCGACCCGAAGTCTGCAAGGCCCGGCCTGTCGCTCCTGATGGTTTCCACCACCGGCGAACACTCCGCCTACTACGAACTGGATGAAGACCTGGTTCCGGTCCAGAAGGAGATGCCCGAGCGTCTGCAGCCTTCGGTCAAGCGGATCGAGGAGAACTGCGAACCGGCACTGACGTCGGTCCTATTCATGGCGGGGGCCGGTGGATCTCTGCGTTCGGGCGTGACCGAGCATCCGGTCGGCCTGACCCGCTCGGTCCAGAATTCGCTCACTTATGTCAGTTGTGGTGGCGCGCCGGTCTATATCTGGCCGGGCGGCGGCATCACCTTCATGGCAGATGTCACCCGCATGCCGAAAAATGCCTTCGGCTATGTGCCCACCCCTGCCCTGGTTGCCCCTATCGAGTTCACCATGCGGGCTGACGACTACCGCGCGCTCGGTGGCCACATGGACTTTGTCATGCCGCTTTCCGAAGCCCTCACCGGCAAGACCGGGCGGCAGAACGACCACATTCTGAAAGGCCGGCGCGGTGTGTCGCCAGCCGGTGACAATCCCTGGCCGACGGGCTCGGGGAACTACCCCTGGAAACGGGGGGGCGGATGACAAGGGCGATTCAGCTGGAAACCGCCACGGCGCACCTGCTTCCGGATGCACGCCGGCTGCACCTGCAGCACGGCCCGATCGATCTGGTCGTGGAAGCCTGCGGAGAGCCCGGCGAGGTTGCTGAAGCCTATCGCCGTGCCCGGGCGGCATTTGAAACCGTCCTGCAGGACCTGGTGGGTGAGATATCCCGATTGCGGTCGCCGGACGGGCCAGCGCCGAAGGGGCGGATTGCAAGGGCCATGTGGGCGGCAACCTCCGCCTACGCCCCGGACTTCATCACGCCTATGGCAGCGGTCGCCGGCAGCGTTGCCGATCATATCCTCAAGGAATTGCTCAAGGGGCGCTCTCTTGGGCGCGCCTATGTCAACAACGGCGGCGACATTGCCCTGCATCTGGCCGAGGGCTCCTTCCGGATCGGCATCTGCGACGATCCGGTAACCGGGGTCTCTGGCGGTGTCGTCCACCTTCGCCCGGAGGACGGGATCGGCGGGATCGCCACGAGCGGATGGCGCGGACGGTCCCATTCCCTGGGCATTGCAGACGCAGTGACCGTGCTGGCGAAAACGGCGGCTGAGGCTGATGCCGCCGCCACCATGATCGCCAACAGGGTCGATCTTCCCGGTAACGTCAAGATCGAGCGCGAAGCCGCCTCCCGTCTTTCTCCCGACAGCGATCTTGGCGATCTTGCCGTGACCACAGGCGTCGGTCCGTTGTCACCGGACGAAATTCAGATTGCGCTGGAGGGCGGCGTAAAAGCCGCGCACAGCTATCTGGCAGGCGGCCTTTTCAGTGCAGCCTATCTGGCGCTTGCCGGGGAACGGTGTACCGTTGCCGCGACACCCGGAGCCGGCGTTCACCAATACGAAATAAGAAATATGAGGGAGGCTGTCTGTGCCTGAACCGATCCTGCGCAAAACCGCAATCATTCTTGAAGAAATTTTCCACGAAGGCGGACCGGCGGCGGAAACTCCACTGAAGCGTGCAGCCATGCTCTGCGTCATCAAGAACCCCTTTGCAGGCGCCTATGTCGAGGACATTGCCGGTTTCATGGATGACCTCAAGCCGCTCGGCGTCGATATGGCCAGGAAACTGGTCGATATCCTCGGCGGCGATGCGGGGGTCGTCGAGGGCTACGGCAAGGGCGCGATCGTCGGCACTGCGGGCGAACTGGAACACGGAGCCCTGTGGCATGTGCCCGGCGGCTATTCCATGCGGGAAATCCTGCCGTCTTCTAATGCCATTGTGCCGTCCACCAAGAAACTCGGTGGACCGGGTACCCGGCTGGATGTTCCGATTACCCATTGCAACGCCTCCTATGTGCGCTCCCACTTCGACGCGATGGAAGTGGGGCTTGCCGACGGACCCAAGGCGGATGAAATCCTGCTCGTGCTGGTCATGACCACCGGGCCGCGCATCCACGCACGTGTCGGCGGGCTGAAAGCGTCCGAAATCAAGGGAGAAGACGGCCTCAGATGACCGCGCGCGTCCGCAAAATCCTGACCTTCATGGAAACCGTTCAGCGGGAAGCCGGCAGGCCGGTCTCGCCGCCTGCGGTCCGGATTTGCTGCGCCGCCGTCATCGCCAATCCCTACGCCGGAACCTATGTCGAAGACCTGTCGGAGCTGATGGATATCGGCGCCCAGATGGGAGATCTTCTGGCGCGGCGCTGCCTGGATCTGAGCGGGCTTCGGCCGGAGGAAATTCAAAGCTTCGGCAAGGCCGCCATGGTCGGCGAAGCCGGCGAGATCGAACATGCCGCCGCCCTGTTGCATCCGCGCCTCGGCGCTCCGCTCAGGGATGTTCTGGGGGGTGGCAAGGCGCTGGTGCCCTCCTCTAAAAAGATGGGTGGCCCGGGTGACACGCTGGATGTCCCGCTCGGGCACAAGGACGCCGCTTACGTGCGGTCCCACTTCGATGGAATGCCTATTCGGGTGAATGACGCGCCGAGAGCCGGAGAAATTCTGGTGGCCATTGCCCTGGCACCGACGGGCCGACCGCTGCCACGCGTGGGCGGACTAAAGCATGAAGACGCAACAGGAGCTGATGGTTTGAGATAGCCATCTTTTGAAGAGGGAGAGCCATGGAATTCGTACGAAACGCCTGGTATGTCGCCGGATGGTCCTCGGAAATCGACGAGGAACTGCGCCGCTTCACGATCCTTGGTGAGCACATCGTGATGTATCGCACGTCCGATGGTTCCGTCGCCGCCCTCGAGGACCGCTGTCCGCACCGGCTGCTTCCGCTTTCCCGCGGCAAGCGGATCGGCGACGACATCCAGTGCGGCTATCACGGCATGACCTTCGATTGTAGCGGCAAATGCGTGCGCATTCCGGGTCAGAGCAACCTCCCCGCCTCCGCCTATGTCGAGGCCTTTCCCGTCCATGAGCGCTATGACATCGTCTGGATCTGGATGGGTGACAGGGACAAGGCCGATCCGGACGAGATCTTCGACATGCCCGAATTCGATGATCCGGCTTGGGCGGTGCATCAGGGCGATGCACTTCATCTTCAGTCCAACTACCTCAATGTCGCGGAAAACCTCGTCGACCCCGCCCACGTCAGCTTCGTTCATCCGACAACGCTCGGAAATGCGTCTTCGGAAAACGTGCCTGTTCATGTCTCCACCGAGGGCAAGGCCATTGTCGCCTGGCGCTGGATCAGGGACTCCGAGCCGATCGGTTTCTTCAAGACCTTCGGCCGGTTCACCGAGAACGTCGACCGCTGGCACTACTACTATCTCCACACGCCCTGCACCGCCGTGATCGATTTCGGCTGCGCCCCGGCGAAGGACAATATCGCCGAGGAAGACCGCAACGACGGCAACCGTATCTTCGCACTGCATTTCATCACGCCGGTCACAGAGAGCTATTCGATCGACCGCTGGATGCATATCCGCAACACGGCGATCGACGATGAAACCGCCTCTGAGAGCATGGATGCCATGTTTCGCATCGCCTTCCAGGAGGACAAGGACGTACTGGAAGCGATACAGCGTGAGGAAGACCGGCCGTCCAAGCGCAGGCCGATCCGTATCGCCATCGACAAGGGACCGATGGTGTATCGCAAGCGCATAAACGAAATGATCGAACGGGAACGGACTCAGGACCTGGCGTCCAGTCCGACCCCGGCGTTCGTCTATCACGACTGACCTGACCAGAAGCCGGATGAACCGGCCGGGTTTTCGCGGAATACCGATAAAGAGCAGCTGACAAGGCTGCCGTAATCATTGACCAGAATGAGGGACAACATGAAACAGATAAAGACAGTGGTGGCCGCAGCTGCCGCTCTTTTGACTGTCACTGGCGCAGCTCTTGCCGCCGACAGCATCAAGATCGGCGAGATCAACCACTATAAACGCCTGGCGGCTTTCGCTGAACCCTACAAGAAGGGTGTCGAACTGGCGCTAGACGAAGTCAATGAGGCCGGTGGTGTTCTGGGCCGACCATTGGAATTTATCTTCCGCGACGACAACGGCAAGCCCGGCGATGCGGTGAAAATCGCAGAAGAACTGATGACGCGGGACGGCGCGGTCATGCTGACCGGCACGATCCTCTCCAATGTCGGCCTCGCCATTTCCTCGCTGGCCGGCGAGAAGAAGTACATTTATCTGGCAGCCGAGCCGCTGGCCGATGCCCTGGTCTGGGAGTCCGGCAACCCTTACACGTTCCGCCTGAGAACCTCGACTTTCGTGCAGGCCGCGATGCTGGCGGAAGAGGCTGCCAAAACCGATGCGGTCCGCTACGCCACCATCGCGCCGAACTACGCCTACGGCACAGCCGCCGTTGAGGCCTTCAAGGAAAACCTGAAGAAGCTCAAGCCGGAAGTGGAATTCGTCACCGAACAGTGGCCGGCACTTTTCAAGATCGATGCCGGGGCAGAAGTCCAGGCGATCGAAGCGGCCAAACCGGACGCCATCTTCAACGTGACCTTCGGGACCGACTTGCAGAAATTCGTCCGCGAAGGCACGACCCGCGGTCTGTTTGACGGCCGGAACGTCTATGGCCTTCTTACCGGCGAACCCGAATATCTGGAGCCGCTCGCCGACGAGGCGCCGGAAGGTTGGTTTGTTACCGGCTATCCCTGGTATGACGTCAAGGACGGCCCGGCCAAGGACTTCGTCGATGCCTATATCGCCGCCTACCCGGGTGAAACACCGAAGATCGGTTCCCTCGTCGGCTACATGACCGTGGAGAGCATCGCCGCCCTGATCGAGAAGGCGGGATCGACGGACACGGACGCGCTTCTTGCTGCCTTCAAGGACCTGAAAGTCGAAACGCCCATGGGTGAGATCGTCTATCGCGACATCGACAACCAGTCCACGATGGGCGCCTATGTCGGCACCACCGCCGTCAAGGACGGCAAGGGCGTGATGGTGGACTGGGAATACAAGAACCCGGTCGCCTACATGCCGAGCGACGACGACATCAAGGCAAAGCGTCCGGCGGAATAAGCCTTTCCGGTCCATTCCGCCACTGCGCCGCCGCGCGTTACTTCCTCCTGCGCGGCGGCCGCGGACTTCTCATCTCGTTTCGGATAGATAAATCGCCATGGGTCTCTTTGTGGCACAGCTCCTCACGGGGCTTGCAAACGCAGCGGCGCTGTTTCTCGTCGCCTCCGGTCTGTCGCTGATATTCGGCGTCACGCGTATCGTGAACTTCGCACATGGGTCGCTCTACATGCTGGGGGCCTATTTTGGCGTCACGCTGATGAATACCCTGCCGGGGGTCTTCGGATTCTGGACCTCGATCCTGTTGTCCGGACTGATCGTCGGGGTAATCGGCATCGCCATCGAGGTCTGTGTTCTGCGGCCGGTCTATCGCGCTCCCGAGCTTTTCCAGCTCGTCGCCACCTTCGGTGTCATCCTGGTCATTCAGGACCTCACACTCATGGTCTGGGGTGCGGAGGATCGGCTCGGGCCGCGCGCTCCGGGGCTGAAATCCGTTGTCCGTATTCTGGGCGAGCCGGTGCCGCAATATGATCTGGCGCTCATCGCGATCACCCCCTTCATCCTGCTGGCGCTCTGGTGGCTGATTGCCAGGACACGCGTCGGTGTGCTCGTGCGCGCCGCGACACAGGACAGGGAAATGGTCGGTGCCCTTGGGGTCAACCAGTCCTGGCTGTTTACAGGTGTGTTTTTTCTCGGATCGGCGCTGGCCGGTCTTGGTGGGGCTCTTCAACTGCCGAAGGGCGGCGCCGATCTGCTGATGGATCTGAACATCATCTCCGCCGTTTTCGTTGTTGTGGTTATCGGCGGAATGGGGTCCATCCCGGGAGCTTTCGTGGCGTCCGTACTCATATCGGTGCTTAATGTCTTCGGCGTCTCCTACATCCCTCAAAGCACATTGGTGCTGATGTATGTTGTCATGGCCGTCGTCCTGCTGATCCGTCCTTACGGACTTTTCGGGCGGGAGGAAAAGGCGGGCGAACATGGCCAGGTCGGCGAACCGGACCGGCCAATCCGTCCGGCGGGCACAAAGGGACGCCTGTTCGTGGCGGCTCTGATCGCCGCTCTTGCGCTCGTTCCCCTCGTAGGTGAAAATTTCACGCAGGTTCTGATCACCGATATTGTTATTTTCTGCCTGTTTGCCGCCTCCCTGCAATTCATGCTGAGCACGGGCGGTCTGGTGAGCTTCGGCCATGCCGCCTACTTCGGTGGCGGGGCCTACGCGGCGGCCCTTCTGGTGACCTATGCGGACACCCCGATGGAACTGGCCTTTCTGTTCGCGCCCCTTGCCGCCGGGCTGCTGGCGCTCATTTTCGGCTGGTTCTGCATCCGCCTGAGCGGTGTCTATTTCGCCATGCTGACCCTCGCCTTCAGCCAACTCGTCTGGTCGCTGGTCTTCCAGTGGTACGACGTGACCGGCGGCGATGACGGCCTCGTCAATATCTGGCCTGCCGAATGGCTGTCCGGTACGACGGCCTATTACTACTTCACGCTGATCGTCGGCGTCGGCGGCATTATCCTGTTGCGCCAGCTCGCTCACGCGCCCTTCGGCTACACGCTCAGGGCGACCCGCGACAGCGCCCGCCAGGCGGAAGCCACCGGCATCAATGTCAAGCTGGTCCAGTGGTCCGCCTTCGCCATGGCGGGGGCCATGGCCGGTCTGGCCGGCGGGCTGTTCGTCTTCTCGAAAGGGTCGATCTTTCCCAACGAACTGGAAATCGGCAAGAGCTTCGACGCGCTCATTGTCGTCTTCCTGGGCGGCGTCAAAACCCTGTCGGGCGGCGTGGTCGGTGCGGCCTTCATGGAAAGTGCCAAGGACTGGCTGACACGTCTGGAATACTGGCGGCTGATCCTCGGACTGCTGATTATCGGTGTGGTGATCATTGCCCCTGACGGAATTGTGGGAACTCTGCGCCGCGTCGGTGAACGCATCGGCTTGCTCCGGACACAGGAGTTCATGAGATGACTGCGGTTCTCAAAGTCGAAAACCTGGTCAAGACCTTCGGCGGGATCAAGGCAGTGAACGGGGTGTCCTTCGAAGTCGCCCCCGGGGAACTGAAAGCTCTGATCGGCCCCAATGGTGCTGGAAAGTCCACCTGCTTCAACATGCTGATGGGCCAGCTACCTGCTTCGTCCGGCCAGGTTTTCCTGAACGGGGAAAACATAACCGGACGGCCTCCCCGGGACATCTGGCGACGCGGCGTCGGCCGCACTTTTCAGATCACCGGTACCTATCAGAGCATGACGGTGGCGGAGAATGTGCAGATGGCGCTGATGTCGCATCATCGCCGTCTGTTCTCCGTGTTTTCCTATGCGTACAAGCTCTACCGCGAGGAAGCCCTGTCGTTGCTGGAGATTGTCGGGATGGCGGATCAGGCCGACCGGGCCTGTGCCGTTCTCGCCTATGGCGACCTCAAGCGGCTGGAACTCGCCATTGCCTTGGCCAACGCACCGACCTTGCTGCTGATGGATGAGCCGACGGCCGGCATGGCGCCCAAGGAACGCATCAGATTGATGCAGTTGACGGCGGACATCGTTCAGGAGCGCGGCGTAAGCGTGCTGTTCACCGAACACGACATGGACGTCGTCTTTGCCCATGCCCATCACATCATGGTCCTCAACCGGGGAGAATTGATCGCGGACGGGACAGCGGCAGAGGTCCGCAACAACGCGCACGTTCAGGAAGTCTACCTCGGCGGCGGAACCCTTTTTGGACAGGAGAACACCGGTGCTTGAGATCTCCGCTCTGAACAGCTTTTACGGCAAGGCCCACATTCTGAACGATCTCGGGTTTTCCGTTTCCAAGGGGGAAGTGGTGGCGCTGCTCGGGCGCAATGGTGCCGGCAAGACCACGACGATGAAATCCATCATGCAGCTCGTGCGCCCCAAGTCCGGCAAGGTTCAGTTCAACGGACAGGACATTACCGCTCTGCCTTCTCACAGGATCGCCCGTCTTGGCCTTGGGTATGTTCCCGAGGAACGCCGCATCTTTTCGGACCTGACCATCCTGGAAAACCTGGAAGTCGGACGCCAGCCACCCCGTGCGGATGCGCCCGCCTGGACAGTCGACGCACTTTTCGAGCTCTTTCCCAACTTGTTCGAACGGCGTCACAACCGCGGCAAGGCCATGTCGGGCGGTGAGCAACAGATGCTTACCATCGCCCGCACGCTGATGGGGAATCCCAAGTTGCTGTTGCTCGATGAACCGTCCGAAGGCATCGCGCCGGTGATCGTCGAGCAGATGGCCGAGACAATTCTCAGGTTCAAGAAAGAGGGCCTGACCGTCATTATTTCAGAACAGAACCTGCATTTCGCCCGGATTGTCGCCGACCGCGCCATCATCATCGAAAGCGGTGAAAAGAAATTCGACGGAAGTTTTTCCGAACTTGAAAAACAGCCGGAGATCCGCGATGCATACCTTTCCGTTTAGCCGCTGAGGCCGACAGGAGACAGAGTGAACCAGAAGTCCGACGAAACCCAGGTAAAGGCGTCAGAAGAAAACCGGGAACCCGGTACGCCGCCGGTGCCGGACCACGGCTATGTGCTGGACGATCAGATCGGCTATCTTCTGCGCAAGGCCTACCAGCGGAACGCGGTCATCTTTTCAGAGAAGGTCCGGGATCTGACGCCGACCCAGTTCGCGGTCATGGCACGGTTGTCGGAGCGTGGTCCTGTTTCCCAGAACAGGCTAGGCCGGCTGGTCGGTCTTGACGTGGCAACGACGAAGGGCGTCGTCGACCGCCTGACGGCGCGCGGGTTCCTGCAAGGGCGCAAAGATCCGGACGACAAGCGCAGGCAGCTGATTTCCCTGACTGAGGAGGGCTTTCGGTTTTTTCTGTTGAATGCCCCCAAAGGCCTTGAGATCTCGGCCGAAACCGTCGCACCGCTCACCCAGGCGGAACAGCGGTCGCTCTTTCGCATTCTGAAAAAACTTCAATAAGCCTGGCCTGTCGCAGCATTCTCTGACGCGCAGAATCCGGTTCTGTCGCAAACTTTACATGAATCGATATGAGGCAACGATGCGTCGGTGACATTCCGGTGTCTGGGAGACGAGCGATGGCTCTTTCCTTCAAGACCTGAAAATGGTGAGCATAAATAACGCCAGGGGTTCGTCGGAGCGGCTTGCCTTCATCGGGGTCAGCGCACCGCTCCACGAATTCATCAACCAGTCAGCCGTTTGCTCGGGCGTGAGATGTGCCAGACCGATTTGACCGAGGCCGGCTTCCCGCAGACAGCAGGCGACCGTCTCCACCATTGCCCGCCAGAGTGGTTATTGTGTCCTGTTTTTGGTCGGGCTCCGGTTTTGACTTACGCACACCATCCGACAATGCCCTTGATCTCAAGGAAATCATGAATGCCCCAATCGGCATATTCCCGTCCATTCCCGGATTGCTTATAGCCTCCGAACGGGGCCATGGGATCGTGGTCGGGATAATTGATATAGACTGATCCGGCCCTTAATTTCCGCGCCATGCGTTTTGCGCGCTCCATATCACCGGCCTGGATGTAAGCGGCAAGGCCATAGACGCTGTCGTTCGCCAGAGCGATGACCTCTTCGTCAGTCTCGTAAGGCAGGATGGCGAGCACCGGTCCGAAAATCTCGTCTCGGGAAATTGTCATGTCCGCCGTAACGCCGCCAAATACAGTTGGCTTCACATAAAATCCGGTCTGCATCCCGTCCGGTCTTCCAGGCCCTCCAGTCACCAGGACAGCGCCTTCCTTCTGGCCGATCGAGATATAGGACTGGATCTTGTCAAACTGCACCTGGCTGATGACGGGCCCCAGGTCATTCGATGCATCCGAAGGGTCGCCGACTTTTAACGAGGCGGCCGCCTGTTTCGCGATTTCAAGCGCGCGTTCATGCTGGGCGTGTGGAACGAACATGCGGGTTGGCGCGTCGCATGATTGTCCGGAATTGCTGAAGCATGATTGAACGCCCATGGTGACTGAGCTTTCAAGGTCGGCGTCATCGAAGATGATGTTCGGCGATTTGCCACCGAGTTCCTGGGCAACCCGCTTCACGGTGTCGGCGGCTGCTTTTGCCACCGCCACGCCCGCTCTTGTGGACCCTGTGAACGACACCATATCGGCATCTGGATGTTCTGCCATCAGTTGACCGACGTCCGGTCCGGTTCCGTTGATGAGATTGAAGACACCGGGTGGCGTTCCTGCTGCGTCCATAATCTCCGCGAATATGATCCCAGACATTGGAGCGATCTCCGATGGTTTCAGGACGACAGTGCAACCAGCCGCCAGAGCCGGGGCGACCTTGCAGACGATCTGGTTCATCGGCCAGTTCCAGGGCGTGATCAACGCGCAGACGCCGATCGGCTCCCTGGCAATCAAGGATGTGCCGCGCACCTCATCAAAGCTCATGTCACGCAGAACCTTTATGGTCGCATTCAAATGTGCGACGCCAACGGCCACCTGCTCGTCCCTTGAGAACGAAATCGGACACCCGAGCTCGCGCGTGATTGCCTGCGCCAGGTCTTCAGCGCGCTTCTCATACTCGGCGCAAATTCTCTCCAGCAAAGCAAGGCGGTCTTCCTTCGTAGAGAAGGCAAAGGTTTCAAACGCGGCTCGCGCGGCCTTCATCGCCCGGTCCACATCTGCGAATCCTCCCAGTGCGATCTTGGCGAACGGTTTTTCCGTTGAGGGGTCGACGACGTCGAGGGTGGTGTCCGTCGAGGACGGCGACCACGCGCCGTCGATGAAGAAATTCAGGTCGTTCTTGGTGTACATATCATCCACTTTGCCATGTTGAAACATTGCCTTCAGGCGTTCTCGAAGCCCTGAAGCACGGCGAGCACGTTCTCGCCGACGTCCTCGACCGCGTAACCACCCTCCATCACGAAAAGCGTCGGCAGTCCCAGTTGTGCGATAAGGGCCCCCGCCTGATGGAAATGCTCTTTCCGCAGTTTGAAGCGGCTGATGGGATCACCTTCGAACGTGTCGACGCCCAGGGAAACGACAAGCCTGTCCGGCGAGAACGAGCGAACTTCCTTGAGTGCGTGCGCGAGGGTTTGCGACCAGGCTGACCATTCCGTGCCCGCGGGCATGGGATAGTTGAGATTGAAGCCCAAACCGGGCCCTGCGCCTTTTTCTTCCGCCGCACCGATATAGAACGGATACTCGTAGCTGGGATCGGCATGCAGGTTCACGACCTGAACATCAGCGCGCTCGTAGAAGATTTCCTGTGTGCCGTTGCCGTGATGATAGTCGATGTCGAGGACCGTGACGCGTTCGGCGCCCGAGTTGCGGAACCGTTGGGCAGCAACAGCTGCGTTGTTGATGAAACAGTACCCGCCTGCGAAATCTGGACCGGCATGATGTCCAGGTGGCCGGCAAAGGGCGAACGCAGCCAGGTTGCTGGCACTCACAAAATCGGCGCCTGTGAGCACCGTGTCGTGGGAGGCCTTGATGGCTTCCCACGTCCCGCGAACGAACCCGGTGCTTGCATCGAAGGAGTAATATCCGAGGAGGCCATCAAGGCTCGTGGGCCGCACGCGACCACGTAGTCCGCGGCTTGGCCAAGCGTATGGAAGCGCCGTCCCTGAGCGGCCGTCCCTCTCCCACATGTCCCAGGCCTTGGAGAGAAATTCAAGATAGTCGAGCGCGTGGATCTGCCTGGCGGTTTCGAGGTCGTGTACCTCTGGTTCAACGACCTGACCGAGGCCCGCCCGTTGGATGCTCGACAGGATGAAGTCAGACCTGGCGTGCGTCTCGAACCCCGGCACGAGTTCGCCGTTATAGAGTTCGTGATGGTCACGATGTCCGAGTTGCTTGTCCGAAAAGATCGTTTTCATGTGTTGACCGAATAACCTTGGAAGGAGGTGTCACTGCTGTCGGCGACCGCTCGATTGCAGGATGAAGAAGACGGTGACGACCATGATCGAAAGCAGCAGGAAGATTGCTGATATCGCGTTGATCTCTGGGGTCACGGTTCTGCGAAGCTGGCCAAGCATGTACGTCGGCAGCGTATCCTGGCCCGGAGACTTGACGAACTCGGTGATGACGACATCGTCGAGTGAAATCACAAAGGCCAGCATGAACCCTGCGAGGACGCCAGGCAGAAGCTGCGGCAGGGTTATGTGGAGAAAAGCTTCGAAGGGACGGGCGTACAGATCGCTGGCAGCCGCTTCCAGATTGATGTCCATCGTTTCCAACCTCGCCCTGATCGGCAGATATGCAAACGGGATGCAGAAAGCGGTATGCGCAATAATGAGGTAACCGAGACCAATATATCCGGTCCAGGACTTGATCGCCGCGACAACGATCAGAAGAGCGACCGCAGTCACGATCTCCGGCACCATCAAGGGAAGGCTGATGAGCGCGTATTGGAACATCCAACCCTTGTAACGGGCTGTGCGTGTCATCGCGATCGCGGCCGGAATGGCGACTGCCGTGGAGATCAACGCAGCTGTTAAGGCCAGCTGAAGGGACAGGATCGATGCGTCGACGACTTGGGGGTTCTCCATGGCACTCCAGAACCATCTGGTCGAGAAACCTTGCCAGTCCGCCGAGCTCAATCCGGCATTGAATGCCAGTATGACCAGGATCAGCAACGGCGCATAAAGGCAGAAGAAGGTGAACAGCGCGATGGTGTTGAAGCCGCGCTGGCGGGTTACCGAGAATTTCTTAGCCATGAGCGCCTCCCCTGGGTCCGCCCGCTCGCGCATAGATCAGAAGAGCGGCCATCACGATCGTCATGAGCACAATGGAAACGGCCGAACCATAGGGCCAGTCCTTGCCCTGGCCGAACAGCAGCTCGATGTAGTTGCCCATCATCAGCCTTTTTCCGCCACCGAGCATGATGGGTGTGACGTAGGTGCTGATTGCGGGGATGAAGACAAGGGTACTTCCAGCGATCAGCCCGGATCGGGAAGACGGCAGGATCACGTTCCAAAGAACGGAGCGCGGTCTGGCGTAGAGATCGGAGGCAGCCTCCAGAAGCCGTCTGTCGAGCTTTTCCAGGCTGGCGTAAACAGGCAGCACCATGAGAGGCAGGTAAACATAGACCATGCCGATGAGGACTGCAGTGTCTGTATACAAAATCTGCAGCGGTTCCGACACGATGCCGAGCTTGATCAAGGCCGTGTTGAGCAGGCCTTCCTGTCTGATGATGTCCTGAATAGCGAAGGTCCGGATCACGAGGTTGGTCCAGAATGGGATTGTGATCAGCAACAGCCACAGATCGCGGCGCGTTCGCGGGCGCGTGGCGATAAAATAGGCGGTGGGAAATCCCGCCAATAGTGTGATGATTGTCGTCAGGAGGGCCAGCCAGATGGACCTCGCAAAGATGGTAAGATTACCGGTCGCCAGGGTGAGTTCATCGCCGAACAGGTCGCGTTCAAAAAGAACTTTGACCCAGCTGTCCCAGGAAAACTCCCAGGTTACGCCGCCATATGCCCCTGGTGTCAGGAAAGAGTAGACGACGACGATAAGAAGAGGTCCCGCAGCGGCGGCGAGGATGATGATCAACGCTGGAGCGGTCAGCATCCACTTCCGCCCCGGGGCGCCGCGTCCTTTGATATTCTGTGCCATGGCCGCGTTCAGTCCCACAACAGCCGGACGGCATTGGGCAGCAGTTCCAGGGTCACCAAAGCCCCTTTCTTGAAGTCGGTCTCCGCTCCATCAAGATTCTGCTGGCGTACCTTCAATTCCTCGCCACCATCGGAAAGCACAAGGGTGTAGAACGTGTCCATGCCGTTGTAGGTGACCAGTTTTACGGTGGCTTTCGGGCCGGACGATTGGCTGTCGGCCTGCAAAATGCGCACCTTTTCGGGCCGTATCGCCGCGGTCGCCTCTCCCGTTTCGATATCGATGTCAGGCTCCCGAACTTCTACGGTACCAAGTCCAGGGATCTTCACCGAGACGTGCACTCCAGAGCGCTCGCCGACGGTGGCAGGGAGAAAATTGGTGTCGCCTATGAAACTCGCGACGAATCGATTTGCCGGGCGGTCGTAGATCTCCCGCGGAGTGCCGATCTGGACAATCTCGCCGCTGGACAAGACGGCGATGCGGTCCGACATTGAGAGGGCTTCCTCCTGATCATGGGTCACGAATATGAACGTGATCCCGGTTTGGGCCTGCAGTGCCTTGAGCTCGACCTGCATTTCCTTGCGAAGCTTGTAGTCCAGTGCCGAAAGCGATTCATCCAGAAGCAGGACTTTGGGTTCGGGAGCCAGCGCTCGCGCCAGCGCGACGCGCTGTTGCTGACCGCCGGACAGCGCATCGACGTGACGTTTCGCAAGATGATCCAGCTTGACCAGCTCGAGCATCTCGCGAACCCTGTCATTCGTTTTATTGCGAGGATATCGTTTCATGCGCAGCCCGAAGCGCACGTTCTGTTCAACCGTCATGTGTGGGAAGAGCGCGTAGCTCTGGAAGACCGTGTTGATCGACCGCATGTAGGGCGGCATGCCGCCGACCTGCTCGTCGTTCAAATGTATCGAGCCGCTGGTGGGAAATTCGAAACCACCGATCAGACGTAGAAGGCTTGTCTTTCCGCAGCCTGACGGCCCGAGGAGAGTGAAGAACTCGTTGTGCCGGATTTCAATCGAAACATCTTTGACGGCATGGACTGCTACCGGTTCCACGCCATATGTCTTGCACAGCCCGTCAAGACGGATTGCCGAAGTCGTGTTCATCGCAATTTCTCCACCAGCTTCGGGACGCCGCCAGACCGGCGGCGAACATGCCGCTGGACCTTAGCCGCGTCCCGGCCACCGCTTATTTCTGGATGTCGAGCCAGATGCGGCCATACAGTGCGGTCGTATCGGGATCGCAAAGGCGGAGCAGTTCTCCATTGCTGCGAACAGCTTCGGGGATAGACAGTTCGGGCGCACCCTTCATGTCGTCCGGATAAAAGTCTTCAGCCCCCTCGATAGCTGCGGGATAACGCGTGTAGGCGGAGTTGAGTGCAGCGTTCTCGGGATCCATGAGGAAGTTCTGGAAAAGCTTTGCGTTTTCCATGTTTGGAGCATCCTTGAGCACGACGATGTTGTCGGAACCGTAGGTGAAGCCCTCCTTGGGAAATCCAAACGCGATCTTCGGATTGCCGAGCCTGCGCTTGAGCGCGGACCCACTCCAGTCAAGCGACGCCGCGATATCACCCGTGCCGATCTTCTCGATCCCGCTGTAATCGATGGAGGCCCAATATTGCTTCGCGTCTTTGAGGAGCGTGTGTACCTTTTTCAGCAACGCCTTGTCGTTGGAACACCAATCGCCACCCGAATACCGAATTGCGGCGTACATGATGTCGTTCATCTCAGGGACGATATTGATCTTGCCTTTGAGGCTTTCCGGTGGGTCGAGCAGCAGCCCCCAAGTGTTCACATCGCCGTCGTAGTCCTCGGTGTTCACCGTCACGCCGGACGTGTACCAGAGCCACGGCACCGAGTACTTTCGACCCGGATCAAAATCGGGATTGGCCCAATCTTCTGCGATGTTCTTGCCATTTTCCATCTGACCAGGATTGGTTTCCGCGATCAGGCCTTCGCCGATATAAATGGGCATGAAGCTCTGCGAGGGGACCACGACGTCAAATCCGGTGTAGCCCTGGCGAATTTTGGCCAGTGCGGTGTCGTTGGAGTCGAAGTCGGTGATGGTGACGTCGACGTCATACTCTTTTTCAAACTTGGTAATCAGCTCAGGGCTCGTGTAATTGCCCCAGTTGTAAATGCTGAGCTTTCCTTCGGCCGACGCAACTGTGGTCGACACGGCAAATGCCAACGTTGCAAATGCGATTGAATGCAATTTCATGGGTTCCCCAATCCATGTTTGTGTTTTCATTGAACGCGCGATACCGCGAGGGCCACTTGACGGTGGCAAGCGGGTGTCAAAGGTCGACTGCTCGGCAGGTTCACGTTGAACTTCCACGACGACACCAGCGGTCACGTTTTTTGTAGGGGGACTAATGGGGCGAGCGCTATCCACCTGTCAGGAGGGCTGCTGCACAGAAAGCAGGCAAGGTGAATATCAGGTCGGGTCAGATCCGAGAGGTGGAACGATCGATATCGCTGCGGCCGGCTTTGCGGCCACCTTTAGTGATTCTGGGTTTTCCTTGGCAGTAGGAACAATGACGCACGATGCTGGAGGCGATCATCGACCTTGTCGCAACGTCGTAGACGGCGTTTCGCCGAAAAGCAACTTGTAGCGCCCTGCGAAGCGGCCCCAATGCATGAAACCCCAATCCATTGCAACTTCAGACACCGATTTTCCTTGTTCCCGGGCCGATATCAAATCCCGTCTTGCACCGTTCAGGCGCAAATAGATCAACATCCGCTCGAGGGGAAGCCCTGCATATTCGCGGCAGACCTGACGGAGCTTATGCGTTTCGATGCCCAGGTCGCTCGCAAGCGAGCGAACGCTGGGAATGTGCTCTGGTGTGAAATCCTCCAGATGATCGCGCAAACGCCTGTAAATCCGTTCGCCCTCGACGATCGCCGGAGGCTCTATGAGTTGGCTATTCTCCGCGAGAAGGTCCAGTCGATCCTGAATCAACCCCGGCAGCACATTCTTCATCGACATCTGCTGATGGTCGCAGCTCGTGATTTTCGCGATGTGGATCAATGAGTTCAGCCACTCGGCGAGAAAGTCGGCCTGCTCCGACATCGGCCCGCAGACAAAACCTGAAAAAGCAGAGGGATTTCTCGCAATGTCGGGTTGATCGACGACCACCATCAACAGATCGCTGTTCGTATCCATGATGCCAACACGGTCGACCCAATCGAAGGCGAAGCCCGCCTTCGACAACATCTCTTCCCCCTGGATCAGCTGCGTCATATCGTTTTTGGGGTAGTAGTAGAAGACCATGCTGCCTTCCGGCGCGGAGTAGACCTGTTCTGTAGCGACGTTGATCTGTTCTCTGTAGATTTCGACGCCCGGCATGCGCAAGGCCAAGACCTGGCCGTCATAGGAGCCGGTTGAAATTTGCCTGTATTCCTGATGCCAACGCGGCAGGGCAGACTCCTGTTCAACTGCATCGTTATAACTGTACCGATAATACATCGCGTTACCTCTTTTCGACCCCTCCCGACACAGCGCAGTTCGCTTTGCTATCGAAAACAGTGCCACATCCAATATCTCTTCCGGTGCGGCGCGCGGCAACCGCTGCAGAAAAATAAGGCAGGCGATACCGCGTGCCTGGATAGATTGGCGCTATGTCTCTCATCTAAACGATGGTGAACGATATGAATCCGGGAGAGACCTATGTCCCAAACAAACAATACCGCGCCCACCGACAATATCGAAGCAAATCCCGATGACGTGGAAGACTTCGCGCTGCTGCAACCGGCACCCGTGGCAAAGGAGATGGGCGCGGAGCGGCGAGGCCGTATGGTCGAAAGCGACGGCATCTACGTGACAGATGCCGATGGACGACGTTTGATTGACGGTCCTGCGGGCATGTGGTGCCTTAATCTGGGCCATCGGCATCCGACACTTGCCAATGTTCTTCGAGATCAGGCACTTTCACTTACCTATACCTCTCCCTGGTACACCAGCAACTCACCTGCCGAGAAACTGGCACGAATGCTGGCTGACCGAGCACCCGGCGACCTCAACCACGTGTTCCTGACCACTGGCGGATCGTCGGCCGTTGAAACCGGACTGCGCCTCATGCAGTTCTACAACAATCTCAGAGGGCAGCCGGAGAAAAAGCTGATCGTTTCGCGCGATGGGGCCTACCACGGTTCGACCTACCTGTCGGCGTCGCTGAACGGCAGGCCACGAGACCACGACTGGATGGACGGCGCCAGCGAAATGGTCCGCAAGCTGACTTGCCCAAATCCCTTTCACCGTCCCAAGGATATGACGGTCGATGAATTTGAAGACTTCCTCATCAAGGAGTTCGAGACCCTCATCGAAAAGGAGGGCGCGGACAAGATCGGAGCTTTCATCGCCGAGCCTATTCAGGCGAGCGGCGGCGTCCTCATGCCGACCCCCAATTATATCAAGCGGATGCATGCTCTCTGCCGCGAGAACGATATCCTTTACATCTCCGACGAGGTCGTTACGGCGTTTGGCCGCCTCGGCCACACCTTCGCCTCCCAGGATGTTTTCGGGATCGAGCCCGACATGATCGCCTTTGCCAAGGGAGTGACGGCCGGCTATTTCCCGCTTGGCGGCTTGATGGTCTCCGATCGGCTGCTCACGGAGATACGGAAGTCCAATCATCCTGACGCGGGGTTCGTGCATGGTCTCACCTACTCCAGCCATCCCATCGGGTGCGCGGTTGCGATCCGGACCATCGAGCTCATGGAAGACGGCCTTCTGGAGCATGTGCGAGAGATCAGCCCGTACTTTCAGGACAGCCTCAAGTCGCTGGAAGATCTTCCTCTGGTGGGTGAGGTCCGTGGGCAAGGACTCATGGCCGGTATTGAGGCCGTCGCCGACAGGGTTTCCAACAATCCGCTGAATCTCGACATGCGGGTCGGACAGCGCATCGACAAGCATTGTCAGGAAGAGGGCCTGCTGTTGCGGCCGCTCATCAACATGTGCGTCATGTCCCCGCCATTGATCATACAGCGCGATCACATTGATGAGATGACAAGAATATTGCGTGTCGCCATCACACGCACCACTGACGAGTTGGTGCGGGAGGGCTTCGAACTCGCGTAAACCGGCACGCGCCGCGATGCGCTCGACCTGGTGCAAGACCGGGTCGAGTGCTTGAAGCGGGAAATCTCGGCATGGTAGCACGGACCTGCTTGACCGATGGTTGACTGGGCGATCGCGAGAGGTCTCGGAAATACGTGTCTATCGTTTCGGAAGATCGGGGCCGGAGGCTCGGTTCAGATAGCGTGCAGGGGTCGTGCCGAAATGACCGCGAAACAAGTCAATGAATGAGCTGACGGTTTCATAGCCAAGGTCGAAGGCAACCGTGGTGACAGACTTTCCGGCAATCAGCATTTCCAAAGAGCGTAGCAAAAGCGACCGTTGACGCCAAGCGCTGAAACTGAGCCCCGTCTCTAAGCCAAAGCGTCGGCTGAGCGTGCGTGGGGCAATGCCCGCCCAGGCGGCCCACTCCGCCATGCGTCGCCGCTCCGACGGATCATCCGCGAGTGCCCGTGCAATGCGCTGCAATCTTGGATCTGCGGGCATCGGTAACCCGAGAGGTTCCTCCGGTGTTGAGGCGATCTCATCCAGGATGACGCTGGCAATGTGGCTCTGCGCCTGTGACAAGAGGCCTTCCGGCCAGGTGGCCGCACGGGCCACTGCCTCGTGTAGGAGAGCGGAATGGTGAATGACACGTGCAGACCCCGGCAAGGTTGCACATGCCACCTCCGCCACATAAACGCTCCAGCCGCGAAACGCGCCATGGGAGGTAAGCCAGTGTTCGACGCGTGGAGGAAGCCAAATGGCGTTGACGGGCGGAACGAGCCAATGGCCGTGATCGGTGCCGATGCTGACGACACCTTGCAAGCTGCCAAGTAACTGGCCTCGCTCGTGACTGTGTCTCGCCGTCGACCGTTGTTCCGCCTGCTCGCGTCGAACGGCTCGGATGATCGGCTCTGCGAAAGAACCAAGGTGAAAAGGGTCGGCGAGAAAATCAGACATGGCCTCTAAGCCGTATTGAATGGCCTCAATACGTTAGTCTCGCAATCTTGAAAAGCCTAGCATCGATCTGCTCTCAATCCATTGCAGCTTTATGGAGGCTCCTAAATGAACGACACTTCAATGACGCGGGACGAAACTTACAACCTCCTGCACCGAATGTTTGCCGCTTTCACTGACCCAAGGACGGCTCCGGAGGATTTTGCCGAGTTTCTGACGCCCGATTACGTTCAGCGCGTGGACGGCAAGCATCTCGGCTATTCCGAATTTCTCAAGCATCACCAGTCACTCAAGGAGAACATATCGTCGGGAAGCATCCGTTTCGAACATTTCGTCACTGACGGCATTTCGGCGGCAACCGTGCACATTGCTGAAGCTGTGAAACCCACGGGCGAACGAATGCGTTTCAAGGTGATTGCGTATTACCAGTTTCACGGCAAACGCGTTTGCATGGTCGATGAACTCACATACATGCTCAAGGGCGAGCCGGAAGATCTGGATTTGGGATCACGTGTACAGCCTAGATGAGAACGGCAGATCGTCGGGTTGAAACCACTGGACCTGGCATGAGCGGTGTCAAGAGCATGAGCAAGCTGCCAACCACTCCGAACTGATGTGAAATACCCTGTTCAAAGCTGGAAGCCGCAGCCTGCGTACACTGCTGTGAACCACTAAGTCGATTTGTACTTTCAATTGAGAGTGTAGACAATTTAACATGGTTGAATGGTTCATTCTGTCACCGATACTTCGTCGTTAGACCTGGCCCTGGATGGCAAAGGTCCGCCCTATCAACAGATCGAGCGGGCGATCCGCAACAAGATCCAGAGCGGCGCGTGGCCACCGGGCCATCGGCTTCCGACAGAAGAGGAACTGGCGGCGCATCTGGGTGTGTCTCGATCACCTCTCGTGAAGGTTTTCAAAAGTCTCCTGAACGCCAAGGTGATCACTCGCCGCCGCCGGCACGGCACATTCGTCAGCGAGCGAAGCGACAATCATGCCGTCATCGGGATCATCGACATACGCGAGATTATCGAGAGTGCAGGGAAGAGATATAGCTTTGAAGTGTTGGACCGGCGGATTGCAGCGCACAGTGAATTGGGAGCGTGGCCAGAAGTCGGTGCAAGCGAACGCCTGCTGTGGCTTGCCATCGTTCACAAGGCCAACGATGTCGGTGAGGTTTTTGAAGAGCGATTGATTCAGATTTCCGTTATTCCGGAGGTGGAGAACATTTCCTTCGAGAATGATCTACCCAACGAATGGTTGCTTGCCCGGTTGCCTTGCACTCGGCTTATCAACACCGTCCGCGCCGCGCTGCCCGAGCGACGCATCGCGCAGGCTCTGGGCCTGTCAACCGGCGAGCCTGTTCTCATCTCCGAGCGCCGCAGCTTTGCCAACGACGATGCCGTTACTTGGGTGCGTCTGTCTTTTCCCGGCTATCGGCACGAATTCACAGGTGAATTCAATCCGCTACAACCGATGGAAAATTCAAGCTGACAGAGTGACTGTCCTATTAGCTGTCGACCGGCAATGCCAGTCCAGCCAGCGCATCTCCCGCCGCGGTCAATACGGGAAACCGACGAAAGATCACGATCCCACCGGTTTCAAAATGCAGCGTAACGGGCGCGCGCGTGAGGTCCTCAAAGCCGTGCAGATACCCGGCAACCTCCCCGGCATGGACTTCTTGCCCAACCCTCACTTTCGGCTCAAACAACCCATCCGTTCTGGCAAATATCGTGGTCGCCGGCGGCAACATGTACATGTGCCGTGTTTCTTCCTGCGGCGGAGCATCGAGACCGGGCGCGATGCCGAGATCGCGCAGTACACGGCGCAAACCTGCCTCTCCAATTGCCATGCCTTCGCACGAAAGCCCCGGACCACCACCCAGTTCGGTCGTCATCGCCGCCACGCCATGTGCCGAGGCACAGGCGTAGAGCGTCGTTTCACCGCCACCACCGCGGCCGTCGGTCAAGAGCGTATTCGGAGCGGAAAAACTTGTCAGCAACCGGTCAAGGCGCTGAGATTGTTCCGCACTGCGTCCCCGATGCGCAAAGGCTACCGGAAGATAGTCGAGAGAACTGCCGCCGGAATGCAAATCGATGGCGTAGTCCGAAAGCGGAAAAAGTACCTCCGTCACGTATTGCGCAATCATCGCGGACGGTCCTGCATCCCCTTTGCCGGGAAACAGTCGGTTTAGGTTGCCGCCATCCAGAGGTGACGTTCGACGTCCTGCCAGAACCGCAGGGCGGTTGAGGGCCGGCAACATGATGATACGTCCGCGAACTTGCGTTTCGGCAAGGGTCTGGACCAGCCGCCTCAGAAGGATCTGTCCCTCGTACTCGTCGCCATGCGTTCCGGCAGTCAGCAGAACGGTGGGGCCATCGCCACCATTGAAGCAAAGCATCGGCACCGGGATCCAGCCATAGGCGGAGCTGTCGGATGACCATGGTACACGGGCAAAGTCAGACTGAAATCCCGTCCTGTCGAAATCGATTGTCGTCCAGACTTGATTACCCATTTCGCCCCCGTGATACCCTTTTCCTGTTTTGCAAGTCCCTTAGCTTCGATCAGTGTGAACTTCGTCAAGAATATGTGCCCAACTGCGGATTCCCTTGTGAAGGCGTAGCGTGTCGTAGTGTTCGTTTGGCGCATGAATGGCATCACTTGAGAGGATGAAGCCAAGGACGATGCAGTCGATGCCGAGCATTTCGTTGAACATCTCGACCAACGGAATTGAGCCGCCACTTCCCTTGAGGATTGCCGGGGTGGACCATTCCCGTTCCATTCCGCGCGCGACCGCCTGAACAAAGGGATTTTCCGGTGACATGGCTACCGCGCGACTGCCCGCGCCGCCTTCGAATTCAACGCGGCACCCCTCTGGGATCCGTGCCTGGACGAAGCTGCGAAACCTGTTCCGGACAATTGCGGGATCTTGCCCGGCAACGAGCCGGAAGGACAGCCTCGCGCTGGCGGAGGCCGGCAGAACGGAACGTTCGCCCGGGCCCTGATTGCCGCCGGTTATTCCGTTGAGATCCAGCGTCGGACGACCCCAGATCGCCTCGAGCGGGGTATACCCGCGCTCGATGATCCCACCACGCAGATCTGCAGAGGCCAACTGATGCGCGTCCCTGGACAACGCCTGCCACTGCTGACGCAGGTCCGCAGGGATTTCCGGGACATTGTCGTAAAATCCGTCTATTGCCACACGACCCTCATGATCGTGCAGTGCAGCCAGCAGCTCTGACAGAATACGGATCGGATTTGCTGCGACCGCTCCGAAATAGCCGGAATGCAGGTCGGGGTTCGGGCTGTGCAGCGTCACTTTCTCGTGCAGCAAGCCTTTCAATTGGGTGGTTACGGCGGGCTGCGTTGGCGACCACATGTCGGAATCGCAAATGAAGGCAATATCGCAGGCCAGATCGCCCCGATGTGCGTCAATGAAAGCAGGCAGGCTGGCAGAACCGGCTTCCTCCTCTCCCTCCAAAAGGATAGTGATCCGGCCGGGAAACCGTCCGTGCGCCTCGCGCCAGCAACGCAACGCTTCGATAAAACTCCAGAGCTGGCTCTTGCTGTCCGAAGCACCTCGAGCGTAGATACGGGTCAAGTCCGGCTGCTCCACCAGCTCAGGCGTGAACGGTGGGTGGGACCATTGATCTTCGTCTCCCTCAGGCTGTACGTCGTAATGGCCGTAGAAAAGCAGTCGCGGTCCGGAACCGCTTTCAGCATCAAGGGAATGAGCCAGAACCAGTGGATGGCCTTCGGTGGCAACCACACGGGCCTCGAACCCCATGCCCGAGAGTTTACGTTGTAGCCAGCTGGCAGCTTCGGCGATGCCTGCCACGTCCGAAGGATCGCTTGATATCGAAGGGATCTTCAGCAGCTCGAGAAGTTCGGAGAGTGTTTGATCCTTGCTGGATTCAATCCGCGCAAGAACGTCTTCAATGTCAGCCATGAGAATAAAAATCCTTGCGGCTAGAGGAGATCACACCGTGCAGGCGGTAAGCGGGACATGAATGCTCAAAGTTCAAAGCCGTAGTCGCGCTTCAGTGTCGCTCTCAAAGTTGGAAGATCGGCACGTGTCGCTCGCGTCTCCATTGCCGCAATTGGCTCCTTCAGACCGGTGGAACAGCCCATCAGGACAATCGGGCCGTCGCTCTCGAGCCCCTCTATGTGATCCAGCGCAGCCAGGGCAGCTCCGGAGGAGATCTCCTGCCAGAGCCCTTGCTTCGCCAGTTTTCTGTGAGATTGGAGGGCCTCTTCATCATCGATCAGCAAGGAGAGCCCACCACTTTGCTGGATTGCTGCAAGCGGACGGTAGCCGTTGACGGTGGTGGCGGTGCCAAGCTGGATCGTTGGGCCGGGGTCGACAGTCACCGTATGCCGGCCATTCTGCAGCGCGTGGTAAACTGGACCGCGTGACGCGGGTTCAACGGCGACAAGCCAGGGCATCCGTTCGATATGGCCCAGAAGAAGTGCCTCACGGAACCCTTTGTAGATGCCATAGAGCATCTCTCCGTAGCCAGTGGGAACGACAACGGCCGCTGGTGCGGCACCGTCCAGATCCGACAGGATCTCGTAGGCGATAGTCTTGTACCCTTCCGGCCCCCAAGGGTGACCGGTATGAGCCGGGGTTAGATTGCTGACAGGATAGGTGCCGGGAAGTTCCGCCAGCGCTCGCATGGCCGGCCAGCGATCATCAGCCTCAAGAAACAGCGGGAACGCGCCATAGCCTAAGATCATGTCACGAATGGCGCCACTGACTTCAGGCATGGTCAAGACGATGCAGTTTAGTCCGGCCCGCGCTGCCATGGCCGCCGCTGACACACCATGATTGCCCGAAGACGCCACGATGATTGTCTGCGCTCCTTCGCAAAGCGCAGCGCTGATCGTGAACACATTGAGCCGGTCCTTGTGGCTCCAGGTCGGATTGCGGCTGTCATCCTTTACCAGGATCTTGCGCCCCAGGAAGTGAGCGGGGGCAAGAGTGGAAACATCCACCAGAGGCGTGCCGCCAACAGGCATGCTGGCTTTCGGGTGCCTCGGTGGGAGCAACTCCTCCCAATCGGTCCAGGTGCTACCACGCCGGAACGTCACATCCTTGACCCGCCCGTAATCATAGTCCAGCTCCAGCGGGTACTGCATTTCTTTCGTTGCACTGTCGGGGCAGCCGTGCAGGAGGGCCGGAAGCAACGGATACTGTGATGCGCCCTCAGCAAGAGAACGTTGCGCGGTTGCAAGCGAGCGGGTGTCGAAAGAAATTTGCATTGAAATATGTCCAGGGGTTGTGTTCTTGGTTTCCGGCCAGACCTGCTGGCGGAATTGGAGTAGTTCCGGTTCGGAGCTCTGCGGATCGTTATCTGACGACCTGTTCCAGAAACTTCTGCGTCCGTGCCTGCCTGGGCGTGTCGAAGAACTCTGCAGGCGGCGCTTCCTCGATGATCCGGCCCTGGTCCATGAAAACAATCCTGTCGGCGATGCTTCGGGCAAAACCCATCTCATGGGTGACACAGATTATTGTCATTCCCTCGCGGGCCAGATCGGCCATCGTCTCCAGGACTTCTCGCACCATCTCCGGGTCCAGGGAGGAGGTTGGCTCATCGAACAACATGACCCTTGGCCGAAGACACAATGACCGGGCGATCGCGACGCGCTGTTGTTGTCCTCCGGAGAGTCGCCTCGGATACTTGTGCGCCTGTTCGGGGATACGAACCTTCTTCAGTTGTTCCATTGCGATCCCCTCGGCAACGGTCCTTGGAACCTTGTGCACCCATCGCTGTGCCAGAGTGCAATTCTCGAGAACGGTCAGATGCGGGAACAGGTTGAACTGCTGAAAAACCATGCCGACACTCTTTCGGACACTGTCCAGCGCTCGCGTCTTCTGCGTTAACTCCTGTCCGTGAACGGTTATCCGGCCATCCTGAAAGGTCTCGAGGCCGTTTATGCATCGGATCATCGTCGATTTGCCGGACCCGGAGGGGCCGCAGACGACAATCCGCTCGCCGGGGTTCACCGCAAAATCGATCTTGTCGAGAACCTGAAAGGACCCGAACCACTTGCTCATGCCGGTAATCTCGATGGCAGGAGCGTGCGACGTTTCGTTCATGGAACCGGTTTCCTTGTGAGACATGGGGAAGCAAGCGGTCGCGGTCATGCCCGATCCTCCGCCTCTGTGCCGCCAACGGCGACCAGATTGAAAAGCGTGGAGAGGATCAGCCGTGTGAAAACGACGATACAAATGTAGATGCCACCGGCGATGAGAAGGGGGTGATAGATGTCGAGCGTGCGTGCCCGGATCTCATTGGCATAGCCCATGATGTCCATGACAGTAATCGTGAAGGCCAGCGCGGTGGATTTGCACAGCAGGATGACCTCGGTCGTGTAGGGCGGGAAACCGTTGCGCAGCATCGCCGGCAGGATCGCAACCCGGAATGTTTGAAATCCGGACAGACCCAGGGACTTGGCCGCCTCGACCTGTTCCTTGGGGGTCTGGTTGTACGCCCCTCGGATGATTTCGGAGGTAAATGCCATCTCGACGAAGGCAAGGCAGATGATCGCGCACCAGTAGGGACTGGCAAACAACGACCACAGGAAGCTTTCCCTGATAAAGGACAACAGGGGAAAGCCGTAGTACACGACGTAAAGGATGAGAAGCAGCGGGACCCCGCGAATGCAGAACATCAGGCTCCAGACAGAGCGCGCCATGATCCCGGGAAAACGGATCTGAAAGGCGGCAACTGCTGACGCCAGCACGAAGCCGATGGCCAGGGAGATGACGAAAAGGCTTAGCGTCGTTCCAAGCCCCTGGAGGATCTCGCGGGCATAATCAAGAAGCAAACTCATCATGCACCTGCCCGGTTCTGCCGAGCGCTGCGTTCAAGATGCGCGAAGATCCTTGAGCAGAGAATGGCAAAGGTGACAAAGATCGCAATAGCGATGCCGTAAAAGACAAAGGGAGAGCCCGTCGATCGCGCACCAAGCGAGGCAGTGCGCACGATATCGGGAATGCCGATGATGCTCAGCAGCGCAGTTTCCTTCATGCTGATGAGACAGAGCGACCCCAGATGGGGGATGATCTTGCGATAAACCTGCGGCAAGATGATCAGCACAAGCGTCTGAAAAGGTGAAAAGCCCAGAGACCGGCCCGCTTCATGCTGGCCCAGGGGAATATCTGCCCATCCCGCCCGGAACAGCTCGGTGGCATAGGCGCCGAGGACGATCGAAGTGGACATGACAGCGGGAACATAGGCACTGAGCCGCATGTCCGACATGCCCGGGACCAGGTTCAGCAATGCCTGAATTGCCCCGTCAAGCGTATAAAAGATAAGGATCAACAGCAGGATGTCTGGCAAGCTGCGGAAGACGTAAGTGTAGAGGTTCACGAGCGCTACACTGCCGCGAAACCCACTTCTTGCGAACAGCGTGCAGAGAATACCAATCACTATGCAAGAGATGAAACCGAGCGCCGCGACCATCAGGCTTGTGCCGATGGCGCTGAGGAATTGCAGTCCCCAGCCGGACGTTAGATAGTCGATCAAGAAGTTCACCATTTTCGGAACGAGGGAAGACGTGATCACAGTCGAGCTTGCCGCCTGTGATCAGGATCTCTGCGCTTGCGAACAACTGCCGTTCGCGATCGGATCACTCGTAGACCGGAATTCCCCATTTCTCGGCCAGAGCCTTCCAGGTCCCATCCGCCTTCATCTGGCTGAGCGCGTTATTGAATTCGTCCCGTAGTGCAGTGTCTTCCGGCCGAAATGCCATTCCGATACCTTCGGATACGGCAACGCCGTCTCCGATCTCTACCAGCGTTGGACCCTCGCCTTCACCGCCGGTAAACGGCTCAACGTCACCAAAAACGGCGTCCAGACGACCTATTTTCAGATCTGCGGTCAGGGTGTCCATTGAGGGGTAAAGTTGCAGTTTGATGTCCGGATAATTGGCTTCAAGATACTTTGCATTCGTCGTGCCTTGTTGCACGCCTACGGTCTTGCCGGTGAGACCTGCTGGCGTCACATCAAGTTCTTTCCCTTCAACGACGCCGAAGAAGGAGTAGGTGCGGGCATAAGGCTCGCTAAACACGACGGTCTTGCGACGCTCCTCGGTGATGCCCATCCCCCCGATTATCACATCGAACTTCTTGGCCATCAGCGCCGGAATAATGCCGCTCCACTCGTTCGTGACCCAGGAACAATTGGCTTCGATGATTTTGCAAATCGAAGTGCCGATATCGATGTCGAACCCCTCAAGCGTGCCGTCCGCCTTGGTCATGTTGTAGGGGGGGAAGTCGCCTTCGTTGGCCAGAACGAGGTCGCGCGCCGTCGCGAACGTGGCGCTGGTGGATACCATCAAGGTCAAAGCCAACGCGGTATAGAGCTTGCTGTTCATGTTCAGAGTCCCTCTGTTTTCATTTGTAGTTACAAATAAACTGTCGCCGAAGGAAACTTTTGTCAATGACCAAGTTGCGCGAATTTTTCGGGTAGGGAGACTGAAATTTTTTCTTTTTAATTTCAATAATTTGCGGCGATTTCAGATGGAAGAAAACGCGCGGATGTCTGGCGCAGGCAGCCAATGTCTGCCATGCAGCCAAGCGGCATGAGGGCTTCCGAACCTCACAGGGCAGGTGAAAAATTCATCGCGAAAATTTGCACGACGTTAGATGCAGAGCAGCCCGCGCGGCAGCGTGGTGATTGGCTCGTACCCGTGCTCCGTGACCAGCACCGTGTCTTCGACCATCATGCCCTCGTCGCCCAGCCTGTAGTAGGGCGTTTCGAGACAGAGGCACATCCCCACCTTTAGCGTGGTGTCGTCGCTCGCGTTTATCGTCGGAGTGTCGTAGGAGCGCAGCCCGATACCGTGTCCGCAGTGCTGTCGCTGGTATGACGGAATACCGTTGGCACGTACCGTATCAACGCCGATCTTGAACAAATGCTGTGCTTTCACCCCCTCGCGAAGGTGATCAAGCATCGCTTCAAGACCACGGAGAAGGGCCTCGTAAAGTTCAAGCTGCCGCGGCTGCGGCTCTCCGAACACCAGCGTGCGGCCCATATCCGACCAGTAGCCATCGAAGGTACAACCAGCATCGATGCGTATTGTTTCCCCCTGAGCGATCACGCGGTTCGTCGGATAGGCGTCAGCGAGTGCCGACCGGGGCCCCGAGGTGACAGAGACAAAGCGGGGGACGCCGCCCCCGGCAACCATTTTTTCGGCAATCATCGCGGCGAGATCGTGCTCGGTCATTCCGGCATGGGCCGTCTCCAGAATTCTCGCGAACCCAGCTTCCACACACTCCGCCGCACGCCGCAGTCTGGTAACTTCTTCCGGCAGCTTTACAGCCCGGCATGCTTCAAGCTGTCGCGTTACATCTATCAGTCGGTTCTCTCCGAAGGCCTCCGCGCAAAGCCGCCACAGGGTTTTGTCATCTGAAATGTCGACCCCGACACGTCCCTGCGTCGACTGGGAGACCAATGCTTTGGTAAAGGCCTCATCGAAACTTGCCGATGGTGTTTGGGTCAAGTTGCCGGGGATGCTTTCGGCACGGTCGAAATAGAACTCTCCGTACCTGTGAATCAGTTCACCCCGACCCAAAGCCTCGAAGGCCGGCGCGGCATCTGCCGCGCTGGTTACCAACTCAGTAGCCTCGCGCCGGGCGAGAACTGCGGAACGGTAATTGGGAGCCAGATCATGAGCAATGCTCACATACCCGGATAGATAGGCCTTATTCAGGGGATTGCTGGAAACAATCAAACTCACGTCCGCCGGCAGCATCGCAAAGACCTTCTCCCGCACCGTCTTCGCAAGCGACACCAAACTCTTCGGTCCGTTCATTTGATCCAACTCATTTGTCGCCATTTATCCTCAAGATCTGTCGCCGCCAAGTGGGAGAATACAGAGCCTGATCGCAAAGCGTGCATCCCTTGCCCATTCACTTCGTCAGTCAATAGGAGATGCCGAAAATGATGTTGATGCACTCATCCAAGCTACCAGAAGGGTTGATGACTGCGAGAGGCTAAGGTTCGAAAAACATATGCGATCACACGGTGCAGGCAAATCGGATACCCGAAAGCACAGTGGAGAACAGTCTTTGGGCCTATCCAGGAAATAAGGTGGTTTGAGACAGATGTGCTCGTTTACGCTGATTTCCCCGGCCTATCTCCACGGGGAGACAAGGCCAAAAAAGGTGCTTGCAACTAAGCGAACCTCACCATGTAGCCGGCCACCAATTGTCCGGTTCGGTTACTTGGTGGGTGAAACCAGCCACTGTAGTTTGCGGCCCATTGCTGACATTCAGCTGCGCTCAAACCTGCGTCTGCTTCGCCCATCATCTGGACGGCCAATTTGTCGGCATTTGAAGCCCGATGCGGACGCGCAAGTGCCGGTCAGGCAGTCAATTGTCGATGTTGCTCGAGTAACCGAATGAAAACTGTATCGGCGTCGGTGAAATTCGAGAGCCGGCCTTGGAACTGGTACGCCCATGCGACACCGTGGAACTGCCTTCCTGCACGGCCATGGGATGACAGCCATTTTGACGGTGGGACGGGTCATGGCCCGTTTTCTGGCTTGTGAGGTCGTGGAAGCGCCAATCCTTGCCACCCAGATCACTGCCATTTTGGGGCTTTTGCAAAGTTTCACAGCGGTCGCAGTTATCTCGCGCCAAAGTGCAATTTCATGCCTTTTTCACCTTTCGACGTCCAAGGAGACACGCGATGAGATCATCCTAATCGTTATCCGTCCAGCCGCCACAAGACCTCAAACCTTTCCGCAACCACAGCTTAGCTTCTAACCCGGCGTTTGATGCTGTGGTGATCAGCGTCGAAGCCGCGTTCTTTGATAACTCATTGGGTCGCACCGATACCATGACACGGCTTGAATGATTAGCCGCGCCTCGAATTGCCACCTATTGAAATTGTCTTTCGCTGGGCAATTCAGCTTTCGGCGTTCGCCTTGAGATGCAAAAACGGCACCTCAAAAGGCGGAGCCAGGAGGGGTGCCGAATGGTCTAATGACGGATTCTCCTTCACCACTCGGTGCGGCATGCGCCATGTGTCCAAGGCCTTTCACGGTCAGATTGAAAGGCCCTGAAGGTGCTGGGAAGTCAGGTAGAAACCAGGAGCAACTCGAAGGTGACACACACCGGCGCGCCACCGGGAACAATGTCGCCCGAAAAAAAATTACCATCCGGATCGACACAAAACATCGGCAGATAGGGATCGGCAGCCCCCTTGCCTCTGGCTTCATTCAAAAGCAGCACCTCGGAAATCGGGGATTCCATGGAAGGCGTATCCACGAAATCGGCCCCGATCAAGCTGCCGATTCCCAGAAGCGCCGGCTCTCTCAAATCGAGTTCCTCGATCAGCTCGGTCACGGACGTCGCAAGGTCCTCATGCGGGGCCAGGGAAACGATGGCCGCGTTGACGCGGTCAGGTTCCCTGAGCTTGCGGGGGCGGAAAAAGGAGAAATTCGTTTCCGCGTCCTGAGTCACATCGAAACATCCGCCGTGGAAGGCATAACCCGTGCCCTCATAGGACGCGGCGATCATCACCTGATCCGGCAGCAGATGGCCGACACAACGCCCGTTTTCCGGGTCCTCCCAGATCGCATGACAATGCAGGAACCATGCCTCGTCCCGCCGACCAACGATCGCGGTGCCCTGGGTTAGGGTGGCTGTCTTGCCCGAATGTGTCTGGCTGTACCAGGCGGCATGTGCGTCGTCCGGCGACCGGTCCGGCATGACATAGTCGTAGGGACCGATCTTCAAACCGTCGAGCCGGATCACTGCGCTGTCGCACCCGGCCTTGTCCATGGCAGCGGCGACTGCCGTCATGAACGTCATGCCCTTGGGCAGGACAAACTCGAAGGAAACCGCGTTGCCTGACACCACGTGACGGCGCGGAGTGGTGGGAGGGCCCGGGTGCTTGATCAAATGCGAGCGGCTCATGAAGCGCCCTCCAGTTCCGGCATCAGGCCACGCGCGATCAGCTCTTCGCGAATGAGTTTCTTGGTGATCTTGCCATAGCCGGTTTTCGGCATTTCCGTCAGGAACACGAAATGGCTGGGCAGCTTGTATTTCGCCAGCCGCCCCTCCAGCGTGGCGAGCAAGGAGGTCTCATCGAGTCTTCCGCCTCCCTCCGCGACGCAGACCGCGAGCCCGATCTCGCCCCACTTGGGATGCGGTATCCCGAGAACGGCCACTTCCTTGAGAGCGGGATGGGTCAGCAGCAGTTCCTCGACTTCACGCGGATAGACATTGGAGCCGCCGGAAATGTACATGTCCGAGGCTCGGCCGGTGATGTAAAGATACCGTTCCGCATCCATGTGGCCGAGGTCGCCGGTGCGGAACCAGCCGTCCCGGAACGCTTTCGTATTCGCCTCGTCGTCCTGGTAATAGCCGGCGCAGACGGCCGGGCCGGTAACGCAGATCTCCCCAGTGGCCATCGGTGGCAGATGCTTCCCGTCTTCATCCTGGATACTGATCTGAAGACCGGTCCGCTCTATGCCGCACGTGCCGATCCGTGCTTCCGGAACATCTTCGGCATAGTGATCGTGGCGCGGCAGAACGGTAATCGCACCCGTAACCTCTCCCAGACCGAAATACTGGACGAGAACACGGCCGAGTTTCCGCAAGGCGTATTTCTGGTCCTCCCGGTACATGGGCGCGCCGGCGTAGATGACATAACGCAGGCTGGAATGGTCGTGCGCGTCGACGGACGGATGCTCAACCAGCATCTTCACGATGGTGGGAACGGTGAACATGTTGGTCACCTTGCAACGTTCCACCAGGTCCCAGGCAACCGCCGGGTCGAACCGGCCGGAAGGCAGCAGAACGCTGACGGCGCCAACCGCGATCTGGGTCAGTTGATGCATACCGGCGCCGTGGGAAAGTGGTGCCACGACGAGACTCACATCGTCCGGTGTAGAGGCTGGCATGAGATCGTTCAGGTGATTGAGGATGGTGAAGGTGAGTTGCCCATGGGTGAGGACAACGGCTTTCGGCCGTCCGGTGGAGCCGGAGGTGAAAAACAACCAGCACGGATCGTCCCGATCCACGTCGGCATTGGCCACGTCTGTTCCCTGATAGGCATCAATCAGTGCTTCGTAGGAGGGACCGAATTCCGCATCGCCGATCGAGATCACGTCCACCAGATCCGGCACGGCAGCGCGGCAGGCCTCGGCATGCGCGCGAAATCCGGCTTCGCAGAACATCAGGCTCACTTCAGCCTTCTGTCCGAGGTAGGCGACCTCATCGGGCCCCTGGCGGAAATTGGACGGCACCCAGACCGCACCAAGCCGGAAACACGCCAGCATGATCTCAATGATCTGGTTGTTGTTCGGCGATTGTACGAGCACCCGAGCGCCATGTTTGATGCCGAACTTCTCGCGCATGGCTGCGGCCAGGGCCGATACGCGGGCGTCGAGCTGCCGCCACGTCCAGGTCTCCTCCGACCATATGATCGCCGGGCGATCTCCGAGGCGGCCCGCATTCCGTGTCAGGAAGTGAGCAATGTTGGATGTTCGCGTTGACCACGGCAAAGCCGGGTCCCGTTCGCAGGTCGCCGAATTCATTTCACGCGCTCCAGAATGGAAACATAATTGGCGACGGCAGCGCCGCCCATGTTGAACACCCCGGCTAGTTCCACGTCGGGCAGTTGCATATCGCCTGCCTCGCCGGCCAGTTGCATCGCGGCCATGACGTGTTGGGAAACACCGGTCGCCCCCAGGGGATGGCCTCGCGATTTCAAGCCGCCGGATGGGTTGACCGGCAATTTTCCGTCTCGCGCAGTTATCCCATCGCGGATAACACGGCCGCCCTTTCCACGCTCGGCGAGACCCATGGCCTCGTATTCCAGCAATTCGGCAATGGTGAAGCAGTCATGTGTTTCCACCATATCGAGGTCATCCAGGGTCAGCCCGGCTTCATCAAGCGAGGCTTTCCATGCCCTTCGCGGCCCGGCGAACTCAGTCACGTCCCGGCGGGACAGGGCCAGGACGTCATTCACCTGATTGCGCGCACGGAAGCCGATTGCCCGTTCCATGGTTTCTGCAACTTCCGGCGCGGCGACGACCAGGGCCGCGGCCCCGTCGGAGATCAGGGAGCAGTCGGTCCGCCGCAGGGGACCGGCGACCAACGGGTTCTTGTCGGACACGGTATTGCAGAACGCGGTGTCCAACGCTTTTTGCATATGCGCATAAGGATTCAGCAAGCCGTTGCGATGGTTTTTCGCGGCGATCATCGCCAATTCCAGGGAATGATCGCCGTTTTCCTGAAAATAGGTCTGGGCGATCTTGCCGAAGATTCCCGCGAAGCCGGCTTCCACCTGATCCTCTTCTTCTCTGTAACAGCCGCTCAGCATGATATCGCCGGCCAGGGTGGTCGGAACGGCTGTCATCTTCTCTGCACCGACCACGAGTGCGATCTTTCCACGCCCGGCCGCAATGAAATCCATGGCAGAATAAAGCGCTGCCGTTCCCGTGGCGCAGGCATTTTCCAGGCGTGCCGCCGGCACATGACGCAAGTCATCAAGGGTCATCCCCACCAGCGCGCCCTCGAAGGCCTGTTGTGAGAAGCCGTTGTTGAAGACGCCAACGAAAATACCGTCGACGTCGCATGCGTCGACACCGGCATGGCCAAGGGCGGCCGGCACGACCTCTGCCATCAAACCTTCCAGGCCCGGCGCGTCGGACTTGCCGAACTTGCTGTGGGCCCATCCCACAATCTGAGCATGCTGCATCTTATTTCCTCCCGAACCCCAAAACCGCGTCACTCAGGCGGTGCTAGGGATGTCAAAATCCAGTTTTCTACTCAATTTGGTTTCTATCGAGCGTTTCTCTCGCTTCAAAAGATCCGCGATCCTGATCTGGCGATCCGCCTGCATGCGCGCGTCCAGAGCCGCGATGGAGAGGGCCCCGATCGGTTTTCCGTCAGGCGATAAGAGAACAATGCCCACCGCCCAGGAGTTCGGCACATACAAGCCGGGGTTCACCGACCAGCCACGCTTCCGCGTGTCCCTTACATGCTGTCTCATGAGGTCCAGCGAGTAGCCGGGATAATCGCGCGCAAGCAGGTCCGCGTTGTCCGCAATGGTGTTTTCCGCTTCCTCGTCAGACAGCGCCGCCAGAATAGCCATGCCGCCGGCTCCAACTCCGAGCGGGTGCTTTTGTCCAGCCTGGAGAGCATGAGTCCGAATTGGAAAAGACCCTTCCTCGCGATGTAGGCAGACCGAGTGCGCCCCACGCCGGATCGAAAGAAAGCTTGTGTCCTCGCTGTCCCGTGACAGCGCAACTAGACTGTCAATGGCAAGGTCGAGAAGGTTGAACCGTCGGTTCGCCATCAGGCCGATGACATAGCTCTCCGTGCCAAGCGCATAGGTTCGGCTGTCTTCATCCTGCTCGACAAATCCCGCGCGGATGAGCGCCAGCATCATGCGCCGCACAGTCGGACGACTGAGTCCGCTCTCCTCCACCAGGAAGTTGATGGACACGGACTTTCCGCCCGCCCTGGCTATAGCCGACAGCAAGCCAAGCACGCGGTCGACACTTTGAGCCCCAGCCGACCCGTCTGATTTTTGTTGCGTTGCAGTATCCATATTATGGATATATCTCCCTTGGCAATCTCCGTATTCTGTCGCTGAATTTTGAAGATTGCAATATTTTCCAATTTATCCCTTACATTTTTATGATCTCGGCGCTACTCTATGGCAAGCTCAAATATCCATGATATGGACATAAGTCTTCAAGTCATGGAATCATCCTTTGGTGGTGAGAGCGCGATTGGGAGGAAAAACTGATGAAGACTTTTGCCATTGCCGCCGCCGCGGCTCTTTCGCTTACATGTGCAGCCCAGGCAGAGACCCTGGTCATGCAAAGTGTATATCCGTCGTCGCTGCCGCTTCTGGGAGACAGTGGTGTCGGCCTGACGAAACAGGTTGAGGCCTTGACCGGCGGCGAGTTGAAGATCGAGTTCAACGAGCCCGGTGCAATCGTTGGCGGCAACGAGATGTGGGATGCCATCTCCACCGGTGCCGTGGATGCAGGCTGGTACAGCCCGGGCTTCGCACAAGGTATTATCCCGTCCGCGGCGATCTTTACCGCGGTTCCCTTCGGGCCGGACATCCGCCCCTACACCGCCTGGTGGTACTATGGTGGCGGCAAGGACCTTTGGGCTGACATCACGGCCAAGTACAACATTCACACCGAGCTTTGCGCCATCCTGGTTCCGGAAGCCTCCGGCTGGTTCGCTAAGGAAATCAACAAGCCGGAGGATCTGAAGGGCATCAAAATGCGCATCTTCGGCCTCGGCGCGGCTGTGATGGCGAAACTCGGCGTCGAAGCGCAGTCCATGCCCGTCGCCGACACCCTGACCGGTCTTCGTCTTGGCACCATCGATGCTGCCGAAGTTTCGTTCCCGCTAATCGACAAAGCCGTCGGCATGAACGAATACGCATCGCATTATTACTTCCCTGGCTGGCACCAGCAGACCTCGCTGATAACGTTCATCATCAACCAGGATGTCTGGGACGGCTTGTCGGATCAGCAGCGCACCGTCATCCAGACCGCCTGCCAGGCCAATGTCGCCCTGACCGCGGCGGAAGGCGAAGCCAAACAGCTTCAGCCGTTGGCCGATCTGGAAGCCGCCGGTGTCCAGGTTCACCAGTGGAACGATGAGATGATGGCCGCATTCCGTCAGTCGTGGGACGAGGTTGTCGTCGAGCAGTCCGCAGCCGATCCGGATTTCAAACGCGCTTGGGAAAGCCTGTCGGATTTCCGCAAGAAATTCCAGACGTGGTCCGACTTGGCATACGTGAAGAAATGAGCAACCAGGGAGGTCGGGCGATAAGATGCGCCCGGCCTCCCGGCTGATCTTCCGACAGATTTCGGGCAGACCTGATGAACACCCTGTTGCGACTATCCGACTTTTTGGCCTTGCCTTGCCGTCTCGCGGCGCGCCTGTGCGGCTGGCTTCTGCTGGTTCTGGCGGCGGTCATTCTCTACGACGTCGTCGGTCGGCGCTTTTTTTCGACCGGATCCTTCAAGCTCCAGGAACTGGAGTGGCACATTCACGGCACGATTGCCCTGCTCTGTTTCGGCTGGACATACCTGGCGGATGCCCATGTCCGGATCGACATTTTTTCCAGCAATATGCGCCACAACACCCGGCTTTGGATCGAGATCGTCGCGATCGTGGCTTTTCTCATTCCGTTCATGGTGCTCCTGACCTGGTTTGGGACCGACTTTGTGCTGCGCTCGTTCGAACGTGGTGAAGGCAGTCCCGGCGGCATCGGCCTGCCGAACCGCTGGATTGTCAAATCCGTGATCCCGCTTGGCGCCATGCTCACCATTTCGGGCGGACTGGCTGTCCTGTTCAAAGCCATCGTCGCGCTGCGCCGGCCCGACATTCTGCGCACTCCCTGGGAGGATTGATCATGGCCGAGATCGTCTCCGCCTTTCTGCCGGGTGCGATGTTCCTGTCGCTCGTCGTGCTGCTTTTTTCCGGCGCTCCGGTCGCGATCATGCTGATGGGCATCAGTTTGGTCTTCGGACTGCTTGCGATCTGGACTGGAGACATGCGGCTGGTCCAGGCCACCTTGCTGCCCAACCGCATTTTCTCAGGAACAATCGACAACGCTGTCCTTGTTGCGGCCCCCATGTTCATTTTCATGGGGCTCGTTATGGAAAAGACGCGCATCGCCGAGGATTTGCTGCTGACCCTGCAGCGCCTGATGCGCATCATTCCCGGCGGCCTCGCGCTCGCGGTCATTCTCATGGGCACCATTCTGGCAGCCGCGACGGGCATCATCGGAGCCTCGGTTGTCATGCTGACCATGCTGGCCATCCCCACCATGCTGGAGCGCGGCTATGACAAGGGCCTGTCCGCCGGCACGGTTGCCTCGGCGGGCACGCTGGGCATTCTCATTCCGCCCTCCGTGATGTTGGTGTTCATGGGCGACCTGCTGTCGATCTCGCTCGGCCGCTTGTTCGTCGCCGCTCTTTTGCCAGGCCTTCTCCTTGCCGGCTGCTATGTGATCTACATCGTTGTCCGCTCGTTTTTGCAGCCCTCTGTCGCCCCCAAGGCAGCGCCCTTGAGTGACGATGAAAGGCGCGGCCTTTGGCTGGAAACGATCAAGTCCGTTCTAGCGCCGCTGCTGATGATCATCGCCGTCCTGGGTTCCATCCTGGGAGGCGTCGCCACTCCGACCGAGGCCTCGGGGGTTGGCGTCGCGGCCGCCTTGTTGCTCGGACTGCTACGCGGCCGCCTGAACCGGACGACGCTGAGAGAGTCCATGGACGGCGCGGTGACCTCGCTGGGAATGCTGTTCTTCATCTTCGTCGGCGCCACGGCCTTTTCCTACATTTTCCGCAAAGTCGGCGGCGAGCATTTCATCGTCGAGACGGCCCGCGCTCTGCCCTTCGGCGACTGGGGTCTGCTGATCTCCATGATGGCGATGATCTTCGTGATGGGCTTCTTTTTCGACTGGATCGAGATCACCCTGATCATGCTGCCGATCTTCGCGCCGGTTGTGCCTTTGATGCATCTTGGCAACCATATCGACAGTTCTCAGATGATCTATTGGTTCGCCATTCTGGTGTCACTCAACTTGCAGACCAGTTTCCTGACACCCCCCTTCGGATTTGCGCTGTTTTATCTGAAAGGCGCCGCCGGTGACATGCTGACCATGCGCGAGATCTACCGCGGCATCGTGCCCTTCGTGCTGGTGCAACTCGTTCTACTCGGGCTCGTCATCGCGTTTCCGGAGATCGCGCTCTGGCTGCCCAATCAGGTGATGCAATGACAAAGATCGGTAAACCAGGCCGGGTTGAGGGCAAACGTATTGCAGTGATAGGTGGTGGATCCGTCGGCCCTGGCTGGGGCAACGGCAAGGCAGCCGCCGTTCTCTACGCCCGCGAAGGTGGCCAGGTGCTTGTGGTGGATCAAAACGGCAAGGCTGCGATTGAAACGGTCGACCTGATCCAGGGAGAAGGCGGAAGGGCAGCGTCCTTTGTCGGCGACATGACCGACCCTGAGGCCGCGGCCGCCGCCGTGGCAGAAGCCGTCAGCGCCTTCGGCGGTCTGGACATCCTTCACTACAACATCGGCATCAGCACCCGGGGCGGCATCGGCGACACGCCTTACGAGGACTGGCGCCGCGTCTTTTCAATCAATCTGGACGCCGCGTTCCATATTACCCAGGCCGCCCTGCCGGAGCTTGAAAAGAACGGGGGTGGCGCCATCGTCTATATCACGACGCTGGCCGCCCATCTGAACGGTCCTTACCCTTATGTCGGCTACGAAACCTCCAAGGCAGCTCTTAGCCGCCTGTCCCGAAGCGTCGCCACGGAATATGCCGCCCGCGGCGTGCGCTCCAACACGGTCGTACCCGGCATGATCGATACGCCGCATGTCCAGGCTCACATCGCGACGGCTGCCAATGCGGAAATGATCGCGAAGACGCGTGCCGGCCAGGTTCCGATGAAACGGCAAGGCACTGGATGGGATGTGGCTGAAGCCGCTCTGTTTCTTGCGTCCGACGCGGCGGGATTTATCACCGGCGTCGATCTGCGCGTCGACGGTGGCATGGCAATCCTGATGGGCAACGCCGCAATCTGATTTTCTCCCGGAGACAACCAACATGACACAGAAACTTGCTCTTGTGACCGGCGCGGCCCGGGGTATCGGCTTGGCGACGACGAAGCTATTCCTTCAAGAGGGCTGGCAGGTCGCGATGATCGATCGGGATGTGCCCGCCCTGGAGGAGGCCTCGATGGGACTGGACGGCGCCAAGGCCTTCGTCTGCGACGTTTCCCAACCGGAAGCCGTGGACCAGCTCATCACGGACGTGATGGCAACCTTCGGCCGCATTGATGCCCTGGTCAACAACGCCGGTGTCGCCGATTTCGGCCCGATAGAGGACACCAGTTTCGCCCGGTGGCGGACTGTCATGGAGACCAATCTCGACAGCGTCTTCCTGATGTCTCAGGCAGCCACACCCGCCCTCAAGGCCTCCAGGGGTGCTATCGTCAATATCGCGAGCATCTCCGGCCTGCGCGCCTCGACCCTGCGCGTGGCCTATGGCACCTCAAAGGCCGCTGTCATCCATCTGACCAAGCAGCAGGCGGCAGAACTTGGCGAATACGGCATCCGTGCCAACTGCGTGTGCCCGGGCCCCGTCCGCACCAAGCTGGCCATGGCCGTCCATACCCCGGAAATCATCGCCGCCTACCACGATGCCATTCCGCTCAACCGCTACGGTTCGGAAGGCGAAATCGGCGAGGTTATCGTTTTCCTGTGCAGTGCCAAGGCCAGTTATGTCACCGGCCAGGTTATTTCCTCGGACGGTGGTTTTGAGAGCACGGGCGTCGGGCTGCCCGCGCTAAGGGCTTAACCTTGTGGTGCGTTCGAAGATTGCCCGCCTAATCGTTCGCCTTCATCACGTCCGCTCCTTCTCGGCATCGTTGACTGCGGACGAAACGCCATCACACCTGGGCACGAGGAATGGCAGCGTTCCGAGGGATCGGCCGCCATTCCTAACGTGAGATTGATAGGTCGCAGGGGGCCTCGCGAGCCAGGAAACGCGCGTGAGAGCTTACGACTTTGAGCGGCGCTTGTTCCGCGCCCATACCCGTTGGCGGGGCCGGCTACATGAAGTCGCGCGCAATGCGCTTTTCGAAGGACTTTTTGAATATTTCCCGTTCGCCCTCGAATGCCGTCACGCTGGCGGAGATGATCCAGTCTGTCTCGGTGCAGTGCATCGCTGTCGTGGTTTTCGTCATGACAGACCAGCCGTCGCGCTCGATTAGGATTTTCCAGTCGATATCGCCTCTCATCGACAGCGGGTCATTCGGGTCGATCGACCAGTCCTCGTTGCGGATTTCCTGGGTACGCAGACCGTTCTCCGGATGCTCTTCCAGTCCGGCGTCCTCGTAGATACGGTAGTGGGTCAGTCCGGTGACCAGATCTTTCGCGACCGCCCGCCGGGTTTGCGCTGGCGCCAGCATTTCGTACTTCGGCAAGGGATCGGGATTTTCCGGCTCGGCAACGGCGATACGCTCGTGCTCGCCGAGAAGCGGCAAGCCAAGGCGGATGCTGGCCGTATCGATCGTCAGTCCGGGCGCCTCGGGCGATGGCAGGATGATCGGCCAGTAGCTTGTCGAGAGGGCGAGCTTGATGCGGTGACCGGGCGCGAAACGGTAACCCATGGCGTCAAGCTGCATGGTGATGCGGGTCTTGTGGCCATGTTCCATGGCTTCGGGTTCGGCATTGCCGTTGCGATGGGCAAGGTTGAGAACGCCGTAGCAGGCGCGGGTTTGCGTTCCGTCGGGATGGACATCGATGATGCGGACAACAAGGTTTTCAAAGTCAGCCTCACAGGCAACATCGACCGAAAACTCGGGGGCACCGAGATAGACAGCCTCTTCGGCGAGCGGCGCGGTTGCAAATATGAGCGATCCGCCATCATCGGGACGCTGGTCTCCGGCCATCTCCGCATCCGGCTTCAGGGTAAACCATTCCCCGCCGGTAACGCCGGTATCGAGCGGCGAACGCAGATAGACATCCCCGACGCCCGCGTCGTAACCCGCCGTATTGAGCGTTCCGTCGGCAGCTACAGTCAGCGTCTCCGTCTGCGGCACTTCCCAATCCTGCTTGGCGACCCAGTAGCCGGGATCGTTTTCGCGACGAAGCGCCGGGCGCGGTGCATCGAGAATATAGGCGCGCATCTGCGGCAGCCGTTCAGCGCCGGTGTCGGCATCATCGAGCCAGCGTTTCCACCAGGCTATGGCTTCAGTGTGGAAGTCCATGCGCGGCTTCGGCCAGGCGAAATGCGGATATTTGTGCACCCATGGGCCGACAATCGCCTTGCCCTTGTCCTGAAGGCCTTCGATCGCTTTCAGCGGCGTGTTGCGATAGCCATCCGCCCAGCCGGCGATCACCAGCGCGGGAACGGGAAAACCGTCGAAATCCTCGCAGATCGAGCCGTGCTCCCAGAAATCGTCGCGGCGCTGATGCGAAAGCCATTCCTCCATGAAGAAGGGCTGGCCTTCCAGCCGTTCCAGCCACATCTCCTTCCAACGGTCACCAACCAGATCGATATCGGGCGAGCGCGACTGATAGGCGAGCATCGTGCCTGCCCAGGAAAGTTGCGCGGAAAGATGCGTGCCGTTCTTGTAATGGATATCGTCATTGTAACGGTCAACGGTGGAGGCGATCGAGATCACGGCTTTGAGCTGCGGCGGCTTCAGCGCGGCGACCTGCAGGCAGTTGAAGCCACCCCAGGAAATCCCCATCATCCCGACATTGCCGTTCGACCAAGGCTGTGCGGCAATCCATTCGAGAATTTCGCAGGCGTCGGACAGCTCACGCGGGGTGTACTCGCCGTCAATGACGCCTTCGGATTCGCCAGAACCCCGGATATCAACCCGGACACCGGCTATGCCGGCCGCGGCGAAAACAGGATAGGTGGATTCGTCGCGCGGGTCGGTTCCACCGCGTTTTCGGTAAGGCAGATACTCCAGCACGGTGGGAACCGGCTTGTCCTTGGCGCTGTCCGGAATCCAGATTCGCGTTGCCAGGCGGGTGCCGTCCTTGAGCGTGATCCACTGGTCCTCAGACGTCGAAAAACCTTGTTGCGCCATGGTTTTCACCTTCTCGTATTCGGATATTATCGGGAAACGGGCGCGGGCCGCCAGTCTGCGGCCCGGCCTTGATGTGTCAGTTGCCGGCGCTGGAAATCCTGCGGCTGGCGAGCACGTCTTCCAGCCAGCCGATTTTCATCTCCGGCACGGATTTCAGCAACAGATCGGTATAATCGTCGAAAGGCGGGGTCAGCGCCTGTGACTTGGGGCCGAAGCGGACAAGTCTGCCCCGGTGCATCACCGCGACACTGTCGGCTATGGCGCGGACAATGGCGATATCGTGGGTGATGAAAACATAGGAAAGCTGCTTCTCCTTCTGAAGCTGCAGCAGCAGTTTCAAAATGCCGTCGGCAACCAGCGGGTCAAGCGCCGATGTCGGCTCGTCGCAGATGATCAGCTCCGGCTCTGCGGCAAGCGCGCGGGCAATGGCCACACGCTGTTTCTGGCCACCCGACAGCTCGGCAGGATAACGGTCGTAAAAGCCGCTGCCCATTTCGATCTGTTCGAGCAATTCGTTGACCCGGTTGCGGCGTGCGGATCCACGCAGGCCGTCATAAAACGTCACGACCCTGCCGATGATCGCGCCAACAGTCTGACGCGGGTTCATCGCGGTATCTGCCATCTGATAGATCAGCTGCAGCTTGCGCAATTCTTCGCGGCTGCGGTTCTTCAGCGCCGGCGGTAATTCCTGTCCGTCAAAGCGCACGCTGCCCGATGTCGGTGGCAGAAGCCCCGTGGCCACTCGCGCCAGCGTCGATTTCCCCGATCCGGATTCGCCGACGATGGCGAGCGTCTGCCCTTTTGGAACGTGTAGCGACACATCGAACAGAACCGGCGTTGTGCCATAGGAGGCCGAGATGTTTTTCATCTCCAAGACGCGGCCGGACTGGTCGCCGGCTTCCTCGTTCCGGATTGCGCGGACATTCACCAGTTCGCGGGTATAGTCGGCATCGGGGTTCTCGATGATTTTCTCGACGCTGCCATATTCCACGGTTTCGCCGTTGCGCAACACCATGATGTCATCGGCCACCTGCGCCACGACCGACAGGTCATGGGTGATGTACAGCGCTGCGGTTCCGGTTTTCACGATCGCGGTCTTGATGGCCGCCAGAACGTCAATCTGGGTGGTGACGTCCAGCGCTGTGGTCGGTTCATCGAAGATGATGAGTTCCGGCCGGCTGCACAGGGCCATCGCCGTCATGGCGCGCTGCAACTGTCCGCCTGAGACCTGGTGTGGGTATCGATCGCCGAAGGTTTCCGGCTCCGGCAATCCGAGAATTCCGAACAGTTCGACTGCGCGAGCACGGGCTTCCGAGCGGCTCATCAACCCATGGCGCACCGTCGCTTCGATCACCTGATTGCCGAGCTTGTGGGCGGGGTTGAACGAGGCAGCTGCCGATTGCGAGACGTAGCAGACCCGCGCGCCGCGGATCGCGCGTGTACCGGCCTTGCCGAGTTTCAGGATGTCGACGCCATCCAGCAGAACCTCGCCGCCGGTAATCGTGACGCCGCCGCGCCCGTAGGCCAGCGGTGAAAGCCCGATCGTGGATTTGCCGGCGCCTGATTCACCGATCAGCCCGAGAACCTTGCCGCTTTCCAGCGTAAAGCTCACACCCTTGACGATCTCGATGGGATGGGGACGTTCGCCCGGCGGATAGGCCATGGCGCCGATCTCAAGGTTGCGGATCTCGAGAAGGGGTATTTCGTCTGGTTTTCGAAGCTCAGCCACCGCGGCCTCCTTTTAGGCTGGACGTGCGATTCAGCAGCCAATCGACGACGAGATTGATCGAGATGGTCAGCACGGCAATCGCTGCACCCGGCACAAGGGCAGCGGAAATGCCGAAGATGATACCGTCCTTGTTGTCCTTCACCATGCCGCCCCAGTCGGCGGTCGGCGGCTGGATGCCGAGCCCGAGGAACGACAGGGTCGAGATGAACAAAACGGCGAAGGCGAGGCGCAGGCCGAATTCGGCCAGAAGCGGCGTCATCGCGTTCGGCAGGATCTCGCGGAACACGATCCACAGCGTCTTCTCGCCGCGCAATCTTGCCGCCTCGACAAAGTCCATAACCGCGATATCGCCCGCCAGCGCCCGGCCGAGGCGGAAGACGCGGGTGGAATCGAGCACCGCCATGACGCCGATCAGCACCGCCAGATTCTGCGGCAGCGCCGCCAGCACGATCAGCGCGAAAATCAGCGTCGGGATCGACATCATCAGGTCATTGAGGCGTGACAGGCCCATATCGACAAATCCGCGCGTGACTGCCGCAACGAAACTGAGCACAACGCCCAACGAAAAGGAGAGAACGGTGGCGCAGAACGACACGAACAGCGTCATCCTGGCGCCGTAGATCATGCGCGACAGCAGATCCCGGCCGAGATTGTCGAGACCGAGCGGAAAGGCCTGGCTGGCCGCCTCCCAGGGGGCCCCGACAACCTGGTTCTCGCCGTAGGGTGCAAGCCAGGGAGCGAAGGCGGCGGCGATGACGGCTATGGCGATACCGGTCATGCCGATCCATGCCGTCAGGGAAACAGAACGGATATTCATCGTGGATGCCTCAGACGCGGATTGGCAAGAATGGATAGAATATCGGCGGTCATGTTCAGAAGAATGTAGATCGCCGCGAACACCAAGCCGCAGCCCTGCACCACCGGCAGATCGCGCACGGTCACAGCATCCACCATGTACTGACCCATGCCGGGATAGACGAAGACCACTTCAACCACGACGACGCCGACGATCAGATAGGCAAGGTTGAGCGCGACGACATTGATGATCGGCGCCAGCGCGTTGGGCGCGGCATGTTTCACGATCGCCCGCAAAGCGCCGATGCCCTTGAGTTCGGCTGTCTCCATATAGGCCGACGCCATGACATTGATGATGGCGGCCCTTGTCATGCGCATCATGTGTGCGATCACCACCAGAACCAGGGTTGCCACCGGCAGAATGATGGTCTGAAGCTTCTCCAGAAGGGTCATGCTGTCATAGACCGTGGCCGGAAACGCCGTGACGGGGTGCTGGACCACGAAAACCATGATCAACAGGTAGGCGACGAAGAATTCCGGCAGCGAGACTGCGGCAAGCGAGATGAGGTTGATCAGCCGGTCGACCAGACGGTCGCGATAAAGCACGGCGAGAAGGCCGAGGCCTACGGCGAGCGGAACGGCAATGATCGCCGCGGCGCCAGCCAGAATCAGCGAATTGCCCAGACGGTCTGCAATCTGTGTGCTGACCGATTGGCCGCTGGCCCAGGAATTGCCGAAATCGCCATGCAATACATTGAAAAGCCAGTCGAAATAGCGGGTCACGAGAGGCTGGTCGAGGCCGAATTCTGCGCTTAGATTGGCGATTGCCTGTGGTGTTGCGGATTGGCCGAGATAGGTCTCGGCGAAATCGCCGGGCAGGATCTCGATCCCGGCAAAAATCAGGACCGAACTGGCAAACAGCAGGCCGATGCCGAGTAGAAACCGCTCGCCAATGCGGCTTCCCATGGGAAAGCGCGCGCGCAAAACCGCGAGCGGGCCGGGAACCGGCGCTTTGCCGGCGGCGGAGGTAACGGGTTGGTTTTCTGTCATGGTGTCCACGAAAGCCGCGGGTCTTGCCCGCGGCTTCCTCGTTAGTGGGATCAGGAGACGAGCCAGGCGCGGCTGGCGAGCTGTCCGTTGGAGAGGTCGTTGCCGACATCGTCGATCCAGCCCTTCATCTTCACCGAACGGGCGTTGAGGAAGTTGTTGAACACGGGCAGGATCAGGCCGCTGTTGTCGCGCACCTTGATTGCCATCTCGCGGTAGAGCGCGCGGCGCTTTTCCTGATCGGTTTCGGCGCGGGCCACAAGCAGCATCTTGTCGAATTCGGGGTCGTTGAAATGGGTGTCGTTCCAGGGCGCCGTCGAAAGCTGGCTGGTGGTGTAGCGGAGATCCTGCGTTGCGCGGCCGCCCCAGTAAGCAGCTACGAATGGCTTCTTGTTCCAGATATTCGACCAGTATCCGTCGGAAGGCTCACGCTGAAGCTGGATGTCGATCCCCGCTTTCTTCGCATTTGCCTGGAACAGCACGGAGGCGTCGATCGCGCCGGTAAAGGCACCATCGGAGGTGCGTAGCAGGATCGGGCCCTCATGGCCGGATTTCTTGTAATAATGGGCCGCTTCTTCCGGGTCGTAGGCGCGCTGCGGTATGTCGGTCGGCGCCAGCGCATAGGCATCATTGACGGGATAGTCGTTGCCCAACGTGCCATAACCGCCGAGAACGGTTTTCAGCAGCGCCTCGCGGTCGATGGCGAGTTTCAGCGCCATCCTGAGATCGTTATTGTCGAAAGGTGCAGTGTCGCCTTGCATCAGGAAGGAATAGAAGCCCTTGCCCTTGGTGCTGATGGTCTCGATGTTCGGCGCCCGCGACAGCAATGGCATCGTCTTCGGGCTGAGCGTGTTGATGAAATGCACCTTGCCGGACGAGAGCGCCGCGATGCGGGCTGTATTGTCGTTGATGACGAGCACCTCTACGCTGTCGACGAAACCGCGATCCTCGTTCCAGTCATCTTCATTCTTGGAAAAGGTGATGCGAATGCCCGGCTCGAAGCTTTCGAGCTTGTAAGGCCCCGTGCCGATCGCGTTGTTCGGATCGTCCATGCCGCCGTTCTTCTGGATCTGCAGATGGTAGTCGGTCAGCGTCAGCGGCAGGTCGGCGTTGCCGTTCTTCAGCGTAATGACAAGATCGCCGCCTTTTTCTTCGATGGTTTCGATCCCTTTGAGAAGGCCGAGTGCTGCGGAGGTGGAGTCCTTGTCGGAATGCCGGCGGAGCGTCTGGGCGGCATCGTTGACGGTGAACGGCGTGCCGTCATGAAAGCGCACATCCTTGCGCAATTTGAAGGTCCAGACCTTTGCATCTTCGGAAGATGTCCAGCTTTCGGCAAGGCTGGGGAGCGCCTCGCCGGACACCGGATCGGTGGTGACCAGCCTGTCGCCCCAGGTGAAGCCGACCAGGAACATGGCGCTGCCGGTGTAGGTGCCGGGATCAAGAACATCGGTCGTCTGCCCGCGGTCAAGACCGAGGACGAGGTGGCCACCGCGCTGCGGTTCTTCGGCAGCTTGGCTTTCGCTCGGCACCAAAAGCCCGGAAGCGGTTGCCGCAAACCCGACAGCAGCGGTAGAGGCAAGAAAGGCGCGGCGATCAAGGCCGGATTTCTGAATGGTTGATTTCGTTTTTTTCATTTGGCTTTGCCGGTCTTTTCTAGCGTTTCACATATCGCCCGTGCCGCTTCACGATTACGGATGCTGAATAGTCGCAAAAGGTCGTATCGGGATGCCTGAAGGCGCGGTTGACGGGTCTGTCAGAATTCATGTGCAGCTGCATAAGCGGCTTGCGCAAGCCGGACAACTTCGCTTATTGATGCACAGTGACGCTACTTGACGCTATTATGATCGGCTCCGAACAGATTGAAAAACAGTAACAAAAGTCGTTTCGCGGCCAATTTGAGGCTTGCCTGCGATACCCGTCCGTCGATTACAGCAATCTGTCGCGAGATCGGGATCAACAGGCAACAGTTCAACCGCTATCTTGCCGCGCAAACTCGTCCTTCGCCTTTTAATACGGGGAAAATTGCGCGGTACTTCAAACTTAAACCGCAGGACTTCCTGCTGCCGGAGAAGCATTTTCAGGACATACTGGGCAAGCCAGATGTAACCATCGGGCCGAATTTCCTGTTGCGGGAGGGGTTTCCCGGAAACCTGCCGGAGCTGCGCCAGTACGCAGGCTATTACGAAATTTACCACAAAAGCCTGTCATGGCCCGGAACAATCGTCCGAAGCTTTGCCAGACTCGAGGAACACAACGGTCAGATCACGGTGAAAACGATCGAGCGGATCTATGATCGCGACCTGGAGATTCGGCAGCTTTCGAAATATTCCGGACTGGCCGCCTACTGGCGCAACCGGCTTTTTATCGTCGAGCGCGGCATGAGCGAACATTCTTTCCTGTGTCAGACGACACTGATGCCGTTTGCAGAACACCAGCGCACCTATCTGCGCGGGGTGACGACCGGCGTTTCCTGGCGTGAGGAAAACCTGCCCTATTCCACGCGGACCATATGGCGCGCGGTGGGTCCGAACCCGGACAAGCGGCAGCTGTTGGAAGGATGTGGCCTGTTCAATGAAAAATCGCCGAAGCTGCCCCTCCCCGTGCGCCGCTATCTGAACGTCGACGGCGAAAACCACACGCTTGTCGCCACACGGTAAAAAACAGAGCGACCCAGATATTCATAGTTGTTGAGGTGAGTAAAAACAGGAAAAGAGCCAAGTCGGCTCTTTTCCAGGACGGTTCAACGGCACCGATCAACTGAGCGGGCTGCGTGCTTCCACCATTCCGACCAGCCAGCTGGATCCGAATGGAATGGCTTCGTCGTTGAAGTTGTAATAGGGCGAGTGCAGTCCGGCACTGTCACCATTGCCAAGATTGATGAAGGCGCCCGGTCGCTTCTGCAGGAAGTACGCGAAATCTTCTGCACCCATGGACGGCGCCATATCATCATCGACATTCTCGGCGCCGGCGATTTCACGGGCAACGGCCACGGCTGCCTCCATTGAAGCAGGATCATTCACCGTGACCGGATAGCCTGCAGCGAACGAGAACTCGATCTTGACGTTGGCACTCAGTGCAAGACCGGCACAGATTTCGCCAATCCGTTTTTCGGCAAACTTCATCATGTCGTCACTGAGTGCGCGCACCGTACCGGTAATTTCAACCGTCTCCGGGATTACGTTTCTGGCGGTTGAATCCGATGTCAGGTTTGTCAGCGAAATGACAAGCGATTCGAGCGGATCGGCATTGCGCGAGACAATGGTCTGGCAGGCCATGATGATCTGAGCGGCCACTGGCATTGGGTCAATACAATCGTGCGGCTCTGCAGCATGACCGCCCTTGCCCGTGATCTTGATGGTCGGGTTGCCGACGGCTGCCATGTTCGGGCCTGCGCGACCGGCAAAACTGCCAACCGGCATGCCGGGCCAATTGTGCATGCCGTAGACTTCATCAATGTTCCAACGCTCCAAAAGTCCGTCTTCCAGCATACAGCGCGCACCAAAACACCCCTCTTCACCGGGCTGGAAAATCAGCACGGCCTGACCGGCGAAATTGCGGGTTTCTGACAGGTATTTGGCGGCACCGAGCAGCATAGCCGTATGACCATCGTGACCACAGGCATGCATTTTACCCTGATTTACGGAGGCATACTCAACGCCGGTCAGTTCGGTAATCGGCAGGGCGTCCATATCGGCGCGCAGCGCAATGGACTTGCCTTCGCCGCCGCGTCCTTTGATGACAGCGACAACGCCGGTCTTACCGACGTTTTCAACGACTTCTTCACAGCCAAAGGATCTTAGAAGTTCAGCAACTTTGCCGGCCGTGCGCGTTTCCGTGAAACCCAGTTCGGGATTCGCGTGGATGTCACGGCGCCATGCACTGATTTCCGAAAGCAAATCGGCAAAGCGATTCTTGATTGCCATAAGGCATTTCCTTGCAGTTTTTGGGTATTAATAGACGGTGGCGGGAAGGATCTGACATGGACGGCTATCGCCTCCATCGCGGCGCAGCTTCTCAGGCTCCAGAGGGAGCAAGTCAACCCTAGTTTGTATAGTTCCGGCATTTGATGGATTGAATTTAGGCCGTAAACTCATGAATTTAGGGGTTCACGAGGAGCGACTGAATAGTGGATAGCCGCGGGTTTCCAGACGCCCTCGGCTATCATTTTCTACTACCGTTCGAACTCGACGGGTGACAGCCTCCCGTTCCTGACGTGCTTTCGCTTCGAGTCGTAGAATATCTCGATGGTATCGAACACATCCGGCCGACGTCTTCGCGGGTTTTGTCGGCTCGACGCCGTATCCGCTCGCGCTTCAACAGCTTGAAGAAGCTCTCGGCAACAGCGTTGTCGTGGCCGGTCCCGCGCCGGCTCATCCATTGCCTGGCAGGCGATGTAACGCATCGCCGAGAGGAGGCCTGCGACACGGCGGGAGTAGAGATCGGTCACCCCCCCAAAAAAAAAAATTTGGCAAAGCCTTCCAGTATCCTGACGTAGGGGATGCCCGCTACCCAGATCCGGTTGGGGTAACCACATCAACTGTCGGTCCAATGTGTTGTCGTTGACCAATGGCGGTGTTGCATACACCCGGGAAAATTTCAGGGCGAAGAATGCCGACGGCTTCACCGAGTGACCCCGTCGGCATGAGTGAATTCAATAGTTTGCGATGCCGGAACGAAGCCCGAAAGCCGCTCCCAAAACGTGAGAGGTCCGCTTGCTGACGAAACTTGCGACACCCCCATAAAACTCGTTGGACTGGGCCTGATGAGGTAAACGGCTGTCCTGATGACTCAGCTTGCTCTGCAGGTCCTGATGCCGATGAGGCTGTAGAGAGGGCAATTTCCAACTGCGGCTGTGAGAAGGAAAACAAGAGCAACGGCGATCAACACCCAATGCAAGACGCCGCTTGAGGCGAACGCAGATCCAAAGCTAATGCCCAAGAGAATGATTGCGACAAACACGCGAATGCCGCGATCAATGGTTCCCATATTTCTTTTCATGTTCTGCTCCTTGATGGAATGCGAGGAAGCAAACAATCGCATGCCCAGCAGCCGGTATTGTGTGACTTGGTCACCGACCAAGCCCTTCTTCTGTGCCCGGTTCACACAGAGCGGACAAGTTGTTCCAGTCCCTCCCGTCCCAGCAGGCGTATTTCGCCTCGCAACTGTTCGATCCAGCCGCGGCGATGAAACTCCGAGAGCGTTCGCGAGATCACCTCGCGTGCCGTTCCCAGCTCAGAAGCGAGGACCGCATGGGTCGCATGGACGTAGCCTTCGGCATTGGCAAGCTCCAGGAGGCGGGACGCGAGACGAACATCCATACGTTGAAACACGATGTCGTCGATCAGGGTGAAAAGGTCGGTGATCCGGCGGGAATATGCTGTGAAAACAAACTCCCTGAATATGGACGAATGTGCTACGAGCTCGTCGAAGACCTTTCGCGGGATTGCTGCCGCAGTCACCGCTGTTTCTGCAATGCCCTCGGCGGAATAGTTCTCGAATGCCAGCATGCAGGCGGTGGTCAGCACGCAGCTTTCGCCGGCATGAACCCGGTAAAGCAGCACGTCACGTCCGGTTGCCGAGTGGTGCTGGACACGCACCGTACCTTCCAGCAGCAAGAGGAGATTGTCTGCGGACTGGCCGGGTTCGAAGACCCGGGTGCCGGCAGGAACCGAGACGATCCTGCTTCCGCTTTTCAGGTCCGCTCGAATGTCTGCGGGAAGCCCCCTGAGCCCCTGAAACCGGTCAATCCAGTTGTCTGCCAGGTGATTCATGAAGCGTGCTCCGATTCCAATAAAGTCAGTTTGCACGGCGGTGCTACCGCCGTGCGACTCGAATACCAGTTTTGCACGCGGGTCGTCAGATTGCGCGCGTCGAAAAATACCAGTCCTTGGTCTGGTAGCCTTCGTTCATTCGCGCATCTGCCGCATCTGTCGTCTGGGGTGTCGGCACGATAACATCCTCGCCCGGCCTCCAGTTCTCGGGCGTCGCCACCTTGTGCGCGTCCGAAGTCTGAAGCGCCTGGACCAGGCGGAAGAATTCATCGACGGAGCGGCCGTTGGTCATGGGGTAATAGACCATTGCCCGCAGAATGCCTTCTGGATCGATTATGAAGGTCGCCCGAACCGCTTGGGTGTCGGATGCGCCGGGCTGGATCATGCCGAATGCCTGTGCCACCTTCATATCCAGATCGGCAATGATCGGGAACGGAATGGTGACGTCGAAGGTCTCTTTGATCGAGCGAACCCATGCGATGTGAGCGTAATGACTGTCGATGGAAAGGCCAAGTAGCTCCGTATCGAGCCTCGCGAAGTCTTCAGCCCGGCGAGCGAAGGCGGTGAATTCAGTCGTGCACACCGGGGTGAAGTCGGCCGGGTGCGAGAAAAGGATCAGCCATTTGCCACGGTAGTCCGAGAGGGATTTCGTTCCGTGTGTGGTCAGTGCGCAGAAGTCGGGAGCCGGCTCGTTCAGGCGTGGCAGGCCGACATTAGAATCGTTTGAGGCAGGGGTTTCAGCAGTCATCGATAGGCTCCTTGAGTGGTTGCCTACCAAAAGTATGAACTTGCTCGTTATATTGGAAATTGATTTAATCGCGTTTTGTAATTCAAAAAAACGATCAGAAGATGACCACTCTCAGACAGCTTCGGTTTCTCACGGCCCTTGCGGAAACGAGAAATTTCTCCCGCGCGGCTGAACTGTGTCATGTCACGCAATCCACGCTTTCGAACGGCCTGAAAGAACTTGAAGACAGGCTGGGTGTGCAGGTGGCGGAACGGACCAAGCATTCGGTCATGATGACCCCGGTCGGCGAAGATCTTGCGGATCGTGCACGAGATGTGCTCGCCCGCGTGAAGGACTTCGAAGACCGTGCCGACCGCGAGGTTGAGGCAGGGACCACGCAGCTTCGGCTGGGCGCGATCCCGACCATTGGCCCGTTTCTCATGCCGAGAGCCATGCCGCTGCTCCGCGCGGCATATCCGGATATGAAGCTTTATCTGCGTGAGGAATTGACTGACGCGCTCATCGCCGGACTGGTTGACGGACGGCTCGACCTCATACTGATCGCCCTGCCATATGAGTTGCCGTCTCAGATTGCCTCCGAGGAGCTTTTTGCCGACGGCTATCGTCTTGCCGTCCCGTTGAGTCATCCCCTGGCGAACCGGAAATCGCTCGCAGGGGAGGACTTGTCCGGACGGCAGCTGCTTCTTCTCGAACGTGGGCATTGCCTTCAGCGCCACGCGCTGTCCAGCTTCCCGGATGTTCAGCTCAATGAAGACGAGAGTTTTGCCGCCACAAGCCTGCCAACGCTTGTCGCAATGGTGGAGGAAGGACTTGGCATCACCCTCCTACCGCAGCTCGCCCTGGATGCCGGCGTTACAAAGGGGCACGCTCTGAGCCTGTCTGAACTGCCCGACGCGTGTCCACGCCGGGTGGCTCTGGCGTGGCGCAAGTCCTCAGCACAGGGTGATCTATATGGCCGGATAGGTGCTCACCTGCGCGACGCCAGGGACCATCTGCAAGAGGCCGCTTCAAGGTGACGGCCGGCGCCTCCGGTCAAACCTGCTTCAAAAGCTGAGCACGCGCGTACCGTCAGCCAATAGTCGTGCCGCAATCTCGTCGGGCTTTGCCACCCCGATACCTTCAAGCAGGACCGACGTGTCTTCACCGCGTCCTGGCAGGTAAATCGCGCAAACCTCGACCGAGGCCCCGGTTTTCTGACGGATAGTCTGCATAAGCCCCTGGGGGCTCATATCACGCGGAGGCTGGCCGGAGGTTGCGCTCTCCGGAGCGTCGCGCAATGCGATATCTCCCGCCGGTCCGCAGAGCAGGATGTGCGTTTCGGCACCCTTTTGCGCCGCCTGCATCGTCAGCACCATTGCCATCAACTGGGTCTGAGGTTCGGCCGAGGTCACCACGGTCACGAGTTTCTTCGCTTCCTGCGCTGTGACGGTGGTTACGGTTGCGGCGCAGATTACCGCGGCTGAGAGAGCACGGGTCAGGAACTTCATGGGACTTCCTTTCAGGGTCATTCAGGTTGGCAGATCTCCCGTGCCACGACAGCGCGGATAGTTCGGACAGTCAGCGCTGCGATGGTGAGAATGAGAAGCGCCAGCAAGGTCCAGCCGATCACGCGGTGTGGCGCGGAGCCATCAAGTGCAGCAAAGCGGAAGCTGGCTGTGGTCATGGCGGCCAGTGGGAATGACAGGGCCCAGAACGGCAGTGCAAACGGAAGCCGCAACAGCGCAGGGACCTGGATCGCAACAAGCGCGGTAAAGAAGTAACCGATGTTCAGCAGCAGCCGGGCCGGTGCATCCACGGCGCCGTTCGACAGTTGAATCCAGGCGAGAAAGGCGACCGCAGGCGGAGCGATCAGGATCACCAGTGTCGGACGAAGCTTGCCGGGAAGCGGATCGTGAAAGATGAGCCGGTTGAAGACAAGTGTCAGCAATACGATCCAGAAAACGATGCCGACCGAGAAGAAGTACCAGCTCGCCTCGATATGGCCCAACGGGACACCGGCGAGCGGAACAACAACGTTGCCCACCGCCGGTATGAACCAGGCCGGAGAGAGCTGACCTGGGCCGAAGGAGCGATGGGAGATCCAGGCCGTCACCACGACAAGCGTGAAGACTGCCTGTGCCGACGCTCCGATAATCCAGACGATATTAGCTGCTGCAGGGTTCTGTTCACGCAGGAAAGTCGCAAAAAGCAACAGCGAGATTGCGGTCGCCGGAAAAAAGGCGAGCCTTACCGGATGGTGCCACTCCGCGGCAACGGATTCCGGATGGCGCAGCGCCTTGAGCAGATATATCGCGGCAAGCAACACCAAAACAGCAAAAGCGGTCCAGCCAACGGCCGAGGAAGCCCCGGCAACGCCGCAGGCGTGCAACGCCAGAGCCAGACCGAATAGCCCCATCGTGACGCCGAAGATGCTGATCGGAAAATGTTCCAGTCGTGACGGCAGTGCCGCCTGTCCGGTATCAACGGTCATGGTTTTCAATCCTGCGGTTATTCGGAATGGTCTTCGCCGAAACTGACCGTATTGGCGTTGTGGATTTTCTTGCCAGGTCGTTCGATCAGGTCGCGCTATCCCTTGTGACATTCTTCGTCCAGCGCGATCTTGCCGTTCAACATGATGATCGCCCTTTAGTTTGATGAGTTCGGGTTGGCCTTTTGGCTCCCGTGTTATTCGGCCGGAAGCTTGCCTGTCGCATCTCCCGTCAGGCGCTGCGGCAGGGCAAAAGCGACAGCAACGAAAACTGCCCCCAGTGCAATGCCCAGAAGATCGCCCTGAACGGTCCAGATGCTCTCATAGGCAGAGCCGGGTACGGAGCCTAGCGTGACCTTGCCGCCTGCGATGTCATCAAGCAGTCCGGAGGCCTTCCACATTGGATAGGTCGCCATGTATGCGGCGGCTCCGAACAGACCGCCGACGACGAAGATCAATGCACCTCTTCGACCGGCAGCAGCGGCGCCGATGGCCGTGCCCGGACAGTAGCCGGCAGCCGCCCAGCCGACACCGAGCAGCAGTCCGCCGATAAAGACGCCTGCATAGGCCGCCTTGACCGACATGTGGCCGACGTCCACAAGCCCGAGCATCTGGCCACCGAACATCAGGATCGAACCGGTTCCGATGGCCAGAAGGATGGTTTTCATCAGGTTCAGGCGCCGTAATGTCAGCATGCCGATGATGACATTGGGGTTGGTGGCCCCGATCCGGTCCAGGACGAAGCCGAATGCGGCGCCGATCGCAAAGGCGAGCACGAGGGTCATCGGTCAATCCTCCCTGTACATGAAGAGGGCTGTAGGAACGGCTGCGAGAAAGGCGCCGAGGGCGAAGATGTAACCGGACAGGGACGTCTGCATCATGCCGCTCATCATGTGTCCGGAGGTGCAGCCACCGGCAAGACGCGCGCCGTAAAGCACGACAAAGCCTCCGGCAAAGGCCACCGCGTAGTGCTTCCACGGTGTTTCGCCAAAGTTGGCCCGCCAGACAGCAGGCAGACGGCGTTCCTGCTGTCCGATGCCGCCCTTGAGCAGCGTTGAGACGAAGGCGCCCGCCGCCATGGCCAGCACAAAAACGAAACTGTAATTCAACGGGTTTGCGGCATTACCGGCATATTTGCCGTTCGACTTGGCCATGTAGGCATTCGTCGATGTGTAACCGTCTGCGGTCTTGGTGATGAAATCGGGCGTAACAACATCCGTAACGATTGCATCAAGGATCACGAACTGCGTGCTGACACCGATGGGCTTCACGAGAAGCACCGCGGCAAAGAAGACCGCACCGAGCAGGACGCCACCTAGTCTCCAGTCCCAGGTCATTTCGACATCTCCTTTGGTATCGGGCCGGCAGACCATGCGAAACATTTCGCCTTTCACCGGCAGTTCCCGATTTCCTAGCATGTCGTGCCTGCATCACTCGGTGACTTGGTCACCAACGGACAGGAGTTTCCTTTATTCCGGCTCTTCCTTTCACACTGAAGGCCGGTGGCGCTGGGCAGCGTGAAAAGGCCGGCCTCCATGGCCGGCCTCATCACCTTTATCCGTGAACGGCAGGTGGGCGTTCCTCGTGTTCGTCGGCGAGGACACGATCCCGCTGCAGTTCGAGCCACATCGCGTTCATCACGGCAAATATCGCGGCGAGCGGCAGACCCAGAAGCCAGGCGAAATACCACATGGTTTTGCTCCTTATCTCAGTAGACAGTGTCCGAGTTTCCGGTAACGTCCGCTTCGGTGACCTTGCCCCAGAGCACTTTGTAGACCCAAGCGGTGTAGGCCAGGATCAACGGCATGAAGATCACCGTGACCACCAGCATGATGAAAAGCGTCTGGTGAGAGGATGAACTGTCCCAGACCGTCAGCGAAGAGTTCGGGTGGAGAGATGAAGGCAAGATAAACGGAAACATTGTTAGACCTACGGTCGAGATTGCTCCAAAAATGCCGAGTTTGGACCACAGCAGAGTAGAGACTTCGCGGCCCTTGCGCAGGCCGAGCACAGCCATCGTCATGCCTGCGAAACCGAGCACGGGAGCAATGATGATCCATGGTCTGGCCACATAGGCGGACAGCCATGTAGAGGTTCGCTGAACTTCGGAGTAGAGCGGGTTCGACGGCCCGTCCGTCACGATGTCACTTGTGAGGGCATACCCTTCGATCACCAAGAACAACCATAGCCCCGACACCGCGAAACCGATAATCGTCATCAATCCCGTTACCACACCGATGCTTCGCGCGCGCTCAGCGACCACGCCCTCCGCCTTCAGCGACAGCCAGGCTGCACCGTGGGTCGTCAACATGGCAATGGATACAACGCCCGTGAGCAATGCAAAGGGGTTGAGGAGGCCCAGAAACTTGCCGTAGTAACTGCCCTCGTAGCGAGAGAATAGGTCCGGCGTCAGTTCGAACGGCACGCCTTGAAGGACGTTTCCAACTGCGACCCCGAAGATCAGGGCCGGCACTGCACCGCCAACAAACAAAGCCCAGTCCCAGCTACTTCGCCAGATGATGCTTTCACGTTTGGACCGGTACTTGAATGCTACGGGGCGCAAGATGAGCGCCGCTAGAACTGCGAACATGGCCAGATAGAATCCGGAAAAGCTGACCGCATAAAGCGGTGGCCATGCGGCAAAAATCGCGCCACCGCCGAGAATGAACCAGACCTGGTTTCCTTCCCAGACGGGACCGACGGTGTTGATAACGATGCGCCGTTCAACATCCGTTCTACCGACAAAGGGAAGCAGCGCTCCCACGCCCATGTCGAAGCCGTCCGTAAGGGCGAAACCAATCAGCAGGACACCCAAAAGCAGCCACCAGATAAGGCGAAGAGTGTCGTACGGCAGAAGTTCAAAGAGGATCATGGCTATCACTCCGCAGGGGTTGCAAACGGCACCTGGCCGTCATGGGTACGCAAGCGGTGTTCGTGGCGGGCGTTCCAGATTTCCGTTTCCTCGACGTCCTGATAGGGGCCCTTGCGGATGTATTTCAGCATCAGGCTCATCTCGACCACGAAGAGGATCGTGTAGAAGGTCACAAACCCGGTGAGGGTGAGCAATACGTCCTGAATGCTCAGGTGGCTTACGGAGAGGGCCGTAGGCAGAATGCCGTCCACTGTCCAGGGCTGACGGCCAAACTCGGCAACAAACCAACCGAGTTCTGCTGCAATCCAGGGCGCCGGAATGATCGCCACGGCGAGCCGGAGTGCCCATCGGGGATAGCTTTGCTGGCAGAAAGAGGAACGCCAGAAGAAGTAGATCATCACCCCGATAAAGGCGAACCCGAGACCGACCATGACGCGGAAGGACCAGAACAGCGGCGCAACGCCGGGAATGGTGTCTTCGGCTGCCCGGGCAATATCCGCGGGCGTAGCGTCCCTCGGGTCGTCCATATAGCGAAGCAGAAGGAACGCAAATCCCAGGTTGCCGGAGTTTTCCTCGAAGGTATCGCGCACTTGCGGTGCTGTTTCCGACCTTTGCTCGCGAATGGTCATGAGCGCGTCATAGGCGGCAATTCCGCTTTCGATCCGCTTCTCGGCTTCGGCGACCAGGTCATTTATACCGGGAATTGTTTCCGTGAGTGAACGGGTGCCGATGAGCCCCATGACCCAGGGGATCTCAATGGCATAATGTGTTTCACGCGCTTCCTGGTCGGGTAGCCCGATCAGATTGAAGGGGGCCGGAGCCTCATGGGTCTCCCACATGCCTTCCATTGCGGCGAGCTTCATGCGCTGTGTGTGACTGGCCGAATAACCGGATTCGTCCCCCAGCACGACGACGGAAAGAGCCGATGCCAGGCCGAAGGAGGCCGCAACGGTGATCGATCGGCGCGCCATCGGCATGTGTCTGCCCTTGAGCAGGTACCAGGCGGATACGCCGAGCACGAAGACAGAGGCGGTGACGTAGCCAGCCGAGACGGTGTGGACGAATTTTGCCTGGGCAACCTCGTTGAAGACCACTTCGAAAAACGAAGTCATCTCCATGCGCATCGTGTCCGGATTGAACTGCGCGCCAACCGGGTTCTGCATCCAGCCATTGGCAATGAGGATCCACAGCGCTGAGAAGTTGGAGCCGATCGCGACCAGCCAGGTGACCGTCAGATGCCCGACCCTGGAGAGCTTGTCCCAACCGAAGAAGAACAGCCCGACGAAGGTTGCTTCCAGGAAAAAGGCCATGAGCCCCTCGATTGCGAGTGGTGCTCCGAAAATGTCTCCAACATAGTGGCTATAGTAGCTCCAGTTCATACCAAACTGGAATTCCATGGTAATGCCGGTTGCGACGCCCAGAACGAAGTTGATACCAAACAACGTTCCCCAGAATTTCGTCATCTGCCGCCAGATCGGCCGGCCGGTCATTACATAAACGGTCTCCATGATCGCGACCAGGATCGACAGCCCCAGTGTCAGCGGCACGAAGAGGAAGTGGTACAACGCCGTCATCGCGAATTGCAGGCGTGACAGCTCGACAATATCGAGCTCCATGTCGTGTGCTCCTCAGTTTGCGGACCTGTGCTTTTCGGAAAATCAACCAGCACAGGACACATTTGAGGATCCCTATCACCCGATGCGCGGGAGTTTGGTGACCAAATCACCAAACTCCCGCGCATCGGATGTTGAGGAATAAGGGGACAGCACCTGAGCGCCTGCACGACACCCAACAGAAAATCATCGCAGACAAAAAGAAAGAGGCAGAACAAGAGCGGTTGGCGGAAAAACAACAAGAAGAACAAGAGCGTGTTCAACAAACAGCCCAAAGGCTCGATGACGCGAAACACGTGAATGATCAGCGCAAAAGGTCAAAATATCTCTGTGCCATTTACGATGACATCAAAGCTGCTCGGGAGCTGCCAAGATTACACCTTTGAAAATATCAGAGAAGACGCTCAAAAACGTCTGAGAAAATTGCAGAGCTGACCTACGATTCCAACCCAGATACTAGGTTGTTCATTCCTGATTTGATTTCAAAGTGATTCATAGGTTGCCGACGTGATTTGGAGGTCGGCGATGTGTACCAAGATGACAGCACGGGATTTCGAACTGGCACTGGAGGTTTTCCGGGCTTGCTTGCCACGGGTCGGCGCGAAGGCAAAGAATGACCGTCTGTTTCTCGAGGCTCTGCACTATTTCACGCTTCACAACATCTCCTGGCGCGCTTTGCCCGAGCGGTTCGGCAACTGGAACAGCGTCTGGAAACGGTTCGACCGTCTTGGCAAGACGGGTGTGTTCGAGGACTATTTTTCCATTCTGGCCGGGTTTGATGAAGGGGCACACCTGATTGCCATGTTCGATAGCACCGTTATTCGCGCCCATGTTTCCGCGGCAGGCGCCAAAGGGGGCAGGAAGGTCAAGCGCTCGGGCGTTCGCGCGGCGGGTTCGGCACCAAGATCCATCTGAAAACGGATCGGAGCGACCTGCCGCTTGGCTTTGAACTGACCGGTGGCGAAGCCTCTGACAGCAAGCAGTTTACGGATCTCATGGAAACCGGCCCCGACATCAAACATCGGGCCATCGTTGCCGACAAGGGCTATGACAGCAATGCCAATCGAGAGGCTGCGCGAAAGGCCGGGGCTGTCCCGGTCATCCCTTACAAATCAAACCGGCGCGACATTCCCAGGCACTTCGCCAAAGCGCTCTACCGCGGCCGCGCACGCATCGAACAAATGATGGGCAAGCTCAAACGCTTTAAACGCGTCGCCCTGCGATGCGAGAAAACCGCCAGAAACTTCCGCGCCATCGTCGCAATCGCCGCGGCCTTCATCTTGATCAAATCCGTCTACACGGCCTAATGCTTCGCTCCTTCAGGCACATCGCTGCTCTTAAAATCGAAGATTCGTCCGAGCGAAGGCACAAGTTTGGTTTTGCCGTTCACATGAGCGCCTTGGAGCTCCGATCCGTATACGGATGCAAACCCCAGCAACGCGCCCAAGTCCGGACGGGTAAGATCACTGAACTCCACCATAATCAGCCCCTAAAAAATCAAACAGCCCGATAGCTATGATAATTGACGCCACTCAGGTTCTTGGCTCGCAACGCATCGCCAAAAACTTGCGACACCCTGAGGCCAGGACGGCGAATAAACATTTCGTTCCAAGCGTGGTGACCATTGATTTTCGAAAGCGAAAACACAATTTTTGTGATTTCAGGCTTCTTCGCCCGGATCAAGAAACCTTGGTCATCACGGCCAGGCTCGCATAGCGTGTCATGCAGTGTGTCCAGACGGTTGCCAGTGATAAACAGATAGCCTTCTCCGATTTTGGTCTCGTTCTCGAAGTACTCCATTGGGAAGAACTGGTGAACGTCTGGCTCAAGCTCTTCAAGAATGTCCTTGAACACTTGCGGAACAAGCGGCGCACCTCCTTCCCAGCGGTTCACATCGAGCAGCGGTTGACGTTTGATCCCAGGCCCGCCCCTGCGAAGCTTGGTTGGTACGAATTGAGGTAACACGTGCCTGCCAGCGGTAAGCCCAATCGGCGAGATCCAGGCTCCTTCATCTGGTGTGTCATCGACTACTCTTATTTTCTCAGGATCCCCGTCGATTGCCTCAAAATAGTTGGTGTACATGTAGTTTTCGGGCTGTACCCCTACTCCGAGACTGTAGACAACTGAATTTTCTTCCATGCCCAATTTACTCATGTGATCCGGCAAACCTTGGGTCTGCGCGTTGCTGCCAATGCTCTGAACACAAACACGCGCCGATAAAATTGCCAAGCCGAGCAGCAACTTACGCCGAGCAAACAGCGTGAAATTGCGAGCGAGACCAGCGCTGTTTCGGTTTGCAGAAGCTTCGTCTCAATTGCCGCGGCCTTCATCTTGATCAAATCCGTCCACACGGCCTAGAAACAGACGAATTGTACGCAGAACTCAGAGCGATTTTGGACGAGAAAGCGAACGAGAGCCAAGCACGGCTCCTATCTGTTCTGGTCTCGCCCTGCGGACCACGCTTTCTTCCGGCCGCTGTGCGGCCTCCTCCGAGCCAAACACAATTTCTGCCGGGACCATCTAGCGCCGGCAGAAGTCTCAAGGAGCCTTCCGCCGGCAAGATAGTCCATCGGCCGAAACCGACTTTTTCTCGGCCCATTCGGGGTACGATCGTTCGCGCTGGATCTGCTTTGCAGATAAGGTCGATAAAGGCGCTGCCAATGAAGATCAAATCGTGACAGGTCCATTTGACAAACCGGAAAGCTAAATTTTGACCTCGAATTTACCTGAAACAGAATCCCGCAAGTCCGCATCCAAGCTATCTCTTGCTGCACTCGGTATCGTATATGGCGACATTGGAACCAGTCCTCTCTATGCTTTCAAGCAGGCCTTCAACGGAAGTGAATTCGTAACGGCCACGCCAGCCAATGTCCTTGGCGTTCTTTCCCTGATCGTTTGGGCGCTGATCCTTGTCGTTTCGATCAAGTATCTTTGGTTTGTACTCAAAGCGGACAACAACGGTGAAGGCGGGATCATCGCACTCGTCGCCTTACTCAACCCCTGGGTTGCGGCACCCGGTACTCAACGAAATGTTCTGATGATCATGGGCCTCTTCGGTGCCGCACTCCTTTTCGGGGACGGCACGATCACGCCTGCGATCTCGGTTCTCAGTGCTGTCGAAGGCTTGACAGTTGAGACAACGCGTTTCGATCATTTCGTCATTCCGGTCACAGTCAGCATTCTCCTGGTGCTCTTTGCATTTCAGTACAAGGGCACGAGCCGGATCGGGGCACTCTTTGGACCTGTTATGTTGATCTGGTTCCTCGTTCTTGGCCTGATCGGAATACGCGGTATCCTGCACTATCCCGGTGTGCTCATAGCGCTGAACCCCCTCCATGGCATCAGTTTTCTATTCGGCAATGGTGTCATGGGGATCATAATCCTTGGCACGGTCTTCCTCGCGGTCACAGGCGCGGAGGCGCTCTATGCAGACATGGGTCATTTCGGACGTACCCCAATTCGGTTGGCTTGGTTTGTCGTCGCGCTCCCCTGCCTTTTGTTGAATTATTTCGGTCAGGGAGCGATCGTTCTCCACGAGCCCGGCTTCGTCGCACATCCGTTCTACGGGCTCAGCCCGGATTGGGCACATTACCCGCTTGTAGCTCTTTCGACCGTTGCCACCATTATCGCGTCGCAGGCAGTTATTTCCGGGGTCTTCTCGTTGACCCGCCAAGCCATACGTCTCGGTCAAATGCCATCATTGCGCATACTTCAGACCGACCGCGAACAGATCGGTCAGATTTATATTCCGGTGGTAAATTGGGTGCTGATGGTCGCGACGGTCGGCCTGGTGCTGGCCTTCCGGACATCGGACAATCTGGCTGCTGCCTATGGTCTGGCCGTTTCGATGGACATGGTGATTACCACCTGTCTTGCCTACTTCGTTGCCCGGCGCTTTAACTGGAACCCGCTGCTTGCTGGGGTGCTCGCTGCTGCGTTCCTCGTCATCGATATGGCGTTTCTGGGCGCCAATCTGTTCAAGTTCCTAGAAGGCGGGTGGTACCCGATCGTCGTTGCTTTTCTGGTCTTCGCAATCATGGCAACATGGCGCTTCGGCATGGGGCGAGTGCGTGACCTGAACACTCGGGACAGGGAACCGCTCACGGACTTCTTCGAGCGGATTGCTGCCAATCCACCGGCCCGTATTCCCGGTACTGCTGTCTATCTGACGCCACCGGGCGACTATGTCCCCGCGGTTCTCCTGAAGGATCTTGAATACGCTCCGGCGTTGCATGAACGGGTCGTGTTCATGACCGTTCTGGTCGAAGACGTGCCACGGGTACCAAGTGCGGAGCGCGCCGAAATCGTGGAGCTTGCGTCCGGGTTTTATCACATCACATTTCACTATGGGTTTATGCAGAACCCGAACTTACCCATCGCGATGAGGTTAAGCGAGACGCTCGGGCTAGACATCTCTTTGGATGAAGCCATTTTCTATGTCGGGCATGACACAATCCTCTCGGCACGCGAGACACCATTCTTCGAGCGGGTTCGAAGCACGATGTTCGCATTCCTTTGGCGCAACTCGGCTCAATCGATTGATAAATTTAACCTGCCGCCTGACCGGGTGATCTCCATCGGGAGACAGATCATTGTTTAGCCTGAAGCTGCAGCATGCCAACACCACCGCATCGGTCGGCGGATCGACATAGAGACCCACGATACCTGGGAGTTTCTCGGCGAAGACCGGATCGTACGACAGCTTGAAGCTGCGCCAGCGATGCGCGGCAAGACGATCCGGGCATGTTGCAGTGATCGACACTGCTTGTAGCTCGAAAAGAATTCGCAAAAGTCATGTACGATCATCTGACCTCACCGTTGATCGTTGATCTGGACAGCGATGCGTTGAGTTCGGCATAGCTCTTGAACTTCGGCCGGGGAACGAAAAAGCGCCGGCCGCTGTTTCAGATCAATCGGCGTATCGCGCAAAGCCTTGATGGCGATCAGGCAGCTCCCCCGGAGGCGCGGTCGCGGCTGGCGAACATCGGCCCGCCTTTCCAGCGGGGAAAGCCGTAACCGTGGATTTCCACCAGATCGATGTCCTCGGGGGCCTGCGCTATGCCCTCGTTGAGGATGGCCTCTCCTTCCGCGGCCATCGTCGCGACAAGATGCCGGGCGATGTCGGGGCGGAGCGACGGCCCCTGCCCGTCTGCGGACACGTGGGGCGCCAGCAATGCTGTCGTGGTGTCCGACGGCTGCGGGGTCCGGTCGCCGTCGGCGTAATCATACCAACCGCCCCCGGTTTTCTGCCCCTTGCGCCCTGCCCGCATGAGGATGTCGCCCAACGTCTCGGGCACCTTCTGCCCGGCGTCGCGGGCTCCTTCGCGCTGCAGGAAGGCGATGTCCAGGCCGCCCAGGTCCTGCGCCTCGAAGGGCCCCATCTTGAAGCCGTAATCGCGCATCGCGGCATCGATCTCGGGAATCGGTACGCCTTTTTTCACCAGCGCCTCGGCCTCGGCGCGGTAGCGTTTGAGAATCCGGTTGCTGATGAACCCTTCGCAGATACCGGCTTGAATGGGCATCTTTTTCAGCGCGCGTCCCAGCGCAAATCCCGTTGCCAGCACGTCGGGCGCGGTGTCGGGGGTGGGCACGATTTCGAGCAGTTTCATGATGTGGGCGGGGCTGAAGAAATGCAGGCCGATGAAACGCTCGGGGTGCGGAAGGCCTGTCGCGATGTCGCGGGGATCGAGATACGAGGTATTGGTCGCCAGCACCGCATCGGCCCGGCAGAAATGACCGAGCCGCTCGAAGACCGCACGCTTGACGCCGATCTCTTCAAAGACCGCCTCAATGACCATGTCGGCCTGTGCAAGCGCGGCGTAGTCGGTGCTGCCCTGCACCCCTGCCATGCGGTCGGCGCGGTCCGCTTCGCTCAGCTTGCCGCGCTTCACACCACCAGTAAAGATTTTGTCGATGTTTTGCATCCCCCGCGCGACGGCCTCGTCATCGCGTTCGATCAGGACGATCCGCATCCCCGCCTCGCGGCAGGCGGCGGCGATCCCGGCGCCCATCGTGCCACCCCCGACGATGCCCACCGTCTTGATCTGTCGCGGCTCGACCCCTGTCAGCACCTCAGGCTTCGGGGCCGCGCGTTCGGCGAAAAAGACGTGGCGCAGAGCGGCGGCCTCCTCCGAGGCGCGCAAATCCAGAAAGGTCTTGCGCTCGTGGGCCATCGCAGCGGCGAAGTCGTGTTCCGTCGCAAAGCGGATGCAGTCGAGCGCGCGCAACGGGGCCTGATGCCCGGCCTCTGCGGCGGACGTCCGCGATGCCTGCCAAAACGCATCGGGCATCGGTTCCAGCGGGATCTGTGATGCCGGCTGCGGCAGGTCAGCGTCCAGCGCCTGTCTGGCGAAGTCGATCGCGGCGGCTTCAAGATCATTTCCGATCACAAGGTCCAGCAGTCCGGCATCCAGAGCACGGGCAGCGGACACGGGCTTGCCGCCGGTTGCCAGGTCGACCGCAAACTCGACTCCCGCAAGGCGTGGTGTGCGGACCGTGCCGGACGCGCCGGGAATGATCCCAAGGTTGACCTCCGGCAAGCCGACCTTCGCGCTGCCAAGCGCCACGCGGAAGCGGCAGCCCATTGCGATCTCGAACCCTCCGCCAAGCGCCGTGCCGTGGATCGCCGCGACCCAGGGTTTTTGCGCGGCCTCGATCCGGTCCACCACGTCGGGCAGGTGCGGCTCTACCGGCGTTTTGCCGAATTCGCGCACATCCGCACCCGCGATGAAGGTCCGCCCGGCGCAGATCAGCACCACGGCGCGCACGGTATCGTCGGCGTCGAGCCGGTCGACCATTTCGACCAACCCCTTTCGGACAGCCTCGGAGATCGCGTTGACGGGCGGATTGTCCAGCGTGACGACAGCAATGTCGCCATCCATGCGAAGTGTCAGACGTGTCATGTCAAATTCCCAGGTAAGCTTCTCTGATCCGTGGATCGGCGATAAGGTCCGGCGCGTGGCCTTGTATCGTGATCCGCCCGGTTTCCATCACGTAGCCGCGGTCGGCGATCTTGAGCGCACCAAAGGCGTTCTGCTCGACCAGCAGGACGGTCACGTCGCGCGCTTTCAGCGATTTCACCACGTCGAAGATCTGTGCGACCAGCAGGGGGGCCAGGCCCATCGACGGCTCGTCCAGCAGCAGGCACTGCGGGCGGCCCATCAGCGCGCGGGCGATGGCCAGCATCTGCTGTTGCCCGCCCGACAAGCCCCCAGCGGCGAGGTTGCGTTTTTCCTTGAGGATCGGAAACATGGCAAAGGCATCGTCCATGTCGCTTTGCACCCGGTCGTCAGCATAGAGAAACGCGCCCAGACGCAGGTTCTCTTCGACCGAGAGATTGGTGAAGATCTGCCGCCCCTCGGGCGATTGGGCCAGGCCGTGTGACAGGCGCTTGTGGGCCGGCACTGCCGCAAAGCTTTCGCCGCAAAAGGTGATCGTGCCGTCGCTGATGGGCTGGGTGCCGGAAAGGCATTTCAGCAAAGTCGTCTTGCCCGCGCCGTTGGCGCCCACCACGGTCACGATCTCTCCCGTGCGGACCTCCAGGTCGATGCCGTGCAGCACCTCGATCCGCCCGTAGCACGAGCGCACCCCTTCAACCGTCAACATGGGCGGGCTCCTTGTACTCGGTGCCAAGATAGGCGGCGATCACCGCCGGATCGCGCGAGACGGTTGCCGGGTCGCCCTCGGCGATCTTCTGGCCATGATCCAGCACCACGATGTGGTTCGAGATGCGCATCACCAGCTTCATGTCGTGTTCCACCAGCAGGATAGCGATGCCCTGCGCGGCCAGTTCGGCGATCAGATGGTCGATCTCTTCGGTTTCGACCGCGTTGCAGCCCGCCGCAGGTTCGTCCAGCAGCAGGATCTTCGGGTCAAGCGCCAGCGCCCGCGCGATTTCCAGCCGCTTGAGCGCGCCGTAGCTGAGGTTGCCCGCAATCTCGTCCGCCTTTTCGTCCAGCCGCACGCGGTTCAGGAGTTTCATTGCGCCGGCCCGCGCCTGGCTCGCCCGGCGGCGCATCCCCGGCAGCGACAGAAGGTCCGCCAGCACCGACCCGCGCTCGCTGAGGTGATAGCCCGCCAGCACGTTGTCGAGTACCGTCATCTCCTGAAAGATCTGCAGGTTCTGGAAGGTGCGCGACAGGCCCATCTCGGCCAGCCGGTTCGGGGCCGTGCCGGTCACGTCGGTCCCGATGAGTGAGACCGACCCGCGCCCGGGCAGGTAGATCCCCGAGATCATGTTGAAGAGCGTCGTCTTGCCCGCGCCGTTCGGCCCGATGACCGACACGATCTCTCCGGGTTTGACGGCGAAGCTGACATCGTCGACGGCCTTAAGCCCGCCGAAGCTAATTCCAAGGCCATTCACATCCAGAAGGCTCATTTGTTCCTCCCTTTCAGGCGCTGCGCTATCGAAGGCAGCAGCCCCTGGGGCATGAAGATCATCACCAGCACCATGACGAGGCCCAGCACCAGTTGTTCATATTCGGCGAACACCGTCAGAACCTGCGGCAACAGCGTCAGGATCGCCGCCCCGAAGGTCGCCCCCAAGACCGAGCCGACACCGCCCAGTACCGCCATCGTCACCATCTCGACCGAATGCATGAAGCCCGCGACATCCGGCGTGATGTATCCGTTCTGCAGCGCCAGCAGCGAGCCCGCGACCGAGGCGTAGACCGCCGAGATCACGAAGGCGCGCAGCTTTTGCCGGGGCACGTCGATGCCGACCGTGGCGGCCGCGACCTCTGACCCGTGCAGCGCGCGCATCGCCCGCCCCGTGGGGCTGTCGTACAGGTTCAGCGCAAGCCACGCGCCCACCAGCAGCACAAAGCCCGAGGCGCCGTACCAGAACTCTCCACCCGACACCCGCCAGCCCATATCGCGCAGCAGGCTGCGCAGACCGGGATCGGAGACGACCATTCCGTCGGGGCCGCCCGTCAGCGCGCGTTCATTGGTTAGCACCATCGACACGAGGATGCCGAAACCCAGCGTCGCCACGGCGAGGTAGTACCCTTTCAGCCTGAGGATCGGGCGTCCGATCAGCGCGGCCATCGCCGCCGAGATCGCGGCCCCCAGCACCAGTGCGAGCAGTGGATGCAGGCCCAGATGCTCGGGTGCCAGCGCGCAGGCATAAGCGCCGATCCCGGCAAAGCCCGCGTGCCCAAGGCTGATCTGCCCGGCGTAGCCGATCAGGATCACCAGACCCACCACCGACAACGCATTGACGAAGACCAGCGCACCGACGCGGTAGTAATAGCCCGAGGGGAAGACCAGCGGCAGCAGCACTATGAGCGCCGACAGCACGGCCAAGGATATCCATTTCCTTCGACCGGCCATCACACACGCTCCGTCGTTTTTGCGCCGAACAGACCCTGCGGCATCACGAAAAGCGTGCCGAGGATAACGATGAAGGCGACCGCTTCCTTGTATTGCGAGCTGAGGTAGCCCGCCGTCAGGGCCTCCAGGCAGCCCAGCAGCAGCCCGCCGACCAGCGCGCCCTTGGGGGTGCCCATGCCGCCCAGCATCGCGGCAGCGAAGCCTTTCAGCGCCAGGGTCACGCCCACGTCGTAGCTGACCAGTGTGATCGGAGTGACCAGCACGCCCGCAAAGGCCCCGATGGCCGCTGACAAACCGAAGGACAGTGTCATGATCCAGCCGGTATTGATGCCAACCAGCTGTGCTGCGACCCGGTTGTTCGCCGTGGCCAGCACCGCCTTGCCGGTCAGCGTGCGGCTAAAGAACACCCAGAGGACCGCGAAAACCGCCAATGCGCCGCCCAGCACCCACAGGCTTTGCGGCAGGATCGTGGCCCCCATCACGCGGATCGGATCGTCGCCCGAAAAGGCCGGGAAGCGGTGCAGCTGCTTGTCGAAGATCAGCTGTGTCGCACCCCGGATCAGGATCGAGGCCCCGATCGTGATGATGATCAGCGACACCACCGGTGCGCCCCGCGCGGGCTCGATCGCCAGCTTGTTCAGCGCGACGCCCAAGGCGGCGGTGATCAGGATGGCAAGAGTCGCCGCCAGCAGCAGCGGCACACCGGCCTGATAGGCGAAAACCGTGATCATCCCGCCCAGCATGACGAATTCGCCCTGGGCAAAGTTCACCACGTCGGAGGCGTTGTAGATCAGCGTGAACCCCAGAGCCACGAGCGCATAGACAGCACCCACGGTCAGGCCGGAGAACAGAAATTGTAGCAGGGCGTCCATTTTTGGCTCCAGTAGATGCGATGGAGACGGGGGCTTCGGGAGAGGTCCCCCCGAAGCCCGGGAGAGTTACTCGACGGGCTGCCAGCCGCCGTCCTTGACCTCGAGCATCCGGAAGGCGCTGAGGTCGAGGCCCAGGTGATCCTCGGGCGAGAAGCTGTAGGTTCCGGTGGTGCCTACAAGGCCGTTGGTCTCTTCAAGCGCATCGCGGATCGCCTGCGGGTCCTCCGGGTCGCTGGACCGCTTCATCGCGTCGACCATCAGCGCAAAGGCGTCATGCGCGTAGCCCCCGAAGGTCGAGGTTTCCTGCCCGTAGGCGTCCCTGTAGGCCGTCGTGTAAGAGGTCACGACATCGTATTGCGGATCGTCCTCGCTCAGGCTGTCGGCGATCAGCAGCGCGGTGCCCGGCAGGCGCACGCCCTCGGCGGCATCGGCACCTGCCAGCTCGATGAAGGCATTTGAGGCAACCCCGTGGCTTTGGTAGAGCGGCACGTCGAAACCCAGCTGCGCCACGTTGCGGGTGACGATGGCCGGGCCTTGGCCGAAGCCGGGGTTCAGAACCGCCTGTACGCCGTCGGTGTTGCGGATGCGCGTCAGCTGCGGGGTCATGTCGGCGTCCTGCGGCCCGTAGGTCTCATCCGCCACGATCTCGACCCCGTAGTCGCCCGCGACCTCCTTGCATTGCGCCTGCATTGAGGCACCGAAGCCGTCGGTGCCGGAAATCATGCCGACCTTCGTGATCCCCTGCGCCTGCATGTCCGTAAAGATCTTCTCGCAGGCCATCCGGTCGGTATGAGGGGTCTTGAAGACATAGTCGCGCACCGGATCGATGATCGAGATCGCCCCCGCCAGAGAAATGAACGGGATCCCCTCGCTTTCGGCGACGGACAGGATCGACATGGTGGTGCCGGTGGTCGAGCCGCCGATGATCGCCACGACCTCGTCGTCCTCGACCAAGCGGGTGGCAAATGTGCGCGCCTTGTTGGGATCGCCGCCGTCGTCATAAAGCGTCAGCGCGATCTCTTCGCCGTCGATGCCGCCGGCTTCGTTCATTTGCTCGACCAGCATCTCGATGGTCTTGGCCTCGGGATCGCCGAGAAAGGCGGCCCCCCCGGTGGCCGAAAGGCTTGCGCCCAGCCGGATTTCGGCCTGCGCGGCCCCGGTGAGACCGGCAAGGGCAGCGAGTGTGACGATGGCCGTGGTGGTTTTAAGCATGGTGGTTCCTCCCAGTGTGATTGTCGAATGTCGGCCTGATAGGCGGCCTGTCAGGCGGTCTTGGGCCTGCGGATCATCACCCGCCGAAAGCGCGGGGCGACGAAGGCGGTATCGGTCAGGCTGGCATTGCCGGCCGGGTTCGCGCCGGTGACGTGAAAGTCGGAAAAGGCCGCCGACTGGTTGACGTAGATGTTGCCGGTCAAGTTCACCGACAGGTTCACCCCCGCCTGCGCAAAGGCCCGTGCTGCCCTGTCGATCAGCGCCTCGTCCGTGGCGTAAAGGGCTGCCGTAATCGCTCCCTTGCGACGCGCGATGTTTGCGGCCCGCGCGATGGCGTCCTCGGCACTGTCGCAGGGCACAACGAAAGAGACGGGGCCAAAGCATTCATCGTCCTGCGGACCGCTCTCGCCTTCGGCCAGACACATCAGCGGCGTGGCGCTGCGGCCTTTGCCCGTCTCGGCGCTGTCGCGAAGCACCCGCCCTGCCCCGCGTGCGGCCTCGACGCGTTTCAGCGTGTCGGGGTTTACGATGGTCCCGCAGACACCCGCGGCCCGGTCGGGGTCCGACAGGAGCGCGTCGATCGCGGCCTTGATCCCCTCTGCCACGGCGTCAAAGCTCTTGTGGCCCGCGTCAGTCTCGATCCCGTCCTTCGGGACGTAGAGGTTTTGCGGCGAGGTACACATCTGCCCGGAGTAGAGCGACAGCGAAAACGCCAGATTGGCGCACATGCCGTCAAAATCGTCGGTGCCGGTGATCGTGACCGAGTTCACCCCGGCCTCTTCGGTGAAGACCAGCGCGCTGGTGTTGGCACGGATCCAGTCGGCAAACGCCGTCGAACCGGTGTAGTCGATCATGGCGATCCGGTCGTCCGCCACGAGGGTCTTGGTGATTTCCTCGCCCGGCGCGTCGGCGGCCAGCACGACCGCGTCGGCGGGCAGCCCCGCCTCGGCCAGGACCTCTCGCAGCACACGCACGGTCAGCGCGAGCGGCAGGATCGCGCGCGGGTGCGGCTTGACGATCACCGGATTGCCGGTGGCGAGGCTGGCGAACAGCCCCGGATAGCCGTTCCATGTCGGAAAGGTGTTGCAGCCGATGGTCAGGGCGGGGCCGCGCGGCACCAATGTCCAGTGCTTTTCGATGACCAGCGGCGCGTGTTTGCCCTGCGGCTTTTCCCAGACCGCATCACGGGCGTAGCGGGTCAACTCGGCGTAGGCCACGGCGACGGCCTCCAGGCCGCGATCCTGCGCATGCGGTCCGCCCGCCTGAAAGGCCATGGCAAAGGCCTGCCCCGTGGTGTGCATCGTGGCGTGGCCCAGCAGAAAGCTCATCCGGTTGAGCCGCACCAGCGCTTCCAGCAGCGCGCCGACGCGCCGCTCAACCCCGGCTTCCGCAAAGGCGCTTGCGGCCCCCTCGGCGGCGGCAATCAATGTATCGGGATCGGCGGCTGGATAGGTGATCCCCAAGTCCAGTCCCCAGGGCGAGACCTCGGCTCCGACGCGCCCAATCCCTGGGTGGTCCGGCAGATCGAACGGCTTGCCCAGCAGTGCCTGCCACGCAGACTCGCCATCCCCGCGCGCGGTTTCCCCGTAGAGCTTGCCGCTTGGGATCTCGGGAAACGGGGTCCAGAATTTGCGCGTCGTCAACGCTGTCAGGGCGTCGTCAAGAAGGGCGCGGTGGTGGGTAAAAAAATCTGTCATGGCTCCTCCCAAAGCTTGAACGTAATGATTGACCGTCCGGTCGGTTTATGCAAGCATTATTTACGACGTCCTGGGAGAGAGGGCCTTGGAGGACCAAATGACCACATCGCAAACCATCCTGTCCGAGCAGGACTCCGGCGTTCTGACGCTGACGCTGAACCGCCCGGACAAGCTGAATTCTTTCAATGAAGAGATGCACCTCGCCCTGCGGGCCGAGATCGAGCGCGCGCACAACGACGCAGATATTCGTGCCGTTCTGATCACCGGCGCGGGGCGCGGATTCTGCGCGGGGCAGGATCTGGGCGATCGCGATCCGCGCAAGGGCGGACCGAAGCCCGACCTCGGCCACACGATCGAGACCTTCTACAACCCGCTCCTGCGGAAGATTCGCGCTTTGAACAAACCTGTCGTCTGTGCCGTGAACGGCGTCGCAGCCGGTGCAGGTGCCAACATCGCCTTTGCTTGCGACATCGTTCTGGCTGCAAAATCGGCGAAATTCATTCAGGCCTTTTCCAAGATCGGGCTGATCCCTGATGCGGGCGGCAGCTGGTCGCTGGCCCGCATTTTGGGCGAGCCACGCGCCAAAGCGCTAACCATGACGGCTGAGCCCTTGATGGCGGACACTGCCGCCGACTGGGGCCTGATCTGGAAGGCGATCGACGACGACGCCCTGATGGACGAGGCCCGGACACTTGCCGCCAAACTTGCCGCCGGGCCGACCGTCGGGTTGGGACTGACCAAGGTGCTGATTCAGGAAGCGGCGACCAACGACCTGGACACTCACCTCGACCGCGAACGGGACTGCCAGCGCAAGGCAGGCTATTCAGACGACTACGCAGAAGGTGTGGCGGCCTTCCTCGAAAAACGCGCGCCCGGTTTCAAGGGTAAATGATCATGGCCGACCCCGACATGATGACCCCGCAAGAACTGGCCGAGGCCTGCGCCGCGCAGATGTGGTCGACCGACACTGCGTCCCAGCAGCTTGGCATGGATCTGACCCATGTGGCCCCCGGTCAGGCGACGATTCTGATGACCCTGACCAAGGCCATGACCAACGGCCACGGCAATGCCCACGGCGGCTACCTGTTCACGCTGGCCGACAGCGCCTTTGCCTTTGCCTGCAACACCTACAACGCGGTGACCGTCGCGCAGCACTGCTCGGTCACCTACATCACCCCGGGAGCCCTGGGGGACAGGCTGACGGCCAGCGCGCGCGAGGTGTCGCGCAAGGGCCGTTCCGGCATCTACGATGTGACGATCACCCGGGAGGACGGGACGGTCATCGCAGAATTCCGCGGACACGCGCGGACACTCAACACACCCATGCTGACGGACCAATCCGCGGCACAGTGATCATTATGGGAGGAACCGATGACAGACCTGAGCCCCACGAAAGACATTCTCGATCCCATCGAGATCGCCAGCCGCGACGAAATCTCGGCCCTGCAGGAAAAGCGCATGGCCTGGTCGCTGCGCCACGCCTACGACAACTCTCCGTTCTACAAAAAGCAGTTCGACGACTACGGCGCGCATCCCGACGACTTCAAGACGCTGGCCGACCTCGCCAAGTTTCCCTTCACGCTGAAACAGGATTTGCGCGACACCTACCCGTTCGGCATGTTCGCCACCCCGCGGCAGGATCTGGTGCGCATCCACGGCTCGTCCGGCACCACCGGCAAGCCGACGGTCGTCGGCTATACGCAAAACGATATCGACAATTGGGCCGACCTCGTCGCCCGTTCGATCCGCGCGGGCGGGGGACGTAAGGGGGACATCTGCCATGTGGCCTATGGCTACGGGCTGTTCACCGGCGGGCTTGGCGCGCATTACGGAGCGGAACGTCTGGGCTGTACCGTGGTGCCGATTTCCGGCGGGATGACCGAACGGCAGGTCACGTTGATCCAGGATTTCCAGCCGCAGATCATCATGGTGACACCGTCCTACATGCTGTCGATCCTGGATGAATTCCGGGCCAAGGGCATCGATCCGCGCGAGAGCTCGCTCAAGGTCGGCATCTTCGGGGCCGAACCCTGGACCAATGCCATGCGTGAGGAAATCGAACAGGCCTTCGACATGCACGCGGTCGACATCTATGGCCTGTCCGAGGTCATGGGCCCGGGCGTGGCGCAGGAATGCGTGGAAACCAAAGACGGGCTGCATGTCTGGGAGGATCATTTCTACCCCGAGATCATTGACCCCGCCACGGGCGAGGTGCTGCCCGACGGCGAGATGGGCGAACTGGTGTTCACCACGCTCACCAAAGAAGGGCTGCCGATGGTGCGCTACCGCACCCGCGATCTGACCCGCATCCTGCCGGGCACCGCGCGGTCAATGCGGCGCATCGAAAAGATCACCGGGCGCAGCGACGACATGATCATTCTGCGCGGCGTCAATGTCTTCCCGACCCAGATCGAGGAGCAGATCCTGAAATGCGAGGGGCTTGCCCCGCATTTCCAGATCGAGCTGTCGCGCAAGGGCCGGATGGACGTCATGACCGTGCATGTCGAAAGCACACCCGCCCGCTCCGACAGCGACGCCCGCGACGCATCCGCCAGGGAACTGTCGCATCACATCAAATCGGTGGTCGGCGTGTCGACAAAGATCGAGGTGCACGACCCCGAAACCGTCGCGCGCTCTGAAGGCAAGGCCAAGCGCGTCGTCGACAACCGTCCCAAGTCGTGATCCGGCGACAGGCTGGATAAAACGCCGTCCGGCGGGTAGAAGGGGCCGTCCACCTGCGACCGCCGGACAGCAAGGAGCACGCTAACCCATGGCCAGAACCCGCGCCGAAGACTTCGAGGAAAAGCAGCACAGCCTGCTGCTGACGGCCGCGCATGTCTTCGCGACCCAAGGCATGGAGAAGGCTTCCATGTCGCAGATCGCCGCCGAGGCTGGGGTCTCCAAGTCGCTGCTCTACCACTACTATCCGTCCAAGGGTGCGCTGATCTTCGCGATCATCAAGACACATCTGGAAGAGGTCGATGCCGCGCTCGACCAGGCCGGTGACGAGACGCTGTCCCCGCGCGACCGATTGGAGCGGTTGGTGATGACGGTGCTCGACGCCTACAAGGGCGCCGACGATCAGCACAAGGTTCAGTTGAACGCAGGGCCCGCCCTGTCGGACGAGCAAAAGCGCGAGGTCACGGCCATCGAACGCCGGATCGTTGGACATTTCTCGAAAGTAATTTCGCGGATGCACCCGCATCTGGACACGCCCGAGCGGCCGCTGCTGATGCCCGTGACCATGTCACTCTTCGGGATGATGAACTGGGTCTACATGTGGTTCCGCGAAGGCGGAAAGATCAGCCGTGAAGATTACGCCAGCATCGCGACAACCCTGATTCTCGAAGGGATCAAGGGCGTTCGCTAGCCGCACGTTCGACCACCAGAGGATCGTAGTTGGGCGCCGTCACCCGGCGGCGGTTCGCCTCGACCTCTGTCAGCGGCTGCGCGGGGGCCAGTTTCGTCTTCGCATCGACGGCCAGCTGCCGATAGATATCCGTGCCGCGCGACTTCCAGTCGATTTCCTTCTCCGTCAGATCCCGCAACACTTTGGCAGGAGCGCCGACGGCCATGACCCCCGCCGGGATCTCGACCCCCGCCGGGACGAAAGCCGCAGCACCGAGGATGCTGTTCTCGCCAATCCGCGCCTCATCCATGACGACGGCATTCATCCCCACCAGCGCATTGCGACCGATGATGCAACCGTGCAGCACCGCCCCGTGCCCGACGTGGCCGCGTTCCTCGACCAGAACGTCCTTGCCCGGAAAGGCGTGGACGACGCAGGTCTCCTGCACGTTCGAGCCCGCCTCCAGCGTGACACGCCCGAAATCGCCGCGCGGGACCGCGCCGGGGCCGACGTAACAGCCTGCCCCCACGATCACGTCGCCGATCAGCGTGGCGTCCGGGTGGACGAAGGCCGACGTCGCCACCACCGGCACCACGCCGTCCCAAGACCAGATCGCCACGCTCAGCCCTCGTCCGGCAGCGGCCAGCTTTTGGCCACCATGGTCAGAACGTCGTATTGTGCAACGACCTCGTCGCGCTGGTTGGTGACACGGCAGTCCCAGCGGACCTCGCCGTATACCGTCCCCTCGCGTGGGTTGATCTGCTTGCAGGTCAGCTGCACCTGAAGGCTGTCGCCGAAATAGACCGGGGTCAGGAACCGCAGGTTGTCGACGCCGTAGTTCGCCAGCACCGGACCCGGATCGGGCTGTACGAACAAACCCGCCGCGAAAGAGGCGATCAGGTAGCCGTGCGCGACGCGATCCTCGAAGAACGGGTTTGCCTTGGCCGCTTCGCTGTCCATGTGGGCGTAGAAGGTGTCGCCGGTGAACTCCGCGAAATGCTCGACGTCTTCCTTGCTGACCACGCGGCTGTCGGTCAGCAGCTGGTCGCCGATGTTGAGTTCGGCCAGAGATTTGCGGAACGGATGTGTCCCCTGCTCTGCCGGGGCGCCCGACACCCAGTTGCCCGTTACAGCCGACAGAAGCCTTGGCGTCCCCTGCACGGCGGTGCGCATCATGAAGTGCTTCACACCGCGCATGCCGCCCATCTCTTCGCCGCCACCTGCGCGCCCCGGTCCACCGTGGATCAGCGTCGCGATAGGCGACCCGTGCCCGGTCGAGCTTTTGGCGCTGTCCCGGTTGCCCAGCATCACGCGCCCGTGGAAGGGTGCGATGCCCAGCACCAGTTTGGCGGCGACGTCTTCGTCATTGGTGAAGACCGACGACACCAGCGACCCCATTCCTTTCATCGCCAGCGTGACCGCCTCGTCGATCCCGTCATAGCCCATCACCGTCGCGACCGGGCCGAAGGCCTCGACCTCATGCGGGGCATTGGCGGTCATCGGATCGGGACAGCGTAGCAGCACCGGGTTCAGAAACGCGCCCTTCTCGGCATCGCCCGAGGCCACCTTGACGGTATTCGGATCGCCAAAGACGATCTCGGCCTCTTTCGCGATCTCTGCGATCTTCTCGCGCACGCCGTCGCGGTCGCCGATCGAGGCCAGCGCGCCCAGCCGGGTCTCGGGCAGATCGGGCAGGCCCGCAGGCGTTTTCGCCAGCCGCTCGGACAGGGACGCGATGACGTCCTGTTCCAGCGCTTTCGGCACGATGACGCGCCGGATCGCGGTGCATTTCTGACCCGCCTTCGTCGTCATCTCGCGGTGCACTTCGCGCACGAACAGATCGAACTCCGGCGTGTCGGGACCCGCATCGGGGCCGAGGATCGCGGCGTTGAGGCTGTCCGCCTCCATCGTAAAGCGCGTGGCGTTTTCGACAATCGCCGGGTGTGCCTTCAGCTTACGCCCGGTGGAGGCAGAGCCGGTGAAGGTCACCACATCCTGACCGGTGACATGATCCAGCATGTCGCCCACTCCGCCGCAGACGAGCTGCAACGCGCCGTCCGGCAGGATGCCCATCTCAAGAATGCGCCGCACCACCAGTTCAGTCACATAGGCGGTCGAGGACGCGGGCTTCACAAGGCACGGCATCCCGGCAATCAGCGCGGGCGCGATCTTTTCCAGCATCCCCCAGACCGGGAAGTTGAAGGCGTTGATGTGAATGGCAATGCCCCGCATCGGCACGAGGATGTGCTGGCCGACAAAGCTGCCATCCTTGGACAGCGGCTCCACAGCCCCCTCGGGGATCACCTTGGCATTGGGCAGCTCGCGCCGCGCCACCGAGGCAAAGGTCAAAAGCGTGCCGATCCCGCCGTCGATATCGGGCCAGGCGTCCTTTGGCGTGGCCCCTGTGGCAAGGCTTTCGGCGTGGAACTCACCCTTCATTTCCATCAGTTTGAGGCCGATGGACTTCAGCATCAACGCGCGTTCATGCACGGTGTGCGCGCGCAGGGCGGGACCGCCAACGTCGCGGCCCCAGTCAAGCGCGCCTGCGAAATCGAGGCCCTCGGAGCCGATGTAGGCATGCACTTCGCCGGTAGCGGCATTGGCAAGCGGTTTGCCGTCACCCTCTCCGGCGCGCCAGGCGCCTTGCACATAGCTTTCGAGGCGGCGCGCGGTGCGTCCGGTATCCAGCATCTGCTTGTCCTTTCGGTTCAGGTCAGACCGAGGGCAAAGAGCGTGCGCTCTGCCTCGGCGCGCCACGCAGTGCGCAGCGTTTCATTGTCGGTGCGGCGCAGACCCATCGCCTTGAGCCGTTCAAACCTGTCGGACTGCGCCGGGCCAAAGGTCTCGGCCACACGCGGCATCCAATAGGCGACCGAGGTCTTCGCCTCCTCCGTCGCGCCGATCCGCTCCAGCCCTTCGAGTCCCAGTTCCATGTGCCGCCGTTCGCGCGGCAGCAGATCGCGCAACACATCGGCCAGAGGCTGGTAAGAGCACTGCGTCAGCTCGCCCACCGCGTGCTGCGTCGCGAGCCCCATGAGTACGTTCATCACCACCGCGTCGGTCCAGCCGGTCAGCGGGTAGTGAAAGACCGACAGGCGCATGTCGCCGCCATGGCGCTTGGCCTCCAATGTGCTGTCGCGAGGTTCGCGCGCCGCCCAATCGTGCGCCCGCTCATAGAGCGCCGCGTCGGTGCCAAAACCTTCCATCAGGTCCAGCACCCGTTCGGCGTGGTCGGCCTTTTCCAGCGTGATCCGGCTGGCGGCGATCCGGGACTTGATGCCGGGCGCCCAGTTGATCGCCCCGGCGAAGCCCGCCGAGGCGGCCAGTTGGCTGTCAACGAAAGACGACATCAGCCGCAGCAATTCACCCCGGTAGCGCGGCGGCACATTCTCGGGCGAAGTCAGCTTTCCCCCCTGTGCGAGGTAGTCACCCATGGTCATGGTGTCGAAATCATTCGTCATAGCTGAGCACCACCTTGTCAGAGAGCGGAATGCACTGGCACGACAGCACGTAGCCGGCGCGCACCTCGTAGTCTTCGAGCGCGTGGTTGATCTCCATCTCGACGTCGCCTTCCAGCACCTTGGCGCGGCAGGTCGAACAGACACCCGCCTTGCAGGAATACGGCGCGTCCATATGGTTCTCGATCGCAGCGTCCAGCACGGCGGTGCCGTCTTTCGGCATCTGGAACGTGCGGGTCGTGCCATCGAGCGTCACCGACACCTCGCAGCTCGTGCCCGCAGCGGCGGCCTGTTGCGAGACGGCGCGCTTTTTCGCGCGGCCCGGCTGAGACGAGGCAAAAAGTTCGAATTTGATCTGCGCGTCGCTCAGCCCCGCCTGGCGCAGGCTTTCGGCGATGGTCAACATCATCGGCTCGGGGCCGCAAATGAAGGCGGTGTCGACGGTTTCGGCGTCGATCCAGAGGCGGAACAGCATTTCCATCTTCTCGGCGTCGATGCGCCCGGTGAAGAGGTCGATCTCCTGCCCTTCGCTTTCGAGGATGTGGATAACGGAGAAGCGCCCGAGATAGGTGTTCTTGAGATCCTCCAGCTCCTCGCGGAACATGATCGAAGAGGTCTGGCGGTTGGCGTAAACCAGCGTGAAACTGGCATTCGGTTCCCGCGCCAGCGTGGTCTTGATGATCGACAGAACCGGCGTGATGCCCGACCCGCCGGCAAAGCCAAGGTAGGACTTGGTGCTGGCTGGGTCGATCTGGGTGAAGAACCGGCCCTGCGGCACCATCGCGTCCAGCGTGTCGCCGGGTTTCAGGTCTTCGTTGGCCCAGGTCGAGAAGGCCCCGCCGTCGACGCGCTTGATGCCGACCTTGAGCGCGCCCTCGTCCTTGCCGGCGCAGATCGAATAGGACCGCCGCAGTTCGGTGCCGTCGAAATCGCGGCGAAAGGTCAGGTACTGGCCCTGGGTGAATTCGAAATTCGCCGCGTCCTCGGGCCGCGGCGTCAGCGTGAGGACAACGGCGTCGCGGGTCTCGCGCCGGATGTCGGTCACCTCTAGGGGATGGAAACGGGGCATGTCAGACCTCCTCCTGTCTGGATAGGCAATGCGTCGGCGATGCCCCGTAGGGGCACCGAAGTGGCTCAGTGGCACTTGAAGTAGTCGAAAGGCTCCAGGCAGTCGCGACAGCGGTAGCTGGCCTTGCAGGGGGTCGAGCCGAACTGGCTGACCCTCTCAGTCTGGTTCGATCCGCAGCGTGGGCAGACGATCACGAGGTTCGACTTGCCCGACAACCGTGCCGCGCGGCCCGCCGTCATGCCGTCTGAGGCGGTGCCGTCAACAGGCGGCGCAATGCCATAGGCGCGCAGCTTGTCGCGGCCTTCCTCGCTGACCCAGTCGGTGGTCCAGGGCGGCGAGAGACGGCGTTCCAGCCGCAGATCGTCGATACCCTTCTCACGCAGGTGCGTCTCGATCATCAGGTCGATCACGGCGGTCGCGGGACAGCCCGAGTAGGTGGGCGTAACGGCCACCACCAGCGTGCCTTCGTCCCAACGCACCTCGCGCACGATGCCCAGATCCGTAACAGAGACCACGGGGATCTCGGGGTCGGGCACCTCGGAGAGCCAGTCCCAGACCTGATCGGTCGATGGCAAAAGCGTCGTCATCGGCTTTACCAGCTCGCGCCGGGATAGGCGCGCTGCAGGAACTGCATCTCGGCCAGAAGAAAGCCCAGATGCTCTGTGTGGCGTCCCTGCTTGCCGCCGGTCTGTGCGTCGAACTTGCGGTCGGGCTTGGCCAACGTCGCCTCGGAGAGAACATCGTCCACCGTCCGCTGCCAGACTGGCAGCACGTCCGACAGCTTCGGCGCAATCCCGGCCTCGGCCACAGCCTCGTCCACGCCGTCCGCTTTGAACATCTCTCCGGTATAGGGCCAGAGTCGGTTCAGAGCGGCCTGCATCCGCTCGTGGCTTTCGGTCGTGCCGTCGCCCAGCCGCACCACCAGATCCGAAGAGCGTTCGAGGTGATAGGACACTTCCTTCAGCGCCTTGGCGGCGATCTCGGCCACGCGCGGACTGGACGAGCCGGCCAGTTCTTTCAGCAGCTCGAAATGGAACGCATCGAACAGGAACCCGCGCATCAGGGTCACCGCCAGATCGTCGTTCGGCAGTTCGACCAGCTTCAGATTGCGGAACTTGCTCGTGTCGCGCAGATAGGCCAGATCGTCGGCGGTGCGTCCCGCGTCCTCGACCTCGCCGGCGAGCGCCAGCCACATTTGCGTCTGCCCGATCAGGTCGAGCGCAGTATTGGCCAGCGCGATGTCCTCTTCCAGCGCGGGACCGTGCCCGCACCATTCCGACAAGCGGTGACCGAGGACCAGGGAATTGTCTCCCATCCGGCACAGCCAATCAAACAAGGCAGGTTGCAGGTCAACGTCCGCGACATGCGGATCGTGGGATTGATGCGCCGCGGCCTGTTTGGCGAGAGCGGCGGCGTCCGGCGTTGCGGCATCGGGAAGCGACGGCATTACATGTGCCCCACTTCGTCAGGAATGTCGTAGAACGTCGGATGACGGTACACCTTGCTTTCGGCGGGGTCGTACATCGGCCCTTTCTCAGAGGGGCTCGACGCGGTGATCTGTGCGCTCGGTACGACCCAGATCGAGACACCCTCCTTGCGGCGTGTGTAGACATCGCGCGCGTTGCGGATCGCCATTTCGGCGTCCGGCGCGTGGAGGCTGCCCACGTGGCGGTGGTTCAATCCGTGCTGGCCCCGGATGAAAATCTCCCAGAGCGGCCATTCTTTCTTGCTCATGCCATATCCTCCCTTTGATCCCGGTTATTCGGCGGCCATCTGTGCTGCCGCGCGGCGCGACGCGGCCTTGTCGGCGTAGGCGGTCAGCCCCTCGCGGAACCACGCGCCCTCGCTCCACGCCTTTTGCCGTGCGCTCAGACGTTCCTCGTTGCATGGGCCGTTGCCCTTGATCACCTCGAAGAACTCGTTCCAGTCCGGCTCGGCAAAGTCGTAGCCGCCCTTTTCCTCGTTCCAGGCGAGCGTCTTGTCCGGGACGGTCAGGCCCAGGAACTCTGCCTGCGGCACGGTCTCGTCGACGAACTTCTGACGCAGCTCGTCATTGGTGTTCATCTTGATCTTCCAGGCCATCGACTGCGCGGAGTGAACCGAATCCGCATCCGAGGGCCCGAACATCATCAGCGCCGGGAACCAGAAGCGATTGAGCGCGTCCTGCGCCATTTCCTTCTGCTCGGGCGTCCCGTTCGCCATCTTCATCATGATGGCGAAGCCCTGCCGCTGGTGGAAACTTTCCTCCTTGCAGATACGGATCATCGCGCGGCTATAAGGCCCGTAAGAGGTCCGCTGCAGCGGCACCTGGTTCATGATCGCCGCCCCGTCGACCAGCCAGCCCACCGCGCCCATATCGGCCCAGGTCAGCGTTGGATAGTTGAAGATCGACGAATACTTCATGTCGCCCGACAGGAGCTTTTCGGTCAGCTCGTCACGGGTGACGCCCAACGTCTCGGCCGCTGAATAGAGGTAGAGCCCATGCCCCGCCTCGTCCTGCACCTTGGCCAAAAGGATCGCCTTGCGCTCCAGCGTGGGTGCGCGGGTCACCCAATTGCCCTCTGGCAGCTGGCCCACGATTTCAGAGTGCGCGTGCTGGCCGATCTGACGGATCAGGGTTTTGCGATAGCCCTCGGGCATCCATTCCTTCGGTTCGATCTTCTCGTTCGCGTCGATCCGCTCCTGAAAGGCGCGCTCTTCGGGGCTCATCTCTTCCAGAGACTTCATGCCTTCCGATTTGACCATCTGTGCGTACATGTCCGCTCCTCCTGAAAAGAATTAAGTGCGTTCGAGGATCATCGCGATCCCCTGCCCCACGCCCACGCACATGGTGCACAGGGCATAGCGGCCATTCGTGCGATGCAGTTGCCGGGCGGCGGTCAGCACAAGCCGCGCCCCCGACATGCCCAGTGGATGGCCCATCGCTATGGCCCCGCCGTTCATATTCACATGGGCCGCATCATCGGGCAGGCCCAGCTCGCGCATCACGGCCAGACCCTGAGCGGCAAAGGCCTCGTTCAACTCTATCACGTCCATCTGGTCGAGCGTCAGACCAGCCAGTCCCAGCACCTTGAGCGTCGCGGGCAGCGGCCCCATGCCCATCACGCGCGGGGGCACCCCCGCCGCCGCCATGGCGACGATACGCGCCTGCGGGGTTAGCCCGTTCTTCTGCGCCGCGGCCTCGGAGGCGATGATCGCCGCAGCCGCCCCGTCGTTCACGCCAGAGGCGTTGCCAGCCGTCACGCTCAGATCCGGCCCGTTCACGCCGCGCAGCCGCGCGAGATCCTCAACCGTGGTGCCGGGGCGCGGATGTTCGTCGGTATCGACGACTTTTGGATCGCCCTTGCGCTGCGGGATTGTAACAGGGACGATCTCTTCGGCGAAGACACCTGCGGCCTGCGCCGCTTCCCACCGCGCCTGGGACCGTGCGGCAAAGGCGTCCTGATCGGCGCGGCTGATGCCGTAGTCGGCGGCCACGTTGTCGGCGGTTTCGGGCATCGAATGTGTGCCGTGAGCCTTGTTCAGCTTGGGGTTCTTGAACCGCCAGCCGATGGTCGTGTCATACATCTCGGCGTTGCGCGAAAAGGCAGAGGTCGCCTTGGCCATCACGAAGGGCGCGCGGCTCATACTCTCGACACCGCCCGCCAGGAGCAGGTCACCATCGCCCGCGCGGATCGTGCGCGCCGCAAGGCCGATGGCATCCATGCCCGACCCGCACAGCCGGTTGACCGTCGTGCCCGGCACTTCAATCGGCAGACCGGCCAGCAGCCCCGCCATCCGCGCGACGTTGCGGTTGTCCTCCCCCGCCTGGTTGGCGCAGCCATAAATGATGTCGTCCACGCTTTCCCAGTCGACAGACCCGTTGCGTGCGACCAGCGCGGCCAGCGGCACTGCGGCCAGATCGTCGGTGCGTACGCCGGACAAGGCCCCGCCGTAGCGCCCGATGGGTGTGCGGACCGCGTCGCAGATAAAGGCGTCAGCCATCAAGTTTCCTCCCTCAGAACTCTCCCGCCGAACCATAGGCCGACCGTTCGGTCAGACATATAACACTCAAAACAGCACGTGTTAAGTGATTTATTCGATTTTACGTGATGCTTTGAGTGATCAGCCGTTTTCCGCCCACGCGGCGATCTCTTGATTCAGCTGGATCAGACGCCGCTCGCTCCCGGCGCTCTGCGTGGGCAAGGCCCCGTCATTGCTAAGAAAAACCTCTCCGACGTAGCGGTCCGCGGGCGCGGACAGGCCGACGTAGGCACGCACGAAAAGCTGACGCGCCCGGTCCGCAGGCCAGTCCGGCGGACAGGCGTCTTCTGGTAGCCTCGGGTCATTGAGCGCCGCGAGACGGTAATCGTGGACAAGGCGCAAGCGCAGATCCAGCGCGTCCTTTGAGGGAAACGGGGTCTCCCCCGCGAGCCGAGACATCAGCCACCCATGGCGGTCCTGAAATCTGTCATAGGCCGCGGCGACCGCCTCAAGCCCCCATTTGTCCCACGCCAGAGCCCGCAAATCGCCGTATCCGCCCAAATGCCGGGCCGCCATCAGAACGCCGTCCATCCGCGTCACATCCGGGCGGTCCGGCGCAAGGGCAACTGTCGGCGAAAACCGGACCCAGCCGTCGGCAAGTTCTTGATCGAAAGAGGTTTCTGACAAACAAATCAACCAGCCCTTTGTCGCGGGCGTCGGTCGAAACAGGAGCTTTGCCGCTGCGTGAAACTCATCCCGAGCGGCCTCGGAGAGCCGGTAGTAGCTTTTCCGCCCGACCCGCACCCCTTCCAGACGCCCTGCCGCCACAAGCCGGGACATGGCGGTGCGCACAAGACTTTCGCTCAGACCGTGCGCGGCACAGCAGTCGATCAAGGTGCCCATCCAAAGCATGCCCCCGCGCGGCTCCACCACATCGCCGTAGATGGTCACGATGAAGGCGGGCGCGCGCGGCGCATCCGCGAGGACTGTCCCTGTATCCATTGTCATGCGTCCCAGTTCCCACATTATCGCTCTCGGTACCTGTCTGGCCCTCAAAGAGAGACGTCACATCAAAAGCATCACATATAACATCGTTAAATGGAATATGGTGTGCTTAAAATAGGGCCGACGCCCAATAGGCGTGTCGAAACTTTTGCGTTCGGGCAGGTTTCTGCCGTTTTGGGAACGACTTTCAGGCTTCGTTCCCTTTTTCAATTCCGAAGAGCACCGCAAGCAGATCGTTCTGTTCGCGGACGCTCCACTGACCGTCAGAGTCGAAACCCTTCCTGAGCCACAGCATGGCTTCAAAACCGGCGATGGATTTTCTGGCTGAGATAAACGAGCGGAACCCGCCTACTTTCGGCATGTTCTTCTTCACCCTGAAATGATCGCTCTCGGTACCCTGTTGCAAATGCTTGGTCAAAAGGTGCACCGGATCCGAAGCAAGCAGGCCCCGTCAACTGAACCTTGGATGGCCGGAGAAAATATGCCGGCACCATCTGTGCCGATTTTGCCCGGTGACAGCAGAGGAGCGCTCTTTCAATAGTCAAATCTCAAGGCGTGGTTAACTTCACAAGCTTTGCGACACGCCCGGCCCGCTTGCCTAGCGAAATTTCTTTGGGTCGATACCAGCCCTTCGCATGCGTTCATAAAGAGTACTTTTCGACAGGTTCAGCTCTTTCATAACATTCGCGATATCGCCGCCATGGCGTTTCAGCGATTTTTCTATCAGCGTTTTCTCGATCATCTGCATCTGAACCGAAAGGCTGACATCCTCTGGTGTTTTGCCGATCCAGGAGCGCAGCTGCCTCTTGGCCCTGCGCGACCGGGCTTCCAGCCGAGAAAGGCGCCTGTCATTTGCGGCCCGGATCTCGGCGATGAGCGTCTTCATTGAACATGGTTTCTCCAGAACAGTGACTGCACCCAGGGAAATCGCGTCGATAATGAAGCGGCGGTCCGCATAGCCCGTCAGCATTATTACCGGCAGTTCCGGGTCAACAGAACGGCAATGGTTCAACAGCCACAAGCCGTCTTTGCCGGGCATGCGGAAATCGGAGACCACAACCCCTTCGAAGTGCACATGAAGATGGTCGGCTGCCTCGATGAAGTAGGTGCAGGAAATCACTTCGAACTGTTCTTGCCTCAGGCGGCTTGCCACCGTTTCACGGACATCCCGGTCGTCATCGACAAGAAGAACGCGAACCCCGGTCATGACTCGGGCTCCCTCAGCGGAAGATGCAAGGTGAATTCGGCACCGCCGCCGCTGCAATTCGCTGCCGTGATACGGCCGCCGAACACCGCTGCGATCCGCGCCGAAATCGACAACCCCAATCCCATACCTTCACCGGTCGGCTTGGTCGTGTAAAACGGGTCGAAGATCTTTTCGATCCTTTCGATACCTGCACCGAAATCCCGAACGGCGACGGTCGCCTCCTGCTCCTCCCGGGCCACTTCGACGATCACGCGCGGGCACCTTGCCGTTTTCGCCGCGTCGGCGGCGTTCGACATCAGATTGACAATGACTTGTTGCAGCCGCACGGTTTCGGCGGCAACCATTGGCCCTTCCTCCTCCCGGGATTTCAGATCCACTTCGACACCGTCACGCGAAAGCCGTATGGCCAACAGCTCGATGGAGTCGCGTACCGACTGAAGCAGATTTACCTGCTCGACCTCAAACTCAGGATCGCGGGCAAAATCCCTCAGATTCCGCACGACATCACCGATCCGGTCGACGATTTGGGAAAGCCGGTCAATCTCGGGGCCAATGTGAGAGCGGTCGTTGTCTGCAGCCAGATCAACCCGGATTGTGTCGACCAGCGCCTCCAAGGCAAACAGGGGCTGATTGATTTCGTGGCTAATGGTGACCGACATCTCGCCGAGCGCGCGCAATTTCTCCCCCTCGGCCAGTTCTGCCTGCAGCCGTCTCATGCGGTCCTGCGCGTCCTTCCGCTGGGCCATTTCCGCCCGCAGAGACCGCGTGCGCTCCTGCACCGCTTGCTCGAGCAGCTCCTTCGCCGACTGTTCTTCGTCCAGCCGTCTCAAGATGAGATGTCTTCGGATCTGCAGGTAGCGAAACGTCGTGAAGAAAAGCGCTGCAATCGCCGCGATCGAGACCGCGCCAAAGACGAAATAGTTGAAAAGTGACGACGCCGGACTGAGAACATAAAGCCGCGTGCCGGTGACAAAAGACTGTTTGTTGGTGCCGAGCCAGAAGCCGGGCAAATCGCCGATCCTGTAGGTCCCGGGCAATGACAAAATCGCCGCGTCTTGGACCGGCGTTTTTTTCATCAGCAGCCCTGCCTCGTTCGAGGCAACGACAGTCCCATCGTCCGCTTGCAGAAAGATTAGTTCCGACTGCGATCGCCAGCCGATCTCGAAATCTTCAAGATCGACATAAACCGCGACCGTGCCGGTCTCCGCCTTTTCGACGTCGCGTATTCCAAAGGCGAATTCGTAAAGACGTTTTCCGCTGCGCCGGTCCAGCGTGAACCGGCGTTTCAAGGCCAGGATTCCGGAGGACCCAATCGCTTTTTCTGCTCCTGCCTCTGAAGGTGCGGGACCGGAAATCCTTCGGGAAGCATGAGCCAGCGGTTTTCCGTCTTCGAGCAGCAGAACAATCCCGAAGGCGTTGGTTGCAATGACCGTTTGCTGTAACAGGTCATCGAGTTCCACGGATCCGGTTTCCTTGATCGTGGCAGTGACAACTGTCGGATGGCTCGCCAGGAAAAGCGGGATGTGACGGTATTTCGCAAGCAGGCCTTCGGTTTGCTGTGCGAACAATCCCAGCTTCAGTTCGGCATTTCGGGTAACGTCCGCGTATCCCTTAATCAGCCCCGCGGTGCCGCCTGCAAGAGCTGCGGTCAGGACAATGACAATCGCTCTCGTAAAGTTGAGGGCGATTGTCTTGTCGGAACGCACAGAACTTTCCGCGCCGGGACGCTGCTTCATGTCGCTGTTGTTGCTATTTCTCAATGAATTCAATGATCATTGATGACACCTTGTCCTTGTTTTCTCCAAAGAGCAAGAATTGCGCATGTGCCTTGCCTTCCACCGGATAAAGGCTCTTCGGCTCCAACGAGCCATCGAAAAGCCGCTGTACATTGGCCATCGCTTTTTCGTCGCTTGACGCGATGAAGAGTTTTTCAGCTTCGGAATCGTCCAGCGGGTTTCCTCGCACTGGTGAAAGCAGGACGACCTTCCTCACTCCGGCAACGGACGTGACCTGCTCCATGGCGTTCAAGACAGCCTCGCCACCACTCGAGGCACCGACGAGAATAACCTCCAGATGGCCACGGCGGGCTAGTTGCTGGATCGCGTGCCTTACGTGGTTCGCAGATTTGCCGCTGATTGCAAGAGAGGCAATACCCTTTTCCTGAAGAGTTTTTGCAAGCGGAAACCAGCTCTCCTTGTTGAAGATGAAGCCAGGAACCCACACGACCGCTTTTGCACCCTGCGCCGGAAAGTAGGTGGCATCGCTCATATAGAGGTCGCTGTCAGCGTTGGTGACAAGGTTTTCCGGGGGGGCGACGTCTGCTGCAAAACTGGCAAACGTCGTGAACAGATACGCTGCAATCAAAAGAAAAGGTAATTTCGACACGATGTCTTCCTCCAGCCATTTCCAAGTTTGAAGTTGTGAGACATCTATTGTGAAGGAGCGCATCGCATGTCACCTAGATGAAACCGTGCCAGACAGCCGCGTTGAGATTTTCGTGAATTATTTTAGGGGCTTAGGATTGAGTTTCGGTTGCCTTTGGGCAAAGTCTTTCCGAAAATCCGGAATTTTACGTTCCGCGCTGCATCCTGCCTCTCAGCGTAAGTTGCGACACACCCACAAATCAACGTTCTTCAGCCCATCGGCTGCAATTCCCACCGAGCCAGACGCGCTGGATCTTGCGACCTTAGGGGCTCCCAAGATAGAGAATGCGTCAAGAGACAGAAGTGACAACCGCCAAAATGAACCGAACGGCGGCAGGTCTCTTTCGTTGGGGCCTGAAAAGATGGAGAGCTCTCCTCTTTGCGGCTCCTTACAACTGCATCATGGCACTTCACGTGCTGGGGCAGGAGGCTGTCTACCTCATCAGGCCTGCAACCCCCACCTCCGTTACACATCATCCGTTTGAATCTTTCCTCACGTTTTGATTCCAATGATTCATTGGACCGCAGATCGGAAGTCCTCGAGACTTGGGGGATGGAGCCTGGTGACACCCCTCTTCTGCTCAAACGCGTGGATCCCGCCCGGAACATGAACCGGTTCTACCACCTGTCCGTCGAGCCGACATTGTTCGGCGGATTTGCTGTGCGACGGACATGGGGACGTGTGGGCACCTGGGGACGGACGCGCCTGGATCTCTTTGCAGATGTTACTTTGGCTCTGGCACATCAGCAGAAAATAGCAGCGCAAAAACACAGGCGCGGGTATTGTCCGCAGTGAGGCAGTGGCGGGCGCCTGATCCCACGTTTCATGGGATCTTCCTCTGACAGATCACTAAATCAGAAATCACAGAATACCCCAGGCCCTGTATCTGTCGCGGCCTGTGAGCTCGCGTGGCAATGCCGGGCCAAGCTGGCGGATCATGCGGTCGACGGCGGCGGCGGTGACGCCGAGGGTCTGGCGCGCCATCGGAATGGTTACCAACGGCCGGGACAGGAACATCTGCGCAAACTCCGGCAGCCGGGAGTGGCTTCGGCACGCCTGGCAATGGCGCGCCAGTTGCTCCTGTGCGATCGACAGCCGGTCCAGTTGATCCATGGTTTCCTGGGCGGCTTTTTCAAAGCCGGTGAGGAAGCCGGAGATGCGTGTCTGGAACGGATCCTTGCGGCGCCAGCGGAAAGGGGATTTCCGCAAGCCGGTGGATAGGTTCAGCCGAT
>NZ_VIRG01000009.1 GCF_008107695.1 Stappia sp. BW2 | reverse complement strand
GGATCCGCCTGGGGCAAAGTCGCCGATTTTTAGGACACGGTCGGCCTTTGCGCGACGTTCGACGACGCGGATCGGCACGACTTGGTACCGGCCATAGGAGCCGATGCATCACACTTCGATTCACGAAAAACCGGCGGTCAAGGGAAGGTGTATCGCTTCGGTTCCTCACCGGCATTATTGGCAATCAAGGCGCGCAATGCTGCCGCCGCAGGCGTGCCAGCGACGGCGAGATCGCGTACCGTGCTCATGTGATTGCCGTCTGTGACCTTCGATGCCCGCACCTCAAGCCCTTGGGCGGCAAGAATGTCCCTGAACGCGTTTGCCTGGATTTTGAACGGATCAGTTTCCAGTTCGCCGGTCATGATAGCGACACGCGTTGCTGGATCGTGCTCGTGATGCAT
>NZ_VIRG01000029.1 GCF_008107695.1 Stappia sp. BW2 | reverse complement strand
ACGAGATGTAGCTCCGTCTCGTGGGCTCGGGTCGAGCTGCTGGCGGCGCCAGCGGTTGCGCAGCGCAATCGCAACGGCGCGCTTGGCGTCATGCTGGCCGATGATATAGCGATCGAGCTCGGAAACGATCTCGCGAGGGGAAAAAGTGGTCATTGCGTATCATTCTCCTGGCGGTCCAGGGCCATCAACAGTGCCCGGCCGTAATTCGTCGTTGTTTCGCCAAGTCCTTCAAAGCCCGCCTTGGTATAGGCTCTGATTGCGAATGCATTGTCAGGATGCGGATCGACCAGGATCCGCTGCGCGCCCTTTGCAAAGAGCATATTGCAGAACCCTATCATAAAGGCCGGTCCGTGACCCTTGCCTGCCAGTTCCTCGATGCCGATGAACTGGTCGATGCCGTAG
>NZ_VIRG01000063.1 GCF_008107695.1 Stappia sp. BW2 | reverse complement strand
GGTAATACTGCCATGATTAATCCTAATACGAGTGCGCCGATAACAATCGTTAGCCAGCCTTTAATATGACTGACTGTTAAAATGATTGCTAAAAACGCAGCCATGTAAAATGTATGATGACCTGTTAAAAAGATATATTTTAAATTAGTGAAGCGGGCAATTAAAATATTAACAATCATGCCACAGACCATGATGAGTGCAGCTGTTGTTCCAAAATCTTTTAAGGCTAGTGAGACGATAGCTTCGTTGTTAGGTACGATACCTTGCACACCAAATGCGTGTTGGAATATTTTGCCGAATGGTTCAAGAGATCGAACGACGACATCAGCACCTGCACTTAAAATTAAGAAGCCTAATATCGTTTTAATGGTTCCTGAAGTGATCGTTGCGGCAGGTTTTTTC
>NZ_VIRG01000011.1 GCF_008107695.1 Stappia sp. BW2 | reverse complement strand
GTGATAGCGTTATCAATATCATTGACTATGGCTGTGGTCAAGGCGTGGCAACCCTTGCTACGATGGAGCATATCGCCAGTCAAAAAGACCCAAAAACCGTTCATCTTAATATTCATTTGATGGATCCATCAAGCGTGTCTTTGGGCAATGCCAGCTATCAAGTGCTGTGCTTGGCTCAGTCTTACGGCTTTAGTGCCAATATTACGACCCAAAATTGTATCTTGGCAAATGCCACTGTGCCAAACTTTAGCAATGGGGCAGACACCCTGCATTTGATGTCGTATATTTTGGACGTGCGTGCTGTGCAACAACAATTAAGCCATATCACAGGACAAATCCGTCAATTATCAGGCGTTCAGCATATTATTGCCAGTGATATTGACCATACGGATGCTGTCAATGG
>NZ_VIRG01000030.1 GCF_008107695.1 Stappia sp. BW2 | reverse complement strand
GTTTGCAAGGGCCTGCGGGTACATGTCGAGCGCGTTGGGCAGGATCCCGGGCGCAGCACGGTGATGCTGGTCAACGGCGCGATGGCGACCACCGCCTCGTTCGCCCGGACCTGCAAGTGCCTGGCCGAACATTTCAACGTGGTGCTGTTCGACCTGCCCTTCGCCGGGCAGTCGCGTCAGCACAACCCGCAGCGCGGGTTGATCACCAAGGACGACGAGGTGGAAATCCTCCTGGCGCTGATCGAGCGCTTCGAGGTCAATCACCTGGTCTCCGCGTCCTGGGGCGGTATCTCCACGCTGCTGGCGCTGTCGCGCAATCCGCGCGGCATCCGCAGCTCGGTGGTGATGGCATTCGCCCCTGGACTGAACCAGGCGATGCTCGACTACGTCGGGCGGGCGCAGGC
>NZ_VIRG01000027.1 GCF_008107695.1 Stappia sp. BW2 | reverse complement strand
GCGCTACCCGCACGAACTTTCCGGCGGCCAGCGCCAGCGTGTCGTCATTGCCCGCGCGCTCGCCTGCCAGCCGAAATTCATCGTCTGCGACGAGGCGATTTCGGCGCTCGACGTGTCGATCCAGGCACAGATCATCAACTTGCTGCTCGATCTGCAGGAGAAATACGGGCTGACCTATCTGTTCATCGCCCATGATCTCGCGGTCGTGCGCCATATCAGCACCCGCGTCGGCGTCATGTATCTCGGGCGGCTGGCCGAACTTGCCACCCGCGAGGAACTCTTCGACAATCCGCTGCATCCCTATACCCGGGCGCTGCTGTCGGCCGTACCGGAGACCGATCCCGCGCATGAACGCACCCGTCAGCGCCAGATCCTGCAGGGTGACGTGCCGAGCCCACGAGACACTC
>NZ_VIRG01000012.1 GCF_008107695.1 Stappia sp. BW2 | reverse complement strand
CTTCTATACCATATTTCAACATTGCAATACGGTCTGGTCCCATACCAAATGCAAATCCAGAGTACTCTGAAGAATCAAAACCAGCCATTTCTAATACATTAGGATGTACCATTCCAGCACCTAAAATTTCAATCCATCCTGTGTGTTTACACACATTACAACCTTTTCCTTTACATTTAAAACATGACACATCAACTTCTACAGAAGGTTCAGTGAATGGGAAGTAACTTGGACGTAAACGAATTTCACGATCAGCACCAAATAATTTCTTAGCTAACAATTCTAAAGTACCTTTCAAATCACTCATTTTAACGTTTTTATCAACAACTAATCCTTCGATTTGTGTAAATTGATGACTATGTGTCGCATCATCAGAGTCACGACGATACACTTTACCAGGGCAAATAA
>NZ_VIRG01000013.1 GCF_008107695.1 Stappia sp. BW2 | reverse complement strand
GCCTTCGGCAAGCTTGGCTTCGAGGATATCCTGTTCGTGATGGAGCCTGTTGGTGCCGCATTTTCCTATGCGCAGTCGCTGCAGCAGGACACGACCATTCTGGTGGCCGATCTCGGCGGCGGCACGACCGACTATTCGCTGATGCGTTTCGAGACCCGCTCGGGACATCTTTCCGCATCGCCGCTTGGGCGGGGCGGCATCGGCATTGCAGGCGACACCTTCGACTACCGGATCATCGACAACGTGATCCTGCCGCGGCTCGGCAAGGGCTCACTCTACAAGAGCATGGGCAAGGAGCTGGAAATCCCGCCCAATCTCTTTGCCAATTTCGCCCGCTGGCACATGCTATCGATCTTCAAGACCTCGGACGACTTCAAGGAAATGAAGAAGCTGCTGCGCTATTGCCTGG
>NZ_VIRG01000014.1 GCF_008107695.1 Stappia sp. BW2 | reverse complement strand
GCCAGGTTCGGGTCGGACGAGTTGCTGGTCAGGTTCGTCGCCCCGATATAGCGCCAGTTGAGCGACAGCGTGCCGACCTTGGCCGCATCGGTCCAGGTGAAGCGCGCCTGGTGCCGCCATTCGGGCGTCGGCTGGCCGCAGACGGGACCGAAGAAGCCGACGCAGTCATAGGAACCGAGCCCCGGCACCGGCTCGTTGACGAACTTGCGGTTCCAGTTGCCCTGGAAATCGACGCCCAGCGATCCGGCGCCGCCCAGCGGCTGGAGATAGTTGAGGCCGAAATCGATGCCCGAGGTGTGCAGCGAGCCCGTATTCTGCGTCGTCGAGACGATATAGCCCTGGTCGCCGAAGATGATGCCGCCGCGCGGATCGCGGTTGAACAGCTTGCAGAAGAACGGATTGCCCGTCTG
>NZ_VIRG01000056.1 GCF_008107695.1 Stappia sp. BW2 | reverse complement strand
CCCCACCCCTAACCCCTCCCCACAAGGGGGAGGGGGACTAGGTTTCATTGAGTGCGCCCTAGTGTCGATAGGCCTACGTTGGCTTGCGGTGCTCGATCAGCAACGAGCACCTAGGCATTGCCCCGTCTCTTCCAGCAGAACCATCGAATGGCCGGGACTACCTGCGGGCATAGGCACATCCCGCCGCAGAACAAATTTCACCGAATGCGCTCCGTTCAGACCAGCCGGAAAACGGGGAATCGGCTTATCGATCGAAATGGCACCGTCTCTGAGTACGCTCAGGGCACCGCTCTTCACCAACTGGATCAGGCCGGCCTGGTTTGGCAACACATCATAGGCTTCGGCTTTTCCGGTGGCCACGATATCTTCCGCCGACACCTCCACTACGCCGTCAGGATAAAAACGGCGCATTTCTGCCTCCAGGCCGATGGGGTTTTCTTCGCGCTTTAGTTCCACAAGACCCTTGTTCGTCAGGCGGTAGCTCCTGTTACCGCTGTGGACGATGGGACCGCTATTGATACCCTGTGTCTCCTCCGTCTTGTCACGGTGGCCAGACGGGAGTTTCAACTGGTCGAGCTTGTTACGGCCCGTCATCCGGACTTCCTTGCCCAGAGCACTGACCAACAATGCCCGCGCTTTGATCCAGTCAGAAGTATCTGCCTGATAGGCGACTGGAAATTTGCATTCGGACATAGAAGTAAGATCAACAACCTCTGCCGGCAGTCCGATGACACCCAAGCCCTGCTTGTTGCCACCACCGACAAATCGCTCGACACGCCCCGTCGCACCCGTCACGCGCAAAACCATCGGACCAGAGATGTTGGCGACGATATAAAGTGGTTCCTTGCCTTCTTCGATATCGAGCGTCGCAAACGTGGTCACCTGATCAAGTCCGGCTACCGTAACAGAGGAGAGCGCACGTCCTCCGCGGCCAGCTACAAACACGGCTCTGGCCTCCGGCGAAGGCTTCGGCAGCTTGCAGCTTTCTGCTTCGCTAAGTTGCGCCGGACGGAGAGGAGAAGGTGGCTCCGCAGCGAGGCGGTCAATCGTCTCAATGATTTCGTCAACAACAACCACACCATTGCCATCGGCATCAAACACCATGAATGCAGTCCCCAGGAAATCTCCCCGCCTATTTCGCCTGTGCGTACTATCGATAGCTTCCTTACGTGTCGCAGCTATTTCGGCGGCGGACAGCTTGCCGTCGCCGTCGGTGTCGGTCTTTAACACTGCTGTCTCAAACTGCGATCGCTCGTTTCCCGAGAGGACCATACGGACACGATTAATTTCCTCGCGTGACACGTTGCCGTCTCCGTCCAAGTCGTTCTTCAGGATTGGGGCAGTAATCCTCATGCGCATTTCAGCGTCGTTCCGAAGGTCGATGGTCTCAGCCATCTCCCGTGTCAGCTCGCCTGTCGGTGACATCAGGAACAGGCGAGAGATGAATTGTTCCTTCGTCCTTTCGGTGTTCTTGCTCGCCATCGTGCGAAGATAATTTTCAGGATCATTGCGCGTTTGCGGCAGCGCCGCAGATGTGGCGATCAAAAGGGTGGAAATGGCGACCAAGCTACGGAACATGATTAAATCCTTCAAAAATGGGTCGGTGGAACCGCGCAGGTTTCGACTGCAAATATGATCATGGGGCGTTCCGGACGAGTATCCGGACGCATGTCGGAAATGTGTGCCTCAGACCCCAATGGAACTTTCCAAGTCTCAAACGACCCTAAAGCAGGAACGCGTTACAAATTTGCAAACAATTACGGGAAAAAATATATCCTACAACCTTATCGTTGTCGTCTTACACGGAGTTCCACCAATTGTGTCCGGCAAATCGAACACCCACCTCTCTCTTGTGGCGATCGAGGTTGAATGGAGTTGAGGAATAAAAGAAACAGGCAAGGGTCTTCCCCGCCAAACCACCAGCCCTAGTCTGCCTTCACCTGCCGATGTACGGACCTGACAGGTTTCAATCCGGTGGCGACGCCTTCCGGTATGAACACCGGCCGCAGCACCCGGAAACGGCTTTTCTTGCCGTCTACAGGCAGGCTCTGGAAGACGACCTTTTCCGCTTCCACGATCAGCACACCGCCGAAAGCGGGCCAGATGCGCCGGCCAATGCCCTCCCAGGTACGGGCTGCGCGCAGGATGGTGCGAGCGCGCGAGGGCGGCATGAAGAGGGCTTCCTTGTCCTCGGTCACATTGAACTGGCAGCTCTTCAGAAGGTCCTTCAGCTGGCTGCCCGAATAAGGCCGGCCATAGCCGAAGGGAGAAAGCTCGGACTGCGCCCACAGGCCGCGCCGGTTCGGCACGACGGCGATCAGTCGCCCGCCCGGAACCAGCACCCGCCAGGCTTCCCGGAGCACCGCTGCCGGATCCGAACAGTGATCGAGAGCATGCACCAGCATCACCCGGTCGAAATAGGCATCCGGAAACGGCAGATCCTGATCTTCCACCAAGGTGCACGAACTGTCCCGCTCGCGCGGCCAGTGAACGGCGCCCTGTGGGGCCGGCATGGCCGCGATGGCTCGGTCAACCGTGTCGAGATACGGCCGCATGAACGGGCCGGCATAGCCGATGCCGAGCAGTGCCTTGCCGGTGAGGTCCGGCCACATCTTGCGAATTGGCCCCCCGATCAGGCTGCGCAGCAGCCTGCCGAGCGGCAAATCGTAAAAGGCGCGCAAATGAACGACGTCGAGATACATTCAGCCTGACTCGGTCAAGAAGGGTCGCGGCGATTGAACATGGAACGGTGTGTAAGCGCAAGATCTCTTGCCTTGCCCTTCGTCCCTGTCTTTGACAGTCTGCACTCCAACCAACAGATCTCAGCAGGGAGCCGTTTCATGGCCTTGAGCGACACCACCGAAATTCATCAGTTCACCTGTCTCGACGATAATTTCGGCGTGCTGATCCATGACACGGACAGCGGCACGACCATTGCCGTCGACGTGCCGGACGCCAACGCTTATGAAAAGGCGCTGGAGCAGACAGGGTGGTCGCTGACGCATATTCTGATCACCCATCACCATTGGGATCATGTTCAGGGTCTCGGCACGCTCAAGCAGCAGACCGGTGCGACCGTGATCGGACCCGAGCGCTCACGCCAGAAGATTGCCGAACTGGACCGCACCGTGGAAGACGGTGACGATGTCCGCTGCGGGCCATACGAGATCAAGGCGATCTCGACCCCGGGCCACACCCTGGACCAGATTTCCTGGTACATCCCCTCGATCAAGGTGGCGCATACCGGCGATACGTTGTTTGCGCTCGGATGCGGCCGGGTGTTCGAGGGTGACAAGGAGATGATGTGGTCGTCGCTTTCCAAGCTGATGCGCCAGCTTCCCGACGACACCGCCATCTATTGCGGCCATGAGTACACTCTGGCCAATGCACGCTTTGCCCTGACCATCGACCCGGAAAACGCTGATCTGAAAGCCCGGGCTGAAGAGGTTGAAACCCTTCGCCAGGAAGGCGCTGCGACATTGCCGACGACCATGGCGAAAGAGAAGGCGACAAATCCGTTTTTGCGCGCGGGCGAAGCTTCTGTTGCAAAGGCTCTCGATATGGACGGAAAAAGTGCCGTCGAAGTCTTCACCGAAATCCGCACGCGCAAGGACAACGCCTGATCAAGCCAATGGCATTTTCTGCATAATTCTTGCAGCTTCCGGTTTTTCCTGGCCGGAAGGCTTATATCCTGGGTTGGTTGCCCCCATATGCACACTATCGTGATCATGAAGGGGCACTCACCATGACACCTGCGAGTTCCGAAGACCATCTGACACGCTCCGCGGAGCTGCGGGCACGGGATGTGGTCAGCCGAATTGTCGGTCAGGCCGAACCGATACCGGGTCACCTGGGCGGCGGGCACAGGCTGGACATGCAACTGCTTTATGAGGAAGTGGTTGCGGCCCTGCGCGAAACCATTGATGATCTGGCCTTCTGCACCGGGTCGAAATCCTCCTGAGAGATTCTTCCCGGCGTATCCTCCTGTTGAGCTGTCCGGGACCTTTCATGACGCCATCCACCAGTCTGACCGCCGAAAAGATCGTCGATCTTCTCGACATGCAACCGCATCCCGAAGGCGGCTTTTATGCCGAAACCTTCCGTGACAGCGTGACCGATGATGACGGGCGGGCGGCCTCTACCCTGATCTATTTCCTGCTTCCCGAAGGTGTGTTGTCGCGCTGGCACAAGGTTGACGCGGTCGAAACCTGGCACTGGTATGCCGGCAGCCCGCTGGAGCTCTCCTTGAGCACGGACGGCAAGACGAAGGAAGTCCTGACCCTCGGGAACGATCTTCTGGCCGGCGAACGGCCGCAGGGCATCATCCCCCGCGACGGCTGGCAGCAGGCCCGCTCGCTCGGTGCCTGGACCCTTGTCGGCTGTACCGTGGCACCGGGGTTCCGCTTCGAGGGGTTCGAGATGGCGCCGGAGGGGTGGGAGCCGGGGACTTGATCCTGCCTTGCCCCTTTGGGACGGATGCCGCCTAAAGCAGAACGGCCGCGCCCAACTGGAATCAGCTGAAGGCTCAACAGCGTGTCGGTCTGAAAGTGGCAGAGCGTCTCGTGTGCGCCCTCGTGACGGCACAATGATCTACGAGCACAAGCGCATGAGCTCTTGCACCAGTTCCTCCAGTTCTTCCTCCGTCAGGCTGCGCCGCATGGAGCACCCAAGGTAACAGTCGTAGATAAGGTTTGCCCGCGTACCGGCGCTACGAGAGGGAACGCCGTTGTCCAGAAGAAGCTGCTTCAGATAGGCAATGCGCATTTCGTCCACTTCGGCAACCGCGCGTCGCGGCAGCGGGTCGTTTTCCGCCCAGATGCGCATCTGCCGCTCCAGGCGCTCGCTGCTGCCGAAGGCTAGGCGCAACAGTTCGTGCAATGCCGCCCGTTTCGAGGGCAACTTGTCGATCTCGACAATCACATTTTGTGCGGCAAGCTGCTTCCAGCGAAGAATGACGGCGGCATGATAATCGGTGACCGCCTTGAAGTAGTTGTAGAAGCTCCCGCGAGTCACGCCGCGTGCCTTTGAAAGGCTGTCCGCCTTGAGCGCTTCAAACCCTTGATGGCGAAGCGCATCCAGACCGATTTCAACCCATTCCTCAACAGTCACCTTTGCGGGCCGGCTCATGCGATTCTCCAGTTTAATACACTTATGTATTTACAAGATCGGGAAGCTGTGTGAAAGTTAAATACACATATGTATCTAACCTTTGGTTCGCTGGCTCTGCCGACCCCTTTCCCGGCCTGCGAAACCTTCAGTGTTCAACCCAAGACCCGGAGCGGCGGGTGTTTTGAAAAACCTTCGCCAATCCGGGAAAACAATCGAAAGGAAGCCTAAATTGCCTGAAATCGAACAGGAGATTCTGAACCTTGCGCCCGGTCTGCAACTCGTCTCGGTCGCGACGGTGACCCCAAAAGGCGCCCCCTGGGTCCGGTTCGTGGCAGGCAGGATGCTGCCAGACTTGTCGGTCTGGTTCAGCACGTATCTCACGTCACGAAAGATCGCCCATATTCGAGCCAACCCAACGGTTCACGCAACACTGGGCGCCCAGGATTTCAAAGCTGAAAAATGGTTGCAGGTCGAAGGCCATGCCGAGATTTCAACCGAGGAGCAAGACCGGAAGGACTTCTGGTTCGACGGCCTGCGTGCCTATATTTCCGGTGTGGATGATCCGAACTATGCCGTCGTCAAAATCATTCCTGACCGCATTGAGATCGGGTCGATGACGGCGCCGCCAGAGGTCTGGGTGTCACGCGCATCTGCGTGACTTTTGCGTCCTCGGGGCATTGTTCCCGGTGACGGCTGACAGCAGGGCCGGTCGCTCGGTGAGTGGACCCTTGTCGATTGCACTGACGCGCCCGGATTTCAGTTCCAGGGCTTCGTCCTGGCACCGGAAGATTGGGAACCGGGAAACTAATTTTCACACCCCTGCACGATTTTGCGGAACCAATAGAGGCTTGGCGAGTTCTCTTTCCAACGAAAGGAGAGAGGCATGAACGGTATCATCTATCTGGTCGGTCTCGTCGTCGTAGTTGGCGCGATACTGTCCTTTATTGGTCTGATCTGACCTACTCCAGTTAAAACTGCCGCGCCCCCGGCAGATGACCTCCAACTGTTTGGGCCGGACGCATGCCCCCGCCCATGAACGGCCGCCCCCCGTTCACCTGCGTCCGGCCCTTTTCCGTTTTTTGGAAGGATTACATCATGCATAACATCATTTATCTGGTCGGACTTATCGTCGTCATCGTCGCCATCCTGTCCTTTCTCGGACTGGCCTGAGCCATCGTCAGAACGCTAGCCGCACCAGCCTATCGGCCATCGTGGCCGAGGCTTCCCGGCCAGCCCGCCCTTTAAACCAGCCAACAGCGGCACCCAGCTCACATCTGATCGTCAAAATGCCGGCATGGCGGAAAGACCAGGGTCATGAGACACTCGAACTGGTTACAAGCTGCCGCGCGCGCCGGATATCTTTCGCGCGGTGTCGTCTACGGCATCATTTCGGTCTTTGCCATTCTCGCCTCCGTCGGCGCAGGCAGCAGCAAAGGCACCAAAGGCGCACTTGTTACCCTGTTATCCCAACCATTCGGATCGGTTCTTGTAGCCGTACTCGTGGCAGGCCTGTTCGGCTTTGTCGTCTGGCGGCTGGTCCAGTCTGTTCTGGACGCCGACAACCATGGCTGGACTGCGCAAGGGATCGTCGTACGTCTCGCCCTTCTGGCCAGCGCTGCCACCTATAGCGCGCTCGCACTCTACGCCATCGGCCTGCTTGGATTAACGGGCTCGGGCGGCGGCAAGCTTCTCCCCAACCTGCTGAACACCATTTCGCAAGGACTTGGCCAGCGCCTGTTCGTGGCCGGTCTGTCGCTGGTCTTTCTGGGGATCGCGGCGGCGCATTGGTGGAAAGCCTGTTCAGGCAAATACTGCAAGCATTTCGATGAAAACGAGGCCCCCATGCGGCTCGTGCATGTCGTGTCGGTGCTTGGGCTTGGCGCACGCGGTGTCGTGTTTGCCCTGCTTTCGGCTATGGTCTGGCTTGGCATCGAGGGTGCCGCGTCTTCCGAAGGCGGCCTGCCGAGCACGCTGGACGCACTCAGATACATTCAGGATTTGCCTTACGGGCGGATCATGCTGTTCGTATTGGCCGTCGGCCTCATGATTTTCGCGATCTACTCCCTCGTGGAATCCCGGTGGCGCCGGGTCAGCCTTTCCTGACCTGCACCTTTGCAAAACACCGCCGGATCGTCGCTCAGCCTCTGACAACTTTCACGAACGCTTGGAAGGCTTGGCGGACTTCGCACCGAATTCCTTCGGCGCATGCTCATCGAGAAGATCTTCCGACTGGGTGGCTATACGCTCCTGGTCAACCTGCTTTTCGAGGTCCCTGTCGGCTTCCGTATCGTTCGGCACCTCTTCCACCGTTTCGGGGAAGACTGTCTCCTTGCTGGCGATTTGTCTTAGGTCCCGATCCGGCTGCTCCCTGTCTGCCAGGAGGTTTTCCAGAGCGGGCGCATCGTCGAAGCGCAGCCGATAGATGGGTTCGGGCAGGGAGAAGCCATTTGCTTCAAGCGCAAGCTTGACGAGGCGCATCGCCTCCGACCGGGCCTTCTGGAAATCGGTGCGCGTCTGGTCGATCCAGCCGACGAAGCTCAGAACGACGTTGGAGTCTCCCAGTGCCTCTATCCAGGCATCAGGAGAGGGCTCTCCAAGAATAAACCCCTGACGGCGAAGCGTGTTCAGCCCGACATCCAGCGCCTTGTCCAGATTGCTTTCCGCGTCCACACCCAGTTCGAACACGAAGCGGCGCCGCGGATTTGTGGAGTAATTGATAAGCGTGCTCTTGAAGACGATCGCGTTGGGGATGCGAATATGGTTGCCATCCTTTTCCATCAGGATCGTGGCGCGCGACGTGAGACTGATGACATAGCCCTCATAGCCTTCAATCCTGACGAAATCCTTCGGATTGAACGGCTGCCGGATGCTGAGCATGATACTGGCGATGTAGTTTTCGACCGTGTCCCGGACGGCAAAACCAACCGCCAGGCCCACGATACCCGCCGCACCGAGCAAGGTGCCGATGACCGCGGTTGCGCCAAGCACATCAAGCGCCAGCACGATGCCGATCGTGAAGAACAGGATCCTGATCAGCTGCCTGACAAGATCCGCGATGAAGGCATTTGGTGTTAGCCTGTTCCAGGGCCATTCAAGCCGCGCGATCAGCACACCGGCGGCACTGGCCAGCATCCAGACAAGCAAGGCAACCATGGCAAGCGGCAGATAATTCACGCCCTGCAACAGACGCGCGTGCAACCGTTCGTAAACCGGAACCAGGCGTTCCTCCAGTGCGGTTTCTTCGGTGAGATTGTTCTGGACCGCAACAACGCCGTCGACGCGGCTGGCAAGCTCTTCCGCTTTCGTGGCAAGAACGGCCTCGGTCACCGTACCGTTCAGATTGACCACACCCGATTTCACCGAAACGGAAATTCCGGCAAGCCCGTCGAGTTCATCAAAAATGTCGTTGATACGGTGCTCTATCGCCTGATCTTCACCGGCGCCGGGCACGGCGGTGATTGCGCCGGACTTGTTTTCCGTTTGTGACAGAACAGGCTGTGCGGCTGACAGGGACAGCACAAGGACGAGAAGGAAGGATTGCAACAGTCTGGAAATCATGACGGCCTTTCCGCGCTTGCGCTCGGTTGCCGTCATTACAAGGGTGTCCGCGCGCGATGGACTTCGACGCTAACACAACGCACCCGAGGTGTTGAGGTTCCCTGACCATGGGTCAGTAAATACACAATCATGCAGCTGGGATCCATCGCCAGCCCCGGTCAGGTCTCCTACGGTTCCCGTGGCGGACCTGATGGCCGGTTAAGCCATCCCCGCGATCGCGCTGGCAAATTCCTTGGCCGAGAAGGGCTCAAGATCGGCAACCCCTTCGCCGACACCGATGAAATGCACCGGCAAAGCATATTTGGCGGAAATCGCGACCAGGATACCACCGCGCGCCGTGCCATCCAGCTTCGTCATCACTAGACCGTTCACGCCGGCAACCTTGCCGAAGATCTCGACCTGGTTGAGCGCGTTCTGTCCGGTCGTCGCATCCAGCGTCAGCAGAACCGTGTGCGGCGCCTCCGGATCGTGCTTCTTGATCACACGGATGACCTTTTCCAGCTCATCCATCAGCTCCGCCTTGTTCTGCAGTCGCCCGGCCGTATCGACCAGAAGCACATCGACGTCCTTGGCCTTCGCTTCCTTCATCGCGTCATAGGCAAGCCCGGCCGCATCGGCCCCGGTATCGCGGGAAATCACTTCAGCGCCGGTGCGCTCGCCCCAGATCTTCAACTGCTCCACCGCAGCGGCGCGGAAGGTATCGCCAGCGGCAAGCATGACGGTCTTGCCTTCGGAGCGCAGCTTCTGCGACAGCTTGCCGATGGTGGTGGTCTTGCCGGTGCCGTTGACCCCGACCATCAGAACCACATGCGGTTTCTTGCCGGTATCGAGATCCAGCGGCGTGGCAACGGGAGCCAGAACTTTCTCGACTTCCTCAGCCAGGATCTCCCGCACTTCCTCCGGCGAGATTTCCTTGTTGTAGCGCCCGTCGGACAGCCGCTCGGTAATCGCCATCGCCGTGTCGACGCCAAGGTCTGCCTGGATCAGGATATCCTCCAGCTCCTCCAGCATGGAGGCATCCAGCTTGCGCTTGGTGAAGATCGAGCTGATGCCTTCGGTCAGCGATGCGGAAGACCGGGACAGACCAGCCTTCAGCCGCTGAAACCAGGACAGCTTCGGTTCTTCGGCAGCAGGCTCTTCCACGGGCGTGGGCGTAATGACCGGATCCGGCACACTTGCCGTTTCAGGCGTATGTGCTTCTGGTGCAGGCGTTTCGGGCGCGGGTGCTTCCGGCTGAGAGGCTTCAGGTTCTTCCGCAGGCGGTTCAGGCGTTTCGGTCTCCAGAGGCTCGACATCGGAACCGATATCGGTGGACACAATGTCTTCCGGCTGCAACGCCGGTGTCATCGGCGACAGCTCGGGAGCGATCCCCGGTGAAGCATCCATCGTAAACGGCTTGAACGGCTCGTTCAGCGCGGCAACGGGACGAACCTCCATCTCCACGTCAAGCGCAGGGTCCTCGTCCTGCGGTTCTGCGGATGGTGCGTCCTGTGCCGCATCTTCAGCGGCCGGAACAGCCTCGTCTTCCGGTTTGCTTTTGCCACCGAAGAGACGCCCCAGAAAGCCGCGCTTTTTCTCGCTCATGAACCTGCCTTAAAAAATCTGCCCAACACTGCGTTCTTAAACTGTCGTAACAAAAGTGGCCACACATTCCGCCTCATCCTGAGGAGGTCCTACCGGACCGTCTCGAAGGATGGGCTACACCCCCGGAGCAAGCGGCCCATCCTTCGAGACAGCGCTTCGCGCCTCCTCAGGATGAGGCTGTTTGTCCAGCTTCAATCCAATCCAACACATTTCGCAGAAGAGCCTGTCATCAACCGATCCGTGAACCGCCCCTCAGGCAGCCTTGGAAAGGGCTTCGCCCAGAAGATGGCGGCCGGTATGGCCGATAATTCTCGTTTCGACGATCTCACCGGCAGCGCCGCCGCCAAGTTCGACCTGCGTGAACTGTTCCGTGCGGCCAAGACCTTCCTTCTCGATCAGCACCGGGCGGGTCTTGCCGACCTCGGCCTGAAGATGCCGGACCAGCGCTTCCTCACCCTTGGCCCTGAGGCGCGCGCCGCGCGCCTTCACGACGTCACGCGGCAGCTGCGGCATGCGCGCTGCCGGTGTGCCCTTGCGCGGCGAGAACGGGAAGACGTGCAGATGCGTGAGATCGCATTCGTCGACGATCCGCAGCGAATTCTGAAACATGTCCTCGGTTTCTGTCGGGAAACCGGCAATGATGTCAGCCCCGAAAACCATGTCAGGACGCAGGCGGCGAACGTCTTCGCAGAAGCGGATCGTGTCCGCACGTAAATGGCGACGCTTCATCCGCTTCAGGATCATGTCGTCGCCCGCCTGCAGGGACAGATGCAGATGCGGCATCAACCGCACATCTTCCGCAATCACCCGCATCAGGTCGTCGTCCGCCTCGATGGAATCGATGGAAGACAGCCGCAGGCGCTTCAGCTCCGGAACCATTTTCAGGATCTTGGCCGACAGCGTGCCCAGCTTCGGCGTTCCCGGCAGATCCGCGCCATAGGAGGTGATGTCCACCCCGGTCAGCACAATCTCGTTATAGCCGTTGTCGACAAGGCGCTTGATCTGGTCGATGACCACGCCCATCGGGACTGAGCGGGAATTGCCCCGGCCATAGGGGATGATGCAGAAGGTGCAGCGGTGATCGCAGCCGTTCTGGACCTGCACGAACGCTCGGGCGCGGCCCGTCAGTCCGTCAATCAGGTGACCAGCGGTTTCCTCGACGCTCATGATGTCGTTGACGCGCACTTTCTCGGTTTCGGAAACGCCGAAAGCGGCAACGTCCTGGTAGGACTTGCGCTCCAGTTTTTCCGTGTTGCCGAGCACCAGATCCACCTCGTCCATGGCGGAGAAGGTCTCGCTCTCCGTCTGTGCGGCGCAGCCGGTGACAATCACTCTTGCTTTCGGATTGTCGCGCTTGGCCTTGCGCACGGCCTGGCGGGCCTGGCGAACGGCCTCACCGGTGACGGCGCAGGTGTTGATGAGAATGGCATCCTCAAGGCCCGCAGCCTCCGCCTCGCGCTTCATGACCTCCGACTCATACGCATTGAGCCGGCAGCCAAAGGTGACGACATCAATGCTCATGATGCGGCTCCAGCCTCCACCGGGGCGTCGCCCGTGGCGGTCTTGCGCCAGTCCAGCGTATCGAGATCGACCTCGCCTTCAAATTCCACTTCCGTCAGACCGCTCATCAGCACGTGGTTGTCGCTCTCGCGCCATTCGATCCCGATGGGGCCGCCCGGCAGATGGATGGTGGTCTTGCGGCTTGTCCGGCCATCACGCGCAGCGGCAACGCCAACCGCACAGGCAGCAGTGCCGCAGGCCAGCGTCAGGCCGACGCCGCGTTCCCAGACCTTCACCCGGATCTGATCGGTGTCGAACACATGCGCCAGCGAAATATTGGCGTATTCCGGAAAGATCGGATGGTGTTCCAGCAAGGGGCCGACCCGCTCAAGCTCATAGGCTTCCACATCGTCGACCCAGAAGATCGCGTGCGGATTGCCCATGTTGACGACGGCCGGCGTGTGCAGGATCGGATCGTCGATCGGCCCGATCTGAAGTTCGATCGCGCGGGTGTCGGCAAACTCTTCCGCCAGCGGAATTTCGTTCCAGGCAAGCCGCGGCAGCCCCATGTCGACAGTCACGCTGCGCGGACCTTCGGCATCGAACGCATGCAGAAGCCCGGCGCCGGTCTCGATCGTGACGAGATCCTTGCCGGCTTCTTCCATCAGCAAACGGCCGATACAGCGCGTGGCGTTGCCACAGGCCGACACCTCACTGCCGTCGCGGTTATGAATACGCATGAAGGCATCGACACCCAGATTGGACCGTTCGACAGTGATCATCTGGTCGAAACCGATGCCCGTCTCCCGGTCGCCCAAGGTAGCAATGGCTTCGGGGGTCAGACGCAGCGGTTTTTCCCGCGCGTCCCAGACCACGAAATCATTGCCAAGGCCGTTCATCTTCAAAAAGGGTCTGGTTTCAGACGCCATACCGGTCGCACTTCTACAAAACTTCAAGGAAAAGCGTCCGCCATCTTGCGGACATTTGCCCTTATATGGCGGAAAACACGGCAAATTACCAGTGGGACAGGCCGTCATCGCAGGTATGCGTAAACGGCGGCCAGTCCGGCAATCCACTCGTTCGTCATTGCAGGGCATGACGCGATGTGTTGGTGCCCTCTACAGGCTCACCGCATTGAACGTGTCACAAGCATTGAGGTCGCCGGACTGAAAGCCCTTCCTGAACCAGCGGGCGCGCTGCGCCGAGGTGCCATGGTTGAAGCTTTCCGGCACGACGTAGCCCTGCGCCTGACGCTGCAAGGTGTCATCACCGATCCGGCTCGCCGCATTGAGAGCCTCGTCGATGTCGCCTTCTTCGACAAAGCCTTTCTGCCTGGCAGCGTAATGCGCCCAGATACCGGCATAACAATCGGCCTGCAATTCGACACGCACGGACAGGGCGTTGCCCTCCGCCTTGCTGAGCGTGCGCCGGGACTTGTGGAACTCCGGGAGTACACCGAGCACGTTCTGGATGTGGTGGCCGACCTCATGCGCCAGCACATAGGCCTGCGCGAAATCGCCGGGTGCGTTGAGCTGGTTCGCCAGCTCCTGATAGAAGGACAGGTCGATATACAGCTTGCCGTCGGCGCCGCAGTAGAACGGACCTGTGGCCGCACTGGCATAACCGCAAGCCGAAGACACAGACCCGGAAAACAGAACCAGCGTCGGTTCGGGATAAGACGCGCCGCCATTTTCAAAGATCTGGCCCCAGGTGTTTTCAGTGTCCGCAAGAACAACGGACACAAATTGCGCGGTTTCCTCGTCGGCGGCACTGCGGGGTGCCTGGGTTTGGTAGGACTGGGTGTCGTATCCACCGCCACCGTCCAGCTGGCCGAGCAATGCCAGCGGATTGATGCCGGTCAGCCAGGCAATGCCAACCACGATCAAAAGGCCCGTCAAACCGAGGCCACCACCTGCTCTCATCCGGCGGCCACCGACGCGCATGCGCCGCCTCCCGCCCATCGAACGCCTGTCTTCAACGTTGCTGCTGCCGCGGCGGCCTTTCCAGCGCATGTCCTGATCATCCCCGTGAACCCGAGCTTCGGTCATAGCAGACAAGACAGCGGAAACCTATGCGGTTGGCCACGGCCCCTGCCTGTGAGACACTTTTTGAAAAACGCGGCAGGGCGCATTCGGTTGCCCCTTTTACCAGCGGAATCGTGATGCCGGTTACAGAGCTCATGGTCATGCAGGCCTAAGATTGCGTCCACGGGGCAGTTATAAAGGATAACGATGATGCCCGATGTAAACGCTCAACAGGCACAACGCCTGATCAATTTCGCCACCGAGAGACTTGGCCGTGTTGAAGGCGACGGCCAGTGCTGGACCCTGGTCAACAATGGCTTCACGCACCTCGGCTTCGACAAACCGGCCTCCACCTATGCCTGGGGGCGGGTGGTCGACAATCTGACCGATGCCCGGCCGGGTGACGTCTTTCAGTTCAGACGTTTCGAAGTCACCGTCCGCGTAACCCACCCCGACGGCAGTTGGGAGGAGCAGACCATGTCTCGCGGTGAACCACGGCACACGGCAATCCTGGAAAGCGTCGACGGCAACAGGGCGACCTTTCTGGAAAGCAATGTCACGGACGACCAGACCGTCAAGCGCAACAGTTTCGGCGTTCGCACGGCAACCACGACCGACGCTGCCGGCGTCAGGACCTCGGTCACGGTCAGCGGCAGCTTCATCATCTACCGGCCGCAGGTGTCCGCCACTCCGTAAACCGCTTCTGAAACTCGGCTCAGGCGTGGATGACCATCTCCGCGCCTGGGCCGACGTTCTGAAGGATCAGGCGCATGTGTTCCGGCGAGACCGCTACGCAGCCTTCCGTCGGCGAATAGCCTTCCCGAGCGATGTGAAAGAAGATCGCGCTGCCTTTTCCCTTCACTGCAGGGGCCAGGTTGCAGTCCAGCACGACGACGATGTCGTAGAGCCTGTCGTCGCGCCACATCTTCTCGTGGCTGGCCGGAAAAGGCAGTTGCACCGGCCTGTTGTACCGATGATGGGCAGGATCGTCGCACCAGCCGGACGTCGGCGACAACGGTTCGGCCGGCAGCAGCGTTGCCGGTGGCAGCCCCCGGTCCGGACGATAATAGACGTGCAGCAAGGCAAAACGGCCCACAGGCGTGCGGCCGTCGCCTTCGCGCTTGCGCGTGACGATACCGGACCGGCCAAGCGCACACGGAACCGTGATCCCCCCGAGACGGAGAACGCCTCGCCTTCGATTCAGTGGCGATGCGTAAACTTCCAGCTTTCTCGCCGATTTTTTCAAGGTTTTCATGCTTGTGCCTGTTCTTCCTGGCCGCTCCGCCGGTCTCCTTGATAAACCACCCCTAAACCCCGCGTGAAGAAGAATTGACGCGACGCCGCTTGTGCGCGAACAATTTCCCACGCACATAGGAGCAGGAACGCGCTTGTGTCCTTTGCACAAGTCGTCGTGAAAAGTTTTTGGATTTTGGCGAGGAACGCGACGATGACCGCTCGCACGATATTGATTGTCGATGACGATAATGAACTGCGTGAAGCGCTGGTGGAACAGCTTTCGCTTTACGATGAATTCGAGACGATCCAGGCGGATTCGGCCACGTCCGGAATTGCCATGGCCAAGGAAGAACACGTCGACCTGCTGCTGATGGACGTTGGCCTGCCCGACATAGACGGTCGGGAGGCGGTCAAACTGCTCCGCAAGAGCGGGTTCAAGGCGCCGATCATCATGCTGACCGGCCATGACGGTGACAGCGACACGATCCTGGGGCTTGAAGCCGGTGCCAACGACTACGTCACCAAACCCTTCAAGTTCGCCGTGCTTCTGGCCCGTGTGCGGGCGCACCTGCGCCAGCATGAACAGAGCGAAGACGCCACCTTCGCCATTGGCCGCTATTCCTTCCGGCCCGCGGCCAAGGTGATGCAGGACGACAACGGCTCCAAGGTCCGGCTGACGGAAAAGGAAACCTCCATCCTCAAGTTCCTCTACCGCGCCGGCGAAAAGCCCGTGACCCGCGATGTTCTGCTGCATGAGGTCTGGGGCTACAATTCCGGGGTGACCACCCACACGCTGGAAACCCACATTTACCGCCTCAGGCAGAAAATCGAGCGAGACCCGTCCAATGCGGAGCTTCTTGTCACAGAAGCCGGTGGATATAAGCTTGTGCCCTAACCGGTAATCGGCGTATTTCTTGGGCATGAGCCTTGCCCAAGACATTGCGATTCTCAAACAAATCCCGACGCTTTCGGATTTTCAGGACGATCAGCTTCGTTTGCTCGCCTTCAGCGCCGAAAGCATGGATTACAACCGCGGCCAGCGCCTGTTCGATCAGGGTGACCGCGCCGATGGTGGTTTGGTAATCACCAGCGGCACGGTTAGTCTGCAGATGCGCACCAAGGACGGCTACGAGGAAATCGAGCGTGTCGGTGAGGGTACGCTTCTGGGCGAGACCGCTCTTCTTGCTGAAAACAAGCGCCCCTGCCGGGCGGAAGCCGTCGACGGCGTAAGCATCATCCGCATTCGCCGCGCGTTGTTCAAACGCATGATCCTGGAATTTCCGGAACTCGCCCAACGCATGCTCGACCAGCGCGCCCAGCAGTTCCGCGAAACTGTCACGGCCCTGAAGCCTATTGGCGAGAAGATGGCCGAGCTGGAACAGATCAACGCCGAGCGCCGCGTGCGCGACGACGAGAAACAGTCGTAAGGCGAAAGCCTGAGCGCAAAACCTCCCGCACTTCAAACAAGCCAAGACAGCGCCTGATTGTCGGCGGATCTTCGAGTTTCTCCGAAAACCTATTCTTCCCCCGCCATTGCCGCGACCAGGCCTCACTGCCAAGCTCGTCAGAAGGTCAAGGCGATCGGCGTGGACCCCATGGTCAAGTCATGGGAGGACGAAGGCAGAAGAACGCTTCGTTACACTTGATCAACAGGTCTGGCGATAGGTTTACGCCCGGTTCAACCGAAGCTTCGGGCCAAGCAATCCGCCAACCCATCGAACAATTGCCGCAGCAGCAACCCCGAGCCCGATGATCCCCACCCAGACCGCCGGACGGATCGCAACGGTAACGGCGAAATTTGCCTGAAACACCCGGTCCGCCGGAATGCCCGTGGCAAGAGCGTACCAGGCATATTCGATCCCGGCCGTACCAGCCGTCGCCACACATGCGCACATCGCCAGAACCAACGGGTTGGCGAGACGGAAGCCAACCTTGACTGCCAGCCTGTAGACCATCAGCAGCACGAAGAGGCCCGCCATCAGGGTCGCCTCCGTGACGTCGGATTTGGACTGCAGGAAGAAATGGAACAGCATGAGGCCGCCGATCGGATAGATCACCAGGTGCAGCCGCTGCCAGTTCCGACCGAGTTTGCGGATGGCCGCATCGAAGGACGTCGCACCCAGAACCGCAAGTCCGCATAACGCGACAAAGCCTATGGTCAGATAAAAGCGCAGGAAAATCTCGGAAACGACCTTGGCGAGGTTCCAGTTTTCCTGCGCCGCATAAAGGCCCAGATGCAACAGGGCGTAGGCAAGCACTGTTATGCCCAGCATGCGGCGCACGCCGACAATCCGGTTCCACGAAAAAATCCGCCTGAGCGGCGTGATGGCAAGGGTCACAAGCAGGAACCGGATCGCCCAGTCACCGCTGGCGTGAAGCTCCATCTCGAATGGCTCCGGCAACACCGGGCCAAACGCAAGGCTGTAAAAGACCTGCAATGCCGGAAGCAACGCGGCGATGAAAACAGCCAATCGCAAAACGGACAGGTTGCCGCGCCGGTCGGTCCAGGGAGCGTAGGAGGCCAGTGTCGTCATATTCATGCGCTCCGCAGTATCGCACGAAGCGATCAAAAGCAGCGAAAAGCTTTTCAAGCTTGCGTGAAGAAGACGAGAAGCAGTTGTCCACCCCGCTTCCTCGGCAAGCTCCTATTGACCCAACCCGCATGCATCCAACGCAAACAGGAAATCCAAGTTGGAACCACCCAAACCCGCCTGGTTGTCATCCCGGTTTGTCGCGTCAGCGGCAAGACCGGGATCCAGTACGCCGTGAGGCCAGGATTGGAAAACCTTGCGAACTCAGTGAATACTGGATCCCTGCCTTCGCAGGGATGACAAGGGTGAGAGGCTTCAGGGAACGACGGCCTGATGCGTTTGCCGTGATCAAACCCCGGTGGGTCGCCCCCATGTGAGGGAGATCCAACATGACGAAGAACTGCGCACCAGCAAGCCCCACGCAGCGGATCTGCCGATTCGGATTTCGACGGCCCCGCATGCACCAACCCAGACAATAAATCCGAGTTGGAACCACTCAAACACGTGTGGTTGTCATCCCGGTTTGTCGCGTCAGCGGCAAGACCGGGATCCAGTACCCCGTGGGGCCAGACGTAGAAAACCCTACGAACTCAATGAATACTGGATCCCCGCCTTCGCGGGGATGACAAGGTTCATAGGCTTCGGGGCGGGGCGGCTTGGCGCGATTGCCGCGATCAACCCCCGGTGGATCGCCCGACAAGAGGGACTATGGCCGTTTCGACAAGCTGCGCACCAGCAAGCCCAACGCAGCGAATTTGCCGATCCTGATTTCGGCGGCCCCGCATGCACCAATCCTGACAGACAGACCAAGGTTAGAGCCACTCAAACCCGCCTGGTTGTCATCCCGGTTTGTCGCGTCAGCGGCAAGACCGGGATCCAGTACGCCGTGAGGCCAGGATTGGAAAACCTTGCGAACTCAGTGAATACTGGATCCCTGCCTTCGCAGGGATGACAAGGTCCACAGGCTTCGGGGCGGGGCGGCTTGGTGAGATTGCCGTTATCACCGTCCTGAGGATCGACCCCTTGAGAAACAAGCTATTGCGAAGAGCCGTGCGGCTTGAGCGGGCAAAAACATGAAATACAAAAAAGCCGGGCCTCACCACCCGGCTTTCAATTTGGCTATGCAACGAGGCTTAGACCCAGGGGCGGTCGTTGCCCGTCTTGCTTTCGAAGGTGTCGATATCTCCGGCCTTGGCCATGGTCAGGCCGATGTCGTCGAGGCCGTTGGTCAGGCAATGCTTGCGGAAGCTGTCGATACTGAAGGCGATGGCGCCGCTTTCCAGGCCCTTGATCTCCTGATTTTCCAGATCGATCGTCAGCGTGAAATTGGCGCCGCGTTCAGCGGCATGCATCAGCGTTTCGAGTTCGTCTTCGGAAACCTGGATCGGCAGAATGCCGTTCTTGAAGCAGTTGTTGTAGAAGATATCCGCGAACGACGTTGAAATCACGCAGCGAATGCCGAAATCGAGAAGAGCCCAGGGAGCGTGCTCACGCGAGGAGCCACAGCCGAAATTGTCGCCGGCGATCAGGATCTTGGCATTGCGATAGGCTGCCTTGTTGAGAATGAAATTCTCGTTTTCCGAACCGTCGTCGTTGGTGCGCATTTCATGGAACAGCGCAGTGCCGAGACCGGTGCGCTTGATCGTCTTCAGGAACTGCTTCGGAATGATCATGTCCGTGTCGATATTGACGATCGGCAACGGTGCCGCGACACCGGTCAGGGTCTCAAATTTTTCCATTCTTCTTCTCTCCTGAAAGGCCTGAAAACGGATGCCCGCTCACGCAGCAAGGCTGGTGGTCTGGTCGACGCCGAGCATCAGATTGAGGTTCTGGACGGCCGCACCGGACGCGCCCTTGCCCAGGTTGTCATAGACCGCAACGATGGCGGCCTGCGCCCTGGCTTCATTTGCAAAGACGTGCAGTTGCAGCTTGTTGGTGCCGTTGAGCGCCTGCGGGTTGAGGCTGTCGGATTTCTCCAGCCCTTCCAGCGGTGCCACTTCGACGAAACCATCGGCCGCAGCAGCGAAATGATCCGCGATGGCCGCGTGCAGCTGCTCGCCGGTCGGAATGGTCGCCAGACCGGCCAGGTTCAGCGGCACAACCGTCAGCATGCCATTGTAGAAGTTGCCAACGGTCGGCGTGAACAGCGGCGCTGCATCCAGCAGACCGTATTCGGTCATTTCCGGCAGGTGCTTGTGGTTGAAGCCAAGCGCGTAAGGCGCAACCGCGTTGACGCCCGTGCCTGCAGCTTCGTAATCGGCAATCATGCTTTTGCCGCCACCGGAATAACCGGAGACGCCGAAATAGGTCAGGTTGAAGTCCGAGGGCAGCAGCTTTGCGGCGACCAGCGGACGCACCGCTGCGATAAGCCCCTGCGGCCAGCAGCCCGGATTGGTGACACGCATGGCGGCGGCGACGATGTCGGCCTGATCGAGATCCATTTCGGCAAAGCCGTAGGCCCAGCCCTCGGCAACGCGGTGGGCGCTGGAGGCGTCGATCACGCGAGTGGTGTCGTTTTCGATCAGGGCCACGCTTTCCTTGGCCGCCGCATCCGGCAGGCAAAGAATGGCAACATCGGCCTTGTTGAGATAATCGGCCCGGGCAGCCGGATCCTTCCGGCTGTCTTCCGGGATGGAGATCAGCTCAAGGTCGCGGCGCATGGCAAGGCGCTCGCGGATCTGCAGACCCGTCGTACCGGCTTCACCATCAATAAACACGCGCGCAACCATAGCCCGCTCCTCTCCTTCTCGGGATCGCCGTGACGTTCGAGCCGCAAGACACGAAAGTTTCCACGCCGATCAGTGTAAAATCGCAAGCGTCATACACCCAATCGCGCGGCTTGTCACCGCCGCGCGCCACTGCGTTATCTCAACGGGCCATTGAGTGATACTCATCATTCGGACGCATGTCGGAGGCGGCGGCCACCCGGTTGGTCATGTTGAAGAAGGCTGCCACCGAACCGATGTCCCAGATATCGCGATCCGTAAACCCGGCATCCCTCAGGGCCTGCCGGTCGCTTTCCACGATCTCTGCCGGCTTTTCCGTCAGCTTGACGGCAAAGTCGAGCATCGCCCGCTGCCGCGGCGAAAGATCTGCGACCCGGTAGTTCATCACCATCAGTTCACCCAGCACGGGATCCCCGGAAAGTTCGCGCACCGCTGCCCCGTGGGCAGTCAGGCAATAAAAACATCGGTTGACCGCGGAAACCGCAACGGCAATCATCTCCCTTTCAAGCTTGGAGAGCGCACACTCGCCCAGCATGAGGTCGTTGTACATGTCAGTGAAGGCGCGCAGCTTCGTTTCGTCGAACGCATAGGCCTTGAGAACGTTGGGCACGAGCCCCAGTTTCTCTTGGCACAGATCGAAATAAGCCTGTGTCTTTTCACTCAATGTTACACTTGAATCGATTTGCAAGGCCGTGACTTTACTTGACAATTTGCTCCTCCCATCATGAAACCGTTTATGTCGTTGAAATACGAACTTAAGTCTTAAAACGAGCCAGCGACAGAGCCAAACCGTAAGATCGCCTAAGGGGATGGAAAATGCCGGACAAACACGACGTCGAGAAATTGAAGATCATCGACGCGGTCCAAGCAACCTTGAATCAGGAAGATCCGGCTCTCGCCGAGTTTTCAAGCGCCTTTTATGACCGGGGCGCCGCGGAAGACCTTGTGGCCTACACCGCGGAGGAACTGATCGGCTTTGCCCGTGAAGCCTGGCAGGATTTCCAGAATCACGAGCTCGGCACACATCGCGTCAGCATCGCCGACCCGGCGTTCAAGGCACAGGGCAGCAAGGTCAAGGGCGTCTCGGTCATCGAGGTCGTAAACGACAACATGCCGTTCCTGGTCGATTCCGTGATGGACGAGCTGCAGGACAGCAAGATCGAGGTGCATCTGGTCCTGCATCCGATCTTCATCGTGGAACGGGATGAAAACGGCAAGCTGACATCGGCCACGGCCCGCAAGAAGCCGCCGAAGCGGACCGACCGGCAGGAAAGCCTCATTCATATTCACGTGACGCGGATCGATTCGCCCGAAGCCCGTGCGACCCTCAAGGCGCGGCTCGACAAGGTGCTGTCCGATGTCCGCGCCGTCGTGTCCGACTTCAAGCCGATGCAGGAACGCCTCGCGGAAGCCATCGACACCTACAAGACCACCCAGATTCCCGGCAGCAGCGACGAATTGTGGGAAGCGATCCATTTCCTGGAATGGATGGAGAACGACAACTTCATTTTCCTCGGTATGCGCGAATACATGTTCGAGGGCGGTGTCGAGGAGGGCGAGCTGTCGCCCCACGAAGGCACCGGCCTTGGCCTCTTGTCCGATCCGGACGTGCGCGTGCTGCGCCGTGGCACCGAGTTCGTCCAGATCACGCCGGAAATCCGCGAGTTCCTGAAGAAACCCGAACCGCTGATCATCGCCAAGGCCAATGTGAAAAGCACCGTGCACCGGCGCGTGCACATGGATTACGTCGGCGCCAAGCTCTATGACGACGACGGCAAGATGAACGGTGAACTGCGTATCGTCGGCCTGTTCGCCTCCACCGCCTACACGGAACCGACCAGCACCATCCCGTTCCTGCGCCGCAAGGTTGCCAGCGTGCTGGCCCGCGCCGGCTACGGCTCTGAAAGCCATTCCGGCCGGGCGCTGCGAAACGTTCTGGAAGCCTTCCCGCGCGACGAGTTGTTCCAGATCGACCGCGACCGCCTGTTCGACTTTTCCATCGCCATTTTGCAGCTCGACGAGCGTCCGCGTATCCGTGTCCTGTCCCGCCCAGACAAGTTCGACCGCTATGTCTCCATTCTGGTGTTCGTTCCGCGTGACCGCTATTCCACCGAGGTGCGCCTGAATGTCGGCACCTATCTGGCCTCGGTCTACGAAGGGCGTGTCTCGGCCTGGTATGTCACCTATCCGGAAGGCCCGCTTGCGCGGGTTCACTACATCATCGGGCGTGATCGCGGGGAAACACCGAAGCCGCTGCAGGAAGAGCTGGAAGCGGCCGTTGCCGACATGGTGCGCACCTGGTCCGACAGCGTACGCGACGCACTGAAGGACGAATTCTCACCGGCGCAGGCCCGCAAGCTGGCCGACCGCTACGCGCTGTCGTTTCATGGCGGCTACAAGGAAGTCTACAACGCCCAGTCCGCGCTGTTCGACATCGTCAAGCTGGAAACCCTGTCCGACACCAACGAAACAACGATTACCTTCTATCGCCAGTCGGGCACCAGTGAAAACCGCCTGTCGCTGAAGGTCTATCACCGCGGTTCGCCGATCCCGTTGTCCGCACGCGTGCCGCTGCTGGAAAACATGGGCTTCCGGGTGATCAACGAGCGGACCTACCGCGTTACACCCGCCGACGCCCCCCTTTCCTATCTCCATGAGATGACGCTGGAATCACGCAGCGGCGAAGATTTTGTCTTCTCCGACCAGCTGCAATCCCGGCTGGAAAGCATGTTCATGGCGGTGTGGACCGCGCTGGCGGAGGACGACGGTTATAACCGCCTGGTGCTGACGGCGGATCTCGCCTGGCGCGACGTGGCGGTGATCCGCGCCCTGTCGCGGTATCTGCGCCAGGCCGGCATCCGCTTTTCCGAAGACTACATGTGGTCGACGCTCAACAACTATCCGAAGGTCACGGCCAAGCTGGTGGAACTGTTCCACCTGCGCTTCAACCCGGATGTCACCGCGAAAGACCGGGACCTCGGAACAGAACGGCTGGAAGGCGAACTGACCGCCGATCTGGAAGAGGTCGCCAGCCTTGACGACGACCGCATCCTGCGCCGGTTCCAGAATGCGATCGAATCGATCCTGCGCACCAACTTCTACCAGCTCGACGACGACGGTCAGCCCCAGCCGACGTTCGCCTTCAAGATCGACAGCCGCCGGATCGACGACCTGCCGCAACCGCGCCCGTTCCGGGAAATCTTCGTCTACAGCCCGCGCGTGGAAGGGGTGCATCTGCGCTTTGGCATGGTTGCACGTGGCGGCCTGCGCTGGTCCGACCGGCCGCAGGATTTCCGCACCGAGGTGCTGGGCCTCGTCAAGGCACAGCAGGTGAAGAACGCGGTGATCGTTCCGGTCGGCGCCAAGGGTGGTTTCGTGCCCAAGAACCTGCCGCCAATGAGCGATCGTGACGCGTGGTTCAAGGAAGGCACGGAAAGCTACAAGATCTTCATCAACGCCCTTCTGGACGTGACCGACAACCTGGACGAAGACACCGTCCTGCCGCCGCAGCGGGTGCAGCGCTACGACGGGGACGACCCCTATCTGGTGGTGGCCGCCGACAAGGGCACGGCCACGTTCTCCGATACGGCCAACAGCATTTCGGAAGGCCGGCACTTCTGGCTTGGCGACGCCTTCGCCTCCGGCGGATCCGCCGGCTACGATCACAAGAAGATGGGCATCACCGCACGCGGCGCCTGGGAAGCGGTCAAGCGGCACTTCCGCGAGATGAACCGCGACATCCAGAGCGAGCCCTTCACGGCGGCCGGTGTCGGCGACATGTCCGGCGACGTCTTCGGCAACGGCATGTTGCTGTCGAAGGCAACCCGTCTGATCGCCGCTTTCGACCACCGGGATATCTTCATTGATCCGGATCCGGACCCGGCAAAAACCTGGGAAGAACGCAAGCGGATGTTCGACCTCGGGCGTTCGTCCTGGAAGGATTACAACACCGACCTGATTTCCAAGGGCGGTGGCATCTTCTCACGCCAGCTGAAGTCCATCCCGCTCTCGCCGGAAATGCAGGCCCTGCTCAAGCTGGGCAAGGCCAGCGCAACACCGCAGGAAGTGATGACGGCCATCTTGCGGATGGAAGTCGATCTCCTGTGGTTCGGCGGCATCGGCACCTACATCCGCGCCAAATCCGAAACGGACGCCGATGTGGGCGACCGCGCCAACGACCCAATCCGCATCACCGCGTCGGAAGTCGGCGCAAAGGTGATCGGCGAAGGCGCGAACCTCGGCCTGACCCAGCTTGCCCGTATCGCGTTCAACAAGAAGGGCGGCCGCTCCAACTCCGATGCGATCGACAATTCCGCCGGGGTGAACTCCTCGGATATGGAGGTCAACATCAAGATCGCCCTCGGGGCCGCCGTCAAATCCGGCAAGCTGACCATCGAGCAACGCAACGAACTCCTGGCCGAAATGACCGACGAGGTCGCCGAGCTCGTGCTGCGGAACAATTACCTGCAGACCCTGGCTATCTCCATGACCGAACTGCGCGGCATGGAGGACTTCGGCTACCAGGTGCGCATGATGCGGCAACTGGAACAGGCCGGCCTTCTGGACCGGGTTGTCGAACAGTTGCCGGACGAGGCAACGCTCGACGAAATGCGCAAGGCCGGGTTGCTTCTCACCCGCGCCGAACTGGGCGTGCTGCTGGCCTATGCAAAGATCACGCTCTTTGACGCGCTTCTGGAAAGCTCGGTTCCCGATGATGATTATCTCGCCCGCGAACTGTTCCGCTATTTCCCGGACCAGATGGCCGATACCTACAAGGACGAGATCAGCGGTCACAGGCTGCGGCGCGAAATCATCGCCACGATGCTGGCCAACTCGATGATCAACCGGGGTGGACCCACCTTCATCACCCGTCTGCGCGATCAGACCGACGCCACGGCGACCGAAATCGCGCAGGGCTTCGTCGCCGTGCGCAACAGCTATGACCTGACCGACCTCAACACGGAAATCGACCAGCTCGACACAAAGATCGACGGCGCCTTGCAGCTGGAACTCTACTCGGAAATCCAGTCGCTGCTTCTGGAACGGGTGGTCTGGTTCAAGCGCAACGTCTCCTTCGACAAGGGACTGTCCGCAGTCGTCGAACGGTTCCGCTCCGGCATTGCCGTGCTGCGCGGCCGTCTGGAGACGGTCTTGCCGGAAGAGCCCGCTGCAGTCCTGGCGGACCGCACCGCGGCCTATGTGAACCAGGGCGTTCCCGAAGGCCTGGCACGGCGGATCGCCTGGCTACCGGCGGAACGGGCCATTCCCGACATCGTCATCGTTTCGGAAGAAACGGAGGCCGATCTCGATACGGCGGCAAAAGCCTATTTCGAGGTCGCCCACCACTTCCAGCTCGGTGCGATCATCGAATTGGCCAACGATCTCGACGTCCGGGACTATTACGATGGCCTTGCACTCGACCGTGCACAGGCAACGCTGGTCTCCGCTCAGCGGGCGCTGGCCATCGCCGCAGTCCGGGCAGGCGGTTTCTCAAGCTGGCTGGAAGAACACGAGGCGGAAGTGGGCCGGCGCAAGCGCTCGGTCTCTGAAATCCTCGACGGCGGCCTCAGCGTGTCGAAATTCTCCGTGGCGGCCAGCCTGCTCGCAGAAATCTGCGGCACCGCGTAAACGCCAGCACACCAGACAAAAGGGCCGGCAGTTCCGCTGCCGGCCTTTTTCGATTTCCTTTAAGCACCCAGAGCAAGTGGCCCATCCTTCGAGACAGCGCTACGCGCTTCCTCAGGATGAGGTGATATGTGTTGCCAGGCTGGTGAGAGGCCTACCTTCCCACACCCTCATCCTGAGGAGCCGCGCAAGCGGCGTCTCGAAGGATGGGCCGCATACGCCAACCGAAACTCACTCCTGCAACAGACACCGGATTTTCGCAAACGGCTGTAGGCTTCAGGTCCTGGAAGCGATAGACAGGAATGAATTGGGCTCGTCCCGGTCTTGATCCTCCAGGTAGCGAGTTGCCCGTTCCATGACCCCCGTTTCAGACATTCCCTTTCAGGCATCCAACAGGCGCACCGTTCTTTCCTGGGCGCTGTTCGACTGGGCGGCGCAGCCGTTCTTCACGCTGATTACCACCTTCGTCTTTGCGCCCTATTTTGCCTCGACTCTGGCTGCGACGCCCGCCGAAGGCCAGTCGCTGTGGGGATACGCCACCGCGGCTGCCGGGCTGTGCATTGCCGTTGCCGCTCCCGTTCTGGGGTCCGTTGCGGATGCGACCGGACGGCGAAAACGCTGGATCCTTGTCTTCTCGCTGCCCTTCGTCATCTGCTGCTGGGCCTTCTGGTACGCTGCACCGGGAAGCCCGAACAGCATCGCCATAGCCCTCGTCGCCTTTGCCATCGGCACGCTGTCCATCGAAATCGCTACCGTCTTCAACAATGCCATGATGCCTTCGCTGGTGCCGCCGGAACGCATCGGGCGCCTGTCCAGCTTCGGCTGGGCGCTTGGCTATGCCAGCGGCCTGATCACCCTTGTGATAGCGCTTGGATTTTTCGCTGCCAGCCCCGAAACGGGCAAGACCCTGCTCGGTTTCCAGCCGGTCCTGGGGCTCGATGCAGCGACACGGGAAGGCGACCGGGCCGCTGGTCCGTTCTCAGCGCTCTGGTATCTTGTTTTCGTCCTGCCGATGTTCCTGTTCGTGCCGGATGTACCGCATCAGTCGAAAATCGGCCCTGCCGTTCGCACTGGAGTGGCAACCCTGCTCACGAGCCTGGCTCAGGCACGAACCAACAAGAACATTTTCCTGTTCCTTCTCGCCAACATGATCTTCAAGGACGGTCTCGTCGCCCTCTTCGCCTTCGGCGGTATCTATGCCGCTGGCCAGCTCGGCTGGGGCTCCATCGAAATCGGCACCTTCGGCATCATCCTGACCGTCACCGGGACCCTTGGCCTGTTGTTCGGCGGGCCGCTGGACGACCGCTTTGGAGCCAAGCCGGTGATCGTTTTCTCGCTTGTCGTTCTGATGGTCTGCGGCCTCGGCATCATCTCCATCGACAAGACAACGGTGTTTTTTGTCATCAAGACCGCCGCGGCCCCTGAAGGCGCGCTTTTCGCGTCTCTGCCGGAACAGGTCTTCATTGCCCTTGGCGGTGTCATTGGCGCGGTGTCCGGCCCCATGCAGGCTTCATGCCGCAGTCTTCTGGTCCGCATTACCCCGCCTCAGCACGCAACCCAGTATTTCGGCCTTCTGGCCCTGTCAGGAAAAGTCACCAGCTTCCTCGCTCCGCTCACCGTTGGCGTGGTAACCGCGCTCACAGCCAGCCAACCGGCAGGCATGTCTGTCATCCTGGTGTTTTTCGGCATCGGCCTGATGTTGCTGCTGAAAGTGCGGGAGCGATAAAACGCGCACCGGGGTGGGTGTTGCCCAAACAAAAACGCGCCGGAAAAATCCGGCGCGTTTGATGTTTGCTCTGGTGAGGTCTTGCGTCAGGCAACCTGACGGACGTTGGCAAGGAAGCCTTCGACTTCCTGCTTGAGGCGGTCCGCTTCCGTTTGCAGCACGTTGGCGGAGGCCGAAACCTGACGGGCCGCGCTGCCGGTGTCGTCTGCCGAGGCAGCCACCTTGACGATGTTCTGCGCAACTTCCTGGGTGCCGTTGGAGGCTTCCTGGATGTTGCGGGCGATCTCGTCGGTGGCAAGACCCTGCTGTTCAACCGAAGACTGGATGGACGAAGAAATCTCGTTCATCTTTTCGATTGTTTCGGAGATGCCCTTGATGGCATCGACAGAACCGGCGGTTTCCGTCTGCACCGACTGGATCTGCAGCGAGATTTCCTCGGTCGCCTTGGCTGTCTGGTTGGCCAGTTCCTTCACCTCGGCGGCCACAACGGCAAAGCCCTTGCCGGCTTCCCCGGCACGCGCCGCTTCGATGGTCGCGTTCAGCGCCAGAAGGTTTGTCTGCTCGGCGATGTCGGTGATCAACTTGACCACTTCGCTGATCCGGTTGGCAGCTTCCGCGAGCCCTTCGATCTTGCTGTTTGTCGACTTGGCCTGCTCCACGGCATGCGACGCAATCTCCGAGGACTGTGTCATCTGGCGGGAGATTTCGCCGACGGAAGCCATCAGCTCCTCTGCAGCGGATGCGACCGTTTCCACGTTCGACGAGGCTTCTTCGGAGGCGGCGGCCACTGCCGTACTCTTTTCGCTGGTGTCGTCGGCACCCGCCGTCAGCGTCACCGACGCCGCGTTGAGGTCCTGCACCTGATGCATCACGGTCTGGGTCAGCTCGGAGATCTGGCGGTCGAAATTCTGCGACAGCTCGCTGATCCGGCTTGCGCGGGCCAGTTGCTGGCGCTGTGCTTCTTCCTGCTCGGCGGCCAGGGCTTCGGCCTGCTGCGCCTTTTCGCGGAACACTTCGAGAGCATTGCTGATCTCGCCGATTTCGTCGTGGCGGTCCGTGTCCTGGATCGGCTCGTCATAGCGGCGGTCGATAAGTGCCTGAATGCTGCCAACGGCGCGTTCCAGCGGGCGGCGAACAATGGTGTTACCGACGAAGTAGATGGACAATGCCACCACGATGAGCAGCACGACACCCACGATGATAATCATGGTGGTGATCGAGGATGATGCCGCATTGAGGGTTGAAAGCGGCACGTTGACCACAACGGCCAGCTTGGCATCGGTACCGGTCACGCTGACCGGCATGACGATACGGTGCACATCGGTGCCGAGCGTGTTGGAGTATCCGTCATAGGCAAAGGGTTCGCCGTTCTTGACCGCCGCCAGAAGCTTGTCCTGCACGGCGAGATCGGCTTCAGATCGGCCTTCCGTCCACGGCTTGCCGAGAACTGCCGGATCCGGATGAGCGATCCAGACGCCGTTCTGAGACAGGAGGTGGACCGACCCCGTATCCAGCGGGCGCTGTTTGCCCAGCACTTCAGACAGCGGGGTCAGAAGAATATCGCCACCAGCAACACCGATGACCGTGCCGCCGTCGCGGATTGGGGATGAGAACGACACGCCGGTCACGACCTTGCCGTCGGCATCCCAGTTATAGGGTTCCGTCATGTAGTCCTTGCCGGACACATAGGCACCGTTGAACCAGAGGTCGCCGGCGTCACTCAAGTCTCCGACGGTGATTTCCTCGATCGGCCGGTAGGTCAGGGTGCCGTCCGGCTTGCGGAAATAGTAGGGCTGCCACTGTCCACCGACAGCCCATCTCTCGTTGCCCTTCAACTCCGCGTCCCTGCCGTCAAGCTTGTCACCGGCGATCACGCCCCAGGTGCCAGCAAGATCCATGTTGGTCAGCGTTGCGTTTTCAACAACAGAGTTCCAGGCTTCTCGATCAATCACACCGGCTTTTTTCATGCCGCTGAGGGAACTCGCCAATGCCTGTGCGGACTTGAGACCGTTTTCCAGACCGTTCTGCACAAACTCGGCCTGCTCACGCGCCACGGCCTCGGCTTCCGAGCGCGCCAGGTCTCCTGTAATCCGGGAAGCTTCCCATGCGATAAAACTAATGCCGACCACCAGGGCGACAGTAAGGGTAGCCGCACTGGCTCCTATTAGCTTTGTTGTGACCTTCGCGCGTCCAAACACCGGCAATCTCCGTGAATCGCAAGAAAAAGGCAGGCCAATACCTGCCGAAACTTACGTCACACTACCCTACCGTGCGTTAACAAGGTCTTCAGCGAACCCAATTTTCCGTGTTGTTGCGGTATTTTTTAGATGAAATTTCAGATTAATATCTAGCTAATACGTAAAGCAGAAAGGTATACCCAAAAAAGAAGGGCCGGTCCTCGCGGAAACCGACCCTTCAAATCGACGAATGTCAGAAATTAATGCCTGAAATGACGCATGCCGGTCATCACCATTGCAAGGCCTGCCTCGTCGGCTGCCGCAATCACATCCTCATCGCGCATGGACCCGCCCGGCTGGATCACGGCTGTCGCACCGGCTTCGGCTGCGGACAGAAGACCATCGGCAAACGGGAAGAAGGCATCGGAGGCGACCACACAACCCTTTGTGAGCGGCTCGGAAAGGCCTGCAGCTTCGGTCGCGTCCAGCGCCTTGCGAGCGGCGATGCGCGCGGAATCCACACGGCTCATCTGGCCGGCGCCAACACCAACCGTCGCGCCGTCCTTGGCATAGACAATGGCGTTGGACTTCACATGCTTGGCGACCCGGAAGGCAAATTTCAGATCAGCCAGTTCCTGCTCGCTCGGAGCGCGCTTGGTGACAACCTTGAGGTCAAGGTCGTCGACCACGCCATTATCGCGTGACTGGACCAGAAGACCGCCAGCGACGGATTTGACGAACAGGCCCTTGGCGCGCGCATCGGCAAGGCCGCCGGTGACCAGAAGGCGCAGGTTCTTTTTCCCCGCGATGATTTCCCGTGCCGCATCATCGGCATCCGGCGCGATGATGACTTCGGTGAACATCTTGACGATCTCTTCCGCCGCAGCAGCGTCCAGCGTCTGGTTCAGGGCAACAATGCCGCCAAAGGCGGAAACCGGGTCGCAGCGCAGGGCCAGCTCGTAAGCTTCCTTCAGGCTGGTGCCTTCGGCAACGCCGCAAGGGTTGGCATGCTTGATGATGGCGACGGCGCTCGTGCGGGCCGGATCGAACTCGCTCACCAGCTCGAACGCGGCGTCCGTGTCGTTGATGTTGTTGTAGGAAAGGGTCTTGCCCTGCAACTGCCTGGCCGTGGCCACACCCGGACGCTGCTCTCCGGTGGTGTAGAAACCGGCCGTCTGATGCGGGTTTTCGCCATAGCGCATGACTTCGGCAAGGCTGCCGCCAACCGCGCGGTGGGCGGGCGTTGCCTCGTCCAGTTGATCCGCCATCCAGTTGGAAACAGCGGCATCATAGGCAGCCGTCCGGGCAAATGCCTTCTGTGCCAGCTTCTTGCGCAGCGCCAGCGGTGCCTTGCCGTCGTTGGCATCAAGCTCGGAAATCACCGCATCGTAGTCGGCCGGGTCGGTGACGACGGTGACATAAGCATGGTTCTTGGCAGCCGCACGGGTCATCGCCGGACCGCCAATGTCAATGTTTTCGATACCGGTGGCATAGTCGGCGCCGGAGGCGACAACGTCCTCGAACGGATAGAGATTGCCGCAGAAGAGGTCGATGCCGACGATGTCATGCTCGCTCATCGCCTTCTGGTGGTCCGCATCGTCACGGACCGACAACAGACCGCCATGCACCTTCGGATGCAGCGTCTTCACGCGGCCATCCATGATTTCCGGAAAGTCGGTGACTTCGGAAATATCCAGAACCGCAAGCCCGGCTTCCTTCAGCGCCTTGTAGGAACCGCCGGTGGAAACCAGCTCGACACCGCGCTCGGACAGCGCTTTTGCAAAGTCGACAAGGCCGGTCTTGTCGAAGACGGACAGAAGCGCACGCTTGACGGAAACCAGCTCGGGAACAGGTACGGCTTTGGACACAATGGCCATGAATTTGCCTCGCAATAGGGGACGATCCGGGAATTGCCGTCGCCCTATCACGTCTTCAGCAAAAGCGGAAGGTCTCTATTCTTCCAGCGGCAGCTCGTCCGGCTCATCGAAATCGCTGGTGCCGCGCCGGCTGAGCTTCGCCGTCGCCGTCTTGCGGAACTGCCACCCGACCGAAGGGGCTTCGAGCACGGCACCGGTGATCACGATCTGCTCGCTCTTGCGATGACCGTAGACATCGGACAGATAGATGCTTTCTTCCAGCATGACTTCCGTACCCGGCGCCTCGAATTCCCACGCTTCGCCATCGCGGCAGACCAGCAGCACCGCCGATCCGCCCCGGATGAGCGAGCTGCGCAGGCCCGGGTGCAGGTGAAAACGGATCGCATAGTGGTTTTCCCGGTCGACCTGTGCGATTGCCGAGAACGTATCGATGCCATCCAGCACCGTGCCATCGCCTGCAAGGCGAATGTCCCTTTCATGCAGAACGTGGAACTCGCTCGCATAGCCGTCATGGGAGGCGGTGATCCGGCTTCCGGCAGCATCGTCTTCCCGCTCCACCGGCACCTTGACCGGTCCGGACAGGATGGGAGCGCCCAGAATATGCCCGAAAGGCCGGTCGGACAGGAACCGGCAGGAAGACGTATCCTCGATCACCGCCGTTGAATGAGCGGGCGTCGAGCGGCTGACCCGGCGCCAGGCCGGATTGGACTTGGGTGAAACGCCGCAATTGACGACGATGCGGTTGCTGCCGGAGGAAAACTCGAAGGACAGGCAGCCTGCATGGGCGTCGCGGGAAACACCCACCGCAGGGGCAGGGCCGGTGTCGATCACGACGACGGATGTCCCGCCAATGAGACGCTGATAGCCCGAATGCGGCGCGTTGAGCGGCGGCGCGCCGCGTGCATCGTCATACGCCAGAATGGTCGCGACAAGATCGCTGGGCGTGGAGCCCATACCGTTGAAATGCGCAAGCGCCCCGTCGCCATGACGGAAGAAGCGCAAGAGCGGCATCATCCGGTCCACCGACTGCACCATGGCCGGCGGCACTTCCAGCCCCTGGGCCACGAAGGCCTGACGAACCGGCAGCAGATCCGCCAGAATGTCGATCAGCGCTTTCGGATTGCGCGATATGTGGCCGCCATCCGGCAGGATCTGGCGCGTCAGCTCCTGATCCAGTCGCCGGATGCTCTGGCGCGCGAAACGGCCTTGCCCGGCCATGGAGATGCAGGCAGAGGCCATGGCCAGCGCCGCATGCAGGCGCTCTACGCCGTCTTCCGTTTCATTGATGGTCTGGCGCAGATAGCGCACCTGACGGGCCAGCGACCGTACGAAACTGCGGTAGAACTCGTGGTCGCCGTCTTGAAGAATGAAGGGCGAATGGGCCAGCCAGGACAGGATGCGGCGCGTGACGACCGACGCTTCCCAGCCGATGTCGTGCCAACGGCCGCAGAACCTGATCCAGTCTTCCACCAGAGCCCGGGCATTTTGCCGGGAGATCTGGCTGTCGGCGGCCCGAAGATCCCGCATCCAGCCGAAACTGTGCAACTCGCGCTGCCAGTCTTCATGAACGGCCTTCAGTTCGAACGGAGATCTGCCTTGCGTTTCCACCAGATGGCCGGAAAACAGAAAGCGACCGCCGTAGATATCGGCGGCATTTGTCGCGTCAGCAGTACGCAGATCCTGCGGCGCGAGGAGCAGGCGCGCAGGCACAGCCGAAAACGGACGCATGCGGAACAGCGGCCCGCCATGCATCCATTTCAAGGAGCGTTGCCAAATATGCAGGGCCAAGAGCCGCCAGACGCGGCTTCTTTCACTGAGGCTTGCAGTATTCACCAAACCATCTCCAAAACTGATGGTTTTTGCGCGTTTATGGGGTGTCTCCGGTATCTATTTCTGGAAACGAACCATTAAGGTTAGCATTTCATTTAAAGAATCATTGCAAGTGAACAGTTTATTCCGCGTTAAAACCGGCGGACTCTTGCGGCAAAAAAGCCGTCCATGCCCTTGCTCACAGGGTCCACGGCGGCGCTATGGCAGGGCAGACAGCGAAGATAGCCTTCTTGCGTGACACAATCGGCAAGACCGCCCACCTCGCCGGCGTCGACCGGAACCAGCTCGATTTTCCCGCTCTGCCTGTCCAGAAAAGCGGACACCTGGGCTTCACCCTCGGCCGCTTCCAGCGAACACGTGCAATAGACGATCAGGCCGCCCGGCTTCACCCAACTGATCACCCTGTCCAACAGCTCACTCTGGATTTCCGTCAGTTTTTCAATGTCATAGGGCTTCTTGATCCAGGGCACATCGGGGTGCCTGCGGATCGTTCCCGTTGCGCTGCAGGGCGCATCGAGCAGGATCGCGTCAAAGGGCTCCTCCGGCTCGAAGGCCCGAAGATCCGCCGCAACCGTTTCAACACTCAGGCCAAGCCGGCTCATGTTCTCTTCAAGGCGCTTCAAGCGCGCTTTCGAAATATCAACCGCAGTGACGGAAGCGCCGGCGGCGGCTAATTGCGCGGTCTTGCCGCCCGGTGCGGCACAAAGATCGGCAACACGCAGACCCTTCACGTCGCCCAGCAGACGAGCGGGAAGCGCCGCAGCGGCGTCCTGCACCCACCATTGCCCGTCGCCGTACCCTTCCAGAGCGTCGACAGCCCCCTTGCGCACAACGCGGATGCTGCCTGCCCCCACGATCTGGCCGTCCAGCTTTTGGGCCCATCCTTCCGGATCCGCCTTTACAGACAGATCGAGCGCGGCTTCATTTTCGTGAGCCTGCGCAATCTCGCGCGCCGTCTCCGCTCCATAGGCCGCCTGCCAGCTTTCCATCATCCAGTCAGGCGTGTTCAGGACGGCAGCGTCGAGATCGGCCGTTACGTCGTCCCGCTCGCGCCCCAGCCGCCGCAGCACACCGTTGACCAGACCCTTGTAGGGCCGGGCACGGCGGTCGAAGCCGGCATGGTCGACAGCAAGAGAGACCGCTGCGCGATCCGGAATGTCGAGAAAAAGCATCTGGGCAATGGCCACATGCAGAATATCCAGAACCCGCCCCGTCTTTTCCGGGATCGGCCGGTCGAGCAAGCGGTCCAGAATTTCGGCAATCTCCCCCCGATGGCGCAAGGCTGCACCGATGATCGCGCGCACCAGCGAGCGGTCGTTGGCAGCGAGCGCACGAAACCCGGAATGACCGGATGCGATGTCCAACTCGCCGTCGAGAGGCCGTTTCTTGTGAACGACGTTGCCAAGGATATCGGTAGCCACCTTGCGCGCGGCGAACCCCGGCTTTTCGGCCTGTTCCGTTGCCGGTTTGCCGGCTGGCTTCTGTTTGTTATTGGGCCGTTTGGTCAAGGGTCAATCCATTCACGCAGCCGGCCGTGCTGTTGCGGCCGGTATCAAAATCAAGCGCCGCAGACCGGTCTGCCGGTCGCGGCGCATCTGGTTATATTAGAGCCGGGCAGTGTTCCGGCAAAGCTGTTTTTGCCGTGGAGCCGGACCTTCCGGGGGACAGAAACCTATCCCCACGGTCCTTTCGGGCGGCGCGGTTCGCTGGATGGACCGGTTGAACCGGCGCTACCCCAGGGACCGGACTGCCGCGGAGCCTGGCGGGTAAACGACGTCGGACCGCTCCTGCCGCCGGTGCCCAGACCCGCGTCAGCCAGCTTGCGCAATTCGTTAATGCGGTTCTGGGTGTTCGGGTGGGTCGAGAAAAGGTTGTCCATGCGCTCACCGGACAGCGGGTTCATGATGAACATGTGCGCCGTCGCCGGATTGGCTTCCGCATCCGGATTGTGGATGTGTTCGACACCCCGCGAAATTTTCGCCAGCGCGGATGCGAGCGACATGGGTTCACCGCAGATCTCTGCCCCCCTCCGGTCGGCCGCATATTCGCGGGTCCGGGAAATCGCCATCTGCACCACCATCGCCGCCAGCGGCGCGACGACCATCATCAGGATGACCCCGACGATGCCGAGCGGATTGTTGCGGTTGCCGCCGAAGAAGAAGGCAAAATTGGCCAGCATGGAAATCGCACCGGCAATCGTCGCCGTGATCGTCATGATCAGCGTGTCGTGGTGCTTCACATGCGCCAGCTCATGCGCCATCACGCCGGCAATTTCATCGGGCGTCAGCATGTCGAGCAGCCCGGTTGTCGCGGCCACGGCGGCATTTTGCGGGTTCCGGCCGGTCGCAAAGGCGTTCGGCTGCGGATTGTTGATGATATAGACCTTGGGCATGGGCAGTTCGGCATTCTGTGCCAACCGCTGTATCATGCGGTAGAATTCGGGAGCTTCGCGCTCGTTCACCTCCCGCGCATGATGCATGCGCAGAACCATCTTGTCCGCGTTCCAGTAACTGAACAGGTTCATGGCGGCCGCAATGAGCAGCGCGATCAGCATGCCCGACTGACCGCCGATCATGAAACCGATCCCCATGAACAAGGCGGTCATCGCCGCCAGAAGCATTGCTGTGCGAATATAGTTCATCGCCGCGTGTTTCCGTTTCTGTTCCAATTACGACTGCTTGCAGAAGGGCACGTTTTGGCCTTTCTATCCTTTCAACAGATGGGGAGTGCTGCCATCCTTGGCAAGATTACCCTATATACGCCAGACGAGACCGCAGAACCGGACCACGAAGAGCCATGACAGAAACACCGGACAGCCCGACGAGCCGCTACAGCCAGAGCGACGCTCCTTCCCTGAAGACCTCGGTCGAGGAAGCTCCGAAGCGGACATTCGAAGACCTGCCGCCGGCCGCCCAGCGCGCTTTGCTGGAAGCCGAGGAACGGCGCAAGGAAATCGACGCCAGACAGCAGAACCTGCCCGAAGAGATCAACGGACGCGGCGGGCTGGAACCCACCCGCTACGACGATTGGGAGATCAAGGGATTGACGTCGGACTTCTGAGAAGCCGGTCCTGGCCTGTTTGCTTGTTAAAGAACTTGACGCATGGGACGGCAAAGACACCGCGTTTCTGGAAACGCTCTTCCGCCAGAACGAAGGAAAGCATGACTTCCTGCGAAGGCTGATCACTTCCTGTGACACTCGGGATATGCAACGCGGTGCCACTCGGCTGATAAAGACCAATCCGGTCTTCACCGTGACGGTGGCAATTCTGCCTCTTGAAGGGTAAGTTGCCGCCCCCACTTGAAAATTGCAGTTGATATCAATTGATTTTCTTAAGGACTGGCAGATGACGATCAGGTTTTACAGCATCAACGATGCCTATGGCTGCTTTTCTAATTTTTCACCGCATCCGATTCAGATCGGGCGGGTCTGGCCGACGTCAGAACACTATTTCCAGGCGCAAAAATTCAGTGACCTTGCGTTGCATGACAAGATTTGCCGTGACCCGTCACCCATGCGTGCGGCACAAATCGGCCGGAGCCGAAAGCACCCCCTCAGGCCCGACTGGGAAGACATCAAACTCGACGTCATGAGAACGGCGCTTTTGGCAAAGTTCACGCAGCACAACGACCTGCGCACAATCCTGTTGGAAACAAAGGGGCAGGATCTCGTTGAACACACACCGCATGACCACTTCTGGGCGGACGGCGGCGATGGCTCCGGTAAGAATATGTTGGGGTCCTTGCTAATGGAGCTGCGCGCCGTCCTGGCCCCCGATGGCAGCTTGCAAGGCCCATTTAGCGGATACGAGGAAATCAAACTGGCTGAAACCGACTGATTTTACCGTGACAGGCAGCCTGATTTCTTCGCTGACCTCGGGACTGTCAGGACCATAGATTGCATGTCAAAGATAATTCTTGGCTTCGTTTCTAGACGAGTTTCCGCACCTCCGCCGCGACAGCCTTTGCGAGGTCTGCCTGCGGTTCTGCCTCGAAATGTACGGCATCGATCGGACTGGCCGAAATGACCGTGCCCGTATCGAAAAACGCCGCGCCATATTCCGCCGCCTTCTCACGGTAACAGTCTGCCAGGCGATGAGATTCGGCGACACTCAGGTCACTGAACTGTGCCGCGTAAGGCGTTCCTGCCAGAGGCGCCAGCGGCGGCGGCGCCATCAACAGCACTTTCGGCGCCCGTCCTTCGACATCGTCCGTCGGCCTGCGGGCAAAATCCAGAAGGCGTCCCATGGCAATCGCGATTGTTTCCGCGTTCATGCCGAAGCGGGCCTGAAGGTCGTTGGTACCGAGCATGATGATCAGAATGTCGATGGGCATATGCGTCTTGCGGACGGTCGCCAGATGCGCAAGGCCGTTCTTGTCGCCCTTGACCGGATCCTCAAAGACCGTCGTTCGACCGTTGACGCCTTCTTCCGCCACATAAAACCCGTCGCCAAGTTCCTTCTGCAAAAGCCGGGTCCAGCGGACATCGTGGCCATAGCGGGACTTGTCGACCGGGTTGAAGCCCCAGGTGAGGGAATCGCCGAAACAAACAACGGTGACGGGATCTTTTCTTGTTTCCGACATCATGGACCCTGCTCAGGTGTACGCCCTGTTGAAAAAGCCGGCGGACTTCGTTTCTGCCGAAAGTTCCGCAACTTTCATTTTCTACAGGGTCTTCGTTGATGATCAAGGACTTCCGGGCAAAAGCCGTCAGGCAACCGCTGCAATTGTTGTCCCCTGCCCTGCTTGGTTAATAAGGGATTTACCACACCGGCTATAGGGTCTGAGCGAAGTTATGCGTAACGAATGCCGGATCATTCATGCTTGCCAGCAAAAAAGCCTATCAGCGCGGTGCGTCCCTGCCGAGCTCCAATCCGTTTCAACGCCTTGCCGACCTTTTGAGCGGCGAGACGCCCGGGCTCGAACCGATTGTCATGACGATTGGCGAACCGCAACATGCGATTCCAGACTTCACGGCCGAAGTTCTGGCGGAGAATATGGCCGGTTTCCGCCGTTATCCGCCGATTGACGGCTCGCCGGAATTCAGGACCACCGTCGCATCCTGGCTGGACCGCCGCTACAACCTTGGGGGTTTGATCGACGCCGAGCATGGCGTGTTGCCGCTGAACGGATCGCGTGAAGGCCTGTCCTTCGGCGCCATTGCCGCCCGTGACCAACTGAACAAGGGGCTGGACCACCCCGTGGTGATTCTGCCCAACCCGTTCTACCAGACCTACGCTGCCGCAGCGCATGTGGCCGACGCGGAAGCCGTGTTGCTGGATGCGGTTGCCGGCAACAACTTTTTGCCAGATCTCGACAATCTGGATGCGGACCTTCTGGAAAACACCGTCGCCTTTTATGTCGCCTCGCCCACCAATCCGGAAGGCTTTGTCGCCGATACCGCCTATTGGCAGCGCCTGATCGGACTGGCCCGCAAGCACCGCTTCTACATTTTCGCCGACGAATGCTATTCGGAAATCTACCGCGAGACGCCGCCCGTCGGCATTCTGGAAGCGGCAAGGGATCTGAACGAGGAGCAGGACGGAGGCTTTTCCAACATCATCGTCCTCAACTCCCTGTCCAAGCGCTCCAACCTGGCAGGCCTGCGCTGCGGTTTTGCCGCGGGCGATCCCGAGTTCCTGAAAAAATGGGTGAAGTTCCGGGGCCTTGCCGCACCGCAAGTCCCGCTGCCGGCTCAGGCCGTTGCCGTGAGGGCCTATCAGGACGAAACCCATGTCGCCGAAAACCGCAGGCTCTACAACGAAAAATTCGAAGTTGCCGAAAAACACCTTGGCCCGATCCTCGGGCCGGTAACACCTGATGCCGGGTTCTTCCTGTGGCTGGATATCAGCCGCTGGGGCGACGCCGTTTCAGTTACCAAGGCCTTGTGGACGGAAATCGGGCTCAAGGTTCTGCCGGGCAGCTATCTGGCCACAGACCAGGAAGATGGCAGCAACCCCGGGCGGAACTACATTCGCATCAGCCTGACGGCGCCGCTGGAACAGACCGAGATCGCTCTGGAGCGACTGGCGAAATGGATGGGAGACAAGGCATGAGGCGGGCCAGCGCAATTCGCGGCAACGGCCGCAGATCTTCGGTTGATCTTCTGGACACCGAAAGCCCGCTGAAGCGGTTCATGCGGCGCAACCTCGTCGGGGCCGCCGGTCTTGGCATCATTGCGCTGACAGCCATGCTTGCAGCGAGCCTTGCAACCTGGTCCGTCAGCGATCCGAGCCTCAACCACGCCACCGGCGGCCAGGTGCGCAATGCGCTCGGAACGCCCGGTGCGATCCTCGCCGACATTCTGATGCAGACCATCGGTCTGGCAACCGCCGTGTTCCTGGTCCCGATGGTTCTTTGGGGCTGGCGGCTTCTGACCGGACACGTGCTTGGCATTGGCCGCAAACGCCTTGTTTTCTGGTTGCTCGGCACGAGCCTTGCCGCCGGAGCCCTGGCCTCCCTGCCGGTTCCCGAAAGCTGGCCGCTGCCCACCGGTCTCGGTGGTTTCTTCGGCGACACCGTTCACCACCTCCCGGCACTCATCACGGACAACATGACAAGCGGTGCCGCGACGATTGTCGGCGCGCTTGGACTTGGCGTTCCTGCCGTCCTTTGCCTGCTGGCGGCTGCCGGATGGCTGGGCAAGGTCGGTGCGCCCTCCGAAAGGATCAAACCCGTCGCGGGTCCGGTCGGTCATGGCAAGGCAGCCGAACAGGAACTCGACTTCGATGACGACGATGGCGAATCGCGTATCGGGATCTTTTTCAGCGCCTTTGTCGGCCAGGTGGAGCATTACGGCTTTCTGGCCGCCGCACAGCTGCGCCGGTTGACCGGCCTGAAACGCAGCCAGCCCCAGGAAGAGGAAGAATACTGGGACGAGGGCGAGGACGACGACGTCGACCACGAACCGGAAGACACCCGTCAGGGCAGCCGCCTGAAGGCTTTCCGCAGGGCACTGGCTGGTCGTCTGATACCGGAAGACGACGACGGCCTGGACGATTTTTACCAGCGTGGCCGCCACGGAGACGACTCCGAAGAACCCTATGCGGAAGACTATTACGACGAGGAAGGCGACACCTTCGCGCCGGATGATCTGATGATCGACAAGGGGCCCGTGACCGGACGCTCCGCCGTCCCGGTCGGCATAGCCGCGCCGGACTCCGCGCCGCAGGCACCGGCTCAGCCGGCATCGAACGGCCGCGTCATCCCCCCGGCTCCGCGTCCGAAACAGAGCAAGCGGGCAATTTCAGAGGCGCAGCCCTCCTTCCTCGGCGCACCGGAAGAATACGAACTGCCGCCGCTGCGGCTTCTGGCCGAGCCGAAGGTCGCCGGCAAGGTGCCGGGCCTGTCCGCCGATGCGCTGGAACAGAATGCCCGCATTCTGGAAGGTGTGCTTGAGGACTTTGGCGTGCGCGGCGAAATCATCGAGGTGCGCCCGGGACCGGTCGTCACCCTTTATGAACTGGAACCCGCGCCTGGCATCAAATCCTCGCGCGTCATCGGCCTTGCCGACGACATTGCCCGCTCCATGAGCGCGATTTCCGCCCGCGTGGCCGTGATCCCGGGCAAGAACGCCATCGGGATCGAACTGCCGAACGCCCGCCGCGAGACCGTGTACCTGCGCGAGCTGCTGGCCGCCCAGGACTTCGAAAAGTCCAAGGCCAAGCTTGCGCTGGCCCTCGGCAAGACCATCAACGGCGAAAGCGTCGTTGCGGATCTGGCCCGCATGCCGCACTTGCTGGTCGCCGGGACTACCGGTTCGGGCAAGTCGGTCTCGATCAACACCATGATCCTGTCGCTGCTCTACCGGCTGACGCCGGAAGAGTGCAAGATGATCATGATCGACCCGAAGATGCTGGAACTGTCCATCTACGACGGTATTCCGCATCTGCTGACGCCGGTCGTGACCGATCCGAAAAAAGCCGTCGTCGCCTTGAAGTGGACCGTCCGCGAGATGGAGGACCGCTACAAGAAGATGTCCAAGATGGGCGTCCGCAACATCGACGGCTACAACACCCGCATCAAGCAGGCGCTGGAAAAGAACGAGACGTTCACCCGCACCGTCCAGACCGGTTTCGACCGCGACACCGGCCAGCCGATCTACGAGGACGAGGAACTGCCGCTCGAAGCGATGCCGTATATCGTCGTTGTCGTCGACGAAATGGCCGACCTGATGATGGTGGCCGGCAAGGACATCGAAGGCGCCATCCAGCGTCTGGCACAGATGGCCCGTGCCGCCGGCATCCACCTGATCATGGCAACGCAGCGCCCGTCGGTGGACGTCATCACCGGTACGATCAAGGCCAACTTCCCGACCCGTATTTCCTTCCAGGTGACGTCGAAGATCGACAGCCGCACCATCCTGGGCGAAATGGGGGCCGAGCAGCTGCTGGGCATGGGCGACATGCTTTACATGGCCGGTGGCGGCCGCATTCAGCGTGTGCACGGGCCGTTCGTTTCCGATGACGAGGTCGAGGATATCGTCAAGCACCTGAAGGTTCAGGGCACGCCGCAATATCTGGAAGCCGTGACCGAGGAAGAAGACGAGGGCGAAAGCCCCTATGACGGTGGCGGTCTTGCCGGTGGTGACGAAGGGAACGACCTTTACGACAAGGCGGTTGCCATCGTGCTGCGCGACAAGAAGGCCTCGACCTCCTACGTCCAGCGGCGGCTTTCCATCGGCTACAACCGCGCCGCCTCGCTGATCGAGCGCATGGAAAACGAAGGCCTGATCAGTGCCGCGAACCACGCCGGAAAGCGCGAGATTCTCGTGCAGAACGGCGTGGAAGAAGATTTTTGATGGTAGACTGCCAAAGCTTTGCCACACACACTCCCTAGCTAAGGGAAAACGTGTCACAGAGAGACCGATTTAGGACATTGCAACATGCTGAAACGCTTCGCTTCCCGCCTGATCAAACCTCTGCTGGCAGTGGGCCTGGCCGCGGCACTGTCCCTGTCGGCACTGCTGCCTGCCGCAGCGCTGACCGAGCAGGAACAAAAGACCCTTACGGACCTGAACACCTATTTCAACTCGGTGAAGACCATGCATGGCGACTTCATCCAGTTCGGTCCTGACGGCAGCCAGTCCGACGGCAAGTTCTACATGGCCCGTCCGGGCAAGGTGCGCTTCTACTACAACAAGCCCTCGGTGCTCGACATCGTGGCCGACGGCAAGTCGGTGTCGGTTCGCGACCGCAAGCTGAACACCCAGGACATCTGGCCGCTCGGCCAGACGCCCCTGCGCTTTCTGCTGTCCGACGACATCGACCTGCAGAAGGACACCAACGTCACCAACGTTCTGGTGGAAGAAGACCTGATCACCGTCACGATCTTCGACAAGACCAAGTTCAATTCCGGCACGCTGACGCTGATCTTCGATGCCAAGGACTACGCCCTGAAGCAATGGACGGTGACCGACCAGCAGGGTTACGACACCTCCGTTGCAGTCTACAATGTCGTCTCCAACGGCCCGACCAATCCGGACCTGTTCAAGATCGACTATCTGGCCAACGCCCGCCAGAACAAGAACTGACCGCCCGGCTGGCCGGAACATGACTGGAGAGGCCGGCCGGCGTGCACTCGTCTTCGATCTGCTTGAAACCTACTGCGCCCGCAAAGGCTACCGCCTGACAGCGGGCGATGATCACGGCCACGCCGGCCTGGTCGAAAGCCCGTCGGGCAGACGCTGGTTCTTCAAGGGCACCCGGTTCGACCTCAACACGCTCGGCGCAACGGAAATCGCCACCGACAAAGCCTATGCCGCCACCTTTCTGAAAGCGGCTGGCCTGGCAGTGCCGGAAGGCCGCCTGGTGTTTGCACGGGACCTCCGCGAGCACAGGCAACCTCCGCAAGACCTCCTGGATTTCGCCGAGCAGCACGGGTTACCGCTTTACGTCAAACCCAATTGTGGCCGGGAAGGGCGAGACGTCGTGCGGGTTGATACCCTTCACGCGCTTCAAGATACCTTGCTCACCCTTGCCAAAAACAACGACCAACTACTGGTGCAGCCGGAAATTCGCGGACAGGAACTGAGAATTGTCGTGCTGGACGGCGAAGTGCTGTGCGCCATTGAACGGCGCCCGCCACAGATCACCGGCGATGGCCTTCGCAGCATTGCCACGTTGATCGGCGCCGATGCGCGTCTTGAGGCGGCCGATCCCCGTCTCCACATCGAACTCTCGCAGCGGGATCTGACGCTGGAAGCGATCCCCGCGCCAGGGCAGACAGTCACGCTCCTGCCGGTCGTCAATCTGTCCGCGGGTGGTACAGCCAGAATTGTGACCGGCTCCCTGGCTCCGGATCTTGCAGCCCTTGCCCGTAAAGCCGCGCAGGCGCTTGCCCTGCGTTATGCCGCCGTCGACCTGATCCTGCCGGACGCTGCCGGCGCCGAGGCGGACGCCATCGTTCTGGAGGTCAACGCCGCACCCGGCCTTGGCAACCTTGCCCGGCAAGGCTCGGAAGAGAGCGCCGCCGTCCATCAGATCTACGACCGTGTGTTCGAGGCTATGTTCGCCGGCTAGATCCTCTCTGTCCGGCCGCAAAGCGTTTAAACGCCTGGAATGACTGCCCTGAAGAGGGGAGCCGACAAAACTTGACCTTGGCGGGAGAGTTTTCAGATCCTACATGGAGCTCCAACGGAGATATCCATGCAACATTTTTCCCTTCTCGATCTTTCCCCTGTCCCGGAAGGCCAGACAGCCGCCGAAGCTCTGGCGAATACCGTCGATCTGGCGCGGGCCGCGGAGCAGGCAGGCTACCACCGCTATTGGCTGGCCGAACACCACAACATGCCGGGCATTGCCAGCGCCGCGACATCGCTCGTCATCGGGCAAGTGGCGGCGGCAACCTCCACCATGCGTGTCGGCGCGGGCGGCATCATGCTGCCCAACCACGCGCCGCTGGTCATCGCGGAACAGTTCGGCACGCTGGCAACGCTGTTTCCCGGCCGGATAGACCTCGGGCTGGGCCGCGCTCCGGGAACGGACATGGCGACGGCCAGGGCGCTTCGCCGCCACATGGCGGGAGAGGACAGCTTTCCCCAGGATGTGCAGGAACTGATGAGCTATTTCAGGCCCGCGTCCGACACCAGCAGGGTTCGGGCGATACCGGGTGAAGGCACGCAGGTTCCCATCTGGATCCTTGGTTCGAGCCTTTACGGTGCGCAGCTCGCGGCTGCCTTTGGGCTGCCCTATGCCTTTGCCTCTCATTTCGCACCGGACATGCTGGAAGAAGCACTTCAGATCTATCGCTCAACCTTCCAGCCGTCACCGCAGCTTGCCAGGCCGCATGTGATGGTGGCAGCCGGCGTGTTTGCCGCCGACACCGACAAGGAAGCCGATTACCTTCGTTCGTCCCAGCTTCTCGCTTTCGCCCGCTTGCGCATGGGCAGCCCGGGCAAATTGCCCTTGCCGGTGGAAGATGTCAGCGTCGAAATCCCGGCACCCGTTCTTAACCAGGTCGAACATGCCCTGTCCTGCTCGGCAACGGGGTCTCCGGACACCATCCGGGAGCAACTGGCGGCAATCATCGACCGCTATCAGCCGGACGAGCTGATGATCACCGGCATGATCCACGATCACGCTGCCCGCGTGAAATCCTTCCAGCTCGCGGCCGACGTCCTCAGGGAACTGGCAACAGGTTAGGGTGTGGAGCCCTCGTCAGCCGTCAAAGGCGTGACGGAAAATATGGGCGGTTTTTTCCAGCCAGTCTTGCCGCTGGGGATAGGAGCTGCCGACGACAGGCCTGAAAACGTGGCGCTCGTAGTCGAGAGCGCCACAATACGGCAGCACGCAGCGCCCCCAGATCAGCTCCAGCGGGTCTCCGAGATCTAGGCGTTCACGCTCGGCCTCGGTATCGGACGTGTTGACCACGACCGCCTTTCGGATCGACAGTAGCCCTTCCGGCAGACCTTCGGCGGTCTGCAGCCGATAGGCCACACCCGGTACCAGCACACGGTCCATCCAGCCCGCCAGGATCGCCGGCGGTTTGCCCCACCAGTTCGGATGGACGACCAGCAGCCCTTCAGCCTCTGAAATACCTGCCCTGTGCCGGGAAACGACAGGATCCTGCGAACGGGAGAGCACGTCTTCCAGCGTATCTCCGATCGAGTAGGCTTCCTCGGCCGTCAGGCAGGGGTCAAACCCTTCGGCGTAAAGATCATGATGTTCGATCTGATGCCCTTCGGCTTCCAAGGCAGCTCGCGCCCGTTGGGAAAGAGCGTGACAGAAGCTGTTGGTTCTGGGATGCGCCAGAAGGGAAAAGATACGCAACGGTCGGTTTCCTTGAAGCAATGGGGCCGGTATCAGCGCAGGTGTGTCGCAGGGGAAATTTCGTTCGGATGACTTCGCAAGTCAGATCATCGAATTCAAGCCCGGGCAGCCCAAATTACTTGGCCCCGCCGTCGTGAAGCCCTCCGGAGACAGGAATCCGACGCATAAGCAGGTGCTTACGGCCCCCGAAATCAGCAATCCGTCAATCGACCGGAGCCGGGTTCGCCGCCATTCAGGACCAAGACCGCCAACGGTCACAACCACCTGAAGAAGGACTAATCCATGCTGAAGAAATCTCTCGCTGTTCTGTGCCTCTGCCTAGCTCCGGTCGCCGCTCAGGCCATGCCCGCCGTCGGCGACATGGTCGGCACCAATCCGGAAGAAGCAACTGCAGCGCTGGCCAAGGCGGGTTGCACCGTCAAGGATTTTGAAGCCGAGGACGGCAAGATCGAAGCGAAATGCACCGATGCCGACAACCAGCTTTGGGAAGTCTATATCGATCCCAAGACCGGCAAGATCACCAACGTGAAAAACGAAGACTGATCATGGGTGTCCAGAACAACCCGCAATCGGCCGAGGGGGCGCAAAGCCCCCCCGATCTGTGGGACCCGCTGGTGCGCATCAGCCATTGGCTGATCGCCGCCGCAGTCATCGCCAATGGCCTCATCAACAAGGGCGGCGGCACAATCCATGTCTGGATAGGCTGGGGCGTTCTCGGATTGCTGATACTCCGCTTCGTGTGGGGTTTTCTCGGGCCGGCCGAAGCCAGGTTCTCCGCCTTTCCGCCCGACCCGCGCGCAGCAGTATCTCACCTCATCGACCTTGTTCGCGGCAAGCCACGTCACTATCGCTCCCATAATCCCGCCGGAGCGATGATGGTCTACGCGCTCTGGGCCTGCCTTGTCGTGGTGACCGGAACGGGCCTTTACATGACCGGCGCCAAGAGCCCCATCACGATCGCCGAGGAAAAGGCGGCGGTTGCCGCCGGTGACTGGTCGGTGCTCGTCAAGGACGATGATGGGGAAGAGGAGCACGATTCGGCACTGGGGGAAGCAGCAGAGGAAGTTCACGAAGTCGCCGCCAACCTGATGCTGATACTCGCCCTGATCCATGTCGCAGGTGTCGCAGTTGAAAGCCGTGCGATGAAGCGTAATCTGGTCCGGCCCATGCTGGTTGGCTGGAACAGGAAAAAATGACATTTTCAGGGATCAACTTGCGGCAGGGACGGCGGGAGCCAACCGCCCTTGCCGCCTTCATGCTGTTGCAATCCGTTGCCGCGATCTTCTTTGTCGGCGATGCCTTTACGGACCTGGTGATCGACGTCGACAGCCCGCATTCCGTATTCGAGTTCTTCGTCGCCTTTGTTTTGATCGTGGGCATTTTTCTGGCCGGATGGCAATTGCGGCTCACCCTGGAAAGGCTGCGGCACCAGGAGCGCGCCCTCGGTGCGGCCCGGGGCGATCTTGCGCAAATTATCGATGCTCAATTTACAGAATGGGGCCTCACCCCCGCTGAAAGCGATGTCGGCCTCCTGGCCCTGAAAGGCCTGGACCTGTCGGAGATCGCGCAGCTACGCGGTGCCGCACAGGGAACCGTGCGGGCCCAATTGACCAGAATTTACGCCAAAGCTGGCGTTTCGGGACGTCACCAGTTCGCGGCGTGGTTCGTTGAAGATCTGCTGCACGACGGACTTTCGGCAAAGCCAGAAACCGCACCGCAGGCGTGAAGCCGGCAGAAACGCTCTTTGACGAGCCTCACCTGCCGACGCTTCAAACAGGCCCGGCGACGATCAATAATCGCCGAGCTTTATTTCACGCGAGTATTCGACGCCGTCGACCTCCTTGGTTACGGCCTGGCCGCAAATGGTCGCGCCGCGCGTGGCATCGTAGGTAAGCGACGGAGAGCCGGAAAGCTGCCAGCCCTTGTTGAGAGCCTGGGTAACCCGGTGGCAGAATTCGCTGTCGTCGATGCCGGTGATGAAGCGGTAGAGTTTCATGAAAGCTCTCTTGTGTGTCAGGTCCGGGCCGCGATGGCGTCGGCGATGGCGATCACCCGCTTGCCCATGTCCGCATGTAGCCTTTCAACCATCTTGCCGTCCACCTGGATTGCGCCCTTGCCCGCATTTTCCGGCTCGTCGAACAAGGCGTTGATCTTGCGCGCCCAGGCGACTTCCTCCTCCGACGGGCTGAAAGCCGCATGGCAGGGGGCGATCTGCTTCGGATGGATCAGCGTCTTGCCGTCCATGCCCATGTCGACACCCTGCGCACATTCGGCCGCAAAGCCTTCCTCGTCCTGAAACGCGTTGTAGACGCCGTCCAGAATGTCGATGCCGCCAGCGCGCGCTGCGGCAACACAGGTCATCAGCCAGGGCGTCATGGCGGCCCGGCCGGGCGTCAGGCGTGCCCGCGTTTCCTTGGCCAGATCGTTGGTGCCCATGACGAAACAGGACAGTCTCACGGCCGGATCCTGACCGCAGGCGCCGATGGCACCGGCATTCAGCATGGCCAGCGGCGTTTCCATCATCGCCCAGAGCTTCAGGTCCGCCGAAGCGCCCAAAAGCGACAGCTTGTGCGCGGCCAATTGCAGATCGGCCGGGCTGTTGACCTTGGGCACCAGAACGGCATCCGGATTGGCCTTGACCGCTGCCGCCAGATCGTCCTCTCCCCAGGGCGTCTCCAGCCCGTTGATGCGGATCACCACCTCGCGCTTGCCATAGGGCCGGGCGGAAACGGCCTCGACGATCTGCGTTCGTGCCATCTCCTTGGCATCAGGGGCGACTGCGTCTTCAAGGTCCAGCAGCAGGCAGTCCACATCCAGCGTCGCCGCCTTTTCCAGTGCGCGGGCGTTGGAGCCGGGCATATAGAGAGCGGAACGGCGGGGTCTTGGCTGTGCTGTCATGGGTCGATCCTGCGAACTGAGAAAACGGATTTCCGGTTAACTTAGTGGATCGCATCAAGGAGGGGAATTCGCCGAAGGGGGAAAGGCAGTGTTTCAGCACCGGACTGGCGATTAACGCAGCCCCCCCCGGCGGTCACGACAGTTCGTCCGCTGGCGCGCGCGCGGGTGCTTTTTGCCGACGTTTGAAGAGCATGTCCTTTGCGGCAATCACCGCCCCCAGCGTAATCGCCAGACAGGCAATGCCGACCGAAGGAGTCAACGCCCCGAAGCCAAAGGCGATCAGCAAGAGGGTGGACAAAAGCGGTGCCGAATAGGCCGCCGCCCCCAGCACCTGAATGTCGCCACGCTTGACGCCAATGTCCCAGGTGAAGAACGCAAGCCCCACCGGAAAAGCCCCCAGCGCCAGCACAGATGCCCATTCCAGCGACGTTGCAGGCAGGATCGTTTCCTCCAGCGCCAGATGGCAAATCCCTGACAGGACCGCCGTCATGAGGCAGAAACCCGCGACGGCTTCGGTCGGGACCGCGCCCAGTCTGCGCGACAGAACCGAATAGCTGGACCAGAACAGGCAAGAGGCCACCGCCGCCCCGTAGCCGAGCATCGAACCGGAGGAAAACCCGACACCTTCACCACCGGTGATCAGAAGCACCGCTCCGGCCAGACCAAGAACGGTGCCGATAACATGGTGCAGCCGCAACTGTTCGCCCGGCAAAAGGGCGGAAAACAGGACGATGAGCAAAGGCCAGGTGTAATTGATGAGATTGGCTTCGACGGGTGGTGCGTTGCGGATGGCGGTAAAATAGAAAAAATGAAATCCGAACAGGCCGAAGGTACCAAAAGCCCAGACGCCGAGCGGTTGCCGAAGCAGCCGGGTCTTGCCGGTCACGACCAGCCAGACCAGCGCCGCGAGGCCGGAAAAGCCGAAACACAGCGTATTGAGCAGAAAAGGCGGCACATTGCCGGAACCGGCACCGAACAGGCCGAGGGTCGCCCACATCAGCACGGCGGTAAGCCCGATCAGCGTCGCCTTCAACTTCTGCCTGTCTGTCATCTCCACTTCCCGCCTTTTTCCTTCCATCGCTCATGGCATGAAAACGCGGCTGGCGAAAGTCTGCACATTGCGGACATGACCCGGGTTGTCTGCCTGAACAGATGCCGCAGCCATTAATTCATCGAAATCCTTGATCATGGTGCCTGTTTCAGGACATGGTGGAGCAAAGACACACACTCAATCGACTTGCTTTCCGGGGAAAACATGACGACAACGCAAATCAGAGCCCTTCGGCTGGATGATGCCCATCAGCTTGCGCCGCTTATTGCGGAAAACGCGCAGGCCTTGAAGCGCGGAGCACCACGCCGTCCGGACGCCTATTACGCCGAACGCATTCTAAATGACAAAACCGCCGAGGTTCTGGGTGCTTTCGAAGGCGAAAAGCTGGTCGGCTTCGCGGTTTTCTTCGACCTGCCGGAACTCATCACCGGCCTCAGGATCGGCCAGCTGGACGACATTTACGTCCATCCCGACCACCGCAACAAGGGCACCGGCCGCAAGATGATCGAAACGCTGGTCACCGAGGGCCAGAGCCGCGGATGGCTGCATCTGCGCTGGATCGTGCCGGGCAAGAACACCCCGGCGGTTGCACTCTATGAAAAGATCGCCGAACCCGACCATCGCAAGAGCTACCTGATCCCGATCGACCGCGTCGCAGGCGACTGACCGGTCACCCCCTTTCAGACAGGCCTCAGCCCGCACATCCTTGATGAAGCGCGGGCTGAGGCCTTCGATTGTTCAGGATCCTGCGGGAAACAACGGCGGGATTTTGCCGAGCGGCAGGAATCCGATGCGTACGTCGCCACGGTCAATGGAGATCGGCAGGGCGATGGTCCGCACACCGTCGATTTCCTTTGCCGCGGGCTCAAGACTCTTCACCACATTCTGCAGCAGTGAGAAGGTCTGGTCATCGGGCGGGAACAAAGGCTTCACGCTGTCCAGAAGTGCCTCCGGGTTGCCGAGGCTCAGCTCCAGAGACCCGCTCAGCGTGCCGTCGCCTGCGATCACCAGATCGCCAGCAGCCGACGCCTTTCCGGTCCCGAGCGTGACTTCAGCGAGCACGAGTTCCACCGGCAATTCACCACCTTGCACCTGCACAAGCGAAACGAGATCGACCCCCGCGAGCAGCGCAGTCCCGCCTTCGATACGGGTGTGGGCACGCAGGGAAATCGTCTGCTGCAGCTCCGGCAAGGACTTGAGGCTGAGATCCTGAACAGTGACAAAGGTTTCCAGCGTCGCAGTGCTTTCGGGCTGCTTGCGCAGATGCACCTCGGTTTTTTCGGCCGCAAACAGGCCCTGGGCGAGGGCGGTATCGAATGCGGCTTCCGGCTTGTCGATCACCGCATCAAGCGAACTGATTGCGTTCTCGCCGAACTTCACGCTGGCGCGGGCCGTCTGCCACGTCAGGCCGCCCTCCAGGCCGTTCACCGGCACCGACATGGCGGCGGGAGACGTTGCCTCGAAAATGACGTGCCACGGATTGTAGATCAGAGCGACCGCATTAAGCCCGCCAAGCGACGCCGCTGTTCCCCAGCTGTCGGCCGAACGCATGTTCGCGCAGGACACCTCATACCGGAACGGATAGCCGGCAATGGCAAGGTCCGCACAACTCACATCGAGACCCTGATCCGCCATGCGGACGATCTGCCGGTCGAGTTGCTCCCGCAGGACGGATTGTCCGTAAAACCAGGCAACCGTCCAGCCGAAGACAACAAGAACGATAGCTCCGGCCAGCAGGATATATCCGCGTCTGGAAGGTTTCGGCGGCTTGGTCTTGGTATCGGACACTGGGAGACACTCTCTTCTGGTTCGGTAGGTTTCCGGGCCGCACACACTGCCAACAAAAGCCACCCGCAGGACAGGCGGCGGCCGGAGTGCCATTGAAACGGCCGGTGCAGCTTGCTATCTCCGCAGCTGCGGTAACACAAGACAGGTCGATATGAGCGATTTTTGGGTCTTTGGCTATGGTTCTTTGATGTGGAACCCCGGATTTGATCACCAGCGCGCCGAACCGGCACTGCTGCGCGGCGCACATCGCTCGCTTTGCGTCTATTCCTGGGTTCACCGGGGCACCCAGCAACGACCCGGACTGGTCTTCGGTCTCGACAACGGCGGCGCCTGCCGGGGGATCGCCTATCAGGTTTCCGGGGACATCTGGCCGCAAGTGCTGGAATACCTGCGCGCCCGCGAACAAACGACGATGGTCTACAAGGAACACCATCATCACGTCGAACTGGACAGCGGCGACACGGTTGAGGCGCTTGTCTACATGGTCGATCACGGCCACGCTCAATATGCAGGGGCCTTGCCGCTGGAAGAGCAGCTTGAGATCGTCAGAGGGGCTGTCGGCAAATCCGGCGCCAATCCGGACTATGTTATCAACACGGCAGCTCATCTGCAGGAAATGGGCATTCCGGACACGGGTCTGGCCTGGCTGGCCGAACGGCTGAAACCCTGATCAGACGTTCAGAGGCGTTTGCCCGGCCGCTTCAGGGAACGCCCCACCAGCGCAGCGTCTGCTCGCAGTGATACTTCAGCGCCTGCACCGCATCGGCCTCATTGCGCGCTTCCAGCGCATCGATCACCTTCAGATGCTCGTCCATCGCCGAGGCAATCCGGTCGGCAAGAAACGGCCGTGCATGCTGGATCACGGCGATCCGGACGCGGTTTGCCGCATAAGCTGCCGACAAAAGCGAGTTTCCAAGACCTTCGCCAAGGTAGGCGTGCAGGGACAGATCGACCTCGATGGCTTGGGGCGGCAGACCGGCGGCAGGGCCCGTCTTTGCCGCGTCCCGCATGATCTCGTGCCGGCGCCGCAAGGCTTCCAGTCCGTCGAGATTACCCTGTGAAATGCGCCGCCGCGCGCCTTCCTGATCCAGTACCAGCCGTTCGTCCAGACATTCCCGGATGTTGTCGGGGCTGGCTTCCATCACCTGAAGACCGCGCTTGGGCACCGTCGTCAGGAACCCTTGCGAACTGGCGTATTTGACGGCTTCGCGTACAGGCGCGATCGGATATTGCAAAAGGTCGACAAGCTGGGACATGGACAGAAACTGTCCGTTGCGCAACGAACCGCTGCGCAAGGATTCGACAAGTGCCTGAAAAGCCTTGTCGTTCAGCAATTCGCCCTTGTTCGCGTCCTTCATAGCAGCTCCGTCGATCCGGTCTGGATGATCGCAGGTTGTCGCCACAGGCATTTCCAAGCAAAACCGAAAGGACCTGCTTGAAATTCCGCATAGTCTGTTACCTAACATGCTTTGTAAAATGTTAGATGCAAGCACAAACTTTTTGCAATGCACAGCCAAGCGCTTCCTGCGTCCGGGAGAACGCAAGAAGTCACGCGAACGTCCGGAAATAGATCAAGGCCGCCGGGGATGTGGCCGCAAGGAGGAGACTATGGCGAATTCAACTGGCAAATCGGGTCCGCGAGACGGAGGTCTCTACAACGAAGACCTCGCGCCGATCCCGGCTTCGGAGCGCAAGTGGGGCGCCTTCGAAATCTTCAACGTCTGGAACAACGATATCCAGAGCCTGTTCGGCTACACCCTGGCCGCATCGCTGTTCATCACCTACGGCCTCAACGGCTGGATGGTCTTCGCGGCCATCGTGCTGGCCGGTTTCTTCGTCATGGTGCTGGTCAATCTCACCGGCCGTCCTTCGGTCAAACATGGCGTGCCCTATCCGGTGATGGCTCGTGCCTCGATGGGTGTTTACGGTGCCCGTTTCCCGGCGCTGGTGCGCGGCATCGTCGCCATCTTCTGGTACGGCGTGCAGACCTATTTCGCATCCACCGCGGTTGCCTTGCTGTTCAACACGCTGATCGGCAGTGAAGGCGGAGCGGAATTCCTCGGCATGACAACTGTCGGCTGGATTTCCTATCTCATTGTCTGCGTCTTCCAGGTTGCCCTGTTCATGAAGGGCATCGACTGGGTCGGCAAGTTCCTGAACTGGGCCGGCCCCTTCGTTTACATCGTCATGATCGCGCTGTGCCTTGTGATCTGGTGGAAAGCCGGCAACGGCATCTTCTCGGCGCTTGGCACCATCTTCGAAGGCAGCGAAGCGACCGATCCGCGCGGGCCAGTCGCGGCCTTTGTCGCGGTTATCGGCACGATGATCGCCTATTTTGCCGCTGTCGTGATCAACTTCGGTGACTTTTCCCGCTTCGTGTCGGATGAGCGCGCCATGAAGCGCGGCAACTTCTGGGGACTGCCGGTCTCCATGGCCTTCTTCTCGTTCATCGCCCTGTTCGTAACCGCCGGCACCGTCGTGCTGTTCGGAGAGAAACTGGTGAACCCGGCCGACATCGTTGATCGTGTCGACAACGTTGTCCTGACGCTGGTCGCCGCCGTTACCTTCTTCGCGGCAACGGTGGGTATCAACCTGGTGGCAAACTTCATTCCGCCGGCCTACGACATTGCCAACCTCAACCCGGAGAAGATCTCGGCCAGGACCGGCGGCATCATCACCGCCGTCATCGCCTTCTTCATCGGTGCGCTCTGGGTGTCGGTCATCTCGAACATCGGCATTGCCGCGTTTGTCGACACGCTTGGCGCGTTCCTGGCGCCGCTGTACGGCATTCTGGTCGCCGACTACTATCTCGTGCGCAAGCAGAACATCGATGTCGAGGCGCTGTTTTCCTCCGATCCGAACGCCCGCTACCACTACAACAACGGCTGGAACATGAAGGCGATCTTCGCCTTCGCAATCGCCGCACTGTTCTCGGTGGCAACTGTGTGGGTTCCGGCCCTGTCAGAACTGTCCGGCTACGGCTGGATCATCGGTGCCGTTCTGGGTGGTGTGCTGCATCTGGTCCTGATGCGCCTGCAATCGGCAGAAGCCGGCAAGGCAGCCTGAGCAGCTTCAGGCGATCTTCGCGATTGAACCAGCTTCAAACAGAAAGGCCGTCCCGGTTCGCCGGGGCGGCCTTTTTTTGTCAGGCCGGTTGTGCCTTGCGGCGCGCGTTGACGTCTTCAAGCACCGGCGAGGGCTTGCGGGCCCCGCGGGCTTCCTCGATCAACCGGTCACTGGCCGCTTCGATATCGGTGACCATTCTTTCGTAAAAGGCATTCGGTGTCAGGCCGGGTTCAATCGGCGGCAGGATCTCGACGATTACCGTGCCCGGATAGACCTTCCAGGAGGCACGGGGCCAGTAGAGGCCGGCATTGTGGGCAATCGGCACCACCGGGCACTTCAGGTCACGGTAGAGATGAGCGATCCCGAACTTGTACTTCGGCTCGGCCCCGGCGGCCCGGCGTGTGCCTTCCGGAAAGATCAGGATCTGGCGCTTTTCGGCAATCGCTTGCTTGGCCGCCTGCATCATCGCAACCAGAGCTTCGGACCGTTTGCCACGGTTGATCGGGATCTGCTTGAACTTGGCCGTGTACCAGCCAAAAATCGGTATCCAGCGCAGCTCGCGCTTCAGAATGAAGGTGGGACTTCTGAAAAGCGGTATCATCGCCACAGTTTCCCACGCAGACTGATGCTTCATGGCGGCGATGAAACCGCCCTCGGGCAGGTTTTCCCGTCCCCGGACTTCCACCTTGATGCCCGCAAACACGCGCATCAGCAACTGCAGCACCCGCGACCAGGTCGGCACCACCCACCAGCCCCAGCGGCGCGGCAGCAGCATGACCGGTGCGAACAGGATCATCAGCACCAGGGTGACGGAATAAAACAGGATCTGGAAAAGGGTAGAGCGCAGAAAAACCATGGCACCATAGAGACTGGTCGTGGGTGAAGCCACCGCTCGGCCGTGATCCGACAGCTGTCAGCGCACACCCTGCACGGTAATCCGGAGTCGGGCGAGGATATACTTCACATATTCGCGCATGAGAAGCCGCATCGTTGCAGGCTCCCTGTACCAGTGATCCAGCTTCAGGTCCTTGGAGAAGACCGGGTACTCTATCAGGGCCACGTCCGGCAGGGCTCCGGCCAGCTCCACCTTGGCCCGTGGAAGATGGTAGGCACTGGTGACGACCAGCAAGGAGGAGAACCCGTTTTTCCTGACCCAATTGGCGGTTTCCACCGCATTGCCCGCTGTATTCAGCGCGACGCGGTCAAGATCAACGCTGTTCTTTTCCAGCGGCATATTGGACGCGGTAACAGCAGCAAGCTGTTCGCGCGTGGTGCCGGGATGAACGCCGGAAATCAGCAATCGGTTGGCGCGTCCTTCTTCCAGAAGGCGCACCGCCTCGTTGACGCGGGCATGCCCCCCCGTCAGCACCACGATGGCATCCGCATTGGCAGCGACCGGCACCCTGGCGTTGGCGACCTTCTGGGCGAACATGGCAAACTGCCCGGCGGTTCCGGCCACAAGAGCCGTGACGACCGCGACGAACAGAACCCTGAGGCCAAAGCGCTTCTTGCGCTTGTCGCCCTTTGCGGCGCTCCCGCGTGCTGTGCGCCGGTCCTGCGATACGGACACACGTCGTTCGTCAGCGACGGAGCTTCTGTCGTCCAAAACAGGGTCTAACACTGTGTCAGCATGAGTCATATCGCGACTATGATAAGTGATTCGGCCAATTTCACGGCATTGTGCGAGAAAATCAATCCACTTTCGCCAGATGGGCCTTGACCGCGAGGCCCGAAGTGAGGGCTGTCAGGATCGCCACGAGGAACACGACGCCGAACACCCCGAGGTAGCCGGGCAGGCTGACGGAGACACCGCCGAAGAGCGCCGACATCTGATCGGAGCCCGCCTGGCCGGAGCCCTGCCGGGTGAGCATGTCGACGATGAGAAAACTCAAGATCGCCGCAACGCCGCCGGAAACACCGCCCTTCAGCCCCAGCATCAGGAAGTGCCGCTGGAATTCCCGCGCGATGAAGCCATCCTCGGCACCGACGAAATGCAGAACGGAGACGACATCCTTGTTTCCGGCCATCGCCGCCTGGGTCGCGAACACGACGCTCAAGACCATCGAGCTGAGCACGAGCACCATGATGGCAAAGCCTCCAAGCACCACGGCCCCGGCCATGGCTGACAGCCTTGACGTCCAGACCGAGTGATCGTCGACACTCGCACCGGTCACGCTCCGGGAGACCATTTCGCGCAATTGCGACAGGTTCAGGAGTTCCGGATCTCCGACGGTAATCTGGATGAGACGCGGCACCGGCAGACCGTCAAGCTGGAGGCCTTCGCCGAGCCAGGGTTCCAGCAAGGCCTTGGTTTCGGCATCGGACAGGGCCCGAACGGAATCGATGCCCGGAAACTCCTGCGCGAGCGCAACCGCCTTGTCGATTTCCCGCAGCATGTCGACGCCTTCGGCCGGGCGGATCTGGATGGTGATCTCGCGCACCAGATCGTTCTGCCAGGCATCGGCAGCGTCCCACACCACCGAAACCGCACCAACCGTCAGACAGGCCAGAAAGCTCATGATGGCAACCACAAGCGTAAGTGCCCGCCCCGCAACGGCCTGCGGCGGCACGATCGCCGCGGCAGGACGCAATTTGGCATGGTCACCCTGGGGGGCCTCGTTCTTCGGCTTGGGCGCAGCCTTGCGGGCCGGTTTGCGGCCACGCTTCGGCCGTAACATCCGCTTGGGCGTGCGGACGCTGGAATCGCTCGCCTGTTTTTTGCTGGTGTCGTCGGACTGAACCATTATGCCGCCTAATCGAAAATTGAGAGGCGCCCGTCCGCAAGCACCATGCGCCGGGCGTCCACCTGTTCCAGCAGCGCGATATCGTGGGTCGCGATGACGACAGAAGTGCCGAGTTTGTTCAATTCAATGAAAAGGCGCAACAGACGACGTGCAAGCGGTGGGTCCACGTTACCGGTCGGCTCGTCGGCAAGCAGCATCTCCGGCCGCGTGATCAGCGCGCGCGCAATCGCGGCACGCTGTTTTTCACCACCCGAAAGCACCGGCGGTAGAACATGCATGCGGTCGCCAAGCCCGACCCATCGCAACAGATCGATCACGTCGGAACGGTATTCGGATTCATCTTTGCCCACCACGCGCAGCGGCAGGGCCACATTTTCATATGTCGTCAGATGGTCCAGCAGCCGGAAATCCTGAAACACCACACCGATCTTGCGCCGGAGTTTGGGCAATTCCTGCTTGTCGATCACACTCAGGTCGCGGTTGAACACCTTGATCAGGCCACGGGTCGGACGCAGGGACATGAACAAGAGCCGGATCAGGCTGGTCTTGCCCGCCCCGGAAGGCCCGGTCAGAAACTGAAACGACTGCGGCTCGATCTGAAATGTCAGATCGCGCAGGATTTCCGGTCCCATTCCGTATCTCAATCCGACATTTTCGAAGCGGATCACAAAATTACTCCTGTTGATGGCCCGAACGCTATAGCCTGGCCGTTAACGGTGCATTAATCATATAAAGGTCCATTAAGGACCTGAAAGTCCGTCAACAGATTTGCTTGGCCCTTGTCCAACATTTCGTGCCGGATTTCGACCCCCGGGTTCAAAAGTGAACCGATAGAGCGTGCCATGGCGAAAGGTCTTCGCGCATGAAGATCAAATGTCCGGACTGCAGTACCTCCTACGAGATTAAGGTAGAGGCCCTTGGCCCGGAAGGGCGCAGTGTCAAATGCGCCAAGTGTGGCAACCGCTGGTTCGTTTCGCCTGACGATGACGAAGAAGGCGACGTCGCGTTCGACGCCAAGACCGACAGCGATACTGAAACTCCCTCGGTCGCGGAAGATCCCGAACAGGATGAAGCCGAGTGGGCTGCGGACGCCGAAGAAGAAACCTTCGACGCAGAGCCTGACGAAGAGGACGACGAACCCGCAACCGCCGTTCCCGAACCGGACCCTGTCCGCACTGCCAGCGACGAGGCGAAATTTGCCGCAGACCTTGATGAGGATGCGCGGGCCGGCGGATCGGAGAACAACGCCGACATTGAATCCCAGGCCAAGCGGCCGAAAATCATCGTCAACCCGAACAAGTTCCGCAGAGACCAGATCGGGGTGATCCTGAACTGGCTGGTCCGGCGCAACTACCGGCGCATCGGCGGCATAGCGCTGTTCGGCGTCGCCATAGCGGTCTGTGTCATGTTCGTTCTCATGCGCGACACGCTGGTGAAGCAGTCACCCGACCTGGCCAGCCTGTTCCGGATGGTCGGCTTTGAGGTCAACCTGCGCGGACTGGAATTCCGCAACCTGCGCATCTTCACCGAAGTCGAGGATGGCAAGAAGGTCCTCGTGGTCGAGGGTTCGATCCGCAACCTGCTCGATGAGCTGAACTCCGTTCCCGCCGTGCGCCTGTCGATCCGCGGCGCCGACATGCAGGAAGTTTATGCCTGGACAGTGGAACCCAGAACAAAAACGCTAAATGCACTGGACGAAACCCGGTTCAGGACGATATTAGCCGACCCTCCCAAAGCCGCGTCGGATATCCAGGTGCGGTTTGTTGAACGGGGCCAACGCCAGGTAGTTCTAGAGTGACCATGACATCACATATTCTTACTCTGTTTGATGAAGACGCCATCGCCCAGCGTGTTGGCGCACTCGCAGAGGAAATCGCCGAAGGCAAACCGCAGAATCTGCTGGTCGTCGCCGTGCTGAAAGGCAGCTTCATTTTTGCGGCCGATCTCGTGCGGGCGATGCATCGGGCCGCGCTTCAGCCGGAAATGGAGTTCATGCATCTGTCCTCCTACGGGGCCGGTACCGAAGGCTCGGAAAACATCCGTATTTTGCGCGATGTTGAAAGTGACGTTAACGAGCGCGATATAATTTTAGTGGATGATATCCTGGAATCTGGCCGCACACTCGCCTTCGCGCGGGAGCGGCTGCTGAACAGAGGCGCACGCTCGGTAAAGATCGCAGCTTTGCTGGATAAACCCGAGCGCCGCAAAGCTGCCATATCTGCCGATTACGTTGGCTTTGCCTGTCCTGATAAGTTTGTCGTCGGATATGGTATGGATATGGGCCACGCTTGGCGGCAGTTGCCCTATATTGGATACGTTGTCGCCCCGGAGGACGGAGCGTCAGACGGCAACACGGGAGAGTGAGCATGGCTCGCATTCTTCTTACTGAAGACGATGAAGCGGTACGCAGCTTCGTAAAGCGTGCTCTGGAGCTTGACGGTCATTCCGTTGAAGCGGCAGAGGATGGCGGCGAAGCCGTCGAAGTTCTGAGCCGCGAAAAGGGCAGCTTCGATCTGCTGCTGTCCGACATCAAGATGCCGGTCATGGACGGCATCGCTCTTGCCTTGCAGACGGCCCGCGACTACCCGCGGCTGCCGATCCTCCTTATGACCGGCTTTGCCGACCAGCGCGAACGGGCCAACGGCCTTGAAGCCCTGGTCCATGACGTCGTCACCAAGCCGTTTTCGCTGGCCGACATCCGCAAGGCCGTGCGCAACGCCATTTCCGGCAATCTGCCCAGCGAGACCCGCCGCTACGCGTAAGGCTCCTGGCTGCAAGTCCCGAAAACCAAGACCCCGCTTCGGCGGGGTTTTTGTTTGCCCTGCGCCGCGCAGGTAACCCCACTTTTTTGCCAAGGCCGCAGGAAGACCGAGCAAGAGGCCCATCCTTCGAGACAACGCTCCGCGCTTCCTCAGGATGAGGGTAATCCTTGGATACTGTGAGAGTTGAATGTGGCTGGGCACTCGGTCTGATGAACAATCGCCTTCACCACAAAGACAATCTCATCCTGAGGAGCGCACGTGTGCGCGTCTCGAAGGATGGGCCAGATGTTCAAACGCCATCATCAAAACAACTGACCCCGCCGAAGCGGGGTCATGAAGCTTTGTCTGGGAGGATCTAGTACCGCTTCAGCAGTCGTTCCAGATAATCCAGCTCGAGCTGTGGCCGGGACGGGTCGGAGAAGCGGCGGCGGAGCTCTTCGAGGATCCGGCGGGCCCGCTGCACGTCGATCTCGTCGGGGATGCGCACCCGGTTGTTGAAATCCGGACCTTCGGTACGCCGCGGACGGCCAAGCGGGTCTTCGTCCATCGGCGAGGGGCCGTTGGGCGACCCGGCACCTTCACCCTGGCCCATCATCTGCTCGGTCAGGCCCTGTGCGCCACGCCGCAGGGCATCAAGAGCATCTCCTTGCTCGCCAAGCGCCTGCTGGCCCTGACCTTCGCCCAGAGACTCCTGCGCCTCACCCATGGACTCGCCAGCCTCGCCGAGCGCCTGGTTCTGGCCCACGCCATTCTGGCTCAGCTGGTCCATGAGCTCCTGAAGCTGCTGTGCCAGCTCACCCTGGCCCTCCTGCAACTGCTGCAGCATCTGCTCAAGCTGTTCCTGGGTCATCTGCTGGCCCTGGCCTTGCTGCTGCTCTCCGCGCTGCTGTTGCTGGCCCCGGCGCTGTTGCTGCTGGTCCTGATTGAACTTGTGGGTCTCGTCCATCAACTGCTGTTGCCGCTGGATCATCTCACCCAGCTCGTTGAGCATTTCCATCATTTCGCTGGACATGCTGTTGGGCATCATCTGTGGACGTCCGGCCTGCAGGTTTTCCAGCATCTGCTGCATTTGAGACAGCAGCTCACGGGCCGCATCGCGTGAACCGGTGCGCGCCAGTTCCTCGATGCGGTCCAGCATGTCGGTCAGATCCTGCTCGCTCAAGGTCTGCTGGTTGCCGTCGAAGGGCTGCATGGCCTGCGGGTTCTGGCGCATCTGCTCGGCAAGCGCCTGCATAAATTCGTTCAACGCTTCGCGCAGCTGTTGAGTCAGCTTGGCGATTTCCTCATCGCTCGCCCCTTCCTCCAGCGCCTTGCGCAGGGCTTCCTGGGCGTCGCGCAGCTTGCGTTCAGCCGCAGACAGGTCACCATCTTCAATCGACAGGGCCAAATCCCACAGAAGGGGTAACAGGGCCTTCAGATCTTCATCGGTCCGGGCATTCACAAGCGCCCCATAGGCAAAGCGCATGCCCAGGTAGTTGCGCGGCTTGAAGTCGAACATCTCCGGCGCCAGCATCAGGGAGTCGAACGCGATGATGACCTGGCTCTGGCTTTCGGCGTCAAGCGCCAGGTTCCGGCGCTGTTCAACGACAGCACGCGCCAGGGGCTTGCCAAAGCGGCGCTGGGGCAGAGTGATGCGATAGGCCGGCGACAGTCCTTCCTGGCCGGCCTGATCACGCGCAAGCAGCGTCAGGTTGACCTCTGACCCTGCCCAGGGGTGTGACGTCAGATCCCGGATGGTTTCAGCCGTCTTGGCCGTTCCGGCGCGTGCCGGCAGCGACAATGGGAACTGGGGAGCATCCACAAGCGGCCGGGGCACCCGGTTGTTGTGATCCGGATCGGGCAGCGGTGCGATGCGCGCCTCGGCGGACACGACGCCATAGTCGTCATTGACCAGATAGGAAAACTTGAGCGCGCCGCTGAGCTGTTCTTCAGGATCGTCCGTCAACCGGATACTCGGCGCATCATCCGGCTTCACCGCAAAGACGTAGCTCAGGAGACGCTCTTCCCCGGTGTGCAACTCGACGATACCCGTGGTTTCCAGTTCAAGCCGGCGTTCAACCGGCAGAAGCGCCTTCAGGTCCGGGTCTTCCGTCTCTGCGCCAAGCTCTGGTTCGATCACCTGCGGCTCGGCGTCTTCCGCCCGGGCATAGGTCATCTTGAGATCGCGCGCGCCCTGGGTACGGACCACGAGTACGGAGCCTTCCGGCACCGAGATCGGCGCGCCGGGGTCACGCAACTGGGCACTTTCGCCCGTCAGATAAATCGGTGGTTCGCTGGTGTAGAGCGGCGGTGTGACCCAGGCATCGAGACGGCTGGGCGGTTCCACGGTCTTGAACGGGTTCTGAAAAGCCGAGACCAGCCGGCCGAAATGATCGCCACTGGCTGTCGAAAACCCGATTACAAGCACGCTGGCGGCCAGAACGCGAAGCGCCCATGGATCGCGGCGGAAGGCTTGCGGGTTCGGCGCCTTGGAGCGGATGGCGGCAACGGCTTCTGCCGTGCGCCGCTGGTGCAGCGCCCAAATGGCCTGGCTTTCACGGTCGCGCGCGCCGACCGACAACTCGTCTTCCAGCGAGGTTAGCGGACGGTGGGTACGGCCGGAGGATTTCTCGACGCGGGCAAGCGCGTCCTCGCGGGTCGGCCAGGTCAGGTGAAAGAGGTCACGCGCGGCCCAGATGACTCCGGCAGCAAAGACGAGAAGTCCAAGCGGTCCTGCCCAGGCGGGCAACACCAGCCACAGGCCAAGCCACGATACCCCGACGAACAGGCCGAGCACCACGAGCACCGGAAGCAGGGCACGCCAAAGGCGTTCGATGAACAGGGCACGGCGGCTCTGGCCCACCAGCTTGTCCAGCCGGGCCTGCGTCATAGCCCGCCAGCGATTGGCTTCGGGAGAAATCTGACGGTCTTGATCGGGGTCGCTGTCGCTCGCGCTCAATGGCACCTCCGGTTTTGCCCCCCGAACTGCCCGTTTCGCCGGAAACGCAGCCCGCTGGACCTGCACGCCTTATAGTAAGGTGAGGCATAGCGGGCTGTCCGGCAACCTGTCGGTTCAACTAATTGTCAGCCGATCTGTTCACGAACCCTTGAGCCAGTCCGGAATCCGGTCCAGGCCGAGCAGGTCTTCATAGCTTGTCCGCGGCCGGATAACGGCGAATTGGTCTGCATTTACGAGCACTTCGGGCACCAGCAGGCGCGTGTTGTAGGTGCAGGACTGAACCGCGCCATAAGCGCCAGCCGAATAGACCGCCAGCATTTCCCCAGCCTCTACACTGGGCATATCCCGGTTCTGGGCCAGAAAATCACCGGTTTCACACACCGGACCGACAATATCGGCCTTGATTCGGTCTGTTTCTTCCGTCGGTTCACGCACCGGGCGCACCTCGTGATAGGCTTCGTAGAGCGTCGGCCGGATCAGATCGTTCATGGCAGCATCGACAATAACGAATTTCTTGTCGGCACCATCCTTTACGTAAATGACTTCTGTGACCAGGATACCGGCATTGCCTGCGATCATGCGGCCCGGCTCGAACATGACCGTGCAATCCAGCTCGCGTACATGCTTCTTCACCACCTCGGCGTAGGCATCGGGATGCGGCGGCGGATTGTTGTCGGTGATATAGGGAATGCCCAGACCACCGCCGAGATCGACATGATCAATCGTATGGCCCTGCGAGCGCAGATCCGTGATCAGCTCACCCAGGCGCGCGAACGCATTGTCGAAAGGCTCCAGCTCCGTGATCTGCGAGCCGATGTGCATGTCGATACCGGTCACCTTGATGCCGGGCAGAGCCGCGGCCTCCGCATAAACCTCCCGGGCGCGCTGCCAGGGAATGCCGAACTTGTTCTCTGCCTTGCCGGTCGCAATCTTGGCGTGGGTCTTGGCATCGACATCCGGGTTGATGCGCATGGACACCCGCGCGGTCTTGCCCATTTCGCTGGCCACCCTGGAAAGCTGGCGCAATTCGGGTTCGGACTCGACGTTGAAGCACAGGATGTCTTCCTGCAGCGCATAGGCTTGTTCGGCCTCAGTCTTGCCGACACCGGAAAAGACGATCTTCGACGCCGGCACGCCAGCGGCCCGCGCACGGCGCAATTCGCCTTCCGAGACCACGTCCATACCGGCCCCCAGCTGCGCAAGCGTCTTCAGGACAGCCTGGTTGGAATTTGCCTTCATCGCATAGCAGACCAGCGACGAGATATCGCTGAAAGCGGAGGCAAACACCTGGTAGTGACGGGTCAGCGTCGCCGTGGAATAGCAATAGAACGGTGTACCGACTTCACGCGCGATCGTTTCGATCGCCACGTCTTCGGCAAACAATTCGCCATTCTTGTAATCGAAGTGATGCAAGGGAGGGCCCTCATGCGGCTGGATCAGGTTCGATGGCCGGTGGCGTAACCTGACCGTGCGATAGCTGATCGGCATTGAAACAACGGAGCCCCCGGGTGCTCGGCACATCCGGCTTGGCTCCAGAGCGCAGCCGGTTGTCCCGCTGCGCCTGTGGTTTATTGGATCAGAAAATCCAGGAAAAAGGACTTGTCGCTTTCCGGTGCCTCGGGCTGAACCGGAGCTGCAACGGCTGGATCAGCAACGGTATCCGCCTGCTGAACAGGGGTCCGCGGATCGCTCAGCCCGCCCTTGCGGCCGCACCCTGCCAGGGTCACGCTCAGGCAAAGACCGACCAGAGCCAGGGTTTTGAACCGCATTGTCATCACCATTATGCCTTTTTGGATCGACTCCCCCGCGCCCTGGCGGACACGGGAGTTTTTACAAAGTCACACGCTGATCTTTCTCCTCGCATGACACGGCGCATTCGGCAAGACCAGTTCGCGCCGTGCTCTGTCGGGAGAGGGGCCTTCAGCCGGCCATCAGGCCTTGGCCAGGTCCTTCAGCCAGCGGCGCGCCTGCTTGCGCACGTTCACCGGCGATGTGCCGCCATAGCTGGTGCGGCTGCGCACGGATTTATCGACAGACAGCACCTGGAAGATCTCGTTGGTGATCTTCGGCTCCACCGCCTGCATCTCTTCCAGAGAGACCTTGTGCAGCTCGACGCCCTTCTCCACGGCAATTGCCACGATGCGGCCGGTTACGTGATGGGCATCGCGGAACGGCAGGCCGAGAACGCGCACCAGCCAGTCGGCCAGATCCGTCGCGGTCGAATAGCCCGAGCCTGCGGCTTTTTTCAGGGCCTTGGTGACGGGTTCCAGATCGCCGATCATGCCGGTCATGGCTGCAAGAGCCAGGGAAACGCTGGCCAGACCATCGAAAGCCTGTTCCTTGTCTTCCTGCATGTCCTTGGAATAGGCCAGCGGCAGACCCTTCATCATCACCAGAAGCGCCTGCAGCGAACCGTAGATACGGCCCGACTTGGCACGCACCAGCTCTGCCGCATCCGGGTTTTTCTTCTGCGGCATGATCGAGGAGCCCGTCGAGAACTTGTCGGACAGTTTGACGAAGCCGAACTGTGCCGAGCACCAGATGACGATTTCTTCGGCAAGGCGCGACAGATGCATGGCCGTAAGCGAGGCTGTTGCCAGCGCCTCGATGACGAAATCGCGGTCGGACACGGCATCGAGCGAGTTTGCCGCAGGCCGGTCGAAACCCAGCGCCTTGGCAGTCATGTGCCGGTCGATCGGGAAGGACGTGCCGGCCAGCGCGGCTGCCCCAAGCGGGCATTCGTTCATACGCTTGCGGGCGTCGCGCACGCGGCTGCGATCACGGCCGAACATTTCGACATAGGCCAGCATGTGGTGGCCAAAGGTCACCGGCTGGGCGGACTGCAAGTGCGTGAAACCGGGCATGACGTCGGCGGCATGGGTTTCCGCCTTTTCCGCAAGCGCCTGCATCAGCTCACCGAGCTGATCATCCAGCGTGTCGAGCGTGTCGCGCACCCACAGACGAAAATCCGTCGCCACCTGGTCGTTGCGCGAGCGTGCGGTGTGCAGGCGCCCGGCCGCCGGACCAATGAGCTCGGCAAGGCGCGCTTCGATGTTCATGTGAATGTCTTCAAGCGCGCGGGAAAACTTGAACTCGCCGCTTTCGATCTCTGACAGGATTGTGTCTAGACCTTGAACGATCTTGTCGGCATCGTCCCGCGTCACGATGTCTTTTTCCGCCAGCATGCGCACATGGGCTTTCGAGCCGTCGATGTCCTGCTTATATAGCTTACGGTCGAAGTCGATGGAGGCGTTGATCTCCTCCATGATGGCGTCCGGTCCCTCAGCGAACCGGCCTCCCCACATGCGATTGCTCATGTCCTGTCCCTTAGAAGGCGCCCCCTTGCGGGGTGTGAACGAATGACAAAGCCAACCGAACCAGCAAAAACCAACAGACGCGGCATTGTTGCCGCCGGGCTTGCGGGCGCAGTGGCCGCCGTAGCGGCTCTATACGTGATCGCTGGACCGAATGGCAACATCGCCGGTGCGCAAAGCTGTTCGGCGGCACTCGATTTGGCAGCCGCGGCCAAGCCTTTTGCCACGGGTGAGGTCGCCGCCTTCCTGCCGGCAAGCCAGCCGCTGGACCTTCAACACCTCACCTTCAAGGGCCCGGAGGGCCAGCAGATGGCGCTTTCGGATTTTGGCGACAAGACCGTTCTCCTCAACCTCTGGGCAACCTGGTGCGCGCCGTGCCGGAAGGAAATGCCGGCGCTGGACGCGCTTCAGGCGGAAATGGGTGACGAAACGTTCGAGGTGGTTGCGGTCAATCTCGACCGGGGCGGACCGGAAAAGCCGAAGGCATTTCTCGAAGAGGTGGGCGTCAAAAATCTGAACTTCTATCAGGACAGCTCGAACGATCTTCTGAAGGATCTGCGCAAGGTTGCCCGGGCAACCGGATTGCCAACAACCATTCTGGTAAGTCCGAAGGGCTGCGAGATCGGCACGATGTACGGCCCGGCCGAATGGGCCTCAGGTGAGGCCAAGGCGCTTATCAATAACGCGAGGGCGGCCCCGGACGCCTGACGTCCGGCTGCCGCCACAATTGAGGGGGGTTGGGGAAAGTCGGGGAACCGCTAGACGCGATCAGACGCTGATATCGACCGCGTTGCCCAGACCCGGAATACGGCGAGACTCGCGCCGGTCTTCTTCCTGCGTCGCCTGAGCCTGCTCCAACCGTTCGGCAACCTGCCGCTCCTGCTGGTTCTGGTCTTTTACTGCATTGGCAGCAAGTTCGCTGCGCACATTTGCAGCGCTGTAGGCGGCCGAGGAAGAGGAACTGTCGATAGCACTCGGCATGATGGGTTACTCCTTCGCCGTGGTGATGGGGCTTGTCCGTAGCCGAAGTTCGCCCGTCATCCTGACATTCGGGTGCTTCAGCTTTTTGTTCGTTCGTCTTGTGCTTCCAGATGACCCATTCAGGTCACGCGTCGCGTCAGGCCAGGATGTTGACCTTTACGCCGACGCCGTTTTCCAGCTGGCGCGTTTCGGCGCGATCTTCGAGTTGTTCAGCCTGCTGGCTCAAGAACTCTGCCCGGCTGGTGCTGAAGCTCGCCTGGCGCTGTGCAATCTCGGCAGCCGCTTCGGAGCGCTTCGTCTTGAACGCTTCGGCTTGCTCTGCAACCTGGTTCGCACGCGCATTGGACGTGTTCGGCTGAAACGCCGGAGATGATCCATATCCTATTGCATCTGGCATGGTCGCTCCAATCCTTGGATACGATTTCAAAGTCTACCATGCATGAAATAGCTGAATTCAAAGGTAAATTTCCAAAAGAACTCGCACAGTTGCTAACTCTTTTGCTGATTTAATCAGAACAATTTACTTAAAACTTTACGCAATTCAAAATAACTATATGAAGGATCGAGACTTTCCGTAGCAACTTTGGAAAGACGATTTTCCGGCTCTGTTCGAAAAAAGAGTCTCCGCAGACAAACGAAAACGGCCCGCGTGGAGCAATTCCGCACGGGCCGTTAAGAAAATCGGAAAGGAAAAGATCAGGCGCTGACGTCCACCTGGCCGCCAAGACCGGGAGGGGGTGCGGCCTGCTGAGCCTGAAGATTGTCGGCACCCTGCTGCAGCAGCGCCACCAGATTGGCATCCTGCTGCGCGGCCATCTTCATCATCTTCGATTGAAGCGCCTGGGCTGTCTGTGCCTGTTGCTGGGCCACGAAAGTGGTGGCTATTCCAACACTGTCCATCATTAACTCCTGAGGTTGTGGCCAACCTAACCCCCTACCCTTAAGCAGGTATTAACAATGCCTCAGTCTCCCTTGCGCAGAACACTGCGCCGAACCTTGCCGGACGGTGTGCGGGGCAATTGCTCCAGCACCTTGTAAACCTTGGGACGCTTGTATTCCGCCAGGTTTTCCGCCGCGAATGCGGCCAGGCGGTCGATATCCAGTTGACCGGGCAGGGCTGGCACCACAAAGGCGGTTATCAAACTGACGCCCTCGCGCGCAGGCACCGCCGTCACGGCCACTTCCTGCACCTGCGGATCGGCGGCAAGCACCCGCTCCACTTCTTCCGGTGCGACCCTGTAGCCGAAGGCGTTCATCAGATCGTCGGCGCGGCCTTCATACCAGAAATAGCCGTCTTCGTCCCTCCGCGCCCGGTCGCCGGTCAGGAACCAGTCTCCTCTGAACGCGGCCGCTGTTTCGGCGGCACGGTTCCAATACCCCAGCATCAGGCCCGGTTCGTCCCTGTGAACCGCCAGTAGCCCCGTCTCGGGCCCGGACATCGGCTCCGGGGTGTCTTCCACCTCGCTGAGAATGGCAACCTTCCGCCCCGCCTGGGGCTTTCCCGGTGAGCCGGGTTTGACCGGAACGCTTGGACTGCTGGAGAGATAGGTCGAGATCTCGCTCATGCCGAGCGCTTCATAGAGTTCCCGCCCGGTGCGCTCCCTCCACGCGTGGTAGAGGCTTGCCGGAAGGGCTTCACCGGCTGTCAGTCCGTGGCGCAGTTCGGGAAAGGAAGCCGGGGAAACCGCGCCATACTTCAGAATGCGCCGATAGAGGCTGGGCACGGCAGCAAAAAGCGTTGCGTGTGTCTCGGCGATCCGGTCCGGCCAGAGATCAGGCTCCCGAGGTCCGTCATAAACCACGCTGGTGGCACCGTTTGCCCAGGGGTCCATCAATCCGGCGCCGAGCGTATAGGTCCAGTTGAACGCGCCGGCGTGCAGCAGCCGATCGGACGCGCCGATGCCATACCAGCCGGCATACATGGGCCTGCGCGCACTCGCAGCGCGCTGCGCATGCAGCACGCCCTTCGGCGTGCCGCTTGTGCCGGAGGTATAGACAAGAAACGCCGGGTCGTCTGCCCGGGTTTCCGCGAAATCTCCAGGCTTTGCCTGTTTCAGTCCGGCTAACGCCTCAGGCCCCATAAACGTGGCACTGCCAGCCGCTGGCAACACGGTATGCCCGTCGTGAAGCACCATCCGGGCACCACTGTCGGCAAGGATCGCCTCTGCTTCAGACGCGGTCAGCTGGGAAGACGTCGGGATCGGCACGAAACCACCCGCAATCGCCCCGAAGAAGGCCAGAGGAAAATCGCTGGAATGGCCGATCCTGAGGAGAATGCGGTCGCCGGGCACAAGATTCGTCGCACGCAGACCCGTGGCCACCGAAAGAACGGTGCGCGTCAGCGTGCGATAACTCCATGTTTCCAGAAGAGTGCCACCCGGCCCAACCAGTTCCAGCGCCGTCTTGCCCGGATCCGGGGCGGCGCTGGTCAGGCAATAGCGGGCTAGGTTCATCTGGCTCTGGTGCTTCTGCGGTGTCCGGGCAACCGTTTACCGGGTCGGGACCGGATGTTCGCCGCGGTAGTCATAGAAGCCGCGCTGAGCCTTGCGGCCAAGCCACCCTGCTTCAACATATTTCACAAGCAGCGGGCACGGACGGTACTTGGTGTCGGCCAGGCCTTCGTAAAGCACCTGCATGATCGACAGGCAGGTGTCGAGGCCGATGAAATCCGCAAGCTGCAGCGGGCCCATCGGATGGTTGGCGCCAAGACGCATGGCCTTGTCGATGGAATCAACCGAACCAACGCCTTCATAAAGCGTATAGATCGCTTCGTTGATCATCGGCAGCAGAATACGGTTGACCATGAAGGCCGGGAAATCCTCAGCCACGGCAATCTGCTTGCCGAGACGCACGCAGAAGGCTTTCGACGCTTCGAAGGTCTCGTCTTCCGTGGCAATGCCACGCACCAGTTCGACCAACTCCATGATCGGAACCGGGTTCATGAAATGAATGCCGATGAAACGCTCCGGACGGTCGGTCGAAGCGGCAAGGCGCGTGATCGAGATCGACGAGGTGTTGGTCGCCAGGATCGCTTCCGGCTTCAGGATCGGGCAGAGCTGCGAAAAGATCTTGCGTTTGACCTGCTCGTTCTCGACGGCGGATTCGATCACCAGATCGACATCGCGCAAAAGATCGAGATCTTCAGCCGGTTTGATACGCTCCAGCGCTGCATCGCGCTCTTCCTCGGTGATCAACGACTTGGATACCTGGCGTGCCAGATTGCCATTGATCGAAGCCAGGCCGGATTCGATGCGCTCCATGGAGAGATCGCTCAATCCCACGTCGAAGCCCGCTAGTGCACAAACATGGGCTATTCCGCTGCCCATCTGACCAGCGCCGATTACGCCGACTTTCTTGATTTCGACTGCCATCCTGAAAATCCGATCTTTATAAAACATCCCGTTTGGACGGGTTGCGGCTATTTTTGGCAAGTCTTGCGCCGAACAGCAAGAACCCCGGAGCGAAAACTGTCATTCACTCCGGGGTCCGTGATCAATTTGCCGCAGGTATTACTCGACGGCAGCCTTCAATTCCGGCAGGACATCGAACAGATCGGCGACGAGGCCATAATCCGCGACCTGGAAGATCGGGGCTTCCTCATCCTTGTTGATCGCGACGATCACCTTGGAATCCTTCATGCCGGCGAGGTGCTGGATAGCGCCAGAGATGCCGCAGGCAATGTAAAGATCCGGTGCAACCACCTTGCCGGTCTGGCCAACCTGCCAGTCGTTCGGGGCATAACCCGCGTCGACGGCGGCGCGCGATGCACCAACCGCTGCACCAAGCGCATCTGCCACCGGCATGATGACTTCCTGGAACTTCTCGGAAGACCCGAGTGCACGGCCACCGGAAATGATGATCTTCGCAGATGTCAGTTCCGGACGGTCGGACTTGGACAGTTCCTCGCCCACGAATTCCGACAGACCCGACCCATCGGCGCCTGCAACGGTCTCGACAGGGGCGGAACCGCCTGCTTCCGCTGCCGCGAACGTGGACGTCCGCACGGTGATCACCTTCTTGGGATCGCCGGACTTAACGGTCTGGATCGCATTGCCCGCGTAGATCGGACGCTCGAAGGTTTCGGCATCGATGACGGCGGTCACGTCGGAGATCTGCATCACATCCAAAAGCGCCGCAACGCGCGGCAAGGTGTTCTTGCCGTTGGCGGTCGACGGAGCAACGATGGCGTCATAGTCGCCTGCAAGGCCGACGATCAGATCCGCTGTCGGTTCGGCCAGCTGGTGCTCCAGCGCGTCGCTTTCGGCCACCAGGACCTTGGCAACGCCGGAAAGCTTGGATGCAGCGTCGGCAACGCTCTGAACGCCTTTGCCGGCGACCAGGACGTGGACGTCTGCTCCCAGAGCGACAGCGGCCGTCAGGGCCTTCGCCGTGGCATCGTTCAGTTCACCACCGGCATGTTCGGCCACAAGAAGTGTTGTCATGTTTTATCCTCCTGCGACGGGTCTTAAAGGACGCCGGCTTCGTTCTTGAGTTTGTCGACCAGCTCGGAAACCGAACCGACCTTGATACCAGCCTGGCGCGATGCCGGCTCGGCGGTGCTGACAACAGTCAGACGCGGCGCGGTGTCGACGCCGAAATCAGCCGGGGTCTTCTCGTCGATCGGCTTCTTCTTCGCCTTCATGATGTTCGGCAGAGAGGCATAGCGCGGTTCGTTGAGGCGCAGGTCCGTCGTCACGATGGCCGGCAGCTTCAGCTTGACGGTCTGCAGGCCGCCGTCGACTTCACGGGTGACATCGACAGTGCCGTCGCCCAGATCGACCTTGGAGGCAAAGGTGCCCTGGCTCCAGCCGAGGAGGGCTGCCAGCATCTGGCCGGTCTGGTTGCAGTCATCGTCAATGGCCTGCTTGCCAAGGATCACGAGACCGGGCTCTTCGGCTTCGACAATGGCTTTCAGGATCTTCGCGACCGCCAGCGGTTCGGTGGTGTCGTCGGTCTTCACCAGAATGCCGCGGTCGGCGCCCATGGCAAGGCCGGTGCGCAGCGTTTCGGTGGCCTGCTGCGGCCCGACGGAAACGACGATCACTTCGCTCGCCTTGCCTGCTTCCTTCAACCGCAGAGCTTCTTCGACGGAAATTTCGTCAAAGGGGTTCATGGACATCTTGACGTTGGCAAGATCGACGCCAGAACCATCCGCCTTCACACGGACCTTCACGTTGTAATCGATGACCCGTTTTACGGGTACGAGGATCTTCATTTGGTCTCAACCTCTTGCTGGGCCGGCTTTCACCGCACCGCATTCTCCGGCTCCCTGCCATCTTAACCTCAGGTAACAAACGGCAGAATTGAGCCAATCGTGGCGCATGGCGGGGGACGGTACTGACCGACACGGCGACTGTCAATTGCCGTAAATAGTCTAAAGCGGCAAATTGCCGGGCCTGGAAAAACATGCGTCGCAATGTGGATAGTTCGGCAACGCAGCAAAGCGGGGAAAATCAGGGCCTCAGGCGAAAAACAAAACCGCGCGTCCCGTTGCCGGAAACGCGCGATGAACTGTCGAATTTCTTTGACCGGCCTCCACTCAGATGCCGGGGGTCTCCGGCGAGAAATTGTCCGAGACCGGTTCGGCGAAAACCGTCACCCAGGTACCACTCTCGTCCCGACAGGCCGTTCCGCGAATGGAAAGATCGAGCTTGCTGAAGGTCGTCTGCCGAAGGTACTGGCGACACCAGTGCCCGCTTTTGCTGCGGTAGGTCTTGATCGGCGTCAGAACCTCCGTCCAGTTGCCTTCCTGCCCCACCAACACGGGCTCCCCGCTGACCTTTGTCTCCAGCGCTTCCTGAACGGTCTGCGCCAGAAGGACCCGCTCGGTCTCCATGTGTGCGGCAAGAGAAGACACGGCATTGTCCATTCGCGTCTGCATCCAGTAGGTGGTGAAGGCGAAGGTGCCGGCCACCATCACCAGCGCAGCCGCAATCTGGACCAGAACGCCTGTCCAGGAACCGTGCACGGGGTGACGCACAAGCCCTTGGCGTTTGTCGAATTCCCTGTCGATGAGTGCCTCGAACCGGGCCATTGATTCGTCCGGCACCGGCGCGGAAACGGCATTCTGCAGCAGCGTGTTGTCTTTCGACATCTGCTCCAGAAGCTCTTGTCCGCCGTCAGTCTCCTCGATCCGGCGAAGCAGCGCCGCACGCTCGTCTTCCGGACCTTCCGCATCCAGGATCTTGCCGATATCCTTGGCGAGCAGGACCTGTTCGCGCTTTTCGTCAAAAGTCATCACATACCCCCTGGCATGCTGCGCAGCCTGACCCCTTGCGGGGCATCGTTCGTCTCCAGCAACTCACGCAGCTTCAACCGTGCGCGAGCAAGCCGGCTGGTTACCGTTCCGATCGGAACACCGAGTTCATCCGCTACATCCTTGTAGCTTCTGCCCTCTACAGCGATCTTCAGAAGAACCTCACGGTTGTCTTCCTCCAGTTCGCCGATGAAATCCTGCACCTTCTGAAGTTCAAGGCTGCTTGCGGCGGCTTTCGCGCCATCGTAGCTTTCCTCGAAATCCAGCATGGCAAGATCAAACAATCTGGCCCGGTTTGCGGTGTCGCGAACCGTATTGAAGTAAAGGTTCTGCAAAATCCGGTACATCCAGCTATCTAGCCGGGTTGCCGGATCGAACTGTTCAAGCGAGCGGATCGCGCGTTCACATGTCATCTGCACCAGATCGTCTGCCTGATCCGGATTCCGGCACAGCCTTAAAGCAAAACTCCTCAGCTTCGGGAGCAGACGAATCATCTCCGTCTTTAAGGTATCTTCAGGCAAGGAGTTCTCCGCAAACCGCTCTCAGGGAGACAACACCTGAGCAGATCTTTTGATCCCGGCTTTTTTTAGACTATCTTCGGGAAGAACGAAGATTGCCCGGGTGTTATGCATGCGAAGGTCGTAAACCGCTCTCAACGACCGTAATAGGCCTCAGAATACAAGTTGAAACAGTTGCCGATGAAACGTGCCCGTCAGTCTACATTGCAAGACCGCCTCTCTGCGATGTTTCGCATGCTGCCGGGTGCTGCAGCTGCGGCGATGGTGTTCTCTTCTGTCTACTTCAATCCTTTGATCGACATGAAGGACAGCATTGCCGCGGCCGCAGATACGCGTGGTGAGCGCAGCAGCCGCGGCGAACGGTCAAGCCGGACCGAGCGTAGCGAAAGCCGGGATCAGCCAGAAAGAAGCGGCGGCGACAGTTCCGGCGGCGGAAGCGAGTCGAGCAGCGGTGGAGACAGTTCCGGTGGTGGAGGCGAGTCGAGCAGCGGTGGCGGCAGTTCCGGTGGCGGAGGCGAGTCGAGCAGCGGCGGCGGTAGTTCCGGTGGAAGTAGTTCCAGCGGCGGCAGTTCCGGCGGCGGCGGAAGCACAAGCTCCGGAGGCAGCAGCTCCGGTGGCAGCAGTTCAGGCAATAACAATTCGGGCGGAAGAAGCAACAACTCCTCTTCCTCCGGCGGATCTTCGTTCAACCCTGCGGAGGCGAGCGACCCTACCTCATTGAGCCGCTCTTCCCGCCGCATTGCCACACAAAAGCCCAGTTCTGGCGGTTTTCTAGGTAGCATCTTTGGCGGAAGCCAGTTTCGCGGTGACAGTGAGCCTTCAGGTGGGTCCCTCAGCAGGCGGGAGGAACGGGAGGCAATCTCGAACGGCTGGCAATAGATCCAAGAGGCGGGGTCGAACTTGATTTGTTTTGGAGGCAGCGTCCCGAGAGGGACGATTTTTCTGTTTTTGGTCGTAAATATCCTGGCCGGCTGTTCTGTAGTGTCGCCACAAGGCGCAGTTGATCCTCTCCAGGCATCGACGCGGACATCTACAGGCAAACCAGCACCCAAATTGATGGCATCCGACAAATACCGTGCGGAAAGAACCCTTCAGGCCGCACTGGAAAAGTCGATTTCCGGCAATATTCGAAGCTGGAAAAACCCGTCAAGCGGCGCAAGTGGCACGGTCACCCCCCTCAAGACCTGGAAAAACACCTCCGGGGACTTCTGCCGCTCGTACCGGGAACGAATCAAACTGGCTGACGGCAAGACCATCAGCCGCCGGGGCGTCGCCTGCCGCACTGGCAAGGCCGTCTGGAAGTCAGCCTAGCCGTCAAGTTTCAGCCCGCACAAATGTCTTGTTTCAGCCGCCCGCTGGATGCCTTGAGCAGACGACCCTAGACAACAGGCCGGTCGAACAGGGGAACACCTTTGCGCCGGAAAAACACGATCAGCAACGCTCCGGCCGCCATGCCGCCGATGTGGGCGATCCAGGCAACTTCGCTGCCGGATGCAATCGCCGCGTTGACGATCTGATAGACGATCCATCCACCAAGCAACCAGATCGCGGACAGGCGCAAGGGTATCCGGCCGAGAGCCAGAACCCAGACCTTCACGCGGGGGTGCAGCATCAGATAGGCGGCGACCACGCCTGAAACGGCGCCGGACGCCCCAATCAGCGGTACGTCCGAATTCACATCGAGAAAGGCATAGGCAAGCCCGCCGGCGATGGCGCTCAAGAGATAGAACCCCAGATATCTCAGGTGTCCCACCGCATCCTCGATATTGTCGCCGAACACCCACAGGAACAGCATGTTGCCAATAAGATGCATGAAGCTGCCGTGCAGAAACGCATAGGTGACCACCGACATCCAGTCCGGCAGCACCTGCAACTCCGGCGACAGGTCCCGGATATCGAACAGAACAACCGGTATCAGGCCGAAGGAATAGGAAGAGGCGGCTACGGCCTGCTGCGAGCCTGCTCCCTGATAAAACAGGAAGATCAGGATGTTGGCCGCAATCAGGCTGAGGTTCACATAGGGGCGAGGAACATGCACCAGCCGGTTTTGATCGTGCAGGGGAAGGAACATTCAGCGCCACACCTCCGGCAAGGGGAACCGACCTAGCGGTTCTTCCCGGGCACCCACAGTACGTCCTGCTCACCTTTGTCGTTCAGGTGACGCGAAGCGACGAAGAAATAGTCCGACAGGCGGTTCATGTAGCGCACGGCGGCCGGATTGACCTGTTCGCGCGCCGCCAGATCCACCATCAGCCTTTCCGCCCGCCGCGAGACGGTGCGCGCGAGATGCAGATGAGCAGCCGCCTGACTGCCCCCGGGCAGCACGAAGGAACGCAACGGTTTGAGCTCGGCATTGAGAACGTCAATCGCCTCTTCAATTGCCGTAACCTGGGCATCGGTCATCCGAAGCGGTTCATATCCGAGATCCTCGCCCGTTTCCGGCGTCGCAAGATCGGCCCCGAGGTCGAACAGATCGTTCTGAATCCTGCCAAGCACCAGATCGACGTCCGGAGCTGCCTGCCCGGTGTGTAGGCGGATCAGACCCACCACGGAATTCGTCTCGTCAACGGTGCCGTAAGCCTCGATCCTGAGATCGCTTTTCAGGCGCCGCTCACCTGACCCGAGCGCCGTCGTGCCATCGTCGCCCGTCTTCGTGTAGATCTTGTTCAGAACAACCATTGTGCCCTTGTTCCTCCAGAATGATCCGGTCGTTTTGGCTTGGGGTGTGGACCCGTGAATGAAGATGAAATGGTTTGAGGCGGATGGGTCTACACCCTAGTGGCCGCTTCCGAAAAAGTAGAGCCCGCCCATCACCAGCACAATCACCAGAAACTGAAGGCCGACACGCCAGCGCATCAGCATCTGCGAACGGTTGGCCGGGCCGCGGCGGAACATGTTCCAGATGCCAAGCAGCAGCACCAGGGCAACTGCGGCCATGCCGACCGGGATGAGAATATTGATCAGATCTGCCATTTCGTGTTCCTTGTTTCACCGCTGTCCGGCGCAGTCACCGGTCGGCAGGCAGCTATTCCTCGCCATCTGCGGCCCTGATGCAGATCCAGTCAAGCAGACTGACTGGCAGCACCCGTCTGGCCACCGCCATGAAGGTGGTCGGAATTGTGACATGATAGCGCGCCTTGGGCCGTTTTGCTTCCACCGCATGCACCAGCCGCTTGACAACGGCCTCCGGCTGCAGCTTGAACGGACCGGGTTCACCTGCCTCCATCCGGATGCGGCGCTTTTCATAGGTCTTACGATGATGTGACGCCTGCAGACCATCCTCGCCGATCCAGCGATCAAAATTCGCCAGTGCGTTTTGGGTGAACCTTGTGTCGATGGGTCCCGGCTCGATCAGACTTACATGGACCCCCGTCCCCTTCAGCTCCTGCCGAAGCGTGTCTGAATAGCCTTCCAGCGCGAATTTGGACGCCGTGTAGGCGCCGCGGTATTTGAGTGCCACGAGGCCCAGCACGGACGAGCATTGAACGATCCGTCCAAACCTGTTGGCGCGCATGGCAGGCACCAATCGGCGCGTGAGATCGTGCCAGCCAATGAAATTTGCCTCGAAAAGCGACCTCATCGCCTCCGTCGGCACATCTTCCAATGCTCCGGGAACCGCGTAGGCACCATTGTTGAACACCGCGCTCAAGGCGCCGTCCGTCCGTTGCAGAACCTCGTTTGCGGTCGCCTCGATGCTGCCGGCATCTTCATAGTCCAGGCGGAAGGTTTCGAAACCGAGGTCGCTCAGACGGTCGATGTCGTCCTGCCGCCGGGCCGTCGCAAAGACACGCCAGTTGCGGCCGCGCAAGATATGGGCCGCGGACAGGCCAATGCCGGAGGAACACCCCGTAATCAATATCGACCGGTAGGTGGGAATACTCTCCGGATTGGCAATCATCAAACGGAAATCCTGCGGAGTGGAAAACGATCCGAGCTCACACCTATCAGATAGGTTCACCGGAAAGCAATTTCGGCACCGGCCCGGCAAAGCCGGCGGCTTCCTTGATGAACTGCGTTTTCAGGCTCGGCATCCTGTCGACCAGGCCAAGTCCGAAATCACGCATGGCGCGCAACACATCATTGTCATTGGAAAACAGGCGATTGAGCACGTCGGTGACAACGCCCATCTGGAACGTGTCGAATCGGCGCCAGCGCTGATAGCGTTCCAGAACATCGAACGCACCGAGGTCCTGCCCAAGACGCCGCGCATTGACCAGCACCTCGGCCAACGCAGCAACATCCTTGAAGCCAAGATTGAGGCCCTGGCCTGCAATCGGATGAATGCCGTGCGCGGCATCTCCGATCAGGGCGAAGCGCGGCTTGACGAAATCACGCGCCAGCTTCAATCCCAGCGGATAGGCACGGCGCGGACCGGCCAGTTCCAGCGTACCGAGGTGATGACCGAAGCGGCGCTCCAACTCCAGTTCGAAGGTAAAATCGTCCGACCGGACCAGCCGGTCGGCGTCCACTGTCTTTTCCGTCCAGACCAGCGACGACCGGTTGCCCGGCAGGGGCAGGATGGCGAACGGCCCTGCGGGCAGGAAATGTTCTTCCGCCCGGCCGTTGTGCGGCCGTTCATGCTTGACCGTGGTGACGATACCCGACTGGCCGTAGTCCCAGTTGACCGTTCGAATTCCGGCAAGGTCGCGCAGGCGGGAGCGAACACCGTCAGCCGCAACAAGAAGGCGGGTTTTCAAAAGCGCGCCGTCTTCCAGTGTCAGTTCGACGTGGTCGGGATGGCTGCGGAAGGACTCCGCGGTGCCCGGCGCAAAAAAGGAAACACCAAGCGCCTTTGCGGCCTTGTAGAGCGCCGGCATCATCACGCCGTTCGGCATCATGTGAGCGAAGGGCTCGCCCTCCGTCGCCTCACCGCCAAAGGTCAGAAACACCGGCCGAATCGCGTCGCGGAGCTTGCTGTCGGTGACGATCATTTCGTTGATCGGCTGAGCCTCGTCTGCAATCTTCTGCCAGATGCCGAGCTGTGACAGCATACGCGAGGCCGCCGCCGCAATGGCCGAAGCGCGCGGATCCTTGTGCAGATCCGCCATCGGCTTCGGATCGACGACGGCACATGTCAGGCTGGCGTCGCCCTGCTTCAACGCCACGGCCAACGACAGGCCGACATAACCGCCACCTGCGATCACGACATCGAACATGTCCGGGACGCTTTTTTTCCTCGCCATCGTCTTCTTCTCCTTGCCTTCGGTTTCCCCAAAGGCATCTTGACTTTAACGTCAACTGCCGGTCCAAGAGTGCGGAGCGGGCCTGCTTCAGCCCGCACCAAATCACCTGCCGTCTATCTAACAGGGATCGCGCCGATGAACACGGCTATTGATACACTTCTTGAGATACTTGACCTGGAACCACTGGAACGCAACCTGTTCCGTGGTCGCAGCCCACAGGTCGGATGGCAGCGCGTTTTTGGTGGACAGGTGATCGGCCAAGCACTGGTTGCGGCGTCGCGCACAGTGGTGGAAGACCGGCACGTTCACTCACTTCACGGCTACTTCCTGAGGCCCGGCGACCCGGCGGTGCCAATCATCTATGAAGTCGACCGCATCCGCGACGGCGGCAGCTTCACCACGCGGCGCGTTGTCGCGATCCAGCATGGCGAAGCGATCTTTTCCATGTCAGCGTCCTTCCAGGTCCGGGAAGAGGGGCTGGAGCACCAGATCGACATGCCGGATGTCACGGCACCGGAAGACCTGCCGAGCGAGCAGGAACTGAAGGAAAAATTCCTGTCGATGGCTCCGGAAAACATCCGCCGCTATTGGGAGCGCGAACGGCCGATCGAGATGCGCCCGGTCGATATGACGCACTACTTCAGCAAGAAGCCGCTGCCACCCCAGCAATATGTCTGGGTGCGGGCGAGCGGCGCGCTGCCAGACGACGAGCGCATGCATCAGTGCGTGCTCGCCTATGCCTCCGACATGACCCTCCTGGATACCTCGCTGTTTCCGCATGGCACGTCCGTCTTCAGCCCGAAGATCCAGGCGGCCAGCCTCGACCATGCCATGTGGTTCCACCGTCCGTTCCGAGCGGATGAATGGCTGCTCTACGCCACCGACAGCACCTCATCCTCCGGCTCGCGCGGCATGAACCGCGGATCTCTGTTCACCAGAGACGGCACCCTGATCGCCTCGACCGCCCAGGAAGGCCTGATCCGCCTGCGCAATAAGGATTGAGTTTCCGGGACGATGATGCAGTCGCCGCTCGCTGCTGCTCAAAACCCTGAAGCCTCATCCTGAGGAGGGCCATCAGGCCCGTCTCGAAGGATGGGCCACTTGTTCCTGTGGGTGTCGCCCATCCTTCGAGACGCCGCTTCGCGGCTCCTCAGGATGAGGGATCCCTTTGGGAGTGGGTCGGCGTACCGTGGGTCTGCGACCTATCTCAGCGGACTGGTGAAACCTGACACAGCCAACGGATTGTCGGTCAGGGCCTGATGATCCGGCGTGTCGGGCAGGAAAGCGCCCGAGAAAGCCTCGAACATGCGCCGCACGAAACCCTCCGGCAGATCCTTGGTGATGAACACCATGCGGGTTCGCCGGTCCTGATCGGGCCAGGCTTCAAGCGTCGCGGGTGGATGGAAGACGTGCTGGACGCCGTGGATCACCACGGGCCGGTCCGGATCTTCGGCCAATTGCACGATGCCCTTGACCCGAAGCAGCTTCGGGCCGTGCGCCGAACGCAGCAGATCAAGAAACATTTCCAGCGCGGACGCCGGAACCGGACGGTCGGTCGACAGGGTGAAGGCCCGGATGGCATCGCTGTGCCGGTTCACATCATGGGCATGGTCATGATGGTGACCGTGGTGATCCCCGTGCGAATGGCCATGCGCGTGATCATGGCCGTGATGGTGATCATGCGGCTGGTCTTCGTAGGCTTCCGCGTTCAGCCAGGCAGCCACGTCCGGGATCTTGCTCTTGGGATCGTAGAGGCCAGCGTTGAAAAGATTCTCCACCGTTGCATCATCTGCCTGCGCCTCCAGCCGGCGGGCGCCCGGATTGAGCTGCTGCAAGCGCTGCTTGAGCGCTTCGAAGGAAGCTTGCGCCTCATCGCCTTGAAGCAGATCGGTCTTGGTGAACACCAGGCGGTCAGCAACAGCGGCCTGCTTGCGGGCTTCTTCGTGGTTGTCGAGGGTCGACAGGCCGTTGACCGCATCTACCAGCGTGATCACGCTGTCGAGCCGGTAGCGCATCACAAGATACGGATGCAGCATCACCGTGTGCAGGATCGGCGCAGGGTCCGCCAGACCCGTCGTCTCGATGATCACCCGGTTGAGCCTGTCCATGCGGCCATTGTCCAGCCGGCGCAGGAGATTTTCCAGCGTGGTGACCAGATCTCCGCGAATGGTGCAGCACAGGCAACCGGAGGCAAGCTCCACGATGCCGTCGCCGGCCTGATCGACAAACAGATGGTCCAGTCCGATTTCGCCGAATTCGTTGATGATGACCGCCGTGTCCGCCATCGACGGATCTTTCAGGATCCGGTTGAGGAGCGTCGTCTTGCCCGATCCCAGAAAGCCCGTCAGGACGGACAGGGGAATGGGGGGCTTCGGACCCTTGGGTTTTTGTCCTTCGGAAACCGGTGTCGGCGAGGCCATGGTTTGTCTCCAGATGCAATCGCCGTTCCTGGATCGGACCCGGCGGCCTTTCCGCAGACACATAGGCAGAAAGGCGGGTCAGCGCAAATGCTGCTCCCGCCACGTCGGTGTGTTTACTTGAAATTTTGTCCGGTCGCTGCCGAATCAGCCCGCGTTGAGGACGATGTCTTCTTCGGAAACCGCTTCGGCGTCCTTCTTGTCCATCGCGATAATTTTCCTGTCCGCATCATCCTCGGACAAGGTCAATGGGGTCAGATCCTGCACGATGTCCGCTTCCGCTGCTTCCAGCTCAGCTTCATCGTCGGCATCGCCTTCAAACTCGAAGTCGTCGGCTTCGTCTTCTATGTCGGCATCCACAACATGCCGGACAGCCTCGGCCGCCTTTCGCAAGGTCGCGATCACGTCGTCGACCGAAACCCCTTCCTCCAGTTGATTGGCGGAAAGCTCCGCAAGGCTGGCAAGAGCCCGGATAGTAGCGGTGGATCTCGGTTCAATCATCATGCGATCTCTCGACCTGTTGTACCGGCATATTCTATGCCGCAGAGACATTTTGACATCCGGCAGCGAGCACGCCTTTGCCAGAAAAATGCTTACTTCAGTGTTAAGGAGTAGCGTAAATAAAAGGTTAACCGTGTTGACCGAAACGCTAAACCACCGGCACAGTCAGAGATCTGACATCGATTTACTTGCGGGGACTTGGCGAGGGAACCGGAACGGTGAAGTCCAGGCCCTTGCGGAAGATCGAACCGGGAGAGGACTTGGACACGGCAGCGGCGGCTCCCGGGCGTGGCGCACCATCACCGTTCTGCGGAATTGCCCCTGCCACCTTGGCATCCGCCGTCAGCTGCATCTTGGTGCGAATTTCGTGTTCCGCACGCCGCACGGGATTGGCAACCGGCAGCGGCACGTCTTCCAGCACTATCGCGCCGGTCGCATCGGCTGGAACAATGCCAGGACTAACCGATGGCGACCCTTTCGGGTTGCCGAGACCAACAGTCAGCGGACGGTAGGCGATTCGGCGCGGACCGAGGGTTCGATCCAGGATCTTCGCCCAATCCGGCTTGCCGTTCGCCAGTTTGAAGCCGCTGTCGTCAAGCTTGTCTTCGTCGGTTTTGTTGGCCTTGGCGAAAAACAGGAAACCGCCCTGCTCTTCCTTTTCCATGTCGAACCGGGCCATATAGCCCTTCGGTCCCGGGCTCTTGTTGCGCCGGCAATATCCATCGGCAGGTGGATTTCCGGAGGAGCCCGTGAGGCTGGAAACTCTACGTCCGCCGCGCTTGCGGAACCCTTCGTCAAAGAGCTGCCGGGCAAACGCCGTGCGCTCCAGTCCCGAACCGGCACCCAGGATGATCGCGATCAGCGTCTTGTTGCCCCGCGTCGCGGAGGCGGCGACATTGTACCCGGAATTGCAGATATAGCCGGTCTTCATGCCATTGGCCCCGGGCACGCGCAACAGAAACTCGCGGTTGGCGGAGCGCAAGGTCTTCTTGCCGAAGCGAATTCCCGGATGTTTGTAATAGTTGCGGGCTTCAGGAAAATCCCGGCGCAGCGCCATAGCCAGAATGGCAAGGTCTCGTGCCGTGGTCACCTGCCGGTTGTCGGGCAAGCCGTGCGGATTGTAAAAACGAGTGTTGGTCATGCCGAGGCGTTGAGCTTCCGCGTTCATCATGGCGATGAAACCAGCTTCCGATCCCCCGATGGCCTCGCCCAGCGCAACCGCGACATCGTTTGCCGACTTGATCAGAATGATTTTCAAAGCCGTGTCGACGGTGAAGCGCGTCCCGACCTTGAACCCCATCTTGCTCGGCGGCTCGGCTGCCGAGTTCTTGGATTGCACCACGACACTGTCGAGCGAGGCTCGGCCTTCGCGGATGGCCTTGAAGGTGACATAGGCGGTCATGAGCTTGGTAAGCGAGGCCGGATACCACTTGCGCGTGGCATTCTCCTCCTCGATCACGGCGCCGGAACTTGCGTCGATCAGGACATAGGCACCTATATCCGCCCGTGCCTGGCTGATGGCCAGACTCATGACAAGGGCGGTTACGGTCAGACAAATGGAAGTCAGGCGGCCAAACGGGCTTAAAAACACGATTTCCCTCGCTTATCATCCGTCGGATGACACGTCGCAATTGGGCAGTGGCAGCATATTTAGCTGCTATTCCCTTAAAAAACCGGAACATGACGGCGAGAGCAAGCCCTTCCTGAAATCCGTTCCGCGCCAATCTTTCTTGCGTTTGCCTGTTTTTTAGGCAGTTTTTGAGCGCGGACGTTGATAAGCTTCGGGAAACAGGGCCTTTTTCGCGCTGGCATCGCCTTGCGTTTCCAAATGACGGCCTTGGCCCGGCTCTTGCTAAGATTGACGAGGGCATATTGCCTATTGCGGCCCGGCCTCCGTCTGGACCAATTTGAACAGATGTGAAAAATAACAATGACTGAATGAGCCCGCAGGGGGGGCGGTCAAGCGATGTATGATGCTGGTCTGGCATCAGAAACGGACGGAAAGGCCATCGTCCTTCAGCGCGTGAAGGGCATCGGCAAGGTCCGCTTTTCAGCGCCGGATGGCAAAACCCGTCTGACCGACCTTTACCAGAGCGGGTCGGCAAAGGTTCGCCTGCCCAAAGTCTATGACACCCCTGCCACAGCCGTTCTCATCAACACCGCCGGCGGCCTCACCGGAGGCGACAAGCTCGACTATGAAGTTGGCGCCGATGCCGGTGTACACGTAATCGTGACAAGCCAAACCGCCGAACGCGCCTACCGCAGCCCGGGTGGCACCGCTGAAGTGAGCGGGCAGTTCACTGTCGGAGCGGGCGCGACCCTGGAATGGCTACCGCAGGAAACCATCCTGTTCGATGCCTCACGCCTCCGCCGCACGCTACGTGCGGATCTGGAAGGCGATGCGAGGTTGATGATGGTTGAATCCTTCGTTCTCGGCCGCAAGGCGATGGGCGAACAGGTCAAATCCACGTTCTATCGGGACAGCTGGCGCATCCGCCGCGACGGGAAGCTGATTTTCGCCGACGATATCCGCCTGGATGGCGACCCGGCTGAAGCGCTGGCCGGTCCCGCCACGGCCGCCGGCGCCATTGCCGCCGCAACCTTTGTCGACTGCTCTGCCGATGCTGAAGACAGGCTGCCGCGGGCAAGAGACCTGATCGACGCCCTGCCGGCCGAAACCGCCCAGGCGGCCGCCAGCGCCTGGAACGGGTTGCTGATCACCCGGTTTGTGTCCAATGATGGCCGCAGCTTGCGCACGGCCCTGATGTCGTTTCTCACCGGATACCGAATGACCGCGCTGCCGCGCGTCTGGTACTGCTGATTTGGAGGACTTTCTTTCATGATTCTGACGCCCCGCGAAAAGGACAAGTTGCTTATTTCCATGGCCGCGATGGTCGCCCGTCGCCGCCTGGAGCGCGGCGTGAAGCTGAACCACCCTGAAGCCGTTGCCCTGATCACCGATTTTGTAGTGGAAGGTGCCCGTGACGGGCGCACCGTCGCCGACCTGATGTCGGCAGGCGCCAAGGTGCTGACCCGCGACCAGGTGATGGAAGGTGTTTCCGAGATGATCCACGATGTTCAGGTCGAGGCAACCTTTCCCGACGGCACCAAGCTCGTGACCGTGCACGAGCCTATCCGCTGACCGCCACATCCAAGGAGACGACCATGATCCCCGGAGAACTGTTTCCCGCCGACGGCGAAATCGAACTGAACACAGGCCTCGAGACACTGACACTGGAAGTCGCCAACACCGGCGACCGTCCGATCCAGGTCGGCAGCCACTATCATTTTTTCGAAACCAACGAAGGCCTGTCCTTCGACCGCGACAAGGCGCGCGGCATGCGCCTGGATATCCCTGCCGGCACAGCCGTGCGCTTCGAACCCGGCCAGGCCAGACTGGTGACGCTGGTGCCTTATGGGGGCAACCGCACGGTCTACGGCTTCAACCAGAAAGTCATGGGCGAGTTGTGATCAGATCTGCACCATCTCTGTCGTTCTGGCTTGTCGGGCTGGGCCTTTTGCTGGCCGGTCCGGCCTCGGCCCAGGAACCAATCAACTGCGAGAATGCCATGACGCAGGCGGAAATGACCCAATGCGCCAACCTCGACTGGCTGAAGGCGGATGCGGAACTGAACATGGTCTACCGTTCGGCGATAGAAAAGATGACCGAGATGGACGCCTATCTGCCGGAGGGACTGCAAGGTGCCGTCGAGACACTGCGCGAAGCCCAGCGCACCTGGATTCCCTATCGCGACAAGGCCTGTGACGCCTACGGCTTTCTGGCCCGTGGCGGAACCATGGAGCCGATGCTGGTCTACGGCTGCCGGGCCGATCTGACCCGCGACCGCATCGATGAGCTGAGACAACTTGACCAGGGTTTGGGGAATTGATGTCTGTGCGCGGTCTGATCCTTCTTGCCTTGGCACTGTTTCTGGCGACCGCCAGCACGGCGCGCGCAGAGGAAGAGAAGGTCAACGAGAACATCGACTGCGGCTATCCGCTGACCAATGCCGAACGCAGCTTTTGTGCGGAAAAGGCTCTGAAGGAAGCGGATGCGCGCATGCATGAAGCCTTCGACCGCCTGCGGACCAGACTGGTGGAGATCGATGCCGAATTGCCGAATCACCTGAAGGGTGCACCGGCCAGCCTCGACGAAGCCCAGACCGCCTGGAAGAGCTATGCCGACAAGGATTGCACCGCCTACAGCTTCCCCTTCAAGGGTGGCACGCGCGGCGACGAACTTTACCGGAACTGCCTGATCGTCCTCACCATGAAACGCACAGAAGATCTGGATGCGACGGTTGAGGACTACGCGAATTAAACACACCGATTTCTGATCGCCGATTGGAGACTAGATATGGCCTACAAGATGCCCCGCGCCGCTTATGCGGACATGTTCGGACCGACAACCGGCGACAGGCTGCGCCTTGCGGACACCGATCTCATTGTCGAGGTGGAGAAGGATTTCACCACCTATGGCGATGAAGTGAAATTCGGTGGCGGCAAGGTCATCCGTGATGGCATGGGCCAGTCTCAGGCACCGCGCTCCGCTGGGGCGGTCGACACGGTCATCACCAACGTGCTGATCATCGATCACTGGGGCATCGTCAAGGCCGATGTGGGCCTGAGGGACGGCCGGATCGTCGGCATCGGCAAGGCCGGCAACCCGGATGTCCAGAACGGTGTCGACATCATTGTCGGTCCCGGCACTGAGGCGATTGCCGGGGAGGGCAAGATCCTCACCGCGGGCTCAATTGATGCCCATATCCACTTCATCTGCCCGCAGCAGGTCGACGAAGCCCTGTGCTCCGGCGTGACCACCATGATCGGCGGCGGCACCGGCCCGGCCACCGGCACCAACGCGACCACCTGCACACCCGGCCCCTGGCACATCACGCGGATGCTCCAGGCCGCCGAAAGCTTTCCGATGAACCTTCTTTTCGCCGGCAAGGGCAATGCCTCTCTGCCCGCGGCGCTGGAAGAGCAGGTGATGGCAGGCGCGGGCGCGCTGAAGCTCCATGAAGACTGGGGCACCACACCGGCGACCATCGACAACTGTCTGTCGGTTGCTGATGAATATGACGTTCAGGTGATGATCCACACTGACACGTTGAACGAATCCGGCTTTGTCGAGAACACCACTGCCGCCTTCAAGAACCGCACCATTCACGCCTTCCACACGGAAGGGGCAGGTGGCGGCCATGCGCCGGACATCATCAAGGTGGTTGGCGAAGCCAACGTCATCCCGTCCTCCACCAACCCGACCCGGCCCTACACGATCAACACGCTGGAAGAGCATCTCGACATGCTCATGGTCTGCCACCATCTGCACAAGGACATTCCGGAGGACGTTGCTTTCGCCGAAAGCCGCATCCGCAAGGAAACCATTGCGGCGGAAGACATTCTTCACGACATGGGCGCGTTCTCGATCATTTCCTCCGACAGCCAGGCCATGGGCCGTGTCGGCGAAATCATCATCCGCACCATGCAGACCGCGCACAAGATGAAGGTGCAGCGCGGCCGCCTTGCCGATGAAACCGGCGAAAACGACAACTTCCGGGTCAAGCGCTACATCGCCAAGACCACCATCAACCCGGCCATCGCCCACGGTCTGGACGAGTACATCGGCTCGGTTGAAGTCGGCAAACTGGCAGATCTGGTGCTGTGGGACCCGCAGTTCTTCGGCATCAAACCGGCGCTGGTGCTCAAGCTCGGTTCCATCGCGACCGCTCCGATGGGCGATCCGAACGCCTCCATTCCCACACCGCAGCCGGTGCATTACCGGCCGATGTTCGCCTCTTATGGCAAGATGCTGACGCACAGCCGCGTCACCTTCGTGTCCCAGGCGGCTTATGACACCGGCGTCAAGCACAAGGCCGGCCTCGACAGCCTGGTGCTTCCGGTCAAGAACACCCGCGGCGGGATCTCGAAACAGTCGATGATCCACAACAACATGATGCCCCAGATCGAGGTGCATCCAGAGACCTACGAGGTTCGCGCCGACGGCGAACTGCTGACCTGCGAACCTGCCGAAGTGCTGCCGATGGCCCAGCGCTACTTCCTGTTCTAAGCACCGGACAAACCCGTTCGGAAGAGGAAAGACATGTACAAAATCGTCGGATATCCGCGCTCACGGGCCATGCGGGTGATCTGGTTGCTGGAAGAATTGGGGGAGACATATGAGCTCGATCCGGCCTTTCCGCAAACGGACACCGTCAAGGCGCTGAACCCGACCGGCAAGGTGCCTGTGCTGATTGTCGGAGACGAGGTGCTGACCGAGTCCATCGCCATTTGCGCCTATCTGGCCGACAAACATGGCCGGTTCACCTTTCCGGCCGGAACCATCGAACGCGCCCGGCAGGACAGTTTCACCCAGTTCGGAGTTGATGTCCTTGAAGGCGCGCTCTGGACGGCGGCCAAGAACAGTTTCATCCTCCCGGAGGAAATCCGGGTACCGGCAATCAAGGACGTTTGCCGAATGGAATTCGCACAGGGGCTCAAAACACTGGAGCAGCGGCTCGGGGATGGACCCTACGCGATGGGCGACACCTTTACGATTGCCGATATTCTTCTGGGAAGCTGCCTTGGCTGGGCCAGCAATGCCAAGTTCGAATTGCCGAACGAGGGGCCTGTCTGCGCCTATTTCAAACGTCTGAAGGAACGCCCGGCCTTCCTCGCGACAATGGCAAAAGTTGCGGAGGCAGCATGATCCGCGTCGCGAAGATCCACAACGCAGGTTCATGGAACGGCCAGGCCCTCGACAAGGTCACGCTTGACCGGGAAGACCGCTACCGGCGCAGGGCTGTCCTCACCGGGGCGGACGGCTTGACCGTTCTGCTGGACGAACCTGTGGCTATCCATCTGCGCCACGGCGACGGTCTTGAGCTTGAAGACGGCCGGATCGTTGAGGTTCTTGCCGAGCCGGAAGAGCTGGTCGAAATTCATGCCGACGACGCGGCCCATCTGGTAAAGATCGCCTGGCATCTGGGCAACCGGCATCTGCCGACGCAGCTCATGGGCGAGACCCTGCGGATCCGGCGGGACCATGTCATTGAAGACATGGTGGAAAAGCTCGGTGGCCGGCTGACCGAGCTGTCCGCCCCCTTCGATCCGGAAGGCGGTGCCTACGGCCACGGCCGCACCCACGGACATGATCATGGTCACGGGCATTCGCACGACCATCAGCACGGGCACAGCCACGATCATAGTCACGACCATGGGTCCGGGCATTCCCATGACTGAGCCCTCAACGCCCCGATTACCCCTGTCGCCCCAGGCGCTTTACCGGCTGCAGGCCTTTCTGTCGCCGGCCTTTCCCATCGGCGCCTTTACCTACAGCCACGGGCTGGAACAGGTGATCGAGCAGGGCGGGGTGACAAACGCACAGGACCTTGATGTCTGGCTGCGCGAAATCCTCCGCTTTGGCGCTGGAAGAAGCGACGCCATCCTTATGAAGGAAACCCACGGGGCGGCCCTCGCGGGAGACAGAAACACTGTTACCGAGCTGCGGGACCTGGGTCTGGCCTTGCAGCCCTCCAGGGAACGGCACCTGGAATCAAGCGCCCAGGGCAGCGCCTTTTTCAGGGCCATTTGCAACAGCTGGATGCCGTCAGCAGAGACCCGGGCCGCTCAGCTGTTTCACGACTTCTCAGCAGAAGAAATCACGTCCTGGCCCTATCCCGTGGTGCTGGGACTTGCCGCTGCGGCGCACGGATTACCGGTGGATGCCGCGCTCCATTGTTTTCTGCATGCTTTCGCCGCCAATCTGATTTCCGTCGCCGTGCGGGTTGTCCCCCTTGGCCAGAGTGACGGCCAGAAAGTGCTGGCGGGCCTGGAACCGGTGATCTTCGAAATCGCGGAAGACGCCGAGACGGCAGGTCTTGAGGATCTCGGCACCTCCACCTTTCTTGCAGATATTGCCTCCATGGCACATGAAACCCAATATTCGAGGTTGTTTCGTTCATGACTTCCCAAAACGGTCCCTTGCGCGTCGGCATTGGCGGTCCCGTCGGTTCCGGCAAGACCACGTTGACCGACAAGCTGTGCAAGGCCATGCGCGACCGCTACTCGCTCGCCGTCATCACCAACGACATCTACACGAGCGAGGACGCCGAGGCCCTGATGCGCTCGCAAGCGCTGACCAGCGACCGCATTCGCGGTGTCGAGACCGGCGGTTGCCCACACACCGCAATCCGTGAAGACGCCTCCATCAATCTGGCAGCGGTGGCCGACCTGACCGAAAGCATCCCGGATCTCGACCTGATCCTGATCGAATCCGGCGGTGACAATCTCGCCGCAACCTTCTCTCCGGAGCTCGCCGATCTGACGATCTATGTGATTGACGTTGCTGCCGGTGAGGAAATTCCACGCAAGGGCGGCCCGGGCATCACGCGTTCCGATCTTCTGATCATCAACAAGACCGACCTGGCGCCCTATGTCGGCGTCAACCTGGAAGTCATGGACCGCGACGCGAAAAAAATGCGCAAGGACCGGCCATTTGTCTTCGCCAATACAAAGGCGGGTGAGGGCATCGAATCCGTGGTAGACTTCATCGTCCATAAGGGTGGGCTTGACGGGTAAATCTTCGATGTTGATGGCCGCATGATCGCTGGCAGACAGGAAGCCTGCGCGCAAAACAATGCGCTCTGGTGCGATGCGGTGCTGAAATCCGCAGGTGCGAAGACCGAATTTCATGCAGGGTTCTGGTGCGCGCGGGACAAAACCCTGCCGCTTTATCCGAGCCTCGTCACCCTTTCGCCAAAGCCGGGGGCCGATTTTTTTACCGCACTGCCCGACGTGCCGGCGGGAGCCGGGGTGAAGGACAGTTTCGACACTCTGGATCTGGCACCCTCCGGCTTTCAGAAGCTTTTTTCCGGCACGTGGCTGTTCCGTCCGCCGGCAAGTTCCAGACGCGCCCCGGTCAGTTCCCACTGGCACAAGGTGGCAACTTCGGACAGCTTCAGGAAATGGCTGGCCGGCTGGAACAGCAACGAAAGCCTGCATTCCGTTTTCCCTCTCAGGCTTCTGGAACGAAAAACCATCGATTTCGCCGCAATCGTGAAGGACGGCACGGTCAAGGCGGGTGCGGTTTTCAACAAAGGGCCAAAATTGGACGGCAAGGACGTGCTGGGAATTTCCAACATCTTCTGCCGCAAGACCTGGCTCTACAGCGCCCTGCACGATCTTCTGGAACCTTTCCCGAACCAGCAGCTGTGCACCTACGAAAAAGACGCAAACGTGCTTCCGGTCTATCGGCAGCTCGGTTTCGAACCTTGCGGGCAGCTTTCCGTCTGGCTGAAACAGTAGCTCCGGACAGGACGAAGCCCGCCACATTTATGCAGCAGGCTTCGATCTTCGTTGAGGACTGGCGGCGCTATTTCACCGTCACGCTCTGCCGCGCAACAATCTCCGCATCACCCGCCGACAGGACGAAGCGCAGCTCGTAGGTGCCCGGTTCTTCCGGTGTCCGCACCTCCACAGCACCGTTGGAGATGTTGTCCGCGATCTCCCAGGCCCCAGGCGCCGTGCTCCACGCATCCTGTGACGGCTCGGCAAAACCGATGAAGTTGCTGCCGTTGGCCGGACCGCTCGCCTTCACGCTGACATAGGTAGCAGCCGAAACTTCGGGCGGACCTTCCAGCGTTACCTCGGGGTCGATGACCTGCAACGGTTGGCTGGCGAGGATCTTCGACCCGTCGGGGGTCGAGAGAATATAGCGCAGCTCATAGGTATCCCGGGCCAGTGGCGCGATGATCGACACGCTGTCGCCCTCCGGCCGTTCGTAGGTGACATAGGCTGAAACGTCCGAGCCGACCGGCGCGATGCCGATCCAGTCGTCCGGCGCCTTCGGGCCACTCCAGGTCACGTTCAGTCTGCCGCTGGCTTCCACTGTGCTGTCGGCCTGCAAGGTGGCACCACTTTCGCCAACGGTGAGCGGTTGCCGTGTCAGGACGGTCTGATCGATACCGGTGACATAGATAACGTCATAGCTGCCGGCTTCGCTCGGGGCCTGAAGGGTGACAGGAGACCCATCTACAGTGCCTTTCCAGCGGCCCTGATAATCGTCGACGGTGCCATCCTTCGGAACGATGCCAATCCAGTCTTCAGTCCCGTTGGGGCCGTCAAAGGCGATCTCGACCGGCTTTCCGGCAGCCACTTCGGCGGCAAAGGTCAGGGTTGCCTGAACTTCGGTCACCTTGATCGGGGCCTTGGCCAGAACCCGCTCGCCAGCTTTAGTCCAGACATAGACGACTTCATAATCGCCCGGCTGGGTCGGCAGTGCCAATTTGGCTGGATTGCCGTCCTTGACATAGACCCACAAGTCCCGTTCCAGCCGATTTCCGTCCGGAGTGACCACGCGCAGGAAGTCACCGTCGAGACCGGGGCCGTCGAAAGCAACATCCAGCAGCGAGGTCGCAGGCGCCTCAGTGGATGCAGGCGTGACACTTGCCTCGGGAAGATTGCCATCCAGAAGAACGGTCTGCTGACCACCCTTGTCGGACACTTCAAGTGTTGCACCGCCGGCCTTTTCGTCGAGTTCGGCACCGACCACGTAGGATCCCGGCTCCAGTTCGACCTCGACGCTGCCGCCGGTCATGCCGGAAGCCACCACGGTCTCGTCATCGACGCGCGATACCGTCCACCGCACGGGGCCGTCAATGGGCTGGCCGCTTTCCTTGTCGGCCGCCGTCAACACGGTTACCGGCAGCGGCGCTTTTTCCTCCACTGCGGCAACACTTTCCTTGAGCGCTTCGGTCAAACCATCCGCATCCCTGGCGTTCCAGTAGGTGCCGCCCGTCAGATGCGCGATACAGGCGATCTTGGCCTGATCCGACTTGGAGGCGATGTCGAAGCCGATCACATGGGCCTTGAAATCGACACCGGACTTGGCGAGCGCCTCGGCGAGGGCACAAGGGTCGCCGCCGCAAGTTTCGATGCCGTCGGAAATCAGGATGAGCCGTCCCGGACGGTCGGTCTGTGCGAGAAGGTCGGCCGCCTGGCGCAGAGTTTCAGTGATCGGTGTCTTGCCGCGCGGCGTGAGCGCCTTGACGCTCTCCACCAGTTTGGCGCGGTCCAGCTCGCTCACCGGCACCACCGTTTCGACATCGCTGCAGTCGGCCTTGCGGCGGTGGCCGTAGGCCATCACACCGGCCCTTGTGCCATCGGGAAGTTCGCTGACAAAACCTTCGAACGCGGACCGGGCAATTTCCGCCTTGGCGATGCCGTCGATCTGGCCCCACATGGAATTGGAAGAATCCAGGACGAACAAAAGATCCGGGGGTGTATCCGTCTGTGCCCTGGCAGGCGACATGACCATTGCGCCGCCAATGAGAGCGGCCCCCAGTAATCGAAACACAGGTTGCTTAGAAAACAGCATGAAACCATGGGCTCCTATAAAGTTTTTAGAAAAAGCCTTGTCCGGAAAGGAGATAGGCGAGACGGGCCGAATTTAGAAACTCTTGCCATCTCGAAGTGTGATAAAAGTCGCAACTAGACAGAATTGCCAAGAAAAAAGTGACGCTGGGAGACCTGCAATGATGTTCGACGGTATCAACCTGATTGCGGTTGCCGTGGCCGCCATTGTGTCATTCCTGTTCGGGTCGCTCTGGTACGGCACCCTGGGTAACGCCTGGATGAAGGCCGCCGGCCTGACAAAGGAAAAGACCCGGCCGCGGCCCGTTGTTCTGGCAACGGCCTTTTTCTGCCAGATCATCATGGCCTTCGTCTTCGCCGGCGTCATCTACCACAGCGGCGGAGCCGACATCAGAAATGGGATCATCTCCGCACTCATGATCTGGGTCGGCATCGTCATGACCACGCAAATTGTCAATCACCGTTTCCAGGGTCTGTCCTGGAATCTGACGCTGATCGATGGCGGACATTGGCTCGGGGTTCTGCTTGTTCAGGGCATCGTGATTGGGTGGCTGACTTGACCGCCATCGCCCTCAATATACGGGTAAATCCGTACGAATTTGAAGGTCTTAGGCCTTGCCATAGACCAAAGACTCGCCGACTAAAGTACCAAGTCTAGGTTCTGGACGCTCGATGGGGCCATGAGCATAATGGCCCCAGCAAAACAAGGCCGCGGAAAGGAGTTTTCACTTACCGCCGGTCCAATTGTGCTTACTGGGAGGTTTCACATGACTGAGTCCGTCTTTCCCGTTCCCGCGGAAGTTTCCGCGCGGGCGCATGTCGACAATGCCAAATATCTGGAAATGTATCAGCGGTCCGTGGAAGACCCGGAGGGCTTCTGGGGTGAGCATGGCAAGCGGGTCGACTGGATCAAGCCCTTCACCAAGGTGAAGAACACCTCCTACGACTATCACAACGTTTCGATCAAATGGTTCGAGGACGGAACGCTCAACGTTTCAGCCAACTGTGTTGACCGCCATCTCGAAAAACGCGGCGATCAGCCAGCGATTATCTGGGAAGGTGACGATCCGAACGAGCAAAAGGTCATCACCTACAAGGAATTGCACCACGAGGTGAACAAGTTCGCCAACGTGCTGCACGGCCAGGGCGTCAAGAAAGGCGACCGCGTTACGATTTATATGCCGATGATCCCGGAAGCTGCCTACGCGATGCTGGCTTGTGCGCGCATTGGCGCGGTGCATTCCATTGTCTTCGGTGGCTTCTCGCCGGACAGTCTGGCCCAGCGGATCGAGGATTGCGCCTCGGACTGCGTGATTACTGCAGACGAGGGGCTGCGCGGCGGCCGTAAGGTGCCGCTGAAGGCCAACGTCGACAAGGCCGCCGAAAAAGCACCGGTGAAAAGCGTGATCGTGGTCAAGCGCACCGGCGGTGACGTGTCCATGCAGGCCGGTCGCGACGTCTGGTATCATGACGAAGCAGACCGGGTGTCCGATCACTGCGCTCCGGTGGAAATGAATGCGGAAGATCCGCTGTTCATCCTTTACACCTCCGGGTCGACCGGCAAGCCGAAGGGCGTGATGCACACCTCCGGCGGCTATCTGGTCTATGCCTCCATGACCCACGAATATGTCTTCGACTATCACGAAGGCGATGTCTATTGGTGCACGGCGGATGTGGGCTGGGTCACCGGCCACAGCTACATCGTTTACGGTCCGCTTGCCAATGGCGCCACCACGCTGATGTTCGAAGGTGTGCCGACCTATCCAGGACCAGGCCGCTTCTGGGAAGTGTGCGACAAGCACAACGTCAACATCTTCTACACAGCCCCGACCGCTATCCGTGCCCTGATGGGCGCCGGCGACGAGCATGTCACCAAGACCTCGCGCAAATCGCTGCGTCTTCTGGGGTCCGTCGGCGAGCCGATCAATCCGGAAGCCTGGAGCTGGTACTACAACGTGGTTGGCGAGAAGCGCTGCCCGATTGTCGACACCTGGTGGCAGACGGAAACCGGTGGCATCCTGATCACTCCGCTTCCGGGTGCAACCGACCTGAAACCGGGCTCGGCCACCCGGCCGTTCTTTGGCGTCCAGCCGGCAATTGTCGACGCGGATGGCAATTTCCTGGAAGGTGCGACGGAAGGCAATCTGGTCATCAAGGATAGCTGGCCCGGCCAGATGCGTACCGTCTATGGCGACCATGAACGCTTCGTCCAGACCTATTTTGCCACCTACAAGGGCCTGTATTTCACGGGTGACGGCTGCCGTCGTGACGAAGATGGCTACTACTGGATCACCGGCCGCGTCGATGACGTCATCAACGTTTCCGGACACCGAATGGGTACGGCGGAAGTCGAGAGTGCGCTGGTTGCGCATCCGAAGGTTTCCGAAGCCGCCGTCGTGGGCTATCCGCACGACATCAAGGGGCAGGGCATCTATGCCTATGTCACGCTGATGGAGGGTGAGGAACCGACCGACGAATTGAAGAAGGAGCTGGTCAAGCACGTGCGCTCGGAAATCGGGCCCATCGCTTCGCCTGATCTGATCCAGTTTGCGCCCGGCCTGCCCAAGACCCGCTCGGGCAAGATCATGCGCCGCATCCTGCGCAAGATTGCCGAAGACAGCTTCGACAGCCTCGGCGATACTTCGACCCTGGCCGATCCGACCGTTGTCGACGACCTGATCGACAATCGCCAGAACCGCGACTGACCGGCACGGTCTGCAACAACAACGCAAAAGGCTCGCCAACCGGCGAGCCTTTTTCAGTTTGCCATTCAGGTTCCGGATGGATCCTGCTATCTGGAAACGTAGATCTGTTGGATCTTCTTGGCGATATTGGCAAAGGCGTTGATCAGTTCGTCGGAACTCGTTGCCTTGTAGTAATTGCCCGGGCTGGCGCAGGACTGCATATTTTTGGAACCGGCCGACGTGTCTTTGGACCCGAAATAGACGCCGAAAATGGAAATTCCCTCGTCCTTCATATTCTGGCAAAGCGCACGCTGAGCTTTTGAGGAATTATTGTTGTAGCTCTCGCCTTCGCTGCGTTCCAGCCACCGATTGATGGGAACCATCTCGCATGTCCACTGCCAGCCGTACCGTCTCGAATAGACCCAGTCACATTCTTCCTGTTCCTTCACAAACTCGTAGTAACGGTTGTTATCGCCATCGGTCATGATGATCGCAAACTTGAGCACATCATCGTTGTCGTAAGGTTCCGGCTTGCTCGCCAGAGGCCACACGTCCGAATAATTCGGAGAGATACTGTTCCAGCCCCAGACCACGCCGGTCTGGCCAGCCGTACCGCCATTATCATCCAGAGCCGCAATCGCATCGAGCAACGTATCGCGCTCCGACGTCAGCGGGATCATCTTCGACGTGCTGGAACATTTATTGCTGCCACCGCCATAAAAAACGTCCTGCGGCGGCGGATTGGTCTTGACGTAATAATTGTAAGGCTTGTCCGTGTAGCGAACTTTGTAGATATCCTCGCCGTCGTCGTAGTCCTGACGTTCGGTCACACATACGCTGCCGTCCCCATATCCCCAGACACCCCCTTTCACCTTCTCGGCGTAACTGCCCAGATTGACCCCCTGGCTGTAGGGGATGAGGGAAATGCGGACCTTGCTGTCCGTTTCTTTCGTCTCCTCCGGGATGAGGATGTTCACCAGACCTTCGGACGCATCGCGCAGCGTTTGCATGTCGTTGCGCATGGAGCCGGTGACGTCGACGACGAGGGCCAGTTCAACGTCGAACCGCGAATAGGTAACCTGGGAGCTCGTTCCAAAACTGAACGTTTCGGGCCCGAGAGCCTTCTTGCCGTATCCGCCCATGTCGATGAAATAGTTGTCGAGCGTCGCGAAGGACGACACCTTGATGGTGCCATTTTCAGGATCAACGACAAAGTCGAGATTCTTGACTGCCTCGTCTAGGAATTCGACACCTGCGAGGTTAGCCTTGAAGGAGTCTGCAAGGGCGTCCGTGATCTGCTTGTCGCTCATGACGCTGGTCGACAGATCCGCCGCCACGGAAAGCGCCGCCGCATCAATGGCGAAAGACAGCTTCTCGCGCGCGTTCACCGTTCTGGACACGTCGATGCTGATCCCGGCGATCACCACGATCAGGATGACCATGATACCGAAAACTGGCAAAATCGATGCTTTGCGATCGCCGGCAAGCTCTGTGAGCAGGGGCCGACCAATGAGACGCCTGAAATACTGCATTGCTGCCTCGTAATTTTCTGAGACAGTTAATGTAGAAAAGTACCTAATTCCTTAAACTGCATGTAGAAAGCAGGGGGTATCTTCCGTTTGGTAAACCAATTGGAAAGAAAAACGCCCCGCTCCGTGGCGCGTGGATGGGTCGCAGGCCGAATTCGACACAGGTCCGGCTGGCGCATGTTCCGGACAATAGATACCAAGGCGAAGATCTTGCGCAGTCTCTCTTCAAAACCGCCTGAAACCCGTTTCCCTGGCTTGAGCGGGTGAACGCGTTCTTCTGCCTTGAGACAGACGTCTGGCCGCGAAAGCGCGTCTGAAGATCTCAGGTTGGATCGTCACGGCCTCAGATCTTAGATCCGCGGGAACACTCGTTTTGAGGTCCGCGCCTATGGTTCCAACTCGGTGTCCCAGTACAGGAAGTCCAGCCAGCTGTCGTGAAGGTAGTTGGGCGGAAAACCGCGGCCATTGTTGTGCAGGTCCTGAATGGTCGGCTGGAACGGCATGTGCATCGGCCACATGTTCAGCTGTTGGCAGGACTTGTTGGATTTGCGCAGATTGCAGGGGGAGCACGCGGTGATGACATTGTCCCAGGTGGTCAGACCGCCTTTGGAACGAGGGACAAGGTGGTCGAAGGTCAGCTCATCCTTGGAGCCGCAATACTGACACTGGAATTTGTCGCGGAGAAAAACGTTAAATCGGGTAAAGGCAGGGTATCGGCTGGGTTTCACGAAGGTCTTGAGCGAGACCACACTGGGTAATCGGAACTCGAAGCTCGGACTTCGAACTGCCGCATCGTATTCCGCGACGATGTTGACCCGGTCCAGAAACACAGCCTTGATCGTATCCTGCCAACTCCACAAAGACAGGGGGTAGTAGCTCAACGGCCGGTAATCCGCATTGAGCACCAACGCCGGATGGGCGCCCGACGAAACCGCTATCGTCACCTTCCGCTCCTCATTCCCAGAGCACACCGCAACCAGACAGGGATGCGTTGCTCTAACAACTTACGTTAGATCAACTTCCAGCAATCAGGTGCCAACTGACAGCGCGTTGACCTGTCGGAATGTCCGTGATCCGGGCAAATGGACAGCGGAACATGTCCTTTTGTGACGAGAGTATTGTAGTGCCGAGGTGACAGTCTTGTGAAGCCCGGGAAAATCATTTCTGAATGCCGTAGCCGTGAGATGAGACCCGGCAAACGATTTTTCTTAACTCCATGAATTATTTACGCAAAAGAAAAATCCCCTGCGTCATTGTGACTGTTTTATCCGCAGAAGAAAAAAGGGCGCCTTGCGGCGCCCTTTCTCACGAACCGAAATGCGGTCGAATCAATTCGATGTCCACTCGCGAATATCGACGAAATGCCCGGCAATTGCCGCCGCAGCCGCCATGGCCGGTGAAACCAGATGGGTCCGGCCCTTGTGGCCCTGACGGCCTTCAAAATTGCGGTTGGACGTCGATGCGCAGCGCTCGCCCGGCTTCAGCTTGTCAGCGTTCATGGCAAGGCACATGGAGCAGCCCGGCTCGCGCCATTCAAATCCGGCTTCCTTGAAGATGACGTCCAGACCTTCTTCCTCGGCCTGTTCCTTCACCAGGCCAGAGCCCGGAACGACCATGGCGCTGACGCTCGATGCCACCTTGTGATTGCCGATGACGGCAGCCGCAGCACGCAGGTCTTCGATGCGGCCGTTGGTGCACGAACCGATGAAGGCACGGTCGATCTTGATGTCCGTGATCTTCGTTCCCGGCTCGAGCCCCATGTATTCAAGGGCGCGTTTCTTGGAATCGCGGCGGTTTTCATCTTCGATTTCAGCCGGATCCGGCACGACGCCTTCCACCGAAATGACGTCTTCCGGAGATGACCCCCAGGAAACGATCGGCGGCAGGTTGGCGGCGTCCAGCTCGATCACCTTGTCGAAATAGGCATCTGCATCCGAATGCAGGGTCTTCCAGTAGTCAAGAGCCATATCCCAGGCTTCGCCCTTCGGCGCCTTCGGGCGGCCTTCGATGTACTTGAAGGTGGTTTCGTCCGGTGCGATCAGGCCTGCACGTGCGCCAGCCTCGATAGACATGTTGCAGACCGTCATCCGGCCTTCCATCGACAGGGCGCGAATGGCTTCGCCGGCATATTCGATCACATAGCCGGTACCGCCAGCGGTGCCGATCTTGCCGATGATGGCCAGAACGATGTCCTTCGCGGTGACGCCGGCCGGGATCTTGCCCTCGACCTTCACCAGCATGTTCTTGGCTTTCTTCTGGATCAGCGTCTGGGTGGCCAGAACGTGTTCCACTTCGGACGTGCCGATGCCATGAGCCAGGGAGCCGAAAGCGCCGTGGGTGGAGGTGTGGCTGTCACCACAGACAATGGTCATGCCGGGCAGGGTGAAACCTTGCTCAGGACCAACGATGTGCACGACACCCTGGCGCAGGTCGAGTTCGGAGTAATATTCGATCCCGAATTCGGCAGCGTTCTTGGCCAGCGTGTTGACCTGCAGCGCCGATTCCGGATCGTCGATGCCATGGCGGCGGTCGGTGGTTGGAACGTTGTGGTCGACAACGGCAAGCGTCTTTAGCGGCTGACGCACCTTGCGTCCGGCCATGCGCAGGCCTTCGAAAGCCTGCGGGCTGGTGACTTCGTGCACCAGATGGCGGTCGATGTAGAGCAGGCCGGTTCCGTCCGGCTGCATGTCGACCACGTGGTCGTCCCAGATCTTGTCGTAAAGCGTCCGTGCCTTGGCCATGGGTCTCTCCTCGGTCCATCCGAGCAAACGGTCAAACAGTCAAAAGTTTGCGAAGTGCCCGGTGATGCCCGTCGCGGCGCGTCCAGCCGCAAGGGTCTATCCTCGTTTATCGTAGCTAGTGAATGACGCAGCGCCGCCTGAAGGTCAAGAGCTCCGAGTTGAGCTGAATTCAACTCAGATTGACCGCCACCTGTGGAACGGGCCACAAAGCCCTCGATTTGCCTCAGGAAGCGTCCGGCGTTCGTGCCAATACAAAAAAAGGCGGCCCGAAGGACCGCCTTTTCGAAACATCTTGCCGGGCCGGCTTATTCGGCTGCGTTCTCTGCAGCTTCCTTGGCAGCAGCCTTGGCTTCTGCAGCGGCAGCCTTGGCGGCAACCACTTCCGCACGCACTTCTTCGTTGAGGCGCTTGGAGCGAGCGTTGGTGTTTTCCACGATACGGGCAGACTTGCCGCGACGGTCGCGCAGGTAGTAGAGCTTCGCACGACGGACCTTACCGCGGCGAACCACTTCAACGCCTTCCAGCATCGGGGAGTAGATCGGGAAGACACGCTCGACGCCTTCACCGTAAGAAATCTTGCGAACCGTGAAGCTCTCGTTGATGCCGCCGCCGGAACGGGCAATGCACACACCTTCGTAAGCCTGGGTACGGGTACGAGTACCTTCGGTGACCCTCACGTTGACGCGAACGGTATCACCCGGAGAAAATTCCGGCAGCTTGCGCTGCTCTTCGATTTTCGCCATTTCCTCAGCATTGAGCTGCTCGATGATGTTCATGGCATATTTCCCTTTTGAATTACAAAGCGGTCAGAGCGTTATCCGGTTTTGGCCGGAAACGGGTTCACCGACTTTGGGCCATGTTGCTTGTCAGCCAGGATGTTCTGTTCCACTGGACCCTTTCGGCCCCGGTTCAGAGCGCAGGTCTTTCCAAGGAAAAGACACAACTTCACCCAGCTTCGGCGCGCGTATACAGGAAATTTGCCCGACTGTCATGCGGATTCTTCAATCCACGTCGTCTTCATCCGCCATATAGGCGTCCCAGAGATCCGGCCGCCGCTCGCGCGTGAGGCGCTCGGCTTCAGCCATGCGCCACTCGTGGATCTTCCGGTGATTGCCCGAAGTCAGAACTTCGGGAATGGTGAGGCCTTCGAATTCGGCGGGCCGCGTATACTGCGGGTGTTCCAGCAGACCGCCTTCGAAGCTTTCGGTTTCCGCGCTGTCCATGTTGCCCATGACACCCGGGATCAGCCGGATAATGGCGTCCAACATGGTCAATGCACCGATTTCGCCGCCCGAGAGAATGTAGTCACCAACGGAAACTTCCTCCAGCCCACGCGCGTCGATCACCCGCTGGTCAACCCCCTCGAACCGGCCGCAGACGATGACAGCGCCGGGCCCTTCGGCAAGTTCATGCGCACGGCCCTGGGTGAAGGGCGCGCCCCGCGGGCTCATCAGGAGCCGCGGACGCGGATCGTCAGCAGGGGCGGCCGCATCGATGGCTTTGGCCAGAATATCGGCTCTGAGCACCATACCCGCGCCACCGCCAGCCGGAGTATCATCAACGGAGCGATGTTTATCCGTCGCAAAGTCGCGGATCTGACTCGTTTCGAGCTGCCACAGTCCCTTGTCCAGCGCACGCCCCGACAGGCTGTGGCCCAAAGGCCCTGGAAACATGTCCGGGTAGAGCGTCAGAATGGTTGCTTTGAACGTCATTACGCCTGTCAGTTCCGCTGATTGGCCAATAAGCGCACCCCACACCACTCGTTGGTTAAGGGCCTGTTTACCGGTTTTCTGAAAACCTGTCGAATTCATCAGGCTAGGTGCCGGAAAGAAAGCTCTGATTAAGGCTCGCTCTATATCGTGGCAAGAGCATTTCAATCAGGTTCACCATCGTGGCAAAGTTTCCAGTCCTGCGTTTCAAGCTTCCCCGTTTCATTCAGGTTCATGTCGACCGTCACTATCTCGACATTTCCCTCAGCCGTGTCCTGCCCCTGTTCGCGCTGATGACCTTCGGCGTGTTTGCCGGTCTCGTGTTCAACACCGGCGTCGGCCACCCCTACGACAAAGTCATCCATATCGGTTTCTTCGCGCTACTGACACTGTCCATCCATGCACTGTTCTGCTGCCGGCTGCGCATTTCCGCCGTGGTTGCCTTCGGCATGGGTCTGGCGGGCGAAGTTGTGCAGGGGTTCCTTCCCCACCACGAAATGTCGCTGCAGGATGCCTTTGCCAATGGGATCGGGGTTGCGCTGATCGTCGCGCTGATTGCCCTGAAGCGGTCCGAGGTTCGGCAGGCTGTCCGGCAGGAGGTTCCGTCAGAGGATCGCGAGGAACTCAATCTGGGCAAGATGGGCCTGCAGCCCGTGCCAACGCGTTACCTGTCCGGCGCATCCGTCGAGGGTTCGGGCGTTCCTTCGGAAAAATAGTCATCCGGCAGCGAAACGCTGACCCGGCCATTTTCCAGATCGATCTCCGGCACGAAGTCTTTCGTGAACGGGACATAGAAGCTCCGGCCACGCTTTGGCCGGACTTCCAGCAGATCGCCGGCCCCAAAATCCTGAACCGCAATGATTTTCCCGAGTGTCTCGCCAGTCTGGTCGAGCACATCGAGGCCGGTCAGGTCGGAATAGTAGAATTCGTCTTCTTCAGGCTCGGGCAGCTGGTCGCGGTCGATGAATAGATCGATACCGTTCAGCTCTTCTGCCTGGTTACGGTCCGTGATCCCCTTGAACTTGGTGATCGCAACCGTCTTCTGCACCCGCGCGCGTTCCACTTCGAAGGAGCGTTTGCCGTCCCGGGTGGTCAGAATGCCGTAGTCGGCAAAGGAAAGCGGGTCATCGCCATAGGGCTTGACCCGCACTTCCCCGCGAATGCCGTGCGCCGCACCGATCTTGGCCATCAAAACCTTCTGATCGTCCTCGGACGTCATCTCAAAAGGCTCCCTGGTCTACGAAATACGGTGCGGCCTGGCGCATCTGCTTATTCTGCAGCAGCTTCTTCTGCCGGAGCGGCAGCAGCTTCAGCGGCAGCAGCGGCTGCGTCTTCTTCAGCCTGACGCTTTGCTTCCAGGCGTTCCTTCGCCTTTGTGCCCAGCTCGGCTTTCTTCGGGTTGTTGCGCGGTTCGCGCTTCAGCAGGCCGGCAGCATCCAGGAAACGAAGCACGCGGTCGGTCGGCTTCGCGCCGTTGCCCAGCCAATACTGAATGCGCTCGACGTTCAGGATCACGCGGTTTTCGGAATCCTTCGGCAGCATCGGGTCGTAGGAACCGACCTTTTCAATGAAACGGCCATCGCGCGGGGAGCGGATGTCAGCAATAACGATGCGGTAGTACGGGCGCTTTTTGGAACCGCCACGTGCCAGGCGAATTTTCGTAGCCATTTTTATGTCTCCAGTTTGTTCAGTTGCCGGCTTCAGCGGCAATGGCTTCGTGGTGCCGGATCACTTCCCTGACGATGAAGTTCAGGAATTTCTCGGCAAAGTCAGGATCGAGATTGGCGTCGCCGGCAAGTTGGCGCAGCCGCTCGATCTGAATTTTCTCCCGCGCCGGATCAGCCGGCGGCAGGTCGTTGGTCGCTTTCAGAACGCCCACTTTCTGGGTGCACTTGAACCGTTCGGCGAGCATGTGAACAAGGGCGGCATCGATGTTGTCGATGGACGCGCGAAGAGCCTTCAGTTCGCTCAAGGCAAGGCTTTCACCCAGCTTGGTCTCTGCTTCGCTCATCGTTTCTTGCCCTTGCCCATACCCGGAAACCCGGGAAGTTTCGGACCGCCGAGGCCCGGAAGGCCCGGCATACCCATGCCTGGCGGCAGACCACCGCCCAGCCCGCCAGGCAGGCCTTTCGGCAGATCCATACCGCCCGGCAGCTGGCCGGACTTGGCCATTTCTTCAAGCTGCTTGGGATCGACATCCGGCATTCCGCCGCCGCCGAGGCCGCCCATCAGCTTGCCCAGCATGCCTTTGCCCTTGCCCATCTTCTTCATCATGTCCGCCATCTGGCGATGCATTTTCAGAAGCTTGTTGACGTCGGCCACATCCATGCCGGAACCGGCAGCAATACGCTTCTTGCGGCTGGCCTTGAGCAATTCGGGTTTTTGACGTTCGGCAGGTGTCATGGATTCAATGATGGCGACCTGGCGCTTGAACATCTTGTCGTCGATGTTCGATGCCTCGATCTGCTTCTTCATCTTGCCGACACCCGGCAACATGCCCATCATGCCGGACATGCCACCCAGTTTTTCCATCTGGCGCAATTGCTCGGCGAGATCTTCCAGGTCGAAATGACCCTTCTGCATCTTCTTGGCCATTTTCGCGGCCTGTTCCGCGTCGATGGCTTCAGAGGCTTTTTCGACCAGCGAGACAATGTCGCCCATGCCCAGGATGCGGTCGGCAATCCGGCGCGGATGGAAGTCTTCCAGAGCGTCCGACTTTTCGCCGGTACCGATCAGCTTGACCGGCTTGCCGGTGACCGCCTGCATGGAGAGCGCCGCGCCGCCACGGCCGTCACCGTCCATACGGGTCAGGGCGATACCGGTGATGCCGACGCGCTCATCGAAGCTTTGCGCCAGGTTGACGGCGTCCTGACCGGTCAAACTATCGGCGACCAGCAGGATTTCGTGCGGCTGGGCAGCGGCCTTGACGTCCGCCATTTCGACCATCAGCGGCTCGTCGATGTGAATACGGCCGGCGGTGTCGAGCATGACCACGTCATAACCGCCAAGTTTGGCGGCGGACATGGCCCGCTTGGAGATCTCGACCGGGCCTTGACCGGCGACGATCGGAAGTGTGTCGATGTCGTTCTGTTCGCCCAGAACCTTCAGCTGTTCCTGTGCGGCCGGACGGCGGGTGTCCAGCGATGCCATCAACACCTTGCGCTTGTCGCGCTGGGTCAGGCGGCGGGCAATCTTGGCCGTGGTGGTCGTTTTACCGGAGCCCTGCAGACCGACCATCATGATCGCCACCGGTGCCGGTGCGTTCAGGTCGATCGGGTGGGCTTCCTCACCGAGCATCTCGACCAATTGGTCATGAACGATCTTCACGACCATCTGGCCCGGGGTCACGGACTTGACCACCTCGGCACCGACGGCGCGATTGCGCACCTTGTCGGTGAAGGACCGTACGATCGGCAGCGCGACGTCGGCCTCGATCAGCGCGCGGCGGATTTCGCGCAGCGCCTCGTTGACGTCGTTTTCCGACAGCGCACCGCGGCCGGTGAGCTTGTCGAAAATACCGCTTAATCGATCGGACAGGCTTTCAAACATCAGTAGTCCTTGAATAATCTCGGTTTCGGGAAGTCTCCCGAACCATATGGGCAACCGCCGGTCATTTCCAACCGGATCAACCCGCGCAAAGCAGTTTGACACCCGAGGGCGCAACGCGCTGTCGGGTGTTAACCTCCGGGATCTCTTTACACCTTTACGGGTCCCGGTCGGCGGATCGAAATTTCAATCACTCATATGGAGTTCGCGGGTCTATGCCCGAAACGCGGCCAAGAGTCAAGGAAGCGGCGGAAATTCCCGTTTCCTGCGGCACTTGTTTTCTGTCCACCGCGATATGATGGCTTTGGTCCCTCCCGCTTCGGCGCTTCATGCACGCGAACGGCTATCCAATCAGCTCATGAGCGCTTGGGTGCTGATCGCGATCGACGTCAGGATGGCAGCGGTCAGCAGCACCGCGGCCAGACCCAGCAGAAGACCGAAGATGACCACAAGGCCGTCGCGTTCCACGATGCCGACACCGGCAATGAACAGTGCGACCGCCGGAAACCAGCCGCTGAGCGGCACAGGCAGAAACAATGTGAAAGCAATCACGAACAACGCAAGCCCGAGCAAACGCTCATGTTTGCGCGCGAACAGACCTTCGTACCGGTGGGCCAGCACGCGCTCCAGCCGCATTGTGACGGGACGCAGGCGCACCATCGTTCGCCGCAGCTTGTTGTGATTGAGGGAAAGACGCGCCAGCGGTCCGGGCAACTTCACATGAGGAAACCCAAGCACCATCTGGAACGTGGTGACGAGCACCGGCAGGCCGGTGACGAGCGAGGACCCGGGCGGCAGAGGCAGAAGCGTCAGCAGGGAAAACAGCACGATCGCCCAGCCGAACGACGTCTCGCCCAGCGCTAGCAGCAAATTGCCGAGCGTCAGTGTGCCGTCCCGGTGCTGGTCGCGTGATGTCCGCAGGATCGGGAGCGACAGCGAAGGTCTTCGGCGTCTTTCGCCCTGCATTCAAGTTTTCCGTTACAGCTTCTCGGTCGCGCCGGGTCTATCATCCCGTTTGAAATAAATCCAACGCCGAGTGGCGCGATGCCAAGTTTCGCTGTTGGTCACAAAGACGCGGCTCCGGAAAGGCTGGCGTCCTCAGTCCCGCTTCGACGTCTCGTATTTGGCCGAAACCTCGTAATAGTCGTTAAAGCCGATACGCTCACGCAGTTCCTTGAAGTCCATGAGATCCGGGGTGCGGTCCCGATCGCTCTTCAGGTCCTGCAGCGTTGCCACCATTGCCTTCATGGCGCTGGCCATCAGGGTCAGCGGATAGGCGGCAATGGCGTAACCGATGTCCTGAAGATCCTTGTGCGAAAGATCCGGCGTCTCGCCGCCTTCCACGATATTGGCCATCTTCGGTCCCGGCAGTTCCCGGCAGATCTCCCGCATTTCGGCAACCGTTTTGGGCGCTTCGACGAACAGGATATCGGCGCCAAGCTCCTTGAACCTGGCGGCCCGGGCGATTGCCTCGGCAAGACCATGCTCGTGGCGGGCATCGGTGCGGGCGAGGATAAGAATGTCGGCGCCCGCTTCCTTGGCATCCTGGGCCGCCCGGATCCGGTCAAAGGCTTCTTCACGGGAAACGACCGCCTTGCCCGGCGTATGGCCGCAGCGCTTCGGAGCGACCTGATCCTCGATCATCACGGCCGCGGCGCCAGCCTTGGCCATGCCGGTTACCGTGCGGCGCACGTTCATCGCATTGCCATAGCCGGTATCACCGTCCGCCAGCAGCGGAATACGAATGGCATCGCTGATGTTGCGCGCCTGATCAAGCACCTCGCCATAGGACATCAGCCCCAGATCCGGCTGGCCGATCCGCGATGCGGAAGCGGCAAAGCCGGACATGAAGGTGAGATCGAACCCGGCCTGTTCGATCAGCTTGGCCGACAGGGCATCGTAACAGCAGGGCATGACGTTGAGTTTCGGCTGCTCCAGCAGCGCGCGGAGCAAATCTGCCGGTGACGGCATGACAAAACCTCAGAACTTGAACGGAAGATAGAGTGCGAGATCAGGCCAGACATACAGGATGGCGACCGAAATCAACATGAGCACAAGGAACGGCAAAACGCCGCGCGAAACTTCGGACAGCTTCGACCGCGCCACCGACTGGATGACATAGAGATTGAGCCCGACCGGCGGTGTGATCAGCGCGCATTCCACCATTACGACCATATAGACGCCGAACCAGACCGGATCGAAGCCCAGCGCCATGGCCGCCGGCAACAGCACCGGCGTCATGATCAGCACCATGGACAGCGACTCGAACACCAGCCCCATGATCAGAAGCACGACTGACACCACAATGATGAAGGCAAGCGGGGTGTCGATGGTCTGTCCGATGAAGACCGAGATGTCCTGCGGAATCCGGTAGAGCGTGATCGCCTTTCCGAACACCTTGGCCCCGGCGATGATCAGCACGATGGCGACCGTCGTCACCATGGCATCGAAGGCGGCTTCCTTCAGCCCCTGCCAGGTGAGCGTGCGCAAGAGCGGACCGGTGATCAGAAGCGCCACGGCAAAACCGATGGCGGCGGCTTCTGTCGGTGTCGCAGCGCCGCTGTAAATCGCGCCTATTACCACCATCGCCAGCAGGATCGAGGGAAAAGCCCGCACCGTTGCCCGCACCCGCTCATCCCAGCTTGACGCCGGTTCCGGTGTATAGCCGCCGAACCAACGGGCGTAGACCATCGAAAAACCGATGAAAAACGCCACGAGCAGCAAGCCCGGACCAACGCCCGCCAGGAACAGCGCGATCACCGACTGTTCGGTAACGAAGCCATAGACGATCATCGGGATCGACGGCGGAATCAGAATGCCAAGCGTGCCGCCAGCGGCCAGCAGTCCGTAGACGAATTTCCGTTCATAGCCGCGCTGGATCATTTCCGGAATCGCAACCGTGCCGATGGTGGCTGCCGTGGCGACCGACGATCCGGAAATGGCGGCGAAGATGGCGCAGGACAGAATGGTCGCGACAGCCAGACCGCCCGGCCAATGGCCGACCCAGGCATGAACGGCGGCAAACAGATCCCGTCCAACCCCGCCCTTGAGCAAGATATTCGACATCAGCAGAAAAAGCGGCACTGCCAGCAGAATGAAGCCGTCGAGTGTCGACAGGATCGCCTGTGGCGCCATCAGCGGCGAGAAGCCGCCGAGAATAAGCAATGCAAGGCCAAGGCCGCCCAGCGCGAACGCGACCGGCACCCGGATCAGCAACAAGGTGAACAAAGCGACGAGAATGAGAACTGTGGTCATTCCATAACCACCGCTTCATGATCGCCCGACTTGGGCTTCTGGCCCAGCTCGAGTACAGCCTGCAGGAACAGAAGCGCGAAACCGACGGGAATGGACAGTTCGGAAATCCACATGGGAAGATCCAGCATGGTGCCCGACGTACGGCCGCGTTCGAAGGAATCGTAGAAAATCGCGCCGCCCTTCCAGGCGACCAGAATGCTGAACACCGCCACAAAACCCATTGCAAGAACATGACAAACGCGGCGCCAGGCCGGGCTCAACTGGTCCGTCACAGCGTCAACCGCGATGTGCCGGCCGGTCTTAAGCAACCAGGGCATGGCAAGCATGGTTCCCCACATCAGGCACAACTGGGACAGTTCCGACGCCCAGATGGTGGGAGCAATGAAAAGATACCGCGCCAGCACTTCATAGGTGAGCATGCAGCCCACGGCGATGAACAGGAACGCGGCCATCCAGGCGAAGGCCTGGAGAACAAAATAGAAGGCTTTCATGAAACCAACTGTCGATCGAGCAATCGGCAAGGCCGGAGCAGGACGCCGGAGATCCGGTATCCGTTACGAGAAGCGGCCGGTCGTTTCCGGCCGCTTCTGTCGTTCATCATCCGTCAGAATTTCTGAGCGGCATCAAGAACCTGCTTGCCCAGCGGGCCTGCTTTTTCGACGAAGTTGTCATAGACCGGCTGGCTGACGCTCTTCCAGGTGGCCATTTCTTCCTCGGTCGGTGTGTAGACCGTCATGCCGTTCTGCTTCGAAACCTCGTAACCGTCGGCCTCGATCTGGGACATGCGGTCACGCACATCGGCTTCCGCCTTCAGGGCAGCATCCTCGATGATCTTCTTGTGCTCATCCGGCAGGCTGTTCCAGAAATCCGTGTTCACCACGACGATAAACTCGATATCCGCATTGTTGGTGACGGTGATCGTATCCATCACTTCCCAGAGCTTGCGAGACTTCACGCCGGAAATGCCGGTCATGCCGACGTCCACCGTACCGCGCTGGTAGGCCAGATACTGTTCCGAGCCGGAAATCAGCGTCGGCGCACCACCGGCCACGGAGACGAAATCGCCAAGGGTCTTGCCGAAGACACGGACTTTCTTGCCCTTCAAATCGTCCGGCGTTTTCAGCGGGCCACCGTTCGACAGCATGATGGAACCGCCATAAGCCTGCCACCACAACACGGTCGACCCGGTTTCCGCGATCGCTTCGTCCAGCGGTCCGCGGACGGGAGACCCTTTGGCAACAGCCTTGCGGACCTTTTCTTCGGTGTCGAACAGGAACGGCTGATAGAAGATGTCGACGGCGGGAATGTCGCCGACATATCGGGTCAGGGACGCAACACCCATTTCAATGGAGCCGCTGCCGACCGCCGCCGGAACTTCGTTGTCCTTGTAGAGCTGAGCGGAATCATAGATCTCCACCGCGATGTCGCCGTTGGAGTTTTTCTCTACTTCTTCCTTGAAAAGCTGGAGATTCTGGCCGAGATGGCTCGTCAAAGGCAATTGCAGTGAAATGCGCAGGGTTGTATCCGCGGCTTGCGCCGAACCGGCTGCAAGGCCAAGCGCCATCGCTGCGCCAAGCGCCCAATAAAGTGGTTTCATGTTTTCCTCCCAAATTTATGAAATCACTCTGGCAAAGCCTCCCCGTTCGGTCAATATGAACCAGAGTGCTGGTGCATATTAAACGATGATGCGGAGCGTGTACGCCCGGTCGTCTTTCCAGTTGTCCCTTGCGTTATAAGGGGCGGATCGAGGTGGCCGGCCTTGCATTTTGCGGTGCACAGGCCGATAACGAAAGTCTTTTGACACACACGCCGGCTGCGCTGACAGCCGACCGTTGCGGACGTCCAGTGTATGAATTACCGCGCCATTGCGTTGCCAATCGGACGATTGCTCATCCTGATTTCAGTTTTGATGATCGTCCCCGGGATCGCGGATGTGTTCGCCAGAAACTCGGACTGGCAGGTCTTTCTGGTGTCGGCCCTTGTTCTGGGAACGGCCGGCTTGCTGATGACCATGGCCTTTCAGGGAGAGCGGCCACCGGGCCAGTTCCGCGAGGCCATTCTGTTCGTCAATGCCGCCTGGTTCGCCTTTTCCTTTGCCGGTGCCATCCCGTTCTATTTCAGTGGCCTCGGCATCAGCTTTACTGATGCCTTTTTCGAAACCGCCTCGGGCCTGACCACCACCGGGTCGACGATCCTGACCGGTCTCGACACCCTGCCCCCCGGCATCTTGTTGTGGCGGGCGCTGCTGCAATGGGTTGGCGGTATCGGCGTGGTTGCCATCGGGATCTGGCTTCTGCCGGGCCTGCGCGTTGGCGGTAGCCAGCTCTTTGCCCTGGAATCTTCAGAAAACACCAGCAAGCCCTATGGCCATGTCGGTCCGTTCGTCTACCGGCTGCTGGCGCTTTATGCAGGCCTTTCGCTGAGCTGCGCCACACTTTATCTGCTGTGCGGAATGACCTTCTTCGACGCGGTGATCCACTCCATGACCACCGTCTCGACCGGCGGTTTTTCAACGTCCGATCAATCCTTCGGGCAATTCGATGGTCTTGCCGTCTACTGGGTCGCCTCGGTGTTCATGCTGGCCTCCGCCGTGCCGTTTCTCTATCTGATCCGCAGCATCGAACGTCGGCATTGGGTGAAGGACGTCCAGATCATGCTGCTGTTGGCCATTGTGGCTGCAGCTTCGATCAGCGTTTTCCTGTTCGAGCGCTTCATTGCCCACGACACCCCGTTCCAGATGCTCACCTTTGCGGTTTTCAACGTGGTCTCGGTCATCACCACCACCGGTTATGCGGCCAACGATTATCTGCAGTTTGGCCCGCCGGTCATCGCGATTTTCTTCGTGCTGACGTTCTTCGGCGGCTGCAGCGGATCGACATCCGGCGGATTCAAGATGTTCCGGATCGCGATTCTCGGCAGCTACATCCGGGGACTCTTCCGGCGGATGATCCGCCCTCACCGTGTGGTCGAGCCAAGATACCAGGGCCGGACTGTTTCAAATCCCGTCCTGGAAGGTGTGCTGGTGTTCGCCGTTCTTTATGCCGGAGCCTTCGCCGCTTTCTCGCTGGTCTACATGATGCTTGGTCTCGATCTTGAGACAGCGCTCAGCGCCTCCATCACGGCCCTTGCGAATGTCGGTCCTGGTGTTGGTGAAACCATCGGCCCGTCGGGCACGTTCCAGTCCCTCCCCGATCTCGCCAAGTGGTTCCTGGCGGTTCAGATGATCCTCGGACGGCTTGAAATCCTCGCAGGCATCTTGTTGCTGACGCCCGATTTCTGGCTGGATTAAACCCGATCCGGCCGGAAGGTCTTCAAGTCTCTTTGAATATAGAAAACCACCGCCGGCGTGACCTTACCGGCGGTGGTCTTGTTCGGGCGATCTGGCTGCAGATGCGGCCGACGGGGGGTTTTGATCGCCCGAAGCCTGATTACGGCTGGACGTTTACGAACTCGTCCGGATCCAGGAAGCTGTCCTGGTTGCTGTCAGCCGCGTTGAATGCGTCTTCAGAAAGGGTCGGGACGGCTGCCGCGATTTCCTCGTAGCTGACGTAACCGTCCTGATTGAGGTCCACCGCCTCGAACGACATGCCCTGGGCAAGCGCTGCGGTAGACGCGGTGAATGTACCGATCAGAAGAGCAGCTGTTAGACGTTTGGACATGATATGACCTCCAATGGTTTGGGTCGTGTCAGGTGCCCCGTGCGCCGGTTGGCTGTGGGATCCACCTGTTGTTCCGTCCGTTCGCCAGGCCCCTGCGACCCGCCGAACCGGAACGAGACAGACACTGCGGGCCGATCGCGACCCGCAAAGGGCAGCTCTTTGAAACCTTCGCGGCAATGTTGTGGTTGAGTATTACGATCAGCCACAGGCAGGCCTAACTCCCGTCATTTTTGACAATTTCGGGCAGTTGTTAGGCTTATCTCAAAAATGATCTTGGATTATCTATTTGATTTTATTTGTAAATTCGAAACAAATTCGTTGAATTAACAAGCCGGACCCGCTTCGCACCTACCGTGCGAATCCGCTGGCGAGACTGGCCGGGCGGAAGCTGATCAGGGGTAGTCGCGCGAGCCGAAGATGGCCGAACCGACACGCACATGCGTGGCCCCGAAGCCGACCGCCACCGGATAGTCGGAAGACATGCCCATGGACAATTTCTCAAGGCCATTGCGGGCGGCGATCTTTTCCAGAAGCGCAAAATGTTCGCCCGGCGCTTCATCCACCGGCGGAATGCACATCAGTCCGACGATGTTCAGCCCGACGTCCTCCCGGCACTCTTTCACGAAGGCATCGACATCCTTCGGCGCAATGCCTGCCTTTTGCGGCTCTTCGCCCGTATTCACCTGAACGAAACACGGCAGATCCCTGCCCTGCTTTTCCATCTCGGCTTTCAGCGCCCTGGCAATTTTCGGCCGGTCCACAGTGTGCACGACATCAAAGGTCGCGACCGCTTCCTTGGCCTTGTTGGATTGCAGCGGGCCGATCAGATGCAGTTCGATGCCCTCGAAATCCTCGCGCAGCCCCGGCCATTTGTGCATGGCTTCCTGCACCCGGTTCTCGCCGAACACCCGTTGACCCGCGCTGAGCACCGGACGGATTTCATCCGCGTCAAAGGTCTTGGAAACCGCGATAAGCGTCACCGACCCTTCGGCCCTCCCGAACTCGGCTTCGGCATTTCGGATGTCTGCCTTAACATTTGCCAGTCGGTCTGCTGCGGAGGTCATCGGTTGGTCCTTCAATTTGCCGGGCGCTCTGCCCGTCCGGGCATCCCCTCTCTTATGCCCGCTCGACCTTCAATCTCAAGAGCTCTTTCGGTTGGCCCTGACGCCGGAGGTGCATTTGAGCGCAAAACAGGCCGGAAGCTGCCATCCCACAGCTTTACGAATGCCGCGTTGCGAAATAAACAGGCATCTGCAAGATCATTCTCTTCTCACATGTTGACCCCGGACGCGATTTCTGGTGACAGTCCGGCAGTCAATCTTTCAGGAAATCCGCCGCATCCGGCGGCAAGAACAAACGGCACAATAGATGGCAACGGAACGGTACAACGCGCGCGAAGTTGAAGCGCGCTGGCAAAAGGTCTGGAACGACAAGGACGTTTTCGTCACCCACAATGACGATCCCCGCGACAAATACTATGTCCTTGAAATGTTTCCCTATCCGTCCGGCCGCATCCACATGGGCCACGTGCGCAACTACGCCATGGGCGATGTGGTTGCCCGTTACAAACGCGCCAAGGGTTTCAACGTTCTGCATCCGATGGGTTGGGACGCCTTCGGCATGCCGGCGGAAAACGCGGCCATGCAGAACAAGGTCCATCCCAAGGATTGGACCTATGAGAACATCGCCACCATGCGCGACCAGCTCAAGATCATGGGCCTGTCGCTGGATTGGAGCCGGGAATTCGCGACCTGCGATGTCGCTTATTACACCCAGCAGCAGCGCCTGTTCCTGAAGTTCCTGGAAGCCGGTCTCGTCTACCGCAAGAACGCCAAGGTCAACTGGGACCCGGTCGACATGACGGTTCTGGCCAACGAGCAGGTGATCGACGGCCGCGGCTGGCGCTCCGGCGCGCTGGTGGAACAGCGGGAACTGACCCAGTGGTTCTTCAAGATTTCCGACTATTCGGAAGACCTGCTGGAAGCGATCGACACGCTCGACCGCTGGCCGGACAAGGTGCGCCTGATGCAGAAGAACTGGATCGGCCGTTCCGAAGGTCTGCGTGTGCGCTTCGAGTTTACTGAAGCTGCCCCCACCGGCGACAAGACGCTGGAAATCTTCACCACCCGTCCGGACACGCTGTTCGGGGCCTCCTTCATGGGCTTGTCGCCGGATCACCCGATCTCGACCAAGCTGGCGGAAAGCAATCCGGAACTGAAAGCCTTCATCGAGGAATGCCGCCGGGTCGGTACATCCGAAGAGGCCATTGAAAAGGCAGAGAAAAAAGGCATCGATACTGGCCTGCGCGTCAAGCATCCGCTGGATGCCTCCATCGAGCTGCCGGTCTATGTCGCCAACTTCATTCTGATGGATTACGGCACCGGCGCGATCTTTGCCTGCCCGGCGCATGACCAGCGCGACCTGGACTTCGCCCGCAAATACGGCCTGCCCGTCACGCCCGTCGTGCTGCCGAAGGACGCCGATCCGGCAACCTTCGATGTGGCGGATGAAGCCTTTACCGACGACGGCACCATCTTCAACTCCGATTTCCTGAACGGTCTCTCCATTCAGGACGCCAAGGAAGCGGTGGCAAAGAAACTGGAAGCCATCACTGTCGACGGAGCATCACAGGCCGAACGCCAGGTGAACTACCGCCTGCGCGACTGGGGCATTTCGCGCCAGCGGTACTGGGGCTGCCCGATCCCGGTGATTCATTGCGATGATTGCGGTGTAGTTCCGGAAAAGGACGAAAACCTGCCGGTTCAGTTGCCGGACGACATCAATTTCGACAAGCCAGGCAACCCGCTTGACCGTCACCCGACCTGGCGCAACACTTCATGCCCGAAATGCGGCAAGCCTGCCCGGCGCGAAACCGACACCATGGACACCTTCGTGGACAGCTCCTGGTATTTCGCCCGCTTCACGGCTCCGGACTGCGACCAGCCGACAGACCCGAAGGCGGCCAACGGCTGGCTGCCTGTCGACCAGTATATCGGCGGCATCGAGCATGCGATCCTGCACCTGCTCTATTCCCGCTTCTTCACCCGGGCGATGCAGAAAGTGGGCGCGCTGGATCTGAAAGAACCGTTCAAGGGCCTGTTCACGCAGGGCATGGTGACGCACGAGACTTATCGTATCGGCGAAGGCGCCAACGGCCGCTGGATCGCCCCGTCAGAGATCCGCATCGAGGATGTTGACGGCAAGCGCCGCGCGATGCTCGTCGAGACCGGCGAGGACGTTGCCATCGGCTCTATCGAGAAGATGTCGAAGTCGAAGAAGAACACTGTCGACCCGACAGACATCATCGACACCTACGGCGCCGATACCGCCCGCTGGTTCATGCTGTCCGACAGCCCCCCCGAGCGCGACGTGATCTGGACCGAGGACGGCGTGCAGGGTGCCTGGCGCTTTGTTCAGCGCGTCTGGCGCCTGATCGGCGACATCGCCGAGAAGACCGAGCCCCGTAGCGGCAAGGCTCCAGGCGTCGACGGAAAGGCGCTTGACCTGCGCCGCGCCAGCCACAAGACCCTGGCTGCCGTCTCTGCCGATCTGGAAGGCCTTGGCTTCAACCGGGCCGTGGCCCGTCTCTATGAACTGGTCAACACCATCAGCAAGGTCTTCAACGACGGTACAGCGGATGCCGGCACCGAATATGCGGTGCGTGAGGCAGCCGATTATCTGGTGCAGATGATGGCTCCGATGATGCCGCATTTGGCAGAAGAATGCTGGTCCGAACTCGGCCACGACAATCTGATTTCGGAGGCAAACTGGCCGAAGGCCGACGAAGCGCTGCTGTCCGACGACACCGTCACCTATCCGATCCAGATCAACGGAAAGAAACGCGGTGAACTGACGATTGCAAAAGAGGCTTCCAAAGACGAGGTCGAAGCGGCTACCTTGGCCCTCGACGCCGTCAAGAAAGCTCTTGAAGGCAAGGCGCCCAAGAAGATCATCGTGGTACCGCAAAGGATCGTGAATGTCGTTGTTTAACAACCTCTTCCTGAACAGCGGCGCGTTGCGGCGCGCTGCCCTTTGCGCCGCGTTTGCCGCCGCCGTGACCCTGGGCGGTTGCCAGGTTCGCCCGCTCTATGGCAGCAGCACGGGCGACTTCGGCTCTGCCCCCTCTTCCGTGGCGAGCGAACTTGCAGCCATTGAACTGGAGTCCATCTCCAGCCAGTTTGCCAACAACGATGCATCGCGCGTCCTCTACAACGAGCTGACCTACCGGTTCGAGCGCGGCGCAGGCTCAGGCGCCAAGAAGTATCGTCTCAAGGTGCTGATGGACGTCGGTAGCGCGGAAGTCGGCGTGGAGCAGTTTTCCGACGTGCCGTCCGCCTATACGACCACGATGAACTCCACTTTCGTTCTGAGTGATCTGGCAACCAACGAAACCCTGATGACCGGCCGGGCATTCAAGTCCGCTTCCTACGACTTCTCCAACCAGCGATTTGCCAACACCCGTGCCTACCGCAATGCGCAGGAACGTGTTGCCAAGGCTGTTGCCGACGATATCGCCGCCCGGATTGCCGGCTATTTCGCCAGCCAGTCGTAACCCAGGCCCTGGAGGCAAACGGCCGTGACCGTCCTGAAAGCTGCGGAGATCGACCGTTTCGTTGCCAATCCTCCGGAGGCTGGCGGCGTTGTTCTGATCTTTGGCCCTGATACCGGACTTGTCTCGGAACGCGCCACCCGCCTCGTCAACAAGGCCTCTGAAGGCGAAAGCGATCCGTTTAATCTGATCAAGCTTGATGCCTCGGATCTTGGTTCGGATCCGAATCGGCTCATTGACGAAGTTCTGACCGTTCCGCTGTTTGGCGGCCGCAGGATCGTGTGGGTGAAGGATGCCTCCTCGCGCAATCTCAATTCGGCGGTAGAGCCGGTTCTCAAGCACGACGACTGGCAAACCCTGGTGGTTCTGGAAGGCGGCGACATCAAGAAGGGTGCCGGCCTCAGAAAGCTGATCGAACCGCACAAACGCGCCGTAGCCCTGCCCTGTTACGCCGATAACGACAGGGGCATTGATCAGCTGATCGATGAGGAAACCCGAGAAGCCGGTCTGTCGGTGACCCGCGAAGCCCGCGCGGCCCTGCACAGCCTTCTGGGCGGCGACCGCATGGCCAGCCGCGGCGAACTGAAAAAGCTCTGCCTGTATGCCCTCAACAAGGGCCGGATCGATAGCGAAGACGTCGAGGCCATCATCGGTGACGCATCGGCCTTCGAAATGTCCGAACTGATCGACGCGGCAGCATCAGGTGACCTTGCCATGCTGGATCACGGTCTGGAACGGCTTGCGGAAGCCGGCTCGAAGGCATCTGTCATCGCCAACCAGACCCTGAAACACTTTCAGCTTTTGCATCGGATGCGAATCGATATCGAGCAAGGCAAAAACGCTCAGGCCGTCGTTGACGGGCAACGCCCGCCAATCTTCTTCTCCCGCAAACCAAGGTTTACCCAGCAGCTGCGGATCTGGTCGCTGAGCGACCTGGAACGCGCGATGGATATTCTGAGCGAGGCCACACGCATTTCGCGCCTCAACGATGCCCTCGGCGTCCCTGTCCTCTCCGAGGCCCTCCTCAAGCTCGGCAGAGCCGCCAGAGCACGACAACAGCGGCGGTAAAAGACCACCCTCTGCTCCTCTCCCTGAGCCTCCCTGTATTCTTTATGGTCTCACACGCGCCCTCATCCTGAGGAAGCGCCGCAGCGCTGTCTCGAGGTGTGGGCGGTTTGTTCCCCAGCGTGCCTCACCAGCGGCGCTAGGACGCTCCTTACCAACCTCCGCTAATCTTATTCCGAAGCCCAACATCGCCCCGGATATCTTCCCCTCATCCTGAGAAAGCGCCCAAGCGCTGTCTTGAAGGATGGGCGGCAAACTCCAGAACCGGTGGCCCGTCCTTCGAGACGCCGCTACTGCGGCTCCTCAGGATGAGGGGTGTAGGGGTGGCAGCTTGACACAATCAAAAAAAGCCGGAGCAAGATATGCTTCGGCTTCTTAATTGATAAATAAATTCAATAACTTATTATGTTTCGACACCCAGCTTCTTGCAAAGCTCGTCAAGCTGTTCGAGCGAGGTGTATTTGATCTTGAGATCGCCGGTTTCCTTGCCTGGTTTGTGACCAACGGTCACCTTCAGGCCCAGTGTGTCGGTCAGCCGCTTTTCCAGAGCCTTGGTGTCAGCGTCCTTCTGCGGCTTGTCGCCCGGCGTTTTCTTGCCGGTGATCTTGGCGAGGGCATCCGGATCCTGCGACAGCTTTTCCGCGTCGCGAACCGTCAGGCCCTTTTCCACGATCAACTCCGCCAGAGCCGCGGGATCGTCAACAGTGATCAGGGCGCGAGCATGGCCGGCTGTCAGCAGGCCTTCGGCCAGATAGTCCTTCACCGAATTCGGCAACTTCAACAGACGCATCGTGTTGGCGACGTGGCTGCGGCTCTTGCCGATCACCTTGGCGAGTTCGCCCTGGCTGTAGCTGAACTCGGCCGTGAGCTGCTCGTAGCCCATCGCCTCTTCGATCGGATTGAGATCGGCGCGCTGCACGTTTTCAATGATGGCAAGCTCAAGCGCTTCCTGATCAGTCACGTCGCGGATGATGATCGGCGCTTCATGCAGCCCTGCCCGCTGTGCCGCCCGCCAGCGGCGTTCGCCGGCAATGATCTCGAAGCGGTTGGGCTTCCCTGCTGCCGGACGGACCAGGATCGGCTGAACAATGCCCTTTGCCTTCAGCGATTCCGAAAGATCGCCCAGGTCCTTCTCGGTGAAGGTCTTGCGCGGGTTGCGCGGGTTCGGTTCAAGATGCTCAATCGGAACCCTGCGGGAATCGCGAATGATCTTTTCAGGCGGTGCGGCCGACTCGGGAGCTGAATCTCCGATCAGCGCCGCCAGACCACGGCCCAAACGTTTGTTCTTGACGTCTTTTTCCGCCATACCGCACCTTTTTCTTTTTATAATTCAATAGGATAACGCATGGTGACTGTGCCTCTTCCGCCACCATGCCTCAAAACTTGCCAGATCGGAGCCGAATCGATCCTGCCTTATGCCGCAACGCGTCGCAATTCGCGCTCACGCTGAATGATCTCGGACGCCAGCCGCAGATAGGCCTGGCTGCCCGCACACTTCAGATCGTAAAGCAGCGCCGGCTTGCCGTAGGACGGAGCTTCCGAAATACGAACGTTGCGTGGAATGATCGTTTCGTAAACCGCATCGCCCATGGTTTCGCGCACGTCGGCGACCACCTGGCTGGAGAGGTTGTTACGGCTGTCGTACATGGTCAGGACGATGCCATGAATGCTGAGTTCAGGGTTCAGCGCATTCTTCACCTGCTCAACCGTGCTGAGCAACTGACTGAGGCCTTCAAGCGCGAAGAACTCGCACTGGAGTGGTACCAGAATGGAATGCGATGCGGACAGGGCGTTGATCGTCAGCAGGTTCAGCGACGGCGGACAGTCAACCAGGACATAGGTAAAACCGATTTCCTGGAACAGACGCGACTGGGTCAGGTTCTCGATGGCGCTGCGCAGCCGAAACGCACGATCGCTTGTGGAAGCAATTTCCAGTTCAAGGCCCAGAAGGTCCATGGTTGATGGTGCCACCCAGAGGCGCTGCACCGCGGTTTCGCGAACGGCCTCGGCCAGGGAACAGTCGCCGCTCAGAACTTCATAGGTCGACAGGCCCCGGTCACGATGTTCGATGCCCAGACCTGTCGAGGCGTTGCCCTGCGGATCAAGATCGATCACCAGAACTTTTTCGCCAATCGCAGCAAGCGCCGTGCCGAGGTTAATAGCGGTCGTGGTTTTGCCCACCCCGCCCTTCTGGTTCGCGAGCGCGAGAACGCGCGGCATTTCGGGAAGCATGCTCATTGCTACGACACCTTCCTGGCTACTCCGGCCGGGCTGAAATATTTGAGAAAAGAAGCATCCGGCTCATTGGATCAACAAGACTGTCTTTTTCTATCATGTCGAACTGCCAACGGGCAGTAGCTTCGTTAACTTCTCGCTGAAAATCCTGACCTTTGTGGAAAACAGCCTTTGCTCCTGCCGCCGTGAACGGTTCGGAGAGCTGAAAAAGCAGGTCTAGCGAAGCCAATGCACGTGCCGACACTGCGTCCACCGGGTCGTGCTTCCAATCTTTCGCAACCGATTCGATCCGGCCCGGATGCACCGTTCCCTTAGATTCTGTTTCCCTCAGAGCCGTTCTGAGAAACGCGACCTTGCGCTGATTGCTCTCGATCATGTGGACATGAGCGTCTGGTTCATCGGCCAGAAGGATAGCCGTGACAATACCCGGAAAACCGCCGCCACTGCCGATATCCACCCATGTGCGCGCCTCGGGAAAACTCCACTGGGTTTGCAGGCTATCTGCCACGTGACGCGTCCAGATATCGGGGATCGTCGACGGCGCGATCAGGTTTTGTGCGGGTTGCCACTTCAAGACGAGATCGACAAAGATCTGGAGCCGGTTCAACGTTTCACGTGAAACATCCCCATACTTATGCACAACCTGTCCAGATGTATTCAACATCACTGGGCGGCCCATCAGGCAGCCCCCTTCTGGCTTTGACGTTTCAGACGCGACAGGATCAGGGTAAGTGCGGCTGGTGTCATGCCGTCCATTCGTGACGCCTGACCAAGGGTTGCCGGGCGAACATCGATCAGCTTCTGGCGCACTTCATTGGAGAGACCGGTGATCGCTTCGTAGTCGAAACTATCAGGGATCGACAAGGCTTCATCGCGTTTCAACGCTTCGATATCCGCCATCTGACGGTCGAGGTAAACAGCGTAAAGCGCGTCGGTCGCAACCTGTTCGGCAATCGCCGGATCGATATCTTTCAGTTCCGGCCAGACATGCGTCAGGCCTTCAAAGGTAACATTCGGATAGGAGAGCAGATCAAACGCCGACCGGCGAATGCCATCCTGGTTCACCGGCAATCCTTTTTTCTGCGCTTCTGACGGTGTCACCGTCAGGTTCGTCAAAAGATCCCGGGCCGCGGCGATCCGGGCCAACTTGCTTTCGAAGGCACAGCGCCGGGTTTCCGACACGCAGCCAATCGCGATACCCAACGGAGTAAGACGCTGGTCCGCATTGTCCGCCCGCAGCGACAACCGGTATTCTGCGCGGGACGTGAACATCCGATACGGTTCGGTGATACCTCTGGTGATCAGATCGTCGATCATGACACCGATATAGCCTTCAGACCGGTCCACCACGAACGGTTCCTTGCCGGCAGCCTTCAGCGCGGCATTGAGGCCAGCGACGAGACCCTGCGCCCCTGCTTCCTCATATCCGGTCGTCCCGTTGATCTGGCCAGCCAGGTAAAGACCGGAACAGCGCTTGGCTTCCAGTGTCGGACGCAGCTCGCGCGGGTCGACATGGTCATATTCAATCGCGTAGCCCGGCTGCAATACCACCACGTCTTCCAGACCCGGAATGGTCTTCAGAAACGCGATCTGTGCGTCTTCGGGCAGAGATGTGGAAATGCCGTTCGGATAGACCGTGTGATCATCCAGCCCTTCCGGCTCCAGAAAGATCTGGTGTCCGTCCCTGTCGCCAAAGCGAACGATCTTGTCTTCGATGGACGGGCAATAGCGCGGGCCCCGTCCCTTGATCTCACCCGAGTACATTGCGGAACGGGAGAGGTTCTCGCGAATGATCCGATGGGTCTCAGGCGTTGTGCGTGTGATGTGGCACGGTATCTGAGGCGTTACGATCTTGTCCGTCAACGTGGAAAACGGGATCGGGTCCTCATCACCGGGCTGCTCTTCGAGCTTGTCCCAGTGGATTGTCCTCCCGTCCAGCCGTGCAGGTGTACCCGTCTTGAGGCGGCCAAGATCGAAGCCGATCTGCTCAAGCGATTCAGACAGTCCAAGCGCCGGAGCCTCACCGGACCGGCCAGCCGGGATCTTCCTGTCGCCGATATGAATAAGGCCGCGGAGAAACGTTCCGCTCGTCAGCACAATGGCGCGGCAGTTGATCACTCGGCCATCGGCCAATTCGATCCCGGAAACAGAACGTGTCTCGCCGTCTCGGTCAAACCGGATCTTGTGGGCTTCCCCCTCAACAACACTCAGACCTTCGACCGCAGCAATCTCGCGCTGCATCGCTTCCCGGTAGAGCTTGCGATCCGCCTGGGCACGAGGCCCACGAACAGCAGGCCCCTTGCGCCGGTTGAGCATGCGAAACTGGATCCCGCCCTTGTCGGCGACCCGTCCCATCAATCCGTCGAGCGCATCGATCTCTCGTACGAGATGACCCTTCCCCAGACCACCAATGGCCGGGTTACAGGACATTACGCCAATAGTGTCGAAGCGATGGGTGACCAGCGCAGTCGTGGCACCGGCGCGCGCAGATGCCGCCGCGGCTTCGCAGCCCGCGTGCCCACCGCCAATCACCACTACGTCGAATGTCAGGTCCAGTTCGTTCATAGTCTCTACCGCTCACGCGACCCGGCAGCTGGGTGTCGGGTTCGGGTCTGTCCGGTTCGGTTTTCGGGATCATTGTCCGGCCTTGGCCAGACTATCACAGGCCGCACAAACCGGCACTTGTTCACCGAGACTTATACGTGTGACGCTGCTGGAGGTCAAAGCGGAATTTCCGCGAACAGATACATCGTCTGGTACGGCAGATCATTTCGCCTCCACCACCGCGAAAATGATTCACGTGAAACATGTTCCGGCAGTGAACCGATCCACAGTTCGCCTGGAATGATTCACGTGAAACAGGTCATTTGCCGATACAGAAGTCCCGGAAGATCACATCGAGCAGATCCTCAACATCGATCCGGCCGGTGATCCGCCCCAGCGCATCGGCAGCCGAACGGAGGTCTTCTGCACGAAGCTCTGCCGGTAGATGGTCCAGTTCAACGGCCGCTCGCAACCCCGACAGGCAGTCATTTAGATAATGACGGTGCCGCTCCCGTGTTGCCAGTGGAGCTTCACCAAGGGAAATTGTTTCCTCAGCAAAACGTGTGAGGCGCGAAAAAAGCGGGTTCATCCCCTCGGCACTTGTGCTGGAACAAGCAATTTCCTGGATCGTTCCGGAAGAGTCTTGTTCCGGAAGAGTCTCAAGATCGGCCTTCGTACGAACCGTCCAGACAGGTACGCTGCTTCGCAGATCGTGCGGAAGACCGGCAGTCGCATCGTCATGCTCCACCCCGCCCGGCTCTACGGCCCACAGGATCAGGTCTGCTCCCCGGCCCCGTTCTTCTGCCCTGCGAATACCCTCTTTCTCAACCACACCCTCTGTCTGCCGAAGACCCGCAGTGTCGACCAGCGTCACGGGATAACCTGCCAGATCCAGGTGAACCTCGATGACATCCCGGGTCGTGCCGGCTTCTTCGGTAACAATGGCAACTTCCCGTCCGGCAATGGCGTTCAGCAAGCTGGACTTGCCGGCGTTCGGTGCACCCATCAGAACCACCTGAAGGCCCGAGCGCAGGCGTTCCCCGCTGCGAGACTTTTCCAGATGCTCTGCGATCTCGGTTTGAAGCTGCCTTGCTTCGGACCAGACCTCTTCGGCAACGCTGCCCGGAACATCTTCCTCGTCGGCAAAATCAAAGTCCGCCTCGATCATCGCCCGCATATGGATAAGGCGTTTCCGCCAATCGTCATAAAGATTGCCGAGAGCACCGCCCATCTGTCGGACGGCCTGCTTGCGCTGGCTCTCGGTCTCTGCGGCAATGAGATCTGCCAGACCCTCAACTTCCGTCAGATCCATCCGGCCCCGGTCGAATGCGCGCCGGGTGAACTCCCCTGCTTCAGCTGGGCGGCACTGGGGAAATGCAGAAAGCACGGACAGAAGACCTGAGACAACGGCACGTCCACCATGACACTGGAACTCTGCAACATCCTCTCCGGTAAAGCTTGCCGGCCCCTCGAAATAGAGCACCAGAGACTCATCCAGGACGTCACCCGTCTCCGGGTGACGCAGCTTGGCAAGCATTGTCTTGCGTGGTTCCGGCACCCTGCCCGCCAGCGCCTCAACGATCTCCCTGGTGCCTGGCCCGGACACACGGATCACCGCAACGCCCGAAGGGACTGCTCCACTGGAGAGCGCAAAGATCGTGTCAGCCATGGTGTCTTCCGGTTCGACGTCGGTACGTGGACCGCCTCTTTATCAAGTCTCGTCACGGCGGAAAAGAACAAGCCACGCCATTCCGCCACCGAATCGAAGCGAGTGGTTCCGCAGGCCTATCTGTTTCACGTGAATCAATTGGCTGCGAGAAACTGGTCTGCGTGGAAAAGCTCCGCGTCTGGCGAGGTCTCGCAAAGAGCCCACAGATCCCATGTCTCCTCACTCAGTGCATCACCATCGTCAAGGCTGTCGCTCCTTGATCCGGGTATTCGCAACACTTGTCGGTGAGGCATGAGGAAATGGTTCTTTGATGAACCGTGATCTCATACACGTTCACCCGAAGGTTCAGAGCTCTCGCGCATGCCCGGACCAATTCCAAGAGAGACAGACGTCATGGAACCAAGATTGGAAATGCTGGAATTTGAATTCGGAACCGATTCAAGTTGATTGATTCACGTGAAACACTGACGGCTAACTTCAGAAGGTCCATAAGTCCCCTGCGCCGGTTTCACCCCCGGCAATGGCATCCAGGACATTTCTGTCATCCCTGGATATCGAAGGACGTTCTGGGAATGACCATGCAGGGTTGGTCGCAGGATGGTTTCACCTGTTTCAAAAACACCATCCGCCAGTCAAGGCACAGTTGGGATAAACGTTGGGTTCATGGGTGAGAGCCAACCAGAGTTGAAGAAGAGCCCTCTCGTCTTCCCCTGCTCAAAAGTCCTCTAGTTGGATCGGAGCCGATTCAACGTTATGGATTCACGTGAAACAAATTCCGACACCGGCATGACCCCGTTTCTGTTTCACGTGAATCTTTGCTCGGGTTTATCACCGGCTCGGCCAAACCCTTACCCAGTCCGCCTCTGCCAATCGTCCTTCGTCATCCTGTAGAGTACGTGCCGCTTGAAGGCGTGTCCCTCTGGAAGCTTTGGGTGCTGGAAGTCACCCGTCTCATCGTGCGTCATGCCAATTCGTGTCATGACCTTCTGCGAGGGAATATTGCCAGGAACAGTGAAGGCAACGATCTCTTCGTAGCCAATGGTTTCAAAGCCGAATCGAAGCCAGGCGCGAGCAGCTTCGCTGGCAAACCCCCGGCCCCATGCTGACCGCTTCAGTCTCCAACCGATATCGACACAGGCCCCAATAGGCAGCGCTTCTTCATCGTGTACATCCAGTCCGGCGAATCCGATGAACTCGCCTGACGCCTTCAGTTCAATCGGCGCGTACAAAACACCGTGCTTTTCAAAACAGTCCTGAAACATCCCGATCAACTTCATGGTCCGATCACGGGTCAGCACGTCAGGAAAGTACCGCATCACCTCCGGATCTGCGCAAAGGTGCACACAGGGGTCAATATGTGCTTCCGCCCAACAGCGCAGTACCAACCGTTCGGTTTCAATCTTGAAGGTGCTTGTCATTGTCTGAACTGGAGGTAATGCAGGTCTGTTTCACGTGAATCTGATTTTCAGATCAGATTTGAATGCCCGCTCACTTCGCCCCGGACATCCAGTCGGATCTCTTCAGGCGATAAAGTACATGCTTCGCAATCGGATGATCCGCCGGCAGACTGGTATGAAGAAAGTCCCCTTCCAGGTCGCGGGTCATGCCGATGCGCTTCATCACTTTCTGTGAAGGCAGATTGTCCGGAATCGTAAAGGCAACGATCTCTTCAAGCCCGATGGTTTCAAATCCGAATCGAAGCCACTCCCGGGCAGCCTCGCTTGCATAACCCTTGCCCCAGGCAGACCGTTTCAAGCGCCAGCCGATCTCAACGCATGGATCGAATGGCAGAGGTGCAGCATAGGCCGGAACGTTCAAACCGACGAAACCTAGAAATTCTCTCGTGGCCTTCACTTCGACGGGCGCCATGCTGAACCCGTCATTTGCAGTTTTTTCTCTGCATCGGGAAACCAGCAAATCAGACTTTTCCCGCGTCAGCACTTCGGGAAAAAACCGCATCACCTCCGGGTCTGCGCAGAGCTCGGCAAAAGGCTCCAGATCCTCGTTCTTCCAAGGGCGCAGCAGGAGGCGCTCTGTCTCCAGCAAAAAAGAAGCATCAGTCATCAGATCGGGTCCGATTCAGAATGTGACAGGATTCACGTGAAACACGGTGGTGGGCTGATCAAATCTAAACAAAAAGTAAAGGCGCGAACCCTTGCGGGCCGCGCCTTTGAATAGAACCCGATCCGTTTGGGATCAAGTGTTCATGCTGTCGAAGAAGTCGTCGTTGGACTTGGTCTGCTTGAGCTTGTCGAGCAGGAACTCGATCGCATCGACCGTTCCCATCGGATTGAGGATCCGGCGCAGCACAAACGTCTTCTTGAGACGTTCGGCCGGAACCAGAAGCTCTTCCTTACGGGTGCCGGAGCGCTGAATGTCGATCGCCGGGTAAACGCGCTTGTCGGAGATCTTGCGGTCGAGGATGATTTCGGAGTTACCCGTACCCTTGAACTCTTCGAAGATGACTTCGTCCATGCGGCTGCCGGTATCGATCAGCGCGGTTGCGATGATGGTCAGCGACCCGCCCTCTTCGATGTTACGGGCAGCACCGAAGAAGCGCTTCGGCCGCTGCAGGGCGTTGGCATCGACACCACCGGTAAGCACCTTACCCGAAGACGGCACAACGGTGTTGTACGCACGTCCGAGACGGGTGATGGAATCGAGCAGGATGACAACGTCGCGGCCATGCTCGGTCAGGCGCTTGGCCTTCTCGATCACCATTTCGGCAACCTGAACGTGGCGCGCAGCCGGCTCGTCGAACGTGGAGGAAACCACTTCGCCGTCGACCGTCCGCTGCATGTCGGTTACTTCTTCCGGACGTTCATCGATCAGGAGAACGATCAGATAACATTCCGGATGATTGGTGGTGATGGATTTTGCGATGTTTTGCAGGAACACCGTTTTACCGGTGCGTGGCGGCGCGGTGATCAGCGCACGCTGGCCTTTGCCGAGAGGCGCCACCAGGTCGATAACCCGGGAGGAAAGATCCTTGATGGTCGGATCTTCGATCTCCATCCGGAACCGTTCATCCGGATAAAGCGGCGTCAGGTTGTCAAAGTGAACCTTGTGCCGGGCCTTGTCCGGATCTTCGAAATTGATTGTATTGACCTTGAGAAGAGCAAAATACCGTTCACCCTCTTTCGGGCTGCGGATCTGGCCTTCAACGGTGTCCCCTGTCCGCAGCGAAAAGCGGCGGATCTGCGAGGGCGAGACGTAGATATCGTCCGGGCCCGGCAGATAGTTCGCATCTGGAGACCGGAGAAAGCCGAAGCCGTCCTGCAGGACTTCAACGACACCTTCGCCGATAATCTCCACATCCTGAGCAGCTAGGTTCTTCAGGATGGCAAACATCAGCTCCTGCTTACGCATGGTGCTGGCGTTCTCGACTTCAAGCTCCTCGGCAGTTTGGAGCAGCTCTGTCGGTGTTCTTAGTTTTAGGTCTTTGAGTTTCATTTCCCGCATCGAGTAGGGGTCTTTTTTTTCGTTGTGATGGATTCAGGTTTGGAAGGGTCGTTCTGCGCCGGATGGATGGGTCGGCCAGAAGATATCTGAAAGACTTTTAGATGTGTCCAGATTGTACGGCGATCGCGGAGCGACTGAAAACGAACACAGCGCCGTATGAAGATGCGCGAAAGATACGTTGATTTGGAATAAAGCGCAAGCCCGGATTTCTGCCAGTTTCTTAGCGCCGCATTTGGAATTGGAAAGATGAAAATGACAGCCGCAGTCCTGCGGCCGTCTTCGCTGTTTGTTTTCTGCCGCTTAAAACGGTTTGACGATGACGAATATGACGATTCCGATCATCAGCACGGTCGGAACTTCGTTCAGTATCCTGTAGTAACGCTGCGACCTTTTGTTCTCGTCCCTGGCGAATTTCTTAACACAGCTGGCGAGATGACCGTGAACTCCGGACATGATCAGAACCAATGTGAACTTTGCGTGGAACCAACCATCGTGCCAGGCCTGAAGTTCCCAGGCGAGCCACAGCCCGAAGACCCATGATGCGATCATCGCCGGGTTGATGATTGCCTTGAGCAACCGTCGTTCCATGATCTTGAAAGTCTCGGACTGTTCCGAACCGACTTCCGTTGCGGCATGATAAACGAACAGCCGCGGCAGGTAGAGCATTCCCGCCATCCAGGCGATGATCGAAATGACGTGGAGCGCCTTGATCCAGAGAAAGAGATCCATGCGCTTATCCCTTCCTGACCAGCTCGACCATGCGGGCAACATTGTCCGGATCCGCATCCGGGGTCACACCATGGCCAAGGTTGAAGATCAATGGCCCCTTGTCGAACGTCTTGAGGATATGCGCAACGCCCTCTTCCAGCGCCTTGCCGCCGGCAACCAGCCGCATCGGGTCGAGATTGCCCTGGATCGGAACCTTCTTCTGAATGTCGAGCGCCACTTGATCGGGAGCCGTCCAGTCGAAACCGACCGCATCCACACCCGTTCCGTCCACAAAGGCCTGCATCCGTGCGGATGATGCTTTTGGAAAGCCGATGATCTTCGCATCCGGCCGCACGGCCCGGACACCTTCGACGATCCGGCGGGTCGGTTCGATCGACCAGCGCTTGAACCCGGCTTCATCCAGAACCCCGGCCCAGGTATCGAAAATCTGGACCGCGTCTGCACCTGCCTCGAGCTGACGGATGAGATAGCGGATTGAAGCGGTGACGAGCTGATCGATGAACCGCTGCATCAGATCGGGATCGCGATAGGCCCCCACTCGGGCGGCAATCTGATCCTGCGTGGTGTGACCGGCAACAGAATAGCAGGCAACGGTCCAGGGAGCGCCGCAGAAGCCCAACAGGGTTGTTTCCTGTGGCAGTTCCGCTCGCAGTCGAGAAACCGTCTCTATGACCGGTTTAAGATGATCCTCGGCTCGTTCCTGTTCCAGGCGATCTACGAGATCGGAAGACAGAGGTTCCAGAACCGGACCACGTCCTTCTTCAAAACGAACCGGATATCCGATGGCGTCAGGCACGACGAAAATGTCGGAGAACAGAATGCTTGCATCAAAACCATACCGGCGGATCGGCTGGAGAGTGACTTCCGTTGCAAGGTCGGGCGTATAACAGAACTCCAGGAAGTTCGCTGCTTTTGAACGCACTTCGCGATATTCGGGAAGATAGCGTCCGGCCTGACGCATCATCCAGACGGGGGGTGGCCAGAGCTTCTCTCCGGAGAGTACCCGCATCACGGACCTGTCTTGGGATTTCATGAGGTGGCCTTTCCCACATTTCAAACCAATAAAGATTCTTATTTTGAATCTGTTTTTTCTATTTGAGCGTGGATTACCGGGATCATTTTCTATCCACAATCCATCAGCCCGATTTTCTCGGCGGGAAAAAATCCGCAACTTGTTAAGCAGATTTCCTCCCCAGGAGTCGATAACAGGATTACGAATTGAATTACAATCACTTGTCGGCTTATTTACGTTTCGTTAAGAATTTGGGCGTCAGTGGACAATCTGTCGATATGTCACAGCGCCATTGTGAATCCACATCCATGCACAACCGTTTCGGCATCAGTTTCCGCTCGTTTAAGTTTTGTTAATAAATTCGGCTGAGCGGGCATAAAGTTCGTGCTAGGCACGGGGTAGCAGACATCTTACCCAAATCATCAACAGCCCTGGGGATGACAACGTGAATAAGTCGAGACACTACTTCCACCTTCATCTCGTGTCCGACTCCACCGGCGAAACGCTGATGACCGTGGCCCGCGCGGCAACGGTTCAGTACGAGAATGTGCAGGAAATCGAGCACGTTTATCCGCTGGTACGCTCGCAAAAACAGCTCGACCGGGTCATTTCCGAAATCGAGAAAGCGCCCGGCATCGTACTCTATACTCTGGTCGATGTTGAAATCGCCGACCGGCTGGAACTGAAGTGCCGCGAACTGGGTGTGCCGTTCATCAATATCCTGGACCCGGTTTTCGCGGTTTTCCAATCCTATCTCAATGTCACGCAAACCCGGCGGGTCGGCGGGCAGCACGAACTGGATGCGGAATATTTCCGCCGGATGGAAGCGCTCAACTACACCATGATGCATGATGACGGTCAGATCTGGGACGATCTGGAATCCGCCGATATCGTCCTGATCGGAATTTCGCGAACATCGAAGACGCCGACCTGCATCTATCTCGCCAACCGGGGCATCAAGGCCGCCAATGTACCTCTGGTGCCAGGCATCCCGCTGCCGGAGCATGTGAAGAAACTTAAAAAGCCGATGATCATCGGATTGATTGCCTCCGCCGAACGCATCCAGCAGATCCGGCGCAATCGGGTGCTATCATTGAATTCGGATGGCTATAACGACACGTATGTCGACCGGAAGGAAATCTCTCAGGAGATCAACATGACCCGCAGGCTCTGTACCGAAAACGAGTGGCCGCTGATCGATGTCACACGCCGTTCGGTGGAGGAAACGGCTGCGGAAATCCTGACCCTTTTCAAGGAACATAAATCAGGGCAGGAAGGCGCACCGGAAACCGGCCGCGCCGGATAACCAAAAAGGGGATGGAAATGGCACTTGTCTTGGCTAGCGGAAGCAGGATCCGCGCTGACCTTCTGAAAAATGCAGGGCTCGTCTTCGAAATTGACCCGGCCGACGTCGATGAGCGCGCGGTAGAGGCCCCACTCCTGGAAACCGGGTTTCCTCCGGAAGATCTGGCAAGCGTTCTTGCGGAAGCCAAGGCGAACGATGTCAGCGGCCGCCGTTCGGGCGATCTTGTCATCGGTGCCGACCAGATCCTGGCGTTCGAGGGAGAACGACGCACCAAACCGGACGATATGGAAGCTGCCCGCCGGCAATTGCTCGCTTTTTCCGGCAAGACACACGAATTGCATTCCGCTGTCGTGCTGTCGCAAAACGGCGAAGCAATCTGGCGCCATGTTTCCACGGCCCGCCTGACGATGCGCGACCTCAGCCCCGCCTTCATTGGCCATTATCTGGCGGCCGCCGGTCAGGAAGTGCTCTCCAGCGTTGGCGCCTATCAGCTGGAAAATCTCGGCGTTCAGCTTTTTGAGAAGATTGACGGCGACTATTTCACCATTCTCGGCCTGCCGCTTCTGCCCCTTCTGGAGGAACTGCGCCACCAGAAGGTGATCGAAACATGAGCGAACGTTTGAAAAAAGCAGCCATTACCGGTCATCCCGTCACGCATTCACGCTCTCCGCTGGTCCATGGCTACTGGTTGAAGAAACACGGCATCGAAGGGGAATACGGCCGTGTCGATGTTCCGCCCGAAACCGCCGCGGACTTCTACCGGAATTTTGCCGCAACCGGTCTCGCCGGCGCCAATGTCACCGTTCCCAACAAGGAGGTAGCGGCGGCTGCCTGTGGCTGGCTGGACGATGCGGCAACCTCCATGGGTGCCGCCAACACGATCTGGCTGGATGGAAGCGGCCGCCTGTGCGGCGCCAACACGGATGGACTCGGCTTTCTCGGCAATCTCGATCAGCTTGCTCCCGGCTGGGACGTTTCACGTGAATCGGCCGTGGTCCTGGGCGCAGGCGGCGCTGCGCGCGCCGTGGTGTGGGCATTGCTCTCCCGTAAATTCACAACAGTGCATATCGTCAACCGGACATTCGAAAAGGCGAAAGCCATTGCCGATATGTTTGGCTCCGGAACGATTGCCCATGGATGGGATAAGCTGGGGACAGTGCTTGAACAAGCTGAGCTTCTGGTCAACACCACCTCGCTCGGCATGACCGGCAAGGCGCCCCTGGAAATCGATCTGTCACCGCTGCCGAAAAACGCGCTTGTCACCGACGCGGTCTACGCACCACTGGAAACCGACCTTTTGCGCAGGGCAAAGCAACGGGGCAACCAGACTGTGGATGGTCTCGGCATGTTGCTGCACCAGGCTGTTCCGGCTTTCGAACGCTGGTTCGGCGTGCGCCCGGAAGTCGATGACACGCTTCGAAATCTGATTCTTGAAGACCTCGGAGTATCCGCGTGATCCGCATAGGCCTCACCGGTTCCATCGGCATGGGCAAATCAACGACGGCGAAAATGTTTGCCGCCGAAGGTGTTCCTGTTCACGACGCTGACGCGACGGTCCACGCGCTCTATTCGGGCCGGGCCGCACCGCTGATCGAGGCAGCCTTTCCCGGCACGGTGACGGACGGCAAGGTCGACCGTACGCGGCTTTCTCCACATGTGCTTGGCAAGCCCGACGCCATGAAAAAACTTGAAGCCATTGTTCACCCCCTGGTACGCGAGGAAGAGCAGCTCTTTTTGCAACGCGCGCGGGCGGACCATCGGCGTTTCGTCATGCTGGATATTCCCCTGTTGTTCGAAACCGGCGGCGAAACCCGTGTCGATGCCGTTGTTGTCGTCACGGCAGATGCTGACATCCAGCGGGACCGCGTCCTGGCCCGGCCCGGCATGAGTGAAGACCGGTTCGAGGCAATCCTCGCCAAGCAGATGCCGGATGCGGAAAAACGCCGCCGCGCCCATTTCCTGGTCGACACGGGCAAGGGTATGGACCCGGCAAAACGCCAGGTTCGCGCGATCCTGAAGGCATTGGCCGCGGCAGGGTGACGTCTGTTTCAGCGGACCTACTCCAAAATTCCCCCTCATCCTGAGGAGGGCCTGTAGGGCCCGTCTCGAAGGATGGGCGGCATACTCTTGAGCGAGCGGCCCACCCTTCGAGATACCGCTAACGCGGCTCCTCAGGTTGAGATGTTGGACAGAACAGGCGCTTGGGTATCGGGGTCGAACGCCCGGAACGACAAAACCCCAGAACACCGGGGAAAACCACGCGCAACCCTTGCCACTCACCCGGCAAGCTGCACAGTGAATCCGTAGGACCAAAGGCGGAAAAATGCGCGAGATCTCGTTCGATACGGAAACAACAGGCCTGAACCCGCGCGGTGGGGACCGGCTGGTGGAAATCGGCGGTGTGGAGTTGATCAACCACATCGCAACGGGCAATTCCTATCACGTCTATATCAACCCGCAGCGGGACATGCCGGAAGAAGCCTTCCGGGTTCATGGTCTGTCGGCTGAGTTCTTGTCCGATAAACCCCTTTTCGAGCATGTTGCCGACGAGTTTCTGGAATTCGTTGGCGATGCCACGCTGGTTATCCACAATGCGGCCTTCGACATGGGCTTCATCAACATGGAGCTCGAACGGGCCGGACGTCGCACGATTTCGAACAGCCAGGTGCTCGACACGCTGGATCTTGCCCGGCGCAAGCACCCGTCGGGACCAAATTCACTGGATGCACTGTGCTCGCGCTATGGCATCGACAATTCCAAACGCATCAAGCACGGCGCGCTACTCGATGCGGAAATCCTCGCTGAAGTCTATCTGGAACTGATCGGCGGCCGTCAGACGGCCCTTGGCCTGATAACGGAAGAAGAAGAAACCTCTTCCGGAAGCGCCACCTTCGAACCCGGTGAACTGGGCACCTTTCACGCCCGTCAACGCCCGACCCCTTTGCAGCGTCTGCTACAGGACAGCGAACTGGAAGCCCACAAGGCCTTCATCGAAGGCATGGGCGACAGCTACATCTGGTCGAAATACAACGGTTGAGGCTCTGGCGTCCGTAGCCGCCGTTCAGCGCAGCGGAGCGAGTGCCTAGTGCTCTGACAGCAACCAGCGCACCGTATCGAAGTGACGGTCGGAATAGCTGCTGCCAAAGGCCCAGGCCATGGTCTGGCCGATGGTCCAGAGCCTTGCCCGTTCGCGATCAAGCTCCAGCTCTTCCGACAATCGATCGAGACGGCGACGCGCCGCGGTTTTTGAGTGGCCGAATTCAAAGCTTCTGACAATCGGGCTCAGCGCGAAGGCGGGATCGCCGACAAGCGGCTTGGGATCGATGGCAAGCCAGATGTCGCTTCCAGCAGACAGAATGTTGTGCCCATGCAGATCCTGGTGCAGCAGAACGGTTGCCGTCTCTGTCAGGCACAGGTCTCGCAAGGCCGTGATCGCAGCATCGACAAGGGACCTTTCACAAGGTTTTCCCGCAGCTTTCCAGTCGTGATCGAGAGCATTGCGCCAGCGTGTGGCTTCATCGCTCAGGCGGGTAAACGGCTCATCGGCAGGGATCGTCAGGAGGCGCAGAAGATGGGCTACAACTCCCAGAGTGTCGGCTTCCGTAGCGTCGGCCAGAAACCGTCCCGGCCGGCAACGAACCAGAAGCAGTGCATCAAGGTCCGGTGCGTATTTCAACAGCCGGACAGCCCCTTTGCCGCTCCACCGTCGGAGCGCCTCTGCCTCATGGCGGCATTCGGGATCGGGATATTGCAGCTTGAGAACAACGTCCTCATCGCCGCGCTTTGCCGGAACAACCAGAGACACATTGCCGCCAGAAAATGGATGTCCGATGTCTGTCAGTTGAAATTGTTCGCGCGCAGCCTCCAGGAGTGCCGGCAGCTTGTCGAGCCAGCTTCTGCCGGCTTCGCTCGCCTTCAGCCACTCGAGGCTGGCCGGCACCGGTATGGCGGCACCGACGAAACGATCAGCCAAGCCCCGAGATCCGATCAGGCATCAAAGCATCGACGGCAGCACACGGTCCGGCGGACGGTGACCGTCCATGAAGGTCTTGATGTTGATGATGACCTTCTCGCCCATCTCGACGCGGCCTTCGATCGTCGCCGACCCCATGTGCGGCAGCAACAGAACGTTTTCCAGCTTGGCCAGCTTCGGATTGACCGCTGGTTCGTGTTCGAACACATCCAGACCGGCACCGGCCAGATCACCGCTTTCCAGCATCCGGATAAGAGCGTTTTCGTCGATCACCTCACCGCGGGCGGTGTTGACCACATAAGCGTCCTTTTTCAGAAGCTTCAGGCGGCGGGCAGACAGAAGGTGGAACGTTCCCGGTGTATGGGGGCAGTGAATGGAGACCACATCCATACGCGCCAGCATCTGGTCGAGGCTTTCCCAATAGGTCGCCTCAAGCTCTTCCTCGACGCTTTCGGCAACGCGGCGGCGGTTATGATAGTGGATCGACATGCCGAAGGCCTTGGCCCGGCGCGCGACGGCCTGGCCGATGCGGCCCATGCCGACCACACCCAGCCGTTTGCCCCAGATCCGGTGTCCGAGCATCCATGTCGGCGACCAGCCGACCCAGTCACCGGCTTCCAGCGCCTTGATGCCTGTGGCAAGTCGACGCGGCACCGCCAGAATCAGCGCCATGGTCATGTCGGCGGTGTCTTCGGTCAGTACGCCGGGGGTGTTGGTGACGTTGATTCCCCGGTTGTTGGCGCTGACAACGTCGATGTTGTCGACGCCATTGCCGAAGTTGGCGATCAGCTTCAGGTTCTCACCGGCCTGCGAGAGCACCGAGGAGTCGATCCGGTCCGTAACGGTCGGCACCAGAACATCGGCGGTTCTCACCGCTTCCACCAGTTCTGCCTGGCTGAAAGGCCTGTCATTATCATTGAGACGCGTCTCGAAAAGCTCGCGCATCCGCGTTTCGACTACGTCCGGAAGCTTCCGGGTCACCACAACGACAGGCTTCTTTTTCGCCATACCAATTGCCTTTCGCGCTTCGTTGAGAACTTGTTAACCTCAACGGTACCACTTTGACGCTGCGCGTTGCGCGAGCGGATGAGACCACCCCTTTTCCTTACCAGATGGTCCGGCAGAAACAAGGGATGGCTTTCAATCGGCGCGGATCAGCAACCGGCCAAAACGACCAAGCTGGTTTTCGCGCGAATTTTTCTGTAGAGATTTGCCTCAAATCAAACATCAATGACAATTGGACAACCGGACAATATGGCTCGCTCGTTCCAGGCTACCCGGATTCTACTTAGCGTAATGACATTGCTGTGCGGTCTGCTCGCAACTTCGGTTGCGCCGCAGGCCCAGGGCACGACCACCGGCGCAAGCGGACTCCCCGTTCCAAGATTTGTCAGTCTGAAATCCGACCGGGTCAATGTGCGCATAGGGCCTTCACGCGAACATGATATCGCGTGGACCTTCGTGCAATCCGGTCTGCCGGTGGAAATCATCGGTGAATTCGAGAACTGGCGCCGCATTCGGGACTGGGAAGGCAAGCAGGGCTGGGTGTTCCGCTCGCTGCTGTCCAGCCGCCGTACCGCCCTCGTCACCCCGTGGGAAAAAAGCGACCGCACGCCCCTGCGCTCCCGCTCCCGTTCCGATGCTGACATCGTGGCCGAACTGGATCCCTTCGTGCTGACCACGATTTCCGAATGTGCCGGCGGCTGGTGCCGGGTCAACGGCGAGAACTACGACGGTTGGCTCGATCAGACCCGCCTCTTCGGCGTTTACCCGGATGAGCTGATCGGGGACTGACGTCCTTCTCATTCGATTGCCTGGGTTTCCGCCCCTCATACTGGGGAAAACGGACCGGAATTTCTGAAACAAAAAAAGGCGGCCAATCGGCCGCCTTTTCCTTGTTCGGATCGTTGGAAAGGGCTCAGTCGGCCTTGACTTCCTGAACCTTGAGCTCTTCCAGACGGGGCATCGACATGATGTTGTAGCCGCTGTCGACAAAGTGCACTTCGCCGGTCACGCCGCCGGACAGGTCCGACAGGAGATAGAGACCGGTGCCGCCGATTTCTTCCAGAGAGACAGTCCGGCAGAGCGGGGAATTGCGTTTCTGGAAGTTGAACATCAGGCGGGCGTCGGAAACGCCGGATCCTGCCAGTGTCCGGACCGGACCGGCGGAGATCGCGTTCACACGGATGTTCTGCTCACCGTAATCCACAGCCAGATAACGCACGGAAGATTCCAGTGCCGCCTTGGCAACGCCCATCACGTTGTAGTTCGGCATCACCTTGGTGGAACCGCCATAGGTCAGCGTCACCATGGAGCCGCCGTTGGTCATCAGCGCAGCGGCCCGCTTGGCAATCTCGGTGAAGGAGAAGCAGGAGATCACCATGGTGCGGGAGAAATTCTCCCGCGTGGTGTCGGCATATTTTCCGCGCAGTTCGCTCTTGTCGGAAAAGGCGACGGCATGCACCAGAAAGTCGATGCTGCCCCACTCTTCCTTGAGCGCCTCGAACACGCTGTCGACCGACGCAATGTCTTCCACATCGCATGGCAACAGGATCTTGGAACCGACTGAGTCCGCCAACGGCTTGGTGCGACGGCCAAAGGCCTCGCCCTGATAGGTGAAGGCAAGTTCGGCACCGTGATCGGCAAGCGTCTTGGCAATGCCCCAGGCAATGGAGTGGTCGTTCGCAACGCCCATGATCAGGCCGCGTTTGCCCTTCATCAGATCAGACATTCGAAACTCCTCAGCCGTGATATCGCGACAGCGCAAGCGACGCATTGGTGCCGCCGAAGCCGAAGCTGTTGGACAGAACCGTGTCGAGGCCGGCGTTGTCCAACAGCTCGGTCACGATCTCTTCCGGTTTCAGGGCCGGGTCCAGCTCGTTGATGTTGGCAGACGCGGTCATGAAGTCGTTCTGCAGCATCAGCAGGCAGTAGATGGCTTCCTGAACGCCGGTTGCGCCCAGGCTGTGGCCGGTAAGCGATTTGGTGGAGGATGCCGGCGGCTGGTTTTCGCCGAAGACACGGCGGATCGCTTCGATTTCGCCGATATCGCCAACGGGGGTCGAGGTGCCATGGGTGTTGATGTAGTCGACCTTGCGGTCGCCCAGGGTCGCGGTCGCAAGGCGCATGCAGCGCTCGCCGCCTTCGCCGGAAGGTGCAACCATGTCGTAGCCGTCGGAATTGGCGGCGTAGCCGGTGACTTCGGCATAGATCTTCGCGCCACGTGCCTTGGCATGTTCCAGTTCTTCCAGAACCACCACACCGCCGCCGCCAGCAATCACGAAGCCGTCGCGGGTCACGTCATAGGCCCGCGATGCGGTCTCAGGCGTGTCGTTGTATTTGGAAGACATGGCGCCCATGGCGTCGAACAGACAGGACAGCGTCCAGTCGAGTTCCTCGCCGCCACCGGCAAACATCACGTCCTGCTTGCCGAACTGGATCTGTTCGGTGGCTGCCCCGATGCAATGCGCGGAGGTGGAGCAGGCGGACGTGATCGAATAGTTGATGCCCTTGATCTTGAACGGCGTCGCCAGGCACGCAGAGTTGGTGGAACTCATGCCGCGGGTCACCATGAACGGGCCCATACGCTTGGGCGAGCCTTTTTCCAGGACGATCTGATGTGCCTGGAACAGGTTCTTGGTGGACGGACCACCGGAGCCCATGATCAGGCCGGTGCGCGGATTGGAGACATCGGTTTCTTCCAGACCGCTGTCGGCAATGGCCTGCTGCATGGAAATATAGTTGTAGGCGGCACCGTCGCCCATGAAGCGCAGCTGGCGCTTGTCGATGAGCGAAGCGATATCGACATTCGGCATGCCGTGTACCTGGCTTCTGAAGCCGTGTTCCGCATAATCCGGAGCAAAGCTGATGCCGGACTTGCCTCCTCGAAGGCTGGACAGCACTTCTTCGGTGTTTGCTCCGATGGACGACACGATACCCATGCCGGTGACGACAACGCGTCTCATTGCGGTCTCCTATTGTCTTGACTGCACCGCAGCTCTCACGGGGTGTGTCGAGAGCCTGCACGCACATACATAATATGCAAACCGGCGCTCCCAATGAAAAAGAAGCGCCGGTGCCATGAATTGATCCTGCGAACGGGTGTCAGGTCTTTGCCAGGCCGACGCGCAAATCGGTCGCCTTGTAGATCTGTTCACCGTCTGCTTTCAGCCAGCCGTCGGCGATGCCGAGCACCAGGCGGCCCTTCATGATCCGCTTGAAGTCGACACCGTATTCGACCAGCTTCACGTCCGGGGTGACCATACCCTTGAATTTCACTTCGCCGGTCGACAGGGCCATGCCCTTGCCTTCAAGACCCAGCCAGCCGAGGAAGAAACCTGTAAGCTGCCACAGGGCGTCGAGGCCAAGGCAGCCCGGCATGACCGGATTTCCCTGGAAGTGACACGGGAAGAACCACAGGTCCGGCTTGATGTCGAATTCAGCCCGCGCGAACCCCTTGTCGAATTCGCCACCGGTTTCGGAAAGTTCCGTGATCCGGTCGAACATCAGCATCGGGGGAAGAGGCAGTTGGGCATTGCCTTGGCCAAACAGCTCGCCGCGGCCGCAGGCGAGAAGTGCTTCATAATCGTAGCTGGAGCGGCGATCGGTCATTCGGAATCCGTGTTTTGTCTCTAGCCTGGGTAAACCCGAGGCAGGTTCAGTTTGTTTTCGGTTCGTTTGAGGCGCCTTCCTAACACAGGGGAACAATCACCGAAAGATGTCACTTGCTCGAAGTGGTCCGGTTTTTAGGGGCGTTTCGCCAAGTATTGTGCGTATTTGTCCTATTGTGTGCATCCGGCACCGGGTCGTTTGTCCGCTGCCATATGGGCTGCGCCTCCGGTAACCTTCGGAATGCGCGCTGGTTGCGCCTGCAAAGCCCGTGTGGCTGTCCCGTCCGTTGCCTCTCTGGTTGGCCCACGATTGCCCATGACGTTTAAAACTTGCATCTTGGGTACAAGAAATGGCAGATAATAGGCCAATGTTAGTGAAAACGGCCCGGGCGACGTTCGCGCACCTGCCAAGAGCGCCGTTTCAAGAAGCGACCCTGGACCTGGATCGGATCGGAATGACAACACTTGTGGTGCATGAAACCGGCGACAAGAAGAATGTGACCGATATGCTGCGGTCCGCGGGGCTCCGGCCGACGCGCCAGCGTGTCTCACTCGCGGAACTTCTGTATTCCCGGGGCGATCGCCACATCTCTGCCGAACTGCTTCATGAAGAAGCGGTCGATGCAGATGTGCCTGTATCTCTCGCAACGGTTTACAACACGCTGCACCAGTTCACGGAAGCCGGTTTGCTGCGTGAAGTGGCGATCGACGGTAACAAGACCTATTTCGACACAAACGTATCCGACCACCATCACTTCTTCATCGAAGGTGAAAATCGGGTGATCGACATTCCAGGCGAAGGCGTGGGCATCGGCACTCTGCCGAAAGCCCCCGAAGGCATGGAAATCGTCCGCGTCGACGTTGTCGTGCGGGTGCGCGACAAACGCTGATCGCCAGCAGCAGCGGCTGGCCTCAGGCCAGGCCGCTCTTCTCCTGGTGCACTTTCCATTCGTAGTAGTCGGAGGTCGTACCGATCTCCTCAAGATGCCGCTGCCCATCCGGCTCGAAGCCCAGCTTCTTGAGCAGGCTGGCTGAGCGGACGTTCTCCGGATGGGTGATCGCGCACAGGGTGTGCAGCTTCAGTTCCCTGGTCACGAAATCCAAAACGCTCTGTCCGGCCTCGTGGCCAAACCCCTTGCCGCGGTATTCTTCCAGGAAGGCAAATCCAAGGTCGGGGTATTTCAGTTCCTCGCGCACCACCAGTCCGCACACGCCGACAGGGATGAGGGACGGCTTCAGATCCACGATCCAAAGCCCGACACCGTGGGCGGCAAAACGCGCCAGCGTCTTGTTCTTAATATAATTGGCCGCGTCTTCCTCGGTCCGGATGCCGTGGTCTGCAATAAAACGGATATAGTCCGGATCGTTCATGAGCTGGTGGTAGAAAGCGGCATCATTGCTGGATGGCAAGCGGAAGCGAAGCCTTTCGCTTACCGGAAATGGTCCAAGCGGAAAATTCACGCAATTATTTCCTTTTCAATCAGGGCTTTGGTGCGCAGGGCAATATCCGGCACCGCATCGAAATGTTCTTTTTCAGGACTCCGGCACAGATCGTAAATAACGCAGCGCCGGCACTCGGGCTTTCGTGCCTTGCAGATGTACCGGCCGTGCAGGATCAGCCAGTGATGCGCGTGGAGTGCAAATTCCACAGGCACGACCTTCTCCATGGCCTTTTCCACGTCGAGAGGTGTCTTGCCGGGGGCAATGCCTATCCGGTTGCCGAGGCGGAACAAATGTGTGTCGACCGCGATGGTCGGGTGACCGAAGAAAATATTCAGTACCACATTCGCGGTCTTCCGGCCGACGCCGGGCAGTGCTTCCAGGGCGTCACGATCTTCAGGCACCTCGCCGCCATGGTCGCGGATCAGCTTTTCGGAAAGCAGAATGACGTTCTTGGCCTTGTTCTTGTAAAGGCCGATCGTCTTGATTTCCTCCCGTACCAGGTCTTCGCCAAGAGCCAGCATTTTCTCCGGCGTGTCGGCGATCTGGAACAGATGCTTCGTTGCTCTGTTCACGCCAACATCGGTTGCCTGGGCCGACAGCACGACCGCAACCAGAAGTGTGAAAGCGTTGACATAGTCCAGCTCGCCCTTCGGTTCCGGATTGTCGGCGTGGAACCGCTGGAAGATCGCAAAGGTTTCCGCCTTGGTATAGCGGGAGCGTTTCAGCACCTTGCCGGGATTGTCCACGGAAGGTGCCTTTTTCCGGGTCTGTCTGGAGGCTGCGGTACGCCCTTTTGCCGCTGCCTTGGAAGGGCTCTTTGCTTGCGTCATCTTCTCTCTATAATCATCCCTCATGAGCGAGAACAATCCGAAACCTGAACGGGAAGACGAATTGTCGGAACAGGACCGGCCGTTCTTCTCTGCCGTTTTAACGCCCTACCGGTCTTTGGGGCCAAACGGGTTCATGATCCTCATGTGCATTTTCGGCGCGGTCAGTTTTTTCGCCGGCATTTTGTTTCTACGTATCGGCGCCTGGCCTGTTTTCGGTTTCTTCGGCCTGGACGTCGCCCTGCTCTGGTTTGCCTTCCAGATGAACTACCACTCCGCACGAACGTTCGAGGAAGTGGTCGTCTCCCGGCATGAGATCGCGATTCGTAAGGTTGGTCCGGGCAAGAAATACCAGGAGTATCGGTTCAATCCATTCTGGGTTCGCCTCACCGTGGACCGGATCGAGGATGAAGGGGTCGTCAAGGTGACCCTTCAAAGCCGGGGCGAAAAGGTCGACCTCGGCAATTTCCTGAATCCCGATGACAGAACGAGTTTTGCCGGTGCAATGGCAAACGCCCTGTCTGTCGCCAAGGCAGGCGGTGTCTAGGCTCCTTCCTCAATTGGTTTGGGCTGAACTTTAAGCGTTGAAACCAGAACCACCAGGGCCGTGGTTGCCGAAAGCGCCGCTGTATAAAGCACGGTTTGAAAACTTGCCGCGCTGGCAATGAAGCCCATCGAAACGCTGCCGATCATGCCACCCAGGAACAGGCTGTTCATGTAAACCGCCGTTGCCCGGCCCGGCCGGTCCGGAGCAAAGCTCTGCACGAAGCTGATCGCGACACCGGCAAAAAGGCCGTAGTAGGTTCCTTCCAGAACGGCAATGGCCAGCACCTGCCACAGCGCGGTCACCTGCGCGAACAGCACCATGCTGACCGCCGCAAGACAGGCAGACAGCATCAGCACTTGGCGAATGCCGATCCGTTCGGCAAGGCGAACCGAGCCGAAGATGACAAAAACCTCCAGCAGGCATTTGACCGAGAGCGCCAGGCCCGGCGTTGCACCGGGCAAGTGCGTTTCCTGCACAAAGAACAAAGGCATTGCCGAAACGAACAGCGAATTGGTGATGACAAAGCCGAGACACGTCATCCCGGCGATCTGAAGCCCCCAGTTGATCGGAGCCTTGCCGGTTGATTTCGAACGCTCCCGCGACGACCTGAAATCGGCGGGAATGACGATGTACCAGAGCAGCAGGTAGACGATGCCGACTGTGAAAGCGCACAGGAAAGCAGTGGCAAAGCCGAAGGCTGCGACGATTGAAAAAGACACCGCCGGCCCGATCATCCAGGCCAGGGAAACCATCATGCGCAACCAGGAATTGACCCTGGCGACGTCCATGCCCTGCTGTTCGGCATAGAGACGGCCAAAGGTAAAGACGATTCCCGAGCCCATGTTGGAAAGGCTCATCAGGGGCGCGATCAGGATGATCAGCATCAGCAGACTGCTGACCTGGGTCAGCAGTGCGGCAAGCGTGATATAGGCAATCACCGAGACGATCAGAAGGCTTTTGACCGGAAAGCGGTTATCAAGCCGCTCGCCTGCCCATCGATTGACGGTAAGCGTCAGCGGCATCACCAGGCCGGAATAAAGCCCCACCTGCCAGGGGGCGGCGCCAAGCCCTTCGACAATGAAAAAACTCATCAGCGGCACCAGCGCCGAAACGCCGAGGCTGTTGGTGAATTGAAGCAGCAGAATCAGCAATGCCTGTCGAGGCAGTTGCAGGAGGGACAGCATGGCAATCGCCGTAGAAGTGAAACGGGCAGGGGCTACAACCTAACTGGGTCGCTTGGGTCAGTCACCGCTTTTTTTAAGGAGACTAGCATGTCGGACATATGACGGGGCCGTCAGGACAGTCCGGACAGGTGCTGCAAGAAAACGCTCACTCAGGTTTTTTTAGCGGAAGAGCCCCGTTTCAAAGCCCGGATCGGACGGCCGATCCGGCATCTAGTCGTCAGGGGTCAATCGCAAGGTTTTCAGCCGGTAGAGCGCTTCCAGCGCTTCGCGTGGGGTCATGTCATCCGGATTGATCGCCTCCAGCGCCACGGCGATGGGATCAGGTTCCGAAAAGCCTGCAGGCGCGCTGGGCGCCGGTGTTGTCAGGCTGGCAAAAAGCGGCAGCTCATCGATCAGGCTTTCGGCCGGTGAGCGCCGGTCCTGCTCTTCCAGTTGGCTGAGCACCTGTTTGGAGCGCTCGACAACCGATCCCGGAAGGCCGGCCAGCTTGGCCACCTGAATGCCGTAGGACCGGTCGGCGGCACCGGGAACGATTTCATGCAGGAAGATGACGTCGCCCTTCCATTCCTTCACAGAGACGGTGGCATTGGAAAGCCGGGCCAGCTTGCCCGAAAGGGCGGTCAGCTCGTGATAGTGGGTCGCGAACAGGGCGCGGGACCTGTTGACCTCGTGAAGGTGTTCAATGGTCGCCCAGGCAATCGACAGGCCGTCGAACGTCGCCGTTCCACGGCCGATCTCGTCGAGGATCACAAGAGAACGGTCGCCTGCCTGATTGAGGATCGCGGCGGTTTCGACCATTTCCACCATGAAGGTGGAACGGCCGCGTGCAAGATCGTCTGCCGCGCCAACGCGGGAGAACAATCTGTCGACCACGCCGATATGGGCTGCCGCCGCCGGAACATAGCCACCCATCTGGGCCAGCACGGCAATCAGTGCATTCTGGCGCAGGAAAGTCGATTTACCGGCCATGTTCGGACCGGTAATCAGCCAGATGTGGCCGATATCCTCGTCCGCCTCCGGGCCGAGATTGGCATCATTGGCAACAAAGCTGTCGCCGCCAGACTTCTTCAGCGCCTTTTCCACCACTGGATGACGCCCGCCCTTGATGTCGAAGGCGTGGCTGTCGTCGACCACCGGCCGGACATAGTTTTCTTCCTGGGCGAGTTTGGCGAGCGCTGCCGAAACATCCAGAATGCTCAGCCCGTGGGCGGCGGCCTTGATCGCTTCACCCGCGTCGATGATCGCCTTCGCCAGCCGCTCGAAGATTTCCAGCTCGATGGCAAGTGAGCGCTCGCCGGCACTGGCAATCTTGGACTCCAGATCCGCCAGCTCCGTCGTGGTAAAGCGCATGGCGCCGGCCATGGTCTGGCGGTGGATGAACCGGCCGGGATCGGCGGTCAGCTTCTCGGTCTGTGCGGACGGCGCCTCGATGAACCAGCCGAGCACGTTGTTATGCTTGATCTTCAGAGAGCGCAGGCCAAGTTCTTCGGAATAATCAGCCTGGAGCTTTGCGATCACCTTTCGGCTTTCGTCGCGCAGGGAACGCAATTCATCCAGATCGGCGTTGTAGCCTGTGGCGATAAAGCCGCCATCGCGTTTCAGAAGCGGCGGTTCGTCCTTCAGCGCGCGGGTCAATTCATTGCCGAGCTCATGCGGTGCCTGCTCCAGGCTGGCACGGGCAGCTGCAATTTCTGCCGGGATCGTTCCCGCTGTCGCGCTCGTCTGGTCCAGAACGGCTCGCGCCGCTTCAAGACCCTGGGCAACCGACAGGATATCGCGTGGCCCGCCCCGGTTGAGCGCGATCCGCGACAGGGCCCGGGCCATGTCCGGGGCACCTTTCAGCGTCTGGCGCAGGCCTTCGCGCATGATTTCGTTTTCAAGGAAGAACGCAACACCGTCGAGCCTGTGCTGGATGGCATCGACATTGACCAGCGGACCGGCCAGACGGCTGGCGAGCAGGCGCGAGCCGCCACCTGTCACCGTCCGGTCTATCGTTGCCAGCAGGGAGCCCTGCTTTTCGCCCGAAAGTGTGCGGGACAGCTCGAGATTGGCCCGGGTTGCCGGATCGATCAGCATGCGCCCGGCCCCGGCCTCGCGCACGGGCGGATCCAGCGGGGGGCGTTCGCCGAGCTGGGTCTTTTCCACATAGGCAAGAATGCCTGCAGCGGCTGAAAGCTCTGCCCGGCTGAAGGTGCCGAAGCCGTCGAGGGTCTTCACACCGAAGTAATGCGCAAGCCGGTCTGTGGCGGTGGAACTGTCGAAAAAGGCGCGCGGCACCGGCGACAGCGCGCCGCCTGCCTGTTCGGCTGTCAGGCGCAACTCGCTTTCCTGCAACAGATTGTCGGACAGGATCAGTTCGCGCGGGGAAACCTGGGCAAGGTCCGCCGCAAGGCGCTGGTGATCGGTTTCCGACACCTGAAAGGACCCGGTGGACATGTCGATCCAGGCAAGACCATAGACCGCACTGCCGTCCAGCGAGCCGCCCTTCAGCCTCGTCAGCGCCATCAGGTAGTTGTTGGAACCGGCATCCAGGAGGCGTTCTTCCGTCAGCGTTCCCGGGGTAACGAGACGCACGACATCGCGCCGGACAACGGATTTGGAGCCGCGTTTCTTGGCTTCGGCCGGATCTTCCGTCTGTTCGCACACGGAGACCCGGTGCCCCTTGGCGATCAGCTTGTTGAGATAGTCGTCGGCTGCATGCACCGGCACGCCGCACATGGGAATGTCGGCACCCTGATGCTTGCCGCGCTTGGTCAATGTGATGCCAAGCGCAGCGGAGGCAACTTCTGCATCCCCAAAAAACAACTCGTAGAAATCGCCCATCCGGTAGAACAGCAGGCTGTCGGGATTGGCGGCCTTGATCTCCAGGAATTGGGCCATCATTGGCGTGACCTTGCTGTCCGCCGGGGTGATTTCTTGCGCGCTCTGTCCACTCATACCTGATACCTAACAAACTGTGCGGACCATTCCACCAAGGGCCTATTCCATCTTTGCTTGAGGCTTCATTTTCCAGGGGATAAGGTCGTCCTCCCCCCGCCCCATCAAGAGAGTGCGCAAGAGGAAACGTTCAGACCATGTCCGCCGACAAGAAATCAACCAAGACCAATGTCAGCTTCACCGACCAGGAAGCGCTGCAATTCCACCAGGAAGGCCGCCCCGGGAAGCTGGAAATTGCGCCGACCAAGCCGATGGCGACCCAGCGCGACCTGTCGCTGGCCTATTCTCCCGGCGTGGCCGTGCCGGTGCGGGCGATCGCGGAGGACCCGAGCCGCGCCTACGACTACACCGTCAAGGGCAACATGGTTGCGGTAATTTCCAACGGCACGGCCATTCTGGGCCTCGGCAATCTGGGCGCACTCGCCTCCAAACCGGTGATGGAAGGCAAGTCCGTCCTGTTCAAGCGCTTCGCCGATGTCGATTCCATCGATCTGGAAATCGACACCGAAGAGGTCGAAGAATTCATCAATGCCGTTCGCTATCTCGGCCCCTCCTTCGGCGGGATCAATCTGGAGGACATCAAGGCACCCGATTGTTTCATCATCGAGCAGCGCCTGCGTGAACTGATGAACATTCCTGTCTTTCACGACGATCAGCACGGCACGGCCATCATCGCGGCAGCAGGCTTGATCAACGCACTTCACCTGACCGGGCGCGACATGAAGACCACCAAGGTCGTCTGCAATGGCGCGGGGGCGGCGGGAATTGCCTGTATCGAACTCGTGAAAGCCATGGGCATTCCGCACGAAAACGTCACCCTGTGTGACACCAAGGGCGCCATCTACAAGGGCCGCGAAGAGGGCATGAACCAGTGGAAGTCCGCCCACGCGGTCGAGACCAAGGCACGCACTCTCTATGATGCCCTCAAGGGTGCCGATGTCTTCTTCGGCGTGTCGGCAAAAGGCGCGTTGACGCCCGACATGCTGCGGGTGATGGCTCCGAACCCGATCATTTTCGCCATGGCCAACCCGGATCCGGAAATCACCCCGGAAGAGGCCGCAGAAGTGCGTGACGACGCGATTGTCGCGACCGGGCGTTCGGACTATCCGAACCAGGTCAACAATGTGCTCGGCTTTCCCTATATTTTCCGCGGTGCGCTCGACGTTCAGGCGACCACCATCAACGATGCCATGAAGGTTGCCTGCGCGAACGCACTGGCGGAACTGGCACGGGAGGAAGTTCCGGACGAAGTCGCCGCCGCCTATCGGGGCAATCGGCCGAAGTTTGGTCCCGAGTACATCATTCCGGTACCGTTCGATCCGCGCCTGATCCACACCATCCCGCCCGCGGTTGCTCAGGCCGCGATGGATTCCGGTGTTGCGCGCAAGCCGATTGTCGACATGGAAGCCTACAAGCACCAGCTCTCGGCCCGTCGCGATCCCATTGCCGGCACCTTGCAGCGCATCTTCTCGAAGGTTCGTCAGCAGCCCAAACGGGTTGTCTTTGCCGAAGGTGAGGAAGAACCGGTGATTCGCGCTGCGGCAAGTTTCGTTTCGCAGGGCCTTGGTGAAGCCATCCTCATCGGCCGCGAGGACGAGATCAAATCCATGGCCGAGCGGGCCGGTATCGATATCGAACGGTCGGGCATCTCCATCCAGAACGCGCGACTGTCCAATCGCAACGGCGATTACGCCCAGTATCTCTATGGCCGATTGCAGCGCCGGGGTTACCTGCTGCGCGACTGCCAGCGTATGGTCAACAACGACCGCAACTACTGGGGCGCGATCATGGTCGCACGCGGCGATGCCGACGCCATGGTCACCGGTCTGACCCGGAACTATTCCGTGGCCCTCGATACGGTGAAGGCAACCATTGATCCGAAACCGGGTCACAGGGTCATCGGCGTTTCGCTGGCGCTGGTCCGGGGCCGCACTGTCCTGATCGCCGATACCGCTGTGATCGACATGCCGACATCGGAAGAACTGGCCGACATCGCAGAGGAAGCAGCACATGTCGCGCGCAAGTTCGGCTACGAGCCGCGCGTTGCCATGCTTGCCTATTCCACGTTCGGCCACCCCAAGGGCGAACGCTCCGAAAAGGTCATCGAAGCGGTCAAGATCCTCGAACGCCGCCGGGTCGATTTTGAATTTGATGGCGAAATGGCCGCCGACATCGCGCTCAACATGGACCGCATGGCCGCCTACCCGTTCTGCCGCCTGTCCGGCCCGGCCAATGTCCTGGTCATGCCCGCCTTCCACTCCGCATCCATCTCCACCAAGATGCTGCAGGAACTGGGCGGCGCCACGGTCATCGGTCCGCTTCTCGTCGGTTTCGACAAGTCGATCCAGATCATGTCTCTGGGCGCCAAGGACAGCGACATCGTCAACATGGCCGCCATCGCGGCGTTCAATGTGACGTGAGGTAGTTGGCCAAACAGGCCAACCTGTGGCTCCCCGATCCCGGATCTCCGCTCCGCTGCGTCCGGGATGACGACGATAGGTCTGGTTAGACCCTTCCGTCGTCATCCTGGGCAAGCGAAGCGCGACCCGGGATCGGGGAGTCTCAATCTCTCTGAAACTGGAGTACCAACCGCTTGACCGCTTGGGTCTATATCCTTGCCTCCCGCCCGTTGGAAACCATCTACACAGGCGTGACCACGGATCTGCCCCGCCGGATATACGAGCACCGCGAGGGTCTGGTTGAAGGCTTCTCCAACCGGTATGGGACCAAGACCCTGGTCTGGTATGAACAGCATGAAGACATCGGGACCGCGATTGTCCGCGAGAAACAGATCAAGCGTTGGCGAAGGCAATGGAAGTTCGAGCTGATCGAGAAGATGAACCCGGACTGGCAGGACCTTTATCTGGTTCTCAATCAATAAACCTCATCCGGAACCTACCGTTGTCGTCCTGGTCGCGCTTCGCCCTGATGGAAACCTGATGCGACTTCTCGCATCGAAACACGCAATCTCTTTTGACAAACCCTGCCCCAACGGCGATACCTCGGAACCATGTCGGATATTAAAGTAAAAATCTGCGGTCTTTCGACCGAGGACACCATGGCGGCGGCGCTGGATGCCGGGGCGGATATGGTCGGGTTGATGTTCTTCCCGAAGAGCCCGCGCCATGTGTCGCTGAGCCAGGCCTGCCGTCTGGCCGATATGGCGCGTGGCCGGGCGGAGATCGTGGCGGTGACCGTCAATATGGATCTCGACGGCCTGTCGCGCATCAACGAGCTGGTGAAACCCGACACGTTCCAGTTTCACGGCGAGGAAAAGCCGGAAGCCCTGGCTGCGGCCAAGGTGATGCAGGGCACCAAGGTCATGAAGGCGCTTTCGATATCCGACCGTTCGGATCTGGAACAGGCGCATTACTACGCGGTTGTCGCGGATCGCCTGTTGTTCGATGCCAAGCCGCCGGCGGGCTCCGACCTGCCGGGGGGCAACGGCGTGTCCTATGACTGGACGATCTTGAAAGACCTTGACCTGAAGAAGCCCTTCATGCTTTCCGGAGGACTTGACCCGGACAACGTCGCTGAAGCGATCCGTTCGAGCGGCGTCAGCGAGGTGGATGTTTCCTCCGGCGTTGAGCGGGAAAAGGGCGTCAAGGACAGTGATCTCATTCGCGCATTCTTGGCAGCGGCCAAGAGCGTCAAGGTTCCGGGCTGAGCCCCGGGTGAAGGAGTAAACGCGTGAACGACATGGCTAACAGCATCCGGACCGGTCCGGACGATCGCGGACATTTCGGTATTTTTGGCGGCCGCTATGTGGCTGAAACGCTGATGCCGCTGATCCTGGACCTGGAACAGCACTACAAGGACGCCAAGAACGATCCGGCTTTCAAGGCCGAGATCGAGACGCTGAACAAGCACTACACCGGCCGTCCGTCGCCGCTCTATTTCGCCGAGCGTCTGACGAAGGAACTCGGCGGTGCAAAGGTCTATTTCAAGCGCGACGAGCTGAACCACACCGGATCGCACAAGATCAACAACTGCGTCGGTCAGATTCTGCTGGCCAAGCGCATGGGCAAAACCCGCATCATCGCCGAGACCGGTGCCGGCCAGCATGGTGTTGCAACCGCAACCGTGTGCGCCCGCTTCGGCCTGCCCTGCGTTGTCTACATGGGCAAGACCGATGTGGAACGGCAAAAGCCGAATGTCTTCCGCATGAAGCTTCTGGGCGCCGAAATCGTTCCGGTCACCGCAGGCGCCGGTACGCTCAAAGACGCCATGAACGAGGCGCTGCGCGACTGGGTGACCAATGTCGAGGATACCTATTACCTGATCGGCACCGCCGCAGGCCCTCACCCCTACCCGGAAATGGTGCGCGACTTCCAGTCGGTGATCGGCAAGGAACTGCGCGAACAGATGATGGAAGCCGAAGGCCGCCTGCCGGATGCGCTGGTGGCGGCTGTCGGTGGCGGTTCCAACGCTATCGGCCTGTTCCATCCGTTCCTCGACGATAAGGACGTCAAGATCTACGGTGTCGAAGCCGGTGGCCGTGGTCTTCAGGGGGAAGAACACTGCGCATCGCTGACCGCAGGCAAGCCGGGCGTGCTTCATGGCAACCGCACTTACCTGCTGCAGGACGAGGACGGCCAGATCCTGGAAGGGCATTCCATTTCCGCGGGTCTCGATTATCCGGGCATCGGGCCGGAGCATTCCTGGCTGAAGGAAATAGGCCGCGTCGACTATGTTCCGGTGATGGATGACGAAGCTCTGGAAGCTTTCCAGATGCTGACGCGTGTTGAAGGCATCATTCCGGCTCTGGAACCGGCCCATGCGCTGGCCCATGTCGTGAAGCTGGCCCCCCAGATGGACAAGGACCAGATCATCGTCATGAACCTGTGCGGCCGGGGCGACAAGGACGTGTTCGCTGTTGGTCAAATGCTGGGCTTCGATCTGTAACGACCCGCCTCAAACTGATATTCGAAAAACCGCGTGCCGTAGGGTGCGCGGTTTTTTTTGTGGCTCTTTCCGGCGGGGGACGAGGTTCACCATCGACTGCTTAAGGCCGGTTAACCAGCCTTGCCGGTTTCGAAATGCTGCAATGCAATATTATGCGTTGTGACTCCAAGGGGAAAGACTAGCTTGTTGTCCAGTGAAACAGGGCTGGCGCAGTTGCCGGCCGTTTTAAGGAAACCTGACATGGCCTTCGATCTTCTGACCGGCTTCGTCCGCGACCTTCGTGCCTCCCGCAAAGTTGCCGGCGAAATCACACGCTTGAACCACATGAGCGACGTCCAGCTTGCCGACCTCGGCATTCACCGCAGTGAAATCACCAGCCGCGCTTTCGCCCGTCACTTCAAACAGCGCTAAGGCTTCTTTCGCTCAGGCGCTGCGCCTGAAGGCTGCGTGCGGCTGCACGGGTATGGGTTTTGCCGTCAGCATGGCCTCCAGCAGTTGCTGACGGCCACGAGCATCCAGAGCGGTTGCCTGTTGTGCCAGTACCGGGTCTGTTTGACCGGATGATGTTTCGGCAAGGCGCCTGCGCTGGGTAAAACCCAGGTGAATATCCTTCATCCGGCGCCAGAGCTTTTCGGCGAATGGTTCGGGAGCGGGTTCAAAGAGAGAATGGGCCATTTTCGGCTCCTTTTTTGTTTGGTGGCTCAGTGGTTGTTTCTAGGATAAGCGCACGTAGTGCATATTTCTAGGCGCAATTTGTGCACGTTTGGCGTATCAGCCATGCGTTCTGCGCGGGTCTGACCTGCGCTCCAGCCGCTTGCTGCACTGCAAAAAAATCATAATCTGCGGCCCGATCGTGATTCCCAATCGCGGCATCAATCTTTTTTGGTTTTTTGAGATGAGCACCTTGCAGGCCCTTCATATCAGCGCGCCGTCGGCCGCACCCCTCGCCACCGTGTTTCGCGGTGCAGGCAACCCGTCTACGCGCGCAGGCCGTGCCAAGCCCATGGGCAGTGAGCATGTCTACCGGGCGGATGCCTCGCTGCGTGCTATCGGCCTGATCGACTATCCGAGCCGGTAACCGGGCCAAGTCTGGAAGATGTCCGGAAGCCGTCCGGACACCCCGATTCTGCATCAGACAGATTGACATTGCACGCACTGCCCCCGTACATCGCTGAAACGGAAACGCCCCGGAGGGTCCCGGGTGGCGCGAACAAGGGTAGCAGTGAATGACGGATACGCGTATCGACCGCCGTTTCAAAGCTTGTGCGGATGCCGGCCGGCCCGCCTTGGTCACCTTTATCACCGCAGGCGATCCGGATCTGCAGACCTCGCAAGCGCTCCTGAACGCCCTTCCGGCGGCAGGTGCAGACGTCATCGAACTCGGCATGCCCTTTTCCGACCCGATGGCCGAAGGTATTCCGATCCAGCTTGGCAACCAGCGCGCCCTGGCCGCAGGCCACACCATGGACAAGACCCTGGACATGGTGCGCGAATTCCGCAAGCAGGATCAGGACACGCCGATCATCCTGATGGGCTATTTCAATCCGATCTACGTGCGGGACCCGAAAGTCTTCGTTCAGGTTGCCAAGGACGCGGGTGTAGACGGTTTCATCATTGTCGACATTCCGGCTGAAGCAGATGACGAACTCTGCATTCCGGCCCTGGAAGCCGGTCTCAATTTCATCCGTCTGGCAACACCGACCACCGACGACAAACGCCTGCCCGCCGTTCTGGCCAATACCTCCGGTTTCGTTTATTACGTGTCCGTGACCGGCATCACCGGTGCGAACATCGCCGATACCGGCCGGGTGTCGACAGCGGTGAAGCAGATCAAGGGTCACACGGATCTGCCCGTTGCCGTCGGTTTCGGCGTCAAGACGGCAGACCAGGCAGCGGAAATCGGCAAGGATGCCGACGGCGTCGTGGTAGGCTCGGTTCTGGTCAGCGCCATTCGCGACAGCCTCGACGAGGCTGGCAAGGCGACAGACAAGACCGTTCAGGCCGTGGTGGACCTGGTGTCCGACCTTGCTTCCGGATGCGCCCGGTCAAGAACAGCCTGACAGACCAGCTCTTTGGCTGGTTTTAATTGAAGGATTTCGGACGGACCCCATATCTCCGTTCAATGGTAACTCGAGTAGCGGGACGCGTTTGACGTGAACTGGATCAATTCTATCGTACGCCCCAAGATCCGTGATCTTTGGAAGAAGCGCGAAGTTCCGGAAAACCTTTGGATCAAGTGTCCGGAAACCGGTGAGATGGTTTTTCACCGGGATCTGGAAGCCAATCTCTGGGTAATCCCGAATTCCGGTCACCATATGCGCATTCCAGCGCGCAAACGCGTTGAAGCTCTGTTCGATGACGGCAAGTACACCGGGGTGAAAACCCCTGAAGTGCAGGCCGACCCGCACAAGTTCCGCGACAGCAAGCGCTACAGCGACCGGCTGAAGGAAGCCCGCACCAAGTCCGGCGAAGATGAAGCAGTGATCGTGGCCCAGGGCCACGTCAACGGCATGCCGCTGACTGTCGCCGTGCAGAATTTCGATTTTATCGCCGGCTCGCTTGGCATGGCCGCGGGCGAAGCAATCCTTGCCGGTATGCTGAAAGCCGTCGAAGACAAGACGCCCTTCGTCATGTTTGCCGCTTCCGGCGGCGCGCGCATGCAGGAAGGTATTCTGTCGCTGATGCAGATGCCGCGCACCACGGTTGGCGTGCAGATGCTGCGCGAAGCGGGCCTGCCCTACATCGTTGTCCTGACCAACCCGACCACGGGCGGTGTTTCGGCGTCCTACGCCATGCTGGGCGATGTGCACATCGCCGAACCCGGCGCGCAGATTGGCTTTGCCGGCCGGCGGGTGATCGAACAGACCGTGCGTGAAAAGCTGCCGGAAGATTTCCAGACCGCCGAATACCTTCTCGACCACGGCATGATCGACATGGTGGTGCCGCGCCAGAAGATGAAGGAAACGCTGACCCGCATCTGCGGCATTCTGATGAAGCGTGAAGTCGAGCTGCCAAAGCTTGAGGCGCCCAAGGAGCCGGCCCCGGAAGTCGAAGCGGAACCGGCTGAAAAGGCTGCAGAGCCTGCCAAGGAAGCAGAAGCTGCCAGCTAGGCGGCTTCGTCACGAATACGTCGCGAAAGCGGCCTGACACCGACATTTCCAGGCTGCCCGCTTGTCTCGCGGACGGCCTTCCCGTAAGGCGTTAGTCGAACGCAACCGGGAAAAAGGGACCCTGCGGAGGGCGCCTTGGATCAAATCACGAAAATTCTGGACCGTTTGCTGGCGCTGCATCCGAAGGAGATTGATCTCTCTCTTGGACGCATGTACCGGCTGCTTGAAGCGCTGGGCCACCCCGAACGGCGGCTGCCGCCGGTGATTCATATCGCCGGCACCAACGGCAAGGGCTCCGTGACCGCTACCATGCGGGCCATTCTGGAAGCTTCCGGCAAACGTTGCCATGTTTACACCTCGCCTCATCTGGTCGCCTTCAACGAGCGCATACGCCTCGGCACGGATGGCAACTTCGTGTCCGATCCGGTCCTCTACGAGGCGCTGCACCGCTGCGAGGAAGCCAATGGCGGTGAGGAAATCACGTTCTTCGAGATCACCACGGCGGCTGCGTTCCTGCTGTTTGCGGAACATCCGGCCGATGTGCTGTTGCTGGAGGTCGGCCTTGGCGGGCGTCTCGACGCGACCAATGTTATCGATCGGCCGCTTGCCACGGTGATTACCCCGGTTTCCATGGATCATGAGAAGTTTCTGGGTGACGATCTTTCCGTGATCGCTGCCGAAAAGGCCGGCATCATCAAGCCGGGCGTGCCGGTCATTTGCGCCGCTCAGGAAGATGGCGCCATGGCCACCATTACGCGGAAGGCGGCGCGCAACAAGGCACCGCTCGAAGTGTTCGGGCAGCATTTTGCCGCGCAGGAAGACCAGGGCCGCATGGCGTTCCAGGATGAGGATGAACTGATAGACCTGCCCGTGCCTGTGCTCGGCGGCCGTCATCAGTTTGCCAATGCGGCCATTGCCATCGCAGCCCTGAAGGCAGCCGGAATGTTGCCGGATGGCGATACCATTGCCCGCGGCCTGAAGACGGTCAACTGGCCCGGCAGGTTGCAGCCCGTCACCAGCGGGCCGATACACGACCTTTGTCCGGAAGGGGCCGAGGTGTGGGTCGATGGCGGCCATAATCCCGGTGCGGGCGTTTCCATTGCCCAGTTCATGGGCGAACAGGAAGAGCGTGCACCCCGCCCGCTCTATCTCGTGTCCGGCATGCTGACGACCAAGGACCCGGTCGGCTTCTTCCGCCCGTTCTACGGTCTGGTGCGCCATGTCGGCACGGTTCCGATCACCACGACGACCACCGCCAGGACACCGGAAGACCTCGCCGATCTTGCCCGCTGTGCGGGACTTGAGGCTACGCCGTTTCAATCACTGGACGCAGCGCTGGCAGATGTGGCAGCTTGTGCGGCAAAAGATGGCGAGCCGCCCCGCATTCTGATTTGCGGGTCGCTTTATCTGGCTGGTGAAGTTCTGGCGCGCAGCGGTCTGGCGCCGGTCTGAGGCGTCACCGGCCTCTGCCCGAGGAGGCCATGAATGTTCGGTTTTGTAACCCGTCGTCCGCAGCTTGCAGGCGCCTTTCTGGGCGCTCTGTTGCTCAGCGTGCCCGCAAGCGCGCTCACCGAACAATATGAAACGCCGCCGGAGCAGGATCCGGCCACCATTTTGAAGGGCAAGGAGCTTGGCCCCGGCTACGCGGTGCTCGCACCGGTGCGCGGCGACGGGTTCCTTCGGATCTACCAGGTTCAGACCGATCTCGGGGTCGAACAGATCGAAGGCGACGGCATGCTCAAGCTGCGTCTTCATGAAATCCGGGTCCTCATTGCCCTCGACAGCCTGAAAAACGACGCGGGCTTCGTCGATGGCCTCAAGCAGGCGGCCATGAAGCCGGTTGAATTCGTCGAAAGCACCGTGACGGATCCGGTGGGAACCGCAAAGAACACCGTTTCCGGTGTCGGGCGCATGTTCGGCCGTCTGACCAAGGGGGTCGAGGCCGCTGTCAGCGGGAAGGGCGGCTCCCCGGCGGAGCTCGCCAAGTCGATCACCGGTCAGGCCAAGGCCCGCAGGCAACTTGCGGTCGACGTGGGTGTCGATCCCTATACCTTCTATCGGCCGCTTTCGGAAAAACTCGATGAAACCGCCAGCGTGACCACCGCTGGCAACTGGACGGTGAGCGCAATCACCAGCCTCCTGCCGGGCGGGATCATCGTCAACGCCGCGCGTCAGGCAGACAATTTCCGCAATCTCATTGTCGACAGCTCCCCGTCCGAGCTGCAGGAACGCACCTCCACCGTCCTGCGCGCCGTCGGCCTGCCCGAAGCGACCAACGCCAAGCTGATGAACAACCCCTTCTATACGGCTTCGGAAAAGGCGGCGATTGCCTATCAGCTTCAGGCAATGCCCGGCGTGAAGGACACTTACCTGCTTGCGGAAAAAGCCGCCGAGGCCGACAGCCGCGATCTGGCCTACTTCCAGCTGCGCCGCGTGGTCCTGATGGAAACCTACAACAGAACGGTTTCACCTCTCGGAGACATCAAGCTGGTATCCGACATCCCCGTCGCTATACGCCGCGACGGCATTGCTGCCATCGTCATGCCTTTCGATCAGGTCGCCTGGACCCAGACCGTGGCGCGATCCTTTTCAGCCATGCACGAGGGCCTCGGCACCTTGCCCTTCCCGCCAACAGGCGTCGATTTCCTGATCACTGGTGACATCACCCCCATGGCCGCCGAACGCATCGCCGCCTTCGGCTGGGACATCACCGGCAATTATCCGATGCCGAAGGGGCCGGTGTTTTAGGACAAGGCAGATTTGGCACCGACACACATCGATGCAAGCACAAGAGAGCTTGCCAGGAAGCTTCGCCTGAACCAAACCCAAGGCGAAAAAGCTTTATGGCGTGCTTTGCGAGAGCTGAAGGCTGACGACATCCACATCCGGCGCCAGGCCCCTATCGGGCCATATGTAGCCGACTTTGTCGTTTTCTCCCGCAAGCTCGTCATCGAGATCGACGGCGATATTCACGCCTTGCCTGACCAGCAGCAGCATGATGAACGACGCACTGCATGGCTGCGCTCGGAAGGGTTTCAGATCCTTCGGTATTCCTCCTTGGAGGTTCACGAGAACCTGGAAGGTGTGGTGCTCGACATTCGGAGATGGCTGGGTCTGGACTGAGTAGGCCGATGTTACGGCTGCGCCGTTTACCCCCATCCCTAACCCTTCCCCTCAAGGGGGAAGGGAATCAGGCCTCATCTACCGGAAATTCGATCATTCACGGCCGGGTCTGTTCGATGCTTTTGTGTTCTCGGCGGTATCCCCCTCCCCTTGTGGGGAGGGGTTAGGGGTGGGGGTCCTACCCTGTTCAAACCGGACACCATCTGCCCACTGGTTCCCCGCCTCAAACACACTCCAGAACCGGTCCCGACAAGCCGCTTTCCCAGCCAAGGATGGCGCGTTTGCGGGTGAGGCCCCAGTGGTAGCCGCCGAGTTTGCCGCCCTTGGCGAGCACCCGGTGGCAGGGCACCACGAAAGAGAGTGGATTGCGGCCGACGGCGGTGCCAACGGCGCGGGAGGCTTTCGGATTGCCGAGGCAGGCGGCGACATCGGAATAGGTGGTTGCCTTGCCCATCGGGATCTTCAACAGGGTTTGCCAGACCCTTATTTCAAAATCGGTACCAATCATAACAATGTTGAGCGGCTGGTCCTCTTGCCACTTTTTCGGGTCGAAGACGCGTCTTGCATAGTCGGCTGTGGCGTCCTGGTCCCGGACGAAGGCGGCGGCGGGCCAGCGCTTGCACATGTCTTCCAGAGCGGAGCTTTCCTCACCCGGATCGGCAAAGCCAAGACCGGCCAACCCCTTGCTGGTGGCCATCACCAGAACCTGGCCGAAGGGCGAGGGATGAAAGCCATATACGATGGAAAGGCCCGCCCCGCGATTGCGGTAGTCGCCGGGCGTCATGGCTTCGTGCGTGACAAACAGATCATGCAGCCGGCCGGAGCCTGACAGGCCGACCTCGTAAGTGGCGTCCAGAACACTGGCGGAGTCGCGCAGCAGCGCCTTGGCATGATCCAGCGTGATGGCCTGCAGGAACTGCTTCGGCGTCAGCCCGGCCCAGCGCGAAAACACCCGTTGAAGCTGGATCGGCTGAAGGCCGGCCTCTTTCGCCAGCTGTTCGAGCGTCGGCTGCTCGCGCCAGTCTTCGGTGATCCGCTTCAAGGTGCGGCGAACGACGTCATAGTTCCGGGCAGCTTCTTCGCCGATGGAGATCGGCGTCGGTTCGGATGTCAGGCTGGTCAGGTCGAGCGCTTTGGTCATGGCGGTTTCTTCGGTCTGATCTTGAAGTCTGATCCGATCTTAGTCGGTGACCGGCACCGGATCGACCCGATTTGCGATCTGCGGCAACATCTCTCGTCATCCGGAGACGGCGCGGCCCAAACCGGCTCGGCTGCGGAAACGTTCAGATGCCGGGACCTGCCGTCTAGCCCAAAACGTCCTTGAACTCGCTGGCGGAGACCGCCGGACCCTTGCGGGTTGTCAGAAGCAGGCTTGTCTCGGTGCCGGTAATGCCTTCGATCAGGCGAATGCGGTTGAGCGCATCGTCAAAGGCCACAAGATCACGGGTGGCCACGTCCAGCACCAGGTCCCACTTGCCGTTTGTCGAATGGATCGCACGAACCTCGGTCATGGCACTGAGCGAGCGGATCACCGGTTCGGTGTTATGGCCGTCCACCACCACCAGCGTCACCGCGCGGATGGGCAGGTCGCGCCAGTCGTCGCGCAGGACTGCGGTAAAACCGAGAATTTCTCCAGTTTCGACCAGCTTTTCCATACGCGAGCGCACGGTCGCCCGCGCGACTTTCAAATCACCTGCCAATTCGGACACTGATCTTCGCCCATCGTGGCGCAGAAGTGTGATCAACCGAAGATCCAGATCGTCCATCATTCCATTCCGATAAATTGAGATTTCCAAAATGATAAATTTGGCTGCTCTTTTGATCAAGTGTCCGGATTTACTCCGCCGCGGCGTTTCAACACACTTCTGACAGTCGAAATTTGGGGCAAGCGGAACGTGAACACCGTTGAAAAACAGATAGTCCTGGTCGGAGCGCCGGTGGACGAAGGGGCCGGTCAGCGGGGCTGTCTCATGGGGCCGGATGCCTACCGAACCGCAGGCTTGCAGGATACATTGCGCGAGCTTGGCCATTCGGTGTCTGATCACGGCAACCTGGCGCCGGCGGATGTCGGCGCTCTCACGCCTCCCAACACTGTTTTGCGCAACTACCTTGCCTATGTCGGCTGGACCCGTGCCCTGCACCAAAAGGCGGCGGATCTTGGCGAAGGCTCGGTCGTGCCGATTTATCTCGGCGGCGATCATGCCATGGCGGCCGGCACGGTCTCGGGCCAGGCGAAGGCGGCTGCCGCGCTCGGCCGGCCCCTTTTTGTGCTCTGGCTCGATGCCCATTCGGATTTCCACACGCTGGAAAGCACCGCCAGCGGCAATCTGCACGGCACCCCGCTTGCGTTTCTGTGCGGCCTTCCCGGGTTTGACGATCTGCTCGGCGCGCCGCTTGAACACGCGTTGAAACCGCAAAACGTCGAAATTCTGGGTGTCCGCTCCATTGACGATGCGGAGCGAAGCCTTCTTGTCAGCCACGGTGTCGGTGTCAGCGACATGCGCCGGATTGACGAGGAAGGCATCGGCACCCTGTTGAAACCCTTTTTGGACCGCGTGAGAGCGGAAAACGGCCTGCTGCATGTCAGTCTGGACGTCGATTTCCTGGACCCGTCGATTGCCCCGGCCGTCGGGACCACGGTTCCGGGCGGCGCGACCTTCCGCGAGGCCCATCTGGTGATGGAGATGCTGCATGACAGCGGCCTGGTCACCTCGCTCGACCTGGTCGAGCTCAATCCCTTCCTGGACGAACGTGGAAAAACCGCGCGTCTGATGGTCGAGCTGACCGGCAGCCTGTTCGGCCGCCGGGTCTTCGACCGGCCGACAAGAAGCTTCTAGAGGACCAAACAATGTCAAACAGCCCAATCGATCTCCTGCCGTCCGACCTGGCCTATGTGCCGTTCGTCAGCGTCGACAACATGATGCGCAATGTTCGCGCCATTGGCGTTGAAACCTTCCTGCGCGGCATTGCCCGCTATATCGAGCAGGATTTCCTGCGCTGGGAAAGCTTCGACAAGAAGCCGCGCATACCGGCGCATGCACCCCAGGGCGTGATCGAGCTGATGCCGACCAGCGACGGCAAGACCTTCGGCTTCAAATATGTCAACGGCCACCCGGGCAACACCCGGGATGGTCTGCAGACCGTCACGGGTTTCGGTGTTCTGTCGAACCTGATGACCGGATATCCAATGCTGTTCACTGAGATGACCATTCTGACCGCGCTGCGCACGGCAGCCAATTCGGCACTTGCCGCCAAATACCTGGCGCCCAAAGGCTCCACCACAATGGCGATCATCGGTAATGGCGCACAGTCGGATTTCCAGTGCCTTGCCTTCAAGGAAATGCTCGGCCTCACCGAGATCCGCGCCTACGACATTGATAGTGCAGCCAGCTTGCGGCTTGCCCGCAACCTTGCCAGTTCGGGTCTCAACGTGACCATTTGCAAGACGCCGGAGGATGCGATCGAGGGCGCGCAGATCATCACCACGGTCACGGCGGACAAGAAATCTGCGACGATCCTGACCGACAACATGATCGGCACCGGCGTACATATCAACGCGGTCGGCGGCGACTGCCCGGGCAAGACCGAACTGCACCGAGACATTCTTCTGCGGTCGGATATTTTTGTCGAATTCCCGGATCAGACCCACATCGAAGGCGAATTCCAGCAGCTGGACCGCGATCATCCGGTCACCGAACTCTGGCAGGTCTATGCCGGCAAGGCGGAAGGTCGCACATCGCAGGACCAGATAACGCTCTTCGACAGCGTCGGCTTTGCCGTCGAGGACTTTGCCGCCCTGCGCTATGTCCACGATCTGTTGCCGAAAACAGGCTACTTCGAGAAGCTCGACCTGCTGGCGGATCCGGACGACCCGCGCGATCTTTACGGCATGGTCCTTCGGTCTGCTGCCAATGGAGACCATCAAGCAGCGTGAGACGAACTCACGTGATTCAAGAAAACTGGACCACCGCTTCGGCGGTGGTTTTTTTGCCTGGCGATGCGATTGCCACCCACTCCTACCTCTGTCCGGGGTGACTTCGGGAGGTGATCTGGCAAGCGCAGCTGATGAGGATGTCGCTCATAGCCGAATGCGAAGGGTCAGGGCCCTCCAGGAAAGAGGCTCAATAATCACGGATTCATCGGGGACGTATTTTAAGGTTTTCCGTGTTGAGTGAGCGCCAACTTACCTTTTCGAGGGCTTTCTCATGATATTCAGAATTTTGACCGGTCTTGGTCTCGGCCTGTTTGCCGCTTCCGCAGTTCAGGCCGAGCAGCAGTATTTTTCCTACAAGGACTGGAACGCCCAGATCGAGGTGGTCGATACCGGTGAGGATCTTCGGATCACCTGCTCCATGTGGACCGGTGGCGACGGCCTGCCCACGGTCGGGTTTTCCATTTCCAACGGCGATGCATTGCCGCCGGATATGTTTCCGGGGGTTCAGCTGACCGAGCGCGCCATCCGGGGGCATGCCACGGTTCTTCAGAACGATCAGAAGGTCAACTTCGTCTTTGATGACGGCGACAGCGCGCAGGCAACGGTCGACGCGGGATACGACGAAGACGGTTTCGCCTTCGCCCATACCAATTTCCCGCTCGAGGACAATCAGCGTGTGCTTCAAGCCATGCAGCGGAACGGCCAGATCGATGTCGTCGGGCCAAAAGGGACGGTCTACACCGCGTCCCTGAGCGGATTTACCGCGTCATATCGAAAAATTGCCGAAGGATGCGGTTTTCCGGTGACTGGTGTCATCGATTAGCGGCGGCAGGGTCAACCCCGCTTCTATCTCGGCAACCACTGCATCGGCCGCAGCTCCCGGATCTTCGGCGCGGCTGATCGGGCGGCCGACCACCAGGTAGTCGCTGCCGGCATGAATGGCATCGGCGGGGGTCATGACCCGGCGCTGGTCACCGGCGTCGCTGCCGGAAGGACGGATGCCGGGGGTGACGATTACAAGCTCGTCTCCAAGAATAGTGCGCAGCTTCAAGGCTTCGGTGGCGGCGCAGACAATGCCGCCCATGCCCGCGTCACGGGCGTCGCGCGCGCGCGTTTCCACCAAATCGGCAATCGGGCCGCGATATCCTGCGTCCATCAGATCCTGCTCGTCCATGGAGGTCAGAACCGTCACACCGAGCAGGCACAGGTCGGGATTGCCCTCTTCCCGCAGGCCCTTCACGGCGGCGCGCATGGTTTTCGGATACCCATGCAGGGTCATGAACGTCATGCCCATCTTGGCGACGTTGCGCACGGCTTTCTCGATTGTGTTGTCGATGTCGTGCAGTTTGACGTCGAGAAAGATCTTCTTGCCGTCGCGCGCCAGGTCCCGGGCGAATTCCAGCCCGCCGGCGAATTGCAGCTCCATGCCGATCTTGTAGACACCGACCTTGCCTTCGGTCTGCTTCACCAGTTTTTCGGCATCGGCAACCGTTGGCACGTCCACGGGCAGCATCAGACGGTCCAGAGCGGTTTTCGGGGCGAACGGGCTGGTCGGCATGGGCAGATCCTCGATTTTGGGGCAGGTGTCAGTGCATAGCACCATGGATCGCCCAGCGCCAGAACTACACCTTGCCTGTGCGCTCGAATTCCGCGAAGGCGTCCTTGTAGTCGTCATGCCAGCGCGACAGCGCCGGCCGGTTCTCGATGATATCGCCGATGGCCCATTCTGCCCGGCGCTTGTCCCTGGTGGTGTCGACATCATTGTCCGGGCACAGAATGTAGAAATCGCCAGCCGACATCCGCTCGATGAAATAATCGACGGTCTGTTCGCTGGTCCAGGCCGCAGCCGGTTTTTCCGGAAAATAACCAGCGGTCATGCCGGTATAGGTGAAGCCCGGTACGAAAAGATGCACGGAAATGGGCGCATTGGTCTGGCGCAGCTCGTGGGCCAGTTGTTCGCTGAGCACCTTTACCGCCGCCTTGGTGGTGTTGTAGCCGGGGTTGCCCGGCGGTGTCGTGATGCCCTGTTTCGAGCCGGTATTGACGATGACCGCCGGTCGGGCAGCCTCGATCAGGCGCGGTGTGAAGGCATGGACACCGCGCAGGACGCCGTAGAAGTTGATGTCCATCAGCCGGACCCAGTTGTCGAAGTCCTGCCAGGCGGATGTCGGCAGGCTGATGCCGGCGTTGTTCATCAAAACCGAGACGGGTCCCGTTTCAAAAGCCTTGTCGGCCAGGGCCTGGACCTGCTCCATGTCGCCGACGTCAGTCGGAACCGCGAGAATATCAACACCGACCGTACTGGCGGCGCGAACCTTTTCGGTTGCCTCTTCCAGCTCAGCACCGGGAAGATCGGCAAGGATCACGCCCAATCCCGCCTGGGCGAAGCGCGTGGCCGCGGCAAGCCCGACACCGCTGGCTGCGCCGGTCACGACGGCAATCCCGCCTTCTGAAATGGCTTTATTGTACATAATGGATTTCCCCCAAAGTGAATTTCAGGAACCTGCAGATAGGCTGACGCCGATTTGCTTGTCCGCACGATAGACCGGCCGCAGAACCCTTTCACTATGAAACCGCTATTTTCTTAGGCGGTTCAGGCTGCTACAACACCGCGGTTCTTCTTTCCCACTGCACGGGGCATCAGCACATGCGCACTGCGAGTGTATCGCGCGACACCAAGGAAACCCGCATCTCGGTCGAGATCAACCTGGACGGTACGGGCACTTACGACGTCAAGACCGGTATCGGGTTCTTCGACCATATGCTGGAGCAACTGTCGCGACATTCGCTGATCGATATCAAGGCGCGCGCCGATGGCGACACCCATATCGACTTTCACCATACGGTCGAGGACACCGGCATCGCGCTGGGCCAGGCGATTTCCAAGGCTCTGGGCGACATGGCGGGCATCACCCGCTATGCCGACACCCACCTTGCCATGGACGAGGCGCTGACCCGCTGCGCGCTGGATGTCTCCGGCCGTCCGTTCCTTGTTTGGGACGTCACCTTCGACCGGGACAAGATCGGTGATTTCGACACGGAGCTGTTCGAGGAGTTTTTCCGGGCCTTCGCGATGAATTCCGGGATCACTCTTCATATCGCCAATCTTTATGGCTCCAATTGCCATCACATTGCCGAAACCTGCTTCAAAGCGGTTGCGCGTTCGTTGCGCAAGGCGATGGAGATTGACCCGCGGCAGGCAGACCGCATTCCGACCACCAAGGGCCAGCTCGGCGGCTAGGGCAGGAAACGGCGCATGAGCACATATGTTGTGATGGCTCCGCCAGAGTTTGAGGATTTGGCTGGCGATCCACGCCAGACCGACCGGCTTGCCTTCATTCCGGACGGCTTTTCGACGCTTGCGTTCCTGTTTGCCGTCATCTGGCTGCTGGTCAACCGGATGTGGCTGGTGCTGCTCGGCTATCTTGCCGCGACGCTGGCAATCGAAATCCTGGCGTTGTCCGTCAGTCAGGAAGCCACGACGGTTGTCGCTCTTTTCACCTCTATCCTGTTCGGTCTGGAAGCCCAGGCGCTGCGCCGCTGGTCGCTGGCGCGCAAGGGCTGGCGTGTTGTCGGCATCGTCGACGCGCTCAACAAGTCCGAAGCCGAACTTCGTTTTCTCCATAAGGCGGCGGACAAGGTTTTGCCGCCCAGACCCCAAATCGACCGGCAACAGCGCCCCGCCTCCCACCCGATCATCCCAAGGGTCGGCAGCGAGCAGGTGGTGGGCCTGACCCTCGGTCCGGAGACCCGTCAATGACAATTGCGATTATCGATTATGGCTCGGGCAATCTGCGCTCGGCCGAAAAGGCGTTCGAGCGCGCGGCCCGCGCCCACGCCCACACGCCTGATGTGATCGTCACGTCCGACCCGGAAAGGGTTCTGAAGGCTGACCGTGTGGTGCTGCCGGGCGTCGGCGCCTTTGCCGACTGCAAGCGCGGCCTGTGGGCCGTCGAAGGCATGCCCGAAGCGCTGGAGCAGGCCGTGCGCAAGGACGGCAAGCCGTTCTTCGGAATCTGCGTTGGCATGCAACTTATGGCGAGCCGCGGATTGGAATTCGAAACCATTGAAGGCCTTGGCTGGGTCGATGGCGACGTCACCGCCATGGAACCGGCCGACAAGACGCTGAAGATCCCGCACATGGGCTGGAACACCATCAATCTTCGCCCGGAAAGCCACCCGGTGTTCAAGGGCCTGGAAACCGGGCCGGATGGCCTGCATGCCTATTTCGTGCACTCTTTCCACTTTGCCTGCGCCCGGACGGAAGACCGTCTGGCGACGTTCGACTATGCCGGCACCTTCACCGCCATGGTGGCGAAGGACAACATGATCGGTACCCAGTTCCACCCGGAAAAAAGCCAGCGGCTCGGTCTTGAGCTGATTGCCAATTTCCTGGACTGGACCCCTTGAAACCAGAAGCGCCTGGGAGGCCAAAATGAGCAAAGGTTACTGGATCGCCCGTGTCGACGTGCACGACGCCGACGGATATCCGGCATATGTGGAAACGGCAAAGCCCGCTTTCGAGCGGTTCGGCGCCAACTTCCTGGCCCGCGGCGGCAAGACCAACGCCATTGAAGGGCCCGGCCGGGCCCGCAACGTCATCATCGAATTTCCGAGCTTCCAGCACGCGGTGGATTGCTATAATTCGCCCGAATATCAGGAAGCGGTGAAAATCCGCCAGAAAGTAGCCGATGGCGAAATCGTCATCGTTGAAGGAAATTAAAGCGACATGATCCTCTTTCCCGCCATCGATCTGAAGGATGGCCAGTGCGTTCGCCTGAAATTGGGCGACATGGACCAGGCAACCGTGTTCAACGATAACCCGGGTGCGCAAGCCCGGGCGTTCGAGGACCAGGGCTTCGAATGGCTCCATGTGGTCGACCTCAACGGCGCTTTCGCCGGCGAGAGCGTCAACGGCGCGGCTGTCGATGCCATTCTGGGGGCAACGAAGAACCCGGTGCAGCTGGGTGGCGGGATCAGGACGCTGGATCATATCGAAACCTGGCTGGACAAGGGCATCAGCCGCGTCATTCTGGGCACGATTGCGGTGCGCGATCCCGAGCTGGTGAAAGAAGCCTGCCGCAAGTTCCCGGGCAAGATTGCCGTCGGTATCGACGCCAAGGGCGGCTATGTCGCTGTCGAGGGCTGGGCGGAAACGTCCGAACTGACTGCCGTCGACCTGGCCAGACAGTTCGAGGACGCAGGCGTTGCGGCGATCATCTACACCGATATCGACCGGGACGGCGTCCTGAAGGGCCTCAACATTCCCTCGACCCTGGAACTTGCCCGGGCGGTCTCCATTCCGGTCATCGCTTCCGGCGGCCTTGCGTCGATTGACGACATCCACCGCCTGCTGGAGCCCGACTGCGCTATCCTGGAAGGCGCGATCTCCGGACGGGCGCTTTATGATGGCCGTCTCGATCCGAAAGAAGCCATGGATCTGATCCAGGCCGCGCGGAGCAAAGCATCATGACCTTGAAAGCCCGTGTCATTCCCTGTCTCGACGTCAAGGACGGCCGTGTCGTCAAGGGCGTCAACTTCGTTGATCTGGTCGATGCCGGTGACCCGGTGGAAGCTGCCAAGGCCTATGACGCGGCCGGTGCGGACGAACTGTGCTTTCTGGACATCACGGCCAGTCACGAGGGCCGGGACACGATCTACGACGTTGTCCGGCGCACGGCGGAGGCCTGTTTCATGCCAGTGACCGTCGGTGGCGGCGTGCGCACGGTGGAAGACATCCGCAAGCTGCTGATCGCCGGGGCCGACAAGGTGTCGATCAACACGGCAGCTGTCACCAATCCGGATTTCGTGCGCGAAGCGGCAGAGAAATTCGGAGCGCAGTGCATCGTCGTCTCCATCGACGCCAAGCAGGTCAACGCGCCGGGCGAACCGGAAAAATTCGAGATCTTCACCCATGGCGGCCGCAACGCCACTGGCATCGATGCGGTCGAATTCGCCAGAAAGGTGGTTGATTTAGGAGCTGGTGAGCTACTGGTCACCTCGATGGACCGGGATGGTACAAAATCCGGCTACAACATCGCCCTCACCCGGGCGATTGCCGATGCAGTGCCGGTGCCCGTGATTGCTTCGGGTGGTGTCGGCAATCTGGATCACATGGTTGAAGGCATCCGCGATGGTCACGCAACTGCCGTCCTCGCTGCCTCGATCTTCCACTTTGGCGAACACACCATTCAGGAAGCCAAGCACTTCATGAACGACGCTGGCGTACCGATGCGCCTCGACGCCTGAAACGGCCTCAAGGGAACTAGCCGAATGACCGACTTCACTTTGGAAGATCTGGACGCCATTATTGCTGCACGTGCGAATAGCGCGGACGAAAAGTCCTACACGCGCAAGCTCGTCAACAAGGGCGTTGCCAAATGCGCCCAGAAGCTGGGGGAGGAAGCGGTTGAGGCGGCGATTGCCGCCGTTCAGAAGGACCGGCAGGAGTTGACGGCCGAGGCCGCCGATGTGCTTTATCACCTGTTGGTGGTTCTCAACGTCTCCAATGTTCCCTTAGGGGATGTTATGAAGGAGCTTGCGAGCCGTACGGGTCAAACCGGACTGGAAGAAAAAGCGTCCCGGCCTCAGGAATAACCAGGGTTACTCGCCCTGTCCCGGATCCGGCGTCAGCCGCGCAGCAGGAACTGCGAAGTTATGGATCAGAAAGTCGCCACGGCCCTGGACATGGATCTGTCCCCGTACCAGGTGTTCACCGAGCGCGAGTGGGCAAGACTGCGTGCGGACACGCCCATGACGCTGGATGCGCGTGAAGTGGCACAGTTGCAGGGCCTTAACGCGCCGGTCTCCATCGAGCAGGTCGAGACGATCTATCTGCCGCTGTCCCGCCTGCTCGCGTTTTACGCCGAAGCGACGATCAGCATTTTCGAGGCAACGCAGAACTTTCTCGGCACCCGCGATGGCAAGACCCCCTTCATTATCGGCGTGGCCGGGTCCGTGTCTGTCGGCAAGTCCACCACCTCGCGTGTTCTGCGCGAGCTTCTGACCCGCTGGCCAGCCAGCCCCAAGGTTGATCTGATCACCACAGACGGCTTTCTTTATCCCAATGCGGTGCTGGAAGCCGAAGGGCTCATGTCCAAGAAGGGGTTTCCGGAAAGCTTCGACAGGCCTCGGTTGCTGAAATTCCTGTCCGACATCAAGGCCGGCAAGCGGTTTGTCCGCGCGCCGGTCTATTCGCACTTCTATTACGACGTCATGCCCAGCCACACGGTTACGGTTGACCGGCCTGATATTCTCATTGTCGAGGGCCTCAACGTCCTGCAGACACGCGAGTTGCCCAAGGACGGGCGCGCGGTGCCGTTTGTCTCGGATTTCTTCGACTTCTCCGTCTATATCGATGCCGACGAAACCCTGCTGCTGAACTGGTATGTCGACCGCTTCATGCACCTGCGGGAGACGGCCTTCCGAGATCCGGGATCCTATTTCCATAAGTACTCAAGGATCACCGATCAGGAGGCGATCACGACCGCCAACCGGATCTGGAATGACATCAACCTGGTCAACCTGCGCGAAAACATCCTGCCGACACGGCCTCGCGCCGACCTGATCCTCACCAAGGATTCCAGCCACAAGATTGCCAAGGTCGCCCTGCGCAAGATCTGACCGCCGCGTGGTGACCAAGAGCAGCGGGCAAGGCGACCGACCCACCTGCATCAGAGGAAGGCTGCCAATTTGCCCAGAACCTGTTCTGGAACCTCGAGTTGCGGCAGGTGGCCCGCGTTTGACAGTGGTTCGAAGGTCGATTGCGCAATGGCGGCATGCAGAGCCTGGCCACGGTCTATCGGGATCCACGGGTCGTCCTCTCCCCACAGGATCTTGACCGGGCAGCGGATATCTCCGTAAAGCGGTTCGATCTCGTTCGTATAGGCTTCGTCCGCCTGCGCAAACTGGCGATAGAAGCTGCCGCGGCCTTCTTCCGTCAGCCAGGGGGCTGCCAGTGCCGCGCGAGCTTCGGTCCCGATTTCATTCACCAGGGCCCCACCGATATAGGCCTCGACAACTGCGCGGTGGATATGCGGTGGCAGCCCGACAAAGGCTTCCACATGGCGGCCGACGTGGTCGAAGAACTCCGACCCCCAGGGGCTAAGCGCAACGACGTTCATCAGGACGTATTTCTCGAAATCACAGCCGTGCAACAGATGCGCCCGCAACGTCGTTGCCCCACCGAAGTCATGGGCCACAACCGAGGGCCGTTCGAGTTGCCAGTGATCAAGGATTTCGGCAAAGACCTTGCCCTGGATGTCGAGGGATGTGCGTTGTTCTGGCGATTTTTCCGACTGGCCGTATCCCGGCATGTCGTACCAGTGAACGCGGAACTTTTTTGAGAGTTCTGGAATGAGCTGATGCCAGGACCAGGACGACCAGGGCCAGCCATGGGCGAGTACCAGAGATGGCCCTTCTCCAGCCCGGCCTGCCTTCACGACACCGGCGGATGTTCGGATTTCCTCGGAAAGGTGCCAGTTCGCCGCGTCGCTCATGATCAGGTCTCCATGGTACAGGCATTGGTAGATGTGCGCTGGAAACAGTCCGCGACCGTCTTCTTGCGCCTTCCGCACGTGGTGGGCCACTTCGCAGCTTGCAACCGCAGAAAGCTATTTGTCTGTCCTGTCCTGGCTTGAGGTTCGAGAAAACCAGGCGGCAAGCCAGCCGAACAGGTGTCAGGCGGTGTCGGGGATACGGGCGATGACCTTGATTTCAAAATCGAAACCGGCCAACCAGTTGACGCCAACAGCTGTCCAGTTCGGATAGGGGGCTTTGTCGAAAACCTCGTCCTTCACCTTCATCAAGCTCTCGAACTGGTTTTCCGGATCGGTGTGAAAGGTCGTGACGTCAACGATATCATCCAGCCCGCAGCCTGCCGCTTTCAGCACGGCTTGCAGGTTTTCAAAGGCAAGGCGCACCTGATTTTCGTAGTTCGGTTCTGGCGTGCCGTCCGCACGGCTGCCGACTTGACCGGATACAAAAAGAAGGTCGCCGGAGCGAAGGGCGGCCGAGTATTTATGCGTGTCATAAAGGGCGTGACGGCCTTCCGGGAAAACGGGTTGGCTTTTGGTCATGTGCTGTCCTTTGAGGGTTCGGCTTCTCTGGGAAACCGGGCTTAACGGGGAGCGATTATTGAGATACGCTGCGTATGTGAATAACTCACATACATGACGTATGTCAATTGGCATACGCGGCGTATGCGAATCTGCGAGGTAGGGATGGCGCCTGGAAAACGAGCCGAAATGATGGAAGAAACGCGGGCAAAGCTGATTGCTGCAGGGCGAAAAGCCTTTGCCGAACAAGGCTATGCAGCTGCGTCCATGGATGAATTGACCGCCTCGGTCGGCCTGACGCGCGGCGCGCTTTACCACAATTTCGGAGACAAGAAAGGCCTGCTACAGGCGGTCGTCAATCAGCTCGATGGTGAAATCGCAGCCGAGGCCAAAGAAGCCGCCAGTCGGCTTGGCGGGAGCGAATGGGAATCGCTCATGGCAGAAGGCATCGCCTATATCGAGATGGCCCTGAAACCCGAAGTGCAACGCATCGTGCTGCTCGACGGACCATCCGTGCTTGGCGATCCGTCCCAGTGGCCAAGCCAGAACCTCTGCCTGCAAACCACAACAAGTGCGCTTGAACGGTTGATCGCCGAAGGTCTCGTAAAACCCGTTGATGCGGAAGCTGCTGCGCGGCTTTTGAACGGAGCTGCCTTCAATGCCGCCCTTTGGATTGCGGCGAGCAATGACCCGCAAGCGGATCTGAAGAAGGTGATCGACGCTTTCAAGGTTCTGGGAGAAGGCCTTTTGACAGCGCCTCCAACCTGACCAGGCACGTTAAGGCAGACGCGAGAAAGGCCCGCAGTCTTGAAAGACCGCGGGCCTTTTAAATGCTGTTTGCCAGCTTAGGCGACGGAACGCTTGCGCACTTCCTGCAGGAAGGTGGCAACCTGATTGCGCAGCATCGAGGCGTTTTCCTTCAGTTGCCGCGCGGAGCTGTCGACCTTTTCCGCGGTATCGCGGGTGTTTTCGGCGGCCGCTGCAACGGTCTCGATGTTTGTTGTCACTTCCACCGTGCTGCGCGACGCTTCAGTCGCATTGCTGGCGATCTCCTGCGTCGCAACACCCTGCTCCTCCACGGAGGACGCGATGGACGAAGCGATTTCGTTCATGTTGTTGATGATTTCCGTAACCGAGGAGATGGCGCTGGCCGCATGGCCGGTCTCGTCCTGGATCGCCGTGATCTGGCTGGAGATTTCCTCGGTCGCCTTGGACGTCTGGGTGGCCAGGTCCTTGACTTCCGCCGCAACGACAGCGAAGCCCCTGCCGGCTTCGCCGGCGCGCGCCGCTTCGATGGTCGCGTTCAGGGCCAGAAGGTTGGTCTGCTCGGCAATTGCCTGGATCAGCGTCACGACTTCACCAATGCGGCTGGCGCTTTCGGAGAGGCCATGCATGCGCTGGTTGGTGGACTGGGCTTCCCCGGCGGCGCGGGCTGCAATCTCGCTGGAAGACTGCACCTGACGGCGGATTTCGTTGACCGATGCCGACAGTTCCTCCGCTGCCGCGGCAACTGTCTCCACGTTGTGGGCCGCCTGGGAGGACGCATTGGAAACGCGGCCGCTCTGTTCCATGGTCTGCGCGGAGACACCCGTCATGTCGGCGGAGGCAGACTGCAGGTTCTGCACGGAGCTGTCGATGATGTTGAGCATCTCCATGATCTGACGGTCGAAGTCGCCGCTCAGCTGCTGGATTTCGGCTCCCTTGCGGGCAGCATCTTCCTGGCTGGAATTCTGCTGCTCTTCCATGTCACGACGTGCGGTTTCGTTCCTGACGAAAACTTCCATGGCGCCCGCCATCTGGCCGATTTCGTCGCCGCGGTCTGCACCTTCGACGGTTATGCTGGTGTTGCCTTCGGCGAGCAGGCTCATGTTGTTTGTCAGCGCACGAAGCGGGCGAACCGTGTTGCGGACGGCGACAATCGCGATACCGATTGCAATCAGGGCTCCAGCCAGGGCCAGGGCGATAATCGAAGTGGCCGCACTCCAGTAGGCCGCGTCGAGATCGTCAACGTAAACCCCGGTGCCGAGCATCCAGCCCCACGGTTCAAAACCGGATCCCCAGCTATATTTTTCAATGGGGTCTTCGCCGGTCGCGCGCGGCCAGTAATAAAGCAGCGATCCGCCGCCGGCCTTGGCATCCTTGATCAGTTCGGCAACGATCTTCACACCCGTCTTGTCGGTGAAGCCCATCATGTTGGTGCCGACAAGCTTTGCGTTCGGATGGACCAGGTTCATGCCCTGGTAGTCATAGGCGAAGACGTAGTTATTGCCTTCGAAGCGGATGGCACCAATGGCCTCCCGGGCTGCGGTCTGAGCCTCTTCGCGGCCCATCTTCCCGCTTTCTTCCAGGCCGTGGTAATGGGCGGCGATCGAAACGGCGCTCTCGGTGATCTCCTCAATTTTCTTGAGGCGCTCCGCGAACATAGCCGAATAAAGGCTGTTGAGACTGACCACACAGATCGCGGCTGTGAACAGCAGAATGGTCGCGATCGGGAGGCTGATTTTCCAGGTAATGGGCCAACGGGCGAAGGACATGGTTAAGTGATTCCTATCGAACTCTGTTCGGGAAGGTTTCTTCTTAATCATTCACCAAATGCTTAATACGACGGGGATTTATATCGTAAAAACAATTTATTATACGGAAGCTGCCCAGCAGTCAGGATGTCCGGCAGGAACAAATATCGTCATTTATTACTATATAGATTGATATTTATCTGCGAGCGCAGAAGACATCCCTCAATCCGGGGCGAGTCCAGGTCGCATTCTGAAGCTGTCCCTTCAGCACATGTCCCTGAGATTCGTAATAAAACGTGTTGGCACTGCCCTGGCGCTGCAGGGTGACTGCGCCATACCCCATTTCGGCAACGGTTGCGGACTGCATGTCCGGCGCGAAAACGACGTTCAGATCGATACCCGCGGTGCACAGGTAGTCGGCCACGTTGGCCGAGGCCGTTTGCTGTTGCTGGAACGTGGGCTGGTTCGAGCCTTCGATGGAGCCGGGAGGGACAGGACCGGACGGCAAGTCGCCGCCAGGCTGAGCGTCGAAGCCACCGCCGTTGGGCGCACCCCAGGTACCGCCGTTGTCCAGGCCATTGTTGCCGAACCCGTTGTTATCAAAGCCGTTGTTGTCAAATCCGCTGTTTCCGGGGGCTCCGAAATTGGCCGGTCCGTTGATCACGACTTCCCGGTACGGCGTCTTCGTGACGTAAATACCCCGGCATTCACCACTGGCGCCGCGCACGGTCCAGGCATGGGAGACATAGGTCTGCTGTTCCAGGATCTGCCCGGGTTCCAGGCGCGCATAGGGCCGCTCGCCGCCGCGGTAATCCACCCAGCTCACCTCGATGGGCTGGCGGCTGGCGTTGCGGAACACGATCTGGCCGGGCCGAACGGCTTCAACAGACCGGACACGGCCGAGTTCACCGCAGGAAAGGTCAGAGTTCGCCTCCTCGGCGCCGCTGCCGTAGGCATCGTCGGAAACGATCTGCTGGGGCTGGGCGCAGGTCGCGACGAACAGGCGCACCGGGTTGGCGCTGCCTTTCAGCGACACGTCATGTGTGGGCAAGCCTTCCACCGCGATCGAAAGGGCAGACTGCTTGATCATGGCTTCCCACAGCGGGTCGCTCATCTCGATATTGACTTCCGGGAGCGAGGTTCCGCTTTCATTGGCGCTGGAGGACCCGAAGGCGTTGTAAACGCGGTCGAATTCACCGGCGGAAATGCGCACGGCCTGCGGCATGCCTTCCAGAAGGCCTGCTGGAGCCTGCTGGAACGTGATCTTCGCAAATCCGGACTGCGTGCTGCAGTCTGCCCGGAAATCCCGGTCGTCCGTTTGCGGAACGGCATGCTGAAGCAGCGAAGGCGTTCCGGGCTGCGTTCCAGGTTCGGCCAGCCATTCACGCGCTTCGTTCGCGGTCACAAGTACCGGTTGGGAATTGGCGGCACCGGGAAAATCGTTTCCGGTTCCGGTGTCGACATCGTCAGGCAAGGAGGCTGTTTCCGTGCCCGGTGCGGAAATGGGGGTCTCGACCTGATCGAGCGGCTGCAGTCCGCCCTGGTCGGCAGGCGGGTTGATTTGCTCGATGGACGAGTTCGGCGATCCGGCCGCGTTGGTGGCCGTCTGCTGTCCTGACGCAGGCTTGTCCTGCTGGGACGGCTGCGTTGCCGACGCAGTGTTGGAAACCGGGCCGGCCGCTGTGCCGGAATTCGTGCCGACAACGCGGGCCGCAGCGCCCGGCTTGCCGTCGTTCGACACGTCAACCACCAACGTGCCACCGGAGCAGAAGCTGGCGTCGCGATGCAGGACGCGGCTGTTTTCCAGTGTGACTTCAAGCTTGACGTCACAGGGCGGCAGCTTGTTGTCGCTGCCCATCGTGTCGATGACCACGCCGGTTTCGTCACGGCTGATGATCGGCCGGTACTTCTTGTTCACGGTGATCGACCGGATGCCGGGCTGCGGCGGTTCCACGTTGATACGCATGGTTTCGGGAACCGATTGCGCCTGGGCAGGCAACGCGGCCATCATGAAAACCACGCTGCAGGCGGCAAGAAGGCCACATTTCAGCGCAGGGGCAACAAGGGCATTGGCAGCATCAAGCCGCATAAGCGATCTCCGTGGGAGCGCAGGTTATCACCATTTGGGAATACTTAGGCAAAGTGGCGGTCTAAGGGCAAGCCCGCAATGGCGGGAAGCCCCGGCTTTCTCAGCGTGGCGCCCGCTTTGCCAGGATCCGTTGCAGGGTGCGGCGGTGCATGTTCAGTCGGCGGGCGGTTTCCGAAACATTGCGGTCGCAAAGCTCGTAAACCCGCTGGATATGCTCCCAGCGGACCCGGTCAGCCGACATCGGGTTTTCGGGCGGCTGGGCCTTGTCTTCCGGCTTGCGGGCAAGGGCAGCAACGATATCGTCCGGATCTGCGGGTTTGGCCAGATAGTCGATGGCCCCCAGTTTGACCGCCGTGACGGCGGTTGCAATGTTGCCGTATCCGGTCAGAACGATGGCGCGGGCATCCGGGCGGCGCTGGTGAAGCTGCTCGATGACGTCAAGGCCGTTGCCGTCTTCAAGCCTCATGTCGACGATGGCGAAAGCCGGTGCGTTCTGGGCAATCTTGCCCGTTGCGTCCTGAACACTGTCGGCGGTTTCCGTTGTAAATCCGCGTTTTTCCATGGCGCGCGCAAGGCGCTGCTGAAACGGCTTGTCGTCGTCAACGATCAGGAGGGTCATGTCCTCCGAAGTATTCAGGGCAGGTGTCTGGTCCGTCATTTGGCTCTACCGGTCTTTTTCGTCCGTCTTCTCCTGCACCGCGGATGAAGTCACGGGCACAGCATGCATTGTTTGTGCTTTGTTGCCGTTATGGGGTGAAAAACCCGTTTCGTCCACTCTGCCGTCCTGTTCAAACACTTTGCGCGGCCAACTCACCCGGATGTGAGCCCCTGTCTGGGGCGGGGCCGAATTTTCAAGGTGCAGCTTGGCACCCGTGCGTTCCAGCAGGGTTTTGGCGATGAAAATACCCAGGCCAAGTCCTCCGCCGGTGCCGCGTTGTGGCGACTTTCCGCCGCGCACGGAAACGTAGGGGTCGCCGATCTTGCCCAGAATTTCGACCGAAAATCCCGGTCCGTCGTCCTTGATTGATATGGAAAGCGTTGTTTTATCCCAGGTAGCGGACACATCGACGCGGGTCTTGGCGAAATCGACCGCATTTTCCAGAAGATTGCCCAGACCGTAGCGGATGGCCGCATTGCGTGTGCCCACCGGCTCGGCACCTGTACCGGTTCCGGTGGAGTGGATCGCAACGCCCGTGCCCCGGTGCGGATCGACCACATCTTCCAGCAATTGCAATACCGGCATGCGCTGGTAGGTCCGGTCTTCTTCGCTCGAAAGGCTCGTTAGCTGTCGCAGGATCGAGCGGCAACGCTCTGCCTGGGAGCGGATCAGGGCAACGTCTTCGCCTCTGGCATCGCCGGTCTCGAACTCGTCCGACAGCTCCTTGGCCACCAGATAGATGGTGGCAAGCGGTGTGCCGAGTTCATGCGCGGCGGCGGTCGCCAGACCGTCGAGTGCATTCAGGTGCTGCTCGCGGGCAAGCACAAGCTCGGTTGCCGCGAGCGCATCGGCCATCTGGCGGGCTTCTTCAGCCACGCGGAAGGCGTAGATCGCCATGAAGCCAAGCGTAGAGACAAGCGCAATCCAGATGCCGACCGAATAGACGATGGGAAGAGAGAAATCGTCGCCGACAGGCCAAGGCAGAGGCAGATGGAAGATGGCCACCAGGCTGGCGCAGGCCGTGGCCAGAATACCAAGCAGGATCGTGTAGCGGGCCGACAGGCCCGTGGCGGACACCATGACTGGTGCCATCAGCAGAAATGCAAACGGATTGCCCAGGCCGCCGGTCAGGAACAGAAGCCCGCTCATCTGCAGGATGTCATAGGCCAGTTGCAGGGCTGCGGCGCGTTCCGACAGGCGCATGGCAGAGGGCCAGCGGATCTTCAGAAAGATGTTGAGCCAGGCGGACAGGGCCACCATGGCGAAGGCAAGTCCGGCTGGCAGGGGATAGCCGAGACCGACATGCACCACCAGAAGTGCCGCTGACTGACCGCCAACGGCAAGCCAGCGCAGGCGTACCAGCGTATCGAGTTTCAGGCGCCGGTGCGGCAGGGTGATATTGGATGTCGGTTGTTCGGGCATCTGCGCTTCTTGGAGAACGGCAACTCCCCCCTTTTGAAGCGGTTTCCGGCGGCTGGCAAGGCCGGGGCTCTTGTGCCGACAGGGCGTAAGTGGTAGCCACCCGCTAACACGGCTGTCCGGATCACGCGGGCCGGCGGCCAGCCGGAGGGATTTAATAGCTCTTCATTTCAGATCAGCACCGCGCAACGGAATGAGATGATGACCGACACCAATGACGGCGGCGCGCAGCCGCAGGCGGAGAGCGCAGCAGCGCCGGGCATGCACATCCTTGGCCAGTACATCAAGGACCTGTCTTTTGAAAACCCGAATGCGCCGCGTTCCCTGGGACCGGGCGATCAGCCGAAGCTCGACATCAACGTCAACGTCGGTGCCCAGCAGGTCAACGACGAGCAGTTTGAAGTCGTGCTGACCCTGACCGCCAAGGCCGAGCGCCCGGACATGGTGATGTTCAACGTCGAGCTGGTCTACGCAGGCCTGTTCAAGATCACCGGCGTGCCGAAAGAGCACATGCATCCGTTCGTGATGATCGAATGCCCGCGCATGATCTTCCCGTTCGCACGCAACATCCTTTCCGAAGCCACGCGTAACGGTGGCTTCCCGCCGCTGATGCTCGACCCGATCGACTTCGCCCAGCTCTACCGCCAGAACATGGCCCAGCAGGCCGCCGCCCAGCAGGCGAGCGAGCAGAAGCCGAACTAAGGTCAGTCAGACCACAGTTTTACAGAGCCCGTGCCGGGAAACCGGCGCGGGTTTTGTTTTGAGTGTCGGCTGTAAATCCATTGCGACTAAGAGATTTCCGGAGCCCCAGTGAACAGTGACTCAGCCCCCACATTTGCGTGGGGACATCTGCAGGGGTCCCTCACGCCTCCTCCAGCATCTCCACCCAGCTTTTCGGAGTGTCGCCGTTGAGCGGGTTTTTCGGGGAGCGCTTGTAGCGGATGGTTTCCATGCGCACGGTTCTGGCGTCGAACAGGATCATCCGGCCAACCAGCCCCTCGCCGGTTCCCGTCAGTTCCTTCAACACTTCCATCGCCTGCATGGCGCCGATGATGCCCGTCAGCGCACCCAGGATACCTGCCTGGGCACAAGTCGGCAGCAGGCCGTCACGCGGCTTTTGCGGAAACAGGCACCGATAGGTCGGATTGGCTGTTCCGTCGGGACCGGTTTCATAGGGCTTCAAAGTGGTCAACGAGCCGTCAAATTGGCCGACGGCGGCCGTTACCAGCGGCTTTTGCGCAAAGAAACAGGCGTCGGACACCAGATAGCGAGTATCGAAGTTGTCCGACCCGTCCACCACCAGATCGTATCGGGACACCAGCTGCATGGCATTGTGGCCGGCAAGGCGGGTGGGGTGTGGCTCAACTTTCACATTGGGGTTTAGCCGCGCGATGGCTTCGGCAGCACTGGCGACCTTCGGCTCGCCGAGCTGGTCGGTATCGTGGATCACCTGACGTTGCAGATTGGACAGTGAGACCGTGTCGTCGTCGGCGATGCCCAGCGTCCCGACACCGGCGGCTGCCAGATATTGCAGCACCGGCGCACCCAGGCCACCGGCACCGATCACCAGCACACGGGCATTCTTCAGCTTCTGTTGGCCGGCGCCGCCGATTTCCTGCAGCACGATGTGGCGGGCGTAGCGTTCCAGTTCGGCGGGCGAAAGCATGTCAGGTCCTGTCTGGCTGGTCTCGGGTACAAATGGGGATGGAGCGGGTGGCAGGTCAAGCCGTCCCTGGTTTGGAAAAACCGGTATCCGGCAGGCTTATCCCAATATCCGGCTGACCAGCCGGGCCGTGTAATCGACCATCGGGATGACCCTTGCATAATTCAGCCGGGTGGGCCCGATAACGCCGAGAACACCGACGATGCGCTGGTTGCTGTCCCTGTAGGGCGACACCACCAGAGAAGATCCCGACAGCGAGAACAGATTGTTCTCCGACCCGATGAAGATGCGCACGCCGTCGCCCTTTTCGGCAAGACCCAGCAGTTGGATCAGGTCCTTCTTGCTTTCCAGGTCGTCGAACAGCAGCCGGATGCGCTCCAGATCCTCGACCGCGTCGAGGTCGGTCAGGAGGTTCGAGCGGCCCCGAACGATCAGCGTACCCGGATCGGTAGCGCTTTCGCCGCCCCAGACCGCAAGACCCGCGTCGATCACCTTCTGGCTCAGAAGATCGAGTTCGGCCTGGTCCGCGTCGCGCACCGTTTCCAGTTCGGTCCGGATTTCAGAAAGGGTTCGGCCCTTGATCTGGGCGTTCAGATAATTGCTGGCTTCCACCAGCGCGGACGACGGCAGGTCGCCCGGCAGAGCGACAACGCGGTTTTCAACGGAACCGTCTTCGCTGACGAGGATCGCCAATGCCTTCAGCGGCTCAATGCGGACGAATTCGATCTGTTTCAGCCGCATGTCCGACTTGTGGGTCAGCACCACACCGGCACCCATCGAAAGGCCGGACAGCATCTGGCTGGCTTCCGTCAGCACCTGCTCGGCGGAATTGGCTTTTTGCGAGGCCCGAACCTGCGCGTCGATTGCCCGTCGTTCGTCCTGGGTCAGGTCACCCACTTCCAGAAGGGCATCGACGAAGAAGCGCAGGCCGATTTCTGTCGGCATCCGGCCCGCGCTGGTGTGGGGCGAATGCAGGAGGCCCATATGTTCCAGATCGGACATCACGTTGCGGACCGACGCAGGCGACAGCGAAATGCCGAGCTTGCGCGAAACGTTTCGCGATCCGACGGGTTCGCCGGTCTCCAGATAGGTTTCCACGATCGAACGGAAGATTTCACGGGATCTCTTGTCGAGGTCGCTGAGGCTCAAGGCTTGTTCTCCGAATGTGACCGTTCACCGGGGCCGGTGGAGGTTCCCCCAAAAAGATATAGGCGCAAAAGGGGGCTTGCGTGAAGTATCACAACGCAAGGCCTTTACGGCGAAGGAATTTGGGGTCTACAAGGCCTCAACGAATACACCGGAGAAACGGCGGTTTTTCCGGAACAAAAGTCGAAAGGGATATGCATGCGTCCGTCCAAACGCGCAGCCGATGAACTCCGTGCGGTCACGTTGGAGCGTGGAGTTTCCAAACATGCCGAGGGCTCTTGCCTCGTCAAGTTCGGCGACACGCACGTCTTGTGCACCGCCAGCCTGGAAGAGCGCGTTCCGCCGTGGTTGCGCGGCCAGAACCGTGGCTGGGTAACCGCTGAGTACGGCATGTTGCCGCGCGCCACGGGCGATCGTATGCGCCGCGAAGCCAGCGCCGGCAAGCAATCCGGCCGGACCCAGGAAATCCAGCGTCTTATTGGCCGGTCGCTGCGCGCTGTCGTCAATCTGGAAGCCCTCGGCGAAAACCAGATCACGGTCGATTGCGACGTCATTCAGGCCGATGGCGGCACCCGCACCGCTTCCATCACCGGTGCCTGGGTCGCGCTGCGCGATTGCATCGAGTGGATGAAAGCCCGTGACATGGTCTCCGGCGAGGTTCTGAAGGATCATATCGCCGCCATTTCCTGCGGCATCTATGAAGGTGCGCCGGTGCTCGATCTCGACTACGCCGAGGACAGCACCGCTGAAACCGACGCCAACTTCGTTCTGACCGGGTCTGGCGGTATCGTCGAAATCCAGGGAACGGCCGAAGGTGCGCCTTTCTCGGAAGAGGAATTCGGCAAGCTTATGGGCCTTGCCAAGCTGGGCATCGGCAAGCTGGTCGATCTCCAGAAAATGGCCATTCTCTAAGGGCGCCGAACCATGAGCCACCGCAAGCTGGAACCGGGCAAGCTGGTTGTCGCAAGCCACAACAAGGGCAAGATCCGCGAGTTCAACGAACTGCTTCAGCCTTACGGCTTCGAAGTGATCTCCGCCGGAGAGCTGGACCTGCCGGAACCGGACGAGACGGGTGCCACGTTCGAGGAAAACGCGGCCATCAAGGCCCATGCGGCGGCCAAGGCTTCGCGCCTGCCCGCACTGGCCGATGACAGCGGATTCTGTGTCGCGGCGCTGAACGGCGATCCGGGAATCTATTCCGCGCGCTGGGCAGGGCCGGACAAGGACTTTGCGATGGCCATGCGCACGATCGAGGAAAAGCTGCAGGCGCTGGGCGCAACGACTGACGAAGAGCGCCGGGGATCCTTTGTTGCCGTGCTGTGCCTGGCCTGGCCGGATGGCAGCGAGGAAATGTTCCGCGGCGAGGTCGAGGGCCAGATCGTCTGGCCGCCGCGCGGTGCGCAAGGCTTCGGCTACGACCCGGTCTTCCAGCCGGACGGCCATGAGCGGACGTTCGGCGAAATGACCTCTGAAGAAAAACACGGCTGGTCCGGGGACAGATCGGCCCTTTCCCACAGGGCACGGGCATTCCAGCTCTTTTCCGCCGGTTGCCTGGAAGGATAAAACGTGACGCACGCGGGGACAGCCGAAGGGGGCTTCGGTATTTATATTCATTGGCCGTTCTGCGCGGCCAAATGCCCCTATTGCGACTTCAACTCCCACGTCCGTCACCAGCCGGTCGACCAGGCCCGCTTCGCGGCCGCTTTCGAGCGCGAACTGTCTCATTTCGCCGATCTGACAAAGGGCAAGGCGGTTCAATCCGTGTTTCTGGGCGGTGGCACGCCCTCGCTCATGGAGCCGGCGACGGTCGACCGCATCCTGAAAGCGGTATCCGATCGCTGGTCGATGGATGAGAATGTCGAGATTTCGCTGGAAGCCAATCCCTCGTCGGTCGAGGCCGAACGCTTTCGGGGCTACCGGGCCGCAGGCGTCAACCGGGTCTCGCTGGGCGTTCAGTCGCTCATCGACACGGACCTGAGGCTGCTTGGCCGCCTGCATGATGCGCGCACGGCCCGTACCGCCATCGAAACCGCGCGTGCCACGTTCCCGCGCCTGTCCTTCGACCTCATCTATGCCCGTCCGGGCCAGGCGCTCTCAGGTTGGGAGCAGGAGCTGAACGAGGCCATCGCGCTCGCTGCCGATCATCTCTCACTCTATCAGCTCACGATCGAGGAAGGCACGCCCTTCCACACGCTGTTTCATGCGGGCAAGCTGCAGATGCCGGATCCCGATCTCGGTGCGGAATTCTATGAACTCACGCAGAACGTGACTGCCGCCGCCGGCCTGCCCGCCTATGAAGTGTCAAACCATGCTCGTCCGGGCGCCGAGTGCCGGCACAATCTGGTCTATTGGCGCTATGGCGACTACGTCGGCGTTGGTCCCGGAGCCCACGGCCGCATCACGGTTGGCGTCAGCCGGCTGGCGACCTCGACCGAGCGCCATCCGGAAACCTGGCTGGACAATGTCGAGAGCCATGGTCAGGCATTGATCGAAAACGCAGGACTGTCCGAGGAAGAGCAGGGCGACGAGTTTCTGCTCATGGGACTGCGCCTGACCGAGGGCATCGACCTGAAACGCTACGAGCGTTACGCAAGCCGCTCCATCGATCCAGCCCGTCTGGCCGCGCTGATCGAGCACGGCATGGTTGAAGTTATCGGGGAAAACCGGATTCGAGCGACACGTGAAGGTTTTTTCGTGCTCGATGCAGTGGTCGCGGATCTGGCTGCCTGAGCCGCTTCCGCACGTGGTTTGTATAAAGCTACCAAATTGATTTAAATGTTCTATTGGGCCTTTTGCATTGCACAGTCATTTGGTGCGAAAGTGTCTTTTGCCGTGATCCTGAGCACTTAGCGCGTATTCAAATACCAATTAGAAGTATTGCGGGCTGCAACAGGCATAGCTATCCTGCTGCAATGCAATAGAATGCGTATGAACACGCGAGCCGAAAAAATGTTCACGAACAATGCTAATGGGGCCGGCACCAGTTGGTTCAGCAAAGGAGAGACGTCTTTGCCGTTTTACCACCTTTACGAACTGAACCACGCCGCGATGGCGCCTTTCAGAGCTTTGGCCGACATGACCCGGCTATACTTCCAGAATCCTCTCAATCCGCTGACGCATACCAGCTACGGGCGATCCATTGCCGCTGGCTGCGAAGTGCTTGAACGCACCACGCGCCGCTATGGCAAGCCGGAATTCGGGCTCAAGGATACCACCGTCAGCGGTGTGCGCGTTCCTGTGCGCGAAGTCAGCGTCTGGAGCCGCCCGTTCTGCGACCTGATCCACTTCGAACGCGGAGTTACGACGCGCCGCAACGATCCCAAGATCCTGATCGTCGCGCCGATGTCCGGCCACTATGCCACGCTGTTGCGCGGCACTGTGGAAGCGCTGATGCCCAATGCGGATGTCTATATCACCGACTGGATCGACGCCCGCATGGTGCCGATACAGGAAGGCAAGTTCGATCTGGACGATTACATCGACTACATCATTTCGATGCTGCACTTCCTGGGTCCGGACACGCATATTCTCGGCGTGTGTCAGCCTTCCGTTCCGGTGCTGGCGGCCGTGGCGGTCATGGAAGACCGCGAAGACCCCTATGTGCCTTCCACGATGACCTTGATGGGCGGCCCCATCGACACGCGGGTCGCGCCGACGGCTGTCAACGATCTGGCGGTTTCCAAGGGCATCGACTGGTTCAAGAACAACGTCATCATGAAGGTCCCCTTCCCGCACCCGGGCTGCATGAGGGACGTTTATCCCGGCTTTCTGCAGCTTTCCGGGTTCATGAGCATGAACCTCGACCGGCATGTGACTGCGCACCGTGACTTCTTCCAGCATCTGGTGGAAGGCGACGGCGACAATGCCGAAAAGCACCGCGACTTCTATGACGAATATCTCGCCGTCATGGACCTGACAGCCGAGTTCTATCTGCAGACCGTCGAAACGGTCTTCATCGACCACGCGCTGCCGAACGGCACCATGACACACAATGGAACCCTGGTTGACTGCGGCAAGATCACCCGCACGGCCCTCCTGACCGTCGAAGGCGAGAAGGACGACATCACCGGTCGTGGCCAGACCAAGGCGGCGCATGCGCTCTGCACCAATCTGGACGACGACAAGCAGGCGCATTACGAGCAGCCGAACGTCGGCCATTACGGCGTTTTCAACGGATCGCGCTGGCGGTCGGAAATCGCGCCGCGGGTCATGGACTTCATCCGCTCCCACCGCACGGACCTTCCACAGCCCGCCGCAAAGGCGCCGGCTGCCACGGCCGCCGCACCTGCAGCCAAGACCGCTGCTCCTGCTGCTGTAACGGCAAAGCCTCCCGCAAAAGCTCCGGCAGCCGCGCAGGCGGTCAAGACAGCTCCTGCACCTGCCAAGGCCAAACCGGCGAAAAAAACCACCGGAAGTTCTCTGGAGAGCATTCTCCTGACCCAGCCGGATGGTGCCGCGGACGATCTGAAGTCGATCAGCGGCGTCGGCCCCAAGCTGGAATCCGCGCTCAATGAAGCTGGGATCTTCCACTTCTGGCAGATTGCAGGTCTGACGGAAGAGCAGATTGAAGCCCTGGACACCAAACTCGATTTCCGGGGCAGAATCGCCCGGGACAACTGGATCGAGCAGGCTCGCCAGCTTTCCGAAACGGTGAGCTGAACCCGGCATCGGTAAAGGCACCCGTCCGGGTGCCTTTCACTATCTTGCGATAACTTGTCCCAAATAGTCCGGTTTCTGGCGGCAGCCCGCCCGCCGCTATTGATTCTGGCCTTTCGGCCCAATACAAGTGCCGGTCAGACAGCGAGGCCGGAGGTTTCTGTAGTGCTCAATATTTTTATTGGTTTCGATCCGCGTGAAGCGATTGCCTATCATGTTTGCGCCAACAGCCTGACCCGGCTTTCAAGCGACGTGCTGGCGATCACGCCGCTGTCGTTGCACAATCTGAAGACCTACAACGAGACCCACACTGATGGGTCCAATCACTTCATCTACACCCGTTTTCTGATCCCGAGCCTGATGAATTACAACGGCTGGGCGCTGTTCATGGACGGCGACATGATCGTGCGGGACGACATTGCCAAGCTGTTCGCCATGCGCGACGAGAGCAAGGCGGTCATGTGTGTCCATCACGACTATGAGACGCGGCAGACCACCAAATATCTCGGCTCGAAGAACGAGAACTACCCGCGCAAGAACTGGTCCAGCGTCGTGCTGTGGAACTGCGGCCATCCGGCCAACAAGGTGGTGACGCCCGATTTCGTGATGAATTCGACCGGCGCACAGTTGCACCGCTTCACCTGGCTGGACGACGAACTCATCGGCGAACTGCCGAAGGAATGGAACTGGCTGCCGGATGAATTCGGCCCCAACCCGGACGCGAAGCTTCTGCATTTCACGCTTGGAACGCCCTGTTTTCACGAATACGCCAATGCGCCGATGGCGGCCGAATGGCACCGTGAGAAGCTTCTGGCGAATTATTCGGCACAACATGTGATTGACGGACCTTTCGACTGATCCGTTCCATCTTCTACTTATGAATCAATGAATTAAACCCGGACAGCGGCTTCGCTGCCCGGGTTTTTCGTTGCCGGTTTGCTGTGATTCCAGTCACAAATCCTTGAAGGCGCCTGCGTTCATCCCCACCTTGGGTGACGTGGATGTCTGAAATGGATAGGACGATGACAACAGCTAAAAGTTGCATGATCAAACCTGCCTGGACGCCGGCAACTATCGGCCTGATGGTGCTGGGGTTCGTGGCCTTCTGGCCGCTTGGCCTTGCCATGCTTGCCTACATTCTGTGGGGCGACCGCTTTGAAGGCATGCTCCGCGATGCCAAAGATCAGTGGCGGGGCAGCCCGCTGAAGGGAGCCTTCGAGCAGATGAACACGACTTCCCATGCCCGCACGGGCAACGTCGCCTTTGACGACTATCGTGAGCGTGAACTGAAGCGCCTGGAAGAAGAGCGTGCCAAGCTCGACACCATGCGCGCCGAGTTCGACGACTTCCTCCGCGAATTGCGCCGTGCGCGCGATCAGGAAGAATTCGACCGCTTCATGGCCAACCGGGGCCGCAACAACGGCAGCGAAGCCGCACCGTTGTAAGTCTCCTCCTCCCGGACGTTCCCCGACGGCCAGACCAAGAGCGGCGCCTGCAAAGGCGCCGCTCTTGTCTTTTCCGGCAGCCGAAATTGCTGCTGGTTTCTTGGGAATCCGAATTTCAATAAATGCCCGCTGTCAGATTTGCCGCAAAATCGCGCGCAAGTTCGCTAAAATCATGACAACTGATTCGTTGGACCTTCGCCCTTGATGTTTCTGCGCGCCGGCAAGAAAACGCTGCCCGACCATATCGAGATCCAGACTGGTGCCAGCGCCGTGCGCATCCGTCTCAAGGCCAATCCGCGCGCGCAGCGGTACCTTCTGCGTTTGCCGGCAGACCGCTCCGGTCCTGTGCTGACGGTTCCCAAGGGCGGGGACCTGGCCCGTGCGGAGCGGTTCGCGCGTCAGCATATCGACTGGCTGATCGAGCGGCTTCAGGACAGGCCGGACCACATCACCTTTCTGCCCGGCGAGACCGTGCCTCTGCGCGGCGAGGATCACGTTATCGTGCCGACGGGCAAGCTGCGCGGGTTGATCACTCTGGGCCACGACGATACGGAACTCCCTGCGCTGTTCGTGCCGGGCGCGGACGATCACATTCCGCGCAAGGTCACCACCTGGCTGAAGGAACAGGCAAGGGCGGACCTTTCGGCCCGCACCGCCATTCACGCGGCGGCCATCGACAAGAAGATCGCAGCCCTCAGTATTCGCGACACCACCAGCCGCTGGGGCTCCTGCGCCTCCAACGGGCGGCTGTCCTTTTCCTGGCGGCTCATTCTGGCGCCGCCGGAGATCCTGGACTATGTCGCGGCCCACGAAGTGGCGCATCTGAAGGAAATGAACCATTCGGCGCGTTTCTGGCGCCTGTGCGAACAGCTTGCCCCGCAAACGCCCAGAGCGCGTGTCTGGCTGAAAAAGAACGGCGTCCGCCTGCACGGTTACGGCTGACTGAGGCCAATCCGTACGCCGCAAGCGACCGGACTCTCTGATGGTCTGGCAAAACCAGTTACAAACACGCCAGAATATGCTTCGATCTCCCTGGGGACGCTGGGAGAGGCAACATGAAAATCCGGAAAAATTCGATCAGGGCGGTCACGCTCATCTTGCTGGGTCTGGTCTTGCCGGGTCTGGCCCTCACCGGTCAGGCCATGGCCGACAGCTGCTGGAACCACAACGGTTCGCTCATGCGCCTGCAGGCACAGGGCAATCAGCGCTGGCTGTCTTACGAAGTGCCGAAACCCGTTCTGCGGAACGCCGGCGTTCAGCGGGGCACGCTGCTTTTCAACGGGTCCAAGAACGGCAACTGGTATTCCGGCACCGCCCGGGTGTTTTCCAAATATTGCCCGGGATCGCCGCTTGAATATTTCGTCGAAGGGCCGGTGCGCGGCGACCAGCTTCAGGTCACGGTTACCGGCACCCGCGAAGTCTTCAACCGCTGCCGCCCGACCGGACGCTACACCACCGACACGCTTGTGTTCACCTACAGCCATCAGTGCTGAGGCGGAATTAACGGATATGTGTCGCAGGTATTTCTGAGAAATGGAGCAAGTGGCCCATCCTTCGAGACGGGCCGTTCCGACCCTCCTCAGGATGAGGTTCACTGTTTTGATCTTCCGAGGCTTTCAGCACACATCTCCCTCATCCTGAGGAAGGCTGAAAGCCTGTCTCGAAGGATGGGCTGCACACACGGTCGGAATGGCACGACGCTACCTGCTGAAGCCTCAAACACGGCCGCATGAGCCGTGAACGACAGTTTTCGGTATTAGCCACCACCACCAAACAGATTGCGCAGCAGGTTCAGCGGGCCGCGGCGTTCGCCGTTGTTTTCGCCGCCACCGCCGCCACCGATAGGTGCGGGCGGGATCGGGTCGCTGCCGGAACCGACGGTGTCTGCGGGGCCGGGCTTGCGCGGTGCGGAGACGGTGGCCGGGACATCCGGCACGCCGGGCAGGTCCGCCACGGGCAGGCCTTCATGGGCCGCATCCATCACCTCTTTCCACACGGTCGCAGGCAGCCCGCCGCCGGTTGCCTTGCGCGTGGGCGAGTTGTCGTCATTGCCCAGCCAGACTGCGGTTGTCAGATTGCCCGTGTAGCCGATGAACCAGGCGTCACGGAAATCCTGGCTGGTGCCGGTCTTGCCCCCGGCAGGGCGTCCGCCTTCCAGCCGCGCCTTGCGCCCGGTGCCGGTCAACAGGGTTTCCGACATCATCATGTTCATTTCACCGACCTGCTGGCGGTCGATCACCCGGCCACGGCCATCGCCGGAGCGGGAGTACAGCGTTTTGCCATCCACGGTTCGGATCCGCCGGATCACATGCGGCAGCACACCGTAGCCGCCGTTGGAAAACGGCACATAGGCCCCGGCGATTTCCAGCGGCGTCACCTCGGAGGTTCCGAGCGCGATCGACAGGTTGTTCTTCATTTCCGAGGTGATGCCAAGCCGTTTGGCGGTGTCGGCAACGGTTCCCGCACCAACCTCATACGTAAGCTGCGCGGCGACCGTGTTCAGCGACATGCTGAGCGCCCGCGTCAGCGTTACCGGGCCGTAGTAGTCCTTGGTATAGTTCTTGGGCGACCAGTTGCCGTACCGAACCGGCTGGTCCTGGCGGATGGTCTGGGGCGACAGGCCATTTTCAAGCGCGGACAGGTAGACGAACGGCTTGAAGGACGAGCCCGGCTGCCGCTTTGCATAGACGGCGCGGTTGTACTGGCTCTTGGCATAATCGGCCCCGCCGACCAGCGCCTTCACGGCGCCTGCGGTATCCAGCGTCACGACCGCACCCTGGGAAACGCCGTATTTCTTGCGGTTTTCCTTCAAGGCGCCACGCAACGCCTTCTCGGCGGCACGCTGCATTTTCGGGTCGATGGTGGTGTCGACAACGATGTCGCTCTCGATTGAGCCGATGAAATGCGGCAGCACGTCCATCACCCAGTCGGCGGCATAGTTCTCGCTGGCGCTGGTGTAGCGGCGCACCACCTTGGCGGGCGCGGCCAGAGCGTTCTTGGCCTCATCATCGGTGATGTAGCCTTCCTCGTGCATGGCGGCGAGCACGAGCTGGGCCCGCTCTTCGGCAAGGTCCGGGTTACGGGCGGGCGAATAGCGCGACGGGGCTTTCAGCAGGCCCGCAATGGTGGCCGCTTCCGGAATGGTCAAAAGCCGTGCGGATTTACCGTAGTACCGGCGGGCGGCGGCATCCACGCCATAGGCGCCGGAGCCGAGATAGACCCGGTTCAGATACATTTCCAGGATCTCGTCCTTGGAATATTCGGCCTCCAGCCAGAAGGCGAGTATCAGTTCCTGGATCTTGCGTTTGATCGTCCGGTCCTGTTCCAGAAACAGGTTCTTGGCAAGCTGCTGCGTCAGTGTAGAACCGCCCTGCTGCAGGCGGCCGGAGGTGAAGTTGGTATAGACCGCACGGGCAAGGCCGATCGGGTCGACACCGAAATGCGAGCGGAAGCGCCGGTCCTCGATGGCGATGACGGCATTGGGCAGATAGGGCGGCAATTGCTCCAGTCGCACGGCTTCGCCGCCCGTGTCGCCCCGGTTTGCCAGCAATTCGCCATTGGCGGCGACGATCTTGACGTTGGGCGGCCGCGCCGGAACCTGCCATTCGGAGGTCGGCGGCAGGAAGGCGGCGTAATAACCAATGAGGCAGACGACGGCGATGGTGCCCCAGATGCCGAGCACCATGCTCCAGTAGAGGCCGCGCTTGAGAAAACGGCCGAATGCAGTCGGCGCCTGAAACCTGTTCTTGCGCTTTGTCTTGCGCCGCTTGGCACCGGACCGGCCGCCGCCCCTTCCGGTACCACCGCCGCCATTGCCCTTCTTGGCTGTCTTGCGGGTGGAGGAGGCGGGTTTTTTCTTGGCCGGCGCCTTGCGCGTCTTGCCCTTGCCGGACTTCTTGGAAGACGGCGCAGCCGGGCGATCCTGCGGGCTTAAACGCAGGTCGAGCAGGCTGCTGCCTGAATTTCCGAATGTTGGTTCAACACGCGGCTGGCGTTTCGCCCGAGGCGCCATTGATCCTTCGTCCCCTAACTCCGTACCAACCAGGGTTGGCGTTATCCGGCAAAGCGCCGGTTTCCCCGGAGATGAGCTTAAATTGCGGCGATTTAAGGGGGCGTTAAGGCTATCGGGAATTGCGCGGTTTGCAGGGGGAAGTGAGAATACAGCCCACCCGCGCGGCCAATGAGCCTAAACGGCTTCCACCCGGACGCAAAAAGGATCGCGGTCCGGGCCCGTGGCTCAGGCCGCAGTCGTGCAGGACAGGCCAACGCGCCAAGCGGCTTAGCTGGAATAGCGGCTCGCGTCGGCGCCGTAATAATTGACGTAACGGGTGTTGAGTTCGGACACCGGCATGATGATCAGCACATCCGTCGTGCCGAATTGATGATCGATCACGGCTCCGTCGCCGATGAACGCGCCGAGGCGCAGGTAACCCTTCACCAGCGGCGGCAGCGCACGCAGCGCTTCCTTGGAATTGAGTTCCTCGGCCGTCATGCGGTTCATTTCGACGTATCTGTCTCCCACCGCGCGCACACGCCATTCTTCCGGGGCGCGGGCATGGTGATGCAGGAAGGAAAGCTGGCCGGCGATGGCGTCCGGATTGGTGCTTTCGATCGATGCACAGCCGAGCATGACATCGATATTGTGGCGCAGCACATAGGCCCAGATGCCGTGCCACAGCAGCTCGACGGTTTTCTTGTTGCGGTAGGGTTTGAGCACGCAGGAGCGGCCAAGTTCCATGAACCGCTTGCCAGGGTTGGCGTCGATCAGCGACTGGATGTCATATTCGGCGGCGGTGTAAAACCCGGAATGCTGATCTGCGATTTCCTGGCGCAGGATCCGGTAGGTTCCCACGATTTCAGGTTTCAGCCGGCCCAACTTGTTGCGTTTCAGCAAATCATGATCGACCACAAGCAGGTGATCGCAATAGGCATCGAAAGGATCCGCATCACGGCGCGTCGCCAGGGTATGGGCGTCGGCAATGGCCGACATTTCCTCGTAGAAAACATCGTACCGCAGGCGCTGCGCTTTTTTCACTTCCTTGAAGTTGCGGGCCATCCGCACTTCCAGTGAGCCGATCCGGCCAAGCGTTTCACCGGTTTTGACCGGTGTCTGCAGGGCAGGCCCGATGCGCCGTGTGTTGGGAAGGTTGGAATCCGGACGCATCGCCGGTGTAAATTTCCTGACCAGTTTCCTGGGCGAAAACAGCCCTTGCCGCATTATGGACATTCCACCCTCGTGTATTCCTTATGGCGCACCTTACAGGTTTCACAGGTTGTTGTCTGTTTCACCTGACAAATTACCTTCGCCGGAACAGGACGTCCGAACCCGGTCAGTGTGCTTCACACCTTGCCGTAGAACATACTATTCCGACAGATGGATGACACTCCGTTTTTTGCGCCGTGTTTTCCACGCGCAAGCTTAGACCACTCTTGCAGCTTTGTGAATCTTCACGAAAACCGGTCGCAGCGTTCCGGCTTGCGGGCTGTTGCATGGCGGACAGGAAGCGTTCAGGCGCGGGTGACTTCGGCCAGAGCGTCGGAAATTGCCTCCACGGAGAGCGGCTTCGTCAGATAGCCGGCGGCTCCAACTTCAGTGGCCTTGTCTCGGGCATCCTTCATCACGTCGGCGGTCACGATCAGCACCGGCACATTGGGCCGCCCCGCAGCCTTTTCGTCTGCGCGGATCTGGCGGACCGCCTGAAATCCGTCGAGACCGGGCATATGCAAATCCATCAGGATTGCATCATAAGCGCCGCTGGCGGCTTCCTCGACGGCCTTTTCGCCGTCGATCACCATCACCGGTACATGGCCGAGCTTGCGCAGCATGGCTTCGCTCAGCAGTCGGTTGATGTCATTGTCTTCGGCTACGAGCAGGCGCAGCGGCCGGGCAGGCACCTGGTAGCGGTTCGGCAGGAAGCCGTTGCTGACAGGCTCGGCGCTGGCGTCCCAGGCATGTTCCATGCCCTCGTCCTCCAGAAGACCAGAAAAGATCTGGACAAGGGTCTCGATTCGCACCGGGCGGATGAGATAGGCGGCATATCCGGCTTCGCGCAGATGGTCCAGGCGCTCGCGTTCCGGAGGGGCAATCATCACGACGGCAGGGGCCTTGCAGCCGGTCAGGCGGGCAGAGGCGAGCCAACCGCCGCTGTCTGACAGGTCGCCATTGTCGACCACCAGAAGGTCTGCTTCGGCCAGCGCGGCGTCGAGATCCGCGCTGCCTGGCGCATGCACGCTCACATCGGCCGCATGGTATTGCAGCCGTCTGGCCAGCAGTGGGCATTCGATCTGGCTGGCGCTGACGAACACGATCCTGCGGCCTTCCAGCTTGGCCAGGCGCGGATCCGTGTCGGCGACAAGCGATTCGGGGATCGGCAGGGACACGCGGAACAGGGCGCCGCCGTCTCCCGCAGGCTGCGCGGTGATTTCGCCGCCCATCAGGCCGGCAAGCCGCTGCGCGATGGCAAGACCAAGACCGGTTCCACCGAACTTGCGCGCCGGACCATGGTCAACCTGTTCGAATTCCTGAAACAGCCGCTCGGCTTCCTCTTCATCGAAGCCGATGCCGCTGTCGCGCACGTCGATATCCAGAAAACCACCGCCGTCCGGATTGGGACGTCCGGTCAACTCCACGGCAACGCCGCCCTCATCGGTAAACTTGATACCATTGCCGATGAGATTGTAGAGGATCTGACGGACACGGGTGGCGTCCAGCGTCACCTCTTCCGGCAGTTTCGGGTCGAGCATCGAGCCGATTTCAAGCGATTTTGCGTGTGCCTTCGGGGCGAGCAGCTCAACGACGCTTTCCACCAGCGCGCCGACCGGGACGGGCGCTGCCTGTATGTCGAGCTTGCCGGCTTCCACCTTGGAAAAGTCGAGCACTTCGTCGATCAGGAGAAGCAGCGTTTCGCCGGAGGTTTCAAGCGCCTCGATGTAGGCGCTCTGTTCCTTGGTCAGCCTTGTGTCGCGCAGGAGCGCGGCCATGCCCAGAACACCGTTGAGCGGGGTGCGGATTTCGTGGCTGACGGTCGCAAGAAAACGTGACTTCGCCTCGTTGGAACTTTCCGCCGAATGACGGGCGGCCAGCAGTTCTTCCTCGATCAGGCGGCGTTCCGTGACATCGCGCAGAACGGTCTGCACGAGCTGACGGTCCGTTGCCGTATCGCGCACCGGGATGTCGATGCGCGAGAACCAGCGCGGCCCCTGCGCGGTGTCGATGTGCAGATCCTGAAACCCCATGCCGGGCGTCGTCTTGTCCAGCGCCTGGGTGACGGCGTTTTCAAGGCCCACTTCCTCAAGCAGCGGCAGGTTCAGCGTTGCGCCCGGTTGCAAGGCATGCCCGAACCCGAAAACATCGTCGGCAGCCGAATTGACATAGGTGATGGTTCCATCCTGGTCCCGCCGCACCACAACGTCGCCGAGCGTCGCCAGAATACTGGCATGGCGTTCGTCGGATTCGCCCAGTTCCCAGGCACGGTCTTCAAGTTCCTCGCATCGCGCCATCAAACGGCGGATCTTGTCGTCTTTCACCTGAAGCGCCTGCACGGACCGCTGCATGTCGTCTGCAAACAGACGCCAGACGGCCAATCCGCCCGCAAAGAAGGTCAGGCCAAGGCCCAGAAACCGGTTCAGGCCCTCGCCGGAAACCATCACAAAGCCCGCGGCAAGGCCAACGATCATGCCGGCCAGAGCAAGGTGCTGCAGAGATTTGGCGGGTGCCGACACGGGAATGTCGGTCGCCCGGCGGCCCGGTCCGACGTCTGGTCCGCTGTCATCGTCGCGGTGGGTTTCCGCTCTGTGTGAATAATCGTCCGTAGTTAAGGTGCCTGCAGAAGAATGCCTTTGCTCTTCGACGAAGAATTTCTCCTGCGCGTCATCGGCTGCTGGCGCGTCTTTGGCTGCGCGTTCGCTGTTTTGACTGACCAAGATAACTACTCTCTACAAGATCCTGTTGCCTTGAGAGTGCGATGGAATCTTTGAGAAACCGTTTCATCGGTCGATCAAAAAGGTAAATCGGTGGTTTCCCGCCACGTTCATATGCAGTCTTCAAGCACCGGACCGGCGCCAGTATTGGTAATTCCGACAGGGGCAGCAATGCGGTTGCGGAACGCTGCTGTAGATTTCCGGCAATCGGCAACGATGATCTAAGGACCGTATTTGGCTGGCAACCGCTCAAACAAAAAGCCCGGCAGAAGACTCTGCCGGGCTTTCAGGATCGGGTCGTCGCTTCGGCGTCTTAGCGGACGTCGATGAAACCGATGATCTTGCGTACGTCCTTCAGCACCGGTTCGGCGATGGCGGAGGCCTTTTCGGCGCCGTCCTTCAGGATAGCGTCGATCTCGGCCCTGTCGTCCATCAGATGGCGCATTTGGTCGGTCATCGGTGAGAGTTTCTCAACCGCAAGGTCGGACAGGGCCGGCTTGAACGCGGAGAACTGCTGGCCGCCATATTCCTTCAGCACATCGGCCTTGGTCGCGCCGCTCAGGGCGGCAAAGATGCCGACAAGGTTGTCCGCTTCCGGCCGGCCTTCCAGGCCGTCCGTTTCGCTCGGCAGAGCGTCCGGATCGGTCTTGGCTTTCTTGATCTTCTTGGAGATCGAGTCCGCGTCGTCCGTCAGATTGATGCGAGACAGGTCCGACGGGTCGGACTTCGACATCTTTTTGGTGCCGTCGCGCAGCGACATGATCCGGGTGGCCGGACCGGCGATCATCGGTTCGGTCAGCGGGAAGTAGAGATATTCCGGCAGTTCCGGCGAAGGCGTCGGGTTCGCGATGCCTATATCCAGTTCCTTGATGCGCTCCGCAAAGTCATTGTTGAACTTGGCGGCGATGTCGCGGGTCAGTTCCAGATGCTGTTTCTGGTCGTCGCCGACCGGAACGTGGGTCGCGCGGTAGGCCAGGATGTCGGCAGCCATCAGGTTCGGATAGGCGAACAGGCCAACGGAGGCGTTTTCCTTGTTCTTGCCTGCCTTTTCCTTGAACTGGGTCATGCGGTTGAGCCAGCCCATGCGCGCCACGCAGTTGAAGATCCAGGCAAGTTCGGTGTGTTCGCGAACCTGGCTCTGGTTGAAGATGATCGATTTTTTCGGATCGATGCCGGCAGCCATATAGGCAGCGGTCACTTCACGGGTTGCCTGGGCAAGCTCGTGCGGATCCGGAAACCCTGCGGTGATGGCGTGGCTGTCGACGACGCAGAAGATCGTCGGCATTTGATCCTGCAACGGAACCCAGCGCGAAACAGCGCCCAGATAGTTGCCAAGATGCAGATTGCCTGTCGGCTGGACGCCGGAAAAGACACGGGGCTGGAACTCCGCCATTTCAGATCCCTTTTATGGTGCGGCCGGTTGGAAGGGCGCTATGAATGTTTGGGCGGGCCGGGTTTAAGCCCGGTCCGTGATCCATGCAAGCCGGAAACGGTGCGCTCCGGCGTTTCGCGCTCAGGTGTTGCGTCGTCTCAACGCTTTCAGCATGCCGATAAGGTCCGCCCCGCCGCTGAGCTGGGTGAACACGGCAAAGGTGACCATGCCGACGAGCACGAGCAGTAAGAGACTGCCCGCACGCACGGCCAGCCACGGCGCCGACAGCCAGGACGCCATGTAGACGGCGGCAAAATGCACAACGACCCCCATCAGCAGGCTGGCAAGCACCACCAGCGACAGACGCCGGAGCAGCTTGAAATCCGGCTGAAAATGGCCGCGCCGCCACAGAACGATGATCAGCAACCCGGTGTTTACCCAGCCTGCCAGCGTGGTGGCCAGCGCGATGCCGACGTGCTGGAGCACCGGAAAGAGCGCGATTGACAGGCCGACGTTCACGACCATGCCGATAACGGCGAAGATCATCGGCGTCTTGGTGTCTTCCCGGGCGAAATAGCCGGGCGAAAACACCTTGTTGAGCACGAAGGCGGGCAAACCGAAGGAAAATGCCGTAAGAGCCGCGGCGGTGCCTTCCACGGCAGCAGCATCGAAGCGCACCCGCTGAAACAGCACCGAGACGATTTCCTGCGGCACGACTGCCAGCGCGACCGCAGCCGGCAGGGTCAGGACGAGAGAAAACTCCAGCGCCCGGTTGAGACTGTGCTGGTAAGCGCCCATTTGCCCGGCGCGCAGCTGGCGGGTAAGGCTCGGCAGCAGCACCACGCCGATGGCGATGCCGATCACCCCGAGCGGCAACTGGTAGAGACGGTCGGCGAAATACAGCAGCGCGTTGGCGCCTTCCTGCATGGAGGCGATGATCTGGCCGACGGCAATGTTGATCTGGGTGACGCCCCCTGCAACCACGCCCGGAATGCCGAGCATCAGCAGGCGTTTGGCCGACTTGGTGTAGCGCGGCCGGAAGACAGGGATCTTGAAGCCGAGGCGCTTCAGGTCGATGAGAACGACAACAAGCTGCACGATACCGCCGACGGTAACGCCAATGGCCAGAATGACCCCGAGATTGGTCTCGTCCTTGATGCCCAGATAGAGCACGGTGCCCAGAACGGCGCTCATCACCACGTTCAGCATCACCGGCGCGAAGGCGGCGGCGGCAAAACGCTGGTAGGTGTTGAGGATGCCGCCGATGAAGGCGAGCATCGACATGAAGATCAGATAGGGAAAGGCGATGCGCGACATCAGCACCGTCAGATCGTATTTGGTCGGGTCTTCCACAAAGCCCGGTGCCAGCGCCCAGACCACCACCGGCATGAAGATCTGCGCGAAGGCAGTCAGCACCAGCAGGCAGAACAGCAGCGCCGCGCCGATTTCACCTGCAAAACGTTTGGCGCCCTCATCGCCCTCCTCCTCGACCGCCCGTCCGAACAGCGGGATGAAGGCGGAGTTGAAGGCCCCTTCCGCAAACAGCCGCCGGAACAGGTTGGGCAGGCGGAAGGCCACCACGAAGGCATCGGCAACCGGCCCGGCCCCGACGACGGCAGCCAGAAGCACATCGCGGACGAAGCCGAGCAGACGGCTCAGCAGGGTCGCGCTGCCGACGGTTGCGAAATTGCGGACGAGACTCATGCCGGAAGGGCTCCGAAGACAGAGGAATGCACTTATGAAGCCTGCCGCTGGACCTTGCGCGCAACGGGAGCTGCCGGGTCGAGTTCCACATTGCCATCGACCGCGTTGGCAAGCCGCTCACGAATGATCTCCTGGCGGCCGATGTTGGCTATTTTCTGTCCGGTGAGATCTGTCACGTAGAAAACGTCGACAACCTTCTCGCCGAAGGTCGAAATATGGGCCGAGCCAATGTTCAGGTTGAGCGTCGCAATGGAGCGCGTCAGGTCATAGAGCAGCCCCGGACGGTCAAGACCGGAGATCTCCAGCACCGTGTAATCGTCAGAGAGCGAGTTGTTGACCAGAACCTCGCTGGCCACCTTGAAGGCTTTCATGCGGCCCTTGACGCCGGCCTTCTTGGACACCGGCTCGGGAAGTCGCTCTTCGCCGCGCAGCGTTGTCTCGATCAGCGCCGTAATCCGCTCGCCGCGGCGTATTTCGTCTTCGTCGTCGGGCAGTTCACGGCCGATGAAAATCGTGTCCAGCGCGTAGCCGTCCGTGGTGGTGTCGATCTGCGCGTCGACGATATTGGCACCGGTCGCGTAACAGGCACCGGCAATGATCGACAGGAGGCGCGGATGGTCCTGCGCCATGATTGTCAGTTCGGTCACGCCTTCGAATGCCCGTGGAATGACCTGAAAGGCGAGCTGGGTCTTTTCCTTGTCCGCCTTGTGCAGAAGTTCGGCATGGGACACCAGTCGCTCCGGTTCCGTGCGCAGCCAATAGGCGGGATAATGCCGGTTCAGATAGGCGTTCCGGTCCTTGGCGGACCAGTGACTCAAATGACCGGAGAGCTCTTCCTTTGCCTTCTCGATGGTCTGGCGATGCGACATTTTCGTGTGACCGCCGGACAGATACGGTTCGGTGGCATAGTAGAGCGTGCGCAGCAGCTGGCCCTTCCAGCCGTTGAAGACACCCGGGCCAACGGCGCGGATATCGGCAACCGTCAGGATCAGCAGCAATTTCAATCGTTCGAGCGACTGCACGGTGTTGGCAAAATCCGTGATCGTCTTGCGGTCGGACAGGTCACGCGACTGGGCAATGGTGCTCATGTCCAGATGACGTTCGATCAGCCAGGCGACGGTTTCGGTTTCCGCGTCGTTCAGCCCGAAACGGGGGCACAGCTTGCGGGCAACCCGGGCGCCGGCGACAGAATGGTCTTCCGGTCTGCCTTTGGCGATGTCGTGGAGGAACATCGCGACAAACAGCACCTTGCGGTTCTGCAAAGTCAGGATCAGGTCCGTTGCCAGTGGATGGTCGTCGCCGCTATCGCCGCGTTCGATATCGGCCAGCACGCCAATAGACCGGAGCAGGTGCTCATCGACCGTATAGTGGTGATACATGTTGAACTGCATCATCGCCACGACCTTGCCGAATTCGGGGACGAAGCGGCCGAGCACGCCGGTTTCGTTCATCTTGCGCAAGGTCTTTTCCGGCGCGTGCCGGGAGGTGAGGATCGACACAAACAGCCGGTTCGCTTCCGGATCGGCACGCAGGCTCGCATCGACCAGCTTCAGCGAATGCCGGATCAGGCGGGTGAGATGCGGATGCATGTTGTAGTCATTTTTGTCCGCGACCTGGAACACCCGCAAGAGATTGGTCGGATCGGTTTCGAAAACCGTTGGGGAAACCGCATTCAGGCGGTTGTTCTCCACCACGAAGCCGCTTGCGCCTTCCACGGGTTTGGCCGTGCTGGAACCGCGGCCCGCGCGCAGGCGGCGCATCATGCCGGTCAGGCCCTTGCCGCGCGGTTCCTTGACGTGTTCTTCCTCCAGCGCGGCGCAGATGATGCGGGTCAGATCGCCCACATCCTTGGCCACCAGGAAATAGTGTTTCATGAAACGCTCGACATCCTTCATGCCCGGATGCTGCGTGTAGCCGAGCCGGATTGCGATCTCGCGCTGGACATCGAAGGACAGGCGCTCTTCCGGCCGGCCCGTGAGGAAATGCAGATGGCAGCGGACCGCCCACAGGAAATCGTCCGACTTCTTGAACCGGGCATACTCGGAACGGGTCAGAACGCCTTTCTTGACCAGTTCCGACTGTCTTTTGACGCGGTAATGGTACTTGGCGATCCAGAACAGGGTGTTCAGATCGCGCAGACCGCCCTTGCCTTCCTTGATGTTCGGTTCAACCAGATAGCGCGAAGCACCCTGTCGCTTGTGGCGGTCGTCACGTTCCTGAAGCTTGGCGGCGATGAATTCCGAGCTGGTGCCCTCGACCACTTCCTTGTCGAAACGCTGGACGAGTTCCTCGAACAGGGCGACGTCACCCCAGATGAAACGGGCTTCCAGAATGGCGGTGCGGATGGTCATATCCGACTTGGACAGGCGGATGCACTCATCGATATTGCGGGTGGCGTGACCCACCTTGAAGCCGAGATCCCACAGCATGTAGAGGATGTATTCCACCACTTGCTCGCCCCAGGGGGTCTGCTTGTAGGGCAGCACGAACAGAAGATCGATATCCGAACCCGGCGCCAGCGTGCCGCGGCCATAGCCGCCAACGGCGGCAACGGACATGCGCTCAGCGGCGGACGGGTTCTTGATCCGGTAGATGTGATACAGGGCGAAATCGTAGATCACGCGGATCAATTCGTCCTGGATATAGGACAGCCGCCCGGCGCACAGCAGCCCACCGCCGTCCTCGTCCAGCATCTCCTGAGCCTTGCCGCGAGCCTCTTTCACCACCTGCTTCAGCATTGAAAGCACGGCCGAGCGGGTCTTCATATCCGAGCCGTCGCCATCGTTACCGGCAGTCAGCTCGGTCAGGCGATTTCTCAGGTCATTGGCATCAATCAGTCCGGCAAGGTCTTCCTGGGAAAGTTTCATACTGGTCCAGTGTTCAGTTCAGCAGGCGCGGGTTTGCTGCAGGTTATATAGAGGATGGGGTTGAAGGACACGTAAATCCTGATCGCACCTGTCTCACGCCTTCTTCCGTGCGGAACAGAACCAGCATTTCCCCGTCATGCCATGGCCTGGCTCACCGGTTTGCCCGTCATCCTCCGCGTGGTTTCTTTGCGCAGGCGCAAACCAGAGAGCCTCATTGATAGCAACGTCCACCCGGGAGCCCTGGTTCCCGGATCTCCTCTGCGCTTCGGGCAGGATGGCAAGAAGCAGGAGGCAGGAGCGGGCGCCGCTACACCCCGTCCTTGACGGCAGCGACGCGGAGCTGGTGCAAAAGGGTGGTGAGAGATTCTTCGGACAGGCCTCCGATCTTCAGGGCAAGCTGGTTGGAAAGCTCGGTGGCCTTCGGGTTCATACCAGCCGTATCGATGGTCACGCGCGGATCGGACAGTTCAGCCAGGCGCTGGATTTCTTCCGCCTCGTCCCAGATCACGTTGAAATAGGCGATGATTCTCTGGACGAGAAACCATGTCGGCTTGCCGCGTTTGCCGTGTTCCAGCGCGGACAGATAGGCACTGGAAACCGACAGGGCCGCCGCCATTTCCTTCAGCGACACATCCCGTTTTGTCCTCAACTCCCGGATTTTTGCGCCAAGTGGGGTCACGGCCCTACCTTCTTTTTCGAATGCGAACGTAAAGGGCGCCGGCGCCGCCATGGTTCGCGTGGGCTTCCTCGTAGCCGAGTACCACGGAGCGCATGTCGGGCATCGACAGCCACTGGGGCACCATTCTGCGCAAAACGCCGCGCTCGTCCATATAGGCGCGTGCATCTCCACTGCCCTTGCCCGTGATCACCAGCACAATCTTGTGGCTTCTCGCCTGCGCCTGATGAAGAAAGCCCCGCAGCCGGTCATGGGCCTGGTGCTGGGTCAGACCATGCAGATCGATCCGCGCATCGATGGCCCTGACGCCGCGCACCAGTTTGCGGCGGTACCGATGTTCCAGCTGATGCAGGGGCAGCGGTGCGGGCGGTGCCTTGGCGTTGGCTGGGGACTTGATCGCGGTGGCCGTTTTCGGACGTTTCGCGGGCTCGGCCGGTTCGGCTGCGACGATTTTTTCAAGGTCGGCCTTGAGTTCCATTGCCCTGTCGGGATGCAGCGGGGTCAGGGTTTTGGCAACCTTGCCCCACAATTCCCTGTCTTCCGGCGACAGCGTCCCTTTTTTGCCTCGTCTCGCCATGGGTCAGTCCGCCGTCACGCCGGCAGGGTCAAGACGAATGGTCGGCACCAGGATCGTGAAATCTGCCTTGTGGCGAATATCGCCGGCGATGGTGCCAGCCCTTTGTCCGGAGCCGACGAAAATGTCCCCTCGCGCAGGACCCTTGATCGCCGAGCCTGTATCGTCGGCCACCATCAGCCTTCGGAAAGGGGTGTTGCCGCTGTCATGATCCTCCAGCGTGGAAGCTATGAACACCATCGTGCCGTAGGGAATGAAATGCGGATCGACCGCAAGGCTGCGGCCTGCGACGAGCGGAAGACCCGCCGCCCCCACCGGCCCGTCGGTCAGCCTGATTTCGTCAACCTCCCGGAAGAAGATGAAAGACCGGTTTTGCCGGAACAGCTGATCCCGCTCGTCCGGACGGGCTTCCAGCCAGGCACGCAGTCCTGCGGCCGTGAAATCTTCCGGTGTGCCTTCGCCGCGTTTCACCAGCAGCCGGGCAATGCCGGTGTACGGGTGGCCGGTCTTGCCCGCATATCCCACCCGCAACGCGCCTCCATCCGCAAGGCGCAGCCGGGCCGAGCCCTGAACATGCACGAAATAGGCGTCGATCGGATCGGCCAGCCAGACGAGTTCGAGGTTCTCCGGGTCAAGCTTGCCGTCCATGATGGCGCCCCGATCCGGCATTTCGGTCAGCCGTCCGTTGACCCGCCGCCCGTGGCTGAGTGTGGCCGGCCAGTCTTGCGGCCGATTTTCCGGGGTAACGGCCTCCAGACCTTCCGGCTTCTTCAACAAGGGGTACCGGAATGTGTCAGTCCTGACGCGGGACGCGGCCAGCTCCGGTTCGAAATAACCGGTGACGAAACCGCTCTGGACGATTCGCAATGGGGTGAACCGGCTTTCAAAAAAGGTCCGCGGCGCATCTCCGCCAGCTTCGGCTGCCTTTTCGGCGTCGCGACACAGGTCTTTCAGGTCCGACGCGGAAATGGGCGGAAACATCTTGTCCTGGTTCAGGATTTCCGGTTTGCGGCACAGCCGCAGAAAGCCGGTTAGGGCCGCGGCATGATCGTCGCTCTGCCAGCCCGGCAGACTGGAGAAGGAGATTTCCTCGAACCGGTCCGGGATCTGTTGGCCTGGTACCATGGCGGAGGCTGCTCCTGAAAAGAAAAGCGGCGCGGCCAGAACCGCGCCCTTTAGCAGTGAGACAAGCCGGATGCCCGGCCAGGGCCGCGTGTTCCGCTTGCCCTGCATCGTGATTACTCTGCGGATTCGGTCGCGACCAGCTTCCAGTTCGGATCGCGGGACATGGTGTCCCGGGCAAAGGTCCAGATGTCGATCACTTCGCTCACCTTGGCCGGGTCGCCGTCAACCACTTCGCCGTTCTTGTCCCGCGTGGCGGAAATAAGCTGGCTGTGGATTTTCACGGTCACCTGGGCGGTCGAGTTCTTCAGCGCGGCTTCAACGATTTCGGCCTTGTCGATACCGACAAACGTCGATTCGATGGTTTCACCGCGTTTCTCGCGTTCGTCAATGGCGGCAACAAAGCCTTCATAGACGTCACTGGACAGAAGGTTTTTCAGGGCCTTCTTGTCGCCATCCGCAAAGGCCATGACGATCATTTCGTAGGCGGCGCGCGCACCTTCCAGGAAAGGTTCCGGTTCGAAGCTGCGGTCGACGGACAGGATTTGCTTCAGGGCACCGTTCAAGGCGGAGCCAGCCGGAGCAACCTTGTCGATCACGATATCGCCGCCACGGCCGGTGTCTTCCACAGTCTCGGCCTCCTGCGGAGGCTGGTTCGGCAGCGGGATGACATTGTCCTGATCGTTGCCGTTTTTCTGTTCACGCGGCTTGTCGGTTTTGGAATAGGGGTCAAAGGGCGGGCGTTCGTTGCCGGTACGTTTGCCCAGCACGGATCGCAGTCTGAACAGAATGAAAACCGCAAGTCCCATGAGGAGGAGGTTCAACGGGTCAAAAATCTCGTTCATCGTAACTTCCGGTTACCCTTTTTGAGGCCCTAGAGCCGCCCGCTCTAACTGCCAGATGAATGCAGCCTCGTACGCAAGGTCTGTCTGCTTCCTATTTAGGGGTTCTTGAACCAGCATCCAGACCCAAGAGCAAGACTGAATCTTTGCATTCATAAGCATTTCGTGACTGCCTGCTCGCATTTTCGCGAGTGAATGTCTACCTTAGGTCAGAATAGCTTATCAGACGATGGAGCTCCCGTGGGACTTTATATTATTGCCGCAATCCTTCTTTTGCCCCTGATCGAAATTGCGATGTTCATCTGGGTGGGGGGAATGATCGGCGTATTTCCGACAATCCTGCTGACGGTGGTCACCGCCCTGGCCGGCACACTGATGCTGCGCCAGCAGGGTCTGTCGCTGCTGATGCGCATGCAGACGGAGCTGGACGCAGGCCGCACACCCGGAAACGAGGTGATGCAGGGTGCGATGATTGTTCTGGCCAGCATTCTTCTGCTGATACCGGGCTTTGTGACGGACGCCATCGGTCTGCTGCTGTTCATTCCGCCGGTGCGCGAAGCACTGGCGCGGTTCATTATCGCCCGCTCGAACGTGGTCATCGTCGATGGCGGCACTGGCATGCGCCGTCCTGATGACGGCGTCGTCGATCTCGACGAAGCCGACTGGAGCGAAAAAAACAGCGGCTCCCAAGGTAGCTCCGGACAGCCGAAGCTCAGCCCCTGGCAAGACGGTTCGGACAGCGCGAAGCCCTGATTTCCAAAAAGCGCTCACTAAAACGTGACCGCTGGTGTGTGCGTAATATTTACAAGTTGCGGTTAAGTCTGGCTCCACTCGATCCCGAAACCCGACCGAAGCGGAGTAGACAGCGGCAGAATGAGCGACAGGCGCGTAGATTGGGTGGATACCGCCAAGGGCATCTGCATCATCTTCGTCGTGATGATGCATTCGGTGCTCGGCGTGGAAGCCGCCGCCGGTCAGACAGGCTGGATGCACGTGATCGTCGCCTTTGCCGCCCCCTTCCGCATGCCGGATTTCTTTCTGATTTCCGGTCTGTTCCTATCGAATGTCATCACGCGGGACTGGAAGCTCTATCTCGACCGCAAGGTCGTTCACTTTGCCTATTTCTATGTGTTGTGGATGACCATCCAGCTGCTGGTCAAGGCGCCCGTCTTCATCGAGGAAACCAGCGTCCGCGCCACGGTTGAACTTTATCTCCTGAGCTTCATCGAACCTTTCGGCACCCTGTGGTTCATCTATATGCTGCCGATCTTCTTCGTCGTGTCGAAAGCCGCTCATGACAAGGGCGTGCCCTGGCAACTGGTTCTGGCTGTCGGCGCGCTTCTGCAGATCGCGCCCATCCACACCGGCTGGCTGCTGGTGGATGAATTCGCGTCCCGCTTCGTCTTCTTTTACGCAGGCTTTGTCTTCGCGCCGCAGATCTTCAGCCTGGCAGGCTGGGCAAGGGAGAAGATCGGCGTCAGTCTTGGGTACCTGCTGGTCTGGGGCCTTGTGAACGGCAGTCTGGTCTATTTCGGCTGGTCGCATCTGCCCGGCATTGCCCTCGTCCTGGGTGTCGCAGGCGCGGGCGCCATTATTCTCACCAGCGCATTGATCGTGAAATGGGGCCAACTCGGGTTTCTGCAGCATTTCGGCGAAAACTCGATCGTTATCTATCTCGCCTTCTTCTTCCCGATGGCCATGATGCGGGTGATTCTGCTGAAGCTGGGCATTTTCGACATCGGCACCACATCTTTGCTCGTGACGATGGTGGCCTCGGTCAGCCCGATGATCCTGTTCTGGCTGATCCGCCGCACGAACACCGGCTGGTTCCTGTTCCGCAGGCCTGCCTGGGCCTATCTCAGTGGAACTTTCAGCCGGAAACGTCAGGCACAGGCAGCTGAGTGATCGGTGAGCTTGGAAATTTTAACTTTAGGACTTTTCTCCAGAACGGCCTGCGGGCATGATCCGCGCCATGTCGACGCAAAGCACCCCCTCCGCCCTCACCGCCGATGACCATCTCATCCTGGTCGACGGGTCCACGTTCATTTTTCGCGCCTATCACGCGCTACCACCGCTGACGCGCAAGCCGGACGGGCTGCCGGTCGGGGCGGTTTCTGGCTTCTGCAACATGCTGTGGAAGCTGTTGCAGGAAGGGCTGACACCGGAAGAAGGCGATGAGCCCACCCATTTCGCGGTGATCTTCGACCATTCCGCAAAGACGTTCCGGAACGAGATCTACCCGGAGTACAAGGCCCAACGGCCCGAGCCGCCGGAAGATCTGGTGCCGCAATTCGGCTTGATCCGCGAAGCGACACGCGCCTTTTCGGTGCACTGCATCGAGCAGGAAGGCTTCGAGGCCGACGACCTGATCGCGACCTATGCGCGGGAAGCCGCCGAACAGGGCGCGCGCGTCACCATCGTTTCGGGCGACAAGGACCTGATGCAGCTGATCGGTCCGAAGGTCGGCATGATCGATACCATGAAGAACAAGACCTTCGGCGAAGCCGAGGTGTTCGAGAAATTCGGCGTCGGACCCGACAAGGTGATCGAGGTGCAGTCGCTGGCAGGCGACAGCGTCGACAACGTGCCGGGCGTTCCGGGCATCGGCCTGAAGACCGCGGCTCTGCTGATCAACGAATTCGGCGATCTGGAATCGCTGCTCGCCAAGGCCGACACGATCAAGCAGAACAAGCGCCGGGAAAACCTGATCGAATTTGCCGATCAGGCCCGTGTCTCCAAGCAGCTTGTGACCCTCAAGCAGGATGTTCCGGTTGAAGTGCCCGTTGGCGAATTGTCCGTTACCGAAATCGACGGATCCAAAGCCCTCGGCTTCCTGAAGGCCATGGGGTTCACCACCCTCACCCGGCGCGTTGCCGACGTGACCGGCGCCGATCAGGAGACGGTCGAGGCGGCGGACCTGAAGGTTCCGGGCTGGGATGTTCCGGACCACAAGGGCCGCATGATGGAGCGGCCGGGTGGCAGCGACAGCGCCGGTTCGGAAGCTGCAAAAAGCCCGGGCGACGCGGATCCTGACAATGCCGGCCTGCTGGTGCCGCAGACGGTCGCCGATGCGCGCGCCCAGTCGATCCGGGCGATCCCGGTCGACAGCAGCGCCTATGAAACCGTCACTAGCGTCGACCGGCTGAAGGAGTGGTGCGACGCGGCCTTTGAAAAGGGCTATGTCGCCTTCGATACGGAAACCACCTCACTGGATGCCATGCAGGCGGAACTTGTCGGCGTGTCGCTGTCCACCGAGCCCGGCAAGGCGTGTTATGTGCCGCTTGGCCATGTGGACGGCGAGGGCGACCTGCTGGGCGGCGGCGGCCTTGTTGAAGGTCAGATTCCTCTGAAGGACGCATTGGACGTTCTGAAGCCGATGCTGGAGGACCGCTCGGTCCTGAAGATCGCGCAGAACCTCAAGTACGACTGGCTGGTGATGACCCGCTACGGCGTTGACATCACACCTTTCGATGACACGATGCTGCTGTCCTACACGGTCGATGCCGGCAAGGGCGGCAACGGCATGGACGAATTGTCAGAGCGCTGGCTCGACCACAAGCCGATCCCGTTCAAGGAAGTTTGCGGGTCCGGCAAGTCGATGATCACCTTCGACAAGGTGGCCATCGACAAGGCGACCGCCTATGCGGCGGAAGATGCCGATGTCACACTGCGCCTCTGGCTCATCCTGAAGCCGCGCCTCGCGTCCGAACACATGGCAACCGCCTACGAGACGCTGGAACGGCCGATGGTGCCGGTGCTGGCGCGTATGGAAAAGCGCGGTATCTCCGTCGACCGGCAGATGCTGTCGCGCCTGTCGGGTGAATTCGCGCAGGGCATGGCAGGCAAGGAATCCGAGATTTACGAACTTGCCGGTGAAAACTTCAATATCGGCTCGCCCAAGCAGCTCGGCGATATCCTGTTCGGCAAGATGGGCCTTCCTGGCGGCAAGAAGACAAAGACCGGCGCCTGGTCGACCTCGGCGCAGGTTCTGGAAGATCTGGCCGCGGAAGGACACGAACTGCCGTCGCGGATCGTCTCCTGGCGTCAGCTCTCCAAGCTGAAGTCAACCTACACCGACGCTCTGCCCGGTTACATCAATCCGGAAACGGGCCGCGTGCATACGTCCTACGCGCTGGCGGCCACCACCACGGGGCGGCTGTCCTCGTCAGAGCCGAACCTGCAGAACATCCCGGTCCGGACCGAGGAAGGTCGCAAGATCCGCAAGGCCTTCGTTGCCGAAAAGGGTCACAAGCTGATCTCGGCCGACTACAGCCAGATCGAGCTCCGCGTCCTGGCGCATATGGCCGACATTCCGCAATTGAAGAAGGCGTTCGACGACGGGCTGGACATTCACGCCATGACGGCGAGCGAAATGTTCGGCACTCCGATCGAAGGCATGGATCCGATGGTCCGCCGCCGGGCCAAGGCGATCAACTTCGGCATCATCTACGGCATTTCCGCGTTTGGCCTTGCCAATCAGCTCGGCATTTCCCGGGGTGAGGCGAGTGACTACATCAAGACCTATTTCGAGCGTTTCCCGGGTATCAAGGACTATATGGAAGCGATCAAGAAGCAGGTTCATGCGGACGGATACGTGACCACGATCTTCGGCCGCAAGGCCCATTACCCGGAAGTGAACACCAAGAACCCGAACATGCGCGCCTTCTATGAACGCGCTGCCATCAACGCGCCGATCCAGGGCTCAGCCGCAGATATCCTGCGCCGGGCGATGGTGCGCATGGAAAACCGGCTGGACGATTCGAAGCTGGATGCACAGATGCTGCTGCAGGTGCATGACGAACTGATCTTCGAAGTACCGGATGCCCAGGTGGACAACACCATTCCGGTGATCAGGGACGTGATGGAAAACGCCTGCGATCCGGCGCTGAAACTCTCCGTGCCGCTTCAGGTCGACGCCCGCGCCGCCGACAATTGGGACGAGGCACACTAGAGCGTGTCGCGTTTAACCGGGTAAATCCTGCATCGCTTTTTGCGTTGAAATCTGTAATTTCAGGTAGCAAAAAGCGGTGCCGATAAACGCGATTTCCTGCGCTTCCGCGCCTCGACCTCTACCGTGAGCGGGCCTCAGGCCTGCTGGGCACGGCGCCGGAACAGCGGCTGGATCAGCCGACGGTAGGCGAGTGCGAAGCCCGTGTAGAAAAGAAACACCGACGCCAGCGAGGCAAGCCCTGCGAGTGTCTGGCCGAAAAGGCCGTAGACCTCGCCGGTGTGCAGGAACCTCAGAAATACCCGAGCACGCCGGCCTGCGGGCTGGTCATCTGCTCCGCTGACGCTCAGCACGTCTCCCGAAACCCTTGAGACCGTGTAGGTCGTCTGACGAGAAAGCTGGGTGCCGTTGCCGGTATCCAGCGTCACCATCACACGCGCAGCCTGTCCGTTCGGCAATTTGATCGAAAGGGTCTGCCAGTCCGGTTCGGCCTGTTTCAGCTCGTCTGCAATGGCCTGCAGGCTGACAGCCTGGCCCTGTGCCCGGTTCTGCCCCTGTGGGCTTTCGCTGGCGGCCTGTCCTGTTCGCACAGACGATACCGGCCCGAAGACCGCGCCCACCATATCGCTGGCCCAGGGATAGGAAATGACGACGCCGGAGACCACGACCGCAAACAGCGGGATCAGCGCCCAGATGCCGAAAACATGGTGCCAGTTGTAATCACGTGCCTTTGAGGTTGGCAGGTTTCTGCGGAAAAGGACGTTCAGTTTGACAATCCGCCAGGTCCATTTCCTCGGCCACCAGAGATAAAATCCCGAAACGAGAATGAACAGGAAGCCGAGATTGGCGGCGCCTGTCACGGCGCGGCCGATAGTCCGGTTGTCACCGGAAAGGGCAAACCAGCGGTGGAGTGCGGTCACCGTACCGAAAAAGGACTTCGTGCCTTCGGCGGCCTTGTCGATTCGCTCACCGGTGTAGGGATTGAGAAGGTAATTTTCCCGGCGGCTGACCGAAAGCGTCACTGGCGCGCCTTCCTGCCTGGGCCAGACCAGCGCATTGCCGGGTTGGGCGCCATTTGCCAGCGCCGCGCTTGCCAGTTGGTCGGCCGTCATCAACTTCCCGTCGGCGGGCTGTTCAACGGCGCGGCATTCCATGAAGGAGATGATTTGGCGCTCGTAAGTCAGCAACACGCCGGTTGCCGACATCAGGAGGATAATCAGACCGAAGGCGACACCGACGACGAGATGCGCCCAGAAAACGATACGTTTGAAAGACATGGTACTGCTGCCCGTTTCAGACCGGATTTAAAGATCGCCGGACCCTCCTCTACCGGCTTCAAAAGGCGTAAGCCGAAGTGTCGGGGACGTCAAAGGCAACTGAGGGCTGTGAGGCGCCGAAATTGTAACCAGATGTCACCGCGGCAGTGAAACGGACAAAGAGCAAATAAGATCGGCGTTTGAAAATCAAGAAAAGGTAAGGGCTTGAAGTAAAAGCCGGTCGTATGGTCCGGTGGACCTTATCTCAGACCGCATACAATTTGTCGCATCTTCAGATGCACGGAAACTGCCGTTGCATTGGCGGCGGCGAGGCGTGGCAAAAGCACCGCCACCTGGGCAGTCGTGACGCTGATGGTGAGGCGCACGCGCCATTTCCGGCCGGTCCGGCGCCGACACAGCGGCTGGACCAGCCGACGATAGGTGAGGGTAAGATGCCGGTGTTATCAGGAGCGTCGTTAGCGCATTTTTAATCTGGCCATGAAAGCATTTACCTAAGACTGCAACAATAGTACGCAGTACAGCAAAATACAACTGAAGGTTTCATTGGGTTTTTTGCTGATGCGATAAAGTACTACTATTCGCAGTTTTCTTGAAATGACGTTGACAGAAATGCCAATGCGTCCGGTAAATGCTCGAAAGGTTTGTAAATGAAAAGGCGTGGCTTCATTCGTCTCGGTGGCATTCAGTCGAAGATAGCAATATTTTCGATCATTTGCGTTGCCCTTACTGTTATTGCATTGGTGGTAACATCACTGTTCTTCTCTCGTGATACGAACGAATACATCGCGGAAACGGCCACGGACATTATCGACGGACAAATCAAAGAGCGCCTATTGAATGAAGCCGGCCTCCAGGCGGGTGTCATCAAGTCAAGGCTGAGCGTTGGGATCCAGACCGCACGCAACATGGCGACGACATTTTCGGAACTGGCGTCGGAAACCGAGGGCTTGCCTCCCGAGATCCGGCGCGAAAAATTCAATGGTATCCTCCGTCAAACCGTCGAGCAAAACAGCACGATCAATGGCACCTACTCGGCGTGGGAGCCCAACGCTCTGGATGGCAATGACGCGGCTTATCAGGACCGCGCCGATGTCGGCTCCGATAACACGGGTCGTTTCCTTCCTTACTGGACGAAAGACGCATCAGGCAAAGCAGTGGTGCAGGCCCTTGTGGAGTACGAAGAAACGTCAATGGCTTCATACGGTTTGCAGAAGGGGGCGTGGTATCTTGATCCGCGGTCAACCGGCAAAGAACGCGTGATCGGCCCGCTGACCTATCTCGATCAGGGAAAGTTGGTTTCACTTGCTACTTTTGCCGTTCCCGTAATGATCGACGGCAAGTTCCAGGGCATTACCGGGGCCAACTTCAATCTGAACTTCGTGCAAAATCTAGCTGCGAACGTCGATGCCGGCCTGTTTGACGGCAAGGGAAGCGTGAGCATCATCAGCGACAACGGACTGGTCGTTGCATACAGTGAAGATGCCGACCTCATTGGCAAAAAGGTCGCCGAAGCCGGAACAAGCTGGTCGGAGCGCATGGGTTCAATGGTCGCGGGTGAGTCGACTGTCATCGACGACGGCAAGTTCGAGGCGATCGACATCTTTGCGCCTATCGTTCTTAGTGAAGATAACACACCATGGACGGTTGTGATCTCGGTGCCCAGGGCAGTGGCGCTTGCAGATGTCAATCATTTGGAGACCAAGCTCACTGAGCGCTCCCAGTCTGCTACCATGTGGATGGTCATTCTCGGCATCGTCGTCGGCGTGGCGGCAACGTTCGTCATGATTCTTGCCGCACGCGGTATTGCAAAGCCGATCGTCAACATAACCAACTCCATGAAGCAGCTCGCTGGGCATGATACGTCGGCCGAGATCCCGTATCAGGAAAGAACTGACGAAGTCGGCGATATGGCCGTGGCCGTACAAGTCTTCAAGGACAATATGATCAAGACCGATGAGCTGACTCTAGGGGCTGCCGAAGAGACAAGGCGTCGGGAAGAACGGGCACAGCGCATTGCGGCGTTGACGCAAAGTTTCGATGAGAATGCGAGTGAGCTGCTGGCCGCTACTTCCTCTGCTTCGAAAGAAATGGAAACCACGGCGAATGCGGTCTCCGGAATTGCCGACGACACCAACCAGAGAGCAACATCGGTTGCTAGCGCCGCAGAACAGGCAGCGGCAAACGTTCAAACAGTTGCCAGCGCGACAGAAGAACTAACGAGTTCAATTGCGGAAATCAGCAGGCAGGTAACCCAGTCTTCGCAGATCGCCGGAGGCGCTGTGTCGCAGGCTGAACAGACCGATCGCCAGATCCAGGGTCTGGCGACCGCCTCCCAGAAGATCGGCGATGTGGTCAATCTGATTTCTGCCATTGCCGAGCAAACGAACCTTCTGGCACTCAACGCGACGATCGAAGCGGCCAGGGCCGGCGATGCCGGTAAGGGTTTTGCGGTTGTCGCAACGGAAGTTAAGGAACTCGCAAGCCAAACCACCAAGGCAACAGAGGAAATCAGCCAGCAGATCGGCAGCGTTCAGCTTGAGACCGATGAGGCGGTGAGGGCTATCCAGGAGATTGGAAAAACGATCGGCGAGATGAATTCGATCGCTTCGAGCATTGCCTCTGCCGTTGAACAGCAATCTTCGGCCACCGGAGAAATTGCCCGCAACGTCGAACAGGCTGCTCGCGGCACTCAGGAAGTGACGGAAAACATTCTGATCGTGTCGCAGTCAGCCAGCGAAACGGGAACAGCGGCAACGCAGGTCACAAGTACCGCCGGCGAACTTAGCAGCAAGTCAGAACAGCTCAGACTTCAAGTTGAGCAGTTCCTGGCAGATGTTCGGGCCGCCTGAGGCAATAGTCGCAGGTTGATCCTGTAATGGTCCTTGGCAGAGGCTTTTGTGAAAAAGCGCCGGTGGCGCACACAGTTTTCTGAAGCCCTGGACCAAATCGAACTGATTTTCTGCCCGCATGAGCTCCTGCCATGCGGGCAGATTCGCATCATGCACCAGGATATGGCCCCATACGCTGCGGGATCGCCATTCCGGTCGACAAAGGGATCATGCCTGCCCGGCCGCTCCCAAAACGGGGAAAATCTCTCCGATCGCGAAACCTGTGACAGGCCCGCCAGATCCGTCCGGCTGTCAGATTACCCGTAAATCGGGCTGAATCTTGCCAGCCAGAGCCGAGCGCGGAGCGATGGCGTTCTGCAACAGGTCGTTGAGGTGTTCTTCCAGATAGTCGACGATGGGCGATTGCGTCGTGGACTGGGTGTAAATCGAAAGCTGCGTTGCCGGGAGCTTCGGAAAACCGTCCTGTTCCCTGAGGACCTTGAAGCCCTCCAGAATGGCGCCGGACGGCAGGCAGCAAATGCCAGCTCCCGACAGTACCGCCACCTGGGCGGCCGCGACGCTGGTGGTGGTGATGCGCTCGTACCATTGCCGGCCGGCACGGGCGAGCGAACCGAAGGAGATTTCCCGGAAAGGGCAGGGTTCCGGAAACATGATCAGCGGCAGCGGATCGGTCAGCGCGCAATTGTCGCCGACAGCCCAGTGCAGCGGTTCCTCGAAAATCTCGACCGGTTTCTGCTTCGTCTGCGAGACAAGGGCAATCGCCAGATTGATTTCGTTGTTGGACAGCATTTCATGCAGCGTGGCGCTATCGGCCACCGTCATCTCAAGCTTCACGTTTGGGTGAATGCGCACAAAATTGCAGAAGATCGATTGCAGCTGGCCGGTCGCATACCATTCCGGCAGGCCAACATGCACCGTGCCGGTCAGTTCAGGCGCGGATAGGCGCAACCTGGCTTCCTCGTGCGACCTCAGGATTTCGGTGGCGTGCTGATAGAGAATCCGGCCCGCTGGCGTGAGATTCATGGTGCGCGCACTGCGTTCGATCAGCGGTTTGCCGACCCGTTCTTCCAGGCGCCGAAGCTGTGTGCTGACGCAGGGTTGCGTGCGATTTAGCCGGGATCCCGCATGGGTGACGTTGCCTGCTTCCGCGACAGCAACAAAGGCTTCCAGCAATTCGATATTAAAACGGCCGATAGTCACGTCTCTGCCTCCGTTTTAACGCAAGACAACCGACACGAGTTCTGCCGATCCAGCGCCGTGCAAGCATAACGTTCTATTATGGGGCGCTTCAATTATAAATTTAGGGCTCGGTAAAAAATCCCGTAATCCGAGAGTCTCTTTTGTCAAAACAGGTATCCGCCATGACTTTAGCGCTTTCCTATGGCCAGCCGGAGCATGGGCCAGATCACCACATGACTGGCCCCCTTTCGCTGCAGCAAAGGGTTCACAGGGCAATTGCCTGCCATACCGAATTCAGTCTCGACACGATCCTGACCCAGGACAACCGGGTGAAATATACAAACGAAGGCAGTTCGGAGACAGAAACAGGACCACTGGACGAAGTGTTTCAGCTCATGCGTCAGCTCAACGAAGCGGGCATCGCATCGGATAGGCTTGGCCGGATGCACGAGAACGGCAGGTCGTTCCGGGCTGCACTGGAAGAAAGTTGCAGGCGGATCGCCAGTGCTTTTGCGGGAAAGCGGCTGGTGTATGTCGAGCTGGGGCCGGAGCCGGTCAAGACCGGGTTCATTCTCGAGACCCTGCAGGAATTGGGCGTTATCATAGATCGTTATATCGCCGTCGACATCAACCCGATGTCCGCCGCGCCGATGCGCTCGGCCCTTGCGGCGATCCTGCCGCAAACTCCGCTTGAATTTGTCACGGCCCCCTTCGAGGCCTGCCGTCTGGAAGACATGATCGGCAGCGATGCCCCGCCTGCGCTGGTGACCATGCTCGGATTTCAGGAAGGCAATGACGATCCGGGTGTGGTCAACGGCTGGCTGCGGAACATCACTCGGCCGGGAGATCTGCTGCTGTCGGAAAGCCAGCTTTACACGATCGAACAGACGGACAAGATCTCCGGTTTCTACGCGCATCCGGCAATGCAACGGTTTTCTCGGATCGCGTTCGAGCGGGCCGTCGACCGCAGTCTGCCGACATTGAACCGCTTCTTTTTGCTGCCGGTCGTGTTCGAAGATGGCCAAAGCGCGCAGGTGGCCATTCTGGCCGAAGAATTCGCCCATGCAATCAATGGAAGAAACTTGCATGTTTCCAACTTCTGCCTGAAACTTACGCGTGATCAGTATCGCTCGTATCGGCAGGAGGGTGGCCATTTCGAAATCTTCGGCGAGAGCTTCACGGATGACCAAACACTTCACTTCCAGCTCTCCCGCCGGGTTTGAGATGACCTTGGCACAGACCCGCGGTCTTACGGCCGCGGGTCTGGCCATCGTTGCTGTCACCTACGGGCTGGCCCGTTACTGTTTCGGCCTGTTCCTGCCGGAAATCCGCCAGGAATTTGCTTTGACGCCGGAAACCGTCGGCCTGATCGCCGGTCTGTCCTATCTGGGATATCTCGCCGCGACCTTCCTCGGCTCCTGGCTGTCGACCGTCTTCGAGCCCCGTCTGCCGATCCTGCTTGGGGGGCTTGCCGCTACAACGGGCATGGCCACGATTGCCCTGGCACAGACACCGTTCGTGCTGGCGCTGGGTGTATTCGTGGCCGGCACGAGCCCCGGTCTTTCCTATCCGCCGTTTTCCGATGTCATCGTTCGCCACACGGATCTCAGCCGGCAGAACGGCGTCTATGCCTGGATCAACTCCGGCACCGGCTTCGGCGTCGCCTTTGCCGGGCCGCTGGCTCTGTTCGCCGGTGGCGACTGGCGCCTGGCGTGGCTGGTCTTTGCGGCGATTGCCCTGGGTGTCACGGTCTGGAACGCGGTCACCTTGCCAAGGCGCAGCGTGCATCCGGAACACACCCGCACGAAGGTTTCTCTCTGGATTCTCCTGGACCGGACGGCGCGCAGACTGTTTGTGGCCTCATTTCTCTTCGGCATCGTCACCGCGGTCTACTGGACCTATGCGGTCGAACTTCTGACCATGCTGACCGGCAATCCGCGGGATGCGATCCTGTTCTGGATCGTCCTTGGCATTTCCGGTGTCACCGGCTGTTTCGCAGGTGGGGTGGTCAACCGCTGGGGTCTGAGTACCGCCTTCATCGGTTTGGCGCTGCTGGTCGGAACCGCTATCGGCACCCTGCCCCTGCTGGTGGAAACCAGGCTCGGTATCTACCTGTCGGCTGCTTGTTTCGGTGTTGGTTTCATCGTGATGACGGCTCTTTTCGGCATGTGGAGCATGCGGCTCTTCCGGCAGGCGCCGTCCATCGGGTTCGGCTTCACGTTTTTCCTCATTTCCCTTGGGCAGGGCGTGGGGCCGGTGCTGAGCGGCTTTCTCATTCCGGTCGCCGGCCACTCCGCGCTCTTCTTCGCAGCCGGGCTTTTGTGCTGCGCCCTGGCAGGCTTCGCGGACGGAAGAGAGACCGAAGTCGCCAGACCATAACAGCGGGTTATGGTGGGCATGAGCCGCATAACCGCTATGTGCTGGCATTTCCTGAAAATTGCAAGCATGTTGTCAGCACGCTGTGATTGATAAAAAATTGCGATTGGATCCATGATACTTACCGCCGCCAACACCGCCGGGGCCAAGCTCGACATGGAGCTCTGCCGCGCCCTTTACGAAAAAGATCCGGACCGCCTGCTTCAGCTTGTGTCTGATTGGCTGGAAACCAACGCGTTGCGACCGAGCGAAGACTTTGAAGTGCCTGCTTATCTGGAGGCTGTTCTGTGCCGTGGCACCGCGCCTTTTGCCGGCGGCAGCAAGCTGCGCGTGCTGGTTTCCTGACTGATCAGACTTCATCTGTTCCATATTTGTTCTTGCGTCTTTTCACGACATATGCTTCGTTGACCTGCATCTGTAAGTAGAGGTGAAAATGGTCAGCCGGATCACGACGGTCGCGTTTCGGGGCATCGAGGCAGTTCCGGTAGACGTGCAGGTGCATGTCGGACCGGGTATGGTTGCCTTCACCATTGTCGGACTGCCCGACAAGGCCGTTGCCGAAAGCCGGGAGCGCGTTCGCGCGGCGCTTGCCGCCTCTGGTCTGGCCCTTCCTGCCAAGCGCGTCACAGTCAATCTCGCCCCTGCCGACCTGCCCAAGGAAGGCTCTCATTACGATTTGCCGATCGCGCTGGGCGTGATGGCCGCAATTGGCGCCATTCCGGCTGAATTTCTAGAAAAATATGTCGTTCTGGGCGAGCTCGGCCTCGACGGCACGCTTGCGCCTGTTGCCGGTGTTCTGCCGGCCGCCATGGGTGCCAACGGCATCGGCAAGGGGCTCATCTGCCCGGAAGCCAGCGGCGGTGAAGCCGCCTGGGCCGATGCGGACATGGACATTCTTGCGCCCCGCTCGCTGATCCAGCTCGCCAATCACTTCAAGGGAACGCAGGTTCTTTCGCGCCCGGTGGCCCGGCTGCGCGGCAACGCCGGCGCACTGCCGGACCTTGCCGAGGTCAAGGGTCAGGAAAGCGCCCGGCGAGCGCTGGAAATCGCGGCGGCCGGCGGACACAACCTTTTGATGACCGGGCCTCCCGGCTCCGGCAAGTCCATGCTGGCGCAGCGCCTGCCGTCGATCCTGCCGGCCCTCACCCCACGCGAGCTTCTGGAAGTCTCGATGATCGCCTCGCTTGCGGGCGAACTTGCCGAAGGCAAATTGACGGACCGCCGGCCCTTCCGCGCGCCCCATCATTCCGCCTCCATGGCGGCTCTGGTTGGCGGCGGAATGCGGGCCCGGCCGGGCGAGGTCTCGCTCGCCCATAACGGTGTGTTATTCCTCGACGAATTGCCGGAGTTCAATCCGCAGGTTCTCGACAGCCTGCGCCAGCCGCTGGAATCGGGCGAGGCGGTGATCGCCCGCGCCAATCACCGGGTCACCTATCCGGCCCGCATCCAGCTGGTGGCGGCCATGAACCCCTGCCGCTGCGGCCACGCAGGCGAGCCGGGCCACCAGTGCCGCCGGGGCGAGCGGTGCGTCACGGATTATCAGGCCCGTGTGTCCGGTCCGCTGCTTGACCGGATCGACGTCAGGATCGAAGTTCCGGCCGTTACCGCTGCCGATCTGATCGGCCCTGCCGCCAGCGAACCATCTGCCGTCGTGGCGGCGCGCGTTGCCCAAGCGCGCAACATCCAGGCAGAACGCTTCCTCGGACTCGGCCTGGCCTGCCGCACCAATGCCCAGGCCCCTGCCGCGATTGTCGAGACCATGACACGGCCGGACGACAAGGGCCTCGCCTTTCTGCGCGATGTCGCCGAGCGTCTTGCCCTGAGCGCGCGCGGATACCACCGCGTCCTCAAGCTCGCCCGCACACTGGCCGATCTGGACGGTGCGGATCAGGTCGGCCGCATTCATCTGGCCGAAGCGCTCAGCTATCGCGGCGAAGACATGTCCCGCAAGGCGGCGTGAAGGCGTTAACCGCGAACACCCAAGGACTTTCTTGAGACTATGACACCAGACGTCATCATCATTGGCGGCGGCGTGGCCGGGCTGAGTGCGGCCTGCTTTTTGTCCGAGTTCGCGCAAGTGACGCTTCTGGAGCGTGAGCCTGCCTTGGCAACGCAGTCCTCAGCCCGCACGGCCGGCCAATTCACGACCGGCATTTCTGGCGACACCATGCGCGCGATGGCGGCAGCGAGCCGGTCCTTCTTCCAGGCTCCCCCACCCGGCTTTTGCGAGCCGGCACTTGTCGCGCCGCGCGGCTGCCTGACCGTCGGGCGGGAAGAGCATCGGCCGGTTCTGGACAGATTGATGGCCCGACTTCAGGAGGCGGGGGCAGACTGCCGGTTTGTCGACCGGCAAGACGCGTTGGCCCTGTTTCCGGCGCTGCGGCCGGAGCGGGTTTATTCAGGTGTTTTCGAAGCAGATGCGATGGACATCGATGTCGATCTGTTGCTGCAATCCTACCGCAAGGCGGCGTCTGCAAACGGTGCCCGCTTCCTCTGCACATCGGAAGTGACTTCCATCCAGCGCATTGCGGGCACTTGGCAGGTGACAGCCGGAGATCTGACTGTGTCGGCCCCTGTTCTGGTCAATGCGGCGGGGGCGTGGGCAGACCGGGTTGCGGATCTTGCCGGCGTCCCGGGGCTTGGTCTCAAGGCTTTTCGCCGGTCGGCCTTCACATTTCCGCTTCACCGGTCGGAAGCCGGTGCCTGGCCACATGTCACGACCGCCGATTACTCCTGGTACGTCCATCCGCAGCCGCACGGGTTTACCGCGTCTCCGGCGGAAGCTGATGCGGCTGACCCGGGAGACGTTTATGCAGACGATCTTCGCCTTGCCGAGGCGATCCACCACATCGGGATCGATACCAACCTGACGGTTCACCGTCCGTCCGCAAACTGGGCGGGCCTGCGCACCTTTGCTCCTGACCGAAACCCGGTCTGTGGGGGCTTTGCCGACCATCCGGGATATTTCGTCAGCGCAGGCCAGGGCGGCTGCGGGGTTCTGACGTCCCCGGCCATGGGCCAGGCCCTGGCCGCCGTGGTTCAGGGTGCGGATCTGCCCGGCAATCTCGCCGCATCCGGTATTACAGTGGAGCAACTGGCACCGGCACGGCTCATGTTCAGCTGATCTTCTTCATTTGACACAGAGCGCGTTTTCCAAGAAAAACCTCTCAAGCCAGTCGGGGTTCGGCAAGCCAGATAACCTGTTATGCCGGAGATCCCCCTTGCGTTTTCTATCCATTCTCTTTGTCTGCGCCGCTCTGTTTGCCGGTGTCCTGCCTAGCGCCCTGTCCGCTGCCGAAATCACTCATGTGATGGGCACCACCGAGGTTCCGGACAATCCACAGCGGATCGTCGTTCTCACCAATGAAGGCACCGAAGCGCTGCTCATGCTGGGCAAGACGCCTGTTGGTGCCGCCTCATCCTGGTATGGCGATCCCTGGTACCCGCATCTGGGTGACCGGATGGATGGCGTTGAAGTTGTGGGCACGGAACTTGCGGTCAATCTGGAACGGGTCGCCATGCTGGAACCGGATCTGATCCTCGGCAGCAAGAAACGGCACGAGGAAATCTATCCGCAGCTCGCCGCCATCGCGCCGACGGTGTTTGTCGTCAACGCCACGGATTTCAAGGATAACATGAAGCTCTATGCCCGGTCGGTTGACATGGAAGCGGAAGGCGAAGCGCTTGTTTCTGCCTATGAGGCCGATGTCGACCGGTTGCGCTCTGCCCTTGGCGAGAATGCCGGTGATACGGTTTCCGTTGTCCGTTTTGTGCCCGGTCAGCTTTACGTTTATCGCTACGACAGCTTTTCCGGCGTCGTTCTGGACGACATCGGCTTCAAGCGGCCTGAGGTTCAGGCGCAGGACGGTTTGTCTCTGGCTGTCGGCAAGGAAAGCATCCCGAACATGGAAGCGGACCGCATGTTCTACCTGACCTATGACACCGGCAACGGTGACGGCACAGCCCTGGAAAGCGAAACGCTGACAGATCCCCTGTGGGCCAATCTGGATGTTGTCAGGTCGGGCAAGGCTCATAAGGTCGACGATGGTGTGTGGGCAACGTCGCAAGGCATTCTCGCAGCCCGCACCATGCTTCAGGACATCGCGAGGATCTACGGGGTGAATGTTGACTTCAGCTCTGATTGATCCTTCTTGACCGATCACGGCCCGGCACAAGACGTCGACCCGGGCCGTCTCGCCGGCACTGTCCGCCAGCGCGCCGCAAACATGATTGCTGAAACGTCAAAATACAACCAGGCTATTAAAACAAGTTGTATTTCAAAAGCATGGCGTCACACGATCGTCACCGGCAGTAGCCGGCAACCTATCTTTCCTTGTCAATAAGAGCTAGCCTTCCGTTAGGTAATCGCATGCGCCCGTTTGCTGAACATCCGGGCCATCGCGTGCGATCCCAAACGCGAGAGGGCGCGCTGAATGGCCGACAGTGAACCGGCACGGCCGGGCAGAACGGATTACGGTAGCGACGCGGAGCTGATCGAAAGCATTGCGCGAGCAAACGTGGAGTCCATTTCCACTGTTCCCGGTCAGGCGCGCCGCGCGCAGCATCCCAAACATCATGGCTGTGTTCGTGCACGGTTCGTCGTTGGCGAAGTGCCCGAGGACCTGCGTCACGGTCTCTTCGCGTTGCCGGGCACCTATGACGCCTATGTCCGGTTCTCCAATGGCCGCAAGCTGGATGACCGCAAGCGCGACGCCCACGGCATGGCCGTCAAGGTGCTGGGCATCGACAGGGAATGGCTGTCTGCTGAAGATCCCGACGGCCGGGTACAGGACTTCGTTCTTGTCGACCACGAAACCTTTTTCACCGGTGACCTTGGCGACTATGACGACATCAACACCCTTGTGCTGGGGCGAGGTCTTGCAAGGTGGAAGTCTCTGTCGCGGCTGCTGCTCACCGGCTTCAGTCTCTTCGGCAGGATGCGCGACTTTGTTTCCGGCCGGCCAAAGTCTCCGCTTTCATGCCGATACTTCAGCACCACGCCCTACAGGCTGGGCGACCGGCTGGTGAAATATACGGCAAAGCCCCGGCCTGCACCGGTGGATCCGCCTGAGCCCAGGCCCGGTCCCGGTCAGTTGGCGGAAGCGCTCAGGGAAACCCTGGTCCGCTGCCCGGTGACGTTTGAATTCGGCGTCGACGTGCAGACAGATCCGGCAGCGCAGCCGGTGGATGATCCATCGGTTGCCTGGTCGAAGGCGCCGGGTGCACGCCACGAAGTCCTGGCAACGCTGGAGATCCTGCAGCAGGACGTTGAGCAGCATGCACCGCTGGCCGAAAACATCGCCTTTTCCCCCTGGAACAGCCTGCCGGCCCATGAGCCCGTGGGCGCCATCAATCTCGCAAGACGTCGAACCTACGAGAGTGCCGCGCGCAAGCGGCACGAGATCAATGGCGTCGTTCCGCCCATCTCCGCCGGTATTCCGGAAAGCTACCAGATCCATCAGCCTTCGGCATCGCCGGTAAAAGGCGGCATGCCGCTGTGGCTGGCGATTGTTGCCGGACTGCTGCTGGCGACCTGTCTTCTGCTGGAAGGCAAACGCCTGACGATCAAGCCTGGCCCGCCGCAAACCTTCGCCAATCCGGTTGCCGAGTTCAAATACGGCTCCATCGGCGCCGAATGGGACGGCTTTCCCTATATGGTCTGGCGCGAACTGCCGACGATCTTCAAGGACGAGCTGCCACAGGGCTGGCGTACTTTCGGTTTCATCGAAGAGCCGGGACAGAAACTGCCGGTCGGTTTCAGCATCCGACGGGTTGGCGTGCCGAGGGTCGGCTTTAATTGCGCGACCTGCCACAGCGCGGAAGTCACCGCGGGCGGCAACACCCTGCTGGTGCTGGGCGCGCCTGCCGAACAACTCGATATCCAGTCCTACATCCTCTTCCTGGGCTATGTTGCCGCCAGCGACAAGTTGACCGCCGACGCGGTGATCGAAAGCGCTGCACAGGCCGGGCGGCCGCTGGGGCCAATTGACCGGTTGCTTCTGCGCACCATTCTGGTGCCTGGCATCAAGGACCAGTCCGACGGTCTGGCAACGGCTTTCAACTGGATGAAGGTCAAGCCGCAGCACGGCCCAGGGCGGACGGATGCGGGCAATAGCTGGCGTGCACGCTGGGGCTACGGCCCGGAAAAGGACGACGCGGTCGGGACGGTCGATTTCCCCTCGGTCTGGAACCAGGGCATCCGTGAAGGGGGCTGGTTCCATTGGGACGGCAACAACAATTCGCTGATCGAACGCAACTATTCCGCGGCCCTTGCCGGTGGCGCCAAGGAATGGCTGCTGCAACGCGGCCTGATCGACGCTCAGGCGGAATGGCTGCGCGACCTGCCGCCCCCTGCCTATCCTTTGCCTGTCGATGCGGACATGGCGGCTGAAGGCGCCAAAATCTACCGGCGGGAAGGCTGCGGCATGTGCCATGACCCCGAAGGCGAGACCTTCGGGCAGGTGACGCCGCTTTCGGACCTCCAGACAGATCCGGCACGGGCCGATCTCTTCGACGAAGATTTCGTCAGCCGGTTCGGCGAAGTCGGAAAAGGCTACACCTGGCAGTTTTCGCATTACCGGGCAACGGACGGCTATGCCAACACGCCGCTGGACGGCATCTGGGCGCGCGGACCCTATCTGCACAACGGCTCCGTGCCGACGCTTCGGGCGCTGCTGTTACCGCCCGAAGACCGCCCGGAAACCTTCTATCGCGGCTGCACGGATTTCGATCCGGTGAACGTCGGCTTTGCCTGCGACGACGGCTTCCTGTTCGACACGCGGCTGATCGGCAATGGCAACGGCGGGCATCTCTACGGCACCGGTCTGCCGGACGGCGAGACATCCGCGCTGATCGAATATCTCAAATCCAAGCAATATCCGGGGCGGTCATGAAGCTTAGTGCATCCTTCAAGGGAACGTTTCTCGATATCATCTGCCTGCTCGTCGGCACGATCATGGCCTATCGCGGCTTCGAGGAATTTTTCCGCTACGATTTCGATCCCGTCCACATGGTGCTGGGGCTGGCGCTCGGGGCCGGTGCCTATGCAAACTGGCTGATGTACCAGCGGCTGCGCATTGGTTACTGGATCTTCATCGGCGGCAATGTGGTCGTTGCCTTCATTTTTATCGTCGTGTTGCAGGATGTCTGGCATCACCACGTCTGGCCGCATATCGTCTACGCACTGGTGTTCGTGCCGTTCCTGGATCAGCTTGGAGCCCGCTCCGAACGCGATGTCCTGCGGGATCCGCCGCTCCACAAGCGGATACTGGCTTTCGTCGGAGAGCAGGCGCTGAAACTGGCTGAGGCCTCTCCTGCGCTCGTCAGGCTGGTAAAGCGCTGCGGTCCGCTCAGCCGCGCCATCAACCGGCTCGTGATCAACGGCATATCGAGCGCCCCTCCCGGCCGCCCGTTGCCGCTTTCCCTCTGGACGCCATACGACCGTGAGACGCATGTTGAAAGTGTTCCGGGCCAAAGGGATCCGGAAAAGACCACCAGCACGTTCGCAAGCTGGCCGGGTCTGGTCGACCGGCGCTACACCGGCCGACATCTGCCGCCTGTCGATCAGGCGTTCGTCGATGCCCTGCCGGATGTGCCGAGGGTGGCGGAGCTTTACAAACGCACCGCGATTGTCGAGAGCGACACCAGCGCGTTGTTCTGCTTCTTCGCCCAGTGGTTCACCGACAGTTTCCTGCGCACCCATCCGCTGAACAAGCGGATGAACACCTCGAACCACGAAATCGATCTCTGCCAGATCTATGGCCTGGGCGAAGAGACAACCTTTTTCCTGCGCGACGGCGCCTTTCTGAAATCGCGGCAGACGTCGGTTGGCGAGCTGCCACCGCTGCTTGCCGGTCCGGATCTGGAAGTCAAAAGCGAATTTGCCGGCATCCACTACATGCCCATGTGGGCGACGACCTTTCTCGGACCGGATCCCGAATGGGGAACGGCGAAAAAACTCCGGGAGCTCCTGGCCGGCATCGGTTATTGGGCTGTCGTGCCGGAACGCTGGAAATGCCACTATGCCGCCGGTCTGGAGCGGGCCAATTCCACCATCGTCTACAGCGCGCTCAACACGATCTTCCTGCGGGAACACAATCGCCTGGCGCGTGAAATCGGAAAACGGAACCCGCACTACGGTCCGGACCGGGTGTTTGAAACCGCGCGCAACATCAACATCGTCAAGCTGCTCAAGGTCATCATCGAGGACTACATCAATCACCTCGCGAATTCGCCATTCAAGATCTTCGTGGAGCCGGGCGATGCGGACAGGCGCCTGTGGTACCGCACCAACCGGATCGCACTGGAATTCGACCTGCTCTATCGCTGGCATCCCATGGTGCCGGACCGGTTCCTGTTCCAGGGCGAGGTGCTGGAAAACGAGAATTTCCGCTTCAACAACACGATTATCGAGAAACACGGCGTCGAGACGGTCATTGAAGCGGCGGCGCGCCAGCGGGCCGGCAAGTTGACCTTGCACAACACGCCGTTCTTCCTTCAGGGCGCGGAAGAGCGCACGCTGGAGTTTGCCAGAAGGTTCCGCCTTGCACCTTTCAACGCCTATCGGGCCTCCTGGAAACTGCGTCCCTATGACAGTTTCCTGGAGCTGACAGGCGGTGATGCCCGCCTGGCGGGTGAGCTGGAAGCACTCTATCCGGACTGGAATGGCGTGCGCGGCATTGACCGTGTGGACCTGCCCATCGGGCTTCTGGCCGAGGACCAGATGCGCGCACGGCCCCTGCCGCCGCTGCTTCTGGCCATGGTCGGATCCGACGCCTTCTCGCAGGCGCTCACCAACCCGCTTCTGGCCAAGAATATCTTCGGGCCGGAGGTCTTCACCGACTACGGTATGGCGGAAATCGAGGCGACCTCCACTTTCCAGAACATCGTCGATCTCAACGTGGCCGCCAACGCCAAAAGACCGAACGCGAATTTCACCATCAACGAGGACACGCTGCTCAACTGGCCGGGTTGAAGCCCGGAACCCGATCCCCCTTCAAGTCGGCCTTCGAGACTGAGTTTGCGCCGTCAAAATTTGCAAAGCCTGCCTGAAAGGTTATCGTGAGTTGCTTATGTCAAGGGAGGATGGCATGCGCGACCTTGAACATGTGAGTGAAATAGACCGCGTATTGAAAGGATTCGAGACCGGCAGGGATGGGCTGGTTTCGGAAAGCTGGCGGCGCTGTGTCCAGACGTACGGCATGGACCCGACGCGGCCGGAACCTGCGCATATCGTCACCGAACAACAATTGCGCGAACACCAGGAACAATCCGAACGGTTGATCGCGACGGCCCGCTCCGGCCTGCGCACCCTGTTCAAGCAGGTTGCCGGCCAGAATTACGTGCTTCTGCTGGCCGACGCCAAAGGTGTGTGTGTCGACTTCTTTGGCGATCCCCGGTTCGAGGACGATCTTCGGCAGGCCGGGCTTTATCTCGGGTCCGACTGGTCGGAGGATCTGGCCGGAACCTGCGGTGTTGGCTCCTGTATCGTGGCAGGCGAAGCCGTGACGATCCACCAGAGCGATCACTTCGGGCTGTCGCACACGCCGCTCTCCTGCACGGCGGCGCCGATCTACGACACCTGCGGCAAGCTGGCGGCGGTTCTGGATATTTCCCTCCTGCGCTCGCCAAGCCCGAAATCGAGCCAGAACCTTGCGATGAATCTTGTGAAGGCCTCCACCCGCCGGGTCGAGATGGCCAACCTCATGGCGACCACGCGCAAGGAATGGGTCTTGCGGTTCGCGACCTCTCCGGAATTTCTGGAAGTCGATCCGGAAGCTGCCATCGCCCTCGATGACAGCGGACGGATAACGGGAATGACGCATGGGGCGCTGGCCTGTCTGGCTCCCGGGGGATCTGCCGACCTGATCGGCAGCCGGATCGACATGTACCTGGATCTCGATGTCGACGATCTGCCGTCGCTGATGCGCGGCCGCCCGACAGAAGACCGGGTTTTGCGCCGGCGTGACGGCGGCGGGCTCTACGGCCATGCCATCGCGCCACAAGCGGCCCAGATGGCTCGTACGCCCGCTTCCAGTGCTCTGCCTACTCCGCTGCGCGGTATCTGCGGACAGGATGCGGCGCTCTCGCAGGTGGTGTCGAAAGTTGCCCGGCTCGCACCAACACAGGTTCCGATCCTGCTGTCCGGCGAAACCGGAACGGGCAAGGAATATCTGGCAAGAGCCATTCACGTCCTTGGCCCTGCCGACCGTCCGTTCCATGCGCTTTGCTGCTCGGCCCTGAAGCCGGAAAAGGTCGGCGCACTGTTTGAGGCCACTGCCGGAACGCTGTTTCTGCGCGGCATCGAAGACCTCGACATGGCCGGTCAAGCCGCCTTGCTCGCCCTGCTGGAACACCGCAACGACTTTCGCGTGGTCGCGACAACGCGTCAGGACCCAGCCGGGTCCACAAGCGTGCGCGCGTTGCGTCCGGAACTCTATTTCAGACTTGCCGGTTCGGTGCTCGCGATTCCGCCGCTTCGGCACCGCCAGGATTTCGACTGGCTGGTCGATCGCCTGTTGCGGCGCTCACCTCGGGATCTTCGCCTGTCGCCTGCGGCACGGGCCGAACTCGGCGGCCGGCACTGGCCGGGCAACATCCGCGAACTCGCCACGTTGCTGGATGTCGCGACAGCGCTTGCCGAAACGGACGTGATCGACCTGCCGGACCTGCCGCCGGCGACACTGTCCAGGCAGAGCGAAACAGATCCGAAACAGGAACTGGAGGCGCTTCTGGATGCCTGCGGCTGGAACATGTCTCAGGCCGCCCGAAGGCTCGGCGTCAATCGGTCGACGGTGCTCCGGCGAATGCGCACTCTCGGTTTGGGACCACGCCCCAGGCCGCGTGCATGACAACGTGTTGCGTTCTGTTGCATGCGCAACAGGAAACGGCGTTTCTGCGCTGTTGACGGCTTAATTGCTGGGCGTTCCATGGCAAAACGCAGGCGCGCTCTGCATTGTTTCCTCCATAAACAGGGAGGAACTGAAATGCTCGACAAACCATTGGTTCACGAGACCGAGACTTTTCTCAACGCCTTCGGCAAGGCGCTGGAAGACGGCAAGATCGATGCGGCAACAGACATGTTTCTGGATGACTGCTACTGGCGCGATCTGATTGCCTTTACCTGGAACATCAAGACCGTCGAGGGCAAGGATCAGGTCCGCGACATGCTGGAAAAACAGCTGGCGTCCACCGGACCGAGCAACTGGCGGATCGCCGAAGGAGAGATCCCGACGAAGGAGGGCGATGTCGTCACCGCCTGGATCCAGTTCGAGACGGAACGTGCCCGCTGCTTCGGCCTGATCCGGCTGAAGGGTGGCAAGATCTGGACCCTGCTGACGACCATGTCGGAGTTGAAAGGCCATGAGGAGCCGAAGGGGTTCAACCGGCCGCTGGGGGCCAAGCACGGCGCCAACAAACATCGCACCAGTTGGAAGGAAGAGCGCGAGCGTGAACTTGCGGAGCTCGGTTACAAGACACAGCCCTATTGCCTGATCATCGGCGGTGGCCAGGGCGGCATCGCGCTCGGTGCGCGCCTGCGTCAGCTTGGTGTGCCAACCATCATCGTTGAAAAGAACGAGCGGCCGGGCGACAGTTGGCGCAACCGGTACAAGTCCCTCTGCCTGCACGACCCCGTCTGGTACGACCACCTGCCCTACATCAAGTTTCCGGAAAACTGGCCCATCTTCAGCCCCAAGGACAAGATCGGCGACTGGCTGGAGATGTACACAAAGGTCATGGAGCTGAACTACTGGACCCGCACCGTCGCCAAATCCGCCACCTATGACGAAGCCAAGAAGGAATGGACCGTCGTGGTGGACCGCGACGGCGAGGAAGTGGTGCTGAAGCCGAAGCAGCTGGTCATGGCAACCGGCATGTCGGGCAAGGCGAACGTGCCGAAGTTCCCGGGCATGGACACCTTCAAGGGGGATCAGCACCATTCGTCAAAGCATCCGGGGCCGGACAGGTATCGCGGCAAGAAGGCGGTCGTGGTCGGTTCCAACAATTCGGCGCACGACATCTGCGCGGCACTTTGGGAAAACGACGTCGACGTGACCATGGTGCAGCGCTCCTCCACCCATATCGTGCGCTCCAACACGCTGATGGACGTTGGCCTCGGCGCGCTTTATTCCGAAGAGGCGGTCCGCTCCGGCGTGACGACGGAAAAGGCGGATCTCATCTTCGCCTCGCTGCCCTACCGGATCATGCACGAGTTCCAGATCCCCGCTTATGCGGAGATGAAAAAGCGCGACGCGGACTTCTATGAAGGGCTTGAGAAAGCCGGGTTCTGGCTGGACTGGGGCGATGATGAAAGCGGGCTCTTCATGAAATACCTGCGCCGAGGCTCCGGCTATTACATCGACATCGGAGCCAGCCAGTTGATCATCGATGGCGAGATCAAGCTCAAGCGCGGCCAGGTGACCAAGGTAGTCGAAGACGGGGTCATTCTGGACGACGGCACGAAGCTGGAAGCGGATCTGATTGTCTACGCCACCGGCTACGGGTCGATGAATGGCTGGGTCGCCGATCTGATGGGTCAGGAGATGGCCGACAAAATCGGCAAGGTCTGGGGGCTTGGCTCGGACACCACCAAGGACCCGGGCCCCTGGGAAGGCGAACAGCGCAACATGTGGAAGCCGACCCAGCAGGAGGCGCTCTGGTTCCACGGCGGCAACCTGCACCAGTCCCGCCACTATTCGCAGTATCTGGCGCTGCAGTTGAAAGCGCGGATGGAAGGCCTGCCAACCCCCGTCTACGGCCTGCAAGAGGTGCATCATCTGTCGTGACCGGCATCGCCGACAGGACCTGAACAAATGGAAGAGCCGGGGGAATTCCCCCGGCTTGTTTATTCTTGAGTACGCGCCCACCATTTCCTTAGCACGGAGCGCCCTGGAACAGCGCCCTCCCTGCCCCACCGAAAGCCTGAAACGTTCCGGACCTCAAGGTGAACCGGCCACCCTATGCACCAAAGCGTCGGCAACACCGGGCGGGAAGAATGTCAAAATCTCTTTCACCGCACCGATGTGGCGCCTATTGTGCGAAAAATCGCAGCAATTTCCGTCAGGATACGGTCTATGAGCAGGTTCTGGAGCCCCATCGTCAGTAAACTGGAGCCCTACACTCCGGGCGAGCAGCCCAAGGACCGAAGTTTTATCAAGCTGAACACAAACGAGCATCCTTTCGGTCCGTCGCCCATCGCGCTCGGGGCAATCCGCGCGGCGACAGAAGAAAGTCTGAGGCTTTACCCGGACCCGACCGCCGTAGCGTTGCGGGCAACCATCGCCGCCAGCTTCGGCCTGAGTGCGGATCACGTCTTTGCCGGGAATGGCTCGGACGAAATCCTCGCCCACGCCTTTCACGGTTTTTTCAGTGGCAAGGACAAGCTGCTGTTTCCCGATATTACCTACAGTTTCTACAAGACCTATTGCGAGCTTTTCGGCATTTCTCACCGCACTGTAGCGCTCGACGGCGATTTCCGGATTGATCCGGCCAGCCTCTGCGGGCCCTGCGGCGGCATCGTGCTTGCCAATCCGAACGCGCCGACCGGGATTGCCCTCGATCTTGCGACGGTGCGGGCCGTTCTGGAACAAAACCCGGATGTGGTCGTGCTGGTCGACGAAGCCTACGTCGATTTCGGCGCCGAGAGTGCCGCTGGTCTGGTTGCGAAATTCGACAATCTTCTTGTGGTTCAGACCTTTTCCAAATCGCGGGGGCTCGCGGGTTTGCGCGTCGGTTTCGCTCTTGGCCAACCGCACCTGATCGAAGGCCTGCAGCGGATCAAGGACAGCTTCAATTCCTACCCGCTCGACCGCCTGGCGCTTGCCGGTGCCGAAGCGTCCTGGCAGGACACGGCCTGGTTCGAGGAAACCCGGCGCCTGGTGATCGCCGAACGGCAGCGGATGGCGGAGGGGCTGCACTCTCTCGGCTTCAAGGTTTTGCCGTCGGCGGCCAACTTCCTGTTCGTGTCGCACGAAACAAGCGCGGCACGGGAGCTTCTGACCGGCCTCCGGGAAGAAGGCATTCTGGTCCGCCACTTCAACAAGGATCGCATCGACAACTGGCTGCGCATTTCCGTCGGTACGGAAGAAGAAGGCGAGGCGTTGCTGAAGGCGATGGCAAGGCTCGTTGCCGGCTAGGGTCCATACCCTAAGCTCTTCCAGCTCCGCCGTTTGTTGCAAATGCAGGCGGGCGAACCCATGTCTCGATCATCGGCTCAAAAGGGAGATACCGCATGCTGGTCACCACCACCAACACCATTCAGGGCAAGGATCTGGACTACAAGGGTCTGGTGACGGGCGAGGCGATCCTCGGCGCGAACATCTTCAAGGACTTCTTTGCCGGCATTCGCGACATTGTCGGTGGCCGCTCCGGCGCTTACGAGGAAGAACTCGGCAAGGCACGCAAGATTGCCATCGACGAAATGTGCCAACAGGCTCAGGGAATGGGTGCCAATGCGGTGATCGGTGTCGATCTCGACTATGAAACCGTCGGCCAGAACGGCTCCATGCTGATGGTGAGTGCCACCGGCACCGCAGTCTTCATCCGCTGATCCTGTCATGTCAGCCGACATTCTCATTTCTCCGGGGTTCCCGGAAGACCAGAGGCCGGCTGCCGCCCACCTGTTCTGGCAAGCCTTTTCCGGCAAGCTCGGCAAGGTGCTGGCGCCGGAGAAAAAGGCGCTCCAGCTGATCGAACGCATTCTCGATCCGGCCTTTGCCATCAGCGCTGTCGATCGGGAAGGGCAGCTGCTGGGTCTTGCCGGATACAAGACCGCTTATGGAGCGCTTGCCGGTGGCAGTCTCGCGGACATGACGGCGGTCTACGGCGTGTTCGGCGGTTTGTGGCGCGGTCTCCTGCTGGATGTACTTGAACGCAACATCGAGCCGGACTGCCTGCTGATGGACGGTATCTTTGTTGCTGAAAGCGCCCGCGGACGCGGCATCGGCGGCACCTTGCTGAAAGCTGTTGGCGAAGAAGCACGCCGTCAGTCGCTCTCGCGCGTTCGACTGGACGTGATCGACACCAACCCAAGGGCAAAGGCTCTTTACGAACGCTCGGGGTTCAAGGCGGTTGGCGAGGAAAAGACAGGGTTTCTCGAACTTCTGTTCGGCTTTTCCTCCGCAACCCGCATGGAGAAGCAGGTTTAGGCAGTTCTCTTGGGGGCGTTGCTACCCCCGCTGTCGCCCCGGGTCTCACGTCGTTCACCCGGGGTGACTCAGAGATAAGCCCGGAGGGTTTCTTGAAAAAGAGGCTGATGTCTGCCCACCACATGGCGCCTGGCTCTTTCCCCTCTCCCGCAATGATGCTCTAGTCGGTCCGATCCCAACAGGAGCCATTGAATGTCCTCACACGGTTATGAAAGTGGGCGGTTGAACCTGCCCTTTGTCGGCATCTGCACTTTCGGCAAGTATCCCTATCAGCCGGATTGGGATGCCATCGATGCGGATGTCGCGGTTATGGGCGCGCCGTTCGATTTCGGCACCCAGTGGCGCTCGGGCGCGCGCATGGGACCGCGCGGAATCCGGGAGGCCTCGACGCTGTTTTCCTTCGGCCACGCGGGCGCCTACGATTTCGAGGACGACATCACCTACCTGCCGGCGGAAACGACCCGCATCGTCGATCTGGGCGATGCCGACATCGTGCACACGGACACGATCGAAAGCCACAGACGTATCGAATTCGGCGTGCGCAAGATCCTGGCGGCAGGTGCCTTGCCCGTGGTGCTGGGCGGCGATCATTCGGTCAACATTCCCTGCATCAACGCCTTTGACGATCAGGAGCCGATCCACGTCGTGCAGATCGATGCGCATCTGGATTTCGTCGATGAACGTCATGGTGTCCGCTATGGCCACGGCAACCCGATGCGCCGCGCGGCGGAAAAGCCCTATGTTACCGGCCTGACCCAGATCGGCATCCGGAATGTGTCCTCAACCTCGCGCGATGGTTATGAAGACGCCCGCCGAATGGGCTCGGACATTCTGTCGGTTCGCCACGTCCGCAAGCTCGGCACGGAGGCGCTTCTGGCGCGAATACCGGCCGGGAAACGCTATTACCTGACACTTGATATCGATGCGTTTGACCCGTCCATCGCCCCGGGCACAGGGACCCCAAGCCACGGCGGATTTCTCTATTACGAAGTGCTGGAATTGCTCGACGGCCTGGCAAGACAGGGGAATATCGTCGGCATCGATCTGGTGGAGGTCGCGCCGGATTACGACCCCACAGGCTCGACAAGCACCCTCGCCGCACAGGTTCTGATGAACACTATCGGCAGGGTTCTTCATCACCGCAAGCCATGAAAAAACCCCGCCAGCTGGTTTGTACCGGCCGGCGGGGTAACGTTCTGGAAAGGGTCGGGTGGGCTTAGAGGCCCTCGAACAGCGCCGTGGAGAGGTAACGCTCGGCGAAGGACGGGATGATCACCACGATGTTCTTGCCTTCCATCCCTTCGCGCTGACCGACGCGGATAGCGGCGGTGAGTGCGGCACCGGAGGAAATGCCCACCGGCACACCTTCCGTCTTGGCCACTTCACGGGCCATGGCGAAGGCATCCTCATTGGCGACCGTCTGGATTTCATCGTAAACGGAGGTGTCGAGCACGCTCGGCACGAAGCCGGCGCCGATACCCTGGATCTTGTGCGGGCCGGGCTCTCCACCAGACAGGATCGGGCTGTCGGCCGGTTCCACGGCAACGACACGCAGGCTCGGCTTGCGCTCTTTAAGCACCTGGGAAACACCTGTGATGGTGCCGCCGGTGCCGATGCCGGAGACGAACACGTCCACGGCGCCATCGGTGTCGTTCCAGATTTCTGCCGCTGTGGTGTTGCGGTGGACTTCCGGGTTGGCTGCGTTTTCAAACTGCTGCGGCATCACCGCGCCGTCGATTTCGCCGATCAGTTCCTCGGCGCGGGCGATAGCGCCCTTCATGCCCTTCGGCCCTTCGGTCAGTTCCAGCTCCGCACCCAGGATCTTGAACATCTTGCGGCGTTCCACGGACATGGTTTCCGGCATGACCAGAATAAGCCGGTAGCCCTTGGCGGCGGCGACAAATGCCAGCGCAATGCCTGTGTTGCCGGAGGTCGGCTCAACGAGCGTGGTCTTGCCCGGCACGATCTGGCCTGCCTGCTCCATCGCCTCGATCATGGCAACGCCGATCCGGTCCTTGACGCTGGAAATCGGATTGAAGAATTCGAGCTTCGCCAGGAGATTGCCCTTGACCCCGTGCGCCTTCGCCAGCCGGTCCAGCCGGACGATCGGTGTATCGCCGATGGTCTCGGTGATGGAGGAATAGATTTTTCCGCGACCGCTGGTCTTGATCGTCATGGCAGGTCTCCCAGGTTGGCCGGATCTTCTTCCGCCGGCATCGTTCAACTATTCTTGCGATAAGATAGTACGGGTTCCAACAAGTTATAAGGGTCCTAAAGCGCCTTTGCGAACCTGGCGGTAGAACTTTTTTCCAGAAAAGCTTCAGCTCTTGGAAAAGAGCATGTCCGGCAGATCCACCATCGCATCGAACAGGATAGCCCCGGCATCCTGCATCGCCTTGCGGTCACAGGCCGGATCTTCGACAAAGGCGAACACGCGCATGCCGGCAGCCCGGGCAGCAAGAACGCCGGGCAGGCTGTCTTCGATCACGACGCAGGTTTCCGGGGCGTGGCCCATGGTGCGCGCCGCCAGCAGAAACACATCTGGCGCAGGCTTGCCGCGTTCGCAGTCCTGCGCGGAAAACAGCCGGTCTTCCAGCCGGGGCAGCAGGCCGGAACTGCCGAGTGTCGTGCGCATCTTTTCGTATTTGCCGGACGAACCGACGCAATAGGCAACGCCGCGCCGGTCAAGGTCGTCCAGCACACCGGCAACGCCTTCGATCGCCGGAACGCCGGCCTTGAACTTTTCCAGGTCGCGTAGCCGCACCTGATCCGGCCAGTTGGCGGGCAGCACCTTGCCGGTCAATTCCTCGATCATGGACTGGACATCCTCAAGTGTCCGGCCCATGAACCGGCGCTGGCAGTCCGGCCCGGTCATCGGAATACCAAGCTCGGTGATGATGGCGGCCATATTGGCATTTGCCATGCGTTCCGTGTCGACAAGCACGCCGTCGCAATCGAATATGACGAGGCTGGGCATCAGGAGCGGCCCGTCGAGCCGAAGCCGCCGGTGCCACGTTCGGTTTCCGAGAGAACCTCAACTTCAACGATGTCCGCCTGCAGCACGGGTGCAATCACCATCTGGGCGATTCGGTCTCCGCGTGAAATCTCGAACGGGTCCTCGCCGAGATTGATCAGGATCACCTTAACCTCGCCGCGGTAGTCCGCATCGATTGTGCCGGGGGTGTTCAGAACGGTAACACCGTATTTGGCGGCAAGGCCGGATCGGGGGCGGACCTGGGCCTCATAGCCCGCAGGCAGGGCCATGGCGAGACCGGTCGGCACCAGGGCGCGCGCACCGGGGGCGAGGGTCACCTTGCCGTCGACGGCAGCCAGAAGGTCAAGTCCGGCGGCCAGAACCGACTGATAGGCGGGCAGTGGCAGATCGCGACCGTGCTCCAGTCGCTTCAGTTCCAGTGTTACAGGCATAGAAAGTGTCCGGCAGTGAGTGTTGCTGGCGAGTGACGATATTCGCCGGTGCCTGTCAAGGCTCGCAGGCGGACGCGAAACTTCGCATAAAAATCAGATGTCTACTTGCAGTCGCAATCCGCACCTGAAACACTCTATCGCATCGTAACTTGCCAGCGATTGGGAGAATGGCAACATGAGACGATTGATTTTTGCATTTACCACCGGGGTAATGCTGGTCGCGGCACCGGCAGCCTTCGCACAGACGGTCGGCTACGCCGACGCGATCAAGATCCTGGCCGCAAGCTGTGGCAAGGACATCGATACCTATTGCAAGTCCGCGACGCTTGCCAACAACGGCATTAGCAAGTGTCTTGAAAAGAACCAGTCCAAGCTCTCGGAACAATGCAACGCGGACCGTCTGACCGTGACTGCGCTCATCCAGGCGCGGCTGGCGGCTCAGGCAGAAGTGCCTCAACTGTGCCAGCGGGACGCTGCGCAATATTGCAAGGGCGTCAAGGCCGGTGCGGGTCACGTGCTGCGCTGCCTGCTCAAGGCTCAGCCCTCCGTCAGCAAAAAATGCAACACGGCCATTGACCTGGCTGGGTACCGCTAACTCGGCACTGGGAGATATTTTCATGAACAAGTTGCTTTTGGCCGGTTTATCGGCCGCCTTTCTTGCCGTATCCGCGTCGGGCCTTGCCGCCCAGACCAAGTTGAGCCGCAATGAAATCATCAATTCCCTGCAAGGGGCGCAGCAGAAGGTTGATCTGACGGCCGATGAACTGCAGCAGGCCGCGCTGGAAAACATCCGGAAATATCCGGGCGCAAACGCTCCCAACACGTTGCCGCTTGCCGATAAGCTTGCCTCCCTGCGTCAGTTCAACGTGGAGATCACGTTCGATTTTGACAGTGCCCGTATTCGCCCGGCATCCTACGAGACCATCGGCCTGATCGCGGATGCCCTGCACACGCCTTATCTGCAGGGGCAGACCTTCTTCATCGTCGGTCACACGGACGCCAAAGGCGCGCGTGAATACAATCTGGAGCTCTCGCTGAAGCGCGCGCAGGCCGTGCGTGAGGCGCTGGTGACCACCTTCCGTGTTCCGGGCGAATATCTCTTCGCTGTCGGTCTGGGGGAGGAACAGTTGCGCGATCCGTCCAAACCGGATGCCGCCATCAACCGCCGCGTCCAGCTTATCAACCTGGGTTACAGATAACCGGCCCGAAAGCCGGTTCGAAAAGAGACATGCCGGATCCCAGCGGGGAAGCGGCATGTCTGAACAGTTGGCGCTGAAAGCGGGAATTGTTCACCTCTGTCGAACGAGCCTTCTCCCCTTTCTGGTCTAATCCTTCCAGCCAAATGGCTTATCTTCTCTGGAAGAAACAATTCTCCCGAGGAGTGGTCCCATGACGGCTACGCCAAACAGCATTTCGCCCGTCTTCTTCGCCCACGGTGCGCCGACCCTGGCGTTGGAAGACACCGCTGCCAGCCGGTTTTTGAAGGGGTTTGCCGCAAGCCAGCCACGCCCGAAGGCAATCCTGATCCTCTCCGCGCATTGGGAAACCGACGGCTTGAAGCTCTCGGCGCCGGGCCCGCTGCGGACCTATCACGACTTCCGTGGCTTCCCGCGACCGCTCTATGAAATCTCCTATCCGGCAAAGGCCGATGAGGACCATGTCGATGAAGCCGCGCTTCTGCTGGAAGCTGCTGGATACGATGTGGAACTCGACAGCCACTGGGGACTGGATCACGGTGCCTGGGTGCCACTGTCGCTAGCCTATCCGGATGCCGACATTCCGGTGGTCGCCCTGTCGCTGCCGCATGACAGCTCACCTGCGTCCGTTTATGCCCTGGGCCAGGCGCTCGCGCCGCTCAAGGACAAGGGCGTGTTGCTGGCAGGCTCCGGCAGCACCACCCATAACCTGCGTGAACTCGGGCCGCAGGGCTCAAGGACGCCGGACTGGGCCGTGGATTTCGACCGCTGGCTGGAGACCGGGCTGGAGTCCGGATCGATCGGCTATTTCGACGATATCCAGAGCGTTCCGAACTTCCGCCGCAACCACCCGACGGAGGAGCATCTTCTGCCGCTGTTCTTCGCCTTTGGCGCCGGTGGCATGGACGCAAAAGCACAGCTTCTCCATAGAAGCTACGAATACGGCTCCATCAGCATGAGCTACTTCCGCTTCGCTGCCTGACATAACCCGTCGACTGCCCCTGCGCAGGCAGGGGCCGCAATCGTGACTGATTCAATCACGATCAGCTTTGGGTGAGCGCCTCGCCTGCACGCGCGATAATTCGGCGGGCGACCTCGCTCTTGTCCATTTCCGGCCAGTCCTCGACGCCGTCGCGGCTGACAACGCGGATGGTGTTGGCGTCGCCGCCCATGATCCCGGTTTGCGGGCTGACGTCGTTCGCTATGATCCAGTCAGCCTTCTTGCGTTCCAGTTTGCCACGGGCATTGTCGATCAGGTTCTGCGTTTCGGCGGCAAAGCCGATCAGCAGCTTTGGCCGGAGGTCCGCGTGATGGCCGACGGTTGCCAGAATGTCCGGGTTTTCCGTCAGTTCCAGCGCAGGCGGCTTGCCGCTGCCGTCTTTCTTGATCTTCTGGGCGCCCTCGCTTGCAACGCGCCAGTCGGCGACGGCCGCCGCCATGATGGCGATATCCGCCGGCAGGTTGCTTTCCACCGCCTTCAGCATGGCGGAGGCTGACTCGACATGGACGACGGTGACATTGGCCGGGTCCGGCAGGGTCACCGGGCCAGACACCAGCGTCACGCGCGCCCCGGCCTCATAGGCAGCCTGTGCCAGCGCATGGCCCTGCTTTCCGGAAGACCGGTTGGCGATATAGCGGACAGGGTCAATCGGCTCATGGGTCGGGCCGGAGGTGATCAGAACATGCTTTCCGGCGAGCGGCAGGCTGCCCGTCTTGATCGCCTCTTCCCGCAGCAAAGCCTCGGCGGCGGCAACGATCTCCAGCGGTTCGCTCATCCGGCCTGTTCCGGATTCGCCCTTTTCCGCCATCTCGCCGGCGGCCGGGCCGCAAAAGGCAATGCCGCGCGTCTTGAGAACGGCCCGGTTGCGCTTTGTCGCCTCGTGCTGCCACATCTTCGGGTTCATGGCAGGGGCAATCAGCACAGGCTTGTCGGTTGCCAGCAGCACCGCCGTCGCCAGGTCGTCGGCAATACCGTGAGCCATCTTGGCCATCAGATCAGCGGTGGCAGGGGCGATCAGGATCAGGTCGTGGTCGCGGGCCAGGCGGATATGGCCGACATCGTGTTCCGCCTGCCGGTCAAACAGGTCGGTGTAGACGGTTTCCGCCGACAGAGCGCCGGCGGCCAGCGGCGTGATGAATTCCTGCGCGCCCTTTGTCATCACCGGGATCACCCGGGCACCGCGCTCCTTCAGCCTGCGGATCAGGTCGAGGGATTTGTAGGCGGCGATGCCGCCGCTGATGATCAGGACGATCTGTTTGCCGCTCAGCATCTTAACTCAGCACTCCCTAGGTCTGTCGATGTCGGCGGTAAAGATCAGAATCCGGTGCGGAAATCCCGCGGCGCCGGAGAAATCACCTGTGTGCCCTGCCCGGTAATCTGATAGACGGCAAGGCCCCGCTGGTTGAGGCCATTGGATTGGAAGCGGAACAATCCGTCAATGCCGATGAAGCCGTCACGATTGGTGATGATGCTCTGCTGGAACCGCTGCTGCCCGGCGGAGCGGATCAGGCCCGCGGCCAGGGTGACGCCATCGTAGACCAGGCTGGCATTGCGCGGCGGCACGGAGCCATATGTGCTCTGATACCGTTGGGCAAACGCCTGGAAACCCTTGTCTTCCGGCCCGGCATACCAGGCGCCGGCAAGCACAGGGTTGTTCTTGACCTGGGGTGAGTCCCACTGCCCGGTTCCAAGCAGCTTCACATTGCCCAGATTGGCGCCCTGGCTGACCAGGGTTTGTACGACCGCCGCAGGCACAGCGCCTCCGGCCGGAACGAACAGGGCGTCGGAATTGTTCAGCACGGATTTCAGCGCGGCTGTCTTGGTGACAAGATCGGACGTATCCGAACCGTTCATGGAATAGCGCTGGATCGATGCGATCCGACCGCCCCCGCGGCCGACTTCCTGGCGGAACGCAGCCTCCACGACGGCGCCGTAGGAGCCTTCGGGGATCAGTGCGGCGTAGGAGTGTTTCTTCTGGCTGTTGGCGTAGCTGACAACGCGTTTCACGTCACTTTCCGGCAGGAAGCTGAGCAGGTAGACGCCCCGGGCCGCGACGGATGTGTCCGTCGAAAACGCGATGACGGGAACGCCCGTGGCCCGTGCGGCCTGTGCGGCACCGGACACCGCAGGCGAGAACACCGGACCCAGGATCAGTTCCGCACCTTCCGAAATGGCCGCCTGCGCAGCAGCGCGTCCGCCTTCGGCGGTGCCGCCGGTATCTTTCACCAGCAACTGCACATCCGCGCTCGGGAAGTTCTGCAAAGCCAGCGAGGCGGAGTTCTTGAAAACCGTGCCGATGGACGCGTTGCCGCCGGAGCTTGCCAGTGGCAGCAGCAACCCGATGCGAACCCCGCCCGTGCCGATGATTTCGCCGGTCGGTTGCGGCTGCGCTGTGGGCTGGATCTGGTCGCCCGGAAGCGAGCCCAGCGTCGACCCCATGCAGCCGCCCAGCAGCATCGTGCTGGCTCCAGCCAGCGCTGTTTTCAAGAAAACACGTCTGTGCTGTTGCACGTTGTCGCCCCGTCTTGCACTTGCCATATTTGTCGGTTCACCCTTTGGGAAAGACTTACGTATTCGCTACAGGCCTGTAAAGATTTAGTGGCCTTTCAATGGCATATCGGCGCGATCAACGGTGGATTTGCCTTGCATCGGTTGTATCGAAAGGCTAGCGCAAGGGCGCAAACGAGAGCGAAACGGCAATTCGCGGCAGACAAGAGGGAAGGCGACATGGTCAAGGAAACAGCCGAGCTGGCTGCGGACAGGAACCGCTACAGCCTCTCCGAACATGTGTTCACCGCAGCCAATCTGGAACCCGCGCTCTATATCGTCTCCACGCCGATCGGCAATCTCGGCGATATAACTGTCAGAGCGCTGGAAACCCTTGCTGCGGCAAGCGTGATCGCCTGCGAGGATACGCGGGTCACGGCAACGCTTACCCAGCGGTTCTCTTTGAAAACCCCACTCCTTCCCTACCACGAGCACAATGCCGACAAGCAGCGGCCGAAGATCCTGGAAGCTCTGGCCGATGGCCGGGCCGTGGCGCTGGTGTCCGATGCGGGAACGCCGCTGGTCTCCGACCCGGGGTATCGGCTGGTGCGTGATGTGGTCGCAGAAGGCTACAAGGTCATCCCGATCCCAGGGGCCTCCGCGCCTCTGGCCGGACTGGTTGCAGCGGGCCTGCCGAGCGATACGGTGCTGTTTGCAGGGTTTCTGCCGCAAAAGGGCGGGCCGAAGTCCCGGCGGCTGCAGGAACTGGCCAAGGTGCCGGCGACGCTGGTTTTCTTTGAATCGCCCCATCGTACTGCCGCCACGCTGGCGCTCATGGCCGAGCTCCTGGGAGCCGGACGCGAAGCTGTCGTCGCGCGGGAGCTGACCAAGCGTTTCGAGACCTTCGAGCGCGGCACTCTGGAAGAGCTGAGCGCTCGCTTCGACGGCCAGCAGGTCAAGGGCGAGATCGTTATTCTGGTCGGCCCACCGGAAGACAAGCCCGAGGCCGAGGCGGACGATCTGGATGCCTTGTTGAGCGAAGCTCTCACCGAAATGCCGGTGAGCGCCGCAGCGAAGAAGATCTCCAAGGCCACGGGGCTCGACCGCAACGAGGTTTATAAACGGGCCCTCGAACTGAAGGCGGAAGACGCCTGATGGCACGCGGTCCGGGTGGTTCCGGAAGGCCGCCGGCAGAGACGGACCGGCGCCGCCGGGCACATGCGTTGGGCCTATCCGCCGAAACCCTGGCTGCCTGGTATCTGCGCCTCACCGGCTGGCGCATCCTCAAGCGCCGCTACAAGACCAAGGCCGGCGAAATCGACCTCATCGCCAAGCGCCGCAAGACGGTTGCCTTCATTGAGGTCAAGGCCCGCAAATCACGGCAGGCAGCGCTGGAAGCCGTCACGCCTGCCAGCCAGAAACGCATTTCCCGTGCCGCCAGGATCTTCGTCACCGAGCATCCCAAGGCCGGGTTCTTCACCTTGCGCTTCGATGTCATCGTCGTGCGTCCCCGCGCTTGGCCCGAGCGCATCGCGAACGCGTTTCAGGCTTGGGAGTAGTTTGGTGCGCTGGTCCCAGGTCTGAGTTTAACAATGGCTGGTGTGTCGAAACCCGGCAACGCTCGCCCGGGATGACGCCGGGTTTGATTGAGAAACGTGACCATTTGCATTTGCCAGGGGAATGACTTTGAAACGAACTCGGATCCTTCTGCCCGCCACCTCTGGACAAAGCGGACCTCGCACCGCATATCTGGACCAATCGTTCTGAAATCCCAAAGGCGCCGAAGTGGCGCCGCCCGCCGGGAGTTGCCTCATGGCTTTGAAAGTTGCGGTCCAGATGGACCATGTATCGTCCATCAATATTGCCGGCGACAGCGCCTTCGCAATGATGCTGGAAGCGCAGTCTCGCGGACATGAACTCTATCACTACACGCCCGACCGCCTGGCGATGCGCGGCGACGAGGTGTTCTGTGCGCTGGAGCCGATTGAAGTGCGCGATGTGAAGGGCGATCACTTCACATTGGGCGAAAAGAGCCGGTTCAACATGCGCGAGATGGATGTGGTGCTGATGCGCCAGGACCCGCCGTTCGACCTCTCCTACATCGCCGCGACCCACATTCTGGAAAAGATCCATCCGGACACATTGGTGGTCAACGACCCGGCAGCCGTGCGCAACGCACCGGAAAAGCTGTTCGTGACCGAATTCGCCGATCTGATGCCGCCGACCCTGATCACCAAGGACAAGTCGGAGATCGATCTTTTCCGGAAGGAATATGGCGACATCGTCATGAAGCCGCTGTTCGGCCATGGCGGTGCGGCCGTCTTCCGCATCACTCAGGACGACCTCAACTACGGGTCTCTGTATGATTTCTTTGCCGCGACCTTCCGCGAGCCCTGGGTCATCCAGCAGTTCCTGCCCAACGTGAAACACGGCGACAAGCGCATCCTGCTGGTCGACGGCCAGTTCGCCGGCGCGGTCAACCGTGTTCCGGCCGCTGGCGACCTGCGCTCCAACATGGTGCGTGGCGGCGCGCCGACCGACAGTGAGCTGACCGAGCGCGAACGCGAAATCTGCGCCCGCCTTGGACCGTCGCTGAAGGAAAAGGGTCTGATCCTGGTCGGCATCGACGTCATCGACGGCAACCTGACGGAAATCAACGTCACCGCCCCCACGGGCATCCGCGCCATCCGCAATCTCGGCGGGCCGGACGTGGCAGGCATGGTCTGGGACGTGCTGGAAGCGAAGGTGAAGGGCTGACAGCCCTTGCCACAAGCCGTGTCCGAATATCCGCTTGACCTCAATTTAAGTTGAGGTTGTAGAGCTGTTTCTCCTTTCAAATCTCAAGGAGAAACAGCATGAAATCGGACACGGACTCCCGGCCCATATACCGCGTCGACCGGTTTGAAGTGCCGCTTGAATCGCGCGACGTTCTGCTGGAACGGCTCACTGTCATTCGCGATCTGCTTCAGAACATCGAAGGCTGCCGCCAGAACCTCGTGCTTGAACAGCCTTCCCGAGGAGGGACGGCGACATTCGTCACCTTTGTCGAATGGCAGAACGAAGAGGTCTTTCTGCAAGCGAAGGCCCGTATAGCGGAAGAATATCGCAAGGTGGCGTTCGACCCGCAGGCCTTCCTGCAGCAAATCGGTGCGAAAGCCGTCATGTCCAACATGAATGCAGTCTGACGCCCTGAGGACATGAACGGAAAATCCCTGGGCGGGCACCCCGCCCATCACCTGCGATCAGACAAAAAAAACCTCCGCATGGGGGCGCGGAGGTGTTAAGAGTTCGTGCTTAGACAATGCAACAGAGGGCCTACTCGGCAGCCTCTGTAAGTAGAACCCGTCCCCACTAGAATCGATCCTGCAGAAAGTGCATTTTGCTTGAATATTTTTTTGCGCTTCTACTTTAGGGTGTCGTTATCACGTTGAAATGAAATGGTTAATCCCTCTCGGTCGGCGCGAAATTATTTTTGAAAAAATTTCGAAAGGACCGATATTTCCCATGGCAAGGTGCCGGAATCCCGGAATCGAATTTTTGAGCCGCTTCAAGGAGATACGATTCAATCGTCGGATGCTCGGTTTCAATAACGCGGTAATGGCAGGACCGGAACCGGGCCCGAACGGGATTGCTTTGGGCAAGTAACCCAAGGGCATTTGCGCAAGATAAAGACCGCTCTCCCGAAAGACAGCGGCCAGTGCAGTGCAACCTTAAAGGGCGACTATTCTGCAGCTTCTGTCTTGATGACTCCGCGGCGGATCTGGTCTTCTTCAATCGACTCGAACAGGGCGCGGAAGTTGCCTTCGCCAAAGCCCTCGTCACCCTTGCGCTGGATGAACTCGAAAAAGATCGGGCCAATCACGGTCTTCGAGAAAATCTGCAGCAGGATCTTCGTCATGCCGCCGTCGATGACGCCTTCACCGTCGATCAGGATGCCGTGACGCTTCATCCGCTCGATGGGCTCGTCGTGGCCGTTCACCCGGTCGTAGGACATCTCGTAATAGGTTTCCGGCGGGCCGGGCATGAACTTCAGACCGTTGTCTGCCAGAAGATCCGTGCTCTCGTAGATGTTGTCCGTGCCAACCGCGATGTGCTGGATGCCTTCGCCGTTATATTTCTTCAGATATTCCTCGATCTGGCTGGTGTCGTCCTTGGATTCGTTCAGCGGAATGCGGATCTTGCCGCAGGGGCTGGTGATCGCGCGGCTGACAAGACCGGTGATCCGGCCGTCGATGTCGAAGAAGTGGATCTGCTTGAAGTTGAACAGGTCGCGGTAGAAATCCCACCACTTGTCCATGTTGCCGCGATAGACGTTGTGGGTCAGGTGGTCGAGATAATAGAAACCGACGCCTTCCGGCTTCGGATCGACCACGCCCAGCCAGGTGAAGTCTTCCGAATAGGCCGAGCCTTTCTCTCCGTAGGTGTCGATAAAGTAGAGCAGGGATCCGCCGATGCCGACAATTGCCGGAACATCCAGGGTCTTGTCGTCGCCTTCATAGGGCGTCGCGCCCTTGGCAACGGCATGGTCGAATGCCTTTTGCGCATCGACAACGCGCCAGGCCATGGCAGGTGCGCAGGGGCCGTGCGTATCGACGAACGTCATGCCGAAGCTGCCCGGTTCGGCATTCAGTACATAGGTGACATCGCCCTGACGATAGAGGGTGATGTTCTTGCTCTTGTGCTTTGCGACCGGGAGGTAACCCATCCTGCGGAACAACGCGTCCAGCTTTTCTGGTTCCGGATGGGAGAATTCGACAAATTCGAATCCATCGGTACCGGCCGGGTTGTCAGACGTGATCTGAGCGGGTGGCGCGTCGTGCGGGAACGGTCCCATGAATGTCCTCCTCGGTTGAACGGGTCAGTGCAGTCAGAATGCCGCGAAGGACGCGCAGCGTGTGTGCGAATCACGTGTTTTCGCGTAAGATGGTGCACAGAAAATGCGAGATACTTTGGAGAACTGCATGACAATTGCGCTGGATAGCTTTGATGTGAAGCTGCTCGCTGCTTTGCAGAACAACGCCGCCCTGACCAATTCCGAGCTGGGCGACGTCATCGGCCTGTCCGCAAGTCAGGTCTCAAGGCGCCGGCAGAAGCTGGAAGACGCGGGTATCATCCGCCGGTACCGGGCAGCGCTGGATCCGGAATCCCTTGGGCTGATGGTGACCGCCTATGTCGGCGTGACGCTTGGCGCGCATTCCAGGGAAAACGCCCGCAAGTTCCGCAACATGGTGACAGCCATGCCCGAAGTGCAGGAGGCTCACACACTGACCGGGGATGTCGATTACATGCTGAAGATCGTGGTGTCGGACCTGAAGGCGCTCAGCCGCATCATCAACGACGAACTGCTGCCCCAGGAGGCGGTTCATCATGTCCGCTCGTCAATCGCCATGGAAACGCTGAAGGACGACAATCTGTTGCCGTTGAAGTGACCCTCTAAAGCCCGAGCCAACCCATGAGGTCGGTCCAGATATCCTTGCGCAGGCCCTTCAGATCCGGCGCCGGGTTGCCATAAGGGTCGGCCAGGCAGACATCGGAAAATCCGGTCTTGCCGGACAACAGGCATTGCTCGGGTTCGCAGGTGATCGTGTCAGACAGATAGATGCGTTTGCCGGCATAGGTCTTGAATGCAAGCTCCGGTTTGTCCTGTCTTGTTCCCGACGTGAAGACATAGGTCGGAAACTCGCTGCCGCGCGGCTGCCCACGGTCCTGGACGGCGTGGATATACAGCAGCGTTCCGGGAGTATCCTCACGCGAACACCCCTTGATGTTGAAGGCATAAAGATTGCCGGTCGTGCTTTCGCCGGCATCGCCCAATGCGCGCGAATAAGCTTTCAGAAGATCATTCTGCCAGATCTTGCGATAGGTATCGGCTTCGTCGTTCAGCGACAGGGCGTGCGCGGGTCCACTCCCCAGTGTCCCGGCGATGAGGCAGCACAGCAGGGAAAGACCGCGGATTGAGGAGAGGAAGTTCAAGATTTTCCTCGCTGTTGCCAAGACGAAAGGCGTTGCGGATTGGAGAAGTGTGACGGAGTGTAACGCAAACTTGCGTCCCTTGCAGAAAATCCCATTTGATAAGGCGAACGTGATTGAAGCCGCTCCACGCGGCAATTTTAAGGAGCCGAAAATGTTCGACGCAAAATCCTTGCTGGATCAGTTTCTGGGCACCCAGGGCGGTGGTCAAGCCGGCCAACGCGGTGCGGCCGGGAAAGGCGGGTCCGGTGACCTTCTCTCCCAGGGCAAGGATTTTCTGTCGTCCCAGGGCGGCGGACTGGCGCTCGGAAGTCTTGCCGGCCTGATGCTTGGCAGCAAGAGTGGCCGCAAACTGGGCAAGAAGGCCGTTACCTATGGCGGCCTCGCCCTGGTCGCCGGCCTTGCCTACAAGGCCTACCAAGGCCACAAGGCCAACCAGCAGAATGCGCCGCGCCCGCAGTATCCGGCCGATGATCCGATCCCGGTGGAAGCCCCGCGCGGCACGGCTTTCGATCCGAGCGAACAGCCGGGCGGTGAAAATCAGGCAGCCGTGACGCTGTTGACGGCAATGATTTCCGCTGCGAAGGCCGACGGACATATCGACCGTGAGGAGCAGGACCGGATATTCGACAAGATCGACGAGGCCGGACTGGACAGTGACGCAAAGGCGTTTCTGATGGACGAACTGCGCTCGCCGCTGGACCTGGACAAGGTGGTTGCCGGCGCAACCTGCGAGGAGACCGCCGCAGAAATCTATGCCGCTTCACGCCTGGCCATCGATCCGGATCATCCTGCGGAAAAGGCATATCTGCAGATGCTCGCGGCCCGGCTCAACCTGGAAGACGGCCTCGTTGACGAAATCGAATATGCTGTCCGCGAAGCTCAGGCGGCGGGCTGACCGTCGCCACGGAGGGTGCAAGAAAACAGGGCTCCCGCAACCTGTTGTCACGGGAGCCCTGCATAACCGGCGCATGCTCTGAAGCCGTCGCAGATCCACTGACGGCACGAGCCAGGAAGCACACAGCCTTGTGGGGCGGCCGCGCACCTCACGGACCGGCTATTTTCCGGTGTTTTCTTCAATCAGTTCGACGGCGCGTTCGTAGAGAGCGGTGCCGTCCATGCCTTTCTCGTCCATCTCGGCAATCCATTTTTCAATCGTCGGCGCGGAAGCTTCCTTCCAGCGGGCCACCTCCTCAGGAGGAAGCACGACGATGTTCGCTCCGTTTTCGATGGCATCCTCGCGAGGCTTGGCATCATCCCGCTGCATCTGACCGCCGGCGAAGCCGGAAAGTTCCAGACCGGAGTTTTTGTCGATGATCGCCTTCAGATCGTCGGGCAGCCCATCGTAGGCAGCCCGGTTCATGCCCAGCACGAAGGTGGCCGTATAAAGCGAGTCGTCTCCGAAGTCCGTGTGGTTATTGACAAGCTCGTTGATCTTGAGCGCGCCGGTGACCTCCCACGGCACCACCGTGGCGTCGATGACACCCTTGGACAGCGCTTCGGGAACCGCCGGAACCGGCATGCCGACAGGCGTCGCGCCGAGTGAGCTGAACATTTCATTGGTTACCCGCGTCGGAGCCCGCAATTTCACGCCGTTGAGGTCGTCCAGTGAATCGATCGGCTCCTTGGAATGGATCAGTCCGGGACCATGCACCCAGAGCCCAAGAACCTTCATGTCCTTGAAGTCCTGGTCCAGCATGGTCTCTTCCGCCAGTTGCCAGAAGGCGCGTGAAACGGCTTCGGCATTGGTCATGACGAAGGGAAGCTCGAAGACTTCGGTTCTCGGAAAGCGGCCAGGCGTATACCCAGGCAAGGTCCACACAATGTCCGCGATGCCATCGATGGCCTGATCGACCAGTTCCGGCGGTTTGCCGCCAAGCTGCATCGCCGGGAAATGCTGGAACTCGATCCGTCCCCCGGATTCTTCCTCGATCTTCGCCATCCACGGTTCGAGAATGTTCTTCGGCACGCTGGCTTGCGCCGGCAGCATCTGGTGCAGCCGCAGCGTGACCTCCGCCGCAGCGGCGGGGCCTGCACTGAGGGTCAGCGACAGCGCTGATACCGCAAGCGCCCCAACGGTAACCGCTCCTGCGGCCAGAGACCTTATGGTCCGGTATTTCGACATGACTTCCTCCCTTGATCGAATTGGTCCCTCAGGCCTGCTCGTCCGGCAGATGCACCACCAGCCCGTCGAGGGCGCCGGTCAGCTTGATCTGGCAGGACAGGCGCGAGGTTTCGCGCACTTCGGCCGCCGCGCATTCCAGCATGATGTCTTCGCCTTCCGCCTGCGCGCCGGTCTTGTCGCTCCACTCTTCGTCCACGTAGCAGTGGCAGGTGGCGCACATCATGGCGCCGCCGCATTCGGCAAAAATGCCGTCAATCCCGTTGCCGACCGCAGCTTCCATGACGCTGGCGCCTTCATTGGCGTCGATGGTCGTCCGGCTGCCGTCTGGCTGGACGAAGGTAATCTGCACCATGCGCTTCTCCCTTTCGGCGGGTTCTGCCCCGCTCCCTTGTTGCGTTTGCTCAGGTCAATTTGACGGGCAGGTTCAGGGGGCCGCGGAAACCGAAGCCGCTCCAGATCACGTCTTCGGGCCGATCCAGCTTCATGCCTGGAAAACGCTCGAACAGCATCGGCAGCATGATTTCACCAACGGTCCTGCGCGAGATATGAGCACCTGCGCAATGATGCGGGCCGCTGCCGAAAGCCTGATGAGGCGCCTTCTGGCGGAACACGTTGAACGCCTCGCCATCCTCGTAAAGGTCCTCGTCGCGGTTGGCGGAGGCCTGGATGGTCATCAGCGTGACCCCTTCGGGAATGTCGATGCCGTCGATTTGAACATCCCGCGTTGCCCGGCGGGACGATGCCTGGATGGGCGCCACCCAGCGAACGCCTTCTTCGAAGGCATCCGCCCAGGCGTCCTGCCGCTTGACCTCTTCCAACTGATCCGGATTGGTCAGCAGCCCATAGATGATGGTCGCGAGCGCGTCGCGTGGCTCGTTGATCCCGCCGCCAATGGCGATCTTGATGTTGGCATAGATCTGGCTTTTGGGGATCGGGTCACGGGCGTTCAGCATGACGGAAAAGGCGGAATTGTTGGGTTCTGCGGTGTGACGGTCAATCAGACTGTCGAACATCGCATCCATTTCCGCATTGGCCGCATCCGACCGGGCGAACGGTTCGTCGGCGAAGCCGAAGTTGCCGGCACCGTCGATCAGCACCTGCGACCAGCGCTGCATATCGGCGTCGCTGACTTCGTCGAGGCCCAGAATATGCGCCAGGATGCGTGCTGCCACCGGTCCGCACAGGGCGGTGAATAGGTCGACCGTTTCGCCTCTTGGCAGCCGGTCGAGATAGTCGGCGGCAATCTTCCGGTAGAGATCGGCCCAATCGGTCTTGATGACCTTCGGCGAGAACGCCGGCTGCATGGCCATGCGCTCGCGCCGGTGCTCATCGCCGTCCTTGCGCATCAGCGTGTGGGCAAGAAAGGCGCGCCGCATCGGTGTCACAGGATCGTCCGAACTGTAAAGCTCGGGATCGTCCTTCACCATTTTGGTGTGTTTCGCCTTGGTCAGGAAAATACGGTTTGCCGCCGGAACCTGAACGATCGGCGTTTCCGCCCGCATCCGCTTGTAGATCGGATAGGGATCGCGTCTCAGCTCGTCAAGCGTCAGCGTTTTGTCGACGGGTGCGACTGCCATCTGCCATCTCCTCCCAAATCCGGCAACTGGCCAAGTTAATCGGGTGGCTTAAAATCAAGCAATACGATTGACTTTATAGTTGTCATCGAATTTTTTGATTTTACCCGGATCTGAAACGCCGGTTCGGGACTTGGGAGATGGTGCAGATGCAGGTCGATCCGTTGGATGTCGATTTTCGGGCGTTGCAGGTTCTGGTCTGGGTGCACCAGCTTCGGTCTTTCACGCGGGCTGCGGAAGAGCTCGGTATCAACCAGTCGGCCGTCAGCTACACCATCAACAAGCTGCGGGGCGTGTTTCAGGATCCGCTGTTCGTTCGTCAGGCGCGCCGGCTGCACCCGACGCAGCGCTGCGAGGATATCGTCCATCAGGCCAAGCGGCTGACGGCGGAGTTCCGGCAACTGGCCGCCCCGCCGGACTTCGATCCGAAGACGGCCTCGCAAACCTTCACCATTGCCTGCAATTTCTATGAACGGGTGCTGATCATTCCGGAGATCGTCCATTTTCTGAAACGCGAAGCGCCGAATCTGGATCTCGAAATCATTGACGCGTCGGGGATCGGCCATGAGCGCCTGTTGCGCAACGAGGCGGATCTTCTGATCGGTCCCTTCGAGCGCCCGGACCCGCATTTCTACAGGCGTGATCTCTATCAGGACCGCTACGTCTGCCTGCTCGATCCGGAGCATCCGAAAGCCGGGTCATCGCTGAGCCTGGAAGATTATCTGGATCTCGACCACGTGCTCGTCACCTATGGCGGTCAGTGGCGGTCCCGTTACATCATCGAGCTTGAGCGCATGAACAAGGACTTGAAAGTCGCCCTGCGCGTGCCGAGCCCGGCGGGGCTTGAGCGTCTGGTAGCCGGATCGCACCTCGTCGCCACGGTGCCGGAACGGCTGTCCCTGTCCGTTGCGGAGGGGCTTCGGGTGGTGCCCTGCCCGGTTCAGACTTCGGTGACGATCAGCCTCGCCTGGACCACGCTCAATCATCGCGCACCGCTGCACATGTGGGTGCGAGAGATGGTTTACCGGCTGAATACAAAATCCCGGAAGACGGACGATCCGCCTTCCGGGCGTGGCGCTTTTCAGTAAAACACACTCAACCGGTCTCTATCACGCAGGCATCGGCCCTACATAATGCGACGACGGCCGGATCAGCTTGCCTGTTTCCTGCTGTTCCAGAACATGGGCGCACCAGCCCGGTGTCCGGCCGACAGCAAACAGCGGCGTGAACAGGCTGCGGTCAACCCCGATCGCATCCAGCAGAACCGCGGTATAGAACTCCACATTTGTTTCCAGCGGGCGGTCCGGCTTGGCGATTTTGAGGGCGGCCAGGGCCGCCTGTTCGATTTCCTCCGCAAGGCGCACTTTCGGATTGCCGGCTCCAAGCAGACGCAGACCTGCCTTCAGGACGTCCGCACGCGGATCCCGCGTCCGGTAGATCCGGTGACCGAAACCCATAAGACGTTCCTTGCGCGCCAGCGCCTCACCGATCCAGGCGGCGGCGTTTTCCGGGCTGCCGATGGCATCGATCATATCCAGCACGGGGCCTGGTGCACCGCCGTGCAGCGGCCCGCTGAGCGCACCCATCGCACCAAGCACGGCCTGTTTCAGGTTCGCTTGGGTCGACCCGATCACGCGGGCCGTAAAGGTGGAGGCGTTCAGTCCGTGGTCAAGGATGGTCACCAGATAGCGGTTCAGCGCTTCGGCATGGGCCGCAGGCGGCAGTTCTCCGCTCAACATGCGCAGAAGGTCCGTTGCGGTTTCCAGTGTGCTGTCCGGTGCGATCGGGCTCTGGCCGCCGGCAATCCGATGCGACGCCGCCAGAAAGACGGGCAACGCGCCGCAGATCGCAATTGCGTCGGGCAGGCCGCTGGACAGGGGTAGAGCAGTCAGACCGAGCTGCATGCGTTCATAGACGCTGAGGCTGGACGGTGCGGCTTCAAGAACCGGCATGACGGCAAAGGCGGCCAGCCGGGCGTCGCCGAAGGCCGTGCGCAGGCCAGGGGCTCCGGGCACGTCGAATTCCTGCCACAGGTGCCGGACAGCGTCTTCGAAGCTCAGCTTTCCGGCCAGATCTTCGATGTGGCGGCCATGGAGGATGAGGACACCCTTTTGGCCGTCGACATGGCTGAGCTTGGTGGTGGCGGCGACGACGCCCTCCAAACCGGCAATCGGGTCCGGTGTCATCCGGGCGGGATTTGGCGCTTCTGTCATGGCTATCTCCTTATCTATGCCGGCCAGATAGTAAGAAGCGATTGCATTGATCAATGTTGATAATTAAAATCAATACATGTCCAAGCCGATTTATCTTTCCGCCCGTGAGGCTGCCGCTGAACTCGGTGTTCAGCCTGCCACGCTCTACGCCTATGTCAGCCGGGGGCTGATCGCCTCCGTTGCCGGTCCGGGCAAGCAGCGCCGCTACGATGCGGCGGACGTGCGCCGCATGAAGGGTCGCAAGGCGGCCGACGACCATTCCGGCGCCCGGCCGCTGACCGGTGACCCGGTGCTGGAAACCGAATTGACACTGATTTCGGAGACGGGCCCTGTCTACCGTGGCCGGTCTGCGGTCGATCTGGCGCAAACCTCGACGCTGGAAACCGTGGCAACCCTGCTGTGGGCGTCGCAGGACGATCCCTTCGCCGAAAGCGCGCCGCTGCCGCCGCCGGAATTGCCGCAAGGTCTTGCGCCGCTGGACAGGCTCATGGTCGCGCTCGCCGCCTGGCCGCTGCAGGACAAGGCCGCCTACACCCAGGCGCCCAAGCTTTTGCAGGTCAAGGGCGCGGCCCTGTTGCGCTATGCGGTCGCAGCTCTCCTCAACGCCGATCCGGTCGACGTGCCGATCCACACGCAAATCGCCAACGCCTACGGTGTGTCGTCTTCGGCAAAGAACGTGATCCGGGCGGCGCTGGTCCTGTGTGCCGACCACGAACTCAACACCAGCGCCTTCGCAACCCGCTGTGCCGCCTCCACCCGCGCGCCTCTGCACGCAGCCCTGATTTCAGGTCTCGGGGCCTTCGCCGGTCCGCGTCATGGTGCGGCATCCGACAGGACAACAGCCTGGCTCTCGGAGGTCGTGCCTGACACAGACATCGAAACCATGCTCTCGGACCGGTTGAGCCGGGGCGAACCCCTGCCCGGCTTCGGCCACACCATCTACCGGGGACCGGATCCGCGCGCCTCCTGCCTGCTCGATGTCCTCTATCGCAGCGAACCGGCAAATCCTTTTGTGCAGCGGCTGACGGGACTGATATCGGTTGCGCACGATCTCTTCGGCGAGGCGCCGAACATCGACTTCGCCCTGGCCGCGACACAAAAGACCTATGGCTTGCCGAAGGATGCCGGGAAGATCATCTTCTGCGCTGGCCGCATGGTCGGCTGGATCGCCCATGCGCTGGAGCAATACGCCGCGCCGGAGCAGATCCGGCCACGGGCAGCCTATGTCGGCGAGCGCCCGGAATAAGAGGGCCCGTTGTCGGGGAAAGCTTGTATCGGCTTTTGTTTGCGACTACCTAAAAGAGGCGTCTTGCGAGGCGCCACCCATGGAGATTGGATGTCAGAGATTGCGTGAGCAGGCTCTCTGAAGATCAGAGAGCCTTGAATACATGAACCGGTGCCTCAACGGGCGCCCGATGACGTGTGTTTAATTCACGAGACAATCTCATGGTACGGAACTATTCCGCCTTCTTTCCTTCACGCCCGAAAACCAATGGGCCGGACAAGATCCTATCGCCGCTGCAGACGCTAGGATGGCAAGCCTTTTTCGCGCAACAGATCAGTGCCGACGAACTGACGGCAACGCCGCCTGTGCGGGTGGTCGAAGTTCATCGAAACGCCTTTCATGTGGTCGGCGAGAGCATCGACGAGACGATCCTGCCCGTAAGGGACGCGACCGTAGGCGACTGGCTGCTGCTGGACAGCGCCCATCCGGCATCAAGCCGGGTGCTGGACCGGTTGAGCCTGCTCAAGCGCCGCGCACCGGGAACGGATCGTCAGATCCAGCTTATCGCCGCCAACATCGACACGGTTTTCGTGGTGTCCTCCTGCAATCAGGATTTCAACATCGCTCGTCTGGAGCGATACATCGCGCTCGCCCTGGAAGCAGAGATCGCTCCTGTAATCGTCTTGACCAAATCCGATCTGGCGACCGATCCGGAAAACTATGTCGATCAGGCCCAGGCGATTTCCAGTGCGGTTCCGGTTGTAACGCTGGACGCGCGCGGTGACGAGCCGGGCGTGAAACTGGCGGACTGGTGCAAACCGGGCAAGACGGTCGCCTTCCTGGGGTCGTCCGGCGTCGGCAAGTCGACCCTTGCCAATGCCCTCTCCGGCACGGAAGACATCGCCACACAGGCCATTCGTGAAGACGACGCCAAGGGCCGTCACACGACGACCCATCGGCAGCTTCACGCGGTGCCGGGCGGCTGTCTGGTGCTGGATACGCCGGGTATGCGGGAACTTCAGCTCACCGATGCGGCTGCGGGGATCGATGATCTGTTTTCCGATGTGTCCGGCCTTGCCGCCCGGTGCCGTTTTTCGGACTGCCGGCACGAAACGGAACCCGGCTGTGCGGTTCGGGCAGCGCTCGAGGACGGAACCCTCGAAGCCGGAAGGCTGGCACGATGGCGAAAACTGAAGGCGGAAGAAGCCTTCAACTCTGCCAGTCTGGCCGAACGCAGGTCCAAGGACCGGGCATTCGGCAAGATGGTGCGCAATGCCATGAAAGAGAAAAAGCAGAAAACCAGGGGCCCGGAGTAGCTGGTCACGAGGGCTGCGGCGCTGGCAAGATGATCAAATTCAGGGCCGGGGTCCGCCCGGTCCTGGATTGACGTCCTTCTGCGCTTCAGGAACGGCAGAGCGGTCACAGCGACAACCGCATATGAACGATCCGCTTGTCACCGCGCTGTTCTTCATGGGTCTCAGCGAACCCCGCCCGCTGGTACCAGGCCCGGTTCTCATGCATCAGGATGTTGGTATAGAGCCGGATTTCGGCCAGTTGCAGGTCCGCGGTGCGTTGCCGTGCAAAATCCAGCAACTGCCTCCCATGGCCCTTGCCCTGCTCGGCGGGATCGACAGCGATGCTCTCGATGAGGAGATGATCCGGTTGCCTGATCAGCACGAGGCTCGCGGCAAGAGCGTTGCCGGAGCGTAGAACCCACACCTCGTCATTGCGTACATGAGCGGCATAATCCGCGGTCATGGGCACCGGCACGGCGCCGATGACCGGGATATAGTGTTCGTAGGCGCGCCGGGCGAGTTCGCGCAAAGCTTCGGCATCCCCGGACTTTGCCCGAGTGAGGCCATTTGGGCCGGACAGGGCGTCCATGCCGTGTCAGGGCCTCGCCTTCATGAAGGATTCAAAATCGGGAGCTCCCTCCGGCATGGTTTCGGTTCTGTCGAAACAGCCGAACGTCCCGCCGTCCTTCATGTCTTCTGCAGCTGCAATAAAGGCGTGATAGGCAAGCCGGGCCAGGCCCGCCCCGATGGACACGCGGGTAACCCCCATGTCGCCCAGCTCCTTGCGGGTCAGGTGAAAGTCCTTGCGGCCGGCCAGAATATTCACCGGCGCACTGACCTTGGCCAGAACCGCGGTGATCTGGTCCTTGTTCTTCAGTTCCGGTGCGTAGACGCAATCAGCGCCCGCTTCGGCGAAAGCGTTGAGCCGCTTGATCGTCTCGTCAAGCTCATGCTGCGTCTGCACGGGGCCTTCGCTGCGGGCGGTCAGGACGAAATCCGGCGCGAGCCGCTTCTTGACATCCGCGGCCGCCTTGATCCGCTCCACCGCCAGCTCCAGATCGTAAAAGGGATGCTTCGGGTCGGTGGAGTAATCCTCGATGGAGCAGCCGGCGAGGCCAACCTCGATCGCCCCCTTGACCGTCGCCACCACGTCGTCCGGGCTGTCGCCAAACCCGTTTTCCAGATCACCGTTCACCGGAACGCTGGTGGCGGCGATGATATCGGCCGCATGACCGAGCGCATCGTCCCGCGTGATCAGCCCTTCGGCATCCTTCACCCCTTGAGTCCAGGCATATCCGGCACTGGACGTGGCCATCGCGTCGAACCGCAATCCATCCAGGATCCGGGCTGTGCCTATGTCGAAAGGATTGGGCATCAGAAACGCCCGCCCTCTTTCGTGAAGGGCTTTGAAGGCGGCGCGGCGTTTGGCTGGGGTTGGCATGGCCGGATCTCCCTAAAGTGGCATTTGCATTTAGATTACCGTTTAAGTTTAAATCGGCAATGCGATCCCTTTATGATGGGTGCGGGAATGCGCTGGTAAGATCCAGTTTAGCCAGATTAAGGGCGCCAGTTCGGAAAAAAGGTGGTTCCAGCGAAACACCTTGTCTTTGTGGACCCCGCGCCGTTTGATTGTGAAGACGCCAGCAGGCAGATCCAGGGAGGTAGCCATGCCGGAAGATCCCATGACACTTGCAGATTTCAGCGATCTGATAACAACGGTCGAACAGCTCGAAGCCCATGCCGGAACAGCACCTGAGAAGGTGAAAGTAAAGGAGGTAACGGCACTGGATGACCTGTGTCGGCAGTTCATTGCACGCTCCCCTTTCTGCCTGATCGCGACGGCTGATCCGCAGGGCGTGATCGATGTCAGCCCCAAGGGAGACCCGGCCGGCTTTGTCACTGTGGTGAGCGACACGCTGCTGGCGATCCCCGACCGTCCGGGAAATCGCCGCCTCGACAGCTACCACAATCTCCTGAAGGACCCGCGCGTCGGGTTGATTTTTCTGATCCCGGGCAAGGGCGAGACCTTGAGGGTTTCCGGCGAGGCTCGCATCGTCCGCGATGCCTGGCTGCTGGAACAGATGGAAGTGGAAGGCAAACGACCCTCGATGGCGCTGGCAGTGCAGGTCACCCGGGCATTCATGCATTGCCCCAAGGCCATGATCCGCTCGAAGATCTGGCAACCGGAAAGCTGGCGCAATGCTGACGATCTTGGCGACATCGGTGATGCGATGATCCGGCACGGCAAGCTGAAACAAACCCCGGAAGCGCTTCTGGAAGAAGCCACCTCCGAAGGCTTGCTCAGGCTTTACTGATCAGCTTTTGCAGTTCGCGTGACCTTTGCCGCGTAGCAGCCCCGGCGTGCAAAATGCAGGTGAATGTAGTTGACATGCGGGTTTTCGAAGAAGGACGCGATGACACCGGCAAGCTCGCGGCCCTCGACCACTTCAGCGTCAACAATCTCGTCGGCCCGGTTGAAGGCGCGCACAGACAACAGGCGTTTTGCCACGGCATCGGGAACCGTGTCCGGATCCGGATGGTATTCTTCCGCGCCCTCGGCAACAAAGATCGCGTGCCGGGACCGGTAGGGGGATGCGCCCGGCTGATGTTCGAAATTCATGAGATAAACCCGGGTGCCTTTGGCAACATCGGCAAGCGATACGCGGCAGGGAAATGCGCCGTCCGAAATGTGCACCTGAATGCCTTCCTGCGCGAGTTCCGCGTCGCTCAGGCTGTTCAGGTGGGTGAACTCGGAGGCGGGTAGGGGCTCGATCTGAAACATGGTGTTGTCTCCTCAAAGGTTGTGAGAAGACCCTAGGCATCCAGAAAGGCTGAAACGACCCGATTTGCGAGCGCAACGATTTTCCCCGTCGCGCCTCTGTCAGGCCGTGTCTTTACGCCCCGCCCGTCGCGCCATGCCGAGGGATCTCGGCGCCGTTTCCTCAAAGCCGAACTGGGCATAGAGCGCATTTGCAGGCACATCGGCGATCAGGCTGACATAGGTGGACGGCGGAAACGCGCTTTCGATGTGGTCGGTCAGAGCTGCCATGATGCGCTTGCCGAGGCCCTGCCCCTGATAGCCGGGCAAGACGGCGATATCCGTTACCTGGACAAAACAGCCGCCGTCGCCGATGAGACGGCCCATGCCGATTGCTTCATTGCCGTCATAAAGCATCACGCAAAAAAGACTGTTCTTCAGGCCGATTTCCGCAGCTTCCCGGCCGTAGCCGCTCAGTCCGGAACTGACCCGCAGGCGCAGATAGGTCTCGACATCGGGGATGCGGGTTTTCAAGGTGATTGTCATGCAGGGTCCTGGAAGCGGCTGCAAGAAGGAAGGGAAAATGAGCCTAGCCGATTGCATGACTGCTCGCCACCATCACGCGGTGTGCACAGGGAGACAAGCCGATTGACCGTCGGTCTTGGCCATGTCTCCATGGCGCCAACCGGGAGACCAACGTGACAATAAAGATTGCCGCCGCCCAGACGTTCGTTACACCGGATATTACCGAAAACGGCCACGCTATCCGCAGAATGCTTCGCGTTGCCTCGAAGGAAAACGTCCGGCTGGTGGTGTTCTGCGAGGGAGCTCTTTCAGGATATTCGAAGGCGCAGATCACGTCACCGGAAGACTGGCGGCGCTTCGACTGGCCTCTGCTTGAGGCTGAAATCGATCTGATCGGCCATCTGTGCCGGGATCTCGGCGTCTATGCAGTCTTCGGCGCGGCTCATCCCGTCTCGGAAAACAAGCACCCTCATAACAGTCTTTACGTCGTGTCGGATCGGGGAGAGATCGCTGGCCGATACGACAAACGGTTTCTTTCAAACAGCGAGGTTGGCAGCTGGTACACGCCGGGCAGCGATCCGCTCACGGTCAATATCGACGGATATCGGTTCGGGTTCGCCATTTGTATCGAGGCGGCCTTTCCGGAGGTTTTTTCAGCCTATGAGCGCCTGAATGTGGATGCGGTTCTGTTTGCCTCCTACGGCATTACACCGCAATTCAGGCTGGCGCTGCAGGCATCCGCCTATACCAACTGCCTCTGGATTGCGGCTGCAACGCCTGCCCAGACGGCACACAAGGGGCCTGCATTCGTCTGCGGTCCGGAAGGGGACCTTGTCGCTGAAGCTGCGTCCGGTAGGGAAGAGGCCCTGGCCATCGCGCTTCTGAGTAAGGAAGACCCGGCCTACGAAATCGCCTTGAATAAGGCCCGGCCGTGGCGGCGGAAGGCAAGGAACGGCGCCATCTACGACGCGAAACGCGCGGCGGATATCGACTATTGACCCCAAGTCTGCCGATTGACATCCATGGCCGCACGCAAAGGATTTCTTGCCTTCCTGCTGCGTTCTAACCGATAACGGCAGGTGGCTGAGGACAATTGGCCGCGTACCGGAACGAACAGACTGAGCAGCCGTGGATTTTTTCAATCTTCAGCCAGCGGAATGGCAGGCCCTTCTCTTGACCCTCAAGGTCGCTTCTGCCGCCCTCGTCGTTGCGCTGCCGCTTGCTGTTCTGATGGCCTTCGTGCTTGCCCGTTACAGGTTCACCGGTCATGGCGCCGTCAACGCTCTTGTGCATTTGCCACTGGTCTTGCCACCGGTCGTCACGGGCTACGTGCTGCTGCTGACTTTTGGCCGAAAGGGCCCGGTCGGCTCGTTTCTGGACAGTGTCTTTGGCGTCACCTTCGCCTTCAACTGGACCGGCGCCGCGCTCGCTGCCGGTGTGATGGCCTTTCCGCTGATGGTGCGGCCCATCCGCCTTTCCTTCGAAGCTGTCGACCCGAAACTGGAAGAGGCGGCCAAGTCGTTGGGCGCCTACCGCCTGACAGCATTCCTTACGGTCACTCTGCCTCTTGCGCTTCCCGGCATTCTGGGCGGCGCCATCCTCGGCTTTGCCAAGGCCATGGGTGAATTCGGCGCAACCATCACTTTTGTCTCCAACATCCCTGGGGAAACCAGAACCCTTTCGCTGGCCCTTTACACTGCCACCCAGACGCCAGGTGGTGAGCTGGCTGCCTTTCGTCTGACGCTGATCGCGGCCTTTGTTGCCTTTGCGGCATTGATAGCGTCCGAAGCGTTTGCACGCAGGCTGCGTGCGCGCATGGGGGGTGGTCATGCTTGATGTCGACATCGAGGGTCGTATCGGTCAGCTGGATCTTGAAGCCCGCTTCGACAGCGGCAGCGGAGTGACATCCCTCTTCGGTCAGTCCGGAGCCGGCAAGACGACCCTTACCAACATGATTGCCGGGCTTCTCAAGCCGCTTAGCGGCCATATCGCCGTCAATGGCACAGTGCTGTTCGACGCGGGAAAAGGCATCGACCTTCCGGTTCAGGCACGCAGGATCGGCCACGTCTTTCAGGATGCCCGGCTGTTTCCGCATCTGAGCGTCGCCTCCAACCTGACTTATGCGCGCTGGGCGGGCCGCAGACCGGGCACACGGGACATGGCCGAGGTGGTCGATCTGCTGGGGTTGGGCGGGCTTCTGGAGCGCAAGCCCGGAACGCTTTCTGGCGGCGAGAAGCAGAGGGTGGCCATCGGCCGGGCGCTGCTGTCGGACCCGCGACTGCTGATCATGGACGAGCCGCTGGCCAATCTCGATCAGGCGCGGCGCAACGACATTCTGCCCTATCTGGACCGTCTGTGCGTGGAAGCGGGGATCCCGATCCTCTATGTCAGTCATTCCATCGAGGAAGTGGCGCGCCTGTCGAACACGCTCGTGATCCTCTCCGATGGTCGCACGCCGGCTTTCGGGCCGGTCGCCGACATGCTCGCCCGGACAGACCTTGGCCGGGCAACCGGCCGTCATGAGGCCAGCGCGCTGCTGGAAGGCACGGTTACCAGATACGACCCGGACTGGGGGCTGACCGATGTCGATATCGGCGGAGCCATCCTTCAGATTCCGGACATGGCCGCTGTGCCCGGCGACGCGGTGCGCTTGCGCATCCGGGCCAGAGACGTCGCTCTGGCCGTCGTGCCGCCGGAAGGCCTGTCCATCCGAAACGCCTTCCCGGCGACGATCAGCAGTATCTCCAGCGAAAAAGGTCCTTATGCGGAAATCCTGTGTTCCGCCAGCGGTCAGGTGCTGCGCGCCCGCATCACCCGAGCATCCGTCGCCGATCTGGATCTTTACACGGGCAAGGACGTGACGGTTCTGATCAAGAGCGTTGCCATCGACCGGCGCCAGCGTGCACCGGCTCTGGCGGATGCTGCCACTGGGGAGAACGCCGCTGGTTAATGCTCCGGCTTCACGCGGCGCGTGGCTTGTTTATACTGACGCTATGTTGCGCAAGAACAAGCGCCGGACCTGGCGCAGGCTGAAGATCGGTATCGGAGCGGCGGCGATCGTGTCGACGCTCGCCTTGATGTGGCTGACAGGGCTTGCCAGCTTGCGGATCTCGCTTGCAGAAGTGGAAACCGGTGCACGGGCGAATCTTGCGGTTCAGACCGCCGTTCTGGAAAGACTTCTCGACAAGTTCCGTCTGCTGTCACCGCTGTTGGCACGAAGTCCGGACATCGGACAATTGCTGATCAAATCCGGCACGCCGGAAGATCCCGGCATCGCCGCAATCGCCGCCGGCATGTCGGGGGCGGAAGAAATCTGGCTGATGGACCGGCAGGGCAAGGTCGTGATTTCAAGCCAGGATGGTGTTCCGGTCGGTTCGTTCGGCGGGTCGGAACGGATCGGAGAGGCTTTCGAGCAGGCCTTGCAAGGCCAGCTTGGCCGGGAGCTTATTCCCGGCACCCCCGAGGCGGTCTCGAATTACGTGTTCGCGTCGCCCATGCGCAGGAACGGCGCTGTTGTGGGTGTGCTCGCGGTTCGGGTCTCTCTGGAAGATGTCGAGCAGGCCTGGGCCCTCAGCAAGGAACCGCTGGTCGCACTGGATGGCAACGGCCAGATCGTTGTCACCAATGTTCCGGCATGGCGTGGCAAGCATATGGACGAACTTTCGCTCGGCCGTGATATTGCCGACATGCCGATGGCGGAGCGCATCGAGGTGCTGCTGCCAGTGTCCCAGACCTCAGACTATTATCTGCAACTGACCGAGGATCTTGCCGTTCTGGGCTGGCAGGTCAGAACCCTGGTAACGGTGGAGGAGGCGCGCCTGCGCTCCGGCTGGGCCATGCTTGTCGCGCTTCTGGTGTGTGTGATTGCCACCGGTGGGGTCGCCATCCTGATCGTCCGCCGGGAAGAATTCATGCGTCAGGAGCGGCGCAACCGGGCAAGCGCGCTGCGTCTGGAGCGTCGCGTTCAATCGCGGACATCCGATCTGCGCCGCACCAACGTTCTGCTGGAACAGGAAGTGGCCGAACGCGAGCAGGCGGAAGCCGACTTGCGCCTGGCCCAGGCCGAACTCGTGCAGGCCGCCAAGCTGGCCACGCTCGGCCGGATGTCGGCGGCGCTCAGTCACGAATACAATCAGCCTCTGGCGGCCATCCGCTCCGATGCGGAAGTGGCGGGCATGCTGATCGAACGGGGGCGGGCGGACGAGGCGCTCGGCAATCTGTCCCGGATCGAAGGCATGGTCAGCCGCATGGCTGAAATCGCCAAGACGTTGAAAGGCTTCACGCGCAAATCCGGCACGGACATCAAGCCCGTGTCCCTGCGCCAGGTGATCGACGAGGCAACGCTGCTGCTGCAGCCTCACATCAAGCAGAGCAAAGTGCACCTCGACCTGTCTCTGCCGGCCGAGGACATCATCGTCAAGGGCGGACGCATCCGGCTGGAACAGGTGGTCATTAATCTCCTGTCCAACGCACTGGATGCGGTCAGCGGCAACGCCGTCACATTAGCCCGACCCGAAGTGCGTCTGGAGCTGAAGCAGGAGGACGGTGAGGCAGTGCTGACGATCAGCGACAACGGCCCCGGCATCGATGCCGATGTCCTGCCGCAGATCTTCGATCCGTTCTTCACCACCAAGGATGTCGGCGCCGGGCTTGGGCTGGGCTTGTCGATTGCCTACAAGATCGTTCATGACTTTTCCGGATCGCTGAAGGCGGCAAATCGGGAGGGCGGCGGTGCGGTTTTCACCATGCGCCTGCCAGTGGCCGACGAGCATGCTCTTGCAGCGGAATGAAACGAGAGAGACGTTTATGGATCATGCGACCGTCCTACTGATTGACGATGAAGCGGACCTTCGCGGCTCCCTGAGCCAGGGGCTGGAGTTGTCCGGCCAGGCCGTATTTGCAACCGGTGAACCGGAAGAAGCCCTGGAACGGATCAATCGTGGCTTTTACGGCGTGCTCGTCACCGATATTCGCATGCCCGGCACGGACGGGTTCCAGGTCATGAAACGGGCGTTCGAGATCGATCCGGCCCTGCCCGTGGTGCTGATCACCGGTCATGGCGATGTGCCGCTGGCTGTCGAGGCGATGCGTGCCGGTGCTTACGATTTCATGGAAAAGCCCTTCTCCGTCTCACGCCTTGCCTCCGTGGTGGAACGCGCGCTCGAGAAGCGCCGACTGGTGCTGGAAAACCGCAAGCTGCGCGAGGAACTGGCAGACCGGACAGGCCTGGAAAGCCGTCTTGTGGGGCGTACCTCCGCCATGGAACTGCTTCGCCGCAATGTCACGGCCCTGGCGGCAACAGACGCCGATGTGCTGATACTGGGGGAAACCGGCTCCGGCAAGGAAGTGGTTGCCCGGGCGCTGCACGACGAAGGCCCCCGCAGGGAAAAGCCTTTCGTTGCACTCAATTGCGGGGCACTGCCTGCCGAAATCATCGAATCGGAACTTTTCGGCCACGAGAAGGGCGCCTTCACCGGTGCCAGCGGACAACGGATCGGCAAGCTGGAGCATGCCCATGGCGGTTCCGTGTTTCTGGACGAAATCGAATCCATGCCGCTGGAGCTGCAGGTCAAGCTGCTGCGCGTGATCGAGACCCGCACCATCGAGCGGCTCGGCTCCAACAAGGCGATTGAACTGGACGTGCGTTTCATTGCGGCCACCAAGGAAGATCTGGAGACCGCCGGCAATGAAGGCCGGTTCCGGCTGGACCTGTTTTATCGGCTCAATGTCGTCAATGTCGCCATTCCGCCGTTGCGGGACCGGCTGGAGGATATCCCGCTGCTGTTCAGGCATCTGGCTGTGGAGGCCCGGGCGCGTTACCGGCGCGAGATTCCGGACATCAATGAGGAGTATCTCACCGAGCTGATGGCGCGGGACTGGCCTGGGAATGTCCGCGAGCTGCGCAATGTCGCCGACCGGTTCGTGCTTGGTGTCGAACTGGTCAAGGCGCCCACCAACGGCTCCGGATCCACCCTGTTCGATCAGGTGGCCGCCTATGAGCGCGCGCTGATCGTCGCCGAACTGAAGCGCAACGAGGGCGCCATCAAGCCGACTTACGAGAACCTTGGGCTTTCCCGAAAGGCGCTCTACGAGAAGATGCGCAAATACGGCCTTGGCAAGGACGAAGCGCTTCCGGCCTGACGGGGTGCACTGGACCATGTCATCCCTGGGCGAACAGGGATGACAATACACATGGGCCAAGAAACACATGGGCCGAAAAAGTTTTGCGCCATGTCACAAACGGCTGCCCCTGATCGTCAACCCAGTGTCACATCCTGAAACTTGACTGGAAGACACTCATGACGACGTCCAATGCCATCAATCACTATGAAAACGTCCCGGATATCGTGAAGCGGTTTGCTGCCGCCAGTGGCGAAATCGGCAAGGCGGGGCTGGAGCCGAAACTGCGGCATCTGGTCGACCTGCGCGCCTCGCAGATCAACCAGTGCGCCTTTTGCGTCAAGATGCACACAAGGGAAGCGCTCGACGCGGGTGAGACCCAGGAGCGCCTGCAGCGGCTTACGGTCTGGCGCCACGTCGATGACTATACACCGGCGGAAAAGGCGGCTCTTGCCTGGACGGAAGCCTTGACCAGCCTCGACATTGACACGAACTATGAGGCCTTGCGCAGCGAATTGCGCCGCCATTTCGAGGATGCCGAAATCAGTGCGATCACTGCCGCGGTCGCCATGATCAATCTTTGGAACCGGATACAGGTATCGAACCACTGAGATGAGTGACGTGCCAGGCATCGATGTTTTCGAGACGGTCCGTCCGAAGTTGCTGGGGCTGGCTTACCGCATGCTCGGCTCCATTGCGGATGCCGAGGACGCGGTTCAGGACACCTATCTGAAATGGCAAGCCACGGATCGCATGACCATTTCAAGTCCGGAAGCATTCCTTACCAGGGTCTGCACCAATTGTTGCCTGGACGCTCTCAAGGCCGCTCACCGGAAACGGGTCGACTATGTCGGCCCGTGGATTCCGGAACCGCTGCAGTTTGACACCGGCTCGGATCCGGAGACCGACCTTGACCGGGCGCAATCCCTGACGACGGCATTCCTCCTGCTGCTGGAACGCCTGAGCCCCAGGGAGCGCGCCGCTTACCTGCTGCGCGAGATCTTCGCAAAGCCATATGACGAAGTTGCCGAAACGCTGGGGGTTACGGAACAGGCCTGCCGTCAGCTCGTGTCTCGGGCGAGCCGGCATGTCCAGGAACCTGCCTCCCGCTTCGTTCCGCCGGCCGACCATCAGGACCGGATCCTGTCCGCCTTTCTGACCGCGATTGAAACGGGCTCAACGGATCACCTGACAGGCCTCCTCGCTGAAACCGTGCAGCTCCAGTCCGATGGCGGCGGCAAGGCAACGGCCATGAGCCGGGTTCTCAAAGGGCCCGACGATGTGGCCCGCTATGTTGTTCTCATTCTGGGCCGCCTCTGGGAGCTCCGCCAGATCGAGATTCTGGATCTGAACGGCACGCGCGGCCTCGTTCTGTTCCACGGCGAAGAGATCGTGACGGCTGTCATGTTTGGCTATGATACCGACGGTCGGCTGGAGCGCATCTACAACATGCGCAATCCGGACAAGCTGTCGCGCCTCAAGGTGAAATTACGCCATGACCGGTCGTCGGGTGCCATCTGGCACTGACATTTAGGCACGAGAAAGCTCAAAATATGACGTAGCGCCCAGAAAATGTGTCGATTTCGACACATTCAGTTTGGCGCCATGTGTCTGACTCGACCCATGATCGAAACTCTCGTTTGGTCAGTTTCACTTCTGGAATTTTGTTGACTGGCAGAAATCCGCGTTTTTTACTGCGATTGCAGCAATTGGCACGGAGATTGCCAATAGGTAGACGACCAGCGACCGTGCTGTCCGGCCCGAATGGCCGTCATACTGAAATGTCTGGGAGGACATCCGATGAAAAAATTCGCTCTCGCCGCAGCAACCGCGGCGTCCCTGGCGCTGTCCGCAAACGCTTATGCGGCCGATGCTTGTGATGACGGTGAAATCGTCATCAAATTCAGCCACGTGGTTGCCGCAACCGGCCACCCGAAAGGCGACGCTGCCACCCTTCTGGCGGAACGCGTCAACGACGAGATGAACGGCAAGGCCTGCATGCAGGTGTTCGCGAACTCTCAGCTGTTCGACGACGACAAGGTTATGGAAGCGCTTTTGCTGGGCGATGTTCAGCTTGCAGCTCCCTCGCTTTCCAAGTTTGAGGCCTATACGCTGAAGTTCCGTCTCTTCGACCTGCCGTTCCTGTTCCAGGACCTCGGCGCCGTCGAGCGTTTCACCACCGGTCCGGACGGCAAGGAGCTTTTGAACTCCATGACCGACTACGGCTATCAGGGCCTCGGCTACTGGGCATCCGGCCTGAAGCAGTTCTCCGCCAACAAGCCGCTGCTGCTGCCTACCGATGCAAAGGGTCTGAAATTCCGTGTCCAGACCTCCGACGTGGCTGTTGCCATGATCGAGGCCCTGGATGCCAATGCCCAGAAGCTGGCCTTCAAGGAAGTCTATGGCGCACTGCAGACCGGTGTTGTGGATGGTCAGGAAAACACCTGGTCCAACATCTACACCCAGAAGTTCTTCGAAGTGCAGGACGGTATCACCGAAACCAACCACCAGCTTCTGGCCTACCTGCTCGTCACTTCCGACGAATGGCTGGACAGCCTTGAGCCGGACGTCCGTGAACAGTTCATGACGATCGTGGAAGAAGTCACCGCCACTGCAAACGGCAATGTGGCAGCTGCGGAAGCCAAAAACCGCCAGAACATTCTGGATGCCGGTGCCACCATTCGTGAGCTGACCCCGGAGCAGCGCAAGGCTTGGGTTGAAGCCATGAAGCCGGTTTGGAAGAAGTTTGAAGGCGACATCGGCAAGGACCTGATCGACGCCGCCGTCGCGTCCAACAACGCCAGCTAAGGCTGATCTGACACTTGGAAGGGCCGGATTGTCCGGCCCTTCCTTCTGCCAAGGTCCTTCTACCGCCCGCGCACCCATGCCGGCGGCCACGCTGATAAACAAAGGCCAATTCGGGGGAAACGCATGCAACGCGTCGACAATTGGGTCACGCGCTTCGAGGAAGGTGTACTCGCCTTTCTTCTGGCGGCGATGACCATCGTATCCTTCACCCAGGTGGTGGCGAGATACGGCTTTAATTCCGGCTGGACCGGTGCCCTGGAATTCACACGTATCCTGTTCGCCTGGCTGATTCTGTTCGGCATGAGCTATGGCGTCAAAATCGGTTCGCATCTGGGTGTTGATGCGGTCATTCGCCTGTTTCCAAAGCCGGTGTTCAGGGCTGCTGCCGTGTTTGGCGCTCTCTGCGGCGTCGTCTATGCGCTTACCCTGCTCTGGTCGGGATGGCTGCATATCTTCGGTCTGGATACCAGAGGCGGCGCCATCGACTACTGGTCGAAGATGTACAAGATCGGCATCGGCCTTGATGACCTGCGCTATCCCAATTTCTTAATCGAAACCTTCGGCATGCAAGAGCGCGTGCAGCGCTGGGTCGCCTATCTGATCCTGCCCGTTGGTCTGTTCCTGTTCATGTTCCGCTGCATCCAGGCGGCCTGGCAGATCATTATTGGTGAGCGCGAGATGATGATCGCCGCGCATGAGGCGGAAGACCTCGTCGCCGAAAACAAAGACGTCTTGAAGGACTGAGGCCGGGTAAATGGAAGCAGCAATTCTCTTTATTCTCGTCCTGGGCTTCTTGTTCCTGGGCGTTCCGATCTCCATTTCGCTTGGGCTATCCAGCGTTCTGGCGATTGCCATATTCTCCACAGATTCTATCTCGTCGGTGGCTTTGCAGCTGTTCACGGCGTCGCAGAACTACACGCTCCTGGCGATTCCCTTCTTCATCCTGGCCTCGGCCTTCATGTCGACGGGGGGTGTTGCCAAGCGCATCATCCGCTTCTCCATCGCAGCCGTCGGCTCGATCCGGGGTGGTTTGGCGATTGCGGGCGTCTTTGCCTGCATGCTGTTTGCCGCGCTGTCAGGGTCCTCGCCCGCAACCGTGGTCGCAATCGGCACCATCGCCATCGCCGGCATGCGGCAGGCAGGCTACACGAAAGAGTTTGCCGCAGGCGTCATCGCCAATGCCGGTACGCTCGGTATCCTGATCCCGCCGTCCATCGTCATGGTGGTTTATGCGGCCGCAACCAACGTCTCCGTCGGCCGCATGTTCCTGGCGGGCGTTGTGCCGGGCCTGATCGCCGGTCTGATGCTGATGATCGCCATCTATGTGATGGCGCGGGTCAAGAACCTGCCGGCCCAGCCGTGGCCGGGCTTCAAGGAAATCTGGCACGCCATGATGGAAGCGGCCGTGGGCCTGTTCCTGATGGTCATCATTCTGGGCGGCATCTACGGGGGTATCTTCACCCCGACGGAAGCTGCAGCCGTGGCCGCCGTTTACGCCTGCCTTGTTGCCCTCTTCGTCTATCGCGACATGGGTCCGCTTAACGGTATCACCTGGGTGCAGGAAATGGACGGCCCGCTGGGGCTCGCCGGTTTCAAGACCATCACCTACGGCTTTTCAGCTATGTTCGCCTGGTCGGGCATCGCTGCGCTGGCTACGGAAAGAATGGGCTTTTTTGGCATCGACAGTGCCATCGTCCTGATCGCCGCGTTGATCGGCTATCCGCTTCTGCGTGGCCGCGTCAGCCCTGCAGAGCTGCCGTCGATCTATAGTGTCGGTGTGAAGATCTGGGGCCGGAATATCGCACTGATTGTCTGGAAGTTCTTTCCAGCCGTATTCCACAAGGACACCAAGAAGGTGATGGTGGACGCGGCCAAGACGACCATCATGCTGATGTTCATCATCGTCAACGCGTTGCTGTTTGCCCATGTGTTGACGTCGGAGCGAATTCCCCAGACGATCACCGACTGGATGGTCGGAGCCGGCTTCAACTGGTTCACCTTCCTGGTGGCGGTCAACCTGCTGCTGCTGCTTGGCGGCCAGTTCATGGAACCGTCCGGCCTGCTCCTGATCGTGGCACCGGTGGTGTTCCCGATCGGCATGGAACTCGGCGTCGATCCGGTTCACCTCGGCATCATCATGGTCGTGAACATGGAGATCGGCATGATCACTCCACCAATCGGGCTCAACCTGTTCGTCACATCGGGGATAACGGGAATGAGTCTTGTGCAGGTGGTCAAGGCGGCGGCGCCGTTCGTGCTCATCCTGCTCCTGTTCCTCGTCATGGTGACCTACATTCCGGCCCTTTCCACGTGGCTGCCGTACAGCCTCATGGGACCGGAAATCATAACCAACCAGTAAGGGTTTGGACCATTAGAACACTCAAGCGGCGGGCATTGCCCGCCGCTTTTTTGTTTGCCGACCAGATGCCCAGCCCACATGTCTGGCGCCCGCCCTTCTCCTCACCACCTCTTCCTTCGGGACAGCGCTCACGCGCTTCCTCAGGATGAGGTGTGGTGAGGAAAGGCTGAAAGCGAGGCAGAGCGACGGAACAAAAAAAAGCCGGCCCTCGGGACCGGCTTGAAAGGCTCTGCTGAAAAATCGCCTAGACGATGCTGCCAAGCTTCATGGCAACGCTCATGTCGCCTTCCACCTGCATCTTGCCGCCCATGAAGGCCGCGGTCGGGTTCAGTTCGCCGGAGAGAAGGTCATCGAGGTCTTCTGCCGACATCTTGATGGTACAGTCTGCGTCGGCGTCTTCATTGGAAACGCTGGAACCTTGCAGGAAGATGACGCCGGTCTCGCCGAGATCGAACTTGACGGCTTCTTCAATGCCGCCACCGGCCACCTTTGCACGGACACCTTCTGTAAGCTTTTCCAAGGACATGTCTTTTCTCCCGTTTGAGTTGGGCCGGAGCCTGTTGTTTCCCTTTCAAGCATGACGTTTACGTAATCGTCAAGAAGGAAATGTCAAGCATCCTCCGGTTCTCGTGGCCGAGCCGTCAGTTCCGGCAGGCGATCGCGGGATCATGTCAGATTTGCCGGGGAGCGGACAATTCAAAACATCCGCTCCGTTCAGCGATAGAAGTATTGAACGCCGCACCAGGGCTGGTTCGGCGTTCAAAAACCGGACAGTCGAAGCTGCAACGGCTCAGTGATTGTCCCGGGGCAGGCCCTTGGTATGCGCGACGTCCTGATATTTGACCGCCGGTTCCAGCACCATGCCCTTGTCGAACTGGCCAATCATGGCACGCTGGATCTCCTGCCAGGGTGTCTGGCTTTCCGCAACCTTGAAGCCACCGGCCGCCTCCAGATCCGCACGGCGCTGCGCGAGTTCCTCGTCGGAAATGAGGATATCGGCGGTGCCTTTTCTCAGGTCGATACGCACCTGGTCACCGTTTTTCAGCAGAGCCAGCCCACCCATGGCGGCTGCTTCCGGGGAAGCGTTCAGGATGGAGGGCGAGCCGGAAGTGCCCGACTGGCGGCCGTCGCCGATGCACGGCAGTGACGTGATCCCCTGTTTGATCAGGGCAGCCGGAGGCTGCATGTTGACCACTTCCGCACCACCGGGATAGCCGATCGGGCCGGTGCCGCGAATGAACAGCATGCAGTGCTCGTCGATCTGAAGATCCGGATTGTCGATATTGTCGTGATAGTCCTCCGGCCCTTCGAAAACCACGGCGCGGCCTTCGAAAGCCTCCGGATCGTCCGGATTGGACAGATACCGGTCGCGGAATTCTTCCGAGATCACGCTGGTCTTCATGATCGCGCTATCGAACAGGTTACCTTTCAGATTGATGAAGCCGGCCTTTTCCTTCATCGGCATGTTGAAAGGCTTGATCACGTCCGGCAGATCGGTGACGACGCCGTCGCAATTGTCGCCAATGCCCTTGCCGTTGACGGTGAGCGCTCCCGGATGCGGCAGCTTGCCGTTTCGCATCAGCTCGGCCACGACAGCGGGAACCCCGCCTGCGTGGAAATAGTCCTCGCCGAGATAGTCACCGGCCGGCTGCAGGTTGACCAGCAGCGGCACGTCATGGCCGATCTCCTGCCAGTCGTCGTTATCCAGCTCGACACCCAGATGCCGGGCAATGCCGTTCAGGTGGATGGGCGCGTTGGTCGAGCCGCCGATGGCCGAGTTGACGACAATCGCATTCTCGAAAGCTTCGCGGGTCATGATGTCGGAGGGTTTCACGTCCTCTCGTACCATGTCGACAATGCGCTTGCCGGTTTCATAGGAAATCGCACCGCGCTCCCGATAGGGCGCCGGAATGGCGGCAGCACCTGGAAGCTGCATGCCAAGAGCCTCGGCCAGCGAGTTCATGGTCGTTGCCGTGCCCATGGTGTTGCAATAGCCGACGGAGGGCGCGGAGGAGGCCACCAGGTCCATGAAGCCGTTGTAGTCGATCTCGCCTGCGGCAAGCATCTGGCGTGCTTTCCAGACAATGGTGCCGGAGCCCGTGCGCTCGCCCTTGTACCAGCCGTTCAGCATCGGTCCGACGGACAGCGCAATGGCCGGAATGTTCACGGTCGCCGCGGCCATCAGGCAGGCGGGGGTGGTCTTGTCGCAGCCGATGGTCAGCACGACACCGTCGATGGGATAGCCGTAGAGCAGTTCGACGAGACCGAGATAGGCCAGGTTCCGGTCCAGGGTCGCGGTCGGGCGCTTGCCGGTTTCTTGAATCGGATGCACCGGAAATTCAAAAGCGATCCCGCCGGCGTCGCGGATGCCTTCCCGCACGCGCTTGGCAAGTTCCAGATGGTGGCGATTGCAGGGCGAAAGATCGGATCCCGTCTGGGCAATGCCGATGATCGGCTTGCCGGACTGCAGTTCTTCACGCGTGAGTCCGAAGTTCAGGTAACGCTCGATATAGAGTGCCGTCATGCCCGGATTGTCGGGATTGTCGAACCAGGCGGTGGACCGCAGTTTTGGTGTCTTGGTGTCGCTCATGTCGCCTCATCCCTCAATGCACTCACAAAGTGTCACGAGCCGATAAACACCAGCACCAAAGGGCTGTAAAGGCGCTCAACCGCAAATTTGGTTCCACATTTCGAGACCGCCTGGGTCACTTGTTCCGCTGCAGGGTATCCGCGACGGAAAACCGGGCAAACGTCCAGAGCACCGCCAGGCAGACCCCGAACACAATGGGCGCAGCGGACAGGGGCAAGACGGTGGACGCACCGCACAGGCCAGCGCAAAGCCAGAGGCCCGACAGAACCCGGCGGGCATGGACGGCCAGAAGGTTCCGGCGCATGGCCAGCGCCTTCAATGCGGGAAAGGCGCCGATGTCGTCCGTGTCGCTGACTGCAAGGGGCGTGTTTCCGTCAACAGGGCTACCAGTTTCGGGTGCTATCCCCTGACGCAACTCCAGCGCCATGCGATCCTGAGACAGGGTCAACACCAGAGGGGCCGCATCCGGAAAGCAGCGGGAGGCCACTTCGGAGGCTGTTTCTCCCGGTTTCGGACTGTCGGTCAGCTCCAGGCCAAGCATGCTAGCCAGTGCGCGGCGGGTGTTGGGGTTGTCGCCGCTGAAAAGCCACGGCACAAGGCCTTCCTTGCGCAGTGCCATGCCGGCAACGCCCGCGTCCTGACGCAGTGTCCCTTCCAGACCCAGCACACCGACGACGCGCCCGCCGACGGCGACACGCAGCACCGTCTTGCCATCGGCCTCCAAAGACCGGGCAATGGCATCTGCGGTGAAGCTGTCGATCTTGAGCCGCTTCAAAAGGTCCGTTGTGCCGATCACCACCGTCTGCCCGCCGAGCAGCGCGACAACGCCGAGCCCCGGTGTCGGTTCGAATCTGTCCGGCATCTTGAGGCCAACCTGCCACTGGCTGGCGAGTTCACGCAGGGCCAGGGCGACAGGATGGGATGATCCGGCTTCAGCCGAGGCGGCGACAGCCAGCAGCGTTTTCGGGTCGTTGTTGAACGCCATGACATTGGTGACCATCAGGCCTGGTCCGGACATCACGGCGGCCTTGTCGATCAGGATATCGCGGGCCTGGGCGATCCGGGTAAAGGTACCGGGTGCGATATCGCGGGCGCCTGCCGCGAGTGCGGCCTTGTGAAAGACCTTGTCCGCAAATGCATTGATGCCATCAATAAGCTGGGGCCAGGAGAGCAGCAGCGCAGCGGCCAGCGCCACCGGAGCCTGATTTCGGTCGAGGATCCACCACCAGGCAGCTGCCGCCAGAAGCCCCAGCAGGGCGGACCAGGCGGCTTGCGGTACGCCGCTGAGATCGCCCCTTGGCGGCAGCAGAACGACGCCAAACGCCCTCAGCACCATCAGGAAAGCAGCGGCGAGTGCCGGAGCATTGGCCTGGGGGGAAGCCGGGCCCGACAGGAGCAGAGCAGCCGAAACGGCAAGCAGTGCACCGCTGGCCAGCGCCGTGACCAGCGACAACGGCCGGCCAACTGACGTGTTGAGGGAGAAGGAGAGACCCAGAAGGGAAAAAATCGAAGAAAACATGCTGAAAAATAAGGCGCTGCGAGAGCCAAAAATCTTAACGGACGTAGCGGCATCAGTGACTTGGCCGCTCGCAGTTGCCAACGCAAGCAGCAGGCATACTACCGCGATTGCAAGAAAGAAAGACCAAAGAATTGAAATAAAAGACGTTTTCGGCATCGCCGGTCGGCTCTCATGTCTGGATTGCTTGTGCTGGAACCGGGTCGTGAGCCAACTGAAGACATTTTCGGCACGCCCTTTGGATAGTTCCAAAATGAGGGAACGACGAAAGCCAGGCAATGCCGAGGGGCATCGCGGAGGGCCAGATGCCTGTCATGGACGCAGTGCACCGGCAGGGCTGCCGACCATTTGTGCAATGCGCAACTTGAGCGAAACCGATTTCTGGGTAGTATCCCAGCATAATTTTTTAAATGGCCACCAAGTATTGAAGGCCAGTATTTTCAGGTCCTTTGGACGAAAGTTATTTCGGGGTGTACTATATTGACGGGAGAGCCGAGAGGCTCTCCCTTTTTACTTTCGGCTGCAGACGAAAACATGGTTAATTTCTATTAACGAATGGGATTCGCGCTTTCTTCAGGAAGGTTCTATTTGTGCGCCGATGGCCATGGGGCCTGGGCGGCAAAAACTGCCCGGTTCATACTGCTTTGTGGTTATCGACTTGCCGCTCCCAGAGAATCAGGCAAGGGCTCCGAGTCAAGCAGGCGACTCGGGCGAATCTGAAAAAAGACTCATCATCAAAGGCTTGGAGAGTCCGGCGGCAGGGCCGCCGGATCCGTTAGGCCGTCGCGAGGTTGGCGCGCGACAGCAGTTCCAGCGATGGCATCAGGTTCAAGAGTTCGCGCGTGTAGGGGTGCTGGGGCGCTTCGAAAAGCTGGTCGCAATCGGAAACCTCGCACAGTTCGCCATGGCGCATGACGCCGATGCGGTTGCACATTTGCCGGATCACGGCCAGATCGTGGCTGATGAACAGCATGGTCAGGCCAAGTTCCTGCTGAAGATCTTTCAGAAGGTTCAGGATCTGTGCCTGGATCGATACGTCGAGTGCCGAGGTCGGCTCATCGCAGATCAGGAAGCGTGGCCGCGTGGCAAGCGCCCGTGCAATGGAGATGCGCTGGCGCTGACCACCGGAAAACTCATGCGGAAATTTCTTGCCGGCTGCCGCGCCAAGGCCGACATGATCCAGCAGGTCATCAACAATCTGGCGCACTTCGGCATTGCTCGAGGCCAGGCGGTGGAACTTGATCGGTTCGCCGATGATGTCGCTGACGCGCATGCGTGCGTTCAGCGAGGAATAGGGATCCTGAAAGATCATTTGCATCTGGCGGCGCATCGCCAGAACGTCCTTGCGATTCTTGAGTGACGTCAGCTCGGTCTTGCCGAACAGGATCGAACCTCCGGACGGTTGATAAAGGCCCGTAATCAGCCGCGCGATGGTCGATTTGCCGGACCCGCTTTCGCCAACAAGGCCGAAGGTCTCGCCTTCGTTGATATCGAAACTGACCTTCTTGACGGCCTGGAAATATTTGCGCCTGGACGGGAAAATCGAACCACGGGTCTCGAACCGCTTTTCGAGATCCTTGATCTGGACCAGTGGGCCGGTGACTTTCTCGTAGTCGCGGGCCTTGCCGAGCCAATGGCTGGCAATATCGATCTGCTTTTGCGGTGTTCCGGCCTTCTCGATGTAGTTGACCACCGGAAACCGCTCGACCTTGATGTCCGGGCGCGGCACGGCAGAAATCAGGCTCTGGGTATAGGGGTGCTCCGGAGCACCCAGCACCTGTGTGGTCTCGCCATACTCCACCAGTTCGCCGTGATACATCACCGCCACATGGTCGGTAATGTCGGCAATCACGCCCATGTCGTGGGTGATGACCAGCATCGCGACGTTTCGCTCCCGGCACAGCTTCTTCATCAGGTCCAGGATCTGAGCCTGGATCGAGACATCGAGCGCTGTTGTCGGTTCGTCCGCGATCACCAGTTCCGGTTCCGCGCACAGTGCCAGTGCAATCACCACCCGCTGGCGCATGCCGCCGGAAAACTGATGCGGATACTGCTTGATCCGTTCCGACGCATCGGGAATGCCCACGGATTCGATCAGTTCGATTGCCCGCTGGCGGGCCTGCGACCGGGAAAGCGGCAGATGGGTTCGGATTGTCTCCAGGAGCTGGCTTTCCACTGTTTGCAGCGGATCGAGCGATGTCAGCGGATCCTGAAAGATCATGCCGATCTTGCGGCCGCGCAGACGGCGCTTTTCCTTGTAGGGCAACTGGTCGATGCGCTTGCCGTGAAGATAGACCTCACCACCCGCAATGTGGCCCGGCTCCTGCAACAGGCCGATCACCGCATTGCCGACGGTCGACTTGCCGGCACCCGATTCCCCGACAACGCCGAGCACCTTACCGGCATCGACGCTCAAGGTGACGTCATCGACAGCGACGAAAACGGATTTGCGGCCCGGAAACTCGACCCTCAGATCCTTGATATCGAGAACGCTCATACCGGCCTCACCTGAGTTTCGGGTTGAGGGCGTCGCGCAGCCAGTCGCCCAGAAGGTTGACGTTCAGCACCAGCAGCGCCAGCGCGAGACCCGGGAAAATGGCGATCCACCATTCCCCGGAGTAGAGGAAGTCGTTGCCGATGGCGATCAGCGTGCCGAGCGACGGCTGGGTGGGCGGCATGCCCACACCCAGGAACGAGAGGGTTGCCTCTGTGACAACGGCGAGGGCCAGGTTGATGGTCGCGATCACCAGCACCGGTCCCGTGACGTTCGGCAGGATATGACGCACCATGATGATGACCGAGGGAATGCCGATCACGCGGGCAGCCTGCACATATTCCTTGTTCTTCTCCACCATGGCGGAACCGCGCACCGTGCGCGCATATTGCACCCAGAAGGACAGCGCCAGCGAAGCGATAAGGATGTAGAAGGCGAAGACTTCCCGGTCGATTGAACCGAAAATGCCATGGGCGACGCCGTCGATCAGAAGGGCAATCAGGATAGCCGGGAAGGTGAGCTGCACATCGGCTATTCGCATGATGATGGCATCTACGCGGCCGCCCATATACCCCGCAACCAGCCCCAGCGAGATGCCGATGACCGCGGCGGCGATGACGGAACAGAAGCCGACGATCAACGAGATCCGCATGCCGTAGAAGATGGCAGAGAGCATGTCGCGGCCCTGATCGTCCGTCCCCAGCAGGAAGCGGGGGTCGGCATATTCCATCCAGACCGGTGGCACGCGGGCATCCATGATGGAGATCGACGCCAGATCGAACGGATTATGAGGTGCGATCCAGGGGGCGAGGAAGGCCAGAAGGAACAGGATGAAGGTCCCGCTGGCAGCCACGACGGTGATCTTCGATTTCAGGAACGAATGAAACAGGTCACTGTCGAGGAACCGGGCTATACGCCCCTGTTCCTGCACTGGCGCCGCCGCATTCTGAACCGTGGATTGGTCTTCTTCGTTGGTGGTGAAAGGCATGACGTCGGTCTCCCTTATGGCCGGCCGACGCGCAGGCGCGGGTCGATGAAGAAGTAAAGGATGTCGACGATGAAATTGATCGTCACGAACAGGAACGCCGTCAGCATCAGGTAGGCGGACATGATGGGAATATCGACGTTCTGCACGGCCTGCAGGAACATCAGCCCCATTCCGGGCCATTGGAAAACGGTCTCGGTGATGGTTGCGAAGGCGATGATAGCGCCAAGCTGCAGGCCGGTGATGGTGATGACCGGAACCAGCGTGTTCTTCAGGGCGTGCCGGAAGTTCACCAGCCGGTCCGGCAGTCCCCGGGCCCGGGCGAACTTGATGTAGTCGGTCCGGATGACCTCCAGCATCTCTGCGCGGATCAGGCGCATGATCAACGTCATCTGATAAAGGCCGAGCGTGATCGACGGCAGGATCAGTGCCTTCAATCCGGAAATTGTCAGAAAGCCGGTCGTCCACCAGGAGCCGATCTGAACGGTCTCGCCGCGGCCGAAGCTGGGCAGCCATTGCAGCGTCACGGAAAACAGAAAGATCAGCAGGATGCCGATAAAGAACGTCGGTAGCGAAATGCCGATCAGCGACACCGACAGAAACAGCTTGGAAATAGGCGATTCTCGGTTGAGACCGGCATAGATTCCCATGGGAATGCCGACAATCAATGCAAACAGGGCCGAGGTGAAACTGAGCTCAAGAGTGGCCGGTATGCGCTTGGCGAAAAGCTCTGACACCGGCTGACGAAACTGATAGGACGTGCCGAAGTCAAACTGCGCGGCATTGGTGATGAAACGGAAGAACTGGACCGCCACCGGGTCGTTCAGGCCCAGGCGTTCGCGCAAGGCTTCCCGTTCCTCGATCGAGGTTTCGATGCCGACCATCTGGTTGATGGGATCGCCGACAAAGCGGAACATCGTGAACGCAAGAAGGGCGACCACCAGCATGACAATCAACGCCTGCAAGATGCGGCGCGCTGCAAATCCAATCATTTCGGCTCTTTGAGTGCTTTCGTCATGAAAATACGCCCCCGGCGATTGCCGGGAGCGTCATGTATTGTGTCTACGGATCAGTTCTTGGTCACGAAGCGGAATTTGAACTGATTGTCAGCGCGCAGGACAACGTCCAGTTTGTCGGAAACGCCCCATGCCAGGCTCTGCTGGTGCAGCGGGATGTAGTAGGCGTTTTCGTGGCTGATGCGGAACGCTTCGGCGATCAGGTTGTCACGCTTTTCCGGATCGATCTCGACCAGGATTTCATCGGTCAGCTGGTCGATCTTCTCGTCGCAGAAGCCACCGTTGTTGAACGGAGAACCCTTGCCGGATTCGTCGCGGCAGTTCATCAGGTTGTCCAGAACGTTCCAGCTGTCGAAGGAGCTAGGGGTCCAGCCGAGCAGATAGAACGACGTGTCGTAACCACCGGAAGCCAGGATCTTGGCGAAGTATTTTGCCTTGGGCTGGGCATTGAGGTTCACCTTCACGCCGATGCGGGCCAGCATGGACGCAACGGCCTGGCAGATCGACTCGTCGTTGACGTAACGGTCGTTCGGGCAGTCCATGCCGATGGAAAATCCGTCCGCATAACCGGCTTCGGCCAAAAGTGCCTTGGCGGCTTCCGGGTCATAAGGATAACGCTCGAACTCGTCCGACTTGGAAAACAGCAACGGTGAGATCATGATGGCAGACGGATTGGACAGGTCCCGCATGACCTTCTTCTTGATGCCCTCGATATCGATCGCCTGATAGAAGGCCTTGCGCACACGGGCATCCTTGAGCGGGTTCTTGCCCTTGACGTCGGAATACAGCAGCTCGTCACGCATCTGGTCCATGCCCAGGAAGATCGTGCGCAGTTCCGGACCGGTCAGCGCAACGGTTCCCGCATTGTCGTTGATGCGTTTGATGTCCTGCACCGGGATCGGATAGACCATGTCCATCTCGCCCGACAAAAGCGCGGCAACGCGCGTTGCATCGGACCCGATCGGCGTGAATTCCACCGTATCGATATTGTGCTTGGCTTCATCCCACCAGCCGTCGAACTTTTCGTAGACGGTCTTCACACCGGCTTCATGGGTGACGATCTTGAACGGTCCGGTGCCATTGGCATGCAGAGCGGCATAATTGGGCGTGGTGTCGGAGGCTGAAGTGACTTTGACCGCGTCGTTCTCGGTCGTCCACTCCTTGTCCATGATGTAGAACGTATCCCACTCGTAGTTCAGGATCGGGTTCGGTCCGGTCAGAACGAAATCGACCGTGTAGTCGTCAACGATCTCGACCTTGGCATCGGCCGGGACACGGGTGGTCAGGTCGGAGCCTTCCGAGCGGACGCGGTCGACGGAAAAGGCAACGTCCTCTGCCGTGAAGTCGTTGCCGTTGTGGAACTTTACGCCCTTACGCAGGTGGAAACGCCAGCGATTCGGCTCGATGATCTCCCAGCTTTCGGCCAGCGCCGGCTCGATCGCCAGATCCGCGCCACGCCGGGTCAGACCTTCATAGGCGTTGCCGAGCGACGAAAGGGTGAAAGTCTCGTTGAGACTGTAAGGATCAAGCGCGTTCAGCGCGCCTTGAAAGGCATATTTGAGTGTCTCTGCCTGAACAGCAGACCCCGTTCCCGCCGCAAGCATCGCTGCGGCGATGACAACTGTTCTTTTGATCATAGTGCCCTCGATTTCCGGTTTCGGCATTTTTCAATGGCGCATCCCCCTGCCAGGACCAGGCGCCAGTCGTATCAATTGCAACTATGACACTGTAAGCCTATGAGTTCAAACCTGTTTAGCAGTCAAATTGCGACAACCTGTCTATCATTTTGTCTAGGAAGACAGCGCAACGGTCGAGTTCGGACAGGGCTATGAATTCGTCCGGCTGATGGGCCTGATCGATGGATCCGGGGCCGCAGACCACGGTGGAAAGGCCGTGCTCCTGGAAGATCCCGCCCTCGGTGGCATAGACCACGACATTGCGGCTGTTATCACCCGTCAGACGCCTTGCGGTCATCTCGGCCAGCCCGTCCGGCTCTTCGGAAAGTCCCGGCACATAGGCCAGTTCACGCACCTCGATGCCGCAGTCCGGCGAGATGGCTTGCATAGCGGGCAAAACATCGTTTTCGATAAAGGCCCTGTAGGCCGCGACCCAGTCTTGTGCGTGCTCACCGGGCAACAGCCGGATATCAGTCACGAATTCGCAGTGCTGGGCTGTGATGTTATGCGCCTGGCCCCCGGAAATGGTGCCGCAATGCAAGGTGGTGTAAGGCGGTTCGAACGGGCACTCCGGATCTGCCTTGGCCCGGTTTTCCGCGGTTCTGGCATCCAGCCATCCGATCAGCCTGGCGGCAGTCGAAATCGCCGACACGCCCCGGTGCAACTGGCTGGAATGAACCGGATGCCCCTGGATGCGCGTTTTCAGCACCGTGATGCCCTTGTGCCCGGTGACGACCTTCATGCTGGTCGGTTCACCTACGATCACGACCGAAGGACGCGGGCCGTTGGCCAGCATTTCAGGGATAAGCACCCTGGCTCCGTCACAGCCGGTTTCCTCGTCATAGGACAAGGCGATATGGACCGGCCGTCTGAGCGGCGCGTTGACGAAGTCCGGCACCTTGGCAAGCACCGTCGCAGCAAAGCCCTTCATGTCCGCCGCGCCGCGTCCGTAAAGCCGGTCGTTTTCCTCCCAGGCGGTGAACGGATCCTGCGACCAGGCCTGACCCGCCACCGGAACCACATCCGTATGGGCGGACAGGACAGTCCCGCCATCAACCTCCGGGCCGATACGGGCATAAAGGGCGGCCTTCTGGCCGGTTTCGTCCAGCGCCCGCCCGCAGGCGACGCCCCATTGGCCGAGATAGTCTTCGACAAAGGCGATGAGGTCGAGGTTGCTTCGGTCGGAAACGGTGTTGAAGGAGATCAGTTTCTCCAGCATTTCCCGGGGCGTATAGGTCCGGCTCACGTGGGCTCCAGAGTTTCGTTTGAACGGAGGAATTTGCCTCAGGCGGAAACGGCATCGCCCAGGTGAAGACCATCTAAGCTTTTCACCGCGAGGATTTGCAAGGGGATTTCCTTGCCGCGAACCTTGATTTCGGCCTCTTCCGCACCGTCAATCCGGGCGCCGGCCGCATCGACCACGGCCTTGGAAACGACAAGGAAACTGCCGTGGTTCTTGTTTTCGGTTTCAAGCCGGCTGGCGGTGTTGACCACGTCGCCAAGCGCGGTCAGCCCGTCGCGTTTGCCCTCCGAACCGGCTGCGCCGATCCGGCCGAGGATGGCTGACCCGAGATGCAGCCCGACGCCCAGGCGAATCGGATCGCGAAACTGCGGCCCCTTCTCCTTGTCGAGCGATTTCATCACCGCCTCGATGCGGCGGCAGGCGGCAAGGGCTTGCCGGGCTCCGATGTCCGCGCTGCTCTCCATACCGAAGATGGCCATGATGCCGTCGCCAATGAACTTGTCGACATAGCCGCCCTCGTCCCGGATCGCGGTTGAAGCCTGGTCCAGATAGCTGTTCAGCAGATAGACGACGTCATAGGCAAGCTGGCTTTCGGTAATGCCGGTGAAATTGCGCAGATCCACGAACATGACCACCACATCCTGCTCGACACCCCAGTAATAGGCGTCCTTCAGGTGTTCACTGAGGATGGTGCTGGCCTTTACCGGCACCAGAGGCTGCACTTCCACGTTGTTTTCCGGCCGCACCTGGCAGGCCAGGCGAATGTCATTGCTCGCGCCGATGCGTGCCAGCACCGCGGTTTCGGGAGGGGCGGGTCTTGGCAAATTTTCGCCGCCGGAAATCATCTTCACGCGGCAGGTGGAGCATCTGGCGCGCCCGCCGCATACCGAGGCAAGCGGTATGTCGTTCATGCGGCTGATTTCCAGAAGCGTTGCGCCCGGCTGCGCCTTCACTGTCAGTCCGCCCGGGTAGACCACGGTCAGGCTGCGCGCTTTCAGGCCGAGCAGATACCGGATCAATATGGCCAGAAGACTGACGGCGATCAGGCCGAACACCACAGCACGGAACTGGACGACGACCTCGCTTGCCCACAATTGCTGCTCCGGGGTGACACGAAGGGTAACATCACGGCTGAGGGCAAGCCTGCGCGCCCCTTCGATCCAGCCCCAAATCGCCAGAACGGGCATGGCGAAGGCGAATCCCGCGGCCAGAGGTTTCAGCCGTTGGTACAACGGATAAAGGCGCAGGAAAAAATGCAGACCAATCATGGCGTGGATCCACACCACCAGCAGCAAAATCGACTGGTTGACCGCCGCATTCGGCCACAGCAGCGTGAGCATCTGTTCGTAAACGGGCAGAAAACCGAATTCCTGGGCAACACCCATGGTCATGGTGACATGCGGGATCAGAAGCCAGGGAATATAGAGACCGAGGGCGAGCTGCAGAAACTCCCAGCGGGAGATCTTCAACGTCCGGCGTTTGCTTGTCCGCCACAAGGCCAGCAGCACATGGGTCAGCGCGGCAAGGATCAGCAGGGTCTCTCCGGGCAGGCTTCGCCAGACCCAATAGTGCCAGATCGAAGCCTTATCCATGGCCTCAAAGGAAATGATGCCAAGGGCGTGGTTTGAAAAATGGCTGAGGCAGAACGTGAACAGGACCAGGCCGCTCCACAGCCGGAGCCGTTGACGCCAGTTGCCGCGTCCAACCATCATGTCGCGGGATTTTTTGCCCGTTTTGAGAGCTGGACCGGCTCTGTCAGAAGATTTGGCGGCCGTCTCGGGCGGGTGGGGCCGGCCTGTGCCGGGAACCTCTTCCTGCATAAATGTTCTGTCTCCGGTCTCGCTGCACCGATCTGCTGCCGGTCCGCCCTTTCAGGTGCCACTTCAAGCGCGGGCGGAGCCTGAGGTCAAGAAGACATAAGGCAAATGCGGCGAACTGTCTGTGAAAGCGGTCACAACGGGGAAAACTCCGGACTGGAAGGCCCTTAGGCGCTCATTTTTCTCAAAATTCCGGATTTTCTCCGACGACAGCCTTGCATCCCCGGCTCCAGTCGGCACATTCCGGACCAGAAAACCAACAAGCAGACAACGAGCAACCGGGAAGAGGCGATGAAGGTCTACGGCATCAAGAATTGCGACACCGTCAAGAAAGCGCGGAAGTTTCTGGAAGAGGCCGGGGTGGCCTATGAGTTCCACGATTACAAGAAGGACGGGGTGGATGCTGACCGGCTGGCCGGTTTCGTCGGCGAGTTCGGTTGGGACACGATTTTGAACAAACGCGGCACCACGTGGCGGCGCCTTGATGAGGCGACCCAGGACAGTGTCGTCGACGCCAAAAGTGCGCTCGATGTGATGATCGAGAACCCGTCGGTGATCAAGCGCCCGATCGTGGCAGGCGAAACCAAGAATTTTGTCGGCTTTGACCCTGTGGCCTGGGAAATGGCACTGGAGCTGGGCGAACTGAAATAACGCGAGCTCCTCGCTGGGTGGGTGAGGCCCGCCGCGTGCCAGCGCCGCCGTTTTTCAGGCCCGGGCGCCCGTCAGGACCGGCGCCCAAGGGGGCGGTTTAGCAGGCCTGAACTTGCCGGGCCTGAACTTACCAGGTACGGCGCGGGCCGGTGTCGATGTGATAGTGGCCGGAAGAATAGTGCTTGTAACCGCCCACTTCCGGCTGTGCCTTCAAAAAGGCGATGACCGATGACGGGCTGCCGCGGACGGAGAAATCGACCGCGCGGCAGTTGAGGTGATAGGAATTCTTGGCGCCGCCCTTCCACCAGTTTTCAAGCCACCAGCGCTTGGTGGAACTGACGGTCACCTTGCCATATCGGGCCGCGACCCGGTTCAGAACCTTTTTCAGCTTGCGCGGAACGCACCACGAGCTGTCGTTGTAGTCGATGGAATTGTGGGATGCCGTCACCCAGCCCATGCCGGTAACACCGGCGACAGTTCCGCAGCCGGCAAGTGTGGCGGTCAATCCTAGGAATACGATCCAGGCGATGAGGCGCTGACGCATGACGGGCAGCCTTCGGTTACTTCATTACAAATCTCGTCCCCCGTGCGCAGGCTGATCGAACTTTATTAAAATTCTAATGAAAAACATGGTTAACGCGCCGTCGAAACAAATGTTTCAGAGTTGGATATTTTCTGATACAAATGCGTCAGCCCGGTCCGGGCGCAGCTGTCATCAGCCGGATAACTTGCCATGTCTCATGTATTCCCCCGCCATACCAAAGCCGATCTTCCCGTCGCAGTCACCGGCGAGAGGTGCTACATCCTCGACCGATCCGGAAAGCGGTATTTCGACGGGTCCGGCGGTGCCGCGGTTTCCTGTCTCGGGCACAGCGACCCGGATGTGACCGCCGCCATCAAGGCCCAGGTCGACAGGATCGCATTTGCCCACACGGGCTTTTTTACCAGCGAACCGGCCGAGGAGCTGGCAGATCTCCTGATCCAGAAAGCTCCCGGCGATCTGGACCGCGTCTACTTCGTTTCCGGCGGTTCGGAAGCCATGGAAGCGGCGCTGAAGCTGGCGCGGCAGTATTTTCTGGAAAAAGGGGAAGCGTCCCGGCACAGGGTGATCGCCCGCCGGCAGAGCTATCACGGCAACACGCTGGGCGCACTCGCAACCGGCGGCAACCAGTGGCGGCGGGAACCCTTCGCGCCGCTGATGATCGACACCACCCATATCGCTCCCTGTTACGAGTACCGGGACCGCCGCGAGGGGGAAACCGCCTTCGACTACGGCCAGCGGGTCGCCAACGAACTGGAAGCGGAGATCCTTCGGCTGGGGCCGGAAAATGTCATGGCATTCGTGGCCGAACCGGTCGTCGGCGCGACGGCGGGCGCCTTGCCGCCGGTCGAGGGCTATTTCAAGCGGATTCGCGAGATCTGCGACAGCCATGGCGTGCTTCTGATCCTCGATGAGGTCATGTGCGGCATGGGCCGCACGGGAACGCTGTTCGCCTGCGAGCAGGATGGCGTGGCGCCGGATATTCTGTGCATCGCGAAAGGGCTCGGCGCCGGCTATCAGCCGGTTGGCGCCATGCTGTGCGCGTCCGCTATTTATGAAGCCATCGAGACCGGCTCCGGCTTTTTTCAGCACGGCCATACCTACATCGGCCATCCCGTCGCCTGCGCGGCGGCACTGGCCGTGTTCAGAAAGCTGACCGGCGGCGTCGCCGACCGGGTCATGCCGATGGGCGAGAAACTTAACGCGGCCCTCACCGACGCCTTCGGCCAGCATCCGCATGTTGGCGACATTCGCGGGCGTGGGCTGTTTCGAGGTATCGAACTGGTGGAAGACCGGGCCTCCAAGGCTCCGTTCGACCCCAAAAGAGGTATCAGCAAGGCCTTCAAGAAAGCGGCCTTCGAGGCTGGCCTTATCTGCTATCCGATGAGTGGGACAATTGATGGCGTACACGGCGACCACATCCTGCTGGCCCCGCCCTTCATTCTGGAGGACAGCCACATCGGCGAGATAACCGACAAGCTTGGCCAGGCCTTCAAGGCGGTCTTCTGACCATGACCCCCCTTTTTACACCTCCGCCGCTGCCGTTGATCATGGTGGCCCCGAACGGTGCGCGCCGGACCAAATCGGACCACCCTTGCCTGCCGATGACCGTTGCCGAAACCGTTGCTGCGGCAAAGGCCTGTTTCAACGCCGGCGCTGGCGCGCTTCATGCCCATGTACGCGATGTCTCCGGTGCCCATGTGCTGGATGCGGGGCTTTATCGTGAGCTCTTGTCGGAAATGCGTGTTGCTGTGCCGCAAATGCAGGTTCAAATCACGACGGAAGCTGTTGGAAAATACACCCCGGAACAGCAACGCGAACTGGTCTACAAGGTCAAGCCTGCAGCGGTCTCCGTCGCCCTTCGGGAAATGGTTCCGGAAGGCGAGGAAGACCAGGCGAAGGCTTTCTACAATTGGGCAGTTGGCAAGGCGTGCGCGGTCCAGCACATCGTCTACAGTGCGGATGATCTGGACCGGTTTTTTAATCTGGTGGCAGCCGGCACCCTTGCGAGGGAAAGCCATCAGCTGCTGTTTGTACTGGGGCGCTACGCGGCCGGCCAGGAAAGTGCACCGGAGGATCTGGTGCCGTTTCTGGACAAGCTGGCGGAACGCGGCAGCGGGGTGTCGCTGGACTGGGCGGTCTGCGCCTTCGGACACCGGGAGACGGAGTGTCTGGTGGAGGCGGTCCGGCGGGGCGGCAAGACAAGGATCGGTTTTGAGAACGGCCTGTGGAACAGGACCGGCGACCGTGCGAAAGACAATGCCGACCGGGTCAACGATCTGGTATCGGCCCTGAAGGAACATAGTCTGATGCCTGCCTGATCATTCGGGCCGGCATCCGGCACGAAGCAATATCAGCGGGCTGCGGCCCTCAAGGTTGGAGACTGGAATACTATGGCGGATAGCCTTTACGTTCTGACGCTGTCCTGCGCGGACAAGCCCGGCATTGTGGCGGCGGTCACGACGGAGCTGGCGGATTTCGGCGCCAATATCGCCGAAAGTGACCAGTTCTGGGACCGGGTGTCCAACCAGTTCTTCCTGCGCATTGCCATGCTGGCTCCGGAAGGCGTGAGCCTGGAAAGTGTCCAGAAGGCGCTCGACCCGGTCATCAGCCGCTTCGACATGAAGGCGAAACTGGTCGACACCGCCAAGCGGCCGAAGGTCATCGTCATGGTGTCCAAATTCGACCATGCCATGCTGCACCTTCTCTACCAGAGCCGCGTCGGCTGGATGGATGCCGAAGTGGTGGCAATCGTTTCCAACCACACCGACAGCCAGCGTACGGCCGAGCATGAAGGCATTCCGTACTACCACTGGCCGGTGAACAAGGAAAACAAGGCCGAGCAGGAAGACAAGCTGCTGAAACTGGTCAAGGAAACCGGGGCCGATCTGGTGGTGCTGGCCCGTTACATGCAGGTCCTGTCCGACAACCTTTCCAAGCGGCTGTTCGGCAAGATCATCAACATCCACCACTCTTTCCTGCCGAGCTTCAAGGGCGCAAAGCCGTATCACCAGGCGCACACCCGCGGCGTCAAGATGATCGGTGCCACCGCTCACTATGTGACGCCGGATCTCGACGAAGGCCCGATCATCGAGCAGGACGCCGACCGCGTAAGCCATTCGCTTTCCGCTGACGACTTCGTTGCCCGCGGCCGCGACATCGAATCCCGCGTCCTCGCCCGTGCCGTCAAATACCACCTGGAAAACCGGGTCATGATCGTCGGCAACAAGACGATCGTGTTCACGCCGTAAGGCAAGGCTTATTGCCGGAAACGATTTGGCCCCGGTCGTGTGATGGACGGCCGGGGCTTTTGCATGGACTGAGAGGCTTGCTGGTGCCGGGATGGCGTCAGCCTGTCACAGCCACCGGTGCTGCGACGGGCATGCCGTCGTTTTTCAGTTCCGCATGAACCCAGTCGCGGAACAGCCGGATCTTGCGGCTGGAGCGCAAGGCCGGTGGGTAGCTCAGATACCAGCTTTCGTTGTTCGCCCGGCAAGTCAGCTCGAAGGGCTGGATCAGTTGGCCGCTCTCAAGGGCCGTTCTGCAGAAATACGGGGTCAGGATGGCAACGCCCTGGCCTGCGATGGCCCGGTTGGCCTCAAGCGCCTGCGACCCCATGCGCGAGCTCGGATGGCCGCTCAGATCGACATTCGCCAGTCCGGCTGCCTCGAACCACATCTGCCACCAGGGATCCTGCGGATCGACCAGCGGCAATTTCAGGAGGTCTTCGGGCTTGCTGATGCCGCCAATTGTTTCCGCAAGCTTCGGGCTCAGCATCGGCGTGAAGTCTGCGCGCACGATTTCATGGGCGGGCCAGGTTTTTGGCGGTGCCTTGCAGGCAGAAATCACGATGTCGGATTCGTTGAAATCCGGCTCCGCATTCGGGCCATAGGGCACGATGCGCACGCCCACATCCGGGTTCTTCATCTGGAATTCGAACAGACGGTAGGCCAGCCAGTTGACGGCAAACGTGGTGTTGCTGGACACCACAAGCTGGCTGGCGTTCTTTTCGGAAATATCCTCGAAGGCACTGCGAAGCGAGGAGAACGCATCGACCACCCGCGTTGCCAATTGTGCGCCGGAATCGGTCAGCTCGATCTTGCGGGCCTTGCGCGTGAACAGCTGAAAGCCGAGGCGGTCTTCCAGAACCTTGATCTGATAGCTGACGGCCGCCTGGGTCATGCCCAGCTCGTCCCCGGCCTTGGTGAAACTCAGGTGCCGGCTTGCAGCTTCGAAAGCCCGGATCGCGGACAGCGGTGGCAAATGCGATGACATGCATAAATCTCCCTTATGCATATCTATTGAGATTTCGTTGGTAAGACAAGCCGGGTCCGTCGATATGTAGCTCACCTAAATCAGGAGTTTCCGACGTGTTCAGGCGCTTTCAAACGAAATCAGGCTGTGTGACTCATCAACATAACTTGGGCTTTTCATTCAAAACTATGATCGGTTCCATGTTCAAACGGGCAGCGATGCCGCGCCGCAAACGTCTCAACGTGGCTGATCTGCCGGATGATCTGCGCCGGGATATTGGCTTTGGCTCAGACCGGCATGAATCGTCTTTCGAAGCGCGCTGGCAGAGGGAGCTGAAGGACCTGCAGCGCTAGTTGAATTTCGATACCTGACGTGTTTCCGGCTGCGGTCTCCCCTGTAGCCGGTCGGGCAGATCCGGTGGACGTCTGTTGCCGGATCTGCCTCTTCTCCCGCGCTGTATTCTGTCAGCCGAGTTTCCTGAGGGCGGGAAGAAGGGTCTCATAATCCAGCGTGCCGCCGGTGAAATGGCGCATCAGCAAGGCACCCATCAACAGGCAAAGGGCGCTGTCGGCTGCCTCGCTCCCCACAAGGCCTTCCACGTGCCTTCGAAGATGGTCATTGGCCAGTTGCATGGCCGGGTCGGCAGCGATCTCGGTGGCGGTTTTTCCCCGCAGATAGTCGAACAGAAGCGACATTTCGCTGGCAAATCCTGGTTCCAGACTTTTGGCGAAATCGATCAGGGCCGTAGCTGGTTCCTGTGATTTGGGGCTCTTTGAATGGGGGGCCGTGTCACCCCCTGCCGTCATCTCCCTCATCACCGTTTCCGTGCAGGCCAGGAACAGGCTCTTCTTGGTCGGAAAGTAATGGTAGAGCGCGCTTTTCGACAGGCCGAGGGCTTCGGCGACCTGCCGCATTCCAAGACCCGAATACCCGAGTTCGGAGAAAAGCGGTGCGGCCTTCCGGGCCAGTTCAAGCCGGTAGGCTTCGTGGTCGATCTGTTTCGGCATTATTTCGTCCAGTTGGTCGATAAACACATTGACCACATGCAACCGCTTCGTCTAGATTTCTTTTTAGTCCACTTGGTCGAAAAAGAAATTGCCGTTTGAAGGGCTCGACACCCGGCTTCGGGGTCGAAGGAGAAGTTATGGCACAGTCCGGAGGCGTCAGCCGTCAGCATGGTAAGTCGCTAAAGCAGAAATCTGTTTTTGCAGCCATTCATCTGGCGAGTTTTCTTGTCAGCATCTGGCTGCTTCTGGGTGGCGGATTGGAGCTGATAGCCTCGTGGTTCGGACAGGCAGATGTTGTGTCCGATCCGCAGCGCGGATTGCTTCTGCTCGCCTGTACCCTGCTCTACTTCACGCGCCACCTTCTGACGTTGTTCTATCTGCTGGCCCGGAAAGTGGCGTTTTCGGAAGTGTTCGGACTGGGCGCTTTCATGGCGTTTTTTGAAATCGGCTTCCTCGTGCTCGGCTGCGGCGTATTCCGGCAGACGGTAGTTCCGTTCTCCCTTATAGACGGTGTGGCCCTGGCGATGGTCCTGGTCGGCTCGTTTCTCAACAGCGGGTCGGAACTGCAGCGCAAATGGTGGAAGCGAGACCCGGCAAATCGTGGCAAATGCTACACCGGCGGTCTGTTCGCCTATTCCATGCACATCAACTATTTCGGCGACACCGTACTTTTCACCGGCTGGGCCCTGCTGACACACAGCCTGGTGGCCCTATCGGTGCCTGCGTTCATGGCCGTTTCTTTCGTTGCCTTTCATATCCCGGCACTCGATGCCTATCTTTCGCAGAGATACGGTGCGCCATTCGATGCCTACGCGGCGCGGACGAGCAAGTTCATCCCCTTCGTCTATTGAACAGCGCGGCCGCAAACCCTTTCTCCGGCCTCAGATAATCAGCGCCCACACGGTTGCTGCCAGCATGGCAATTGCCATGGAAACCGTGATGGCGCGCATAATGGTGCCATCGCCGATCAGGGCGAGAATGGAGACGCCGGCCAAGGCCCAGAGGGAATGGAACACCATCCCGCCAAGAGTGAAGCCCGCTACCAGGATCATTGCGTTTTCGTGGATGCCAAGCCCGTTGCCGGCCAGAAAGGTTGAAAAGGCGACGAGGTTCATCGCCCAGGTTTTCGGGCTGAGCGGGTGTATCAGCAGCCCTTCCCAAAAACTGGGCAGGGCAACTTCGCCATTCGGTTTGACGCTGAGGCAGATGATCCGCCACGCAAGATAAGTCATATAGGCCATGCTCAGCACCTTGAAGACGGTCACGACCGGGCCGCCAGCCGCCATGACATGGCCAAGGCCATAGGCAACACTCAGCTTGAGCGGCAGGGAGCCGATCTGCGAGGCGACAATCACGGGAAAGGCGGTGCGGTAGCCGGCAGACGCGCCGATGGCCAGAAAGGTCAGATTGCCCGGACCGGGCGTGCCGGTCATGACGATGACGAAGACCGCGAAGGCAAGAAACGTCGCGTAATCCATGGGTATCTCCAGACAAAGCATCGAGTGCATCGATACAATCGATACAAAATAGCGGAGATACTAATTGTCTTGAGCTATTGTATCAGTCAATGATAACATTGTTCTCATGACAATGTGGATTCCGAACATTGAAGCGGCCTCAGGCCCGATTTATCTAGCGATCGCCGATGCGCTGGAAGCCGACATCAAGGCCGGTGCGCTTGCCCAGGGGGACAGGCTGCCGCCGCAGCGAGAACTAGCCTATCAGCTCGGTGTGACACTCGGCACCGTCACAAGGGCCTATGGCGAGGCGGAACGGCGCAGGCTGGTGAAAGGGGAAACCGGGCGGGGCACCTATATTGCGTCTGAAACCCAGAAGGTTTCGCCACTTATTCCAAAGGAAGACGAGCCGGAAACCTGCGATCTGGCGCGCAATTTTGCTTATCCGCACCTCAACCCCAGCCTTTCCGACGGGCTCACGCGGATGGCTCGAACGGTGGGGATCGACCTGCTGAACGGCTTCGTGCCCTCGGAGGGCCTCAAGGCCCATCGCGAAACCGGTGCGCTTGTCTTCAAGGACTATGGTCTGGACGCCGACCCGGACAGGGTGGCGGTGACCTGCGGCGCGCAGCACGGAATTCAGGTCACCTGTCAGGCTCTGTTTCGCCAGGGCGACGCGGTTGCCGTCGACCGGTTCACCTATCCTTCGATCTTCAGCTCCTTCGCCAGCATCGGTCTGAAGCCGATACCCCTGCCCGCGCTGACGCGTGACGACGGCGGTTTCGGCGCCATGGACCCTGCGGCCCTTGCCCAGGCCGCGAAGGCTAACAGCGTAAAGGGCGTCTTTCTGATGCCGAACATGCAGAACCCGACCACCCACACAATGTCCGTCGAAGAGCGGCAGGATCTGGTCGCGGTGGCCCGGCAACATGGCCTGAAGATCGTCGAGGATGATCCCTATACGCCTTTTCTGCCTGATGCCTTGCCTGCCTTCGGCGCGCTGGCGCCTGAACTCACCGCCTCCATCGCCAGTATCTCCAAGGTCTGCTCACCCGGCAGCCGGATCGGCTTCGTTCATGTGCCCGGGCCATTTGGCGACAGCATTCGCAACAAGATCGGCGAAAGCACCTGGATGGCCTCCCCCATCACGGCGGAACTTATCGCCGGCTGGGTGCGCGAGGGGCATCTGTTCAAGACACTGCGTTTGAAACGCAAGGCGAACCGCACGAGATTTCTGGCCGCACGTGACCTGCTCGCACCCCATTTCCTGCAAAGCGATGTCAACAAGGTGTTCGGCTGGCTGCGCTTGCCGGACACCGTCGATCCCGACGCGTTGCAGAATGCGCTTGGCCATCAGGGCATCTCCGTGCTGTCGTCCCGATATTTCCAGGCGAAGGACTATCGGCCCGCGCCGTATCTGCGTCTGACCTTTGGATCCGAACAATCCGACGACCGATTCCGTTGGGCTCTGGAGCGCATCAGATCGACCATTGGCCAATTGGCCGAATTGCCCGATCTGACGCGCCCGGTAGGGTAGAGCCTTACCGCAGAGGTATTTCCGCTGAACGACCGTCAGTCTTTGACAAGACGGCAGATCCAACCGATAAGCTGCGCGCGAACAGGGACCGGCCGTTGCAGGAAGCGCCGCCCGCGACGAGGTGACATGGCATTCTGGCCCAAAAGCAGAAAACCCACGGCGGAGCACCGGGTCTGCAATCCGGACGCCAGTCCCTATGCGGTATTCGATCGGGTCGGCCTGAAGGCCGGAAGCGTGCCTATCCTGAAAGATCTCACTTTGCAGCTTGCAGAGGATCGGATCGGGGTTATCGGTCTGAACGGATCGGGCAAGAGCTCCTTTGTGCGCCTTTTGAATGGTTTGCGCGCCCCGACAAGCGGCAATCTCACTCTTTTCGGGGCACCGTACGACGAGGCGGAACTGGAATTGCCGCGCCATGTCGGCTTCGTGTTTCAGAACCCGGATCACCAGGCCATTTTCCCGACCGTTGAGGAAGAGATCGCCTTTGGTCTCACCCAGTTGGGGGCAGGCAAGGAAGAAAGTCGCAGCCGGGCGCGCGCATTCCTGGCGCTGCATGGCTGTGAGGGGCTTGCCGGCAAGCCGATCACCGAGCTTTCCGGCGGGCAGAAACAGCTCATCTGCATCCTGGCGGTTCTGGTTATGGAGCCGCGCCTTCTGGTGCTGGATGAACCCATGTCCAGCCTCGATGCCCTGACGACGGTTCGGATCCGTCAGAAGATCCTCTCGCTGCCGCAGAAAATCGTTCTGGTCAGCCACGATCTCAGCCAGTTTGACGGCTTCGATAGACTGCTCTGGCTGGAGGGCGGGCGTTTGCGCATGGATGGCGAGCCTGATGCTGTGCGGGCGGCCTTTCAGGAGGACGTCCTTTCGCGTCAGGACATGGACGTGGAGATTGCCGAGCTATGATGTCGGTCTATCTCCAGGGCAATAGCTGGGCTCACCGCCTGCCCGCGGGTCTGAAGCTGCTGGCAATCGCCCTCGCCAGTCTGCTGTTGCTGCAGTACACGTCCTTCTGGGTCCTGCTGCCGGCTCTTGGAGCCGTTCTCTTGTGTTACGCCTCCCTTGGACGCGATGGTCTGGCGCAGCTGAAGTTGTTGCGGGCAATGTCGTATCTGCTTGCCGCGCTTCTGGTGCTGCACTGGGTCTCCGGCAGTCTTCTGGAAGGGGTCGCAATGATCCTGCGGCTTGCAATCATGATCCTGTCGGCGAATTTCGTTTCGGTCACCACCCGGATGGACGACATGCTGGACGCCGTCCTGCCGTTGTTCAAACCGCTCGAGATTTTCGGTTTCTCTCCCCGCAAACCGGCGCTGGGCGTTGCGCTGGTGCTGCGGTTCGCGCCTTACATGCTTGTCGTCTTTGCTCAGCTTCGCGAAGCCTGGCAGGCGCGAACAGGCACGCGAAATTCGTGGCGTCTTCTGGCGCCATTCGCCATCCAATCCCTGAGCATGTCGGATCATGTTGCCGAAGCGCTGAAGGCGCGAGGCGGGTCGCAAGGCCTGTCAAGATGACCGAAAAGAAGCCGGTGTTGACTGGCACTCGGCTGAAAACTGGGCTATCCCGCTCAGTGATGACGATTTCGGGGCCCCAACCCATCCGTTCAGTTCGTGGGTGAGTGGCAGTCCCATTGTTCCTGAAAAGAAGGTCGAATTCATCATGGCTGACAGATCACTTGTGCATGTTGCTTTCTATGCCGCGCTCATTTCTGCCCTGGGCCTTGTTCCGCCAGTTGCAATCGCCTTTCTCGGTGGCGTACCGATCACGGCACAGACCCTTGGTGTGATGCTGGCCGGTGTCATGCTTGGCCCGATCCGGGGCGCGCTTGCTGTGCTGCTGTTCCTGTTTCTCGTCGCGCTCGGTTTGCCCTTCCTGTCCGGTGGTCGTGGTGGCCTAGGCGTTTTCATGGGCCCGTCGGTCGGCTTTCTGATCGGCTGGCCGGTCGGAGCGCTTGTGGCTGGCTGGATCATGCAGTCGACCCGAGAGATGAACATCCTGGCTGCCGCCGCCATCTCCGCCGCGGTTGGCGGCATCCTGGTGGTTTATGCCATTGGCATTCCGGGAGTTGCCATCATGGCCGGCCTGTCCCTGCCGAAAGCCGCGCTCGGCAGCTCAGTCTTCATTCCGGGGGATCTGGTCAAGGTCGCACTGACGGCGGTCATCGTTCAGACCGTTGCGCGCGGTCTGCCGGGTGCCGTTCTCTCACGGTCGTAACAGCGACCACAGGGCCAATCCCTCTCATGCCTTTTGTCGGCGACAGTCTCGGCCGGTTTGTCAGCCAGAAAGCGTCTACGTCCGCACTGACATGCAGCTCGCAGACTTTCTCCTGGCAGGACCTGGCTGATAGCGTCGGCCGGATCGAGAACGCGCTTCGGACGCGGTCAGGTCGCGGTGGATACGTGGTCTTGCGCTTCCGGGATCCGGCTGCGCTGATCGTCTGCTTCCTTGCCTGCGCCTGCACCGGTCGCATTGCCACGGTCATGGATCCGGACTGGCCCGCAACACAGGCCGTAACGGTTCTTGACGCGATTGCACCTGATCTCGTCATCGATGATGAAAGCTTTCCGGCATTGTGCGAAGGCAGCAGGGGGGCCGCCGGGGACCTGATGGCACCGGAGACGCCACCGGATGAAGGCGATCTTTTCTACGCAGGGTTCACGTCCGGTTCCAGCGGCGTTCCCAAGGGCTATGTCCGGTCCCATGGGTCGTGGATTGAAAGCTTCAAACTGTCCGCACAAGCCTTCGGCATTTCGGAACATAGCCGCGTCGTCCTGCCGGGCCAGCTGACCCATTCGCTTCACCTTTATGGCGCCGTCTGCGGCCTTGCCTGTGGCCAGCACGTGGTGCTTGTGCCGCGGTTCGATCCGCGCGTGGTGTTGAGAGACCTTGGCAGCTCGGCTGGAGGTTCGGTCCTGTATGCCACACCGACCCAGCTGCACTTTCTGGCTGAAACCGCCCGGCGCAACGGGACCGTTGCCGCGGTGAAGCAGGTTCTTGCGAGTGGCGCCAAATGGCACGAAGCGGACCGGCAGGCGTTGAAGTCGGTTTTCCCCGAGGCACGGCTTTTCGAGTTCTATGGAGCTTCGGAAACCAGCTTCATCACTCTGGCCTCACCCGAAGACGATATCCCCCCTGGTTCGGTTGGAAAGGCCGCGCAGGGGGTGGAGATTGCGATTGGTGATCCGGCCGCGCCCGCGCGCCCTGGCAGTGCTGGCTTGATCTGGATCCGGAGTGGGTTGCTGTTTTCGCACTATATCTGCGGGACCGCGCCGGATACACTCTGGCAGGACGGCTGGCTCACCGTTGGCGATCACGGTTATATCGATGACCGGGGGTTCCTGTTTCTGACAGGCCGCGAAAACCGGATGGTCATCACCTCCGGTCTGAATGTCTACCCGGAAGAGGTTGAGGCCGTGCTGGCCGAGCATCCGTCTGTCGCGCTGGCCGTCGTCGCGGGGCTTCCGGACCATGTTCGTGGTCACCGGCTGGAGGCCGTGGTCGAACTGAGCGCACCCCTGGCGGACGCCGACCAGATTTTGCTGCGTCATTGCCGCGCCCGTCTTTCGCCCGGCAAGGTGCCCAGACACATTCACATCCAGGCAAAGATACCGCTGACGCCAGGGGGCAAGCCGGATATTCAGAAGACCGTGGCGGACTTGGCGAAAGGTGGAGGCAGCGTTTGAATCAGAACCGCAAGGCAGTGATTGCAGCAGCACGGCGCACAGCGGTTTGCCCGCGTGGCGGGGCACTTGCCATGTTGCAGGCCGACGAGCTTGCGGCGCCCGTTCTCGATCAGCTTATTGTGGACGCCGGTATCGAGCCCGGAGATGTCGATTGCGTGTTTCTGGGCAACGCGCTTTACGGCGGCGGCAATCCGGCGCGGCTTGCAGCACTTCGCGCCGGGGTTCCGCAAACGGTTGCCGCATTGACCATCGATACGCAGTGCTGTTCGGGCCTGGACGCAATCCTCATGGGCGCACGCATGATCGAAGCCGGTGCGGCCGAGATTGTTCTGGCAGGCGGTACGGAAAGCTTCAGCCGGGCACCGATCCGAATGACCAGACCTGCGGGCCGGGGAGCGCCATCCGTTGCCTATGACCGGCCTGCCTTTGCGCCCGCGCCGTTCGACGATCCGGACCTCGCTGAAGCCGCCGCCCAGCTTGCCGCCGAAACGGGCACGACAAAAGAGGCTCAAGCAGCCTATGCCGTCGCTTCTCACCAAAAGGCGGTGGCGGCGCAGGAGCATCTTTTGCAGCGACTGGTCCATGCCGGCGGATGCTTTCCGGAGAAGGATGGCTTCACGCGCAACCTGTCACTCAGGACGGCTCTCAGGGCGCCCGTACTGGCTGGCACCCAGGACACTGGCCTCAGCGCGGCTACGATCGCCTGCGAGGCGGATGGAGCTGCCGCGGTGCTTCTGATGTCCGAAGACCTCTTTCACCAGCGCTTTTTTCAGCCGGCAAACGGCAACCGGCAGGCTGGTCTGAAAATTCTGACCGGCCACAGTGCCGGCGGTAGCCCGGGAGATCCGGCTCTGGTTCCGATAGAAGTGGCGAACGCCATGTTTTCGGAGCTCGACATCGGAGCGGGCGAACTGGCGGCAACGGAACTCATGGAAGCCTATGCGGTTCAGGCAATGGTGACTGCCGAGAGGCTGAACCTTGCATCTGAGGGTGTGAACCGGACGGGCGGCGCTCTTTCCAGAGGACATCCGATAGGCGCATCAGGCGCAATTCTGGTTGTTCATCTGTTCGATCAGCTGACCGGCGAGGAAGCCCCTGCGGAAGGTGCCCGAAACCTGGGCATGGCGCTGATTGCAGCAGCCGGCGGACTGGGCTCAGGCATGCTGGTTTCACCGTTTGTGTAGAAAGGTGGATAAGTACTAACTATCTGAAACCACGTTATTTTCCCGCCCTTTTGAAAGTTTTTTCGCTTTTTTTGATTTTTTTCGAAAACGGTTGTTGACGGGTTGGGGTGAGGTGCGTATAACCCGGTTCATCGACGGCGGCAACGTCGCTGGCGACAGGGTTTTGTGACCTTAATTCCAGAAAATTGGTCCAGGTGGCCGAGCTTGATGGTTCGGCGAGTGGGTTGTTTTTGTTGAGTTTTGGTTACGGCTTGAGAGGTTTTAGAGCCTCTGTTCTTTGACAATTTGATTATTGAAGGAAGGGAAGCGTAGGCGGCGTTGGCCTTGCGATCTCAGGCTCTTTCGGGGGTTTGGGGTTTTAAGGAGTTACGCAGGTACGCTGATCTTTCATACAAGGAA
>NZ_VIRG01000042.1 GCF_008107695.1 Stappia sp. BW2 | reverse complement strand
TCCGCCGGTTGAGCGAAACGACCCTCGCCGCCAATCGTAACCTGGTGTTCCAGGACAACGGCCTGTTCCGCGGCAGCGTTGCCTGGAACCTGCGCATGGCGCGAGCGGACGCCGATCTCGAAGCGCTGCGCGAGGCGGCGCGGGCGGTTGGCCTGCTGGAAGAGATCGAGGCCTGGCCGCAGGGCTGGGACAGCGACGTCGGTCCCGGCGGCGCGCTGCTGTCCGGCGGCCAGCGGCAACGCCTGTGCCTGGCTCGCGGGCTGCTCTCGACGGCGCCGTTGCTGCTGCTCGA
>NZ_VIRG01000015.1 GCF_008107695.1 Stappia sp. BW2 | reverse complement strand
GTATTAAATTGAGAAGATAAGTGTTGATCTTGATGCATATCCTTGTACGCCTGGCAACTTGCTTCATAGCGAGTTAGGAACTGATCAATCATTGGCGTTTTGATACCTAGCATTTTCCCAATATGCTGAATCATCGCCGTTCTGTAATAATCTTCACTTGGCATTCTTGGAATTTGAACAACATCCTGTTCATTTTTATAGACTTGCTTAAATGGTACAGCTGAAAAATCAAAGTAATGTCCGTTTTCGTCTGGCTGTGAAAATGGATCAATGAGGATTGCGGTATATCTTACATAAAGCAGATATTCTTGTAAGATATCTGGCAAGATTTCGAAATGCTCAATATCACCTTCATCCAAAGTTTCAGGACGTACTGGATAATTTTCCTTCACCATAAATTGAAGCAGGTTGACTG
>NZ_VIRG01000016.1 GCF_008107695.1 Stappia sp. BW2 | reverse complement strand
GTCGGAGAGCGCCTATCTTCCTCTGTTGCCGGGGCTCGTCGGCAGGGCTGAGACGCTGGAGGAAGCGGCAGGGCCTTTCGAGATCGCCTTCGGCCACAACGATCTGCTGGCCGCCAACTTTCTCGATGACGGCAAACGGCTCTGGCTGATCGACTGGGACTATGCCGGTTTCAACACGCCGCTTTTCGATCTCGGCGGATTGGCCTCCAACAACGAGCTCTCGGAGGCGACCGAGCGCACGATGCTGGAGACCTATTTCGACCGGCCGCTGACCGATGATCTCAACAGGCGCTACACCGCAATGAAATGCGCCTCGCTGCTGCGCGAGACGCTCTGGAGCATGATTTCGGAAATTCATTCCAGCATCGATTTCGATTACGCCGGCTATACGGCCGAAAATCTCGCGCGCTTCGAT
>NZ_VIRG01000017.1 GCF_008107695.1 Stappia sp. BW2 | reverse complement strand
ATATTACTTAGTGGATGTAATTATATTTTCCTGGATTTAAAATTGTTCTTGAAGATTTAACATTAAATCCAGCATAGTTCATTTCAGAAACAGTAATTGTTCCATTAGGGTTTACAGATTCAACAACACCAACATGTCCATATGGACCAGCAGCTGTTTGGAAAATAGCGCCAACTTCTGGTGTTTTATCTACTTTAAATCCTGCAACTTTTGCTGCGTAATTCCAGTTATTTGCATTGCCCCATAAACTTCCTATACTTCTACCTAATTGTGCACGACGATCGAAAGCATAATATGTGCAGTTTCCATAAGCATATAAGTTTCCTCTGTTAGCAACTGATTTATTGTAGTTATGTGCAACAGGTACAGTTGGTACTGATTTTTGTACTTGAGCAGGTTTGTATGCTACATTAACT
>NZ_VIRG01000018.1 GCF_008107695.1 Stappia sp. BW2 | reverse complement strand
GCGTTGAAGAGCGTATTTTGAAATCCATTAAGGAGGAAATGGCAGGCAGAGAGTTTTCTACACATACTATACAAGATGCACTTCAATGCTTAGAAAATGCAGAGGAGATTTCAGTTCTTAAAGCTATATTGGGCGACTATGGTTCTGTTCATTTTGTGGAACGCTTGAAAAGAGAAATTCCCTTTGAGCGATTGATTGTGGATTTTCCAACAGGTGATGTCTTGGCACCATATATCATTGAGTTTTACATTTCAACATTAATATCTATGTTTCGTCTTTGGATACGCAACGACAAAGATCTATCGTCGGAGGAATTGATCAAACTGATCGATAGTCTATTTTCAAAGGGGATAACACCGTATCATATCTTTGGCACGGTCAATCCGCAGCGTTCTGGAGTGTAGCGATGATGGTTAG
>NZ_VIRG01000033.1 GCF_008107695.1 Stappia sp. BW2 | reverse complement strand
GGCCGGGCAACAGAACATCCCCGTTTTCCTGCGTCAGCACTGGCAAAAAGAGACGGGCTTTGCGTTTCCCTCCGGACACACCATGTTTGCAGCGAGCTGGGCGCTTTTGGCCGTGGGTCTGTTATGGCCGCGCAGACGGACTTTCACCATCGCGTTTTTGTTAGTCTGGGCGACCGGCGTAATGGGCAGCCGTTTGCTTCTGGGAATGCACTGGCCGCGAGATTTAGTGGTCGCCACGCTCATCTCCTGGCTATTAGTTACCCTGGCGACCTGGCTGGCGCAGCGAATTTGCGGGCCGCTTATGCCGCCTCGCGAAGAAGCGCAAGAACTTGCTGAACGCGAGCAGGAAAGCTGACAACGGTTGATTTTCTGACTATTGCCCTTAAATCATCTGATGGTGGGCGCATTTCCATTTCG
>NZ_VIRG01000019.1 GCF_008107695.1 Stappia sp. BW2 | reverse complement strand
GTACGCAAGCCGCGCAGCGGCAGGCCCCGATGCAGGCGGTCGACATGCGCGTGGCGGACCGACTTGAGCCCGCCCAGCAGGCGCTTGCTGACCTTCGCCGCATGCTGGTCGTAGTAGCGCGGCAGGTCGTAGGTTTCGAGGATCACCTTGAGCGCGTCGACGTTGGCCAGCGGCAGGTAGTTGAGCGACATGTTGCTGATCAGTTTCCAGAGGAAATCGCGGTTCAGCGGCGGCGCGTAGCTCGGCGTCGCCGGGGTGATATTGCGGAAACCGAGGAACTCCGGCGTGCCTTCGCAGGCGACGCAGATATCGCCCAGGCGCAGCCGTTGGGGCAGGTTCTGGTTGGTGCAGGTCAGTTCCACCGACAGCGTCTCGATCTGCTCGGGATGGCGGATGCCGAAGCTCAGGTAGGTGTCCAGG
>NZ_VIRG01000073.1 GCF_008107695.1 Stappia sp. BW2 | reverse complement strand
CTTAAAACCCGCGTATTTCAAGATAAGTTAGGGACAATTTGGGAAAAATCTGAGCGTATTGCCAAGCTAGCTGCCTTTATTGCTACCCAAATTGGCGAAGACGTTGAGCAAACGGCACGGGCAGGCTTGCTGTCAAAAGCAGACCTTGCCAGCACCTTGGTAGGTGAGTTTCCAGAATTGCAAGGTGTGGCAGGGACTTACTATGCGCGTTTAAACCAAGAGCCAGAAGCGGTGGCGGCGGCAATCGAAGAGCAATATCTGCCAAAATTTAGCGGCGATAAACTACCCGCGACCAACATTGGAACGGCGCTGGCATTAGCAGACCGTTTGGATACGCTGGTCGGTATTTTTGGCATTGACCAAGCCCCGACCGGTTCAAAAGACCCGTTTAGTTTGCGCCGTGCGGCGATTGGGGTACTGCG
>NZ_VIRG01000037.1 GCF_008107695.1 Stappia sp. BW2 | reverse complement strand
ATTGCGGGCGGCTCTTGGTCTTCGGCGTGATCTGCACGAAACGCGCGCCGGCAATTCGCTCGGCAAGAGCACGCGCATGGCTGAGAGGATGAATGCTGTCCCGATCATGGCCGATAACCAGCGTCGGTACGGTGAGATTGCCGACGTCCTGGTCGGTCACATCAGGACCGTCATTGGAAATTCTGGTGAGCAGTTCGGCGGTCACATCCAAAGGCGTGCGGGAGAAAAAACCGGCAAGCGAGGCCAGATTGTCCGGAGCCTCGGCGGCGAGCCGCACGCCCACCGGCCCGGCAAGGAATGCGGCCTTTGCGTGATCCGGCGGCAGAGTTTTCAGAAGATGCCCGACTTCGGCGTTGGGTGACATATTCTCCGGCGCGGATGCCGTCAGCCAGGCAGGCCTTGCGATGATCAGTGCCTTGACA
>NZ_VIRG01000020.1 GCF_008107695.1 Stappia sp. BW2 | reverse complement strand
CTTTTAGACAGTTTCGCGCCCAGGCTCTTGCTTCGGGGCTGGCTACATTTGGCGAGTCTTGCTCTACGAGATATTTGGCCAAAGCCTTGCTATCGATCGACACGAAAAATTTTGCATTCTGTTTTTTCTTCCCAGAAAAGCCTGTCCTGCCGGGCTTGGATTCCAAGCGCTTCGCGCTCTGCCGGATCGCAAGTTGCCAAGCGCCATTGCCAGCCAATCTTCGACTTGCGTTGCTGCGCGTCCAATTCCTCCTGATTCAGATCAGCGAAGATTTTGCGCCTTGTTCAACCATAGGACGACAGACCTAACTCAACTCCATTTCTGGAGGCTCGGGAGGCTTTTTGCTCCGCCTCCATGGGGAGCTTTTTGTATCGCGCCGAGCATGCCAGCCCAAAGGCAAGTCCGCCAATTGCGCAACCGTGT
>NZ_VIRG01000058.1 GCF_008107695.1 Stappia sp. BW2 | reverse complement strand
TGCTTTTCGGCCGACTCCTGCGGCCCGGATTTCTGTCTCATCTTCGCTCCCTTGGCGGGCTACGATGTGCCAGAAATCCTCCTTAGGCAATTTCGCCGATATGTCTCATGGTTGCTGACGGGGAACAGTCCGCAAAACTGGTTCAACAATGTCCGGGCCTATCCTGCGGCGGAGGACAGATCTGTCGTCCGGCCGAACTTCGATACGCTCTATTCCAGCGCCTGGCTGGATGTCACCAAGGAACCGGTCGTTATTTCGGTGCCCAGCACCGACGGCCGCTATTACCTTCTTCCGATGCTCGACATGTGGACGAACGTTTTCGCCTCGCCCGGGTGGCGTACGACGGGCACGGAAGCCCAGACCCTGTTGATCGCCCAGGAAGGCTGGAGACCCGACCTGCGTGACAAGTTCGTCGAGGAATTCAAGCTGCCCAAGGACACGCAGCTGATAGAAGCGCCGACACCAATGGTCTGGATGATCGGACGCATCAAGACGGACGGTCCGTCCGACTACGCGGCAGTCAACAAGATCCAGGACGGTCTCAAGATCGCGCCGCTGTCGAAGTGGGGCCAGGATCTGAAAGTCCCCGAAGTTACCGTCAATCCGGACATCGACATGAAGACGCCGCCGAAAGAGCAGGTCGATTCAATGACAGGTGGCGATTACTTCATGCATGCAGCGGAGCTTTTGAAAACAATCCCGCCGCATGACACTGACCAGCCAATTCTCGCACGGATGAAACAGCTTGGCATCGAGCGCGGCAAGAGCTTCAATTACGATGAAGCCGACCCGGTCGTCAAAACGGCGGTCGAACGTGCACCCAAGGCTGCACAGGAGCTGATGGCATGGAAGCTGCCGAGACTGGCCAAGATCGTCAATTACTGGTCGATGAACACCGATACGATGGGCGTTTACGGCAACTACTATCTGAAGCGGGCAATTGTCACGCAAGTCGGACTGGGGGCCAACCAGCCGCAGGATGCGATCTATCCGCTGAACCTTGCGGACAGCGAGGGAAAGCTGCTTGATGGCACCAACAACTATGTCCTTCATTTCGACAAGTCTGAAATCCCGCCGACGAATGGATTCTGGTCGGTGACGCTCTATGACAAACAGGGCTTTCAGGTTGCCAATAGTCTGAACCGTTTCGCTGTTTCGAGCTGGATGCCCTTTGCCTACAATGCCGACGGCTCGCTGGACCTCTACTTCCAGAATGAAAGCCCCGGCAAGGACAAGGAAGCCAACTGGCTGCCGGCACCGAAGGGACCGTTCAATCTGACCATGCGGCTCTATGCGCCGAAGTCACCTGCGCTCACGGGCAAATGGAATCCGCCCGCAGTCGAGAAGAAGAGCCCGCTGCCGCATCTTGTCGCGCAATAAGAGGGTTTGTCCCGACGCGCGCGTTGAGACCGCAAGACGCAAGACAAGTGGGCGGCGGTGCCGCCCATCTGTCGGAACACGGACACTGGTATCTGCATCACTCGTAAAACAAGGGTGAGTGCTGCAGGGAGGGCCATTGCTGAGCGTCATGTCCGTAGACCACAAACGCCACGCCCTCGCGGTTAGCAATATCGGACAGCTTCCGGGTGCTTTGTCTGATGGACCGTTCGTCATCCATATCGGTGATGTACATTTGCCGCGTTGCCGCGTCCGCCATTGATTGGTGCATGATGGCATCGGCGGCAAGCAAGACGCCGCCCGTCTGAGGAAGATGAACCAGCACAGACTGATGTCCCGGAACATGTCCGCTCGTTTCCAGCAGATTCACGCCCGGCACAAGTTCGCTATCGCCTTCGACGAGACGATATCGAAGCGATGGGTGATCCCACGCGGCGCGGTTGGCCGCAAACCGGGGATGGCCGCCTTTGGCCACTTCGTAATGGTGTCGCTGAATGATGCATTCGGCACCTGCAAATAGATCGTGGTTGCCGGAATAGTCGTCATCGAGGTGGGTACAGACGAGATAGTCAATGTCGGCAGGCTGAAGCCCGATGGCTGCGAGGCGGGCGACCACCGTATCTTCCGGCCGTATTTCGACGGCAAGCCCGGGTGGATTTCGTGGCGCTTCGACGAAGGAGCGGGGCCAGCCGGTATCGATCAGGATGTTGATGCCATCCGTTGTCTGGATAAGGTATGCCGGAACGGGTATGTCGCCGGGCTGCATTGTGCCCAGGTGAAGCAGATAAAGACGCATGGTCTGTTGGGTCTCCATTCGAAAAACCTGACCATTCCCTGAAAGTGGCTATCGGTCTTGAACGAATGGGACAATCGTCGTCACAAGTAGTAGGCGACTTCGAGCGTGGAGCCATTTGCATCGAAGTGGTTGGCCAACGGCGTGCGCGGGGCATGCGCGTAGGCCCCCGGTGTTGTGCCCAACCGCCGTCGCCAGCTTCTTATCTGGTGCGCCTGGTCGCTAAAGCCCTCAACAGGCTCACCGCGGCCGGATTGAACGCTCTGCAAGCTGCTGTGCAACCGTTCCAGGTCCGCGAGTTCCTTTGGACTCACTCCAAGATGCCTGTGAAAAAGACGATGCAGTTGCCGGCGGCTGAGCTGGGCAGTCTCTGCGGCTGTTTCGACAGTTCCGCCACGGCGCAGGATTGAGTGCGCCGCGGCGATGCGGTCGATGTCCGGAACCGGCCGTATCCTGTTCATTCTGGAAACGAACCACTGATCCAGGAAAGGGGCAATCCGGCGAGGTCTCTGCTCCATGCCAATGCCATTTTTCAGAGATTGGATGGTTGCATCACCGGTCAGCGAAGCAAGATCGACCAGCATGCCGGCAGTGCCCGGTCCTGTGTGGGGAAACAGCCTGACAAGCCCGGGAATCGTCAGCATCACCATGACGAAATAGGTGTCTGAGCCTGAATGCCAGCCACGGCGTTGCGACTGCAAGCCAAGAAGGGACACCCCGGCACTGGTTCGCCGCTCTCTACGGCGTTGGGACGGCCGATGTTGACGGATAGCACCGTCAGGGGGACAGGACTTGTGCGGATAAGCTGGCCTGCGTGTTCGCCGGGCAGGTCTTCGACGAACCAGTAGGCCCTGACCAGCCCGGTAAGCTCAGGAGCAGGAGAAAGGATTTGAAACATGAAACTTTCGTGCTTCCAGCTGCAGACCTGATCATGATGGACCTTTTGCTGTTACCTCAAAAGCTTTTTGTGGCTGCATTTGCTGCCTCCGGTAACGAAATCGTTTTCCACCGAAATCACTGGACATTCGGTCACCGCGATGCCGGTGGAATGGGCCTGCTCCATGGTGGCATCGTGCAACGGCAAGGCGCCGTTCGGCTCACGACGTCTGCGATTGCCGTTCCAGTCTTCGGCTGTATAAACGGTGCCTGCCGGTTCGGGAGGGCTCATGGTCTGCACCGCCGGTGTACCGGTCCCCTTGTCGAGGTTTCGGATGTCCCGCAATACCACCCGAATTGAAGCTGCATCTGAAGCGGATGCGGACCGGCTTGCCGACCTGCGCGTCGAGGCGATGCGTCCCAGCCTGGAAGCCGTGGGCCGGTTTGATCCCAGGCGGGCACGGGAGCGGTTTCTGGACAGCTTTGTTGCCGCCGATACCAGTATCCTCATCGAGGAAGAAGGCATTGCCGGCTTCTTTGTCATTCGCAGGCGGCCCGACCACTTTTATCTCGATCATCTCTATGTCCACCCGGCCTTTCAGGGCAGTGGGATCGGTCGCCGCGTCGTCGAGGATCTGAAGGCCGAGGCGGTTTCGGCGGAACTGCCGGTTCGCCTGATGGCCCTGAAGGGCAGCCCGGCGAACGCGTTTTACCTGTCCTGCGGGTTCCAGGTCGTCTCGGAGGACGCGTTGGACACGGTCTACGCCTGGGCTCCAGATGACGAGCGGGATCGAACCTCAGTGGAAGACCGCGATTGAAGCGGCATTGGCCTGAAAAGGAAGCGTCAGACGGGAAGCGGTGCTGTCGGTCTGCCTTTGGCAATGGCTGGGCGGATGCCCCTCAGTAGAGGGTCTTCCGGTAGGTTTCTTCCAGCTCGGCATCCAGTTTTTGCATTTCCGCGTCATTCGGAGCCCCGGTCGTCTGATCCAGAATGATCCTGGAAAGCGACGGCATCTCGCTGCGATCCTGCAGATGCTCCGGATCCCAGAGGTGGGAGCGCCGGAAGGCCTTGGCGCAATGCAGGAAGACTTCGCTCACCGAGACGACAATGGCAAGTTTGGGCGCACGGTCCCTGACACTCATGGTTTTCAGCAGATCCGGATCGGTGACCAGGGTGGCCGTGCCGTTGACGCGCAAGGTCTCGTCAAATCCGGGTACGAGGAACAAGAGACCGACATTCGGATTGGCAACGATATTGGCCAGACTGTCCAGGCGGTTGTTTCCCGGTCGGTCGGGGATGGCGAGCGTTTGCGGGTCGAGAACCTTGACGAAGCCCGCAGGATCGCCGCGCGGGCTGACATCTGCCTTGCCGTCTGCGTTCTGGGTGCCGAGGCACAGAAAAGGTGAGCGCTTGATGAAATCCTGTGCATGCCTATCCAGTGCGCTCAGACACTTTTTTGCAGCCAGCGGCGATAGCTCGGAAAATTGGCTCCGGAGCGTTCGTTCATCTGAAATGACGAACTCCGGGTTGATCTTGTAGGCTCCCATCATGCGTTCCCTTTGCGTTTTTCCCTTATCCGGCCCTCTCCGAGCCGAGGCCGCCTCCAGCAGCAGGCCCTTGCGTCCGGTTCCCGGTCGTTGAGCCGGTCACGCGTGAAGGTAACATGAAATGAGGTGCGTACATCATTTTTGTGGGAAGGGCATTTGATAGCGATTGTCCGGTGCTCCTTCCGTGCAGGATCGCATGCTGTTTCGGCGGGAAATACACTTCAGGCTGGGCATGTGCTGCCCAGCCGTCGTTCGCGGGATATCGCGCCCTGTGATCGTCTGTTGCCGAGGCAACTGGCGTCTAGTCCAGCGTTACCGCTTCGATCTTTCCTTCCAGCATATGCGGCAGATAGAGCACTTCATCGCGTGCGGAGATATCGGCAAGGCCTGCTGGTTCACTCAGGATCTCGGTTGTTGCTCCATCCGTCCCGATCTCGAAGACCTTGCCGGTGATCCAGTCATTGAGGAAGAGTTTGCCGTTCAGCCGCGTGATGCCATCAATGTTGCCGACATCCTGCGCCACGACGCTGATGGATTTTGTCGCGGGGTCGATGGCGAGCAGGCTGCCAGGGGCCTCGGTGGTGAAGTCGTCCTTGAGGCCCTTGCCCCAGGTCCCGACAAGCAGGCGGTCGTCATCCCAGTAGAGGCCATTGGGGTGGTTGAGAACCGGGCTTTCCAGCCATTTTTCGAAAGTGCCGTTCGCATAGCGCCAGATCGTGTTCGTCATCATGTCGGAGACGAAGACCTCGCTGCCATTGGTGGTGACGTCATTCAGAAAAACCGCACCCTCGGCAGGAACGGACTGCAGCAATTCCCCAGTGCCGGCATCGACAATGCGCAGGCTGGTGAGATCGGCCGCGAAAACCTTGCCGTCCATCAGCGCCAGGCCCTTGGGGGCGTCCATGCCGTTTGCCCAATTGGCGTCGATGAGCTTTCCACCGGTGGACAGAAGCGCCAGATGGCCATTGCCATCGACCGCGTTCGGAGCGCCGTTCATGACGCTGACAATCAACCGATCAGTCATGGGATCGTAAGCAACTGATTCCGGCATATCGAACCCGTCCGTCGACCAGAGCGAACCAGCCACGGAAGGCAGCGTGGAGAGGCTGAGCAGGAGCGCGGCGGCGAGGTGTTTCAGAGGCTGCATGGGATGTCCTTTCAAACAGTTGAACTGGACTTTCCATGCAACTTTCGAACTTTTCTTGCAATTGATCATGATATGGTATCAAAAAACGATACCAAGGCTGTCATTTCGGGATCAAGATCATGCGTGGAGATACATTCAAGATTTTGCAGGGCGTTCTGAAAGCGCGCGGCATGACCTATGCGGATCTGGCAAGGCGGATGGATATTTCGGAGCCGACGGTCAAACGGATCTTTGCCGGGCACGACTGCAAGCTGAGCCGGCTTTTGGAGATCTGCGACATTCTGGAGGTGCCGCTGTCGGATGTGTTGCACCGGGCGGCACGAAACTCCGAAGAAGCAAGCGTGCTGCCGATAGCAACGGAAGCGCGGCTCGCTGCCGACCCATCGCTGTTCTATCTGTTCATCCTGCTGCGAGAGCCGATCCCTCAAGGGGAAATTCAACGCCGTTTCGATCTTTCAGGGGAGGACATGTTCCGCATGGGCCGGTCGCTGGAAGCGCTGGGCCTGGTGGAAGTGCACCCTGGCAACCACATAAAGGTCTTGCACAAGGAACCGCTCAGGTTCCGCCCGGATGGACCGCTGATCCCGCTCTTGAAGGAAATCAACACGCGGTTTCTGGGGCAGGTGATCGCCAATCCGAGCGGCAACCAGTCGCTGTTCTTCACGCTCTCCCGCCGCATGCTGCCGGACACGGGGGCCTTCATCCTGCGAGAGATCGAAACCCTGAAGGAGACGATTGCCGAGCTGGCCCGTCAGGACCAGCTGGTCTCGCGCGAGGAAGATCTGACCACCTTCAAGCTGACGGGAGCCTTCGCGCCGGTTTCCTTTCCGGACATTCTGACGATCGAACCTGCCGGGTGATTTGCATCAGGTCCAGAACTTCGGTGTTTCCCGGGTTGCTTCCCAATAGCCTCTGGCGTGTTGCCACATGGCCTGGCACTGGGCCTCGTGCCAGCCGATGACAAAGCCGATGGCCTGGTTTGTCGCCAGGGCGTTTGCCCCGGTGACCTTGCATTTCACCGGCAATTGTTCGGCCATCGCGACATCGTTGAGATAGCCGAAAATATCCTGCAGCTTCTTCATCCGCTTCAGGAAAGGCTTCACCTTGTCTTTCGGATAAAGGCACCCGAAGAATTCGATGCCGTAGCGCATCTTCTTCATGGCCTTGCGCATTTCGTGTCGTTCCGGAACGGTGAGCTCTTCCAGGCGCTTGCCGTATTTCAGCACCTTCTTCCACTGTTTGGCGAGGGCATCACCGGCGTGGGTCTCGACAGGCTGGGCGAGAAGCTGCGTCTGGCCGAAGTTTTCCGGGTCCAGCCAGCCGCGTCCTTCCGTATAGGCGGCAAGGTCCAGCAGGAAGCCGTTGACCTCTTCCGACTTCAGGTGATCCGTCAGCGTTGTGCGAGTCTTCTGGTCCCGGGACGCGTTGAGGTTTTCCAGAAGGGCGTCGAAGGACAAGGTTGCCGGGGCTTTCGAGACCAGCGGCATCACGATCTCATCCACCAGAACATCGAGATCGCGTAGGGAGCCGGCTTCAGTGGCAATGATCTTCGCCATCCGGTCAAGCGGTGCCATGGTCGCCGGGTTGAGGATCGGCCGGAACAGGCGGAACGCACTGCGCAGACGGCGCAAGCCCACTCGGAACTGGTGCGGGCCTTCCGGTTCCTCCGACGACAGAACGGCGAGCCGGTTCTCGGAAATCTGCGTCAGGCAGGAGCGCAGCACGTCGCGAAAGGCGTGTTCGGTGGTGATGCCGCTCGAGAAGGCGATGTCTTCTGCGAAATAAGGAGCCCGTTCCGCCGGCGCGGTGCCTTCGGCAAAACGATAGCCGCGTTCCGCCTTGCTGTAGGGCGAAAAGCGGAAGGGAATGTCCTTCAACAGGGCCTTGGCGGCTTCGAAAAGGGCAAGGCTCGGGCCGGACTTCAGCTCCATTTCCAGCTCGGTCAGCGGCTGGCTGCCGTTGCCGGCCAGAATATTGCCGCTGTCGAAGGCGAGTTCGATGAAGGTGCCGTCGCTGTCGCGCGTCAGGTTGCGTACAGTGCGTTTCATCACCGTTTCAAAGCATTCCGACAGGGGAGCGTCGCCGATGATTTCCAGCAGGCGGTCGTGAACGGACGGGTCCTCGATGACGGAAAAATCGAGCGCGCGACCCTTGACCGGGTGTTCGGCTTCCACCGGCGAGGACAGCCCGCCCATGACGCCGGTGCCGAGTTTGACTGTCTGAACCCAGCTGTTGCCGGATTTACGCACACGCAGGGAAACCTTCGCCTTGCGCAGCGCCTGGTCCGGCGTGTCGAAATAGATTGACTGCAGCGTCTTGTTCACCGCCCGGCTGGCGGTAAATCCGTCGATGGATCCGGCCCGTTTCAAAGCGTCCTGGGCGCTCGTTTCCAGCTCGAGCTTGAGCTCGATTTCACGTCCTGATTTGCTCATGCTGAATTACTAGCCAAGCGGTTTCTGCTTGTCCAGAAAAAGCGCACAATTTGCGCTTTTGTTCGCTGGCTAACAAATACAGAAGGACGGCAGCCAGCAGGCAGCTGCCGTCGCAAGCCTGGCTCTGGCATGCGGTTCCTTCGTCTTACCCGAAAAGCTTTTGGCCGACGCCCTTCAGACGTTCAAGGATGCGGGACTGATAATGCAGATACCAGGGAACCGGCTTCTGGTTGAAGGCGAGCTTGCGGATATAGGTTGGCACTTCCCAAACAGCGGAGGTGCCTGCCGGGAAGAACAGGGTGACCCCGGGTTTGCCTTCATAGACGTGACCGGTGTCGTCCGTGATCCGGACTTCGCCCTCCAGGAACATCACCGACTCGTCCCAACCATAGTGCCAGCGGAACTTGCCCGCCGTGCACGACCAGTGGCAGGCGTCGCCCCAACCGAACTTGTGTTTGGCCAGAACGGCGCACATGGCCTGGGGGGCGCCCTCAAGCACCCATTCAGGCCGGATCGGCGCCGGCATCAACTGCGATTTATCGACAAAGGATTGCGTGAACACCTGCCCGTGCCGGGCGGCATCGTCCACTGCAGACGTCTTGGTGCGTTTTGTCTCATGAAGGCTGCCTGCAAGTGTCATCCGTGTCTCCTAAACTGTCTGACTGATCACTTGCGCGAGCAGCAGTTGCGAACAGCTTAAATATGCGCCGGAAGCCACGCTTTGAGAGCCTTGAGGCCGCGATTCTTCAGTCCAGGGTTAAGGCTGCGTGAAGCAGGTTTTTCAAATTTTATCGACTTCCAGAAGACCCACGATCAGAGGCGGTGGGCAGCAGCGCGCTGGAACCGCTTGCATCGAACAAAGCCTCATGATAGGCACCCTTCCCGATACCGGATCGCCCCCCTGGCGGAATTGGTAGACGCGCCGGATTCAAAATCCGGTTCCTTCGGGAGTGCCGGTTCGATTCCGGCGGGGGGCACCAAGGCAAGCGCTTTGTGGTACTGCCCAAACCTGCCGGAGTGTTTCGAGGCTCCGCCTCCCACCGGCTTGCCCCGTCAGCTACTTGAACGTCACCGTATCGAAGGCCAGCGAAGCGCTGGTCTGGTAGATGTCTTCCACTTTCTTGATGCGGCCCTGCCGCGGATGACCGACCGCGATGCCGACGATACCTCGCTCGCTGCCGGGTTTTGCCAGCGCGACGAGCCGTACGAGCAACCGGTCGCCATCCTTGTTGACGAAGTTGCCGACGATTTCTGACGCTGGCAGATCGCCCAGCGTGATCTGGCGACGGACATTCAGCCGCGTGTCGTCGGTGGTGCCGAGCTTTTTCAACAGCTCAATGGCAACATAGTCGCCCACTTCGAGGCGCTTCTGCGGGTCATCGGTTTTCAACGTGTAGGTGACGATGTGCAGAGACGAATAGATGCGTTTGGTTTCGTCGTCGGTCGTAAAATAGATCTTGATTGGGCCGCCACCGGCGGGTTTCGCCTGGGCAAGGATTTGCTGTGCCTCACGGCGGGGTGCTGCCAGACTGAAGGGGACGGGAACCTCGATGTCGTGTTTTGCGGCGAAAGCCGCGTCGACCGTGTAGGTCGTCGACAGGGTGACGCCTTCAGCTTCGAAAGGTGTCAGCTTGACCGATCCTTCCAGTTCGACCTGCTGGGCGGCCGCTACAGCCGGAGCGCTCATCATGAGGGCCAATGCCAATTTGGCGATTTTCGCGGCTGTTCCTGTCATCTCCCCCTCACAGTGGCGTGCGGAACCTGATCAGGCTCCAATGCTAGCAGATGCGTTCGAAAAGTCTGCCTTGGGTGTCGAGGCCAGTTTGCCAAGATGTCAGCCTGTCATCGCAGTGCGGCCGCGCGGCGTCTTGCTGTTGGTGGGGCTCGCATTTCCCTAGGTGACTTTTTGCGGCGCAGCGGCTAAGGGAAGCGCTATGATCAGACGCCTTTACGACTGGACCCTGTCCCTTGCCGCCGGACCGCGTGCGCCTGCCGCGCTCGGTACCGTATCCTTTGTCGAAAGCTCGGTGTTTCCGATCCCGCCGGACCTCCTGTTGATCCCCATGGTGATCGCCCGGCGCGAGAAAGCCTGGTGGTACGCGTTGCTGTGCACGGTGACATCGGTTGCCGGTGGTATCCTGGGGTATATGATCGGCCTGTTCCTGTTCGAGCAGGTGGCCGTGCCGATCCTGACCTTCTACGGCAAGATGGCGTTCGTCGACGAGTTCAAGGACATCTATCATCAGTACGGCTGGTGGTTCGTGTTCATCGCGGGGCTGACACCGTTCCCTTACAAGGTCATCACCATCGCCTCCGGGGCGTTGGGGCTCAGCCTGCCGGTGTTCATTGCCGCAAGTATCGTTTCGCGGGGGATCCGCTTCTTCGTCGTTTCCGGATTGCTGTATCTGTTCGGCCCGCCGATCCGCGATTTCATCGAAAAGCGGCTCGGTCTCATGTTCACCATATTTGTGGTGCTGCTGATCGGCGGATTTGTTCTGCTTAGGTATATCTGACAGTAAGAGGATGAGATGACAGCCGACCGGATTTCGCGCAATCTGACCGGGCTTTTGCTGCTGGGCGGCCTTGCGGCGATCGCGACTGCCTGGGGGTTTCAGCTGATTGGCGGCTATGTGCCCTGCAAGCTGTGCCTTGAACAGCGTATTCCCTATTATGCCGGTCTTCCCCTTGCCCTGCTGGCGCTGTTCCTGATGCAGGCAAAGCGCACCGGTGCAGCTTTGGTCGTGCTTCTCATCGTTGCGGCCGTATTTGCTTATGGGGCCGGCCTTGGCGTCTATCAGTCCGGCGCCGAATGGCAGTTCTGGGATGGCCCGAGCGATTGCGGTGGCGGCAGCGCAACGCCGACGTCCGCTGCCAACATGCTGCAGGCGTTGAAAACGACGCGTGTGGTCAGTTGCACCGAGGCAAGCTGGCGTCTGTTCGGCCTGTCCTTCGCTGGCTGGAACGCGGTTGCCTCCGGCGGGCTTGCCCTTCTGGCACTTTTGGCCGCTTTCGGGTTGAAACGCAAAGGCAACGCGGCCAGTGTAGAGGCATGAGCCAGAGCGAGCACCCGAAAGAGAAACTCCGCAAGGAAGCGCTTCACACCCTCGACAGGGTGAATGCCGAGAGTGAGACCGTTGCCGGTTCGACCTTCGTGCGCATGGCAGACCGGGCAAAGAACCATCTGAGCGCCGCCGACAAGGATGAAGACGACCGGATCGAGGTTTGGGGCAGCCGGATTGGCCGTGGTCTCGGGGTTGTGTTCGCAATCGGACTGGCGATTTATCTTCTTGTCACCTACGTACTGCCCAACACCTGAATGAACCGATCCGTCAAAGGAAGCGATATGGCATCCGTCCGCCCGGTCAGCTACAGCAGCTGGACCGAAACCAAAGCACCTGACCTGGAAGACTTCGAGGCGATGGCAAGCGAGATCCTGTCCGGGCTTCCCGATGATCTCCTGCTGCGCTGCGGTCATCTGCAGATCAGCCTGGCGGACTATGCGCCTGACGAGGTTCTGGATGAACTTCGCATCGAGGATCCGCACGAACTTCTGGGTCTTTTCGAGGGGCAGGGGCTGAGCGAAGGCGAGGAGACCATGATAAGCGGCCAGATGCCCAACCGGATCTGGCTCTATCGTCGGCCGATCCTCGACTACTGGGCCGGAATGGACGAGACGCTGGGGGATGTGGTTGCTCATGTCCTGATCCACGAGATCGGACATCATTTCGGCCTGTCCGACCAGGATATGGAACGTATCGAGGCAGCAGCGGAGCGCTAGTTCCGGTTCTTGACATGAAAAAGGCCTCCCGCGTCTTTCGAAACACGGGAGGCCTTTTTGTTTTCGTCCGTTCGGAAACGCTTATTCAGCGGCTTCCTTCTGGGCGCGTTCGATCGATTCCACGATCAGACGCTTTGCGGATTCAACACCTTCCACGCCGGTGATCTTCACCCACTTGCCCGGTTCCAGATCCTTGTAGTGTTCAAAGAAATGCTTCACCTGAGCAACGGTGATGTCCGGAAGGTCGGTCACGTCGTTGATGTTGTCGTAGCGCTTGCTGAGCTTGTGGGTCGGAACCGCGAGGATTTTTTCATCCTGGCCGGATTCGTCTTCCATCAGCAGAACACCGATCGGGCGGCAGCTCATGATGGCGCCCGGAACGATCGGGCGCTGGTTGACCACGACCACGTCGATCGGGTCGCCGTCGCCACACAGGGTGTGGGGAACGAAGCCGTAGTTGCCCGGGTACCGCATCGGAGTGTAGAGGAAGCGGTCGACGTACATCGCACCTGCTTCTTTATCCATCTCGTATTTGATCGGTTCGCCGCCAACGGAGACCTCGATAATGACGTTGATGTCTTCAGGCGGATTCTTGCCAATCGGCACAGCATCGATACGCATTTCGGAAACTCCTGTTATTCGTTGCTGCGTCTATCGCAATCCCGCCGGAGAAGTTCAAGTCCTTTATTTTTGCATTGCACCTAATTGATTAACATGCCTCTATTCCGGCGGCAGGCTCTGGAGGAGATAGATTTATGAAACGGCTCACTCTTTCCCTTTTGGCGCTCGGCGGATTGCTTGCGTCTCTGCAGGCTGCCGGTGCCGCGTCGATCGAAAGTGCCTACACCAAAATCCTGCTGGACACCTGCCCGCTGATCCAGTCCGGGGATGAGGAAGAAGGCACCTTCGGCGGTGCCTGGCAGTGCGCCGGCTACAAGGACATGGGCGTCTACGTTGCCGAGGGCGACCTGCGGATGTTCGTCTCCTTCGGTCCTTTTGCCGCTGATGAGCCCGCGGCCAACCAGACCCTGCCCAATTTCAACACGATCAACGAAACCCTGGAATGGCGTCTGAGGGACGGTGTTCCGTTCGCGACCATCCTGCGCTGGTTCCCGAGCCTTGATGAGGGCTCCAAGACTGGCAGCGTGCTGATTGTCACTCAGGTGCAGCCCGGTGGCGGGACGTGTCAGATTGCCCGGATCGACGCCCAGGCAAACAAGAACGCCAACGAGATGGCGCGTCAGGCCGCCGATACGATGGCCGGTTCCTTCGACTGCACGCAGCCGCCGCAGGTCATCGGCAATCCCGGAATTCTCTACTGAAAATACACCCGGCGGGTCAGACGCCGGTTTGAGGCCAGGCGTAGATGCTGAGTTCCAGCCTGCGGCCACCGATCCTGTACCAGGACTTGGCCGCAAGCTTGCCGCCGACAGCCTTGTAGAAGGCGCGCGCGGGCTCGTTGGCGCTCAGAACCTGCACCGCGACCCCGGGCATGTTCTTCGCCGACAGCGTTTCCCGCACATTCCGGAACAGGGCCCGGCCGAAGCCGAGGCCCTGATATTCCGGTTTCAGGTAAAGCTCATAGATTTCGCCGTCCATGCCGGTGTCACTCAACCGGCACGGCCCATAGGTGGCGTAACCGGCGGGGACATCCGCAATGCTGAGGATCTTGATATCGACGCCCCTGGCAAGGGCGCCGCGCCACCAAGTGCTGCCTCTGCGCGCAATCATCTTCTGAAGATCGACGCCATGCAAGACGCCCCGATAGGCGCCCAGCCAGGCTTCGCTATGGATGCCGGCAAGTGCCTCACAATCGGCGGTCCGTGCCGCGCGCAGATCTATCAGGTCGGTTGTCATGCTTCTGGAAAGATACAGGAAGCATCCCGGCGGAAAAGAGGCAATTGTGCCGTAGCGGCGCCAATCATTCCGATTTCAGCGCTATCAACAGCCAGCAGTTGAGTCGCCGGACGGGGGAACACGGTAATAGTGCCAAGATCCGTCCGAACAAACCCTTCTGGAACGTCTCAGGCTTTGCCGCCCTGTCGCAACCGGGCGAGAATTTCTTCGGCCAGATCCTGCCGCACCTTGCCGAGAGACTTCAGCTCGTTGGCCACCTGGTCGATTTCCTCACCGGTCGCCCCGACCATCAGGGCAACGTTCTGGGCGTGCAGGGCCATGTGGCCCTTCTGGATGCCCGTGGTGGCAAGGGCGCGCAGCGCGCCGAAGTTCTGCGCAAGGCCGACGGCAACAATGATCCGGGCCAGTTCATCCGCGGTGGTTAGGCCGAGGATTTTCAGATTGGCCTGTGCCGTGGGGTGGATTTTCGTGGCGCCGCCGACCAGCCCGACGGCCATCGGCAGCTCCAGGATGCCGACAAGGTTGCCGTCGCCGTCCTTTTCCCAGCGGGACATCGAGCGATAGCGGCCGTCCTTCGAAGCAAAGGCATGAGCGCCTGCTTCCACGGCTCTGGTGTCGTTGCCCGTTGCCAGAACCACCGCGCTGATGCCGTTCATGATGCCCTTATTGTGGGTGGCCGCGCGGTAGGGGTCGGCATCAGCAAAGTGATAGGCCGACAACATGTCGTCCCGTACCTTTTCACCGCCGATTTCCGCAAGCGGCCAGACCGCCCGCACCCGGGCCACGCGGCGGTCGGCAAGGTTGGTCAGAATGCGCAGCAGGCTGCGCGCGCCGGTCCATTCCTCCAGTTTCGGCGCCAGGGCTTCGGCCATGCTGTTGACCGCGTTTGCGCCCATCGCGTCGCGCGTGTCGACGATAATGTGAACGATGGTCATCGGCCCTTCGGCGGTGTCGATGACCCTGATGTCGAGATCGCGGAACCCGCCGCCGAGCTTGACCAGAAGCGGATCGATTTCCTCGCAGATGGTGCGGATGCCATCGAGGTGCTCCAAAACCGTGAGGCGGACGTTTTCCGGATCGCTGGCCCCCAGAAGCTGGATCTGGGCTGCCATCAGCGGGCCGCTTGTCGAGGTCTTGAAGCCGCCGGTTGCGCGGCAGCGCTTGGCCGAGTTGCATACGGCAGCGATGACGGAGGATTCCTCGCTGGCCATGGGAACCAGCACATCCCGCCCGTCCACGGTCATGTTGGTGGCGATGCCGACCGGAATGGAGATGCTGGAAATGGCATTCTCGACAAGGCGGTCGGCCAGTTCGATATGTCCGGACGCCGCGTCCACAAGATCGGAGACGGACTTGTTGTCCAGCTTCGCCTGCCGCTGGACGGCCAGAAGCCGGCCGGACGGGTCCAGCTTGTGAAAACCTTCAATACGGGACGAAGTGACGTCACTCATCGGGGAAACCTGTCTGTCAATTGATCATGGATTGCGGCAGCCACAGCACCAGCTCCGGAAACAGGGCGCAGATGAAGATACCGATGGCTTGCAGCAGGATGAAGGGAACGATGGCACGGTAGACCGTGCCCATGCCGATACCGGCAGGCAGCACGCCCTTCATGTAGAAGAGCGTGTAGCCGAAGGGCGGGGAGATGTAGGCCATCTGCGCCGAAACGAGGAACAGGATGCCGAACCAGAGCCGGTCGAACTCGAGGAAGTCGATCACCGGCAGGAAGACGGGCACGCACAGCAGGATGATGCCCATTTCGTCCAGGAACATGCCGAGGAAGAACAGAATTCCCAGCATGACCGCGAGTACGACCCAGCGGTTGGTATCGAGATCCTGAATGAAGGACAGGAGGAAGTCCGCGCCACCGGTGCCGGTGAAGATGGCGACGAAGGCCCGCGCACCGATGGTGATCCAGAGGATCATGGCGGTCACCTTGACCACGTCGAGTGCGACGCCCGAAATGAGGTCCCAGCCGAAGCGGCGCTCGATCAGCGACGACAGGAACGCCAGGAAGACGCCCACGGCGGCCGCTTCGGTGGGTGTTGCAATGCCGTTGTAGATCGTGCCCAGAACGCCGACGATGATCAGTAGCGGCAGAATGAGGGATTTCAGCGACGCGATACGCTCTTCCCAGGTGGCCGGTGTGTCGTTGTCCGGACGGGGGGCGATGGACGGATTGAGCGCAGACCGCAGAACGATGTAGCCGATATAGAGCGAGGCCAGCAGCAGGCCCGGCACCACGCCGGCGATGAACATCTGGCCGATCGAGGCCTGTGCGGTCACGGCATAGACGATGGTGATCACGGAGGGCGGTATCAGGATGCCGAGCGTGCCTCCGGCGCAGATTGTCCCAATGGCGAGCTCCGGACTGTATTTGCGCTTCAGCATGGACGGCAGGGCCAGCATGCCCATGGCAGCGACCGCGGCGCCGACGATGCCGGTCATGGCGGCGATGATGGTGCAGATGGCGATGGTGCCCACCGCAAGTCCGCCCGGCAACCGGCGCGACCAGAGCTCCATGGCCCGGTAAAGGCTTTCGATGACCCCGGAGCGTTGCAGGATGCTGGCCATCATGACGTAGAGCGGGATCGCAAGAAGCGCTTCCGATGTCATCGTGGCGTAGAGGTTGAGAACGGTAACAGAGAGGGCCGCAGGCCCCCAGAGTGTTATCGTGAAGACGAGTGCAAGTGCGCCGAGCGTGAAGGCAAGTGGCAGGCCGGTGAGCAGAAGGCCAACGAGGCTTGCGAACATGATCGCGAGAACGAGTTCGGAGCTCATGCGTTCACTCCGGTCTGTTCCCGCGCCGGGCGCACCGCGTTGAAGGCTTCCACAAGTGCCTGCGCAAACAGCAGCGCGAAGGAGAGCGGTACCACGAATTTCAGCCACCACACCGGTGGGTTCCAGGCGGAAAAGCTGGTCTCGCCGAGGGAATAGGCATTGACGGCAAGCGGCCAGCTTACCCAGGCCAAAACGGCTCCGAAGATGGCAATCACCGCATAGGAGAACACGTCGAGTGCCGCCTTTGGCCAGCCCGTCAGCTTTTCACTGAAGATGTCGACGGCGACATGACCTTTCAGATGCAGAAGGTAAGGTCCGGCCAGCATGAAATGCGGACCGAAGATCAGCGTGCTGGCTTCCATGGCCCAAACGGTCGGCGCATCGAACAGGTATCTTGCAACCACTTCGAACAGCAGGATCGGCACCACCGCGAAGATGAGTGCCGCCGCAAGGAGAAAGAACGCCCGGTTGACGCCGGTGACGATGGAACTGACGGTTTTCATGAAGCTGAGCATTTGCCGATCGGAAAAACGGCCGGACGGCAGACGGCAGGGAGGTGCTGTCTACCGTCCGGCGGGAGGAAGGGTCAGATCAGCCCGAGGGCTTTCATGAACTCGATCTGGCTCGCGAGAACGCGACTTGCCAGATCATCTTCCTTGGTAGCCTTTTTCCAGGACTCGACAGCCTTGGCCCGGTTGGCGGCCACATCGGCCGGGTCGAGATGGATGACCTCGACACCCTGTTCGATGTATTTATTCAGGACGTCGACATTCTGCACCAGGATGTGCTGGCGCAACGAGCCGGAGATTTCCCGCGCGGCAACGGCAAGCGCCGCCTTGTATTCCTCCGGCAGGGCATCATAGGCCGCCTGGTTGGCGACGTAGCTGGTTGCCGTGGTCGGCTGATGGACGCCGGGCAGAATGATGAACTTGGCCACTTCAGCAAGCCCAGCCTCGTAGTTGGCGGTCAGATCGCCCCGGTCCGCAAAATCGATCAGCCCTTTTTCGAGTGCCGAATAGACTTCCGCTGTCGGCAACGGCGTTACCGAGACACCCTGGTCGGCCATGACTGCGGAAGCGAGCCCGACGAAGCGGCCCTTCTTGCCGGCCATGTCGGCAATGGTTTCCATTTTCACGGTCGAGTGGATTGGCTCTTCGCCATAGACGGTCGGAGCAATGTAGAACAGGCCGGCCCGTGCATAGGCTTCGCGGGCAAGCTCCAGCCCGCCCTTTTCGTAGAACCAGGCTTCATACTGGTCGGATTCGGGAAAGCCGAACGGAATGGTGGAGGTGAAGGCGAAAGCCGGGATCTTGCCGGCCTCATAGCCGTCAAAGGTCTTCATCAGCTGAAAGGCGCCAGCACGAACGGCATCGAATGCCTGGTTGGCCGGCACAAGCTGTCCGGCGGAATAAAGAGTGATTTTGAACTTGCCGTCAGTCAGTTCGCTGACGCGATCGACAAATTTCTTCTCGAATTCGAATGGAGTGGTGCCTGCGTCCCAGAGTGCTTGCATGCGCCACTCGACCGCTTCCTGCGCCTTGGCGGCAATCGGAGCTGCGAGAGCGGTGCCGCCTACGGCTGCACCTGCAAGAAGGCTGCGTCTACTTACTTTGGTCATTTTTTCCCTCCCAAGGAAATTGCCATTTGCTGGCATAGTGGGGCAAACTGTCATAAAAAAGATTGGGACAATCAAGGGACAGTTGTCGGATTTATAGGCAGTACTGTCCCAGAAAAATCAGGGGGACAATAAAGGTGGCAGGGAGCGGTCGGAAACTGTCTCGTGTCGACCAGATCGTCGAAAAAGTGGCGCTTTTGCTTGAGGCTGGGGCCTATAAGACCTTCGAGCGGCTGCCCTCCGTCCGTCAGGCCGCGCGTGAGAACGGTGTTTCCAAGAACACGATGGCGGAAGCTTACGACCGGTTGGTCGCCCGGGGGCTCCTGGAAGCACGGGCTGGTTCCGGGTACTACATGTCACAGGTCGGACCTGCAACCAAAACCCCACCCGCCCCACATGTCACGGCTGCTGTCGACGGCATGTCTCTGCTGCGGGAGCAGTTGGAACAGCATTACGAAGTGCGTCCGGGAGATGGGCGCCCGCCAGCATCCTGGATGGAAGGCGCGGAACTGCGCCGGCATTTTGCCAATGCCAAGACGCCGTTTCCTGATGCGATCGAATTCGGCTATGGCAGCTCGTGGGGATATGGCCCGTTGCGGGACCGGCTGCGGATGCAACTGCTCGAGCGTTCGATCCCGGCCGATCCGCAGGGGCTGTTGCTGACGCATGGCGTCAATCATGGATTGGATCTTATCATCCGGCATCTGACCGAGCCTGGCGATACGGTGTTTGTCGATGAGCCGGGTTACTATCCGCTGTTTTCGAAACTGACCTTCGCCAAGGTGAAGATTGTCGGCATCCGCCGTGACCGGGACGGCCCGGACCTGGAAGATCTGACGGCGAAACTGGCTCTTCACCGGCCGAAAATGTTCGTGACCCAGTCCCATGGGCACAATCCGACCGGTGGATCGCTGTCGCCGTCGCGGTCGTTCGGTTTGATGCAGCTTGCCGAGCGCTGGGGGTTTCTTCTGGTGGAGAACGATGCGCTTGCCGACATTCTTCCGGCCACGCTGCCAAGGTTGGCAGCCCTGGACCAGTTGGAGCGGGTGCTTTACCTCGGCACGTTTTCCAAGACCCTGTCTGCCAGTCTCAGGTGCGGTTATGTGGCGGGCAGTCCGGACATCATTCGCCAGCTTGCCGATATCAAGATGCTGACGCTGGTGAATTCTTCCGATCATGTGGAGCGGTTCGTGTTCAACCTGATCCAGGCCGGCCATTATCTGAGGCATCTGCGCCGTCTCAAGAGCCGGGTGGAGGAGGCCTACAAGGCGTCCTTTGGAACTCTGGAAGCCATCGGTCTGTCCGTCCGGGAGTGTTCCATACCGGGGTTCTATCTCTGGGTGGAGTTTCCCGACGATGTGAACGAAAGGGACCTGTGCGCCGCGGCCAGTCGGCAAAGCATCTTCATAGCGCCGGGATCGGTCTTCTATCCAAATCGGGAGACGCGGCAGACGCCGGCGATGCGGGTCAATGTCGCCTATGGAACCGATGCACGGTTCCTGTCGTTTCTGAGGGATTTTCTGAAGTAAGCCGCAAGCAGAAGCGCGGGTGGCCCAAGATATGAAAAGGGCCGGCGTAGAGCCGGCCCTTCAGTTGCCCTGATGTTTGACTCATTAAATCTGGTTGGCCAGTAAAAACCCCGGGGGGCTGGGGGGCTAATGCATTCCGCGGCTTCTACAGGCCATACCCATCAGGGTATGATCCTAATATGGGTGGTTAAAATGGCTGGCCAAGGGCTGGAATGCGGCAAAATCAAGGAAATTTAGGCATTCTTTCTTGGCAAAGTGCCGTAACGTTCGTTTTTACACTTCTCGCTGCGAAGTTTATTGGCAAAATTACGCTGGTCGCGGACCGGGGTCGGTGATTATGACGTTGCGGGCTTGCCAGACTGGCCAAAGACAACGCATCATGACAACCGGGTGACAGGCATTGCCTCGACGATTCTCATGGCCAGTGCCTGTCTGCTGCGGAACCGCGAGCGGAATGGAGGCGGAATGAGTGAGGCCGACGACAGCGCGTTTCAGCGTGGTGCGGGTGCAGGCCCGTCGCCACAACATCACCCGGCTCCCCCTTCCAAACCCGTTGTTGCCTTCAACAGGCGCGAACTCGATGTCATCCTGAGGCTCTACGGGCGCATGGTCGCCGATGGCGAGTGGCGGGACTATGCCATCGATCTTCTCAAGGACCGAGCCGTCTTCTCCGTGTTTCGCAGGTCATCGGAGATGCCGCTCTACCGGATCGAAAAGGATCCGAAGATGGCCCGGCGCCAGGGCGCTTACTCGGTCGTGGCAACCGGGGGCTTGATCCTGAAGCGCGGGCACGACCTGGCACAGGTGCTCAAGGTTCTGGAAAAGAAGAAGCATCTTCGGGTGGTCGACGCCTGAGACGTGGCCCAAGGTGGCTTGAAAGCCTTACCAGCTTCCTTGCGTTCTGCTGACCATGGACGGTGCCGTTTGAAGGCTTCCCCTCTGTGGAGAAGAGGCAGCGTCATGACGATATGGAAGCTGTCGATTGGACACAAAAAAGCCCGGCTGAGCCGGGCTTTTCCGTTTGTTCAAGAGGCTGCGCTTAGTCGCGGTTGCCGAAAAGCTGCAGCAGCATGATGAACAGGTTGATGAAGTCGAGGTAGAGGCGAAGAGCGCCCATGACGGACTTCTTCGTTGCGACTTCACCGCTGTCGCCTTCGTAGTACATTTCCTTGATCTGCTGGGTGTCGTAGGCGGTCAGGCCAGCGAACACCAGGACGCCGATCACGGAGATCGCGAACTGCAGAGCAGAAGATGCCATGAAGATGTTGACCAGCGACGCGATCACGATACCGATCAGGCCGATGAACAGGAACGAGCCCCAGCCGGACAGGTCTTTCTTCGTGGTGTAGCCGAACAGGCTCAGCGCGCCGAAGGTGCCGGCGGTGATGAAGAAGACCTGAGCGATCGAGCCCGGTGTGTAGACCAGGAAGATCGAAGACAGGGAAATACCCATCACGCCCGCATAGACCAGGAAGAGGGCGCGCGCAGAGCTGGCGCTCATGGACTGAATGCGGAAGGACAGCCAGAACACCATTCCGAGCGGTGCAAGCATGACAACCCACTTCAGCGGGCTGCCGTAGATGGCAACACCAAGCTGGGTAAGCATGCGGCCGTTGCCGAGGCTGGCGACGGCAGCGTTCGGATCGGTGGTGGTGGCGAGCATGACGGTGGCCAGCGCAAACAAGCCGGTCAGCGCAAGGCCGATCGTCATGTAGTTGTAGACGCCCAGCATATAGGAGCGCAGGCCCTGATCGATGCCGGCCTCGGCGCGTGCGCCGGCGACGGTATACGCGCCTTGAGATTGACGGTCATAGGTCGACATGGTCGTATGAATCCCTTTCTAGATAGACGTGAGCATGCAATCGCGCATGCAACACAACTCCCTCAACATATGGGAAAAGACCGACCCGAGCACAAGTCGGATTCTCTGAAAAAATTTGTAATCTTCGCGCTCGGGGCCGTTTAATTCAGTCTATCCTTAAGAACAAACTGAGATTCAGCCAGTTTATTTCATGGCTTTCAGGCGGGACTGGATCTGCCTGTCGCAGGTGCCGGCCGGATTACGAACGATTTCTTCCGACGCGAAGTCCAGGATTTCTTTGTCCGGATTGCGCATCTGCTCAACGCTCACGCCCGGCTTGAACCATTGCAGAACCGCATAGTCGCCACCAGCATCGGTGAGGAAGGCGATCGGCTTGCCGTCTTCGGTAATGCCCATGCGGCCGACACGAACTTCCTCAATCGAAACCTTGCGGGGCTGGCCATCAATGGTCAACCGGTTTTTCGAGACGTTCAGCTTCTTGAGTTTGGAGCCTTCGGTGCCGACCCAGTTGCCGAAGAAGCGTTTGCCTTTCTTCTCGACGGACAGGCAGGAATTCTCGAAATTCGGAATGGACAGACGAACGGCGGAAACCTCGATCGGTTCCTTGCCCTTGGGCGCAAGGGTGTATTTCATCGCGTTGTCGCCGGTGCGGTACACCCGGATGCCAACCGGCGTGTAGCCGGAATCATTCATGGAACGGGTGAAAAAATCGAACTGGTTGGCGTCATTTGTGCCAGCCCTGCGGTAGAGCCAGCGCTTCGGCAGGCCGTTTTCGAAAACGAGCCAGTCACTGACGACAAGTCCACGCGGGCCTTCCGGCGTGTTCAACTGCCAGACGCCGGTGTGAAACGGACTTTCGGCCGAAGCGGCCGGAGCGAATGCCATAACGGCAACTGCGGAAAGAGCGGCTGCCCTCGCGATGGTCTTCAAACGAAATTTCGGGAATAACTTGAACATGGAATGGCCCCTTTTAACAAACTGCCCGGAGCTAAACCGGATAGCCAAGATCAATTCAGTATGCAAGTTGTCCGGGGCTGATGTTTGACGCAACTGGAGTGTATTTCGAGACTTTCTCCCGAGCGACGATTGCCAAAGCCTGCCGACGCCGGATCACAATAGATCGGCCTCTGGAAAGAATGTGTTCGGTCTTGCTTTGCCAAGGCTGCCAGCGCCCTGGAAATAGCCTGCCGGAGGCATTTCCCTGCCGTTTGCGAGGCCGGTCAGCAACGGCAGGCGCTACAGGTTCCTGAGGACAGGCGCAGGTTTTTCACCCAGGACGCGCCAGGTGCCGATGAGACCGAAGCCAACCGTCAACACCAGTGCGATCAATGCGGCCCCCGCTGCCGTGACCGGCATCATCACGAAGGATCCGTCCATGATCCGTGTGATCACGTACCAGGCGGCAACACCGCCTGCCAGCAGGGCGAAAACCGCTGTTGTAAGCCCCAGGATGGCGTATTCGAGCGCGTATGCGAAAATCAGGCGTGCCCGCGTCGCCCCGATGGTCTTCAGGATGACAGCATCGTAGATCCGGCTGCGGTGACCGGCCGCGAGGGCCCCTGCCAGAACCAGAACACTTGCGATCAGCGTGATGGAGCTTGCGCCCCGGATGGCCCAGGCGAGCTGCGCCACAAGATCGTTGACCTGCGAGATCGCGTCCTTCACCCGGATGGCCGTTACTGTCGGAAAGGCATTGGAGACGGTCTTGAGGAGGGCTAGTTCAGTGTCCTCCGGAACGTCGTCGTCCCAGCCAAGTGTCATCAGGTGGGCGTGCGGGGCGCCGGCAAAAGTGTTGGGCGAGAACACCATCACGAAATTGATCGCAAGGCTCTGCCATTCCACCGTCCGCGTGTTGGCAATCTCCGCTGTTATCTCCCGCCCAAGGACATTGACCGTGATCCGGTCACCGACCTTGAGACCGAGATCGGTGGCAGCCCCCGCGTCGAAGGACACCAGAGGAATGCCGGAGTAATCCTCCGGCCACCAGGACCCCTGTTCCAGTTTCGAGTTCTTCGGCAGATCGGCGTCATAGGTTATGCCGCGGTCGCCCCGCAGCACCCAGCCGGAGCCTTCCTGAGCTGGCACGAACTTGTCGGCAGCAATCCCGTTCAGCGAGACGATGCGGCCGCGCAGCATGGGAACGCTCTGAAGGTTGGCGGCCGGGGCCTCGGTCTTCAGCAGTGCCTCGAAGGCACCGCGTTCATGGCTCTGGATGTCGATGAAGAAAAAGCTCGGAGCCTTGTCGGCAATCGTCGCGGTCAGTTCGCGCCGCAGGTTGCCGTCGATGAGGGCAAGCGCGACCAGAAGCGACAGGCCCAGCCCGAGAGACAGGACAACCGACGGGGTCAGCGCGCCGGGCCTATGAATATTTGCAATCGCCAGCCTGAGCTCGGTCGAGCGGACGCTGGGCAAGCGCCTGGCAACGGCCATGATCCCGCGGGCGACCAGCACCAGCAGCATGAAGGCTGCGGCGGAAGCCGCGATGTAGATGCCCGCCATGCGCTGGTCATGCGCCAGCAGAATGGCAATGGCGGCGAGGGCAAGTACGGTAACGCCCGTGGCGACCAGATAGCGTTTACGCGGCAGTTTGGCGCCACCTGTCACGATGTCCCGAAAGAGGGCTGTCGGCGGCACGTCGTGCGCCCGGCCGAGCGGCCAGATCGCGAAAGCGAGCGCGGTCAGAAGACCGTAGACCAGCCCAAGACCAAGTTCTGCCGGATAAATGCTCGCTGCAAGCTTGACCGGAAGCACCGGCGCAAGGGCGGCGGCAGCGGCAAAGGGGATCAAGGCCCCAAGCAGAAGGCCGACCGCGATGCCGAGCAGGGCCAGCACCAGCATCTGAACCAGATAGATCTTGAAGACGAACCCGCCCGTAGACCCCAGGCACTTGAGGCTGGCGATCACCTCGCGCTTGGTTTCCAGATAGGCGCGGATGGCATTGGCGACACCGACGCCGCCGACCACCAGCGCGGTCAGCCCGACCAGCGTCAGGAACTGGGCGAACCGGTCGATGCTGCGTTGCAGACCGGGGGATGCATTGGCGCGCGACCGGATACGCCAACCGGCCTCCGGCTGCGCGGCCTTGGCCTCTTCGACGATCTCTTCCATTGCTTCCAGGTTGGGCGCCGGGTCCATGCGCACCCGGTAATGCCAGCGCACCAGGCTGCCGGGCTGGATCAATCCGGTTTCGGGAAGGGCTGCGTCGGAAATCAGAAGGCGCGGACCAAACTCCATGCCGCCGGACAGTTTGTCGGGTTCATTGGCAATGGTGCCGGCAATGCGGATGGTAGCGCGCCCGAGCGACAGCGTATCGCCAACGTTTGCGCCGAGCCGTGCCAGAAGGGAGGGATCGGCAACGGCGCCCCAGGTTCCGTCCTTGCGGGCCAGGGCCGTTTCGAGCGCTTCTCCGGAGGCAAGCTCAAACGTGCCGTAAAGCGGGTAGGGGGTGTCGATGGCTTTCAGCTCGACGAGGGCCTGATCGCCGGTCTCCGGGCGGCGGGCCATCGCCCGCATGGTCGCAACGCGGGACACGTCGCCGAGGCTGTTCAGATAGGCAAGCTGTTCGGCGTCGGCCTCGCGGTGGATCAGCGAAAAATCGAGATCTCCGCCCAGGATGGACTGCCCTTCGCGGGAGATGCCTTCGGTCAGGGCGCGGGAGACAGAGGTGACGCCCGCAATGGCCGCGACGCCAAGCGCGATACAGGCGATGAAGATGTAAAATCCCTTGAGGCCTCCGCGCAGTTCCCGGAAAGCGAACCGGGCTGCCAGGCGCAGCGTCTGATGGTTTGCCGGGATGCCCCCCGGGACAAACGCGCTCATGCAGACACCTCGCGGCGCGCGCTATCGGACGTTTCCTCTTCAATTTCACCGGAGCGCACGCGGATCATGCGGTCGCAGCGGGTGGCAAGGCTCGGGTCGTGGGTGACCAGCACCAGCGTGGTGCCCCGGTTCTTCTGGGCTGTGAACATCAGGTCGACGATTTGCGCGCCCGTGCTTTCATCGAGATTGCCGGTCGGTTCGTCCGCAATCAGGATTTCGGGTTCGACAACCAGAGCCCGTGCCACGGCGACACGCTGCTGTTCGCCGCCGGACAGCTGCGCCGGGTAGTGGTTCATGCGGTGAGCGAGGCCAACGGCGTCCAGTTCCGCCCTGGCCTTGTCGAAGGCGGCGGCATCGCCGGCAAGTTCCAGCGGAACGGCCACGTTTTCCAGCGCTGTCATGTTGGGCACGAGGTGAAACGACTGGAAGATGATGCCGACATTGCGGCCGCGGAACCGGGCCAGCTGGTCTTCCGACAAGGGGCCGAGTTCCGATCCGGCCACGTTGACCGATCCTTCATCAGCGCGTTCGAGGCCCGCCATGACCATCAGCAATGTCGATTTTCCCGATCCCGATGGGCCCACAAGACCGACGGAGGCCCCCTTCTCGATCTGAAGGTCGATCCCCTTCAGGATATGCACCCGACCGGCGCCTTCGCCGAGGGTCAGGTGAACGTCTTTCAGGGCGATCGCGGGCGAATTTGTCATTCTCTGGCCTTTACATTGGGCGTGTGATCGTCTTCCTGACAGATACAAGCCCTCGACAATTGGACGCTCTGCGACCATATGGGCCTGTTGTAAAGCGTCTTCCAGTCCCAAAAGAGTGTTGAAGTGAACCGGTTTATTGCCTGCCTGACGATAATCATCCTGTCCTTCCTCCCCTTGGCGGCCCAGTCGGCCGATCTGAAGCTGGTGGTTCTTGGGGACAGTCTGTCCGCGGGATATCAGCTTTCCGCGGGTGAGGGGTTTACCGATCAGCTCCAGAAAGCGCTCGATGCCAGTGGGCAGTCGGTCGAGGTCGTCAATGCGGGTGTCTCGGGGGATACCTCCAGCGGCGGGCTGTCCCGGCTGGACTGGTCCGTCGGACCGGACGCGAATGCCGTTATCGTGGAACTGGGGGCAAACGACGCGTTGCGCGGCATCTCGCCGGAGCTGACGCGCAAGAACATCGACGAGATCGTCCGCAGGCTGACAGACCGGGGCATTGCGGTGCTTGTCGCTGGCATGATGGCCCCGCGCAATCTCGGTCCGGAATATGCCGACGCATTTGATCCGATCTACTCCGATGTTGCCAAGGCGCACGATGCGTTGTTTTATCCCTTCTTCCTTGAGGGCGTTGCCCTCAATCCCGATCTCAACCTGTCCGACGGTATGCATCCCAATTCAAAAGGGGTGGAAATCATCGTCGAAAACATCATGCCGAAAGTGGAAGAGCTTTTGGCCAAAGCCCAATCCTAGGGGCTTTGCCCTGGACACGGGGTGGACGCCGTCCCGGCTTTCGGAATGCCCCTTTTCAAAATTTGAAGGATAGTCTTATGGAACAGCGCCGTCTTGGCCGCACCGATATAAACGTCAGTGCTCTTTGCCTGGGAACCATGACCTTCGGGGAACAGAACTCCGAGGCCGAAGGTCACGCCCAGATGGATCGCGCGGTCGAAAAGGGCATCAACTTTTTCGATGCTGCCGAGCTATATCCGATCCCGCCGAAAAAAGAGACCCAGGGCCGAACCGAACGCATCATCGGCACCTGGTTCAAGAAGACCGGCATGCGCGACAAGATCGTCATGGCGACCAAGGTGGTTGGACGGACCGACATGGACTGGTTCCGCGAAAACGGCGCCAAGGCGAAACTGGTCCGCGAGCAAATCGAATTTGCGGTCGATCGCAGCCTGAAGAACCTCCAAACCGACTATATCGATCTGTATCAGATCCACTGGCCGGACCGGAACGTCGGCGGCTTCGGCTCCAATCCGACGCGCTGGACGGATGTCGAACCCGCAGCGGACGAAAACAGCATTCAGTCGACGCTGGAAATTCTGGGGGATCTGGTCAAGGCCGGGAAGATCCGGCATGTGGGCGTGTCGAATGAAAGTGCCTGGGGCACGATGCGCTATGTGGCAGCGTCCGAAATGTATGACGTGCCGCGGGTCGTCTCCATCCAGAACGCCTATTCGCTCGTCAACCGGACCTTTGAAACCGGCCTGGCGGAAATTGCCCAGCGGGAAAATGTCGGGTTGCTGGGTTATTCCGCGCTGGCGCAGGGATATCTGACGGGCAAATACCGCAATGGCGCTCTGCCGGCAGGCGCCCGCAAGACGTTGTTCAACCGGTTGCAGCGTTACGAGGATCCGCGCTCCATCGAGGCATTCGACGCTTATGTGGATCTTGCGCAGGAGGCGGGGCTCGATCCGTCGCAGATGGCGCTGGCCTTTGCCGTGTCGCGGTCGTTCATGACGTCGCTCATTCTGGGGGCCACCTCACTGGAGCAACTGGACACCGATATCGGCGCCGCCGACATCACGCTCAGCGAGGATGTTCTGGAGAAAATCGACGCCTTGCACCAGCAATTCGGCAACCCGGCGCCGTAACTGCTGTAGCTGCCTGATCGATAGATCTTTTTAGAGAATCAATTGCGAACCGGAAGCCGGGTTGGTGAAGAACCAGCCCGGTTTTCATTTGAGCGTTACGCTGAAATTTTCAACACGCTCAAAGCCTTAGCTTTTTGTCTTGCGATTTTCATGAAGTTGATTCCTCATGGGATTTGTCAGCGATAGCGGAGGGAATACCCATGCCGCGCCTATTTACAGGCCTTGAGATACCGTCCCAGACAGCCCTCATGCTTTCGATGCTCCGGGGAGGCCTTCGGGGCGCCCGCTGGATCGATCAGGAGAACTATCACATCACCTTGCGCTTCATCGGCGACATCGACGACCGTACGGCCGACGAGGTTGTTGCGGCGCTCGACCGTATCCGCAGGGACCCGGTGGAAATCCGGCTCAACGGACTTGGCTCCTTCGGCAACGGCAAACCGCATGCGGTCTGGGCAAGGGTGGAGCCGACGGCTCAACTTGCCGAATTGCAGGCCGAGCAGGAGCGCATTCTCCAGCGCCTGCATCTGCCGGCCGAGCGGCGCAAATATGTGCCCCATGTCACCCTGGCCCGCTGCAAGACCTCGACCAACGAGGATGTGGCCAAGTGGCTGAGCGAGCGCGGCAATTTCCAGGCGCAGCCTTTTATCGCCGGGCGCTTCGTGCTGTTTTCGGCAAAGTCTAGCGTCGGTGGCGGCCCCTATCTGGTGGAAGAGGCCTATCCTCTGGCAGCGTGAGTGTTGCTCGGCGCGCAGCTGAATATGGCGGCTGCGCAGGCTGACATCACTTGCCCAGCAAGTCGGCATAAACGCCGAGCGTACGCTCGCACATGGTTTCGACAGAGAAATTCTTGCGGACGTGGGCGAGGGCCCGGTCCGCAACTTTCTTTTTCTCCTCGTCGCTCTGGCTCAGCACCTGGATGATGCTGTCCGCCAGGGCCTGAGGGGCACCAGGCGGTACCCGCCATCCAGTGCGGTCGGCTTCAGGCGTATCGGGCGGTGCGAGAACGGTTTCGGGCACCGCTCCGAGATCGGAGACGATCACCGGAACCCGTGCGGCCTGTGCCTCGACGGCCGCCCGGCCGAAAGCCTCCGGTTCGACCGAGGCAATGATCGCGATATCTGCCAGCGCCATGGCGGCGGGAACGTCCGCGCAATGTCCGACGATCCGGACCTTGTCCTGCAGGCCGTTGTCCGCGACCAGCTTTTTCAATTCCGCCAGATAGCCGTCGCGGCCCTGGGGGTCGCCTGCGAGGATCGCAATCGGGTCGGTCAGGGTCTTGTCTTTCAAGAGTGCCATCGCCTCGATCACGATACGTTGGCCCTTCCAGGCGGTCAGCCGGGCCATGTTGATGAGGATCGGCCGTCCGGCAGGAATGCCCCACTGGTCCTTCAGCGCCTGCAGCCGGAGAGCGCTGACGTTTTCCGGCAGAAGCCCCTTCAGATCGGACCCGCGCTGGACGACGGTGATCTTGCCTTTTGCAAACGGGTGCCGCTCTTCGATCAGCCTGCAGATGAAGTGCGAATTGGCGATCACCGCATCGCCCCGGGCCATGACCGAATTGTACCAGCCTTTGAGCGCGTTCGATTGATTATAGGTGCCGTGGTAGGTGGTCACGAAGGGGGTTTTGGTGCGTCGTGCGGCCCAAAGGCACGACCATGCCGGGGCCCGGCTGCGGGCATGCAGCAGGCTGACCTTGCGCATGGTCACGATGTCCGCCAACCTGGCTGCGTTTTTCCAGAGGACAGCCGGGTTCTTCGATTTGACGGGCAGGACGATATGTTCTGCGCCAAGCGCTTCCAGTTCCGGTACCATCTGGCCGCCCTGGCTTGCAACAAGCGCCTTTCCTCCCGCCGCGACCACCGCTTTGGCCACATCAAGCGTCGTGCGTTCGGCGCCGCCGGAGTTGAGATCCGGGATCACTTGCAAAATCGTGGTCTCAGCGGGCAGATGAACCAAATCGGATCTCCGGTGAACTGGTCAAGGCGGGGGTGTCCGTGCCAAATGGCAGGACGGAAACAACTATCAGAATGAGAGCCTTAATATGGGTGAGTCCGAACCGCAATTCATCCAGGTTGGAAAAAAGGATGCCAGTCGCCGGATTGCCGTGCGGAAAACCCCGGGTTCCGCGGAAGGTTCTGCGCCGGGCGTCCTTTGGTTGTCCGGCTTCAAGTCGGATATGTCCGGCACCAAGGCCGAGGCCCTGGCAGAGGCGGGCGAGCGAAATGGACAGGAGGTTGTCCGGTTCGACTACTCCGGACATGGCCTGTCGGATGGTGATTTCGAGGATGCCTGCGTTTCCGACTGGCTGGAGGAGGCAATTGCCGTTTTCGACGCCTATTGCCTGGGCGAGACCATCTTGGTCGGCTCCTCCATGGGCGGCTGGATCGCCTTGCTGCTGGCACTGGCACGCAAGGGCTGTGGGCGGATCAAGGGTCTGGTGCTGATCGCTCCTGCGGTCGATTTTACCGAGGAGCTGATGTGGAAACAGCGCTTCAGTGACGAGATCCGCTCCACCATCCTTGCGGATGGGCGCTGGGAACAGCCATCAGCCTACAGCGACGCGCCCTACGTGATCACGCGCAAGCTGATCGAGGACGGGCGCAAACACCTTCTGTTCGGAGCACCGCTCCATCTTGGCGCTCCCGTCACCATCCTGCAGGGCGCGCAGGATCCGGATGTGCCGGAAAGCCACGCGCGCCGTCTTGTCGACGCCCTGCCGCTGGATGACGTCACCTTTTCTCTGGTGCCGGACGGCGACCACCGTCTGTCCCGGCCTCAGGATATCGACCTTCTGCTTCGGGCGGTTGGGGAGATGTCTGCCGGATAGGGGGCGCTATAGGCGTCCAGTCTCTAAACCGGCAGGCTTTCCCGTCCCTGTTTCTTCACCTTGTACCAGGACCAGAACAGGCGGGCGGCGATGGCGCGGTGTGGTGACCAGGCTTGCGCGATAACGTCGAGATCCTTCGGTGCTGGGCGTTCGGTAAGCCCGAGAGAGTCCTGAACCGCCACCTGCAGGGCAAGATCGCCGCTCGGGAAGACATCCGGGTGTCCTGCGCAGAACAGCAAGAAGATATCTGCGGTCCAGCGGCCGATCCCCTTGATCTCGCATAAGGCGCGGTGGGCTTCCTCGGCGGGGGCTTCCGCCAGATGCGTCAGGTCGAGGCCTTTGTCGCAAGCTTCCGTCAATGCGCGCAGGGTCCGTATTTTCGGTCGCGACAGGCCGGCGCCAGCCAGGTCTTCATCGGTGAAACGTGCCAGGTTTTCTGCCGTCAGAGGGGAGATCAGCGCCTGGAGCCGTGCGAAGATGGCCGTCGCGCTGGCAACCGACACTTGCTGACCGGTGACAATCTGGGCAAGGCCTTCGAAGTCCGCCGCACGGCGGCGCAGGGGGACAGGGCCCGCCGTTGCGGAAATCTCCCGCAGACGAGGGTCGAGACGGATCAGGGACTCAAGGCCGGTTTCGATATCTTTTTCTGTGGCAATCGGCGTCATGCGGCGGGTCTGGTCCGGAAATGTCTGAGGCTGCGGTTTGAGACTGTCTCTTGCGCGGCAGCATGGGAATGATAGGTAGGACTTCACCCATCGGCCCGTTCCGCGTCAACAGACTTTGCAGATCTCATGACCCAACCCGTGTTCCGCTTTGCTCCTTCGCCCAATGGGCACCTGCATCTCGGCCATGCGTTGTCGGCGCTGCTGAACGCGCGCGCCGCCGTTGCCCTCAGCGGGAGGTTTCTCGTGCGGGTGGAGGATATCGATCAGACGCGCTGCACGCCGGAGCTTGAGCGAGACATGTTCGAGGATCTTGCCTGGCTGGGCGTGCCGCTCAATGAGCCGGTGCTGCGCCAGTCAGAAAGTTTCCCGCAGTACCGGGCGGCGCTGGAACAGTTGCAGGACATGGGGCTGGTCTATCCCGCCTATCTGACGCGCGCAGAAATCAAGGCCTTTGTTTCCAATGCTGAGGCTGATGGACAAAGCTGGCCGCGCGATCCTGACGGGGCGCCGCTCTACCCGGGCGATGCACAGGTCCTGCCGCCGGAGGAGCTCAAGCGCCGGGCTGCCAGCGACGCGCCGTTTTCGCTGCGTCTCGACATGAAACGCGCGCTTGCAAAGATCGGCGAAGCGCTGACATGGCAGGAAACGGGGGCGGAAGGCGATGCGCTGTTCGCCGAACCGGTCGCCGTGCCGGTCGATGCGGCAGCCTGGGGCGATGTTGTACTTGCCCGGAAGGACACGCCGACCAGCTATCATCTGTCCGTTGTGGTCGATGATGCCAGGCAGGGCATAACCGACGTCTTGCGCGGACAGGATCTCTATCATGCCACTAGCGTTCACAGGGTCTTGCAGGTGCTGCTTGGTCTGCCGGCGCCGGTCTACCGGCATCATCGGCTGATCCTCGGCACGGACGGGCGCAAACTGTCGAAATCCAGCAAGGACACCAGCCTCAGGTCGTTGCGGGAGGGCGGGATGAGCCACGCCGAACTGCGCAAGCGCGTTGGGCTTTAGGGTGTGGATTCAGCGCAGGCTCATGCCGAACCAGTGGTCCAGGAACCAGATCCACAAGCTGGTCGACACGATGGCGCAAAGCGTGGTCGTGGTGATCGCATTTGCGGACATGGAATGGCCGGTGCCATAGCGGTTGGCGAAAATATAGGCGTTGACGCCCGTGGGGCAGCTTGCCGTCAAGGTCGCAACCGCCGTCCACAAGGGCGGCAGGTGGAATACGAAGGCCCCAACCGCGAAAACGACGATCGGCATGAGCAGCATCTTGATGACGCTGAGCAGCAGGCCTGGCACAATGTTGCCGCGCATGCCGTATTGCACGAGGCTCATACCCAGTGACAGCAGGGCCAGAGGCAGGGCCGTTGCGGCGACGCGGCTGAGCACGTCGAGGGCGATCTCCGGCAGGTTCAGTCCAGTCAGCCGCCAGAGAAAGGCGGCGACAATGGTGACGACAAGCGGGTTTTTCACCAGGCTTTTTCCCGCGCCCATCAGCAATTGGGAGGTGGGGGGAGAGGTCGTGCCATTGTCGATTGCCGCCGCCCGTTCCATCGTCACTGCCATCAGCACCGTCATCGTGGCCAGGTGGATCGAGATGATCAGCAGCAGCGGAGCAAGGCCTTCGTCGCCATACACCGACGCCACCAGCGGCAGGCCGACCAGAACCGTGTTGGCGAAAGCGGCGGAAATCCCGCCGATTGCGCTTGCCCTGGCATCGCGGCCGAACACCTTTCGAATGATCAGCGACCCCAGAACCCATGCAAAGCCGACACCAATGAAGTAAGTTGCCCAAAGCGCCAGCGGTACGCCCGCGCTCAGGTCTGCGCTGATCAGCGTTCGGAAGATCAGCACCGGAATCGCCACCACGTAGACGAACTGCCCCAGAGCTTCACTGACGCTCTGGGCAAGGATGCGTGTTTTGGCGAGGCAGTAGCCGATGCCAATCAGAAGGAATACCGGGGCGACGATCGTAAGTGTTTGTGCAAGCATCTAAGCGGCAACCCGAAGGCTGTTTCCGGTTTTTGGGACAGGGCATTGGTGGATGCCGGTGTGGATGGACAGCGGCCACACGGCAAGGTAAGCAGAATTTCGACCAACTTGGCTTTTTGCCGCTTGTCTGGCAAGCCCGGTTGAGCCCCGTTCAGGCGAAGGATCTCTGGCCGTATGGCAAATCATGACGAGGACAGCGTCAAACTTGCGCTTCTGGCCCACGACCTGAGAACGCCGCTTGCCGCCATGCGTCTGACCGCGGAACTGATCGGAACCGGCCCTTTGAACGGGACGCAGAAGGAGCAGTTGTCGATCCTGATTCGCTCCATCGACGCCTTGACGCAGATGACGGGCGAACTGGTCACTGCCGCCGAACCGGGATCTCACGGTGAATTGGCATCTGCCCGGATCGCCGACGTCGTCACGGAAATTGCCGATCTTTTCAAGGTGGCGGCCGAAGCGAAAAACCTGACCCTGACGGTTCGGATCGACGAGGGGGCTGGCGAAGCGGTGACCTTCAGCGGGGGGACATTGCGCCGTGTAATCACGACCTTGCTGGACAATGCGGTGAAATATACCGCCGAAGGTGGTGTCACGGTCGAGGTTCGGGCAAGCGGCGGCGATGCTGACGAGACGCCTGGCCAGGCCGAGCCGTCCTCCATTCTGATTTCCGTTGCCGACAGCGGGCCTGGCATCGAGCCGGAGGAAGGTGCGCGGCTGTTCCGGCCCTTTGTGCGGGGACGTCATGGCCGGGAAACCGCGCCGGGAACAGGTCTGGGTCTCTGGGGCACGGCGCAATTCGTCCGGGACATGAACGGCCGGCTGACGCTGGAGCGTTCGGAAACCGGCGGCAGCCGGTTCAATGTTGAAATTCCGCTGCTTGCAGGTGTTGACGGTCCGATGCAGCTCGAGGCGCAGCCGACCGGGACAGCGGCGTCAACCGCCGGAGCCGCCCCCGCCGGGCCGCTGTCGGCGCATGTGCTTATCGTCGATGACAACGAAACCAATTGCCGCCTGCTGGCTGCGCTGCTGGAATCCTTCGGCATTTCGTCAGAGGCTGCCAGATCCGGCGAACAGGCGGTGGATCTTGTTCAGAAAACCGACTTCGGTGCCGCTCTGCTCGATCTGCACATGCCCGGCATGAGCGGTGTTGAAACGGCTGTGGCACTTCGCGCTCTTCGCCCGGATCTGCCATTGATTGCAGTAACGGCAGCGCTGGAATCGGTTGGTGACAAGCGCCTGCGTGAGGCCGGTTTCCGGGATGTTCTGACAAAACCGCTGTCGCCCGCTGCTCTTTTTGAGGCGATGAAACAGGCCAGCGGACGTAGCGCAGGTTAGGGGGAAGAGCCCTAGCCTGTCAGGGCTGTTTCGCCGGGGCGCAGGGTCAGGACCTCGACGCCATCGGCGGTGACCGCAACCGTGTGTTCGAACTGGGCGGACAGTTTGCCGTCTCTGGTCACCACCTTCCAGCCGTCGTCTTCGGTCAACACTCTGCTGGTGCCCTGATTGATCATCGGCTCGACAGTGAAGACCATCCCTTCGCGCAGTCTCATGCCGGTTCCGCGCCGCCCGAAATTCAGGATGCTGGGTTCTTCGTGCATTTCCCGGCCGATGCCGTGGCCGCAATAGTCGCGAACCACCGAGTAGCCGTTCTTCTTGGCGTGCTTTTCGATCGCGTAGCCGATGTCGCCCAGATAGGCTCCGGGGCGGACCTGTCCGATCCCTTTCCACATTGCTTTCTGCGCAACGCGCACCAGGCGTCTTGCGGCCGCGCTGGCGTTTCCAACCACGTAGGTCTTGCTGGAATCGGCAATGAAACCGTCCTTTTCCAGCGTGATGTCGAGATTGATGATGTCGCCGTCGCGGATGATCTCGTCCTGATCGGGAATGCCGTGGCAGACGACCTGATTGATTGAGCAGTTCAGGACATATTCAAACCCGTATTGCCCCTTGCTGGCCGGACGGGCAGCAAGATCTTCGGTTATGAAGCGCTCCACGATGTCATTGACGGCAAGGGTCGACAGGCCGCAAAGGTCGAGGTTATCGAGCATCTCGAAAACGGAGGCGAGCAATTTGCCCGAGTTGCGCATGAGGTCCAGTTCTTCCGGGGTCTTGACCATGTCAGGCAACCGCCGCATCCGCTGAAGGAACCTGTGCTGCTTCGAGCTGCATTTTCACGATGTCGCTGTAGGAGAGGGTCGGGTTGGCCTCTGCCAGCATGCCGATCTTCATCCAGAATTCGGCCTGCGCATTGATGGATCGGCACATGACCGTGCTGGCCCGGCGCACCTGCTCGTGCAGGTCTTCATCGATCTTGACGATGCCCATGAGTGTCTCCTGAAATGAGTGAATATATAAAACGTATACGTTTCGTATATATTCCGTAGTCAAGGGTCGTGCAAGTCGGTATATCGATGGAGGATTAGAAAGGTCGTGAGGCGGGCCTCAACTGTCTGTCGCAGCCAAGTTTCCCGCCGCTTCAAGGGCATGTTCCAGACGGTCGTCCCCCCAGTAAAGCTCACCGTCCGGAAGGACAAAACTCGGAGCGCCAAAGATGCCCAGTTTCTCCGCCTCAGTCACGGCGGCACGCAGGCTTATCTTGGTTTCCCGGCTGTGCGCGGTTTCCAGAACCTGCCTGGCCGGAGCGCCAGTTTCCAGAAGCAGCTCTGCCATCAGGCTTTCCTCGGCAATGTTCAGCCCCTGTCCGAATTCGGCGATATAGACCGCTCGGGTAAAGGCGCCAATCCAGGGCTGGTTCTGGCTTCCATGTGCAATGCGGGCGGCCAGCAGGGAATCCTGCGGAAAAGGCGAGGGCATGGTGAGCGGCAGGCCGTAGCGTTCGCAGAGCCGTTCCATGTCGCGCCACATATTGAGGCCCTTTGCGGGGTAAAGATTGAACGGGGAGGTTGCCCAGCCCTGTTTCTTGAAAATGGGCCCAAGCAGAAACGGCCGCCAGGCAATGGTAACGCCGTAGTCGCTCGCCAGTGTTTCGATCCGCATGGCCGAGAGGTAGCTGTAAGTGGATGCAAACTCGTACCAGAATTCCACCAGCGGCTTCCGGTCCTGCTGCAATGACACAATATTCGTGCCTGTAGGGGCCGCGGGCGGCTGACTATTTTTCACATTCCGCAACTCCGTAAAATCTGACCCGGCCGGTGTCAGTAAGGGATTGGACTGGACCATTGGATGCGCTAAAGAGCAGCCATGTCGCAGCCCCGTCAGCAACAGCATAATCCCAACACCGGCTTGAGCAAAACTGCCAAGTGGTGCGTCACGCATTCGATGCTTTGTACCGGGCTGTACATCTGTCTTGTGTCGCTGTTTTTTCTGGCCTTTCCCGGCGTCGATCTGTGGGCGAGCGGGCTTTTCCATTTCGGCGCTGAAGGCTTCAAGGCCGAAAACATCGCGTTTTTGCGCGATGTCCGTCATCTTGGGCCGTTTCTCGTCCGGGTGATCGCCATCGCGTGCGTGGCGGTTTTGCTCATCAAGCTGCTGGTGCCGGGCCGCTCACCGTTGATGCCGCTGCGCCAGCCGTTGTTTCTGCTGTCCACGCTGATCCTCGGTCCGGGTGTGCTGGTCAATCTGGTCCTCAAGGACAACTGGGGCCGCCCGCGGCCTCGGTCGGTCGAGATATTCGGCGGTGACTTGCCCTATCAGCCGGTCTGGAAGATCTCGAGCTATTGCGACAAAAACTGTTCCTTCGTTTCCGGCGAAGGCTCGGCTGCCATGTGGCTGGTGGCAGCGGTTGCCTTGCTTGTGCCCGCGACCTGGCGAAAGGGAACTCTTGCCTTTCTGATCCCGCTCGGCCTGATCCTGTCGGCCAACCGGGTCGCCTTCGGCGGTCACTTCCTGTCTGATACGCTGTTGTCCTGGGGCGTAACGCTGCTGTTGATCCTTGCGGTCCATTATCTGCTGTATCGCAAGACACCGCCCCTGGTGAGCGATCGTCAGCTCGATGAATGGTTCACCGTGTGGGGACGGCGGCTGCAGAACGTCTTGCAAGGGCTGGCATCGTGGGGGCGGCGGACGCTCCGAAGGGTCGGCCAGGCTCTGTCCGAACGCTGACCGTCCTTGTTCTTTATTTCTTGCGTGGTCTCGTCCGTTTCAGGATGCGGGCAAAGCGCAGGGGCGAGCGGTCCTCCACCCAGATGATAGCCGCATTGAGCGGCGGCGTCTTGCGCCTGCGGCTGCGCAGAATGCGCGCAGCGCTTCGGCTCGTCCCGACGATGACAATCATACCGAGCGCAAGCAGCGGAACGCCGGTCGGGATCGGCAGCCAGACCGTCGCCAGTCCGGCCAGGATCAACGCAGCCGCGAGAGACCACCACAGAATTTTCATTTTCGTGCCAAGGAAGCCATGCAGGTCAGACACTCTTACATCAGTGTCTGAGACGGATTTATGAACCTGGGCCCGGCAATCCCCCGTCACTCAGTCTTTTCGGAAAAAAGATCCAGGCTGCATCACGCGTCGGCTGTCAGATCCCGCAGGAGCCGTTCACCTCCGGTCCGCACAAGCTGGTACACTTTTTCAAAGCCGTCCGGTCCGCCGTAGTAGGGGTCGGGAACGTCCTGCGGCGGTGTGTTCAACAGAAGTCGCAAGCGGGCGGAGCCGGTCTCGCCCATACGCTTGAGGGCCGCGAGATTGTCACGGTCCATGGCAACAATGGTCTCGAATCGGCGGAAGTCTTCAGCCTTCACCTGGCGGGCCCGTTGAGAAGAGATGTCGATGTGGTGCTGCGCTGCGATCTCGATAGAGCGCGGGTCTGGCGGGTTGCCGACGTGCCAGGCGCCGGTTCCTGCGGAATCGATCTCGAACCTGTCTTCCAGGCCCGCTTCGCTTACGATGGTCCGGAAGACGCCTTCCGCAAGCGGTGACCGGCAGATGTTGCCAAGGCAAACGAAGAGAACGGTTTGGGGCAAGGGAGATATCCTTTGAACAGTCGCAAGGCGGAAGCTGCGAGCCCGCCTTCGGGCTGACACAGAACTGGACTAGATGCACAGCAAGCGCACGGCTTGCTTTCAAGCGGGGCCGTTACGCAAAACAAGGAGGATCATATGGTTGAACGACTGAAGCCGGAAGACCGGGCAGCCGGACTGAACGACTTGCCGGATTGGCACATGTGCGAAGACCGGGAAGCAATCTCGAAATCCTTCAAGTTTCAAAACTTTCGCGAAGCATTTGGCTTCATGGCGCAGGTTGCGCTGGTGGCGGAAAAGATGAACCATCATCCCGAATGGTTCAATGTCTACCGCAGCGTCGATATCACGCTGTCGACCCATGATGTCGGCGGGCTGAGCAAACTGGATCTTCAGCTTGCGGCGGACATCGACAAGATTGCCGGCAAGATGCAATGATCCTTTGGGCCGGTTGCCGAGCGCCTTTCGCCTAGCTGCCTTTGCTCAGCACGAACCGGTGACCGCCCTCGACACGTTCTGCCTCCAGCAGGGTGTGGCCCTGTTCGTTGCAGAAATGGGGGATGTCGATTTCCGCCATCGGGTCGGTGGTCAGCACCGTCAGTTGCTCGCCGCTGGCGAGCCCGGTAAGGGCCTTGCGGGTCTTGAGCACAGGCAGCGGGCATTTCAGGCCCTTCAGATCGAGTGTCGTTCCGGTCGTCAACACAGTCTCCGTGAAAGTGGCCGTTTCAATTCGGCCGGGGTGTTCCCTATATTAGGCTCTTCATACAAGAAGGGGTCGTCAGCCGCCAGAGTTTGACTTGCGGTGCGTTGACAGCGGGCAAGGGAAGCTGGCAGGAACGGATTGCACCCGTTTCACCGTTTCCTCTTTCGGAAGTTGCCCTCATGACAGACCTGCCGATCACTTCGTTGGATGTCCTCGATTTCTGGTGGCAGGCCGGTCCGGAAAAATGGTTCGCCAAGAGCGACAAGTTCGACAAGCGGTGCCGGGACAGGTTTCTGCCAGCCATCGAGGATGCGGCCGAAGGCAAGCTCGATGCCTGGGCCGAGACGGCCGATGGCGCGCTCGCTCTTCTCATTCTGCTCGATCAGCTTCCGCGCAATGTCTTCCGGGACAGCCCCAAGGCGTTCCGCGCGGATCCGAAGGCGGTCCAGATTGCCGAAATCGCGCTTGATCGCGGTTTTGACAGGGCTTTCCCGAAGGAAGCGCGCAGCTTCTTCTACCTGCCGTTCGAACATTCAGAAGACATGGCTCACCAGGAAAGGTCTGTCGATCTTTGCCGGGTTCTCGGAGACCAGCAAACCTACCACTACGCCCTGATCCACCTCGACGTCATTCGACGCTTCGGCCGCTTTCCCCATCGCAACGACGTTCTCGGCCGGCAATCGACGCCCGAAGAAATCGCCTACCTGAAAAGCGGCGGGTTCTCGGCCTGAGGGCCGTGCGGCGGAGCGGATATCGATCTTGCAGCTCCCGCTCCAGCGACCATCACGTTCGAAGGAGCCGTACAGACGCTTGCGGGCGGTGCATGGCTGGGCTTTGAGCCTCACCACGAAACAACCGCCCGCCTGATGTATCAAACGCGTCTGTTTGGTCGCGCAGCCTTTCTCCGTGGAAGGTTCCGCGCGTGTTCGCCTACAGCAAGGACTGGGAAGCCTGTCGGACGTTCTGAGTGGAAGCGTCGATCTGTGCCGTTGCCGAAGAGATGGACTGCATGTTGTTGGTGATCAGTTCAACCCCTTGAGCTGCTGCCTGCATGTTCGACGAAATGTCGTTCGTGACGGCGGCCTGTTGCTCGACCGCCGACGATATGCTGGCCGCTATCTCGCCGATGCTGTTGATCACATCCATGATATTCGAAATCGCGGTCACCGCATCGTCTGTGGTTTCCTGAACGGAATTGACCTGTGTCGAGATTTCTTCGGTTGCCTTGCTGGTTTGCGAGGCCAGGCTTTTGACTTCCGAAGCGACAACAGCAAAGCCCTTGCCGGCTTCTCCGGCGCGCGCGGCTTCAATGGTGGCATTCAACGCCAGAAGGTTGGTCTGGTTTGCGATGCCATCGATGAGTTCGATCACGGACCCGATGGTCTTGGCATCTTCTGAAAGCCCGGACATGATCTGGCTGGACCGCTCGGCTTCGCCAACGGCCTTGTTGGACACATCAAGCGCAACCTGAACCTGACGGCTGATCTCCTGAATGGAGGCCACCAGTTCTTCAGAGGCTGCGGCAACTGTCTGAACACTGGATGACGTCTGCTCGGAGGCGGAGGCCGAGCTGGTCGCTTGTTCTGTCGTCTCTGCAATTGCCCGCGCGATTTCCTCAAGGTCGGCATCGATTTCGCGTTGTGTGTTGATGCGTCTGTGACGCTCGCGCACCTGTGCAGTCACGTCGGTGGCGAATTTCACCACTTTGTAAGGGCGGCCAGCCGCATCCATGATCGGGTTATAGGTTGCACGGATGTAAACTTCCTTGCCGCCTTTGCCGATCCGCTTGAATTCATCAGCCTTGAACTCACCATTGGCGAGATCCTGCCAGAAGCGCTTGTACTCCGGGCTGTTGCGGAATTCCGGCTCAACGAACAGGCTGTGGTGCTGGCCCTTTATTTCGTCGAGCGTGTAATCCATGACAGACAAAAAGTTGTCATTGGCATCGAGGATCTTGCCATCGAGATCAAATTGAATGACCGCCTGAGACCGGCCGATCGCGTTGACCTGGCCAAGATAGTCGGCGTTCCGGCGCTTCTGCTCCGTAATGTCGGTGGCAACCTTGACCACTTTGACTACATTGCCCGAGCGGTTCTTGACCGGGTTATAGGATCCTTGAATCCACACTTCGTCACCGTTCTTGGAAAACCGCAAGAATTCTGACGACCAGTATTCACCCTGCGCGAGCTTGTTCCAGAAGTCTCGATAGTCAGAGCTGTTTGCATACTCTGCATCGACAAGCATCTTGTGATGCTTGTTCCGGATTTCTTCAAGCGTATAGCCCATGAGGCGTAGGAAGTTTTCATTCGCTGTCAGGATTGTCCCGTCCGGTTTGAACTCGATAATCGCTTGGGACTGGCCGATTGCGTCCAGCGTCGCCTGACCTGCGTTGTCTAGAATTCCCAGCATTCTTGTTGTTTCCTACCCTTAAACCTGTAGCGATAAATTTAAACGCGGTGACCTTAAACAAAAGTTACGCTGGGGTAGAGTTGGCCGTATATGTTTTGTGAAACCCTGCTTAAATCAAATATCATTTTCAACGAAACCGACAAAAGCTAGAATTTACAAGACTTTCGGTGCGTGTTTTGGTTTTGGACTGCAACTTTTAATAACTGTACGTAATCACACGTATATTTTAGACTTAAGTCGAGAGTCTATGGCGTGAAATGCCAATTTATCTACTTAATTCGACAACTATGAAGCTCCTGAAAGTAAGAAAGCGTTCATGCTTGTGGCGAGGCGGCTGTGCCCTGATGGGGTGGGCCTAATTCAGGTTGAAATCTCGCGGGAAACAGCCGGGGTTTGGTCCCGGTTCGGGCAGATGTGTCGGCGTGAAAGCGGCCGTGGGCGTTTGTGAGCGGGTGCGCTTCGTTAGCCGGCGTGCCGGGAGGGCGCTCTCCGGCAAGAAACCCGACAACTTCCCTATCGTTTCGACGGTTTGTGACGTTTCTTCTGACCTAGCAGGGGTGACGCCGCATCGGGATATGCTGCGACTGTGTCGGGTTCTTCTTTCGTCCGGTCATTGCAAAAGGGGCGGCCGTGCTGCCGTTTCCTCTATGAGGGGAGCAGGCCCTTGGCCTTGAGTGTTACGCGCGTTGCTTCATTGAGATCGTATTTTTCAAGATCTGCGGGAAGAACCCAGGCATGGTCCTCGAATTCGTCGTTGATGGAAACGGCGCGGTTGGAGGCTTTGCAATCGAAGATGAGATAGATCATGTAGATCTCTTCGGTCGCGCCATCCGGATAGGTTTTTGTTCGGATATCGTCCCTGAAGGTCCAGGGCTGCACCGTTTCGATGGTCAGATCGGACCCCAGTTCTTCCGAGATCTCCCGAAGCAGCCCCTCTGTGATCTTTTCGCCTTGTTCAAGGCCGCCACCGGACAGGGCCCATTGGCCCGGAAAGACGCCCCGATCGCTTGGCATCTTGCACAGAAGGTACGCGCCTTCATTTTCGATCAAAGGGCAAACAATAATTCTCTGGCGCATGGCTTTCTCGATTTATCTGAACATTCGAGGAGTTTTTGGGGCTGAAATCGCGGCAAGGTCCGCCCAGGGAATAAGGCGGCTCTCCATGTATGGCGGCAATGCCCGGCCATCTCAAGCGGTCCAAAGCCCTGTTGGCTGCAACTCCATTTCTTTTGGCTGCATTCCTTGTTGAAATGTGCAGCTCCGGGGGGCGATGTCGCGGCCTTGGTGTCGGCGGGATTGCGGGCGTGGTGTTCAATGCGGTCTGCTGCTGTCGGGCGGTCGCGCGCATCTTGTTGCAGTGCGAGTGCTGAATTTTTATGCGCCTGAAGACCGTTTTCTGAATATGCCTAAATTGCGATCATTGAATCGGTATTTGTTTAAAAATTAGGCAAAAAAGCTGCCTGAAAACTCGTCATCTCATTTTGGTCACAAAGGGCTCTCCGGTGTTTTTTGCGCTGCAAAACCGCAGGATTCTGCGAATCGACTTCTGAAAAAGCAAAGTTGGCACGGTCCTTGATTATCAGGCTTCGACACCGCCCGGGCCACGGCACGTGGTGAAGCCGAAGACCTGAGAAGATCCTTCCAGAGGGGACAGAACCAGGCGCAGTTTCCGGGGTGGTTGGCCGAGCTTCTTCGACGGGAAGGGGCGCTAAGAAGGGGAATGGAACGAGCAATGAAAATAGTGATGGCCATCATCAAGCCGTTCAAGCTCGACGAAGTGCGCGATGCCTTGACCAGCATCGGCATCCAGGGGCTGACGGTGACTGAAGTGAAAGGCTATGGCCGCCAGAAGGGGCACACCGAAATCTATCGCGGCACCGAATATGCCGTCAGCTTCCTGCCGAAGCTGAAGATTGAAGTCGCTGTGGATGCCGCCTCCGTCGACAAGGTGGTCGAAGTGATTTCCGGCGCTGCCAAGACCGGCCAAATCGGGGATGGGAAGATCTTTGTCCATTCGATCGATCAGGTCGTGCGAATCCGCACCGGCGAAACCGACGCCGAAGCTCTGTGATTTAGGTAAGGAAACGTATCATGAAAAAACTTGTCGCTAAGGGCGCGGCGTCGCTGGCTCTGCTGAGTCTCACGGTTCTGCCGGTGCTCGCGCAGGATACCGAGGCTGCAGCCGCTGCTCCGGCCGCGGTTTCTCCCGAGGTTGCCTACATCTTCAATACGCTGCTGTTCCTCATCGGCGGTTTCCTGGTCATGTGGATGGCCGCTGGCTTTGCCATGCTCGAAGCCGGTCTCGTTCGCTCCAAGAACGTGTCGATGCAGTGCCTGAAGAACATCACGCTTTACGCAATTGCGGGCCTGATGTTCTGGATCACCGGTTACAACCTGATGTACACCGGCGTTGATGGCGGTTTCATGGGCTCCTTCGGCCCGTATGCGTTTGACGCCGTTGGCGGCGACGCACTCGACACCGGTTACTCCACGGCGTCCGACTGGTTCTTCCAGATGGTCTTCTGTGCGACCACCGCGTCGATCGTGTCCGGTACGCTTGCCGAGCGCATCAAGCTGTGGCCGTTCCTGGCCTTCACCGTCATCCTGACGGGCATCATCTACCCGATCACCGGTTCCTGGGAATGGGGCGGCGGCTGGCTCAACGGCGAAGCCGTGAAGGCTATCGGCGGCGCCGAGTTCTCCGACTTTGCCGGTTCGACCCTCGTTCACTCCGTGGGTGGCTGGGCTGCTCTGGCCGGTGCGGTTATCCTGGGTGCCCGTAAAGGCAAATACGGTGCGGACGGTTCCGTACACCCGTTCCCGGGTTCTTCCATGCCGCTCGCAACTCTCGGCACATTCATCCTGTGGCTGGGCTGGTTCGGCTTCAACGGTGCGTCCCAGCTTGCTATGGGCACCATCGGTGACGTTTCCGACATCTCCCGCATCTTCGCCAACACCAACATGGCTGCTGCCGCTGGTGTCGTCGTCGCGGTCATCCTCACCCAGATCCTCTACAAGAAGGTCGATGTGACCATGGCTCTGAACGGCGCTCTCGCTGGTCTGGTTGCCATCACGGCTGAACCGCTTGCGCCGAGCGTATGGATCTCCGTCTTCGTTGGCGGTGTCGGTGGCGTAATCGTGGTCTTCGCGGTTCCGATGCTCGACAAGCTGAAAATCGACGATGTCGTCGGTGCCATCCCGGTTCACCTGCTCGCAGGTATCTGGGGTACGCTGATCGTGCCGCTGTCCAACTCCGACGCTTCCTACCTCACCCAGCTGATCGGTATCGTGTCCATCGGTGTCTTCACCGTGGTCGTGAGCTCCGTGATCTGGTTCGTCCTGAAGGCCACCATGGGTATTCGGGTGTCCGAGGAAGAAGAAGCTCTGGGTCTCGACAAGGTCGAAGTCGGAGTGGAAGCCTATCCGGAATTCGGTATCGGCTCCGGTCGCATGTAAGGCGACCGGCCGAAAATATCTCCCAGGCGGTCTATTGGCTCAGACCGCAAACTTGGAAAGCCCGGGGGCAACCCCGGGCTCTTTTTTTGCCAGATCGCCGTTTGCTTGCTGGGCACGCAAAAGAATATGCAAATGATCGGACATCAATCCGATTGCGTGACCGGAGAACAACAAGCCGACTGTTTGTCTCGACACCGGTGGCTCTATCCCGCGTCTTTCCCTGCCAGCACTTGCAAAGGCAATTCCAGTTCTCATAACCGGGTGTATTGCCATGCGGCGTGCCGGGTAACGGCGCGCGGGGGTCTTGGGGGCATAAGGAGTTCTGCCTGAACTCAAGCGGGAAAGCGGGCCGAACCTCAGTCAGGCTCAGGCAGCGGGGCTTTCACCGCGCAGCAGGCCGGCAAGGTTGTCGTGGCTGTCCACCACCTTGTGCGCCCCGGCGGCCAGCAGTTGTTCACTGTGGCCGTCATGACAATGGCCGCCGCCGACAAATCCCCACACGGTCATCCCGGCGGCAAGGCCCGCCTTCACGCCGTTGACGCTGTCCTCCACCACAAGCGCGGCTTTCGGGTCGATGCCCAGTTTGTCAGCTGCGAACAGGAACAGGTCAGGCGCCGGCTTGCCGTTGGCAACCTGCTCGCCGGAATAGATATGCGGTTCGAAGTAGGGAAAGAGCCCGGTGTGCTGCAGTTTGTGGGTCAGCCTCTGCAGACGGGAGGAGGAGGCGACGGCGCGCAAGCCATCATGCGCTTCCAGCAATTGCTTGATGCCGCTGATTTCCTCAAGTTCCCGATCCATCCGTTCCTTGGTGGCCGCGTCCAGCTCGGGTCCGAAGGTTTCAGGCAGCGGGCCCCTGCCCAGTGTCTGGTAGTCCCGGTCGAGCGCTGCCCAGAAATCCGTGCTGCCAAGCCCCTGGAACCGGTCCATATAGTCGTGAAGCTCATATTTCAGGCCTATCCGGGCCAGGTGCTCGCGCTCGACCTCGACATAGATGATTTCCGAATCCACCAGAACGCCGTCACAGTCGAACAGGATCGCTTCAAATGCCATGGAGGAGGGGCCTTTCGGGTGTTCCGGGATAATCGAGGCAGGGGCGGCCGGGCATCAAGCCCGGTCGTTGTCAGTGTGAGCCGTCGAACAGGCCTTTAACGACTTGACGTTGAAACAATATGACAAGCAAGGCTGGTGGCACGAAGGCGAGCACTGCCAGCATCAACCCCCGCAGGCTCGAATTGCCGAAAAACTGCATGCCGCGCACCAGTGTGTAGCTGCTCTCGTCGGACGTGATTATCACTGGCCACAGATACTGGTTCCAGCCGTTGACGAACATTACCAGGAACAGGGCAGCCGCCGTTGGAAGCGACAGGGGCACCAGAATGTCCTTGAAGAACTTCAAGGGGCCGGCACCGTCGATCCGGGCCGATTCCAGCAGCGCGTCCGGCACTGTCATCAGAAACTGACGGAAAAACAGCGTACCAAGACCGGAGGCCAGCAGCGGCAGGATCAGGCCTGCACGCGTGTTGACGAGGCCGAGTTCGGTGGTCACGGCGTAGGTTGGCAAAAACCGCGATTCCAGTGGCAGCAGCAGGGTCAGCAGCAGCACGGCGAAGATGGCACTGGCAAAGCGGACGCGGAAATAGATCAATGCATAGGCGGTCATGAGGGACAGAACGACCTTCAGCGTTGCAAAGCCTGCCCCCAGAAGGAAGGAATTCCACATCATGGTCAAGGCCGTGACATCACCGGAAAAGCCTGCGCCCGCCTGCAGAAAGTTTCCATAGTTTTCCAGCGCGTTGCCGCCCAGATCAAGCCTCGGCCGAACCGGTCCAGCCTCATGGGTGGTCGCGGCAAAGATCGAATAAACAGGCAGCGTCATCAGGAGTGCGCCGCCAATCAGGATCAGGTGATCAACAAGCTGGGCATGCCAGCGCCGCCAGTTGGGCATATGCGATTGGTTCCTCAAATCGATCCGAAGTAACCGGGGTTCGTATGCTGCGGGGCCGGAGCACTGGGGTCAACTTCGCAAGGGGGTACACCGGTGAAGATACCTGGTGCGCAACCGTCTATGCGGGCTCGCTGCCAATGGGACGGCGACGATCGCCGGGTGCAGAGTATTATGGATAGTCACAGGCAAGGGCAAGCGGGATTTCGGGCGGTTTGCCGACGCTTGCAGCCCAAATTTCGCGTCCTGGTGCAGTACAGAAAAATATTGATTAGTGACGTAGCGTATCGAAAGTCTACGGGTAATCAGGAGCTTTTATGCTGGTTGCCGTGTGAATTGTGAAGTGTCCGATTGGTGACAAGACGCAGGCCTTCTGGCAGTATTTCGATGTAATACAGAAAATACGTCTTTTAGGAGATCATCTTTCACACTGGTGCTGGGGGAGCGCTATGGCTCGGATACTTCTTTATAACGGTGAGCTTGGATTTTTGACACGGGGCTATATGGGCGCGCACGGCGGCTACAGCTATTCCTCGACTGAGGAAATTCTTGGCCATCTGGTTCAAAATGCGCCTTCCGATGGTTTCAGTGTGGTTGAACTGGTCTTTCACAGTGGCGTTCCCGGTCAGGTAACCCTGCTGGATGCCGACTGCATTTCAGGCTTTACCGCGGCAAGCGCGGTCGGGCGCGTTATAAATGGTTCCGGGATGGAGAATTTCTGGAGAACGCTCGGGCAGTATGTCCGGCCTGGTGGCGTTCTTTCACTGAATGCTTGCTCGATCGCGGAAGGGCGCGCGGGCGCGCATCTGCTGCAGTATCTCAGTCGCCTGATCGGCAGTGGCAAGCGGGTATGCGGTGGGCTGGGCGATCAGACGTCCGGCGTTTACGAGTACAACAACCCGTCACTGATGCGCGGCTATCCCTACTATTTTTGAAAGCTGGCCTACAGCACCACAATGCCGGAGTGCTTGGCCTTGTGTTCCGGTTCGACGTGAATGGTAATTCGCGCTCCGGGCACATCATCAACGATGGCAAGTTCGATGCGGTCGCAGATCTCATGTGCCTTGTCCACCGACATTTCGCCCGGCACCACCAGGTGAAAATCGATGAAGGTGGATTTGCCGGCAATGCGGGTGCGCAGGTCGTGCGCCTCCAGTGCGCCTTCGCCATGTTCTGAAATCAGAACGCGGATCTTGTCCAATACGTCTTGCGAGGCCGCTTCGTCCATGAGGCCGCCGACGGACTCCTTGACGAGCCCCCAGCCGGACCACAGCACGGTCAGACCGACGAGAACCGCAAGCGCGGGATCCATGACCTTCCAGCCCGTGAGCATCACCAGCACAACGCCGCCGAGGACCCCCACGGAACTGGCGACATCCGTCATCAGGTGCTTGCCGTCGGCAATCAGGGCAGGTGAGCGTGCGTGTTTGCCGTATTGCATCAGGTAACGTGCCCAGGCGCCGTTGATCAGGGCGGCAAGCAGGTTCATGCCGATGCCAGCGGGAGAATATTGCGGGCTTTCCCCACTGACCAGGCCGAGCCATGCCGCGCGGAAAATCGACAGGGCGGCAAGCACGATCATGACGCCGACGAGGACCGCAGCGAAATACTCTGCCTTGTCATGGCCATAGGGGTGGTTGTTGTCGGCCGGTTTGGCCGCGAACCAGACGGCAGCAAGCGTTGCGATAGCGGAGGCAATGTTGACGATGGTTTCCAGCGCATCGGAATAGAGCGCTACGGATCCCGTCAGCAGATAGGCACCGATCTTCAGGCCGAGAACAGCCACACCGACGATGATGCTCAAAAAGGCAATCCGAAGCCTGCGCTTCAATTTCATGCGTTCCCCCAGGACCGATTCGCTTCGCCGGATGAGGGCAAAGCAGAGAACGTAACCGGTCTCAGCGTTTCGCAAACCGTGTGCCATTCAGGCGTTCACGGTCCAAAGGCTGGCCGAACGGGGCAAGGGGTAGCAGTTTTCTCCGGTGTTACAACCCGGCTTCGAAGGCAAATACCCTGATTTTCAGAGGGAATTGATATTTGGTCACACCAAAAGAGGCGGTTCACAGACCGCCGCTCTTGTTCATCATGGCTGCACCAATGATCCGGCCAGGGCCATCGGGGTTTTCAAGCTGCACGACAATCGCGCAACGGGCATCGCCCTTGAGCATCAGCTTGGACTTGGGCATGCGGAAGGTTTCCTGGCCGCCGGACCACATTCCCATGGGCTGCAGGTTGCGCACCACGTTGACGTAACGCACCTTGCGGCCGGCATTTTCGCCACGGCCGATATCGACCAGCGCTTCATCCTGCATGCGCAGGAAATAGACCGTCGCCATGGTGTAGCCCCGTGGCAGAGTGCCGTTCACCGTCGCCTGAACAACCATGTCAGTAATCTTCAGATCGATTGTGGCGGTGAAGGGCTCCGTTCGTGCCAAGGCAGCTCTGACGTCACCCTCTCGGCTGCCAACGACATGTTCTTCGCCGTTGATCACCATTTGAGGGGTGTAGACCGACCGGTCGCCGCGCCGGGCTGCATAGGCGCGTTGGCGCTGAGAGTTGACGGGGCTTGCGAGCGTATCCTTCCAGCCGAGATAATCCCAGTAGTCGACGGGCAGCAGCAAGGTCAGGACATCGTTGTCCTCGTCCACGAGCTTTTCCGCCAGCCGGTCTGCCGGAGGGCAGGAGGAGCAACCCTGACTGGTAAACAGTTCAATGACCTTTTCGGGCTGTGCCAGAGCGCTGTTCATCGGAGCGGACAGGGCAACTATTCCGCCGGTTACAAAAAACGCTGTTCGGAGGGCCTTGCCGACCTTCCGGGAGAACGATCCCACCATTTGGTTCATATCCTTGTTCGAGTGCTTCCAAAATATGCAATCGTGCACTCAACCGAAAGTCACGAGCCGGTGACTTTGCCAATAGACGTCGCAATTCGCGCGTTTGTGACAGGGCTTCACCATTTGGCGGGGGCTGACCTTCAGAAAATAGCATCCGGCGCGGATATCGGCATTTCGGCCGGGCTGGCTGTCTGATCAGGCCAAGGTGGATTGTCCGGGACCGAGAAACATGTGTTTTGATGGCCTGCACCAAGCTGTTATCGCGTGTCATGCTTGGCATTTATCGCTTAGTCTGCCAGGTCGCGGCCGGGTTCGGTCCGTAGTCCTGCCCGTTGACACTGGAGACAAGTGCCCCTGCCTGGTGAACAAAACAAAGGTCATGAGGTCTGTGACTTTGCGGTTCTGACAAGCGCCGCACTTCCCTGGATGACCGGCCCCTCCTTTATCTCGCTGTGGCATGCCTGCGGTCTGACAGCCCTTGGCTATCGTGTCGTCTATGTTCTTCCCTGGCTCGACGCAAACTCGCAGCGGCGCCTTTGGGGCGAGGCGCGCTTTGCCGATTTTGAGGAACAGCTTGCCTGGCTTCAGGCCGAGCTTGAGTCTTTCGGGCCCTACAAGCTGCCGGACTGCCGGCCGTACCGCGCGCGGTACGTTGCAGGCATGGGGTCGATCGTTCCAATGGAGGACGTCTACCGCGCCGCGCCACCGGCCCGGTGCCTGGTCGCCAGCGAACCGGAGCACCTGTGCTGGTATCCGGTAACGACGGGGCGTAAGGGCATTCGCGCGGACAAGACTATCGGTCTCTGCATGACCGATTACGAAACCTACATCCGCATGTCCGGGTTGCCGTTTGCCAGCAGTCTGGCACGGCTGGTGTCCTATCTTCACGGACGCGCCCTGCGGCTGCGCATCGATCTGCCTCTCAGCCTGTCTCCGGCGCTGACCCTGCCGGGCGTCACCATGCCGGTGGAACGGGTGACCGGCGTCATGCCCGGCTATGCGCAGGTGCCACTCGTGACGGACGAGACGGAAGGCATCTATTTTCTGGGGGCGCTCCTCTGGGAAAAGGGACTGGACGACCTGGCCCGTATCGCCGCGCGTGCCGGCAAGTCCATCGATGTCATCGGCGGAGGCCGGGATGAAGCAGCGTTTCGCGCCTTTGCACGGAAGGAGGGCGCGGATTTGCGGTTCCTCGGGCCTAACCGCCGGTTCTGGTCCGATATCGGACGCTACCGCATCATGGTGAACCCGTCCCGCAGTGAAATCCTCTGCACGGCCACCGCCGATGCACTTGTCGCCGGACGGCATGTCATTTTGCCCGATTGTCCGGGCAACCTTCCCTACAAGGCTTATCCCAACGCGCATTTCTACACCGAACTGGAGGGCGCCATCGAGGCGCTGGAACACGCCTTGAAGACACTGCCGGAGTCGCCGGTTGCCGCGCGTGAGGATTTCGACTGGATGAGTGCCTGTCGCCGGCTGGCCTGTCTTGCCGGGCTGGGAGGCCGGGGCTGAGCGTCAGGCGTCGTTTCAGCGTAGTGGCTTTGGAACACAAAGCCTGATCGTCTGGTCACAGATCGAAATCTGCGCGGGAACATGAGCAACGATGTCGCCGTCGGCCTGTATCGGGTCGCCCACCGGACCCAGGAGTTCGACTGTCCGAACAGGGCGCTGAACTGCGAGCCCAAGCAGCAGGAGAAGACCTGCCGGTATCAGCAAGAACCGTCCGAAGACCGACAGGGAGCCACCGGCAGGAAAAAGTGTTGCGCATAACGACGGGGTTGCGAGGTCGCAGTGCGGCGCAAGAACAAATGTGCCGCCATACCGTTTGCCGCGGCTAATGATCAGCGTGGCAGCCTTCCGGGTTTCTCCGTCCAATCGGATATCCAGCGGCGGACAGGGCCAGTGCCGTAGGGTGCGGAATACCTCGATCAGATAGGCAGCCTTGCCAAACCGGGTCTTTGTCGCACGGTTCAGGTCCGCCACCACCTGGGCGTCGAGCCCGATGCCGGTCATCATCATGAAACGGTGACCGTTGATCAGACCGGGCTGGACCTTGAGGACCTGCGCTTCCGTGAGGCAACTTGCAATCCGGCGTGGCTCCGTGCCGATGCCAAGTTCGTGGGCCAGCACATTTGCTGTTCCGAGCGGAATGAGGCCGAGCGGCGGTGTCTGAGGGCCGGCGCCCTGGATCGCGTCATTGATCGTGCCGTCTCCGCCGGCAATTGCCAGAATATCGGCATCATCTGAAGTTGTTTCCCGCACGAAACGAGCGGCATCGCCTGCTCCTCTCGTGGTCAGGATCTCGCAGGTGTGTCCGCCTGCTTCAAGCAGAGACAAGACAGTCCGGAAGCGGTTCTTGCGCTTGTGCCCGGTGCGAGGGTTGTAGACGACCCGGATCTTATGGCCCTGCCCTTGCGAGCTCTTGCCTCTCATCGCGGGGCCCTGATCGTCGGCAGGCATCGATCAGGCTCTGGACACGTGCCGGGTGTGCGGCACGTCATCGGACGGCCGCAAAGTGTCTGCGACCGGGACGCGGGAAGCGGCGATGCGGTCCATGATCTGCAGGATGTCGGTGGGCGAGGTGTTGGCGGCAATCGGCTGCCGTGATTGGCCGGTCTCGATGGCGGAGATGGCTTTCCTGAAGTGCTCGCTAAAATCGGCAGATGTCGAAAAGGCCTGCCCGGCGCCTGTCTTTATCACATGGCGCAGGACGGCCGCTTCCTGCGGCAGCGCCAGGCTTTTGTCGAGCAGCATGGACAAGCCAAGCGCCATGGCCTCGCTTGTGCTGCCCGGACCGGGTTTGCCGATGAAGAGATCGCTGGCGGAAAGAAATTGCGCAACCTTGTCGGTAAATCCGAGAACCTGAACCGGATACGGCAGGTCCATGGAGCGCAGTTCATCGGCAAGCGCTTCGTTCCGGCCACACAGAAACACCACTTGCGCGCTATGCGGAACGTCGCGCATTGCCTGCGCCAGCTCGATCATCCGCATGCTGCCCTGGGCACCATAAAGGACGGTCACAACGGGTCTGGCAGGATCGAGGTTCAGCGCTTGCTTGCCGGCGCGCTGGGCCGGGTCGGTGAATTCCGGCCGGACCAGCAAGCCGCCCATCGCATGGACCTTGCCGGCAAGCTTCGGCAGTTTTTCTGCATTGCGCACGGCATCCTGCGTGCCGCAAATTGCATGATAGTCTGCGCGGTTGGGAAACCAGACGCCCTTCGCCAGCTCCGCCCAGTCCGTGATCATGACAGCGCCTTCGGGCAGAAGACCTTCGTCAATGGTGGCGCGGTAGCGTTTCAGGGCTTCCAGCATTACCCGGTTGCCGAGCGGCATGACTGACAGCACGACATCCGGGCGGATCTCTTCAAAGTGCCGCGCCAGGATCTTGATGGCAGGCGGTTCGCAGAACACATAGTTCAGGCGCAGGGCCGCATAGAAAAGCCAGCAGGTGAGGCCCGTGCGCCCCTGACGCAAGATGACTTCGTTATAGATATTCTCGCCTGTGCGTGAGCCCAAGCGGTTGAAGAGGTCGAGATGCGGGATCAGCGAGGTGTAGGGGTTTATCAGGCTGACCCTGTATCTGCCGGATCCTTCGAGGCACGCTTTCAGCGCAAAGGCGCTGGCCCTGTGGCCACCGCCTGCGTCCGTATAGATCACTGCCACATGGACGGGATCCGTCATGCACCACCTTCTGAAGATGTACCGACCGGGCTGGTGCCGGACTTGGGCAGAACCAGATGCTCGCGTGTCATCGGGACATCGTTGTTCAGCCCCTTTGTCATCAGCAGATGGTACAGCCGGTTGTCGCCCCAGCTGAAGGAGGAGCTTGCCACTTCCAGGTACAGCCGGAAGCTTCTGACGAAGGTGTCGTCATACATCTCGCGGATACGGTCGATGTTGGCGTCGAAATTGGCGAGCCAGTATTTGACCGTCGGCGGATAATGCAGCCGGATATTCTCAAGGTCGATCATGTAGAGATCATTGTTGCCGGCGGCCTCGACCATGGTTGTCAGCGGGGAGGCCTGCGTTCCGGGGAAGATGTATTTGTCGATCCATGGGTCGATTGGCCGGGGGATCTCGTTGCCGATCGTGTGCACGAAGGCAAGGCCCTGCGGCTTGAGGATGTGGGCGATCCGTTCGAAGACCGGTGCGATCTGGGCATTGCCCATGTGCTCGACCATGCCGATCGAGGCAACCTTGTCGTAAAGACCATCCGCCTCGCGGGCGTCCTTCAGGCGGATCTCGATCTTGTCGGACAGGCCGCGCTCGGCAATCTTCTGAATTGCATAGTCGCGCTGTTCCGCCGAAATGGTGAAGCCGACACCGGTGATGCCGTAGTTTTCGGCGGCATACATCAGGAACCCACCCCAGCCGCAACCGAGATCGGCAACATGTTCGCCGGGCTTCAGGCACAGCTTGCGGCAAACCAGTTCCAGCTTGTTGTTCTGGGCTTCGTCCAGCGTGTTGTCCGGCGAGGTGAAATAGGCGCAGGTGTAGATCATGCCCTTTCCGAGCAGGATCTCGTAAAACTCGTTGCCGATGTCGTAGCTGAAGGAAATGTTCTCGCGCGAGCGGGCGATGGTGTTACGTGCGCGCAGGAAATGAAACGCCAGCTTGAGCCGCAGCATCAGCGACATGGGCCGTTCCGCGAAGTCGATGGCAAAGCCCAGGTAGAAGAGCTTCTTGATGTCGCCTTCCACTTCGATGTCGCCCAGCATGTAGCTCTCGCCAAAGCCCATGAAGGCATCCGAAAGCACCCTGGAAAGCGCCCGTTCGTTCTTGAAAATCAGGATGAACTCCGGCTCTGTCCCGATGGAGAAGCCGGTTCCGTCCCAATAGCGAACCTGGAACTGTGCGTCAGGAGAAGCCGCAGACATGGCTTCTGCAAGCTGGCGGATAACGTCTTTCATCGGTGGGCTTTCTGAATCAACGAAGAGAATCGGCAGGACGGCGCTTGGGCCCGCTGATCGCAGTCCAAATCGAAATGATGCTGTCCCTGTACTCCGGCATGGTCCGCTTCAGCTCGTCGTGGAGCGCGGGCAGATTGTGATAGGGCACACCGGGGTACATGTGATGTGCCGTATGATAGCGAAAGCCCACGGGCTGCACGATCAGAGCCAGAGGCGACTCGATCGTGAAACTGTCGATCATCTGGTCTTCCCGGCCGGAGGTTTCGGCCAGGCGTTCCAGCTCGTGTTCCAGCGGAATGCGCGCGGTCAGAAGCGCCCATCCCAGAACCAGCACTGCATAATAGAAAGGCAGCGCGCCGGGGAAGAAGATGATTGCGGCAACAAAGAGCGTGAGCGTGACCCGGGCGTGCCGGCTCACTTCAGCCTGCTGTTCCGGGGTCAGCGACGAGCTGAGCGAAAAGCCGAGCTTCTCTGTTGCCCAGCGGTCGAGCGCCGCTTCCAGTCGGAACGCGCCGAAGGCGGCGGTTATCGTCATCAGAAGATTGGTGAAGGGCACCACAAAGGGAATGACCAGCAGAACCATGGTCATGGCAAACGGATTGCCGCGCACCAGCGGGTATTGCGGATCTTCCGGTGTACCGAATATGCCGAGCCGATGATGGGCCAGATGCGGCAGTTGAAACCGCAGCGGCGGAACCATGACGATCAGCGCCACCGTCCAGGTGTAGAAGGTCCGGAAGCTGCGCAGCTTTTCGTCCTTGATATGAACGATCTCGTGGCAGAAAAGGCCCGCCCGGTGGAGGCCGAAGGTCGCCAGCAGCCAGGGCAGGATGACCATGGGCCAGGACGCGTTCACACCCCAAAAGAACCCGATGGCGAAGAGTGCCAGGTAAATACCGAAATCGCGGAAATAGATGGCGGGTCGAGGTATGAAATAATCACGGGCAATCATGGATATCCAACCTCGTGCGATAGGGTCAAGCCAGCAGCACTAGCTTAGGCTCGCATCTCAGATCAAGCCAGTATTGAACGCCGCGACACCCATCATGTAATGAATGAGTATCACGCTGGCGATGTTCTGATGCCGGATGTAGATCCAGCCGAAAATGAAGCCTGTGCCAATGGTCATCAGGACGGCCGGAATGCCGAAATGCAGGTGAAACATTCCGAACAGGATCGACGCGAGCAGAACCGAGCGCCATTTGCCCTTGTCACCCAGAAACCGCTGGAAGGAAGACTGCAAGAAGCCTCTTGCGATGATCTCCTGCAGCGCACTGTGAAGGAAGTAGCTCAGGGTTCCCAGGAGGTTGAACGGCAGCGGTTTGCCGGGAAGCGCGTCGAAGGACTTGAGTACGGCCGCCAGACCCCAGGCGAAGATGCACAGCCCGGCGGAAAAGATCGCCCCCTCAATGAGGGATTTCTTCAAGCCGACGGTGGTTATCCCGAGTGACGCGACCGAAATGCCCATGTGCCGGATGACGAACAGGCTGGGTACCAGCAGGACGGCGAGATACTGCCAAGCGAAGACCTCGGTGTAGACATCCACATGGACGATGGTCCGCGCAAGTACGTTGTTCACCAACGTGCCGATACACATCATGATCAGCGAGTAGACGAAGAACTTGCCGAATTGCTGCTGTTCGTTTCGAAGATCCAGTTCGCGCTGCAGCGCGGCCACGTGCTCTTGCGTGGAAGCGCGCATGCGCCGGGTGACGAAGGAGGCCAGAGCGCCCTTGAACTCGGCAAGTCTGGCTTCCCCGTCAGAAAGCTCGAGGATCCGATCCGGCTCGATTTCAAGCACGGCACCGCCTGTTTCCGAGCGCACCGTCGCAGAACGTGGTTCGCCGTCCAGAAGAGCCATTTCGCCAAAGGGCTGCCCGGGCCCGATTTCCGCAACACGGTGGTCCGAGGCCGTACCGTCGCCCTTGCGGTAAATGCCGAAGGTGCCATCCAGAACGATGTAGAGCGCGTCGCTGGTCTCCCCCTCGACGATAACGTCCTGATGAGCCGCGACCGGCACCTTGCGTGAGGCCGCCTGAACCGCTTCGGCGACCCGTCGCGGCATGAACTCCGTCATCTTCTCGAAGATCGCCTGAAGATCGTCCGTTTCCTGGACCTCTTCTTCAAATGGTGTGGAAGCGCTCTGCATGCGGTTGCCCTACCTTGTGGTCCTGAACCAGCGGCCGCCGAAATACAAAAGCACGACGATTGGCATCAGCAGAACATGGTAGCTGCCATAAAGGCCAAGGCCCCAGAAGCCCGGGCTTTGCATCGGGATCATCGCAGACACGCCCAGTGTCAGCAGAATGCCGGCGATCATCGCCAGCGTGCCGCTGTTCTGGCTGAAATGAATGAGGCTGAGCACAAGCAGGAAAACAAGACCTGCAGAGTAATAGAGGATTACGGACAGAAAATCGTCGGAGGTCAGGATCATGAAGACCGGCCAGAGTGCGCCCAAGGCGCCTGCGACCACAAATCCCAGACGCAGTGGGGCGGAGAGGTACTGAAAGCTGGCCGCGACAATCATGCTGAGACTGCCCAGGACAATGACGATCCGGGTGGCGATCACGAACGGGCGGTGCCCTTCGTGGCCGATGGCTTCGAAGAAGCCATGATCAATCGCACCCAGCATTGAGGCCAGTCCGATCAGGGCCAGTGTCAGAGCCCAGATCCAGGCGGGAGACAACGGCTGAACACCTGGGCGAAAGCTGAGGCCAGCGAGGAAAAAAAGCTCGCACGCCAGGATCACGTCTGTCAGGGCGGAAAGGGCTAATTCGGAAAGCAACGGATTACTCGTGGTTGGTGCCAATCTGGCCTGTGGCGGCTGGCGATCTGATAGGCGTTAGTTGGTCGCAATAATCCGCCGTCAGCATTGAGATACTGTTAAACGGTTTGCCTCTTGGGGATCAGATTCTTGAAGGATCAGGGCACCGTCTTGTTCGGTGCTGAAGCGGGTCTCTTGCCGTTGACCCAGGCCTTCAAGGCACGCTCTGCCGGCATCTCGTAAATCCGGTAGAGGAAGATCGAAAACGCAGCGGTAATGCACAGCGAAACCGGAAAGAAAATGACATCTGCCGGGATGGCTGGCCTCAGGAAGAGGTTCATCAGGTGAAGTGACGGCTGGTGGACCAGGTAAAAGGCGAAAGACGCATTGCCCAAGAGCACGAGTGGGCGAGAGGCAAATGCCCGTGTGAGCACGCTGCCTTCCGTCAGATGGGCGTAGAAGAACAGCGTGATCACCGGCAGGTAGAACAGGGAATAGCGGAACGGGTCCGGTACATCCGGTGCCAGCCACATGGTCAGGAACAACAGAAGATAGCTGACCGGCTGAACCACGCCGGGCAGCCGGAAGCCGCGGCGCCAGACTTCGTGCAGCACCATGCCGACCAGAAACTCGAGAATGCGGAAGCCGGGAAAGATGTAGAACAGCCAATGGGAGAACGGATATTTGCCGAAGAAGATCACGTCGCCCAGGAAAACCTGAACAAGAAGGGCGGAGACAATCACCACAAGGCCAAGCCCCAGCGTTGCCGCAAGCAGCTTGCGCGGTGAGAGCGCGACCAGGGCAAAGAAACACAGATAGAAGAACATCTCGTCCGACAGCGACCAGGACGGTGCGTTGAGGGAAAAATAGATCGACGAGACGGGAATCCAGCTTTGCAGATAGGTCAGGTTGAGGACCGTCTTGATAACGCTGAATTCTTCGGAATAGATCGCCTGAACCTGCATGATCGAGAAGTAGAGAAACGGCAGGCCGGTGAGGAAATGCAAGGGTGTCAGGCGGGCGATCCGGAGCAGGAAGTATCTGCGGAAAGAAATCGCGCCGGTCAGGATTCTCGTTTTGTAGGACTGCGTCAGCACGAAGCCGGACAGCATGAAGAAGAACGAGACGCCGACGTAGCCCTGTTCCGCAATGGTCTTGACGAAGTCGCCGCTCGTGTCCCAGCGGAAATGCACTCCGAACACCAGCAAGGCAGCGAAAAAGCGCAGTCCGGTAAGTTGTTCCAGCCGAACTTTTGCCGCGCTGCCGGTTCCGTTCATCAGAATTTCCCTTTTCCCCTGGGGCAATAAGGACCCGAAGCCCTGCTTTATCTAAATCGGTGTCGATTTATGATGGCTTAATGTTGTGAAAAGGTCTGTCCCGGCCAGTCAAACTTGCTGGTCCATCAAGGCGCGGTGCTGTCTCACCCAATCCCAGGTTTCCCGGATGCCGCGCTGAAGCGATACAACGGGCTGCCAGCCGAAAGCCGTCCGTGCCCTGGCAATATCAAGCACCACCCTTGGCACATCGAAGTTCCGGCCCGGCTTGTAGACCGGTTGCAGGGGATGGCCTGTGGTCTGACCGATGATCTCGACGATCTGTGAAATGGACGTGCCCTCGCCACTTCCGGCGTTGAAGCTGCCGGTGGTGTTGGAGCTCAGTGCCCGATGGCACAGGCTGGCTACATCCTCGACGTGAACGAAATCGCGCACGACGCTGCCGTCGCCCCAGATTTCAATGGGCTCGTCTTCCGCCACCTTCCGCAGGTAGGTTCCGATCACGCCAAGCAGGCCGACCTGCGCCTGGCGTGGTCCATAGATGTTCGCCGGCCTCAGCGCGACGAACTCCAGCCCGTGGAGCTGCTGTTCCATGCGCAGGTACTGTTCAATCGCTGCCTTGACGATGCCATAGGAGGAAATCGGGTTCAGCGGGTGGTCTTCCGGCACTGGATCCTGGGACGGAATGCCGTAGACCGTGCCACCGGAGGAGAAGAAGACCAGTTTTCGCGTGCCGCTTGCCCGCATGGCCTCCAGAAGACGCACCGTTGGAATAAGGTTGCCGGAGATATCCGCCGCCGGATCAAGGTTCGATGTCGAGGGAACAGTCGTGCTTGCCAGATGCACCACGGCGTCCACACCTGACAAGGCGTCCGCAAGCCGGTGATGATCGGACAGGTCCTGAAACACGTAGTCGACGTCCGGGAGCGGTGGTCGGTAGAGTTCCGGCCGGGTGTCCATCACCCGCACCGAAAGGCCTTCTTGCACGCACTTGTCCACCACGTGAGAGCCGATGAACCCGCAGCCGCCAATCACAAGAACTTTCAAGACAGGCCTCTTCGCAAACGGCGTTTAAAAAATGTTCCGGATGTTAGAGCGGTCGCGGAGGCATTTGTAAATGCGGCAGGGCTGAAGAAACCGGGCACTCACCGAGACAGGTGGTATCAAGACCAGTCTAGCGAGGTTTCCGACATTCGCAGGCTCAGGACTTGTCGCCGGCCATGATCTTCCGCAGTTCGGGCAGGAAGACCTCCTGATAGGTTTCAAGGCTCAGCGGGCCGATGAACTTGTACCGGATCATGCCGTCCGCATCGATGACGAAGGTTTCCGGAACGCCGTAGACACCCCACTCGATGGCCGTGCGACCGCCGGTATCTGCACCAACGCGCTGATAGGGGTTTCCGAGGCTGCCCAGAAACCGGCGCGCGTTTTCCGGCTTGTCCTTGTAGTTGATGCCGAGAAGCTGAATGCCCTCGACCTTGGCAAGATCTTCCAGAAGCGGGTGTTCCTGGCGGCAGGGAACGCACCAGGAGGCGAACACGTTGACGACGGAAATCTTGCCGTTGAGATCCTGCCGGGAAAAACCGGCAACGGCGGTATCACCCCTGGTCAGACCTTCGACCGGTGGCAGGTCGAATTCCGGCGCCGGCTTGTTGATCAGCGCGGAGGGAATTTTCTGAGGGTCGCCGCCAAGGGTCAACTGAAACAGGAACAGGGCGGCAAGGCCGGCAAACACCACCAGCGGCAGAAGCACCAGAACCGGGAACCCGCGTTTCGGTGCCTGGGGCTCGGCTTGTCCGGCACTGGTATCGTTGGACGTCATGAGTCTGCTTTTCCTTCGCCAGCCGACCGGGCACGCGCGATGCCCCGGGCAGCCAGGTCCTTGAGGGCTTTTTCCTGCTGCGCCTTGTCGATCCGGACCCAGGCAATCAGGCCGAGGACGGTCAGGAGACAAAGGCCGTAGGAGGCCCAGATGAAGCCAGCGTGTGGGCCTAGATCCATGAGAGTTACTCCGCAGGCTGTGCCGTTGCAGCCGCCGTGCCCGGCTGGGCGGCGCTGGCGGCACGCAGGCGCAAGGCACGCACGCGGCGGCGCAGGATCTCGTTGCGCATTGCCATCAGGTGCAGCACGAAGAACAGCAGCGTAAAGCCGAGCGCCATGACCAGCAGGGGCCAGAGGATGTCGGGGTGAATGGTCGGGCCGTCCATGCGTATGACGCTGGCCGGCTGATGCAGCGTGTTCCACCAGTCGACCGAAAACTTGATGATCGGCAGGTTCAGCGCGCCGACGAGCGTCAGCACAGCCGCCGCCTTGCCGGCCTTGATGGGGTCTTCCATCGTGCGCCAAAGCGTCATCAGACCCAGATACATGATGAAGAGAACCAGAACCGAGGTCAGCCGCGCATCCCACACCCAGTAAGTGCCCCACATGGGCTTGCCCCAGAGCGATCCCGTCACCAGCGCCATGAAGGTGAAGGCCGCGCCGATGGGTGCCGCGCTCTTCGCCGAAACATCGGCCAGCGGGTGCTTCCAGACGAGCGTTCCGAGAGAAGACAGTGCCATGATGGAATAGCACATCATGCTGAGCCAGGCGGCCGGCACATGGATATACATGATCCGTACGGTGTCGCCCTGCTGATAGTCCTCCGGCGCAACGAAGAAACTCATGTAGAGCCCTGCGGCGAACGTGATGACGCACAGGCCGATGAGCCAGGGCAGAACCACCTGCACCAGCTTCAAAAATCGCGTCGGATTTGCATAATCCCAAATTGCCATGGAACCGTTCTAATCGAGAGCGTTGCCCGCTTCAATGGATGAGTATGCCGCAGTGCGCTTTGCGCAGTATCAAGCATGTACGCAAATGGGTGATCGGGCGGATTAAATTGCGAGTTGTGTTTGCGGCCAATGCTGGTAAAGGGGTGTTCCGGCTTCCACTTCAAGGATCTGATCATGCCGGATGTTTCCACCCTATTTGTATTTGCCGCCGCTTCGCTGGTTCTGACCGCCACGCCGGGTCCCGACATGCTGCTCATTGCCTCGCGCAGCATCAGCCAGGGAAAAGCCGCGGGCTTCCTCACCTATGCGGGTATCGCGCTGGGCACCTATTGTCATGCGCTTGCGGCGGCCATGGGCCTGTCGCAGCTTCTGACGACGGTGCCGGCTGCCTATGAGGCGATTCGCTGGGCGGGATGCGCCTATCTGCTTTACCTCGCCTGGAAGGCCCTCCGCTCGGAAGGAGTGGCCCTGGCGCCGGTGAGTGGTCTGAAGCGTCTCAGCGGCCGGCGCATTTTCCTGGAAGGTCTGGCAACCAATCTTCTCAATCCGAAGATGGCGCTGTTCGTGCTGGCTCTGTTTCCGCAGTTCATTTCCGTCGACGGCGGGTCGCTGACCGCTCAGATGCTTGTTCTGGCGTCCGTCATCAACGGCATCGGATTTCTGGTGAACGGTTCAGTCGTTCTGCTTGGCGGACACATCCGCAGCCGTCTTGCCGGTCTCACGCGTTTCCCGAAGTTGCCCCAATATCTGCTGGCGACCGTCTTTGCAGGTCTTGCCTGCCGTCTTGCCCTGAGTGGACGTAACTAGGCGGCGTCAATCGCCAGCAAACCTGAGCGCGGCGGCGGCGGCAAGCGGGCCTATCACCGCTGCGATCAAGGACAGCGAACACAGGATGAGGAACGGCGTCAGGAACGGCACGGGGTCGTGAATGGCGGCGTCCGCAGCGCTGACGCCAAAGATCAGCACGGGAATGGCCAGCGGTATCACCAAAACGGCCAGTAGCAGGCCGCCGCGGCGCAGGGAGACGGTGAGAGCCGCGCCGATGGCGCCGATCAGCGTCAGCGCAGGCGTGCCGACCAGCAGGGTCAGCGTGACGGAGCCCGTGGCGACAGGGTCGAGATTGAGAAAGATGCCGAGCAAGGGGGCGGCAATCACCAGCGGCAGACCGGTTGCGACCCAATGGGCCAGGCATTTGATCAGCACCAGAAGTTCCAGCGGACGCCCGGCCATCAGCATCAGGTCCAGCGTGCCGTCCTCCCGGTCGGCCTGAAACAGCCGGTCCAGGCCAAGCAGGGTCGCCAGAAGCGCGCCGATCCACAAGATGGCGGGACCGATGCGCGACAGCAGGTTCAGGTCCGGTCCGACGCCGAAGGGTATGACGGTGACAACGGCCAGGAAGAACAATACGCCGACCAGCGCGCTGCCGCCGACGCGCACCGACAACCGAAGATCCCGCCGAAACAGAACTGCAGCCCAGGAACTCATGCGGGCAGATCCTCCTCTTCCGGGAAAACGGGATCGGTGGTGCGCAGATGCAGGATGCTGGTTTTGGCAAGGGCCAGTTCGGTGTGGGTTGCGGTCACGATCAGGCCACCGGCAGCCAGATGTCCGTTCATCAGGTCCAGAAGCTGGCCTTCCGATGCCTTGTCGAGGGCTGATGTCGGTTCATCCATCAGCCAGATCGGGCGCGGGGTCACCAGAAGCCGGGCAAGGGCCAGGCGCCTGGTCTGGCCGGCGGACAGAAATCCTGCCGGCAGGTCAATCGTGTGGCCAATGCCGAGCAGATCGAGCGCGGCTTCTGGAGACAGCGCGGTCGCCTGGTAGGCTGATGTCGTGACAGGTGAAGTAAAGCCCTGCCAGAACGAGAGGTTTTCCAGCACGGAAAGCGCTGCCTTGACCGCGTTCTGGTGGCCGAAATAGTGCGCGTGTTCGGCTGGCAGCCGGTCATCCTCGCCGTCTTCCAGCCGCAAGGTTCCGCCGGCAAGGACAACAAGACCCGCCAGCGTGCGCAGCAGGGAAGACTTGCCGATACCGTTCGCCCCCGTCACGACCAGCGCGGTGCCGGAGGGAAGCGCGAACGACAGGTCCTGAAACACCCGGCGTCCGCCGCGGTCAATGGTCAGGTTTTCGGCAATCAGTTTCAGGGGAATGCTCCGACGGCAGATTGGGTTGAACCTTGTTAGTTGGCTGCCCTGTTATGATGCAAGGAAAATTCCCCGCCTTGTCCTTGCTCAAAGACAAAACACCCGGGGCAGGCCCCGGGTGTTTCGATGTCCTGACCCGTCGGGCGGACAAATTTGGAGACGCAAGGCTGATAGCCAGCGTTCCTGAGCGATCAGTCGAAGACGGCCGCGATCTGGTCGACGCTGACGCCTTCCTTGATTTCCCGCAGGCGCGCATAGATCAGTGCGACAAGGATACTCAGGAAGCCTGCGCCGACAGTGGAGATGGCGGCAAACAGGACGACGCCGATGACCATGCCGATGGAGCCGGCCGCGGCGATGAGGCCGACGACGAACAGCGCGACGAGGTTGAGGATGCTGGCGCAGATGATGGCCAGCACCAGCGCGCCTGCGATCGGCCAGCGGTATTCCTTGGTGAGATACTTGCTGCGGCTGAGGCCGCCGAAACCTGCGCGTTCGATCACGACAGCCGGTGCCATGACGGCGAACACTGCATAGACCCAAAGACCCGGAATGACCAGGAAGGCCATGCCGATACCGACCAGGATCGTGACAACGATCGTGAGGATGGCCAGCGGCACAACTGTGCTCAGCGCCGGGCCGAAATAGCGGCCGAGACGCACCGGGCGCGAAAGCTTGGCGTCATAGGCAAGCTGGACCAGAAGGGCGGTGGTGATGGAATAGACCACCATGCTGACCAGGACCGAAAGAACGTTGGCAACAATGCTGCCGCCGCCGGAGAAATCCTGCTGCCGTATGCCAAGCGCTTCACCGAAGCCGACCAGAAGGCCGGAAATCAGAAAGCCGAAAAGGCTCGGTACGAAACCGACGATGACAACCTGGATGAAATGCTTGAAGAGGATAGAAAAAGTTTCGCCGACCAGGGTGCCTACACCGAGGGAAGCTTTGGGTTGACCTAGAGTTGTGTCGCTCATTCAATTGCTCCGTAATCTTTCAATCGTTTTTCAAAAAGCGGTTATCCAAATTCAGCTCATATGCCAACAGGAAATGCACGCCAAGCGGGACGAATACTATCCGCCAGAGGCCATGGACCGTCCGAAAACCGTGAAACTCTGATTGTGCGAACATCTTGTCAGCCATCCGACAAGGGCACGCCAAATTGCGGTTATCCACGATAAATTCTTCTGCAACAGCCCTCAAACGGGTCTGGAGGGCAAAAAAGGCTCCTGGCACTCAGTCGAAAACGTCGGCAACCTGGTCGACACTGGTGCCTTCCTTGATTTCGCGCAGCCGTACGTAGACCAGTGAGGCCAGAATTGCGAGTGGCCCGTTTGCCAGCGCGTTGGTTGCTGCATAGACGGGCAGGGCCCAGGCGAAACGTCCTTGTCCGGCGAAAAGCCCCGCCTGCGGGGCAAAGGCGTAACGTCCTTCCCTGGCGAGAAGCTCCACCGGCAGGGCGCCGGCAAGCGCAACCACGACCGAGTACAGCCAAACCGCCAGCAGGGCCCCGGCAATTTGCCAGCGGTAGGTCTTCGTCAGCGACCAGCTGCGCCGCAGTCCGCCGAACCCGGCGCGCTCAATGACGACTGCGGGCACCAGAACCAGAAAGACCGAGCATCCCCAAAGGGCAAGAAAGGGTAGAGCCACAAGCGGCACGAGGGAGATGAGTGTCGAATCAAAACTGAAGGTAACGATGACGGGTGGCAGGGCTATCAAAAATATGAAGATGAGAAGCAGGCTGTTTTGCAGACAGATCGCCGGGCTTGCCCTGAGCGCCGGCAGCAGATAGCGGGTAATCGATATGGGTCGGTTCAGCTTCGCATCATAGGTCAGCTGCGCCAGACAGGCCGCCATGACAGAAAATACGAGAACATCGATAAAGGCCGTGACAAGATCTCCGTACCCGCCCAGATCGCTGGTGCCGTCCCCTTCCAGACCGAGAGCCGCGTTGATGTCAACCACTGCGATCGTCAGAAATGCTCCGAGCAGACTTATCACGAAGCCGATCAGGAGCACGGGCATGCGGTGCCGGAACGTGATGGAAAAACTGCCGCCTATCAGCGCGCCAACCCCGAGTGACTGACGGGTAAAGCCTTCGCGCGCGCCCTCGTTCTGGTTAACCTGGTCGAGGAAATAGGTCCTCAGGGAGTGATTGTCTTGTTTCTGCAAACTGGTTGGTCCACTGGGTAACTGTAAGTGCGTGAGGGGGCGTGGCTAACGTTCTTCGCCGGACTGGGCGTAGTGTTTGTTTTCCCGTTTGTCACCGAAAAGCTGGCGTTGCTCGAGATGTTCCCGCTGCGCGTTGTAGAACGCCTGAAGGAACGGCAGCCGGTCCACCGGAGGAACCGGTGCGGCATAGCCGATCTTCTTGCGGATCTTCTCCACGATAGCTTCCAGGGTGGCGTTGCGCTGGCGGGCTGCATCGGCTCCGGACGGTGCATTCTGGGCGCGCAGCAGGCTTTCCAGTGTCTGCAGCTCGAACGCGCCATAGTGGTCGAGCTGGTGCGACAGGAAGACGAATTTCTTGCGGTCTGTTCCGGCCGCAACCGTTTCGCTGGCCAGATCTTTCAAGAGCACCGGCACGGGCAGGTGGATCACGTGGGTGCCCGCCATCATGTCACCCAGCCTGCGCCGGTAGCGGTTGAACAGCGGTATCATCAACGCCATGGTGACCCAGGAAAAGGCCGCAAGCGAGGCGAGCGGCGTGGCCGAATCCAGCGTCAGGAGCAGTGTTCCGGGAAGAAAGACCTCCGCCTCTTTCATCATGTTGCGCAGGACAAGCGCACGGGCGGTCAGCGGTCCGCCGTCATGGGAGACCACCTTGATCTTCATCAGGCGCTTGCCGATGGTCTGGCCGTTCCAGGCCAGCTCGGACATTACGTAGTAGGGAACGCGGATCAGGAAGAACAGCAGGGCAGCGAGGGCCATCAGCGTCTGTGGTGACGTGAGGTCCATGATGCCAAGCAGGATCACCAGGCAGACCGCGGCTATCACGGTCAGGACGATATCAGTGAGCTGGGACGCAAAGCGCACGCCAATGCCTGCAATGGGCAGTGTCAGCGGCACGCCTTCCGGCGGGACCAGCGTTGAAGGGGAAGGCTTGTCGGTTTTGGCCCTTTTCCAGAAGCGCACTCTCATCGCCGGCTCCGCCCGCCCAGGAGGAACCAGGATAGCCAGAGCGCGCCGATGCCCCAGCCGATGAACAGCCGGGCGTCACGGTCCTGGACCAGTTGCCGGGCGAAGCCTTCCAGAAGTGCGGCCCCCACCAGCATGATGGCCGCGACAATCGCCAGTTTTACAGCGTCGTGCCCGGCTTCGCGCAGGGCAACGCTGCGGGATCTGTTGCCGGGAAACAGCACCGCGGTTCCCAGTTGCAAGCCGCCGCCGCAGGCGATGCAGATGGCTGAGATTTCCGTCACGCCATGGATCGACAGCCAGCCAACAAGGTCGAGGCCGAGCCCCCTGTCGTAGTGAAGGGCAAGGAAGGCGCCAAGAGACAGGCCGTTGTAGAACGTCAGCAAAATGGCGGGCGCGCAGGCAAAGACGCCAAGCCCGAAAACGAAGATTGCGATCCGGGTGTTGTGGGAGAACAGATAGGTCGCAAACGCACCGAGCCCGCTCGCCTGATCGGTGTCATAGAGAATCGAACGCAGGGAAGTCGTGGTCGCGTCCGGGCCTCTGCCGCCGGCAAGTTCGGACGGCATCATCACGTAGAACCAGTCGTTGTTCTCGAAATAGAGCAGGTAGCCCGTCAGGGCGCCGAGCCCCATGCACAGAAACCCGAGCAGGATATAGAACCAGGACCGGCGGATGGCCCTTGGTGCGCCTTCCCTCAAAAAGCGGCCCAGCAATCCGCCGAGCCGTTCCTGCGGGGCGTAAACACACAGGTACGCGCGCGCCGTGAGCGCTTCCAGGTAGCCGAGCAGAGCCTTGTCGAGCGAGATTTCGCGCGCAATCGCCAGTGAAGTCGTCGCCTGCCGGTACAGCGAGGCGAGATCCCGGGTCTCTGCGAATTCCATGTGCTGAAGGCCTCTGCCTTCCGCCTTGCGGACCAGGGTTTCCAGCTTCTGCCAGTCGGCTTCCCGTTCCTTGCGGAACCGGGCGGAGCGTATCAGATCCTGTGTGTCCATCAGATCAGCTCCCGGGCCTTGATTTCGAGATAGGCGGAAATCAGCCGCGCGGTCACGGCATTCGGTTTGGCGTCAACGATGGTGACCCCCATGCGGGACAGTTTTTCAAACACCAGCCGACGTTCGTTGAGCGCCTGGTTGGCCGCCACAAGCGTCGCTGCGCCATCGAGATCGCCCGGCGCCGTTTCCACCAGCTGTTCCAGGTCCGGATCGCGGATGGCAACGAAAATCAGCAGGTGCCGCTTGGCCAGAATGCCGATGTTTTCCACCAGCAATTCAGCCGAAGTCGTGTCCACGAAATCGGTGAAGATGATCAGAAGGCTGCGCTTGGGCGTGCGGGCGTTCAGTTCGGTCAGGGCCAGGGTGTGGTTGGTTTCGCGGTTGACATAGGAAAGCTCCGCCGTCCAGCTGCGCAGCCGCGCAAATGCCGCGCGGCCAGCGGTGGGAGCCGAGAAGGTGCGCGGTTTGACGTCGTAGGAATAATAGCCGACCAGATCGCCGCCGATGGCTGCCGCCCAGGCGGTTGCAAGCGCGGCGGTGACGGCGTGATCGATCTTCGGCAGGCCGCCAATCTCCTCGCGCATCAGATAGCCATTGTCGAGCGCGACGATGACATGGTGGTTCCGCTCGGCGCGCAACTCCTTGGCAACAAGAGAGCGGCGCCGCGCGGAGCGTTTCCAGTCGATGGTCTTGATGTCCATGCCCTGAACGAAATCGCGAAGCTGCTGGAACTCCGATCCCTCGCCGACGGCACGGTTTTCCTTCACGCCGTAAAGCGTCGACAGCACCGTGGTGGTGATCTGCCCGGATTGCACCATCCGGATGTTCGGGACAACGCGGATTTTTGCCCCGACGGCCAATTTCGGCACGAATTCCAGCAGTTTGAGCCGGGAGCGCCAGATCAGCCAGAGATGATCGACATTCCAGACGCCGCGCCGGATCGCCCGGCAGGCAACTTCCACCCGGGCAGAGCCGGCCGCTGCCGGGGCAAAGTCGAATTCCGTGACGCCGCCAAGGCCCTCTGGCCAGTCGATTGTGCCTTTCAGACCCTGCGGGGCCCGATCAAGATCCAGTTCCAGCTTTGCGGTCTCGCCGACGAAGACCTCTGCCGGGGCGTTGAAGGTCAGGTTCTTCGGCCGCCGAAGCGACAGCACCAGATCAACGACGACCAGGAGCACGAGCACGACCCAGGGCACCGCGCTGATTTCACGCGCAGCGCCCCCGGTGACAACCGTGATCACCGAGATGGCCAGAGCCACCGCGCCAAAGGCGAGCAGTCGTTTGGACGGCCGGATCAGCGGGGGGCCTCAATCTGGTTGAGAATGTTTTCCAGGACCTGCGCCGTGCTGCGGCCTTCGATCTCCGCCGCCGGGCCAAGGACGATCCTGTGGCGAAGCGCCGGAACGAACAGGCGTTTGACGTCGTCGGGAATGGCAAAGTCCCGCCCGTTGAGCGCCGCCGTTGCCCGCGCCGCACTTGCCAGCGCATCGGCCGCGCGCGTCGAGGCGCCGAAGGCAATCTCGGAGCTTTCGCGGGTCGCGCGGATCAGGCGCAGGATATAGGCCAGGATATCGTCTTTCAGGATGATGCTGTCGACCAGCGCTCTTGTTTCCTCAAGAGTGGAGGAATCGAGCACCTTGGTCAGCGAGGCGGTTTCCATGCCGGCTTCGAGCGGCTTGTCCGCATGCTGGCGCAGGATTGCCATTTCGATGTCTTCCGGCGGAAAGTCGATCACCAGCTTGAACAGGAACCGGTCAAGCTGCGCTTCCGGCAGGGGATAGGTGCCCTGCTGCTCGATCGGGTTCTGCGTCGCCACGACGATGAATTCCCGCCCAAGGGAATGATCCGTGCCGTCGATGCTGACCATGCGTTCGCTCATGGCCTGCAAAAGGGCGGCCTGGGTCTTGGGCGGAGCGCGGTTGATTTCGTCGGCCAGCAGGACCTGCGAGAACACCGGCCCCTTGGTCAGCACGAAGGTGTTGGTGCTGAAATCGAAGATCGAGGTGCCGAGCACGTCGCCGGGCATCAGGTCCGGCGTAAACTGGATACGGCCGAAATCGAGCGCGAGCGCCGCCGAGAAGCTGCGGGCAAGCAACGTCTTGGCTGTGCCGGGAGGGCCTTCCAGCAGCACGTGGCCGCGGGCAAACAAGGCGATCAGCAACAGGTCGATGATATCATCCTGGCCGAGAACGGTTCGGCCGATCTCGGTCCGCAAGGCATCGGTCCGTTCGCGCAGCGCTTCAAGCGTCATGAGTTATTTGCTCCAATACCTGTTCCAATTGGTCGATATGCTGGATGGCTTCCGTGGCTGGAAGCCGGGCAGGCAGTTTTCGAATGTCGGCGAGGATCGCCCGCAGGCGTGGCGCGAGGGCCGGGTGCCGGCGTTCGGTAAAGGTCAGAAAGGCGTCTTCACCGGCGTAGTGACGGGCATGGGCCGGGCCGAACAGAGCCGACGCGGTTGCCGAAATGCGGGCGGTCGCATATTCGCGGACGAGGGCGCCATCCTGTCCGGAAAGCCGCATCAGCCGCGCACGTGCCAGAACCGCCAGATCCTTGCCATTGCCGGGGCCGGCCTCTTCGTCGCGTATGGGGCCGTAGCGGATTAAACCACGCCACAACGCCAACCCCAGCAACAGCGCAGCGCCAAGCCAGAGGGCCCGGAAGGGTGAGCCGAAGAAACGCAGCAGGTCGTCCCAGGTGCGTTCGCGCCTGGGTTCGCTCACGGGGTCGCGCAGCCAGGAGTACCGGCTGTAATCGATGACGATGTTCCGGGTGCCGGCCTTTTCGGTCAGCACATCAAGCGCAATTCCGGCATTCTCTCCCAGCCGCAGGCCGTGGTTGTTGATCAGGTCCGGATCGGACAGCACCAGGATGCGCTCTTGTTCGGCAGTATCGTCTTCAGGGTCCGCGAGCGGGCAATCGGCCAGCAGCATGGCGTCGGTGTCGCCGACGATCGGGCGGCAGCTTTCGTTTGCGAAGGTCTGGGCGGCATAAATCTCTGCCCTCAGGGTTTCGCCTGTTTGTGACCGGTACCGGAAATCGGTGAAGGGACGGTCCGACGCGCCAATCTTTGTGCCGCGCGTGCCGGTGATCTTGTCGACGATGGTCTGCAGGCGATTCGCCTCAACCTTCAGTGCGGGGTGGGCAAGACCCGTCAGGCGCATGCCGCTGCGCCATTTCGGCAGCACGAGCAAAGTCGGCACACGCTCGGCCTTTGCGGCAATGACGGCGGTTTCCAGATCGTATTCGTCCTGCTGTTGCAGCAGTTCTTCCTTGGTGCCCGGGGTGCTGCGGTCGGTTTCCGGCAGCGTATCGTAAAGCGGCACCACCAGCAGACCGACCGACGTCTGGTCCATCAGCCAGCCACCGGCAAAATTCTGGGCGCTGGCGCCGTTTTTCACCAGCCATACCTGAAGCCCGTCCAGCCCGGCGGGCGATCGGCGCAAACCCTGCTGGCGCTGGGACAGGATGTACCAGCCGGCCAGCAGAACCGCGACGCAGATCACCGCGATGACCGCAGCTTCAAGGCTGGGGCCTTTTGCTTTCGTGTTTGCCGTGCTCTCGCTCATGTCGCCTCCGGTCCGAGCAGGTAACGGCAGTTCGCGACATGATCCTTGAACTCGTCCTCACTCACGTCCCTGCCGCCAAACTGCACCCGTTCGGCCATCGTCACGAGTTTGCGCAGAAGCTCCCTGCCCTGGCTTTCGGGTAACTGGCGCAAGGCGTCGCGCGCTGTCCAGCTGCGCTGCATCAATATGCCGTTGGCCGCAATGGCGGTGGCCAGCACCTTCTGTGTCAGCAGCACCAGCGCCCTGCGCCGGTCCTGCATGCGCAGGATCTCGTCGAGCGGAGCCAGCTTTTCCGCCCAGACGGGGGCCTGCCCGCGTATCTTGGGGCGGGTGCTGTCCGGATTGCCGGCCTCACGGCCGAGCGACACCGTCAGCCGCCCGCCGAGGCGCAGGAAGAGATAGGCGACGGCCAGAAGGATGCCGCCAACGATCAGGCCAGGGATCACGCGATTGTTGCTGCTATCCGATTGCGGCTTGTCCTCCGCCGGTTTCGGCGGCTCCTGCTCCGTGTTCAGTTTGGGGGGCGGCGCGGAGGGATCGAAATAGGTCACGTCCGTATCGATCCCGCGCAGGCGGATCGCACGCAGGTATTCCTCGCCCGAGTCGCCGATTTCCATCGGTTCCTGAACGGCTTCCTGTGCATAGGTGGGAAGCGAAGTCCCTGAAAGGATCAATAAAAAACAGACGAGCGAAAATCGGCGCATGCCGGATCTATTAGCCGCTCGACCTGACCTGCGCAACCGACAGCTTTCGCCAAAGTGACGTTAGGACCACTCTCGCTAATTTCGGCGCACGCCTTGCCGGGGCGGGATGACCGCAGGACGGCAGGCTTTTGCAGTGCACACCAACCAAAACGGGCCCCGAAGGGCCCGCTGAATTCTTGTGTGATTAATGGTTGCCGGCTTCAGCTCGTGACGAGGTTCCGCAGCACGTAGTGCAGGATGCCGCCGGCCTTGATGTATTCCAGCTCGTCCAGCGTATCGACGCGGCACAGGCACTCGATGGTCTTGGTGGTGCCGTCCTCATAGGTGACTTCCACGTCCATCATCTGGCGCGGCTTGATGTCGGCGATGCCCTTGATGGTCACGCGTTCCTTGCCGGTGATGTTGTGCGACTGCCAGCTCTCGCCTTCCTTGAAGGTGAGCGGGACAACGCCCATGCCAACCAGGTTGGAACGGTGGATACGCTCGAAGGACTGGGCGATGACCGCCCGCACGCCAAGGAGATTGGTGCCTTTTGCGGCCCAGTCACGGGATGAGCCCGTGCCGTATTCCTTGCCGGCGAAGATGACCAGCGGAACGCCTGCTTCCTTGTATTCCATGCAGGCGTCGTAGATCCATTCCTTCTTGCCGTCCTTCATGGTGACGCCGCCTTCGACACCCGGAACCATCTGGTTCTTGATGCGGATGTTGGCGAAGGTGCCGCGCATCATGACTTCGTGGTTGCCGCGGCGCGAGCCGTAGGAGTTGAAGTCCTTCTGGGCGACCTGGTGCTCGGACAGGTAGGTGCCTGCCGGGCTGTCCACCTTGATCGAGCCGGCCGGAGAAATGTGGTCGGTGGTGATCGAATCCAGGAACAGGCCCATGACCGCCGCGTTGTCGATGTCCTGAAGCGGCTTCGGCTCCATGGTCATGCCTTCGAAGTAGGGCGGGTTCTGGACGTAGGTCGAGGATACCGGCCAGGTGTAGGTCAGGCCGCCTTCCACCTTGATGCCCTGCCAATGTTCGTCGCCCTTGAAGACGTCGGAATAGCGGGTGCGGAACATTTCCTCGTTGATAGACGCGCGGATCAGGTCGGTGATCTCTTCCGTGGTCGGCCAGATGTCCTTCAGGTAGACCGGGTTGCCGTCCTGATCGTCGCCGAGGGGGTCTTCGGTGATGTTGATGTTCAGGTTGCCGGCAAGGGCATAGGCGACCACCAGCGGGGGCGAGGCCAGATAGTTGGCGCGCACATCCGGGTTGACGCGGCCTTCGAAGTTACGGTTGCCGGACAGCACCGAGCAGGCAATCAGGTCGTTGTCGTTGATCGCTTTGGAAATCGACGGATCCAGCGGGCCGGAGTTGCCGATACAGGTGGTGCAGCCGTAACCGGCCAGCGTGAAGCCGAGTGCGTCGAGGTCGTCCTGTACGCCTGCCTTTTCCAGATAGTCCGTGACCACCTGAGAGCCGGGGGCGAGCGATGTCTTTACCCATGGCTTCACCTTCAGGCCCTTCTTCAGCGCGTTGCGGGCCACAAGGCCGGCACCGATCAGAACGGACGGGTTGGAGGTGTTGGTGCAGGAGGTGATGGCGGCGATCACGACGTCGCCGTTGCCGATGTCGTAGTCCTTGCCTTCAACGGCAACGCGCTTGGACTGTTCGTCCGCCTTCTTGAACTCTTCGGTCATTGTCTTGGCGAAACCGGCTGCGGCGTCGGCAAGGTTGATGCGGTCCTGCGGACGTTTCGGGCCGGAGATCGCCGGAACAACGGTCGAGATGTCCAGTTCCAGCGTGTCGGTGAAGACCGGCTCCTCGGCGCCCGAACGGTACATGCCCTGTGCCTTGGCGTATTCTTCAACCAGGGCCACACGGTCCTTGTCGCGGCCGGTGGCTTCCAGATACTTCAGGGTTTCCTTGTCGACCGGGAAGAAGCCGCAGGTCGCGCCGTATTCCGGCGCCATGTTGGCGATGGTAGCCGAGTCTTCCAGAGACAGGTTGTCGAGGCCGGGGCCATAGAATTCGACGAACTTACCGACAACGCCCTTCTGGCGCAGCATTTCCACAACGCGCAGCACAAGGTCCGTCGCGGTGATGCCCTCGTTCAGCTTGCCGGTCAGCTTGAAGCCGATGACTTCCGGGATCAGCATGGAGATCGGCTGGCCGAGCATGGCGGCTTCCGCTTCGATGCCGCCGACGCCCCAGCCCAGAACGGCAAGGCCGTTGACCATGGTGGTGTGGCTGTCCGTGCCCACCAGCGTATCCGGATAGGCGATGGTTTCGCCGTCCTCGTCCTTGGTCCAGACGGTCTGGGCCAGGTATTCCAGGTTCACCTGGTGGCAGATGCCGGTTCCCGGGGGAACGGCACGGAAGTTGTTGAAGGCGGACTGGCCCCAGCGCAGGAACTCATAGCGTTCGCGGTTGCGCTCATATTCCAGCTCGACGTTCTGCCGGAAGGCGTCCTTGGTGCCGAAGTAATCGATCATCACCGAGTGGTCGATGACGAGGTCGACGGGAACCAGCGGGTTGATCTTTTCCGGATCGCCGCCAAGCTTCACGGCAGCGTCGCGCATGGCGGCCAGGTCGACCACAGCCGGAACGCCGGTGAAATCCTGCATCAGCACGCGGGCCGGGCGGTAGGAGATCTCGTGATCGGACTTGCGGGTCTTCAGCCATTCGGCACAGGCCAGAATGTCTGCCTTGGTCACCGTGCGGCCGTCTTCGAAGCGCAGCAGGTTTTCAAGAACCACCTTCAGCGAAGACGGCAGTTTGGAAACGCCTTCAAGGCCGTTCTTTTCCGCTTCGGGAATGGAAAAATAGGTGTAGGTCTTGCCGCCGGCGGTCAGTGTTTTCTTACACTTGAAGCTGTCGAGGGACTGGGTCACGACTTGCGATCTCCTTCATTGTCCAAAAGGCCCGGGCCGTGTGTGTATCAGTGCCCGGCATACTCTCTCTCAAGGCTGCGGACACGAAGCGCAGCGCTGCGTGGTCCGTCATCCTTCCGCGCGGGTACGATGAGAGCCTCTCCCTCAGTCGACGCCGCAAATTGATGCGCCGCACCTATAGCAACCTTTGGCACCAATCGCCAGTCATGTCGCCGAAGCCGCTGTCGATACTTCGGGTGAAGTTTCAGCGTCTTGAACGGCGTCTTCCGGAGATCGGAGCCGGGAAACACCTTCGAAAAACCAAAGGTGCGGCCCGGGGTGCGGGCAGATGCGTCATTCGGTATATAGGCATCATTTATTGGATGGGAAGATATTGCATACCATTGTATACTGAATTAAAACGCCGCTCAGCCAGCTTGTTCCGGAGCGTCAGTTCGACTGCGAACCGGAGTTCAAGCCTGATCCAAACCGAGGACGCCGGGACCACCATGAGCTTGTATGAAGACTACCTGAAAGAGATCGAGACCCGTAAAGGCCAGGGCCTGCATCCCAAGCCTATCGAAGACGGGGCTCTTGTCGAAGAGATCGTCGCCCAGATCAAGGATACCGGGCACAAGCACCGGCAAGAGTCACTCAAGTTTTTCATCTACAACACGCTGCCGGGTACCACGAGCGCGGCCGGCGTGAAAGCGCAGTTCCTGAAAGAGATCATTCTCGGCACCTCTGTCGTTGACGAGATCAGCCCGGCCTTCGCGCTTGAACTTCTGTCCCACATGAAGGGCGGTCCGTCTGTCGAGGTTCTTCTGGATCTGGCGCTTGGCGACGATCCGCAGATCGCGATGAACGCGGCCGAAGTGCTGAAGACGCAGGTGTTCCTTTATGATGCCGATACGGATCGCCTGAAGACCGCCTATGAAGCCGGCAACGAAATCGCCAGCGATATTCTGGACAGCTACGCCAAGGCCGAATTCTTCACCAAGCTTCCGGACGTGGACGAGGAAATCAAGGTCGTCACTTATGTTGCCGCCGAAGGCGATATTTCCACCGACCTGCTGTCTCCCGGCAACCAGGCGCATTCGCGCTCCGACCGTGAGCTGCACGGCAAGTGCATGATCTCCGAAGCCGCGCAGAAGGAAATCGAGGCGCTCAAGCTGCAGCACCCGGACAAACGCGTGATGCTGATCGCGGAAAAGGGCACCATGGGTGTGGGCTCCTCGCGCATGTCCGGTGTCAATAACGTGGCGCTGTGGACCGGCAAGCAGGCAAGCCCCTATGTGCCGTTCGTGAACATTGCCCCGGTCGTTGCCGGAACCAACGGCATTTCGCCGATCTTCCTGACCACTGTCGGCGTGACCGGCGGCATCGGCATTGACCTGAAGAACTGGGTCAAGAAGCTGGACGAAAGCGGCAAGCCGATCCTGAACAATGACGACAGCCCGGTTCTGGAGCAGAAATATTCCGTCGAAACCGGCACGGTGCTGACCATCAACACCAAGAGCAAGAAACTCTATAACGACGCTGGCGACGAAGAGCTGGCTGATGTGTCTTCCGCGCTGACCCCGCAGAAGGTCGAGTTCATGAAAGCCGGTGGTTCCTACGCCATCGTCTTCGGCAAGAAACTGCAGAGCTTTGCTGCAGAAACCCTCGGCATCGAGACACCGCCGGTGTTCGCACCCAACAAGGAAGTGTCGCACGAAGGCCAGGGCCTGACCGCGGTTGAAAAGATCTTCAACCGCAACGCTGTCGGTGTCGCGGAAGGCAAGGTGCTGCATGCCGGTTCCGATGTTCGTGTGAAGGTCAACATCGTCGGTTCCCAGGACACCACCGGCCTGATGACTGCCCAGGAACTGGAAGCCATGGCGGCCACGGTGATTTCACCGACCGTCGACGGCGCCTACCAGTCCGGTTGTCACACGGCGTCGGTCTGGGACCTGAAGGCACAGGCCAACACTCCGAAGCTGATGAGCTTCATGCACCGGTTCGGCGTGATCACCGGGCGCGACCCGAAGGGTGTCTATCATCCGATGACGGACGTGATCCACAAGGTGCTGAACGACATCACCGTGGACGACTGGGCCATCATCATCGGTGGCGACAGCCACACCCGCATGTCCAAGGGCGTTGCCTTCGGCGCGGATTCGGGCACGGTCGCGCTGGCACTGGCCACCGGTGAGGCAACCATGCCGATCCCTGAATCCGTGAAGGTCACCTTCAAGGGCGCCATGAAGGATTACATGGACTTCCGCGATGTCGTCCATGCCACGCAGGCCCAGATGCTTAAACAGTTCGGTGACAACGTCTTCCAGGGCCGGATCATCGAAGTTCACATCGGCACGCTGCTGGCCGACCAGGCGTTCACCTTCACCGACTGGACCGCGGAAATGAAGGCCAAGGCCTCCATCTGCATTTCCAACGACGAGACGCTGATCGAATCCCTGGAAATCGCCAAGAGCCGTATCCAGATCATGATCGACAAGGGCATGGACAATGCCAACAAGGTTCTGCAGGGGCTGATCGACAAGGCCGACAAGCGCATTGCCGAAATCCGCTCCGGCGAGAAGCCGGCCCTGACGCCGGACGACAACGCGAAATATTTCGCGGAAGTCGTGGTGGATCTGGACCTGATCGACGAACCAATGATCGCCGACCCGGACGTGAACAACGAGGATGTTTCCAAGCGCTACACCCACGACACGATCCGCCCGGTTTCCCATTATCGTGGTGAGAAGAAAGTGGATCTCGGCTTCGTCGGCTCGTGCATGGTTCACAAGGGCGACATGAAGATCGTCGCGCAGATGCTGAAGAACCTCGAGAAGGCTGGTGAGAAGATCGAGTTCAAGGCACCGCTTGTCGTGGCCGCGCCGACCTACAACATCATCGACGAGCTGAAGGAAGAAGGCGACTGGAGCATTCTGCAGAAATACTCCGGCTTCGAATTCGACGACAGTGCGCCGAAGAATACCGCCCGGACCGAATACGAGAACATTCTCTATCTGGAACGCCCGGGCTGTAACCTTTGCATGGGCAACCAGGAAAAGGCCGCCAAGGGTGACACGGTGATGGCAACCTCCACGCGTCTCTTCAAGGGCCGCGTCGTGGAAGACTCCTCCGAGAAGAAGGGCGAAAGCCTGCTGGCCTCGACGCCGGTTGTGGTTCTTTCGGCCATCCTTGGCCGGACGCCAAGCCTCGACGAGTACAAGACTGCCGTTGAAGGGATCGATCTGACCAAGTTCGCACCGCCGAACCAGAAGCCGCTCGACGCACGTTCGGTTCACTTCTAAGAGCAAGCTGAATCTACTCAGAACGCAGATGCGGCAGGGCCGCCCGATCGATGCCGATCGGGCGGCCCTGTCGTACTCGCGGGCCGGGTTGCGGTATTGAAAGCGCCGGGCATTGTCCTGTGGCGGGAAAACGTGTTCCATGGAGACGGCCGGGAATTGCGGCCGATTTCTCGAAGTGATTTCACGGGGGCTTTCATGACGTGCCGCATGCCCGCAGTTGTTTTTCTTCTCGCCGGATCGATCCAGGGGGCTCTGGCAGATCCGTGTCAGGATCGGTTCACGGAGCTTTATCTGCAGCTCGACCAGACGACGCCAACCAAGACCCAGGTGACCACCGCCTTCAAGGGTGTACCACCGACCACCAATGACTTTTTCTATCTGTCGCAGGATCATTACCTGACGGTGCCGACCTCGCCGGAAGGCCCTTGGGTGTTGGGGTACGGCAACGTGCTCTATCAATCCGCCGACCAGGGGTCGACCTGGGAAAAGATCCGCGAGATGGATACGAGCCAGAACGCGGACCAGGCGCGCGCCGACAAGGAGACAAACGCCGCCACCATCCGCAACGCCGCCTGCGGCGAGGAAGAGCTGGACGGTGAAGCCGTGGAGGTGGTCGCAGCGGATATCACCGTCAGCCAGGGCATGGTCACGGAAAACCGCTATACCTACTTTGTCCGCCGGAGCGACGATTTCATCGTCAAGGCGATCTACGACACCAAGGCGCCGTCGTTCGAGATGGTGACCACCCAGCAGATCGAAAAAGCGACCGGGTTAAACCTGCCGGTGCCGGAGTAAGGCAGCCAGGCGGATGGATCGTGCCGCGGACGGCGGTGTACCCGTCGCGCGGTCTCTCGTTCGGTACAACAGGTGTTTCTGGTAAGCGAGGCTCTCCCTACCCAAAGCTGTCATCCCGGGCTTGACCCAGGATCCAATCCCCATCGCGGGGCGTTCGGAAACCTCTATTGTGTTCCCGCAGCCGCTTTGAGCCTTGGACAAGTCTCGAGGCTCTGGAAATGAGCAGGCCCTGAGATCTCGCGATGCTCGCCCGAGGGAGCACTTCTGGGTGGGGCGACGCCCTGCTCGGGGATCCAGACGCTGTCAGGGCCGTCCGGTCGATGCCGATCGGGCGGCCCTGTCGTATTTGTGGGCCGGGTTGCGGCATTGAACGCATCGGGGTGATTGTCTGGCGGCGGAAAAAATGTTCCATGGGGAGCATTGGTAATTTCGACAGAGGTCTTCAGTGCATTTTTACAGGGAAGCTTTCATGACATACTGCGTGCCCGCAGTTCTTTTTCTTTTTCTCGCCGGATCGATCCAGAGTGCCCTGGCAGATCCATGCCAGGATCGCTTCACGGCGCTATATCTGCAGCTTGAGCAGGCAACACCGACCAAGACCCAGGTGACCACCGCCTTCAAGGGTGAGCCGCCGACCACCGATGAGTTTTTCCATGCGCCGCAGGATCACTATATGATCGTGCCGAGCGCGCCGGGACGCCCGTGGGTGCTTGGCTACGACAACGCGGTCTATCAATCCGCCGACCAGGGAGCGACCTGGGAGAAGATCAGCGAGGTGGACCCCCGCCAGAACGCGGACAAGGCGCGGGCCGACAAGGAGGCCAACGCGGCGACGATCCGCAATGCGACTTGCAGCGAGGAAGAGCTGGATGGCGAGGCTGTGGAAGTGGTGGCAGCAGATATCACCTTAAGCCAGGGCATGGTCACGGAGAACCGCTTCACCTACTTTATCCGCCGCAGCGACGATTTCATCGTCAAGGCCATCTACGACACCAGGACACCGTCGTCAGAAAAGACACCGTCGTTAGAGTTGGTGACCACCCACGTCATCGAAAAAGCCCCCGGCCTGAGCCTGCCAGTGCCGGAGTAACAAGGGGCTGCGCGGCGACCAGCCTGTGCATGTGCAAAACCCTGAAGCTCCGGAAATGAGCGGGTCTTGGGATCTCGCGGTGCTCGTCCGGGGTGACACTTCTGGGAGGGCGGCGCCTGGCGTTGATAGACGGTGCCGAACTTCTCCACGGAAATCGGGATCGTCACATTCGCAGAGGCAGCCGCGCCGCTTTAGCCGCGTCCACGATAGGGGGCGACGCCCTGCTCGGGGATCCAGACGCCTTCCGGCGCCGGGCCGGTCTGATAGAAGACATCGATGGGGATACCGCCGCGCGGATACCAGTAGCCACCGATGCGGAGCCATTGGGGATCGAGCAGGTCGACAAGGCGTTTGCCGATGGAGACCGTGCAATCTTCATGGAAGGCGCCGTGGTTGCGGAAGGAGCCGAGGAACAGTTTCAGCGACTTGCTCTCCACCAGAAAATCGCGCGGGACGTAGTCGATCACCAGATGGGCGAAATCCGGTGCGCCGGTGATCGGGCACAGCGAGGTGAATTCCGGTGCGACGAACCGAACCATATAGCCGGTGCCTGCCTGCGGGTTCGGCACCTTTTCCAGAACCGCCTTGTCCGGATCATCCGGCAGTTCGGTGGAAGACCCGAGCTGGGTCAGGTTTTCATAGATGCTCTTGTCGGACATGACTGTCTCCTGAATTCGAGCCTGTTCCGGGGAGGCGCTTTTGCGCTGTCGGCTGACGGGCTCCGTGTTCCTGAATGAGCTCGCAAAGACCCACCTTCGGGCTTTCGCTTCCCTGCGCCCTTAACCTGAGGAGGACCTTCAGGTCCGTCTCGAAGGATGGGTCGCTTGTTCTGTGCGTGCCGCCCATCCTTCGAGACGCCGCTGCCGCGGCTCCTCAGGATGAGGAAGTGAATTTCGAAAGACCGTTCTCTGCGTCGTCATCCCGGGCGGAGATCCGGGATCGGGAGGCAACGGCCTTTTGGTTCTGTTGCGAAGCGATCGATGTGCCGGTTACGCCCCGGTTTCGGCATCGGCCGCTTGTTCGGAGTTTGCCGCCCCTCACTCGAAACAGGCCTCGGCCTTCCTCAGGATCAGGGTGGGAAACAGAAGAGCTTGCTAAACCCCCCGCAAATTACCCCAGATCATCGTGTGAAGCTGGGGCAGGACTGTCGCTGTGTACCATCTGTCGGAGCTAACTCTGTCCACCAGCCAGCGCATGCGCTCCATGATGCCGGACATGTCTATGGTGGCATCGGTTTCCGTGGCTTCCGGCGGGGTGTGATTGCCCGGTTGCAGAAAGCAGCTCAGATGCGGGTAGCGGTCGGAAACGTCCCGCGCAAAGGCATAGTCCGCCTCGTCGAAGACGACGACCTTCAGCACGGTCTGGGTTTCAGGGCCTGCTGCCTCGACGCATTCGGCCAGGCGCTGCCAGTCGGTTTTCATGCCCGAAGAAGGCGGTTTGGGGCTCAGCGTCAGGACGTCGAGATCGGCAAACCAGTCCTTTGCCAGGCTGCCCTGCGTTTCCAGCGCGAACCGGTAGCCTTCCTTCCGGCCGAGCGTGATCAGGCCGCCGAGTGGCTGGATCGCCGGGTTGCCACCGGAAAGCGACACGGTCAGCGGAGTGCCGCCGGACAGGATCTCCACCTGCATCAGAATGGCTTGCGGCGTCATCGGGCACCATTCGCCCCGGTGCGCGCTGTCGACTGCGTGCAGCGTGTCGCACCATGAGCAGCGGTAGTCGCAGCCGCCGGTCCGCACGAACACGGTCGGTTGGCCGATCAGGGCGCCTTCGCCCTGAATGGTGGGGCCGAATATCTCGCTGACCCGGATCTGTTCGATGCTCATGCCGCCCGTGCCCCCGGATAAACGAGAGGACGGAATTCGGCGCAGGTCTTCGGTGTTTCCTTGACGCGCACCGCCGAGGTTTCCGGCCAGCGCTGGCGGCACCAGTTGTAGAAATAGCGCGCCATGGTTTCGGCAGTCACGCAATCGTTGCCAAGCACATCGTTCAGGTGCCGATGGTCGAGCCTGTCGTCGATGAAGCGCTTGAACTCGGACAGTTCGCGGTAATCGCGCACAAAGCCGGTGTCGTTCAACTCTTCCGACATCAGCTCCACCTCGACCACGTAATTGTGGCCGTGCAGACGGGCGCAGGGGTGGTCTTCGCCAAGGCCCAGGATCTGGTGGCTGGCGGAGAAATGGAATTCCTTGGTGATCCTAAACATTGCACGCCTCCTTCCAGAACGCTTCGTCGGCGTAAACCGTCGGATCGATGCCGCCGGCCAGGTGAAAGGCTTCGCGCCGTTCCACGCAAGTGCCGCAGCGCCCGCAGTGAACCTCGCCGCCCTTGTAGCAGGACCAGGTCTTGCGGTAGTCGACGCCGAGCTCCAGTCCCTCGGCGGCGATGTCCGCCTTGGAGGTGTGGACGTAAGGCGTATAGAGGCTGATCTCGCCCATGCCTTCCAGCGCATGGCGCTGCATGGTCTCGAAGCTTTCGGTGAAGGCCGGACGGCAGTCCGGATAGATGAAGTGGTCGCCGCCGTGAACGGCGGTTGCGACCGCCTCGGCACCGCGCGCGCTGGCAATGCCGAAGGCAATGGAAAGCATGATCGCGTTGCGGTTCGGCACAACGGTGATCTTCATGGTTTCCTCGGCATAATGCCCGTCCGGCACGTCCAGATCGTCGGTCAGCGCCGAGCCTGTGAGCTGGCGACCGATATTGGAAATGTCGATCAGGATATGCTCGGTTTTCAACTCATCGGCACAGGCCTTCGCATAGTCCAGCTCCTTCTTGTGGCGCTGGCCATAGTCGAAAGAAACGAGGCCGATCAGCTCATGTTCTCGCGCAACCTTGTGCGCAAGGGTGACGGAATCCATTCCGCCGGAACAGATGACAAGTGTTTTCAACGATGTGGTCCCTTGTTTTCGCTGTTGAACGCCCGTTGAGACGCTCGTCACCGGGTAGGCTGCGACCGGTGGTTCCCTTGTGGGGAACGGCGCGCGTTTTAGCAGGTTTTTGCGAAAAGGGAAGGGTTGAGGCTTCTGGAAATCTCCTCTCTTTGCGCAGGTGCGCCCGTTCGCGCGGCGTTCCGACCTCCGGAACCTTCCTTTCGCGAACGGGTTACCTTGAAGATGGAGTTGCCACTGACATCCGGACGGACGGCGAGTGGCGTATACGGTTTCCTGTGCGTGAGACGGGAGCGTAGTCGGCGCACCAAGGGGAGGAAACTGCCATGAACGCGCATTTCAATCCCTGTGATCCCGCGGCGCAGGTCGGCGCCATAGGGCTGGTCTATGTCAGCGACAGCGAGCCGGGGATCCGGCGTATTCGCCGGGGACGGGGATTTTCCTATCACCTGTCGGACGGCGGTCTTTTGCGGGAAGCGGCGGAGCTCCAGCGGATCAAGAGCCTGGGTCTGCCACCCGCCTATGAGAGCGTCTGGATCTGCACGCGAGCAAACGGACACCTTCAAGCAACGGGCCTTGATGCCCGTGGGCGCAAGCAATACCGCTATCACGCAGACTGGCAGACCTTTCGCACCCACAACAAGTTTGAGCAGCTGGCCGCCTTCGGCAACGCCCTGCCGCGTCTTCGGCGACGGGTGCTCAGGGACCTTGAAGGCGATGCCACGGAGGAGCGAACCGTGCTGGCCGCGCTGTGCATGCTTCTCGACCGCGCACATCTTCGTGTCGGCAACCGGGCCTATGCGGAGGAAAACGGCAGCTATGGTGCAACGACGCTTCTGAAACGGCATTTAAGATTGAAAGGTGATCGGCTAGAGCTTGATTTTACCGGCAAGGGCGGCAAACGGGTGCGGCGTCGCTTGCGTCACCCACGTCTCAGCCGTGTCCTTGAGCAAATTTCCGATTTGCCGGGCCGCCAGCTTTTTGCGTGGCGGGACGGGGACGATCAGCTTCGACCCGTGGATTCCGGCCGGCTGAATGCGTATCTGTCGGAGGTGACGGAACTCGACGTCACGGCGAAGACGTTCCGGACTTGGGCGGGCAGCGTGGCGGCTTACGATGTGGCCCACGAGGCGATTTGCGAAGGCGGCCGCCCCACCATCCGGGCCATGGCAGAAGCATCTGCGGAGGTTCTTTCCAACACTCCGGCGATCAGCCGGTCGAGTTACATTCATCCCGCCGTTATCGCGCTTTCAGAGGACGCATTGCCGGCGAGCGCAAAATGGTTTGCGCGTCAGGATCAGACCAGAGCGGGCCTGAGGGCTGCCGAGGGGCGGGCGCTCAGGTTTCTGGAGCGGTTCAGCGGGGAGACCTGGACCTCTTCAGGCATCTGAAAGTTCCAGGTATTGCGGTTTTGCGAGAAGGCTTTCCGGAAAGCTGATCACACGGAGAACGCCCTTCCCGCGTTGGCGTCAGACCCCTCACGTCACGCCCAGATCGCCATCCTTAGGCCGCGCTCATCCCGGCGAAAGTCCTTGGGGAACGGCTCAGCCTCTCCAAGCAAGATCCGCTCGGCAATCAGGCTGTTGGCGGCGGCATCCAGAAGGTCGTCGCGCCCGCAACCGCGTGGCGGGGCTTGATCAAGGAAGTCCTTCGGCAACCCTTTTGACACCAGCAAGTCACGGCGTTGGTCGAGGCCAGCCGGGTTGGCGCGGCTCTTGACTTTTTTGGGCAGGCTCATTTCCGCTTCGCCGTTGAGGCGCCAGAAGGCAAGTTCCGGGTGAACCTCATGGACACGCACTTCCAGCTCCGGTGTCATCAGTGTGTCGATTTCCCGTATCTTCGGGAACAGAAAGAAACACTGTTTGGAGACTTTCTTTGGCGGGTCGGAGGTCGCAAGGGCCGTGTCGCAGGCCGTTACGTAGTCGTCCTCATAAACGGCGGCCCGGGACGGCACCGTGAAGACAGAGGACTGGCGCATGCCCAGATGTTTGCGGGCGGCCTTTTCCGGGCCGCGGCCGCCAGGGCCCATGCGGTCCGGCAGGCCAATGGGCATGTCGACGGCTATGGTGGAAAGCTGCGGGGTGTAGCCGACGATATCCTCGAAAGTCGGGACGACAATCAGTTTCAGATCGGTAGGAGCATCAAGATTGCGGATGACCGCCACCCAGCCGGCCTTGCAGCCGTCGACACCGGCAACCCATGTGCCTGCACCGTCAGGCACGGGCCTTTGCTTCCAGAACCCGGCGCGAGGTGACGAGGGCCATTGCCTTCACCACGGAGTTCTGTTCCTCGGCAAACAGAAGTTCGTCCGCCCCCTTGCGTACACTGCGGGCAACCAGTTCGAAAACGGAGGCTGAGGCGCGTTTCAGGGCTTCCTCGTCGTTTTGACCGGCGAGCAGGTTGGACAGGAACAGGCCTGCGATCAGGTCTCCTGTGCCGTGCGGCGGATTGGCGATGGCGGCATGTTCGGCAGCAACGGCACCGCGCGGGCCTGCCAGAAGATTGGCGATGGCATTGCGGCGCAGGGCCGGGGACGAGGTCACCATCACGCGCTCGTTGCCGAGGCTGCGGGCCGCTGCGAGCGCCTGCGTTTCGCTGTCGATCTCGCGGCCTGTCAGCCAGCCGAGTTCAAAGGCATTGGGTGTGACCACATCGGCCAGCGGCACAAGCTGGTCGCGGATTGCTTCGGCCGTTGCCGTGGGCACATAGAGGTTGCCGCTGCCGTCATGTTCGTCGCCCATCACCGGATCGCACACGTAAAATGCTTCCGGATTGTGTGCCTTCACTGCCTTGATGAGCGCGGAGATGGGGCCTGCCTGGTCCGGATCGCCGAGATAGCCGGAAATGATCGCCCCTATTTCCGCCAGTTTCGGCGAAGCCGCAAGATCTTCCACAATCGCTGCGAAGTCGGCCGCAGGGGCGACGATGCGTTTGCCCTTGCCTTGTCCGGGATGCCAAGGCAGCAGGATGGTCGGCAGAAACCAGACATCATGGCCGATCCGCTCCAGCGCGAAGGTCAGTCCGCGGCCGCTGATGCCACCGCGTACCACCTGTGACGTGATCACCAGAACCGGCTTTCTCTGTGGCTCGGGAGCGCCCGGCTGCATCATGGGGTCGTGTTCCTTCTGGGGTCAGGCAGCGTCGGAGGACGACTTGCTGCCGGTGCCGTAGCGCTTTTCGATATAGTCCAGAACCATCTGCTTGAACTCGTCGGCAATGCCGGGGCCGCGCAGGGTCATGACCTTCTCGCCGTCGATGAAAACGGGGGCGGAGGGGGTCTCTCCGGTGCCGGGAAGGGAAATGCCGATATCGGCATGTTTGGATTCGCCCGGGCCATTGACGATGCAGCCCATCACGGCGACGTTGAGGCTTTCAACACCCGGATACTGCTCGCGCCACTTGGGCATGGAATCGCGGATATGGCCCTGGATGTCCTGGGCCAGTTCCTGGAAGACCGTGGACGTGGTGCGGCCACAGCCGGGGCAGGCGGCCACCACCGGCACGAAGGCGCGGAAGCCCATCACCTGCAACAGCTCCTGTGCCACCTGCACCTCGCGGGTGCGGTCACCGCCCGGTTCCGGCGTCAGCGACACGCGGATGGTGTCGCCGATGCCCTGCTGCAAAAGGATACCCATGGACGCGGCGGAGGAAACGATACCCTTGGTGCCCATGCCGGCCTCGGTCAGCCCCAGATGCAGGGCGTAGTCGCAACGGCGGGCGAGATCGGCATAAACGGCGATCAGGTCCTGCACCTGGCTGACCTTGGCCGAGAGGATGATCTTGTCGCGGCCCATGCCAAGGCCCTCGGCGCGCTCGGCCGACAGGAGCCCGGACTGGATGATCGCTTCGCGCATGACGGCCGCTGCCGACACCGGATTTGCACTTTCGGCATTCTCGTCCATCAGCTTCGTCAGGAGCTCCTGGTCGAGCGAACCCCAGTTGACGCCGATCCGGACGGCCTTGTCGTATTTCTGCGCGATGTCGATGATCTGCGAGAATTGCGTGTCGCGCTTGGCCTTGAAGCCGACGTTGCCCGGGTTGATGCGGTACTTGTCGAGGGCTGCGGCGCAATCGGGATAGTCGGTCAGCAGCTTGTGGCCGATGTAGTGGAAGTCACCGACCAGCGGCACCGTGATGCCGATCCGTTCCAGCCGTTCCTTGATCCGCGGCACCTGGACGGCGGCTTCCGCGCGGTCCACGGTGATGCGGACGATTTCAGATCCGGCGCGGGCAAGGGCCGCCACCTGTGCAACGGTGGCATCGGCATCCGCCGTGTCGGTATTGGTCATGGATTGCACCACGATGGGCGCATCGCCGCCGACCATCACATCGCCGACCTTCACACCGACGGAGGAGCGGCGGGGCAGGGCTTTCGCGAAATCATCGATCATCACAGGAACCAACAGGTTTTGAGCGTTTGCCCCTCATATGAGGGAACTGGGGCCGACTTTCCAGCGCATGATTAGGGTGTGCGGCAAAAAAGGGCAATGGTAGTGCGAAGCGAAGACAGGTCGATCCTTCGTCATGCGGACATTGCCACATGGATTTCAGCCCGCTATGAGCTTCACAGCGGCGGTCCACTTCGCCGACCGGCTTTTTCGGAGGGTACTGCATGTTGAAACGGTTGCTGTCGGACTCGGTTTCCATTGTGTTTGGTAATCTGGAAACCGTGTTCAAGGTGTGTGGCGGCTGGTTTCTTCTGCAATTCGTGCTCTCTCTTCTCATTCTGGCGAATGGCGCGAACATCGACGCGGCGACTGCGCCGGAAGATATTTCCGGAACGACGGTCCTGCTGCTTCTGACCTCCATGCTGATTGCGCTGCTGTCGTCCGCTTCCATTTCGGTCGCCTGGCACCGGTTCGGTCTGTTGAACGAGCGACCCGGGCCACTGCACTTTCGCGTCGGAGCGGTCGAGTTCCGCTTCATCGGGCAAATGCTTCTGCTCTCGCTTGCCGCCGTCGTTGTCGTGCTGCCTGCCGCACTGGTGATCGGCGTGCTGTCGAGCCTGTTCAAAAGCAACGTCCTGACGGTGATGCTGTGGATCGTCGCGATTTTCATTCTCGCCCCGTTCCTGTTCCGTCTGAACCTCAGTCTGCCGGCCGTTGCCGTTGAGCGACCGCTCGGCTTCAGTCAGATGCTTCAGTTCGGAAAAGGCCTCGGCATGCCGATGTTCCTGGCTGCGCTTATCCTGATCCTGCCTTTTGTCGCCGTTGGCGAGGGGCTGCAGTATCTTCTTGGTCTTCTGTCCGGCGGCCTGCCGGCGGCCCTCATCCAGATGAAGATCCTCGTGCTCAACGTGCTGGTGCAGATCATCGTTACCGTGCTGGGAATCTCGATCCTGACGGCAGGGTACCGGATCGCGATGGAGCGGCCTGAAGGGGCTGGTGCCCAGGTCTGAATCGCGTATCCTTCGCTGGTCGCAACCAACCGGGGCAGATCATGTTTTTCACCGTTCTGGAACGTTCGCTATCGTTGGCGCAGCACAATTTCGGGACGCTTCTGAAAACCGGCTGGGCCTATATCCTGCTTCTGGTCGCCCTGAATTTCGCCATTGGCGGATCGCTGATGCCGGAAAGCGGCTTCAAGACCGTTTCCTACATGACCGAGCCGGTCGCCGCGGCAGATGAGGGCGCGCTCAGGGCGCTGGCAGCCATCGCCAATCTGCTTGTCGGCTTTTCCATCGCCATTGCCTATGTCCGGCGCATTCTGATCGACGCGCGGGATTTTCCGGTCACCTTCGGGGCGCGCAACATCCGTGTCATTTTCAACATGATCATACTTGCGCTGATCGGGGCTCTGTCGCTGCTGCCGCTTGTGATCGTTTCGCTGCTATTGGCCGCGGTAACGGCGGGCCTCGGCTTGCTGCTCCTTTTTCTGGCACCGTTCATTGCGTTGATGGTGGTGCAACGGTTTTCCGTAGTGCTGCCGGCAGCGGCGGTGGACGATCCGCTGACGCTCAGGGAAAGCTGGCGGACAACATCCGGGCTTGGCTGGGCGATGGCCTTTGCGGCGCTGGTGATGAGCCTGCTCGCGGGGTTCCTGGTTGGTATCCTGGCGGTCGTGCTCGGGGTGAGCGATGGGTTGATGCCTGCCAGCGTGCTGTGGCAGCAGATCCGTTCGGCGGTCTTTCCGATGGGCACCATGCTGATCCTGGTGTGGGCATTCGCCAGTCTGCACGCGACTTTCTACGGCCTGATCCGCGAACGCTTTGCCTCGCAGCTCGGTCTCAAACAGGAAGATCTTTCCAGGGCTGAAGCACAGAGGGACGCCGCGCGGGAACGGGCGCGCAAGGCGCTGGCCGGAGCGCAGCGCATGAACAGGCGCTGATGATCCGGCCAGGTGAAAAATCATCATTCCGATGTTGCGGTGCGGCGATAACTGGTCGAATGTGTTCCTGAAATTTCAGTACGGATGCCTCCTTCCATCCCGTGGAATGAATGAGGCCTCTCCGCTTTTCAAAGATCCGTTTGCGGAAGACCGGGCCGTTCCGGCTGGTGGTCCGCCGATCAAGGGAGACCCCAAATGCTTGCCAACAAAACCGCCGTCATTACCGGATCCACTTCAGGCATCGGTCTGGGCTATGCACGCGCTTTTGCGGAAAAGGGCGCCAATGTCGTTATCAACGGGTTGGGCGATCAGGACGAGATCGAGAAGACCCGTGCCGCCATTGAGGCCGACTTCGGGGTGCGTTGCACCTATTCGCCGGCGAACATGCTGAAGGGCGACGAGATCGCCGGCATGATCGCCGATGCGGAAAAGGAATTCGGCGGGGTTGATATCCTGGTCAACAATGCGGGTATCCAGTTCGTGTCGCCGGTCGATGAATTCCCGATTGAAAAATGGGACGCGATCATCGCGATCAATCTGACGTCCGCCTTCCACACCATTCGGGCCGCGCTGCCGGGCATGAAGTCCAGAGGCTGGGGCCGGATCGTCAACACCGCTTCCGCCCACGCGCTTGTCGCTTCGCCCTACAAGTCCGCTTATGTGGCGGCCAAGCACGGCATTGCCGGCCTCACCAAAACAGTGGCGCTGGAAGTGGCGCAGCAGGGTATCACGGTCAACGCCATCTGCCCGGGGTATGTCTGGACCCCTCTGGTGGAGGCGCAGATACCCGACACGATGAAGGCGCGCAACATGACCGAAGAGCAGGTCAAGAACGATGTCATGCTCGCCGCTCAGCCAACCAAGGAGTTCGTGACCATCGAGCAGGTGGCTGCCTATGCAGTGTTCCTGTGCTCTGACGCCGCCGCGTCGATCACCGGATCCATCCTGCCCATCGATGGCGGCTGGACCGCGCACTGACCCGCGCTTCTCGCGGCGCGGGCTGTCGTCCGCCCGCGAGTTTCGCCAAATCCCCAAAATGGAGGAGCCGCCATGGCCGCGCCGAAGAAGATCAATCTTGCCCTTCAAGGTGGCGGTGCGCATGGCGCCTTCACCTGGGGCGTTCTGGACTGGTTTCTGGAAGATCGGCGGTTGAAGATCGACGCCATCAGCGGTACTTCCGCCGGCGCGATGAATGCGGTTGTCCTTGCCAGTGGTATGCAGGAGGGCGGTGAAGACGGTGCGCGTGAGAGCCTGGAAGCTTTCTGGTACGAAGTCAGCAAGCAGGCCAAATACAGCCCGATCCAGCGGTCGCCTCTGGATGTTTTCCTGGGAGAATGGAGCCTGGATCATTCGCCCAGCTATCTCTTCTTCGACGTGTTGACGCGTTTTGCGTCGCCTTACGAATTCAACCCGCTCAACGCCAATCCACTACGCGATGTCGTGGAAAAGACGGTCGATTTCGACCGGGTCAATGAATGCGAGCACATGAAGATCTTCGTTGCGGCGACAAATGTCTTTACCGGCAAGATCCGCGTGTTCAGCGAAAAGGAAGTCACCCTGGACGCGGTGATGGCCTCGGCCTGCCTGCCGCAGGTGTTTCAGGCAGTGGAAATCGATGGGGAGCCCTATTGGGATGGTGGATACATGGGCAATCCGCCTCTCTATCCGCTGTTTTACGGCACGGATACACCGGATGTGATGCTCATTCAGATCAACCCCATCGAACGGCGCAACGTGCCCAAGACAGCGCGGGAGATCGTTAATCGGCTCAACGAGATCACGTTCAATTCCACGCTGCTTCGCGAGCTCAGGGCGATCGATTTCGTCACGCGTCTGGTCGAGGAAGGTAAGCTGTCCGGCGAAGAATACATGAAGGTGAAAATGCACCGGATTTCCGCCGGTGAACTGAAGCCGCTTCAAGCCTCGTCGAAAATGAATGCCGAATGGGCGTTCCTGACCGACCTGAAGGAACTTGGGCGCAAGACCGCACAGGAATGGCTCGAGCGGCACTATGACGATATCGGCAAACGCTCGACGATTGACGTCAAGGGAGAGATTTCCTGACGGGCAGGCTCCTGGGTTTCTTAACTATCTGTTAGCCGTGTTCGCAAGTGGCGTTGCAAAATGCAATGCAGAAGTTGTCAACAAAGCCTAAACATATTCAGCATCTTGTGCCGACAGCTCCAGCCAGGGGCAGATCTGGTTTGAAACGCCGTGAAAGCAAATTGGCAAGGCTTTTGCGATGTGCACCATACGCTGATTGTCAGGTAGTGCGTCGTCAGCGCCTAGATGGATGGAAGGAGTGGGCATCTGCGACCCCGCCTGCTTCTTCCCTCCCTTTTTTTCATGACCTTCCAAAAGCTCACACGCGTCACAGCATCGCATCGATGTGACGTGGATCTTCCGACTTTTCTCATTTTTTCAACCTTGTGATCGGATACAGTCCTTCAACCGCCAGAAGTGCGACCTATGTTTAGATGAGATTGGCAAAGGGATTTGCGATGAAAAACAGGGTGACCCGGGTTCTTGCAGGGTGCGTCGGCGCAATGGTTCTGCTGGCGTCCAATGGCGTGCAAGCCGGAAGCGATGCAGCGCGCATGGCCGAGATCAAGGAAAAGGGCGGTTGCCCCCGTTGCGATCTCGAACTGGCGGAACTTCGCGGACTGGTGCTTCAAAATGGAAATTTCGCCGGTGTCAATCTGCGGGAAGTCGATCTGAAGGAAGCGATGCTGCCGGACGCGAATTTCACGAATTCCGATTTTCGTCGGACGGAAGCCGAACGGGCCGATTTCTCCGGCAGTGATTTCACCGGTTCCAACATGCGATCTGTCGATCTTGAAAAATCCAATCTGAACAAGGCGAATTTTCAGGATGCGGACCTCCGGGACGGGGATCTGAACACGGTCGAGGCGAATGGAGCCATTTTTGACGGCGCAGACATGCGCAATGTCCTGTTGACCCGATCGATGGCGAACAATGCCTCCTTCAAGGGTGCCAAGATGGACGACGCGAACCTGGAGCGCGTCGACATGAGCGGGGCGAACTTCCAGGGCGCCCGCATGCGCCAGGCCAAGCTCGACAGGATCAAGGCTCACAATGCGAATTTTTCAGGAGCGGATTTTTCCGGTGTGCGTCTGGTCAGTTCAGATCTGACGGGCGCTAACCTGGAAGGCGTCAATTTCGACGGAGCTCTGCTGCGACGTACGCGTCTTGCCGGTGCCGATCTGTCCGGCGCCTACAATCTTGATCCGAAGCGCATTCTGGGCGCCTGTGGTGACGACACCACGAAGTTGCCGCGTGGCATCACACTCGTTCCCTGCGCCTGGTAAGTCCTCAGGAACGGATGGGTAGACAGGGTCTTTCGATCCTGTGCTGCCCTTGCCCGTCCGGCGTCATCCTGCAATGACGCGCCTGTGCGCGAGGCGGCTCATCTGGTGTCGATCCTGTGGCAATTCCTTCGCGTCTGCATTCTTCCGTCGGCGGTTGAACCTTCCGGTCAAACGAAAACTGCTGCTGTCCCGTCAGGGGCAGCAGCAGCTCAAGTCATACCAGAACGTGCCTGGGATGGTTCCCTTGGGGGGGGCAATGCCTTCAGGTGACAGGTGTCTTCACGTTGTCGACGCGTGTCATCTGGCGAAGAGCCGGCAACCGGCGCCGCTCTTGGCGATATGCTTCTAGAACAGGTCGAAAGCGAAGCGATAGGTAACACCAGCGCCGATGCTGAACTGGTTTTCACTGCCGTTCTTGGCAATCGGGCTGTCCGCTGCATCGCCGATAAGCCGGTCATAGCCACCTTGCAGGTGCAGGCGAATGTCGTCGCTGAAATCGTAGCTGGCACGTGCCGCCAGGCCGACGCTCTTGAAACCCGCGCTCGGATTGAATTTCGTCAGGCGTCCGCCACTGTTGGCTGCTTCGGTGGAAGTCACGCCGAAATAGGTGTCCATGTATTCGTCCGAGGCAAAGCTTGCGCGCGGACCAGCACTGATTTCCCACTTTTCAGCAGGATAGACGATGCCGTCGAGCCCAAGCTGACCAACCTGGCCTGTGTGCCCGTTGATGCCCTGACGCAACTCTGCGAAAGCCCGGAAGTGCTCGGTGCGGAAACCGCCCCCGAGGCCGAGTTCAAGTGCCCAGTCGATGGTGTTGGTGCCGGTCAGGTCGGTGCTGTCGCTGGCCTTGCGCTCGCCGATGAAGTTGAAAGACGGGTAGAAGAACACACCGGACTTGCGGCGGCCGTCGACAACCTGGCCAAGACCCGGGAAGTAGAAGCGACCGACGGCGATGATCGGGAAAGGATAGACCAGGTAGGAGTCCGCAGCTTCGTACCGCGGCTTGACAATGGCGCCAGCGCCAAGATCAACCACGAACTGGCGGTTTGCGTCCTCTTCGGACAAGTCACCGCTTTGCGCCAGAGCGGCCCCGGACACAGCGCTAAGAGCCAGCGCCAGCGTAGCGCGCGTCATCAACTTGAACATTCAACCCACCAGTAAAGGAATTCCATTACCAGGAAGATAGCACGAGAAGTGCTTATACAAACCCTAAGGAGAATGGGTTTTGCCGGACTGTTGCATTTCCGCATCGCCCGATCGCGGGGGCAAAGCTTAAGCACAATCAAACGTCGGGAACGCTGGCGTCTTGCGGCGGGGCTGTCGGGAAGCTACATGAGGGCAGACCAGATTTTGAACGGCAACGGACCGGACCATGACCGCACTCTTCAACGTGATACTGCTCGCCCTGGAACTTTACACCTATGTGATCATCGCCAGCGCGATCTTCTCGTGGCTCTATGCCTTCAATATCGTCAATTCGAGCAACCAGATCATCAATTCCATCGGGCGGGTTCTCTACAACCTGACGGAGCCGGCGCTCAGGCCGATCCGGCGGTTCCTGCCGGATCTCGGCGGTGTCGATATTTCCCCGGTGATCCTGCTGCTTCTGATCATTTTCGTCCGCCAGTTGATCATCCTGAACATCCTGCCGATGTTCCGGGGCTATTGACGGGTCAGTTGTGCAGAGCCCGGGCATTTCGTCCGGGCGTCCAGCCACATGTTCCGCTTTTGCCAGATGGACATACCGGATGCGCCCGCGTCCGGTGACGGAAAGTCGGCGCTTATTGTTCAAAGCCCGGGTCGGCCGCCCGGGCTTTTTGCTGTTCAGGCGTTTCAGTCTTCCAGCTTGCGCGCCTCGTCGGGCAGCATGATCGGGATGCCATTGCGGATCGGGTAGGCAAGCTTGGCGGTGCGCGAGATCAGTTCCTTGGCGTCCGCGTCATATTCGAGCGTGGTCTTGGTCACGGGGCACACCAGCAGTTCCAGCAGCTTGCGGTCCACCGGGCGTTCGGTCGGTTCAGTCATGTCCGGGTGTCTTTCAGGTTGAGGCGCCAAGATCAGTCCACTCACTGCAACGTGGTGCCGCCGTCATTTTGTGTGCGGGCAAGGTCCATCTCGGTGATGGCGATCAGGGTTTCCGCACGGGTCTTCAGATCGCGAGCTTCCAGCAGGGCCTGTTTTTCCTGCGGGCCGTAAGGGCACATCATGCACAGCGCGTTCACCAGCACTTCCGTTTCGGCTTCCGACACGCTCTGCCAGTCGGCTTCCAGATTGTTGGCGTCCAGATATTCGCGCAGGGTTCTGAGCAGGCCTGTCCGGTCGACATCTTCCTCGCCCTGGCCGCATTTCAGGTCATGCGCAAAGGCGGAAAAATCACACTCGATCTGGCGGAACTTGCTGAAGTCCTCGACCTCCCGGCCAAGGGCAAACCTTGTGATGCCCTGCAAGGTGATCAGATAGCGGCCGTCTCCGGTTTCCTGGAAACTGGTCAGCCGGCCAACGCAGCCGATGCTGGCAAGGGGCGGATTATCCGGATCGTCCGACGGGCGGTCGGGAGATGGTTGCACCATTCCGATCAGGCGGTTGCCGGCCAATGCAGCATCCACCATGTCGATGTAGCGCGGTTCGAAAATGTTCAGTGGCAACTGGGTGCGCGGCAACAGCAGCGCTCCTGGCAGCGGAAACACGGGCAGGATTGGCGGCAGATCCGCTATGGTTTCATAAATCGCATTTCCCGCCTGCATTCCGGTGCCTTCTTTTTCGTCTTTATCGCCGCATGACTGCCAGCTTCGTGCTGTTTCCTAAATGTGTGTCAGTTGTTGCGGTCGTCAAGAAAACAGAACGGAGGAAAGCTTGCGCCGGCCATAGGCGCTGGCCGGATCCTTGAATCCCCAGGCTTCGAAGAACTGCAGAAGCTGCTTGCGCGCACCGTCTTCATTCCACTCGCGATCCCGGCGAACAATCTCGATCAGCTGGTCGACAGCGCCTTCCTTGTCGCCCTTGCCATTGAGGCCAAGCGCAAGGTCGAACCGGGCCTGCAGATCGAGCGGATCCTTTGCGATCCGGTCCTGCAGCTCCGCAAGGTCGCCCAGCGACGCCGCCTGTTCGGCAAGTTCCACTGCCGTCTTGGCCGCGACATAGGCTTCTTCGGTGTGCTTTTCTTCCGGCACCAGTTCCAGTGCCTGCTTGGCACGTTCCAGGTCATCGGCGCCCAGATAGCACTGCGCGAGACCGGCAATTGCGGTCACATTGTCCGGCTCCATCTGCATCACGGCGCCGAAAAGCTGTGCGGCCTGGCCGTAATCCTTGGCCACCAGAAGATCAGCTGCCTGCTCCAGGAAGGTTTCGGTCTGGCTGACCGGGGCAGGGCCGGCAACGCGTTCGATAAATTCCTGGACCTGGCTTTCCGTCTGCGCGCCCATGAAGCCGTCCACAGGCTGTCCGTCCTTGAAGGCGACCACGGCGGGGATCGACTGGATGCCCATCTGGCCGGCAATTTCCGGATGGTCGTCAATGTTCATCTTGGCCAGTTTGACGCGGCCGCCTGCGGCCTTCACCGCGGCTTCGATGACCGGTGTCAGCTGCTTGCACGGCCCGCACCATGGCGCCCAGAAATCCACCAGAACCGTCTGCTGGCGGGATGCTTCCATGACGTCGGCCATGAACGTTTGCGTGGTAACGTCGAAGATGAGATCACCGGCTGGGGCATCGCCGCCATTGCCGCCGCCCATGTTGCCACCGCCCATGCTTCCGCCACCCGGACCGCCGTAACCGCCGCCCATACTTGCGCCAAAGCCGCCGCCGACCTGGCCACCGATGCTGTAATTGCCGTTGCTCATGTGTCGCCTCGAAATGTCCCGCCGGTGCCTGAGGCATTCCGGCTCAAAGTGAATGCCGTTGAATGGTTGAGTTGGTCCATAACATGGAGCCAGTGGGCGCGAAATACAAACGCCTTTCCCTGCCGATAAGTGCGGGCGGCTAAAGCCCCGCCGCCTTGGCTTCCTCACTGACTGCCAGAACCTGTGCCGTGTGGCCGCAAGCAGACGCGAATTTCAGAAGATCGGCCGAGGAGATCGACGTGGTCGCGTTGTTCTTCAGCGGATGATAATTCAGAACCTCATGCTGCATCATCGCCGCGTCGAAGACGGGCGTGACCCTTTGGGCTTCGCGGTCGTTGATCAGCGAGAAAGGCGTCACCGAGCCCGGTTCCACGCCAAGCACTTCCATCAGAAGATCCGCGTTGCCGAAAGACACACGCCCCTGGGCACCGATGATCTGGTGCGCTTTCTTCAGGTCGATTTCCGCATCATGCAGGGCGACGATCAGGAACAGCCGCCCCTTCTTGTCCTTCACGAACAGGTTCTTGGTGTGGCCACCGGGAATGCGTTCATGCAGGTCGCCGGACTCTGCAACGGTAAAGACGGGCTCGTGATCCACGGTCGTGACGGGGATCCCGAGTTCCTCGAAAAAGGCCAGTAGGTCGTCGCGTGTCGCCGGCATGTGTTTTCCTGAGAAATTTGAGAGCTTTTGCGCTGTCTAGCGCGATTTGGCTACCGGCCACAAGAGGAGGGGAGTAGAAAAAGCGGCAGAAATCTGCGATTTTCCGGCGCTGATTTCATAGGAAATCCACAAATGGAAGGCCAGCAAAAATTCTTCAATTTCGGTGTTGCAATCCGTCTCAGCATAGTTCATATACTGCGCCACCGACGCCGAGGCGGTCACCGCCACGGACTAGGGACGCTATGCGGGCGTAGCTCAGGGGTAGAGCACAACCTTGCCAAGGTTGGGGTCGTGGGTTCGAATCCCATCGCCCGCTCCAATTTGACCGAATGGTCCGATCAACCAGCATTCGAAAGAATGCTGGTTTTTTTGTTTTGGTTTCAGGATCGACGGTTTGCCGCGCTTGACCGCCAATATTTCGAGTTTCACCTAAACATTGAAACAAACCCGCCTCCCAACCGGAACGAAGTTGCAGGGGGCTCGGGAGTAATGTCGGGGTGCGTGATACGGAGGCGCCTTCAACCGGTGGCCTTCGTCTTTTGCCATGCCTCAAGTACCCAACTTGGCTGCAGCGGTGCCTTCCGGTTCCGCTGCAGCCCCAATGGCTGCCGGCGCGAAAAAGCTGAGCCCGTATTGCGCGTCTGGCTTTTCGGGGCTGTTGCCCAAAAAACATCTCACCGCATTCAATAGTGCCGCGCCTCTTGTCGGGCCGTGTTACCGTCCTCTCATGCCGATTGTAGTTGGGGGAAAGGCATGAACGCATTGAAGGATCAGCCGGTGTTCGGGTTTGCCGACTGGTGTCTGCGGGGCGTCGGGCAGGTTGTGTTTCAGAACAACCCGGTCTCGGGGCTGATTATCCTGGGCGCGCTTTTCTTCAATTCGCCGATCTACGGTGCCATTGCTGTCTTCGGCGTGGTGGTTTCAACTGCGACGGCAGTTCTTCTGAAGGCGGACAAGGGGCTGATCCGCGATGGCCTGTTCGGTTTCAACGGGGCACTCGTCGCGCTGGCATTGATTGCGTATACCAGTGAGGACTTTCACTATGGCGCTGTGCCGACCGCCTATCTGACGGTCTATATCGCCTTCGGTTGCGCCATGACGGCGATGGTGTTCACCAGTCTTGCAAACCTGCTTGGTCCGCACAGGGTCGCGCCACTGACAATGCCGTTCGTGCTGGTCGGCTGGCTGTTCCTGTTTGCCGTTCTGAAGTTCCACAGCATCGATGCCGGCCCGCTGGCGAAACCCGTGTCGCCCACCCAATATGACGGGACAGTCCAGTACACTCTGGCAACCTGGTACAAGGGCATTGGCAATGCCATCGGCCAGATCTTCTTTCAGGACAACTGGATCAGCGGGTATCTGATCGTGCTCGGCATTGCGGTGAACTCGCGCATCAGCGCGCTCATGGCACTGCTCGGAGCCAATGTGGCGGCCTTTGTCGCCGTTGTTTACGGCGCGCCGGAAGGGGCGATCAGTGATGGCCTGTTCGGCTACAACGCGGCCCTGACGGCGATCGCGCTCGGGGGCTTCTTCCTGGTGCTGACGCCAGCCTCCGCGCTCTACACACTGTTTGGCGTTGTCGTGTCGACCTGGCTCTGGGCGTCCGTCGCGATCTTTCTGGAGCCCATCGGCATGCCGGTGCTGACCTCGACCTTTGTCATCGTGACCTGGCTGATGCTGATCGGCGTCAACGGATTTGCGGTGCTTGTTCCGGTTGCGCCGGCAGATGCGGTTACGCCGGAGGCCAACCGCAGGCGTTATATTAAGGCGTTGCGGGAAGGGTGAGCGGGTGGACGGCTCAGACACCCTGTGAGCCAGAGAGGCTTTCCCGTTCCTCGAGACTGCCAGATCAGGGGCTCTCCGATCCCGGATCTTCGCTTCGCTGCGTCCGGGATGACGGTGGAAGGGCTGTCGAGCGAGCGGAGCAGAGTTGCTCCGCTCACTATTCACATGTCTCACTCAAACTTTAAGAAAACAGCCGTTTTCCGCATGTGAGCGTTCGGCGAGGTCGAGGGCGACCTGAAGCCGGGCGCCGTGTTCGAAGTCTGGGTCTGCCGGGGCTCCGGTCAGGATCGCGGCGGCAAAGCGCTGGTAGACAGTCGGCACGGGGCCAACCTCGATGTCGGTCCATTTGGCGGAGGGGAGATCTTCGCCCTTGCAGATGCGCAGGCCTTCGATGCCCTTTTCGAAACGCACTTCCAGGCCGCCCTTTTCGCCATAAAGACGCAGACGCAGGTCGTTGAGATGGCCGGAGGCGAACCTTGTGGCGCTGATTGTGCCGAGCGCGCCGTTTTCCAGTTCCGCCTGCAAGGTGGCGCTGTCGTTGGCGTCCAGCGTGTATTCGCCGATCTTGCCGCCCTCGGCCTTGTCGAAAGTCTTCAGCCGGCAGGAAAGTTCGCTCACCGGGCTGCCAGCGGCGAAGATGACGAAGTCGAGGATATGGATGCCCACATCGCCGAGAACGCCCTTGGAGCCATGTGCACTCGACAGGCGCCAAAGCCACTGGCTTTCGGTTTTCCAGTCTCCCCAGGCCGGCTGGGTCAGCCAGCTTTGCAGATAGGAAGCCTCGAAATGGCGAAGGGTGCCGATGGTGCCTTCGGCGACCAGCTCGGCTGCCTTCTGTAGCACGGCGACATTGCGATAGCTGAGGTTGACCATGCCGATCAGGTTCTGCGCGCGGGCCAGATCCGCCATTTCGCGGGCGTCGGCAGCATTGGTCGCCAGCGGCTTTTCACACAGAACGTGCTTGCCCGCCTTCATCAGGGCCATCGTGGTCGGATGGTGCGCAGCATCCGGCGTCACGTTGGCTGCAGCGTCAAAGCCGCCCCAGGCGATTGCCTCGTCCAGCGTCGCGAAGCGGTTCGGAATGGCAAAGGTGTCACAGAATTGGGTGAGAACGTCCGGGCGGCTGTCGACACCGCCGACGATTTCAACGCCGTCGATTTTCGAAAAGGCATCCGCGTGGGTACGCGCCATGTTGCCGGTTCCGACAATCAGGATCCGGAGAGGAGTTGTAGCAGAGGTCACGGGGATCTTCCTCAGCGTTTGGGGATAGGCCGGACCGGCCAAAAGCTGCCGGTCCGGAAGGGCATTCGGATCAGCGGAAGCCTTCTTCACCTTCAGCGTGAAGCTTGGGGCCACGCTCCTCGATCTTTTCAGGCGCTGATTCCACCGGCACATTGGGGGCGGCGTTCGGATCGGCGATTCGGGCCATCGGGTTGAACGCCCATTTGACGCCGTTCTTCAGCACCGTCTGCACATGTTCATTGTGATAGGTCGGATAGGTCTCGTGACCCGGGCGGAAGTAGAAGACATTGCCGGCGCCACGCTTGTAGGTCAGGCCCGAGCGGAACACCTCACCGCCCTGGAACCAGCTGATGAAGACCGTTTCCAGCGGCTCCGGCACGCCAAAGGGCTCGCCATACATTTCTTCCATTTCCAGCTCGAAGCTGTCCGGTAGGCCAGTGGTGATCGCGTGGTTGCGGCTGGTCACCCAAAGGCGCTCGCGTTCCCCGGCCTCGCGCCAGGTGAGGTTGCACGGACCGCCCATCAACCTCTTGAACGGCTTGGCGAAGTGGGCCGAATGCAGAAACACCATGCCCATGCCGGACCAGACAGCGTCGCAGACCCGCTCGACCACCTCGTCGGCAACGTCGCCATGGGCGGCGTGACCCCACCAAAGCAGCACGTCCGTTTCGGCAAGGCGTTCCTTCGTCAGGCCGTGTTCGGGCTCCTGAAGAGTTGCCGTGGTGGCGTTGATTTCGGGATCGGTATTCAGCGTATCGGCGATGCACTGGTGCATGCCGTCCGGATAAACACCCGCGACGATCTTGTTGTGCTGTTCATGGACGTTTTCGCCCCAGACCACGGCTCTGATCGGCATGTCAGCCTCTCCCGTTGTTCAGATGTTGGCAGAATTGTTGGCAAATTCAGAACTGAAGCGCTTTCCCTGAAAGATCCTCCAAAGCGCTTTGGATAGCGCTAGCATCAGGGTTTTATGCTGTCAATCGGACGGGCTGTAATATTCGATCACAGTTCGCATCGAGGGCTCCAAACCGGCGCGGGAGAACCAGAGAATTGCTGCTGGGTCTTCCGGGCAAAAGGCCACCCGGCGAAAACCACACGCCGTTAAAAAGCCGCACCAGACACCAACGCATCCGTTAGGCCAGACCGTCCCGGCTGTGACGCACCGCCGCATTTCTCGTCATGCCCACTTATGAAAACATACCATATGTTATGGTTTGTTATGGAGGTGGGCATGGAAATGAATGGTCTCCTGTTGGCGGCTGCGGGTCTGTCTGCTGCCGTCTGCCTGATCCACACATTCGCGGGGGGGCGCACGATTGCCGTGCCGCTGCTGAATGCGGCGGATCTGCATCCGGTGCCGAAATATGTCGCTTACTACTGCTGGCACATCGTCACGATTGTCCTGGCGATGATCGCGGTCATGTTCGTCCTTGCGGGAACACGGCCCGAAAGCCTCGACCTTGGCTGGGTGGCCACGGCCTTGACCGCGTCTTTCTGTCTGCTGGGCCTTGCGGTGCCGCCGCTGAAGAAGCAGAAATACAGCCAGATGCCGCAGGGCTGGCTGTTTCTGCCGATTGTCGTGCTGGGTGTTCTGGGTGGAGTGAGCTGACCTGAAGAAGCGTTTCGGAAAATCGGACTGGCTTGATCTCGGCCTGACGCAGCTTGCGAAGGACGGGCCTGCGGGACTGACCATCGAGGCGCTTTGTTCTGCGGCCGGTCGTACCCGCGGTTCATTCTATCATCACTTCAAGGATCACGGTGCCTTTGTGGAAGCCTTGATGCTTGCCTGGAAACAGCGGCACACGCTGAACCTTGTCGATCAGACCCTGGCCGAAGAAAGTGCATTGCGCACCCGCAAACTGTCTGACCTTGCCAACGGTCTGGACCACCGGCTGGAGCGGGCCGTGCGCCGATTCGCGCAGTCAGATCGGCAGGCGCAGGAGATTGTCCGGGATGTTGACGACCTGCGGACCGGTTTCATCGCCCAGCTTTACGAAATCGGAGGGCTCGCGCCAGCGCTTGCAGCGGATGTTGCAAAAATCGAATACGCCGCTTTTGTCGGCAGCCAGATCGTTTGGCCGGACATGCCGGCGGAAGACCGCGCCGCCCTCGACCGGCGGTTCGCGCAGCTTGTTGCAATGGCGACGGTTGCGGGATCCGAAACGTAAATCTGGAACTCGTGCATGAAAAAGCCCCGGACGCTCGAAGAGGCCCGGGGCAGATTTGCGGGGATGCGGTGTCCTAGTATCCGGCGGCCAGAGCGCCTGGGCGGCGCGGGTCGGAGGCCCCGGCCAGCACGCCGTCAACGAGCATGATCGACTGGGTCGAGCCCATGGCGTTCTTGACTTCCACCTTGTGTCCGCGCTCTTCCAGAAGGCGGATGGTGTCCGGCGAAAGCCCTTCCTCGATGCGGATCTCATCCGGCAGCCATTGATTGTGGATGCGCGGGGCGGCGGTTGCCTCGGCAATGTTCATGCCGTGGTCAACGACGTTGAGGATGATCTGCAACGTGGTGGTGATGATGCGGCTGCCGCCCGGAGAACCCGTTGCCAGCAACAGGTCGCCGTCCTTGAACACCAGTGTCGGGCTCATGGAAGACAGCGGCCGCTTGCCGCCCTCGACCGCGTTTGCCGTGCCGCCGACGAGGCCGTAGGCGTTGGGGACGCCGGGCTTCGCGGAAAAGTCGTCCAGCTCGTTGTTGAGCAGCACGCCGGTGCCGTCGGCGGTGAGGCCAACGCCGTAGGAAAAGTTCAGCGTGTAGGTGTTGGAGACGGCATTGCCATCCTTGTCGACGACGGAGAAATGCGTGGTCTGGTTGCTTTCATAGGGGAAAGGGTCACCCGGCTTCACCTCTACAGAGGGTGTGGCCGCGTCCATCTTGATGGTCTTGACCAGTTCTGCCGCGTAGGCCGGATCGGTCAGGCCTTTCACCGGAACCTCGACGAAATCCGGATCGCCCAGATACTTGGAGCGGTCTGCATAGGCGCGGCGCATGGATTCGGCCATCACGTGGATGCTGTCGGCGGAGTTCGGGCCATATTCGGCCAGCGGAAAGTTTTCCAGCATGTTGAGGATCTGCACGATATGGACGCCGCCGGAAGACGGCGGTGGCATCGATGCGATTTCATAGCCGCGATAGCTGCCCGTGACGGGCTCCCGCCAGATGGGTTTGTAACCGGCCAGATCTTCCGTGGTCATGCCGCCGCCGGAGGCCTGCACCTTCTGCGCGATTTTTTCGGCAACTTCACCGGTGTAAAAGCCTGCCGCGCCGCTGTCGGCGATGCGTTTCAATGTGTTGGCAAGGTCGGGCTGCTTGAGTGTATCGCCTGGTACGAACGGCAGGCCGCCGGTCTTGTAGAAGGTTGCGGCGGTTGCCGGGTCCTTGAGAAGCCGCTTTGCGGAGGCGGTCAGCGAGGCGGCAAGATCCGGTGTCACTTCGATGCCGTTTTCGGCAAGATCGATCGCAGGAGCCACGAGCTCGGCCCAGGTCAGCTTGCCGCTGCCGTGTTTTTCAAAGGCCGCGGCAAAACCGGCAACTGTGCCCGGAACCCCAACGGCAAGTCCGGAGAAGCGGGACTTCTGATTGTCCGGCTCGCCATCGTCTCCCAGAAACATGTCCTTGAAGGCAGCGTCCGGTGCTTTTTCCCGATAGTCGAGCGCTTCGGTTTCACCGCTGTCGGAAAGGTGGATCATCATGAAGCCACCGCCGCCCAGATTGCCGGCCCGGGGCAGCGTGACCGCCAGCGCGAAGCCGGTGGCAATGGCGGCATCGACTGCGTTGCCGCCTTTTTTCAGGATGTCGACACCGATGCGGGTTGCGACGGCCTCCTGGCTGGCAACCATGCCGTTTTGCGCCGTTTCCGGCTGGAACCGGTCTTTCAGCGAGTAGATCGGCGTTTCCTGCGCCGCAAGGGGTGCCGCGAGGCCGGCAACGAGCGCAGCTGCCAGGGAAACGGCGGCAAAGCTGGATTTGAGACAGTGTTTCATGGGGTCCTCCGGTCGCCGGAATGGCGGGAGCTTGCAGGTGGTAAGCAGATCGCGCAGCGGGCGTGGCGGTCTTTCGAGCAACTTTAAGTCGTTCTTGATTCAGCGCAAAGCCAGATGATCAGATAGGCTGCAGTCTGAACGCGGCAAGCTGCAAGAGCCCAGCTCGCGACTGGTTGAAGGAGGATCCATGAGCAACGCAATTGCGATTTCGACGCGGCCTTTTCCTGCAAGAGTTCGAGTGTTCCTGGGCGGAGCCGCCCTTGTGTGTGCCGTTGTCCTGTCCGGTGCCGGGGCTGCCGAGGCGGGGGATGCCGCCGCCGGCAAAGCGCTGGCCCTGCAATGGTGCTCTGCCTGCCATCTTGTCTCCGAGGATCAGGACCGGGCCTCCAGCGCGTCTCTGCCCAGCTTTTACGACATGGCGAAGGACACGAGCTGGTCTGAGGAAAAACTCGCGACTTTCCTCGCCAATCCTCATCCACAAATGCCGAACATGACGCTCGGCAACATCGAGATCGCAAATCTCGCCAGCTACATCACGTCCCTGGCACCCTGAGGCGGGTCGATTCGACAGACGAAGCGTCGTTATTGGAGTGCGCGGCCATCCTTCGAGACAGCGCGTTTGCGCTTCCTCAGGATGAGGGAGCGGGATTGTCAGGGTCTTTGTTTTGGTATCGGGTTTTCCGGACTGAGAATTTCCAGCCAGTCCGCGCTTTAAAGCTCGAACTCTGCGAGCATGGCGGCGTGGAAGGAGCCGGCATAGGCCTCTTCATCCGCATCGAAGACTTCATCGGGCAGGCCGACGTTGAACACTTTCAGGTCAATCGTCCGGTGGGCCATGGAGGCGCTGGCGAGAATGTGGTCCAGCGCCAGGCCCCTGCCCTTGTGAATGACGGTCTGGCGTCGTTCCGCTGGTAGTGAGGCGTCGAGCTGATAGAGGCGGCGCCCGTCAAGCTTTGGCGAACCGGTGTCGTCCGGGTCGGCGCGCAGCAGCCTGAGTGTTCCTGTTTCACCGGTTGCGTTGAAATCCCCCGCCAGCACGATGTGGCTGTTCTCGTTTGCATCGAACAGGCTTTCCACGGCAAGTCGCAGTTCCAGTGCCTGGGCGGTCTGTTTCAGGACGGATAGCTGGTAGCCTTCCGCCCAAGCGGAGACCGATTTCCACGTCCGGTCCTTCTTCTTGCCTCCACGGATCATGGCCGCAATCGGCGCGCGCAGGTGAACGCAGAAGACATGGAGGGGCCGCCCGGTACCGATATCGATTTCCACCTGCAGGACAGGGCGGTCGAACAGGATTGTTTGCGGGCTATCGTAGGCTGGCTCGGCGCTTTTGGGGTGCCACTGGGGTGGGTGGGCATGGTCCTGATAGAGGCTGGAGAACCCGGTTATCGGAAATCGCGAGAGTACCACCAGGTTGTGACGGTCACCGGGGCCTTTTCCGGAAGGGCGTTCGCTGGTCGCCCGGTGAAAGTTCTCATAGGGCGTTCCTTTCAGGAGCAGATCCAGCGCCTGGAATTGCCGTGCGGTCTTGCCTCTTATCTTCTGGGCGTTGACCTCCTGCAGGCACAGGATGTCGGCTCCAAGTTCCAGGATTTTGGGCCGAAGTGCGTCCAGCCGCGGCGTCAGGGCATCCGGGTCATGCCGGTCCGCGCCGAAAGATTCCATGTTGAAGGTGGCAAGTTTCATTCCGAAGACCCGCAGCTTGGACGCATGAGTGAAACCATAGCGGCACGACGGATCAAGTGGTAGAGAGCGCTGGTTCAAGAATGGTCCGTCCAGAGGGGAGAGGCAAATGAGCGGCGAGGCATGCCCCTGTGGCAGCGGCAAAGATTTCGATCTGTGCTGCGAGCCCTATCTTTCCGGCAAGGCTGTGCCGGAAACCGCGGAGGCGCTCATGCGCTCGCGCTACAGTGCCTATAGCCAGCAACTCATTCCTTATCTGAAGGAAACGCTCTGGCCGAAGTATCAGCCTGGATTCGATGCGCAAGGCACCGCTCGCTGGGCGGCGGAAAGCCACTGGACGGGTCTCAGCGTGTTGGCCACCGACAAGGGCGGCCCGGCCGATCGGGACGGCACCGTGCTTTTCGAGGCGAAATACCTGTCCGCGGGCCAGCTTCACACACACCGGGAACTGAGCCGCTTCCGCAAGAAAGTCGGACGCTGGTACTATGTGGAAGCCGTGCCGGAATAGGTGTTTGGCTTTCTGGCGGGTTGTTACGATTGTTGCTCATGAAAAAATCGTCCGGTCCCTGCGATTGGCGGCGGGGGCAGGGACCGGACCAATTTGCGGATAGAAGGGGAGGCAGCCCTCAACATCCGCAACAAGGAGATCGGGAAGGCCCACGGCAAGAGGCAGCCGGAGGGCAGTCGACAGGGTCGAATCGACTCTCGTTCTCTGTTTGTTCTTTTTAGCATGATTCACTGGCCCAGCGTCAAGCAGGGAATCGACCAATAGGCAGGTAGGGGTGCAAGAAGGTGCTTGCCACGATGAGGGAAAATCAATGCGCCGTCAGCCTCCAGGACGTTATCACACATCTGTGAAACCTGACCGGCTGCGTTTGAACGATTGCCATAGATTATTAAGCCAGTCATGTCACAAATACGGAAGACTACTCATAAGGGACCCATCAGTGCGTTTTTCGGCCAATTCCTGGACCAAGCGTTTGCAATGCGCCGCCTCGTCGCTGGGATTGGGGCAAGGGGCTGACCAGGTCCTGGATTTCCTGAAGGGTGACGGAAGCGACCGGCATGCGGCAGGCCGGATGGCGGTGTCGACCTTCGCCGTACGGATCGCTGGTGCGGCTCTCGCCTATCTGTCGCAAATCGTGCTTGCCCGCCTGTTGGGGGCGCATGACTACGGTCTTTATTCGGTCGCCTGGACCTTCGTGATCATTCTGGGCGTGATGGCATGCGGCGGGTTTTCCACCTCTGCCAGCCGGTTCATCCCGCAGTATCAGCAAAACGGTGACATGGCGCGCCTGCGTGGGTTCCTGCACACCAGCCGTCAAATGGCGTTCTTACTGGGCGGCGCGGCAGCGGTCATCGGCATCGGTTGCGTTGCCCTGTTCCGGTCGTTCCTCGATCCGTCCTATTTCCAGCCGTTGACCGTCGTTCTGCTGGCATTGCCCTTTTTCGCATTCGGCCTGGTGCAGGACGGGATCGCCCGCAGTTACGACTGGTCATCGCTGGCGATGCTGCCCACCTATATCTGGCGGCCGCTGGCCATCCTGTTTCTGCTGGTTTGCGCTGTGCTGGCGGGGTTTCAGCCCGACGCGCTGACGGCTGCCGTGGTGGCCGTGGCGGCCACCGTCCTGGTCGCGCTATACCAGTTTCTTCATCTGCGCCGGCGGCTGTCTCCTTGCGTTCCGCGGGGGCCGCGACAGACCGAGTTCGGGTCCTGGCTGGCGGTGTCCATGCCGATGCTGATGGTCGACGGTTTCCTGCAGCTGATTACCAGCGCCGACGTGATCATGGTCAGCTTCTTTCAGCATCCGGACGAGGTCGCGGTCTATTTCGCTGCGTCCAAAACGCTGGCCCTGGTGCATTTCGTTTATTTTGCCGTGCGGGCGGCTTCGGCCCATCGCATTTCCAGCTTCACTCACAACGAGGATCTTTCGGGGCTTGCCGGTTACATGCGGCAAGCGACCCTTTGGACCTTCTGTCCGTCAGTGGCCGCGGGGGCGGGCCTGCTTTTGATTGCGCCCCTGCTGCTGGCCCTGTTCGGCAGCGACTTTGAAAGCGGCTACGAGTTGATCGCCCTGTTGATGATCGGCGTGCTGGCGCGGGCATCCGTCGGACCAGCCGATGCGCTGTTGACGATGACCGGGCACCAGAAAACCTGCGCCGGCATTTATGCCGGAACGTTTTTCCTCAATGTCATCCTCAATCTCATTCTGATTCCGCTGCTCGGCCTTGCCGGTGCGGCCGTTGCCACAAGCATTGCGATCCTTTTTGAAGCCACCGCCCTTGCGGTTGTGGCAAAACGGAAGCTCAATATCACGACGTTCGTTTTGCCATTGCTTTTTTCCAGGGACCGTCAGGTTGACCAGTAATACCCCGCCTTCCGTGCCGTTTGAGGTTTTGTCCCTTGATCCATTAAGTGCCGAGGTGCCGCTGGACGACTGGCAGACGCTTTGCGCGGCTGCCCTCAGCCCGAACCCGTTTTTCGGTCCGGATTTTCTCTGTCCGTTTCTGGAAAAGATGGACAAACGGCCCGTGCGGCTTCTCGTGGTGCGCGAACAGCCGGCTGGTCGCTGGCTGGTGGCGGCCCCCATCGGCCGCCGGCGATTCGGATTGGCCGTACCGGTCAACACCACCTGGGCGACGGACTATGCACCGCTCGGCACTCCGCTGATCCATCCGGAGGCGAGTGCTGATGCTGTTACCGCTTTCCTCAGTGCTGCCAGGGAGCCGGGACACGCGCTCGCGATTCCGTATTTGCCGCTGCATTCGCAATCGGCCGTCCGGTTGAAGGCGGCGGGGCCCGGAAAAAGGTCGGTTCTCGCAAAATCCTTCCGAGCGAGCCATAACGGTGGCGCCACGGGCAAGGCGCAGCTTGCGGAGGCCGACAGCGGCAAACGGCGCAAGGAAATGCGACGGCTGATGCGGCGGCTGGGGGACCATGGCAAGACCACGTTCCGCAGCTTGTCCGGACCGGACGCCGTCGCCGGGTTCGAGGCGTTTCTGGAACTTGAAGCTTCCGGTTGGAAAGGCCGGTCGGGAACCGCGCTCGTCAGTCAGCCAGAGACGGCGGACTTTGCCCGCACCGCCATTGCCAATCTGGCAGGGCGAAACGCGGTGCGGATCGATCAGCTCTGGTCGGGTGAGACGCTGGTTGCCGCTCTGGTGCTGTTCTTGCAGTCAGGCAAGGTGTTTGCCTGGAAAATCGGCTTTGACGAGGCGTTCGCGCGGTATTCGCCCGGAGCCCAGCTCGCGCTGCAGGCCCTGAAGACAAATCTTGCAATTCCGGGGTTCAGGGTGGCGGATTCCCTTGCCATCCCGGGACATTCGATGATCGAGCCGCTGTGGCGCGGCCGGCTGGAGACCGGTACGCTGCTCTATGCCGACGGTCTCAAACGGGTGCTCTGCAAGACGGATCTCCGGCTTGAACAAACCCTGCGCAGGGCCGCAAGGGCCGTTAGAGCGCGAGTGAGCTCCTAGCCTTCCCCGCCTAGCCCTCCACGCTTTCCAGATCCCGCAATTTCCTGCGAATGATCTTGCCGGTGGTGGTCAGGGGCAGGGAGGTGACGAATTCGATCTCCCGCGGATATTCATGTGCCGACAGGTGTTTGCGGACAAAGGTGCGGATGTCGTTTTCCAGAGCCGAGCCTTTTTCGGTGCCCGGTTTCAGGACAATGAAGGCCTTGACGATTTCCGTGCGCAGCTTATCCGGTTTGCCGACGGCAGCAGCAAGCGCGATGGCGGGGTGTTTCAACAGGCAATCCTCGATCTCGCCCGGGCCGATCCGGTAGCTGGCCGAGGTGATGATGTCGTCGTCGCGGCCAACGAAATGGATATAGCCATCCTCGTCCATCAGGCCCTGATCGCCGGTGATCATCCAGTCGCCGATGAACTTCTCCCGTGTTGCCTCCGGTTTGTTCCAGTATTCAAGGAACATGACCGGATCGGGTCGCCGGATGGCGATCTGGCCGAGGGTTTCTGCCGGCAGCTCACGGCCTTCATCGTCAATGATCGCAACCTGATGGCCGGGCGTTGCCTTGCCGGTGGCGCCTGACCGGCTGACGCCAAGGGCGGCTACGGAGCCGAGAACGGCATTGCATTCGGTCTGGCCGTAGAATTCATTGACCTTGAAGCCGAATTCCGCAGCGAACCAATCGTAGGTTTCCTTGCCGAGGGCTTCTCCGGCGGAGCCAACGCTGCGCCAGACCAGGTTGAAGCGCTTGGATGGATTTTCAACGGACCGCAGCATTTTCAAGGCCGTTGGCGGAATGAAGGCGTTGCGGATCTTCTGTTGTTCCAGAAGACGGAAAGCGAACTCCGGGTCGAACTTGCGCGACGCGTTGCAGACCACCGGCACGCCCAGCGACAGGGCTGGAAACAGTGCGTTCAGCAAGCCGCCGGCCCAGGCCCAGTCGGCGGGGGTCCATAGCAAGTCGCCGTCTCGGCCAAGGAAATTCTGCGAAAGCTCGATGCCGGGCAAATGGCCGAGCAGTACCCGGTGACCATGCAGCACGCCTTTGGGCTGTCCGGTGGTCCCGGAGGTATAGATCATCAGCGCCGGGTCGTCGGGGCTGGTCGCAAGGGTCTGGTAATCGTCGGAGGCCTTTTCCAAAAGGTCGTCAAAGCCGAACACACCGCTTTGCGGGCCGTCGACGGAGATCACCAGATCGAGACCGGGAAGGTCGGACCGGATGTCGGCAAGCTTTGCCAGACCTGCGGAATCGGTCACCAGCACACGCGCACCGGAGTCGGCGAGCCTGTAGCGCAGCGCCTCCAGTCCAAACAGGGCCGCCAAAGGCACGGCGATTGCGCCGGACTTATAGGCCGCCAGATGCGCGATGGCGGTTTCGGGGATCTGCGGAAGCAGCAGGGCGACTCGGTCGCCGCGGTTCAGGCCAAGGCCCTCCAGGGCGTTGGCAAAGCGGTTGGCCGCCCGGTTCAGGGCAAGGTGGCTCCAGTCCCGGTGCGAGCCGTCTTCAAGAACCTGACGGATAGCAAGACGGCCGGGGTCCTGCGTGGCCCACTGGTCGCTGACGGCTGCGGCCATGTTGTACTGCGCGGGCCGAGGCCAGCGGAACGTTTCTTTCAGCGCGTCGTAGTTGGAGGTTGGCTGCAGCATGTCAGAGCGTCCGGTGCATCAATTTTAAGCAGCGGAGTTTAGGGTGGCCATTGCTGCAGTGCAATAGAGTCGACGTCTTCGACGAAAATCGGGGTCCGGCCCCTAGTCTCAATAACCGGATTTCCGCCAATTCAGAGCATTTTGGGGAAGTTGCCGGGCAGTCATTTCTTCGCGAGCGGATGGGCGCTTTCGACCAGTTCGCGCAGGCGTTCGTCCAGAACATGGGTGTAGATCTGCGTCGTGGAAATGTCGGCATGGCCCAGCAACTGCTGCACCACTCTAAGATCGGCACCGTTCTGCAAAAGGTGAGAGGCGAAGGCGTGACGCAGAACGTGAGGAGAAATCTTGCCGGCATCGAGCCCGGCGGCGATGGCAAGGTCTTTCAGCTCGCGCGCGAAATGCTGGCGGGTCAGGTGTCCGCTGTCGCCGTGAGAGGGAAACAGCCAGGGGCTTTTTTCGTAAGCACCTTCGGCAGCGCGCAAACCGACATAATCCTTCATGGCGACTTGCGCGGCACGCGACAGCGGCACCAGGCGCTCCTTGCCTCCCTTGCCCTTGATTTCGATCAGGCGCGCATCTCTGAGGGCTGCGGTGACCGGCAGGGCAACCAGTTCCGAAACGCGCAGGCCGGTGGCATAAAGGACCTCTATCAGCGTGTACATGCGCTGCGTGCGCAAACGCGCCGCGGCGCTTTTCTGGGGCTTTTCGGTTTCCGTCCGCGCGGTCTCTATCAGCTTGTCGACATCTTCCATCGACAACACCTTTGGCAGGCTCGCGCGTTTTTTCGGGGCAGACAGGGTGCGCGTCGGATCGTCTTCCCGCGTGCCTTCCGCGTAAAGGAACTTGTAGAACTGCTTCAGCGCGGACAGACGTCTTGCCTGCGAGGTTTCGGCGAACCCGCGCCGGTTGAGATTGCCCATGTAGGCCGAAATGTCTTCGGATTGCGCAGACGCGAGGGGTTTGCGCCCGAGAAAGCCAGAGAAGTCCTCCAGGTCGCGGCGGTATCCGGCCAGCGTGTTTTCCGCCGCACCGCGTTCGGCGGCCAGCATTTCCAGGAAGTTTTCAAGATCGAAACCGGTTGCCATTGCGTATGCCTTGGGAAAGGACCTGATGCATGTCCCGTGGATGACCTGTCAGTTGAACACGCGGCCTATCGGCCGAAGCCGTCTTTTTTCACCCGCACCTCGATCTGCCGTTCGCGCGGTTCGACGAGATTGGCCAGGGAATAGATCGCGCCATAACCGAGTGCGCCGAGCAGCAGCAGCACGAGCAACAGGCGGGTCAGGGTCGGCACGTCGGCTGTCTCCAGGTCAGGGTATCGGTTCCCTTGCGGGCAAGCGAATCGGATACGGGATTGTTTCAACAAGGCGGGGGTGCATGCAAGGCAAAGCAGCAGTTTGTGAGGCGGAGTTCCCCCGTGTCTTTTTTGACGAATATGCTAAAACGCCGCCATGACAGAATACGACAAGGCGCGGTCTTCCGAAGGAGGATCCGCGGAGACAGACGTAAAACCCGTTGATCTGGCCCGGCTGGTAGCCGCCCTGGGGCAACGGTCCATCGTTCTGGTGGGAATCATGGGGTGTGGCAAGTCGACGGTCGGCAAGCGGCTGGCGCATCGGCTTGGACTTGAATTTGTCGATGCCGATACCGAAATCGAGCGCGCGGCCAACATGAGCGTTGCGGAAATTTTCGCCGAGCATGGCGAGCCTTATTTCCGCAGCGGTGAGGAACGGGTGATCGCCCGTCTTCTGCGTGAAGGTCCGCAGGTGCTCGCAACGGGCGGCGGTGCGTTCATGAGGGAAACGACGCGTGCGGAAATCGCAGAACACGGCCTGTCCATCTGGCTGAAAGTCGATTTCGACACGGTCATGGCACGGGTTCGGCGCAGGTCCACGCGGCCGCTGTTGCAGAACCCCGATCCCGAGGGCACCATGCGCAAGCTGATGGCTGACCGCGAACCCGTTTATGCCAAGGCGGCATTGACGGTGACTTCCAGGGACGTTCCGCATGAGGCTGTGGTCGATCAGATCGTTGCTGCCCTGGCGGATCATCTCTTCAAGCGCGGGGCTCCTGGCGCCGCGCAAACATCAATGTAATGTCTTGAATGATAAAGCGTGACGGCATGGTAGACACGGTAGTGGCAAAAGCAATGTTGGGCCGGGACGAAAAAGTCGTCCGGGTCGATCTTGGCGCACGCAGTTACGACATCAAGATCGGCCGGGGGCTGCTTGAGGGTGCGGGAGCGGAAATTGCCGCGGTCATGCCTGGTGCGCGTCTGGCGGTCGTTGCCGATGAGACAGTCGCAGGCCTTCACTTGAAGGCTTTTTCGCAAAGCCTGAAGGCTGCCGGGCTAGAGCACACCGTCATTACGGTGCCTGCAGGGGAAAGCACCAAGTGCTTCCGTGAATTCGAGCGCCTGTGCGACGAGGTTCTGGCTGCCCGGCTGGAACGCGGTGACGCTGTGGTGGCGCTTGGCGGTGGTGTCGTCGGCGATCTGACCGGGTTTGTCGCCTCCGCCGTACGTCGTGGCATGGCTTTCATTCAGGTGCCGACAACGCTTCTTGCCCAGGTCGACAGCTCCGTCGGCGGCAAGACCGGCATCAATTCACGTCATGGCAAGAACCTGATCGGCGCCTTTCATCAGCCCGCGCTGGTGCTGGCCGATACGGCCATTCTGGACACGCTGCCGTTGCGCGATTTTCGTGCGGGCTATGCGGAAGTTGCCAAATACGGTCTTCTGGGCGATGCCGACTTCTTCAGCTGGCTGGAAGCCAACTGGCAGGCGGTGTTTGCCGGTGGGGCGGAGCGGGACGAAGCCGTCGCCCGGTCCTGTCAGGCAAAAGCGGATGTGGTGGCTGCGGACGAACTGGAGTCCGGACGCAGGGCGCTGCTCAATCTGGGTCATACGTTTGGCCACGCGCTGGAATCGGCCGTCGCCTACGAGACCGAGCGTCTGGTGCACGGCGAAGGTGTCTCCATCGGAATGATGCTGGCGCATGAGTTTTCCCAACGTCTCGACCTTATCGGTCAGGACACCGTCGATCGCGTTCACAGACATCTGAGCGATGTCGGTCTGCCTGTGCGTCTGCAGGACATTCCCGGCCAGTTGCCGCCAGCAGGGACCCTTATGGATATCATCGCACAGGACAAGAAGGTCAGCCGGGGCGCGCTCACCTTCATTCTTACGCGCGGCATCGGCGAAGCCTTTGTCGAAAAAGGCGTGGATCCCGCGCTGGTATCTGACTTCCTGAAGGAGAAACTCGAGGCATGACGGAAACGGCTCTCTGGCTGGCGATTGTCGCCGTCTTCGTTCTCCTGTTCCTGTCCGGCTTCTTTTCCGGCTCGGAAACGGCGCTCACCGCCGCATCGCGCGCGCGCATGCACCAGATGGAAAAAACCGGCGACTGGCGCGCCCGGGTGGTCAGCCTGCTGATCGCCAACCGTGAACGGCTGATCGGCGCGTTGCTTCTGGGCAACAACCTGGTCAATATCCTGGCGTCTGCGCTGGCAACCAGTGTGTTCCTATCGCTTTTCGGCGACGCCGGCGTGGCGCTTGCGACTTTGGTGATGACCGCCCTTGTTCTGGTTTTTGCCGAAGTGCTGCCCAAGACCTGGGCCATATCGAACCCGGAGCGTTTTGCGCTGGCAGTGGCACCGATCGTGCGTTTCGTTGTGGCGGTGTTCGGCCCGATCGTCGTCGGGGTGGAGTGGATCGTCCGCAACATTCTGAAGCTGCTTGGCGTCAATATCGGTGACGACACCTCGATCCTGTCGCCGCACGAGGAACTGCGCGGCGCCGTCGATCTGCAACATATCGAAGGCGGCCTGGAAAAGGGCGAGCGCGACCGTCTCGGCGGGTTGCTCGATCTGGCAGAGCTGGAAGTTTCGGACGTGATGGTTCACCGCACCAACATGGTGGCGCTGAATGCGGACGATGCGCCGGACAAGCTGGTCAACGCTGCACTGGCATCGCCCTACACCCGCCTGCCGCTCTGGCGCGGGGAGAGCGATAATTTCGTCGGCGTGCTTCATGCCAAGGATCTGCTGCGCGCGCTGCAGGCTGCCGGTGGGGATGCTGCGAAGATCAACGTTCTCGATATCGCCGCCCCGGCCTGGTTCGTTCCCGACACGACCTCTCTGCAAGATCAGCTCAACGCCTTCCTGCGGCACAAGTCGCATTTTGCTCTGGTGGTCGACGAGTATGGCGAGGTGATGGGCCTCGTCACGCTGGAAGACATTCTGGAAGAAATCGTCGGCGAGATCGCCGACGAACACGACGTGGAACTGGAAGGCCTGCGGCCGCAGGCGGACGGCTCGGTGATTGTCGATGGCTCGGTGCCGATTCGCGACCTCAACCGCGCTGCCGACTGGAGCCTGCCGGATGACGAGGCGACGACGATTGCCGGTCTGGTCATTCACGAAGCCCGGATGATCCCGGACGAGCGCCAGATCTTCACCTTCCACGGCTTCCGCTTCACGGTGCTGCGGCGGGAAAAGAACCGCATCACGCGCCTGCGCATCATGCCGCTTGGCCAGACGCCAGGCGTCAAAATGCCGGCAGGCGCCGCCCAGGCAGTCGCCGGTGCGGCTGCGAAAGCGGGCGGGTAAACGAGAAACACCCGGCTCTGAGGGCCGGGTGGAGCTAACCAGGTTGATTGTGTGCAGATCCGGGAGGTTGCGAGAAAGCGGCCTGTCAGCCGCCTGCCATCCGGGCGGCGCGCGGGTCGGGTTCGCTGTCGGAGCGGATTTCCAGCGCCAGGGCATGAACACCGCCGGCAATCTCGTCAGCAAGCAGATCGTTGATCGCCCGGTGCCTTGCAATCCGGTTCATGCCTTCGAAAGCGGCTGCGGCAATCTGTACACGGAAGTGGGTTTCTCCACCCTCGCGCCAGCCGCCATGGCCCTTGTGCTTGTCCGACTCGTCAATAACGTTCAGAAAAGACGGTGAAAAAGCTGCAGACAGTTTGTCGGTGATCGTTTGCTTCGTGCTCATTTGTCTCATTTGGCGTAGCTGTTTTCGAAGTTCAAGTCTTTCATGGTCCGACCCTGCCTGATACAGTGCCGGGCTCTTCGACTTTCGACGTCCGGTCCGAGGAAATTAACTTTGGATACCGGGACAATGCAACGGCCTGTGGCTTGCCCACATGCTCTCACACTTCAATATTTCGGCGCATGAAACTGGACTCAAAACTTTTCGACAGCATCCGCGTGAAACCGGACAAGGAACGGGCCGACAAGGGCCGTCATCCAGTGTGCGATCATCCGGGTTGCAAGCGACCGGGCACGCACCGGGCGCCGAAAGGGCGCGACCGGGAAGGGCAGTATTTCAATTTCTGCGTTGACCACGTGCGCGAATACAACAAGTCCTACAACTATTTTACGGGCATGGGCGATGACGACGTGCGCACCTATCAGAAGGACAGTCTGACAGGGCACCGGCCAACCTGGAAAATGGGTGTAAACCGGCAGGCCGCCGATGGTCCGGACGGGTTCGACGCACGCTCCAACATGCGCTCCAACGCGCAGCGACGAGCCGAGCAAGTGCGCCGTCCGCGCGAAAGAAAACTACTAACGCTTGAAAAACGATCCCTGGATGTGCTCAATCTGCCTTACACAGCCCGTGGCGCCGAAATCAAAGCGCGCTATAAGGAGCTTGTTAAGTTGAACCATCCGGATGCCAACGGCGGTGACAGGTCTTCCGAAGACCGCCTGCGGGAAATCATTCAGGCGTATAACGTTCTGAAAAAAGCCGGTTTCCTTTAGAGCCTGCAGGTTCCTGCGGGCTTTTTCCAAACGACCCTTCCCGAAAAATGCGGGACTGCGGAGGACTGATGACTGAGACGACGACTGCGGCCATGGCCATGCCGGACACTGAAATTTCCGTAGAAGAGGTTTTCGGTTTCAAGTCCGACCTCAAGGTACCTGCATTTTCCGCGCCGTCAGAACACGTGCCTGAGCGTGATGAGGATTACCTTTTCGACCGTGCCACCACATTGGCGATTCTGGCGGGGTTTGCCCACAATCGGCGGGTGATGGTGACCGGGTATCACGGCACCGGCAAATCAACCCACATCGAACAGGTGGCTTCGCGTCTCAACTGGCCGTGTATCCGCGTCAACCTGGACAGCCATATCTCCCGTATCGATCTCGTCGGTAAAGACGCGATCGTGATCAAGGATGGCAAGCAGGTCACGGAATTTCGCGACGGTATCCTGCCGTGGGCCTATCAGCACAATGTCGCGCTGGTGTTCGATGAATATGACGCCGGCCGTCCGGATGTGATGTTCGTGATCCAGCGTATCCTGGAATCTTCCGGCCGCCTGACGCTTCTGGACCAGAGCCGCGTCATTCGCCCGCACGCGGCCTTCCGGCTGTTCGCCACGGCCAACACGGTTGGTCTCGGCGATACCTCCGGCCTGTACCACGGCACGCAGCAGATCAACCAGGCACAGATGGACCGCTGGTCGATCGTTACCACGCTGAACTATCTGCCGCACGACAACGAGGTGGATATCGTCCTGTCGAAGGCGAAGCACTTCCAGTCGGAAGAAGGCCGCAACACCGTTTCCAAAATGGTGCGCCTGGCAGACATGACCCGGAACGCCTTCATCAACGGCGACCTGTCGACCGTCATGAGCCCGCGTACGGTCATCACCTGGGCGGAAAACGCGCAGATCTTCGGCGATATCGGGTTCTCCTTCCGTCTGACCTTCCTCAACAAGTGCGACGACATGGAACAGTCTCTGGTGGCCGAGTTCTATCAGCGCTGCTTCGGCGAAGATCTGCCGGAATCCTCTGTCAACGTAGTCATGAGCTGAGGTCCCGATGGCACCACGGCCGGGTCATAATTCCCTTCCGGGCAACAAGCCCGCGCCGAGCACCGAGCCGTTCAAGCAATCGGTGACCGGCACCATGCGGGCGATTTCCGGTGAGTCGGAACTGGAAGTCATCTTTTCCGGTGACCGGCCCGGTCTCAGCGGCATGTCCGCGCGCCTGCCCGAGCCTTCGCGCAAGATCAACGCACGGGAAATCGCCATTACCCGCGGTTTGTCGGACAGTATTGCGTTGCGCATCGCCTGCCACGACAAGGCCGTGCATTCCAAGAACATGCCGCAGGGCCCGGACGCCCGGGCGATTTTCGAAGCGGTCGAGCAGGCCCGCTGTGAAGCTGTCGGTGCACGGCGCATGCAGGGCGTCGCCGACAACCTGTCGGAGATGCTTGACGACCGGTTCCGCAAGTCCGGTGCGCCGGATATCAGCAGCCGGGAAGAAGCGCCGCTGCAGGACGCCCTGTCCCTGCTGGTACGTGAGCGCCTGACCGGGGCAAAGCCTCCGGAAAGTGCGGAAAAGCTTGTCGACATGTGGCGTGGCTGGATCGAGGACAAGGCTGGTGCCGACCTCGACCGGCTGGAAGCGGAGGTCGAGAACCAGAATTCCTTCGCGGCCCGTCTGCGTGACGTCCTGAAATCGCTCGACATGGGCGATGAGCTTGGCGACCAAGACCAGGACATGGACCCGGAAGAAAACGAGGACCAGGGCAACAACGACGAAGCCGAATCCGGCGACGACAGCGAAGAAGACAGCGGCGAACAGGATGCCTCTCCGCAGGAGATGGAACTTTCCGGCGAAGAGCAGGACAGCGGCGATACGGAAGCTGCCGAAGCCGACATGGAAGACTTCGCCGACCAGGACATGTCGGAGGACACAGAGGAGCCGGGCGAAAGCGACCGGCCCGACCTGCCGACCTCCAACCGGCCGGAAACCGATTACAGGGTGTTCACCACCCAGTTCGACGAAACGATTACTGCCGAAGAACTTTGCGATTCTGCGGAGCTCGAGCGTCTGCGCGGGTTCCTGGACAAGCAGTTGACCCATCTGCAAGGGGCCGTGGCGCGCCTGGCCAACCGGCTGCAGCGCAAGCTGATGGCGCAGCAGAATCGGGCCTGGGACTTCGACCTGGAAGAAGGGCTTCTGGACACGGCCAGGCTGACAAGAGCCGTGACCGATCCGATGGCGCCGCTTGCATTCAAGCAGGAACGGGACACCAATTTCCGCGATACGGTCGTGACGTTGCTTCTGGACAATTCCGGATCTATGCGCGGTCGGCCGATCACCGTTGCAGCCACTTGTGCCGACATTCTGGCACGCACGCTGGAGCGGTGCGGTGTGAAGGTCGAGATCCTCGGCTTTACCACCAAGGCCTGGAAAGGTGGCCAGTCGCGCGAAAGCTGGATCGGTGCCGGCAAGCCGCCCACTCCGGGACGGCTGAACGATCTGCGCCACATCATCTACAAGTCCGCGGACGCTCCCTGGCGGCGCGCCCGGCGGAACCTTGGCCTGATGATGCGTGAAGGTCTGCTGAAGGAGAACATCGACGGCGAAGCCCTGTTGTGGGCTCATGACCGGCTGATGGCGCGGCCAGAACAACGCCACATCCTGATGATGATTTCCGACGGTGCTCCGGTGGACGACACCACGCTGTCCGTCAACCCGGGAAACTATCTGGAGCGGCACCTGCGCTATGTCATCGAGGAAATCGAGACCCGGTCGCCGGTCGAACTGATCGCCATTGGTATCGGCCACGATGTGACGCGCTACTACCGCCGCGCCGTGACCATCGTTGATGCCGAAGAACTGGCGGGTGCCATGACGGACCAGCTTGCCGATCTTTTCGACGACGAGGTGGACACATCCTTCAATGCGCGTGGCGGTCGACGCCGTGCGGGTCGTCGTTAGTCGGCAGGACCGGGACAACATGGCAGCAGAAGGGCGTCGTCCCGCAGTTGGCATTGCGCTGGCAGCCGTCGTTCTTTCGGCTCTGTTGTGTGCGGTCCCTCTCCGCGCTTCCGCGCAGGAGCTGCTGTCGGCCGGACAGCCGGTCCCGTCGCGTACCCGGCCCATCGAGACGTTCCGCATCGGGGCGGAAGATGCGACATTCGGCAAGCTTACCTATCTGGGCGGTCTTGAGCTGATTGCTGCCGACCGCAAGGTTGGCGGACTGTCCGGGATGATCAGTCTGGATGGCGGCAACGGGTTTCTGGCTGTCACGGACAACGGCCATTGGGTCAGCGGCCGGATCGAGCAGACAGCGGACGGCAAGCCCTCGGGGATCACAGACTTGCGTTTCGCCCCGCTGCTTGGTGCGAACGGCAAAAAGCTGGACAAGCGCTGGGGGCACGATACGGAGGCGCTTACACTGTCGGGCTCCGGACTTTATGTAACCGCCGAAACCCGCAATGCCATCTATCATTTCCCCTGGCCGATCTCGACAGGCAAGGAAAAGATGATCGGCGAAGTCGCACTGCCGCAAGATATTCGTGATCTGCCACGAAACACCGGGCTGGAAGCATTGGCTGCCGGGCCGGAAGACAGCCCGCTGGCGGGCAAGCTCGTTGCTGTCGCGGAATCCGCGCCAAGCGATCTGCACGACCTGTCGGGCTTCATCATCGGTCCGAAGGGCACGGAACGCTTCTCCATCCGCCGGCATGACCGTTTCGATGCGACCGATGCCGCGTTTCTGCCCGGTGGCGACATGGTTCTGATGGAGCGGCGCTTCACCCTGCGCGACCTGATCGGCATGCGTCTGCGCCGGTTCAAGGGAGCGGACATCGTTCCCGGAGCGGTTCTGGAAGGCGAGTTGCTGCTGGAGGCCGACTTCAACTCCCAGATCGACAACATGGAAGCGCTCGGCGTTCACACCAATGAAAAGGGTGAGACGATCCTGACGCTCGTCTCCGACAACAACCGCTCGATCCTGCAGCGAACCCTGTTTCTGAGGTTTCGGCTGGAGGAATAGGGGTTCTCAAGCCCGCTGTCTGTGCGGCTTGGCTTCCTTCCTTCTTTTTCGGAAATTTCGCCTGCACAGGCAGGTCATCAGAAGCGGAAAAGCAAAAAGGCGCCGTGAAGCGCCTTTCCCTCATCCATGCCGCAGATAGGTTGAACCTTCTGGACCCTTAGGCCGCGCGCTCATCCGGCAGCGCTCGAAAGAGGCCCAGAACGATCCGGTAAGGGGCGAGCAGGACGACGGCGACGAGCATCTTGACCAGGAAGTCGCCGACGGCCAGCGAGACCCACAACAGCGTCTGGGTATCCTCGCTGATGCCGAGAAACGGCACAGGGAAGGCGAGCGAGCTGTTTTTCATACCGAACAGGCTGTCGATGAAGGTGAAGCTGGCGGAAAAGGCGATGCCGAAGAACAGGAGCGTGTCGATGACCGAGCCGATGAAGGACGAGGTGACCGGTGCCTTCCACCAGGCCAGCTTGCGCATGCGGTCGAAGATGGTCACGTCCAGCAACTGCGCCACAAGGAAGGCCGTGCCGGAGGCGATGGCGATGCGGGGCGTTGCCAGCCACACCGACAGGGCAACGGCAATCAGGAAGCCGGCCATCACCACCTTGCGGGCGGCTGCCGGGCCGAAGCGGCGGTTGGTAAGGTCGGTTACCAGAAAGGCGACCGGATAGGTGAAGGCGCCCCAGGTGAGCGTATCGGCCAGGTTGATGCCGCCGATGATATGTTCGACCGGGAACTGGACCAGAAAGTTGGAGGCCACGACCACAGCCGCCATCGCCAGAATGGCAACAACGTGATGGCTTGCGGAAAATGTCCGAGTGTCGGTCATGTGTTCACCTCACAACGACAGACGCCCAACCGATATCGATTGGGCGTTCTGAAAAGGTTCTTTGCAAGTGTCAGAGCGGCCTGCTGCCGAGAACGGCCTGGCAGGCGCTTCAGGCCTTAAGCAGCAGCGGCTTCAGCCTGCTTGCGCTTGATGTTGACCTTGATCTTGCGGGCAGCGTCGGAAAGCTCAGCGTCGCTGGCCTTCATCAGGTAGGCGTCCAGGCCACCGCGGTGTTCGACGGAGCGCAGAGCGTGTGCGCAGACCTTCAGCTTGAAGGTTTCGCCAAGCGTGTCGCTGATGAGAGACACGTTGCACAGGTTCGGGAGGAACCGGCGGCGGGACCTGTTGTTCGCGTGAGAGACGTTGTTGCCCGTCATCACATCTTTGCCGGAGAGTTCGCAACGGCGTGCCATGATATCACCTTTTGTTTTCGTGGCTGGGCCGTTACTTTGAACCCAGCAAGTCCAACCGGAACCGGCGCGGACCTGAGGCCCGGCGACATCGTCTCCGGCATTTCTCGGAAAAAGTTGCCCCGCTATAATGGGACTGGAAGCCAACGTCAAGACATCTGAGCCGCTTTGCCGAGATTCACTGCTTTTATTTGCATGATGCCCTGCCGTTAACCAGTGAGTTACCATAATTGAGAATGATTGGGGTCGTTCAACGACCGGGATTCATGGTATCTTTCCGTCGCGGAACTCTCATGGCGCGGGGGCGCAATTCGCTGCCAGGCGGCAGTCCGGAGGTTTTGAAGTGTTCGGTTTGATGTCTTTCGGGCGGCTGGTCGCCCTGCCAATGCTTGCTGCGGCACTGCTGACGACACCGGCGGAAGCCAAGAAAAACAGCGTCGGTGGCCTGTACAATATCTCGATTGCCGGCTTCAAGGTCGGGCGCGGAACACTGTCGCTCGTGATGCAGGGCAATGCCTATTCGGCCAAGGTCAGCCTTGAGCCCGCGGGGATCGGCACGCTGTTCTCCACCGGCAAGGGTGGGGCGGAAGCATCCGGCTGGATGGTGGGTTCACGCGTCGTGCCGTCGAAATACCGCATGGCCTCGCACGCCTCCAATCTCGATTTCTACGTCAATCTCAGCCAGGGGTCCGGCAGCATCCGGTCCATGGAGGTCGCGCCCCAGTTCAAGCCGAATCCGGAACGGATCAAGGTGACGAGCCGGCATACGCGGAACGCGATCGATCCGCTGAGCGCGGCGCTGATGCCGGTTGGCCGGGCCAAGGATAGTCTCGGACCGAAAGCCTGTTCCCGCCGTCTGCCGGTGTTCGACGGCTGGACACGGTTCGATATCAAGCTGAGCTACGCCGGTACCAAGGAAGTCTCCGGACACGGTTATGACGGCCCGGTGGTGGTGTGCAAGGCCCGCTGGGTGCCGGTCGCGGGTCACCGTCCGTCCAAGGATTCGGTCAAATACATGGCCAAAGCCAAGATGGAAGTCTGGGTCGCACCCATGGGGCGCGACAACGTGCTGGTGCCGTACCGAATTTCCATCGACACGAAGAACGGCCGGCTAGTGGTTGAAGCCGACAAGCTCAAGATCGACGGTGCCGGCAGCGATCAGGCGTCCGCCGACTGATTTCCGGTCTTTCGTGACGCTCCTTGCAGGCCCTTTTTCGGCATGAAAACAAGGACGAAGGGGCGTTCCGGTTTCCCGCAACCGGCACGCCGAGGCTTGCACCTACTTGCGTCTCTTGATACAGCCCCCACGTATGCGTTCAGGCGCGCGTGAGCGGCCTGAAGCATCTTGCGTTGTTCAAAGGCGGCAAAGATGCTTGAACGTCTTTGAAATGATCGACATTGGGTGACTGGGCGCTGACGGCCGGATATCCTTCGATCTTGTAACAGAATTTCCGGAACGGCCGCGGACGAGAGGCGGCACCGGCATGTTTCAGGTAACCGAGTAAATGCACAGCTATTTGGAATTCGAAAAGCCCGTTGCAGACATTGAAGGCAAGATTCAGGAGCTACGGGCTCTGGCCGGTGAAGATGGCGAAGCCGTCAATGTCGATGGAGAAATCGACCGGCTGAAAACGAAATCCTCGCAAACGCTGCAGGAACTCTACACCAAACTCACACCCTGGCAGAAAACGCTCGTTGCGCGTCATCCGGACCGTCCGCACGCGGTTGCCTATATCGCCGGGCTGATCGAGGATTTCACGCCGCTCGCCGGCGACAGGAAATTTGCCGAAGATGCAGCGCTGATCGCAGGGATCGGCCGTTTCCGCGGAGAGTCCGTTGCCGTTCTGGCCCAGGAAAAGGGGCACGACACGGAAACGCGCCTCAAGCACAATTTCGGCATGGTCCGTCCCGAGGGCTACCGCAAGGCTGTCCGGGTCATGGAAATGGCTGAACGCTTCGGCCTGCCGCTGATCAGCTTTGTCGACACCTCGGGTGCCTATCCGGGGCGCGGCGCTGAAGAGCGCGGTCAATCCGAGGCGATTGCGCGCTCGACCGATGTTGGTTTGGGTCTGGGCACGCCATCCGTCGCCGTCGTTATCGGTGAAGGCGGTTCAGGTGGCGCGATTGCCATCGCAACCGCCAACAAGGTGCTGATGATGGAGCATGCAATCTATTCGGTGATTTCACCGGAAGGGGCTGCCTCCATCCTGTGGCGCGACAGTGCCAAGGCGCAGGACGCTGCCACCGCGCTGAAGATCACCGCGCAGGATCTCAAGCAGCTCGGCGTCATCGACGACATCATCAAGGAGCCGGTCGGCGGCGCGCACCGTGCCAGCGAAATTGTGATCGACAACGCGGGCAAAGCCATCGAAACCGCATTGAAGGGGTTGGCGGGTCTGTCTGCGGATGAACTGCGCAAGCAGCGGCGCGAAAAATTCCTCTCCATCGGCAGGACGCTGAGCTAGGACTTCACGGTCCTGTGAAGGCGTCGCAATTGCGGTGGTCGGTGAAACAGCTTCTCCACGACCGTAAAGGGCTTCAAACCGCCGCAGATATGCGAAAAACGTTGCAGGGCCGCCGTAAAAGCGGCCCTTTCGCCATTCTGTGGCCAGAATTTGCCGTCATTCAGGCGACGTTGAGACGTGCGGGATGACGCTTGGGCAGGTTTTTGTTCCTATCACCATAATTTTGGTCGCAGGGGCAATGCGGTTTCAGTAACTTATCGTCAACCATAGTTGCCTAGCCTCTGCGCGGGGGCGAGGACGCAGGAAGTGCGGCAAGGCAATTCGTCTGCCTTCGTCGGTTTCCGCTAAGTTTGGGACAGTATCATGGTCTTTCGGCGCCTTATGAACACGTCAGCCGGCCTTCTTTTTGGTAAAAGTGGCCTGAGTGGTCGCAAGACAGTCCGCCTCGGTGCAGCGCTTTTGCTTGCCGGCGTACTGGCCGCTTGCCAGGGAGACGAATTCAGCGCAGGCCCGAACAAGGCGCAACTTCCCGTCAGTGCGTCGATCAAGCGCAAGATGAACGACCTCAACATGAGTTCGTCCTCACCGATCATGATCCGGATCTTCAAGGAGGAGAGCTTGCTGGAAGTCTGGAAACAGACACGCAGCGGCAAGTACAAGCTTCTGGACGAATTCGAGATCTGCAAGTGGTCCGGCAAACTCGGCCCGAAGTTCAAGGAAGGCGATCGTCAGGCTCCGGAAGGGTTCTATGAAATCACGCCGGCCCTGATGAACCCGAACTCGAATTACCATCTGGCCTTCAATCTCGGCTATCCCAATTCCTATGACCGTTCCCACGGTCGCACAGGCTCGCACCTGATGGTGCATGGTGCCTGTTCCTCCCGCGGCTGCTACGCCATGACAGACGAGCAGGTGCAGGACATCTACGCGCTTGCCCGCGACAGCTTCAAGGGTGGCCAGCGCTCCTTCCAGGTGCAGGCGTTTCCGTTTCGCATGACGCCGGAAAACATGGCGCGCCATCGCGATAGCGAGCACATGGAATTCTGGCAGATGCTGAAGACCGGCTACGATCACTTTGAAGTCACGCAGACCCCGCCGCAGATTTCCGTGTGCGAGAAAAAATACGTGTTCGACGCCACCACGCTGGTGCAGGGTGTGCCGTTCCGGGCCAGCGCCAAGTGCCCGGATTATCAGGTGAGCCCGAGCATCGCGACGGCCGTGGCCTCCAAGCAGCGCCGCGACAACGAGAAATACCAGCAGCTCGCGGCCCGGTTCGAGGCTCGCGAAGAGCGTCAGAAGCGCTGGGAAGAGCGGTCCAATCGGCTTGCTGAAGTGCTTGGCGGCGGTGATGACGATACCAATCCGGAAGTCACCACGGCCGAGACCGCTGTTCCCGAAGGGCAGCCGGCTGAAACGGCGACAGCAGCAGCACCTGCGGAAGCCGCGCCGGCAGCTCAGCCGGGCTCGGCGGTCGAGACGGCCTTTGCCCCGCAGGACCAGTCTGGCGGCGGCTCTGTCGGCAGCTTCTTCAAGCGCTGGGTGCCCTTCGGGCCGAAAGCGTCGGATGAAGGGGCCGCTGTCGGCCCCATCGAAACCGAAGTGGTTCCTGATACCAAGCCGAACTGATCTGGCTCGGCATTTGATCCGGTAGCCGGACCCAGGTCCGGTTTCAGCTCCATCGCGAGTGTCCGGTGCCGTTGACCGCCTCATTCGCAAGAAGGACTGAGACGTCCTTCTCAAGGGGAACGTGTTCTCGGGAGCAAGTTCCCCATCCAGCGCGACAGGCCATGGGCTTTTTTCAGAATGGCGATGTCCTGCGGGCCGAGCCGATTTGCCCGCTTCGCGTTTCCACTACCCGGCGATCGTTTCCTTTAGCGGCGGCAAACCCGTGGAGACGCCCTCTTGCAGCACCTCAGGGTCGTAGGCCTTGCGGGAGAAGACCTCGCGCACCAGCGGCTCGAAGCTTTCCAGCGTGTCCATTTCATAGTCGGGATCGAAGGACGACTGGTCCCAGCGCTCGCAGAAGTCGGCGCAGGCCTGAAAGTGCATGTGGTCCTTGAACTTGTCGCGGGCGTTTTCGTCCCAGCCGTAATGGCGCGCATAGTAGAGCATCTGGAAGATGCCGTGATGTTCCACCACCCAGGCGACCTCGTCGCGCACGAAGGGCCGGATAACTTCGGCTGAGAACCGGTCGTGGTTCTGCGGGGCCAGCCCGTCGCCGACATCATGCAGAAGCGCGCCGACGATCCAGTCGATATCCGCACCTTCCCGGCGTGCTCTTGTCGCCGCTTGCAGGCCGTGCTGCAGACGGGTGATCTTGTAGCCACTCAGGGTGTCCTCGTCCTGGCGTTTCAGTTCAGCCAGGACGCGATCCGGCGTCATGGCGTGATGGGGATGCTCCGCCTCGGCCAGGAAGTCGTATTCTTCCTTGGTGCCGTCTTTCATCTGGGTGAAGGAAACGGTTTTCATGGTTCACACTCCTGTTTTGCGGGAGTGTGCGTCAGGGTATCCGGAAAAGTCCAGACAGGAAATTTCCTTTTCCTGTCTGGGTCTTCTGCTTAGTTGGATGCCGGGGCCGGCATGTCCGGCAGCACCGTTTCGACCGCAAGACCGAGCGCCAGCAGGTGCCTGTCGGAAAAGGCTGGGCCGTCAAGTTCAAGACCGACGGGCAGGCCATCCGCTGTCAGTCCCGCGGGCAGCGAGAGGCCCGGAATTCCGGCGACCGATCCCGGATCGGTGTTGCGGATGAAGGTGGGGAAGGTGGGTACGTCTTCTCCGTTCAGTGACACTGTCTCGTCGGACTCCGCGATGGGTTGGGCCGGCAGCGGGGTTGTCGGGAAGACCAGCGCATCCAGCTTGTTGGCCGCAAAGACCTCCGCATATCCGGACTGGATCAGGGGCCGCATGTCGTCCATGGCGTCGCGGTAAACAGCATCGGGGATCGCCTGATTGCCCAGGATCAGATTGTCAAAGATGAATTTGACATCAGGGCTGGCGACCTCATTGGCTATGTCCTGCAATCCGAGCCCGGTGTCATGGGTCTCCAGAAAGGCGGCGAGATCCCGCTTCACTTCCCAAAGCGCGATCGGGAACCCGGCTTTTCCGGCAAGCTCCAACTCCGTGCTGATATCAACGGGAACCAGCGTCACGCCCGCAGCCTCCAGCTTGTCCAGCGCTTCCTTGAACAGACGGCCCGTTTCCGGTGAAAGGTTGTCCGTCAGGCCAGCTGGAACCCCGAGGCGGACAGTGGTGAGGTCGACCGGCTCAAGCCCTGGCGTACTGCCGGTGATGACCGAATCGAGGAGAACCAGATCGGCAACTGTTCTTGCAATCGGGCCGGGGGTGTCGCGCGTGGCGGAAATCGGCACGATACCTTCTGTCGGATAGCGGCCGACGGTTGGACGCAGACCGGCAACGCCGTTGAGCGCCGAGGGAATGCGCACCGATCCGCCTGTATCTGTTCCAAGTCCGGCAGGCGCAAGACGGGCGCCAACGGCAGCACCTGTGCCGCCACTTGAGCCACCGGCAATACGGTCCGGATCGTAAGCGTTGGCAACCGCGCCGAACGCGGCATTGTTGGACGTGATGCCGAAGGCAAGTTCATGAAGATTGGTCTTGCCGAGCAGGATGGCACCGGCCTCCCGCAGCTTCTTCAAGACAGGTGCGTCCTCCCGTGGCACCCAGCCCTTCAGCGCCGGCGTTCCACCGGTTGTCGGCAGGCCTTCGGCGGCAATGTTGTCCTTGACGACAATCGGCACACCGTGCAGCGGGCCGAGGGCTTCACCCGCCTTCACGCTTTCATCCGCCGCGGCTGCTGCCGCCAGGACGCCTTCGGTGTCGAAGGATATGTAGACGTTGCCAGGGTCATCCCCGGTCTTGGCAATCAGAGCGTTGACGAGGTCCGTGGCGCTGAGCGTTTGTTCAGCTATGGCGCTCGCCATTTCCGCCGCGCTCAGGGTGGTGATATCTTCCGCGGCCTGGGCCGGGCAGGCCAGGGCAGCCGCGAGCGCGGTCAGTCCGGCTGTAAGATGCACTTTCATTTTGTTCCCCTTCTTGTGCTTGGGGGAAACAGCAAACGCCGGGAGCCTGTGCTGCACATCCTCCAAAATGAGGAGGCAAGGGTGTTTACTGAAGGGAATGCCGTGCGTTGATGCTGGCGAGCAGTTCGGCCCTGCTGGTGAGCCCGGACTTTTGAAACACGGCCTTGAGGTGGGAACGCACAGTGGTCACGGAGATGTTCAGGTCTGACGCGATCTCGCGGTCGCGCTTGCCTTCGCTAACCAGGCACAGAACGTCCTGTTCGCGGCCCGTCAGATGATGGCGGGTCGCCCAGGCAGCCAAGCGTAACCGGGGGTCTGCTTCCCGCTGTTTCTGTTCATTGGAGCGCATGTTGGCCAGCGCCTGCCCGAAGGCCGTGCCGATTGCGTTCAGCATCTCCAGATCGCGCTGTTGGAAGGTTTCCTTGCCGGCGCCGCGCCAGATGCGCAGGTCGCCCAGATGGCCGTTGGCCGCATAGGCATGGAAGTTCATTCCCTGGTGCAGGCCGTCGCGCGCCAGAAAGTCGTTGTAGAATTCGGTGCGCAGGAAGTCTTCCCGGGAAATGATCTGGTCCAGATGGGTGGCGCGCCGGCACATGCGGAACCGGGGCGTGATCGGGTCGCAGTGCTGAAAATGATGCTGATAGGCGGCGAGATTGCTTTCGTCCATGTTCAGGAACACACCGTCGGTGTCGCCGTCCGTCCGTGTCCAGACGTAGGACGCGAAATAATCGGCCTCCAGAAGGTCAAGCAAGCGTGCACCAAGCTGCAGCCTGAGTTGCCGCGCGTCCTGGATGGCGGTCATGTCCTGCATGATCGCGAATATCAGCTTTGTTTCCCGGCCCGAAAGCGTTGTCAGCATGCCAGACCTCCTCTTGCGTCATGGTAGCCGGGAAGAGGAGATCCGTCATCCAAAAGGATCGGGCCGGTTTTCAGCTTATTTCGGCATCAAGGCCCAGTAGTCGAAATCGAGCACCACTTCCGGCAGGTAGTTGCCTTCATGGTCCTGGCCCGGAAAATCATGGCAGGTCCGGTTTTTGGTCGCGACAAGGCGAAGGCGCAGCGCGCCAACGTCCGAGCGTCCGTCGATGTCCGCCTTGTCCAGCACTTCCGACCAGGCATAGACCGTATCCCCCGCGGCCAGCGGGCCGACGTGGCGGCCGCCGTTGATACCGGCTATGTGGAACGCGTTGGCCAGCCCGTTGAACGACAGGGCACGGGCAATGGAGATCACGTGGCCGCCGTAGACCAGTCGGTGTCCGAAGCGATTATGCGCTTCCGTATGCTGGTTGAAATGCACCTTGGCGGTGTTCTGGTAAAGCCGGGTCGCAAGCTGGTGCTCGGCTTCTTCCACCGTCATGCCGTCAACATGGTCGATCTGCTCGCCAACCTCGTAGTCGGCAAAACGGTATTCGGAACCGGCCAGGTCGTTGTCCCAATTGGCGGTGTCCAACAGTGGCACGGCGGTGCCGAGAGACTGCGGGTCGAGCGCCGCGGGAAGTTCAGGCACGACGGGTTCCGGTGCCGGATTTGCCGCCACACGCTTGTTGACCATCACCCAGCGGACATAGTCCAGCACCTCGGTGCCGTTGGCGGTGTAGCCTGTTGAACGCACATAAACGACGCCGGTCTTGCCGTTGGAGTTTTCTTTCTTGCCGATCACCTCGGAAACGGTGGAGATCGTGTCTCCCGGGAACACCGGCGCCAGAAACCGGCCACCGGCGTAGCCGAGATTGGCAACGGCATTCAGCGAGATGTCCGGCACGGTCTTGCCGAATACGACGTGAAAGGTCAGCAGGTCATCGACCGGGGCATGGGCGTAACCCAGGGATTTTGCGAAAGCGTCCGACGATTGAACCGCAAAGCGGGAGCCGTAAAGCGCGTTATAGAGCGCCTGGTCACCGCCGGTGATGGTGCGCGGCGTTGCGTGGCGGATTACCTGACCCACCTTGAAGTCTTCGAAGAAATTGCCGCGATTGGTCTTGCTCACCTGTGCCTCCCGGTTCTGATTTGCTGGAGAGGATTAAGCCCGCTGCGGTGCACACAAGCAAGTCAGACGTTTTGCCGATGACGCTTTGTAACAGGTCTCGGCATTTGAAGCTGTCTATCCGGCCCGAAAAAGGACAGGTAAACAGCGGTCATTTGCCCGCCGGATCAGGCAGCGCGCCGCAAAACCCGCCGCTGGGGGCGGTGCCAGACCCCAGGGCCAGAAGCTTCGGGGCCTTGTAGGGATTGGGCGGTGTCGCAGACGCGTCGAGAGCGATCACGGCGGCCAGGCCTGCAAGAGCGATGAGGGCAGTCACCAGACGGGTCATGATCTTGCCTCCAGCTTCAGGAGGGGGCGCAGTTTCACGCCATAGATCGATCCGGCAAAGGCGGCTGCAAACCAGACCCAGCCGTGCAGGCTGCCGGTCGAGATGCCGGAAAAGAACGCCCCGACGTTGCAGCCGAAGGCGAGGCGGGAGGAATAACCCAGCAGAAAGCCCGCGACGATTGCAGCCACCCAGGCCTGTGCGGGCAGGTACGGGATGTTCTGGGACAGGCCGCCCGTCCGCCAACCGGCGACCAGAAACGCCCCCAGGATGATGCCGATATTCGTCAGCGAGGTGTAGTCCGTCAGCAGGCTATGCGTCAGGCGCTCGACGGAACCCGGCGCGCTCCAGAAAGCCGAGCCGGACAGATCCGCGCCCGCGGCAGACGCCGCTTTCGCGGCCCACAGGCCAAGGCCGTAAACGACGCCCCACGGCTGACCGGCGACAATCAGGTTCAGAACCGCAAGGGCGGCCAGCAGGACGGCCGCAACGATCAGCCGGCGTGGCAGGCGCCGGTGTTCGGGGGCTGACAATTTCCAAAGCAGTGCCGCAACTGCCGAAAGTCCCAGCAGCGTGATCGCCGCGCCCTGCCAGCCGGACAGGGTCAGAACCGGCAGTGCGCCAAGGTCTGTCCACCAGATGAGGTGATAAGCCCCGGCGAAGCTGCCGATGGCAAAGAAGGGCAGGGCGACGAGAGAGACCGCATTGCCGGAGCCGGCATTGACCAAGGTGCCGGACCCGCAGCCCAGCACCACCTGCATGGCGGCGCCAAAGACGAAGGCCCCTGCGATCATCGCAAAGCCGATTGGCCCCTGAGCGCCGCTCAATTCACCCTGGTTGGCGGCAAGCAGGGGAAAGGCTACCAGGGAAACAAGGGCAATCGACAGAAGCTGTGCCCACAGGCCGCCGGGGTCGCGGCGCAGGATCATCGCACGCCATGGGCCGGCAAAGCCGAAGCGCAGGCCTTCCAGCACGATGCCGAAGCCAAGGCCGACGGCAAGCAGCAAGCCATAGCGGCCGCCCACGAGGAGAGCGGTGGCCAGAACAGCCGCCAAGGCGGCCAAAACAAGACCGCCGCGGCGCCAGACCGGCGTCGCAGCGGCTGCGTGAATATCTGCGGTGGTGGTCACGTCAGTTCAATATCTGGTTGAGCAGGTTCTGTACGAGACCCGGGGTGTTCGCCATCTCGTTTCCGGACTGGGAATATTCGACCATGGAGCCCGCGTAAAGCTTCGCGTTTTCCACTCCGGCCACTTCGGACACCGCAAACCAGTGAGCCGCAGCCCAATGGCCGGTGTTGCAGAAGGAAACCGTATCCTTGCCGTCTTTCACACCAAGCGAGGCCTTCAGCGCGGCAGGATCGATGGCGGTCGACATGGCTGGCGAGCCATCCTTGAAGAAAGCCGTATAGGTATGGTTGATGGCGGTCGGCAGGGTTCCTGGACGCGCTGCCGCGTCATGCGCTTTCTTGCCGTTGAAGAAGTCAGCCGGGCGGGCATCAACCAGAAGCGCGTCCGACTCGCCCGCTGCCACAGCGGCAACGTCTGCCGTGGTGGCAAGCCAGGTGTCGTCAAACGTCAGGTCCAGCTCGCTCGGAAAGGCGGATTCTGCCGTGGAGTTGACCGGCAGGCCCGCAGCTTTCCAGGACTCCAGACCGCCGTTCAGGATCGACAGATCAGTAAAACCGGTGGACTTCAGGGTCCAGTAGACACGCGCTGCCGAGCCGAAGTCCGTATCGGTCTTGCCTTCGGACAGGATGACGATGGGGGTGTCCTGTTCCAGCCCGAGCTCTTCCAGTTCGGCTTCCAGCTTTTCGACATCCACAAGACCGCCTGGATTTTCAGACGGTCCGCGGAACATGCGGTAGGGGGCAAACAGGGCGCCGTCGGCATGGCCCTTCTCGTATCCGGCATTGCGAATGTCCAGAAGCACCGGCTCCACGGTGTCCAGCGACGCGGACAGCTCGGCGGGCTCCACCAGAGGGCCGAAGGTTGCGGCAGCGGCGGATGTGGCGAGGCTTGCAGTCATCGCCAATGCGAGAGCGAGATGTTTCATCGGTTTGGCCTTCCTGGTGCGCGATGGCCTTGCAGCCAGACGCTTCAATTCAATTGCCGAATTTTAGGAAGTTCTCCGTCACGGAGCGTGGGATGGCATTTCAAACTTGGTGGGCGGATTGACATATTAAACCAAGGCGCAGAAGTGGCTTGGCAATTGGTTGCGGGGCAGGCTTGCGGATTGCCGCAAGTCTTCTGGTTTGCCGGCGAAATAAGTGGAGCCCTGAAAACCGGAGAAGGGAAACCAAAACCTCATCCTGAGGAAGCGCAAAGCGCTGTCGCGAAGGATGGGCGGCAGAGTTCGGAGCAAGCAGCCCATCCTTCGAGACGGACCTGCGGTCCTCCTCAGGATGAGGCGTAAAGGAAACTGGCCTTGAAAAAGCAAAAAGCCCGGGACGCTGCCCGGGCTTTTCTGGTTTCTCAAATCGGGCTTATGCCGATTCCTTGTTCGCCGCGCGGTCGGCGCGCTTGCGCTCATGCGGGTCGAGGATGGCCTTGCGCAGGCGGATGGAGTCCGGTGTGACTTCCACCAACTCGTCGTCTGCGATGTAGGAGAGTGCCGCTTCCAGGGTCAGCTTCTTCGGCGTGGTCAGCTTGACCGCGTCGTCCTTGCCGGCAGAGCGGATGTTGGTGAGCTGCTTGCCCTTCAGGACGTTCACTTCCAGGTCGTTGCCACGGGTGTGCTCGCCGATGATCATGCCCGGATACACCTTTGTGCCCGGATCGATCATCATCGGGCCGCGGTCTTCCAGGTTGAACAGCGCATAGGCGACGGCTTCACCGGTGCCGTTGGACAGCAGCACGCCGGTATGGCGGCCTTGGATCGGACCCTTGTGCGGCTCGTAGCCATGGAACAGGCGGTTGAAGATCGCGGTGCCGCGGGTGTCCGACATAAGTTCGGACTGATAGCCGATGAGGCCACGCGTCGGAGCATGGAACACCAGACGGGTGCGGCCACCGCCGGACGGCTTCATTTCCAGAAGGTCGGCCTTGCGTTCCTGCAGCTTCTGAACAACGACGCCGGAATGTTCTTCATCAACGTCGATGATGACTTCCTCGATCGGCTCCAGGCGGTTGCCGGCATCGTCATACTGATAGACAACGCGCGGACGGCCGACGCCGAGTTCAAAACCTTCGCGACGCATGTTCTCGATCAGGATCGCCAGCAGAAGTTCGCCGCGTCCGGATACAACGAAAGCGTCCGGCTCAGCGGTATCTTCAATCTTCAGCGCGACGTTGCCTTCTGCTTCCTTTTTCAGGCGGTCGCGGATAACGCGGGACTGAACCTTGGAGCCTTCGGTGCCGGCCAGCGGGCTGTCGTTGACCCGGAAGGTCATGGACAGTGTCGGCGGATCGATTGGCTGTGCCTGCAGGGACTCGGTGACCGACGGTGCACACAGGGTGTCAGCGACGGTTGCCTTGGTCAGACCTGCGATGGCGACGATGTCGCCCGCTTCACCTTTTTCGATCGGCTGGCGTTCCAGGCCCCGGAAAGCGAGGATCTTGGAGATGCGACCGTTTTCCACCAGGCTGCCGTCACGGGCAAGCGCCTTGATCGGCATGTTCGGCACGGCAGTGCCGGATACGATGCGGCCGGTCAGGATGCGGCCCAGGAACGGGTCGGATTCGATGGTAGTCGCCAGAATGCGGAAATCGCCCGGCTCGGCTTCCGGCGGCGATACCTTGTCCAGAACCATGTCGAAGAGCGGATCCATGCTGTCCTGCGGGCCGGTCGGCTCCAGCGCCATCCATTCCTGCTTGGCAGAGCCGTAGAGAACCGGGAAGTCGAGCTGGTCTTCATTGGCGTCGAGGGCTGCGAACAGGTCGAACACCTCGTCCAGCACTTCATCAGCGCGCTGTTCCGGCTTGTCGATCTTGTTGATCGCGACGATCGGCTTCAGGCCGAGCTTCAGTGCCTTGCCGAGCACGAACTTGGTCTGCGGCATCGGGCCTTCGGCGGCGTCCACCAGAAGGATAACGCCGTCGACCATGTGCAGGATACGCTCGACCTCGCCGCCGAAGTCGGCGTGGCCCGGAGTGTCGACGATGTTGATGCGGGTGTCTTTCCAGACCAGGGAGGTGACCTTGGCCAGAATGGTGATACCGCGCTCACGCTCGATGTCGTTGGAGTCCATCATCCGTTCTTCGGTGCGCTGGTTGTCGCGGAACGCGCCGGATTGCTTCAGCAGAACGTCGATAAGGGTGGTTTTGCCATGGTCAACGTGCGCTATGATGGCAATATTGCGAAGTTTCATGAGTGGCTCCAAAAGACAGAACGGGCCCTTGGGGACCCGCAGCTTGTCTGGAAGTTGAATTGCTATGGATCGGCATCCATGCCGAATTTGGCGCCTTTATACGTGGCGCGAGGGAATTGTGCAATGCAATGTCACATCTACGCATTGACAGAGCTTCCAGAAGAGCCGTATTCGTAAGGTAACCTTACTAAAATGGGGCGGCGATGGCACTTCCAACTCCGAATGTCGGTGTTACCATGCTGGTTGTTGATCTGGCGCGGTTGTTGCGGCGGAACTTCGAAGCGGAATTATCCAAGGTTGACACTGGTCTGACTGCCGGAGAAGCGCGTACGCTGTTTTATGTTTGGCGTCTTCCAGGTCAACGGCAAGCCGTTCTGGCAGATGCAATGTACGTCGAGCCGATGACCCTTGTCGGTTATCTCGACACGCTCGAAAAAGCCGGATTGATCAAACGTTGCCAGGACCCGAAAGACCGCCGGGCCAAGATAATCGAGCTGACGCCGTTGGCCGATCCGTTGCTTGACAGAATTGGGGCTGCCCTTCAGCAAGTGCGCTCAAAGGCGCTTGAGGGCATTCCCGCGGATCAAGGACCGATACTGGAAGCACTTCTGCAGACGATGAAGGACAGCCTGCTGCAGGAGGTTTCCAAAGGGAAACAGAAATGACTGCCGATAGCTCTATCATGAGCGCAAGACGCACTTCACTGCTTGGGGCCGGGCTCGTTGCCATCGGCCCCATTTCAATGGCGCTTTACACACCGGCCATGCCGGCCCTCGTCGAAGCTTTCGGCACCACCGATTCAGCGGTCAAGCTTACCCTCACGGCCTATTTTGCCGGTTTTGCCGTCACGCAGCTCGTCTGCGGGCCGCTGACCGACGCTTTCGGACGCAAACCGGTCACGATTGCCTTCCTGGTCCTGTATCTCGTCTCCAGCGTGCTGGCGACTTTCTCGCCAACTGTCGAATTTATGGTGTTCGCCCGGGCGCTTCAGGGTGTCGGCGCTGCGGTTGGTATCGCGGTGTCGCGCGCCATCGTTCGCGACCAGTTTACCGGTCAGGCTTCCGCCAAGATCATGAATACGATTGCGATGATGCTGGCGCTCGGTCCGGCGATCTCGCCCACCATCGGCGGCATCGTGCTGGAGCTGTTCGGCTGGCAGGAAGTGTTCTGGTGCATGGTGATCTACGGCGCCCTGCTCATGGTTGCCGTGCTTGTGTTCCAGGTCGAAACCAATCCAAAGCCGGGCAAGCATCACCTCAATCCGCGGCAACTTGCGGTCAATTATATGACCTTGCTGAAGGACCCGAGGTTCCTCGCGCCAAGTCTTCTCATCGGTTTTGGGCTCGGCAATCTTTATGCGCTCGCGACCGTTCTGCCCTTCATCCTGATCTATGAAGTCGGCCTGACACCGTCCGCCTTCGGGCTGACCATGATCATCCAGTCGGGTTCATTCATCGCAGGCACCATTTTGACCGGCCGTCTGCTGCGCTACTTCGAAGCGCGCAAGCTGGTGCCCTGGGGTCTCTCTCTGTGGGTCGTGGCATCGGCACTGATGTGTTACGTCACGCTGACCCATGAGCCGACAATCCTGACGGTGATGGGGCCGGTGGCGCTGTTCACATTCTCGCTGGCCCTGGTTCTGCCGGCCAGCTTTACCGACTCCATGGCGCCTTTCCCGCATATTGCCGGCTCGGCGTCTTCCATGCTCGGCTTCCTTCAGTTCGGCGGCGGCATCGTCGCCAGCCTGGCAATTGCCGCGCTTGGCGAACCGATCCTTGGCCTCGCCTTCATTCTGCCGGGCATGCCCATCGTCGGCATCATTTTTCATCTGTTCCTGCGCAGCCAGATCCGCCAGCCGGCGGCAGCGGAGTAGACGCGCGGGTCGCTTCCCGTCGCCCTTATCTTCCGATCCCTTTCCGTCCTTGCCGGAGGCTGCGGAAACGGCGCGGCTGGCTGGGAGAGTGGAAAAATCAAACGGGCCGGTTTCCCGGCCCGCTCTTTTGTCTGAAAAACTCAGATCAGGCCTTGCGAACCGGATCCAGCGTGACGGTGTGCAGTTCGACGTCGTCACGATCCATCAGGCGGACGGTGAGCTGTTCGCTCTGGCCGTTAATGTCGACCAGGCCGAAGAACTGCAGTCCCATGGACGGGGGCAGGTTGGCGCCCTGTTCGGCAGTCGGAGCCTTGATGTATTTCAGTTCCGGGCCGAAGGTCATGTCGAGTTCGTTCGGGCCGAAAGTGCCGGCGTGGATCGGGCCGGAGACGAATTCCCAGAAGGGCTTGAAGTCCTGGAACTGGGCCTTGTCCGGATTGTAGTAATGCGCCGCCGTATAGTGCACATCGGCCGTCAGCCAGACGATGTTGTCGATGTCGGCCGTCTTGATGAAGCGCAGCAGATCGGCGAATTCCAGTTCGCGGCCTTTCGGAGCGCCGTGATCGCCGTTGGCAACTGCTTCGGCACCTTCCTGCTCTTTCCAGTTGTCCCAGACGATCAGGCCGATGGGCATGTCGCAGGCGATGACCTTCCAGGTGGCTTTGGAATTCAGCAGTTCACGCTTCAGCCAGGCAAGTTGCTCGGCGCCAAGGATGCGAGAAGCCGGCGTCATGCTGTCTTCCATCGAAGCGCCGTTTGGACCGCGATAGGAGCGCAGATCCAGGAAGAACACGTCCAGCAGCGGACCATAGGCGATCTTGCGGTAGACGCGGCCCGGTTCAGCCGGTGTGTAGCGGATCGGGGTCAGTTCGTGGAAAGCCCGACCTGCACGGGCGGCCAGCAGGTGGATGTTCTTTTCGCTGTAACGGTCGTCGGACAGGAGATCCTTGGAGGAAGACCAGTTGTTGACGACTTCATGGTCGTCCCACTGGAAGAACGTCGGAACTTCCGCGTTGAACGCCTTGAGGTTCTCGTCCAGAAGGTTGTATTTCCACTGGCCGCGATATTCGTCCAGCGTTTCGGCAACCTTGGATTTTTCTTCCGTGACGATGTTCTTCCAGACGGTCCCGTCCTTCAGCTCGACGGTTTCCTTCACCGGGCCATCGGCATAAATCGTGTCGCCGGAGTGGATGAAGAAGTCCGGCTGATGCTTTGCCATGGTGGCGTAGGTCTTCAGACCGCCGCGGTCGGTATCGATGCCCCAGCCCTGGCCGACAGTGTCGCCAGACCAGGCGAAGCGGATGTTTCGGCGGGAGGCGGGCGCCGTGCGGAATCGGCCGGTCATCGGCTCGGACACCGCATTGACGTCGTTCAGGTCGGCAAAGGCGACGCGGTAGAAGATGTCCTGATCGGACGGAAGATTTTCAATGAGCCGTTTGACGGCGAAATCCGAATCGGGAAGCGCATTGATCGGGGCGAGCCGGCGCGGGGACTCGAAAGCGCCGGTGGTGTCGACTTCCACAAGCATTCTGGCGGGGCGGTCCGAGCGGGCCCAGATCATGCCGGAATTGCCGTCAACGTCGCCGGATTGCAGGCCATGGGTGATCTGCGGGCGCGAGGCGGCGCGGGACAGGCCAGGCATGGCCAGGGGTGAAGCCAGCACCAGACCGGTGGCAGCAGACGATTTCAGGAAATTGCGTCGAGAAACTTTTGAAGACATTTTCAAGCTCCGTGGCTGGGGACCGCGAGGGCGAGTCCCTTGGCGAAACATCTGGTGCTGAAGCTCCGTGACAGACGCATGTCCGTTCCAAGACCGTTTCCCGAATTTTTGATGACGGTGTGTCCGGATTGCCGAAAACCGCTACGGAACGATTGAACCTCCAAATTGCTTCCAAATCGTGATCGTCCACAGCCCTGCGATGGGGCAAGGCAGGGCGAGGTCGCATTGGTGCCGCTTGACCGTCGGTGTCAGACGGGCCAAACACGTGCCTGACCGTCAAAAGGACGCCATGATGCCGAGCCCGACAGCCTATGAACCGCCGCGTTTCGACGCTGGAAGCCAACGTCCCCACGTGATGGGGATCCTGAATGTGACCCCGGATTCCTTTTCCGATGGTGGGCGCCACGCCAATGCGGATGCCGCCTTGAAGCGCGCGCAGGAAATGATTCTGGAAGGCGCCGATATACTGGATGTCGGCGGCGAAAGCACGCGGCCGGGTTCGGAGCCGGTGCCGCTGGATCTGGAGTGGTCGCGGCTCGATCCGATCCTGGATCAGGTGATCGCAATGGGCACGCCGGTCTCTATCGACACCTACAAGGCGGAGATCGCGCGCCGGGCTTGCGCGGCAGGGGCACTCATCGTCAATGATGTGTGGGGTCTGCAAAAAGATCCGGCGATGGCGGACGTCGTTGCCGAGGCAGGCGTGCATGTGGTCATGATGCATAACCGTCTTGCCGCCGATGCCGGACTGGACATTCTTTCGGACATCGACCGGTTCTTCGAAACCTCGATGGACCTGGCGGAAAAGGCCGGGATTGCGCGGGAAAAACAGATTCTTGATCCTGGCTTTGGTTTCGGCAAGACCATCGATCAGAATTTCATTGTCCTGAACCGCTTCGAAACGCTTAGGAAACACGGTCTGCCGCTTTTGGCTGGCGCGTCGCGCAAGCGCATGATCGGGGCCGTGCTGGAAGCGGAGACGGAGGACCGGCTGTTCGGATCCGTTGCCGTCCACATGACGGCCATGTTGAAGGGCGCTGCCATCGTGCGGACGCATGACGTAAGTCCACATGCCGATTGCGCGCGTATGATCGAGGCAACCCGCCTGGAACGGAACCCTGTCGAATGAATGCTGAAAGTGCGATGGCCGATGCCCCGACCCGCTGTGCGCTCGGGCTTGGATCCAACCTTGGAGATCCGAAGGCCAATCTGGACGAAGCCATCCGCCGCCTGGAGGCGACATCCGGCATCATGCTGGTGTCCCGCTCCTCCGACTACAGGACGCCGCCCTGGGGCCCGGTGCCGCAGGACGATTTCCGCAATTGCTGCGCGGTGATCGATACCAGCCTGAGCCCGCAGGCCTTGTTGCAGCGATGCCTGGAGATCGAGGCCGAACTGGGTCGGGTGCGCGATGTGCGCTGGGGACCGCGGACACTGGATATCGATGTTCTGATCTATGGCCTGCAAAGGGTTGCCGAAAACAACCTCGAAATCCCGCACCCGCGCATGGGCGACCGCGCCTTCGTTCTGATCCCGCTCGCCGAAATCTGGCCCGACGCCCCCCTCGGCGACGGCCGCACCGCGATGGAGGCACTGGAAAGCTGTCCGGATCAGGAGGGGGTTGTGAGGCTGGACGGGTGATTTGTTGATGCGTATGCGGCGGTCCTAATCCCGCTTCCTTTGGAAAATTTCAACCAAACACGTCCTAAACTGTCGCAAGCGGGGCGCACTTCATGTCCTCCATTTACAGTCGGCATGTCGTTGCAGGGGGCAAGGTTGTGATTGGCAAGGTCAGACAGTTCTATCTGGGAATGCTCAGGTCGGAGGATCTGAGTACCCGCTTTGCCGGGCCACTTTTCGTATTCATTCTGCTTTCCACTTCACTGCTTCTCCTTGCATCCTGGCTTTACGACGACGGCGGCGCATTTACCTTCGCGCAAAGTGTCGGTGTTGCGGAAAACGAGGATTTCGCCGCCTTCTACCATGCTGGCGAGATGGCGCGGCTTGGCATTGCGTCCGATGCCTACGATTACTACAGGTTCACGGAGGCATTTTCAGAGAGCAACAAATTCCTGTTCTTCCTGAACCCTCCTCATGCCTTTCTGTTCTTCGAACCGCTCACGTACCTAGGTTATCCGGGGGCGAAAGCCGCCTTTATGGTGCTGAGTGTTTTTTGCCTGCTGATGTCCGTTCACATGATCCGGCTCAAGCTCGGTCTGTGGCCCTATGTCTTCGTGCTTCTGTCGAGCGGGGCTTTCTATTCGTTTCAGCTTTTGCAACTTGCTCCAATCACGACTTTCCTGCTTCTGTTCGCCCTGCTGTTTAGCCGGACGCGGCCAGTGCTGACGGGGCTCGCTCTGGCTGTGCTCACGATAAAGCCGCAGTACGGCGTTCTGGTGCCCGTCTTCCTTGCAGCCAATCGGGATTGGCGTGCCTTCGCTGTCGCCGCGCTCGGAACCTGTGGGCTGGCGGCGCTGTCCGTCGCTGTCTACGGCCTCGAGGTCTGGCAGGCATTCTTTACGTCCCTGTCAAGTGGTGTGCATGCGGTCCAGTTCGAGGCGCTGCACAACATGATGATAACGGTCGGGAATTCTGTCGGAAAATTCGGCGTGCAACCCGACCTCAGGAAGGCATTGCAACTGCTCGTCATGCCGGCTTTTGCGGTGGCTGTCTGGTTCTTTGCCCGCCGTCGCCCGAGGGAAGAGGCGGTGGCCTTCTGCCTGCTGGCAATGTGCCTGGCGGCACCGTCTTTCCTGTTCTACGACTGGTTGATCTACGCGATGGCCCTGCTTCTGCTGGTCAAGGTCAGACCTCATTGGCCGGTGGCCCTTCAGGCCGCCGCCGGGCTGCTCTGGTCCGCGCCTGTCCTGCACGACATTGCCGAAAAGTATGACGCCACCGCGGCGTTCTACTTCTCAGGTTCGATTTTGTTCCTGGCTGTTCTGGTTCTGGCGCTCGCCTGTTCCTGCTTCAGGACCGCCCCATCAGCAGGCAGAGTCGCTGGATGTCAGAAGCCAATGGTGCACGCACCATAGGGCCAGAGCTCCAAATCCGGGCTACTCCGTCGGCTGGCTCTAACAAAGTCCGATAAAGCTCTCCATGTGGAATCGGGCATTGTCCGGGGCCTGGCTATGGTCACGGCCGACAGGACAGGCTCGGCGGGCAAGGCAGCCGGTCCAGCAGGCCTGCATCCTGTCTTCAGAAAGGTGCGTCCGGCAGGCAGGAACGTCGTAGCCGGTTTCCAGCGACAGGGCCTCTGCCGGGCAGGTGGCGATACAGGGTTTGTCCTCGCAGGTCTCGCAGGGGCCGGGCAGACCGTCAGATGTTCCCGTCCATAGTGGTTCACTGCTCAGAAACGCTGCGCGGAAACCACTCCAGGGCCCGTAGTCGTGATGCGCCAGAACGCCGAGGGGGCTTTGGGAGAAGCCGCCGCATTTCATCGCCCATTGCTGGAAGGGGTAATAGGGCGGGCCTTCGAACGGAAACACCGGTTCGTAGCCGGATGCCTCGGCAATCTCCAGAAGTGCGCGCCGCGTGTAGCGGTCAAGCGGGTCCGCTTGGCCGCTCCTGTATTCCGGACTTGCCGTCAGGTGCGGCCAGATTGATGGTCCGGTGCTTCCGATGAGCAGAAGGATTCGAGCCTGCTTGCCGCCGGCAAGAGGCGGGACGGCAACGGAGCCGTCCGGGGCAAAGCCGCCGAGCAACAAAAAACCGGCGGCAGCAATGTCCTGTTCGAGGTTTGCTGCCACCGGTCTGTTCATGTCAGAGATCTCAGCCGATCCGGTTGCGCTTGGCGAGGGTGCGCAGGCGCAGGGCGTTCAACTTGATGAAGCCGGCAGCGTCCTTCTGATCGTAAGCGCCCTGGTCGTCCTCGAAGGTGACCAGCTCTTCGGAATAGAGCGAATAGGGCGAGGACCGGCCGACGAGGATGACGTTGCCCTTGTAGAGCTTCAGCTTGACGGAGCCGGTGACATGTTCCTGGCTCTTGTCGATCAGGGCCTGCAGCATCTCGCGTTCCGGAGAGAACCAGAAGCCGTTGTAGATCAGCTCGGCGTAGCGCGGCATCAGCTCGTCCTTCAGGTGCGATGCACCGCGGTCAAGCGTGATGGATTCCATGGCGCGGTGCGCCGTCAGAAGGATGGTGCCACCCGGCGTCTCATAGATACCGCGGCTCTTCATGCCGACGAAGCGGTTCTCGACCAAATCGAGGCGGCCGATGCCGTTGTCGCGGCCATAGTCGTTGAGTTTGGCAAAGAGGGTTGCCGGAGACATTTTCTCGCCGTTGAGGGAGACGGCGTCGCCCTTTTCGAAGCCGATTTCGATGTAGGTGACTTCGTCGGGAGCCTCAGTTGGGTCAACCGTGCGCTGGAACACGTAGTTCGGTGCTTCCTCGGCCGGGTCTTCCAGCACTTTGCCTTCCGAAGAGGAGTGCAGCATGTTGGCGTCGACAGAGAACGGAGCTTCGCCGAGCTTGTCTTTTGGAACCGGGATCTGGTTCTGTTCGGCGAATTCCAGAAGGTCCGTCCGGGATTTGAAGCTCCAGTCGCGCCAGGGGGCGATCACCTTGATATCCGGGTTCAGGGCGTAGGCGGAGAGTTCGAAACGAACCTGGTCGTTGCCCTTGCCGGTTGCGCCGTGTGCGATGGCGTCGGCGCCGGTTTCCTCGGCAATCTCGATCAGGCGTTTGGAGATCAGCGGCCGGGCGATGGAGGTGCCGAGCAGGTAAACGCCTTCATAGACGGCATTGGCGCGGAACATCGGGAAGACGAAGTCGCGGATGAATTCCTCGCGCAGGTCGTCGATGTAGATTTCCTTGATGCCGAGCATTTCGGCTTTCTTGCGCGCCGGCTCCAGTTCCTCGCCCTGGCCGAGATCGGCAGTGAATGTCACCACTTCGCAGCCCAGTTCGGTCTGCAGCCATTTCAGGATGATGGAGGTGTCGAGGCCGCCGGAATAGGCCAGCACGACTTTTTTGATGTCACCATGCGCCATTTTGGGAAAAATCCAGTTCGCTGTTCCTGGCGGTTGCCCGCCGATGAAAATTTGCGGCAATTTAGCCGGTTCTCTGGACGGCGCAAGCCCTGGAATGCACTCATTTCGTCGCGTTTGGGTCTACGCGTGTCGATCTGTCATATCGGAGATTTCCGGCGGACGTCCGTTACCGTGCTGCGACCGTTTGCGCGGTTGGCTTGGCGCCGTATCGGGCCAGGAACATGTCGACGCTTTCCTCAATGATCCGTTCCATCTCGAGGCGGGTGGTCACCCGGCCGCTGTGGATGTTGGGATAGAAGGAATGGGCCTTGATCAGCCCAAGAAACTGGCTTGCGGCCAGGGCCGGATCGGTGGCGGTGAGCTTGCCTTCGCGGGTGGCGCGTTCCATGAACTCTGTAAAGACGGAGATCTTGGTCATGCGGCTGTCCATATCGGCGGCAAGGGCCGGATCGCGGATCGTTTCGCTCATGACCATACGGGCCAGGCTCATGAAGCAAGGGTTGATCATGAGCTCGCCTTCCGCCCAGCCCAGGCGCACCAGGGCGTCGCGAATGGGGGCTGCCGGGTCGTAGGAGACTTCAAGTGCCGAGTTGATCTGGTCGGCAAGGCACTGGTTGATCTCCTTGAAAAGCACGTCCTTGCTTTCAAAGTGATTGTAGACCGTGCGCTTGGAAACGTGGGCTCGCTCGGAAATCCGGTCCATGCTGGCTCCGGCGTAACCCTTTTCCTGAAACTCTGCGATTGCAGCCTGAACGATCTGCTTCTTCTTCTGATCCGATACGGACATTATCTACTCATATAGACCCCGTTGCATTATCTGCCGGTTGACAGGCCCCCGCCTCTTTAATCCCAAAATTCGCGCCCTATGTAAACTCTGGCGTTTACAGATGTGCGGTTACGAACTAAACTGCACGGTGTAGTTTACTTCCTTTAGCCAGATTTGGCCAGCCAAAGGAGACGCCTCCTCATGTCAGTGACATTAAAAATCAACGGGGAAACGCGCACGCTCGACGCAGATCCCGAGAGTCCCCTGTTGTGGGCTTTGCGAGACGAACTGGGAATGACGGGGACGAAGTTCGGTTGCGGCATCGCCTCTTGCGGTGCCTGCACGGTTCACTGGGACGGGGTCCCGATCCGCTCCTGCCAGACGTTCGTCGGTGACCTTGAAGGTGCCGAAATCACGACAATCGAAGGCATCGACAGCAAGGCGGCAACCGCCGTGCAGGCCGCCTGGAACGAGCTGGACGTGCCGCAATGTGGTTATTGCCAGTCCGGCCAGATCATGGCCGCGACGGCCCTGCTTGCCGAAACACCCAAGCCGACCGACGAGGACATCGACGCCGCCATGGACGGTAACGTGTGCCGTTGTGCCACCTATGCCCGGATCCGCAAGGCCATCCACCTTGCCTCAGACAAGATGGAGGCCTGAGCCATGCTGCATCTCTTGCAACAACCGCTGGCAGCCGTGACGCCGACCCGGCGCAGCTTCCTGAAGATATCTGCCGGTGCCGTCGGCGGTCTCGTGCTTGCCATGAACCTGCCGCGCTCGGCCGCATTGGCCGCTGAGGGCGAGTTCATCCAGCCGTTCGTTCATATCCGTCCGGACAACACGGTCGTGGTGATTTCCAAGCACTTCGACATGGGGCAGGGGACGGCCAGCGGTCTGAGCACCCTGGTCGCCGATGAGCTCGACGCCTCCTGGGAGCAGGTTCGCGTTGAATTCGCTCCGTCCAATCCGCAGGTCTATGCCAACACGCTGTTCGGCGTTCAGGGCACCGGCGGCTCTACGGCCATGGCGAACTCCTTCATGCAGTACCGTCAGGCAGGTGCCGCAGCAAAGGCGATGATCGTTGCTGCTGCAGCAAAGGAATGGGGTGTGCCGGCTGGTGAGATCACCGTGTCGGGTGGCGTCGTTTCCCATGGTTCGGACAAGTCCGCGACCCTGGGTGAGCTGGCGGGTCTTGCCGCCAACGAGGACGTTCCGGCAGAACCTGTGCTTAAGACACCGGACCAGTGGGTCTATATCGGCAAGTCCTTCCCGCGTCTTGACGTCAAGAACAAGACCGTGGGGGCGCCGAAGACCTATACGATGGATTTCCAGCGCGACGATCTGCTGGTTGCCGTCGTTGCCCGCTCGCCCCGCTTTGGCGGCAAGGTGAAGTCGTTCGACGCCGCCGAAGCCAAGAAGGTGCCGGGTGTCGTCAATGTGCTGCAGATCCCGAACGGGGTCGCGGTGATAGCAAAGTCGACCTGGCCGGCGATCAAGGGCCGGTCCCTGCTTGAGATCGAGTGGGACGACGCCGAGGCCGAGACCCGGTCCAGCGATGCGATGATCGCAGACCTCAAGGACATGACCACCAAACCGGGTGTGAAGGTTCGCGAGGACGGCGACTTCGATGCGGCGCTGGAAGCCTCTGCCAGGGTCATCGAAGCGGAATACGACTTCCCGTTCCTGGCCCATGGTGCCATGGAGCCGCTGGATATCGCCATGATGTTCGACGGTGAAACAGCGGAATTCTGGTTCGCTTCCCAGATCCCGACCATCGACCATAACGTGGCGGCCACCGTGCTCGGCATTCCGTTCGAGAAGGTCAAGATCAACACCCTGTGGGCAGGCGGGTCTTTCGGGCGCCGGGCCCAGGCCGATGCGCATCCCGTCGTGGAAATCACCACGCTGGCCAAGGCCATGCAGGCTGCTGGCATGGCGCCGGCTCCGGTGAAGATCGTCTGGACGCGTGAGGACGACATGGCGGGCGGTTACTACCGTCCGATGTCGGCTCACCGGCTGCGGGTCGGGCTTGACGAGCAAGGCAACGTGACGGCGTTCAAGTACAACATCGCGGCCAAGTCCATCGTCAAGGGAACGCCTTTCGAAGCCATGCTGATGAAGGATGGTGTCGACCACAACATGACAGAAGGCGCGCATGACACCACCTATGCGTTTCCGCTCATGAACATGGACCAGTCCTTCCAGGAAACGCAGGTGCCGGTGCTGTGGTGGCGCTCGGTAGGGCATACCCACACGGCCTATGTCATGGAAACCATGGTCGACCGCCTGGCCAAGGAAGCCGGCAAGGACCCGGTTGCCTATCGTCTTGAGATGATCAAGGACGATCCGCGCAAGGTGGGCGTTTTGAAGCTGGCTGCCGAAAAGGCCGGGTGGGACACCCCGCTGCCCGAGGGGCGTCATCGCGGCGTCGCCGTGCACAAGTCCTTCGGCTCCTACGTGGCGGAAGTTGCGGAAGTCTCGTTCCGCGACGACGGCACAGTGAAGGTGGAAAAGGTGACGGCGGCGGTCGACTGCGGCACGCCGATCAACCCGGACAATATCCGGGCGCAGGTCGAAGGCGGCATCGGCTACGGTCTTGGTGCTATCCTGCGCAATCAGGTGACGCTTGCGGACGGGGTTGTCGAAGAAACCAACTTCGACACCTACGAGCCGCTCCGGATGTCCGACATGCCGGAGATCGAGGTTCATATCGTTTCCTCGAACGAAGCGCCAACCGGTATCGGGGAACCTGGCACCCCGCCGATCGGTCCGGCCGTCGCCAACGCGATTGCCGCCGCCAAGGGCGAATGGGCAACCAGCCTGCCGCTGGCAAAGGCCGGTCTGGTCTGAGCCTTTGAGAAAGCCAACGAGAAAGGCCGCCTGTGGGCGGTCTTTTTTCGGATTGCCTTGATTTTATTTGATCAACCAAAAACGGCGGCTCCAGGGGCCGCCGTTTTTTCGTTCAGGAGGAAAGGGGCCTCAGGAGGCCGCCAGAGCCTCGCGGTCCTTCTTGCGCATGCGCTCGGATGCCGATTTCAGCTGGCCGCAGGCGGCGAAGATATCACGGCCGCGCGGCGTTCTGATTGGTGAGGCATACCCGGCGCGGTTGACGATGTCGGCGAATTCCTCGATCCGCTCCCAGTCGGAGCATTCGTAATCGGTACCCGGCCACGGGTTGAACGGGATCAGGTTGATCTTGGCCGGAATGCCCTTGAGCAGGCGCACAAGCTCCAGCGCGTCCTTGTTGCTGTCGTTGACGTCCTTCAGCATCACATATTCGAAGGTGATGCGTTTGGCGTTGGACAGTCCCGGATACTGCCGGCAGGCGTCAAGCAGTTCCTTGATGTTCCATTTCTTGTTGATTGGCACCAGCACGTCGCGCAATTCGTCACGGACCGCATGCAGCGAGATGGCCAGCATGCAGCCGATCTCTTCACCGGTGCGGAAGATGTCCGGCACGACGCCGGAGGTCGACAGGGTGATGCGGCGCTTGGAAAGCGACAGGCCGTCGCCGTCGGACGCGATCAGCAGCGCCTTCTTGACGTTGTCGAAATTGTAGAGCGGCTCGCCCATGCCCATCATGACGATGTTGGTCACGAGCCGGCCTTCGGACGGCACGATGGCGCCCTGAGGGGTATCCGCATGCGGAAAATCGCCTAGCCGGTCACGGGCAATCAGGATCTGCGACAGAATTTCTTCAGCCGTCAGATTGCGGACCATCTTTTGCGTGCCCGTGTGGCAGAAGGTGCAGGTCAACGTACAGCCGACCTGGGAAGAAACGCAGAGCGTGCCGCGACCTTCTTCGGGAATATAGACGGTTTCAACCTCCACAGGGCGGCCGGCGCCGCGTGCGGGAAAGCGGAACAGCCATTTGCGGGTGCCGTCAACGGAGATCTGCTCGGACACGATTTCCGGGCGGGCAATCGAGAAGGCCTCGGCCAGCTTCTGGCGCAGGTCCTTGGCGATATTCGTCATCAGCGAAAAGTCGGAAACGCCGCGCACATAAAGCCAGTGCCAGAGCTGGGACGCACGCATGCGCCACTGTTTCTGCGGCACGCCGATGGTTCCGAGCGCTTCGCCCAGTTCTTCGCGCGACAGGCCGATCAGCGTCGGCTTGTCTTCGCCGGGCAGAACGGCGCCGGCTGCGGCTGAAACTGTTTGCGCGTTGGGATTGTCCCGCGCGATGTCGAGCGTAATTGCCATGTCGTGATCCGTAATCTCGTCCGGCAAGGTGTCTGAGCGTCTTGTAACAAGACGACGCGGTCGCCGGGCACCTGCCTCGCAGGACTGAATTCAAGCGCACCTAACACCACAAAAAGCGCCGAAAATCAAGTTTCTCGACGTGCAGGGGAGCTATGCAGAGGTGTTTTGGCCAAACGAAAATGGCCCGGAAAGGCTGTTGAGCTCGTCCGGGGTAAAGTCGAATTTGAGAGGAAACCACCTGCCGGCTTCGGCCTTTCGCCCTGCAAATGCAGGGGAAAGCCGGAGAAGCCGCTGCCTGAACGCGTTAGCGGCAGGCAGCGTTGGAATCGTCGATCGCGGCTGTGACGCCGGACAGAGAGAACTTGTAGGTGGTCTTGGTACCGCGGCTGGATTCGCCCGATACCGTCATTTCCCGGCCTGCCTTCATGGCAGCGACCAGTTGCGCTTCGGTTGCAGCGTTCTCGACCCAGGCCCCATCATTGTTGGTGAAGAGCGTGAAGCCCTTGCCATCAATATCGACGCTGACCGAGGATTTATCCTTGAAAGGATAACCGACCAGCAGGCTCGGCTCGGACGAAACGCCTTCCGCCGGGCGTGTGGTCACGAAAAAGAACACGTCGCCGTGATTTCGATCCCCGGGAAGCAACGTGGTCGGTTTGGTGAGCGCGTAGCACACCTTGCCGCCACCGCTGGTCAGCGCATAGGCCGCCCAGTCCTTGTGCTGCTTCAGAAGTGTCGGGGTTTGTGCGAAAGCCGCTGCACTCGAAACGGCAAGACCTGCGATGGCCAGAACCAGCGATTTTGCTTTCATCATCTCCACACCGTTGGATTTGAGTTTCCGTCAAATTTAGTTCAATTGCCGTCTGACATATAAACCTTGCTTTAATGATAACTTAAAGCGGGTTACGAAAGGGTTGAAGCCCGGCAATTGTTTTTCTGTTTTCGGTGCGTGCACCAACCTAACCGCTTTGCGTTTAATCGCGGCAACAGTGTGGCAGGCCTGCTTGACCCCCTTTCGAATTATGCCGAACCTGCTAAAGAAGATGTATCGGCAGGGGGGATTGATTGTCTTTGGCGCAGGTGCAGTATTTTTCCGATCTCATTGTCAAAGTGGCGAAAGACCGGGACAGGGCGGCTTTTATTGAGCTGTTCGATCACTTTGCGCCGCGCCTGAAAGGCTATCTCATGAAGCAGGGGGCCGACGAGGCTCTTGCGGAGGAAGTCGCCCAGGACGTGATGATGACGTTGTGGCGCAAGGCGGATTTGTTCGATCCAAGAAAATCCAATGCCAGCACCTGGCTGTTTCGTGTCGCCCGCAACCGGCGGATCGACAGGATTCGCCGCCAGAAGTCCGCCGCGCTGGATCAGGAAGACCCGTCCCTGCAACCGACGCCCTTGCCGGATATTGCCGAAGAAATGGATGCCCGGCTGCGGGAAGACCGCGTGCGTGCCGCTTTGTCGCAGCTCCCTGACGAACAGCGGAATGTCATTCGCCTGGCATTTTTTTCAGGTCAGTCGCATAGCGAAATTGCCGAAGAAACCGGCTTGCCGCTCGGAACGGTCAAATCGCGCATCAGGCTTGCCTTCGGACGCTTGCGCCAGCTTCTGGAAACCGACTCATCCGTGGATGTGGACTGATACCGTCCGGCTCAGGTTCCCGGAACCTTGCGGCCCGTGCGCATCACCGGGCCGCCGCTGACATGCTTCGGCCGTTCGATTTTCGGGGCACCCGCCGTGATGGAGCGATCCGCGTAGCGGCCGAGGGCCCGGTGGCGGTCGTACATCACGATTGCGCCGGCCATGGCAACGTTGATGCAGAATTTGGTCGGGATCTTTACCACATGGTCGCAGCGTTCCAGCATCTGCGGCGACAGGGACCCGCGCTCGGGTCCCAGCACATAGGCTGCCTGTAACGGGTGGCCGAAGCTTGGCAGTTCGATCGATTCGTCTGTCAACTCGATGCCGACAAGCTGGCAGCCCCTGGGCAGGTCCATGGTATCGACGCTGTCCCAGGTGAAAACCGGCAGGTGGCCGGGGCTTTTGGAGGTGTCGGAGGGCGGCGCCTTGCGCAGCTTGTGGTCGGCATCCACCGTGAAGAAGAAATTGGCGCCGAACGCATGGGCGGAACGCATCAAGGTGCCCAGGTTCATCCGTTTGGAGAGGCCCTCGGCCCCGATTGCAAAGTATCCGCGCATCAGTTCGTCCGTTTTCGATCTGGCTGCCTCATAGCCGACTTTCGCCAGAGCTGAAAGTTCCGAGCTTATCCGGAAAGCCAATTCCCGACTTGAGCATGGCTTGCTAACGTCTCCGTCAACGCAGCGCGACCGGCGCTTTGCCCCGTTCAACCTCATGAGGATGCCGTGAAAGCCTGTCTTTGCAAAACCTTCGGTCCGCCTTCGGCTCTGGTTGTCGAAGAGATTGCCGATCCGGTTGCCGCACCGGGTGAGGTCGTGGTGCGGGTGAAGGCCTGCGCGCTCAATTTCTTCGATACGCTGATCATCAGGGGCAAGTACCAGTACAAGCCGGAGATGCCGTTTTCGCCAAGTGCCGAGTTTGCCGGTGTGGTCGAAACGGTTGGCGACGGTGTCATGGGGGTTTCTGCCGGTGACAGGGTCATGGGCTACATGCGCTGGGGCGCGGCGCGGGAAAAAGTGGTGGTTGCCGCGGCTGATCTTGTTCCGTTGCCGGATGATATTTCCTTTGAAGTCGCAGCGGGTCTGACGGTGACCTACGGCACCACGCTGCATGCCTACCGTGACCGCGCCGGACTGAAGCCGGGCGAAACCGTTGCCGTTCTGGGTGCATCGGGCGGCGTCGGTCAGGCGGCGGTGGAAATTGCCGCGATCATGGGGGCTAAGGTGATTGCCTGCGCTTCATCGGAGGAAAAACTCGCCTTCGCCCGCTCGCTCGGTGCGCATATGACGGTCAACTATTCGGCTCAACCTCTCAAGGAAACCCTGAAGGAGCTGACCGGCGGCAAGGGTGTCGACGTCGTCTACGACCCGGTTGGCGGGGATCTTTCGGAGCAGGCGATACGGGCAACGGCCTGGGAGGGGCGGTTTCTGGTGATCGGCTTTGCCGCGGGTGACATCCCGAAGATCCCGCTCAATATCGTCATGCTGAAAGGCTGCGACATTCGTGGCGTCTTCTGGGGCGCTGCTCTCGACAAGGATCCGGATGGCCACCGCCGCAACATGAAAGAGCTTCTGACCTGGGTCGGCGAGGGCAAGCTGAAACCGCATATCCACGGGGTCTACCAGCTGGAAGAGACCCCTCAGGCGCTGGAGGAAATCGCTGCGCGCCGGGTGCAGGGCAAGGTGATCGTCACGCCTTGAGGTGCGCGGACTTGCCAGGTTTGGTCAGTCCGGGGCGGACTTTTGTTGTGGCCCATCCTTCGAGACAGCGCTTTGCGCTTCCTCAGGATGAGGGAGTGGTTTGGGCGGTCTAGAAAACAGCCATCATCACAGCCTCATCCTGAGGAGGACCGTAAGGTCCGTCTCGAAGGATGGGCCGCTTGCTTGGGCTGACTTCAGACCGCAAATTCCGCGATCACCGGGGCGTGGTCGGACGGCTTTTCCCAGCCGCGTGCGTCGCGCAGCACCGTGGTGCCCTTCACGTGCGGAGCGAGCGGCTGCGAGACCCAGACGTGGTCGAGGCGGCGGCCCTTGTCGGCGGCGGCCCAGTCCTTGGCGCGGTAGCTCCACCAAGTGTAGAGCTTTTCGTCCATCGGCGTGAACTGGCGCATGGCGTCCAGCCAGCCGCCAGCTTCGCGCACCTGTTCGAACAGCTCCGTTTCGACCGGTGTGTGCGAGACGACCTTCAAAAGCTTCTTGTGCGACCAGACGTCGTGCTCGTAGGGGGCGACGTTGAGATCGCCGACCAGAATGGCCGGTTTCGCGGTTTCCTCGCCTTTCAGCCATCCCAGCATCTCGTTCATGAAATCAAGCTTGTGGCCGAATTTCGGGTTGATCGTGCGGTCCGGCTCGTCGCCGCCTGCCGGAACATAGAAATTATGCACGCGGACGCTGGAGCCGTTGAAGGGAACATCCGCAGCCACATGGCGGCTGTCGCCAACCTGGCAGAAATCGCGCTTCTCGATGTTGCTCAAGGGCAGCCTGGAGAGCGTCGCCACACCGTGGTAGCCCTTCTGACCATGAATGGCCATGTGTTCGTAACCGGCCTTGCGGAAGGCGTTTTCCGGGAAATTGGCGTCCGGGCACTTGGTTTCCTGCAGGCAGATCACGTCCGGTGACACTTCGTCGATCAGCTGTTCCACAATCGGCATGCGCAGGCGCACGGAATTGATGTTCCAGGTGACGAGTTTGATCCGGTCTGTCATGGGAAATTTGCCAAGGCTTGTTGAGGGATTTGCCAAGTCATACGGATTTGGCCGCCGAGTGCAAACGATTTCAGGGCTCCGGATCGTCCGTCCCGGCCTTGCCGGTTTCGCCGGCCCATTTCAGCGCGAGCTGGGTGGCAGCGGGTCCGAGCAGCTCGAACACGATTGTCGATCCGATGGCGACGGTCAGGATTTCGTCCCGGAAGTGAGGCAGCACCTCGGCGGCGACCAGCGCCATGCCGAGCGCGACCCCCGCCTGAGGCAGCAGCGACAGGCCGAAGAGATAACTTTGTCCGGTTCCGGCAGCGCCGGTGAATTTGCCGCCCAGCCAGCCCCCCGCAAGGCGCCCGGCAAGCCGCAGCAGAACGTAGGCAGCCCCCAGAAGTCCGAGCTTTAGAAGAAGATCCGGTTGCAGCGCCGCTCCGGCAAGCACGAAAAAGAAGATCATGAAAGGCCATTCGATGTGTTCGATTTCATAGAATGGCCGGGAATGGTGGCGTCCCGTGTTGACCACCATGGCACCGCAGGCAATGCCTGCCAGCAGGAACGACAGGTCGAGCCAGAGCGCCAGACCTGCGGTCAGGAAAACAATGCCGAGCGCTTCGGCAAGTGTCGGGTCGCCTGGCTGCAAACGGCCCGACAGATAGCCTGCGGGAAGTCCAACGACCGCACCAAGCAGCAGCGATCCAACGATTTCCCACACGGCGTGCAGCAACGCGCCCGAGCCGTCGCCGCCCATGAGGGCCTGGGCGCCCATGAGGCAGAAGGCGAACACCAGAATGCCCCAGATGTCGTCGAGAGCGACAATGCCGGACAAAATGGTCGTGAAGGGCCCCTTGGCGCGATACTGGCGGATGACGTCACTTGTGGCGGCCGGGTCCGTCGCCGTGGCCAGTGCGGCCAGGATCAGCGCCAGTTCCAGCGGAAAACCGAGCAGGACAAGGCCTGCAAAGACGATGACCGCTGTGGATACCACGGCGGCGGCCGAGACGATCGTGACGGCTCTGCCGCTGTTCTTCAGATGCACCCTGGAGAGCTTGCCGCCGAGCACAAAGGCGACCATCGACAGGGCCAGAACGGTCAGGGTCTCGTAAAGCTGCGTCAGATTTTCAGGAAGAAGATCCAGAAAGGCCGGACCGGCGGCCAGTCCGCACAGGATCAGCAGGGTGACACGGGGCAATTGCGTCCTGTGACCGATTTCGTCGGCCAGCATGCCGAGCAGCAGAAGAGCGCCAATGGCGATCAGTGTGGTCGCTATTTCCATGGTCCTACATTGGCTGAAGCGGGTCAGATGTCTTTGATCCGCCGCAATCCCGCCCTATGCGATTGCCTGCACGATAACAGATACGTGTTTACGCGGAGAAATCGTGAATTTGTCTACGCTCCGTTAGGAAATCCCAGTCATTTTGTGCGGTGACTTAAAGCCTTTCTTAACCCTGCCGAGGACGCTGTGCTGGCAATCGCGAAATCGTTTTGTTCCATTTTCGGGTTCATCTTTTTAAGCTCCTGTGCAGCTTATGACTTTCCGGATCCAACGCCAGAAGACTACGCTGTGCATGGCATTGACGTGTCGCGCTGGCAGGGTGATATCGACTGGGCGGCGGCAAGGCGGGGCGGTGTCGCCTTTGCCTGGATCAAGGCGACGGAAGGGGGCGACCACGTCGACCCGCGCTTTGTCGACAACTGGGTCGCGGCACGCCAGGCTGGCATGCCGCGCGGCGCTTACCACTTCTATTATTTCTGCCGTCCTGTCGAAGAACAGATTTCCTGGGTGAAGGAAATCGTTCCCGTCGACCCGCAAGCCCTGCCGCTTGTGCTGGACATGGAATGGAACGCTCACTCCAAGACCTGCCGGGAACGGCCGGGACGGTCTCAAATCCTGCGGGATATGAAGATCTTCCTGGACGAAATGGAACGGCATTACGGCAAGCGTCCGGTGATCTATTCCTCTGTCGACTTCCACCGCGACCGGCTGGTCGGCGCGCTCAAGAACGAGCAGTTCTGGCTGCGCTCGGTCGCCAGCTTCCCGAACAACATCTATGAGCAGCGCAACGATTGGGTGTTCTGGCAGTATACGGCTGAGGGCCGTGTGCCGGGCGTGCAGGGCGACGTCGACCGGAACGCGTTTTTCGGGACGAAATCGCAATACCGCGACTGGCTGAACGGCAAACTGAAACGCTGACGGCTTGCAGGACGCGGTCGCGTCAGCGCACCTTGATCTGGTGCGTCACGTCCTTGCCGTTGCTGACCGTAACCTGGGTGAAGCCGATCAGTTTGCACAGGTCGAGAAAATTCAGGTCCTGCGGCTGGTTTGACTGTGCGAACAGGTCGGTCGTGCGGGCCATCGAGGTGAGGGAAGCGAGCAGGGCCCGCAGCCTGAACAACGTGTCATAGCGCCCGTCTCCCGTTGCCACGACAATCAGTTTTTCCAGTTCGGTGCCCTTGGCGAACAAGTGATATCCGGGCGGATAACCCAGCTTGGAATTCTGGGATGCAAGGCCGCTGACGAATGCGGCGCGCGAGCGTTTGCCAGTGTCTTCAGCCAGCGCAAGATCCGAGATGTAAACCTCCTGGGTCTGGGCTTCCGGGTAGTAATAGCCGGCATGCGCGTCAAAGGCGGCTGCCGCAAGCGTGGTAACAACCAGCCACAGCGCCATGGCAGGCACAACAGTTTGAACGCGTTTCATTTTCATAAAGCCCCCCGGCTGTTTGTGCGCCCATCAAGCCTGAAAGGCCTGCCCAACGCAAATCGGACGCAAGCCGGATACAACGTGGAGCGGGCACCATTTGTCGTGTGAAAGATGCGAGATGCCTGTCGCGCTATACTTTCGCCACGATGCTAGCCACTTGTTGAGTGAATCGGGGTGTAGAACTTTGGAGTTTCGACCATGTTGATCCGTTTTTCGCTGGCACTTGCCGCGACCGTGATGATGGCGCTGCCGGCGGGCGCGCAATCACGGCCGGCGATTGCCTATACGACGGCCAATCTCAACATGCGTGCCGGACCGGGAACCAACTATCCGGTTCTTGCCACCGTGCCGCGCGGAGGCGGCGTTACCGTTTTCGGATGTACAGCCGACTTCCGCTGGTGCGATGCCGCCTTTACCAACGTCAAGGGATGGGTTTCGGGCAAGTATCTCAGCTATGGCGGTGAAGGCATCTATTACGGCCGGCCGATCCCGAGCGCGGGTATCAACCTGGGTGTGCAGCGCTACTACCGCGATTACCCGATCTATGGCGGAGCGCCGCCCTATCGGGGCGGGCCGGTCTACAACCGCGCCCCTCCATACGCGCCACCAGGGCCCGTCTACGCTCCCGCTCCGGGCCCGATTTATCAGGCGCCGCCGCGGCCGGTTATCATACAGCCATATTGAGAGTCATACCGGGTCATCCGCAACGGTGTTTCGAACACCGCGTTTATCGAGGTCGGCGTTATTGCGCCGGTTTCGGCGCGGCCATGACCAGTGACCAGAACACCTTGTGCTTGGCATTCGGCGCATAAGCCGTCGCTATGCCGAGCCGTGTGGCGTCCTTTGTCAGCAGAACCTGATTGTGCTTCGGGCTTTCCCGCCAGCCGGAAAAGGCTTCGGCGAAGGTTCTGTAGCCGGCGCTGACGTTTTCGGCAGCAGCCGTTTTCGGCTCGCCAATGGACGCCATGCGCGTTGCCAGTTGCTGATTGGGAGCAAGCGAGGCCTGCACGTTTCCAGCAGCTGCCATGGCGTCAGCCTGTGATTTGGCTATCGAGGTAAGCTGCGGATCGGCAGTCACGGGCGATAGCCCATTGTTGATCCGGTACTGCGAGATCATCTGAGCGGCCGTTGCCGCATCCACCACACCATCGACACGCGCCAGATCCTCGTAGAAGGGAGGCGTCTGCATGCGGTCGCCCATGCAGGCGGCGACCGAGAGCAGCAGCGCACCGGCGAGGCCGAGTTTCAGGGATCGATGAACCATCGGATTGTCAGCCACGCTGTTGAAGCTCCCGCTCAGAATCAAAGAGATTTATGGGTCTACACCCCATTGAGGCACATGATTCGCCCCGCTTGGGAAGGTGATGGGACGACACTTGAGCAGAATTGCGGCGTGTGTCCTTTGAAACCGGTGCACAAGCCGGTCAGCGGGAGCCGATGAGGACGGGACGGGAAACTCTCCGGAAGACATCGCCAAGTTGTTTCAGTGCGTTTGCGACATCCGACATTGTTCGGTTCAGGCGGCCAAATCACTAGCCATCTGAACCTGTTTTCCCTAGCCGGACTTCGAGTTGGTCGAAATCGCAGCTCTTAAACTGCCTAAGCGTTAAAAAATGAATCTATATGTATTACTTCATACATAGAACTTACATTACTCGCTCAGGAAAAGTCATTAACTCCATCTTCAGGAAAATGTTGAAATATTCTAGTAGAAATCGCCGCATTGTCAGAAATGACTATGCCTATACTAAAGCTACTTAAAGTAGAAATCGATTTCAGAACAGCTGAGGGATAAAAGGACATGCTCAAAGGGACTTCATTAGCGGTTGGAATTGCCGCATTTTCAATCTCCGCCGCATTCGGGCAGACCTGGGAGGTCGACAAGTGGACACCCGCGTATGATTTCTCGAACTCGCCAGAAGATGCCAGTTATACAGCTGTCGAGAAGGCTTCCAAGAAGTGGAACCTTTGCGTCATTTTTCCGCATCTGAAAGACCCCTATTGGGTCGCGACAAACTACGGTGTTGTTGCGCATGCGCAGAAAATTGGCGTGGCTGTCGATCTTTTCGAGGCAGGGGGATATCCCAATCTCGAAAAGCAAAAGCAGCAAGTGGCGGACTGCGCTGATGGAAACTACGACGCAATACTCTTGGGTACTGTATCGCACGATCAGATGACACCAACAGTCGTCGAAGCTTCCAAGAAGAAGCCTGTCTTTGCTACGGTAAATGCGATTTTGCCCGATGGAATTTCAGGAATGGCCGCCGTCGATTGGCGCGACATGGGCCGCTCGGCCGGCCGGTATTTTTCCGAAACCTATCCCAAGGGATCGGATTCCCCCAAAGTCGCTTGGTTGCCTGGGCCGGAAAGCGCAGGCTGGGTAAAGTTCACAGATGAGGGCTTCCGGGAAGTCGTCAAGGACTCTTCCATTGACCTGGTTGCCGTCAAGTACGGCGATACCGGCAAGGAAATTCAACAAAAGCTTGTTGAAGACGTTCTCGAAGAACATCCTGATGTGGACTATATCGCCGGAAACGCGGTTGCGATTGAAGTTGCGATGAGCGTGGTGCGGCAAAAGGGCCTGAAAGACAAAGTAAAACTGGTCTCGGATTACTTCACCCCAGCCATTTATCGCGGAATTCGCCGGGGCTTGATCTCAAGCGCTCCGACTGACAGCGCGGCGCTGCAGGGGATGATTTCGGTCGACCAGGCCGTTCGGTTTCTTGAAGGTTCTGTAGAAGCTGACCACGTTGGTCCCGCGATTTTCAACGTCAACAAAGAGAATGTGAAATCTTTCACGCTCGAAGAATCGCTCGCCCCCTCCGACTTCAAGCCGACTTTCAAAGTCGACTGAGCGGACACGAAAACAAAGGAGCGTGACGCACGCTCCTTTTTCCATACACTTTGGGGGTTAACATGAAGGGTCTTACCGTAAAAACCGGCCTGCTGGGAGCATTTGGCGTCGTCACCGCAATGGTGCTTGTTTCATCGGCGACAGGGATGTTTGCATTGAGTTCCATGAACAAGGAACAGGCATCCGTTCTCGACGTCGATATGCCTTCGTCGGAGGCGGCAAAAGACCTCTACGTGAACGGCATCTTGCTCACCAACATGACCGGCATGTTGGATCAGGCGCAAAACCTTGAAGAAATTTCCGGCATCGAAGCTTCTCTTCAAAGCGCGATGATGAAAGCGAACGATGCCGTGAACAAGTTGGGGGAGCTTGGCGGTCAGCAAGAAGCAAATTCCAAGCTGGCGTCAGAAATTGAATCTCTGACCGGAAAGCTGAAAACGTACACCGAACTCACCAATGCACGCATAGAGCTTAGTAATAATGGTGATTTGGTCGAAGAAGAAATTAAAGCGCACGCGAAAGACCTGATAGATCTTTCTGAGACGCTTGTCGCGAATTCGAAATCCAGTGTAACGAATTCAGTGTCCACATTGTACGATATCGTTGAAGACAGCGATAACGTTGACGCTGTTTTTGCCACTCTCGACGATTTGCTGGATATCCAGCTGTTTTACTCGGACGCCATGACAAGCTTCAAGGCGAACGCCCTCGCCGTCGAACACAGTATTGGTCTGGTGAAGAACGCGCAGACACTTGAAGAGATAGAGCAGGCTGAAGCACAAGTTGAAGCGTTGCTTGTCTCTCTGGGTCGGAATGCAGAAAAAATTGATGATCCCGACCGCAAAAAACAAGCTCTGGCAGTCTTGTCTGAGATCCAATCCTTGGTAGACACAGGAACTGAAGAGAGCTTTCACTCCATCAATGTCAATCGTATTGAAACGAAAGACGAGATGGCTGCTCTTCAGGCGGATTTGCAACAAAGCACCAAGGAACTTGAAGCATCCGTTCTAGACACTGTCAGGATATCCAAGGACAACATCGCCTCAGCCAAATCCGATATGAAACGACTGACTTCGTTCGCTTTCATGTTGATGATCGTGCTGTCAATCGCGTCGGTGGTCCTTTCCGCGTTGATCGGCTTATTCTACGTTGAAAGACGTGTCGTTCGGCGGCTGGTGGCGCTGAACCATACAACCCTTGCCTTGTCGCAAGGTGATCTGGAAGCCGTTGTTCCCAAGGTCAGTCGTGATGAAATCGGCCAGATGGCCTCTGCCTTGCAGGTATTCAAAGACAATGCGATCGAAGCCGAGAACCTGCGCCATCAGCAGGCGGAAGCGAACTCGGTTGAACAGCAACGTCAAAATGTCATCTCCAATCTCATCTCCGACTTTGAAAGCAACGTCGCAAACTTGATGGAGCAAGCGCAAAATACCGCGACCAGTTTGCGCGAGACTGCCGATGGGCTTGGAAATGTTGCCGAAATGACGACGGAAAAATCAAACGGGGCATTCGGATCGTCTGAAGAAGCCGCTCGGAATGTTCAGGCAGTCGCAGCCGCGGCCGAAGAATTGTCGCAGTCAATCAATGAAATACAACAGCAAATCAAGACGACAGGTGATGTGGTCTTGCAGGCCGATCAAGACGTCAGCACGGCTAGTGATGAAATTGTCGGGCTGGCCAACACCGTTGAACGTATCGGTGACGTTGTAAATATCATTACCGACATCGCAGCACAAACAAACCTCCTTGCGCTTAACGCGACAATCGAGGCCGCACGTGCAGGCGAAGCTGGCAAGGGATTTGCCGTTGTTGCCACGGAAGTCAAGGCGTTGGCCGACCAGACTTCAAAGGCGACAAGTGAAATTGCTGAACAAATATCCGCGATTCAGGGCTCTACCAGCAACGCTGTCGCTGCAATCGAGAAGATTTCTGCGACCATGAATTCGGTGCGTGACTATTCTGCTGCAATCGCCTCCTCTGCTGAACAGCAAAGTTCCGCGACAAACGAAATTTCGCGGAATGTTCAGGAAGCTGCTCAAGGTACGTCGATCGTTGCCACAAATATTCAAGATGTGTCGATGTCGGCCGAAGAAACGAAACAATCCTCGGAACTTGTGAAGTCCGCTTCACTCGAGGTTTCGACCACTGCTGATGAGATAAATCAGAATATCAGCAAGTTTCTTGAATCGGTGCGTGCAGCTTAAGTCACGTCACGAGCCACAACGTGGCCTTGAAGCCGGCACGCCTTCACGGGGCGGGTTGCCACCGCCCGGATGTCGAAAAGGAAAAGACCAGCCCGTGAGACACGGGCTGGTCAGGCTGTACGAGGCCAGGGAGCAGTTGCCCCCAGCCTTTCAGGGAGCTCGATGAGCCCGCCACCAGGAGGGGAGACCTGAAGGCGGCGGAGCCGGATCAGCGGGTGGACGCTTCCAGAACGTCCTCATAGGTGCGAAGGCCGGTGGTCGGTGCGCAGACCAGCACGGACATGTTGCCCGGAGCGTGCTGGTTCTTCCACATCTTGGTATGGGCCTTCGGAATCTGGTCCCAGGGGAAAACCTCGGACATATAGGGGTCGATGCGCCGCTCGATCATCAGCTTGTTGGCGGCAGACGCCTGCTTCAGATGGGCGAAGTGCGAGCCCTGCAGACGCTTCTGGTGCATCCACATGTAACGGACATCGAACGTGCAGTTGAAGCCTGAGGTGCCGGCGCAAATGACGACCATGCCGCCCTTCTTGCACACCAGGGTGGAGACCGGGAAGGTTGCCTCACCCGGGTGTTCGAAGACGATGTCGACGTTGTTGCCCTTGCCGGTAATGTCCCAGATCGCCTTGCCGAATTTGCGGGCTTCTGTGAACCACTCCGCATATTCCGGCGAGCCGACCTTGGGCAACTGGCCCCAGCAGTTGAAGTCCTTGCGGTTGATCACGCCCTTGGCACCGAGCTCCATGACGAACTGGCGCTTGTCTTCCTCGGAGATGACTCCAATGGCGTTGGCGCCCGCTGCGGTGATCAACTGGATGGCGTAGGAGCCGAGACCGCCGGACGCCCCCCAGACCAGCACGTTCTGGCCCGGCTTCAGTTCATGCGGATGATGGCCGAAAAGCATGCGGTAGGCGGTCGCGAGCGTCAGCGTGTAGCAGGCGCTTTCTTCCCAGGTCAGATGCTTCGGCCGGGGCATCAACTGCTGGGCCTGAACGCGGGTGAACTGCGAGAAGGATCCGTCGGGTGTCTCGTAGCCCCAGATTCTCTGGGAGGTCGAGAACATCGGGTCGCCGCCGTTGCATTCCTCGTCGTCTCCGTCGTCCTGGTTACAATGGACCACGACTTCGTCGCCAACTTTCCAGCGTTTGACCTTGTCGCCGACAGCCCAGACGATGCCGGACGCATCGGATCCGGCAATGTGGTAGGCGGCGCCATGCCCGTCGAACGGGCTGATCGGCTGGCCGAGACCTGCCCAGATGCCGTTGTAGTTGACGCCGGCGGCCATCACCAGGACCAGAACCTCGTAGCTGTCGAGTTCCCAGGTCGGCACGACTTCCAGTTTCATGGCCTCTTCCGGCGGACCGTGGCGTTCGCGGCGGATTGTCCAGGCATACATGTTCTTGGGAACGTGTCCGAGCGGCGGGATCTCTCCGACTTCATAAAGATCTTTCACCGGCGCGCCCTCTCGCGTTTCGTTGTCATTGGCTTCCGCGCTTGCTGTCATTCTCCCCCTCCCAGGGCTTTTGTTTGGCCTCAGAATTTCGCATTTGCACAAGGCTTAATCGGGCAAATACCCAATTTTGCGCAACTATTGTTCAAAAACGAACACCGTTCTATACGACTATTGCTTAACTTGCGTTTTGATGCCAACCATATTTTGCATTGCACATTGGGGTTTCGCAGTCGCGTAAACTCCGGCACACTGCTGACTGTTAGGGAGAAACAGGCGGACGCGGTGCTGCCAAATCAAGAAAAAACAGGCATCAGAACGCCTTAGGAGGATGAGTGGCATGAGTGCATCGGGTGAGAGCCGTCCGGAGAAAGATCGTCCGTGGATATTCCGGACCTATGCGGGCCACTCGACGGCGGCTGAATCGAACAAGCTCTACCGTGGTAATCTTGCCAAGGGTCAGACCGGCTTGTCCGTCGCCTTCGATCTGCCGACTCAGACCGGATATGATCCGGACGATGCCCTGGCACGCGGTGAAGTGGGCAAGGTCGGGGTTCCGGTGACCCACCTGGGCGACATGCGCACCCTGTTTCAGGATATTCCGCTGGAACGTATGAACACCTCCATGACGATCAACGCGACCGCGCCCTGGCTGCTGTCGCTCTACATTGCCGCTGCCGACGAGCAGGGCGCTGACCGCAGCCTTCTGTCCGGCACGACCCAGAACGATATCATCAAGGAATATCTGTCCCGGGGCACCTATGTGTTCCCGCCGGCGCCGTCGCTCAAGCTGACGACCGACGTCATCGCCTGGACCTATTCCAACATGCCCAAGTGGAACCCGATGAACGTCTGCTCCTACCATTTGCAGGAAGCGGGCGCGACGCCGGTGCAGGAACTGTCGTTCGCGCTGGCGACGGCGGTGGCCATTCTGGATTCCATCAAGGCGAGCGGCGCCATTCCCGAGGCGGATTTTCCGAAGGCGGTTGGCCGTATTTCCTTTTTCGTCAACGCGGGCATGCGGTTCATCACCGAGATGTGCAAGATGCGCGCCTTCACCGAACTGTGGGACGAGATCTGCCTGGAGCGCTATGGCGTCGAAGACGAGCGCTACCGGCGGTTCCGCTACGGGGTTCAGGTGAACAGCCTCGGTCTGACCGAGCCGCAGCCGGAAAACAACGTCTACCGTATCCTGATCGAGATGCTGGCGGTGGTGTTGTCCAAGAACGCGCGTGCCCGCGCCGTGCAGCTTCCCGCCTGGAATGAGGCGCTGGGTCTGCCGCGGCCGTTCGACCAGCAATGGTCGCTGAGGATGCAGCAGATCGTCGCCTATGAGACCGACCTTCTGGAATATGCGGACATCTTCGACGGGTCTGCTGAAATCACCCGCAAGGTGGAGGAGCTGAAGGCGCAAGCCCGTGAAGAGCTCGCCCGGATCGATGACATGGGCGGGGCGGTTGCGGCGGTCGATAGCAGCTACATGAAGCGCCAGCTTGTGGAATCCAACTCCGCACGTCTTGCCGGCATCGAGGGCGGCGAGCAGGTGGTGGTTGGCGTCAATCGCTGGACGGACAGCGAACCTTCGCCGCTGGCCTCCGGTGAAGACGGCGGCATTCTGACCGTTTCCGAGCATGTCGAGGAAGAAGCGGTCGAAAAGGTCAAGGCCTGGCGCGACGCGCGCGATCACGCTGCGGTGGAAGCCGCGCTGGCGGAGTTGAAGACGTCGGCCCAGGAAGGCCGGAATATCATGGAGCCCTCCATTGCGGCGGCCAAGGCCGGTGCGACGACGGGCGAGTGGGGCCGGACCCTGCGCGAAGTCTTTGGCGAATACCGCGCGCCAACCGGTGTCGGTCAGGCTGTGCGGGACAACGCCGGTACATTGGCCGACATACGCTCAAACGTGGAAGCGGTTTCCAAGAAACTTGGCCGCAGGCTGAAGTTTCTGGTCGGCAAGCCCGGTCTCGACGGGCATTCGAACGGGGCGGAGCAGATTGCCGTCAGGGCGCGCGACTGCGGCATGGAGGTGGTCTATGAAGGGATCCGTCTGACCCCGGCGCAGATCGTCAACGCGGCTGTGGAAGAAGACGTTCATGTGATCGGACTTTCGATCCTCTCCGGCTCGCATCTGGCGCTGGTGCGCGATGTGATGGACCGGCTGCGGGCCGCCGGGGCGGACGACATCCCGGTGGTTGTCGGCGGCATCATTCCGGACGAAGACGCAGCTCAGCTCAAGGCACAAGGCGTTGCCGCGGTCTATACACCCAAGGACTTCCAGCTCACCGACATCATGGCCGATGTTGTACGGATTGTCGGCAATCGGGCGGAAAAGGCAGCTTGAGCAGGCGTGGTTTCAAAGGCGTCTGTGCTCACCAGACGCCGTTGCGCTCGATTGTGGAGAAGGTTAACCTAGCGTAAAGTTTTGTTAACTCTTTGTTGAAACAATCTAGGGGTTCCGCCAGAAGGCGGTAATTCTCTGAGGGCCAGGAGGCCGGAATGGCGACGATCGAAAGGCCGCAAGCGGCCCAGGTCGTGGCGCATGCGACAGAGTACCCAGCGGACCGTGACGGTGACGGCACAGGTTACGACCGCAGAAAACAGCGTGACACCGCAGAGCGCCACGAAAATGAAACCGGACTGTCCGAAGACACTCCGGCTGTTCTTATTGACGATCATCATACCGTAAATCATGTGCTGGATGGCGTTGCCGCCTACAGGGCCGCTGCCCTGCAGGTCATGGAGCCGGGCATCGACCACGGGCCTGTGCATCCGTTGCAGGGGCCGGTCGACAGGATGCCGGCAGACAATATCCGCCATGCTTATGAGGATCACGATGACGGTGAACCTCCACATGAAGTGAATGTCGCGACCTGAGGGGCGGGGACGCCCTTTCGGTTGAAGTTTCCTGGCTTGTTATTTATGGGTCCACACCCTAAGCCGTATCTATCGCTGGCGGGGAAGATATCCTATCGTTTGCCCGCCGGTGCACGTTGTTGCAGATGCTGCGTCAGGTGCCGCCGTTCCGGCTGGACAACCTGCCCTTGTCTGGCGCAGGCAGCCGGTTCCGGGTGACAAGAGCTGGAGACTTGAGTTTGACTTTTCCCGCACATCTTCTTGAAGGCTATAGCCGATACCTCAACAAGGGGTTCGTCAGGCACAGGGAAACCCATGAACGTCTGGCGATCTATGGTCAGACACCGGACGTGATGGTGATTTCCTGCTGCGATAGCCGGGTGACGCCTGAAGGCATATTCAACGTTGGGCCGGGAGAGCTGTTCGTGGTGCGCAACGTTGCCAACCTGGTGCCTCCCTACGAGGACACGGAAGGGCAGCACGGCACCAGCGCGGCAATCGAATTCGCGGTCAACGGACTTCAGGTCAAGCACATCGTCATCATGGGGCATGGTCACTGCGGTGGTGTGATGGCCTTCCGGGAAAACGCCAATGCACCGATGGCGACGGGCAAGTTCATCGGCCGCTGGATCAAGCTTCTGGAACCGGCGGCCATCGCGATGGCCTGCATGCCGGTGGACAAGTCAGACGATCCGCAGCTTGCGATGGAGTATGCCGGTATCCGGCAGTCGTTGAAGAACCTGTTGACCTTCCCCTTCATCGAGGCGGCGGTTCAGGAAGGCACGCTCAACCTGCACGGCTCCTGGTTCGACATCGGCTCCGGGGAGCTGCGGGTGATGGATCCCGAAACCCAGAGGTTTACCACCACTGCGCCGAGTGTTCTCGAAGCGGCTGGATAAGCGCGGCAAGGCAAGGAAAGGGACATCATGCTTGTCGATCCGACGCTTTATCGCCGTATGGCGAAATACAACGGCTGGATGACCGAAAAGGTCTATGCAGCGGCCGACCTGATGAGCGATGAAGACCGCAAGGCAGACCGGGGAGCCTTTTTCCGGTCCGTGCATTCGACGCTCAATCACATTCTTTTTGCCGACAGAGCCTGGATGGGCCGGTTTACCGGCCGCAGATACGAAATCAAGGGCATGGGCGTCGATCTCTACGAGAGTTTTGACGAGCTGAAAGCCGCTCATTTCGACATGTGCCTGCAGATTTCCGATTTTGCCGATTGGCTGACCATCGACTGGCTGGCCGAGGATCAGGAATGGACAAGCGGCCAGGATCGTATCACCCGGTCCCGGCCGCGCTGGTTGCTCGTCACTCACATGTTCAATCACCAGACCCATCATCGCGGTCAGGTGTCGACGCTGCTCACGCAGGCCGGGCACGACATCGGCGTTACAGATCTGCCGTTCATGCCCGATCTGGTGTGATCGGCAAGCCGGTTCAGACTTCCGTCTTCATCCCGTAGTTCTTCACTGCACCCAGCACCGCATCGATTTCGGAGCTGGAAAGAATGTGCGGCGAGCCGATGGTGCGGCTGAGGATATAGGCCTTGGCCAGGATTTCCAGTTCCTCCAGCCGCCACAGACCCTTTTCAAGAGTTTCCCCGACCACCACAGCACCGTGATTGGCCATCAGGCAGCCGTGCCGGGCTTTCATGGCGCCGGTCACTTCCCGTGCAAGTTCGTCGCTGCCGAACAGCGCGTAACCTGCCAGCGGAACCGTGTCGCCGCCGAAGAGGGCGATCATGTAGTGGCACGAGGGAATTTCCATCCGGTTGATCGCCAGTGCCGTGCAGTGGACCGGGTGCGCATGGACGACCGCGTGCATGTCCGGCTTTGCCCTGAGCAGGGCGAGGTGGAACTGCCATTCGGTTGAAGGCGGCAGTGGCCCCTCGAAGGCGCCGTCGCTGTCCAGCGGAATGGAGGCCAGCATATCCGGCGTCATGCGGTCGTAGGGTACGCCGGAGGGTGTGATGATCATCCGGTCGCCGGCGCGCGCGGAAATATTGCCCGATGTGCCCTGGTTGATGCCCCGGCTGTTCATCTCCTTGCAGGAATCGATGATGGCCTGGCGAAGGTCGGGTGTGTCCTGATAAGGCGTCTTAAGCATTGTTTTCCGTCAGATTGAGCATTTCGATCGCCGTTTCCGAGCAGGTGGCGATGTGGGTGGCGTATCCGCCGCGCAAAGCTGCCAGCATGGGTCTGGCACGGTCCGGGCCGGAGCCGACCAGCAGCCCCATGTCCTTGCCGCGCATCTGGTCCAGCGTCACGGCGATCATCCGGTCCTCGATTTCCCGGTTGAGGCCGTTGCCGTCCTGGTCGATCAGGCGACCGCAGATGACGCCGATGGCACCGCGTTCCGCGCAAGGGTCGATGTCGGAGGTATCGAGCAGGCCGGTATGGACGACGTGGCTGTCCGCCGTGCAGGTACCGCAGGCGAAAATGGTCTTGTTGCAGTCGGCTACCGCATCCAGCTGCATGCGGATGACCGGTTCCTGTTTCAATTCTTCGACCAGCGCCCGGTTGGAGAGCAGCAGCGGCACATGAAGGTTGACGCAGTGTGCGCCATAACGGCGGGCAAGTGTCGCCGAACAGGTTTCCGCGGCAAAGCCGAGGGCTGCGGGGCGCGAGCCGACAAGCTGAACCACGGTCAGGTCCGGAACCGTCACCCGTGGGGCGGCTTCTGCCACCCGGTAGACTGTTTCGCCCCAGGCAACGCCAAGCCGGTCGCCCGGTTGCAGAAGACCGGGCAGCCAGTCGGCCACCACGCGGGTTACCCGGTCGAGCGACTGGTCGGCGCCGGCGGAAGAGGATGGAACGACAATGGCGTCCTGCAAACCGAAGCGGTCGACCAGACGACGGGCCAGATCATGATTGCGGAAGATGTCCGTATCCAGCGTGATGCGGACATAGTCGCGCTTTCGCGCTTCGGACAGATAGTTGACGACCGTTGCCCGCGAGATGCCGAGACGTTCGGCAATCTCGTTCTGGTTCATGCCTTCCTGATAGTAGCACCAGGTCACCTCAATGATGCCATCGTCCTGACTGCGTGCCTTGCTGGCCGCGGCTGGTGTCGCGGCCTTGGTGCCGGAAGGTCGGGAGCTGCTCGGGCCCGGGCTCATGCGCTTTTGGCAATCCCGCTGAGATCCGGGAACAGGGCGGCCAGGCCTTCGGTGCTGGCCTCGCAAACGCCGCGTTCGGTGATCAGGCCGGTGATGAGGTGGTTCGGCGTAACGTCGAAGGCGGGGTTGCCGCCCGGTGTACCGGTCGGTGTCACCTGCACGACGCCGATCTTGCCGTCGTCGGTCAAGCCCTGGATATGCGTGACTTCACGCTCCTGGCGTTCCTCGATCGGAATTTCGGCAACGCCGTCATCCACCGTCCAGTCGATTGTGGGGGATGGCAGGGCAACGTAGAAAGGCACGTTGTTGGCCTTGGCGGCCAGTGCCTTCAGATAGGTGCCGATCTTGTTGCAGACGTCGCCCCGGCGGGTGGTGCGGTCCGTGCCGACGATGACAAGGTCGACAAGGCCGTGCTGCATCAGATGGCCGCCGGCGTTGTCGGTGATGTAAGTGTGCGGGATGCCGTGGCTGCCCAACTCCCAGGAAGTGAGGGCGCCCTGGTTGCGTGGGCGGGTCTCGTCCACCCAGACATGGATCGGAATGCCGGCATCATAAGCCTGGTACATCGGGCTTGTGGCCGTGCCCCAGTCGACTGTGGCGATCCAGCCGGCGTTGCAATGGGTCAGAATGCGGACGGGCTCGCCATCCTTCTTGCCCGCTGCAATCTTGCGGATGATTTCCAGGCCGTTCTGGCCGATGTTGTGGTTGATGCCGACGTCTTCGTCGGAGATCTCGTGCGCCAGTTTCAGAGCGGCTTCCGACCGGTCCGCCTCGGGCAGGGGCAGCAGATGCGCGCGGCAACGGTTGAGCGCCCAACGCAGGTTGATGGCTGTCGGCCGTGTCTTGTCGAGATATTCCCAGGCCTTGTCCAGATGGGCGTTGGATGGATCGATCTTCGCGGCGAGCGCCATGCCGTAGGCGGCGGTAGCGCCGATCAGCGGTGCGCCGCGCACGCGCATTTCCACGATGGCTTCGGCAAAGTCCTGGAGCGTGTCGACCTGCTGAACGCGGAATTCATGCGGCAGCCAGCGCTGATCGATGATCTGCAGGGCAGCCTTGTCGTCATCCCACCAGAGCGAGCGGTAATGAGTGCCGTTGACCTTCATGGGATGTCCTTCTTGTTGAATTGGCGCGCAAGCTTCACAAGCGCATCAGCCGAGGCGTAACTCTCAGGCGACAGGATGAGGTCGGCGCCCATGAGCAGGTTACGCGTTTCAAGGCGGCGCTTCAGTTGCTCGTCCTTTATGTCCTCGAAATCGGCATTATGGGCGAGCGACAGGGTGCGGCGGTGCATCTCGATGCCGCAGTAACCCATGGCTTCGGTCCGGATTTCCTCAAGGAGACCGGCACAGGCAAAATCGGACGCCTGCCCCTGATCCTCGAACAGCGCGGCCGGATAAAGCATGCCGGTGCGTTCGGTGTTCCACAGGTGCGTGAACTCGGTCTCGAAGGTGGAGAAGGTTTCGGTGATGACCGACAGGATCCAGTCCTGGAAGTCGTCAACGCTCTGCGCGCTGCGGTGAGCAGGCTGGCTGAAATAGGCCATCAGGAAGTTGGCCGTCAGCATGCCGATGTCGAAACCCAGCGGGCCGTATTGCACGAATTCCGGATCAATAACGCGGCTGTCGCTGTCCGTGGACATGATGGAGCCGCTGTGCAGGTCGCCATGCACCATGGTTTCAGAGTTGGAGGCGAATTTCATCAAAAGGCGCTGCACCCTGGCCTTCAGGTCCGTGTTGGCGCGCAGATCTGCCACCACGGGGTCGAGGCCTTCCGTGTGGTGGTTCATCTTTGCCGCGTAATAAGGGTCGGTGAAGACAAGCGCCTCCGTGATCGCAGGGATTTCCACGTTGCCGGCGAACAGGCTGACATCAGCCTTCTTGTCGGCGCTCTTCATGGAGAGCTCCGAGCCGCGAAACGCCGTGCGGGCACAGAAGGTGCCCAGGAAGGTGCCGAGCCCGGCGACTTTTTCGCCGTCGATCAGCTTGCGTCGCAGGATCTTGTGAGGCGAGAGGTATTCCATGACGATCAGCGCCTGGTCTTCGTCGAAGTAATAGACCTCCGGCACCGCGCCTGGATCGCGGGCAGCCTGGCGCACCAGGGCGTGGTTCTCGTAAAGCGCGCGGTAAAGCGGCAGCGGCCAACTGTCGCCGACCAGACGAACGTAGGGCAGGGCCTGCTTGACGATGACGGTGCCCTTCGGCCCATCGACGATAAAGACGAGGTTCAGGTTGCCGTCGCCCACTTCGCGAACGGTCCAGTCAGACGGGTCTGCTCCGATCCTGTCCGCGACTGCGGAAATCCCGGAAAGTCTCTCGCCGAGGGTTTCCGGCGTCAGGGGCCGATAGAGGTCTGGGGTACTCATCTTGGGTCTTGTTCCTCCCTATTTGGCCCCGATAATGATCAAGATTATTCAAAAGTCAATACAGTTGACAACTGCCTATTTAGCGTGCTGTAACGATGAGAAGCGGGGGAGGAACTCGCCAAACATCGGGAGGAAAGGTGTCAAACGTCACCTGTAAATTGAGCGGCTTGGAAAAGTCCTTCGGGCGTAACCACGTGCTTCGGGGGATCGATCTGGAGCTGCGTGCCGGCAAAGTCACGGCGCTGATGGGAGCCAACGGCGCCGGCAAGTCGACGCTTGTGAAAGTCCTGTGCGGCTATCATTTTGCCGATGCTGGCGAGATCGAGCTGGCCGGTGCGCCCTTCAAGCCTCTCGATGCGGCCGATGCCATCTCCAAGGGCGTCGTGACCGTGCACCAGTCCATTGATGACGGTGTCATTCCGGATCTCGATGTCGCCACCAACCTGACGCTTGATCTGCTCACCGAACCGGGCGCTGATTTTTTCGTCAACGACAGGAAACTGCGTCGGCAGGCTCGCAAGGTCGCCGAAAGCATGGGCCTGTCGATGGATGTGCGCACCCGTGTTGCGGACCTGGAGGTCGCCGACCGTCAGATGATCGCAATCGCCCGTGCCATGGCCCGGTCGCCGAAGTTGCTCATTCTGGACGAACCGACCTCTTCCCTGTCGGCTTCCGAAGCCGATCGACTTTTTGCGCTGATCGACCGGCTGCGTGCTGAAGGGGTTGCCGTTCTCTATATTTCCCACCGCATGTCGGACATTCGCCGCGTGGCGGATCGGATCGTTTCCATGCGCGATGGGGCGATCTCCGGCCTGTTTGAGACAGAGCCGCTGGACTATGTCGGTGCGGTCAACGCCATGCTTGGCCATCAGATGACCGAGGTGGACATCGACCCGGTCACGGGCGGGGATCCGATCCTGGAAGTCGACCGCGTTCGTCTTTTCGAAAACGGCCCGCAGATCGAGCTGACCGCCCGCGAAGGCGAAGTGGTTGCCCTGACGGGTCTGCTCGGCAGTGGCACCACGGAACTCGCGGAAGTGCTTTTTGGTCTGGCAAAACCGGCCGGCGGCAGCTTGCGGCTGGACGGCAAGGCCTACACACCCAAAAGCGCGGAAGACGCCGTCTCCAAGGGTGTCTTCATGTCACCCAAGGACCGCAGCGTGAATGCGGTGGTGCCGGACTTCGACATTGCCAACAACATGACGTTGCCTTTCCTGGGGGCGTTCAGCCGGTTTTCTTTCCTGAGCGAACGCGGTCAGCGCCGGGCCGCGGATGAGATGATCGGCAAGATCGGCATCGTCTGTCAGGGCAACAGCGACGGCATCAACACCCTGTCGGGCGGCAACCAGCAGAAGGTCATGATCGGCCGCTGGCTGCTGCAGGCGAGCCGCGTCCTGCTGCTGGACGAACCTTTCCAGGGTGTCGATATCGGCGCCCGGCGGGACATCGGTCATTACATCCGGCAAACCGCAAAGGGGCGAACGACGCTCGTCTTCGTGGCGGAAATCGATGAGGCCCTGGAAATCGCCGACCGCATCGTCGTCATGCACGAGGCTGCGATTGTCGGCGAATACATCAACAAGAACGTCGACCTTAACCGTCTGGTCGCGGATGTCTCCGGACCGGCAAACGGGCAGGGACAGCGCGAGGCGGCAACGCAGGCAATGGCAGTATGAATACCGGAACAATGAACAAGACCCCGCTCGAACTTGCCATCCGCTACGGCTTCCTCGTCCTGCTCGGCGGACTGGCCCTTTTCTTCAGTCTCTATGCCAGCGGCTTTGCCAGCCCGCGCTCGGCGGTCTTCATTCTGCAGTCGGTTGCCATTACCGGCATCCTGGCGCTCGGGGTCACCTGTACGCTGGTAGTGGGCGGGTTCGACCTGTCCATCGGTTCGGTCGCAACATCGGCCTTGATGCTGTCGGCCTATTCCATGGTGGTGCTGGAGCAATCCGCCTTTGTGGCTGTCGTTCTTTGCCTGGTTATGGGTGCGGTTGTCGGCCTGATCAACGGCTTCCTGATCGTGAAGATGCGCGTCCCGGATCTTCTGGCAACGCTTGGCATGATGTTCCTGCTGATCGGATTGCAGCGCATTCCGACCCAGGGCAATTCGATTGCGACCGGGATGAGCCTGGGCGACGGCGGCGTTGCGGAAGGAACCTTCTCCGCGGCATTCCTGTGGCTTGGCCGGCACCGCTTCGATCTGTTCCTGGACCGCCTGCTTCCGGTGCCGGTGGTGGTGTTCCTTTTGATCGCGCTGCTGATCTGGTTGTTCCTGGGGTATACGCGCCATGGCCGCCTGATGTATGCCATCGGATCCAATGAACGGGCCGCCGAACTGGTGGGCACCAACGTGCAGCGCTACAAGATCGTTGCCTACATGATTTCCGGCATGCTGGCATCGGTCGGTGGCATTCTGCTGGCCGCGCGCTTGGGCCGTGGGGACATTGCCTCGGGCAACAATCTTCTGCTCGACAGCGTGGCTGCCGCCCTCATCGGGTTCGCGGTGCTTGGCGCCGCCCGGCCGAACGCATTCGGCACGGCCGCAGGTGCGCTGTTCGTGGGTATTCTTCTTCAGGGGCTGACCATGATGAACGCCCCTTACTACATGCAGGATTTCGTCAAGGGCGCCGTACTGGTCGCCGCCCTTGTCTTCACATTCTACCTGTCCTCGCGACGCGGGGGCCGGAGAACAGCGTGACGCCCTGAATGGCGCCGTTTCCATTGGGAGGAAAACAAATGCTGAGACGTGAATTCATGAAGTTGGCGGTTGCCGCCGGGATCGGGCTTTCCGGCGGAGCGGCTTTCGCAGCCGACATGCCGGCCCCCTTCGACAAGCCGGAAGACGTCAAGATCGCCCTGGTGCGTTACCTATCCACCGGCGACTTCTTCCAGTCCTATCTGTCGGGCGTTGAAAAACAGGCAGACGCTCTTGGCGTCGATCTGCGCGTTCTCGACAGCCGCCAGGATGCAGCCCTTCAGGCCGACATGGTCGACCAGGCCATTGCGCTTGGTGTCGACGGCATCATCATTCAGCACGGCCTGACCGAATCTATGAAGGCTGCCGCACAACGCGCCGTCGAGGCGGGCATCAAGGTTGTCGCCTTCGACGTCAACGTTGAAAACGACGCGATCCCGCAGATCGAGCAGTCCGACTATCTGCTTGGCAAACTGGCTCTGGATCAGGCGATCAAGGACAACGGCGATACCTTTACCGCCGGTTACGTCTATGTGCCGGGTATTGCGCCGCTGGATCGCCGCGATGTCGCTTGGAAGGAAGTCAAGGATTCCAACCCGGGCATCACGGAAGCGGCCATGTTCGGCACGCTCGACAACCCGATTGCCAATTCGGTTGCCAACCAGGCCCGCTCGGTTCTGCAGGCCAACCCGACCATCAGCGTCATCTTCGCCCCTTACGATGAGTTCGCAAAGGGCGTGAAGATCGCGGTTGACGAAGCCGGTCTCAACCAGGACATCGATATCTATTCCGCCGATGTTTCCACGGCCGATATCTCCGCCATGCGCGAACCGGACTCCGCCTGGGCGGCAACGGTTGCAACCAACCCGGCAGTGGTTGGCGAAGTCAGCGTGCGTACGCTGGCCTTGATGCTGGCCGGGGAAGATCCGGGTAAGCAGGTTGTTGTGCCGCCGACCCTGATCACCCAGGAGTTCCTCAACGAACAGGACGTCAAGAACATGGAGGAACTGGGCCAGAAGATGCCGCAGTTCCAGCATGCCGACGTGTCTGTTGCCGAGTGGATTCCGCTTCCGGCACGCTGAGACCAATCTCACAGCGCACTCGAAAACCCGGTGCTCGCGCGCCGGGTTTTTTGTTGCCGGATTTTTGTTGTCAGGGCTGCAAACGTTCGCCTGCCGTTCTCAGGCGCGCACCTTGCGGCGGACATGGCCGAAGTCAGAACTCAGCACGAGGGAACGGAATTTACGCAGGAGATACATATCGAGTTTGCCACTCATCTCAAACATGATCGCGAAGGCCTGACGCGGGCTGAGGCTTTCCTTGTAAGCCCGTTTTTCGGTGAGGGCGGAATAGATGTCGGCGATTGTCAGCAGTCTGACAGGTTGCGGGATCTGATTTCCCTTCAAGCCGTTCGGATAACCGCTTCCATCCAGAAATTCATGGTGCCACAGGGCCATCTCCACGACCTGTTTCGGGAGTTCCTGCCGGGTTGCAAGAATTTCTTCGCTGTATTGCGGGTGCTTGTTGACCAGTATGCGTTCTTCGCTGGTCAGCCTGCCCGGCTTGTCCAGGATGGAGAGCGGAATCTTGACCTTGCCGAGGTCATGGACCAGTGCGCCGAGGCCAAGCAGTGCCTGGTCTGCCTCGGAATAACCAAGTGAACGCGTAAACGAAGCGGTGTGACCGGCGACCATCATCGTGTGGCAGAACGTATGGCTGTGATGGCACTGGACCGCACTGAGCCAATTGTCGATACCGTCCGTCATGATTGCGGAACTTATGTCCTGGGCGTTGGTTGCCAGAAACCGCGTGGGCAACGGCGCTCCGGAAAGGGCGGCCGCCGACATAAGGTTCAAGCCCATGCTGGTTGTTTCGACCGATTTGACGATCGTTTCCGAAAACCGGCTGGGGAGTGTGGGTTTGGAGTAGTCGCCCACGACTTCGCGTATCTTTTCGAACAGGGCCGCGAATTTTTCCTCGCGGTCGAGTAAATTGTAAAATCCGAGTTCGCGTGCCTGCAGCAAATTTTGCCGGCTGTTCATGTCGACAATACCGATTGTCGGGACGGATTGGCCGCTTTTCGAAAAAGCCCGCAAGATATCGATTTGGGCAGACCCAAGATCAAGAAAATCGAGAAGCAGGAGCGAACGCGGCTTGATCTTCCGAAAACTGGTTTCAGAAAAGCCAATTCTTTTCGTCGGATAGAGGGTCGCGATCTTCGCAAATCGCGATGGAAACGCTCCGAAATCCTCTGCCGCAATTAAGATTTGAATCATGATCAATCGGCATCTGAAACAATTTTGGGTCAGGACAAGAATTGTAGAAAAAACCTAAAAAAGCCCTAAAAAACCTTAGTATAACTTACCAGTAGTATTACCCAGATATCACGGTGACTACATTTCTGATCTAATCGATTAAGCGCTCTCTGCGGCAGATTTCCTGTGAAGCTTTGGGCTGTTTCGTTATTGCTATATGCAATGGAAGAACGATTTGCTGGCGGTGAGAAGCGCAAATTGCGGCTGTGCCGGCAGAAATGTCTTTGCAACCATGCATCGGCGAGTTTTCTTGCCGTCGCCCTTTATGAGCCCACACCCCAATGTCCGGCTCGACGATGCGTGGTTCTGACGTCCTGGAGGAAACGGGTGTTGGGCGGCCCACGCCTGAAGTGATCCGGCATCAGCGCGCGATAATGACGAGACAGCAGCTGCCAAAGACAAAAAAGGCGCGGTTGGGGAACCGCGCCTTCCGAAAGGAAAAGTCTTTTCCGAAGGTGTCAGGCAGCAGCGACACCGTTCAGGAAGGTTTCCACTTCCTGTTTCAGCTCTTCCGTGCGCGCCGACAGCAATTCCGACGCGTCGAGAACCGAGTGAGAGGCCTCTGACGTCTGATTGACGGCGCTTGAGAGGTCGGACATGCAGGACGAGACGAACGTGGTGCCTTCGGCAGCGTTCTGGGCGTTCTGCGATATCTCACCGGTTGCCGAGCCTTGCTGGCTCACGGCTGCGGCGATGGTGCTGGTGTAGGAATTCACCTCTTCCATGATCTTGGTGATTTCCGCAATCGCACCGACGGAATCCTTCGTGGCGTCCTGAATGGCGGTGATCTGCGCACTGATCTCCTCGGTTGCCTTGGAGGTCTGGGTGGCCAGTTCCTTCACTTCAGCCGCGACGACCGCGAAGCCCTTGCCGGCTTCCCCAGCGCGTGCCGCCTCGATGGTGGCGTTGAGGGCCAGCAGGTTGGTCTGCTCGGCAATTGCCTGAATGAGGGTTACCACTTCACCGATCTTGGAAGCGGAAGCCGCAAGGCCTTCCACCTTCTCGTTGGTCACGCGCGTGCCTTCGGTTGCACGGCCAACAACCTCCGTTGTCTGCGCCACCTGGCGGGAGATTTCGCTGATGGAAGCGGAGAGTTCTTCGGCGGCACTGGCCACGGTCTGGACGCTCGAGGTTGCTTCATCGGCAGAATTCAGCGTTTCTGTTGCACTTGATGCGCTCTGGCCGGAGAGGTCGGAGAGGCGTCCTGCGGTGCCTTCCAGGCCATGCACGGTTTCGTTGACCGAGTTGAGCACGTTGGACACATTGGTCCGGAAGGATTCAATCAGCTGCTGAACCCGGCTTTGCCGGTCAACGGCCTCAGCCTCGGACGTGCGCTGGTTCTCGGTCAGTTCAATCCGCTCGACGGCGCGCTGACGCAGTGTGCTGACGGCCTGGGCCAATGTACCGATCTGGTCGGAACGCTCCTTGAAGGGAACTTCGTCAGCAAGGTTGTCCTGCGCAATCTGATCGGTGATTTCCGCAAGTCTCGTAATCGGGCGCAACTGGCGGCGGATGGCAAGGATGAGGAGGATCACGGAAACGGCAACGACCGGCAGTGCCAGCATTGCGTAGCGGCTGGTCAGTTCCCATGCGTGTGCCTCGACCGCAGCCTTTTCCACGCCGGCGTAAAGGATGCCGAGAATATCGCCGTTGGTGGAGAAGATCGGCTGATAGACGGTGAAATAGTCCTTGCCGAGAATGGTGGCCTGACCGTGGAAGGTCTTGCCGTTTGTCACGACAGGATAAACCGCGCCGTTCTGGCCAAGCTGGGTTCCGACGGCACGCTTGCCGTCACCCTTGATGATGTTGGTGGTCTTGCGCCAGAAATCCTTCGTTTCAGGATCCCAGGCAAAAACAGTCGCGGTTTCGCCTGTCATGCGCCCGACGGCGTCGATCATGTCATGGTTTTCGAATTCCGGCATTTCGGCGATTTCGATCCGCTGGACGTTGCTTTTTGCGTCCCAGGTGACCTTTGCCCCGTCGATGCGGTCCTCCAGCAGCGTGGCAGCAACACGCAGGTTGATATTCTGCTTGATCTGGGCGCGATCCTGCGCCTGGCCAAGGGCTACCTGGTAGAGGATAAAGCCCACAACGATCATCGAAATTCCAAGAACGCTCGCAGAAATAATTGCAAGCGTTGAAGTCACACTCAACTTAGACAGTAAATTCTTCATAGCCACCCCCAAGGTAAACATTGTCATTATTCTTAATGATTTTCGTAAATTATCAGTGAAGGCAGGTTCACCTAATTGGGAGACAGTTTTCACGGATTTACTGTAATCTTTTCACTCGTTTTGAGTGCATTTCTTGTCTTTTCTGTATGTTTTTTCCGGCGAGCTCTGCCCTGACTGCACCAAACCATCAACGATGCCGCAGACGGAGGAGGCGTTGGCGTCAGGGGCTGCCCAGAAGGGCGTCTGAGGGCTTAAAACAGCATTGCGCATGGGGCGAGATTGGCCACTGCGTCGTGCCCATTGGCCCTTCAGGAGGCCAGCCCACTCCGCACCGTTTCTGGTCTTTTAAAAGGCGTCCTACGCACTTTTCGCGAGAAAGTGAGGATACATTCCCCATTTGGGGAATAGTAGATATGACGCAAGGGCATAAGATGACCTTGCTGCCTCGGCGGAGGAGATTTTTTTAAGCTTCAACGTAGCGCCGGGTGTCAGTTAACTTTTTGCCGGTTGCCTCTTGGGGGGGTTGGCGGTCCTCGAACTTCGTTTCGAGTGTTTTTATAAGATATTGATACTGGCGTTAGGGAGCCGGTTGAGATCGGCACAACCCGCTTGTAGCTTGCTGCAACGTACTGGTTAGAAGCCGGCTCCCATATTTCCTCATCCTTGATGAGTTGCTGATCGCCATAGGCCTTTTCTGCCAGTCTAGCTGACAAAGAGAAGTGCGCTGCCCGCGACGACGCCTGCGGCGCCCACCCACGCGCCAGGTGCCGGCGCTTCCTTCGTTCTCCACCACATCATCGGCAGTATGAGCACCGGTGTCGTTGCCGACAGGGTTGCGATGATGCCGACCTCTCCGCCCGAAAGTGCGAACAGGATCAGCGTCATGCCCAGCCCCATGCCGAGCAGGCCGGAAATGGCGACCAGACCGACAACCGGAAGCGTAAAGTTTCCCGCCGGCTTGACCCAACGAACCGGCAAGCGTGTCAGGAGCAGCAGCCCGAGCGCCGCTACGCCGACGCGAATGCTGGAGGCGGCAACCGGGTCGGCGCCAGTTTCCATGATCGGACGGGCAATCAGCGACCCGGCCGACTGGGACAGCGCCGCGGCAAGGCCGAGAAGCACACCAATCCAGACAGGACCCTTGATGTTTTCCCATTTGTGAAGCTGGGACTTGCGCTTGCCGAACCGAATGGCCAGCAGAACGCCCAGAAACGTCAGACCAATGCCGACCACTTGTGTGGAGGTCAGATCCTCGTTCAGGAGCAGCCAGCCGAGGATCGCAGACATGGGTGCGTTCAGCGAAAACAGCATCGCGGTCCGGCGCGGCCCCATGCGGTTCAGCGTCAGGAAAAGAGCCGTATCGCCGAGAAAGATGCCGAGGAAACCGGACAGGATCAGAGGCAGCATCTGCTCCTGGCCGATGGAGCCCCAACCCGTGGTCAGGAACACCCAGATGTTCAGCATCATTGTCACCAGCACCATGCGTGTGCAGTTGAAGGTAATGGCGCCGAGATGCTGGGCGGGGCCGGTCGATAGCAGTCCGGTAAGTGCCCAAAGGGCCGCCGCGCCGAGGGCTGCGGCTTCATAGGAAAACATCGGTTCAGATCCGTTAAAGGTCTTCCAGCGGGCCGGGCAGTTCGCCGGTCCAGGCGGTTTCGAAGAAAGCGGCTTCCAGTTTGCTCATCCGGCGGAAGAGATCCGCAACACGGAGTTGGTCTGCTTCTGGCAGGGCGGGGCCGATCCGGTCCATTTCAGCGCGGATCCAGTTTACGAAGGCCTCGAAGCCGGGCACGGCATGAAGGTCGATCCATTCGGCTAGATAAAACGCATCCGGGCGCGGCTTTCGGGCTTCGCGCAGGCCCCAGATCAGATAACACCATTCGGCGCAGAGCAGGCAGGCAAGCCCTTCGGCGTAACTGCCTTGTCCGGAGGACCTCAGCATGAGCTGCCAGAAGGCGCGGGTTACCGGACCTTGAGCCGCGGTTTCATAGACCTGCGGTTCCACACCCAGCGCCTCGAAAGAGCGCAGGAAGTAATCGTTTTCCTCCGACGTCAGCAGGGCCAGGAAACCGGAAAGCCGGGACTTGGCAGGCATGCCGGGGGCTTTTGCGACGAGATACCCCAGGGTGGAGGCGAGATCGGTGACGAAGGTGTAATCCTCGATCAGATACCGCGCATAGGCAGCCTCGGGCATGGTGCCGTCACCGATCGCAACTGTGAAGGGGTGGCCGGTCGCCTCGCTCCAATAGGGCTCGGCCCGGGCTGCCAGCCAGTCGGTGAAACATTTGCCGGGAAAGCGATCAAGGAAGTCGGCGAACGACCCGTTGAATTCAGATGGCATGGAAACGGAACTCTTTGGCGGCCTTTGCGCTTCCTCAGAACGAGGAAGAAGGGAGCACCTGGCTTGACGGACCGGGTAGAGAGGGTGGTCTGGACGTTTTCAGGGGGGGGGGGCTGCCCGGGATCAGTGTCTGGTTTCACCCGAGCGGCCGGTAGGCCCAAAAAAACGGGCGCCAGAGGCGCCCGTCTGAATTGTTGATCAGGCTGCTGCCTTTTTCGGAGTGATCAGGCCGCGGTTGACGAGAACTTCGGCGATCTGAACGGCATTGAGCGCCGCGCCCTTGCGCAGGTTGTCGGAAACGACCCAGATGTTGAGGCCATTTTCGACCGTTGCGTCCTCGCGGATGCGGGAAATATAGGTCGCATCTTCGCCGGCGCTTTCATAAGGCGTGATGTAGCCGCCGTCTTCCTGCTTGTCGATGACGAGGCAGCCCGGAGCTTCGCGCAGGATGTTGCGCGCTTCTTCTGCGGTGATCTCGTTTTCGAACTCGATGTTGACGCTTTCCGAGTGGCCGATGAAGACCGGCACGCGCACGGCCGTGCAGGTCACCTTGATGGCCGGGTCGAGCATCTTCTTGGTTTCCGCCAGCACCTTCCATTCTTCCTTGGTGTAGCCATCTTCCATGAAAGTATCGATGTGCGGGATCACGTTGAAAGCGATGCGCTTGGTGAACTTGCTCGGCTCGATCGGGTCGTTCACGAAGACAGCACGGGTCTGGTTGAACAGCTCTTCCATCGCATCCTTGCCACCACCGGAAACCGACTGGTAGGTGGACACGACGATGCGCTTGATCTTGGCGTGATCATGCAGCGGCTTCAGCGCCACCACCAGCTGAGCGGTGGAGCAGTTCGGATTGGCAATGATGTTCTTCTTGGCAAAACCGGCGACGGCATCGGCATTCACTTCCGGAACGATCAGCGGCACGTCGGCGTCGTAGCGCCATGCGGAAGAGTTGTCGATGACGATGCAGCCCTTGGCAGCGATCTTCGGAGACCATTCCTTGGAGACAGTGCCGCCGGCGGACATCAGGCAGATGTCGGTATCGGAGAAGTCATAGTTCTCCATGGCCTGAACCTTCAGCGTCTTGTCGCTGAAGGAAACTTCGGTGCCCTGAGACCTGCGGGAGGCGAGAGCGACGACTTCGTCTGCCGGAAAACCGCGCTCAGCGAGAATGTCCAGCATCTCGCGTCCGACATTGCCGGTAGCGCCTGCAATTGCGATCTTGAAACCCATCTTTGACTAGTCCTTGTCCGTCTCCCCGCTTCGCCAGCCGCCCGGTTCTGGATGGGCGTGGCCGGCTCCCGGCGCCTCCCATCCCCGGGGAGGCGGGATGAGCGGCACCGTCAAGCGGTGGTCTTGGTGGTCTTGGTAGTGCGTTTGAGAGCGGTTGCTGCAGCCGTCCGCGGCTCGCCGCGCATGAACGTAGCGCTGGCAAGGGCCTGGGACATCATATCCAGAATGTCGGCTTTCAGCCGGGTCATCGGGGCTCGCAATCGTCAAAACTTGAGACGGCGGTGTTTTTGCCCGGAAATTCCCGCGAGTCAACAAGGAATAGGCCGGTGTTGCCAGCTAAGTGAACGAATTGATGCTTTGCCGGGCCCGGCAGGCGGCCCCTGCCTTCGCATTTCCGTGAGATGAGGCGCTTTGGTAACAGGGCGATCCGGCCCGTTTCAACCGCCCCCAAGCAGATCACGCGGTGAACAGCCGTCCCGGTCCGCGTCCCGCCGTGGACAAGCCGGCCAGATGCATCATGTGCCAGGCAAGTGCCAGATTGGAGCTGATGACGGGTTTGCCCAGACGCTTTTCGCAAGTCTCTATGACGGGCAGCGTACGTAAGTTGGTGCAGGAGGCAAAGACGGCTTCTATCTCCGGATCCTTGCCGACTTCGCAAATAGCGTCTTCCACGGATTGAAGGCTGATCCTTGCGACAACAGCTTCTTCCGCCTGCCCGAAAGAGCCGACACTGGCGGGTGTCACGCCGTTCTTTTCCAGGAGACGGCAGAGCGCGTCGGAGACTTCCGCCACATAGGGGGAGACGATGGCGACCCGTGAGACGCCAAGGTGTCCAAGTGCGGCAATCACCGCGCGGGCCGGGTCTGTGACGAGAGCGCCCGGATGAGGCAGCTGGATCGCGCCAGCTACCTGGTCCGAGCCGATCACCGTTGCACCGGAGGTGCAGGCATAGGCAATGACATCAAGCGGGCGTGTGCCTGGAAGAAGAGCGGCCGTGTCCGTCAGCCGGGCCTTCATCTGCATGAGCTTTTCGGAAGTGACTTCAGTAGCGCTCTCGATCCGGGCGTGAAGCAGCGAGACGCCCTCCTGATGAAACAGGGGCCGGAATTCGCTCTCGATGGTTTCGTCAACCGACAGCAAGATAAGGCCGAAAGCGGCTTTTGTGGCAGAGCCCGTGTCGCAGTCGAAGGGCAGTTTCATGGCGCTGTTCCCGGTGTTTCATGCGGCGATAACAGGAATGTCCGGCGCTGCCCGAATGGTCAGAAACTCGGGTGCTCCGTCCCGAATGACGATGTTTTCCTCGTGAACCATCATCCTGCCGGGGCCAAGCGTCAGGCTGGGTTCCAGTGTCAGCACCATGTTTTCACGCAGCAAGGTCTGGTCGAAGCTGGTCAGGCTCGGTGCCTCGGTGAGCTGCATGCCAAGGCCGTGGCCGAGCCGGCCGACATCGCCTTCGCTCTCGCCCAGAACCCCGGCCATGGCCTGGAAGAGATCGGCACAGGTTCTTCCCGGGCGGGCGATGGCGGCAGCCGCTTCAACTGCCTGCACAAGTGTTTCGTAAGCAGACCTGACAGCGTCGCTTGCCCGGCCGATCGCGAAATTGCGGTCGAAATCGCAGAAGTAGCCGTCTTTGGTCGCGCCGGTATCGAGCATCAGGACGTCCCCTTCCTGAAGCGGCCGGGCGGAGGGCGGTGAAATGACATCGCCGTAGCCCTCCTGTCCGGCGCCGCCGACCAGATAGGGGACGTCGTCAGCGCCTTGCCTTAAAAGTTCGATCCGGAAGGACCGGAAAACGTCGTTGAGCGGTTGGCCGGCGTGGAAAAGCTCCGGTCCTCTGGCGAAGGCAGCCGAACCGATGCCGCAGATTTCGCGCAGCAAAGCAATCTCGCGTTCCGATTTCACCATCCTGAGGCTCTGGATCAAGTTCGTTCCATCGACATATTCGGAGCCGCTGGTGACATCCTGCAGGCGCTGAAAATCACGAAGCGGCATGCGCAGCGCGCTTTCCCGGCCCATCGGCATGGCGATTTTCGGGAAGTCTTTGAGGGTATCGGCCAGCAGGTTGATGCCATCATCGACCGGGTGCGGGGCGGAAAACGTCCGGATGTCATCAATCCAGGTGGCGGCCATCAGATGCGCCCCGATCTGCGGAATGACTGCAATCGGCTTGCCGTTCCCCGGCACGACAAGGAACCAGGGCCGGGTCGGGCTCTGCCAGAAAAGAGTCCGGAAGCCGGTGAAATAGCGCATTTCGGCTTCCGTCGTGAAGAACAGCGCGTCGATGCCTTGCGCGCGCATGGCCGTCTGGGCGGCTTGGTTGCGGGTGGCAAATTCGTCTTCAGGGAAATCCTGCTCAGACATCCTCCGGTCCTTCGGAGAGATAACAGAGCACCCGAGCCTCCGGACCAAGGCCAAGAGTTGAGGCCTGACCGGCCGCGTGGCGCACGGCAGTGATGCCGGCCGAACCGGACGGCGTTGTCGCAATGTCGTTTTCCCCCAGCCATTTAACTGTTTCCGAGGCCTCGTCGTCAGAAACGATCACGAAGACATCGGCTTCCCGGGCCAGGTATTTCAACGCCAGATGAGACGGTTCCTTGCAGTCGAGCCGGCCCATGTTCGACACCGGGCCGGGCGCCGTAACAGGTTCGCCGGCTTCAATGCTGGCAAGAAGGGCGGGGGCATTTTCCGGTTCCACGACAACAATGGTCACATCCTTGCCCCAGGTCAGGCGGGCGCCGACGGCACAGGCGGCGGCAAGGCCGCCAACGCCAGCTTGCAGGAAGACATGCGTGGGCGGTGTTTCGATCTGCCGTGCGATTTCCGCGGCCATCACCAGATAGCCTTCCATCACGTCGTGTCCGGGGCCGGTCATACCCGGCCAGGTGCTGTCCGGCAGTAAGGTCCAGCCTTCGGCGTCGGCGCGTCTCTGGGCTTCCGCCATGCTGTCTTCATAGGTGGCCCCGGCCCGGACAACGTCGGCACCCCGAGCCTTCAGGCGGGCCTCAAAGGCTTCGGGTACGGTCTCGGCGACGAAGACGGCGGCCCTGGCGCCAAAAAGCGGCGCGCCTGCAGCAAGGGACATGCCGTGGTTTCCAGCGCTCGCGCAGACGAAGGTCATGCCGTTTAGCGCTGAGGCGTGTGAAGGCGCCAGTCCGTCCTGCACGCGCTGGTCCGCCAGTTTGGCAATGGCATAGGCTGCGCCAAGAGCCTTGAAACTGCCAAGACCCATGCGCTGCCGTTCGTCCTTCAGGCTCAAGCTGCCGATCGCAAATTGGCTTGCAAGATCCGGCAACGCCAGGAGCGGGGTTTCATCGGCCTGTGGGCATTTGCGGAAGAGGCTTTCCGCCCCGGCAACGTCCTGCGAAACGGATCCTTCCGCTAGCCCGGTCTGTTCTGGAAGGCCTTTGCCGAGAAAAGGGTTTTTCAGTGTTTTCATTGTCTGCCCCGCACGGTTTCCCAGGCAGGTCAGCAGCTCTGACGGTCGGTTGCAAGCGTCTTGCGGAAAATGACGGTTCCGAACCAGACGAGGCCGTCTGCGAGATGTTGCGCCCGACTGCGAAAAAGACTTGCCTGTTGCTGAAGAATCGAAATATCATGAATTATGGATATGAAAGATGCCTTGAGCGCTTTCGGAGCGCTCAGCCAGAAAACGAGACTGGAAGTCTTCCGGTTGCTGATCCGGGCTGGTGAAGAAGGAATGAGTGCCGGCGAGATCGGCGAGGCTCTGGACGTTCGGCAGAACACGATGTCGGCGAACCTGGCCGTCTTGCTTCAGTCCGGGCTGGTGCGCAACGAACGAGAAGGCCGGTCGATTCGGTATTTTGCAGACCTGGACGGAATACGTGAGTTGTTGACGTTCCTGATGGCCGACTGCTGTGGCGGTCATCCGGAGCTTTGTGCGCAGGTTATCGAGACGATTGCCTGCGGAGAGACCTGTTCATCGTAAGGAGGACCAGATGTCCGGCGATGTCTTTAATGTGCTTTTCCTGTGCACGGGCAATTCCGCCCGGTCGATCATGGCGGAAGCCATCTTAAACCGGGAGGGACAAGGCCGGTTCAGGGCCTTTTCCGCCGGCTCGCAACCGGCCGGGGCCGTGCGCCCGGAGGCCCTGGCGCTGCTGAGCAAGCTCAATTTCAAGACCGACGGCCTGCGATCGAAGGACTGGGCCGAATTCGCGGTGCCGGATGCGCCGGTCATGGATTTCGTTTTCACCGTTTGCGACAATGCGGCGAACGAAACCTGCCCTGTCTGGCCTGGCCAGCCGATGTCCGCCCATTGGGGCCTGCCGGATCCGGCAGCTGTTGCCGGAAGCGAGAGCGAACGGGCGGTCGCATTCAACGAAGCCTTCCGGATGCTCAGCAGCCGGATCTCGGTGTTCGTGAACCTGCCGATGTCTTCGCTTGATCGGCTGTCTTTGCAAAAGAAACTCGATCAGATCGGTCAGTCTGCCGAAGAGCCTGTATAAGGCTGCTCCGGCGTACCTGCTTCGGGAATATCGCCTCAGGCGACGGCTTGGCCCTCGCGCGAAGTGCGCAAGGTCAGCAGTGCAATGGCAAGGGCGATGAGTGCGCAGGCGGCAACGGCGCCGACCAGGGGCAAGGCTGTGCGGTCAAAGAACGGGCTGCAGATCAGGATCATCACGCCGCCGGCGACCATCTGGAAGGTGCCGCCGAGGGAGGAGGCCATGCCGGCATGTTCGCCGTGTTCTTCCAGGGCCATGACCATCACCGGGGCGATGACCTGACCGAGGCAGGTGTTGCCGATGAAGAACAGGGCCATCAGCACCGGCAGATCATCGATACCGCTCCAGACCAGAATGACCAGGAGAACGTTGGCCGCGGCGAAGCCGCTGACTGCCCTCAGTGCCACCCGGCCCATGCCGAAGCGCTCACCAAGTGTGGCGGCGAATTGGGACGAGGCGAAGAAGCCGATTGCGTTCAGCGCAAAGACAAGGCTGAAGGCCATCGGCGTCAACTGATACTGGGTCATGTAGACCAGTGGGGCGGCGGCGATGAAGACGAAGAAACTCGCCAGCGAGAACCCTCCGATCAACGTCAGCCCCATGAACCTGCCGTCGCGCATCAGATAGATGGCACTGCGGATCATCGCTGTCGGGTCGATCTTGCCCCGGCGCTCGGCCGGCAGCGTTTCGGGCAGCAGGAAAGCCATTTGCAACGTGGCCAACAGGGCGATCACGCCCAGGGCAACAAAGATCAAACGCCAACTGCCGAACTGGATGATCAGGCTGCCCGCAAGCGGTGCAAGCATGGGGGACACGCTGAAGACCAGCATGACCAGTGCCATCAACCGGGTCGCCTTCGGGCCTGTGTGCAGGTCGCGGACCACGGCCCGCACGATGACCATGGGCGCAGCGGCGCCGAGCGCCTGCACGAAACGGCCGAATGTCAGCGCCGAAACGTCAATTGCCGTGGCGCACATGATCGAGCCGATAATGAAGACGACAAGCCCCAGAAAGGCCGGCAGCTTTCTGCCGAACCGGTCTGCCAGCGGGCCGTAGATGAGCTGCGCAAATCCGAAAGCGATGAAATAGACCGTGAAGGTCATGTGAACCGCAGCGTCGTCCGTCCGCAATGCCTTTACGATTTCCGGCATGGCGGGCAGATAAAGGTCGATTGCAAATGGACCGACAGCGGCGAGAAGCCCCAGCACAATGGCGGAGCGGATGAAACCGATCTGCATTGGAAAATCCGATGAAAATGCGCCGGAGGCACAAATATGGGAAAGAATGGAAGATGGAGAAGGCGGTAACTGCCGCACCTCCTTCATATGAGGTAAACGCCTGAAATGCAAATTCAAGCCGCGCAGTGCGTTGTCATGAAAGCTTCATGCAATTGTCACCGATATGGTAATCTGGCCCACTAGCTTGCGCGCAACATCAACCCGATATTTGTGGGAGTGAGTGCAATGGCGAACCTTCGTGGGCGCTTTTTAAAAGGTGTCAGCCTTTCAGTTTTATTCGGCCTTGGCGCGGTCTCGGCAGCGCAAGCTGCGTATTTCGAGCGTATCAACACTTTCCCGGTCTACAAGACCCTGCCGGAAGGCGCGGATAAGGCGACGGAAACCGTCGCGGAAATCATTTCCGCCACCAAGGACGGCCGCACTCTCGTCTTTACCGACAGCCCGGGCGAAGCCATCGTCTTCGTCAATGCGGCCAACCCGCTGAACCTGCAGCCGATGGGCCGCACCGCCCTTGGCGGTGAGCCAACCTCGGTCACCGTCGGCAAGAATTTCGCCTATGCCGGCGTCAACACCTCTGAAGATTACGTCAATGCCTCCGGTCATCTGGCCGTGATTGCTCTCGACGGTCTCGGCATTACCGCGAAATGCGACGCCAAGGGGCAGCCGGACAGCATCGCCATTTCCCCGGATGGCAAGTTCATCGCCATCGCCATTGAGAACGAGCGCGACGAAGACCTGAACGACGGCGTGATCCCGCAGATGCCGGCCGGTCATCTGGCGATTTTCGATCTGGACGAGACCGGGGCGCCGACCAACTGTGATGCGGTCCGCATTGTCGACCTGACCGGTCTTGCCGAAATCGCGCCGACAGATCCGGAGCCGGAATTCGTTTCCATCAATTCCAAGAACCAGGTTGTCGTCACCCTGCAGGAAAACAACCACCTTGCCGTGGTCGATCTGGCCTCCGGCGAGGTTGTCAGCCATTTCTCCGCCGGCACGTCGTCCGCCGAGAATATCCCGGTCATCAAGGCCCGCATGAGCGATGCCTCCGGATCGATCGAAAACGTCAAGCGTGAACCGGATGCGGTTGCCTGGCTCGATGTCGAGCGGTTCGTGACGGCCAACGAAGGCGACTACGAAGGCGGTTCGCGCGGCTTCACCATCTGGAACACCAAGGGCGAGGTCCTGTTCGACAGCGGCAACCAGATGGAACATCTGGCCATGTCGTACGGCCATTACCCGGCCAAGCGGGCGGCCAAGAAAGGCACCGAGCCGGAAGGCGTGACCGTCGGTGAATTTGGCGGCGAGAAGCTGATTTTCGTCAATTCCGAGCGCGGCAATTTCGTCGCCGTCTACAAGGACACCGGTGCCGAGCCGGAATTCGTCCAGTTCCTGCCGACCCACGTCGGTCCGGAAGGCTCTCTGGCAATCCCGAGCCGCGATCTGTTCGTGGTGGCCAACGAGGTCGACAGTGCGGAAGACAACGTTCGTGCGCAGGTCTCCCTCTACAAGTTCGGTGCGGACGCTTCGTCCTATCCGATGGTTGCTTCCGACGTTGATCCGGAAAAGGGTGCGCCGATCGGTTGGGGCGCGCTGTCCGGTCTGGCGGCGGACCCGGCGGATGCCAACAAGCTCTATGCGGTCAGCGACAGCTTCTATGACGATGCCCGCATCTACACGCTGGATATCTCCTCCAAGCCTGCCAAGATTGTCGGCTATGCCACCGTTCAGGGCGGCAAGCAGGCCAAGCTGGATCTGGAAGGTATTTCCATTGCCAAGGATGGCGGCTTCTGGCTGGCTTCCGAGGGTAACCTGGACAAGGACCTGCAGCACCTGCTGCTGAAAGTCAGTGCCGACGGTCAGGTTGAGGAAGAAATCACACTTCCAGAAGAGCTGAGCGCCCAGTCTGTCCGCTTCTCCTTCGAAGGCGTTTCCGAGTTCGAGATGGACGGCAAGACGCTTGTTGCCGTCGCCGTTCAGCGCGAATGGAAGGACGATCCGAAGGGCATGGTGAAGCTGGCCATCTACGATCCGGCAGACAAGTCCTGGGGCTTCGTCCACTATCCGCTCGACAAGCCGAAGAGCGCAGCCGGTGGCTGGGTCGGCCTGTCGGAAATCGTCTCCATGGGTGATGGCACGTTCGCTATCCTGGAGCGCGACAACAAGGGCGGTGAAGACGCGGCCATCAAGCAGATCACCACGATCTCCCTGGACGGTGTGACACCGGCTGCCTACGGGGCCGACCTGCCGGTCGTCGAGAAACATTATGCCCTGGACATCCTGCCGGCGCTGGCAGAAGGCAAGGGCTGGGTTCTCGACAAGCCGGAAGGCCTGACAATCACCGCCGACGGCCGCCTGATCCTGGTGACCGACAATGATGGTGTTGACGATGCGCCGGGTGAAACCCAGCTCATCGACCTCGGCCCGGCAAGCCGCCTGAAATAAGGCGCTTCAAACAGTGTCGGAACCGATCAAGTAACCGATCCGGTCCCTGACGATTTTCGGAAAACCCCGCTTTGGCGGGGTTTTTTGTTTGGCCTTTGCACTCTGCCCTTATCTTTCCAGCGGGTACATCTGCAGAAGGTATTGAACGTCCATTTCGTTCGCGAAGGCGGCTGGCTGCGACAGCAACAGGTCCCGGATGCAAGCGCGCCGCGCTTTCATGTCCTTTGAGGGGGATGCCTCTGCCGATCTCATCTGCCTTTTCCAGGGTCTCGTTGGGTTTCGCAAAAATCGAAGCAGGCTGAAGCCGTGTCGCGAAGTGAGAGTTGCAGACATTTCCGATCCTCCTGCTTGTTTTCCTGCCTTTAAAATATCCTCGGCAACATTCGGCTGGTATCCGGCCCGGCGTTGTGTTGCTCTACATAAATGAAGAGCCGGATCTCGAACTGGACAGATATCAGGGCCTTTCTGGCCGTGTTCCGGGAAGGATCAACTCTGGCGGCGTCACGCCGGCTCGGGGTTGCGCAGCCGACTGTTGCGCGACGGATCGAAGTGCTGGAGCATGAACTGCAGCTGTCTCTTTTCGACCGGGACACGCGTGGTTTTCGGCCGACCCGGCACGCGAGGGCGCTTTACCCGAAAGCCGAGGCCATTGAAGCCGCGATGACAGCGCTTGAAACCGAGGCGAACGGTCTCGCAACACCGCGCCCGATCCGCATCACCGCATATTCGGCAAATTTTTCACCACGAGCCAACAAGATCTTCAGCGATTTTTCTGCCCGGCATCCTGATGTCCGGCTGGAATTTATACCCACCCAACTCATGCTGGATCTTGAAAAAGGTGAAGCCGACATTGCGCTGCGGCTGACCCGGAACTCGCCGTCGCAAGACCTTGTCTGCAGAAAGATCAGCACCGCCAGATATTCCCTGTTCGGGTCTCGTGACTATGCGAAAAAACACGGCCTGCCCACATCGCCGGAAGATCTGTCCGGCCACACCTTCGTCACCTTCGAGCGGGACGATGTTCCAACGACCCTTCACGATTGGCTAGCCTGCCGCGTGAAGCGAGAGCAGATCCTTCTTTCGTTCAGTGAGTTTGAGCTGATGCATGCCGCGATAAGGTCCGGCGTCGGCCTGGGCCTCCTGAACCTGAAGCTCGTAGAACAGGAGCCCGATCTCGTGCGCTGCTTCGAGCCGATCGATGAACTCGCAGCAGAGCATCTCATGCTGATTTCCAGCGAAGCTTACAAAAGACCCGAAGTTCGGAAGTTCACGAAATTCTTCGCCCCGAGATATGCAGCGCTCTTCAAGCCGCTCCCGTGACAATTGCCAGCATTGAACAGGACAACGTGGGCCCGCTCGCTGCGTAATTCCTGGAGAAAGATCCTCCCAAGACCTGAGCGGAGGTCCGGCGGCTTTATGCGGCCGGGCCTTTCCTTTTTGGGAGTACCAATCTCAACCCCAGACAGTTCGTCGTTGCCAGTGCCACAGGGCGGCAAGGCTGTGTAGCCCGATGAGGGCCGCCAGCAAGAATGCTGCGGCATGGTGGAGATTTGCCGGTGGCAATCCTGCAAGGGCCCCAAGGCCGGGGATTGTACCGTCAACGATCGCGCCCAGGGTGCCTGACAGCAGGATCATGCCAATGCCGCTGATCAGAAGCAGAAGCGGAACGAGGCGCAAAGCCACATGGACACTCCTGCCGAGGACAGCCTGGAAGCCGGGCTTGACGATGAAGACCGGGGCGGGGGCTCCCTTCATGATCCAGCTGATGGTGCGCACGAGAGCGAGACCACCGGCCGACAAACCAAGCCCCAGATGGGATTTCAAAAGGGTTGCGGAAAACGTGTCGCTGTTCGTCATGGCGTAGCCTGTCGCCAGGGCGCCAATGGTAAGACCGGCAATGGTCCAATGCAGCAACCGGATACTGGAACTGGGGGAAGACATCATTCGTCCTCCCGGATCACGGTGTAGAGCGCGGCATGAAAATCGATCCCCTTGAACTCCGAGACAATGCCGCTTTTGCCAAGCTTCTGAATGGCGGCCTGATAGGTCTCGGGACTTTCCCAAAGCGCGACATTGACCAGTTGGAACTTCGCCTGCGGGGACAGGGACTGGTGCAGACGCGTGGTGATGTAGCCGGGTTGTTCTTTCAGGAAATCGCGGGCTTTTTCCCAGCCGCGGACAGCATCGGAAAGGCGGTCTTGCGGAACCTCGAAGGAATTGATCAGCGTGATGGGGGCTTTTGAGGTGATTTCATTCGCCATGGCGGAAACTCCCAGGTTGGCGGTTAGTAAAGAAAGCGCGGCCAGGTGAATGGCACGTCGGGTCCAGAGTGATGTCATTTTCATCTCCTTTTATATAGCAAGCTATGTTTATTTATATAGTAAGCTATCTATCGTATATGCAAGGGATGACATTCGAAAAAGATTCCTCCGCTGGATATCTAGCAAACCAGATGGCCCGGTTGTTTGCTGCGGGTCTCCAGCGCCGTATCCGGCCCCTTGGCCTGTCGCCAGGGCAGTTTCCGGCGCTGCTCGCGCTGTGGGCGAAGGAGGGGCGCACGCAAAAGGAACTGGTGCAACTGCTTGATATCGAGCAGGCGACACTGGCCAACACGCTGGCGCGGATGGAACGCGACGGCCTGATCACGCGCCGGGCGAGCGAGGAAGACGGCCGGGTTCAGGAGATTTTCCTGACGGACAAGGCACGGGTTCTGGAGAAGGAAGCCGTCGGCGCAGCGACTGCACAGAATGCCGAGGCACTGGAAGGATTTTCGGAACAGGAAAAAGCTCAGTTCCTGGATTTCATGCACAGGGCCGTTGCCGCCATGCAGAAAGCCCAGTCCGGTAACTCCCGGTGAGTGCCAGCCTGCTGGGTCTTTTCGGCGTGTCGTTTCTCGCCGCCACCTTGCTGCCTGCCCAATCCGAACTGGGCCTTTCCGGCTTGATCGCGCTGGGAACGGACCCGGTTTTTCTGCTGGTTGCCACCGCAAGCCTCGGCAACACGCTCGGGGCGATGGTCAACTGGGGTCTGGGACGGGCGGCAACCGCGTGGTCGACCGCGTCCTGGTTTCCGGTCAAGCCGGACAAGCTTGCCAAGGCGACGGGCTGGTATCACCGGTACGGACGCTGGAGCCTGCTGTTGAGCTGGGCACCGATCATCGGCGATCCCCTGACACTGGCGGCGGGTGTGCTGAAAGAACCGTTCTGGAGCTTCACTCTGCTGGTCGCCATTGCAAAGACCACGCGCTATGTGCTGGTTGCGCTCATCACGTTGCAAGTCATCTGAGTTCGCGGGCCAGATGACGGAAAGTGCCCGGCTGTTTCCAGCCGGGCGAGTGACGCGGATTCAGATCAGTCCCCGGCACGATACTCGGGTGGTATCGTGAAGACTTCGTCGGCGCGGCCATAGCCGCCGTCCTTGATCTCTTCCACCAAAACCATTGTGTTGGGCCGCACGATCTCACCGAAAAAGGAAACCAGCAGGTCGGTGGTCTTGTGGATCAGCTCTTCCTTTTGCGCTGTGCTCAACGCGGCTTCGGGCAGTTTGTAATTTGCAAAGGGCATTGCGATTCTCCTTGGGGTTTTGGTGAAAGTGTCTAGATGATGCCGCCGTTGGCACGCAGAACCTGTCCGTTCATCCAGTCCCCATCGGGACCAGTCAGAAAGGCGACGGTTGCGGCGATGTCCTCGGGGGTGCCGAGACGGCCAAGCGGGTTTGATTTCCGGATCGTTTCCACAAGCTCCGCCGGCTTGCCGGCAAGGAAAAAGTCAGTCTCAACCGGTCCGGGGGCAATCGCGTTGACCCGGATGCCACGCGGGCCAAGCTCTTTCGCCAGAACCCGGGTCATGGCTTCAACGGCGGCCTTGGTCGCGGCGTAGAGGCCGTAGTGAGGCTGATAGAGACCGACCACACTGGAGGAAATGCTGATGATCCGGCCACCATCCGCGAGCCGGCTCGACGCGAGCCGCATGGCGCGGAAGACACCGCCGAGATTGACCGCGCATTGTCTGTCGAAATCTTCGTCGCTTGCTTCGGCAATCGCGGCATTACGCATGGTGCCTGCATTGTTGACGAGTACACCCACCGGGCCGAAGGCCTTTTCTGCTGCTTCGAAAAGACGCTCGTGGGTCGCTGTCTCGGCAACGTCTCCCTGGATCGCCATTGCCGTGCCGCCCTGGTCTTCCAGGCTTTTGACAAGTGCGTGAGCCGCGGCTTCATCCTTGCCGTAGTTGATGACCACCTGAAAGCCATCGCGCGAAAGCCTGCGGGCTATGGCTGCGCCTATGCCTTTGCTGGCGCCGGTGACGATGGCGGTGTCGAGATCTGGTGTCATGTAAGTCTCCTTCTCGTTGATCCTGAAGATAGCGAGGCGGAAACTTCGGATAATGATGCTTTAACTGAAAAGATAATCCGGATAATAAGAACAAATGTACGGCAAGTTCGACGCAATGCAGCTCTTTGTCCGGGTGGTCGAACGGGGCAGCTTCACTGCTGCCGCGGCAGATCTGAACCTGCCACGGTCCACTGCCACGGATGTGATCCAGCGTCTCGAGCGTGATCTCGCCTGCCGGTTGCTGGAGCGAACCACACGCCATGTGACGCCGACCCCGGATGGCGAAGCCTATTACCGGCGATGTGTGTCAATCCTGGCGGAAGTGGAGGAAGCGGAGGGCGCGCTGCGCGGGCACGAGCCTGCCGGACAGTTGCGGGTCGATGTGCCGGGACGGCTGACCCGCACCTTCCTGTTGCCGCACCTGCCGGACTTCATGGCGCGTTATCCGAAGATCGACCTGCAGCTCGGTCAGGGAGAGCGCCTGGTGGATCTGGTCCGCGAGGGGGTTGACTGCGTGCTCCGTGCCGGCGTGCCGGACGACAGCGGCATGATCATGCGCAAGTTGACGGAGATCGCGGAGATCACATGCGCCAGCCCGGACTATCTCGCCACGCACGGCACGCCGACAAGGCTTGAGGATCTGGAAGGGCACCTTATGGTCGGCTTCCTGTCGTCACGGACGAGCGCTGTCATGCCGCTTGACTTCCGGACGTCCGCAGGCGTGCGCGAAATAATGCTGCCCAGCCGGATCGTCGCCAACGATGCCGAAACGGTACACCAACTCGGGTGTCTTGGGTTCGGGCTGTTCCAGGCGCCTCGCTACCGGCTTGCCGAAGATCTGGAAAGCGGTGCGCTGGTGCAGGTTCTGCCGGATTTGCCGCCGACCTCGTTGCCGTTGGCTGCGTTCTACCCCCAGAACCGCCAGCTTTCACCGCGCGTTCGTGTCTTCGTCGAATGGGTGGCCGGTATCTTCGCCGCGGTGGAGATATAGACCTCAGACCCTCTGGATCAGATCCCACTTGTTGCCGAACGGGTCCTGGAAGACGGCGACCTTGCCATAGGCTTCCTGGCGGGGAGCCTCCAGAAAAGTGACGCCGGCTGCGAGCATCGCCTGGTGGTCGCGGTCGAAGTCGTCGGTGTGCAGGAACAGGAACACGCGTCCGCCGGTCTGGTTGCCGATGGCGGCTTGCTGGCTGTCTCCATCGGCCTTTGCAAGCAGAAGACGGGTCTCGGTACTGCCCTTTGGGGCGACAAGCACCCAGCGCTTGTTGACGCTAAGGTGTGTGTCTTCGATCAGATCGAAGCCGAGCTTGCCGGTGTAATAGGCGATGGCCTCGTCATAGTCGGGGACGACAAGGGCAATCGCTCCAATCATCTGTTTCATTGAAGACCGGGTCCTACTGCGCGCGCCGGTAGACGGACACATTCGTGTAACTTGCGACATCCACCAGGTGAACCGTCTGGGTCACGGTCAGGGTTCTGCCGTCTTCGGACAGTTCCCGGTCGGCCTTCATGATGGTCAGTCCGCCGCGGCGGGCTTCCGAAATCAGGTTGCGGTCGCCGTTGAAGACGAGACGCATGGCATCAACCAGTCCGCTTTTGCCGAGGCGTACCTCAGGCCCGTCAGGCATCGCCTCGAAGGTGTCATTGGTCACTTCGCCGTCGGCGGCGACCTGGTTCATGATGAACACCGCAACGCCGAAATTGTCTTCGATCTTCAGCGTGGCGCTTCGGGGCGGTTCACCCTGCTCGAAGTCGCTTTCCTCCGTGTCGAGGATCCAGGTGCCGAGAAAGGGGGCGAGTTTGTCTTCGATCATGGGACCAATGGTGTCTTGAAAAGGGAAAGCCGCCACCGGGATAACCGGTGACGGCCCTGCTTGCAAATGGCGATTGCCTATCAGGCGCTCAAGGCGTCCAGTTCGGCAATGATGGCGTCGCCCATTTCCACGGTGGAAACGGTTGCCTGGCCAGCCGCCGCGATGTCCTTGGTACGCAGGCCCTTGTCGAGGGCGTTGGCGATGGCCTTGTCGAGCTTGTCGGCGGCCGCGACTTCTTCGAAGGAGTAGCGCAGCGCCATGCCGAAGCTGGCGATCATGGCGATCGGGTTGGCTGCGCCCGTACCGGCAATGTCCGGAGCCGAGCCGTGGACGGGCTCATAGAGTGCCTTGCGCTTGCCGGTGACACCGTCCGGAGCGCCAAGCGATGCAGACGGAAGCATGCCGAGCGAGCCGGTCAGCATGGCGGCAACGTCGGACAGCATGTCGCCGAAGAGGTTGTCCGTCACGATGACATCGAACTGCTTCGGCCAGCGGACGAGCTGCATGCCGCCGGCATCGGCCAGCATGTGCTCCAGCTGAACGTCCTCGTAGCCGTTCTTGTGCGTCTGGGTCACGACCTCGTTCCACAGAACACCGGACTTCATCACGTTCCGCTTTTCCATGGACGTGACCTTGTTGCCGCGCGTGCGCGCCAGCTCGAAGGCGACGCCGGAAATGCGCTCGATCTCGTAGGTGTCATAGACCTGGGTGTCGATGCCGCGCTTCTGGCCGTTGCCGAGGTCGATGATTTCCTTCGGCTCGCCAAAATAGACACCGCCGGTCAGCTCGCGCACGATCAGGATGTCGAGACCTTCGATCACGTCCTTTTTCAGCGAAGACGCATCGGCAAGTGCCGGATAACAGATGGCCGGGCGCAGGTTGGCGAAAAGCTGCATGTCCTTGCGCAGGCGCAGCAGGCCGGCTTCCGGGCGTGCCTCGTAAGGAACGTCGTCCCACTTCGGGCCGCCCACGGCACCGAAAATCACGGCGTCGGCTGCCATGGCCTTGGCCATGTCTTCTTCGGAGATCGACTGACCGTGTGCATCATAGGCAGAGCCGCCGACCAGGCCTTCGTCGGTTTCAAAGGACATGCCGCCCTTTTCGTTGAACCAGCGAATAACCTTTTTCACTTCCTGCATGATTTCCGGGCCAATGCCGTCACCCGGCAGAAGCAGAAGGTTTTGTGAAGCCATGGGTGTTCCATCCCGCATTTTGAGAAATCTGATGGCGATGGGTTAGCGCGTCGGCCGTTGTCTTTCAAGATGAAGCCAGTTGCGAAGAACTCAAGCAAGCCGTCGGGAAAGGTCAAGAACGGCAGTACGCTTACGGCTGTGATGGCGTTGCGACCATTTTTCCGAGGGCGCCGGCAGCCGTCAGCCGAGCCATCCGCGTGCTGCCTGCCACAGGAGATTCAGTGCGAGCAGGGTCATCACCCACTTGAAGCCGGTCTTGAAGCTCTTTTCATTCATGCGGCCGAGCAGGCGGCTGCCGGAAAGCGTGCCGAGAAAGCCGCTGACGATCATCAGAACGATCAGTCCGAACCAGGGCGCGAAGGCAAAGCCGAGGGCGCCGAAGGCGATGATCTTGAAGACATGCATGATCAGCGCGGTGACCGCCTGATTGGCGACAAACTGGTGGCGCGTCAAGCCCAGGGTGGACAGCACGGCGGCGCCGATAGGGCCGGCCGCACCGAAGAACATGGACAGGAAAGTCGAGACAAAGCCCGCAGCCGCCATGGCGCTTTTCGGGGCCTTGCCGAAGCGAGGTGCCTTGCCCCAGACGACCCACAAGACGAACAGGCCGATGCCCGCCCTGAGAACGGTGGGGGGCAACTCCATGGCAATTGAACCGCCGACCGCAGCACCGAATGCGGCCCCGATCGCAAACCAGAGCGCAATCAGCCAGTCGACATGCTTGAGTTGAACCAAGGCGCGCCCGGCATTCGACCCGAGCTGGACGACACCATGCACCGGCACCAGTGCAGTGGCCGGCATGAGGGTCGCCATGATCGCGATCAAGGCCACCCCGCCGCCAAGGCCGACGGCTGCAGCCAGGGCAGAGGTGAAGAAACTGGCGACGATCAGCGTCAGCGAAGCGGCAAGGTGCAGCTGATCGGGAAAGAAGAAACCGGCTATGTCCGGCATGTCACGGCCATCTCTTGTTGGCGTAATTGATCGCTTCGCGGACATCCAGCGCGCGTGTGGAATTGCCGCTGCGCAGGTAGAAGACCGAAGCTTTGTTCTCTTCCATGTAGACGGCGCGGGGCGCAGGGCTGACAATCACCATGGCCACATCTTTTCCCTCGACCCTCGAAAAGACCGTGTGGATGTAGGGGCAGAGGTCGCCACCGAGTGTTTTGGAGACGATGTCGTTGACCGTGCGCTCGAAAGAATCGAGGTCGGGGCTTTTCAGCGTTGCCAGATCCTTGTCGAGCCCGAGGGGTGTGCCGTTGTCATCGACGCCGATCAGAAGATGGCCGCCATCTGCGTTGAAGAAGCCTGCCAGGGTCTTGGCGATGACCTTTTCAAGCGACCTGTTGGTCCGGTTTTCGATCAGGTCCCAACGCAGCGAGGATTTGAATTCCACACGTCCGCTTTCGCCCTGTTTCAACAGGTCGGGAATCAGGGTGGTCTGTTCCTCGCGCAGAGACCGGTAGGCTTCGCTGGTGCGCATGTAGTTGCGGGTAAAAATGCCGAAGGCGAGGCCGACAACCGCACCGAGCGCGGCGTAGGCCGTCGCCACGTCCAGATGTCGGGGAAGCAGCACCAGCCACAGGCGGGCCATCAGAAATTCAAGAAGACTGGGCGCGGAGTCCGAGAACCGTGCCAGTTCCCACCAGACCACCAGCAGGTTCAGCGGGTGGATCACCAGGACCCCGACGATGGCCCCGACCGCGACATAGACTACCAGGAAGGGAAGCTTGAACGGGGAAAGTGCCATATCCGAAAATCCAAATGAAAACGCCGGTCGGAACCGGCGTCACTGTTAAGCCAAAACCTGCCCGCCGTCATCCCCGGCTGGCATCAGGTGAGCCGGGATGACGGTGAAGGCAGCGAAAAGCGTCAAGCTGCCGCAGGCAAGGCCGTTTCAACGAGTTTCACCCAATAGGAACATCCGACCGGGATCAGGTCGTCGTTGAAGTCGTAAGCGGGATGATGCAGGCCGGCGCTGTCGCCGTTGCCGGCGAAGATGAACGCGCCCGGACGCTCTTCCAGCATATAGGAGAAATCCTCGCCGCCCATCATCGGGTCGATCTCGCGGTTGACCTTGCCGACCCCGGCAATGCCTTCGGCAACCGACGTCGCGAAATCGGTCTGTTCATCGTGGTTGACCGTGACCGGGTAGCCGCGCGTGAACTGCAGAACCGCCTTGGCGCCAAACGCATCGCCGACCGAGCTGACGATGGATTCCATCCGGGCCTGGGCAAGATCGCGCATTTCCGGGCTCAGCGTGCGGACCGTACCGCGCAAGAGCACTTCCTGCGGAATGACGTTGAAGGCGTTGCCGCCCTGGAAAACAGTGACCGACACAACCACTGAATCGAGCGGATTGGCGTTGCGGCTGGCGATGGTCTGCAGCGCGGAGACCATCTGCGAGCCGATCACGATCGGATCGATGGTTTCGTGCGGCTTGGCGGCGTGGCCGCCCCGGCCGGTAATCACGATGCGGAATTCATCGGTCGCGGCCATGATCGGGCCCTTGCGGATGGCGAATTCGCCAACCGGAAGGCCCGGGAAATTGTGCATGCCGTAGACTTCCTCAATCGGCCAGCGGGTCAGAAGACCGTCTTCAATCATTGCCTTGGCGCCTGCACCACCTTCTTCAGCGGGCTGGAAAATCACGATAACGGTGCCGTCGAAGTTGCGAGTCTCGGCGAGATATTTCGCAGCACCCAGCAGCATGGCGGTGTGGCCGTCATGGCCGCAGGCGTGCATTTTGCCCGGGATCTTGGAGGCATATTCCTTGCCGGTGATTTCCTCGATCGGCAGTGCGTCCATATCGGCACGCAGACCGATGGTCTTGCCTGCGCCACCGTTGCGTCCCTTGATCACCCCGACAACGCCCGTCTTGCCGATGCCCGTTGCAATTTCGTCGACACCGAAGCTCTGCAGCAGCTCGGAGACCTTTTCGGCGGTCCGCACCGTTTCGTAGAGGATTTCGGGGTTTTCGTGAATGTCGCGGCGCCAGGCAGTGATCTCGTCGGCCAGATCCGCGAGGCGATTAACGATGGGCATGAAGGACTCCTAGAAACACGTCTGAACGGGAAAGCGCTTGAAGCTTGAAGGGTTAGGTTCCTAACCTATCGCAAGCTGCAAAAAGAGGAAGTGGAATTGCAGAAAAAGTTTTCCACCAGGCAGTCGATTGCAAGTCTGATCCGCCAGGGCATCATTTGGCGGATGATTTTTGCTCCAACCGGTATACGCGCGTGCGTTTGATCTCGCTGTCTTCCAGCGCACCGACCACCGGAACGCTGAAGGCAGCCAGTTCGCTCAAGCGAGCCGACGGCAGGTAGGACCGGCCCGGGTCGCCGACATAAACCTCGATGCCGTTCGCCAGCAATCTGTCGAGGAAGGCCAGTACCTTGTCGGCCATGGGCTTGTCGTAAAAAACGTCACCGCAAAAGACGAGGTCGGCTTGTGGCGGCTCTGCGGCGGTGATGTCCGCGGTCTCTGTCGAGATTTCGACATCGTTCAGCGCGGCATTCAGCCGGGTTGCCGTGAGGGCGAAGGTGTCGATGTCGACAGCATGGCAGGACGCGGCTCCGGCCTTCATGGCGGCAATGCCGACAAGACCGGACCCGCAGGCAAAATCGACGACGCGCTTGCCTTTAACCAGGTCCGGCGTGTCGAGCACGTAACGGGCAAGGCCCTGCCCGCCTGCCCAGGCAAAAGCCCAGAACGGTGGCGGCAGGCCGAGTTCGCCCAGTTCGTCTTCGGTCTTCTGCCAAAGATCCATGGCTTCGTCGGCCACATGCAGAAGGATTTCCTCCGCATGCGGCACAGGTTTGACCTTGGTTTCCTCGCGGATGAAGGCCACCGGATCCTTGATAAGAGCCATTCAGGGCAGGTTTCCTGACAAGAGGAAGTTACGCAGGCTCTTTCAGGCCGCCCATTTCACAGACGATTTTCCATTCCTCTTCCGTGACCGGCTGAACCGAAAGGCGCATGGAGGTGACCAGCGACATCTTGGCAAGGCGCGGTTCGGCCTTCACGTCGGCCAGGGTCACCGGCTTCGGCATGTCGCAGACAGCCTTGAAGTCCACACATTCCCAGCGCGGATCGTCAATGGTGGTGTCGGGATGAATGTCGCTGCAGACTTCAACGATGCCCACGACTTCCTTGCCGATGTTCGAATGGTAGAAGAACGCCTTGTCGCCGATTTCCATGGCCCGCATGTTGTTGCGCGCCTGGTAATTCCGGATGCCGTCCCACTGTTCGCCCTTGTCACCCCGGGCCTTCTGCTGTTCCCAGGACCATTTGTCAGGCTCGGACTTGATCAGCCAGTACTGCACTCAGTTTGCCTCCGGGTTCTTGACCGCCCAGTTCCAGGGGCGGATCTCGACGCTTTCGAACAGACCCGCACGGGCATAGGGATCTTCCTGGGAGATTGCCAGGATCTCGTCGCGGTTGGACGCTTCGATGACGACCAGCGAGCCGGTCATGTTGCCGTCGTCGTCAAGAAACGGACCGGCGGCCTTGAGGCTGTCGCCGAGGCCTTTCAGGAAGTCGAGATGCGCGGCGCGATTGTCGAGACGCGTCTGCAGGGCACCGGGCTTGTCGGTGCAGATCAGGGCATAGAGCATGAAAAAATCCCCGGGTTGGTCGAATCTGCGTCGAACGTAGGGCCGGGGCGGGGGAAACTCAATGGGGTATTGTTTCAAGTGGATGTCATCGCATCAATCCCCTCAGAAGAGCGCTTCTGCGTATCTTCAAGGATAGGTGACATCCGGAACAAGCGGCGTTCTTGGAGACTGGCCTAAAGCCCTGTCGTTTCCGACTTCAGCGGGCGGGCCATCAGGGTGTTGAGGGCGTCATCGATGGTCAGGTTCTCGTCGATCATCTTGGCAACAGTGTCGCAAATGGGCACTTCGACATCATATTTGCTCGCCAGCTTCACGGCGACGCGGGCGGAATAGGCTCCCTCCGCCAGTTTACCGCCGGCCGAAATCAGCTCGGACGCCATGAACCCTTCGCCGAGCCTTAGCCCGAAGGAAAAATTGCGTGACTGGCTGGACGAGCAGGTGAGCACCAGATCGCCCAGACCGGAAAGGCCTGTCAGGGTTTCTCCCTGAGCGCCCATGGCGGTGCCGAGGCGGGACAGTTCGGCGAACCCGCGTGCGGTCAGGGCCGCCTGGGCGCTGGCGCCAAGCTTGCGGCCAACCACGGCGCCGCAGGCAATCGCAAGTACGTTCTTCAGGGCGCCACCGATCTGGGCTCCGAGAATATCGATGGAGGCATAGGGCCGGAAGCAGGGCGATTGCAGGGCTTCGCACAGGCTCAACGCCGACTTCGCGGAATTGGCGGCGACAGTCACTGCCGTCGGCAGGCCCTTGGCGACATCGTCAGCAAAGCTCGGGCCGGACAGGACGCCGGGTTCGATGCCGGGCAGTTCCTCGCTCATGACCTTGGACAGGAGCTTGCCGGAGGACTGTTCGATCCCCTTGGCGCACAGGACCACAGGTCCGCGCACCTTGCCGGTCTGTTTCAGGGCAGCCAGCATGGCGCGGGTGGTCTGGGCCGGTGTCACCAGCAAGATGGCATCGGCATCGGCGATCTCGTCCAGCGAGGAGGTTGCGTCCAAATCCTCATCGAAGGTGATCCCCGGCAGATAGCGCGGGTTCTGCCGGCGGACCCGGATATCGGAAACCGTGCCGGGATCGCGCGCCCAAAGGCGCACCTCTCGGCCGGCACGTGCCGCGGTCAGGGCCAGGGCCGTGCCCCACGCACCTCCGCCAACGACGCCGATAGACCTAATGGCGCCCATTGCTCTGCCTTTCCACGCGCGTCCGTAATGTTTCAAGCTGCGCTCCAAACCCTTCAAAAAAGCGGGCCTCGGTCGGCGCATCCATGGTGAACAGGTCAATCCAGAACAGACGGAACCTTATCGGAGGCCCGCCTGCATTCGGTGACGTTTCGAAATGTTCCCATTCACTCGCGGGCTTTTCACGAATACGGCCGTGAAAATGCCGCCGGCGATGCAAGCCGTCGAGACAACGTGGAACATCTTTGAAGAAATGGTCCTGGTCGGCGAACGATTCGAGCGCGATATCCAACGAAAGTCCTGTCTCCTCGGCAAATTCTCTCCTGGCTGCCTGCAGATAGCTCTCGCCGGGGTCAAGCGTTCCACCGGGAACCTGAATTTCGGCATTGGGGAAATCCGGTTCCTCAAACACAAGAAGCTCTGTTCCGCAGGTCAGATAAACATAGGCCTTCTGGTAGATCAGCACCGACAGATCCTCGAAAAACGGTTGTTTATGCCGCCTTGGCGACAGAGGCGACGCGCTCACGCAGGGCATCCAGGGGCGCGCCGAAGGCGGCGAAGAAGTTTTCCTCGTTGCGGGCCCTGTCCCCAAAGAGGTCGACCCAGAAAAACCGGTAGCGAATCGGATCACCACCGCTGCTGGGATGCATTTCGTAATGTTCCCACTCGGTGTCGGGCCGGGAGGCGAGCCGAACGTGATAATTGCGCCGGATGTGCCGACCGCGCAGAGGTCGATCCGGATGCGGCCGATACTGGCCAACGGGCGGGATCGTCTCGAAGGGAATATCCTGGGCGAAGAACTGGTCGAAAGCCACATCCAGCTCGAGACCGGTTTCCTCGGTGAATTCCCGCATGGCGCCATGCAGGAAGCTTTCCCCCGGATCGATTGTTCCACCAGGCACCTGAAGGCCGAGCCAGGGCGTGTCCGGTTCATCAAAGACCAGAAGGTCCGTGCCGCAGGTCAGATAGACATAGGCCTTGTGGTAGACGCGCATCTTTCAAAACAGTCCTTGTTGGAAGGCTGAAGTTTCCTAACAGGGTCTTTGGCCGCGCAAAAGGGTCGGCGCCTGTTCGGGCGACGTTTTATTGGGCTGCAGCCTAAACCTTGGCGCCCTTCTTGCCCGCGCCGAGCACGCCGGCATTGGCCGCATCGAGCGGCCAGCGCGGGCGCGGCGACAGGCCCATGTCGTCAACAGGCCCCTTCTGCAGCCGTTCGATGCCGGCCCAGGCGATCATTGCGGCATTGTCGGTGCAAAGGCTCAGCGGCGGGGCGATGAAGCGGGCGTCCGCCTCTTCTGCCGCGGCCAGAAGGCTGTTGCGGATTTCCTGGTTTGCCGCGACGCCGCCGGCCACGACAATTGCGGGTTTGACGCCCGGATGGCGCGTCCGGAAGAGGTCGAGTGCCGTGCGGGTGCGGGCCGACAATACATCGGAAACAGACCGCTGGAAGGCGGCGCAAAGGTCGGCAATCGTCTGCTCGTCAACGGGTTCCAGCTTTTTCGCCTGGGTTCGAAGAGCTGTCTTCAGCCCGGCAAAGGACATATCGAGGCCAGGCCGGTCGAGTAGCGGGCGCGGCAGGCGGAAGCGGGTGACATCTCCCCGTGCAGCCATCTTCTCTACATGCGGGCCACCGGGATAAGGCAGGCCCAGCAGCTTGGCAGTCTTGTCGAAGGCTTCGCCGATGGCATCGTCGATGGTCGTGCCGAGGCGTTCATAATCGCCGACCCCGCGCACCAGCAAAAACTGACTGTGGCCGCCGGAAACCAGCAGCAGGAGGAACGGGAATTCGAGGTCGTCGGTCAGGCGGGCGGTCAGGGCGTGACCTTCCAGGTGATTGACGCCGACAATCGGCTTGCCTGCAGCCATGGCAATGGCCTTGGCCGTCATGAAGCCGACGATGACCCCGCCGATCAGACCCGGCCCCGCGGTCGCGGCAATGGCGTTGATATCGTCCCAGCCGCAACCGGCTTCGTCCATGGCTTCCGCGACGATCCTGTCGAGAATCTCGATATGGGCGCGGGCAGCGATTTCCGGCACCACACCGCCGAATTCTGTGTGCTCGTCGATCTGCGACCGGATCGTGTTGGACAGGATTTTCTTGTGTGAAGGCCCGCACACCACCGCCGCTGCTGTCTCGTCGCAGCTGGTTTCAATGCCCAGAACCGTCAGATTGGTCGCATTGTCATCTGTTTTGACTGAGGTCATTGGTCTAAATGCGGTGGCCTGTGTTAGGACATCCGAAAAGACATAAATCGGTGCCCGTCATTTCTGCCGGGCGTAGCATCTGGACGGTAAACCTTGCAATCAAATCCTTTGCGTATCGGAACAAGGGGCAGTGCGCTGGCGCTGGCACAGGCCCATGAAACCCGCGACCGGCTGATGGCGGCCCACGGTCTGACCGAAGACGCGTTCGAGATCGTGGTCATCAAGACATCCGGCGATAGGATCCAGGACAGGCCGCTGTCGGAAGTCGGCGGCAAGGGGCTGTTCACGAAGGAAATCGAGGAAGCGCTTCTGGATGGGCGCATCGATCTTGCCGTTCATTCGTCCAAGGACATGCCGACGGTTCTACCGGATGGACTGGCGCTGACCGCCTTCCTGCCGCGCGAGGATGTGCGCGACGCTTTCCTGTCGCCCAAGGCAAAGACCCTGACCGACCTGCCCCAGGGGGCCGTCGTCGGGTCCAGCTCACTGCGCCGCCAGGCGATGATCAAGCGGCTGCGCCCCGACATCGAAGTGGTGATGTATCGCGGTAACCTGCAGACCCGCTTGCGCAAGCTGGCGGACGGCGAGGTGGACGCAACGCTTCTGGCGGCGGCCGGTCTGCGCCGGCTGGGCCTCGAAGCGGAGATCACCAGCCTTCTGGAAACCAGCGAGTTTCTGCCGGCAGTCGGGCAAGGTGCGATCTGCATCGAAAGCCGGGAGGGTGACACGGCAACCCTTCAGATGCTGTCAGCAATTCATGACGAGACAACCCAGATCCGCCTTGATGCCGAGCGGAGCTTTCTTGCGGTTCTGGACGGATCGTGCCGCACGCCAATCGGCGGTCTTGCGACGCTCGAGGGCGATACGCTCCACTTCAAGGGCATCGTGCTGAAGCCGGATGGATCGGAAGCCCATGAAGCTTCGGCCAGCGGGGTGAAGGCAGACGCCGTGCAGATCGGCCGATCGGTCGGGGAAGATCTGAAATCCTGCATGGGGCCGGACTTCATGACGGGAGCCTGACCCGGTCATGCGCTTTCTGGTGACGCGTCCTCAACCGGATTGCCGGAGAACCGCAGAAAAACTGCGGGCCCTGGGGCATGTTGCCGAAGAGGCCCCCGTGCTGAAGACTGTCGAGGCACGGGATGCGGCGGCCATCGGGTTTGAGGGCGTGTCGGCATTGGCCTTTTCCAGCCGGCGGGCGGTTGCCATTCTTTCGGCGCACAGCCAGTTCGACACTTTTCGGAATTTGCCGGTCTTCACGGTTGGCGACGCAACCGCGCTTGCCTGCCGAGAGGCGGGGTTCTCACAGGTCCAATCGGCCAGCGGCAACGTCAGTGCACTGGCGCAACTGATTCTCGATAAACGAAGCGGTTTGCTTTCCGGCGACGTGCTTTATCCCGCGGCAGAGGACCGGGCCGGGGATCTGGAAGGGCTTCTCGCCGCAGGCGGCGTCTCCTGCCGAACCGTCGTGGTCTACCGCATGGACGCGGTGGAGCATTTGCCCGTCGCCGTGGTGGAGGGCCTGAGCAGCCATGCCTTTGACGGTGTACTCATCTATTCCAGACGTACGGCCGAGGCTTTTCTGGCGCTGGTGCGCAGCCACGGTCTCGACCATATTTTGTCCGGTTTGCCTGTCTATGCCCTTTCGCGGCAGTCGGCCGAGCCCATATCCAGGGTAAGCCGCGTGCGCGTTGCGGCTGAGCCGAATGAAACCTTCTTGCTGGATCTGGCGTTAACACAGTGTTAACCGGATCCGGTGGAGTCGTTCTATTGCAGCGCGCAAAAGTCTTTGCTGTAGCGGTACCGCTTCGCAAAGAGGTGTGTATAGTGAAGGTCTTGGGACCGGCAGGGTTCAGGAGGAGATGAGATGACGACGGACAAGAAATCCCCGGGCGGGACATCCTCATCGGGCAGTGGCAGCGCCAGCGGCAAGGACAAGCCCGGCAGCAGCACCCCGTCTTCCTCTGGCAGCGGCAAGCGGCCGGTGACGATAGATCTGACCGCGGAAAAGGTCGGCGCCAAACAGGCGGACACGAAGCCTGACACAAAGCCGGCCTCCGGGGTGTCGTCGGGATCGGCGTCCAGCAGCACGTCTGCCGGTGCCTCCAAGCCTGGCGTTACTGGCAGCACCTCGGCGTCCGGCAGTCCGTCTTCCACCGGTAGCACTTCGTCGTCAGGGAGCGCCGGCAGTTCCGGCAGTTCCGGTAGTTCAGGCAGTGCATCGTCGCCTTTCTCGTCCAAGCCGACGTCGTCTTCGACCGGAAGTGCTTCTACCTCGACATCTTCCACCGCTGCCGGGTCTTCCACCGCCGGCAAGCCTTCGGGCACCAGCGCCAGCACCGGCGCGTCGTCGTCAGCAGCAAGCAAACCGGCGTCTCCGGCAAGCTCATCAACCTCTTCCGCCAGCCAGCCTGGAAAGTCCTCGACAAGCAGCAGCTCCGGGCCGGGTGGGTCATCGAGCAGCTTTTCCAATCCACCTGCCGCTCAAGACCGCGGCGGCGTCGGCGCCTTCGGCGTTCTGCTTTCAGCGGTTATTGGCGGCATACTCGTGGTCGGCGGGGGCTTCGGTCTCTATCAGGCCGGGCTCATCAAATTGTCGCCGGAGCCGAACCAGCAGGTGACAAGTGCGCTCAGCGCGGCGGAAAGCAAGATCTCCGACCTGGAGAAAAAACTCGGCGACGTGACGTCTTCGATTTCCAGCCAGAACAGCTCCAGCGACCTTTCGGAACTGGAGAGCAAGGTCTCCTCGCTTGAGGCCAAGCTGCAGGATTCGTCATCGTCCGATCTCAGTGCCACGGTCGATGCCCTGAAAAAGGATGTCGAAGGACTGCGCAACACCGTAGCTTCTGCAGGCGGCGGCAGCAGCACGGGCGAAGGCGTGCCGGCTGATCTTCAACCGCTGGAAAACCGTGTGGCCGCGCTGGAAGACAACCTCAAGAGCGGCAACCAGGTTGATCTGGCACCACTTGAGACACGCCTTGCCAAGCTGGAAACCTCAGCCAGCTCGACCTCTTCCGAAGCCGACAAGCTTTCCGGGTCCGTTACAGGGCTTGAAGGCCAGCTTTCGGATCTGAAGTCGACGATTTCGGATGTGGAAACCCGTCTTTCCAACACAGAAGCAACCGCGAAAGCGGCGCAGACCGCCGTTTCGACGTCGGATGTGTCGCTGAAAACCCTTGCCGACAGTCAGGCACGGGCCACCGGCACCCTGTCTTCGCTCGCAGCCGACATCAAGTCCGTCGGGGCGGCCAACAAGGCGGCCCTGGAAGGCTTGCGCTCCGAACTCGATTCGATTTCCTCGCGCCTTGCCGCTGTCGAGGCGACCATGGGCGATGCCACCGCGCGAGAAGTTGCTGCACGGGCGCTTTCCGTTTCCGCGCTGAAGTCGGCTGTCGATTCCGGACGTCCCTATGAAACCGAGCTGGCCGCCGTGAAGGCTGGCCTGCCGGGCGATCTCGACCTGTCGGCGCTGGAAGCCAATGCCAAGACAGGTGTTGAACCGGTGCCGGTGCTGATTGCACAGTTTCCGCCGGTCGCGCGTTCGATCTACCAGACCTTTTCCGAACCGGACCGTTCCGGCGATATGCTCGACAGCCTGGTGTCCAGCGCGCAATCGCTTTTCACCGTTCGCCGGTCTGGCTCGGGGGAAGGCGATGGCCCTGCTGCTGCCCTGCAGCGCATGGAAAATGCTGTCAACAAGGGTGATCTGAAAAAGGCGCTTGTCGCCTACAAGGATCTGCCGGAACAGGCGCAGGCCGCAGGTGCCGACTGGGCAACCCGCGCCGAAGCCCGTGTCGAGGTCGATGACCTCACGAACAAGGCGTCGCAGGAAGTACTTAATGCGCTTGCTGCGAAGGATAGTTGAATGCAGGCCGGCCCACTTGCCCGCCCGTCAATGGAACCAAGTGCCGGTAGGAGCCGGCCGTCGCAGGGAGCGAACTGAATGATCCGCGTTCTGGTCTTTTTCGCGCTGTTGTTTGCCGTTGCCCTGGGCTTTGCCTGGATGGCGGACCTGCCCGGAACAATCCAGATTTCCTGGCCGGTTTATGAAAACGGTCAGCAGGTCGGGACGGACATCTGGGAGCAGTCGCCTGTCATCGTCGGCCTTGCCGCCGCTGTATTCCTGGCAGTCTTCCTGGTCGTTGTCTGGGCGATCCGCGTGGTTCTGAAATCACCGCAGATTGCCAGCCGTTTCTTTCGGCGCCGCCGGAAAGACAATGGTTACAATGCACTGTCTCAGGGCCTGATCGCGCTGGGAACGGGCAATGCCAAACTGGCACGCCGTTACGCGCTGGATGCCGACAAGCTGTTGAACGATGAACCCGCCGCAAAACTGCTGCTGGCGCAGACGGCGCAGCTTGCAGGCAAGGACGACGAGGCCCGCCAGCGGTTCGAAGCGATGCTGGAAGACCCCGCCACCAAGGCCCTTGGTCTGCACGGCCTGTTTGTGGAGGCCGAGCGGCACAGGGAGCCGGTTGCTGCACGACACTATGCGGAAGAAGCTACCAAGACCTCGCCGGGCCTGGAATGGGCAGGCAAGGCCGTGCTCGGATATCAGGCGGTTGCTCATCATTGGGACGAAGCGCTCAAGACGCTGGAGCGCAATTACGCCGCCAAGATGCTCGACAAGAAAACCTACCGGCGTCAGCGCGCTGTCATTCTGACAGCTCTCGCCATGAAGCTTGAGGATGGCGAGCCGGAGCGGGCCTATTCGCTGGCCAAGGAAGCTCACGGACTGGCGCTCGATCTTGTGCCGGCAGCCGTGCTGACCTCGCGTCTGGCAACGCGCCGGGGCGATATCCGCAAGGCGTCCAAGGTGCTGGAAGCCACGTGGCGTCTGTTCCCGCATCCGGATCTGGCGGAAACCTATGCCCATGTCCGCACCGGCGATTCGGCCGTCGACCGGCTGAAGCGGGTGAAATCGCTGTCTGCTCAGCGAGCCAATACCGCCGAAGGCGCGCTGGCCATTGCCCGCGCCGCCATGGAGGCGCGCGAATTCGAGGAAGCGCGCCAGCAGTTGAAAAAGGTGCTGCAGTCCGAACCGACTCGTCAGGCGTTCCTGCTGATGGCGGAAGTGGAGGAGGCAGAACACGGCGACAAGGGCCGCATGCGCGACTGGCTGTCCCGTGCCGTCAGTGCGCCGCTGGACAAGGTCTGGATGGCGGACGGGATCATTTCCGCCGAATGGCAGCCGGTTTCACCGGTTACGGGCAAGCTCGACGCGTTCCAGTGGGCAACGCCGGGCAGCCTGACGGATGAGGATGGTCCGCTGCTTGAGGACAGCCTGTTCGATGCACCGGCTCTGCCGTCCGCCACTGCTGCCGAACCGGTTCCGCCGGTCGCAGACGCGGATGACAACGCCGTGGTTCTGGAAGCGGAGCCCGTTACCAAGTCCGCCGATCCGAAGCGTCCTGAGCCCAAGAGCGATGAGACCAAGGCCGCTGGGGCGACCTCTGAGAAGACAACCGTGCCGGTTGGCAAACAGGGCTATGAGGGCACGACGGACGACGTCAAGTTTACCCCGGCCTTGACGGACCTGCCCGACGCCGAAGGTGCAGCAGCCGCACCGAAGAAAGAGGCAAAGCCCGAAGCAGCTCCTGCAAAGGCGGATGCTGAGCCGGTGGCCGCGGCCAAACCATCTTCCGAGGCCGGCGAAGACGCCAGCAAAGCTGAAGGCGGGAGTGGTTCGGAGAAATCATCCAAGGCAGATGCCAAGGCTGAGGATGCTTCCAGGACCGCCGAGGCAAAGGCTGGCGATACAAAGCCGGACGATACGAAGTCTGGTGATGCTAAGTCGGGCGAAGCGAAATCCGGAAGCTCCAAAGGAAACCTCAATGGGCCGATCGAGTTTCCCCTGTCGCGGATGCCGGACGATCCGGGCCCGGACGAGGACGAAGACAGTGAGTCGACCAAGACCCCGCGTCCGCGCTTTTTCAACTGAGTGCTTGCAGCTGTCAGGACTGGAAAACGTCGTTGGGCGGCTATTTGCCGGGTCTTGCGAAAAGGGAAGATGTGATCTTCCAGAAAGAACCGGTTTTAGCCTCTTGCATCTGACGCCAAGCTCCGGTAATTAGCGGCGCACTCGGGCATGGCCTGAGTGTCCGCGCCAAATCGCGCGACGCCCGGCACTTGCCGGAAAATGCCGCTGTAGCTCAGATGGTAGAGCACGTCATTCGTAATGATGGGGTCGTAGGTTCGAGTCCTATCAGCGGCACCACTTTCCAAGAGTTCAGAAAAGTTCAGCCGGATATCTGAGGTAAGACAGAGCCTCTGCCCCCCGCTGCTTGTTGCTTGGCTCTTTGAGACTGAAATACGCAAGTTCAAACCGTTGCAGGCAGCATGAAGCGAGCCGGTGCTTTTGCGACCTTAATGAGGAACGCACTGTACGGCCTGTGTCATGTCATCCCGTGGTCGGGTACGGGGCGACACTCAGCCCAGACATATCAAACGTCTTCCGCAGCTGGAGAACCGTTTTCAAGTAATATGTAAAAGAAATCTGGGTGCGGTTTAAGATGGGGTGCGCGGTTTTATAAAATCGCTGGTTGTTGTCTACCTGACAATTTTAAGTAACCGAAAATATACAAATGTTTGTTTATTGTGCGCACATCTTCCGATTGGCGTCAGAAATTGATGCGGGCGCCGCACAAAGGTGATGAGACGTGCTGCATAAAATGATCCGTATTCTTGTCGCTGATGATAGCGGCGTCGCGCGCGAAGTCATCAACAACGGCATCGCCGTTCACCGGGCCAAGCGCTACATTGAGATAGACAATGTCGACAACGGCCGCTCCGCCGTCGAGGTTCTGAAGAAAAAGCAGATCGACATGGCGTTTATCGACATCAACATGCCCGGGTTGAATGGCCCGGAAGTGATCGCCGCGATGCGCGAGACAAAGTCGACCGAGTGCCTGACTGTTGCAATTTCAAGCGACCTCGACGACCGCAATGCCAACACGCTGAAGAAATTCGGGGCTTATCATTTCCTGAAAAAGCCGTTCAATCAGTCAGAGGTCTCGGAAATCATCGCCACCTACATGACGATGACAACCACCTATCCGATCCTGATTGTCGATGACAGCGCAACCATGCGCAAACTGACGCGCAAGGTTCTGGAGGCCAGCCGGTTCGACTTCGAGATTTCGGAGGCCGACAGTGCGGCGGCCGCCCTTCGCACCCTGTCATCAGGCAAATTCCGGGTAGTGCTCACGGATTTCCACATGCCGGATGTCGATGGTCTCGAGCTTGCGGGGTCGATCCGGGATCTTTCCAGCAGGATCGGCATCTACATGATGTCGACCAACGACACGACCTACCTTGAGCGGTCTGCCGCCTTCGTCGGAATAAACGGTTTTCTGAAAAAGCCGTTCTCCGCGCAGGACATCGACACGCTCATGCACAAGTTCCTGGAACTGGACACGCCAAAATTCGGCAAGGTGCGCGACATGTTCAGCTTCATGGAACGTGATCGCAAGGCGTCCTGAGTGTCGTCCAGCAGGCTGGTATAGCGTGCTCATACTTCGTTTTCGTGGGTGCACGTCGCCAGTTTATGGAAGTCAGGACTGGATAGTTTGTCAGGATTCTTGATTTAGCCTGCTTCAGTTGATTCAATGACAGAATCAGAAGTTCCTCCCAGTTCGTATCGGTTCCACTGGCTGAATGCATGGAGAGCGGTGTGGGCAAAACAGCAAAATTGGAATTACTACGCCGGATACTGCCTCTCGGTCTGTGTGTACTCGGTATTGTCGGCGGGTATTTTTTCATATCGGTGCTCAGCAGCCTGCTCTGCATCATCGCCGCCGCCGGGATCTATGCCGCCTTGCCGCGGCCGAACGTGCCGTCCGGTTCCGTCAAGCCGGTGTGCCATCCGCCCGTTCTCGTGCTGGATGCGGTCGGCTTTGCTTTCGGCGCCGTTTTCTTTTCCATCGCGTTCATCGGCATGGCCGACTGGGCTGGCGGCGCAGCGCTGATTGCGCTTCTCTGTCTTATCCCTGCTTCGATTGCGCCGCTGCTGTTCACCGTCTCCGCCCGGCAGGAAACGTCCTGGGTCCGCTTCTTCAGCAACGGGTTCGAGTTCACCCAGTTCGGACGACGCGTCCGGGTGATGTATGAGGATCTGAAGAAGATCGACATCCGCCTCTGGCAGGCCTCTGGCTGGGCGGCTTGGTTCCAGTCCACCATCGGTTCAATCGGTCCAAGATCCGCCGTTCTGCTCAACGGGGCGGAGACTACGACGACGCTGGTTTTCAAACGGCAGGACGGCGCAACCTTCACCATTTCTTCCGAACTGGTTCCGGACCTGCAGCGCGTGCTGATCAACATCGACAGGGCCGGCATGGAGCTGCCCGACGGGATCAGCGAATATCAGCGCAAGAAGATCCGCCAGCGGCGCGAACGCATGTATGGCGGTCCCGAGCTGGAACCTCCGCAGTCTGAAGAGAAGGAAGTCGCCCGTATCGCGGCCCTGATCGAGCACGCAAGGCGCAGTACCGGGCGTTGAGGCTGGGTTTTTTGTTATCAGCTATCTGGTGAAGCTCACCGCAAATTCACCCTCATGCTGAGGAGGACCGTCAGGTCCGTCTCGAAGCATTGGCCGCTTGTTCTGTGTGGCCCATCCTTCGAGACGCGCGCTAGCGCGCTCCTCAGGATGAGGAGTTGGGGAGTTTGATGGTCTGAAGCCCGGGTGCCGACATCAGCCGCTGCAAACTACGAACTGACCCAGTTCGCCTTCCGCTTTTCGAAGAATGCGGAGATGCCTTCCCGGGCTTCCGGGGTTTCCCAGGTTTCGGCAAGACGGCGGATGGTGTCGTCGATGATCTCTTCCGTGATTTCCGGGCCGAGGCTGCGCGCCAGCGCCTTGGAGGCGGCGACGGCGGCGGGCGCAGCAGAGAGATAGGGTTTGATTTCCTTCTCGATGGCCGCGTCGAGGTCGGCTGCGTCCACGACCTTGGCCACAAGATCGAGATCCCGTGCTTCTTCCGCGCCGAACAGGCGGGCGGACATGAACACGCGGCGCGCCTTGCCCTCGCCCATGCGGGCCAGCACATAGGGGCTGATGGTTGCCGGGATGAGGCCGAGGCGCACTTCTGTCAGGCCGAATTTGGCAGTGTCGACCGCAACCACGGTGTCGCAGACACTCATCATTCCAATCCCTCCGCCGAAGGCCTGGCCCTGCACGCGGCCGATCAGCGGCTTGGGCAGTTTGTTGAGGCCCTGCAGCATCATGGCGAGCTTGCGCGCTTCAGTCATGCGGGTCTCGCGGTCAGCCTCGAATTGCTCGCGCATCCAGCCGAGATCACCGCCCGCGCAGAAGCTTGCGCCGGCCCCGGTCAGGACAACGACTCGGACGGTATCGTCTGCAGCCAGTTGCCTGGCGACTTCCGTCAGTTCGAAGATCATTCCGGCGGAAAGCGAATTGTGCTTGTCCGGGCGGTTCAGCGTCAGGGTTGCGACGCCCCTTTCATCAACGGCGAGGGAGATTGTCTCAAAGCTCATGCGTCAACGCTCCTGAGGGTGCGGGCAAAATCGGCGACTTCAGCGAGTTTGGCCCGGTCGATGCCTGTCTCGAAGCCCTTGCGGGTCATCAGGTCGAGCACGGCTTCGGTTGCGACATTGCCCTTGGCACCCGGTGCATAGGGGCAGCCACCAAGACCGCCGACCGCGCTGTCGAAGGTGCGCAAGCCCTTTTCGAGGCTGACTTCGATGTTCTCGATCGCCCGGCCCTTGGTGTCGTGAAAATGCCCGGCAGCCTTGCCAGCCGGGATCGCCGTCAGCACCGCGTCCAGCATCCGGCCAGTGTTTTCCGGCGTTGCAGCGCCGATCGTGTCGCCAAGAGAGATTTCGTAGCAGCCGAGATCGAACAGCGCGCTGGCGACCTCCGCAACCTTTTCCGGCGGTGTCGGGCCATCGTAGGGGCAGTCGGTGACGCAAGAGACGTACCCGCGCACTGGTATGCCGTCCTCATGTGCCTTTTCCAGAAGGGGCTTGAAGCGTTCGATACTCTCCGCCACGGAGCAGTTGATGTTCTTCTTGGAAAAGCCTTCCGACGCCGAGCCGAAAATGGCGACTTCATCCGCCGACACTTTCTTGGCGGCGGTATAGCCTTTGACGTTGGGCGTCAGCACAGCATAGGTCACGGACGGATGCCGGTAGATGCCTTCCATCACCTCCTGGGCGTCGGCCATCTGGGGCACCCACTTCGGACTGACAAAACTGGTCACCTCGATCTTGCGGAAGCCACAGGTGGAGAGGCGGTCCACAAGGTCGATCTTCTGCGCGGTCGGCACAAAGGTCTTCTCGTTCTGCAGACCGTCGCGCGGGCCCATTTCAAACAGGGTGACAAATTCAGACATGTTTTCTTCTCTAGCTTCTCGTGAGGCCTAACACTGAGCCTAATGGTTTGACGCGCTTCGCCGGAAGGACGGCAGCAGGCAAGTCCTGGAGGCGTTCGTCGGGCATCGGGGCGCAGTCACCCTTCCTGCCCGGCTCTGGCACGCAGTTCGCGGCGGATCACCTTGCCGGTGGTGGTCAGGGGCAGGGCGCTGACAAAGGCGACTTCGCGCGGATACTCGTGGGCGGCAAGCCGCGTCTTGACGAAGTCCGCAATTTCCCCGGCAAGTTTGTCGGACGGTTCGATACCGTTTTTCAAAACGATATACGCCTTGACGATCTCCGTGCGCTGGCTGTCGGGTTTGCCAACGACACCGGCCATGGCAACCGCCGGGTGCCTGATCAGGCAATCCTCAATCTCCCCCGGCCCGATGCGGTAGCCCGATGACGTGATGACGTCATCATCCCGGCCGACGAAACGGATCCAGCCGGCGTCGTCCCTGATGCCGGTGTCACCCGTCAAAAGCCAGTCGCCTGCGAACTTCTTTTCCGTCGCTTCCATGTTGTTCCAGTAGCTCAGGAACATCACCGGATCAGGACGTTTGACGGCAATGTTGCCGAGTGTGCCAGCAGGCAGTTCTTCACCCGCATCGCTGACAACGCTGACGTGGTGTCCGGGAACAGGACGGCCCATGATGCCGGGGCGCGCTTCCATCAGTCTGGCGCAACTGGAAACGATCATGTTGCACTCGGTCTGGCCGTAGAACTCGTTGATCGTCAGGCCGAATGTGCGGCGGCCCCAGTCGATCAGTTCCGCGCCGAGCGTTTCGCCGCCGGAGGCAACAGAGCGGAGGGCGAATTGCCAGCGGTCTTCAGGAGCCTCCACCTGCCGCATCATCTTCAGTGCGGTGGGCGGCAGGAAGGTGTTGCGGATCTTCTGGTCCTGCAGAAGCTGGAAGGCGGCGTCCGCGGTGAATTTCCGGAACCGGCAGGCCACCACCGGCACGCCGAGGTAGAGCGCGGGCATCAGCACGTCGAGCAGGCCGCCGATCCAGGCCCAGTCCGCCGGGGTCCAGATCCGGTCACCCGGCTGGCCCAGCAAGTCGTGGCTCATTTCCACGCCGGGTAAATGGCCGAGCAGCACACGGTGGCCGTGAAGGGCGCCCTTCGGCTGGCCGGTGGTGCCGGAGGTGTAGATGATGATGGCCGGGTCGTCCGGGGCTGTGTCGAAAGGGGTGAATTTGCCTTCGTGCCCGGCCATGTGGTGGTGAAGGCTCTCCGCCCCTGGAACATCTTCGTCAGCGCAGAAGATCGTTGTCAGCTCAGGTAACCGATCGCGGATCGTCGCCAGCTTGGCCGCACCGCTCGCGTCCGTGATCACCGCTTTGGCACCGGAATCCTTCAGCCGATACTCCAGAGCTTCCTCACCGAAAAGGGTGAAGAGCGGAATGGTGATCGCGCCGAGTTTCAGGGCAGCGATATGGGCAAAGGCGGTTTCGGGCCTTTGGGGCATCAGGACGCCGATCCGGTCACCGGGCTGGACGCCTCGGGCAGTCAGCAGGTTGGCAAGCTGATTGGAAAGCCGTCTCAGGTCGTCATAGGTGTAGCTGGTGGCTGTGCCGTCCTCGTCCGTATAGACCAGCGCCTCCCGGTTCGGCTCGCGCGCGGCCCAGTCGTCGCATATGGCAACGCCGATGTTGAACCGGTCGGGGATCTGCCATTTGAACCTGTCAGAAAGGTCATCGTAACTTGTGGCGTCATGCGGCAGCATCGGCTTCCTCCGCGAGTGCCAGAAGAACGGTGCCGTCGGTGACCTGCTCGCCTTCGGCCACCAGAACCTCGCCGATGACACCGTCACGCGGGGCCTTCAGCGTGTGTTCCATCTTCATGGCTTCCAGGATCAGCAGCGGCTGGCCCTTTGTTACAGCTTCGCCTGCCTTTGCGTTCAGAACCTTCACAAGGCCGGGCATGGGCGCGATGAGTTGGTCGTCCGCGCCGCCGGCTTCCTCGTCGGCACTGAGAGTGTCCGGCAGGGCAACCGGGAAGGCATGGCCACCGAGGAAGACCGTCAGCCCCTTGCGGTCTTCAACCACCACGGCGCGGGCCCGGTGGCCGTCGCAGTCATAGGTGATCGCACCGGCGTCGACCTTCACCAGCGCGTATTCGCGCGAGCCTTCCTCCAGGTGTACGGCAAATCGCTGGTGGCCGAGCGCATGAACCTCGACATCCCGGCGCTCGCCGGCAATTTCCAGCAGTGCGTATTGGCGCGAGGCGCTCCAGATCCGCCATCCGGCCAGCCTGTCGAACGGATCGTTGCCGCTTGCCGGCTTGGTCAGGCCGAGCGCCTTGAGGGCGGCAAGGGCAATTGCATCCACCGGAATGGACGGCTCTTCGATGAGCTGCGCCAGATCCCTGTCGATAAGGCCGGTGTCGACATCGCCCGCGGCAAAGCCCTTGTGGCGGCACAGGGCCGCCAGAAACCCGGCATTGGTGACGCAACCGGCAACTTCCGTCGCCTCCAGACTTGCCAGCAGCTTGCCGAGGGCGGCCTGACGGGTCGGGCCATGGACGATTACCTTGGCAATCATCGGGTCATAATAAGGGGTGATCTCATCGCCGGGGCGCACGCCGCTGTCGACGCGGGCACTGTCTTCCGGCAGGGCCAGATGCTCCAGCGTGCCGATGGCGGGCAGGAAGCCCTTTGGCGCGTCTTCAGCATAGAGCCGGGCTTCGAAGGCCCAGCCGTCAAAGGAAAGATCTTCCTGGCGTTTCGGCAAGGTTTCACCGGACGCAACGCGAAGCTGCCATTCCACCAGATCCTCGCCGGTGATCAGTTCGGTCACCGGGTGCTCCACCTGAAGGCGGGTGTTCATTTCCATGAAATAGAAGCGGTCGGAGCGCAGGCCTTCGGAGACATCGGCGATGAATTCGATGGTGCCGGCACCTGAGTAATCGATGGCCTTTGCCGCTGTCACGGCAGCGTCGCCCATCGCCTGGCGCATTTCTTCCGGCATGCCGGGGGCGGGGGCTTCCTCGATCACCTTCTGGTGGCGGCGCTGCAGCGAGCAATCGCGCTCGAACAGGTGCACGGCATTGCCGTGGCTGTCGCCGAAAACCTGGATTTCGATATGGCGCGGCTTGGTGAGATATTTCTCGATCAGCACGCGGCCATCGCCAAAACTGGCTGCGCCTTCGCGCTGGGCGCCTTTCAGCGCTTCGGCAAAATCCTGCGGGTCGTCGACCCTGCGCATGCCCTTGCCGCCGCCGCCGGCACGCGCCTTGATGAGCACCGGATAGCCGATCTGGTCGGCCTGCTCTTTCAGGAAATCCGCATCCTGGTTGTCGCCGTGGTAACCGGGCACCACAGGCACGCCGGCCTTTTCCATCAGCGCCTTGGCGGCATCCTTCAGGCCCATGGCGCGGATGGATGAGGCGCTTGGCCCGATGAAGGCAATGCCGGCCTTGTCGAGAGCATCAACGAAGTCCGGATTTTCCGACAGGAAACCGTAGCCCGGATGTACCGCCTCAGCGCCGCTCAGCTTGCAGGCTTCGATGATCTTGTCGGCCTTCAGATAGCTTTCCGAAACGGGTGCCGGGCCGATGCGGAACGCCTCGTCGGCCATGGCCACATGCTTTGCCCTGGCGTCGGCGTCCGAATAGACCGCGACGGTCTTGATGCCGAGCTTCCGGGCCGTCGTCATGACCCGGCAGGCAATCTCGCCGCGGTTGGCAATGAGGATCTTCTTGAACATTTCTCAGCTCTCCTCCCAGGGAGTGACAAGTGCGCCGGGGGTATCGGCATCTCGGTCCGGAGCAAGGTCCGGCATATTGTGTATCGGCAGCGTGCTGAAAACCGTGACCGAGTTCCGGCTGCCGTCTGCCAGAAGGGCGCTTCGCCCGGTTGCCAGCACGTCCACCTTCAGGCCGCCGACGGACAGCGTGTCGCCCTTGTCGATGCTGCCTTCGTTGAGCGCGACCAGGATGGCGGTCAGTGGCTGCGTGAGATGAACTTCAGGATGCTGGTCACGAAATGCGGCTTCGATATCCGGACCGCATTCCACCATGGAGCGGACTTCACCTTTCATCGGGCGTCCTCCCGAGCGCTTCCAGAAGAGGGGCATGGCTGGCCTCGTCAAAGGCGACCAGCGTGACGCAATCGATCTCCGGCAGGTCTTCCAGAACCCGCGTGAGCGTTGCGACTGCAACCGAGGAGGCCTTGTCGGCCGGATAGCCGTAAACGCCGGTGGAGATGGCCGGAAAGGCAATTGTCCTGCAGCCATTTTCGGCCGCAAGGCGCAGGCTGGTTTCGTAACAGGACGCCAAGAGGTCCGCTTCGCCGGACGTGCCGCCTTTCCAGACCGGGCCGACCGTGTGAATGACATGGCGGGCCGGCAGGCGGTAGCCTTTGGTGATCTTGGCACTGCCGGTCTCGCAGCCGTTGAGCGTCCTGCATTCGGCCAGGAGTTCCGGGCCAGCCGCGCGATGAATGGCCCCGTCGACACCGCCGCCGCCAAGAAGCGATGAATTGGCTGCATTGACGATGGCATCCACGGCAAGCCGGGTGATGTCGCCGACGTGTGTCTCAATCCTGCTCATGGCTTCAGCTCCGGCTGTAGATCCTCGACAACTTTGAAGCGCTCGCAGACGAGCTCCATTTCCGGATCAAAACCGCCGTTGCGTTCAAAGAACATCTGATGATCCCGCTGCCAGCCGGCCAGGTCGTCGTTCTCGCCTTCCGCCAGGGCGAAGTCCTCTCCGACATCGCAGAAGCGCTGGACAGTTACTGCCACCGTCTCGATCACCAGTGCGGGGGTGCCGTCCCAGTTGAGAGCAATATCCCGGCGTCCAACGACGGGCAGGACCTCGTCGCCGTCTTCAAAACTGTGCAAGTCGCCGCATGTGGCGGTTTTCTTGCCGGCGCGCACCAGGGCGATGAGCTGGGCGCACAGGTCCGCGCTGTCGCCAAACTTGAAGGTTTCCGCATCCGGGTATTTTGCTTTCAACGCGTCGATGGACATCGGATCACATCCTGAAGAGACCGAAGCGCGTGTCTTCGATCGGGGCGTTCAAGGCTGCCGACAGGGAGAGACCGAGGATATCCCGGGTCTTGCGCGGGTCGACGATGCCATCGTCCCAGAGCCGGGCGGTCGCGTAAAGCGGGTGGCCCTGTTCTTCGAACTGGTCGATGATCGGCTGCTTGAAGGCTTTTTCCTCGTCCCCCGACCAGCTGCCGCCCTTGCGTTCGATACCGTCACGGCGGACGGTGGCCAAAACGCCGGCCGCCTGTTCGCCGCCCATGACGGAGATGCGGGAGTTGGGCCAGGTCCACAGGAACCGCGGCGAATAGGCCCTGCCGCACATGCCGTAGTTGCCGGCGCCGAAGGAGCCGCCCACCAGCATGGTGATCTTCGGAACGGAGGTGGTGGCAACCGCCGTCACCAGCTTGGCGCCGTCCTTGGCAATGCCGCCGCTTTCGTATTTGCGGCCGACCATGAAGCCGGTGATGTTCTGCAGGAACACCAGCGGCACCTTGCGCTGGGAACAGAGCTCAACGAAATGAGCCCCCTTCACCGCGCTCTCGGAAAACAGCACGCCGTTGTTGGCAATGATGCCGACAGGCATGCCATGGATATGGGCGAAACCGCAGACCAGAGTGGTGCCGTAGCGGGCCTTGAACTCATCGAAGCGCGATCCGTCGACCGTGCGGGCGATCACCTCGCGGATGTCGTAGGGCGTCTTCAGATCGGCCGGAACGACGCCAAGGATTTCTTCCGGATCGTAGAGCGGGTCTTCCGGGGTCTGCAGGGCGACGGACGGTGTCTTGGTGCGGTTGAGGCTGGCGATGGCGCGGCGGGCAAGCGCCAGCGCGTGGGCATCGTCTCGGGCAAGATGGTCGGCAACGCCGGACAGGCGCGTGTGGACATCGCCGCCGCCGAGATCTTCCGCCGTGACTTCCTCGCCGGTGGCGGCCTTCACCAGCGGCGGGCCGGCCAGGAAGATGGTGCCCTGGTTCTTGACGATAATGGTTTCGTCCGACATGGCCGGCACATAGGCGCCGCCTGCTGTGCAGGAACCCATGACGACCGCGATCTGCGCGATGCCCCTGGCTGACATGTTGGCCTGGTTGAAGAAGATCCGGCCGAAATGGTCTCGGTCGGGGAAGACCTCGTCCTGATTGGGCAGGTTGGCGCCGCCGCTGTCGACCAGATAGATGCAGGGCAGATTGTTTTCCGAGGCAATTTCCTGGGCGCGCAGGTGCTTTTTCACCGACATCGGATAATAGGTGCCACCTTTGACGGTGGCGTCATTGGCTAGGATCATCACCTCGCGGCCTTCAACCCGGCCGATGCCTGCGATCATGCCGGCGGCGGGCGCTGCGCCGTCATACATGTCGTTGGCGGCCAGCATGCCGACTTCCAGAAAAGGCGAGCCCGGATCGAGCAGACGGGAGACGCGTTCGCGGGGCAGGATCTTGCCGCGGGACACGTGGCGCTGGCGGGCGGTTTCACCGCCGCCGTCCAATGCCGTTCTGGCGGCTGCCTTGACGGTGTCCATGGCCGCCTCGTGGGCGGCACGGTTGGCTGCAAACTGTTCGCTTCTCGGCGATAGGCTCGATTTCAGGATGCTCATGTCACCCGGTCTCCCTTGGAACAACCCTCTGGGCGGTTGATCTCGTTCTCGTGTTGGCTCCCCATGCGTCCGGTTGGACGTCTGAGGGGCCGGTATGTCTCATTCTTCCGGCGCGACGGACTTGCGCGCCAGGTCGAGGTAGATCTCTTCGATATCCTGTCTGGAGAGGCGCCCACCTTCGCGGTACCAGCTTGGAATGGCGGTCAGCATGGCGATGATCGCCCGGGTCGTGACCCTGGGTTCGCGCAGGCTGTAGCGGCCCTGCCGCGAGCCTTTTTCGAGAATGTCCGTCAGGATGCCTTCGTAGCGGCGGCGCTCTGTCTCGACGGCGTCGAAATTGTCAGGCTCGAGATTGCGAAGCTCCATGTAGGAAATGAAAACCTCGTCTGCCCTCTCCAGGTGATATCGGATGTGAAACCGCACGAAACGCTCCAGCGGGTCCATATCGACGGGGAAGGGGGCTTCGTCCCAGGCGGCCAGAAGCTCGCCCATATGGGCCAGCATCAGGTCCTTCAGGATGTCCTGCTTTGTCGGGAAATGATTGTAGAGCGCGCCTGGCTGAACACCGACATCGGCGGCAATCTCGCGCATCGACACTGCGGCATAGCCGTTGGCGGCAAAGCGTTTCAGGGCGGCCTTGCGCACACGCGCGGCAGTCTCCTGGCCCTTGGCGCCCGTTCTGGAGCGGCTTTGCGGTTTTGCAGCAGCGCTTGCCATTTCAATCCTCCCTGACCGCAAAAGTAAATGAACGTTTGTTCATTTTCAAGGGCAATTTGAGTGCGAAGGCGTTGCTGCTACAAAGAATGGCAGAGGAATACGTACGACTGTCAAAAAACTTTCATGGATAACCTGTTCACAGTCCTTGGGCATTCTGCATCCGGTTGAACGCACCGCCGATCTGGGTCGTGCCTAGGGGATGTATTTCAAAGGAACCGATTGATGACCGACGAAAGCGCAAAAACCTGGGTTGAAGCGGAATGGGCAGACAGCCTGGACGAAGAGCTGGAGATGGAGATCGACGATTTTCTCATCGCCAGGGATCTCGCCTTCATCTCGGACAAGAAACACAAGTCGTCAATTGACCGGAACACCTATTTTCACGAGTTGCTGCGCCTGCAGGCCGAACTGGTGAAGCTGCAGGATTGGGTTCAGCACACCGGTGAGAAGATCGTGATCATCTTCGAGGGCCGTGACGCGGCCGGCAAGGGCGGTGTCATCAAGCGGATCACCCAGCGGCTCAATCCGCGTGTCGCGCGCGTGGTTGCGCTGCCGGCGCCAACCGACCGTGAGAAAACCCAGTGGTATTTCCAGCGCTATGTGCCGCATCTGCCGGCAGCGGGGGAAATGGTGCTGTTCGACCGCTCCTGGTACAACCGCTCCGGCGTCGAGCGGGTGATGGGGTTTGCCGATGAAAACCAGGTCGAGCAGTTCTTCAACGACGTTTCCGAATTCGAGCGCATGATCGTGCGCTCCGGCGTGCGGCTGATCAAATACTGGTTCTCGATTACCGACGAGGAGCAGCAGCTCCGCTTCCTGATGCGGATCCACGACCCGCTGAAGCAATGGAAACTGTCGCCGATGGATCTGGAATCCCGGGTGCGCTGGGAAGACTATACCAAGGCCAAGGAAGAGACCTTCGAGCGGACAAATATTCCCGAAGCCCCGTGGTTCATCGTGGAAGGCAACGACAAGAAACAGGCCCGCCTCAACTGCATCAGCCATCTTCTGTCGATGATCCCATACGAAGAAGTGCCGCACGATCCGATCGAGTTGCCGGAACGTGTCTATAACTCCGACTATGAACGCAAGGTGCTGCCGGAACACCTCTACGTGCCGGAGAAATTCTGAGGCGGGCAGCTGCGCCCTTCATGGGTGCGATTGCTGGCTTCGGGTAGATCTCTCCAGATACCACAGGTGTCGACCGGACTTACGCATGTTTCAGCAGGTGGTTCTGCGAGTAGGCCCCGGATCTGCGCTACGCTTGTCCGGGGTGACGCAGAAATGGGGCCTGGTCTGCTTCCTGAATGCTGCGCTGACAACGAGAACAGGCCTCTATCCTGCCTTTCCGCCCTTGCGGAGTTAAATCGTTTTATGTCATCTGGGGTGCGTACCTCAAAAATATGGGAAGGATGCCGGCATGACGGAAAAGACTATCAAATGGGGGATCGTTTCAACCGCGAAAATCGGTCTCGAAAAGGTCATTCCGGGCATTCAGCAATCGGCGACGGGTATTGCCCATGCAATCGCCTCGCGCGATCTCGGCCGGGCGCAGGAAGCTGCCAGGGAACTTGGCATCGAAAAGGCTTACGGGTCCTATGAGGAACTGCTCGCAGATCCGGAGATCGATGCGATCTACAATCCGTTGCCCAACCACATGCATGTGCCCGTGACGATCCAGGCGGTGAATGCCGGCAAACATGTGCTGTGCGAGAAGCCGGTGGCACTTAATGCCGAAGAAGCAGCGCAGCTTCTGAAACTGCCAAAAGACAAGCTGGTGGCCGAAAACTTCATGGTGCGGGCCCATCCGCAGTGGATCAAGGCGCGCGAGATCGTGCGCTCCGGCGACCTGGGCGAACTGAAAGCGATCCACACCTTCTTCAGCTATTACAACGACGATCCGGGCAACATCCGCAACAAGGCCGACATCGGCGGCGGCGCGCTGCTCGACATCGGCTGCTACACCATGCTGGCCGGGCGTTACTTCTTCGATGCCGAACCGCAGCGGGTGGTGTCGCTGATCGACCGGGATCCGGAGTTCGGTACGGACCGGATGACCAGTGCTCTGCTCGACTTCGGCAACAACCGGCATCTCAACTTCACTGTTTCGACCCAGCTCACGCCTTATCAGCGCATTCAACTGGTCGGCACGAAGAAGCGTCTGGAAATCGTCATCCCGTTCAACGCACCCCAAGGCGAGGCAGTGCAGATCCGGCTTGATGACGGCTCCCTGCTCGGCGATGCCTCGCTGCAGTCGGATATCATCGCGCCGTGCGACCAGTATGGCGAACTGGTGGATGTGTTCGGCCGGGCGATTACCGGCGAAGCGCCGCTGCCCTATCGCGCGGAAGACGCGGTTCAGAACATGAAGATCCTCGACGCAATCTTCGCATCGGCGGAAAAAGACGGCTGGGTCAGCATCGACTGATCCAAATGCACGTTTGATCTTCTTAATGTGCCGTCCCGGCCTTGAGCCGGGACTTGTTTTTGAGCGGGCCGAGGTAGGAGTTGGGGCGTTGGGCAACGTCGGCAAAGGTCCCCAGCGTTCAAACCTCCACAAAAGTGAACCCGTTGCCGCGTGTCTCCAGATATCCGAACCGCTCCGTCGACAGGTGGGTTGCCGCAAAGGGGATCCTGTCTGCTGACAGTCGGTCGAACAACGTCTTTCGTGTCTCAACGGCCAAGGCAGGATCGCTGTCGAGCGCATAGCGAACCTCCGGGTTGGCAAATTGCAGCGCATCGGACACGACGACATCTGCCAGCAGGATCATTTCCCTGGAGCCGGCGGAAAGATGCACGGCCTGATGACCCGGTGTGTGACCCGGCGCTGAAAGCAGGGTGATGCCGTTGCCGAGATCGGCATCACCGCGATGAAGGCGCAGCTGATTGCCGACCGGCTTCGCCAGTGCCTGAATGAGGCCAACCATCGGTCTTTTGTCTTCCGGCGCAGTGGTCAGCAGGGCTTCGTCGGTCCAGAAGTCCCACTCTGTCGCCTGAACATGGATGACCGCATTCGGAAAGAGACTGCTGCCGTTTACGGACAGGCCGCCAATATGGTCGGCATGCATGTGAGTAATGACGATGTCGGTCACCGCTGCGCGCTCTGCGGCCCTTTCCGGAGCCTGCCAGGTGAGGGCCCCACTTGCCGGAAAACGCTCCTTCAGACAATCACCCGATCCGGCATCAATCAGGATCTTGCGCGTGCCCGTCTCGATCAGCCAGGTGTTGGCTCCAAAGCGTGTGCTGGGGCTGACAGCCTGCTGTTCGGCCTGCGTTACGTTGGAAAAATAGGCGGCGGGAATGTCGAGATAACCGTCCGACAGGGCCGTGAGGGCCAGGTCGCCAAGCGCAAGGCGGGTGCCGGATTTTTCGAGAGTGCCGGGCATTGGGGTCTCCATGTCTGTTTGCCGGACGGAAACCTAGCTTCGGGTGCCTTCGGGAACGATTGGCGCAAATGACAAAGAATGTGCTAAATCGGCCAAATGGGTCAGTCGCTTGCCATAGCCATTCTCGCTTATCCGGGATCCCTCAAATCCGCTGTCTACGGGCTGCAGGACGTTCTTGGTCATGCCGCAGGCATTAGTGGTGCTGAGGTGAGGCTGGATGTTCTGGCAGATTTCTCCGTGGTGGTGGAAGGCTACGATGCGGTGATCCTGCCGCCTTCGGCCGGACGGGTTCGCCTGGAAGACGTTCCGGCGCTGCCCGGGTTTTTGCAGCATATGCACGGCAACGGGTCCGTCGTGTGTTCTGCCTGCACCGGGCTGACATTCGTTGCGGCCGCGGGGCTGGGGGCAGGGCGCAAGGTCACGACCCATTGGGGGCTGGAGCAGCGCCTTTCAGCAGCCTATCCGGACCTGAGGCTCGATACGGACAGGTTGCTGATCGAATATTCCGACCTGATTACGGCCGGCGGCCTGATGGCCTGGGTCGATCTAGCGCTGGCGCTGATCGAGCGCTTTCTGGGGTACCCTGTGGCCGTTGCCACGGCGCGGCATTTCATTGTCGACTTCCGCCGCCGTGACCAGCGCCGGTTCCGGCGCTTCCTGCCCGATCTTCGGCATGGCGATGCGGCCGTCCTGAAGGTGCAGCATTTTCTGGAAGCTCGGTCCGGCGAGGATGTGTCGGTGGCCGATATGGTGCGGGAAAGCGGGGTGCCGGGGCGGACTTTTCAAAGGCGCTTCAAGGCGGCAACGGGTCTTGCCCCGAAACACTATCTGCAGGAATTGCGCATCGAGCGGGCCAGGGATCTCCTGATTGAAACGGATTGGGCAGTCTCGGAGATCTGCTTTGCTGTTGGCTACAACGATCCGCCGTCCTTCGTCCGTCTGTTCTCCCGCCTTTCCGGCCTGACGCCGGGGGCGTTCCGGGACCAGTACAGGCGGGAGGATCTCAAGCTTGCCGATTGAGGAGCGTCCTATCGGACAACCATGGTCTCAAGTGTTCAGCAGGCGCTCGCTTTCGCTTGCCAGAGCAGAAAGCTCCTCAAAAGCGCCGGGACCGGCTGCGAGGACCGGGCCGCCTTCCAGAATGGCATCGCCTTCAACGGGGAAGGGGCGGTAGCTGCCACCGGCTTCGGCAACCAGGCAATAGCCGGCAAGGCAATCCCAGGCATGCATGGAAGGCTCGTAGAACCCTGCCAGCCTGCCGGCGGCCACCAGGGCCAGCATCTGGGCGCCCGAACCGGTGCGGATGTAATTGCCGCCGCGCGCCATCAGACCCGTGATGAGCGCGCCGATCATTTCCGGCGGTACGGCATTGTTGGCGCCAATGCCGGTCAAGCTGTTCTGCAGTGTCTTCGATGCGTCAAGGCGGAGCGGTTCGCCGTTCAGTGTTGCGCCGCCGCCCCTGACGGCCGCGAAGCTTTCATCGCTGCAGGGCACACGGATAACACCCATGACCAGATCCGTGCCGTGCAGCAGCGCGATGGAGACGCACCAGCTGGGCAGGCCGTGGACGAAGGCGGAGGTACCGTCGATGGGATCGACCACCCAGGTGAATCCGCTGCTGCCTTGTTCGACCCCATGTTCCTCCCCCAGAATCCCGTCTTCCGGAAAGGACGTGTGCAGCCTGTCTCGAATGAGCGTTTCCACAGTCTTGTCGGCAATCGAGACAACGTCCTGCAGGCCGCCCTTGATCTCGATGGTCAGATCCTCGCGCCGGTGGAAATAATCCAGTGCCAGGGAACCGGCTTCTTCTGCAATGTCCCGCGCCGCGGCGAACCTTGCCGTCAGCGCGTCAGTCGATGGGTTCATGTCTTCAGTAACCATTGTCACGTCAGGCCTCGATCAGGGCGAGGCCCCGGTTGCGGAAGCCGAGTGAGACGGCGGTGCGGGGCGCGAAGGATCGTTCGACCGAGTGATCGATGACGAAGAAATTTCCGACCGGGGTCTCGATCTCGTATTCGACGTGATCGCCGAGATAGGCAGCCGTCAGGATTTCACCGCCGAGACCTGCCGCTCCTTCCGGATTGAGCATCACGGAGCCGGGCCGCACGGCCAGTTTGGCCTGGCCGCTGGTGGCTTGCCGTGCGCGCAGGCGGTGCTGCAGGCCGCCGACATCGATCAGGGCGTCGTCACCGTCCCGGCCGACGATCTCGCAGGAAACGACATTCGCTTCGCCCATGAAATCGGCAATGAATTCGGATACGGGCTCTTCGTAGAGTTCGCGCGGGGCGCCTTCCTGGGCAATCTTGCCGTCTTTCATGACCACGATCCTGTCGGACACGGCAAGCGCTTCGTCCTGGTCGTGGGTAACATAAACGGCAGTGAAGCCGAGACGCTGCTGAAGCTCGCGGATTTCCGTGCGCACGCGTCGGCGCAGGCGGGCATCGAGGTTGGACAAGGGTTCATCCAGCAGCAGCACCTGCGGGTTCAGCACCAGCGCACGGGCAACCGCGACACGCTGCTGCTGGCCGCCGGACAGTTCCGCCGGCAGGCGGTGGCCCATGCCGGAAAGGCCTACCTGGGTAAGACCTTCCTCGGCCCGTTCGCGGGCCTCCCGCTTCTTGTATCCGGAGGATTCCAGCCCGTAGGCCACATTGTCCAGCGCATTCATGTGCGGGAACAAGGCGTAGGACTGGAACACCATGGAGACATCGCGCTCATGCGCGGGAACCATGGTGACGTCCCGTCCGCCGATCAGGATCCTGCCCGAGGTCGGATGTTCAAGGCCTGCCAGCATGCGCAAGGTGGTGGTCTTGCCGCAGCCGGATGGGCCGAGCAGGGTTACCAGCGTGCCGGGTTCAATGGTGATCGACAGGTCCGGAATGGCGGTGAAGGTGCCGAAGTCCTTGCGGACGTTTTCAAAAACGACGGAGCCGGGTTTGAGGTCAGTCATGCAGTTTTCTCCTGCGCGATACGAATTTTACTGGATTTGGCCATGCCGGAGACGCGGTTTTCCCGGCGCAGGCGGCGTTCGCCGACCAGGAACTGGAAGCCCGCAATAACCGTGATCATCACGAAGATCAGCATGGAGGAATAGGCGATGGCGATGCCGTATTCGCCGTTTTCGACGAGGCCGACGATGTAGGAGGTCGCCATGTTGTATTCCGCGCTGACAAGGAAGATGACCGCACTGATGGAGGTGATGGCCCGGACGAAGGAATAGACCAGCGCCGCGGTGATAGCTGGCCGCAGCAGCGGCAGGATCACCTTGCGCAGCGTACGGGCGCTGTTTGCCCTCAGCGTCAGCGACGCTTCGTCCAGGCTCTTGTCGAGCTGGCTCATGGCCGCGATGCCGCCGCGCACGCCAACCGGCATGTTCCGGAAGACGAAACAGGCAACCAGGATCAGGGCCGAGCCGGTCATCTCGATGGGCGGCAGGTTGAAGGCCATGATGTAGCTGATGCCGATGACGGTGCCGGGAATGGCGAAGCTCATCATGAGGGCGAATTCGAAGGCGTTCTTGCCGGCGAATTTCTGCCGCACGATGATATAGGCCGTCAGCAGACCCACGGCCGCCGTCAGTGGTGCGGAGATGAGCGCGATTTCCATGGTCGTCCAGAAGGAGTTCCAGGCAACGCCGGTCCAGACAAGTGCGCCGTCCTGGAAGGTGACCGAGAAGGCCCTGGCGTAGTGTTCCAGCGTCAGGGAATTGTCGAGACCCCAGGTCTTCACGAAGCCGCCGAACAGGATCATGCCGTAGACGACGATGGTGAACCCCATCCACGGCAGCACGATGCCGTAGACGGTGAGGGAGAGGCTCTTCGGCAGACCGGCATGGGCGCCGCTGTCGCCCTTGCCGGTGACGGTGGCGAAGTTCTTGCCCGACAGCCACATGCGCTGTGCAAGGAAGGCGGTCAGCGTGAAGCTGAGCAGGATGATCGCCAGCACGGCGGCGCGGGACGGATCGACCTGCGAGCCGACGACGGCAAAGAAGATTTCGGTCGAGAGCACGCCGTGGCTGCCGCCGAGCACCAGCGGGTTGCCGAAATCGGCCATGCTTTCAATGAACCCGATCAGGAAGGCGTTGGCGAGACCCGGTTTCATCAGGGGCAGCGAAACCCGCCAGAAGGTGCGCCAGCGGTCGGCCCGCAGAGTTTGCGAGGCTTCTTCCATCGAGGGGCTGACGCCTTCGACAACGCCGATCAGCACCAGGAAGGAGATTGGCGTGAAGGACAGAACCTGCGCGATCCAGATACCGGTCAACCCGTAAAGCCAGCGACTTGGCTCGATGCCGAACAGCGTGTCGAGACCCTGGGTGACGACGCCGGAGCGGCCGAAAAGCAGCGTGAGCGCGAGGCCGATCACGAAGGGCGGGGTGATGATCGGCAGGACGGTGAGGAGCCGCAGGCCCTTCTTGAACGGGAAACGGGTGCGTGTGGCGACCAGCGCAAAGGCAAGACCGAGCGTGGTGGAGCCGAGGCCTGACAATACGGCCAGGAACAGCGTGCGCCATGCAACGCCGCAGCGGTTGCCGCCAAAGACGCAATCAAGGCTCCAGATGGCCGGGTCCTGCATGTTGCGGATGAACCCGTCCGGCTTGAAGGAGCCGTCGAAATCCTGCACCGAGCCGGCGAACATCGAGCCGATGGGGTAGAAGATGAAAACCGTCACCAGGAAGATCAGGATGGAGATCGATCCGACGACAAAGGCATCGCCCTTCATGAAGCCACGTTCGGCAAGTCCGAAAGCGATGAAGAGCACGAAGATCAGAGAGGTGACGATGGCGCCTGCCCCCATGGCAGGCTGACCGAGCGGCAAGGCTCCGAAGGTGGTTTCGGGAAATGTCCAGGCCCAGCCGGTGAAGCTGATGGCAAGCCCCTGAAGCGCCATGAAGAGAATGCCGATGCTGCCGGTGACGACGAGCAACCGGCCGCGCTTGTTGGCGTCTGTCATGAAGCGGGCACTGCCGCCGATCAGAAACAGCGCCAGCGCGAGCGCAAGCCAGACACGACCTTCGGCAAAGATCTGCAGAAGGCCGGGCGCGAGATCGGAGGAGACCAGAAAGTCCGATGGCCATTCGAAGGAAAAGAAACCCCGGTCCACCCTGTACCAGGGCACGATCAGAAAGGCGCCGATCCCCAGCCCGAGTAGAGCGTTCAGCCGTTTGTTGCCACTCAGCATGGCCACCCCTGTATTTTCGGTTTTCAACAACGGACAAGCCTCGCCGCATCCTTGTCGATGCGCCGGCAAAGCTGGCCGAGACTGCGGACGCGCCATGGCGCCGCACATGATCTGTCAGATGCCGGTGGCGGCAGATGTCATGGTGCGGAATGCCCGCTCTGCTGCGCCGTCGGTCCTCCGGGTGAAGCCCGCACAGGCTTTCAGGGCCAGTGCGGGCTTCTTCGGGTGTTGGGGTCAGTTGGCGATAGCGCCAATCTCACGGTCCCAACGCTCCAGGAGGCTCTTGCGGGTGTCCGGGTTGCCGTAGGTGGCGAAGTCGTAGTCGATCAGTTTGATGTCCTCGAACTTCGGCGCTTCCGGCGGAACTTCGGCTGCCTTGTTGGACGGAAGCTGGAAGGACTTCGCGTCTTTCATGCGGGACTGGACTTCCGGAGACAAGGCCCAGTCGTACCAGACCTTGGCGTTTTCCAGGTTGCGGGCGCCCTTGACGATGGACATGGAGCCGATTTCGTAACCGGTGCCTTCGCAAGGCGCGATGGCCTTGACCGGGAAGCCGGAAGCGGCCTGCGCAATGGCGTCATGCATAAAGACGATACCGAGGCCGGTTTCGCCACGGGCGGCCGCCTTCACCGGTGCCGACCCGGACTTGGTGTACTGGGAAACGTTGTTGTTGAGTTCCTTCAGATAGTCGAAAGCCTCATCTTCGCCCATGATCTGAACCAGGGAGGCGAGCGCGGTGTAGGCGGTGCCGGAAGAATTCGGGTTGGCGACCTGAATTTCAGCCTTGAGTTCGGGTTTCAGGAGGTCTGCCCAGCAGGTCGGTTCAGCAAGGCCCTTGTCCTTGAAGATCTCGGTGTTGTAGCCCCAGCCGAGGGCACCGGCATAAACGCCGACGGTCTTGAAGCCGGAGCTTTCCGCCTGTTTCTGGGCCCATTCATGAAGCTCGGGGAGCTTTGCCGACTTGTACTCCTGGGTCAGGCCTTCAGAAGCTGCCTGAAGATGCGGGTCACCGGTGCCACCCCACCAGATATCGGTTTTCGGATTCCGGGATTCGGCGCGGATCTTCGCATAGCTTTCGCCCGATGACAGACGCACCATGTTGACCTTGATGTCGTGCTTTGCTTCGAAGTCGCCCTGCAGCTGTTCGCAGATTACGACGTCCGCCGAGCAGATGACGTTGAGATCGCCCTCTGCCATGGCCGGTGTGACCATATAGGTTGCTGCCGTTGCAAGCAGTGCGACGGAGAGTGTTTTCAAAGACATGGTTTCCTCCACTTTTGGCTTTCAGCCTTTTACCTGCCCGGACGGGCAGGCGTTTCTTTCAGCCCGGGGGCTGATGTGTTGACCGGCTTGAGGCACAACTTGCCCGTTCGGAGCCGCCTCCACGGTCCGTTGCCGGTCGAATTTCGAATGTCGAATGTCAGGTCTCTCCCGAGCGCTTGCCGGGCGGGACCTCGTCTTTTACTGGATGGCTACAGGGGTTGCCGTCTGCAGCACCTCCTTGTCGAAACGGTCGAGCAGTCTTCGTCTCTGGTCGGGCGACCCGAAGGTAGCGAAGTCATAGTCGACCATGCGAATGAGTGAGATATCGGGGGCCGCCGGCGGCAGAGATACTCTGGCATTGGCGGGTATCTGGTTTTGACCCGAGGCAGCGCAGGTTTCCTGGCCTTCCGGGCTCAGAGCAAAATCGACGAACCGGCGCGCGGCTTCCGGATGGCGGGCACCCTTGACGATGCTGACGGCACCGATCTCGTAGCCGGTACCCTCACAGGGGGCGACAATGACCATGGGGGCGCCTTCGAGTTTCTGGGTCACGGCATCATGGATAAAGGAGATGCCAATCCCCGTCTCACCGCGGGCAGCTGCCTGAACCGGCGCTGCACCGGAGACCGTGAAACGGTCGATATTCTGTGCGAGAGCGGCCAGATACTCGAAAGCCTCGTCTTCACCCAGAAGCTGGACGAGCGTTGCCAGCATTGTATAGGCGGTTCCCGAGGAATTCGGGTTGGGCATCTGAACAAGGCCCTTGTACTGCGGGGCTGTCAGGTCTTTCCAGCAGGACGGCGCTTCAAGGCCAAGGCGGGCCAGCGTTTCCGAGTTATAGCCAAAGCCGAGAGCGCCCGCGTAAATGCCGGCGGCCTTGCCGCCCGACATCAGAAAGAAATTCTGCGCCCAGGGCAGCGTGTCATCGAAGTTTGCCGGCTGGTAGGGGGCAAGCAGGTCTTCGCCTGCAGCTTGCAGATGTGTGTCGCCGGTGCCGCCCCACCAAACGTCGATCTTTGGCGCGTCACGTTCGGCCCGGATCCTGTCGAGGATCTCGCCGGTGCTTCTGCGTTCCATGGAAACATCAAGGCCTGTCTTCTCCTCGAAGACGGCTTCCATCATCTGGCACCACTCGACCTGCACCGCGCACAGGACATTCAGGTCCTGCGCCGAAGCGGCGTTGAGCGAAAGCGACAGCCATACGGCCGCACCCGCTCCGAGTGACGTGATGAATTTCATGTTTCCTCCCAGCCCGGAACCCAGGTCCCGGACAGCTGTTACCATGGCAGACGTGGCAGTGTTCGCAACAGGAGAATGGTTACTGTTGTTTCGCTGGCGAAAGAAAAGAGTTACAAATATTACAAGCCTTACAATTGTGACAAGCAATTGAAAAACCAAGGATTTGCATAACGCGGCTCTATGCATATGATGCCACTTGGGAGGACATAGGTTTGCTGAACGAAGGCATCAAGATCCTGATCGTGGAGGACGATCAGGATATGGCGGAATTGATATCGGACCTCTTGGAAGCCGAGGGCTGGTTGCCGGTTGCCGCGCGTTCGGCGGAGGAGGCCGCCAGGATCCTGCCGGAGCATGCTTTTCACCTGGTTCTGGTCGATCATAACCTGCCTGGCATGTCCGGGCGGGTGTTTGCCCAGAAGCTGCGATCGCAGACGGATATCGGCATCGTCATGGTAACGGCTGCCGGCAGCGCGGCGGAGCGTGTGCTGGGTCTTGAAACCGCTGCCGACGATTATGTAGTCAAGCCGTTCGAGCCGATTGAACTCACGGCCCGGATCAAGGCGGTGCTCCGGCGATTGCACCCGTCCCTGCGGAGTGCCGACAAGGAGACGGTCAACGTTCAGCACGAACCGACCGCTCTGCTTCTGGGCGACTGGGTGATCGATCTCGTCAATCGCAAGGCCGTCTGCACGTCTCATCCCACACGGACGCTCACGTCATCGGAGTTCTCTCTGCTGGAGATCCTGGCCGCGACGCCGAACGAACCGGTGAGCCGGACGAAGATCCTGGAACAGCTGGGGGCGGAAACGGACCGACTGATCGACCGCAACGTCGATGTTCTGGTCCTGCGCCTTCGCCGCAAGATCGAGCGCAATCCGGATCTGCCACAACACATCAAGACCCGGCGGGGGAAGGGCTACATCCTGCATCGGGATCCGGCCCATGTATCTTAAATGATCAGCCGGTCGGTTCTTTCCTCCATCGCCTTCAGGCTGCCTGCCGCCATTGCGCTGATCTGTGCCGTCGCCTTTACCCTGTCGGCCATCGCGATCTACGGCCTTCTCAAGGCGCGCGACGAAACCGCCGCCTATGGGCTGCAGGCCTTCACCAGCCTGGCCGATGCCGCGCTCGTTTCCCGGCAGGTGTCGGACCTTGTCTCCAGCGCGCCCTTTCTGATGAATGCGACCTCGCCATACACTGTCTCCGGCAAGAGCCGGCTGCTGGTGGAGCAGGTCGACCAGTTGTTGAGTTCGCTGCCCGACTATCCGCCGGGCAAGGAAACCTACCGGGCCGCCAACACGCGGATCTTCGAACTGCTCGGCCAGATCCGTGCGCAGACGCTCGCGCTGTCTGCCAAGGCCGAAACCGCGCAACATTACAAGGAGGAGGTGTCCTCCGCGCTGGGCGTGATCGCGGTTGCAGACACGGCGAGCCAGAAGGAACTTCGCCAGCGGCTGAACGCCATCGTGCATTCGGTCTCGAGCGCGGGCAGCCTGTTTCAGCTAGGCGAGTTGGAGCGGCGCTATGTGGCAGGCATGGCTTCGGCCTCGTTGCCACCGGCAGACCTCAGGCCCTATGAGCGGGTTTTCGAGGCACAGACCAGCTATCTGCTGGAGATGTTCGCCGTGCGCGCTGCGATTGCCAGACTGCACACGGTTGCGCGCGAACTCTCCCTTGCCACCGAGACCCAGTCGGGCATCGTGACGGAAACGCTCAACAGGGATTTCCAGTCGACTTCGGCTACCTTGCAGCAGCTTCTGGTGATCGTTGCCGTGGCTTCGCTGCTGGTGCTGACCATGGCGGTGATATCGATCCGCTCGGTCATCCGGGTGTCGAAGGGCATCGTCTCCCTGGCCAGCGGCATGAACGCTCTTGCCAAGGGGCAGAAGGATGTCGGGCCGCCGGTCTATCAAGGCAATGAAACGGAACTCCTGGATCTGCAGCAGGCCTTTCTCGCCTTCAAGGAAAGCGTCGACCGGGTCACCCGGTTGCGGCGTACTGCAGAAGCTGCGGCGCGGACGATCCGGTCCACCTTCCGCAGCATGAACGAAGGCATTGCCATCTTCGATGCCACCGGCCAGCCGGTTACCATGAACCGGAGGGTCATCGAGCTGCTGGGCCACAAGGGTGCGGCGCGCAAGCTGCCGCTGGTCCAGTTTCTGGAGCCTGTTCCGGAAGTCCGGACAGAGCTGCTTCCGGGCGCCCCGGACGGGAGGCCCCTGAGCGCGCCTTTTTCCGTGCGCCATCGTTCTGAAAACGGGACCGTTACGGAAATCTCTCTGTCGCGGCAGAGCGACGACGGTGTCGTTCTGCTCGCCCGGGATGTAACGCTTCTGGACCGGCAGGAGGCAGAGGCGGCCAAGGCCCAGAGGCTTGATGGTATCATGCGGCTGACGCACCAGCTCAGCCACGAGGTTGGCAACACCATCGGCATCATTACCGGTAGCCTCGGGCTGCTGGAGCGGGAGGGCGGGTTCAACGACCGTCAGGCCCGAAACATCGCGCGCATCCGCAAGGCGGCCGACCGCGGGCGCTCGCTTGCCAGCAGCATGTTGACCATCGGACGCCAGCAACCGGCCAATCTCAGCCGCATCGGCATGTCGTCTTTGCTGCGCGGCATGGCTGACATTCTGGAAATCGCCATTGGCGAGAAATGCAGCCTGACACTGGAGCTGGACGAGAGCTTGCCGCCGCTGGTGCTGGACCCGGAACTGTTCGAGCAGTCCGTACTGAACCTCTGCCTGAATTCGGCGGCGGCGATGCCGGATGGCGGTGAGGTCAAGGTCTCCACCTTTTCGACTGGCGAAGCTGTCGTGGTTTCCGTCCGGGACACGGGCATCGGCATGAGCCGGGAAGAGGTCGACAAGGCGTTCGAACCCTATTTCACCACCAAGACAAGCGAAGGCGGCGCCGGGCTCGGGCTTGCCGTGGTCTATGGTTTCGTTCGGCAAAGCGGCGGCACGGCAAATATCTTTTCCGAGCCGGGCAAGGGCACGACCGTCGAGCTGCGGTTTCCGAAGGACGTGGAAGAGGTCGGGTTGGCTACCCCGAGCATCGAAGCGGTCTCCTGAGGCGCTGAATATTCATCCGCGGAAGGTTTGCCGGCTCATCGTATTTGAGAGCGCCTCACCACCTGTGTCACCCCCGGACAAGCGAAGCGCAGATCCGGGGACTACTCTCTGATCAGCTTGCTGTTCCGCCGACGGAAATGATGGGGCGTGTTTGGATTGCGGGCACCGCGAGCGCTCGGTTGAAGCCTGGGTCATCCAACTGCCGATCGCGTCCTTCGCTCCGCAATTTACGTCTGCGTAGTATTCCACTCTTGACTCGTTTGGAACGTTCCAGTAATTCTTCCAATCAAGAAATTGGAACGTTCCAAAATAATAAGTTTTCGGGAGGAATGGATGCGTTGGGCCCTTATCGGTGCGAGCCGTATTGCGTCGAGTTACATGATCGATGCCATCCGTTCGCAGGATGCCGACATCCAGTCCGTCCTGAGCTCGGACGCAACCCGCGGTAAAGCCTATGCCCGTGAGCATGGCATTGCCGAGAGCTTCACGGATCTGGATGCGCTTCTGGCCGATGACACCGTGGACGCGGTCTATATTTCCACCACCAATGAAAAACATCATGCGCAGGCACTGGCCGCGATAGCTGCCGGAAAGCATGTGCTGTGCGAAAAGCCGCTGGCCATGACCCTGGACGAGGCCGGTGACATGGTGCGCACCGCAGCTGGCAAGGGTGTGGTCTTTGCCACCAACCACCATCTGCGCAATGCCGGGTCCCATCTCGCCATCCGGGAACTGATCGCGTCCGGCCGCATCGGCAAGGTGCTGAGTGCGCGTGTCTTCCATGCGGTCAATCTGCCGGACGCGCTGCGTGGCTGGCGTATCAACGACGCGGCTGCCGGTGGTGGCGTCATTCCAGACATCACCGTGCATGACGCAGACACGATCCGTTTCCACCTGGGCGAAGACCCGCAGGAGGTCGTTGCCAAGGCTGCGGCATCAGGCCTGGGAGACGGGGTCGAGGACAGCGTGATGTCCGTCTGGTCGATGCCCTCGGGTGCCATGGTGCAGTCCCATGAAAGCTTCACGCACAAATTTGCCGGAACCGGGATCGAGTTTCACGGCACGGATGGGTCGATCTTTGCTCGCAATGTCATGACCCAGGAGCCTGTTGGCGAGGTTCGGCTGGTCGATGCGGATGGCGAACACGCGATCTCCTACGACACGCACAATCTCTACCACCGCGCGCTGGGTCTCTTTACCGATGCGGTCAACGGCAAGGGGCGTCCTTCCGCGGATGGCGTCGATGGGATCAAGTCGCTCGCCGTCGCGCTCGCCGTGCGCGAAGCTGCTCAGTCCGGCAAGGTCGTTGCCGTCAACTATGGAGGCTTTTGAGCAATGGCCTCCAAGACCGTTTCCATGGCGGATGCCGCCGCCCGCATTCAGGACGGCGCGGTCATCACCGTTTCCTCTTCCTCCGGTCTCGGGTGCCCGGACAAGATCCTTGAGGCCATCGGCGCAAGGTTCGACATTGAAGGGCACCCGCGAAACCTTACGACGCTCCATCCGATTGCTGCCGGCGACATGTACGGCATCAAGGGGATTGATCACCTTGCCAAGGACGGCCTGTTGTCGACCATCGTCGCAGGCTCCTATCCCTCGGGTCCGTCCAACCTGCCGATGCCGGCGATCTGGCAGATGCTGGTGGAAAACCGGGTGGCTGCCTACAACGTGCCCTCCGGCATTCTGTTCGACATGCATCGGGATGTTGCTGCCCGGCGTCCGGGTGTCATGACCAAGGTCGGTCTCGACACCTTCGTTGATCCGATCCGCCAGGGCTGTGCCATGAATGATGTCGCTGCCGAGCGGCCGATCGTGTCGCGGCTGGAGCTTGGCGGCGAAACCTGGCTGCATTTTCCCAATATCGTGCCGGATGTCGCGATCATCCGGGCAACGACAGCAGACGAGCGCGGCAATCTCACCTATGAACATGAAGGCGCCTACCTTGGTGGCCTCGAGCAGGCAATCGCGGTGCGCAACCATGGCGGTCTGGTGATCGCGCAGGTCAAGCGCGTAACAGCCTCGGGTTCTCTGCGTCCGCATGATGTCCGTGTGCCTGGTCACCTGGTTGATCTCATCGTCGTCGATCCCGATCAGCGCCAGACCACGGAAACCGGATACGACCCGGCGATCTCCGGTGAGATCATGCGGCCCTGGTCCAGTTTCTCGCTGGCGGAGCATGGCATCGAGAAGGTTGTCGCGCGCCGGGCGGCAATGGAACTCAAGTCCGGCCAGACGGCAAACCTCGGTTTTGGCATCTCGGCCATGGTGCCGCGGGTGCTGCTGGAAGCCGGTCAGGAACAGGCCGTCACCTGGGCCATCGAACAGGGTGCGACCGGCGGCATGCCGCTGACGGGGTTTGCCTTCGGCTGTGCCTCCAACGCCGATGCCTATATGCCGTCGCCTCAGCAATTCACCTATTTCCAGGGCGGTGGTTTCGATGTTTCCTTCCTGTCTTTCCTGGAGATCGATCTGGACGGCAACGTCAATGTCTCCAAGCTCGGCAAGAAGCCGTATCTGACGGCTGGGTGCGGCGGCTTTGTCGATATCACCGCGAATGCGCGCAAGATCGTGTTCTCGGGCTTGTTTGAAGCGGGCGCCGATCTGGAGCTGACGGAAGACACGCTGAAGGTCCGGACGCCGGGCAAGTTCACCAAGATGGTGGACGAAGTCGAGCACGTCACGTTCTCCGGCCGCAGGGCGAAGGAACTCGGCCAGGACGTCATCTATGTGACCGAGCGCTGTGTCATCCATCTGACGGACGCAGGACTGGTCGCAACGGAGGTCATGCCGGGCATCGATCCGGCGCGGGACATTGTCGATGCCTCCAGGGGCCGGGTCCGGCTTGCCAACGATCTGGTCGAGATGCCGAAAGCTCTTCTGTCCAGAAGCGGGATGGAGCTGAGCCTGTGAGCGCATTGCATCTCATCCGTCACGGGTCGATTGCCGAGTTGAAGCTGGACAATCCAGCCAAGCTGAACGCGTTCACGCTCGACATGCTGAAAGCCGTCGAGCCTTATTGCGACGAGCTGGAACGCGATGCGTCCATTCTTGCCGTGGTAATTAGGGCGGCAGAGAGCAAGGCCTTTTGCGCTGGAGCGGACATTCTCGAATGGTCCGAGCTTTCGCCTTATGACTTTGCCCGCCACTGGGTGCGCGAAGGCCACCGGGTTTTCGACCGGCTGGCACGACTTTCCAAGCCGACAGTGGCCGTGCTTGGCGCCCACGCCTTTGGCGGCGGACTGGAATTCGCGGCGACTGCCGATATTCGCGTGATGGCGCCAAGGGCAACGCTGGCGCTGCCGGAAGCGTCTGTCGGCATCGTGCCGGGCTGGTCCGGCACGCAGCGGCTGATCCGCCTGCTGGGGGAGCCGATGGTAAAGGAAATGGCTCTGTTTGGTCGGCGGATTTCTGCAGAACGCGCCTTTGCTGCGGGCTTTGCCGCGGAGATTTCCGACGACCCGGCATCAGCTGCTTTCGAAATGGCCGAGAAGCTTGCCGGCAAATCGTCCCGGGCCGTGGAAGTGGCCAAATACATGATCCACGCAGCCGTCGGCGAAGATCGCAGCGCCATGATCGAGGCGCTTGGCTCCGGTATGATCAGCCCGACTGAAGACCGCAACGAGGGCGTTACCGCCTTTCGCGAAAAGCGCAAACCGAATTTCCTGGAAGTAAAGTCATGAGTGACCTGAACGTCGTTTCCATCAGCGAAGCAAAACTGCCGGTCGAGCCCTTCGTTGCCCGCCACCTGATCGATGGCGACTGGCGCCAGAGCGCTGACGGGGCCACCTTTGACCGCGTATCCCCGTCCCATGGCAGCGTTGTCACGCGGGCTGCGAAGGGTGGTGCTCGCGACGTTGATGCAGCGGTGTCCGCGGCGCGGCTTGCCTTCGACAAGGGGCGCTGGTCGCGCACAAGTGGCAAGGAGCGGGCAACGCTTCTCCTGAAGATCGCTGACCTGATCGACCGTGAACGGGAGCGGATCGCTTATTGGGAAACGCTGGAATCCGGCAAGCCGATCAGCCAGGCCATGGCGGAAATCGAAGGTGCGTCCGACATCTGGCGCTTTGCTGCCTCGCTGGCGCGCACCATGCATGGCGAAAGCTACAATTCGCTCGGCAGCGATATGCTTGGTCTGGTGCTCAAGGAGCCGGTTGGGGTGGTGTCTATCATCACGCCCTGGAACTTCCCGTTCCTGATCGTGTCGCAGAAACTGCCTTTCGCGCTCGCCGCCGGCTGCGCCGCGGTTATCAAACCCTCCGAAATGACCCCGGCAACGACGGTCATTCTAGGTGAACTCTGCATCGAAGCCGGTATTCCGGCCGGGGTCGTCAACATTGTCCTTGGTTATGGTGATCCGGTCGGAACGGCGATGACGGCCGACAAGCGGGTCAACATGGTCACTTTCACCGGCTCGACCGGTGTCGGCAAGGCCATCGTCAAGGCGGCCGCCGGAACCTTGAAGAAGGTGTCGCTGGAACTTGGCGGCAAGAACCCGCAGGTCATCTTCCCCGATGCCGATCTTGAAAGCGCCGTCGATGCGGTCGTCTTCGGTGTCTATTTCAATGCCGGCGAATGCTGCAATTCCGGATCCCGGATCATCGTGCACGAAGACATTGCCGAGGCATTCGTGAAGGCGACGGTTGAGCTGTCGCGCAAGGTGCCCTTCGGCGACCCTCTGGACCCATCGACCAAGGTCGGGGCGATCATCACGCCCGACCACCAGAGCAAGATCGACAAATATGTGCGCGATGCCGCAGAGGCCGGGGCGACCGTCCGTCTGGGTGGTGAGGCTCTGTCAGTGCCGGGTCTGGGCGGTCAGTTCTACCAGCCCACGGTCGTTGCGGATGTGAAAAGCGACATGCCGATTGCCCGTGACGAAGTGTTCGGACCGGTGCTGTCGGTGCTGACTTTCAAGACGCTGGATGAGGCGATTGAACTCGTCAACGACGCCGATTACGGCCTGTCCGCCGGTGTCTGGAGCGAGAACGTGCACACCTGCCTGGAATTCGCACGCCGGGCCCATGCGGGCACGGTGTGGACCAACACCTGGATGGACGGTTTTGCCGAACTTCCCTTTGGCGGCATGAAGGAAAGCGGTCAGGGACGGGAGCTTGGCAAATACGGACTGGACGAATTTCTAGAAGCCAAGACCGTGACCATGCGCATCGGCAAGACACGGGCTCCCTGGGTGGCATGATGATCAGGCTGGTGCGAAATCGAGAAAGCGCCCACGGGATTCAGGAGGACCTGGATGTCCTTCCTGGAGGCGCTGCCGATCTTGGGGGGGCCTGCAAGAGCGCTGGAAACCGTCGTTGCGGCAAAGGCGATCTCCTGCGCCACTGCGCGCAAGGTGGGGCGTGGCCGTTTTTCCGCGTGGCGTCCGCCAGCAGGGTCAAAGGGTTTTCGCGTCATGCCCGTTCACTTGAGCCGATGCATTCTGGCGTGAAAAGCCAGTCACGTCCAAGTGGAGGCTTTCAAAAGTTACAACGGAAAAATACGCTGCCATACGGCACTGAAACACGCGCCTTAATGGTCTGGAGAACAAACGAAACTTGCCGATTCTCGAGCGCAATGAAAATCGCTGAATGCGCTCCAGTTTGCAACGTTGCGAGCAACGTTGCGTGACACTCGAATGCCGGGCTCCGGCACTCGAAACGCCTCAGGGCACTCTATGGGAGGAATACAATGTCTTTGAAATCGCTGAAGCTGGGCCTTGCCGCCCTTGCAATGAGCACAAGCATGGCGTCCGCCGCCGATGTTGAAGTTCTGCACTGGTGGACGTCCGGCGGTGAAGCTGCCGCCCTCAACGTTCTGAAGCAGGATCTGGAAAGCCAGGGCATCGGCTGGAAGGATATGCCTGTCGCAGGTGGTGGCGGGACGCAGGCCATGACCGTGCTGCGCGCCCGCGTCACCTCTGGCAACCCGCCCACCGCCGTGCAGATGCTTGGCTTTGACATTACCGACTGGGCCAAGGAAGGCGCGCTTGCCGACCTGAACATCCTGGCCGGTATGGAAGGCTGGGACGAAGTGGTTCCGGAAGCCCTGCAGAAATTCTCCAAGTATGACGGCAAGTGGGTCGCCGCACCGGTGAACGTGCACTCCACGAACTGGGTCTGGGCCAACAAGGCCATCCTCGACGAGCTCGGCATCGAGCCTCCGCAGACCTGGGACGAATTCGTTGCCGCTCTGGAGAAGGTGAAAGCCTCCGGCAAGACGGCCATCGCTCATGGCGGTCAGGCCTGGCAGGATGCGACCATCTTCGACGCAGTCGTCATGGCCACCGGTGGACCCGAGTTCTACCAGAAGGCCTTCATCGATCTGGACGAGGAAGCACTTGGCTCCGACACCATGAAGGAATCTTTCGACCGCATGGCCGTGATCCGCTCCTACGTGGATGACAACTTCTCCGGCCGTGACTGGAACCTTGCGACCGCCATGGTCATCAACGGCGATGCGGCCTTCCAGATGATGGGCGACTGGGCGAAGGGTGAGTTCCTGAATGCCGGCAAGAAGCCGGATGAGGATTTCCTCTGCTTCCGCTTCCCGGGCACCCAGGACCAGGTAACCTTCAACGCCGACCAGTTTGCGATGTTCGCGCAGGGTCCGGAAGTCGGCAAGGAGCAGGCTGCACTTGCAACGGCGATCCTGTCGCCGAGCTTCCAGTCCGCGTTCAACGTCGTGAAGGGCTCCGTTCCGGCCCGGACGGACGTCTCGAACGAGGCCTTCGATGCTTGCGGCAAGAAGGGGATGGCGGATCTGAAAAAGGCTGCCGACAGCGGCAACCTCTATGGCTCCATGGCGCACGGCCACGCCAACCCGGCGGCCATCAAGAATGCCATGTACGACGTGATCACGGCACATTTCAACGGGGAATACGACAGCGAAACCGCTGTTGAGGAACTCGTGACCGCCGTACAGATCAACAAGTAACGGCCACGCGGAGAGCGGTGATTCTTCACCGCTCTCCCACCGGTTCGGCGGACCGACGCGCGGTTGCGAGCAACCGTTCCCGGGTCGGCCGGATCCCAAGTCTCAGAGCTGCCAGGCGCGTTCATTCGAACGCCGGCACCAGTGCTCCAGGTCGGGGAACTCAAGATGTCTCTCTCTGAAACGGCGAACCCGCGCGGTTCCGTTGTTGACAGACTGCGTGATGCTTTGCCCAAACTCGTGTTGAGCCCGACGATCGCCATCGTGGCAATCTTCGTCTACGGCTTCATCGCCTTCACGCTGTACCTGTCGTTCACGGACAGCCGCATTCTGCCCTCCTTCGGATGGGTCGGCTGGCACAACTACGAAAACCTCTTCAGGATCCGTGCCTGGGATACGGCCGTTTCGAATCTGGTGGTGTTCGGCGTTCTCTACATCACCATCTGCTGCGTCCTTGGGCTGCTGCTGGCGATATTGCTGGACCAGAAGATCCGCGCAGAAGGCTTCATCCGCACGATCTATCTCTATCCGATGGCGCTCAGCTTCATCGTGACCGGGATCGCCTGGAAATGGTTCCTTGACCCGGGCATCGGCATCGAAGCCGTGGTGCGCGGCTGGGGCTGGGAAACCTTCACCTTCAACTGGATCAAGGACCGGAACTTTGCGATCTACACCATCGTGATCGCTGCGGTCTGGCAGACGTCCGGCTTCGTCATGGCGATGTTCCTGGCGGGCCTGCGCGGCATCGACAGCGAGATGATGAAAGCCGCCCAGATCGACGGGGCGTCCACCTTCGCGCTTTACCGCCGGATCGTGATCCCGCAGCTGCGGCCTGCCTTCATGTCGGCCTTCGTGGTGCTCGCCCATATGGCGATCAAGTCCTATGACCTGGTCATCGCCCTGACGGGCGGCGGGCCGGGAACCGCAACCGAAGTGCCGGCAACCTTCATGTATTCCTACACCTTCACCCGAAACCAGATGGGCATCGGTGCGGCCTCCGCCGTGATCATGCTGATGACGATTGCCGCGATCATCGTGCCGTACCTCTGGTCCGAGCTCAGGGAGAAAAAGTGATGTCGACGATGTCCAGGTCTTCCTCCCTGCGTCCGGCCCGCGTGATCCTGTATCTGCTGCTCGCACTGTTCTGCATCTACTACCTGCTGCCGCTTTACGTGATGGTGGTCAACTCGCTGAAGCCGCTGTCCGAGATCACGTCGGGCGGTATGATGTCCCTGCCAAAGCAATGGACCATCGCTCCGTGGGAAAGCGCCTGGTCGACCGCACAGGTCGGCGTCGAGGCGACGGGTCTGAAGCCCTACTTCCTCAATTCCATCATCATGGTGGTTCCGGCGGTGGCCCTGTCGACGCTGGTTGGCGCGCTGAACGGCTACGTGCTGACCAAATGGACCTTCCGCGGGGCGACCATCCTGTTCGGCCTTCTGCTGTTCGGCTGTTTCATTCCGTTCCAGATGGTTCTGATCCCGATGGCCCGGATGCTGGGGCTGATGGGGCTCGCCGGCACGGTGCCGGGTCTGATCTTCGTGCACTTCGTCTACGGGATCGGCTTTTCGACGCTTTATTTCCGCAACTACTACGCGGCCTTCCCGACGGAGCTTGTGCGAGCGGCGCAGATCGACGGGGCCGGGTTCTTCCGGATCTTCTGGCGCATCCTGTTGCCGTCGTCCGGGCCGATTGCCGTGGTCTGCGTCATCTGGCAGTTCACCAACATCTGGAACGACTTCCTGTTCGGCGCGTCCTTCTCCGATTTCGACAGCCAGCCGATGACCGTTGCCCTCAACAACCTGGTGCAATCCTCCACCGGGGTGAAGGAATACAACGTGCATTTCGCCGGTGCGATCATGGCCGCGCTTCCAACCCTTCTCGTCTACATCGTCGCAGGCCGCTACTTCGTGCGCGGTCTGATGGCAGGCTCGGTAAAAGGATAAGACAATGGGCTTTCTCGACATCAAGCAGGCGACCAAGTCCTATGGATCCTTGCGGGTCCTGCATGAAACCGACATCTCCATCGAAGAGGGCGAGTTTCTCGTGCTCGTCGGCCCTTCCGGCTGCGGCAAGTCCACCCTGCTCAACATGATCGCGGGCCTGGAGGACATCACCTCCGGCGAGATCGCGATCAAGGGCAAGAGCATGAACGGCGTCAAGCCGGCGGACCGCAACATCGCCATGGTGTTCCAGTCCTACGCGCTTTACCCCAACATGACCGTTTCCGGGAACATTTCCTTCGGTATGGAAATGCACGGCATCGCCAAGCCGGAACGCGAAAAGCGCATCGGACAGGTGGCCGATCTCCTGCAGATCAGCCATCTGCTCGACCGCAAGCCAGGCCAGCTTTCCGGTGGTCAGCGGCAGCGTGTCGCCATGGGCCGGGCGCTGGTGCGCGAGCCGGATGTGTTCCTGTTCGATGAACCGCTGTCGAACCTGGATGCGAAGCTGCGTGTCGACATGCGCACGGAAATCAAGAAGCTGCACCAGAAGCTTGGCACCACAATCGTCTATGTGACCCATGACCAGATCGAGGCACTGACGCTGTCGACCCGGATCGCGGTCATGTTCGGTGGCTATGTCCAGCAGCTTGGTACGCCAAAGGAGATCTACGACAATCCGGCCAACATGTTCGTGGCCGGCTTCATGGGATCGCCTTCCATGAACCTGTTCCCGGCCAAGGTCGTCTCTGCGGACAGCAAGCCGGCCGCGGAAGTTACGCTGGCCGACGGCAAAAAGGCCGCCATTCCGTTCGCCTCCGACGCCCTGTCTTCCAGCATCGGCCGGGACATCATTCTCGGCATCCGACCGGAAGCCATCACGGACAGGGATGGTGCGGATCGCAATTCCAGGGCAGTTCACCTCGTTGAAGCGCCGGTGGAAGTCACCGAGCCGGCCGGCTCCGACACATTCGTCGTCAGCCAGATCGGCGGCAAGGATGTGACCGGCCGTTTCCGGGCTGATGTTGCGGTGAAGGCAGGGGACGTGTTCCCGTTTGCCTTCAACATGGAAAAGGCGGTCGCCTTCGACCCGAAGACCGAAAACCGGATCGCCTGACCCATGACCACTGTGCCCGACATCGTGATTATCGGCAGCGGCATGGGCGGTGCATCCCTTGCTGCCGGTCTTGCTCCGACCGGAGCCAGGATCACGATCCTGGAGCGGGGCTACCGGATACCGGACGATGCACCGGCCCGGGACCCCTGGCGCATCTATACCAACAGCGCTTTCCGGGCACCGGAAACCTGGCTCGACGGGCGAGGCAATCCGTTCGAGCCCGGCAACTATTACAATGTCGGCGGCAACTCGAAGCTCTACGGTGCGGTGCTGATCCGCTACCGGGAAGAGGACTTCGGGGTGCTGGAGCATTATGACGGCCTCTCACCGGCATGGCCGCTTTCCTATGACGAACTGTCGCCCTGGTACGATGCTGCGGAGCAGTTGTTCCAGGTCCGGGGCGATACGGCCTCCGACCCGACAGAACCGCCGCACGGCAAGCCTTATCCGTTTCCACCGGTCCCGGACGAAGACGCGATCCGCATTGCCAGACGGCGGCTGGAACAGGCTGGTGTCCGGCCGTTCAGTCTGCCGCTGGGGGTCGATATCGACCGATGGCTCGATGCCGGGCAGACCGGCTGGGACGGGTATCCTGATCTTCGATGCGGCAAGATGGATGCGGAAACCTGCGCACTGGAGGCCGCTCTTGCCCATGACAACGTGACCCTTGTCACCGGCGCGGACGTCACCGCGCTTAAGACAGGAGCCATGTTCGGCAAGATCGAGGAAGTTCACTACCGCAAGGACGGCGAAGATCACTGCCTGACACCGGGTGTCGTCGCCCTGTGCGCGGGCGCGGTCCAGTCCGCAGCGCTCTTGTTGCGGTCCGGTGTTGCCAATCTGTCGGATAATGTCGGCCGCTGTTTCATGAACCACAACGCGACGGCGATGATTGCCATCGATCCGCGCTTCCGCAACACCTCCGTCTATCAGAAGACCTTCGGCCTGAATGACTGGTATCTTGATGATGGCGAGGACGGCATGCCTCTGGGCAACGTCCAGCTTCTGGGCCGGGTGACCCCGGACATCCTGAAGATTCAGGTGCCACGGCTGCCGAAAGTCGCCGCCCGCTGGATCTCCGGCCACGCCCTCGATCTCTATCTGATTTCAGAAGATCTGCCCGATCCGGAAAGCCGGGTTGTCCTCAAGAACGGCAAGATCCAGCTGATCTGGCGGCGGTCCAACATGACGGCGCACAGGAAGCTGGTCCAAAAGACTCGCAAAACTCTGCGAGAGGCTGGTTTTCCGATGGTGCTGTCGCGATTGTTCGACGGCAGGGTACCGTCGCATCAGTGCGGCACTGTGCGCATGGGCGATGATCCCGAGACCTCCGTGCTCAATCCGGAGTGCCGGTCCTGGGACCATCCGAACCTTTTCGTGACGGATGCCGGTGCGCTGCCGACCTCGGCCGCTGTCAATCCGGCCCTCACTGTCGCGGCCCTGGCGCTGCGCGCCGCCGAAACCATCAAGAAGGATCTGGCGGCATGACGAGGATCGCACTTGTGACCGGCGGTCAGCGCGGCATCGGTCTCGGCATTTCACGGGCGCTCGCGGACGCGGGCTACAGAGTGGCCATTGCCGCGCAGGAAGCGGCGGAGGCTTCGGAGGTGGTTCACGCCCTGAACAGCCTCGGCGGCAAAGGCACCTATTTCCGGCACGATCTTCTGGACATTGACCATTGCACGGTCCTGCTCGACCGGGTGGAAGCGGATCTCGGACCGGTGACGGCTTTTGTCTCCAACGCGGGGGTTCCGGCCAGGATCCGGGGCGACATGCTGGATCTTGCGCCCGACAGTTTCGACTTCGTCATGGGCGTCAATCTGCGCGGAGCGTTCTTCCTGGCGCAGGAAGTGGCGAGACGCATGCTGAAGCAGCCGTCCGACAGCTATCGCTCGATGAGTTTCATCACTTCCGTCAGCGCGGAGATGGTGTCGATCGAACGGGCGGAATACTGCCTGTCGAAAGCAGGCGCCGCCATGATGGCAGAGCTTTTCGCTGTCCGGCTTGCACCGCATGGCATCGGGGTTTTCGAACTCCGGCCAGGCATTATCGAAACCGGCATGACGGCCGGTTTGAAAGACACATACACGGCCCGGATCGAAGATGGTCTGGTGCCTGCTGCCCGTTGGGGGCAGCCCGCCGATGTCGGCTCAATCATTGTGCCGATTGTCGAAGGCCACATGGCCTTTGCAACCGGCTCGACCTTCGCGGTGGACGGCGGTCTGTCGATCCCCCGGCTTTAGAGCGAGTTGTTCTGAGAGATTGCAGATGGAAACAGGCTACGACTTCATCATCATCGGTGGTGGCAGCGCCGGCTCGGTTGTTGCCGCACGTTTGACCGAGAACCCGGACGTTTCCGTGCTGCTGCTGGAGGCGGGCGGACGCGACTGGCATCCGTTTTATCACCTGCCTGCCGGCTTTGCGAAAATGACCAAGGGCATCGGGTCCTGGGGCTGGCACACGGTGCCGCAGAAGCACATGCAGGGCCGGGTGTTCCGCTATACCCAGGCCAAGGTGATCGGCGGCGGTTCGGCCATCAACGCGCAGATCTACACTCGCGGCAACGCACTTGATTACGACGAGTGGCGTCAGATGGGCTGCGAGGGCTGGGCTTATGAAGACGTTCTGCCCTATTACCGCAAGGCCGAGGACAACGACACCTACGACAACCGCTACCATGGCAAGGGCGGCCCGCTCGGAGTGTCGAGGCCCTGTGCCCCGCTGCCGATCTGCGAAGCCTATTTCGAAGCTGCTGCCGCGCTCGGCATTCCGAAGAACGAGGATGTGACCGGGGAAAAGCAGGACGGCGTTGCCTACTACCAGCTGACACAGCGCAATGCCCGCAGGTCTTCCGCCGCCATGGCGTATCTTGCACCCAACAAGGGCAGGCCCAATCTCCACATCAAGACCGGTGCGCAGGTGCGCCGCATTGTGGTTGAGACGGGCAGGGCGACAGGTGTCGAGCTGATCGACAGGACCCGCCTGACGGCCGGGACGGAAGTCATTCTGTCTTCCGGCTCCATCGGCTCGCCCAGGCTGCTGCAGCTTTCCGGCATCGGTCCGGCGGACGACCTCAGGAAGCTCGGTATCGATATCATCTATGATCAGCCGGAGGTCGGGTCCAATATGCAGGACCATCTGGACCTTTACTGCATTTGCGAGGTCAGTGGTCCACACACCTACGACCGCTATGCCAAGCCGCATCTGTCGGTGCTGGCGGGCCTGCAGTATCTGCTCACCCGGCGCGGGCCGGTGTCCTCCAGCCTCTTCGAGACGGGCGGGTTCTGGTACGCGAACCCGGACGCGCGCTCGCCGGACCTGCAGTTTCATCTCGGTCTCGGTACGGGGATTGAATCCGGTGTTGCCGCCATGCCCGATGGCGGCGTGACCCTCAATTCCTGTTATCTGCGCCCGCGCTCGCGCGGCAGCGTGCGCCTGAAGAGCTCCAATCCAGCCGATGCACCACTGATCGACCCGAATTACCTGCAGGACAGCCAGGACCGGGACATGTCGATCCGGGGCCTGAAACTGACGCAGGAAATTCTGGCGCAGGCCCCGCTGAAGCCTTTCATCAAGGCCGAGCACCTGCCGGGACCGGAAGTGAAGACGGACGAAGACTACTTCCGCTTCATCTGCGAACACTCAAAGACCTCCCACCATCCGGCAGGCACCTGCCGCATGGGGTCCGACGACAAGGCGGTGGTCGATCCACGCCTGAGGTTCAACGGCATCGAGGGGCTACGTGTGGTCGATGCCTCGATCATGCCGAGGGTCATTTCTTCCAATACCAATGCCGCGGCCATCATGATCGGTGAGAAAGCCTCCGACATGATCCGCGAAGACCACGGGGCGCTGTCATGATCCGTCATATCGTTCTCATCAAGTTTCAGCCGGACGTTACCGAAGAGCTGATCGAAAGCCTGTTTCAGGAGCTCAGAAGCATTCGCGACCAGGTGTCCGGCATCGGCGAGATCGTTTCGGGCCGCAGCGAGAGCCCGGAACAGATCGAACGCGGCTATATGCACGGTTTCACCGTCGATTTCGAAAGCTGGGATGCGCTGGAAGCCTACCAGACCCATCCGGACCACAAGGCGCTTGGCGCCAGGCTGGTCGCCAATGCCATCGGCGGGATCGACGGCATTCTCGTCCTCGACATTCCCGTTCCGGCCTGACCGGCCGCCAAGTTTTCCGGAGCGTATCATGCTGACCCTGCCCACTTACGAAAACCAGCTGGAACCTTACAGCCTCACCGGCGACGCCCTGACCCCGCGCGCACCGCGCGTGCCGCTGACCCGAACCGCTTTTGCCGCGGCGCATGTGGTGTCCGATCCTCTGCGCGAGCGCGATCCCTGGGTCGGGTCTCCGGCGGTCGATTGGGAAAACACGCTGAAATTCCGGCACTGGCTGTGGGACCAGGGCCTCGGACTGGCCGAGGCCATGGACACGGCACAGCGCGGCATGGGCGTTGACTGGGCAACGGCGAAGGAACTGATCGAACGCACCATGAAAGAGGCCAAGGCGCATCCGCTGAAGCCGCGCGTTGCGTGCGGTGCTGGCACGGATCAGGTGCCGCTTGAAAAGCTCAGGACCAACGACGACATCGTCGCGGCCTATTCCGTTCAGCTTGAGGCGATCGAGGCGGCAGGCGGGGAGGCGATCCTGATGGCCTCGCGGGCGCTTCCCGCCATCGGCGCGGGGCCGGACGATTATGCCGACGTTTATGGCCGGCTGATCACGCAGGCGCGGGAGCCGATTATCCTGCACTGGCTCGGCGATATGTTCGATCCCGCGCTCACCGGCTATTGGGGGTCGACGGATGTTGCTGCTGCGTCCGACGCTGTTCTTGCCATCATCGAAAACCATGCGGCCAAGGTCGACGGCATCAAGATCTCGCTGCTCGATCAGGCGCACGAAGAAGCCGTCCGGGCGCGTCTGCCGGACGGTGTGCGGCTTTATACCGGTGACGACTTCAACTATGCGGATCTGATCGCAGGTGACGGCAAACACTATTCGCATGCGCTGCTCGGTGCCTTCGCGGCGATTGCGCCGGTGGCGAGCCAGGCCCTGGAGGCGTTGGCGGAAGGTGATCTTGAAACCTATCACGCCCTCTTTGCACCCACCGTTCCGCTGAGCCGGGAAATCTTCAAGGCGCCGACCCGGTTCTACAAGGCCGGAATCGCCTTCCTTGCCTGGTTGAACGATGCCCAGAGCCACTTCATCATGCCGGCCGGTTTCCAGTCCTCGCGTGAAATTGCTCACTATGCGGAAGTCTTCCGGCTTGCAGATGAGGCTCGATTGTTGTCAAAGCCGGAGATCGCCGAGGAGCGCATGGGGCTGCTTCTGAAACTGCACGGGATCGGATAGACCTTTCATGAAAAAGCGACCGACAATTCTGGATGTTGCGAGACAGGCGGGGGTTTCGAAATCAACCGTTTCGCTGGTGCTTCAGAATTCGTCGCTGGTGAAACAGTCGACGCGGGACCAGGTAACCAGGGCCATCGATGAGCTGGGGTACGTCTATAACCGCTCCGCAGCGGGCCTGCGCGGGGCAGCCTCCGGTCTCATCGGCCTGATCATCAACGACCTGCGCAACCCGTTCTTCACCGAATTTGCCGCCAGTGCGCAGATGACTTTCGCCAGCAAGGGCTACTCCACCGTCATCGCCAACACGGACGAGGATCCGGAAATCCAGGCGCAGGTGATCGACAGCATGATCGAGCATGGCGTATCGGCCTTCGTCATCTCGCCGACCTATGGCGGTGACGAAAGCCCGTTCGAGCGGATCGAGCGGGCCGGCATCCCGACCATGCAGGTGCTGCGCCAGCTGGACGACCGCACGGATTTGTTTCCCTTCGCCTCGCATGACTATGCCTTTGGAGGCGAGGCTGCCACGCAGCACCTCATCGATACGGGATGTCGTAGGATCGCCTTTGCCGGCGGTCTTGCGGACCGGCCGATCACGCTGGAACGCATGTCCGGCTATCGAAGCGTGATGCAGGCGAACGGACTTGCGCCGACCATCTTTCACGGACGGCCGTCCAGACAGTCCGGCCGGGAAATCGCGTTGAAGATCCTGGAAGAACATGAGGGTCTGGAAGCCGCGATCTGTTTCAGCGATCTGGTTGCCCTCGGCATGCTCAGCGGTTTTGCCGAACTTGGCGTCAAGGTCGGCCAGGAATTCAGGATCATCGGCTTTGACGATATCGAGGAATGTTCGCTGGCCTATCCCAGGCTGAGCTCAGTCCGGTGCGACACCGCGTTGTTCGGCCGCAATGCTGCCGAAGCGATGTTGGCCTGGATTGTCGACGGCGTCAGGCCGCCGGACACGAAACATTATCCGGTTGAACTGATAAAACGGCAGTCAACACTGGGCTTCGATGAATGACCGGGTGTTCTCGCGAGGCCTCGTTGCCGGCATTGACGGGCGGCTTCGCTCCGACCCGTCAACTATCCTTGGCAATATCGAATTGCGTACAAGCCACACTGAAAGCTGACTGACATGAACGAGCTGGAGACGCGTCTTCAACAGGCGCAGGCCCTGATTTTCGATTGCGACGGAACGCTGGTGCAAACGCCGGCCCTTTATGCCGGCGCCTGGCAGGATGCTTTCAAGGCTGCCGGTCATCATATGGAGCCGGACTGGTACCATGCCCGCGCCGGCATGTCGGAACATGTGCTTCTGGATGACTATGACGCCGAGCATGGGGTTTCGGTGGATCGCGATCTGGCGGTTCGCGAAATGCGCTCGGCGGTGCTGGCCCGGATTGGCGACGTCAGCGAGATCGAAGTCATAAGCTCTATCGCGCGGAGGTTTCACGGCAAAATGCCGATGGCGGTCGCCTCGGGCGGGCCGAGGGAGGTGGTGCTGGCGTCGCTGAAGGAGACGGGGCTGCTGCCGTTGTTCGAAACGGTGGTCACTATCGATGATGTTGCCCACGCCAAACCGGCGCCCGATCTCTTCCTTGAGGCTGCTTCCCGGCTTGGTGTTGCGGCCAAGCAGTGCCTTGTGTTCGAAGACAGCCACCAGGGACTTGAGGCAGCGCATAACGCTGGGATGCCAGTCGTGGATGTGAACCTGCTGATCGGATAAAGCTGCAAGACGTGTTACGACCTGTGCTGCTCAGGTCAAAAAATGGGTCTGCTCTCGGCCTCTTGCCGTCCCGGATCTGCAGCGCGGTGGTCTGGACGATGCCGCCATCTTCCTCAGTCACCGAATCCCGGCAGTCCGTCGATATCCTCGATACCATTCCTGACTGCCGCTGCCTGACGTTCCGTGTGCCCATAGCCACTGTGAAAAACGACGGCGATGTCTATCTTTTCACGATCGTTCGCCGGGTTTGGCTTTCGAAGTCCGGTCAAGGCATTCCCTTCGTTCCTCATCATCTTCTCCTGCACACGCTTGCGGCTCGCGGGGAATGACAAGACAGCTGCAGTCGATGTGACATGCCGGAAGAGCATTTTTCAAAAGGGTGAGTTTTCCGCCTGAAAACGAGAAAACCCCGCCGAAGCGGGGTTTTCAGACATTCGAATGCGCTAGTGCGCTGAAGCTTACTTGATCGGCGCCAACACCATCACCATCTGGCGGCCTTCCAGCTTCGGCGAGGATTCGACCTTGGCGATTTCGTTGGTTTCCTCACGGACCTTGTTGAGCAGGTTCATGCCCAGATCCTGGTGGGCCATTTCGCGGCCCCGGAAACGGAGTGTGACCTTCACCTTGTCGCCTTCGTCAAAGAACCGCAACATGCTCTTCATCTTCACTTCGTAGTCGTGAGTGTCGATGTTCGGACGCATCTTGATCTCTTTGATCTCGACGGTCTTCTGTTTCTTGCGGGCTTCTGCTGCTTTCTTCTGAGCCTGGTACTTGTACCGGCCATAGTCCAGGATCTTGCAGACAGGCGGATTCGCATTCGGCTGGATTTCAACTAGATCCAACCCGGCATCCATGGCGATGCCCATCGCCTCTTCTGTCGGGATGACGCCACGGTTGGCGCCTTCATGATCGATCAACTGGACTTCGCGAACGCGAATTTCATGGTTTGTGCGCGGGCCTTCCTTCGTAGGAGGCGGGGCGCGGAACGGACGGCGAATGGTCGCAAACTCCTCTTTCGTTTCTACTTGGCGTTAGGTCTTGGCTACGATCCATACACAAAAAACCTCGGAACGCTGGTACCAAGGTGCTGATATGGTTATGGCCTAACACCATCTCTCAAAGTCCTGCGAAACCGGCAAAAAGTCAAGCGAAAACACCGTTTTCGACAGGCGGTCACATTTTCAGGGCCTCAAGCGCTGGCCAGCCGGTTCAGGGCCAGTCAGGTGCCTGCCGGTTTGCAAAGGTTGCAATCGCACCGGCAGATGGTCAAGTAAGCAGTCAGCTTGCCCATATCAAGGAAGGATACCGATTTGGACGGCGGGAAATTCATGTTGCAGCTTCTCAGAATCGCGTTCGGTTTTATCTTCGCGGTTCTGTCTTGCGGCTTGTTCCTGGCCTGGGGCTTTTTCCGGGCCGGGCATCCTGAAACCGATCCAATCGCGTTTGCGACCATGGTCGGCAGCGGTCTCGTCGGCGCAAGCGTTGTCGGTGCCACGGCCTTGGCACCAGCCGCCGTGGCAATTGCTGTGGCGGAGGCGGCAAGGCTGCGCAGTTTCCTGTTTCATGTTGGCGCAGCCGGCCTGATCGCGTTTGCTGTCTGGACACTTGGTGCCGAGACCCCGGACACTGCCTTCAGGCCCGGCAGCGCCGTTGCGCTTGCAGCCGGCTTCATCGCCGGTGGCATTTACTGGTTGATTGCCGGAAGGACGTCCGGCTGCTGGTTTGGAGGCAAGGGGGTGGAGCAAAGGGACAGGCCCAAGGGAGCCTGACCGGGCATGGAGCGATCAGGCCAAGCGCCTCCGCATCAAGAGCGCAGTCAGATTTCGCCGTCTCTCAAAGCTTCCTTCGCCGCTTCATAGTGTTCCGGCCGGATGTGGCTGCGGATCATCGCAATTGCGGCCAGAAGCACGGTGGCATCATCGCCAAAGCCGATGCCGATCAGAAAATCGGGGATCGTATCCAGAGGCAGCACAAAGTACGCCAGTGACGCCAACAGCGTCGCGCGCACCTTGCTGGGCGTCGTGTGATCGAGTGCGCAGAAATATCCGGCCACCACATCTTCCATGAAGGGCACCTGACGCGCAGCCTTTCGGGCTGTCGACATCAGCTTCTGCCGGATCGTTTTCTTCTGCTCTTCTTCCGGTCCGAGGATCTCGGGGTCGAAGCCAAGGTCTTCAAAGGTGGTGCTCATCGTGCCGCCTGTGATGGTTGTCCCTTTGGTAAAGATAGGCTTGGTGCCCGTGCTATTCAACTTTGAGCACACCTGCGCCGGAGATGCAGGTGTGCTCAAGGACATGTGATTTAGAGCGTTGCGGCGCTGTTTTCCTCCGCCTCTGCCGGGTCGTCCTGACCAAGGCGTTCCAGTGCACGGTCGATTTCTCGAAGGCCGGAGGTGTCGGGCGTATCGCCGCCCATCGGGCTTTCCGTTGCAGCTCGCTGAAGGGCCCGGGCATCTTCACGCATTTTCAGAAGTTCTTCGACCCGCTCGTTCTTGCTGCGCGAGTCGTCCTTCAGAATATGGGCAATAACTTCATTGGTCGTGTTGGTCATGATGGATACTCCTGGTGTAACAGGCAATCGGGGCGTTCGTATTGTGGATGTCCGCTGGCCGAAGGGGCCCGCGAAGTCATTTCTCACTTGCCCCACTGATGCGGGCATGAAGGTTCCACAAATGGTGCCTTACAGAAAAACGTACCCAGCAACCGCCAACGCGGCCACAGCACCTGCCGTTCCGATGGCCAGGACATAGCGCATCTCGCCAAGTTCAAGGCCCTGCTTGGCCTCGTTCTCTTTCAGTACGACCTTTTCGTCCTGTGCTTCTGCACGATCATTATAAGACATATCTTCCTCAATTGGTTCAAGGGGTTGGCAATCGCCGAAGGCGTCTTCGGCTCAGCGCTCTACTGGAAGGCTTTCCCGGTGCTTCGGCCTTGCGAAAGCACCTGGCGCCGCGTGTGTACTGCAGCCTGCGCGATGCGCTCACCTCGGATTTTCAAGTCCAAGAGCTGCAGGTCGCGCTCGCTATCCGGTCAGTAGGACATCAGGAAAATCAGAGCGAGCAGCGAAAAAATGACGCCGGTGAAACCGAAGCCAAGTGCCAGTTGTTTCCAACTGGAAGCCTCCCTGTCTCTGATCCGTTCACGCAGTATGGCAAGGTGCCTGTCCGCATCGTCATTAAAGCCGTGATAGATCATCGTCACTACCTCGCGATATTGCCATCTGGCAGCCTGCATTGCAGCCTGCATTGCTTCGTAAACGCACAAGGCGCCAGATCGTTCCCTGAGGGAACTTCAGATCGCGGCAACCGTTTGCCTCAGGGGCCACACCTCAAGTTGACCACCCAGACGTCCGTGCATCTCAAGGGAGACACCGTTCATATGAGTTTCGACAGTCTGCCGTTGTGGGTCTTGCTAGCGATTTTCGCGGGCGCGGGAGGCGTCATTCTGGTGAGCGGCATTCGCCTTACGGGGCAGGCCGACCGCATCGCCGACCGGACCGGCCTGGGCGAGGCGCTTGTCGGTGGTGTTCTGCTGGGAGCCGCGACTTCTCTTGCCGGCACCGTTGTGTCAGTGACGTCGGCTCTGGACGGCCGTGCGTCTTTGGCTTTTTCGAATGGTGTGGGCGGAATTGCTGCACAGACAGCCTTTCTGGCTATCGCCGATATCGTCTACCGGCGCGCGAACCTGGAGCATGTTGCCGCGGATGTTTCCAATCTTTTTCAATGCGCTCTTCTGGTGTTGTTGCTGGCAATACCGTTGGTTGCCTACACCACTCCGGAAATAACGTTCCTCGGCGTTCACCCGGCTTCCTATGCGTTGGTCATTGTCTACTTTGGCGGTCTGATGGCGCAACGGTGCGTGCACCAACAGCCCATGTGGCAGGCGGTGCATACGTCCGAGACGCACCCGGACAGCCCGGATGAGGCAGAACAGGATCTGCACGGCAACATGTGGCTGATTGCCGGTTTTTCGGGGTTGATGCTTGTTCTTGCTTCCATGGGTTGGGTGCTGGCCGAGGTGGCCGGTGAGCTGACGGATCGTTTCAACCTCAATGCGTCTCTGGTCGGAGCCTTGATGACCGCCGTCGTCACGTCGCTGCCTGAACTTGTGACGACGCTCGCAGCCGTGCATCGGGGTGCCTTGCAGCTCGCCATTGGCGGCATTGTGGGCGGCAACACCTTCGATACGCTGTTTCTCACCCTCTCGGATATCGCGTATCGCGACGGCTCGCTGTATCAGGCCGTCTCCTCGCAGGACTATTTCTGGCTGGCAATCGGGCTGGTGATGACCGCGATCCTTCTTCTGGGGTTGCTCGTGCGCCAGAAGTCCGGCCCAGGCGGGATCGGGTTTGAAAGTGTCAGCCTGCTCGGCATCTATGGCGGTGCAATCGCCCTGCAGGCACTGGGTTGATCCGTAGGCGGAAGCCGTTACAGCAAGACAGTCAACGCCCAGGCGACGGCCGCGACGGGCAGAAGCGCAATCAGGGCGAACAGCCCGTCCCGCGTCAGGAGCGAGACAGCAATCAGGCAGACCGCCGCGCCAAGAAGCGATGATGAAAACGGCACAAGCTCCAGAAGAGGCATCAGGGCGCCAAACATGAGGCAGGCGATCGGTAACAGGGCCCGCAACGGTTGCCGGAAAAGAAACCGGGCCCGCTTTCTGGAGTGGTCGTCCAGCCATCGGGCGGCAGGCCGCAGCTTGAGCATTGCCAGCCGAACCTTGTCGCCCTCAAGGCTCTGCCGGCCCAGCCAGGCCGGTAGCCAGATCCGGTCACGTTTCAGCAGCCACTGCGCCGCGATCAGGCAGATGGTCACTCCGCACAGACTTGAGAACAGGGGAATGCCGCTCAGCGGGGTCACGACTGCTGCCGCGGGCACGAGCAGCATCGCCGCGAATCCGGCATGCTGGAATGCGCCGACGACGCGATCCAGCGAGACTGGGCCCTCTCTCGTGATTTCTGCGACCCGGTCGATAATCGATGTCAGGGGCCGGTCCGTGTCCGGATCAGCGGTCATCGTCTTTCCTGTTCGGGTGGGTGCGATCTGTTCGGCAGCGATGTCGCTGCGGCCGACCGTTTGCCGCCCGGCCTGAGTTTGCCGGGCGGCGTGTCCGTAGTCAGCCGGGTTTGGGGCTATCCGCCAAAAACAAGCTTTTCGATGCGATCGACGGGATGGTTGGTCAGATCCTTGTCGATTTCCGCAACGATGCGGTCGCTGACTTCCTTGTGAAGGTGTTTGCGAACCTGCCCGAGAACCGAAGGTGCGGCAACCAGAACGATCTCGTCGAATTTGCCCTTGTGCGCGCGCTTGTAAAGCAGGTCGGCAAGGTCGGTGGCAAAATCGTCTTCCGCAAGTGCGTGCCAGTCAGCTTCCTGTACGGCGCTGCGATGCCCCTGGGGGCCGTCGCTCATGCGCCCGGGGCGGTCTGACGTCTGTTCGCGATTGGGCGGGTTGTCCTGCGTTTCCTTCCGGAACACCGTAAGGTTGGGATGCTGCGCCGTGCCAGCATTGGTCAGGAAAAGTGCCTTGGAGCCGTCGGCGACGACCACCCAGCCATCATGTTTCAGTCGGATCGAATCCTTCATGTCGCACTCCTGCAGTTTTGGGTTCGTTATCTGAAAACGCCGAACTGCCGGAAGCGTTCCTGCGAATGCCTGTGACAATTTGGACGCGTGATAAGACGACCTGCGCGGGAAAGGCGGAACGGGGCTTACGGTGACTGCTGTTACGCCCTATTTGAAAAAGGTCATACGGACCAATCACGCAATCCGTTCTTGAAAGGAAAAAACCATGAAGAAACTTGCAATCGGGTTTGCAGCTGCCGCCGTGTTCGGCCTCGCCAGTGTTGCTGCCCAGGCTGGGGAAACCCCGGCGCCGGACGGCGTGAAGCTCTATTTCATCAATATGAAAGACGGCGATACCGTCAAAAATCCGGTCAACATCAAGTTCGGCCTTGCCGGCATGGGTGTCGCACCGGCTGGTACGGAAAAGGAAAACACCGGTCATCATCATCTGATCATCGATGACAGCCTTGAGGGTGAGGAGCTCAACGAACCTATTCCGGCCGATGACAACCACAGGCATTTTGGCGGCGGGCAGACGGAAACCACCATCGAGCTTCCGGCAGGCACGCACACGTTGCAACTTGTTCTGGGCGACTGGTCGCACATTCCGCACAACCCGCCGGTGATGTCCGAAAAGATCACTGTTACCGTCGAATAGGGGCTGTCAAAGCCGGTAGCTTTCCGGAACGAACACCTTGTTGCGGCGTTGCTCTCTCATGCTGACTGACCCGCAACAAGGAACGACCATGGTAGACCGGCTTGTCGCTGAGATGGACCTCGGGTTCGGAGCGGTGCCTCTGGACGTGCTTGTTCTGCGAATGATTGCGGCCATTGTTCTGGGCGGTGTCATCGGGTTCGAGCGCGAAGAGCGCGGCAAGGATGCCGGGCTCAGGACCCACATGCTGATCGCGTTTGCTTCGTGCCTGTTTCTCCTGATCAGTCAGGAACTTGCCGATCTTCCCTTCTCCGGGGCGAGCAACGTCAACGTGGATCCGCTCCGTCTGGTCGAAGCGGTTACCGCTGGCGTCGCCTTTCTCTCTGCCGGTCTGATCTTTTCCCGCAACGGTTCAGTGAAGAATGTCACCACCGGTGCATCCATGTGGCTTGCCGGCGCGATCGGTACGGCCTGTGGTGTCGGTCAGATCGGCCTGGCAGGCCTTGCAACACTCATGGTGGTGATTGTCCTGGCGGTCATCGGCCGTGTGCAAGGCTTACTCGGTCCTCAGGTCCGGGGCAGTGCCCCGGACAAGGGATCAGACAGGGATCGCGATGCGCAGGCTGAAACGCCTGCAGGCGAGCGTGCGGCGCGCTGAATATCAGGCGTTGCCGCGCGTCTCCAGCAAGCGGCGGGCTATGACCTGCGCCTGAATTTCCGCAGCGCCCTCGAAAATGTTCAGGATGCGGGCATCGCACAGGACACGGGAAATCGCATATTCCAGCGCAAAGCCGTTGCCGCCATGGATCTGCAGCGCATTGTCAGCTGCCGCCCAGGCAACGCGGGCTCCGAGCAGCTTTGCCATTCCAGCTTCCAGATCGCAGCGCTTGCCGGAATCCTTCTGCCAGGACGAGAAATAGGTGAGCTGTCGTGCAATCATCAGTTCGGCCGTCATCATGGCCAGTTTGTCAGCGACACGCGGGAAATTGACCAGTTCCTTGCCGAACTGCACACGTTCTTCCGCATATTTCAGCCCGAGGTCCAGAGCACACTGGGCGACGCCCAACGCCCGGGCGGCAGTCTGGATGCGGGCGCCCTCGAAGGTCTGCATAAGCTGTTTGAAGCCTTCGCCCTCGACCTGCCCAAGCAGGTTTTCGCCCTTCACCTCAAAGCCGTCGAAAGCAATTTCGTATTCCTTCATGCCCCGGTAGCCGAGCACCTCGATCTCGCCGCCACTCATGCCTTCCGCGGGGAAAGGCTCCTCGTCAGTGCCGCGCGGCTTTTCCGCGATGAACATCGACAGGCCCTTGTATCCGGGCTCTTCCGGGTTCGTGCGCGCCAGCAGGGTCATGATATCGGCGCGGACCGGATGGGTGATCCAGGTCTTGTTGCCCGATACCTTCCAGACGTCTCCATCCTTCACGGCGCGGGTCTTCAGGGAGGCCAGGTCGGAGCCGGTGTTGGGTTCGGTGAAGACGGCTGTCGGCAGGATCTCGCCGGAGGCGATTTTCGGCAGCCAATGCTGTTTCTGCTCTTCGGTGCCTCCGCACAGGATAAGTTCCGCCGCGATTTCCGACCGTGTGCCGAGTGACCCGACACCGATGTAGGCGCGGGAAAGTTCTTCGGAGACGACGCACATCGCCTCCTTGCCAAGCCCGAGCCCGCCGTATTCTTCGGGAATGGTGAGACCGAACACGCCGAGTTCGGACATCTGCTCGATGATCTCTAGCGGGATGTAGTCGTTCTTCAGGTGCCAATCATGGGCGTTGGGGACGACGTTGTCCTCCGCGAAGCGCCGCATTTCGTTGCGGATCTGCTCCATGGTCTCGTCGAGACCGGGGTCGCCGAAGGTGGAATGACCGGCCTGGTCGCGGATCAGGCGCGTGATTTCGCTGCGGATCTCCGGCCGGCTTCCGCTTTCGATCAGGGACAGGATCTCCGCTGTCTGGAAATCCAGCGCTTCTTCGCTCGAAACGCCCAGATCCGGCAGGCGCACGATTTCGCCCTGGTTCATGGGAATGCCACCGAAGATCTGAGCCAGGAATTCCGCAAAACCCAGCTGGACGATGTGGTCTTCAAGAGTGCCGTAGCGGCCCTCGGAACTCAGCCGTTTCGCATAGGCATCCAGTTGGCGCAGGGATTCCACATAGGTTGCGAACCAGGCCAGGCCGTGCGTTGCCCGTTGTTCTTCTTCCATCCGCCGGGAGGAGATGCGGCCGTCCTTGCTCACGCGGGCGCGCACCCGCTGCGCTGCAAGATTGAGCAGATGGTCAAGCGTAGCGACAGCGGCTTCCGTACGCTCGCTCAGGCTTGCGGGTGTGTCTGCGGCTGGCATGGCTGCGGTTGGCATGGCGGTCTCCGTTTTCATTTGTTGCGCAGCAGCGCTTCTTGTTGAAGCTATGTTGCGTTGCACACCCTCATTTGTCGAGCCTGAATTTATAGACCTTTTGGAGGATGCGGTTTTCGCCACCCAGACTTGACGAATTGCGCCGGCGCGGGCCACATCATGAACCATGAGCGCAAGACAGACAGTTTTCTTGATCTATGCCGTGCTGAAGGACGCCATAGGTCACTTCGCCCGTGACGACGGCTTTGCAATGGCCAGTCATGTGGCGCTGTCGGGGTTGATGGCCATCTTTCCGCTCTTGATCTTCATCGCCTCTCTGGCGGCCTTTCTGGGAATGAACGGTGCTGCCGATACGGTGTCGGAACTGTTGTTCGACGCCTGGCCGAAAAGTGTTGCCTCACCGGTCGTGCAGGAAATCCAGAACGTCCTGACCATTCGCCGCGGCGACCTCGTGACGTTCGGTGCCGTTGCCGCCCTGTGGTTTTCCTCCAACGGGGTGGAGGCGCTGCGCACGGCGCTCAACCGGGCCTACCGGCAGCACGAACACCGCTCCTTCGTGCTGTTGCGGTTGCAGTCGATCGGACTTGTGCTGCTGGGGGCCGCTATTCTGCTTTCCTACACGTTTCTGGTGATTCTGGCGCCGCTCGCCATCGAGGGACTGAAGGTTGTGGTGCCGCAGATCGAGACCTTCCTGCTGTCCATCAACGTCGCCCGATACACACTGGCGGGATCGCTGCTCATCATCGGCCTTTTCATCACCCACTGGCTGTTGCCGGCGGGGCATCGCACCTTCCGCGATCTTTGGCCGGGAGTGTTCGCCACTTTGTTCATGTGGATCATCGCAGGCAGCGCCTTCGGTGCCTATCTCGCCAGCTTTGCCAATTACGTTTCCACCTACGGCGGTCTGGCGGGGATCATGACCGCGCTGATTTTTCTCTATATCTGCTCGCTGGTGTTCATTCTGGGGGGCGAGCTCAATGCCGCGATTGCCCGCCAGCGGCGCTTCTGGCGCCGCCGTCAGGAGCAGCTTGCACTGGCGCTGGAAACCGAAGCCTGACCGCGGATTTGCAGTAAGCCGGCTCTAACTTTTTGCAGGCCGCTTGCGGATGGTCAAAACCGCGCTGATCACCAGAACCATGCCGGCGATCTGCATGGGTGAAAGAGATTCTTCAAAGAGAAAATAGCTTTCCACCGCTGTTGCCACGGGCACCAGATAGAACAGGCTGGCGACCTGGGAGACAGCGCCTTCGCGGATCAGCAGCATCAGCAGCAGTATCGCGCCGACGGACAGGACGAGCACAAGCCAGGTCATTGCGAAAATCAGTTCACCCGACCAGGTGATCTGCCAGCTTTCCGTAAGGCTGAGGGGGATCGTGACCAGAAGAGCGCCGACGTATTGCCAGACGGTTGCCGACATGAGGTCTGTCTGCTGCACGAAGCGCTTCTGGTAGACGGTACCCAGACTGATGGCCACCACGGAAAGCAGAACGACGAAAATCGTTACAGGCGTGATGCCCGATCCGGCCAGGTCGAGTTTCGGGCCAAGAACGAATGCAAGGCCGATAGCGCCGATAGCCATCGCGAGCCAATGCCTGCGGGAAATGCTTTCTCCAACCATCGCGACCGCAATCAGGGCGGTCGTCACGGGCTGAAGACCGACGATGATCGAAGATGCACCAGCCGGCATGCCTTGCTTTATCGCCCAGAACACGCCGGCAAGATATATTCCGTGAACCAGCATGCCGGTGAAGATGCAGTGGAGAATTGTGGCGGGCGTTTTCGGCCAGGACTTCGACAGGACGATTGCCAGCAGGACAAGCACCGGCAGCACCGCAGCGAAGCGTACGGTCAAAAACACCATGGGTTCAATGTAGGGTGCGCCGAGTTTCGACCCGACGAAGCCCGTGGACCACAGAAGAACAAAAATGGCCGGTGCGGCTCTGGCGAGGAGATTCAATTGCAGCCTCAGTGACGATGTCGAAGATGACGAGAGTTAAGGGTCCACACCTAGGTTAACGTCGGTTCGGCAGTGTTTACGGGCATGTTAACCGTAAATTGGCACTTATAATCGTAACTTACGCGCAAACATAAGTGTTTGCTCACCCTACGGGAAAACAAGCGTAGACAAAGTGCGTGGACACTTTCAGATCGATCAACATGTGGATGCAAACATCGATGGCGATGGCCCATCCGTTGGTCCAGAGGACATACGCTGGTGGACGTCAGATCTCAATCGTCTTTTCAATTATTCTCAAACCTGTCCGTCAAGGCCCGAATCCTGGCCCTGAGTCTTTTCACCATTGTCGGTCTGTTGGCCATCGGCGGCGTCTTCTTCTGGAGTCAGGGGGAGTTGAATTCAGCCTTCGCCCGCATGAGCAGCAGTTCGGAACTGGCTGAGCAGGTCGGTACTTTGTCGGAAGGCGCCGCGACACTGCGTGCGATTGAAGAGCGTTACCTCAGCAAACCGTCCGTCGAGACGTTCCAGAGCTTCAACGTCAAGCTCGACGAAGCTGGCGCGGTTCTGGAGACGGTCTCGACCAATCCCGCAGCTGCCGCCTATGCCGCAGAGATTGCCGATGTCAGGGATACGCTGGAAGGCACCCGAGGTGCTTTCGAAATGCTCGACGCGGCACAGCAGAAGATCGGATATGACGCGACGCAGGGCTATCTGGCGGCGCTCAACGACTACGCCGGGGCGTTCAAGCATCGCCTGTCGGAAGAGATGAAGTTCGGCGGTGGGCCGGATTTCGAGAAGCTGGCCCGCGCTATTCTGGCCGTACAACTGGCCGAAAGGGAGTTCACGCTCGCCAACACAGAGGCTGCGCAGGAGGCGTTTCAAAGCGAGTACACCGCCTTCGAAGAGTTCTTGCAGAAAGTGTACATGTCCAACGCCGTCAAGGCAGAGCTGGCCGAAAACATGGCCAAATACAAGACGACTTTTGACGACTACACCGCCACCAAGAAGGAGCGGAGCGAACATTCGGAGCTTTTGGGAAGCCTGTTTGAACTTGTTCCGCCGCATGTTGACGCCCTGAGCGCTGCCGCAAAGAGGATCCAGGCAGAGGCCGCCGAGCAGCTTGAGACAGCCCGGGCTATCGCAACCTACGCAATCGGCGGGACTATCCTGGTCCTGCTTGTGCTGCTTCCGGCCATCGCTCTTGTGATCGGTCAATCGGTGGCGCGTCCGCTGGCGCGGCTGCAGTCGGCCATGGAGGCGCTTGCCAGTGGCCAGACCGACCTCGACCTGCCGGACGATCACGGCAACACCGAGCTGGCCTCCATGAGCCGGACCGTTCAGGTCTTCCGCGACAATGCTGTGGAGCGGGCAGAGCTTGCATCGGCTCAGGATCAGGAAAACCGCCGGCGCGAAGAGCGCGTTGCCCGTCTCGATGCGCTAATCGGCCGGTTCGATGGCACAGTGTCTTCCGCGCTGAACAGTCTCGACCGGGCCAACGATGAGTTGCGCCAGACCTCCCAGTCTATGGAACAGTCGGCCGACGATGTTGCCACCCAGTCCGGAGAGGCGGCCGAGGCCGTGCGCACGGCTGCGGAAAACGTCACCTCCGCCGCGCATTCGGCAGAAGAGCTTGCCGCGTCCATCGCCGAGATTGCGGGGCAGGCCAACAAATCCACCGAAGTGGCGCAGCAGGCGGTGCAGAGTGCGTCTTCCACCGTGGCCACCATGCAGCAATTGTCCAGCGCGGCCGACCGGATCGGCGAGGTCATGGGGCTGATCCGCGATATTGCCGATCAAACCAACCTGCTGGCACTGAACGCGACCATCGAGGCCGCCCGCGCGGGCGAGGCCGGCAAGGGCTTTGCGGTGGTTGCCGCCGAAGTGAAACAGCTTGCTGACCAGACCTCGAAAGCCACCGAGGATATCGCCATCCAGATTGAGGCCATCCAGGGATCTTCCGGTCAGGCGGTTCAGGCTATCGAGGACGTCAACCGGATCATCTCCGACATGGAAGGCCTGGCTTCGGCCGTTTCGGCCGCAGTGCAGCAGCAGGACGAAGCCGTTCAGGCGATCTCGCAGAATGTGTCCAGTGCCTCCGCCCGCTCCGAACAGGGGGTTTCGAGCATGGAGGCTGTCGGCTCAGCGGCCGAGATTGCGCGTTGCAATGGTTCCGAGGTGGAACAGCTTGCGGAATCGCTCGGCGAGCAGGGGGCCTTGATCCGGCAGGAAGTTGCCGAATTCCTGCAAGGCGTGCGCAGCGCCTGAGCCCGAACTGCTTCGCCTCAAGCGCAGAAAATCACAAAAACGCCGTGTCGAACCCGACGCGGCGTTTCGCCATTCTGGCGGCCCGCGTTTCTTCGTGCTAGCCATGCACACAAACAATCGGCCGGCATGCACTCCGCCGGACCGGCCAAGCGCAAAGAGGGCGAAGCGGAATGCAGGAAGACATCGTCATCATCGGAGCAGGACAAGCCGGAGCCCAGGTCGCTCAGTCCCTGCGGCAGGGTGGATTCGAGGGGCCGTTGCGCCTGATCGGCGACGAACCGCATCCTCCGTATCAACGTCCGCCCCTTTCCAAGAAATTTCTCGCCGGGGAGATCGGCGCCGAAGGCCTGTGGTTGCGCCCGCCGGCTTTCTTCACGACCAACAACATCGACCATATTCCCAACACGAGAGTCGTTGCCATCGACCGGGGTGCCAAGCGGCTGACCCTGGCGAACGGTGACACGCTGTCCTATGGCAAGCTGGTTCTGACGACCGGTACCAACGCCCGTATGCTGAAACTGGACGGTGCCGACAAGAAGGGCGTGGTCACCCTGCGTTCGATTGCCGATGTCGACAAGATTCGGGAGATCCTGCAGACGAACAGCCGGGTTGCCATCATCGGTGCAGGCTATATCGGTCTGGAAGTTGCCGCCGTCGCCAAGACCCTCGGCAAGTCGGTCACGGTCATCGAGGCGCAGGACCGTCCGATGAAGCGTGTGGTAAGCCAGGCCGTCTCCGACTATTTCTCCGGCCTGCACAAGGGGCATGGGATCAACCTGCTTCTCAACACGGGCATTGAGGCAATCGAGGGCGGTGACAGCGTCACCGGTGTGCGGTTGTCGACGGGAGAGACGGTTCCGGCCGGGCTGGTGCTGGTTGCCGTTGGCGCCGAGCCCAATGATCACCTTGCCGCCGAAGCCGGCCTGGAGGTCGACAACGGGATTCTGGTGGATGGCTGCGGCCAGACCAGCGATCCGGACATCTTTGCCGCAGGCGACTGCACGCGCTTTTACTCCAATCGCTACCAGCGCTCGGTTCGCATGGAAAGCGTGCACAATGCGATTGACCAGGCCAAGGCGGTTGCCCAGGCCCTTCTGGGGCACGAGGTCGATTACGATCCGCTGCCGTGGTTCTGGTCCGATCAGTATGACATCAAGCTGCAGATCGCGGGTCTGTCGGAAGGCTATGACGATATCCGCGTCGTGGGGTCGACTGAGAACAACAAGTTCTATGTTGCCTATCTGCAGGACGGCCGGCTGATTGCTGTCGACAGCATCAATTCGCCGCGTTCGCACATGATGGCCCGCCGGGTCGTCGGCGAGCAATGGCGCGACGATCTGCTGCCGGAGGCCTGAGCTCCCCGGTCTGAAAGGATTGACGGAGGCGGCGGGCCTGGGATCCAGGTGGTCTCACTGCCCGCGGCCGATAGCGCCGATTATTCGACCTTGCCGAATTTCTCCAGGAAATAGGCGGTCATGTCCTCGTTGCGGTCGTACTGGTGGACGATCGCGTAGGGCTGCTTGTCGAAGGTCTTGACCAAGCCGTCCTCGAACACCGGTGCGGTTTCCCTCGGCATGCAGAAACCCGGCGCATTCGGGCCGACGTTCGCACTGACCGCATGCAGCAGCCAGGGAACCTGCCAGTTCACCTTCTCTGCCTTTTCCTTCCAGCCGCAAAAGGTCAGAAGCTGGTTGAAGGCGGCCTGATCGCCACTGCGTTTTGTCTGGTCGAAATAGTAGACCGCCAGCATGAAATCCATCATGGCCTCATAGCGGCCCGCGAAATAGCCCGCGCAGCATACGGGAACCTTGGCCACACGATCATAGGCATGGCGACCATAGGTTTTCAGAACGTTCCGACGGTTCCAGGGATCTTCATGGGTGATGCTTTCCTCGCCGATCAGCAGATCCTTGGCGGGAGCAAGATTATCTTCCATCCAGGCAAATGGATCTGACTGGAAGACCACGTCCCGGGCATCCGAGAAGGCGACGAAGCGCACGGGCTCGCCAATTGCATCGAGACGCTGTTTCACAAGGTGGCTGGCGTGAAAGAAGCGCCGATCGTAGATCTTGTCCTTGAAGCGCAGGAAGCGCTTGTTCCAGGTCCAGCGCCTGTCGGTATAAAGTTTGCCGCCATCGGAATGGTCGGCGATCTCTTCCTGAAGCTGCGAGTAGGAATAGCGCTTCTTGCCGGCGTCATGATTGAACGTGATGACGAGCGAGCCCATGTGCTTCATGTACTCCACGAGGGCTTCGCTGACGTCATAAGCCACGGCGACCGTCCGGCCGCGATATCCCGTTGCCTTTAGGGAATTGTACCAGGCAGCCATGTGTTTCGGCTCATAGCCCGACACCGCCGTGACGATGACATCGTTGGCTGAGGACAATTCGGCTGACATGCGCGCTCCGGCTCGGTTCAAACTGGCCCCGGCGACTGGCTGCCCGGGTTTCGGCCTGCTACCTATCCCAAACCGCGCCCGGGGGCCATATCATGGCGAAAATTTCTGGAGGCTGGACGATGGCCCGGCTCAGCACCCTGCGTTCTGGAGGATGAGCCGGGTTACTTCCTTGGGCAGTTCCAGATGCAGCATGTGGCCGGTTCGCTCGAAGATATGCGTGGCAACGACGCCCGGCAGCTTGTGGGCCTGGCGCGTTGGCAGGACGCGGTCCTGCGTGCCCCAGAGAACCTTGATCGGCATGGGCAGGGCTGCGAGCTCGTCGCGCGGCAGGGTCCTTTGCACGCTGCCGTCGATGATCTCGTCCGCAATTGCCTCCAGCGTTACCGCCGCTCCCGGTCGTGCGCGGCTTTCGGCAGCCGTTCTAGCGAGGAATTTCGGCAGCTTGAACTCCCACCCGAAGAATTGTTCGAGCAGGGTTTCCATGGTGTCGGCATCGGTTGCGGCCGCGTAGCGGCGTAGCAGGCGGTGGTTGATCTCCTGGCCGAAACCGCCTGGTGCCAGCAAGGTGAGACTGGCGACCAGTTCAGGATTGCGCAGGGCAATCAGCGCGGCGACCGCGCCGCCCATGGAATGACCAACGAGGTGGACCTTCGTCAGGCCTAGCGCCTTGAGCGACTGGCCAACGGCCTTTGCGGAAACGCCTGCGTTGCCGATCCGTGGCCAGTCCAGAGCCTCGCCGTGACCCGGCAGGTCGAAGGCTATGGAGCGTTTCTTCGAGGCCAGCGCCGTCTGGATGTTGAGCCACGTCTGCCGGTCGCCGCCGAACCCATGCAGAAGCACGACCGGAGCGCCGTCGTCTGGACCGGTGGCAGCCTGGTCTCTGAAGGGCAGGTGGGAAGGGGCGTCGGGACGTAAATCGGTCATGTCGGTCTTTGCTTGTCGAGGGAATGGGGAATTGTCCGAAGGCGGGAAACGTCTCAGGAAAGCGGTTCCAGGATAAACAGGGGTTGGGGATCGGTGAAGCCGTTGAGGTCAAACGACCCGGCCGGCTTCGATCTTTCACTGGCGAAGCGGGCGACGTCTTCGGTCATCAGCACGTCGGCTCCAACGGTCTTGGTGAGGCTTTCGATACGGGCAGCAGCGTGCACTGTCTGGCCGATCACCGAAAAGGTGAGCCGGTGCGGCACGCCGATGTTGCCGAACATGACAGACCCGACGGACAGGGCAATGCCCGCCTTCAGAAGATGCGGCAGCCCCGGGTCGGCATTGATTGCCTTCAGACGGTGCCGGCTTTCATCGGCAGCCGAAAGCGCCTGCACCACGGCCTTGTCCAGACTTTGCGAGCCGATGGGAAAAACGCCCAGAACGGCGTCGCCGATGAAGTCGAGCACTTCGCCGCCACTGGCCAGAATCGCGCCCGCTGTCGCGTCGAAATAGGTGTTCAGGAACGACAGGTAGGCATCGGGGCCGAGCAGTTCGGCAATGGCGGTCGAATCGCGCATGTCGCTGAAATAGATCACGGCATCGACGGTCTGGCCGTCGCCATGGCGGATCTGACCGTTCAGCACCTTGTTGCCTGCGATCTTGCCCAGATAGGTCTCGGCGATTGTCTGGTTGATCTGGCCCTGGATCGTGGCGCGGGCGGCCAGGGCAAAGCGTTTTTGAATGTAGCGGATCGCGGTCAGCGCCTCGTCCGAAAAGCCCTCCGTTTCCCGCGTTGCCCAGCTGATCACGATGCCGGAAGCGGAGATCGGGTCCTTGATGGTCGGCAGGTCGAATTCCGTGGTGATCACGATGTAGTCGGTGTACCCGCTTTCCTTCAGGCGAACGAGCAGCGGGAATTCGGGCGCAGAATTGGCATTCGCGAGCCGTCGCCGCAGGACCGGCTCCTGATTCACGAGCACAGCACGGACAGGGCTTTGCAGCCACTCGTTGGATTCCTCGGCGTCGTGGGCAATCTGTTCGCGGTAGATTTCGGAGCCGTTTTCCCAAATGGCGGTCTCTGCCTCGATCAACGGGTGCAGGGTCGACCAGCCGATCATCGCGCGATCGACCGGCACCTTGCAGGTGCGCAGGCGTTCACACATCTCGCCGAACATGGACCCGAGATCGGGCGAGCCAAGAGACTGGTCGATCAACCAGTCCTCGACGTTGTCAATTTCCGCCATACTGATCATGGCGCCAAGGTAGTGGGGTTTTCGTCCGGTTTCCAGACAGCTTGTGTGGGCGTTGCGCGATTATTGCCCCGGTTCGAAATTCACCTTGCCGGGCGGGACGATGAGCCAGTTGACGGTCACATCTGGGATGCTGCCGTAGGTCTGGTAAGCGAAGGTCTGCGCCCCCTCACGGACGGCGTCGGGATAGTAGCGCCGGATTTCCTCAAGCGGCGTTTCCCGGTCTCCGCGCCAGACGATCATCAGGCCCTTTTCCTGAACGTCCTTGGGGTCGATCCAGGGGCTGAGGGTCAGGTCATGAAGATAGAACATGGAGGGACGGACGGGCGCCTGAATGGTGACATTGGCGGCCGACCACATGTCGCCGGCCACATAGGCAAGATCGGTGCCCATGCGGTCTTTCCAGACACGGGCCAACTCTTCCGCGATTGTCTTGCCGGGATAGTGGAGCCGGGTCTGTTTGTGTTTCCAATAGGGCTCCAGAACCGCCTGCCCGAAGAGGACACCGAGAAAAATCGCCTGGATTGCGATGGCCGCTGCGAGCGCGCGGGCAGGAAAGGGCCACAAATCCGGCAACGCCAGAAGCCGCACCGCCAGGATGCCGGACAGCACGAACATGGGTGTGCCCCACATGTGTTCGAACTCGTTGCCGGTGATGGCCGAAGCCAGAAGAACGACGGCTAGCGGCAGGATGGCAAACCAGAGCAGAAAGCGGTCCGAAGGTACAGGCAGGGTCGTGATTGTTTCGCGTCTGCGCTGTCGAATCCGTTTCAGGCCACGCCAGCCAAGACCGGCCAGGATGACCAGGAACAGGCCGGCGTGATTGCCGATCTGGGCGGCCAGGAAGTTCAGCGGATTGAACAGGTGGTCGATGAAACCGGTTGCCGGCTTGCTGCGGCTTGCCGCGTAGCGCAGCGTCAGGAAATCCGTATCCAGAAGCCAGGCGGCGTGCGGCAGCATGAGAACGAGACAGACGGCAATCGCCACCCAGGGGCCGGCGCGCAGGATGTGCCGCCGGGCGTCGGCGAACACCAGGGCGTAGAGTCCAATGGCGCCAATCAGAAGAAGCACGAAATATTTCGTATAGAGACCGAACGCGGCAAGTGCGCCGAGCAGGACCCAGTCGAGCAGCCGGCCTTTCTCCAATGCCCGGTGAAACAGCAGCATCATGCCGGCCCAGATCGGGATCTGCAGGATGTTCGGGTTGAATTCGGGCAGGGGCAGCGTGAAGTAGAAGGTGACGCTGGTCAGAACGAGAGACCAGAAGGCCTGCTGGTCGGAAAGGCCAAGACGGCGGCCGAGCCGCCAGATGAACAGATAGCCAAGGGCGACAGACGCCGCACTCAGCCAATAGCCGCCGCTTGTGCCACCGGTCAGGCGATAGGTCAGCTCCAGAAGCCAGGCCTGCATCGGCGGGTGTTTGGTGTAGCCGAGCTGAAGCTCCCGTCCCCAGGCAAAACCCTCCACCACATCTAGTGGCGGATTGGGAAAGGTCAGGGCCGGTACCAGGGCATAGAGCAGGCAGAGACCTGCAGCGTAATAGACGGCGGCCCGTGCGGGTGTAGTGTCGATCAGGCGCATCGGGGGTCAGGTTCCGGCTGGATGGTGCGAGAACGCCCAGAGCCGGGCACCGGCAAAGGAGAGGGCAGGCACAATCGCGATGGAAAAGAGGAGGCCGATGAGATCCGGCCAGGGTGTCAGGGTCAGCCACAGGGCCAGAACGGTGGTGTTCAGTAGAAAGCCGGAAACGGCGATCACCAGGAAGCGGAGCATGCTTCTGATCGCGGTCCCCTTCCGGCGCAAATGCGAGAAACTCCAGAAATAATGGCCGGTGAAGGAAACGCAGAAGGCCACCAGAAAGCCGCAGATGTTGGCCGGATAGGGCGATAGCAATCCCGATTGCAGCAGGCTGCCGGCTACCGAGGCATGGGTGAGGGTCGCCAGTACGCCGATCACCGCAAACTTGCCGGCCGCCGCGGTCTCGGATTTCAGCTTGCCGTGACGGGCCTCAGGCACCATTGGCGGCGTCGTCCGGTTTTTTGGCGGATTGTTTGGCGGGTTGGGGGGCGGAGCTGCCTTCGATCACATCCTGAACGATGAACACCGGCCGCTGCTTTGCTTCGTTGAAGAGCCTCGCGACATATTCCCCGATCATGCCGATCGACAGCAGTTGCACGCCAGAAAAGAACAGGATCGCGACCATGAGCGAGGCATAGCCCGGAAGGTCGATGCCCTCGATAATAACCCGCAGGGTCAGATAAAGCGCATAGGCGAAGGCACCGACAGAGATCAGCGCTCCGCCATAGAACCAGACGCGCAGCGGCAGCGTGGTGAAGCCGGTCAGGCCGTCCAGCGCGAAATTCCAGAGTTTCCAGTAATTGAACTTGCCCGTACCGGCGAGGCGCGGAGGGCGTTCGTAAGGCAGCGCCATGGCCGGAAAGCCGACCCAGGCGAACAGCCCCTTCATGAACCTGTTGCGCTCGGGAAGGCGCAGCAGGGCGTCAATCACGCAGCGGTCGATCAGACGGAAATCGCCGGCATTGGCCGGCATGTCGATGTTGGCGAGCCGGTTGAAAAGGCTGTAGAACATGCCCGCCGTGGAGCGCTTCATGACTGTGTCGGAAGAGCGGTCGACCCTGAGACCGTAAACGACGTCGTAGCCTGCACGCCATCCGTCCAGCATCTGCAGGATGAGCTCAGGCGGATCCTGCAGGTCGGCGTCGATGATGATGCCGATATCTCCCCTGGCCGCTTCCAGCCCCGCGGACAGGGCTGCTTCCTTGCCGAAATTGCGGGACAGGCCCAGAAGCCGTCCGGGCAGGTCGTTCGCCAGCTGTTCGGAGAGGATATCGGCCGTCCTGTCGCGGCTGCCGTCGTCGATGAAAACATATTCGTATTGAAGACCGGTCCGCTCGAGCACCGGGCGGGTCGCCTGCAGGAAGGGGAGAATGACCTCTTCTTCGTTGTAGACCGGCACGATGATGCTCAGCAGCGGTGCCTGTGGGCGAGCGCTTTCCCGCCGGGTGACATAGACTGTGTTAGCCGCTGTGGTGTGCATGAACATTCGTTAGCCGGTTGAAGTCGGCGGCAACCTGCCGGAATTTCACGAAAAAGGCCAGCCCTTTAACAGGCTGGCCTTCGTCATGGTCATTTGGGTCGATTGCCGTCAGACAAGCACGCCGTGGCAATGCTTGAACTTCTTGCCGGAGCCGCAAGGGCAGGCCTCGTTGCGGCCAACCTTGCCCCAGGTCGAAGGGTCGTTCGGGTCGCGCTGTGCCGGGGACACCGCCAACTGGGCGTCGGCAATGGCCATTTCGTCTTCCCCGGTCGAGGGGTCGATGTGATGCGGGTGCATCTCCGGTTCGGCCGGCATCTGCGGCGGCTGCTCCGTCACCAGCTCAACCCGCATCAACTGCGCGGTGGTTATCTGGCGAAGCTGGGTGAGCATGGACTCAAACAGCGTGAAGGCTTCGGTCTTGTATTCCTGCAGCGGATCGCGCTGGGCGTAGCCACGGAACCCGACAACGGAGCGCAGGTGATCGAGATTGGCCAGGTGCTCGCGCCACAGATTGTCGAGTGTCTGCAGCAACACGGCCTTTTCCACCTGGCGCATGATGTCCGGGCTGTATTTGGCGACCTTCTGGGCCATGGCGGCATCTGCGGCCTTGCGCAGGCGATCCTTGACCTCTTCGTCGGCGATGCCTTCCTCTTCCGCCCAATCCTTGATCGGCAGGTCGAGGTTCAGGTACTTGCGCGCTTCTTCCTGAAGACCTTCCGTATCCCACTGTTCGGGATAGGCGCGTTCGGGAATATGCCCGGAAACGAGATCGTCGATCACGTCGTGACGCATCTCGGCAACCGCGTCCTGGATCGCCGTGCTGTCCATCAGTTCGATACGCTGATCGAAGACCACCTTGCGCTGGTCGTTCATCACGTCATCGAATTTCAGAAGGTTCTTACGAATGTCGAAGTTGCGGGCTTCGACCTTCTGCTGCGCCTTTTCCAGAGCCTTGTTGATCCAGGGGTGGATGATGGCTTCGCCTTCTTCCAGGCCAAGCTTCTGCAGCATGGAATCCATGCGCTCGGACCCGAAGATGCGCATCAGGTCGTCCTGCAGGGACAGGAAGAACTTGGAATGGCCCGGGTCGCCCTGACGGCCGGAACGGCCGCGCAACTGGTTGTCGATGCGGCGGCTTTCGTGGCGCTCTGTGCCGATGACGTAAAGACCGCCGGCAGCCAGTGCCTTCTGCTTCATGTCTTCAACTTCGGCACGGATCTGGGTTTCGCGCGCCGTGCGCTCTTCGCCTTCCGGCATGTCGCCCAGTTCCATTGCGATCTGCATGTCGGCGTTACCGCCGAGCTGAATGTCGGTACCGCGGCCGGCCATGTTGGTGGCGATGGTGACGGCGCCCGGCAGACCGGCCTGCGCGACGATGAAGGCTTCCTGCTCGTGGTAGCGCGCATTGAGAACCGCGAAGACTTCGCTCTTGCCGCCTTCGCTCTTCTGCGCGGCGGCAAAGGCCGCCGGATCGCTGAGATCGATCTGCTTGTAGCCGTGCTTCTTGAGCATCTCGGCGAGATACTCGGATTTCTCGATGGACGTGGTGCCGACCAGGATCGGCTGCGCACGCTTCTTGCAGTCGTCGATCAGCTTGACGATGGCCTGGAATTTTTCCTGAACGGTCCGGTAGACCTCGTCGTCGTCATCGATACGCTTGACGGACACATTGGTCGGGATCTCGACCACTTCCAGCTTGTAGATGTCGGCGAATTCGTCGGCTTCGGTGGACGCGGTACCGGTCATGCCGGCCAGTTTGCCGTACATGCGGAAGTAGTTCTGGAACGTGATGGAGGCCAGCGTCTGGTTTTCCGGCTGGATGCGCACTTTTTCGCGAGCTTCCAATGCCTGGTGCAGGCCTTCCGAAAAACGGCGGCCCGGCATCATGCGGCCGGTGAATTCGTCGATGATGACGACTTCATCGTTGCGGACGATGTAGTCCTTGTCGCGCTGGAAGAGCTTGTGCGCCTTCAGCGCCTGCTGCAGGTGGTGCACGACGGCGACGTTCTCGACGTCGTAAAGCGACTCGCCCTTCAACAGACCGGCTTCGCCGAGCAGCTGTTCCAGTTTTTCGTTACCGGCTTCGGTAAAAGATGTCGACCGCTGTTTTTCGTCGAGTTCGTAGTCTTCCTCGGTCAGATGCGGAATGAAGGCGTCGACCGAATTGTAGAACTCGGACCGATCTTCCAGCGGGCCGGAAATGATCAGAGGCGTACGCGCTTCATCGATCAGGATCGAATCCACTTCATCGACGATGGCATAGGCATGTCCGCGCTGAACCATGGACTCACGGTCATGTTTCATGTTGTCACGGAGATAATCGAAGCCGAATTCGTTGTTGGTGCCGTAGGTGACATCGGCGGCATAGGCCGCCCGGCGTTCCTCGTCACTCAGTCCGTGGGTAATACAGCCGACGCTGAGGCCCAGAAATCTGTAGACCTGGCCCATCCAGTCGCTGTCTCGCTGTGCCAGGTAGTCGTTGACGGTGACGACGTGAACGCCCTTTCCGGTCAGGGCGTTCAGATAGACCGGTGCGGTGGCGACGAGGGTTTTGCCCTCACCCGTGCGCATTTCGGCGATCTGGCCCGAATTGAGCACGATGCCGCCGATCAACTGCACGTCATAATGACGTTGGCCGAGCGCTCTACGCGCCGCTTCGCGAACTGTGGCGAAGGCGGGGACCAGAAGATCGTCGACGCTTGCGCCGTTTTTCAGCTGGTTTCGGAACTCGTCGGTTCTGGCTCTGAGGGCCTCGTCCGACAGAGCCTGAATCTCCGGCTCCAGGGCGTTGATCTGATCGACCTTTGCCCGAAATGACTTCACTCTACGGTCGTTCGCCGAACCGAAAATCTTACGTGCTAATGCGCCAAGGCCAGCCATGTGGCGGTCCTTCCCTACAAGGCGGCGCCAACTGGCAAAGAGGCGCCTGCCCATGAAATCGTCTCAATTGCTGTCCACGTTGCCGCCTGGCGCAGAGCGCTGGCCGGCAATCGCGGCCGAAAAGATGCCTTCCCGGCACGACTGCCAGGACGCCCGACAGATAAGAGGGGGCTGAATGCTTGTCAACGCCGCAGGAATGCGCAATGTACCCACGCCCCCGTAATACAGGGGTAAGAAAGATTACTGTTCCGATACGTAAAGGACTACTCATGTTCCGAATTTCGATGCGCAGGCCGGCTCAGGCGCTTGCCGTTTCTCTCCTGGCGCTGTCGCTCGGATCCACCGTCCTGTCCGCTGCAGAGCCGGACGATGTGGTCGCGAAAGTTGGCGATACGGAAATCACCGAAGCCGATCTCGCCTTTGCCGCACAGGACCTGGGCAAGGAATTGCAGCGGTTCCCGCCGGCACAATGGCGCAAGCTTCTGCTGGACGTCATGGTCGATATGGAGCTGATGGCGAAGGCCGCCCGTGAAGATGGCCTGGACAAGGATCCGGACTTCCAGCGTCAGCTGGACTTCCTGAAGCTGCGCGCCCTGCGCAACGCCTACCTCGCCCAGAAAATCAACGCTGAAGTGACCGACGAAGAGGTTAAGGCGGCCTACGACAAGGAATTCGCCGATTTCGAAGGTCCGGAAGAAATCAACGCCCGCCACATTCTGGTGAAGGACAAGGCTGAGGCCGAAGCCATCATTGCCGAGCTGGACGGCGGTGCGGATTTTGCTGAACTGGCCCGCGAAAAGTCCACCGGCCCGTCCGGTCCGAACGGCGGTAGCCTGGGTTACTTCGTCAAGGGCCAGATGGTTCCCACGTTCGAAACCGCAGCCTTCGCTCTGGAACCCGGCACCTACACCAAGGAACCGGTTGAAACGAAGTTCGGCTGGCACGTGATCAAGCTGGAAGACAAGCGCCAACAGGAAAAGCCTCCGTTTGAGGCCGTTGCCGACGGTCTGCGTCAGCAGCTGATGCGTGAGCGTTATGACGCCCGTATGACCGAGCTGAAGGATCAGGTTGCCGTCGAGATCCTCGATGAGAACCTTGCCAAGGCCGAAGAGGCCGGCGCCGCTGCTGCTGAAGAGGAAGGGGCTGCAGCCGAAGACGGTGCGGCCAAAACCGAATAAGGCAGGCTTTGCCTGAAACGCGTGATGAGCCCGGCAGCCAGGCTGCCGGGCTTTTTTACAGCGCTGTGCACCACGCCCGACATGGCTTGAAAAGGCTTGCGTTTGTCACATGCTTACGGCAAGAGCATCCTGTGTTCAGGCGAGTGCGGACAATGTGCTCGCATCCATTTGAATGGATCAATTTGCGGACGGTCAAACGATCTCGACTGAGCGCCGGTTGGTCCGGAGCTTAATATCATCTGACCGGGACCGCCACGATGTCGACCACCGTATCTCCCCTTGCGCCCAAGTCCTATCCCGAGATGCCGGAGATCGAGGGCGTTCAGTTCGCGACCGCGTCCGCCGGGATCAAGTACAAGGGCCGGACCGACGTTCTGCTGGCGACGGTAACCGAGGGAACGGCGGTGGCCGGGGTGTTCACCCGCTCCAAATGCTCGTCCGCACCGGTTGACTGGTGCAAGGCGCGGGTTGGCGGCGGCAAGGCCCGTGCTCTGCTGGTCAATTCCGGCAACGCAAACGCCTTCACCGGCAAGAAGGGCAAGGCGGCCGTCGAGTTGTCTGCGGAAATCGTTTCCAAGGCGCTTGGTTGCAGCGAAGGCGAAATCTTCCTGGCATCGACCGGCGTGATCGGCGAACCGCTGCCGGCCGACAAGTTTTCCGGCGTCATCGAAGAGCTGAAGACCAACCAGGGCAGCGCAAGCTGGCTGGATGCGGCCAAGGCAATCATGACCACCGACACCTATCCCAAGGTCTCCACCGCAAGTGTCGAGCTGGATGGCGTCACCGTGACGATCAATGGCATCGCCAAGGGGGCCGGCATGATCGCGCCGGACATGGCCACCATGCTGTCCTTCGTCTACACCGATGCTCCGATTGCTCCGGCGGTTCTTCAAGCGCTGCTCAGCAGCGAAGTTGGCGGCAGCTTCAATGCGGTCACGGTCGACAGCGACACGTCCACGTCCGACACGGTGCTTCTGTTCGCAACCGGCGCAGCCGCCGACAAGGGCGTGGAGAGCGTTGCCTCTCTCGACGATCCGCGTGTCGACATCCTGCGGGCAGCCCTTGGTGACGTCATGCTGGACCTCGCCCATCAGATCGTCCGCGATGGCGAAGGCGCGCGCAAATTCGTGGAAGTGCGGGTGGAAGGCGCGGAAAGCAATGCGTCCGCCAAGCAGATCGCACTGTCGATTGCCAATTCGCCGCTGGTCAAGACGGCAATCGCCGGCGAGGACGCCAACTGGGGCCGCGTCGTGATGGCTGTCGGCAAGGCCGGCGAGCCGGCCGACCGCGACAAGCTGGCCATCTGGTTTGGTGATGTGCGGGTGGCGGTCGAAGGCGAGCGAGATCCCGACTACAGCGAAGCTGCTGCCTCTGCCGTGATGGAGCAGGAAGACATCGTCATCCGGGTCGATCTTGGCCTGGGAGACGGCCAGGCGTCGATCTGGACTTGTGACCTCACCAAGGAATATGTCGCCATCAACGGCGACTACCGGAGCTGAACGACATTCGCAGTTCTGACGGTGTTGTCCGCCAACGTGCTTAACCGTGCCTTAAACCAGCGTTCCAGGATTGGACACCTTGCCAATGACCAAGATCGTGCTCGTTGCCGCTTGCGCCCTTGTGGATGCGGATGGCCGCATTCTTCTGGCGCAACGGCCCGAAGGAAAATCCATGGCCGGATTGTGGGAATTCCCCGGTGGAAAGGTTGAGGAAGGCGAGCGTCCGGAAGAAACGCTGATCCGGGAGCTGGACGAAGAACTCGGTATAGAGGTTAACGAAGCGTGTCTGGCGCCGTTGACCTTTGCCAGCCATTCTTACGAAGATTTTCACCTACTTATGCCATTGTTTATTTGCCGCAGGTGGAATGGAACACCGCAGGGCAAGGAAAACCAGGCGTTGAAGTGGGTGCGTGCTGCCAGGTTGAGGGATTACCCGATGCCTGCCGCCGATGAACCTCTGATACCGCACTTGCAGGATGCTGTTTAAGGCCGTTTGTTCATTTCCCCGGGGGGCGCATGCCGTTTCGATTTCAATCCGTCACGGACCGTGTTTTTTCGGCCTTTTCCAGGCGGCGGGAGTTCGTCCACGATACGCGTGGCGCTACCATGATTGAATATGGCCTGATTGTCGGTTTCATCAGCATCATCATCCTGATCTCGATGGCCACAATCGGTACCACCATGCGTGACGACATCTTCGGTAAAGTCACGACCACCCTTCAAGGTGTGCTCGGCTCCACTTAAGCCGTTCTTCAGAACATGCCACGTCTTATCGGTATCGCTTTTCACTGCCTGAAATCAGGGAGTTCAACGCAAAAAGCGATGCAGGATACTTCCACCTGAACCCGACACCCTAGTCGCCGACTTTGCGTTCCTGGACGCCGAGGGCGTCGGCAAGCCGCGTCTTGGCGGAGCCGGGACGCAGCGGTTTCTGCTGGCTTTCATGCGGCGCCCATCCCGACAGGGTCACCAGCGAAAACGTCGCCCGGATCCGTCCGTCCGCATCGGCGTGGTTTTCGGCATAAAGCTGGGCCGCGCGCAAGAGAACCTGACGGGACAGGGGAAGCCTGCTGCGGTCTTTCAGGACGGAGGTTGCGCCCATGGCTCTGAGATCTGCCAGAAGAGCGAACATGCTGTCGTAGCGTACAGTCAGATTGTCCAGGTCGGTTACCGGCAGGGCAAAACCCGCCCTCTGCAGCAGGCTGCCCAGATCACGCGTGTCGGCAAACGGCAGAACCCTCGCGGCTGCGCCGCCTTTGATTTCCAGTTCCGCCCGCGTGAGGCTGTCTCGCAGTTCGCTCAAGGTGCCGGCGCCCGGCAGGGTGGCCAGAAACAGGCCATCCGGTTTGAGGGCACGACGGATCTGCACGAGCGTGCCGGGCAGATCGTTGACGAATTGCAGGTTGAGCGCCGAGACCATCAGATCCACGGTCTGGTCGCCAAAGGGGATCAGCGCATCATCGAAGATGAGATCAGGCGCGGGCAGGCCGGGGTCGGCGGCAAAGAGATCGGCTCGCAGAACAAGGTCAGCCTTGCCGGACTGCCGGATCGCGTCGCCCACGTGCGCACGGTGGCCGCCTAGATCAACTGCAACCGGGAACCGTCGGTTGACCAGCAACAGGCGGTCCTGAAGATCTTCGCTGACAGCTTTCAAAAGAAAATCCGCACCCGGTTTGGCAGCCTTCAGCGCCCGCAGACGGCAGGCGCGAAAGAAAGGGCGGTCGAAGAGATCTGGTTGTGCGGTCACGGCAATCCCGGCTGTGGACTAACTCTCGCGGTCACATATGGTATCCGTTCGCCAAGGTCAAAGGTGCAAGGTCGCACCGGCTGTCTGATAAGCCGTCTTCCGGTGCCATCAGGACAGTTGTTGCCTGTTTGGGCTGGCATCGATTGCGGTTTCGGTGCCAAGGTGGCTGCTGGATGGAAGGTGCATTTTCTGCAAGCGTTTTTCGGGAGTGGTTTTGCGAAGTCTTGCGATGAACATAGCCGGGTTTCCGGAAATCGCGGCGCGGTTCGCGCTCGATTTTGTGCTGCCGCAACGCTGTTTCAGTTGCGATGCGCGTGTGTCCGAGCAGACCGGACTGTGCGCCGAGTGCTGGTCTCAGGTGCCTTTCCTGGAACGGCCCTGGTGTCAGCGGCTCGGCATTCCGTTCGCCTATGATGTCGGTGAAGGTGCATGGAGCCCGCAGGCGATTGCTGCGCCGCCGGTGTTCAACAGGCTGCGGGCGGTCGCCTTTTATGACGGTCCGGCCCGGCAGATGGTTCATGCGCTGAAGTTTTCCGGGCGGCGTGAGCTGGCCCGGCCGATGGCACGCTGGATGGCGCGTTCCGGCAGCGAGCTTCTCGGCAAAGACAGCCTGCTGGTGCCAGTGCCGCTGCACTGGTTGCGGTTGCTGTCCCGTCGCTTCAACCAGGCGGCGGATCTGGCGAGGGAAGTTGCCCGCGAATGCGGCGGGCAATTCGAGCCGCAGCTGCTCAGGCGGCAAAAGAGAACTCGCCGGCAGGTTGGCCTGTCGGCCAAGGACCGCCACAGGAATGTCCGGTCCGCCTTTACGGTCGACGGCTCTCGGGCTGATCTGGTTCAGGGGCGTCACGTTGTGTTGATCGATGATGTTCTGACGACGGGATCCACTGTGTCCGCCTGCTGCAAATGCCTGCTGTCTGCGGGCGCAGCGTCTGTCGATGTGCTCACGTTTGCGCAGGTTGACCCTGCCTTGCGGGCAGGCAACAAGACCTGATCTTGTTACGCGTCCTCTTGAGTTTTTTTCACGCACCCGCATATAACGCCCGGCAATTGGTGTGCGGCGGTGCGGAAAAGCGTGCTGCTGCCAAGAACAAGGAAAAGATCTGATGGCTGAAGTGGTGATCTATACGCGCCAGCTCTGCGGCTTCTGCACAGCGGCGAAGCGGCTGCTGGACAAGAAGGGCGTAGCCTACACGGAACACGATGCCACGTTCGATCCGGGTCTGCGCAAGGAAATGGTGCAGAAAGCCAACGGACATTCCACGTTTCCGCAGGTCTTCGTCGGCAAGACCCACGTGGGCGGTTGCGATGATCTTCACGATCTGGAACGTGCGGGCAAACTGGACGCCCTGCTTGCGTCCTGATTTACTGACTGCATAATTTTACCTACCAGGACGGAGACAGTGGTGGGATGACTTCATTCACGGCAGCATGCATTCAGTTGCGCACCGGCAAGACAGTTTCGGACAACGCGGATGTCGCGGAAAGCCTGATCCGGGCAGCGGCGAAGGATGGCGCGCAGTTTGTGCAAACGCCTGAGATGTCCAACGTTCTGGTGCGCAGTCGTCAGGAATTGCAGGAGCGGATCTCGGATGCCGAAGACGATCGGTTCCTGAAGAGAGCGCGTGCGCTTGCCGCCGACCTGGGGATCTATCTGCATCTGGGATCGCTGGCCGTTCTTGCGGGCAATGGCAAGATCGCCAACCGCGCCTTTCTGATCGAGCCGAATGGCAATATCCTGGCGACCTATGACAAGATCCACATGTTCGATGTGGATTTGCCCAATGGCGAGAGCTGGCGCGAGTCGGCAACCTATGAGCCGGGAACGCAGTCGGTGATCGCCGATCTGCCGTTTGCGAAGGTCGGCATGGCTGTTTGCTACGACATCCGGTTTCCGGCGATTTTCCGCACGCAGGCCCGCGAGGGGGCGCAGGTTCTTACCGGGCCGGCGGCCTTTACCCGACAGACGGGCGAAGCGCATTGGCACGTGTTGCAACGGGCCCGGGCAATCGAAAACGGCGCGTTCGTGATTTCTGCAGCCCAGGGCGGTACCCATGAAGACGGCAGGGAGACCTTCGGCCACAGCCTGATCGTCGATCCGTGGGGATCGGTGATCGCAGAACTTGATCACGACGAGCCGGGCTACGTGCTCGCGGACATTGACACGGATGCTGTCGCCAAGGCCCGCCAGCGCATTCCCGCCATTGCGAACGAGCGCGGGTTTTCCTGCACGCTGAGAGAACCCGCCGGGGAGATGCCCGCGTGATCAGATACACGCTCGTCTGTGAGGCGTCGCATAGCTTTGAAGGCTGGTTTCGCAATTCCGAGGATTTCGAGGGGCAGTGCGCCCGCAGGCTCGTAACCTGTCCGGCCTGTGGCAGCGCCGAGGTTCGCAAGGCCCTGATGGCACCAGCGGTTGCGACCTCCAGAAAGAAGGCCAACCGGCCGCGGGAGCAACCTCCTGCGGCAGAGACGCCGTCCGCCTCGGCAACGGGCTCCGATCCGGTGCCAGTGTCCGATTCCGGTGCGCCTGCTCAATCGGCTGCGCTGATTCCCAACGATTTGCGGCAGAGTGAAGTTGTGGAGGCGCTCCGCCTGATTCGGAGCCACATTCTGGAGACGTCTGAAAACGTTGGTTCCGGGTTTGCGGACGAGGCGCGCAAGATCCACTATGGTGAAGCGGAAAAGCGCAGCATATACGGACAAACAACACCTGCAGACGCACAAGAGTTGATGGAAGAAGGAATCGCAGTGGTGCCACTGCCAACTCTTCCGGAAGACAAGAACTGAGCCGGAAGGTACCGGCTCGTTGAACCGCCAGACTTGCCGAACAGGGTGCGGGGCGGCAAAAAGAAGTTTCTATCCCGGAACCGGTTTCGCTGTTCGGGAGACCGATCGGGGGCAATAAGATGGAAATGCAAAGTGCTGCGAAGGGCGGAAAGATATCCTGCAGCAATTGTCCTTTGCGTTCGAACAGTCACTTCCGGGAATTCACTCCGGAAGAGCTGGCGTTCATCAGCCGGTTCAAGACGGGCGAACTGACCATCAATCAGGGGTCTACCTTGTTGATGGAGGGCGCGCGGTCCGCACACCTTTACACGATCCTGTCCGGATGGGCTTTCCGCTCCAAGGCGCTGGAAGACGGACGGCGCCAGATCCTGAACTATGCACTGCCGGGAGATCTGATTGGTTTGCAGGGGTCGCTGCTCGGTGAAATGCAACACACGGTCGAAGCGCTGACACCGTTGAGGGTCTGTGTCTTCGACCGGAACCGGCTGGGGGAGATCTGGGAGCGGTTTGGCTCGCTTGCCTTCGACGTCACCTGGATGGCGGCGCGGGAGGAACGTATCCTGGACGAGCATCTTCTGAGTATCGGACGGCGCTCGGCCTCGGAACGCGCCGCCTATCTACTGGCCTTTCTGCAGCAGCGCATAGACAAGCTCCAGAACCTGACCAAAGTGGACAGGGTGCTTCCGCTCACGCAGGCCCATGTGGCCGACACGCTCGGCCTGTCGCTGGTTCACACGAACAAGACACTGCGCAAGCTCGCGCAAGGCGGGTTGATCCGCTGGCTGGGCAGCCGTTGTGAAGTGCTGGACATTGAGGGCCTGTGTAAAGTTGCTGGCTGGGGCGATACTACGCCGGTCAGCCGGCCGTTTCTGTGATGTATGCGATATTAGAAGATTTTCGAATGCAACATTACGATTACTTCAGTCTTGCGTAGCAAATATTGCTGATCTGGTAGAGGAAGTCGGATATTTATTATTCTATCAGGTAATGTTAATATTCGTTAATGTGTTGCTTTTTATGAAAATCTTTTGCTATTAGGGGAACTCAAATAGACTTCAGGCGTTGACTTTCCGAAGAGCAAAATAGAAATCATACCTGATCTGTGCCGAGGCCCCAGTATGTCGTTGTCCTTGCTGAATAATTCCGAGAGTATAAAGGTTATCGTGGCCGAGGACGAGCCTCTTATCGCCTGGATGCTGGAAGATGCCCTATCGGGAATGGGTCTTGAGGTGGTCGGGCCGTTTGCGACTGTCGCAGAGGCAAGCACATGTGCCATGAGCGAGGAGCCTCAGCTTGCCGTTCTGGACGTCGATCTCGCTGACGGGGCGGTCTATCCGCTTGCGGATGCGCTGTACAAGAAGAACGTCCCGATCATATTTCACACGGCGAATACGGATCGTGTCGATCTGAAGGGGCGCTATGACGGGTCCTGCGTGGTATTGAAGCCCTCGAACGTGACCAAGCTTCAGAGTGTCGTTGAAGACGCCTGCAGCCGCCTCACCTCCTAGGCGCCGGTTCCCGGGTCAGGTTCCATGCAACTCCTCCAAGCTCTACGAGAGGCCACAGGGCCTCTGCACCGCCGTCTTGACGATGCGGTCTCCGCGCAGCCGATCGAAACCCTCTCGGGTTACGCAAGGTTTTTGTCGATGCACGCCGAGATCTTGCCTGCGGTCGAAGACTGGCTGCTGCGGTCTCGCGACTTTGCAACCCTGCCCGAGTTCCGGGACCGGTTGCGCACGGATGCGTTGCGGCGCGACCTGAGTGCCTTGAAGCTGCCCATGCCCAAGATGCGAGATATGTCTTTTTTAAATGACGAGTCCTCCGTAGTAGGTATTTGTTACGTGCTTGAGGGCTCCCGGCTGGGTGCCGCCTATCTGTGCTCCTTGCTTGGCAAATCGGACGCGACCCTACCAACGGCGTTTCTGCGTCACGGTAGCGGGCGCAGCCATTGGAAGACCTTTTTGGCGTGGTTGACGGAGCAGGATCGCTCAGGGTTAGCGACCGGCCAGGCCGTCTTCTCTGCAAGACAGGTGTTCGATAGCTATCTCAAGGCGCTGCTCGAACAGGACAACAACAGGAAGCGAGTGTTTGGAACAAGTTGATCTCACAAACTGTGACCGAGAGCCGATTCATCTGCTTGGTAAGGTCCAGTCCTTCGGCTTCCTGATCGCGACGACACCGGACTGGATTATTTCTCACGTTTCCAGAAATGTTGCACAGTATGTGCCCGTTACGCCAGAGGACCTGCTCGGCAAGCGGGCGCTTGACTTCATCCCGGCCGAGAGCATTCACGCGATCCGAAATCGCCTGCAGTTCATCCATCCGCGCCGCGGTGTGGAGGTTGTCTACAATTTGAATCTGGAGGGAACGGATCGTCTTTTCGACGTTTCGATTCACGCGCTCGAATCCAACATCGTGATGGAGTTCGAGCCTGCCGGTGCCCGCGAGAGCGAGAGCAACGATACTGCCAATGTGCGCAACGCCATCGACAGGATGGCCGACCTTCCGAAGGTCGAGGCGATCTATTCCCAGGCTGTGCGCTTCATCAAGATGGTGACCGGGTTCGACCGTGTCATGCTGTACAAGTTTGCGACAGATGGCAGCGGCGAAGTCGTTGCGGAAGCAAAGAAATACGGTATGGAGCCGTTTCTCAATCTGCGCTATCCGGCAACGGATATTCCCAAGCAGGCCCGCGCACTTTACCTGGAAAACCCGATACGGCTGATCGCGGACGTAGCCGACGACGGATACCCTGTAATCGAGCATCGTAAGTCGGAAGCCGGTGTGCCGATAGACCTCTCCGGCAGCCGTTTGCGTTCAGTTTCTCCGATCCATCTGGAATATCTGCGCAACATGGGTGTGGGTGCGTCCATGTCGATCTCCGTGATCGTCAACGGTGAACTGTGGGGGCTGATTGCCTGCCATCACAACACCGCTCTTGTGCCGAGCATGCGCTACCGGAACTGCGCGCTCCTGTTCGGGCAGATGCTCTCACTTGTCTTGCAGAGCCGGCTGGCAGCGGAAGAGAAATCGAAGGACGCGCGCGTCGCCGAACTGACCACGGAAATCTCACGGGCCTTGTCCTCGCAGGTGTCTTCGCCGGAGGTCCTGCGGTCTTCTGCGGATGCTTTCAGGGAAATACTGCAGGCTGACGGTTTCTGCGTCGTCCAGGAAGATGTTATTCAGCACTCCGGATCGACCCCCGAAGACGATGCCGTGCGCGCCGTGTGCGATGCTCTGAACGCCTTTCCGGGGAACGAGGTTTTCGCGACCAACAGCCTTGCGTCGATCATCGAAGGATGGGATGGCGGGGGTGCGTCGATCGCCGGTGTGCTGGCGATCCCGATTTCCCGCTCGCCCCGTGACTACATCCTGTTTTTCCGCGAGGAAGTCTTGCAGAAGGTCAATTGGGCGGGCAACCCGGAAAAGCCGGTGACCGTGGGGCCGAACGATTCGCGCCTGACGCCTCGCAAGAGTTTCGAGGCCTGGCAGCAGACGGTTCATGGACAGAGCGAAGACTGGAATTCCTCCGACATGCGGGTGGCGTCGCAACTGCGGATCATGCTGCTTGAAGTCGTGCTGCGGATGGCCGACGAAGCCGGGCGACAACGGAAGGCTGCCAATGAAAAGCAGGAACTGCTGATCGCGGAACTCAACCACCGGGTTCGCAATATTCTCGGCCTTGTGCGCGGCCTGATTTCGCAGACGAATTCGGGCATCGATTCGACGGCGGACTTCGTCAGGAAACTCGACAGCCGGGTTCAGTCGCTGGCGCGTGCGCATGACCAGATCACGCGGCACAACTGGTCGCCGGCCTCTTTCCTGGAACTGATCGACACGGAAGCGGAAAGCTATCTGCTGGACAAGAAGGACCGGGTGATCGTGACCGGTCCGCAAGTCCTGCTCACGCCGCCGGCCTTTTCCGCCATGGCGCTCGTCATGCACGAGATGATCACCAATTCCGCGAAGTACGGAGCATTATCGGATCAGCACGGCAGTGTCGAAATCGATCTGGAGATCGATGACGCCGGGGCCTTGCTGGTGTCCTGGAAAGATGTGGACGGACCGCCGGTGAAGGTGCCGGAGCGCCGCGGCTTCGGCTCCACCATCATCGAGCGCACGGTGCCCTTCGAACTGAAGGGCGAGGCGGAGATTCAGTATCCAGTTGAAGGTGTGACCGCGTCCTTCAAACTGCCGTCGACCCATGTAATCCCGGGCCGTGCAGGCGTTGCCATGGCCACAAAGAAAAGCGCGAAAACCATTCAGCAGATCGACGTTCCCCAATCGATACTCATCGTTGAGGACAACCTGATCATCGCCATGGACGCAGAGGATATCTTCCAGTCTCTCGGCGCCGATGAGGTCAGCGTTGTGGCAACCGTCGAAGCTGCGATCATGGAAATCGAAAACCGGACGTCTCCGTTCCAGTTCGCGCTTCTGGATGTCAATCTCGGGTCGGACACGAGCTATGAAATCGCCCGTCGTCTCATGGAGATTAACGTACCGTTCGCCTTTGCCTCCGGTTACGGAGAAGACCTTGACGCGCCGGAGGAGCTCGCGAACGCCTTGAGGATCAGCAAACCTTACGACAAGGACGTGCTGGCGTCCCTGTTCTCTCAGGTGCTTGAAGCTTGAGGGACTAACGTCCCTTGCGCGGCGCCGTTGACCGATTGTAAAAGCGGTGCAACGGCGTCTTCCGGGTTCGGCAGTGTGTTCGACCAAGGCTTCCACCAAGACCGGCGGTGGCAGAAGCCTCGCCGCCGGACGAGGGCCGAAGGCGCGCGCGGGGCTGACGCGGATGCTCCGTCTGTGTCAGGACTTCGCTTTGGACGTCCTTGGGGAGGTTTTCGGCTTTGCTGCTGCCGCCGCAGCCGCCTTCACCTCGGTCAGGCTTTCTTCCGCTGCCCGGCTCATTTCGTTGACGCTTTCCATCGCGGTCTCGTTCAGTTCCTCGACAGTGGCTGCGCCTTCGGAAAAGCTGTTGCGGAACAGCGTCGCCTGCTTTTCGAAATGGGTTTGGTATTCGCTTGCCATCCTGGAGTAGAATTCCTGCAGCTTCGCCATCGTTTCTTCCGGCGCGGCGCATTGGCTCAGGGATTTGGCGCATTCGAAATCTTCGTGCAGCCGGTGGCTGACGAAATTCATGTGATCGTCAAACGCCTTTTCGGCATGGGACCACATGGTCTGGCCCATTTTCTGGAAACTTTCGATTGTCTTGGCTTCGATCCGGTCTTCCCGTTCGGCGAACGCCCAATTGGAAAAGGTGGGCATGGGCCACTCGGTCGGTACCGGCCATTCTGGCAATTTCGGCCATTCGGCCATCATGGCGCTGAAGTCGAAGGCACCGGTATTGCTTTTCGTCGGCATGATAGATCCTCCGGTTGTTCGTCTGATATCCTGCGGCTGGCCACGACGGTTTTCGCCGGCTTGCCGTCCCCCGACCTGCAAACGGTTTAGCAACACGCGCAGGACCCCGCCTCAAAGGTGACGTTACTGTAGCTTGGCATCAAGGCCAAGCTTTGACACGGATCAAATCCCTTGCCGATTCTTTGGTCGAATACGGCGTGTTCAGGCGCCTCAAGGCTTCATGGGCGATTGAGAAAATCGCGCAGGACCGCCGTCACCTTTTCAGGAGCTTCCAGCGTGGACAGGTGGCCGCAGCCTTCGATCACGGCCAATTCGCTTTGGGGAATGTGGCTGTGGATCTCCTCAGAGATGTCTACTGGTGTCAGACGGTCGCCATCACCGACGAGAACCAGCGTCGGACAGGCGATGTCGCCAAGGCGGGGCCGAGCGTCGATGCGCTGGATCAGGGCGGTCTGCTGGCGGATGAACGCCTCGGGCCCGGTCTCTTTTGCCATGTCGACGACGATTGCCTTCAAATCCTCGTCTTCCTCACGCTTTTCGTGAACGAAGCCGGGGTAAAGCAGATGCGGAACCTTGGAAAAGCCCTTCTTGCGGGTCAGGTCGATCAGGAATTGCCGGCGTTCGGACTGTTCGGGCGTGTCCGGCCGGGCGTTGGTGTCCAGGAGGGCAAGCTTGCCGACCCGCTCGGGCGCTTCGCGCATGATTTCCATGGCGATGTAACCGCCCATCGACAGCGAGATCACGGAAAACCGCTGGGGTGCCTTTTCCAGGATACTGGCGGCAATGGCATCGATGCTGTCGTGTTCGCGGTGGTTCGCCACCATGATCGGCCGGTCGGCAAAGGCAACGATCTGCGGAGCATAGAGGGCCTCTGTGCACAGGAGGCCCGGAATGAACAGGATCGGGTCGCTCATCAGTTCTCTTTCGCCCGTTCCGCCAGCAGCATGTAGTTCACGTCCATATCCCGCGATTTGGCCCAGGTGTCGGTCAGCGGATTGTAGGTGACGCCGCAGCGGTCGATCACGCTCAATCCGGCGGCCTGGAGCGGACCTTCGATTTCCGAAGGGCGGACAAGCTTTTCATAGGTATGCGTACCCTGCGGCAGCCAGCGCAGAACATACTCGGCGCCGACGATGGCAAGTGCGTAGGCTTTCAGCGTGCGGTTGATGGTCGCAACGAACATCAGACCGCCCGGACGGACCATTTGCGCGTTGGCTTCCAGAAACAGCGGCACGTCGGCCACGTGCTCGACCACCTCCATGCTGAACACCACGTCAAAGGTCTCGCCCGCCGCCGCCAGGGCTTCCGCCGTCTCTGCCCGGTAGTCGATCTCAAGGCCGGAGGACTTCATGTGCAGGCGGGCGATCTTGATGTTGGTTTCGGAAGGATCCGCTCCAACCACTTCAGCGCCAAGCCTTGCCATCGGTTCGCTCAGGAGGCCGCCGCCGCAGCCGATATCGAGGAAGCGCAACCCCTTGAAAGCGTCGGATGCTTTCGGGTCGCGGCCGAAGTGCCGGCTGACATGATCCTTGATGTACTCCAGCCGCACCGGGCTGAACTTGTGCAAGGGTTTGAATTTGCCCGTCGGGTCCCACCACTCCTCTGCCATGGCGGAAAAGCGCGCGACTTCCTCGCTGTCGATCGTGCTTTTGGTTTCCTGAGCCCTGCCAGTCATCGGACGGTCCTTTCAAGAGCTTGAAGCGGCATTGCGCTTCGCCTGGTCATTCAACGGTTCGAAGTCGTTCCAAGGTCTGGGACTATTTGTCAAGAGACCCAGTTGCAGCAATGGAACACAGACTGTATGCATGTGCGCCGATCCCAGAGGCGCAACAGGCGCTTCCAGACACGACTATAAAGAATACGAGTGGTATGGCCCGACTGGTTTTAAAATTTGGCGGAACTTCGGTTGCCGATCTCGATCGCATCCGCAACGTCGCCCGCCATGTCAAACGGGAAGTGGACGCCGGCCATCAGGTCGCGGTGGTAGTTTCGGCCATGGCCGGGCAGACCAACAAGCTGGTGGAGTTTTGCCGTGAGGCATCCCCGCTCCACGATGCCCGCGAGTATGATGCCGTGGTTGCTTCCGGCGAGCAGGTGACGTCCGGCCTTCTGGCCATCGTGCTGCAGGACATGGGCGTGAACGCCCGGTCCTGGCAGGGCTGGCAGGTGCCGATCAATACCGACGAGAACCATGGCGCGGCCCGTATCCGCGACATCGACGGCAGCTTCCTGAGCGAACGTCTCGAGCAGGGCCAGGTGGCCGTGCTTGCCGGTTTCCAGGGCGTGGCGCCGGACAATCGGATCGCGACCCTGGGTCGCGGCGGTTCCGACACCAGTGCCGTTGCCATTGCCGCTGCCATCAAGGCCGACCGGTGTGATATCTATACCGACGTCGATGGCGTCTACACGACCGACCCGCGCATCGTGCCCAAGGCGCAACGTCTTGACCGGGTGTCTTTCGAGGAAATGCTCGAAATGGCTTCGCTTGGTGCCAAGGTGCTTCAGGTGCGCTCGGTGGAAATGGCCATGGTTCATGGCGTCAGAACTTTCGTGCGCTCCAGCTTTGACGATCCGGATGCGCCCCAGGTCGGCGAGAACGGCCTTCCGATTGGAACTCTCATTTGCGACGAGGAAGAACTCGTGGAACAGCAGGTTGTCACCGGCATTGCCTATGCCAAGGACGAAGCCCAGATCTCTCTCCGTGACGTTGCCGACAAGCCGGGTGTCGCTGAATCCGTATTCGGCCCGCTGGCGGATGCCAACATCAACGTCGACATGATCGTCCAGAACATTTCGCCCGATGGCAAGACCACCGACATCACGTTCACGGTTCCCGAAGGCGACTTCGAACGGGCCAATCAGGTGCTCGAAAACAACCGGGGTGCCATCGGTTTCCAGAACCTTGAAGGTGCGCGAGACGTCGTGAAAGTCTCCGTCATCGGCATCGGCATGCGCTCGCATGCGGGTATCGCGGCACAGTGTTTCCGGGGGCTTGCTTCCAAGGGAATCAACATCCGCGCCATCACCACATCCGAGATCAAAATCTCTGTGCTTATTGATTCAGCATATGCGGAACTTGCGGTGCGGACTCTGCATTCGCTATACGGGTTGGACGGATAGTTCATCCGAAAGGCAGGCCCCGGCGAGCATGGGGCCTGTTTGAAGCGGGATCAACGGGGGCGCAATGCGCAGCAACCTAGCCGGACCGCGCCTTTTGCTCCGCAGGCTTCGCGAAGTCATGGCGGAGCCGATCACGGCGCAGGAGCGACTCGACAAGATCGTGGTTTTAATCGCCTCGAACGTGGTCGCAGAAGTCTGTTCCGTTTATATCCTGCGCGCCGACGGCGTTCTTGAGCTTTATGCAACCGAAGGCCTGAAGAGCGAAGCGGTCCACAACGCGTCGCTGCGCGTCGGCCAGGGTCTTGTCGGTCTGATTGCAGCCGAAGCCCGGCCGCTCAACCTGCCCAATGCCAGTGCCCACCCGGGCTTTGCCTACCTGCCGGAAACAGGCGAAGAGGCCTACAACTCGTTCCTTGGTGTGCCGATCCTGCGGGCGGGCCGTACGCTTGGCGTTCTAGTGGTTCAGAATCAGTCTCACCGGACCTATCTGGAAGACGAAGTCGAAGCGCTGCAGACGACCGCCATGGTGATTGCCGAAATGGTGGCGGCCGGTGAACTGGAAGCCATTTCCCAGAAGGCCACAGGCCTGGATCTTTCCCGGCCGATCACCTCCAAAGGTACCGGCCTCGCGGAAGGCGTTGGTCTTGGGCACGTGGTTCTGCACGAGCCGCGTGTTGTTGTCACCAACCTGATCGCAGAAGATTCGGACCGGGAAAAAAGCCGTCTGGATGCGGCCATCAACCGGTTGCGCCTTTCCATCGACGATCTGCTGGCGAGCGGTGAAATTGCAGCCATTGGCGAACATCGCGAGGTGCTGGAAGCCTACCGCATGTTCGCTTACGACCGCGGCTGGATCCGGAAGATCGAAGAAGCGATCCGTAACGGCCTGACCGCCGAGGCGGCCGTGGAAAAGGTGCAGAGCGACACGCGAGCCCGCATGCTGCGCCAGACCGATCCTTACCTGCGCGAGCGACTGCACGACCTTGATGATCTTGCCCACCGGCTGATCCGCGAACTCATGGGCCGCGAGCACGGCCCCGGGATTGATGAACTGCCGCAGGACGCGATTGTCGTTGGCCGCAACATGGGCGCGGCGGAACTGCTGGACTATGGCCGGGACCGCATTCGCGGTCTGGTTCTGGAAGAAGGCGGGCCGACCAGCCACGTGACCATTGTCGCAAGAGCACTCGGCATTCCGACGGTCGGTCTCGTTGACGACATCGTCAGCCTGGCTGATGGCGGCGACGCGATCATCGTCGATGGCGATTCTGGCGAAGTGCATCTGCGCCCGGCCGTGGATCTGGAAAACGCTTACGCGGAAAAGGTTCGCTTCCGGGCGCGGCGCCAGGCCCAGTACCGGCGCTTGCGCAACAAACCGTCTGTTACCCGGGACGGTGTCGACATCTCGCTGCAGATGAACGCCGGCCTTCTGGTTGACCTGCCGCATCTGGACGAGGCGGGCGCGGCCGGTGTCGGCCTGTTCCGCACCGAATTGCAGTTCATGGTGGCGTCTTCGTTCCCGCGCATGCGCGAGCAGCAGTCGCAGTACAGCCAGGTGCTGGATGCGGCCGCTGGCCGTTCGGTCACCTTCCGCTCGCTGGATATCGGCGGTGACAAGGTGCTGCCGTATCTGCGTTCCATCCAGGAAGAAAACCCGGCGATGGGCTGGCGCGCGCTGCGCCTGGGGCTCGACCGGCCGGGCTTGCTCAGAACCCAGATCCGGGCGCTGCTGCATGCGGCTGCCGGGCGGGACCTGAAGCTGATGTTCCCGATGGTGGCTATGGTCGACGAGTTTCGGCAGGCCAAGTCTCTGGTGGACAAGGAAGTCAAGCACCTGCGCCGCCATGGCCACGCCACGCCGGAAAACATCCGCCTGGGCGTGATGGTGGAAGTGCCCTCGCTGCTGTTCCAGCTTGAAGAACTGATGTCCCACGTCGACTTTGTGTCGGTCGGTTCCAATGACCTGTTCCAGTTTTTCTGTGCGGTCGACCGGGGCAATACACGCGTCGCCGACCGGTTCGATACTTTGGGCGTCGGCTTCCTGCGGGCCTTGAAATCCATCGTCGATGCCGCAAATAAGGCTCATGTGCCCGTGACGTTGTGCGGAGAACTGGCAGGCCGGCCGCTGGAAGCCATGGCGCTGATCGGCCTCGGCTTCCGGGACCTTTCGATGTCACCGGCTTCTCTTGGTCCGGTGAAGGCCATGCTGAGAACCCTTGATGCGGGACGTCTGTCTGCCAGGTTGCTGCCGCGGCTGGAGCCGGGACACGACGACAGCAACATCCGGGACGTGTTGAAGCGGTTTGCTGCCGAAACCGATGTTGCCCTTTAGCGCTAACGGGCGTAACTCACCGTCATAGCGATTATTTCTGGAGAATCAGCGCGTATGCTGGCGCGTCACAAACTCGATACCCTGCTGGACCGGTTCGCGGAACTCGAACACATGATGTCCGCCAATCCGGATCCGGGCGCTTATGTCAAGCTGTCGCGGGAATACGCCGGGCTGGAGCCGCTTGTCGGCAAGATCCGTGCATTGATCAAGGCGGAACAGGATCTGGCCGGTGCGAAGGCGCTGCTGCAGGATTCGTCTTCCGACGCGGAAATGCGTGAGCTGGCTCAGATGGAGTGCGACGAGCTGGAAGGCCGCGTCGAGGAACTGGCCCAGGATGTGCGCATCGGGCTGCTGCCGAAGGATGAGGCGGATTCCAACGATGCCATTCTGGAAGTGCGGGCAGGCACCGGGGGCGACGAAGCGGCGCTCTTTGCCGGCGATCTCTTTCGCATGTATCAGCGCTATGCCGAATTGCAGGGCTGGAAGGTTGAAATCCTGTCTGCCAGCGAAGGCGAAGTGGGCGGCTACAAGGAAGTGATCGCATCCGTTTCGGGTGAAAACGTCTTTGCCAAATTGAAATTCGAATCCGGTGTTCACCGAGTCCAGCGTGTGCCCGCGACCGAATCGGGTGGCCGTATTCATACGTCCGCCGCGACGGTTGCCGTGCTGCCGCAGGCCGAGAATGTGGATATCGATGTTCAGGAGAGCGATCTGCGGATCGACACCTACCGCGCGTCCGGCGCGGGGGGGCAGCACGTCAATACCACCGATTCCGCAGTGCGCATCACGCACTTGCCGACGGGGATCGTCGTTGCCGTTCAGGATGAACGCTCGCAGCACAAGAACAAGGCGCGGGCCATGCAGCTCTTGCGCGCACGCATTTACGATGAAGAGCGTGAGCGGGCGGCGAGCGAACGGACAGAAGCGCGCCGGCTGCAGGTTGGTTCCGGCGACCGGTCGGAGCGCATCCGCACCTACAACTACCCGCAAGGCCGCGTGACCGACCATCGCATCGGTCTGACGCTTTACAAGCTGGAACAGATCCTGTCCGGCGAAGCGCTTGGTGAGGTCATCGAACCGTTGACCCTGGACCACCAGGCCAACCTTCTGGCAACGGAAGAGGCCTGAGGGTGACCATCGGCCAGCTTTACCGGTCCGTGCGTGACCGGTTCCGGGCGGCCGGATTGCCGACGCCGGACCTGGATGCCAGGCTGCTGGTCAGCGCGGCCCTCGGCCTGCCTCTCTCGGATCTTGTCTTTCGCGAACATGAAGACGCTGCGCTTGCAGCGGCCGGGCTTGTCGAAGCCCATGCGCAGAAACGTCTGGCCGGCATGCCTGTCGGACGGATACTCGGGGAACGGGAGTTCTACGGCCGACGGTTTCTGTTGAACCCGGCCACGCTGGAACCCCGGCCGGACACTGAAGCCCTGATCGATGCCGTGCTGGAAAGAACTTCCACCGATGAGGCGCCTGTCATGTGCGATATCGGCACGGGCACGGGCGCCATCGCCGTTACCTTGCTGGCCGAACTTCCCCGAAGCCGGATGATCGCGGTGGATCTTTCGGAACAGGCGCTGGAGTGCGCTATGGGCAACGCGGCGCTGCATGGGGTCGGTGACCGGCTTCTGACGGTGCGCGCGGATTATACGTCGGCTCTCAGGCCTGAAGGCGGTTTTGACTGGGTGGTCAGCAACCCGCCTTATATCCGCACTGCCGTGCTCGCGGAGCTTTCACGCGAAGTGATTCAGCATGACCCAAAGCTTGCGCTTGATGGCGGCGAAGACGGGCTGACGGCCTACGTAAGTATTCTCACGGATGCGCAAAAACTGCTTCGTCCAGGGGGGCGAATCGCGCTCGAGATTGGCTTTGATCAGGCGGAAGATCTAAAAAAACAGCTGCGTCATCATAGCTTTGTAGAGATTGAAATCATTAGGGATCTTTCCGGAAACGACCGGGTTGTAGTGGCCCGCAGACCCTAATTTCGCGGATTTGATCCAAAGTCGAAAAAGCACTTGGAAATCGTAACGGAAAGGGGTACGTTCCTCTTGCCGAAACCGGAGATGTTATCAGCGTTTAGCGGGGCATGCGCATCCGGCAGCAGGGTACCGGCGCCAATTCAGCGTTTTGGAAACCGTTGTATATCGGACTATCCGGTGTTTCGGACTGTCGAAGAAAAAGACAATCGCGTTGGCCTGCGGCCTTTAGCGCGCTGCGTATGTTTTCAATGACAGCCGCTAACCAGCATTGTTGGTTTCGGCGGGTATTTCGTGTCGGTTTTAGGCAATTCCGATGTTGGGTCAGTGTAAAGCTGACCGCCGTTCCGCAAGAGAAAACGGCAGGATGAGACCAGGAAATCAAAGCAATAAGCGTATGCGCGGACGGGGCCGCAAGGGCCCTAATCCGTTAACCCGGACTTACGAATCCAACGGTCCTGATGTGAAGATCCGCGGTACTGCGATGCATGTTGCAGAGAAGTACCAGCAGCTTGCACGTGATGCCCAGGCATCCGGCGACCGAGTAATGTCCGAGAATTACAACCAGCATGCGGAGCATTATCTGCGCATTGTGGCTGCCGCGCAGCCGCAACCGCAGCCGACGGCGCATGCATCTTCCCGCTCCGAAGCCGAAGACGGTTCAGAAGCCGCGGTAACGAATGGCTCTGGCCATTCCAACGGCGCGGATCGGCCGGATCGTGATCGGTCAGATCGGCCGGAACGGCCTTCCCAGGATGTGTCCGCTTCGGATGGCGACCTGATGGATGCCGACAGCCCGCAGCCCTTTATCGACGACATGCCTGTCATCGATCAGGAAGGCAAGGTCAACGGCGCCGCCAAGAAGGCGGAGAAAGCCGAAGCCGGTGACGACGAAGCGGATGAAAAACCGCGCCGCCGGGCCCGGACACCTCGTGCACGCACGCCGCGCCGGGCTTCCGGCGAGCAGGCGGATGCAGGTCAGGCCGCTGGCGAAGCCACGCAGAGCACAGAAGCTGCCGCTGGTTCCGAAGAAGAGGAACAGCCGAAGCCACGCCGCCGGGTTGCGCGTCCGCGCCGCCCCAAGGCCGCTGAAGATGCTCCTGCCGAGGCACCTGCCGGAGAATAATCCGGTAGCGGGTCAGCCTCTAACAAGCTGAAACAGATAAAACGGCGTCCGTTATGGGCGCCGTTTTTGTTTGGCTTGTTGCGATCTGTCCCAGCAGTGCAGAATAAGATGCCGCAGGGGCTTTTGTGGTGAAAATGCAACACTATATAGAAGGAGCAGCCCGGTAAAAGGCTGTGCGGATGCCCGTATCAGGGGTCCGTATTCCAGATCGTTCCCCACGCTTCGGGTGGTGCGAACGGGTAGGAGGTATCTTATGAACTTTGAAAAATACACTGAGCGTGCGCGCGGTTTTGTCCAGTCTGCTCAGACCTTTGCCCTGGGGCGGGGCCATCAGCAATTCGCACCCGAACACATCCTGAAGGTGCTTCTGGATGACCAGGAAGGTATGGCCAGCGGCCTGATCGACCGTGCCGGCGGCAACGCCAAGGCACTGAAGGGCGATCTCGAAGGCCTTCTGGACAAGATGCCGAAAGTATCCGGTGGTTCCGGACAGCTTTACATGGGCCAGGCAACTGCGCGGTTGTTCGAGCAGGCGGAGAAGATCGCCGACAAGGCGGGAGACAGTTTCGTCACCGTCGAGCGACTGCTGCTTGCGCTTGCCATGGACACCGACAGTGAAACCGGCAAGCTGATGAAGCGGCACGGCATCACCCCCAATGCACTGAACGAGGCTATCAACCAGCTTCGTCAGGGCCGGACGGCCGATACCGCGACTGCTGAAAACCAGTACGATGCACTGAAGAAATTTGCGCGGGATCTGACCCAGGTGGCCCGGGAAGGCAAGCTCGACCCGGTGATTGGCCGTGACGAGGAAATCCGCCGGACCATCCAGGTTCTGTCGCGCCGTACCAAGAACAATCCGGTGCTGATCGGTGAACCCGGCGTCGGCAAGACCGCGATCGCCGAAGGTCTCGCTTTGCGGATCGTCAATGGCGACGTGCCGGAATCGCTCAAGGACAAGCAGCTTCTGGCGCTCGACATGGGCTCTCTGATTGCCGGTGCGAAATACCGCGGTGAGTTCGAGGAGCGCCTCAAGGGCGTTCTGTCCGAAGTCCAGGCGGCTGCGGGCAAGGTGATCCTGTTCATCGACGAAATGCACACGCTTGTGGGAGCCGGCAAGGCAGACGGGGCCATGGATGCGTCCAACCTGCTGAAGCCTGCGCTGGCCCGCGGCGAGCTGCACTGTGTCGGTGCGACCACGCTGGATGAGTACCGCAAGCATGTCGAAAAGGACGCCGCTCTTGCCCGCCGGTTCCAGCCGGTGTTCGTGAGCGAGCCGACGGTTGAAGATACGGTCTCGATCCTGCGGGGCATCAAGGAGAAATACGAGCTCCATCACGGGGTCCGTATCACCGACAGTGCCATCGTTTCGGCTGCTGCTCTTTCGAACCGCTACATCACCGACCGGTTCCTGCCGGACAAGGCAATCGACCTTGTGGACGAGGCCGCCAGCCGGCTGAGGATGCAGGTTGACAGCAAGCCGGAGGAACTGGACGAACTGGATCGCCGGATCATCCAGCTGAAGATCGAGCGCGAAGCCCTGAAGGCCGAAAGCGACGACGCGTCCAAGGACCGTCTGACGAGGCTCGAGAAAGAGCTGACGGATCTGGAAGAGAAGTCGCAGGCACTCAGCAACCGTTGGGTGGGCGAGAAGGAAAAGCTGCACCTTGAACAGAAGATCAAGGAACAGCTGGAACAGGCCCGCATCGACCTGGAAATCGCGCAGCGGCGCGGCGATCTGGCCAAGGCCGGTGAGCTTGCCTATGGCGTGGTTCCGGAGCTGGAGCGCAAACTCGCGGAAGCGGAAGCTTCCGAGGATGCCGATGCCATGGTCGATGAAGCCGTAACGCCGGCTCATATTGCCCAGGTGGTTTCGAAATGGACCGGTATCCCGGTCGACAAGATGCTGGAAGGTGAGCGCGAAAAGCTGCTTCAGATGGAAGACATGCTGGCGAACCGGGTCATTGGCCAGGCAGAAGCCATCCATGCGGTTGCCACTGCGGTGCGCCGGTCCCGTGCCGGTCTGCAGGATCCGAACCGGCCTATCGGCTCGTTCATGTTCCTCGGACCGACCGGTGTCGGCAAGACCGAGCTGACCAAGGCACTTGCGTCGTTCCTCTTTGATGACGACAGCGCAATGGTGCGGATCGACATGTCGGAATACATGGAGAAGCACTCCGTTTCCCGGCTGATCGGCGCACCTCCCGGTTATGTCGGTTATGAGGAAGGGGGCGCGTTGACGGAAGCCGTTCGCCGGCGGCCGTATCAGGTTGTGCTTTTCGACGAGATCGAAAAAGCGCATAGCGATGTGTTCAACGTGCTGTTGCAGGTTCTGGACGATGGCCGCCTGACCGATGGTCAGGGCCGGACGGTCGACTTCCGCAACACCTTGATCATCATGACCTCGAACCTGGGGGCCGAGTATCTGGTCAACCAGCCGGAAGGTCAGGATACAGATGGTGTTCGCGACGAGGTCATGAGCACCGTGAGGGGCCATTTCCGGCCCGAGTTCCTGAACCGTCTCGATGAGATCGTGCTGTTCCATCGCCTGCAGCGGGCGCAGATGGCCGATATCGTCAAGATCCAGCTGGAGCGTCTGCGGGCTCTCCTCAGCGATCGCAAGATCACGCTGAAGCTGGACGACGGTGCTCTCGGCTGGCTGGCGCAGAAGGGGTACGACCCTGCCTATGGTGCCCGGCCGCTGAAGCGGGTGATCCAGAAGGACGTCCAGGATCCGCTTGCCGAGAAACTGCTCGCCGGCGAAATCCTCGACGGCCAGACGGTCGAAGTCTCGGCCGGTTCGGACCGCCTGATGTTCCAGGTGGACGGATCGGAAAGCGTCGCCGCCTAATCAGCGCCGCCTGCACCGATTGAATAGAAAACCCGCGGAAGGAAACTTCCGCGGGTTTTTCTTTTTGCGCTTCGATTGCCTGCCTCATTTGCGTTTTGTCAAACGGGCCCGAGAAAAGATGTGGTATTCATACATTCATAAATATGAAACTAGAGCCGTACCTTGATGTAACCGCGAGGGTGGCCAATTCGGTTTAGGAGGGTCAAATGACAGTCGATCGTGCGGTAATGATGTTCGCGGGTGCCATGGTGCTCTTGTCCCTGGCATTGGGATATTACGTTTCGCCCTACTGGTACCTTCTCAATGCTTTTGTCGGCCTGAACCTGATGCAGGCATCTGTCACCGGCTTTTGCCCGGCGGCGATCATCCTCAAGAAGCTCGGTATGAAGCCGGGAGTGGCCTTCTCGTAAGGTGGGGGACAAAATGAGGCGCGGTATCTCCATTTTCCTGCTGCTGATGCTGGCGGTAACGTCCGGTGCCGTGTCGGTGGCTCGTGCCGACGACTTTCTGGCCGAGCCGATCACCGTGCCGGAAACCAAGGCAGTGTTTGCCGAGGTCAAGAGCCGGACGGTGGTGCCCGCCCGCGCCCGGATAGGCGGAACCATCAAGACCATTTCCGTGCGCGAAGGCGACATGGTGACGGCGGATCAGGTTATCGCCGTGGTCGTCGACGAAAAAATTGCACTGGAACTGGAGGCCGCCAAGGCCCGGATCGAGGTTCTGCACTCCCAGCTTCACAACGCCCGCACCGAGCTTGAACGGGCCGAGCAACTGGTTGCGCGCGGCAGCGCGGCGCAAAGCAGGCTTGATCAGGTACGGACCCAGTTTGATGTGGTCACCAACCAGACGGTGGCGGCGGAAGCGGAGATGGCGGTCATTCGCCAGCGTGCCAGCGAAGGGAATATCCTGGCGCCGAATGCCGGACGTGTTCTGACGGTGCCGGTCACGGAAGGCTCGGTTATTCTGCCGGGAGAGGAAGTTGCCAGAATTGCGAGCGGCCGCTATTTCCTGCGCCTCTCCATTCCCGAGCGACATGCCGCCCAAATCACGTCAGGTGCGAAAGTTCTGCTGGGCGGGCGTGGCCTGGATCCAACGCAAAATGCAGACGGGAACCAGCAAACCTTCGGAACCATCGTCAAGATCTATCCTGAAATAGCCGAAGGCCGCGTCACGGCGGACGTCGAGGTCGAGGGGCTGGGAGACTATTTCGTCAACGAACGCACGCTCGTTCATGTTCCAGTCGGCACGCGCGAAGTCATTGCCGTGCCGGAGGCGGCCCTTTCCATCCGGCACGGTGTCGATTACGTGCAGGTTGCCGTAGACGGCGGCGCACAGGATGTTGCCGTTGTTCCGGGCGCCCGTGTTCTTCATGACGGGACGGTTCTGGTCGAGATCCTGACCGGACTGCGCGCAGGCGACCGGGTGGTGCTGCCATGAGGCTTGGACTTGCCGGATGGCTGACCCGCTCTTTCATCGGGTCGCCGCTCACCCCCCTGTTCCTGATGGCCTCTCTCGCTCTGGGGCTGATTGCTCTCGTCGCCCTGCCGCGTGAAGAAGAGCCGCAAATCTCCGTGCCTATGGTCGACATTCATGTGGAGGCCAATGGGCTGAATGCGGAGGATGCGGTCAAACTGGTGACGGAGCCGCTGGAGACAATCGTCAAGGCGATCGACGGGGTTGAGCATATCTATTCCCAGACCCAGGACGACCGTGTGCTGGTAACGGCCCGGTTTCTCGTCGGGACCGATGCGGATGCTGCCATTTTGCGGGTACACGAAAAAATCCGCGCCAACATGGACCGGATCCCTGTCGGTATTCCCGAGCCGCTTATCGTCGGTCGGGGTATCGATGATGTTGCCATTGTCGTCGTCACGCTGACACCCGCACCGCAGGCGGCGGACCGATGGACCGCGAACGGTTTGACCCGGATTGCACGCGAACTTCAGACTGAAATCGCCAAGCTGCCGGACATCGGCCTGACCTTCATTGTCGGAGAGCAGCCGGAAGCCATCCAGGTGGAGCCCGATCCTGAAAAGCTGTCGCTCTATGGCATCACGCTGCAGCAACTGGCTGCCAAGATCGAAGGGGCCAACAAGTCCTTTCGCGCAGGCTATGTGCGCGAGGCAGGCGAACAGCGTGTGCTGGTGGCTGGCGAGACGCTGCAATCGGCCGAAGAGATCGGCAACCTGTTCCTGACCGCCCGCGATGCCCGGCTGGTTTATGTGCGCGATGTCGCCCGCATTGGCCTGACCACCCACGCGGCGGAGCACAGGGTTGCCAACATCCGGAAAGATGAGGGAAAGCTGACCCGGGCTCCGGCCGTGTCGCTGGCCATCGCCAAGCGCCCGGGCACAAATGCGGTGGTGATTTCCGATGAAATCGTCTCACGGCTGGAAGCGATCCGTGGAGATCTGTTTCCCGAAGACGTGGACATGGAGATCACCCGGAACTACGGCGAGACAGCCAACGAAAAGGCCAACGAACTGCTGTTTCACCTGGGCCTTGCAACCGTCTCCATCGTCGTCCTGATCGCGCTTGCAATTGGCTGGCGTGAAGCGCTGGTCACGCTGGTGGTGATCCCGACCACGATCCTGCTCACGCTTTTTGCAGCCTATCTGATGGGCTACACCATCAACCGTGTCAGTTTGTTCGCCCTGATCTTTTCCATCGGTATTCTGGTGGACGATGCCATTGTGGTGATCGAGAATATCGCCCGGCACTGGGGAATGGCGGATGGCCGCAGCCGTACTCAAGCGGCGGTGGAGGCCGTGGCGGAAGTCGGCAATCCGACCATCATCGCAACTCTGACGGTGATCGTCGCGCTTCTGCCAATGCTGTTCGTTTCGGGCCTGATGGGCCCCTATATGGCGCCGATCCCGGCCAATGCTTCGGCCGCGATGCTGTTTTCCTTTTTCGTTGCGGTGATACTGACACCCTGGCTGATGATGAAATTCGCGGGCCGCGATGGAGGGCATAGCCACGTTCCGGCCGCCCATGGCGGGGCTCTTGGCCGGCTTTACGTTCTGGCAGCCAGGCCGCTGATCGGCTCGCGCCTGCGGTCCTGGGTCTTTCTGCTGCTCGTCGGGATCTGCACCATAGGTTCGCTGGCGCTGTTCTACACCACCGACGTCACCGTGAAGCTGCTTCCGTTTGATAACAAGGCGGAACTGCAGGTGCTTGCGGATCTTCCGGAAGGGGCTTCTGTCGAGGACACGGACAGGGTTCTGCAGGAGATTGTTGCCCGATTGGGAGAGGTTCCGGAGATCCTGTCGTTCCAGACCTATGCCGGCACCGCATCGCCTTTCAATTTCAACGGTCTAGTGCGCCACTACTACCTGCGGGCATTGCCTGAGCAGGGCGACGTGCAGATCAATCTCACCGAGAAAGGCGAACGGGACAGGACCAGCCATCAGATTGCCCTGGATATCCGGAACATGCTTGCCGACGTCGACCTGCCTGACGGCACCGTTCTGAAGGTTGTGGAACCGCCGCCCGGGCCGCCGGTTCTGGCAACGCTGCTTGCGGAAGTCTATGGACCCGATGCCGACAGCAGACGGGCTGTTGCAGGCAGGGTTCGCCAGGCCTTCGAGGATGTGCCGTTCATTGTTGATGTCGACGACAGCTTCGGAGCTCAGGCTGACCGGGTGCGCATCGCTATTGATCAGGACCGGCTGGAATATCACCGTGTCGAACAGGGTGATGTGTTTGACACGATCCGGCGTCTTTATGCTGGAACCGACGTTGGCTATTCCCACCGGGGACGCGCGCGTTATCCCGTTCCGATCCGGATCCATCTTGCCAAGGGCGACATGGTGACGGGGGAGGCGGTGCTTGCAACGCCGGTGCCGGCCAACGCTCTGCCTGGCGGCCGGGGCGTAATCGAACTTGGCGATGTGGTAACGGTTCGCCGGGAAAAGACGTCCTATCCCGTCTTCCGTCACAACGGTCGTGCGGTTGAAATGGTGACCGGCGAACTGGCCGGTGCGTTCGAAGCGCCCGTCTATGGAATGCTGGCGGTTGGCCAGAAGATCCGCGATATGGACTGGGGCGCCGACGGAGCACCGGTGATCGCATTTCACGGTCAGCCCGAAGACGAAACACGACCGACCCTGCTTTGGGATGGCGAATGGGAAGTCACCTGGGTCACCTTCCGGGATATGGGCGGCGCCTTCATGATCGCGATCCTGGGCATCTATTTTCTGGTGGTCGCCCAGTTCGGTTCCTTCAAGCTGCCGCTGGTTATCCTGACGCCTATTCCGCTGACGCTGATCGGCATCATGCTGGGGCACTGGCTGTTTGCGGCACCGTTCACGGCGACATCGATGATCGGTTTTATCGCGCTTGCCGGCATCATCGTACGCAATTCCATTTTGCTGGTCGATTTCATCCAGCATTCGCGCACACCGGAAAAACCGCTTCTGGACGTTTTGCTGGAAGCTGGGGCAATCCGCTTCAAGCCGATCCTGCTGACGGCGCTTGCCGCCATGATCGGTGCTGCGGTGATCCTGAGCGATCCGATCTTCCAGGGTTTGGCGATCTCGCTGCTGTTCGGTCTGGCGTCATCGACAATCCTGACTGTCCTGGTGATTCCCGCCATCTATATGGCCTTGCGCCATGGGCGGGTGCCTCAGGAACCGATGTCCGAAACGGGACAGGCGGAAAGTTGACGGGCCGCCGCAGCATTCAGCGTCGCCCGGCTCCAAACAGCCGGGGCGCGGCAGGCTGGCTTTGGTCCTTTCTCCTGCTCCTGAGCGCAGGTCGAAAACCGACCGACCGATGGCCCAAGGACGGGTCGCGCCGGATTTGTTCGATGTGTCGTCGGTACTTTTCAGGAAATCACACACACCTCAATTCGGCCGCGGTCAGGAAGACCCGGCCGAACAGGTGTCGTGCGTGTCAGTTGACTGCAGCGATCCGGGAAGGCTTGCGGACACGGTCCAGCAAGGCATCGACACGGTAGCGTTCGGCTTCGAACGCGGTGCGCATTTCACCCTCCAACGTCCGGCCCTTGGGCAGCTTGACGCGCATTGGATCCATGAAGCGACCGTTGACCAGCACTTCATAGTGGAGATGAGGCCCCGTGGACAGGCCGGTCGAGCCGATATAGCCGATGATCTGGCCCTGGGTGACGCGTGCCCCCTGCTTGATGCCTTTGCCGAAGCCGCTCATGTGGTTGTAGGTGGTGGTGTAGCCGTTGGTGTGGCGCAGTTCGACACGGCGGCCGTAGCCGGAACTCCAGCCGGCCTTGATGACCGTGCCGTTGCCCGCCGCCATGATCGGCGTCCCGCGCGGAGCCGCCCAGTCCACACCCGTGTGCATCTTGGTGTATCCGTGGATCGGGTGCCGGCGCATGCCGAAGCCGGAGCGGAACCTGCCGCCGTTGAGCGGCTTGCGGATCAGGAATTTCTTCGCGCTCTGGCCGGTTTCGTCATAGAAATCGGTCACGCCGTCGTCAGGTGTGCGGAAGCGGTAGAATTCCCGCGTGGTGTTGCCGGTGTTAAGCGCGGCGTACAGGATCTTCGGCGGGGAATTGGCGTCGCCATCGGTAAAGAACAGCTCGACAGCATCTCCAGGCTGGACGCGCGCATTGAAATCGACATCAAAGGAGAACATGCGCACCAGATCGTTGATGATTTCTTCCGGCATGTCCTGCTCGAGCGCGGTCTGGTAGAGGCTGTCGTAGATGGCCGGCGTCGGGCCGCCATAGGAGACGCGGTCGGCTTCTTCAAACGCATCGGCCAGGAACGTGCTCGGCTCCTTGGCTTCGATATAGGCGCCGCTGTCGGAACGGGCGACGGTGGCCTGGTGTTCGGTATTCTCGTAGAGACTGACGCGCTCGGGCCGCATCCGCTCCATATCGTCCGGCGAAGGCGCATAGGCGATCCGCAACCTTTGGCCTTCTGTCAGCTCGGTTATGCCGAACAGGTTCGAGAAGGCGTCCGAAATGGCAACGGCTTCGTCCTCGGTGGCATCGTAGTCCATCATGACATCGACCAGATCCTGGTCCTTGGTCACGGGGACGATGCTTTCGTCCATGCCGGCGAAGCGGACATCCTCGTCCTGCTTGGAAACGAAGGAGACGTTTTCCGGCGTGATGCGCACGGCGTAACGTTCCAGATCCGGCTGAAGAGCGAGATTGAAATCGAAGCGACCCGGGTCGACAAGCGTTTTGGCAGCCATTTCGACAGCGTCAATGGACATGGTGCGCGCGGTTTCGCGAACAGCCAGCTCGACCTCGGTCTCAGATGGTGTCCGGTCTAGGTCGATATCCTCACTGGAGGATGGGAAGGGGGCAAGCGAAATGCTGACTTCGCTTTCCAGTTTCGCACCGTATATGGAATCGGCCGGAAGGGGTGTGCCGGTCTCGGCAACATTTGTACCGCCGTCATCGTCGTTGTCGGCGAACATGTTCAAAGGATTGAACGGCGGAATTTGCTCGGCCAGTTCAGGATCCTTGCGGGTCGCGAGTGTCGCGCTGACGAAGATATGCGGCTGGACGCGGATATGATCCCGGTCGCCGTCGCGTGTGACCACGTTGACGTCAATGACATGCTTGCTGGAGTATTCGGCCGCGGTGCGCAGGGCCCGGTCACCCTTGGTGCCGCCGCTGGACAGAGAAAAGCCGTTCCAAAATGCCTCGGAAGAGGGCGCGGCTTCGACACTATACTGTCCGTCGAGCGCGGCCATGAGAGCGCCACCCATCAGAAACAGTGACGTGACGCCAGTCAGGACGGTGCCGGCAAACCAGCGCAGAGACACCTGACGCCGGTCAGACATGCCACTGCGGCCTTCGTAACCGCGCAGAGGCGGTTCCTCACCCAACTCTATGCTAAGGGACTGCGCGCTATGGAAGGGCCCAAAATGCATTAATACCTGTCCGGTCCTTTTAAGCTATCGCGTCAATCCGAAGGCCGCATCCTTTAGGTGCGGCCAGTTTGTTTCAGCAGCGATAAACATAACAGATCCTGCTACATGCAGTGTTTGATTTAAATCGTCAATTGTTTCTGCACGGATGCCCTTCGGGCGAACTGCGTTGCGAAGGTTGGTTACGAGCAGAATTTGTCGGTTCTGTGGTCGCAAGGAGACCTGACACCATCTTTATAAGGGGCTCGTGCAGCCGCCTTGGAGCAATCGGTCCGCCCCAGTCAGAAACGAGGCAAAAGAATCCAGAAAAAATCGCGAGGTACGGTGATGCCCCGGGGGGTAAGGCTATGATTTACCTCGGGGATTCTGGGCGTTTCTGGCTATGTGAATCTTTTTTGACAAAGTCTGTTGACTCATCTTCAGGCCATGCGTATAACGCCCTCCATCGACGGCGGCGCCGCCAACACGGCGCTCTTCGCTGTTGGTTCTACCAGACAACTTTGCCGCATCGACCTGGCAACAGGATAGCGGTTAGGCGTCTCTGGTTGAAGGCTTTTAAGCCGCATTTGCTGATTGGCGAATGGTTCTTTGACAATTTGATTATTGAAGGAAGGGAAGCGTAGGCGGCGTTGGCCTTGCGATCTCAGGCTCTTTCGGGGGTTTGGGGTTTTAAGGAGTTACGCAGGTACGCTGATCTTTCATACAAGGAA
>NZ_VIRG01000021.1 GCF_008107695.1 Stappia sp. BW2 | reverse complement strand
AGATCACGGCCGAGGCGGCGAGGTAGTAGCCGACATAGTCCAGACTATAATGGGTGGCGAGCCAGGTGGCGATATAAGGGGCGAGCGAAGCCCCGAAGATGCCGCCGAGGTTGAAGGTCATCGAGGCGCCGGTATAGCGCACCGTGGTCGGAAAGGGGGCGGCCAGGGCAGCGCCGATCGGACCATAGGTGAAGCCCATCAAGGCGAGGCCGATGATCGAGCACAGGAAAGCGCCTGTGAGACCGCTGGTCAACAGCGTCGCGTAGAAGAAGCCGAAGATGGCGATGGCAATCGTCGTCAGCGTCAGGATGATGCGGCGCGAATAGAGATCGGAGAGCCAGCCGGAGAGCGGGATCGTCAGGCCGAAGAAGACGACGCCGACAAGCTGGACGACCCGGAACTGCTCGCGGGAGTAACCGAGCCC
>NZ_VIRG01000076.1 GCF_008107695.1 Stappia sp. BW2 | reverse complement strand
AGATATATTATCTGAAGAAGATAATTACAGTGCTGTGGCGAATGCGATTTGTCACAGATGTGAAGGGTATACAAATGCCTATGATGTACAATCATGTAAAGACTGTTTCTTAGAATCGATGCAAGTACAAGCTACGAATTTCCAAGTATTTATGAAGACGAAAGATCAAAAAGTGATGCCATTTACAGCAACATATCAGTTGATTGATCAAGACAGGGGAATTCATGCATTTACGCTTCAAAATGTTTCATCACAAATTGAACAGCAAGAGAAATTGCATCAACAACGTATGATGCGTAAAACAATCTCAGCCCAAGAAAATGAAAGAAAGCGAATTTCTAGAGAGTTACATGATAGTGTGATTCAAGAAATGCTCAATGTAGATGTTCAATTGAGATTATTAAAATATCAAGAAGATACAACTAAGC
>NZ_VIRG01000102.1 GCF_008107695.1 Stappia sp. BW2 | reverse complement strand
TCCTGCAAAGCCGCCGTACTGGCGCCGGGTGCTGGCCGGCCAACGGCGATCCAGTCGAATTCGATAAAGTTGCTGGCATCCTGCTGGTTCGTCAGGTCCAGGCGAATACGATCAATGTTCCCTGTCCACGGAATATCACGCACCGTCAGGGTTGCCACCCCATCGGCATATTCCGGCTCAGCAACAATGTATCGCTTCGTGTTATTGAAGTTTTCGCCGGCAGACACCCAGCGGATCTCACCCGCCCAGACTGGTTTGCCGGTTTTACGAAAGCGCAGCATGATGAAACGGTACGCCGCACCATCGACAGCCAGCCCGCCAGGAGAGGTAATGTACGGATCGGTGGCGCTGTCCGCCGGGCGTAACCAGCCATCCTGTGACACACCCGGTACGCCGGCGCTGCCGGTCCAGCCCTCGGTCGTCTGATT
>NZ_VIRG01000022.1 GCF_008107695.1 Stappia sp. BW2 | reverse complement strand
AGTGTGTTCTATCGTTCCGGACGATCACAAACTGGAAGTTGATATGGGTGATATCGGTGCCGAAAAACTGAAAAATAACGGCACCACCACGCCGAAAAATTTCCAGATTCGCCTGCAAGATTGCGTATTTGATACTCAGGAAACAATGACCACTACCTTTACTGGTACCGTTTCTTCTGCAAATAGCGGCAATTATTACACCATTTTCAATACCGATACCGGTGCGGCATTTAACAATGTTAGCCTGGCGATCGGTGACTCTCTGGGTACCTCTTACAAAAGCGGCATGGGTATTGACCAGAAAATCGTGAAAGATACTGCCACTAATAAAGGCAAAGCGAAGCAGACTCTGAACTTTAAAGCCTGGCTGGTCGGCGCAGCTGATGCGCCAGATCTGGGTAATTTCGAAGCAAATACCACCTTCCAGA
>NZ_VIRG01000023.1 GCF_008107695.1 Stappia sp. BW2 | reverse complement strand
CAGTCCGAGCAAGCTGTTCTCGACATCTCAGGCGGAGGCAAGGTTCCTGCCTACACAGCTCCTTCCTCGAATTCAAACACGGGAGATTTGCGAATACGCTATTTAACTGAAGGCAAAGTGAATGACGCTGTACTCCATGAGATCAATCAGGCTGGCAAAGGTGACACCTTATGGATGGGCATGTTCTATGTGGCCTCTCCGAAAGTATTGGAAGCCCTGCTGGAAGCCGCAAAACGAGGAACCGAGATCCGGCTTGTACTGGATCCAAATGAAAATGCCTTTGGTCAGGAAAAGATCGGTATTCCGAACCGTCCTGTCGCTGCTGAATTGCATGATAAATCCGACGGTAAAATTCAGATCCGCTGGTATAACACCACCAAGGAGCAATACCATACCAAGATGATCTATCTTGCCAAAGCAACCGGAGA
>NZ_VIRG01000024.1 GCF_008107695.1 Stappia sp. BW2 | reverse complement strand
GCGGCTTTCCGGCGGGCAGCGGCAGCGCGTGGCGCTGGCGCGGGCGCTGATCAGCCGGCCAGGCGTGCTGGCGCTCGACGAACCGCTCGGCGCCCTCGATGCGCTCACGCGGATCAGCATGCAGGAACTCATCAACCGTGTCTGGCGCGAACTCGGCTTCACCGCCGTACTCGTCACCCATGATGTCAGCGAGGCGGTGCATCTCGCCGACCGGGTCATCGTGCTCGACGAGGGGCGGATCGCACTCGATCTTCCCATTCCCCATCCTCGCCCGCGGCGGCACGGCCATCCTGGCCTCTGCGAACTGGAAGGCCGGCTGCTTGCCGCGATTCTCGGCACCGACGGCGGCCATTGATCCCAGGGTTATTCGCGACGCCACATGACCTCGCCTGTGCCGAGGTCATGTGGCGTCGCGAATAACCCTGGGA
>NZ_VIRG01000026.1 GCF_008107695.1 Stappia sp. BW2 | reverse complement strand
ATATTTGCTTTTAGACCTGTAAGCAACTGAAGTAAACTCAAATTTTTTAAATCAACATTATTAAAAATTATAAAAGTATAAAACCATATCAAACATGTTTCAATAGAAAAAATCAATAATACAGGAGTATTGATAATCTTGTTTTTTTCACTAACTAAACCTATCATTGTTAGATATTTATATGGTATGTAACCTAAAACTCCTGTAAGAAGAAGCGCCCCTAGAAATTGAGTCATCTTATCACCTACTTTTGATTTTATTATAACATATTTAGTACCTAGTACTAAATTTTGGGTAGCCCACCTACCCTTATTATTTTTTACAAATTTACAGAACGTACGTTCTCTCAGGAGGTATAAACATGTGGATTGAAAAATTTAAAAACAAAAATAACGAAACTAAATACAGATACTACGAGAAGTATAAAGA
>NZ_VIRG01000074.1 GCF_008107695.1 Stappia sp. BW2 | reverse complement strand
CAGAACACGTTGTGCAAGTGGTGCAGGATATGCTTCCCGTGGTTTAAAAGGCTATAAACAAAAAAAAGCAGCTTTACCGGATTACATTCCGGTGACGCTGCTTTTTCGTTCTTATGATTAAACTTTAGCTGTGAACAACAAGTCTTTTTCTTTGATCGTAGTGCGACCAGCAGACTCAATGGACTCATACTGATGCATGTTTGTAATAATGACTGGTGTAATCGTTGTATAACCGGCTTTTTCGATCTGTTCCCGGTCAAACTCCATCAGTACATCACCTACGGTTATCTTCGCACCTGCTTGAACTTTAGGAGAGAAGAATTGACCTTTCAGCTTCACGGTGTCAATCCCGATATGAATCAACATCTCTGCGCCTGTATCACTTACCAAACCAATGGCATGTCCACTCTTCGATAACGAGAACACGGTTC
>NZ_VIRG01000086.1 GCF_008107695.1 Stappia sp. BW2 | reverse complement strand
GTGGAAGATCATCCGTTACTTACTGATCACTAGGGTGCTGACGCTGCTGCCGATATGCAGTGTGTGGTATTTGATTTTTTGCCCGTCACTCCTTAACTTTACGATAATAATCATTTATGGACAAATCGTGCGGAAGAATACTCAAAGCAAACTTCATATTTGATAAGGTATATTCATGAGCACAACATACCAATGTATCGTCAGGTAACGCACTTAACTTTTTAAGTGATTGATACATTTGTGATGCTGTCCCTTCAAACAACCGACCACACCCACCAGAAAACAGTGTGTCGCCGCAAAATAGATAAGGTTTACTGAAGTAACAGATATGTCCTAAAGTGTGACCCGGCGTAGCAATTACACTAAATTCATGCCCCAAAACGAAGGCAGTTTCGCCATCTTTGACTACCTGTGTTGTTCCCTTATCTTGTG
>NZ_VIRG01000028.1 GCF_008107695.1 Stappia sp. BW2 | reverse complement strand
CCTTCATGAAAGCCTTGCGGGCATCGCCTTTCATGTCCTTGGCGTCGACATTGCACGCTTTCATCTTGTTTTGCTGCGTCATGGCCGGCGCCGGTTTGGCGCTCAGGCATTCCTTCATGAAGGCCTTGCGCTCATCGCCTTTCTTGCCGGCGGCGTCCGCATTGCAGGTCGTCATTTTTGACTGTTGGGCCGTCTTGGCGACAGGCGCCGCTTCCGGTGCGGCGGCAAAGGCGGTGCTGGCAAACGCGGCGGCGATGCAGAGGGCGATTAATTGTTTCATGGCAAATCCTTGTAGACGCAGTCAGTGGAAGGGGACGTGCAAGCGGCAGACAACTGCCGATATGCAAAACGTAACTAACTATATGACATTTATCAACAAAATTTCCACTCGAGTGTGTCTTTTTGTTACTGGCAGACAGAAGGCGCTGCCCGGC
>NZ_VIRG01000060.1 GCF_008107695.1 Stappia sp. BW2 | reverse complement strand
GATTGCCCCGCTATAGATGCTATCCGACGTCTGATTGAAACGCATTCTCGCGCCCGACGAAACGTTGATATTGCCGGACACGGACGTTGTGCTGGCTTCCAGCGTTCCTGCGGACACATCCGTTCCACCCGAGTAGCTATTGTTGCCCGTCAGGGTCAGAGTGCCGGCACCACTTTTTTTTAAAGCGCCCGGCCCCGGAGATTGCCCCGCTATAGATGCTATCCGACGTCTGATTGAAACGCATTCTCGCGCCCGACGAAACGTTGATATTGCCGGACACGGATGTTGTGCTGGCTTCCAGCGTTCCTGCGGACACGTTCGTTCCACCCGAGTAGCTATTGTTGCCCGTCAGGGTCAGCGTTCCGCTGCCGCTCTTTTTAAGGCCACCCGCCCCATCAATCGAGGCGGAATGGATGGTATTGGCGCTTTGATCGAATTGAACGGTCGCTCCACTTTCAACAGTGGTTGCTCCGGCAATGCTGCCGCCGGTGAGCTTCAGCACACCGGCCGAAACGGTCCAGTCTTTTGTCGAAGTCGTTGTGCCGGTCAGTGTCCAGGTCGCAGTCCCGGTTTTCTGAAAAGAGCCGAAGCCGCTGAACGTTCCGGACAGACCCGAGAGAGCGAAGTTGGCGTTGTTGCTGCCGCCGAGTTTCAGGATGTCATTGGTCCCGGCATGGGATATGCCGCCATTGAGGGTGGCGAGCGATCCGCCGGAGGAGGCCTGGAGCTCGAGCGAATTCGTGCCGCCTGAGAAGGTAATGGCATGCCCTTCAGACCCTGCCGTGCCAAGCCAGGACGAGTTTCTCGGATCGGTCGTCGGTGTTCCGCCCACCCCTCCGGAAATGGAAGCGGTCGAGGAAACGACGACGTTGATATTGCGTCCCCTCACACCGTCGCCGCCATCACCACCGTCCGCACTCATTTGATCCGAGACCGCGCCGGCATTGCCACCGTCCCCGCCTGTGACACTCCCTTCAATGATGACCGTAACCGGTGAAGAATGGCCGGTGAGATAAACCCCCGACCCACCGTCACCTCCGTTATTGTAGCTACCATACTTACCATCGCCGCCATCACCGCCGCTACCTCCCGAAACGGTCGCACCGATCGTATGGATGCCGGACGTCTTGTTGAGGACGAGCCCATAGCCGCCACTTCCACCTGCTCCGGCGTACCGCTTGGGGGAGGCTCCACCTGCTCCCCCCGCCCCACCGGCAATACTACCGCTTGTGACGTTCAGCGAAGACGTGTCGGTTACGACGGCCCCGAAACCACCACCACCGCCGCCACCGCCAGCGGCGGAAAACGTTTCTGGCGCGTCCTCTCCCGCGCCACCATCGGTCCCCTGAAGGTTAACCGTACCGCTTCCGATGTCGCTCCCGTTTCCGCTGTAGTCATGATCGCCTCCATTGCCGCCACTTCCGGCGCGGTAGGGGTCGTCGTCAGGAGTAATTCCTCCAACGCCACCTGTGACACCGGCGCCGCCACCGGCGCCCCCGAAATCTTCACGGTGGGGTGTCTCTGCATCCCCCCCTGCACCGTCCAGAGATGCTTTTCCCGGCTCTTCGCCGTCGTTATAACCTCCCACGCCGCCATCACCTGGATCAGCCAGTGCGGAAGAAACAAGCGCGGAAGAAAGCAGCAGAAAAATACGAAGCCGCGAAGGGCGTGGTGCAAGGATCATTGGCTTTTGTCTCGAGAGCATGGCGCCGGAACGGCACCCTCCCGGGAGGGTGGCGCGGTTCCATCGCTTCGGGTGGTCAAGACCGGCAGGGCCTTGCCGGTTGATTGTCGAAAGTGTGTCTGAGCTGTTGGCAAGAAGCGTGCGCCGCAACCAAATCGTTCAGAAACATCTTGTTGCCCGAGTTCAACTGGTTACCGCATCCACCGATGCTGGCGTGCGAAAGATTGCGTGGCCTGTCGGAGGGTTTGATTTCCCCGGGGTGGGGACTCATAAATGAAGATGAAATGGTTTGAGGCGGATTGGTCCGGTCAAATCCGAAGGACATGAAAATGGCTTCACTGCGTGTCGTCAGCGTGCTTGACCGGGCAGAAAGCCCGCTCCGACCACATTTCCTAACGCGGTTTCGCCATGTCTCATGCCATTTCGTCTTTATTTATGGGTCCACACCCTGGGAAACGCTCTCGCTGTTATTTCAGATTATCCGCCGCTCGGATCTAGCAGAATGCACACTTTTTCTCGCAATAAACGACAACCCATGGTTTTATGCACTTGATTGGAAATGATATTCGTTCGAGTGCTTGCGTTAAAACCTCTCCTGCGCTAGCGCAGCATAGGCCTTTCAAGAATCTCTCCCTCCAGCGCCTTTGCTCCTCATGCCACAGATCCTGAAATCCATCATTCGTGTGCTTCAGCTCGATGAATATTCGGTCATGAAGACTGCCGGGTTGCCGGCCGACTACTTGCTGGACGAAACCCGGCAAGTAAAGCCCAGGGAGCTTTTCGCTCTGGAGCGTGCGATCGAGCGCGTGAGCGGACGCGATGATATTTCCTATAAATTGGCTACGTTTTGGGCTCGCACTCCCCGCCCTGCCAGCACGCTGGTCTTCGCTCGATGCGAGACCTTGCAGACAGGCTATGAGAATCTTTCCGAATTGAAAGGGCCTGGGGGTGGCGCAGTCTTTCGTATGGAAAGGCGTGCTGACCGTTTTCGCATTGAAATAAGGCCGGTGACTGCTGAGGTCGTTCTGATGCAGTGGTTTGTGCTGTGGGTAATTCTGTACCTTGTCGACCTGGGGCGCATCTATACCGGATGCCACATTCAACCGTTGAGGGTCGGCATTATGTCCGCCGGCCGCCTCCGGAAAGAAGACGTCGCCTATCTTGGTATCGTCCCGGTCGAAGCCGATCATGCGTTCATCGAATTCTCCAACAATGACGTTCATCGGCCGCTCCTGATGGCTCAGGCGAAGGTGCAATCAACGGACGACACGCAACACGTTTCCGCAAGTCCGCCTGCTCCCCGGTCCCGGATCGGCAGCCAGGTCAGCAAGGCGCTTGTTGAAATCCTGCCCTCGGGCAGGTGCGGTATTGGCGATGTCAGCGAGCATCTCGATATGACCACACGAAAGTTGCAGAGACTGTTGAAGGCCGAGCAGGTTAGTTTCCGGACAATTCTGGAACAGACGAGGCGCGACCTTGCCATCCGCTATCTCGAAGAAGAACATCGACCCGCAGCCGAAGTCGCGGATCTGCTGGGCTATCGGAATCTGAACTCGTTTTACCGAGCCTTCAGGGGCTGGACCGGCGCAACCACGAAAACCTTTCGACAGGGCGCGTCGAAGAAATAGACGCGCAGGGCGCATTTAGGGTCGTCAGCTTGCCGGATGTCTCGCATTGGGCCTCGTCCGGATCGAAATCCGGCAGTCACTCGCAGCGAACCGATTGCACTGCCGCCAATCAGGGAGTAATTCACGAAGACGGCGATTTGTTCTGATCGAAAGCCCGAGCGATGAAAATTCTGGTTGCTGAAGACGATGAGACGATGGCGGAATACGTCCGCAAAGGTCTGCTCGAACAGGGATTTTCGGTCGATTGGGTGAGCGACGGCCGCGAAGCGCTGACCTATTGCCTTTACAATACCTGCGACGTTGCCATCATCGACAGGATGATGCCCGGGCTTGACGGGCTTTCGCTCGTCAAGGCGCTCAGAGCCTCCAACAGCTCCCTGCCGGTTATCTTTCTGACGGCGGTCTCCGATGTCGAGGACAAGGTCGAGGGCCTGATGGCGGGCGGTGACGACTACATCGTCAAACCGTTTCACTTTTCAGAACTTCTTGCCCGCATTCATGCGTTGTCGCGGCGTCCCAAGCAGAACAACCACAAGACCGAACTCACGTGTCACGATCTCAAGCTGGACCTGCTCAAGCGGGTCGCGGTGCGCCAGGGGCAGGTCATCGATCTGCAGAACAAGGAATTTGCCCTGCTCGAACTTCTCATGGAAGCCGAGGGCCGGGTCGTAAGCAGGACGATGATCCTGGAGAGCATCTGGGATTTTTCCTTCGATCCGGGAACGACCGTCGTCGAAACCCACATCAGCAAGCTGCGCCAGAAGATCGACAAGCCATTCGATACACCCTTGATCCACACCGTTCGCAACATGGGATACCGGATCCGTGCGCCTCACTGACCTTCTGTCGGGCAGCTCCTTTCGGACCTCCACCAAGGTCGCGATAGGTGTTCTGGTTCTCATGTGCCTGGGCGGGACGCTGTTCATCTGGTCTGCCACCCAGGCCCTGCGCGATGCCACGGAGCAGCAGACCCTGGAGGAAGCGGTCCTTCTGAGCGACATCTATTCTTCGGAAGGGCGCAAGGGCCTGGTGAAGGCAATCGGCACCTTGAGCGACCTCGTCAACAGTCAGGAACGGGTCTCTGCTGTTTTCGATGAAAAGGGCGTCAATCTGGCGGGGGCCGACCTTGCCATGCCGGATTTCATCGGTCTCCGCGACACCAGGCTGCAATCTGTCTCCGCGAAAGGGAGCGCAGGCCATTTCGTGCTGTCGGTCCAGAAGTTCAACGATGCAACGCTCGTTGTTGGCCGAAGCCTCAAGGACGTTGACGAGACACGCACTCACATGATTGTGGGCCTCGTCGTCATGACCGTGTTGCTGACCTTCGGAACGCTGGTTCTGGGTCTGGCAGCGAGCCGTGAGAGTTTCGCAAAACTCCGGTCGATCGAGGGCGTTCTCGCACGCGTTGCGAAGGGAGAGTCCGACGCGCGCGTTCCGATCGTTGACAGGAAGGACCAGATCGACCGGATCTCCATCCAGATCAACGCCAACCTCGACGCTCTCTCCGGCCTGATGGACAGCATGCGCGCGACAACCACTGCCATCGCGCACGACCTGAAGACCCCGCTTGCCCGTGTCGGCCTCGTGCTGAACGATGCTCTGGACGAAATCGAGGCCGGCGGCAATGCGCAGCCTCAAGTCGAACGGGCACTCACCGAGACGGGGTCGCTTAACGACATCATCGATACAATTCTGCGGATCACCCGGATCCGTGCGGGCTCACCGCGCAAGGACATGCAGATGAACGACCTCGGCAGTCTCATCGAGAATACGGTCGAGTTCTTCACGCCTCTGGCACAGGAGAACGGTCAGACACTCGCGTTTCTGCCCGGGGAAGCCGGCGATTGCCAGCTTCTGTGCGACAAGAACATGGTGCAGCAGATGCTCGCCAACCTTGTGGGAAACGCAATCGTGCATGGGGGCACCGGCATTTCGGTCCGGGTGCGTCTTGCGAACCTGCCCGACAGGCTTGATCTCGTCGTGGAGGACACGGGCGAGGGCATTCCCGACGGGCAGCGGCATGAGGTCTTCGACCTGTTCAAACGGATCGACAGCGCCCGCAGCAAGCCGGGCAGCGGTCTCGGCCTTGCCCTTGTCAAAGCCGTTGCCGACCATCACGAGGCTGCCATAGCGCTGTCTAAGACAGACCCCGACTCTGCCGATCATCCGGGGCTGCAGGTCACCGTCTCGTTCCCCAAACGCCAACTTCAACAATAATTAAAGAACGCCGCAAGCTGCCTCAAACTCCGCCGCTTAGGGTTTTCGTAGTTCATGGACTTCGGGAAGTGAACCTTGAAAGCGAGAACCATTTAGGTCGGTCGGACTGAAAAGTCTGATTCCTTTTCAGCGATCTCCCTGATTGCACGGCCCACCAGCGCCTCTAAGCAAGGCGAATGGAGGCCTTGCAGCCACCCGCAGGCTGGTTCTCGTTTTCACAGAAGCTTTGAACCTGAAACCGCGGCGCCTCGGCACGATGCCGGGCCCGATTGCGAGGGACTCTGATGACCAGCAATGCACTTCACACCGCCGCCCGCCCGAACAACGCGCTTGTCGACGCGCTCCGCGATCATATGAACCAGCGGATCGTCGGCCAGGAGCAGTTCGTCGACAGGCTGCTTCTGGGTCTGTTCGGCGACGGGCACATTCTGCTCGAAGGAGCGCCGGGCCTTGCCAAGACAAAGGCCGTCAACACTCTGGCCGAACTTATCGAAGGCGAGCCCTGCCGTGTCCAGTTCACCCCGGACCTGCTCCCCAGCGATCTGACCGGGACGGAAGTCTACAGGCCCGAAAAAGGAACCTTCGAGTTTCATTCCGGCCCCCTGTTTCACAACCTGATCCTCGCGGACGAGATCAACCGCGCACCGGCCAAGGTGCAGTCGGCCCTGCTCGAAGCCATGGCCGAGCGTCAGGTGACCGTCGCCGGAGCGACCTACCATCTGCCGGATCTTTTCATGGTGATGGCAACCCAGAACCCGATCGAACAGGAAGGCACCTATCCGCTGCCGGAAGCCCAGCTCGACCGCTTCATGCTGCACGTCAAGATCGACTATCCGTCAGCGGAAGCCGAACGCGAGGTGTTGCGGATCGTACGTGGCGAAGCCATGGCCGAAAACGTGAAGCCCACCTTCCAGGTGTCCCAGAAGGAGATCTTCGACGCCAGACAGGCGGCCTTGAAAACCCACGTCTCGGATGCGCTCACGGACTACATCATTCAGCTGATCCAGGCGACCCGCCGCCCGCAGATGTATGGCGACGACCTTGCCCATCAGATCTCCTACGGCGCCTCGCCCCGTTCGACCATCGCCCTGGACCGCTGTGCGCGGGTCCACGCCTGGATGAACGGCGCGGATTTCGCCACTCCGTCCGACGTGCAGGCCGTCCTGCATGACGTGCTGCGCCACCGCATCATCCTCAGCTTCGAGGCAGAAGCGGAAGGCAAGACAGCGGACGGTTTCATCGACGCCCTGATCGACAGGGTTCCGGTTGCTTGAACACACGGGGGACCGTCATGACAGACCATGAACTCAAAGGTATCGTCGCGACCCTGCCCGAACTGGTGAGGGTGCGCCCGCAGCGCGGCCTCACAGGGTTTGCGCCCTCGGGTCGCGTTGCGACCCATCAGTGGGGCGCCAATCGCTCCGTTTTCCGCGGACGCGGCATGGAATTCGCCGAAAGCCGTATCTATCAGCCCGGCGACGACGTCAAATCCATCGACTGGCGCGTGACGGCCCGCACGGGCCAGGCTCACACCAAGCTCTTCCAGGAAGAGCGCGAGAGGCCCATCGTCATTCTGACCGACATGCGCGCGATGATGCAGTTCGGCACCAGAAACCGTTTCAAGGCAAACCTGGCAGCGGAAGTGGCTGCCATGATGGCCTGGACCGGGCATGACGGCGGCGACCGTGTCGGCGGACTTGTCATGACGCGGGAAGGCCTGCGGGACTTTCGTGCCTCCAGAACCCGGCGCTCTGTGCTCGGATACCTGGAAGCTCTTGCGGAAGAAACGCGGCCGGAGCGCCCCCTGGGAACGGAGGTGACGCTGGCACATGCCCTGCGCCGCCTGCGTCACCGGAACCGCCCCGGAACGCTTGCCTTCGTCATCAGCGATTTCTCCGATTTCGGCGACGACGCGGAGACAGAGCTGCGGCATCTGGCGGTGAATGCCCATGTCACCAACATCCAGATCAGCGATCCCTTCGATGCGGCGCTGCCGCCGCGCGGCGGGCGTATCACCGATGGGGAACATGCGCTGGCCATTTCGGCTCTCGGCGGGCGGAAACTCGAGCACTACGCACAGCAGTTCGAAGCCCGCAGGGAGCGGCTGGAACTGGTCAGCCGTCATCACGGCATGGTCTGCCACTTCCTGCAGACCCCTGACGATCCGTCCTGGATCCTCCACCCGCATCTCAACCGGAGTATGGCAGCATGAGCACAGATCTCTCTCCGCAGATGCTGGCCCAGTTGGACCAGCTTCGCGACATCCACCTGCCGGAGCCTGTTGGCTGGTGGCCGGTCGCGCCAGGCTGGTGGGCACTGCTCGCCCTCGTCTGCGCGCTCGTCGTGGCCGCTGTCGTCTGGACCTGGCTCCGCCGCCGCAGCGCTCGTTTCCTAGCGCTTCGCGAACTTGAGGCGATCAAATCGGAGAGGGAAGACGAATTCCTCACGCAGATCTCGTCCCTGCTCCGGCGTGTCGCCCGTCGCCGCTCGGCCGGTGCCGACGTGCTGACCGGCGAGGCGTGGAGCGCGTTCCTGATGGAAGGCAAACACGGCATGGACCGCGACACCGCGGCGCTTCTGGCCACCGGTCCCTACGGCCCGCCGGCCAACCAGAATTTCGAACCGGAGGCGCTGCGCGCCGAAACCGCCACCTGGATCAGGAGGAACGGATGATTACCTTTCTCTGGCCTTTGGCCTTTCTTCTGCTGCCGCTGCCCTTTGTGCTGCGCTATTTTCTCAAACCCGCTGACAAGGGGCTGGGCGGCGCGCTGAAGGTGCCGTTCTTTGCCAGCCTGTCGCGGGATCTGGGAAGCCGTGCCGACCGGATCACGACATCCTGGTGGAAGCTTGCTGCCGCCTCACTTGTCTGGTTGCTGATGGTCACGGCCGTGGCCCGGCCGGCCTATGTCGGCCCGGAAGTTCCACTTCCCTTCGAAGGCCGTGACATCATGATGGCCATCGACCTCTCCGGTTCCATGGCTGAACAGGATTTCGCTGTCGGCGGCAAGCCGACCACCCGCCTTGGCGTCGTCAAGGATGCCGCGGATGCGTTCATCGAACGCCGGAAAGGCGACCGGGTTGGCCTCGTGCTGTTCTCGAACCGCGCCTATCTGCAAGCGCCCCTGACCTTTGACCGGCAGGCGGTCCGCGATCTCCTCGATCAGGCGGAAGTCGGCCTGACCGGCCAGAAAACGGCCATCGGCGATGCCATCGCGGTTTCCCTGAAACGCCTGAAAGACAGGCCGGCTGAAGGACGTGTTCTCGTTCTCTTGACAGACGGTGCGAACAACGAGGGCAAGATGGACCCGATCCAGGCGGCCGAACTTGCCGCGAAACTGGGTATCCGGATCTACACCATCGGCGTCGGCGCAGGTCCGATGGCAGTCAACACCCCGATGGGCCGCCAGATGGTCAATCCGTCCGCGGACCTCGATGAAGGCACCTTGCGCAAGATCGCTGAACTGACCGGCGGGGAATACTTCCGGGCAACCGACGTCAACGGTCTGGCACAGGTCTACCGGTCAATAGACAAGCTGGAGCCGATCGGTGCCGACCCGGTGCATGTGCGCCCTGAAGTCGCCCTGTATTTCTGGCCGGCCGGTCTGGCCCTGCTCCTGACGGCGCTTGCCGCGCTGTTCGCGACGGTTCCGGCCCTCATCACGCAACGCCCCGTACACAAGGAAGCCTGACATGGAAAACGATCTGTTCCACTTCCTGCGCCCGGAATGGTTCTGGGCACTGGTCCCGGCGGGCCTTCTCTTCTGGCTCGTCCTGCGATCCCGCAAAAGCGCCACAGGCGGCAACTGGGGCAAATACGTCGACGCCCATCTGCTGCGGCATCTGGCGATCAGTGGGGCCACCGCCCGCGCATCGCGTGTTCTGCCGGCACTGGCCGCCGCCGCGATTGTCGTTCTGGTGACGGCGTTGGCCGGGCCGACCTGGCAGAAGGCCGAGGTTCCCTCCTTCACCGGCGGTGAGCCGGTGGTCGCAGTCCTCAGTTTGGCGCAATCCATGAATTCCGACGACCTGTCGCCGAGCCGCCTGCGGCGCGCGGTGCACAAGCTGCGCGATATTCTCGCCCGGACCGAAGGGGACGAGCGCGCACTGGTCATCTATTCGGACATTCCCTTTGTCGCGGCTCCCCTGACCAGTGACAAGAAGGTAATTTCGCAGATGATCCCCGAACTTTCCACCAAGCTGATGCCGGTTCTCGGCAACCGGCCGGACCTTGCCATTTCCGAGGCGGTCTCCGTGCTGGAGAGAGCCGATGCCGGACGTGGCGAGATTGTTCTGATCGCAGACAACGCGGGCGATACGGCCGCAACCGCCAAGGCAGCCAGCGAAGCGCGCAAGGCCGGTTACACTGTCTCCGTTCTGGGTATCGGCACCGAAGAGGGCGCCACGCTGCAGACCGCGGACGGTCAGGCTATCACCAGACGCTCTGGTGAAAAGCTGACGACGTCCCTGGATACCGAAGGGCTTGGCCAGGTTGCCCGGTCCGGTGGTGGGACCTATTCCAGCGTGACGGCCAACAGCGCAGACCTTAACCGCATCCTGCCGAAGGCCGACCGGATCGAAACCGCCGGCAAGGCAGAGGATTTCCAGGCCGACAGCTGGGTCGACATGGGCTACTGGCTCCTGATCCTGCCCGTGCTGCTGCTGCCCTTCGCGTTCCGCCGCGGGCTCGTATTCAGCATCGGACTGGTTGCATGCCTGGGCCTGGTCCCCGGAATTGCGCCCCAGCCTGCTCACGCAGGAACCTGGCAGGATCTCTGGTCGACTTCCGACCAGCAGGGACAGAAAGCCTTCGCGTCCGGCGACTACGACACGGCGTCCCGCCAGTTCGAGACATCTTCCTGGCGCGGCAGTGCCGCCTACCGGGCCGGCGACTATGCAGCGGCGGCACAGGATTTTTCCGCCAACGCCTACAACCGCGGCAACGCGCTTGCCAAGTCCGGGCAGCTTGAAGACGCACTTGGAGCCTACGATCAGGCGCTGGCTGCCAATCCGCAGGATGCAGACGCAAAGTACAATCGCGATCTGGTCCAGAAGCTGCTCGACGAACAGAAAAAGCAGGAAGAACAAGAGAAGGAGAAGAACCAGCAGCAACAGCAGCAGTCCGGCCAAGGCGACAACAAGGATCAGCAGCAACAAGCTGGAGGGTCCGGCGAACAGGACCAGCAGCAATCCCAGAACCAGTCCGGTCAGCAGCAACAGCAGTCCGGTTCGCAGGGACAGCAGGATCAGCAAAACGCTGATGGCCAGTCCGGCGAGCAGCAGCAGGCCTCCGAGGGCTCGCAGCAACAGGACGGCGAGCAGTCCGGCCAATCCGGCGAGCAGCAGCAGTCCGGTGCGCAGCAGCAATCTGGTGATCAGCAGCAGTCCGCCTCTCAGTCGGGACAGGAGTCCGCTTCGCCTGAAGAAGCTGGCCAGCAAAGCGCGTCGCAAGGCGAGCAACCGAAAGACCAGGCATCTGCCGAAGCTTCTGCCTCCTCCGACGACAAGCAAGACGGCCAGTCTCCCCAGGCCGGCGAAGAGGAACGCTCCGCTGCAAAGGCTGACGAAACAAAGGCAGGTGCTGGTGAAGAGCAGACGCAGGAAGCTTCCGGAACCCGGCCGCAGGGCCAGGAAAACGGCAGCGAGCAGGCCGCTCAGCAAGACCAGGCCGGCTCCGAGGGCCTTGCCCAGGAAGACCGCGCCGCACAGGAAGCTGCCAAGGCTCGTCAGCAGGCAAGCGCTTCTGGAAGCGATACCGGCGAAGCCGGCAAGGAGAGTGAAAACCCTCTGTCGAAACTGCTTTCCAGCATGCTGGACGGCAATGGCGAGGACACCAGCGGCGAGCCGGTGGAGGCCTCCGTTCCGGGCGCTGCTCCTGTGGTCGATCAGGCGGTCGAGCAACAGTTGCGCAAAGTTCCTGACGATCCGTCCGGCCTGCTGCGCGCCCGCATCCGCCAACACTATGTCCAGCTTCGGTCTGGCGCCAACTGAGAGGAAACAGGACCATGACATTCAATACGCTTAAAACCACCGTCAGCGCCGCTGTTCTTTCCATCGCGCTTGCCGTCCCAGCCTGGGCCGGCGGACTGGCCGCCCACGTGAACAGTGGCACGGTGGCCGAAGGGGACGCGATCCAGCTGACCCTGACCGCCGACGGCCAGGTAAACGCCAGCCCGGATCTCGCACCGCTGCAGAAGGATTTCGATATCCTCGGCACATCGCAATCCAGTTCGACGCAGATCATCAACGGCAAACGCTCGCAAAGCGTGAGCTGGATCGTGTCGCTGTCGCCGAAAACGAAGGGCACCGTCGAAATTCCGTCGATCAGCGCGGGAAGCCTGAGCAGTTCTCCTGTCGCTATCAAGGTGGTCGATGCCGGTTCCATGCCGAAGGCAACGGGCGCATCCGGGATCGGTCTTTCCGCGACACTTGAAGACGGCGAACCGTTTCTCTTCCAGGAAACGCCTCTGACCGTCCGTATCGAGACAAGCCAACCCATAAAGAGCGCTGAACTGATCGCACCGCATTCCAGCGCCTTCGACCTCGTTCAGCGCGGAGAGGACCGGGTAAGCCAGGCCACCCGGGGCGGACGGACGGTCAACGTGATCGAGCGTACCTATATGCTCAAGCCCCAGGAGGAGGGTGCGATCGAAATCCCGCCCTTCGTCCTGCGCGGCTCCGTCGAGGACCCCAATGCGCGGCGGCGCGATCCCTTCGCGGGCTTCGGTTTCAAGGGCTTTTCCGGGTTCCCATCGTCCATGTTCAACGACATGTTCGATCCGGGCAAACCGTTTGCTGTTCGCTCCGATCCGATCAAGCTGACAGTGCGGGCGGACCCCAATGCAGGTTCGGGACAGCATCAGTGGTTCCTGCCCGCAAAGGATGTCCGACTGACCGCCGAATGGTCGCCCGCGCATCCGGTCTTCCGGGAAGGGGAGGCGGTAAGCCGGCGCGTCAGCCTTCTGGCTCTCGGCGCGAGCGCCGTTCAGCTTCCGGACCTCTCGTTCGAAAACACGGATGGCGCACGGATCTATCTGGATGACGTCCAGACGGGCGAGGATCAGACGGCTGAGGGCACGGTCGCCAGGAAGGACTTTCTTCTGTCGGTCGTGCCGACACGTGGCGGCAAGATAACGCTCCCGGAGATCAAGGTGAACTGGACCGACAGTGTCAGCGGCGAAGCAAAGACCGTCACCTTGCCGAGTGAAGTCATCACGGCAGAAGGAACGGTGCCGCAGGCCGGCCAGTCGGCCGCCGTCTCGCCAGAGGCAGCACCAACTGCGAATGCAGCGCCGCAGCTTCAGCAGTCGGACGCGGGAAATCAGCGCATCTATCTGCTGGCCGGACTGGGTGCTGCCGCGGTTCTTGCCGCACTTGGCGGGGCCGCTGTCTATTTCCGGAGAACAGGAAGACCTGCCGAAAATGGCCGCAAGCCCGCACCAGCGACACCGCGGAAGCAGACCCAGGCGGACGGGCAATCCGAGCGCCGCAAGCAACTGGCCCTTGCATCTACCAAGGAAAAAGCCGGTGATCTGCGCGGATGCTACGGCTGCGTTCTGGCCTGGCGCCGCCTGGCCGGCGGCCAACCGGCGATGACCGCTGCCGCAAGAGATGCCATTGCAGCTCTGGAGCAAGCAGCCTTTGCCCCCGCTTCCGAAACCGCCGAAGGCCGGAGCCGCGACTGGCTCAATATCCTTGTAAAGGAAGACCGCAAGATCGGTTCTGCGCAAAAGGATCTGGCATCGACGCAATTGCCGTCGCTTTATCCGGCCTGAGGAAGGCCGAAAAGCCACCGGGTGGACGGAAGGCTGCTTTGATGCAGCTTTCCGCCCACCCGATCATCATTCACTTACACGTTCCCCAACATGAAGTTTTATCCGCACCGTCAATCGGCACCCGGAACCCCGGCCAACAAGCTATGCAGCCCTGACGCCTTCGAGGAACTTGTCTACCGAAACTTTCAGGTTCTGAGACTGCCCGGAGAGCTGTTGGCTGGCGGTAACCACGCGTGTGGCCACTGATCCGGTCTCTGCGGCCGCATCGCTGACACCAGCAATGTTCCGGGTGGTCTCCTGAACACCAACGGAGACGTCCTGAATGGATTGGGAGATTTCTCCGGTCGCCGCGCCCTGCTGTTCGACTGCTGAGGAGATCGAAACCGCTATGCTCTCCAGTTCCGTTATGATGGTTGCCACTTCTTCCACGCCCATGACAGCGCCATCGACTTCCGACTGGATCTGGGCGATCTGATTGGAAATCTCTTCTGCAGCTTTTGCCGACTGACCGGCCAGTTGCTTTACCTCCGACGCCACGACCGCAAAGCCCTTGCCAGCCTCTCCGGCACGCGCAGCTTCAATCGTGGCATTAAGTGCGAGCAGATTGGTCTGTTCGGCAACAGCTTGAATGAGCGAGGTGACTTCGCTGATCCGCGAAGCAGCCGTTTTCAAGCCAAGCACCTGTTCATTGACCCTGGTTGCTCTTTCACGCCCGCTGCTCGTCTGTTTGGACGACTTGGTGGCTTGCCCGCCAATTTCGGTTATGGATGCGGACACTTCTTCAATGGCAGACGCAATGGTCTGAACACTGGCTGCCGATTGTTCCGAGGCCGCCGATACGGCTGACGACTGATTGGTATTCTCTTCGGCGATCGCACTCATGGATTGGGCGGTTTCGTTCAGTTCTCCGCAGGCATCGTCGACGGAATGAAGAAGCTCGGCCACATCCGCATCGAATTCGGATGTCAAACGGGCAATGGTCTCTGCGCGCCGCAGTTGCGCGGCTTGAGCTTCCTTTTCGCGTTCAGCTGCCGCTTTGGCTTCGACGGTTCGCTCGCGAAAGATTTCATAGGCCTGGGTGAGCTGGGCTGTTTCGTCTCGTCCCGTGGCTTTCAATTCAACAGTTGTGTCGCCCTCACCCAACCGAGCGAGCGCCGAAACAACCTGTTTGATCGGCTTGGAAATAGCCTGCGTCAAAACAAAGGCCGCGCCAGCCGCCAGAACGGTAGAAATAACTCCCAGGATCGATATCAACCACGTCGCTTGCCGCTCGTGGTGTTCGGCATTCGTCGCTGCCTTGAGCGTGAACTCCATCAGTTGGTTTGCCAAGCTCTCAAGACTGTGGTTCAGCGCGTCTTCTTCGCTCGCAACCTTTTGAATCAATATCTGTTCTTCACTGATCAGGTCGCTGGCATTCACCTGAGCGGCTTTCGCCCGGACCGAGATCTTCTCTATTGCAGCCTGCACATCGGTCTTGAAGACCTGATTTGCCTTCTCAACGTTTTCCAATCCCTCGAGAACGTGCCCCCATTCCGCGAGTTCCTCCTCGTTCCGGGTTACGGACTTGATGTTTTGAACTTTTTCCTGCGCGAGACCTAACTTCTCGCTCGCGGCAGCGGCAAGTTGCGAAAACTCGGAGCTTGTGCTGGAGAAGTCTTCGAAAGCCTGTCGACTGCCATTGGCCGCTTCTTCACCCAGTCTTATAGCTCGCTCGAAAAGAATTGCCTGTTCCAGCTGCATCTCGGTCAGCTGGGAAACGGTATCGGAGATTGCCAGGTCGTGTTCGGCAACCGACCTCAATTCCCCGCCAATCGTAGACATGGACCGCAGACCGACAGTGGCCGTCGCCACGAGAAACAAGATCATCAGGCAGCCGAAAGCGCCCAGTTTCGCAGCCAGAGAAAATCGAGACAATGCTTGGATCAGCATGTGTTGGATCCTTCGAAAACACTTCTTCAGCCCACCCCTCGCTGAAGAAAAAAGAAATATTCCAAATACAATAAGTACGCCTAGTAAAATTTACGTAAATGTTTGCTCTAATCTGCGTCAGTTCATACGTATAATTGCGTAATTCCAGTAGAGGAAGGCAAAATAACAGCGCGCAAAACACCTATTGGTTGCATATGATTTTATATGCAATTTATATCTCTTGCCCCCCGCATAGAGCTGACTTCGCCCTTATTCCGATTTCGGCATAACGCATATTTTGTTGTAAGTCAGACGATGTCGCACTCACCGCGGAAGATCGTGACGTCGTTCAAAGACGACTAAATTCAGTGACGGCGCACTCGGTTCCCTCTCCGAACGCAATCGCTCAGGCGGAAAAGGGGGAATCAACCCCTCACAGACGCTGAAGCGGCGTCTTGCCAGTCAGTGTACCGCCCTGGACCGAACAGGCGGCTCAATCTGGTGAGCCAAGAGCGATGCCTTGTTTGAAAACGCTTGCCAGATGCGCAATGCGGGGTTGTGAGGCTCGCTCCCGCTCGACCGCAAGCGAGATTGCGGTGGCAGTAAACACCAGATGCGGACGAGGCAACCGGTATGTTTGGCAGCTGACGTGCAAGCTTTGCAGCTCAGATCCGGACGGCGCGCACGCTTGCATGCCCGCGCCGATCGGGATCGATGACGAGTTGGTAGGCGTCCGGCAAACGCAGGCAGGGCACTGAGAGGCAGATCTCGCATGGTCACGAATATAGACCAATACGCTCTATCTTGAGAACATCAACGAATTCGATCACCAGCTAATGTCGTCCCGAATAGGAGAAGGGAACGCACGATGGGAATGCTGGTCGAGGGCATCTGGACCGCCAAACAGATTGTCTGGATTTACCCGGTTTTAAGGGCCAGCACCTGCTTATGAAAGGGGGAGGTGTTCCATGGGACAGGGAAACAGATCGACGCTGGTGCGCCTGCTCGACTGCATGATGGCGCTGGTGCCGACTGGCTTTTGGAACCGGAGGAAATCGATGTGTGAATTGTTTGCAATGAGTGCCGCGGTCCCGCACAGGGTTCGCTACGAGCTCGATCTGTTCGCTGCGGAGGGGGGCGAGCGGCATCGCAATCGCGACGGCTGGGGTATCCTGTTCGCGCAGGACCGCGATGCCTACCTGTTCCGGGAACCCGATCCGGCTGCCACCAGCGAATTGACCCAGATGGTGGTTCGCAATGAGCGCCCCTGCAAAAATTTGATGGCACATGTTCGCAGGGCGTCGCGGGGGAATCCTGCACTGGCGAACACCCACCCTTTCGACCGCGTGGTGCACGGCAAGCGAAATGCATTTGCGCATAATGGCGATTTGCCCGGCATCGAGGAGCATAAGGACGCGCATAAATGGCTCCCGCACCGGATAGGAGACACAGACTCGGAACTGGCTTTCCTGATGCTGCTCGACCGGCTGGGCACGACAGACACCGCCGATGTCGCAGCGCGGTTCGATGTGTTTGCACGTTTTGCTTCTGAAATGCGCGAGCTGGGCAGCTCCAACTTCCTGTTCTTCGACGGTGAGCACCTCTTCGTCCACGCTGACCGGCGGCGCTTCGAAACCGAAGACGGGGTGACCGAACCGCGTGAACCGGGGTTGAATATCCGCCATTTCGACGAACAGGATCACGGGGGTCCGTGGAATGCGCGCGGCGCCAGTATCAATAAAATCTCCGGCTCGTTGTATCTTTTTGCGTCGGTGCCGCTGGATCCGGAAGGCTGGGAGCCGCTGCCACGCGGCACAACGCTCGTCTTGAAAGACGGAGAGATCGTGTCTCAGTGCAAGAGCTGACACCTCAAGCTTAGTGCAATTGCGCCTTGCCGATTTCCCGTTGAAAGGAAGAGCCTTTCGAGACCTGTGGCAAAAATCATTGTCCATGCCCTGCAGAAGAAGGCGGGAACGAAACGCGTTTACGGACTTCCCGGCGACACCATCAACCCTCTCAAGGCTACCAGAGCCACGAGCAACCTTCGCGGGGTCGACGTCCGCCACGCCGAGAATGGTTCCGGCTTGTGCGCCTCCCGTCCGTTCGGGATGTTACAGCGTACTCCAGATTCCGCTGTGCACCCGCTGTCTTGTCAGATCGTGACAACCCGCGTTGCGATGCGCTCAAGCAGAGCCTGGTCGTGGCTGATGGCCAGAATACCCAGGCCCAGCCGAGCCCGTTTAAGCAGGACCTGCCAGATTTCCACCTGAGCGACCGGATCAAGCATTGAGGTGATTTCGTCGGCGATCAGGTAGCGCAAGCCAGGTGCCAGGGCACGAAGAAGGGCGACCCGTTGCAACTCTCCGCCGGAAATCTCGTGCGGATAGCGATCATACCAGCTTTCCTTGACACCGAGTTCGTTCCGCGTGACATCGTCCGGTGTCCATCCCTCCGCAACGATCCGGGATATCCGCCACCGTGGATCCGTAGCAAAAATCGGTGATTGATGCAGATACTGGACCGGGTTGAAGCGATACTGGTTTGCGCGCTCATCGACCGTGACGCTGCCGCTTGTCGGCCCAAGGTGCCCGGCAAGCAGTCTGCCCAGGGTCGATTTGCCTCGCCCGGACGGGCCGGACAATCCCACGATCTCGCCAGGACGAATGGAGAGGTCAACCTCGCGCAGAATGTAGGGCGCACGTGGCCCGTGGCGGAAGCTCACGCGGTGTGCGGTCAGCAAATTGCACCTCCGGCGCTGAATGCGTTCTGGGGCAGTGCCGTCCACAGGGCACGCGCAAACGGTGATCGCAGGGCCTCGCCACCGCCAGCAAAGTCCGAAGCCGCCTCAATGGACTCGAGGCGTCCCCCTTTCATCACGGCAACACGGTCAGCGAACGCAAGCGCTTCTGAAAGGCTGTGCGTGATCAACAGGACGGCCTTGCCGCAATCCGCCTGTTCGCGCAGATGCGCCAGCACATTTGCGCTGTTCTCGCCATCCAGCCCGCTCGTCGGCTCGTCGGCGACGATCAGATCGGGGTCGCCCACCGCCGCGATGGCCATCATCATGCGCCGTGCCATACCTCCGGACAGTTGATGCGGAAACGCATTTGCCGCCTGATCGTCAAGGCCGTATCGGGCAAGCAGACTTTCGATGCTCACGGCGTTGAGTCGATGGCCGGCGCGCTGGCCTGCCCAGGCAATCTGCTTGCGGCAACGGGTCATCGGGTCGAGGTGGCTGAGAGACTGTGGCACCAGGGCCATCCGCCTGCCGCAGTACCTCTGCCTGAGCGGAGCATCCAGTGTGGTACCATCGACGTGGATACGCCCACCCACAACAGCATTCGACGGCAGTATGCCGAAGATTGCGTGCGCAAGGAGGCTCTTGCCGCCACCGGATGCACCGATCAGTGCAACAAGTTCACCCCGGTCAACCCCAAAGCTCAGGCCTTCGAGAATGCGAAATTCCCGCTGACGTATGAGGCCATCATAGCGAGTGAAGCCGACAGACACCTGATCGAGACGAAGAAAGCTCATAGCTGCGCCTGCCTTGGATCCAGCAACAGGCGCAACCCATTGCCGATTGCATCGAAACAGAGCACGAGCAGCAACAGGCTGACGCCCGGATAGAGACCGAGCCACCACTTGCCCGCCGTCAGGTAGCGCATTGAGTCTGCCAGCAAGACGCCGATAGCCGGCTTGGTCGGCTCAAGGCCGAAGCCGATGAACGTCAGGCCTGCCTCATGCAGGATTGCGTGGGGAAACAGAAGCACCAGTCCGACAAGCATCTGAGGCATCAGGTGGGGCAGAAAATGATGACGCCCGACATACCACCACGATTTGCCGAGTTGCCGTGAGACGATGATGAAATCGGCGTTTCGAAGCTGAAGGATCTCGGCCCGCAGCACGCGCGTCAGCCTTGGCCAGTGCGTTACGGCCACGGCGACGATCACGGCATGGGTGCCCCCGCCCAGGGCAAAGGAAATCAGGATCAGCAACACCAGGTGGGGCAGGCCCATGGTCGCATCCACAAGGAAGGATACGAGCCTGTCAGCCCACTGGCCGCAGGTCGTTGCAAAGATGGAAAGCCCGAGCGCGATGAAGGCCGACAGCGTTGCCGCGATCAGGCCGACCCACAAGCTCACATTCAGACCGTGAACAGTCCGGGCGAACATGTCGTGACCGAATTGATCCGTACCGAACCAATGCGCCCAGGACGGTGGTGCAAGTCTCGCCGAAAAGTCGGTGGCGATACCGAAGTCACCGAAGACGATTGCCCCGGCAACGACACAGGCAATGCCAGCAGCACCTATCCCCGTGGCGGCAAGTGTCAGCATCCGCTTGTTGATGCGCAGGCGCGATGAGGCGCGGGAGGTCGTCTCGACGGCTTCGGTCATGGCCTGATCTCCATGTCGTGTGTCGCTCCGATACGGGGATCAACGACATGATAGAGAATGTCGGCAATCGTGTTGCCGACGGAGACGAACACCGTCAGGCAAAGGGCAACCGCCAAAAGCAGGGGGACGTCGCCCGAGACGCCCGCCTGTACGGCAGCACGCCCGAGCCCGGGATAGGCAAAAACCTGCTCGGCCAGCACCGATCCGCCAAACAATTCGCCAAGCGAGGCAAATAGAACTGTTATTGCAGGCAATGCAGTATTGCGCGCGCCGTGCCTGATGGCGACGTCCGCAAGAGAAGCCCCCTGTGCTCTGGCATAGAGTGCGAAATCGGACTGCATGATCTCGATCATTTTTGCACGGGTGTGAAGCGTAATCTGGGCCACGCCCAGCACCGTCAGCGCGATCAACGGAAGAATGAGATGATGCAGTCTTTCCAGGACCGTCACGTCTTCCGGAAGAACCCCGATAGGCGCGGCGCAACACACAGGCGTCCACGCGAGGCCGACCGAAAACACCACCAGCAACACAATTGCCAGCCAGAATGTGGGGGTCGACGCGAGAACGTAGGCATAGGTGCGGATGATGCGGTCAACCCACGTGTCTGCCATTGCACCTGCGGTAACTCCGAGTGCGAAGCCGAGAAGGCCGGACAGCAACCAGGCCATCGCCATAAGCGGCAGGGAGGCCCGCACGCGTTTTGCAAGCACATCCACAACGGGTTCATTGTAGGTCATCGACATGCCCAGATCACCCTGGGCGACATTTCCAAGCCATTTGCCGAACTGGGTGAGCGGCGGCTGGTCCAGCCCCCATTTCTGCGCGATGAGATCCTGTTGCTCCGGCCCGACCTTGGCAATCGCCGGGCCCAGATAGGCCTGGACGGGGTCGACAGGCGACATTTTCGCCAGCATGAACGCAACAACGGCAACGGCGGCCAGCAGGAACGCCAACCGCACGATCCGGAGTGTCACAAAGAGGGGCCAGTTGCTCGTCATGCAGCTAGTCGCAGGTCCAGGTCCAGTTCTGGATCAAGGACGTGATGGGCCAGCCATGACCATGAGGTTCGATCTGGGTTGGACCGAGGTCCATGCACTCGTTGACGTAATAGATGTGGTCGAGATTGACGAGCCAGGCCCAGCCCGCCAGGCCCTTGCCTGAATAGCCCGTTTCCCCATCCCATTCGGCGGCCTGCCAGTGCGGATAGGAGGCTTCCAGACTTTCGGCTGCCTGTGCCGAAGCGAAATGCGCATCGACCTTCGGGTCGGAGAAGAAACCGGGATTGAAATATCCCTGACCACCCAAGGAGCTTTGATAGAGACTATATGCTTCCTGGGGCGTGTGGCTGCCCCACCCGAAGAGAACCGGATTGGCATGCATGAGCCGCTCGATGTCATCCCAGCTCTTGCCCTGTGGCACCACTTCGATGCCGATGTCTTTCAACTGTTCGGCGGCCGTAATGACGATGGCCTGGCGTGTGCTGTCGGAAGCTGGATAGATGAGTGGGAAACTGGCGCGTATGCCGTCCTTGCTGCGGATGCCATCGGAGCCGACTGTCCAGCCGGCGTCTTCAAGCAGTGCCCGGGCAGCTTCGGGGTCATGATCCACCGCCGCTTCCGGGTTCGACCATGGCAGCCCATCGGCTGGACCAAAGGCGGGGGTTCCGTGGCCAAAAAGAGCGACTTCAACAATCTGCTCCCGGTCGACCCCGAGATTGATCGCCTGCCTGACAGCCGGATCGGAGGTCACGTTGTTGCCGACTGGATAACCGTCCGGCGAGGTCTTGCTGTCGTCAGGAGACATTGGGAGGCTGATGCCGCGATTGTCGACAGTGTCAACGACGACTTGCTTGAACCCGGTAGGCGGCGCATCGGCAGAGCTTGCCGGAACCGATACGACGTCGACATGCCCGGCGTAAGCGGCCGCAAGACTGGTGTCTTCTCCCGTAAACAGGAACGTGATCCGCTCGAAGGGCGACTGCTTGCCGTAATAGTATGGGTTCTTCTTGACGATGAGCTGCTCACCTTCAGTCCAGGAGACCATCTCGTAAGGGCCCGAGCCGACGGGATTGCGAGCGTATTCCGGTCCGTAGCTGTGCGCTGGCACGATGCCGAGATTGAACAGGAAGTCGGAGAAGGTGATCCAGGGCCGGGACAGCTTGATCTGGACGGTCGTGTCGTCAATTGCCTTTGCCCGCTCCAGGACACCCAAATCAAGCTCGCCACCCGCGGTTTTGGCATGGTTGAAGGTGAAGGCGACATCTCTTGCGGTCAACGAGGTGCCATCGGAGAATTTCGCGTCCGGGCGAAGCTCGATGGTCCAGGTCAATCGGTCCTCGGACAAATACCAGCTCTTCGCCAGTTCCGGCTGCGTGCCCATGTGCGCGTCACGTGTAAGCAAGGTCGACTGGAAAAGGGGATGGCCGTAACGCCCCCAACCGAGAAGAGGATCATAGCCTCCGTCCGGCTCACCGCCGATGGCAAGTACGAGATCGGTTTTCGGTGCAGCCAGGGCAGTTGTGGAAACCCCGAGCAAAAGGGAGACCGCAATAAGGCTCAAGGTGCCGGAAATTGGCATTGTCATGAAATCGTTCCTAATATCCTGCTGGACGAGTCAGCCTGACCGTGGCCATCGCCGCGTTCGGGAGACACTAGGAGCCAAATTGTATGATGTCTAGGTCAAAACATCATACTCATTCGGGATATGGCAATGCAACGCGTAACGATCACTCTGGACGATGATCTGATGGATGAGTTGGACAAACTGATCGAGGAGCGAGGATATCAGAACCGATCCGAAGCAATCCGCGATCTGACACGGGCAGGGCTCGGCCAGGCCCAACGCACGGCTCAAACCCGCCAGCCCTGCTTTGGCGTGCTCAGCTATGTCTACGACCACGCATCACGGGACCTTGCGCGTCGGCTGACCAGCACGTTTCACCATCATCACGACCTGACGGTCGCCAGCATGCATGTGCACCTTGATGAGGACAATTGCCTGGAAATCGGGATCCTCAAGGGGCCAACCTCCGAAGTGCAGCATTTCGCCGAGCATGTCATCGCCGAACGATCGGTACGCCACGGCGCGCTCCAGATCGTGCCCCAGATCGAGAAAACCGCCACAGAAGACAAACCGGACTGAAGGTCGAGGCCGTCACCTCCGACTGATTTTTCCGCTCACTGCGCCCCGGTCAATCGCCTGGCCGTGGTCGCGATACTGTGGGGTTTATCGCAGGTTTTCGGCAGCCTGCGCCACGGCTTGAAATTGAAGAGCCAGAACAAGCCGCTGAAAACTGGGCGCACCGAATGTCGGACATGCACAGTCCACCTACCGGGGTTGAGACAGCAGGTGTCTCTCGACATTTGTCTCATGCGTCTCCGGTCACGGATTTCGCATGGCAATGAGACTGCTCCTCACACCTGCCCCTTCCCAGTCAGACGACAGAAACTGTATTTGGCACCAAATAGAAATATACCAATTTCTTAATCTAACCCCTGAAATTTTAGCAATCACTTTAAATAACTACTTACCTAGTCAAAATTGTTTCAAATTTTATTCGTTTTCCGCCGCGTTTAATTTCACCAAGTACAATTTTATTTACTTTTTCGACTTCATTTAAGTTTCAACAAGAACATATTGTTGGAGACGTTCGAATGGGTATTTTTGCAGGAAACTCCTGGAAGTCTGTTGTCCAGGCGATCAGCACCTCTCATGCAATGATCGAATTTACGCCGGATGGCATGGTCCTTACGGCAAATCAGAACTTCCTTGACGCCATGGGCTACTCGCTCGAGGAAATTTCAGGCCACCATCACAGGATGTTCGTGGATCCCGCCTACGGCGAGAGCCAGGAATATCAGGCCTTCTGGCAGGAACTTGCACGCGGCGAGTTCAAGTCTCAGGAGTTTCAGCGTTTCGGCAAGAACGGGAAAGAAATCTGGATTCAAGCTTCCTACAACCCGATCCTGAGCGCTTCGGGAAAGGTCACGAAAGTCGTCAAGATCGCGTCGGATATCACCGCGCGCAAGATGGAAAACGCTGACCTGCAGGGTCAGGTAAACGCCATCAATCGTGCGCAGGCTGTCATTCACTTCGACCTGGATGGTACGATCCTCGACGCAAACGAGAATTTCCTGTCCGCAATGGGCTACAGCCTTGAGGAAATCATCGGACGACACCATCGCATGTTTGTTGAAAGCGAATACGTCGCCAGCCCGGACTATGCCCAATTCTGGAGGGATCTGGCCGCAGGAAACTTCAAGTCCGCCGAGTTCAAGCGTCTCGCGAAAGGGGGTCGGGAGATCTGGATCCAGGCAACCTACAATCCGATCTTCGATGCAGCCGGTCGCCCTTTCAAGGTTGTCAAATTCGCTATCGACGTCACGGACCGCGTTATGGAGCGCTTCCGCAAGGCCGAAGCACAGGAGAAGATCGACAAGGACCTCTCCGAGATCGTGAGCGCCATCACATTGGCGACCGAGCAGGCCAGCGGAACGGCCTCAGCGTCGGAGCAGACCTCCTCCAGCGTCCAGACCGTGGCCGCCGCCTCGGAAGAACTGGCTGCCTCCATTCAGGAAATCAGCAGGCAGGTGCAGACGGCCATGGAAGTATCCCAAAGAGCCATCGAGGAAGCCGAACAGTCCAGCCAGATCATGTTCGGCCTGTCTGAGGATGCCAAGACCATCGGCTCCGTGCTCGAACTGATCGACGGCATCGCCGCACAGACCAATCTGCTTGCTCTGAACGCAACCATCGAAGCCGCACGCGCCGGCGAAGCCGGCAAGGGATTTGCGGTGGTCGCCTCCGAGGTAAAAAGCCTGGCATCGCAGACAAGCAAAGCCACGGAAGAAATCTCGGCCCAGATCAACTCGGTGCAGACCACGACGGAGAGCGCGGTTCAGGCGATCCAGTCAATCATGAAGGTCATCAGCGAAGTCGGTGATATTGCCACAAGCATTTCCTCGGCCGTGGAGGAGCAAACAGCCGTGACCCACGAAATCTCCTCGAACATGCAGTTCGCGGCCCAGGGCGTGGAACAGATTACCGCCAACATGCAGTCGGTCTCCGCGGCGACGGCCCAGATCAGCACGGCGACCCAAAGCGTCAAGGAAGTCTCCCGGTCAATCGCCGCGTAGGGCGTTTGAATGCGATCCCATAAAAAAGCGCCGAAGAGCCAGTGCTCTCACGGCGCAGCCTCTCCAACCAACTTGATGCCCGACAATCGCGCCGGGCATTCCTTTTTTTGTGATGAGAAGCGTTTCCCTGCACGGGATTTCGGCAGAAATCAGGAAACAGCCATTCGCGAGCCAAACTTGCGACAATGCCCTGTCGCTTGGTCAAACAATCACATCACCCCCTGGTTCAGGCACCTAATCTCCACTCTTGCACCGCCTGCACTGGCCCCTTGCGACAACTCGGAAGAACCGAAGTCGCGGGTCAATGTGTTGGGGTTGCCTCCCAAGTCGATGCGCACTCCGTCGGGGCCAAGCTCAGGCAGGTACCAGCCACCGGTGGGCAGGACCACATGGCCGGGCATCACGCGCGCGTCTGCCTTGAGCGCTACCTTGACGATGCCCCGGCTGTTACAGAGGCAGGCCAGCGCGTCATCTTCAAGACCCGCGGCGGCAATATCAGCGGGGTTCAAGCGGGCCACCTCACACCCTTCGACCCTTGCATCGGTCGCGGCGCGCGCCCCGTCAAGCTGACTGTGCAGCCGGACTTCCGGTTGCGGCGACAGAAGGCGGAGGGGCAGGGCGGTGTCCTCTTCCTGATCGCCGGGGCGAGGGGTGCTCAGAGCTGCTCCAAGACGCAGATCATTGCAGCGCATCAGGTCGGGTATCAGCTCTATCAGGCCCGTTGGGGTCGCCAGGGGATGCTCTTCCGGTGCGTCGACAAAGGCTTCAAGCGGTTGGGTGACCTCTTCGGGCGCAGGGTCGGCCAGACGGGCGTACCCTTTGCGTTGGAAGTCCTCCCAGGAGGGGAGTTCCGGGAAGGCCTCGCGGTAACCTTGGTAGAGCGTTTCGATCCATTCATCGATACTTCGACCACCCCGGAAACTGTCACCCAGACCAAGACGATCGGAGATGCAGCCCAGTACCTCGTGATCGGTCTCCACACCCTCGGGCGGATCCATCACACGCGACGAGCGGATGATCCAGTCATCTCGCGAAGCTGCTGCAATGTCGTCCCGTTCGAAAGGCAGAGCCGAGGGAAAAACCAAGTCGGCGTGACGCGCCGTGGCTGTCCAGACACTTTCGTGGACAATCACCGTCTCTGGTCGCTTCCAGGCCCGCGCGAGGCGGTTGAGGTCCTGATGATGATGGAAGGGATTTCCGCCGGCCCACCAGATCAGTCGAATATCCGGCAAGGTCAGCGTGCTGCCGTTATAGCGAATGGTGCCGCCCGGCCGCTCCAGCATCTCGGTTATCCTTGCAACCGGGATGAAGTCGGAGACCGGGTTGTTGCCCTGCTCGAAAGCCGGTCCGCGCAGCCTGCGTAGCGGGTTGCCGACAGAGGAGACGGCGGAAAGGCCGCAAGCCACCCCGCATCCGGGACGCCCGATCTGACCGGACAGAACCGCAAGAACCACCGCGGCCCAATAGGGCTGTTCGCCTGCGACCGCGCGTTGGAGCGACCAGGCCAGATTGATCAGGGCCGGCCCCTCGACAAGCCTGTGTGCCAGACAGACCAGGGTCTGCGCCGGAATGCCGGTCAGACCTTCCGCCCATTCGGGCGTCTTGCGCTGCCCATCCGTTTTTCCGAGCAGCACATCCTGAATATCGTCATAGCCGTTGGCGATGCGCCGAACGGCAGGTTCATCAACCAGCTTCTCGGTGACGAGAATGTAGGCCATTGCCAACATGGCGCAGGCATCCGTTCCGGCATTGATGGCCAGATGTTCGCCGACCGGGGCGTCGCGCCCATCCGGAGACAGCGTCAGCATCTCGCCGCCGGCCCGCTCAAAGGCCTCGATCCATCCACGGGTCCGGTGTGCACCGGTCCCTCCCGCCTCAACCTGCGCATTGGCAAGGCGCATGCCGCCAAAAGACAGGATGAACGGCCGAATGGTGACGATGCGGTCCCAGCTCGGGCTAAGGGCGCCGGGGTCGGAATATTCACGCCCCACCAGATGCGGGATCAGGACTTTCGCCGTGCCGTAACTGTATGTGTTGACGGTGGAGACGAAACCACCTGCAAGATTGAGGAAGCGCTTCAACTGGCTTTGCGGATGATGGAAACGACCGGCCGATCCCCAGCCGTAGGAACCTCCGAAAATCGACCGGTTGCCGAAACTCTCGCGGATACGCACCACTTCATCGGCCGCCAGGTCGCAAGCCGTCTCGATATCGAGGGGAACAAACGTGTCGTCCCCTCGAGCCTTGCCCTTGTCCCCCTCCAGCCATCCCCGTCGCGCCATGGGCTGACGGATACGGGTGGGGTGGTCGGCAAGATCGAGGAAGCCTGCGCCCACAGGGGAGGGCGCCGGATCATGTCGGAAGGCCTGAAGGGATGGCCCGTCGGAGCCCTGCTCGATCTCGTAAGTGCCGAAGTGACTGGCAAAGAGGTTCATGGCGAGCTCCGCAGATGAGAATGAAAGCGGGCGGTCTTCGCCGTCCGCCTTCTTTTGACAGACCCTAGATTACTGGGCTGGCGTCATGTCGTACGCACGCATCCAGTCATCGCCACGCGCTTTGTAGGACACGTTCTTGGAGACCCCATAAGTGGCCGGCTGGGCATAGAGGAAGACGACTGGTGCTTCGTCGCACATGATCTCGGTGGCCTTTTTGTAGGCAGCCTTGCGCGCAGCTTCGTCCGTAGTCGAACCACCGGCCACGAGCTGTTCATCGAACGCCGCGTCATTCCAGTAGGAATACTGGTTGCCCGGCTTGAACAATGTCAACAGACCGTCAGCGTCGATGGTTGCCCAGGCCTGCCCAAGGAGAGACATCCGGCCGAGGTCATGCGCCTTGCGGTATTTGTCGAGATATGCCCCGAATTCCATGGTCTGGATCTCGGTCTTCACGCCAACATCGCCGAACATCTGGGCCACGGCCTGCGTAACTTCTTCTCCCTGCAGATAGGTGGAAGCGGGCAGCTCGAATTCGAAGGTCTGGCTCAGGTCGACACCGGATTCTTCCAGAAGCTTCTTGGCCATTTCCGGATCATACGGATAGGGCTTCAGATCCGGGTTGTAGCCGAAATAGTCGGGCGTCATGACCTGACACTTCGAAACCGTTGCCAGCCCGTCAAACAGCGCCTCTGCAATCAGGGTCTTGTCGACGGCATAGTTCAGGGCCTGGCGGAATTTCTTGTTGTCGAGCGGAGCCTTTTCCGTGTTGAGCTTGATGAACACGGAGCGGGTACTGTCCACAGCACCGGCATCGGCTTTCGGGCTTTCCTTGATGCGTCCGATCTCGGAAGCAGGCACCTTGTTGATCAGATCGACTTCCCCCGCCATGAGGGCCGCGATGCGGCTTGCCGTTTCGGGAATGACGCGGAAGGTCACATGATCGAACTGCGCCGGCGTGCCCCAGAAGTCCGGATTCGGCTCAAGGGTGATGTGATCGCCGGGAACATTCTCGACCATCTTGTACTTGAAGCCGGACATGGTCTCGGTGACGGGATCATGCTCGGAGGCCCACTTCGGCGGGAGCAGCATGAACATCGAAAGCTGCGCCGGCAGGGCCGGATAGGGTGAGGAAGTCTTGATCTCGAATTCGGTCGGAGAAATCACGTTTACGGACTCGATCTGGCGGAACCAGGAAGAGATCCTCATCGGCTTGTCGGGGTTGGTCACCCGCTCGATGTTCCAGGCCACGGTTTCTGAATCGAGTGGCTCGCCATTTGCGAACTTGGCGCCGGGAACGAGCGTAAACTTCCAGGTCAGATCGTCGACCGCTTCCCAGGACTCTGCAAGCGAGGGAACGAGCTTATAGTCCGGCTGACGCAGGATCAGGGTTGGGTAAACATGGCTGAGGACCGACAGGTCAAGACCGACAGAGGCCGAACCATGTGGGTCGAGCGTGTTCACGGCGGAGGTCTGCGCAATGGTGACATCCATCGCGAAGGCGGGGAGCGTGAGCATGGACGCAATCGCCGAGCCGGCGAGAAGTTTGGTAAGTCTGGTCATTGTTTCCCTATCTTCTGAAGGTTGGGGCCTTTTGGCTCTTATTGTGTGGTTTGATCGAGGACGAAGTGGCCGGGCGCAACTTCGACCATCTGCGCTTCACGTGCCGGAATGTTCGCGGCAACGTCAAAAGGGGTGCGGTCCGGGCGCCGTCGGTCAGGATCGGGGATCGGGATCGCGGCAAGTAGCGAGCGGGTATAGGGGTGGCGCGGATCGGAGAAAATCTGCTCAGTCGGGGCAACCTCGACAATCCGGCCGCGAAGCATCACGGCCACGCGCTGGCAGAGATATCGAACCATCGACAGGTCATGGGCGATGAACAGATAGGCCAGTCCCAATTCGTCCTGAAGATCCTGAAACAGGTTGACGATCTGCGCCTGGATCGACACGTCAAGCGCTGTGATCGGCTCATCCGCGACGATAAAAGCGGGGTTTAGCGAAATGGCACGGGCAATATTGATCCGCTGCCGCTGGCCGCCGGAGAACTCATGCGGATAGCGCGACATGAAGCTTGGATCGAGACCGACGCGCTTGAAGAGTTCCGCAACCCGATCCCGAAGGGCAGACCCCTTTTCAACGCCGTGCACCACCAGCGGCTCTGCAACAAAGCGTCCGACCTTCATACGCGGATTGAGCGCGGAATAGGGATCCTGGAAGATCATCTGCATCTGACGGCGATATGGCTTCAACCCCTGGGGTCCCAGAAGCGTCAGCTCATTCCCGCGAAACCGCACCGAGCCTGCATCCGGCGTTTCCAGGTGCAGGACCGCTCGCCCCGTCGTCGATTTCCCGGAACCGGATTCGCCGACAAGACCGAGAGTTTCGCCCTCGCCAATCTTGAAGGAGACGTCGTTGATGGCATGAATCACCGGTTTCCGCTTACCGAACAGCGACTTGCCGCCGCCGTAGCTGCGCATCAGGCCGTTGACTTCCAGAACGGGAAGGCTATTCATCGCGTCTTCTCCTTCTCGGCCGCCAGCAAGGCTGGCAGGTCGTACCAGGCGGCGACCTTGTGGCCCGGCACGTCACCGACATCACGCAAGACGGGAACCTCCCGGTGGCATCGTTCTGTTGCGAAAGGATTGCGCGGGGCAAAGGGATCGCCGGCCGGCGGATTGGCCATGTCGGGCGGGCTGCCGGGGATCTGGTAAAGGCGGCGCTGTGTTCGCGCGCCCTCGTCGGGCAGGGAATTCAACAGCCCCCAGGTGTAGGCCGATCGTGGATCGTGGAACACCGGACGCACCGGTCCACGTTCCATGATCCGGCCGCCGTACATGACCTGGATCGTGTCGGCGAGCTCCGCCACCACACCCATGTCGTGGGTGATCCAGATAACCGTCGTGCCAAAGTCTTCCTTCAACTTGCGCACCAGATCGAGGATCTGTGCCTGAACGGTCACGTCCAACGCCGTGGTTGCCTCGTCGGCGATCAGGAGGCGCGGATTGCAGGACATGCCGATGGCGATCATAACACGCTGGCGCATTCCGCCGGAAAACTCGTGTGGGTATTGCGAAAGACGGGCTTCCGGATGGGGAATGCCGACGATGTCGAGCAGCTCCACCATTCGCGCTTTCAGCGCGTCGCCCTTGAGGGTCGTGTGCCGCTGAAGAACTTCCTTCAGCTGCCGTCCGACAGTCAGCACCGGATTGAGCGAAGACATCGGATCTTGAAAGACCATGCCGATCTGGCCGCCACGGATCTCACGCAGCTCGCGGTCGGAAAGAGCCATCAGATTGTTGCCATCGAACCAGGCTTCACCGGAGACGATCCGTCCCGGAGGGCAGGGCAGGAGGCCCAGCATCCCAAGGATGTGGACAGACTTGCCCGATCCGCTTTCACCGACAATCCCAAGGGTTTCGCCAGCTTCGATGGAGTAGCTGAGGTCGTTGACGGCATGGACGACACCGCCTGGGGTGTCGAACTCGATCGTCAGGTTCTTGATCTCAAGCAGAGCCACGTCAGACCTCGATATAGCCGCCACGCGATTTCGTCAGGAACTCGTGGCCATCTTCGGTGATCAGGATCGTGTCCGAAATCTGAGTGGCCACGCCCTGGTCGGGGACGCGCAAGTTGGGTTCCAGAGTGAAAAGAATGCCCGGCTCGAGAATGACGTCGGACTTGCCATCGATGGAGAAGTGCTCATGCGCACCGATACCAATCGTATGACCGATACGGCCGGGGATATTGGCGTCATAGCCCGCCTTCACCAGACCAGCCTTGGTGATCTCGTAAAGTTCGGCAAGGCGCGTGCCCGGCTTCATCACCGGGGCAATCTGCTCGCGGATCGAGAGGACGGTTTCGAGTGCGCGCCGACGCTTTTCAGGCAAAGCCCCGATGCCGACAGTGCGCTCGTTTTCGGCGTGAATACCGTTGGCGACGGACCAGATGAAGATTGCGCATGTCTCACCCTGCTCAGGCTTGCGCGCAATGGAATTGTCGCAGTTGCGGAACATGCGCTCACCGGAAAGAACCCAGGTGGCAAGGCCGTTGACCATGCCGCCTTCTAGCCCACCGAAATCCGCGACTTCGATGCTGTCGGGCAGGTTCTTTGTCCAGTGATTGTTCATGGCCAGCTGCGAGGCCGTATGGGCGTCGCGCTCCGTGCCGCCTGCCGCCAGTGCTGCAATGGCAGCGTCCATGCCGCGGTCGGCGAGATCGGCAGCAACCCGGGCCATTTCAATCTCGTCCGGGTCCTTGACCAGACGGCAACGGTCGATCAGCTTGGAGCTGTCCTGCAACCTGGCATTCGGTACCAAACCCTGGACCTGCTGCCAGCGCGCGATTGGCGTGCTGTCTGCTTCCAGCCCGATGGTGGCATTTTCCAGCCCCTTCTCACCGAGGATCTTCTGCAGGGCTTCCGGCCAGGTCGGGCCCATGGTCTTCGTTGTCGACCACACGCCATACGCACGCGTATCCTCAACGAAGCCCTCGTCCCGGCCGTGCGCATCGCGCAGAGCATGAACCAGCAGGGTCGGCTCGCCATTCGCCGGCAGGATCATCACCACCGGATGCGAGTAGAGCACCGGGTTGAAGCCGGACATATAGAAAGTGTGCTCGGGTTTGAAGGAGACCAGCGCATCGATGCCCTTCTCGGCCATCGCGGCCTTGAGGCGTGCGATGCGGGGGCGGGGGGCTGTGGTTTCGAGGCTCATTTGGCGCTCCGGGTTTTGGGGTCGAAATAGTCGCGCAGCCAGTCACCGAAGAGGTTTACCGACAGCACGGTCAGCACGATGGCGAGACCGGGGAAAGTCACAGCCCACCATGCCGAGGAGAGGTAGACGCGGCCGTCCGCCAGCATGCGACCCCAGGACGGGGTCGGCGGCTGAACGCCGAGACCGAGAAAGGACAGGGCGGCATCCATGATGATGATGCGGGCAAGTTCCAGCGTGCCGACGACCAGGGCGGGTGTCATGACATTCGGCAGGATGTGCAGGAACATGATCCGCAAGGTCGACGCCCCGATGGCATGGGCCGATTGCACAAACTCACGCTCCCTGAGGCTGAGGACCTGGGCACGAATGATGCGCGCATATCGGATCCAGGAGGTCAGAGCCAGCACCAGCACCACATTCTGGATTGAAGGGCCGAGGGCCGCGACAATCAGAAGCGCAAGAAGCATCAGGGGAATGGCCAGCTGAATGTCGACCAATCGCATCAACAACTTGTCGACGAAGCCTCCCTTGTAACCGGCAAGAATACCCAGGATTGTTCCGACGATGCCTCCAAGCACCACTGCGGTGCAGGCAACCATCAGTGTCATGCGGGAGCCGAAGATCAGGCGCGAGAGAATGTCGCGTCCCACCTCGTCTGTTCCCAGCGGGTGGGCTCCAGGGCTGAAGAGACCATCCCAGGTCGGGCCGGCGAGCCGCGCGCGCAGGTCACCACGGGTCGGGTCCGGCAGGTGCAGCATTGGCGCCAACAGGGCCAGGGCAACGATGATCACCAGCAGCACCGCGCCAAACAGACCCGCCTTCGAACTCGTGAGATCCTTGAAGAAATGTTTCATGGTCCGGCTCCTCAGCGATTGGCGCGAATACGCGGGTCGAGCACGCCATAGAGCAGGTCGACGAGGAAGTTGATGAGAACGAAGATCGTGGCGATGAGCGTGATACCGGCCTGAATGACCGGGAAGTCCTTGGCCTCGATGGCCTGAATGATCAGCCGCCCGATGCCCGGCCAGGAAAAGACGGTTTCCGTCACCACCGAACCGCCCAGAAGTTCACCGGTCAAAATGGCGGTCATGGTCACGACGGGGATGAGGGCGTTGCGCGCCACGTGCCAGAAGAACACTGTGTGCCGCAGCAAACCCTTGGCCTTGGCCGTGCGAATATAATCTTCCTTCAGGATTTCCAGCATTGAGGATCGCAGCAAGCGGGCGATCGAAGCGGAAACGAAGACCGCCAGAGTGAAGGCCGGCAAGACCAGATGGGCAAGCGTTCCATACCCTCCGGTCGGCAACCAGCCGAGGTTCACGGCAAAGAAGAGGATCAGCATGATCCCCAGCCAGAAGACCGGGGTAGCCTGTCCCAACAGCGCCACGGCCATTACGACAAGCTCAATCGCCTTGCCGCGCTTCAGGGCCGCGATGGACCCGGCGACGGCACCGATGAGAAGTCCGATGACAATGGCACTGATCGCCAGTTCCGCGGTCGCCGGCAGCCGCTCCAGAACCACCTGCATTGCGCCACGGCCATGCTGGAAAGAGGTGCCGAAGTCGCCCTGGACCACATTCACAAGGAAATGGCCATATTGCGCTATCAGGGACTGATCCAGCCCGAGCTGTACACGAAGGGCCTGAATGTCGGCTTCGGACGCGCCGATGGGCAGCAGCAGGGCTGCCGGATCGCCGAGGACGCGGGTGACGAAGAAAACAATCGTCACGACACCCCAGACGGCCAACAGGGATTCAGCCAGTCTTCGGAGAATGAATCCGGTCATGTGCTACCGCCCTCCAGGAATGTACGGATCCGCGTCAGGACCTCATCGTTCTTCTCGAGGTGGCAGGAATGATTGGCGCCCGGCACGAGCCAGCGTTCGGCATTCGGGCAGAGTTCGGCAATCAACCCGGTCTGGCTCGGCGGACAGATCCAGTCCTTCTCACCGCAGAAGGCGAGGGTGGGGACGGTCATGTCCTTGAGCTGCTCACGCAGGTCATATTCCTTTTCCCGGAACATCTCGTTGTGGGTCTCGGCGTGCAGATGCATGGTCCGAGTACGCTCCAACGCGCTGTTGGGGTCGAAAACCTCGTAGTAGAGCGGCTGCAGGGCAAACCAGATCAAACGGAATTCGGTGTCGTCCTGAATGGTGGTGCCGAACAGCTTGTCGATCATTTCCGCAGACGCGGACGGCACCTTGTCGATCCGTGCCTTGAAGGTCTCGATGGCCTCTGCTTCGTGATGGTGGCTTGGAGCGGTGCCGCGCAGGATCAGCCTGCTGAGATGGTGCTGATAGTGAACGGCGTAGGTCAGGGCAATCATCCCTCCAAAGCTGCCGCCCTGCAGGATGATTTTACCGTCGTCGCCACAGAAATGACGGCGGAAGGCTTCCACATCATCTGCGTACTGACGGAAGTTCATGGGGTAGGCGATTTCGCTCAGACCGCAGCCACGTTGATCAAAGGCAATGACCCGGTACCTGTCGGCAAGGGCGGAATAGGCCGCCCACTCGCCGAGATAGTCCCCCGCTCCGCGTCCACCGTGAAGAAGGATGATGGTCTCCTCATGGTGCTCACCGGCCATGCAGTAGCGGAAACGGCATCCGTTCAGGGTGATATAGTCTTCACGCCCGGAAGTTTTCGACGTCATTTCACGGCTTCCATCAGGCTTGGAGTGGAATCCACCCATTCATCCCCCTGCAACTCGGGAACGTCATAGGCCTGCAGACCCGCAAAATGGATCTCGACGTCAGCCGCGAAGATCTCGGAAACGATGCCACGCATCAATCGATCCGCACCCGCTGAAATGGCCGGGATATCGCCGGAAAGCTTCCCGTGGGACAGCATCGCGGCATCATTGAAGCAATGGATACGCGCCAGCATCGGGCAACTGCCCGGGTCCTTTTCAAGGAACTCGTAGGCATCCCCCAGATAGGGCGCATCGACCATGAAGGGCTTGGCAGAGCCCATCGACGGTTCGTAGACACCGTCCTTCCAGGTCTTGATCTGGCCGGAGAAGGAAGCAAATTCCGGGCGGCCCGTGAAATCGTTGCGGAATCCGGTTGCCGCAATCACGAAGTCCATCTCGAAATCGGCATGGGGCGTCTTGACGATGACATGGTCGCCAGCCTCGATCACGTCCTCGACCGGACACCCCAGGAAGGTGCGCGCATTCGGATGTTTCGTGACACGCAAAGTCGAGGTGTGAGGAGGCGGTACCTGTTGATCGTTGACGTAGTCGTTGAAGCGATACTTCCAGGCATCGGGCAGATGGCGCATTCCATGCACGACCCCCTGACTGCTGATCCCGGTCATCTTGTTCACCCGGGGCAAGTCCTTGCGACGGATCAACATGTCAACGCTTGCAGCCCCTGCTTCCAGGGCCGTCGCCGCATTGTCCATGGCGGAAGCACCAGCACCGATAACGGCCACGCGCTTGCCCTGTAGGGACCCAAAGTTGATTTCGTCGGCACTATGCGCCCAGAACCGGCGATCCACCTTTTCCAGGAACCCCGGGACAGCGCCGCCGCCGAGCCCCGAACGGCCCGTGGCAAGGACCAGGTGACGGCAATACTCGGTGCGCGGTCCCTCGGCATCCAGGAGGCTCACGGCAATCAGATCGTCTCCGGCATCCAGGACACCGGTCACCCGGGTTTCATTGACGACCGGCAGCTTCAGTGCAGATCGATACCAGCGCAGGTAATCCATCCACATGCCCTTCGGGATCTTGCCGAGAGCGTCGAATTCCTTCTCGCCCCATTGCGCCTCGAACCAGGCGCGAAACGTCAAAGCCGGGAGGCCGAGAGCCGGCCCGGCAAGCGTCTTCGGCGAGCGCAGGGTGTTCATGCGGGCAAAGGTTTCCCAGGGACCTTCAAAACCTTCCGGAGCTGCGTCATAGAGGACAATGTTGTCCACGCCGGACAGCATCAGACGTGCGGCCGCCGTCAACCCACACATGCCGGCGCCGACGAAGATCACGTCACGCACTCGCTGCCCATCCTTCGTCCGAGCCGGAACCCAGGACTTGGAAGGCATTTCAAGGAGGCTCAGATCCTTGGCAAGACGGGCTTCAAGGCCAGCAATGCCGGCGAGGTCATGTGTCATTTTCAGTCTCTGGTATTGGAAGGGAGTGGGCCGTCGATGCGGCGGACTTGAGGGATGAGATCAAACAGGGTCGCTTCGCACAGGTCGAAGAATTCCTTGGTGTCGCGCGCCCCTGCGAGACCTGCTGCGGCGAAGAAGCCGATCGAGAAATCGATCTGCTCCACCAGCGACCGCAGGATGACGCCCGACGGCCGCATGCCATGGGCGGTAATCGGCTCGACGATAGCCGTGGCTCCGGTCAGACGCGTGAACTGCAAAGCCGAAACGGAGGAATTTACGCGGATCGCGCGTTCAGGATGCACACTGGCCTTATCGAGAGCCTGCAGAATGCGGCCCTGGAGACGCGTCTGATCCAGCATCGTCACCACCGTGTTGGTGGCAACCTGGGTCAGGGATACGGGAACGTTCTCGGGAAATTCAGCTGCACGAGACTCGGGAAGCGCAACGACGAGTGGCGCAGAAAAGACGCGCTCGGCCGTCACGCCGGGCACATCAAGCGGCAAGGAAGACAACCCGATCCGTGCATTCCCGCTCAAGAGATCCTGGGCCACCGTGTTGGGCGCCGCCTGCATCAGCCGGATTTCTTTTGGGCGATCCGCCTCTGGCCAGCGCTCAAGAACGTGAGGAACCAACCCGGTGCCCAACGCGGAAGTTGCCGAAATCGACATGGGCAAAGCAGAACCTTTCGCACGGGCGAGCGTACGAGCCGGCAGATCTTCAAACATCGCCAGAAGGCGGCGGGCTTCTTCCTCGAAAGCGACCCCTTCGGCGGTCAGCGAAATGCGGCGCCCCACTCTTTCGGTGAGCGCGAAGCCGAGGCTGCTTTCAAGGTCCTGAAGGCAGCGCGTCACTGATGGTTGTGACCGATCCAGCAGTTCGGCTGCCTGGGTCACATTTCCGGTTTCAGCGACTTTCAGAAAGGTTTGCAGATCTCTTTTGTTCATGACCTGATATTTTCTGAATTGATCGACGGAATCAATTCAAAAATGACATAGATCAATTCCTGAGGCCAAAAAGCAAATAATTTGAGCTTCATGATGCCTTATTAGGCATAATAAGAAGCTTATTATTCCAAAAAATGCGCACTAACCGCTCCTCACCGGCCATCAGTTGCAGTCCGGATGGGTGAAACGACGCTTCTTCTTGCGCGTGACCAGGCACGAAAAACCCCATCTGGCAGCCACGCTTGAAACGTGGAAGCCAAGATGGGGTCAGAGTTGCCGAGTCTGCCGTTAGCTGGAATGACCCAGCGGATGCATCAGGCGATTGGCCCAGCCGAAAATGGCAATGGAGTGCACCAGGTCCTGAATCTCGGCATCATCCAAGCCGACCCTTTTCAGCCGCTGGATATGGCTGGTATCAGCAAGAGGAGGCGTTGCGGTCAGGGCCTCGGCAAAATCCATGATTGTTCCGTCACGCAGGGAAAGAGCGTCACGCCTTCCGGCAAAAAGAGCCGAGGTCGTCGGCGTGCCACTCAGGCGCGCATGCTGTCGCGCATGGACATTCGCACAATACTGGCACCCGTTGACGAGCGACGCCCCCAGCGCACCGAGTTCCCGATCCGCTCGGTTCAGGCCACCGTCTGCGTACATGATGGCGTTGAAGAGAACTGTCCGGGCTACATAGCTGTCAGGATCGTGCGCCAGAGTGCGCACATAGGGCGAAACCTTCTTGGCCGAGGGAGTGACCTTCATTGCCTCGAGTTGGCGCGGCGTGGCATCCGCGATCTCCACCGGTGGCAAATAGGGCGTCCAGGTCAGCGGTTTCAGACTAATCTGAGGAATTCCGTCTGTTTCATTCGACCCTGGTTCGACCTGTTCCAGCACATCCGTTTTATCGGCGAGCAAGTTGAGGCCATGCACCACACGTATCTGGTAGCAGGCATAGGCAAGCAGTTCCGACAGGGCGATGATCTGTGGCACGTTGTACCCGGCGTCCTGAAGAGACTGCAGATGCTGTGGCCCCGAAGTCGCCGGTTCGCGCGCAATCATGTCCGCATGCCGCGCCAAGGCTGCAAGCGCTGGATCCGTCGGCATTTCGCCAGAGGCCAGAGCCTTCAGATCCGCCGTCCCCGGCGCGGGATAGGTTTCCAGCAGCAGGACATTTTCCGCGGTTGCTACCACCCGGCGCCCAAGGGCAGCGCGCAGGTCGGATGACAAGCCGAGATCTTCCTCGGGGAACAAGACAGCATCACGGCAGGTCTCTATCCCCTCTACGAACGCGGGACGCCTGGCATTCAGGGCGTCCAGAACACGGCCGTCGATCACGGCCAGAGCGGCAGAAGATGTTGTCATAGCAGGACTTTCCACATGGCGAATACGGCATTGACATGCTAAGAATGCCAACAACGCATGATAGAAGCTTCTTTATCATGTTTTCTGATCATGTAGGCGCAATCATGTCAAACGGAAATAATGAAACTCTCGGCATTCGCGAACTGGAAGTTTTTGTGTCCGTAATGGCAACAGGCTCAATGACAGGTGCCGCACGACAGCTCGGGATCGGGCAACCGGCCGTGACCCGCATGGTACGCGATCTAGAGGCAACCATCGGCTTCGAGCTCTTCCGCCGAAACGGCCCGCGTATTTCGCCGACGTCCAAAGGCGTGCAGTTCTTTGAAGACGCCCGGCAGCTTCTCGCCTCCTTCGAGCAGGTCACGCAACGCGCGACCAGCCTGCGCGAGGGGCGAATACAATCGCTCGCACTGGTGGCGAACCCCGCTATGGCTGCGGGTCTGGTACCGGGAATGCTGGCAGCGCTTGATCGTCATTCAGGCCTGCCACCGAAGGTCAGCCTGCAGACAATGGATGCAGAACACCTGGCCCAGGTGCTGCTTTCCGGGGCAGTGGATTACGGCGCTTGTGCCATGCCGCTGTCTCATTCCGAGCTCGATTGTCTCTGCGTGGCGCGCGCCGGACTGGTGGCCGTTCTCCCGCCCGACCTGCCGACAGAACCGCTGGACGTCGCGCTTTTCCGCCAGTATCGGCTGCTGTCGTTGGGCAATTCCTATCGAATTCGGCATGCGATAAACGCGCACTTGGCCAAGCATGGGGTCGAACCGGTGGCCGAACTTGTCACCAACAGTTCCCTCAACGCTATTCGGGCCGCGACCGAAGGCCTGGGTATTGCACTGGTCGATTGTGTCTCGGCCCGCGGGATCGCGGTCGCTGGCGCCCGGATCGTGCCGTTGGTTGAACAGATTCCCTACGAGTGGGGGCTTTTCCGTCGAACCGGTACCGGTCTGCCGGAACTGGAAGATGCGTTGCTGGATAGCTTCTGCAACGTGTCCAGGGAGCTTGGGGCGGAGATCATCTCCCTGTCCAAATAGGAGGCACCATCTGCTTCGATCAGTGTGGAGTGACAGATGCTTTCAGCATCAAGTTCACGAAGCAGAAATCAGCCCTGCAGATCGTCGGAAACAGGGAAAACCTGTAAGGGGAGGGGTGTTGCCCTCCAAATGTCAGCACTGCGTAAATGGATGATCTTGGCTAGATGTCCCTGTAACTGATCAACTCGATCCCCAGTCTCTCGACCTGTTTCCGCAAAACATCACTGGTGAGCGTCTGAAGGCAGGTAAGCCGATCTTGTTGTACGTCTTCATACCCACAATGGCCTGTTTCTCTCAGTTCAGCCGATTCAACTGCGGGGTGGTCGATGAAGATGTAGGTTCCGCTCGAAAGCTCAGCTAATTCTGACGTGAAAGCAGAAATGCGAGTTTCTTCATTGCGCGGAAACTTGGGGTAGCCGTCTATTCTCGGGAGCCCGCTTCCAAACGGATCGTCCTTGAGGCCTGCCTCTGAACAGAGGTCCGACACGATCTCTCCAACTTTCGGGTCGAAGTCCTTGAAGTGTCTCGCCATGTGAGAACTGATGTGGGAAGCGTGCGGAAACATCGCCATTCCAAGGTCGATCTGTGCTTTCAATTCGTTGGCAATGTCGTCGATTGCCCAATCACTTTCTGTGAGACTTTGGCGGCTGTCGCCATCTCTCGGCGTCAGCAGCGGAAGGAACGCGCCCGTCTCATCCCTCAGAGACTTGGCAGGGGTAAGCGGCCGCCACTTCACAGCCTCCCATTCACTGGTGAGTGTCAGGTGGATCCCGATATCTATTTCCGGACGCTCTCCAAACAGCCGAGCCGCATGCGCTACCCATGGGCACGGCATCATAACTTCGACACTGCGAGCAATTCCATCGGTACAGGCCTTCAAGCAGCCGATGTTTGACGACCAACTTGAACCTGCATCGTCCACACGCACTAACAGTCTTACCGATTTTGCCAAAATACCGGATCCTCATCTGACCGGCGGCAAGCAAACCATGTTCGGCACGCTCCGTCAGCCTGAAACGTTCTTTGAGCACCGTTGTTGCGGTTCGGGATAGAATGTGCCCGAATGTGTCCCGGCTGCACGCATAATTTTGATTATGGAATTTTTATTCGTCTCAAGTGAGGACACCACGGCTCCGCAATTTTGCTTGAAGCACGATCATTCTCTGGTCTTGGGAACTGGTTTCCGTAATTTGCGTTCCCTTCATATCGCAGTCGATGCACGAAAGGCATGTTGGAATGACCAGCGCTCCAGGTTTCTTTCGATTGAACGGGACGCACGACAGACAGGTCGTTCTGTTTGCTCTCCAATGAACGGCGAATGCTTCCCCGAAAATGGTCAAGTTGTCGCAGCATCAATCTGTTTGAAACCGCAAGCTGTTCTGTAAGTTATCTCTATGTGATCCAATAGATGGAAACGAAACCGCATTTGCGTTACAGCCACGCAAGCAAGGCAGGCGCCTCTCCGGCGGCCTGCCGTTTCCGTGTGTCGGATCACATCCTCGACAAGCCCATTCAGGGAAACTTCAAATGGAAAAACTAGATCGGCGTACGGGTGACAGTTCTGGCGCCCCGGATGAAGCGGGTTTGACCGCCGACGCGGCAACGAACAACCGGTCCGCGCCATCGACCGGCGATGCACAGAGTGAGACTGAGACAGGCGGGACCGCGCCCAAAAAGCCGTTTTGGCGTCGTCCCGTCTTTCTGATCTTACTCCTCGGGCTCGCAGCGGCGATCGTTGCCGCCGTCCTTTACTACTGGATCAACGTTGCGCCCTATGAAAGCACCGATGACGCATTTGTGGATGCGGACATCATTCAGGTCACACCGCAGACCTCCGGCCAGGTGATCAAGGTCGCAGTTGGCAACAATGCTCCCGTAAAGGAAGGTGACCTCCTGATCGAAATCGACCCTGCTCCGGCAAGGGCGGCGCTGGAAACGGCGACCGCGCAACTGGCACGGGCGCAAGCGGAAAAGCAACAGGCGGAGGCAAGCGTCGCGCAGGCCAAACAACAGGCGGCGGAAGCCGAGGCCAACCTGGACGCGGCCAACGTGAAGGCAAACAACGCCCAGAAGAACTTCGAGCGCAACCAGCGTCTGTTCCAGTCGAATTCCGCGGCGATATCGGATATGGCAGTCGATGACAGCCAAGCCAACGCGCGGCAGATCGAAGCGCAGGCAAAGGCCTCCGAACAGGCTCTTGCGACCGCGAATACAAATGTCGGCGTTGCCGAGGCAAAAGTCGCTGCTGCCAATGCCGCGATCAAGGCGGCGAAGGCGCAGGTGGATGCCAACCGCATCCAGCTCGGCTACACCACCATCACTGCAAGTCAGGCCGGAACGATTGTTCAGAACAACGTCGGTGTCGGCGCTTTCGCCACCAAGGCCGCGCCGATGATGGCACTGGTTCCCAACGACATCTTCGTGACAGCCAACTACAAGGAAACCCAGCTCGACCGGATCCGCCCCGGACAGGAAGTCGACATCCATGTGGATGCCTATCCCTCGACGGACTTCAAGGGTAAGGTCGTGTCGATCCAGCAGGGTGCCGGGCAGGCGTTCCAGCTTTTGCCGCCGCAGAACGCCACCGGCAACTTCGTGAAAGTGGTCCAGCGTGTCCCGGTTCGCATTTCCATGACCAACCCTGATCCGGACCGTTATGTGCTTGGCCCCGGCATGTCCGTGACAACCAACATCAAGGTCGACTGAGATGGCCGGCTCCATCCCCGGTCAGGACTGGTCGAACGAACGCTCGGCCGCCGGAACACGGTCGCCATGGCTGATGACTTTCGTCGTCTCCATAGCGACGTTCATGGAAATCCTCGACACGTCGATCGCCAATGTCTCGCTCACCAATATCGCCGGCAGTCTCGGCGTATCGGACAACGAGGCGACATGGATGGTGACCAGTTATCTGGTCGCCAACGCGATTGTCATTCCGATCAGTGGCTTTCTGTCCCGGGCGATCGGCCGCAAGCGCTATTTCATGATCTCGATCTTCCTGTTCACGGCCTCCTCGGTGCTGTGTGCCCTTGCTCCCAATCTCGGCTTCCTGATCGCTGCGCGCGTGCTTCAAGGCATCGGGGGCGGCGGGCTGGCGCCGGTTGAACAGTCCATGCTCAGCGACAGCTTCCCACCGGAAAAGCGGAGCCAGGCCTTCGCCGCATTCGGCCTTGTCGTCGTTGTGGCTCCCATTATCGGGCCGACCATCGGCGGGTATGTCACCGACACGATTTCCTGGCACTGGATCTTCCTGATCAACCTGCCGGTCGGCATCATCGCCCTCTTCCTCGTCCACTTTCTCGTCAGCGAGCCGGAGCTTCTCGTGCGCGAACGCAAGGAGCGCCTGAAGAAAGGTCTGCGGGTCGATTATATCGGCTTCCTGCTCTGGGCCTTTGGCCTGGCCGGACTGCTGATCACGCTCGACCGGGGCCAGACCGAAGGCTGGCTTGATTCGAACCTGATCAGGGTGATGATCGTCATGGCCGTGATCGGCCTAGGCGTCGGCACCGTTTGGGAGCTCAAGCACGACGACCCGATCGTTCCGCTGAAACTGTTGCGGACGCCGAACCTGGCGATTGCGACTATCATGATGCTGCTGCTTGGAATGCTGGTCTTCGGTACCATTCAGATCATTCCGCAGATGCTGCAGCAGGTCTATGGCTATACCGCCTACAATGCCGGACTGGTGCTGACGTTCGGCGGCTTCATCGCAATCTTCATGATGCCGATATCAGGCGTGTTGACCAGCAAGGTCGATCCCCGCCTGTTGCTGCTGCCCGCCTTCGGCATGCAGGCACTCGCCTTCTACACCTTTTCGGGCTTCAATCTGGAAAGCACATTCGCGGATGCAGCGTGGGGTCGCTTCACGATGTCCATCGCCCTTCCCTTCCTGTTCATCCCTATCACCACGGTCGCCTATATCGGCCTGCCGCCGGGAGACAGCGACAAGGCGTCGGCCATGCTGAATTTCTTCCGAAATCTTGGCGGCGCTTTCGGTATCTCGCTGACCCAGACATTGCTGGAGCGGCGCGACCAGTTTCACCAGAGCCGCATCACGGAAACCGTAAACGAGCTGAACCCCTACTACAGAGAGACTATCGCCACGCTGACGCAACAACTCGGCTCACACAGCCGGGCACTTGCCGCCCTTTACCAGAGCGTCCAGCAGCAGGCGATGATGCTTTCCTATATCGATGTCTTCTACGTGTTGATGTGGTGCACAGCCTCGGTGCTCCCGTTCGTTCTCTTCCTGCGGACGAGAAAGGCAACGAGGACATCAGGACAACCAGGAAAAGCCGCCACGAGCCATTGAGGCAGAAGGTGTCCAGAGCGACGGCATCAAGCATAAGGTGCCGTCGCTTCTGATAATGTTTGTCGTGTCAGGACAAGGCTGCCAGAGCTTCTGCGTGCAAAGCGGAATTGGCCGCAGCGATGACATGGCCTTCCGAGTGCAGGCCCAGGGCTTCCCCCTTCCAGTCGGTGATCACGCCTCCGGCGCCCTCGATTACGGGAACGAGCGCCATGTAATCGTAGGGATGCAGGTTCATTTCGAACACCAGATCGCAGTGCCCCGACGCCAGCAGACCGTAGGCGTAGCAATCCCCCCCGAAGCGGCGCATGGCGACTTTTCGTGAGAGCGCCTCGAATTTTGCACTTCCCGCAGCATCGAACGTATCGGGTGTCGTTGTATAAAGGATCGCCTCGTCCAGCCGGGTTCGGCCGCTGGTGCGGCAGGACGCACCATCGAGTGTCGATGCTTTGCCGCGCTGACCCGTCCAGCGTTCACCGGTCGGCGGTATCGAGATGATACCGAGTTCCGGCGCCCCGTTGTAAAGGCAGGCAATCAGGGTGCCGAAGGTCGGCATCCCGGAAACGAAACTCTTTGTCCCGTCAATCGGGTCCAGCACCCAAACGTAATCTGCATCCAGGCGGGCATCATCGTGCTCTTCGCCAAGGATGCCGTGGACCGGAAAGCGCTGGACGATGCGTTCACGCATGGCCGCTTCGATGGCGCGGTCGGCCTGGGTGACCGGGGAGAGGTCGGCTTTTTGCTCCACGTCCAGAGGCTTGCGGAAGTAGGTCATCGCCATGGCGTCGGTCACGTCGGCGAGCCCGTCGGCAAAACGCGCCAGCATCTCCGTTTCGGGCGGCGTCGTGGAGCTCTGCATGAATTTTCCTCGTCTGCGGGGGCTGGCAACGATGGTTCGCCAGCAAATTAACTGTAGACAAAAGCCACAAAAATGCAAGACTACACAAATATCCCCAGAACCGCGACCAGAGGACGCGGCAATAAAAAAGGGTCTCGGGAGGATCCGATCCGGGGCAGCTACTGGCACACGAATACGTGGATCAACAAGGAGAGACGACAATGAAGACCTGGAGCAAATTCACCTTGGCTTCGCTGTTTGCCGTCGGCATGGCGACAACAGCCTCCGCTGATGAAATCACTGTCTACACAGCGCTTGAGGAAGAAGAGATCGCAGCTTATGTCGAGGCGGCGCAGGAGGCGATGCCTGATACCGAGATCAATGTGCTGCGCCTGTCCACCGGCAAGCTGGGTGCGCGTCTTCTGGCAGAAGCAGGAAATCCGCAGGCCGACGTGATCTGGGGATGGGCCGTCAGCGCCATGATGGATCCTCAGATCCTCGAGATGCTGGAACCCTACGCAGCCAAGGGCGTCGATGTCCTGCCCGCCACTTTCCGTGGTGAAGACGGCAAATGGTTTGCTCCGATCGGCTACATGGGAGCGTTTTGCGTCAACACGGCACGGCTTGAGGAAAAGGGCCTGCCGATGCCCAAGAGCTGGAAGGATCTCGAGAACCCGGACTTCAAGGGCGAAATCCTGATGCCGGACCCGAATTCTTCCGGGACCGGGTATCTGCACGTCAATGCAGTGCTGCAAACCATGGGTGAAGAGGCCGGTTGGGCGCAGCTCGAAGCCGTGGATCCGAACATGGCACAATATACCTCGTCCGGATCCAAGCCCTGCAAGTCCGCGCGCGTCGGCGAATACACTGTCGGCATTTCACTGGCATTCACCGCGATGCAGTCCATCGAGGAAGGCTATCCGCTGGCCATGGTCTTCCCAGAGGAAGGTGTTGGATATGAGCTTGAAGCCTCCGGCCTGATGGCCAGCTCCGACAACAAGGACGCGGCAAAGGCCTTTCTTGACTGGACAATGTCGGACGAGGCAATCGACCTCTACCAGCAGTACAAGGCGTTGATCACGGTTCCGGGTGTCGATGCTTCCGAGGCGGCCGAAAAAGCGGGCCTGCCGGCTGACATTTCGACTGTCCTGGCGGATATCGACTTCGTCACTGCAGCCAAGAACCAGACGGACGTGAAGGCCACCTGGAAGGAAAAGCTGGGCCGTTGATGGTGCGCGCGGCGGCTCCGGCCGCCGCCAGAAGCGCGCGGGGCTTCGCTGGAGACCCGCGCCCCACTTTGACAGGAGACCTGACCCGCCGTGTATCTGACTGTCCGCAACGCCACCAAGACCTTCGGGTCCTTCAAAGCGCTCGACGACGTCTCGATCGAGATTGATCGACGGGAATTCGTTTGTCTGCTGGGTCCGTCCGGCTGTGGCAAGACGACCCTCCTGCGGCTGATCGCAGGGCTATCGGAGCTCAACAGCGGCGATATCCTTCTGGAGGGAGCCGCGCTTTCAAACCTTCCCGCACGCAAGCGGGGCTTCGGTATCGTGTTCCAGTCCTACTCGCTTTTTCCCAACATGACTGTGGCCGAGAACATCGGTTACGGGCTGAAGATCCGTGGCACGCCACAGTCAGAGATTTCACGCCGCGTGACTGAACTGCTGGAGCTGGTGAAGTTACCGAAAGTCGCCGGCAAGTTTCCCGGTCAACTGTCCGGCGGACAGCAGCAGCGGATCGCATTGGCCCGGGCAATCGCCGTCGATCCACGCGTCTTGCTGCTGGACGAACCGCTGTCTGCGCTGGACGCGAAGGTCCGGGCCGAGTTGCGCGGCGAAATCCGCCATGTTCAGCGTTCGCTCGGCATACCAACCCTGATGGTGACACACGATCAGGAAGAGGCGCTGGCGCTGGCGGACAAGATCATCTGCATGAACCATGGCGTCGTGGTGCAGGCAGGCACGCCGGAAGATCTCTACCACCGTCCGGCGACGCGCTTTGTGGCGGACTTCATGGGGATCAGCAATCTCGTTTCCGCCGAGCCGATCCGCCGAGAATTCCCGGATCTGATGGCACAGCGGCCGGAAGGAACGGGCGCGGACCATGTGGCCTGCATTCGCCCGGAACAGATCGGCCTGACACCCGCGCGGGACGGCAACGCCACCGTGCGCAGCATCAGTTTCCTTGGCAATCTGCGGCGGCTTGAGGTCGACAGCGCAATCGGGCCGCTGGTTGTCGAGACTCACGGCTACAATTCCTGTCACGAGGGCGAGCGCGTGAACCTGAGCATTCCACCGGAAGCCTGCACCTGGGTGACTGACGATATGCCCCAACAGCCTGCCGAGACCGCCGCATGAGCGGTGTAGAAACGATGACCACGCCTGCGCGCAGACAACTGGATGCGAACCGGCTGCTGACGCTTGTCTGCGTCGGGCTGCCTCTGCTTGGGCTCGTCCTCTTCTTTCTCTACCCGATGGTGGTCGTGTTCCTTCGATCCCTGACGGTTGACGACGGTTACGGGCTTGCCAACTACACGCGCGTTCTGGGCTCGACGGGGTTCTGGCGTGCAACCGAACATTCCCTGCTCATGGGGGCCGCCACGACGGTGCTCAGCGTCTTCCTGGGTTTCATCATCGCACACGGCCTCTATCGCTGCGCTTTCCCGGGCAAGTGGCTGATCCGCGGTGTGATCGTCCTGCCGCTGCTCGCCCCCTCCCTTGTGCAGGCACTTGGGCTGATATTCCTTCTGGGGCGCAACGGCGTCATCAGCCGTGCCCTGGGTGTCGAAATCGATATCTACGGCTTCTGGGGCCTGTTGATCGCCAACACACTTTACGCTCTGCCGCAGGCGGTGATGATTATCGGTGCGGCGCTGGTCCTGCTGGATGCGCGCGTTTACGAAGCGGCGGAAGTGATGGGCGCCTCGCCGTCACGCCAGTTTCGCGACCTCACCCTGCCCGCTGCGCGCTTCGGCATCCTGAACGCGGCTTTCGTCTGCTTCACAATCACGATCACCGATTTCGGCAACGCGGCTGTGATCGGCGGGGACTACTCGGTTCTGGCAACCGAAATCTACTCTCAGGTGGTTGGCCAGCGGAACTTCAACATGGGCGCCGTGGTCGGCATCATGCTGTTGTTGCCGACGGTGGTTTCCTACGCCATCGAGCGTCAGGCGATGAAACGGCAACAGGTCGGACAGGTAACCGGCCAAGTTCCGTACCGGCCATCCTTTGCAGCGGTGCGCGACCCGGTTATGGCATCGCTTTCGCTTTTGATCTGCGCCGGCATCGTCGCGGTGATCGGCATCGTTGTCTACGCAAGCTTCGTCACCCTGTGGCCCTACAACATGGCGCTGTCATTCAAGCACTATGACATCACGCTGGCCGGGGGCTATTCCTCGCTCTGGATGACCATCGTCATATCGCTCATGGCGGCGACGGGAGGCACGCTTGCCGTCTTCCTCCTGTGTCTTGGGCTGCGCCGGCTTCCGCGTAGCGCGGCCCAGTCCATCCAGATGCTCGCCGCCGTGCCGGCCGCAGTGCCGGGGATGGTCCTGGGGCTTGCCTATATTCTGACTTTCAATTCAACCGCGACACCGCTCTACCTCCTCTATGGGACGGCGGCCCTCATCGCGATCGTCAACTTCTATCACTACCACACGCAGGGCTTTCTGACGGTGATGACCGGTTTTCGCCAGTTGCCCAAGGCGCTCGAGGAAGCGGCGGACAGCCTTGGGGCCGGCATGGCCCGGACAGCGGTCGATATCATCGCGCCGTTCATAGCCCCCATGCTCGTCTCGGTCTTCTTCTTCCTCTTCATGCGGTCCATGGTTACCCTGTCGGCTGTTGTCTTCCTCACCACGCCTGACCTGAGTGTCGCGGCAGTCACAATCATGCGGCTGGACGATGCCGGTCTGACCTCGCAGGCCGCCGCCTTTGCCACCTGCCTTATGGCGGTTGTCTGCGTCGCGCTTTTGGGTATGAAGGCAACACTTACGTTGATGGGGCGGCGCAACAGGATCAAGAGGCCAGTCTGATGTGGGCAAAGGAACGTCACCGGCGCATCCTCTCAATGCTGGGTGCGAAGCAGCAGGTGAGCGCCAATGACCTGGCGGAGATGCTGAACGTCTCTCGCGAGACGGTGCGTCGCGACCTTCTGGATCTGGAGGAAGCCGGTCAGGTCAGCCGCGTGCATGGCGGGGCGGTATTGCCCGAGCCACGTTCCGAAGAGCCTTTCCGCCAACGGATGACGACGCAGATCCGGGCAAAATCGGAGATTGCCCGCAAGGCGGCCGGACTGATCCAGCCCGGGCAGACGATCCTGGTGGACGCAGGCACGACCACCGCCATATTCGCGCGGGAACTGGTGAAACTGTCGGATCTGTCAGTCATTACCAATTCCCTGGATATAGCCACCACGCTGCAGGGAGCCGGCAAGGAAGTGCTGCTGCTGGGCGGGCGGATGGCCGCTGACGTGCCGGCAACGGTCGGTGAACTCACCCTCTCCGAAATCCGCCGTTTCCGTGTCGACCTTTGCTTCTCCGCCCCGGTCGCGGTGCATCCGACAACCGGCGCGTATTTCTACGACCTGCAGGAAGCCGAAATCGCCATCGCCATGGCGGCACAGGCGCTGCAGACAGTCATTCTGGCCGACCAGAGCAAGCTTGGCAAAACCAGCAGGGTGCAGTCCTGGCAGGCCGGAGAGATCGGCAGGCTGGTGACAAACAAGGCGGTTGCTGAAGAGCAGATAGCCGCCTTCCGTCAAGCCGGCGTGGATGTCGTGACCTGAGACCTGGAGAACGCCAGGGTGTGGACCAATTTGGACCTGCCTGGAATGCGCTAACACATCAGGATCTTGCGCCGTGTTTCGGACGGATGCTCCAGGAGATCCCGATCACACTCAAGAGCAGGACAGCAGGCAGGACCGCCAAAGGGCTCCCCGCCGCGATGAGTGCTGTGCCAGCCGCACACGCAATGGATGCCGCTGCTTCCAAGAGCGTCGACGTCTTCGAGGCGACCTGCCGACGTCGGAAGGTAGAGCGATTGGCTTGCGCTCTAAACCAGAGTTGAACCAGCACTGCAGATGCTGCTGCGATCATTGCGCCTGCGGCGGTAATCACGGCACCCCGGATTGATATGAGTGCCAGACCCAAGGTAATCGGCAGCACAATTGCTGTGATGAGGATCAGGACCGCCACCACTTTCGCCCACAGGCGTGTAAACGCAGAGATGGGGGCCGTTGCAATCAGGTCTGGTGCATCCTCACCGGAGATCGTCAGCCAGGCAAGACCGCCGGCTAGCTGACCAATCGCCATGACAACAACGGGGGCGACTATCGCGGAAATCTCGGTTTTCTCGCCAAAGCTGACCCAGAGCATGACGGCCGGCGGGATGAGATAGAGAACCTGCATCAATGACTGGGAAACCAGCCAGGGATCGCGGGCGATGAGCTTGAGTTCCTTAAAAACGAGCGCTCCGAGCGGCGAATGACTGCGAAAAGTCCATTCAGAGGCGCGTCCTCGCCGGGTCTTTTCCGTAACGCCAAGTGCCAACACGACAATGCTGCGAAACTGAACCGCGCCGCGCCAGGCCCCCACCGCAAAAAACACGGCAGAAACTGCGAGGAACAGAAAGACGGCACTGGTCTGGCCGGCCACCGTGTGGGCGAGGAACCACCATGCCGAACCTTCACCTGGTGCATGCTTTGCCAGGAAATCCGGATCGAAGAGCGTGAACCGGGACATCGATCCGAAGGACAGGATCGCAACCACTTGCATCCCGATCAGGAACGCCGCGCCCACGACCGCAGCCAGAATTTGCGCGTAGAAGCGCGTTCGCTGTGCGCCAACCGTTCGGAACAACGCAAGCGTGATCAGCACCCCTGCTCCGGTGGCGTTCAACGAGACCGCCAGGAGAACAATATATCCCGCCAGCCAGTGCGCGCCGCCAAGCACCACCGCAACGTTGAGAAATGGCGAAATCACCAGCGCCGACATCGCCCAGCTTGTCACAGCCATCATGACAATGCGCACCAGAAACAGGTCGCGGGAGGGCGCAGGGGAAGACAGGATCAGGTCGAGGTCATCACGGGAATAGAACGCACGCGTTACAGACTCCATTGCCTGTGACAGCATCATCGTGAAGCTGAGCAGGACCGTGACCGAAAGCACTGCCTGCACGGTCTGATCGAGCACAAGACCCGCGGCAAATCGGGGGGAAAGCACGGCGTAGGCGATCAGGTGCATGACAGCGTAGAAGATGATCATGCCGATCAGGGCGCGCGACAGGCTCGTGTTGCGCCAGCCTGAAAATAACCACGCCCAGTCGCGCCAGGCAAGCCGCAGCTCATGCCGTGAGAAACGTATCAGGGCGGAAGGCGCCGCTATCGCTCTCATGCCACTTTCTCATCCAGGATATTGGCTGTGCCCGCATGTGTATCGCCGTCGACGTTGCCGCCCACGATTTCCAGGAAAATATCCTCCAGAGAGTTGCCGACGGCGTTCGCCCGTTCTCCTCGCAGCTCTTCCAGCGTTCCTTCGGCAACCAGCTGTCCGCGAGCGATAATGCCGATCCGGTCAGCCATGCGCTCCGCAACTTCGAGGATATGCGTTGTCATGATGATCGATACGCCCTGCGCGACAAGCCCGGATAGAACCCTCTTCACCTGCCGGGCAGAGCCTGCGTCAAGTCCCGTGAGCGGTTCATCGAGAATGATCAAACGCGGTTCGTGGATCAAGGCACCGGCAAGCGCCACCTTCTGGCGCATCCCTTTCGAAAATCCGCCGCAGCGGTCATTGGCGTGAGAGGCAAGCCCAAAGGATTCCAGAAGAGTATCGGCCTTGAACCTTGCAAGGTCCGGCTGCATGCTCCAAAGGCCTGCCACGAACTCAAGATATTCGAGCGGGGTCAGCTTGTCATAGACCATGGGTTCGTCCGGCACCCAGGCCAGGACCTGTTTGGCGGCGATCGGGTCCGCAAAGGCGTCGATGCCGCAGACCCTGACCATGCCCGCATCGGCCTGGAGCAAACCCGCCACCATCCGCAGCGTGGTGGTTTTGCCTGCACCGTTCGGGCCCAGCAAGGCATAGAATTCGCCACTGCGCACCTTCAACGAGAGATCGTCGACGGCAGGTTCACTGAAGCGCTTGTGAAGATTGAGAATTTCGAGAGCGGCGGCACTGGAAGACGGCATCTGTTTCTCGTCTCTGGAAGATTTTGTCCAGTTTACCGATGGGTCCTTTCGTTAACGTAAAACCCGGTCATTTGTCGCCGTTTGAAGCACGTTGAGCGAAAAAGGGTTGGAAGACAGGTTCGCTTACTTCGCCCAACGCCCCCTACCCCCGGCCTGGTTGAAAACGATCCGCGCTCGTTCGGGAAGCCTCGCCAGAAGCCCCCACAATCTGCCCCGAAAGCCCTTCTTCACTGAGCTCGGACGGGCCCGATAAGCGGTGTCTTTACAGGCTTTGCGACACCGAAGAACACAACGATGGTGTGAGCCGAGAAGTGCGTCGACACCGCCTCGGGAGGGTTCTCGCTGAACCCCGCATTCGTATCGTTCCAGCCGTTGCCGACCCACGTATTGCCTGCAGGGTCAATCGCGATGGGGGCGACGGTGTGCAAACCGCCGATATACCCCTCGGTGGGCGTGATCGGGTCGCCGGTCTTCAGTCCTGCCGGGCAGGTTTCGGTGCGCACACCGCAAAGCTGAGTAACGGACTGGCTGGTGGAACTCGCCACCCAGACATTGTCATTACCGTCGATGGCGACGCCCCAAGGACCCGTAATGGCGCCGTTGGCGTTGAAAGGACCGTGGACCGTACCGTCGGGGGAGATCATGGAGATATCACCACCGGGGTATTTGCTGACGATGCCCCACAGGTCGATCCATGCATGGGCCGCAATGTCGTCGGCAGACATTGTCCCTTCCCGTGCCTCGAGCCGCGACTCGAGCTTCTGCTTGACGAGGGCCAGTTTCTCCCCTGTCCCTGGATGCCCGACAAGGTTGCCGACCCAGGCATTGCCCTGGCTGTCGATGGCAATGGCATGCGGGCTGAAGCCGACCTTGAACTCTTCCGCCTTGGATGGATTGTCCGCCGGAAACCGGGTCACCGTGTCGGAGCCGCTGTTGGTGATCCAGATCCTGTCCTTCTGGTCAATGGCGATACCGAAGGGCAACTTGACCTGCAACGTGCCATCTGCGGGTTTGCCGTACACGGTCTGGCCCAGGAGGCGTCCTCTGGACGGGTCGCCGCCGGGAATGTGGACAATTTGGCTGTTGGCATTGTCCAGCGCCCAGACATCACCGTCGGGTGCGACGAGGACGCCCTGCATCTGCCCGAGCTTGCCATCAAAATTGTAGCCGCCTTCAGGTGACAGCGGCTCGCCAGTCTTGCGGTCCAGCACGGAAATCGTGCTGCCGATCAGATTTGTGAGCCAGACCTTGTCATCGGCGGAAAAGGCGACGCCCCATCCGGGGCTGTCGAGACCGCCGCCTTGAAAGCCTGTGATTGCAGGTGACAGAGGTTTGCCATTCGGTGCGAATTTCCCGCTGCCGGCTCCGAATTGCTGGAAGATCGTGGTCTGGGACCCGACCAGCCAATTGTTGTTGGTCCAGAAATTACCCTCAACATCAATGGCGGCGCCGCCCACGGCAAAAAAGCCGCCGCCTGAATAGACCAGCGACACGTCTCGGTAGCGTTTGCCTTCCGGCACGGGATAGAAAGTGTCCAGCAGCCCGAAAAGCTTGTCCGCATTGTGCCAGGGGTAGCGCGCGATGTTCTGCGCCGCCTGGAGCGTATCTGTCGGCGCTGCGCCGCCAGGCGGCGTGGCAGCCTCGAACAGCTTGTCACAGGCGTCCGAAATGGCTGTCACACAGGCCGACAGCAGCAGACCCAATGTGTTGAACTTGGCCAGTGTCGTGGTCACCGGAGCATTCAGCGGATCCACGATAACCAGTCCAAGGCCGCCCGTTTCAGGATCGACAAGGTTCGGCACGTTGCCTGCGGCAATCTTCAGCCCAAGAGCGTTGCCACTCAGTGAGCTACCATCCAGAAATTGTGCGGCTGTCCAGGCAGAAGCCACCGTGGTCAGTTCGTTGATCGTCACCCGTTGCGGTGGCTCTACCCCCAGTGTGGCCATCAATCTGGTTGCCGGATTGTCGCCTTTGCCGGCTGCAGACTTTGCTTCTCCGCCCGCCGCCAAAAGATAGAGAACACCAGCTTCCCCGGTCCTTTCAGGAACCGCAAGGTCATAGCTGCCATCGTCTTTGGTCTTGGTCGCGACAAGCTTTTGAGGGGCGCCCGGACCTGCCAGCCAGAGGGTCACTTCAGCTCCGGAGACCGGACTGCGGCCGACTTCAACCTGTCCTGAAATATTGTCCCCGGCATACGCTGGCAGGGACAGAAGAGCCGCAGCAAGGGTCAGGGCAGCACGATTTACCAAGCGCAACATTGGGAACGACCTTTCAAGACAGAATAGAAATCATCCAAGCGGCTCGACCCATTGATGCCGAGTTCGAAATTTCGATATTCCGCAGCGTAATCACCCCCCGATTTCTTGCAAGGAAAAGCTGCCGCCAGGGCTATCTGCTCTCAACCTCCCTGCTTTGGTTTTCAAGGGTTTGTCTCAGAATAAGCAAGCCCATGCCTTCTCTCTTTCGACAAAGAGGCAACGCAACGCCAAGACTGCGCTCGAAGCTGAACAATGGGCGCTATGTTCGCCAGGACTGGCCAACGTCAAACCCCAGGCAGAGCATCTGAATAATGCCCATCTAATGCCGCACGATGGGTGTCCAGGCGGGTGATCGTGGTTGACGAGCACACGGAATCTCTGTCAGTCCCGGGGGAAGGAGAAAAATCATGAAAGCAATGCTGTTCGAAACATTCGGTCCCGCTGCCGATGTTCTTCAATCTCGCGAAATGGACAAGCCCACGCCCGGACCCGGCCAGGTGCTGGTGAAGGTCGAAACGAGCGGGGTCAATCCATCCGACACCAAGAAACGCCTTGGCTCGTTTCCGGACCTTCTCGACAAGGGTTACGTCATCCCGCACAGCGACGGCGCCGGCATAATCGAAGCCGTTGGTGACGGCGTTTCCACGGCCCGTGTCGGAGAACGGGTCTGGATCTACAACGCCCAGTTCGAGCGCCGGTTCGGCACGGCAGCTGAGTATGTCGCTGTCGACAGCAATCACGCCCCTTCCCTGCCCGAAGCCGCTGATTTCGAGACCGGTGCCTGTCTCGGCATTCCAGTCATGACGGCGCATCGGTGCGTTTTTGCAGATGGTGATGTCAGGGATCAAACCGTTCTGGTCACTGGAGGTGCGGGCCGCGTCGGCCATTATGCGATACAGTGGGCGGCCCTTGCCGGCGCGCGCGTCATCGCCACGGCCAGCAACGAAGAAGACGAAGCTGCCTGCCGGGACGCGGGTGCCGAGATTGTTATCAACCATCGGAATGACGACTGGCCGCAGCAACTGCTCTCCACGACAGGTGGTACCAGGGTCGACCGAGTGATCGATGTCGAATTCGGGGCTAATCTGGAAAAGGTGCTCGATGTCATTCGCACCAGTGGCGTGATCGCGACCTACTCATCTTCCGCCGACATGCAGCCCAAACTGCCGTTCTACCGGATGATGTACATGGACCTGACCATACACCTGGTCATTGTCTATGCCATGCCGGACAGTGCCAAGAAACAGGCCATCGACGATATCGATGCTGCGCTTTCGGCAAACAAATTGAAGCACCGCATCGCGAAAGTGTTTCCGCTTTCAGCCTGCGCCGAGGCGCATGCACTGATCGAAAGCGGCAAAACCCGTGGCTGCGTGGTGCTTCGCTGCCAGGAAAGCTGACCTGTTCCGCGCGGCAACGTGCCGGGCGATCAAAAAAGCACCACTTTCCACGATACATTGGCAAGGCCGCTTCCCGGCCTTGCCAAATGCCGCCCGATTGCCCGAGACAAAAGAGGTGTTCCTTGAACCACAGGATCTTGTGCACGGATGCGATCAGGCCTTTGTGCGGCGAGAAATAGCGACGCATTCGGGACTGCTGGCCGTTGAGCAGCTCCGCAGGTATGGCCAACCTGATTTCTCTGGGGTTCTGGGTGTATCCCGGACCGGCGCTTGCGCACCACAACGTGTCCGCCTGGTGGACACCCTCTTGTTTCCAGTACCTGGATCCCAGCACCGGTCCCTATAGTTCGACCGTTGCGTTTGGGAGGAACGCGGCGCCGCAGCCACAAAGCCCGGTTTTTACCGGCACTTCGACCTCCGTCCTTAGTCACAACGAGAAACGGATGTCATGCACAGCCACTCTTTGACGACGATTGTCTCCAACAGTTTTCTGGCAGCCGCCGGCATCTGCTTTCTGTTCGGCACTGCCGTCACGGTCAGCGATGTCGTCTTGCGCGCAACTGCCGGGACGAATGTTCCAGGCGCCATCGAGTTGACGTCGCTTTCCATTGGCCTTGGTGCGCTTCTGTCCATGCCGGTCTGCTACGCCAGACAGGGACACGTCAGCGCAAAACTGCTCTCCGAGTTGGCACCGGCACGCTTCGCCCGGCCTTTTGGCCTGCTGGGAAGTATCGTGTCGCTCGGCTTCGCCGGACTGATCCTCTGGGCTGTGGGCCAGAACGCCCTTGCCAAGGCAGGGTCCCCGGAAACCACAGCAGATCTCGGCTTTCCGATCCCAGTCGCCCTGACCATCGTGACGCTCGCCCTTCTTGCAGCCTTCTTCGCCGCAATTGCCGGCGTCTGGTTTGTCGTTCGTAACGAGAAGGCTTGATAATGGACGGTCTTCTGCTCGGCGGGCTGGGCTTCGGCGCCGCCATCATCATGATTTTTCTCGAGATTCCGGTCGCCGTCGCCCTTGGCCTCGTCGGTCTTCTGGGCGCCGCGATGATCATCGGTTTCGCCGGCACCATGACGATAGGCGCGACCACGGTCTGGGACAGCGTGACCAACTACACGCTGACCATGCTGCCGCTGTTCGTCCTGATGGGCAATCTGGCGGCGCACAGCGGCTTGTCGGCCAAGCTCTACCAGTCCATGTCGGTGCTGTTCGGTCATCGCCGGGGCGGACTGGCGCTCGCGACCATAGGCGCCTCTGCCGGTTTCGGCATGATCTCGGGCTCGTCTCTCGCCACCACCGCCACCATCGGCCGCATCGCCATGCCCCAGATGCGGCAAGCGGGCTATTCGAAATCGCTTTCGGCGGGGGCAGTCGCAGCTGGTGGCACGCTCGGCATCCTGATCCCTCCGTCGACGGTTCTGGTGATATATGCATTCATCGCCGAACAGTCGATCCGCGAGCTCCTGCTTGCAACGACCGGTCCCATCTTTCTGGCGATCCTTCTCTATTGTCTGGCAATCTGGGTTCCGATCTGGGCCGGCTGGTCGACAGCGCCCCGGCACGAACGGGCCAACCGCGCCGAACGCCGGGCAGCGCTCCGGGAGCTGCTGCCACCGCTGGCGATCTTCGGCCTGATCATGGGCGGCCTCTACAGCGGCGTCTTCACGGCCAACGAAACGGCGGCCATCGGCGCAGCCCTGGTTCTGGCCTACGGGTTCCTGTCGCGCAGATTGTCGCCGAGCGGATTTCTCGAGGCCGTCAGAGATACGGCACTGACCTGCGGCGCACTGTATCTGGTCATGATCGGGGCCAATCTGTTCAACTTCTTCCTCGCGCTGTCAGGTCTGCCGTTTGCATTGAGCGGCATGTTCTCAGGCATCATCGATCAGCCGCTCCTCGTCATTCTTCTGATGCTGGCGATCTACCTTGTGCTCGGGACGCTCATGGACAGTCTCGCCATGCTGCTTCTCACGGTGCCGCTCTTTGTTCCGGTCGCACAGGCAGCCGGGATCGATCTCGTCTGGTTCGGCATATTCGCGGTGATGGTGGTGGAAATGGGTCTCATCACACCACCGGTCGGCATGAACCTGTTCGTCCTCAAGACCGTGTCCCCCGACATCCGGTTGACAGAGCTCTGGAAAGGCGCGGCGCCTTTCGTCACTGCCGATTTCATCCGCGTTGCCATCATCATTGCCGTTCCGGCGATCGTGCTCTGGCTGCCACTCAACGCCAAGTGACTTCATAGGGAGGATTTCATGTTCAAAAAACTGCTCAAAACCACGGCCATCGCGCTCTTCTGCGCATCGTCGCTGACCGCAACATTCGCGCAAGCCCGCGAGATGCGCGTCTCGTCGTTCGAACCGGCGCAGGGCTTCTATTCCGCCAAGATCCTTCAGCCCTGGATCGACAAGGTCAACGCCAAGCTTTCCGACGGTACGGCATTCAAGCTGTACCCCGGTTCGATCCTGGGCGCTCCGCCCGCACAGGCAGATCTGTTGAAAGCAGGTGTCGCGGATGTGGCGCTGGTGGTGCCGACCTATACACCCGGCGTCTTTCCACTGACAGGCGTCGTTGAGGTGCCCGGCATTGTCAGCAATAGCGCGGTGGGAGCGGATATTCTCAATTCGCTGCTCGAGGACGGCAGCCTCGCCGGGGAATATGCGGACTATAAGGTCATCGCGCTGTTCACAACGCCTGCGTACCGCTTTTTCATGGCGAGTGGACCAGTCAGTGACCCCGCTCAGCTTTCCGGGCTCAAGCTGCGCTCTCCGTCGAAGTTCGGCTCCGAGCTCTTCGATATGGTGGGTGCCGCTGGTGTCGGCCTTCCCGCGCCTCAGGTCTACGAAGGTCTGGAACGTGGTGTGGTCTCAGGCGCCGTCTGGGTGATGGATGCCTACCGCACCTTCCGCCTCAACGAGGTTGCTCCGAACATCACCACCACCGGCTTCATCGCCTCGCCCATGGCAATCCTGATGAACAAGACCACCTATGACAGCCTGTCCGACGCCGACAAGGCCGTTGTCGACGAGATGTCGGGCCGTACAACAGCGGAATGGATTGCCTCGGTCGTCGATACGACAGATGCCGAGATCGAAAAGAGCTTCCGGGAGAACGGCGACGTCAATTTCGTCGATCTGGACGATGCGGGCCTGGCCGCCTGGGACGAGGCATTCTCGGGCGCGGCACAAGCCTGGGTCAACGGTCAACCGGATGCGGATACCGCTGCAGCAACGCTCGAGCGTGCGAAGGAAATCGCCGGAGAATGAGCCGGCCCGTGTCATCCTCGCCAATGCGGCAGGAATGACCGGTCTCGTTCATCCAGCGGACGGACAGGTGGCCCACTGCCTGTCCGTCCAACGGACGGCACTCAATCTCGCCTGGGTGCGGACCGTCCGCGGCACCTAAACTGTGTCATCGCTAATTCAACAGGAAAACGACCATGGCAATCAATGCACTGGGCTATCTCGGTGTGCGCTCCGACAGGCTGGATGACTGGAGCGACTTTGCCGGCAAGCTGCTCGGAATGCAGACGATCGACCGCGGCAACAAGGCGCTCGCCTTTCGCATGGACGACCGGATGCAACGCCTGCTCGTGTCGGACGAAGACGGCGACACCCTCGCCTTCATGGGCTGGGAGGTCGAGAATGCGGACGACCTTCAGACCTATGCCGGCCGGCTTGAACGGTCGGGCGTCAGGGTGACCCTCGGCTCAAAAGCGCTGTGCGACCGGCGTTTTGTCGAAAACCTGATCGCTTTCGAAGATCCGATGGGCAACCGCATCGAACTGTTTCACAACCCGATGATCGCATCGGACCCTTTCCGTCCGGGGCGGCCGATAGACGGCTTTATGACAGGCCCCCTTGGAATGGGGCACGCCGTGCTGCACGTGAAGAACATCGACGTCATGCTGCCTTTCTACCGGGACCTACTGGACTTCCAGGTCTCGGACTACGGCCTTCAGCCTTACGGGCTCTACTTCTTCCATGTGAACGAACGCCATCATTCCTTCGCAATGGTCGGATCGGGACAGGCCGGTTTTCATCACTTCATGGTCGAGTTCCAGAACCTTGATGACGTCGGTCAGGGGTACGACCTTGCCCAACTGGACGAGGGCCGCGTCGCCTACACGCTCGGCCGGCACACCAACGACTACATGACCTCCTTCTACGCCAACTCGCCATCGGGCTTTTTCGTGGAAAACGGCTGGGGCGGCCGGTTGATCGACCCCGCCACCTGGGAACCGCACGAGACCCACGACGGGCCAAGCTTCTGGGGTCACGAGCGCCTCTATCTGACCGAGGAAGGCGGGCGCAAACGTCTGCGCGACATGCGCCTTGAAGCCGCACAGGCCGGCCGCCGCTCGCCACCCGTTGTGGAGTGCCCGTGGCTTTACGGCGAACTTGCAAAACAGGGGAAATAACCATGGAGCATTTCGATGTCGCCATTGTCGGCTATGGGCCGGCAGGGGCAACGCTCGCTCATCTTCTCGGCGCATGCGGGCTGAAAACGCTCGTTCTCGAACGGGAAACCGCACACTATCACCTGCCGCGTGCGGTGCATTTCGATGCCGAGGTGATGCGCGTCTTCCAGTGGATCGGTATTGCCGAAGAGATGGAAGAAAAGACCCATCCCCATCCGGGCATGCGCTTTGTCGACCCGCATGGCAAACTGCTGCTCGACTGGCCACGGCCACAGGGCGAGGGACCACAGGGCTGGCGGGCGAACTACCGCTTCCACCAGCCGGACCTCGAAGAACTCCTGCGCGACCATATGGCCCGGCGTCAGAGCGTCGTGGTGCGCAGCCGCTGCGAGGTGTTCCACGTAGAGGACAAGGGCGAGCGGGTCGAGCTGCGCTACGAGGACATGAGCTGCGGCAGCATCGAACGGATTTCGGCGCAATATGTCGTCGGCTGCGACGGAGCGCGCTCTCTCATCCGCCGCTATATCGAAAGCGGCATGGAGGACTTTGGTTTTCATGAACGCTGGCTCGTCGTCGATGTGATCCTGAAGACCGAAAAACCGGAACTTGGTGATCATTCGATCCAGTATTGCCGGCCCGAAAGACCGGCGACTTACGTGCGCACGCCGGGAAAGCGCCGCCGCTGGGAAATTACCGTGCGCCCCGAAGAAGACAGCGCGCAGATCACGAAACCGGAAAACGTCTGGGCGCTTTTGTCCGACTGGATCACACCGGACGAAGCAGATCTCGAACGCACCGCGGTCTATGTCTTCCACTCCCTCGTTGCGAAAGACTGGCGCAAGGGCCGGCTTCTGCTGGCTGGTGACGCCTGCCATCAGACGCCACCCTTCATGGGCCAGGGAATGTGCGCAGGCACGCGCGATGTTGCCAATCTCTTCTGGAAGCTTGCGCTCGTCTGCAAGGGCAAGGTCACGGGCGGCGACGCCGAACGACTGCTGGACAGCTACGAGAGCGAACGAAAGCCGAATGCCCGCGAATACATCCAGACGGCCGTGCGTCTAGGCGGCTTGATCAACACTGCCGGAACGCAAGAAGCGCTCCGGGCCGCCCTGCCCGCGCGTGACGGGTCTGCCCGCATGGAAAGCATTGCCCCTCCTCTTGGCCAGGGCCTTGGGCAGGGTGACAAGGCAGGCCGCCTCTTCGGTCAGCCGCGTCTTAACGATGGAAGACTGATGGATGCTGTTTATCCGTATCAGTTCGTCGTGGTCGCCGAGGCCGGGCTTGCCGACGGCCTCACCCTGCCGGACGGTGTCGCTCTTGTGACAAGCGAAACCTCGAACGCCGCCGAACATCTCGCGCGCCTTGGTGCACGGGCCACCGTATTGCGGCCCGACCGACACACACTGGGCGCCGCCGACACCAAAGAAGACCTCGAAGCGCTTTTGGCGCTCGTCCTTCCCAACCCCATTGAAACTCAGCAACCGGAAATGGCCTGACACCATGAAATTCTGTTCTTTCACCAAGGACGGCACGTCCTCCTACGGCCTGGTCACCGACAAGGGTCTCGTCGACCTCGGCCGGCGCTTTGCCGAAAAGTCCCTGCGCGCATTTCTCGCCACAGGCGACATGGCACAAGTTGCCGAACTCGCCTCGGCAAACCCGGACTTCGACCTTCAGGACGTGTCGCTGGATCCCGTCATCCCGAACCCGGACAAGATCATCTGCGTCGGGTTGAACTATCATGCGCACATCACGGAAACGGGCCGTGACGAGACCCCAAACCCGGTGCTGTTCGCACGCTACTCCGGCTCCCAGATCGGACACGGAGCACCGCTGATCAAACCGCTGGAATCCGACATGTTCGATTATGAGGGTGAGGTTGCCGTGATCATCGGCAAGGAGGGCCGGCGTATTTCCGAAGAGGACGCTCTCAGCTACGTTGCTGGCTATTCCTGCTACAACGACGGTTCGGTGCGCGACTGGCAGAAGCATACGCACCAGTTCATGCCCGGCAAGACCTTTGCCGGTACCGGTGGCTTCGGTCCGTGGATGGTAACGTCCGATGAGATTCCCAATCCGTCAATACTGCACCTGCAGACCCGGCTCAATGGCGAAGTGGTCCAGGATACGGACGTCTCGTTGCTGGTCACCTCCATTCCCCGTCTCATTGCCTATTGCTCGACCATCCTGCCGCTTCTCCCTGGTGACGTCATTGTGTCGGGCACGCCGGGGGGTGTTGGCGCCAGGCGGTCGCCCCCCCTTTTCATGAAGGACGGCGACGTCTGCGAGGTCGAAGTGTCCGGCATCGGTGTTCTGTCGAACCCGGTGAAGGCGGAAGTCTGACTTTTTCCCGAGCCCGGCCTGTGCAATGTTCCAGCCATGCTCAGTGAACCGGCCTCGTCCCAAAAAACATCCGGGCCCGTGCGCGCACTCGCGCGCGGGCTTGCCATCCTGCGGTACGTGAACAAGGTGGGCGAAGCGCGCCCGGGCGAGGTGGCGAAGGCACTTGGTCTGCCGCGTCCGACGGTCTACAGGCTTTTGGAGACGCTGGAAGAACTTGGCTATGTCGCGTTTTCCGCAACGTCCAATTACGTCCGGGTAACACGTTTTGCCGCTGCGCTCGGTGACGGCTACGCGCTCACCACGGAAATCACGCAGGCGGCCGGCCCAATCTTCAGCGAATATTCCAGACAGGTTGTCTGGCCGCTCGACCTCACCGTCTACAACAATGCTGCAATGGTCATCCAGGAAACGACACATGGCCGGTCGCCACTGTCGATCGACCGCGGCATGACGGGCTATCGCTTGCCGGTGCTGCGAACCTCCACCGGGCGAGCATATATTTCCTTCTGTCCTGAGGAGGAGCGCGCGCTGATCCTGGATCATCTGCGCCGTCTCGGCGATGAGAAGGATGCCCCGTTTCTGGAGAAACGCTGGCTTTCAAGGCTGCTCGAAGAGACCCGAAATCGCGGGATTGCCATAAGAGACAGCGGCGAATTTCGCCAGGAAACCGCTTCCATTGCCGTACCGATCCGCTCGGCCGGCGCTGTTCTTGGCTGCGTCTCGCTCATCTGGATCCGAAGCGCGATGAGCACCCCGGAGGCGCTTGAAAAGTTCGGGCCGCTGGTTCTTGAAATTGCCGAAAAGATTGCTGAGGCGCTGCGCGACTAATCCATGAGCTGTGATTAAGGCGCCGGGCAGGATAGGCGCATTCAAACCCGCGAAGACCCTCTCCAAAACAGGTCATTAAAACCGTCGACCGGACCAGCTGCTCAAGCCGGTCCGGTCGGATTGGTCAGGAAATGCCTGAAAGATTATTGTTCAAGGATAAACCGGCGGCCGATTTCCTGCAGCGGCCGGGCGTTCATCTGGTAGATGTCCTGAAATTTCTTGATTTCGGCATCGGAAACCTTCAGCGGCTCTTTCATGATCGTCCAGACGACCGTCTGTGAGCAGGGAGGAGTCGTGAGCGAACCCTCGTAGCGGAAGAAGCTGTCTTTTTTGCCCAGCAGAGACGCCGGGTCTTCCTTGCCGATTTCAGCGGAACCGCCTTCCTTTGCGGGCGCGGCATCCATGACCGCATCGAACAGGGTGTTATCCCCGCCCCCTTCGATCATCGCGCCGATAACGGCGAATTCACCGTCGTCCGCAACATTCACGAAGTGGACTTCCATCGGAAACCGCTTGCCGTCGATTGCATGCTCCGAAGGCGTGTGGAAATGGAATTGCGCGAGCTTATAGTCTTTCCCGTCAAGAACCATGTAGCCTGCATCGTCCGAGTTTGCCTGGATGCTGTGTCCGTTGTTGACGACGGTCCAATCGGCATCCTTGTTCCAATGAAATTCGATATCAGCCGGATCTGCCTTGATTGCATGGGTAAGGTCCACCGGGGACTGTTCCATCCCGGCTTCACAGGCTTCGAATTTCTCAGAAAGGTCGCCCCAATGCGTCGGGCCGGTCGCACCCTCATACGACCAGTGGTGAGGCGCCGCAGCCATAGCAGACGAGGTGATAGCGATGGCGGCTACAGCCGTCACGAGAAAGCGAATTTTCATGAGTTACTCCATTTCACCCAGCGCGGCATCCACCGTCGCGCCTTCTGGGTGACCAATGACTTAGGTATTTTTCCTACGGAGCGGTAATTAAATATATGTAATGAAACTATTGGGTGTAATCTCTGAACGTCCTCCCTTTACGGGTAAACATGAAGTATTTGTACCGTGAGCGTGAGATTCAGAACAATTTTTACTTGAAAAACAGATCCCAAAATGGTTAACGAACCATCCGCTTGCTGAACCTTCATTAACTTTCGCCGTCGACCTACGATTTTTTCTTCTTCAACTTGAAATAGTCACTTTCAATGCTCTGTTACAAACGCTTGATCATCTGGGGCACTGGATCGGGAGCACTCTTTCAACAGCCAAATCTCAAGACACGGTCGGCGGCAAACCTCGGGCGGGCCTTGTGTCATCACCGCTACACAGCGGATGGCGTGATCGGCAGTTTGCTGGACGCTTTCATCTCTTTCAGCGAGAGGTTGGAGCGAATACTGGTAACACCTGGAAGGCGGCGCAGCGTGCTGTCGACAAAGGAGCTGTAATCGTCCAGGTCCCGCGCGACGACGATCAGCAGGAAATCGTCCGCCCCTGTCGTGTTGTGACACGCGAGGATGCTCGGGGTTGTCTCTACAATCCGTTGAAATTCAGCCGTAGCGGCCTGATCATGTTTTGAACAGCGCAACTGCACAAAAGCCATGACACCCAGCCCCAGCTTCCGGCGGTTCAAGTTGGCCTGATAGCCATCTATGAAACCGGCTTCCTCCAGCCGTTTCAGGCGGCGCCAACAGGGCGTTTCACTCATACCCAGCTTTTCAGACAGCTTTGCGTTGGTCATCCGGCCATCCTCTTGCAGCAGGGACAGGATCTGGGCATTGGCGGCATCGATGTCAGACAAGGGCAGATTCCTCTTGAAAACTAGAAAAACTGAGGTTTTCCTGACCTGAAATATGCGGAACTACGCGGGATTAGCAAAGTTTTTTCCACTTTTCCATCTATGATTCCCGAAGATTAACGACGAAACCGAAAGACCCTGCCATGAAGGCCGTGCTGTTTGAAAACTTCCAGGAAGCGCCCAAGCTGGTCACCGTGGATGACCCGAGCCCCGAGGCGCATGGTGTCGTATTGAAGGTTGCAGCAACTGGTGTATGCCGAAGCGACTGGCATGGATGGATGGGACATGACAGCGATATCGAGCTGCCGCATGTGCCCGGCCATGAACTGGCGGGTGTGATTGAAGCGGTGGGTAAAGACGTCACCAACTGGAGGGTTGGCGACAAGGTAACCGTTCCCTTCATCTGCGGCTGCGGAAGCTGTCCCGAATGTCACGCCGGGCACCAGCAGGTTTGCCTCCACCAGGAACAGCCCGGCTTCACCCACTGGGGGTCGTTCGCCGAATTTGTCGGCATTCATCAGGCCGACCTGAACCTTGTGGCGCTGCCGGAGAGCATGGACTTTGCAACCGCAGCCAGCCTCGGGTGCCGGTTCGCAACGTCCTTTCGCGCCGTGATCGATCAGGGCAAGGTCAGCGCGGGCCAGTGGGTGGCGGTGCATGGCTGCGGCGGTGTGGGGCTTTCGGCCGTCATGATCGCGGCGGCCGCCGGGGCCAATGTCATCGGTGTGGATCTCGCACCCGCCAAGCTGAAACTCGCGCAGGACCTCGGTGCCGTGGCGGTCATCAACGGCAGCGAAGCCGATGTGCCGGAGGCCATCAAAGAGATCACTCGGGGCGGCGCCCATGTCTCGCTGGATGCGCTCGGTCATCCGGTGACCATGACCAACTCCATCCTCTGCCTGCGGCCACGCGGGAAACACATCCAGGTCGGGCTGATGCTCGGCGACCATGCCGCCCCCGCCATTCCGATGCCCAAGATAGTGGGTCAGGAAATCGAGTTGCTCGGCTCACACGGGATGCAGGCGCATCGCTACGGCGCAATGCTTGACATGGTTGCCAGTGGCAAACTTGATCCTTCGCGGCTGGTTGGCAGTCAGATCAGTTTGGCGGATGCGCCGGAGGCCCTGATGAGCATGGACAGCTTCCAGTCTGTCGGCGCCACGGTCATCACGCGGTTCTGAAGCCCGGGCGGAACTTCCGGCAGCCTTTTGCGAATGCTTCTCTTGCGAGCGTCACCGCCGTTCTACCGCCCCATTGCAGGGCAATGACTTCCAAGAGATGATCTGCAAGGCAGCGGAGGTTTACCGCAATCGTACCGTCGATTCGGAAAAAGGGTTCAGAAGTGTTCGAGAAGGTTGAGGATTACCCGGTCGATCCCATCATGATTGGAGCGGATTACTTCGCTCAGGATCCGCGCACGGACAAGCTTAACCTGACCGTCGGCATTTACCAGGACGAGCACGGCCAAACTCCGGTTCTGCAGGCTGTTAAAGAAGCGGAGCGGCGGCTGGTCGAGACGCAAACGACCAAGTCTTACCTCGCCCTGACGGGTGACGCGGAATACTGCACGGTTCTGGGACAGGAAGTTCTGGGCGGAACCTTCGGCAGCGACTGGGTTGCGGCACAGACCTCGGGCGGGGCTGTGGCGTTGCGGGTCATGGCGGATCTTCTGGCGCAGATGCCCGAACCGCCCACGGTCTGGCTGCAAACGCCGACCTACGGCAATTACATCCCCATTCTGACGGCGGCAGGCACCCGATTTATGCAGGTGCCGTATTACGATCCCATCGGGCGCAAGATTACGTTCGATCAGATGCTCGACGGTTTGGCCAACGCCAGAAGCGGCGACGTCTTTCTGATGCAGGGGGTATGCCACAACCCGACAGGTGCGGACATGACGCCAGAGCAGTTTGCTGCTCTGCTTGAGGTGCTGGAGGAGCGGGGCATCATTCCGTGGATCGATCTGGCCTACCTTGGCTTTGATCAGGGTTTCGAGGCTGATGGCTCCGCGGCCCGGCAAATCGCTGAACGCTTTCGCGAATGCATCGTCTGCATCACGCTTTCCAAATCCTTCGGCATCTACCGGGATCGTGCCGGAGCGTTGTTCGTGAAGACCCGAAAAGACGATAGGTCCCGCGTCCACAGAGCCGTATCGGCCATTGTGCGTTCAGGGGCATCTCACGCGCCGGATCATGGCCCGTCCGTGGTGCGCACAATCTTGCAGGATCAAGAACTCAAGGCACTCTGGCTGCTGGAACTTGACCGGATGCGCGCCCGCGTTGCCCAGGTCCGCGCCCAAATCGCGCAAACAGAAATGGATGATTTTGGAACCGGGAACCTTGCCTACCTTGCCGGGCAGCGCGGAATGTTTTCCTTGCTGCCGCTTACGGAGAGCCAGGAAACAGCCCTGACCCGTGATCACGGCATTCATGTCGTCAAGGGAGGCCGGGTGAACGTCGCCCGTCTCGGTTCCGAAGATATCGGCTGGCTGATCCGCGCCGTCCAGGCGGTGACGCAAACCTGAGTCCCAAGGGGCCGCCGAGCGCGTCGGCGCAGATACCATTGCAGGCGTCAAGAGACGGTGGAGCCGACAAAAGACCTCAAGCAAAAAATATCTTTTTCCCTTCCATTCGCCCCGATTTCTCCATGGCGGACCTCTCTTCGAAGTCACTGGCCCAATCGAGGAAATCTTCCTGACACATCGGCTTTGAATAAAAATATCCTTGTGCCTTGTGACAGTTGATGGATTTCAGGAACTCTTCCTGCTGTGCCGTTTCAACACCCTCGGCAACGATTTTGATTTGCAGACCGCACCCAAGCCCGACGATGCTGCGGGCAATCGTCGCTGAAGGTGCGTCATCCGGAAGTTTTTTCACGAAGGACTGATCGATCTTCAGATATTGGACCGGCAAATCACTCAGGTAGGCCAAGCAGGAATATCCGGTTCCAAAGTCATCAACCGCAATCGATATTCCCAGGTTGTGCAACGCCCAAATGGTATCGAAACCCGGCTCCCCGCGGCGGACAAGCGCTGTTTCCGTCAACTCGAGCACCAGTTTCTCGGGGGCCAAACCTGTCGTTCCGAGTATGCGCTGGACATTTTCCAGCAAATCAGGCGCCTGCAACTGCACCGGAGAGACATTCACGGAAAGGTTCACATTGGGGTTTTCGAAAAAGGGCCACTTCATCGCATCGATACATGCCCGTTCCAGGACCTGGTATCCAATTTCGATGATTTGACCGCTTTGCTCAGCAACCGGAATGAAATCTGCCGGGGACACAACACCATTTTCCGGATGTATCCACCGGGCGAGTGCTTCCGCACCGACCAGCCTGCCCGTCTCGAATTCAATCTGCGGCTGATAGTAGGTCGCAAATTGCTTGTCAGCCAATGCTTGCTCAATGTCATTGATAACCTGCCTTCTCGCCGGCGGAACGAGTGGCTGCACCTGCTTGTGAGAAAGGAACGGCATCAATTTAAGAAGCACAAAGTAGATCAGACAGAGAATGGCAATCACGGCCAGGGGAACAAAGTACGGATGGATGGTGTTGCGGATGCTGAGATAGGTTACGCCGATCGCCAGAAGAACGACCAAAAAGGCCTGCGCAAAAATGTATTTGGCGCTCGACCCCGCACTGACCATGCGATAGAGCGGCCCCCGGTAGATCGTCCTGGTCAAAACGCCTGAAGCCACGAGAAAGCCGCCGGCATATAAAATCAGAATGGCAACCTTCGAGCCGGGAGCGGCTTGCACAACGCCCAACAGACTGGCGCCAAACAACAGGATCGCCAGCACTGCGCTTACCTGTGCAGCCACCGGCTTCTGGATCGAGACAAGAATTGCGGCGATTGCCAGAAGGCAAACAATGGTGGAGTTGGTCAATATCCAGAAACTGCTCATCAAGCCTGCTAGGCCAAGCAGCGGTTTCATCATGGCGATAAGCAAGCTGACGGTCGCGATTGCCAGAGGAAGTCGCTTCGACCGAAAGGGCGTGCGAGACAAAAACAGTGAAAGTCCCGTCAGCATGATGCTGATTGAATTGACTGGTGGCGTGGCCGCCGTCTCAAAAATCGCATAAATATTCAGCCAGCTTAAACCAAACAGGATTGTTGAAAAAGCAGCCAGAAGAGTTCCCAAAATTGCGATTTTTGGAGAATATTCTACGAGAAGGCGGATAACACCTCGGGATCCTTGTTTTTTTCTTTGTGCCGTCACCTAATTCTATCCTGCACACCGGGCCGCCATTCCAAGACACGCCACAGAAAGACGAGCGTCGGGTAGATCGATCCGGTCAATTAATCGATTAGCTTTATCACGAAAGCATTAAATAAAGTACATTTCACGTCACAATTCCCGTGATTCCATGTCCAACTACAAGAAAAAGTGAAAAAATGTCACTTCGCTCAACTCAGACCAGCTTCAAACTGCAGATAACTCTGAGGAATAGTCGCTCTAGGTACTATCTTTAGCCTGCATTGACGCTAACAAGTCACCTGTTTCATGTCATTCCGCGGTCAGAAATAGCTTTTCTCGCTTGAGAATACTTACACCAGCATAACCAATGATGAATGACCGTCGTTAGAACAACTCACGATATGCTTCAAGCATGCCGCTAGGTCAACTCTAATTTCGAAAACTGACGCATGAAGCACCGATTTACAACAAATACAGAGAACCGTCGGTCGCGCATCTACGGAAGTTTTATTAAAATTATTTTGAATAAGCAGGGATCGCGCGACAGAGGCCAAAATTGCAAAAACCTCTGAAAACCTTCGAACCGCACCACGGGAAAGCAGTGCGGTTCGGTGGTCACGCAGGAGAAAACACCGCGCATTTTTACATGTTCAACGGGCGTTTCAGTTTTCCAGACGGTCCGTGATTTGGCTGAACAGTTCCATATTCTCTTTGTCATGGCCCACCGGCTCGGCCGTATGACTGGCCTTTGCGATCACCAGATTGTTGGCCGGATCGACGTAGATAAACTGATGGTAAAGCCCGATCGCCGAATACGCGTCCGACCCAGGCACCGTCCACCACTGATACTGGTAGCCAAAATCCTCGCCCGGTCCTGTCGGTTCCGAGCCCTCATCGGGAACTGTAGCTTCCTTCACCCAGTCCGCGGACACGATCTGCTTGCCGTTCGCAAGGCCATTGTTCAGAAACATCAGACCGAACCGGGCATGATCCCGGGCCGTCGCCGCAAGGCCCGCGCCGAAGAACTCCCTGCCGACGGAAGGCGGCCCGTCCATGATCCAATAGGCGTCGTTTTCCATTCCGGTGGGCTTCCAAAGCTTCTCGGACATGTACTGCGCCCCGGTCATGCCAACCGCTTTCTCCAGCACACAGCCGAGAACGCTCGTGTCGAGCGTGGCATAGTTGAACGCCGATCCTGGCGTATCTGGGCCTGGCCTGGATTCATTTGCCGCGTAATCGCACCAGCGATACTTGTATGCGACAAGTGAATTGTCGTGGACTTTTGTCAGCTGCGTATCGCTACCGAACTCATAGACCTCTAGCCACTCCACGCCTGAGCGCATACGCAACAGGTCGCGAAGCGTCGGACCGTCGTAGCCACTCCCCTTCATGTCAGGCAGATAGTCGGTAACCTTGTCGTCCAGGCTTTTGATAGAGCCATCGGCAAGGGCCATGCCGATCAGGGTCGAAACATAGGACTTCGCGACCGAGAACGTAAGAAAACGGGTGTTTTCATCGCTGCCATTCCGGTAGGTCTCGAACACGACATTGCCGTCCTTCACGACGACAAGGGCATTTGTAGAAGTGCTCTCGAGCGCCTCCTCCAGGCTCATTTTTTTGCCGTCGATTTCATACTCCCCTTCCAGGGAGACCGGCTTCGAAGGCAGCGCTTTGGCGTTTTCTCCCGCCTCGACCGTGCGCGTGGCGAACATCTGGTCCATGTGCTGGAATGTCAGAAAATTCAGCGCAGGGTCAAACATGCTGGCACGGCCGTTGATCATTGTCTGAGACAACCAACGTGTGTCGTCGTCGGCAGACGCGGCTATGGGTTGGCTCAACAGCGCCATCGTCAACACCGCCGAAAATGTCCGAATATTTTTATGAACCACAAGTGCCCTCCTCCAGGCTTCCGATTTTTGTCACGATATGCCTCAGCCTCCGTCAGGCGTGAGACCCGGCGTGCTTTGGCGTTCCAATCAGAGCAGGTTGGCAGGAGCTGTACAGACACATAATGTTGTCTACTGACAACAAAAGGTGGTCATTCAAAGTGAAAAAACACCAACTCAAGGCCCTGATAGCTCTTGCCGAGAGCGGTTCAATCCGCGGGGCAGCGCGTGACATGGGCCTGTCCCAGAGCGCGTTGACCAAGACGCTGCGCGAACTCGAAACGCAAACGGGGGCTGCTTTGCTCGTCAGGGCCTCCCGGGGGACGCGTTTCACGCCAGCGGGAAAAGTTCTGGTGGACCACGCTCGCCTGATCCTCACCTCCATGCGCCGGGCCGAAGAGGAGGTTCGCCGAATTTCGGGGCAAGCGATTGCGACTGCGCGTATCGCGGTTACGCCCGTGGTTGCGGTGACGAAGCTCGGCGGAATCATTCACGAATTTCAACGCCGGCATCCGCAGGGCCAGCTGGACGTTGAAACCGGAACGCTGGGGAATATTGTGCCACGTCTGCTGGATGGACAGCTGGACCTTGCCCTTGGTATCGCAACACCCGAAGCATTGCCGGCGGATCTGGCGTTCCAGCCCTTCACGGAGGTGACCATCTCGCCTGTCAGTCGCTCGAAACGGTTCGCCAACCGCATTGTTACCTGGGAGGAACTGGCGGGCGAACGCTGGCTCCTCAATCCCTCCCCCGGAAGTGCAGACCAGGTTGCCCTCGATTGGCTGACGCAAAAAAAGATAACACTGGCTCACCCGCCAACCCTGTGCCGCTCCCCCTTTCTCCTGGCCGCCTTGAACCGCTCGACGGATCTCATCGCCTTCTGCCCGCCTCAAATTCTGAATGACTCATTCTGGGGCAGCGGATTGTGCCCGATAGACGTTCCCGACCTGCCTCCCAAAATGCAGCTGGGTGTTCTGACCCGCAGGTACACACCAAACTCGCTGGTGTCCCGCGATATCATCGACATCTCAACCCGCCTGATCGGAAGCATCTGAACTTGTCAAAACGCCCGGCTTGTTGTCCGGGCACAGGCCTTGGCCGGCGTGGTGCCTCGGAGTGCCCTGAACGTGGCGGCAAACCGCCTGCCCTGCACTGCTCGAGTGGCTTTACACCGAACGACCCAACCAGAAGATGCAAAAAGTAGGTTAAATTACGCCATAACTTGTGCAAGGGTTTGGGAACAGCTCACTTCTGCTGGTGAAAGGGGAGCCCCGACATGAACAAGAGACCGTGGAATGCAGCAACCTTGGGTGTGGCCGCTGTGCTCGTGACCAAAACCTTGATCGCGGGCGATGCCGTCCTGGCTGCGTCCGAAGAGTTTCAGTCTTCGGCACACGAGCTCATCGGCCTTCCCTATGATCAAGCCAGGTCCATTATTTTGACAAACGGTTGGCAGCCTTTCGAGAATCCGGTTGCCGACGATCTCGCGTTCGTTGCACGCGGCCTTTACGAGGACGGCTATGTCGAGGTTGCGACTTGCTCTCCTGTTGGGGAAGCCCCATGCAAATTGTATTTTCAGGAGCCCGCCGGACGATACCTTGAAGTCATGACAATCGGAGAGTTCCCGCACGTCGCACAGGTGAATATTCTCTCCGCGGGAGAATTTGAGCAAATGCGAATGCTCCTGTGGGGAGAGTGAGTTGGATATGATCGACGAAAACGGCTTTACTCAATCGAACGGCAATAGGGTGTCTTCGCGTTTTCGCACCATGCTTTTCCTGTCGTCACTCGCTCTGGGCCTATGGTTCACCATCAGCGTCTCATTGGCTGACATCTGGACATTTGAAACACCGTCGGAAAACATCCAGTGCACCGTGGGCGAGGACTTCAATGTTCTGTCTGAAATCACCTGTACGATAATCCAGCGGGCTGGCCCGCCCGCGTTGCCGAAACCAGGCGGCTGTAATCTCGATTGGGGCCATACTTTTTCCATGAAAGAGAAAGGTCCCGCTGAAATCCTCTGCGTTCAAACGGACAGGACCAAAGGCGGATTTGATAGGGCCGAATACGGCGTGACCGGTGAGTTCGGCGGCTTTATCTGCCACTCCTCACGCAAAGGGTTGAAGTGCAGCAACCAGGACGGCCATGGATTTTTCTTGTCCAGGGCAAAACAGAGCGTTTTTTAGCGTACCGCGTTGAGTGATCCCCTGGCGCTTCAGTCGTCAGCCGTTGCCTTCACCGAATTGCGCTCGACAAGCGGACACTCCACCTTGATTTGCGCCGGGCCGGCCTGACGGCCATTGGCATTGTCGAGAAGAAGCTCGAATGCAATTTCGCCCATTTCGTAATGCGGCAGGAGAAGCGTTGACAGCGGCGGGTGCATGCTCTTGGAAATCTCGCGATTGTCGAAGCCTATCACCGCGATATCGTTCGGAACGCGGAGGCCTCGTTCCTTCAAGGCATCGTAGCACCCCAGCGCCATAAGGTCGTTGGCGCAGAATATTGCGTCCGGAGGCGTGTCGAGATCAAGGAGAGCATGGGTGTGCTCGTAACCCGAAAGCGGCTCCCAGTTCCCGGGTTTGACCAATTCGCTGTCAAACGGAATATCGTGACTTGAAAGCGCCTGCCGATAGCCCTTGAGCCGGTCTCTGGACGCATCCACCCCCTGCTGCCCGTTGATGAGCCCGATACGACTGTAACCGGCATTAATGAGATGATCCGTCGCGGTACGTCCGCCGAGCACATCGCCCGGAACGACAGACGGCAGGTCACGCTCGGGCCGATAGCAATTCAGCAATACCGTGTGCTGGTCGTCGAAGACCGGCGTCAAATCAACCCGGCGGGTCAGAATTGTTCCATAGACGATCCCCAGCAACGGCATGTGGCTCATCTGCGAGAGGATCATCTTTTCGGTTTCTTCGTCGCCGTGGCTGACCGCAAGGCTGACGTGTATGCCGTATTCGTAGGCCTTGTCCCTGACACCCTCGAACGCGAGCGCCATCCAGGGATCCGTCGTGATCTCGTCGGCAATGAAAAGAATGTTGGTGCGGTCGCCCATGACCGTTCGGGGGCCGCGGCGCACAAGGTTATAGCCAAGCTGCTTTGCAGCTTCGTTCACCCGTCTGCGCGTCGCATCGCTCAGTTTCGCGCCCGGACTGCCGTTCAGAACGAGTGAAACCGTTGCCTGCGAAACTCCGGCAGTCGCGGCAACATCCATCATCGTAGGACGTCTATTTGTTCCGAGCCGGCGTTTTTTCGACATTAGTTTCCGGTTTTCCTCACCGTTGAAGAAGGTGGCCGCAAAGCCGGCGAATGACTATCCGTATTGCGTTGCAAAATCAACGGTTCCAAGGTTGTCTTCGCCGGCCATGTATCTGGTACTCCAGTGCCTTCAGTCGTTTGTGCTCAAATTTCGGATGCGGTCAAAGGCAACAGCGATAATGATGAAGCAGCCAATGAACATTCCCTGCCAGAAGGTCGAAATACCTAATAGTATCAATGAATTGCGAATGACTTCGATCAACAGGGCCCCTATCACCGCTCCAAGAGCCGTTCCCTGGCCACCCGCAAGATTCGCGCCGCCGATGACGGCGGCGGCGATCACAGTCAATTCCATCGCCTGACCGAGATTTGTGGTCACGCTGCCGAGCCAGCCAGCCATGAGGATGCCTGCAACACCGGCGGTCAGCGCGGAAAACATGTAAATCGAGACCTTGATTCGCTTGACCGGAATGCCCGTAAGCGTCGCCGCCTGCTCGTTGCCGCCGATTGCGAACACATATTGCCCCCACCTCGTCCAGCGGTAGACAACACTCATCAACGCGGCCAAAAAGATGAGAACATAGATCGGATGCGGCAGACCGAGGGTCGAGCCTCCGCCAACCCAAAGAAGCAAATCGTGATCGGGTCCGAATTCCCAGATCATCTTGTTGTTCGACAGCACCATCGCAAGCGAGCGGGCCGCCGACAGCATTCCGAGCGTCACGACAAAGGGTGGCATGCCGACATAAGCGATCAAAAGCCCATTGAGCAAACCCACCCCGGCCGCGGCGGCCAGCGCGGCCAGCGCGGAAATCCAGAACGGATATCCCGACGACATCAGCACACTGATGACCATTGCGGCCAGAACCACCGTGGAGCCGACCGACAGGTCGATGCCACCGGAGGCAATCACGGTCGTCATTCCGATTGCGATGAGGCCGACAAAAGCAAAATTCCGCGTCACGTTGAAGAGATTGCGTTGGGTGGCAAAGGAATCCGTCAGCAGCGTGAGCGCAAGACACGCCAGAACGGCGGCTGCAAACACCCAGAAAATCTGGGAACCGAGGATCCGGGAGACCGGAGACCGGTGCTGGCTGAGGTCGATAGCTTGTTCGAGAGTTGTCATCGGAAACTTCTCCTCACGCCGTTTCAATGGCGCCGGTAATCAGGCCGGTCACTTCTTCTGGTGAACTGTCCTTGGCCAGTTTGCTGGCGACCATTTGTCCCCTGCGCAAGACGGCGATGTGGCTGCACACCGCAAAGACATCGGGCATGCGATGGCTGATCAGCACGACGCTGATGCCCTGGTCGCTGAGACGGTGGATCAGATCCAGCACCTCCGACACCTGACGCACCGAGATCGCCGCAGTCGGCTCGTCCATCAGCACAATCTTGGCATTCGACAGCAGCGTCCTTGCGATGGCGACGGCCTGGCGCTGCCCTCCCGACATACGTCTGACGAGATCGCGGGGCCGGGTCTCCGACTTCAAAATGGCAAAAAGCTCTGCCGAGCGACTGTGCATGGTGGCGTAGTCAAGAAAGCGAAACCCGGCGAACTGCCGCCTCGGTTCACGGCCGAGAAACACATTGGAAGCTGCCGTGAGGTTGTCGCACAGCGCCAGGTCCTGATAGACGACTTCAATTCCCTGCCGCTGCGCATCGCGCGGCTTGTGAAAGTCCACCGTGTCGCCGTCGATGGAAATCGATCCGTGTGTGGGCCTGAAGTTGCCGGCGACAATCTTCACCAGCGTCGACTTGCCCGCACCGTTATCGCCCATCAGCCCCAGCACCTCCCCTGGTGCGACCTCGAGCGAGACATCGCTCAGGGCCTGGATGGCGCCAAAACTCTTTGAGATTCCTGTCAGCCGTAGCCTCGACATTCGATCGCTCCTCCCCAATCGGTTTTCGGTCCGGTTCTGCGACCGTTGCCGACCTCGGCAGTCCGGCTGCGGGGATGATCATTCCCATCCCGCCCCCCGCCCACCTGAGACACCGCCGTTCAATCAATTTCGATCCTTGACTAACTAATATTAATAAATACTATTTAATAAACGCAAGGGGGACGTTGAATGAAATTGCTGCTCACCGGCGCTTCCGGAAAGGTTGGACAAAACTTTTTGCCGGAGTTCCTGTCATCGGATCGCTTCCGGGAGTGGAGCGTCGTGGCGCTTTGCAACAACCGGATGATTTCCGGTGGTGAGCGGGTGCAGGTCGTTCAGGGGTCGATTGCCGATCCAGCCGCTGTTGCAAGTGCCATGGAGGGCGTAACACATGTCCTGCACATGGCCGCGGTCAAGGAATCCCCCGATCTGGCGATAGATGTTTCCGTCAAGGGCATGTTCGTTCTTCTGGAGGAATTCCGCAGACAGGAGACCGCCCGTCAGTTCGTTCTCATCAGCGGAGATTGTGCGGTCGGCCATGCCTTTCAGCCATTCGAAGGCCCGGTGACGGAAGCCTCGGAGCGCAAGGCCTACCCTGGCTGCTATGCCCTGACCAAGGTGCTGGAGGAAGTGATGCTGGAACAATACCGGCATCAATACGGCCTGAACGGCTGTGTCCTGCGGGCGCCCTGGATCATGGAGAAGGACGATTTCCGCTTTGCGCTCTCTTTCGGGCCTGACCAGTTCGGCGGTCCACTCTGGACGGAGCTGCTTTCGGAGGGTGACCTACGCACCTACGCAGACGGCAACCACGTACCGCTTCTGAAGGACAGGGACGGTCACCCGCTGAAAAGAAACTTCGTCCATGTGGACGATCTCGTCCTGGCCATTCTGGCGGCTCTCGATGCGCCGGAAGCGGCCGGACAGCTCTTCAACATCTCGATGAACGAACCGGTCGACTATGGGTGCGCCGCGCGTCACCTCGCCGAAAGCCGTTCGTTGAAGATCGCCGAAATCCCGACATCCATGCACAGCAACTGGCTCGACAACACCAAGGCGCGCCTGCTGCTCGGCTGGAGCCCGTCGGTGGACCTCAAGGCCCTCATCGAACGGGCCTGGAACTACAGAAGGGACGAAAAAGATCCCCGCATGATCTGGTACCCGGGGTAATCCGCGCCGGGACCTGAAAAACAGAAGGGAGTGATACGCATGAGACGCAAGATATTGATGTTCGGGACTGCGGTCGTAATGGCTTTCCAGATTGGTTCCGCACCAGCGCAGGACAAGAAAACGCTCGCGATTGTCGTGAAAGGTCTCGATAACCCGTTCTTCGAACAGATAAATCTCGGTTGCCAGAAATGGTTGTCCGAAAACGCGAACAGTGAGTACGAATGCCTTTACACAGGGCCTGCGTCTTCCGCTGACGAAGCCGGTGAAGTGCAGATCGTGGACGATCTCCTGACACGCGGCGTTGCGGCGATCGCGATTTCACCGTCCAATGCTCCCGCGATGGCCAACCGCATCCGCCAGATCGCGCCGAACGTTCCCGTCATGACGATCGATGCGGATTTTCTGGCGGAAGACCGGGATTTGCGCAAAACCTATCTGGGAACCGACAACTACCTGATGGGCGTCAAGATGGCCGAGGAAGCGGCCAAACTGAAGCCTGAGGGCGGCTCAGTCTGCCTGCAGCTCGGCAACGTGGCTGCGGACAACATCAACGCCCGCGCTCAAGGCTTCCGTGACACGGCTTCCGGCGCAAAAGGGACCGACCGCCTGACCGGTCAGAATGGTTGGACTGAAATTGACGGATGCCCGGTCTTCACGAACGACCAGGCCGATCTCGCCAACCAGCAGATGGCAGATACCTTCATCGCCAACCCGGATCTCGATGCGTTCATCCTTATTGGCGGATGGGCACAATTCGCGCCCCAGGCCTATACGCAGGTCACAGACCAGGTCATGGACAAGCTGAAATCAAAGGATCTGATCATCATCGCGGGCGACACGCTGCCCCCGCAGACGAAGGCATTCCGCGAAGGCAGAAGCCACGCCCAGGTCGGACAACGCCCCTTTGAAATGGGCTACCGTGCACCCGATGTGATGATTCAGCTGATCAACGGCGAGAGCGTTGAAGATCCGCTCTACACGGGCCTGGATGTCTGCAACCAGGAAGATCCGGGGTTCTGCGCGAACAACTAACCCATTAGCCTCTCCTCTGGCCGCCGGATTTGCGCATTGGATCCGGCGGCGCTTTTTCCAAAAAGCCTCACAGGGAGACGCTCCGGCCGGCATTCCGGAAATGTGAAATCGTGCCTGAAATGGACCTTCAGACAAACACAACGGAAGCGTGCCGTTACGGTGCGGGTCGCTTAGATGACGACAGGCGCTTCCCAAGCATGGCTTGAATTCACTTACTAATAATATTACTAATATTTTGTTGGACGCATTAGTTCCAACAGTCTCAAAAGGGAGGAGAATATGAAATTCGGGAAAACTCTTTGCATCGCGGCCGTCGCCGCCTTCACTGCTACAGCGGCGCAATCCCAGGACAAACCGCAGCTCGCATTCGTCGTCAACGCAGCGTCTGATTTCTGGAAACTGGCCGAGGCGGGCGTGAACGCCGCCCAGGCCGAACTGCCCGGCTATGACCTGCAATTCCGGTACCCGGCGCAGGGAACGGCCGCGCTTCAAAACGCGCTGATGGACGATCTTGTGGCCGCCGGTACGGACGCCATCATGATTTCCTCGGTCGATCCGAAGACGTCGATCGGCGCCTTCAACCGCATCGCGGCGCAGGTTCCGCTGTTCACGACAGACAGCGATGCGCCAGAAAGCGATCGCATCGCCTATCTCGGATCGTCAAACACGCTTGCCGGAAATCAGGCAGGCGAAATCGCCAAGAAGGCTCTGCCTAATGGCGGCACCTGCATGGGCTTTGTCGGCTTCCTCGGCGCGGATAACGCCAAGGAGCGCATCGCCGGCTTCCGGGAAACGGTCAAGGGCTCAGGTATCGAACTTGTCGACGTACGCGGCGACGATGTCGACTTTCCCAAGGCCCGCCAGAATGTCGACGACGTCCTGGCTGCAAATCCCGAGGTCGACTGCATGGTCGGGTTTTATTCCTACAACCCGCCCAAGATCTACGAAGCGCTGCAGGCCGCAGGCAAACTGGGCGAGATTACCGTAATTGCCTTCGATGAAGACCCGATCACGCTTGGCGCCATCCGCGAAGGCAGCTTTGCCGGCACCGTCGTGCAGGACCCCTACCAATGGGGCTATCAGGGCATGCACCTGATGGCAAAGTTCCTGGAAGGCGACAAGAGCGGCATTCCGGGGGACGGCCTCATCATCGTTCCAACCAAGATCATCGACACATCGAACGTCGATGCCTTCGAAACGGAACTGAAGGCGCGGATCAAAGGCTAGGCGACACTCCCAAGCCTGCCAGTGGCTGCGCGGACCGCAGATTGCGGACTGCGCAGCCTATGCCACCGACCTATTGGAGCCAGCTCTTGCCATCCGGTTTTCAGAAGATTTCGCTCGAACTTTCCAAGGTAACGAAGGTCTATCCAGGTGTTGTCGCCCTGCAGGATGTCGATCTCAGTATCTCGGGCGGAGAGATCGTCGGTTTGATTGGCGAAAATGGCGCCGGCAAATCCACCTTGATGAAGGTGCTCGGCGGAACGGTCTCGCCTGATGGCGGCGACATTCACATCGACGGCCAGCATCGCAGCGCTCTTTCGCCTGCGGAGGCCGGCAGCCTGGGCATCGCCTTCGTTCATCAGGAACTCAATCCGTTTTCCAATCTCGACGTGACCGCGAACGTCCTGCTTGGGCGTGAAATTACCTCAGGCCCGTTGCGGCTGCTCGACAAGCGGGCCATGGAAGCCAAGGTTGCGCCGATCTTGCAACTTCTTGGCACAAGGTTTGGTCCCGCCGATCCCGTATCCGGCCTCTCTCTTGCCGATCAGCAATTGCTTGAAATTGCCCGAGCGCTGTCGATGAACGCGCGTCTTGTGATCCTCGATGAGCCGACGTCCAGTTTGACCCTGTCGGAGACGGAAAGACTGCTCTCCGTCATGCGGCAATTACGAAGCCGGGGCGTTGCGGTTCTCTTTATCAGCCATCGCCTCAGTGAGGTTGAGGACGTCGCCGACAGGGTCGTTTGCCTGCGCGACGGCCGAAATGCCGGCGACCTTACCGGCTCGCAAATCTGCAAGGACGCGATGGTGCGGATGATGATCGGCCGGGACGTTCACCAGTTCTACGAAAAAACCGCGCATGGCGTGGCCACTCCAATCCTTTCCCTGCGGGGTGTCCGCACCAGCACCTTCCCCGCCGCCAGTGTCGACCTCGACCTCCATGCTGGAGAAATTCTCGGTGTGGCGGGGCTGGTTGGAGCAGGAAGGACGGAGCTTGCGCGGGCCATCTTCGGTGTTGATGCCTTGTCAGAAGGAATGATCCGTCTCAATGGCACCGAGCTCAAGTCACATTCAGTTCCTGAAGCGATTTCGGCCGGACTTTCGCTTGTCCCCGAGAACAGGAAGGAACAGGGGCTCCTTCTGGACTTCCCGATCACCGGCAACATTTCTCTGCCCTGCCTGAAGCTGCTGTCGCGTCTCGGCGTTGTCGACAGAGAGCGCGAGACAGCCCTTGCAAAGGATTCACAGGCCCGTCTCGCCATCAAGACAAGTTCCGTATTCCAGACTGCTGCGGAGCTTTCGGGCGGAAACCAGCAAAAAGTCGTGCTGGCGAAATGGCTAGCCACCAATCCGAAGGTCATCATTTTCGATGAACCCACCCGCGGCATCGACGTCGGCGCTAAGGCCGAAGTTTACCACCTGCTTCAAGCGCTGGCGCGCGAAGGGGTCGGCATACTCATGATCTCGAGCGACATGGAAGAGGTCATCGGCGTGTCCGACCGAGTGGCGGTCATGCGCCGGGGGCATGTGACGGGAATTCTGAACTCGGACGAACTGACGGAAGAAAACATACTCCGGCTTGCAGTCGGTTAATCGGTGAGGAATACGAATGCAAAAGAAGGATATCGGGCTGGCCCTGCTCGTTTTGGCCGTCGGATCGGTTGTCGCCTTGATCAATCCGAGGTTTCTGTCGCCGATCAACCTTGCAAACACAGCCAACCTCATCGGTCTTTTCGGCCTGTTTTCCCTGGCCGAAGCCTTCGTGATCGTGACGGCCGGTATCGAATTGTCCGTCGGGTCGCTCATTGCACTGCTTGGCGTCCTGTTTGTCGACCTTATTGTGGTTCAGGGTGTGCCCTGGCCGATTGCTGCCCTCATCGTATTGGCCTGCGGGGCTATCTTCGGCACGATCCACGGCTGGCTGATCACACGGCTCCAGTTGCAACCCTTCATCGTTACCTTATGCGGGCTCCTGATTTATCGCGGCGTTGCCCGGTTCTATACCAAGGACGGAACCGCCGGCTTTTCCTTCGGCGATGACTTTCCAGTGCTGGAATGGTTGATCTCGGGGCGAACCGGCGGCGTGCCGCACTCGATCATTGCTTTTTCCATCATCGCGGTGATCGCCTGGTTCGTTCTCCACCGGACCGTGTTCGGCAGGCATCTTTTCGCCGTTGGAAAGAATGAGGAAGCTGCGCGTTTCACAGGCATCAACACCAGACGGGTCATCGTCCTTGCCTATGTCATCTGCGCCGTTCTGACCGGCCTTTCCGCAATCTTCTTTGCCATGTATACGCGCTCCATTCACCCGGCCTCACACGGAAACTTCTACGAACTCTACGCAATCGCCGCCGCCGTTCTGGGCGGGTTTTCCCTGCGCGGAGGCGAAGGATCGGTTGTCGGCGTCGTCCTTGGTGTCATCCTGCTGCAGGTTCTGCAGAACCTCGTCAATCTGCTCGGCATCCCCTCCTCCCTCAACTTTGCGGTCATGGGCAGCGTGATACTCATCGGTGTCATTGCCGACACGCAAATCACCAAGCACCGGAATTCCAGACGCCAGGCCGCTGCGCTTGCAACGATCAAGGGCGCAACACCTCAGCCTCAGTCGCTGCCTGAATGATCCGGACTGGCGAGCACGGATAGCCACGATTTCGCTACGATGCCCGGTCAGGCCCAGGAGACTGGTCTGACCGCGGCTCAACGCGCCGCCAGCCCGAACAGCGATTTTGCCAGCGCAAGCTTGCCCTCTGCCGCGCGCTCGCAACACGCCCGGAAGTAGCCGCCAGGTGAACTGATCTTTTCCGGGTCGCGCAGCGCCTTTTCGGCCACCATCGCCAGGATTGCCGCCGCAACATGCCGTCCCAGCTTTCCGCACGCCTCGGTAAAGCCCTTTTCGCTCAATCCGATGCCAATCCTCAGCACATCCGTAGCAGAAATGAGATCAGGCCAGCTGTTGAGAGTAATGCCGAAATCACTTTGAATGGACGTACACGCACTTTCCAGCAAAGAGATCGAAACAGCGTCCAGGGTTTCAGAACGGACAAAATCCCCCTTACCAGTGCCTTTCTGCCCGGAAGAATGCTGGTTAGGGAGCTGACCCCGCTTCGCTTGCTCCCCCTCAGGAGCTATTTCGGCGCCGTAGGCGACGTCAGAATTGTTTTGATTTTCATCTGCGTGAGCAGATGTCCGGTTATTAGTATAAGAGTCTGGTGAGCTTGTATTAAATAAAGGGGTGACATTCTTGTCATGTTCGCCTGACATATTATTGTTTTCAGGCGCCTTTTCCTGTGTGTCTGTGGCTTCCTTCAGAGCTTCCATCAGCAGATCGTAGAGATCCAGCAAGGCCTGGGCTTTGAGTTGGATATCCTGCCTGTTTTCCAGAATGGCTTGCATTTGGTCCTGAAAATCAGTGAGGTCGATATCCTTCGTCGCTTCAACGATGTCGACAATTGCTCTGGAAAGTCTTGCAACAGTTCGTTTAGCTTCACGTACGGCATTGAGATGCGCCTGCCATTCGTCGGCCTGCCTCTTGATTTCCCGGTAGCGCACTCTGGCAGGTGTAAAATCGAGTCCATAGGCAAACGTGATGTCGCCACTGTCGTTCCGGTGCACCCATCTGCGGCCGGTCGAACTGTCTCGGTAGGCCAGAATACGGGCTTCCACCAGTTGTTTGATCGCTCGAATGACTGTGCGTTCGCTCTTGCCGACGTAAGAGGCCAGCTTCTCGTTCGAGATGGCTACAACCGGCCTGTTGTCCCCTTTCCAATCGTCAGGTTTTGAAAGGCCAAGCAGGATGTCCAGGACATGATAGGCCGTCGACGTCAGCCCGATCGGCTGCGCCGCCCGTTTCAGGGCAATTGCGACTTCGGATTTTCCAATATCGGGAATATCGTTCGACATCGCCAGTCGTTGGGACGCAAGCATTCCCGGCGTCACCTTCCGAAAGGAAGAGACGTTCGAAACAGTAGGCATGACAACCTCCGTTCGCCGACACGAGCAAACGTGCGGCGTTGTGCGTTTCAGGAGGTTCAACGTCAGGAAATCGGCCGAAATCCACCGCTCACACAAGATGGATCTTGCGCGTGATTCGGAATTCGCCTAAAACAGGGAAGTGTTGAGGTTCCTGTTTGGACGTTCCAAGTTGAACCGTGATTAAAGAGACTGAACGGTTGCCGCCGTTTCGGTCTCTTTTCATTTTGTCTCTAGCTGTCTCGCACCGTCTCCTTTCCTACCGGCCTTGGCCGACATCCGGCCTGTTGCCGATCTGGTCCGGAACGATCGTTGAACCCCCGCCCCGGAACATCATGTGCACGGCAAATCTCATCGAGATGTGCCGCAATTCTCCTCATCCTTTCGTCCGTCCCGTTCCCTTCCTTTGCTCCAGGAAATCGCGGTAAACGTCCGGAAGGTTCTCTTCCAGCCAGTGGCCGAATTCGGCTTCGGATTTCGGTATCGAGAACACGGTTGCCGCCGATGTTCTCTTCAGTTTGGCCAGCACGGCACCGTTCGAGGTAATTTCCGCGGCTGGAAGCGCTGATGAAGCTGTCTTCTTTTGCTTGCCCCTTGCCGCCTGCATTGCCATTGCCATCCTGTCCTGGGCCGCGGCAAGCTTGAAGTCCTCGCTGGTGAGGACATCGCGTACGCGCTGTTCCGCTGAAGGATCCTCAAACAGTTTTGCCAGTTCCATCCACGCTGGCCGGCCAACATTTCTGGCGCGCCCTATGGTGCGAATGATGTCGTGCGGGATGCTGTCAGCGATCTTTCGCATGTTGGAAATGACGGTCTGCACCTGGCCAAGCACCGGCTGCATTTCACGCTGCTTGAGACCGGCCTCGCGAAGTTGCACAGCCCAGAGAACCATTTCGGCAAAGGTCAGGTTTTCACGAACGCCATTTTCAAGCGACTGTTCCTTGATCAGCTCCGCGTCGCTCAACTTGCGGACATACGCCTTGACCTTGAACGTCTCAGGCTTGCCCGCTTCCGCCATCAGCGCCTTGATGGCAAACAACCTGCGATGACCGTAGGCAAGCTGATACCGGTCCCGTTCCGTGGGGTGCGGCCGCACCAGAACCGGGATCTTCTGGCCTTCGTCCTGGATGGAGAGCTTGAGTTCCTCCAGGGCTTCTTCGGCTTCGTGGTCGGTTTCGAAACGGTCGGAGAAAGGGCTGGGATCGATCTTGGAGGGATCGAGAGCGACGATGCTGTCCTCGCGCATATGCGACAAGGCGCGCCCCATGGAATTCACGACGGGTGCGGTCACTTTCTGGCTCGCGACAGGTGTTGGCGGCTCATTCTTGTCAGCGGCCGCCGCCGCTGCATCGGACATCATTTTGACGATCGACTTTTTCATCGTCAAACCTCCCTGCCCCACACACTCTTGATCAGATCAAGAATTTCGGCGTTGACGCGGTCCGCGCTTTCAAGCGCACGCTTCAGGGTTTCCCTGCCAACTTCACCGGGTTCGATTTCGTAAAGACTTTTCTTGGCAACCCCGGCAGACGCGATGGCGGTCGATTCAATCGCTTCGGCCACGAGAACGTCCGTTCCGAACAGGTCGCGCATGGTGCCGGACATGATCTTCTGCGGCCCGTCGTTGGGATTGACCCTGGTCAGCAGAAACTTCGTGAAGTCATGTTCGAAAACCGCACCGCCTTCGGACAGCGTGTGGGTCACATCCGAAATCATCTTCAGGAACTGGGAACAGGACGACACGTCGAGCATGGCCGGATGAACGGTGATGATCAGACCCGTTGCAGCGTAAAGCGCCGCCATTGTGGTGTATCCGAGCGACGGCGGCGTATCGAGGACAACGACGTCGAAATGATCCTCCACCGACTTGATCACGGCATCGAGCCGCTGGAAGAAGAGGCCCAGTTCGTCTGTCGTCCGCTCGGCCAGTGCAGTCGGCGTATCGTATTCGAAATCCATCAGGCGCAGGTTGCCGCAGGCAAGGTGAATGCCCGGGAAGTAGGTTTCGCGAATGACGTCGGAAAAAGGCACGCGGTAATTGTCATAGCGCAGTGCGTCGTAGGTCGTATCGGTGCGCTCGTCATCGTCCTCGCCGGAGCGAAGATCGCGGTCTGGCTGAATGCCGAATGTCGTGGTCATGGACGCCTGTGGGTCCAGATCAACGCACAGCACTCTGTATCCCTGAATGGCCAGATAATGCGCCAGATGAACGGATGTGGTCGTCTTGGAGCTGCCGCCCTTGAAGTTTGCAGCGGCAATCACCTGCAACTTCTCGCCCGCACGGCGATGCGGCACCAGACGATGGGCATCGTCCGGCCGAAGTTCGGCAAGGAACGCTCTCAGTTCCCAAACCTGCTCGACCGAATAGATCCGGCGGTTGTTTTCAGCGCGATGTGGCTGCGGCCCCTTGCCTTCGAGCGTCAGCGTGCGCAGCGTGCTTTCGGGCACGCCCAGCAGTCGTACCAGATCCGTGGTGGAAAACGTCCGGCCAAAAACCTTGCGGGCTTCCGGTGGATAGGTCATTTCGCGCATCGTCTGCAAACGGTCCGAAAGCTTCTGAGTGAAACTTTCGATCTTTGCGGTCGTATCGCGTCCACCGGAAATTTGTTCGGTAACGGCCATCAATGCCCTCTGACGGTTTTATGCCCGATATGAGCTTTAACTCCGTCATGGATGCCGGATTCCTGCTGATGGTGCAAGGAAATTTAAGTTAACGAAACCCTAACACTTCAAGGTTGAACAGGCTGCGCAAGGCCGCAGAGGTAACTTTCCGCATGCAGCTTTGCATCATTCAGCGCTTTTTCCCGACGCACGGCATCCAGGATTTCTATTTTTAATTCTATTTTTCAATAACTTAAGTCCTCTTCCAAATTGCGGTTTTACCGTTTGGTCTCGAGCTTACAAGTTTCCGCAATAACCAAAGGCGGTTCGCCCCACACAAACCTGTTCCGGATTTTTTTCAGAGTGGTTTGCCGGAAAAACAGAAATTTCCCGATATATCAACAGAATCGCCTCTGCAAGAAAACGCACTGACCAGCATGCCAAGCTGGCATAACACCTCATCAAGTGTCCGGCTCTGCGTGCCGCCAGTGTGCCAGGTCCCCCACCTAGCTGCTGCCTTTGTCGGATCGGTGAAACTGAAGATAGGCTGCGGCGGCCTCCGTCCGGTTCGAGACGCCCATTTTCGAGATGATGTGATGAATGTGGAGCTTGATCGTGTGCTCCGACAAGGAAAGACTTGCAGCGATATTCTTGTTTTGATGCCCCTGAGCAATCAGCGCCAGCACCTCACGCTCTCTTCGCGTCAGCGTATTGACCGGGTCGACGTCGCTGTTGTTTTTGGCATCAACGAGATGGTTTGCCTTTTCAAGCCGCATGTTCGAACCGTCTTCAAGAAGCTCGAAGAGATCGGGTGGCATATAGGAACCTCCCTGCAACATTATCTGGATGGCGTAGAGCCAAAGGTCCAGCCTCAGGTTCATGGGGATCACGTTTTTGACGATACCGGTGCTCAAGCAGTCGCGAATATGCTGTCTGGACCCGTATTCTCCGTTGAAGGTCAAACACAGGACGGCATCGGGATATTTGTCCTGAAATTGCTGTAGCAGCTTGGTATTCACAGCACCGAACCCTTCGTCGACAAGGATCAAGGCAGGTACCACCTTTTCACGCTCGGCCTTTTCTGTCAGCGCCTTCCAGTCGGTTGACACCTGAACAACGAGATCCGGCAATTCTCGAACCAATGCATTTTCCAGGGGTTTCGGCAATTTGTCCCTGGGGCCCATAAAAAGTAGATGTCGCAAATGGTCAGACATTGAGAGCCTCCCAAATGACCATGCTCACCCTTCACAAATCACGTAAAGGAACTAAAGATCACAGCGTTGGCTGACAAGGATCAATAAGGTTCTAATTTCACTCAATTTGTAAGTCGATGATGCAAAATGATCAAAAATGCTATTAATAATTAATATTGTTACCATAGATAGATAAAGATCGAAACATTATTCTTTTTGTCGGATTATATTCATCATCGGCAAAGGATGAAATAAAAATAAATTTGATTTACTTATTAATTTTCTGACTGGCACTTAAAGTATGAACCAGCCGCACAATACAGGGGCCGCTTGTTGAGCAAAATCTATCAGTGAACCCATTTACAGGTCCATTCCCTAAGAAAAGACGATCATTTGGTTATGATGTTCAGTCGCTCGACCAACAGATCCGCAGTCATAGTTGACACTATTTAAAAGTGTACTGAAATTAGCTCAGCTTTCCAGGATGCGCCTGAGTGAAACCACAGCGGCTGAGGTTCGGTTTTCAACTCCCATCTTCCCGAAGATCCGGTCGAGATGCTTGTTCACCGTGCGAGGGCTCATATCCAGGATCGAGGCGATTTCCTTGTTGGACTTGCCGTTGGCGATCCAGATCAAGACTTCGGCTTCGCGTCCCGTCAAATCGAAGGCGTCCTTCAGGATTTCGGAAGGGACGCTGTCCGAGACATCCGATACACGCAGCAAATGTTCACCTGCGCTGATGTTGCCGGCATAGGTGAAGCGCAGCTCCCGGCCTTTGACACGGGCGATCAGTTCTTCCTCCTTCTGCGCAGCCTTGCCCTTCGGCAACAGGTAGAGGCGCAACCAGTCGACAGCGGTCTCGGGGAGCTGACCGGAAGCGGCGGCGTCCTCGGCCGTGCCCGTTCCAAGAAGCGCGGAGGCTTGCGGCGTCGCCCAGCACACCGCCCCGGACAGGTCTACCGACATAAGGTGACGCCCGGAAGCATCTAGCGCCACATGGGCGCTGCGTGAATTCCGGGCGTTGGAAATATGAACACGCAGGCGGGCAATCAGTTCGTCAGGGTTGACCGGCTTGGTGACATAGTCGACGCCGCCTGCCTCCAGGCCCATGACGATATGCTCCGTCTCGCTCAATCCGGTCATGAAAAGGACCGGCACATCCCGAAGGTCTTCCAGTGCCTTCAGGCGTTTGCTGGTCTCGAACCCGTCAAGCTCCGGCATGATCGCGTCCATGAGGATCGCGTTGGGGATGACGCGGGCTGCTATCTCAATCGCTTTTCGGCCACTTTGCGCCAGCAGCACGGTAAAGCCGGCCTCCTCCAGAGCATCCGAAAGCATGCCCAGGGAAGAAGGTGTGTCGTCGACCAGCAGCACCGTTTCGGCCTGACTAGGAGCACTCATGATCATGTCCGAGCCTTTCCAGAAGCTTGTCGTATTGTGTGAGATCGAATTCCTTGATGAGACCCCGCATGTGATGGACAAAGTCCGCCGCATGCGGTTCATGCGCCTCGATGTCGTCGAGTTTGGCCTTGATGCCCCGCACATAGCCGACGTCACTCAGCTGTTTCAAAATGCCGAGGCTTTCCTCCGACGGCAGACGGGCCTTCTCGAATATCGCTCTCCCTGACGATCGCAAACCGTCAACCGGTGGTGCTGCCATGGCAGCGTCCGTGCGCCAGACGAGTTTCAATGCCAGTTGAAGCTTGTCCTGCAATTCCTGCAGCCTCACGGGCTTCACCAGGTAATCGTCATGATAGATCCTGTGCACCGGGTCTCGGCCGCTGTCATCCGCATTGGCGGAAATCATGATGATGACCGCGTCGCCAAATCCGCTTTCCCGCAATTTTCGGGCAAGGTTCCAGCCGCTCATGCCCGGCATGCTGATATCAAGCAGAAAGGCGTCGGGACGTTCGTCCTCTACCATCGCCAGGCAAGAACGGCCGCCGGCGGCCGACAGAACCTTGAACCCAAGCGGCGACAGGAAATCCCTGATGAGCGCTCTCTGGGCAGGGTCGTCATCCACCACCATGATCGTCTGGATCGGACCTTGGTATCCGAGAATACGTTTTTCCGCCCGTCCCGCCTGGATCGGCGCCTCCGCAGCACTCAACAGCATGCGGACCTTGAATGTACTGCCAAGACCGGGCGTGCTTGAAACCTGGATATCGCCCCCCATCACCTCGCTCAAAAGCTTGGTGATCGTCAGACCCAGCCCTGTTCCGGGAACAGCCTCCTTGCCGTCTTCCTCGATACGTTCGAACGGATTGAAGATCCGCTCGAGATTTTCCGGAGCGATGCCTATGCCGCTATCGACAACCGCAAATTCCGCAACCTGGCTATGGTAGGACACCTTCAGTTTGACGCTGCCTGTGTCCGTCCATTTGATCGCGTTCGACAGCAGGTTGATCAACACTTGGCGCAAACGCTTCTCATCACCGAACACGAAGACAGGTAGGTTTTCCGCCGGTTCAAAAAGGAAGCGCAATTCCTTGGCGTCTGTCTGCAGGCGGAACATGTCGACGGTCTGCGCCAGGAATTCATGCAGATTGAAGCGTTCCCGGTAGATGGTGAGATGCCCGGCCTCGATCTTGGAGATATCCAGAAGACCTTCGATCAGCCCGGCGAGGTGATCGGCCGAATGCTGGATCACTTTCACGGCGTCGCGCCTGTGGGCCGGGATCGCCGGGTCCTTGCGCATCAACTGGGCATAGCCGGAAATAGCATTCAGCGGCGAGCGCAGTTCGTGGCTGATCCCCACCACATAGCGGCTCTTGGCTTCGTTCGCGGCCTCCGCCGTTTCCTTTGCCTTCTGCAGCTTGGCGTCAGTGCGCTTGTGCGCCCGAATTTCCTTCATCAGAAGACTGGTCTGGCGCCTTGTTTCCTCATTGGCGAATTTCCGGCTCTCGTGGACGAGAACGAACAGCCAGGCCATGACACCCGAGGTGATCAGAAGAATAAAGAAGACCTGGGTCAAAGCCCTGGCAACGCCTTCGCTTCCCGCTCCAGGCGAAATGGTTTCCGCTTCGAGATAGACCAGTGACAGGATTGCCCCGAGCGAGGCGGTGATCAGGATCATGAGACTGAAATACAGCCCGATCCGAGAACTCATCCAGCCGGCGATCCGGTCCGGAAGGATCGAATGAAGCAGAACGCCGACCTGGTCGGCAATGCGCGCCTCCTGTTTGCAGTCGTCCTCGCAGCGCGCATCGAGTGAGCAGCAGAGCGAGCAGATCGGCCCAGAGTAGACCGGACAGTGGGCCATATCCTCGTGTTCGAAAGTGTGCTCGCAAATGCAGCACTGAATGTCGGGGGGCCGCTCTCCGTCGGCAGTTGCAGCCCTCACGGGCTCACGGGCGATATAATATTTGCCGCCGGTCGCATAGGCGATCAGCGGGGCAAGAAGTATAGCGGTAAAAAGGGCGATGTAGCTTGCCAGCGCATGGGCGGTCTGGCCGAACACGCCGGAATAGGCAATCAGGGCGATCAGGCTTGCCGCGCCCATCGAGCCTAGGCCGACCGGATTGATGTCATAGAGGTGGGCGCGCTTGAACTCGATGTGTTTCGGGCTGAGCCCGAGCGGCTTGTTGATGACGAGATCGGCGAAGATCGCGCCGATCCAGGCAACGGCAACCACGGAATAAAGGCCGAGCGTGCGTTCCAGCGCCTTGTAGACACCAAGCTCCATAAGCGCGAGCGCAATCGACACATTGAAGACCAGCCACACCACCCTGCCCGGGTGGCTGTGAGTGAGGCGGGAGAAGAAATTCGACCAGGCAATGGAGCCGGCATAGGAGTTGGTCACGTTGATCTTGACCTGGCAGACAATCACGAAGAGCCCCGTCAGGGCGACGGCCACTTCCGGCGACGTGGCCTTGGTGAAGGCGACCAGATACATGTGCGTCGGCTCGATTGCCTTGTCCGGGCTAAGGCCGCTCTGCAGCGCCAGCACCACAAGAAACGACCCCAGAAGCAGTTTCACCGCGCCGATGAGGATCCAGCCAGGGCCTGCGGCCAGCAGGGCAAACCACCATTTCAGCCGTTGTCCCCGACGCTGACGCGGCAAAAACCTCAGAAAATCGACCTGTTCGCCAATCTGCGCGATCAGCGAGAACAGAACGGCGCTTGAAGCCCCGAACAGAAGGAGACTGAACCGACCGCCTTCGTCCCCGAGCCGGCCGGAAAAACTCTGCCAGTCGTCCAGCGGGGCCACGCCCTGCCATGCCAGGAAAGCAAACGGCAGGATCTGCAACACGATCCAGAGTGGCTGGGTGTAGATCTGCAGCCGGCTGATCAGGGTGATGCCGTAGATCACCAATGGAATGACCACAAGCGTACACAGGAGGTAGCCGATATTGAGCGGCACCCCGAGAAACAGCTCCAGCGCGGTCGCCATAATGGCCGCCTCAAGGGCGAAGAAGATGAAAGTGAAACTTGCGTAGATGAGCGACGTTACCGTCGATCCGATGTAACCGAACCCGGCACCGCGGGTGAGCAGGTCGATATCCACGCCGTATTTAACGGCGTGATAGGCAATCGGAAGGCCGGTGATGAAGATGATCAAGCAGACGACGGCAATCGACGAAACAGCATTCGTGAAGCCGTAGTTGTAGGTGACCGCTGCGCCGATCGCCTCGAGGGCCAGGAAGGAAATCGCGCCCAGTGCGGTGTTGGCAACCCAGACCGGTGACCAGCGACGGGCGCTTTTGGCGGTGAAACGGAGCGCAAAGTCCTCCAGGGTCTGGTTAGCGACCCACTGATTGTATGTTCTCCGCAGGCGTACAACCCGCTGATGACTACCCATCGCCCATCACCACCTTGACCGCCGGAACCGGCGTGCCAGCCCACTCATTGTGCATCGCATCTATTTTTCATGCACATTTTTGTTCAAGATTTGCGACCTCCCCGCGAATTGATCGGTAAACACCGATCACCCTTCTTCCCAGCAATTTCTATGCCTTATTCAGGTAATATTCGAATATCAGAATGCCTCCACTCTCAAGAATTGAGTATTACGGTTCACGACTTACCTGAGGACGTATTTTCCAGTTTTTTGATTATGATTTTATTGCAAACATGGAAGTCTTTCACATGCCGCAGCTCAGAGAAATAAGTCAAATAACCCACAGCAACTGACGCATTGCGGCACTGCACAATTCCAGACGAGCCTTGGATGCATGCGGAGGAGCTTCACGGCGCTCTGCTTCAACCTCAACCTCAGAGGGGTCCAGAGAATGAAACGTCTGAAAGACTTGATTGATCACCGGCTGTCCCGCCGATCCGTGCTGTCAGGCACAGCTGCCGCAGCAATGCTGGCCACTGCCAGCACATTCGCACCTGCCTTTGCCGACGACGTCAACACGACCGGGCTTGCTGTAACCGATGACACCGTGAAGGTCGGCATCCTGCACTCCGTCACAGGAACCATGGCGATTTCCGAGACAGGGTCCGTACAGGCGGAAAAGCTTGCCATCGAGCAGATCAACGCCATGGGCGGCGTGCTCGGACGCAAGATCGAATACATTCAGGAAGACGGCGCGTCCGACTGGCCGACCTTTGCTGAAAAGGCGAAGAAACTGCTGGTGAACGACAAGGTCGCGGCCGTTTTCGGGTGCTGGACATCCGCATCGCGCAAGGCCGTGCTGCCCGTCTTCGAGCAATACAACGGCATGCTCTACTATCCGACCTTCTATGAAGGCCTGGAGCAGTCGCCCAACGTGATCTACACCGGCCAGGAAGCAACCCAGCAGATCATCGCCGGCATTGACTGGGTCGCCAAGGAAAAGGGCGCCAAGAGCTTCTATCTGCTCGGTTCCGACTATATCTGGCCGCGGACATCCAACAAGATCGCCCGCAAGCATATCGAGAAGCTTGGCCTGAAGGTCGTCGGCGAAGAGTATTATCCGCTCGGCCATACCCAGTTCAACTCGGTGATCAACAAGATCAAGCTGAAGAAACCGGACGTGATCTACGCCATCGTCGTGGGTGGGTCCAACGTTGCCTTCTACAAGCAGCTGAAGGCTGCCGGCATCGACATGACCAAGGAAAAGCCGCTTCTTCTGACCATCTCGGTAACCGAGGATGAAATCCGCGGCATCGGCGGCGAGAACATCGAAGGCGCTTACGCCGCGATGAAATACTTCCAGTCCCTCGACAACGAAAACAACGCCGAATTCGTCAAATCCTTCAAGGAAATGTGGGGCGATGACATCGTCATCGGCGACGTGACCCAGGCTGCCTATCTCGGCCCCTGGCTCTGGAAGGCAGCGGTTGAAAAAGCCGGCAGCTTCGACATCGACAAGGTGCGTCTTGCCTCCCCGGGCATCGAACTCACCACTGCGCCGGAAGGCTATGTCCGCGTCCATGAAAACCATCACCTGTGGTCCAAGACCCGGATCGGTCTTGCCAAGCCGGACGGCCAGTACGAGCTGGTTTACGAGACGACCGACCTGATGGAACCGGATCCGTTCCCGGAAGGCTACCAATAAGCCTCCGTTAATTCCCCCAGGGATGGAAACGCCCTTTCAGAAAACGGGCACACAAGGGGCGCTGCGTGGATGCAGCCTGCGCAGCGCCCGTCCCCTTCGTTTCAAACCCTCATTCACAGCAGGGGCAGTGGCACAGCGCCTTCGCCCCGTAGCATGGAGACGCGCGCAATGTTCGCCGATTATTCATGGACGGAACTCGGGTCCATATTCGCCATGCAGGGTTTCGCCGGACTGATCCTGTTTTCCGTTTTCGTCCTGATGGCCCTGGGTCTTGCAATTATTTTCGGCCAGATGGGCGTCATCAACATGGCTCACGGCGAGTTCATGATCCTCGGCGCCTATGTCACCTATCTCTGCTCCAATATCGTCGAGACCTATATTCCGTCCCTATTCGGCATCTACTTCTTCTTCGCCATGGCGCTGGCCTTTGTCGCAGCAGGCGCGCTCGGAGCTCTCGTCGAATGGTCTCTCATAAGGCACCTGTACAAGCGTCCGCTCGATACCCTGCTGGCCACCTGGGGTCTGAGCCTCATCCTTCAGCAGGCCTACCGGTCGATCTTCGGAGCACGTGAGGTCGGCGTCAGCCTGCCGAACTGGCTGCTCGGTTCCGTGCCGCTGACGGACATCATCGAAATTCCGATCAACGGCATCTTCGTCATGGTGCTGACGCTGGTCATTGCCATCGGCGTCTATTTCATCCTGTTCCGCTCGCGAATGGGCATGCAGACCCGCGCGGTGGTCCAGAACCGCGTCATGGCCGGCGCTGTCGGCATCAACACCGAAAAGGTCGACCGGCACACTTTCGCCCTTGGCTGCGGCATTGCCGGCATTGCGGGCAGCGCCTTCACCATGATCGGCTCAACCGGCCCCACCGCCGGACAGCTTTATATCGTCGACACCTTCCTGATCGTCGTTTTCGGTGGCGCTGCAAGCCTGCTCGGAACGATCGCGTCTTCCTTCGCCATCAGCCAGGCCCAGTCGACCATGGAGTTCTTCCTTTCAGGTTCCATGGCAAAGGTCCTCACCCTACTGACCGTCGTCGGGATCCTGATGCTGCGTCCCGAAGGTCTCTTCTCCCTGAAAATCCGTCGCTGAGGTGTTCCGATGACACATGTGAAATCCCTGCTGTCTCGACAGGAACTGATCGGACTGCTGGTCGTCGCCGCGCTGATCTTCGTTGTGATGCCTCTGTCGATGGACATCTTCCGCCTCAACCTGTTCGGCAAATATCTGACCTATGCCTTCGTCGCCATCGGGCTGGTGCTGTGTTGGGGCAAGGGCGGCATCCTGAGCCTCGGGCAAGGCGTTTTCTTCGGCCTGGGCGGCTATTGCATGGCCATGTACCTGAAGCTGGAGGCCTCCACACCGGAAGCGACCGCGATCCAGTCCACCCCGGGCATTCCCGACTTCATGGACTGGAACCAGATCACGAGCCTGCCCTGGTTCTGGGAGCCCTTCAACAGCCTGACATTCACGCTGCTGGCCATCCTCGTCATTCCCACGCTCTTCGCCTTCGTTATCGGTGCGGCGATGTTCAAGCGCCGGGTCGGCGGGGTCTATTTCGCCATCATCACCCAGGCTATTGCGGCCATCCTGACGATCCTGATCATCGGCCAGCAGGGTTATACCGGCGGCGTCAACGGCATCACGGATCTCAGAACCCTCAAGGGATGGGACATCCGCACCGACGAGGCCAAATACGTTCTCTACTATGTCAACGGAGGTCTTCTGATCGCTGTCCTGCTGCTGAGCCAGTTCGTTCTCAAGAGCAAGCTCGGCCGTCTGCTGGTGGCCGTCAGGGACAAGGAGGACCGGGTCCGGTTTTCCGGTTACGACGTCTCCAACATCAAGATCTTCGTCTTCTGTTTCGCGGCTGTCCTGTCTGCCATAGGCGGCGCCATGTTTACCCTGCAAGTCGGGTTCATGTCTCCGTCCTTCGTGGGCATCGTTCCGTCCATCGAGATGGTCATCTTCTGTGCGGTCGGCGGCAGGCTTTCCATCTTCGGCGCGGTTTACGGAACACTGCTGGTGAACTGGGCGAAGACCACCTTTTCCGAAATCTTCCCCGAATTGTGGCTCTTCGGCCTGGGCGGTCTCTTCATCGCCGTGGTCCTGGTGTTCCCGAACGGTTTGTCCGGCCTCTATCGCAGCTACCTGGCACCGCTTGTCGACCGGCTGATTTCACGGGGCGGGAGCTCCTACCCGCCGGAACCCGCCAGCCCTCCGCCTGATCTTGACGGCGAAGCCAACGCAAAGCCAGCCGAGTAGGAGACCCACATGAACACCATCAGCAACAACACCGACTTCCTGCTGTCCATCGAAAGCCTGTCTGTTTCCTTTGACGGCTTCAAGGCAGTGAACGACCTGAACCTTTACGTCGACGAGAATGAGATCCACGTCATCATCGGGCCGAATGGCGCGGGCAAGACAACGGTTCTCGATCTGATCTGCGGCCGCACCAAGGCGACTGCAGGCTCAATCAAGTTCCGCAAAAAAGAACTGACCCAGTTGCGCGAGCACGAGATCGTGCGCGAGGGGGTCGGCCGCAAGTTCCAGAACCCGTCCATCTATGAAGATTTGACGGTCTTCGAGAACCTGGAGCTTTCCTTTCCCCGCGGCCGGAGCGTCTTCGGTGCCCTCACCTTCAAGCGCGATGCGGAGGTGACGACACGCGTGCGCGAGATTGCCGAAATGGTGTTCCTCGACGCGCTCCTGAACATGCAGGCGGCCCTTCTCAGCCACGGCCAGAAGCAGTGGCTGGAGATCGGCATGCTGCTGATCCAGGACCCGGAGCTTCTGATGCTCGACGAACCTGTCGCCGGCATGAGCGTCTCGGAGCGCAAGCAGACCGCGAAGCTTCTCAACGAAATCACCAAGGGACGGTCGGTGATGGTGGTCGAACACGACATGAAATTCGTCGAGGACATCGCCCACCGCGTCACCGTCCTGCACCAGGGCAAGATCCTCTCGGAAGGGTCCATGGCCAAGGTGCAGGCCGACCCCAAGGTCATCGACGTCTATCTCGGCCACTAGGAGGCGACCATGCTCAATGTTGCACAATATCACGTCGCCTACGGCCAGAGCGAAGTCCTGCACGGCCTGGACTTCACGGTCGCGCCGGGAGAGATCATCGCCATCATGGGTCGCAATGGCATGGGCAAGACCACGCTGATGAAATCCCTGATGGGGATCGTGCCCACCAGCAACGGCGCTGCCGCTGTCGACGGCGTCGATATCACCACCATGAAGAGCTACGAGCGCGTCTCCAAGGGCATCGCCTATGTCCCTCAGGGGCGGATGATCTTTCCGACCATGACGGTGCAGGAAAACATCGAGACCGGACTGACGATCAGCGGCCGAAGCAAGGTTCCCGGCGACATCTACGATCTGTTTCCTGTCCTGCTCGACATGAAGGGTCGCCGCGGCGGCAATCTTTCGGGCGGTCAGCAACAGCAGCTGGCGATTGCCCGGGCATTGGCGACCAATCCGAAGGTCCTTCTGCTGGACGAACCGACCGAAGGCATTCAGCCGTCGATCATTCGCGAGATGGGCCGTGTCCTGAAACGTATTCGCGACGAGCGCGGGCTTTCCATTGTGGTGTCCGAACAGGTTCTGTCCTTCGCCCTCGACGTCGCTGACCGGGTGCTCGTCCTGGAAAACGGACGCCTTGTCCATGACGAACCCCGGGCCAGCGTCGACGAGGAGAAAGTTTCCGCGTTTCTGTCCGTCTAATCCGCCCATCCCGTTCAACAGCGCGCACTTTTCAGGTGCATATCCAGAGGAGAACCCCATGGCAGATACTCTTATTTCGGTAGATTTGAGCGAGTCGCCGCATACCAACGAAAAGGTCCACAACCGCTGGCATCCGGATATTCCGATGGCGGTCTGGGTGGAGCCGGGTGACGACTTCAAGATCGAGACCTATGACTGGACCGGCGGTCAGATCAAGAATGATGACGATGCGGCGGATGTGCGCGATGTCGAACTGGAACAGGTTCACTACCTCTCCGGACCGATTGGCGTCAAAGGGGCCGAGCCGGGCGATCTTCTGGTCGTCGATATTCTCGACATCGGCGCCAAGGAAGAAATGCTCTGGGGCTTCAACGGCTTCTTCTCCAAGCAGAACGGCGGCGGGTTCCTGACAGAGCATTTCCCGGAGGCCCAGAAATCCATCTGGGACATCGAAGGCATGTTCACCCGGTCCCGCCACGTGCCAGGCGTCAGCTATGCCGGCCTGATCCACCCGGGCCTGATCGGCTGCCTGCCGGACCGCAAGATGCTGGACACGTGGAACAGCCGCGAAAAAGAACTGTTCGACACCGATCCCGACCGCGTTCCGGCACTTGCTGCCCTGCCGAACACCCAGTCGGCGCATATGGGGCAACTGAAAGGTGAAGCAAAGGACCAGGCAGCAGCCGAAGGCGCACGGACCGTTCCCCCGCGCGAACATGGCGGCAACTGCGATATCAAGGATCTGTCGCGCGGGTCGAAGATCTATTTCCCGGTCTATGTGGACGGTGCCGGTCTCTCCATGGGCGACCTGCATTTCAGCCAGGGCGATGGTGAAATCACCTTCTGCGGCGCGATTGAAATGGCCGGTTGGCTGCACATTCGGGTCAATCTGATCAAGGGTGGTGTTGCGAAATACGGCATCAAGAACCCGATCTTCAAACCCTCGCCGATCACGCCGAAGTATGACGACTACCTGATCTTCGAGGGCATTTCGGTTGATGAGGCCGGCACCCAGCATTACCTCGACGTGCACATCGCCTATCGCATGGCCTGCCTCAACGCCATCGAGTACATGAAGAAGTTCGGATACTCCGGCGCGCAGGCCTACGCCATCCTGGGCACGGCGCCTGTGCAGGGACACATTTCGGGCGTGGTCGATATTCCGAATGCGTGTGCCACCTTGTGGTTGCCGACCGACATCTTTGACTTTGACATGATGCCAGGTGCGGAAGGCCCGAAAACCTTCATCGACGGTTCCGTCGACGTTCCACTTGCCCCGGATCTCTGATCCGGCTGAGACGACGAGACGGGCCCTGCCCGTCTCGAACCCCTTCCGCCGGCAATCCGGCTCTCTGTGTTTCAGGATCAATCATGCCGACATACGATTATCTGTGCGCTTCCTGCGGCCCGCTTTCCGCCAACCGCCCGATGTCCGCTCATGCGGATCCGATCGAATGCCCGATCTGCAAGGCGGAAGCCCCGCGTGCAATCCTGCAGGCCCCGAACATGTCCGGCCTGTCCCCCAGCGACCGGGCGGCCCATCTGCGCAACGAGACGTCCCGGCACAATCCCGCCTTCTCCACCAAGTCGGATCGCGAGGACAGGAGCCGGGAGAACCGGAAGCGCCATCCTTCGGGCTGCTCCTGCTGTTCGGGGACGAAGGGAAATTTTCGCTCAAGCGCAGTCTACAAGGCCGATGGCAGCAAGACCTTTCCCAGCAAGCGTCCCTGGATGATCAGCCACTGACACAGGTTTGCGCGGACGAAAAATCAGTTTGCGATGGCATCGGTCTCGGGATCAGCGAGAGCTTTTTGTTTCTGAACAAGCAAGGTGCCCAGGCAGCCCCGCTGGAAGGGCGTTCGCTATGCGATCACCGTGGATGAAACCCGGCAGTTGCTATTGCTCGCCATGATCGTGGGGTGCAGGCCTGAGCCTCTCGAGCAGATAGCGGCTTGGCGGCTTGCCGACCATCTTTCGAAACATGGTCACGAAACTGCTGGCGCTTTCATAGCCGAGGTCCATCGCGACGGCCTGAACCGTCTGGCCGGCACTCAGATGCCGCAAGGCGAGAACAACATGCAGCTGCCGGCGCCAGCGGCCGAAACTCATGCCCACCTGTTCCGCCAGCAGACGGCTCAGGCTGCGCTCGCTGAGCGCGATGCGCGAGGCCCACTCCGCCACGGTGGCATGATCCGCAGGCGCTTCGATCAACAGGTCGGTGAGCTTCTTCAGACGCGGGTCACTGGGGATCGGGAGGCGGAGGTCTTCGACTGGCGCCACAGCCAACTCGTCGAAAATGACCGACACGATGCGGCCGTCCGGACCGTCGACATCATAGCGCTCTGGTAGCTCGTTGGCCCGCATCAGCAGGTGACGGAAAAAGCTCGACACGGTGATCGTGCAGCACTCGCTCGGCAGGTTCGAAGCCTCGGGCGGTTCGATGAACAGGGAGATCCACTCCACTTCCCCCGAGCCGAAAACAGTATGGGGCAGCCCGCCGGGAATCCACACGGCACACTGCGGCGGCACGATCCAGACAGCGTCTTCAACCTCGCAGTTGAAGACCCCACGGACCGTGAAAAGCAGTTGCGCTTTCTGATGGTGGTGCCGCGGCGATCGCTCCAGGGCCTCAAGATTGGCGACAGCGTTGGCCGCAACGAGAGCGCGAGGAACCTCATCGACATAAGAAAGCCAATCGCTCCGGACGTCTAGATACATCAAGGGCCTCGTCATGTTCTGTTTGGCCGGATCAAAACATATAATGGCAGGATTGCGCAATGACGCCATTCGCCGACTGGCGTAGTGCTTTCTGGAAGACGGGACATGGCGGCGATCATGATCGCCCTCCCCTTCAAAAGGGGCAGCACTTAACTGCCCTATCGAGCACATACGGATAGGAGTTTTAAAGTGCACGACAATAACCCGGTTCAGCTCGCACTCGCATGGCTCGTGCCAGCAGTCGGTGCCACGATCTTCGTTACGATCCAGTGCTTCTCTTATCTGAACAGCTACGTCGGCAGCGGCGGAACGATGCAGGCCACAACGTTCGACCCCGCCGCACTGTGGGGCGTATCCATATTTTACGGTGCCTGGGTTATCCCGCCGTTGCTGGCGCTCGCCCGAAGGCGTGCCACCGATTGGGCCATGCTCGGCCTCGGCGGTCTCCTTTTCATCATGAGCACGCTCGCCGGCGTCATGGACGGCTTGCGCGACGGCGGCCATCTTGTTGGCCTGGAACTGTTGGCCGTTACGCTTCCGGGCATGGTCGCACTCATCTTGTCGTGGCGGCACATCCGCTCGAATTGAAACCATCCATCCCCTTAGCGAGACGACACATGCCTTTGGACAACACGAATTTCCCGCTCGTCTGGATGAGCTATGACGAAGAGCCCGATCACGACCACGACGAAGACTTCGAGGCCCTGGAGGCGAGCTTTAGGCGCGGCACACCTTTCGTGATCTTGACCGATAACGCGCCGACCGAACACCACGAGCACAGCCCGGAAGAAAAGAAGCGCACCGTGCTGTGGATGAAGAAACACAAAGCCGAACTGCGGTCGCTCGTTCTGGCGATGATCGTGATTGAGCCGAACCTCGCCAAGCGTATGGCATTCAAGCCCTTCGGCGTGGCCTTTGCCAAATTCTGGGGCTATCCAATGAAACTCGCCTCGTCCCGCGAGGAAGGCTTGGAGATCGCGGGGAAACTGCTGTCGGAGCGCGCCGTGTCTGCAACAGGCTGACATATAACGCTGCCTTGTCCACGTCCCGCGTTCTCACCAAGAGGATGGAGCAAGAGCAACGAACGTCACATCGTTCGGCCAGAGCGCTCAGCGCCGCATGTCGCCGAATGGGCATACATCGTCTTCGAAGGGCACATGCCGTCGCCGAAACAGCGTACCGTTCACGATCTCCGGCTTGGCGATCCTGTCCATTCGGAAGTGACGAAAATCCGTACGGTTGAAATCCCAGGCCACCAGATACCAAAGCGGCGGCAGGATGAGCATGGCCTGAGGTTCGACCTCTCTGACGGTTTCAACTCCCTTGGCATCACGGTAACAGAACCTCAGATGCTGCCGTTGCAGAAATGCCGCCTCGAACGCAGGCAGCAACTCGGAATCAATTGAACCCAGATTTGAAATATCCTGCCGGGGTGACAGTTGCCCCACATACAGGCAGTCCAGAAGCCGACGCAGATCACGCACCTTGTCGCCGGCAAGCGCCTTTTCGATCTTGGCGAGGCCTGAATCGGCAAGATCGGAAAAGGGAAGAGATCGGGCCGCTCGCATCGACGCCACGCTGATAATCAGCGCAAATACTTCAACCACCGAGAGACGCGCTGTGGTCTGCATCGATGCCGGATCAAGTTGCAGCCCGCCACCCCGACCGGACTCCGAATGAATGACGAAGCCCTGGTCGCGCAGCGCACCGATATCGCGCAGCACCGTTCGCCGGGACGCCCCGATTTCCTGCGCAAGACTATCGACTGTTGAGGTTCCGTTGCGCCGCAGGATGCGGACAATGGCGTCGTGTCTGAGACGGATGTTCATTTGCCCAAGGTATCGCTTTCGGTGACAAAATTTGGCACCGAATTACCTTAAGCGGGTCGTGTCAACTCAACAAGGAGAGTGAACATGACATCCCAGGACCAAGCCCGAGCCATCTCTTCGAAACCGGTCATCGTCAATCCTTCCCACCTTAACGACCCAACGCCAAATGGCTACAGCACGGCCCTCATCACCCCTGCGTCCGGTCGGCTCGCCTTCATCTCCGGTCAAGGTGGACAGGACCAGACCGGCACACTTTCGCCGGACTTCGGTGAGCAGGTAAAACAAGCCTATGCAAACCTTGCCGCTGTAATCGAGGCACTCGGTGCCCATCCGGATCAAGTCGTGAAACTGACCGTATTCGTGGTCGACCACGATATGTCCAAACTGGGCGTGTTGACGGAGAATGTGACCCGGATGTTTGGTGCCGGACTTCCAGCACAAACACTGGTACCGGTACCAAAGCTTGCCATCGACCCCATGCTTTTCGAGGTTGAGGCTGTGGTTCATCTGGACTGATTATCCGGTTGAAGTCCGCCACCCCGGCGCCTGGGCAGCACCGCCTGGTCAGAGGTGGGATCAATGTCGCCGCTTCGCCGCAGGTTAAGGGGCGTCCGGAGTGTCCATGCTCCGTTGGCAATTATAGCATTTTCAATGCGCATAAACAACGCGCATTGAAAATGCGTGAGAAAGGGACTACCTTCTGCTTTCAGGATCTGAATGGTTTGGAAGCACAATGGCACGCGTTCACGCCCGCAAGGCGACGAATTTGACGATTGATATGTCCCTGGTCGGTTCGGCGAAGGATTTGGGCGTGAATATCTCCCAGGCGGCCGAGGAAGGCATCCGGCGTGCCGTATCGCAAGCCCGTGCGGACCGCTGGAAACAGGAAAATCAGGCGGCTTTGAACAGCTCCAACGACTTTGTCGATCAACACGGTTTGCCGCTCGAAACAAGCCGCCTGTTTTAATGGCCAGAAATCAGCTCTACCGGATGAAGCCGGATCGCGTCCTGGTGCTGGACGTGCAGGCCGACCTTCTGGAAAGTCTGAACACACGTGTCGTGGTGCCGCTATTGCCAAAGTCACGCGCCCCGACCCCCGCAGCCTACCTGAACCCGGTATTCCGTTGGGAGGGCGAGGACTACGTCATGGCAACCCAATTTCTCGCTGCCGTGTCAGTGTCCCAACTGGGGGATCCTCTCGGAAGCCTTGACGAGAACTTCGCCGAAATCACGCGAGCGCTGGACACCCTGTTTCAGGGCTTCTGACCGTCGCCGAAGCAAGGTGCGTCGGCGCCCAAAAAACACCATATCACTCAAGCCATTTCCACCCGGCTCTCGCTTTGGGCGTCGAAGTAGATGGCCTGATCGGTGTCATAGCCGATCCAGATGCTTTGTCCTCCTGCGGTCATTCCATGGCATGGCGCCGTGCAGCACTTCCGGTCCACCCGGCCAGAATTTGCGGATTTCGGTCAGCTCAAGGTCACGGAAGCTATCCTGATCTCATCGGATGTGAAGGGCTGACGCCCAACGTTTCTGCAGCCTCGTCCTTCCGCTTTGAAAAAAGTCTCCCGCGCCGCGAACGAAACCGCGGAGCAATCGTTGATCTAGAGACACTTGGATACCGACGTTGCAAGCCATATCTCTACGGCAGCAACATCAGCATGACGAAGACGGTGGGCACTCACACCGTGTGTGTTTGGCAGACGGACGAGGAGTTCACTATGACAGTCGGAGCCGGTCTCCCTATCATCCTGGCGGGACCGATCCTGCGCCGTGTCACGGCGAAAAGCGTTAGCCTTTGGCTCGCTGCCTCCCGGCCTTGCGACGTGCGTCTGGAACTCTTCCCGGAAGGCCAGGCTAACCTCAATCAGACATATGAAACAGGCGGCACGGACTGGCCGATCGTGAAGGCGGGGGACAGCCTTTATTATCTGCTTGTCGACATCGAGCTGGAGACATCGCTGCCCACCGACGTCCTCATTTCCTACCGCCTGAGCGTAAAGCCCACCAACAGCGCGAAGGAAGCCTGGCAGGATCACACGGTTTGGGCATCCGACCTTTGCTATCCGGGACGCGACCTGCCTTGTTTCAAAGTGCCCGACCGCATTACGTCCCTTTTGCACGGGTCCTGCCGCAAACCGCATGCGCGCACCCGGGACGGCCTGGTCGGAGCCGATGAACTCCTGCGCCAGGCCCTTGATTGCACGAAGGCAGAAGCTTCCGACGCCCCCGCCCTGCCGTCGCTGATCGTCATGAGTGGTGACCAGATTTATGCCGACGACGTTGCCGGACCCATGCTCCAGGCCGTCAGTCTGCTGATTGAAAAGCTGGGCCTTGCCGACGAACCCCTGGACGGCGCCGAGCCGGGCCTGCCGGCTTCCGGCAGCGCGCTGCGAGAATCCGGCAACCTGCTTTACCGCCGCGACAAGCTTCTTCCCCGGGTCTACAAGGACAAGACCGTGTTCGACGTCTTGTTCGGCGGCACGGAGAAGCCTGTTTTCACTACCCAGCACGCCCGCAACCACCTCGTCACACTCGGCGAGATGCTGGCCATGTATCTGCTCGTCTGGTCGCCTGCCCCATGGCAGGACATGCCGGAGCTGAAACAACCGGAGGATCTGGAGGCCGACGACGCGGCAATGTATGCCGAAGAAACGGAAACGCTGAAGGAATTCCGGGCCGATCTGCCCGCCTGCAGGCGGGTGATGGCACATCTTCCCACAGCGATGATTTTCGACGATCACGACATTACGGACGACTGGAACCTGTCGCTAGCCTGGGAGCAGGCCGCCTACACCCATCCGCTGTCGCGACGGGTGATCGGCAATGCCCTTATTGCCTATGCGCTCAACCAGGCCTGGGGAAACCGGGCGCCGTCCATCAGTCCAGACATCATTCCCAGCGTGGAGGCTGCGCTTGACGCTCCGGGGTCAGAGGCACATGAAACAGCGATCACCCGGTTGCTTGAATACGAGCAATGGGACTTTCAGTGGCAGACGTCGCCGCCGCTCATCGTTCTGGACACGCGCACGCGCCGCTGGCGCTCCGAACGCGACGCGAGCAATCCGTCCGGCCTTCTGGACTGGGAGGCGGTCACGGACCTTCAGACCCACCTGAAAGGCAAGGATGCAGTTCTTCTCGTATGCGCGGCCCCGATCTTTGGCGTCAAGCTGATCGAAACGGTGCAGAAGCTGTTCACACTTGTGGGCAAGCCGCTGACGGTGGATGCGGAATACTGGATGGCCCACCCGGGAACCGCCAGCGCAATCCTGAACGTGTTCACTCACCGGGGCACACCCCAGCATTTCGTCATCCTGTCGGGCGACGTGCACTACTCGTTCGTTTATGATGTCGAATTGCGGCAGTCGGCACCGAAACTTTCCGGCGTGGTCGGCGACGGACCCAAGATCTGGCAGATCTGCAGCAGCGGCATCAAGAACAAGTGGCCGGACAAGCTGATCGATATCCTCGACCGTGGCAACAGATGGGCGTTTTCGCCTCGCTCACCCCTGAACTGGTTCACCAAGCGCCGCGGCATGCGCGTCATCCCGCGTAAGCCCGTTGGCACACCACATGGCCGCCGCCTCCTGAATGCGTCTGGGATCGGGCTTGTGGAGCTGGATGAAACGGGTGCGCCCGTCGACATTCACGAGGTCATGCCAGACGGCTCACTTGTGTCGTTCGAGCGCCGGGAAGCGGAGGCCCGCGAAGACTGAAGCTTGCCGACGCAAGCTTTTTTCGTCAGCGCGTCATCGCCATGAGCGCACTTCCACCCATCATGAAACCACCGCCTGCATATCCCATTCGCCGCCGGGCCAGGCGACTACGAAAGATATTGCGCGCGCGAGCTGCGATAACAGCGTAGCCGGTCAGAAAAACAACGACGACAAGGCTGGAGGTTATCGTCAGTATCGCGAGCTGGACCGCCAGATCGCGTGCGGGGTCGATAAACTGCGCAAGGAAGGCCATGTAAAAGACGATGGCCTTGGGATTGAAAATGGCCGTCACAGTTCCGGCCCAGAAGCTGGCCCAGGGTGAGCCTGCCTGCACGGAGGCTTCATGGCTCCCGCCGTCGCGGCGCGCCTCGCGAATCTGGCTGTACCCCAGCCAGGCGAGATAGAGAACACCTGCCCATTTCACCGTCTGGAACAGAAGTGTAGACGCGGCCAGAATTGCGCCGACCCCGGCAAAGGACAGACCCGTCAGAATGATGCTTCCAACCACATCGCCAACAATGCACATCATTGCCGCGGTCTTCCCCCGCATGAGGGTTTGACCCACCACGAGCATCACGCTCGGCCCGGGAATGATGGTCAGAATGACACAGGCAAGTGTGTAGGCAAGCCAGGTTTCCAGAGACACGTTCAACTCTCCCTTGGGGTCAGGCAGCGGCGGGTTGCGGCAAGAGGTAGTGAGGCGAGGAGCGCGGCACACCCGATTAGGAGTATGCCAGCCAGATCCGCCCTGTCTGGCATATCCGCGAAGAAGACAATACCCCAAACCACCGCGAAAACGAGATAACCGTTGTCGAAGACCCCGATCAAAGGGGCCGGTGCCAATTGGTAGGCACAAGCCACGGCCACCGTGATGATTGCAAGCAGCAGTCCCAGCAGGATCAGAAGACCCCACGCCGGCCCAGAAAGATCTGGCCAGGCGTTCAGCAGGAACCCTGCGCCGTCAGGGACGGACACGAGGTGAAGCACTGCTACATAGGCACCGCCAGAAACGGCAAGCACGAGGTTCAGGTTGAACGCCAACGCAAGCGGAGTCTCGTAGCGACATCTGGCGAAGGTGATGACCGCCGCAAGGGCATAAAAGAATCCCGCCAGCAAGGGCAGAACCATCACGGGAGAAACGTCCCCAGCGCCCGGCCGCAGCAGGATAACCACACCCGCCAGCCCAAGGAGAATGGAGACGCCGCTTTTCACGCTGACAGGCTTGCCGAGAAGAACCGACGTCAGAACGGCCATCCACATGGGCGAGGTGTAGTAGCAGGCAGCCGCCAGGGAGAGCGGCATCAGCGGCAGCGCAGCGAAGTAGAAGCCCCACATCAGGGCAAGGCACAGGCTACGGAGCCAGACCCAGATGTTGCCAGAGAGCCCCACGCGCGAAATACGCCCCCTGACAAAGAGCACGCCCGCGAGCAGACAGGCCGCAACGAACGAGCGAACCAGCAGCAGCTGACCAAGCGCAATGCCATCACTGTTCAGCTTGACCAGTGCGTCGGACAGGGACAGCAGCAGCACGGCTCCGGTAATCGAAAGGATCCCGGCGAGGAGAGGTCCACCTTGTTGTCTTGCGGAAAATAAGGATATCATTTCCTCATGGAACCATGTTTTTCACGCCTGCAAAAATGAGATTTTTCGAAAAATACATGACTGGAACGCATGAATAAGGACGACATCCCCCTGGCCCGTCTGAGGCCCTTCGAAGCTGCGGCGCGCTATGAAAGCTTCACACGCGCGGCGGAAGAACTTGGCCTGACCCAGACTGCCATCAGCCGGCAGATCGGCCAGCTTGAAGAAGAACTGGGTGTGCATCTGTTCGAGCGGCGCAACCGCGCGGTGTTTCTGACAGAGGAGGGAAAACGTCTTGGCCAGGTTGTCGGTGAGGCCTTGCGGGCCATCCGCACGGAAGTTGCCGCAATTCGCGGAACGGGCGATCCCGACACCGTTGTCCTGCGCTGCCAACTCTGCGAGGCCTTTTACTGGCTGATGCCCCGCCTCTCCGGATTTCACGCGGCACATCCGGAAATCCAGCTTCAACTTGTCAGCGCCCTGGAGCCTTTGACGGAAGCCCGCGAACCCTTCGACGTTGCCCTTCAGACCACGGGACGGGCCGCCGGAGCCGCTCGCCTGTTGTTCACCGCATCGGACGAAATTTTCCCGGTCTGCGCACCGGCTCTTCTGAAAGACCTGCCTTTGCCGCTGACACCGCAAGAGGTCTCGCGCTTCCCGCTCCTGTCGCACCGGGTCGTGCCTCAGGACTGGTTTGACTGGCCTGACTGGTACCAGGCCATCGGCGTGCCGCGGCCAACCCTTTACAAAACCATTTACTTCGACAGCTATCCGCTGGTGCTTCAGGCGGCTGTCGCCGGACAGGGTGTCGCCCTTGGCTGGGCACGCACGGTGGGCGGCCTCATTGAAGAAGGCAAGTTGTGTTCGCTCTGCGACATCACCCTGAAAAGACCGAGCGAAATCTCGGTCTACCGGGGCACAAAACAGTCGCGGCACGGGGCCGTCGACCAATTGATCGCTTGGCTCCGCACAGAATTGACGTGAGCTGAAAGTGCTGAAAATGGCCCCCGCGTCGCCGTCGCCGGTTGCAGGGGCCAGCAGGCCACGCGCTAGGCGTTTTCCGCGCAATAGGAAATGAACATGTCGACGTTTTCGGGCGAACCGAAGATCAGCGGTATGTTCTGGTGCAGGCTTTCCGGCAGCAGATCCAGAATAGGCGTCTGTCCGTCCGTCGCCTTGCCGCCGCCCTGCTCTATCAGGAACGCGATCGGTATGGCTTCATAGATCAGGCGCAGCCGGCCGTTTTCAAACCCTGGGCGCTGATCGCCAGGATAGAAGAACAATCCGCCCTGGAGCAGAATCCGGTGAAACTCTCCGACTGCCGAGGCAAACCAGCGCATGTTGTAGTTTTCACCGAGCCGCCCCTCCTTGCCCTTGAGAACATCTTCGGAGAACCGCTTGACCGCATCCGGCCAGTGGCGAGCATTGGAGGCGTTGAAAGCCAAAGTGCGGGACCTTGCCCGTACCTGGTGATTTTCCCGCAACATCCTGAAGGCGCCCGCAGCCCTGTCAAAAACAGCAAGGTGGAGGCCATTGCCCAGGCTGAACCCAAGATCTGTCGAATGTCCGAAGGAGACATAGCCGGCCGCAACGACGGACCGCCCCGTGCACATAAAACCTTGTTCGGATGCCGGCAGGATCGAAAACAGCGTCCCCAGCGGTGCGCCCGTGCCGATGCTGCCGGACCCGTCGATGGGGTCGATGGCAACGTCCAGCGTGCCTTCCGGATTGAGAAGGATGATCTCTTCCGCTTCTTCGGAAAGCAGCTGGCGGACACCAGCGGCCCGAAGCGCTTCAACCATGTGCAGATGGGCACCAACATCGAGCGCCTTTTGCCGGTCTCCGCTTTCGTTGGTGCCGACGATCTCGGCAGGGTCTCCCGGCAAACAGCCCGCAGCGAGCCTGTCTGCCAGAGCCCCGGTCGCGTCGGCAATGGCTTCCAGCACCAAAGCTGTATCTCTCGCAGCGTGTTGTCTTGCCAGATACGCCTGCAGCGTCTCGGCGTTTGTGTCCTTGTCATTCGGAAGTTTCAGCATGGTTCCTTAAATTCCCCGGGCGGGGTCATCTGTTGCGGTTGGCCCGCTCTTAATTACGTCGTTTCAGGCGTTTCCATCGCTTCGACATTGCTTGTAGCACGTCTTTTGACGCCATCTGTATCGCTTCCTGCATCTCGGAAGCAGAAAAATGCCGTAGGGGCAGTTAATTTTGCCATCCTTCCTTCCAGATCCACGCACCTGTTTGCAAATGCAATGGATTATTTTTGAGTGGACCAAACCGGAACAGGAAACCGCTTGATTTAAATTGTTTGTAAAAATAATAAACAGTCATCATTCGGGAGTGAAAAATGCCGACATCAGCAATCGTTCAATTCGGGACCAGTCGCTTCCTTCAGGCGCATGTGGATCTGTTCGTATCGGAGGCCATGGCCGAAGGGCAGGACGCTGGCCCCATCACGGTGGTGCAGACCAGCGGCGACACATCCCGGGCACAGCGTCTGAAAGCTCTGGCAGCCCCGTCTGGTTACGAAGTGCGGATCAAGGGCATCGAAGACGGCGTTCTGGTCGATACGAGCAAAACCGTCAACAGCATCAAACACGCCCTCTCCTTGCCTGACGACCTCGACGAGGTTGTGGAGATCGTGGCCGAAGAAACGCGGATCATCGTCTCCAACACCGCCGATGCTGGGTTTCGGCCTCATAAAGCCGACACAAGCACCGAGTTTTCCATTGAGATGTCCTATCCGGCCAAGCTCACGTGGTTTCTGTTTCAAAGGTTCAAAGGCACTGGAGCGCCCATTCAGGTCATGCCGGCCGAACTGATCCCTGAAAACGGCAAGGTTCTCCGAGATCTGGTCATGGCGATTGCTGCGCTCTATCCACCCGAATTTACCGATTGGCTACGTTCCAAGGTGACCTGGGTGAATTCCCTTGTCGACAGGATCGTCTCCGAACCACTGGACCCCGCCGGGGCGGTGGCCGAGCCTTATGCGCTTTGGGCAATCGAGGATCAACCGGGCCTCATTCTGCCTTGTGAGCACCCCTGCGTTCAGGTCGTCAAGGATCTGGACCAGGTCGAAACCCTGAAGCTGTTCATCCTGAACCTCGGACACACCTATCTCGTGTCGCGGTGGCTGGCGGCAGGCAACGCGCGCCTGCAGTTCGTCCGGGAACTGATGGACAGTCCCGACTTTGGCCCCGACCTGAAAGATCTCTATCGACGGGAAGTCCTCCCCGCCTTTGCGGCTCATGGCAGAAGGCATGAAGCCGAAGCTTACGCCACCACGACGATCGACAGGTTCAAGAACCCGTTTCTGGACCACAAGCTGGCCGACATCGCGCAAAATCATGATGAGAAGATAATCCGGCGCATTTCGTCCTTCCTGTCCTGGGCCCGCAAAGCCGACCCGTCGCTTCAAATGCCGCGGCTGGATGCAGTTGCGCATACGTTGGCGGCTGCACAGTCATGAGAGAGCGCAGACGCATCGGCAAGACGGATGTTCAGGTGACGGACATCTCGTTCGGAGCATCTGCGATCGGAAACCTCGGACGGGCGGTTTCGGACCAGGAGGCGTTTGAAGTTCTTCAATCGGCCTGGGACGCCGGTATTCGTTATTTCGACACCGCGCCGCATTATGGCCGTGGCCGGTCCGAGGAACGACTTGGCCGGTTCCTGGCCTCCAGACCGCGTGAAGACTATGTCCTGTCGACCAAGGTTGGGCGTGTCTTGTCTCCCGGGCCCACGATGAAGGAAGCTGACGGCTTCATCGATCCGCTGCCAAACGACGTTCGCTACGACTATTCGGGTGACGGCATTGAAGCGTCGCTGGAAGGCAGCTTCGAGCGGCTGCAGACGTCTTGTGCGGATATCGTCTATATCCACGATATCGGCACCTACACGCACGGCGCTGCCAATGAAACGCATATGCGGGATTTGCTGGCGACCGGCCTCGACCGTCTGCAACGGATGAAAGACCGGGGAAAGATCCGCGCCTTCGGGATTGGCGTGAACGAGACCCGGATTTGCCTGGACCTTCTGAAAGAGACCGATCTGGACGCCATCCTGCTTGCCGGACGCTTGACCCTGCTCGACCGGGAAGCCGAAAACGGTCTCGTAGAGGAATGCCGGCAAAGGGAGACCAGCCTGGTTCTCGGCGGCATCTTCAATTCCGGTATTCTGGCGACAGGACCGGTCGAGGGGGCCTGGTTCGACTACGCACCAGCCTCCAGCGACATTCTTGCAAAGGTCACCGCTCTCCAAGAGCAGGCCGGGGACATGGGACTGTCGCTCGCCAGCGCGGCCCTTCACTTCGCCCACAGCTATCCTGGCGTTGCGTCCGTTCTTCTGGGAACGTCCAAAGTCACGTCCTTGCGACGCAATCTGGACAGCCTCGCCGAGAACCCGCCTGCTGATTTTTCAAGTAGGTTCGGCGGCCCTCTGACAGCGAGCCTTCAGGCAAATTTGTGAACGCGCAGCGATTGCAGGAGCGTTTCCTTTGATCGCCGGAGGTGCTTGATCGCGGCAGCCTCCGACCTTTCGCTGTCCCGCTCAAGCATTGCATCTATCCACTCCAGATGCTCATCAATCGCGGCCGCGTTGCGTTCCAGTTCGTCGCGTTTGTCCCACATGTAGTGGTAATTGAAGATCAGCTTGATAAGCTTTTGCGCTTCAAGGACAAACCGGTTCCTGACCACGCTGTTGATGGCCGAGTGAAACTTTTCGTCCAGCAGGGAAAAGTCGTGGTAGCGCTCTGCGATGACGGACTTCAGGTCCTCGTGTTCGCGCCTCAATACCTTCAGTCTGTTCCAGATTTCATGGTCCGCAGGCAGAGTGAGCAATTGCCTGACCGCATTCAGTTCCAGGAGCATGCGAAACTCGGAGAGTTCGATCGCGAACTCCGAGGTAAACCCCAGGAGCGACCAGCCGCCTCTGGGGCGGCGCTCTACGAGACCCAGCCGGCTTAGCCCGGCCAGGAATTCCTGCAGATTGTGAACGGGAACACCGAACTGGCGGGAGAGCTGCGCCACGTTAAGTGAGGTTCCCGCTGGAACGTCGAAACGCAGGATCCATTCGAAGAAGCTGTGTTCCAGTTCCTCGGCGGACAAGGCGCTTTCCGCTGGAACCAGACGGTGCTCCGCTTGAGGTTTCCGGATCAGCATCTTGCTGCGTCCTTCCCAGCGGATGAGCTTGTCGCTATCCAGCTTTTGCAGAGCGCTGCGCACGATGGTTCTGCTCACGTCCATCCTGTCCGCAAGCGCGGTCTCGGCGGGCAGCTGATCGCCAACCTCCATGTCGCTGCATATGTCCAGCAACCTGTTGTATGCGCTTCTGAATCGTTCGTCCGTTCTTGCCATGGCGTAGCGTAACATATCCAAAACGCCGGACAATTCCAATCGACTGTATTAAAAAATAAAAAACTGTTGACGCGACAGGTCATTCCAGCTCATATGTTTTTAATTATTAAACTCAATATCCGGCCCGGGAGGATTTATGGCGGATCTTGATCGAGGAGCAGAGCCTGCAGCCTGGACACTCAAGCTGTCAGCCGGCTCCTTTCACAAGCTGTCGGCGCTGCTGACGCTTGCTCTGCTGATCTTCGCGTTTTCCTTTGGCAACGCAGCTTTTTTCTCCATCAACAACGGACTGACGGTGCTTTTGCAGACGTCCGTCATCGGGTTGCTCGGGATCGGGATGACGATGGTCATCATCACTGGCGGTATCGACCTTAGCGTCGGATCCGTCCTGGCGCTTTCGGGGACCGTCACCGGCTTGAGCATCAAGGCTGGCATACCGGTGGCCCCGGCCATGGCCATTGGCGTGATGGCCGGTGCGGCCTGCGGCTTCATCAACGGTTTCGTCATTACCAAGATGCGCATAACCCCGTTTGTGGCGACCCTCGGCATGATGCTGATCGCCCGCGGCGTTGCCCTGCAGCTGACAGGCGCCGCACCGATTTCGCGGCTGGGGGAAAGCTTCGGCCTTCTCGGCAATGGTTCGTTGTTCCGCATCGTGGAAAAAACCGGCGGCATCTTTCCGAAAGTCGTTTTTCCGGGAATTCCCTATCCGGTCATTCTGCTTGGCATCGTCGCGGTCGCCGGAGCCTATCTGCTCAGGCGGCGCCAGATCGGCCGGCATATCTATGCGACCGGATCCAACGAGGAAGCCGCGCGTCTCTCCGGCGTCCTGGTCGACCGCACAAAGATCTTCGCTTACGTCCTGTCGGGCGCCCTGGCCGGTCTCGCCGGCAACGTTCTGATGTCCCGCCTTGTGACGGTGCAGCCGAACGAAGGCGTCATGTATGAGCTCGACGCTATCGCGGCGGCCGTCATCGGCGGAGCTTCGCTCATGGGCGGCGTCGGCAATATTTCCGGAACGATGATCGGCGCGGCCATCATCGGGGTTCTGCGGAACGGTCTCAACATGGCCGGTGTCTCGGCCTTCATCCAGCAAATCGTGATCGGCATCATCGTCATTCTGGCGGTCTACGTCGATCAGATCAGAAACCGGCGCTGAGAAAGCCGGTCGTTTACCTGAGTAACTTCAGACGGAGGAGAATGAAATGAAGAAGCTTTTGACAACAGCAATGATGGCAAGCGCCCTTGCACTGTCGGCAGCAGCCGCACAGGCCGGAGAAATCGCGGTCATCGTCAAGACGACGAATTCCAACTTCTGGCAGAACGTGAACAAGGGCGCCAGCGCGGCTATCGAGGGTCAGACCGACCACACGATGACGTTCAACGGTCCGGCATCGGAATCGGCCGTCGCAGACCAAGTCAATCTTGTCGAGAACGCCATCAACCGAGGCGTATCGGGCATTGTTCTGGCTCCGTCCGATCCGGAAGCCCTGATCCCGGCTGTGAAGAAGGCCTATGAATCCGAAATTCCCGTCGTCATCATCGACTCCGCTCTCGCAGACAACGGCAAGGAATATTACCAGGCGTTCCTGTCGACCGACAATTGCGCGGCAGGACAGCTGGTTGCCGACAAGATGATTTCGGAAGTGGGAACCGAAGGCAAGGTTGCCGTGATGTCCTACGTCGCCGGTGTCGGCTCTGAACTCGGCCGCGTCGGCTGTTTCGTCAAGCGGATCGACGACAAGTCGGAGATCGAGATCGTCGGTCCCTACTACTCCCAGTCGCAGATGGCCACCGCCTTGAACCAGACCACCGACATCCTGGCCGCAAATCCGGATCTTGTCGGCATCTTCGGTGCCAATGAACCGACCGCCATCGGCATGGGCCGGGCCCTGGCACAGGCCGGAAAGGCCGGCAAGGTCGTCGCAATCGGCTTTGACGGTAACACCGACCTGCAAGATTTCGTACGTGACGGCACCCTGGCCGCAACGGCCGTTCAGGGCTCGTTCCAGATGGGCGAGATCGGTGTCCAGACTATTCTGAAGCTCTTGAACGGTGAATCGGTGCCGAACTTCATCGACACCGGCGTTGTTCTGGCAACCAAGGACAACATCGATCATCCGAGCGTTCAGAACGTCCTCTACTAAAGCCAAAAAACCTGGCCGGAAGCCCGCATTTGCAGGGCTTCCGGTCCTACCAATCGTCGATCGGGACACGGAATATGAAACCAGATGCTCAGTCCGCGACACCGCTGGTGCAGATGGACTCAATCGAAAAGCACTTTGGCGGCATCAAGGCCGTGAACGACGTCTCCCTTGACCTCTATCCGGGTGAAGTCGTGGGCGTTCTCGGCCACAACGGCGCTGGCAAATCGTGCCTGATGCGGATCCTGTCCGGAGCAATGATCCCCAACGAGGGGACGATCCGGGTCAATGGAGAAGTCGTCGATATCCAGACGCCTCATGACGCGCGCGATCTGGGCATCGAGACCATCTATCAGACACTTGCATTGGCCGATCATCTGAACGCGCCCGCCAACCTGTTTCTCGGCCGGGAGCTGAAAACGCGGTTCGGCAATCTGGACGACAACCGGATGATGGCCGAAGCGGTCAGCGTTCTGAAAAGGCTCAATCCGAATTTCAAGAACCTCAATGATCCGGTGTCCAGCCTGTCTGGCGGCCAGAGACAAGTCGTAGCCATCGCCAGAGCGATCTATTTTGACGTCAAGATCCTGATCATGGACGAACCGACCGCCGCTCTCGGCCCTTCGGAAACGGCCATGGTCGGCTCCCTGATCAGGCAGTTGCGTGAGGAAGGGATCGGTATCCTTCTGGTCAGCCACGACATGCATGACGTTTTCGAACTTTGCGACCGCGTCATCGTCATGAACAAGGGCCGGAAAGTCGGCTCACACCCGATTGAAGACGTGACCAAGGACGATGTCCTCAGCCTTATCATCAAGGGCGACCTGCCTCATGACTGGGCTCCCCGGAGCCAGAAAGCCGTTCAATGACTCTCGAAACGACCAAGTCGCCGGCGGTGGCGCAATCAATGGCCTGCGGCACCGTTGTCGAGCCAGGCGTCTTCACGCTCGAAACGCGGGACATGCCGGACGAAGCTCCGGCGGGCTGGGTGCTCATCGACATCCAGGCTGTCGGCATTTGCGGTACGGATTATCACATCCTGGAGGGCAAACACCCGTTCCTGAACTACCCGCGCGTGATCGGTCATGAGCTCAGCGGCAGGATCGCGGAAAGCACCGGTTCCTGGACCGCGGGTGAACTGGTGGTGGTCAACCCCTATCTGTCCTGCAACACCTGCCGCGCCTGCAAACGCGGCAAACCGAACTGCTGCAGCAATATCGAGGTTCTCGGCGTTCACCGGGATGGCGGCCTGTGTTCCCGCATCGCCGTGCCGGAGCAAAATCTCTATCCAGCGACCGGCTTGAGCGCACTGCAGGCCGCTATGGTGGAGTTTCTCGCCATCGGGGCCCATGCCGTGCGCCGCGCAACCCTTTCTGCCGAGGACCGGGTGCTGGTCACCGGGGCCGGTCCCATCGGCATTGGCACAGCCCTTTTCGCCCGGCTTTCGGGAGCCGAGGTCCATCTCATGGACATGAGCCGCGCGCGGCTGGACCAGGCAACTGCAAAATTCGGGTTCGAGAACACGCATCTTGCAGGCTCCGATATTCTGTCAGGCCCGCTGCAGGACGGGTTCGACGTCATTTTCGATGCCACAGGCAATGCGAATGCAATCGAGGCCGGCTTTTCCCTGCTCGCCCATGGCAGCCGCTATGTTCTGGTGAGCGTCGTGAAGGAAACCATCAGCTTCAGCGATCCGGAGTTCCACAAGCGCGAAACCCAGCTCATCGGCAGCCGGAACGCGACCAAGGAAGATTTCGAGACCGTCATGTCGGCAATTCGCGATGACAGGATCGATACCGATGCCCTGTGCACGCTGACACTCCGGCTCGAGGATCTTCCGAACAAGTTCAGCGAACTTGCAAAGGACCGGGAAGGCCTGATCAAGGCCATCGTGACCTTGTAGACACCTGACCGGCGTTGCCCCTCAGTAGCCCGATAGGTTTCAAATCGGCGATCTGTCAGATCGCCGATTTTGCGTTGACCGCAATCTCGTAGACCGATGTGGTTGCGGTGATCAGCAACCGGTTGCCCCGAACGCCACCGAAACAGAGATTGGCGACCACTTCCGGTACCAGGATCTTTCCGAGGCGTGTGCCGTCCGGGTGGAAGCAGTGGACTCCATCTGAGGCTGAGCTCCACAGGTGACCGGCAGCGTCGACCCGCATGCCGTCAGGCAGTCCCCGGTCAATCGTGGCAAACACCTCGTCCGACAGGATCCGGCCGGTGTCGTCCAGTTTGAAGGCGCGAATGACGGACGGCACGTCCGGATCGTGACTGGAGCCGGACTCCGCCACATAAAGAACCCGCTCGTCCGCAGAAAACGCCAGGCCGTTCGGCTGGGTGAAATCGGTAATCATCGCTTCCACCTCGCCCGTTGCGGGTTCGATGCGATAGACGTTGCGCGCGGTCTGTTCCGGTTCTGCCAGGAAGCCTTCGTAATCGCTCAAAATGCCGTAGGTCGGATCAGTAAACCAGATGGCCCCGGTCGACTGCACGATGACGTCATTTGGCGAATTGAGACGCTTTCCCTGGTAGCGGTCAGCAACCACGGTCAGGCTGCCGTCCAGCTCGGTGCGGGTTACGGACCTCGTTCCGTGCTGGCAGGAAACCAGACGCCCCTGACAGTCCCTTGTGTTGCCGTTGGCGTAGTCCGCAGGCTGGCGATAGGTGCTGACCTGGCCGTCGAGGGTCAGGCGCATCATCCGGTTTGCGGGGATGTCGGAGAACAGCAGCACCTGGTGATCGGCAAACCAGACAGGCCCTTCCGTCCATTCGAAACCGGTCGCAAGCTGGCGCAGCCTGGCGTTCTTCTGGATCAGCGCCGTGAACCGCGGATCATCGATCTGATAGGGGGACGAGAAACTGTTCATGCGGATCTGCCCTTTCCGGATGCGGCAGCGACAATGGCGATGATGATTGCGCCGGTCATGATCAGGCGCACGCCTGCGCCAAACCCATAGGAATTCAACATCGAGACGACCAGGAACATCAGCAGCGCCCCGCCCCAGATACCCGGCACATTCGAATTGCCACCGGCGATGGAGCAGCCGCCGATAACGACGACGGCGATGGAGATCAGAAGGTATTCCGTGCCCATGTTGAGTGCGGCCCCTCCCGAGAAACTTGCCAGAAGGTATCCGGTGAAGGAGGCGAGCACGGCGGACGCGATATAGGTGACCGCCCGGACCGTCTCCACCGGTATCCCGCTCAGGCGGGCTGCACGGGTGTTCTGACCGAAGGCGGACACCCAGCGACCGAAAAGAGAGCGCTCCAGCACCACCCAGCTCATGAGTGCGATCAGCACACCGATGATCGTCAGGTTTGGAAGGCCTGCGAGCGAACCGGTCGAAAAATCCGCAAGCGCTTCCGGTGGTTTGATCCTGAGACCGCGGTTCCACCAGATTGCCAGCGACTGGTAGAGGAAGGACGCTGACAGGGTCGCGATGATCGGTGGGATCCGCAAGAGACGGATCAGCAGGTAGTTGAAGATCCCGGCGCCAATGCCGACGGCCAGCGCGAGCGCCAGTCCCGGCAGGATGAGAGCCGCCGCGCCATCCATGAACTTGAGAGACAGGGTGCCTGCCAGCGTCATGGTGGCCGGTATCGACAGATCGACATTGCCGGGTCCCAGCGTGATGACGAACATCTGGCCCAGCCCGACAATGGCCGAGAAGGACGCGAACGTCAGTGCTGCGGACAGCAGTTCTCCGCCGCCCCGGCCTTCCGTCAGTGAAAGGGTTGCGAAATAGGCGATGGCACTGGCCGCAAACGCCCAGAACCAGGGGCGTCTGGGGATGGCAAGCACTGTCGAAAGACGGGAGTTATCCATTTTCGGCTCCCTTCCATTTCCGGCCGCGGCGGGAGAAGATCAGCCGCACGGCAAGCACAAGGATGAGGATGGCGCCCTGGGCGCCGATCTGCCAGTCAGGTGACAGGCGCATGAACGACAGGAAGCTGCCGGCCAGGGCAAGCGTCAATGCACCAAGAACAGCCCCGACAGGCGACACCCGACCTCCGGTGAACTCCCCTCCCCCCAGGATCACGCCTGCGATGGAAAGCAGCGTGTAGCGCAGGGCAATGTTGGCATCGGCGGAAGTGGTCAGACCGACCAGGCACACTCCGGCGAGAACGCCGAAGACACCCGCCAGCGCATAGGCGCCGGCTTTCAGTTTCGTGACCGACCAGCCAGAGCGGGCTACGGCCTGAGCATTCCCGCCGACGGCCCGCAGGAGCGTGCCTGTCGAGGAGCGCATGATGAGAAGATGCGTCAGTCCGGCAATGAGGATGCAGGCCACCACTGCCATCGGTACCAGCGGCGGCTTGACGGTCATGACCGTTCGGATCCAGGCGGGAGCCGCGCCGCCCGGTGAAGGCAGCAGTAAAACCGCCAGACCGCCCCAGACGAACGACATGCCGAGCGTAACCACGATGGCCGGAAGCTGGCGGATGTGAATAAGCGCGCCGATGGCCGCATAGGCGAGGATCGACGCCAACAGGATGGCCACGCCTATGAGCGGTGCGTCGTTCAGGAAAGTTGCCGTCACGCAGGCCACGAAGCTGACGAACGTTCCCACCGACAGATCAATGTCGTTGACCATGATGATCATCATCTGCGCGATCGTTGCTAGCGCGATGGGCACGGCGAGATTGAAGAGCAGGTTCAGGCCGAAATAGCTCATCGCCCGGGGCTGAAGATAAAAAACGGCCGCCAGCAGAACCGTCAGGGACAGCACAGGAAGCAGAATGCGGTACTTGCCGTTCATGCCCCGGCTCCCTGCATCTGGAAGGAGGCCGCCAGAATGTTCTCTTCGGTGATGCCGTCACCGGTCAGTTCTGCTGAAATCTGGCCATTGCGGAACACAAACACCCGGTCGCACTGGCGGACTTCCTCCGTTTCCGTTGAATACCAGAGGAAGGTTCGCCCGTTGGCAGCTTCCGTTCGGATCATGTCGTATGCTTCCTGTTTGGTGCCGACATCGACACCGCGCATGGGATCGTCCATCACCACGATGGGAGCGGTTGAGGCCAGCGCACGGGCAAACAGCACTTTCTGCTGGTTGCCGCCGGACAGGGACAGGATGAGGTTGTCCAGATTGTCGGTCCGAATGCCGATGCGCTTCTTCCAGTCCGCCCCCAGAGCCTGTTCCGCCACCGCGTCGACCAGCCCCCGCCGGGTCAGGCTCGGAAGGTGGGTCAGGGTAAGATTTTGAAGGATCGACCAGAGCGGCATCACGCCGTCCCGTCCACGGTCACCGGCAACAAAGGCCACTTCAGGATCTTTCACCCGTCCGGGTTTTCCAGACCGCGACATGAAATACCGGGCCAGGGCTTCGGCCTGTCCATGCCCGGCAAGGCCCGCCAGGCCAACGACCTCGCCCTTTCGGGCGTTGAGGCCCTCAGGGGTTTTCAGAACTTCCTCGCCAATGCGCTGGCTGCTTTCAACCGTGGCTCGAGCGGCGGTCTTCTCGGCAGCAACATGCCCCATGGCATCGATCAGACCCTGTTGGGTAAACTCCGACGCCGGTCTGCTGGCAATGATCTTGCCGTCTTTCATCACGTCGATGCGCGAAGCGACTTCGAAAACCTCGCCCAGCATGTGCGAGATGAAAATGACAGCACCGCCGTTGGTGCAGAAGCGGCGCACATGGTCGAGCAATTGCCGGGCAATGGAGGCATCGAGCGACGACGTCGGCTCGTCGAGAATGACGAGGCGCGGCGGTGTCGGGCCACCGGCAAAACCGGCTGCGATTTCCACCATTTGCCGTTCGGCCAGGGTCAGGTCGCCAACGATCATACCGGGTTGGATCCGGTGTCCCGGAAAGATCTCGTCAAGCGCACCGGCAATCCGCCCGGCAGCGGTTCTGCGCCAGCCGAAGCCTGTCAGATCACGATGTGGAACCCTCAGGTTTTCCAGAACAGACAAGTTGGGGCACAGCGAAAGCTCCTGAAAAACGCTGCGGATACCGCACGCCCGCGCACGAGCCACGCCCGTACCGTTCTTGCCATCTTCATGCCCGTACCGGACCTCTCCATCCGTTGGTGTCAGTCCGCCGTTGATCACGTTGACGGCTGTCGACTTGCCCGCTCCGTTGTGTCCCATCAGACCGACACATTCGCCGGCACTGACAGACAGACTGACCCCGTCGAGCGCGCGCACCGCACCGAAGTGGACACACGCGCCCGAAAGGGCAACCAACGGGACATCCGGTATCGACCTACCGGCGCCAGTTGCCACTTCCAATTCCGTCACTCCTTATTTGGCAGCAGCAATGACGGACTTGGCGTCTTCCTGACTGTATTCGACGTTCGCCACCGACCCTTCCGGTGTCGCGGCAAGCGTCTCGTCGAGCGTGTCCTGGGTCACCTTCAGGAAAGGAACGGTGAGGTCCTTGGGCACTTCGGCACCATCAAGAACCTGCTGGGCGACCCAGAGGGCGAGCGTGCCAACGCCCGGTGCGATGGAAAGCGAGAGGGTCTCATAACCGTTTTCATCACGAGCTTCGGCCCACCACTTCATTTCGTCCTGACGGTTGCCCATCACGATGATCGGCATATCCCGGCCGGCGGCCTTGATCGCCTGTGCGGCACCGTAGCCATCGCCGCCCTGCGTCACGACGCCAGAGATCTCCGGCAGGCTTGGCAAAACACCGGCAACCGCTTTTTGAGCGACATCCTGTGCCCAGTCGCCATGCACCGATCCGACGATCTTGAACTTCGGAAACTCCGCGACACCCTCTTCGATACCCGCATGGATTTCGTCATCCACGAAGACACCGGCAAGACCGCGAATTTCCAGAAGGTTGCCACCATCCGGCAGGCGCCCGGCGAGATATTCGACCTGCTGGCGGCCCATTTCCTTGAAATCGACAGCAATGCGCCACGCACAGGGTTCGGTGACAATGCCGTCGAAGGAAACGACAGTGATGCCCGCGTCACACGCTTCCTTGATCGCACCATTCAGGGCGGTCGGCGAAGCTGCGTTGACCACGATTGCGTCGTAGCCCTGCAGAATCATGTTCTGAATCTGGGCGGCTTGTTCGGTGGCCTGGTTTTCGGATGTGGTGAATGCATCGGCGGCGGCGACCACGCCGTCTTCCACGGCCTTGTCGCCAACTTTGGCCCAGCTTTCCAGCATGGCCTGCCGCCAGGAATTGCCGGCGTAATTGTTGGAAAGAGCGATACGTTTGTCGGCGGTGTCCGCGACAGCGTGACCCGGCAGGGTGACCGCAACGAGCGCGGCAGCCCCCAGGAGCTTGGCTTTGGTGTTCATGTTTCCTCCCTGACGCCAACAGGCGCCTTTGATAACGGGACACGGTTCTCCCAACGCATCCCGTGGTCAGATTGCGGAGCTGAAGGAGTTGCGTAAAGCAGGAGAAACGCATCACGGTTGCGGGAACCCGCAACCGTGATGCACTTGAACGCCTAACAGATGGGTTGCCGATGCAGGCGCCGTACCGCACACTGGCGAACAAGAAACGGGAGGAGCTTGTTGTTGCCATGCGACAGGAAGCCAATGAAAATCAGGAGATGTCAGAGCCGACGGCTCTCGTCTCCCTGCTGCGCATTTCCAGTCATCTGGCCGGCCAGGTGGAAATTCGGGCCGCCTTGAGATCGGTCAAGGCCGAGATCGAGAACCTGTTGCCGATCGATCACCTGGATGTCTGCCTGGTGGATGACAAGGTAACCTGGAACACAAGCTATGAAGTGGGCATCAAGACGCGGTGGAGCCTGTCGCGCACGCCCGTGGCCATCTCGCCCATACGCAGCATCCTGCTTGGTGAAACGGATTACATGCTCACCAGCAACGCGATGGAAGACGAACGCTACACCTACGAGGGTGCGCTGGCCCAGCCGATCATCAAGCACAAGCTGCGCAGCCGCGTGAATGTTGCCATGAAGGTGCTTGGCCGCACGATTGGCGCACTCAACTGTTCTTCCTGCACCCCGGACATCTACGACGAGGCAACGGTTGTGCGGGTCAGGCAGATTGCCGATGTGCTCGCGCCGTATTTCTATTCCCTGCGGGCCAACGAAAAAGCCAAGCGCGCGGCCGTGGTGCGCGCGGAAGCCCAGGCCCGCGAAGAAGGCCTGCGGCAAGGCGCGCTGGAGCTGACGCGGGTGCTCGAACAGGAACGTCAGCGCATCGGCATGGATCTGCATGACCAGACATTGGCCGACCTGACCCGGATCATGCGCGATGTCGAGAAAATGGACGCGGCCACGGACAAGGCGCAGGTCATCAGCAGCATTCAGCATTGCATCGGCGATCTCAGGCGGATCATCGACACCGCCGTTCCGACGATCCTGGATCTGTTCGGATTTGCCCACGCCTTGCGGATACACCTGGAACGCGCTGTCGAGGATGTCTCGTCCACGAGCCTTGAAACGCTGGACGAAACGGACGGCGAGATCGACACCCTCGACCCCACCATCCGCATCGCCCTGTTTCGCATTGCCCAGGAAGCGATCAACAACGCCGCCCGCCATTCCGGCGCCGACCAGATAAGCGTCACCGTAAAGCGCGTGAAATCCGGCCTGCAGATGACGATCAAGGACAACGGCAAGGGGCTTCCCGGCTACCGGTTTGGCCGTCAGCCCAGCAAGGCAACAGGTGGCATTGCCCACATGCGCACACGGGCCCGGCTGATCGCCGCGGAATTCAGCATGGCGAGCAAGGCCGGCACCACCATAACGGTGAAGCTGCCGCTGAGCTGCGCCACGACCCAGGAGAATATGCCGCAGACGGTCGAGGAAGAGCTGGCATGAAGGTGCTTCTCGTCGAAGACGATCAGTTTCATGCCGGCTACCTGAGTGAAGCCCTGCAGCTGGCTTTGCCGGACGTGAAAGACATCTTTCACGCAACCAACGGCCTGGAAGGTGAACTGCTGGCCCGCAAGCATTCCATTCAGTCGGTGGTGATGGACCTGCAAATGAAGGAACGCAACGGGATTGATGCGGCCCGGACAATCTGGCGAGAGCGCCCCCAGACCCGCATCCTGTTCTGGTCCAACTATTCCGACGAGGCCTACCTGCGCGGCATTGCGCGGATCGTGCCTCAGGAAACATCCTATGGCTATGTGCTGAAGACGGCCACACAGGAGCGGCTTCACCTGGCACTGCGGGGCGTGTTCCTGGAATCCCAGATCGTGGTGGATCAGGAAATCCACCGGGTTCAGCAACGCCACATCCGCACACACGACACGCTCACCGACAGCGAATATGCGGTTCTTCTCGACATGGCCCTCGGCCTGTCGGACAAGATCATCGCCGTGCGACAAGGTCTGTCGTTGCGGACCGTTCAGAACCGGCTTTTGTCGCTCTATGACAAACTGGGCGTCGATAATCTTGAAACGGTTCCCGCCGACTTTGCGATCAACAAGCGGACGCGCGCCATCACACGCGCCCTGAACCTGCGCGCCATCAACGCCGAAAGCCTGGAAAGTGCAGAGCGGGACCTGCAGAAGTGGCTGGATACCTACCACGACCCGATCGAGAAGGTGCGCTGAAGCAGCGGCACGGCGCACAAGCCTCACCGCGGAACCGGATAGCGCCAGATGGATCGCCCCCTGAAAAGAAACCAGGTCAGACCCGGGCGATCAATTGCCTGAACTGCGTGCGCGCCATCTCGACCTCACTGACGATCCAGGCGCGCAGGTCCCGATACCCTTCCGTGCCTGCATAGGCTGGCGTGGTGATCAGCCAGTATTTTGCTCTGGATGCGACAGGCTCACCGACGGCCTCCAGAAATCCCGCCTCAATGTCGTTTTCGACCAGAAGTGTTCGTCCAAGCGCCACACCCATGCCGCTGATGGCAGCCTGGATCGCCAGATCCGCCCGCGCGAAGGAGCTGAGAGGCCTTGCCGGCGGTTCCATCCAGTCCCGGCCTTTGAAATAGTCGTTCCAACTGAACCCCGTACCGTCCGACACGCCGTTTCTGTCGGAAAGAAGGGCAAGCTCCTGCCCGCCAGGGGTCATCTGGCCTTTCAACAGACCGGGCCGAGCAACCGGGACAAGATGTGCGGTTAACAACGCTTCGGCATGGAAACCGGGATAAGGCCCGGAACCATAGCGGATTGCGGCCTGGGCTTCGCCTTCGTGCAGGTCGACAAGCCTGTCCTCCACGTCGACTACCAGATCGAGGCCAGCGGCCTGGGCGCGGTGGAGGGCCGGAATGACCCACTTCATGGCGAGCGAGGACGACACGGACAGGCGGATGGTCCTGGAGGTCCTTGCGTCCGCTATCCGGGACTGCGCACTGTCCCAGACCTCGTGACAGCGCTTGGCGGCGTCGCAGACGATCCGTCCGGTTTCCGTGGGGACGATCCGCCGGGTTGTCCGCTCGAAAAGCCGGATGCCGAGCGCGGCTTCCAGAGACTTGATGCGATGGCTGACAGCCGATTGCTCCAGCCCAACTGCGACGGCAGCACGGGAGAAGTTTCCCTCTTCCGCAATGGCGTTGAGCAGCACTGCGTTCAGCATCAGCCTGCTTTGCAGGTCGTCCCGGTCATTCATGAATTTCACTCATGTATTCAGGCATTGAACAAAGCATATTTCGACATCATTCTTGTGTCCAGATAATGATGGAAGGTGCATGAAATGAATGACGCAAAAGACGTTGTTGCCCGCATCGTGAACGGGTTCGTGACCCGAAAGAACGGTTCGGAAGCCTTTGGTGGAAATCCGGCGGGTGTCGTTCTGGACGCTGACAGCCTGTCGGAAGCGGACATGCTGGCTGTTGCCGGCAAGATCGGGCTCTCAGAAACAGCCTTCGTGTCGAAATCGGCAACGGAAGGTTTCAAGCTGGATTTCTTCACGCCAAACCGGCGGATTGCCCATTGCGGCCACGCGACGATTGCAACCTTCAGCTACATGGCCGAACTGGGCAAGGTGCTGGAGGGTGTCACCTCAAAGGAAACCGTCGATGGCCCACGAAAGATCGTCATCAAGAACGGTGCCGCCTACATGGAACAGCTCGCGCCGAAACATGAAAGGAGCCCAGCCTGGGCCGACCGCGGTGTCAGTGAAGCCGACGTTCTGGCTTCGCTCGGTCTGAAGGAAGGCGTCCTGGATGCGCGCCTGCGGCCGGTGCTCGTGAACACAGGCAACAGTTTTGTTGTCGTCGCCGTCCGCGATGCCGCTGTCCTGAAGCAGATCGTTCCGGACCAGTCAAAGATCAACGACATCAGCAACAGGCTGGACCTGATAGGATATTACGTCTTCACCACCGACCGGAACGCGACACAGGCCGACGCCACCACACGCATGTTCGCACCGCGCTATGCAATCGAAGAGGAATCCGCCACCGGAATGGCCGCAGGTCCCCTCGCCTGCGTGCTTTATGACCTGCTCGGCGAGAAGAAATCCCGGTTCGTCATTGAACAGGGCCACTTCATGACCCCGGCTTCGCCAAGTGTCATAACCGTGGAGCTTGACCTGGAGGACGGCAAGATCACCGGCCTGATGGCGGGTGGCTATGGATCCGTCATGGAGGAAATGACGGTCTCGATCTGACGGCAAGCTTCGGCGCACAATCGCCGCCGGTTCAGTTGAAACTCATGTCCAGCAGACGCGTAAAGAAGTTCTGAGCCTTCTCATTGCCGGGTTTGTCTTTTTCAAGCCGGACAGGCAGAAACTCGAGCACGATTTGCCGGGCCGACTGTTTGCCGATGAAACAGGTGCGGATGCGATAATGCCGCTTGAGGCCGATGTGGCTTTGAACCTGCCACACCCGCCCGGCATCCCAGCCGACCTTGTCGAGGACAAGGGTCAGATCGCGCACGTCGTTCGCGCTCATCAACGTGTCCGAAAGCCGTTCAGTGCCGATCTGCCGCGGGGAAAGGCCGAGTTCGCCGCGCCCGGCCTTGTTGGCGTATTTGATCCGGCGGGAGTCCAGATCGGCAACCAGAATGGGCGTTGGCACCGCATCCAGAACTTCAGAGGCAGAGATCTCCATGGAATGGGCGGCAAGTTCGCCTGCGAAGATGATACCGCCGTTTGGATTGTCGAGCGCCATCGGGTGCAAATCGTAAAGTATGTCGACAGCCTCGCCAGTGGACTGAGGCAGTTTCAGCGTTCCCTGCGAGGCAAGGCTGCTTCTCAAGATATCGGTGAATGCCAAGGCGAGCTTCTTGCCAATGTGGTTGGGGATCGTTCTTGCATCCCGGCCGACGATCTGTTTGGCGTTGCTGATGCCGAAGAGTTTCAGGAACTGGCGATTGGCGGACCGAACCACCCCCTTGGTGTCCGTAATCATCACGGCGCTGGCATGGGAAACGAAGATGCTGGACAGGTTCTCCAGGATGTCTGGCAGTTCTGCGTTGACAGGTGCTTCCGGCGGACATTCCTTCATCAATCCGATGATCAGGAACGCCGGTTTGCCAGAAATTCGGGAGGCGACCAGATCGTAGGACTTGAGCCGGCCATCCGCTTTCATGGTGACGCGGGTCGTCTGCGACAGGCCATGTTCCACTGCGTTGGAAATCACCTTCAGGAAACGGGTTCTGTCCCGTTGAACGTAGTAGTTAAGCGCCTTTTGAATCGACAGTTTTGCCAGACGATATCCCCTGACAGACGTCGGATCCGTTCTTTGCCAGCATAACTCTTCGGCAACAGGGTCGTACGCCCAGTACGAAACACCCATGGCCGTCAGAATAGCGCTCGTTTCCGGGTTGGGAACGAGCTGCCGCATGGAACGAATGAGGACGTTGACTTCTGTAGACATGCTGCGACTTCATGATTAGCGCCAACTTGCACCAGATCATTGAGCAATCCAAAGCTGAAGAAAGCCTGAATCCTCATATTTGAAATCGGCTTATCCTGCTGAAATAGCAAAAAAGTTCGCCGCCCCGCCGGATGGGAGGCAAGTGCCAAGTATCCGACAACATGGAACGCAGAGTACCGCTCGATCAAGATTTAGAATTATACTTAAGTACTCCCCCGAATTGCGATAACCTCGCCAGACTTTTAAAACAACAGCACCTTTCAGGCGCCCTGTCGTCAAGAATGAAAAAATTGGGGCGTTGGAACTGCTTGAGACAATAGCAACGGTGCACCCAAATGTCTTTCAACTTGAGAATTCTCGAGCCATTGGACACAAACAACTGCACGACGCTTGAAGATCTGCAGGACAGGGGATATTCGCTCAGCAGTTATTGCAAGACCTGCAATAGCCTTGAAAATCTGGAAATTGATTACTGGATTCAAAAGCTTGGAAGAGCGTTTCCGCTTTATCTCATCGGGACCAAGGCCGGTCTGTTCAGTTCCGGGCAGTGTCATCCCGAAACCATGGTCTGCTGTGTGTCGCGAAGCGCAGAACATGCGTAAGCACTGAAGCTGGGGCCTGTTCCCAGTTCAAGAAACCTGAAGGATATCGCGGACGGTTTTGCTCTCCGCCAAGAAGCAAGCTTCAATCGCCGGGATCCCGCATCTCGTGCCGCGCGTATGGCGCCGCTATTTCGAAAATACTTCCGCAGCAAGCACCACCCCTTGGAGCCGATTTCCAGCCGGTGAGTGTCGTCATGCCTTTGCGCTGTCGTCACCATCACCTTCTGCCGGCACTGATGCGTTGCTGTCAGTTTCTACGCTCTTGCACAGAGCGCCCAGCATATTTGCGGCATACGCCGCGTAGGGACCGATCCAGCGTTCGTGAACCGCATGAATCGGGAGCGCATCCAGGTGGTTCCACCGTTCCCGCCCCCGCCGTTCGACCACCACAAGGTCTGCTTTTTCCAGAACCTTGAGATGCTGCATCACGGTGCAGCGATCCATCTGCGGCAGCGCTTCGCACAGATGGCCGGTGGTCTTTGGGCCATTCTTTAAAAGGTCGAGAATGTGCCTGCGTGCCCGGTGGCCTAGCGCCTTGAAAAGCGCGTCATCCTGATCATCTGTTGACATGTTATAATTCTATAACATAATAGATCCGAGAGGCAACAAGGAACACGGCCATGGACCTGAAATTCACTGTTGGCGGGCGAATTTCAAAACCCGTCGCAGAGGTGTTCGAAGCTGTCGTCAACCCGGATCAGCTCTCGGAATTTTTCACAACCGGCGGCGCGCGTGGCCGCATTGTGCCGGGAGCTGAAGTCACCTGGGACTTCCATGATTTTCCCGGCGCAACCCCGGTGCTTGTGCAGGAGGTGGTGACAAACGAAAAGATCGTCTTGCAATGGGAAGCGGATGGCGACCCTGGCACCTGGACGACCGTGACCATCACCTTTAAAGCGCTTGAAGACGGGCGCACGTACGTCCGCATCAGCGAATATGGCTGGCCGGAAACCGACACGGGTTTGAAATCCTGTCTGGGAAATTGCGAAGGCTGGACGGGAATGCTCTGCGCCATGAAGGTCTGGCTGGAACACGGCATCAAGCTTCGGGACGGATTTTACAAATAGGCGTTGCGTTTCGGGAGGTGTTCGAAGATGGAACCTGGCAGAAACATCGCTATCAAGGTGCCCCTCCACAGGTGGGAGGAAACCGTTGCGTTCTATCGGGACAAGATCGGACTGAAGGTGGCGCGAGAGCTGGACAACAGTACCGGCTTTTCCTTCGGATCGATGACCTTGTGGATCGACCGGGTTCCGCATCAAAGCCAGACAGACGTCTGGTTGGAATTGTTCGACGACGACCCGGAAACTGCACTGGCGGAATTGGGGTCTCCCAAACGCGACGAACTGGAACCGCTGGACGGCATTTGCGGCCATTGGACCAGCGACCCTGCCGGAACGGTCATTCTTGTGCGCAAGAACACCTGAGGATCAGGCGTCGTATCAAGGCAGTGAGCAATCGCCCGCACCTCTTGAAATGACGTCTTGAACCGGTCGTCGATATCACCCGCCTTCGGGCTGTTATCTCGCCCGCGGCGCCAGGATGGACCGCAGTCGCTTTGAAGCGGGTCGGCCGATTTCAACGACATGGGCGTTGGTGGTGAAGTGGATGGTACTGCGTCCCGACACTTGCCAATTGACACGCTGGATCTGTGCGCAGTTCACGATGGTGGAGCGGTCCAGCCGGTGAAACGGCGGTGACGGCAGTTTCGTTTCAAAGACACGCAGCAATCCGCTGGCCAGATGTTGCTGCCCGTTTTCAAGATAAACGCGGGTGTAGTCCCCTTCTGCCCGCAGGAAGGAAACCGCGTTGTGGGAAACGAGGATCGAAGCCGAGCTGGTCTTGAGCTGAAGGCGGTCGCTTGCCGTTTCCTGGGAGGGCACTCCAGACTTTTCCGGCGTGGAAAGACGCTCTGGCAACCTGTCCCGCAAGCGGCCGATTGCGGTTTCCAGTCGCTCCGGTTTGACCGGTTTGACGAGAAAATCGAGCGCTGCAACGTCAAAGGCATTGATTGCGTAAAGATCATAGGCGCTGACGACGATCACGAAGGTTTCGGGCGGCAGATCCGTTGCAAGATCGAAGCCCTTGCCGTTGGTCAGCTCCACGTCCAGGAAAACCGCGTCCGGACGGACCTCCTGCATCAACTTCCGGGCGGAAACGAGATCCCCCGCTTCTCCGGCAATCGTGATCTCGGGAAATTCTCCAAGCATGCGCCTGAGCCCGCGCCTGGCGGATGGCTCGTCATCGACAAGAACTACACGGAACATGCTGGCCCCTTCAGCAGGATACGCGCAACGACGGTTCCCTGATGTTCGCTCAAGCTGAAGTCGTGCTTGTCCGGATAGTGCAGCTGCAGACGTTTTCGCAGATTGGCATGGCCGATGGATTTTCGCGTCGGATCGCCCTCTGAAATCTCTCCGGAGTTGGTAACGGCAATCTCGACGGTCTGGCCGTCAAGCTCGCGGACGGTCACCTGGATGTCGATCCGGTTGGACTGCTGTTTCAACCCGTGCTTGACGGCATTTTCAACCAGCCCCTGAAGCATCATGTGCGGGACGATCATGTTCCTGACGGTTTCATCAACGCTTACAGTGCATTGGAGTTTGTCCTCAAAGCGGATTTCCTGGATCCGCAGATAGGCGTTCATCGCCTCCACTTCTTCTGAAAGCGGGCAAAGGTCACGCCGCTGCTGATTGAGGCAATAACGCAGGTAACTTGCGATTTCCCGCACCATTTCGAGCGCTGTATCCGGTCTTTCGTGAATTTCCGATGCAACGGAGTTCAGCGCGTTGAACAGGAAATGCGGCGCGAGTTGCAGCCGTAATTGTTCCAGCTCGGACCGCATGGTCTCCGCCAGCGCCTCGCTTTGCCGCAGCCGCGCAATGCGCGCTTCGTAGTCGGACCTCAGACAGAAATAGGCGAGCATCCAACCGAGGAGAACCGAGGTGTAAAAGACCGCCGGCGTGAAGGAATTGTTGAACGGCAGCGCCTCGGGAAAAAACGTATCACGGATCACCCATGCCACAGCCATCTGCACGGTGCCACCGACGAGCGAGAAGGCTGCGGCTGCCAGAAACACAGGAAGCGTAATGAGCCGCTGAACTTTTCGGAAGAAATAAAGATGTGCCGCGCTTGTCAGCAGAAAGCCGACGGTGTCCATCGAAAGGGTCAATGTGAGGGCGAGCTTGGCGTCGGAAAACGTCACCATTCGCGCGAAGAAACCGTAAATGGCGATGAACAGCCAGCCGCCGATCTGCAGCTTCCAGAAGAGATGCTCTGTCTCAGGCTGCAGGATTTCGCCCGAAGCAAACGCACCTGCGTTTTGCCCGTTTCGTATGTCATCTGCTGACGCGAAAGTTCCGCGCGCCTTCCCCGGAAGGGCTTCGTCTAACAACATGTTTCAAGCGATCTCATTATGAAATGACGTTGCTCAATATAGGATACCCATGTCGGGACAGCTGACAATTTCATCGAAGATTTCAGCAGGTTCATCGAATTTGCAGTGAAATTCATGAACCGGCAACCATAGTGCCTCCTGAAGAAGATCAAAAAATGCCCGCTTAAAACAATCAAGACAATTGCTTCAGGGAAACGCATATGGACCGCGGCCTCGCAACCGCTGGAAAAGCACAGGCTTCTTACCCTTCTCACAGGGGAACCAGCCGAAAAAAGTCTCTTTTGCTTTCGACCGCATCCCTGGCAAGCCTTTGCCTTGCGTCCCCCGCGCTGGCAAATTCCCTGTGCGATCAATCTGGCGACCCCTGGGTTTGCACATTCGATGCCGCATCCGATGTCAGTTACGTCGATCTGACCGCAACGGGCGCATCCGCTGGCGCGCAAGCACCCGGCATCACGATCCAGAATTCCGGCCAGCAGAACATGAACATCCCCACCAGCGAGGGGCTGTACGCAAACTGGTATGTCGAATCCAGAGGCGCGGACGGCGAGGACGCCGGTCCGGCCGGGGCAGGCGGAACGGTTACGATCGTCAATCAGAGCAGTCTCGACATAGATGTGTCGGAAGTCAGCCAATTTGCCATGGGCATCTTCGCCCGTTCCAGCGGCGGCGAAGGCGACCAGTCCAATGGGAACAACAACTCGAACGGCGGCTCCGGCGGCAACGGTGGCTCCGTTCAGGTCACCAACACAGGCGTTGCAAGCTATTCCGCCGTCGGCTACGCCAACTTCGGATTTGCCATCTTCGTTGCCGAGAGCAACGGTGGGACCGGCGGCAACCAGAACAACAGCATCCTGTCGGACCAATACGGCGGCCAGGGCGGCAGCGGCGGCAGCGTCACCGTCAACAACACCGCCCCGAGCGATTTTACTGTCGGTTCGAGCAGCAACCGCTTTCAGGGGCTTGGAGAAGGCGGCGGGTTCATCGCCAGATCCTTTGGCGGCAGCGGCGGCGACAACAACGGCAATGCCGGTGCTGGCGGAACAGTCACGATCAACAACGCCATGAACGGCGACATCTACTGGGATGTCACCACGACCGGGGGCGACGGCCTGTTCGTTCTCTATGGGTTAAGCGAAGGCGGCGCCGGCACCGCCTCGACGGACAACAGCGACGACGGGGGCGATGGCGGCAACGGCGGCACCGTCTCGATCACCAACTCAGCCAGACTCGTCCTCGACGTTACCGGCGGCAGCTACGAACCGAGCGCGGCAATCGGCGCGAAAAGCCTCGGCGGCAAGGGTGGAACCGGCCCCACCAAGGATCACAGCGGCGGCGACGGTGGCACAGCCGGGACCGTTTCGGTGTCTCTTGAAAACGGAAAATCCATCGAGACAAGTGGCGCCAATGTGTACGGCGTTCTGGCGCAGAGCATCGGTGGTGAAGGCGGAGACGGCGGCGACGGGACGGCGCTGGCCGGCACTGGAGGCGGCGGCGGCTTCGGCGGTGATGCCGGCACGGTTTCCGTCACCGTTTCAGGTGGCACCAGCATTGAGACAAGCGGCGTCTTTTCCGCAGCCATCGCGCTGCACTCCATCGGAGGCGGTGGCGGAACAGGCAGCGATTTCCAAAGTGTTCTCGGCGGCCAGAGCGGCAACGGCGGCAATGGCGGCGATGCCGGAAACGTCACCCTCTCGCTCGGCGATGCCACGGTCTCGACAGCAGCTGACCATGCTTTCGGTGTCGTCGCGCAGTCGATCGCGGGAAGTGGTGGAACCGGCGGGATCGATGCTTCAACCCTGGTTGGACTGGGCGGCGATGGCGCCGGTGGAGGCGCAGCCGGCACCGTAACGGTCAATTCAAGCGCCGATATCACGACCAATGGCTTCAATTCGCTTGGCATCATCGCCCAGTCCATTGGCGGTGGTGGCGGTGCCGCCGGGTCTTCCAGCGGGTTTGTCAGCATCGGCGGCAGTGCGGCCGGATCGACAGTGTCCAATGGAAGTTACGTCGGCGTTTCGAATACGGACACAGTGACAACCAAAGGCGCTTCCTCGGCCGGTATCCTGGCGCAATCGATTGGCGGTGGCGGCGGGTCCGGCGGCGACAGCACCGGTACTGTCGGCGTGGGTGGCCAAGGCTCAGCGGGCGGAAATGGCGGAACGGTCGCCATTCCGAACATCGGAACCATCGTCACCTCCGGCGGCTATTCTCCTGGAGCCATCTTCCAGTCAGTTGGTGGCGGCGGCGGCAACGGCGGCAGCGTGCAGACCCTGTCGACCATCGCCTCCATCGGTGTCGGCGGGTCTGCCGATCTCGGCGGTGACGGCGGTGAGGTCTGCGTCAACAACACCGGCGGATGCGTTTACGCTGACCTGTCTTCCCTGTTGACCGCCACAAGCGAAGGCAACGCCAACATCACCACAACCGGCGTATTCGCGCCGGGGCTGATCGCCCAGTCCATCGGCGGCGGTGGCGGTAACGGCGGCAGCGTCAAGAATTTCAGCGTCCTGTCCTTCCTCGCCTTCCAGATGGGGGGCAGCGGCGGCGATGGCGGTGACGGGGGAACTGTTTCCCTTGTCCAGAACGAGTTCTACGCCGCGACCTCAGGCGCTCAGTCGACGGCTGTCCTCGCCCAGTCCATCGGCGGCGGCGGCGGCACGGGTGGCAGCGCGAATTACTTCGACGCAACCATCGGCTTCAATGCCGCCTTTGTCCTGGGCGGAAGCGGTGGTGCCGGAGGTGACGGGGACGACGTCTCAATCGACCTATCGAGCGGCACCATTGCCACCGGCCTTTCCGCGTCTTCCACATCCAAATACGCCCCCAACAATGCGACCGGCATTCTGGCTCAATCCATTGGCGGTGGCGGCGGCAATGGCGGGTCGACATCCGCCGGCGATTTCCTTGTTGCCGCTCCAACCGGCACCGGTGTTCCCCTCGCCTTCAACTATGTGGCAACCGTCGGCGGCAACGGCGGCAATGCGGGGGCAGGCGGCAACGTGACCGTCACCTACGACCAGCCCTCCAGCCTCTCCACAATTGGCGATGCCTCTCACGGGATCCTGGCCCAATCGGTTGGTGGCGGCGGCGGCAACGGCGGCGATGCGTCCGCGCTGACAGCCACCCTTGGCGACAAGGACACGGTGGAATCTACCGCTACCGTTGCCTTGGGAGGCGGCACCGGCAATGCCCTGAGTGACTTCAATTCGGATTATGCGTTCACGACATCCGGTGGCGGCAATGGCGGGGCAGTCAAAGTAACCCTTGGAACCTACGGCTCGTCCTCCAATTCAGGCGGCACCACTGCAACGAAACTGACAACTCTGGCCCCGGAAAGCACGCTTTTCACTTTCGGCGACGGTGCCCATGGCGTTCTGGCGCAATCGATTGGCGGCGGCGGCGGCAACGGCGGTCTGGGCAACAGCAATGCCTATTCGCAAGGTGGCATCGCGTCACTTGAAGCGAAGATTTCCCTGGGCGGCCAAGGTGGTTCGGGCGGTCACGGCTCCTCCGTCGAGATCCATAACTTTGCCGGCTACACGGTCCAGACGCAGGGATCGGGCTCCAAAGGCCTGGTCGGACAGTCCATCGGTGGCGGTGGCGGCAACTCGCAGGGTGGCACCGTCTACCTTGGCGTTGGCGCCAGCAGCGTCTCCGGCAGCATGTCCCTGGGTGTAGGCGCGATTGGCGGCAGCGGCGGCGACGGCGGCACCATCTACGCCGAACAATACGGCCGCATCGAAACCTTCGGCGGCGACTCGGACGGTGTCGTGCTGCAATCCATCGGCGGCGGCGGGGGTATCGGCGGTTCGCTTGGCAACGATGCGTCGTCTCACAAGGTTCTTGACGCCATTGGGGCCTTGAAGAAACAGATCAAGCGCCTGTCGGATGCGGGAGCTTCCTATTCGTTCACGGTTGATGTCGGCGGCGGCGGCGGGTCCGGCGGGAACGGCAATCAGGTCAAATATTACCATGATGGCCAGATCATCACGCAAGGTGCCTGGGCGGACGGTGTCGTCCTGCAATCAATTGGCGGCGGCGGCGGTCAGGGCGGCTCGTCCACGGCCAGCGGCAGCGAAGTCAGCGCCTCCATCGAGCTTGCCGTCGGCGGCAAGGGCGGCTCCGGCGGGGACGGTGGTGAAGTCGCTGTCTGGCTCAATAGCGGCGACAACAATTTCGTCAACACGGCCGGTTTCGGCGCCACCGGCATGACGCTGCAATCCATTGGTGGTGGTGGCGGCCAAGGCGGTGATGGCTCGGACAACCAGACGGGCACACTGGCAATCGGTGGCGACGGCGGCGGTACAGGTGGTGCAGGCGGCGATGGCGGCCAGGTTCACACCTATGACACCAGCGCCGTAACGATCACGACCAACGGCAATGATGCTGTTGCCCTGGTTGCCCAGTCAATCGGCGGTGGCGGCGGCACCGGCGGGGTCGGCAGCAGCGCGGAAACAACGCGCGTCGACGGCAGTGAGCTGAGCGTCTCTGTGGGTGGTTCAGGCGGTGTGGCCGGCAATGGCGGCACAATCGATCTGGCAATGGACACGACAATTGCGACCTACGGCAACCGCTCTCATGGCGTCCTGCTCCAGTCCATTGGCGGCGGCGGCGGGTATGGTGTCACCGGCAGCGTTGAAGGCGGGCTTGATCTGGCTCTTGGCGGCACGGGCGGGGCGGCTGGCAATGGCGATACGGTCACGTTCCAGCTAACCGGCGGTGCCGGTATCCAGACCAGCGGCGACGGCGCTTTCGGCCTGGTGGCCCAATCCATCGGTGGCGGCGGCGGATTGGCAGGCGATGCGACCGGCAGTTCCATGACCAATGCCACCGCGAACCTGACCTCCGGCGGTGCCAGCGGCAACGGCGGGCAGATCACACTGGATATCGATGCGCCGATCACCGTCACCGGCGACGAGTCAATTGGCATTATCGCTCAGTCCATTGGCGGCGGCGGTGGCATTTCGGGCACTGGCTCGGGCGGCTCGGCCGGCCTCATGTCAACGGACAGCACGGGAACCGGAGGCGCTATCAATCTGGACATCGCAAGCCAGGTGGCAGCCACCGGCGCGCGTTCGTCAGGCGTCTTTGCGCAAAGCCAGGGTGCTGACGGCAACGGGACAGTCGGGATTACGGTTGACGGAAACGGCAGTGTTCAGGGCGGCACGGACACAGACGCAGCGGCTATCAGGGTCTCCAACGGGCTCAACAACACGCTGGTTCTGAACGACGATGCCATTGTCCAGTCGGGCGCATCGCGCAACGGAACCGACGACAGCGGCTCCTATGCCGTCTGGTACACCGGCACAGGAACGACCGCTGACGGGGCAACCCTCGATGTAACGGTCAACGACACCGCATCGCTTTACGGCGATGTCGTCCTGACCAATGCCGACGGCGGCAGCGCCGGGACGGTCACCAACAATTCCCCCAACACCCTTGCTGACGGCTATCTGTATGATGCAAATGTGATCAACAACGGCCGTTTCGTTTTGGGCCGCACACGCGACCCCGGCAAGACAGTGATTACCGGCAACTTCACGCAAAGCGCACAGGGTTTTCTGGTCGCGGACATCGACCTGAACAATTTCGATTCCGATTGGCTGGAGGTGCGCGGCGACGCGACGCTGGCAGGCACACTCGGCCTGAAGACCATCAGCCTTCTTCCGGACAGGAAGACAAAGGTTCTGTCGGTCGGCGGATCTGTTTCAGGTACCCTCACCCCGCAGAACTCTCTCATTTTTGATTACCTGTTCAATCCGGAAGGCTCCGACTATTATTTCCAGGTAACCGGCGCCGACTTTACCCCCAACGGCAAGGTGAAGCTCAACCGGGATCAGAAGGCCGTTGCGGAAAACCTTCAGAATATCTGGGATCGTGGCGGCAACAACGTGTTCGGCACGTTGTTCGGGGCTATTGCCGATGAGGTCGACAATCAGTCTGGAGACTATGCAGACACCCTGAACCAGCTTCTGCCGCGCACCGGGCTCGCTGCCGTCGTTGAACAGACATTCGAAATGCTGACCTTCGGTGACAGCTTGATGAGCTGCCCCGTCTTCGAAGGCGATGGCGCGGGCATAACAGAGGGCTCCTGTGGCTGGGCACGGGCAACCGGCGGCACAGGCCACCGCGCGGCCATCGGCAATTCGCCGAGCTATAAAGCCGACGCGCTGACCTATCAGCTCGGCGGGCAACGGGAAATCGCTCCGGGCTGGTTCATCGGCGGCGCCGCGGCCTTTCAGCAGACCTGGATTTCCCAGGCCTCCGGAACCGTCAAGGGAGACGGCAAGTCGGGATATCTCGGGGCGAGCCTGAAGCGGGAGATGGGTGCATGGACCCTTTCTGCCGCCGCCGCCGGCAGCTATGGCAGCACGCGGTTCGACCGCAACCTGTCGATTTCAGACCTAAACGAAACCATCTCAAGCTCGCCCGACGTGCTGGCAGGCTCCATCAGGGCGCGTATCGCCCGCACGTTTGCGGCAACAAACGTCTACGTCAAACCCTACATCGACTTTGACGCGATCTATTCCAGGGTCGGCAACTACCGGGAAAGCGGAGATTACGGGCTGGAATTCGACTCCACGGGCCATTGGAATTTCGCCGCAACGCCTTCCGTCGAGTTCGGCAGCCGTCTGCGCTACAAGGATGGCAAGGACCTGCGGGTTTACGGCAAACTCGGCGTCTCGTTTCTGTCCAGCAACGAGTGGCAAACCGATGCCCGCTTCACCAACCGCTCCGGGGGAACCGGGTCTTTCAAGACATCTGTCGAACATGAAGACCTGTTTGCCACCATTGGCGCCGGCCTTCAGCTCACGTCTATCGAAGGGGTCGACCTGCGGCTTGAGTACAACGGCCGCTTCTCGGAAAAACTGGCCACCAACAGCGGATCTCTGAGGCTCAGCATTCCGTTTTAGGTCAGCAGGACAAATACCGGGAGGCCAAGTCCCGCCGTTGGAAAAGCGACGGGCAAGGCCGGTAGAGGTTGGGGCAAGACAGGATCTGCGAGATGTTGCTGAACAGAGGCTGGAGATGAGTTCCGCCGTTCAAACCAAAGGCTTTTCGTAAGTCGGAAGAAGGTTTGCCGGCGTTTAGTCCCCGGCAAACCTTCTTTCCGGGGCCGAATTACATCGGCGGCATGATGACTTTGTCGATCACGTGAATGACGCCATTGTCGGCGGCAACGTCTGCGGTCACGACATTGGCGTCGTTGACCATGACACCGTTATCGAGATCAACCGTGATTTCGCTGCCTTCCACGGTCTTCGCCGTCATTCCATCCGAAAGATCCGTCGACATGACTTTGCCGGGAACCACATGGTACGTCAGGATAGCGACAAGCTTTCCCTTGTTTTCCGGCTTCAGAAGGTCGTCGACGGTGCCGGCGGGCAGCGCGGCAAAGGCTTCATCCGTGGGCGCGAAAACGGTGAACGGACCGTCGCCTTTCAAGGTTTCAACCAGTCCGGCAGCTTGAACGGCGGCGACAAGCGTGCCGAACGAACCTGCATTGACCGCAGTGTCGACAATATCGGCCGCCTTGGCCGGAAGAGACATCACGGATGCTACGATACCGATAGCAAGATACTTGGCAATTTTCATCTGATCCTCCTCGTCAGTTATGAAACTGGCTTTGCACCAGCCACTTCGATACGTGACCGTGCGGGGGAGAGATCTGCGAAAACGCAGGGCATCTGGACACATTAACGTTACGTTAATTTGATGATCCAGAAGTGATCCAGAAGCCGATCCATGCATTCCACACTTCAGCCCTCATCAAGGGATCGATTCTTAAGGCAACCGCATCGAAACATGTCAGACTGTTTTCTTGTCAATCTGGTGAGGGCGGCCCCCGTCAAAACAGGCTTCCGTATTGCCGTCTCGGCGAAACCGAGACGGCTTGCACTCTTCAGAAGCTTGCCTGAAGCAACTCGGAGCTGTAGCCCGCCTCGTTGAGAGCGCCTGCAATTTCCTGTGCGGACCGGGTGCTTTTGACGGTCACGGTTCTGTTTTCCATGTCGAACTCGACCTGGGCAGCACCATCCGTTTGCTCAATGGACTTTCCGATGGCCGCCTTGCAGTGACCACAGCTCATGTCTGGAATGCTGAACTTCATGATTTGCTCCGTAGCTGTTTGATTTTCCGGTTCTCGTACATCCAGCAGCAGGAGGGTCAAGAAGAAAAAAACCTGAAAATGCGGAGCTGGTTCTTGACCTTCCAGTGACTGGAGAGCCCATTTGACAGCAATCGAACAATCCATGCCGGAGTCGGACCCATGTCTGGGCAACAGAAAATCTCCTTGTCGGTTCAGGGAATGTCATGCGCATCCTGTGTGGGGCGCGTCGAGCGCGGCCTTGCCTCTGTCGAGGGCCTTGGAGACGTCGGCGTGAACCTGGCAACCGAAAGCGCTCAATTTTCTGCCGCCCCGGACAAGATTGCAGCTGCTGTCGCCAAGCTGGACGATCTCGGCTATCCCGCCCGAACGCAAACGGTCACGCTGACCATTCAGTCCATGTCCTGTGCGTCGTGCGTCGGCCGCGTCGACAAGGCGCTGCAAGCTGTTCCCGGTGTCATCAGCGCCAGCGTCAACCTTGCGGCCGAGACGGCAACGGTCGTCTTCGCGGAAGGTGCCACGAGCGTTCAGGATCTCATCAAAGCGAGCACAGACGCCGGCTATCCGGCAAGCCTCGCAGACGCGGGAACGTCACAGGATCGGACCGAACGCAAGGCGGAAGAAGCACGGGAACTGGCGCGCAAGATGGCCATCGCAGCCGCTTTTGCCCTGCCCGTGTTTCTGATCGAGATGGGGGGACATCTGATCCCCGCCATTCATCACCTGATTGCAGCGACAATCGGTCAGCAAACGAGCTGGATCCTGCAATTTGTGCTGACAAGTATCGTGCTTTTCGGTCCGGGCCGGACTTTCTACCTGAAGGGCATTCCGGCCCTTTTGAAAGGCGCTCCCGACATGAACAGTCTGGTGGCTGTCGGGACCGGCGCCGCCTATCTCTATTCGGTGGTTGCCACCTTTTTGCCGGACATGGTTCCGACCGAGGTTCGCGCGGTCTATTACGAGGCAGCGGCTGTGATTGTCGTTCTGATCCTGATGGGGCGCTTTCTTGAAGCCAGGGCAAAGGGGCGCACCGGGGCGGCCATCCAGAGCCTGCTGGGCCTGCAGGTCAAGTCGGCCCGGGTACTGCGGAACGGCGAGATGGTGGATGTGCCTCTTGAAACGCTGGCCATCGGCGACGTCGTGGTCGTTCGCCCCGGAGAGCGGCTCGCGGTTGACGGTGAAGTGGTCGAAGGGATCTCTCACGTCGATGAAAGCATGATCACGGGTGAGCCCCAGCCGGTCGCAAAGTCGGCCGGCAGCGCGGTGACCGGCGGCACGGTGAACGGCAGCGGTGGACTTCAATTCAAGGCGACGCGTGTCGGCGCCGACACGACGCTGTCGCAGATCATCCGCATGGTCGAAGAAGCTCAGGGCGCCAAGCTTCCAATTCAGGGACTGGTGGACCGCATCACGTTGTGGTTCGTGCCCGCCGTCATGGCCGCCGCCCTGGCGACGGTCGTGGTGTGGCTGATCGTTGGTCCGAACCCGGCGCTGACACTCGCCCTGGTGGCCGGTGTGTCGGTGCTCATCATTGCCTGCCCGTGTGCCATGGGCCTTGCGACGCCCACATCCATCATGGTGGGCACAGGCAGGGCCGCCGAAATGGGCGTTCTGTTTCGCAAGGGTGACGCGCTTCAGCAACTTGCCGACGTCGACATTGTCGCCCTGGACAAGACGGGAACCGTGACGGAAGGCCGACCGGAACTGACCGATCTGGTTCTGGCAGATGGATTTGAACGCTCATTGGTGTTGTCGCGCATTGCAGCCGTCGAGGCCCGCTCGGAACATCCGGTCGCCGAGGCCATCGTGCGGGCAGCAGCCAAGGAAGGCGTGGAGAAGCTTGCGGTGAGCGAGTTCAACTCCATCACCGGTCATGGCGTTTCCGCTGTCGTGGACGGTCAACGGGTGCTTGTCGGTGCCGACAGGCTGATGGCACGCGAAGGGATTGCGACGGATGCCCTGTCGAACGAGGAAACCGGGTTGGCGAAACGCGAGCGTACGGCGCTTTATGCCGCCATTGACGGCAGGATTGCGGCTGTTATCGGAGTTTCCGATCCGGTGAAATCCTCGAGCCGGCCCACAATCGCAGCTCTCCACGAGCGGGGGTTGAAGGTCGCGATGATTACCGGCGACAAACGGGAGACCGCAGAGGCGATCGCCGCGGAAACCGGGATCGACACCGTCATCGCGGGCGTTCTGCCCGACGGCAAGGTCGACGCCCTGACCAACCTCAAGGGCAGCGACAACCGCCGTATCGCCTTCGTCGGGGATGGTATCAACGATGCCCCTGCCCTCGCCCATGCGGATGTCGGCATCGCGATCGGCACCGGGACCGATGTGGCAATAGAATCGGCCGATGTCGTCTTGATGTCGGGCGATCTGAGGGGCGTCGTGAATGCTTACGAGGTCTCTCGCCGGACCATGCGCAACATCAAGGAAAACCTCTTCTGGGCGTTTGCCTATAACACGGCCTTGATACCCGTGGCCGCCGGAGCACTCTATCCCGCCTTCGGCGTGCTGCTATCGCCTGTTCTTGCGGCCGGCGCCATGGCTTTGTCATCCGTGTTTGTGCTGACCAATGCGCTGCGGCTTCGCAGGATCGCGCCGGTGATGGCTGAAGCAAGACCCGGAACCTCTGCCCCCCCGAATGCAACGGCGGTGGCTGCCGAGTAGAAGGTTCTCAAACCCGGTCAGCACAGCCGTTTGCTGCAACAAGGGAAGCTGTCTCATCAGACCGCTCAGAACGGGCAATTTTGCAATCCGGTTCAGGACTGCCGCCTTTGTTCTGCGTTTCGGTCCAACGGCAGGGCCGAAGTTCTTTGCCGCTGCGGCACTTAGAGGGACAGGGCATCTCTGCCAGCTTCCGTTTCCGCATCGGTCAGACAGGCGCAGGCCAGCAAAAACTCTCTGCACATAATCACGTCATCAACAACGCCGGTATAAAGGCATTTTTTGGCGGATTTCTGCCGAAAAATGTCTATCGTGCATGTGGACAAACAGGGATATCGACCCAGGACGGACCGGGTTTGGATAGAGACTCTTAACCTTATTTTCCTACATCTCTTTCAAAGGCGTTCAACCCGAAACACTAGTCTTCTTTGTCCATGCGTATTTCCCGGAAGAATTTCTCAATTTCGAATTCGAACGATGCCGGCCAGTCAGCTCCTGCCGATGAAACCAATCGGGAAGCTCATGGCGGAAGTGTGCTCGCGCAAACCGGCATCACAGACGGTGAGCGGCCCGCAGAGATGCACCAGGTGCCGCGCATTGAAGCCACCCCACAACACACAACAGCAGATGGAAGCCGGACGGTGAGTTCCCCTTCAGACGAATCCTGTCAGAGTTACTTCTATCTCGCGCCCAACGTCCGCTTCACCCGGACGCCGGACCGTGGCTCGAAACAGCGGTCTGTTCCAGCGGAAAACGTTAGCGAAGACACGCTTCCTGAAACGGTTTTGCCGGTCGAGGCAGACACCATTGACCAGCCCCCCCTGACCGCAGCAACACCCGTCCCTGCCGTCGCTCCATCGCTACCGGTCACGCATATGCGCGGCCCCACCGCCGATGGTAGACCGGTGGATGTGCAAGCCGTCGCAAACGATACGGGATCCTCTGCGACACACCTTGGGTTCCTGTCCGATCACGCATTCTTTGAGTTCATGTCTGACGATGCCCTCGCCCCGCAAGCGAGCACCGTGGCACCCGTTCAGAAAGCTCCGGAACCGGTGCGGCCGGTCCGGACGGTTTATGAAGAAGTTCCAGTTGCCGGACAAAGCGCACGGCCAGCGGAAGGCATCGTATCGCTGTACCGCGTCGTCGAATGCAACGGGTCCGCACCGGCGGAACCCAAGCCTTCCTCTGCCAGACAGATTGGGGCCACGCCTTCAAGACCGGCGGCGCAACGCAGTAGCCAAAGGACGGAAGTTCCTTCTGGCGCCGATGGCAACCAGCGTGAACATGTTGCGGCGAAGGTGCAGGTTTCAATGCCAACCCCTGCATCCCGTCCCTTGTCCTCCAGCACGCAGGCCCTTCCGCCCATTGGCGCAAGAACGGGTCAGCAGTCGCTGTTCGGCAGCTACGAGTTTCCGTCGGGCGATCTGCTGCAAGTTCCTCAGGATGGCCCCGGCTTCCAGATGACGCAGGAGCAACTGGAACGAAACGCCGGGCTTCTGGAAAGCGTTCTGGAAGACTTCAAGGTGCGCGGCGAGATCATTCACGTCCGGCCTGGCCCTGTCGTCACCCTTTACGAGTTCGAACCGGCTCCGGGCATCAAGTCATCGCGCATCGTCAATCTGGCGGATGACATTGCGCGCTCCATGTCAGCCATTTCGGCACGTGTTGCGGTCGTGCCCGGCCGCAATGTCATCGGGATCGAACTGCCGAACACGGAGCGTGAAACCGTCTATTTCCGTGAACTGATCGACTCGAACAGTTTCCGTGCCACCAATTGCAAGCTCGCGCTGAGCCTCGGCAAGACAATCGGCGGAGAGCCCGTTGTCGCCGATTTGGCGAAGATGCCGCATCTCCTGGTCGCCGGAACGACCGGCTCGGGCAAATCGGTCGCCATCAACACCATGATCCTATCGCTGCTCTACCGGTTGAAGCCGGAAGAGTGCCGCCTGATCATGGTGGATCCGAAGATGCTGGAACTCTCGATCTACGATGACATTCCGCACCTTCTGACACCGGTCGTTACCGATCCGAAAAAAGCAGTGACAGCGCTCAAATGGGCCGTCCGTGAAATGGAAGACCGTTATCGCAAGATGGCGCGACTTGGTGTGCGCAACATCAACGGCTTCAACCAGCGGGCTGCGGCTGCAAGTCAGAAGGGCGAACCGGTTGTTGTGACCGTGCAGACCGGATTTGACCGGGATACGGGTGAGCCGCTCTACGAGCAGCAGGAAATGGACCTCGCTCCGATGCCCTATATCGTCATCATCGTTGACGAGATGGCCGACCTGATGATGGTCGCCGGCAAGGAAATTGAAGGGGCGATCCAGCGACTGGCGCAGATGGCTCGCGCCGCTGGCATCCATCTTATCATGGCGACGCAGCGCCCGTCGGTGGACGTTATCACCGGCACGATCAAGGCAAACTTCCCGACCCGGATTTCCTTCCAGGTCACCTCGAAGATCGACAGCCGCACGATCCTGGGCGAGCAGGGTGCAGAACAGCTGCTCGGCATGGGCGATATGCTTCACATGTCAGGTGGCGGACGCATCAACCGTGTCCACGGTGCTTTCGTCTCGGATGAGGAAGTCGAACAGGTTGTCGCACATCTGAAGAGCCAGGGCCGGCCCGCCTATCTCGAAACCGTGACCGCGGAAGAGGAGGAGGAGCCGGAAGAAGACGAAGCCGTCTTCGACAAGGGTGCAATCGCTTCCGAAGACGGGGACGATCTCTATGAAAAGGCGGTGAAAATCGTTCTGCGCGACAAGCGCTGTTCGACCTCCTACATCCAGCGCCGCCTCGGCATTGGTTACAACCGCGCCGCTACCCTGGTCGAGAAAATGGAAAACGATGGCCTTGTGGGAGCGCCCAACCACGTTGGCAAGCGCGAAATTCTGGCCACGAAAAAAGAGCCGCCTTCCGAAGAATAGGCAACTCGGCACGCGGGGTATGGGCAGACGGAGTATCGGCCTAGGGGCCCGGAAGACCTCTTTCCGGATCCTATTGCTTGGCACTGTTCCAGCTGTTGAGAGAGTCCAGAAGCCTTTCCAGAGACGGCTTGATGCGCTCCGCATCGACCTCCTGGAGGGCCGACAGCAGGGTTCTTTCGTGTTCCCTTGCCTCTTCGACCACGTCTGAGCTCAATTTCTGCCCAGCCTCCGTCAGATGGACGCGGACACGGCGGCCATCGCCCTCATCGCTTTTGCGAACGACCAGACCGCGCTTTTCCATCTGGTCGACAATGCGTGTCATTCTGGATTGTTCCATCAGAGAATATCGCGCCAGCTGCGTGATCATCAGTCCGTCCTGATCGTAAAGACAGGCCAGGACGCGCCATTCCGGCACTCGCAGGCCCAATTCCCGGACACGCGCGTGAAACTGGTGGCTGGCCGCTTCACTCGACGCCGCCAGAAGGTACAGCAGGTAAGAAGAAACGAATTTTCCCGGCGTCTGGGTCAAAACCCTTCCTCCATCAATGCACACTTTTGAAAGCGTCCTTTATCCCGGACCAATCAAGAAAAAAAGAGTCTTGACTCATTATATATGAAATTTCATATTTTTTAAAGGAGGAGGCATTTAAGGTGGATCTTGTTCTTGAAAGCATAGAACCGGAAACCGATCAGATTCGTGTTTTCAGGTTCCGCGCGGAGGCAGGCGCGCCATTGCCTGCCTATGAAGCCGGCGCTCATATTACATTTGACCTCGGCCCCCTGGGGGAGCGCGACTACTCCCTCATCGACTGGCCAGAGGCTGATGAGCTCTATACCGTGGCTGTGCAGCGGGAAGAGGATGGCCAGGGCGGCTCCAAGGCCATGCATGCCTTGAACGCTGGTCAATCGATCTCCGTCAGCGAACAGAACAACGACTTTCCGCTTGTTGAAGACGCGGCTCACGTCCTGCTTCTGGCAGGCGGCATCGGCATCACACCGCTGATCTCGATGGCGACGCGGTTGAAGTTGAAAGATCGTTCCTTCGAATTGCATTATTCGGCCCGGACGGCATCCAGAATGGGGTTTGCCGGCAAGCTCAAGGCTGCCTTTGGCGATAGCACCCATTTCTATTTTGACGACACCGATCCGCTCGACCTGACGGCCTTGATGAAAGCCCAGCCCTCCGGAACGCATCTTTACGTCTGCGGCCCCAAGGGGATGATCGATGCCGCACGTACGGCCGCAGCCGATGCAGGGCTTCCGGAAGACGCCATTCATGTTGAGCTCTTCAGTGCACCGCAGGCGCAAACCGGTGACGCGCCATTCGAAGTGGAAATTCACAGCACGGGTCAGGTGGTGACGGTTGCTTCGGACCAGACCATCATCGAGGCTCTGGAAGCTGCCGGTGTCGACGTGTTGTACGACTGTCAACGCGGCGACTGCGGCATCTGCCAGGCGGATGTGATCAGCGGAACGCCCGATCACCGTGACGTTGTGCTGTCGGATGCAGAAAAGGCATCCGGAAAGGTTATGCAGATTTGTGTCAGCCGCGCGAAATGTGCGCGGCTTGTCCTCGATCTTTAGGGTTTCGCATTCCAGGGAGGAGCCAGCATGCGAACGGCCAGCCAGATCGCCGCTCTGTTTACGGGGCCGCAAGTCCACCGGGACGTCTATACGTGCCCGGAAATCTACAAACTGGAAATGCAGCACCTGTTCGCAAACACCTGGGTGTTTGTCGGCCACGAAAGCCAGACCCCGAAAAAAGGCGACTATTTCACCACGCAGATTGGCGATCAGCCGGTCATTCAGGTGCGTCACTCGGATGATGAGATCTACGTTCTTTACAATCGTTGCCCGCACAAGGGCACAAAGATCGCCATCGACCGGGAAGGCAACACCGGCAAGTTCTTCCGTTGCCCCTACCATGCCTGGTCGTTCAAGACGAATGGCTGTCTGCTCGCGATCCCCCTGAAGAAGGGCTATGAGAATACCGGTTTCGAAGAGACCGAGAATGCCAAGGGCATGACACCGGTCGGTGCGGTCCGGAACTATCGCGGTTTTGTCTTTGCCCGGCTGGCTGCCGAAGGCATCGGTTTTGAAGACTATTTCGGCGACAGCATCAGCTCCATCGACAACATGGTCGACCGGTCCCCCGAAGGGCGGCTGGAAATCGCCGGGCCGCCGCTGCGCTACATGCACAAGTGCAATTGGAAGATGCTGGTTGAAAACCAGACCGACACCTGCCACCCGATGGTTGCCCATGAAAGTTCCGCCGGAACCGCGGTGAACATCTGGAAGGAGATGGGAAATCCGGAGCCACGCCCACCCGCAATGGAAATCATTGCGCCCTTCATGTCGCCTTACGAGTTCTTCGAGAACATGGGCATCCGCACCTGGCCGAACGGCCACGGACATACGGGCGTGCATCACTCGATCCACTCCGACTATTCCGCGATACCGGGCTATTTCGAGGCTCTGAGCGCGACCCATGGCAAGGACCGCGCCAAGGAAATTCTCGACGAGAACCGGCACAACACGGTCTATTTCCCGAACATCATGATCAAGGGTCCGATCCAGCAGCTGCGGAACTTCATTCCGCTGGGGCCGGACAAGACGCTGGTTGAAAGTTACATCTACCGACTCGTCGGGGCACCGGATGAACTGCTGGCACGCACCGCCATGTACAACCGGATGATCAATGCACCGACGTCGATGGTCGGGCACGACGATCTGGAAATGTACGAGCGCGCCCAGGAAGGCCTCATGTCCAACGGCATGGAATGGGTGAACATTCAACGCCTGAAAACCGGAGACGAAGACTTCACCGAGGAGGCCGTGGAAAACGGCACCACGGAACGGCAGATGCGCAACCAGTTCGATGCCTGGGTGAAATTCATGACAGCTACGATGGAGAAGGCGTGATGGCAATTTCCAGGGAAGAGGTCATCGACTTCATCTACGACGAAGCAAGGATGCTGGACGAGGGACGCTTCAGCGAATGGCTGTCGCTTTGGCTGGAGGACGGGCATTACTGGATGCCACTCGACTACAAGCAGACCGATCCGCATCTCGTGACGTCGCTGCTGTATGAGGACATATTCATGTTGCGTTTGCGGGTGGAACGACTGAACGGGGCCAGAACCTTCAGCCAGAAGCCCAAGAGCCGCTGTCACCATGTCATCCAGCGGCCCTTCATCGATGAGATGGAGGGTGACCGGATCGTCACCAACACTTCCATGCATTACGTCGAAACACGCCTCGACGAGCAGTTTCTGCTGGCGCTGACGGCTACGCACGAACTGAAGGTGGTCGACGGCGCGATCAGGATTGCCAACAAGCGGGTCGACATCCTCAACTGCGACGCCGCCTTCGGCAATATTCAGTTGCTGCCATGACCGCGACACCGCCAGATACAGTCTATGCCGCCTTCGCTGCCGCGGCTGAGAAATTTCCGGACCGGCCGTTTCTGAAGGTTCTGCCCAAGACTGCGGATATCTACGGCATACCAGCCGGGGACCTGACCTACGGGGCGGCCTTGCAGACGGTCGACGCGCTCGCACGGGACCTGATGGAGGCAGGCTATGGCGCCGGCATGCGCGTGGCCCTGCTTCTGGAGAACCGGCCCACGTTCTTCCTCCATTGGCTTGCGGTGAACCGGATTGGCGGGTCCGTGGTGCCGGTCAATCCTGACTTGCGAGCCGCGGAGCTGGAATATCTCATCGGTCATTCCGAACCGGCGCTGCTCGTTTCGATTGCCGACCGCAAGACGGAGCTTGAGAGAGCTGTCGCCGCTGCCGGCATCGCCGCGACTGTGATCGCTCCCGGAGAGCCGATCCCCCGGCCACGGGACGAGGCTGTCACTGCCCGGCTACTGGAAGGAGAGGCCCGCGAGGCAGCTATCCTCTATACCTCGGGCACCACCGGCAAACCGAAGGGCTGCGTGCTGCCCAATACCTATTTCCTGCTCGCCGGGCGCTGGTATGCCGGTGTGGGCGGATTAGCGACGCTGACGGAAGAGGGCGAGCGCATGATCACGCCCCTGCCCGTCTTTCATATGAACGCCATGGCCTACTCGTTCATGGCAATGGTCACGGTCGGCGGCTGCCTCACCGTGCTGGATCGTTTTCACCCACGCACGTGGTGGCAGGATGTCGCTGCGTCCCGGGCAACCTGCCTGCATTATCTGGGTGTGATGCCCTCCATGCTGACGGGCTTTGACCCCTCCCCTGCGGATCGCGCGCATGAAGTCCGCTTCGGGTTTGGCGCAGGTGTGGACCCGAAGCTGCAGATCGCTTTTGAGAACCGTTTCGGCTTTCCGCTGGTGGAAGCCTGGGCGATGACCGAGACCGGCGCTGGCGCCGTGATTGCCGCCTCTGGCGAAGATCGGCTGGTGGCCCAGGCGAGCATCGGCAAGCCGAGCAAGGGCGTGAACTGCCGGATTGTCGACGAGAATGGCGATGAGGCAGTTCAAGGTGAATTGCTAGTACGCCACGCGGGGCCGGATCCGCGTTACGGCTTCTTTTCGGAATACTACAAGGACGAGGCGGCAACGGAAGAAGCCTGGAAAGACGGCTGGTTCCACACCGGCGACATTGTGCGCCGGGGAACTGACGGCAACCTGTTTTTTGTCGACCGCAAGAAAAACGTCATCCGGCGGTCGGGCGAAAACATTGCGGCTGTGGAGGTGGAGTCGATCCTGATGCGTCATCCCGACATTGAGGCCGCCGGCATTGCCCCCGTCCCTGACCCTGTGCGCGGCGACGAGGTTTTTGCCTGCCTGAAGGTGAAGACCCCGAGCCCTGAAAAGGCCGCGGCAATCACACGCTGGTGTCTGGAGCAGATGGCCTATTACAAGGCTCCGGGCTACATCGCCTTTGTCGACAAGCTGCCGTTGACGCCGACACAGAAGATCCAGCGAGCTGCCTTGAAGGATTTGGCCCTGCAGCTTCTGGACCATCCCGATACAGTCTTCACCGGACACATGAAAAAACGGCAGGCCAGTTGATGGGAAAACGACAGAGCTATGAGGGTGTCGCGATCACTGCACCGGTTTCAGTGCCCTATCAGCGTTACTCCATCGAGACAGCCCATTGGTGGATTGCAGGCGCGTTGCGTGGGTCCCTTCAGGCCGCAGGCTTGAGACTTGCAGATGTCGACGGGTTTTCGGTTGCCAGTTTCACCCTGTTTCCGGATACGGCCGTCGGGTTGACGCAGCATCTTGGCCTGTGTCCCAGATGGCTGGACAATATTCCGATGGGCGGCGCCAGTGGTGTTATCGCCCTGCGCCGGGCCGCACGTGCGGTCCAGGCGGGCGATGCCGATATCGTCGCCTGCGTTGCCGGCGACACCAACCATATCGACAGCTTCAGAAATCTGCTGTCGAGCTTTTCCCGCTTCGCCCAGGACGCGTCCTACCCCTACGGTTTTGGCGGCCCTAATGCCAATTTCGCTCTTCTGACCGACAGATACATGCACGAATATGGCGCTACACGAGAGGATTTCGGCAGGATCTGCGTGGCGCAGCGCGCCAATGCCCTGCGCAATCCGAACGCGGTGATGAAAACATCGCTGACGCTCGAACAATATCTTCGCGCCCGTCCGATTGCAGACCCGATCGCTCTATTTGACTGTGTCATGCCCTGTGCCGGGTCCGAATGTTTTCTTGTCATGTCCGTTGAGGAAGCAGAGCGTCGGGACCTGCCCTATGCCGTGATCGGCGGCACGATCGAGCGCCACAACGCCCATGCAGAAGATCCCGTGCAGCTGCGCGGTGGCTGGACGCTCGACGTGGAAGAACTTTATGCCATGGCGGACTGTACGCCGGACGACATTGATCTCTTGCAGACCTATGATGATTATCCCGTCATCTCGATGATGCAGATCGAGGATCTCGGGTTCTGCGAAAAGGGCGACGGCCCGGATTTCGTCCGAAGCCGCGACCTGACGATTTCTGGAGATTTTCCGCACAACACGTCTGGTGGCCAACTATCGGCAGGCCAGGCTGGCGCTGCGGGCGGTTTCATCGGCCTGGTGGAAGCGCTTCGCCAGGTTCTGGGTACTGCGGGAGGCACCCAAGTGGCGGATGCCACGACCGCGATGGTGTCCGGCTTCGGCATGATCAATTACGACCGCGGCGTCTGTACGAGCGCGGCTATCCTGAAAGCAGGTAGCACGGCATGAGCACACCGCTTTCTCCTCCCCCCAAAAAAGACCCGCAAAAGCGCACGCAGTCTCCCCTGCGCCCACCGGAAGCCCGCTCCCGTGCGGCCCTCGGACTGACGGCAGCAGCGGCGGAGGGCCGCTTCGCACTGCAGGTCTGCGAAGACTGTGGCACGGTGCAATATCCCCCCCGGGACGTTTGCGGCCACTGTCTGTCAACCGGACTGGAATGGCAGGACATCTCACCGGCGGGCACGCTGTTGGCGGAGACCAGTATCCGCACATCGATCAATCTTTATTTCCGGGAACGAACACCCTGGCGCATGGGCTCTGTGAAACTGGAGGCCGGCCCCGTGGTCCTGTGCCATTTGCATGGCGACTGCGCACGCGGTGAGGCGGTAACCCTTCTCAATCGTCTCGACGCATCCGGCCAGGGCGTCTTGCTGGCAGTGCCCACGAACAGGACAAGCAATATGGAAGACGATCCGCAAATGCGTGCCCTTTCGGCCGATCCAAAGCACAGGCGCATCCTGATCACGGACCTGCGAAACCCGAACACACCAGCTCTGGTGACCTCGCTGCTGGAAGCGGGTGCCTCAACCGTCTTTGTTGGCGAAGCGGAAAGCTGGCGACCGCACGCCAACCGCGATCTGCTTTCCGGGCTCGATGGTGTCAGCGTGCTGCCACTCGATGTAACGGATACCGCATCGGTGCAGCGGCTGGCCGGGGAAATCGGCGGCAAGACGGATATTCTGGTCAACAACGCCCGCTTCCTCCGGCCGGGCGGCGTTCTGGCGCGCAGCGATACCACCTTCGCGCGCGAAGAAATGGAGACCAACTATCTCGGCCTGATGCGCCTTGCCCAGGCCTTCGGGCCCGGCATGTGCGCCCGCACCAACGATGGCGTCAATTCGGCGGTGGCCTGGGTGAATGTTCTTTCCGTCTTCGCGCTCTCCAACGCCCCGGACTTCGGCTGCTTTTCCGCCACGAACGCGGCGGCGTATTCGCTGTGTCAGTCTCTGCGCGGTGAATTCCGGTCATCGGGGCTGCGTGTGATGACCGTCTTCACCGGGCCGGATGACGACGACTGGACCCAGCCGGTGCCGCCGCCCAAGGTCACGTCAAAGGCGTTGGCAAAGGCAGTCGTCAAAGGGCTGCAGCAGGGCCTTGAAGATGTGTGGTGCGGCGACGTTGCCATGGAGATCCGCGAACGCTGGCGACGGGACCCGAAGGTTCTGGAACGCGAACTCACGCAAGGGGGAGAAGGCGCATGAGCACTCTGAACATGCTTGTTTCCGGCCTTGCTTCCGGAGCCGTCAGAATTGTCGACCTGACCCACACGCTCGACCCGGATTTTCCGGTGATCGTTCTGCCGCCCGAATTCGGTCAGTGCGCACGTTTCCGGATGGAGGAAGTCAGCGCCTACGATCACCGCGGTCCGGCATGGAAATGGCACAACATTTCCATGAGCGAGCACACCGGCACCCATTTTGATGCGCCCTCGCACTGGATTTCCGGCAAGGACGTGCCGAACGGCTCGGTTGACGAGATACCGGCAGAGGCTTTTGTCGGGCCTGTTGTGGTGATCGATTGCTCCAAAGGCGCGGCAGAGAACGACGATTTCGAACTGACGCCCGAGATCATCGCCGGCTGGGAAAGTGACCATGGCCGTATTCCGGCAGATGCCTGGGTGCTGATGCGTACCGACTGGTCCAAGCGTAGAGGCGCCGAGTATCTGAACATGCGCGCGGACGGGCCGCATTCGCCCGGACCAACGCCGGAGGCCATCCGCTTCCTGATCGAGGAGCGGAACATCCGCGGTTTCGGCACAGAGACGGTCGGAACGGATGCAGGTCAGGGCGCACATTACGTTCCGCCCTATCCTGCCCACTACTTTCTCCATGGCGCAGGAAAATACGGGCTGCAATGTCTGGCCAATCTGGATCAACTGCCGGCGACCGGCGCCGTGCTGATCGCAGCCCCCCTCAAAATCAAGAATGGAACCGGCAGCCCGCTTCGGGTTCTGGCGATGGTGGCGGAATGAGTGAATTTACGGCAGTCGTTACCGGTGGCAACAAGGGGATTGGTGCTGACCTGGCCGAACGGCTTCTCGGTCAGGGCTACAAGGTCGTGTCCGTTGCAAGATCCGCCCCGGAAAAGTCTCACCCGAACCTGCATTCGGTGGAAGCCGATCTGCTTGATGCGGAAGCCGTTGCGACCGCTGCCCACACCATTGCGGCGGAGTTCGATGTCACCCACCTGATCCACAATGCCGGGCTCATCTGGCCCAACCTTGTCGAGGACGCCAAGCCCGAGGACATCACCGGACTTGCGCAGTTGCACCTGGGATCGGCCTTGACGCTTCTGCAGGCGGCCCTGCCGGGTATGAAGGCGCGCCAGTTCGGACGTGTCATGTTCAATGCCTCCCGGGCGGCGCTCGGCGCACCGACCCGCACGGCCTACAGCGCCAGCAAGGCCGGCATGATCGGCATGGCCCGGACCTGGGCCCTGGAGCTTGCCCCTCACGGCATCACAGTCAATGTGGTCGCCCCCGGGCCGATCCTGACCGACAATTTCTGGGGCATCATCGAAAAGGACAGCCCGCAACAGGAAGCCCTTGCCAAACGCATTCCGGTCGGGCGCATCGGCAACGTCCGGGACGTGACCAATGCGTTCCTGTTTTTCTGCGATCCGGAAAACAGCTTCGTGACCGGACAGACGTTATACGTCTGCGGCGGTGCGAGCGTCGGAACCCTGACGATCTGAACTGCCTAACGTTCAGCTGTCTTTTTGTTCCTGTGGCATACAGGCCAGCAAGGCCGCCTTGACATCTTCCGGCCAGGGAATGGAGCAATGTTCGTCGAGATTGCTGGCCGCCAGCACCTGAGTGCTCGACCAGCGCTTTTCGCCCTTGCAGCTGATTTCGTGATGCATGGTGACCGACGACCGACCGACCCGCTGTACGGTTACCTCGAATTCCAGCTCTTCCCCGAAGAAAGAAGGGCTTGAGAAGTCGCTGGAAAGATGGACGGTCGGCGTTCCCCAGCGTTCCTCCCAGATGATCTTGTGCCAGGGATAACCAAGTTTCAGCCAGAATTCCTCGTTCACACCGTTGAGAATGTTCAGGTATGAGGGAAAATAGGCTGTTCCGGAGATATCGCAATCTCCGAAGTTGAGCATGCGGGTGGTTTTGAATGGTACGTCCAAGATGCGCGTCTCCCTGCCTTTGAACAGTCTGCCTCTCTACGGAGGCTGAAAATATTTTATTTGATTTTGCACATATCGCGGACACGCTTCAACACGAGCGTCATTCGCACGACCGGTGTCTCCGGGCTTGTTCGAGACTCTTTCCGCCACATCAACAGTCTCTATATCATTGAAATTTCTTCAAATACTGGCACCTCACCGAGACCTGACCAGTCGAAAGACTGATTGTGACACCTCAATACAATCTCTGAGCAATTGCAAAAAATACATGCAGTTTCATATTTATTGACAAGACCGGCTCATCAATGAAAGTATTCATAACGGTCTCGGCATGCGGAGGTGCCCAGCCAGATAGACGCATCGTTCAAGGGAGAGGAAGATGAAGTCGCTTTTCAGGATTGTTGGCGCTGCCGCAGTTTCACTGAGCCTCAGCGTTTCGGCGCTTTCGGCAGAAACCGTTCTCAAGATTTCAAGCTGGCTGCCGCCAACCCATAGCGTGAATACCGGCATTTTTGCCAATCTCATCACGATGATGGAAGAAGCCACCGGCGGAGAAGTCACAGGCGAGCTTGTCTTCGGACTCGCACCGCCCCCGGCCCAGATGGACCTGGTTCTTGATGGGGCCGCAGACATGGCTATTATTTTCCACGGGTATCAACCGGGCCGTTTCGTCGGGACGAAGCTGATCGAACTGCCGGGTTATGAAGGCAACGCGGAAGCTGCATCCGTCGCCTATTGGCGCGTTTATGAAAAATACCTCGCCGACCTGAAAGAGCATCGCGGCGTCAAGGTCATTTCGCTCAACACCCATGGCCCCGGTCAGATCCATTCCAGCAAGGAAGTTTCCAGTCTTGCCGACATGAACGGCCTGAAAACGCGCATCGGCGGCGGTGTTGCTGGTGACGTTGGATCGGCGCTGGGTCTGATAGGCATCAACGTTCCGGCTCCCAAGGTTTATGAAACACTGGAATCCGGTGCGGCCGACGCTGTGGCGATGAACGTCGGCGAGCGTGTTGGCTTCAAGCTGAACGAAGTGGCCAAGTATCTTTATGACATGCCGGGCGGTCTCTATCGCGGCTCCTTTGCTGTGATCATGAGCCAGGAAAAATTCGATAGCCTGCCGGAAGATGTCCAGAAGGCCCTGGACGAGCAAGTCTTTGGGGAGCCCGCCAGCCGGATGGCAGGTGCATCCTGGGACGAGTCCGACAAGATTGCCTATGAAGCGACCAAGAACGCAGAAGGCACGAAAATCACGCCCGCGAGCGACGATGACATCGCGAAGTTCAAGGAAATCAGCAAGGAAGTCACGGACAAGGTTCTAGGAGAACTTGAGGAAGCCGGGGTGGATGCGAAAGCCGCCTATGAGATGGTCAAGAAGGAAATGGCCGGAAACTAACGAGTCCGGGCGGTCCGGTTTGTCCGGACCGCCCGTAGCTTAAGGATCAGGACGTGCCCCGTCTTCTCAAGTTTGCGGCCAGTCTGCCGGCGCTTCTAGCCTCGTTTGCATTGTTCGTCCTCATGGTCATGACATTTTGCGACGTGGTGCTCCGGTCGGTGTTCAACGCTCCGATTGAAGTTGCCGCCGACATGACGCGCCTGCTCATGGCAATCATGGTTTTCTCCGTCCTGCCGGTCGTCTCCGCCAAGGAGGGCCACATCTGCGTCGACCTGACAGACGGCATGTTCAAGCGGGCCGGACTGACCCGCTGGCGCAACGCCTTCACGGATCTCTTTTGCGGCCTGATACTGATCCTGCCGGCCATGCGCGTGTTTGATCTCGCCGAACGGAGCCGGTCTTACGGCGACGTCATGGAATACCTGCGCCTGCCCTTGCACTATGTCGGATGGTTCATTGCCGTCGTCACGGCAATTACCGCCGCAGTCCTCATTGTCCGCGGTCTCGGCCATATATTCGCACCGAAATTGATGAGCCCCCAGCATGCTTGAAGGACTTCTCGGATTCGCGGCGGTTCTGGCACTTGTTCTGCTGCGCGTTCCCATCGCCTTTGCCATGGGCTTTGTGGGCATGGTCGGCTTCACAATTGAAATGGGGTACCGTGCCTCGATTTCCATGACCGCCCGCCTGATCATCGACACAAGCCAGGACTATGGCCTTTCGGTCGTGCCGCTGTTCATTCTCATGGGCCTGCTCGTCAACAAGGCCGGGATCAGCCGCGAGCTCTATGCCGCGTCCAATGCGTTTCTCGGTCATTTCCGCGGTGGACTGGCCATGGCAACCATCGTTGCCTGCGGTGGCTTTGCCGCCATCTCCGGATCGTCACTTGCAACTGCCGCCACCATGTCGAAAGTGGCCATGCCGGAAATGCGCCGGTTCGGCTACGCCGACAAATTGTCGACGGCCTCGATTGCCGCAGGCGGTACGCTCGGCATCCTGATCCCGCCGTCAGTGATCCTGGTCATTTACGGTCTCCTGACCGAAACCTCTATCGGAAAGCTTTTTGTCGCCGGCATCCTTCCCGGTCTTCTGGGGGTCATTCTTTACCTCGTCGCGGTTCAGTTCACAGTCTGGCGCGATCCGAAAGCCGGTCCGGCGGGCGAACGGGTGAGCCTGAGCGGCAGACTGTCCGCCTTGAAGGAAGTCTGGGCCGTTCTGTTGCTGTTCTTTCTGGTGATTGGCGGGCTTTACGGGGTCTTCGACGTGCCCCCGATCAACCTGACCTTCTCACCGACGGAAGCTGCCGGCATGGGCGCAATGGGGGCTTTTCTGATTGCCCTTGCCCGCAGGCGTCTGTCCCTCGCCGATACCCTGGAAGCCCTGCGCGAAACGGCCATGACCGCAGCCAGCCTGTTTGCCGTGCTGATTGGTGCCTGGATCTTTTCAAACTTCGTCAACATCGCAGGCCTGCCGACCGCGCTCAGCAATCTGGTGACCGCCTACAATCTGCCGCCATGGATGGTCATGGGCCTGATCCTGCTGATCTATATTGCGCTTGGCTGTGTCTTTGAAAGCCTGTCGATGCTGCTGTTGACCGTGCCGATCTTCTTTCCAGTCGTGACCGGGCTCGGTTATGATCCGGTATGGTTCGGCATTATCGTCGTCGTGGTGACAGAAATCAGCCTGATCACACCTCCGGTCGGCCTCAACGTCTTCGTGTTGCGGGCTGTGGTCGGCGATGTGCCGACAGCCACCATCTTCAAGGGTGTCACGCCGTTCTGGATGGTCGACATTCTTCGGCTGATCATCTTGCTGACACTGCCGGGGCTTGTGCTCCTGCTGCCAAACCAGATGTAAAGCCGGATACTTAGTGACAGCAGCCGGCAAACCTCATCGATGGGCGCTGGCAACGGGAGCGCAATCACCGTAACTTCCGGTGTGTGCTGTCTGAAATTTTTCTGGGAGGAAAAAATGGAACGCACTGCGAACCCCGCAGACGTGCCAAAAGGCGGAAAGTCTTCAGGAGACGAAGGGCGCACTCCGGCGGTGGCTGAAGCCCAGTGCCCGTTTTCGAAGATGGCAGCAGATTTCGACGCCTTCGCCGGCCCCTATCAGGCAGACCCGGCAGAGGCCTTGCGCTGGTCACGCGATCAACTGCCCGTCTTCTTCAGCCCCAAACTCGGGTATTGGGTGGTCAGCCGCTACGACGACATCAAGGCTGTCTTCCGCGACAACATTCTTTTTTCGCCCCGAAACGCTCTGGAAAAAATCACGCCGGCGACACCGGAGGCCATGGAGGTTCTCAAGGGCTACGGCTACGCCATGAACCGGACCATGGTGAACGAGGACGAACCTGTTCACATGGAACGGCGACGCGCCCTGATGGATCATTTCCTGCCGGACAATCTGGAAGCCAGGCAGGATATGGTGCGCCGGCTGACCCGCGAAAAGATCGATGCCTTCATCGACAGCGGCCGGGTCGATCTGGTCGACGCCATGCTCTACGAAGTTCCGCTGAATGTCGCCCTGCATTTTCTCGGCGTACCGGAAGACGACATTGCCGTTCTGAAAAACTTTTCTGTCGCCCACTCGGTCAATACCTGGGGCAAGCCCACCGACGAACAGCAGGTCGCCATCGCGCATGACGTGGGCCAGTTCTGGAACTATGCCGGCAAGATCATCGAAAAGATGCGCAAGGAGCCGGAAGGAACCGGCTGGATGCATGAAACGATCCGCAAGAACGCGGAAATGCCTGATGTCGTGCCGGACAGCTACGTGCATTCGATGATGATGGCGATCATCGTCGCCGCCCACGAAACGACGTCACTTGCCTCGGCCGGCATGTTCAAGACACTGCTCAGCAACAGGCAGGCCTGGCTGGATATCTGTGAGGATCCGAGCCTGATCCCGAACGCGGTGGAAGAATGCCTGCGCTATTCCGGCTCCATCGTTGCCTGGCGGCGGCAGGCGACGGCGGCGACCAGCATCGGTGGCGTAGACATCCCGGAAGGCGCAAAGCTGCTCATCGTTCAAGCGTCCGGCAATCAGGATGAACGGCACTTCGAAGATGCCGACCAGTTTGATATCTACCGCGACAATGCCGTCGATCATCTGACCTTCGGTTATGGCAGCCATCAATGCATGGGCAAGAATATCGCCCGCATGGAAATGCGGATCTTTCTTGAAGAGATCACCCGCCGGCTGCCTCATCTTCAGTTGGCTGAACAGCAGTTTACTTATCTGTCCAACACCTCTTTCAGAGGTCCCGATCATGTCTGGGTCGAATGGGATCCGGCAAGGAACCCCGAGAGGGCAAACCCTTCGATTGCCCAAGGCAATCACCACTTCACAGTCGGAGCGCCCGCACGCCGCGACATTGCCCGCAAAATCCGCATCAAGACTGTCCGCCGGGAAGCAGACGGTATCCTGGGTCTGACGATTGAGGACGCCAAAGGACGACCTCTGCCGCGCTGGAGCGCCGGAGCCCATATCGAACTGTGCCTGGACGGCTTTGATCGCAAATATTCGCTGTGCGGCAGAGCCGATGCCGGGGCCTACGACATCGCCGTGCTCCTGGAAAAGGAAGGACGTGGCGGGTCCCGCCGCCTCCACGAAGTCGCCGCAGAGGGGGTGGAACTACGCCTTCGCGGTCCCAGCAACCTCTTCCGGCTCAATGAGCATGCACCCTCATACATCCTCATAGCCGGAGGGATCGGCATTACCCCTATCCTCGCGATGGCAGACCGTCTGAAGAACTTGGGACGAGATTATGCCATCCACTATTGCGGGCGTTCTCGCCGCAGCATGGCTTTTCTGGACCGGTTGCAAGCCGACCACGCCGAGCGGCTTTCAGTACATGCCAGAGACGAAAGCCCGCGCGCCAATTTGGCAGACATCGTTGCGCGCTTGCCTGAAGGCGGACAGATCTATGCCTGCGGACCGGAACGAATGATCACCGAACTGGAAGATCTCACCGCCGGACTTCCCGATGGCACATTGCACTTCGAACATTTCTCAGCGCAGGAGACCACTCTCGATCCATCGAAGGAACACGCCTTTCAGGTCGACTTGAAAGACTCCGGCCTGACTGTTGAAGTCGCCGCCAATGTGACGCTGCTCGACGCGCTTCTTGCTTCAGGTATCGACATTTCCTGCGATTGTCGGGAAGGCCTCTGTGGCAGTTGCGAGGTCGAGGTGCTCGAAGGAGAGATCGATCATCGCGACGTGGTGCTGACGCGCACTGAACGAGCAGAAAACCGGCGCATGATGTCTTGCTGCTCGCGTTCGGTGAGGGGTGGCAAACTCAAGCTGGCGCTGTAGATCTGCACGATCCTGACATTTGCAAATACCATCCTCTTCGCTATGTGCCAGCATGGCTGTGGCGGGTATGCGCAACTTCAAAGTGTGTCGCATAACACTGCACAGAATGAAAATCCCAATCAGGCAAAACATTCTCACAACCAATAGTAGTATTATTATCCACTGATTGCAAATATATCCTTGTCAAATCCCACAATACTCACTCAACAACACAGAGACAACGTGCAATTAAACAATCGATTTATGGAAATTTACGTATGGTTAGTCTGTTAATACATTTCTGCCAGAAATAAATACCAGAACCGTGTTTATGGAGCGTGGGAATGTTTGGAAAAGCGCAAAGCGCACTTGTTGCCGCTGCCGTGGAAAAGTTGACCGCTAATGTCATGATCGCCGATGGCGATTACAACATCACTTACATGAACTCGGCTGTGCAGGAACTGTTGCAGGAAGCAGAAGAAGAAATTCGAACGAAATTCCCTGACTTTCGGGCGAACCAACTTCTCGGCAAGTCGATCGACATCTTCCACCAGAACCCTGCTCACCAGAGAAATCTGCTCGACAGCCTCACCAATACGCATCGGGCGACCATCAAGATCGGTGATACGTTCTTTGATCTCATTGCGAGCCACGTCTGGCAGGGTAAGAAGCGAATTGGCACCGTCGTTGAATGGGCCAACGCCGAAGAACGGCTTCAGAACCTGGAATTCAAGGAAAAGCTGTTCGCTATCAGTCGGTCTCAGGCCGTAATCGAATTCGACATGAAAGGCACGGTTCTCGATGCAAACGAGAATTTCCTGAGTGCTTTCGAGTACTCACTCGATGAAATTCGAGGCCAACACCACAGCCTTTTCGTGGACCCAAAGGAGCGTGAGTCCGAGGAATACCGCCGCTTCTGGGATGAGCTCAAGGCGGGAAAATTCCAGTCCAATGAGTTCAAGCGCATCGGCAAGGGCGGCAAGGAGGTGTGGATTCAGGCAACTTACAATCCCCTTTTCGATCCTGCGGGAAACCCTTACAAAGTTGTCAAATTTGCCTTCGACATAACCGAACAGGTATTGGAACGGCAGCGCCGACTTGTCCTGCAGGAACAAATCGACAAGGATCTTTCGGAGATCGCAGAGGCGATTTCAAGTGCGAAAGATCAGGCCACGAGTTCGGCATCGGCTTCGGAAGAGACTTCCTCCAGTGTGCAAACCGTGGCAGCAGCCGCCGAGGAACTCGTCGCGTCTATTCAGGAAATCAGCCGACAGGTGCAGACCGCGCTGGATGTGTCCAAGGACGCCTCCAATGAGGCACAACGTTCCGGCGAGATCATGTCCGGGCTTTCCGAAAATGCCAAGACGATCGGTTCTGTCATCGAATTGATCGATGGCATTGCCAGCCAAACCAATCTTCTGGCCCTGAACGCGACGATTGAAGCCGCGCGTGCCGGAGAGGCAGGCAAGGGATTTGCCGTGGTCGCCTCCGAGGTCAAGAGCCTGGCTTCGCAAACCAGTAGCGCGACCGAAGAAATTTCCAGTCAAATCAGTGCAATGCAAGACACGACAGGACATGCGGTCACCGCAATCGAAGCCATCATGGCGGTGATTACAAACATCGGGGACATCGCCGCCAGTATCGCCTCGTCCGTGGAAGAACAGACCGCCGTTACCAACGACATTTCCGCCAACATGCAATCTGCGGCGCAAGGCGTTGAGCACATTACCGCGAGCATGCAGTCGATTTCCTCGGCAACGGCCCAAATTGATGTCGCCACGCAGAATGTCAGGGAAGCATCCCAGTCATTGATGTGAGCGAAAGACAGAACACGCATCAGATGAGTGTTCTGTCCTGGAGCTCACCTTTAGCCGGGAGGCAATGACCGACAACAAAGCGGCTTTGCCTCAAACCGTCCGCAACCCGGCAACCGAAGCCAACAAGAGGTACGGAAGCACCTTCCGGAGTGCTACCGTACCTCTTCGTTTTGGGCGTCGTTTGACGTTTTTCTGCGCCGGAAAAGCGCTGAGCCGATTGGCCATATGATGAGGGCCAGGGTGGCGATCGCAATAGTCGCAGAAATCGGCCGCGTCACGAGATCACTGAAGTCGCCGCGGCTGATCAGCAGGGCGCGGCGGATGTTCTGCTCGGCCATCGGCCCCAGGATAAGGCCAAGCACGATCGGAGCGAGAGGCACTTCCATCTTTTCAAGAAAATAGCCGCACGCCCCCGCGACGAACATGATCCACAGATCGATGACACGGCCGTTGATGACGTAGACACCAACAGCCATGAGGACGAGAACGGTGGGAACGAGCAGCACGCCGGGCAGACGCTGGACCTGCGCGAAGACACGCGTCGCCGCCGCGCCGCCGACAATGAGGATGATCAGCGACGTCAGCAGCATTTCGACCATGAACCCGCCGACCAGTTGAGGGTTCTGGTGGAACAGCTGGGGTCCTGGCTGGAGGCCGTGGATCAGAAGGGCCCCCAGCACCAGAGCGGCAATGACGTTGCCCGGAATGCCGAGCGCGAGTGCCGGGATCATCGACGCCGCGTTATCGGCATTGTTGCCGCATTCGGCGGCCGCGACGCCTCTCGGATTACCCTTGCCGAAGCTCTTCGGGTCGTCGCTGGCGTTCTTTGCCGCGTTGTAGCTGAGAAAAGCCGCGACGTTGCCGCCCGCGCCCGGCAGAATGCCCACGCTGATGCCGATCAGCGAGGAGCGGATCCAGGTCGGGATCAGCGTTTTGACCTCGCTCCAGGGAACCCGAACGTTGTCGAGCTTGAGGTCGCTGGCCGACAGTCCGTCCAGATCCGCCCTTTCTGCGAGCGAAAGAACAGGCGGCAGTGCGTAAAGGCCGACGAGGATCACGATCAGGTCCAGGCCGCTCAGCAGCCAGGTCTGGTCGAAGGTGTAACGTGGTGCGCCAGAGAGCTGGTCGAGGCCGACCGTGCCGAGCAGCAGTCCGAAGACCGCGGCCATCAGGCCTTTTACCGCGTCGTTACCAACCAGAACCCCGACAGAGGCCATGCCGAAGACGGCAATCCAGAAATATTCAGCCGGTCCGAAGGCGAGCGTTGCCCGGGCGAGCAGAGGACCGACAGTGATCAGCGCCAAAGCCGACGCCGTACCGCCGAGTGCAGAGGACCAGCAGGCAATCTTCAGCGCGCGTGCGGCCTGCCCCTTCTGCGCCATCGGGTAGCCGTCAAAGGTGGTCGCGATTGCTGCCGGTGTGCCTGGAATACGCAGAAGGATCGCGGGGATGGCGCCACCGTACATCGAGCCGTTATAGATGCCGGCGACCATCGCAAGGGCGACCAGCGGATCCATGGAATAGGTAAGCGGCAGCAGCAAGGCAATTGCCATGACGGGATTCAGTCCCGGCAGCGCGCCGATGAAGACACCGAGAATGGAGGAGCCGATCATGGCCAGGATTGGCCCTGTTGCCAAAACGCTGGATAATATGGAGGTGATCGTTTCCATGAGGGGCCAGACCTAAAACCGCTTCCAGATTTCAGTGGGCAGCGGTTTTTCGAGCAATAGCGAGAAGACCGACCAGACGATGCCGATGAAGACCACCGTGACCAAGCCGAGATAGATTGGCTGCCGGAAGCCAAGCACAACGGGCAAGGCGATCACGAGCAGCGCGGATGTGGTGTAGAAGCCGAGAGCGGGGACGAGTGCAAGGTAGAGCGCAGCGCACACGAGTGTCAGCAGCATGCGAGGCGTGTGCTGGGTAAGCGGCCGCTCGTCGAGCCGCTTTCGCTTGAGCGCCTTCAAAGAAACGAGACCGCCAAGCCCGGCCAGGATCACCCCCAGCACCATCGGATATCCGCCGGAGGCACCGGAATAAGCGGCGGCTTTTATAGCCGCTGCCACCCCTATCACTGCGAAAACGACGCCGAGCAGTATGTCTTGCCGCTGCTCGGTCACTGAGAGAGACCGAGGTTTTTGGCAGCTTCTGCCAGACCGTCGAATTCGGACTGCAGCCGTGCTGAGAGCGCTTCTCCGGTAACGACATGCGGGATTTCGCCCTTGGTCGCTAGGAACTCGACATATTCCGGGTCGTTGACGGTTTTTTCCAGTGCGGCGACGAGCCGGTCGGCAATGGCCTGGTCTAGCCCTGCCGGAGCAAGGAACATGCGCCACAGCAAGGTTTCCTGGGCCGCGAGGTCGAGGCTTTCGAGACCGGCCGCTTGCGGAAGAGCGTCAACCGTGGACGCCGATGTAACGATCAGGCATTTCGCCTCGCCCGATTCCACGTAAGGAAGGACCGGCGAGATGGATCCGCCATAGATGTCGATATGACCGCCGAGGAAGTTCTGCAGCGTCTCGCCCGCTCCGCCGAAGGGAATGGCCACTGCCTTGATGTCACGCTGCTGAAAGATACGTTCGGCAGCAAGTTGCATGGTGCCGCCGATACCGTCGTTTCCGTAGGTGTATTTGTTCGGATTGGCTGCAAGTTCGTCCAGGAACTGAGCCCCGTCTTCTGCCGGAAAGTCCGGTTTGACGCACATCGTGTACGCAGTTTCAGACGTGGAAGCGATTGGCGTGAAACTGTCGAGACCATAGGCGGTCTTCTGAACCTGCGGCACCGTGGTAATCGGGCTGTTCCAGGTTGCGAGCAGGGAATAGCCATCGGGTTGCGCCTGCATGAACTGGGTCACGCCAACCGAACCGCCACCGCCGGCGACGTTCAGGATCGCCATCGAGGCAGCGAGCTCCTTTTCAAGCAGGATCGCCAGTTTACGGGCACTGGTATCGGTGCCGCCGCCAGCTGGCGCGGGCACGGTCACCTCGATAGCGCGCTCGGGGTATTCCGCCAGTGCCGGCGCAGCGACAAGCGGCAGCAAGGCAATGCCAAGTAGCAGTTTTTTCAACGTGAGTCCTCCTTGTTGTGTGTTCGCTCAACCGATGCGGCTGCGATAGCGGAACCGGTTTGCGGGGCCACGAGCGATACGCCATTCGATCGGAATACCCTTGATGGAATAGGCGGTGCGTTCGATCACCGCGACCGCTTCACCTGGCTTTATTTCAAGGCGGGCAGCTGTGATTTCGTCCGCAGTTCCAAAACTGACCTCATCATCGGCCGATGCGACGAAGACATCGAAACGGTCGAGATAAACCGGGTAGAGAAGTGGGCCTACTTCATTGTCCGGGATCATTTCAAAACCAGCGAACAGATTGGCCGGTATGTAAATGTCTTCGGACAGGAACGGCTTGTCGGCGAAATCGCGCAGGCGCTCGATCCGGATGACGTCATCCGTGCCCAGCACCTTTGCAACAGAGTCTGGTGCCTTGACGCGCGAGCGTGAGAGCAGCCGGCTTGTGGGAATACTCTGGCCGCTTCCAGCGTCACGCATCTGGAAAAAACGGAACAAGGTTGCATTGAAGGCCGGTTTGCGAAGATAGGTGCCTGACCCCTGACGCCGTTCGAGAAGGCCTTCATCCACCAGCATCTGAACGGCCTTGCGGACCGTACCGACGGAAAGGCCGCCGTCACGCGCGAGGCGGTTATCGGAGGGAAGCGCTTCATCAGTGCGCCATTCACCAGCGGCAATGCGCGCGGCAAGGTCATCCCGTAGCCGCAGATAAGCGGGCAATCTGGTATCGATCGTCGACGCAGTTTCGACCATACGCTCGTCCTCCTCGCGGCACACGAAACAGCATTTGACCCATCTAGTCAACCAGTTCTATATATAACTTTCATTTAAGGAGACGGAATGTTCAGGTTCGATTGCCACGCACATGTCTATGAACAAGTCGTGCCCACGGGTCCCGTTCGGTATCTTCCGGAGCATCCCGCCCCGCTCACCCAGTGGCTTTCGAAAATCACCTCAAACGCCCTGACGGGAGGCGTGATCGTTCAGGTCAGTTTTCTCGGCACAGACAACAGCCAGCTTCTCTGCGCACTTGCGGACCTGGACAAGCACCGTTTCGCGGGGGTTGCGGTGACCGACCTTGATGTGCCGGAACAGGAACTGGAGGAGCTTTGCCGCGGCGGGGTGCGTGGTCTGCGCTGGAACCTCGTCGGGGACACCCCGCTTCCGGATCTGGAGTCGGAAAGTCTGCACCACTTCGCCGGCCGGTTGCGCGACCTCGGGATGCATGTCGAGATTCAGCTTGAGAGCCCGCGGCTCGCAGACTGGCTTCAGCCGTTGTCGCGTTTGGGGCTGCCTGTCGTTATCGATCATATCGGCCTACCGGTTTCACTGGACGCACAGAACGAACCCTGGATCGATGCGCTGGCGGCGCTCTCTGATCGTTCGTCCTTTTTCGTCAAGCTGAGTGCACCTTATCGCGGCATCCCGGATCCTCGCGACCACATCGCGCGCCTACGGGATTTGCTGGGTGACGGCCGCTTCGTCTGGGGCAGCGACTGGCCGCACACCAGGCACGAGAATTACGCCGTCTACGAAGGACTGCTGGCGCTCGGTGAAGACTACGACGATGCCAGCGCAGCCGAGGCGCTTTACGGCATCACGATCTGACGGGCACAGTCATGGTGGCCGGCAAAGCCAGTGGGGACAGTCGTAACCGCTGGCTTGAGACGCTTTACAGCTTGCGCAATTTTTTCAGCACACCCGACAGCGTGCTGTTGAGAATGTCGATTTCTTCCTGGGTCAATTCAGAAAACGAGTTGTCAAAGACGTAGCGGGCTTCAACAAAGGCTTCCTTGCGCAGATTGTCGCCTTTTTCGGTCAGGCAGACTTCCGTAACCCGACCGTCTTGCGGGCTGATGCGCGTTGTGACAAGGCCGTCGTTGAGCATCCGTTGAATGACTTTTGTCGTGGTATTCAGCTTTTGAGCGGAAAACTGAGCAATCTCCGAGACAGACAGATATTTGTCTTCATAGAGGCTCATCATGGCCCGCCAGCGTGGAATATCGATGCCATGCAACTTAATTCTGCGCTCCAGGGCGTCGGAGTAAGCCGCATTGATCTGGCTGATCCAGTAAAAGGGCCAGTTTTCCTTAACGTGTGCAGGGCTGTCGTATCGACTTTTTGTCATTTTATGCCTGTCTGTTCATCGCAACCTGCGGATATATGATTTCTATCCCGTTGTGAATGCGGTGACTCCCGTATTTATTTCAAGACACCTTTTGGTCTTAGGCAACAATCCGAAGTCCGGGCTTTGGGCCGGACACACGAAGGCGTCCATTCAGATGCCGGTCGGCGGCATCCCCTCCGAGGGCGGCATTCCGTTCCAGTCTCGATATGCCCGCCAGAAGGCGGTGGCATCCCCGTAACCGAGTGCCATTGCCACCTGGTTGACCCTGGCTCCGGGCAAGGCCAGCATTTTCTCCGCTTTTTGCCGACGTATCGTTTCGACAAGAAATCTGAAGGTCGTGCCTTCGAGGGCAAGTTTGCGCTGCAATGTTCTTGGCGAATATCCGAAGGCCTGGGCAATCCGTTCCACCGATACGGGCGCCAGGCCGAGATTGACTTCGATGATTTCCCTCACCGCCTGCTCAAGACTGTCGGCTTCCTTGCCCGGCGAAACGAGATCCGAAACATGGCGTTCCAAGGTCGCAAGCAAGTGCGGATCTTCCGTCCGCACGACCGCGCTGCAATCGCCCTGCCTCGCGAATAGCCGATTGATTGGCTGGCGAAACAGCACCGGACAATGGAAGAACTTTACAAGAAACCCCGTATCTTCCGGTTCCGAATGCTCAAAGTGAACTTCCTGCGGTGACCATCCCCGACTGAAATTGTCGCGGACCACCTGCACCAGAGACGCCAGGGAGAATTCCGCATCCTGCCTCCGCGGCCAAATCCGGCTGTCGGTGAGCCGGTAGCTGAACACCCATTGATCGTCGACCTGGATCCATTGGGTTTGAGTGCCGCTTTGCAAGGCATTGGTATAGCGCACGAGGCGGGAAATTCCGGCCTGAATACTCTCCGACAATGACAGAACGATCCCCAGCGGTCCCATGTCACCGGCCTTCAGACCGGCGCCGATGCGCGCGCCCAGAACGGGGTCCTTCACCGAAGCACTGGCCCCCTCGAGAAACGCGACGAACTGAGGCATGGGAATGAAGCCGTAGGGATCGGAGAGCTGCGCAGGACTGAGACCGATGCGATTGAGGATCGGCTGGGCGCTCTCATTGCTGGCTTCAAGCCGGTCGATCAGGGCTGTCAGCAAGGACGCCCGTATCGCTGAAAACTGCGGAGTTTCGCCGCCTGATGTGCGCGAAGGCATTCACTCTCCCCCTGTTTGGCGCAAATTATCGGATAAATGGCGTAACAATCAATGGTGATACCCATTTTCAGTCTTCATTGTTTTTCGAAGCCGGGCGCAAAGACCCGACCTCTTCCAGCACATGAGACACGTCTCAATCCGGGGTTCTACAAATGTTCGAAAACGAAAACTTCCTTCGGGAGAAAAACGCTCGTCATCAGTTTCATCCGATGATCCATCCGCTGACCAGCGCGGAACATCCGCCCCAGGTTATCGTGGAGGCCGATGGCTGTTACGTAACGGACATCGACGGCAATCGTCTGGTGGACGGTCTTGGTGGCCTTTGGAACGTCAACGTCGGCCATAACCGCAAGGAAGTGAAAGACGCCATCACCGCACAGATGGACCGGATCAGCTATTATTCGTCCTTCGCGGGTACCGCGACACCACCCTCCATCGAACTGTCGACCAAGGTTTGCGCCATGGCGGCAGAGGAAGACGTCGACAAGGTCCTGTTTTCCGCCAACGGATCGGACGCGGTCGAAACGGCCCTGAAGCTGGCACGGCAGTATTGGCAGCTCGTGGGCGAGCCCCTGCGCACCAAATTCATTTCCCTGAAGCAGGGCTATCACGGCGTCCACTTCGGCGGTCTTTCAGTCAATGGTGCCTCCTACTATCGCAGCGCCTACGAACCATTGTTGCCAGGATGCTTCCAGGTCGACAGTCCCTGGTCCTACCGCAACCCTTATTCGGAAGATCCGACTGAATTGACAGATGCCGTCATCACCCAGATCGAGCGGCTGATCGAATTCCAGGGGCCCCACACGGTCGCGGCTTTCATTGCCGAACCGGTTCAGGGCGCCGGCGGCGTCATTGTTCCGCCAGACGGTTTCTGGAAAAAACTGCGCGAAGTCTGCGACCGCTACGGCGTGCTGCTGATCTCCGATGAGGTTGTGACCGGCTTCGGCCGCTCGGGGGCCATGTTCGGCGCACGTGGCTGGGGCGTGAAGCCGGACATCATGTGCCTGGCAAAGGGCATTTCCTCCGGCTATGTCCCCCTAGGCGCGACCGCCCTGAACAAGCGTGTTGCCAGTGCCTGGTACAAGGAATTCAGCCCGCAGGGCATCATCATGCACGGCTACACCTCGACCGGTCATCCGGTAGGCTGCGCCGCCGCCCTCGCCTGCCTGAAAATCGTCGAACAGGAAGACCTGCCCGGCAATGCGGCGAAGATGGGGGCACGTCTGCTTGAGGGTCTCAAGCCACTGGCCGAGACCTGCTCTATCGTCGGCGAAGTGCGTGGCAAGGGTCTGATGGTCGGTATCGATTTCGTGTCCGACAAGGCGAAGAGAACTCCGATGGACCCGGGCAACGGCATTGTCGAACGCATCTCCGCCTATGCCCGTGAGGAAGGGGCCATCGTACGCCCGGCCGGCAATGTCATCATCCTGTCGCCGCCGCTGGTGATCAGCGAAACCGAGATCGATACGATCGTGCGGTCCCTGACGGTTGCCTGCAGCCGTTTCGAGAAAGAAAATTGACCTACCCCGGCGCAATCCGAAGAGAGACCTTTCAGTTCGGGCCGATACAGTCCCGGGTGCTGTTCGGCAGTGGCACGCGCAAAACACTGGATGAGGAACTGGCGCACGCCAATCTGTCGCGGGTCCTGGTTCTGACCACACCCGGACGCGGCGCGCTTGCCGACGAGGTCTGCTTGTCCGCCGCCTCCCGGATTGCCGGTGTGTTCAACGGCGCGGCCATGCATACGCCGGTCGAGGTGACCGACAAGGCGCTGAAGGTTCTGGAAACTCAAGAGGCCGATGGCATCCTTGCCATTGGCGGCGGCTCGACGATCGGCCTCGGAAAAGCCTTGGCGGCCCGCTCCGGCCTGCCTCAGATCGTGCTGCCGACAACCTATTCGGGTTCGGAAATGACGCCCATCCTTGGCGAAACCAAGGACGGCATCAAGACAACACGCTCCGGTCCGGAGATATTGCCCGGCACCGTGATCTATGACGTCGAGTTGACCCATGGGCTGCCGGTTGCGACCTCTGTTATCAGTGGCATCAACGCCATAGCACACGGCATCGAGGCGCTTTACGCGGTCAACGGCAATCCGGTGGTCGATACGCTGGCGCTGGAAGGCATAGCAGCCCTGGTCAAGGCCCTGCCCGACATCGCTGAGGACCAGACATCCGCCACCGGACGCGAGAATGCTCTTTATGGTGCCTGGCTCTGCGGTATTTGTCTGGGCAGCGTCGGCATGGCCCTGCATCACAAGCTGTGCCACGTGCTGGGCGGCAGCTTCGCTCTGCCCCATGCGGAAACCCACACGGTCGTTCTGCCCCACGCCCTTGCCTACAACGCGCCGGCTATTCCGGCGGTCATCGAACGGCTGCGGCCGGTGCTCGGCACCGATCCCGCACGGGGTTTGCAGGACTTCGCAAAACGGCTCGGTGCTCCGCAAAGCCTGGCTGAGATCGGCATGCCTGAAGACGGCATCGACACTGCGACCGAATTGGCCCTGAAGGCCAGATACCCAAACCCGAGACCGCTTGAAGCAAAGGCCATACGGAGCACGCTCAACCGTGCCTGGTCGGGAGATCCTGCTTAAGCAAGACGGGCAAACTGAGGAGGGGAATATGACGTACCTGTCGGAAGACGGATCGCAAGAGACTGTCAACGCACGGATGTCCCCAAAAACGCCTGAGCGTCTGCAGCAGGTGATGGAGTCGCTCGTTCGGCATTTGCATGATTTCGTCAAGGACGTGCGGTTGACGGAGAAGGAATGGGAAACCGCCATCGCGTTTCTGACGCAAACGGGTCACATGTGCTCCGACACACGGCAGGAATTCATTCTGCTATCCGACGTGCTTGGTGTCTCCATGCTGGTCGATGCCGTCAACAACCGGAAACCTGCCGGGTCCACCCCCTCCACCGTCTTCGGCCCATTCCATGTCGATGGTGTGCCCGAACGCGAGATGGGCGCATCGATTTCGCTCGATGGCAAAGGCGAGCCGTGCCTGTTCGAGGGCCGCGTTCTGGATCTCGACGGCAAGCCTATCGAGGGGGCCTGCGTCGATGTCTGGTCAGACAACGCGGACGGATTTTATGACGTCCAGCAACCTGACATTCAGCCGCAACACAACAACCGTGGCATTTTCAGAACTGGTCCTGACGGACGCTACTGGTTCACCGGCATCAAACCTGTGTCCTACCCCATTCCCGACAACGGGCCGGTGGGACAAATGCTCGGGCATTTGGGCCGCCATCCCTACCGTCCGGCGCACATGCACTTCCTGATCACCGCACCAGGCTACCAGCGGCTGATCACTCATACATTCGTGGCGGGCGATCCATATCTCGAGAGCGATGCGGTTTTCGCCGTGAAAGCCCCGCTGATCACGCGGTTTCAGGAACTGGACGCGACTGACGGAAGCCCGAAGTGGAAGGCTGCCTACGACTTCGTCCTTCCGCCGGAAAACTCTACGGAAGCCTGATCAATCGCTCGCCAAATGCCAAAAAAACAAGCGCGAGCGGCCATTGATCCCATCCGTATTTCAACGTAGAACTATAACTATAACGTGAAAAATCACGCAATAAAGAAACCTACCAGATGGAACACCACAATGAACACTCTAGCGAAAACATGTTTGGCAGCTGCCATAACTGCCTTCCCCCTTTCAGCCGCCGCCGAATACCCCGAAAAGCCGGTTGAATTCGTGATCCCCTTTCCCCCGGGGGATCTTGAAGACGTGCTGACGCGGATGATCGCCGACAAATTCCAGGAAGACTACGGCGTAGCGGCGGCTGTCGTGAACAAACCCGGCGGCGGCGGTGGTCCCTTCCCCGGAGCCGTGTCCGTCGCACTCGCGCCCGCGGACGGCTACACAGTCGGCTCCTTCGTCATCGACGTGCCGCTCGTTGGCCCGCATATCGGCATCCCGCCGCTTGAGGGCAATCCGTTCGATCCGGTCGGGATTTTCCTCAGCTATCCCTTCGTGCTTGCTGCCAAGGGGGATGCGCCTTACGCCACGATGGAAGAGCTTGCCGCCTACGCCAAGGACCACAACGTAACGCTGGGACATTTCGGCGATGCGACGACCCCGGCACGCCACACCAAGGCCATCGCGAAAGCCCTGGACTTCTCCTATTCCACGGATGCAGCCTTCGACGCCCTGGACTGCAATACCCTGGCCTCCGGCGACGTCGACGTGATCAACACCACGTTGCAATTGATCCGCCCGTGCCTGGATGACCTCAACGTTCTGATGAGCGTCACCAACCAGCGTATCCCGATCCTGCCGGATGTCCCGACAGCGGGTGAAATCTATCCAGACCTGGCCCTTTCCACCTGGAACGGCCTGTTCGTTCACAAGGATACACCGGCCCAAGCCCGCACCGCGATTGCGGAGGCCGCCATTGAAGTGATCAATTCCGACGAAGCCAAGAAGGTGGCCGAGGAAACCGGCGCCGAGATCTACTGGCTCGACGCGGAAGCCTCGAACGCGCAGATCAAGAAGGACGAGGCCACTCTGGCCCGCATTTCCGAAATCCTGGGCGAATAAGCCTCTCGGGCCAGGGTCAGTCCCTCGGCCCCGAACAGGGTGGTCACTTCATGATACGTATTCTTTCCTTTCTCGCGATGTTTCGTCGCGAGCGGCGTCCGGGCGATCTGGTTTTCGCTGTTGCCTTTCTGGTGCTTGCGGCTCTTGCCGCCGCCGCTCTTCCGAGCCAGGCCAAGTTTCTCGGTAACAAGGAGTTTGTCTCCGAACCGGGTTTCTGGCCCCTGATCGGCGTCGGCATGATGCTGCTGTTCGGCGGGTTCCATCTGATAACCACGCTGAATGCTCCGCGTCTGCCCGGCAGGCTGAAAGAGGTCCTTCTGTGGGGTCGCTCGCTGGAATATGTCGCCTGGTTTGTCGTCTACGTCTTCGCCGTGCCCTATCTCGGGTATCTGCCGGGAACCGTGGCCTTCGCTGTCGCGCTTTCGGCTCGGCTGGGCTTCAGATCCTGGCAGGAACTCGGTCTTGCGGCTGTCTTTGCCGTCGCCGTTGTCCTGGTCTTCAAGACCGGTCTCGGCGTCAAGCTGCCCGGCGGCGCAATCTATCAGTATCTGCCGCCTTCCCTACGCAGCACCTTCATGGTGAATTTCTAAAGGACGCTTCCGATGCATGTTCTGCTTCAAGCGCTCGATCTTGTCCTGTCCTGGCAGGTTATTGCCGCCTTGCTCCTGGGGTCCATCGGCGGCGTCATAATAGGCGCAATTCCGGGGGTCGGACCGGCGGTCGCCATCGCCGTCCTGCTGCCGGCGACTTTCTCGCTCGATCCGCTGGTCGGATTGACCCTGCTGCTCGGCATCTACGGGTCTTCCATGTATGGCGGCTCCCTGCCAGCCATCCTGATCAACACCCCGGGGACAGCGGTCAACGCGCTCACGACCTACGACGGTTACCCGATGACCCAGCGCGGCGAGGCTCTGCGCGCGCTCGGGCTGGCCTATGGCGCCTCCTTCTTCGGCGCCATCCTTTCGATCGTGCTGCTCATCCTGCTCTCGCCGGTTCTGGCGAAAATCGCCCCAATGTTCGGCTCCCGGGAAATCTTTCTCGCTGCACTGCTCGGCATCACTCTCGTGATTGTGGCGCACAAGGGCCAGATCGCAGCGGCCGGGATGCTCGCCGGTCTCGGGATCTTGCTGAATTCGGTCGGCATGGAACCGGTGAATTTCACCATGCGCTTCACCTTCGGATTGACCTGGCTGACCTCCGGGCTCGATCTGATCGTTGTGGTCCTTGGTCTGTTCGCAATCAGTCAGGCTTTCCTGCTGATGGTCGAGCCGAACGCGTCTCCGAAGATGGATGGGGTCAAGGGCAAGATGAGCTCAGCCATCCGCGAAGTCTTCCGCTACAAGCGGATTGCAGCCACAGGCGGCGGCTTCGGCGTGCTTATGGGCATGATCCCCGGTGTCGGCGAGTTCACCGCGCAATTCTTCAGCTACACAGCGGCGCGGCGCACCTCCAAAGCTCCGGAGCTTTTCGGCAAAGGCAGTCCGGAAGGACTGGTCGCTTCCGAAAGTGCAAACAACGCGGTTCCGGCCGCGGCCCTCATTCCCCTCCTGGCCCTCGGCATTCCGGGCGAGGCGCTGACGGCCATGATGTTGTCGGTCTTCTACGTCCACAACGTGGTGCCGGGCCCTGCCCTGTTTCAGGGTCAGCTTCACTTCGTCTACGCCCTGTATATCGCCTTGCTGCTACTCAATGTGATCGTGATCATCTTCATGCTCGGGTCTTCCAATCTTCTGATCCGGTTGATCAAGGTGCCGACACGGTTCCTTGGCATGGGCATCCTGATCCTGAGTTTCGTCGGTGTCTATTCGCTCAGGAACTCATCGATCGACTGCCTGATCGCTGCCGGCTTCGGTGTCTTCGGGCTGATTTTGAAGCGGCTCAACCTTCCCATCGTGCCGATCATCCTCGGCATGGTGCTCGGCGGCATCATGGAAGTGAAGCTCAGGGCTTCCATGGCCCAGATCAACGGTCCGCTGGACTTCGTCAACCGGCCGATTTCAGGCCTTCTGGCAGCGGCCATCGTTCTTATCGTCGTGGTCAGCGTGCTTAACAGCATCCGCGAACGGCTCCAGAAAAAACACAACAAGGAAACCACTGCGCTTGCGCAGTGAAGCAGACGACCTGAAGGAGGATCATTCATGCGTATTGGCGCACCAGACCAGGCCCCATCCGGCATCAGCACGGATGTCACCAGCTTTCTGCGGAAGCCGCAGATGCTCATCGGCGGCAAGAGCGTTTCGGGAAGCGGTGAGACGTTCGACGTTCACAATCCGGCGGACGGATCCGTTCTCGCCAACGTTCCCTCTGCTGGCAAGGCGGATGTTGATGACGCGGTCAAGGCCGCACGCGCTGCCCTTGACGGCGCCTGGAGCGGAATGCCGGCGGCTGAACGCACGCGGCTGATGCTCAAACTGGCCGATTTGATCGAGGAAAACGGCGAGGAACTGGCCCAGCTTGAAACGCTCGAAAATGGCAAGTCGATCATGATGTCGCGCCTGATCGAGGTGCTGTCCTCCGCTGAATATCTGCGATACATGGCCGGGTGGGCCACCAAGATCCGTGGCGAAACCCTCGACGTGTCCATCGCCATACCGCCGGGAACCAAATACACCGCCTTCACCCGCAAGGAACCTGTCGGCGTCGTCGCCGCCATCACCCCGTGGAACTTCCCGCTCAACATGGCGGTGTGGAAGATTGCCCCTGCACTTGCCGCCGGTTGCACGGTTGTGCTGAAGCCGGCCGAAGAAACCCCGCTGACCTCGATGCGCCTGGCTGAACTGGTGCGCGAGGCCGGTTTCCCGGACGGTGTCGTCAACGTCGTGACCGGCGATGGTGGCACCGGAGCGGCCCTGGTCAAACATCCGGGCGTCAACAAGATCACCTTCACAGGCTCCACGGAAACCGGCAAGCTGATCGGCATTCAGGCGATGCAGGACGTCAAATCGGTCACGCTGGAGTTGGGCGGCAAGGCCCCGATGGTATTCTTCGATGACATGGACTTGTCCCTGCTCGGCCCCGCAACCGGCATCGGCGTCTTTCTGAACACAGGCCAGACCTGCTGTGCGGGCACGCGCCTCTACATCCAGAAGGGTATCTACGAGGAAGCGCTTGCGACCCTGAAGGGCATCGTCTCAAGCCTGTCCATCGGCCCTGGTCTTGACCCTGCGCATCACATCAACCCGGTGGTTTCCGCCAAGCATCACAAGCATGTCACCTCGGCCGTCAAGAAAGGCATCGCAGATGGAGCGACGCCGCTTCTGGATCTGTCCGTTCCGAACGGCGGCGGCTATTTCGTGGCCCCGCAATTGTTTACAGATGCGCGCAGCGGCTCCAGCCTGATGCAGGACGAAGTCTTCGGTCCGGTCGCCACCATCACGCCCTTCGACAGCGAAGACGAAGCCGTGGCAATGGCCAACGATACCCGCTTCGGGCTGGGTGCCTCCGTCTGGACCCGTGACATCAACCGGGTGATGAACCTCGTACCGCGCATCAAGTCGGGAACTGTCTGGGTCAACAGCCACAATATTCCGGATCAGAACATGCCCTTTGGCGGTTTCAAGCAGTCGGGACTCGGCCGCGAACATGGCTCTGGTGCGCTCGACAACTACCTGGAGACCAAGTCGGTCTGCGTTGCCTACTCATAAAGCCTGTCGCTTGCTTTCAAACTGCAGACACCGGTGCCCGACGCTTCCGCGCACCGGTGTCAACTCTATGCTGCGCGATGCCGCCTTTATGGGCAGCCTCACCCTTGAAGGGCAGGCAGCCTATTTTTGAACAAACGGCCAATTCTTCAACATTCACGTTTTGCATCATCTGAGTATTACCCAAGACCACGGCGGTGATGGATCGAACGGTCTAATTCGGTCAATCTCCGGGAAACACTCCCGGAGGAAACACTTGCCCCATATCGACACGATTGAAGTCATCATTCTCGACGTGCCGACCATTCGCGGTCATGTCCTTGCGATGACAACCATGCGGAAGCAATCGTTTGTGATCGTCCAGATCCGCTTTTCCGATGGTTCCATCGGCACAGGAGAAGGCACCACGATTGGTGGGTTGAGCTACTGCAGCGAAAGCCCGGAAAGCATCTGTTCCGCGATCCAGGATTACATTGCCCCGCTGATCCTGAAAGCCGACGGGGACAACCCCAACGCGCTGATTGCAATGATCGAACGATCCGTTCGCGGCAATCCCATTGCCCGGGCGGCAGTCGAGATGGCGCTTTGGGACGGCTTCGCACGCCGGCGAAACATGTCGCTGAGCGCCTTGTTCGGCGGCGCGCTTCGAACCTCCATGCCCGTCGCCTGGACACTTGCCAGCGGCACGGCGGAAACGGACATCGAAGAAGCCAAGGAGATGATTGCCTCGCGCCGTCACAACATCTTCAAGCTCAAGATTGGCAAACGGCCAGTTCGCCACGACATCGAGCATGTGGCGGCGATCAAGGCCGCGCTCGGCGATCAGGCTAGCATCCGGGTGGATGTCAATCAGGCCTGGTCTCTGACCGAAGCACGGTGGGGCGTGGCCGGTCTTGATGAAATCGGTATCGACCTGATCGAACAGCCGGTGGCCGCAACGGACATCGCGGCCATGGCCGAGCTGACGGCTGGATACCGCGTCGCAATCATGGCCGACGAGGCCCTGAGTGGCCCTGTGACTGCGCAGAAGGTTGCAAGTGCCCGCGCAGCCGATGTCTTTGCCGTCAAGATAATGCAGTCGGGCGGCCTGAAGCGAGCCCAGGAGGTCTGCGCGCTGGCCAACGCTTCCGGTATCGGCGTCTATGGCGGCACCATGCTGGAGAGCGGTCTGGGAACAGCCGCGGCGCTGCATGTGTTCGCCTGCGCAGACCGGTTGGACTGGGGCTGTGAATTCTTCGGTCCGCTTCTCTTCACCGATGAGATCCTGCAACAACCGATCCGGTTCGGCGACTTTCACGTGCATGTCCCACAAGGAGACGGCAACGGCGTCGATCTGGATATGGACAAGGTCAACTTCTACCGTCGCGATTCTGCCGTCAGCAAGGTACGAACGGTCGCGAAAGTGTCGTGATCCTGAATTGGACTCGAGAGGTTTGCTGGAAAGCGACTGGAAGGGGGCCGGGTCTCCGACGCTTGCGACCCGGTTTTCAGGGCCGAACGGCGCTGGGATGTGGCCCCATAAATAAAGATGAAATGGCGTTAGGACGGGTGAGTGAAGCGGGCTTTATGCCCGGTCAGGCATGCTGACGACACGCGGTGAAACCCTTTCATTCAGGGGGCCAAACCCTAGATGGTCTTTCTCGCAACCTGTTGGGCGATGGTGACAAATTTGTTGACCTGCACACCACGCTCATCCAGCCGATGGTTCAGAGACAAGGCCGTCTGCTCCAGTTTCAGCCCTATCTTCATGAACTTGATACCGACCCGCCGTGTGCTGGCAACCGTCGCCGGCACGATGCAAATGCCCTCGCCGATGGCAACGAGACTGAGCGCGGTCTGCAGATCCATGGTGAAGACGCGCTTGGTGAGCTGAATGCCCTGGCGTTCGAAATTGTCGATGATGAAATCGGCAAAGCTCGGCCGTGGATACTCGGGATACAAAATGGTGTTATTCGCGGCGACCTCCTCACCCGAGACCACGCCGTTCGAAGCTGTTTCCAGCGTGTCCGGCACGGCTGCCACAATGTCTTCCTTGCTGAGATGGCGCGTCGTGAATTCGAGATCGTTCAGCGCCGGACGGGCGAACGCAATATCGATTTCGCGCCGGATCAACGCCCGATGCAATTGGGCATTGTTCATGGGCAGCAGGCTCAGGTTGACCTGCGGAAAATTCGCTCTGAACGACTTGATGATGGTAGGCAACACGCCATAGGTCGAGGATCCGACGAAGCCTATCCGAAGACGCCCTTCTGCGCCCTGGCCAAGGCGCTTGATTTCCAGCTTGGTGTCCTCCAGATCGGCAAGGATCTTCTGCAGCCGGACATAGAGCCGTTCCCCCGCCTGGGTGAGCGTGACCGCGTTGCGCCCCCGGTTGAAAAGCAGGGCGCCAAGTTCTTCCTCAATCTGCTTGATCTGACGGCTCAAGGGAGGCTGGGCGACATTCAGCCGTTCGGCTGCCCGGCCAAAATGAAGTTCTTCAGCGACGGCGATGAAATAGCTCATTTGCTTGATATTCAAGCTTTTCTCCATCGGTTCATCCACCTACATGGACACATCCCTCGACAAAAGAAAAGCCCCGGCAAAGCCGGGGCCAAAGTTGGGCTGCTGTTGTTATTCCGCGGCCATCGCGACGGCTTCCCGTTTCAGGGTGAAGTCGAATTCCACGTGCAAGTCCGTATCCAAATCATCGCCAGCCGGTTTGAATTCAGCGACCAGGCTTTGCTTGACAGCGAAGACGCTGTCATCGTCGAGCCACGCGCTGCTGCCGTCGAAGACCTGACTGACCAGCGGACGGAACCCCTCCCTGGACAGGATAAAGTGCATATGACCCGGACGGTTCGGGTGATGACCCATCGCGCGCAGCAATTCGCCGGCGGTTTCATTGTCCGGGATCGGATAAGGCACAGGGCGAACGGCACGGAAGGCATAGTGTCCGTTGTCGTCGGTTATGAACCGTCCACGCAGATTGTAGTCCGGCTGGTCCGGATCATGGTTTTCATAAAGGCCGTTCGGCGCGTCTTCCCAAACGTCGATGATCACTCCGGAAATCGGGCTGCCATCCGCGTCGCGAACATGGCCTTCGAAATAGACAGATTCCTCATCGTCGAAATGCTTCTGAACCGTGGACGCACCCTTCGGCAGAACCGGCGGATTTTCGCGGTAAAACGGGCCGAGAATTGTGGACTCGCTCTCGGCTCCCCCGACACGGTTGGTGAGCATGTCGACCAGAACTTCAACGCCCAGGATATCGCCCAGAAGGATGAATTCCTGCCTCTTGTCATCACACACGTGACCAGCACGCGCCAGGAAATCACACGCCCCCAGGAACTCGTGGTGCTGCAGATTGACCTCCTTGCAGAAGTCGTGGAGGTGACGAACCAGTGCTGACAGGATCTGACGATTCCTGTCTGTGATCTCGCCGTTCTCGCCAAGTGAGCCGATCACGAGATCGGTGACGTTTTCGATGGTGACATTCCGCATTGGTTCCTCCTCTTGAACCTTCAAACGACGGCGGTGTTTCTTCCCATTATCCGCCGGTATGGGAACCAATGTTTCCGCAAGCGGGAGCATAGTCCAAGACGCGGTTTAGTATCGCTCGATACTTTTGCCCCACATTGCCATTATCTCCAAGTATCGGCCGATACTTTCAGCGACCTTGAATCCAGCCGTTCAAGCGGATCAAGCTGGCGTCTGACTGGATGAGAACCCGGAAGGTTCATATGCTTGATATGTTGCAGGAAATGGCTCGGCTTCTGGCCGAAAAAGCGCATCTTCGAAGGCTGGGCAGCCTGTTTTCAGAAACCGTGCTCCTGCAGGTGGGAGAAGAGGAATATTACATCCACTTCGACCGCGGCATTGTGTCATCCATTCGCGCCGGAATAAGCCGCAAGACGCCCTGGCGCTTTGCACTGAAGACCGACAGCGCGGCACTTGATGCCTTCTGGCAGGACATTCCGGAGCCCGGATATCACGACATATTCGGCCTGGTCAAAATGGGCCGCGCCCGCATCGACGGGGACATTCTGATCCTGGTCAAGAACCTCCGGTTTTTCAAGGAATTCATGGCTCTCGGACGCGAGGTGAGAAACAAATGAGCGCGAAGATCGAGAGCATATGCGGGCGTTACGTCACCATTGAGGTGGGCGGCCGGAAAAACCGGGTGTATTTTGAGGAAGCTGGCAGCGGGCGCCCGGTTTTGTGCCTGCATACCGCTGGCGCGGACAGCCGTCAGTGGCGTCACCTGATGAACGACCCCGAAATCAACGCGTCCAACAGGCTGATCGCGCTCGACATGCCCTGGCACGGCAAGTCCCTGCCGCCCGAGGGGTTCGAGACCGAAGAATATCTTCTGACAACAGAGGCCTACATCGAAACCGTTCTCGCAATGGTCGACGCGCTGGAGCTTGATCGACCGGTGCTGGCAGGCTGCTCGATGGGCGGGCGCATCGCCCTGCAACTCGCCGCTCTGCATCCTGACCGCTTCTCCGGTTTCATCGCCATTGAGGCGAGCGACTTTCAGCCGGCCTGGTATGACATTGACTGGTTCCATCGTCCGGACGCACATGGCGGCGAGATGGGCGCTTCCCTGGTCTCGGCGAATATTTCTCCCCACGCGCCCAATGCGGAGCGCTGGAACACGCTCTGGATGTTCATGATGAGCGGACCCGGGGTCTTCCGGGGCGACCTCAGCTTCTACACCCGTGACGAAAGCCTGATCGCCCGGCTGCCGCAGATCGACACCAGCGCCACGCCGGTTCACATCCTGGTCGGCGCATATGACCTCACCTGCACCCCGGAAGACGCCCGGCGGACAGCCGATGCCATTGACGGGGCAACTCTGACGATAATGGATGAACTCGGCCATTTTCCAATGAGCGAACATCCGGAAGGCTTTCGGCCTTATTTCGTGGACGCCCTCCAGCGGATGCCTGAGACGCCCGGCGCCTGACCGCCTGACAGCAAACCACCGACGGGTTGGCGGAACCGCTATTGCGGACAGCCGATCCCGTCATTGTGCCATGTAAACGGACGCAGGACCTGCGGCCGCGGCTTTGGCATGCGCTCTCCGCTCCTGTCTTCTCTGCATTCTCCTTTTTGCGGCCGATCCAGCCGCAGGATGCGATATCGCGCAACCAATGCTGCATCGCGGGAGGTATCAGTCGATACCAAACCGGGTATTGGAGAGAAGGGCGCACTTTGTTCACCTGTTCTCCGGTGAAAGCGTGCGCGCGCTTACAAGCTGAGCGGCGGACCGTTCTCTCCGACAAATAGAAAAACAGAGGCTCGGTATCGAGGGGATCCGGGCACATCTGACTTCCGGAGTGTTTAATATGTCATCCTTGAAAAGTTCCATCGGAGCCATGGCTCTAACGGTGATCGGCGCGGTCTCCCTGTCGCAGGCGGCAAGTGCGGAAAGCCTCGACATTCAAAGCGCCTGGCCGCTTACAATGCCGGCGAGCGGTGCTAACGCGGAGTATCTTGGAGAGCTGTTGAACAGCTCATCCGACGGGTCTCTGAATGTGAAGGTGTACAGTGCGGGCAAGCTGGTTCCTTCGCTTCAGATCTTCGACGCCGTTCAGCAAGGCACACTGGACGCAGGCATCACGTCACCTCTTTATGTCGCCGGACGCTTTCCGGCCGTGCAGCTTTTCGGCGGCATTCCTTTCGGCCCCGACGCGCTGACCCATGCCGGCTGGATTTACGAAGGCGGCGGCCGCGAGATCTGGGAAGAAATCTATGCCGAGCAGGGCGTCAAGACGATCCCCTGCGGCTTGATGGATAGCGAAGCCGGCGGCTGGTACAATTTCGAAATCAACAACATCGACGATTTCAAGGGCAAGAAGCTGCGCTTTGCCGGCCTTGCAGGCGAAGCCATGGCCAAGGTGGGGGCCTCCATTGTCCTGCTGCCGGGCGGCGAGATTTATCCGTCGATGGAAAAAGGCATCATCGATGGCACCGAGCTGTCCATGCCGGCCATCGATATCACCCTGGGTCTGCAGCAGGTCGGCAAATACTACTACCTGCCGGGCTGGCATCAGCCGGCCGCGATGAACGAACTCATCGTCAACATGGACAAGTGGAACAGCCTGTCCGAAAGCCAGCAAGACCTGATCGAAGCAAGCTGCAAGGCGGTGAACCTGAAGTCCATTCTCTCGACGCTCACGCTGAATGCCGATGCCGTCGACACGTTCGAGGACGCTGGCGTGGAGATCAAGTCCTTCCCGCCGGACGTTCTGGACGCCTTGCATGCAGCGTTTGACGAAACGATCGCCGATCAGGTGGAAAAAGATCCCAACTTCAAGCGGGTCTGGGACTCCCTGGAAGCTTACCGCGCCTCCGCCGCAGCCTGGACGGACCGCCGCTGACCTGTCGCATGGCAGGGATAATCCCTGCCATGCAATCCAGCTGGAGCGATCATGCAAATCCTCGTCATTTTTCTTGAGCGCGTGGTTCGCCTCGTCGGCCAAGCCGGCGCGCTCTTTCTGCCGCTGTTGATGATCACGATCCTCGTCAACGTTATCGCCCGCTATGTCTTCAATATCGGGTCCATCGAAATCGAAGAGCTGCAGTGGCATTTGAACGCCGTTGCGGTCATGTCCTGTCTGGCGTGGGCCTACCAGCGCGACGCCCATGTGCGCGTCGATGCCCTGCACGCCCGCATGAGCCCGCGAACCAGGGCCGTCGTCGAACTTTGCGGCGTCCTCTTCCTTTTGCTGCCGTTCCTCTGGTTCGTGACCGGCAGCAGCTGGAAGATCTTTGAATACAGCTGGAAGCTCAAGGAAGGCTCGCCCATGCCTTCAGGCCTGCCGGCCCGCTACATCATCAAGTTCGTCATGGCTGCCGGCCTCAGTTTGCTGTTCGTTCAAGGCATTGCCGTTGCGCTGAAATCCATCTTGACGCTGTTGCCGTCACCAGCGCGGAAGGGATAGCGCGCCGTGGATATCCTGTTCGTTTTTCTGCTGTGTTCCGTGTTCCTGGTGGTGATGTTTTCAGGCTACCCGGTCGCCTTTGTCCTCGGAGGCGTCGCGGTCGCATTCGCTGCGCTGGGGACCTTCCTGGACGGTTTTTCCGTTGATGCCGACATGGCATCCTTGCGGATGATCGGCTTCGTGGCCAACCGGATTTTCGACAGCATCTCGAGTTACTCGCTCATCCCCATTTCCATGTTCATCTTCATGGGAATGATGCTCGACAAATCGGGCGTCGCTGAGCGGCTGTTGAAGCAGATGCACAAGGTGCTGCGTGTGGTACCCGGTGGCATGGCCGTTTCGGTCATTCTCATCGGCGTCGTGCTGGCCGCTTCCACCGGTATCATCGGTGCCTCCGTGGTTCTGCTCGCCACCATTGCCATGCCCGCCATGCGCGCGGCCGGTTACGACGACAAGCTCGGTCTCGGCACCGTCGGGGCCACGGGATGCCTCGGGATCCTGATCCCGCCGTCGATCATGCTGATCGTCATGGGAGACCAGTTGCAGATCCCCGTCGGAGACCTGTTCCGGGGCGCCCTGCTGCCGGGTCTGTTGCTTGCCCTGCTTTATATTTTCTACGCGGTTTTCACCGCCTTCAGGCGTTCGGACCTGGCCCCGGCCATGCCTGTCGATCCGAACAGTTCAGTCGGCGACATGCTTCGCGGGCTGGTCGGATCCCTCCTTGCACCGCTTCTGCTCGTCTTCGCTGTTCTCGGGTCGATCATTTTCGGCATAGCCACACCGACCGAAGCCTCAGGCATCGGTGCTGCCGGGGCAACGCTTCTGGCGCTGTCGTCGAGACGGCTGTCCTGGTCGGATTTTCAGGAGGTTTGCGAGAACACTGCCATCACGACAGCGTTTCTGTTTGCGCTGATCTTCGGGGCTTCCTGCTTCTCCGTCGTTCTTCGCGGTTACGGCGGCGACGAGCTCATAGAGGCGGGACTGCATGCGATTGCCTTGCCGCCTATCGGAACATTGATCTTCATTCTGGGCATCGTGTTCCTGCTGGGCTTCTTTCTGGACTGGATGGAAATCATCCTGATTGTGGCCCCGCTTGTCCTGCCCGTCCTGACGTCTCTTGGCTATGAACCGGCCTGGGTTGCGATCCTCTTGGCCATCTGCCTGCAAACGTCCTTCCTGACACCGCCTGTGGGCATGGCCCTGTTCTATCTGAAGAACACCGTGCCGGACGTTACCATTTCTCAGGTTTACAAGGCGGTCATCCCCTTCATCGCCATGCAGGTTGGCATACTGCTGCTTGTCCTGGCCTTTCCGGGGCTCGTCTCATGGTGACCTCCGGCGCACAGCAAAAAAGGCGCCCGTGGGCGCCTTTGGGTGATGCTTGCAGCCAAAGCCGTCCGTTACGGCTTCATCAGGACCGATTTCGACGGGTAGTCGGACGCCCAGGTCGCCGGCAGCGGCGCCACGAACACGTTTTCCGTCCGGTTGCGGGTAAACCGCCACTTGCCGTCCTCACACTTGCGGTAACTGTTGAACAGGCGGGACGACCGCAGCAGAGCCTTGCCGTCGGAGAACAGCCACGGCTGCATGTGCACCCAGTTGCCTTCCGCCGTCATGGCATCGTCAGCAACCCGGATCTGCTCGGACGTCAGATAGTGGCAGTTCAGGATCAGCGCCGGATCGGTCTTGCCGCCCCAGAACCCCTGAAAGTGCTTCTTGACGGCGTCCCAGCCTTCGGCACGGCCGAACTGATTGTCGTAATATTCGCCAACGCCTTCCCAGACCGCTTCGGGTGCGAACAGCTCCATGATCAGGTCGATACGCTTGGCGTCGTCGTCGCATCCAAATTCGGGGTTCGGCGTGTCGCACAGGAACATGTAGCGCGATTGGACGCGCCGCACTTCAGCTTCAGCTTCGAGGATGGCCAGACGCTTTTCCAGCAGGGCGAGGCGTTCATCAGACATTTAATCGGTCTCCGGTCGGTTGGTTTGGTTCAACGCCACAGAGAGTGCCTCAAACGAACTTATATATCAATATTCACGTGAATATTGATTGACACAGATCAATGACACGGTAATATTACCGCAAATGCCCATAAAAACAGGGCAACCAGAGGGACTAAAATGATCAACGAGAGCGCAGGGACGCATGCGCTCATCCGCCGCCTTAACCTGGGCGGGGATGGGTTGAGTGTTGCCATAAAGGATTGCATCGACATCGCCGGCGAAGTGACCGCGTGCGGTTCGGCGGCGGTCTCTTCCATGCCGTCCGATCATGCGGACGTGGTGAAATCTCTCCTGGCTTCCGGTTGCAAGATCATCGGCAAGGCAAACATGCACGAGCTTGCCTTTGGCGTAACCGGCGTCAACACCGTCTTCGGCACTCCCGTCAATCCGAATTGGCCAGACCGTATCCCCGGCGGCTCGTCGTCAGGCTCGGCCGTTGCCGTTGCAGCGGGCCTTTGCGACTTCGCGGTCGGGACAGACACAGGCGGCTCGGTTCGCCAACCCGCCATATGTTGCGGTGTCTATGGCCTGAAACCAACCTTTGGCCGCATCAGCCGCAAGGGGTGTCATCCGGCGGACAGTTCACTGGATTGCGTCGGTGTTTTTGCCCGGACAGCGACAGCACTGACGCAGGCGATGGCGGGCAGCGACCCTACGTTCAAGACAGACACATGCAAATCCGCGCCACGTCTGGCCTGGGTCACGACCGATCCAGACCCGAGCGGCGACAGTTTTGCGACGCTTTCACGAGAACTGCCCGGGCTGGAACGGATCGCGCTCGACGCATTCGACGACGCGTTTGAAGCAGGCATGACAATCATCAGCTACGAAACCGCACAGGCTTTCGGTCATCTGCTGGATGCCGAACCGCCTCTCGGGCCGGATGTAAAAATGCGTGTCGCCAAGGCGCAATCCGTAACCCCTGCCGACGTCAGGGCTGCCGAGACGGATCGAACCCGCTTCACCGACGCTGTCGACGCCGCACTGACACAGTGCGACGCGCTGATCATGCCGGCGCTGCCGACTGTTCCACCGACGCTCGAAGCGGCATCGGACCCGGCCCAGATCATTCCGCTGACGCGGTTTTTGCGGCCGTTCAATCTGAGCGGCCATCCATCGCTGGTGCTGCCTTTTGCCATTGTCGACGGCTCCCTTCCAATGGGCCTTCAGATTGTCGGGCGCAAGGCGGACGATGCGCGGCTTTGCGCCATCGCAGAATGGTTAGCCGACACGTTTCCCATGTTTCGACAAGAGGATAGAAACCAATGAGCGCAGTAGGAGCCGTGGCAGCACGGCCAAAAACCAAAGAAGACATCCTGGCGGGGATCAAGGACAGGGCCAACGAGTTCAACAAGTTGCGCCATATCCCGCAGGACGTGGTTGATGACTTCAAGACACTGGGTGTCTACCGCGCCTTTGTGCCGAAACGCTATGGCGGTGACGCACTCAGCCCCGCCGATTTCTGCCGGCTGATCGAAGATATCTCGGCCGCCGATGCGTCGGCTGGTTGGGTGGCAAGCTTCGGCGTTTCCGCCACCTATCTCGCGTCCCTGCCGAAAGCGACATACGAGTCAATCTACAAGTCCAACCCGGACACGGTTTTCGCCGGAGCCATGTTTCCGCCCCAACCCGCCAAGATCGTGGACGGCGGTTACGAGGTGCGCGGTCAGTGGCCCTGGGGCTCTGGCATCATGGGCGCAGATCTGGCCGGAGCCGGGATCAAGGTTGAGGACAACGACACCAAGCTGCCGCTGATCGCCATCATGCCGCGCGACAAGATCGAGGTCGTCGATACATGGCGCACGGTCGGACTGGCCGCAACCGGAAGCCATGACATCAAGATCGATGGCGTTGTGGTGCCCCGAGAGTGGACGTTCATCCGTGGCGGCGCGCCGGCGATGGACGACAAAGTGTTTCGCTATCCGTCCATGGCGCTTGCGTCTCAGGTGCTGGCGGTGGTCGCCCTGGGCGCTGCAAGAGCTGCCCTGGACTACATTTACGAGACCGGGTCGCGCAAGTCGGTGACCGGAGCTCCGCCTCCCGGAGCCAGACCGTATCTTCAGACCGAATACGCCAAGGCCCGCGGCGTCTACCTGGGTGCGGCCCATCTCTTCTACGATACGCTGGAAGAAGCCTACGAAGAGCTCGAACACAACGAGAAGGTCAGCCGCGACACGCACATCCGCCTGCGGATGGTGGCCTCGAAGGCAGCGCGCGATGGGGCGGAAGCTGCACGCATGGCGTTCGCGCTTGGCGGTTCCAACGCCATCGACATCGGGCATTCGCTGAACCGTTGCTGGATCGACGCCGCCGCCGTGGCCCAACACGCCTTCCTGTCGGAGGGAACCTGGACGGCTGCGGGAGCTGCCTTCTTCGACCAGGCGACCATGCCCGGATATCCGTAAATCCAGACCCGTCAGAGGTATGAAAATGACTGAGAAAAAACCGGTCCGCACGTTGTTGTGCTTCAACAATCATCCGACCTTTTTCAGCTTGCCGTTCGATCAGATCGGCCCGGTCTGGAAAGCGACCCAGGAACTGATGTCCTCCATCAACGAGATGGAGGGCGTGGAAATCATCGGAACGTTCGACGATGACCAGACCATGGTCGGCGCGACGAGCGGGTTTCCCTTTACCTGGTACATGCTGGTGGATTTTCCCGACCGCGAAGCCGTTCAGAGCGCCTGCAACCTGCTGCGCACCATCGAGGTGGGCGAGGAAAACCACCGCCTTTGGAAATACATGACGGTCGAAGCCCGCATGGGCCGCGCCCTGGAAATCCCCTCTGCTCACAGGAGTTGAACGATGACAGCCGCAATGCCGAAATTCAGCGATCTCGACGCGCTCTATTCCAACAAGGAGGCGAAAGTCGCGACGGAAATGTACGAGGATCCCGATCTCTTTCAGGAAGAGATGGAAAAGATCTTCAAGAACACCTGGGTCTGGGTGGCCCATGAGAGCGAATTTCCCGAAAAGGGCTCCTTCAAGCTGTCCAATGTCGGTCTCGATCCGGTCATCGTGGTCCGCGACCGCAAGGGTGTGATCCATTGCATGGTCAACCGTTGCCGCCACCGTGCGGCGACCGTGTGTGAAGTCAAGAAGGGCAAGACCTCGTCCTTCCAGTGCCCCTATCACGGCTGGGGCTATGGCCTCGACGGCTCGCTGCGCGCCCTGCCCTATCCCGAGCAGTATGGCGACGACTTCGACAAGGCGCAGCATGGCCTGTTGAAACTGCGCACCGAAAGCTACAACGGCATGGTCTTCGCGACCTTCAACGAAAACATCGAACCGCTGGTCGACTTCCTCGGCCCGAAGGTCTGCAAATACATCGACCTGTTCATGAAGCAGGGTGGCGGCTTCCCGGTGAAGGTGCTCGGCGAACACCAGTTCACGGTGCCGATGAACTGGAAGGTGCAGCTCGAGAACACCACCGACGCCTATCACTTCCCGGTGGTTCACAAGTCCTTCCTGCAGTCGCTCGATGAAGCGACCGAGGACATGTTCGACTTTCTCGACAAGGGTCGGGGCTGGGTCGAAGACCTCGGGAACGGTCATTCCGTCATGATGATGATCCCCGAGCGGGAAGACCTGGATGCCGGGCTCGACGAGCCGATCGAGGAGCGCTTCCAGGAGCTGGCCGAGGAAATTCGTGCCGAAGGGTATTCCGAGGAGCAGGTCAAGAAGATCGTCAAGGCCGTCGGCGGCGCCGGTTTCAACCTCAACCTCTTCCCGAACGTGTCGTTCAGCCTCGCGTTCTTCCGCGTTCTGACACCGGTCAGCGTCGACCAGACCGACATCCGTCACATCGCCATCGGCATGGACGGCGGTCCTCAGGCTGCCAACCGGATGCGTATCCGGCTGCATGAGCATTTCCAGGGCCCGATGGGCTTCGGGTCTCCCGACGACGCTGAGGTCTGGGAGCGGGTCCAACGCGGCACGAGGGGGGGCGGAGAGCTTCCGATCCTCGTCAACCGCGGCATGGTCGACGAAGAACCGGGCGACCTCGGACCGCGTGGTCACATCAGTGCCGAAACCGGCATGCGTGCGGCTTACGAAATGTGGAAACGAATGATGGTTGGTGCCTAAGATGACGATGGTAGATGCAAATGTCCTGACGGATGTCACCGGGTTTCTCTGGAAAGAGGCCGACATCCTGGACCGCAAGGACTACGACACCTGGCTCGATCTGTGGACCGAAGATGGTCTCTACATCATGCCGATCGGAGACGGCGAGGATTACGCCGACCAGGTGAACCTTTGTTATGACAACGCCAAGATGCGCAAGGATCGTGTCGGCCGGTTCAAGGCAGGCTTCTCGATTTCTTCCGCGCCACCTGCAAGAACCATCCGCACGATCAGCCGGATCGTGATCGAGGAGATGTCCGGGGACCTCATCAAGGTTCGCGCAGCAGAACACCTTGTCGAGGACAAGTTCGGGCGTCAGCGGGTATGGGCAGGCGATGCGTACTACACGCTCAAGCGTAGTGGCAGCGGCTTTCTTCTCCAGCAGAAGATCGTCAAGCTCCTGAACTCAGACGGGATGCTGAACTCGTTCAGCTATTTGTTCTGATGGCGGCCCCGCTGCCCGAGAAGGTTCAGACCGCAGTCGTCACGGGCGGTGCCCGTGGCTTCGGCAAGGAGGTCTGCCGTTCGCTCCATCGTGCCGGTTTCCGGGTCGTTATCACCGATGTCGACCCGGGCGCTGAAGCTGCCGCTCTTGCCTCGGAACTGGATCTTGCCGGCGAAACCGGCTGGACCGCGACCCTGGACGTGAACAAGCCGGAAGACTTCCAGCATGTCCTCGATCAATGCATCGAGCATTGGGGATCGGTCGAAGTTCTGGTCAACAACGCTGCGCGGACGAAAGCGGAGGCGGTGCTGGACATCGACCCGGCGACATTCAACGAAATCCTTGCGACCAACGCCGGTGGCACCTTTACCGGTTGCCAGATCTTCGGCCGCCATTTCAAGGAACGCGGCTATGGGCGGATCGTCAACATGGCATCCCTGGCCGGCCAAAACGGCGGCACGGCAACAGGCGCCCATTATGCGGCGTCCAAGGGAGCGATCCTGACCCTGACCAAAATCTTCGCCCGCGATCTGGCGCCGTTCGGCGTCACCTGCAACGCAATTGCTCCCGGGCCGATGGACACCCCCATGGTGCGGTCGGTTCTGGGCGACAAAATCGATGCAGCCATCGCGAACATTCCGGTTGGCCAGTTGGGCGATCCGGCATTCGTGGCCGAGATGGTCACCATGCTCGCCTCCCCCGCAGCGGCCTTCGTCAACGGCGCCTGCTGGGACGTCAACGGCGGGCTCTACGTACGGTAAGCATTCATGACCAAGACCTTGCATCTGACCGTTGAGGAAAGGATCGACGACCGCGGAGACATCGCCCGCATTCGCCTGTCCGGCAACGATCTGCCGGAATTCTCGGCGGGGGCGCATCTGGATCTCTATTTGCCGGATGTCGACCTGTGGCGTCAGTATTCCATCTGCTCGGATCCGGCTGAAACCGGGTTTTACGAGATCGGCGTTCTGAAGGATCCGAACTCGCGCGGCGGTTCGACTGCCGTCCACCGATTGGCAAGCATCGGAGCCACCTTCGAAGTCGAAGGCCCGAGAAATCATTTCCCGCTTGAGGAAACGGCCGAAAAGACGGTCCTCCTTGGTGGCGGCATCGGTGTCACGCCGATGATTGCCATGGCCAAGCGCCTTCACGCGCTCGGCAAGGACTTTGTCCTTCACTATTGCACCCGGTCCAAAGACCGGACGGCCTTTTTCGATGAGCTTACGTCCGCTCCCTTAGCAGACCGGGTCGTGTTTCATTTCGACGATCAGGACGAGGCACAGCGACTCGACCTGAACCGGGATCTGCCAGCGCCTTCCGCCAAAACGCATCTTTATGTCTGCGGTCCGCAAGGCTTCATGGACTGGGTCATCTCGACGGCAGAAGCCGCAGGCCACGCAAGCGCCAACGTCCACCGGGAATATTTCAGCGCGGATGTCGACCTCACCGGAGACAGCTTCGAGGTGGAAGCCCGGGCCTCCGGCATCACGGTGACGATCGGACCGGACGACACCATCGCCAAGGTACTTGCCGCCCAGGGCGTCAAGATCGAGGTGAAATGCGAGGAAGGCGTCTGCGGAACCTGCGTCACCGACGTTCTGGAAGGCGACATCGACCACCGCGACCAGTTTCTCACCGATGAAGAGCGCGAGGACGGGGACCAGATCTGCGTCTGCTGTTCACGCGGCCGCGGCAAGCTGGTGCTGGATATCTAACCGAGAAGGAGGAGCGCTCATGGAACTCAGTCAGGGACAACTCGATTTCCGGGAAGGCATGAGCAGGATGGGCGCTGCCGTCAACCTGATCACGTCCGACGGCCCAGCCGGCAAGCACGGCCTGGTGGCGTCGGCGGTCTGCTCCGTCACGGACACGCCGCCCACCGTTCTCGTATGCATCAACCGCAAGGCCTATGTGCACGACCGGTTTCTGCGCAACGGGGTGCTGTGCGTGAATGTTCTTGCATCCCAGCATCAGGAATTGGCGGGCGTCTTCGCCCGCTATGTCGAGGGCGTCGACAGGTTCTCCTATGGGGACTGGACCACCCTGGAGACCGGATCTCCTGTTCTGAACGATGCCAATATCTCCATGGACTGCCGGATCGGTTCCGTTTTCGAACAGGGAACGCATTCCGTCATGTTCTGTGAGGTCAAGTCAGTCCACCTGGGAGAGAAGCCCGGAAAGGGGCTCGTTTACTTCAGCCGCGACTACCACCACCTGGCGGCGAACCGCTAGCGGCCGTTTGTGCCGAAATCCGGGAAACAACGGAAATGGCACGCCTTCACAAAAATCCTTACAGAGGGAATAAGATGCGTAAATTAGCGACACTCCTGGCAAGTGCCTGCGTGTTTATTGCCGGCAGCGCCAGCGCAGAGACCGTTCTCACTCTCAACAGCTGGCTACCGCCGTCCCACCCCCAGGTTTCAGAACTGATCGTACCTTTCGCAAAGGACATCGAACGGGTGACTGAAGGCCGGGTGAAGGTGAATATGCTGCCCGCACCGCTTGCCCCGCCCCCTGCAACCTTCGATCTGGTGAAGAACGGGATCGTGGACATGGGCTACACGGTCCAGGGCTATACGCCGGGTCGTTTCAAGACCTCCGCCATCGCCGAAATGCCGTTCCTGAGCGATGATGCCGTGGTCACCTCCGTCGCCTATTGGCGCGTCCACGAGGCGATGCTGCAACAGGCAGGCGAATACGACGGCGTCAAGGTTCTTGCCGTCCACACACACGGCCCCGGCGAGATCTTCTCATCCTCCGAGATCAACAGCGTCGACGACATTGCCGGCCAGAAGATCCGCGTCGGCAGCGTTGTCGCCCACGACCTTGCCGTGTTGCTCGATGCCGTTCCCATCGAGGGACCGTCTTCCAAGTCCTACGAACTGCTCAGCCAGCGTATTGCCGACGGGATCTTCTTTCCCTGGGAGACCGTCAATTTCTTCCGTCTCAACGACCTGTTGAGCTCGGCTTTTGTTGCCGAGGGCGGCGTCTACAACACGGCCTTCATGATGGTCATGAACGAGAACACATGGAATGCGCTGCCAGAGGAAGACAAGGCGGCAATTTCAACGCTTCTCGGTGAGCCGCTTGCACGCCGCGCCGGCGAAATGTGGAACCGGGCCGATGCGGCCGGCAAGGAGGCCCTGGAGGGCAACATTGAGGTCCATCAGGCCAGCGACGAGGAAATCGACCAGTTGCGCGAGCGCTTCCAACCGGTCGTGGATGCCAATATCGCTCTGGTGACGGAAGCTGGGGTCGATGGTGCCGCAGCTTACGAGATGCTCCTCCAGGAAATCTCGAAGCTGGAAGGCGAATGAGCCTGGCCAACGTGGAAGCCGGCGGCATCGACCGCTGGCTTCGCAGGGGCATTGCGCTCGTCTGCGCCGTGCTCTTGCTTGCCATGATGGGCCTGACGATCGCCGACGTCCTGGGCCGTTACCTGTTCAATTCACCTGTGCCTGGTGCCTCGGAACTGACGGAACTCATTCTCGCAGCCGTCATTTTCACCGGTTTGCCGGCCGCCAGTCTCGATGGCGACCATATCTCCGTGGATATCGTGGCGGAAAAACTACATGGCCTTCCGGCTGTGCTTCTGTCCAGGCTGGTGGCGTTGGTGTCTGCTGGTGTGCTGGCCATGGTTTCATGGCGTCTGTGGATCATCGGCGACCAGATCGCCAGTTACAACGGGATTACGCCAACACTCAAATTGCCGCTCGCCCCGCTCGGATACCTCGTCTCGGTTCTGAGCATGATCGCTGCCCTCATCTGCCTTGCGGATATTTTTCGGAGGAAAGACATTGGGTGACTGGCATATCGGTATCGCGGTCCTGTTCGCGCTTTTGTTGCTCAACGTTCCAATCGGCCTGGCGCTGGCTCTGGTGGGCGTGGTCGGAACGGCAGCGTTGATCGGGATCGAACCATCCTTCGCTCTGCTGGGGCAGACCTTCTTCGACAACAGCCGCGCCTATTCGCTGTCGATCCTGCCGTTGTTCCTGATGATGGGCAACTTCGTCGTGCAATCGGGGATCGCCAATGATCTCTATGCCGCCGCTTATGCCTGGTTAAGGCATCGCAAGGGCGGACTGGCCATGGCAACCGTGGTTGCCTGCGGCGGCTTCTCGTCGGTCTGCGGCTCGTCGCTGGCAACGGCCTCAACCATGACGAAAATCGCCATGCCTTCGATGCGAAGGTTCCACTATCCGGACTCGCTCTCGACAGCTTCGATTGCAGCCGGCGGCACGCTTGGCATTCTCATTCCGCCCTCGGTCATTCTCGTCTTCTACGGCATCATGACCCAGCAGGACATCGGCAAGCTGTTTCTCGCCGGTATCATTCCCGGCATCATCGGCGTGCTGCTTTATGTTGTTGCCGTTCGCATCTCCGTTGCCTCACGCCATGTGGACCTGGAAACCGAACCGAAGCTGCCGCTGAAGGAACGTTTGCTCGCACTCAAGGGCATCGTCGGGGCGCTCGGCCTCTTCGTCTTCGTGATGGGAGGGATCTACCTCGGGATCTTCACGCCGACCGAGAGCGCGGGCATGGGGGCCGGCGGAGCCTTTCTGCTGGTCATTCTGCAGCGCCGGATGACGTTCGCGGATCTGCTCAAGACCCTCTACGACACGGCGAAAACCACGGCCAGCATGTTCCTGATCCTGTTCGGGGCGCTGACTTTCGCCAACTACGTCAATATTTCCGGCATGGGCGGAGAAATCCAGTCGCTGGTGACCGGCGTCGGCAATCCGCTCCTGGCGATCCTTCTGATCACGGCCATCTATCTCGTTCTGGGCTGTGTGCTGGAAGGGCTGTCGATGATCACACTCACCGTGCCCATCTTCTATCCGATTGTCGCCCATCTCGGTTACGACTTGATCTGGTTCGGCATCTACGTGGTCATCGTCACCGAACTCAGCTACATCACGCCACCGGTTGGACTGAATGCCTTCGTCTTGAAATCGGTACTGAAGGACGTGTCCTTGGCCACCATCTTCCGCGGGCTCTGGGCCTTCCTGCTGGTGGATGTGGCCCGGGTCGCCATCATTCTGGCCTTTCCCGCCATCGTCCTCTTCATCCCCAACATGATGTGAGCGACAAGACACCAAAACAACGAAAGGCCCGGGGACATGACAGTCCCCGGGCCTTCTTTCGTCGGAAGCGAAGCTATTTTCTGACGAAACTGAACGAAAACGCAGAACCGCGGTGATAGTCCTGCGCGCGTTCTCCGTCAGCAATCATGGTGTCTATCGGCGAAATCTGGAGACATCGCGGCGGCTCTCAGGAAGGGCATCGAGGCTGCGACCGAGACGTGTCTGCACTACGGCGGCTTCCCACAGGACGATCGGATGATTAGCAGGAGCCCGTCCAGTCCTGACTGATGTGAAAGCCCCTGATTTTGAGACTGGAAAGGCAAACGGGAGGTTTAAAGCGGAGGGCAGAATGACTTGGGGTCTCTTCTCCTATGTCCAGCCGCTCGGGGAAACGGGTGGTCCGTCACTTCACAGATCAAAGTTTGTGTATTTAAAGTCGCCCCAAGCTGTTTTGCTTCTGGGCAGGTTCGACATGTCGTAGAAGGGATGGCGCACTCCGTTTGTTAAGGAGACCATTTTTTGTTCCGTTTTTTTGCGACGCTTGCCTGGTGTCTTTTTCTGCTTCTGCCCGTTGAAGCGCGGCCATTGTTTCCATCGCAACCGCAAGCCGAGCGTCTGGCAAGTTTGGACAGGTTCTGGGCGGACTGGAAGACAACCTATCTGCACGAGGGATGCGGCGGCACTTACGTCGACACGGCAGGTGACGACAAGCCGACGTGGGGCGGCAGTGCCACCGGAACACTCACCGTTTCCGAAGCACACGGGTACGGCATGCTGGCGCTTGTCAAAATGGCGTCGCGCGATCCTGAAGCGCGTAAAAACTTCGAAGGCATGGTGTCGTTTTACCGCAAGCACCAGGCGGCCTCCGGCCCCGGCCTGATGGCCTGGAACCAGACCCGCGACTGCAAGGACGGCCCGGACGGGGGCGACATGTCTGCAACCGATGGCGATCTGGACACGGCCCTGGCGCTTCTTCTGGCCGACGAGAAATGGGGCGGCTACCGAGAGGCCTTCGACCAGGCCCAGCAGGCAATCCTGGAGCGCGAGGTCACGGCTGACGGGATGATGCGCCTCGGCGACTGGGCGGTTGACGATGACTACTCCAACGCATCCCGCTCTTCCGATTTCATGCCGGCAAGTTTTGCGCTCTTCGCAAAAGCCGCCGGCGACCTGTCGCCACGCTGGACCTCCATACGTGACCGCGGCTACCAGGTGTGGGGAGCTATCTCTGCGGACCATGCCGCAAACACCGGCCTGGTGCCGGATTTTCTGGTGGGCCTTCCGCAAGACCCGCAGCCAGCGAAGGCCTTCTATCTGGAAGGGGCCGGCGACGGCCAATTTTCCTGGAACGCCCTCAGATTTCCCTGGCGGCTTTCGCTCGATCTTCTTGAGACAGGCGATACGCGAGCTGCGGCCCATCTCGCCATGATCAACCGCTGGATCCGAGGTGCGGCGAAAGAGGATCCGTTCCAGATTGCGACGACCTATCGGCTCGACGGAAGCATCCCGGACGACGAATCCACCGGCTCCGCCGCCTTTATCGCCATGTTTGCTGCTGGTGCGATTGCCGGTAGCGGCGATCCCGAGGGAGATCAAGCCTGGCTGGACGCTCTCTGGTCGGCCATGATCAGCATTCCGATTGCCGATGAAGACTATTATGGCAATACACTCAAGCTGTTGGCCATGATCGAGCTTTCAGGCCAGTGGCAGGAAAACTAATTCATCCGGGCCGACCGGCCATTGACGATTGAAAAGGCGTTGCGGGGTCTCACGGCTTCTGTTTTGCGGCCTCCAAGAGCTCCTGCGCCAACGCTTCAGACCCAACAGCCCGGGCCAGCACGAGGGCGCCGACCATCGTGGAAAGTTGCCGCATCGCCTCGTTGCGATTGCCGTCTGGTCCGGCTAGCAGATCGACGCTCGCTTCCAGAGCCTCCGCGAAGGTCTCCTGAACCTTGACGCCCTGGCGCGGCGCTTCGGCTGCGAGCGCCGCAAAGCAACACCCGTCTGACCTGTTATCGATGTGCAGTGGTGAGAGGTACCAGCTTGCGATTGCTTCACCTGCCTTGTCGTCAGATGCGGCAATGACGTCCTGCCACTTCTTCCGGTTTTCGGCCAATGCGGCTTCGGTCGCCTCCGCCACCAGCGCCGACTTGTCCTCGAACTGCTTGTAAAAACCACCGTGGGTCAGACCCGCTGCCTTCATCAGGGCGGCTACGCCAATCCCGTCATAGCCCTGCTCCCGAAACAGTCGGCTTGAGGAGGCCACCACTTTTTGCCGATTTTTTTCAGCGACTTCACGACTGACCCGCATATTCGTCCTCTCAATTTAAGATTATCTCCATAATCTAAGCTTGACGACTTTTGATTACAAACATAATCTAAAATCCAAAGCCAAGGAGAAACGCCCCTAAATTCCAGTCTCACCCACCTGATCCAGGACGGACGTGAGCTTATGCAGAGGAGACAGACATGCCACTCGATATCCAGGAAGTCCGGTCCGGCGCCAATGTGAATGTGACGGAGGTGAATGGCACGCCGATCGCCTGGCGCAGCCAGGGAGAAGGCCGGCCACTGCTGATGCTCAACAGGTTTCGGGCGGCGATGGCCGACTGGGACCCTGCTCTCACCGCCGCACTTGCCGGCAACCACCGGGTCATCACCTTCGATAGTGCCGGCGTGGGTGACAGCGGTGGAAGCGTGCCCGATACCCTGGAAGGGGCAGCCGACGTCGCCGTTGCTCTGGCTGATGCGCTCGATTTGGAAAACCCGCATGTGCTCGGCTGGTCGATGGGGGGAATGACGGCCCAGATCCTGGCAGCCAAATATGGCAACCGGTTGGGGGGTGTTGTCCTTGCTGGAACCACACCGAGCTTTGCAGTGAAGGGTGCAATCCCCCTTCCCGAAGATTGGCTCGCGGTCGCCAGTAAGGAACAAAACACCCCCGACGACATGCTTTTCATTTTCTACACAGACAGCGAGACGAGCCAGGCAGCCGGGATGGCCTCGCTTGCCCGTATCGGCGGAGGTGACCCGGTGGCCGGAGCGACGCTGAAAACGACCATGCAGACTCGCGCCGCTCAGGGGATCGCAACCCGAAAGTTCTTCCAGGGCGAAGACGGTGCCTTCAAGAGGCTGGGCGAGATCAAGGTTCCGGTTCTTGTTGCCAACGGTGATTTCGACAGGGCTTTTGCGGTCGAAAACTCATTGGCGCTGGTCAGGGCCATCCCGAATGCACAGCTCGCCATCTATCCCGATTCCGGGCACGCCTTCCACTTCCAGTATGCGGAGCGCTTTGCCGAAGACGTTACCCGCTTCCTGGCCAGCGCCTGAAAGGAACCTGGATCACCTGCTTCACTCTCATGGGCACGGTTTCAGCTCCCTGGACCGCGCCTTTGATTACCCGATGCAGCAAATCAGAACTTCGGACAACAGGGGGCAGTCGACGGACCATATCTGTCAGCTCGGACTTGGCGCTGTACTGAAAAAGCAACGCGAGAGAGCATAGCGAAAAACGAGGGGTGCTTTCCAATGCGGTTGCACCCAGTAATGTTCAGAGGCTGATCGGTGTGTTGAAGTTGTCTCCCCCGTGCGGACGCTGGCAATTGTCGATGTTGAGCCATCTTGGCAGTCCAGCGTTTGTTTGTTCTGAGCATCCGAAGGACATTCCGTAAGCCCACTCTTCTTGAAGTATTTTGATGAAACGCTCTGCCTTTCCGTTGGGCTGCGGCCTGTAAGATCTGGCTCGAGCAGGTCTTGCGCCGGTCCGCTGGAGCGTCGTCGCAAACAGGCTGGACCTGTACCCCGCGCCATTGTCCGTCATGACCCATTTGAAGGTGTTTCCCTTGGAAGCGAACCATCGTTCGGCGCGGCGGCCTTCGCCTTTTTACGATCCTCGCGGCAGCCAACCACCTGTGAGAATTCGTCTTTTCCGCGCGGAGCTGTTCTGAAGGTTGGGCTGCGTTCTTTCGGCGCCAAACCCCAGGAGCGTCTGAAGGGTGGCACCGTGACAGCCGGAATTAGCTGACAGGCAGGCAGGCTTGCCGCTTCGAGAATGTCCATGTGCTGCGGCGCACGGATTGGCGATAAAAGATATATCCTAAACTCAAAATCGAGAATTCTACTGGAAATTGCAGGCCAAAAGCATCCATACAGGTAATGAGCCGACCTTCCAAACGCCTGACAGGAGAGAGAAATGAGCAAGACCCGTCACCATCAATACGACGAAGTCTACGGAGCACGGGACGCCGTTTCCTCGCTGCCGAAATCAGAGTTCCCCAAGAGCGAGCGAAATCCGCGCCATGTCTATGCAGTCGTCCGGGACGAGTTGATGCTTGACGGCAATGCGCGGCAGAACCTGGCAACCTTCTGTCAGACCTGGGAAGAACAGGAAATCCATCAATTGATGGAAGACTGCATCGACAAGAACATGATCGACAAGGACGAATATCCGCAAACGGCCGAAATCGAGCGGCGCTGCGTGCAGATGCTCGCGGACCTCTGGCACGCTCCGGAAGGCTCGGCAACGGGGTGTTCGACGGTCGGTTCAAGCGAAGCGGCCATGCTTGGCGGCCTTGCGATGAAAAGACGCTGGGAGGCAAGGCGGCGCGCCGAAGGCAAGCCGACCGACAAGCCGAACCTGATCACCGGTCCGGTCCAGATCTGCTGGCACAAGTTCACCCGCTACTGGGATATCGAACACCGCGAAATTCCCATGGAAAACGGCCGGTTGCTGATGACGCCGGAGGAAGTCCTCAAACTCTGCGATGAAAACACGATCGGGGTGGTTCCCACTCTGGGAGTCACCTTCACAGGGGAATTCGAGCCGGTAAAGGACGTCAGTGAGGCTCTGGACAAATACGAAGAAGAAACCGGCCTGGATATTCCCATTCACGTCGACGGCGCCAGTGGCGGTTTCCTCGCACCCTTTTGTGCGCCCAAGCTGGTCTGGGATTTCTCTTTGCCCCGCGTGCGTTCAATCAACACCTCGGGTCACAAATTTGGCCTTGCCCCTCTCGGTGTGGGCTGGGTGCTCTGGCGGGAAGAGAAGGACCTGCCGGAGGACATGGTGTTCTGGGTGAATTATCTCGGCGGCAACATGCGCGACATCGCGCTCAATTTCTCGCGCCCGGGCGGGCAGGTCGTCTGCCAGTATTACAACTTTCTTCGCCTGGGCCACGAGGGATACGCCAAGGTGCACGGCGCCTGCTACAAGAGCGCAAGGTATCTGGCAGATGAAATCGGCAAACTGGGTTTGTTCGATGTGGTCTTCGATGGCGACCCGGAACGCGGCATACCGGCGGTTTCCTGGAAAATGAAAGAAGGCGAAGACCCCGGGTTCAACCTGTTCGACCTCGCCGACAGGTTGCGTGTCCGGGGATGGCAGGTCCCAGCCTACACGCTTCCGGCCAATTGCCAGGATCAGGCCATTCAACGCATCCTGGTCCGCAACGGGGTCAGTCTCGATCTCTGTTCACTCCTGATCGACGACATGAAAACCGCGCTGGATCACCTCACCGTCCATCAGCCGAGCAAACCTCTGGAAAGCGACGAATTCTCCGGATTTCACCACTAAGCGTGAACGTCCTGCGCTCCTCGGAGCGCAGGACAGCCATTCGGCCTTCGGAACAAGAAAAGCTGATACTGCAAGAGCGTGCGGGAAGCAGAATGAACGGAACAGAACAGGCTTTTGCCGCAACCATGGAAGAAGTCCACCGCAAGGGGCCCTGGCCGTTCGTCACCTACAGAAGGTTTAGCCTGCCGGGCGAACACTTCGTCTGGCGCTCACGGCGGCACAGAAAGGGGCTTGTTCGGCTGCCGCAGCAAAGCAGCCAGCCCTTCTGGCATCGTCCGGCGTACAACTGGTGGACGGGCCTGTCCTTTGCGGTCGGCGCGTTTCTTTTCATGCTCGGATCGTTGCTGTCGCTTGTGCCGACCTCCCTTGAGAGCCTGCAGATCAACCTCATTTTCTTCGCCGGTTCCGTCCCTTTCACCATCGCTGGCTACCTCCAGCATTTCCAGGCAGCCAACACCCCCGAGTTTACCGGCAATGCGACCCCTGTTGCGTCCGATCAACCCATCCGGGTCATTGGCTGGCAGCCGGCAAACCCGGGATGGTGGTGCACGCTGACCCAATTCGTCGGAACGGTCGCGTTCAATTTCAACACCTTCGACGCGATCAACGCGCCAGCGGTCTGGTACGTCCAGGATTTCGTCATCTGGGTGCCCGGCATGATTGGCTCCGTCTTGTTTCTGGTCTCCGGCTACCTCGCCTACATCGAGGCAGGTCACGCGCACTGGTCGTTCAAGCCGTTCGAGATGGAATGGTGGATCGTCTTCATCAACCTTCTCGGCTGCGTCGCGTTCATGATCTCGTCAACGATTGCCTTCACCCCGAAAGGCGCTGAGCCAGCGTGGATCCTTCAGACATCGAACGCCAATCTGCTCGTCGGTGCCTTCTGCTTTTTTGTAGGCGCCGCGCTCTTGATGATCGAAGCCCGGATGAATTGGGAAAAGACCGCGCATCTGTCCGTCTCCAACGGACAGGCCGTGCAGTCCTGAGCGTTGCCATTTAAGATCGCACTTCGCCCCAACGCCAAAGTTGCTGACACCAAACCCGGTCCGAGTGATCGACAGCCATTTGCAATGAAGCCCGGCGCTGCGCAGCACCGGGCCTCAGTCTTATCCGTCCATCATACAGCTTTGGGGCGAAGGTCGGCCGGCACCTGCGAGAGCGCCGTCTCCAGAGCTTCAAGACACCTTGCTGCGTCGGCATTGCTGAACACGAGCGGCGGACGGATCTTGATGATGTTGCCGAGGGGCCCGGTGGAGGAAACCAGAACGCCGAGCGACTTCATTCGCTCACGCACCCAGCGAGCCGCGAGTTTCGCCGGAGCCCTGGTGGTGCGGTCCGTCACGAGTTCGACGCCGAGGAAGAGACCTCGTCCCTGAATGTGGCCAACGATCTCGTGCCGTTCCATCAGGTCGAGGAGGCCCGCACGCATGGTTGCCCCGCTCCTGGCCGCATTGCCCTGCAGGTTTTCTCCCCAGAGCACGTCCAGACACGCATTGCCAACGACCGCCGACACCGTATTGCCGCCGAAGGTGTTGAAGTAGCCGCCATTTGCCTGAAGCTTCGCGGCAATGTCACGCCGTGTCACAAGCGCTGCCATCGGATGCCCGTTCCCCATCGGCTTGCCCATGGTGACAATGTCCGGTTCCACGCCAAAGGCCTGGAAACCCCACATGTGCGTTCCCGATCGCGCGAAGCCCATCTGAACCTCGTCGGCAATTGTCAATCCGCCATGTGCCCTTACTCTGGCATAGACCTCAGACAGATAGTCCGGCGGAGGAACGAGAGATCCATTCCCGTCGAAAATTGAATCGATCATCAGGCCGGCAAGTCCTTTGCCCCGGTCGTCAAGAAGGCGCGCTGCGCTGTCGACATGGCCGGCATATTTCGACCCGGCGTCGTTGTCGCTTTGCCTGTAGGGCCCGCGGTACAGATTGGGCGGCGGCACCGTTTCCACCCAGCCGGGTCTGTCGTTGGCGTCATAATCAATGAGTGACAGCGGGGCGCAGACCGAGGTATTGCCGTGATAGCTGTTCTCGGTAATGACGATCCCTTCCTTGCCCGTCACTGCCCGGGCCATTCGCACGGCCAGATCATTCGCCTCGGACCCCGTGCAGACGAAAATCCAGGTGTCGAGATGCGCCGGCAACGTCGACGACAGCCGTTCGCCCAACCTGACCACTTCACGGTGCAGATAACGGGAATTGGTGTTGAGCGTACTCGCCTGACGCGTCAGCGCGTCGACGACATAGGGATGGCAATGGCCGAGATTTGCGACGTTGTTGTAGCAGTCGAGATATTCGTTGCCCGACGCGTCGTAGACCTTGCAACCACGTCCCCTGACGAGCTCAAGCGGCTCATTGTAGAAAGTGTAGGTCTTGCCGAGGACAGTTTCGCGATGCTGCAGCAAAGATGGGGTGGGAAGCGACTGAACTGTGTAAACAGCCCTGCTCATCGGCACGACAGACGGCAGCATGCCGGCGACAAAAACGGCGTCGGTCACCTGTGCAATGCGCTCGATCGCATTCATGTAGAAGGCCTGTAAGTCACCTAGCGGCGTATCGAGACCGTTGACTGAAGACTGGTAGGACACGATCCCCACTTGCAACAGCAGCCGAGCAAGCACGAGGCGGCGCAGCACAGCAAGGTCATCGGCTTCCAGAGGCATGAACCGCTGGTACCCCCGTGCAAGGCAGGTTGCCGCGTAAACCGGGTCGTCTGCCCAGTGGATCAGCGAGGCAATCGTAACGGCCAGATCTTGTACGACAGGGCCATAGACCATGTCGCCGAAGTCGATGACACCCTGGACGCTGACCCCGGGGATCAGGTCCGCAAGGACATTGGATTCGTGAAAATCGTTGTAGATGACCTGTGCGCGAAGCTTCGGCAAGTCCTCGGACGTCGCCTTGGCCAAGTCCGGCAACAGGGTTCGCGCAACCGGTCTGATGCGCTCAGGCATATGGATCAGAAGCCGTTCGACAAGCTGAGGGGCGTTTTTCAGATCCCAAGGCATGCTCGCCGGGGAGCCACGGCCCTGAAACCCCTGAAGAGCACGTGCCAGGCGGCCGCTCATTTCTCCCAGCGTGATCAGTTCTGCCGCTTGAAGCCTATGTCCGGCGGACTTGATCCGGTCAAGAAGCGTTTGCCCTGCAAGGAAGGTCAGAACCCTCACGGTATGCATCTGGCCGTTCGCGTCGGAAAGACGCCCCATGGTTTCCCCTTGCAGGATCCGCTTGACCCGCGGCACCGGATAGCCTGCATCGATCCTTGCAATATGATCCAGCGCCTCGATCTGGAAAGCGAGGCTTTCGGGCGGTTCTTCAAGCGAGGCCACCTTGACGACAAATTCCTGCCCCTCGCCGGTGGCCAGACGGAAATTCTGTTCGCGCTCCCCGCCCAACCGGCGCCATATTCCCGTCAGGCCGTATAAAGTCCCAACTTGTTCTTCAATCAAGGCGAGATCCAGATCCGGCGCCGAAATGCTGGCAAGCATGGCGTCGACTTCATCGCGAGTGGGGTTTGACTGCATATTCAAGAGGTTACCTCATAGTGCGGGGAAGACCATCCGCCTGGCGGGCACGAACTGAGTCGCATAATGCTTGGGCAGATAGCCCAGGCAAGCACCGGACAGGTTCAGGTCCGCCTGTGCGACCGAAAGCCCCACGGCTTCCACCACGAGAAGGAAGTCAAGGATGAGACGGATGTCCGCGTTGTGACGTAGAACAGATTGCGCGGGTTACCATCGCACTTGCGCACCTTCCGCCTCGATGTCTCATCACGGCTCAATCCGCTGAGGGGTCAGGATAAATCGAGGAACGTCCTCAAAAAATACTGATGAAAAAACCGATACATTGAAATTTACAAATGTAAATCATGCGCCTTGGCGATGACCTCGGCGACGTAGCCGACATTCGCAGCCTGCTCTCCCGTCCGGATGGCAAGTTCAATGTCGGCAAAGTAGTCCTCTTCTGGAATGGCGAGCCGGCGCAGGCGGCCCTGCTGCTCGAACACGCTCGCATAATGCACCGGCAGGACACCGAGGTAAGCGCCCGAAAGCACCATCAGCACCTCCGCCTCGATGTCAAAGGCGATGCGGTTCAGGATGGTACTGTCAGTACGTTGTGCTCTGACCCCATTCCAGTATCCCCGATGAACCCAGGGGTAGGCGTGGCAATCGGCGCTGGTGACGGCATCATCCGATGCCTGAAAAAGCGGGTGCCCCTGACCGCAATAAACGACATGTTCCTCACGATAAAGGGTCCGGTAAGCAAGGCTCGCCACCTTGATGTTGGACCCGCCGATGCCGACGTCCAGCTCGCGTTCCGCGACAGCCTTGGTGATGTCGTTGGGGCGCATGATTTTCAGGCTCAGCTCGATTTCAGGCGCCATGCGGGAAAGCTCCTCAATCGCTTCGGAAACCTTCAGTTGCGGGTCGGTCGCCAAGCAGTCGACAATACCGACGGTTACCTTTCCAGACAGGCCGCTTCGAAGGCCGGACAACCGGGCGGAACTTGCCTCCAGCATGCCCGTCACTTCCAGACTGACTTCGTAAACTCGGCGCCCCTCTTGTGTCAGGGAAAACCCGCGGCGGCCGCGCTCGCAGAGTTTGGCCCCCAGCCGTCGCTCGAGCGCTGTCAGGTGATTGGATATCGTCGGCTGACTGAGTGAAAGCTCCATCTGTGCGGCGGAAATTCCGCCATTGCGCACAACGCATTCGAACACGCGCAACAGGTGAAGGTCGGACCCTGATATCTTCATGGACATAGGTTGCACTAAATGCCCGGGACCGCAATCCCCGGCACCGCATAGCCAAAGGCCCGCCATGGCGGGCGGGCCTTCGATGAACAGAAGACGATAATCGCCTCAGCTATCAGCCCTGCTCAAAGTGACCGGTGTTCACCATGAGGCAAAGGATCGTGTGCAGGACTTGCGCTGCAATCTGAGCCGTGTTGGTGCTCGGATCGTATTGCGGCGCCACTTCCACCACATCACCGCCAATGATGTTGAGCCCGTTCAGGCCGCGCAGGATCTGCAGCACTTCTCTTGGCTGCAGGCCGCCCACCTCGGGTGTTCCCGTTCCCGGGGCGAAGCCTGGATCTACGCTGTCGATATCGAAGGAGACATATGTCGGCCCGTCGCCAACGATCTTGCGCGCCTTTTCGATCAACCGGGGCATGCTCGCTTCGCCCACGTCTTCGGCATGAACCACGGTCATGCCGCTTTCATAAGAGAACTCCCAGAGATATTCAGCTGGACCGCGAATGCCGATCTGAATCGTTCGGCGCGGGTCCAGCACACCGTCCAGAACCGCAAGGCGGAACGGCCCACCGTGCTGGAACTTGGCCCCTTCATAGGGACCGGCGGTATCGCAATGGGCGTCGATGTGGATAAGCCCCACGGGCTCCTTTTCTCCCAGAGCCTTGAGGATCGACGCCGTGATGGAATGGTCACCGCCGACGCTTAGCGGACGCACACCTGCAGCAACAAGGCGGCGGTAGAAGTCCTCGATATCCTTGTGACACTGGGCAAGATCAAAACGGCTGAGCATGGGAACGTCGCCGATATCCGCGATTTTCGCCTTGCCCATCGGAGAGGTCTTGAGCACGTGGTCGTATGGGCCGATACGCTCGATGGTGCGCAGGGCTCGTGGGCCAAAGCGGGTGCCGTTGCGGTTGGTTACACCCAGATCCATCGGCACGCCGAGCAAGGCGATGTCCAGACCGCCGAAGTCGTCGGCGTGCTGAGCCTCCGGAAAGGCCCGCGCATCCAGAAAGCTCGGGATGCCTGCGAAAGGCCATTTGCGCTTGTCGCCACCACTGAACTGAGACCGGGCCACTTCCTGAAAATGCGGGTCAAAAATATCTCCGCCGGACGCATTGCCATACTTCTCTCGAAGGGCATCCAGATGCGCCTTGTCCACCATTTGAAATTCTCCTCCTGAAAACGCACGACCTTAATGGACCGCAGTTAGACTGTACTTGGGATTTTCCGGAAATGATCGCAACACTACGCGTCTGTTTCCAGGCAGCGATCTCGGCCAATCAATGCGAAACACAGCGACGTTTGAAACCGATGGCGGGTGTTTGCATCGTCGAAAATATGACCGACTGCGAAACCCAGGCAATTGCCGGACGTCTCATATGACGCCCCCCACACACATTGGGGAGAGATGTCTGCCCGCCATATTTCCCCACTCAAATTCCGTCGACATGACGCTTCATATTGACTTAGTGATCGCACCTCATACTGTATCTAGTATTCAGGGTCCGGTGATTCCTTTGGAATTGCCGGCTAAGAGGGAAGCCGGTGCGCCTCATCCAAAGAGGCAAATCCGGCGCTGCCCCCGCAACTGTAAACGGCGAGCCGTCATCCGTAAAACCACTGGGAGATCCCGGGAAGGTGGATGACAGGGCGTTGACCCGTGAGCCAGGAGACCTGCCTTGAATGAACAACGTCAGCGGACGGCGGGTCCGGGCGACGCTTGATTGCGTGAGGTCGTGCTCATGCTGTCTCGTGCTTCCTGCCGTCCATCATCAAGAACACGTTCTTCGGGGTGCAAGAGACATGACCGTCACTGTTTACAGCAAGCCTTCCTGCGTTCAATGCAATGCGACCTACCGCGCGCTCGATCAGCGCGGCGTCGATTACACAATTATCGACCTGAGCGAAAATTCGGAAGCCTTTGAGCACGTGCAATCGCTCGGCTACCGGCAAGTGCCGGTGGTGGAAGCAATGGGCGAGCACTGGGCCGGCTTCCGACCGGACAAGATCGCGGCGCTCGGCTGATCCCGGCGCGGTGCCGATGAAATGGGCACACTCGTCTATTTCTCCAGCGCTTCCGGCAACACGCATCGGTTCATCGACAAGCTGAAGACTCCGGCGGTCCGTATTCCGCGCAACAAGACGGAAGCGTTGCCGATAATCCGGCAGCCCTACGTTCTGGTGCTGCCGACCTATTCGGACGGCGAAGGCCGGGGTGCTGTGCCAGGCCAGGTGATCCGGTTTCTCAACGATGCCGCGAACCGCTCTTTCCTCAAAGGTGTGATTGCCTCCGGCAATCGCAACTTCGGGCCCTTCTTTGCCTATGCCGGAGATGTCGTGTCGAAAAAATGCGGCGTTCCGCTGCTCTACCGTTTCGAGCTTGCCGGAACCGACACCGACCTCTACCGCGTCCAACACGGGATGACAGAATTTTGGAAACGACAGTCCTAGAACGTCCGGCAAACCCGGCAGCTAATCTCGACTACCACGCGCTCAATGCGATGCTGAACCTCTACGACGCCGACGGCAGGATCCAGTTCGACGCCGACCGGCAGGCCGCGCGCCAGTATTTCCTTCAGCACGTCAACCAGAACACGGTGTTCTTCCACTCTCTGGAGGAGAAACTCGGCTATCTGGTGCGTGAAGGTTACTACGAACGCGAAGTGCTGGAACAATACGATCCAGCCTTCGTCAAGGCGATCTTCGAAGCGGCCTATGCCCGGAAGTTCCGTTTTCCGGCCTTTCTCGGCGCCTTCAAGTATTACACCAGCTACACGCTCAAAACCTTTGACGGCAAGCGCTATCTGGAGCGTTTCGAGGATCGGGTGGTGATGGTCTCGCTGACGCTGGCCGCCGGTGACGAGGACCTTGCCATGCGGCTGATGGACGAGATCATTTCCGGCCGGTTCCAGCCGGCGACACCGACCTTTCTCAACGCTGGCAAGAAGCAACGCGGCGAGCTGATCTCGTGTTTTCTGCTGCGTCTTGAAGACAACATGGAATCGATCGGGCGGGGCATCAATTCCGCGTTGCAGCTTTCCAAGCGCGGCGGCGGCGTGGCGCTGCTACTGACAAACATCCGGGAGGCCGGAGCCCCCATCAAGGGGATCGAGAACCAGTCGTCCGGCGTCATTCCCGTGATGAAGCTTCTGGAAGACAGCTTCTCCTATGCCAATCAGCTCGGTGCGCGCCAGGGTGCGGGCGCGGTCTATCTCAACGCCCATCACCCGGACATCCTGAGCTTCCTCGACACGAAGCGCGAGAACGCGGACGAGAAGATCCGCATCAAGACCCTGTCCCTCGGCGTCGTTATCCCGGACATCACCTTCGAACTGGCGAAGGAGGATGACGACATGTACCTGTTCTCGCCTCACGATGTGGAGCGCGTCTACGGCAAGCCGTTCTCGCAGATTTCCGTTACGGAAAAATACCGCGAGATGATCGATGACCCGCGCATCCGCAAGAAGAAGATCCGGGCGCGCAGTTTCTTCCAGACCATCGCCGAGATCCAGTTCGAGAGCGGCTACCCTTACGTCCTTTTCGAGGACACCGCCAACCGGGCCAATCCGGTCGACGGCCGCATCAACATGTCGAACCTTTGCTCGGAGATCCTGCAGGTCAATGAGGCATCCGAGTTCAACGACGATCTCTCCTACAGCCATCTGGGGACGGATATTTCCTGCAATCTCGGCTCTCTCAACATCGCCAAGGCGATGGACGGCGGCGACCTGGGCGCGACCGTGGAAACGGCGGTCCGCGCCCTGACAGCCGTCTCGGACATGAGCGCCATCGACAGCGTGCCCTCCGTGCGCCGGGGCAACGACGAAAGCCATGCCATCGGTCTCGGACAGATGAACCTTCACGGCTATCTTGCCCGCGAACGCATTCACTACGGTTCGGATGAAGGCGTCGACTTCACCAGCATGTATTTCTGCACGGTCGCCTATCACTGCATTCGCGCGTCCAACGCTCTAGCGCGCGAACGTGGCAGAAGCTTCAAGGGCTTCGAAACGAGCAGATATGCTGACGGTTCCTTCTTCGACAAATACACCGCGCGCACGTGGGAGCCGAAAACCGAACAGGTGAGGCAACTCTTTGAGGTGGCAGGCATCGCTATTCCCACCAGGGCCGACTGGCAGGCGCTGAAGGAGGACGTCATGAGGGACGGTCTCTACAACCGCAATCTCCAGGCCGTTCCGCCCACGGGCTCGATCAGCTACATCAACAACGCCACATCCTCCATCCACCCCATCGTCTCGAAGATCGAGATCCGCAAGGAAGGCAAGATCGGCCGGGTCTATTATCCGGCGGCCTTCATGACCAACGACAATCTCGAGTTCTACCGGGACGCCTATGAGATCGGCCCGGAAAAGATCATCGATACTTATGCGGCCGCAACCGAGCATGTCGATCAGGGCCTGTCCCTGACGCTTTTCTTCCGCGACAGCGCAACAACGCGGGACGTCAACCGCGCCCAGATCTACGCCTGGAAGAAGGGCATCAAGACCATCTACTACATTCGTCTGCGCCAGATGGCCCTTGAGGGCACGGAAGTGCAGGGCTGCGTCTCCTGCTCGCTTTAGGAAACCTTGATCATGACCATCCATACGCCCGTATCGGGTCTCGCACGCAGTGTGCCCAAAGCCGTCAACTGGAATCGGCTTCAGGACGAAAAGGATCTGGAAATCTGGAACCGCCTGACAGTCAATTTCTGGCTGCCGGAAAAGGTGCCGCTTTCCAACGACATCCAGAGCTGGGCAACGCTTCACGATGACGAGCAGCAGCTGACCATCCGCGTGTTCACCGGGCTGACCCTGCTTGACACCATTCAAAATACAATCGGCGCCCCTGCACTGATGGCCGCTGCACTGACACCGCACGAAGAGGCGGTCCTCACCAATATCGCCTTCATGGAGGCTGTCCACGCGCGCAGCTATTCTTCCGTCTTCTCAACACTTTGCCGCACGGCGGATGTCGACGAGGCCTTCCGCTGGTCGGAGGAGAACGAGTTCCTCCAGGCAAAATCCCGGCTGATCCTGAACGAATATGACGCAACGTCTTCACCGCTCAAGAAGAAGATCGCCAGCGTCTTTCTGGAGAGCTTCCTGTTCTATTCAGGGTTCTACCTGCCCATGCACTGGTCGAGCCGGGCAAAGCTCACCAACACGGCCGATCTCATTCGGCTGATCATCCGGGACGAGGCCGTGCACGGCTATTACATTGGCTACAAGTTCCAGCGCATGCTGGAGCGTCTGCCGGAGGCCGAGCGGCAGGAAATCAAGGACTTCGCCTTTGCGCTGATGTTCGATCTTTACGAGATCGAGGGCAAATACACCGAAAGCCTCTACGACGGTGTCGGGCTGACGGAAGATGTGAAGCACTTCCTGCATTACAACGCCAACAAGGCGCTCATGAACCTCGGCTACGAACCGCTCTTCCCAGACAGCGTCTGCCAGGTGAATCCGGCGATCATGGCGTCCCTGTCACCAAACGCGGACGAGAACCACGATTTCTTTTCCGGCTCCGGCTCGTCCTACGTCATCGGCAAGGCGGTCGCGACGGAAGACGAAGACTGGGATTTCTAAGGCCTGAGCTTTCATACTTCGAAAGACCTGGCACCCTTGTGGAAATGCCTCCGGACACCGGTCCGGAGGCATCTGTGTGTAGCGTCAGCCGACCAGGCCGTTGTCCGAACGCTTGATCGCGATCACCGAGGAGCGTGTCAGCTTGCCGCCGTCCGGCCAGTTGGAGCCCGGGTGCTGGATGCCGACGAACATTGTACGCCGGTCGGCCGACCAGCAAAGACCGGTCACTTCACAGCCATTCGGGCCGGTCAGGAAGCGTGCGATCTCGCCGGTGACCGGGTCGCCAGCCAGCATCTGGTTGTTACCCATGCCGGCGAAGTCGCCCTCGTTGCTGTCGTCGCCGTCGGTCTGGATCCAGACGATGCCGCTCGTGTCGAAAGCCATCCCGTCCGGAGAGTTGAAGAGGTTGCCCTCGTTCACGTTTTCCGAACCGGCATAGGCATCCTTGTGAACGGTCGGGTTGCCGGCCATCACGTAGAGGTCCCAATCGAAAGTCTGGGCGGCATGGTCGTCGCCATGCGGGAACCAGCGAACGATCTGACCGTACTTGTTGGTCTCGCGCGGGTTCGGACCGCCGACCGGCGTCTCGTCACCACCCGCATTCGTCTTGACGCCACGGTTCTTGTTGTTGGTGAGGCAGCAGTAGACTTCAACCGCATGTGGGTTGGCGGCAACCCATTCCGGTCTGTCCATGGTTGTCGCACCGACCTTGGAGGCGGCGATGCGCGAATAGACGAGGATTTCGGCAAGCGGCATACCGGTGGTTTCCGGCGTCAGGGCCAGCCACTCACCCGACTGGTCGTCGTTGAACTTCGCAACGTACAGCGTGCCGTCGTCCAGCAGACCGTCAGTCGGGCCGCCCGGAACGTAGATGCCGTTGGAGACGAACTTGTAGAGGAACTCGCCGCGTTCGTCGTCGCCCAGGTAGACGACCACGCGTCCGTCGCGAGAGAGGACGACTTCGGCATTCTCATGCTTGAAACGGCCGAGAGCGGTGCGCTTGACAGGCGTGCTGTCCGGGTTGGTCGGATCGATCTCAATAATCCAGCCGAAGCGGTTCGGCTCGTTCGGGTTTTTCGAGAAATCGAACCGCGGGTCGAATTTCTCGTAGCCGTAGCGGCCCTCGTTGGCGATGCCGTAGCGGTCGTAACCGAAGGGACGCTCAATCGATTTCGGGTCCTGTGAAGCTTCGGTGGTGCCGAAGTAGGTGTTGAAGTTCTCTTCGCAGGTCAGATAGGTGCCCCAGGGCGTCTTGCCCGAGCCGCAGTTGTTCATGGTGCCGAGAGACGACGTTCCGGACGGATCGGCTTCGGTCTTCAAGAGGTCGTGGCCAGCGGCCGGACCGGAGATCTTCATCGGCGTGTTCTGATGAATGCGACGGTTGAACGGGCTGTCGACCACGATCGACCAACCTGCTTCGTCTTCCGCGATCTCGATGACCGAGACACCCTGCATGTTCTGCAGTTTCAGCGCATCCTCAGCAGTCTTGGTCTCGCCGCCGGTCAGCGGCAGATTGACCTTCGGATTGACGTATTCGTGGTTGATGGCCAGGAGCTGGTGACCATTGTAGACAAAGCTCTCCATGCCGTCGGTGTTTTCACCGAAAACCTTGTCGGAAGCCTCCAGAGAGACGCCGGTTTCCGGATCGAACGCATCGACGCCGGAGAAATAGGGATCGCCCCAGCGGGCCAGCAGCTTCCAGTCATAGCCTTCCGGCACATGCACGGTGCCGTCAGTCTGGGCCGCAATCGGCGTGAAGGCGAAGCGGGAAGCCGACTGGGCTAGTGCCGAAGTGCTGTCCAAAAGCCCGGTTCCCATGACGGCCGCGCCTGAACCAAAGGCCAGCACGCCTCCCAGGAAGCCGCGGCGCGAAATCGCGCGTTCGACAACACGGTCAAATTCGTTTTCTTCTGCGCGCGGGAAATTGTGTTCGTCCAGTTCGTCGAACGACAGATCGGAAAGGTCGGGTTGGCGATTTCCTGTCATGGTGGCTCCTTTTTGGCTTCCGGAAAATCTTCCTGCCGTTCGGTTGAGCCACCCATACGGAAGGCGCGGCGAAACGGCCCCCTTCCCGTAATGATATCAAATCACAGTTTGATGAACCCTTGTGGGCCTTTCTGCACCACGCCGGAAACGGCCTCCGCCAGACGAGGTGACGAGCCCCCAGTTTGGGCCCTTCCTGCTGATGCCAATCAGACGGTCTCACAGAAGGACGGGAAACAATCTTGAGTTGACAGATTGTCACAGGTGGAACCGCAGCGTTGAAAGCAATTCAAAAGGGTGTTTAGGAAGGGCACTCGGATCGGGGCCAAAAGTGACTCGCAAGCAGACCTGGACATCAAAATGGGCTAGATCGCCCGGGCAAAGGGCCATTACCTGGCTTTTGGCGCTCGGCGTGTTTCTTGCCGCTCTGGTGCCGGTCGGGACGATGCCGGGTCAGAACGCAGCAAGTGCCTATCCGATCGTCATTTGTACGGGGCAAGGTTCCCTCACCGTCCTTGTCGACAAGGACGGGAATGCGCTGAGTCAGAGTGATAAGGCTCCGGACGGCACGGGTTCAAGCTCGTCGCATCCTTGTGTCTTCGCCACCCTTCATATTGCCCCCAATCAGCCGTTCTTCGTATTTGACTCCAGTCTCGACCCTGTGTTGCATGGGCGTCTCATCACGGTTTCGGACGCTCCCATCGGGCAGAGACACTCCCGGCCGCTCGGCGCCCGGGCGCCGCCGATCGGCGCCTGACATTCTCTTTCGGAAAACACCCGTTCGGTCAGGAAAACGGATTGCCATTCGGCCACCCGTCAGCGCCTGCAAAGCCATGATCCGCTGCCTTTGAGCCCTGCCGATTGGCATGGCTTGCCGGGTGCAAGCGGCGCGGCGCAAATCCCGAACCGGTAAACTGCCCCCTGAGCTCTGTTGTGCAGCCGTTCGCTCTGGTGCCCGGGCGCTTCGGAACACCAGCCGTACAGCTGGCTGATGGGCTTGCGTCAATCAGGTGCAGTCAAGTTTTCCGAGCCAGGAAGCCTCCCGAACCATCCCCCTTCCCTGGACCCTGCAAAGGACTTGCAGGGCCATCCAAGCATGGAGACTATGAATGCGCTTGCGTTCCATCCCCCGGGCCATAAGCATCGCGCTTTTTGCCCTTTTTTCGATTGTTACCGCCGCACAAGCGGACGTCAGTGCCGTCGACGTTCTCGGTCGCACGGTGACGCTGCCGGAACCCGCCAAAAAGGTGATCCTCAGCTTCTACTATGAAGACTTCAACGCCATCGCCGGTCCAGGTGCCATGGACAAGGTGGTCGGTCTTTCCCTGTCGCCCTGGAAGGATTGGCGTCCCAAGCAGTTTGAGGCCTATCTCAAGGCGATCCCGGAAATTGCCGACATTCCCGATGTTGGCGATACCGAGACCGGTACTTTCTCGATCGAAAAGATTATTTCTCTCAAGCCGGACCTCGTCATTCTGGCAGCGTGGTCCTGGAATTCGCTTGGCGAAAAGGTCAATCAGTTCGAAAACGCCGGGATCCCCGTTGTCGTCGTCGACTACAATGCCCAAACCCTGGAGCGGCATGTTGCCTCCACGCTTGCCCTGGGCAAGTTGATGGGAACGGAAGACCGTGCCGAGAAGCTCGCTGAGCTTTACAAGGCACGTTATGAAGACACCAGGGCGCGCGTTCAGGAAGCCGGCCCCTCCGACAAGAAGGTCTATGTAGAGCTCGCCCAGAATGGCCCGGATGCGATTGGCAACAGCTACGGCAACGGCATGTGGGGCGCGGTTATCGAAAACCTCGGGGGCATCAACATTGCCAAGGGGCAGGTCGAGAACTGGGGCCCGCTGAACCCGGAATATGTCATCGGCCAGCAGCCTGACATCATCCTTCTGGCCGGCTCGGAGTGGCTCAACAAACCCGCTGCTGTGATCGTCGGATTCGGGGCGGATGAAGACCTGGCCCAGGAGCGGATGCGTGCCTATCTGACGCGTTCGGGCTGGTCCGATCTTCCGGCCGTGAAGAACGGCGACGTCCACGCCATCTATCACGGCGGCGCTCGGACGCTGTCCGATTTCATCTATTCCCGGTACATCGCCAAGCTGCTCTACCCGGAGGCCTTTGCGGACGTCGATCCGGCTGCCGAGATCAAGGCCTATTATCACGAATGGCTGCCTATCGAGGCTGATGGCATCTATGTGATGCCGCTTGATACGGCGAACAACTGATGGCCTGGTCCATGACGCAGGCGCGGGCAGAAGATGCCTACAGACATGCGACCGCACGCAAGGCGGCACAGCTCGGAGCTGCGGTTCTGGTGCTTGTGATCCTCGTGCTTGTCGATCTGGCGACCGGACCGTCCGGCATGTCGATAGCCGACGTCTGGACCGCGCTCCTAGCTGGCCCGTCCGGTGAGGACCGGGCGGCCGCAACCATCCTGTGGCAGCTTCGGCTGCCACAGACCATCATGGGCATTCTGGTCGGGGGCTGCCTCGGGATCGCAGGCCTGCAAATGCAGACCATCCTGGACAACCCGCTGGCCAGCCCGTTCACTCTTGGCTTTTCCGCCTCGGCCGGTTTCGGGGCAGCGCTTGCCATCATGTTCGGCAATTTTGCGTGGCTGCCGGCCTATCTCGCAGTGCCGCTATCGGCATTCGCGATGACCGTTCTGGCCTGTTTCATTGTCTATGTCATCGCCGTGTGGCGCGGCGCAACGCCCGAAATGCTGGTCCTTGCCGGCATTACCGTTCTGTTCTTTTTCCAGTCGCTGCAGTCGCTGCTGCAGTTCATGGCCTCGCCGGAAGTGCTGCAACAGATCGTCTTCTGGCTTTTCGGAAGCATGCTCAAGGCAACATGGACCAGTGTCACTGTCTGCGGTGTGATCATGATTGCCTGCCTGCCGATCATCGTCAGGGACAGCTGGAACCTCACCGCCCTTCGGCTCGGGGATGCAAACGCTGCCAGTCTCGGTCTGAATGTACGAGCCCTGCGCAAGCGGACGTTTCTCACAGTGGCCCTGCTAACCTCGGCAGCGGTTTCCTTTGTCGGGACGATTGGCTTTGTCGGCCTGATCGCACCTCATGTCGGCCGTGCGCTTGTCGGCGAGGATCATCGCTACGGCCTGCCGATGGCAGCCGTGTCCGGCGCCATCATTCTGATCGCCGCCTCGGTCATCGGCAAGGCGATCTCCCCGGAGCGTCTATTCCGGTTGGCATCATCACCTCCATCGCCGGCATTCCAATGCTGATGGCCGTCATCGTAACTCACAAGGGAACGGCATCATGAGTGTCTCGGATGCAGGCAACAGGGCTCTCAAGACCAGGGGGCTCGGCGTCCAGCGCGGAGGAAAGACCATCATCGCCGGGGTCGACCTGACCCTTTCCGGCGGGCTGGTCACGGCGGTGGTCGGTCCCAATGGGGCCGGGAAATCGACCTTGCTGGCCGCGCTTGCCGGCGCCCTGCCCTGCGCGGGAGAGATCGTTCTGGAAGGTGTCTCCACTGCGTCCGGCAAAAGCCCCGCGACGTGGCGGGTCGGCTACATGCCTCAGGCGCAGACCCTGCGTACCCGGCTCACAGTCCTGGAAGTGCTGCTTCTGGGGCGGCGGGAGCAACTTGGCTGGCGCGTTTCGGATATGGATCTCGCCATGGCCCGGGAGATGGTCGCCCATTTTCGTCTTGAGGCCATCTCTGACCAACCGATGACGCGCCTGTCCGGCGGTCAGCAGCAGATGGTGCTTCTTGCCCAGCGGCTTATGCGCGAGCCCGATCTTCTGATCCTCGATGAACCGACCAGCGCGCTCGACCTTCACCATCAGCTGGCCGTGCTTGACCGCATTCGTGCCTACGCAAGACGAACGGGAGCCGTCGTTGTGGCGGCCATCCACGACCTCGGGCTGGCCACTCGCAATTGCGACCGGGTTGCTTTGGTCCATGGTGGTACGGTGCGCAGTTTCGGTGAACCGGAAGAGGTGCTGACCAGGGAGATGGTGGGCGATGTCTACCGCGTGGAACTGGATACCTACCGCAATTCCCTGGGGCGCAGCGTCAACATACCGGTTTCGGCGGTGCTGGAGCCTGTGCAGACAGAGAACAAGAGCGCCTGAAGGGGACGGTGGCAAGCTCCGTCGTTACAGAGCTCCCCCTTTTTGGGAGCGACTTTCAGGCTCAGGTGTTTGATCTCGGTTTTTGACGGCGCAGCCCATTCTCCAGAATGGAAGGAGGCACTGTCGGACAGGAATTACACGGTGAGATCTGTCTCTCCGGACTGCTTGTGAAAGAGGCAGCTTGATCCGGGGCAATCAGTGGCCGCTTTCAGGCGTGGGCAATGTTCTTGCGCCCCTTGAATACAATTTCGATCAGCCAGGCAGGCCTAGTCCGGAGAAAGCTCTAAACAGGTACCTGGGTCGTGTGTTTGATACGGCGCATCACAAAGATCGTCGAGGTGCCAGCGACACAATCAAGTTCGAGGACCCGGCTCATGAGAATTCTTTCCACGTCGCCCATGTCTCGCGCCAATATGTGTAGCAGATAGTCCCAATCGCCCGAGATTGAGTAGACTTCGACAATTTTGGGCTCCTGTTCCACTGCACGTTTAAATGTTTCCCGGGATTGCGCGTCTTGGGACTTCATTCGCACCTGACAAAACGCATCCATGTCGCACCCGACCTTGGCAGGATCGACCAGGCGAACTGGCGGACTGATGACACCGCGCTCCTCCAGGCTCCGAAGACGACGCCAGCAGGTCGCAGTGGAGCTGTTCGTTTGTTTCGCCAACTCGGCGATGCTCGGTGAAGCGTCGCTCTGCAGGATCGAAAGCAACCTGCTTTCCATGCGATCCATTTGATCCAATTTCTTCATTTTTTGCCTGTGAATGAATTTTCTCGATCAGCAAATACCAATTTCTGAGAGAGGAAGGAATCTAATTTCGCCAACGTGATTTACAGTTCTCATGACGCCCCACTGATATCTATTGAACGAGAGTGCGATGACGGAACATGTGTCTAAGCTGAACGACTATGAGTTGATCGAGCGGTACACACGAACGCAGGGACGCGTTTTCCTGACCGGAACACAGGCTATCGTTCGGATCGCACTCGACCAGGCACGTCGTGATCGGGAGCGCGGTCTCGATACACGAGGATATGTTTCCGGATACCGTGGATCTCCGGTCGGCGGCATCGATCTCGAGATCGGGCACAACGCCGGATTGGTCGCAGAGGCCGGCATAGAGTTTCTGCCAGCCGTCAACGAAGAGTTCGGCGCCACCCAGATGATCGGGACGCAACAGGTTGAAACAGACCCGGACAAGGAATGTCTCGCGGTCTTTGGCTTGTGGTACGGCAAGGGGCCAGGTGTGGACCGGGCGTCGGATGCGCTGAAGCACGGCAACGCTTACGGATCTTCGCCGAATGGCGGGGTGCTGGTCGTCGCCGGCGATGATCACGGCTGCGTGTCGTCGTCAATGCCGCATCAGTCCGACGTGGCGTTCATGAACTTCTTCATGCCCACACTGAACCCGGCCAACGTTGAAGAATTCCTGCCTTTCGCCGAGTGGGGCTACGCATTGTCACGGTTCTCGGGCATGTGGGTTGGCTTCAAGGCCATCTCCGAGACCGTTGAGTCCGGCATGTCCTTCCAGTTGCCACAAGACCGCGAGTTTGTCACTCCGGACTTCACACCACCCGCCGATGGTTTGCATTACCGTTGGCCCGATTTACCTGGCCCTCAAATCGAGGAACGAATGGAGGCCAAGAAGAACGCCGTTCTGGCGTTCGCCCGCGCGAACCCGATAGACCGTGTCGAATGGGGCCACAAGGATGCAAGATTTGGCATCGTCACCACGGGCAAATCCCATCTGGACGTGCTGGAGGCATTGAGACTTCTCAAGATCGACCGGAAGCGCGCCAATGAACTTGGGATAGACATCTACAAGGTTGGCATGGTCTGGCCACTCGAGGTTGCCGGTGCACGCGAGTTTGCGAGCGGGAAACGCGAACTTCTCGTGATCGAAGAAAAGCGCGGCATCATCGAGAGCCAATTGAAGGAGTACCTCTACGACTTTCCGGGTCATAAGCCGGAACGCATGGTCGGGAAGAGAGATGAACATGGCGACCGGCTGGTTCCCTGGACGCGGGAACTCGGCGCCGTCATGCTGGCCGAAATAATCGCCCGGCGGCTGGATCTGAACTTTCCGGAGCTAAACCTGACCGGGACGGCAAGGAAAGCCGTGCCAAGCCCGAGCCCTATCAACGTGCCCGGCGCCACGCGAACACCCTATTTCTGTTCCGGGTGTCCCCACAACACCTCGACGAAGGTGCCCGAAGGGAGCCAGGCCTTTGCCGGCATCGGATGCCACTTCATGGCAAGCTGGATGAACCGAAGCACAACGTCGCTTATCCAGATGGGCGGCGAAGGCGTGAACTGGGTGGCAAGATCGAAATTCAATGGCAACCGGCATGTGTTCCAGAACCTTGGCGAAGGCACCTACTACCATTCAGGGTCCCTGGCGGTTCGGCAGGCCGTCGCAGCCGGAACCAATATCACCTACAAGATCCTGTTCAACGACGCTGTAGCGATGACCGGAGGTCAGCACGTCGATGGGCCAATATCGGTGCAGGCTATCGCGCACTCGGTGATCGCGGAAGGCGTGGCGAAGGTTGTCGTCATTTCGGACCATCCCGAAAACTTCAGCCCATCCGATTTCCCAACAGGCGTAGCGATTGAACATCGCCGCGAATTGGACCGGATTCAGCGGGAGCTTCGGGAGATCAAAGGCACGTCGGTGCTCATCTACCAGCAGACTTGCGCGACGGAGAAACGCCGGCTGCGCAAACGCGGCAAAATGGAAGATCCAAAGACGTTCGCAGTTATCAACCCTCTGGTATGCGAAGGATGCGGGGATTGTTCGGTTGAGTCGAATTGCCTGAGCGTAGAACCGGTGGAGACCGAGTTCGGGCGAAAGCGCAAAATCAACCTGAATTCGTGCAACAAGGACTTCACCTGCGTCAACGGGTTCTGCCCCAGCTTCGTCACGGTCGAAGGTGGGACGCTCAAGAAATCAAGGGCAAGCAGGAGCCGTGAGGCCTTCGCAAATTTGAAGTCGAAACTTCCCGAACCGGTCCTTCCGAGCCTCGACGCACCCTGGGATATCCTTGTCACCGGTGTCGGCGGAACAGGCGTTGTCACGGTCGGACAGCTGATTGCCATGGCTGCAAATCTGGAAGGCAAGGGGGTATCGGTTCTCGATTTCATGGGCTTCGCCCAGAAATTCGGACCAGTGCTCAGTTACATCCGGTTGGCGGAAACCGAATCCGGCGTCAACCAGGCAAAGATTGAACCAAGTTCGGCTCATGCCTTGATCGGATGCGATCTGGTGGTCAGTTCCTCGCCAAAGGCCTCCATCACCTACCGCGAGGCCGAAACGCTTGCTGTGGTCAATACCGCAGTCATGCCGACAGGCGACCTGGTGCAGAATCGGGATGCCGATCTGAATGCGGACAAGCGGCTGGATGCGATCTCGCAACTGGTGGACACCGCGGCGCTCAGGACACTCGATGCCAATTCCCTGTCACAGGCGATGCTGGGAGACACTGTCTACGCCAACGTGATGATGCTGGGTGCCGCCTGGCAAGCGGGGCTCGTCCCCCTGAGCGAAGCCGCGCTGATGCGGGCGATCGACCTGAATGGTGTGAAGCCCGATCTCAACAAGGAAGCATTCAACTGGGGTCGTATCATTGTCGCGGACCGGAAATCCGTCGAGGAGATCGCGAACCTGCCCGTCAGCCCTTTGCAGACCATCGACGAATTGATTTCGCGGCGCGCCGAATTCCTGACCGACTATCAGAATGACGCCTGGGCGGATATGTACCGCGCGGCCATAGCTGACGTCCGCCGGGCCGATGAACGGATTGGCGGAGGCGCCGGACGTTTGACAATTGCAGCCGCCAAGGGCCTCTTCAAGCTCATGTCCTACAAGGACGAATACGAAGTCGCACGGCTTCACACTCAGACGGGTTTCTACGAAGATCTCCAAAATCGTTTTGAAGGCGACTTCACGGTTAAGCACCACTTTGCTCCACCTTTGCTTCCGGCAAAACGCGACGCGCGCGGACGTCCTTACAAACGGGTCTTCGGGCCATGGATTCAGCCTGCCTTGCGCCAACTTGCGCGGTTGAAAGGTTTGCGCGGCACGAAGCTGGACATATTCGGAAATACGCACGAGCGCCGGATGGAACGGGAGCTGATTGGCGAGTACCGAGACCTGCTGGACCGGCTGACACGTGGCCTGACCGCCGAGAACATCGAACAGGTGACCGACACAATCGGCCTTGTGATGGATATCCGTGGCTATGGGGCCGTCAAGGAACAGGCGATTGCAAAGGTGCGCCAGCGAATTCAAGCGGAAACAGAGGCAATGGGCCTTTGAGACTGCAAAAAGGCGCGTCGACCTGTCCGACCTTTCAGGCTTTCCGTTCCAAATTGTCAGTCTCAACAAAATTTAAACTTCGCGACAGGAGGAGACAAAGGGGAACGGGCATCCTGCATTCGTTCCAGTCAAGAACTGGTCTGTCCTCGCTCATTGGAGGAATGAATGCGTAAATACAATTTAGCCAAATCCGCAACAGCACTGGCCATGCTGGCAGCCGTCGGCGCGGGTGCTCTGCAGATTGCCCCGGCACTCGCAGACAGCAAGGCTCCGACCGCCGTCGAGCAAACCGCAACCACGCCGGCCAAGGACGCCGTCGCGACCGCGACCCAGTCCTCGGAAGAGAATGCCATCCTCAAGACCGCTGATGACGCCTACCAGGCCATCCGCGAAGTGCGTGCAGCCCGTATCGCAATTTTCAACGGTCAGCCCGATCAGGCAACCAACTTCGTCAATGGCGCCAAAAAGGACTTCGAAGCGGCGCAGACAGCCATGAGCACATACGCCATCAAGGACAAGAAGACGCCGAAGGAAGGCGATTCCTATCTGCCGTTCGATTCCTCGCTGTCACTAGCAGAGGGCTTCGTTCCCACCCAGGACAAGCAGGAAACACTGCTGAAAGCCAATGAGCATCTGGCCAAGGGCGAAAGCAAGAAGGCAGCCGAGATCCTGAAACTCGCGAATGTCGATGTGACGGTGACCGCAGCCCTTGTGCCCGCCAATGCCAGCGTCGCCCATGTTACCGATGCGGCAAAGCTGATCGGCGAGAAGAAATACTACGAAGCGAACCTTGCCTTGAAGGCTATCGAAGACTCCGTTGTCGTAGAAAACTACTCGGTCGATGCGGTTCCCGCACAGGGATAACCAGCAGAACCCGGATGGAACAGGCGGCGCTCCCGCGCCGCCTTTCCCTCAGTCAAAAAACGCCCGTGGCGGATCGCTCCGTCATCGGGCGTTCTTGCTTGGACTTGCCGCAAGTCTCGCCGATGGGCAGACCTCTTCCATTACGAGGCCGACTTGCAGCCTGACGGGCGACATCAGAAATCGGCGACCTTGCCCCATGCAGAGTTGTTGAAGCGATCAGGATGATACGGCTTCGGGTCGACGAGCGGTTCTGCTCCGGTCACAAGGTCGGCGATCAGATGACCTGCACCTGGTCCAACACCAAAGCCATGACCGGAAAAGCCGGCAGCCAGGATGAAGCCAGGAACAGTCGAGATTTCTCCAATGCCCGGCACGCCGTCCGGGGTTGTATCGATAAAGCCCGCCCAGACTGCCTTTATCTTGGTCTTGCTCAATTCCGGCAACAGTTCGAGCGCGCGTCCATGAGTCAGGCGGACAGTCGCGGCATCGGGTTTGGGGTCCAGGATCCGCATCCGCTCCATTGGCGTCTTCTCGTCCAGCTTCCAGCGGCTTAGCGTCTCGTGCCCACCCTTGATCCCCTCAAGACCTCCAGGTGCGAGGTTTCGCCACCGCTTGAAAAACATCGGCAGAAACTGCGGTGCAAACCTTATTTGCTGTGGTGTGACGTCGACACGCCCGCGCCCGCTGATTGCCAGGGTATAACCACCGTCGCCTCTGCGAGTGACCGTAATTCCAGAGGTATGAAGCGTATCGGGAAGACCTTCCGCCTCAGCCGAGACCGACAATGCGGTGGAACGGATGGAGGCTTGCGGAAAGCGGATGCCCAGTTGTCTGCAAAAAGACGACGCCCATGCCCCGCCGGCAAGAACAGCCGTTTTGGTTTTGATCGTGCCGTGTTCCGTGACCACAGCACTCACTCGGCCACCTTCCGTTTCGAGACCACGCGCTGCGCAGTTCTGGATCACCGTGCCACCGAACTTGATAATGGCTCGCGCGACAGCAGGCGCCGCCTGTGCCGGGTCCGCGATCCCGTCGGTTGGCGAGAAGACGCCGCCCTTCCAGCTTTTTCCGGTCGCCCAACCCCGCTCGGCGGCCTCTGCGCTTGAGAGCATATGCGTGGTCACGCCGAGGGGCTTTGCAAAATCGCGCCAGCGCGCCCAGCCTGCGATTTCTTCCTCGTTGTTGCTGAGGTAGAGAAGGCCGCAGCGACGAAAGCCGGTTTCTTCACCGGTCTCTTCCTGAAAACGCTCCCACAGATCAAGGCTCTTCGTAGAGACCGGCAATTCGCGGGCATCGCGGTTTTGCTGACGGCACCAGCCCCAGTTTCTGCTCGATTGTTCGGCTCCGATGCGTCCCTTCTCGATGAGCACCGTCTTCAGTCCGCGCCGCGTCAGATAGTACGCGGCAAATGCACCGATGATGCCGCCGCCGATCACGACCGCGTCAGCATGGTCAGGCAGGTTCGATGAAGTCTCAAGCAGGGTCAGTGGCGCTGGCATATCCATCTCCGAATTCCGGCCCCTACCCTAGTCCGGCTATGTCCGCATTCAGTGCTGGAGATATCTTCAGCGCCGCAGATAATTCTTTGAACGGAACAAACAATAGAATTATCTGCTCCGTATCAAAATCAAGAGTTTGTAGATGATGTTGCGCTGTGTGGTAAACTTCTCCGGGTTATCCGCAGCAGTTTATGCTGCAGTCGACGGCAACGGGAAGGTGACAGAACAGTGATGAAACTGGATCGGACTGATATCAAGATCCTCTCCGAGCTGCACAAGAACGGCCGCATCACGAATGTCGAATTGGCCGAGCTTGTTCACCTGTCACCCAGCCCATGCCTGATGCGCGTGAAACGTCTGCAGAACGAGGGTTATATCGAGGGCTATTCGGCGCAGATCAACCTGGGGAAACTCGGACAGACGCTCACCGTCTTCACGGAAATCACGCTCAAGAATCACCGCCAGCACGACTTTGCGCGGTTTCTTTCGGTCGTCGGCAAGGTCGATCAGGTCATCGAATGCCACCTCGTGTCCGGGGGCTACGACTATCTGGTGAAATTCATCACCGCCGGGATCGGAGAATACCAGGTCATCATGGAACGGTTGACCGACATGGACATCGGCATCGACAAGTACTTCAGCTTCGTCGTGCTGAAGTCGCCGATTGTGAAGTCACACCTGCCGTTGACCAGCCTCTTCCCGGCCTAACGGCTTTGATCAGCCAACATATTGCCGCACCAGTTCCGGTTCCAGAACCAGATTGTCCAGCCACGCCGGATCAAGCTTCGGCACGGAGGAGAAGAGCAGTTTCGAATAGGGATGCTTGGGGGCCTTGATGCCCTCCCGCGTCAACTGCTCCACCTTTTCCCCGTGATACATGACCACGATCTCGTCACAGATGGCCTCGACGACTGAAAGATCGTGACTGATGAAAATATAAGACAGATCAAGTTCGCGCTGCAGCTCCTTGAGCAACTCGATAATGGCGGTCGCGACGACCGTGTCGAGTGCCGAGGTGATCTCGTCGCAAATGATCAATTTCGGCTCAGCGGCCAGGGCACGAGCAAAGTTGACACGTTGCTTCTGCCCGCCGGACAGTTCAGCCGGATGCCTGTAACGCAGGTTTCTCGGCAGGTGGACCATATCGAGAAGTTCATCAACCCGCTTGCTGCGGTCTTGAGCGCTCATGCCGTGGTAGAAGGTCAGCGGTCGCCCCAGAATATCTTCGATAGGCTTGGCCGGATTGAGCGCGGTGTCTGCAGACTGGAAGACGATCTGCATGTGCTGCAGCTGATCCCGGGTGCGGTTTTTTGATGCCGGGGGCATTTCCTGCCCGTCGAAGAGGACCCGTCCGGCGCTGGCGGGCAGCATGCCGGAGATCGTTCTCGCCAAGGTCGACTTGCCGCAGCCGGATTCGCCGATAATGCCCAGATTTCTGCCCTTTTCGAGCTCAAAGCTCACGGATCGAACGGCCCGGATAAGCGGCAATCCGTCCGCTTGAATCTGACCGTAACCGGATGTCACATCTTCAATGCGCAGGAGCGGTGTCGCTGCTGCCTCTTTTCGCCCGGAAAACTCGAAATGTCTGGGCTCGAATGCAGCCAGAAGTTCCCGGGTATAAGGATGTTTCGGTGCCTGCAGGATGTCCTGTGTGGTGCCGGTTTCCTGGACCTCGCCGTCTTTCAAGACGACGATCCGGTCAGCGATCTGGGCAACAACGGCCAGATCATGCGAAACATAGACACCGGCAATGCCGCCCTGCTGCATGACCGACTTGAAAGCCTTGAGGACGTCGATCTGTGTCGTCACATCAAGCGCAGTGGTGGGCTCGTCGAAGATCATCAACTTCGGATCCCCGATCAGTGCCATGGCGGCGGCAAGGCGCTGCAACTGTCCCCCCGACACCTGGTGGGGATAGCGGTTACCGATGTTTTCGGCATCCGGCAGGGAAAGCGCGCGGAACAGTTCAATTGCGCGAAGGCGTGCCTGGGCCGGTGGCATGAGTTTGTGAATCCGGGTTACCTCGAACACCTGATCTATGATTGTTGCCGATGGATTGAAGGCAGCGGCCGCACTTTGCGGCACGTAGGCGACCTCGGTACCGCGCACCTGCTGGCGCTGTTTTTCCGAAAGCCGGGCCATGTCCTTGCCGTCGACCAGCAACGACCCTTTGGTGATCTCGCAGCCGCGTCTGGCATAGCCCATCAGCGAAAGTGCGATGGTCGTCTTGCCCGAGCCACTTTCCCCGATCAGCGCAACGATCTCGCCCTTGGCAATATCCAGATCGACACCCTTGATGATCTCGATCCGGCGTCCGGCGTCCGTTGTCGCTTCAACGTGAAGATTTCTGATTTCTACGAGATTGGTCATGTTCAGGCACTCCGATCCCGGATTTTACGCGGCAGATTGTCGATCAGCAGATTGACGCTGATGGTCAGGCTGGCAATGGCTAACGAAGGTGCGATCACGGCTGCCGAGGCATAAGAGAGGCTCTGGATATTCTCATGCACGAGGGCGCCCCAGTCTGCCAGCGGCGGCTGCACGCCAAGTCCGAGGAAGGACAGGCCGGAGAGCAGCAGCACGATGAAGACAAAGCGGATTCCGAAATCGGCGAGCACGGGGCGAATGATGTTGGGCAGGATTTCCGCACAGACGAGATAAAGGGTGCTTTCTCCGCGAATGCGAGCGACCGCGACAAAGTCCATGGTGTTGACATTTACCGCGAGCGCCCGGGCAAAGCGGAAAGAGCCCGGTGTGTAGATAAATGCAAGCGTCAGGATGAGCGCCGGCAAGGAAGACCCGACTGCGGCAACCACAACAAGACCGAAGAGCTTGCTGGGAATCGACAGCATCGCGTCCATGAAACGGCTGAGCAATGTGTCGAACCATCCGCCGATAACCGCCGCGGCCATGCCGAGGACAACGCCGCTCGTTGTGGCAATAAGAACGCCCGCAAGAGAGACACCCAGAGTGTAGCGAGCCCCCATGATGATGCGGGAGAGCATGTCTCGCCCCAGGTAGTCCGAACCAAGCCAGAATTTGCTGCTTATCGGGCCGAAAAAGTCGGTATCAACGATCTTGCCCGGCGAATAGGGAACAAGATGTGGTGCAAAAGCGGCCACGAACGCCCAGAACAGGATGACGGCCAACGCGATCATGCCAATCGGGCTGAAGGTGTAGCCGAAACGGTGAGCCGACATGGTTGTGGCGGTCTGCTTCATTTGCGGAGCCTCGGATTGGAAATAATGGCGATGATGTCGGCAATCGTGATCAGGATCAGGTAACCGGCACAGAAGATCACCGCGCAGGTCTGGATCAACGGCAGGTCACGCGTCGCGACGGCGTCTACCATCAGCTTGGCAATGCCCGGATAATTGAAGATCGTTTCGATGATGATGACGCCGCCGATCAGATAGGAGAGCGACAGTGCGAGCGCATTGACGATGGGACCCAGCGCGTTCGGCAATGCGTGGCGCAGAACCATCCGGCTACGCGACGCCCCCTTCAGGAGAGCCATTTCGACATAGGGTGTGTCGAGCGTCTCGATCACGGCGGCGCGCGTCATGCGAATGATCTGTGCCGAGACCACGAAGGTCAGCGTAACGACCGGCATCGCATACATTCTCAGCATGTCGGAAACGGAGTGGATTTCATTGACGAAGGAGATCGCGGGCAGCCACCGCAAATAGACGGCAAAGATAAGCACCGCGGTCGAGGCGATCACGAACTCGGGCACGGAAATCACACCAATGGTCAAAACGGTGACGATCCGGTCATAAAGTGATCCCCTGGCGACTGCGGAGGTAATGCCAAGCGTCAGCGCGAAGGGAACGGCGATCACCGTGGTGATTGCTGCAAGCTCCAGGGTATTGAGGAACCGGTTTCCAATGAGCGTGGATATTTCCATGTTGTTGGCGTAGGACTTGCCAAGATCGCCAGTCACGAAGCCGAACGCCCAATGGAAGAAGCGCGTAATAGCGGGATCGTTGAGATGCATCGCTTCACGCAGTCCCGCCACCGCTTCCGGCGTGGCAGCCTGGCCAAGCAAAATGGTGGCCGTGTCGCCCGGCAGCATATTCGTCGTGAAGAACACCGCGAATGATACGATAACAAGGGTGATGATCGCGATGCCCAATCGCTTCAGGATCAGGCGTCCGATTTCAGAGTTCATGGAAGATCTCCAGCCGCAATGTCCGATGCCGGCGGCCAAGCCACTTTCCCATCAAACATGTTCCAAAAGAAGAGCCTATTGCTCCCGGCCCGCCTGTGTGTTGCGGCCATTCGTTCTGTCGCGCAATAGTCTGGCAACACTCATATCCGGAGGGCGTTGCCCTCCGGATATGGCTCCTGAGATCAGGATTCAAGCCAGATATGTTCTGCCATCGAGTAGCCCATCATGCCTGCGACAGGGTTGGTCAACAGACCCTTCACCTTGGTGGAAAGTGCATCCGCATTGGTGATGTAGGCAGGAATGATTGTACCAGCGTCATCGGAGATCATGGTCTGCATTTCGTTGTAGATCTCGTGCCGTTTTGTCTGATCGAGCATACCACGGGCCTCAAGCAGCATCTTGTCGAACTTCGGCGACTTGTACTGGCTCTCGTTCCAGGGAGCGTTGGACGCATAGAGAAGCGAGAAAAAGATATCTGGCGTCGGGCGCGGGTCAATGTTGCCGAAGTGGATCGGAGCCTTGAGCCAGTATTTGCTCCAGTAGCCGTCTGAGGGGACGCGCTGCACGTCTAGGTTAAGACCGATATCGGCCCCTGCGGCCTGAACGATCATGGCCATATCGACAGCATTGCCGGCAGCATCCGAGGTGATGACAGGGATGGACTGGCCGAGCACTCCGGCTTTTTCGAAGTAATGCTTCGCCTTGTCCGGATCGAACTCCTTCGGCTTGAGATCGGCATTATGGTAGACGTTAGCTGGCGAAATTGGCTGGTCGTTGCCGATTTCTCCATCACCGCGCAGTGCCGAGCTGATGATCTGATCGCGATTGATCAGATATTTCATGCCCGTGACAAACTCCGGCTTGTTCATGTCGAGGCGGATATTGAGGTTTGTATAGTTGCCGTTTGTCGACTTGGACAATTCAAAGCCGCTTTGGGATTCGACCAGCTTTGTCGAACGCGGGTTGATGGCAGCCGCCAAATGGATATCGCCCGCCAGAAGGGCGTTGACGCGGGCATTGTCGTCACCGATTGCGAAGAACTCGAAGCTATCGATATGCGGCAGACCCGGCTTCCAGTAGTTCTGGTTTTTCTTCATGATCGAGCGTACGCCCGGCTCGAATGTTTCAAGCGTGAACGGACCGGTGCCAATCCCCTTCGAGAAATCGGTCGTGCCGTCCTGAACGATCATGAAGTGCTGCAGTGCCAGAATGAACGGTAGGTCGGCGTTCGCTGCTTCGAGAACGATCTCGACCGTCGACGGGTCGACAGCCTTGATCTCGGCAAACTGCGCGGCGATCTTTGCGACTTTGGATCCGACACTCGGGTCGAGATGGCGGTTCAGCGCGAAGACGACGTCGTCGGAGGTGAGCGCCTTCCCGTCATGATAGGTCACGCCCTTGCGAAGCGTCGCTGTCCAGGTCTTGGCGTCCTTGGACTCGAGCTTCTCGGCGAGTTCCATCTGGGGAACGCCGCTGCCATCGATGACGGTCAGCCGGTTGTAGAGGGAGCAGCAGCGCACATAGTCGGTGCCGTTCGAAGCCTTGGCCGGGTCGAGTGTGTCGGCATTTGAGGACGACAGACCTGCGGCCTTGAAATGCCCGCCGGAAACCGGGGTTCCGGCAACAGCGCTTGAGGCGCGGCCGAAAATGGCGCTACCAGCTGTAACGGCAACGCCGCTCGCCAGCATCAACTTCAGGAGATCGCGGCGGGACGCACCGCGACGGATGGCGTCTTCGACCTTTGCGTCGTCGGACTTCGTCCAATTGATAATTTTATCAGTCATTACATTCCCCTCTTCGGTCGGTTTGGGTGGCGGCCGTCTTGATTGCGGACCTTCCAGCCTCGGTTGGTTTTCACAGCCACCCTTTGCGGATTTCGTGTTGGCAATGTGTTAGCTACTTGTCTCTTCGGAACCTTCGCTTCCCGGGATCACCCAAGGTTCCCACTGTCAAAATCTGAAGGAGGAAAATATTCCCCTTCATTCAGTGCCTGATCCAAGTAGCCGATTACTCCTTTTCCCACCTCTAGTGTTTCATGCCAGCGTTGGCTTATTCTCCGTAATTGCCGGTCGCGGCAGCATTAAATTGCGAACTTTGTTGCTCCGGCAGTATTTCGGGAATCCTCTCTCAAGCCATGACGGACCTGACATCCGGGTCGGCGAGCGTCTGATCCAGCGTTTCGCGGGTCCGCTCGATGATTGCGTCGATCTCGGCATCGGTACAGCAAAGCGGCGGCGCATAGCCGAGAACGCCCTGCGGAAAGGCGCGGATGACAAGGCCATTGTCCCATGCCCGGTCAAAGACGCGCCTGGCTGCCATGGCCGCAGCTGGAAGCGGGGTTTTTTTAGCCTTGTCGGTAACAAGTTCGACGCCTGCCAGCATGCCGCGGCCACGAACTTCGCCGACCAGCGGATGATCGCGCAGACTTTCCAGTCCGGCCATCAGCCGGGCACCCGCTTTGCGGCCATTTTCAAGCAGGCCACCTTCGTAAAGCTTCAGCACCTCAAGCGCGACCGCCGCACTGACGGGATGGGCGGAGTAGGTATAGCCGTGGCCGACCGCGGCTTCGCCCGCACCATCGGCAATCACGTCATAGACGCCATCCGACATGAAAACAGCGCCCATCGGCACGTAGCCGGAGGTCAGACCCTTGGCGACCGTCATCATGTCCGGAACAACGTCTTCCGCCTCGCAGGCAAAAAGCGGCCCGGTGCGACCGAAACCGGTGATGACCTCGTCAGCGATGAAGAGGATGCCGTATTCATGGCAAAGGTCGCGGATTGCCTTGATCCAGCCTTTAGGCGGCACAATGACGCCGCCGGATCCCTGGATCGGCTCCGCGTAAAATGCGGCAACACGGTCCGGCCCGATTTCTTCGATCTTGGCCTTCAAGGCGGAAAGCGACGCGGACGTGATTGTTGCCGCATCGTCTCCGAAAGGGTTGCGATAGGGATAAGGCGATGGAATTTTATGCTGCCAGTCAAAGGGAACGCCAAAGCCGGTATGGAAGGCGGGAAGCGCTGTCAGTCCGGCGCCAACCGTCGATGAACCGTGATAGCCCTGCTGGATCGAGATAAACTGATCGCGCTGCGGCTGACCCTTGGCATTCCAGTAGTAGTGGACAAACCGAACGGTCGAATCCACGGCATCCGATCCGCCGAGCGTAAAATAACACCTGTTCAGGTCACCCGGTGCACGTTCGGCAAGTTCGGATGCCAGCCGGATGGCAGGCTCCGACCCGAGGTCAAAATATCCCGTAGCGTAAGGCAACTCCCGCATCTGGCGGGCTGCGGCTTCAACGATACTTTCATGGCCGTACCCGGCATTGACGCACCAGAGCCCCGCGAAGCCGTCGATAAGCTGGTGGCCGCTGGAATCGGTAACGGTTGCCCCGTTGGCGGATTTCAAGACCCGCACACCCTGGCGTTCGTGTCCGCGATAGGACGCGACAGGGTGGATCAGATGGGCACGATCAAGTTCGTTCAGGGAATTGGCGAGCACTATGCTTCTCCAGATTGATTTCAGCCGAGGGCCTGGTTGGCCAGCGCGTAGACTTTTCGCCGTGCCTGTTCTGCATTGTCTTTGGGAGGGCGCCGCATCGCCACGCCGCCGCCGGAATGGGCAAGCCCGATTTCGGCGAGCCAGGGCGCGAGGCCGGTTTCGCTTCCCGTGTCGATACGAAGGAACGCCCCGGGGCGCGAGGAGACGTGATAGGCAATGAGTGCGCGGGCCGCCTCACTGTCGGGCGCAATGACCGGGCCGATCACGTCGCCACGCCCGAATTGCCGGATCGCAGCATAGGCTTCTACGGCACCGCCCTTGCGGATCACCGCAATGCTGCCGCACGCCACCAGCGCATCGATCATCTTCGACCGGTCTGCACCGTAGGCTTCGCGGTCAAGCGTCTTCAGAGCATCAAGGTCGCCGGCAGCCATATTTTCAACGCCCACCGGGGTGTCGCAGAAAAGCGCCTGACCTTGGCACTGGAGGATCGTGCCGGTGGCTACAAAGCCGAGCTTTTCATAAAGCGGCAGTCCTTCCTGCGTCGCAATGAGGCGAAGCGGGCGATCCCCAGCCAGAACAAACGCCTCTTCCATGAGCTTTCGGCCAACACCGAGACCGCGCATGGACTTGTCGACGATAACCATATTGATCGTGGCGCAATCGTCGCCGTAGGGCGTCACAAGCGTCGTGCCGGTGACACGGCCTTCCGCGTCGGTTGCGACAACGCCAGTGCTCAGCTGCTGCACGAGCATCCAGTCTTCGCGACGATGCGGCCAGTTCTCGGCGCGCGTCAGCGCAAGTGCACCATCAATATGCTCAGGCCCGAAAGCACCAATATCAATTTGGCTCTGCATGAGTGATCCTTTCCTGATGAGAAGTTTCGGACAGGAAAGGCAAGCTATTCATCTAAATGCATGGGGCTGCGCACTATCTTCTGCCAAACCGCGGCGCGCATCCCGCATATTGTGCTGGCAAGGCATTTAAGGGGCCGGCGGACAGGCATTTCGACCGGCACCTTGAAGGGCTGCCGTGCAATTCTGTGCCAAACCGGGCGGCAATTTAAAAACTTTGTGCTTCCAGAGCAGCCAATTCGCTCGGCCAAGCGAAGTCTCGTCACTTTATGATGATGTCAACGACACACATAGACAGAGGAAGACCTTCATGGCCCCCATTCGCCCGAAATATGTCACCTTCGATTGTCACGGCACCCTGATTCATTTCGACATGGCCGGTGCTGCCCGCGACCTTTACAGCGACCAGCTGGATGAGCAGGCGATGCAGAAATTCATCAAGAATTTCTCGGCCTATCGTTTCGACGAAATCATGGGAGCCTGGAAGCCCTATGCCGAGGTAGTCCATAATTCGCTGCAGCGGACCTGCAAGGCCAACGGCGTCACCTTTCGGGATGAAGACGCGCAGATGATCTATGAACGCGTGCCGACCTGGGGACCTCATCCGGATGTGCCTGCAGGTCTCGCAAAGGTCGCCAAGGAAATTCCGCTGGTTATCCTTTCCAACGCCATGGACTCGCAGATCATGTCCAATGTCGAGAAGCTCGGCGCGCCCTTCCATAAGGTCTATACCGCCGAACAGGCGCAAGCCTACAAGCCGCGCTTCCAGGCTTTTGAATATATGTTCGACATGCTGGGTTGCGGCCCGGAAGACGTTTTGCATTGCTCGTCTTCTTTCCGCTACGACCTGATGTCGGCGCATGATCTTGGTATCAAGAACAAGGTCTGGGTAAACCGTGGCCATGAACCGGCCAACCCCTACTACGGCTATACCGAGATCGCCGACATTTCCGGCCTCCCCGGCGTCGTCGGCCTGTAGGAAAGTCAATGACGATGAAATTCGTATCCTATTGGCATGACACGGCGCCGGCCTTTACCGGCGCCGCCAAAGGGCCGCTCAGCGGGCACTATGATGTCGCCATCATCGGTGCGGGCTTTACCGGGCTTGCCGCTGCACGACAGCTTGCCAAGACGGGGGCGAAGGTCGTCGTACTGGAAAGCGAGCGCGTCGGCTTCGGTGCATCGGGCCGCAACGGCGGGCATCTGAACAACGGGCTGGCTCACAGTTATCTCGGCGCGAAGGCTCAACTTGGCAAGGAGCGCGCCATTGCGCTTTACAAGGCGCTGGACGATTCCATCGACACCATTGAGGCCTTAATCGCGGAAGAGGGCATCGACTGCGATTTTCGCCGCTCGGGCAAGCTGAAGCTCGCCTCCAAGCCCAAGCATTTCGATGCGATCGCACGCAATTTCGTAGCGCTGAACAAGGAATGCGACCCGGATACGGCACTGTTGACATCCGAAGACCTCAAAAGCGAGGTCTGTTCGCCATTTCATGGCGCAATGCTCTCAAGGAAGAGCGCCGTCATGCACATGGGCCGCTATGTGGTGGGTCTGGCCGAGGCGGCAGCGCGCCATGGCGCAGTCATCTTTGAAGACGCTGCCGTCAGCGATCACAGCGAAGCCAATGGCATTCATACCCTTCGCACCTCCCGCGGCGAGGTGACAGCGGCCGACGTGATCCTGGCAACGGGCGCTTATACGACACAGAATTTTTCCTACTTCCGCCGGCGCATCATTACCGTTGGCAGTTTCCTGATCGCCACACGGCCGTTGACCGAGAGCGAAGCTGCAGCCGTGATGCCCGGCAACCGCACCTGCGTCAACACGATGAATATCGGCAACTACTGGCGTCTTTCACCGGATAATCGGCTGATTTTCGGTGGACGTGCGAAATTTTCCGCGACCTCTGACCAGCGCTCGGATTCCACATCCGGCGAGATCCTGCGCGAAAGCATGGAACGCATCTTTCCGCAACTCAAAGGTATCGACATCGACTATTGCTGGGGCGGGCTTGTCGATATGACCGCGGACCGTTACCCCCGCGCCGGCTTCCATGATGGTCTGTGGTACGCCATGGGCTACTCCGGGCACGGGGCCCAGCTTTCAACCCAACTGGGCATGATGGTGGCCGACGCCATCCTTGGCCGTGCCGATCGCAATCCGATGCGCGACTATCCCTGGCCAGCAGTGCCCGGCCACTTCGGCAGGCCCTGGTTCCTGCCGCTGGTCGGCCAGTATTACAAGATGCTCGACAAGTTCCAGTGAAGCCCTCCCTGTTCCCCCAGGGCTCAAACTAAAGGAGCTGATTGCACGCAATCAGCTCCTTCTTTTTGTCTTCACACTTGAAAACAATGGAGCGGTCTCAAGACCGCTCCGCTTTCCATCTCAGGCGAGCCCGCCCATGTGAAAGCTCTTGGTTTCGAGATATTCCTCGATCCCCATTTGAGCGCCCTCGCGACCAAGGCCGGATTGCTTGACGCCACCGAAGGGGGCAACTTCCATCGAGATGAGGCCAGTGTTGAGGGCCACCATGCCAAACTCCAGCGCCTCGCCGACGCGCCAGGCACGCTTCAGGTTCTCCGTATAGAAATAGGAAGCAAGGCCGAAGGGCGTTCCATTGGCAATGGCAATGGCTTCTTCTTCGGTCTCGAAGCGGAAGAGCGGCGCCACAGGCCCAAAGGTCTCTTCACTGGCAAGCTGCATGTCGGTTGTCGCGCCCGTCAGAACGATTGGTGCGGTGTATTGGCGACCGTTCGGCATTTCGGGTGTCTGGGTAATGACCTTGCCGCCCTTCTCCAAGGCTTCGGCAACATGACGTTCGATCTTTTCAATCGCCGCGCTATTGATCATCGGCCCGATGGACACACCCGCTTCCGTGCCAGGCCCAACCTTCATTTCTTCGACGCGTGCCTTCAGCTTGGCCGCAAACGCGTCATAAACGCCGGACTGCACCAGAATGCGGTTGGCGCAAACGCAGGTCTGGCCACCATTGCGGAATTTCGAGGCAAGAGCGCCTTCGATTGCAAGATCAAGATCAGCGTCATCGAAGACTATGAAGGGGGCATTGCCACCAAGTTCGAGGCTCAGGCGCTTGACGCTGTCGGCAGCGCCACGCATCAGGAGTGAGCCGACCCGCGTGGAGCCGGTGAAGGAGATCTTGCGCACCGTCTCGTTCGCCATGATCTCGTTGCCAATGTCCGTCGGCATGCCGGTGACGATGTTGATCACGCCGGCCGGGATGCCTGCCCTCTCGGCAAGTAATCCAAGCGCCAGCGCCGAATAGGGTGTGAATTCCGAAGGCTTGATGACCACCGTGCAGCCGGCGGCCAGTGCAGGCGCAACCTTGCGGGTGATCATCGCATTGGGGAAATTCCACGGCGTGATAATGCCGCAGACACCGACCGGCTCCTTCAGCACGAGTATGCGGCGGTCGTTGCTCGGCGCGGGGATCATGTGACCGTTGACACGGCGCGCCTCCTCCGAAAACCATTTAACGAAGGACGCGCCATAGCGGATTTCGCCGCGCGCCTCGTCCAGCGGCTTGCCCTGCTCGCTTGTCAGGATGAGCGCCAGGTCCTCGAGATTTTCGATCATCAGGTCATGCCAGGCCTCCAGAAGCTTGGCGCGCTCGGCATGGGTCTTGGCTTTCCATGTCTTCCAGGCCGCATCTGCAGCCTCGATCGCGGCGCGTGTATCCTCGCCGTCCATATCGGGCACGGTGCCCAGCGTTTCCTGCGTCGCCGGATTGATGACGTCGACGGTCTTTCCGGAGCGGGCTGCAACCCAGTTTGCACCGATCAGCCCTTCCTGGCTGAAAAGACTCTTATCCTTGAGGTTCAGCATCGAGATATCCTTACAGTGTTGTCAGTGCATTCTTGACCGCACTCGTGATCGTGGCGGTCGTATCTTTTCCAGGCGTGGTGCCGATGCCCTTGCCGGTGGTGATCGCCAGCGCCTCCATGATGCGCCGGGCCGCCTGGGTTTCGCCCAGGTGCTCCAGCATCATGGCGCCGGACCAGATGGTCGCCATCGGGTTCGCGATGCCTTTGCCGGCAATATCCGGAGCCGAGCCGTGGACAGGTTCGAACATGGAGGGGGCAGCGCGGTCGGGATTGATGTTGGCCGAGGCGGCAAAACCAAGGCCGCCCTGAATGGCCGCGCCCAGATCCGTCAGGATATCGCCAAAGAGGTTCGAGGCGACGATGACATCGAGACTTTCCGGCGCCATGACCATGCGAGCGGCTAGCGCGTCGACATGATAACTCGTCACCTCGACCTCCGGATATTCGCGGGCCAGCTTCTGGGTGATCTCGTCCCAGAAAACCATGGAATATTTCTGCGCATTGGACTTGGTGACAGAGGCCAGCTTGCCACGACGGGCTTTTGCCTGTTCGAAACCAAAGCGGATGATGCGTTCGACGCCCGCGCGCGTGAAGATCGAGGTTTCGACTGCAACCTCGTTGTCCATGCCCTGGTGGACCCGCCCACCGGCGCCTGAATACTCGCCTTCGGTATTCTCGCGGATACAGAGAATGTCGAAAGCTTCCGCTTTCAACGGACCTTGAACGCCCGGCAGAAGGCGGTGGGGGCGGATGTTGGCATATTGAACAAACGCCTTGCGGATGGGCAGCAGCAAGCCGTGCAGCGAGACAGCATCCGGCACCTCTTTCGGCCAGCCGACCGCCCCCAGAAGAATGGCGTCGAAGCCGCGCAGCGTCTCGATGCCGTCTTCCGGCATCATCCGCCCTGTTTCCTTGTAGAAGGCGCAGGACCAGGGAAACTCGGTTCCCTTGAGCGCAAAGCCGGAGGTTTCGGCGACCGAATTCAGGATTTCCCAGGCAGCGTCGATGACGTCAACTCCGATGCCGTCACCGGGGATCAATGCGATTGAATAGGTTTGCATGGTTTTCCTTAGAGGCTGATGAGGACACTCTTTGTCTTGCGGTTGGCTTGGTAGGCTTCGCGGCCAAGGTCCTTGCCGATACCGGAACGCTTGTAACCGCCGGTCGGCAGGATATGGTCGCGCGAACGGCTATAGCGATTGACCCACACGGTGCCCGCTTCAAGCCTGCGCGCAAAGCGGATCGTGCGCGACAGGTCTTTGGTGAAAAGGCCCGAAGCAAGGCCGTAGACAGGGTGGGCAGAAAGCGCCAGGGCTTCTTCCTCGGTTTCGAATGTCTGGACCGTCAACACAGGCCCGAAGATTTCCTCGACAATGGCCGGGTTCGTCTGATCAACATTGTCGATCAAGGTTGGCTCGAAGAAATAGCCCTCACCTGCGATCAGACCACCGCCCGTGAGACATTCTCCTCCGGCGGACTTCGCCGCATCAACAATGCTGGCGATGCGGGCACGCTGCCGCTCGGAGATGATTGGCGAATATTGTGTTGCTTCGTCCCAGGTAGGTCCGGGACGGGCGGTCTGCATTTGCGCAATGATCGCAGCGACAAGCTCTTCTGCGACGGATTTTTCAATGATCAGCCGGGTGCCCGCGACACAGGCCTGGCCGGCATTGAACATGACGCTGCCGGCGATTGCCGATGCGGCTTTCGCGATATCGGCATCGGCAAACACGATCTGCGGGCTCTTGCCACCGAGTTCCAGCGTCATCGGCTTGATGCCGGTGCGAGCGATGTTTTCCATGATTGCCGAGCCCGCACGGGTCGAACCGGTAAAGCTCACCTTGGCGATGTCCTCATGACCGGTAAGGGCGTTGCCGGTAAGCGGGCCGTCGCCCAGAACCACATTGAAAAGGCCTGCCGGAATGCCGGCTTTCACGGCAAGCTGTGCCATGTAAACGGTTGAGAAGGGCGTCATTTCCGACGGCTTGATCACCACCGCATTGCCTGCGGCAAGCGCCGGACCGAGCTTCCATCCCGCCATGGAGATGGGGAAATTCCAAGGCGTGATCGCGCCCACGACCCCATAGGGTTCACTCACGATCATGCCACAGGTCTGATCATCGGTCGGCACCAGATCGCTGCCTTCCTTGTCCGCAAATTCGGCAAAGAAGCGGATCTGTTCGGCAGTCACGGCAATGTCACCAGCAATCAGCTGACCAACAGGCCGTGTGGAAGACAGGGCTTCGATCTTCGCCAGCGTTTCCGCTTCTTTTTCGATCAGGTCAGCCCAGGCCTGCAGCGCCTTGGTCCGCTCGCGCGGGCGCACCCCGCCCCAATTGCTGGCCTTGAGCGTTTCCCTGGCATTTTCGACGGCGCGGTCGACCAGACCGGCATCTGCAATGGGACACTCGGCATAGGCCTTTGCGTCAGAGGGCCGGCGCATCTCGATCCCGTCCGAAGCCGGGATGAGTTCACCGCCGATGAAATGGCCGATGGGCAGAGACAGGCTGTCCGGGTCGAAACTGAGACTCATGAGAGGTCTTCCTTGAGAGGTCCACATCCTGGCCCGAACGTCCGAGTACGAATGATTGTGCTCATCTGTTGCGGTCGACGTTTCTTGCGTTTTGGCGGGCAACGGCAGTCAAATCTTCCAAGAGAAAGGAGCTGCCGCCCTCACCGGTCTTGTCAGTTCACCACGACGTAGAATTTGCGCACTGTCTCAATTGTCTTCCAGACGCCGACAAAGCCGGGTTTCATCACGAAGCTGTCGCCGGTTTTGTAGATGACCGGTTCGCCGCCCTCAGGGGTGATTTCGACGCGGCCGGAGAGGATGTGGCAGAATTCGAAAACCTCGCCCTTGATCGACTTCGTTTCGCCCGGTGTCGCTTCCCAGACGCCGGAAAGAACCTTGCCATCCTTTGCTTCATCCATTGCCCAGGTCTTGAAGGATGGCGATCCGGCAATCAGCTTCTCGGGCGCTGGTAGCGATTCACGGGGAGCAAAGGTTGGATTCGGGTCGAGGGTTTTCAGCAGGGACATGTTGATCCTTTCAGGTGTTTCAATAGCCACGACGTCTGTCGACGAGCCCGACAGGATCGAGTCCGGCGCGGTGCCGTTTGATGTTTTCAATGACGGTTCGCGCAGCACTCGCTGGTTGGGTAACGCTGGCAATATGAGGCGTGAGGATGATCCTGGGGTGCGACCAGAAAGGATGCGCCTCAGGCAGCGGCTCCGGATCGGTGACGTCGATCATCGCAGCCGAGAGATGGCCGTCGTCAAGTGCGTCTGTCAGAGCGGCATGGTCAAGCTGCGGACCGCGGCCCGCGTGAATGAGGGCGGCGCCCTTTGGCAACTTTGCAAAAAGGTCGGCATTGAGAAAGCCGCGCGTCTCCTCCGTCAACGGCAGGAGGCAGACCAGAATGTCACTTGTCCGAAGCATCTCATCGAGACCATCAGCACCGTGGTGGCAGGTGACGCCGTCAATCACGCGGGCGCTGCGAGACCAGCCCGAAAGCGAAAAGCCGAGCGGCTTCAATCGCTCGATGACCGCCTGCGCCAGCACGCCCAGCCCGAGCACGCCGACACGGCGCTCCTCGGCCTGCATCTGCGGCAAGGGTGACCAGAGCCGATGTCTTTGCTGGTCGAGATAGGCGGGCAGATTGCGGTGAAGTGCCAATGTCGCCAGAAGCACATATTCCTGCATCATCCGGGCAATGCCGTCCTCGACCATGCGGACAATCATCACATGGTCCGGCACCAGATCGAAATTGAACTGGTCAACGCCTGCCCCGATGGAAAACAGGACCTCCAGGTTTCTGTAGCGATCGAGATCGTCCGGCATTCCCCAGGTCAGCAGGTACCGCACGTCCTCGGGAGCAACGTCATTTTCATCCATGCTGAAGGGGACATCCGGCAGCGCTTCGGCAAATGCTTCTGCAAAGATTGCACCGCGTTCCGCATCGGACCTGAAGAGAAATGTCATGTAATTTGAACCGCCTCAGGCCTGGCAGCGCTGGCCGAGCGCTTCAATGAAGGTCTGGCAGGCGACAAGCTCACTTTCGAGAATGAACTCGTCGGGTTTGTGCGCCCGCCCGATATCGCCCGGGCCGCAGATGAGAGCATCTATGCCAGCCCCCTGATAAAGGCCAGCTTCGGTGCCGTAGCTGACCGCCCCTAGCGCCGTTTGATGCGTGAGGTGCTCGACCAAGGATACCAGTGGCGAAGTCACATCGAGCGCGAGCGCCGGATAAGCGCTCATTTCAGTCCACTCGACCGAATACCCCATCTCGCGCAGCGCTTCGGCCTTGTTCCGGATCGGGGTCAGGAGGCTTTGCGGATCGACACCTGATATTGCGCGCGCTTCCAGTTCAAGCCGGCATAAGTCCGGCACGATGTTGATAGCCTTGCCGCCGGAGATCACCCCGGCCTGTAGCGAGGAATAAGGTGGCTCGAAGGCCTGATCGAACGGACCCGAAGACAGCTGTTCCGCTGCCTCGATAGCCGCATTCAATACGCCTGCCATGGCATGAATGGCATTGAGCCCTAGATCGGGTCGGGAGGAGTGACCGGCACGCCCCTGAATGGTGACGCTTGCCGCGGACTTGCCCTTGTGGGCGAGCACCGCCCGCATGTTGCTGGGCTCTCCAATGATCGCGCCCAATGGGGCAGCGCAAAGATCCGGCAACGCGGCAAGCAGATGTGGCACGCCCCGGCAACCGGCCTCTTCATCGTATGAAAATGCCAGATGCACAGGCCGAGCAAGACCCATCTTGGCCAGCTTCGGGGCAGCAGCGAGTGCTGCGGCCAGATAACCTTTCATGTCTGTCGTGCCACGCCCGTACAGCCGCTCGCCGTCACGGCGCAGGCAGAACGGGGAGGATGTCCATTCCGCCAACTCTGCCGGCACGACGTCCATATGGCCGGAGAGGATGTAGCCGGGAACGTCCCGGGGGCCGATTGTGGCGAACAGGTTGCTCCGGTCGCCTTCCGGGCCAGGCAGAACGGTAACCGCGATACCCTCTGCCTCCAGGTAGGAGCAAATCCAGTCAACAATCTCGCCGTTAGGCGTTCCTACCACGGTAGGAAACGAGACCAGCCGCTCCAGAATGTCAGTCGCTTTCATGTTTTCCCCGGCAAATGGCATCGACAAGCGGTCCCATAATTCAAATTGCAGGCATGAAGCATGACGGATTGTTGCGGGATTGAATGCCGAACCTGCGCTCACTTCGGTCGAATGTTTTGCTTTTGGGGGTCTTAAGAGCAATTTATGCGGCGGCGCAGGTTTACGATGGTCAGGGCGCTGCGCAAATATGGCGCGCTGGTCAATAACACTCTTGATTGCCGGGAGCGAGGCTTTGGGGCCAAGCAAAAAAAATCAGATCGACGCTTTTTCAATGCATATTGCCGACGTGCAGGATGCCGATCTCGACCAATTGCATGCGCTGTCGATTTCCGTCGGCTGGCCGCACCGGGGTGAAGACTGGCAGTTCTTGCGCGAGGTCGGCGAGGGTGTCGTCACCAACGACGAAATCGGCAGGATCATGGGATCCGCCATGTGGTACCGTCAGGCTGAAAGCCTGGCCACAATCGGCATGGTCATCACGTCTCCCCGGCTGCAAACGCAAGGAACCGGCCTCTGGCTGATGGAATATGCGTTGAATGAGCTTGAGGGCTGTAACCTCAGGCTCAATGCCACGCGCGCGGCCCAACGGCTTTATCATTCGCTCGGCTTTACGCCGGAAAAGACTGTTTTCCAGTGTCAGGGTGTCGTGAAGGATGGCGCCGGTGCCGCATGTGATGCGCCGCAAGGCGACCTTCGTGTCCTCACGAAAGACGATCTGCCGGCAATCACGGCGCTTGACGGCGCGGCTTTCGGTGTTGAGCGCGCGGGTTTGATCGACAAGCTCCTGGCGCAATCGGTGGGCTATGGCCTTTATCGCGACGGCGTATTGACGGCCTTCGCGCTCTGCAGACGTTTCGGGCGCGGCCATGTGGTTGGCCCTATTGTCGCGTCGAACGATGCCGATGCAATCGACGTTCTTTCTCCTCACATCAAAGAGCATGAAGGCCGATTTCTGCGGCTCGACACCCACTTCGAAAGCGGTGATTTCGCGCATCTGGTTACCGGCAGCGGCATGTCCGTTTTCGATACGGTCCTCACCATGTCACTGGGCGAGCGGCTGCGGAAATTTGGAACGGATGTTGTCGAGGGCCCTGTCACCTACTCGCTTGTCAGCCAGACGCTCGGCTAGGCGGTTCTGCCTGAGCGCTATGGAGATCAAACAACCAGGGCCAGGCAGCTTCTGGCGACCAACAAGGATGAGACATGAAGACGTTGCTCCTGAACAAAGAGGAAGTGAGCCGCCTGATCTCCAATCGGGAAGTTATCGAAGCTGTTGAAAATGCCTATAAAGCCTTCAACAGCGGACAGGTCGAACAACCGGAATATCTCTCCATTCACATGCCTGCGCCGCGCGGAGAAATCGACTTCAAGCTCGGCTATTACAAAGTCAATGAAACAATCTCCATGAAGGCCTCTTCAGGGGGCTTCGCAAACAACCCGGCCAGCTTTGGTTTGCCGACCGGAATGGGGACCATCATTCTCTTTGACGCAAGGAGTTGCGCCCTGATCTGCGTGATGGACGGAAGCCTGATCACGGGGCTGAGAACCGGCGCATCCGGGGCCGTCTCGGTAAAGGCGCTTGCCAGAAAAAACGCTTCGAAAATCACGTCGATCGGCACCGGAAATCAGGCGAGAATGCAAATTCGCGCCATCAACGAGGTCATGAAGATCGACGAGATTTATGCCTGGAGCCGCACGGCTGAAAAACTTGCCAAATACAAGGCCGACATCGAAAGCGAATTCGGCATTCCGGTGATCATCACCGAAACCAAGAAAGAAGCGGTTGAGCAAGCGGATGTCCTGATTACGACGACACGCGGCGTTGGAGCTCCGGTGGAAGCGGCCTGGGTCAAACCGGGGACACATATCGTTGCGATCGGCACTGACCAATTCGGCAAGCAGGAACTGGAGCCGGAGATTTTCAGAAACGCGAAAATTGTTGTCGACTCGTTGGCGCAATGCTCCGAGAAGGGCGAGACTTGGCACCCGCTCAACCATGACATCATAACCAGTGATGATATTCACGGTGAAATCGGCGAGATATTGCTGGGTCGCAAACCTGGCCGCGAACATGAAGATGAAGTGACCATCTTCGATTCCACCGGCATGGCGATACAGGACATCACCACCGCCGACAGGATTTATCAAAACGCCATTGCGCAGAACGTCGGAACGCATTTCGAGTTCTTCTCATAAGCCGCGTCTGCTCGCGTTGACGGGATCGTTCCATATCGGGCAAACCTGAGATTTTTCTTGAGGTTGCCAAGAAAACTTCAACTCCAGCCTCCTCTGAACAATAAAAAGGCCGCGAAGGTGAACCAGCAAGATAGTCATCGCAACTCCCCGACCATCGAGGATATTCGGGAGGCCCGGAAACGGATAGAACCCTATATCAGGCGCACGCCGCTGCTGCGCGCAGAACGGATCGAAAAGGCTGTCGGTTGCCAAGTCTATCTCAAACCTGAAACCCTGCAGGTTACCGGGGCGTTCAAGATCCGAGGCGCTCTGAACGCGGTCCTCTCTTTGCCCAAAGAGAAGATCGCCAAGGGCCTCATCTCCAGTTCCTCGGGCAATCACGCGCAAGGCCTGTCCTATGTCGCCCGAATGCTGGGCACGAAAGTCTTGCTGGTGCTGCCGACCACCACGGCAAAGTTGAAAGTCGAAAATACGAAAGCCCTTGGTGCGGAAGTCATTCTTTTCGATGGCGACAACGCCGCCAGATGGAAAAGGGTTTATGAAATTGCCGAGGAAAACGGCTACACGGTGGTCCATGGATTTGAGGATCCGATGGTGATGGCAGGCCAGGGAACGATGGCTTGTGAAATCCTGGAGGACCTGGAAGATGTCGACACCGTGATTGTGCCCCTGGGCGGTGGCGGGCTGATCTCCGGCGTCGCCACGGCCATCAAGGAAACCAATCCGCGCGTGCGCGTCATCGGGGTAGAGCCTGCGCTGACACCCAAATACTATCAAAGCCGGATCAACAAAGAGCCGACCTCCCTTCCCTTGCAGGACACGATCGCCGATGGCTTGCGGATCAGCGTTCCTGGCAGGAACCCCTATCCAATCATCGAAAAATATGTCGATGAGATCGTTCTCGTAGACGACGAGCATATCGTTCAAGGCATGCGCTCACTCGCCGTCGATGCGAAATTGATTGCCGAACCGGCCGCTTCGATTGGCATTGGAGCCTTGTTGGCCGGTTCGATCGCCGTCAGGCCGGACGCAAAGGTTTGCGTTATTCTGACAGGTGGAAACTGGGAACTGGACGCCCTCGCGGATGTCTACAAATCTGGTACCGTCTGATTGGCTGCCCGCGAGGTTTCGGCAGGGAACTGCAAACTATAGCGCGTTGCCGCAAGAAGATGCCCGCAGCGCCAGGTCAAGCGTGTGTGCGACGATACTGCCGTGATCGTCGCACACGGTTTCCAGGTGATACTCGCGCGCGGGTCGTCATCAAGGCTGGCCGACACGCGGCCGCGGGGTCTTTCCGGTCAACCCTGACCGGCAACAGCAGGGCTCTGCGCCTCCCCGACAGCAATTGGCTGCTTTCTAAATCCATTTTCAGCACCTTTTCATACCATTTTCTGCGCATCGACGGATGCGAGACCGGTGCTGAAGACCTCCGGCAAAAACAGTAGGACGGATGCAACGCGCTGCAGTGGCTTGCGAAAAAACGCATAATGGTCCTGCCTGAAACCGCCCCTATGGGGCATACCTTTCAGACAGCGGTTCAATGGCGAAAGACAGCGGCGTGCAAGGCAACATCATCATCGTCGGTGCAGGGATCACCGGACTGGCGGCGGCGGAATGGCTACGGCGAGATGGCTGGCGCACGACCCTGATCGATCCCGTTCTCCCCGGTTCTTCGGAACAGGCCTCCTTTGGCAATGCCGGGCTGTTGGCCCGTGCCTCCGTCATGCCCGTTGCCTCTCCGTCGCTCGTCAGGAAGGCACCCGCGATGCTGCTGGATCCGGGTTCGCCGCTCTATCTGCGCTGGTCTTATCTGCCCCGGTTGTTGCCCTGGCTCATTCCCTTCTACCGGAACCTTTCACCGGACCGGATTGCGCCTATTTCGAAGGCGCTGTCACAGATCACCTTCGACACCAACGAGCAGCATCTGGCGCTGGCCAAGGGCACGCCAGCCGAACGGCACATTTGCAGCGGCGACTTCGTGACCCTGTTCCGAAATCGGGAAGAATACGAAAGCGACACACTGAGCATCGAAACCCGCAAACGCTACGGCCTCGTGCCTTCAACGCTCACCCGGGAAGAACTACTGCAGCGCGACCCCAATCTCGGTCCGCAGTACGGGTTCGGAACGGTTTTTGAAGACTACAAGTGGCTGTCTTCGCCTGGAGAGTATGTTTCCGATCTTTTCGAGGCCTACCTTGGTGAGGGCGGCTCCTTCCGGCAGGGCCGCGTGTTGGACATGACGCCCGGCTCAAGGCCGTCTGTCACCCTGGAGGGCGGCGAGGTTCTGAGCGCTGACAAGATCGTCCTGACTGCTGGCGTCTGGTCGAGCCCGCTCGCGAAAAAGCTCGGCGTCAAGATGAGGCTCGTCGCCGAGCGCGGCTATCACGTGGTTCTGAAGAACCCCGCTTTCACGGCGCCGCAGCCCTATATGGTCACGGATGCAAAAGTCGTCATGACGCCGATGCAGGATGCGCTGAGGATCGCGGGCGTTGTCGAATTCGCGAGCATCGATGCCACCCCGGCGAAGGCGCCGGTAAACCTGATCTCCAAGGCAATCGCACGCGTCTATCCCGGTCTCGAGATCGACGAAACGGAAAGCTGGATGGGACGGCGCCCGACGACACCGGACAGCCTGCCGGTGCTCGGCGAAGCTTCCGGCGCACCGAACATCCTGCATGCCTATGGCGGCCAGCACATTGGTCTCACAATCGGCCCGAAGCTCGGCCGTATGGTCGCTGCTCTGGCCAGCGGGCGGAAACCCAACATCGACCTGTCGGACTATTCAGTGGATCGGTTCTAGCTGGCGGACCGGACGACACGCACTGTCCTTAAAAGACATCGGCTTTCGGTATTGGGGCCAAGACGCCTAGGAGCCGGGACGGTTGCCCACCAATGCGACCTTCGCGCTATGCCTTTCCGGTCAGACGTCCTGTCACGCCGCCGGCGCAGCGTCGATCACGAACAGCTTGCGCATGTGCTCGTGGATGACCCACTCCCCTGTCCAGCCTTGCGGCAGGACGAGCAGATCGCCGGGACCGATCTCCCTTGTTCCACTGCCGTCGGCATTGGTCACGGACGCCCGCCCGGAGAGGATATGGCAATATTCGCCAGCCTTGGTGCGGTCTGCTGTAAAGCGGCCGGGCATACATTCCCAGACACCGATCTTGGTGTGGCCGTCGGCAGAGGTCCACAGCATCGTCGAGGCCTCCTTCTGGCCCTCGGTCAAGGTGGTCGGCTTGTCCGCAAAGTCGCCGAGCGGCTGGCTGGCGAGGTCGGCGAAGGTCAGGAGATTGATCATCAAAGGCTCCAGGAGAAACGGATTTCATGAGGGGAAACAACGCCGGGCGTTCCATGCCCGGCGCATCAAGGTTTTCAGTCCTTCGCAGCCCGCTGCTGACCGAAGATCTGTGCCAACACCATCAAAAAGGTGGTCACGCAGATCATGATGGTCGAGATCGCCGCGATGGTCGGGTCGATCTGGTCGCGCAGGGCGTTGAACATGTTGCGCGTCAGCGTCGGGTTGTCGCCTCCCGAGACGAACATGGCGACGACCACCTCGTCGAAGGAGGTCAGGAAGGAGAGCAGTGCCGCAGTCACCACCGCAAAGCGGATCTGCGGCAATGTAATCGTCACAAAAGCCTTCCAGCGCGGTGCCCCAAGGCTGCGCGCGGCGTTTTCCTGGCTCATGTCGTAACTCTTCAGAGCAGATCCGATCACGATCACCACCAGCGGCAGCGCCAGAATGGAATGCGCCAGCACCAGCCCGAACAACGTGTAGAGGATGCCTATCTGGGCGTAGACATAGAAAACACCGATGGCGACGAGGACCAGCGGCACCATCATAGGCGTGATCAGGAACAGGAAGGCCGCCCGCACGAAACGCACCTGTGAGGCGTGCAGACCGTAGGCGGCCAGAACGCCGGCGGGCGTCGCGACCAGCATTGTCAGAAACGCGGTCTTCAGCGACGTCCAGGTGGCCAGCATCCATTCGGGCGACGAAAGGTAGTGCTCGTACCAGCGCAGTGACCAGACCCGTGGCGGAAACTCCAGATACTGGCTGTCGGAGAACGACATCGGAATGACGATCAGCGTCGGCGTCACCAGAAGAACCATGATGATGACCGCGAGCACGTAGAGCCAGAGGCGCTGGCCATGGGTGATCTGGGTCTCGCTTGCAGGTTTCTTGAGCCAGGCGAACATCAGTGCCCTCCCCCTGCAATCTGGTCGAGCTTCAGAAAGCGGGACGCCACCCAGAGGATCGCGAAGGTCAAAGCCAGAAGCACGACCCCAAGGGCGCTGGCCGCGCCCCAGCTGACGAAGAGTTCGATGTTGGAGACGATCTTCATCGACACCATGATGACCTTGCCACCGCCAAGCACGGCCGGTGTCACGAAGAAACCGAGGCAGAGAATGAAGACCATCAGCGTGCCTGCGAAAAGACCGGGCATGGTGAGCGGAAAGAAGACATCCCAGAACGCCCGTCTCGGACTGGCGCCCAGGTTGGCCGCTGCCTTCACGTAGTCCCGGTCGACGGCCTTCATGGAGCCGTAGACCGGCAGGATGAGGAACGGCAGCATGATGTGGACCATGCCGATCAGCGTGCCCGTCATGTTGTGAACCATCTTGATCGGCTCGTCCCACAAGCCGAGAGCCATTGCCCATTCATTGATGAGGCCCTGTTTCTGCAACAGCACCAGCCAGGCATAGGTTCTGACAAGCAGAGACGTCCAGAACGGCAACAGCACCGTGATCATGCACAGGTTCGCGATCCTGGGCGGTATCTGGGACAGGAAATAGGCCAGTGGATAGCCGATCAGGATGCACAGACCCGTCGTGACAAGGCTGACCTCGAAGGTCGTGCGGAAGATCCGCATGTAGGAGCTGCGCTCGACCATGCGCTGATAGTTCTCCAGCGAGAACTGACCGTTGCCGCCAAGAAACGAGACATAGAAAAGCCATCCCACCGGAATGACCAGAATGACGAGGACCAGAAGCAACGCGGGCGAACTCAGGCCAAAGAGCTTCATGCGCTCCAGCTTTTCGTCGACGCGCAGTCCGGACGCATTTGCCGGGGTCGCCTGCATCTCAGGCCTCGCTTCCATCGATCAGAACCGTGTCTTCCGGTGCCAGGGTCAGCGTGACCTTGTCACCCACATTCGGCAGCGCAGACAGGCTGGCGCCGCGCACCCCGCCGCGAAGCGCAATCAGCGTTCCGTCATCAAGCCTTGCGTGCAGAAGATAGCTGTCGCCCTGGTAGACGACTTCTACGGCAGTGGCCGCGAAGTTGTTTGCGCCCTCACGAGGGCCTTCGGAGGACAGGACGATCCGTTCCGGACGCACCATAAGGGCAAGGGTCGGCGTGTCGGGTGGTGCCTGGACAAACTTAAGCGGCATGCCGCCATAAGACACCTGCTCGCCAGATCTTTCGACCGGCAGGAAGGTGCTGTCGCCAATGAAATCGGCAACAAAGCGGTTCGCCGGTCGCTCATAGAGTTCGCGCGGGCTCGCTAGCTGCATGATGCGCCCCTTGTTCACGACCGCGATCCGATCGGACATGGTCAGCGCCTCGCGCTGGTCATGGGTCACATAGACCGTGGTCATGCCCAGTTTTTCATGCAGATGGCGCAGTTCGATCTGCATCTGGTCGCGCAGTTTCTTGTCGAGGGCCGACAGCGGTTCGTCCATCAGGAGAATGCGCGGCTCGAAGACGATGGAGCGGGCCAGCGCCACGCGCTGCTTCTGACCGCCCGACAACTGGGTGATGCGCCGGTCGCCGTAGCCGCCGAGCTGAACGGTCTCCAACGCCTTTTCCACGCGCTCGGCAATCTCGGCTTTCTGCAGTTTGCGGAGCTTTAGCGGATAGGCCACGTTGCCGGCCACGCTCATGTGCGGAAACAGAGCATAGCTCTGGAAGGTCATTCCAAGGTCCCGCAGATGCGGTGGCGTTCGGATCACTTCGCGTTCACCGAATTTCAGACTTCCACAATCCGGACGCGTGAAACCGGCGATGACCATCAGGAGTGTGGTCTTCCCCGATCCGGATGGGCCGAGTAGCGTTATGAATTCGCCGCTTTTGACCTCCAGTGAGACATCGTCCAGCGCGTGAACCGCTCCATAGGTCTTGGTGACGCCCCTGATCGAAATGGGCAAAGCGTCGCTGTCTTGTGACCGCAAGGGCCCCTCCTACTATTGAACAGATAGAGGCGGGCGCAGCGCGCCCGCCGTCAGGGTTGGGGGGCTAGCTATTCGGTCATCATCTCCTGGTACATCTCTGAGGCGACGGTTTCCCACTTCGCATACCATTCCAGCGAGATCGGAAGCTGCTTGGCCGCATTTTCAGGCGACGACGGCAGTCCAGCCGCAGTTGCGGCATCGATCACGCCGGTTTCGAAGGCGAGATTGTTGGTCGGGCCGTAGGTGATGTATTTCGGCAGGTCGTCCTGGTATTCCGGTTTGGAAATCTCGGCCAGGAACTTCATCGCCAGATCCTTGTTCGGCGCCCCCTTCGGGATGGCGAAGCAGTCGTAGTCGAGCAGTGCCTGATTATAGGAGTAGGCCACCTTGGCGCCATCCTTCTTGGCGTTGTCGAAACGTCCGTTCCAGCCTGTGGTCATGTCAACTTCGCCGTCTTTCATCAGCTGCGCCTGTTGCGCACCCGACGACCAGAAGACATCAATATTCGGACGCAGCTCACGGATCTTGTTGAGGGCGCGCTCGATGCCTTCCTCGCTATCGAGAACCTTGTAGACGTCCTCTGGCGCAACACCATCGGCCATGAGTGCTGGCTCCAGCGCGCCGGCGACCTTATTGCGGTACGCGCGCTTGCCGGGGAATTTCTCGACGTCCCAGAAATCCGCCCAGCTCTGCGGACCGTTCTCGCCGTAGGTATCCGTGTTCCAGGCGTAGGTGGTGGAGAACACGTCACCGCCGACACAGTATTTGGAGTAGAGCGTCGGCCCGAAATTCGAAACGTCGATGACGTCATAGTCGAGTTCCTCGAGCATGCCTTCCGCGCCTGCTCGGGCGGCAGACCCGGAACCGCTGGCTACGATGTCGAGCGTGACCTGGCCTGTGGACACCTGCAGCTTGACGTCGGACATGCCGCCGTAGGTTTCCTGCTTCACATCGATGCCCATGGCCTTGGCTGCGGGTTCGAACAGCGCCTTGCTTTGGGCCTCCTGGTAGGAGCCGCCCCAGGAGGCGACCGTCAGATCGTCGGCATGGGCCATCGCCGTTGTGGCAAACAGGGCCGACACCAGGGTGAAAGTCATCTTGTGCTTCATAAACAGTCCTCCTATCGAACAATCGCCGCTCTGGAACGCGACACCGGTCGGTGCTTTTTTGTGGTCGCCCGGTCGACCAGCTCCGGGCGATGTGTTTGCGCTACCCGTGGCCGGCCGCACGCTTCCACTGGAAGGTGTCGGCCTATCGGGAGCGGTACCGGCCGCCGGCAGGATCGAAGGCTTGCCGGTGTGGACTGGCTGGGTTGGAAGCGGACTTGCCTTCAGCCTGCCAGAAAACCTTCTGCCCCTTATTCCCCGCCCCAACGGTGAAAACATCGACCGTTGGCGGCCATTTCTCTGCCCATCCCGCGGATACGTTGGAATGAAAGCTAGAGCAGTATTGGACTACGGTTCATATCCAATTTGACAAAAGAGCCAGACCAATTCCGAAACAAGCCAACACCAGACAAGTTTCGCCAGTGTCTCCGCCATTCAGTAAACTTCGCGTCGGCTCGCCTTATTGAAACAGCAGCTGTCTTTCGAGAGCGTTCCTCGGCCGCGCCCGAAGCCCAGACCCGTCGTTCGCGGCATGTCGAACCAGCCCGTACAGTGGTAAAACGGAGCTTGCCAGAGTTTTAAGCCCTCGCTTTTGCGCGCATTCCTGTCCAGGCGGATCGCGAAAAACAGAGGGCTTAACGCTCGCTTCGGTACTGCTCTTTCGGAAATTGATCTGAGTTTTTTGCCATAATGGACATGTCCAGCAGACCATTACGAACACTGGCCTCACATCCAGCTTGACTGCCAAAACGTCCGTTTGACCGAAGAAGATCAAAATTCATCCAATGAATTCATTTACTTCGCACGAGAAACCGCCCCGCCAGCCGCGCACTCGGGATCTACAAATAATGTGATAGAGCAAGATTAAGCGCAGAACGGCCTGAACGGCGCGTAGGCTTTTGGGGAAATGCCCCGTTGGTCTGCCTGAAAGAACAGATCGGGAGAAAAGCAGATACGCTCATAGAGCGCCCTTCGGGCGTGACGCCGCTCCACGACAGCCCCCGGGTTCGGTCCTCGCCTTTCCCGGAACAGTCTTCCAGGCCGGGTGGACAATGCAGAAGTAGGCGGCAGATCACGGATCTGCCGCGAACCGGCTATTTCGATATTTTGAAGAGTTTCGGCGACCTACTGGAGTGTTCTCACACGTCTTCCAGCCAACGCATGTAGCTTTCCGTTCCGCCGTTGCGGGTGTCTGCCAGTGCTGCTTCCTCATCAACCGCGGCGGCCTCGGACGAGGTCAGCACCTGCCGCAGAGCGTCGCGCACGAGTTCGGCTTGACCCGGCATGAGGTTGCAGGGATCGAGCTGGAAGTAGCCTTTCTCGGTTTCGTGTCCGCGCACGATAATCGGCGGGTCGTAACTTCCGAATGCAACGGCGTATTGGGCAGCGCTTGCGCCGGCAATTGCCGGGTCGACGTGGACTTCCAGACGCTCAAGAGGATTTCCGGTCGGATCCGGTATGCGTTTGGCATCAAATCCCGGCAAGCCGTCGATCGCTTCCTTCCACATTTCCAATGCAGCGGTTTCCGCGGCGCGAACGGCGTCATGATCACGCTCGAGCCACTGGGCCATTGCCTCGATGGCGCCGGCAATACTTTCCTTGCCGATCTTCATGCCCCGGCCAATGCCGATGTTTTGCAGGTAAGCGGCACGCACAAGTTCCTTGCGCCCGGCGACGATGCCGGACGTCGGCCCGCCCATGAATTTGTGACCGGAGTAAATGGCTATGTCCGCACCGGCGGCAATGAAGCCCTCCAGTTCATACTCGGAGGCTGCGTCGACAATCACCGGAACGCCCTTGGCATGCGCGATCTCGCAAAAGCGTTTCAGCGGGATCATGCCGTAGTCGACGACATGGTGCGAAATCACGTAAAGCGCGGCGGCAGCACCCTCGTCGAGAACGGCCTCAAGTTGATAATCCTTTGCCAGTGTGGATTGACCGACAATACGCACATGACCGCCAACCAGCTCAATGGCCTGGGAAACTGGCGCACCATATTCGCACAAATGGCCCATCTGCACCGCCACCCCGGATTTCGGGCCTGGCTCACACGGCAGGTCTTCCGCGCGTGCCGGGTCGAGGCCCGTCATGCAGCCCGCGACCGCGAGAGAGATCCCCGCGCTTGCCGATGCGGTCAAAAAGCCGGCTTCCGCTCCGGTCAGTTGCGAAATCAGATCGGATGCTTTTGCTTGCAATTCGTGCATGCGCGCAAAGCGCGGCATTGCCTCTGCAGTTGCTTTCGCCACGCGCAGGCTCGCAATCGAACCCCCCAGCGAGGTCATTGTCCCGCAGACATTGACGACGCGGCTTATTCCCATGGAATCATGCCATGACCAGTCGATGCCGTAGTCTTCACGCTGAGATTGTTTTTCGCCCATGATTTTTCCCTCTGCTCTTGCGAGCACTTCCATTATTGTGGCACAGAGACCACTGTTTTGGCCCCTGGAATGAGATGATGTCATGGATATGAAAGTCCCTCGCAGGACCCGCACCAGCGCACTGACGCGGAACCTTCAAATACTTGATATCCTGACTGAAAGACTCGTTCCCATGACGGCGTACGAGCTTGCGAAAGCCACCGGTGCCCCGGCTTCGACCGTCTATAAACTTATAGACGAGCTGGCAGAATGTTCGATGCTGAGCCGTACCGCCGATGGCCGGGTCTGGCTGGGTCCGCGTCTTATGCGTTACGGCCTTGCCTACCGGACGCGGATGAACGCCTTTACCGAGGCGCGCCGCGCGATGATCGAACTGAATGAGCGCACCGGTGAAATGATTCAGATTTGCACCCGTGACGAAGGCCAGATGAGTGTCATCGACATGGCGGAAGGTTCGGGAGCCTTTCGCGTGACCTCCGACGTTGGCACACGGGTGCCTTTGAACTGGACCGCGTCCGGGCGCCTGCTGGTGGGTCACCTTCCCGAGGCCGAGCGTCTTGCGATCTTCAAGGCCTGCGCCGAACCTTCGCACACCGGTTTGGCGGAAACCGACCCGGAGAAACTGGCAAAGATGTCGAGAGAGGCCTTTCTTGAAGGCCTCTCGGTGCAGATCGACACCTCCGAGGAGTCCGTCGCCTGCATTGCCGCACCGATCCGCGACCAACAGGGCGCATGTCTTATGACCCTGTCGGTTGTCATGGCCAAGCACCGGGTTGCCGACCGTTTCGAGAGCATTGCCACGGAAGTTCGCAATGCGGCGCAGTCTGTCGAACGGGCGTTGGGAAATCATTAGGCTTCCCGGAGTGCCGTCTGGTGTGTGGCCTTGTCGGATAGCTCGAAAATGGCCTCGATTTCCACAGTGATCTGGTTGGGGAGCGAGCTGACACCGAATGCCGAGCGCGCGTGCCCGCGCTTGTCATCGAAGACACGGGCGAGCATGTTGGACGCACCGTCAATCACGTGAGGATGGCGTTCGAATTCCGGTGTGGCGTTGACCAGCCCCAGGAGTTTGACCACTCCATCGACATGATCCAGCGACCCGAGAAACTGCCTCAGAGCGGCAATAATGTTGAGCGCGACCAGCTCGGCATGTTCCCTCGCCTCTTCGGCGGTGACATCGCCGCCGACCTTGCCTTTCAGCAAGCTGCCATCCGGCAGAACAGGCCCCTGCCCGGAGACATAAAGCATGTTGCCTGAACGCCGCACATTCTTGAACGCGCCGATAGGCGAAGGCGGGCTATCCGGCAAGGGACGGCCGAGTGCCTTCAAGCGTGTTTCAGGCGTTTCGGCGCGTAATTCAGTTGTCATTTAATACCTCGATTTTCTTGCAGTAGCTGACATGACCTTCAGCAACGGCAACGGGATGGGGCAGGCCATCAGCACAATCCGCGTCGGCAAATTGGCATCGCGTTCTGAATACACAGCCCGATGGTGGATTGAGTGGGGAGGGAATATCGCCCTGAAGAAGCTCACGGGACCGCTTGGCACGTGGATCGGGCAGCGGGATCGCGGAGTTGAGCGCACGCGTATAAGGGTGCATTGCCTTGTGATAGACGGCCCGTGACGGCCCGATCTCCATAAGGCGGCCCAGATAGAGCACGGCGATCTGATCGCAGAGATATTCGACAACCGACAAGTCGTGGGCGATGAAAAGCATGGTCAGGTTCCGCTTTTCACGCAAATCCAGCAGTAGATTGAGCACCTGCGCCTGAATCGAAACATCCAGCGCCGAGACACTTTCGTCCGCCACGATAAATTCCGGTTCCAGCGCCAATGCACGCGCGATACCGATCCGTTGACGTTGCCCGCCGGAAAATTCATGAGGGAAGCGGTTCAGGTGGTCCCCGGAAAGCCCGACTTCTTCCAGAAGGGCCGCGGCACGATCACGGCGCTCGCGACGATTGCAGATGCCGAATGCCTTCAAGCCTTCCCCGATCAGATCCGCGATCCGCAGTCGCGGGTTGAGCGAGGACATCGGGTCCTGAAAGATGATCTGAATCCTGCGGCGCATCTGGCGCATTTGGCTGGCGCTGAGCGTGTTCAGATCGGTACCATCGAAAATGGTCTGGCCGCGCGTCGGCTCGACAAGGCGCAGCAGACTGCGCCCAAGCGTTGTTTTGCCCGAGCCGCTTTCGCCGACGAGACCTGTGATGGACCCGCGCGGGATATCGAAACTGATATCTTCCAGCGCGTGAACAGGGCCGCCGGACGTTTCAAATATCTTCGTCAGACCGCGGATTTGCAGAAGCGGCTCAGTCATTCAACCAGCTCCTGTTCCAGAATGCAGGCTGCCAAATGCCCCGGCGCTTTCGTCTGCAACGCGACGGGCTTCTTGCAGGCTGGCATGGCGAAGGCACACCTTGGCTCGAAGGCGCAGCCTTCCGGCAACGCATTGAGCGGCGGCACGGATCCCGGAATAGACTTGAGCCGTTCGCCTTCAGGACGGTTCGGACTGGGAATTGAGCCAAGGAGGCCACGTGCATAAGGATGCCTTGTCTGGTCGAAAAGATCATTGACGGGCGCCTGTTCAACCACGCTGCCCGCATACATGACCGCCACATCGTCGGCCATTTCGGCCACCACGCCCATATCGTGCGTGATGAAGAGGATCGACATCTGGCGCTCGCGCTGGAGCCTCCGCATCAGATCGAGAATTTGCGCCTGAATGGTCACATCCAGTGCGGTTGTCGGTTCGTCCGCAATCAGGAAAGCCGGATTGCAGATCATCGCCATGGCGATCATCACCCGCTGGCGCATGCCCCCGGACAACTCGTGCGGATAGGTATCGGCACGTTTTGCGGCACCGGGGATCTCGACCATTTCCAGCATTTCGACGACGCGTTTGCGCCTCTCGTCGGCATCCAGGTTTTCATGCAGCAGAAGCATTTCGCCGATCTGATCGCCAATCGTGAAAAGCGGATTAAGCGACGACATGGGCTCCTGGAAGATCATGGCGATCTCCGACCCGCGAATATTGCGAAAATCGCGGGCGGACAGGGTTGCCAGATCGACCGTCTTTCCCGACCTGCCTTTGAAGGTCAGCTCACCGGACAGAATGCGGCCCGCCGGCGGCAGCAGCCCCATCAGAGCAAGCGAAGTCACCGACTTGCCGGAACCGCTTTCGCCAACAAGTGCCAGCGTACGGCCCCGCGCGATCTCGAAACTGACATCCCGCAAGGCCGTGACCTGCCCGGATCCCTTGCCAAAGCCGACGCGCAATCCGTCAACCTTCAGGATCGCGCTGTTATCCATCACGGAAGCCTCCGGCTCGCCGCCTGCATATCGGCGCCGAGAACCGTTGCGCGCGGCTCAAAGACCTTGTCCATCACCATCGAATTGCCCTGACTGTCGAGGACTTCGATGTCGGCATCTTCCAGATCGAAGATGGTGAAGTCGGCGCGCATACCGGTCTTGAGGCCATCTCTGCCGGAAAGACCGAGAATCGACCGCGGTGCGGCACAACTCGCCTGGACGACGTCTTCAAATGGCAGGCCGACCGCCAGCAGTTTCGACATTGTGGTCGCCAGGTCGTAGACGGGCGATTCAATGGAAACCTTGTGCAGGTCGGTGGAAATGGAGAACGGGCGCAGCCCGTCGGCAATGGAAGCGCGTGCCGTTTCAAAATTGAACGACGCTCCACCATGGCCGATGTCCATGCGAATGCCTCTGTCAGCCATGTCCTGTGCCATGGCGAAGAGTGCAGGCGTATCGCGTATGGAGCCTGCAGGTTTGCCATTGAAGCAATGCGTGACGATGTCGCCTTCCGAGAGGATGTCGAAAACCTCATCGATAAGGGGGGGCGGTTCGCCGACATGTACCATCAGCGGAAAATTGGTCATTTCCGCAACGCGCTTGGCAATCTTGGCCGGCGTGATGCCCCAGCTGCCGACAATCACTCCGGAGGCGCGTACCTTGATGCCGCAGATGACATCCCGGTTTTTCTCCACGACCTCAAGCGTTCTGTCGATATCGATGGATCGCCAGTCGATGAGTTCCGGCACACGGTTGCAGGCAACAAGCCCGATCGAACCGATATTGAGGAAGGCCTTGATGGTTTCCGCATGCGGATCGATGACATATTCCCTCAGACCGTGGAAATTTGCCTCGCCCGCCGAGCCGGCATCGGCCATGGCCGTCACGCCCGTTGCGCGGCCAGCCTCACTGGCTCTGATCGAAATATCGGTCCCGCCATGCCAGACATGGACATGCAGGTCACACCACCCCGGAGACAGATAGGCCCCGTTCAGATCTACCTGACGCGCGTTTTCGGGAGCGTCATCGAGCAGTGTTCCGTCATCCGCAATGTGGATGGAATCCGGGGCACTGTCGAAACCGACCGCGCTGAAATTGGTCAGGGTAAGCGCCATTCAGGTCTCCTTGTTGAGTTTGGGGTCCAATGCATCGCGCAGACCGTCACCGACCAGTTGGAGCGAGAGGACGGAGAGCGCGATTGCAACGCCCGGGAAGAGAATGAGAAAGAAGGCATTGTCGATATATTGCCGTCCCTCGTTGACCATCGTGCCCCACGTGGGCGTAGACGGATCAACGCCGACGCCCAGAAAGGTCAGGCCCGCTTCGGCCAGCATCGCATAGGCGAAGATGAAGGTTGCCTGCACCAGGATGGGGGACAGGATATTGCGCAGAACGTGCGTGACCATGATCGTCAGCGTGCTGGAGCCAAGCGCACGCGCCGCCTCGACATAAGGCAATTCGCGAACAACCAGCGTCGAGGCGCGCACGATGCGGGCAACACGAGGTGTGTAGACAATGGAAAGCGCCAGGATGACGTTGCCGACCGTTCCGCCGAAAATCGCGACAAGCGACAGCGCCAGCAGGATATCGGGAAACGCCATCATGGCGTCAATCAAACGCGACAGAGGTGTGTCGAGCCGCCGGAAAAAGCCCGCGACCAGACCGATGACAATGCCGGCAGACGATGACAGGATCGCCACGCCAAGACCAATTTGCAGCGACGTCTGGCCTGCAACGAGCAGGCGGCCGAGGACATCGCGTCCGAACGCGTCCGCTCCCAGAAAATAGTCCGCACCCGGCGGCGTAAGCCTGTTGCGCACGGACATCTTTCCGATAGCGGTCAGATCGAGCGTTGGCAAAACGTAACATGCCAGAACAATCAGGACGAAACAGACCAGCGCGACCACAGTCGAACGGCGCGCCATGAGCACGGCGCGAAAGCTGGGCGGCTGATGGATTTGAGATGCAGTCGCCATCAGTATTTGACCCGCTTGTCGATGAAGAAATAGAGAAGATCCGTTGCCAGATTGATCAGCACATAGATGGACGCGACAATGATCAAGGTGCCCTGAATGACGGGGTAATCACGGCGCAGGACGGCGTTGACAACCAGGTTACCCATGCCGGGCAGATTGAAGACGCGCTCTGTCACCACCGCACCAGACACCAGAAGGGCGAAGGTCAGTCCGACAACGGTAATGATCGGAATTCCGGCATTTTTCAAAGCGTGCCGCAAGATGACACGTGTTTCCGGCATTCCCTTTGCCCGGGCGGTCCGCACGTAATCCTCGCCCAGAATGTCCAGCATGGAGGCGCGGGTAAAACGCAGGATCAAAGCGGAGTTGGTAATACCCAGGGTAATGGAGGGCAGGATGAGATGGCCGAGCCGCACCCATATATCGGCATCGGGACCGCCATACCCGGCGGTTGGAAACCAGCCGAGGTTGGTCGCCAGCACACGCTGGAAGACCAGTCCGGTCAGAAAGCTCGGTATGGACGCCGCCAGCATTGCCGATGTCACGGAGCTCTGATCGAGAAGGGAGCCGCGTTTATAGGCCGCATAGATCCCAATCGGCGTGGCGATGAAAAGCGCAAAAAACAACGACATCAGCGCAAGAAAAATCGTCGGCTCCGCACGGTCCGCCAGAATGGAGGTCACGGGGCGATTGAAGAAAAGCGACTCGCCCAGATCCCCCTTCAGTGCGTTGCCGACGAATGTCGCGTATTGCACGATGATCGGCTCGTCGAGACCGAGCCGCGTGCGCAGATCTGCGGCTTCCTGAGGCGTGGCATCCGGGCCCAGCATCAAGGCAGCCGGGTCGCCAGGCGCGAACCTGACGAGCACGAAGGCGATTGTCAGAACGAGAATGATCACCACGACCATTCCAACAAAACGCCGAAGAAGATACTTTGCCATGGAACCCTGTAGAACCGCGAGTAGTCGTTAAACGGCTGCGCCAGGACATTCCGGCGCAGCCAATTTCAAGCAAGCTTATTTGGAAACCTGTGCATTCCAGAATGCCGGCCAAGGAGACGGGTTGACCCCTGTCAGGCCCTTTGCCTTGCCCTGAAGTGCATTGAAGTCGCCGACCTTGATGAAGCCGACATCTTCCAGAACGATCTTCTGCAGCTCACCGAAGATGGCTTTCCGCTTTTCCGGATCGCTTTCGGAGGTGAACCGGTTGAGAATTTCGTTCTTCGTCGGATTGTCCCAACCTTCACGCGCGGTGGAGAACAGGCTGGAAATAAGTGCCGGTTCCGGAAGGAACGGCGAGTGGGTGATGTAGATATCCCAAAGGTCTGGATTGTTGCGGTTCTGAGCAAGCGTCGCCCAGTCGACAACATCCAGCTGAACCTTCATGCCAGCCGCTTCCAGCCCCGCCTTTGCAACTTCGGCCATCTGATAATGGAACTCGTACTGATGCGAGGTGAGGATGCGGAGCGGAGACCCGTCGTAACCGGCAGCTTTAAGATATTCCGCAGCCTTGGCCTGGTCGTTCTGGTTATAGAGCTCCACACCGGCATTGTTGTGCCACGTCCAGCCTTCCGGATAGAGCGCGCCATCGGTCTTGAAGAATTTCTCATCGCCGAAGCCCGCATAGAGCATATCGTCGAAGGGAAGTGCAGCCTGAACAGCCTTGCGAATGTTCAGATCCGTCATGATCCCCTTCTTGTGGTTTACCGCAAATACCGGCCAGCCGAAGGGTTTCAGGAGAACCGGCTCCGCAGCGTCCGAAGCTTCCAGACGGTCGTAGGTTTCCGTCGAAAGTCCGTCGGCATAATCGTATTGACCGGAGAGCAGGCCTTCGGCGCGGGTGTTGCCGTCGGGGACCGGGATCAACCGGATTTCATCAGGCACCTGTTTCCGTTCAGCCGCGCCCGTTGGCTGGGTGTAGCCGTCGAAACGGACGAGCTGGGTATACTGGTCCGGCTCATGAGCCTTGATCTTGTAGGGGCCTGTGCCGACAATCGTTTCAATTTCAGGCGCAATGATCTCTTCGGGATAAACAACTGCAGCGGAGTTGGAAAAGGCCAGAAGTGACAGGAGCGGCGCATAGGGCTCCTTCATCGTGATGGTCACTTCGTTCGGGCCGGATGCTTCGATACCTGCTACCTTGTCGGCAACGGATTTGCCGCGACTGGAAACTTCGAGCCAGCGCTGCAGCGATGCGGCGGCATCGGCACTGTCCATGGAAGAGCCATCATGGAACGTTACGCCTTCGCGCAGCGGGATTTTGTAGGTGAGGCCATCGTCGCTGATTTCTGGCATATCGGCTGCCAGTAGCGGCACAACGGCCCAGCTTTCGTCAAAAGTGTAGAGTGTTTCGACAAAGTGCTGCGTGACAATGCTGACAACATCTTTGGTCGAGACCATCGGATCGAATGTATCGGGTTCGCCAATAATGGCGACATTGACCGTTCCGGCAGCCAGAACAGGAGAAACTGATAGCATCAGCGCGCTGGACAGCGCGAACAGAGTTTTGCGAACAGACATCGGAAGTTCCCCTTATTTCATTATTGTGGAACATGCTCCACTATTACTACTATGAAGCTTGTTCTCGCTGATTGTCAACGGAGGTCTTGACCCGATTTGAAATTGATATGTTGCCGGGTCCGGTTTCAGCGCTGATGAGACGGAATTCCACGACATATTCCGAGCTTTGGGAAAAGGTCTTCGGGGATTTACACCACGCCACCGACAAGCCCACTTCAGCGGGAGAGAGAATCTGCATCGTGTTGTAGAGCTTGCGCGGTGAGGAATCGATGCCGGCTGTGCCAAGGTTGCGACATTGCCGAGCGGCTTTATTCCTGCAGGTCTGAGAAGCCCCCAAAGCCGGAAGGAAACGGTTGGCCGTGATACGAGGCGTTCGGCCATCTGCGACGTGTTCACGCATCTGCGCCGCGAGGCCTGCGATCTGAAAAGGAGGGCCGCCAGGCAGGTGTTGGAACTGCGGCGGCTCAAAAAAGCATGATTTCGCCCGCTCGTTGAATGCCACGCATTCACCTGCCGCGACCAGATGGGGGCGACAACGAAAGAGAGCTCTCGCCTCCGCAAAGCCAGAGATCATCTGACCAGTCGAGCAATCGCATCTTCCGGCAGGACCATGCGGGACCAGCCAGGCGGTCCGCGCATCCCTTTCATTCGGAGGGACGCTCGCTTCCTGACTGGAGGCGAGCGACCTATGAACGGTCGACGTCGGAACGCGTCCACTGGAGCAATCAGGCCGCGGCCTTCCTGCTCCAAGTTCTGTTCGGCTTCGCCAACTGCCCAGTGCGCTGGGGAAGTTTGCGTCAGCCTCTATCCGCCATGCCGCATCCCGTTTGCTTCATCGGAAAAGGACTTGCCCTAGAACCCCAGTGCCATTCCATCCTTGCGGCTGTCGCTGCCGCCGATGAGGACGCCGTTCTGCGTGTCGATACGGATTGCCTGGCTGCCTCCGAGGGGGCTCGCCACCACCTTGAGTTTGTGACCGCGGGCGGCAAGGTCAGCGCGGGTCGTTTCTCCGATACCGGGTTCGATCTGCAATTCGCCGCCGAAGGCAAAACTGCGCGGCGCATCCATGGCAGCCTGCAAATCCAGTCCGAGATCCAGAACACCGGACAGGAAGGCCGCATGCCCTGATGCCTGGTAATGGCCGCCCATGACGCCGAACGGCATCACCGCTGCGCCATCCTTGCACAGCATCCCGGGGATGATCGTATGCATCGGACGCTTCTTCGGGGCGATCACATTGGGATGGCCTTCGATCAGGCGGAACGAGCTGCCGCGCGAATGGAAAAGCACGCCGGTCTTCGGATCGACCCGCGTGGAACCAAAACCATGGAAGATGGAATTGATGAAGGAAATCGCGTTGCCTTGCGCATCGACCACGCTGAGGTAGATCGTATCCTTGTGTTCCGGTTCATCCCAGAGGGTCGGCGGCAGGGCGCTGTCCATTCGGATGCGTGCCGCAAGCGTGTCGATGACACGATCGGATAGAAGCGTCTCCGCCAGTCCCTCGCAGGTGACCGGGTCAGCCAGAAGCACGTCGCGGTGATGATAGGCCAGTTTCGTCGCCTCGGCATGCAGGTGAATACGGTCTGCCTCGGAAAGCCCCTGCCCCATGTCGAACTTCGAAAGCAGCCGCAGGATCACAAGTGCAACAAGCCCCTGGCCGTTGGGCGGGCATTCCAGCACGTCATATCCGCCATAGGAAGTCGAGATCGGCTCCACCCAATGCGCCTGTGTGCTGCCTTCGTTGAAATCGTCCACCGTATGAAGACCGCCGAGCGACCGCAGATGCGCGGCCATGTTTGAGCCGGTTTCACCTTCGTAGAAACCGGCAGCGCCTTTTGACGCGATCTCCTTGAGGCGCACTGCCAGAAGAGGCTGCGCGTGCCGCTCCCCTGTAACCGGGGCTTTTCCATTCGGCAGAAACACCTTGGCAGCATGAGGATCGCTTCCAATCAATACAGCATGCGCGCTCCAGTCCATTGCGACACGTGGTGTCACGGGATAACCATTCTCAGCATAGCCGATTGCACGGGCAAAGAGCCGGTCCAGCGGCAGCGACCCGTGGTCCGCGTGAAGGAGGCACCAGGCGGAAATCGCGCCTGGCACCGTGACGGAATGCGGGCTGGTCTGCGGAATTTCGCCTTCGAGACCTGCAGCCTTCAGTGCCTCCAGAGTGGCAGCGGCAGGCGCACGGCCCGAACCGTTCAGTGCCTTCACCTTGCCGCCCTTCGGCGCGTAGAGGGCAAAGCAGTCGCCGCCAATACCCGTCATCAGCGGATCGACCACACACTGGACGGCAACAGCAGCAATTGCGGCGTCGACGGCATTGCCACCGTCTGTCAAGACTTCCAGACCGGCGGCGGTCGAAAGGGGGTGGGATGTTGCGATCATCGCCTCGGAAGCCAGGGTAGAGGGGCGGCGGGCGGAAAAGAAATCGAAAGTCATGTTAGTCCCGGGAAAGAGGAGTGTCGGTTTGGTTTTGAATGTCAGCGGCAGCCGGCGAAGACATGTCCGCGTCAGAAACAAGGGGCAGCCCTTCGCCGTCTGACAAAGGGTGAAGGCAGGCAACGGATCGCCCGACACCGTGCTGTGCGAGATAGGGATCACGGGTCCGGCAATCGCCCTTCACAGAAGGGCAGCGGGTGGAAAACCGGCACCCTTTTGGAAGATCCAGCGGGCTGGGTATCTCGCCTGGCAGAGGCTCTGGCAAAGGTTCGAAGAAACGCGGCGCGGCGGCCCTCAGAGCGGCGGAATAGGGATGAGCCGGTGCGGCAAGAACATCGTTCGTCGCACCTGTTTCGACTATCCGGCCGAGATACATGATCGCGATCTTTTCGCAAAGGTAGCTGGCGACACCCAGATCGTGGGTGATGAAGACCAACGTCAGGCCCATGTCCTGTTGCAGGCCACGGAGCAGGGTCAGAAGCTGCGCCTGGGTGGAAACGTCTAGGCCCGAAACGGCCTCGTCCGCCACCAGAACGGAGGGTTCGCTCGCCAGCGCGCGCGCAATAGCCACCCGGCGAACCTGACCGCCCGAAAGACCGGAAGGATAGCGCTGCGCCGAATCCACCGGAAGGCCGACCCGGTCAAGCAGCTGGGCAACGCGAGCAGGCTCTTCCTCGCGCGAAACGATGCCGAAATGCCGGAGCGGTTCGGCAATGAGCGCGCCCACCGTCATGCGTGGATCGAGAGACCCTCTGGCGTCCTGATAGACAAGCGCGACATCGCGCGCGAATTCGGTGCCCTTGCTGCGCACGTCCGAGATCGGCCGGCCACGATAGTTGGCTCGCCCGTCGGTGGGGGCATCCAGCCCGAGGAGAACCCTCAGCAGCGTGGATTTCCCCGAACCGCTTTCTCCCACGAGGGCGAGTGAGGCTCCGTCGTTTATGCGAAGTCGCACGCCGTCGAGCGCTTTCAGCCCCACCGTTTCCCGGCTGAACCGGCGTCCGGGTTTGGGCACCTGAAAGGTTTTCTCCACGTCGATCAACTCGAAGACGGGCGTATTGGCTGCGGGTTTGTCGCGCAGCGGTTCTGAGCGTGTTCTGGTCATTCCGGATTCCAGCAGGCAAAGGCGTGATCGGACGCGCCGTCGCGGTCGTCGCTGGCGGGCGTCAGAGGGGGCATTTCAGCGGCGCACCGCGGCAGTGCCCGCGGACAACGGGTGGCAAAACGGCACCCTGGCGGCATGCTGTCATGTGACGGAACGGTCCCCTCCGGGGCCTCCAGGTCCTGCCGTCCAATTTCCAGAACGCAAGATTTGAGCTGCCTGGTATAGGGGTGACGATGCCGTTCCAGAACGTCGCGGGCCGGGCCGCACTCCACCACCTGCCCGGCATAAAGAACCACGATCCTGTCGCAGGACTGGCTGGCAAGAGCGAGGTCGTGCAGAACGAAGATGCAGCTTGCCCCCCGGGCCCGTGTCTGGGACAGGATCAGCCGCACGATCTGCGCCTGGATCGTTACGTCGAGCGCCGAAGTCGGCTCATCGGCCAGAAGAAGGTCCGGATTGCATGCAAGCGCAATCGCGACCATCACCCGTTGCTGCATGCCACCCGAGAGTTGGTGAGGAAAAGCGGAAAGCCGGGCCTCGGCGTCGTTGATCCCGACGGAGGAAAACAGGTCTACAGCCCGCGCGCGTGCGTCCCGCCGCGAGAGGCCCAAATTTCGGCGCAAGGCACTGATCAGCTGTCGTCCGACCGTATAGGCCGGATTCAGAGCGGCCCCGGCGTCCTGAAAGATCATCGAGATGCGCTGGCCCCGGAGCTTCACAAGTTGCTTCGAAGGCAGCGACAGCAGGTCGCCCGTGCCCTCAAGCTCCGCATGCCCCTCGACCTTGGCACCACTCAGAAGCCCCATGAGCGCGGTTGCGATCGTGGATTTGCCTGCACCGCTTTCACCGACGAGAGCAAGTGTCTCGCCTTTTTCGACCGTCAGCTTTACCCGGTCGAGGATCTTCGCCGCACCGCGGTGAACACTCAGGTCATCCACGATCAGGAGCGGCTGCGGAGCGGGGGTCAGGGTCGGTGTCCCGGTCATGCGCCCCTCCTCAATTTTGGATCGAATTCTTCGCGAACCCCATCGCCGACGATGGAAAGCGCAATCAGAAGCAGAGCCAGTGCGAACCCCGGCATGGCCGACATCCAGGGCGCAAAGCTTACGAAGGCCCGGCCTTCTGCAATCATCAGCCCCCAGTCCGGCGTGGGCGGTGTCACACCGATGCCGAGAAAGGAAAGCGACGAGGACACGAGGATCGCTTCAGAAATACGGATCGTGACCTGCACCGCCAGAGGGAAGATCACATTCGGCAGGATATGGCGCCAGATCACCTTGAGCCGGGGGATCGACATCAGGTGCGCCGCCTCCACGAACAGCTGCACGCGTACCTGCATGACGTCCGCCCTGACGGTTCTCGCAAATGGCCCGATCAGAGAAAGCCCCACGGCGATGATCACCTTGTCGACCCCCTGCCCCAGGATGGCGATAAAGGCGACGGCGAGGATCAGGGACGGCAGGGCCAGGATGGAATCGATCAGCCGCATCAGCACCCATTCCACCCAGCCACCGGAAAGACCGGCGGCAAGCCCGACGACGAGCCCGCCCGTCGCACCGATCAGCACCGAGAAGAAGCCGATGGCCAGCGCATAGCGGGCACCGAAGATCACCCGGGAGAGAATGTCCTTGCCATAACTGTCGGTGCCAAGCGGATGCGCCACGGATGGCGGCTTCATCATGGCATCAATCGATTGGGCAACAGGGCTGTAAGGCGTAATCCAGGGCGCAAACACTGACGCCAGAACGTAGCCCAGCGCAACCAGCAGCGCGGCGGTAAAGAACGGACGGCGGACGAAGATGGACCGGCCCGCGGTCGTTTTTATGGCCTGAGCACCGGAATGCCCGGAAGGTTCGGAAATATCTGGATGCGTCACTTGCGGTCCCTCAGCCGTGGGTCGAGCAGGGGATAGGACAAATCAACCAGCAGGTTGACCCCAATGAACAACGTCGCAGTCATCATCACACCGGCCTGAACGACGGCGTATTCGCGCCCGAGCACAGCACTTGTAAGCATCTGACCGATACCGGGAAGATTGAAGACTGTTTCGGTGAGGACCGTGCCCTGCAGCAGCACCCCGAGTTGCAGTCCAAGAATGGTGACCAGAGGCATGGCGATATTGCGCACGCCATGAACCCAGATAACCCGCCAGTTTGGTTCGCCGCGCGCCCGGGCGGCGGCGATATAGGGCTGCTCGAGCACTTCGATCAGCGTTGCCCGCGTCAGGCGGGTGATCATGGCGATGAAATAGGTGGACAGCGTGAGGGAGGGCAGGATGATGTGATAGATCCCCGTCCAGAAATCCTGCCACGGCGAGACGTAGCCCATAACGGGAAAGAGCCCGAGCTTCACGCCGAAGAACCAGATCAGCAGGATCCCCAGAAGGAAGGAAGGGAAAGCCGTGCCGGTAAGCGCGAAGACGGCTGCCCCCGCGTCGAAGGCCGTATCTTTCTTGACCGCCGACAGCACGCCAAGCGGCACACCGATGAGAATGGCGAATGCCAGCGAGAACGACGCCAGCGTCAAGGTTACCGGCAGCGCCTCCTTGAAGGCATGGGTGAAAATGTCGGTATGGGCCACGAAAGACGTCCCCCAGTCACCTTGGACGAAGTTCAGGGCCCAGTGGGCATATTGCACGAGAAAAGGCTGATCGAGCCCCATCTCGGCAACGAGAGACTCGTAAGCCTCCGGTGAATATTCGGAACCGAGCATGATCTGTACCGGGTCGCCCGGTGCCAGCTTCAGAAGACCGAAACTGGCGACCGAGACGACGAAGAGTACAGCAAGCGTCTGCCCGATCCTGGCAAGCGCATGCAGCAACATCAGGCGAGGCTCACCGTATGCAGATTGACGAGATCGGCAGGGATGTAGTTGAAACCCTGTACCTTTTTGGAGAACACCTTGTAGATCGGCATATGCGCCATGACCGCGATCGGCGCCTCGTCCATCAGAAGGTCTTCGGCAGCATAGTAGAGCTTCCGACGCTCGGCCACGTCCAGAACGACCTGGGCTTTGGCGCAATAGTCGTCGAAGTCAGTGTTCTTCCAGCCACAGAAGTTCCACGCGCCATCCGACTTGAACTCCGGATAGATCGTTTCGTCGGGATCGAGATCGGCGACCCATTCGAAATCATAAAGATCGAACTCGCCGGAGTTGCGTCTGCTGACCCATGCTGCGGGCTCGATAAGCTCCAGGTTTACCTTGATGCCGATCTGTTCGAGCATCGGGGCGACGGTCTGGGCTATTCGGGTACCGACCGGCCCACGCTCGGCCATGATATAATTGACCTCGACCTCGCCCTGGTTGGCGGCCTTTGACCGGAATTCCTTCGCCTTGACCAGATCGAACCACTGGCCGCGGCCCGATTCTGCGATATTGGGATCGAAGAAACCGCTCATGGGCGGGGAAATCGGCGTATAGGCCTGCTGGGCCTTGCCAAAATAGGCTTGCTTGACGAGCGTTTCGCGGTCGAGTGCCCATGCCACCGCACGGCGCAGGTTCATATCGTCGAAGGGCGCCCTGCGGCAGTTCATGCCGACGAAGGTGTAGTTACCCTCGATAGCGCCGTACAGCTCGGCTTCGGGGAAGGCTGCAACCTGGTCGACCAGCTGCATCGGGCAGTCGGTCATGCCATCGATCTGGCCCGAAAACAGGGCGGCAAGCGCGGTCGAGGCTTCGCGCATCAGCACGAACGTGGCGCGCTCCAGTTTCGGCAGGCCGGGTTCGAAATAGTCTGGATTTGCTTCCAGCTCGATCGCATCGTTTTCCTTCCAGGAAACGAACTTGAACGGACCCGTGCCGACCGGATTGCGGCCATACTCAGTGCCGTATTTCTCGACTGCGGCCGGGCTGACGATCGTTCCCGCGCGCCCGGTGGAGCCGTTGAGCGCGACCGGCAGGAACGCGTAGGGCTTGGAGAACTTGAGCCGGACCGTAAGCGGATCGACAATCTCGATCTCGTCCAGAAGGCTCAGCTTCCAGGCGTGGGGGGACGTCGGCTTGCCATCTCTGACGCGAAGAAGCGAGAACTTGACGGCCTCTGCATCGCAGGGCGTTCCGTCGTGAAACTTGACGCCGTCACGCAGCTTGAAGAGATGGGTCTTGTCGTCTTCCAGATCCCAGGTTTCAGCCAGATCCGGCTCGAACCGGACAGTCTCGCCGTCATAGGTGATCTTGAGAAGACCGTTGTGAATGTTGTTGATGATCTGAATCGCGGACAGGAACCCGGTGAAGTGGGGATCCAGAGTGTCGATGACTTTCACCGACGCGATTTTGATATGGCCGCTCTGTTGCGCGCGCGCTACGCCGGGAATACCGCTGACGCCGGCTGCGACAATGCCGGCCCCCATTCCTTTCAGAAGCGTTCTACGTCCCAGCTGTGTGGAAAGCCGCTCGGCCAGGATCTTCCTGTGGTCTATATCGGTCATTACGTCTCTCTCTGGTTGGCATCCTTTATTTCCTTCCCTAGCTCCTGGGTTTCGGGCGACCGGCCTTTGGCTCTGTTCGCCCACAGATCAGATATCGCAACCTCCCGCTGCAATCGCCGATCCGATAGCCGAACGTTGACACGAAATGTATACATGTGCAAGCTAACAGTGCACATTAAATAACCGGGACAAACCGCATGACCGGGAGAACCGCCGATACCATTCTCGACGCCCTGATAGCCCGTATTGTCTCTGGCCAGTTGCCTCCGGGCGATCCGCTGGCGGAACAGACCCTTGCCGAACAGTTCGGCGTATCGCGAACCCCGGTGCGCGAGGCGCTACACCGGCTGGAACAGGTGAACCTTGCCGTGCGGGGCGCCCGCCGCGCCTTCGTGGTGCGCGAAATGAAGGCCGAGGAACTTTCCGAACTGTTTGAAGCGGTTGGCGAGGTGGAGAGCGCGCTGGCAAGCCTCGCGGCGCATCGCATGAGCGAGATAGAGCGCTGCACGCTACAGGCGATTCTGGAGGAAGGGGAAGCCTGCGGCGATGATCCGAAAGCCTATGGCGAGGTCAACGCCCGCTTCCACGAGGCGATCAACGCCGGCGCCCACAATACGGTTCTCGCCGCAACATGGGCGGAGTTGAACACCCGCACACTGCCCTGGCGTGTGGCGAATTTTACCAAAGACCAGCGCAGGCTTGTCAGCTCGCGCGCCGAGCACCGGGCGATTACAGAAGCCATCGTTGCCCAGAACGCCGAAAAGACACGCCGCCTGATGCGCAGCCACGTCGCCGCCTCTTACACCGTTGCGGCAAGGCTACTGGCAAAACGGACACGTTGAGGCCTTTACGGGTCTTCTAAAAGGGTCCCGCCGCAGAAAATCGCTCCACTGACGCAGAACAGGCTGACGATTTTGGCCCGATTTGCGGTGTTTTCCCCGTTTCGGCTGTCCAAAGTTTTTGCGTCTCGCCCCAATTTTGAGCAGATCTTTCTCCACTCCTTTGGAGCCGGTTTCTGCACCGGCACGCAACCCTTTCGCCTCAACGCAGCAGGTTGATTGAATTGGCGACTTCCATGAGTCTTGGCGCGATTTCATTGTGAACGCGGTCGAGCGACCATTTTTGCGAAGACACCGAACATTGGACGGTGCCCGCGACCCTGCCCATCCGGTCGAACACCGGTGCCGCGATGCCAATTTCATTGATGATGTTCTGGTTGACCGCAATGCCGTATCCCTGTTGCCCGGCTTCCTCAACTTCCCTTGCAATCTGCGACCGATCCGTCACCGTCCGGGGCGTAATCCTGTCGATGGGCCAGGTCTCTAGCGCCAACTGGCGTTCTTCCTCGCTCATATGGGCCAGCATGATGCGACCGGACGATGAACTCAGTGCCTGCACCTTGTTGCCGACCACCATGGCCGCGAAACTGGTGAGCTGGGTTGGAATGCGGATGACATAGATGATGTCGGAGCCGGCGAGCCTGGCGGCATTCACCCGCTCTCCGAGATCGCGGCTGAGGTCGATCAGCTTTGGCATGGCCAACTGGACGAAGGGATCGGACCACAAATAGGCGGCCGCGAGTTCCATGAACTTCAAGGACGGCCGGAAACGCCTGCTTTCCGGGTCCTTTTCGAGATAGCCGGTCTTGTGAAGCGTGTTGGTGAACCGTTGCGCCGCGCTCTTGTCCAGTCCGACGACTTCGGCAAGCTCCGTCAAACCCAGTTCGGTGCGGTGCGCATTGAAGGCGGCCATGATTCGCAGCCCTTTTTCCAGCGATCCGACAAACAGCGTGTCCTGTTTTTCCTGAGCTCTTTTCGCCACTTGATTAGCCCTGCCTAACTTTGGGGCACCGCTCGCTTGACAAGGCGCCCGAGATAAATGCAACATATGATTATAAGATAAAAAGTATTAAATAATAATACAAGCAAAATCAACCAGAGGGTCGGCTTCGGCCGGTTTTGAACAGATGAAACCAATCATAGCGACAGGTGCGATCGCTCTTGCCGCCGCTCTCTCAAGCGGTCAGGCATTTGCGAACAAGGCGGACGACACACTTCACACCGCCTTTTCAAAAGAACTGGAAACCACCGACTTCTACTTCCAGTCGGCGCGTGAAGGCACGATCCTGGCTCGTCAGGTCTGGGACGGTCTCGTGTACCGCGATCAAAAGACCGGGGAATACATCGGCAACCTGGCGTCTTCCTGGGAGTGGATCGACGACACCACACTGGAATTCAAGCTGCGTGAAGGCATCAAGTTCCACAATGGCGAAGAGTTCGATGCCGACGATGTCGTCTACACCGTCAACTACGTCGTTGATCCGGACAATCACGTGGTCGTCCCTGGCAACGTCAACTGGATGGAAAGCGCGGAAAAGATCGACAAGTACACCGTGCGGATCCACACCAAAGGTCCTTTCCCGGCTGCGCTTGAATATCTGGCCGGGCTGGTGTCCATTTATCCGAATGAGTATTACGCCGAGGTCGGGCCGACCGGAATGGGTCAGAAGCCCGTCGGAACGGGCCCCTACATGGTTGAAAGCGTCGACCCCGGCAAACACTACGTTCTCAAGAAATACGACGACTATCACGAAAGCCCGAAGGGCAAAGCCTCCATCGGAACCATCGATATCAGGACCATTCCGGACGTGAACACGCAGATGGCCGAGCTCTTCTCCGGCGGCATCGACATGATCTGGAACGTTCCGTCCGATCAGGCCACACAGCTCAAGGCGATGGACCAATTCACCGTCTCCAACGAGAGCACCATGCGGATCGGGTACATCACGATGGATGCCGCCGGCCGCGGCGGTGAAAATCCGTTCCAGAAAAAGGAAGTTCGTGAGGCCGTTGGATATGCAATCGACCGTCAGGCGATTGTCGACAACCTCCTTCAGGGCAGCTCGAAAGTAGTTCCGTCCGCCTGCTACCCGAGCCAGTTCGGCTGCGAGCAGGACGTGAAAGCCTATCCGTACGATCCCGAGAAGGCCAAGGAGTTGCTGGCTGAGGCTGGTTATCCGGATGGTTTCACGATCGACTTCTATGCCTACCGCAACCGGCCATATGCGGAAGCCATGATGGCCTATCTGGCTGAGGTCGGCATCAAGACCGATCTCAACTACCTGCAATACTCAGCTCTGCGTGAGATGCAGCAGAAAGGCGATGCCGGCTTCGGGTTCCTGACTTGGGGCTCCAACTCGATTGCGGACGTCTCGGCAATCACCAGCCTCTTCTTCAAGTTCGGCAACCAGGATTTCGCCCGTGACGAAGAGGTCAAGAACTGGCTGGATGCCGGTGATACGACGGTTGACGGCGAAGTTCGCAAGGAAAACTACTCCAAGGCGCTGAAGAAGATCGCGGACGAGGCCTACTGGATCCCGCTGTTCTCCTACAACACCAACTACGTCTTCACGAAGGAAGTCGACTTCTCGCCGTCGCCGGATGAAATCGTCCGCTTCTTCGAGATGAGCTGGAAATAAGACGGCCCTGCCGTCCTGGTCCCGCTCTCTACTGGAGAGCGGGACGTCCCTCGTGTTGGAGTGCACTTTATGCTTGCCTTTGCTCTCAAGCGGCTTGGCCTGGCCGTTCTGGTGACGTTCACCGTTTCGGCGATAAGCTTCTCGCTTCTACATCTGTCAGGAGATCCGGCCACCGCGATCGCCGGAGAAAACGCGACCGAAGCCGATATTGCAGCAATCAACGAACAGTATGGTTTCGACCGGCCTTTCGCAGAACAATATGCAGAATGGCTTTGGAACGCCGTACAGGGCGACTTCGGCCAGAGCTATTACTTCAAGCTTCCGGTGGCGGAACTTATCGCCGACCGTCTATCCGTCACGATGACGCTTGGCGTATGCGCGATTTCCTTTGCGCTGCTGACGGCCGTTCCGCTCGGGGTCCTTGCTGCGATCCGGCCAAACTCGCTGATCGACCGTATTGCTCTCTTCATATCAGTCGCCGGTCAGGCCATGCCGAGTTTCTGGTTTGGGCTGATCATGATCGTTGTCTTCTCGATCAAGTTCCGCCTTCTGCCGCCTTCAGGGTCCGAGACATGGCGGCACTTCATCATGCCGACCATCGTGCTTGGCTACTACGCCATGCCCGCGATCATGCGGCTCACTCGTGCAGGTATGCTGGAAGTGCTGAACGCTGACTACGTCCGCACAGCGCGTGCCAAAGGGGCAGGTGCAGGACGAGTGCTGTTCAAACACGCTCTGCGAAACGCAATCGTTCCGGTGGTCTCGCTCTCTGCGGTGCAGATGGGCTTCATGCTCGGCGGCTCCATCGTCGTAGAATCCATTTTCGCCCTGCACGGCGCAGGGTATCTCGCATGGGAATCCATCGGCCGTCACGACCTGCCGACCGTTCAGGCCCTTATCCTGATCTTTTCCTGCTTCTACATCCTCTTCACCTTGCTGTCGGACCTGGCAAACGCCTGGCTCGACCCGCGCATCAGGGTAGGCTGATATGACGAGCGCTTCCGCACAAACCTCAGAAAGCATCGTCGCTGTCAGCCGCAGCGTCCTGCTTCGCCGCCGCGTCTTCGGGCATTACGGCCTTCTGTTCGGCCTCGCCGTCCTCGGCATCGTCGTCGCAGCGGCAGTCTTCGCTCCGCTGCTGGCAGAGCACAGCCCCTACACGCAAAATCTCGCAGCCAGAATGAAACCGCCCTTCTGGATGGCCGGATCTGATCCTTCCCATCTGCTGGGCACCGATCAGCTGGGTCGTGACTACCTGGCTCGCCTGCTCTACGGTGCCCGCATATCGCTGCTGATCGGTCTGGTCACAGCCCTTATCTCCGGCCTCATCGGCACCGCGCTTGGTGTTGCTGCCGGTTATTTCGGCGGCAAAGTCGATCTTGCGGTGACATTCCTCATCAACGTGCGCCTCGCAATGCCGGTGGTCCTGGTGGCCCTTGCCATCGTTGCCCTGTTCGGCGGTTCGCTTCAGATCGTCATCCTCGTGCTGGGCTTCCTGCTCTGGGACCGTTTTGCCGTCGTCATGCGTTCGTCCGTCATGCAGATACGTGGATTGGAGTACGTCAATGCGGCCCGCGCAATCGGCTGCTCCACGCCGCGCATCCTGTTGTCGGAAATCATGCCCAATGTGGCCAACAACCTCATCGTGGTCATGACGCTTGAAATGGCGCACGCCATTCTTCTGGAGGCTGCGCTTTCCTTTCTGGGCCTGGGCGTTCAGCCCCCCACGCCTTCCTGGGGCCTGATGATTTCAGAAGGCAAGGAAATGATGCTGTTCCAGCCCTGGCTGATCACCATTCCAGGCATTGCCCTCTTCCTTCTGGTTCTAGCGATCAATCTCCTCGGAGACGGGCTGCGCGATGTCACTGCACCGGAGGCCAAGGGATGAACGACCCCATTCTCAACGTCAAGAACCTGACAGTCGACATCCCCGTCAGCGGCGGCACGCTGCATGCGGTGCGCGGTATCGATTTCGAGCTGAACCGTGGCGAAACCCTCTGCATCGTCGGTGAATCGGGATCGGGCAAATCGCTGACATCGCTTGCCGTCATGGGCCTGCTCGGGAAACGGCTGCAGGTCCGCGCCGACAAGATGGAATTCGAAGGCCGTGACCTCGGATCGATGCCGCAAAGGCAAATGCAGGCGCTCAGGGGCGACCGCATGGCGATGATCTTCCAGGAACCGATGACCTCGCTCAACCCGGCTTATACGATCGGCGATCAGCTCTGCGAAGCGTTGCGCCTGCATCGCAAGGTATCGAAAGCGGAGGCCATGGCCCGGGCAGCCGACCTTCTCGGCAAGGTCGGTATCACGGCGGCGGAAAGCCGTCTCCGGCAATTTCCACACCAGCTTTCCGGCGGTCTGCGCCAGCGGGTGATGATTGCCATGTCGCTGATGTGCGAACCGGATCTGATTATCGCCGACGAGCCGACGACAGCCCTCGACGTGACGATCCAGGCTCAGATCCTGCGCCTGCTTGCGGACCTCAAACGAGAGATGAACATGGCCCTGATCCTCGTCACCCACGACCTCGGCGTGGTCGCGCGCATCGCGGACAAGGTGGCCGTGATGTATGCCGGCGAGATCGTGGAAAGCGGCTCCGCCAAGGAGATTTTCGACGCCCCCTCTCATCCCTATACCCGCGGGCTGCTCAACTGTATTCCCGTGCCTGGAAAGACCAAACCGGGCGAACCGCTCGGTTCCATCCCGGGGATCGTTCCATCCCTCATCGGCGATGTCTCCGGATGCGCGTTCCGCAGCCGCTGCAACCAAGCGATTGAGGCCTGCGCCTCGACCGTTCCCGAACGCTCTGCCGGCGGTGAGCACAAGTACAGATGCATTCATACCCAGCTGACCAGCGAGGTGGCGTGATGTCAGGCATGAAAAACCGTGAACCGGTGCTGGAGCTCACCAACATCACCAAGACCTATCAGGTCAAACAGGGCATGTTCTCCAAGCCGAAACCGCTGCAGGCACTCGGCGGCGTCTCCTTGCGCATTCACAAGAAGGACGTTCTGGGCCTCGTCGGGGAATCGGGCTGCGGCAAGTCGACCCTGGCCAAGATCCTGCTCGGACTGGAGCGCCCGACAAGCGGCGAAGTTCTGGTGGATGGCAAGGAGATCGGTCCGAGCGATCGGCAACTGCTGGCCCGACGCATCCAGCCGATTTTCCAGGACCCCTATTCCTCACTCAACCCGCGAAAGTCCATCGAGGAAATCGTCTCACTGCCGCTGGTGGTCCACAACATCGGCGACAGCGCGTCTCGCAGCCAGGCGGTTACAAAGATGCTCGATCTCGTGGGCCTGCCCGAACGCGTTCGGCGGGGCTACCCCGGACAGCTGTCGGGCGGCCAGCGCCAACGTGTCGCAATTGCCCGCGCTCTGGTGATCAATCCGGAAATCGTCATCTGCGACGAACCAACCTCTGCGCTCGACGTGTCAATCCAGTCGCAGATCCTGAACCTGCTTGCCGATCTTCGCGAGGAGCTCGGGCTCACCTATCTCTTTATCAGCCACAATCTGGCGGTCGTCGAGCATCTTGCGACCCGTGTCGCGGTCATGTATCTCGGCCGGATCGTCGAAGAGTCCTCGGCAGCCGATCTCTTTGCCGGTCCGAAACATCCCTATACCCGGGCACTGCTGGATTCGGTTCTGACACCCGATCCCTCGCTCTCAGTTCCCGACATTCACCTGGGAGCTACATTTCCAAATCCGATATCCCCTCCATCCGGATGTCACTTTCATCCCCGCTGCCCGATTGCGACGGACCTTTGCGCCTCAAAAGCCCCCCCGCACATCCAGGCAGGTGCGTCTCACGTCGACTGCCATTTCTACAAGAAGAGTGCAGACGGGCTTTCCCTCCAGCCAGTTTGACACCAAGATCAGATGAATAATTTCTCCACGACACAGAACGTCCGCAAACGCGTCACCGCCACCCACGGCGGTGTCGTCGCGGCCCAGCACCGCAAGGCAGCAGAAGTCGGCGCCGCCATTCTGGAAAGCGGCGGCGATGCCATGGACGCGGCCGTTGCGACCTCCTTTGCGATTGGCGTCGTCGAACCCTGGATGAGCGGGCCGGCCGGCGGCGGCTGCATGATGATCTGGCGCGAGGCCGAGCAGAAGGCCTACACGCTGTTCTTCGGCATGCGGTCTCCAAAAGCGCTCGATCCTGCGGACTATCCGCTGGACGGCTCGGGCAAGTCCTCCGACCTTTTTCCCTGGCTCTCGGTGAAGGACGACCGGAATGTCCAGGGAGCCACCGCAATTGCTGTTCCCGGCACCGTCGCCGGCATGGAACTGGCACACAAGAATTTCGGCCGGATCGGCTGGAAGGACTTGCTGTCACCGGCCGTGAGCCTTGCCAAAGACGGCCTGTTGGTCGACTGGTACGCATCCCTGATCATTGCCTCCACCACGCGTGAACTGGCCAAGGATCCAGATGCGGCGAAGCTCTTCCTTGAAGACGGGCAATGGCCGACCATTGCTGGCTGGACCGCACTTTCCCAGAAAAGGCTCGATATGGGCCAATTGGCCCAAACGCTGCAACGGCTTGCCGACGCAGGCGCGCGCGATTTTTACGAAGGCGACATTGCCAGGGCCATGGTCGCGGACGTCAGCGCCAAAGGCGGGTCGCTCAGCCTCGCCGACCTGAAGGCCTATCGGGCTGACCTGCGGGACGCGATCAGTGTTCCCTATCGCGGCGGCATGGTGCATGCTTCCAAAGGCCTGACGGCGGGGCCGAACCTCGCTGAGTGCCTCTCCACGATGCAACAGGCCTTTGAGCCGGGCGCTTCGCCCGATGGCGCAAGTTATGGCGCAATGGTCGACGCGCTCGGGACCACCTACAGAAACCGGTTGAAGACCATGGGCGATCAGGATGCGCCGCACGCGCCGTCCTGCACGACCCATTTTTCCGTTGTCGACCGGGATGGCAACATGGTCGCGGTCACCCAGACCCTGCTTTCCATCTTCGGGTCGCGTGTGGTGTCCCCCTCAACGGGTCTTCTCATGAACAACGGCATCATGTGGTTCGACCCGGAACCCGGCAAACCGAATTCACTCGCGCCCGACAAGGGCTGCCTGATGAATGTCTGCCCGACGCTCGGCGAGATTGGCGGCCGGCGCTTTGCCATCGGCGCTTCGGGCGGGCGCAAGATTCTGCCTGCTGTTCTCAATCTGACGTCCTTCATGATGGATTTCGGACTGGATCTGGAGGGCGCATTCCACCAGCCACGCGTCGACAACTCCGGTTCAGAGATCACCATCGCAGACGAAGACCTGGCTCCCGAGATCCTCGCCTCGCTGGAGAAGATACAGCCGACTGTCACGGCCAAGCGCACGGTCTATCCCTATGCTTTCGCCTGCCCCGCCGGGGTGATGCGCGAAAATGGAATGAATACCGGCTGCACGGAAATCATGTCCCCCTGGGGCGATGCCGTGGCCGAAAAGGAAATTAAATCAGCATGACATCCCGCGCATCCGCACTTAATGACATTGAAGCCTACGCCGATCAGGGTGGTTTTGTCGAAGAACTATCCAGGCTCGTTTCCTATCCGACCGAAAGCCAGGAAGAGTCCCGGCGGGACGACCTTTTCCGTTACCTGAACGAAGCCGCCATCGTCATGCTGAATGACATCGGTTTCACCTGCCGTATCCTGGAAAATCCGAAGGCACCCCACCTTCCGTTTCTTTATGCCGAACGGATCGAAAATCCCGATTTCGAGACCATCTTGATCTACGGGCACGGCGATGTGATCCGCGCCCAGACAGACCAGTGGCGCGAGGGCCTGGATCCGTTCAAGGTGGTTGTCGAAGGCGACAAGATCTATGGCCGCGGAACAGCGGACAACAAGGGTCAGCACCTGATCAACATTGCCGCGCTCCGCTCGGTCGTAAAAACGCGTGGTGCGCTCGGTTTCAATGCGAAGATCATTTTGGAAATGGCCGAAGAATGCGGATCACCCGGGCTGGTAGAGCTTCTTTCGGCCCACAAGGACCTCCTGAAGTCCGATGTCCTGATCGCGTCCGACGGACCGCGCCTGCATCCTGAAAAACCGACATTGTTCATGGGATCGCGGGGGGCGGTGAATTTCGACCTGCGCGTTAAATATCGCGACGGTGCGCATCACTCGGGCAATTGGGGCGGGTTGTTGAAAGATCCTGCGGTTGTCCTGGCGCACGCCCTTTCTTCCATCGTCGACCGCCGCGGCCAGATCAGATTGCTGGAATGGCGCCCGACAAGCCTGACGCCCGAGATCCGCGAGGCTCTTGAAGGCTGCCCGGTCGGCGGGTTCGAGGGGCCCTCCATCGACGAGGACTGGGGCGAAGAAAGCCTGACGCCGTCAGAACGCGTGTTCGGCTGGAATTCCTTTGCGGTGCTGGCGCAGAAGAGCGGCGTACCGGAAGCCCCGGTGAATGCGATTTCCGGCTGGGCGACGGCCCACTGTCAACTTCGCTATGTCGTTGGCACCGACCCGGAGGACATCCTGCCGGCTCTTCGCCGACACCTCGACCGCGAGGGCTTCAATGACGTGCAGATCGTACCGATGAAGCTTGGCAGCTTCCATGCGACGCGTCTCGATCCCTCGCACCCCTGGGTGTTGCGGGTTGCCGCTTCCGTTGAGGGGACAACGGGCAAGAAACCGGTGCTTCTGCCCAATCTCGCCGGATCCATTCCCAACGAAGGTTTTTCCGAAACGCTCGGCCTGCCGACAGTCTGGCTGCCCCATTCCTATCCGGGCTGTTCTCAACATGCCCCGGACGAGCACCTGCTCATGTCTACGAGCCGTGAAGCCTTGCGAATGATGACCGGCCTTTTCTGGGATATAGGTGACACCGAGGCCGCCCGGTCCGGCTCGGCCTCATAGCGAGCTGAGAAGAGGTAACAATGTCGGACGTTCTGGTTCTCGGTGGCGGCATGGTCGGTGTCAGCACCGCCCTGGCGCTGCAGGCAGCAGGACGCACTGTCATCCTTGTCGACAGGCGGGAAGCCGGGCAGGAAACCAGCTACGGCAACGCAGGCGTCATTCAGACCGAAGCCGTGGAGCCCTATCCCCTGCCCCTCGCCCTGGGCGCGCTTCTCAAGATCGCGTTCAAGCGCAGCAATGACGTCAACTATCACCTGAACGCGCTGCCGTCCTATCTTCGCCCTCTCTGGCAGTATTTTCGCGCTTCCCTTCCTGCCCGGCACAGAGCGATTTCCCGGACCTATGCCGGGCTCGTCCGGCGTGCGAGTGCCGATCATGCTCCGCTGATCGCTGCCGCAGGTGCCGACAATCTGATCCGGAGAACCGGTCTTCGTTTTGTTTACCGGTCGCAGCAAGCGTTTTATGCCTCCGCCGAGGAGGCAGGGCGTGTTTCCAACGAGTACGGCGTTAAAGTCGCCCTCCAGTCTGCCGCCGACCTTGCGATTGCCGAACCCTATCTGAAACCCGGGCTCGCCGGGGCCATTCACTGGCCCGAGACCTGGAGCTGTGCAGACCCGGGTGGCTTGACGCAGGCCTATGCAAGACTTTTCGTCTCCCGTGGGGGCAGTATCGTCACCGCCGACGCAACCACCCTTTGCGAAACGGACGATGGCTGGTCCGTCACCGCGTCCGATGGGCGGATGTCGGCACGAGAAGCCGTCATTGCCCTTGGGCCCTGGTCGGCCGGACTGCTCAAGCGGTTCGGCTATGACATCCCGCTTTTGCGCAAGCGCGGTTATCATCGTCACTTTACCGGTGGCGGCACCTTGAACACACCAATGGTCCTGGCTGAAAGTGCAACCGTGCTTTCGCCCATGCAACAGGGGCTGAGGGTGCTGACGGGTGCAGAACTTGCATCCTTCGATGCGCCGCCCACGCCCGTCCAGCTGAAGCGAAGCACCATCGCCGCGGTCAACGTGATCGATCTCGGAACACCGGTGGAGACGAAAGCCTGGTTCGGCAGTCGGCCGTGCATGCCGGACATGCTGCCACTTGTCGGCAAGGCTCCGCGTCACAAGGGGCTGTGGTTCCATTTCGGCCATGGCCATCAGGGGTTTACCCTCGGTCCGACCACCGCAACGATGCTCGCTGAAGAAATGATAACCGGCAAGTTTCCTGTCCCCGACCTTTCTCCTGCCCGACTGAGGTATCTCTGAAAATGTCCGACCCCGCAGATTTGACAGCAATTGAAGCCCGGCAACTCATCGGCAGGCGCCAACTGTCGCCGGTGGAACTGGCAGACGCCTGCATCGCCCGAACCGAGGCGATCAACCCTGCGATCAATGCCGTCGTGGCAACGGATTTCGATCGTCTGCGGGACGAAGCCGTAAAGGCGGAAGCAGCCGTCCACAAAGGCGAACCCCTCGGGCCGGTGCATGGTCTGCCTTTCGGGGTCAAGGACATGATCGATGTCACCGGCCTGCCGACGACTTTCGGGTCGGAGATCTTCAAGGACAACATTGCCACCAGGGACGATGCCATTGTCACCGCCATGCGGCGCGCGGGGGCGGTCGTGCTCGGAAAAACCAACAATCCGGAATTTTCAGCCGGCGCCAACACCGTCAATACGGTCTACGGACCGACGGGCAATCCGCATGACCCGTCAAAGAGCGCGGCCGGGTCGTCAGGCGGATCGGCAGCCGCGCTTGCGACCGGCATGGCACCACTTTGCACCGGGTCCGACACCGGTGGCAGCTTGCGCAATCCGGCCGCCTTCTGCGGTGTCGTCGGTTTCCGCCCGTCTCCTGGCGTCGTACCCGGCGACACTAGGGGCACCGCCCTCATGCCTCTGCCGACATCCGGTCCGATGGCCCGCACGGTCGCCGATACGGCGCTGATGCTGGCCGTCATGGCACGCCCTGACAGCCTTGATCCCTTCACCGCGGTGATAGACGGGAAGACCCTTTGGAACCCGGACGATTTCGCGACGCTGCCACGCCGCGACCTGTGCTCCCTCAAAGTCGGCTTTACCGAAGACTTCGGGTTCGCAATGACCGAGCAGGTGATCCGCAGGGCTTTCCGCGAACGTGTCGAGAAACTCGGCCCGCTCTTTGCCGTGGCAGAGGAAATGGCACCCGACTGTACCGGCGCGGATCGGATTTTCGCGGTCCTCCGCGCTGTCATGATGCTTGGGTCTCACCACGGCAATACGCTGAAACATCCTGGCCGCTTCGGGCCGAATATCATGGCCAATGTGGAAGAAGGTCTCGGCTATTCGGCGCTCGACGTCGCCGACGCCATGACCCGCCAAAGCCTCTATTACAGGAACTGGCAGCGTTTCTTTGCCGATTGCGACTACGTCCTATCTCCTGCCGTCACGATCAGTCCGCGTGACTGGCACGAGCTTTATCCGGCCGAGATCGATGGTGTCACGACAGACAGCTACTATCAGTGGCTGGCGCTAGCCTACGCTTCGACCATTGCCGGTCACCCGTCCGTCACCATACCGATGGGCCGGGACGATTTCGGCATGCCCTTCGGCTTGCAGATTGTCGGCAGAAAAAATGATGACCTCGGGGTTCTGGCCGTTGCGGCGGAAATCGAAGCAATCTTCGCCGGCGACGAGAGATTTGGCGTACCCAAACCCGATCTGACCGCTCTTAGGACTGCAGAACCAATCCTGATGGACACATAGCGCCATTCGGGTTTCGTAACTTCCTTTCATCCGAAGCTGAGCCGACCGGGCACCGGTCTGGCTGCTTCCCTTTGCCTTGAGCCGGGGCTTGCTCGTGCCTGAGACCGGGTGCGAACCCGGCGCCCTGGCTCGCTGTGGCAACGGATAGGTGCGACCGCTCAAAGATCGGGCAGACTTCAATTCATTAGGATAAGCATTAGAAAAAATAATGTGCTAGATTGAAGCGCAGCCGCAATGCCTGTCTGTCCGGAAAATTGAGGAGAATGCCCAGATGACCTATGCCGAAGCGAAGAAGACGAGCGCAGACGTTATTCCAGTCATTGATATTTCTCCGTTGAGAGACGGGACGGACCCTCAAGCGGTTGCCGACGCGTTACACGCGGCAAGCAAGGACCTCGGGTTTATCTACATCACGGGCCATGGCATTCCGGAAGAGCTGATCAACTCCGCCCGGGAGACTGCCTATGCGTTTTTCCGGACAGATAATGAGCGCAAGGACGCGGTCCGCGTTTCCAGCCATCACCGGGGCTGGATCGGTCAGGGCGGCGCCAAGATGCAGGACGACGCGAAAGCCGATCTGAAGGAAAGTTTCATCTGGGGGTGGGAACCTTCCACACAGACGGAAGGTGACGGACACCCGCTGCGGGGCAACAACCAGTGGCCGGACTTCGTTCCCCAGTTAGAGCAGCATTCGAAAGCGTATTTCGAGGCGGCGCATGAAGTCGCCTATCATCTCATGCGAGGCTTTGCGCTCGGCCTCTCCCTCCCGGAAGATTTTTTCCTGCGCAGCACGGACCGCCCGCTGTCGCGCGCGTCCTACGTTTATTACCCGGCACAGCCGGATACGATGGGAAAAGACCAGTTCGGCGTTGGACCGCACACCGACTTCGGCGTGCTGACGGTCCTTTGCCAGGATGATGTCGGCGGACTGCAGGTGGAAAACGCTCAGGGCGAGTGGGTGGAAGCGCCGCCGGTTCCCGGATCGCTGGTTGTGAATGTGGCCGATCTGCTGGCACGCTGGACTGCCGGTGCCTACAAGTCCACGCCGCATCGGGTGGTAAACAGCTCAGGACGCGAACGCCTGTCGCTTGTCCTGGCATACGATCCCAACCCGGAAACCCAAATCGATGCCCGCGATGTCTTCGGACCGGAGACTGCTTCGGCCGATCCCATCACATGCGGCGACTACCTTCTCTGGCGCTTCGAAAAAGCTTTCAGCTATCGCAAGGCTTAAAAAGGGTGGGCTGCTGTCTCAGGAGGCAGCCGCGACACCTGCCCCACGCGGACGCCGCTATGCCTCGAATTGCAGGCGTCCGTTTGCCGACAGACCAATCTCCTGGGCAGGAGCGCGAAAAAGAGCGCCCAGCTGTTCATACCGGTCGAGCAATTCCTCGCCGCCTGCCAGCCTGCCTGGAAAAAACCTTCCCTCCTGCCAGACCGGGACGCCGTCAATGAGGACCGTCGGGTCAACGATATTCAGCGATATCTCGCCCGGCGCATAGTTGCCGCACGTATGGAAGTGAAGCAGCCGGGGATTGCCGAATGCCCCACCGGACCAGCGCTCCAGACTGGCGCCGGCGCTGTCCTTGAACGCGCATCCCGGGTGAATGCCCGCATGCCAGGAGTGCATGACCCAGGGGTCGATCCCGAGTTGATCCGCTACGTGGCAATAGTGTTTGCGCGCGGCTGCGACGTCTTCGGCGCTGCCGTCAAAACCGGTAATCCGCTCGTCTTCAAACGCGATGAAAAGCGTGTCCCTGAGTTCCACACCATAGGGATCGTAATAGTTTGAACCTGTGCCAACGAGAAAACCCGCCTGCGCGACCGTTCCCCGGAAGCCCGAGCCCGGGACCGGTGTGAAAACGGATTGCGGGAACCGGACTACCGATGTGTCGCTGCCGGAGTTCGGAAACTGCGCTCTGCCGCCCCTGACGTCCGTCCCGAGCGGGCATGTCAGGTGAATGTCCTGCGCGCCAGCCAGAGCCCGGTTGACGAGATTCTTGAGCTCGATCATCGCGTCATGATCCGTCTGGCCGAAGCCGGAGGCGAGCATCTCACGATCCAGTGCGTAACACACGATTGGCCGCTTCGATGCCAGCACCGAACTGAAGCGCAACTGATCGCCGACGCGGTGAAGGAACACCGTCTGATCGTGCGGTTCCATGGACGCCAGAATGTCGTCGGAGTTGTCGGCCTGTCCTGGATCGAATGGCAGAACCGTCACGGTGACGTCGCAGCCAAGATCTCGCGCCACATCCGCGATGGCATCGGCCAGCCCCTCGCCATACATGCCGCAGGCCGGATCCTCCGCGATGACAAGCAGGCTCTGGCCGGAACGGACGCCCGCGCAGTTCATAAGCAGATTTTCCGCGCCGAGCCTCAGATTACTGGCAATTTGGGTCATGATCTTCTCGCAAACAAAAGATTTCCGCCTCTGTCTCCAGCCCACGCCAGATCTCCTGACGCGACAGTGAATTGAACTCTTCTAATTCAGGCATTAGAACAACTAATATGATTTCGAACTTGCCATTCACCGCGTTGCGCGCCTTCGAGGCTGTGGTCCGACTGCAAGGTTTTGCCCGCGCTGCCGAAGAACTTGCCGTCACCCAGAGTGCTGTCAGCCAACAGGTCAAATCGCTCGAGGAATGGCTTGGCCGCAGGCTCGTGGATCGGAAACCGGGCCGCACGCAACCGACCGAGGACGGTCGCCGTCTGGCTGCGGCAGTGGCGGAAAACTTCAATAATATCGCGACGGTGTGTCACGAAATCCGCGATGCCAATCAGCCTAATCTGACGATTGTCCTGTCTGCGCTTCCCGGCTTTGCATACATCTGGCTCATTCCGAGACTGATCAACTTCAACCTTCGCCATCCTCAGTACGAGGTGTCGATCGTCACATCGCAGATCCCTCCGAATTTTGCGGTCGACGAGGCGGATGTCTCCATCAGGTATGGCAGCGGCACGTATCCCGGGCTGCACGTTGAGACGCTCATGCACGAACGCCTCTTCCCGGTCTGTTCGCCGGAGCTGCTCCAGAAAACCCCTTTGAACTGCGTTGAAGACCTCGCGAACCATACGCTGCTTGTCGATGACGTCAGTCAGAGCGACGGTCTGCCGCCGACGTGGGAGAACTGGGCGAAGGAGATGGGCTGGAGCTTGCCGCAACCGGCCCGCTCCATGCAGTTCGGCCAGTCGAACATGGTTGTGCAGGCCGCGGTCCGCGGCTTCGGGGTTGCGCTTGGCAGAGAACCGCTGGTGGTCGACGAACTGGAAGCCGGTCGCCTGGTTCGTCCGTTTCCGGAGCTGGCGACGTCGCATTACTCCTATTCGATCGTTTGCCCGAAGGCCGCGGTCGAGTCCGAGCGCATTTCCGCCATTCGGAACTGGCTGCACGATGAAGTGCGCGAACAGGCCCCCATCACGGACGCCTCTCTTTTCAAGCCGCCGGCAGGTCATTCTTCCAAACGCGAAAAAAGCTGCGACAGTCCGAAGCAGATGAGAAAATAGAACCCGGCGCACGTCAGCCAGGCCTCGAATATCAGCCGTGTGGATGCGACGAGTTCCAGTGTCTTGAACGTCAGCTCCTGAACGGAGATCAGCGAGACAATCGAGCTGTCCTTGATCAGCGAAATGAACTGGTTCGCCAGCGGCGGGATGACCTTTCTGATGGCCTGCGGCAGAACGATGTATCGCATTTCCTGCCAGTAGTTCATCCCGATAGATCTGGCGGCCTCGCGCTGTCCATTCGGCACGGCCTGAATGCCGGCGCGGACGATTTCGCCAACGAAGGCGCTTTCGAACAGGGCGAGCACAATCGTTCCGGCAACAAGCTGCGGAAACAGGCGCATGTCGCCGAAGACAAACACCCAGACCGCATTATTTTCCGATCGCGCGATACCGCGTGCCCAGCGCTCCAGACCGAGGGCTTCGATGAGCGGCTGGGACAGGAAAAAGAAAAAGATGAAAACGACAACGACCGGCGGAATATTGCGAAGAAGTTCCACATATGTGCGCGCCAGCAGACGGACGGTCAGGTTTCGCGACGTTCGCGCAAGACCGAGGATAACGCCCAGAAGAACCGCCAGCAAAGAGGCGCATATGGAGATCCTGACGGTCACGGCCAGTCCCTGCAGAAGCAGATTGGCGAACCATTCCTGACGTCTGGTATGCCAGCCCAGGATGTAGTTCGGGATCAGGTGCCAGCGCCATTTGTAATTGAGCGTTTCGGCCGTCTGAAAGGCGAAGAAGATAGCGCCCGAAAGCAGGACCGCCAGGATAAGCCAGTCACCCCAGTGAAGTCGTTTCAGAAGCCGCATCTTGGTCCTTTCACGGATGTGCGTTCACTGCGGATTGGAGCGGGACGGCCTGTCCCGCTCCCGTGGCGTGGCATCGTTTATTCCGGGATCTGATCGGCCCACTCGTCGGAGCGGAACCAGTAGTTGTGCCTCTGCTTCAACCAGCCGTTCCTGGTGTTGACCCCGATCCAGTTGTTGAAGAAGTTGAGCGCGTCCGGATCTCCCTTGCGGATGGCGAAGGCTTCGCCCGTCGCCTGGAAGGCATAATCAAACGGCACGTTGACGACATCGGGATAGCGGCGCGCTTCGGTCGACGGTGCCGGCTCGGACCCCATCATCGCATGGGCCTTGCCGTTGAGAACCTCCTGAATTACGGCTCCCTCGTCATCGAACTGGACCACTTTGGCTTCAGGAAAGGTCGCGGCGATGATCTCAACCGCGACCGCGCCGCGGCGCACGGCGAAGGTCACATCCGGGCTGTTGTAGTCCTCAAGCGAAAAGCCCTCTGTCATCTTCGTGTTGGCAAGAATGGTCTGGCCGGAAAAGGCATAGGGATCGGTAAAGTTGACCGTCAGATTGCGTGCCGGATTGATCGACATGCCGGAGATGATCACGTCAAACTGACCTGAAACCAGTGCGGGAATGATGCCGTCCCAGGCAGTCGGGATCCACTCCACGTCAACCCCCATGTCGTCGGCGAGCTTTGCGGCCACATCGATTTCAAAACCGATGAGATCGCCGTTGACGTCCCGCATGGTCCAGGGTTTGAAGAGCGAAACGCCGACCTTGATCACCCCTTCGCTCTTTATGGATTCGATCACGCTTTCGCTGCTCAGCGCCTGGGTGGCGGACTGCGCAAGGGCCGGGCCAGTGCCAACAACGGCAAGAGCTGCGGCCAGTAGTAAGCCTATGGTTCTTCTTGTCGGTCTCATGCAAATTCCTTTCTCTGGAGGGTGGTTCCGGTCAGACGACTCGTATGTCTTGTTATTCATGCCGTCCGATACGGCTTTCGAGTGCGGAAACGCCGAAGGACATCGTCAGCGTTATTGCCAGATAGATGAGCGCTACGGTGAACCAGATCTCGAAGCTCATGTATGTGTCGGATACCAGGTTGCGCCCCACGGTCGTGAGCTCTGCAACGGCAATGACACTGACAATCGCGGAGGATTTGACCAGCTGAATTGCTTCGTTTGTGAGGGGCGGCAGCATCAGGGGCACCGCCTGCGGAAGAATAATGTAGCGGTAGGCCTGGCCCTTGGTCATGCCGATGGACTTTGCGGCTTCCCATTGTCCCTGGGCGACCGATTTGACGCCGCTGCGAATGATCTCCGATACCAATGCGCCGTGGAATGCGCCCAGGCAGATGACCGCAGCCGTAATGCGGCTCCAGGTAAAAATCGGTCCCAGCACGTAGTAGAAAAGATAGACCAGAACCAGCAGAGGCATGTTCCGCAGAAATTCCAGAAGGGCGATGGACAGCCATTTGCCGATGACGAGGTTCGAGAGCCTCAGCAACGCCATGGCAAGACCAATGGCGACAGCCAGCAGAAACGCGCCCAACGAAAGAAAGAGGGTCATACCGAGGCCGACAATGAGCTCCCCTGCCTGGAACCCATTGTCGGTAAACCGGTAGATATAGCGTGGAATGTTGTACCACTGCCAATTGTAGCCCATGCGCGCAGCGCCGGAGTAGGCACCGTAAACGATTAAACCCATAAGGCCCGCGTACATCAGAAGTGCGAATCCGGTTGATCCCGCCACCCGGCGGGACAGCGGGGGCCGAGACGGCATGACATTTTCTGAGGACGTGACGCCGGCCATCAGTGGTCCAGGATCTTGTCGAGAAAATCCCTGCAGCGCTCGCTGCGGGGATGATTGAAAAACGTGTCTGGGTCGGCCATTTCGACGATCTCGCCAGCGTCCATGAAGACCATTCTGTCGGCGACTTTTCGCGCAAATCCCATTTCGTGCGTCACGCAAACCATCGTCATGCCGTCATGAGCCAGCTCGACCATGACCTCCAGAACCTCGTTGATCATTTCAGGATCGAGTGCGGACGTGGGCTCGTCGAACAGCATGATCCGGGTCTCCATGCAAAGAGACCGCGCGATCGCCACCCTCTGCTGTTGCCCACCCGACAACTGCCGAGGATACTTGTCAGCCTGATCGGGAATACGCACACGCTCAAGGAACTTGCGAGCGGTCGCTTCCGCCGCTTTCCGCGAAATCCCGCGCACTTTTTGCGGGCCGATCACAAGATTTTCCAGGACCGTGAGATGCGGAAAGAGATTGAACTGCTGAAAAACCATCCCGACCTGCTGTCGCAGCAAGGTTATGTTTTTCGCCCCTTCGTAGACTTCCATGCCATCCACGAAGAGTTTGCCCCCCTGGTGGAACTCAAGCGCATTGAAGCAACGGATCAGGGTTGATTTTCCGGAGCCGGACGGCCCGCAAATGACCACCCTCTCGCCTCTCTCAACATCGATGCTCACACCTTTCAATGCGTGAAAATCACCGTAGAACTTGTCGAGTTTCCGGGCCCTGATCACGGGTGCGTCGGTCAATGTCGCGCCTTTCGTTATTGCCACTTATTTAGACTATCAGTTTATGTTAAGTAGTGTCTAATGTGAAAAAGACGGCGACGGTCCAACTGCGCAAAATACCTGCAACTGACCATTCAATGAGCGCCTGATTGATCGATCTGAATGCAATTCAATGGACCGCATTGCAGGAAAAAGGGCTTGAACCTCGGCGTTGGCGATACAGGAGCCTCCAGAGGGGCGGCCGTGCTGAGAAAAGCAAGAGGCACGGCTGGACAAGTCTGCCCTTTGGAGGGTGACGGTATGAAAATCCGTTGTCTTTTCGACGGCTGGGCCGGGCGTTCCCACCTGATCATTTGGCCGATCCTGCCTGCAATGATCTTTCTCCGCATCATGACGGAGACGCTGCCCAATTGCCGCCCATGATGCGCTTGCCGACACCGGTGTTTCGCTGCCCCTCCCTTGTGAAAAAGAGGAATAGATAATGTCTGCCTGGATACGCATGCTTTCCGACGAAGAAGCCGATGAAACGCTGACAGCAGCGCTTGAGCTCGCCCGCACGCCTCATGGCACCGTCGACAACGTGATGCGGGTTCATTCTCTCCGTCCATCGACCATGATCGGCCACATCAGGCTCTACCGCGCGTGTCTTCACGACGAGTCGAACGCGATCCCGATGTGGTTTCAGGAGGTCATCAGCTCCTATGTGTCGAGCCTCAACAACTGCGCCTACTCCTATGCAAACCACTGGAAGAACGCGGCCCATCTGATAGGCGACCCCGAAAAGGCACGAAAGGTCGAGACTGCACTGGAACAGCGAAAACCCGAAGATGCCTTCGATGGTCCGGAGCTGGCTCTACTGCGCTATGCAGAGAAACTGACGCTTCATCCCGGAGACATGGTCGAAGCAGATATTGTCGCCCTTCGAAACGCAGGAGTCGATGACGGCCGTATCCTGGAAGCCAATCAGATCATCGGATACTTCAACTACGTGAACCGGCAGTTGAACGGGCTTGGTGTCAGCACAGAGGGTGATGTTGTCGGCTACTACGCGGAAGAGTGAAGCTGGTCGTCCCGGGTGCGTTCACCGGTGTCGCAGTCTGATGCCTTGGCATCGTGCGGGCTCACCAAGAGACGGCATATGGCCGCCATGTCGATTGGCGAACCGCGCGAACGGCGATAAGCGGCTGGTCCTGGGTGGCGTGTTGTTGCCATAGGCTCATCCGAACAAATGGCAGCCTGCGCTTTGCGAGCGCATCGCGGCACGATAGACCGCAGGTGCTGCTCTCAGCGTGCATGTGCCAAGCAAACGCAACGGACCCGTTTCAAGGCTCGGGCTTATTCCCAAAGGCTTCAATGTTTACCCAGGAACGCCTCTGACATTCGCCCCTTTGCCGGTGGGCGGGGCATAGTCTTATTTCTTGCGCAGTGTCTTGGGGGCGATGCCGAACTCTGCCCTGAAGGCACGGCTGAAATGGGCCGCGTCGTTGAACCCCCATCGGAAAGCAATTTCGGTGATCGTGTCGCGGCAATGCGGCCGCGAGAGATCCGCATGACAGCGGCGCAACCGCTCGCGCCGCATGAAGTTGCAGCACGTGTCGTTGTTGTGCGCAAACACCGTATGGAGATATCGCAGCGAAACGCCATGCGCCTCGGCCACCATTGTGGGGTCGAGGCGACCGTCTTCCAGGTTGTTCCGAATAAAGCGGCAAAAAGCGGCAAAGTGGTCCCGGTGCGCAAGCGACGCCGGAGGAGGCTCCTGCCGGGTGGTCAGCGTGGCCATCAAGAGGCTCAGGATCGGCTGCATGACAGCTTCGGCCTCTTTTTCCTCGATTGTTGTGAAGTCTCGCGCCAGCCGCCGAAGCGCTTCGGCCGATATGCCGCTGACGGCGCTCGAATTCTTGACCACGGTTCCAGCAAACCGCTCAATGTTCCAGTCCAGGCGCTTGGCCCGGAATTTCGGGATCAGCAGCGTGAGTTTGTGCAGCCGGCTCGTAACCTTGAAATCCATTTCGCGCTCGCTGTCCCACAGCACGAAGTCCCCCGCCGAAAGCTCAGCCTGACGGTCTCCCTGTCGAATGATCTCATGGCCACTAAGCTCGAATAGCACGCCGAAATAGGCCTCATCGCTGTGGCACAGTTCGGGTTTGCGGCGTGAACCCTCACAGGGATCGCAACAGCATTCGACGACGCGGATCCCATCGAGAATGCGCTCGCAAATTTCCGCGTGGAAATCTGACGTTTCGGAGGATTTGAGATCCCAATCCAGGTGCGTACGGCTCAAGGCATGACGCCAGGCCTCGAATTGAACAGGGCCACGAAGGGATTGCGTTGACCAGGTCTCGGCATCCATTGTCTTGTCTCCTCCCGGGCGCGCCTTTCGGCGTTTTTTTGTGCGCGGATGATCAAGTCCCGGCGCATGCGCCGGCAAGACCGAACCTCCTGCTTGGCTCAACATACGCTCCTCCCGATGTCTCGCCCGCTCTCCGAGTTTAGGCGAACCGGGGAAATTTACCAGATGCCGGACCGATGGCGGGGAGAGGACCGTCAGCGAAACCGGTATCGAAGCTGCAAGGGAGGACGCAGACACATGCGCAAGGATATCGAGTTCAAGACAGAAGATGGCGTCACGTTGCGCGGGTGGCACTATGTACCCGACAACGCTTCGGGGCCTGTGCCAACCATTGTGATGGCACACGGGTTTTCGGCCGTGAAGGAAATGTACCTCGACCGCTTCGCCGAGGCTTTTGCTGCTGCGGGGCTCGCCTCAATAGTCTTCGACAACCGCAATTTCGGAGCAAGCGACGGCGAGCCGCGTTACGAAATCGACCCGTGGGAACAGGTTCGCGACTATCGGGACGCTATCACCTGGGCCGAAACACTGCCGGAAACCGATGCAAATCGGATCGGGATATGGGGTTCGAGCTACAGCGGCGGCCACGTCATGGTGGTGGGAGCGCTGGATCGACGGGTAAAATGCGTCGTCGCCCAGGTACCGCTGGCCAGCGGACACAGAAATGTGCGCCGCCTCATCCGCGCAGACTATCTGGCCGGTGTGCAGGCGATGTTCGATGATGACCGCCGGGCCCGGATGAACGGTGAGCCGCCGGCGATGATCCCGGTGGTTGCCGAGGATCCGGCAGCGCCCTCCGCCTTGCCCACACCCGACAGCTGGACCTGGTTCACCGAGACCGGCAAGACCCGTGCACCATCCTGGCACAACGAGGTGACTTTGCGCTCCGTCGAGATGTTCACCGAATACGAACCTATCAGCTACGCCAAATACGTCAGCCCAACACCCATGATGATCGTTGTGGCCCTGGGCGACGTGCTCACGGTTTCCGACCTTGCACTGGAAGCCTACGAGGAGGCTCTTGGTCCAAAACGGCTCGTAACGCTAAGCGGCGGTCATTTCGACGCCTATGTGGATGATTTCGACGCCTCATCCGAACCAGCGGTCGAATGGTTCCGCGAACACCTGAAGCCATAACGCAGTCTCTCCGGACGGCCTTCGGGCCGTTCGGACCGGTCTTGTTGTGCATTCTTCAAAAACGCCACCAGATCTTCATAGAAAACAGACAGGGGCGCACACGAATATCATTAAATATATAAAGAACCGAGGTTTTTCGGAGCCGTTATTCGAAGACCTTGAAACGCTCGTAAAGCTGGAAAAGCTGTTTCTGCGAATTGACCCCCATCTTGGTCATTGCGGCTTTCAACTGTTTCCGCACAGTGTCCTGCTGAACACCTTTGCTGCGGGAATACTCCGCCAGCGGTTGCATTTCTATGACTGCAGCAATTGTCGCGCTTTCGCCGACACTCAACCCGTAGAACTCGGCAATACGCTCCAGCGTCCGCGACGACAGAATGTCCTGAGGATTGAGCTGCACGATCTTGTAGGTCACCCAGCGCGCCGGCTCCAGCCGCCCGTCAACGAAACGGGGAAGCGGGTTGAACACCTGAACGGCATAGGTCGAATCCGTTTTCTTGTCGAGAAGACGCACCAGAGGCGCTTCACCGTTGCGCACACGCCGATGAACCGCCTCCACCTTTTTTTGCTCCGCCGGATCGCGGCAGACCAGTCTGCCGTTCTGTATCCGCACAAAACCATGGTCGAGCATTTCCCTTGCCAGTTGGTTCGCATATTCAACCTCACCATTGGCAAGCATGATGATTGCGTGGGTCTGCGAATCGTTGGCGGACCTGTGAACCTGCTCCCGCTCTGCGACTTCATTCCGCAGTTGCCGGAGATTAAGCGCCTTCCTGGCATGCACGACGAGCTTAGAAAAATCCGCCACCACCTCTTTCGAGAACCCCCCGTCCTTGCGAAGGCTTGTGACGCCAAACCACCCTGCCCCCCCGTCAACCGAGATGTTGTTGCCCATGATCCTGTTCACACCGGACCTGGGAAAAAGATCATTGAGGATCGGGCTGGAACGTAACCCGTCCGCTGTAGTTAACTGATCGTCCATCAAGACCTCCCCTATGCGCGCCTTGGCAATGAGCTTCAGCCGATAATCGTGATTGACATGATGTTCTTGGAATTCCTTGAGGAATTCCGGGTCCATATTTGCGGTAAAATTCAGTCCAACCGATGAGTTCTCCTCTCCAAGAAGACAAAGGTGAGACTGGGATGCTTCAAGATAAGAAACAATTTTCGAAAGAGTTAAATAGAACAGCTCCTTGCTTTCTACAGCCTCGTACAATTCTGAGATAAGTTTATCAAATTGCTCGCACATTTCTAAAAGACAACATCTGAATCAACGTAAATATTATCAATAATAACAGCATCAAAACTATGCAATCGTACACACAACCCAAGAGGGAATCAATCCCGCAGCGCGGTAACAAATAATTTTTCGATCCATCGAAAAAATTTATAATTAGTTAATTATGCCTAGATAGGCGCCAGAACCGCCCGTTAACTTTGCTTAACGCATTGAAACTCTAAACATTTCCACTACCCCTTGATTACGCTACGGCTTTTGCGGAATTGACCTAAAGACATGGTTAAAAAATTTTCTGACCCGCACAGTCCCCATTTGGGGAATGGCTCATTTTGAAGCAGTCTGACAATCCTGCTCGCGCATTTCAGCAAGGGTGATTTTGACACCCGTTCTATAATCACCGGTTGTCTCTCGCAGTTAGCCGGTGGAGCGAGTGAGGAATGGAATAATGCCTAATAATATAAATCTATCGGAATTTTTTGACTCAATCCGCGCAACTCTGGCCGACATCAAGAACAATACTTCTTCGGTCAACGACATTGACGTCGTGGGTACCTACATCGAAGAAGATGGCAGCGACCCGGCGCCGGATGTTTCCAGTATCAATTTTGTTAACGGGACAACGGGTGCCGATGTACCGCTCGAAGGAACAGCGGGTCTTGATATCGTTCTTGCCAGAAGCGGTAACGATATGCTTGTCGGTTACGGCAGCATCGACATCCTGCTCGGGAGTGACGATGTAGATACGATCGACTACTCCTACCTGAACGGAACAGAGAACGGCATCTTCATCGACCTGCGCAGCGGTATCGCCGTGAGCAAGGGTGGTGACATCGACCTGCTGTCATCCATCGAGAATGCCATCGGTACGGTCAACAGCGACGTTCTGCTCGGCAACGGCCTGAACAACATTTTCTTCGGTAATGGCGGCAGTGACGTCATCGATGGTCGCGGCGGTAACAAGGACGTCGCCCAGTTCACCGGCAAAGCCGAAGATTACGAGATCAAAACCAACGAAGACGGTTCCGTCAGTATCAAAAACGACACCGGCACGACGACCCTTTACAACATCGAACTGGTTCAGTTCGGCGAAGGCAGTGAAGTCGGTGATATCAATCTTTTCAGCGTCACGGATGGTGCGCTCGTCGCCCACAATGATGCAATCGACGTCACCGAGACCTCCGACGACGACGAAGCCGAAGTCGCCGCAACTTTCAACGTTCTGGGCAATGACGACGAACTCGGCGAAACTGGCGGCCAGGTAATCAACCAGCTGGCTTTCAAAGGTGCCGGTGGCGCGGAAGTCAACGTCGATACCGTCCCTGATGGAGATGGCTTGCTGGAGGTGCAGGGCAAATACGGCACCTTGTTGCTGAACGTCGAAACGGGCGATGCCAGTTACGTCTATTCCGATGAAGCGAACCGTCTCGCCGAAGGCGAGGAAGGTGTCGATACCTTCGTTTATCAGGTCGTCGGGGGCGACAAGGCCGAATTCAAGGTTACGGTCACCGGCACCAACGATGCTCCGACAATCGGCGGTGACCTTTCCCTGAATTTCCTGCCCATCGTGGAATTTCCGGATGCGGAGGACCAAGGTTTCGTCCATTCCCGCAGCGGGGTCTTCGAGGTCAACGATCCGGACACAGTCGTCAATCCGGACAATTTTGAGATCCAGATCAGTGAACCGAACCTGTCCCTGGCCTCCGGTGCCGGCGACATTCTGGAAATGCCGGGCGATATCTACGCTGCCCTGACTGCCAATGACTCGAACTTCTTCTTCTGGACATTCGACCAGTTCGACGACCAGGGCCGGGTAACCTATTCCTACAAGGTCCAGGACAAGGCCATCGACTTCCTTGCCGAAGGCGATGTTCTCACGATCGACTATACGCTTAAGGTCCAGGACAAGAATGACCCGGAGTCCTTCGTTGAGCGCCCGGTCACCGTGACCATCATCGGTACCAACGACCAGCCGGATATCCTCGTCGAGCAGAGCGTTCTTGACTTTGCAATTGACGAAGCACTGGACGCCAATCCGCAGAGTATCGGCGAATTGACCGGCAACATCGTGGTCGACGATCCGGATCTGGGCGACACGCTCTACATCTCGGTCGAAGGCAATGGTTCGCCGGACTATTCGGAAGGCGATCTTCCGGATGGTGTCGATATCGACAGCCTTCTGACGGCAGGCAATTTCAATTTTACCAGCGGGTCTGCACTCAACAACATTTTCTCCGTGCCGAAGGGCGAAGACGGGAATGTTGAATTCACCTATGCCTACAACGGCTCGGCCGATCTCGACTGGCTGGCAGATGGTGAAACCCTGACCTTGACGTTCGACGTGAAAGTCAGCGATCGGAACTGGTTCCCGGAAGGCACCGACACCACCCAGATCACCATCACCATCACCGGTACCAATGACGTTCCGACGCTGACTGCGGTCGACGTAAGCGGTTCCATCGTTGAAGGCGATCCGTCAACCCTGTCCGACACCGGCTCAATCGAGTTCACCGATCTCGACCTCTCCGATACGCCGACGGCAACCTTCGCAGTCAAGAGCGTTGAAGGTCTTGATGGGGTCGGCCTGACCGCCAGCCAGATTGCAAATATTCAGGCTGGATTCGGGCTGTCCGCTGATCCGGGCAACGCGAACAACGGCACGATCAACTGGTCTTACAGCGTCGCGGAAGAGCATCTCGACTTCCTGGCCGCTGAAGAACAGGTCAAAGTGGTCTACACCGTGACGGTCGATGACGGCAACGGCGGTGTCGTCGAGCAGGATGTCACCATCACGATCACGGGCACAAATGATGCTCCGACGATTGGCGGGGACCTCTCCCTGAACTTCCTGCCCATCGTGGAATTTCCGGATGCGGAGGACCAGGGTTTCGTCCATTCCCGCAGTGGTGTCTTCGAGGTCAACGATCCGGACACGGTCGTCAATCCGGACAATTTTGAGGTCCAGATCAGCGAACCTAACCTGTCCCTGGCCTCCGGTGCCGGCGACATTCTGGAAATGCCGGGCGATATCCACGCTGCTCTGACGGCCAATGACTCGAATTTCCTCTTCTGGACATTCGACCAGTTCGACGACCAGGGCCGGGTAACCTATTCCTACAAGGTCCAGGACAAGGCCATTGACTTCCTTGCAGAAGGCGATGTCCTCACGATCGACTACACGCTTCGGGTTCAGGACACGAATGACCCGGACTCCTTCGTTGAGCGCCCGGTCACCGTGACCATCATCGGTACCAACGACCAGCCGGATATCCTCGTCGAGCAGAGCGTTCTTGACTTTGCAATTGACGAAGCACTGGACGCCAATCCGCAGAGTATCGGAGAATTGACCGGCAACATCGTGGTCGACGATCCGGATCTGGGCGACACGCTCTACATCTCGGTTGAAGGCTCCGGCTCTCCGGACTATTCGGAAGGAGATCTTCCGGACGGTGTCGATATCAGCAGCCTTCTGATGGCCGGCAATTTCGACTTCACCAGCGGCAACGAACTGGACAACATCTTCTCCGTGCCCAAGGGACCGGACGGGAATGTTGAATTCACCTATGCCTACAACGGCTCGGCTCCACTCGACTGGTTGGCAGATGGTGAAACCCTGACCCTGACGTTCGACGTGAAAGTCAGCGATCGGAACTGGTTCCCCGAAGGCACCGACACCACCCAGATCACCATCACCATCACTGGTACCAATGATGGACCGGTGTTCTCGGGAGGCGTCTTCGAAGGTGCTCTTGAGGAAGCCAACACACCGGCACAGCTTGAGACATCCGGTGAGGTTTCCTTCGCCGACCTCGACCTGTCCGACACGCCGGAAGTGACTGCTCAGTTCACCTCTGTCAAACCAGTCGAAGGCAGTGGCTTCGCGCTGACGGAGGCACAAGCACTTGCCTTCCAGAGCGCCTTGACGGTGCAGCAACCGGCTGGTTCCGGCAACAACGGAACCGCCACCTGGACGTTCGCAATTGCCGCAACGGCACTGGACTTCCTTGCCCAAGACGAACAGCTGGAAGTCAAGTACCTGCTGACCGTTACGGACGACAGCGGAGAGACGGATACTCGGGAAGTCATGGTTGTCGTGACCGGCACCAACGACGATCCGACAATTACCTCTGCAGACATCCTGGGCGAGGTGACGGAAGCTGGTGTTGATGAAGCAGGTACCGACGTTGCCTCTGGCCTGATCGTGGGCGCAGATGTCGACATTCGGGATGTTCTGACTTACTCGGCGTCCGTTCTTGACGGATCGCTCGGGCAATTCAGCATCGACGAGGATACCGGTGAATGGACCTACACCATTGACCAGTCCGACGCCGATGTTCAGGCGCTCAACGTTGGTGACAGTGTTGAGGAAATCTACACGGTTACGGTTTCCGACAATAACGGTGGCACCGTCACGACGGACGTAACCATCACCATCAACGGCTCGAACGATGCCCCCACCATTGAGAACTACACGGGTACGTTCACTGTTGTTCACAGCAACTCGAACAACGACGAAAGCAGCTTCAATCTTCTTGAGCTGTTGAATGCCAACGACGTTGACGATGGTGAAACCGAAACGCTCCAGATCGATGAGATCTCGGGCACTCTCAGCCTGTCCATCTCAGGCCATCAGGTAACGCTGGATATCGCCGATCTGGAAGCCGCAGGTCTTCTGAACATCGGGGAGGCCGACGGCAGCGTTACTTTCAACCATAACCTGGAACGCATTATGGCCCAGGTAATGGATCAGGGCGAAACCGCCAACATGTCCGGTACAATGACTGTGGTGGACGTCAATGACGCCGTCTCCAACTCCGCCGAGTTCGATATCGAACTGTCGGTAGATCCGGACAAGACGAACACCTTCGGTGGCGACGACTGGACCACTGACGGTGGCGGTGACATCCCCGAGATGCTCATCCCGACATTTAACGATGACGGCGACGGTCCGCTGCTCAGCTGATCCTGAGGTTCCCGGAGAGGGCGCAAGCGCCCTCTCCTCCCCTTTTATTTATTTTTTGGAGAGTCTACATGGCTGTGCGCAGCGCAAGGGAAAGCGTTTATCCCGCTCTCAAGGTCTATCGCTCTTCCTGGGCCGGCTTTTTTGCCGTTGGTTTCTTTTCGATCTTTGTCAATCTCGGCACCCTCGCGTCCCCTCTGTACATGCAGCAGATCTTCGACCGGGTCATGCAGAGCGGTCATCTCGAAACGCTCGTCTTCCTGACAATGTTCGTCATTTTCTTTCTGGCCGTGATTGCGGTTCTAGACGCTATCCGCGGGTCCATCCTCGCCAGCATTGCGAAGTGGTGGGACGCGACTGTCCATGCCGATCTGCTTCATGCAATCATTCAAACGGCAAGGTCCACGGGAAGATCCCACTCCCATGCCATGAACGATCTTGCGACCATCCGGCAGTTCGTTGGCAGTTCGAGCGTACTGCCCTTCTTCGACGGGCCGTGGGTGCCCCTCTTTATCGGTGCCATTATTCTCATTCACCCTGCCCTCGGCTTCGTCGCCATAGCAGCCGGCGTGTTGATTGTCATGATCGCAGGTGTGAACGATACGGTGACGCGCCGCCGGATGGCTGGTGCCGCGGCCGCTCGTGTGCGGGCGCAGCAGACGATTGACATCGCCACGCAGCACGCAGAAAGCGTCTACAGCATGGGAATGCTGCCTGGTGTTCTCGCCCGCTACCGGAACGATAACGAACAGGTGGCCGATTCGACTTTCGCCGTCGCCTCCTTTTCTGCGAAGACTGCCGCGATCAGCAAGTTCATCCGGTTCACGGCACAGATCAGCGTATTGGGCCTCGGGGCCTATTTCGCCACGCTTGGTGAAATCACACCGGGCGGAATGATTGCAGCGTCAATCATCATGGGGCGGGCGCTTGCCCCTGCCGAACAGGCCATCGGTGCCTGGCGGGGCATTGTCGGCGCGATGCAGGCTCACCGCCGTTTGAGAGATATCTTTCTGTCAGCCCCGCTTCACTTCAACAAGACGCAGCAGCCGGATCCCGCTGGCCAACTTCAGCTCAAAGGCGTCAATCTGCTTGTTTCAGGCCAGGAACGTCCCTTGCTGCGCAACATCAGCATCGACGTCAAACCGGCAACGCTGAATGCAATCGTTGGTCACTCCGGGTCAGGCAAGAGCACCTTGTGCAAATTGCTCATCGGCGCAATGGATCCGAGCTCCGGCTCGGTGCGTCTTGACGGTGTCGCCATGAGCAACTGGGACCCGCAACAGCTCGGCCGCAATATCGGCTACCTGTCCCAGTCCGTGGAACTGCTCCACGGCACCGTGAAGGAAAACATCGCCCGGCTGGGAGAGCCGGAGGATGAAAAGGTTGTGGCTGCCGCGCGCCTCGCGGGCTGCCACGACATGATCAACGGACTGCCGAACGGCTATGAAACCATGATCGGGCCGGGTGGACTTCGCCTGTCCGGCGGGCAGGCACAACGTGTCGGTCTGGCCAGGGCGATCTACGGTTTGCCAAAGCTGATTATTCTGGATGAACCCAACTCCAATCTAGACAGCGACGGCGAAGCGGCACTTCAGGAGTGTCTTGTACTCCTTCGGGAAAAGGGCTGTACCGTCATCATCGTCAGCCACAGACCATCGGCGCTTTCGAAAGTCGATCTGATTATCACTCTCGCGGACGGCACAATTCAGAAGACGCAAACGGGCGAGGAATTCATGAAGAACGCCATTCGCCCGGTCAGCGATATTCTGCAGAAACTAGGCAAGATGCAGCCCGCAAAGGCAAAAGGCGCGTCACCAGCCAACGATACAAAGGGAGGTCAATGATGAACAAGGAACAAAGCCCGGCGTCGTTGCTCCGACGCTCCATTCGCCTTCATTGGATCCTGGGTTTCGTCGTCGTCGCGGTGTGTTTCTTCGGCACAGGGATCTGGGCAAGTCTCGCGGAATTGTCGTCGGCCGCTATTGCTGCCGGCAAGGTCAGCCCGGACGGAAGCTTGCGCGTGGTGCAGCATCTGGAAGGCGGGATCGTGCGTGAGCTTAATGTCAAGGAAGGCGATGTCGTCAAGAACGGTCAGGTTCTCATGGTTCTCGACCAGGCACTGGCAACAGCGAACTACCTGTCGATCTATCGCAAGCACCAGCGCTATTCGGTGACCAGAGACCGGCTCCTGGCGCAGGAACGCGGCGACGAAACCTTCGAGGTCAAGACACCATCGGTCATGTCGGTCGACAAGAGCTACCAGCAGTTCGTGGCCAACGAGATCATCAAGTTCAAGGTGCGTCGTGAGCTTCTCGACAGGCAGACGAACACCTATCGTGTGCAGGCTGGCCAGGTTGAAGCCGAGATCAACAGTCTGAAGGCTCAGATCGGTGGCATGGATCAGCAGATCATTCTGCTGGACCAGGAACTGGAAAGCAAAAAGGTCCTGATGAAAAAAGGTCTCATGCGTCAGCCTGAGCTTCTGGCTCTGCAACGCAAGCGGGCCGAGCTCTGGTCGGAGCGCAATGCCATCGGTTCAACGATCGCCCGTGCCCGGCAGAAGATCGAGGAAATCAAGATCGCGGAGCTGACGGCTGTCAGCGAAGAACGTGAGAAGATCGCCGAGGAACTGTCGGAAATCAACGCGGAGATCGCTCAGGCCGACGAAGCGCTATCTGCCACTTCCGACATCCTGAGCCGTACAGAGATCGTCTCCCCGATCGAGGGGCGGGTACTCAAGGTCAACTACAAGACGGTTGGCGGCGTCGTGCGGCCGGGCGAACCTATCCTCACCATCGTTCCTCAAAACGAGGAACTCATCCTCGACACGCGCCTGCGGACGTCCGACATCGACAACGTTTTGATCGGGATGGACGCCAAAGTGCAGCTCACTTCTTTCATGGGGCGGCACATGAAGCCTTTGAAGGGGCAAGTCTTCCAGGTTGGTGCTGATGCTGAAACCGACGATCAGACGGGAGAGCAGTATTACACGGTTCGGGTGCGGGTTACCGCCGACGACATCCAGGAGGCCGGAGGCGGCTTTGAGCTGGTGCCGGGCATGCCCGCGCAAGTGTTCATACAAACGGGAGCCCATACACCAATGCGCTATCTCCTGGACCCAGTGCTGCAGTCATTCGGACGGGCCTTCCGGGAAGAGCGCGTCCTGTAACAGGAAGGCAGCAAGCAGAAGGACCTGACCGTCGTCGGTCCAGATGTGAGCACGGGCACCAGTGTCTGGACCAAACGCAGGTCAAACGAGATCCCGCCAGCGGCATGCCGCCGGCGGGATTTGCGCAAAATCCACACTGAAAATGGGGTGCAAGATCTGAATACCCTTCCGCGTGCGCGATAGAATGCCGTATGCAGCTGCTCCCGGTCAGGTCGAACCGGGACGCCCTGCTAGAACCCCAGAGCGATACCGTCCTTACGGGATTCCGAAGCACCCGCAAGAGTGCCGTTTTCCCAGTCGATCCGGATGACTTGAGCACCACCAATGGGATCCGGAGAGGGAACGAGCTTGAAGCCCCGGCGTTCCAGTTCCGTCGCGACCGCCTGCGGAATCGTATGCTCTGCTTCAACGCGCGTGTCGTTGCCGCCGACCGGGATAAGCCGGGGAAGATCGATGGCCTCCTGCAAATCCATGCCGTAGTCGAGCACCTTGGACACAAGATGGGCATGGCCCATGGCCTGATAGTATCCGCCCATGACACCGAAGGACATTTCGGTGCGGCCATCGCGGGTGACCATACCGGGGATAATTGTATGCAGCGGGCGTTTGCCGGGTGCGATCACATTCGGATGACCGGGTTTCAGCGAAAAGCTCTGGCCACGGTTATGCAGCACGACGCCTGACTGCGGGGCTACCAGGCCCGAGCCGAAGCAATCGAAAATCGAGTTGATCAGACTGACTGCATTGCGCTCTGCATCGACCACCGTGATGTAGACGGTGTCCCGATGCAAAGGCATCTCGAAGGCAGGCAGTTCCGTCAGGGCGCGGCTGAGGTCAATCTTTGCAGCGAGCTTTGCCGCCAGCTCGTCCGACAGCATTTCCTCAACCGGGACATTGGCCTTGTCCGGATCTGCCAGCCAGGCATCGCGCGCGGCATAGGCAAGGCGTGTGGCCTCGATTTCCGCGTGCAGCCGGTCGGGCGACAGCGGATCGTCTCCGGTCTCGACATGCGACAGGATGTTGAGGATCATCAGGGCGATAATGCCCTGACCGTTGGGGGGGCATTCATGGATCGTGTGGCCGCGGAACCGGGTAGTGACGGGCGTTACATACTCGCCCCTGGCGGAGGCAAAGTCCTCCAGCGTGTGCAGCCCGCCGAGTGAGCGGAGGTAATTGACCATGTCCTGCGCGACCGGCCCGCGGTAGAAACCATCGCGGCCTTCGGCGGCAATCCGTTTCAAGGTAGCGGCCAATTCGGGCTGTTTGTGAATCTCGCCGATGGCGGGCGCACGGCCTTCGGGAAGGAAGTTCTTCGCCGCCGCCGCATCGGCAGCCAGCAGCTTTTCCTCCAGCACCCAATCACGATGAACCCTAGGTGTGATGGCGTAGCCATTTTCCGCAAATGCGATGGCCGGGGCGAGAACCTCGGCAAAGGTGATGCGGCCATGGTCGGCATGCAGACGCGTCCAGGCATCTATAGCGCCCGGAATGGTAACCGATGCGGGCGACTGACGCGGGACCTCCTCGGTAATTTCGCGCTCGCTAAACCAGCTTTCGGTCAATGCCTCAGGGGTCCGTCCCGACCCGTTATAGGCCAGAACCTCATCTCCCCCCTTGGGAGCGTACAGGGCGAAGCAGTCGCCGCCGATGCCGGTCGAGCCCGGCTCCACCACGCATTGCACGGCACAAGCCGCGAGGGCAGCATCCATTGCATTCCCGCCGGCCTGAAGAATGTTGACCGCCGCAAGGGTGGCGTAGGGATGCGAAGTTGCAGCCATGGCATTGGCCGACACGGCCACCGACCGCGTCGGTTGTTCGAAATTGCGCATTCCTGTTGCGTCTCCTCGGTCTTTATCTCGTGAGGTGCCCGTCAGGCGCGGGACCGGTAGGGTGTGAGTTTCTGTTCGAGGGCGTTCAGGGCCCGTACGATGATGAAATTCAGGATCAGGTAGATCGCGCCGGCAGCGATGAAGACCTCGATGGCCCGGTAGCTTTGGGAAATGAGCCCTTGCGCGATGCCGGTAACCTCCATCAGCGTGATGATGGAGGCCAGGGACGTGCCCTTGACCATTAGGATAATCTCGTTGCTGTAGGCCGGGATTGCTGCGCGGAACGCCAGTGGCAGGACCACGAAGCGCAGGGTCAACAGCCGGTTCATTCCCAGGGCGGCCGCGGCTTCCCATTGCCCCTTGGGAATGTTGCGGATCGCACCACGCAGAATTTCGCTGCCATAGGCGCCCGTGTTCAGTGACAACGCCAGGATCGCGCACCAATAGGGCTCTCGAAAGAAAGTCCACAGGCCGAGCATCTGGAGCGTCGGCCGAAACTGGCCTAGCCCGTAATAGATCAGAAAGATCTGGACCAGCAGCGGCGTGCCCCTGAACACGGCAACAAAGGACCGGATGGGCCAGACCACCAGGCGCCTGTCCGTCTGCTGCGCCAGGGCGAGCACAAGCGCCAGAACAAAGCCGATAACGATGGAGGATCCGGCAAGCTGCAACGTTAACGGCAGACCCGACAGCAGCTTCGGAATGATGCTGATGAAGAAATTGAAATCGATCATTATCGCGCGATCCCCTGGGAGGTTTTGACTTCCAGGGCGCGGAAAGCGAACCCGGTGATGCCGGCAATGATGAAGTACAGACAAGCGGCGGCGATGTAGAACAGGAAAGGCTCTCGTGTGGACCCGGCGCCGATCTGGGATTGCCGCATCAACTCCACAAGGCCGATCACCGAAATGAGCGCAGAATCCTTGAGAACGAGCTGCCAGACATTGCTGAGGCCAGGAATGGCATGTCGCAGAAGCTGGGGAGCGATCACGAACATGATCGTCTGACTGCGCGAAAGCGCCAGTGCATTGGCGGCGTCGAACTGGCCCCGGTCGATGGCGAGATATGCCCCCCGGTAGACTTCCGCCTGATATGCACCGCAGATAACGCCGATGGCGAGAACGCCCGTGGCAAAGGTCGGCAGGCCGACGAAGCCTTCCGCGCCCGCAGCGCGGGCAATCGCGGTCAGCGCAACACTGCCGCCGTAATAGAGCAGATAGATGGTGAGGAGATCCGGCACACCGCGGAACACCGTGCCATAAGCGGACGCGACTGCTTGCGGCAGCCGCGCGGAGGACAGGCGCCCGGCGGCGGCTGCGGCACCAAAAACTATGCCGAGAGCAAAGCCCAGCAGCGACAACAGCAGCGTCGTCCCCGCCGCCTCAAGCAGCGCAGCCCCCCAGCCTCCGCTGCCGAAACCGAGCAAGTAGAGTTTGTCGAACATACGGGTCGAAACCTTTTATAAAAAACGTTCGGCCGGGGGAAACCCCGGCCGCCCTCGGCTTGCCCGCGTTATTTGACGGGTGTCACGTCTGTGTGCACCCACTTCTCGGAGATCCGTTTGATCGTGCCGTCGGCGATTGCCTCATCGATGGCCTTGTTCAGCATCTCCTTGAGTTGCGTGTCTTCCTGGCGCAGACCCGCGCCGGTGCCAAAGCCGAAGACACCGCCGACAAAGCCAGGGCCAGCGAGGGTGTAGTCGGAGAACTCAGGCTTTGCGAGAGTTGCGGCCAGGGCCGTCTGCTGGGCGAACAGAGCATCGATACGGCCTGCCGACAGGTCCAGATCGTGCTGTTCGGTCGTCTTGTATTCCCGGATTTCGACCGTATCCGCCAAATACTTCTTCAGAAAATCCAGATTGGTCGTCGCAGCCTGCACGCCGACGACCTTGCCCTCGAGCATGGGTTTCAGCTTTTCGATAGCCTCCAGGGCCGCAGCATCGTCATCAAGCTTGAACTTTTCACCTGTCAGGCCGAGCTTGCCCAGTTCGCTATCCTTTGCCACCGCGAAGCCGGAGGGATCGACTGCATAGGGTTGCGTGAAAGCGATGGTCTCAAGCCGCTTCGGCGTGATGAACATGCTGGCCATGATGACGTCGAACTTGCCGACAGTCAGGGAGGGGATCAGCCCGTCCCAGTCCTGTGCGATGATCGTGCACTCGATCTTCATTCGGGCACAAAGGTCGTTTGCCAGCTCGATTTCAAGGCCGTCCAGCTTGCCGTCCGCTGTGGTGAAGTTCCAGGGAGCATAAGCTCCTTCAGTGGCGATGGTGATCTCGGTGGGCGCGCTTTGTGCCATGGCAGCGGGGCCAAAGGCGAGTGTCGATAAGGCAGCCGCGAGCGCGGCCATGCGACGGATCGTCATGACGTAAAGTCCTTCCTCTAAATCAATGCCGTTGGTTCGGCGGTTCCCCTCGCCCGTGCCGGATGTTCCCCCGGCTTTGGACGACCCGCCCGGCGCGCGTCAGCGCCGGGCGGGACTTGCGTATTCGGTAAGCAGTGGTGCCGTGCCGAGAATGTGCTCCCTCATCACCTCCTCGGCATGAGCTGCATCACCGGATTTCAGTGCCTCGATCAGGTTTTCATGTTCCTGGCGGGCGGATAACGGTTTGGTCACATAGTCGAACCAGATCCGCATGTAGGGTTCGATGACCAGATGAAGGGCGGATATCTGGCGAATGAGTTTCGGGCGGCCGCTCAGACGGTAGATATAGGCGTGGAACTCCTGATGCCTTGGCACCCACTCGCTGCTGCCGCTCTGTCCGGAGCGCTCCATACGGTCCAGCAGCAAATCCAGTTCCTCGAATGTCTCAGCGTTCATCTCCGGCATGGCAAGCCGCACCGCCAGACCTTCCAGAACAGATCGGATTTCAAAGGTTTCGTAGATCTCATCGACCGTCAGCCCCGCCACAACGCAACCGCGGTTCGGGCGAAGCGTGACGAGCCCGTCAGACGCGAGCCGGCGGAAGGCTTCTCGAACAGGCATGCGGCTCATGCCGATTTCGTTGGCGATTTCCTCGGGGATGAGCCGGTCTCCCGGTTTGTACCGCCCGCACCTCAACGCCGACTGCAAATGGAGATAGGCCTCCTCCTCCGCGGTGGAGGCTTTCAAATCTGCGGAAGAAGGCGACATGGCCATTTTTGCTCCACTGGATTTTTGTATCCACTTATACAAACATCCAGTTTCTTGAAGGTCAAGCGTTAGGATTTGAAACATTCTCCATTGGTGGACAGAGGCTAACGCGGCAATTCGGGTAGTTTCTCTCAAACGAAATGCGTGACCCTTGGGGTCCCAGGCATTTCTTCCAGACACAGTTGCCGGACTGTTCGATGCATCCGCCACGCAGAAACGGTGCAGACGGCCGCGGCCTTTCCTGCCGTCAGGCACAGCGGCGCCGCGACTTGAAAGCGCTTCAGGCTTTCAGATCCGTCACTTCAGACAAGTGTCGTCAGGTTTTATCTAGAGCGGCGTGTTGGAAGCCATCACCTGTTGCAGGCGGCTCCATCCTGCAGGCAATGGCTCGGGCCGTTCGATCCAGACATCCTCTCTCTGGAGACTGTCCACATTGAGCGCAAATAGACCCGGCATACCGTCCGGATAGGCAAAGAGACCGAGCACCGCGCCCGAAGCGTCCTTGACGTAGGCATTGGCCCGGCCGCTTACGTCTTTCGCAGGAGCAAGATCATGCGCGGTCGGGCGCAGATCATAGCGTTCGCCGGTCCCGATCGAACCGGGCCGCTGTTGAAGGTTGATCCGGCGCATCACAAGGCCCGCGATACCGGCGCCGCCGAGCGCGGCAAGGTTGATAGCCCCTTCCATACTGCCCGAAACATCTTCAAAAAGAACGTTACAGACCGCTCCGGCGGGTGCTTCGGGGCGACGGTCGACAACATTGACCGTTATGGCCTCACCAGAGCCCCAGAAGCCGTCCGGAGTTTCGCGGCAGTCGACCGTTATCCGGCGAAAGGCAACACCATCGATCACGCCGCCGTCGCGCGAGAATATGCCCAGCGCCCGATTGGACGAAACAATGTCGCAGTCCGTGAATTCTATGTCCTTGAAGTCAGAGAAGGATTCCGTCCCGATTTTCAGGGCGCAGCTTTGGCTCTCGATCCGGCATTTCCGAATGCGAATGCTTCGGCATGGTCCGGTGGGCACACCACTCGCACGCCGGGTCGTCTTCAGCACGATGCCGTCATCGGCGGTCGCGATGTCGGTGTTGTCGATGATCACATCGCTGCAGGAATCGATGACGATGCCGTCCGTGTTGGGCATCTGCCGGTCGTTTTCAATGGTCACCCGGGAAATGCTGACCTCTTCACAGGCGATGAAATGCAGCGTCCACATCGGCGAATTGCGGACGGTGACGTCCTCTATCCGCACATTGCGACAGCCGTCGAACACCATCACGCGGGGACGCAGGCGGGCGGGCAGATGCGTTCCCATGTCGTCAAGCTCGCCGGCGATGAAGCCGGCTCCCGGAGCGTCGATCACACCCTCACCGGTAATGAGAATGTCCTTGGCATCCTTGGCGACCAGCATCGCCCGATCCGAGTCCTCGGCAATGACATCCACCGTGGTGGACGCATAGGCCGCATAGTCGCCAGCCGGTTTGAGGATCGCACCTTTGGAAAGGTGAAGATCTACACCGCTGCGCAACATGAGGCCGCCGACATGATGAACCCCGTCCCCCAGAACGAGACGCTGACCTGTTTCGCCGGCGTGATCGAGCGCAGCCTGAAGACGAGCTGTTACGTCGCCTTCGTCTGGATTGAACAGGATGTCATGCTTCATGATGAATGCGGCTCCGTGAGGCGATAGCGCCCGCAGGCAAATTGGGTTTAACAGGCACTTTTCGGCTTCACGACCGTTCACCAGGCTTGATTTGGGCCGGGGCGCCGTCGGGATGAACCCTTTGATAGTAGTCGACAAGCTCCAACCTGGCCGCCGCCTCCCGGTCGAGCAGCATGGTCGCGTGCCTGTGCAATTGCAGCGCTGACGCCGGACAGGTTGCCGCCAGGGGGCCCTCGATGGCCTTTGCCACCGGCTCCGCTTTCGACGCGCCAATCGCAAGAAGAATGCAGTGCCGCGCGTCGAGGATTGTGCCGATCCCCATCGTCAGCGCGTAATGCGGCATGTCTTCCGGTCTTTCGAAGAACTGCGCATTCGCTTCTCGCGTTTCCGCTGTCAGCGTCTTCACTCTTGTTCTCGAGGACAGGCTCGACGTCGGTTCGTTAAAGCCGATATGCCCGTTGCGACCGATCCCGAGCAATTGAAGGTCAATACCGCCGGAGGCCGCGATGGCGGCTTCATAACGCTCGCATTCCGTCTCTGCGTCTTCACAGTCGCCCTTCGGCAAATGCGTTCTCGTCAGATCTATGCCGATCCGGCTGAACAGACGCTGGCGCATATAGGTGTGATAGCTCGCCGGGTGCTCTGGCGGCAGGCCGAGATATTCGTCGAGATTGAAGCTGCTGACACCGGCAAACGAAACGGCACCTTCGCGTGCACCATCTGCCACGCGGTCATAAACGGCTTCCATCGTGCCGCCCGTGGCAAGGCCAAGAACGGCATCCGGCTTCAGTCGCACCTGGTCGAGTACAAGGCGTGCTGCCGCCGCAATGGCGTCTTTGGCGTCCGGAAAAATCAAAACTTTCATTGAAGGTCCTTATGGGCGGCGTCGCCCGAGGCCAGGGTTTCTTCTTCAACCTGCCAGGGCATTTCAAACGGCCACAGCGGCTGGCAAGGACGGATCCATTTCACTGGCGTCGACGCGGCGCTCCAGCGCCATGCCTTCGCCATCGAAGAGATGGCAGTCACGCCCTTTAAGGCCAACAGTCTGCGGCACGCCCGCCTTTGCCGGCACCATACTGTGGAAGAGTGAGGTGAACGTCTCCTCGCTCCCTTCGACGGACGCATAGACAAGGGTGTGAATGCCGAGATGCTCGATCACGGTCGGCATGACCTGAAGCTCGGCCTCCCCCTGCCCCAGCAACAGGTGTTCTGGCCGGATGCCCAGGGTCAGCGAAGCGCCTTGCAGGTTGCCGCGAACTTCCACCGGCACCGTAACTTTCGAGCCGTTGGCAAGCTCAACGGTGACGCCGCTTTCGTCGCATGCCGTGCAGGTGACCGGCAAAAGGTTCATCTTCGGATTGCCGATGAACTGCGCAACGAAGAGGTTGGCCGGCTTGTGATAAAGCTCGAGCGGCGTCCCGACCTGGCTGATCAGGCCTTGATCGAGAACGACGATCCGGTCCGCCATGGTCATCGCCTCGACCTGATCGTGCGTGACGTAGACCATCGTCGCCCCAAGGTCACTGTGAAGCTTGGAAAGCTCGATACGCATTTCGGCTCGAAGCGCCGCATCGAGATTGGACAGCGGCTCGTCGAAGAGGAAGACAGAGGGCTCGCGGACAATCGCCCGGCCAATGGCAACGCGCTGCCGCTGTCCGCCTGAAAGCTGGCCGGGCCTGTGCTTCAGCCGCTCGTCGAGTTTCAGGATGCTCGAAACGCGGCGCACCTTGTGGTCGATCTCGTCTTTCGGCAGCTTTTCAACTCGCAGCGGAAAGGCGATGTTCTCATAGACTGACATATGCGGATAAAGCGCATAGGACTGGAACACCATCGCGATGCCACGTTTGACGGGCTCGAGGTCGTTGACCACCTTGCCGTCGATTTTAACCTCGCCAGCGCTGATTTCTTCGAGCCCGGCAATCATGCGCAACAATGTCGACTTGCCGCAGCCCGATGGTCCCACGAAGACGATGAACTCGCCGTGGTTGATCGCCATCGAGACGCCTTTTATGACTTCGAACTTGTTGAAGGCTTTGCGCACATCAACCATTTCAAGCATTCCCATGACTCAACTCCGTCATCGTTTCATGATGCAGGCGCCCTCTTTCCAGAGGCGATTGGCATCAGCTCTTCGCAGTCAGCCCATAGCTGTCGAATTGGTCCCAGATCGCGCTCATGTCCACGACCGAACGATTGAGGCGCGCCTCGTCAATCTTGATCGCCGTTAGTCCCGCCTCGAGCGCGTCGAGCACGGTCACCTTCAACGGCACACCCCGGTCGAGAAAAGCCGCGATGTCCGCCACCATCTGATCGTCTGCCCCGGAATGATTGTCCCTGCCCGTGCCGACGCTCGGATCCTCCAAAAGCGTCTGTGATGTCAGGGCATCTGTGAGCTTGAAGGTGCATCGGACGAAGTCGCCCTCGGCCATGCCCTTTGTGCCGATCACCGCGAACCGGCGGAACTCGTCGGGCACGTTTATGTTGGTATGAAAGGCCAGGTTTGCGCCGTCCTCATACTCAATCAGCGCCGTCTGGTAATCGATGATGTCCGCGTCGCTCTCGAATTCCGAAGGCGTGCCGCCCCAGCGCGGCTCGAACGGATAAACCCGATTGCCCCGCGAGGGCTCCGCGCGCAGCGCAATCGCCCGGTAATCCGGAAGTTCGTCAGGCTTGTTCTCCGGAACGAAGCTTTTCCGGCCGCCGAAGCTTGCAACGTACTTTGCGCGCCGGCCGACAACACCCTGATAGAGGTCGAGGTCATGGCAGCATTTTTCCAGCATGAACCCACCGGAAAATTTCTCGTACCGGCGCCAGTCCCGCATGAAGAAACTGCCGTGGTAAGGGGCGATATGCTCCGACGCCTCAATCGAGACAATCTTCCCAAGATGTCCTTTGGCCTGGGCCTCCTTCAACATCCGGTAGAGCGGCGCATAGCGCAGGACGAGACCGATCATCAGACGCTGCATTCCCTCGTGACGGCGCATCAGGTCCAAAAGCTCGAAGGTTTCCGCCTCGCTGATCACAACGGGCTTTTCGGTGAAGATGTAGGGAACCGACGATTTGAGAGCCGTTCGCAGATGACCGATATGCATGTGGTTTGGCGAGCCGATCATCAGCATGTCCAACGCCTCGCCGTTGAGCATGTCCTGCAGGGTTTCATACCCGTTCAGAGTGGTTCCGAGGCTGGTCTCCAGAAAGGAGAGCCCCGCCGGTGCGGGATCGGCGTATGCGGTGAATTCCAGATCAGCTTTCTGCGCCTTCAGGCAGCGTGCCACATGTGACATTCGCGATCCAAGGCCGACGATACCGACTTTCATGTGTCAATAATCCCAGTGCTTTACGCTTCAGGCCCAGGCCGCGATGTCGCGTTCCTGCAAGGGCCGCATCCCATTCTGAACGCCTGAGTTTTTGTTCTAAGCTTCTCCGAGATCGACCCCGAAAAGCTCTTCGTGCATATGCGCGACCGCGATCCCCAGGCCGCCGATGAGGGCGGCCCGATTGCCGAAACGGCTGATTTCGATGCGAACCGGATGAGGGGTGCAGCGCGGAAGATAACGGCGGATGGCCTCTACAAGCTCCGGCCGCGCACCGATGCTGCCGCCCATGATTACCAGGTGCGGATCCAGCGTGGCGCCAACGGCAGCAATGGCAAGCGCTGTCAGCCGCGCCGTTTCTTCAACCGCCGCGATGGCGCTTTGCTCACCCTTCTCGAAGGCGACGAAAAGATCGGCGACGCTCGCGCTTTCCTTTCCGCCGAAACCTGCGTAGCGCCGGGCCATCGCCACACTGCCGACGGCCGTTTCGAAGGTTCCCAGATGAAAACCGCCGGGGTCGAACGGATCTCCGCCGATCGGCAGATAGGAGATTTCACCCGCAGCCCCGCGCCCGCCCCGCAACAGGGACCCATTGGCAATGATGCCCATCCCCGTTCCGGTGCCGAGTGCGACGAAAGCAAAGTTGCCGACGTCGACCCCATGCCCCTTCCAGCGTTCGCCTTCCGCAGCGAGATTGACGTCGTTTTCGATGATCGTCGGGATGCCGAGCCTGTCAGTCAGCAACTGGCGCAGATCGATATCCTCGATTCCGGCGATATTGGGTGCAACATGAATGTGGCCGGTGGCGGGATCGAGCACGCCCGGCGTGCCGAGGACAACCATGCGCACCTTGGCCATTTCAACGCCGGCAAGCGTCGTTAGTTCACTGATCACCGCCTGGAACTGATCGACCAGATGGACACCGCCCCGCACATCTGTCGGCACTTTCGTTTCGGCAATGATGTTGCCAAGAAGGTCACCGATTGCGGCCGCGATCTTTGTCCCCCCCAGATCGATGGAAACGGCAAGACCCGCGCTGGCGTTCAACTCGTAGGTAATGGCGGTACGTCCGGGACGCCCATCGGTCTTGCCGACCGGCCTCAGCCAGCCATCGGTCTCCAGATCGCGCACGACATCGGAAATCGTCTGTTTGGAAAGACCCGTGAATTTGGCGATATCAGCCCGGGAGATCGGGCCCTGCGCCAGAACGGTCCGGATCACCGCATTCGTCGAAATTTTACGCGCAATCGGTGTCTGCGCAACAGAAGACGTAATGGCCATCGTTCTGAAGTGAGCTCCCAATTAGTCCAGCACCTATACCTAAATCGGATATGCGCATCTAAAATTTCGCTAATTCCGGCGATTTCCCAACCGAAAAGAACGCGTCTCTTAAATATTGGCTAGCGTTTTTATTTCTATTTGTCCACTGCCTTGACAAATTAATTCCCGGTTGGATAGGCTCTCCTCATTCATTTGCAACGCGACGAGGTTCGCCATGCAGGCAATGCGAGACGCCAGAGCTTCAGCACCGGTCACTGCGCCACCGAATGGCGCGCGAGCCGCTGTGTTCTGCACGGCGTCCAGGTTGCCGGCAATGATGAAGGCCGGCCTTCTTGCGTCCACGATCAAACAGGCCGCGGTTACCGCCGGCTCAGCTAATCCCCCATTCAACGTCAGAGCACCAGCAACCCCATCATGATGACGCCGACGCCACAGGGTGAAATTGCCACCCAGCACCCCGTTCTCCTGCCGATCATGGCGCCGCGCCTTCAGGCCGACCTGCATCCCGACGGTTATGTCGATCTCGCTCTTTGGGCGTCCGGCAGCCTAGGCCGCGTCCGGTTTTCTCCCCTGCCCGGCCCTTATGTCTATGGGCCGAACCGGCTGGTCGCGGAGTCCGGCGGCGCCTATGTCGCGCAGTCAAAGCCGATCATGCTTGTGAGAAACGTCAAGCTGAAGACCACTCACCCGGCGCGACGCTGCGCCTGGTGGCACGAAATGGACGGCGAAGGCGTCAAGGCCAAGGTCACAAGGACAAAAGACCAACGGACCATCGAACTCCCCTGGGGTGTCGTCGTCATGGAAGCCGGCGAAAACGATCTTCGGATTGCCGTAGGCGCTTCGATGGACGAGGCGAAGGGCGCGCTTACTCTTTCCAATGACGAGATCATTGCCGAAGCCGAGGCCTATGTGACGCGTTGCGACGCCGTTCCGGAAGCCGATCCCCTGATGCGCAGCATGGTGAAGCAAGGCATTCACGCAGCTCTTTCAAGCATCCGGCAGGATGAAAAGGGTGTCTTTGCCGGCCTGGCCGCGGGACAGGCCTATAGCGCACCCGCGCGCACCTATTACCGCGATGGCTACTGGACGATGCAGCCGCTTCTGACCCTGGCACCGGAAGCGGTTCGCGAGGAAATTCGCCTGCTTGCCAAGGGCATCCAGCCAGATGGCGAAGCCCCGAGTGGCGTCATCCTGACAGGACCCGCACAATCCGAGGCATGGCAGCGCTTCGTCGCCGAGTGCCGGGCCAATCCTGACAGGCGCGGAAAGGCATTCCCGGAGCATCACAATCGCCCCGGGGACTGGTGGAGCGATCATTTCGATAGCCCCCTCTTCTTCATTCTTTTCATAAGCGACTATGTGAACGCCACCGGTGACATTGCCGAGGCGCACATGCATTGGCCCATCGTTACGGCCATCATCAATCGCTATCTGGGGTTTGCAGCACCGGGAAGCGTGCTGCCCCTGAAGCCGCGCAACGACCGCGACTGGGCGGACAACGTATTCCGCGAGGGTCTGGTTTCTTACGATCTTGGCCTCTTCGTCGGCGCGCTCGATGCGGTTGCCAAGCTTGGCAGCGACCATGATCCGGACCTGGCCGAAAAAGCCCGTGAAACCGCGAAGAAGGCCCGCGCCGAGATCGAGGACGGTCTCTTCGTCGCCGAACGCAACGGGTATGCCGACTACAAGACACCTGACGGGTTCATCGAAGATCACCTCGTTCTCGACAGCCTGACGCTCTCCCGGTTTGACGCCATTTCCGCGGAACGGGCAAAAGGTCTTCTCAAGGCCTTTGAAAAGAACCTGGAATCCAGGAACAACAAGGAACAGCCCTATGGCGACTGGGGCGTCATGTGTGCTTATCCTCCCTTCAAGCGGTCCCGGGACACGCGCGCTAAGACTGCCTTCGCCTTCCGTTATCACAATGGATCGGACTGGCCCTACTGGGATGGGGCGTATGCGGAAGAGCGATTGCATCAAGGCCTTGGTGGCGCCCGTTATGCCCTGACGCGATGGTGGGAAACCTGCCTTGCCAACGGCTGGGCCGGCGCGGTGGAATATTTCTCACCGCCCTACGGCCGCGGCTCCCTGCTTCAGGGATGGAGCGCGATGCCCGCCGCCACCGTTCTCAAACACGGCCTTGAAGCCGCAAATGCGGAGGGCTCATGATCCTCGGCAAACCCGCTGCATCCGGCAATAGCTCGGGCCGGTTACGGAAAAACCTGTTGTCACGACAGGCTGGTTCAGCGGCCAAGACGGCGGGCAAAAAGCACGTGGTCGTCGCGGCTGATGTCTTCAAAGCCGAGGTGGCTGTAGAAGCCTTTCGCCCGCTCGTTCTGCGGATGAAGTCCCAGATGAACACCCGGCGCTCCGGCTTTCGCCAGCGCATCAAGCACCGTGTTGATCATCCTGCGGCCCCACCCGGAAGACTGTGCGTCCGGCAGAATGTTGATGTGGAGATGGGCAGGATAGTCCGCCAGCAGCCATTGCTGCGTTTTTTCCGGATGGTTGATCCGATGCAGGGCCTTTGCATCATCGCGCAGCGTCGGCGTCATATCCGCCACGATGCGGCGAATGTCCGGCCACCAGTGATGCTCCAGCTCTTCCTCGAAACGCGCGGTGTCCGGCGCTCCGAGAACGTAGCCGATCGTTCGCCCGTTCTCGACAAGAACGAAAGCACATCCCGGTTCGAACCTGAAATAGGGCACCGACCAGATGTAGCCCGGCAGACGCTTGTCGCTGAAAAACGCGCTCCCGTCGCCGCCACCATCGGCGGTCTTCAGACAGATGTCGAAGAGGGCGTCGAGGTCATCCTCGGTCGCTGGACGGATGAGGCGATCGTCAGCTGTGGCGTTCATGGTGTCATCGACCTCGTTGCCGGCTCTCGGCCAGCTCGCATCATCTATTTGGGGGGCTCAAGCCGATGCCCTCAAACCGAGGAATGCGGAAGTGCAAAAGGAATGTGGCAGAGCACTACATGAATTCGCCGGAGCGGTAAAGGTCTGGCAGAACAAGACGTTCGGCACTGTACGACAAGGCCAGGCCGATCGGGGAAGCAAGCTAATCGCAATAACAACCGGAGAGGACAACCCATGTTTAGACGTCTAATATCCTGCAGTGCGTCACCAGCAGTGCGAAGGTCAGCAGTGCTGGCCGGCGCTGCCATTATCGGCTTCAGCCTTTCGGGAATGGTCCGCGCTGAAACGCTGACGGTCTGGGACGATCATGATTCTGAATCGCGCGCAGCCGTGATGGCCGAACTGAACGGCCGGTTCAAGGAAGCTCATCCCGACATCACGCTCGATCACACGATCCGTGACTTCGCCGACCTCAACATGACCCTGAAGCTGGCGGTTTCCTCGGGCGACGGACCGGATGTCACGAAGGTCAACCAGGGCGCCGGCGCCATGGGTCTCATGGTCAAGGAACACCTCCTCGTACCAGTGGATGACTTCATCGCGGAATATGGCTGGGACAAGAACCAGTCCGAAAGCCTGCTGGCCCGTGACCGCTGGTCGGACAAAGGCGAATTCGGTGTCGGCCCGACCTACGGCATCTCCTCCCTCGCTGAAATCGTTGGGCTTTACTACAACGAAAAAGTCCTCGCTGACGCCGGTGTCGAGCTGCCGTTGAAGTCGTTCGAAGACCTCAAGGCCGCCGCAGACAAGATCAAGGAAGCCGGCAAGACACCCTTCATGATCGGCACGGCAAAGGGCCATCTGACGCTTCACATGCTCGCCGGCATCACCCAGGCGCATATCGATGCTTCGGATCGCAAGGCGCTCGACGATCTCGTTTACGGCCATGGCGGCACGTTCGACACGCCCGGCAATGTGGAATCGGCCAAGATTGTCCAGGATTGGGCACAGGACGGCTATTTCTTCAATGGCTACCAGGGTATTTCCGGCGATGATGCTGTCCAGCTCTTCGTCTCCGGCGAAGGCGCCTTCCTGATTTCGGGCACTTGGTACTTTGGTGACATGAAGGCCAATCCGGACATTCATTTCATGCCGATCCCCGGCCCCAAGGGCGTAGAGCATCCTCTCTCCGTTGGGGGTGTCGACCTTGCCTGGGCAATCACCAGCATCGCCAAGGAAGACGGCACGAAGGCGCTTGCTGGCGAATACATCAACTACATGGTGTCCGAGGATGCCGCGGTCACATGGGCAAAAGCCGGCTACCTGCCTGCTTCCTCTGTTCCTGCCGATGCGGACATCGAGGTCACACCGCTGCTGTCGGAAGGCATCAAAATCTGGAAGTCGCTCAACGAGAACAACGCGATCGGTCACTACCCGGATTGGGCGAGCCCGACCATGCTGAAGACCTTCGACGACAACACGCCGTTGCTGCTCGCCGGTCAAGAGACCCCGCAAGAGTTGATCGACAAACTCGATGCCGACTATCAGGCATACATGAAGAGCAAATGATCCTGGAACCTGCAGCCCCTCCGGCCTCGTTCAAGACCTGACCGGATCCTGCGCCAAAACCATTCCTGCCGCGTCGGTCCATCGAACGGACGCGGCGGGAGCACCCCGCCAGCAAATCGTCACTGTATTGGAACGCCTGAATGTCGCGCTCACCGCTCGATGCCAAAGTCAGCAGCAATCTCATCTTCATCCTGCCGGGACTGCTGATTTATGGATCCCTGGTTTTTGGCCCCATCATTGCGGCACTCGTTCTCAGCCTGACAAGCTGGAATGGTATCAGCGCTCCGGACTGGATCGGGTTTGGCAACTATATCAGCCTGATCGCAGACGAGGTTTTCTTCAAGTCATTGAAGAACAACGCCATCCTGATGATTTTCTACTGCGCCGTTCCGGTCTGCCTCGGTGTCGCGCTGGCCGCTCTGGTGTGGAACCTCAAACAGAAGGAGCAGCTCGCGCTGCGCACCCTGCTGTTTCTGCCCTATATCATGCCCACCGCCGTGCTCGGCATCATCTGGCACTGGCTCTACAACCCCGCCTTCGGGCCCTTCAACCAGGCGCTGAAGCTTGTCGGCCTCGGCGACTACGCCCTTCCCTGGCTCGGTGATTTCACCTTCGTTCTTCCGGCCGTCGGTATCGTCGCAAGCTGGTATTTCTTCGGCTTCTGCATGGTGCTCTTCCTGTCCGGCATGCAGAGGATCGACCCCTCTCTGTTTGAAGCCGCGAAGGTTGACGGCGCCAGGGGCATCCGGACCTTCTTCTTCATCACCTTGCCGCTGCTGCTTCCGGAGATCCGCATCGCGCTTCTGCTCACCATCATCGCCTCGATCAAGAGTTTCGACCTGATCTTCACGATGACCCGTGGCGGCCCCGCCAACGCAACGCTTGTCCCCAACATCTACATGTATCAGCTCGGCTTTCAGCTTAACCGCTATGGATATGCGGCGGCCGTCGCCATCGTTGGTGCAATCCTGATTTTCGTTGTCAATTATGCGGTCCACCGGCTGGTTCGCCCCAATCACGCAGGAGATGCGTCATGAGCCAATCGTCGGGCCTCAACACAACTGCTTGGCCGATGCGCATCATCCTGTGGCTGTTCGCGCTGATGACCGTGATCCCCTTCGGGCTCTTGATCCTGACGTCTCTGAAGAGCCGGCCGGACCTGTTGCAGGGGGCGTTCGTCCTTCCCGAATATCCCCATTTCGAGAATTACGTCAGCGCCTGGATCGACGGGCATTTCAACGTCTACTTCCAGAACTCGGTGTTCGTCGTCGTTCCGGTCGTGACCATCAGCATCGCTCTTGGAACCTTGACCGGCTTCGGCTTCGCCTTTCTCAGTTTTCCCTTCAAGCGCACGCTCTTCGTGATGATGACGATCGGCATGATGGTGCCGACAGAGGCGTTCATCATCCCGCTCTACTACGAGATGCGCTACACGGGTCTCATCAACACCTACGCAGCTTTGATCCTGCCGCAAATTGCAATGTCGATACCATTCGCGACGATCTTCATGGCAAGTGCCATGCGGCAATTGCCGCAGGAAATCCTGGAGGCGGCGGTGCTCGATGGTGCAAGGCGCAGCTATATCCTGCGCCGCGTCATCCTGCCCCTGATGGTGCCGGCAATGTCGACACTGGCGCTGTTCCTCTTCATCTGGACCTGGAACGAGTTCCTCATTCCTCTGATCCTGGTGAACGACGACAGTTTCCGAACCTTGCCCATCGGCATGCTGTTCTTCCAGGGCCGCTACACGGTGAACACGCCCGTGCTGACTGCCGGTGCGGTCATCGTGATCGCGCCGCTGATCCTCGCCTACCTGATTTTCCAGCGGAAGTTCATTTCCGGACTGACGTCGGGTGCGACCAAGTAGAGAGAACGCCGTAGCCATCGATTTTTGAGTCAGAACGCTCGGAAAACCAATGGGCAGAAGAATTCCGCCACGGAAGACATGCCCCCTGCTTTTCCAGAGCGTTCTGAGCTGGGTTGTTCCAGAGATGACCCCGTTTGCGGGAGCGAGACGCACTGGCTGCCAACGTTCTGCACCATGGCAATGACGGTCGCAAGCTGGTTCGGGATACCCGACATCGTGGCCGGTTCAGGCCTGAACGCCATTGCCCCTCAGCGTCTTCTTTCGCTTGATCCAGGGCCTGGCAAACTCCATTCGCTTTCCAGACAGACCGGGTGAAGCAAAATTCGGACGCAAGCCAGGTTGACGCGCTATCTGGAAATCCCGTTTACATTGAGAAAGACGGAATAAAGAGACGTCGTCCCGGTGATGAAAAGCCGGTTGAGCTTGGCCCCGCCGAAGCAGACGTTGCTGACGATTTCCGGGATATGCACCTTGCCGATCAAGGTCCCGCTGCTGTTCAGACAGTGAACGCCATCGGCCGCCGAGGTCCAGATGCGGCCGTCCCGGTCCAATCGAAACCCATCGAAAAAGCCGTTTGTGCAGGACGCCAGCACATCGCCCCCGCGCAAACCCCTGCCATCCTCGCTCACCTCGAACTTCCGTATGTGGGCGGGACCGTTTTTCTGGTGGGTGCCGCCAGTGTCCGCAATGAAGAGATGCTGCTCATCCGCCGAGAACGCCAGACCGTTCGGTTTGACGAAATCCGTTGCAACAGTGGTGACGTCTCCCGTCTCGGGATCCGCACGATAGACGTGACATGCGCCGATTTCGCTTTCCGCGCGGTCTCCCTCGTAATCCATCATGATCCCGTAGGAAGGATCGGTGAACCAGACCGAACCATCGGATTTCACGACGACATCGTTTGGCGAGTTGAGACGCTTTCCATTCCAGTGCGATGCGATGACGCTGATCGATCCATCATGATCTGTTCTTGTCACACGCCGCGTCTGGTGTTCGCATGAAACCAGCCGACCCTGTGTGTCGACCGTGTTGCCGTTGGCGTTGTTGGAGGGGGAGCGGAAGACCGACACGGAGCCGTCCGTCTCGTCCCACCGCATCAGCCGATTGTTGGGAATATCGGACCAGACCAGGTACCGTCCTGCTGGAAACCAGGCGGGGCCCTCCGACCAGCGAGCGCCGGTCCACAGGCGCTCCACACGCGCATGTCCGATGAAACAGTCTTCGAATTCCGGCTCGATGACTTCAAAGCCTGTGCCTTCCAAAACACCAAACATCACATATCCCGTTTCTTGCTGTAGATTGCCGCCCTTGTTGCATGAGCGGGCGTTTCGGCCCAGTTTCCCGGATGGACCGTGTCAGGTCCCCAGATCGCCTGATAGGTATCGACCGCCCAGCCTTTGCGTTGCAGCACAACCGCAGCGGCCGTCAGTCCGATCCACCAGACCAACAGCACAAGCCACATCCATCGCGGCGCATTTGTGGCCCATAGCCCGGTCCCTATTGCTCCCGTCATCATGACCAGAGCAAGGTAGCCGAAGAGTTTGTGAAAGCTTTCAAAAAGTTACCGGCGAGGTGTCATGTCGTAATGATCTCCCCGGAAAGACCCATCCGGCGCCGGGCTGGTCGGCCCACCTTTCGTGCCACGAAGCAGGCCCGACAGGGCTTGAAAGCCGCCGAGAGCAAGCAGGCAATAGCCGAAGAGACGGTGCACCTGTTCATGGCCCGTGTTCTGGCCGGATAGCAAGACCATGACGACACCCGCGGCCGACAGAACCAAAACAGTGCTTTGGCCCATCCAGTGGCAGCGCCACCACATCTTGTTGTCCAGTTCCCCGGGCCAGTTCTGCCCTGGCAGAACCTTGAGATAACGGGCAGTCAGGATCGCCAGCGGCGCGAGGATCCCCCAGCCGAGCACCATGATACGGGCGTGCCAGGACAGGGCGAGCCCGACATCGTGGGCTCTGGCCGGATCTACCGGGGAGAGCAGCCACTCCAGGATCATCCCTTGCCCACCCCCGCAATCACGTCGGAGACAACCTGCTTCGATGCTGTGAAGGTGAACAGCATCGGCAGACTGGCGAAGGCGCGCAGGAAATGGGTGGAAATGGCTTTCCGTCTGGATGAGCCACTGACAAAGCGTAATGAAGCCATTGCGTGTTCATTTCAGAAGAGCGGAGTTGGCGAGCAGATCCATGGAGTTTGAGCCGCCCGGCTTTCCAGCCGCGCGGCCCGTCTTCCAAAGTAAGTAGAGTGGGCAGGAAATTACTGTTTCCAGATGGCCGTATAGGCATCGCGATACGGCGTATCGGGATCGAAAGCAGTGCTGTCGCCCATTTTCTCCACTCCTTCCTTCGTCACAAGAGCCGGAGACGTGACATAGCCCGAGCACGGCTCGCCCTGGATTGCCCGGTTGAGTTCATCAACCAGCTGCCAACCTTGCAGGTTGAGCGGTTCCGCAACGGTGATCGCCTGATAGGCGCCGGTCTTGATGCGAAAGAAAGCCGCTTCCGAGCCATCGCCGGCCGATCCTGCCTGCGGACCGTCTTCACTGGAAACACCGGCCGCCGCCAGCGCGGGACCCATGAAGTCGAAGTAAAGGTCGTTGATGGCCAGGGCGTGGGTCCACTCGTCGCCGTATTTCTGCAGCAAGCTGGTGGTCAGCGGCCCCATGCGGCTTGAGGTATCGGCGATCGGCGTATCGACATATTCAAGCACCTTGCCGCCGCCGGCCTCGATTGTTTCCTTGATACGGTCTGCCTTGTCGATGGCGATCTGGTAAGTGGAATCGGTGAAGATGACCGCACCTATATCCTTGCCGCCGTCTTCAAGCGCCCAGTTGGCAGCAACTTCCGATACCGCCATGGCGTCGGTCGACACATTGGCAAAGATCCCGCCCGGCGCGTCGCAACCGATCTTCGGCCCGGAGTGCCAGGCGACGATGGGAATGTTCGCGGCTGCCACGTCTTCAAGCGCCGCCTGCTGTTCGACAGCATCGAAGCCGTTGATGACGATCCCGTCCGGCTGTAGCGCGAGCGCCTGACCGATGGCCGCCGTGCGGCCCTGAATGGATCCTGCTCCATCGAGAACACGAATGTTCCAGCCGATCTGGGAGGCCGCCTCCTCAACGCCCTTGGATACGCCCAGAATACCGCCGTTCTTCATGTCTGCGGCAACAACAACGATGGACTTGTCCGGCGCGGCCGCCGGACCGGTGGTCGGTCCGTCCCATGGCGTTTCGGCCATGACCGGGATCCCGGCGGTTGCCAGCATCGTCGTGGCCAGAATGATCTTCAGGAATGTACGTTTTTGCATAGTCTCCTCCATTGCATCCAACGTTACTTTTTCACCGCCCCCTTGCGGCGCTGCGCGTAACCCGCAATACCGATTGCAATCAGCAGAGTGACGCCGTTGAAGAGCGGCTCGACCCAGAATGAGCCTCCAAACTGCTGAATTCCGGAAATCCCCACTGCCAGGATCGCAACCCCGACGATGGTGCCCCAGACATTGACCCGTCCGGGCTTGATGGTTGTCGAACCGAGGAAGGCACCGACGAGCGCTGGCAGCAGGAATTCCAGACCGACGCTTGCCTGACCGATGCGGAGCTTCGATGCCAGAAGCACACCGGCGAGCGCCGTCATGGTGCCCGATGCCATGAAGGCACCGATCACATATTTCCGTGTCGGAATGCCGTTCAGATGGGCCGCGCGCTGGTTCGCACCGATGGCGTAGAGATATCGGCCAACCGGCGTATATTCGAGCATCAGCCACAGGAAGACGGTGATCGCGATCAGGTAATATCCGGTGATCGGTAGACCGAAGACAAAGGTTGTGCTGAGGGCAAAGAAGCCATCCGGCAGGACCCCCACCATTTGACGGCCCCCGGTGTGCCAGAGGGCGATCGCATAAAGAACCGTGCCCGTGCCAAGCGTCGCGATGAAGCTGTCGATCTTGGCCACTTCCACCAGAAGCCCGTTCAGGAACCCCGTGAACGCTCCGAGCAACAAGACGATCATGACCGCCATTGGCCAGGGAATCCCCAGAAGGGTCTGCAGGCTGATGGCCAGGATGTGCCAGAGCACAATGCCATAGCCGACCGTCAGATCGATCCGGCCGGCAGCCATAGGGATCATCGCTCCAAGTGACAGAAGGGCGATGATCGCCTTGTCCGAAACGATTGCCCGAAGGTTCAGGAGCGTCGGAAAGGTTCTGGGCAACAGGACCGAGAACAGCAGGATCAGCAGCAGCGTCAGAATGACGAGACCATAGACCGGCAGCAGGCGCACAAGTTTGGCGCGGGTGGTCAAGCCCCGCATTTCCGTTTTGGTCGGCTCAAGAGCGGTGGATTCAAGTGACTGCATTGTTCTTACCCTTAAGCGGCGGCAACGTTGCTGGCCGAAGCGGCCTGAATGAGGTTTTCCGTCGAGAGTTTCGCCCCTGAAAGCTCACCGACAATCGCGCCCTGGCTGAAGACGATGGCGCGCTGGCAAATCGTTGCGACTTCCTCGAAATCGGTCGAAACGAGCAGGATGCCGACCCCTTCCCGCAGCGCCTTGTTCAACAGGTCATAGATTTCCGCCTTCGCACCCACATCGACACCTGCGGTCGGATCCTCGCAGATCAGAAGCTTTCGCTTCGTCGCCAGCCAGCGAGCGATCACCACCTTTTGCTGGTTGCCGCCGGAAAGGGCCTCAATGGCGAGTGTCTGATCGTTCGGCGACAGCGCCACTTCACGGCCGATCCTTTCAGCCTCCCTGGCTTCCGTGTCCGGCGACATGAAGGAAAACAGGCTTCGGCCGACGGCCGCGGGATTGAGAAAGGTGTTTTCGCGAAGGGTCAGCGGCATGGCGACGGATTCTTCCGTTCGATCCCGCGCAACCAGCCCAATGCCGCTATCAAGTGCTGTCTTGGGAGAGCGCAAATCCGGAGCCCCGACGCCCGTGAGCTCTATTTCGCCTTCATGCGGCTCAAGGCCATAAAGCGCCCGCGCAATCGTCTCGTGTCCAGCCCCGCGCAAACCCACAAGGCCGACGATTTCGTTGCGATGGAGTGTAAAGTCAACCGGCCCAGCCACCCGGGTCGCCAGACCTTTTACGGACAGGACCGGTGCTCCGGGCGTCTCCGTCAGCTTGGTGACCTGCCGGGTCTTACGACCAACGATCATGTGAACCAGTTCTTCGGCGTTCGTGTGCTGGATCGCACGGACCCCGACGAGTTCACCGTCTCTCAGAACCGCCACGCGGTCGGCGATCTGGAAGATCTCATCGAGCCGGTGGGAGACGTAAATCATGCCAACTCCGGCATCCCGCAGCGGTCGCAGGGCTTCGAACAAACGCGCAACCTCATCCGCCGGCAGCGACGCCGTCGGCTCGTCAAGCACCAGGAAGTCACTATCGACGGCCAGCGCGCGGGCAATCGCCACGAGCGATTTTTCCGTGCGGGAGAGATCCTGTACGCGTGTGGAGGGACAAAAATCACAGCCAACTTTCAGGAGGGCCTCCGCAGCAAACGCCTCGGCGTCCTGCCAGTCGATCAGGCCGAACCTTTTCTTGAAGCCGAGCGCCAGCGACATGTTCTCGGCAACGGTCATCCATTCGATCATGCCGAGGTCCTGATGGATGAAGGCAACCGCCTGGTGCTGGCCGAAGCCGCCTGGCCGATGCTCGTAAGGTTCACCGTTGATCAGCACGCGGCCGGCATCCGGCTTGTGAATGCCCCCGAGAATTTTGATGAGTGTCGACTTACCGGCGCCGTTTTCACCCAGAAGCGCGACGATCTCGCCTCGGTCGACTGCCAACGAAACGTCCCGGACGGCATAAGTTCCGCCGAAATGCTTCTGAATGCCGTCGAAAAACAGACGGTTTTTCAGATTACCTGCCACTGTGTTCCTCCCAGTCGTCACCGGTCTCTCGCAGTACGCCTCCTCCACAAGGCAAGGATTGAGTTACCGGTAACGTAGAGATATCATCCGTCCGGAAAACACGAAAGTCAACGAAAAAGTTATCGATAACTTTTTGTGACGCGGAATGTATTTTGAGCAATAAAAACAAAAAGATAAGCCTGTCTGAAGTTGCCGAGGCAGCGGGTGTCTCGAAAATGACGGCCAGTCGCGTCCTCAGAAATGAAGGCGGGTTCTCGGAGCAGACCAGGGAAAGGGTTCTGGCTGAGGTCACACGTCTGGGATACCTGCCGAACCGCCTTGCCACCGTCTTCTCCGGCGACCAGAAATCCACCTTCATCGGCGTCAGCATTCCAGACCTCGGCAACGAGGTCTTCACGCATGTTCTGGAAGGCATCGACAGGAAGCTTTGCTCTTTCGGGCATCAGACCGTTCTGGGCATGACACAGCGTGCAGCGGGCGAAGAAGAAAAATGGATTGAAACAGTTCTCGCCTGGCAACCTGCAGGACTGATCCTGACAGGCAGAGCTCATACGAACCGCTCGCTTCAGCTCCTGGAAAACGCAAAAATTCCTGTCGTCGAAATCTGGGATTTGAACTCAAGCCCGTTCGACATGTGCGTCGGCCTCAACCATTTTGACAGCGGTTACCAGATGGGCCGGTATTTGCTTACCAAGGGCTACACCCGGCTCGGCTATGTCGGCACCTCTCACGACGCGGCAAATGCGGCCGCCGCTCGCCTCAACGGTTTCGACCGCGCGATAGCCGACGGCTCGGCTTCTCTGAAGAAGCAGCTTCTCTTGAAGGACGTTCCCGGATTTTACACCGGTTACTACGGCATCGAACAACTGCTCTCCGGCGCTCCGGAAACCGAGGTCGTGTTTTTCCAGAATGACAATATGGCCGTTGGAGCAATCCACTTCTGCGAAATTCAGAAGATTTCGGTGCCCAAGGATCTCGGCATTGCCGGCTGGGGCGAACTTCCCATCGCTTCCGTACTTCCCTACCGGCTGACCACCATGCAGGTGAACCACTTGCGGATCGGCCAGATCGCCTCTGAAAAACTTCTGATGCGTATCAATGGCGACAGCGCCAGGAAAGTCACGGATGTGGGGTTCCGGCTCATTGAAGGGGAAACTGTTTGAGCCCGACGCGCCTAGGCAGTCGATCCACCCACACTCAAGTTCGGCTCAATCGCAACATGAACAGGGTCGCTTTCTTTCTCGCCCTCACCCCTGAGCAACGAGACAATCAATTCACCAGCTCGCCGGCCGATATCAGCGGGGTGAGGATCAATCGTGGTGAGGGTGGGCAGGCAGATCGAGGAAATGTCATAGGCACCGAAGCCGGCTATGGCGATGTCTTCGGGAACCTTCATGCCCCTGCGCGCGCATTCCGTTAACGCCCCGAAGGCGGAAAGATCGGAAACGCAAATGACCGCTTCCGTGTCCGGAAAGTCCTGCAGGAGCCTGGCCATGGCGTCGGACCCCTCGCGCATGGAAATGGGCGGCTCGCCCGCTCCGATCAGACGTTCCGTCGACAAGCCCTGGTCCGACATTGCCTGGATGAACCCGCGGCGGCGGTCTGCACCGCGCGTGTCGCCGTCCGTGTCGCCGCCGATGAAGGCAATGCGCTTTCGCCCCGTCCCGACCAGGTGGCGGACCAGATCATGCATCGTGGCGGCATTGGAAAAGCCAACCACATGCCCGATCGGTTTCTCGGGCAGGTCCCATGTTTCAACAACCGGGATATTGGCTCTCGCGAGCAACTGCCGGGTCCGGTCGGTATGCCGCCCTCCCGTCAGAACGATGGCTTCCGGACGACGCCGGAGGAACTGCTCGACGATCTCTTCTTCTTTTTGGATGTCGTAATTGCTGTAGCCGAGGAGGACCTGCAAGTCGGCCAGCTTGAGGCTTTCCGACAAAGCCCCAACCGTGTCGGCAAAATTGGCGTTGTTGATCGAAGGGATGGACACGGCAACAAAACCGGTGCGCTGCGAGCGCAGGTTGGCCGCCGTGCTGTCGAACACATAGCCGAGGTCTTCGGCGATCTGCAAAATACGTTTCCGCGTTTTCTCCCCCACGGACGCATGCTGTTTGAAGGCGCGGCTGACGGTCATCACGGAGACGCCCGCCTTGTCCGCCACATCCTTCATCGTCACCGTTCGCTGCATGCTGATCCACCTTTGTCCATGCGATTACATACGCAAATCGCGTTGGCATCCGCAATTGCCGGAGACACCGCCCGGGAATTTCAAACAGATCAATTTTGAAGGCTTATCCTTCGTATTGGTTTGCCTCGGTGACGTGATGATGAATTCGCCCGTCGAAAAACTCAGCGACAATTTCCCCTGTCACGTCCCGAGATCTGCTGCGAGCATCGCTGCCGAGGGCGTTTTCCATCGCCGCCCGGTCCGGATAGGTGATCGCCAACATCAGCGGAAATTCCGGGGCGCCTTCGTCGCGCTCCTCCCCGAACATCACTCTGACATCGCTGTTACCGGGAAATTGCCGCCAGAGCGGCACCAGCCGGTCCTTCACGGCCGCCCGGAAATCCTCCGTCCTGCCAGGCTTTATGCTGCCTTCGAAAAGCGCGAAACGGGTGATCATTTGAAGTTCTCCTTGTCGGGACCCTTGAAATATTCCATCAGCGCAGCCTGGTCCTCGCCGCCCAAACCTGCTGCTGTGAGCATTCTGTGAACTTCGGCGCAGACAGCCGTCAGCGGCATGGCGGTGTGGGTTTTCCGCGCCAGATCCTGTGCGCCGTTCAGGTCTTTCACCATGTTGTCGATACGGCCTGTGCGCCGGTAGTCGCGCGACACGAAACGGGGCATGTATTCCTGCAGGATCGCGCTGTCCGCGCGCCCCCCCTTCAGTGCCGTCGGTATCTTCGCGGCATCGACGCCCGCATCAAGCGCGAGCTGCGTTGCTTCGGCCACCGCCAGAAAGCCAAGGCCACACAGCACCTGGTTGATCAGCTTGGTGGTCTGGCCCGCCCCGACCGGTCCCATGTGGGTATAGTTGGAGCTGACGAACTTCAGGACGTTGAGCGCGTCTGCGACATCTTTTTCCGAACCGCCTGCCATCAGCGTCAACTCGCCGACAAGCGCCTTGGGCGCACCTCCTGAAAGCGGACTGTCCACCCAGCGCAAGCCCCGCTCCTCTGCCTTTGCGGCCAGTTCCCGGGTTGCACCGGGATCGATAGACGACATGTCGATAATCAGAGTTCCCGGACGGGCGCCATCGGCAACCCCGTTTTCCGCAAAAACCGCATTGTCCACGATGCGCGGCGCGTTGAGGCTTGTGATGACATAGTCGGCCCCGGAGGCAGCTTCCGCAGCAGAAGCGGCGCTGACGGCGCCTTTTGCAACGAGCGCCGAGACCCTTTCCGGGTCAAGGTCAAAGACGCGAAGAGTGTTGCCCGTTTCCGCAAGGCGTGTTCCGATCGCTCCGCCCATGGCTCCGGCGCCGATCAACGCCACGTTTACGCTCATGCGATTTCCCTCCGAATGGATGTCACCAGTGCCGCCACGATCTGGTCCGGCGTTTGGTCGATTGAAACGACGAAAGCGAGCTCGTCCGGTCCCGGCGGCTCAAGCGTCTCGAGCTGGCTGTCCAGCAATGCCGTTGGCATGAAATGCCCCTCCCTGTGCGCCATCCGCTCGCGCAGCAGTTCAGGCGTTCCCTGAAGAAACAGGAACGTCACTGGACGGTGCGCATACGCGATGATCCGCTCACGATAGCTTCGCTTCAGCGCCGAGCAGGCGATGAAGGTCACTTCCGAAACATCCCGCAGGGCTTCCCCGACCTGTGCCAGCCATGGCAGCCGGTCGGCGTCGGTCAACGGAATCCCTTCGCTCATCTTGACGATGTTTTCCTGCGGATGAAGGTCGTCGCCATCGATGAACCGGCCGCCGACAGCCTCTGCCAGTTTCCTGCCGATCTGGGACTTGCCGCAGCCCGAGACGCCCATGACAACAAAAACCGGCATCACAGGCACGCCGATATGCCGCCGTCCACGAAGATTGTGGTTCCGTTGACGAAGGAGGACGCGTCGGACGACAGGAAGATGCAGGTGCCGACCAGTTCCTCGACCTTGCCCCATCTGCCTGCCGGTGTCCGTTTTTCCAGCCAGGCGCTGAAGTCGGGATCGCTAACCAGTGCCGCATTCAAAGGCGTATCGAAATATCCCGGGGCGAGGCCATTGCATTGCAGCCCGTATTTTGCCCAGTCCGTCGCCATGCCTTTGGTCAGATTTGCAACCGCCCCCTTGGTCGCCGTGTAGGGCGCAATTCCCGGACGCGCGAGTGCCGTCTGCACCGAGCAGATGTTGACGATCTTGCCGGCTCCGCGCTTGATCATGTGACGAGCAACCGCCTGCCCGACATGAAAGACAGAGGCAATGTTCGTTTGCATGAGGCGCTCGAACGCGTCTGCCGGAAAGTCCTCCAGAGGCGTTCTGTGCTGCATGCCGGCGTTGTTGACCAGAATGTCGATGCCACCCGTCGAGGTTTCGAAACTGTCCACTGCGCTGCGCACAGCCTCATGGTCGGTCACGTCGAAGACCAGTTCCGCGACGGTCATCCCTTCGGCACGCAGTCCGTCCGCCGCACTCTTGAGTTTTTCCGGATCCCGGCCGTTCAGCACTATGTCGGCACCGGCCCCCGCAAGGCCGCGGGCAAGGGCCAGACCAATCCCTTGCGAAGAACCGGTGATCAGGGCCCGCTTACCGGACAGGTCAAACAGGGCAAGGCTCATGCGGGCTTCCTTTTCAGATGGCGATTGACAGCTCCCTTCGTTATGTTATCGATAACAAATGTTGTCAAGTCTCGGAGCCCCAAAATGAGCAAACCTGACATTCTCCAGATCGGCCCTTACCCCGAATGGGATCAGGTCCCGCTGGAGGCCGGCTTTACCATGCACAAATATTTCGAAGCACCGGATAAAATTGCTTTTCTCTCTTCGGTCAGTGAGCGCATTCGCGGAATAGCGACACGCGGCGAGCTCGGAGCAGACCGGGCGCTGATAGAGGCTTGCCCAAACCTGGAAATCATCTCGGTCTATGGCGTCGGTTTCGATGCGGTTGATCTGGACGCCTGCCGGGAGCGCGGCATCCGGGTGACCAACACACCGGATGTTCTGACCAACGACGTGGCCGATCTCGGTGTTGCAATGATGCTCGTCCAGTCGCGCGGCATGATCGGTGCAGAAAACTGGGTCCGTGACGGAAGCTGGGCCGCGAAGGGTCTGTATCCGCTCAAAAATCGTGTCTGGGGCAAGAGAGCAGGCGTACTCGGCCTGGGCAGGATCGGCTTTGAGGTCGCCAAGCGTCTTGCCGGGTTTGATCTCGACATTGCCTATTCGGGCGTCACGGCCAAGGATTACGCACCTGACTGGGAGTTCGTCGCCGATCCGGTTGAGCTCGCCCGCAGGTCCGACTTTCTGTTCGTGACGCTTGCTGCATCGGCGCAAACCCGTCACATCGTCAACAGGCAGGTGATCGACGCAGTCGGGCCGGATGGCATGATCATCAATATCAGCCGGGCATCGAATATCGACGAAGACGCTCTTCTGGACGCCCTTGAGACCGGACGACTTGGGTCGGCGGCGCTTGATGTGTTCGAAGGAGAACCCGCGCTGAACCCACGCTTCCTGAAACTGGACAACGTTCTGCTGCAGCCGCACCACGCTTCAGGAACATTCGAAACGAGAAAGGCCATGGGCCAACTCGTTCGGGACAATCTGTCCGCGCATTTCGCCGGCAAAACCCTTCAAACTCCTGTTCTGTGAGGCAGTCATGAAGTCTATCGTCATTCACGCTGCCAAAGACCTGCGCATTGAAGAGCGCGAGGCAGAACAGCCCGGAGCCGGCGAAGTTCAAGTCAAGCTGTCCGCCGGCGGCATCTGCGGCTCGGACCTGCACTATTTCAACCACGGCGGCTTCGGGCCGGTGCGGCTGAAAGAACCGATGATCCTCGGGCATGAAGTTTCCGGTCACATCACTGCACTCGGGGAAGGTGTGTCGGGCCTTGCGCTTGGACAACTCGTTGCCATTTCACCGTCGAGGCCCTGCCGGCAATGCCGTTTCTGCAACGAAGGCTCCTTTAACCAGTGTCTCAACATGCGCTTTTACGGAAGCGCCATGCCGTTTCCGCACATTCAAGGCGCCTTTCGCGAAGTCCTGGTTGCCGATGCCCTCCAGTGCGCACCCGCCGATGGCCTGACACCAGGCGAAGCCGCAATGGCCGAACCGTTGGCGGTCTGCCTGCACGCGACGCGGCAGGCCGGAAGTCTCTTGGGCAAGTCCGTTCTCGTGACGGGCTGTGGCCCGATCGGCATCTTGTGCATCGTTGCTGCCCGCAGAGCCGGAGCGGACTTCATCGTAGCAACGGATCTGAGTGACTTCACACTCGAGATGGCCAGGACCGCAGGTGCGGATAAAACGGTGAACATGGCAGCCGCCCCTTCGGACCTGGAGCGCTTTTCCGCTGACAAGGGCACCTTCGACGTCCTTTACGAATGTTCCGGCGCGGCTCCTGCCCTTTCAGCGGGCATTGCAGCGATGCGGCCGGGCGGCACCATTATTCAATTGGGCTTGGGCGGCGATATGTCAGTCCCCATGATGGCGCTGACGTCCAAGGAGCTCTGCCTGAAGGGATCCTTCCGTTTTCATGAGGAATTCTTCACCGGTGTCAGCCTGATGCAAAAGGGGTTGATTGACGTCAAACCCTTCATAACGCAGACCTTTCCACTGAACGATGCCATTAAGGCGTTCGAAACTGCAGGGGACCGGTCCAGGTCCGTCAAGGCCCAGATTGCCTTTGCTTGAGGCTCGACCACATGAAAGAGGCGGAGTGCTTTTGTCCTCCGCCTTCATCGCTTTCAACCAGGTCGCCGGATCACAGGGCAATAAACTGGCACATTCCCTGAGAAGCCATTTTCAAAGGTCCGCCCCAATGGCCGCAAGACCGGCTCGCGCAACTTCAGTGTCCTGATCGCCGCTGCCGGACCCCACTCCGATCCCTCCAAGGATCTGCCCTTCCACAATGATAGGCAATCCTCCTTCCAGACCGGTGACGTTTCCTTCAGTTGCCAGGCCAATCAAAGGACGAACGGCTTCCGGAATGGAAGACGTTCTTGCCCCGATGGAGGCCGCTGTCCGCGCCTTGGCCGTCGCGCTTTTCAGGCTCAGGAATTTTGCGCCGGACATCCGGATCTCAGCCTGCGTCACACCGCTCGCATCGACGATGACGACGCATTGCGGCTGGCCGATTTCTTCAGCCTTTTCAACCGCTGCAACAAGCATCGCAAGAGCGCCGCGGTGAGTAAGCCGCCTTGTGGTTTCAACCAGTTCCATGAAATGCCTTTCGGAAAAGTTATCGATAACATATTGAAGCGACTATGCTCGACAATCAATCACTCATGGCATGCATTTCCGGTAATCATTTCGGAAAACGGCTCAGTGGATCTCCTGCTCCACGCGCGATAGCAGCATTTCGCTCCTGCCATCGCGGCAAAATACCAACCGGAAGATCTTCTTCACCCGGCGGCATGGTGGACACCGTCCGAACATCAGAACCGAAGCACCGAGACGCAGCGTCATCGGTGCTTCAGTCGTTTCTTGCTCCGTCACCGCGTGGAAAATGGCGGAAAATCCGGCTCCACGCTGAGGCCGCTTAAACGGCGCGCATCAGAGCGACAGTTTCACTGCCTGCCAGTCTGGTTGAGGCCGATGATATGGCGCTCGGTGTTTCAACTGCTGACGCTCCCGTATACAGATTGTAGCTTACACTTCTGTAGCACATGGAAGTTGCAGTCTTCTGCGCGACCTGCAGTTCGGTCACACCGTCGTGACGGCATCCACGATAAACGAGATCGCAAGGAGCAAGCGATTCTGCGAGCCTCGCCCCATCGTGGACAACACTGCGATAGATTAGATAACTCATAGAAATAATCCCTTCTAAATCAATCTTTCCAACATATGACGCAGAGGAATATTCCTGATAATTGACCCGAAGTTATGTGAACCAATTCACACATGCAGAAATTTTTCTGAAATTTCCTCCGCTCTAACCTCAAAAGGCACTTGCAACAGAGATCGAATATTACCCATCATACTGAGCGGAAGCTGGAGGTGCTCCTATTTCGGCCGCACCTCATGTGTCTGGAACGAATTTTCTGAAAGAAGGAGAAACCAGTCAGATCGCACTATTTCCAAAAATCACCTACGTAATACACTAGGTGAATTACATTCGATTTCTATCCATGTGACGCCACACATCTTTCCTTGTCTATTCTTTGGGCTTCCAGCGACCTGGAAGTTCAATCAAGACATTCCTTTCGATTAATAACTTCGGCACATGCTGGCAATCCGATTGAGGCATCCCATGCTGAGAGACGTCATTCGAGAGTGTTATCTTTTTTCAAATATTGATGAAGGCAGTCTGGATCTGCTTTCCCGCTTGAGCACCATCGCTCGTTACGAGGCGGAGCGCTCAATCTTCGCAGCCGGGGACGAACCGGATGGACTTCGCGTCATCATTTCAGGCTCCATCCGCATATGGATCTCGGATGCGGAAGGCCGTGAACTGACCCTCGCGCTTTTGGAACAAGGCGATCCATTTGGCGAAATCTCGGTTCTGGACAAACTGCCGCGTACCGCGAACGCAACTGCTCTCGAAAAATCCGAGTGTCTTTTCCTGCCCACGGATGCGATGGAAATCGCGCTGGATAACAGCCCGCAATTTGCCCATCACCTCATCCAGCTCTTGTGTGAAATCCTGCGCCGCAACACGGAAGCGATGGGGTCTTTCGCCTTTCTTGGCCTTGACGGGCGGCTTGCTCAAAAACTCCTGGATCTCGCAATGACGTACGCGGAACAGAAAGACGATGGTGCCTATTTCAAACGAAAATTTTCACAGAACGAGCTGGCACACATGCTGGGCGTTACAAGAGAAGCGCTCAACAAGAGGCTCAACGCCCTTGCACACGATGGGATGATCACGCTGACAAACGGACTGATCTCGATACCCGACGTGAAAGCCTTGGCAACACGCGCAAGTGCCGCCGAAAGGCTCAATCGCGGGCAATGATGTCCGTCAGTCTTTCCGCGTTGGTGACAGAGCTTTGCGAGTCCCCGCAGACTGGATTGCGAGAAGCTCGTATCCCGTACAAATTTTTGCTTTCGAACAATTAACTTGGCCACCGCCATTATTCGACAGCCAGAAAAAAATCCGATCCGTCCCAAATAGCCCGACGGTCGACCGGCGTAAATTCTTCCTGTGCTAGATGAGCTTCAGGAAAACGAGCGCGCCCATGATCAACAGTGTCGTCCCGGAAACGCAATTCACAACGTTGGCAATGCCCTTGTGAACCGACAACACTCTTGTGGCTGCCATCCAGGGAATGAGACCGCAGGCCGAGGAAAGCAGGATCACGGGGACGCATAAAATCAGGGTGGTCGCGTAGGACTTGTCCGTCATTTGGAGCAGGAACCCGGGAAAAAGGGCAACGAAAAACATGAGAGCAAGAGGGTTCGCCAAACCGATCCACGCTCCCTTTGCCGCATAATGGGTGAAGCGGAAAGCAGGTGCCTGCTCCATCTTACTGAATTTCATTTCCCGCAATATACTGAAACCAAAATAGGCAAGGATAAGTCCGCCGGCCAACTGCATGGCGTGAATGAAAAAAGGACTGACCTCCAGCAGTCCAACTGCAAACAGAATTGCCAACAGCACCCAGACGAGTTCTGCAAAAAGGATGCCGGCAAGTGAAGCAACGCCGCCCAGAAAACCTGAGCGGGTTGTCGCGGCGCTAACGAAGGCAACGTTCTGCCCGGGCGCTATCGACGCAGCAAAATTTGTCGCTGCAAGAGCGAACCATATTTCGGTAGACATTTTTCCTCCCAGTTTTGGGAGTGTCGTACCAAAAATTTCCGTTACGTTATGTGAACCTGTTCACATCAGGAGTATTTTACTGACCACTCAAATGCACACCTGAATACGCGTCCCTCGCTGCTGATGATCGGGGGACGGCGAGCCTGTTTTCTGCAAAGACCACACGGCTTGAACAGGAAGGAAGCGTGCCGCATGCATCCCAACCCGCGCGGCCTGTTTCAAGCAAACAAACCGTTGCGCGCAGCGGCGATTTTCTCCTGCAGCAACTGTCGAGCGCTCTCGATGCGATTGCCGAAGGTTCGGGACTGTTGGCGCTCCGCGACATCGGCCGCCTGCCGCAGAATTGCTTCGACGACTTCAGGCTCGTCCCCCTCAAAGAGCCGCAGTTGCGCTTCGACGCGGCCAACTTCCGGCTCGTTCCAGACCTCCCCAAACTGCTTCATGAGCATGCGGGCATTCTTGATGTGCACCAGGCCTTCCCGCCCCCTGCCCAGGTCCAGCCAGCGCCTTGCAAGGAAGGTCTCATATGTCGGCAGGTAGACCACGCCCATGTCGCGAAACTCTTCAAGCCTCTGCTCTACCAGCCGGACGGAATGTTCAGAAGGCTCCTGGCAACAGACGCCCATCGCTTCGAGCAGTCGCCCGCAGGCCAGCCACATGTTGTAGTGATGCTCAAGCCCCACCTTTTGCAGAAGGCGACCATTGTCGACCAGAATGTCCTGCTGCTCCATCAACACGCCGCGCAAAAGCGCCTCATGATAGGTTGCAAAGGCTCGGCTGCCGGCAAGATCCAGTTTCGCGGAATGGGCAAGCGCCCTGTTCATGTTCTCTTCCGCCGCCTCGCTGTCACCAAGACACCAGCAAGCCAGAGCGTTGTAGCCAGACGCGGCAACAAGGGCGTCCAACCCTATCGAATAGGTGACGGATGCCTGATATTTCGGGTCATAATAGGCGATTGAGGTCTCGAAATTCTGTCTTGCAGAAAGGAAGCGACCTCGAAGGAACTCATTGGCTGCCTTGGCGCGATGCGCCGTCATACGCAGCAAATTCCCCTGGTCGTAAGAGCGACGCGCGAACAGTTCATCGATGAGGGCATCGCCGTCATCCCGGTGTCCGGTCACGAAAACATAAACCCACTGATTGTAGAGCAGCGGCAGAATTGCATCCACGTCCTGTGCCTGATCGGCAAGTTGAATGGCACGCCGGGTTGTTTCCCCAACCTCGGGCGCAGCAAATCCACGCACGGCACGATAGGGCGCGACCAGTTCAATCAGCAGCAGGAACTCCAGCGCTTCACGGCGCGACTTGCCTTTCACGTGTTCGAGAAGTTCCAGGCCCTTCTTCAGATGGGCAATGGCTTCCTCGCTGGCAGACCTGTAATTCGCGACAACCGCAGCTTCGTGCCATCGCACGATCGCTTCCTCGTAACGTTCGGCACGCACAAGATGAAACGCCATGTCCTCCGGCCGAAGCAAACTGTCGAAATTCGGAAGCTCGGGCATCACCTCAGCAATGCGGGAGTGAATGTCCCGACGGTCGGCAGCCAGAAGTGTGCCGTAAGCAGCATCGCGGATAAGTGCATGGCGAAACGTGAATTGCCGGCTGGGCAGTCCGCCGGAAGGGTGGATCAGCTCGGCAGACTGAAGAACTTCAAGACCTTTCTTGAAGGCTGATTGGCCGGCATCTGCAACACCGGCCAATACATCAATGGAAAAGCTGCGTCCGATACACGCGGCAACCTGCGCCAGGCGCTTGTGCTCTCCGAGCCGGTCCAGGCGCGCGAGCAAGATGCTCTGGAGGTTGCTCGGTATGTCGCCCATGTCGAGTTGCCGGCTCAGTTCAACGCCGTGCTCGGTGCGAAACAGCAGATCTTTTTCAAGAATGACATTCGTCAGCTCTTCCACAAACAGCGGAACACCATCCGTGCGCTCAAAGATCAGATCAACGAGCGCTTTGGGGACGTCATGCCCGAGGAGTTCCCTGACGAAGCCCGTTGTGTCTTCCGCTGTCAGCCGCTCAAGGAAAATATTCGTGGCTTTGCCGTAAGGCGCCATAAGGGCCTGCCAGCCGTCCGGGCGGGATGTGGTAATCATCAAAATGGAAGCCGGTGCGCTATCGGACACGATGTTCTTCAGAACCTCGAGCGACGTCGGATCGCACCACTGCATATCCTCAACAACCAGTACCAGCGGCCGAACCGTCGCTTTTTCGGCGAAGAACCGGCGCAGGATCTGGAAAGCCTGTTTGCGCCAGACAACGGGGTTTGCCTTGGGCTTTGCGGCCTTGCTGCTTCCAGAGCCGACAAGTCCGGCCAAAACGTCCAGCTGCTCGTCCGATAGACCAAGCTGCGAACCGACAAGCTTTCCAAGCTTTCTGGCCTTCTCCTCGTTCGTGGCGACAGGAGACACATCAGCTTGCTCCATGATCGCCTCAGCCAGGGGGAAAAAGGGGGTGTTTGCCTGCCCGGGAGCACACTGAAGCTGGATCACTTCAACATCCTCGGAAGCAATCGTATCAGTCAGCTGCCAAACGAAATGAGATTTGCCGATGCCCGGCTCTCCCCTCACCGAGACGACATGACACCCTCCTGCCTGCACCTTGCGCCAGGCTTCCATTGCCAGGGCGTTTTCAACTCCACGCCCCAGAAAGATGCCACTGCGGGAACGGCTTTTTGCTTCAAAACGGCTTCGGGCAAGCCGTGGCGCAATGACCTGAAAGACGACCTTGGGCTTTTCGAGACCGGCAATTGCCTTTTCGCCCAGCGGCTCGACAACAAACAGATCCCCAACAAGCTTTCGGGTGACATCGTCAATCAAGAGACTGTCGGGGGCCGCCATCGCCTGCAATCGGGCCGCCAGATTGACATTCGACCCAACCGCGAGAGCATCCTCCGGCCTGCTCTTGAGCTGTGACGGCAGACCAACGACAACAGGGCCCGTCGCAATGCCAACGCGCATGTGCAGGTTGGCACCGCCATGACCCTCAGCTTCCTGATTGTGCGCAAGCAAAGCCAGGGCAGCGTTGACGGCCCGTTCGGCATCGTCTTCAAGGGCCGCGGGATAGCCGAAATATATGAGGGCTCCGTCTCCCAGGTATTGAGCAATATGCCCACCAAAGCGCGCCGTGATAGATTTGACGGCTTTCCAATACTCGCGCAGAAGCCTGCGGGTTTCTTCAGGATCCAGATCCGCTGAAAGTCGCGTGTACCCGACAATATCGCAGAACATTGCGGTCAATTGGCGCCGCTCCGCGCTGGGACCGGACTGCTTTTGTGCCTCCTGGTGCTGCGTTTCCCGCAGTCCCTTGTCAATTTCCTTGAGCAGCTTCAGGCGTGCGCCGATGGAAAAACCCATTTCGGCCAGATGCGCGTATTCCAGGTGAGGCAGCACTTCCATATCGACGCCGTGCTTTTCCAGCATCGACCCGTAATCGCCAAGCCCTCTTTCCTCCAACCAGCTCAACAATGGCACGTGGACTCGTCCCCGGTTTTTCAAAAGACATGGGCGGTACGAAATAAATATCCCTAATTGTAGGGTCTCTCGACAACATGTGAAAGGCAAAGCTTCGCGCTGCGTCGCGCCCGGTAGTCAGACTGGCCACATGAATTGCCCTTACGGAAGATGCTTCGAGCGGATTGGTGACGACGAAGCCTGTGAGGATGAAGCTCTGACGGCGCCCATACAGACGTCCTCTCATTCCGAATATGCCTGGCGATCTTCTCCCGCCACAGAACAGGAAACGCCGGGACAGGCCCGGCGTTTCGGTTCGGTCAGGTTGCCTGGAAGCGCTGTCTCCTGGAAAGGTAGATGACGACCTCGACCACGGCGATAACCAGCATCGACAGCCCCACCAAGGGAAAGAAGATGCCCGCTGCGATTGCCATCAGAAGCAGGGTTCTGGGGATCCGCCAGTCGACGGGGAGTTGCGGGGCGCCAATGCCGCCGACCGGACGACGCTTCCACCACATCACGGCAGCGGAGACGCAGAGCCCGACCATTGCGGCGCAGGCCAGGAGCAGAACGATCTGATTGGCCAGACCCCAGGCCTGCCCCATGTGGATGCTGATGCCCCATTCTGCGGCCCAGCCGAGCGCACCCAGGTCGTTCAATCCAGCATCATAGAGCACCTGCCCGGTGTATTGATCCAGATGGATCACGCGTTCTCCGGTAATATCGTCGGGATAAACCGAAGCGGTGAAAACGCCTTCAGGGCCGTTCGGCATGGAGATGGCGTAGCCTGGAACGATGCCCAGGTTCTCGACAGTCGCAACCACGGCGTCAAGCTCCTGGGGCACACCTTCACTGGCCGCAGAAAGCGGCATGGGCTGCTTTTCCATGATCCAGGGTGCCCGGTCCACCACATCGGCAACCGGGACGGTCGAGACCGGTGTGTTCGACCAGTAGCCGTCCGGCATGCCAAGACCAAGCTGATAGGCGTAGTCGTAGAACTTGCCACCCCAGACGGATGACCAGGGCAGCCCTGTCATGGCCAGAAAGACGATGAACAGGCCGGTATAGAGCCCTGTGACCGCGTGGAGGTCTCGCCACCAGGGGCGACCGCGCGTTGCCTTGATCGACACCGTACCGACCTTGCGTCCACGTGGCAGCCACAAGTAGATGCCCGTACCAACCAGGAGCACCATCCAGCCAGCCGTCGCCTCGATGATACGGTTTCCGAGCCAGCCGACATATTCCAGGGAATGAAGTTTGCGCACCACATACATGGCCGGGCTTCCGGCGGCGCCTCCGTCCCACAGGCTTCCGAGAACCGTGGCGTCATAGGGGTTGACGTAAACGGTATCTTTCAACCCGTCTTCACCGACGATCTTGACCTCCGCACTCCGGTTTGCAGCCGCGGGGGGGCCGTAGGCTTTCAGCGTTCCCGGGTGAACCGCAAGCGCTGCCCCCGTGATTTGAGAGGGAGCGAGCATCTGTTGCTTGCTCGGCGTAACGAAACGGAGCTGTTTGTAGGCGACGTCGTTGATCTCGTCCTTGAACAGATAAACTCCGCCCGTGACCGCAAGTATGATGACAAAGGGGAGGATCAGAAGACCTGCCACGAAGTGCCATCGCCATACGGCGCGATAGAGCGCGGAATTTCCTCCGCGTTTGACGTTTTCTGACATTGATGTGTCCACAGTTTGCGCCGCGCGCGTCGTGGTGGGACGTCGCTGGACGCGAGAAAGGAAAGGCGGGTGTCACGCGGTGCCGCGTCCTCTCCGCCTTGAAGATCTTGAGAAATGCCTGGAATACCCTTCCTCAGCCCTGACAGGCCTCACATGCTTTCGAAGCTGACCTGAGGGGCTGATGGGGCAAGGGTTTAGGGCCCAGACCATAAACCGCACACGCAGAATGCATCCGCTCAATCGAGCAGATCTGGCATTCGTGGATGGGCAAAAAGGTGTGTCGGCTAAGCCAGCGTTGACGGTGGCGCGCGAGGCTGGTTCGGCCTAAAGGCTTGAAGGGGATGGCCTCCCCTGTCGTGGACGGCAACATCAATGCGCCCGATCTGCCGCAAGACGACCGCAATCGGGGCCGGAACCGTTGGTAGTGCCAGACCCATCTTCGCAAGGGACTGCACGGCACAATTCGGCACCGAGTGTTCGGGGTTGTTCTTGCCGGTGGCGAGGGTGGTACAGATGGACCACGAAGTGTTTATCTGAACACCGGCGTCGGAGAGCCCTCTGAGAGCGCCGGCAGCCATATGCAAGGGCGCCAGAAGACACAGCAACCAGATGGCCAGTGCTGCTAATGGCAGACCGACCTCACGTATTCTGCTGTTTTTTGCGCTGACACTGCCCAATTGCATCTCCTCATCTTGTTATGAAGGATTCGAGCTCATTGGCAATCCCGTATTGGCCCTTCAAGTCTGAAGGGCCAATAAGGAAGGAAAGTCAGCTTGGAATGAAGAGCCTCTTGTCGTTGCCAGACGTCTTCATCCCTCATTTTGAGGCAAAGAAGCCGGAGGACGAATTGCTCGCCTTGGTCAAACGCGGCGTGGTCCTGACCTTTCAGCGCGAGTGAGACACCGCATCCGAACGAGCGGCAGTGTCTCCTCCGCAGATACCAAACACGGGCATGACGGTTCAGGCGCGGTAATCGGTGCCCAGTCCTTCAATAGAGCGCAAGTGGGCGGCCCATTCCAACGCCAGATCACCGTCTTCCTCGTTCATCTGGACATATTGTTTGTGAACATGGGAAGCGATTTCATCGTCCACCAAACGCAGGCTCCGGCCACTGGACGTGGCAGCCACCTGGATCTCGCAGGACCGCTCCAGATAGAACATATTGTTGAACATCTCGGCAGCGCTGCGGCCCGTTGCGATCAGACCGTGGTTGCGCAGAACCAGAACCGGGTGGTTGCCAAAATCCTTCACGATGCGTTCGCGCTCCTCAAGGTCCAGCGCGATGCCCTCGAAATCGTGGTAGGCGATCCGGTTGTGGAACTGCAGGGAGATCTGGTTCAGTGGCAACAGCCCCTCTTCCATGCAGGACACGGCCACCCCGGCGCGTGTGTGAGTGTGCATGATCCAGGCGGCATCGTGGCGGTTCATATGAACGGCTGAGTGAATGGTGAACCCCGCCGGATTGACCCTGTGCGGACTGCCGTCCACCTTGTTGCCGTCCACGTCGATCTTCACAAGAGACGAGGCGGTGATTTCTTCCCAGCGCCAGCCATACGGATTGATCAGAAAATGCCCGTCTTCTCCGGGCACGCGCGCGGTGATGTGGGTGTAGATCAGATCCGTAAACCTGTGGAGCGCCGCGAGGCGGTAACAGGCAGCGAGCTCTTCGCGAGTTTGTCTTTCTTCAGGCGACATCGACTTCTCCAGTTTTCAGGCACGGTCTCCAACGGCCCCACCGGCCCCTGCGGCGGGTCGTCCGGCATGATCCGCAGCGAGCTTTTCGAGGAGCGCGGCAACATGGGGCTCGGGTGGACAGGCCCGGCGTGTAGCGAGATCTGTGTGCAGCAGCAAGGTTTCCAGAGTGGCGCACAGGCGGCCATCCGGCTTCAGCACTCTGTGGAACAGCCTCATCTTTTTGCCACTCCCGTCGAGCACCTGCGTCGTCACGACCAGCTCCTCACCGCGATGCACCTCATCGAGATAGCGAATGCGGGTATCGACCGTGAAATAGCTCTTTCCGGAGGCAATATAGGCTTCATCAGCGCCGACAAGCTGCATCAGACCATCGGTTGCCCAGGTGCCCAGTTCCAGATAAGCAGCTTCGTTCATATGGCCGTTGTAGTCCGTCCATGTCACAGGCACGACCCGGCGCAGCGTGATTGGAAGACCGTCGATCTCGCCGCCCGTCTCCAGATGCGCTTCATGCCGGGTTATGACACCGCCAGCACCACTGCCGGTGCGGCGCAGGCCTCGCAGGATGGCGACCAGATTGTCGTCGCGCAGGGTTTCCAGCTCGGCGATGGTCATATGGCCGGACTGGGCGTCGGATTGATCGCCTATGGCCTTGATCAGCGCCGCATCAAGCTCCGGTACATCGGTCAGCTTCGACCACGGCCACTGCAGTGTCGGGCCGAATTGCTCGATGTAGCTTTCCATGCCCGCTTCACCGCCGGCAATCCGGTACGTCTCGAACAGCCCCATCTGAGCCCACCGAAGGCCAAAGCCCATCCGGATCGCGTCATCGATGTCCGCCGTGGTGGCGATGCCGTCTTTCAGCATCCAGAGCGCTTCGCGCCAGACAGATTCCTGAAAGCGATTGCCGATGAAAGCGTCGATCTCCGTCTTCATCTCAAGCGGATGCATGCCGATGGAGGTGACGACCGGCAGAGCTTTCTGGCGCAAGGCCGGTTCACCGGAGATCTCCACCAGCGGCAGAAGATAGACCGGATTGAACGGATGCACCACGACGACGGGCGCGCCCTTGGCGGCCAGGTCGGACGCCTTGAAGCCGGAGGTCGAAGAGGCGATGAAGCCACCCTCGGGCAGATGCAGTGCGATCTCCTCATACACCTTGTGTTTCAGCTCAAGCCGTTCCGAGACGCTTTCCTGCACCCAGTCCGCCCCCTCAACCGCCTCGGCGATGCTGGAACAGAAGGTCAATTTACCTTCAGCCGGAAGCGGGCGATCATAGAGCGCGGGCAGCGAGGCCCTGGCACGATCCAGCACCGCGCCGATCCTGCGCTCTGCTTCCGGAGCAGGATCGAAGACCGCGACATCCCAGCCGTTCAGAAGGAACCGGCCGGCCCATCCGCCGCCGATAACCCCGCCGCCGATGACGGCAACGCGTTTTGGTCCGGTGCTCATGCGAAGGCCGGTGCACGCTTGACGAGGCCCAACTGGTCGCGCACGTCCTGCGGGCTCATCAAGGTTGCGCCCATGGTGGACAGGAGGTTGGCCGCCTTTTCGACGAGTTGGGCGTTGGTCGCCATGACGCCACGCTCAAGGTAGATATTGTCCTCCAGGCCGACACGCGCATTGCCCCCGGCAAGAGCGGCCGCCGCCACATAGGGCATCTGGTCCCGGCCAAGACTGAAGGCCGACCAGGTCCAGCCGGCCGGCACATTGTTGACCATGGCCATGAAGGTGTTCAGATCGTTCGGCGCGCCCCAGGGGATGCCCATGCAAAGCTGCACCAGCGCGGGATCTTCCAGCACGCCTTCCTTCACCAACTGGCTGGCAAACCAGAGATGACCGGTATCAAAGGCCTCGATTTCGGGCTTCACACCAAGTTGCGTCATCATGGTGCCCATGGCGCGCAGCATGTTGGTGGTGTTTGTCATGACGTAGTCGCCATCGCCGAAATTCATCGAGCCGCAATCGAGCGTGCAAATCTCGGGCAGGCATTCGCGCACATGAGTCATACGCTCTGTGGCGCCGGCCATATCGGTATTGGCGTCATCCAGTGCCATGGGCGCTTCCGGATCGCCGAAGGTCAGGTCGCCACCGATGCCCGCGGTCAGGTTCAGCACAACATCGACCTCGGAAGAACGAATGCGGTCCGTCACCTCCCGGTAATAACCGAGATCGCGGCACGGCGCCCCGGTCTCCGGGTCACGGACATGACAGTGAACGATCGCGGCCCCTGCCTTGGCCGCATCAATGGCAGCGTCGGCAATTTCCTGCGGCGAGCGCGGCACAAGGCGGCTCTTATCCTGCGTGGCCCCTGCCCCGGTTACGGCTGCGGTGATGAAGACGTTTCGGTTCATCTGAAGTGGCATGGTTCCCTCTTGTCGTCTTGTCGTGTTACCGGCCCTTCCAGACCGGATCGCGTTTTTCGGCAAAGGCGCGGGCGCCTTCCTGCTGATCCTCGGACCGATAAAGCCGTTCGACGGTTTCAAACTGGCTGCGGGTGATCCGGTTGAGCGCATCCTGGAACTTCATATCCTCGGCCTCTCGGACGACTTCCTTGATGGCGGCAAAAACCAGCGGCGGTCCCTTGGCCAACTCGTCTGCCATCTTGCGCGCCTCGTTCATCAGGTCGGCGGAAGGAACGATCCGGTTGACGAGGCCCCAGCGATTGGCTTCCTCCACATCGAACCAGCGACCGGTGAACAACAGCTCCATCGCGATGTGATACGGAATGCGCTTGGGCAGCTTGATCGTTGCAGCATCCGCCACGGTGCCGGAGCGGATTTCCGGCAGGGCGAAGGTGGCATGTTCGGCCGCCAAGATGATGTCGGCGGATATCGCCAGCTCCAGCCCGCCACCGCAGGCGATGCCATTGACGGCGGCAATCACCGGCTTATTCAGACCACGCAGTTCCTGCAAGCCGCCGAAGCCGCCTTTTCCATAGTCCGCATCGGCCGCTTCGCCGTCAGCCGCGGCCTTGAGATCCCAGCCGGGGCAGAAGAACTTTTCGCCCTGCCCGGTGATGATGGCCACCCGCAGTTCGGGGTCATCCCGAAACCGGGTAAAGATTTCGCCCAGCTCCTGGCTTGTGGCCATGTCGATGGCATTGGCCTTGGGGCGGTTCAGAGTGACTTCCAGCACCGCTCCACGGCGCTCGGTCAATACGTTTTCAAAAGTCATGCTCGTTCATCCATTCTGATGAGCGCATCTGCTGCGATGGCGCCGGTGGCGCGGCAGATCAGCGGGTTGATTTCGACTTCGTGCAGGGCGTCCGCGTGCGTGCGCACCAGATCCTGCAGGGCCATGACTGTATCCAGGACGGCGTCCAGATCGGCCGCCGGTCGGCCACGATAACCGCTCAACAAGGCACTTGTCCTGAGGCTGAGGAGTGCTTCATGCACCTCTTCCCGGGAGGACGGCACGAGAACCGAGACCGTGTCCCGGATCAGTTCTGTCAATATGCCGCCAAGTCCCAGGGTCAGCACGAAACCATGAGCCGGATCGCGGGTCACCCCGACAATCAGCTCGGCCAGAGAGCCGGTGATCATCTCCTCGACCAGAAAACGCGCCGCAGGCATTGCAGCCGCGGCCTTGGTCACGGCTCCGGCGCCGGACAGGTTCAGGACAACGGCACCGGCTTCGGTCTTGTGAGCGATGCCCTCGCCTTTCAGCACAACCGGAAAGCCGATCCGCGCAGCACTCTCGCCAGCTTGTTCAGGCCCATCTGCACGGGTGGACCGGGGCACGCGAACCCCGAACCCGGACAGAAGCTCCTTGGCTTCCGCCTCGGAGTAAACGCGCGCGTCGCCCTGCCCGCTTCGGGGCTGTATCACCTGCGGGGGGCGGGTGTTCGCGTTTCCGGCAAGGCTGGCCTGAGCAGCCGCACGAATGGCTCTGAGTGCGTCTCCCATGCCGCAGAGCGGTGTGATGCCAAGCCCGATGGCCCGGCGGGCGATGGGTTCAGGCAAGCCTTCGGACAGCAGTGAGATCAAGGCCATGGGTGTGCCGGTGACTTCACGGGTGCGGGCAACCGCCCGCAGCACCTGATCGTAGTCCGGCGCCTCGAAGCGATCATCGCGCGGATAATCCAGAACCACGCACCCAAGGCCCATGTCAGCGCTGCAAAGGGCGATGAAAGTCGCCGCCAACGCGTCCTCGTCGCCCCAGATATAGGTGTTGTAATCCAAAGGGTTCGCCAGGGCGACCTTGGGGCCGAGCGCCGCTCTGAGGCCGGACCTCTGGTCTTCGGTCAGGGCGGGAAAGGAAACGCCGGCGATTTCTCCCATATCCGCCATCAGGGACGCTTCGCCGCCGGAACAGGAGGCAGACGCAATCCGGCTGGACCTCAGCCCTCCGGTGACGTGCAAGAGCTTCAGCGTCTCGATCAGTTCCGTTGGCGTATCCACCTGGGCAATACCCAGCCGCTTGAGAAGCGCCACCGCGCCGGCATTGCTGCCGGTCAGAGAAGCCGTGTGTGAGACCGCTGCCGCCTGCGCCTGTTCGGAGGACCCCACCCGCAAGGCAACGATTGGCTTTCGCAGCTCCGCCGCCCGGGCAGCAAGTGCCTCGAAAGCCGCAAGATCGCTGATACCTTCGATATGAAGCCCCAGCGCGGTGATACGCGGATCTTCCAGCAGCGCGCTTCCAAGGTGACCAATTGACAATTGCGCCTGATTGCCTGCCGCAAGCACTGCGGCAAGAGGCAGGCCGCGGCGCTGCATGGTCAGATTGATCAGGACGTTCGAGGATTGGCCGATCACGGCCACGCCGGTCTCCACCGGATCGAGCCCATGGCGGTCGGGCCACAGGGACACACCGTCAAGGGCATTGACCATGCCGTAGCAATTCGGGCCGAGCACAAGCATGTCGCCCGCGGCTTCGACAAGACGGGCCTGCAACTCGCCGCCGTCGGACAACTCGGATACAGCTTCGCTGAAGCCTGCCGCAAAACAGACCGCGCCGCCACAGCCAAGGGCGGCGAGTTCTGCGGCCACGTGGACTGTCAGTTCTCGGTTGACCCCGATAAAGGCGGCATCCGGGACACCGGGAAGCGAAGCCAGATCCGGATAGGCCGGCAGGCCCCCGACAGCGGGCTTTTTCGGGTGCACTGGCCAGATCTCTCCGGCGAAACCGGTCGCACGGCACTGCCGCACGACGCTCTCACACCACGTTCCGCCACCGATCACGACGATGGCTTTGGGAGAAAAGAAGCGGCGGAAACTCGCCATAAATCAGGCCCCCAGCGGCCGGAAGAGCTCCCGGCTGATGATGTGGCGCTGGATTTCCGATGTGCCGTCCCAAATGCGTTCGACACGGGCATCGCGCCAGAACCGTTCGATGGGCAGCTCATCCATGAGCCCCATGCCCCCATGAATCTGCAGGGCAGCATCGGTTACGCGCGCCAGCATTTCCGAAGCATAGACCTTGGCGGACGCGATCTCACGGTTGGCAGGCAGCCCCTGGTCGAGACGCCATGCGGCCGAGAGCGTGAGAAGGTCGGCGGCATCAATTTCGGTAATCATGTCGGCAATCTGGAAGCTGACCCCCTGGAACTTGCCGATGGGCTGTCCGAACTGCTGACGCTCTGCCGCGTAGTTCAAGGCATGCTCGAATACCCGGCGTGCACGGCCCACGGAATTTGTCGCGACGGTGATGCGCGTGGCATAGAGCCATTCGTTCATCACGTCGAAGCCGCCATCAACTTCGCCAAGCACCTGTGCATCCGACAGACGGCAGTTGTTGAAGTAGAGGACGGAATTCTTGTAGCCGCGGTGCGAGACCGAATTGTAGCCCCTCGCGATTTCGAAGCCCGGTGTCCCTCGATCAACGAGGAAGCAGGTGATCCGCTTTTTCGGACCGCGCGGTGTTTCATCAACACCGGTCGCCACGAAGACGATGACGAAATCCGCATGTTCCGCGCCGGAAATGAAGTGCTTCGAGCCGTTGACGACCCAGTCGCCGCCATCACGCACGGCCATGCATTTCATGCCGCGCACGTCCGATCCCGCATCCGGTTCGGTCATGGCAAGCGCATCCATCTTTTCCCCGCGAACCGCCGGCATCAGATAGCGCTCGACCTGATCGCCCTTGCAGGCCATCAGGATGTTCTGCGGGCGGCCAAAGAAGTGGGTGAGTGCCATGGAGCCACGGCCCAGCTCTCGCTCGACCAGCGCAAACTCAAGATGGCTCAGGCCAGGGCCGCCGACACTTTCAGGAAAGTTCGACGCATAGAAGCCCAGGTCGATGACCTTCTGCTTGATTTCCTGAGCGATCTCAGCCGGCACTTCACCGGTGCGCTCCACTTCAGCTTCGTGCGGATAAATCTCTTTTTCCACGAAACTGCGAACGGTGGAGACGATCATCTCCTGTTCTTCGGTCAGACCAAAATGCATCGGGCACCCTTTTTGGTTCAGTCTTGAATTTTTTGGCGAGCGTGACAGCACAGGGGCCGCGCAGCCGGTTCAAAAGCAGGTCAACCGGCCCAGCGCACCCGGCGCGTCAACACCTTGAGCGGAAAAGCGGCGTTCTGGCGGGACCGTGAAGTGGGGAAACAGCGCATTGCCGTGACAGACGCAGCAGCACAGCAAACTCAGCTTCGGCCATGTTCAGAGACATCTTGTCTGGCGCACTGAACGCACTGGGCGTCTTGGCGACCAAACCTGCTTTGGTCCGCGCGGTGCTTGCCAAATTCGCTGCGCCTTTCCAATCGTGTAACTCTCGACACGAAGTTAGAAAGGAGATGTGGTCCGCCGCAAATGAAACTTATTGGGAGTGCCGACAAACAAAATTTGTCACGCCTCGCTCTTGGGGCGAAACCGGCTAATTTCCAGACGCGTCTTCAACCACTTATGAAATTCGACAACAATCGGGTTTTCAAAATTCTCTTCCGGCGTACAAATGAAGTAACCCGTGTCAGTGTGCAGCGACTGGGCAAACGGGCGCATGAGTCTGCCTTCCTGCAATTCCTTGTGCCACAAGACCGTGTCACCGATTGCGATACCCTCACCCGCAAGAATGGCTGTGAGGACGATATTCATGTCCGAGTAGCAAATGCCGCGATGCGCATCTTTTGCCGGCAGGCCGGACAATTGCATCCAGTCTTCCCAGTCTGAGAAATCGAGCATATGCAGCAAGGTCGCGTTCTTCAAAATGCCGAGGTCGTTGAAGGTGTTGAACCGGCTGAGATAGGCCGGGCTGCATAGCGGTGTAAAATCGACCGACATCATCGGCTCGATCAGGACATTGGCGCGCGCCTCTTTTCCGAAGGTGATGAAGGTATCGACCTCGGGATTGGCAGTGCTGGCGTGGTTCTGCGAACTGATGACATTCGCGATCACTTCCGGGTTCTGTGCCAGAAAGTCCCCTATGTGCAGACATAGCCAGGCCGCGACGAAGCCGGGTGGCGCGCTGATCGTCAATCGCCCTGTCAGCCCGTTTTCCGAGGCACGAGCCGTCGATGTGGCAATCATGCTGAGAGCGCGGCGCACCTCCTCGGCATAGGCCATGGCGCGCGGTGTGATCTCGGTCTGGTTGCCGTTGCGCACGATGATCTTGAAGCCAAGATCACGCTCCAGAAGACGCAGCTGATGGCTGATCGCGCTGCGGGTGACATTCAGCTCCGCGGCGGCACGCCATAGCGCACCATTGCGCGCCACGCTCTCTATTGCCCTGAGGGCCTGGATCGACGGAAAACGGTTGATGGTGTCCTCACAGACAGAACGGGCTTCCTGCGCTGAGTATCTTAGCGCGGTTGGACGATCAAGCCAGCCGCGACGCTTACAAGAGCGGCCGTTGCAGCTTCAAGACGTCGAAGCTCGCCAACGGAACCGCCACCGGGAAAGCCTCCCCTCCCCTCTGAAGGTCCTATGTTACTCGTCCCCCGGAACACCGTAACTGGGCGCAGCGGTCGGATCGAGCGCGCGTGTCACATAGTCCTCAAGTTGCGGCTTGTAGAGACGCCAGAGGTTTCCGAGGGCCTGAATGGGATCTTCTTCGATCCAGTCAACGCGCAAGTCGGCGATTGGCCAGCTCACATCGCGAACCATGTAGAGACCGGCGGAATGAACCGGTCCCGCCTCGCCTCCAGCCCTTGTTCCTGCCTCCATGGCAGCAATCAGCTGGTCCCCCAGATCGCCCGTGGCCCCCTCGAAGCCTTCAACCATCGCTGCCGGAACGCCGGTGTTTGCAAGAAGGTTCCCGGCAGCAACACAGTCTCGCCCGGTCGCGGTGGCATTCACACCAAGGGTCTCCCGCCCGGAGTGAACCGCGGCTTTGCCCGTGCTGTCGAGAATGGTGATCTGGCGCCAGTCGGCAGTCGGGTAGTCCTTGAGCAGCGCGGCAAGTGCCGCTTCAGCGCCGAAACCCTGCTCAAGCAGGTCCAGCCCCCGGCTTCCAAGAGACGGATCGGTGATGTTCTGGCTGGCCACGACGCCGACTTTGGCACGTGCATGGGCGCAGCGCGCGGCTACTGCCGGTGACGACGAGGAAATGGCGATGCCCATCGTCCCCGTCTCGGGGCAGCGGGCGGCAATGGAAAAGGTCATCTTGTGTCCTCGATCAAGTCGGCTGGATCAGGCGTCTGGAATAACGGCGGTGGCGTCGATTTCGACCAGCCATTCGGGACGGGCAAGGGCTGACACCACAATGCCGGTGGAGACCGGAAAGACACCTTTCAACCACTTGCCGACGATGCGATAGACGTCCTCGCGATACCGCGGATCGATGAGGTAGATGGTGATCTTGGTGATGTGATCCAACTCGGACCCGGCTTCCTCGAGAAGCATCTTGATGTTGGCCATTGCCTGTTCTGTCTGGGCTTTCACGTCACCGACGCCAACATTCTTGGAGGTGTCGAGGTCCTGACCGATCTGTCCACGGACGAACACCATGGTGCCCCTGGCCACAACGACCTGACACAGGTCGTTGTCCAGGTTCTGTTCCGGGTATGTGTCCTTGGTATTAAATTTGCGGATGCGGGTGTGGGCCATTGCGGGCTCCATGTTCGAAGAGATGGAAAAAGCTATTGGGCTGCAGGTTCGAAAAACCGGTAGTTTCGCTGTTTGACAATATGATCGGTCAAGTATTTGGCGTCATACCAGACACCCCAGATAAAGGATGAGCCGCGCCGTGTCTGCCACGGCAGGCCCAGAAAATAGACGCCGGGAACGGTGGAGACGCCACGCTGATGGACCGGTGCACCGGTTTCATCGAAGGCATCCACTTTCAGCCAACCGTAGTCCCGGACAAACCCGGTCGCCCAGATAACGGTGGTGATGCCAGCCTCTTTCAGATTCAGTTCAAGAAGAGGGTGTGACACGCACTCAGGATCAGGACCGATAATTTTGGCTTCCGGCTCAGGCGGCAAATCGAGACCGTAGGCGTCGACATAGGCATCGGCTTCCTCCAGCAACGACAGGTAGTTCTCATCACCTGCGTTGATGTTTTCAGCAAGGTCGTCGGAAAAGGTCAATACACCGTTCTCGCAGGCACCGGTCATACCAAGCAGCGTCATGCCGCGATCCGCGAGCTTGCGGAAGTCGATCGTATGTCCGCCGTTGGCACCGGAAACGGCTATGGTGACGTGTTCGGATCCGGGAACGAACTCGGCATCCCATTTGTTCAGAACACCAAGCCACCAGCAGAAATCCCGGCCGCGATAGGAACGTGGGGGCCGATTGTGGGACCCGACGGAAAGATAGGTTTTGCGGCCGGAGTTCATCAGTTCTTCCGCAATCTGCACGCCGGAGGACCCTGCTCCGACAACGAGCACCGCCCCGTCTGCCAACTGTTCTGGATTGCGGTAGGCCGTAGAGTGGATCTGCGTAAGCCCTGGCATGTCGGGGATCAGTTTGGGGAAGACCGGGACCTGGAAAGCACCGGTTGCCGCGATCACCGTGTCAGCCTCTATGACGCCTTCCGAGGTTTCAGCGCGGAAACCGTGACGGCGTTCGAGAGGGGTTACACTTGTCACTTCGACACCGGTTCTGACCGGCGCGTTGATCTTCCTCACGTAAGCCTCGAAATAGTCTGCCACGGCTTCTTTGGGGACAAAAGCGTCCGGGTCGCCGTCGAAGGTGAGGCCTGGAAAGCGGTCGTGCCAGGCAGGGCCGTTGGCGACCAGAGAATCCCAGCGTTCGGACCGCCAGCGTTCGGCTATCCGCTTTTTCTCCAGCACAAGATGGGACAGGCCGGCAAGGCCGAGATGCTCACTCATCGCGATGCCCGCCTGTCCACCGCCTACCACCAGCGCATCCACCTTCTCGATCGTCATCTTTGGTCAGGTCCTCTCAGGATTAGTTTTTCATGCGGTCGTGGCCGGTCACCCGGCTTGTGTCTCCACCAGCCGCGCCAGCATCTGCCGGCAGCGCTCCATCTGGTCTCGGGCAATAAATTCGTCGGCCTTGTGCCCCTGGTCCATTGATCCTGGTCCGCAAACGACCACAGGCACGCCGAAATGCTGCTGGAACAGCCCGCCTTCCGTGCCGAAAGCAACCTTCAAGGGGGCGTTGCTTCCGGAAAGTGCACGCGCGCCGGAAACCTGCGGACTGTCGCTTTTGGTTTCCAGCCCCGGATAGGTGTTCAGAACGTCTATCCGGATCCGGGCTTCAGGGAACCGCTGTTTCAGGCCACGTTCCTGATGAGCGGCCTTTTCAAGCAATCGATCCAGAAAGGTCTCCGCATCTTCTTCAGCAACATTGCGAATTTCAAAATCGAGCACACAGGTATCCGGCACGATGTTCAAAGCCGTGCCCCCCTTCAGGATGCCCGCATGCAAGGTGGTGTAAGGTATGTCGAAGGCCTGATCCCGCGCCCCTTTTTCCTGGGTCTCTTCCTGAAGGGTCCGGATCTCCGACAGGAAATCCGCAGCCATGTGAAGCGCGTTCAGCCCAGTGGGCGCCAGGGCCGAATGAACGGTGTGTCCGCAGCAGGTCGCACGCGCAGCCAGTTTGCCTTTATGGCCAGTCGCAACTCGCATCGAGGTCGGCTCGCCGATCATTACCCAGTCAGGTTTCAGCCCGGCTTTTGCCAGATCCTCCAGCATGGGCCGCACGCCGACGCAGCCGATTTCCTCATCATAGGACAAAGCAAGGTGCACCGGGGTGTGGAGCGGTTTGTGAACCGTCCCGAGAACGGCCTCGATGGCACAGGCAACAAAGCCCTTCATGTCGGCAGTGCCGCGGCCATAAAGAAGGCCGTCCCGTTCCTGCAGGCAAAAGGCATCACTGGTCCAGCTTTGGCCCTCCACGGGCACGACATCGGTGTGACCCGAAAGCACGACTCCGCCGGGCCCCTCCGGGCCGACGGTCGCAAACAGGTTGGCTCGGTCGCCGCTTTCCGAAGGCAAAAGCCTGGACCTGATCCCGGCCTGGCTGAGCAGCTCGTGCACCCATCTGATCAGGTCGATATTTCCATCCCGGCTCACGGTTGGAAAGGCGATGAGTTTTTCAAGCAATGCGTAGGCGTTGGACATGAGGCGAAACTTGCAGACAATCCTACTTTGAACGATGCGGGGCACCCATGTTCAGGGTGCCCCGGCGCGAAGGTGTCACAAGTTTCGACTTACGTCTTCAATACTTTCACGCAAGATGTCGCCAATCTGGCCGATTTGCCCTTCGGTCAGAATGAGTGTCGGCGAGAGGATCAGAATATTGCCGAGCGGGCGGGCTATCAGGCCGCGTTTCTGGGCGGCACGGGCGAGTTTCAGCCCGATGGCATCCTCCGGAGTGAACCCCTCCTTGGTCTCCTTGTCCCTGACGAACTCCAGACCCATCATGAAGTGGCTACCCCGGACTTCGCCAACGATATCGAGATCCGCGAGGCCGCGCAGGGTGTTCTCGAACAGCTTGCCGGTCGTGCGTGCCTTCTCCGGGATCTGTTCCTTTTCCATCAGCGCGATATTGGCAAGGCCCGCAGCGGCTGCGGCCGGATGACCGGAATACGTCATGCCATGGAGGAACATGCCCCCCGGACGTGAAATGACCTCATGGATTTCGTCGGAGACAATGGTGGCCGACAGTGGCTGATAGCCGGAGGTCAGTCCCTTTGCCGTGTTGATGATGTCCGGTTCGTGGCCGAAAACATCCTGCGATGCGAAGAAATGGCCAAGGCGGCCAAAGGCGGTCACCACTTCGTCCGCGATGTACTTGATGTCATAGTCCGCGCAGACCTTCGCCATTCGCGCATGATAACCCGCAGGCGGCACGACGACGCCGCCAGCGCCCTGGATAGGCTCGGCAACAAAGGCAGCAATGTTTTCCGCACCCAGACGCTCAATGGTGTCCTTCAGGTCCTCGACAAGCGCATCGCAGAATTCGGCTTCGGTCATACCGTTGCCTTCACGCCAGTAATGCGGGCTTTTGAGGTGGTGAACGAGGCCCTCTACGTGATCCCATCCCTCGGAATAGGCTGGTGTCGTCATCGCGATCGCAAGATGCGTCGAGCCGTGATAGGCCCCGATGCGGCTCAGGATCTTTTTCTTTTTCGGACGCCCCAGACGATTGTTGTAGTGGTGCAGGATGCGTACGGCGCTGTCATTTGCGACGGACCCCGAATTGCCGAAATAGACCTTGTTGAGCTGGCCAGGTGCCAGTTGGGCGAGTTTTTCCGCAAGCGCCGCGGCAGTCGGGTGGGTGAAGTTGTAAAACGTCGAATAAAAGTCCAGTTCACCCAACTGCTTCGTAATGGCGTCGATGATTTCCCGTCGTCCGTGACCGACGTTGGAACACCACAGCCCACCGATACCATCGATAAGCTCGTTGCCTTCGCTGTCACGCACCATGGCACCTTCGGCACCGACGATCACTGTACGGGCACCATCCTGTTTGAGCAGGTTCAAGTCGGCAAAGGACTGAATCAGGTGGGTGTCTGCGGTCAAAACCGCATCTGTGTTGATATCCGTTTTGATGTTCATTGGAAATTTCCCTCCCGATAATCCAGGTCTTGCCGGGACAGAAGGTCCCGCGGGATGTCTGATACTGGTGCGAGGTCCGCGACCAGAAGTGTTTCTCCGACCCCAGCGCTTGCCAGAAGCTGCGCATCGGGACCGGCAATCAAGGAGTTGCCGCCAAAGGTGAGATCCCCATCGGCACCGAAGAAATTGGCGTAGGCGATGGTCAGCCCGGTTTCAGCCGCTCGCGCTGGCACGAGTGTGTGGGAGACATGCTCGAAACGCTGCGGGTTGGCGGTCGGCACCAGCACCAGGGTAACGCCCTGATCTGCCAGTTGCCGGCAATGCTGCGGAAACTCCACGTCGTAGCAGATGAGAATTGCTGTCTTGCGGCCACAGAACTCGAACACCGTGTAATGTGTGCCGAAGTTGAAACTGGCTTTTTCCATCTCGCCGAAAAGCTGGATCTTTCGATAATGACCAAGCCGTTCGCCGCTGGGGCCGAAGGCGGTTGCGGCGTTATAGACAGCCTCATCGCAGCGTTCGCTCCAACCGACTGTCAGACCGCAACCGGTTTTCTCAGCCAGTTTCGACAACCGCCCGCACCATTCCCCGCCCAGAGGCTGGGCGAGGGATTTGTGCAGATCGGGGCGGTTATACCCGGGTAGAAAAAGCTCGGGAAAGACGACCATACTGGCGCCTGCCATGGCGGCTGCCGTCAGCTGGGTTTCGAGCCGGTTGAACCCCGCCTCGATGTCCCCACAGGTGGCAGGTCCCTGATAAAGCGCCAGTTTCATGATCTTCCGATACCTTGTTTCTACTTTTTCAGGTTGGTCCAGATGGCGTCATAGAGAACCTGAACGTCTTCCGGACAGGCCTGGACGAAGACGCCCTTCTGGTCTGCCGGCGGATTGGATTCAGGTGAGTTGGCAACTTCCGGCTTGAGGAATTCGCCAACACCCTTCACGCCCGCGGTGTACTGCGCGTAGTTGGTGACAGCGGCGGCGTTTTCCGGATCCAGCAGGAAGTTCATGAACTTCAGCGCGTTTTCACGGTTGGGGGCGTCCTTCAGAAGTACGACGTTGTCCATCCACACGATCATGCCTTCCTTGGGGAAGACATATTCGATGTTGGCGCCTTCCGCGCGCGCTTTGGCGGAAAAGCCCGACCAGATCATGCCGGCAGCGGCATCGCCGGAAACCAGAACATCCTTGGCAACGTCAGAGCCGAAAGAAGCCCAGTCGCCCTTGGCTTTCTGAACCAGAGCGTTGAGTTCCTTGAGCTGGGACCGGTCGGACGTGCACTGCGGAATGCCGAGGTAAAGCGACGCCAGGGTCAGCGTTTCACCCGCGGTGTCCAGCACATTGATCTTGCCCTTCAGCTCTGCCGGCGCATCAAAGATCAAGGAAAGGCTGTCGAGTTTGCCCTTGTAGACATCCTTGTTCACCGAGAACGAGGTTGACCCCCACTGATAGGGAATTGAACTCTTGCGGCCCGGATCGAACTCGACGTCCACCCATTTGTCTTCGATGTTGCCGAAGTTGGGCAGCTCGGACGCTTCAAACGTGTCCAGCATGCCTTCGTCGCGCATGATCTTGACCATGTAGTCGCCGGGCACGGCCACGTCGTAGCTACCCAGCTTGCCTGCCTTCAGCGAGGCGAGCAGGGCTTCGTTGCTGTCGAACGTGTCCATGGTGACTTCGACGTCATATTCCTCGGCAAACTTGTCGAGCAGTTCCTGCGGAATGTACTCGAACCAGTGATAGATCGAGAGCTTGCCTTCGGCGTGGGCCCCGGCGGTAAGGGCCAACAGGGCCACGGCGGTTGATGCGAGTAGTTTCCTCATGAATATCTCCACTCTGTCTGGTTGGTTGCTGTTTCAGCTGCTTATGTTTTTTCTTGCCCCATCCGGCCAATCAGCCAGGACAGGGAAACGAAGACCACCGATACGACGAGCATCAGGGTGGAAATGGCCATTATGTTTGGTTTGATGCCCTGCTTGACGGAACCGAAGATGGCTGTCGGCAGGGTCTCGATACCTGCGCCCTTGACGAAGTTCGTAATCAGGAAGTCGTCGAGCGAAATAATGAAGGCGAGCAGGAAGCCGGAGAGAACGCCAGGCGTCATCAGCGGAAGCAGCACCAGTTTGAACGCTTCGCGCGGCGTGGCGTAAAGGTCCATGGCGGCTTGCTCGTACATGTCCGGAATCGATTGCATCCGTGCCGAAATGGGCAGGTAGGCAAATGGAATGCAGAAGACGGTGTGCGCGATAAGGATGGTCGTCAGACCGGTGGTGAATCCGATTGCGGAGAAAAACACCAGGCTTGCCACGGCGGTTACCACTTCCGGCACCATCAGCGGCAGATTGATCAGCGCGAAGGACAGGGTCTTACCCCGGAAACGGCCGGCACGGGTCATCGCCACGGCCGCGAGGGTAGCAACAATGGTTGCAACGATGGAGGCACAAACCGCGATGATTATGGAATTGAGCGCAGCCTGCTGGAACTTTGGTGCTTCCGGCCCGGTGAACACATCCACATACCAGGCCAGGGAAATGCCGCCCCAATTGGTGATCGAGGTCGACGCGTTGAAGGAATAGACAGCGACGACGATCAGAGGGGCATAAAGCACGAAAAGGCAGATAATCGTGACCGTGAGAAAGCCGGGGAAGCGGCGCAGATTTGTCGAAGCAGCCATCAGCGCGCCTCCGCCTTGTTCTGGTTGCGGGCATAGACCAGCAGAACGCACATCACGATGGTCAGCAGGATCATCGAGGCGGCGGCCCCGAAGGGCCAGTTTCCGGCGTTGCCCTTGAACTGTTCCTCGATCAGCGACCCGATCATGAAGGTTTTTGCACCGCCCAGCAGATCCGGCGCCAGAAAGGCCCCGAGGGAGGGAACAAAAACCAGGATGCAGCCCGCGATGATGCCTGGCCTGACGACCGGCAGGATCACCAGCCAAAGGATGGTCCAGGTGCTCGCGTAGAGGTCTGCCGCTGCCTCGGACAGGGAAAAGTCGTAGCGCTCCACCGCCGCATAGATCGGAAGCACCATGAAGGGAAGGTAGGAATAAAACAGGCCGAGCTGCACCGCGAAGTTCGTATTGATAAGGCCGAGTGGCTCATTGATCACGTGGAGCGACAGCAGGAACTCGTTCAGCGGGCCGGTGTCGCGGATCAGAAACTTCATCGAGACTGTCCGGATCAGCAGGTTCACCCAGTAGGGAATGGTGACGAGAAACAGCCAGATCGAACGGGATTCAGGTTTTCTCGTGGCAATGAACCAGGCTGTCGGGAACCCGATCAACAGGCAGGTGATGGTGGCAAGTCCCGCCTGCCAGATGGATCGCCAGAAGATGCCGATATAGGTCCATTCCAGCGTGGGAGGCTCATCGCCGAAGAGGCCGCGATCGAAAAAGAACTGATCGTAGGCGTTGAGCGAAAACTCCCAGATCACGCCGCCCCGAAACTCCTTCGTCAGGAAGGAATAGACAGCCATCATCAGAACAGGTGCGAGCAGAAAGATGCCAATGATGACCCAGGAGGGGAATAGCAGTTTCCAGCCGCTACCCTTGTAGATATTGGACGTTCCGCCTGCGCCGACGGGCGCTCCGGCCGCCATCAGTCTGCCAGCAGACGCGCAGCGCCTGCTTCCAGTTCGAGGCCGATCACATCGCCGGTTTTCGGGAGAAGTGTGCTTTCCGTGTTCTGCAGACGGATACTCATCACTTCGCCGTCGACCAGTTTCACGTGCAGCTGATTGTCAGTGCCGAGATAGGTGTGCCCCGTGACCGTTGCGATCAGGTCTCCGGCGGCCTCTGCACAAATGGAAATACGCTCCGGCCGCACGGACAAGTGCCCTGCCCCCCGTGCTTCGACAGCTGCTGCCGGGCATTCGAAGCGTCGGTTTCCAGGCAACAGGACCTTGGCCATGCCGTCATTGACGGACTCGACCTCGACATCCAGCAGGTTCGTCTCACCGATGAAGTCCGCGACAAAACGGTTGACCGGCGCTTCGTAGATTTCCCGTGGTGGGCCCACTTGCTGCACGCGACCTGACGACATCACGGCGATCCTGTCCGACATGGTCAGCGCTTCTTCCTGGTCGTGGGTCACGAAGATGAAGGCAATACCGGTTTCCCGCTGAATGGCCTTGAGCTCCATGCGCACGGCCTGACGCAGTTTCAGATCCAGGGCGGAGAGCGGCTCGTCGAGAAGCAGGACTTCCGGTCTTGGGGCAAGCGCCCGGGCAAGCGCAACACGCTGCTGCTGACCGCCGGAAAGCTGGCCCGGTTTTCGAGCGGCAAAGTCCGACAGTTGAACCAGCTCCAGAACGTCCCGCACGCGGCGTTCCGCCTCTTGCCGGCTCCAGCCCTTGCGCAACAGCCCGAACATGACGTTGTCGGTCACACTCATGTGCGGGAACAACGCATATTGCTGGAATACGGTGTTGACCGGCCGCTTGAACGGTGGCTGATCAACCAGATCCTTGCCCTTCAGCCGGATATGGCCTTCCGTGACGTCTTCAAATCCGGCTATCGCGCGCAGCAAGGTTGTCTTGCCGCAGCCTGACGGCCCCAGAAGAGTGAAGAATTCGTTTTCCCGGATATCCAGTGAAACACCGTGAAGGGCTGTCACGCTTCCGTAGCGTTTGACGACTTGTTCGACTGAGACTGCAATCCCGGGACTAGTCATACGCACCTCTTGGTGATACCCCTCAATTTATGAATTTGATCGTAAAAATATAAAATTCGGGGGTATATACCCCCAAAGAGGTATGCGGTGCGTCTTCCCAATTCAGCAGAGAAACTTCTTGGCGACGCCATCGCTTCAATCGGCAGAAACACGTTTGAAAACACGCTCTTTCAATGGCTTAGCCGATGCTACCAAATCGACAATACCACCATGCTCGCCTATTTCCAGGACAGGCAACCGAAAGTGCTTTTTGCGCAATCGGTTGAAAGACGTGTTCATGAAAAGCTCGACACCGACTATGTATCCGGAATTTATCTGCTTGATCCCTTTCATGCCCTGCACGTGGAGAAAGAGCCGCGCGGTCTTTACCGACTGAAGGACATCGCACCGGACCAGTTCCATCGAAACGAGTATTTCGCGGCTTATTACCAGCGCACGACACTTATCGACGAAATAGCTTACGTCGCCTACCCGTCCGACGGAGTGTCGGTTCATGTCTGCCTTGGAAGAGACGCCTCATCGGCACGCAAGTATTCCAGCCGCGACTTGCTTCTCGCGAGCCAGCTGGCGCCGATCGTATGCAGCCTGATAGAGCAGCACTGGTCCGGTCTTGAGGGGGGTGGAGAGTATTCCGAAGCCGATCTCACCAGCACATTGATCACCGCAGGTGAACAGGAACTGGACGTCAAGCTCAGCCCGCGTCAGGCAGAGGTGGCCCTTTTGATCCTGCGCGGCCATTCCTCGGTTTCAATCGGCTTGAGGCTGGGGATCAGCTTCCAGACGGTTAAGGTCATTCGCAAGCAACTCTACCGCAAATGCAATATTTCATCACAGGCCGAACTTTTTTCCTGCTTCATGCCCCTGCTCTCCAAACACGGTTCCTAGGCCTGGCGAAAGACTGCTGAATAGCCGTCGGGTAACCCAGCTGGCAAAGTGCGCCCCAGCGCACCATACACCCCACCAATCCGACGCGGATCTCATCTTCCGCAGAACATGACGTACGGCTGAATTCACTAAACCCTTGATTGTGGCGGCTTGAATTGACTAAACTCTGACCTTCAATTGTTAGGTCTTTGGCCGTGACCAATCTGACGCTGCTCACGCGAACCGCACCGAAAAACAAGATACGCGTATGGTTGTGCGTTGATCATACGGGAGAAGAAGCACCTCCCTTGCAACTGAAGTGGAAACTCAACGACCAAGCCGTTGAGCCGACCCCATTGCGCCCGCTTACGCCTGCTCACAGATTTGGCGCTGCCTCGTTCACCGGCGTCTATGAGTTCCCGGTCGAAGGCTCATTCGGCCCCGTCAATCGGGTTTCAGTTGCGACACCGACCCAGTCAACTGAATTAAAGATCAGACATTTCCCGGAAACTCTTTCCCACGATGCCTGGTTTCGAATTCTTCTGGTGTCTTGCTTCCACCAGGCCGAAAACCATCAAGCACTTGTTACGCAAACCTATTTGAACATTCCGACAGCAGAACGACAGGATCTTTCCCTGTTTATGGGCGACCAGGTCTATCTCGACCTGCCAACACTCAACAATTACCCCGACAACGAAGCCAAATTGGCTGCCAGGTTTGAAAGATATTACAAAACCAACTGGACCACATATTTCGGTCTTGATGCCCTGTTGAAGTCCGCTCCGGCAGTCTTTTGTGCAGATGACCACGAATATTGGAACAATTTCCCGCACCGCTCTCCAATCATTCAAAACTCCTGGAAGAAGAGTTCCAGGCAACGCTGGAAGAGCGCCGCAGACCAGCTCTTCGACGCCTTCCAATGCGCAACGCCCGCAAATCGCGGAGACAACATTGAAATTGATGTCAATCCACTCTCGATCATGGTGCTTGATCAGCGCACTCACCGGGCAGAAGACCGCAGCGCAACTCTTGCTCCCAGCGGACTTGAGCAGCTGAACGATTGGGTGGACCGATTAATCGACGAAAAGAAAATCGGCGCCGTTGTGACGGGTCAATCGCTCCTGGACAAACCGGTTGGCCAATTTCAGGGTGCCGTTGCAGACTGGCTGCTGTCCAATTACCGCGACTATGTAGGTATCGTTACAGCACTCCAGCGGCTTTCCGACGCCGGCCGCCCCGTATTGCTTCTGACAGGGGATGTACACTGGGGGCGCGTTACCAGGATCAAGGAAGCCGGAAGGACCCGGTTCATTGAAATCGTCTGCTCGCCTTCCTCGTTGGTGTCTACCGTCGGCAGCGACCAGCTCAAGAACATAGGCGCTGGGTTTCGCAAGTTCTTCAAAGGTGAGGAAGCGCGTTGGCCACGTCATTCAAAAGCGCCCGATGCGGAGCCGTATTTTGCGCAGCAGCTCTTCGGCAAACGCTTCCGAACTGAAGTCCTCTACAAACACCAGGGCGATCAATTCGCCATGCTTGCCCTGCGTAAAGCCGCAAATACGCTCGAAGCCAAAGTTACCTACTACGAAATCCACAAACGCCCGGCCAATCCGAGAGTGGTCCCGCTTGGACTTCTCAGATAACCGGCCTCAGGGAGATTTCAGATGCTGAACATCATTGCCTCTTCGGCCAAGGACCTTAATCCGGAATTCGTGCAGACGGTCAGACATAGAAACGAAGACAACGTTAAGTGGGTCAATAGAAATCTTGAAGATTTGGCAAGCAGAGAGGGCGCAAGCGGCCTGTCCTATCTGGTCCTCATCGGCGGCAAACAGAAGGCCTATTTTCATACACGCGTCGCCCAGGGCCACCTCAGAAACGACATGAGTCCAAGCCACTGGTCACATGTCGTGCTGCTTCAAGGATCCGGCCCGACAAAGAAAGGTGCGATCTGGGAAATCCCTCTGGAGCCGGCAGAGGGATTTGGTTACCCACCCTCCGACAACGCTGTCGAAGAGGCCCACCTTTCCAACTACGCCAGCAAGAACATGTACCCCAACATAGCGCTCATGCAGCTTCCGGTGAAACTGAGCGAGATGAAGAAAACCATTCTACAGTTCAAGAAGCAGCGTGTTGACCTGGACTGCGTTGAATTGCTTCTGCTTTGGCTTGGCTACGCCTGGGGTGTCGGCCGGGCAACCAATCCTTTGTTCGACGGCTATGGAATTCCGTCGGCCGCATTCATCGAGGCTCTGTGCTCCGCCAACGGTTACGATCTGACACCTGGCCTGGAGAGCCGTGCCAGTTGTCCAGAAGCAATCTGGCAAGCCGCACGCTGGTGGCACGAATTTCAAGAGAACCAGCAGGACGTGACCCCGATAAAGGGAATGTGGCACACTGAGCATTACCTCGGAAAGTAGTGACCAGCAGACTGCTTTTCTGTGCGAGTGGATCGAAACTTAGGGTTTGAAAGCAGGCTTCCTCAAACGGAAAGACTTTCCCACCTCAGTCTGTTTTTTGAGGTTCAGCAGGGCTGACCTGCTGCTTGATTGAAGCCAGTTGGCGCCCCCTCCCCTCCCCCTTTTCAGATCTCCAGGTGGCTTTAGGTCCTTGACGACCGGCACTTCCTTGCTTTTGTCGCTTGCATTCCATAAACGTTTACGGTGCAATGTCGCAGAGTAACTTTTCACCAAGATCTTTTCGCAAACGGTCTCGGCATTTGCTCCAGGAGTCCTTTTCATTGAACATAAAAGACCTCGCGCAACATCTTGGGATTTCGATTGGAACCGTTTCGCGAGCGCTGAACGACAAGCCGGACGTAAATGCCAAGACCCGAGAGCGGGTGCTCAACGCCGCTGTTGAACTGGGATACAGCGCAAACGCCTCAGGGCGCTCCCTCCGTCGTGGAACGACGCAGACCATCGGTTTCATGCTCGAAACCGGTCAGACGAAACTGTGGAGCGGCGACAATTTCTTCATGCCGGCGATCGATGCCATGCTGGCAGAGCTCGAAAGGGAAGGCTACGATCTCATCATCCTGCCCTGCCATTCCGCAACCGACCCGACCGCGTTTCTGAAACGCGTGATCGCACGTGGCACTACGGACGCCATTGTTGTCACGACCACCATGAAAAACGACCCGCGGATCGAGTTTCTGCTCAAGTCGCGACTTCCGTTCCTGACACTCGGCCGGTCTAGTTTGGCGGATCAACATCCATGGATCGATCTTGATCTCGAAGGCTACGTCGGCCAGACAATCCGCAAGCTGGTGGAACTCGGACACAAGCGTATCGCGATTACGGTGCCCCCTGCCCTATCCCACATCACCAGCCTGCTGCGCCAAACGTTTAAAAAAGCCATTGCAGAAACGGGATTGGAATTCGACCCTGATCTCATTTTCGAATGCGAAGTCAGCGAGTCCGGTGGCCATCAGGTGACACGCCAACTCCTTGACATGCCAAACCGCGCGACTGCACTGCTGCTCAACTACGACCTTATGGCTTTTGGCGTTTACTCCGCTTTGCAGGAAGCAGGACTATCGCCTGGCAAAGACCTTTCGGTTGCAGCTCTTCGACGGAGCAAGCCTCTCCCCTTCCTGCACCCGCCCCTAACGGCTTACGACATCGACCTGAAGGAGCTGGGCCAAACAATTGCAAGAGAAGTTCTGAAGGTGTTACGCGACAGCAGCCACAAAACCAAGATTGCATGGCCCGCCACAATGACCATCACAGAGAGCCTAGCCCCGCCCGCCGGCAGTTAACCTCAAAGGGTTCAAGTGACCTGTAACTGGATTGCACCTCGGGGCATGTGCAGAAGGGTGCGCAGATTCCAGGCCCACTTTCTCACGCCACACACCGCCCCTCCCCTACTGCGCTGAATATGTTCTGGACCACCACCAACACACCATTCGTTGTCTTGCAAAACCCGAAAGACGGAACTTCAGCTGGATCCTGCAGACAGCCCCTCGCGCTGGAAGAGAAGCGATGCCGATAGCATCAAACCGGATATCTGCTTGCGACTTCGGGCCAAGCTATTGCCCCGTCCGATCGGGATCGCTGACTGAACCGCTTCCACCTCTGCTTCACCGTCCACCTCTCCTCTACGCGAACTCTGCAGCGCATTCGGGACAACACGAACACCCTTGAAGGCGAACAGAAGATAGGTTGAGCTAAAGCCTCTTCAAAGCGTCTGCCAGCCCCTCCAAAAAACTATATTTCCTACACGCTATCGTCTGCGCCTTGCCCGATGCTTCTTAAGTCAGAAAAACATCAAATCGACACGCAACGCCCCTGAGGCCTTCGCCTGACCCGCACGCGCCACTCACTGATGGTCTAGACTAACATGCCCTGGCATTCGCACTCGGAACATCAGCCCCGGATGTCGAAAAGCGAGACAAATTGCGCTGCTCCGCAGCCCTCTCCTAGGAACCTCTTGGGAACGTTGGCTCACGTCAAATGGCTTGCCCAGCCCCATGTCAACTAGACAGTTCCCGACCGGCAATACCCGTCTTTTCCAAATCTGGTCCTTGGAGTATCGAATATAGCAATTGCTATAAACTGCGAACGACGCTCGTTAGAGGTCGGAGTAGGCAACCCGTTCGGCTTGCTCGTCTACGCGATATAGCAATTGCTATATTTGCTCCTCTCCGCCGCATGGCCGTTAGAAGAAGACTTATTCAAACAAATGCCCAAACCGCTGAACTAGGACGAAACAGTGAGATTCGGCCTCATAACGCTCGTCTAGTGGCCTTGGTGACGTAGGCAGAATAGTTTCACTCACCTCTGGTATTTAACGCCTAAACCAACGTCGCAACACCCTTTCTCACTCAACAACAGGAACGGACAGCGACACTAGTTGGGCGAAATTATGCAGTAATCAGAGCAGAGCTATTGGGCCACATGGCACCAGTTCTGATGGGTAGGAAGCCCCAAGAAGGCAAAAAGACACCTATAAAAATAAAGGCAATGACATCGTCGCTCTAACGAAGAAGGGTAGGGGCGTAACGAGCCCGGGGGCATCTGAGAGAAAGTCGATGCTCCCTTCAGAATAGCTTCCAGTTAGTCGGCGACCATTCATGAAACCAGACCGTCACCCCTCGCGAACGAAGAACAGGGGTGGAAAAAGATTGCAGACAACCGCTCTGATTGGACTTCCAATCTACCGGGAACCCTTGAGCCGCCAACCGCGATTTGCGACGTCGCTGATTGGAAACTAGTGCACCATGCCTACGTTCGATTACTCGCTTTGCGCGCACCATCTTCTCGCCGTCGGAACGACCACAGGAGCACCGCCAAACCGAGTACCCAAAGCAGGAAGCTGATGTATTCACCACACGCATGGTAGCCGCCTGAACCTACACAGGTACGCTCAATACAGCCTCAAGAAACAAACCTCGCCAGTTTCGCCTCCGTGATCAAATGTCCCTCGACGCTAAGGCGGCGCGCAGAGCATAACAGGGTGCGAGCCAGGCATGGATCATTGCATCGCCATTTGCTCATAAGGTCCAAGCCGTGATGGCTAGCCTCGCCCTCGCAATCTGGCAAAGCAATTTTTGCGACTGCCAGCATCGTAAGAGTTGCTTGGCGCGTGGGCGAGGGGGGCAATGGCTGGGCTGCTACACGGCGTCACGAATAGCGGCATCAGGGTTAACTGCCTTGATGAAAAGGCCAAAGCACAGACACCGGGCGGCGAATTCTTTCGGTTCAAGACATCGTAGCCCACGCCATATCTTGACGATGGCTATGATCGATTGGGAGGCGAGGGCGCACTTTTGAAGTTCCCCCTTGGTCGATAGTGCGGAGCACGGCGCCATTGCCCATCAGGACGCTCCTCATTGGCCCTTGATTGCCACGGTGCCGCGACTGATTAGAAGTCCCGATTTGACGCCGGCCGTCTCTTCGCCCTTGGTGCACCCTGGCTGCAAACTGACAGCTGTCCCGGGTCGGCTTTCCTGATCACCCGAACCCAGTGACAACACACATTCTCCAGTGATTTGAACACCCCGCATGCCTGATAGTTCAAAACACCGAAAGACATCAGAGGCTAAAGCCGCCGAACGGCAAATTCCTGCACCCAAAGTCCACCAACCCTGTTCCGGCATAGTCCGATCCGCCATTGGGTGCGAGCAACGGATCCAGACAATCCGCTGCAAACGCCTCGCGGCTCTTCTTCGCTTATGGCCGGCGGGTAGCGCGAACGGTCAGACGCATGGCCGACCATATTTCCCGTGCAGAAAACGCTTCCGCGACCCGGTGCCTGCGATGCAGGGTAACCTAGAGAACGAGCCATCGACGCACGGCTGCAGGCGAAAGCGGGTACTACGACTTTCCGTTTCTGGGCTCTCCAAGACGCCTGAGATATTCCAAAACGCATGCAACACCCTCGAGAATGTCTTGAGACGGATGCGACCTTTTTTGAACGAAGCCCCACAGGTGATGCGCAATAGACGCGACGATAAAGGGAGCAGGGACCATTCAGCGCGCGGCAGGGCGGGGCGGGGC
>NZ_VIRG01000083.1 GCF_008107695.1 Stappia sp. BW2 | reverse complement strand
AATCAAGTAACAGTATCATATCAAGTAACCGTGTTCATTGTCAATGATTTATTTGGTTATAATTCACCCGAAATGGTGCACAATAAAGGAAAGATTACCATTTCTACAACGAGGTGAATTCCCTATGAGAAACATAACAAAACGGTCAAAATCCAATAAACATACATTCGCCAAATGCTTCTTTCTCTTTGCTGGGCTTGTGATTCTCAGTACAACCGTTACGGGTTGCAGCTTAGAGAGGGATGAACATACAGTTCAATTCCAACAATTACAACAGCCCAATGAAAATGGTGAATCTCTGCCCGTCTGGCTGGACGTATACTCCAAATCTGTAATTAAAGATGTGTATTCTCCGCGAGGAAGCAGTGAAGTCTTGCCGTGAAGGTTAACAGGTGAATTACTCATCTTCATCCCACTTGCGTGAGTATGCTTTCT
>NZ_VIRG01000040.1 GCF_008107695.1 Stappia sp. BW2 | reverse complement strand
ATACATCAGCGCCCGGATCTGCATTCACGTCTCTCCACCATTCGGCATATTGGATCTGTAGAGAGTCTGACCCTATTCAATCAGCTGCTGCTCGCATAGCGGTCGCGCCAGGCCTTTTGCGCGCCCTCGACCGGCAGCGCGGTCGCCGCGTAGACGCCACGGGCGATCGCCCGCGCCATGACGATGGTCGCGAGGTGGCAAAGCTCCATCAGGCTTGCCATGTCGTCTCTTTGATGCCGGGCCGTTGAAGCGGCAAAGACGGTATCGCCGTCGAGCGGCAGGTGCGCCGGCAGCAGTGCCCTGGCAAACCCGTCATGGCCGGCAAGCGATAGCCGGTGCGCCTCGGCCTTCGTCAGCTGCGCATCGGTCACCACTGCGCCGATCGTCGTTGCCGGCGTGTTCATGCCCTTGAGCCGCATCCGGTGGTCGGCCACA
>NZ_VIRG01000031.1 GCF_008107695.1 Stappia sp. BW2 | reverse complement strand
GTTTTTAAGAATCGGCCCAAGTGCCGCCATTACTTACAACCAGAATGCAAGATGCTTGCCAGTTCTATTTTAGCGTTGATGCGCAAGCTAACCAACTGTCAAATAAGAGATTATGATAGATTCGTCATTGGCCCTTTTTATCAGCAGTCGCATTCACCTGCCCTATAAAAGGGGGGTATGCACCACGATGGTTCATTACCCAATAAGATTGAAAGCTCACCACTTTGTTGAAATTGTCAGCAAACAAACAAAAAAATGCATTTCACCCTTTGACATCACCATGCACTGCCATTAATATGCGCCCCGTTCACACGATTCCTCTGTAGTTCAGTCGGTAGAACGGCGGACTGTTAATCCGTATGTCACTGGTTCGAGTCCAGTCAGAGGAGCCAATTTTCTGTTTTCATGCATCCTTGCGAATCTTTATCCGATGTTG
>NZ_VIRG01000088.1 GCF_008107695.1 Stappia sp. BW2 | reverse complement strand
ACCTTATCGCGCGGGATATAGCCGTATTCCTCCTCGGAGATGAAGGGCTTCACGCCTTCCATCAGGCCGACATCCTGGGCAACGTCGACGACGCGCTTCAGCGAACTGCCGAGCAGCAGCACTTCGCGGCCTGCCGCCTCGGCAGCCTCGGCAACGGTGCGGATACGCCCGACATTCGACGAGAAGGTGGTGATCGCCACCCGGCCTTCGGCATTCTCGATGATCTTGCGGAGGCTTTCGGACACATCCTTCTCGGAGGGCGAAACTCCGTCACGCAGCGCATTGGTGGAATCGCACATCAGCGCCAGCACGCCCTCGTCGCCGAGCTGGCGGAAACGTGTCTCGTCGGTCAGGGGCCCCAGCGAAGGCTCGTGGTCGATCTTCCAGTCGCCGGTATGGATGACATTGCCGACCGGCGTGCGGATCATCAGCGACATT
>NZ_VIRG01000043.1 GCF_008107695.1 Stappia sp. BW2 | reverse complement strand
TGCTTACGATAAGCATTTAACTTGTCTTCCGCAGAATCTAATTCGGCACGAACTTTGGGTAATTGTTGATTTAAAAACTCGAGACTTTTAGCATCCTGCGCAGCTTGTCTAGCAATGTTCTGTGCAAGATAGTTCTGACTGATACTGTCCAAAATATGAGATATTCTTTTTGGGTTATCTCCAGTAAGAGTCAACGTTAACATTCCCGTATCTTTACCCAAATCAGCAACGCTAAAACTTTTTAAAAGATCAGAAATGGCCTTTAATCGAGGCAACTGTGTAATAACAAATTGATCTCCAGGTTTAGCATCGATTTCGTTAACCAGTAATGATATCCCTTTTTCATTTAATAACGTCCCTACAACCCCATTGAGTTGAATACCATCACTATTGATCGAATAATTTTCTTTATCTTTTACTGTTAATATTATACTAGGAG
>NZ_VIRG01000034.1 GCF_008107695.1 Stappia sp. BW2 | reverse complement strand
AAACGAATTCTGCTCTCCCGGTGACCACGGATGTACTGGCACCGGTGAGTGGCGAATTCGGGCGCATGGCCGCGGCGACCTGAGTTTCCACGGCATATCATGTGCATAAGCAGGGCGTTCCCGTGCGGTGCATCCTTTTGGATGTCATCTGGTTGCGCGACGCTCTCATGGAAGGTCAGGCGGTGCCTGGCCTTTTTCATTTTCCGCGCCTTGCCGCCGAAAGTGCGCTGCGCGCCGGCCTGGACGTGCTAAGGGACGCTCCAGCAATTTGAATTCGCCGCGCGTATTGCTTTGTGCGTGATCCTGACCGAAGACCCGGTCTCGCTCCATCGGCACAGGCTCCTGACAGGAGAAAGATTTGACCACCAGTTCAAAGACAACCGTCGATCAGGCCGCGTCCCTGTTCAGCAAAACGCAAACCCAGTCGATGTCGCTCAAC
>NZ_VIRG01000080.1 GCF_008107695.1 Stappia sp. BW2 | reverse complement strand
GTTCTCGCCCATGGTCCCTGGGCCGATGGCGAAGCCGCTGGCGCGTAGCTCGTCGTGCAGTTCCTCGTGGATCAGGTGGACCTGGCGCAGGTTCGGCTGGGTCGGGTCCTGCCGCACCCGCGAGCGGTGCTTCACGGTGACGCCGTGGTGGGCGTCGCCCTCGACGCCGAGGCCTTTCAGGAGGCGGATGGCGGGACGCACCTGCTTGCTGAACGCGTGGGTGGCGCAGAGGCTCACCGCGATGACCTGTTGCATGGAACTCCTCCTCGTGCGAGGCGTCAGTCTAGCCGCGAAACATGACGCTTGTCGCAAGCGCACAGGACGCGTTCCCAGCCCCTGCAAAGCCCGCCGCAGTCGCTAGACTTCAGCGCACCTGCATGCGAACGTGCAGCCCTTCAAGGAGAGTTCGATGAATATCCTGCGTATCCCGATGTTCGTATT
>NZ_VIRG01000087.1 GCF_008107695.1 Stappia sp. BW2 | reverse complement strand
TCCGTGGGCTGCGGGCTATTAATGTATAGCCTCGGCGACGGTGCGAAAAACGCCAAAGAAGCGATCTACCATATCGAAGGGGACCCGGACCATCCGGTGAGCCGCGGCGCGCTGTGCCCGAAAGGGGCAGGCCTGCTGGACTATGTCCACAGCGAAAACCGTCTGCGTTATCCGCAATACCGCGCCCCGGGCTCGGATAAATGGCAGCGCATCTCGTGGGATGAAGCCTTTAACCGCATCGCCCGACTGATGAAAGCCGACCGCGACGCCAACTTTATTGAAAAGAACGAACAGGGCGTGACGGTTAACCGCTGGCTTTCCACCGGCATGCTGTGCGCCTCGGCGGCAAGCAATGAGACCGGCATGCTAACGCAAAAATTTGTGCGATCGCTGGGTATGCTGGCGGTAGACAACCAGGCGCGCGTCTGACACGGACCAACGGT
>NZ_VIRG01000104.1 GCF_008107695.1 Stappia sp. BW2 | reverse complement strand
GTGGTGATTACCACCGTCGCGGTGACCTGGAACTTCATCTACAACTGCCTGTTCGAGTTCTGGGAGCGGCGCCAGGCCGTGCGCGGACGCAGCATTGCGCGGCGGGTGGCGCACGCCATCGGCTTCCAGCTGACCCTGGTGGTCTACCTGATCCCGCTGATCGCCTGGTGGATGGGGATTTCCCTGCTGGAGGCGTTCTGGCTGGACCTGGCGCTGATCGTCCTGATCCCGTGCTACACCTTCCTCTTCAACTGGGCCTTCGATCGCCTGTTCGGCCTCCCGACTTCCGCGTTGCCGGCCGGCGAGGCGGCCTCCGTCTGAGGATTTTTTTTCTTCAGCGCCATTCGCGCTCGCCTTGGCCGGGGCAAATCGCCTACCTTAGACGGACGTGCGCTGTGGTGCCGGTTCAGGGAGGAAGTACGACCGCAAGCCATGAAGGTCTGCCC
>NZ_VIRG01000101.1 GCF_008107695.1 Stappia sp. BW2 | reverse complement strand
ACCCTAAGACATCTACAGCAGTAGAATATCCTGTTTTCGTCTTTTTAATAACAGGTAATTGTAATGTCTCAAACAATACAACACCTAATTGCTTAGGAGAATTTATATTAAAATCTTCACCAGCTGCATCATGGATATTTCGAATCAAGACGTCTAATTTTTCTTGAATTTCTTTTTCCATTTCTTCTAAATCATGAACATCTGTAAATATACCAATTTCTTACATTTCACTTAAAATCTTAGCTAGCGGTAGCTCTAAATCAGCCAAGAGTTCTACCTGATTGTATTCTTCTAATTGTTTATCCATATTTGGTTTCGCAAAGTAAATTGCATCAGTAATAGAAGCAACATATGGATTTAAAACATCATCTTCAGGTACCTTAAATTTCTTACCTTTTCCATATATACTCACATCGTCTTTCACAAAACTTTGACCGTACAATGAAAC
>NZ_VIRG01000053.1 GCF_008107695.1 Stappia sp. BW2 | reverse complement strand
TTTTTTGTTATTCGCACAACGGCATCCAGGTTCTTAAACTCACAAGGACACCGATAGCTGGACTCCAGTCCCACACAAACAAGCAAAAACTCACAGCGAATCCTTGTCGGTCGGAGCTCACGGCGCACATAGAAGGGGGAAAACGGTGGCTGGCCACATCAAAACAAACTAAAAGCCCGGTCCGAATGGATATATCCCATGAGGCTTTTTCTAGGTCACTACAGGCAGCAATGTCAGGAACTACGGCTAACATTAGTGCAATCGACAAAAATCCGAAGCGCTATTCAGTCGGTGTCCAGAAACAGCTCCGGCCTTTGTAAAAAGGCTTTCATGAAGGAGACGTTCTCAACGTCTTCGTATTCGGTCTGGGTGATCCCATGTCTGTCCAATTGGAGAATTGTGGCGCCTGGCAGAGCCAACAATATGGGTGAGTGGGTGGCGATGATAAATTGAGCGCCACCAGTTGCGAGATCCTGGATCAGGAAAAGCAGGGATAGCTGCCTCGCCGGCGAAAGAGGTGTCTCCGGCTCATCCAGGAAGTACAAGCCACCGGTGTGGAGCCGCGAACCCAATATTTTCAGAAATGTCTCACCATGAGAGCGGCCGTCAGGATCGCTTTGTCGGATGGATCTTGCCGTATCCAAAAGCATGTTTGCCGCCGTTGCACTAGGGCGGTCCGAGGCCATGATCTCCGAAGCCTCGGCCTCAAGGTCTGATGCTTCGGCAATCTCAGCCTTGATGAACCCGTAGACATCCTCCGCTCGCAAGAACATTTTTGTCTTTGGCCGGGATCTGCGTTCAAAATAAAAGGCTTCAGCTACCAGGCGCGCATGGTGAAGGAGCGGATCGCTTGCCACCGAGTTGTTGGAACCGACTGCATAGGCCCCCATGCCGTAAGCCAGACCCTCAAGTAAGGTAGATTTGCCGGATCCATTGTCGCCTACAAGAAATGTCACCGAAGTGGTGAAGTCCAGGACGTTAAATGAATTCAGTGACTGTACGGTCCATGGGAATTCTTCGGCGGCCTGCGTGACTTTTTTTCGTTTTATCCTGTCCAGATACACGAGAAAAATTGTCCTTTGAAAAGCAATCCAGATTGCGTTTTGACGATATCGGACAGTTTGAAGAATCGTTCATATGTCCATTTTGCAGAAGTTACCTATAGTGAGACAATAGCCACAACCCGTCAGGCGACGTCCCGAATTAGCTCGCCGATGGAGCTTTGATTATTCTTGCCGATAAGGAGGCCGCTTTGTCTCGTTGCAACGTTTGGTGAGATTGGACCAGCAGGTGGTGTGGGGCCAGCTCTGGACTTTTAAAAATCCAACCTTGAGCCATGCGGACAGCCTATCGACTGAAAGCGTGACAAGATCCTGCTGTATAAAGCAAAAATCGTAGAGGTAGATGTGAAGGTGCTTACGACCTTACTAAAAGAGAGGGTATGTACGATTTAGCGGAGCCTATCGGCGGGCAAATCAAAATTGACAATGCAATGGTTTGCGATACTATTTCGCTAATACTGATTTTAAATTGAAGAATAATATTTGCGCTCGCACGGTCTTTAACATCGAACGGATACCGGCGTGAACCAGCTGATGAGGCTGGATACAGAACTTCCGAGTGATTTTTCAATGTCGGGCGACGCAGTCGTTTCGGCCTTACGACGACTGACGATTACCGTTTTTCCTTTGTTTTTCGCAAAATGAATATGGTCCGCTATGTTTTCCACTTCGCAACAAAGCTCACAATTCAATTATTCCGTACATGGTCTGCGCGGCGTTGCGTCCATCATGGTGCTGATTGCCCATATTCTCGGTGGTACGGCCGAGCACATTTACAATGACAGGCCGGGATATGTTGAAGGGATTGTGCCGTTTCACAATTTCGGAACGTTTGGCGTGATGCTGTTCTTCGTCATCAGCGGGTTTGTCATCCTGCCGAGTGTGATGAGATATTCTCCAAAAGAATTTGCCCTGAGGCGGCTGCTGAGGCTCTATCCACTCTTTCTGGTGTCGACATTGTTCTTTGCCGTGCTCAATGGCGTGACAAACAGATATCCGGACCTGAACAACCTTGAGTCAGTCTTCTTTTCCCTGACCTTCCTGGACTTGTTCACGCCGACTAAGCAGGTTGCGCCGAACGCCTGGAGCCTGAGCTATGAGGTGATTTTCTATACGCTGTCGTGCATGACGTATTTTTTCCTGACACGGAAAATGAACATTTTCTGGAAGGTGGCATCCCTCGCGATACCGATCCTGTTCACATACCACTATCCGAAAGCCCTGTTCTTTCTGTCCGGGGCTGCCATTTTCTGGCTGTACAAGAGTGAGATTACGCGAGGACTGAAATACACCAAAACACTTGAGGCAATTGCCTTTGTCGTCTGGGTCTATCTGGCAACCACGTGGGACTTCAAGTTTCGGACCTACGAGTTCTACGATGCCTATCCGACCATCATTCCGGCTCCGGCCCTGCTGGTCCTGTCCACCGCGACCTATTTCTTCTTTGCCGCTTCGAGAGACAGTCTGACCGGAAAATTGCTGAGCAACCGGGTCATGTTCTATTTCGGAACCATAAGCTACAGTTTCTATCTCGTTCATCCATATATCTATTTCGCGACGAGGTACCTCTTCTCATCCATGAATATGTTTGGCGAAAACATATTCCTGTCGTTGCTGCTGTTCGGGACGACGGTGTTCTGCCTGACGACGCTTTTTTCGCATTTTTCCTATCTGATATTCGAGCGGATGCCGTACCAGATCTATTTCGGGCAGAAAATCTATCGAAGCAGACGGGTTCAAAACGCTTAACAGCGTTGCGTGTACCGTCAATAACCGGTCGGTGCCGGCCCACGGGATGTGTGGCGGCATCGAGGCCTGTCAGAAACTTTCCGGCAAGATGCGGTTGGGCCGTCTCAGACGGACACCGTTGCGTGAGACCTGGGTGACATCGCAAGCGATCGGTTGGCGATCGAAACGACCTTTTCGGCCAACTCGACGATCCTCTCGTGTTCCCAGGTGGTATCAACGAGGAACGCAAGGCTTGTCTCACCCAATTGTCTGGCAACGGGAAGCGGCTCGGTGGGACCGAGCCCTTGATCGCGAAAGATTGCTTCGCGGTAGACTTCGGAACAACTTCCGGAAAACGCCGGCAGCCCGGCTTCGGCAATTTCGGAGAGGATCCGGTCACGCGACCAGCCGTCGGCCATGGCTTCAGGACGCACAAATGCGTAGAACCGATAATAGGCATGGGTGAGAGACGGAGCGGGGAGGGGCACCCGCAAGGCACTCGACCCACTGAGGATCTCGGCAAGCGTCATGGCATTACGCGTCCGGTGGGCGCGCGTTTCGCCGAGCCGCGACAATTGTATGCGCCCGATTGCAGCTGAAAGTCCCGTCATGCGAAGGTTGGTGCCCGGGCCTGAATCATGCAGCCACCGGAAGCCGGGCAGATGGGGCTTTTCGAATACCGTCTTGTAGCCCTTGCCGTGGTCCTTGAAGCTCCAGGCACGAGACCAGAGGTCGGGGTTGTCGGTGAGCAGCATTCCCCCTTCGCCGCCGGTCGAGATTATCTTGTCCTGGCAGAAGGAATAGGAGCCGAAATCACCCAGTGTGCCCACATGCCGCTGACCGATCATAGCGCCGTGCGCCTGGGCGCAATCCTCAATCACCCACAAATCGTGGGCGCGGGCGAGGTCCAGGATGCCGTCCATGTCGCAGGGCCAGCCTGCCAGATGTACGGGAAGGATGCCGACTGTTCGCGGGGTGATGAGGGGCGCAATCGTCTGCGGTGTGATGTTCTGACTGTCCGGATCGATGTCTGCGAAGACGGGGATTCCTCCGGCAAGAAGCACGCAGCTGGCAGAGGCTACGAAGCTGCGCGGCGTCACAATGACTTCGTCGCCCGGTTGAACGTCGAGAACCCGCAGCGCCGTGTCCAGGGTAACCGAGCCGTTGGCCATTGCGATTGCGTGAGCGGCGCCCGTGTAGTCGCGATATTCGGTCTCGAAGGTGGAGATGTCCGGGCCGGTCCAGGCATTCACCTTACCGGACCGGAGGATGCCGGTGACGGCGTCGATCTCTTCCTCAGTGTAGACTGGCCATCCACCCATGTTCCTCTCCCCTTAGACCACACACCGCACGAGGACGAACCCCTCGGCGGCAGAACGGTGAACGGTTGCTCCGCGCAAGGTGGCCAGGGCCCTGAGGGCCTCCACCGATCTTTCGTGCGGGGCCTCGCGAACCTGACTTGCGAACAGCTGGAAAGCTTCAAGCTTGCGATCAAGCGTTGCTGAAATGTCCACGAAGACGTTCGGAACGAATGCCGGCGTGAGGTACGGCGCATTCCAGTTGGTTTCCGACAGCGTTTCGTAAGCGGCGATGACCGACGGATGTTTTGCCTGATGCGGTCGGCTGGCGACCAGCGTGGACAGGAAGCAGAGCTGATGGTCGAGGTGGATGTCGCCCGGATGCGGAGCGAGGACCAGAGACGGGTCAAGATCCCGCACGAGTGTCCCCAGCCCGCCGTTCAGTTCGGCATGAGGATGCTCGGCCAGTTCTGCTGCCGGAAAATCAAGCCAGTGGGTCTGCGAAATGCCAAGATGCGTGTGTGCGGCCGCGGCTTCTTCACGAACCTTGCTGGTCTGCTCGTCAGAGAACCGGGGCGCGCGGCCACGTGTGACGATTGCGACATGCACCGTTCTGCCCTGATCGGCAAGACGTGCGATTGTGCCTCCGGCACCCAGCACCTCGTCATCAGGATGAGGCGCGATCACGAGTGCCGGACCGTCGCCATTGAAGATTGGAGAATTCATGATACTGCCCGACTGCTAAGTTTGGAATGAAGACCGGGGCACCGGTCCGGTCCGGTCCATTCGAGAATTTCAAGGCATAGCCCATCGCCGCACGCGACGGTGAAGACCGACCCGTCAACTGCCTGGACCTGGCCTGGCAGGCCGATGTAGCGGCCTTTGTGAGGACAGTGCCTTGCGCGGAGCACAGTCAGCGTGCTGCCGTTGGATGTCTGGGTAAAAGCGCCGGGATACGGAGGGCCAACGGCCCGGATAAGCCGGTCGATTTCGGCCGCAGGGCGGGTCCAGTCGATAAGGCCATCTTCCGGGCGTCGCCGCGCGCATATGCTGACGCCGTCTTCCGATTGCGGTTCCGACGGGACGTCACCCGACCGAATCCTGGTCAGGAGGGGAGGGAGCATCTGCGACACCGCATTTCGGACGCGGTCGTAAAGCTCGCGGGCGGTGATTGTGTCCGGGTCTATTTCATACAGCATCTGCGCTGCGACCGGTCCGTCGTCCACGCCCTCGCCAAGCCAGAACAGCGTTGCGCCGGCCTCTGCCTCGCCCTGCAGGATTGTCCAGGGAATAACGCCCCGACCGCGCAGGCGGGGCAGCGCTGAGGGATGAAAACCGATACAGCCAAGCCGGGGAATCGCGCGAAAATCCGGCCCGCAGATCTGGGACCAGCCGATGACAAGTATCAAATCAGGCGCGACGTCCCGAAGGACCTTGAGCGTCTCCTCGGAGTCGGATCGTGAGGTGTGGTGAACCGGCACGCCGTATTTTTCCGCCATCGGTGCAAGATCGGCAAAATCGGAATGGCGTGCGGACAGTTCCGGTGGCAGCGTCACCACGAGGGACGGAATGTGACCGGCAGCGCAAATTGCGGTGAGAGCTTCAAGCGAGCCTTCAACCGCGCCCACAAAGACAGTCTTCATGCGGAAACCCGGTTGTTTTCTATCCCGTTATCGAGATCTTGCCAGGAGCTGGCGTCGTCCAGTCGGCTCGCGTTGCGGTGCTCACCGAACAGGGCGACCCCGACAGTTTCAAAGATGATCTTGAGATCGAGCGCCGCGGACCGATGGGCAATGTACCAAAGGTCTAGCCGTAATTTTTCTTCATTGCTCAACGCCGTATTGCCGCTGACCTGCGCCCATCCTGTCAGCCCGGGTCGTACGGATCCGCGCCTCTGTCCGTCCGGACCGAATTGGACGATTGTTTCCGGCTTCAGCGGGCGCGGCCCGACCAAGGCCATGTCACCACGAATGATCGACAACAGTTGCGGATATTCATCAAGACGCATGCGTCTCAGCAGTTTTCCAGCAGCAGAAACGCGTTTGTCATCGGGGAGCAAGTTCCCGCTCGCGTCACGTGCATCACTCATGGTGCGGAGCTTGGCAAGACAGAACACCGTGCCGCCTTTGCCCGCACGTGTTTGCGTGAAAAAAACCGGCTGGCCAAGCGTCAGAAACGTGGCGATGGCTGCGAACAGAAACAATGGAAACGCAACGATAAGGGCGCAAAGGCACAAAAAAATTTCGATAAACCTGTTCATCGGAATCCTTGGCTCCTGAAATCATAAAAAAACTCAGAGAAAATTCTGAAGGCCAATAAAACCAGAATAAAAAATATCGATCCCCCAAGAAGCATCGATCCCACATTATTGGCAACCTCGCGAGAATTTACAAGTGAAACTCTCATTTCGAATCGAACATTTGGCCTGTCCTGCGAAAATGCCTTCGAGGAAGCCTTTTAAAATCTGCCAATTTTCGGGTGTAGGAGCGTATCGGAAATCCTTGTTTCACAGCCTCTGGAAAAAATGTCGGCATGGTTGTGTTTAGAACTCGAAGCGATCCTGTGTTGAACTTTTTTGTCCTTCTCTGTGTTGACCTGACCGCTCTGGCAGCTGCGTGATCCGCGTGGCGACTGTGTGCGCATTCTGCTGACACGGAAACGCGCCGCAGGCGACCTGAAACAGGCTCGGCGATTATGACGATGGTGTTTTTTCCACTGTCAAAGCGCATTTCGCGTAACATACAGATTTTCATAAAGTTTTCTATTTCATTTTGGAGTTCAGAAAGGCCGGAAAAGGGGCTTTTTGAAACGATTAAAAAATTTTGTGGAAAAAAACTATTTATTAACCTTGGGGAATGTGTTACACCATCGGTTGAAATTGCAAGACTAAATTTGACATGGAAACCTGTGACGTTTGCGCTTGTTTCGTGTTCTGAAGATTATATTTTATAAATCAGATCATCATTTTAAGTGATCAATGCCCAATTAATGGGAAAATCTTCGGAAAAATTGGAAATATTTATCGTTACTACATTCTTGAGTAGAAATCTGATTTTATATTTTCATTTTTGTAGCTAAGCCGCCGTCACAGCAGACAAAAATCAAGAATAATCAGTCCGTTAGAAAAATAACGGACAGAGAGGCGATATGAAATTTTCGCCTCTGGTGCTTAGTGGAGCGTTTGCTATGGCGGATTTTTATTCTTCGGAGACATCGTCGAAGATCAGGATAAAATCTTCGGGTCTCTCTTTCTTGCCAAGCCTGCCGAGATTGCATCGGTGGTTGCAGCAATTGGGCGCCGAGTTGAAGGCCAACCGGAGGCTCGTTCTTGGTGATGTCGTTTCCATAACGCTGTCAGCTGGGCTCGCGGTGCTCCTGACGGTAACCGGGTCGGCTCAAAAAGAGCTGTTGCCCGCCATATTTCCCTTCGCAGCGCTGGCGTGTTTCTGCGGCCTCGTGATTTTTCCACTGGCCGGTTTCTACCGCCGGGACACGCGATCCACCTCGTTGAGAGACATTGTTGTTCTGCTCAAGGGAGCTTTGCTTGCGAGCGTTTCGATTGCGATTCTGTCGCGGTTTAACCAGGTCACGTCCTCCGTTCCCATTCCTGTCGTGGTTGTTCAGTTCTATCTCGCGGTGCCCGCGCTCGGTGCGCTGCGGGTTATCGCCAGGGGCAGGGAACTGACCCGGCAAAGCCGTCAGCTCAAAGTGGGAAGCTCGAAGACTCCGGTTCTTCTGGTGGGAACTGGTGCAAGTTGCGATCTGTTCCTGCGCTCCTTGCGCAATACCGGCTCGCGCTACCTGCCGGTCGGGATCATTGATGATGCCCGTAACACCCAGGGGCTCTACTTCCACGACGTCCAGATCATCGGAACGCTGCGCGATCCGGAAAACGTCATCGAACGGCTTTCGCAGTGGAATGTTCTGCCGCAGCGGCTGCTTCTGACCGAGCCGACAACGCATTTCGACAGCGAAGGCATCCAGAAACTGACTGCCTGGGCCAGCGGCCACGGGGTGACCGTGTCGCGGTTGAACGGGCTGGAGGATCTTGGCGCCCAAGATATGGGTGACGGCCAGAACATGAGGACCGTGGATCCGGATGATATTCTGGATCGACCGCAAAAGGCCGTAGAACGGTCGCTTCTGTTCGAAGTGTTCAGGGGACGGCGGGTTCTGGTGACCGGTGCCGGCGGGTCTATCGGCAGCGAACTCACCCGACAGATCGCATCCTTCAATCCTGCAGAGATCGTGATTATCGATAACTGCGAATTCAACGCCTATTCGATCGATATGGATCTGTCGCGGCATTTTCCCAACGTGCCCCGGCGGATGTATGTGGTCTCCATTGTCGATGCGGACCGCGTCAGCTCGATCTTCAGAGAGCACCGTCCGGAACTGGTGTTCAACGCGGCGGCGCTGAAGCACGTGCCGATCGTCGAGCTCAACCCCTGCGAGGGCGTTCTGACAAACGTCATTGGATCGCGCAATGTTGCCGATGCGGCCCGGGAAGTCGGAGCTCTTGCAATGGTGCAGATCTCGACCGACAAGGCTGTCAACACGACCAACGTCATGGGGGCGACAAAGCGCGTTGCGGAATTCTATGTCCAGGCGCAGGACCGGATCACCAACGAGACGGACGAACGCACCAGGTTCTTCTCGGTCCGGTTCGGCAATGTCCTGGGGTCTTCAGGCTCGCTGATCCCGCTGTTCCAGCGCCAGATTTCCAACGGCGGTCCGATCACGATCACCGATCCCAAGATGGAACGGTACTTCATGACGATCCGCGAAGCGGTTCAGTTGACGCTGGTTTCTGCCGCGAGTGGTCTGAAGTTCGACACCAGCCAGGGGGAAATCTTCGTCCTGGACATGGGGAGCCCGGTCAAGATCGTTGACCTCGCCGAGCGCATGATCCGGCTTGCCGGACTGACGCCTCACGAGGACATCAAGATCGACTTCATCGGCATGCGCCCCGGCGAGAAGCTCTTCGAGGAATTGTTCGACAAATCCGAAAACCGTGCCGATTGCGGCATACCGGGTGTCAGTGCCGCCCGTCCGGAAGGTGTTCCGATTGCGCGGTTGCGGTCGATGATTCTGAAGCTGGAGCTAGCTGCGCGGCGTCAAAACGGACCACTGGTCAATCAGCTGCTTCGGGATCTGGTACCTGGCTATGGCACCAAAAGTCCCTACACGGTGGAAACGGTCAGAACCGCGGCCGGCAACATCGCCCGGTCCGGTGCGTTGGAACTGCCGGTCAAGCTGCAGGTGCCGGCGGGCGCCGTGCTCAGGCCTGCAAACGGTCCTGAAGCGCTGAGTGCCGGCTAATGAGCCTCTCCGTCAACCATATGCGCCAGGCTGTCAGTGTGTCTCCGACGTCGGGTCAGGGAAATTCCGGCCGCCGCAGGCGCGCAGTGATTGTCGGCAGCCTCGGGTATTCGCTGGTCAATTTCCGGCTGGACCTGATGCGGCGCTTCCAGGCAAACGGCTATGATGTTGTCGCGCTGGCCGCCGAGATAGATGCCGAGACCGCACGAATTCTCGATGAGAACGGGATCGCACATCGCGAAATTCCCATGAACCGCACGGGGACAAATCCCCTCAGCGATCTCGCCAGCCTTTGGGCTCTCGTTCGCGCCCTTCGCGAGGAAAAGCCCGAACTCGTTCTTGCATACACCATGAAGCCGATCGTCTATGCCTGCCTTGCTGCACAACTGGTCGGTATCAGGTCCCGCTACGCCCTGTTCACGGGGCTCGGATACGCCTTCATGGAAGACAGGCCGACGGGCCGCCGGCGCTTCGTGCGCGCTGCCTCCGTCTGGCTGCACCGGATCGCGCTGCGCAGGCTGACTTTGGCTTTCTGCTACAACCGCGCGGATCGCCGGGACATCCGGACCTACCGGCTGATACCGGACCGGGTCCCGCTCCACGACATTCCAGGTTCAGGCGTCGACACGGCCCGCTTCTCGGCGACGCCGATTCCGCAAGGGCCCGTCCGCTTTCTCTTCGTCGGGAGGCTGCTTCGCTCCAAGGGGCTTGCTCTTCTTGCCGAAGCTGCGAAATGCCTCAAGTCCGAAGGGCTTGAATTTGAGCTCGACATTCTGGGGCCAACCGACAGCAATCCGGATGCGATCGCGCCGGAGCAGCTCAAGGCGTGGCAGGACGACGGGCTGTTGAGATATCGCGGAGCGACAAATGATGTCGTGCCGTTCCTCCACGCAAGCAGTGTGATGGTGCTTCCGACGTCGCTGCGCGAAGGCATTCCGCGGTCGATCCTGGAGGCCATGTCCTGCGGGCGCGCCGTCATTACCACTGATGCCCCGGGCTGTGGAGAGACGATCGAACACGGTGTTTCCGGTTTCGTCGTGCCGCGTGACGATGTTCAGGCTCTTGCCGGGGCGATGAGAAGCTTCATCGAAATGCCGACCCGTGCCGTCACCATGGGTGCGGCCGCGCGTGAACTCGTTTGCAGTCGGAATGACATTCACCAGGTGAATGCCAAGCTGATGCAGCTCATGGGTATCGAGCCGGTGCGATACGCTTCCGGTGCGCGCAAGACGGATCCGGTTGCTGATGCGGAAGTCGCCTGCCAGGTCTCGGAGGTCGCCCTCTCATGACGCTCTCCGTTACATCGACCCGCACGGCATTGACCGACCTGATGAGCTCCCGGGTCGTGCGTTTTCTTGGTGCCGGCATAATCAACACGGCTTTTGGATATGGGGTCTTTGCGATCCTGGTCCTGGCGGGTGTGCACCCGCAAGTCGCGCTCGTGGCACAGTTCGGCCTCGGGGTGATCTGGAACTTCTCCATCCATGCCCGGTTTGTTTTCGGTGTCAGCGGGTTTGGCAGGCTCCCGCTTTATGGGCTTGCCTATGTTGTCGCCTATGCGTTCAACGCCCTGTTGCTTGCCGGCTTGACCGGAGCCGGGGTGCCTGCGCTCGGAGCGCAGCTCCTGTCACTGCCGCCGGTCGTCGCTCTCTCCTACGTTCTGGTTGCTCGTGCGCTCGGCGCGCACAGGAACGGAAAGGATGAACAGTCATGAGTGTCGTGCAGTCCAACCATCCTGCCGTTGCAGCGGATGAGGCATCACATGCCGGAAGCCGTCAGAAATGGCTGCGGTTCGCGGTCAGTGCGGCATCTGTTGCAGGCGTCGCACTGTTGCTGGGTGCGCTCTACGGCAGGCTGATGGCCTTCGGTGTGCGACGGGACGAGATGATGTTCGTTCCGCCTGCGCAGTATCTGCCAGACTGGCAGCTCTACAGGGACGTCTTCTTCAATCACGTGCCGAATGCCGCCTGGTTCTTCAACGGCATGCATCTTGTCTTCAGCGACCAGGGTTTGCTCGGCTCGGCAAGAACAGGCGTCTTCCTTCTTTGGGTGCTGCTGATCCTCGCGATTGTCTGGACCACGTTGCGCCTCTCGCGCTCCTGGCTGCTGGCGATTTTCTCGGCCGTGGCCATGGTTGCGGCGGATCCGTTGCTGGGTCAGGCCGGAATGGCTGCGACCAACAACCTGATGCCGTTGCCGTTCGCGGTTCTCGGGATCGGCCTGTTCCTGTCCGAAACCATGGAACGGCAGCCGCGTTTCAGCCTGATCTTCGTTGCCGGAATGTGCCTTTCGCTTGCAGCGGGCTGCAAGGTCAGCGCGGTGGTTTTCATTCCCCCGGTCGCGCTTGCCGCCTTCCTGCTTCCGCGCCATGTCTCCCTGCGCGGTCGGCTGACGGGAGTTGTGCTTCCGCTCGCCGCCGGTGGGCTGATCGGAGCCTTGCCGGTCCTCTGGTATCTGCTCGCTGATCCGCAGCTGTTTTTCGCGCATGTGCTGTCATTTCATACCGGCCCGCACATTGCCTACTGGACGACGAATGCTGCCGCTGAACCCGGCCTGGCAATGGGCTTGGCCGGCAAGTTGCAGCTTGCCTTTGGAGCTTGGTTGGCGGGAGGTCCTTTGATCCTCGCAACTGCGCTGGTTTATCTGTTCTGGGTGGCGCTTCGCGCTCGGTACAAAGGGGAGGCGCAAGGCAGCGACTGCCAAGGCCAGACTGTTGTTGTTCTCGCGGTCATCGCCTTTGCAGCCGCGCTCAGCTTCGTGCCGACCCCCGGCTTTCCGCAGTATTACATTCAGCCGCTTGTCTGCCTTCCGATCCTGGGTGCGTTGTTCTATCGGCAGATTGGAGCGCGGGACCGTCAGCAGGTGATGCCGGTTCTTTGCGCCAGCATGCTTGTCATGCTCGTCATTACGCTTCCGCGTCTCATGCCCGGGCTCGCAAGCCTTGCCCATCCTGACGGCTTCACGTCCGCGCGCATGCTGCGCGGTGGCCAGGAATTGCAGCAAGCCCTTGCAACCCACAACGCTCCTGAAGGACCGGTGGCGACCTTCATGCCCGTTTATCCGATGGAGGCCGGTCTCGGCACCTATCCGGAGTTTGCTTCCGGCCAGTTCGCATATCGGATTGCGCCTTATACCGACGCCGAACTTGCTGCTTTCTATCGCATGGTCGGGGCGGACGGTCTGGCGGAGCTGTTCGCCAAGGAGCCTCCCGCTGCAATCCTGGTGGGCTACGAGCCCGACCTGGAAGCACCGATGGTCGCGTATGCGCGGGCAAACAACTACCTGGAAGTTCCGGTTTCGGAGCTTAGCAACCGTTACGGCGACGGCCGCCTTTTTGTTCGAACCAAAGGAGGCCAGGACTGAGCCGCCGGTCTGCGGCTCTTGACCATGTGTCAGCGCGATCATTTCAGTCGGACTGACTTCGTTTCAAACCAAGTATTTGTTTTCAGTGTTTAGACATTCAGGGAGAAGAAAATGCAAACTGTACTTCTTGCCGGTGGGTTGGGCTCACGGTTGGCCGAGGAAACAGTCACCATTCCCAAACCTATGGTCGAGGTCGGCGGTCGGCCGATCATTGCCCGCGTGATGGATATTTACAGTCATTTCGGCCACAACGACTTTGTTGTTGCAGCCGGTTACAAGGCATTGCTGATCAAGCAGTTTTTCGCCAACTACCACCTGATCGCCAATAATATTTCCGTGTCGGTGGATACAGGAAAGCTGCGTCTCGTGCCGTCGGAGCCGGGCGGCTGGAACGTGTGTGTTGTCGACACGGGCTCGCACACGATGACCAGCGGCCGCATTCGCAGGCTGCGCGACTGGCTCAACAACGAAACCTTCATGTGCACCTACTCGGACGGCCTGGGCAATATCGACATCAATGCCCTGCTCGACTTCCACAAGTCGCACGGAAAGCTTGCCACTGTCACCGCCGTTCAGCCGCCTGCGCGTTTCGGCAACATCGAGATCAAGGGCGACCGGGTCTGCGCGTTTACCGAAAAGGTGCGCACGCGTGACACCTGGATCAATGGTGGTTACTTCGTCTTCGAACCCGGCGTCCTGGACTACATGGTCAACGATGCCGAGCCGCTGGAGCAGTCGCCTCTGACTCAGATGGCCAAGGACGGCGAGCTGATGGCTTATCGTCACGACGGTTTCTGGCATCCGATGGATACTGTCCGGGATCGCGACACGCTCAATACGCTGTGCGAAGAGCTTCCGCCGCCATGGCTGCGTTTCAACCAGGAGATGCCTGCCGACATGCCGGCTCTCGCAATCTGAGATGCCGGCCATGCACGGGTTTATTGATCCTCTTATCGGCCGTTCTTTTGCTGGCCGCCGGGTCTTGATCACGGGTCACTCCGGGTTCAAGGGCGGCTGGCTGTCGGCCTGGCTGCTGCATCTTGGCGCCGATGTCGTCGGTCTGTCGTTGCCGCCCTACGAGGGGCCGGGCGTCTTCAAGTCCTGCGATCTTGACAGCCGGATGGACAGCCGGTTTGCGGACATCCGGAATCCGGCTGCGCTGCAGGAGGCTCTGCAGGGCGTCGATGCCGAGATCGTCTTTCATCTGGCTGCCCAGCCGCTGGTGCGCCATTCCTACCGCTTCCCGGCAGAGACCTTCGCGACCAACGTGTCGGGAACGGCCAATGTTCTGGATGCGGTTCGCCAGATGCCTTCGCTGCGTGCAGTCGTCGTGATCACGTCCGACAAGTGTTACGACAACCGCGAATGGACCTGGGGCTATCGCGAGATTGATCCGCTGGGTGGTCATGACCCCTACAGCGCGTCGAAGGGATGTACCGAACTTGTGGCGCAGGCCTATCGCCACGCCTTCTTCGCCGATAGTGCGGGACCGCAACTGGCTACGGCCCGGGCCGGGAACGTCATCGGCGGAGGCGACTGGGGTGAGGAACGGCTGGTGCCGGACATCGTGCGGGCCGCCTCAAGCGGTGTGCCGCTCGAGATCCGCAGCCCCAAGGCGGTGCGCCCCTGGCAGCACGTTCTGGAGCCGCTCTCGGGCTATCTCCAGCTTGGAGCCCGGCTTCTCGAGGACGGCGCCGAATTTGCCGGTGCGTGGAACTTCGGTCCTGACATCGAAAGCACGGTCAATGTGCGCGAGCTGATGCAGTTGATGCGGACAGCCTGGGGGCAAGGTGCTCCCGAGGTCCGTTTTGCCGAACAGCAGCCGGAGACGACAGCGACCCTGCACGAAGCCGGTCTTTTGCGCCTCGACAGTACCAAGGCCCGCACGCACCTCGGATGGCGGCCGCAGCTCGGACTTGCCGAAGCAATCGGGATGACAGTCGACTGGTACAAGGCACACGCGCTTGGCGAGGACATGGGCGAGTGCACCGAACAACAGATTTCAGGTTACGGCGCATTGATGGCTGGCAGCAGCCTTACGCGCTACGCGATGGTCGCTGAATAGACCGCGCGAGATCACCGGAGACATTGACAGATGCGAGTTAATTACGGTCAGACGGTACACGGACAGGAAGAAATCGACGCCGTGGTCCAAGTGCTCAAGACCTCGACCCAGATGGGGCCGCGTGTTCGTGACATGCAGCAGAAGGTCGCCGAGCTTTTCAGCAAGAACTTCGGGATCATGGTCAATTCAGGATCTTCGGCCAATTATCTGGCCGTGGAGATCCTGGACCTTCCCAAGGGCAGCGAGGTCATCACGCCCGCGCTGACGTTTGCCACCACGGTTGCCCCGCTCGTGCGCCAGGGCCTCGTGCCGGCGTTCGTCGACGCTGCCGAGGGAACTTACAACATTGACGAGACGGCCATCGAAAAGATGATCACGCCCGCAACCTCTGCGGTGATGATCCCCTCCCTGATCGGCAATCTGCCGAACTGGAAGCGCATTCGCGAAATCGCCGATGCACACGGCCTCAAGGTGATCGAAGACAGCGCCGATACTCTTGGCGCGACGATGTCCGGCGAGAGCACGGGCATCTACTCGGATGTTTCCACGACGAGTTTTTACGGCTCGCACGTCATCAACGGGGCGGGCAACGGCGGCATGCTGTGCGTCAACACCCCGGAGCTGGCGCGCAAGGCGCTGTTGCTGCGCTCCTGGGGCCGCAGTTCCTCGCTGTTCGTTGAATCCGAGGCGATCGAGAACCGGTTCAATGTCCGGCTCGACGACATCGAATATGACGCGAAGTTCGTTTTCGAAGCGCTTGGTTACAATCTGGAACCTTCGGAAATCAGCGCTGCGTTCGGTCTCGTGCAACTTGGCAAGCTGCAGCACAACATCGCGGTGCGCGAACGGCATTTCGAAGCGCACAAGCGGTTCTTCGCGGACTATGAGGACTGGTTCGTCCTGCCGCGCCAGCTGGAAGGCTCCAGGACGGGATGGCTGGCCTTTCCGCTGACAATCCGGGCCGATGCGCCGTTTACCAGGCGCGAGCTGCAGATTTATCTCGAAAAGGCCGACATCCAGACCCGCCCGGTCTTTACCGGCAACATCCTGCGCCAGCCGGCAATGAAGGACGTCGACTGCCGCGTCGACCCGGATGGCTATCCGATTGCCGACAGCGTGATGCGCGGCGGCATTCTTCTGGCCTGCCATCACGGCCTCAATGACGATCAGGTTGAGTACATGCATGCGCGTGTACGCGATTTCCTGAGCCGGTTTTCTGCCGGTTTCGATGCGGTGACAGCAGGCAAAGAGAGGGTCGGGTGATCCCGGGCCTGCCGTGGTCTTCAGGTGTGCCCCGCAGGTTTATGCGGGGGCACAGGTCCGAAGGAGCGGCAACGACAGATTGATTTGGCGGGGATTTTCCCGCGCGGAATTTGCATTGAACAAGAACCCAGACAGTCCAAGTCATTTTAAGAGCGATTAAAACCAATGAATAAATTCGAGCTAGACAAGTCTATCCGCCGTACATGCAGAACCTGCGGTTCCGAGGATCTTTTGCTGTTTCTGCCGATGGGCACCCATCCGCCGGCAAACATGTTTGCAAGCGAGGCTGACCGCGGTAAGCCCCAGGTGGCTTTTCCGCTCAACACGCAAGCGTGCCTCGATTGCGGCCTGATCCAGGTTGCGGATCAGGTGCCCGCCGACTTCTTCACCAACTATCTTTACGTGCCTTCCGGGGCTGCGACGATGCACTCCCATTTCGCGGAACTGGCGCAAGTTGCCGTGGACAAGGCGGACGGCGGGCTGATCGTCGATATCGGCTGTAACGACGGGCTCATGCTGTCTCACGCGAACAAGTTGGGCGGCAAGACGCTTGGCGTGGACCCCGCGGCAAACCTTGCGGTAATCGCGCAAGAGCGCGGTGTCAGGGTGCACACGGCATTCTTCAACCCCGAAACGGCTGCAGCGTTGCGAGAGGCCGAAGGGCCGGCGGCGGTCATCACGACCTCCAACACGTTCAACCATATCGACGACTTGCACGGCTTTACCGAAGGCGTTTTGAAGCTTTTGGACGAGAGCGGCGTCTTCATCATTGAAGTGCCGTGGGGCAAGGAGATTCTCGCGACCAACGAATTCGACAATGTCTATCATGAGCATCTGTCGGAACTGAGCCTGCTTTCCATCGTGCGCCTGGGCGAAAGCGTCGGGCTGGATGTGGTGGATGTCACCAAGCTTCCGGTTCATGGCGGCTCGATGCGCGTGTTCATGCAGCCGGCCGCCTTGAAGGCGCAACGCACGGCCATTGTCGACGAGATGCTTGAAGAGGAACGTCAGGCCGGCATGACGCAGGCTGCGACGTATGAGGATTTCGCAGACCGCGTTCATAAGATCAGCAAGGATCTCACTGAATTGCTGGCCGAGCTCAAGGCAGACGGCAAGTCGATTGCCGGCTACGGCGCGCCTGCGAAGGGCAATACACTGCTCAACTTTTTCGGGATCGGCACGGAGACACTCGATTTTCTGGTCGACAGGAACCCGCTGAAACAGGGCCTCTATTCTCCGGGCATGCACATTCCGGTTCTTGGGCCGGAAGCGGTGGCCGAGAAGCAGCCTGACTACCTGCTGGTTCTTGCCTGGAACTTCCTGGACGAAATCCGTGAGCAGATGGCCGACTTCGAAGCGAAAGGCGGCAAGTTCATCGTGCCCCTTCCGGTGCCGAAGATCATTCCCTGAGGCAGGCTGATGGCGCGCGTTCTCATCACCGGAGCATCCGGCTTCATCGGATCGAACCTGGCCCGGGCCTGTTTGCAGCGGGGCGACGAGGTCAGTGCAGTCGTGCGGCCTCGCTCGTCCACGGACAGGCTTGCCGGTATCGGGTCGCGCGTCGCCCTCTACAGGTTTGATCTTGCTGATGCCCGGGCGCTCGGGAACTGTCTGGCAAAAACCAGGCCGGAGATCGTTTTCCATGTGGGCGCGCGCACCCGTTTCGAAAACCGGCCGGACTTGCAGGATCTTGCAGACAGTGTCGAGGAAAACGTCTCGCCGCTGATCGCGCTCCTGTCGGCCTTGACCGCTTGCGAATGCCCGCCCCGGGCCTTCGTCAGAACGGGGACGATTGCCGAATACGGGGACTGTGCGGCGCCTTTTGCAGAAACCGTGCGGGAAAGACCGACCGGGTCCTATGCCGCCTCTCTTCTGGCCGGGACGCATTATCTGGAGATGGCGCAGCCGCGATTGCCGTTTTTGGCCGTTACGGCGCGGCTGGCTCTGACCTATGGACCGGGGCAGTCGGAGAGCTTCCTGATCCCGCGCGCCATTTCTCAATTGCTGGCGGGCCAGACGATCAGTGTCCGCAGCCCCTCGGATCGCCGTGACCTGATCCATGTCGATGACGTGACCAGGGCCCTCTTGATGCTGGGCGACAATCCCGAGAAAGCCGGGCCGGTGGTCAATGTGGGAACGGGATATGCCCCGACGGTTGCCGAGGTCATGCAGGCCCTGATCAAGCTCACCGGCGCTGGTGCCGGTCTCGTGAAATTCAGCGATCAAACCGGCGATCCGGTAGAATTGATCGTCTCTGCCGAACGCATCCGCGACCGCCTTGGCTGGTCGCCGAAAATCCAGCTCCAAGATGGCCTCGAAAGGACCGTGAAATGGACACGAGAGAACATCATTCCAAAGTTTGCAGCGGAGATGCAGGCATGATTCTTGTTTCCGTTCTGATCCCGACGCTGAATGAAGAGGACAACGTTCGCGACACCTACAAGCGCGTCATGGACGTATTCGACCAGCTTCCCGACTATGAGCCGGAGCTCATTTTCACGGACAACCATTCCAGTGACCGGACCTTCGGTATTCTCTCGGAAATCGCCGCCAAGGATCCGCGGGTTCGCGTGATACGGTTTTCGCGCAACGTTGGATACCAGGCGTCAGTGCTGACCGCCTACAGGGCCGCTGAGGGCGCCTGCGCCATCCAGCTCGATTGCGATCTCCAGGACCCGCCCGAACTGATCCCGCAGATGCTGGATACCTGGCGCAAGGGCTATCATGTCGTCTACGGAATCCGGCGGAGTCTGCCGGATGGTCCGGTTGTCGCGTGGCTGCGCAGAGCTTTCTATACGTTGATCGACGCGATCAGCCAGGACGACCTTCCCCGGAACGCGGGTGAATTTCGGCTGACCGACCGGCGCATTCTCGATGAGCTGCGGCGCGTGGAAGACCGCTCGCCCTATGTCCGCGGACTGATCAGCGGCATGGGCTTCAACCAGATCGGTTTTGAGTACGACCGCAATGCCCGCGTCTCCGGTGAATCCAAGTTCCCGCTTCGGGCCATGGTCGCTCTTGCGGTAGACGGCCTGATCAACCATTCGCTTCTGCCGTTGCGGCTGGCTTCGCTGATCAGTCTTGTGGGCGGCCTGTGCGCCTTCCTGCTGCTCTCCGGTTACATCATCGGCAAGCTTGTCTTCGGCCAGGACTGGCCGGCCGGTTTTGCGACGACCACGACGCTGATCCTGCTGTCGATGACTTTGAACGCGATGTTCCTCGGCATTCTGGGCGAATACATCGGCCGGATTTTCCTGCAGTCGAAGAATCTGAACCGGCCACTCGTCGAAATCGAACTGAACGGCGGCGGGCAGCAAAACGGAACCGTTTCGGACCGCCGCCGTACCCTCGTGGAGGCTGCGGAATAGACCATGAAGCTGTTGTTCGTTCAGGCTGGATTTGGCGCAGGTGGCACGGAAAAGATCGTGGCCATGCTGGCAGCACATCGTGCTGAGCTGGGCGATGAAGTGCATGTGGCCGCTATGACCTGCCCCGAAGCAGGATCATATTTCTCCTATCCGGACAACGTTGTCCTTCACGTTCTTGACCGGTCCTCCGGCAAAGGGCTGCTTCCCCTGCCGTTGCGCAGGCTTGCAAATATCCGCAAGCTGGTTCGGTCTGTATCGCCGGATGCCTGCCTGTCGTTCCTGACCAAGATCAACGTCCTGACCCTTCTGGCCGCAGGTTCGTCGGTGCCCGTGATCGCCTCCGAGCGTAACAACCCGCTGGTGCAAAGGGCGCATCCGGCCTGGCGACGTGCGCAGAATGCCCTGATGCCGCGAGCCGCGGCGATGGTCATGCAGACGGACCGGGCGCGGCAGGGCCTGCCGGCACGGGTGCAGCCCTGCGCCCAGGTGATCCCGAACCCCTGTGCGCCCATTGCAGGGGTGGCGCCTTCGCCTGAAGGAAACAGGCTGGTTGCCGTCGGACGTCTGGACCACCAGAAGGGCTTTGATCTGCTCATCGATGCCATGGCGCTGGTGCGCGAAAAACAGCCGGAAGCAAGACTGACGATCTATGGAGAAGGTGCCGCCCGCGCTTCCCTGGAAGCGCAGCGTGACCGCCTTGGACTTCAGGACGTCGTCAGCCTGCCGGGCAAGAGCACCAAGCCGGGGGAATGGATCCGGAACTCCGACATTCTCGTTCTTTCCTCCCGTTTCGAAGGCTTTCCGAATGTCGTTGCCGAAGCTGTCGTCAGCGGGCTTCCCGTCGTTGCGTTCGACTGCCCCTACGGCCCACGGGAGCTGATCTTCGATGGAGAAAACGGACTTCTGGTCAACGATGGCGATGTCGCGGCGCTTGCCGAGGCGATTGATCGCCTGATGTCCAGCTCGGCCCTGAGAGCCGCGATGGCGGATGCCAGCCTCCGCCTGCGGCAGAAACTGGCGCCGGAGACCATTCTTGCCCAATGGGACCGGGCGATTTCCGATGCCGGCCGGGAGGGGGCCTTCAAACATGGCAAGCCGGCGGGGGAGGGGTATTCACATGCAAATGCGTGAACGTTTCACCACTGTGGACACCGGACTGTCCGTCACGGCGGACCTGGCGCGGACCGATGCCGGAGCGCTCAATAATAACGACTTCGATACGATGACGAACAGCAGATATCGGCGGCAATTGGGGGGATTCTATGAGCATTCTTGTTGACTCGCAGCAGGAACAATATGCCTTGGCAGAACGTCCGATTCAGTTCGGATTCTTTGCCATGTTCAAGGTGTTGCGGAGAAACTGGCTCTGGCTGATATTGTCCATGCTGCTGGGTCTGGGCGCTGCTCATATGGCGCTCAAGGTCATTCAGCCGAAATTTGCCGCACGCTCGACCATCATTCTGTCGAACGTGGAAACGCGGATAAATCCGACCGAGACGACAATCGAAAACTCCGACACGTCGCTTATCCACGTGGAGACCGAGATCGACTTGCTTCGATCCGTGGAATTCGCACGTAAGGTCGCCAGTGAACTGAACCTGATTTCGGACAGATATTTCAATCCGTATCTGTCGGCAACCGAAACGCCGCTGCCCAATCAGGACCAGCAACTCGAAGCGGTTCTGGTGCGCATGCTCAACAGCTATACGGTTGAAAGGCGAGGGGAGAGCCTGGCGCTCGACATTCGTGTGCGCCACCCGGATGCCAGCATGGCGGCGCAACTGGCGAATACGCTTTCCAGGACTTACATCGACAGCTCCCTTCGGGAGAAAAAGGACGTCGTCCAGTCATCCATCTCCGAATTGCGGGACCGGATAACCCTCCTTGGTGGCCGCCTGAGCGAGATGGAAGCGCGCCTGGCGAACCTCATTCGCGAAAACGAACTGGACGACACCAGCCTCGGCGACGAGTTGAGGGCAGAACTCAGCAGATTGACTTCGATCCTGAGCCTTGCCCGCGACCAGAATGGATCTTCCATCCGGGCAGACGAGGCCCAACTCCGCCTTGCGGAGGTGGAACAGAAACTGGAAGAGCGAACGCGCGCTGAACTGACACAGTCAAAGTTGCAGAGATCGCTTGATTCAGATCTGGCCAGGTATCAGGCCCTTGTGGAGCGGCGCAACGCGCTGGAAACACAGGTCGACTTTCTTCAGCCCGATGCCCGCCAGGTAACTGTGGCTTACCCTGCACTGAAACCGGCGACACCAAACCGTATCGCGATCTTCGCATTCGGCATTGCGGGCGGGCTGGTCGTCGGTCTGGGTTTTGTGCTCTTGCGGGAACTGTTCGACCGCCGGGTGTGGACCGGTACCCAGACGATGCAGTACCTGGGCTTGCGAACCATCGGTTATGTTCCGCGGATCCGGTTCTGGCGGAAGAGGGACAAGCAGGAACTCTTCCTGAGCAAGACGTCCAGGCAGGAGAATTCGCCGTTCCAGCTCGCGCTGCGCAGTCTGCTCACGCTGCTTTCCAATCAGGTCCGCAAAAAGGACAGCATGGTCATGGCTGTCACATCGGCGCTTGCCAACGAAGGCAAGACGACCCTGACGTTCTCGCTCGCGGTTTCCGCTGCCCGGGAAGGACACCGGGTGCTGATGATCGATCTCGATATCCACCGGCATGGCCTGACGCGCATGGCAGGCTGCGAGGTGCCGAAGACTACGCCCCAGGACATCTGGCAGGATCAGAAGGCAATCGACGAGCATATTGTGCCATGCGCCCGGTTCGGACAGGTCAATCTCCTGTCGTTCTCGCCGGATTTCATCGTTCATAGGCGCCTGTTCGACACGCCTCGCGGCAAGGCCATTTTGAAGAAACTGCGCGGAACCTACGACGTCATCATTATTGATACGGCTCCCGTACTGGCGGCCGACGAAGCCAACCGTCTGGCGACGCTCGCGGATTTCGTGATCCTGATCGCGCGCTGGGGGCGCACGTCGGAAGATGCGCTGGGAACGGCGGCTGAAGCCTTGCGGCACAATCAGATTCCGCTCGCAGGTGTGGTTCTGAACGACGTCGACATTCGCCGTTACTCGCTGCGCGACTACGGAGCTCACCGTGCGGGAGGATATTACGCCTACAACAACAGCTATATTTACAAATCGCCTAAGTAAGACAGCCCTGGTCGCGATGGCGCTCCCTTTTTCCGTCATCGCGGTCCACCAAAAGGCATCGGGTCCGACAGGACGGTTTATTTGAAATTTTTTGCATCTTGCTGCGCATCGAAGTTTCAGCCGTAGCTATTTGAAAATCGCATCGAGTGCCGCGCAGTGCCGTTCAAGGATTGTTCGGGCGGTTGGCAATCTTAAAACGGTCGCAAGGTCCGGCGCTTCTGCCGCAACACAGTGAAGGAGACGATCCCTGTCTTTGTTCAGCACCAGTTCTCAATCTGCCGGCAAGGTGGCTGATCCGGTGTCAAAACGGGGTCGCCAGACCGAAACTGCTGCCGAAACCGGGCTTGAGAATATCCAGATTCACACGCTAATCCTCAGGAATGCACTTCTGATCGCCCTGTGCATGCTGGCCTGTGGCGCCCTGATGTGGCTTCGGCTTGCCACCGTTGTGCCGACCTACAGCTCGCAGGCCACGCTGGTGGTCGACGATGCGATCCTGCGTCTCGACCCGTTCGGGGCTCGGCTGCGGGCCAGAACCTTGTCGATGACCCAACTGGCCACCGAAATCGAGGTGATGAATTCGCGAGAGTTCGCCGCACGGGTGGCGGAACAGGTTTTGCCTGAAGACGTGTCGGCTTCAACTTCCGGGGAAGATCAAGGCGGCGCGTCCGGCAAGGCAAGCGCGATTGATCGTATTCTGGAGAGCTACCAGATCATCTGGCATCCCACGACCTTTGCCATCGATATTCTTGCGACCGACGCCAGTCCGCAAACGGCTGCCGAAATCGCGAATGGCGTTGCCCGCAGTTATGTCGACTACACGCTGGAGATACAGCGCGCGGATATCGAGCGGACCAGGATGTCGATCTTGTCGCGACAGTCCGCATTGCAGAAGACGATGGAAGTGGCGGAAGCAGATCTGCTGGCCTTCACCAAGGCCCACAATCTCGACGATGTGACCGTGACGCAAACTCTGACCGACACCCTTCGCCGCCTGGAAGCGCAACTGGCGCTGGCTGAAGAGCAGGCAGAACACTCGGCAGATGCGACGGAACTCAAGGCGGAGCGGGATGCGACACTTGCGAAACTTGAAGCGCGTGCGGCAGCTGAGGTTGAAAAGAACGGCCTTGAGCGAAAGCTGGAGTCGATGCGAAGGCAGGATGATCTTCTGTTCGACAAGGTTGAAGCGCTCACAATGCAGGAGGCGCTTCTGGCCCCGGTTGCGCGACAGGTTACCGTTGCAAGCCCGTCGGCAAGGCCTGTTTCTCCTTCTCCCAAAACCGAAACGGTAGGCGCGCTGATCTGTGGGCTCACATTCGGTTTCATTCTGGCGCTTCTACGGGAAAACCTTCGCGGCCGCTTGCGGTGGCCGCAGCAGATAACCACGTTTCGCGCACCGGTTCTGGGGCATTTGCCTCGGCTTTCACGAAAGTTCATCACCCGCATGGCCTGGGCTACCCGGAGAGGGAGCCTGGTACGGGCATTGCACAAGATCTCGCCCCTTTACACGACCCTTCGTACAAAGACCGGGACCGGCTCCGGGAAAGAGACCAGTGCCATGGTTCTGGTCACGTCGCCGGGGAACCAGGAGGGGCGGAGCACCCTCAGTTTTGCGCTTGCGGCACATGCGGCGGCAGGAGGTGAAAAGGTCCTGCTTGTCGATCTGGACCCATCGCAAAAGGACCTGATCACGACCCTGTCGCGCAAACGCAGCGCGAGCGGGTTCCTCGATCTTCTGACCAATCCTTTGCAGATCGATGCAGCCGCGTGGCATTTGCCCGGCCATCCGAGCCTGTCGATAATCGCACCCGCGCCGGGTGCCGTGCCGATACGCTTTGGCAACATGTCCAGTGTCACCACGTCTCTCAGCATCCTGCGCCGTAAATACTCCCTGATCGTGATCGATTGCCCGCCTGTGCTGAGTGACGACGTGGCATGCCGCCTCGGCAGTCTCGCGCAGTCGGTGCTGCTGGTTGCCCGCATGAAGAAGACCCGCTTCGAAGATCTTTCGAAAGCCGCTCAACAACTTGAACTGAACAATGCCTCGAACGTCGGGATAGTGGTGAATGATGGCTGAGTACAAAACACAGGCTGCAATCGTTTTCGCCCTTGGCCTCTTGCTGACGCTGACGCTGCCGTTGACGGCTGAGGCCGCGCCCCGGGCGTTTCCGGGGGCTGTCGGGTTCGGAGCATTTGCGACCGGGTGGACCGGCGGCGAGATCATTCCGGTTACAACGCTGGCCGATGCCGGTCCGGGTTCTCTGCGTGCCTGCGTCGAAAAGGGCGACATGCCTCGGATCTGTGTCTTCCAGGTGAGCGGAACGATCACGCTCGACAGCCCGCTCTTTTTCCGCTCGAACCTCTATGTTGCAGGCCAGACGGCGCCCGGGCTGGGTATCCAGATCAGGCTGGGAAAATCCCGCGCCACCCCCGTGATCATCAAGAATGCCAGCGATGTCGTCGTCCGGTTTCTCAAGGTACGGCCGGGGCCGAGCCAGCAGCCTTCGTCGTCGGTCGACGGGGTGACGCTTGAGAACGCCACGCGCGTTTATCTCGATCATTTGTCGTTGATGTTTGCCACCGACGAGAACCTCGGCATACATGTTTCCCGCGAACGGTCCAGCGACATAACGGTCGCAAACAGCATTTCCGCCTGGGCGCTGGATCATGCCAATCACCCGAAGGGGCGTCACTCGAAGGGGGCCTTGATCTGCTCCGGCGACGGCCGCGACTTCGACTGCGGGCGCGTCAGTCTCTGGCGAAATCTTTTCGCCCACAATCGGGACCGTAATCCGGATATCTATGGCAACGACGACGGTCCGGTCGAAGTCGTCAACAGTGTTTTCTACAATCCGATCAGTCAATTCGGAGAGTTTCGCAACTACTACGGCAATGCGCTGATCATCTACGCCGGCAACGTGGCGCTGACGGGTCCGAACACCGTCCGCAATCGGCCCGCCGCGGTCGAGGCCATCATGGCAAGCGACCAGTACAGCCTTGAGGTTCAGGTAGATGACATTCTCGCGATCGACCGCGGACGCTGTGATCGAAACCGGCCCTTCCCGCAGGTCGATGCCGATCCCGGTGCCGAAATCGTCGAGGGCGTGACCGGCACGTTGTCCGTCCCGCGCGTGAAAGCAAGCGAAGTGCTCGATCTCGTGCTTGAAGGGGTTGGCGACCGCCTGCCGTCGGACCGCCACCGGGACGAGCTGGACCGTCAGCTTGTCGATACGGTTCGCAATTGCACCGGACGGGTGATCGATTCTCCGTCCGAAGTTGGTGGCTGGCCAGACCACCAGCTGGACGAACGGGTCGTGGACACAGACGGCGACGGATTTCCGGACGACTGGGAAGATGCGACGGCCGGGCTCGATGCCAGCCAGCCAAACGACCCATGGCAGATTGCCACGGGCACGGACAGGGCGCACATTGAGCTTTGGCTGGCAGAACTTGCCGGCGACAGGGAGCTGGATGACTGATGGCCCGACTGCTCAACCTCTCAGCAGAAGACAGCCTGATCGCCGGGCGGCTCATACGCAATTTCTCATGGGTCTTCTCGTCCCAGGCCGTCAGCGGTTTGATCAGCATCGGGACGCTGGCCATCATGGCCCAGTCACTTGGTCCGGCAGGTCTTGGTCTCTTCGCGATCTTTCAGGCCTACGTGCGCATTGTCGATCGGCTTTTGCGTCTGGAGCCCTGGCAAGCCGTGATCAAATATGGCGTTGAGGCCCTGTCCGATAATGACAGCAACCGGTTCATGCGATTGCTGAAGGGCTCGGTCTACGTGAACCTCGCTGGCAGTACGCTCGCTGCCGGGGTTTCGATCTTCGCCGCCCATGTAACGGTGCGGATGATGGGCTGGCCACAGGACAGTTCTGCTTATCTGGCGCTGTTTTCCCTGGCGCTTCTTTTCAATCTCAAGCCGACCGCGGTCGCCGTTTTGAGGATTTTCGACCGGTTTGACGTTCTCGCCAAGGTCGACGTCGGTATTGCCCTGATGCGCCTGGTACTGTCCGCCGGCGTATGGGCGATGGGTTACGGCCTTTGGGGATTTGTCCTTGTGGCGGTGATCGAGGGACTGGCCAACAGCCTGCTGCCGTTTGTCTTTTCGCTGCGTTATGTTCGCCAGCGTGGCTACGGCACGTTCATGCAGGTTCCGATGCAGGGTATCCGCAGCGAGAACCCGGGAATTCTGCGCTTCCTCTGGAACTCGAACTTCAACGTTATCATCCGCCAGACGGTGCAGCGCCTGGATGTGATCCTGCTGTCGGTGCTCGTGGATGAAAAATTCGTCGGATATTTTCATATTGCTCGCCGGGTTGCCGACAGCGCGCTCAAGCTGGGGCGCCCGCTGAACCAGGCAATCTTCCCGGAACTGGCGCGCAAATGGAGCTCCGGCGAAGAGCGCGGGTTTCACAAGCTGGTAAATGGCGTGCTGCTGGCAATCGCAGGCCTTTGCCTGACTGTGCTGATCCCCGCCGCATTCCTGATGCCATCGCTCTTGTCGGTCCTTTTCGGCGCGGGGTTCGATGAGGCGGCGAACATGGTCAACGTCCAATTGCTGGCCGTCATACTGCTGCTGGCGACGATGGTGCTTAATCCGGCCATGCTGAGCATGGGGCGCGACCGTGAGCTTCTCGGGGTGACCGTGCTCGGAAGCGTGGTTTTCCTGGCCTCTTTCGTACCGCTTGTTCATGTCCTGGGGCCGGTTGGGGCGGCTGCCGCACATGTGATGTTCAACGGCACGCTGGTCGCAGGCGCTTTGTTCGTCCTCTACTGGTCGCGCCGGCAGCGCGACGTGAGGAGGCAGACCTGATGCTTCGCGCGATCCCGTTTTCTCCGCATCGCAATCCTGTTACCCAGGGGACGGCCAGTCAGGAACTCGAACGCCTGCTTGTCATCGCAGCGGTATTTCTGTCGCCGATGACCTATCTGCGCACCAATATCGTCTTCTTTACGTTGTCGGATCTCATTGCCAGTGCCGCCTTTGTCGTGATGATTGCGAACAGGCGCATTCCACTTCGTCCTTTCGCGGACATGACGCCTTTCTGGCTCTTCTCGGTGTTGCTTCTTTGCGGCGGTCTGATTGTCGGATCGCTGATGTCCGGCGATCCGCTTACCGGGGCTGTGGGTGTTGGCCAATACGGGTTTTCGCTGGTCCTCATGCCTCTGCTGCTTCTGGGGCGGTCCGCGCGGGAAACAATGTTCCTGTGCAAGGTGATGGCCTTTTCTCTCGCATTCGTGATGTTGCACGGGGTGTTCTATTCCGTGTTCAGTCCGGACGATGCCCGTTTCTTTTCGAGAAACGGACGCCTGACCGGCCTGATCGAGCGGGAAAACGGGGTCGGACTGTTGGCAGGTGTGGGGTTGGTCTACCTGATCTGGCTCTACTTCATCTCCCAGATCTCGGGCCTCCTGTTCGCGGCACTGGCAACGCCGGTTGCCTACGGCCTGCTGCTGTCCGCATCGAATTCCGGCTTTATCGTCTCGATGTTGGGGATCTTCGGAGTTTCGTTTTTCTACGGCTCGGCGAAACACATTCTGATCGTCATCGGGGTGGCCGTGGCAGGTCTGGCGGCGCTATTCCTCTTCGGAGAGTACTTTTTGCCCGAGGTGTTTCTGGAGCGGGTCTACGGGGCGTTGACGACCGGCGATTCCAGTGAGGCAGGCACATTCGATGGCCGCATGCTTCTCATTCGCGAAGCAATCGTCATGATCAATCGGTCGATCTGGGTCGGCGTTGGTGTGGATCAACACCGGCTGATCAGCGACTTGGGCGCGCCTGTCCACAACACCTATCTGCTGTTGTTTTCGGAAGGTGGTGTCGTTTCGCTGCTGGGTCTTGTCGGCGTCCTCCTCACGCTGGTGTTCGTCGGTTGGCGGGCGTTCAGCAGCACCGAGACGCGCTGGGCAGGCGTGCTGATGTTCACGATACTGCTGATGTTCGCATTCGCCCTGAATGGGGTGACCCACATCTACGGAAGGTTCCTGTGCGTGCCGCTTCTGCTTCCGGCAGCGATCTGTCTGGCGGGCCTCCGGGAGCGCCGACAAAATAAGTGGGAGCACGTGTGATCCATGGAAAAGGCACGTTCCAACGTTCGATGGAAACACCGGAGCCGCCAGATGCCGATACGGTATCCGAGCCGGGGAAGAGAGCCTGTTTTAGGCAGTGTTCCTTTGGAGGTATTTGTCTCTTTTTGTGATATACTGCCAGATATTGAAAATAATTCAGTTTTTGAAATTTGGATTTAATCCGGGAGATTTTGAGTTGAGTATTCGTTTATTCGTTGCCGTGATTTCATTGATGGCTTTTCTTGGCTCTGGTCACGCGGCCGAACAGTACAGGCTTTCCGGCGGTGAGACGCTGGAGCTTCGCGCCGGCGCCTGGGATGCCCGTAACAAGACCTTTGCCAACTGGGACGGCGTTGCCGGCTCCTACAAGATGGCGCCGGATGGCAATATCTACGTTCCGATTGCGGGTGCCGTGGAAGTCGTCGGCAAGACCCTGGACGAGGTCGCGGAGACAATTGCCAGCCGGATGCAGCGCATCGTCGGCCTGACGGAATTACCCGCGGTGTCTGTCGAAATATCGCGATATGCGCCTGTGTTCGTGGGGGGCGCGGTCACTTCCCCTGGCCAGTTTGACTTCACACCCGGCATGACGGTCGAAAAAGCTCTGGCGATTGCCGGCGGTTTTTATCGCCTTCCGAACGAAGAAGGGACACGGGAGACATCGCTCACCAAGATAACGGGAGAGATCAATCAGCTGCGCGGAACGGCAGCCGGTCTGGCGGAGCAGGAAAAACGGCTTGAACAGGAAGTCCAGCTTTATTCAGCGGAAGAGCTGCCTGATACGGTCGAGTCGCAATCCACTGATCCGGTGCAGTCCAAGATCCTTTCAGCCAACATCAAGGTGACCAAGGCGGAGCTCCAGAGCCTCAAGGATCTTCGTGTGCTGCTTACCGAGAAAATTTCCCAGCTGTCCGAAGAAATCACCCTGCGCGACAAACAGATCGAACTGGCCCGCAATGATCTCGCATCCATGGAGCACCTGAAGGAGAAGGGGCTGGCCGTAACGACGCGTGTGTCCGCCGCCAACACGGCCCTCAATGACCTTGAGGCAAAACGCCTGCAGCTTGAAGTCGCGCGTCTCGATGCGGAGCAGCGTCTCAATCTCGCAACGCGAGAGGCCGCGACCCTGTTCGACAAGACCCGTGGTCAGAAGCTCTCCGAACTCACGGTAGTGAAATCCAAGCGTTTTGACGTGGAAGCCCGTCTTGAACTGGCCCACAAGGTCTACGCCGAGGCGCTGGCGACGTCCTCTGTCGATACTTCGGCGCAGGATAGCATCGTCACGCCTTCCTACAGGATCTCGCGGTTCGAGAATGGCGAGATGAAGAGTTTGAACGTCGATCTGAACGCCTTCATGCGTCCCGGTGACAGTCTGACAATCACGCTGGCAATTTCCGAAACAGCGTCCAAGTAGGTCTGGTGCAGTGATGAGACGCATTCGAGTATTGTATCCGTTCGTCGGCGGACCTGTTCTGGGCGGGAGTCACATCTCGGCGCTCAGCCTTGCCGCCTCGCTTGATCCAAGTCGGTTCGAGGCGCGTGTCCTCGTTCATTTCGAGCCTGGGGCCATTGGCAAAAGGGCGCGGGATCTGGGCCTTGATTACGAGGTGCTGGAGGACACGCCGCTGATGTCGTCGCCTGGCCTGCCTTTGCCCGGTCGTGTCGGCGCGCTGGGCTATATGACGCGAACATTGCCTGCCTTGCGGCGGACGCTGAAACAGATCGATCCCGACATTGTGCATACGAACGAAGGGCGCATGCATGCCAACTGGATCGTGCCGAGCAAATTGTCCGGTTGCCGTCACCTCTGGCATCATCGTCAGGACCCGGCAGCCAGAGGTGCCAACACGCTCGCCCCATTGCTGGCCGACCACATCGTAAGCGTTTCCCATTACGCGATGCCATCGCGTCCAATCCGGTCTCTCGGCGAGCGATCCAGCGTGATCCGCAGTCCGTTTGATTTTCCGGCCGTCCGGCCCGACCGCACAGCCGCGCATGCCGCGCTTTGCGAGGAACTCGGCGTGCCGGGGGACGCGGTACTGCTCGGATATTTCGGCTCGATTATCAAACGCAAGCGTCCGGACGGCTTTGTTCGCGCGGTTGACGCCGTTCGCCGCGCCTTGCCGGATCGCCAGGTGCACGGATTGCTGTTCGGAGATGCCGTCGACGCAACCCAGGGGCTGGACGAAACTTGCAGGGAACTGGTCAGCAGCCTCGGGCTGGCGGACAATTTCCATTTCATGGGCTTTCGCTCACCGGTCTTCGAGGCCATGAGCGGTGTCGACGTCATGCTCGTCCCGGCCGTCAACGAGCCCTTTGGCCGGACCCTGATCGAGAGCATGTATCTGGGCACACCGGTCGTCGCGACGCGTCACGGCGGAAACATTGAAGCGATTGCGGACGGTCTGACGGGATTTCTCGTCGAACCGGATGTTCCGGAGAGCTTTGTTGACCCTGTCAGCAACCTTATCAGCGACCCTGCGCTGCAAACCCGGATTGCTGACGCCGCACAGGCAGATGCCGCGGCCAAATATGGGGCAGAACGCCACGTTTCCGAGATTTCCCGCCTTTACGAACAACTTTTCGAGGGCCCTCAGGTAGCAGGTACCGCATATGCTTGATTCAAATATTCGATTTCTGATTTTCGGCGCCGCCAAATCCGCAACGACCTGGCTGCAAAGATCACTGGAGCGCAGCCCGACGATATCGATGCCCAGTCCGGAACTGCATTATTTTTCCGATGAGTATCACCGTGGATCGGACTGGTATCTGTCTCAGTTCAACTTCGACAAGCCGGACGCTCTTGTCGGAGAAAAGTCCAATACCTATCTCACTGTTCCTGAAGCCGCGGAGCGAATCCGGCGGGATCTTCCAGATGTCCGGCTGGTCGTGCAGATGCGGGAACCCGCCGCGCGTGCCTACTCCGATTATTGCATGCTCTTGCGGCGGGGGGAGGTCTCCCGAAACATCGAGGATCATCTCGATCCGGCCAGGGCGGCGGACCAGCGGTTCATCAACAACGGCCGGTATGCCCTGCATCTTCGCCGGTTCTACGATCTGTTCCCGGCGGAACAGATCCTGCTGCTGTTGTTCGAGGATATCCGGCGTGAGCCAGAAACTCAGCTCGCCCGCCTTGCCTCCCATATCGGTCACGAGGCGCCCTTGGCCCCCCCGGTGGACAGCAAGGTCAAGGACAAGAACGCGGCCATGGTTCCTCTGCCCCTGCGCAAGGTGCTGAAGCCGTTTCGGCCGGTCCTGGACGGCGTTCGGCACACAAAGCCAATCAAGGTTCTTCGCGACGCCGTTGCCCGGCCGCAGGAATATCCGCCATTGAGCCCGGATCTGGAAAAAAGGCTGCAGGACTTCTTTGCACCGGAAGTCAGTGAACTTGAGCAACGGATGGGGAAACCGCTCGACGCCTGGCGCGGCATGCACGGGATCTGAGCGGATGGACGAATTTGCCAGCGACGGTTTCGAGATAGGGCCTGGAACGGGCTCTGGCGCGCCGGTCATGCATGTGATTACGAATTTCGCTGCCAGCGGCGGTGCGGAAACCATGCTGGCAAGACTGTTGGCGGCGACTGCGGATCCGACAGTCGTTGTGTCCCTGATCGATGTTTCCGAGCGCAATCTGAATTTGGCCGGACGCCCGGATGTGGACTATCATTCGCTCAACGCCCGTGGAGCGCTGCAGATGCCGGGCGCGATAAGGAGCCTGACTCGGCTTATGCGGCAGAAGCGTCCGCGCGCAGTGCTGTGCTGGATGTATCATGCGATGGTTGTCGGCACCGTGTCGGCGCGGCTTGCGGGCGCGCCGCCCGTCTACTGGACGGTGCGCCAGGCGCTTGACGACCCGCGCAGCCTGACCCGGAGCACTCGCCTTGCTGTTGCAGGCGCACGCATGCTTTCGTCCCGCGCTGCGGGCATCGTCTACAATTCTGCACGGGCGAAAGAGCAGCACGAACAGTATGGTTATGCCGCGCGATACGGCAAAGTCATACCGAATGGTGTGGTGGTGCCGGAGTTCGCGGAGCGTGCGCCAGGTAAGGCCCGCGTGTTCGGTATTGCCGCACGGTTTCATCCGCAGAAGGACCATCTGACCTTCTTCCGGGCCGCGGCCCAGATCGCAGCGCAATTTCCCGATGCCCGCTTTGTCGCCGCAGGCCACGGTCTCGATGAGCGCAACAGCGAGGTCATGGCCCTGGTGGCGGAAGCAGGGCTCGATCCGTCACGCCTGAAACTGCTCGGCGAATTGCGTGACATGGAGGATTTCTATTCGCAGATAGATGTTCTTGTCCTGTCATCGCGGACGGAGGGCTTCCCGAATGTGGTCGCTGAAGCCATGAGCCACGCCCGCCCGGTGGTCACCACCGATGTCGGCGACGCGGCGCTTATCGTGGCAGACACCGGCAAGGTGGTTTTGCCGGGGGATCCGGATGCATTGTCCGAGGCAATGGCGGACTTCGCCCAGCTGACCGCCGATCAGGTCGCAGATCTCGGACAAAGGGCTCGAGTGCGCATCGAGAAGAATTATCAGGTGAAGCATATCCTCGATGAATACCGGGAGGTTCTGTCGCAGCGCCTTCCAGCGTAACGGCACACTTGGTGCTTCAGACGCCTATTTTCGGTGGCCCATTTGCTCCTTCAGCGCGGCGTCCAGTTCGTCGAGCGACGTTATCTCCACATGGGCCGCGTATGCGTCCTCTTTCGCGTGTGGTGAATGGACCGCCCCTGTCCGCCGGATTTGAACGGTGATCCAGCCGCGTGCTTTTGGGGTCACGAAATCCTTGGCGGGATTGTCGGCAACGTAGACCATCGGTCCGCCATCTGCTGCACGTTCTTCCATTTCCTCGTAAGCGCGAGGATGCGGCTTGCCATATCCTTGCGGCCAGTCTCCGGTCTTGCGGATATGGTCAATCCACTGCTCAACCCCGAGGGAAACGATCTTGGCGTTTTGAGTTGCCGCCGGTCCGTCGGTTATCAGGCCGAACGGACCACTATGGTGCTCGAGATAACGGGCCGCGTCCGGAGCCAGCGTAATTTGTGGCGTGTGGCCGCGGTAGGCCGCAACAAGATCCGGGATCAGATTGCCGTCCCCGCTGTGACCGAGACTTTCAAGCGCGCGATTGAAGATGTGGCGCCGCTCACCTTCCTCGAACAGCATCTGGCAGGCATTGCCAAAGCCGGAGATGCCTTCACGCTGTTTCATCCACCCGTCGAGATAGCGATAGCCGCTGAACGCAAAATCCCGCTCCAGGTAGAGCGTATCGTCCAGATCAAAAACAATCATCACGATCCACCGCACAAAGGGTTCCAAGCCGACAGGTCCCTGCTTCGGGAAATGGTAACCGAAGCAAGCGCGGACCTGTTGCGTGGATGCCGACGAAAGGCCAGCACGGCTGCCGGACGTCTTGGATGGTCAGCCGTCATAGACCGCGCTGTCGTACCGGAGCATTTTGACATTTTCTCGCCAGTCATCATTTGCACCGCACGGACGATCCAGAACTTCCTCAAGCAGCCATTGCGCAAAATAGGCGCCGGCATGGTCGGCCAGCGGATAACCGCCACCGAATCTTGCATTGATTTCAATGACGCGCGGTCCAAGATCCGGGTCGTCGATCACCTGAAAACAGGCTACGCCTGTCAGGCCGGGCAAGGCACGGTGCACGCCTTCGGCGATCTGCCGGAAATCGTCGCGACGAACCGTTTTCCCCTTCTCGACTTCACCCGCGCGGATCTGAATGCGCAGATGGGGAACCACGGTTTGCAGCTGGCCGCCTTTATCGACGAACATGTTGATCGTGTATTCTGGACCACGCAGAAGCTGCTGGAACACCATGGGTTCCTCAAAACTGTCGGGCAGTTCGTTGATGTTCTGAAACACCTGCAATCCCCGGCTGGCACTGCCGCCACTTGGCTTGGCAAACACCGGCCAGCCGAGCGCATCCGGATCGGCGAGCAATGCTTCGTGTCCCAGCGATCCGGGGACGGGCACGCCAGCCGCTTCAAGCGTTTCAGACGTCAGCCGCTTGTCCCTTACAACTTCGATGATGTCAGTCGGGGCAACATGCAGCCGTGCTCCCAGCTGGGCGAAATCGTCCGCTACGCTCGCAAGCGGCATCAACTCCGGGTCAATCGTCGGAACCACCAGATTGACCTGATTGTCACGAACGATATCGAGAATAGCCTTGGCATAGCCGGGGTCATTGCATCGGGGCACGGCAAAGGCCCGGTCCGCAACTGCGCAGGCCGCGCTTAAATCCGGCACGAGGTCACAGGCAAGTATTTCCAATTGGATGCCCAGGCGTTCGGCGGCAGATCGAAAGCACTGAAGCAATCCAACGCGGCGTCCTGCGGAACAAATCAATAGTCGCAATTCTTTGACCGGCACAACAAACTCTCCGGAAATGTGAGGGGCAATTCAAAATGAATATCAAATCAGTAAACAAGCCGACTTCGACCGTAGGGGGACTATAGACAGCCCTTTTGATTTTGTGAATTCAGATTTACGCTCCTCATGCAGTTGGCGTGTTGTTTTCGACTGTCACCACGAACCATTGGCATGGCGTCGCCGGTATCAAACACCTGATGTCCCGGTTTGATCGGCTCCTGGTCGCCGGGTTGACCATGACCCTCAACCTTTCCGCGTCGATGGCCTCACTGCCAAACGCACGACGCCAAGGCCGCCAGTTGAAGATGCATAATAGCCGGCGAATTTCGCATTGGATGTCGGCAAAAAGTGCAAAAAGATCAGTCGTTTGATTGGTCTGAACGGGGAACGTTCTCACCTGCTTTGTTGGATTGGGTCCTGAAATAAATTTCACAAAAAGAAATAAATACCAAAAGAGTTTGACGGTTTCCGGGGGCTGCTCTTATCCATGAAGTCGCTGGGATAAAAACCAGTGATTGAAATTTCTTGCATCGAAAAAGCCTCTGATGGGCTGGACTGCAAGAGTGGGAGGAGCAGCGTCGGGTCTGTCTGCGTGGAGAGGAACGCAGGCGGGATTTCCTGACAATCTGAAATCAATCACCCAACGGAGGTTCGGCTGCTTGCGGCCGGGAGACCGCGGGTCCAGGGAGGAAACTATGGGCACTTCTATTTTCAAGGGAATTCTGGCTTCTGGCATGCTGTCAGCCGCTGTCCTGACGGCTGCTCCGGCGGCTGCGGACGGTTTGAAATGCGAGCCGGGCGAAACCTACATCATGAACGTCATGGTCTCTGGTCATCCTTATTGGGTGCCGGTCTATCAGGGCTTCAAGCAGGCTGCGTCCGCGTTCGGCTGCGAGACGATCTTCTCCGGTACGCCGGACTACGACATCACCAAGCAGATTGCATCGTTCGAGCAGGACATGGTCAAGCAGCCTGCCGGTGTTCTGCTGCACCCGATGCAGTCCGACCCGTTCATTGAGCCGATTGACCGGGCGGTCGACAGCGGCACGGAGATCGTCACCTTCGCGGCGGATTCTCCGAAGTCCAAGCGCAGTGCCTATGTCACCTCCGATAACCTGGCCGAAGCCAAGTTTGCGGCCGAAGAAATCGTCAAACAGGTTGGCGACAGTGCCGAATATGCGGTTCTTGAAAACCCGGGTCAGTCGAACCACGACCTGCGCGTAACCGCGCTGATCGACTACATGGAAAAGAACTACCCGAACATGAAACTGGTCGGCCGTCAGGCAACCAACCAGGACAGCAACGCCGCCTACCGGGCAACGGCCTCGATCCTTCAGGCCAACCCGAACCTTGCCGCGCTCTGGATCCCGGAAGCCGGATCGGCTGAAGGGGCTGTCGCAGCGGTGCTGGAAGCGGAAGCCAAGGTGCTGATCATGCATGCGGATGTCACGCCGACTACGCTGGAGCACATCAAGGCGGGCAACATCCATATGGCGCTGAACCCGAACCAGGGCATGCAGGGTTTCATGGGCTTCATGGCCGTGTTCCTGGCTGCGCACTCCGACGTGTTCGATCCGTTCAACGATTACAAGGTGTCCGGCTACAACCCGGTGCAGATCCCCTACGTCGACAACGGCTTTGCCGTGATTACCAAGGAAAACGCCGATAGCTTCGATCTCAACGCCTACATGGAAGGCCGCGATCCGAGCTGACGAACCGGCCGGGGTCCTGTCGCGCCCCGGTCGATATGGCGGGCTGTCTGTTGTTGATGAAGCAGATCAGGCAGCCCGTTCTTTTCCGGAACTTTGAGCAAATCGGCCTCGCCATGACTGACGATGTGATCCTGAAGATCTCCAATCTCTCGAAATCCTTCGGGCCTGTCCAGGCGCTGAAGGGCGTGGACTTCGAACTGCGCAAAGGCGAAATCCACGCGCTTGCCGGGGAGAACGGCGCCGGCAAATCCACGCTGATGAATATCATCGACGGCATCTTGCAGCCGGACAGTGGCGAGATTTATTTAGACGGCAAACCAGTTGTCATTTCTTCGCCCGCCGTGGCGCAAAAGCTGGGCATCGGGTTCGTTCACCAGGAGATCGCGCTGTGCCCCGATGTCACAGTTGCCGAGAACATCTTCATGGCGACGACCAATGTCAGCCGTTCCTTCCTGATGAACTACCGCGCGCTTGAAAAGAGGGCCACCGAGGTGCTGGGCCAGCTTGGCGACATCGATCCGGCGACACTTGTGCGAGATCTTTCGATTTCCCACCAGCAGCTCGTCGAGATCGCCAAGGCGCTGACGCTTGACTGCCGGGTGCTGATCCTGGACGAGCCGACAGCAGCGCTGACCGAGAAGGAAGCGCAGGTCCTTTTCAAGATCATGCGCCGTCTCGCCGGCAAGGGCATCTCGATCATCTACATCTCCCATCGCATGGTCGAGATCTTCGACAATTGCGACCGGGTTTCCGTCTTCCGGGATGGGAAATACATCACCACCCGCAGTGTTGCCGAGATCCAGCCCGACGACGTGGTCAATGCCATGGTCGGCCGGGTGATCGACGAGCTTTATCCGCGCAAGCAGTCTGACAGCGAAAAAACGGATGACATCATTCTGGATGTGCGCAATCTGAGCGAACGCACGCGGTTCAAGGATGTCACGTTTCAGCTTCGCAAGGGGGAAATCCTCGGCATTGCCGGACTGATCGGTGCCGGGCGCAGCGAAATCGTGAAGGGCATCTGCCGGCTTGAAGGCGACGTCACGGGCGAAGTCTCGCTCAACGGGCGCCAACTTTTTCTGAAGACTTATCGCGACAGTATTTCCGAAGGCATCGTTTATCTGTCGGAAGACCGGAAGGGCGACGGCATCTTTCTTGACATGTCGATTGCCGCCAATGTGTCCGCCCTCAAGCTGGAGCAGGTCGCAACCCCCTTGGGGTTGATTGCGGGTGCCAGGGAAGAGGCCCAGGCGGAAAGCCTCGGCAAGCGTCTGAACCTCAAGTACGGCGCGCTGTCCGACCCGGTATCCTCGCTCTCCGGAGGCAATCAGCAAAAGGTCGCGATTGCGAAAATGCTGTCGGTCAATCCGAAGCTGATCTTCCTGGACGAGCCGACGCGCGGCGTGGATGTGGGCGCGAAGGCAGAGATCCACCGTATCTTGCGCAATCTCGCCAGCAGCGGGGTCGGTATTCTGGTGATTTCTTCAGAGCTGCCGGAACTGATCGGTGTTTGCGACCGTGTGCTGGTGGTCCGGGAGGGGCGTATCAGCGGCGAGGTGACGGGCGCACAGATGACAGAAGAAAACATAATGCACCTGGCGTCCGTGGGCGCCAAGGCGACCATACATTAATCGTGGGGGGAATCATGGAAGACGCCGTCTCCGTGGCAGGCGCGCCGAACGGCAAACCGGCGGACGTCTCGTTTATCCGCAAGCTGCTGCGCATGCGTGAAACGGGACTCATCGCAATCATTCTCGTGCTGTTCATCGTGATGTCCTTCGCCTCACCCTACTTCCTGACGTGGGTGAACATGCGTGCCATGGTCATGGCCTTTGCGGTGGAAGGCATCGTGGTGGTCGGCATGACCATCCTGCTGATTTCGGGCGGTATCGATCTCTCGGTCGGTTCAGTGACGGCGCTGGCTATGGTGATTGCCGGGTGGCTGTTTCTCAATGGTGTCGATCCGTGGGTGGCGTCGGCGATTTCAATCGCCGCCTGCACGGCAATCGGGGCCTTCATGGGCTTCTTTGTCACCCGCGTCGGCTTGCATCATTTCATCGTATCGCTGGCAATCATGGTGATTGCCCGGGGCGCATGCCTTCTGGGCACGGGCGGGCGTCCGCTCGGTCTCTTCACCCTGCCGCCGGAATTCAAGTTCATCGGCCAGGGCTCCATCGGACCGATCCCGATCGTCATCGTGATCTTCCTTGTGGTGGTGATCGGTTTCGACTTCCTGCTGCGCCGCACGACCATGTTCCGCAAGGTGTTCTACACCGGCAGCAACGAGAAGGCGGCGGCCTATTCCGGCATCCGCACCAAGCGGGTGGTGTTCTTCACGACGACCCTTTGTTCGGCACTGTGCGGTGTTGCCGGCATCATCTACATGGCCCGCTTCGGCTCGGCCCAGCCGACCTTCGGCATTGGTATGGAACTGAACGTGATTGCGGCTGCCGTCATCGGCGGGGCGAGCCTCAAGGGGGGCTCCGGGACCATATTCGGGGCAATCCTGGGGGCGGTGCTGCTGTCGGTGGTCTCCAGCTCGCTCGCGCTTCTGGATGTCTCGGTCTACTGGCAGGATATCATCCGTGGGTCCATCCTGCTGACGGCCGTCTCCATCGACCATTATCTCGTCAAGAAACGCGCCTGACCCGGCACCAGCTAAGAGGCAATCCGATGGCGGACAAGAAAAACGATATCGAGCTGATGCGCCAAATGCACACGGTCCTCGTGCTGCATTTCCTGGAAGGCAAGAAGCAATCGGAGATCGCCGAACTGCTGAACCTGTCGACGTCCAAGGTCAACCGGCTGATCACCCAGGGCCGCAAGATGGGCATGATCAAGATCGATATCGAAAACCCGTTCCAGCGGCTGACGGATCTGGAGAATCTGCTGGAACAGGCGACGCCGCTTTCCAAGGCGCTGGTGACCTCGTCTGTCGAGGGCAGCCCCAACACGACGCTGAAGCAGGTCGGGCTTGCCGCAGCCAATCATCTGGTGGAGACCATCCGCGACGGCGACATCATTGCAATCACGGGCGGCAAGGCGGTCGGTGCGGTGGTGCAGAACATAGAGGCGGACCGGAAGTTCGACGTCACCGTTGTGCCGCTGACCGGTGGGGTGCAGGGCAAGTACCACACGGACGTCAACCATCAGGCGAGCCTCATGGCCGAGAAACTGGGTGGCACCGCGCTGCAGCTTCATGCGCCGCTCTTTGCCGAAAGCCGTGAGCAGCGCGACATGCTGATGGAAGTCGCCTCCATTCGCCAGGTTCTGGATCTGGCCCGGCAGGCGACCATTGCTCTTGTCGGCATCGGCTCCATCGCGGCGCCCGGGTCGAGTTACTACGACCTGCACCCGATGCCGGAATCGGATCGCAAGATGCTGATTGGCAGCGGCGTCAGTGCCGAATTTCTGGCCTACCTGATGCGCCAGGACGGAACGGTGGCCGATTACGCACTCAATTCACGGCTGGTTGCCCTGGCACCGGAGGAGCTGCGGCGCTTCAAGCGCGTCATCGGGGTGACTTCGGGCGACGAAAAGATCTGGCCGATCCGGGCGGTCCTCAACGGAAACTATCTGAATTCACTCATCTTGGACGAGAACACCGCGGGAGCGGTCCTTGCAACCATGGAAGGCAAACAGAATGTTGCATGAAATGCTGACACGCGAGATCGGACGTTCCAGCATCAAGGCGTCGGCTATCGGGCTCGGCACATGGGCCATCGGTGGCTGGATGTGGGGCGGCACGGATGAGGCCAAGTCGATTTCCGCAATCCAGGCCTCCATTGACGAAGGCGTCAGCCTGATCGACACTGCGCCGGCCTATGGCCAGGGGCTGGCGGAAGAGATCGTCGGCAAGGCTATTGCCGGTCGGCGCGACAAGGTGGTGCTGGCAAGCAAATGTGGCCTCGTCTGGCACACGCAGAAGGGTAATCACTTCTTCGATTACGACGGCAAGCCGGTGCACCGCTATCTCGGCAAGGATGCGATTGTCTACGAAGTCGAGCAGAGCCTGAAGCGGCTCGGGACCGATTACATCGATCACTACATCACGCATTGGCAGGACCCGACCACGCCGGTGTCGGAAACCATGGAGGCCCTGGAGACGCTGAAGACCCAGGGCAAAATACGCTCGATCGGCGCCAGCAACACGACCGTCGACGATGTGAAAGCCTATCTGGCTGCCGGGCAACTGGACGCCATCCAGGAAGAATATTCGATGATCAAGCGCGACATCGAGGAAACCCATGTGCCGCTCTGTCTTCAGGAAAAGGTCTCGGTGCTGAGCTATTCGTCGCTCGCGCTGGGCCTTCTGACCGGCAAGATTGGCCCGGACCGGACCTTTGAAGGCGATGACCAGCGCAAGGACAATCCGCGCTTCTCGGTCGTAAACCGCCGCAAGGTTGCCGAGCTGATGGGCGCGATTGCACCGATAGCAGATGCCCATGGGGCGACAAAGGCCCAGGTGGTGATCGCCTGGACGCTGCAACAGCCGGGTATCACCTTCTCGCTCTGCGGGGCGCGTGATCCGGAGCAGGCGCGGGAGAATGCAAAGGCAGGGCGTCTCAGGTTGTCGGAGGAGGAAATCGGGGTCATCGGCAAGGCTGCCGCGACCCATCTGACAGACCTTGCGGCTTAAGAGATTTCGATAGTGACATTGGAAAGGGCGCCGGACACCTGTCCGGCGAACGGGGAAGGCATGTCCGAACAACGGCAAGAAAAATGGGACCGCATCGTGCGTGACGGCGCCTTCGATGCCGTTGTCGTCGGCGGCGGTATCAACGGGATCGGGGTCTACCGGGATCTGGCGCTCCAGGGCGTCAGGGTGTTGCTTGTGGAACGCAATGACTTCTGCTCCGGGTGCAGCTCGGCGCTGTCGCGCATGATCCACGGCGGATTGCGCTATCTGGAAAACGGCGAGTTCGATTTGGTGCGCGAATCCTTGCGGGAACGCGATGCACTGCTGGTCAATGCGCCTCATCTGGTGCATCCATTGCCAACCGTCATTCCCATCGGCTCGCTCTTTTCCGGTCTGTTGAACAGTGCGGCAAGTTTCGTCGGCTTTTCGGGCCAGCCCGCCAGCCGGGGCGCGGTGCCGATAAAGCTTGGATTGACGCTCTACGACTGGGTTACCCGCAAGCGCCGCCTGTTGCCGAAGCATCAGTTTCGTGGGGCAAAGGCGACCCGTGACACCTGGCCGGGTCTCTCCGGTGCCATCCGCTGTTCGGCCACCTATCACGATGCCTGGATCAGCCACCCGGAGCGGCTGGGGCTGGAGCTTGTCAGGGACGTGGAAGAGGCGGCGCCGGACTGTGTCGCCCTCAACTATGCCTGTCTTGAGCCGGAGGGGGATGAGTTTTTCCTGCGCGATGAGGTGAGTGGGCGCAGGGAAAAAATATCGGCGAAGATCATCGTCAACGCGACGGGCGCATGGCTGGACGATGCCATCGACGAGCTGGCCGGCAATTCCGGCCACGAACGGTTGGTGTCAGGCACCAAGGGGTCTCACCTCATTCTCGATAATCCCGCGCTGGAAAAGGCGCTTGGCGGCCATATGGTCTATTTCGAGAACGCGGATGGCCGGGTCTGCATCGTCTTTCCGTTCTTCGGCAAGGTGCTGGCCGGGTCGACGGATATTCGCGTCAAGACGGCCGAGCGCGTGCGCTGCGAACCGGAAGAGGAGGCCTATATCCTGGGCTCGCTCCGCCTTGTCTTTCCGGAGATTGATTTCAGCGCGGAGGATATCGTCTTCAGTTACAGCGGCATCCGGCCGCTGCCGAAGAGCGATCATGACTTTACCGGCCGGATTTCCAGAGGCCATTTCACCACACGCATCGAAGGCCCCGTTCCGCAGATTTGCATGATCGGCGGCAAATGGACCACGTTCCGTGCCTTTGCCGAACAGGCAGCCGATGAGGTGCTTGGCGCGTTAGGCCGGACGCGGAAAGTACAAACCCAGACGCTTCCCATCGGGGGCGGCAAGGGCTTTCCGCAAGCGGCGACGGTCCTGGAGCATGACCTTGCTGCCAAATACGACATCAGTTTGGGTCGGGCGACCCATCTTGCAGGCACTTACGGCACAACGGCGGTGAAACTGCTGGCGTTCTGTCAGGGGCGTCCGGACGATCAGGGTCTTGCCTCCGGGACAGAGATCACCGCAGCGGAAGTCGCCTTTCTTGCGCGGCATGAAAACGCGGTGACCCTTGCCGACATCGTCTTGCGGCGGACGACACTCGCCATCAGAGGGCTGCTGAGTGAGGAACTTCTCGACAAGCTGGCTGCCATTGCCGGTGAAGAACTCGGCTGGTCCGAGGAGGAGTGCAAGGATCAGCGCGACCGGCTGATTGAAGACCTTTCCACCTATCACGGCGTCTCCCTCGACGGCCGCCGGAACGAAGACATGAGCAGGAGCAGAATATGCGTTTGAGCCCGAAAGCCCGGATGAACCGGATGTTCACCCATGGCGGCTGTCTGGATGTTGCCGTCGATCACGGCGTGTGCAACGAACCGAGCTTCATGGTTGGTCTGGAAGACATGGCAGGCGTTGTCGATACGCTGGTCAAGGCTGGCCCGGATGCGATCCAGATGGCCTACGGTCAGGCGGACCTGTTGCAATCGCGTCCGGAAAAAGACAAGCCGGCGCTGGTGATGCGCATCGACATGGGTAACCCCTACAATGACCAGCGCCACCGGGTGATGTGGTCGCTGCTGCAGAATGCCGATGAGCCGATCATTGGCGCGCTGGAGATGGATGCCGCCTGTGTGGTGGTCAATCTGTTCATGCTGCCGGACGAGCCGGAGCTGTTCCGCCAATGCGTTGAGAATATCTCCAGGGTGCGTGCAGCCTGCCACAAGTACGGCATGCCGCTGATGATCGAGCCGCTGGTGATGCTGCCGAATGATATCCGAGGCGGTTATCAGGTCGATGGCGATGCGGACAAGATCGTGACCCTGGTCCGGCTGGCAAGCGAGATGGGAGCGGACATCATCAAGGCCGACCCGACCGAGAATGCAGACGACTTCCACCGGGTGGTGGAAGCGGCGCGGGTGCCCGTTCTGGTGCGCGGCGGCGGCAAGGAAGACCTGAAGACCGTTCTCAACAAATCCGCTGCGCTGATGCGTCAGGGCGCCAAAGGCATGGTCTATGGCCGGAACATCTACCAGCACGACAATCCGAAGGCGGTGGTTGCGGCACTGATGGCGATGATCCACAACGGTGCTGACGGCGACGAAGCATGGGACATCTACAACCGTGGCTGACGACAGGACTTATCTGCTGGGGCTCGATGCCGGTAACACGGTGATCAAGGCTGTCCTGTTCGATCTGGCGGGCCGACAGGTGGCGATGAGTGCTCTGGACGGGCAATCGTTTTCACCCGCTCCCGGACATGTGGAACGGGATCTCGGCGAGCTGTGGCGCAACGCGCAAACAGTGATCCGCGATTGCCTCGACAAGGCGGGTGTTGCGCCGTCACAGATCGCGGCGGTCGGATGCGCCGGGCATGGCAACGGGCTTTACCTGCTGGACAGGAACCATCAACCGCTGCTCGGCATCCAGTCGCTGGATACGCGGGCGGCAGATCATGCAGGCAAGCTGCGTGAGGCGAATGGCGACCGGCTGCATGAGCTGTGTCTGCAGGAGCCCTGGCCGTCGCAGACACCGACGCTGCTTGCCTGGATCAAGGACAACCGGCCGGACCTTTATGCCCGAGCCGGAACCGTGCTGCTATGCAAGGACTTCATCACCTTCAAGCTGACCGGAGAACGTGTCAGCGATATTTCCGATATGTCGGGATGCGGTTTGCTGCGTTTGCCGGAGAACAGCTACGACACCGCGCTTCTGGATCTCTATGGCATCGGCGAAGCCGAAGCGATGTTGCCGCGTCTGGTGGAGCCGGTGGAAATCGCCGGTCACATTACAGCCGAAGCTGCGAAGGCAACCGGACTGATGGAAGGCACGCCTGTTGTCGGCGGTTATTTCGATGTGATTGCCAGTGCGCTCGGGTCCGGGGTCATCCATCCCGGCGAAGCCTCGATCATTGCGGGTACCTGGAGCATCAATCAGGTGTTTTCCGAAGCGCCGATTGTCGACAAGGCCATGTTCATGGCCTCCGGCTTTGGGCACGGTCGTTTCGTCAACATCGAATCCAGCGCGACCTCGGCCGCCAACCTGGAATGGTATGTGCGAGAGCTGGTGGAGCGCGGTGAACATCACGACGACCCGTTCAGCTATTGCAATGCAAGGATCGCGGAAGTCACGCCCGCAGCAGACGATCCGTTCTTTCATCCGTTCCTCTACGGCTCCCGCCTCGGGGCGGATTTCCGTGCCGGCGTCTATGGTCTGGCCGGCTGGCATACGGAAGGTCATCTGCTCAGGGCCTTGTTTGAAGGCGTCGTCTTCGAGCATCGTCGACATATCGAGGTGCTCGGGAGCGCTGGGGCCGCCTTCGACCGGGCGGTGCTTTCCGGAGGCGGGTCGCGCAGTCCGGTCTGGCCGCAAATGTTCGCCGATTGCCTGGGTGTGCCGATCACCGTTGCCGAGGCCCGCGAGACGGGCGCGCTGGGCGCGGCAATCGGGGCCGGTATCGGTGCGGGCCTGTTTGCCGACTACGAGGCAGCGGTCGCGGCGATGACCCGTGTGCAACGGGAATACCTGCCGGATGAGGCGATGAAACTTCATTACGACCGGCGCTACGGGACCTATTGCAGACTGACAGAAGCCCTGCGGCCCATCTGGGCGGAAACCCAGGCGGTGGGCCAATAGTCCTCTTGGAGGAATTGCCGAGACGCCAGGATGTTCTACTGTGAGACCAACAGCCAGGCGAAATTGCACCAGCGGGCGTTGGGGCATGCCTTGAGATTGGCCGTCCGGCATGACGCAGACCATCGATATCTGAACCGCAGCGAAAAGACTGTGGGCGGGAATTGGGCAGGAAACGGGAAACGACATGAGCGGTCCGACTTCACTTGAGGGAACGTATGATTATGTGATCGTCGGGGCCGGAACGGCCGGCTGTGTTCTGGCCAACCGGCTGAGCGAGGACCCTTCGGTCAAGGTGCTGCTCCTGGAAGCGGGCGGCTCGGACAATTACCACTGGGTGCATATCCCGGTCGGCTATCTGTTCTGCATCGGCAATCCACGCACCGACTGGATGATGAAGACAGCCAACGAACCCGGCCTCAACGGGCGCAGCCTGGTCTATCCGCGCGGCAAGGTTCTGGGGGGCTGTTCCTCGGTCAACGGCATGATCTACATGCGCGGCCAGGCGGCGGATTACGATCACTGGCGCCAACTCGGCAATACCGGGTGGTCTTGGGACGATGTGCTGCCCTATTTCCTGAAATCGGAAGACCACCATGCCGGCAAGTCCGGTTTGCATGGCGGTGGCGGCGAGTGGAAAGTCTCCAGGCAGCGGCTGAAATGGGAAATCCTGGAAGCCGTGCAGAAAGGGGCGCAGGAGTTCGGCGTCAAGCCGCGGGCGGATTTCAACGACGGCAGCAACGAAGGCAGCGGCTTTTTCGAGGTCAATCAGAGCGGCGGGGTTCGCTGGAACACGGCCAAGGGCTTCCTTCGCCCGGCTCTGAAGCGTCCGAACCTGCGCGTCATCACCCATGCGGAAACAAGATCGATCCTGCTGGAAGGCAAACGGGCGGCGGGCGTGACCTTCACCGTGAAGGGACAGGACATGAGCGCGCGGGCGGAGCGCGAGGTTCTGCTTGCGGCCGGTGCGATCAATTCACCGAAGCTTCTGGAGCTGTCCGGCATCGGCAGCGGCGATGTACTGTCCCGCTACGGCATCGAGCTGAAACACGAACGCGCCGGCGTGGGCGAGAACCTGCAGGACCACCTGCAGATCCGCACGGTTTACAAGGTGCAGAACACCAGGACACTGAACACCATGGCCAACAGCCTGTTCGGCAAGGCCTCGATTGCACTGGAATACGGGTTGACCCGATCGGGGCCCATGTCGATGGCCCCCAGCCAGTTCGGCATGTTCACCAAGTCCGATCCCTCACTGGAAACGCCGGATCTCGAATATCACGTCCAGCCGCTTTCGACCGACAAACTGGGCGATCCGCTGCATCCGTTCCCGGCCATCACGGTGTCGGTGTGTAATCTTCGTCCGGAAAGCGTCGGCTCGTCCCATATCCAGAGCGGGAATGCCGCACAGCAGCCGGACATCAGACTGAACTACCTGTCGTCGCCAAAGGACAAGATCGTTGCCGTCAAATCCGTGAAGCAGGCGCGGCAGATCATGACGGCGAAAGCCTTGCAGCCGTATCAGCCAGAGGAAATCCTGCCGGGGCCGACGGTCGATAGTGACGAGGACCTTTTGAAAAAGGTCGGCGATATCGCCACCACGATCTTCCACCCTGTTGGCACCTGCCGCATGGGCGTGGACGACCAGTCCGTTGTCGATCCTCAGCTCAAGGTTCGCGGGCTCGACGGGCTGCGGGTCATCGATGCCTCGATCATGCCCAGGATCGTCTCGGGCAACACGGCGTCTCCCGTGGTGATGATCGCGGAAAAGGCAGCGGACATGATCCGGGCCGAGCGACGGGCTTGAGGGGGAGTCTGATTTAAGGAAGTTGCCCCCTCTCTCCCTCATCCTGAGGAGGACCGCAAGGTCCGTCTCGAAGGATGGGCAGATGGCTTCTGAGTATGCCGCCCATCCTTCGAGACAGCGCTAACGCGCTTCCTCAGGATGAGGTTGGGGGAGCATATGCTGGTTGCACGCCTCTCTTGCGTATTCTCGGCAAGCTCCTGAAACTTCGTGACTAATCCGCTGCCTTCACCCGATACGGAATAATGCCGCGCTGGCCGGAGTCGATGAAGGGTTCCTTGTCGACGGCGGGGAAGGCGCGCTGGTCGCAATTGTCCCTTGGGCAGATGCGGCAGTTGACGCCGATGGGTTCGGGTGAGGCGATCTCGTCGACTGCGAGCCCGTCGGCGTAGACCACCGCATCGGCGTATTGTACCTCACAACCGATGCCGAGCGCGTAGCGGCGCTCGCCGCTGCGATAGTCCGGCTGATGTTTGGTGATGCTGGTCGCGACACACAGGTAGCGCACGCCATCCGGCATCTGGGCAACCTGCGAGGTGAACTTGTTCGAGTTCTGCTCGAAGGCCTGATGCACGTTCCAGCGCGGGCAGGAGCCGCCGAAGCGGGCGAACTGGAACCGGGTTGCGCTGTGGCGTTTGACGACGTTGCCGGCCCGGTCGATCTTCACGAAATAGAACGGCAGCCCCTTGGCGCCGGGGCGCTGCAACGTCGACAGGCGATGGCAGACGGTTTCGATGCTGGCATCCAGACGGTTGGACAGAAGCTGGATGTCGTGCCGGGTTTCCGCGACCGCTTTCAGGAAATCGTCATAGGCCAGGATCAGGGCGCCGGCGAAATAGTTCCTGAGGGCAAGCCGCGCGATGCTCTCCGCCGACTTGGTCTTGAACCGTGCTTTGGTGACCTCTTCGGAAATGAGGTCGCGCACGCACAGTTCCGCGATGACTGACCCCAGCAGGAAGCTTTTGGTCGACTGTGGCGTCGCACTGTAAAGGGTGATGGTGCGGGCAAAATCGTCCTGCCGGATCAGGGTGCCTCGATAGTCGGGAAATTCCTTCACCGTTATGCCGAAGCGCTCCTGCAGCCAGGCGGTGAGGGCCGCAAACTTGGAGGGGGCTTTGGAGAGTCCGATTTCCAGAGACAGTTTTTCAGCCGCCCGGTCGATGGAATCGACATAGTTGTCCATGTAATGGAAGTAGTCGCGGACTTCTTCGTAGGCCGATTTTCTGGGGCCAGGACCGCTTTCAGGGCTGCCGCCGAGCTGAACCAGATCGTCTTCGTTCGCTTCCCGGTCGTGATAGGTTCGCAGGGCCCCATAAAGATCCATGATCGCCTTGGTGACGCCCGGGGCCCGTGTCACCAGTTCATGCACTTCCTGCCGGCCGACGGAGGCTGTCAGAAACTGGGTGTCTGCAAAAATTTCCTGAAGATCCTGCACCACTCGGTCGAGATCGTTCTGTTCGAAGGCGGACAGGTCAACACCGAAAATCCGGTTGATCGTCAGCAGCACCGAGGCGGTGACGGGGCGGTTGTTGTTTTCGATCTGGTTCACATAGGCGGTGGACAGGCCGATCTTCTTGGCTAGCTCCACCTGGGAGAGGCCGAAATCCGAGCGGATTTGCCGCAACGTGTGGCCGGAATAGAGTTTTTTGCTCACCTTCGACAGTCTCCGGGATCAAATTGCGAATCTTTAACAATATGCAGTATGCTATTTAACATTTTACAATAGCCGGGTAATGATGAAAAGTCCTGTCACCACGGAGGAAACAACCCCAAGGAACGTAGTGATGACCGCTCATTTCGCTTTGCCGACAAGTTCCGCAGTCAATGGTGGCACCGGCGCATTTGCCGCTGGTATCCGCTGGCCAATCAACCTCACCGAACTGGTGACGCCGCGCCAGCTCGAAATCATGGTGAAGCTGTGCGAAGGCAAGGTGAACAAGCAGATTGCCTATGAGTTGGGCGTGTCGATTGCGACCGTCAAGGCGCATATCCGCAATGCCATCACCCGCCTCGGGGCGAAAAACCGCACCAACGCGGTTGCTATCGTTGCTGCAAACAGCGCGATTTTTCACAACGCAGCCGCCTGACACGGTGCAGGTCTGACATCCGGACACTCGTTTGCAAATGAACGCGTGCTCGGATGCCAGCATCTTTTGATTTTCCGTCGCGCCTGGGTTGCTTTGTTCGGCCATAGGTGCGCCGGCCAGAATTGTGCCAGCCCCATCGGCCGCGTGATAACGCAATAAAATCGCGAAACGCAGTCTTTCTGACGGCGCCATCGCCGTCAGCCGCTCGCGGCGGTTAGGTCAACAAACCGCCCTGCGAATTCGTCCATTCTGCCAATATCGCGCTTGCCGCAGAACCTCAGACAGCCCGTTTGATCATGGATGTGCGGATGCTTTCCACCTCAGTGCCAAGGTAATCGCAAAAGTCCTTCGCGACGATGGAGATCGGCCGGTGGGTCGGTGTGAGGATCGACAGGCTGTTTTGAATGCGTGGCCGGAACGGACGAAAGACGATCATGGGTGGTCCCATGCCGAGACGGCCTTTTTCCTGAGCATTATAGGCTGTGATCATATCGCAGATCAAAGCGCAGAGACCTGCTTCAACGAAGCGGAGCCCGGGCCAGGCTGTCTGAAGCTCGAAGCGCTGGTTGAACCGGACGCCGGCATCGCGAAAGCGGGAGAGTGTCTGGCGGTGGCTGCGATGCTCGGAGTGAAGCAGCGCGAGCGGGTATCCATCCAGCTCCTTGGGGGTGATGACTTCCATCGAGGCCAAGGGGTCGGTTGCGGGCACTGCGCACATGCATTCCAGCTCGAAATCGATCTGGTCGAAAGAATTTCGCGCCCGCGGGGTTTCGGCAAATCCGATATCGAATTGCTGTGCAGCGATCAGTTCCTCGATTTCGGCTGAGGTTCTGCTTGCCAGGGAAACCTTGACGCTTGGTTTGTCGGCGATGAATTGCGCCAGACTGTTGGGCAGGAAGTCGGCCGTTGCTTCGGGAATGCCGGCAATCCGCAACTGCCCGTGTTCCCTGTTGGCGAGGCCGCGCAGCGTGCGTTTGGAGATTTCAAGCCGTTTCAGAATGGCTTCGGCTTCTTCCAGAAAGAATTCGGCTTCCGGTGTTGGTACGAGGCGGCCCTGTTCACGCACGAACAGTTTCAGTTCGAGCTCTGTTTCAAGGCCCGCAATGGTGGAGCTGACCGCAGGTTGCGTTCGGCCAAGCGTGCGCGCGGCCTCTGAAATAGAGCCACTTCGCATGACCTCTCGAAAGGTCGCCAGCTGCCGAATAGAAAGATTCATGGTTCTGCGAGAACCGCCCTCCCAAATCTCTACAAGGATTAATGTGTCGCCTAAACAGGTTCAGGTCAATACACGTAGAAATTTGTTGTGTATTATTGTTGACTTAGCTCAGAAAATTCGAATATTACCGATATCGAAATCGGGATATTGGTAATTGATGAATTTATTTATATTACCTTTACGTAACATATAACCGTTTCCGGCCGTTCAAAACCGGTTCAGATCCGTATCAACGTGCCGGCGACCAGAGCCTTTCCATGTCGAAGCTCTTGACGTCTTCAAGCAGTTCGATGAAGCCACGCGCCGCGTGATCGAGCGATTGGCGTCCTTTTTCAGCTGTTGCGAGTGCGGCGTTGCCAAGTGCGCCGGCCTCGTTGAGGTCCTGCGCCTTCCAGCCGTATTGGGCCTTGCCGTGCCCGCGCAGATGCTTGAATTCCTTGAGGTAGCTTTGCTGTTGCGACGGAAAGTCAGTCGCAAGGTCCATGCGGACAAGATCGGGACGCAGATGCAGCATCAGCGAGGTCTCGATGTCGCCGCCATGAATGCCGTAGGTGAATTCCTCGTCGGCGTAGAGCCCGTCGGGCTGACCGAACCGAAGCCAGTTCGTGGCAGTCACGAACATGCCGTGCTTCACACGAAGCTCCCGGGCCACGATATCCAGAACAGGCACGTTACCGCCGTGGGAATTGATCAGCACAAGCTTGCGGACTCCGGCCCGGGCGATGCTTTCGCCCAGTTCAAGCCAACAGCGTGTGACCGTGTCCCAGGCAAGCGTCAACGTTCCGGGTGAGGAGATGTGCTCGTCCGACTTGCCGACGGGCTGCACCGGCAGGAAGGTTACCGGCAAACCATCCGGCAGAAGGTCAAGAACGCGCTGGATCTGCCCTTCGGCAATCGTTGCGTCCGTCGACAGAGGCAGATGGGGGCCATGCTGTTCGATAGCTGCCACGGGCAACACAGCGATCCAGTCCTCAACGCCGGGAGACTGGAAGTCGAGTGTCGTCATGTCTTGCCAGTACGGCTTGGGCAGCATCTATCTCTTCCGCTTTGAAACTACGTTACTTTCTCCTTCGCATAGCGTCCTCGGACAGGCAAGAGGCGGCGTAGGAGAGACCTTCATCCAGGCCTGTCTTCACGAAGTTATGATCCCGGTTTCTTAACCGGTGTTTAGAAATTGCTGACGTCTTTGCGGGAGAATAGGCGCCATGATCGGCGCAATCCTGTCAAATACGCCAGCGACGATCCTGAGAGGAAACGGTGTCGCGGCGGAGCGCGATCCTGGTTCGGGGGAGAACACCCCTGGCCGGGACCAGGCTTCTGCGCGGGCAAGTCAGGCAAGTGCTTCGGCAATCGCCATTCGGGGCGGCAACATACCCCCGTTGAGTGCCCAGGCCGTGATTGCGCTTCAGGAAGCCGACGGATCTGCTGCGGGGGCGGGACGTTCCCGTTCGGCTGCTGCGCCCGGAAATCCTGATGGCGAAGACGCCGAGACCGGCAACTCCGCAAATGCGGGAGCAGCCGGCGACGGTGCGGACACAGAGGCGGCTGCTGCCGGAAGCAGCACCGGTCAGGCGCAGGACGAAAGCACCAAGGACGAAGACCCCGATGGGGACGGCCTCGACAAGGCCGAGGAAAAACAGGTTGAAAAGCTGAAGCAGCGTGACCAGGAAGTTCGTGCCCACGAGCTGGCCCATGCCCGCGTTGGCGGCGCTCATGCCGGGGCGCCCAGCTATACCTTTCAGCAGGGGCCAGACGGCAAACGCTACGCCATAGGCGGCGAGGTTCAGATCGATACTTCGAAAGAGCGCACACCCGAAGCCACGATCCGCAAGATGCAGGTAGTCATTCGGGCTGCCACCGCGCCGGCCGATCCATCCTCTCAGGACCTGAAGGTGGCGCAGCAGGCAAGAGCCCAGATATCCGAAGCGCAGGCCGAGGTGCGGCAGAAGAAAACGGAAGAATTGTCCGGAGATGATGGCGACGGAGACGTCGATGCCGCAACCGGTCCGGACAGGGACCCTGTCGGTACGGATAGCGCCAAGGGGGCTGAAAACGCTGACGGAGCTGGGAGTGCCGAGGGAGGTGAAGGTTCGGGTGAACCGGGAACCGACAGGGCCAGTGCCGAAACAGCGGCTGCGATTTCCGCCTATCAGTCCGCTATCGAGCGGACCAATGACATCCAGTCCCGGCTCTTCGGTCTGAATAGCTGAGCCGGTATCCAGGCCGGTTGGGTGTAGCGTGGGGTGCCGCTGCGTTCTCCTGCTGTCACAGGACCGGGCGTAACCGGAGGCTGCTTTCGCCGGGATTGGCGCTTGTCAGGTTGCTGTGTGCGTGACAGAAAGACGGTTCTCTTTCGGGCCGCTGCCCTCCCAGAAAATGTTAGCTTCATGTCAGTTTCAATCCAGCGCCAAGCCGTTGCCGCGCGCCGCGTCGTTTCGGCAATTTTTTTCATGTGCGGTACCAGTATCGGGACGTGGGCCTCGCGCATTCCCGACATCAAGTCCGCAACCGGGTTGGACGAAAGCGGTTTTGGCATTCTCCTGCTTGTGATGGCTTGCGGTGCCTTTGTTGCCTTTCCGATCACGGGAATGCTTATTGACCGTCTGGGCGCTGCACCCATGACCAAACTGCTGACGGTTGCCAACATCGTCAGTTTCGTTCTGGTCGGACTTGCGCCCGACGTGACCTTGTTGACCGCCGCCCTGTTCCTGGCAGGCCTCAACATCGGGGCGCTGGATATTTCCATGAACGGTTGGGGCGCCGAGGTGGAAAAGACGCTGGGGCGCCCGATCATGTCCTCCTATCACGGGCTTTACAGCCTGGGGGCGGGCGCCGCCGCACTGGCCGGTGGGCTTGCGATTACGGCCGGGCTGAGTGTCCTGTCGCATTTTGTGCTCTGGGGTGCGATTTCGGCACCGTTCCTCGTCTGGTACTGGCGTCAGGCCTGGCCGAAAAACGAGGTCCACAACGAAGATGGCAGCAAGGCACCGCTGTTTGCGATGCCCAAGGGAGCTCTTGTGCTTGTCGGGCTGATGGCTCTGGTGGCAGCCTTGGGTGAAGGTGCGGTGACGGACTGGGCTGCGCTCTATCAGATCGAGGATCTTGGCATTTCCCAATCGCTTGCGCCGGCTGCCTTCACGATCTTCTCGATCGCCATGGTGATCATGCGCCTGGCTGGCGATCAGGTGATCGCCCGTTTCGGACCGGTGCGAACCGCCCGCGTAAGCGGTATCGTTGCCCTGTTGGGAGGTGTCCTGCTGGTCTCCGAAGCCGGTCTGTGGTCAGTCTGGGCGGGATGTTTCGTGATGGGCCTTGGATATGCGGTGCTGTTTCCGCTTGCCATGTCCCGGGCGGCCAGCGATCCGCATATGTCGAAAGGGGCTGCCCTTGCGGCTGTTGCCACGCTTGGCTATGGAGCCTTCCTGTTCGGGCCGCCGCTGCTTGGTTTTGTTGGCGACTATTTCTCGCTCAGGGCGTCTTTCATCACCGTTGCGGTGCTGACGGTGGCCATTCCGATGCTTGCAGGGGCCCTCAAGGTCAAGGATTGACGGACGCTGCGGAAGTGGTTCACACAACAGGAAAGCCGGAAGCGATCACATGACGTCACTGAACAAGGCTCCTGTTGTCGTATCCCTGAAGGGGATAGGCAAGGTTTTCGAAAACGGCACGGCCGCGCTCGACGATTTCTCCCTGGATGTGCGCGAGGGCGAGTTCGTGTCCCTGCTTGGGCCTTCGGGGTGCGGCAAGTCGAGCGCGCTCCGGATCATCGCCGGATTGTCCAACCCTTCTTCCGGTACCGTTTCCTGGCCGATGGAGCGCAGCGGGCAGGATGAGCACGAGCTTGGGTTCGTGTTCCAGGAGCCGACGCTGATGCCGTGGGCCACGGTTTTTGCCAATGTCTGGCTGCCGCTGCGGCTAAAGGGCGTTTCCCGGCAGGCGGCCAAGGACCGGGTGATGGATGCCCTTGCGACTGTCGGTCTTGCCGATTTCGCCGAAGATTTTCCCCGTCAGCTGTCCGGTGGCATGAAAATGCGGGTCTCGATTGCACGCGCGCTTGTCACCCGTCCAAAGGTTCTGCTGATGGACGAACCCTTCGCCGCGCTCGACGAGATCACGCGGTTCAAGCTCAACAACGATCTGCTTCACCTGCAGAAGACCTTTGGCTGGACCGTTCTTTTCGTGACGCATTCGGTGTTCGAGTCCGTCTATCTCTCCAGCCGCATCGTGGTGATGGCGTCCCGGCCGGGGCGGGTCATCCGCGAGATGGATATCGATGTGCCGTATCCGCGGGAAGACAGTTTCCGGACGTCTTCAGACTACAGTCAGTACTGCCGCGAGGTTTCCGACGCGCTTCACGGTGCCCTGGAACCGGCTGACGCTCTTTGAAGGTGCCCATAACAGGGAAAACGTGACCTCTTGTGCCTGACATCCCCGCTCCATTTGAGACCGCGTGCGTTCGATGAAACAAAAGTTCGCTGGATATCAGGCGTCAACTCTGTGCAGTGTCGTTAAAATCGACTTTTGCCGGGCGGGTGTCATTTGACGGTTAAATACCTTCGCTAGGGTGCCTCCGCGTCATTGATGAACGTGATTAGAGTTGACTGGAAGACGGGGTTGCAGCGATGGCTTTCAATTACAAGAAAAGCATAACGTTCCGCCTGGTTCAGGCTGCAAAGGCGCAGCGGGCCCGGTCCGGGGCGCATCTTATGCGGATCGGTCTGCACCCGGGCCAGGAACTGGTGCTCAAGGTGCTGGCGGACACGGACGGACGCACGATGAGCCAGTTGGCTCTCGCACTCGGCGTGCAGCCGCCCACCGTCACCAAGATGGTGACCCGGCTTTCCAGTCAGGGCTACGTGCGCCGTCAGGTCTCCGATACGGACGGTCGTCTTGCTCGTGTCTATCTAACCGACGTCGGCCGCGAGCTTGTGGTGTCGGTTGACAAGGCCTGGAAGCGCCTGGAACGGGAAGCCATGTCCGGACTGGACGACAAGGACCGCAAGAAACTGCGCAAGCTGCTCCGGCAGGTCGAAAAGAACCTGTCGATCTCTGTCGACAATGACCCGGAACATGAAGCCGATTTCGACACCGACGGGGATGCTGCCGCCGAAGCCGAAGGCAAGGAAAAAGACAAGGCCAAGGAAAAGGAGCTGTCCGCTGCCTGACGTTTCTGCTCCGATTTCCCGCGTCAGCTGGCGCCCCGGCATCTTGAGATGGCAGCTGCGGCAAGATTAAAAATCTGTCATTTGCAAAGGCCGCTTGTGCGTCCTACCTGCGTTTTAGCCACGTTGGCATATACGGAGGTTACACATGCCATTGAGGTATCGGACCATAAACGAAGACCGTGGTGCCCGCCGGGCACAGGAGCTGCGTGACCGGTTCCGTCACGTCTCGGATGCTTCCATCAACCGGCCGCAATTTGGATTGAGGCAGGCACCTCAGGCCCGCACCTGGAGTGAAGTCAAATCCCGGCAGTCACAGTTCCAGGAGTTGATGGCCTGGAGCGTGCTGGCTGTTGTAATGGTCTTCATCGGAATGATGGTGTTTTAGGCTTCATTTCTCTCCATGCAGATGATCGGCGTCTGCGTGTGCACTCCAATCAAAGACCTGTGAAAATCAATCATGCGGCGAACGGCCCAACCGTTCGCCGCTTTTTTGTGTCTTTATCCATGAAGATGCGGGATCGCGATGTGTGCTCTATCGTGTCGGCGTCAGGGTTGAGTGTGTCACCGCCGTCAGCCATGGACGCCTTGAGAGGCATGTGCCATTCGGTCGACTGCGAGATGTTGATGCGGAAAACGCGGCAGGCGTTCCCGAAAGTCGTCTGAAAAGCGGTATGCGGCTTGCGAGGCTATTTATACTTATGCGTTTATTTTTTCTGAAAAATCGCTATAATTGTATGCGCATTTGTTTTCGCAGTCTGTGAGAGTGTGCGGTCGGCCTTATTTTGACCGGTAATACGCATATCCTCAGTCGATAGCCGGTAGCTGACAGCTGCACCGGCGCTTAGAAACAGACCCTATTGTTTTAACATTTCTCGACACGGTGTTGATCATGCCGGTAACCGGAGCAGAGCTGAAGCCGTATTTGGATGCCGACGAAGCCTCCGTCGATACAGTGCTGCGCCGGGTTCAGGGCTTTACGGACTCTCTGATGACGCTGGACGCATTGCGCAGCACTGTGGAGATCACCGGACAGTCTCTGGAAGATCTCCTGGCTGATTTTCTGAATGACGAAAACCTCGGCTGGGATTTCATGTATCACGTTAATCGGCCTGCGGTGCCGATCAACGATGCCAATTTCGATCTCGAAGACCTTGGCGATTTCGCGCACAAGATGCTGGGCTTCAAGCTTTATGTTTTCGATGAAAGCGGGTTTTGCGGAGTCGGGACGCTTGTTTCCCACCGGCTTGCGCTGACCGCCTGGCACGTGACCGTCAAGGACAAGCGAAAGGAGCGCCGAACCGGTCTCACGGTGCGCACGGAAGAAGGGCAAAAAAAGTTGCGCGTGCTTGGTGTGCGTTTCGAAAAGCCCTGTCACGATGGTGAATGGGATGCCGGTGTTCAGGATGCAACTATCCTGCGCGCCCATCCGGATGTTGCCTTGCTCGCCCTTGAGCAACCGATGACGACCTACTGCGAGTTGCCGACCAATCCGCCGGCTTGGATCACCGGAAGGCGGAAGCTGTGCTTGAGCCACAGGCAGGACGACAACGGCAGGGGCGTGACTTTCGTTACCGGACGGGCAACAATTGATGATCCGCCGCGCATTGAACTGGAATGGGAAGACGGCGTCACCCGGCCCGGCTCATCGGGCGGCTCGGTCTTCGATACGGATTTTGCATTTGTCGGCTTTCACCAGGGGAAACTGAATGGCGTGTCCAGGATCGTTCCCTATGCGACCTTCGCGGGCATCGATGCATTTTTGCAGGCAATTGCCGAGGATCGGGCGCCGCCTTACATCTTTTCCCTGACGGGGCGTGTCGACGGTCATCTGATTATCGGACGTCAACGCTATTGTCATGCCATCCATGACGTCGTGAGGGGAGCAGCGCCAAACTTGCGCGGGATCTGGATCAAGCGGATGGAGATCGACGAGACGACCGGGCTGGAATTTTCCTACGATCTTTTGTGTCAGGTTCTGTCGCAGAACGGTCAACCGGCACAGGTCTTCAGGGTTGAACTGTCTCTGGAGATGGAAGACCTGCTGCAATCGTTGAACGAAAGACTTCATGGCGGTACGCCTCTGCTGGCACGGCCGGGTGCTGCCGAGGATGAGACCAGTGAAGGCGCAAGCGACAAGGACCGTGCCAGGCAACTTGTGGATCGCCTGGCCAAGGCGGCGGGGGCGAGTGAGGACAAGCCGGGCTGGATCTATTTCGACAATCCGCGTGGTGGTCTGCGCAAGGCAGCCCAGCAGCAACTTGAACTGCTTCTGGCAACGATCCTGAGTGATACGCGACTTCGATTTGTGATGGCTGGCGGGGAGACCTACAGCGTCCCCGGCCCGAAGGCGGAAAATGCCAGCGCTCTCACGGCGCCGGGCGTGATGGTGGATTATATCGGCCAGTTCGACCGAGAGGATGTGCGTTACACGCTGGAGGCAATCAACCGGTCCCTGGGGCTTGGCCTCAAGGACGATGCGGTCAAAAATGTTCTGGACCAGGCTCTTGCCGGCGTTGAAAGCCAGGGAACGGTCTACCGCAGCGCGGAGGTGAAGACCGTGTCGGAAAACTTGCGCAAGTTCCTTGCGAACAAACTTCCACGGGAAGGAGCGAGCGCACCATGAACAAGGACGGCGACCAGCTGACGGAAGGCCTGAAGGCGGCAATGCGGTTTGCCGCCACGCGCAAGACCTTCACGCCGCGCGATGCTGTGGAGGCAGCGTCGAAGGTACTGCAGGACAAGCTCACGCCTTTGACGATTGCCCGGCTGCTGGCAGAACTTAAAAAGGTCGTTCAGGAAGTATCCTCCGAACCTGTCTGGTCGCTCCGCAACGGGCCGCGCCACGGCATCTTGAAAAGCATCGAAACGCCTGAGGAAGATACGCCCGTTGCCAGAGCCCTGCGCGGTGACGAGCCGTTCTCGCAGGACAGCATCGAACGGTTGATTGCGGAAACACCGGATCTGCCGGACGAGGACCACCTCAAACGGATCGAGAACATTTCGAGTGAGCTGGACCGGGCCGGGCCAAGTGCGCCGGCCTATCCGTTGCTGGTGCGCCTGCGCGGGGTCATGAACCGCGTGGATGCCGCAAGGCGGGCGCAGACCATGCTGAGCCGGGAGTTTTTCGGCCGCGAGGAGGAATTGGCCCGCCTGCTAGACTGGTGCGCGCGACCTCAGGAGAAGACGCCTGTCCGCGCCCTTTTCATCACCGGTCTGCCGGGTATCGGCAAATCCTTCCTGATTGACCGCGCAATGGCGCAATACCGGTCCAAGCAGCAGGCTCCGGTCGTTCTGCGACTGGATTTTGACCGGCGCGGGCTGAACCTGGAAGATCCGGACAAGCTGGTGCATGAACTCTCCCGGCAGTTGGGGGATATCCTGACCGAGGAAGCGCCAAGGCTGCGCGATCTCAGGCTCAAGTATTCCGGCACCGCCGATACCTCCGGCACAACGGTCAGCAGCACGCTTCTACCGACTGAACTGATCGACGCCATGGGCGCTGCTGTGCGTTCGCACGGCGGGCAGGTCGTCCTGGTGCTGGATACGCTTGAAGTGTTGCGCGGCCATGGGGAAACCCGGCCCATTCTGCTGTTCGAGGTTCTGGACAACCTGGTGCGGGCGGGGCTGTCTCCGGTTTCGATCATCGCGGCCGGACGGGGCGATGCGCTTGATTCCGTCCGCAAACGAATCGAGGGCCCACCGCTGGAGTTGAACGGCTTGACCGAGGCGGAGTCCCGGGACCTTCTGGACACGCTGGGTGCACCACCGGATCTGCATGACAGGATCTTCGAACTTTCGCGCGGCAATCCGTTGATGTTACGGCTGTCGGCGAAGGTGACCCAGGCAGACGACTTTGATCCGGGCGAGCTGGAATACGGCGAAGCCGGCAGTGTCACGGAAGCCTATCTCTACCGGGCCATCCTGTCGCGAATTGATGATCCGCTGCTGGCAAAGCTGGCGCACCCGGGTCTCGTCCTTCGCCGGATCAGCGCCGAAGCAATCCAGTTCGTTCTGGCTCCAGCTCTCGGCCTTGGCGAAGACATCGACGAAGCGGCCTCGAAGCGTCTCTGGCAGGAACTCAGCAGCCATCACTGGCTGGTGGCTGTGGACGGTCAGGACTGGCTGAAACATCGCAGCGACTTGCGGCGGGAAATCCTGCCCATGCTTTATGTGGAGAAGCCTGAACTGGCAGCAAAGATTGACCGGGTGGCGGCAAGCTGGTTCGCCGGGATCGACCGCGAAACCGCACTTTATCATGCCTTTCAGGCAACGCGGGCCGGGGATGCGATGCCTGCGTTCACGGCCGGCGATGTTGCGGGCCTCAGCGATGACGAACTGGACGAGCTTCCTCTTCCTGCGGCCAATGCCATCTTGCAGGAGCGCGGTCAGCGCTCCCGCCGGGCGCGCTACACCAGCAGCGAGCAAGGGGCGCCGGAACCTGAGACCACGGGAACGCCGGCGGAAATCGAGCCCGAATTGATCCGCGAACTCGAGCACACCCTTCGGCGCGGAGATGTGTTGGAGGCCGAACACATCTTTACGCTCAACAACGTCTTCCCCCGAAATCCTGCGCCAACCAGTCCGGAAGCTGCCGCCACGCTTGCCTATTTCTGGCTGACCGGCCAATGGGCGCGGGCGATGTCCCTTTGGCGGCAACTGCCGAAATCCCTGCTGGACCAGCTGAGCCAGGAAGATCCCGGGCTCTATAGGCTGGTTCTGCTGGAAATCGCGGCGGAAGCGGATTTCGAGGGGCTTGTCGGCCGTCTGCGCGGCGACGAGAAACTGGCGGAGGCGGCGTGGCAGGCTCGTGCGGAAGGTTCCAGGATCGCCTTGAAGGGCGCACTGGATTTCGCGCTTCTGGCAAGCCAGGACGGATGGCAGGAGTATGCAGAGATCCTGGATCCGGTCGCCATGTCCGTCTTCCGGTTCGGCGAGAAAGAATCCGAATACCCGGCAGATGCCATCCGGTCCGGTGCGAACCGGGCGGAGCGGTTCGCGATCATGACCGGGGAGGAAAGCCCTGTCACGGATCAGCACACCATCGCCCGCATGAATCCGGCGATTGCCCCCTTGAGCGTTCTGGCGCGCATTCAGCACAGCCCACGCATGGCGCAATATCTGCGTGGCTTTTATGAGGGGCTGCACGAAACGATGTCCATGCTGGGGACGCCCGACCTTTTCGACAGTTTCGAACGCTACGCCAGCGATATCGAACTCGAGGGACCGGAAATTCTGGGCGCGCTCGGTCTGACCTGCGACTGGGCAGGGGCCTTTGCGATTTTCAATGCGGTTCCGGATGCTCCCACGGTCGCGCGCGCAGCCGAACGCTGGCGGCGCTTCAGCGGTGGCATCTGGTCCTACCCCGGAACGCCACCACCCGACTGGGGCGACGGCAATCGGGATGTGTTGCTCGAAGCTCGGGTGGAGTGCCTGCTTTCAGAAAATGACCCGCCCGCGACCGCAAGAGCCTTGTTGCGGCGACTGGCCTATGCCGCCGACTATCCCGACACGGAAGAAGGGGCGCGGCGCGCCCGCGGTGTGTTCGAACGGCGGTTGAAGCGGCCCTTGGCAAAGGCAATGACAGCCGGCGGCGCACAGGACATTGCGATGGTGCTGGCGCCCCGGCTCATGGGCCCGGCCCTTACGGCCGCACTGGCCGTGATCGGGGCAGATGCTGCAAGCAGAGACGAGCCGGTTGACGCGTCATCGCTGTTTTAAGCGGTCGCGCTATCAAGGTTCGTCAAAGACGAAGGAAGGAGAGAGCCAGGCAGTGCTCAGGTTGCTTGCGCCAGTTGAGGCTTTCAGCCCTGCTGCGGCGCCAGCCTATGGGGAGCGCCGCACAATAATACAGCCATTGATATTGGAGGAATTTCCATGAACGAACGTGCATTTTTGGAAAGTCGAGGACGCCTCGAGGCATTGAAATCGGGCGGACGGCTTGTGGCTGCGAAACGCGCTATTGAGACAGGACACCCCTTCGTTGAGCAATTTGGGCTGAACGTGCAGGCGACGCTGGACGCGCTGGATATGTCGCCCGGCCAGCTTGAGGCGACGGGCACGCCGCCGACGCAACTGGAAGCCATCGTGCGGTTGGTCACACGGCCACCGATGGTGGTGGAAGATGGCTCGGTTTCCCTGATCCCGCTGCCGGATGACTTCGGCGCGGACATTGACCTCAAGATCAAGCGGAATGAGCACTGGATTGGCTCGGTCGGGCGTGTGGAGTTCGTCAATCATTCGATGAGCTGGGGCGGAACCGCCTGGGTGATCGGCGAGGAAGCCGACGGACGCCATTTCCTGGTGGCCACCAACAGGCATGTTGCCAAGATTGTCGCGCGCCGTACCGCCAAGGGAGAGGGCGTCTTCATTCGCTCGCCCTTCACAATGGTGCGATACGGCGCGCGGGTGGACTTCAACGAGGAAGTTGGTTCGCTGCCGTCTGATGCGCGCCCGGCGGAAATCCTCCGATTTACCTATCTGGCGGATGATGCCAGTGCAGATGTTGCGATCGGACGCATTGAAAAGCCGGACGGGTTCAACCTGGCGCCCCTGCCGTTGGTGGATACGGACGCGGAAACGGATGAAATTGTCGCCGTGATCGGCTACCCGGCGTTCGACAGCCGGAACGACCGCACCGAAATGGAGAAGTATTTCAAGGGGCTTTACGACGTGAAGCGGTTTGCCCCGGGCAAGATGATGCCGGTTACGCCGGGAACCGTGCTCAGCCACGACTGCACCACGCTTGGCGGCAACTCCGGCTCACCCGTCCTGAGCCTTGATCGCAACAAGGTGGTGGGACTGCACTTTGCGGGCGCTTATGGAATTGCCAACAGCGCGGTCAGGGCGAGCACGCTGCGGGAACTTCTGTCCGGCACGCGGCCGACGCAGGTTCTGGTCGAGGAAAGCCTCACCCAGGAAGTGGCCGACGGTTTTCACGAGCCGGACCATTTTGCCGGCCGGGACGGCTACGACCCGGACTTCCTGTCGGCAAAGGTGGACTTTCCGAAGCTGCCGCACGGCATGTTCAATCTGGCCAGCCCGGCGGATGCGACACAGGGCAGGCCGCATGAGCTGCGCTACACCCATTTTGGCCTGCTCCATGATCTGGACCGTCGGAGCCCCGTTGTAACCGCGGTCAATATCGATGGTGAAAAAGCGATCAAGATCAAGCGCAAGAAGCCGGACAAGTGGTTCTTCGACAAGCGCATTCCGATGCAGGCGCAGCTCGGCAAGGGCGACTTTCCGGGAGATCTGGACCGGGGACACATGGTTCGGCGCGAAGATCCGAACTGGGGCGATGACCGTGGGGTCGCGCAGCTGGCGAACGACGATACGTTCCACTACACGAACGCGTCGCCGCAACATGCCTCGCTGAACCAGAACCGATCCACCTGGCAAGGGCTGGAGAACCACATCCTCGACAGCACCAGGACCCACGGCTTCCGCGCGACGGTCTTTACCGGGCCATTGTTTGATGACGACGAAGATCCGTTTCTCGATAGCGTTGGCATCAATCTGCCTCTGCAATACTGGAAGGTGGTTGTCATGGACGCCTTGCAGGATGACGACAGTCTTCAGCTTCATGCGACCGCCTATCTGTTAAGCCAGGGGCAGGCCATTCAGAAATACATGCAGGATCGCCACGAGACGGAAGCGGTCGAGGGATTTGCCTTCGGCGAATACAAGACCTTCCAGGTGTCGGTCGCCTTTCTGGAAGAACTGTCCGGCTTCGATTTCGGTCCGTTGAGAGATGCAGACCCGCTGGCAGCTCTTGCCGACGATCTCGAATTGCCCGCCAGCCGTCCTCGGTTTGTCGAGATTACGGGAGGGGACACGCTGATCCTGTAAGATCGGCGTGTCTCTGGAAAGCGTGGAGCGGACCTCCGGTCCCGCAAACCGCGCTTCAACATAATAACGCCGCTGCCCCGTTTGGTTTACTGTTGGCCTGACCGGGACGGCGGCGCGTTCGATTTTCGAAAGACGTTTCGTTAGACCAGGAAGGGATACCCGCCTTCCAGTTTCAGGAGAGCGATCTTTGTTTCCGTGCCGCCCGCGCCGGAATATCCGCCAAGGCCGTTCGCCGAAAGGATGCGGTGGCAGGGGATGATGATCGGTATCGGATTGGCTCCACAGGCCTGGCCGACCGGCTGTCCATAGGTGTCCAGTTCTCTGGCAACATCGCCATAGGTGCGAGTTCCGCCATAGGGAATTGCCAGCATCGCCTTGAACACTGCCTGGTGCAGGTCGCCGCCTTTCGGGGCAAGCGGCAGGTCGAAGGTTTTCAGATCACCGGCGAGATAGGCCTCCACCTGACGTGCAGCCTCCTTCAGCAGTGGTGTTTCTTCTTTGCCAGGCGGCCCGTTCCAGTGTAATTGGGTGATTGCGCCGTTTTCTTCCGTTATGGAAAGGCGCCCCAGCCATGTTTCAATTTCCGCAACCGGCATAACCGTCCCCGCTTGTCTCTTGATATCAGGTAGTGGGTTGGCGCACATGTCTCAATCGGGCCGGTCCTGCCGGGACAGGTCCGCTACACACTTTTTCATCTACGGATGATCGTTTGCAAAGGGCTGCCTGCGATGGCGCATGACAGACAGGACCGTTCGGCAGGCAATACCGCCGCTGCAACGGCGCCACTCGTCGGGATCGGTCTTATCGTGCTGGCTTGTCTCAGCTTCTCCTGGCTGGATGCAACGGCGAAATACATGTCCGCCAGTCTGCCAACCCTGCAAATTGTCTGGATGCGGTTCGTCAGCCATGTGATCCTGTCGCTGGTCCTGTTTCAGGTCTGGAAAAAGCCGTCGCTGCTGAAAACCCAGCGGCCGGTTCTGCAGATCGTACGGGCGTTGTGCCTGCTCGGCACCACCATTTTCAATTTTCTGGCCGTTCGCTATCTGCAGCTCGCCGAAACCATGTCGATCATGTTCGCCGCGCCGTTCATGATAACGGCGCTTGCCGGGCCGCTTCTGGGGGAATGGGCAGGGCTGCGGCGATGGATGGCCATCATTGTCGGGTTCATCGGGGTTCTCGTGGTCACCCGCCCGGGCCTTGGCGGCATGCACTGGGCGGCGATCTATTCCGTGGCGGCCATGTGCTTTTACGCGCTCTATGCCTTGCTGACGCGCCAGTTGACCGCAACGGACAGTTCCGCCGGAATGCTGATCATTTCCGGGATCGTTGCTGCCGTTGCCATGACGCCGGCCGGGCTTTCGGTCTGGGTGGCGCCGCCGGATGCCTGGACCTGGGTTCTTCTGTTTGCGACCGGCGCCTTCGGCGCGGGCGGGCATTTCCTGTTCATCATGGCACACCGGATCGCCCCTGCACCGGTGCTTGCGCCTTTCATCTACACGCAGATCGTCTGGATGATCGCACTGGGGTTCCTGATATTTGACGATGTACCGACCTCGACAACCATCCTGGGGGCAGCCATCGTCGTCGCGTCCGGCCTTTACATCCTCTACCGGGAACGCATCAAGGGGATCTGACGCGCAACCGCATTTGCCCTCAAGCTGTCCTCAGGTGGTTGACGGAATTGGATAGTTCCAGTCTTAATGCCCTCCGGGGTTAATCCAACCGCCGGTCAGGAAGGATCACCAGCCTTTAAAGGGGGGTATGGGATGGAGCTGAACCGACGCAGGTTCTTGACAGGGGCAGCCGCCACGGCAGGCATTCTGGCCTTGCCGCAGGTGGCGCATGCCAATGCAGCTGCAAACGCTTATTTCACTGGCTATCAGGAAGATAGTGGCTTCCAATACAGGAAAACCAATTTCAAAAAGATAGATCCCGTCTGGCATCGGCAGATGGTGAAGTATTTCAGTGACGAGCCGCCAGGAACAGTGGTGGTCGATACCAACAACCACTTCCTTTACTGGGTTTGGGAAAACAATACAGCGCTTCGATACGGCGTTGGCGTCGGGCGCGAAGGCTTCCAATGGTTTGGCCGCGCACGGATCGACCGCAAGGCCCTGTGGCCGCGGTGGGTGCCGCCACCCGAGATGCTGAAGCGGCAGCCGGATCTGCCCAGAATGGTCGAAGGCGGAGCCGCCAACAACCCGCTCGGCCCACGGGCGATGTATCTCTATCGGAACGGATCCGATCTCGGTTACCGGCTGCACGGCACGCTGGAGCCGTGGAGCATCGGCCATGATGTGTCGAGTGGCTGTATCCGCATGTTCCCGGAAGACATTGTCGACCTTTACCAGCGCTGTCCGAAAGGGACCGGCGTCCTGGTGCTGGAGCATCTGGGCGAGAACGCGGGCTGAGGTCCGCTGATCCGCAGCGATTTGCAATCGGCCGGCGGGGCTTCAGTTCTGGGGACTGAGTGCTGCCGGTCGAGGGGAAACAGTAAAAGGATTTGGGGGCTTCCTTGGAAAAGAATTTGGGCCGAATCGGCCGGGGCGCGGTATTTGCGCTCATGATTGGATTTGGATTGGCCGGCTGTAACAGTGCCGGCGGTTTGTCGTCACCGGATGTGACCAACGCACCAGCCGCAGGTTTCGGCACTATTTCGCCGGGTTCGGAAGAGGAATTCATTCTCAATGTGGGCCGCCGGATCTACTTCGATCAGGGATCGGCCGTCATCACGGATGAAGCCCGCATTACAATCGAAAATCAGGCCAAGTGGCTGAAGAAGAACAAGAAGTGGCTGGTCAAGATCCAGGGTCATGCCGATGATCCGGGCAGCGAGGCCGCGCAGAAGACCTTGTCGACCCAGCGGGCCAACGCTGTCATGGCCGAACTGGTCAAACTGGGGGTCAATCCCAAGCGCATGTGGGTAAAGGGATATGGCGTGGAGCGGCCGGTGACCGACTGCGATGAGGTGACTTGCAAGTCGCAAAACCGCAGGGTTGTCGTCAATCTGCGTGAGGAATTTGACGATTCCGCCCCTGCGGGACGGCGTTGAACTCGGTGTTGCACTGCGAACGCAATTCACGGAAAAACAGAAAAACCTGTTTACCCAGAGGGGAGAGAGCTATAACGGTCTCTCCCATCGCCGCTGCGGTTATCGAGAAATAGGAATGTCTGAAGACAACGGTTCCCCTCCCTCCCAGCCGGAATTTCCGCAAAAGCCTGGTAAAAGGCTGACGCTAGGGCATATTGCCGACCAGCTCGGGATATCCACGGCAACCGTGTCGCTGGCACTTCGTGACAGTCCGCTTGTTGCCGAGGAAACCAGGGTAAAGGTCAAGCAGACCGCGGAAGAGATCGGGTATATCTATAACCGGTCGGCGGCCTCCCTGCGCACTGCCCGAAGCCAGATCGTGGGCGTTGCCGTTCATGACATTCTGAACCCCTATTTCGCGGAAGTCTTCTCCGCGCTCGAGGACGTGCTGGAAGAGCAGGGGCAGATGATCTTCATCTGCAACCACCGGGACGACGTCAAACGCCAGCGCGCTTTCGTCAACACGTTGCTCCAGCACCGGGCGGACGGGTTGATCCTGTGTCCGTCGGTGGGAACCTCCGCAGAGGAGATCAACAGGCTGGTAGATCAGGGAATTCCCGTGACGCTGGTGGCGCGTGAGGTTCCGGGCGTGTGGGCGCCCTGCGTGCGCGGCGACGATCTTGCCGGGACCTACCAGATTACCAAACACCTGATCAAACAGGGGCACCAGGACATTGCCATGGTAGGCGGCCGCCGTGGCAGTTCGACAGGGCGCTACCGCAATGCCGGCTGGCGCAAGGCGCTGGAAGAAGCGGGAATCGATCCCGCCAACCAGCTCGACCTGCCGGAAATGATGTCACAGGCTGACGGCCGGGCCGCAGTGCCGCAAATCCTGGAAGCTGAAAATCGCCCCACAGCTATCGTCGGCTTCAATGATCTCGTCGCCTTTGGAATGATGACAACGTTCCGGCGGGCGGGGGTCGAGCCGGGTCCTGACATGGCGATTACCGGTTATGACGATATCGACGGCGCTGATGCGCGCACGCCCGCGCTTACTACGGTATCGGCTCAGCCCGACAAGATCGGCCGTCTGGCGGCCTTGACCCTGCTGCGCCAGATCGCGGGTGACCGCGTGCCCAATACGCCCATCGTGATCGAGCCCGACTTGCGGATCCGCGAAAGCTCACCGCCTCCAGGCGTGCGGCTGGCTCCCAAGCTGGCTGACTAGGCAAGACGGGTGGCGGTTGCTGCCCGGTTTTCAGTGCGTTTCAGACCATCTTCTGCCTGGTCGTGCCAAACGAAGTGCGGAACAGGATCCAGATCCGGTGCGCTAAACGAATTTCGACCAATCCCAAGACTGCTATGACCGGGGTTCCCTGATCCCGGTGCGCGCCTCGTTTGGCCTGGATGACCACACCGTTGTGGGGTGTCTTCAGACGCAAAAACGGGCGGCCAGGGCCGCCCGTTGCACGTCGCGTTATCGCTATGAGCTAGCGCGGTTCGTCCGCGAGGCCCTTGAAGATGGCGTAGCAGGCCAGCAACAGGACGATCGTGAACGGGAACCCGGTCGAGACCGCCATTGCCTGCAGGGCGCCGAGGCCGCCGCCGAGCAGAAGCGCGATGGCCACCAGACCTTCGAAGGTGCACCAGAACACGCGCTGCGGCACCGGAGCATCGACCTTGCCGCCTGCCGTGATCGTGTCGATCACCAGCGAACCGGAGTCCGAGGAGGTGACGAAGAACACGATGACAAGAATGATGGCGATGAACGAGGTGATGGAGGCCATCGGCAGATCGGCAAGCATGCCGAATAGCGACAGTTCCGGGCTGTAACTCGCGATCACATATTCATGCACCTGGCTGTCGTTGCTGGCCAGAACCTGTTCGATGGCGGTGCCGCCGAACGCTGTCATCCAGATAACCGATACGATGGTCGGAATGATCAGGACGCAGACGATGAATTCCCGAACGGTCCGGCCACGGCTGACACGCGCAATGAACATGCCGACAAACGGCGACCAGGAAATCCACCAGGCCCAGTAGAAGGCTGTCCAGCCCTGACGGAAGCTGTCGTCCTCGCGGCCAAAGGGCATCGACAGCGGTATGATTTCCTTCCCGTAGGCAACAATGTTGGAGAAGAAATCGGAGAACAGCGTTGCCGTTGGTCCCGCAGCAATCACGAAGACCAGCAACAGTGCCGCAATCAGCATGTTGATTTCCGACAGCACCTTCACACCGCCATCGAGACCGCGCAGAACCGACACCAGTGCGATGCCGGTGATGCCGATGATCAACACGACCTGTGCCGTGGTGCTGACAGGAATACCAAAGACGAAATCGAGACCGGCGTTGGCCTGTTGGGCGCCGAAACCGAGTGAGGTGGCGAGGCCGAACAGCGTGGCGAGCACTGCCGTGATATCGATGATATGGCCCGGCCAGCCCCAGGTGCGTTCACCGAAAATCGGATAGAACACCGAGCGCATGGTCAGCGGCAGACCCTTGTTGAAGGAGAAGATTGCAAGCGCGAGTGCGACCACAGCGTAAATCGCCCAGGGGTGCAGACCCCAGTGGAAGATCGTTGCAGCCATGCCCATGGCTTTCGCAGCCGCAACGTTTTCCGGAATGATATTGCCGTCCGCGTCAAAGGGCTTGGGTACGCCAATCGGCTCGGAAAAGGCCATGTGATAGACCGGTTCCAGCACACCGAAGAACATCAGGCCAATGCCCATGCCCGCGGCGAACAGCATGGCGAACCAGCCGAAATAGGTATAGTCGGGCTCGGCGTCCTTGCCACCGATGCGAACCTTGCCAAGGGGGGTGACGATCAGCGCCAGGCAGACGAGCACGAAGATGTTGCCGGAGATGATGAAGAACCAGTCGAGGTTCGACGTCAGCCATTTGCGCAGATGGTCGAACATCGGGCCGACTTCGGTCTGAAACGCAAGAGTGAAAAAGACGAAAGCAACGATGGTCAGGCCAGAGATCAGGAAGACCGGATTGTGGATATCGAGATTGAAAGGACCGACGGAGGTTTCGATGTTGTCCTGGCCAATCTCGTACTCGGTGTCGATGATATTGGCGGCGCCTTCCGGATCCGGTATGCCTTGATTGTTGGCGCTATCGCTCATGGGAGCGCTCCTTTTGTTTTGGAAAGGGGTTATCTCACGAGGAAGACGGATACGTCCGCATGGCTCGCCACTCGGCCGCCATTCGATGGCCAGAAATGATCCGGCACATGCGGGATGTGCGTTGCCATGACGACCAGGTCCGCGCCCGTGTCATGAACGGCCTTGAGAATCGCATGTTCAAGGTCGATCGCGGGGTCATGAGAAAACGCAGCATGGCTGGATGCTTCGATCCCGTGTTTCTCACCTTCAGCGGCTGCGAAAGCCGCCAGCTTTTCCCGAAACTCGTCCGGCGTGTGGGCAAGGGCGCTTGGGGTGTTTGAGGTCACGGCCACAAATACCACAGGAATACTGTTGGATTTCGCTAGGAAAGCGCCTGTTGAGATAGCTTTTTCAAGTTTATCTGCATGACCCAAGTCGATAGGAACTAGTATTTTTGTGAACAAATGTCCCTCCAAGATCTGTTCGGGCAAGAATCTTCAAGATTCAAGCCATAGAGGTCCTTGCACGGAGGGTCCGTATCATTAGTACATATAAAGGTAATGTCTTTTTGTCCCGCTCCGCCAAGCTCAGGCTACTGTCGCATATGCGGAGGCTGGCGTCAAAAGAACGGCATGGACACGCTGTGGTGCGACACTTTTGCGTATTTAGTCAAAAACACGCCTGAATTTAATGCGCACGCCGAGGAATGCTAAAAAATTGTGCACTGCGATGCTGTGGAGCGCGCTGCAACGGAGTAGCCCGTTCAGAGCGCCGGCAAATCTTCCGGCTGCGTGGCCCTGCAGGCTACACATTTGTTGCGGCCGGTCGACTTGGCTTCATAGAGCGCCGTGTCGGCCTTTTGCATGAGTGTCGAAAACTCCAGGTCTTCCCTGGCGACAACGGCAAGACCCATGCTGCAGGTGACAGTCTGTTTGACGATGTCGAGCTGGCACTCCGCGATGATCCGCTCCCGCAGGCGCTCACATACCAGCATGGCATCGTCCAGTTCGGCGTTGTGCAGGATCATGCAGAATTCTTCGCCGCCGACGCGGCCGAAGATATCGACTGACCGCAGGGCGCCGCTGACGGTATCTGCGAACTTCCTGAGAACTTCATCGCCGGTTGCGTGGCCGTACAGATCGTTGATCTGCTTGAACTTGTCGATGTCTATCATGACGGCGGTGAAGGGGCGTTTGGTGCGGCGGAACCGTTGAACTTCGGTATTGGCGCGTTCCAGGAATGCCCGGCGATTCAGGATCTGGGTCAGGTCATCGATGCTGGCAACCCGCTCCAGGTTGATCTTGGCATTCATCAAGGCCTGATGATCGCGCTGGCGGGCAATCTCGTGCCCGACCCAATCGGCAAATTGCCGGACGATCTGAATATCGGACGCTGTGAATGCCCGTTTGCGTACGTCTGGAGCCGTGAAGTTGATTGTGCCATGGACTTCGCCATCGACCAAAAGCGGGGCGCCGATATACGTCTCCAGATTGAAGATCTGATAGCACGGATGCCTGGCGAATTCCGAGTTTGCAGCGTTGGCAGTCGCGATCGGCTCATCACCCGTGAGTGTCAGCAGACAGTAGGTGTCCTGCAGCGGAAACGATGTGCCGGGCGCGAGCTCGCCGTTCGGGCTGTGGGCGTGCGTGATCGTGTAGTGGTCATCAATCACATGGCTGATGATGCCGAAAGGAACTTCGAAATGCTCCGTGCCAAGACGGAGGATTTCGGCGATCTTGTCTTCGTGGCCAAGTTCACGCGTCGACGTGATGCCATATAGTTCGGCCAGCGTGCGCTCGGTCTTCTTCCTTTCGGTTATGTCGGAAACCAGCAGCACGATCGCTTCGACCGAACCATTGTCGTCGAAGCGGGGGTTACAGCTCACCATGCATTCGCGCAAAATGCCGTCTGGAAAATTCAGGCTGATTTCGGTTTCAACCTTTTCGCCTCTTTTGGCTTCTTCCAAGGTTGCGCGGATGGTTTCGCGCTCCTTCCAGGTCAGCCGGTCGCGCAGCCGAGTGCCGATCAGATTTTCCGGTGTGTCATTGAACCATTTACAGGCAGTCTTGTTGATGAAGACGCATTTGCCGTCCAGGTCGACCTCGGTGACGCTGGCGAAAATGTTGTCGGCCATCAGAGACAGGTTCTTGTAGGCATTTTCCGCCTTCGCCCGTGCTTCCTTGAGTTCCGTGATGTCGAAGCGGATGCCGGCGATGCCGCCACTGCGGGTCCTTGTTTCGGCAATGCGCAGCCAGCGGCCGTCAGCGAGGTTTTGTTCCAGGATGGAACCGTCACCCGCCAGATGCCGGTCGATGCGCTCCTGCAGCCATTCGTCATCCGACAAGTCGCCGGTATCGTATTGTTTGCGGTTCAGGCCAAAGCGCAGAATGTCCTCGAAGCGATTTCCGGGGAACATGGCCGGTGCCGATGCGGCATAGATTTCGCGATAATTGTCATTGCAGATGATCAGCCGGTCATCTTGGTCGTAAAGCGCAAACCCTTCCGAAATCGCGTCAAGGGCGTCTTCGAGCGTCAGGGCAATATCGCTGAGCTTGGTTTCGAGGGCTCTTCGTTCCGCCAGGTCTCTCGCGATGAACAGGATACCGGTCAGATTGTGCGCTTCATCAAACAGGGGCGCACTGACCACCTCGACGGATACGGTTGAACCGACTTCGGTAACCAGATCGATTGAATAGGCCTTGCGATGCCGCTGATCGGTGGGTGCCCGGTAAAGGTCTGCCATGCGGTCGAACTGGTTCGCGTCGGCAAAAAATCGTTTTGTCGTCGTGCCGACAACTTCTTCACGGTCGACCTTGAGCAATTCGGCCATGGCCCTGTTTGCGAAAACAATGACACGCTCAGGGCTGGTGACGATGACGCACTCGTTGAGTTCACCGAACGTCTGTTCAAGATCCAGAGTGATGTTCTCGCTCATATGCGTCCCCGTTTTCTTGCCATTGCGCGGGCCTGAAGGCCATTCAACGCAATAAAAGTTTAATAAAAGGGATACGTGAGTGAAGACACCCTGAAGAAAGCGTTCTTGTTAACCTTTGATGAGGCAGTTGATCCGTAATTTTTCCGAGAAATCAGGACTCTCGGTTTCCGTGAAGGAATGTTTCGATCCGTCCAAGCGCATCACGGATGTTTTCGGTCGAATTCGCGTAAGACAGTCTGATATATCCTTCGCCCAATACGCCAAAGTCGGGGCCGCCAATGACTGCAACGCCAGCTTCTTCCAGCAGGGCAGACGCAAGTTCCTTGGCCTTCCAGCCTGTCTTGCCGATATTCGGGAAGGCGTAAAAGGCCCCAAGTGGGACACGGCAGGAAATGCCTTCGATGGCATTGAGACCGTCAACCGTTACCTTGCGTCGGCCGTCGAATTCCCGAACCATGTCGGCGACAGCCGTTTGTGGTCCGGTGAGTGCGGCAAGGGCACCGAACTGGGCCGGTGCGTTGACGCAGGACCAGGCGTTGACCGCCAGTTTGCGCGCCTTGTCGATCAGGCCGTCGGGCCAGAGGGAAAATCCCATGCGCCAGCCGGTCATGGCGTAGGTCTTGGACCAGCCGTCGAGCAGGATGAGCCGGTCGCGCAGCGACGGAAAGCCGAGCAAAGACACGTGCTCCATGCCGTCGTAGGTCATTTGCGAATAAATTTCGTCCGAGAGAACGGCAACATCGGGAAACCGTTCAAGTCCGGCAACGAGTTTTTCGATCTCCGCTCGTGGCGTGACGCCTCCCGTGGGATTGGCCGGAGAATTCAAAATGAGAAGCCGCGTCTTGTCGTTGATGAGCGAAAGCGTTTCTTCGGCAGAAAAGGCAAAGTCATTTTCCTCGCGGATCGGAACCGGCACGGGACGGGCGCCGGTGAACTCGATCATCGAGCGGTAGATCGGGAAGCCCGGATCGGGATAGAGAATTTCGGTGCCCGGTTCGCCAAACATCAGGATCGCCATGAACATGGTGACCTTGCCGCCCGGAACGATCAGAACGTTGCCGGGGTCGGTCTCCACTCCGTGACGTTTCAGCAGGTCGGCGCAAACCGCTTCACGCAAGGGCGCTATGCCCGTTGCGGGCGTGTAGCCGTGCTGACCGTCACGCAGGGCCTTGATGGCCGCTTCCACGATGTGATCCGGTGTTTTGAAATCCGGCTGACCGATGCCCAGATTGATGATGTCGCGTCCCTGTTCGGCCAGTTGCGTTGCCCGCGCCAGCACGGCAAACGCATTTTCCTCGCCGATCCGGTCAAATCCGCCAATCGTGTGCAGCATTTCGGCCTCCATGCCTGTGCGCGTTTCCTGCCGGCGACGTTAATGCGGCAGACAAGGATTTGAAAAGGCTGAACAACGGACAAAACGTTCGGGCGAGTGTCCACAGGCTTGCGCAGTTGAGGGAAATTTCCCTGGCGCACTCCCAATACGTCGGTGAAATGCTTATATTCCCGCCCAAGCGGCCCGCTAACCGGCGGGCGACCCTTCATCTCCTGCCAGGAAAGCGCGCAATGACTGCGACCCAGGACAGCCAGGCACAGATTCCCGTTACCGTGTTGACGGGATATCTGGGGGCCGGCAAGACCACCCTTCTCAACCGCATCCTGACCGAAAATCATGGTCAGCGGTACGCCGTTATCGTCAATGAATTTGGCGAAGTCGGCATCGACAACGATTTGCTTGTCGAATCCGATGAAGAAATCTTCGAAATGAACAACGGCTGCATCTGCTGCACGGTGCGGGGCGATCTCATTCGCACGGTGCAGAACCTGATGAAGCGCAAGAATGCCTTTGACGCGATCATCGTCGAGACCACCGGCGTTGCCGATCCGGCCCCCGTCGCGCAGACGTTCTTCATGGATGACGATGTCCGCGCCTCCGCGAAACTCGACGCGGTCGTTGCCGTGGTCGATGCCCGTCATGTCCTCCAGCGGCTGGAAGACACCGGAGAGGCCGAAGACCAGATCGCCTTTGCCGATGTGATTCTGATCAACAAGACCGATCTCGTATCGGCCGAAGAACTGGCCACTGTCGAGGCGCGCATCCGCTCGATCAATCCGTATGCCGTGCTTCACCGGAGCGAGCGTTGCAGTATCGACATCGCCAAGGTGCTCGACCGGGGGGCGTTCGATCTCGATCGGATCCTGTCGCTCGATCCGCATTTTCTGGAGCATGGCCACCATGCCGATGAATGCGGACCCGATTGCGACCACGACCACCACCATCATGACCATGATCATCATCACGGGCATGGTCATGATCACGGGCACCATCATCACGATGAAGACCCCCATTCGGTGAAGAGCATTTCCCTGAAGGCGGGCGATCTCGACCCCAATATGTTCTTCCCCTGGGTCAATCAGGTGACGCAGATTCAGGGTCCGAACATTCTGCGCATGAAAGGCATCCTTGCCTTCAAGGGCGATCCGCAACGTTATGTCATTCAGGGCGTTCACATGATTGTTGAAGGCGATCATCAGCGTGACTGGAAAGACGATGAGCCGCGCGAAAGCCGTCTGGTGTTCATTGGCCGGGATCTTAACTGGGAAGTTCTGAAAGACAGTTTCCAGGCCTGCGTTGCACAATAAGGAAGAAGACACTTGCCGACAGTTGCTCCCGTTGAGGTGGATGGCTACGTCGTCCGCGCCGGCTATCTGAAAGACACCGCCTTTTTTGCGTCCGGAGAAGGCGACATCGTCCTTTCCGGGCAGGGCGAAACAAAACTGAGACCTCACAAGGCGGGGCTTCTGGCGGCTGAGCCGACTGTCGACGGAAAGGGATTGATCACCTCCGGCGACGACGGCTGTATCTTTCTGAATTCGTTGGACGGGTCCAGCGAATGCGTTGCCGAGCGGCCGCGCAAGTGGATCGACCTGATTGCCGCCGGACCCTCCGGTGCGCTGGCCTTTGCCAGCGGACGGACAGCCTGGGTTCGGTTTGCCGATGGGCAGGAAAAGGAATTCGCGCACGAACGGGCCGTTGGCGGCCTGGCCTTTGCACCCAAGGGCATGCGGCTCGCGGTCGCGCGCTACGATGGCGTAACGCTCTGGTGGGCCGGTACCGATGGAGCGCCGGTCGACCTGAGCTGGAAGGGCGCGCATCTGGGCGTGAGTTTCTCGCCCGACGGCAAGTATGTTGTGTCCGCGATGCAGGAAAACGCCTTGCACGGCTGGCGCCTGTCGGACAGCCAGGACATGCGCATGACGGGCTACCCGGCCAAGGTCAAATCGTTCAGCTGGTCGGTCAAGGGACGGTATCTGGCAACGTCCGGTGCCAATGCCGCGATCCTCTGGCCGTTCTTCGGCAAGACCGGCCCCATGGGGCAGGCGCCCTTGCAGTTGGGGACCCGGAGCGACAGCCTTGTCAGTGCCGTTGTCTGCCATCCGAAGGAAGATGTTGTCGCGGTCGGCTATCAGGACGGAATGATCCTGATGTGCCGGTTCGAGGACAATGCCGAGGTGCTGCTGCGTCGACCGGGCCTGGGCCCGGTGTCGACCATGGCCTGGGACGCGGATGGAGTTCGGCTGGTCTTTGGAACGGAAACCGCGGAAGCGGGGATTATCAGTCTGCAGGACTGATCGCCAGGGACGGGCAAGGGAGGTCCTGACATCCGATGGCACGTATCATGATGCTGATCGTCATGTTGCTGAGTGGAACCGCAACGTCCCAGTTGCCGGAGTTCACGCAGCAATACCGCCAGCGGCTTGGCGGGGCTATCGATGCTCTAGAAGAAATACTTGCAGACTTCAACCGGGATGCCGCTCTTTACGGGCTGACACCGGCAGAAGCCATTGCGCGCCAGAAATCCTCCGAGGATCCTTTCATCAGATCGCGCGGCGACAGCATGCTGAATGCGGAAATCCGCCTGAGCCGGCTGAAGTTGCAGCGTGAGGAGCTGGAAACAGCCGGGCCGCTGGATCGTATGGTCATTTTCGCGCGCGGCTTCGATCCAACACTGGCGCAGGCAACTGCGGAAGACTTCGAGCCGGCCGTGCCGGTGACGCCAGCCGGATTTGCCAGTGCCGGGACCGGGGCGCTTGGCGGGTTTCTGGTCATGCGCCTTCTGATCGGTGCGGCCCGTCTCGGCCGCCGCGCAAGGCCCGTCCGGAACTGATCGTTTGCCGGGTCTCGCCCGGCGAGAATTTTGACCGTCCGCTGTAAAATACGCTAATCAGGGTCTTCGGAATGGCCCGAACGGGAAGGATGCCGGATGGACGCAATCACGCGGATGCGCTGCTTCATTCAAGTTGTCGATTCAAACGGATTTTCCGCAGCGGCCCGTGAAATGGGGCGGTCCAAGGCGCTGGTTTCCAAATATGTGGGTGAACTGGAAGACGAATTGGGCGTGCGTCTGTTGAACAGGACCACGCGTCAGGTATCCCTCACCGAAGTCGGGGAGGTCTATTACAAGGAAGCAACGGATATCCTGCAGCGGATCGATGATCTGCAAGCGTCCGTTCAGTCCTCGCATCAGGAAGTGCGTGGCCGGTTGCGCGTATCGGCGCCGCGTTCGATGGGCGACGACCTTTTGAACCAGGCCATGATGGAATTTCTTGTCCGCTATCCGGAGATCAACCTGGATCTCCGGCTGGAAGACCGCTTTGTCGACCTTGTGGAGGAAGGCTTCGATCTTGCCGTTCGGGTCGCGCAGCTGGAGGATTCCAGCCTGATTGCCCGAAAGATCGCGCCCTTCCGCACCGTAGTTTGTGCCACGCCCAAGACCATAGAGACCTATGGTGCACCCAACGTGCCTGCCGATCTCTCCTCGCGGCCCTGTATCATCGACACGAACTATCGCTACAAGCAGAACTGGGTGTTCCACACGAGCGGGGAGCGCACCTCGGTTGCGGTCAAGGGCCCGCTGGAAGTCAACAGTGCCGCGGCGGCACGAGAGGCGGCGCTCTGTAACCTTGGTTTTCTGCGGACGCCGTTGTTTTTCGTCTCCAGGGAAATTCGCGACGGCAGACTGGTTCTGCTTCTTGAGGCCTATGAAGAGCCGATGCGTGGTATTTATGCAGTGTATCCGCATCGACGGCATCTAAGTGCAAAGGTGCGGGCCTTTGTTGATTTTTTGCTTGAATGGTATTCGTCCGGCCAAAATGGCGTTTGAAATTTTTTAATCATGTGAATTAATTTGAAAACGATCGAAAATCATTGCTGTCATAACGTTTCTGATAATTTGTACTTTACTTGACGATTAAGTTTCGAAAATTACTTTCATTTTTCGCTTACGGGAAATTACTTAGATTACCTTTAGGTGAAGGTTTTCCTTGCAAAAGCGGTATGTAAATCCCAAGACTTACTCATGGAAAACGCGCAGGAACACATTGCCGCTCGTCTGGAAGAAGTCTTCTGGAGCCGCGGGTTCGCCGAACCGAGCGTTCCCGAGCTCCGGGCCGGCGCCGGTGTCAGCATGCGCACGCTTTATCGTCATTTTCCCTCGCGAGAAGCCATGGTGCTGGGAGCGCTTGAATACCGGCACAGGCGGTATCTGTCCTATGTGCGCGAAGGTGTAAGCTCTCCCGGACTGGAGGCAGCCGTTCAGCTGTTCGACAAGCTTGGGGGCTGGATGCGCATGACTGCAGGCAAGGAATGCATGTTTCGTCAAGCTCTGGCAGCCAGTCCCGACAGCACCGAAATCGCGACAATGGTCAAGCGGCACAAGGGTGAGCTTCTGCAATTCTTCGGCGAGTTGAGCGGGCAGGAAAGCTTCGCCTCGCGGCTCTACCTGCTGCATGAAGGCGTCACGGCCTGCTATGCGGAAATGGGAGAATTGGCCGTGGAAGACGCGAAAGTCCTTGTGAAGCAGATGTTCAAAGCCTCGAACGAGAGCCAGTTCTCCTGAAGCCTTCAGGATTTGAGGTGCTTGTTTCTGCGTTTCCGAAAAAATTCCGATCATTCAAGGCCGGTAAACGAAGCAACCCTTCAATGGCGACTTGTGTCCGCCATTGAAGGATGTCAGCGGCGCAATCAGGCTGCCATTGCTTTCGCCAGACGTTCTTCGGCCATTGTGTCTGCCACATGTTCCGGCGTGGTGCCTTCTTGCGCTGCGCGGTCGAAGATCCTTGCCAGTGTTTCCCCGATCGCGATGGTTTTGTCCCGGACAATGTTGTCGCCGCTGTTCGCGGTTGCCAGCGCGATGGAGATGACACCTCCGGCATTGATGGCATAATCCGGAGCGTAGAGGATGCCGCGTTTTTTCAGCGCAACGCCATCAGCCGGGGTCTGCAGCTGGTTGTTTGCTGCACCTGCAACGATCTTCGCCTGGATTTGCGGAACAGTGCGGGCATTCAATCCCGCTCCAAGAGCGCACGGCACAAAGATGTCTGCCTCAACCATATGCGCTTCTGCCGGATCGACGGCGGTGGCGCCGAAGGCATCGATGGCGCGCAGCACGGCCGGTGCGTGAATGTCGGAAACGATGAGCCTTGCGCCGGCTTCGTGAAGCTGGCGAGCTACGTCAAATCCAACATGGCCAAGGCCTTGCACGGAAACGGTCTTGCCGGAAAGATCGCTGCTGCCAAAAACGAATTTGGCGGATGCCTTGATACCTTCGAAAACACCGAGGGCCGTGTAGGGGGACGGATCGCCAAGGCCGGTCGCCTTTGTACCACGGACATGTTCGGTCTGACGGGCGACGGCTTCCATGTCATCCGGTGATACGCCGACATCTTCCGCGGTGATGTAGGTGCCGGACAGGCGCTCCACATGACGGCCGAATGCTTCCATCAACGCCTCGGATTTGTCACGTCGCGGGTCCGCAATGATGACGGCCTTGCCGCCGCCAAGATCGAGGCCTGCGAGAGCGTTCTTGTAGGTCATGCCGCGGGACAGGCGCAGGGCGTCCATAAGGGCATCTGCAGGATGTTCGTAGGGCCAGACGCGGCAGCCGCCAAGAGCCGGACCAAGCGTGGTGTCGTGGACGGCGATGATGGCCTTGAGGCCAGTGGCCTTGTCCTGAACAAAAACAATGTCTTCGTGATCACCCATTTCGGGATGGTCGAAGACGGCGCTGTGATCAACTGATTTATGCAAGGCGTTCATGGCTGGTTCGATCGTTGAGTTATTGTTGTGAATATTTTGGGCGAAAAGTCCGAAATATTGTCTTGTATTTTTCGATCAAAACCATGCTTTGAGCATGAACATTCCTCAAAGTGAGGTTAACTGTGAAATTCTTTCCCAGCGCGTATTGCGCTGCGAAAGAGTCGCGGTCATCTTCCTGCCGTCTTCTCTGGTCAAACACCCTCACTGCATGTCATGTAAACTTATTACATCTGCTAAGTGGTGATCCCGTTGCGCTTGCTCTCCGCCTTCACGGCCAAGGTTTTACCTGCGGCCTCTCGCCGTTTTCTGCTCGCACTGGGATTGTTGATGGGGGCTGTCGCGAGCGCCAGCGCGCATCCGCATGTCTTCGTGGAGGCCAGGAGCAAGCTGGTGTTCGACGATGCCGGCCAGGCGGTCGCTCTTCAGCAGGTGTTTCGTTTCGACGATGCCTTTACCGCATTTGCAATCCAGGGCTTCGACAAGGATGGCGACGGTCACTACTCCCGCGAGGAGCTGAGTGAACTGGCGAAGGTGAATGTGGAAAGCATGGCCGACTACGGCTATTTCACGTTCGGCGACAACACGCGTGACGAATTCGATTTCGACGCTCCGACGGACTATTGGCTGGAAGTGGTCACGGTTCCCCTCAAGGACTATTGGGTGATGAAACCCGAGGACTTCGAGGCGATGGAAGAAGATGTCCGTATGAACGGCGGCTCCATGCCGGAAGACGTGAACCTGCTGGAACTGCATTTCACCTTGCCGTTCAAACAGCCCAGCGATGCCAAGAACCTGATCACGCTCGACGTCTATGATCCGACTTATTATGTCGATTTTCGCTTCAGTGATGGCGATGACGCCCTGGGAACGAAAAACGCACCCGGCACCTGCCATGTGAGCCGCAAGGAGCCGCCACCGCTGGATGATGCCGAAGCTTATGCGCTTGCGCAGATCGGCGCCGATCAGAGAGACCTGCCGCCCGAGCTACAGTCCGTCGCCGCTACCCAGGTCAACCAGATGCTGGTTGCCTGCGGCGATGCAGTTGCGGCCGCGACCACCTCGCCAGACACACCGGACAAGCCGCAATCGGTGACACCGGACGCTGCTTCAACGGCTTCTTCTACCACTACAACCACGCCATCCACCTCCACGGAGACCACCGCCAGCGCGCCAAGTGATGGGCATGCCGCAATCACGGCCGCGCTCGACACGGCAAAACCGGCAGAACAACAGGCGGCGGCGCCGAAGGCCGGCTTGCTCGACACGATTTTCGGGACGATTGCGGTCAAGCAGAAAGAGTTCTATCAGGCGCTGGTCTCAAGCCTCAGGTCCTTCCGCAGCAATCCGCATGCGGCCTGGCTGCTGATGGGGATTTCCTTCGCCTATGGCATTTTCCATGCGGCCGGCCCGGGGCATGGCAAGGCGATCATCACTTCCTATGTGGTTGCCAACAACGAGACCCTTCGCAAGGGGATTGTTCTCTCGTTTGCTTCGGCCTTCGCACAGGCGGTGACCGCAATTCTGCTTGTCGGTGGACTGGCTGCTATCTTCAATCTCACCAGCATCGCGATCCAGGATACGGCGCGGTGGTTTGAAATCGGTTCCTATTTGCTCATCACAGGTCTGGGGGGCTGGCTGTTGTGGCAGAAAGCGCTCCGTCCCCTTGCGGTCAGCATGGCCGCGCGGCTTTCGGGTTCGCAGTTCGCTGTTGCCGGGGCTGCCGGTCACCACGGCCATGATCACCACCACCACCACGGTCACGATCATCATCACCATGACCATCACCACGAAATCGGTGCCGATGGCGTCTGTGCGAGCTGTGGTCATGCCCATGCGCCGACACCGGACATGCTGGAAGGCCGGATTACCCTTGGCCGGGCGGTGTCGATCATTTTCGCGGTGGGGCTGCGGCCCTGTACCGGCGCGCTCGTGGTTCTGGTCTTTGCTCTTTCCCAGGGCATGATTGCCGCGGGCATTGCTTCCACTCTGGCGATGGCGGTCGGAACCGGCATCACCGTTTCCCTGCTTGCGGGCATGGCGGTCGGGGCCAAGGAGCTTGCCGTGCGGATATTCGGCGAAGGCAGCCCGATGGCGCGCAAGGTGCACCGGACGATCGAGATCGCCGGGGCAACCATTGTCTTCCTGCTGGGCCTCACATTGCTGATTGCAACGTTCGGCTGGGGCTGAGGCTGTCTCGCGTCAGGGCGAGATCAAAGTCCCAGACGCTTCACCCGGTAGGCACGAACGGCATCGCCGAAGGCGGCGAACAGTTTTTGTGACGGGCCGTCCGTGGAAACCCAATATTCCGGGTGCCACTGGGTCGCCAACACATAGCCGGCGCTGTCCTTGATCGAAGCGGCTTCGATCGTGCCGTCCTCGGCAGCTGCTTCCGTGATCATTCCATTGCCCAGTGTGCCGAGGGCCTGTCGGTGGAGCGAGTTCACTTCAATCGGCTCATCGCCCACAACGGCCGCCAGGCAGCTGCCTTCAGCGATTTCCACCGGATGGGCAATCCGGAAACGTTCGTCCTGTTGTTCGGATGTCGGGGCACGGTGGTCGTCACGGCCCTGAAGGGTCTGGATTTCGGTCAGGAGCGTACCGCCGAGGGCAACGTTCAATTCCTGCATACCCCGGCAGATGGCAAAAACGGGAATGCCGCGTTCGACAGCGCGTTTGAGCAAGGGCAGCGTCGTCGCATCGCGGGACGGGTCGTAAGGCCCATTCTCTTCCGTCGGCTCCTCACCATAAAGTTCCGGATTGACGTTAGAGCGGGACCCGGTCGCCAGCACACCGTCGACCTGATCCAGCGCCGCATCCAGGTCCAGATCGGCGCCAAGGGACGGCAGGATCATGGGAATGGCATCGGAACCTTTCACGACGGCCTGCAGATAAATCGAGGTTGCGGCGTGCCAGTTATAGCCTTCGACGGTTTTCACATCGGCGGTTACCAGGACGAGTGGTTTGGTCATTTCAAGCCTGTCAGATGGGAGAGCAGCGTCTCCGGGAGAGTTTGGTCAACAGATTTAGCTGAGCCGGATCAGTCCAGCAATCCCAGATCCTGCGCGACCTTGTAGAGCTGGGCGGCATTCTTGTTGCCGACTTTCTCGCGCAGGTTCAGGCGGTGGGATTCTACAGTGCGCACGCTGATGCCAAGCTCCCGGGCGACTTCCTTGTTTGGCTGGCCTTTGGCAATGGCTGTCAGAACCTGGCGCTCGCGGTCGGTCAGGCCGTAGGGATCTTCGACGGGGGCGGAGGTGCTGGCGCCGACGAGTGTCGGGCCGACCGCAGAGGAGAAATAGTAACCGCCGTTGGCGACGCTGGTAATGGCGGTGATCATCTCGGCGGCTGAAATATCCTTCAGGATATATCCGCGCGCCCCTGCCTGAACGACGCCGCGTACGTATTCCGGGTTATCGTAGATCGACAGGATCAGAACTGCGATTTCCGGCAGCGACTTGCGCATCTGGGTTGCCGCTTCCAGTCCGTTCATCACCGGCATGGAGACGTCCATCAAGAGAACGTCCGGGCGCAGATCATGGGCGAGCGTCAAGGCCTCGCGGCCATTCGTTGCTTCACCAACCACTTCCAGCTCAGCCACTTTTTGCAGCCGGGCCCGGATACCATCGCGAACCAGCTCATGGTCGTCTGCCAGCAGCACGCGGATGGGCCGCGTTAATGACCGAGGTGAAGGTGAACGCGCTGTCATCTTTGCATCATGCCGCTTTTGCAGCCGCATTGTCGAGCGGCATCTGGACCTTGATACGGGTTCCGCCGGAGGCGCGACGGCTCAGGGTCAACCGGCCGCCGTAGGTTTCGATCCGCTCCCGCATGTTACGAAATCCAAGGCCGCCGGATTTCGGCAAGGGGCGTGGCAGGCCGACACCGTTGTCTTCCACCGAGAGGACGAGTTGCTGTGCGCCGACCTTGAGGGAGATTGCGACCTCGCTGGCGTGGGCGTGGCGGGCGACATTTGTCATGCACTCCTGAACAACGCGATAGAGCGCGGTCTTGGCACCTTCCGACAAGCGGCTGTGACATTGCTCTGCCTCCACGTTGACGATAATGCCGGACTGGTTCTGGAACTCCTTGCCGAGACTGCCGAGCGCGGCTGCAAGGCCCATGTCATCGAGAACGCTGGGTCTGAGGTCGCGTGATATCCGTCTGACCTCGGCAATGGTCCCATCCAGTGTCTTCAGGCATTTGGCTGCCTGGGACTGAAGCTCAGGTTCGCGGTTTGCCTCGCTGTGGATCATTTCCACGCCATAGCGGACAGACACCAGGAGCTGGGAAATACTGTCATGCAGTTCGGTGGACACGCGCTTGCGCTCCTGTTCCTGCACCTGGAAAATCCGGTTGGTCAGCTCCTTCAGTTTGCTGTCGGCAAAACGCTGTTCGGAAAAACGCACTCCGGCAATGAGGAAGCCGGCAATCACAATGGCCGCGAGCGTGATCATGAAGGTCACGAACAGGGTCTGGCGGATGGAGCGGGCAAAATCCGTGCGAATGGCGGTGACTTCGCGGGCGATGTCGTCGGTGTAAAGGCCTGTTCCCAGCATCCAGCCCCACTTTTCGAGCAGGATGGCATAGCCGAGCTTTTCCTCCACCGTGCCCGTCGAGGGCTTGTGCCAGACGTACTGGTGGAAGCCGCCACCCTTCTTGGCGGCCTCGATCAGGTTGCGGATGACGAAGTCGCCGTTGTCGTCCTGAAGATCCCACCAGTTGCCGCCTACAAGTTTGGGCAGTTTGGGGTGCACCAGGTTTGTGCCGTCGAGCGTATAGACGAAGAAATAGCCATCGTAGTCGAAGGTCAGGTTCTGGAGGATCTCCTTGACCTTTTGCTGCGCGGCTTCCCGGCCGCCCGGCTCTTCCTTGTAGATCTGTTCGATCGAGGTCAGGGCAAGGCTGACGTAGTTTCGAATTTCCTGGCGCTTGTAGGACAGGATGCGCTGGTCCACAGCCTGCGTCTGGGTGTTGATCAATTCCCGCGACTGATAATAGGTGGCCGCACCGATCAGCACGGAAACGGCTATCAATGGCAGTATCGTGATGAGAAGCAATTTGGTTTTGAAGGTCACGAATTTTGCTCTCTTGTTGCGCAAATGCGCGCCAAATGATCGTCTCACTTGCGTGTTCTCGGTAGTAATACCGAGAAGCTGCGCAGAACCACGAATAGCGCTTCAGACGCTCGGTCAACTAGACATACTTCGGGATCGGTGCAAGTGTGTACCCGGTCTAAATTCGGATCCGGTTAGGGAGGAAACTAATGGATCGTCGTTCGTTTATCAAAAAGGCTGGTATTGGCGCCGGTGGTGTTGCTGCTGGATCTATGCTTGCTGCTCCTGCAATCGCGCAGGGCACCAAGGAAATGGTCATCGTGTCCACCTGGCCGCGCGATTTCCCGGGTCTCGGTATTCCCGCACAGCGCCTGGCAGCTCGTATTGCAGAGCTGACCGCAGGTCGCCTCAATGTTCAGTATTTCGCCGCTGGCGAACGCGTTGGGGCATTTGACTCCTTCGACGAAGTCGCTTCCGGCAACGCGCAGGCCTACATCGGCGCCGACTATTACTGGAAAGGCAAGCATCCGGGCTGGGCAGCATTCACTGCCGTGCCGTTCGGTCTGACCCAGGCTGAAATGGACGCCTGGATCAAATACGGCGGCGGCCAGGAACTGTGGGATGAGCTGGCTGGTGAATTCGGCCTGAAGAACCTTGCCATGGGCAACACTGGCGTCCAGATGGGCGGCTGGTTCAACAAGGAAATCGAAACCGCTGACGACCTGAAGGGTCTGAAGATGCGTATTCCGGGTCAGGGCGGCGACGTCATGGCGAAACTCGGCGCGTCTCCGGTGTCCCTGCCGGGTGGCCAGATCTATGAAAACCTTGTTTCCGGCGCTATCGACGCTACCGAGTGGGTTGGTCCGTTCAACGACTACTTCATGAAGTTCTACGAAGCGGCCAAATACTACTACTATCCGGGCATGCACGAGCCGGGCGCAATGCTTGCTCTGGGCATGAACAAGGCATTCTGGGACGGCCTCGACAAGGTTGATCAGCAGATCATCGTTGCAGCGTGTGCGGAAGAAAATTCCAACACGATCGCCGAAACCAATGCCAACAACGGTAAGTACCTGAACCGCCTGATCAACGAGCACGGCGTCGAGCTGCGTGAATTCTCCGACGAGATCTACGACAGCTTCGGTGAAGCCGCTCAGGAAGTTCTGGAAGAAGCGATGGATCATTCCGCGCTGTCCAAGAAGATCTTCGAGAGCGTGATCAATGCGCGTCAGGAAATCGGCAGCTACATGGCCATTTCCGATATCGCCTACAGCAACAAGCGTAACCGTTACCTCGGCATTCCGAAGTAATCGGCTGAGCGATTAAGGGGGCGGGAGGAATCCCGTCCCTTCTTCATTGACAAAGACAAAAAGGCATAGCCACGATGACGGCCTTGGACAATGTTCAAGACGGCTCGCCTGTTATGAATTCCGGTGGTCAAGCCTCGCCGGAGAGCGCCCGCTTCTTCCGCCTGTGCGGCTGGGTCGTATTGGCGATCATGACGGCGTTTCTTCTCAACAACTACCTGACCTACTGGCAAGATCTTCCAGGTATCGCGCCCATCTTTGGCGGCGCGGCCAATGGCTCCATGCCGATCTTCTGGTCCTGGTTGCAGCTGGCGCTCTATGCGGCAATGATCCTGTTGGCCTTCGGCTATGTAAGGACGAACGGAAACACGCTGCGAGAAGACAGCGCCCGCATCAGCAACATAAACGCCTATCTGATCAGGGCCTGCTTCTTTGCCGTGCTGATCGTCGGGCTGGTCGACAGCACGATCTCTTTCCTGCGGATCGAGGGCTTTCTGCCCGATTTTGTCGGACAGACACTGGCCGACGACCTCGGCAGGTCACAGTTCCGTGGTCCCTATGTACATATGCCGCTGATCGCACTGTCGTTCGTGATTGCAGCCTTCACGCGCACGCTCGGCTTCACCTGGCTGGCTCTTCTGGTAGTTGCGGCGGAGCTGCTAATCGTTATCGGCCGCTTCGTGTTCTCCTACGAGCAGGCCTTCCTCGCCGATCTTGTCCGGTTCTGGTATGCGGCGCTGTTCCTCTTTGCCAGTGCCTACACCCTGCATGAGGAAGGGCACGTTCGGGTCGATATCCTTTATGCAGGCATGTCGACAAAGGCCAAGGGCATCGTCAATGCCGTCGGGTCCGTCGTGCTCGGCATGAGCCTTTGTACCGTCATCCTGATCGTCGGCCTGGGCGGCAAGCAGAACATCATCAACAGCCCGATCCTGACCTACGAGACCACGCAGGCTGGTTTCGGCCTTTACGTGAAGTATCTCATGGCCGGATTCCTTGGCGTCTTCGCCGTTACCATGATGATCCAGTTTGTGGCGTATTTCCTGGAAGCGGTTGCCGATATTCGCGGCGAACCGGGCGGCCGGGATCATGACAGCCACACGATTCAATAGAGCCTGACGAGACCGCTTGATATGGAACTTTTTTTCCTTCTTATCCTGGTCGTCCTGATGGCGATTGCGCTTGGGTCCGGTTTCCCGGTTGCCTTTTCGCTCCCTGGGTCGGCCATCCTGACAATCGGCATCGCTGCCGGCTCGGGCTATCTGTTTGCCGGCGATCCCGGCGCCTATTTCTCGCACGGCGGGCCAAGCCAGTGGCTTAGCGCGGGGGTGACGAACTTCCGCGGCATCTACTGGGAGGCGGAGCGGGATACGCTCATAGCCATTCCGTTGTTCGTGTTCATGGGCATCATGCTGCAGCGGTCGAAGATCGCCGAAGACCTTCTGGTCACGATGGCGCGGCTGTTCGGCCCGGTGCCGGGCGGCCTTGGGATCTCCGTGGTTTTCGTTGGCGCGCTTCTGGCCGCCACCACCGGCATCGTCGGGGCGACCGTCGTTGCCATGGGCCTGATCTCGCTGCCGGCCATGCTGCGCAACAAGTATTCGGTGCCTCTGGCAACCGGCACCATCGCCGCGTCCGGGACGCTGGGGCAGATCATTCCGCCATCCATCGTGCTGATCATTCTGGCCGACCAGCTAGCCAGCGCGGTCGATCAGGCCGGCTCGCTGCGCCAGACGCTCTACAAGGCGAGCACCGGCGAACTTTCGATGCCCTCGGATTTTTCGGTGGTCTCGACCAGTGCCGGCGAAATGTTCCTGGGGGCTTTCCTGCCGGGCCTCGTCCTGGTCGGCCTTTACATGCTGTTCATCCTGGGCTTCGCGCTGATGAACCCGAAGTCGGCACCGGCAGTCCATGAAGAAGGCACTTTCACCCGTGCGTTCGCGGGCAAGGTGGTGCTGACCCTGGTGCCGCCGCTGGCTCTGATCTTCCTCGTTTTGGGTTCGATCATCGCCGGTGTTGCCACCGTGAACCAGGCCGGCGCCATCGGTGCCGTTGGCGCGATGGTCATGGCCGGGTACCGGCTTCGGGACGGCAAGCGCGGGGCCTACAGCCCGGCGATCATCGCCATTCTGGCTTTGCTCTGCCTGGCCGTGGTGGTCAGCTTCTTCGGCTCGGTCAACATCAAGCTGATCCAGACCAGCGACGATGTGGTTGCCCTGATCCTGGCAATCATCGCCGTTTCGCTGCTGCTGATCGCGATCCTGTGGTCAGGCTGGCGCACGCTGAAGTTCGAGAACACGCTGCGCGGCGTGATGGTGGAAACCGCCAAGACCACCGCGCTGGTGTTCATCATTCTTCTGGGCGCGGCCATGCTGACCTCGGCCTTCCGTGCCTTCGGCGGGGAAGAGCTGGTCAAAAACTTCCTGCAGGGCCTGCCGGGAGGGTTCTGGGCTCAGTTCCTGATCGTGATGCTGGTCATCTTCGTCCTCGGCTTCTTCCTCGATTTCATCGAGATCGCGGTGGTTGTCGTGCCGATCGTTGCACCGATCCTGCTCGCGGATCCGGAAGCGAACGTCACCGCCGTCTGGCTTGGCGTGATGATCGGCCTCAATATCCAGACCTCGTTCCTGACACCGCCATTCGGCTTCGCGCTGTTCTATCTGCGCGGGGTTGCCCCGGCGGTGGTCAAGACGCTGGACATGTACAAGGGCGTGATTGCGTTCATCTGCCTGCAGTTGCTGGCGCTGGGTATCGTCGGGCTGTATCCGCAGCTTGTGAACTACCTGCCGAACCGCTCGTCCCTGTTGTCGGAGACCGCACCACCTCCCAAGAACCCGCGTCTGCAATACTGCATGGAAGCTCTCGTCTATGAGGACTTCCAGAAGAATGGCGACAAGATCCTGTCGGCAATCCAGTCCATGGAATCCGTTGACATGAGCTATCTGCCGGAAGATCTGCGCGATGATGTCATGGAAGGGCTGGAAAAGGCGAAGGAAGCCTTGCCGCAAATGGAGGCGATCCATGCTGCTGAGGCGGATGTTGCGGCAGCGGCTGGGGCCTACAAGCCGGTTCACACCGAGGTTCGTGCCATCGAACGTGATGCCCGCCGACTTGATGATCGGATTGCCGACCTTCAGGTGATCGTTGATCGCTCGGGTGAGACAGGTATCTATACCGCCGAACAGGGCGAACGTGCTCAGGCTCGTATCGACGATTTGAAAGCCCGGCATGAAGCCCTGATGGCGGAGATCCCGTCCGACTGGAAGGACACCTACACAACCTTTGCCAAGATCCAGAAGGCGGAGAATACCGCCCGCGTGTCTTACCGACGGACTGTCGATCAGGCCTATGAGCCCATCGTGGAGCTGAAAACGATCCTCGATCAGGCCGATCTGGTCGCAAGCTTCAAGCCGGAACTGGAAGCCCTGAAGGCCGAAGTGCCGACGCTTGAACCAAAGGCTGCGGAAGATGCGATTTCGGCAATGCGCTCGCGGGTGGGAGATGCGGAAGGCACACGCGATATTCGCGATGAGCTGAACAATGCCCGCAAGATCATGCGGAGCCGTGAACCGAATGCGGAAGAAGCTGTTGCGGAAATCGACAAGGCGATTGCGGCGCTCGACGCGGATCTCGCCTGGCGCCGGAAAGGTGCGGAGGAGATCCTGCCGAAGCTGAAAGCCTTCGATGACGTGGTTGCGACAAACATCGGTTTGAGAGCGCAGAACCGTCTACCGACGGATATGGCGCTTGATGTTGCCGCATGTCTGTCCGACCATCGGGACATCAGCCTGAGCTTCTGATCCTGATGACACAAAGAATGAAAGGCGGGAGGAGAAATCCTCCCGCTTTTTGTTTGAGAACTCTCAAACTGTTGGGGTGATCAGAGGCGCTACCTGCGCCGATGCCACGCAGCCAGAGAGGGCGGGCCAAAGGCGGTGGAGCCTGAAAGATCGGGCCTCGCGTCAGCTCCACTTTACATCGCAGGCAAGCATGTAGCCGGACCCGTAGATGGTTCGGATGTGGGCCGGTTCGTTCTTGCGGTTGAGCTTCTTGCGGATGCGCGAAATGCGCACGTCGATTGACCGGTCAAGGCTCTCGTCCCGGCCGCCATGCTCCAGCAGATAATCGCGTGAGAGCACGCGCTTGGGCGCTCTCAGGAGTGCTTCCAGCAAGGAGGCCTCGCCGGTCGACAGGAACGTTTCCTCCCCCTCCGGAGAGATCAGGCAATGGGAGGCGGGCAGGTAGCTCCAGCCCTCGAACCTGGCGCAATCGACGCTCGCCTTTTTCGAAGGCTGGTCGGACGAGCGGCGCAGGATCGAACGGATGCGCGCAACCACTTCACGCGGGTCGAAGGGCTTGACCACATAATCATCGGCGCCAAGTTCCAGCCCCATCACACGGTCGGTCGAATGGCCGCGTGCCGACAGAACAATGATAGGCACCGACGACTGGCGCCTGATCTCGTTGATAAGGGCCATGCCCTCCATGTCGGGCAGACCAAGGTCGACGATGCAGGCGTCCGGCGTTTCCAGACTGAGTGCGGTCAGCATCTGCGCAGCCGTTGCAAAGACCTTGCCCTCCATCTCGAACTGAAGAAGGGCATCCAGAAGCAGGTTACCGATCTCCGGTTCGTCGTCGACAATGAAAACGGTGCGTTTGACTGCCTGGAGGGAGCGTGTCTGCAAGGCGCGTTCCTGTGTCCTGATTCAAAGAGTGCCGGTTTCGATCCATCGCGAGGATGGCTTGACCGCAGAAGACTGACATCTTTGCCCGGCAAGCGGGAAAGGGTCTCCAGACCCGGTCGGATGGATCATAAGCAATGATCGTTGCATAACCATCAAGCTGAGTCTGGTGCGGGTGAGAGAATCTTCTGCAGCGTGTCTGCAAGTTGAGCATCTGCAAAAGGTTTCGCCAAGACCGGAAATTCGCAGGCGCTTGCCTGTCCTGCAAGGTCCGACCAGTCGGCATATCCGGACATCAGCGCGATGCCGAGGTCTTGCCGCTTCTGCTGGATTTCCCGTGCCAGGGCAAGACCATTGATCTGACCGGGCATGATGATGTCGCTGAGAACGGCACGCAGTTCCGGAAGGTCCAGGGCCAGGCTGCGGGCATCCTCCGCATTTTCGGCCCGCAGAACCGCGTACCCGAGGTTCTGCAACTGATCCGTCACCGTGTTGGCGACATCCGGGTCATCCTCAACAAGAAGCAGAAGCTCGCCCTGACCGGGTCTTACCGGTTCCGCGTCACCCTTGTCCGTGTCCGCGCTGGTGGACGTGGCAATGCGTCGGTAGGGCAGATAGAGGGTCAGACAGGTGCCGGCTCCCGGCGTGCTGGAAATGTGGATCGAGCCACCGGACTGGTGAATGAAACCATAGACCATGGACAGGCCGAGGCCGCTGCCGGTGCCGAAGGTCTTGGTGGTAAAGAAGGGCTCGAAGACCCGCAGCTGCGTTTCCGCATCCATGCCGCTTCCGGTGTCGCCAACGGTGATGCGCGCAAATTTGCCGGGTGGAATGCCCAGATCGTCCGCACCGCGGGCATCGAGCTCGCACATGTCCAGCGCGATGGTCAGGGTGCCGCCTTCGGGCATCGCGTCGCGGGCGTTGAAAGCCAGGTTGATCAGCGCGGTTTCCATCTGTGTCGGGTCAATGCAGGCACCGATTTCCGCACTTTCGGTGGTGATCGTGACGTCGACCGAGGGCGGCAGGGACCCTTCGAGGAGACGGCCGGCACTGGCAATGACCTTGGCCAGGGATACGTTCTGTGGATCGATGGCCTTGCCGCGGCTGAAAGCGAGGAGACGCTGGATCAGGTCGGATCCGCGCTTGGTCGCCTCAAGCATCGGTGACAGCTTGCTGTCGAGCGTTTCCCGGTCGAGCGGTGTTTGCGTGCGTCCGAGGGACAGAAGGTTGCCCATCAGGATGGCGAGAAGGTTGTTGAAGTCGTGGGCCAGGCCGCCGGTCAGCTTGCCGACAGCGTCCATGCGCTGGGACTGCACGAGTGCGGCTTCCGCCTGTTTCTGGTCGGTGGCGTCCAGGGAAAGCACGAAGATCCCGAGGGTTCGGCCGTCTTTCGTCATGTCCGGGATGAGGGTGGAGCGCATATAGGCGATGCTGCCATCCGAGCGATTGCGCTGATATTCGTAGCTGACGGCGTTGCCTTCGAAGCAGCGGTTGATGTGCGGCTCCAGCTCCTTGAAAAGCTCCTCGCCGACCACTTCAGGCGCCGGCCGGCCGGCGACGGAGGCGACGGAGTGGCCAAACCAGTCGGCGTAGCGGCGGTTGGCGAAGCGGAAGACCGGGCCGGGAGACAGATAGGCAATCAGGGCCGGAATATTGTCCGTCACCAGCCGCAGCCAGTCCTCCGACTGCTGCAGGGCGCGGGTACGCTCTTCCACCGTGCGTTCCAGCTTTTCCTGTCGGCGGCGATCTTCGGTGACGTCGGAATAGGTGGTGACGAATCCTCCCCGGGGCAGGGGCGTGCCTGAAACGGCGATCACCTGGCCGTTGGGCCGGATGCGTTCGAAATAATGCGGCTCGAACAGTTTGGCCCGTTCCAGCCTGCGCTGGATCTTGCCTTCAATATCGCCGGGGCCGTATTCACCCCGTTCTGCGTTCACGCGCAAGAAGGCTTCCAGATGCGTGCCGCGCCGGGCCAGTTCCTGAGGGAAATCGAGCATTTCCCACAAGCCCCGATTCCACGCGACAAGTCTGAGGTCGGCGTCGAAAGCCGAAAAACCCTGATTGATATGGTCAAGCGCCGCCTGCATCAGATCAAGCTGCGTCTTGAGCTGCTGTGTCTCCTCCATGGGGTGAGATTAAGCCCGAAAAACAGGTTTGACCATTCGTCCAAGGAGAGAATGACAGACCGGGGTCACAAGACGTAACGAGGCTTGACGTGTAGGCGGAAAAACTTCGCCTTTCGTGATATTGTGGCCGGGTATTTTGACTTTGTTTTTTCTGCGATGGAGGTCTCCATGCAATTAAAGAAACTTGATCCGAGGCTGCGCCGATATGCAGCCGAGGCAGAACTGAGTTCATTTGAAAACGAATCCCCTCTTGACGCCCTTCCGTCCGGTCCTGCATCGCTGGAGACTGCCGGCGCGGCTCCTCTCGGGGAGGTCAGGCGCGTTCTCGTCGAACTTCAGACCGAGCAACCCCCAGCAGCGTTTGCCGATTTCAACTGGGTGCATGTGGCCGGGAAGATCTATTCCGTGTCCCTGCCCATGAACCGCATGGTGGAGCTGAACGGGCATCCGCTGGTCGAGACGGTTGAGGCCGGACGGCGCTGGTTCCCCATGCTGGACAGCTCTCTGCCCGAAACGAAGGCGGACACGGTTCATCAGGGGAGCGTCGGGGTTCCGGGCCGCACGGGGGCAGGCGTTCTGGTCGGTATCATCGACTACGGTATGGATTTCACGCTCGACGACTTCCGCAATGCGGACGGCACCACGAGGCTGGCCTTTCTCTGGGATCAGCGTCTGGATGCCCGGCAGGGCGAACACGCGCCGGATGATTTCTCCTATGGGGTGGAATATGGCGCCGATCAGATCAACCAGGCGCTGAATGCGCAGGATCCCTTCAGCGTCGTCCGCCATAGGGCGGATGCGGGCTCGCACGGCACCCATGTTGCCGGCATCGCGGCAGGCAATGGCAGGTCGCATGACGATACGTTCGTGGAAGGCACGCATCTTGGAGCTGCCCCCGAAGCCACGCTGATTTTCGTTCAGCCGGACACGAACGACGGGTCGGATACATTCACCGATTCCAGCCATGTGGTTGATGCCGTCGCCTACATCATGGGCAAGGCGGATGCACTCGATATGCCTTGTGTCATCAACATGAGCCTTGGGCAGAACGGCGGCAGCCATGACGGGGAAAGCCTTGTCGAACGCGCCATTGACCGACTGCTGGAGCCATTGGGACGCGCATTCGTGAGCGCGGCAGGCAACGAGCATGTCTGGCATGGGCACGCGGCCGGGACCATCAAAACGGGCGAAAGCCGGGAACTGCGCTGGAAGACCGGTGGCGGCATGCCTCTGCCCGATGGCTCAGTCACGCAGACGGGAACAGACAGGACGTCGAGTGAACTGGAGATCTGGTATTCCAGTGTCGACAGGTTTGCCGTGACACTGATTGCACCGGACGGGGCAGAATACGGCCCTGTGACACCGGGAAACACCATGCTCAAGGACGAGGTTTTCATCGATTCGGAGCGGTTCTCGAGCCTGAACGGGCAAGCGCGCATTTACATGCAACTTGAAGCGCCATTCGGCCTTGGAATGCTCAGATCCGGGGTCTGGACCGTGAAGCTGGAAGCTCTGGAAGGGGAAAACGGACAGTTCGATGCCTGGATCGAGCGGGACCTGCGGGACAAGAAAAATAATTATGCCGATCAATCGTTCTTCCAGGGGGGGGATTTCGATCCCGTTCGCACGCTTGGGACACCGGCGACAACGCGGCGGGCCATCGCGGTTGCCAATTACAGCCACCATTCGCTGGCGCCGGCAGCTTCCTCCAGCCGGGGGCCGACACGGGACAACCGAAACAAGCCCGAGGTTGCCGCACCTGGAACGAATATCGTTGCATCCGGGGCGCAAGGCGGACGGAACAATGGCAGGGGCGGCGTTCATCCGATGCGGGTGACCAAATCCGGCACCAGCATGGCTGCGCCCCATGTTGCCGGTATCGTTGCCTTGCTGTTTCAGGAAGCCCGGTCGCTGTCAGCGCCTCAGGTTGCAAACCTCCTCATGGCAACGTCGGACAATCCGGACGGCGCACCGGGTTTTGACGTCGCATGGGGCTTCGGCAGGGTGAATGCGGCACGCGCCCTGCGTCTTCTGCGCGATCCGGATCAACCCGGACGTACGGACGCCGTTATCTGATGTGCTGAAGGATTGATAGCAGGATGCGGCGCTCTCAGCGCCGCATCGCACTGCCGACCTGAATGTAGGTGACAGCGGTATCCTCGGCGAGCGCGTTGAGGTTTTCAGCGGTAACCAGAAGCGTCATCATGTGGCTTTTCGGGCTCCAGGACAAAAGCTCCGGACCACCCGTGCTGCCACTGCGCATCGTCAGGTCATCAGGAGTCTTGCCCGGAGCAAGCTCAACCATGGCCTTCATTTGCGCCAAGGGATCGTTTTTCAGGATCGCCTTGCGCGCCTGCGGGCTGAGTTTCATCTGGCTGAAGTCCATAGGGACAATATAGCACCGCGCGGCCAGTCCTCAAAACCTTGTCGGCGGTCAGCGTTTCCGGTGACCCAGCTTTGCGGCCTTGGCCATTTCGGCACGTTTTTGCGCATAGTTTGGCGCAACCATCGGGTAATCCGCGCTCAAGCCCCATTTGCGTCTGTATTCGGCAGGCGTCAGGTTGAACTTCGTTTTCAGGTGACGCGTCAGAAATTTGAATTTCTTTCCGTCCTCGAGGCAGATGATGAACTCCGGTGTGACCGAGTGCTTTATCGGCACCGCCGGAACGAGGGGCGCGCGAAACACGGTCGGCGTGTTGTTGGTTGCGGTTTCCAGAGCGACGTGGACATCGACGATTAGTTCGATCAGGTCCTGTTGCGGTACCGGATTGTTCGTCACGTAGTTGGAAACGATTCCCGCGGTGAGTTCCATCAGGTTTGGCGAATCGTATGCCGCGCCTTCTTCTGATTCAGCCATGGGAGTTCCTTTTTCGAAATTGGGCGGGGCTGGCGAGGGGCGTGGGCAGGTGGTGCTGCGCGCGCATGCAGTCCATGCTGGATATATTTCCCCAACGACTTAATTTTTCAAGTAGCTATCACGATATTGGCAAATAAAAATTTCAATGAGGTATTTTCGCCGATTTAGGAAACCCGTGGGTTTTTTCGTTCCGTAATTTTGACTGTAGTTTTCAAGAAATACTGGTCTTCAATTCCTCATTGTTTCAAAAACCGCGAAAAACCGCAGGAAAAACGGACAAAATCAAGGTCGCTATTTCTTCTTTCTTGACGAACTTGTCTCCATAGGCTGTAAACTAAACAGTGTAGTCACAATTATCTTCATTTCTGCCGAAGCAAATGAAAGAAAAATGGTTCAAATATTCGTTTAGTATTTAAAGTAATGTTGGGGCAGGCCATATGGGGATGAGATGGCGAGAGTTCAAGGGCAAAAACGCGAAAGTGAAAAATTGTAAAAAATGGCGGAAATTCAACGTGTTGCAAAAATATGACTCGAAAAACCAATATTTTCAGAGGCGAAATTTGCGCTTGAATTCCAGAGTTAGAACTGGCTTTTTGATGCGGAGACGGCCAGCGGGGTGCAAGTAAATGCTTGTTGTTGGTAGTCTAGAGGTTAGTTTGAAGGGGTCGCGTGAAGTATTCGAATCCGTTCCTTCAGCCTTCCGACTGAATTTGAAACTGGAGTAATGTAATGAAACTCAAGAGTCTGATGCTCGGCGCGGCCGCAGCTGCTGCTGCCACCACCGCCCAGGCGGCTGACCTTCCGGTAGCCCCGGAGCCGGTCGACTACGTTCGTGTCTGTGACGCTTACGGCGCGCGCTTCTACTACATCCCGGGCACCGAAACCTGCCTCCGCGTTGGCGGACGTGTTCGTACCCAGGTTGTTGTCAACAACGTCCTGGACGACGGCGCCTTCAGTGACCGTAACTCTGACGGCTACTCCTGGCTGTCCCGCGGTTACCTGTACCTGGACGCTCGCACGGCTACCGAGTTCGGCACCCTGCGTACCTACGTGTCCACCTACACGACGGTCACGAACGGTGAAACCAGCACCACGCTGGATAGCGCTTACATCCAGTGGGGCGGTCTGACCGCTGGTCGTCTGACCTCGAACTTCGACATCTTCACCGGTCAGGCCTTTATCGGTGTCGTGGATCGTGACTGGTCCGACGTGACCACCAACCAGATCGCTTACACCGCAGCTTTCGGCAACGGCTTCTCCGCGACCATCGCTCTGGAAGACCGTTCCGATCGTGAATACGGCAACTACGGCGGCACCCGTGCTCCTGACTTCGTTGCAGCTCTCGGCGTTTCCCAGGGTTGGGGTTCCGCACAGTTGTCCGGTGCTCTGCATCAGGTTTACCCGGATGCCGCAGCCAACCGCACCAACAATGGTGGCGAAGATGAACTCGGCTTTGCCGTCGGCGGTGGTGCAGTCATCAATCTGCCGATGCTCAACTCCGGTTCGAACATCTTCTTCCAGGGCTTCTATGCCGATGGCGCACTGTCCTACATCACCACGTATGATGGCGTAGCCGACTTCAACAAGGGCGACACCTCCACCGGTTACTCGCTGTCTGCTGGTGCGTACATCCAGGCAACCTCCACGATCGGCCTCGCGCTTGACGGTTCCTACGCCGACATCGACGCCGCAGCTGGCCTGAACGACGTTACCCGTTACGCAATCGACGGTTCGGTTCAGTGGGAGCCGGTCTCCGGCTTCATCATGGGTGCTGACGTTGGTTACGCAAACACCGATGTGGATACCCAGGACGACCAGGACGAACTCCTCTTCGGTGTTCGTATGCAGCGTACCTTCTAATCTTACGGTTAGACTCTGACTGACTAACTTTGACCTCCAGTCAGTCAACCGGCCCGGCAGACTCCAAACTGCCGGGCCTCCCCCGTTTTAGGGCGGGGCGCAGTGGTCCTGCAGCAAAGACCGTGCCTGGCAGATACGCATCCGGACCCTAGAAGCAGCACACCGGCAAAATTCTTTTCCATCGCGTTTGAAAAAACGTGCGGCGCCAGAATGTTCTCGGCTAACATTCGCGCAATGCCACAGTCCGAATTCAAAAAGAAAAACCCGACAGTTCAGGATGTCGCCCGCGCAGCCAATGTGTCGACGGCCACGGTCAGTCGCGCGTTGACGACGCCAGACAGGGTGTCGGCTGAAACAAGAAGCCGCGTGTCGGAAGCGGTCGAGAAGACCGGCTATGTCCTCAATCATGCCGCGCGCAATCTCCGGCGCCGCGATACGGGCACAATCGTTGCCCTCGTTCCCGATATCGGCAACTCCCACTTTTCAAATATCTTGCAGGGCATCGAAACGGTTTGCGCGGAAAAGCAATTGAAGGTTCTGATTGCCGACACCCGAAAACCGTCCATGTCGCATTCGCGCGTGAGCGATTACTTCAGCAAGAACAATTGCGACGGGATCGTAATTCTGGACGGGCATTTCTCGATTTCCCGGATCAGGTCGTCGAACCCCAAAGCACCGCCGATCGTTCTTGCCGGCGAGTGGAGTGACGATCCGGCCGTTCCCATCTCTGTTGTCGACAATCTGCTTGGCGCGGAACTGGCGGTGTCTCACCTGCTCGACCTGAAACACACCAATATCGGCCATGTCACGGGGCTGCTGTCGCACAAGCCGGGACGTGACCGGCGCGACGGGTTCCGCGCCACATTGGCAGGCGCCGGCTTCGATCCGGCGAAAGCCTGGATCTTCGAGGGGGATTACACCCTGGATGCCGGTGTCAGGGCTGCGCACGCCTGGATGGCGCTGCCGGATCGGCCAACCGCGGTTTTTTGTGCCAGCGACCGGACAGCCTTCGGCTTCATTTCCGCGTTGAACGAAGCCGGTATTCGCGTTCCGGAAGATGTTTCGGTGGTTGGTTTCGACGATATCGACATTGCGGGGCATTATCTGCCGCCGCTGACGACGATCCATCAGCCGCGCCGCGCGGTTGGCGAACAGGCGGCGAAGCTGCTGCTCAATCTCCTCGGCGGTGCCAGACCTGACAATGGCAGCGTTCAGCTGGAGCCATGGCTGGTCGTGCGCAAGAGTGCAGTGCCGTTGGCCTAGAGGGTTAGGTCCGTGGTGCCTCTCGCACCTGCAGCGCAATTGCAACAATTCGACATGATTGAAACATATTGCTGAAAATCCGGCCTCCTAGCCTGCGTTCATCGGGTTTGGAACGCTTGGCCTGTCCACCTTTAATAATTTACCGGTTGAAGGTTGCCGCGTCAGATTGTTTCATACCCTTCAGGTAATGACCCCGAACAATTGGGGCGCCTTCCAGATCAAGCCGCCGATGGCCAAACGCGCCGGACAGCGGACTGTCGAACGACAAAAATGTAGAGGCATATCGTCTGTGTTCATCCGAATGCAGGGTGCTTCAGGGGAAGAAACAGTTCATGGTAGGGTCGGCCAGCGCTTCACCGCGCGAGGAGGACACCTTTCCGAAGATTCTCATGCGCAATGCGCAAGTCTTCGGTGACCGGACGGCGTTCCGGGAAAAGGATTTCGGGATCTGGCAGAGCTGGACCTGGTCCGAGGTGTGTGAAGAAATCCGCGCATTTTCCATCGGTTTGAAATCTCTGGGTCTGAAAACCGGAGACAAGATCGCCATCGTTGGCGCAAACCGCCCAAGGCTTTATTGGGCGATGGTCGCTGCTCAGGCGATCGGTGCCGTTCCGGTGCCTGTCTATTCGGACAGCGTTGCCGAGGAAATGGCCTTTGTGCTCGGGCATGCCGAAGTCACCTTCGCGGTGGTCGAGGATCAGGAGCAGGTCGACAAGCTGCTGTCGATGGCCGATGAGGTGAAGTCACTCAGCGAGATCATCTATGACGAGCCGCGCGGGCTGCGTGGCTATGATCACGAGCATCTGCACAGCTACGCTTCGGTGCAGGACAAGGGCCGTGACCTGATTTCGGCGACACCCTCGCTGGCGGCCGACTGGGAAGCCGGGTTCAGGGATGCCAAGGGCTCCGACGTTGCGGTGATGCTCTACACGTCGGGCACCACCGGGCGGCCCAAGGGCGTGATGCTGTCTTTCGACAATCTCGTTATCTCGGCCCGCAACGGCAACAAGTTCGACCACCTGGACGAGACCGAGGAAGTGCTCGCCTATCTGCCGATGGCCTGGATCGGCGACCATGTGTTCTCTCTGGCGCAGGCCTTTACGGCCGCCTATTGCGTCAATTGTCCGGAAAGCATGGATACGATCGATGTGGACCGGCTTGAAATCGCGCCGACCTACTTCTTCGCGCCGCCCCGCGTTTTCGAGAACATGCTGACCCGGATCATGGTGCGCATGGAAGATGCCGGTAAGGCCAAGCGCGCGATGTTCGACTATTTCATGGGCGTTGCCCGCAAGGTGGGTGAGAAGATCCTGAACGGTGAGAGCGTCGGCCTGAAGGATCGGGTGCTTTATGCCCTTGGCGAGTTCTGCGTCTACGGGCCGCTCAAGAACCGTATGGGTCTTACCCGGGTGAAAGTCGGCTACACCGCCGGCGAGGCCATCGGACCGGAGATCTTCCAGTTCTTCCGCTCGCTCGGGCTTAACCTCAAGCAGCTCTACGGCCAGACCGAGGCCAGCGTTTACATCACGCTGCAGCCGGATGGCGAGATCTTCGGCGATACGGTTGGCAAACCTGCCCCCGATGTGGAGCTGAAGATCGCCGAAAGCGGTGAGGTTATGTACCGGTCGCCGGGCGTTTTCGTCGGTTATTTCAAGAATGACGAAGCCACCGCCAGCACGAAGACGCCGGACGGCTGGGTGCACACGGGCGATGCGGGCATCATCGCGGAAAACGGCCATCTGAAGATCATCGACCGCGCCAAGGATGTCGGCAAGCTCAATGACGGCGCGCTGTTTGCGCCGAAATACATCGAGAACAAGCTGAAGTTCTTCCCGAACATCAAGGAGGCGGTTGCCTTCGGTCACGAGAAGGACATGGTGGCGGTCTTCATCAATATCGATCTGACCGCGGTCGGCTCCTGGGCGGAACGCAACAACGTCAATTATGCGTCCTACCAGGAACTTGCCGCCCACCCCGATGTCTACGGCATGATCGAAAGCCATGTCGATCAGGTGAACCGGGATCTTGCTCGCGAACCGATGATGGCGGGTGCGCAGATCAAGCGGTTCCTGATCCTGCACAAGGAGCTGGATGCGGATGACGGCGAACTGACCCGGACGCAGAAGGTGCGCCGGAGCTTTATTGCCGAACGCTACGGCCCCTTGATCGATGCGCTTTACGATGGATCCACCTCCAAGCATGTGCGCACGGAAGTGACCTACGAAGATGGCCGCAAGGGAATCATCGAAGCCACTGTCGAGATCCGCGACATGACCACCCATGACGCCGGTGCGGGCGTACAGGAGGCCGCTGAATGAACGCCTTTGTGACCGAAAAGACGCTGCCGCCGTCGGACGCCAACGAGGGGACGGAGCGAGAGCTGCTGTTACGGGTCGACAACGTCTCGCTGTCCTTCGGCGGGGTTAAGGCGATCACCGACATTTCGTTCGACATCCAGAAGGGCGAGATCCGCGCGATCATCGGTCCGAACGGGGCCGGCAAAACGTCGATGCTGAACGTCATCAACGGTTTCTATCACCCCCAGGAAGGCACGATCACCTGGCAGGGGCAGGTGCGCCGCAAGATGAAGCCTTACGAAGCTGCCAGCCAGGGCATCGCCCGGACCTTCCAGAACGTGGCCTTGTTCAAGGGCATGACCACGCTGGACAACATCATGTCCGGCAGATCCTTGAGGATGCACAGGAACTTTTTCTGGCAACTGCTGTGGCGCGGGCCCGCGGAACGCGAGGAAATCGAACATCGGCGCAAGGTCGAGGACATCATCGACTTCCTGGAAATCCAGGCGATCCGCAAGACACCGGTCGGGCGTCTGCCCTACGGCCTGCAAAAGCGGGTCGAACTCGGCCGCGCGCTGGCGATGGAACCGGACCTGTTGCTGCTCGACGAGCCGATGGCCGGTATGAACCTGGAAGAAAAAGAAGACATGAGCCGGTTCATCATCGACGTAAATCAGGAATTCGGCACGACGATTGCCCTCATCGAACACGATATGGGTGTCGTCATGGATCTCTCCGACCGGGTGGTCGTGCTCGATTACGGCAAGAAGATCGCCGATGGGCCACCGGAGGAAGTGCAGGCCAGCCAGGCCGTTATCGACGCTTATCTCGGTGTGAGCCACTAGGAGGGACGAACCATGCTCTACGATATTTTCATCGATCCCTTCGTACAGATGTACCAGATGCCGGATTTCTTCCTGCAGGTCCTGTGGGAAGGTTTTGTCGCCGGTATTCTCTACGCACTGATCGCGCTCGGCTTCGTGCTGATCTTCAAGGCGTCCGGTGTGTTCAACTTCGCCCAGGGCATCATGGTGGTGTTCGCCGGCCTGACGCTGGTGGGGCTCAACGAAAACGGGGTGCCTGCCTATCTGGCGCTGATCCTGACCATCGGCGTGATGGGGGTTCTGGCCTATGGTGTTGAACGGGTGGTCATGCGGCCCCTGGTCAACCAGCCGGAAATCATCCTGCTGATGGCCACCATTGGCCTGACGTATTTCCTCGTCGGTTTCGGTGAATTCGTCTTCGGTGGTGAACCCAAGCAGATGATCACCGAGCAACTGGGGCTGCCCACCGGTTCGACCGCCTTCGAAATTGGCGACCGGGGTCTGGTCATCCTGCAGCATATCGATATTGCTGCAGCCGTGATTGCGGTGCTGATGGTGACGGCGCTCGCCATCTTCTTCAACAAGACGCGGATCGGCCGCGCCCTGCGCGCCGTGGCAGACGACCACCAGGCCGCTCTTTCCGTCGGGATCTCGCTCAACCAGATCTGGGCCATCGTCTGGTTCGCAGCCGGCCTCGTGGCACTGGCGACCGGCATCATGTGGGGCGCGCGTTCCGATGTGTCCTTCGCGCTGGAAATCGTCGCGTTCAAGGCATTGCCGGTGCTGATCCTCGGCGGCTTCACGTCGATCCCGGGCGCCATCGTCGGCGGTCTGATCATCGGCTTCGGCGAGAAGATCGGCGAACTCTACTGGGGTGGTCTTGTCGGCGGCGGGGTCGAATCCTGGCTCGCCTACATCATCGCCCTGATCTTCCTTCTGTTCCGGCCACAGGGCCTCTTCGGCGAACGTATCATCGAGCGGATCTAGGGATTTCTGACCCATGTTTTATCGCGAAGCTGGCCAATTCAAGACGAGTTACAAGGCGGATCAGGCATTGTTCCCGATCCTCCAGGACCGCGTCGGTCTGGCCGTCATCCTCATCACCGCATTTGCCGTCATACCGGCCCTTGCCAACGACTTCTTCCTGACCTCCATCATGATCCCGTTTCTGGTGTTCTCGCTGGCGGCGATCGGGCTGAACATCCTGACCGGTTTCTGCGGGCAGCTGTCACTCGGAACCGGGGCATTCATGGGTGTTGGCGCCTATGCCGCCTACAAGCTGACGTCGATCTTTCCCGATGCCAATGTCATCGTGATGGTGCTCCTGTCCGGCGTGTTCTCGGCTGCCATCGGCGCGATCTTCGGTCTGCCGAGCCTGCGCATCAAGGGACTTTACCTGGCAGTTACGACGCTTGCAGCCCAGTTCTTTCTGGAATGGTGCTTCATTCGCATCCCGTGGCTCTACAATTACAACGCCTCGGGGGCAATCGAGGTGCCGCACCGCGAAGTCTTCGGCATTGTCGCCACAGGAGCCGAGGCAACGCCGCTGGCGCGCTACTTCATCGTTCTCGGGATCACCGTTCTGATTACCTTCCTGATGGCGAACGTCCTGCGTGGTCGCATTGGCCGGTCGTGGATGATGATCCGCGACATGGATATTGCAGCCGAACTGATGGGCATCCGTCCGCTTCAGACCAAGCTGATGGCCTTTGCCGTATCGTCCTACATCTGCGGCGTCGCCGGAGCGATGATGGTGTTCTTCTGGCTGAATGCGGCCGAGCCGTCGTCCTATTCCATCCGGCTGTCCTTCCAGGTTCTGTTCATGGTCATCCTGGGCGGTCTCGGCAGTCTTGGTGGGGCCTTCATGGGGGCCGCCTTCATCTGGATCCTGCCGGTGGTACTGAAATTCGTTCCGGGTCTCCTCGGCTTTGATCTGGCCGCGGAAACGGTGGAGCACGCGACCTTCATGATCATTGGCGCGCTCATCATTTTCTTCCTGATCGTCGAACCGCACGGCTTTGCGCGGCTCTGGCAGATCGCGAAGCAGAAGCTCAGGGTCTGGCCGTTCCCTTACTAGGAGCGCCAGCCTTTTCACCCGCCATCCGGACATGGACCGATCCGGTGAGGAATGGCGTAACCGGTCCGGCGGTAGTCCTTTCGATGCCGCGTGGGAGGAGAATATGAAAAACATAAAGCAATTTGCGCTGGGAACCGCTGTTGCGCTCGGGGTCGGTCTCTCCGGCGCCATGACGACCGCGGTCCAGGCAGAAGATAGCAACTACGTGCCGCTCCTGACGTACCGGACAGGGCCTTATGCCGGTTCCGGCATCCACATCGCCAACGGTATGCATGACTATCTGCAGATGCTGAACGAGCGCGATGGCGGTATCGGTGGCGTCAAGCTGGCGATTGAAGAGTGTGAAACCGGTTACAACGCCCAGAAGGGCGTCGAGTGCTACGAAGCCACCAAGGGCAAGGGCGCACTGGTCTATAACCCGTATTCCACCGGCATCACGCTGCAGCTGATCCCGAAAGCCGGTGTCGACAAGATCCCGGTGCTGTCGATGGGCTACGGCCTTTCGGCTGCCGCTGTCGGCTCCACGTTCCCCTGGATCTTCAACGTGCCTGACACCTATTGGGACGGCGCTTCCGTGGTCATCAAGTACATCGGTGAGCAGGAAGGCGGTCTTGAAAACCTGAAGGGCAAGAAGATCGGCTACATCTTCCTTGACGCCGGTTATGGCCGTGAGCCCTTGCCGCTGCTGGAACAGCTTGCCGAGAAATACGGCTTCGAGCTGCTGCAGTATCCGGTTCCGGGTGCAGAAATGCAGAACCAGTCCTCGCAGTGGCTCAATGTTCGCCGGGATCGTCCGGACTACATGGTCATGTGGGGCTGGGGTGCGATGAACCCGACGGCTGTCAAGGAAGCCGTCAAGATCCGCTTCCCGATGGACAAGTTCATCGGTGTGTGGTGGTCCGCAGGGGATGACGATGCCGCAGCCGGCGGGGAAGGAGCCAAAGGCTACAAGGCGCTGAACTTCTCCGGTGTCGGTCCCGATTTCCCGGCTCTCGACGACATCAAGAAGCTTGTTGTCGACGCGGGCAAGTCCTCCACCGATGCGAGTTCCATCGGCAGCACGCTCTACAATCGCGGCGTCCTGAACTCGGTCATCATCGCGGAAGGCATTCGCACCGCGCAGGAACTGACCGGCAAGAAGGTCATCACGGGCGAAGACATGCGTCTTGGGCTTGAGGCACTCAATCTGGACGAGGCGCGGCTGGCTGAACTCGGTCTGAAGGGCTTTGCCCATCCGATGAAAGTGACCTGCGAAGACCATGCCGGCAGCAATCCGGTGTTCATCCAGGAGTGGGACGGCAAGAAGTGGCGTCAGGCTTCGGACTGGATCGAGCCGATGACCGATGTGGTCCGTCCGCTGCTGGAACAAGCCGCTGCGGAATATGCAGAAAAGAACGCGCCGTGGCCGGCGCGCACCGAACCCTGCCCGAACTGATAGGCAGTCCGCTCCGCCGCGCCGCATCAACGTGCGGCGGAGCTTCCAGGGAGAAGAGGGAATGGCATTGCTGGATGTAGAACAGCCCGGTTCGCAGGGGGCGCGTGAAGCTGCCGAGACGATCCTGTCGGTCAACAATATCGAGGTCATTTACGACCACGTGATCCTTGTGCTGAAGGGCGTGTCGCTGACGATTCCCAAGGGCGGGATCGTGGCGCTGCTCGGCGCAAACGGCGCAGGCAAGACGACCACGCTGAAAGCGATTTCGAACCTGCTTGGTGCCGAACGCGGCGAAGTGACCAAGGGCAAGATCGTGTTCGAGGGCGAAGAAGTTCAGGCCCTGTCGCCCAACGATCTGGTTCGCCGGGGTTGCATCCAGGTAATGGAAGGACGGCATTGTTTCGGTCACCTGTCCATCGAAGAGAATTTGCTGACAGGCGCCTACACCCGCAAAGACGGGCACAGTGCCGTGAAGGCGGACCTTGAGATGGTCTACAATTACTTTCCGCGCCTGCGAGAACGGCGCGGCAGCCAGGCGGGGTACACCTCCGGCGGCGAACAGCAGATGTGCGCCATTGGCCGCGCCTTGATGAGCCGGCCGAAGATGATCCTGCTGGATGAGCCGAGCATGGGGTTGGCGCCTCAGCTCGTGGAGGAAATCTTCGAGATCGTCCGCCAGCTCAACAGCAATGAGGGTGTGTCCTTCCTGCTTGCCGAACAGAACACCAATGTGGCGCTGAAATACGCGACCTACGGCTACATCCTGGAATCCGGCCGTATCGTGCTCGATGGCGATGCCAAGGCATTGCGGGAGAACGAGGACGTCAAGGAATTCTATCTGGGCGTTGGCGGCGAGGGCCGTCGCTCGTTCCGGAATGTCAAACATTACAAGCGAAGGAAGCGCTGGCTGGCCTGACGGGGTTTCAGACACAGGGCCGAAACAGGCGGAGACGACCATGAGCGACATTCAGTTTGACGCGCGCGAGCGGCAAGACCCCGCTCTGCGCGAACGGGATCTTTTTGCCCGATTGCCGGACCTTCTGGCCCATGCCACCGGTAATGCCACCGGGTGGGCCACGCATCTGGAGGGATGCGATCTTGCGGCGGTTACCGACCGGGCCGCACTGGCCGGTCTGCCGGTTCTGCGCAAGTCCGACCTTCTGGAAAAGCAGCGCGCGCAACCGCCCTTTGGCGGATTTCTGGCAGGTGACCTGTCGGGCGCGGCCCGGGTCTTCATGTCGCCCGGCCCGATCTGGGAACCGCAGGCGCCCGGGCTCGATCCCTGGAACGGGGCGCGCAGCCTGTTTGCGGCCGGCTTTCGCAAGGGCGATGTCGTTCTCAATGCCTTTTCCTATCACCTGACGCCTGGCGGTTTCATTCTGGACCAGGGCGCGATTGCGCTCGGATGTACGGTGTTTCCCGCCGGGGTCGGCAATACCGACAGTCAGGTCGAAGCGATCGAGGTGCTCAAACCGTCCGGTTTCGTCGGCACGCCGGATTATCTGAAGATCCTCCTCGATCGCGGCCGGGACCAGGGCCGGGATGTCTCCTCCATCAAAAAGGCCCTGGTCTCGGGAGGTGCGTTGTTTCCGTCGTTGCGCGAAGAATATGAGGCTGCCGGGATCCAGGTTGGCCAGTGTTACGCGACCGCGGACCTTGGCGTCATCGCCTATGAGACGGACGCCAGGCAGGGCATGATCGTCAACGAGGATTACATCGTCGAGATTGTGCGGCCTGGCACCGGTGAGCCTGTGGCAGAGGGCGAGGTCGGAGAGTTGGTTGTCACCAACTTCAACAGCCTTTATCCGCTGATCCGTTTCGCCACGGGCGACCTGTCCAAGATCATCCCGGGCCAATCACCCTGCGGGCGCACCAACATGCGGCTTGCCGGCTGGATGGGGCGCGCGGATCAGCGCACAAAGGTCAAGGGCATGTTCGTCGACCCCGCCCAGATTGCGCAAATCGTCGCGGCCCACCCGGAAATCAGCAAGGCCCGTCTTGCCGTCAGCCGTGTTGGTGAAGCCGACGCCATGACATTGACGGTGGAAACCGAGGCCGGCGGCAATGGTCTGCCGGAGCGGGTCGCGGAAACACTGCGCGAGGTTACCCATCTCAAGGGGGACGTCCTGACCGTTGCCCCGGGTGCGCTGCCGAATGACGGCAAGGTGATTGCGGATGAGCGGGAGTATGGCTGAGGCTGGCGGCGTGTAGACGTGCCTCGGTCTTAATGCAAATTTCAGCCTCGTCCTGAGAAAGCGCGCAAGCGCCGTCTCGAAAGGTGGGCTGCATACTCTGGAGCAAGTTGCCCATCCTTTTCTTTTGAGATTGGCTTCGAGACGGACCTGACGGTCTGCCACAGGATGAGGTCCTGGGTCGTTGCTTTTCCATCTGAGTTTCCGGTGATCTGCAACCGGGTATCTGCGTATGACAAATGCCGCATTGGCCAAGGCTCTTGCTTGGCCTATGTATGGCATCAGACAGACCGTTTTAACGCAGACAGACCGTTTTAGGACTTACCCCGCAGATGACCGTTCAACCGACCGCGCCGATCGCAGCCGATCAGGAAGCCGCATTCAGAAAACTCGACTTGCCGAAAGATCACCCTTCGGTCAAGAGTGGCAAGGTGGGGGTGCTTCTGGTCAATCTGGGCACACCGGATGCCACGGACTATTGGCCCATGCGCCGGTATCTGCGCGAGTTCCTTTCGGACAAGCGTGTTATCGAATGGCCGCGGGCGATCTGGTATCCGATCCTCTATGGCATCGTTCTGATGACCCGGCCGGGCAAATCCGGCAAGGCTTACGAGGAAATATGGAACAAGGAAAAGGACGAGTCGCCCCTGCGCACGATCACGCGCAGCCAGTCGGAAAAATTGTCCGAGGTGCTGGGGGATGCGGATGGAAAGCTGAAGATCGATTGGGCGATGCGCTACGGCCAGCCGTCCATTCCGGACCGGCTGAAAGCCCTGAAGGATGAAGGCTGCGACCGGATCCTGGTCTTCCCCCTCTACCCGCAATATTCGGCAACCACGACGGCGACGGTCAATGACGTTGTCTGCAAGACGCTCTTGAAGATGCGCTGGCAGCCCGCAATCCGGACCGTGCCGCCCTATCATGATGACCCGGTCTATGTGACGGCCCTGGCAAAGTCGGTGGAGCGTCACGTGGAAAGTCTGGATTTCAAGCCGGATGTGGTGTTGACGTCCTATCATGGCATTCCGCAGTCCTATTTCAGGCGGGGGGACCCCTATCACTGCCATTGCATGAAAACGACGCGGTTGATGCGCGAGGTTCTCGGCTGGGACGCAGAAAAACTGCGGGTGACGTTCCAGTCCCGGTTCGGGCCGGAAGAGTGGCTGCAGCCCTATACGGACAAGACCGTTGAGCAACTGGCCAAGGACGGAGTGAAGAACGTCGCGGTGATGAACCCGGGCTTTGTCGCCGATTGCCTTGAAACGCTGGAAGAAATTGCCGGTGAGGCAGGGGAAATCTTCGAGGAAAGCGGCGGCGAGCATTTCAGCCACATCCCCTGCCTGAATGACAGCGATCTTGGTATGGACGTGCTGACCCACATCGTTCGGCGCGAACTCGGCGGCTGGATCTGATCAGCTGCCCATCCACAGGCGTTTAACCTTGCCGGTGGAAAACACTCGTAAAATTCCGACAGGCTGCCCATAAGTCATGTGCCCGTCCGACGAACGCCACAGGTGTTCGCGGGGCGGGCTGCGTACGTGCGTCCGCACGAACTCAAGGCCGCGAATACGCTGGAAACGCCTTGGAGTTCGTCGCATAGTGACAGCACTTTTTTAAAAATTACGGGAGACGTATATGCCAATCGCGGGATTCGACATTTTTCTGATCGGCCTTGTCGTGCTGGTCATTCTGGTGTTTTTCGCCGGCGTAAAGACGGTGCCGCAAGGCTACAATTATACGATCGAGCGGTTTGGAAAGTACCGGAAGACGCTGACGCCGGGCCTGAACTTCATCATCCCGTTCATCGACAGGATCGGCCACAAGCTCAACATGATGGAGCAGGTGCTGGACGTGCCAACCCAGGAAGTGATCACCCGCGACAATGCGACGGTGAGCGCGGATGGCGTGACCTTCTATCAGGTGCTCGATGCTGCCCGGGCAGCCTATGAAGTGCTCGGCCTGCAGAATGCCATTCTCAACCTCACCATGACCAACATCCGCTCGGTCATGGGGTCGATGGACCTCGATAACCTTCTGTCCAACCGCGACGAAATCAACGCCCAGATCCTGCGGGTTGTCGATGCGGCGGCAGAACCCTGGGGCATCAAGATCACCCGTATCGAAATCAAGGACATCAACCCGCCGCGCGACCTGGTGGATGCCATGGCCCGCCAGATGAAGGCGGAACGCGAGAAGCGCGCCTACATTCTCGAGGCCGAAGGCAAGCGTCAGTCGGAAATCCTGAAAGCGGAAGGGGAGAAGCAGTCACTTATCCTCGAAGCCGAAGGCCGCCGCGAATCCGCTTTCCGGGATGCAGAAGCCCGCGAGCGCGAGGCTGAAGCAGAAGCCAAGGCAACGCAGCTTGTAAGTGCGGCCATCGCCTCCGGAGATGTCCAGGCCATCAACTATTTCGTTGCCAACAAATATGTTGAAGCTTTCAAGGAACTGGCAACCTCGAACAACCAGAAGACGCTTATCCTGCCGATGGAAGCGACATCGCTGCTGGGCTCCTTGAGCGGCATCGGCGCCATTGCCAAGGAAGCGTTCGGCGAGAACGGATCTTCCAAGCGGTCGTCTTCCCGCATTCCCAATACCCGCAGTGACGAGGGAGAGGAGAACCGGTGAGCCTGATTGAAAGCACAATCGCGGCCCTGGGGCCCTGGAGCTGGTTCGTTCTGGGGCTCTTGCTGCTGGGACTCGAAATACTGGCGCCCGGCACGATCTTCCTTTGGTTTGGCCTCTCGGCGCTGATCGTTGGGTGTGTGGCGCTGCTGTTCGACTTCGCCTGGCAGGTGAATGTTGGACTGTTTCTGGTGCTCTCTCTCGTCAGCCTGCTGATCGGGCGAAGGCTGATGCAGAAACTTGCATCGGAGAAGGGCGACCCGGGGCTCAACCAGCGTGGAAGCCGTTATGTCGGCCGGGAATTCACACTTGCCGCCCCGCTGAAAGAGGGCGCCGGAAATCTTTCCATTGATGACACTATCTGGCGCATCACCGGACCGGACCTGCCTGCTGGCACAAAGGTGCGTGTCGATTCAATCGATGGTGCGCGGCTTGTGGTTTCGCAGGTCAGCTAGAGCGGATCCGCATACCGGCTGCCGACGCGTTTGCTGAGCCGGTGCTTTCTCAGAGCTTGTGCCCTGCAGGCAGCGGCGGTTCTTCTGCCTTCAGCAGAATGCCAATCCGGCGGTTCGCTGCCAGATAGGGGTCGTTGGGGAACAGCGGTTCCGTGTCGGCCTTGCCGACCACAGAGTAGAACTGATTGTCCGGCACGCCGTATTCGGACAGGATCTGCCGGGCGATGTTGGCGCGTTCGCTGGAGAGTTCCCAACCGGTATAACTTGGGTCGATGGACTGGCGTCCGGCCGTTGTATGGCCGGTGATTTCGATGCGATTGGGCATTTGTGACAGCACCGGCGCCATCTTGGCGAGCAGGCGGCGAGTGGTCTCGTAAGGATATTTCGAACCTTCCCGGAACATCGAGCGACCGTCCTGATCGACCAGCATGATGTTCAGGCCGTCCTCGGATTCTTCCAGAATGATGTTGCTGGAAATCTCGGTGATTTCCGGCATTTCCTGCCAGGCCTGACGCAGCGAGGCGGCGGCCGTCGCGAATTGGCGCGGCTTTTCGATATCAGCTTCCAGCGTGTCGTGCGTATTGGCTTCCGGCCCCTGTTTGCGCCGCTGTTCATGGCGCACCTGGGAGAAATCGGAGTCCATTTCCTGTTCGACCTGACTGATATCCTTCATGTAGTCGCGGATCGGAATGCCCTCGACCTCGATGATGCCGGTCTTGCGGGAGGTATCTTTCACGCCGAAGGCTTCGCGCATGGACCCGGCGACAACCTGAAGCTTTTCCTTGTCCTGAATGGAAAAGGAAATGATCAGAACGAAGAAGCAGACGAGCAGGGACATCAGATCGGCAAAGGTCACCAGCCAGTCGGGTGCACCGCCGCCGCCTTCAGGTTTCTTTTTCTTTGCCATCGCGCAGGTGTCGCTCTTTTGTCAGGTCCGGATCAGCGTCGGTTCCATCGATTTCAACTGAACCGCATCCATTCGCATTTCCAGGTCATCGAATGCTCTGCCCGGGGTCATCGGATCGCAATTCGCTCTAGGCAGCATCCGCCAGGTCGCCGCGCAATTTGTCCGGCAGATATGCGATCAGCATTTCCTTGATCAGGGCCGGGCTCTTGGATTCGCGGATCTGGCAAACGCCGTCGATGATCAGTGTCTGGTTGAGGTCGTCGACGTCGAATTTGGCATCCAGTTTGTCCACCAGGGGCAGACAGAGGATGTTGGAGATCAATGCGCCATAAAGGGTCGTCAACAGGGCGACGGCCATGGAGGGGCCGATTGCGGCCGGGTCGTCCATGTTGGCAAGCATCTGCACCAGACCGACCAGCGTCCCGATCATGCCGAATGCCGGTGCGGAATCGCCAAGAGCCTTGAAAACGCGTTTGCCTTCCGACAAGCGGGAAAGCTGCAGATCTCGCTCGCGCTCCATCGATTCCCTGATGAATTCCAGCTCGTAGCCATCTGCAATGTATTGTACGCCCTTGGCCAGCACCGGGTCCGAAACGTCAACATTCTCCAGCCCGAGCGGACCAGACTTGCGGACGATTTCACCCAGGTTGCTGATTTCAGTAATGAGGTCACGCGGACTGGCGTTCTTGCCCGCAAGGGCAACCTTGAAGCCTGTGACGAATGCAGCTGCGATGTCTGAGATCTGGAAACGGATCAGCGTGGCGGCGAGACCGCCTCCGACCACGATGAGGACCGACGGCACGTCAATGAACTGGCCGAAGCTGCCGCCGAGAAAAATAGCGGTCGTAACGATGCCGAAGGCACCCACAATGCCGATTAATGTCGCCAGATCCATTCTGTACACACACCAAGGTCTGCGGCGTCAAGCCGATGAAACTTTGGGGCAGTGTAAGTGGCGTATGGCTAATCAAATCCTAATAGCGCGCCAGTTGCGGGCCGGAAAAGAGTCTTTTTCGACTTCCTGAAGAAATATTGGCCGATTCGGATGCAGGTCAGGCTGCGCCGATCCGAAGAAGATCGTGCAGGTGAACGATGCCGACCGGGCGGCCGTCCTCGATCACGAAAACGGACGTGATCGACAGGCTGTTGGCCAGTTCGAGGATCGATGCGGACAGCGTGTCCGTCGTTACCGTCTTCGGAGCGCGTGTCATGATCTCTCCGGCGGATTTTGCCAGGAGATTTGACGAAACATGGCGGCGCAAGTCACCGTCGGTAATGATGCCGATCAGTTGTTTCAGTTCATCGACAACACCCAGAACACCGAACCCGCGCTGGGTCATGAGGACGATGCCTTCGCTCATCGAAGTGTCTGCGGACACCAGCGGCATGCGTTCGCCCGTGTGCATGATGTCCTTGGCCGTTTTCAGGCTGGCGCCCAGGCGGCCGCCCGGGTGGAATACGCGGAAGTCCTGAGCGGTGAAGCCACGCCCTTCCAGAAGTGCCACAGCGAGTGCGTCGCCGACCGCGAGCTGAATGAGAGCGGATGTCGTCGGGGCCAGACCATGCGGGCAAGCCTCGGTGACTGCCGGCAGGTTCATGACGATATCAGCAGCGCGGCCGAGTGTGCTGTCCTTGCGCGACGTGATCGCGACCAGGGGCACCTTGAAGCGGCGGGTGTAGCTGACGATGCCTGCAAGTTCCTGCGTTTCGCCCGACCAGGAGAGTGCGATCACGACATCGCCTTCCGTGATCATACCAAGGTCGCCGTGGCTGGCTTCACTGGCGTGAACGAAGAAGGACGGTGTTCCCGTGGACGCGAGGCTGGCGGCGATCTTGGTGCCGATATGACCGCTCTTGCCGATGCCGGTGATGACAACGCGGCCCTTGCTTTTCTGAATGAGTTCGAAGGTCTTCTGGAACGGGACGGCAAGTCCGTTCTTCAGCGCTGCGCGGACGGCGCTGAGGCCGGCAATTTCCGTTTCCAGCGTCCGCTCTGCGGAGACGAGGCACAGGGAGGTCATGTCTGAATTTTCTTCGGAAATCGGGTCACGCAACACAGTGGTCATGAACATTTTTCTTTTTCATTGAAGGCAGCCTTACCTCTATGCCAGTCGCTGACGGGGATCAAGAACCGGTGATCTACTAATTGCACTCGATCAGGTGACTTTATGTATCCTAGTGTAACCTTTCAATTTGCGAAAAAGAAACGAAGGATTAACCATCCTTCTTCAGGTTGGACCTGACATACCACGTCGACTGGTCCCGAATTTCATGCGCAGCTTTCTGCCCCTGATCATCTTTCTTGCCGTTTTGCAGGCCGTTTCCGCGGCTGCACAAACGACGCTTGACGATTTGCGAGGATCGGACGATCCGGATGGAGCGCAAGAATCAGTCGACCCTTCCGATCAGGCAGCACAGGCAGCGGACCGTAATCCGACGCAGACCAATGTTTTTTCCCTGCGTTCAACGCTGAACTCCGCCACGGCGGAAAGCGGATCAAGCGGTCTTGGGACCAACGGAAGAGCAGCGCCGGTCAGGCCGTTCGCCGACAGGATAACAGCGGTCGACAGGGCGGTTCCCCTGACCAGCAGCGGTATCGACGACAGCGTCTTTGGAGGCGATACGACTTTTGATGCTCCGCAGGGCATTCGGCTTGGAGCCTTTACCCTGACCCCTCAATTGACCGTGTCGTCGGGCTGGACCGACAACAGATCTCAGACAGCAGATGGCACCTCTGGCACATTTTACCAGATTTCTCCCGATGTTTCCCTGACCTCTAACTGGTCCCGCCACCAACTGGATGCGTCGCTGCGAGGGTCCTTTACCGGGTATCCCGGAGAGAGCGACGACAATGAAGCGAACGTCTTTGCCGCCACGAACCTGAGACTTGATATCAGCGAAGCGACGCAGGTCACCACCACGATATCCTACTCGCTTACCCAGGAAGACGATGGCAGTGCGGAATCCGTCTCCGGCACCGACTACGATCACGAACTGTCGGGCCGTCTCAGCGGGACGCGCGCGGTCGGCATCGTCGCGGCCACAGCTGCGGTTGGCGTGGACCGGAACTTTTATACATCGGAAAGCGGTTCGGAATCAGGACGCAACAACACGCTCTATTCCACCAGCCTTCGGTTGGACGGCAATACCAGCAGTGTGATTTCTCCCTTCGTGGAGGGGGCTTTGCTCTTGAGGCGGTATGACGACACCTGCAGCGATGCCCTGTGTGAAAAACGAAACGCCAACGGGTATCAGGTCGTGGGCGGTGTTACGATCGCCTCCGGTCCCAAGCTCACTGGCGAGTTGGGGGCGGGGTGGCGCATCGAAGACATTGAGGACGACCGGCTGGACAACCTGTCGGGCCTGATTGTCGATGCGTCCCTGGTCTGGTCGCCAAGCCGCCTGACGACCGTCACGGCTGGTCTTGGAACTTCCTTTGAGGCGACCGACATTGATGGCTCCAGCGGGTCGATCATCTATTCCGGCGACCTGCGCCTTGCCCACGCCTTCAGCGATCGGCTGGTCGGGGAAACCGGTGTCGGATACAGTTACCGGACCTATGAAGGTGTTTCGATCGAGGAGCGGACCATGACAGGGTTTGGCGGGCTGACATTCGCTGTTACCAAAAACATTGCGGTGACAGGGAATTACACCCACCGGCGCTTCGACAGTTCGCAGCAGGGAAACGACTATACCGAAAACGCTGTTGAAGCCGGCTTAAGATTCCGGCATTAACGTCACGGTAACCAAATTCACATCATTCATGGGGCGGGGGCAGAAACTTACGGACCTGGGCATCGAGGAGGCCCTGATGCTGAACCTTGCGCGGCTGACTGCGAACGTGAAAACTTTACTGCCCCTCTCTGGAAGACTGAGGACCCTTGGGCGCCGGCTGCTTGTCGCAGCCGCTGCGACAGGCACTTTACTGGCCATTTCTCTGCCGGCACAGGCCGATCAGGGTTTCAGCCGGTTCGTTTCCGGTTTCTGGCCAACGGCCAGGGCTGCAGGCATTTCATCCCAGACCTATAATGCGGTGTTTACCGGCATGCAGCCGGACGATGACACCTTGCGCCTCATGAACAAGCAGTCCGAGTTCGTGAAGCCGATCTGGGAATATCTCGACAGTGCCGTTTCAGACGCGCGGGTCGAGAAGGGCCGCGAGATGCTGAAGGAATACAGTCAGGTGCTTGCGGTCATCGAAAACCGCTATGGCGTCGACCGTGAAGCCGTGCTGGCGATCTGGGGCATGGAAACGAACTACGGCGGCTTCATGGGGCGCCACAATGTCATTCAGGCGCTGGCAACGCTGGCCTATGCCGCGCCGCGCCGGAAGAGCTTTTGGGAAAAGGAACTCGTTACCGCACTGGGGATCGTCCAGGCCGGCCACGTACGCTTCCAGGACATGGAAGGGTCCTGGGCAGGCGCCATGGGGCACACACAATTCATGCCGTCGAGCTGGAAGGCCTATGCTGCCGACTACGACGGCGACGGCCGCAGGGACATCTGGACGTCTATTCCCGATGCGCTTGCCTCTACCGCCGCCTATCTGCAAAAGCATGGCTGGCAAACTGGCAAGACCTGGGGGTACGAGGTGAACCTGCCTCGCGGGTTCGACTATCATCTGGCCGATGGCGACAAGACGCTGACCCTTCGCGAATGGAGCAAATACGGCGTCCAACGGACGAACGGTCGGGGGTTTCCGCGTCCTTCCGATAACGCCATTCTGGTTCTGCCGGCCGGTGCAAGCGGTCCTGCCTTCCTGATGCTGAAGAACTTCTACGTGATCAAGCGTTACAACAACGCAACCGCCTATGCGCTTGCCGTCGGACATCTTGCCGACCGGATCATCGGCGGCGGTCCGATCGAGGGGGACTGGTCGCGCGAGCACCTTCCGCTCAATCGCTCGGAAACTGCGGAGCTGCAAGCGCTTTTGAACCAGCGTGGATTTTCCGTGGGCACGGCGGATGGCCGGATCGGACCGGCTACCCGCAAGGGTATCCGGGCCTATCAGCGCTCCCGGGGGATGGTTCCCGACGGTTATGCATCCATTGTTTTGCTGGCACGGTTGAAGCTGGACAGCTAAACTGAGTGGAGTTCAGCCGCAGCAGGAGCGCAGCGTGAGAATTCGGACACGGCAAGAGGAAGGCAAGGGCGGGCTCCCCGCCTCGCTCCGGTTTGCCGTTGCTCTCGGTCTTGTGCTGGTTTTCTGTTCTGCCGGTATTTCCGCCGCACAGGATGTGCCGCGCGGTGAGATCGTGGTTGCGCAGAACGGGCCCTTCCGGGGCTTCAATCCGTTCGCTCCTCTTCAGCGTCTGTTTGGTGGCGGTGCGGAAAAACGCGTCAAGAAGCCACAAAAAACCCCGAGAAAACAGAGGGTTTCCCGGCCCGCCGGGGCTCCGCCCAAATTCGACGTTCTCGAAAAAGACGCAGACGCCGGTCTGATCCTTGTGGTTGGAGACCGGATGGCACGCGGTGTGGCCGACGGGCTGAAATACACGCTCGCGCAAAAACCGCAGATCCGTGTCGAGGCCATTACCGAGGACAAGGAAGGTTTTGTGGGCGAGGGATCGCCCGACTGGGCAACGCAGGTGGTCTCCAGAATTCGGGGGGCGGATGTTCAGGCCGTCGTGGTGATGATCGGCCGGCAGGATCTTGGCAAAGCCTTTCCCGGCGACCCGCCCGTCGAATTCATGACCGCCGAATGGCTGGACAGCTACCGCAAGAAGGTCGATGCGCTGGTGCGCGTGGTGCGCCAGGAAAAGAAACCGCTTGTCTGGGCCGGCCTGCCGCCAACAAGCGATGAATTGGTGAATGCCGATTTCACCCAGCTCAACTCGATCTTCCAGAGTGCGTCGGAAGACAGGCGCGTTCGCTATGTTGATATCTGGGATATCTTCCTGGCCGAGGACGGTAGCTATTCGTCATATGGGCCGGATGTCGACGGCAAGAACACACGACTGCGCACCAACAACAAGATCGGTTTCACCTGGGCCGGTTATCGGAAAGTCGCATTCTTCGTTGAACGGGAACTCTCGCGTCTGCTGGGTGGCTATGGCGGACTTGCCTTCGAGGGTGTGGAAGATGACCCCAACTTCATCGTTCTGACCGGACGCACCACCTCCCCGGAGGCATTGCTTCTGGGGGGGGAGGACGATGAGGAAATCGACCCGGCGACCAGAACCTATCGTTTTTTCGTGAAGGGTGAGCCTTTGCCGCCGATGCAGGGGCGTGTGGATGATCCGCGCATGCCTGTGGTGGTGAAATCTGAACCCGTGGCCGCGGACGAGGATGTAACTTTCCCGGCAGGGGCCGCCCTGAGGGGACCTTTGAGCGGTGCTGCCAGTCAGGATGCACAAGGCCGGGTCTCGGTGACCGTGCGACCCGGGATGCCCTGAGACACGATCAGGACCTGAAAAAGCAAAAACCCCCGCAGACAATTGCCTGCGGGGGTTTTGTTTTTGTCCGGAAAGAGCTTACCGCGGCAGGTCGGTGGAACCGGTCAGGAATTCATCGACGGCGCGTGCGGCCTGGCGGCCTTCGCGAATGGCCCAGACAACGAGAGACTGGCCCTTGCGGACGTCACCGGCGGCGAACACCTTGTCCATGCTGGTCTTGTAGTCCTCGGTGTTGGCCTTGACGTTGGTGCGGCCGTCCAGTTCCAGCTTCTCGCCGGCTTCGGCGATGTAGGTTTCCAGCAACGGGCCGGAAAAGCCGATGGCGGCCAGAACAAGGTCGGCGCGCAGGATGAACTCGGTGCCTTCGATCGGGCGGCGCTTTTCATCGACGCGCGCGCATTTGACACCGATGATCTTGCCGTCTTCGCCGACGAGGGCCAGGGTCGCAGCGGAGAACTCACGCTCGGCGCCTTCGGCCTGCGAGGAGGACGTGCGGAACTTGGTTGGCCAATAGGGCCAGATGGCCAGTTTGTCTTCCTTCAGCGGCGGGATCGGACGGATGTCGAGCTGAGTAACCGACAGAGCCCCCTGACGGAATGCCGTGCCGACACAGTCGGATGCGGTGTCGCCGCCGCCAATGACGACCACATGCTTGCCGCCAGCCCAGATCGGAGCTTCGTCGCCTTCCGGCTCGCCGCCGACGCGGCGGTTCTGCTGGACGAGATATGGCATTGCCCAATGGCAGCCTTCCAGCTCCATGCCGGAGACACCCGGGTCACGCGGGCGTTCGGCGCCTGCACACAGGATGACCGCGTCATGACGCTCGGCCAGTTCCTCAAGGGCAACCGTTACGCCGACATTGACGCCGTAATGGAAGGTCACGCCTTCCGCTTCCATCTGCTTAACGCGGCGGTCGATGTAGTGCTTTTCCATCTTGAAGTCGGGAATGCCGTAGCGCATCAGGCCACCGGCCTTCGGTTCGCGCTCGTAGACATGCACCGTGTGGCCCGCACGGGCGAGCTGCTGGGCTGCTGCCATGCCAGCAGGGCCGGAGCCGATGATGGCAACCGCCTTGCCGGTCTTGGTGGCGGAAAGTTCCGGGACGATCCAGCCCTCTTCCCAGCCCTTGTCGGCAATCGCCTGTTCGACGCTCTTGATGTTGACCGGAATGTCTTCCAGGTTCAGCGTGCAGGCTTCCTCGCATGGGGCCGGACAGATGCGTCCGGTGAACTCGGGGAAGTTGTTGGTGGAATGCAGGTTCTTGAGCGCGAAGTCCCAGTCGCCCTGATAGACCAGATCGTTCCAGTCCGGGATCTGGTTGTTGACCGGACAGCCCGTTGGACCATGGCAGAACGGAATGCCGCAATCCATGCAGCGGGCCGCCTGATTCATGACGTCCTGGTCGTTCAGCGGAATGGTGAACTCGCGGAAATGGCGAATACGGTCAGAGGCAGGCTGATACTTCTGTTCCTGCCGATCGATTTCCATAAAACCGGTTACCTTGCCCAAGGCGACCTCCTCAAAATGTCATGCGTCTGTCCAGAGTGGCTGCAATCGGCCGCCTCAAGCGGCCGAGAGCCTGTTCGTGTGTTTGGCCGGATTATTCTGCGGCGACCATGCCGAGCCGTTGTTCTTCCATTTCGCGCAGGGCCCGGCGGTATTCGGCCGGCATGACCTTGACGAACTTGGGCCGGTACTGTGCCCAGTTGTCGAGGATTTCCCTGGCCTTTGTCGAGCCGGTCAGTTCCAGATGTTTCGTCAGCATCTGGCGCAGGCGCTCGTCGTCATGGCGTGTCATGTCACAGGACAGGTCCACACGGCCCTTGTGCTCGATGTCGCCGCCATGGTGATGCAGCTTCTCCAGAAGATCGTCTTCTTCGGTCACCGGTTCCAGTTCGACCATGGCCAGGTTACAGCGAGAGCCGAACGTGCCGTCTTCGTCGAGCACATAGGCAATGCCGCCGGACATGCCGGCCGCGAAGTTGCGTCCGGTCTGGCCGATCACGACGACGACGCCGCCGGTCATGTATTCGCAGCCGTGGTCGCCCACGCCTTCGACAACCGCAAGGGCGCCGGAGTTGCGAACCGCGAACCGTTCCCCGGCAACGCCGCGGAAGTAGCATTCACCCTCGGTGGCACCATACAGCACCGTGTTTCCGACGATGATGGAGTTTTCCGGCACGATCCGGGTATTTTCTGGCGGACGGACAATCAGCTTGCCACCGGCAAGACCCTTGCCGACGTAGTCGTTGGCGTCGCCGACAAGATCAATGGTGACGCCGCGGGCGACGAAGGCGCCGAATGCCTGGCCGGCGGTGCCCTTCAGATTGATCTTGAGCGTGTCAGGTTGCTTCAGGCCCTTGTTGCCATAGCGCTTGGCAATTTCGCCGGAGAGCATGGCGCCTACCGAGCGGTCGACGGAACAGATCGTCTCGTCGACAATCGTGGGTTCCTTGTTGTCGAGAGCAGGCTTGGCGGCTGCAATCAGGCGACGGTCCAGAATGTCGTGGATCGGGTGATCCTGACGGGCGGTCCAGCGGGTTTCTTCCGGTTTTGCTTCCGGCTGGAAGAAAATACGGGAGAAATCGAGACCCTTTGCCTTCCAGTGATCGAGCGCGGCTTCCTTGTCGAGGAAGTCGGACCGGCCGATCATCTCTTCCAGCGTTTTGAAGCCGAGATTTGCCATCAGTTCGCGAACTTCCTCGGCGACGAAGAAGAAGTAGTTGATGACATGTTCCGGCGTGCCCTTGAAGCGCTTGCGCAGGACCGGATCCTGGGTGGCAATGCCGACCGGGCAGGTGTTGAGATGGCATTTGCGCATCATCAGGCAGCCTGCGGCGATCAACGGTGCGGTCGAGAAGCCGAATTCGTCAGCGCCGAGCAGGGCGCCGATGATGACGTCGCGGCCGGTGCGGATGCCGCCGTCGACCTGAAGGGCGATGCGCGAGCGCAGCCCGTTCAGCACCAGGGTCTGCTGGGTTTCGGCAAGGCCGATTTCCCACGGAGAGCCCGCGTGTTTGATCGAGGTCAGCGGCGAAGCGCCGGTGCCGCCGTCGTAACCGGAAATCGTGATGTGGTCGGCACGTGCCTTGGCAACGCCCGCCGCGACCGTGCCTACGCCCACTTCCGACACCAGCTTGACCGAGATGTCGGCTTCCGGATTGACGTTCTTCAGATCGTAGATGAGCTGCGCCAGATCCTCGATGGAATAGATGTCATGGTGCGGGGGCGGCGAAATCAGGCCGACACCCGGTGTCGAGTGACGCACTTTCGCGATGACCGCATCCACCTTGTGACCCGGCAACTGGCCGCCTTCGCCGGGCTTGGCACCCTGGGCAACCTTAATCTGGATCATGTCGGAGTTGACCAGATATTCCGTGGTCACGCCGAAACGGCCGGAAGCAACCTGCTTGATGGCAGAGCGCTGCGGATTGGACGAGCCGTCCGGAAGCGGATTGAAACGTTCCGGTTCCTCGCCGCCTTCACCCGTATTCGACTTGCCGCCGATCTGGTTCATCGCGATGGCCAGCGTCGTGTGAGCTTCGCGGGAGATCGAGCCGAACGACATGGCGCCTGTGACGAAGCGCTTGACGATGGCTTCGGCCGGTTCCACCTCGTCGAGCGAGATCGGCGAACGGCCGATTTCGTCCGCGGACTTGATCCGGAAGAGGCCGCGGATGGCGTAGCGTCCGCTCTTCTCGTTCACTTCCTGTGCGAAAGCGCGATAGGTCTCGGGAAGTTTCGCACGCACCGCATGCTGCAACAGGGCGACGGAGTCCGGCGTCCACATGTGGCTTTCGCCGCGTGTCCGGTAAGCGTATTCACCGCCAACTTCCAGCGACCGGCGCAGGATGGCGACATCGCCAAAGGCCTGCTCGTGGCGCAAGACGGTTTCATTGGCGACTTCGGCAAGGTCGATGCCTTCGATCATGGTTGCGGTGCCGAAGAAGTACTTCTTCACGAACTCCGAACCGAGGCCGACCGCGTCGAAGATCTGCGCGCCGCAATAGGACTGGTAGGTCGAAATGCCCATCTTGGACATGACCTTCAGGATGCCCTTGTCGATGGACTTGATGTAGCGGTAGACGACTTCGTCCTGATCGACTTCCTCGGGGAAATCCATTTCCATGTGCATGGAAAGCAGCGTTTCGAACGCCAGATAGGGGTTGATCGCTTCCGCGCCATAGCCGGCCAGAACACAGAAGTGGTGCACTTCGCGCGCTTCACCGGTTTCCACCACGAGGCCGACAGAGGTTCTCAGACCCTTGCGGATGAGGTGATGGTGCACGGCCGCCGTTGCCAGAAGGGCAGGGATCGCAATGCGCGACCGGCTGATCAGACGGTCGGACAGGATGATGATGTTGTATCCGTCCAGAACCGCTTTTTCGGCACGCTCGCACAATTCGTCCAGCGCGCCTTCCATGCCGACGGCGCCTTTTTCGGAATTGTAGGTGATGTCCAGCGTCTTGGCGGAGAACTGGTTGTCGGCAATGTCGCCGATGGCGCGGATCTTCTCCAGGTCCTCGTTGGTGAGGATCGGCTGGCGCACTTCCAGACGCTTGGAGGTCGACATGCCTTCCAGGTCGAAGATGTTCGGACGCGGACCGATGAAGGACACAAGGCTCATCACCAGTTCCTCGCGGATCGGGTCGATCGGCGGGTTGGTGACCTGGGCGAAGTTCTGCTTGAAATAGGTGTAAAGCAGCTTCGACTTGTCGGAGAGCGCGGAAATCGGCGTGTCCGTGCCCATGGAGCCGATGGCTTCCTGGCCGACGGTCGCCATCGGCGTCATCAGAAGCTTGATGTCTTCTTCCGTGTAGCCGAAGGCCTGCTGACGGTCGAGCAGGCTTTCACCGGCAACCGGCGCGCGCTGGCGCACGCCCGGAAGGTCTTCCAGAACGATCTGGGACCGGTGCAGCCAGTCCTTGTACGGGTTGGCGGTGGAAAGCTGCCGCTTGATTTCGTCGTCGGAAACGATCCGGCCTTCGTCCAGGTCGATCAGCAGCATCTTGCCCGGCTGCAGACGCCATTTCTGGACGATGCGCTCTTCTTCAACCGGCAAAACGCCAACTTCGGAGGACATGATGACAAAATCGTCGTCGGTGACGATGTAGCGGGCCGGACGCAGGCCGTTCCGGTCCAGCGTTGCGCCAATCTGGCGGCCATCGGTAAAGGCAACGGCTGCCGGACCGTCCCACGGTTCCATCAGGGCTGCGTGATATTCGTAGAAAGCCCGGCGGTTGTCGTCCATCAACGGGTTGCCGGCCCAGGCTTCCGGGATCAGCATCATCGCCGCATGTGCGAGCGAATAACCGCCCATGACCAGGAATTCGAGCGCATTGTCGAAGCAGGCCGTATCGGACTGGCCTTCATAGGAAATCGGCCAGAGCTTGGAGATGTCATCGCCAAGCAACGCGGACGACACCGACGCCTGACGCGCCGCCATCCAGTTGACGTTGCCGCGCAGCGTGTTGATCTCACCATTATGCGCGACCATCCGGTAGGGGTGCGACAGATCCCAGGACGGGAACGTGTTGGTGGAAAAACGCTGGTGGACAAGGGCCAGGGCAGACGAAAAACGCTCGTCCTTCAGGTCGGCGTAATAGGCGCCGAGCTGATAGGCCAGGAACATGCCTTTGTAGACGATGGTCCGGCTGGACATGGAAACGATATAGAAGCCCTTCGAAACCGCATCGGTTTCGGCACGCACGCGGTTCGAGATAACCTTGCGCAGCACATAAAGGCGACGTTCGAAGTCATCGGCTTCACCGCCGGTCTTGCGGATGAAGACCTGACGGGAAACCGGCTCGGTGGCGGCGATGTCGGGTGCCTTGGACAGGGAGGAGTTGTCGACAGGCACGTCGCGCCAGCCGATCAGCTCCTTGCCTTCGTCTTCAATGACGCGCTCGATGATGGCTTCGCACTTGGCGCGCAGCTCGTCGTCCTGCGGAAAGAAGATGAAGCCGACGCCATATTCACCGGCATCGGGAAGCGTGGTTCCGGCCTTCGCCAGTTCCTCTGCAAAGAAGGGGTGCGGGATTTGCACCAGCATGCCGGCGCCGTCGCCCATCAGCGGGTCGGCACCAACCGCGCCGCGGTGGGTGAGGTTTTCCAGAACCTGCAAGCCATCGGCAACAATCTTGTGAGATTTCTCGCCTTTCATGTGGGCGACAAAGCCGACACCACACGCATCGTGTTCGCGCGACGGATTATAGAGCCCTTTGTCGGCGGCCGTGCTCAGTCGTTCCGCAAGTGTGGTGGTTGCTGTGGTCTTCATGTCCACGTTCCCCTCTTGCATGGCTGTGCTGGTCGTCAGCTCTATCTTCGTCATGTGCGCCCTCACTGTTAACCCCAGTGCCGCCGTCGTTGGGAGCGTCCGGTTCCGTTCGGGTCGCATCCCATCAAGAATGCGGTCCGGCGAACCCTGGCTTTCCCGCCCCGGCTCTGTTGTTGTATTAACCTCAGCAGTTTATCAAAGCAAACCGCCGCATTGACGCAGCGGTTCCCCGCTGCCGAAACATTCCGTCTCGCTTCCTTACGGATCCTCCCTGGATCCGCCGAGTGGTCAGCCTGTCATCGTCCATGCCGCTTTGTCGTGCGCCCTATCCGGGCCGTTTTGAGCATGGTGATAATTGGGACAGCATACCTGTCCTATTCCAAGCGGCGCGAACATGACAGATTTCGCCGTCGTGAGCAAGAGTGTTTCTGCGTCGCCGCATTATAATTGTTTCGCGCAAAAAGTGCCAATCATCCGGAAAGCTCAAAACCAATGGAAAATAAGTAAGAATCTTGCGTTTGTTAAACTTTGTGCGGTTATGCTCGCAAAACAGTCACATGCGTTTGATTTCCTATTTACCCTCAATAGGGTCATCTACACTTGGTGACTGTCGGTCCGGCAAGAACGCCGGAACGTGAAGAATTTGAAACGGAACCGAGGAGATCAAGATGAAGCATAAGGCCATGTCTGCAGCTTTTGTTGCCGGTGCGGTTGCGACCGCCGTTGCGGGTCTGTCGTCAACTGTGCCTGCCAATGCCCAGGCCAAGGAAAAATGCTATGGCGTGTCCCTGAAGGGGCAAAACGACTGCAAGGCCGGCCCTGGCACGACCTGCGCAGGCACTTCGACGATCGACTATCAGGGTAACGCCTGGACACTGGTCCCGAAAGGCACGTGCACGACGATGGATGTTCCCGGTGGCCGTCACGGCTCCCTTACGGAACTCAAGCGCGACCTTCCCGAAGCCTGATAAGGCTTGATCGGCCGCATCCGCGGCAACTTGTTCAGGCAGGCGATTGGAAAGCCCGCATTTGCCCACAGGGTGGATAGGGCACACATTTAGTTCAATTCCATCAGCCATGGTGCTTCAGCCGAAGCGGTCTGAAGTTATCCTCAGCCAGTGCGCCTGCCTGACACTCTGTTTTCCATCTGGAGAGTACCATGGTTTCCGACACCCGATCAGAACCGGCACTGCGTAGCGGAGCCGTTGTTCCGGCACGCGCCGGGGCCGGCCTGAAGGCGGACCATGTGGCGGATATCCTGGAAACAGGTGCCGATATCGGTTTTTTTGAAGTTCATGCCGAAAACTACATGGGTGCAGGCGGACCGCCGCACCGGCAACTGGAAGCCATCCGCTCGCGGTATCCCTTGTCCCTTCATGGTGTTGGTCTCTCGATTGGCGGTGAACAGCCACTCGACAAGGAGCACCTGCAGCGCTTGTCGAATCTGAACCGGCGATACGAGCCGGGACTGTTTTCAGAACATCTGGCCTGGTCGTCCCACGACACCACCTATTTCAACGATCTCTTGCCGGTGCCCTATGACGAGGCCACGCTGAACCGGGTGTGCGACCATATCGACGAAGTGCAGGAAACCGTTGGGCGCCGGATGCTTCTGGAAAATCCGTCGACCTATGTCGCCTTCGCGCAGAGCACGATGAGCGAACTGGATTTCCTGAGCGAGATCGTGCGTCGGACCGGCTGCGGTTTGCTGCTCGACATCAACAACGTTCATGTGTCCTGCACGAACCATGAAAGATCTGCCTCGGACTATCTGGCGGCCTTTCCGATGGCCGCCGTGGGCGAGATACACCTTGGGGGGCATGCCCCGGACCAGGACGATGCCGGCCGGCCGCTTCTGATCGACGCTCATGATCGTGAGGTCGATACGGCGGTCTGGCAGCTCTATGAAGACGTTATTGGCGCAAACGGCCCGCTGCCGACCTTGATCGAATGGGACAACAATGTTCCTGCCTGGCCGGTTCTGCTTGCCGAGGCACAGGCCGCAGACCGGATACTGGCGCAGCCCGCAGGGGCCAGACGAAAGCATGCGGTCTGAAATGCGAAGCCCTCTGTCCCCTCCGCAGGTTGATGCCGCTTCTTTCGGACGCGCGCTGTTCGATCCGCAATCGGCCACGCCCGACGGACTGACCGGACCGGACGGGCAGACGGCACCCAAGCGGTTCAATGTCTACCGCAACAATGTGATCGTCAGCCTGAGCGAAGCGCTGGGTGAAACGTTTCCCGCCGTGAAGACGTTGCTGGGTGACGACTATTTCAAGGCGCTTGCAAGGGCCTTCGTGACGGCCCATCCGCCGGCATCGCCGGTCCTGATCTGGTATGGTGCCGAATTCGCAGATTTTCTGAGCGCCTTCCCGCCGCTTCAGTCCTATCCCTATCTTGGCGACGTTGCCCGGCTGGAATGGGCCTGGCTGCAAGCCTATCATGCGGCGGATGAGGCGGCTCTCGATCCGGCGAGGCTTGGGGACATTGATCCGCAGCGGCTGGGGGATGTTCGTTTTACGCCGCATCCTGCGGTCCATGTGGTGACTTCCCGCTGGCCGGTGTGGACAATCGCACGGGCCAACAGGTTTGAGCCTGATGAGGTCGGGGCCGCCGATCTTTCAGAGCCGCAGTCGGTGTTGATCACCCGGCCAGACATGGATGTGAATGTCTTTCTGCTGCGTGCGGGCGGTGCCGGGTTTACGTTGGACCTCCTGCAAGGGCATACGCTTGCAGATGCGGCGGGCCGGGCACAGGAAGAGGACGAATCGTTTTCCTTGTCCGATTGCCTGTCGGACTGTCTTGCCGCCGGTGCCTTTTCCGGTCTGCTGCTGGACGAGTAACAAACACGCGGCATAGGGATGCTGCTTGATCAAGGGGGATTAAATGGGTGTGCTGATTGGATTTTTTGTCAGGCTCTACACGATGGTGTTCGGAGCTCTGGAACGGCTGACGGATGGCTGGTTCATCGGGCTTGCCGCCCGGTTCATTTTTGCCGCGATCCTGCTGCAGTTCTTCCTGAACTCGGCGATGACGAAAATCGGCGGCAGCATCATGAACATCTTCACGCCGACAGCGGGTGCTTATGCGCAGATGCTGCCGAAGATGATGGAGCAGGTCAGTTACGACACCAGCCAGATTGCGTTCTTTCCCTATGGTCTCATGGTTCTTCTGGGCACCTGGGGCGAATTCATTCTGCCGGTGATGGTGGTTGTCGGTCTCTTCACTCGTTTTGCCAGCCTCGGCATGATCGTTTTCATCTGCGTGATGACCTATGTCGATGTCTACGGTCATGGGGCCGATGCCAAGACCATCGGGGCTCTGTTTGACGGTCAGCCTTATGCGATCATCGCCGATGACCGGTTGCTCTGGATCTTCCTGCTGCTGGTGCCGTTGCTCAAGGGCCCGGGTGTCGTTTCGCTGGATTGGCTGCTTGGCCGGTCCTACCGCAAACGCGAGATGTACTACTGAAAAATCAGTTGCCGGTTGTTCTGCCAAGTGATTAAACCGGCACATGAATTTTGCTAGCGACAATTGGGCGGGTGCAGCTCCGGCGGTGATGTCGGCGTTGACCCGCCATAACGAAGGGTTCTCGCCTGCCTATGGCACCGACCCTTTGACCGACGCCGTCTCCGCCACCTTTAGCGAGATCTTCGAACGGGACGTTGCCGTCTTTTTCGTGGCGACCGGTTCGGCGGCGAATTCGCTGGCTCTGGCCGCCTGCGCGAAACCAGGTGGGGCGATCTTCTGCCATTCCAGTGCACACATCCAGGTTGACGAGTGCAACTGCCCCGAGTTCATGACCGGTGGCAACAAGCTGCTGGGCGTCGAGGGGACAGATGGCCGCTTCTCCGCCGAAGCGCTTCGTGAAAAGATGGCGCAGGTTCCCGACGGCGTGGTTCATCACGGTCAGGTCGCCTCCGTTTCCATCAGCCAGGCGACCGAATGCGGAACCGTTTACACGCTGGATGAAATCAGGGCGATCAAGGACGTCTGCCGGTCGCGCTCCGTGCCGCTTCACATGGACGGCGCACGGTTTGCCAATGCGCTTGTGACACTTGGCTGTTCGGCTGCCGACATGACCTGGAAGGCCGGGGTGGACGTGCTGTCGTTCGGAGCTACCAAAAACGGCTGCTGGTGCGCCGAAGCGGTGGTGTTTTTCGACCTGGAAGCAGCGAAACAGTTCGAGTATTTCCGCAAGCGCGGCGGCCACCTGTTTTCCAAGAGCCGGTTTGTGGCTGCCCAGTTCGAAGGCTATTTCCAGGATGATACCTGGCTGGCGAACGCAAGCCACGCCAACGGAATGGCCACGCGTCTTGCCGAGGGCATCCGGGACGCCGGCGGGCGGACGGCCTGGGCGGTGGAGGCCAACGAGCTGTTTCCAATCCTCAAGCGCAGCCAGATGGAGGCGCTGCAGGCGGCGGGTGCCATGCTTTACGAATGGCCCGCCAAAGGTCTTGCCGAAGGTCATGCGCCAGCTGCAGACGAGGTCTGCGTGCGTATGGTCACCAGTTTCGCAACGACGGATGAAGACGTCGACGCGTTTCTGAAGGTGCTTGCCGGGACTGTTTGAGACCCGTTCCCAACTCGCGATCTTCTCCGCACAAGCACCAAAAAAGGCGCCTGGTTTCCCAGGCGCCCCAAAGATGCGATTTCAGCAAGTTGAACCAGGCGATTAGTGCGCCGTGGTTTCGATTTGCTTGGTTTCACCGCTGGTGATTTCAATCTTGCGCGGCTTCATGGCTTCCGGAATTTCCCGGACAAGGTCAACGTGCAGCAAGCCGTTTTCGAGGCTTGCCCCTTCCACGCGAACATGTTCGGCAATCTGGAAGCGGCGCTCAAAGGTGCGCGAGGCGATGCCGCGGTAGAGAATTTCCCGGTTGGCATCTTCTTCAGCTTTTTCACCCTTGATGGTGAGCGTGTGTTCCTTGGCTTCGACGCTCAGTTCGTCGCCGGAAAAACCAGCCACGGCCATCGTGATGCGGTAGGCATTTTCGCCTGTGCGCTCGATGTTATAGGGCGGATAGCTCGGTGCTTCGTTGCCGGCGGCATCAAGCATCGAGAAAAGCCGGTCAAAACCGACGGTGGAGCGGTAAAGCGGAGAAAAGTCCAAGTGACGCATGTGTCTGTCCTCTCTTGAGCAACTGATACTTCACTGATGTTGAGCAGTCCTTCGTCCCCCGAATTGGCGGGACAGGCTGCGGTGCAAACCCGTGTTGGCGCTTGCTTACCGAGATTTGGTAATTCGGATTTTCATTTCAAGAGGGCAGGCGAGAAGGGCGTCGCCGAAACATGAACGCCAGATGAACGATGCCTTCCGGTTGCGTTCAAGTGGTCCGGTGCATCTTCAGTCCAACGTCAGCACGGCGCTGGCGGAACAGACAGGAGATTTGAAGATGTTTGCCAATATTTCGAAATTGTCCGCCCCGATCGCCGGTGCCATTCTGCTGGTGTCCGCCGGTTTCATCAGCACCGCATCCGCGGCGCCGCTGGCCGGCAAGACCCAGATCGACCCGGCGAAAGCCGAACTGGTGGTCAAGGTCGATCATCGCCGTGGTAACGGGCGCGGTGGCAACTGGAATGGCCGTCATGGTGGCCGTCACTTCGAAATGGGGCCGCGTGAAATCCGCCGTAGCCTGCGTCACCGTGGTTTTCATCACATCCGCATCCTCGACCGTCGTGGCCCGATGTATATCGTCAAGGCAAAGGGCTGGCGCGGCATGCGGGTCCGGATGGTCGTTGATAGCCGGAACGCCAATATCGTTCGCAGCCATCCGATCGGTCATCGTGGTCATCAGTGGCAGCGCCGTTGGTACTGATACGCGGTTCCTCGCGATCTGAGATTTTCAGGGCCGGCTTCCCAGGGAGCCGGCCTGAACCCTGTTGAGGGGCATGCGGGATGCGGGTATCACATAGGGGCGCAAGTGCGCGCATATCCGGGCCAGCAGTGCCGGCAGGGGTGATGTGTTCTTGACGAAAAACCTTTATCTGTTTGAGAAACAAGCTCTCAACGAAGCCGAGTGATTCGCAGCGCATGACCCTGATCGATCATCCCGACAATCCGGTGCCAGACGGGGCGCGATCCGGGTTCGTTACGACGCCGGATGGCAAGAAGATCCGGTATGCGCACTGGCCGGCCGCGGGCGCCCGTCGCAAGGGCACGGTGACCCTGCTTCAGGGGCGGGCAGAGTTTATCGAAAAATACTTCGAGGTGATCGAAGATCTTCGCAAACGAGGCTTTGCCGTCATCGCCTTCGATTGGCGTGGGCAGGGCGGTTCTCAACGGCTGACCCGCAATCCCAGGCGCGGTCATGTCTCGAACTTCAACAAGTACAAGCTGGATCTGCGCACGGTGCTCAAGGAAGTGTCGCTGGCGACCTACCCCGGACCACATTTCGCGCTGGCTCATTCCACCGGTGGGCTTGTGGTTCTGTCCGACACCGACCGCTTGCGGACCATGCTGGACCGGGCGGTGCTGACCGCGCCGCTTCTGGGCCTGCCGGCCGGAACATGGTCGCCTGGTCTGGTCTCCGGCTACCGGAAGGCCCTGCGCATACTTACCCTTGGCCTGTTCGGACGACCGGGCCTGAAGGCAACATCCCCCAAGACGTCCTCGCTGATCGAAAAGGTTGCCATTCCCGCCGCCCGCCTGTTGTCATTGTTCGGTTTCGGCAGGCTGTTTGTTCCCGGGGGCAATGCCGAGATTTCGGTGGCCTATGAGGTCAACCGGCAAACGACAGACAGGGTACGGTTCGAACGCTTCAACAAGGTTCTGGAAAAGGCACCGGAACTGGGCGTCGGCTCGCCAACGCTCGGTTGGCTGGCCACGACCGGCCGGACCATGCTGGCGCTCCGCCGGCGGGAGGCCGGGCCGAACATCAAATTGCCCTGCCTGATGCTGGCGGCGGGGAAAGACCGGATCGTCTCCACGCCCATGATCGAGGACTTTGTCGCACGGGCGAAGGCGACGGCCTATGTGGAAATCGCGGGGGCCGAACACGAACTGATGATGGAGCGCGATGCCTTCCGTGATCAGTTCTGGGCAGCGTTCGACGCCTTCATTCCGGGTCTGGAGGCTGAACAGGCGCTGGAACGCGCCAGAAGCTGATCCAGGTCCCTTGATTGGGCCATGAGCGCCGTCAGCCCGCTTTTGCCAAATCCCGCAGCAGGATTTCGTGGAGGCGCGGGTCGCCTGAGGCGACGATCTGGCCACCATCGGCGGGTGACCCGCCGGTCCATGTGGTGACAACGCCACCAGCCCCTTCAATGATCGGAACAAGTGCAACGATATCATAGGCTTGCAGGCCGGATTCGATCACCGCGTCACCATGGCCGGCAGCCACCATGCAATAGGCATAGCAGTCGGTGCCATAGCGGGATAACTGCACGGCGGTTTCGATCCGGTCGAAGGCCGGGCGCTCATTTTCAGTAAAAAGTGCCGGAGTGGTGGTGAAAATAGTGGCATCTTCCAGACGGGCGCAGGGACGTGTCCGAAGTTGCCTGTTCCCCAAGGAGCCATCGTACCAGGCCGTCTTGCCATCACCGCCAAAACGCTCGCCGATATAGGGCTGAACCATCATGCCAAGGCTCGGAATGCCGCCGGTTCTCAGGCCGATCAGTGTTCCCCAGGTTGGCAGGCCGGTGATGAAGGCGCGTGTGCCGTCAATCGGGTCGAGCACCCACACATTTTCCGCTTCGAGATTCTCCGGACCGTGTTCTTCGCCAAGGATTCCGTGGTCTGGATAGGTTTCGTTGATCAGCGCACGCATTGCGGTTTCACCGTTCTTGTCGGCGATGGTGACAGGGTCAAACCCCGTTTCCCACTTGTTGTCGACCTCGAAACCCTGACGGAAATGCGGCATGATCGCACCACTGGCGGCTTCCGCCAGCCTGTCCAGGAACGGGGCGAACATATTTGAACTGGAAACAGGCCCTGCCGACATCATTACCTCCTGGTTGCGGAAACCGCACAAAACCGAAATCAAAGTGAATTGCCGCTTGTATAACCGGTTCTGCAAAAAAATGAATCTGCAAAACATGAACCACTGCTCATACTTTGATCAGTTCAAAGGGGGTGTCGGGCTTGACCTTTGTGCGGTGCAATGCGATTTTATTGCGGTGCGATACGTTGTGTCGTACCGCCCTCCTTGGGCGTTTCCTCCCTAGACTCGGGCCGCCTCTTTCGAGAGCGGCCTTTTTTTTGTCCTGATGGTTTTATTCCGCTGCGATGGAATCTGCCGGCAGGGCTGCGTCCGGCATGGATGTCAACTCGCGGGCAAACTGGCGCAGATTATGAAAGAGGTCACCAAAGCCAGGAGTTGGCTGGTGCGTTTCCTCGTCCATATAGAGCCCGCGATTGATTTCGATCTGTAGGGCGTGAAGGCCGCTTGTGGGGCGGCCGTAGTGCTCGGTGATGAAGCCGCCTGCGTAAGGCTTGTTGCGGGAAACGCTATAGCCCATTTCCTTCAGAACCGAGCAGGCGAAGTCCGTGAGTTCACTGGTGCAGCTTGTGCCGTAGCGGTCACCAAGGATGAAGTCCGGGCGCGTGTCGGTCGTCTGGCATTTCACGCTGGACGGCATGGAGTGGCAATCGATCAGAACAGCAAAGCCGAAGGTCACGTGGGTCTGGGCCAAAAGCCGGCGCAATGTCGTGTGATACGGCTTGTAGATTTCCTCCACGCGGCTGAGTGCCTCGGCAACCGGCAGCTTGTGCCGATAGATCTCGTGGTTCTCGCTGACGATGCGGGCCACCGTGCCAAGACCGCCTGCCACGCGTATCGAGCGGCTGTTTGCATAAGTCGGCAGGCGTCCCTCGAACATTTTCGGATCGAGTTCGTAGGGTTCGCGATTCACATCGAGATAGGCTCTGGGAAAGTGCGCACGCAGAAGCGGTGCACCCAGCGGTACGACATGGGTGAACAGATCGTCGACAAAAGCGTCTTCCGACCGCCGGATCGCGGTTTCGTTCAGACGGGAGGAAGCAAGAAAACCTTTGGAATATTGCCGTCCGGAATGAGGCGAATTGAAAACGAACGGCACCCTCTGGTCTGCCGGGCACAGAACTTCGAATGCGGGAAAGCCGTTAAAATCCGCCTCGAAAGAGGCTGGGGAGGAAGGCTGCTTGTCGTCCGTCAATGCTGTGTCCTGGTTGCCGCCCGGTGCAGGCCATTTCCTATGGTGCCAAGGAATCGTCGCGCCGTCCACCTCGAGAGGATCAAAAGCCTGCGCACTTGTGGGCAATGCCGCTGCGAAAGAGGGCGCTGACAGTCGGTTTGCGCGGGCCTGGCAGAGGCTCAGCGCGTTGCAAGGGGAGGTGGCTGGATGATTTCCCCTGCGTTAAGAGGGCTTCCCGTATGGGAGGCCCCATGGAAGGGTTGTTCTCAACAACTGGCTATCCACACCATGGGTGTGTGAGCCAATTCACCCTATCATTCTGTGGAATTCGAGCTATAACCGGCAGAAAGGGAACAGAGAGCCCACACGAACAAAGGACCTGGTCAATTACGATGCCGCGTATCCTGCTTGCCGAAGATGATAATGATATGCGCCGCTTTCTGGCGAAGGCGCTGGAAAATGCCGGTCACGACGTCGTTTCGTTCGACAACGGCAAAAGCGCCTACGAGCGCCTGCGCGAAGAACCGTTTTCATTGCTTCTGACCGATATCGTGATGCCTGAAATGGACGGGATCGAGTTGGCCCGCCGGGCGACGGAACTCGATCCGGATCTCAAGGTGATGTTCATAACGGGTTTTGCAGCTGTTGCGCTCAATCCGGAATCGGATGCGCCCAAGGACGCGAAAGTCCTTTCAAAGCCGTTCCATCTGAAGGACCTGGTGCAGGAAGTGGAACGCATGCTGGCCGCCTGACAAGGTGGTGACGCTGCGGAAAACTGGGGCTGACAACCGGGCTGGGGAAATTTTGACGGTTCGGTGAAAAAGGGGGGTTGCACAGTTTGCCGATCCCCGTTATATCGCACTCCACCACGGCGCTGGGGCGCCGGACTACCGAGAAATTCGGGCGTGTAGCTCAGCGGGAGAGCACTTCGTTGACATCGAAGGGGTCACAGGTTCAATCCCTGTCACGCCCACCATTATTGCGCTGATCAAGGTTTCGAGAGGCGCGGGTTGATCTGAAGACAGGCGCAAGTTCTGCCGCTGCTTCAAGGCCAATCCAGTTAAACGTGAGCGCCTTTGGCGCTCATTTGGTTTATAGAAGCAGGACCCTTGTGGGGACAGTGACATGAAGATCAAAAATTCGCTCAAAGCGCTCATGACCCGCCACCGCGACAACCGCATGGTTCGCCGTAAAGGCCGTGTCTACATCATCAACAAGAAAAACCCGCGTTTCAAAGCACGCCAGGGCTGATCTTGTTGCTGCGCATAGCGTGGCGAAAGACCCGGAAACCTCTTCCTGAGCAAGGCCTTGTCTTGTTGTTCGAGGAGTGAATCGGGCCATTGCCACGCTGGTGCACGAAGATGTGTCAAATTCCAGGATTGACCGCCGCATCCAACGACCCATAATCGTCGGATGCGGATTTTTGTGTTTGGCTTTCTGTTTCTTGCTGGTGCCGGTCTCGCTGGCGCACAGCCTGTTCCCGATCTCGGTCCGGAGGTAGAGCCTCCGTCCGCCGAAGACTTCAACGCGCTTCCTGACGATCTTCCGGAAGAAGGTGGGCAGGTGGTGGTCGAGGAGACAGATCCGGACGACGAGAAGTCTCGTCTGGATGAGCTTTTTGCCAACCTCGCCAAATCGGACAATCCAAAGGAAGCCTCGCGTATCGGCCGGGAAATCCAGATGCTCTGGATGGAATCGGGTAGCGATACGGTAGACGTGCTGATGTCCCGGGCCGGCAAGGCCATCCAGGCTGATGATCATGCCTTGGCGCTTGACCTGCTGGACACGGTCGTCATCCTGAAGCCGGCCTATGCGGAAGGCTGGAACAGGCGTGCGACAGTCCATTACATGCAAGAGGATTTCGGCAAGTCTCTGGTGGATATCGAGCGCACACTGGCGCTGGAGCCACGTCATTGGGGAGCCTTGTCGGGCCTTGCAATTATTCAGCGGCGTCTGGGGTTTGAAAGCGAGGCGCTGACGACGTTCAAGCGGGCGCTTGAAATCAATCCGAGCCTGGAAAATGCCTCCAAGGCCGTGAAGGATCTGGAAGAAGAAGCCGAGGGCGAAGCCACCTGAGGGCGGCTCAGCGTTTTCTCCGGTGCCGGCGGAGCTGATTGCTGCCAGACTTGAATGTTGCCAGACTTGATTGTCGTGTGGGCGGTGCTATGTCCGCAGTATGATCACGTTCCTGATTGTTCTTCTCGCCGCCGCCGGATTGTTTTTCGCCTATTCTCTTTTCAGGGCAGGGCAGATTTCGCGTACCTATGAACCCGACGGTCATCTTGCCGAGGTGGATGGTGCGCAGATGCACTATCACTTCGTTCCCGCATCTGAAGCGGCCAGCGAGCAGCCTGTGCTGGTGTTCCTGCATGGCGCCAGCGGCAATGCCTATGACATGAAACTTGCGTTTGAGGGCGCTTTTGGGGGGCGTTACCCGCTGCTCTTCATCGATCGCCCCGGACTTGGGTTCTCACAGCGCTCAAGAACAGGGCAGAACACCCCGGAGAGCCAGGCAAGGCTGATCACCGGCCTACTTGAAAAGCTTGGCATCGAGTCCGCCATTGTGGTGGGGCATTCGCTTGGAGGAGCCGTCACGGCAGCGGTGGGCCTCGCCGTGCCGGAGAGGGTGAAAGGGCTTGTCTTCCTGGCACCCGTCAGCCACGTGTGGCCGGGCGGGGTCAACTGGTACTACACGGTTGCGGCACTGCCCGTCATCGGCTGGCTGTTTTCCAGAACACTGACGATCCCGGTTGGCGAGCGGCTGGTGCAGCAGATGCTGAGGCATGTTTTTCATCCCGATCCACCGGTTGAAGGCTATGCCGATGCGGTCCGTGTGCCGCTGCTCTTCCGGCCTGAAAGCTTTCGCTCGAACGCGGCGGACATATGCAGCCTGAGGCAGGCTGTCCGGCAGCAGTCGGCGCATTACGGGCACCTTGACCAACCGACGCTGATCATCACCGGAACAAAAGACGCGGTGGTCTGGCCGTCGATCCATTGTGAGGGCCTGTTACAGGATGTGCCGGATGCGGAGTTGCTGATGCTGGGCGCAGCGGGGCACATGCCGCAGCATACGCATACGGATGAGATCGTCTCCGGTATCGACAGGCTGGTGGCTCGCGTCGTGGCGTCGGGCGGCAAGGCGAAGGCAGTTGGAACAGGGGCCGAGCCAGAACCAGTTCCCACGGCATGAAAAAGGCGGCCTGGAGGCCGCCTTTTCGTATTCGGATCGTTTAACCGATTAGATCGTCAAATGCCGCCCTGGCCGTCGTTTCCGACAAAGGCAATCCGCAGCATGTTCGTGGAACCCGGCGTTCCGAACGGTACGCCCGCGGTCACGATGATGCGCTGGCCCGGTTTTGCGAACTCCTCGGAGAAGGAGATTCGGCAAGCGCGGTCGATCATGTCTTCTTCAGTGGAGGCATCTTCACTGACCACGCAGTGCAGGCCCCAGCCAAGCGACAGGCGGCGTGCCGTCGCAAGCACCGGCGACAGAACGATGACCGGGCTGGACGGACGCTCACGCGAGGCACGCAGGCCTGTTGCGCCGGAGGTCGTGTAGCAGACGACAGCAGCCAGGTTCAGCGTTTCGGCAATCTGCCGGGCAGCTGCCGAAATTGCGTCGGCGCCAGTGGCTTCCGGTTCGGTCCGCTGTGCATAGATGATGTTGCGGTAGTTGGGGTCCTGTTCCACCTGCTGGGCGATCTTGTCCATGGTGGACACCGCCTCGATGGGGAAATCACCGGCGGCAGATTCGGCCGACAGCATGACCGCATCGGCACCTTCAAACACGGCAGTGGCGACGTCGGACACCTCGGCGCGGGTCGGTACCGGTGCGGTGATCATGGATTCCAGCATCTGCGTGGCGATCACAACCGGCTTGCCGGCGCGGCGGCAGGCACGGGTGATGCGCTTTTGCAGGCCGGGAACCTGTTCCAGCGGCAGTTCCACGCCCAGGTCGCCACGGGCAACCATGATGGCGTCGGACAGCTCGATGATCTCGTCCAGCCGGCCGATAGCCTGCGGCTTTTCGATCTTGGCCAGAACGCCGGCGCGGCCACGGGTGATCTTGCGCACTTCGGCGATGTCATCCGGACGCTGCACGAAGGACAGGGCGACCCAGTCGACATTCTGGTCGAGAGCCGCGATCAGGTCCTTGTGGTCCTTCTCGGTCATGGCGCTGGTCGCGATTTCCGAATCGGGAACGCTGACGCCCTTGCGGTCGGACAGCTTGCCGCCGACGATGACTTCCGTCACCGCTCTGGTGCGGTCGGCTTCCAGAACCTTGAGCTGGATCTTGCCGTCGTCGAGCAGCAGGCGGTGGCCCGGCTCGAGTGCCTGAAGAATTTCGGGATGCGGCAGATGCACCCGGTCCACGCTACCGCCGGACTTGTCGGCGTCCAGTGTGAACGTTGCGCCGTTTTCCAGCATTACTGGACCCTCGGCAAAAGTTCCCACGCGCAGCTTGGGCCCCTGTAGATCGGCCAGAATGCCGATTGGCCGTCCAACCTTCTCCTCAACAGAACGGATGCGTTCGACAAGCATCTTCAGACGATCATGATCGGTATGGCTCATATTGATGCGGAAGACGTCCGCACCGGAGCGATACAATTTTTCGATGATGTCTTGTTCTGAGGAAGAGGGTCCGAGAGTTGCAAGAATTTTGACTCGCCGGTTACGCCTCATCGCCCACCTGTCCCCTGTTGCACGGGTTCGGTCAGCTGGACCGTCCAGCTGCTCTGTTCGCCCGTGTCGATTTCAAAAAAGCCCGTCCGCTCGAATCCGCGAGCCACACAGTCCTCAATACCGCGAATGGTGAATTCCTTTTCCCGGGTGCACATGAACGCCCGGCCACCCCATTCGCCGAATTGGTCATAATCAACTGCGTAGATGTAATAGTATCGTGACACCAGCGCCCCGGGTACCAGGGTCTCGCAGGAGTTGGACGCAAGGTTCCACCAGCCTTCGGTAACCCAGTCGGTCTTGTCCTTGTAGCCGATGGCTACACCAACCTGACTGTCGGTCTTGTTGCAAAGGCGCAGATCGGCTCTGGCTTCGTCACTGGATGCGGAGAAAAACAGCACGGCAAGGAAAGCAGCAAAGGCAAATTTCACAGGCACGCTGACACATGCCCGAGACCCGCCCTGGTTCCGTTCCCCAACCTTAAACATATGCAGTCATTCGCTTTGCTGCTTTACAGACATTCGCTTTTTGCGTCGACAAGGGGGCCTTGTCAACGTCGTTAACGGGATACGGAGTCTTTCGCCCAGACTTGTTTCCCGAACCGTCCGGATTTTTTATCCGATTGAACAGTCTCACCCCCTATGCCGTCAGAAATGGGGCGGGAACATGACCGCACCGCCTCATATCGATGTTAGATGCCCATAAAGCGTATACCGCGTTGTTAACACGTTGGCAAAATCAACGGGCGATAGATAGAGCACAGGCGTACGGAAGGTGTGGATGGTCTGCTCAAACGCTGTCTGAAAGCGGTGTTTTCGGGCTTGGTTCCGCCGCTGCTTTGCCGTAAACCTGACCGCCTGCACGATAGCGAGCCACAGAAGTTTCCGTGAAGCGAGACATGATAGAACCAGCTGCCGAAACCGGCCGGGCCTTTCAGCCGACCGAATATGTAAAAGGCGATTTAACTTCCGGCGTGCTGCTCCTGTGCGATCATGCCCGCAACACCGTTCCGGAGCCCTATGGCGATCTCGGTGTTCCGGCAGATCAGTTCGAACGGCATATCGGTTACGATATTGGTGCGCGCGCGGTGACGCTCGAATTGGCGAAGCGGCTGAATGCGCCGGCTTGCCTGACCACCTTTTCGCGCCTGCTGATCGATCCCAACCGGGGCGATGACGACCCGACGCTGATCATGCGTCTGTCGGATGGCGCCGTGGTGCCGGGCAATGCCAAGGTCGACATGAACGAACGGGCGAACAGGATAGAGCGGTTCCACAAACCCTATCACGATCTCATAGACCAGACGCTGGACGCCATGGTCGAGGGGAGCGATCCGCCGGTGATCTTTTCCATTCACAGCTTCACACCGGTCTGGCGCGGTGTGCCGCGGCCCTGGCATGTCACTGTGCTGTGGGACAGCGACCCGCGGGCCGTTCAGCCCTTGCTGGAGGGTTTGAGGGCGCAGGACGATATCATTGTGGGCGACAATGAACCTTACGACGGGGCTCTCAAAAACGACACAATGTACCGGCACGCAACGCGCCGTGGACTGGCACATGCGCTTCTGGAACTGCGGCAGGACCTGATTGCAGACGACGCCGGAGCGCTTGAATGGGCGGACCGCCTCGAGCCGGTCATCAGAAAAATTGCCGGCATGTCCGACTGCCGGCGCATCCATCATTTCAAGTCGCGCAGCGACGCCGCTTAAGGCCGGTTCACCGGTCCGGTTGAGGGAGACCTTCGAGATGGACGATCAAACGAAACTCGAACTGGAAGCTGCCGTTTTCAGGCGCCTTGTTGACCATCTGCGCGGTCGAACTGACGTGCAGAACATCGACATGATGAATCTGGCCGGCTTCTGCCGCAACTGCCTGTCCAACTGGTATCAGGACGCTGCGAAGGAAAAGGGTGTTTCACTGGAAAAAGCCGAGGCCCGGGAAATCGTCTACGGCATGCCTTATGACGACTGGAAAGCCAAATACCAGTCCGAGGCGACAGCGGATCAGCAGGCGGCTTTCGAAAAGAACAAACCCCAACATTGAGCCTGCACTGGCCAGAACGCGCATGGCTGCTTGACGGCCGGTGCGCAGTCTGGCAACGCACGGCCAGGTGATTGACGGCGGCTGAAGATCAGCCGCAGCCATTAAGACCGCGCATAGCGCGACACGGAAGAACGAGAAGGAGAAACAGAAAACATGTCCGATCCCGGTGGAGTGGCAGGCGACCAGCTGCGTGCATTCGTAGAGCGTATCGAGCGTCTGGAAGAAGAAAAGAAAGTCATCTCCGATGACATCAAGGACGTCTACGCGGAAGCCAAGGGCAACGGCTTCGACGTCAAGATCCTGCGGAAGGTGGTTTCCCTGCGCAAGAAGCAGCCTCATGAGCGTGAAGAAGAAGAGGCGGTTCTCGATCTCTACCTGCACGCACTCGGCATGGCCGGCAGTGCCGGTGGCGCTGAAGGCTGATCAGCGGAAAGAACCGCACCCTGACATGAAAAGAGCGGCAGAAATGCCGCTCTTTTTTTATCTGGATTTTCCGTCTGACCGCTTAGCGGGCGAAGCGGACCGGAAGGATGACGACGGCCGGACCGTCGAAACGGTCTGTCCGCAGGCCATTGTAGGCATTGCTTTCAAAGCTGGCGGAAACGAAGCGGTTGCCGGGCATCATCACGTTCTTCAACTGGCGCTGGTTCGGGTGGCTGAGCCATGCGAATGCGCGGTGCCGTGTGGTGCCTGCGCCCGACAAGAGCGTCGGGGCGGACTTGTCAGGCAAGCTCGCGAATCCGGCCAGCGGGTCGACAATCTGGTCGCGGGGGATCCGGCCAGAGACGGACGGCTGACGGGCCGGGGCAGCCTTGGCGGTTGCGCTGGGGGCTGGCCGTTTGGCCTGTGCCCGTGCCGGCTCGTTGACCGACGGCCGCAGCGAGCGGCTCAAGGCGGGCGGTGTCGCCGAGGCGGATGCGTAGGCGAGTGTGGTTTCCGAGCGAGGTGCAGGAACCGGTGAGGGCACGGAAGTGCCCGTGGCTGCTGCGATTGCAGCGACCGGATCGTCGGTCGGCGCAGAGCCCGGAACCGGGACATCGCCGCTCAGGCCAAGATTTGCTGCAGCGACCCTGGCTGCATCGCTGAGGCCCTTGCTCGGTTTATGCACCGGTAGGCGCGTGGCAACCTGGAACCGCGAATCAATCGTTTTCTCGGGAACGGAGCCAGTAGCCGGGCTGGCCGCCGTTGGCTGGCCGGTCTCGATGGCGAACCGCTGTGCATCAAGTGTGTTGGGTGCAGGCGGAGGCGTCTTGCTTGCGGCAACGGAGGGAATATCCGCAGGCGGTTTGACGATCGGTGCGCTGCTGGCCACGACAATCGGTGCCGCTGCCGGAGCTGCTGCTGGAGCTTCCGGTTCGGTGCCAAGGATTTTCCGGCCGGGAACCGGCGGATTTTCGATCACGACGGCAGGAGCCGCGGCCGTAACCGGCGCGGATCGTGTGTTGCCGACCGCTCCCGGGCGCTTCGCTGCGTTATCGTCGCGGTTATTGCCGCCGCCAAACAGGCTGGCGAACAGGTTGCCGCCACCGGAAGAATCGTTGTCATTCTTCGCGGTCACCGGGATAGGCTTGCCTGGACTCGTCAGGTTCTGATTACGGGTGCTCAGGCCCTTGGAAGAGCTCGAGCGTGTGTTGGAGGCAACAATCGTCGGTTTGGAACTGCGCGAGCGGCCGGATTTGCTTTCGGCGAGCGCAAGCTTGTAGCCGCTCAGCGGTTTGCCGTCTGAAGGAATGTGAAGCGTCTTGCCATCGGGAAACACGCGGGCCAGCTGGGAGCGGGTCATGCGCGGCCAGTGACGGACGCTGCCGGTGTCCATGTGAACGAACGGCGAGCCGGATCTTGGATAGTAACCCACGCCGCCCACTTGCTTGCGCAGCCCGGTGGCGCGCAAGGTCGCAAGCTTTACGCCGGGAATGAAGAAGTCCATGGCCTTGCCGAGCGTGTGCTGGCTGTTCTTGGCAACGCCCGAGGACCGCTTGCGCAGCATGTTGTTGGTCGCGGGGGACCGGTAGCTGGAAACCACGTGGATCGGCTGGCGGGCGCCCACCTTCTGGTACACTTCCCAGACGAGATCCAGAAGTTCCGGATCGATCTTGGTCATCTCGTTGCGGCGCCAGTCGCGCAGGAAGCGGTTGGCTTCGCGCAGACCGTCGGGCAGATACCGACCGTTTTTCTTGAAGGTAATGGAGACACGCTCTTTGGTGTGCGCGTTGTACAGCTTCAGGGTACGCGTCTCGGCCTGGGCAAAGGTGACCAGACACATAGACACAACAGCAAACGCGCCGGCCGCTTTCGCGGCACGCTTCAGCCAACCGACGGCGTCGAAATCAACTAACCGTGTACGCAATCTCTATCTCGCCGTTTTCAGTGGGCTTTCACCCATCCCGTGCTCCCCAGCAGGACTTACATCCTAGCCGCCGCAGGTTAAGAAGTTTTTACCCTAATTTCGCTTTGCTGATAATCGTTGCCTAACTGCAACGGCGCAAGCGCATAGTGTAAAAACGCTCAGGTAGTGGTGGTTACCCGGAGAATGCGTCAAAATATCGTCGAAATCGATGGTTGGCGCTATGATTTGCCTCAATTCAGGCTGCCGCGTCGGTACCGCTTTCGTCGAGTCCGTATTCCTTGAGCTTGCGATAGAGTGTGGATCTGCCGATTCCAAGCCGTTTGGCAACTTCCGTCATGCGGCCGGAGTAATGATTGATCGCTGCTCGAATCAGTTCCTCCTCGATGTCGGTCAGCTTGCGCACATGGCCATCCTGGTCGAGATTGCGCATGAAGCCGAACGGTGCCGATTGTTCGAAACCTGACTGAGGTGCGTGGGCTGAAGGTGCAGGATGCGGCGTTGCCGTGGGTTCGCTTGGGCGAACTGGAGCTGCGGCAAGATCACCGCCCGGCATCCGGTCCGGGTGGGCCACTGGTGTCTGCGGCTGGTGTGTTGCGCCCGGCGCAGCGGTCTGCTCCGTAGCGGCCGCGACCTGCGGAAAATCGTTGATTGTCAGTTGCGGGCCGTCGCACAGGACAACTGCCCGGAAAACCGCATTTTCAAGCTGCCTGATGTTCCCCGGCCAGTGATAGTCCTGCAGCATGGCGAGCGTATCGGCGGTGACGCCCGCCACCTGGGGCTTGCCTTCCTCGGCCGCAAACCGGGCCAGGAAATGGCGGGTCAGCGCGGGAATATCCTCGCGGCGGTCGCGCAGCGGGGGGATCCAGATCGGAAACACGTTCAGACGGTAGTAAAGGTCCTCGCGGAAGACGCCTTCCTTCACCTGATCGATCAGTCGCCGGTTTGTCGCCGAAATCAGCCGGAAGTCCACCTTCACCGGACGGCGGGCACCTATCGGGTCGATCTCGCTTTCCTGCAACGCACGCAGCAGCTTGACCTGAACATCCTGTGGCAGCTCGCCGACTTCATCCAGGAACAGGGTACCGCCATGGGCTTCCTGAAATTTGCCGACGTGTTTGTCGACCGCGCCGGTAAAGGCACCTTTTTCGTGTCCGAACAGAATCGATTCGACCAGATTGTCAGGGATGGCGCCGCAATTGACGGTGACCAGTGGTTTGGATTTGCGGTCGCTGGAGCCCTGGATGGCGCTGGCGATCATTTCCTTGCCGACGCCGCTTTCCCCCTCGATCAGGATCGGGATGTTTGATGCCGCGGCCCGTTTGCCCAGATTGATCACCCGCTCCATTGCCGGAGAGTGGGTGATGATGTCGGCAAAGGTCAGTGTGCCGGACGCCTGCTTGCGGATCCGGGTGATCTCGCCTTCCAGCGCGGATGTTTTCAGCAGGTTGCGGATCGAAACATTCAGCCGCTCCGGTGCCACCGGTTTGACCACGAAATCCTGTGCGCCCGCGTTCATGACGTTGACAACGGTATCGATGCCGCCGTGCGCAGTCTGGACGATCACCGGCGTTGCGTTCTTGTCGGACCGCAGCCGCTCCAGAACGCCCAGGCCATCGAGCTCGGGCATCACCATGTCGAGGATGATCAGATCGATCTCGCTTGCTTCTGCGCTCGACATGATGCGCACCGCTTCAGCGCCGTTCTCGGCGGTCTTCGACCGGTAGCCGAATTTCTTCACGGCTTCCTGCAGCAGCCTGCGCTGGATGGGGTCGTCGTCAACAATGAGAATTTTGCCGCTGAGTGCTTGCATTGGCGGTTTCGCTCGTCCCAAATTGTCTCGTTTCGAACCATTCTGGTCGCAATTGGGTAAACAAATCGTCCAAGGACGGGCAAAAAAGTTTACATACCCAGATTGCGGGCGGGCCTTTTCCCGGCCTACTAATTCTAGCAACACATGATTGCCGGACCTCGTTCGTCCGGTGGCGCACCGGAGAAGATAATTTGCCCCTTCCACATCCCGTCTTTGCCCCGCAGGCTGCCGCTTCCGCAAATCTCGGGTCTCTTCCCGAATGGGACCTCACGGATCTTTACCCTGCTGTCGACGCGCCGGAGGTTGCTGCCGATCTGAAGGAGGTCCTGGATCGGTCAAAGACCTTCGAGACGTCCTACAAGGGCAGGCTGGCCGAAATGGCGCAGACCAACGTTTCCGCGCTGGTGACGGCGATCCGCGCCTATGAGGATCTGGAAGACCTAATGGGCCGGCTGATTTCCTTCGCCGGTCTCGTCTATTCGGAAAACACCATCAAACCGGCGTCGCAGAAATTCTACGGCGACGTTCAGGAGCAGATCACGACGGCCAGTTCGCATCTTCTGTTCTTCACGCTGGAAATGAACAAGATCGACGACGCGGTGATGGAGACCGCGCTTGAGGACGGCCAGTTCGCGCATTACCGGCCCTGGATCGAGGATCTGCGCAAGGGCAAGCCCTATCAACTTGAAGACAGGGTGGAGCAGCTGTTCCACGAGAAGTCCGTCACCGGAGCAGGGGCCTGGAACAGGCTTTTCGACGAGACGATGGCCTCGCTGACCTTCGATGTCGATGGCCAGGAGCTTTCCATCGAACCGACGCTCAATCTGCTGGTGGATCCTTCGTCTGACACCCGGCGGAAGGCGTCGGAAGCCTTGACGAAAACCTTCAAGGAAAACCTGCGCACCTTCACGCTGATCACCAACACGCTGGCCAAGGACAAGGAAATCTCCGACCGCTGGCGGAACTTCACCGACATTGCCGACAGCCGCCACCTGTCCAACCGGGTCGAGCGGGAGGTGGTCGACGCGCTTGTGGCCGCCGTGCGTGATGCCTATCCGCGTCTGTCGCACCGCTACTACAAGCTGAAGGCAAAGTGGCTGGGGATGGACCAGCTCAACACCTGGGACCGCAACGCGCCCCTGCCCAACGCCGACACGCGCGTGATCCCCTGGGACGAAGCGAAAGACACGGTGCTGTCCGCATACAGCGCGTTTTCTCCTGACATGGCGGAAATCGCGGGCCGGTTCTTCGACCGGCGCTGGATCGATGCGCCGGCCCGGTCCGGCAAGGCGCCCGGAGCCTTTGCCCATCCAACCGTGCCGAGCGCGCACCCCTATGTGCTGGTCAACTACCAGGGCAAGATCCGCGACGTGATGACGTTGGCGCATGAGCTTGGCCACGGCGTTCACCAGGTGCTGGCAGCGCCCAACGGGCCGCTGATGGCGCCGACGCCGCTGACCCTGGCCGAAACGGCAAGCGTCTTCGGCGAGATGCTGACCTTCAAGTCACTGCTTGCCAAGGCGGACAATCCGCAAACCCGCAAGCTGATGCTGGCCTCCAAGGCGGAGGACATGATCAACACCGTGGTGCGCCAGATCGCCTTCTACACATTCGAGCGCAAGGTCCATACGGAGCGTCGCAACGGTGAGCTGACGTCGGAAAAGATCGGCGAACTGTGGCTGTCCGTGCAGGGCGAAAGCCTTGGTCCCGCGATCAAGTTGAGCGAAGGCTATGAAACCTTCTGGACCTACATTCCGCACTTCATCCATTCGCCGTTCTACGTTTATGCCTATGCGTTCGGCGATTGCCTGGTGAACTCGCTCTATGCGGTTTACGAGGAAGCGGAGACCGGCTTCCAGGAGAAGTATTTCGACCTTCTGAAGGCCGGCGGTACCAAGCATCATTCCGAACTGCTGGCACCTTTCGGACTGAGTGCGGTCGATCCGGATTTCTGGAAGAAAGGTCTTTCGGTGATCGAGCGGATCATCGACGAACTGGAAGCGCTGGAAGAGGCCTGACGCGGTATTCAATGACACGGCAACCGTCGCCCCCCTTCCATCACACGCCCTATGACGGCACCAGCCAGCCCTTCACCGTCGGCCTGAAGCCGATTGGTGAGGAGGCCTGGCTTGAGCCCGATCCCTTTCTGGCGAAACACCTGGCCGAGAAGAACCGGTTGTTTTCGGACCACCTTGAAACGGTGTTTCGGGCAGAGGACGATACTGCTTCCGCGCAGCAGGAGGTGTTGGACCTCGTTACGGAGAACCTTGCAAGGTTTCATCAAGAGACCCACAGGGTGGCGGGCGACGCGGTCGAGATTGTTGCCACCGGCGAGCGGGTACTGCTTGCCGGCTCACATCCGCTGATGACCGCGGCGCGTCTCGTGCAGGAAGATCTCGTTTTGATGCGGCCCGGTCCGGATGGCTACAGGCTCGCGGCCGCCGCGCTGTGTTTTCCCTCGTCCTGGTCTCTGGCGGAGAAATTCGGGCAGTCCATGACGGGTATTCACGACAATGTCCCCGGCTTCAACGGAAGCCGCATGGGTACGATGGTGGCCCGGATATTCGACAATCTGAAAGCCGGACAGTTTCTGGAGCGCTTCAACTGGTCGATCTATCCGGACGGCGATCTTCACCACCCGTTGCCCAAACAGATCCGCGTCAAGATTGATGACGGTGCGCTGGGACAGCTTTTCCTCCGGGTCGAACGGCAGACCCTGCGACGCTTGCCGGGCTCCGGCGATATCCTGTTCACGATCAAGATCCATCATGACCCTCTGGCGGCACTGGAAGCGCAGGAAGGACGCGCGGATCTGGCAGATGGTTTGCGGACACAGCTTCTTGCCCTTGATGCGGACCAGCTTGCCTACAAGGGGCTTGTGGCAACGCGGGACGATCTGACCCGGGCGCTTGAAAAAATCAGCCAGAGCTAGCGGTTATTCTGGTCCCCGCAATTGCCGAGGCATTCGGCCGCAGACTGGCTCTCACCTGACGTTCGCTGCCTTCGGAGGAAGCCGGCTCCTCTTCCGGTTTGCTGGCGGTTATCGAACAGAGCGGCTATCTCCGAAGATAACCCGGCGTTGGGGGCTGGAGAACGGCCTGCGTCGGAATAGCGGCTGGCGGAACTGGATATTGCTGCGGTAGGTCATATTTAGTTTCTGGAGACTGCCTCCCAACGATTTGGCGCGTCGGGCGTTTCATGGAGCGCCCGATGTCACAAAGGAGTTCGCCACCGCATGGCCGAAAGCAAAGACCGCGAAAGCAATCGCCTCAGCGCCCGGATGGGGCGCTATGCCAAAGTGGGCACAAACATGGGCGGGATTGCCGCCAAGGTGGCCGGTGCCCGGTTGTTCGGCATGGAACTCGACAATGCCAAGAATGCGTCTGAACTTGCGGCGGCCCTTGGAGGGCTGAAGGGGCCGTTGATGAAAGTGGCGCAGCTTCTGTCGACAATTCCCGATGCCTTGCCGCCGGAATACACCACCGAGCTTGCCAAGTTGCAGGCAAGCGCGCCGCCGATGGGCTGGGCCTTCGTCAAACGCCGGATGCGTGCCGAACTTGGCGCGAACTGGCAGGACCGGTTTGCCGAATTTGGCAAGGAACCGTCGGCGGCGGCTTCCCTTGGACAGGTGCACCGGGCCACCGGTCACGACGGTAGGGTTCTGGCCTGCAAGCTGCAGTATCCGGACATGGCCTCGGCGGTCGAGGCAGACCTCAGCCAGTTGCAGATGCTGTTTTCACTGCACCGGCGCATGAGCCCGGCCATCGATACACGGGAAATCACCAAGGAAATCAGCGCCCGGGTCCGTGAGGAACTCGACTATGCCAGGGAAGCGGCGAATATCGCTGTCTACCAGGGAATTCTGGGAGATTTCGACCGCATCCGCGTGCCTGAAGTGGTCAAGGATCTGTCGACAAAACGGCTGCTGACCATGGGGTGGCTCACCGGGAAACCCCTGCTCGACTACAAGGACCATAGCCAGGAAGAGCGCAATCTGCTTGCCAGAACCATGTTCCACGCCTGGTGGCACCCGTTCAGCCATTTCGGCGTTATTCACGGTGATCCACACCTGGGCAATTACACCGTTTTCGAGCAGGAGGGCGTTCCGGCGGGAATCAATCTGCTCGATTACGGCTGTATCAGGATTTTCCCCGAAGCCTTCGTCGAGGGTGTTGTCGAACTCTATCGGGGCCTCTTGGAAGAGGACAACGACAGGGTTGTGGCGGCCTATGAGCGCTGGGGGTTCAAGGATCTGAAGAAGGAAGTCATCGAGGTTCTGAATATCTGGGCGAGGTTTATCTATGGGCCGCTGCTCAGTGACCGTGTCCGGTCAATTGCTGATGGCGTTTCGGCGGCCGAATACGGACGCAAGGAGGCGTTCCGTGTGCATTCCGCCTTGAAGCAACTGGGCCCGCTCACGGTGCCGCAGGAATTCGTCTTCATGGACAGGGCCGCGATCGGACTTGGGGGTGTCTTCCTCCATCTGCGGGCGGAACTCAATTTCTTCCAGCTCTTCAACGAACAGATCGACGGCTTTGATGCGGCAACCGTGCGCAAGCGGCAGGACGATGTGCTGACTGCTGCGGGCCTTGCGGGGGCCTCGCACGCCGCATGATTGTCCGCCCGTTTGTCCTGCCGGCAGGGGCACCGGTAGCAAGCTTGTCAAAAAGTCGCGACCTGTGTGACGAATTGTGCACTTCCCATCATTGCCGAACCGGGAAGCTTTATTGTATGTAGACTGCCGACTATAGAATTTTCCTGGGGGACTTCATGTCTGACGATACTGCGCCTGCAATGGACTATGACGCTCACGAGCAGACTTACGAGGGGTTCATCAACTTCTCCAAGATCGGCACGATCGCAGTCCTGACCATTGTTGTCTGCCTCATCATGTTCGCGTTCGGCGGCACCGCTGCTGCTGTGTTCGGCTGGTTGATGCTGATTGCAACCCTTGTTGCCACCGCTGTCGGCATGGCGCTGGGCTCCTCCGGCTGGATCCCGCCTGCAGGCGTGTTCGTTCTGAGCGGCATTCTGGCGATCCTGACCGTCTGAGCTATTGCCGGACCTGAATGGTTCGCAAAGCACTGTCGAACACAACTGTTTTTGGAAAGGCGCGGTCAGATCCGCGCCTTTTGTCATTGGACCTCAAGTGCGATGAACCAAGCCGCGCCAGCCTCCTTTGTCTATGCCCCACCGCTGGAGCCGTTTCTGACGGTGCTGCACGCAGATGACGATCTTCTCGTACTCGACAAGCCGAGCGGTCTTTTGAGCGTGCCCGGCAAGGCGGCCGAGCATAGTGACTGCATCGAAAGCCGCGCGCAGGAACGCTACGCGGATGCGCGGATCGTGCACAGGCTCGACATGGATACCTCAGGTGTCATGGTTCTGGCGAGAAACCCGGCGGCGCATCGGCATCTGGGGCTTCAGTTCGAACGGCGCAAGACGCTCAAAACCTACATTGCCGATATCTGGGGAAGCCCGATCGAGAATGAGGGCGAGATCGATTTACCGCTGATCTGTGACTGGCCGAACCGGCCCAAGCAGATGGTCAGTCTGGAACTCGGCAAGCCCGCGCTGACGCGGTGGCAGGTGCTGGAACGGAATGAGACGACGACACGGGTCCGTCTGTTCCCGCATACCGGACGTTCGCATCAGTTGCGTGTCCACATGCTGGCTCTAGGCCATCCGATTGCCGGGGACAGGTTCTATGCCGAAGGCGCAGCGCTGGCTGCTTCCGCGAGGCTCGCCCTTCATGCAGAAACTCTGGAACTGCATCATCCGGCGAATGGTGACCGGGTCTGTTTCCGTTCCGACGTGCCGTTCTAAGCGTTTCTCGCCAAGGGTCCCGGAAGGGGACTGGAAATCATTGGCCGAAGCTGGCTTTTCTTCGTCGGGAACGGAGGATTAGCAACGAATCGGCTCGAAAGCACCGAAACGAACAAGCGCTTACGTTGAAGTGCGTGCTGCCGCACCATGCGCTCGCATCAAGCTGCGAGCGTCAGCCGGGTGTAAGTCTCGGGCGTACCTGGCCCGGATCAGCCGTTGCCGACGCGGCGAAGACCTTCACGGGCGATCTTGTTGGAATTGTCCAGCGTGATCGCGCGGGTGAAGCTCCGGCGGGCGTCTTTCGGCTGGTCGAGCATTTCCTGGGCGAGGCCCCGGTTTGCCCAGGCAATGGCGGAATCCCGGTCGAGATTGACGGCCATCGACAGGTCCGAGAAGGCGGCTTTCGGGTCGTTCACAGCGATGTAGGAGATACCGCGGGCGATATAGGGCGCGCTGGCCTTCGGGTTGAGGCCGATGGCGGTCGCAAAGTCCTCGATCGCGCGCTGATTCTGGTTCTGGGCCTGGTAGATCAGGCCGCGATTGTAGAATGCGCGGGCATCGCTGCTGTCACGGGTGATGACGGAATTGAAGTCGGCGAGGGCGGCGTTGTAGTTGCCCTGCTGACGATAGATGTTGCCACGTCCGACATAAGCCACGTCATAGTCCGGCTTGATGTTGATGGCGCTGGTGTAATCGGCAATCGCCTGCTGGTCCTGGCCCATGCGGCGATAGACGAGACCGCGGTTTGCATAGGTCTGATAGGACTGCGGGTTCAGTTGCAATGCCTTGTTGAAATCCTCGACGGCCCTGTCCAGTTTGCCGGCCTGGCCGTAGGCGATGCCGCGGGTGCTGTAGGCACTGGCATCGTTCGGATTGGCATCGATCACCGCTGACAGTGAGGCGATGTTGGTCGAAGAGCCGGCGGAGGCATTGGTCGGCACGTCGTTGTAGACACCCGACGTGTTACAGGCCGCCAGCATGGAGGCCAGTCCGATCAACGTTGCATGAGGCAGGAATTTGCGCATGCGGCACAGACGATCTCTAAGGGTCATACGATTAGACATGCCGTTCATCTGCCTCCAATAGGGCGTGAGTATGGCTGCACGGAACTCTTTGGGAGGAGCCTGATGCATTCTCCGCAAACGCCAAAAGCCGACCGGAACGTCGGTCGGCCTTAGGGCAATTTTGAGAAGATTGGCGGCCAAACCCGCCAGAAACGCTCAAGCCGAACTTAGCGGCGAGCGGACTTGCCCGGAAGCAGGCCTTCACGCTGTGCCCGCTTGCGAGCCAGCTTGCGTGCACGGCGAATTGCTTCAGCCTTTTCACGCGCCTTCTTTTCAGACGGTTTTTCAAAATGACCGCGAAGTTTCATTTCACGGAAGATGCCTTCGCGCTGCATCTTTTTCTTGAGCGCCTTAAGCGCTTGATCGACATTATTGTCGCGAACCAGAACCTGCACGCGTTTTTTCCCGTTTTCGATGCGCTGCAGAGGATCCGCAGCAAGAAGAACAATGATGGAAGCGAGGCTTCGCCAACGAACCTTACGGTGGTTTCAACAACACATGCGTATGCCCATCGGCGTACCGATCAATCAAGCATCCACTTGTGTACAGAGACCTTATCGCCGCTGACGCGTCGCTCACTTTGGCGGGGTTAATACCAGAGCAAACCCTACGTGTCCACAGGCTTTCGCAAAGAAACCCGCCAAAATCGGATTCCGGCGGCTAGGCCGGAGAGTGTCCGCACCCCTCAGAACAGGTGTGGACACGGTAGTGTATCACGACTAGAGGTGGATGTCTCACCCTGGTCAATCGAGCCTCGTACAAGAAGGCATGACCTTGCCCTCATAGTTGGAGGAAACTATGGCGCAGCACGCGTCAAGGGCTCCCGATTCGGACAAGAGCCAGTCCCTTTGGCGGAGCGACATTCAGCCGACTCTTACATTGGGTTTGCCGTTGGCAGGCGCCCAGTTGGCCCAGATGGCCATCAACACCACCGACGTGCTGATGATCGGACGGCTTGGCGCGCAGGAACTTGCTGCCTCCGTGCTGGCGTTCAATTTCTACATGCTGGTCTGGTTCTTCGGCATGGGCTTGCTGCAGGCTGTGATCCCGCTTGCCGCCCGTGCCCGTGGTCAGCGCAAACCGCGTGACCTGCGCCGTGCCGTACGCATGGGGTTCTGGATTTCGGTCCTGTTCTGCATCCCTGTCTGGGGCGTTCTTCTGTTTATCGAGCCGATACTTCTGCTGCTCGGGCAGGAGCCGGAGCTTGCCAGGCTTGCCGGTATCTATATGGCCTTCCTGCAATGGACGATGCTGCCGGCGTTGCTGATCATGGCCGTCCGCGGCTTTCTGACGGTTATGGAACGCACGCAGGTCGTGCTCTGGGCGACCATTGCAGGCGCTGTTGCAAACGCTTTTCTGGATTATGTGCTGATCTTCGGCGAGTGGGGCTTTCCGCGTCTGGAGCTGGTGGGAGCGGGGATTGCGTCCGTCTTGAGCTCGGCCACGACATTCCTGTTCCTGCTGGCTTACGCCATGCTGCATCCCAAACTGCGGCGCTACAACATACTTGGCCGGATATGGCGGTCGGACTGGCCGGTCTTTTTCCAGATCGTCCGGCTGGGCACACCGATTGCGCTGACCATCATTGCCGAAGGATCTCTTTTCACCGCCTCATCGGTGATGATCGGCTGGCTGGGCACATTGCCGCTTGCCGGACACGGCATTGCGCTGCAGATCGCGTCCATCACGTTCATGGTGCCTGTCGGGCTGTCCGTGGCCGCCATGACCCGCGTCAGCCTTGCCTCCGGCCGGGACGATCACAAGGGGGTTGGCCGCGCCGGCTGGACGGCGCTGGCCGTGACCATGCTGTTCATGGGCTTCTTCGCCATCCTGTTCTGGACGATCCCGGAGCAGCTTGTGGGCGCGTATCTCGACCTGAGCGATCCGGAAGCCAGGGAAGTCATGACCTATGGGGTTTCGTTCCTGATGGTGGCGGCGCTGTTCCAGCTTGCAGACGGTGGCCAGATTATCGGCGTCAACAATCTGCGCGGCCTGGGGGACACGACAATCCCGCTGTTCTATGCCCTGTTCGGTTATTGGGTCGTCGGCATCAGCCTGTCGCTTGGACTGGGGTTTGTAGCCGAGTGGGGCGGAGTGGGCGTCTGGTGCGGGTTGGCTGGCGGTCTTGCGTCCGTTGCGGTGCTGGCGAACCTGCGCTTTGCCCGGCGGGAGAAGCTGGGCCTCGTGCCGGGCTGAGGCGTGCCGCTTAGGCGGCGGCGCGGCGCCACAACAAAAAGCCCCGGCTCAAGGCCGGGGCTTTTCAAACATCTATCGGCTGATCCAGGTCAGGACTTTCCGGAAATCCGGTTGACGTGGCCCATCTTGCGGCCTTCCCGGGTTTCGGCCTTGCCATAAACATGCAGACGGGCAGCAGGCTCGATCAGGACATCCTGCCAGGTATCGGCGTCGAAGCCGATGAGGTTTTCCATGACCGCATCCGAATGCCGCTCGGCGGAGCCCAGAGGCCAGCCGGCCACGGCGCGGATGTGCTGGTCGAATTGCGACGTCAGGCAGGCGTCCTGTGTCCAGTGGCCGGAGTTGTGCACACGCGGTGCGATCTCGTTGACCAGCAGCCTTTCGCCAGCGCCCTCGCGGACCAGAAACATTTCAACGCCCATGACACCGACATACTCTAGGCCGGCGACGATCTGCCCGGCCATTTCGCGGGCGGCATCCATCGTTTGCCCGGAAACGCCTGCCGGAACGGTCGAGGTTTTCAGGATGTGATTCTCGTGGTGGTTCCGCGCTACGTCATAACAGGCAATGGTTCCGTCCAGGTCGCGGGCGACGATCACCGAGACTTCACATTCGAACGGGATCAGCGCTTCCAGCACCATCGGCACCGAGCCGAGTTTTTCAAAGGCGCCTTCGGCATCCTCGGGCTTGCGGATCATCTGCTGGCCCTTGCCGTCATAGCCGAAGCGGCGGGTCTTCAGAACGCCCTTGCCGCCGAAGCGGGCAACGGCCTCGTCTAGATCCTGCTGCGAGGCGATGTCGGCAAAGTCGGCAATGGCGACACCGGTGCCGGACAGAAATTCTTTTTCGAACAGTCGGTCCTGGGATACTTCCAGCGCGCGAACGCCTGGGCGCACCGGAACCCTGGCATCCAGATGGGCCGCGGTCGCCCCCGGCACATTCTCGAATTCATAGGTCACCGCGGCGACGGAGGAAGCGAAGAGGTCTAGCGCGGCGATGTCCTCATAGGCGGCAACCGTATAGGCGGCACTGACGTCGAAGGCGGGACTGTTCGGGTCCGGACAGAAAATATGTGTCTTCAGACCGAGGCTGGCAGCTGATTGCGCCAGCATCCGGCCGAGCTGGCCTCCACCAAGAATGCCGATGGTGTCGCCGGGGCTCAAACGGGTTTTGGCGCTCATGATGTGGATCCTGCCAGAAGGGCTAAGTCAGTCGTTGGATGGTGTTTCGGCGACGGCGGCAGTGCGTTCGGCGCGGAACGCGGTGAGCGCGGCATCGATTGCAGGATCGTGCAGCGCCAGAACGGCAGCAGCCAGAAGCGCAGCGTTGGTCGCACCGGCCTTGCCGATGGCCAGCGTGCCCACCGGAATGCCAGCGGGCATCTGCACGATGGACAACAGGCTGTCCTCGCCAGAAAGCGCCTTGCTTTCAACCGGCACGCCAAAGACGGGAAGCGGTGTGAGCGCGGCGGTCATACCCGGAAGATGGGCGGCGCCACCTGCGCCTGCGATGATGATCTTGAAGCCTTCGGCCTTCGCGCTCTTGGCGAAGTCGTACATCCTGTCCGGTGTGCGGTGCGCGGAGACGATGCGTGCCTCGTAGCTGACGCCCAGTTGGTCCAGCGTGTCGGCGGCGTGTTTCATAGTCGGCCAGTCCGATTGACTGCCCATGATGATGGCGACATCCGCTTTTGCCATAAAGTGCTCCAGTTTCCGGCAGGCTCAGAAGAGCCGCGGAGTATAGGCAGCAAGCCGCGCATCGCAAGCGCGAATCCGCTACGACCGGGCCGGAAATTCACTTTCAGGGAACGTGCCGCCTATGTGGGAGCTCCCGTGGCGGAAAAGGGTCAGGCGATGATGTCGGGAAAGAGCTGGTCCTCCAGCGCTGTGATCCGGTCCTTGATCATCAGTTTCTTCTTTTTCAGCCGCTGCAGTTGCAAGGCATCTTGGTTCGAAGTTGAGGCAAGTGCCTCTACGGCCGCGTCAAGATCTCTGTGTTCCTGGCGAAGCTGCGCCAGTTGCAAACGCAACGCATCACTATCCATCTGCGCCATCTATGTCCCCTAAACAGGAGATAAGTCCTAATCCATTTTGCCGATCACGGGCAAGCTATCATCTTTGCTCCGCCAGGAGCCGGTTTTCAAAAATCGGGTGCATTCGCAAAGCGAACAGGGCGGGACGGTCACGATTTCGTATGTTGAAAACTTGTGAATTGGCAAATCTTTCAAGGGCAATTTTCGTGAGTTTTCGGGGACTTAATCGGTGGGGCATCTTTAGGGTTTCGTAAGGATACCTGCGAGAATGCATTATTTGACGGCGAAACGCTCAAGGTATGCGTAATCAGCAATCGACAACGCCGGAATTCCTGTGGCACGATGAAAATGTTGAGCCAACAGACAGGAGGACATCCATGTCAATGCAGTCGCATCTCGCAGAACTTGAGCGCCGTCACGCGGAAATGGAACGCAAGATTGAAGACGCTCAGATACGTCCGAGTACAGACTCTCTGCAATTGGCTGACATGAAACGTCAAAAGCTCAAGATCAAGGATGAGATTACGCGAATACGGGAAAATGAAACGCTCCATTAGAGGGGCGTCGTCCTGAATGTAAACGCCGCGCACCGCGCGGCGTTTTTGTTTTCGTCCCCTTAAAGTGCTTTTGCCTGATCCCGCAGCGCGAATTTCTGGATCTTTCCCGTCGAGGTCTTGGGCAGTTCACAGAAGACGAGGGTTCTCGGTGCCTTGAAACCGGCAAGATGCTGTCTGCAGAAGGCAATCAGATCGGCTTCGCTCACGGTTGCGCCGTCCTTGAGCTCGACGAAGGCGCAAGGGGTCTCGCCCCATTTTTCATCCGGTTTGGCGACCACTGCGACTGCCTGCACGTCGCCGTGCTTGTAGAGCACTTCTTCCACTTCAATGGACGAGATGTTTTCACCGCCGGAGATGATGATGTCCTTGGAGCGGTCCTTCAACTGGACATAGCCGTCTGGATGCAGCACGCCGAGGTCTCCTGAATGGAACCAGCCGCCCTCGAAGGCCTTTTCGGTGGCTTCCGGGTTTTTCAGGTACCCCTTCATGACGACATTGCCACGGAACATGACCTCGCCAAGTGTTTCGCCATCGGCGGGCACAGGTGCCAGCGTTTCCGGATCGAGCACCGTCAGACCCTCCAGCGCGACATAGCGCACACCCTGACGCGCCTTTTTCTGCGCCTGTTCGTCCAACGGCAGATCGTTCCACTCTCGCTTCCAGTCATTGACGACCGCCGGGCCGTAGACTTCGGTGAGGCCGTAAAGATGGGTGACGTTGAAGCCGGCGGTTTTCATGGCGGCCAGCACGCTTTCCGGCGGCGGGGCGGCTGCCGTGAAGAATTCCACTTCGCGGTCCAGGTCGCGCTTGTGCTCAGGGGCCGCGTTGAGGAGCGTCGACATGATGATCGGCGCGCCGCACAGATGGGTGACGCCTTCCTCGGCGATCAGTTCCCACATGGTTTGCGGCCGGACCCAGCGCAAGCACACATGCGTGCCGGCAACAAGCGACAGCGACCAGGGAAAGCACCAGCCGTTGCAGTGGAACATCGGCAATGTCCACAGATAGACCGGGTGCTTGGCCATCGAGGCCGTGATGACATTTGCTTGGGCCAGCAGATAAGCGCCGCGGTGGTGATAGACCACGCCCTTGGGATTGCCCGTTGTGCCGGAGGTGTAGTTGAGCGCGATCGCATCCCATTCGTCATCGGGCAGCGACCAGTCGAACTCCGGATCGCCTGATTGCAGAAATTCCTCGTAGTCGAGGTTGCCGAGCCGTTCGCCGTCCTGCGGGAACTGCGTGTCGGAAAAGTCGATCACGGTCGGGGTCACCGTTGCGATCGACAGGGCTTCCTTGACGACCGGCGCATATTCGCGGTCGGTGATCAGCACCTTGCAATCGGCATGATCGAGCTGGAAGGCGATGATTGCCGCGTCCAGACGCGTGTTCATGGAATGCAGCACGGCGCCCGCCATCGGTACCCCGTAGTGGGCTTCCAACATGGGTGGCACGTTGGACAGCATGACGCTGACCGTATCGTTCTTGCCGATGCCAAGCCGTGTCAAGGCAGAGCCAAGCTGACGCGCACGCCGATAAAACGTCTGGTAGTCGGTCCGCTGACGGCCGTGGACGATTGCAATCGTATCGGGAAAGACATCTGCCGCCCGTGCCAGAAAGCTCAACGGGCTGAGCGGTGCGTAATTGGCGGTGTTCTTGTCGAGACCCTGGGTGAAGGGGTTGACGCTGGCATCCATGACCATCCTCCCTGAAGCATCCTGCCGGCACATGGGGCGCGGGATGCTGAAAACGTCCTGAGACCGATCAACCGCTCCTTCGCCGCGTATGCAAGGCTCGGCAGCCAGTTGATTTTCGCCGTATCAAAACCGGAAACGGTTTGCCGCGCAATCGATCATTGGCAGGGCTATCCCCTTTGACGATCCGCTGTGTCCGCTTGCTCAGGCAAGCAGGCCCATCAGTCCGTCATAGGTCAGCTTGGCACCGATCAGGCCCATGAAGATATAGATGACGGCGTAGAACATTTCCGCCTTGACGACGCGCACCAGCCAAACCCCGACAAGGGTTGCCACCAGGGCCACGGGAAACAGCATGACGGAGGTCGACAGGTTGGTGGCGTCGAATTGTCCCAGCAGGAAATAGGGCACCAGCTTGATGGCGTTTACGGCGGCGAAAAAGATGACCGCCGTTCCGGCGAACATCAGCGGCGCCAAACGCAGAGGCAGCATATACATCTGAAAGGGTGGGCCGCCAGTGTGGCTGATGAAGCTGGTGAACCCGGCTATCGCACCCCAGAACGTGCCTTTGGGCAGGTTGTGGCCACTGGCAGTGGTGGCCTTGCGCTGCTTGAAAAGATAGTCGGCGACGAAGGCCAGCGACATGATGCCGATCAGGAAGATGACGAAGGCGTCGTTCACATAAGCTGCGGTGGCCCAGCCGATGCCGATACCAATCGCGGCGGCGGGCAGCAGGATGGTCAGGCTTTTCCAGTCCGCCCGGCCGCGATAGGCGATGAGCGCGACAACGTCCATGACGATCAGGATCGGCAACATGATGCCGGCCGCCTGAAGCGGGGAAATGACCAGCGCCATGATCGGCACGCCAAGCATGGCGAAAGTCCCGCCGAACCCGCCCTTGGACAGACCGACCAGAAAGACCGATGGAATGGCGGCCGCATAGAACCAGGGATCTGAAATGGGAATCATGTGCCGAGAAACGCGAGGAATAGAAGAGACAGGACCGGCAGACAATCATGCCAGAGTGCCTACGTAAAGTCCCGACAGTCGAATTGCCTATAAGCGGAGGCTTGCAATTTCAGGTTCCCATACAGCACTCTAGACCACAAAAGCTGGAGCTGTGTTTCCGGCCTGTGTTTGGGAGGACATTGTCATGGCAAGCCGGTATCAAGAGATCTACCAGGGCTGGAAACAGGACCCGCTCGGGTTCTGGAAGGACGCCGCAGAGGAAATCGACTGGGTCTCGACGGGGGAGAAGGTGTTCGATCCGGATCAGGGGCAATATGGCCGCTGGTATCCGGACTGGGAGTGCAACACCTGCTACAATTGCCTGGACAGGCATGTGGAGCGCGGCCGTCCCGGCCAGCCGGCGCTTGTCTACGACAGCCCGATTACCGGCCGCACGGCCTCCTACACCTATGCAGAGCTGCTGGAGGAAGTGGAAGCCATGGCCTGCGTGCTGGCCGACCGCGGACTCGTCAAGGGTGATCGGGCCATCATCTATATGCCGATGATCCCCCAGGCGGTGATGGCGATGCTGGCCTGCGCACGTCTCGGTGTCATCCATTCCGTCGTCTTCGGCGGGTTTGCCGCCAACGAATTGGCAACACGGATCGACGATGCGACCCCGAAGGCGATCATCGCAGCGTCCTGCGGCCTCGAGCCGGGCAGGGTGATTGCCTACAAGCCGCTGATCGATCAGGCCATCGATATTGCCGGACACAAGCCGGAAAGCTGTTTCGTTTTCCAGCGTGAGGAACTGGCAGCCGATGTCAATCCGGGGAGGGACCACGACCTCGGCGCGCTTCAGGCGGAAGCCATCGCGGCGGGGCGCAGGATCGCGCCGGTTCCGGTCAAGGCAACCGACCCGCTCTATATCCTTTACACTTCCGGTACGACCGGCCAGCCGAAGGGCGTCGTGCGCGACAACGGCGGCCACATGGTGGCGCTGAAGTGGTCGATGAAGAACCTTTACGACATTCAGCCGGGTGAAGTGTTCTGGGCGGCGTCCGACGTCGGCTGGGTCGTCGGTCATTCCTACATCTGTTATGCGCCGCTGCTGCACGGCTGCACCACCATCGTCTTCGAAGGCAAGCCGGTGGGGACGCCGGACGCGGGCACGTTCTGGCGGGTCATTTCCGACCACAACGTCGTGTCACTGTTCACGGCGCCAACTGCCTTCAGGGCGATTCGCAAGGAAGATCCGAACGGCACGTTCATTCAACAATACGATCTGTCGCAGTTCCGGTCGCTGTTTCTTGCCGGTGAGCGTGCGGACCCGGAAACGGTCAACTGGGCCATCGACCAGTTGCGGGTGCCGGTGATCGATCACTGGTGGCAGACGGAAACCGGCTGGTGCATCGTCGGCAACCCTGTGGGCCTCGGCCAGTTGCCGGTCAAGCCGGGGTCGCCGACCGTGCCCATGCCCGGTTACGACGTTCAGGTGCTTGACGATGCTGGCCATCCGCTGGGGGCAAATACGCTCGGTAACATCGTTGTGCAGTTGCCGTTGCCGCCTGGGGCCTTGCCGACGCTCTGGAACGCCGACAAGCGGTTCTTCGATGCCTATCTCGCCGAGTTCCCCGGCTACTACAAGACCGCGGACGCGGGCATAATCGACGATGACGGCTATCTGTCGATCATGGCGCGGACGGACGACATCATCAACGTCGCCGGTCACCGTCTGTCGACAGGGGGGATGGAAGAGGTGCTGGCAACGCACCCCGATGTTGCCGAATGCGCCGTCATCGGCATCGCGGACAAGCTGAAAGGGCAGCTTCCCTGCGGCTTCGTGGTGCTGAAGGCCGGTGTCGACCGGACCCATGAGGAGATCGAGAAGGAACTCGTGAAGCTGGTGCGTGAAAAGATCGGCCCGGTGGCGGCCTTCAAGATCGCAATCACGGTCGACCGGCTGCCAAAAACGCGCTCCGGCAAGATCCTGCGTGGCACGATGCGGCAGATTGCCGATGGCGAAACCTGGAAAATGCCGGCGACGATCGACGATCCGGCCATTCTGGACGAGATCACCGAAGCGCTCAAAACACACGGAATTTCCGTTTGAATTGACCAGGTGACGCAGCTGGAGGACGAGAACGGCCATCGACATAGCCGTTTTTGACACTTAAGGTCGGGCCGCCGCGAAGCGGCCCGCGTTTTTTTGCGTGTCAGATTTAAACTCAAGCAGCCGTGAGGTTTCCGTGTCTTTGGAAAATAAGGTCGCCATCATCACCGGGGCAGCCCGGGGGATCGGATTTGCAGTTGCCAAGCGCTTTGTCGCCGATGGCGCGAAAGTCGTGATAGCCGATGTGGATGACGAGACAGGTGAAGCTGCGGCAGAAGATCTGAAATCGCTAGGCGAGGCGATGTATATCCATTGCAACGTCGCCGAACGTCTGGATGTCCGCAATCTGGTTGCCGAGACTCTGAATGCCTATGGCGATATCGATGTGCTGGTCAACAATGCCGGCATCGTGGTCGGAGCGGATTTCCTCGACCTGGAAGAAGAGGATTTCGAGCGCGTCCTTTCGATCAACCTGAAAGGGGCTTTCCTGTGCTCGCAGGCCGTTGCCCGCCACATGGTTGAAAAGGTGCAGAACGGCGGTGAGCCGGGCTGTATCGTCAACATGTCGTCGGTCAATTCGGTGCTCGCAATCCCGAATCAGATCCCCTATTGCGTTTCCAAGGGTGGCATGTCGCAGTTGACCAAGACGACGGCCCTGTCGCTCGCCCAATACGGCATCCGCGTCAACGCCATCGGGCCGGGCTCGATCATGACCGAGATGCTGGCGTCGGTGAACAGCGATCCGGCTGCCAAGAACCGCATCCTGTCGCGGACGCCGATGCTGCGTGTTGGCGAACCGTCCGAAATTGCAAGCGTTGCGGCCTTCCTGGCCTCCAGCGATGCAAGTTACGTCACCGGCCAGACCATCTTCGCCGACGGTGGCCGTATGCCGCTCAACTACACGGTTGCGGTTCCCGACGACGCGTGATCGAGATCGAATTTCGTGATTGAGACAGGGCGGCGATCATGCCGCCCTTTTTACGTTTGAAGGGCTATGCGTTTTCCGCATCCAGCTCGGCGCCAAACTGCAGCCGGGCAAGCTTGGCATAGAGGCCTCCGGCCGCCGTCAGTTCGCTGTGCGTCCCGGTTTCGACGATCCGGCCGTTTTCCATCACAACGATCCGGTCTGCCTTGAGGACCGTTGCCAGCCGGTGGGCGATCACCAGCGTGGTCCGGTTTTCCATCAGCCGGTCGAGGGCTTGCTGAACCAGGTTTTCGCTTTCCGCGTCCAGAGCGCTGGTCGCTTCGTCGAGCAGCAGTACAGGGGCATGCTTCAGGACGGCGCGGGCGATGGCTATGCGTTGGCGCTGGCCACCGGACAGGGTGATGCCGCGCTCGCCGACCATCGTGTCGTAACCATCCGTCATCTTTTCGATGAAGGGCGCGGCCAGTGCGGCTTCCGCTGCCGCGATCACATCGTCGCGGCTGGCCTCGGGCCGCCCGTAGGCGATGTTTTCCGCAATGCTGGCGCCAAAGATGGCCGTGTCCTGAGGCACCAGTGCGATATGGCGGCGCAGGTCTTCCGGATCTAGGTCGGGCAAGGCAGCGCTGTTGAGGCGGATGACACCCGAAACCGGATCGTAGAACCGCATCAACAGGCTGAACAGGGTCGACTTGCCTGCGCCGGACGGCCCGACAACTGCGACGGTCTCACCCGGTGAAACAGTGAGGCTGAGGTCGCGAACGACAGGCATCTTTTCCGCGTTGCGATAGGCGAAGGACACGTCCTCAAAGACGATCTCGCCGCGCGGTGTCGCGGGCAGTTGGACGGGGTTCGCGGGCGCAGCAATTTCTGGCTCGATTTCCAGAAGCTCCGACAGGCGTTCGGCCGCGCCGGCCGCCTGCGATAGTTCGCCCCAGACCTCTGAAAGGGCTGCCAGGGACCCGGCAGCCAGAATGGAATAGAGCAGGAACTGGCTGAGTTCACCGCCGGTGATCCTGCCGGCGAAGACATCGCTCGCACCGATCCACAGAACGGCGACAATGCTGGCTCCAATCACCATGATGGCAAAGCCGGTAAGCGCAGCGCGGGCGACGATTGCCTGACGGGCAGCCTGGAAGGCCTGGTTGACTGCGTCCGAGTAGCGGCCTGCACTGAGGCTTTCATGGGTGAAGGCCTGCAAGGTGCGGACAGAGCCCAGCATCTCGCTGGCATAGGCTGACGCGTCAGCCAGCGTATCCTGGGCGAAGCGGGAGCGTTTGCGCACTTGACGGCCAAAGCCGAGGATGGGAACGAGAATGACCGGAATTGCCGCCAGCACGATGACGGACAGACGTGGACTGGTGACCACCATCATCACTGCAGCGCCCAGGAACATGATCAGGTTGCGCATGGCGAGTGATGCGCTGGAGCCGAAGGCAGCCTTGATCTGGGTGGTGTCGGCTGTCAGGCGCGAAAGGATTTCGCCTGATTTGGCGCTGTCGTAAAAAACCGGGCTGAGCCGGGTCATGTGGGAAAAAACGTCGGCGCGCACATCGGTCACGACACGTTCGCCAATCCACATAACCAGGAAATAGCGGACGGAACTGGCCGTTGCGAGCGCACAGACCACGCCGATCAGAACGGCAAAATAGGAATTGACCAGCGCGGGATCGTCGGCACCGAAACCGAAGTCGATCATCCGGCGGACGGCCGCTGGCAGAATCAGCGTGATGACCGCTGCGGAGAACAGAGCTGCAATCGCTGCCGCGACCATGCCCTTGTATCGGAAGAGATAGGGCAGCAGGCGGGTGAGCGGGCGAAGCGATCTGCGGGATTTTCCGGATGGGGACTGGGTTTCATTGGCAGGGGCGTCGGCCACTGGGGTCTCCTTGTTCTTTCCCCCCGTCTTAACATGTTCCGCCCGGCGGACAATGACTTTGGACAAAGCTGTTGAAGGGCTTTGAAACACCTTTGTCGGACGAAAGCAGGGCAGGACTGCAAGGGGCGGAAATCCTTTGCTGGACAGAGCGGGAAATTGCGGGAATTTGCCCCTTGTCTTGACCCCCGCCATGAGGTATATCCCCGCCTCATGTTTCTGAGGGCGGCGTCCGCAACCGGATCGGCGGCCCCTCACTTCGTTTTGCGTTTGCTTGGCGGCTTTCCCTGAAGGTTGTCGCAGGGCGCTTGAAAGGACCGGCCATGAAAGCGGATATTCATCCCGACTACCACACCATCAAGGTCGTCATGACCGATGGCACCGAATACACCACCCGCTCCACCTATGGTGCGGAAGGCGACACACTGACGCTCGACATCGACCCGACGTCTCACCCGGCATGGACCGGCGGCGACCGTCAGCTGATGGACCGTGGCGGCCGCGTGTCTCGCTTCAAGAACAAGTTCGCTGGTTTCCTGGGCTCCTAAGCCTCAGCCACGACAGCTTCAAACGAAAAACCCGGCCAGTGGCCGGGTTTTTTGTGTTTGGAGCGACTGCAGAACGTACAGCAAGTTCACGACGGGGGCTCCGAGGGCGAGCACCGCGAGACCCCGGGGGCTACTCGTTTTCAGAGAGCTGGCCAGAGCTCCGGACTGGATGGACGTTCGCGGGAAGGATAGCGTTGCCTGCTCCGGCGAGCGGCGCGGTGAATAGGCCCAGGATCTGCGCTTTGCCTATCCTGGGTGATGCCCCGGGGCTGCACCGGCACCCGGCGCAGGCTCTCACTCAAAACAAAAAAGCCGCCCTGCGGCGGCTTTCCGGATTTGAAAGTGTTTTAGCGGCTTCAGGCGAACTTGCCGAATGCGGCGTGCAGCTTGTCGATCTGGGAAGCGACCGGATTGTCGTTGGTGGCTTCTTCGACCTGCTCGGCTTCCTTGCGGTAGAGCATCTTGTCGAGATGCACGACGCGTTCCTGCAGGCGGGATGAGCGCTCGACCAGTTCACGCAGCGTTTCCGGCAGATCGTTCCAGGTCGGGCCGCCTGCGGCGGTGGACAGCTTGTCGAGACGAACCTTGTTCTTCTCGCTGCCGGCCTGCTCGCGGGACATTTCGCCTTCATTGACCGCACGCTGCAACAGCAGCCAGGAGGCAAGCTGCATAAGCCGGGTGGTCAGGCGCATGGATTCAGTCGCATAGGCCAGGGACGCTGGGCGGGGAAGCTGCTTGGCTTCTTCGCGGCCGCTACCGTCCAGGTACATCGCGGTTTCCTCGACCAGCGACATGCCTTCCTGAAACAGGTTCTGGAAACTGTCGGAGCTCGCAAGATGATGTGCGATATGAACTGCGCTGCCTGTTTCACCGGCTTTCTTGATGTCGTCCGTCATAGGATTGCTAAGCCTCAATTACTCTTCCGGTTATCCTGGCATCTCTTCCTGGTCTGTCCCGGGATATGACATCCCTTTTCAGATGTTCCTTTTTGAAACGATGCAGGTCTTTATGGCCTGTATCCAGCAAAGCGCGTGCCAATCAGAAAAATAAACGGCCATTAACCAGAACATTGACAAGATACTATGAGGCGGCGGCAAAAAAAAGAGCCGCTGTGTTGCGGCTCTGAAGTCTTTAACAGGGAGGCGTCAAACAGAGTGGACAGGAGCCACTCACATCCAGATGACTGGATAGCTATGTTTATAATTTGGAAAGATTAATAACAGGTAAACGAGTAAATTTTTACCTACCTGCTTTACTGTAAGTGCGCGCCAAAAAAGAGCATAAGCTCAAGAACTGTAATAATTTACAGGGTCACTTCTGGAAGATTGAGTTGGCGGCATCGCGAATAGTGCCGCGTTGCTCAAGCTCCTTCTGGGTACGGTTAATTTCAGCCTTCAAAGCATCGATCCGTTCTTCAAGTTCCACCTCTGAAAGACGCGACAGGTCTTCCCCTACGGCAACGGTGCCGGGAGTGGATTTTTTGGGGACATCTTCGTCAAAAAGGCTCATCGGTTTGCTCCATTGCGGCGCCAGGAAAGGGCTGGCCGCGTTTCCTGCCATGTTTTTCAGTGCGATCGGGCGGTTGCCACTCCGGGCCGTTTTCCTGCAAATAGACTGACACCGAGTTTACCATATGCTGGTCACAATTGGCCCAGCCAGTCCCAATATGAACCAAAAAGGAAACCTCCCCATGCAGAATCTGCCGGATCGTATGACCGCGGTTGCCATTTCAGAGCCGGGGGAGCCGGACGTTCTGCGTGCTGAAGAGCGTCCCATTCCCGAATTGGGACAGGGGGAGATCCTGATCAAGGTGGCAGCTGCCGGCGTCAACCGTCCGGATGTCCTGCAGCGCAAGGGTGCCTATCCGCCGCCCAAGGGGGCATCCGACCTTCCGGGGCTCGAGGTTTCGGGCGAAGTGGTCGCTCTTGGAGAGGGGGCCGTGCGTCACAAGATCGGCGACAAGGTGATGGCGCTGACGCCCGGTGGCGGTTATGCGACTTACTGCAAGGCTCCGGAAGGTCATGCCCTGCCGGTTCCCAAGGGGCTCTCCATGGTGGAGGCGGCAGCCGTTCCGGAAACCTTTTTCACCGTCTGGACCAATGTATTCGACCGCTGCGGCCTGACGAGCGGCGAGCGCTTCCTGGTGCATGGCGGCACGTCTGGTATTGGCACGACGGCGATCCAGCTTGCAAAGGCTTTCGGCGCGGAGGTGTTTACCACCGTTGGCTCAGCTGAAAAGGCCGAGGCGGCGCGAAAGCTGGGTGCGGACCATGCCATCAACTATCGTGAGGCAAAGTTCGAAGAGGAAATTCACGAGATCACCGGTGGGGAAGGCATCAACGTCATCCTGGATATGGTCGGCGGAGATTATGTCGAGCGGAACTGGAAGGCGGCGGCCGTCGAAGGGCGTATCTGCCAGATTGCAACGCTGAACGGCATTGGGGAGAACGTCAATTTCTCCCGGCTGATGGTCAAGCGCCTCATCCATACCGGATCGACCTTGCGCCCGCGCAGCGATGCCTTCAAGACAGCGATCGCGGAAAGCCTGACGGAGAAGGTCCTGCCTCTTCTCGAATCGGGCAAAGTCGCCCCGGTGATGGATTCCACCTATCCGTTGACCGAGGCTGCGGAAGCCCATCGGCGCATGGAAGGCTCTGGCCATATTGGTAAAATCGTCCTGACGGTAGATGTCTGATGCCGCAGGGATACCCCTGTGGATGCGATTGTTGCGCGAGTATTTGCGTTTCCGTGTGTTTCGACATATATTCCCGCCACTTTCCAGGAAATTGATCAAGGAACACCGCTTTTTCGCCCTGCCAGGCGAGGGAGCAGACGAGAGGAATTTATCTGATGGCGAACACGCCGCTTATGCCGAAGGCAACCGCCGTCTGGCTCGTGGACAACACCGCGCTGAGTTTCACTCAGATCGCCTCCTTCTGCAAACTGCATCCGCTTGAAGTGAAGGCCATTGCCGATGGCGAAGCCGCGCAAGGCATCAAGGGCCTTGACCCGATCCTGACCGGCCAGCTTTCCCGTGAAGAAGTCGAAAAGGCTCAGCGAGACCCGAACTATCAGCTGAAGCTGCAGGGGTCGAAGGTTGTTGTGCCGGAATCCAAGCGCAAGGGACCGCGTTATACGCCTGTGTCCCGTCGTCAGGACCGTCCGAATGCGATTCTGTGGCTGGTGCGCAACCACCCGGAACTGAAGGACGCGCAGATCATGCGTCTTGTCGGCACCACCAAGCCGACCATTGCCGCAATCCGCGACCGGACCCACTGGAACTCCGCCAACCTGACGCCGTCCGACCCGGTCACCCTGGGTCTGTGCAGCCAGCTTGAGCTGGACATGGAAGTCGAAAAGGCGGCGAAGAACGCTCCGTTGCCGGCTGCCGGCGAAGCTAACGAGACCCTGATGTCCGTCGACGACAGCACCAGCGAAGACGCTATTGCGGCCGCTTTCGCGCTTGATGCTTCCAAGCCGATCCAGCGTGAGGAAGAAGAAGAAATCGATGCCGACGCCGTGTTCGCCAAACTGAACTCGCTGAAAAGCGAAGCTCAGGACGAAGGCGAGGAAGACGACGGAAACGGCGAAACCGAGGAAACCGAAGAAAACCGCTGATCGTTTCCTGTTTTCAGCAGATTTCAAAGCCGCCGGCTGGGATCAGCCGGCGGTTTTTATTTGACCCGTCGGGCGTGGATTTCCAGCTTGCGCGCCTAGCGTGCAGAGTGCCGAACTTTCGTAGTGAGGCGTACCCAGATGATGTGAAACGCGTTGCCACGGTGCGGATCACACAATAGTCTGCCTGAAAAATTCGGGAGACGCTCATGACACACAGACTTTTGAAACTTGCCTTTGGCCTGACCCTCGCGTTTGGCACATTCCAGGCCCACGCCGAAACGCGGATCACCTACAAGTCCGCGAAAACCGGATCCTCCTATTACCAGATGGGCGTCCAGATCGCGGAAGCCATCAAGGCCGGCAGCAACGGTGACATGATTGTCACCGTGGAAGAAAGCCAGGGCTCCGTTCAGAACGTGATGGAAGCCAAGGCGCGCGGTGGAGACTATGTGTTCACGACGCCGCCTGTGCTCGTGTCCCTTGCCCAGGGCGGCAAGGCCATGTTCGAGGGCAAGAGCGATCCGAAATTCGACGAAATCCGCGCTCTGTTCCCGATCCCTTCGCTGACCATGCATTTCGTCATGTCGGGCGACAGTGGCGTGACCGACTTTGCCGGAATGGAAGGCAAGACGATCCTGCTCGGCAAAGGCTCTTTCGGGGCAAAGGAAGGCGAGAAATATCTCAAGATGTTCGGTCTGGACGGCAAGGTGAATATAGCCGACGCCGAACTTTCCAACGCCGTTGCCGCGCTCAAGAATGGTCAGATCGACGGTTTCGTAACCGCCGGTTCCTGGCCTGCGCCGAATGTCATCGAGGCTGCCGCTTCCACGGACGTGACGGTGCTTTCGCTCAGCGACGATCAGATTGCTGAAACCAAGCGGTCCAAGCTGGTCATCCCGGCCGGGACCTATGCCGGTCAGGCCGAAGACATTGCCACCACGTCGCTGCCGGTCGTCGCCTTTACGACCACCGCGATGGACGACGATACGGCCTATGCTTTGACCAAGACCTTCTGGGAAGAGAAAGCCAAGATGGGAGAAGAGGCTCCGTGGTGGAACGGTGTCGATCAGGCGCTGATGGCCAACATCACCGGCAAGATCCATCCGGGCGCCGCGCGCTACTATGAAGAAGCGGGCATCGAGTTGACCGACGCCCAGAAATAAGTTGCAGGAACGAGTGCGGGGCGCCATGGCAGGATCTGCCGGAAAGTGGCGCCCCTTGCTGTTCGTGTCGCAAGGCATCGGCCCGGCGAGAGTGTGCGCCGGGCGTTGCCTGGACCTTTCAAAGGTCACTTGTTCCAGCCGGGGGCAGGTGCCTCTCCGACAGATTGAAACCGTGCAAGCGGCTCGTGCACCCATCGGCCGAGCGGCTGCAGAGACAGATAGAATACCTGCCCATGATCAGTGGTGATATCGAGACATCGCCCTTCCAGCGAATGGCCATGCTTCTTCTTGCAGCGGCGCTTGTGGTCTTTCATCTCGGGCTGATCTTTTCCGGCCTGGTGCCGAACCTCGTCAGCCGCCCGCTTCATCTTGCGTTCGCCCTGCCGTGGATCTTCATCTTTGCCAAAGGCGGCTTCATCACGCGTGCCAGCGGTGCAGTCCTGTGCGTTGCGGGGGTGGCTGTCTGCCTTTGGATCGCGGCAAATCAGTCCGCGCTCTCCGATCAATACGGCTTTCTGGAAGGCGACTTTCAGTTCTGGCTGGCGGGCATTCTGCTGCTTGTTGTGCTTGAAGGTGCGCGCCGCGCAATCGGCTGGCCCTTGCCTGTGGTGGCGGCGCTGGCTCTGGCCTATGGCATGTTCGGTCAGTACATTCCGGGCGAGTTCGGCCATTCCGGCACACCGCTTGCCAGTTTTCTCGGCACGCTGACGATTGCCGAAGGCGGTGTCTGGGGAAGCCTGACCGGTGTCTCTGTGGGCGTGGTCGCCATTTTCGTGATCTTCGGTGCCGTTCTCAATGCCGGGGAAGCCGGGCAGGGGTTCATGAATGTCGCCGCTGCCGCGGCCGGGCGGTTGAAAGGCGGCGCGGCCAAGGTGTCCGTGCTGTCCTCCGCGTTGTTCGGGTCCATTTCAGGGTCGGCGTCCGCCAATGTGGCCTCCACGGGCGCAATCACCCTGCCGGCCATGACGCGGCTCGGCTATCCGAAGAAACTGGCGGCAGCCGTCGAGGCCGTGGCCTCTTCCGGTGGCCAGATCATGCCACCTCTGATGGGGGCAGGGGCCTTCGTCATGGTGGAACTCACGCGGGTGCCCTATACCCAGATCATGGCAGCGGCACTGCTGCCCGCAATCCTCTATTTCTTTGCGGTCTGGGTGGGCATCAATGCCTACGCAAAGCGGTATGACCTTGCCGGCATCGACCGGGAAGACCAGCCGCAGATGCGCCAGGTGGCCATCACCTCCGCCTTCTTTCTGGTGCCGTTTACGGTTCTTTTGTGGGGCATGTTCGTTGCGCGCTACACCCCGCAATATGCCGCCTGCATCGCCATTCTGGCCGGATTTGTGCTGCTGTTCTTCAATGCCCGTGGCACTTTTGTAATCAAGGACATTCTGCTGCGGCTGGAGAGTGCCGTTGTCAACGCCGCCCGTCAGGTGTCGGTCATCGCCGCGATCATCGTTTGCGCGTCGATCATCATCGGCGTGCTGGCGATCACTGGTCTCGGCGTCAAGATCACGTCACTGATCCTGTCTGGATCCGGCGGCTATTTGTGGCCGTCTCTCTTCCTGACTGCGCTCGCCTGTCTGATCCTGGGCATGGAAGTGCCGACGACCGCTGCCTATGTGATCTGCGTTTCCGTTGCCGGACCGGCCCTCATGCAGCAGGGGCTGGAGCCCCTGCAGGCGCATCTTTTCGTCTTCTGGTTCGCGCTGCTGTCGACCATCACGCCGCCTGTCTGCGGCGCGGTTTTCATTGCCGCCGGCATGATCGGCGAAAACTGGCTGAAGGTCGCGCTTTCGGCGATGGCGCTGGGCATCGGTCTTTACATCATCCCGCTGGCCATGGTGGCCAATCCGGCGGTGCTGGAGCTTGCGGCCCGTCCGCTGCCGGCGCTGCTCGCTGCGGTCAAGATCGGCCTTGGTCTGGGCCTTGTCTCCTACGCGGTCATCGGGTTCAGGAAGCCCTTGCAGAAACTGGCTGCAGGCGGTGCTGGCCTTCTGGTGATCTTCGTTGGCGGCAATCTGCTTTAGGGGATGAACCCTAGGAGCCCTGGCCACAGCCTTCCGGTTTGAAGATCCGCTGCGTGGAGGCGGGATGGCGCAGCAGGGCTGCGGTCGGCCGGATTGGGCGCTGCTGAAAATTGCCGCCGCAATTTGGGCAGGTGCCCTGCAGCACGTTCGTGGCGCAGTCCGCACAAAACGTGCATTCGAATGTGCAGATGAAGGCCTCTTCAGAGTCCGGCGGAAGGTCCTTGTTGCGGCATTCACAGTTTGGGCGCAGGTCCAGCATGGCGGTCTCCGGTAAGGATTGTCCGCAATAGGTCAGCCCTTGCGAACTGTCAGGTCAAGCAGCAGTCGCAGGCTAGCTCTTTCGGGTGCGGTTGCTGAAATCCACATTGCTGCTGTTCCCGAGCCCGTGCCTGAGACACAGGTAGATGATCGCAAGGCTTGCCAGCAGCCAGAGCCCGCCCCAGAAAATGGTTGGCCCGCCGAACTCTTCCGCCAGCATATAGGCGTCGGAACGGGCGCCCGAGCGGCGGATGGTGTCATCGAAGATGTCAAAGGGCACGTAGAGGATGCTGCTCAGGCCGATGACGCGCAGGATCAGGTCGTTGACCGTGACACTGAGATACCGCGCCGCCGCCAGCATGGCGACGCCAGTGCCAATGCAGAAGGCCAGGGCGAAGAGGTCGCGGACATAGAGCAGGGCGACCAGCAAGGTGAAGGCTCCGAGCAGTCCGAGCACAATGCGGTCCGCGTCGGTCTTCAGCGCAATCATCAGCAGCGCCATGCCGATGGCAAGGGAGCCGAGATATCCGGCAGTCAACGTCAGGAAACGGCTGCCGCCACGCGTGATCGCGTGGCCGCCCTGCCAGGGGGAGAGCGAGATCTCCTCCACCGAACCGCCGGTCAGCAGTGCAGCCAGGGCGTGGGAAAGTTCATGCAGATAGACGATCAGGATCTTCAGAGGCACGACGAGGAACGTGTTCCAGAAGAGGAACATAACCGCTGTGATCAGAATGAGCTGCCAATGGCCTTTGAGGATCTGCATGTGCTTGAAAAGTCTGTCTGGGGGCGGAAAAGTCAAGCAGCTTGTCAGATCAACCGGACAGGACGTGCCACTTGGTTCGGTAATCCAGACGCAAGGCGAGGCTCAGCGTTCCGTCAGCTTCAGCTCGATCCGGCGGTTCTTGGCCAGAGCCTCCGGCGTATCGCCTTCTTGCAGCGGCTGGAATTCACCAAAGCCGGCGGCCACGAGCCGCTTGGGGTCGACGCCGCGTTCGATCAGATAGCGGACCACGGAAATGGCGCGGGCGGCGGAAAGCTCCCAGTTGTTGCGAAGGCGTCCGGTGCCTGACAGGGGGCGGGCGTCGGTGTGGCCGTCGACGCGCAGCACCCAGTTGATCTCGTCCGGGATCTGGGCGCTGAGTTCCTGGATGGCGTCGGCGAGCTTGTCGAGCTCCTGCCGGCCTTCCGGATTGATGTCTTCCTGGCCGCTGTCGAACAGTACTTCTGACTGGAACACGAAGCGGTCGCCGACAACGGAGATGTCGGAGCGTTGGGACAGGATCTCGCGCAGACGGCCGAAGAAGTCCGAGCGATAGCGCGACAGCTCCTGCACGCGCTGCACCAGCGCGGCGTTCAGCCTCTTGCCGAGGCTCGCGATCTTGGCCTGGCTATCGGCTTCCTTCGCCTCGGAGGCTTCAAGGGCAGCGTTGGCGGCAGCTATCTGGCGGCGCAGTGCCGCGATCTGCTGGTTGAGCAGCTCGACCTGGGCAAGGGCCTCCTGGCTGATCTGGCGTTCGTCGTCCAGCAGGTTTTCAAGCTGCGAGGCCCGTCCACCGGCGGCATCAGCGGCACCTGAACTGTTTTCCAGAAGGCCGGTCAGGCGGGTCTGTTCGGCCTGTGCGTCGGAAAGGCTGGCCTGCAGGCCAAGGATGGTGTCCTCAAGCTCTCCGGAGTTGGCGCGCTCCAGCGCCAGAAGCTCGGTCAATTCGCTGATCTGGGCATTGAGCCTGTTCAGCACCGTGTCGCGCCCCGAAAGCTGCTGCGACAGGAAGAACTGGGCGATCATGAAAATGGACAGCAGAAAGATGATGACGAGCAGCAGCGTCGCCATGGCGTCGACGAAACCGGGCCAATAGTCGGTCGACTGAGCCCTGCGGCGGGCGCGCAATGCTGCCAGTCCGGCCATTGTCTACTCCTTCGCGCGGTCGAAAGCAGCAGAAATGGAGGACAGGAGCCCCTCGATGCGTTTTTGTTGTTCGCCCTGGGCTTCGGCCCAGTCGCGCATCATCTGCTGTTCGGAGCGAACGTGTTTGACGAGGCCCTGGATGCCTTCCGCCAGATTGGCCATGGCCTGATTGGCGTTCTTGCTGCCACCGTCCTCGACGCTTTTCTGCAACGCGGAGATCGAGGCCTGTATCTGTTCGACACCCGGCGAATCCGGCGCGTTGAACAGGCTTTCTTCCGGGTCGATGTCGGTGACCGTGGACAGCCAGTCTTCCAGTTCGTTGTAGAACCGGTTCTGCGCCTGTCCGGCCTGCAGATCCAGGAAGCCCAGTACCAGCGAGCCCGTCAGGCCGAAGAGCGAGGACGAGAAGGCTGTGCCCATGCCGGAGAGGGGCGCTTCCAGGCCTGCTTTCAGGTCTTCAAAGATGACGTTGGCATCGCCCGAGCCGACGTCGAGCGACTGGATGGTGGCCCCAACCGAACTGACGGTCTGGAGCAGGCCCCAGAAGGTGCCGAGCAGGCCGAGGAACACCAGAAGGCCGGTGAGGTAGCGCGACATCTCGCGGCTTTCCTCAAGGCGCATGCCGATGGAATCGAGGATCGAGCGGGCGGTGGTTGGCGTCAGGGCCATGTCGCCGGACTTGTTGCCGAGCAAAGCGGCCATCGGTGCCAGGAGCACCGGCGAGCGTGTGTCGAGGCCCGGGTCGCCGATCCGGAAACTGTTGACCCAGGAGATTTCCGGGAACAGGCGGATCACACGGCCAAACAGCAGCAGTATCCCGAACGCGCCGACAAACACGATCAGGCCATTCAGACCCGGGTTGCTCATGAAAGCCGTCGATATCTGCGGGAACAGGATGAAGGCAATGAAGGCAACGATCACCAGAAAGATGATCATGAAGGTCAGATAGGCCCGCGGACTGGACAGGCTGTAGGGGTCGAATTCACGGGCCATATTGCGTTATCAATCACCTGAATTGGACGTAACTGATTGATAGCGTGATTTTTAACGGCTTGGAAACCTCGAATTGCGGAAGAGGGCCGAATAAAGTCTGGAAAGCCCGAAATCAGCGGGTTTTATCCAAAGGGCACTTTGGTCTCGAAGAAGCCTAAACGGCCCATACGGAAAGTCGGGCCACCAGCAAGAGCTGTGGCCGCCATGCCATGAATCGGAGCTGTGACGACCTCCGGAGTGGGTATTCCGGGGCGTGGGGCTTAGGGCGAATGCTCGAAGCGATCAGCCTTGAGCCGGGGCAGCCGCCTTTTTCAGAAGCTGCAGCAGGTATTTGTGAGCAACTTCGTTGCCAGCAACCACATCGCCGCTGTCCAGCATCTTGTGCTTGCCCTGAAGATCGCTGACGAAGCCGCCAGCTTCGCGCACCATCAGAAGGCCGGCCGCGATGTCCCAGGAATTGAGATTGCGCTCCCAGAAGCCGTCGAGGCGGCCGGATGCGGTCCAGGCAAGATCGAGGGCGGCAGCGCCGCAGCGGCGGACGCCTGCCACTTCCGGCATGATGTGGCGCAGTTCGCGCAGGGTGCGGCCATGGTCACCCATCCCGATGAAGGGAAGGCCGGTGCCGAACACCATCTCATGCAGTTCCGAGCGGCCGGCAACGCGCAGACGGCGATCGTTGAGGAAGGCGCCGCGGCCACGCTCCGCGGTGTAGAGCTCGTCCATCACCGGGTTGTAAATGACGCCGGCAACGATCTCGCCAGCCCGTTCCAGGGCGATGGAGGTGGCAAAGATCGGAATGCCGTGCAGGAAGTTGGTGGTGCCGTCGAGCGGGTCGACATGCCAGCGGTGCTGTCCGTCCGTTCCCTCGACTTCGCCGCTTTCTTCCATCACCAGCCCGAATGTCGGGCGGGCCTTGGTCAGCTCGGCACGCACGATGTCCTCGGCGCGGCGGTCTGCAGCCGAGACGAAATCGCCGGGTCCCTTGCGGGACACCTGAAGGTTTTCAACTTCACCGAAATCGCGAACCAGAGAGCGTCCGGCTTTCGTTGCGGCTTGAACCATCACGTTGAGGAGAGCTGTGCGGGCCATTTTTCGTCACTTGTTGTTGGGCGCCGCCCGGCGAAATCCGGGCGCGCCAGTTTGAAGTCTTGCCGGTCGGAGATCAGTCCGCGCGGCGGACGTATTCCAGAGAGCCGGTGTCGACGATGATCTTTTCGCCAGCCGTGATGAACGGCGGAACCATGACGCGCACACCGTTTTCCATCAGTGCGGGCTTGTAGGACGACGACTGGGTCTGGCCCTTCACCACCGCGTCGGCTTCCCGGATTTCCAGGGTGACGAACTGCGGCAGGGTGATGCCGATCGGACGCTCTTCATGCAGCTCTACGGTCACCATCATGCCGTCCTGCAGGAAGGCGGCACGGTCGCCGACGAAATCAGCCTGAAGTTCCAGCTGCTCGTAGGTTTCCGTGTCCATGAAGATCAGCATGTCTTCCTGGGTGTAGAGATACTGGAAGTCTTTTTGTTCCAGGCGGACGCGCTCGACCTTGTCTTCGGAGCGGAAACGCTCGTTGAGCTTGCGGCCATCGAGCAGGTTTTTCATTTCAACCTGTGCGAAGGCGCCGCCTTTGCCTGGCTTGACGTGTTGGACTTTGACAACCGCCCAAAGCGTGTCCTGGTGCTGAAGCACGTTACCGGGCTTAATTTCGTTTCCGTTGATTTTCATGGAACGACCGACTGTTTGATTTGTTTGGATCGCAAGATCTGTTGACCATTGGAAATCTGCCGCGTTCGATGGGGTTACCACCCAAACCACGACAAAACTCCAAAACTCAACAGAACCTGTAGCAGGGCGGTGACCGGCGGGACGCCGGTGCGCCTGAATTTTGCTCGCGCCTGTCCACCACAAAAGCCGGTGGAGTTCAAGGAAAAAAGGCAAACAGCCTTACGATTGCGGGCTTCGGCGCAAGGTTTACGGAGATTCCGTCCCGGGCTCCTGTGACGGAGCCATCAATGTGGCCGAATATTGTTCGGCAAGCTTGCGCGCTTCGTCCATCGTGGTCTCGTCCAGGCTCTCGACAATCCTGTCGAGCGAGAAATCCGAAACGCCGAGTGTTCTGGCAATCAGGTGCCAGCCTGCGGCGGCGGCGAAATCCTGCTCCCGTCCGCGGCCATAGGCATAGACCCGCGCCAGCCGGTTCATCGCGACCGGGTTGCCTGCTGTGGCGGCACGCTCGAACCAGTCCGCGGCTTCCGCCTCGTTCGGATCCACGCCTTTGCCCTGGAACCTCAGGATGCCGTAATAGACCTGTGCGGACGTGTGCCCGCGGCGGGCCGCGCGCCCCAGCCAGAACGCGCCAAGCCCGGGGTCGTTCAGGCCGGTCTGCGCTTCCAGATAAGACAGGCCAAGCGCATATTGGGCCTCGGGATCGTTGAGCTTGGCCGCTTGTTCCAGAAGCTCGCGCGATTTCTCCTCATTGAAGGGACGGCCTTCGCCTTCCTGGTAGAGCAGGGCGAGATTGTAGAGCGCGGACGCATTACCAGCGTCGGCCGCTTCTTCGAAAAGATCGGCCGCCTTCTTCTTGTCGACCTCGACTCCGGTGCCCAGCAAATAGAGCTGAGCCAACTGCATGGCGGAGCCGGTGTCGCCCTGTGCGGCGGCCAGGCTGTACCAGTCGGCAGCCTTGGCCCTGTCCTGGTGAATGCCAAGCCCGGCTTCGTGCAGCACACCCAGCAGGGCCTGGGCCGCCTTGTCGCCTTCTTCCGCAAGCGGGGTCGCCAGACCGAGCGCGGTCAGGAACCAGCCACGCTGGAACGCGGCATAAGCGGTTTCAGCGGTGGCGACAGTCCCTTCGTCCAGTTTTGGCGGGCCCGCGTCAACGATGCTCAGAAGCGTCTTGTCCTTGGTCGTGACGTCGATCAGGACCGGTAACGGCTTGCCGTCCGCATCTGTCGGCGTTTCCACCTTGGGGGCCGCGCCATCGTCTTTCGTCGTTTCGCTGGTACCGGCATTTTCCTGTGGCTTAGCCTGGGCCTGCGCCTGGGCCTGAGCGGGAGACGACGGCGCGAATGAGAACACCCCGGCTGCCAACAGCCCTGCGGCCATCAGAGATGGGGCGATAAGTTTCCGGCGTAGGCTCGTTTCAGGTGTCGGCATGCATCCAGCTCGGGCTATTCGGCTTCAGGAAAGGGATGGGCGTCCAGAATACGGTTTGCTTCGGCGATAACAGTAGAAATCTCTTCGGTGCTTTGCCAGACGGCATCCTTCACGGCGACGAAATCCGCTCCGGTCGCGGCAACCTCTGCCAGCGTGTCGAGCGTGTTGCCGGCAAGCGCAACACAGGGTGTTTCGAACAGTTCCGCCCACCACGACGCGCTGGCCAGGGTCCTGTCGTGGGCCTGCGCCTTTTCAGGCAGATCAAGCTTGCCGAACAAGATGTAATCGACCCCGGTTTCGGCCCATTCCATGGAATCGTGTTTCAGCTTGGTGCCACCGGTGCCGACGATACGATCGGGTTTGAAGCTTTCCACTGCCAGCTTCAGGTCTTCCAGCGATGTGTCGACATGAACGCCGTCGGCTCCGCTGCGGCCGGCCGCCTGGGTGTCGCGGTAGATGATGGCCGCCGCGCCGCCTTCCTGAATGATCGGAACAAGCTCGCTTGCAGCGGCCTGCAGATCTTTGGTGCTGGCGCTGGGCCGGTAAACCATCACGCAAGCGATGTCACCGCCGGTGAAGGCCTGTTTGAGCTTGGCCGCCATATCGGCGGTGTCAAATTCCGGCGGCGTCACGAGAAAGAGGCGGGGACGGTTCACTTGTGCGGTCCTGATTGATGTCTGATCGGGATTTTGTCCCTAAAGACGGCGAAAGAGGGACGCAAGGCCCCTCTTTCAAGAAAGTGAAAGAATTTCTGTGCCGGTCCGGCCGAAAATCACGCGATCTTCGGATCCAGTTCGCCACTCTGATAGCGTTTGGCCATATCGGCAAGCGTAATGGTTTTCTTGATCTTGGACGCCTGACCTGCGGTGTTGAAGGCTTCCAGTCGCTCGACGCACAGCTTCTGCATGGCATCGCGGGCAGGCTTCAGATATTTGCGCGGATCGAATTCGCCCGGGTTTTCGCTCAGGATCTTGCGGATCTGGCCGGTCATCGCCATGCGGTTGTCGGTGTCGATGTTGACCTTGCGCACGCCATTCTTGATGCCGCGCTGGATTTCTTCCACCGGCACACCCCAGGTCTGCGGCATCTCGCCACCGTACTGGTTGATGATGTCCTGCAGGTCCTGCGGCACGGAGGACGACCCATGCATGACAAGGTGGGTTTCCGGCAGACGGCGGTGAATTTCCTCGATCACATGCATGGCGAGGATGTCGCCGTCCGGCTTGCGGGTGAACTTGTAGGCGCCGTGGCTGGTGCCCATGGCGATGGCCAGTGCGTCGACCTTGGTTTCCTGGACGAACTTGACGGCTTCCTCAGGGTCAGTCAGCAGCTGCTCCTGGCTGAGCTTGCCTTCCGCGCCGTGGCCGTCTTCCTTGTCGCCCATGCCGGTTTCCAGAGATCCCAGAACGCCGAGTTCGCCCTCGACGGAGATGCCGCCCAGATGGGACATGTCGGTCACGGTCTTGGTGACGCCGACGTTGTAATCCCAGTTTGCCGGGGTCTTGCCGTCGGCTTCCAGCGAGCCATCCATCATCACCGAGGTGAAACCGGCCTGGATGGCGGTCATGCAGGTCTGCGGTGCGTTGCCGTGGTCCAGATGCACGCAGACCGGAATGTGCGGAAAGATTTCCACGACCGCGTCCATCATGTGCTTCAGCATCACGTCGTGAGCATAGGACCTTGCACCGCGGGAGGCCTGGATGATGACCGGCGCATCGGTCTGGTCGGCCGCTGCCATGATCGCCAGCGCCTGCTCCATGTTGTTGATGTTGAATGCCGGAGCGCCGTAGTCGTGTTCAGCGGCATGATCAAGAAGCTGGCGGAGGGTGATACGTGCCATCAAAAATCTCCTGAGGAAGCGGTTCCGTTTAGCCGACAAGGCTTGCGAAAAATCTCGACACCTATTTTGCGGTGCGTCAAGTCCCGGTCGTTCTAGCAAGATTTTCAGCCATGAACAGAGGGTCGCGGCCGCCTAAATCAATTAAAACACAAGGGCCTGCCGGAAAACGCGCTGTCAGATTTAATTCGCGGATCGAATTAAATTGAGGCGTTCAAACTGCCCGGCCCGTGACAGCTTAAACCGGCGAACTGATATCGACAAACGTTCCGGCCGGATCCCTGACAATCATCCGCATCTGGCCATAGGGCATTTCACGCGGTGCCTCGACCACATTCACACCAAGCGCCTGGGCGCGTTCGTAGACCTCAGCGCAATCGTTGACGACAAATGTGAGGATCACTCCGGCGGTGGCTCGCTGCGCACGGGCCGGGACAATCTCGCTTGTCTGTTTCAGGATGCCGAGTTCGAGGGAAGGGTTTTCCGCATCTGCCAGACTGACGAACCAGTCGGACTCGAATTGCGGCTTCATGGCCAACAGATCCTGGTAAAAGGCCGCCGTTGCGGCGACCTCCTCGGTCAGAATATTGGTGAAACAGCGCTGCATTGCGATTCCCTGTCCCTTGAAGCCGTCAGCCTTCGAGTGCCTTTACGCCCGGAAGTTCCTTGCCTTCCAGCCATTCCAGGAAAGCACCGCCGGCGGTGGACACATAGGAGAAGTCGTCCGCCGCGCCAGCATGATTGAGCGCTGCAACGGTGTCGCCGCCTCCAGCCACGGAGTTCAGCTTGCCTGCCTTTGTGTTGGCCGCGGCATGCTTGGCTGCCGCAACGGTTGCGGTATCGAAGGGTGCGATCTCGAAGGCGCCCAGCGGGCCGTTCCAGACGAGGGTCTTGGCAGCATCGATCTTGGATTTCACGGTCTCGATGGAGGCCGCACCCACGTCCAGAATCATGCCGTCTGCCGGAATGGCGTCGAGCGCGACGGTTTCGTTTTCCGCACCGGCCTTGAATTCCTTCGCCACGACGGCATCGGCCGGAAGGACGATCTCGCAACCGGCCTTGTCGGCTGCGGTCATGATGCGTTTCGCCGTTTCCGCAAGATCATGCTCGCACAGAGACTTGCCGACATCCGTTCCCTTTGCGGCAAGGAAGGTGTTGGCCATGCCGCCGCCGATCACCAGCATGTCGACCCTGGTCACAAGGTTTTCCAGGAGATCGATCTTGGAAGAAACCTTCGCACCCCCCACCACGGCGAGAACCGGACGGACCGGATTACCGAGTGCGGAGCCGAGGGCTTCCAGTTCGGCCTGCATGGTGCGTCCGGCATAGGCGGGCAGCAGCCGGGCAATGCCTTCGGTGGAGCCGTGGGCCCGGTGTGCGGCCGAAAAGGCGTCGTTGACGTAGATATCGCCATTGGCGGCAAGAGCCTTGGCAAAGTCCGGGTCGTTCTTTTCCTCGCCTGCATGGTAGCGGGTGTTTTCCAGGAGCAGGACATTGCCGTCGGCCATGACGTCGACAGCATCCTTCGCGGCCTCGCCGATGCAGTCGTCTGCAAAGGCCACGGGTTTGCCGAGCAGGCCGGCGACCGCCGATGCGACCGGGCCGAGCGACATGTCGGCAACGCGCTCCCCTTTTGGTCGACCGAAGTGGGCCAGCAAAATGACCTTGGCCTTCTTGTCGGACAGCTCGCGGATGGTCGGCAGAACGCGTTCGATACGGGTCGTATCCGTCACCTTGCTGCCATCCATCGGCACGTTGAGGTCGACACGGACCAGAACACGTTTGCCGGCAATGTCAGTCAGATCATCGAGAGTTTTGAAAGCCATTGAATTACCTATTGGGAAGCACCTGTCATCAAGGACGGCTGGAGTTTGTGGAAACGGCGATACCGATACCGAACAAGGTCAGCAGAATGCCGAAAGAGCGCTCCATCCAGAGCTTGGCATGCATGAACTTGAGGCGCACGGCAGGCAGGGTGAAGAAGAAGGTTACCAGGACGAACCACAGGAACACGCCGCCGGCCATGATCACGCCGTAGCCGATCTGGGTCCAGAGCGGCGTTGCGGGAGAGGTCACCTGCAGGAAAACCGACAGGGCGAACATGGTTGCCTTCGGATTGGTCACATTTGTGAAGAACCCCCAGCGGAGCGCGCGGAAGGGGGACATTCCGGACAGGGCACCGTCGGCCGGCATCTCCTTCGATGCCGTGCGGTACATGGTGACGCCCAGGAAAACGAGGTAGGCCGCGCCGATCAGCTTCAACGCGTTGAAGAGCAGGATCGACTGGGAAACGATCAGGCCGATGCCCGCCAGCGCGTAAGTGACATGAACGCCGAGCGCGAGCGCGATGCCGAGCGCAGTCATGATACCGGCGAGACGTCCGCCGATGAGAGCGTTGCGGAGGACGACGGCAAAATCTGGCCCGGGAACGATTGCGACCACGACGGTCAGCGAAATGACAGTAAGCAGTTCGATCAAAAAGGAAAACTCCGGGAAGGGAAAAATGTGGTTTTGGAAGGTTAGTGATCAGGCGGTGTTTGAAGGTTGGCCATCGTTTCGGTCTTCTGGCCATCCACATCCGGCTGCCAGCTCCGTTTTGTGTTTCCTGAGGAGCGTTCCTTCGACCGTTCGACGAAATAGAAGCCGACGCCGATCAGCACAATAAATCCGAAAAGAAATGTCAGAGTGGTCATTTTCCGGACCCTTCAATTGGTGTCAGGAATTTCCGGGCGGAAATTCGGCTTTTGGGAGACGTCGGTATTGTAGCTGTCAAGGACAGGCTCCGAGTCCCGATCTGAAGGGGGGCGTTCCTTGTCCCTCTTCAAATCAACCCAGTAGTAGCCGAAACCTACCAGGCAACCAACTGTAAACAATGACCCAATTATGACCAGCAAGGCAGTCATGATGGCGTCTCCAGGACTGAACTGCGCGTTTCTGCAGTTCCAGTCTACATGACCTTTGCCCTGGAGCTATGCCTGAAATGAAAATCGTATTGTGGTCTCGCCGGACCTGGCGTCCGTGCCGACCAAAAAAAGACGCCGGATAATCCGGCGTCTTTTGGAAGCAACAATCAGATGAGCTTTGCCATTGCCACGGCCGTGTCGGCCATGCGGTTGGAGAAGCCCCACTCGTTGTCGTACCAGGTCAGGATGCGCACGAAGGTGCCGTCCATGACCTTGGTCTGGTCGCAATGGAAGACCGAGGAGTGGCTGTCATGGTTGAAGTCCATGGACACCAGCTTGTCTTCGGTGTAGCCGAGCACGCCCTTCAGCTTGCCATTGGCGGCGGACTTGATGGCTTCGTTGATCTCCTCAACGGTGGTGTCGCGCTTGGCGATGAAGTTCAGGTCGACCACGGAAACGTTCGGGGTCGGAACGCGGATGGCGACACCATCCATCTTGCCGGCCAGTTCCGGCAACACCAGGCCGACGGCCTTTGCAGCGCCGGTCGAGGTCGGGATCATGGACATGGCCGCGGCGCGGGCGCGGTAGAGATCCTTGTGCATGGTGTCCAGGGTCGGCTGGTCACCCGTATAGGAGTGGATCGTGGTCATGAAGCCTTTTTCGATGCCGATGGCTTCGTTCAGCACATAGGCGACCGGGGACAGGCAGTTGGTGGTGCAGGACGCGTTGGAAACCACCAGGTCGTTGGCGGTCAGCGCATCGTGGTTGACGCCGTAGACGATGGTCTTGTCGGCACCGTCGGCCGGAGCGGAGACCAGAACGCGCTTGGCGCCGGCTTCCAGATGCATGGAGGCCTTTTCCTTGGCGGTGAAGATGCCGGTGCATTCCATGGCGATTTCGACACCGAGTTCGCCCCAGGGCAGTTCCTTCGGATCGCGAATCGCTGTCACTTTGATCGGCTTGCCACCGCCAACGGAAATGGTGTCGCCGTCGACCTTGACCTCTGCCGGGAAACGGCCGTGAACGCTGTCATAGCGCAGCAGGTGCGCGTTGGTCTCGACCGGGCCGAGGTCGTTGATTGCAACGACTTCAATGTCGGTGCGGCCGGATTCGACGATGGCGCGCAGCACGTTGCGGCCGATGCGTCCAAATCCATTGATTGCTATCTTGGTTACCATAATCCACTCCCGCAATCTTCGGTGGGCCCCATTCGGAGCTAAACCGATTTAAAGACCACTCACTGTGGTCACTTGATGAGCAGCTTAGTGCTCGAAAGGCCCGGCACCATAGGGGGAATTCGTGGTGCCGGGAATTGATCTAGGTTAAACGCTGAGCTTTGCCTTGGCAGCTGCGACGACGGCGTCCGCCGTGATGCCGAAATGCTCGTAGAGTTCCTTGTAAGGACCACTCGCGCCAAAGCCGGACATGCCGACAAAGATGCCGTCGGAATCGATGAAACGGTCCCAACCCATGCGGATGCCGGCTTCAACGGCAATCTTGACCGGGCTGTTGCCGATAACGGCGGCCTTGTAGTCGTCGGATTGAGCTTCGAACAGTTCGAACGATGGCACAGACACCACGCGCACGGCAATGCCGGCTGCGCTCAGGTCCTTATGTGCATCAACCGCGATCTCCACTTCCGAACCGGTCGCGAAGATGGTTACGGCTGCGTCGTCGTCGCTGTCGATCAGCACATAGGCGCCCTTGGCGCAGAGGTTGTCTTCCTCATAGCTCTTGCGCAGTGACGGCAGATTCTGGCGGGTCAGGGCCAGGACCGACGGTCCGTCACGGTTTTCCAGCGACAGCTGCCAGCACTCGAGGGTCTCGGTGATGTCGGCCGGGCGGAAGAAGGCCAGGTTCGGAATCGCGCGCAGGGCGGCGAAATGTTCCACCGGCTGGTGGGTCGGACCATCTTCGCCAAGACCGATGGAGTCGTGGGTCATGACATGAATGACCCGCTGGCCCATGAGCGCTGCAAGGCGGATCGACGGACGGCAGTAATCGGAAAAGATCAGGAAGCCGCCGGAATAGGGGATCAGGCCGCCATGCAGAGCCATGCCGTTCATGGCTGCCGCCATGCCGTGTTCGCGAATGCCGTAGTGAATGTACCGGCCGGAGAAATCGTCCGGTATGACCGGTTCGGTCTGCGAGGTCTTGGTGTTGTTGGACCCGGTCAGGTCGGCAGAGCCGCCGATGGTTTCCGGCACGACTTCGTTGATGACGGTCAGAACAGCTTCGGACGCCTTGCGGGTCGCCATGGTGGGCTGTTCGTCGGCGAGCTTTTTCTTGTAGTCCAGAACGGCCTTGCTGAAGCCGGCCGGCAGATCGCCACGGTTGCGGCGCTCGAATTCCGCACGGGTCTCGGCATCGGCCTCGGCAAACCGCTTCTGCCAATCCTTGTGAGCCTGGGCAGAGCGCAGGCCGGCGATGCGCCAGGCATCCAGAATGTCGCTCGGAACTTCAAACGCCTCGTGCGGCCAGTTAAGCGCGGCGCGGGTGAGGGAAATCTCTTCGGCACCAAGCGGCGAGCCATGGACCTTCGCGGTGCCGGACTTGTTCGGAGCGCCAAAGCCGATGGTGGTCTTGGCTGCAATCAGGGTCGGGCGATCGCTGGCCTGGGCCTGGCGGATCGCTGCGGAGATGGCAACCGGATCGTGACCGTCGACGCTGAGCGTGTTCCAGCCAGAGGCGGCAAAACGGGCCTGCTGATCGGTAGAATCGGTGATCTCGACCTTGCCGTCGATGGAAATGCCGTTGTTGTCCCAGATGACGATCAGCTTGTTGAGCTTCAGATGGCCCGCCAGCGACAGGGCTTCCTGGCTGATGCCTTCCATGAGGCAGCCGTCACCGGCCAGCACATAGGTGTAGTGATCGACAAGGTTTTCACCAAAACGGTTGGACTGCAGGCGTTCGGCGATCGCCATGCCGACCGCGTTGCCCAGACCCTGGCCGAGCGGCCCGGTGGTGGTCTCGATGCCGGCGCCGTGGCCGTATTCCGGGTGGCCCGCAGTGCGCGCGCCGAGCTGACGGAAATTCTTCAGCTCGTCGAGAGAGAAATCTTCATAGCCGAGCAGATACAGCAGGCCGTAAAGCAGCATGGAGCCGTGACCTGCGGACAGAACGAAGCGGTCGCGGTCGGCCCAGTTCGGGGAGGTCGGATCGAATTTCAGGAATTCGGTGAAAAGAACTGTCGCGATATCCGCAGCGCCCATCGGCAGGCCTGGGTGACCGGAATTAGCCTTCTCCACGGCATCGATGGCAAGAAAGCGGATCGCATTTGCCATGCGCTGGTGTTTGTCAAGATCGGTCATCGTCGTTCCGTTGCTTGCTTTGGAGCCCCCCTTGGCCGCAGCAGGGCGCTCGGCAAGGTTGTTTTGAGGTGCGATGCTCAAGAATTAACTTTCGTCAATTTCGAACAAGCGCCAGACAAATATCAGGAACCGCACCCGAGTCAATAAAGCTGCTTTGGGTCTCTTGCGCGCACCGGCGGGGAATAATTTTTCCGATCACACGTTATAGAGTTGAGGATTCTGCCAATGCTGGCATTGACTGGAAGAAGTTGCGGCGCCTAAGCTCGGCGCTCTAACGAAGATTTGCTTTTTCGCCGTGAAACGTGCTTGGCCACACATTTCCCGAAATGTCCGTAATTTGAGCAGCAATTCCAAGGTCGAAAGCGCAAAATCTCCAGTCTGACCTGGGAAGGAATGGGCGGACCGCCGCAGAAGAACGATTGGGACGACGTAATTAATGGCGGATGTCGACTGCATGGAAAAGACCAGCCTGGCCGATGCGGTAAAGCGTCTGGACAAAGCCGTCGGTAGTCTCGAAGCGGCCGTCCAGCGGCGCCTTGACGCAGACAGGTCACTGAATGCCCTGCAGGACGATCTGCAGCGACTCGGCGAAGACCGCTCCCAATTGGCAGCCTCACTCGATGAAAGCGAAGCCCGGGCTTCGCGGCTGGAAGAAGCCAACCGGGATGTGTCCCGGCGGCTCGTCTCGGCGATGGAAACCATTCGCAGCGTGCTCGACGCGCACGGAGGCTAGGCGGAAATGGCTCAAATCACGGTTACCATCAACGGAAAATCCTTCCGTATGGCCTGCGACGACGGCGAGGAAGAGCGCCTGATGGGCCTTGCCGCGCGCTTCGACGGCTGGATCAACGACCTGAGAGGGGCCTTCGGCGAAATCGGCGACCAGCGCCTGACGGTGATGGCAGGCATCATGGCGGCCGACCAGCTTTCAGAGCTGGAGCGCAAGGTTGCCGGGCTTGAAGAGCAACTGGCAGACGCCAGGAAACAGCAGGTGGCCGCGCTCGACAACATGAGCCATAACGAGGAAGAGCTGTCGCGGGCCGTCAACACGGCCGCAGCGCGCATCGAAAGCCTTGCGGATGGCCTGTCCAAGAGTTTGCGCGCCCAGGACAACGCCTGAGGCGGTCGCCGGATCGGCATCTTGCAGCAAAGGCTGCGTATGTTCACACCAGCCAATTTCAAGAAACTTCGTTTGTGATGAATCTCATGCCGCACTGGTAATTGCGGCTGCACCGGATTATATGCGGTACTTGCGGCTGCCCGATACGTCAGGAACATTATCCCCGGGGCCTTACGCATCCCCTCGGGAGCTGTCCCTGCGCTGGGCCGTGGTCCGTTGCATACGGCGCCCACCTACATAGTAGGTTTCCCGGGATTGCAAATCCAACGGTCGGGCGGCTGCGCGTTTCATTTTCAGGACGCGGGCCGAACCATTCAGTCGAGGCCTCATGACCGACCTTTCCATCATCGCATGCGAAAAAGACAAGCTCCGCAAGGAAGTGCTGGCCCGCCGCAAGGCAATGCCGGTGGTCGAGCGGATCGAACTCAGCCTCCAGCTTACCGATCATGCCGAGGATCTGTCGTTGCCTGCGGGGGCGGTGGTGGCCGGCTTCTGGCCGATCCGGGACGAAATCGATCCGCGTCCGCTGATGGATCGCCTGCGCCAGCTTGGGCATCCCTTGTGTCTGCCCGTGATGACCGGCCCGAGCCTCATTTTCCGCCGTTTGGAACGGGATACGGAGCTGGTCTCCGCCGGGTTCGGCACGTCGGAACCGGGCCCCTCGTCCGAAGAGGTGCGGCCGGACATTCTTCTGATGCCGCTTGCCGGCTTTGACGGCGCAGGCACGCGCATCGGTTACGGCAAGGCTTTTTACGACACGACAATTGCGCAGTTGCAACAGTCCGGCCCCCTTTTGTGCATCGGGCTTGCGTTTTCCTTGCAGGAGGTTGACCACGTCCCTTCGGAGGAGCATGACAAGCCGTTGAATGGAATTCTGACCGAACAAGGGTACCGGGCGTTCGGGTGACGGCGAAATTGAGAGCCGGAAGCAGGCCGCCCAGTGAAGAGATATGCGTATTCTGTTTCTGGGCGATCTCGTCGGCCGTGTGGGCCGCACCGCCGTCATTGAGCAATTGCCGGAGCTGGTGGAAAGCAACCAGCTCGATTTCGTGATCGTCAACGGTGAGAACGCAGCGTCCGGGTTCGGCATTACCGAGGCGATCCTGCAGGATGTTCTGGACGCCGGGGCCGACGTGGTGACCACCGGCAATCACGTGTGGGACCAGCGTGACACGCTGGTCTATATCGAACGGCAGGACAGGCTGCTTCGGCCGGTGAATTATCCCTCCGGAACACCAGGGCGCGGGGCGCATCTGTTCACCGCTAGAAACGGCGCGCGGGTGATGGTCGCCAACGTGATGGGCCGGGTCTACATGGACGCGCTCGACGATCCCTTCGCCGCCATCGACAACGTCGTCAACGGGTGTCCGCTTGGCGATGTGGCCGATGCCATCATCATCGACATGCACGCAGAAGCCACCAGCGAGAAACAGGCCATGGGCCATTTTCTGGATGGTCGGGTCAGCCTTGTTGTCGGCACGCACACCCATGTGCCGACGGCCGATCACCAGATCCTGGAAAACGGCACAGCCTATATGTCGGACGCCGGCATGTGCGGGGCCTATGACAGCGTGCTGGGCATGGACAAGGAAGAACCGGTCAACCGGTTCCAGCGCAAGATTCCGAGCTCCCGGTTCACACCGGCAACCGGTAATGCCACGATCTGCGGGGTTGCCATCGAGACCGATGACCGCACGGGACTTGCCGAGCAAATCGCGCCGATCAGAATAGGCGGTCGTCTGGAACCCGTGATCCCGTCCTTCTGGCCGAATGGGGGCTGACCACCGGCGCGTTTTTCTCTGCGCTGGATTTTCCGGGTCAACTTGCCTATAAGCGGCGCAGTTTTCATCGACATCACCTGTAAAGAACCGAGAAGAGCCATGGCAGGCCATTCAAAATTCAAGAACATCATGCACCGCAAGGGACGCCAGGACGCGGCCCGCTCCAAGATGTTCTCCAAACTGTCCAAGGAAATCACCGTCGCCGCGAAGATGGGCGACCCGGATCCGGATGCGAACCCGCGTCTTCGCCTTGCCGTTCAAAACGCCAAGGCCCAATCGATGCCGAAGGACAACATCCAGCGGGCGATCAACAAGTCCCAGTCCGGTGACGGCGACAACTACGAAGAAGTCCGCTACGAAGGCTACGGCCCGGCAGGCGTTGCCGTCGTTGTCGAGGCCCTGACCGACAACCGCAACCGCTCCGCGTCCAACATCCGCTCCTATTTCACCAAATGCGGTGGATCTTTGGGGGAAACCGGATCGGTGTCCTTCATGTTCGACCGGGTTGGCGAGATCATCTACAAGCCGGAAGCTGGTGAACCCGACGCGGTTCTGGAGGCGGCGATCGAAGCCGGCGCGGAAGATGTTCAGTCCGACGAAAGCGGTCACACGATCTACACCGCCTTTGAAGATCTGAACGAGGTTTCCGCAGCGCTGGAAAAGGCTCTGGGCGAAGCGGATTCGACCAAGATCATCTGGAGGCCGCAGAACCTGACACCGGTCAATGCGGACAAGGCCCAGACCATGATGAAACTCATCGACATGCTGGAAGACGACGACGACGTTCAGAACGTCTACTCCAACTTCGATGTCGACGAAGAAACCATGGCCTCGCTGGCATCCTGAGATCTTCAGGATATGGATTTGAAAACCCCGGTCTTGCCGGGGTTTTTCTTTTGGAGAACGGGAAGGCATTCGCCAGGTCCGTGCCAACTGTACCTCCACCCCTAACGGCTCCCCACAACGGGGAGGGGAATGCCGCCTTACCGATTTGGCAGGCTGCCGTCTGCTGCATCAGCTGGATAGGCGTTTCCGCGCCTGGGACCTGGCCTCTCTGCCCCTCGTCGGGTGTGGGGAAGGGAGGGCTCAGGCGATCGTGGAGCAAAGGAAACTGATCAGATGTTCGACATCTTCAACCTGACGCAGAAGGACCCGAAAACCTTGCAGGAGCGGGCGCTGAAGTTGGCGGAAGAGGCCGGCGAGCTGGCGCAGGCAGTGCTTTCGGCGACGAAGGCGCCAGGCAGCGAATACAAGAAGCAGACATTGGCGGACGTGCGTGAGGAGGCCGCCGATGCTGCCATTGTTGCCCTAAGTGTTCTGGCCCAGGCATCTGCGAGCAAGGAAGAGTTCGAGGCTGAGCTCAACCGGCTGATGGCGGCAAAATGCGCCAAATGGCAGGAGAAGCTTCAGGAAAAGATCCCAGGCGAGTAGGGAGAGCGCTGAGATTTGCTGACTGTTTTTCGATATCTGAAGCGGTGCAACTCTTCTCATCCTCATCTTGAGGAGCCGCGTTAGCGGCGTCTCGAAATATGGGCCTCTTGTTCCGGAGTGTGCAACCCATCCTTCGAGACAGCGCTTCGCGCTTCCTCAGGATGAGGCGGTGGGCTTGGCCGGCAATGTTCCGGATCAGGGCGCTCTAGCGGAACAGCGGGTCGAGCAGGGGCATGCTTGAAAGAGCCGCGAGGGCGATCAGGCCGTAGGCCAGCTTGCGGTAGAGGGAGGGGTTGGCGCGCTTGAAACCGTTGGACCCCAGGTAGATGGCAAGGGCATAAACAGGGATCGCCATCACCAGGAGCTGGAACACTTCCAGTGTGAAAAAGCCATTGAAGATATAGGCAATGAAGGTGCCGACGCTTGCCAGCGCAAAGAAGACGATCAGGTTGGCGCGCACGATGGCCGGTTCCTTGGCGCTGGACAGCCAGAAGGCAACGACCGGTGGGCCGGAGACCTGCGAGATGCCGCCGAGCACACCGGCAATCGCACCGACACCTAAGGACACCGGTCTGGAGGGCTTGCGTTCATAGCGCCAGCCGGAGACCAGCAGCAGCAGCAGGCCCGTGACGATTGCGAAGATCGTCCAGCGCAGAACCAGCACGTCCGCATTGGCCAGCAGCCACGCGCCGACCTGCACGAAAACCACCGCGCCAATAACCGCAGGAAGCACCGTCGCCCAGTTGCACAGTCTCAGCGCCCGAACCACCAGCGGCAGAGCGACGATGCCGTCGATGAACAGAAATGTGGCGGCTGCGGTCGACGGCAGCATGACGCTGGCGGCCACCGGCATGAAGATCATTCCAGCGCCAAACCCGGCAAATCCGCGCACGCAGCCGGCCACGAACAGGACAGCAGCGAGAAACGCCAGAAGGCCGGGCGGAAAGGAATTGAAGATGTCGGCCATGGGGTCTCGCTGGTCGGACGGGATCGGAAACGGTGTGGCCCGGCAGATGGTGGTTCTGTGCGGGGAGGGGCCTGCCGCGCACTGCAAGGCCTGATAACACGCGTTCAAAGGTGTTTTTGACAGGCATTGCGGTGGTAAGCCGCGCTTTGGCTGGCGTCAACGGGGAAGTTTTGTTACCGATTTGTTCCATGATACACGCGATTCGTTTGCTGGGCATCGACCCGGGGCTGCGGCGTACCGGCTGGGGCATGATCGAGGCGACGGGAAATCGCCTGTCCTTCATAGCTTCCGGCACGGTGACCTCCGACAACAAGAAGAGCCTGGCCGAGCGCCTGGTGGAGCTGCATGACGGCCTCAGCGACGTTGTGCGCCAGCACGAACCGGCGGAAGCGGCGGTCGAGCATACGTTCGTCAACAAGGACGCTGGGGCCACGCTGAAGCTGGGGCAGGCGCGCGGGATCGCGCTGCTGGTGCCGTCGCTTGCCGGGCTTCCGGTCGCCGAATATGCGCCGAACCTGGTCAAGAAGACCGTGGTCGGCACCGGTCACGCGGAAAAGGACCAGATCCGGGCCATGGTCAAGATTCTGATGCCACGGGCCACCTTCAATACGGACGACGCTGCCGATGCACTGGCAATTGCCATCTGCCACGCACAGCACCGGTCCAACAGCACAGCGCGGCTTGCCGCCATGGGGGCGATATGATCGGTAAGCTGAAGGGCACAATCGACAGCTACGGCGAGGATCACGTGATCCTGGACGTCCACGGAGTGGGCTATCAGGTCCATTGCCCCTCGCGCATCCTCCAGAGCCTGCCACGGGCAGGCGAGGCGGCTGTTCTTTTCATCGAGACGATCGTTCGCGAGGACATGATCCGGCTCTATGGTTTCGGTGTCGAGGCCGAGCGCGAATGGTTTCGCATCCTGATGACGGTGCAAGGTGTCGGTGCCAAGGTGGCGCTCGGCATTCTGGGCATCCTGAAGGCAAGTGAAGTTGCCAACGCGATTGCCCTTGGCGACAAGGCGGTGATCTCACGGGCGCCCGGTGTTGGCAAGCGCGTCGCCGAACGCATCATTTCAGAACTCAAGGACAAGGCGCCCAGCCTTGCCACGGTGGACCAGGGCACCATCGCCGTGTCCCAGACCGTTGCGGACAACGTGGCTTCGCGACCGGTGGCAGAGGCGGTTTCAGCGCTGACCAATCTGGGCTACGCGCAGGCGCAGGCAAGCGGGGCGGTCGCCAGGGCGATGCAGTCCGCAGGTGAGGACGCCACAACCGAAACGCTGATCCGCCTTGGCTTGAAGGAATTGGCGGGATGATCGTCGTGACCTATGGCATCATTGCCGTTGTGTTCGTGGTTCTCGCGATTGGCGGTATCATGTATCTCGATCACCGCTTCAGTGCCTCGGTGGGAGACCGTCCGTTTACTGTCAACGGACGCCGTGTGGAGTCGGACGATCCGTTTGTCCTGCGCCAGTACAAGAAGTTCTATGCGCTCCGGGTGGCCTATTCGTTGGCTCTTCTGGTGTTGCTGTTTGTGGTCGTAAGCCATGTCGGATGACACTCGCATCGTGACGCCGGAAATCCGGGGAGACGAGATCGATTCAACCATGCGCCCGCAGGTGCTGGATGATTTTGTCGGTCAGGCCCAGGCGCGCGCCAATCTGAAGGTGTTCATCGGCGCGGCGAAGGCCCGTGGAGAAGCGCTGGACCATGTGTTGTTCGTCGGGCCCCCCGGCCTCGGCAAGACGACGTTGGCCCAGATCATGGCGCGTGAGCTTGGTGTCAATTTCCGGGCGACTTCGGGACCGGTCATTGCCAAGGCGGGCGACCTTGCCGCGCTTCTGACCAATCTGGAAGAACGCGATGTGCTCTTCATCGATGAGATCCACCGCCTCAATCCGGCGGTCGAGGAAGTGCTTTATCCGGCGATGGAGGATTTCCAGCTCGACCTGATCATCGGCGAAGGACCGGCGGCACGTTCGGTCAAGATCGACCTGGCGAAGTTCACTCTTGTTGCGGCGACCACACGGCTCGGCCTGCTGACGACCCCTCTGCGCGACCGTTTCGGCATTCCGGTGCGGTTGCAGTTCTATACCGTCCCCGAGCTGGAACATATCGTCAAGCGCGGCGCGTCCATCCTTGGCATCGGCATAGTGGAAGACGGCGCACGCGAGATTGCCAAGCGCTCGCGCGGGACGCCGCGCATTGCCGGGCGTCTGCTACGGCGCGTGAGGGATTTTGCCATTGTGGCCGGTGTCGGCCGGGTCGACAGGGAGCTGGCTGACAGGGCCCTTTTACAGCTGGAAGTCGATAGTGCCGGGCTCGACAGTCTCGACCGGCGATATCTCAGTCAGATTGCCGTCAACTTTGGCGGCGGGCCAGTCGGCATCGAGACCATCGCAGCTGCACTTTCAGAACCTCGCGATGCGATTGAGGAAATCGTCGAACCGTATCTCATTCAAAACGGATTCCTGCAACGGACACCACGTGGCCGTATCCTCACACCCATGGCGTTCGAACATCTTGGGCTTGCCGCGCCATCCAGACCGGATGCCCCGCAAATGGGTCTGTTTTCCGATCCTGAATAGTTACGTAGTATTTATAAGATACGACCTCGTCATTTATATCAGGCCCTGCATAGCGATTAAGCATTTATTTGCGACTTCTGTCGTATCTTCACGTTAATCACGTGGGGGGATACATGCGTAAGCGGCTTTCATCTAAACTGGCTCTAATGTTCTTGGCTGGCGCGTTGACCATGTGCGTGGCAATTGTCACGGTCACATCGACCATTTCGCGCGATGTTGCAAACGGTCAGGCCGATGCCGGTCTCCAAAGTGCGACCAGGGCAAAACAGAAGGTTATCGAACTGTCTCTAGGGCAGGTGAGAGACAGTGCTGCGTTCTTCTCGACGCTGGAAGGCGCCAAGGACAGCCTGATGAAAACCATGGTCGGGTGGAAGAACCTGAAGAAAGATCAGGAAGAAACGCTCCGGAGGATTTTCGTCACAGACAATCCGTATCCGGAAGGCGAGCGTCATCTTCTGGTGGAGCCGGAAGAAACCAACTACTACGTAAAGAATCACCAGGCCATTCATCCGATCTATCAGGAGCTCGTCAGTCAGGGCCTGTTCTCCGATGCGGCGCTGGCCAATCCGGACGGATTTATCACCTACACCTATCGCAAGGGGCCGGAATTCGCGCTCAACGTTGAAGACCCGCAGATCCAGGGACTTCCGGTGCAGGTCGCCATGGGCAAGCTGTTCGAGGCATCGAAAAACGAAACGCTTGCAGCCGGGCAGATCTATTCCTCAGGGTTTATCACCACAGATGACGGCACCGTTTCGGAAGTTCTTGCCGTTCCGGTATTCTACCTTGACCGGTTTTTCGGCGCGATTGCCTTCACGACCAGCATGGAGCATCTGGCCGGGCTGTTGAACGAGAAGACTGGCCTTGGCGAAAGCGAGCGCATCTACCTCGCCGATTCAGACGGCAAACTGGTTCAACTCGACGAGCGTGGCCGCGCCAGCGCGGTTCACATGATTGCCGATATCAAGGTTGATGACCGACTGATCCGCCTGGACGACGGCGACTACCGCTTTGCGCAAGCCAACAACATGTTCGTGGGATCGCCGTTCGGTGTGATCGATGCCGTCAAGCAGACGGAACTTTCAGCAGCGGCCGACCGGATCACCTATGGCGCGATCATTTCCGGGTTCCTTTGCCTGGTGCCGATCGTCGGTCTGATCTGGTGGGTGACCCGGCGCATGTTCGCCCCCATGGAACGCCTCTCTGCCGCTGCCCGCCAGATTGCTGACGGCGATCTGGAAGTGGCCGTCGAAGCGACCGAACGGCTGGACGAAATCGGCCGCATGGCACGCTGCATCGAGGTTTTCAAGGACAATTCGATCGAACGCGAGCGTCTGGCATCGGAACAAAAGGTTGGCCATATCGCCCGCGAAGAGCGCGAAAAAACGATCGACGCACTCATTGCCGGCTTCCGGGCCGAATCCCAGGCTGTTCTGGAACTGGTGGAAACGAACATTGCCCGTGTGGAGGAAGTGTCTTCCGCGCTCAGCGAGCGGTCCGCTGCCGCATCCGACCAGGGCAAGACCGCCGTGATGACATCGGACAACGCCTCCTCCAACGTGCAGGCAGTTGCGTCCGCCACGGAGGAACTCAACGCGTCGATCTCTGAAATTTCCCGTCAGGTCGAAACCACGGCACATATCGTGTCCCAGACCACGACGGCGGCACAGAGCTCCAATTCCAAGATCTCCGGGCTTGCGGAAGCGGCCAACAAGATCGGTGATGTGGTGTCGCTGATTTCCGAGATTGCCGAGCAGACCAACCTTCTGGCGCTCAACGCGACCATCGAGGCCGCGCGTGCGGGTGATGCAGGAAAGGGCTTTGCCGTTGTTGCGTCGGAAGTGAAGTCGCTTGCTGGTCAGACCGCCAAGGCAACGGAGGAAATTTCGGCGCAGATCGCGGCCATCCAGGCATCGACCACGGAAGCGGTGGAAGAGATTGCCCGGGTGTCGGAATCCGTTGAGGAGGTCAATTCCTACACCACCACGATTTCGGACGCCGTGCAGCAGCAGGGTGCAGCCACGGGCGAAATCTCCAGGAACGTTGCGGAGGCCGCAGAAGGCACCCGCAGTGTGGCGGACACGGTGGCATCACTCAACGAAGGGGTTGCGGAAAACTCCGAAGCGGTCGGTGACATGTTGAACGCGACCATCGAGATGAAACAGCAGGCGGAACAGATCCGCCGGTCCGTCGAGAAATTCCTCTCCGAGGTTGCCGCCGCATAAGACAGGGCTTACCTTTGAGCCGCGCAAGAGCCTCCCGGCTGGCCGGGAGGCTTTTTCTTTGAGTTTGTGAGGATAAAACGTGTCGGATTGGCCGGATCTCGCCGGCCGCCTGGAAGACGGCGGTCATGTGCTTCCCATTCGGGTCTATTACGAGGACACGGATTTCTCCGGCATCGTCTATCATGGTGCTTATGTGCGCTTTTTCGAGCGCGCCCGATCGGACTTTCTTCGTCTCATCGGCATCCACCATATCGAGATGGCGGAGGGAACGCATGGCGCGTCCCTGGCCTTCGCGGTCAAGACAATGACGCTCGACTTCCAGAAGCCGGCCCGGATTGATGACATTCTGAAGGTGCAAACACGCCTTACGGAGTACAAGGGCGCCCGGGTGCGGCTCGATCAGCTTATTTTCCGGGGCGACGAGCTTCTGGTTTCAGCCGCCGTGACCGTCGCGATCATCTCCTCGCAGGGCCGTCCCGCCCGACTGCCGCCAATCCTGGCGGAAAAACTTCGAAAATTCGTGCCTGCGGAAAACACTGGCGGTTGAACGTCTTGGCGCTGGCTGGGCGCTTTCCGGACCGGCAGTGCGCCGGGTCAACGTAAAATACTTTCAAAACATATTACTGCGTTAATCTTGCAGTAACCTTAATTGATTCCTTTAGAGAGGGGCTGCCTTTGATAGGAAAAGTCCCAGTTTTGACAAAATCAAACGTCAGAGAGGCGGCAGGTTACAAGAGCCGGCCGGCTGATTCCGGTTCCTCGCTGTCGTTTTCGAAACCTTGAATGCAAGACAGCGTCAGACGGCCAAGAGGTCATTGAATTTATGGAAACACTTGTCCAATCGACATTGGCGCCAGAGAGCGGCATCTCGTTTTTTGCGCTGTTCTGGCAAGCGCATATCGTCGTCAAGATCGTGATGCTCGGTCTGCTGGGCGCTTCGGTTTGGTGCTGGGCGATCATCGTCGACAAGATCATGCTGGTCGGCCGGACACGGCGCCAGATGAGCCGGTTCGAAACGGTGTTCTGGTCCGGCCAGTCGCTCGAAGAACTCTATAATACGCTTCATAATCGTGTGAATCACTCCATGGCGGCGCTGTTCGTGGCGGCCATGCGCGAGTGGAAGCGCAGTCACGAGGGCGCTCGGCCTGCCATCGGCAGCCTGCAGCAGCGTATCGACAGGGTGATGGATGTCACCATCCAGCGCGAAGCCGAACGGCTGGAAAGCCGGTTGTTGATCCTGGCGACCGTGGGATCCGCCGCGCCGTTCATCGGCCTGTTCGGAACGGTCTGGGGCATCATGACCGCCTTCCAGGCCATTGCAGCGTCCGAAAGCACCAACCTCGCCGTCGTTGCGCCTGGTATTGCCGAGGCGCTGTTTGCAACGGCCCTTGGTCTGCTGGCGGCCATTCCGGCGGTTATCGCCTACAACAAGTTCTCCGCAGATGTCGGCAAGGCGGTTTCGCGCATGGAAGGCTTTGCGGACGAGTTCTCCGCCATCCTGTCCCGTCAAATCGACGAGAGGGGCTGATCCATGGCCATGCAGGTCGGTTCAGGTCAGGCAGGAGGCAGTCGGCGCGGACGGCGCAGGCGTCGCCACGCCCCCATGAGCGAAATCAACGTCACGCCGATGGTCGACGTGATGCTGGTGCTCCTGATCATCTTCATGGTGGCCGCTCCGCTGCTGACGGTCGGTGTGCCGATCGATCTGCCGGAGACCAGCGCCAAGGCCCTGGAAGGCGACACGGAGCCGATAACCATCTCCGTGAACGCGGCCGGTGAAATCTTCATTCAGGATACCCCTATCACCATCGAAGAGATCGTACCGAAGCTCGAAGCCATTGCCGCCAATGGCTATGAGGAACGCATCTACGTACGCGGCGATCAGGATGCCGACTACGGCACAATGATGAAGCTGATGGGTCGCATCAGCGCGGCCGGGTTTAAACGCCTCGGTCTGGTCACTCTGGAAGAACGGGACTCGTAACGCGTCATGCGCGCAGGTCTCATCGCGTCTCTGGCCGGTCACTCGGCTTTACTGCTCTGGGGCTTGATCGCCTTTCCGGACGCGGAGAGCTTTGCCGTTCCTCAGGTGGAGTCGCTGCCTGTCGAACTGGTTCCCATCGAGGACATCACCAGGCTTCGGGTCGGCGAGAAAACGGCCGAGGTCCGGGATGTGGCTGCGGTAACCCCGAGCGAGACCCCAGCCGAGGAACCGCCGGAACCCATCGAAAAGCCCGGTGAAAGCAGGGTGGAACAGCCGACGCCGCCGACACCTTCCCCGTCGCCGACGCCTGCTCCGGCGCCGGAACCGCAGCCCGTGTCGGATCCGGAGCCAGCCCCTGCACCTGCGCCCGAACCGACCCCTGCGCCAGCGCCCGAACCGGCCCCGGTGGTCGAGCCTGCGCCTACACCGGATACCGCTCCCGCACCGGAACCTGTGCCGCAGCAGCAGGAGGCCGCGCCAGCGCCTCAGCCAATCGTGACCAAGGTTTCGCCGCGCTCCAAGCCGACACCGCCGAAAAACGCGCCCGAGCCGCCGAAGGAAGATTTCAACAGCACGGACATCGCCGTGCTTCTGAACAAGGTTGAGCCCGCCAAACAGACTGGTCAGACCAGCCAGAATGAGGCGTCTCTCGGCTCCAGGAGAGGGCAGCAGGACGTGCGCATGAGCCAGTCAGAACTGGATGCGCTGCGCGGTATGGTGGCGCAATGCTGGAACCCGCCGGTGGGAGCCGTCGGCGCGGAAGATCTGAAGGTCCGTGTCCGGTTCAACCTGTCCCAGAATGGTCAGGTTTCGGGCCAGCCGGAAGTCATCAACTCCAGCGGCAACCCGGCCTTCGGCGCAGCCTCCAGCAGTGCCGTTCGTGCGATCATGCGCTGCCAGCCATATAATCTGCCAATTTCCAAGTATGAAGCTTGGCAGGAAGTCATCATCAATTTCGACCCCAGAGAGATGCTCGGGGGATAGACTGGCCCGGCCAGTTCAAAAGTCCATAAGGGAGCTGTTGTGCTCATGCGCGGAATACTGAAAAAACTTTCGGTTTTTACAAATCGGAAAGCCAGAGGACTCGCATTTGTTCTCGCTTCTTTTGTCGTGATTGCGCCGCTGCCGGCGTCCGCGCTTGTCGAAATCGATATTACACAGGGCAATATCGAACCGTTGCCGATTGCGCTGCCGTCGTTCTCCGCCGAGGGCGGCGACGGCAAGCTGGCCGCTGACATGACCAACGTCATTGCGGCCGATCTGAAGCGGTCCGGCCTGTTCCGGCCGCTGGATCCGGCAAGCTTCATCCAGAAGAACATGAGCGTGAATTCGACGCCGCGCTTCGGCGACTGGCGCCAGATCAGTGCCCAGGCGCTCGTCACCGGTACGGTGATCAAGCAGCCAGACGGGCGCCTCAGGGCGGAATTCCGTCTGTGGGACGTATTTGCCTCAGAGCAGATGCTTGGCCAGCAATTCTACACAACGCCGGACAACTGGCGGCGGCTGGCGCATATCATCGCCGATGCGATCTATGAACGCCTGACCGGCGAGAAGGGCTACTTCGACACCCGCATCGTCTTCGTCGACGAGACGGGGCCGAAGGACAAACGCGTCAAACGACTGGCGATCATGGACCAGGACGGGGCGAATGTACGCTACCTGACACGGGGTGACGATCTGGTGCTGACGCCGCGGTTCTCGCCGACAAGCCAGGAAATCACCTACATGTCCTACGGTGGAGCGGACCCGAGCGTCTATCTGCTCAACATCGAGACGGGGCAGCGCGAAATCGTCGGCAACTTCCCGGGCATGACCTTTGCTCCGCGTTTCTCGCCCGATGGCCAGAGCGTGGTGATGAGCCTGCAGCAGGGCGGCAATGCCAACATCTTCAAGATGGACCTGCGCTCGCGCCAGACGACCCGGCTGACCAACGATGCGGCAATCGATACAAGCCCGTCGTTCTCGCCGGACGGACGCCAGATCGTGTTCGAATCCGACCGCGGCGGCACGCAACAACTTTATGTGATGAGTGCCAGTGGCGGTGGAGCACAGCGTATTTCCTTCGGCCCCGGCCGGTATTCCACGCCGGTATGGTCACCGCGCGGAGACCTGATCGCCTTCACCAAGCAGCATCAGGGCCGCTTCATGATCGGGGTCATGCGGCCGGACGGCAAGGGCGAGCGCATCCTGACCGAGGGCTATCATAACGAGGGCCCGGCCTGGTCACCGAACGGCCGTGTTCTGGTGTTCTTCCGTGATACGCCGGGTGCCAACGGCGGACCGCAGGTGTGGACCGTGGACCTGACCGGATACAACGAACAGCGGGTGGAGACTCCGGCCTTTGCGTCGGACCCCTCCTGGTCGCCGCTGATCGACTGACGTAGTCATTCGGCCTGCAAGGGCAGGTCGTGTTAAGATTTCGCTAACCATGTTTGAAAAGGCGTTTTTTACCAGTTTTGGCTAGAAAGCGTTTACCAAGAACCGGACGGATGAAGTGTCAGGTTGGCGGGCTGGGGTGTAGGAGACAGGAATGTTCATGAGTTTAAACGCCGGACGAAGCGCACGCTGGATTGCAGTCTGTTTCGCGGTTCTGTTCGCAGCAGCATGTGCCCAGACCAAACCGGACGGGCTGTCGAGCAATGTGAAGCCCGGCACGGGTCAGGATTTTGTCGTGAACGTGGGTGACCGCGTTTTCTTCGAGGAAGATCAGTCGGTGCTGAATGCGCAGGGTCAGGCAACTCTTGCCAATCAGGCCAAGTGGCTGAAACGCTATTCCCAGTACACGATCACGGTCGAGGGACATGCGGATGAGCGCGGCACGCGCCAGTACAACATCGCGCTGGGGGCTCGTCGCGCCCAGGCCGCGCGGGACTATCTGGTTGCGCAGGGCGTGAACGCCTCGCGTATCAAGACGATTTCCTACGGCAAGGAACGGCCTGTGGCTGTCTGTAACGACAACAGCTGCTGGTCGCAGAACCGCCGCGCGGTGACCGTGCTGAACAACGCGACTAACTGATCGCGCAAATGTCGAACAAAAGGCCGGGCAAGTTGCCCGGCCTTTTTCGTTGGCCCTGCCCGAATTGGCGAAATCACTTCAATTTCAGGAGGAAACGTCAAAATTTGGCCGAAGTCGAAGCGCTCTGTGCACTTGAGTAAGGAGCCGGGCATGATAAGACATCATGTACGTGGATCTGCTTGAGTATAGGCGTTTGTCGGACCACGGCCAGACACTGTTACAGCACATCCAACCGGAGGAGCGAATGCTGAAACTAAAGGGACTGGCAGGTCTCATCATGGCGTTGGTCATCACCTTCGCCGCTGCCACACCGTCGCAAGCCCAGCTGTTCGGACGCAAGAACGATGATTCCAGCGTGCGCATCGGCCAGCTTGAGGAACGGATCCGGGTTTTGACCGGCCAGATCGAACAGTTGTCCTACCAGATGCGGGAAATGCAGGATCAGATGCGCCGCATGCAGGAAGACAATGAATACCGCTTCCAGCAATTGGAAGGCGGCACGCCGGGCAAACGTTCCGACGCCGCTCCAGGATCAACCGCTCCGGGCTTAAGCCCGGACGGTATTCCGCAGACTGGCAGCCTGATTGCACCGGGGGGCGGCTTTGCGACCCTTCCTGCGGACGGCTCGGGAGACGGCAGCTGGGATCAGTCCGGCGGCTACGAGAGTGGCTTGCCGAGCGATGGTCCGATCGATCTTTCCCGGCTTGCCAACGGTCTTGAAAACCTGCCGGGCACCGGTCAGGACATCGCGCCTGATCCCGGTCTTGCCACCGATGACGACCAGATTGCCAATGTCATCGGCAGTGGAGATCCCAGTTCCGACTACAATCAGGCCTATTCCTTTGCGGTCAATGGCGATTATGCCGCCGCCGAACGCGGTTTCCGCAACTTTCTGGAAACCTATCCGGATGATGCGCAGGCCGCCGATGCCCAATACTGGCTGGGTGAAAGCCTGCTGGCGCAGCAGAACTACCGCGAGGCAGCCGATGCCTTCCTGAAAACCTATACCGACCATCCCGGCAACGCCAAAAGCCCGGACAGCCTGCTCAAGCTGGGTGTTTCTCTGCGGGGTCTTGGCGAAGGCGATGCTGCTTGTGCAACCTTTTCCGAACTCCTGAGCAAATATCCGAACGCTGCTCCAGCCGTTTTGTCCCAGGCGCGGGATGAACGCCGTCGTGCCCAGTGCTCCTGACAGGCCGGTTGAGCCCGAAAGGCTCCCGGCCAATCGCGTCGATACTCTTTTTTCCCCACTAAAGTCTTTTTCAAATCTGGCCCTGGCCGTGTCCGGAGGCCCGGATTCCCTCTGTCTTCTCGTTCTGTTCGATGAGTGGCGCAAACGCACCGGCTGGCAGGGGGCCGCCGAAGTGTTGTGCGTTGATCATCAGCTCCGGCCCGAAAGCGGCCAGGAGGCAGAATTTGTTGCTGAAACTGCGCGCGCATGCGGGTTTGACTGCACGGTGCTGCGCTGGTCAGGCAGCAAACCGTCCACAAATCTTCAGGAAGAAGCGCGCCTTGCCCGCTATCGGCTGATGGCTGACCACATGCGCCGCACCGGTGCGGAAGCGCTTGTCCTTGGCCATCATCTGGACGATCAGGCGGAAACCTTTCTCGACCGGTTGACCCGGGGCAGCGGCGTTGCCGGTCTGAGCGGCATGGCGGCCGACGAGGGCAACGGGCCGGAAGGCCTGCGCCTGCTGCGACCGCTGCTCAGTGTTTCAAAATCCGATCTCAAAGCCGCTCTCGAACGGCGCGGGCGAACCTGGTGTACGGATCCGTCGAACCAGAACCCCAAATACAAGCGCAGCCGGCTCCGCGCCATCTTGTCGCTGCTGGCTGAGGAAGGATTGAGTGCGGAGCGCCTCGCGCAGACCGCTGCCAACATCCGCCGGGCACGGGAAGCCCTTGAGTCGACGGTGGAAGATCTGGCAGCGCGGCTGGTCACCGAGCATCCGGCCGGTCCGGTCCGTCTGGAGAGACAGGCCTACAGGGATCTTGCCGAAGAATTTCGGCTCCGGCTGCTCGTTCATATGATGTCACGCCTGTCCGGAAAGGTATCCCGTCCAAGGCTTGCCAAGCTTGAGGCCCTGGACCGGGTGCTGATCTCCGGCGAGCAGAACCGTCAGACGCTTGAAGGCTCGGTATTCGACGCCGATGCAGACACAATCAGGGCCTGGAAAGAGGCCGGGCGGGCGCCTCCGGGTATTCTCACAGGCATTGCAGGGGCCGGGACATGGGATGGCCGTTACCTTTTCCGGGCACCCAACCGTGCGACCGATGAGGGCGATGCGCCGCTTTGCCTGGGACCACTGATGAGCGCACCAGTGTCCAGCCGGGACATCGATTGGCCGAAGGGCTGGCCGAAAGCCGCGTTCGACTGTGCGCCGGTTCTGTGGCGGGCAGGTGAGATTCTGATGCCAGCTTCCGCTACGGCCGTTTTGACCATTGGCAATTCCTGCAGCAGCGCTGATTTGGAATTGGAGCGAATGCCGATCCAAGGTAAATTGACGGATAACTTTATGGACAATGGGGGCACAGACGAGGAAATCTGAGGTTTTCCCCATCTGGAACTTCTGTTAGAGGTCCATTCTTAAGAAAATAGTCAGCGCAAATGCGCAACTATGGCGCACCGCCTTGGCAGCGGGCTTTGGGCGACCTATCTTCGCTTTAAAGAAACGTAACCGCGTGCAGTTAGTCGCGTTGGGCGGTTAAGGAAACGAAATGAACGCACATTTTCGCAACTTCGCTCTGTGGGTGATCATCGCCCTGCTTTTGATCGCATTGTTCCAGCTATTTCAAAGTCCCGCGCAGCATGGCGCGACGAATGACATTGCTTATTCGGACTTCATGAAGCAGGTCGACAATGGTGAGATCCGATCGGTCGTCATTCAGGAACAGAAGATTACCGGCACCTATAGCAGCGGCAGCGCCTTCCAGACCTACGCTCCTGATGGCGCGCAATATGTTGATGAGCTGCGCAGCAAGGGCGTACTGATCAATGCCCGCCCGCCTGCGGAAAGCTCTCCGCTGCTGAGCGCCTTGTTCTCCTGGCTGCCGATGCTGATCATTCTCGGTATCTGGATTTTCGTCATGCGCCAGATGCAAGGATCCGGCGGCAAGGCCATGGGCTTCGGCAAGTCCAAGGCGAAGCTGCTGACCGAGGCACATGGCCGGGTAACCTTTGAAGACGTTGCCGGCATCGACGAAGCCAAGGAAGACCTTCAGGAAATCGTTGAATTCCTGCGCGACCCGCAGAAGTTCCAGCGTCTTGGTGGCCGTATCCCGCGCGGCGTTCTGCTTGTTGGTCCTCCGGGTACCGGTAAGACTCTGACCGCGCGTGCGGTTGCCGGCGAAGCCAATGTGCCGTTCTTCACCATTTCCGGTTCGGACTTTGTGGAAATGTTCGTCGGTGTGGGTGCGTCCCGCGTTCGCGACATGTTCGAACAGGCCAAGAAGAATGCACCGTGCATCATCTTCATCGACGAAATCGATGCGGTCGGCCGTCATCGTGGCGCCGGTCTCGGCGGCGGTAACGACGAGCGCGAACAGACGCTCAACCAGTTGCTGGTCGAGATGGACGGTTTTGAGCCGAATGAAGGCATCATCATCATCGCCGCGACCAACCGGCCGGACGTTCTCGACCCGGCGCTGCTGCGCCCGGGCCGCTTCGACCGTCAGATCGTGGTGCCGAACCCGGACATCACCGGTCGCGAAAAGATCCTGAAAGTGCACATGCGCAAGGTTCCGCTGGCACCGGATGTTGACGTCAAGACGCTGGCACGCGGTACCCCGGGCTTCTCCGGTGCGGATCTGATGAACCTCGTCAACGAAGCCGCGCTTCTGGCTGCCCGCCGCTCCAAGCGGTTGGTGACCATGGCCGAATTCGAGGACGCCAAGGACAAGGTCATGATGGGTGCGGAGCGCCGCACACTGGTGATGACCGAGGAAGAAAAGAAGCTGACCGCCTATCACGAAGCCGGTCACGCGCTGGTGGCTCTCCATCAGGAAGCTTCCGATCCGATCCACAAGGCGACCATCATTCCGCGCGGACGTGCGCTCGGCATGGTCATGCGTCTGCCGGAAAAGGACCAGGTGTCGCTCACCCGCGCCAAGTGCAAGGCAGACCTTGCCGTGGCCATGGGTGGCCGCGTCGCCGAGGAAATGATCTTCGGTTACGAGAAGGTCACTTCGGGTGCGTCCGGCGACATTCAGATGGCCACCAAGCTGTCTCGTGCGATGGCGACCCAGTTCGGCATGTCCGACAAGCTCGGTCCGCTGCTTTACGGCGAGAACCAGGAAGAAGTGTTCCTGGGGCATTCCGTGGCAAAGAACCAGCACGTTTCCGACGAAACCCAGAAGATCGTCGATGCGGAAATCAAGTCCTTTGTCAATCAGGGCTATGAAACCGCAAAGAAGATCCTGGGTGACCACGAAGACCAGCTGCACACGATTGCCAAGGGCCTTCTGGAATATGAAACCTTGTCCGGTGACGAGATCAAGGGTCTGCTTGACGGCAAGCCGCCGGTGCGTGACACGGATGACGACCAGCCGGTTGGCCGGTCGTCCGCGGTCCCGACCGCCGGTGCCAAGCGCGGCGGCGACGAGGCCAGCGGTGGCATGGAGCCGCAGCCGCAGTCCTGATCGATCCCGATTCAAAGACATGTCAGATGCCCGGCTTCTTGCCGGGCATCTTCGTTTTGGGCTTTACAAGGTTCCTTGGCCGTCGATTAATGGTAACAATTGCTCACATATTTTGAATCGTGCGTGCGCCTTATTGCGTTACAAAGGGCGCAACCAAGACAGACAGACCAGCAAGGCATATTAGATGCGCAAGTTTTTCGGCACCGACGGTATCCGCGGTCAGGCGAACAGCTATCCCATGACCGCCGAAATGGCATTGAAAGTCGGGATGGCCGCCGGGTTGGCTTTCAAGAACGGCGGACACCGCCATAGGGTGGTGATTGGCAAGGATACAAGGCTGTCCGGCTACATGCTCGAATACGCCCTCGTCGCCGGTTTTACCTCGGTCGGCATGGATGTGTTCCTGCTGGGGCCGATGCCGACACCCGCGGTCGCCATGCTGACGCGCTCGCTGCGGAGCGATCTCGGTGTGATGATCTCTGCGTCCCACAATCCTTTTCAGGACAACGGCATCAAGTTCTTCGGTCCTGACGGGTTCAAGCTCAGCGATGCGATTGAAAAAACCATCGAAGAGCTGATGGAAAGCGATCTGACTTCCCGCCTGCCGGGCGCAAGCGAGCTTGGCAGGGCCAAGCGGATCGACGGTGCGCAGCAGCGCTATATTGAAACTGCCAAGCGGACGCTGCCACGGGAAATGAGCCTGGAAGGCCTGCGCGTCGTCATCGATTGCGCCAACGGTGCTGCCTACAAGGTTGCCCCGGAGGCGTTGTGGGAGCTCGGGGCGGACGTGATCACCATGGGTGTCTCGCCGGATGGGTTCAACATCAACAAGGAATGTGGCTCGACGTCGACTGACGCCCTGTCGCGCAAGGTGCATGAGGTCCGCGCTGACATCGGCATTGCGCTCGATGGCGATGCCGACCGGGTGATCATCGTTGATGAAACCGGCGCGGTGGTTGATGGCGATCAGCTCATGGCCCTGGTGGCGCAGTCGTGGCAGGCGAGCAATCGCCTGTCCGCACCCGGGATCGTCGCGACGGTGATGTCCAACCTCGGGTTGGAACGGTATCTTCAAAGTCTCGGGCTCGGTCTTGCCCGCACGAAGGTCGGCGACCGTTACGTTGTCGAGCACATGCGTGCCAACGGCTACAACGTCGGTGGGGAGCAGTCCGGACACATTGTGTTGTCCGACTTCGCGACGACCGGGGATGGCCTCGTTGCAGCTCTGCAGGTTCTCGCCTGTGTCAAGGATCAGGACAAGCCCGTTTCGGAAGTCTGCCACCGGTTCGAGCCAGTGCCGCAAATTCTCAAGAACGTGCGTTACAAGGGCGGCCAGCCGCTGGAGCAGGACCTTGTCAAATCCGCTATCGAGGATGGCGAAGCTCGCCTCGGCAATTCCGGCCGCCTCGTGATTCGAGCATCGGGCACCGAACCGTTGATCCGCGTGATGGCGGAAGGCGACGATGCGGAGCTGGTCAAGCAGGTGGTCAACGATATCGCAGGCGTGGTGGCGACTACCGCAGCTTGATCGACAGGACAACACGTGACGAAAAAGCCGCCCGATTGAGGCGGCTTTTTTATTGCTATCCTTTCCGCCAGGTCACCCCGGATGCGCCAAAACGAAGTCACTTTACCGGCTGCAGAATAGTATTTTTTCGAGAAGTCCTAACAAGGTCGGGAAAATACCGCGCTAGAGTGCTTCCTGAAGCCGGTTTCGGCTTTGTCCAGTCAAGGTCGGGACGGGAAGCTTTGAGAGCCATGTCTCCAGCCTGTCGGATGATTTTCCGTTCCTGTTCCTGATCCATGAAGGTTTCTGCGGCTGTTAAGGTTTCCTTAAGGTAAAAAAACGCGGTTAAAGAACAGAGTTAAGTCACAATTAATCAATCCCCGTCAATATGCTTTCAAGTTTGGTGTGTCCGGCATTGGTTAAAGCGGACGCTCACTGAAAAAGGACGAGGACATGAACAATTTCTTTAAGCGTTTGTCTTTGACCGGATTTGCTGTTGCGCTTTCCACTGCAGCCTATGCCGCGGATTTGCCAACCCCGGTCATTGAGCACATCCCGGAGGTTCCGGCCGTTGGTGGTTGGTACCTGCGTGGTGATATCGGGTACAAATTATACAGCGATCCGACTGGTAGCTTTAATGACCCCAGCATTGGGGATCTGCGATATGAACGCACAAGTATGGACAACGCCTGGATGTTCGGTGTTGGCGTCGGCTACCAGTTTAACGACTACTTCCGCACCGACCTGACACTTGATTATGAGACACGGGCCACTGCAACTGGTTACGCAGATTGCGTCGGATGTTCTACATCTGGCCAATTCTCAAAGGAGCAAGCAGACATTGATGTCTGGACGCTGATGCTCAACGCTTACGTTGACATCGGCACCTGGAACAGGATTACGCCTTACGTTGGTGCTGGTATTGGTGCAGCTTACGTGAACACCAGTAACAAGAAGTCGTTTAATCCTGATGGCTCGAGCCCGACTTACGATGGGGACAACGGTCAATGGAACTTTGCGTGGGCTTTGATGGCCGGTGCTGAGTACGCCTTCACTCCAAACTGGAGCTTGGATGCCGGATACCGGTACAAGAACCTCGGCGAAGCAAAGAGTGTTCGACTTGATGGTGTAGGCACTGGTGGAACTCGAGAAAAATGGGAAGATCTCACCGCCCACGAATTCCGTCTGGGTGCGCGCTACTCTTTCAACACGGTCTCAGCCCCTGCCGGCCCGGTTTACTACGAGCCGCAAGGCCCGATCACCAGCAACTTTTGATCTTCCGATCAGCGATTTCGAAAGGCCGGTCAATCGACCGGCCTTTTCTTGTTTTGCCGAGGTGCGTGCGATTTGAATTGACCGGAGGCCGGGAAGGTCCTATCCCCATAGGTGGGCCACCTCTCCCCAACGAGAGGCAACTATCTGCGAGGGTAGACAGATATGACAGACCTTACCGCCAAGCCGGACGTGCGTCCGGCCAATCCCAATTTTTCTTCTGGTCCCTGTGCCAAGCGTCCCGGCTGGTCGCTGGAGGCCTTGGGCGATGCGCCGCTCGGGCGGTCTCACCGCGCCAAGCCCGGCAAGGCCAAACTTGCCGAAGCTATCGAGCTGACGCGCAAGGTGCTGAACGTCCCGGACGGGTACCGGATCGGCATCGTTCCCGCATCCGATACAGGTGCGGTCGAGATGGCGCTCTGGTCGCTGCTCGGCGCCCGCGGCGTCGAAATGCTCGCCTGGGAAAGCTTCGGCTCCGGCTGGGTCACCGATGTGATCAAACAGCTCAAGCTTGATGATGCCCGGGTTCTGGAAGCGCCTTACGGCGAACTGCCGGATCTTGCCTCCGTCGATTTTACCAAGGACGTCGTCTTCACCTGGAACGGCACCACCTCCGGCGTGCGTGTTCCCAACGGCGACTGGATCCCGGACGATCGTGAAGGCCTGACCATCTGCGATGCGACCTCCGCAGCCTTCGCGCAGGATCTTGCGTTCGACAAGCTCGATGTCGTCACCTTCTCTTGGCAGAAAGTGCTGGGCGGGGAAGCCGCCCACGGCGTGCTTATCCTCAGCCCGCGTGCCGTCGAGCGTCTGGAAAGCTATACGCCGGCCTGGCCGATGCCGAAGATCTTCCGCATGACCAAGGGCGGCAAGCTGATCGAGGGCATCTTCAAGGGTGAAACCATCAACACGCCGTCCATGCTTTGCGTCGAAGATTATATCGACGCATTGAAATGGGCTGACGGCCTCGGCGGGTTTGCCGGTTTGCGCGCGCGGGCCGATGCCAATCTCAAGGTACTTGCCGATTGGGTGGAAAAGACCTCCTGGGTCGACTTCCTGGCCGTTGATCCGGCAACGCGGTCGAACACGTCCGTCTGCCTCAAGGTGACCGATCCTGGCATTCTGGCGCTCACCGCCGACCAGCAGGCCGCCTTTGCCAAGGCGCTCGCAGGCACACTTGAAGCCGAAGGCATCGCCTATGACATCGGCGCTTACCGCGACGCACCGTCCGGTCTCCGGATCTGGGCGGGGGCGACCGTGGAAGCGAGCGATCTTGAGGCCTTGACCCATTGGCTTGACTGGGTGTTCCAGTCGGAAAAAGCGAAGCTTCCTCAGGCCGCCTGAGCCTGTTCAATCCTTCAACGACAACAGTCCCGGGCGGTGCGCTGCCCGGATCGTTTCTCGTATTCAAGGAGAGGCTTCAATGGCTCCCAAGGTACTGATTTCCGACAAGCTGTCGGATGCTGCCGTACAGATCTTCAAGGATCGCGGCGTTGATGTGGACTTTCTGCCGGAGGTCGGCAAGGACAAGGAAAAACTGCTGGAGATCATCGGCAAATACGATGGTCTGGCGATCCGTTCGGCCACCAAGGTCACGGAAAAGATCATTGGTGCCGCTGAAAATCTGAAGGTGATCGGCCGGGCTGGGATCGGTGTCGACAACGTCGATATTCCCAAGGCGACCGCGCGCGGCATCATTGTCATGAACACGCCTTTCGGCAATGCGATCACCACCGCCGAACACGCCATTTCGATGATGATGGCCGTCGCACGTCAGATCCCGGCGGCCGATGCGTCCACACAGGCCGGCAAGTGGGAGAAATCCCGCTTCATGGGCCGCGAACTCACCGGCAAGACCCTCGGTCTGATCGGTTGCGGCAACATCGGCTCGATCGTGGCCGACCGGGCCATCGGCCTGAAAATGAAGGTGATCGCATTCGATCCCTTCCTGACGCCGGAAAAGGCCGTGGCGCTCGGTGTCGAAAAGGTCGAACTGGACGGTTTGCTGTCCCGGTCGGATTTCATCACCCTGCATACGCCGCTGACCGACAAGACGCGTAACATCATCGATGCCAAGGCCATCGAGAAAATGCGCAAGGGCGCCTATCTGATCAACTGTGCCCGGGGCGGGCTGGCCGATGAAGCGGCAGTGCGTGCGGCTCTGGACGAGGGCAAACTTGGCGGGGCGGCGTTTGACGTCTTTGTCGAGGAACCGGCGAAGGAAAACGTGCTGTTCGGTGCGCCCAACTTCGTTTCCACGCCGCATCTGGGCGCATCCACCAAGGAAGCCCAGGAAAACGTTGCGCTGCAAGTGGCCGAACAGATGTGCGACTACCTGCTTCAGGGGGCTGTGCGCAACGCGCTCAACATGCCGTCCATCACTGCCGAAGAGGCTCCCAAGCTTGTGCCTTTCGTGCGGCTGGCGGAACAGCTCGGGTCCTTCGCGGGCCAACTGACGGAATCCGGCATTGAGGGCGTTCGTCTGGAATATGCAGGTAACGTCGCTGAAATGAACGTGCAGGCGCTGACGGCAGCCGTGCTGACCGGTTTGCTGACACCGCTTCTGCAGACGGTCAACATGGTCTCCGCGCCTATTCTGGCCAAGGAACGCGGCATGAAGATCGAGGAAATCCGCCGCGAGAAAGACGGTGCCTATGAGACCTACATGCGTCTGACGGTGATTACCCAGCGTCAGGAACGGTCGGTCGCAGGCACGGTGTTTGCCGATGGCAAGCCACGGATCATCCAGGTGAAGGGCATCAACATGGAGGCCGAACTGGGGCCGCAGATGCTTTACATCACCAACGAGGACAAGCCCGGCTTTATCGGGCAGCTCGGCATGGAACTTGGCAACAGCGGCGTCAACATCGCGACTTTCCATCTCGGCCGTCTGGCCCCTGGTGACGATGCGATCTGCCTCGTGGAGGTGGACGGCGATGTGTCGCCCGACGTCCTGGCGCGGCTGGAGGCCGTTTCTCACGTCAAGCAGGTCAAGGCGTTGAATTTCTGAAACGGCGGGCGTTTGCCCAAGTGCCCGCCAATTCGCTGTCCGGTCCTACGGGGCGTGCCCCTAATCGCCCCTACCGGATATTCGTCAGGTGCAGCCCAAGTTCCTGACGCTTGAGCCTTCTGCCTTTTGCAGAAGGCTCCTTTTTTCATTGGTCAAACCGCTGGCGCGCGGCGCCGTTTCAGGATGCGTCCATCCAGGACGACGAGGCCTACCAGCAGCACGGCAAATCCGCCGAGTTGCAACGCTCCCAGTTTTTCGCCCAGGATCAGCCAGCCGAAGAACAGCGCGCTTGCCGGCACGAGCAGCGTGACGAGCGACGCATTTGTCGCGCCAGCTTCAGCGAGAATCTGGAAGTAGATCAGGTAGGCGAGGGCGGTTGCCAGAACACCGAGCGCAAGCACGTTGAACCAGGCCGTTGGGCTGGGGTCGGCAATGGACCAGCTGCCGGCGGTCAGAAGCGCGACCGGCAGCATGAGCGTGCTGGAGCCGATCAACTGGCCCGTCGCCGACACGTGCGGTGGCAGCGATTTGAAGCGGCGGGCGAAGGTTGCTGCGCAGGCGTAGGAAATGGCGGCACCCAGGCAACAGAGCTGAGCCCACAAGGGATCGCTGACAAGGCCCGACAGGCTGCTCCACAGCATGATGGCGACACCGGCCACACCCAGCACGACGCCGGCAATCCTGTTGCCCTGAAGCGTTTCCTGTTTGGTCAGCAGGCTTGCGACGACAACCGTGAAGACGGGTGTGGTCGCATTCAGAATCGATGCAAGACCGGCACCGATTGCAGTCTGACCGAGAAACAGAAGCGAGAAGGGGACGGCGTTGTTCAACAGACCCATGACGAGAAACGGCAAGGCGTATTTTTTCTCCAGCCGGCTCAACATGCCACGATGCCAGAGGATGACCAGCAAGACGGCACAGGCGATGGAAACGCGCAGGAAGACAAGAACAAAGGGCGGGATTTCCGCGACAGCCACCTTTGCGAACAAAAAGGAGCCGCCCCAGATGGCACCAAGTACGGTCAGCATGATCCAGTTTCGAAGTGGCAATTTGCAACCTCCGTTTGAGCGATGTCTTTCAGGTATCACTGCCCCGGTGTGAAGAACACCCGAAACGCGAGCGCATGTATTGCTGCCTTTCTTTAAGTGGCGAGCCTCATTGATGCGGGCCTTGAGCAGTGTTGCAGTCGCTTGAGCGAAGGCCGATCCTGTGTTTCAGGGCGCGTCTCCCGTTGTTCCATATGCAATTCAGGCCGGGCTGTCCGTTTTGTCTGTAAAAGCGTCGGACCCGGACTTGCGCGGCTCATTCGCGCAAGCAACAGTGATAACGCCGAGTTTAGGTCCGGCTGCTCGCAAGAGTTTCTCATTCATGACCCTAGTTGCCGCGGCAGGCACGAGATCGCTTGCCGGACGTTTGACACCTTTGCTGGTTGCCGCCGCCTGTCTTTTGGGCGCGAACGGGCTTTCCGTCACCATGATCTCGGTTCGCGGCAAATCGGAGGGCATGTCGGACACACTGATCGGGCTGCTCGGCTCGTGTTATTTTGCCGGCATGATTGTCGGCGTTCTGCTGACACCGTTTCTGATCGCCCGGGCAGGGCATATTCGTGTCTTCTCCACATTGGCAGCCATCAGCGCCATTGCCATTTTGGCGATTGCCTTCACGCCCGCCGGCTGGCTCTGGATGGTGGTGCGTCTGGTGAGCGGGGCGGCGTTTTGCGGCACCACCATGGTTCTGGAAAGCTGGCTCAACTCCATTGCGACCAATGCCTCCCGAGGGCGGATTCTTTCCGTTTACCGGATCGTCGACATGATCGCCGTCATGGGAAGCCAGTTCATGCTGCCGGCCTTCGGGCCGCTGGGTCCGGAGATTCTGATCATCCTGGCCATCCTGTTCTGCTTTGCGCTGGTGCCGATTTCCCTGACCCGCGAGCAAAATCCCGCAGCACCGCCAGCGCGCTTTTTCGATCCGCTCATGCTGTGGCGGGTGTCGCCGGTCGCGCTTGTTGCCGTGTTCACCATCGGCCTTACCAATGGTGCGTTCCGCATGGTTGGCCCGGTCTATGCGGAAAGCGTTGGACTGGGTCTGGAAACGGTCGCCGCGTTCGTCGCGATCTGGGTCTTTGCCGGGGCTATCTTCCAGTATCCTGCCGGCTGGCTGTCTGACCGGATGGACCGGCGTATCGTGCTGGGTGTCTTCACGGTCGGCGCCGGGCTGGCCTGTCTATTCATTTCCGGGTCATCGACCCGCCTGGAGCTTTTCGCCGGTGTCTTTCTGTTCGGTGGATTTGCCTTGCCGCTCTATTCACTTTGTGCGGCCCATGCCAACGACAACGCCGAACCGGGTCAGTTTATCGATGTGGTGGCCGGGCTTACGCTGGCCTATGGAGTGGGGGCGATGGCCGGACCGTTCATCGCGTCGCTGGTGATGGAGCAATTTGGCCCCTCGGCCTTCTTCCTCTACACCGCGACATTGCACCTGTCGCTGGTGGTGTTCGTCTTCGCGCGCATCATGAGCCGGGATGCCGTCCCGGCAAACAAGCGCCATCGCTTCGTCTGGCTGCTGCGCACATCACCGATGATCTTCAGGCTTGCCCGTCACGACAAACGGGAAGCAGGCGAGCCGCCGGCAAAATAAATCGCCGTCGCGACATTGCCGCAAATGCGGTCTAAGGCGCGGTGTGAGCGGTCAATTGTCACAAGGGTGAACGGGACGTCCGGGAGAGTTGGCAAAAAAACTTGCTTTTGCCTTCCCAATCTCGGCGCGGAGACTCGCATGAGCTGGGAAACGTGTCTATAGTCCGCGCCGTTTGCCCCGGTCCGATTGCCGGGGCTTGTCGTGTTGGCATCCCGGATACGTTTCGGAGAATGCGGAAGCTGCTTCAGGAGAGCAAAATCTAGATGGCGAATGTGGTTGTTGTCGGTTCGCAATGGGGTGACGAAGGCAAAGGCAAGATTGTCGACTGGTTGTCGGAACAAGCCGATGTCATCGTGAGGTTCCAGGGCGGGCACAATGCCGGGCATACCCTTGTCATCGACGGTGTCAGTTACAAGCTGTCTCTCCTGCCGTCCGGGGTTGCACGTGAAGGCAAGCTCTCGGTGATCGGCAATGGTGTCGTGCTGGACCCGCATGCCCTTGCAGAGGAAGTCGAACGCCTGGGCGGTCAGGGTGTCGTCGTAACGCCCGAATCTCTGCGCGTTGCCGAAAACGTGACGCTGATTCTGTCGCTGCACCGCGAACTCGATGCGTTGCGCGAGAATTCCAACACAGGGACGCGCATCGGCACCACCAAGCGCGGCATCGGTCCGGCATATGAAGACAAGGTTGGCCGCCGCGCCATCCGTCTGATGGACCTGAAAAACCTCGCAACCCTGCCGGCCAAGATCGACCGTTTGCTGACGCACCACAATGCGCTGCGCCGTGGTCTGGGTCAGGACGAAATTTCCGCACAGGCGATCTATGACGAACTGTCCAGCGTGGCCGACAAGGTGCTGCCTTACATGGACAAGGTCTGGTACCTGCTGGATGACCTGCGTCGCCAGGGAAAGCGGATCCTGTTTGAAGGTGCCCAGGGGGCTCTTCTGGACATCGACCATGGCACCTATCCGTTTGTGACGTCTTCCAACACCGTTGCCGGCCAGGCCGCGACGGGCTGCGGCCTCGGCCCGGGGGCGATCAACTATGTGCTCGGCATCACCAAGGCTTACACCACCCGTGTTGGTGAAGGTCCGTTCCCGACGGAGCTTCAAGACGAGATTGGCGAATTCCTGGGTACGCGCGGGCACGAATTCGGAACGGTGACCGGCCGTCGCCGCCGTTGTGGCTGGTTCGATGCGGTTCTGGTGCGCCAGACCGTCTGTACGTCCGGCATCAACGGCATCGCCCTGACCAAGCTGGACGTTCTTGACGGCCTTGATGAAATCAAGATCTGTATCGGTTACGAACTGGATGGCGAGCGGATCGACTATCTGCCGGCGTCGCAAGGTGCCCAGGAGCGGGTGAAGCCGATCTACGAAAGCCTGCCGGGCTGGAAGGAATCGACCGAAGGGGCACGGACCTGGGCCGATCTGCCGGCGCAGGCAATCAAATATGTGCGACATGTCGAAGAACTGATCGGTGCTCCGGTCGCTCTTCTATCGACAAGTCCGGAACGGGACGACACAATTCTTGTGCAGAATCCGTTCCAGGATTGAGATGTGCGACACTAAAAGCACATTATTAAGGACTTAGGTTGCGTGCTGCGAATCACTGCATGCAACCGCCCTTCGTTTTCGGCGTTCCATGTGTGTGTCGAATAGACAAAATTGTGTTAGGAAAAAGGGTACTGCAAGGTTCTCTGTCGCGGCGAACATATTGAAGAAATAGCACCTGTTTTCAAAAAACTTGCTATAAGCCTGAGAAAGAAACGAAATCTCGGGCCCGCAGAACAGATCCTTGCAGTCGGCCGGTAGGCAGGAAGATGGCTGATTACTATTCAATTCTGAAGAAAACGATCGCGTCTTTACCTGAAAACAATGGCGCCGCACGCAGAAGCGTTTACAGCCGTGCGCGCAATGCCATCGTCAATCAGCTCAAAGCCTATGAACCGCCTTTGGCGCCGTCTGAAATCACGGCTGAGCAGCTGCGTCTTGAAGAATCCATCCGCAAGGTGGAGGCTGAGGCTGCACGCGAAAGCCTGGGTCTCAATCCAACCGTTCCCAAGGTCGAAACGCCTGCTCCCGAGCCGGAGGTCGCCGCTCCGCCGGTGACACCGCCGCAGGTTGAGCCAGCCGCAGAGGCTGCACCGGAAGTGCCGGCCCCGCAGGAGCCGGAAGAAACTGCTGCGCCTTCGGTGGAAACACCAGCGCCTTCGCCCCTGAAGGAAACCCTGTCTCAGGCTGAAGCCCTTGGCACGGCGGCCAGCCAGGCCGTTCACAGCGCAAAGGAAGCTTCCGACCCGAGCGCGGCGCCCGTGCGCCAGGAACCTTCGTTCGGTGGACCGGCGCAGGCGGAACCGGCGGATGATGGCCTGTTCGAACCGACAAACGATGCAGCGGCATCCGTTTCCGTCGATCAGCCGTACCAAGCGGATGAGACCGGCAAGCCCAAGCAAGAGCGGGCGTCGAAGAAAGACCGCAACAAGCGGTCCAAGCCGAAGGCGTCCGATGCGCTGCGCGGCGATGCATCCGGCAGCCGAACCGTTCCGATTGTGATTGCTGCCGTTCTGCTGGTGTTGGTCCTTCTGGGCGGGGCTTACTTCCTGATACCCGCAGGCGATCAAAGCGCAGACAATGGCACTGTACCTGCCACATCGTCTTCCCAAACGGCTTCGGACAGCCAACCGGTCTCGAATGTGGAGCCGCCGGTCTCGGCAACTGCCGGCGAAGGCGACGAGCCGTCGAAGAACACCGACCGTCTGTTGAACGAAGGCGAGGCGGATGTGGTCGCGCCTGATGCCCGTACGGTGACCACGACGACCATCACCGGACAGTCCGATACCTCTCAGGCCGACACACCGGCCACCCCCGAGCCCGCTCAGCCATCCATCGTGACGAGCACCGATAGCGATCAGACGCCCGCGGCACCCGAAAATCCGGTTGCCGTCCCGGCAGACAATCTGTCGGCGATTTCGCCCGATGACAACGCGCCTGCGCCCTCTGCCTCGGCGGCTGATTCTTCGGTCCAGCGCTCGATCCTTTATGAAGAAGGTGAAGAGTCCGGTGGCGCAGGCACTGCGGCGCAAGGTGCCGTTGTGTGGAGTGTCGAGGAAGAAACCAACCTCGACGGTGAAGCTCTGGCGGTTCTGAGTGCGTCCGTCGAAATTCCCGAGCGCGATGTGAAAGTCGACATTCGTATCAAGCCGAATGACGATAACTCCCTGCCGGCCAGCCATCTCGTCGAGATCAGGTACGAGTTTCCGGAAAACTTCGCTGCGGGTGATGTCGTCAACGTTCCGGGTCTCGTCATGAAGCCTACGGAAGAAGCCCGCGGCGATGCGCTGATCGGTGCTTCGGTGAAGGTGTCTCCGGGCTTTTTCTGGATTGCCCTGTCCAGCCTGCCGAACGAGCAGCAACGCAATCTCGCTCTGCTGCGCGAACGCGGCTGGATCGACATTCCGATGCTTTATGAAAACGGCAAGCGCGGTATCCTGACCCTTGAAAAAGGGACCGTCGGTGCGGACGCTGTCGAAAAGGCGATCACGGCCTGGCAGGCCGGGTAAGCACTCTTCGCCTGCCTTGAACATCTGAAGAAGCCGCTTTGCTGCGGCTTCTGCGATACTGCGCATGGACGCTCATTCCATAGCCATCCTGGCTCAATGAACTGCGAGTCAGGCGAGGACAAGAAATCTCATCTTCTCCGTAGGCTTATTGTTATTGTCTAGGCTGCTGACCTGGGGCCTTGCTTGCGTGCCCGCGCGGTTGCCCGAGTGCGGCGCTCCGGGTGATCGGCGTCCGTCTTTGGCGAGGGGTTAAAACCGCTTCACGGCGACTTGCCTTTTTTCGCCGCACAGGGCATGTTCCGACTTGGTCCGAGGGGTGTTCCGGTTTCCGGAACTGAGATGGCGCAACGCCGAACCCTTAGAACCTGATCCGGGTCATGCCGGCGAAGGGACGGAATCCTTAGCCTATTCCCGGATCTCCATTGTCATTTTCGGCTTGTCCGAAGACGGGAGATCCTATGCGTAAGTGTCTGCGACCGCAGCCTTGGCTGCTTATCCGACTGCCGGTATCGGCTCATGAGCGTTCCTGTTTGCGCATTGCAACGGGGCCTGTTGGATGATTGTTTTCCTGAAAGCTGTTGCCAGGTCCTTGTTCGGCCTGCTTGTGACCGTGGCGATCTGGGCGGCCATCGTCCATATCTTCGACACACAGCATTACATTCTGCCCGGTCCGGACCGGGTCTTTGCCGCCTTTGTCAAACATGCCGGCTTTCTGCTGCAGCATGCAGGCATAACCGCCTACGAGACCGTGCTCGGCTTCGTGCTGGGGGCTGCGGCCGGGGCGCTGCTTTCCATTCTGTTGTGGCTGTTTCCGGTTGCCGCCAGACTGGCCATGCCGCCCATTCTGGTCACTCAGGCCCTGCCTGTCTTCGCGATCGCTCCGATCCTGGTGCTCTGGCTCGGGTTCGGGCTGGCATCCAAGATCGTCGTCATCATCCTGGTCATCTTTTTCACCGTCACATCGACCTTTTTCGACGGCCTGCAGCGGCTGGACCCGGGGTTACATGATCTCGCCCGGCTCTATCGTCTGTCTCGTTTGAAGGAACTCTGGTTCTTCCGCCTGCCGTCAGGCTTGCCGGCGTTCGCCTCCGGCTTGCGGGTTGCCGCCGTGTTTGCGCCCATGGGGGCGATCATCGGCGAGTGGGCAGGGGCGAAGGGAGGCCTCGCCTTCATCATGCTTCAAAGCAGCAACCGGATGCAGGCGGACGTGATGTTCGCCGCGCTCATCCTTCTCGCGGCCATGGTGCTGATCATGCGCTTTGCCGTGAACCATCTCACCCGAATTCTTGTTCCCTGGCAGACGCTCAGCTAGCTGCCGCTCAACGGAGGACCTCATGAAAAAACACTTCCTGTCTCTTGTTCTTGCCGCCGGGTTACTGGCGTCGGGACCGGCGCAGGCCGGCGAGAAACTGACCTTGCTGCTCGACTGGTTCGTAAATCCGGACCACGCGCCGCTGGTCACGGCGCAGACAAAGGGCTTCTTCGAGGCTGAAGGTCTGGACGTTGAGATCATCGAACCTGCGGATCCGGCCATGCCGCCAAAGCTGGTGGCTGCCGGGCAGGGCGATATTGCGGTGTCCTATCAGCCGACGCTTCATGCGCAGATTGAAGAGGAACTGCCACTGAAGTGGATCGGCACGCTGGTGGAAACGCCGCTCAATTCGCTCATCGTGCTGAAAGATGGTCCCATTCAGGAGCTTAAGGACCTGAAGGGCAAGAGCATCGGTTTTTCCGTGTCCGGATTTGAGGATGCGATGCTGGGACAGATGCTGCAATCGGCAGGATTGACCATCGATGATGTGGAGCTGGTCAACGTCAATTTCGCATTGTCGGGATCGCTGCTTGCCGGACAGGTGGACGCTGTGATTGGCGGCTACCGCAATTTCGAGCTGACCCAGCTCGAGATCGAAGGCAAACCGGGCAAGGCCTTCTTTCCGGAAGAAAACGATGTGCCGATCTTTGACGAGCTGATCTATGTGGTCAACAAGGACAAGACGGACGATCCGCGCTTTCAAAAGTTTCTGGCGGCTGTGGAAGCGGCAACCATCTATCTGACCAATCACCCGGAAGAAGCCTGGAATGCCTTCATAGAGGCGTATCCGAACCTCAATGACGAGCTGAACAGACGGGCCTGGTTCGACACGCTGCCACGCTTCGCCAAGCGCCCGGCTGCACTCGACGCGGGCCGCTATCAGCGTTTTGCGGAGTTCATGGCTGAAGCCGGCCTGATCAGCAAGGTCGTGCCGGTGGAGAGCTATACGGCCGAGATCCGGTAAATTACCCGGCCTGGGCAAAATAAAAGCGCCGGAGCATCGCTCTGGCGCTTTTTCGTTTCTCTATTTTCGCCTGCCTCAGGCGGCCGGCTGGTCCATGGTGCGGGCGCTGTTGCGCACGGCCTTTTGAACCTTTTCGAAGGCGCGAACCTCGATCTGGCGGACACGTTCACGGCTGACACCAAATTCGCCGGACAGGTCTTCCAGCGTCATCGGATCTTCCGAGAGACGGCGTGCTTCGAAGATGCGCCGTTCGCGCTCGTTGAGCACGTCCATCGCGTCAGTCAGCATCTTGCGCCGCATGTCCAGCTCTTCCTGGTTCGCGAGCAAGGTTTCCTGGCTTTCGCTTTCATCAACGAGCCAGTCCTGCCATTCACCTGCGTCCGCTTCCGCACGCACAGGCGCGTTCAGGCTGGCATCGCCGCCCAGGCGGCGGTTCATGGACACCACTTCCTCCTCGGACACGCCGAGTTTCGTGGCAATTTCCGAAACCTGATGCGGCTTCAGATCGCCTTCGTCCAATGCCTGGATCTTGCCCTTGAGGCGACGCAGGTTGAAGAACAGGCGTTTCTGGTTGGCCGTGGTCCCCATTTTCACGAGGGACCATGAGCGCAGGATGTACTCCTGGATAGCTGCCTTGATCCACCACATGGCATAGGTCGCGAGCCGGAAACCCTTGTCCGGTTCAAAGCGCTTGACCGCTTGCATCAGGCCGACGTTGCCTTCGGAAACGACTTCTCCGATCGGCAGGCCGTAGCCGCGGTAACCCATGGCAATCTTGGCGACGAGGCGTAGATGGGAATTGACTAGGCGTTCGGCTGCTTCAGGATCCTCATGCTCTTTGTAGCGCTTGGCGAGCATGTACTCTTCCTGCGGCTGAAGCATCGGAAACTTGCGGATCTCGTCGAGATACCGGCTGAGGCCGCCTTCCCCTGCTGTAAGCGTCGGAACGTTTTGGGCCATATCATGCACCCCCTTTCGTCAAGTTTGCGTCTCCTTCCTCCCGCTGCCCCGCAGTGATACGCAAGCAAGCCATTTCGAAGGGAAGGCGGACGCACAATCGTGTCCATACAGGCACACAAGATAGACTAATATAGGTTCAAATTCGGCGAATGCATGGTCAGAAAACGAAAACGAATCCTAAAATTTTTGTAATCCTGACAACAGATTTGCGAAATCCACCGGGTAAGGGCTCTCAAAACGCAAGGTTTTGCCATTTGCCGGGTGTTCGAAAGCCAGCAGGCCGGCATGCAGCGCCTGTCGGTGAAAACCGTTCACGAGGCTTTTGAGCGGATCTTCCAGACGGTTGGCCTTGGTCTTGAAACCCGACCCGTAATCATCGTCACCGATCAGCGGATGGCCGATGTGTGCCATGTGTACGCGGATCTGGTGGGTGCGCCCGGTTTCAAGGCGGCATTCCAGCAGCGAGGCGAGGGCGGGCTGCTCGGCATTGCCGAACCGTTCCTTCACCTGCCAGTGGGTGATGGCGTGGCGGCCGGAGGTCTTGACAACGGCAATCTTCTGCCGGTTCGCCTGTGACCGCGCCAGATTGGCGTTGATCGTGCCTTTGAGGCCGGAGGGAGCGCCCCAGACCAGAGCCGCATAGGCGCGTTCCAGCGGACCGGTGCGGCCGTGGTCGGCGAACTGGGCGGCAAGACCTTTGTGCGCCTGGTCGGTTTTGGCGACGACCAGCAGGCCGGATGTGTCCTTGTCGATCCGGTGGACGATGCCGGGACGCTTGACGCCGCCAATGCCCGACAGGCTGTCACCGCAATGGTGGATCAGCGCATTGACGAGCGTTCCGGTCCAGTTGCCTGCGCCCGGATGAACGACAAGACCGGCCGGTTTGTCGACAACGATGAGATGTTCGTCCTCATACACAACCGTGACCGGGATGTCCTCGCCCTTGGGTTCGGGGTCCTCGGCCTGCGGCAAAGTGAGGATCAGAGCATCGCCTTCATTGACCCGGAATTTCGGCTCCACTATTTTCGCGCCGCCGACGGTGACGTCCCCGGACTTGATCAGGGACTGGATCCTGTTGCGGCTAAGGGCTTCCAGATGAGCCGCCAGCACCGCATCCAGCCGTTTCCCGGCATCGGCTGCATCAACTGTTAAACTGAAATCCTGGTCCAGACCGGCCGGATACTCGAGGGAATTGTCTGTCATGTCACAACCTGATTATCGGGATGAGGGACCGGGTGAAAAGCCGCTTGATCCTGCGGCCGAACGCATCCAGGCCAAGCTGAAGCGTCTGCTGCTGGGCTCGTCCCTCGTCATGATCGCCGGCTTTATCGCTGTCTTTGCAGCAATTCTCTACAAGATCAACACCAATAAGACCGATGTTTCCGCCGATCAATATGCCGCGACGGTGGCGGTTGGCGCTGACGCGGAGATCCTGCAGGCAAACATCTCGGACGGATTGCTGATGGTTCTGGTGCGCGAAGGCAGCAAGACCGCCTTGCTACGCTTCGATCCTGTCACGGGAAAACAGTTGGGCCGTACGGATTTTGTTGCGCGCTGACGTCGCGTCGAGCCTGAGCGGCCGGGTTATGAACAGGCATGTGACATAAAAATGAAAATTAGGGCTTGCGTCTTTTGTCATGCAGCCGTATACGCACGGTCCTCGGCTTGAGGCACTGAGCTTTTCAAGCCCCGCGCGCCCATCGTCTAGCGGTCTAGGACGCCGCCCTTTCACGGCGGAAACACGGGTTCGAGTCCCGTTGGGCGTGCCATTTTTCCCCAAGGCACACACAGCATATGCACACCTTGCGCACATGGTTTCGCACAGGGTTCTCCACCCGTTTGTGCACCGGTTTTGCGCGCTGTGGCGGCTGATCAGCCGATGGCGGTCTCTTCCTGCTGTCCTGTCTCGATCAGCTTGACCTCGGCCTCCTGCGCAATTTTTGCGAAGTTCGGTGAGGGGCAATAATCCGTCACGAATGTGCTGACCTGGCGCAAATGCCCGACACGAACCGGGGCGGTGCGCTCGAACTTGGTGCTGTCGGCGGCAAGAATGACATGCCGTGCATTGTCCATGATGGTCTTGGTGACTTTCACTTCCCGATAGTCGTAATCAAGCAGGGAGCCGTCCGGATCGATCGCGGAGGCACCGATGACCGCGAAATCCACCTTGAACTGGCGCATGAAGTCCACAGCTGCCTCGCCAACGATGCCGCCATCGGAGTGGCGCAGCACACCACCAGCGATCACCACCTCGATCTGCGAATAGCCGCGCATCAGGCTGGCAACGTTGATGTTGTTGGTGATCACCATCAGACCGCGATGCTGCAACAGCGCCTGCGCAACGGCTTCGGTGGTGGTGCCGATATTGATGAAGATCGACGCATTGTCGGGAATGAGAGAGGCCACCTCTTCGCCTATGTCCGCCTTTTCCCGGCTGGAGATGATCCTGCGGGCCTCATAGCCGACGTTCTCGATGCCGGATGACAGCAGGGCCCCGCCATGTGTGCGTGCCAGCAGGCGCCGGTCGCACAGCTCGTTCAGGTCCTTGCGGATGGTCTGCGGACTGACGTCGAAGCGTCTGGCGAGATCGTCGACGCTGACGCGGCCCATTTGCCGGGCGAGTTCCAGAATGGCGTTGTGGCGTTCGATCAACATGTACCGCAGACTCGATTTAGTGCACGACCGCTGGCCCACCCTGCCTCGGCAAGCTGCAAACGCAGGTGAGGGGACAGCAGATCAGCTTTGGTGGTTTGTCAGATGACTGTCCATGGGACTAGATGACCGGAGCGGCCTTGTCAGATCAAGCCACATCTTTCTTTTTTTGTTTCGTGGCTTTCGTTTTCCGCTCGCTGTTTTGCGCGGAGCCGGTGCCAGCCGGTGCTTTTTCAGCTGCCGGTTTGGACTTGGCCCGGTTGGAGGCGACAACCCTGCTCACCAGAGCTTCTGCGGCGTTGGCGATATGCGCGGATTTGGACTGAGCTTGACCCTGAGCCTGGTCTTTCGGCGAGGCCTTTTCTTCATCCCTTGCATCTTCCGAAGCAGGAGCTTTGTCGGAAGACCCCTCCGACTGAACCTTATCTGACGATGCAGTGTCGCCGGACCCCTGAGCATCCGATGCGCTGTTCGGGGCGAGGGGCGCTGCCGGTGCCTTTGTTCCGGAAGACTTGAGATCCGGTGCTTCCTCACCGGTCAGCTTTTCTGCAAGCGCGCGGAAATCGCGGCGCAGGTCCACAAGGGCGGGTACCGAGGTAAGGTCCTTTTGCAGCTTCGCCATCTGAGCGGTGATCCGCTGAAGGGCGCGGTCCTTTTCGGCCGCGTCCGCCTGATAGCGTGCAGCGTCGCCGGAAAGCTTCTCCAGCTTGGCATCAAGATGTTTCTCGCGCTCGCTCTCAGGGAAACTGGCGGCATCCAGCATCAGGGACAGACGCGTGACTTCCGCCTGGGCCGCAACATAATTGGATTCCGTATCGACCAGCTGGGCTTCCAGTTCGGCAAGTCTGGTCTTGGCGGTTTCGCTGCGCACCGCGTCCATCTGGCCCGCGACCGTGGGCTCATACCGGGCCAGTTTGGCTTTGAGCGTGGCAACTTCCGCCTCCAGCCCGGTAATGGTGGCAAGTGCCATGGTGCCGGAAGCGGGCAGCCAGCCGCTGTCGTCTTCTTCTGTGTCGGCGGGCTTGGGGGCCGGTTCGTCTTCCGCAGACCTGGTCCAGCTTTCCGCAAGAGCCCGTTCTGCTTCCGACAGTTTCTTTTTCAGGTTGGTCACTTCAGCCGACAGCATGTCGACGGCGTGCTGATCGCTCGCCTCGGCGGCGATCTTGGCTTCAAGTCCGGAGATCGTGTCCTGATGAGATTTTTTCAGCGCTTCGATTTCGGCCCGCGTCCGCGAGGTTTCGAGCTGAAATTTGGCTGCCTTCTCGCGCTCGATGTCGAGCCGTTTTTCGACCCGCCGCAGTTCAACGGCATGGCGCGCCCGCTCCTGATCCTGGGCGGCGCGGACTTCGGCATAGCTGGTCGGATTGACGGCGCGCAGGGCTTCTTCGGTCAGCCGGGCGGCCCGGCGATAAAATGCGGGCAGGATTGCCAGTCCGATCAGGCCGGCGGTGCAAAACCCCAGCGCCACATACATCGCTGCTTCAATCAAGTCCGGCTCCCGGTTACGTCTTCAAAAAACGCCCACATCTCCATCAATAAACGACAGGAGCACCGCCGCCAAGTCTTCTACGGAGTACGAATCCAACCCGGCTTTGTCGCCAGGCTGCGGTGGCCGCGTTTTATTGTTTGCTCAGAACGGGTTCCATGTCGGCTTCTGGGTGAACTTCAGATAGCCCATGTTCAGCCCGAGACGGGCGCCAACACCTGCACGAACGGGCACAAGCACGATTTCATTGTTCAAGAGCACCGTCATGCCGACGCCGCCAACCAGGTAGGCGGATCCGTTGACACCGGCAAAGCGGGTGTAGATGGAGTTCACGGTGGGCAGGTTATAGACAAGCATCATGACCCGGGCGCCGTCGGCGCCGAAGTCCCAGCCGACGGAGGGGCCTTGCCAGAACAGTTTGTGGTTGCCGGCGTTGCGCGTGTAGAGGCTGCCTTCGCCATAGCGCGCACCGGCGATGAGTGCGCCAGAGCCTTCTTCCCCCAGCACATATCCGTTCGGCTCGCCGTAACTGGAAAAGGCTTTCTCGACCACAGACGCCAGGCCACCGGAAACGGAGCCGAAGAACTGGTGACCTGCCTGAAGGATTTCGTCCTGCTGGTAGGTCTGGCTTGATGGAATGGGCTCGTTGCCGGATGTCTGGGAGAGCGCCGGGTTGGAAAACGCAAATGCGCACAAGGCCAGGAACGCAGCCGATATCAGGGATACAACTCGCTGGGAACTTTGTGCCATTCGATATTCTCCCAAAGTTTCTTGGCCGCGCCGATTGTTGCCGTTCGGTCAGGCCGCAATGTTAAACTGATGCGATATCATGCTGATTCGCATGAGATGGTGCACCCTACATAAGCCGAATCGATGGAAAGCTGGCCTCAAAAAAAGACAAGGTTATGTCTTTGCGCTGTATTGATCCTGCTCTTCTGTCAATTTGCGGGGAAAGCCTTGGCACGTCCCCAGGTTTTTGTTCCAGATCCGATCACCGGATACGCCCTGGGCGGCCATGACCCTGTGAGTTATTTCGTTGACGGGTATCCGCGCAAGGGCAAGCGGGAGCACACCCTCAAATGGGGCGGCACCGAATGGATCTTCGTCAATCAAGGCAATCTTGCCGCTTTCAAGCGCGATCCTGACGCCTATGCGCCGCTGTTTGCCGGCTGTGGCGCGCACGCGCTGTCCGAAGGCTTTGCAACAGCTGGCAATCCGTTCATCTATGCCATTGTCGACCGCCGCCTGGTGTTTTTCCATTCGGTGGTCAACCGGTTCCTGTTCGTCGTCAACGGCAGCCAGTTGATGACGGCAGCGCAGGACAATGCCGAACGGGTCGGTTGCGTACCCCTGCGGTAGACAGGCGCTCGGTCAAACCGCATGCAGGGGCCGGAAAAGGCGGATTTCGGGGCAAATTTTCATCTGGATGATACGGATTGCGGCCCACCGTTGTCTTGGCAGCCGCCGCGAGGATGTGTAACGCTTGCGTCCACTATGTCGAATCAGTTTCCGCAGCCTCCTCAAGAAGAGCCTCAAAACGCCATGTCTGCACTTAAAGAGCTTTCCTCTCTTGATCTTGCCGCCTTGGTGGCCAGCCGCGTCTGCCATGACATCATTTCGCCTGTCGGTGCGATAACCAACGGGTTGGAAGTGCTGGACGAGGAAGGGTCGGAGGACATGCGCGAATTCGCCATGGACCTCATCCGCAAAAGCGCGCGCCAGGCTTCGGCCAAACTGCAGTTCGCCCGTCTTGCCTTCGGGGCAGCCGGCTCCGCAGGTGCCGAAATCGACCTCGGGGATGCTCAGGTCGTTGCGAGCGGGTTCATGGAAAATGAAAAATCCGACTTAAATTGGCAATTGTCCCGGCACCTGATGCCGAAAAATTACGTAAAACTACTTCTTAATTTGATCCTTATCGCCAACCAGTGCGTTCCGCGTGGTGGCGAAATCAAGGTTGAAATGGAAGGCGACCCGCAATCGCCCACCTTCACGCTCCAGGCCAGCGGTCTCAATCCGCGCATTCCTCTCGGAATGAAGGAAACCCTTAGTGGCGAAGAGCCCGAGCGGGTTGATGCGCATTCCGTACAGCCAATCTACACGTTGCTGCTGGCCCGCGAATGCGGAATGGTATTAACGATAGATAAACAAGAAGAGTTGGTAAAAATAACGGCTCTTCTGGCAGAATAAAAAAGCCCTTCAAAAGACTCCATCCGCTTCAGCGTATCTTAACTGTTTGCCGTCAACCTAGCTCTCATGGACTTCTCGGTCCAGACATCCCTTTTGGGGTGCGGAACCAGTAACAAGTCGGGTGAGAGCAGGCCATGGACGACCTCCTCAGGGAATTCATTACAGAGACCAATGAGAGTCTCGATGTTGTTGATGTTGAGCTCGTAAAGTTCGAGCAGGAACCGAACAACGCCACTATCCTAGATAACATTTTCCGCTTGGTGCACACTATCAAGGGCACCTGTGGCTTCCTGGGCCTTCCCCGCCTTGAAGGTATTGCGCACGCGGCTGAAACCCTCATGGGGAAATTCCGCGACGGTGCTCCTGTCACGCAAGAAGCCGTTTCCCTCATTCTGACCTCGATCGATCAGATCAAGGACATTCTGGGAGAACTGGAAGCTGCTGAAGGCGAAGAGCCGCAAGGCGACGACAGCGAGCTGATCGGCCAACTGGAAGAAATGTCCGCGAAAGCTGACGCTGCCATGAAGGGTGGTGCGGCTGCCGAGGAAGCTCCGGTGGCAGATGCCGAGCCGGAAGCGCCTGAAGAGGACGCTTCGGCCGAGCAAGCTCTGGAGCGTCCGCTCCGTCCGGGCGAAGTGTCGCTGGACGAACTTGAGCGCGCCTTCCGCGAAACCGAAGTTGAAGTCGACGTCGTTGAGCCGGAAGTCCCGGAAGCAGAAGAAATCGTCGACGAAGTCGAAGAGCCCGAGCCCGCTCCCGTTGCGGTCAAGGCCGAAGCCAAGGTGGCAGCCAAGCCACAGGCGAAGGCAGCTGGCGAAGGCGGCGAAAAGAAAGCTTCCGGCGGTGGTGTTTCCAACCAGAGCATCCGCGTAGCAGTCGACACGCTCGAACACCTGATGACCATGGTGTCCGAACTGGTGCTGACCCGGAACCAGCTTCTGGAAATCGTGCGCCGCCACGAGGACAGCGAATTCAAGGTGCCGTTGCAGCGCCTGTCGAACGTCACTGCCGAACTGCAGGAAGGCGTCATGGCGACGCGCATGCAGCCCATCGGCAACGCCTGGCAGAAACTGCCGCGTATCGTTCGCGATCTCAGCCAGGAACTTGAAAAACCGATCGAACTGGAAATGATCGGTGCGGATACCGAACTGGACCGCCAGGTTCTCGAGATGATCAAGGATCCGCTCACGCACATGGTCCGCAACTCGGCCGACCATGGTCTGGAGCGTCCGGACGAACGCCGTGCAGCAGGCAAGGCGGAAAAGGGTACCATTACCCTGGCGGCCTATCATGAAGGCGGCCACATCATCATCGAAGTTCGTGATGATGGTAAGGGCATCGACGTCGAGAGGGTGAAGGCAAAGGTCGTGGAACGCGGCCTGGCGTCGGAAGCCGAAGTCGACAAGATGACGGACGCCCAGATCCACAAGTTCATCTTCGCGGCCGGGTTCTCCACGGCTGCCAAGGTCACCAGCGTGTCCGGCCGCGGTGTCGGCATGGACGTGGTTCGCAACAACATCGAACTGATCGGCGGTACGGTCGACCTGCGCTCTACACAGGGCAAGGGCTCGAGCTTCATCATCAAGATCCCGCTGACGCTTGCCATCGTTTCGACGCTGATCGTCGAAGCCGGCGGCGACCGGTTTGCGATACCGCAGCTTTCCGTTGTCGAACTGGTCCGCGTACAGACCAATTCGGAACACCGTATAGAGCGTATCAAGGACACCCCGGTTCTGCGCCTGCGCAACAAGCTGCTGCCACTGGTGCATCTGTCCCAGCTCCTCGGCATCTATGAGGGCGAAAACGCGGACGAGGCCATCGATGCGGACAACGGCTTCATCGTTGTCATGCAGGTGGGCAGCCAGACATTCGGCGTGGTTGTCGACGGTGTCTTCCATACGGAGGAAATCGTGGTCAAGCCGATGTCGACCATGCTGCGCAACCTCGGCATGTTCTCCGGCAACACCATCCTGGGCGACGGCTCGGTGATCATGATCATCGACCCGAACGGGATCGCCGGTGCCATGGCAAGCCATGCGTCGAGTGCGGTTACCGAGAACCAGGAAGACGAACACGAAGACCTGCAGAGCCGCGCCGTTTCGGGCCAGAGCTCGATCTCGCTGCTGCTGTTCCGTGCCGGTGCGCCGGAACCGAAGGCCGTGCCACTGTCGCTGGTCACGCGCCTGGAGGAATTCGAAGTCTCCAAGATCGAACGGTCAAACGGCCGGGATCTGGTCCAGTACCGCGGCTCTCTCATGCCGCTCGTGTATCTGAACGAAGGCGACTGCCACAAGACGGAAGGCACCCAGCCGATGCTGGTGTTCTCCGATGCGGGCCGCTCCATGGGCCTCGTGGTCGACGAGATCGTCGACATTGTCGAGGACCGCATGAACATCGAAGTCGGTTCGGAACGTCCTGGCATCCTCGGCTCCGCCGTGGTCAAGGAACGTGCAACCGAAATCATCGACCTCGGCTACTATCTGCCGCAGGCCTTTGAAGACTGGTTCATGCGCAAGGAAATGGACATCGAGGCGCTCACCAAGAAGGTACTCTTCGTGGATGACTCGTCCTTCTTCCGCAACATGCTGTCACCGGTTCTGAAGGCGGCCGGCTATGATGTGACCACCTGTACCGGTCCGCATCAGGCGTTCGACCTTCTGGAAAACGGCGACAAGTTCCATGCGATCGTCAGTGACATCGAAATGCCGGAAATCAACGGTTTCGAGTTCTGTGAATCGCTGCGCCGCGATCCCCGGTTCCGCAACATTCCGATCCTGGCCCTGTCGTCCATGGTGACGCCGGCTTCGATCGAACGCGGCCGTCAGGCGGGCTTTGACGACTATGTCGCCAAATTCGACCGTCCGGGCCTGATTGCCGCCCTGAAAGACGTCTTCTCCGGTGAAATGGGAGCTGCAGCATGACTGTGCTGGAACACAAACTCAACGCGGAGCAAAAATCCGCAAGTGACATGATCCAGTATGTAACCGTGGTCATCGGCGGCCAGTTGTTCGGTCTGCCAATTTCCCAGGTACATGATGTGTTCGTTCCGGAAAGCGTGACACGCGTGCCGATGTCCGCTCCCGAGGTTCAGGGTGTCCTGAACCTTCGCGGACGCATCGTCACCGCGATCAACATGCGCCGCCGCCTGCATCTGCCTCCTTTGCAGGAGGGTCAGATGATGGCCGTTGGCATCGAGTACAAGCACGAAAGCTACGGCCTTGTCATCGACACGGTTGGTGAGGTTCTGACGCTGTCGTCCGCATCTGCGGAGCCAAATCCGTCGAACCTGGACCGCCGCTGGGCCGAGATTTCCGGAGGCGTGCATCGCCTGGACGGCCGTCTGATGGTCATTCTGGATGTCGACCGTCTGCTTGGCGCGATGTTCACCGAACCCATGGCTGCAGCGTAACAAGGCCACAATGGCTACTGAGTGGAGTTAAGCCTGATGAAACAGTGCCTCGTAGTCGATGACTCAAGTGTCATCCGAAAGGTGGCTCGCCGCATACTCGAGGATATGAATTTCGAGATTACCGAAGCGGAAGACGGCCAGCAGGCGCTTGACGAATGTCGCAAGACAATGCCGGACGCAATCCTGCTGGACTGGAACATGCCCGTCATGGACGGTCTTGAATTCCTGACCAGCCTGCGTGCGGAAGAGGGCGGTGAAAACCCGATTGTCGTATTCTGTACCACTGAAAACGATGTCGCTCACATTGCCCGGGCCATCCGTGCCGGAGCCAACGAGTACATCATGAAACCGTTCGACCGCGAAATCGTGGAAGCCAAGTTTCAGGAAGTCGGTCTTATCTAGTTTCGAGTTGGGCAGTCTAAATGGCGTTTGCGCAAAGAAGCATAACTGCGGGCACGAGTCCGGGCAGCGATCCCATCAAGGTCATGGTTGTAGATGACGCCGTCGTCATCCGCGGCCTTCTGACACGCTGGCTCGGTGAAGACAAAAGTCTGAAAGTCGTCAGCTCGCACCGCAACGGCAAGCTTGCTGTAGAAGATATCGAAAAAAGCAATCCTGACGTCGTCGTTCTCGATATCGAGATGCCGGAAATGGATGGCATGACGGCCTTGCCGCTCATGCTGGCTAAGAAGCGCGATCTCATCGTGATCATGGCTTCCACGCTGACCCGCCGCAACGCGGAGATCAGCTTGAAGGCTCTGTCGCTGGGGGCTGCGGACTATGTGCCGAAGCCGGAATCGAACTCCGAGGTCACGACTTCCGTCGATTTCCGCCGCGAGCTGATTGAAAAGGTCAAGGCGCTTGGTGCGCGTGCCCTGCGCATGCGCGGGCCGGTACGCACCATGCGTGCGGAAACCAGCGCCGGCCGCACCGCACAGTCGGCCAGTCCTGTCCCTGCGCGCCCTGCAACCGATACGCGGGCAAGCTTTCGAGGGGCCGGGCAACCGGCGGGCGCTGCTGCCGGGGCGGTCAGGTACCAGACCCGTCCGTATTCAACCGCGCGTCCGCGCATCCTCGCTATCGGCTCGTCCACGGGCGGTCCGCAGGCTCTGCAGGAAGTCATGCGTGAAGTGGGTACGGCAATGAACGATGTGCCAGTGGTCATCACCCAGCACATGCCGCCAACCTTTACCGCCATTTTGGCTGAACATATGGGCAAGGCTGCCCTGCGTCCGGCCAAGGAAGGCGAGGATGGCGAAGTGCTGAAGCCCGGCAATATCTATGTCGCACCTGGCGGCAAGCACATGATCGTGGAGAAGGACGGCAGCGCAGCCAAAATCCGGCTGACGGACGGACCTCCCGTGAATTTCTGCAAGCCTGCCGTCGACCCCTTGTTCGACAGTGTCTCCAAGGTGTTCGGTTCGGCAAGTCTTGCCGTCATCCTGACCGGGATGGGACACGACGGTGCCGACGGCGTCAAAACCATTGCAGCGGGTGGCGGCAGCGTGATTACGCAGGACGAAGCCACCAGCGTGGTCTGGGGTATGCCAGGCGCAGCTGCACAAACGGGCGTTTGCAGCGAAATTCTACCCTTGAAGGAGATCGGCCCGAAGATCTCGCGCGTTCTGAAGGGGAACACGAGATGACCCCGAGCGAGTTCGAGTTTCTGAAAAACTTTCTGAAGACACGCTCCGGCCTGGTTCTGTCCAACGACAAGCAGTACCTGGTTGAAAGCCGTCTTCTGCCGGTCGCACGCAGTTCCAAGCTGGAAACCCTCAGCGCGGTGATTCAGCAGCTTCAGCGCGGCACCAACCGGGCACTGGAAACCGAAGTGGTTGAAGCGATGACGACCAACGAGTCGTTCTTCTTCCGCGACAAGACCCCGTTCGAACACTTCAAGGACACGATGCTGCCGGCGCTGCTGGAAAGCCGCGCGAGCCGCAAGCAGATCAAGATCTGGTGCGCGGCAGCTTCGACTGGTCAGGAGCCTTATTCCCTGGCGATCTGCCTGAAGGAAGACGCCGCGAAAATGGCTGGTTGGCGTACCCGGATCCTGGGGACGGACCTTTCCAACGAAGTGCTGGAAAAAGCCAAGGCCGGTCTCTACAGCCAGTTCGAGGTGCAGCGCGGTCTGCCGATCCAGCTGCTGCTGAAGTATTTCGAACAGAAGGGCGAGATGTGGCAGATCAATGCCGGCATGCGCGCCATGATCGAGTGGAAGAAGCTGAACCTTCTGGAAAGCTTCACTCATCTCGGTGAGTTCGACATCATCTTCTGCCGTAACGTCTTGATCTACTTCGATCAGGCCACCAAGACGGAAATTCTCGGAAGGATGGCAAAAGCCCTGCCGGACGACGGCTATCTCGTTCTCGGCGCTGCCGAAACCGTGGTCGGTCTGACAGATGCCTTCAAGCCTGTTGCCGGAAAACGGGGCCTCTTCCAGAAGAAGCAGGCGGCCCAGGCAACGACCGGATCGGCTGCAACTCCGCGGCTCGCCGCCGGAGGCGGTCTGGGGCTGCGGCGTTAAAGGCCCGTCTGCCCGTTAAAGCGGGCAGGGCAATGAGGCCCCAACAAAGCAATGCAATTCAGAAGGCGGCCACGGGCCGCCTTTTTCCTTCACGCCATCGTGAAGGTGCGTGGGGTGTCGATCTGCTGTGCGCTTCCGAATAAGTAATTGAAATAATACTATATTTTTCCATATTGCAGGGCGTCCGACTGATGCCGGCCGGGTCTTGTCTGGACCTGAAACCATTCCATCTTCTTCGACGTAAGCTTTGCGTTCTGCCGGATACCAGGCGTGTTCGATTGCAGGGCGACTTTGTATGCATCGGAATTGCAAGGAGTGGGAATATGACCGAGATCAAAGTTGAACTCACGCGCCGCGCGGCGCTTCTGGGGGCTGGCGGTGTGCTTGCCGGAGCGAGCCTCGCCGGAACGAGCGTGGTTCATGCTGCGGCCGAAAAGCAGTCCGCTTTGCCGGCAAAGGTTGCTCGCTATTCCGTCGGTGGTTTCGAAGTCACGACATTGCACGACGGGGCGGTCACTCTGGCTGAGCCGCAGAAGACGTTCGCCATGAATGTGGATGCGGATACCTTTTCCGAGACCAATGCCGAAAATTTCCTGCCTGACGACAATTTCCAGATCAGTTTCACGCCTACGCTCGTCAACACGGGCAGCGAGCTGGTCCTGTTCGATACCGGCAATGGCGAAGGTGCTCGTCCGGGCAGGGGCAACATGCGCGCTGCGCTGGAAAATGCGGGATACACACCGGAGCAGGTGGATGTGGTGGTGCTGACACATATGCACCCCGATCATATCAGCGGTCTGATGGAGGGCGGTTCGCCAACCTTTGCCAATGCGCGCTACGTCACCGGGCAGAAGGAATATGACTTCTGGGCAGCGATGGATGCCGAAGCCAACGGCATCACCAAGCTGATGGCAAGTCATGTCAAGCCGCTGGCGGAAAAGATGACCTTCCTTGACGATGGTGGCAGCGCGGCAAGCGGTGTCACCGCCATGGCTGCCCCAGGGCACACGCCCGGTCACATGATCTACATGCTGGAGAGCGACGGCAAACAGCTTGCCGTGACAGCGGACACGGCCAACCACTATGTGTGGTCTCTTGCGCATCCGGAATGGGAAGTTCGCTTCGACATGGACAAGGAAGGCGCGGCCGCGACCCGCAAGTCCGTCTTCGGTATGCTGGCCGCCGACAAGATCCCCTTTGTCGGATATCACATGCCGTTCCCGGCCGTCGGATATGTGGAGACCAACGGCAGCGGGTTCCGCTACGTTCCGGCGTCCTATCAGTTGCAGCTCTGATCCCGTTCAGGCGATCTCAGGAGGGAGATGTAGCCGGCGCGTAAGCCGGATGGTCCAATCCCTCCTGGTCACCGGAGCTGTCGTGACAGTGCCGGCGGCACGGGCAACGGTGCATCACATGCGGATGGGTAACCGTCAGGGGCGGATCACTTTGGAGGAGAGCCCCGGCGGGGTGCCGGCGCCGGCCAGCACCGGCTGTCTTGCTGCCCAACGTCTTGCGGTCAAAACAAAAGCCCCAGCACAAAGGCCGGGGCTTTAAAACGTCTACATTCGATGTCAGATCAGGCGGCTACTTCGACATCCGGCTCGCGCAGCACGTAGCCACGGCCCCACACCGTTTCGATGTAGTTCTTGCCGGAAGTTGCAGCTGCCAGCTTCTTGCGAAGCTTACAGATGAACACGTCGATGATCTTCAGTTCCGGCTCGTCCATGCCGCCGTAGAGATGGTTCAGGAACATCTCCTTGGTGAGCGTCGTTCCCTTGCGAAGGGAGAGAAGCTCCAGCATCTGGTATTCCTTGCCGGTCAGATGGACGCGCTGGCCGCCGACTTCGACGGTCTTGGTGTCCAGGTTGACCTTCAGGTCACCGGTGACAATCACCGATTGCGCATGGCCCTTGGAGCGGCGGACGATTGCGTGGATACGCGCGACAAGCTCATCCTTGTGGAACGGCTTGGTCATGTAATCGTCTGCGCCGAAGCCGAGGCCACGAACCTTGTCTTCAATGCCCGCGTTGCCGGAAAGGATCAGGATCGGTGTCTTGACCTTTGAAACGCGGAGCGTCCGGAGAACCTCGTAACCGGACATGTCCGGCAGGTTCAAATCCAACATTATGATGTCATAATCGTACAGTTTGCCGAGGTCGATACCTTCCTCGCCAAGATCTGTCGTGTAGACGTTGAAGTTCTCGGACTTCAGCATCAACTCGATGCTCTGCGCCGTGGCGCTATCATCCTCAATCAACAATACACGCATGCCAATCCCCTTGTTCTGCCTTTCCTGGGCAAGTCGCAACGGCTCTGTCGGTGCCTGCTACGAAGGACTGATGTTAACCCCGACTCAAAGCTACCGGTTAATGGTTAACAAAATATGATTCGTAACGGCAAGCTCTGGAGAGAGGAAACTGTGAACAACAGTCAACTTATTGAATCCCCAAAAAAAATCCGGATTCATAAATCTTAATGTTGAACTTTAAGAACCGGCGCTAACCGATTCCGTTCAGATTCCTTTCAACAAAGCCGTTTTGACTTCGAAATGGCTCTCGCTTGTCAGCCTTCCAAAGGTTAAGATTAACCAGAGTCGTAAACGATCGGTTACCAAATCCGTTAACGAGGAAAGGAATCTTACGTGAAGGCGCTTTTCGCCGAGATTGATTCGCTCATGCCGACCGAGATTTATGGCCGGGTTACTGCGGTTCAGGGGCTTCTCGTCGAGATCGCAGGGCCTATTCACGAAATGAGTGTCGGCTCGAGATTATTAATCGATAACGGTGAGGATAACCCGAAAGTTCCCGCGGAAGTTGTTGGTTTTCGCGAAGGACACGCACTTTGCATGCCGTTTTCCGGGCTGGAAGGTGTGCGAATGGGCTGCAAAGCGGTGATTCAGGCGCGCGACAGCGTGGTGCATCCGGCCAATGCGTGGCTGGGCCGAGTCATTAACGCACTTGGTGAACCGATTGATGGTAAAGGAGGCCTTGTTCATGGCGGAGTGCCTCGCAAATTGCGAAGTTCGCCTCCGCCGGCCTCAGAACGTAAACGAGTTGGGCCCCCTCTGGATCTCGGCGTCCGCGCGCTTAATACATTCGTAACGTGTTGTGAGGGGCAGCGGATGGGCATTTTCGCCGGGTCGGGCGTCGGCAAGTCCGTGCTGATGTCCATGCTGGCACGCAATACCAAATGCGATGTCGCGGTGATCGGTCTTATCGGGGAGCGCGGCCGCGAGGTTCAGGAGTTCATCGAGGACGATCTGGGCGAGGCGGGGCTGGAGCGATCCGTCGTGGTGGTTGCGACCTCCGACGAAAGTGTTCTGATGCGCCGGCAGGCTGCTTATCTGACCATGACGGTGGCAGAGCATTTTCGCGATGAAGGCAAGAACGTTCTGTGCATGATGGATTCGGTGACCCGATTCGCAATGGCGCAGCGCGAGATCGGCCTGTCTATCGGCGAGCCGCCGACCTCCAAGGGATATACGCCAACGGTGTTCACCGAACTTCCGCGCCTTCTGGAGCGGGCCGGCCCCGGCAAGGAGAACAGCGGATCGATCACCGGTCTCTTTACCGTCCTGGTGGAAGGGGACAATCACAACGAGCCCGTGGCCGATGCGGTTCGCGGTATTCTGGATGGTCACGTGGTGATGGAACGCGGTATCGCCGAGCGCGGCCGCTATCCGGCGATCAACGTGCTGAAATCCGTCTCCCGGACCATGCCGCGCTGTGTGCCGCCGGAGCAGCTTCCGATCTTGCGTCGGGCCCGCCAGCTTCTGTCGACCTATACCGACATGGAAGAACTGATCCGGCTTGGCGCTTACCGAAAGGGATCGGACCCGACTGTGGATGAGGCCATTTACAGGTTCGACATGATCGACGAATTTCTCAATCAGGGAAAAGACGAAGCGACATCACTTTCTGACGGGTATGAGCAACTTGCCAACCTTTTGGAAATGACTCAGGGGTAAACTGCCCAAGTTAGGGGAGTATTGAGTAATGAAAACCCGAGACAGTTTGATCCGTTTGAAGCGGTTTCAGGTTGACGAAAAGCGGCGACAGCTTGCTCAGATCGAGAGCATGATCGCCGAGTTCAACCGTATGGCCGATGAGCTCGACGACCAGATTCGGTCGGAGCAGGAACGGGTGGGTATTACGGATGTCACACATTTTGCCTATCCGACGTTCGCCAAGGCGGCCGCGGACCGGCGCGACAATCTGCGCAATTCCGCGCATGAACTGGACGATCAGCTTCAACGCGCCCGGGACGAGCTTAGCGAGGCGATTGAAGAACTGAAAAAGTTCGAGCAGCTTGAAGAGCGGGACCAGCAGCGCGAACGCACCGCCCAGGAAATGGCGGAGCAGGATCTGCTTGACGAGGTCGCCGCGCGGGCACGCGGGCGCTAAAGGCCCTCAAACCTTCCCCTGCAACGGCTGGTCCCCAACAGGGGGCTGGCGGCTTTGGATGGATGTTCTTATATACCTGATCGTTGCTTGCGGCGGTCAGGTTTTGTGCTTTCCGATCCGGGTGATATAGGGAATACAGCTCCTCCCGGCCTTGCCGGGCGCAGGTGCCCTTTCAAGTTCACGCCAAAGCCAGGGTACGGCAGGTTCTATGCGATTATTTCTGGCTTTCCTGCTTCCGGTTTCCACATTTTCGTTTGCTCTCGGACTGACCCAGCCGCTGATGCGGTTCGAACGTCTCTATTTTCTGGAAGACCGTCCCACGCTGATCGAAATGGTGACGAGCCTCTACTATGAGGGCGATGCCGTTCTTGCAGCGATCGTGGCGCTGTTCTCGATCGGATTTCCCGCACTGAAGATCCTGTTGATCCATGTGGCTGTGCTCAGCGGCGCAAAGACCCGGTCGCTGGCTCTGCTGTCGATGGTCAGCAAGTGGTCTATGCTGGATGTCATGCTGGTGGCGCTGGTCCTGTTCGCGGCCAAGACAAGCGGGTTGGCTGCGGCCGCCATTTTGCCGGGACTGTGGTTCTATGCCGTCGCGACCCTGTCGACGGCAATTGCCGCGACGCTTTGCTCAAGAAGCTGAGATCCCACCCGATCCGAATCCTCCGGGAGGCGGCGGGGTGGCGCCCATCGGTGTGAGCGCTCTGAAAAGCGCGGCTTCTTGAGGCTGGTGTCGTCATGGCCGGTGTTCAGTCCGGAGAAACTGGGTGGCCACCCCAGTCTGCTGTGCTGCTGTCCGACAGCCGCATTATCACTACAAGGCCGCAGTGCTCGCTGACCGGTCAATTGCGGGTTTTGTTTTTTTGTCCCGCCGGTTTGCCTGAAAGTCACCGCAGCGCGACTGTCTGTCTTGCGCCGCGCTTTCGAGATGTTTCTTGTAGTTCACGGTCCATTCGGACGCCTGTGCCGCCGGGATCTTCATGTGGTCGCAGCGGACCTTGGCGAACAGGGCAAAGGTCGGGGTGTCGAGGCCGGCTTTCGCAGCTGTTCTCAAAACGACATCCTTCTTGCCGTTGAAGACTGCATCCTTGAGAGCCTTCTGGGCTGTTCGCCCGCGTGCGCTGAGCAGTTCGATCGCGTGATTGAAGCGGCCATCCTGCAAAAGCAGGATCATCAGTTCATTCATGGTGATGTCCGCGCGCTCGGCTTCCCGCCACAGCAAGGCCATATCGGGATTGTTCAGCGTGTCGCCGAACTCCCGGCGCAGCACTTTCAGCCTTGCGATCTGGTCGAGTTGTTCCTGCGACAGGGAGCCTTCGATAATGCTGCGCAGCCGCTTCTTGGTTTCGTCGTTCACGAGTGGCAGCAGGGCCCGGCAAACCGCCGGGGAAAGATCGGAGCGCAGGCAAAGGTCTTCACGCAGGACCACATCTTCCGTCGCATATTTGACGAAAGAGAGCATCGTATCCCGTGACAGCTTGATCTCGCGGTTGCCAACCAGAATACGGTGTACCGGGCGGTCGCCTTTTTCGGCAATGGCATCGGAAACCTCAGTGGAGAGGTCCGTGCGGCGCGCGATCACCTGCAGGTGGGCGTTGCTCAGCCGTTCAACGAAATCGATCAGGTCGTCCTGGGTCAGCGCCGGGCTTTGGGCGAGCAGCGGCATGCACACATTGACATCGTCTTCAGCGATCTTGCGGGCAAGTTCCGGCGGCGTGTTGACGTGTGACGCCAGTTTGTGCGCCAGTTGTGCCCGGTCTTTCGGGGTGCCGACGCTGTAGAGCTTGATGATCACTTCGGAGAAGATCGCAAGTTCCCGATCAGTCCGCTCTTCCAGGTTCGAGATCACGAGTTCGCTCACCTGCGCGAACAGCCTTCGCCGCGCGTCCTCGGTGCCTTCCAGGGCGAGCTTGATCAAGGACCTGGGCATCCTTCCTCCTCCACGGCCAGATTGGCGCCCACATCGTTATTATTACGTTACCCGATAGTCCGAGCGTGGCATATTACCTTGCGTTAGTGCGAGATCTTTTCCAGATTTCCAGTGAAACTCTACTTCTGCTGGAATTGGCTGACCGCTTACTACTCGGTCAACTTGCATTCCGTAATAATAATTAAAAATTTCCACAGGCTGCAGACTGAGCCTTTTCATCGCGCGTCGTTCCTCCATATTGTCCCTGCCATGGCCGGATGCCCACTGGCCTTTTGGAAAATAACAAGGGTTGGAAATGACGATTTTGCGCTGCTGCCTCTTTGCACTGATGATGATCTTCGCCGGAATGGCTCCTGTTCTGGCTCAAGAAAGCGGAGGCAAGTCCGCGGCGCAGGAGCAGTCCTCACCCGCTGATGTCGAACAGGCGAACCAGGCGCTGATAAAAGTCCTGAACGACCCCAAAAGCCGGGCCGAGCTGATTGACCTGTTGAAAAAGAATGCCGGCAGCAAACCGCCCGCCGATGGTGACAGGCAGGTTCCCGGAAGCGAAGCCGCAACTCCCGCAGAGGGAGCCTCGCCGCCCCTGCAGCAGGATAATTTCGCCTTGCGGATCGGCGAATACACGCGCTCGCTCGTGGACGATGCGAGCTATCTGCTGCAACAGGCCGTGCGTTCGTTGAATGGACTGGTGCTTGTTGCGCGTGGTGACATCCCCGTCAAATGGGACCGGGTGAAGGATATTGCGCTTCAGGTGGTCGTCGTTCTTTTCGCTGCCTATGCCGGTTTTCTTGTCAGTCAGTTGATTGCCAAACGGCTCTATCCGCGCATGTCGGTTTATGCGCGCTACGGCGGCGGGCTGACCCGGACTTTCGTTCTGGTTCTGACGTCGGTTGTCGATGCGATTACGGTCGGGATCGGTTGGGCGGTCGGCAACGCGGCCGCACTGGCGAATCTGGGTGAAATAAAGGCCGGTGTCACGTTGCAGGAAAGCTTGGCGCTGAACGCATTCTTCATTCTCGGAATGGCCAATGTCTCGCTGCGCTTCATCTTTGCGCCGGGCCGTCCGGAGCTGCGTCTTCTGCCGTTCACCGATGAGAGTTCGCTTTACTGGTACGGCCGTCTGCGGCTGTTCATGTACTGGATGATCTACGGTGTGTTTCTGGCGGTGCCGATTGCCAATGTTGCCGTCTCCTTCGTTCTGGGCAACGCCTTGCGGTTTATCGTCGTGCTTCTTGGCATGGTCTATCTGCTGGTTCTGGTGTACCGGAACAGGCAGCGCGTTAACGCGGGTGCCCGGGATTACGCCGAACACATGCAGAGCGTTCTTGCCAAGCGCGCGCTCGTTCTGGTCGGCAAGCTCTGGCATCTGGCTGCCTTTGGATATATCGCGGCGGTCTTCATCATCTGGATCACCCGGCCGTTCGACGCCACGACCATCATCTTGCGAGCGACGGGGCTGTCGATCCTGACCATCATGGCAGGCATGGCCATTTCGCTGGTCGTTACCAAGGCCATCAAGGGCGGGATCCGCCTGCCGGACGATCTGAACCGGACCCTTCCGGCGCTTCAGAGCCGGCTGAACGCTTTCGTGCCGCGTCTGTTGAAGTTCATCCGGTTTGCCGTGTTCCTGGCAACCGTGCTGTTGCTTCTGGAAATCTGGGGTGTGTTGACAATAGCCGAGTGGCTGGTAAGCGAAGCCGGTGTGCAGCTTCTCAGCAGCTACGGATCCGCCTTCCTGGTCCTACTCGTCGCCTTCCTGATCTGGCTGGCTGTCATGTCCTGGGTGGATCTCAGGCTGCAATCGCGTTCCGGACACATCGTGACCGCCCGCGAGCGCACACTGTTTCAGTTGTTCCGGAACGCGTCGACGGTCGTCATCGTCGTGATGGCGCTGCTTTTGTCCCTGTCGGAAGTCGGCGTTGATATCGGCCCGCTGATCGCCGGTGCCGGTGTTGTCGGTCTGGCGATTTCCTTCGGTGCGCAGACCCTGGTCAAGGACATCATCACCGGTGCCTTCATCCAGATCGAGAATGCCATCAACGAAGGCGACGTTGTCACCGTTGCCGGAATAACGGGCACAGTCGAAGGGCTCACCGTCCGGTCCGTGCGCATGCGCGACCTTGACGGAACGACCCATATCATTCCGTTTTCTTCCGTCGACATGGTGTCCAACTTCATGCGCGGCTTCGCCTATTATGTCGCGCTGATCGGTGTTTCCTACGACACGAATATCACCGACGCCAAGGAGGCCATGCTGGAAGCTTTCCGCAGGCTGCAGAAATCGGATCTCGGATCCAGCATCATCGGTGATTTCGAAATGCACGGCGTCACCAATTTTGGTGCCAGCTCCATCGATATCCGTGGCCGTATCAAGACCCTTCCCGGAGATCAGTGGAGCGTCGGGCGGGCGTATAACGAATTCATCAAACAGGTGTTCGATGAGCGGGATATCGAAATTCCGTTCCCGCAGGTTACCTACCATTCGGCGACGCCGCCTTTCGTCGAGGACGGCAGCAAATCGAAACAGAGCAAGAAGGTTGACGTGTCATCGGGTCCGCTTGAGGACGATGCACCGGCTGAAGACTGAGAATAGTCGTTGATTCAATGCCTTGCGTATTCCAGGTAGATTGTCTGACCCCGGCGGAGGTGCAAGCCTCTTGCCGGGGTCTTTCGTCTTGGTGCGATAAATTGTTGATTGAATTTCGAGAAGTTTCGTTTTATTTTCATTTTCAATCCTGAGACGCAAAAACACAGGCCGGGAATAGTTATGGCTGCGGATTACGATCTTTTGATCATCGGTGGGGGCATCAACGGAACGGGCGTCGCCCGCGACGCGGTCGGCCGGGGGGCTTCGGTTCTTCTGGTCGAAATGGGTGACCTTGCCGGCGCCACGTCATCGGCCTCGACCAAACTCATCCACGGCGGCCTGCGCTATCTGGAATATTATGAGTTCGGCCTGGTGCGCAAAGCGCTGAAAGAGCGAGAAGTCTTGTGGCGGGCCGCGCCCCATATCGCCTGGCCTCTGCGGTTCATCCTGCCGCACCACAAGGACCTGCGCCCGGCATGGCTCCTGCGGCTTGGCTTGTTTCTCTATGACCATCTGGGTGGCCGCGAACTGTTGCCGGCCACCAGGACCGTTCGTCTTGATCAGGCACCGTTCTCGCAGGGGTTGAAGAAGCTCTTCAAAAAGGGGTTCGAATATTCGGACTGCTGGGTGGACGACGCCCGTCTCGTCGTTCTCAATGCACGGGATGCGGCCGATCGAGGAGCGGACATCCTGACCCGGACCAAATGCATCAGCGCGCGGCGGGAGGGAGATCTCTGGCAGGTCGTGCTGAAGGACCTGGCAAGCGGCGAGGAGAAGACCGTTACCGCCAACGTGCTGGTCAATGCGGCGGGCCCCTGGGTTGCCGACATGCTGAACGGTGTGACCGGCGCGAACAACAGTTCCAGCGTTCGCCTGGTGAAGGGCAGCCACATCATCGTCAAGCGCCAGTTCGAGCATGACCGCTGCTTTATCTTCCAGAACGGCGATGGCCGGATTGTCTTCGCCATTCCTTACGAAAACGACTTCACGCTGATCGGCACGACCGATGTCGATTTTCACGACGATCTGGGCAAGGTGGAGATCTCGAAGGACGAGATTGCCTATCTGTGCAAGGCGGCGAGTGAGTATCTGGAAAACGCGATCACACCCGAAGATGTGGTCCATACCTATTCCGGCGTCCGCCCGCTTTACGACGATGGCGCGAAGGACGCCAAGGCGGCAACGCGCGACTATGTGCTGGAACTGGATGTCGGCGACGCCAAACCGGCGATCCTGTCCGTCTTCGGTGGCAAGATCACGACCTATCGCAAGCTGGCCGAGCATGTTCTGGAGAAGCTGGAGCCGTATCTGCCGTTGAAGCGCGGGGTGTGGACCGCCTATGCGCCCCTGCCGGGCGGTGATTTCAAGGTGAGCGACTTTGAGGCCGAGGTCGCTCGACTTGAGGCTGATTTTCCGTTCCTGGACAAGGTTTTCGCCACCCGTCTGATCCGTCACTACGGCACGGATGCACGCTTCATCCTGGGAGAGGCGAAGACGCTCGAAGATCTCGGCCGCTGCTTTGGCTACAATCTCCATGAAGCGGAAGTGAAGTGGCTGGTCCGCCGCGAATGGGCTCGCACCGCGCAGGACATTCTGTGGCGCCGGACGAAGCTGGGGTTGCGGCTCAACCGGGAGGAAGCGGCTGAGCTGGATACCTATCTGTCGGCGTATCTTGCAGAGCAGGCCGGCGCTGCGGCATAGTTTCGTCAAAGGGAACCAGGGGACCTGCCGGCCTTGCCGGCAGTTTTCATGACAAGAAGAAAACGGGAGGTGCGCCATGGCCGGATGTGTTTTGACAATAGACCAGGGCACGACGTCGAGCCGGGCAATTGTCTTCGGCGACGATTTCCAACCAGTCAGTGTGGGGCAGCAGGAATTTCCGCAACATTTCCCGAAGTCGGGATGGGTGGAACATTCCCCGGCCGACATTTGGGCGAGCACGCTGCGCGTGTGCCGCGAAGCCCTGGAAAAAGCGCCCTCCGGCGGAGCGGACGTTGCCGCGATCGGGATCACCAACCAGCGCGAAACCACGCTTGTCTGGGACCGGTCAACAGGCGAGCCCGTCTACAACGCCATTGTCTGGCAAGACCGGCGCACCGCGGATTTCTGTGCGAAATTGCGGGCTGACGGCCGGGAAGACACCTTCGCGGCCAAGACCGGCCTGCTGCTCGACCCTTATTTTTCCGGAACCAAGATCGCCTGGATCCTCGACAACGTCGATGGTGTGCGTGAGCGCGCCGAGCGTGGAGAGCTTGCTTTCGGAACCGTCGATACCTGGCTGATCTGGCAGCTTACGGGCGGAAAGGTGCATGCAACAGATGCCACCAACGCCTCACGGACACTGATCTACAACATTCACGACAACACGTGGGACGAGGAGCTCTGCAAGCTTCTCAATATCCCGCATGGCCTGCTGCCTGAGGTCAAGGACAGCGCTGATGAATTCGGCGTCACCGATACCGAGTTGTTTGGCCGGGCGATACCGATCCTGGGTGTTGCCGGCGACCAGCAGGCCGCAACGGTCGGGCAGGCCTGCTTCGAGCCAGGTATGGTCAAGTCCACTTACGGCACTGGCTGCTTTGCGCTGATGAACACCGGCTCCAAGCCGGTCCAGTCCAGCAACCGCATGCTGACGACCATTGCTTACAGGCTGAACGGCGAAACCACTTATGCGCTGGAAGGATCCATCTTCATTGCCGGTGCTGCTGTCCAGTGGCTGCGGGATGGTCTGGGGCTCATCGAAAACGCCGGCGACTCCCAGTCGCTTGCCGAGCAGGCGGATCCGAGCCAGGACGTCTATCTCGTGCCCGCCTTTGTCGGTCTGGGAGCGCCTTACTGGGATGCGGATGCGCGAGGGGCGCTGTTCGGTCTGACCCGCAACACGGGTCCGAAGGAAATTGCCCGCGCTGTGCTGCAGAGCGTTGGCTATCAGACAAGCGATCTGATCGAGGCCATGCGGGCGGACTGGCCGGAAGCCGAGCAGCCGGTTCTGCGTGTCGATGGCGGCATGACGGCATCCGATTGGACGATGCAATTTCTGGCTGATATTCTTGGAGCGCCGGTCGACCGGCCTACGGTGCCGGAAACAACCGCCCTCGGCGCGGCGTGGCTTGCCGGGTCAAAGGCGGGAATCTGGCCCGGTGCCGAGGCTTTTTCGGCGGAGTGGAAGCTGGAAAAGCGCTTCGAACCACAGTTACAGGAAAGTGAGCGGACAAGATTGCTTGCCGGATGGCAGGATGCCGTCAAACGAACGCGTTCCACGCAGGACTGACAATTCCGTAGGCTCCTGATGTCGCGGGAGCCTATAATTTTCAGTCGGTTAGCAGATAGGTGAAAAAACTGCCAAGGCGGTATTTGTTTCTCCTTTGCTCGCAGGAGCGTGTTAAAAATTTACGGCAGTAACTCTTACCTAGCAAAATAATTTCAATAAGGTCGTCAAATTAGAAATATGTTGGTAGTTGATTTTCTAACAAAAAAACGCCTTAGTTTGCGCTGGCTTGGGCTTAACTCCATTGCGCGATTCAACGACGCAAGGCCCTTGCACTTCATCAAGGGGAGAACAGTTTGATGAATTTCCAAAAAACCTTGAAGGCATCCCTTCTTGGCGTAAGCCTTGCTGTGATTGCAGCAACCGGTGCTTCTGCAAAAAACCTGGTTTATTGCTCAGAAGGGTCACCTGAAGGCTTTGATGCTGCACTTTACACCGCTGGTACGACGTTCGACGCTTCCTCCAAGCCGGTCTACAACCGTCTTGTCGAGTTCAAGCCCGGTACGACCGAAGTACAGCCGGGCCTGGCTGAGAGCTGGGAAGTTTCCGAAGATGGCCTGGAATACACTTTCAAGCTGCGTAAGGGTGTAAAGTTCCACACCACCAGCTTCTTCACGCCGACCCGTGAATTCAATGCAGACGACGTGGTCTTCACCTTTGAGCGTCAGCTCAAGAAGGACAATCCGTGGCACGAATACACCGCCGGCAGCTCGTGGGAGTATTTCGACGGCATGTCCATGCCGGATCTGATCAAGGAAATCGTCAAGGTTGACGATTACACGGTCAAATTCGTCTTGAACCGCCCGGAAGCTCCGATGATCGCCAACCTGGCGATGGACTTCGCTTCCATCGTCTCCGCCGAATATGCTGATCAGCTCGAAGCTGCCGGCACCAAGGAACTGCTCAACCAGCAGCCGGTCGGCACCGGTCCGTTCTCTTTCGTGGGTTATCAGAAAGACGCCGTGATCCGTTATGCGGCCAACCCGGATTACTGGCGTGGCAAGCAGCCGGTCGACAACCTGATCTTCGCGATCACTCCGGATGCAGCCGTACGCCTTCAGAAGCTGAAGGCCGGTGAATGTCATATCATGCCGTATCCGGCACCGGCCGACATCGCCGATATCAGGGATGATGGCAATCTGACCCTGCTGGAACAGCAAGGCCTGAACGTGGGCTACCTTGCCTACAACACCAAGCAGGCACCGTTTGACAAGCCGGAAGTCCGCAAGGCGCTGAACCACGCGATCAACAAGCAGGCGATCCTCGACGCAGTTTTCCAGGGCTCCGGCCAGGCTGCGAAGAACCCGATCCCGCCGACCATGTGGTCCTACAACGACGCCGTTGAAGACGACGACTACAATCCGGAACTGGCCAAGGAAATGCTGGAAGCCGCCGGTGTCTCCGATCTTTCCATGAAGATCTGGGCAATGCCGGTACAGCGTCCGTACAACCCGAACGCCCGCCGTATGGCTGAAGTCATGCAGGCCGATTTCGCGAACGTCGGTGTGAACGTCGAGATCGTTTCCTACGAATGGGGTGAATACCTGTCCCGTTCCAAGGCTGAAGATCGTGACGGTGCCGTGCTTCTCGGCTGGACCGGTGACAACGGCGATCCGGACAACTTCCTGGCTGTTCTGCTCGGCTGTGACGGTGTCGGCGGCTCCAACCGCGCCCAGTGGTGCAATGAAGAGTTCGACGCCTTGATCATGAAGGCAAAGTCCGTGACCAGCAAGGAAGAGCGCACCAAGCTCTACGAAGAAGCGCAGGTCGTGTTCAAGGAGCAGGCTCCGTGGGCAACCATCGCCCACTCGGTCGTCTTCATGCCGATGTCCTCCAAGGTCACCGGATACGTCATGGACCCGCTTGGCGGTCACAACTTTGAAGGTGTGGACGTCGCGGAATAAGTCCGCCCAAGTCGAAGGAGGCGCTGGCAGCAATGCCGGCGCCTTCAGACATTCTGGCCGGCGGATGCCCTCCTGACATCAGGTCGCTTCCGCTGGCTCTTTGTATCTGGAACCTGACATGCTTCGCTTTCTTCTAGGCCGTCTCGGTTTGTTGATACCGACATTCTTTGGTGTCACTCTCGTCGCCTTTTCGTTTATTCGCATGCTGCCGGGCGATCCCGCCGAGCTGCTCGCCGGCGAGCGCGGTATATCTGATGAGCGGAGGGCTCAGGTCCTTGGCCAGCTTGGGTTCGACAAACCGCTTTGGCATCAATATCTCGACTACATCACCGGCATCTTCCACGGAGATCTGGGCATCTCCTTCGTGTCGAAGAAACCTGTGCTCGATGAATTCCTGACGCTGTTTCCGGCAACTGCCGAGCTGGCTCTTTGCGCCATCATCATCGCCATCTGCCTTGGCATTCCCGCCGGCATCTTCGCGGCCGTGAAGCGCGGATCGATCGCCGATCAGGCCATCATGGGAACAGCCCTGGTCGGCTACTCGATGCCGATCTTCTGGTGGGGCCTGCTGCTGATCATCCTGTTTTCCGGTACGCTCGGCTGGACACCGGTCTCCGGGCGCATATCACTGATGTTCTTCTTCCCGCAGGTCACCGGGTTCATGCTGATCGACAGTCTGCTGTCCGGCGAGAAGGGGGCGTTCCTATCGGCCGTCAGTCACCTGATCCTGCCTTCCATCGTGCTGGCGACCATTCCGATGGCCGTCATCGCGCGACAGACCCGGTCCGCCATGCTCGAGGTTCTGGGAGAAGACTATGTGCGCACCGCCCGGGCAAAGGGTCTGCCGCCGCGTGCGGTCATCGGTCTGCATGCGCTGCGCAATGCCCTGATCCCGGTGGTGACCACCATCGGTCTGCAGGTCGGGGTGCTTCTCGCAGGCGCCATCCTGACAGAGACAATTTTCTCCTGGCCGGGCATCGGCAAGTGGCTTGTCGACAGTATCTCCCGCCGCGACTACTTCGTGGTCCAGGGCGGTCTGCTGCTGATCGCCGGGATCATCATGCTGGTCAACCTGATCGTTGACGTGCTCTACGGCCTGATCAATCCGCGAATTCGTTACAACTGAGCCGGGGACAAGGAAAATGACAAATACCTCGCCGGCTTCGAAAGCCGATCCGACCAAGCTCCAGGCCGAGAGCCGCAACGCCACCAAGGCGCAGCTTCTGGAGTTCTGGTACTACTTCTCGCAGAACAAGGGCGCCGTGATCGGTCTCGTGATCTTCGTGCTTCTGGTCCTCATGGCCCTCCTGGCACCGTTGATCGCGCCGCATGACCCCGACTTCCAGTACCGCGACAGTTTCCTCGTTCCTCCCTTCTGGGAGGAGGGCGGCAAGGCCGCATTCCTGCTGGGAACGGATGCCGTCGGCCGCGATATGCTGTCGCGTCTCATCTTCGGTGCGCGCTTCTCGCTGTTCATCGGTGTCGTCGTGGTCACCATCGCCCTTGTGGGCGGTGTCGTGATCGGCCTTGTTGCGGGCTACGTGCGCGGCATGACCGACACGCTGATCATGCGTGTGATGGACATCATTCTGGCATTCCCGTCGCTCCTGCTGGCTCTGGTGCTCGTCGCCATCCTGGGGCCGGGGCTGATCAACGCCATGATCGCGATTGCCATCGTGCTGCAGCCGCATTTCGTGCGGCTGACCCGTGCGGCTGTTCTGTCCGAACGCACGCGAGACTATGTCGTCGCGGCCAAGGTGGCTGGAGCCGGTCACATACGGCTGATGTTCAAGACGATCTTGCCGAACTGCCTGGCACCGCTGATCGTTCAGGCCACGCTGTCCTTTTCCAACGCGATCCTGGATGCGGCCGCGCTTGGCTTTCTGGGCATGGGAGCGCAGCCGCCGACCCCGGAATGGGGCACCATGCTGGCCGAGGCGCGCGAATTCATCCTGCGCGCCTGGTGGGTGGTCACCTTCCCGGGCCTTGCGATCCTGGTCACCGTTCTTGCCATCAACCTGGTCGGCGATGGCCTGCGTGATGCGCTCGATCCGAAGCTGAAGAGGAGCTAAGCGATGCCGCTTCTTGAAATCAGAAACCTGAAGGTCGAGTTCGACACCGCCAAGGGCCCGTTCAAGGCTCTGGACGGGGTCGATTATACGGTCGATGGGGGTGAGGTTCTGGCCATCGTCGGCGAGTCCGGGTCCGGAAAATCCGTTGCAATGCTGGCAACCATGGGTCTGTTGCCGGATACGGCAACGATCACCGCCGACAAGATGGAATTCGAGGGTCTTGACCTACGGACCCTGTCGTCCAGGGATCGGCGCCGGGTGATCGGCAAGGACATCTCGATGATCTTCCAGGAGCCGATCGCCAGTCTCAACCCGTGTTTCACCGTAGGCTTTCAGCTTGGCGAAACGCTGAAGACCCACATGGGGCTGAAGGGCCGTCAGGCCCGGGACCGGGTGGTGGAAATTCTGACCTCCGTCGGCATTCCGAACCCGGGCGAGCGTCTGTCCGCCTTTCCGCACCAGATGTCCGGCGGCCAGTGCCAGCGCGTGATGATCGCCATGGCGATTGCCTGCGCCCCGAAGCTGCTGATTGCCGATGAGCCGACGACAGCCCTGGATGTCACGATCCAGAAGCAGATCCTGGATCTTCTGGTCCAGCTTCAGCAGGACAGCGGCATGGGGCTGATCATGATCACCCACGACATGGGTGTGGTTGCCGAAACCGCCGACCGTGTCATCGTGCAGTACAAGGGCCGCAAGATGGAGGAGGCCGACGTGCTGACCCTCTTCGAAAATCCCAAGAACCCGTACACGAAGGCATTGCTGTCGGCCCTGCCGGAAAATGCCACGGGCGACCGCTTGCCGACGGTGAGTGACTTTGCTGAAGCAGGAGGTTTCTGAGATGGCTGGCGATGTGATCCTCAAGGTCCGCGATCTCTACCGGACCTACGACATCAAGGGCGGCATGTTCAAGAAGGCGTCGACCCTGACGGCCGTCAAGGGTGTGAGCCTGGACGTGGAACGCGGAAGCACCCTGGCGGTGGTCGGTGAAAGCGGCTGTGGCAAGTCGACCCTTGCCCGGATGCTCACCATGATCGACGCGCAGACCTCCGGCCTGATCGAGATCGACGGGTTGCCGATCGATATCTCGCAGACCGGGATTTCGAAGGAAATGCGCCAGAAGGTGCAGATCGTGTTCCAGAACCCCTATGGGTCGCTGAACCCGCGTCAGAAGATCGGTCATGTGTTGGAAGAGCCGCTGCTGCTCAACACCGACATGCCGTCGGCAGAGCGCCGCGATCTGGCTCTTCAGATGCTGGAGAAGGTTGGTCTGCAGCCGGAACACTACGGCCGCTATCCGCATATGTTCTCCGGCGGACAGCGTCAGCGCATCGCGATTGCGCGGGCAATCATGATGAAGCCGAAGCTGCTGGTGCTCGATGAGCCAGTTTCCGCGCTGGATCTGTCGGTCCAGGCCCAGATCCTGAACCTGCTTGCCGATCTGCAGGAAGAGATGGGTCTCACCTATGTTTTCATCTCTCACGACCTGTCAGTGGTGCGCTACATCGCCGACAAGGTGATGGTGATGTACTTCGGTGAAGTGGTGGAATACGGCACGCGGGATGAAGTGTTTGAAAACCCGCAGCACGACTATACCAAGACACTGTTCGCCGCGACGCCGCGGGCGGATGTGGACAGCATCAGGAAACGCCTGGCAGCAAAAGCGGCCTGAGCCAGCGCAAGATTGCAGTCCGTCGACTCGAATAACAGAACCTTGCCCAGACCGGGCAGGGTTCTTTTCGTTGGAGGGAACTGACTTGAATTCCTATTTCATCATCATATTGGCAATTGTTCTGGCGGTTGTTTTCTGCGCCGCTTTTCTGGGCTTGAGTTACCTCCACTCATCGATCCTGTTTGGAGTTGTCGCCGTGGCGCTCTCACCGGTTGCCATTCATCGAATACCGCAATCAAACCTCGCGACAGGGGCCCTTGTCGGCCTGGCGATTTTCGCATCCTACCCGCTCAAGAAATTCCTCCATCTCGACTCGTTTGTGCTGAGCATCCTTCTCACCCTGGCGTGTTTTGCTGTGCTCTGGGTGGTTGGTTTCGGCTGGAAACGGAGTTGGAAGTAACGCACATTTTGTCCGGTGGATCGTTCCGCCGGCTTCCGGGGAATTGCTCAGCCAAACTGCAAAGCCGGTAAATTGCGCTTGCATGCTTCGTTATTTCGAGTATTCTCGAAATATGGAAAAAGAAGATGCCCTGAATGCATTGGCAGCGCTTGGCCAGGAAACCCGCCTCGACGTCTTTCGCCTGCTGGTGAAGGCCGGAAAAGAAGGAATGACCGCCGGTGCCATTTCAGATGACCTCAGCGTGCGTCCGAATACCCTGTCGACCCACCTGGGTGTCCTGTCCCGTTCCGGGCTTGTGCAAGCCGAACGGGACGGGCGCTCGATCTGTTATCGCGCAAGCCTGGAAGCGATGCAGGGTCTCGTGACGTATCTGCTGCAGGACTGCTGCGGCGGCAATCCGGAACTCTGCGCACCGATTGTGTCCCTTGTCGCCGGTGGCGGTTGTGAACCAGGTGGAGCCTGCTGACACGCCGGGGCGACCTTGCATCCGGTTTAGTGAAAATCCGAGTTGAGAAAGAGTTGGAATGACACAGGAAACGTCACCTATGGGGATCTTCGAGCGCTTCCTGTCGCTCTGGGTTGCCTTGTGCATTGCTGCCGGGGTTGGTCTCGGGGCGCTCTATCCCGGTGTCTTCGAGGCGATCGCATCGCTGGAATATGCCAGCGTCAATCTGGTCGTTGCCGTGCTTATCTGGGTGATGATCTATCCGATGATGGTCAACGTCGACTTTGCCTCTCTCAAGGATGTGGGCCGCAAGCCCAAGGGGCTCTGCATCACGATCGTGGTCAACTGGCTGATCAAGCCGTTCACGATGGCCGCTCTCGGGATCCTGTTCTTTGAGCACGTGTTTGCCGGGCTTGTGGATCCGCAGACCGCGAAGGAATATATCGCCGGCATGATCCTGCTCGGGGTCGCGCCGTGTACGGCCATGGTCTTCGTCTGGAGCCAGTTGGTGCGGGGCGATGCCAATTACACGCTTGTGCAGGTCTCCATCAACGACATCATCATGGTGTTCGCCTTTGCCCCCATCGCGGCGCTGCTGCTTGGTGTCACCGATATCGTCGTGCCGTGGCAGACCCTCCTTCTTTCGGTGATCCTCTATGTGATCATTCCGCTGGTGGCCGGGTATTTCACCCGCAAGGCGCTGGATGGATCAGGCAATGACGAGCGCATCGCCGAATTTACGGCAAAGGTAAAACCCTTCTCGGTCATGGGCCTTCTGGCGACCGTTGTGCTGCTGTTCGGATTTCAGGCGCAGACCATTCTGGAGAAGCCGCTGGTGATCGTGCTGATCGCCGTGCCTCTGCTGATCCAGAGCTACGGTATTTTCTTCGTGGCGTACGCCTGGGGATACTTGTGGCGTGTGCCGTTCAACACCGCCGCCCCGGCAGCGCTGATCGGGACGTCCAACTTCTTCGAACTTGCGGTTGCCGTTGCCATCAGCCTGTTCGGCCTGAACTCCGGTGCCGCCCTTGCGACGGTTGTCGGTGTTCTTGTGGAGGTGCCGGTGATGCTGTCCCTGGTCGCTTTTGCCAACAGGACGCGGTCTCATTTTCCGGTGTCTGCCTAGGCTTGGCCTTCCTCAGCTTTGCGAAAGCCTGAAAGTGCCTAGCCGGAGCCGCTGACCAGCGTCGTTGCCTGGCGACGCAGATAGAGCATCAGGTTTTCAGCGTGATCCATTGCGGCGGCCTTGTCCCCCGCGGCAATGGCGCGCATGACTTCCATATGGCTCCAGGCCGCCGGGGTCAGGTCTTCCTCGCCGAAATGACGATACCAGAACCGGCGGCTTTGCGTCTGCAAGGGAGCAAGAGCCTTGGCGGCAAAGGGATTGCAGGCGGCAGCCGAAACGGCTTCGTCGAAGGCCTTGTCCTGGCGCAGGTAATCCTCGACATCCGGTTTTGCGGCAGCTTCGCGCATGTCTTCCGCAATCGCTTCCAGGGTTCTTCTCTCGTCCTTGCTGGCAAGCCGTGCAGCCAAACCGGCCACCAGGCGTTCCAGCGCATGGCGGGCCTCGAGGACTTTCAGAAAATCGGACGGGTTCATTTCGGCGACGACAATGCCGAGACGCGGCCGGATGTTGAGAAGGCCTTCCCAGGACAGGCGCTGGATAGCCTCCCTGATGGGGGTCCGCCCAAGGCCCAGTCTTTCGGTGAGGGCAACTTCGGTTACCGTGCTGCCGGGTTTCAGCTTCAAGGTGACGATCTCTTCTTCCAGCAGGCGATAAGCCTGTGCGGATCGGCTGGACTCTGCGGACATGAAGGAGAAGACCTTTGTATGTTCCAAGTGTATTTATGATATATCACACGGCGAAGCGGTAGACGAGGCATGCCTGGTCTGGCAGGACTTGAACCCTGAAAACAAGTGCCAGGTTCTGCTGACTGCAGTGAGCGGCTGCTGTCCGATCCGGCAGTGCGGGCGATTGATGACATACGAGAAAAGACAGGCCGAATGAGCAAGGGACATGTCCATGTGATAGGCGCCGGCATTGTCGGTCTGGCGACCGCCGCTGCCCTGGTGCAGCGGGGCTACGGCGTTACGGTGCTGGACCGAGAAGGCCCGGCGGCAGGCGCAAGCCAGGGCAACGCGGCCGCCATCGCCTGGACGGATGTCGCACCGCTGGCATCGCCGGGGCTGTGGAAGCAAGCCTTCAAATGGATGCTGGATCCGCTGGGGCCCTTGTCGGTGCGCCCGGCCTATGCGCTCAAGATCCTGCCCTGGATGCTGCGGTTCATGGCGGCTTCCAATCCCAAAAAGGTTCAGCAAAGTACAAAGGCGCTGGCAGAGCTGAACGGTGGGGCGCTTCCGGCCTGGGAGGCGCTCTGGCGGGTGACGGGAACCCACAACCAGGTGCGCCGGGACGGTTGCCTGGAACTGTTCGACACGGTGCAGTCGCTTGAAGCCTCGCGCGCAGGCTGGGCCGAACAGCGCGACTATGGCATCAAGGTGGAAGAGCTGGACGCATCTGCGGTCCGCGACCTGGAGCCGGACCTTTCTGCCCGTGTCGTCGGCGGGGCGCTCGTGCCGGACTGGGTTCAGATGGACGAGCCGAAGGTGCTCTGCCTTTCGGTGGCCGAGTGGCTGTCCTCGCAAGGCGTCTCATTCGAGGTTGGCGAGGTCAGCCGCCTGCAGCCCAACGACAGTGGCTGTGATGTGGTTCTGAAAGATGGCCGCAAGATTTCAGCCGAACGGCTGGTGATTGCCTGCGGAGCATGGTCGAAAGCTCTTGCCGCACAGATGGGAGACAGCATCCCTCTCGATACGGAACGCGGCTACAACATTACCATCCCGGAACCCGGTGTGACCGTGAACCGCATGATCATGCTGTCCGGGCACGGGTTCGCGATGTCGCGATTGTCCAGCGGCTTGCGCGTGGGCGGAGCTGTTGAATTCGGCGGTCTCGATCTGCCGGCGAACTGGCGCCGGGTGGACGCCATGCTGGCCAAGGCAAAGCTGTTTTTCCCCGAGCTCCGGTCGGAGGGCGGCAAGCGCTGGATGGGCTTCCGCCCGTCCATTCCGGACAGCCTGCCGGTGATTTCGCCGGCAACTGGGCACAGCCGTGTCTTTTATGCTTTTGGCCACGCCCATCACGGTCTGACCCAGTCCGCTGTCACAGGTGAGATGATTGCGGACATGATAGAGGGCGCGCGACCGACTATCGATCCGGCTCCCTTCGCGGCAAGCCGGTTCTAAGCCAAAGCCCGTCCTTGCTTTTGAGGAACAGTTGCGGCGGCCCGGAAGCCGCCGCAGTCGTTTCAGGATTTCATGGCCATTTTAATGCTGATCTGCTGCGCCATATCGTGGTAGTATTCTCCGGTCGGCTCAAAGCCGCAGGCGGCATAAAAGCGCCGGGCGCGTGCATTTTCCTTGAAGACTTCGACGGTGAGCGCTCCCTTCCGTTTCACCGCATGCTCCACAAGGGCCCTTCCAAGGCCCTGTCCGTGAAATTGCGGGTCGAGAAACAAGCCGCCTATGTGGCTGTCCAGCAGCGATATGAAACCAACGGCAGTGCCGTTGATCTCCGTGACATGGGTTTCCGCCTTCGGCAGATAAACGTCGCGGATGAGGGTGGCTGCCATGTCGTGAAAGTCGTCGCTCAGAAACGGGTGCCCGTATTCACTGGCCTTGCGCCATATATGGATAATCCGTTCAGCGTCCTGGCTGACATAGGGTCTGATCATCTGGATACTATTGTCCTGTTCCGATCATGAGGTCATGACCGGGTATTGTCTCACGTGAGGTTCGGCAAACACTGCCCGCAATGCCGGGGGAGGTTGTTTGCAAATGGGCACTGACGGGTGCCCGACAGGTCAGGACATAAAATCTCCGCTTTGAATGGGATGTCCCCTATCACACACGGCAGCCCCGGGAAAACAGAACGGGGCGTCTGCCCCAACCTTTCCTCCGTCAGATCGCCTGCATGGGAGAGTGGCGTTTTTCCCGGTGGAGCTTGTCCAGTCGATAGGTCACGATGGCAAACACTACCCAGCTTGTATGAAACACAAGGCCTGCCAGTATGACTGCCCATCCAGGGATTGGGCCGATGGCAGCCCGGTGAAACACATCGGCAAGGCTGCTCAACGGCACGGGATGAATGGCCAGTTTGCCGTAGTAGGCGACTGCCTGGATCGCCAGGATCCAGGAATAATTGCTGCGCAGCCGCCGCCCTGCCGCCCTGACGAGAGAGATGTGATAATGCGGCATCTCATAGTCGTCGGCCAGCATGGTGGCCCAGCCCCCCTGCATCGGAACCTTCCGTCCGGCCAGAATGGGGGCGTAAAAGTCAGTCTCCATCAGCCGCGCCCGGGCGCGAAACATGTTGTAGTAGCGATAGCGGCGGGCTTCAAAAATCAGAAACACGGTCACCAGCAGGCCGACCAGCACCATGGGCAGGGGCGAGGCATCCTTGTTGGAAAATGTCGCCGACAGGGCGATGCCAGTGGTGACTACGGCCCAGTTGGTGGTGTTGTCGAGGCGCGTGCGCCAATGGGTGCTGCGAAACACCTCGGCGCGGTAAAGGTGCGCAAGCGCGGCGAGCGTACCGGACTCCATGTCCTGCTTCGGCCATTCTCTTTGGGCGTCTTCCTCCGTCATGCCCTCAGCCTCGCATTTGGGGGTTTCGAAAGCTTAAAGCCTCAGAAATGAAGGGTCGAGGTCTGTCAATATTGCCAAGTAAAATCAGCCTGACTTTGTATTTGTAAACACAGGCAAAGCCACCATTTGTTTGCAAGGCGCCCAATCGGTTGTCTTAAGAAATCAAATGGATTTTCGAGATGAAATTTCTACCTGCCAAGAGAAGTGTTGTCGGGTTGGCTGCCCTTGTCTCAGGCACGCGATTTCGACATGCCGCTGCCATGTGAGCCATTTGCGCGCATGCGGAGGCGGATCGAGGTTTCATTTCCCGTTTATATAACCTAACGTCACTCGATAAGTTCAGTGGTTCCTGGCGACCAAGCCGCATTTCAACTGAAGAAGTTTCAATAGAACAGGGTTTTTGATGAACAGGTTTTCATCTTGTCTCTTGCTGGCAGCCATTGTTTTGCCGGCGAATTTCGCTTTCGCCTCACCGGATGTCGACTTTCCGCAGAACGGGGCATCCTACGGTGGCAAGGTTCGCAGTGGGCCGGGTATGCAGTACGGGCAGAGCGGCAGTCTCTTTCAGGGAGATCCGATTTTGATCCTGTCCGGAACCGGGGTCATGATGAATGGGTACGAATGGTTCCAGATCAGGTACCGGAACGGGCAGACGGGCTATCACTGGGGTGGGTTGTTCTGCTCGGAACGTCCCTATCCCGGGATCTATGAGGTCTGCGCAGGTCGCCCTCAGGTCCAAAATCCCGTACCGCAGCAACCTACGGGTCAACCATCAACAGCTTCCGGCGTGAACGGCAGAAATGTGGGTGTCGTCCGGCATTCCGGTGGCTCATTCACACACGTCGGGAATGGCCAGTGGCAGGAAGCAGACGTCTACGGCACGGTGAATTTCAACTTTCAGGAATTCGGCCGGGACGAGTGGTCGGTGTATCTCCATGACTCCTCGCGGAATGTGACGCTGCAACTGGATCTCTATCGGCGCATGATCCTTTACGCACAAGGGGATGCCCCACGGTCTGACCTTTACGCCATCACGGACGCCTTTCCGATGCGTGGCCAACAGCCGGTATCAGGCGGCAACGTGGCTCAGCCGGTTGGCGGAGACACGGTCACTGTCCAATACACGTGCACCGAAGGATTGCCGATGACGGTCACCTACGTGAGAAGTGGCAACGGATACGTGACCTATACGTTTGACGGTTCTCCACCGAGACGGTTGGAGCAGGTTGTCTCCGGTTCAGGGGCACGTTACTCGGATGGAAGTTATACGATCCACAGCAAGGGTCCGGACCTTGTCCATGAAGCGCCCTATGGAAGCGACACCTGTCGTCAGAACCAATAGTGAGCTGATCCAGCGGCGCGTATAAACACCGCTGGATCAGGAGATTATTTCTTCTTGTTCATGGCTGCGGCGAGGGCCGCGGCCAACGCGTTGTTCCCGCTGTCTCCGCCAGAGGATTTCGGGCTACCGCCGCCACGCGGGCCATTTCCGCGCGGGCCGTTGCCACCGCCGGGACCTTTTCCGCCGGGGCCTCTGCCTGACGGGCCACCCCGATGCTGACCACCGCGATCCTGGCCGCCCCTGTCCTGGCCGCCGCGCTCGCGCTGGCCCTGATAATCGGCCTGGGACTTCATGGTCATGGAGATGCGCTTGCGCGGAACATCCACTTCCAGGATCGTCACTTTCACGATGTCCCCGGCCTTCACGACCTTGTGGGGATCGTCGACGAAACGGTCGGCCAACTGGGAGACATGTACCAGCCCGTCCTGGTGGACGCCGACATCGACGAAGGCACCGAAGTTGGTCACGTTGGTCACCGTGCCTTCCAGTTTCATGCCGGGTTTCAGGTCGGATATTTCCTCGATGCCGTCCTGAAGGGTGGCGGTCTTGAATTCCGGTCGCGGGTCGCGGCCCGGCTTTTCCAGTTCTGCCAGGATATCCTTCACGGTCGGCAAGCCGAACTTCTCGTCGGTGAATTCAGACGGTTCGAGGCCCTTAAGCAGGGAGGCGTCACCCATGATCTGGCGCAGGTCGCGGCCACAGGCCTTCACGATCCGTTTGGCCAGCGGGTAGGCTTCCGGATGAACGGAGGAGGCGTCCAGCGGCTCCTTGCCTTCGTTGATGCGCAGGAAGCCGGCACAGAGTTCAAAGGCCTTGGCGCCGAGGCGCGGCACCTCCTTGAGCTGCTTCCGGTTGTCGAACCGGCCGATGGCTTCACGGTGCTCGACAACAGCCTTCGCCAGACTGTCCGACAGGCCGGAAATGCGCGACAGAAGGGCAGGCGAAGCGGTGTTGAGATCGACGCCGACAGCATTCACCGCATCTTCAACAACCGCATCCAGCGCACGGGCCAGCTTGGTCTGGTTGACGTCATGCTGATACTGACCGACGCCGATGGATTTCGGTTCGATCTTCACCAGTTCGGCCAGCGGGTCCTGCAGACGGCGGGCGATAGAGGCCGCGCCGCGCAGGGAAACGTCGACGTCGGGCATTTCCTTTGCCGCCAGTTCCGAGGCCGAGTAGACCGAAGCGCCAGCCTCGTTGACGATGACCTTGACCGGGCGCTGGGCAGCTGGAATGTCCGCCAGAACGTCACCCGCCAGCTTGTCGGTTTCACGGCTGGCCGTGCCGTTGCCGATGGCAATCAGACCGACCTTGTGTTTGGCGATCAGGGCAAGCAGGGCGGCGCGGGAGCCGGAGACATCATTGCGCGGCTGGAACGGATAGATGGTGGCCGTGTCGACCAGTTTGCCCGTCGCATCGACAACAGCAACCTTCACGCCGGTCCGGATGCCCGGATCGAGGCCGAGCGTCGTTCTGGAGCCGGCTGGGGCTGCCAGCAGCAGATCCTTCAGGTTGCGGGCAAACACCTGGATGGCCTCTTCTTCCGCCTTGTCGCGCAGAACACCCATCAGGTCGAGTTCCAGGTGCAGGGCGAGCTTCACCTTCCAGGCGAAACGGGCCGCTTCCATCAGCCATTTGTCGGCGGCCCGGCCCCGGTCGGCGATGCCATAGGTGTCGGCAACCATCTTCACGGCCGGCAGGACGGGGGAGACGTCGTCCGCATCGACTGTCAGGTCGACGGACAGGATGCCTTCGTTGCGGCCGCGGAACAGCGCGAGGGCACGGTGGCTGGGGATCTTCGACCATTTTTCGGAGTAGTCGAAGTAGTCGGCGAATTTCGCCCCCTTTTCCGCCATGCCGTCGATGAGTTTCGATTGAACGACCCCGCGTTCCTCGACATGGCGGCGCAAGCGGCCGACCAGTTCGGCATTTTCGGCAAAGCGCTCCATCAGGATCTGGCGTGCTCCGTCAAGCGCCGCCTTGGTGTCGGCAACGCCCTTGCCTTCATCGACATAAGCGGCCGCTTCGGCTTCGGGGTCGCGAGACGCATCGCCCAAAAGCGTGTCCGCCAGAGGTTCCAGACCGGCTTCGCGGGCAATCTGCGCCTTGGTGCGGCGCTTTTTCTTGAACGGCAGGTAGATGTCCTCAAGCTGGGACTTGGTATCGGCTGCCTGGATGCTGGCGGCAAGATCGTCGGTGAGCTTGCCCTGCTCCTCGATGGATTTGGTGATGGCGGTGCGCCGGTCTTCCATCTCGCGCAGATAGATCAGTCGTTCTTCCAGCTTGCGAAGCTGGGTGTCATCGAGCCCGCCTGTGGCTTCCTTACGGTAACGGGCGATGAAAGGCACCGTGGAACCTTCGTCCAGCATCTGGACGGCGGCATTCACCTGGCCGGCCTTGCAGCCGATCTCATCCGCGATCCTCTGCGCGATACGCAGGGCGGTCTGAGCGCTCTGGGCGGATTGGGCAGCCTTGGAAGAGGGCGCCGCCGGGTCGGTAATCGTTACGCTTGCCATTTGCGAAAGGTACTTTCCGTCGAAAAAACTGAGCCGCAGACGATAAGCTCCCACAATCGGGCGGAAAAGGGACAAGAGGGCTCCGTCCACTGTGAAATGGCGGGATCAGGTCATTAGGGAAGCGACTGGATACTCCGTCTTGCCTCAAAGGAAATTTGGCTGCCAGGCAGGCATTGCAATGAGATACAATTCATATACACTCCTAGGTTGAGTTCTAGGCAATTGCTGTACGAATTGCAGGAAATTGCGTATTCTACGTTAGAAACGAGCAGGTATTTTTGCACAAGATATCGTGGTTGGTTGGCGGCGCGCGCACTGTTGCAAGAGCGTATTACCTGCCGGTGCTCGGGTTTCTCGAGCTTTTATAACCAGATAACACGGTTTGTTATGAGGAGTGCAGACCGATGGCACGCGGACGGCCAAGAAAAGTAAATACCAAAGACGCTCTTCATTCCGTGATGATCGCTTTTTGGCAAAACGGCTACACCGGAACGTCGATGACCGATCTTGCCGAAGCTTCGGGCATGGCCAAACCGGGCCTGTACGCCGCATTTGGAGATAAGGAAGCGCTGTTTGAAAAAGCGCTGATGCACTATTTCGAGACCTATGGCGGGCCGGTTTTCGACAAATTGAAACGGGCCGAAAAACACTTCGTACAGGACTTTCGGGAGTTCCTCGGCGCAATCGCCGATCTGACGCTGGACAAGGAAACGCCTGCGGGATGCTTTCTGGTCAATGCCCTTGTCGATTGCACCTACGGCGCGCAGCGGCATCAGGAGGTTGTCCTGAACCTGCGGGCTGCCCGGTTCCATGCCATCAGGGATCGGCTCCTGAAGGCGGTTGCAGCCGGCGAGTTATCCGAAGGTACGGATATTGACCGTATGGCAACCTTCATCGACGGACAGTTTTCGGCGATTGCCCTGCTCGGGCGCAGCGGTAGCAGCGAGGCCGATCTGAAAACCTTTGTCGAAACAGGTCTTCAGGCCCTTCCCGGAACCGGTGGCATGCAGGAGTTTTCCGGCGTCCCGGGAAACGCGCCTATCTTACAACAGTGATCTGCTCGGCAGCGCGGGTGACGGCCGTATAGAGCCAGCGGCTCTTGTGCTCTCGAAAAGCCCAGCTTTCATCAAACAGCACCACATTGTCCCACTGCGAGCCCTGGGCCTTGTGCACGGTCAGGGCATAGCCGTAGTCGAATTCGTCCGCCTTGCGCCGGATGGCATAGGGAATGCTTTCCGCGCCGTCTTCGAACATGGCCGGCAACACCTTCACCTTGACGGCGTTTCTCGCGAGTTCGTCCTCGGACACGACGTCGAACCGCAACGTGTTGCCACGGGGCTGCCGGAGGCGTTTCACAGTCCACAGACCGCCATTCAGAAGCCCTTTGGTCTTGTCGTTCCGCAGGCACACCAGCTTGTCGCCGACAGCGGGCATGGGGGTGGAGAAATCCTTGAGCTCGCGAATGCGGGCGTTATAGAGTCTGCGCGTCTTGTTGGTGCCGACCAGCACCTGATCGGCGGCAAGAATCTGGTCCTTGTCGATGTCGCGCCGGTGGATCACCCGGCTTTCGCCAAAGGTGCCGTAGTCGAGCTGGCCGCCGTCGCGAATGGTCATCGACATGCGAACGATGGGATTGTCCTGCGCCTGCCGGTGAACCTCGGTCAGCATCATATCGGGTTCGGCTTCCGTGAAAAAACCGCCGCCCTTCACCGGGGGCAACTGCGCCGGGTCGCCGAGCACCAGAACAGGCGTGCCGAAGGACAGGAGATCCTTTCCCAGGTCTTCGTCCACCATGGAGCATTCGTCGATGACGATCAGGCTTGCTGTCGCGGCCTGGCTGTCTCTCTTGATGGCGAACTGCGGACCAGTGTCGTCTTCGTCGTCGTCGTTATCTTCTTCTTCCTTGGCCGAGCGTGGACGGTAGATCAGCGAATGGATCGTCCCCGCATCCTCGCAGCCTTTCTGGCGCAGCACATGCGCAGCCTTACCGGTGAAGGCACCAAAACAGACATCGCCATCGATGCCTTCCGCCAGATGCCGGGCAAGTGTTGTCTTGCCCGTGCCGGCAAAGCCAAACAGGCGGAACACCTGCCGGTCGCCACGCTTCAGCCAGGCAGCGGCTTCTTTCAGGGCTTCGTCTTGTTGTGGGGACCAGGCCACGGAAATGCTCCTTCAGGATCAGACCCGGTTGCTTACCCCGAAACGGGCGATTCGACCACGGCGGAAATCGACAGGTTTGTCTCCTGGCGGATTTGCTTGTGGTTCGAGAGTTCAGGTGTGGTGCCGGCTGTTGGAGCGCATCTGCCGGACTTTCACCTCAGTCACAAGAAAACTTGCCTCAACCCCCACCTCATTCTGAGGAGGACCTTCAGGTCCGTCTCGAAGAATGGGCTGCAGGCGACGGAGCAATTGGCCCATCCTTCGAGACGCGTACGTTCGTACGCTCCTCAGGATGAGGTTGATTGGGATGAGTGGCCTGAGTGAGGTTTGATAATCGGAAACTCTACCCCAACACCGAGAATGAACTTTCCTTCGTCAGCGCGCGCTTGCGGGAGAATGTGGCCGTGTTGAGCGTGTGGGCGACATGCTGCAGCTTGAATTGCAGTGGCTGGGCGTCGTGGTCGTTGCCGGCTTCGCAGTAGCCGATCAGGTCGGCCATCAGGCGTCCGGCAACGGTTGCGTTCTTGAACTGGTTGCCGCTGGTGCCGATGGCCAGGTAATAGCCGTCGACGTCGGTCCGGTCGTAGACCGGCAGCCAGTCGTCCGTGGCGTCATAGAGCGCTGCCACGCCAACCGGGTGCTGGGAGACGCCCAGTTCCGGAACGCGCTGGGAGTAGCGGTAAGCATAGGTGAGGCCGCGGTCGGTGAGGTCCATGGCAAAATCGTCAGGATCTTCTTCAAGATGCGGATCGCAGGTCGGGTTCTGGCTGCCGATCATCAACTGGCCGCCACCGCCCGGTTTGACGTAGACCGAGATGTCGTTGTCGGAAACAATCAGGCCTTCGCGGGAGTATTTGAGGCTTTCCGGCGGAGCGATCTGGACCACTTCCTGGCGCAGCGGACGATGGCCGATCCTGAGCCCGGTTTCCCCTTCGAGAAGCAGATTCACCTTGCCGGAATGCGGACCGGCCACATTGATGACGATCCCTGCCGGAAGGTGTTCTCCGCTTTCACAAACCACGCCGGTAACACGGTTGTTCTCCACGGGGATCTTGACGATTTTGGTCTTGAAGCGGAACTGGGCGCCAAGCTTCGCAGCCGCGTCCTTCAGATTGCGGGCGGCAATCTGCGGATCGTCGATATAACCGCTTGCCGGAAAGAAGACACCGCCCTGAAGCGCGCCGCCGGTCGGCATGCCGAAGTCGTCGTCTGCCATGGTCTTGGCCGGGGCGAAGCAATTCAGATTGTAGCCTGGAAGTTCCTGCGTGATGCGGTCAGCCGACCAGTGCTCATAGGGGATGCCAAGCGCATCGGCATGTTCCAGAACATGTTTCTGGTAGTTATCGGACGCCGTTTTCATCACCAGGGTTCCGGTTTCGATGAAATGGGCCAGAGCACCGGCGTCTTCGGCCCCCAGATAGTCCTGCCAGTTCTTCCAGTCGTGATAGCCTTCAAGGGCCATGGCGGTGCCATCGCGTGTGGAATAATAGGTGCGGACCACCGCGGCAGAGCTGGAGGTGGAGCCATAGCCGGCGGCCGGTAACGCGTCGACATTCAGCGTCTTGTAGCCCTTGCGCGTAAGCGACAGGGCAATCGCGCAGCCGATAATGCCGGCGCCGATGATAATCACGTCATGATGGTTCGGCGTTTCGTTCGGTGTTGGCATGACTGTCCTTCCTTCCGGCGTTTCGTCCAGAACAGAGGACAGCCGCTTTCTTGTCTAGCAGCAAAACCGCCAATTGATGTTCCGAACCGGTCATCCAGTTTGCCGGAAAGGCAACAATCTCTTTTGGAAAATCATCATATGTTTATAATTAAGAACATGATGATGAATTTGAGAAATAACGTAGAATTTGTTCCCAAGTCTCAAATTGTTCTGACGATACCCAGCGCGCACAGTTGAGTTGTTCGATTCGGTTTGCGCCGATTTTTCAAACATTTGGAGATTTCCTTGCCGCGCGCGACATTCTGCGAGTGGCCGACACTGGCCCTTGTTCTGGCCACCTCGTTGGCCTGGGTTTTGGTGATCGGGTTCTATTCCGAGCTTGGTCCTTTGGTGGTCTGCCCCCTGGGGGCGATCCTGGTCACTCTGCAATCCTCTTTGCAGCATGAGGTGCTGCACGGACACCCAACGCGCAGGCCAGGGCTCAACGAGGCCCTTGTCTACTGTTCCTTCGGCCTGTGCGTGCCGTATCGCCGCTTCAAGTCTCTTCACCTTCGCCATCACAACAACGACCGGCTGACGGACCCCTATGACGACCCGGAAAGCTTCTATCTTGCCTGGGCTGACTGGCAGAAGCTCCCGCGTCCGATCCAACTGGTGCTGACGATCAACAACACGCTGATCGGCAGGTTGCTGATCGGTCCGGCGGTTTCCGTGACCGGTTTCGTCGGGGCGGAAATCCGGATGATGCTGGCGGGGGACAGGGCGGTCATGCGGGCCTGGGCGCATCATGCCGCCGGTCTGGTGCCGGTGGTCGCCTTTGTCACTCTGGTCGGCGGCATGCCGTTCTGGCTTTACGCCCTCGGTGTCGCCTATCCGGGGATGAGCCTCTTGATGCTGCGCACCTATGCGGAGCACCGGGCGCATGAGAAGGCCGAAGCGCGATCCATCATCGTCGAGTTCTGCCCGGTGTTCTCGCTGCTGTTTTTGAACAATAATCTCCATGTCGTTCACCATGCCAACCCGCGCGCGCCCTGGTATCGTCTGCCGTCGCTTTATCGGGCTGCGCGAACCCAATGGCACGAGCGGAACGGCGGCTATGTCTTTTCCAGCTACTTCCAGTTGGCCAGACAATATCTTTTCAAGGTGAAGGAGCCCGTCGTGCACCCGATCAAACACAAGGAAACAAGCGCCTTTCCCGTCGCGGAAAAGGCGGTGTCTTGAGCGAGCGTTCTTTTCTCGCAGTCCGGCTGCCGATGTATGACTGGCCGGAAGTGCGCGACGCGACGCGGGATCTTGAAGGTGCGCTTCAGAACGCGCTTTGCCGTGCATTGAATCTTACCGAGCACAACATCCGGCCCTGGCCGGAGGGGAAGAGCCTTGTGGAGGCCTGGACAGATCCGGAACTTCTCCTGTCGCAAACCTGCGGCTACCCGTTGACCCATGCGCTTTCAGGCAAGGTCAGGCTGGTTGGGACGCCGCATTATGATGCCGAAGGATGTGATGGCCCGCGCTATTGCAGCCAGCTTATCGTCAAGCGCGACAGCGCCCATCAGACCCTGGAAGACTTGCGCGGAAAGCGGGCGGTCTTCAACGGTCCGGACAGTCAGTCGGGCATGAACGCCTTTCGTCATGCGGTGGCGCAGATTGAAAACGGCGGATGCTTCTTTTCAGATGTGAGTGAGAGCGGCAGCCATCTGGCATCGTTGAAGGCTGTTGCAGACGGCAAGGCCGACATTGCCTCCATCGACGCAATCTGCTGGGATCTGTCTTGCCGGGAGGTGCCAGAATTGGCAGCGCAAGTTCGCCCGCTAGCACGAACCGCATCCGCACCGGGATTGCCGCTGATCACGTCCCGCCGCTTCAGCGATGCGGAACACGGCGGTATTGCCGAGGCCGTTGCCGAGGTGTTCACCGCACCTGAAACGCAAAAAAGCCGCGAACGCCTTGGCATTCACGGCTTTTCAAAACTGTCTGCGGACGATTATTCGGTGATCTTGCACATGGAAGCCGAGGCAACCGAACGCGGCTATCCCGAGCTGGCTTGACGCTGGTTTCCGATACCTGGGACCGATGCCTGATTGCCGGCCTTTGGCCGACAAACGACACTCAATCCGATCGTCAGATCAGCGTGTCTTCGGCTTCTGGGCTTCGCGCTGTTGCAGGGCTCGGTTCATGCGAGCCAGTTCTGCCGGGGAGAGTCCATGGACGACACCCATGAGAGTAGCGCCGAGGGCTTGTGCGAGATAGGTCATGGCGTTGCCAATCCTGAGTTGGTTCGGTTGTATCAAGAAAGCGCGGGCCACTGCCTGAAGACGAGGCCGCTTGCTTGCTGTATGGGCGGGTCTTGCGGTTCAATCAATCGAATAGTATTCATCCATTCGTTCAAAAAAATTGATCTGAAGCACCGGAATACCAACGCTATGGAAAAGCTGCCCGGCAGCGGCATGCCACTTATCGACCTGGACCTTTACCGGACCTTTCTGGTGATTGCAGAAACGTCAAGTTTTTCAAAGGCTTCCGAGCTTGTAGGGCGCACGCCTTCGGCAGTGTCAATGCAGATCAAAAAACTTGAAACGATGCTCGGTGTCGCGGTTTTTGCACGCGAAGGGCGCACAGTACGTATGACTCCGGAGGGCGAGGCTTTGCTGGGATATGCCCGGCGAATCCTGATGCTGAACGAGGAAGCTGTCTCCCTGTTTCTATCTCCAGAGGTGGAAGGTGAGGTGCGGTTCGGGGCGCCGTCGGATTTCGGCACAAGGTTTCTGCCCAACATCCTGTCGCGCTTTGCGCGCTCCCACCCCGGTGTGAATGTGGATGTGCATCTGGAAGGCAGTCCGATGCTGGATGAGAAGGTGAAAAAAGGAGAGCTGGACCTGGCGCTCTTTACCGCCCGTCCAGGCACTGCGCTGGCGCGGGGCGGGGAAATCGTCTTTACCGAGCCTCTGGTCTGGGTGGGGCTGGAAGGCGGTATCGCCTACGAGCGCGATCCGCTGCCGCTTGCCGTTTCCACGCCCGGGTGCCCCTGGCGCAGGGCCGCACGGGTTGCGCTGGACGATGCCCAGAAGCCCTATCGTGTGTCCTACACAAGCTTTCACAGCGCCGGTCAGGAAGCCGCGCTGCTGGCAGACCTTGCGGTAGCTCCCTTTCCGGCAAGCGTTGTTGAAGCCCCCTTGATGGCGCTGGACGAACGGCATGGCCTGCCGGAGATCGGCGACTACCACATCCTTATGGCCGAGCGAGCCCACGCGGGAAAGGCCACACACGCTTTTGCCAAACATGTCGCCGATAGCTTCAAGGATCTCAGCCACGGCGTCTCTGCCTGACGGTCGTCGCGTGCGTTAACCATAAATGCCGTTTTACGGGACAAACCCGCAGAAGCTCTGGCGCAAAAGTTAACGAGCGGTTACGATTCATGGTAAATGAAGCGTTAACAGCGAGACGTGTCATGCATTCTTTCTGCAAAACCCTGCTGGCCGCGGCCGGCATGAGCATCGCCCTTGGGGCCGCGGCACAGGCCGAAAGCGGCACGACGCGCATTGTCCATGACGAACCCTACGGCGCCATCGTCACCAAGGAAGCCGGTGTGCTGGTCTTCCGCGGCCTGCCGCCGACCCGCAAGGTGATCGTCAATCCGGGCGGCAAGACGCCGCTGGAACTGAAGCAGACCGAAGTGACCGAAACCAACGTGATGATGTTCGCCAACCAGAGCGACTACGCGCGGGCGCTCGGTGCGAAAATCATTCGGCTGAAGTAAACGTCGAGAGCCGGTCTGTGAGTGTGGTCTGTTAGGCTCGTCCCGTCGGTTTGCCGCTGCCACACGACAGGTCTGCACCATCCCCTGAAAGCCTCATCCTGAAGAGGGCTGGAAGCCCGACTCCAAGGATGGACCAATTGCACTGGCGCTTGCCGCCCATCCTTCGAGACGGCGCTTCGCACCTCCTCAGGATGAGGTCGTGGGGGGCGGAATTCAGATTGGGATGAGGAAAGGACGGCGCGCATCCTTGTCGGGTGAGGGTGTTCCCGGTTTTAGCCTGTTGAACCGTTAGGCTTGTGACACGCAGGTTCTGAGCGAGCGATGGACCGGTTGATCCGAGCGTTCCTGCCCGCAACCCATCTTCGGACACTCGATACTCCCTATCCAAGACCTCCGCCTCATCCTGAGGAGCGCGCTTGCGCGCGTCTCGAAGGACAGGCCGCTTGCTCTGGAGGTCGCCACCTATCCTTATCTGTTGAGATTGTCTTCGAGACGGCGCTTCGCACCTCCTCAGGATGAGGTCGCGGGGAGCGGAATTCAGATTGGGATGAGGAAAGGACGGCGCGCATCCTTGTCGGGTGAGCGTGTTCCCGGTTTTAGCCTGTTGAACCGTTAGGCTTGTGATACGCAGGTTCTGAGCGAGCGATGGACCGGTTTATCCGAGCGATCCTGCCGGAAATCCATCTTCCGACACTCGATAGTCCCAATCCAAGACCACCGCCTCAGCCTCATCCTGAGGAGCGCGCTTGCGCGCGTCTCGACGGATGGGCCGCTTGCTTCGGAGGTCGCCGCCTATCCTTCGATATGGCGCAATGCGCCTCCACGCGATGAGATCGTGAGGACGAGGCTCAGGACGTGTTTGGATAGCCCCCAGCACGCAAATCAATGACAGACTTCAGCCTGTGTTCCGGCAGGAGTTACCCCGGGGCGGAGTGAGGCAGGGCAGGGTTGCCCGGCCAGACCAAGCGCTCACATGCGCATGCGTTCGGCTTTCGGGTCGAACAGCGGTTCGCTGATGATGATGGCCTTGCGGCGCTCGCCGAGGATTTCGATCTCGAAAGCACTTTCCTGTGTGTTTGTTGCCAGGTCCGCCGGAATATACCCTTGGGCAAGGGATTTGCGCAGGTAATGGGCATAGCCGCCGGAAGTCACCCAGCCGATCACCTTGCCGTCGTGCCAGACAGGCTCATCGCCCATGACGTCGGCGTCCGAAGCGTCGACCACGAAGCTGACGCGCAGGCGCTTCGGTCCTTCGTCGAATTCCTTCTGGGCTGCGTCCTTGCCGATGAAAGCGTCCTTGGACAGTTTCACGAAACGGCCGAGATCGGCTTCGAATGGACCGTAGATCGGGCGGAATTCGCGGAACCAGGTGCCGAAGTTCTTTTCCAGCCTGAGACAGAGCAGAGCGCGCATGCCGAAGTTGACGATGTTGAATTCGGCCCCTGCCGTCATCAGGGCATCATAGACCTGGCGTTGATACTCCGGTGCCATCCAGATCTCGTAGCCGAGGTCGCCCGTGTAGGTGATGCGGTTGACCTTGCAGGGCGCATTGGCGACGTCCATTTCGCGGAAGTCCATGAAGCGGAAGGCTTCGCCCGAGACATCCTCGCCGGTAACCTTCTCAAGAACCTTGCGTGAATTCGGGCCGGCGATGGACAGACCAACCCAGCCGAGATTGATCGCACGGATCGTCACCGAGCCATCCTCGGGTAGGTGTTTCTCGAACCAGCGCATGTGATAGATCTCTGCCTGGGACGAGCCCCACATGTAGAACGTCTGCTCGCTGGCCCGGGCGATGGTGAAGTCACCGATCAGCTTGCCGTTCTCGTTCAGCATCGGCGTCAGAACGATGCGGCCGATCTTCGGCATGGTGTTGGTCATCAAAAGCGACAGGAAGCTTTCCGCGCCTGACCCGGTAATCTCATATTTGGCGAAGTTGGCGGTTTCGGTCACGCCGACACTCTCGCGCACGGCGCGGCACTCGGCACCGATGTGCTCAAAATCGTTGGAGCGGTGATAGGAAACGACGTCGCTGGCTTCCACGCCATCCGGAGCGAACCACAGCGGGGTTTCCAGGCCCCAGCTGTCGCCCATGACGGCGCCTTGCGCCAGCATCCTGTCGTAAAGCGGTGTGGTCTGGTGCGGGCGTCCTGCGGGCAGCTCCTCGTTCGGGAACCGGATCCGGAACCGGCGGCGGTAGTTCTCCTGCACCTTGGCATTGGTATAGGAGAGCGTTGCCCAGGTGCCATAGCGGGCAACATCCATGCCCCAGATGTCGTAGCCGGGGTCGCCGTTGATCATCCAGTTGGCCAGCGTCAGGCCGACACCGCCGCCCTGGCTGAACCCGGCCATGACACCACAGGCGACCCAGTAGTTCCGCAGGCCGCGCACAGGGCCGACCAGCGGGTTACCGTCCGGGGCGAAGGTGAAGGGGCCGTTGATGATCTGCTTGATGCCGGCTTTCTGCAGGGCTGGGAAATGCTCGAAGCCGACTTCCAGTTCAGGCGCGATCCGGTCGAGATCCGGCGCCAGCAGTTCATGGCCGAAGTCCCAGGGGGTCTGGCGCGGGCTCCACGGGCGGCAGTTCTGCTCATAGGTGCCGAGCAGCACGCCCTTGCCTTCCTGGCGGGTGTAGATCTCGCCGCCGAAATCCAGCACGCCGATCAGTTCCTTGCCGGTGGCTTCGTTGTGGGACGTCACTTCCTCCATTTCATCGGTCAGGAGGTACATGTGTTCCATGGCGAGCACCGGTAACTCCAAACCGACCATGCGGCCGCATTCGCGCGCCCACAGGCCACCGGCGTTGACCACATGTTCGGCATGGATGGTGCCCTTGTTGGTGATGACATCCCAGGTGCCATCCGGCGTTTGCACCAGGTCTTCCACTTTGGTGTGGCGCAGGACGGTCGCGCCATTGATGCGGGCGGCCTTGGCATAGGCATGGGTGGTGCCGGAGGGGTCGAGATGGCCTTCGATCGGGTCCCAGAGCGCGCCGATGAAGTGTTTCTCGTCCAGAAGTGGGAACATCTTCTTGGCTTCGGCTACGGAAATCAGCTCCAGATCCATGCCGAGATAGCGTCCTTTGGCCTGGGCAAGACGCAGGAAGTCCATGCGCTCGGGCGTGTCGGCCAGCATGACGCCGCCGGTCAGATGCAGGCTGCAGGACTGGCCCGAGATTTCCTCCAGCTCCTTGTAGAGATCGACGGTGTAGCTCTGCAGCTGGGCAACGTTTGGGTCGCCGTTGAGGGTGTGAAAACCGCCGGCCGCGTGCCAGGACGACCCGGAAGTCAGTTCGTCACGTTCGATTAGCGTCACGTCTTTCCAGCCGAGCTTGGTCAGGTGATACAGAACGCTGCAGCCGACAACGCCACCGCCAACGACAACAACCTGAGTGTGGGTATTCATGCAATCTGCTCCGGAAGCGCCTGCTCTTGCACGGCAGGCCGTGTTCAATCGTTGGACATGAAATGATCAGAAGTCGGTGGGGGCGCCGCCCTCGGCCTTTCGCCTTTCGACAAAGGCAGTGATTTCCTCGTCGATGGCGGGATCGAGCGGCGGTGGCTCGTAGGCTTCCAGAGCCTTCTTGTAGAGCCTGTTCGCCTTGTCGTAGGCGGTCGGACTGCCGGCTTCTGCCCAGGTCTCGTAATTGCGCCAGTCGGAAACGATGGGGGCGTAGAAAGCGTCCTTGTAGCGGTCCTGGGTGTGCTGGGTGCCGAAGAAGTGTCCCGCAGGCCCGACCTCGCGGATCGCATCGACCGCGAGGGCGGCTTCGGAGACGTCAAGCGGCGTCAGGTATTCGGCGATCTTCTGCAGCAGGTCGATGTCGGTGATGAATTTCTCGAACCCGGCGCTCAATCCGCCTTCCAGCCAGCCGGCGGCATGTTTGATGATATGGGCACCGCCATTGATCGCGCCCCATTCCGACAGGGTGGTTTCCAGCGCCGCCTGATAGTCGACGGTGTTGGCGGCGCAAACACCTGACGAGCGGTAGGGAAGATGGTAACGCCGGGCAAGCTGGCCGCCGACGATTGCCGCTTTCATGTATTCCGGTGTGCCGAAGGCGGGCGCGCCGGATTTCATGTCGACGTTGGAGGTAAAGCCGCCATAGACCACTGGTGCGCCTGCCCGGACAAGCTGGGCGAAGGCGATCCCGGCAAGAGCTTCTGCGTTCTGCAAGGTCAGTGCACCGGCCACTGTTACGGGCGCCATGGCTCCGGCGAGGGTGAAGGGCGTGACGATGGAGACCTGGCCGGCCCTGGCCATTTCGATCAGGCCCTGCAGCATCGGCGTGTCGAGCCGCAGCGGCGAGGAGGTGTTGATGACCGTTGCCACGCATGGGGTCTCGACGAATTCCTCCCGCGTGAGGCCATAGCCGATCCGGGTCAGCTCCAGTCCGTCTAGGTTGCGCTCCTTGCCCAGAGAATAGATGTGATAGACCTTGTCGGTCAGCCGCAGCATGTCGGCAACGCAGTCGAGATGGCGCACCGAGGCGTGGATATCGACCGGTTCGACCGGATAACCCATGATGCAGTGAATGATGTTGAAGAACTGCGACAGCTTCAGGAAGTTGCGGTAGTCCTCCTGGTTGCCAGGGCGGCGGCCATGGTCGCGGTCGACGGCGTTGGGCGCGCTGGCAACGCAGGAAAAGGCAAGGGCATCGCCGCCCACGTGCAGATCATGCGCCCGGTTGCGGGCGCGGATCGTGAATTCGGCCGGCGCCTTTGAAACAAGCTCTTCCACCATCGCACGGTCCATGCGCACACGGTCCGCACCCGGCGTGATGTCGGCCCCGGCGTCTTTCAGGATCTGTCTGGCTTCCTCGTGCAGGAAGTCGATCCCGATCTCTTCCAGAACGCGCATGGATGCGTCGTGGATCGCCTCCAGTTCGTCAGCGGAGACGGCTTCCAGTGGCTTGAAGATATGCCGGGGCTGCTTGAACGGCTTTTGCGGGAAGAGATCCGGTCCGGCCTTGTCGCCGCCCCTGCGCCGCCGCCCACGCCGTGCCGGGGTCGTCTCGGCAAGCGGGGCCGTTTCGATGTCATGCGTCATGTCGTCCGCCCCTGTTCCTGAAAGCCGGAGTGCGGTCCGGTGCCATTCCATCCGACGTTACTTGAGACGGCGCTTTCGGCGGGCGGTCTCAGAACGACGGCCAGTGCTACAACTCCGACATCGGCGTCCGGTGTCTGGCTCATCAGCCCTTGCGGATCAAACGGGGCTTGACGCAAAGGGCCTTCACGGCGATCAGAACAAGGAGATTTTTTGAAGGGACCCCTTCGTGCACCTGTCGCTGTCGGATACAGACCTTCTGGCCTATTTGAAAACGCTGCTGCCGGTGAAGGACTGGGCGGCGGCGCGGCTGCGGCCGTTGCCGGTTGCCTATACCTCTCGGTTCTGGCGCCTCGACACGCCGGGGCGAAGCTACGTCATCAAGGAGTTTTTTCCCGAAAACGAGGACAACCCGCTTTATCCGACCTTGCCGCGTCAGGAGGCTGATGCCCTTGCCGTGTTGTTCCGCCATCGCCTTTCGCCGGAACTGGAAGCTTTCACCAGCAGCCCGGCGAATACACCGCTCTTGATCTATGGCTATCCGACCCCGGTCGACAATGAGATCGATGTCGGCGAGGCGGCTGAACTGATTGGGCGGTTTGCCGCATTAGGCGAACCGATTGCGGGACACCAGACCTTTCCGGCCGGGTATCATGAAGTGCTGGCGCGGGGCGATGCCATGCTGGCGCTCATTCCCGATAGCCGCAAGGCAGCCAACCTGAAACGCCTGCGCCCTGCCGACGCGGCGGTCGAAAAACGCGAGATCAAGCGGTCGCTCGTTCATCGCAGTTTTTGTCTCGGCACGATCCTGGCGACAGGAGACGGTGCGCGGCTGATCGACTGGCAATTTGCCGGTCTTGGCGATCCGGTGGAGGATATCGCCTGTTTCGTCTCGCCCGGTCTTGCAACGCTCTATGGCCTTCATCCGCTGGTTGCCCATGCAGAAGAAATGTTTCTGATGCGCTACCCGGTTCAGGAGACGGTCGAGCATTTCCTGAAGGAACGCAGCGCCTATCACTGGTGCCTGGCGGCCTATTGCCTGTTCCGGCATGAAACCCTGATGCATTCCAACGCTCCGGCTGCACGCGCCTATGGCCGTGCGCTGGAAGAGGAAGTCGACCTGCTGTTGCGTTTGCGCGGACGATGACGCGCGTTCGCAGCGCTTGTAATCAATCTGTCATGGGAGAGCGCTAACGGGAGGCATGTCCATCCAGCTTGCTTCCGTTTCCAAGTCCTTCGGTGCGCATAAGGCGCTGAACAATGTGTCGCTTTCCATTGAGGACGGCACGTTCTTCGTCGTGCTTGGCCCCTCCGGCTGCGGCAAGTCGACCTTGCTGCGTGCCATTGCCGGACTGGAGCCTGTCGATGCGGGTGAGATCACGCTCGGTGGGCAGGCTGTTGCCGGCAAGGGCCTGCATCTGCCACCCGAGCAGCGCCAGGTAGGGGTGGTGTTTCAGTCCTATGCGCTGTGGCCGCATATGAATGTTGCCGGCAATGTCGCCTTTCCGCTGGAGACGGCAGGCGGAAAGCGGGGCGCTGTGGCCGCCCGTGTGGCGGAGTGTCTGGAAACGGTTGCCCTGACACCTTACGGCCAGCGCAAACCGGCGGAACTTTCCGGCGGACAACGCCAGCGGGTGGCGCTGGCACGGTGCCTTGCACAAGATGCGCGTACCGTTTTGATGGACGAACCACTCGCCAATCTCGACCCGCATCTGCGCAGCGCGATGGAAGAGGAACTGGCGGCCTTTCACAGGGCGAGCGGCGCGACAACCCTGTTCATCACCCACGATCAACGCGAGGCGATGGCCCTTGCCGACAAGGTGGCCGTGATGTGGGACGGCAGCATCCTGCAGGTGGCGGACCCCGACACGCTTTACCGCCGGCCGAATTCGAAAAAGGTCGCCGGTTTCATCGGCCGCAGCACGCTGATACCCGTGGACGTCACACGGGTGGAAGGCGGTGAGGCGCAGGTGCGCTTCGGCAGGATTTCCGTAGTCATCGATTGCCCGGATCACCTGTTACCTGGTTCCGCAACGCTGCTGCTTCGGCCGGAGCATCTGGTGCTGGCGACGGGGGCGTCCGGCTTCAAGGCAACGGTTGAACGAACGATCTACCGGGGCGGGTATTGGGAGGTCTTTGTCCGTCTCGATGGCCTTTCACAGCCTCTTCTCATGATGCTCCCCCGCAAGGCGGAGCCGGGTGAGGTTCTTCGGCTTGCGATCCTGCGAGGCTGGGTGCTGCCGGAGTGAGTCTTGTTCGTTGTCGTCCTCCCGGCCCGGTCTTGGCGATGCCAAACCGGGATGACAAGAGCGTTGAAACGCGCTCAATCTTTCCAGGGGATTGTTCCGGCGGGTACCCGCTTCGCAAGGGCGTTCATTGCCAGCATGATGAAAATCGTTGCCGCCACGACGATTACCGACATCGCGGCGGCCAGGGTGGTGTAGCCGCCGTCCTCATAGTTGAAGATTGTCGTGCCGATGGTTTCGTTGCCTGTGGACCAGAGCAGGGCGGAGACCGTGACTTCGTTGTACGCGGTCAGGAACACGAGAATGGCTCCGGAGGCGGCAGCCGGAGCTGCGAGCGGGGTGAATATCCGCGCCATGCGCCGGAAGAAACCGGCCCCGGCCACCCGCGCAGCATCCTCCAGCGAACCGTCCATCTGCAGGAAGGCGGCCGTGACCGGTTTGAGGCCGACGGCCAGGAAGACGGAGATATAGGCAAGCAGAATGATCCAGAGCGTGCCGTACAGCGAGATATTCAGGACCGGCAAAGGTCGGATAAACGCCAGGATGAAGGCAATCGACATCACCAGGCCGGGAACCGCAAAGGCGATTTCCGATTGTGTGAGTGCAAGGTTTGCCCAGTTTCTATGGGCTCGCTTCCGGTGGGCAAGGAAATAGGCCAGGAACAGGCTGACGCAGGCGATGACAAGTGCGGCCGATGCGGCGATGATCGTGGAGTTGGCGAAGGCGCGCAGGGTAACCGACTGGCGCCAGAGCACTTCGGTGAAGTTTTCGAAGGTGAAGGTCTCGGCCGAAAGCGGTAGGCCGTAGGTGCGCACCAGGGACGTTGCCAGCAGCGAGGCCGTCGGCAGCAGCAGCACGAAGGCGACGAACAGCCAGAGGGCGGCTTCGACAAGGGGACGCTTGCCGCCAAGCGAAATCGCCAGCGGGTCCTGCGGCAGGCCGATGAGGCTGGTGCGCATGCGCCGCTGCAGGACGCCTTGCAACAGAATGGCTGCGAGGGCAACGGCGGAGAGAATGACCGAAATCACCGCCACATTGGGCAGCACATCCGGCCCGAAGCTTGCCAGCCTGCGCCAGACCAGAACGGGCAAGGTGGTGTAACGCGCCGGAATGCCGATCAGTGCGTTGATGCCGAAGTTGCCAAGCGCGGCCACAAAGGCCAGAGCGAACCCGGCCAGCAGCGAGGGGGCCAGAAGCGGCAGGGTGACCCGGCGCAGCATCAACAGGCTCCCGGCGCCGGAAACACGAGCTGCGTCCGACAGTTCGCGCGGGAAAGACCGGAGCGCTGCGCGGACCAGCAGGAACACCAGCGGGCTGTGCTGCAGGGTCAGCAGCAGGACGAGGCCTTCGCGAGAATAAAGCGGATGCGTGGAGCCGAGTTCCGGCGCCAGCCCGAGCCAGCGCAGCACCGGGCTGCCCGGGCCAAGTGCCTGGATCCAGGCAATCGCCGTGACATGCGGCGGGATCATCATCGGCAGCAGGATCAGAAAGACCAGTAGCCCCTTGGCGCGAATGTCGGTGAGGCCGATCAGGAGTGCAAGCAGGGTGCCGAACGCGGTTGCGGCAACTGCAGACCAGAAGCTGCTCTCGATTGAGTGCCACAAGGCACGCAAGACTGACCGGCTTTGCAACGCCTCCAGAAGCGGGCCGACGTTCAGTCCGTGCTCGCCTGTCAGTCCGGTCTTGAACAAGAGCAGCAGCGGCAGGCCGCAGATCAGCGTTGCGCCGAGAACGAGTGCGAGAAGGGTGGTCTTTTCGGAAAGCTTCGATAGCTGCACAGGGATTTACCGTTGCTTCCCGCAGTCATTCCGGACAAGCGAGACGCAGTCGAACGCTGATCCGGAATCCAGACATACTTCGCGCTGGAGGCGCGGCCAAATTCCAAACGGAAAAGTATTCGTTTTGCTCATGCTGATTTCTGGATTCTGGATCAGCAGGCAGCAGGGCTGCATTTGTCCGGAATGACGTGAAAAGAATGGAAGGCCGCGCGGGAAACGAGTACCGCGCAGCCGAACTTGTTTTGCGTAGACAGCCTTACCCGCCGAAGATCTCGGAGAACTTCATCTTGTTGGCCTGGTCCTGTTTCAGGGCTTCGGCCGGATCGAACTTCATGAGCTTGATCTGGTCGCGGGCCGGGAAGCCTTCCGGGGCGGGGACGCCCGGGTGAGCCGGCAGATAGCCCTGGGACGCGGCGAGCTTCTGACCGTCTTCGGAAATCAGGAAGTCGACGAATGCCTTGGCCGCATCCGGGTTCTGGGCGGTAGAGAGGATTGCAACCGGCTCGGTGACGGCGGAAACGCCTTCTTCCGGGAAGACGAACTCGACCGGAGCGCCTTTCAGCTTTTCGCGGATCGGCAGGAAGTCGACGACGAAGCCGTAGAGTTTCTCGCCACCGGCAATCGCCTTGTAGACACCGCCATTGCCACCCTGCGGGTTGGCGCCCTGGTCTGCGAGGCCTTCATAATAGGCCCAGCCGAGATCCGGGTTGGAGGTCAGCGCGGTCATGTGGATGGTCGCGGCTCCGGAGGTCAGCGGCGACGGCATGGCCAACTTGTCCTTGGCTTCCGGCTTCAACAGGTCCTTGTAGGACGTCGGCTTCATCGGTGCATTGGTGTTGTACATGATGCCGGTGGTGATCAGCTTGGTGGAGAAGTAGGTCTTGTCCTTGTCCATGATCGCCGGATCGTAGGCGGAAACATCGGCCGCCTCATGGGCCATCAGGCGGCCTTCCTGCTTCAGGCTTTCCATGGTCACCATGTCGGCGATCAGCAGAACGTCCGGCTTCGGTGCACCGGCTTCGAATTCGGCCAGCAGCTTCGCCATGATCTTGGTGGTGCCATCGCGCACCCACTCCACGTCCACACCGGGATGCGCCGCGGTGAAGGCATCGACGGTCGCCTGCGCGTCGGCGTTCGGCTGCGAGGTGTAGAGCACGAGCTTGCCGGTAACATCTTCGGCGTAAGCGGAGGCGGATGCCGCGGCCAGAAGACCGGCTGCAATCAGAAGCTTTTTCATGTGACAGATCCTTTGCGCACAACAGCAAAAGGGTTGCGGATGAAGACCGCCTATCAGCTCTACATGACAGTTTTATTCGGTGAGCCAGTCTTTTTGCTGGTAAATTAGCTGGCTAAGTTGTGCTCTTTGCCCCATCAAGGCACCGCTGGCGTCACGACAGAGTGCATCTGGTCCGTGGGTAAAACATCTAACAAGAGCTCACATGGACGGTAAGGTTGCCGCTTCCGGATGCGTGAGAATTTTACGCGATCTTGCCCCTTCCAGACATTGCCGTTCAGCAGCTTGTCGGCTATCACCGCCCCACCAGACATTAATCGATTTATGAAAGGCATGTTCATGAGCTCAAACGGCGCGGCCGCGGAAATCGGCCTGATCGGTCTCGGTACCATGGGCGGCAACCTGGCGCTCAATATCGCCGAACATGGCTTTCAGATCGCGGTGTTCAACCGGACTACGGAAAAGACCGACCAGTTCATTGCAAAGGCCGGGGAACTCGCGCCGAAACTGGTGCCGACCAAGACGCTGGAAGAGTTCGTAGCTGCCATCAAGACCCCGCGTGCCGTCATCCTGATGGTGCCGGCCGGCGACGCGGTCGATGCGCAGATCGAAGCCCTGCGGCCGCTGCTCGATGCCGGTGATCTCATCATCGATGCGGGCAATGCCAATTACCACGACACCAACCGCCGGGCGGCCGATGCTGCCAAGAAGGGCCCGCGCTTCATGGGCATCGGCGTATCCGGCGGTGAGGAAGGCGCGCGCTTTGGTCCGTCCATCATGGGCGGCGGCGCGAAAGACGCCTGGGACCAGGTCGGACACATTCTGGAAGCAATCTCCGCCAAGCACGAGGACACGCCCTGCGCGGCTTATCTCGGCGAAGCGGGTGCAGGCCATCTGGTAAAGACCGTCCACAACGGCATCGAATATGCCGACATGCAGATGATTGCCGAGGTGTACGGTGTCATGCGCGACGGGTTCGGCATGTCGTCGTCGGAGATCGGGGATGTCTTCGAGAAGTGGAACGGCGGCATCCTGCAGTCCTACCTGATCGAGATTTCCGGAAAGGTTGCCAAGACGGCGGATCCGGAGACCGGCAAACCGATGCTCGACATCATCCTGGACAAGGCGGGCCAGAAGGGCACCGGCCGCTGGACGGCTATCGAGGCCCTGATGCTGGGCACCCCGGCAAGCGCCATCGAGGCGGCTGTTGCCGCGCGCAACATGTCCGCGCGGTATGCTGAACGCAAGGAAGGCGAAGCCGAATTTGGTGCGGCACCGAGCGGCATGGACCGGGAGGCGGTGACGATCGATGCTCTGGAAGCTGCGCTCGTTGCCGGCAAGATCATCTGTTACGCGCAGGGTTTCGGCCTAATCCTGGAAGCGGCCAAACAATATGGCTGGGCAATGCCTCTGCCGGAAATCGCCAGGATCTGGCGCAACGGCTGCATCATCCGCTCTTCCATGCTGAACGACATGGCGTCTGCACTTTCCGACAATGCCGAACGCAACCTGATGCTGGCGCCGTTCTTCTCGGAAAAGCTGAAGCAAACCGAAGCAATGCTGCGCCAGGTTGTTGCCCAGTCCGCGTTGCACGGCTTGCCGGTGCCGGCGCTTTCGGCAGCGCTGTCCTATTTCGACATCATGCGCACCGGCCGGTCCACCGCCAATATGCTCCAGGGTCAACGCGATTTCTTCGGAGCCCACGGTTTCGAGCGCACCGACAAGGCTGGTGGTGGATACCATGGCCCCTGGGCGATGGGGTGAGTTTCTGAAAGTGACGGACGCTCAGCTTATTTGGCTGGGCGTCATTCCGGAGAAGCGGCCTGCATCGTATTTCTCCGGAATGACGGCGTCGGCGTTGAAGTTTTCACATAGCCCCAGCGTTTAAGCGCGCGTCTATTTGAAGATCTCTTCCAGCACTTCTTTTCTGTCTCTTCTGCGAAAAAGCCGCGGCAGCAGGTGAAACCACTGGTAATAGCCGAGAGCGGTGCAGAGCAGGGTCATTGGGACGATAAACTCAACGGGTGTTATCAGGCCAAAAATAATGGCCATCAGTCCTGCCACGATACCGAGAAAACCAAGCGGGAAAGTCAAAACCGCAATGATCAGAATGAACGCGCTGGAGGCGACTTCTCCAATGAGCACGTCGTTCACCGCAAGCGCGAGAAATGTCCCGCCGACTGTGAAGCAGATCAGACAATAGACTGTTTTGGGAACGTTCATCCGATCAGGCCCCGCATTGCCAACATGTTCTCTATACAGGACTTTTGGCGATTCTTCTGTTACTGTGCCAGTCCCAGTGCCGCCATGTTGGCGATCGATGCCGGCAGGCCGGAGTGGTCGCGCAGTTCGATGATCAGGCGCGGGTCGCTGTCGAGTTTGGACAGCGCATCGAACACTGAGTGCCAGTTGATGGTGCCCTGCCCAAGCGTCCAGTGGCGGTCGGCGTAGCCATCCGCGTCCTGCAGGTGAATGTGGCGCAGACGGTTGCCGGCGGCCTTGACGTAATGATCGACCGGCGGGGCGCCGGTCGTGCCGTGGGCATAATGCGCGTGGCCAGTGTCGATCGAGATTTTCACCGCATCCGAGCCGAAGCTCTCGGCCAGGACTATCCGGGCATAGGGGTCCTTGTCCTCGATATTCTCGATAACGAGTTCGCAACCGATGTCTTCGGCGCGCTTGACGGCGTCCGCCATGGTCAGGTGGCAGAGCTCTATCTTGCGCTGCCGGGCATTTTCATAATTGTCGAGGTTGTTGTAGTCCCAGGTCGTATAGGGGCTGTGCACCACCATGTGGGTGCCGCCCAGGGCCTCACAGACTTCCAGCCCCTGCAACAGGCGTTTGCGCACGATCTCGCGCACATCCACATCCATGCTGTCCACGGTGAAGCCGAAGAAAGGGCCATGAATGCCCACACGGCCCTGATGGCCATCCAGCAGCTTCCTGGCCTTTTCGACAATCGGCTTCCAGTCGCCGTTGAGGACTTCCGCTGGCCAGAAGTCCTGTAACTCCAGATCCCGCGGTTTTTCCAGCATTAGCTTGCGGTGTGTTTCCAGTGTGTCGACTGTCAGCGCGGCACCGAGAATGGGGAGGTCGGTCATCAAACACCTTTTGAAGAAGACGAAACGGTTGCCGCCTGAATAGAGCCCGATCCTTGACACTATTGCGACGGCGGCCGGATCAAATGTCAGTATCCACGGTCCCGGTCGACTGCCGGGGGAATTGTGCCGTCTTCAAAATACCGACCGATATTGCCGGCAACGATCCCGGAGGCGGTGCTGATGATGGTCGGCGCGGAAATATGCGGCAGTACGGTGACTTTCGCATGGTCCCAAAGCCGACTAGAGGGCGGCAAGGGCTCTACATCGAAGACGTCGAGAACGGCGTGGCCGAGCGGGCCCTGATCCAGTGCGTCGAGGAGAGCGGCCTTGTCGATAATCGGGCCACGGGCGAAGTTGATGATGGAAGAGCCCTTTTTGCAGGCGCTTAGTTCGCCCCGACCGAGCAAGCCACGGGTCTCATCTGTCAGCGGCATCAGCAGTACGATAAAATCCGATTTGCCGAGAACTTCCAGAAGCCCGTCTCGGCCATGCCGGCATGCAATACCGTCAATCGACTTTTCGGTTCGGCTCCAGCCGAGCACGTTGAAACTGTTGGCTTTCATCCGCAAGGCGGCCGCTGCGCCGAGCTTGCCAAGACCCAGGATGCCGACTGTGCGCTCCTGGGGACGCTTGAGTTCATGATCCTGCCAGATCTTCTGCCGCTGCTGGGCGACATAACGAGGCATGCCCCTGTGCAGGTAAAGCGTCCAGGCGAGAACTGCTTCCGACATGGTTTCCGCCATTTGCGGATCGGTCAGGCGGACGATCTTCGGACCGTCCGCAGGAAGTTCGCCCATCAGGCGCTCCACGCCGGCCCACAGGCTTTGCACCCAGATCAGATTGGGAAGAGCTGCCACATTGGCGGGATCGGGATTGGCGACAATGGCAACCCGCGCAGCGGTGCGTTCGTCGTCCGTCAGGTCCTCGAACGGCTTGACGTCGGCGATGCCGTCAAGTGCCTGCGGCAGGGCCTCGCGCCAGGCCTGGCGCTCATCGGGACTGGCGGAAGACACGAAAGGAACAACCGGCCTCATGCGGCAAAAACCCCGGCTTCATCTGCAAAGCCTTTTATCTCGATGGGGTTGCCGGAAGGGTCTTTGAAAAACATGGTGCTCTGCTCGCCGGGCTGGCCCTCGAACCGGACGGTCGGGGCGATGACGAAGGCGAGGTTAGCGTTTGTCAGTTTTTGCGCAAGCGCCTTCCAGGTCTCCATGTCCAGCACCACCCCCAGATGCGGCATCGGCACCATGTGATCCCCAACCTTGCCTGTGTTGGACGTCTCGAAAGGTTTGCCGAGATGGAGCGAAACCTGGTGACCGAAGAAATTGAAATCGACCCAGGTGTCCGTGCTGCGACCCTCCTTGCAGCCAAGCAGGCCGCCGTAGAAAGCTCGGGCTTCGTCCAGATCGGTAACGTGGTAGGCAAGGTGGAAACAGGGTTGCATCAATCGGCTCCTTTGAAAACCTGTGTTGAGTAGCAGATCCTATCCAAAACATTTAAGATGTTTTTCCGCTTCTGAGCGAAGGAAATTGTTTTGGATATCCGTTTTCTTGAAAGCCTGCTGGCCGTCGCCGAAACCGGCTCCATTGCGGCAGCGGCCCGACAGCAAGGACTTACGGCAGCTGCCGTAAGCCAGCGCATCCGTGTCCTGGAAGCCGAATTCGGAGCGGCGCTGCTCAACCGAACAGCGCATGCGGCCTTGCCGACCGAAACGTGCTTCCGGCTTTTGCCGGCGGCGCGCCGTCTGGTGCGGGACGCGCAAAAGCTGACCAGTGACATAGATGCCACCGGCCTAAGCGGCCCCTTTCGGCTGGGGGCGGTGTCCACGGCACTTTCAGACACGGTGCCTGTTGTCATTCAACAATTCCGGGTGAAGGCGCCACAGGCGGTGCTGACGGTCCGGCCCGGGACGTCGGCAGACCTTTACGAGGGGCTGCGCAGCGGGGGACTGGACGCGGTCATTGCGGTTGCCGCTCCCTTTGATTTGCCCAAGGACATCATCAGCCGAACGTTGGAGGTTCAAACAGCCGTTCACGCCTTGCCGCCAGGCCGCGACACCTCTGCACCCGCCGAGGACCTGCCCTGGATCGTCTACGACAGACAGTCGTGGGGCGGCCGGAAACTTTGGTCCAACTTTGGCGGGCTGGTTGGTGAAGAGCACATCCTGTGCGAACTCGATGCCCCTGAAACGATTGCTCAGATGGTCTCACAAGGAGCAGGGCAAGCGATTTTACCCGTCTGGCAGGGTTTGCGGATGCACGGCCCCGCGATGACCTTGAAAGACCTTCCGGGCGGCACAGGCCGCAAAATGGTCTTCTTGCGGAAACACGCCTGTGCCGCGCCGGTGCTTGCTGACCTCGTGCACGAGGTGCTGCGCCAACAGGTCGTGACGTGACGTGCCTATATATAGCACTCAATAGTTGACATTACTGAGTTTAAACACTTTTTAAGGGAAAAAAGAATCGCTTCGATAGTAAGAAAATTAGGTTATTTGACGAATACGAGCACTAATATGTCGCTTACAGGCTTTGCTGCGAAATATGCCGTATGAATGACATAGGAATTGAGACTATGCTGTTGTGCTAGTGGCGTCTTAATGCAATTGTATTGGCCGTTGAGCCTGAGCTCGGTGCAAATACCGGGTATGACCTTCTTTTCAATCCGAGAGGATGGTTACGGCTGTTTCGAGCAAGAACATCGTATATGCGTCAAATGAAGGCAGAACTAATAATAGTTAATCTAAAAGCCTTCTCGGCTAACTTCTGTTCTCAGCTCGTTATTCTTTTCCATTGGGTACGCAGGACGGTGATTGCTTTCACGGAAGCTTTCGCGCGCCGCGTCCAATTCAAACTCAAGCAAACAGACTGCACAGGAGCACCCTCATGAAGAAGTTGTTTGTCTCGGTCGCCGCGACCGCCCTTATCGGCATGGCCTCGTCTGCCATGGCAGAAGAGTGCGGCACGGTCACCGTTGCGGAAATGAACTGGGCGTCGGCCGGCGCTATCGCGCAGATCGACAAGATCATTCTTGAAAATGGCTATGGCTGCGACGTCGAACTGGTCACCGGTGACACCATGCCGACCTTCACGTCCATGAGTTCCAAAGGAAAGCCGGATATGGCGCCGGAACTCTGGATCAACGCCGTACGTGAACCGCTTGACAAGGCCGTTGCGGAAGGATCTCTGATCATCGGTGGCGAGATCCTGAACGAAGGCGGCGTCGAAGGCTTCTGGGTTCCGACCTATATCGCCGAAGAGCATGACATCTACACAGTGAAGGACGCCCTTGCGCATCCCGAACTGTTCCCTGGCGCAGAAGACGACAGCAAGGGTGCCTTCTTCACCTGCCCGACCGGCTGGAACTGCCGCATTACCACTGGAAACCTGTTCCGCGCATATGGCTTCGACAAAGGTGGTTTCGAACTGGTCGATCCGGGTTCCGCTGCCGGTCTCGATGGATCACTCGCCAAGGCCAATGAACGCAAGCAAGGCTGGCTCGGTTATTACTGGGCGCCGACCGCAATCCTCGGCAAGTACGACATGACCCTGCTCGACTTCGAAGTCCCGCACGACAAGGAAGAGTGGGACAAGTGCACCGTGATCGAGGACTGCCCGGATCCGAAGCCGAACTCCTGGGTGAAGTCTGAAGTCTTCACTGTTGTTACCGACGACTTCGCGAAGAAGGCTGGGCCGGCCATGGATTACATCAAGGGCCGCACCTGGGACAACCGGACGGCGGGCAAGGTTCTTGCCTGGATGACCGACAACCAGGCGACCAATGAAGACGGCGCCTACTACTTCCTCGAAAACTTCGAAGATGTATGGACCAAGTGGGTTAGCCCGGAAACGGCTGAAAAGGTCAAATCGGCACTCTGAGCCGGTGAATAGGTTGAAGGGCCGCTCCAGCAGGTGCGGCCCTTCTCATTTGGGGCAAAAAGAATACCATCAGGATTGGTTAGATGGATTGGATTGAATTTCCCTCGTTGAGCAGGGGCTCGTTGCGAGACATTCGCGTGACGGTCGACGGCACCGTTGATACTTTCCTGGGCGCTTATGGCGAAGCGATCGAACACGCGTTCGATCCCCTGAAAGATTTTCTCATCTGGCTGGAAGACCTGCTGATATCGTCACCCTGGCCAATTGTTCTGGCTGTTCTTCTGGGAATCGTTTTCCTGATGAGCCGCAGCTACAAGATCGTCGCCGGGTCGCTCTTTTCGCTCATTCTCATCGGCGTCTTCGGCATGTGGGAAGACACCATGAGAACGATTGCCATGGTTACGGTCTGTACCATGCTGGCTATTCTTTTGGGCATCCCGCTCGGCATCTTGATGTCGCGCTCGGAACGGGTCCAACGCTGGATCAATCCCATTCTGGACCTGATGCAGACAATGCCGAGCTTCGTCTATCTCATTCCGGTCGTGATGATATTCGGCATTGGTAAAGTTGCCGGTCTGATCGCGATCGTTGTCTATGCGATCCCACCGACTATACGGTTGACCAACCTTGGAATCCGGCTTGTCGATCAGGATGTCCTGGAGGCCGCCGATGCGTTTGGCTCCAGCCCATGGCAAAAACTGGTCAATGTTCAGTTGCCCCTGGCTCTGCCAACCATCATGGCGGGGATCAACCAGACCATCATGATGGCGCTGGCCATGGTTGTTGTCGCGGCTCTGATCGGCGTGAAAGGGCTTGGGCAACCTGTGCTGAACGCTATTGCAAACCAGTATTTCTTCATGGGAGTTCAGAACGGTCTGGCGATTGTGGCCATCGCAATCATTTTCGACCGGGCGACCCAGGCATATGGAAAACGCCTTCAGAAGCATTCGGAGGTGCTCCATGGCTGATGCAACAGGTATCGAGGTCAAGAACCTCTACAAGATCTTCGGCCCGAGCGGAGAGGAGATGGTGCAGAAGGTCAAGGACGGTATGTCCAAGACCGAGCTGAACGAGAAGTTCAACCATGTGCTTGGTCTGAACGACATCAACATCTCCATGCCGGGTGGCAAGATCCAGGTGGTTATGGGGCTGTCGGGGTCCGGTAAGTCCACGCTGATCCGGCACATCAACCGGCTGATCGATCCAACGGCGGGTGAAGTGCTCTACGGCAGTGAAGACGTCTGCAAAATGTCGCAGAGGGAACTTCGGGAATTCCGCCGGCACAAGACCGCGATGGTGTTCCAGAAGTTCGCTCTCCTGCCGCATCGCACCGTCATGAAGAATGCCGTCTACGGCCTGGAGATCCAGGGTGTGCCGGCCAAGGAAGCCGAGGAGCGTGCAGCCCGCTGGATCGCGCGGGTGGGACTGGAAGGCTTCGAGGATCATTATCCGAACCAGCTTTCCGGTGGCATGCAGCAGCGTGTGGGCCTTGCCCGCGCGCTGACCAACGATGCCGACATCCTGCTGATGGACGAGGCGTTCTCGGCACTCGATCCGCTGATCCGCATGGACATGCAGACCGTGCTTCTCGATCTTCAGGAAGAGCTGCAGAAGACCATCGTCTTCATCACCCACGACCTGGACGAGGCCCTGCGTCTCGGCGACAGGATCGCGGTGCTGCGCGACGGGGCAGTGATCCAGCAGGGAACAGGCCAGGAGATCGTTCTCCGGCCCGCAGATGCCTATATTTCCGACTTCGTCAGGGAAGTGAACCGTGGCCGGGTGATCCTGGTCGATACGGTCATGGACACGTCGCGGACACTGGACGGCGGGCTGACCATTTCCAGCGGCATCATGCTGGAAGAGGCGGCCAAGTCCTTCGCCGAAAGCGGTCAGGGTGAAGCGACGGTGGTCAATGATGACGGCAAGCCGATTGGCGTTCTGAACGTTCAGGACACCATCAGTGCCATGGTGACCCCGGCAACTCACTGAGCCGCTGACGTCTGAAAACAATAAAACCCCGGAGCTTGCTTCGGGGTTTTTTTGTGTACGGCTTGTTATTTGACCGGAGGCAACGGCTGGGTTTCGATCACGATGGTGTCGCCGGTCGCGACTTCCACGGTGCCTGACTGAAAGAGATCGTTCTCCGACAGCCCGAGGCGCAGGTCCCAGGTATTGAATTCGGGGATGATACGGGGGATCGGCGCTGGTCGTTCCTCGATGATCCCGAAATGCTGAGGTGCCAGGCGACCGATGTTGGCCAGCAGGAAAAAATCCGCGATGCGGCTGTCGTAGCGCGCCCTCACATAGTCAACCTTGCTGAGCAGCAGTTCGCGTTCGCCGTTGAGAACGTCGAGCAGGGACCGCTGGCCACTGTCGAATTCCACCTGCAGGCCCTTGACCGCACGCTTGTTTGCATCAATTGCGCGCTTGACCGATTTGACCTTGAGCCTCAAGGCCGCTCGCTGCTTCATGGCGCGGACAACGTTCTCGCGGATGATCTGCTGGGTGTCGTCCAGTTCGTATTCCTGCTGCGCGGCGGTATGGTTCGCGCGCTTGACGGCGGCGATGTTGCGGCCACCAGTGAAGAAGGGGGCCGTGACGCGCACGCCGAAGCGGAAATCCTCTTCGTCCTGATTGCCAAGGTTGCCCCGGTATCCGGTCTGCCATTCGCTTTCCAGCGAGACGCGCGGCAGCATGTCGCCGACTGCGGCGCGCGCGGCATAGTGTGCTGCCCGGGCATCGGCAGTTGCAGCGCGGATGGAGGGGTTGTTCTGCAGCGCGACGGAGATCGCATCGTCCAGTCCGTCGGGTTCGATCGTTCGCGGAATGCCGGGCCAGCCGAGTTTGCCCGGCTTCTGGCCGGTCAGGCGCTCATAGGCCGCCTCAGAAGCTTCCAGATCGCCGGTGGCCTGGTCGGAGTTTCCCTGTGCCTCGCCCAGGCGGGCCAGGGCCTGCTCGATATCGGTGCGGGTGGCGTCGCCCGATTTGAACCGTGCGCGGGCGGCAGTCACCTCCCGTTGCACCACGTTGGTGTAGGCCCGCAGATGAGACAGGATGGCCTTGTCGCGAACGACGCGCAGATAGGCATCGGCCGTGTTGAAAAGCAGTGTCTGCTCGGTGCCAATCAGCTGGTTGCGACCCGAATTCGCTTCTTCATGCGCCTGGTTCAGCCGGTTGACGCCGGCAAATCCCTGAAACACGGTCTGGGACATGGAAATGCCCAGTTCGTGGAAAAACGATCTGTCGCTGTTGTTATTCCGATCACTTAGCAGGGCATTCTGTTCACCCACATAGGTGCCGGTCACGGTGGGCAGGAACTCGGACCTTGCGGTCCAGATATCCTGGTTGATCGCTTCGTAGCGCGAGCGTTCCGCCTTCAGGCCCGGATTGATGGCATAGGCGGCACTCATGGCTTCTTCTAGCGACTGTGCGGATACGGGGGCGCCGGTGAAAAACAGGCTGACAACTGACGCGCTCGCCAGAAGACTGGCAAGACGGGCTTTCAATCCGTGCATCATTTTGGCAGGGGCAGTCGTCACAGTGGCACCACGATTATTGTCAGTGCCCAAGCTAAAATTTTATAGTTAATCAAAGGTAAGTTGAGATCGGCGGTCGCGTTTGCGATTTTGTTTGTCACTTAGCGTAATATTTGGAAATTACTTATGAATTTTTATGCCGGTGGATTATCTCAAGAGTAGTCCTGGGAAATTTCTCTCCGTCCTGAGGGAATGGTGGCTTCTTTTCGATTTCGTCTTGAAAGAATTTTTTTCACCTTTGCAGGCGGTAGATGTTTTGTTTACAGGGATTTCTCCCTTGCTGACGCGACCTGTTACGTGATCTGCGGTTGCCGGAATCGGCTCGGTTTCTTTGGTGCGTTATGAAATGTTGAACCTTCGACCTTTCGACCCGGAAGGAAGGCGGTCGAAGAATTGAAATGGCCGCGAGTCTCTTGAGGGTCCGCATCCAAGGTCATCCGACCCGGAGAAACGGTAAACGATTGCTGCAATTTCACCGGGTTTTTCGGACGCTATCGGGTTGGATAGAGCTGAAATTACGTTAAGGAAATGGCGGCCTGTTCGACTGTCACCGTAATTTTTGACAGTATTTTTTCCGCCGGAAGAAAGCCGCAAATCTGCAAGAAATCGAGGAAATGCGCGCTCTGGCGATGGGAGCACTCATCTCGGGTGCTCTGACGGCAGGTGGGTGATTAAAATTCTATCGAATTAATTAGCAATACGGCATTGATTTGCTTTCAGAAAAGGGCGGCCGCGTCGGAGGGAATTGCCTTCGGCGCCCTGGGCAAGCCGCGCTGACCTCAATCGAGAGGTGCGGGATAACGCAAATATTTTAAGACACGTCAGGAGAACGGGTGCACCCCGCAATGTCAACGAAAGCCAGATTCACCCGCGTCGACAACGCATATGAGCGGCTGAAAACAGAGATTTTGAGTGGACAATTGCCGCCGGGCTTTCAGGCGCCGGAACCGGACATTGCAACCCGGCTGGGCATGAGCCGGACACCGGTGCGCGAAGCGCTGATCCGACTGGAAGCAGATGGTCTCGTGGATCTTGTGCCGCGCCGCGGTGCCAAGGTCCTGCCGATTTCGCGGCAGGATATCTGCGAGATTTACCAGATCCTTTCAGCGCTTGAAGCGCTTGCAGCAGGCAATGCATGCGGCAAGATGAGCTTTGATACCCTTGAAGAAATCCAGGGTGTGTTGACCCGCGCTGACGAGGCACTGGAACGTGAAGATATCGAGGCCTGGGCGATTTGCGACGACAGGTTCCACAGGCTGATTGCCAGGGCGAGCGGCAATTTGCGTCTGGAGTCGAAGATCGAAGGTCTTCTTGATCAGGTGTACCGGGCGAACCTCGTGTTGCTGCGCCTGAACAAGGCCCCGGCCGCGAATGTTGCCGACCATCGCGTGATCGTCGAGGCGATCCGGGAAGGCAAATCAGACAAGGCCACGGAACTGGCGCGGGTTCACCGTCTCAACGGATTGGCCCGGATGGAAGACCTGCTCCAGAACTGCGGTCTCAACCACGTCTGATCATCGCGATGCTGCAGGCGCCGGGCCAGTGGACTGGCCGATGATCAGTTCCGCGTCCAGATGCATGGACACCGGTTTGCTGGCCGGATTGGAGATCATGTTCAGGAGCAGTTCGGCGGCCTTCTCCCCGGCGTAACGGACCGAGGAGCGTGTGCAGGTGAAAATAGGCACCTCGCCGCTGTTTGGCAGGAAGGACAAGGCATCGTCATGCGTGATGATGGAAACGTCCTTGCCGGCTGTCAGCCCGCACTGGCCGACCGCGCGTGCAACGCCGATCGCCGATATCATGGATGAAATCAGGAAGGCGGTCGGCGGATTGTCGCTCTTCAGCATTTCCATCGCATTGTCGCAGCCAAAAGGCTCCGTCATATCGGCGCTGCGCATGAGGGCAGGGTCCGGTGTCAGTCCTCGGGCGGCCAACGCTTCCTCGAACCCGCGACGGCGCCGGTTGGCGAAATCCATGTGTTCAAGGCCGTTCAGCAATGCGATCCGGGTGTGACCAAGGTCCAAAAGCAGGTTGGTGGCGCGCTCGAATGCGCGCCTGTTGTTCATGTCGATCCATGAGGTTTCCTGCTCCGCGCCGGGAATGCGGCCGTGGACGACGAAGGGCAGGTTGAGCTGTTTCAGAAGCTTGTGCCGATGCTCTTCGTTGGCAGGGCCGTGAATGATCACGCCGTCCGCTTTCTTGCGCGAGGCAATCTGCCGGTAGGCGTCTTCCTCGTGGTCGTCATCGACCACGGAAATGATCATGTCGTAGCCATGACGCGAATAGGTCTCTCCGGCCCCTGCGATGAATTCCAGGAAGATCGGGTTCATCATCTCGTGAATTGAGCGGGGTATGACGTGGCCAATCGCCATTGCACGTCCGGTCGCAAGCCGCCGTGCCTGGCTGTTGGGCGCATAGCCGAGCTTGGCGGCCATTTCGCTCACGCGCTTGCGGGTTTCCTCGCTGACTTCGGGATAGCCGTTAAGCGCGCGGCTGACCGTTGTCTGAGACAGGTTCAGCCGTTGCGACAGTTCTTTCAGGTTCACGCCATTGCTCATTGTGGCCCAAAACGCTTTGAAAGCGCCCTCCCAACAGGCTGTTATTGAAATGCAACATTAATTCGCGAGCAGCACGCTTGACAAGACTGAAGTCTGAAGACATGGTTAGGGCCAAATCCAAAGCGGTTTGGATGGAGGTTTCTGGTAGAATTGCCGGCCCGGTGATGCGGGCGGGTATTGCTGCAAGGTGGCAAGGTGTGCCACCTTGAATGGAGCGTTCCGGAATAGGGACAATCTGGGAGGACAGATATGAAATTACGTTTGAAAGCCTGCACGGCTGGCCTCGCGCTGGCTATTGGCCTTTGCGCGGGCGCTGCGTTCGCGGCTGACCTGAAATTCACTCCGGGGGAAGGCCCCTTTAACTGGGACAGCTACAACGAGTGGGCAAAGAGCGCTCCTGACCTCACGGGTCAGACCGTGACGATCGCCGGTCCGTGGCTGCAGCCTGAAGACGGCTATTTCCGGAACGTGCTTGCCTATTTCTCCGAAGCCACCGGCGCTGAAGTCATCTACACCGGGTCGGACTCCTTCGAGCAGCAGATCGTGATCGATGCCGAAGCCGGCGCTGCTCCGAACATCGCCGTTTTCCCGCAGCCGGGCCTTGCTGCCGACATGGCCGCGCGCGGTCTCCTCAAGCCGCTGCCCGAGGGAATGGGCGAGTGGATCGCCAACAACTACGGTGCCGGTGAAAGCTGGGTCGACCTTGGTACCTACAAGGATGCGGACGGCAAGGATCAACTGTTCGGCTTCTTCTACAACGTCAACGTCAAGAGCCTTGTCTGGTATGTTCCGGAAAACTTCGAGGATGCCGGCTATGAAGTGCCGACAACCATGGAAGAGCTGAAGGCGCTGACGGAGCAGATCGTCGCCGATGGCGAAACGCCCTGGTGTATCGGCCTGGGGTCAGGCGCGGCCACCGGTTGGCCGGCGACCGACTGGGTCGAGGATATGATGCTGCGCACGCAGCCTGCTGAAGTCTACGACCAGTGGACCACCAACGAGATCCCCTTCGACGATGACCGCGTCGTGGCCGCTATAGAGGAATTCGGCTGGTTTGCCCGCGACGACGCCAAGGTTGCCGGCGGTGCGGGCGCAGTTGCCTCCACCGATTTCCGCGACAGCCCGAAAGGCCTCTTCTCCTCGCCGCCGCAGTGCTACATGCACCGCCAGGCGTCCTTCGTGCCGGCCTTCTTCCCGGATGGTGTGGAATTCGGCACCGATGTCGACTTCTTCTACTTCCCGGCCTATGCGGACAAGGACCTCGGCAACCCGGTTCTTGGCGGTGGTACGCTGATGGCGATCACCAATCCGTCCGATGCGACGAACGAACTGATGAAATTCTTCGAACTGCCGCTCGCCCATGAAGTGATGATGGCGCAGACCGGCTTCCTCACGCCGCACAAGGGGGCCAACCCCGAAGCCTACAAGGACGACACGCTGCGCAAGCAGGGCGAAATCCTGGTCAATGCCAGCACCTTCCGCTTTGACGGTTCCGACCTGATGCCAGGCGCAGTCGGTGCGGGAACGTTCTGGACCGGGATGGTCGACTATACCGGTGGCAAGGACGCAAAAGCCGTCGCCGAGGAAATCCAGAAAAGCTGGGACGCCCTCAAGTAATCCTCCAGGCGGCCGGTCTCCTCAGGGAGACTGGCCGTTTTTCTGACGGATGGGCGAAACGGTCAAGAAACACAGTTCCTAAACGCAGGAGGCCCCCGGTCTTCCGGGTGCCACCCCATAATCAATAATGGGAGGGAACGGCCATGCTATCGGATAATCCGGCACTGTTAGGGCTCACAACCATCGTCATTGGCGTTGGCGCCTGCCTTGCCTATTTCTTCTTCTCGAATGTCTTCATCGACAAGGTTCTGTTTCCGGCCCGTGGCCCCAATGCTGGCAGGAACATCAACCGGGCCAACATGATCCGGCCGTGGCTGTTTCTGTTTCCGGCCTTGTTCGCGCTGACGCTATACCTTGCCTATCCGGTGTTCGAGACCTTGCGTCTGTCGCTGACGGACCGTTCGCAAGGGGGCGCTTTCGTCGGACTTGCCAACTATCGTCAGATGATGAACGAGGCGAAGTTCTGGGAAGCGGTGCGCAACAACATGCTGTGGCTCATCGTGGTCCCTGCCGCCTCCACAGCCTTCGGTCTGCTGGTTGCCCAGCTTACGGACCGGATCAGATGGGGCAATTTCGCCAAGTCTCTGATCTTCATGCCGATGGCGATCTCCTTCGTTGGTGCGTCGGTCATCTTCAAGCTGATCTATGACACACGCGCAGCCGATCAAAACCAGATCGGTGTTCTGAACGCGATCTGGCTGAAGTTCGACGGCGGCATCGGTTCCATTGTCTTTCTCCAGCTCCTGCCAACCCTTCTTCTGCTGGCTTTCGCCCTGGTCGTCGCCTATGTGGCCTGGACCTTTGTGCGCGGGATCGTTGCCCAGGGCCAGGACAAGTCGGTCTGGCTTCTGCCGCTGCGCCTTCTGATCGCGGTCGCCGGGGTCTGGCTGATCTGGATTTCGCTGAATTCCGCGCTCAGCCTCTGGATTACGGATGTGCCATACGGCGAACCGCAAACCTGGCTGACACTGCCGCTGTGGAACAACTTCTTCCTGATGGTGGTTCTGATCTGGATCCAGACCGGCTTTGCCATGGTGATCCTGTCGGCGGCCCTGCGCGGCATTCCGGAGGAAACCGTGGAAGCCGCCATTGTTGATGGTGCCAACCCGTTCCAGATCTTCTTCAAGATCAAGGTGCCGCAGATCATGGGGACCATCGTGGTGGTGTGGACCACGATCACGCTGACCGTGCTCAAGGTGTTCGACATCGTCTTCGCCATGACCAACGGTCAGTGGGAGACCCAGGTTCTGGCCAACTACATGTACGACAAGCTTTTCCGCGCCAATGACTGGGGCGTGGGGTCGGCAAGTGCCATCATCATCATGCTGCTCGTCACACCGATCCTCGTGTGGAACGTCTACAACGCCCGGAAGGAGATGAAGTGATGGCCAGCATCGCTGGGAAAAAATCCGGCCTGACCTGGGCCGTTCATATCTCCGTCGCCGCCTTGGTGCTGTTGTGGCTGTTTCCCACCGTCGGGCTGTTCGTTTCGTCGTTCCGAACCGCCGACCAGATTTCCAGTTCCGGCTGGTGGGCAGCACTGTTCCCGTCCGAGCAGAACGAAGTCTACAGGACGTCGGATCCGGACGAGACCCGCGTGGCGGACGGTGATCAGTTCATCGTCACGGGAAACATCTTCGAGGGTGAGCCGCGCGACATCCGGTCGTGGGGCGTGTCCTCACGCGATGTCTCAGCCTATCAAACCGGCGAAACGGCGGATATGGGCGACGGCGAAAGCCTGACGTTGCAGGCTGACGGGTCCTATGTCTGGAAGGGCAACGACAAGCAGATTTCCGGCCGCGGCCAGCGTGTCTTCGTGACAGCGACCGTGCCGCCGGAATTCACCTGGCAGAATTATGCCACCATCCTGTTTTCCGGAACCGGACAGGACAATATGGGCAAGGCGTTCTTCAACACGCTGACAGTCACCATACCGGCGACGATCATCCCGATCGTCATTGCGGCGTTCGCAGCCTATGCCCTTGCCTGGATGGAATTTCCCGGCCGGGCCCTTTTGATCGCCGCTGTTGTGGCGTTGCTCGTCGTGCCGCTGCAACTGGCGCTTATTCCGCTGCTGCGGCTCCACCTGGCGGTCGGCATCGGCAAGGGCTACATGGGGGTCTGGCTGGCCCATACGGCCTTCGGCATGCCGCTCGCCGTCTATCTGCTCAGGAACTACATGGTCGGGCTGCCACGGGACATCATCGAGAATGCCAAGGTGGACGGGGCGACGGATTTCCAGATCTTCACCCGCATCATCCTGCCGCTCAGTTTTCCGGCGCTGGCCTCTTTCGCCATCTTCCAGTTCCTGTGGACCTGGAACGACCTTCTGGTGGCCAAGGTGTTCCTGATCGATGCCACGGGCTCGACCACGGTCATGACCAACCAGATCGTGGAACTTTTGGGAACGCGTGGCGGCAATTGGGAAATTCTCGCGACCGCTGCCTTTGTGTCCATCGCCGTGCCGCTTTTCGTGTTCTTCGCGATGCAGCGCTACCTCGTGCGCGGCCTGTTGGCCGGATCGGTGAAATAACATGAACAAAATCAACAATCGGGAGCAGCCGGCATGACATCGTTGTCCTTGAAGAATGTCAGCAAGTCCTATGGATCTGTCGAAGTTCTGCGCGACATCAACATGGATATCAACGAAGGCGAGCTGATCGTTTTCGTCGGTCCATCGGGGTGCGGAAAGTCGACATTGCTGCGGATGATCGCAGGCCTGGAAAAAATCACCGGCGGCGAACTGGAAATCGATGGCGTCGTCGTCAACGACGTGCCGCCGGCACAGCGCGGAATTGCCATGGTGTTCCAGTCCTATGCGCTTTATCCGCATATGACGGTCTACGACAACATGGCCTTCGCCCTGAAGCTGGCCGGCAAGTCGCGTGATGAAATCGACAAGGCGGTGCGGGCGGCGGCGGACAGGCTGCAGCTGACGGCTTATCTCGACCGCCTGCCGAAAGCGCTTTCCGGCGGTCAGCGACAGCGCGTTGCCATTGGCCGCTCAATCGTGCGGGACCCCAAGGTGTTCCTGTTCGACGAACCGCTGTCGAACCTCGATGCCGCCCTGCGCGTTGCGACAAGGATCGAGATCGCGCAGTTGAAGGAGAGCATGCCGGAAAGCACCATGATCTACGTTACCCACGATCAGGTGGAGGCGATGACGCTGGCAACGCGCATCGTCGTGCTTCATGGCGGCAACATCGAACAATTCGGCGCGCCACTGGATCTTTACGAACGCCCCGCCAACACGTTTGTTGCCCAGTTCATCGGCTCGCCCGCCATGAACCTGCTTGATGCCAAGGTGGCGGCAACCGGCGCCCAAACGTCCCTGGTCATGTCCGATGACGGTCATGCGGACGTGCCGATTGCCTCGCTGGACAGCGACAAGGGCGCGGCGGTGAAGCTTGGTGTTCGGCCGGAAGACCTGACAGTGACGGACAGCGACGATTTCCTGATCTCCGCCGAGGTCGAAATCGTCGAAGCGCTCGGAGAGACGACGGTGCTTTACTTCCGCCCGAAAGACGGTGCATCGGCCCTGATCGCCAAGCTGCCGGGGATCCACAAGATCGCAAGGGGCACGTCCATCCGTCTGACGGCTGCGCCGGAAAAACTGCATCTGTTCGACAGCGAGGGACAGTCGTTTCTCTATAGATGATTGACCCTGCAGAGTGGGGAGAGGCGTCCGGCGAGACTGCTGCCCCCACCCCTTGTACTTCTCCTCCCAAGAGGGGAGGGAGATCCGGTCAAGTTTGTGAGCGCATTGGCATTGCCTTACATGAGCGGTGGCCAGCTGTCCGGCCCCGGATCTATCAGTCAATGCTGGTGTCAGACGCACGTCACTAATGAAATGACGTGCCATTTGATTGCCTGTTAGCTGCAGACACAGATTTTCTTTTTCATTTCATGCTCTTGCGAGTGTCGAGCAAGCCCTTTCGCCTGAGCCGTCTTATGATTTGTCCGGCGGTATCTTTGCTGAGCCCTATGGGTTTCAGGTCATGGCCGGATGACCGGTTTACTGAAGTTCCGGACGGCTGGCAGCAATCCTCCCTGCAACTACGTTCCAAGATCCAAAGATATTGTGGCCTATCTCGATTGCGAGGCGTCGCTGGTGTTCCCGTGGCCCGCTCGATCCCCTATTGTCACATCATTTTCATATGAGCGTCGAATAAGGTTCATATGAAAATGTTTTAAGGGGCTTCGAAGTCAGGCTTTTTCGAGTCAACATGTTGCCTTTGGAGCGGCTGGCCTCCCGTGCCTGCGGGAGGAAAGGGGACGATGGCGGATCAGAAGAATATGCTTGGGCAAATAGATATTTCAAAGCGTCAGGCCGAAATAGCGGATCTGGTACAAAAGGCGGGATTTGCATCCGTCGAGGAACTGGCAGACCGGTTCGAGGTGACCACACAGACGATCCGCCGGGACGTCAACGGTCTTTGCGAACTTGGAATTCTGCGCCGAACCCACGGCGGTGTTGAACCGCCCGCACCCGCTTCCAACATCCATTATTCCACGCGGCAGATTCTGAACCTTCCGGAAAAGCAGCGCATAGCGGACCTGGTCTCAAGGCACGTGGGCAATAACCAGTCGCTTGCCTTTTCCATCGGCACTACGCCGGAAATCGTCATGCAGGCCCTTGTCGGGCATGAAAAGCTGGCGGTCTTTACCAACAATCTGAACGTTGCCTTCACCGCGTCGATCAATCCGTCCTTTCAGGTGACGATAACGGGTGGCCGTTTGCGCCACGGCGACCGCGATGTGCTTGGGTCTGCGGCGCAGGCCTTCTTTTCCAACTACAAGGTTGATATCGGCATTTTCGGCGTTGCCGGTGTGGATGAAGACGGCACGCTGCTGGACTTTCATGAGGACGAAGTAGCCGCGCGCCAGTCCATTCTCGCCAATTGCCGCAGATCCTATCTGGTGCTGGACCACAGCAAGTTCGGCCGGAACGCCCATGTGCGCGGCGGCCATCTCAGTGATGTCGATGCGGTCTTTACCGATTGCCCGGTGCCGGACGCCTTTCTGGCGTCGCTGCAAGGCACAAACACGGACGTGTTCGTGGCCGCCGATGAGGATCTGGCGTGATTTTCAGCCCACAAGCTTGAACCTTCCAGGCTTCAGGCGTGTATTCGTCCGGGGCCGGCAAGCCGAATGCTCTGGAGTGGATTTGACGCAACCTGAGCCTCCTGGCGTCGATAGTCCTTCTTTTCGAAGGGCAGTTTGTCCAGAGCTTCATGCGTGGCGCTATCAAATAAATTTAATTTGGGAAACGGCGGAAAGCAGGGGATGGACGACCTTTGCCTTGACGGCCAAACCGCTTTGGCTCAAGCCGTTGGCCGTTGGGCACTTTTTCTGGCAGGGGCTTTTATGCTAATGCATTTAAATCCCGGATTTCTGCGGGATTTTCATCTTTAGTTTTTTTGATTCCCGAAGCCTCAGGAGCCCTGCCGTGTCACTCAAATTCCTTGCCATTGGCGAATGTATGGTCGAGATGGCACCAACGGGCGAGGGCACATATGCCATGGGGTTTGCCGGCGATACGCTGAATACCGCCTGGTACGCGCGCAAATGCCTGCCCGCCGACTGGACAGTCGGGTATTACACAGCCGTTGGCCGCGATCAGGTGTCGGAAGACATGCTGTCTTTCCTGAAGGGCTCGGATCTGGAGACGTCCACCATCCAGAAGCGGGACGACCGGACTGTCGGTCTCTACATGATCCAGTTGAAGGATGGTGAACGCAGCTTTGCGTATTGGCGTTCCCAATCCGCCGCGCGCTTGCTGGCGGCCGACCAGGACGTGTTGGCGTCGGCGCTCAAAGGGGCGGGGCTGATCTATTTCAGCGGCATTACCCTTGCCATCCTTCCGCCGGACGACCGTAAAGCATTCCTGGACGGACTGAGAGCTGCCCGCAAGGCTGGGGCCAAAACGGCATTCGACCCGAACCTGCGCCCGCGACTTTGGGAAGATGCGGACACGATGCGGGCAAGCGTTACGGAAGCCGCCGGCTGCTGCGATTTCCTGATGCCCTCTTTCGAGGACGAACTGGCTCATTTTGGAGATGCGACCCCGGATGACAGCGCGAACCGCTATCTTGCCGCCGGAGCCGGGATGGTGGTGGTCAAGAACGGCCCTGAACAGGTGGTCTGTGCGGGCGCAGGGTCGCGGCAGGCTTTCCAGCCGGCGCCGGTATCCAAAATTGTCGACACGACGGCTGCCGGAGACAGTTTCAATGCGGCCTTTCTGGCGAAATATCTCTCCGGGGGGGATGTCGCGGAAAGCGTTGATGCGGGCGCAAATCTCGCCGGTAACGTTATTCAGCACCGTGGTGCTCTGGTCGCCTGTCTCGAGCCTGCCTTAAGGGGAGAAACGGTGATTCGCCTGTAGGCAATTCCCTGAAAGTATAAAATATCAATATGAAATAAAATCATTGCGAATATTGACAGTGTTTTTTTATTTTTTCTTTGATTTCTTATTGTTCTATTTGTCCGGAAAGCTCTTCGTGCAGAAAAGTTAGGAATTTGTTCTCTCCTGATTCCTACCCTACGTCCGATTTTGGATGTTGGCGTATTGGCCATCAGAGGGGGGACGAATGTTCTCAGGTTTGCGTTTGTCGAAAAAGATCCCGGCGCTGGTATTGGGCGCCGCTGCGGTGGTCGGCATTGGTATTGGTGTTTCCAGTTACGTCACGTCTGCAGCAAGCGTGAACCAGATGACGAGAGAACGCCTCATGGCGGCCGCCAAGATCTCGAAGCAGGAAACACTCGATTATCTGGAGGTGATCGAGCGGGATCTTGCCATTGTTGCAGAGCATCCGGGAACCGCCGCTGCCGTCCAGGAATTTGCGTCCGCCTGGAAAAACTGGGAACAGTCCGGTGGTGACCCCGGTCAGGCATTGCAGAAGGCCTATATTGCCGACAATCCGAACCCGAATGGTGAAAAGCAGCTGCTCGACAAGGGTGCCTCCGGCTCCGACTACGACGAGGTGCATGCCAAATACCACCCATGGTTCCGTCAGCTTCAAGAGGACAACGAATACTACGACGTCTTTCTGTTCGATACCGAGGGTAACCTGGTCTATTCGGTGTTCAAGGAAGCGGACTTCGCGACCAACTTCAGTACCGGCGGGGGCAAGTGGGCCGAAACCGACCTCGGTGAAGTCTATCGCAACGCGATGAGCATCACGGAGCACGGGAAGGTCGCTTTCGAGGATTTCGCACCTTACAAGCCCAGTTCTGATGCTCCGGCCAGTTTCATCGCGCATCCGGTTCGCATTGCCGATGAAACGGTTGGCGTGCTTGCGTATCAAATGCCTGTTGGAAAAATCGATGAGCTTATGAGCCATAACCTTGGCCTCGGCAAGACAGGGGAACTTGTCTTGATCGGCGAAGACCGGTTGATGCGTAACAATTCCGAGCTCACGTCCGAACAGAACGACATTCTTGTCACCAAGGTCGACAATTCCATTATCGATGAAGCCTTCGCGTCCGGGGAAGCCTTCGGGATCAGTTCGTTTTTCAGCGAAGAGCCCATGGAAGTCGACGCAATCAGATTTGCGTTTCATGGCCAGAACTTCGTGATCATCGCCATGCAGACTTACGAAGAAGCGATTGCACCAGTTACAACAATGCGGAACCGCATGCTGTTAACAGGACTTGCTCTGCTTGTTGTGGCTGGCGCAGTCGGTTTCTTCGCGGCTCGCACGATCACGACCCCCATCGGCAAGGTTGTTGCCGCAATGAATGCGCTTGCCGGAGGCGATACACGTGTGGAGACCGATGACGCCAAGCGTGGCGACGAGATCGGAGACATGTTCAAGGCCGTCTCGGTGTTCAAGGAAAACGCCATTCAACGGCGTCATCTTGAAGAACAGGCCCGAAACGAGCGCGACAAAGAACGCCAGCGTCAGGCCTTTCTGGAAGGGGTGATCAATGACTTCAAGTCGATCATGTCCAGCCGTCTGACAACCGTATCCGAGCAGATGGAACGCATGCGCGGCGCCGCCACCACGCTGGAAGATCTCGCGATCAACGCCAAGTCGGAGTCTGACCACGCAGGGCAGGCCTCTGTCAGCGCGTCGGAAAACGTTGCTGCTGTTGCAGCCGCCACGGAAGAAATGACAGCCACCGTTCAGGAAATCGCCAACCAGACCGAAGCCACGACCCGTATCGTTCTGGAAACCGTGAAAGCGGCGGAAGATACGAACCGGAACGTCGAGACGCTGTCGGAAGCTGCCGAACATATCGGCAGTGTGGTCAATCTCATTCGCGACATTGCGGAACAGACCAACCTCCTGGCGCTGAACGCCACCATCGAGGCGGCCCGTGCAGGTGAAGCCGGGCGCGGGTTTGCGGTCGTGGCATCGGAAGTCAAGCAGCTCGCGGAACAGACATCCAAGGCAACGGACGAAATTTCCGGTCGGATTTCGGGTATTCAGAACTCGGTTCGCGATGCGGCCGGGGCTATCGAACATATCACCGAGAAAGTATCCGACATCAAGAACCTGACCAGCTCCGTGGCCGGGGCTATCGAGGAACAGCGGGCGGCAAACCAGGAAATCGCACGCTCGGCGCGATCTGCCAGCGACAGCACCGGCAACGCCGCCAACAGCATGTCTTCCGTTTCCGGCGCAGTTGAACAGACTTCGGCGGAAGCCGGGTCTGTCAGCACGGCGTCTGATCTGGTTTCGGAGGCGAGTTCCAGCCTGGCGCAGGAGGTCGAGAAATTTCTTTCGGACGTCACCAAGGATGTCGAGGACCGCAGGCGTGCAGTCCGCAAGGCGATTTCGGAAGATGTCAGACTTACCTTCTCGAACGGCCGCAAGCGCACCGCCCAGCTGGTCGATGTCAGCATCACGGGTGCGCAGATCCTGGATCTCAAGGACATGCCGAATGGCGAGCATCTGACGCTGGAGTTCCTGGATGGCACCGTGCTGAATGCGAAAGTCGTACGCCAGACCGAAGCAGGGTGCGGCGTCGAGTTCGCCGAGCAGCTACAGGAAAGCCACATTCTGATTGCCGCGTAAGAACGCAGGCAAGAGAAATGAAAAAGGGCGCCCGTTGGCGCCCTTTTTGCTGTCTTCACGCTGAGCAATTCTCGTCCTGAGGAGGGTCAAAGGCTCGTCTCGAAGGATGGCCGCTTGCTCAGTCCCTGCTACTTGAACCTATCCAGCGTCCCGCTGGGCGATCCAGTCGTGGTCCGGATGGTTCTGGAACCGCCACTTGCGCAAGGGGCCGGCCATGACGTTCAGATAATACATCTCGTAGCCATAGGGCGCGCCGCAGGGGTGGTGGCCCTTGGGAACAAGCACCACGTCGCCATCTGAAACAGCCATCGTCTCGTCCAGCTCGCCGTCTTCGGTGAAGACGCGCTGGAAGCCGAAACCCTGTTTCGGGTTGAGGCGGTGGTAATAGGTCTCTTCCAGATAGGTCATATCCGGAAAATTGTCTTCGTCGTGCCGGTGCGGGGGATAGGACGACCAGTTGCCCTGGGGCGTATAGACTTCCGTCACCAGCAGGCTGTCGGCGATATCGCTTTCTTCCATCGCGATCGGATGGATGTAGCGGGTGTTGGCACCCTTGCCGCGTTCCACCTGGCCGATATCGGTAATGACGCGGGCCTTGTAATTGCCCTTGCCGGGTGCGGTGCAGACCGCCAGAACACAGTCCGTGGTGGCTTTCGCAGACCATTTGCTGCCGTTGGGCACATAGACGCAATGCGGTTTCTTGCGCTCGAACACGCTCATCCGGTCGCCCAGTTCACCAAAGTCTTCATCGCCGGCGGAAATCGAAGCCTTGCCTTCCACTAGGACGAGGATGACTTCCTTGTCGCCGGTATCTTCAGATGCCGATTGACCCGCTTCCAGATGATAGAGACCAAAGCCGACATAGCCCCATCTGGCGCTTTCCGGCGTGATGTCGTGCACCTTGCCGGAGGTGCCGGACGGCTTGACGAGAAGATGGCTCATGTCAAATCCACTTCCTTTGAGAGTTGCTTGAGGGTCTTGAGGCCGAGGCTTTGATACTGGAACGGGTTGCGGACGTCCGGGTCCTGTTCCGCCTCGATCACGATCCAGCCTTCATAGCCGGTGTCTTTCAGGATCTTGAGAAGCGGCTTGAAATCAACGCCGCCTTCCTCGTCGCCCGGCACGGTGAAGACACCTGCGCGCACGCCGTCCATGAAGGACTTCTTGGTCTCGCGGATTTCCTTCATCACGACCGGACGCACGTTCTTTGCATGGAAATGCTTCACGCGGGCGGCGTGTTTTTCCAGCACCGGGGCCGGATCCTTGCCGTTGCTGCCGAAATAGCAGTGGCCGGCATCGAACAGCAGTTTGGTTGCCGCGCCGGTGGCGTCCATGAAGGCGTCGATTTCTTCCGGCGTCTCGACAACGGTGCCCATGTGGTGGTGGTAGACAAGATCGATGCCCTGGCTTGCGCAGAAGGCCGCGAGTTCCTCGATCTTGGCGCCGAAGGCTTTCATTTCGTCAGCAGTCAGCACCGGGCTGGTGTTGATGTCTGTCTGGGAGCCCTGAATGGTGTTGGAGGTCTCGCAGGTGATGCAGACCTTGCAGCCATTGTGTTTCAGCTTGTCGAGATGAGGCTGGATCGCCTTCTTTTCTTCTTCGACCGACTGGACCAGCAGGTTGAGCGAATACCAGCCGGAAATGAACCTGAGGCCATAGCTGCCGAGAAGCTGTTTCAGCTCTTCCGGGTCGTTCGGCCAGCGGTGGCCGTTCTCGATACCGTCGAAGCCGATTTCTGAGGCTTGAGACAGGATCTGCTCAGTCGGAATATGCGCGCCAAGGGTTTGGTCGTCATCATTGGCCCAGGCAATCGGGTTGGTGCCGTAAAGGATCATGGCTGTTGTCCTGTAACGCGTCGGAGCGTTGGGTTCGATATCTGTGTTTTTCCGACCCCATCCTGAGGAAGCGCTTCAGCGCTGTCTCGAAGGTTGGGCCGTTTGTTCGGTATTTGCCCCCATCCTTCGAGACGGACCGGATGGTCCTCCTCAGGAGGAGGCCATAAGGAGAGGATGTCGGTGTGCTGCGATGCCTCTCCCTAATCGACAAGGTTCTGGTGTTTCAGCTCCGCGACATAGCCTTCACGGGCCTGCCGGACTTCGGCGCGCTGCGACACTTCGGGAACGGCAACATCCCACCAATGGCCACCGCCGTTTTCACCCGGTCCGTGCATCGGGTCCGTGTCGATGACGATCACCGTCGGAATGGCCCGGTCCTTTGAGGCGAGGATCTGCGCTTCCAGGTCGGCAATGTCCTTTGCCTTTACCGCGTGGGCTCCCATCGCGGCCGCGTGGGCGACGAAGTCGATGTCAGGCTGGGCTTCGACGTTGCAGTACTGATAGAGGTTGTTGAACTGGTTGCCACCGGTGCCCATCTGCAGCCGGTTGATGCAGCCGTAGCCGCGATTGTCCGTCAGGACCACGGTGAACGGCACCCGCCGCATGACGGCGGTTGCCAGCTCCGAATTGGCCATCATATAGGAACCGTCGCCGAGGAAGCAGATGACATCCCGCTCCGGCTGGGCCAGCTTGACGCCCATGGCGCCTGCAATCTCGTAGCCCATGCAGGAATAGCCGTATTCCATGTGATAGCCGCCCTGCGGCGCCTGCCAGAGGAGCTTCAGCGCACCGGGCATGGTGCCGGCAGCGCACATGGCGATGGTCTTTTCCGAAGAGGTCCGCTGAACCGCGCCGATTACCTCCGCATCCAGCGGCAGGTAGTCTGCGGGCACGTTGGTGCGGGCGCTGCAATGGGCGTCGACCCTGGACAGCCAGTCGAGACGGGACTGCGGATCGAAGGCAGACTTCTTCTCGTCGCCGAGCGCGGCGGAGATCTTCTCCAGGGCCACTTTGGCATCGCCGACGAGACCCATGGCGCCGTGCTTCAGCGCGTCGTAGCTTTGAACGTTGATCGACACCAGCTTGCGGCCGGGCTCCTTGAAGAGAGCCCAGGAGCCGGTGGTGAAATCCTGAAAACGGGTGCCGACGCCGATGACGAGATCGGCGCTTTCTGCAATCTCGTTGGCACAGGCCGAGCCATCGACACCGGCGGTGCCGAAGTTCATCGGGTGAGACTGGGCCAGTGCCGATTTGCCGGCCTGGGTCTCGATCACCGGAATGCCGTGTTTCGTCGCAAACTCGCCAAGAGTCTGTTCGGCCTGCGAATAGATGACGCCGCCGCCGCAGACGAGAACCGGTTTTTTCGCTGCCTTGATGAGTGCCGTGACATCGGCAATATCCCGGCTGTCCGGTTCCGGCCTGCGAATGCGCCAGACCTTGGGTTCGAAGAAGCTTGCCGGATAGTCGAACGCCTCGGCCTGGGTGTCCTGGCAGAAGGCGAGGGTCACCGGGCCGCAGTTGGCCGGGTCGGTCATCACGCGAAAAGCCCGCGGCAGTGCCGTCAGCAGATGTTCGGGGCGGCTGATCCGGTCGAAATAACGTGAGACGGGACGGAAGCAATCATTGGCCGAAACCGTACCGTCGTCGAAGTCCTCTACCTGCTGCAGCACCGGGTCCGGTGCGCGATTGGCGAAGACATCCCCAGGGATCAACAGCACCGGCAGGCGGTTTACATGGGCAAGGGCGGCGGCGGTCACCATGTTGGTGGCGCCAGGGCCGATGGAAGAGGTCACCGCCATCGCCCGGGTGCGTTTTCTGGCCTTGGCATAGGCAATGGCGGTATGTGCCATTGTCTGTTCATTCTGGCCGCGCCAGGTCGGCAAGGCGTTGCCGGCCTGCTCCAGCGCTTCGCCCATGCCGGCAACATTGCCGTGGCCGAAGATCGCCCAGACGCCATCAATGAAACGCTCGCCGTCTTCGGTCATTTGCGCCGAAAGATAACGGACCATCGCCTGTGCGGCTGTCAGACGGATCGTACTCATGCGGAAATTCCTTGGGGTTCGTTTTCGTTCGCCTTGTTTCCGGCTTCTGCGCGGGCGGTATCCCAGATGTGGCACAGGCGGTTGAAGCGGCTCACCATGTCGGCGATGGCAGCTTCGTCTGTCAATTCACCCGCCAGCCATTTCCGGGCGGCATCCGCGAAAATCGTACGGCCGACGGCAAAACCCTTGACCAACGGGAAGCGGGCCGCCTCGGCAAAGCTGGCGGCCAGCTCATCTTCCGGCGCATCGAGACCAAGCACCACGATGCCGCGGGTGTGAGGATCGTTTTCGGTAATCGCCGCACAGGCTTTCGCCCAGGCTTCTGCTGAGGTCATCGGTTCCAGTTTCCACCAGTCCGGATAAATGCCGATCTCATAGAAGCGGCGGATGATAGCGGCTGTCGTGTCCGCATCCACAGGGCCGACCTTGGACGGGATGACTTCCAGCAGCATTTCCAGCCGGTTGCGGCGGCAGGCCGCAAAAAGCCGTTTCAGGATGCCTTCCTGCTCGGCTTTCATCGCGTCCGTGTCATAGGGATGATAGAAGCAGAGCACCTTGACCACATGCTCTGCCGGCCATTCGGCCAGGCCGCCGAAATCCGGACCGATTTCCGGTTCCAGGGTCAGTGGCCGGGAGGCAGGCCACTCCACCGGATGACCGATCCAAAGTCCGGTTCCGGCGGCCCGATAAAGCGCCTCGCGGCCATGCCGGCTGTCGCACAGGATGCCATAGCCAGGCTGACCGTCCGCAACCGCAAGGGCCGCGTCGAGGCAGAGTTTCTTGAACGATCCGATCCGCTCGTGATCGGCATTGGCCGCATCGGCCATCTGTTCCAGCTGGATGCGGTGGTCGAAGGCAAAGACACGCATGGTCGACCAGTCGCCGCCGTGCAGCCGGTGCCGGTTGGTGGACCAGTGGATCTGCTCCAGGTCCGGGTCCTTGCGCAAGGCCTTGTCCTTCACACCCCGTTTCAGGAAGAACTGCAGTTCCTCCCAGCTTGGGTAGGCGGGCGTGCAGCCGTGCCGGGACACCGCGAAGGCACCGCAGGCATTGGCATAGGTCAGGGCCGTGACCCAGTCTTCGCCGGTGATCCAGCCTTTCAGCAGGCCGGACATGAAGCCGTCGCCGGCGCCAAGAACATTGAACACCTCAATCGGGAAACCCGGGCCGGATATGCCGTCGTCGAGGCTGTCGGGAACGGCGCCTTCAAAGGCGGTCGCGCCCATCGGCCCGCGCTTGCAGACCAACGTCGCACCGGAGACCTTGCGCACGTTGCGAAGTGCCTCGAGCGTATCTGTGGTGCCTCCGGCGATGTGGAATTCTTCTTCCGTGCCGACGATCAGGTCGAACAGATGCAAGGTCGATTGCAGTTTTTCCGTGACCTTGTCGGACGCGATGAAGCGGTTCTCGCCGTCGCCGTGTCCGGACAGCCCCCACAGATTGGGGCGGTAGTCGATGTCGAGCGCGGTGCGGCTGCCGCTTTCACGCGCAAGCCTCAGGGCTTTCAGAACGGCGGCTTCCGTCTGCGGGTGGCTGAGGTGCGTGCCGGTGGCGACAACGGCCTTGGCCGACGCAATGAAGGCGGGATCGATGTCGTCTTCAACCAGCGCCATGTCGGCACAGTTCTCGCGGTAGAAGATCAGCGGGAACTGCTCCTGATCACGGATGCCGAGCAGGACGAGGGCGGTCAGCCGCTCCTTGTCGGTAATCACTCCCTGTGTGTCGACGTCGTGCCGTTCCAGTTCCTCGCGGATGAAACGGCCCATGTGCTCGTCACCGACGCGGGTGATCAGCGCCGACTGCAGGCCGAGCCGCGCGGTGCCGCAGGCCATGTTGGTGGGCGAGCCGCCGATATATTTGTTGAAGGACGCCATATCCTCCAGACGCCCGCCCGCCTGGGCTCCGTAAAGGTCGACCGACGAGCGGCCTATCGTGATGACATCGAGTTTCTTCACGTGCACATTCCGTTTCTCATTCAGCCCGTCAGATGGTGCCGCCGAGCGAACCTTCCAGTTCTGCCAGTTCCTGGCCACCGGCCATCAGGTCCTGAAGTTCTTCCGCCTTGATGTCCCCGCGCAACGCGGTGCCAAGCGTCTTGCCACGGTTGAGCACCGTGAACCTGTCGCCCACGGCCATGGCATGGCGCACGTTGTGGGTGATGAAGACTACGCCGATACCCTTTTGACGGACCTTGTCGATTGTCGCCAGAACGTTGGAGGTCTGGCGCACGCCAAGGGCCGATGTCGGCTCGTCCAGGATCAGCACCTTGGCGCCGAAGAAGACGGCACGGGAAATTGCCACCGTCTGGCGTTCGCCGCCGGACAGGGTGCCGACCGCCTGGTCCGGCGAGCGCAGGTGAATCCCCATCTTGGCCATTTCGGTCATGGTGACCTCATTGGCCTGGGCAAAGTCGAAGAACTTGAACGGGCCGAAGCGCTTCTGCGGTTCGCGGCCCATCCAGAAATTGCGGGTGACGGACATCAGCGGGATCATCGCCAGGTCCTGGTAGACGGTCGCGATGCCGGCTTCCATGGCGTCACGCGGGCTGTTGAAGTTGACTTCCTTGCCGTCCATCAGGATCTTGCCCTTGGTCGGCTTGTGGACGCCGGACATGGTCTTGATGAAGGTGGACTTGCCCGCGCCGTTGTCGCCCAGAAGGCAGTGGCATTCGCCGGCCTTCACGGAAACGGAGACACCGTTCAGGGCGATCACCGGGCCGAAGTGTTTCTCGATATCGACGAGTTCGATCAGGTTGTCGGACATCTTATCTTTCCCCCGTGATCATGCGGCGGATATAGGTGTTGAGGATCACGGCCAGCAGCAGGATCACGCCGAGGAAAACCCGGAACAGCGAGCTTTCGACCCCGGCGAAGAAAAGGCCCTGCTGGACGACGCCGAAGATCAGGGCGCCAAGGGCCGCGCCGACCACCGAGCCGTAGCCACCGGTGAGAAGCGCGCCGCCGATCACCACGGAAATGATGGCTTCGAATTCCTTCAGCAGGCCACGGTCAGCTGCGGCAGAGCCGAATTCCATCACCTGGCAGGTGGCGAAAATGGTCGCGCAGAAGGCGGTGAACATGAACATCAGGATCTTGACCCGGTTCACCGGAACACCGACGTAGCGGGCTGCCTGGGCGTCGCCGCCAGCGGCGAAGATCCAGTTGCCGAAGCGGGTGCGGGTGAGAAGAAGGTGGCCGAACACGATCAGGATCACCGCCCAGATCATCAGCATCGGGATGCCTTCGACCACCGGCTGGCCGGCTTTCGGACCGGCAACGAACTTGCCGACGATGCCGAGATCGGCAAGCCAGACAAACAGGCCGGAAAAAACCTTGCCGCCGAAGAGCCAGGCAATCGGATCGCCCTCTGCGACCTCACGCACACCGCCGATGATGGTCTTGCGGGTGGTGGCGATGGAAATGAAGATCGTCAGGCCGCGCAGAATGTAGAGAAAGGCGAGGGTGACGATAAAGGAGGGCAGGCCGGTCTTGACGACCAGGTAGCCGTTGAGCGCGCCGATGGCCAGTGCCATCGCGAAAGCGACCAAGATGCCTACCCAGACCGGATATCCCCATTGTACGGAGATGAGTGCGATGATGATGCCGGAAAAGCCGATCATGGAGCCGACGGAGAGATCGAACTCGCCTGCGATCATCAGGAGGCAGGCGCCGACGGCGATGATGGCGAACTGGGCAGAGACTGTGCCCCAGTTGATGATGCCTTCCGGCGAGAACATGCCGCTGTCGCTGGCGATGCCCAGGAAGAACATGAAAACAAGGATGGTGCCGCAGATCGCGCCCAGTTCCGGGCGGATCAGGGCTTTGCGCATGGGCGACATTTCGCGGATGCGCTCGTCTTTCTGAGGGGCGGCTGCCGATTGTGTCTCAGCCATAGGTCTCCTCCTGCGTGCCGGGGTGGCCGGCCGCGTCCAGTATGCGGCCCGGCCGCAGAACAGTGTTCTGGAATTCGGTGCTTGCCCGTCTGGGCGCGCGGGTGTGTCTGTTGAAAGGGAGAGGCGGACACCGCCTCTCCGCAGGGTCGCACCTGGCGGCCCTTCAGGTTCGCTTACCGGTATTCGCCGGCGTATTTTTCCACCAGGGCAATGTTGTTTTTGGTCACGAAGCCCGGGCCGGAGTTGATGGAGTTGCCCGGAACCACGCCGTAGCGCGCCAGGTTCGTCAGGATGACGACCGGCAGGTAGCCCTGCAGGTAAGGCTGCTGGTCGATGGCAAAGGCAATCACGTCGCCCTTGATGGCTTCAGCGATTTCGCCCGACAGGTCGAAGGTGCCGAAGTGGATGGTGCTGGATTTGCCCATTTCTTCCAGCGCTGCCAGCGTCGGATGTGCCGAGGTCGGCCCGAGGGTCAGGATGCCGTTGGTGTCCGGATGGCCCTGCAGATAGGCCATGACCTTGGACTTGATTTCAGCCGGGTCCTGGCCGCTGTCGATCATGTGGCTGCCGAGTTCCACGCCCAGTGCGTCGGCATAGCCCTGGCAACGTTCAACCGATGCCGGGTTGGTGATGTAGTGGTTCACACAAAGGAAGTCGGTGACGCCGGCCGCCTTGGCCTTTTCGCCGGCACCCTTGCCTGCGTCATATTCCGGCTGACCGACATGCATCAGAGCGCCGATTTTCTTGGACTGCTCTTCGGTGCCGGAGTTGATGGTGATGACCGGAATGCCCTTGGCAACCGCATTGGACAGCGGGCCGCTCAGAACGTCGTAGTCGGCGATTGTCGCGATGATGCCGTTCGGGTTGGACGCAGCCGCCTGCTCGATGATGCGGGCCATGTCGGCAAGGTCGCCCGTCGGAGGGTTGCGGTATTCCACTTCGACGTCCATCTGGTCGCCGGCAACGGCAATGGCGTTCTTGATTGTGTTCCACCAGCTGTCGCTGTCCGGTGCATGGCTGACCAGAACGAAACGTTCTCCGTCAGCGGAGGCCGGAGCGGTAAGTCCGGTGAAGGCAACAGCGGCAGCCGCCATCGCGATAAGTGTCTTCTTCATGGTGTTCCTCCCAGAACGTGGACCGCGGGCCTTTAACAATCCCACCCGCGTCATCAGAAGTCTGTGGCGGCTCCGGCTGACCGTTGCCGCGTTTGGAATATAAATTCCATTTTTATCTGAGCGCAACAGATTTTTTCCATAAATCTCATATCCGGTTCCTCTGCGCGCCCACGGAAACCGCCAGCGCAATGGCGAGAGAAAGACTTGCGGACAAAGCCCTGAACGCGCCGACGTCCAGTTCCGACACCAGAAGCTGGATCGCCTTGAGGCGTGCGAGCGGGCTGGTGACCACATCCGTGATCGCGACAATATCGGCGCCACTGGCACGGGCCTTGGTGGCCATATCGATGGTCATTTCGGTGTAGGGCGCGAAGGTTACCGCAATCACGGCGTCGTTCGGGCGGATCAGGTGTTCCATGTTGATGTTGGCGATGCCGGAATGAAGAACGGCAGGAACGTCCATCTTTTCAAAGGCATATGCGAGATACGAGGTTACCGGAAAGGCCCTGCGGAAGCCGATCATGTGGATTGTCTCGGCGCGGGCCAGCACATCGACCGCCTGTTGAAGGGCGATGGGGTCGACGGTTGTCAGCAGGTTTTCCAAAGACGCGCGGCCAACCTCGACGAATTCGGCCAGGAGGGCGGAGGGAGACTCAGTGCCGTGTTCCCGCAATTTGGCGAGACGGGTGGCATAGTCCGGCCACTTCTGGGAATAATCGGAGCGAAACAGTTTCTGCATTTGCGAAAAACCGGAAAAGCCCATTTCCTGGCAGAAACGCATGACTGCCGACGGTTGCACATCAGCGCCGTCTGCAAGTTCGGCAACGGTGGAAACCGCCACCTTGTCCGGATTGGCTGCAATATAGTTCGCGAATTGTTTCAGGCGTTTGGGCAATCTGTCCGCTGTGCTGCCGAGACGGGTGAAAAACGCGTCGATGGACTGAGGCGGAGCAAGCATTTCGGCGGAAGCGAGGTTGGCGTCCTGGTCTGGATGGGGCGAGGCGTCATTCATTGTCTTCTTCTTTTCCTGCTTGACACATTCCGTCGAAAATGATTTTGGAATTTTTATTCTAAATTGGCAAGCGCTGGTTCAGCCCGCCCTGCCACATGTTATCCGGGAGGAAGTATCATGGCCGTCAATGTCGCCCTGCTTGGGGCCGGACGTATCGGTAAAGTGCATGCAAAGGCCATTGGCGCGGCGGCCGGTGCGACGCTTGTCGCGGTTGCGGACGCTTTCCTGGAAGCTGCCGAAACGCTTGCGGCCGCCTGTGGTGCGCGCGTCAGCACCATCGACGAGATCGCAGCTGCCGGGGATGTCGATGCGGTGATCATCTGCACGCCGACAGACACCCATGCGGATCTGATCGAGAAATTTGCACGGGAAGGCAAGGCCATCTTCTGCGAAAAGCCCATCGATCTGTCGCTTGACCGGGTAAAGGCCTGCCTGAAGACGGTTGAAGATCTCGGCGCAACCCCGATGCTCGGGTTCAACCGCCGCTTCGACCCGCATTTCCGTGCCGTGCGTGCCGCCATTGACGAAGGCCAGATCGGGGACGTGGAAATGGTGCAGATCACCTCGCGTGATCCGGGTGCGCCACCGCCGTCCTACATCACGTCCTCCGGCGGCATCTTCCGCGACATGACAATCCACGATTTCGACATGGCCCGCTTTCTGTTGGGCGAAGAAGTCACCACCGTTTATGCCACTGCTTCTGTTCTGGTTGATCCGGAAATCGGCAAACTGGGCGACTACGACAGCGCCACGGTGGTGCTGACGACGGCGTCCGGCAAGCAGTGTTCGATCTCCAACTCCCGCCGGGCAACCTATGGCTACGATCAGCGGATCGAGGTTCATGGCTCCAAGGGGGTGGTCAGCGCGGAAAACCAGCGTCCGGTTTCCATCGAGGTGGCGACAGAGGCCGGTTACACGCGCCCGCCGCTGCATGATTTCTTCATGACCCGCTACACGGAAGCCTATGCGGCGGAAATCACCGCCTTCGTCGAGGCCATTGAAACAGGTTCGGCGCCGTCCCCCAGTGGCGAAGACGGTCTGAAGGCACTCGCCCTTGCGGAAGCCGCGCTCAAGTCCATTGCCGAACGCCGTGCCGTCGGCATGGACGAAGTCTGAGCGTCAGAACCACTATGACCTCATCCTGAGGAGGACCGTCTGGTCCGTCTCGAAGGATGGGCGGCACACTCTTGAGCACGCGGCCCATCCTTCGAGACAGCGCCAAGGCGCTTCCTCAGGATGAGGTTAAAGGCGGAGCGGTCCGCTTCGTCACCTCCGGGAGGATCGGATTACATGACAAGTCTCGGTATCGGATTAATCGGCACCGGTTTCATGGGCAAGTGCCATGCACTTGCCTATGGTTCGGTGAAAGCGGTGTTCGGCGATGTGCCGGCAACCCGCCTGGAAGTTTTGTGCGATGTACCGGCAGACAAGGCTGAAGCCTTTGCCGACCAGTTCGGTTTTGCCAGGGCTACCAGCGACTGGAAAGATCTGATTGCGGATCCCAAGGTCGATATCGTCTGCATCACCACGCCCAACAAGGTACACAAGGAGATGGCGTTTGCCGCGCTTGAGGCCGGCAAGCATGTGCATCTGGAAAAGCCGATGGCGCTCAGCCTGGAGGATGCCAGGCAGATGCTGGCCGTTGCCGAAAGGACAGGTGCGAAAACCATTGTCGGGTACAATTACCTGCACAATCCGGCGATTTCCCATGCCCGCAAACTCATCGCGGACGGCGCCATCGGCCGGATTGTGCACTTCCGCGGCATGGTCGACGAGGACTATCAGGCCGACCCGGATCTGGCCTGGACGTGGCGGGCAACCAAGGCCGATGCCGGTCTCGGCACGCTGGGCGATCTTGGTTGCCACCTGATCTCGCTGGCAACGGCCCTGGTCGGCCCGGTCGAGAGCCTGATCGCGGAGACAAGAACTGTTCACGAAACACGGCCATTGGGCGATGGCTCAAGCGAGCGTCGGGCGGTTGAAAACGAAGACATCGCCTCCGCTCTGCTGACTTTTGAAAACGGTGTCCATGGGGTCGTCTCGACCTCGCGTAGTGCCTGGGGTCGCAAGAGCTACATCGCTTTCGAGGTGCATGGAACGGAAGGCATGATCACCTTCGATCAGGAGCGCATGAATGAACTCCGGCTCTACCAGAACCGGGGCGAAGCTGCCGAACAGGGCTTCAAGACGTTGCTGACCGGCCCTGCCCATCCGCCATATGGTCAGTTTGTTCCGGCCGCCGGACATCAGCTTGGCTTCAACGATCTGAAAGTGATCGAGGTTCATGAATTCCTGACGGCAATTGCCGAAGGCCGCACCGCGGTGCCATCGTTCCGCGAAGCGCTTCATTTCGAAGCGGTGATCCATGCAATTGCCGAAGCTTCTCAGACGGGCACCCGGGTGAAGGTGACAAAGGCGGGCTGACGAGGCAGGCACCGCCTGTCTCAATGCCATGCGGGCGCGATCCGAAACCCTGTTCGAAATCATGCAGGTCGACCGGTGTGGGGATCGAGCCGAGGACATGGACCGCGGCTGGGCACCGCCGCCGAAAGGCGATCACATCCTTCGAAGGAGGGCGGGAAGGCTGCTGTTTGATCGGAAAATGCAGCAGTCCGCTGGTAAGCGTCGCCTTTTCCTGCCCGGCTGTGGCTCCTATATGCAGGGAAAGACAGACAATGGTGCTTGCCAGACCCCGGCTGAGAGCGCCGGCAAAGGAGCTAACATGACTTCACAAGACACCGACACGACCGGCCTCGACGATGTTCTTCAGATCGATATCGTGTCAGACGTGGTCTGCCCGTGGTGCATCGTCGGCTTCAAGCAGCTTGAACAGGCGATTGCCCGCACGGGGGTTTCCGCTGCCATCAAGTGGCACCCGTTCGAGCTTAATCCGGACATGGTGGCCGAAGGAGAAAACCTGCGCGAGCATATCATGCGCAAATACGGCTCCAGCGCAGAGCAATCCCAGGCGGCGCGGGACCGGCTGACGGAGTTGGGCGCAAGCCTTGGTTTCGACTTCAGGTTCACCGACGACATGCGCATGGTGAACACATTCAAGGCGCATCAGCTGATCCATTGGGCTGGTGAGAGCGGCAAGGAACATGCGTTGAAAATGGCGCTGTTCCAGGTCTACTTCCACGACCAGAAGGACGTTCACGACGACCAAGTGCTGGCGGATGTGGCAGAAAGCGTCGGCCTGGACCGCGTCGAAGCCCTCGCCGTTCTAAAAGATGGTCGTTTTGCCGAGGTCGTTCGCGCGGAAGAAGCCTTCTGGACCGGCAACGGCATCCACGGCGTTCCGGCGGTCGTCTTCGAACGTCAGCACCTGGTTTCAGGGGCACAGGGCGTCGACAATTTCGCGGCAATCATCACCGAGCTGACGAGGGGCAAGGCGGCCTGACGGCACAGCCTTAGAGATACCCAGTAGATCGTCCAATTTCTTCGTCAAGCCATGGTTCGACCATGGCGTCCATGCCGTTTCGTTCCGACTCGTCGGGCCGCTGTTTGAGGTGCTGTCACGGCATGGATTGCAGGGGCGAGTCCTGCAAAGACGGGGAGGGGGAAGAGCTTGGTTCTCTTACCCCTTTCAGGGTGAGGCCGTTGTTTCTTCAGAGCTTCTCGAACAACACCCCTGCAGCTTCGATCTGCCCGGCCGGTGTTTCGGCAGGGTCCGCGCCATAGTTGGTCCAGATCCTGAGGCCGTCGGTTGTTCTGCAGCGGAGGCCGCCGGCAAGGTCGAGCGTGTCGATCCCGGCTTCCTCGCACAGCATGGCGTAAAGCCGCTTTAGCGCGGTTTCCTCACCCCAGCCGCCGAGATAGACGAGATGCTCCTGTCGGTAGGCGGCGGGTTGGCCGTCTTCCAGTTCCAGTATGACTTCGCCGGCGCCTTCCAGTTCTTCACGGTAACCGGTGAAGGCGCCACCCCCCTTGAGCAGCATCGGCATGTCCGGGCGCAGGCTTTCGACACGTGAGACAGCAAGATCAAGACCGGGCATGTCGGGTGGTAATGGCACGGGAATGACCATGTCGGCATTGCGGGCGGCGGTGCGCGGGCCCATCACCACCAGGGCTTCGGTTTCCAACAGCGCCTGTTTCAGATCCTGCGGCACGTAGATGAGGCCGGGTAGGGCAACGATCTTGTAGCCGGAAAAGTCACGGGTTTCACCGCGTAGGATATCGACCGAAAGCCCGAGCTTGCGCAGCGCCTTGTAGGTGTCGAAAACGAGCTGGAAGTAGGAAAGTCCCTTGCCGTGGGGTTGCGTGGCCCAGGCGAAATCCGCGTCATAGTCGAAGATCAGTGCAACGGGTGCCTTTGGGGACGAGACGTCAGGTGCATCGCGCAATTCGTCGGCGACCTTGCGGGCTTCGAGCAGCGCCGGCGCATCGGCATTGTCCGGGCGCAGCATGCCGGCATGCATCTGTTCCTGCGCGAAGGGTGCCTGGCGCCAGCGGAAATAGCAGACGGCTTCCGCGCCGTGGGCATAAGCCTCCCAGGCCCAGAGCCGCATCATGCCCGGCAATGGAGCGGGATTGTGCGGAGCCCAGTTCACCGGTCCCGGCTGTTGTTCCATCACCCACCAGCGGCCCTTGCCGACGGCTCGGTAAAGATCGTGGTGGAACGCCTGGAAGTCCGGATCGCCCTGGCGCATGAAGGCCCGCTGATGGGCATCATCCGCGCCGACACGGTCTTCCAGAAAGCCGAGCGGGTAGCTGTCCCAGGTAGCGATCTCGAGATCGTCGCCAACCTTGAAGTGATCGAAATCGGTGACCCGGCCCATGTAGTTGTGGCTGATCGGGGCGCTGGAATGTGCCCGGATGATATCGACCTGGCGCTTGTTGAAGGTCACCACCTGATCGGACGAGAACCGCCGAAAGGCAAGCGTGTGCGACGGGTTCGGTTCTGTCACCGTGAGGTTGGGCAGGTCGATCTCGCCGAAGGAGAGATATTCCATCGACCAGAAGACGTTGCCCCAGGCCCGGTTGAGTGCCTCGATGGAGCCGTAACGCTCCTTCAGCCAGATCCGGAACGCTTTTCGGGCGGCCTCCGAATAGGAGAGGATCGTATCGTGGCAGCCATATTCGTTGTCGGTCTGCCAGGCGGCGACATGCGGATTGTTGCCGTAACGCTCGGCGACAAGCTTTACGATCCGGTCGCTCTCCTGACGATAGCCCTCGTGTGAAAAGCAGTAATGACGGCGGGAGCCGAACTTGCGCGGTTTGCCGTCGGCATCAACAGCGACCATGTCCGGATGCTTGTCGACAACCCAGCGCGGCGGCGTCGCGGTTGGTGTGCCGAGCACGACCTTCAGTCCGGCGCGTCCCAGGGTTTCTATGGCCCGGTCCAGCCAGTCGAAGTGCAGCTCACCCGGGCGGGGCTCGAGACGCGACCAGGCGAACTCACCGATGCGGATCCATGTCAGCCCGGTTTCCGCCATGCGGCGGGCATCGGCTTCCCAGATCTCTTCCGGCCAGTGTTCCGGATAATAGCAGGTGCCAAGAGTGCGTTTCATGATGGGTGCTCACTGCCTGATGGTTCGGCAACCCACATGCGAGGAGCGATGCGTTGCCGGAGTTTGTTTGTCGGTCCCACGGAGGCGGGGAAAGCGCACGTCGGAAATCCTGTGATGTCAGGGGTTGCAGCCGTTACAGCACGACCCTGTGCTCGCTCTGCCCACGAACCTTCACCTGTGCAAAATAGGTCTTGCCTTCGTCCTCGCCAGTCAGGCCGTCGGCAGCGGATGTGGCGAAGAGGGTCTGCAGATCCGCGCCGCCGAACGCCGGGCAAGAGACCTGTTTTGCGGGCATGGAAACCGCCTCGGCGAATTTGCCGTCCGCCGAATAGCGGGCGACATGGTTCGCGCCCCAATGGGCATTCCAAAGAAAGCCCTCGCTGTCGACCACAGCACCGTCCGGGTCGAAGCCGTCTGCCGAAAGGTCTGTGAACAGGGTCGGCGTGCCGGCAGGCCAGCCCTCGGCGTCCAGAGAGACCTGCTGGATGGTCAATGCGTCGGTGTCGGCGAAATAGGCCGTGGTTCCATCCGGCGAAAAACAGATGGCGTTGGAAATGGTGATACCGGAAAACAGCTTGCGCAGTTCGCCCTCGTAGTAGCGATAGATCGATCCGGCGCCTTTTTCGGCGCCAATACCCATGGTGCCGATCCAGAAGCCGCCCCTGGGGTCGGCCCGGCCGTCGTTGGAGCGCGTTACCGCATTGTCGGCTTCCAGATCGCAGATCTTTGCGGAGGCTTCAGTTTCCAGATTGAAGAGGAACAGTTTGGAAGAACTTGCGATCAGCAGCTCGGCCTGGCTCACCCAGCCGGCAGCAGAGACATATTCATCGAACTGCCAGGTTTTCTCGGTGCCGTTGTCGCGGCTGAGCAGCCGCTTGTTCAGGATGTCGAACCAGAACAATTGCTGGCGTTCGGGGTGCCACAGCGGTCCCTCACCAAGGGTGCACTGACGCTCGTCGAAAACTGTGCTCATGAAATCACCTGGATGCTGCAAAGGCCGCGTCATAGGCGGCGACGATTTTTTCGGCCCGGTCGCTGACGTCTGCAACGCTGAGGCCGGGTTTGAACAGAGCTGTCCCGATGCCGAAACCTGTGGCCCCGGCCTTGATCCAGTCGCCGAAATTGTCCGGACCGGCACCGCCGACCGCATAAGTGGGGGTACCCTTTGGCAACACGGCCAGCATCGCCTTCAGACCGTCCGGACCAATGAGCGAAGCGGGAAAGAACTTGAGGCCATTGGCGCCGCTGCGCAGAGCCGTGAAGCACTCGCTCGGAGTCATCACCCCGGGAAAGGAGGACATGCCTTCGGTTTTCGTTGCCTTGATGACGTCCGGATTGCAGTCGGGTGACACGATCAGCGTGCCGCCTGCGTTCTTGACGTCTTGCACCTGCTCGGGGGCGAGCACGGTGCCGGCGCCGATTTCCGCCTTTGAAGAGAAGCTCTTGGCCATCGCTGAAATGCTGACAAGCGGATCCGGCGAGTTGAGCGGCACTTCGATGCGGGTGATGCCGGCGGCTATCAGACATTCGGTAACGGGCAGGGCTTCGTCCGGGGTCAGACCGCGCAGAATGGCAATCAGGTTACGGCTCATGAATGCTCCGGTTCGTAGGAGGAATAGGCCAGGGTCAGGCCCTTCAAGGTGATGGTTTGCGCGTCGAGCTGTCTGGAGGCGTAGCCAACCTGGGTCAAGGCGGCGCGATAGGCGCCGACGATCTTGTCGCTGCCCAGAAGGGCGGTATTGCCGAGATCGAAATCCCGGCTGACGGCAGCAAGTTCGACGCCTATGAGAAGGCCCGACAGTCTGCCACTGGCCTGCGCCGGGGCGAGATCCGCCACCAGACCGGCGGCGCGTACGCCGAACAGATCAGCCGTCAGCATTTCGGGCGCATGGAAACTGTGTTCAGCGGCTGCAGCAAAGGCAGCATTGTCCAGGTCGTCGGACGACAGGCCGTGCCGCAGTACCGAGTGACTGAACAGAAGGGCGAAGGTTTCTCCCGTCATGAACGTGCGAAACCGCTCGATCCGTCCGTCCTTGAGGGCGACCCACTTGGTGTGCGTTCCAGGCAGACACAGAGTGCCGGTATAGCCGGGATTGTCCGCGAGGAACCCGGCGATCTGGGTTTCTTCGCCGCGCATGACATCGGGGGGCGTAAGCTGCTTGATGCCGGGCAGGATGCGCACATCCAGACGCGGGTCGGCTGCCTCCACCCGGGTGGCATTGCGGATCGACGGCGGCGCGCAGGGGGTGGCCATATAGGGGGCTTCAGCCCAGCCCTGACGGGATCCGGCCATGCCGCAGACGATCACCGGGGTGGCCACGTCCTCCTTCAGCAGATCTGCGACCAGTTCGATCAGGGCAGGCTCGTAGTCCTGTTTCTCCAACCGGCCCATGCCCTTGTCCGAGCTGCGATGGGCCAGGATGCCGCCGGTTTCGTCAAGCGCCCAGATGCGCAGATTGGTGGTGCCCCAATCCGCTGCGATCCACGCTGCTTTTGGGGGCGTGGTCATCCCGTCACCACCACGCCGCCATCCACGACCAGCGCCTGGCCGGTCATGGCCTTGCTGGTTCTGGAGGCCAGGAACAGCACCGGATCGACCATGTCTTCCGGCTGCAGTTCAACCTTGAGGCACTGCCGGTCGATATGTGCCGCCAGGCCTTCGGGCGTCACCCACATGTCCTTCTGCTTCTGGGTCAGAACCCAGCCCGGGGCGATTGCGTTGACGCGGATGTTTCCCGGGCCGAACTCGCGGGCAAGGCTGCGGGTCATGCCGTTGATGCCGGAATTGGCGGTGGTGTAGACCGGATAGCCCGCGTTGCCCATCATGTAGGAAATGGAAGAGAAATTGACGATCGAGCCGCCGCCGGCAGCACGCATGCCGGCCACCACATGCTGGCAGGCAAAGAAATAGGCCTTCAGGTTGATCGCCACGGACCAGTCCCAGAACGCCTCGTCGACCTCCTCGGTCTTGTGTCGTTTGTCGTTGGCGGCATTGTTGACCAGAACCGTGATCGGGCCATGGGCCTCGGCTGCCTGATCCATTGCGGCCTTGAGGGCGGTCATATCGGTGATGTCACAGGGCAGGAACAACGGACGGCGGCCGTATTTCTGCTCCATCTCATCGCAAAAGGCAGCGGCATCCGAGCGCTGCACAAAGGCGACTTTCGCTCCCTGCCGAAGGAAACCCTCGGTGAGCGCCGCGCCGATGCCGGAGCCGCCACCGGTGATGAAAACCGATGCATTGTCGAGATCCGGGTATGTTGCGTTCATGGCACTTCCTCAATTGTTTTGGTGGCCGAAGCCGAAATCCGTTCGTTTTGAGTAACGTTACTCAAAGACGTTTGCCTTCTACAACCCAGACCGTTTCGGGGAACCGCCAGGGGAATGTGAGCCCGTGGGACATCAGATATTGTCCACTGGCTTCAAGGTCTTGATGTTTCAGGAGCGGGGCTCCGCGAGACAGTCCAGGTGCTTCGTCCCGATTGACGAGGCTTATCCTGTATCTGGCTTGCGGGTCCAGTCCTGTCAGCCTCAATGGGCGCGGCAGGATTTGGTCGCTTGGGCGCGTCAGTGCGGCGAAGGCAACAAATTGGCTGCCGTCCCGTGAAAGCTGCTGTTCTGCAATCACTGCCGGGTCCGCGCTGTCGAGCCGCAGGATATCCGCTTGCATCATCCAGTCCCGGTTGGCCTTCCACCAGCTCGTCACTGTGCGCAGCGTATCGGCTTCGGCCTCCGTCAACTCTCGCGGGTCCATCTCGAAGCCCATATGGCGTTGAGCCGCGGTCCAGGCGCGCAGGCGGATGTCCAGCGTGCGGCCGGAGGTATGGCAGTGACGGGGGCCAACATGAGAGCCGGTTACGCTGGCCGGCAGGAACAGGGCGGCATCGTGCTGGATACGCTGGCGCTCCAGCGCATCGTTGCTGTCCGAGAGCCAGACCCGGTGCGTGCGTTGCAGAACACCGAAATCGATGCGCCCGCCGCCGGAAGAACAGCTTTCGATTTCCACGTCGGGAAAGTCTGCCCGCAAACGGTCGACCAGCTCATAGAAGCCTTCTGCCTGCCGGGCATCGACGATGGGCAGGATGCGGTTGTGGTCCCATTTGATGTAGCCGATGTCGTTGTTTTTCAAGACATCGGCGATGTGGGCATAAAGATAGTCCCGGACGTCCTGGCGGGACATGTCCAGCACAAGCTGCTGGCGTCCGCGGATCTGGTCGGCGTGACCGAGGACCCAGTCCGGATGAGTGCGGTAGAGGTCGCTGTCCTCATTGACCATCTCCGGCTCGAACCAGATGCCGAACTCCATGCCGAGCGCCTTGATATGGTCGATCAGCGGGGTGAGGCCATCCGGATGTTTGCGTGTGTCGATCACCCAGTCGCCGAGAGACGAGGTGTCGTCATCCCGGCGCCCAAACCAGCCGTCGTCCAGGACAAAGCGCTCGGCGCCCAGGTCCGCCGCCTGGGAGGCGATGGCCTTGAGTTCTTCAAGATCGTGATTGAAATAGACCGCTTCCCAGCAATTGTAATGCACCGGGCGTGGTGTGCGGGCCGCCTGAACGATGTGATCGCGGACATGGCGCTGGAACCTTACGGCAGCGCCGTTGAAGCCGGTGGCGGAATAGGTGGCATAAAGCGGCGCGCTGACGAATTGGCGGCCGCTTGGAAGGCTCGCGGTGGCGTGGCCGAACTGGACCTGGCGGCGGCCGTCGGCAAGTTCCTCGGCCACCATCTTGTGGCCACCGGACCAGCCGTAGTGAAACGCGAAGGCTTCACCTGCCGTGTTGGACGTTCCCGCGCCGCAGACGATCAGGCCCGGAAAATGCGCATGATCGGTGCGGCCCGTGCGGTTGTCGCGGACGCGGGCGCCGGGTGCAAACGGCACGCGGCGGGTCAGGAATTCCGCGCACCAGCGGCCGGAGAATTCGATCATCTCACCGGTGTGGGCCGGAACCGGTAGAACAGGTGCCGCCAGCCAGTCGACCGTTATCTCGTCCGCGCTCTCCAGCCGTGTCTGCAATTTCAGCAGGGAAGTTTTCGGTGTCAGGGTCAGATCGAAGACAAGACCGAGGTCGAGAGCCTTGTCGGTGAAAACCAAGGTCATCCCATGCTCGGTCGTGGCTTCGCGTTCGAAGCGGAGAGACGGCATGAGCGAGGTGCCGGCTGCATTTCTGGCGGCGAGGCCGGTTTGCCCGGGGAAGCTTTCTGAGGCTTCGGGGCACAGGCTCAGGCCGGCGTTGCGGTCGACCATGCCGCCGGTGACATCGGCGAGCGTGGCTGCCGAAAGCCTCTCCAGGTTTTCGCCAGTGGGAAGGGCGGGCCCCCAGTAGACGGCTTCCGGCAATCGGTTGTCGAAGCTGGCCAGGACCAGGCTCTGTCTGTCATCTCCAAGATGCCAGCTGCGGATCATTTCACGGCTCCGAGTGTGAGGCCTGCGATAAAGTGGCGTTGCATCAGGAAGAACATGGCAACCGGCGGCAGGGCAGCCACGATGGAGCCAGCGCTCATCAGGTGGTAGGCGGCGCGGTACTGGGCGTTGAAGGAGGTGATGCCTGCAGTAACGGGTTGGCTTTCAACGCCCTGCGTCAGCACCACGGCCCAGAAATAGTCGTTCCAGATGAAGGTGAAGATCAGCACCGATAGCGCGGCGATGGCCGGCTTCATCAGCGGCAGAACCACGTACCAGAAGATCCGCCATTCGGAGACGCCCTCGACACGCGCAGCCTCGATCAGCTCGAAGGGCAGGGCGCGGATGAAGTTGCGCATGAACAGCGTGCAGAAGCCGGTCTGGAAGGCTATGTGGAACAGCACAAGGCCGGTGATGGTGTTGTAGAGGCCCATCTGCAGGGTCAGATCGCGCACTGGCACCATCAGGATCTGGAACGGCACGAAGTTGCCGGCCACGAACATGAAGAAGATCCAGATGTTGGCCTTGAACTTGTAGACCCCAAGGGCAAAGCCGGTCATGCACGACAGGCCAACCGCGCCGATGACCGTCGGAATGGTGATCTTGAACGAGTTCAGGAGATACTGCGGCATGTCCGAGCCGGTGAAGACCAGCGCGTAGTTGGTGAAGCCTTCGAAGGAAGACGGCCAGCCCCAGTAGTTGGCGTTGGAGAAATCCGCGTCCGGCTTGACGGAGAAGATGGCGACCGCGATCAGCGGTAACAGCCACAGGATCAGCGCCAGTGGCAGCAGCGACTGATAAGTGATCTGCCAGGAGCGGGACGTGCGTTCGATCGGTGTCGGGAACATGTCAGCGCGCCTTTTCTTCTTTGTACATCGACCAGAGGAAATAGGCGATGAAGGCCAGCATGATCAGGAACAGCACCACGGCAATGGCCGCGCCATAGCCCATGCGGAAACCGTATTCGGAGAGCGCGACCTCGAACATGTAGAAGCTGAGCACCCGGCTGGCGCCGAAGGGGCCGCCGTTGGTCATGACCGAAATCAGGTCGAAGGAGCGCAGCGCGCCGATGATGGTGACGACAAAGGCGATGAAGGTGGCCGGGCGAAGCTGCGGCACGATGATGTACCAGAGCATGCGCCAGCCCTTGGCGCCGTCGAGCCGCCCGGCCTCGATCTGTTCCGGATCGACTGCGTTGAGGCCGGTGAGATAGAGGATCATGCAATAGGCTGTCTGGGGCCAGAGGCCCGCGACGATGATGCCGATGGTGACCGTGTTCTCGTCTCCCAGAACGTTGAGCGGCGGCAGGCCGACCGCGCCGAGCAGAACGTTGAGGAGGCCGAATGTCGGGTCGTAGAACCAGGTGAACACCAGGCCGACCACGACCTGGGAGATCACGAAGGGAAAGAAGAACAGCGATTTGTAGAGCCGGATGCCGGTGACGGTCTGGTTCAGGAACAGCGCGATGAACAGACCTGCCGGAATGGCCAGCAGATAGAGCAGCAGCCAGAGGACGTTGTTCTTCAGTGAGGTGTAGAACGCGTCGTCCCAGTAGAGTTCCTCGTAATTGTAGAGCCCGACGAATTCCGCCTTGCCCAGACCGTCCCACTCGTAGAGCGACAGGTTGAAGGACTGAAAAATCGGGAAGATCACATAGAACAGGAAAAACAGGATCCCGGGCGCCAGGAACAGCCAGGGTGTAAGCTGTTGCTGGTTTCGATGCCACCAGGAACTCTGGCGGATCTCGGTGACGGATGCTTGGGCCATTTTCGGAACTCTTCGTGAGTCGTCGGCGTATACCGGAAAAGAGGACAGGGAGCGGTTGCCCCCTGTCCGGTCACGCGCTGGCGGACCTTACTTGTAGATACGCTTTTGGGCGCGGTCCAAACGGTCCAGGATCCTGTCCAGGTTGTCCGGCTTGACCATGAATTCCTGAAAGCCTTCCATGGCAACCTTCGCCATTTCTGCCGGGGCATCGCGGTCGAAGAACTGGGCAACGCCGCCCGGGGAGTTCGAGGACAGCATTTCAAAGCCCTGTTCCAGGAACTTGTCGTTGTCTACCGACGACTTGGAGTTGACCGGCAGCTGACCAAGGTGCTCGCCGTCGTTGATCCAGGTCTGGACGTCCGGCGACACCACGAACTTCAGGAACTCGCGCGCGTTTTCCTTGTTCTCCGCATTGGCCGGAATGTGGAAGGTGTCGGTCGGTGCGTCTTCGGCCTTGGCGACTCCCGGCGTGATTTCCACGAACTGGTAGAAATCGATCTGGTCGTCGCTGAGACCGGCGTCCCGCAGCGGTGCCACGGCGAAGTTGCCCATCAGGTAAGCGGCTGCATCGCCCTTGACCATGAACGGCAGGGCTTCCTGCCAGGAGTAGGTCTGGTGGTTGTCGATGAAGGCGCCCATGTCGATGAGTTCGCGCCAGTTGGCGAACGTCTTGCGGACTTCGTCGGACTTCCAGGAGGCCTTGCCCGTGAGCAGGTCCATGTGGAAGTCGAAGCCGTTGGTGCGCATGTTCAGGTAGTCGAACCAGCCGCCTGCGGTCCAGAGGAACTTGGTGCCGATTGTGTAGCACTTCTTGCCGGCATCGAGGATCTTCTGGCAGTTCGCCTTTTCCTCTTCCCATGTGGTGGGTTCGGACAGGCCAAGCTCGTCGAAGATGTCTTTGCGGTAGTAAACGCCCCACTGATAGTAGGTATAGGGCACGCCCCACTGTTTGCCGTCGATGGTCATCGCGCCTTTGGTGGAGGCGAGATTTTCGCCGATGGCCGGGTCCGCCCACAGGTCGGACACGTCTTCGAAAAGGCCTGCTTCCACGTAAGGACGCATGCGGTTGGCCGCGTACCATGTGGCGACGTCCGGCGCGTTTGCCGTCAGGAAGTTGCGGATCTGAGTCTTGTAGGCCTCCCGGTCGATCACCGTCGTCTCGATGGTCAGCTCCGGGTTCTTCTCCTGAAACTGCGCGATCATCTCTTCCATGGTTGCGCGTGGCGCCGGGTTCGATGTGTCGAGAAAGATTTTCAGATTGCCGGTCAGGCCGTCAGCAGAAGCTGCGCCCATCGCGGTTGCCAACATGGCAAAGGCCGCTACGGACGTTTTCAGCATGGAACGCATGGTGTCCTCCCTTTTTGTTCCATTATGTGAAACTTAGTTTTGTATATTGATACTCTGATGCGATGGCGATAAGTTGTCAACAGGCTCGACCGCAAGAACGCGCCGATGGAGGAGCTCATGAACAAACAGGAGAGGTCATCGACAGGTGACGGCACGGTCGGCAAGGCGCTGGAAGTGCTGGACAAGGTTGCGGCCGTCGGCCGGCCTGTGCGCTTTTCCGAACTTCTGTCCGACAGCACCCATCCCAAGGCGACCCTTTACCGGCTGCTGCAGACCCTCGTCAGTCAGGGCATGCTTGCCTATGACGAACGCCAGCAGACCTATTCGCTGGGTATCCGCCTCGTGCGGTTGGCACATGCGGCCTGGCGGCAAAGTTCCATTGCGCCAATCGCGCGTCCTTTCGTCAGCGCCTTGTCCGAAGCGGTCGGGGAAACCGTACATCTGGCGCAGCTTGACAGCGGACAGGTGCTTTATGTCGACAAGCGCAATCCGACCAACGCCATCGACATGTTTTCGCAGGCCGGCAAGGTTGGCCCGGCCTATTGCACCGGCGTCGGCAAGGCTCTGATGGCCTTCCTGGAGCCGGCTGAGCTCGATCGCGTGTTGAAGAAGCAGTCGTTCTATCGATACACCCCGGCAACGCTTGCCAGCGAAGCGGCGCTGCGGGCGGATCTGGAGAAGATCCGCCAAGAGGGCCTGTCCTACGACAGGGAGGAGCACGAGCCGGGCATCATCTGCATTGCAGCGCCGATCCTGTCATCCAGGGGGCGGCCGGTCGGTGCGCTTTCCGTGACAACTTCCACGCAGCGCAAGAGCCTGGAGCAGCTTCTGGAGGCACGGCCCGCGCTGTTGGACGCAGCCTCGAAGATCGCGGCGGCGGTCGAGGACTGGCAGTTCCCGGCGTAAAAGAATTTCCAAGGGAGAGAGAATTACATGTCTGGCGTCACACTGACCAAAGCCATCAAGAAATATGGCGATCTGGAAGTCATCCACGGAGTGGACCTTCAGATCGAGGATGGCGAATTCTGCGTCTTTGTCGGTCCGTCCGGCTGTGGCAAGTCCACGCTCCTGCGCATGATCGCCGGGCTGGAGGAGACGACCGACGGCCGGATCAAGATCGGCGGCCGGGATGTGACCAGGATTGACCCGGCCGAGCGGGGCGTGGCCATGGTGTTCCAGACCTATGCGCTTTACCCGCATATGACGGTTGAGGAGAACATGGGCTTCGGGTTGAAGATGAACGGTCACCCCAAGGCCGAGATCCAGACCAAGGTTGCCGAGGCGAGCCGCATCCTGAAGCTGGACCCCTATCTGAAGCGCAAGCCGAAGGCGCTTTCCGGCGGTCAGCGCCAGCGCGTCGCAATCGGCCGTGCGATCGTGCGCGGGCCGGAAGTGTTCCTGTTCGACGAACCGCTGTCCAACCTCGATGCGGAACTGCGCGTCGACATGCGCGTTGAAATCGCCCGCCTGCACAAGGACATCGGCGCGACCATGATCTACGTGACGCATGATCAGGTCGAGGCGATGACGCTGGCCGACAAGATCGTGGTGCTGCGCGGCGGCATTATCGAGCAGGTCGGCTCGCCGATGCAGCTCTATTCCGATCCGGACAACAGATTCGTTGCCGGTTTCATCGGTTCCCCCAGCATGAATTTTGTCGAAGGCATTGCCGGAGACGGCACTGTCAGCATTGCTGCGTTCGGCGGCGTTGCCGTGCCGACATCGGTCTCATTGCCGGCCAAGGGGGAAAAGGTGCTGGTCGGGCTGCGGCCGCAGCATCTGAAAGTCTCTCCGGCGCAGGAAGGCGCAAAGGTCGATCTGTGCGAGCAGCTTGGCGGTGTCGCCTATTCGTATCTCATCTGCCCGACGGGAGAACGTGTGATCGTGGAAACCAAGGGCGAGGATGCACCGGTTTCCGATGGCCTTGTTGCCATCGACTTCGATCCGGCCTCGGCGCTGTTCTTCGATGCGAAGACGGAGAAGCGGCTGCGGTAGTCTCGCCGAGGCCGTCAGCCGAGGCGCCGCCGCCTTCCGTACAAGCGAAGCAAAGCCGAACGCCGATCCGGAACCCAGATATCAGTCACGCCTTTTGCGCGTCTCTTCGTTCGAAAAAGACTTCGCTACACTTATCCTGTACCTGCGGATCCCTGAACAACGGTGAGGAACGCAAACCTCTCCGATTGTCGTCCCGGCCAAGCGCAGCGCGAGCCGGGATCCAGGACACCTGAGCGGTTGTTATCGCGCAATGAGATGCCGGTGAGGATTCTTCGGTCTCCCCTTTCGCGGAGATGACATCTTTCCTGGTGTCTGCGTCTTTCGGATCGCTTGTTTGCGGCTGGAAACCGGATTGCGCCAGCAATCGAGAGTAGCCTTGTTCACTCATGCCGTTGCAGAGTGTCTGATCGGTGGGTCTTTCCGAAGCATTCGTTTCGTCGGCATTGGGCTGCTCTTAAACACATTCGACGGCTCGCCAGTCAGCCCCACTCTTTTCCCATTGTCATTATAATACCCCAGACATCCTTTATGCAGATGACCGTCATGGATCGCGCCGCCGCTCGTGGAGCTATGCGTTTGTGTCCGCCGCAGCGGTCTCCGGTCTCGGTCATCATTTGCACTCACCGACGGCCAGGCCGGTGAGGCGGCTGATTTGAACACGTATCTTGCCTTGACGTGAATACTGATTCAGGTGTCATATGATGCCGCGTCAGGCGATGATGTTGCCCTGTCCAAAGTCGTGGGAGCGGCTCGGCAGGTTTTCGGCCTTTCGCGCAACGGGAGGAGAATTCATGACGAAACGCGTTTTTCGCTGGGCCGTGCCGCTTGTGGCCGGCATCGGTGTGGCGGCTGCCGGAATTGCCGGCGCCCAGGCCGACGATATCAAGATCGCTCACGTCTACGGCAAGACCGGTGCCCTGGAGGCCTATGCGAAACAGTCGCATACCGGCCTGATGATGGGCCTCGAATATGCCACTGACGGCACCATGGAAATCGACGGCCGCAAGATCGTGGTCATCGAGAAGGACACGCAGCTGAAGCCGGATATCGGCAAGGCCGCGCTGGCGGAAGCTTATGGCGACGATGAAGTCGATATCGCCGTCGGCCCTGTCTCCTCCGGTGTTGCGCTGGCCATGCTGCCTGTCGCCGAAGAATACGAGAAGGTGCTGCTGGTGGAGCCGGCGGTGGCCGACAGCATCACCGGCGAGAACTGGAACCGCTATATCTTCCGCACCTCGCGCAATTCATCCCAGGACGCGATTTCCAACGCCGTTGCGCTCGGGCAGGAAGGCGTCTCCATCGCGACGCTCGCCCAGGACTATGCTTTCGGCCGTGACGGCGTTGCCGCCTTCAAGGAAGCGCTGGAAGGCAGCGGAGCCAAGCTGGTGTTCGAGGAATACGCTCCGACCGATACCAAGGATTTCACCGCCAACGCACAGCGCGTCTTCGATGCCCTGAAAGATGAGCCGGGCCGCAAGTTCCTCTTCGTGATCTGGGCCGGCGGCGGTAACCCGATCAGCAAGATCAAGGCAATGGAGCCCGAGCGCTTCGGTGTCGAGATTGCCACGGGCGGCAACATCCTGGCGGCCATGGCGGCCTACAAGGAACTGCCGGGTATGGAAGGTGCGACCTACTATTACTACGAGATCCCGAAGAACCCGGTGAACGACTGGCTGGTGGCAGAGCACCAGAAGCGCTTTGACGCTCCGCCGGATTTCTTCACCGCGGGTGGCATGTCGGCCGGTATCGCCATTGTCGAGGCGATCCGCAAGGCGGGTTCCACGGAGACCGAGGATCTGATTGCCGCCATGGAAGGCATGGAGTTCGAAACGCCCAAGGGCAAGATGATGTTCCGTGCGGACGATCACCAGGCTCTGCAGTCCATGTATCACTTCAAGATCAAGGTCGACCCGGATGTCGAATGGGGCATCCCGGAGCTGGTGCGCGAACTGAAAATAGAGGACATGAACATCCCGGTGCGCAACCAGTAAGCCTTGCGAAGACGCGGCGGAGCCTTGCGTTTCGCCTGCGTGGCCCCAAGAACCAATAAAGTGCCCGGCTGGCGAGACGCCCGTTCGGCCGGGCACATTTCCGATACAGCTTTCGCGACATTTCAAACCTGGGAACGCGCATCGTGGCCAAGGAACACCCGATTCTGGAAACGAGAGACCTGACCATCCGCTTCGGCGGTCATGTGGCGGTCGATCACGTTTCCTGCGCGTTCGAGCGCGGCACGCTGACGGCAATCGTCGGGCCGAATGGCGCCGGCAAGACCACCTATTTCAACCTGATCTCCGGCCAGTTGAGCGCAACCGCCGGCTCGGTTCTCCTGAACGGCGAGGCCATCACCAGACTGTCGGTGCCCGAGCGCACGGACAGGGGCATCGGCCGCGCCTTCCAGCTGACCAATCTGTTCCCGACGTTGAGCGTGCGCGAAAACGTGCGCCTGGTGGCACAGGCAAAGGCCCGCAAGGGCTTCGATCTCTTCAGCGTTGCCGAAAGCCATGTCGAGCTTCTGGAGCGGGCAGACCATGTGCTGGCGGAGGTCCGGCTTAGCGATCAGGCAGACCAGACCGTTTCCGCCTTGCCACACGGCGACCAGCGCAAGCTGGAAGTGGCGCTGCTGATCGCCCTTGGCCCGCAGGTGTTGATGTTCGACGAACCGACCGCGGGCATGAGCGTCGATGAAGTGCCGGTGATCCTGGAGCTGATCAAGAAACTGAAGAGCGACATGGACCGCACGATCCTGCTGGTGGAACACAAGATGGATGTCATCCGCACCCTGGCCGACCGCATCATCATTCTGCACAACGGGGCACTGGTGGCCGATGGAGAACCGTCGGAGGTGATTGCCCTGCCAATCGTGCAGGAGGCTTATCTCGGCAAGGCGCCGGCCTCGTCCGGGGAGGTTGCGTGATGGCGGAGAACCTGCTCACCCTGTCCGGCGTTCATACTCATATCGGCCCCTATCACATTTTGCAGGGTGTCGATCTTGCGGTGCCGGAGGGCGGCGTGACCGTTCTGCTCGGCCGCAACGGCGCTGGCAAGACCACCACCTTGCGGACGATCATGGGTCTCTGGACCGCGAGCCAGGGCGGTATCCGGTTTGGCGATCATGTGATCACGAAGCTATCGACCCCGGAAATCTCTCGCAGGGGGATCGCCCTGGTGCCGGAAGACATGGGCATCTTCACCGATCTGACGGTTGCCGAAAACATGATCCTGGCCGCAGCCAACGGACCGATGGACCCAAAACGTCTTGCGTGGATCAAGGAGCTGTTTCCGCCGATCGGCAACTTCTGGAACTCTTCTGCGGGCACGCTGTCCGGTGGTCAGAAGCAGATGCTGTCCGTGGCGCGTGCGATCATCGAACCGCGCCGGCTGATCCTGATCGACGAGCCGACCAAGGGTCTCGCCCCGGCGATTATCAAGGCGATGACCGACGCGCTGAAGGAACTGAAGGAAACCGACACCACCATCCTGCTGGTGGAACAGAATTTCGCCATGGCCTCCAGCATCGGCGACACGGTCGCGGTGATGGATGATGGCCGCATTATTCATTCCGGACGCATGGACGAGTTGGTGGCGGATGTGGCCTTGCAGGAAAAACTCATGGGACTGAGCCTGGAGGCACATCAATGAGCGAGACGGCGATCAAACCGCGGATCGAGAAAATCCCGCTGAAAGAACAGCTTGCCCAGAAACTGCCGGTACTGCTGGTGCCGGTGCTGGCCGCTGTGGGCCTCATCGCCATCGGCAATCCGGCAAGCTGGCTGACGCTGACGGTGGCCGGGCTTGCCATGGGCATGATGATCTTCATCATGGCGTCTGGCCTGACGGTGGTCTTCGGGCTGATGGACGTGATCAACTTCGGCCATGGCGCCTTTGTCGCTGTCGGGGCCTTTGTCGGCTTCACGGTTCTGGCCTGGCTGGCAGGCTGGACGGCTTCGCCAAGCGTGTTCATGAACCTGACTGCGGTTTTGGTCGCGATCCTTGCAGCAATGCTTGTCACCGGTCTGCTTGGCCTTGCCTTCGAACGGGTGATCGTGATGCCGGTCTATGGCGAACACCTGAAGCAGATCCTTGTCACCATGGGCGGGCTTATTGTCGCGCAGCAGATGATCTATGTGGTCTGGGGCCCGGACGAGCTGCACATGTCCCGCCCGGAAGCCTTGCAGGGCTCGCTGGTGATCGGCGAAGCGGCCATCGAGAAATACCGGCTTGTGGCCGTGGGCATCGGCCTCGCCCTGTTCCTGGGGATGCGCCACATCCTGAAGAACACCAAGATCGGCCTGCTGGTGCGGGCCGGGGTGGAGAACGGCGAGATGGTCGAAGCGCTGGGCTACCGCGTCCGCCGCCTGTTCCTGATCGTGTTCATGACCGGATCGGCACTGGCCGGGCTGGGCGGCGTCATGTGGGGCCTTTATCAGGAAACGATTACCGCGCACATGGGCTCGGAGATCATGGTGCTGGTGTTCATCGTCGTGATCATCGGAGGGCTCGGCTCGGTCGAAGGCTGTTTCATCGGCGCCATGCTGGTGGGGCTGCTCGCCAATTACACCGCGTTTCTGGCGCCAAAGGTGGCGCTGATCTCGACCATCGCCTTGATGGTTGCGGTGCTGATGTGGCGGCCGCAGGGCCTCTATCCGGTCGTCAAGGCGAAGTAGGGACGGGACAAGAGAATGCTGACCAGACTTCTTTCCGGCGACACACCGCGCAGCGGTCTTCTGACCGCGCTGCTTTTGATCGTGCTGATCTCGCTGGCCTTCGCGCCGTTTCTCTTTCCCGGCACCAAGTCGCTGGAGACGGCTGCGCGCATCTGCATCTTCATCGTGCTGGTGGCAAGCTACGATCTGCTGCTGGGCTATGCCGGCATCGTTTCCTTCGCGCACACCATGTTCTTCGGCATCGGGGCCTACGGCACCGCGCTGGCGCTCTCGACCACCGGGCCGAGCTATGGAGCCCTGGTCTGGGGCACGGCGGCGGGAGCTGGTGTCGCGGCGCTGTTTGCGCTGGCCATCGGGCTGTTTTCGCTGCGGGTGAAAGCGATCTTCTTCGCCATGGTAACGCTGGCGGTGGCAAGCGCCTTTGCCGTGCTGGTGTCGCAGATGTCGTGGCTGACAGGCGGTGAGGACGGGCTCAATTACAAGATCCCGCGCGAGCTGACGCCGGCTTTCAAGCTGATCAAGGCCAAGGTGTTCGACGTCAGCATCAACGGCAAGATCCTGGCCTATTATCTGGTCTTCTTCGCCGCTGTAATTCTGTTCCTGGTCATGCTGCGCATCGTCAATTCCCCCTTCGGGCGCACGCTGAAGGCGGTGCGCGACAATGCCTTCCGGGCGGAAGCGATCGGTTACCGCGTGGTCTGGTACCGCACCACAGCCACCGTTCTGTCCGCAGTCATGGCAGCGCTTGCCGGCTCTCTTCTGGCCATCTGGCTCCGCTACACCGGCCCGGCGACAACGCTCTCCATGGAGATCATGATCGACATTCTGCTGATGGTCGTGATAGGGGGCATGGGCACGCTCTACGGGGCCGTGCTCGGGGCAACCCTGTTCATTCTGGCGCAGACCTACCTGCATTATCTGATGGGGGTTGCTGCCGAGGCGACCAGCGCGGTGCCGGTGGTCTCGACGCTGGTAGCGCCGGAACGCTGGCTGCTGTGGCTGGGTGTCCTCTTCATTCTGTCGGTCTATTTTTTCCCGACGGGCATTGTCGGACGGTTACGGGCAGGGCGTGCGTGAGCGGGAATATGATGCACATCCGCGACGAGGGAACGGGCAGACCGCTGGTGCTGATCCACGGCTGGTCCTGTCCAGGCGGTTTCTTCGATGCTCAGGTCGATGCGCTCAAGGCAGATGCCCGCTGCATCGTTCCGGACCTGCCGGGACATGGCAAAACGGCCGACCGGCTGCCCCTGACGATCGAGGCGGCTGCCGATGCGGTTCATGCGGCCCTTGCCGAACGGGGCCTGACGGATGCGATCCTGTGCGGCTGGTCCATGGGCGCACTGGTGTCTTACGCGATGATCGAGCGCCATGGCGCGGAGAGGGTTTCCCAGTTCGTTGCCATCGACATGACGCCGAAGGTGCTCAATGATCCGGACTGGCAGAATGGAACGCTGAACGGCCTCAATGCAGACCTCAACGGTCATTTCCTGAACGCCATCGTCGCGGACTGGGCGCGGTTACCCGCCCGGATTGCAAGAAGGCTTTTCGCGGAAGGTCTGCCGGTGCCGGAGGCCGCCGAAGCGCTTGCCCGTACTGAAATTGCCGCAGCCGATCCCGTGCTTTTGAAGCCGATGTGGGCCTCGTTGACGGCGCAGGATTTCCGCCCGCTTCTGAAAGCCTTTCCCGTGCCGTTTCATCTGGTCGCCGGTCTGTGCAGCCAACTCTACGGCCCGGGCGTGCATCGCTGGCACGCGGACAATGTTCCGGACTGTCACTTTCACGGTTTCGAGGTGTCAGGCCATGCACCGCACATGGAAGAACCGGAAAAGTTCAACAGTCTGCTGCGGGAGCTGGTGAAGGGCTGAATTGATAAGCAGGCTGCGATGTCTTCAAGTTTGAAGCGCTGGTGGCAGGACCAGGAACTGGAGTGGCCATCCAGATAGGCTTCCAGTCAGTGCCCGCCGCCCAGTTTCGCCTTCACGAACTCGACTATCCGGTCCAGCACGCTGAGCACCATAAACACGGCGAGCAGCCCGATGAAGAAGCGTAAGTCGCGCAGAAACGAGCCGGGCGCGAATTCCTGAACGCCTTTGTTCGCGTAGGTCCAGACGGCCCAGACAATCGTGGCAAGGAGTGCCGTCATCATGAGTGAGATCACGATGGTCTGCCAGAGCGGCTTCTGCGGATGGTCACTCATTTCAACACCCGTGCGGTCAGAAGGTCCGCCTTGAAGACCATCAGGTCGTCCAGTTTTTCGACCTCGCCTTCGACCTCGATGTAAAGCGCCAGCAGTGGATCAATGGCCTCGCCAAGAAGCTGGCCGTCCTTGCCGGCCATGAGAAAGAAGGTGCGTCCCTCGACTGGTCCGGAGGAGACGAAGACCGGGGGAATGCCGCCGGTGAGGCAGAGATCCGCGCAGGCTTTGTGTGCAAGGCCCCGGCCCGGGCGCATGGCGCCCGCGTAGCACTTGCCGTCGCAGATTTCGCCGGTCAGTTTCCAGCGTCCCAGCGAGACCGGTTCGGCTGGATTGAAACCGGGGGCAGCGTTCGTTGCAGCTTCCACCTGACCGACCTGGATCATCGTCAGGTCGCCCCGGTTTACCGGCACTCCGCGCAAGGTCACTGGCGTCTCGCGATTGGCTTCCGCCTGTTTGAACACACCCCGTTTGCCCTGACCGGCCAGCATGTAGGTGCGGGCAGGGGTGTCGCCATCGGCGGGAAGGCGGAACACCGGATAGGGGCGCAGTTCCAGCAGGCCAGTTTGTTCGAACCGGTTGCCCCACTGAAACGCACCGTTGCCCGGGTCGTTCTGGGTGGAGGACAGGGCAAAGGCCGCAAGGCCAAGCCCTGCGACAAAGCACAGGGAGAAGACGCCGACAAAAGCGACCAGCGGTTTTGGCACCTTGTTGAGATAGCCGACGAAAAACGGAGCCGCCTTGGTTTGTTTCCAGCTCATGACGCACCTCCGATCACGACCGGCTCGACATAGGTTCCGGGCGGCAGGGCTTTCGGGGCCAGAAGAACGGTGGAGCCGACCAGCTTCAGCTTGTAGGTGGCGATCTTCTCGGTGAAGGGCGCGGGCGCGCAGCCGTCGGCCAGATTGTACTGATATCCGTGCCAGGGGCAGGTGATGCAGCCCCACAGCACCTTGCCCTCGCCAAGCGGGCCATTCTGGTGGGCGCAGACATTGGTGACGGCGGACAGCTTGCCGTCATACCTGAAGATGGCGACACGTTCCTCATCGCTCAGGGTTACGACCTTGGCACAGTTGTCGTCGATCTCGTCCACCTCTCCGGCAACAACCCAGCCGGCTTCCTCCAGCGAAGCCTTTGCCGTTGCATCGTTCTTTTCCCGATTGGCTTCCAGACGCCCGCTTGCAAAGTGAAGGCCGCAGACCAGAACAACGCTTGCCGCAACCATGCCGGTGAAGATGGGATCGGACGATCCCTGCAACGCACCGAGCGCCACATGCAGCACCACGAAAACATAGGCGGCATAGATGAACATGTGCAGCGCCTTCCAGATCGGCGCTCCCAGAAAGCTGAGCCAGAAATCATGGCTGGTGGCGGCCAGCACGAAGAGGATCAACAGCGCGGCAATGCCGAAAGCCTCGAAGGGAAAGCCGAGGATCTGCCCGTAGCTGGTGTTGGAGGACAGCAGCGCAATGTAGCGGTCGGTCGGCGAGAAATTGAAATACCAGCCGAGCACATAGTTGGCGTGAACGGCGGCAATACCGGCGGTCATCACGCCGAAATGGCGGCGGTTGTAGAGCAGTGGCAGAAAGCGACGGTCGAGCCGTGCCAGCGGGCCGATGCACAGGATCACCGTCAGCATCAGGAAGGCACAGCTTCCGAAAGCGCGCATCCTCAGGATGGCCCCATCGATTGGCCGGGTGACGTCCTCGTAGAACGGGCCGACACGAATAAAGACGTAAAGATAAAGCGCGACGGCAATCAGCAGGACGGCATCATAGACCATCTTGTTGCGGTTCCAGATGACCGGTGTGTATTGCACGCTCATTGGCTTGCCTCCCCGGAGCTTTCTGCCGGGGCCTCGATCAGCACAGCCGGTCTGTCCGCGGGGGGCGACTGGCGCATGGCCAGAATGGTGAAGAAGACCAGCGGCAGGAGCAGGCCAAGGATGGTCCAGATACGGGTATGAACCTTGCGGTGCGCACGTTTCACCGGCCAGCCTCCCCGTGTTTTTCAAGCACGTACCAGCGATAGAGCACCAGAGGCCAGATCAGGCAGATACCGGGAATGAGCAAGGGCCGGAACACATGAGATCCGCGTGCGGACGGTTCCACTCGATCGATGCCGATAACAAGAAACAGTGCCGCGACCAGCCCGCCGGCCATGAGATAGTATTTTCCGATGTCAATCAGAATGGCTGCTGTTTGCATCGCGCTCCCCCTGCGTCCTGTCCACTCCTTGTCATCCCGGCTGAAGCGTAGCGGGAGGCCGGGATCCAGTATTTGCGGACGATGAAGTATCGCAACAAACCCCTCGCGGTGTCTACTGGCTCCCTGCCTTCGCGGGGATGGCAAGTCTCATCCTGAAACCCCATCACACCAGATCCGCATCGGTGATGATTTCCACCAGTGAGGGGCCGTTATGGGCGATGGCATCCGTGATGGCGTCTTTCAGTTCGGCAGCCTCCGTCACCCTGTGGCCGTGCCCGCCGCAGAGGCGCGCGAAGGCGGCGAAGGAGGGGTTGGTGAGGTTCGTTTCCCAGACCGGCCATTCGCCGGAACGTTGTTCCTTGGAGATCTTGCCGAGCTCTGAATTGTTCAAAAGGATATGGGTTATATCCATTCCGTATTTGACGGCGGTGGTGAACTCCATGGCGTATTGGCCGAAGCCGCCGTCTCCGGAAATCGAGATCACCTTGCGGCCGCGGAATTCCTCGAAATCCTGGGTCGCGCTCCAGGCGCCCAGGGCCGCAGGCAGGCTGAAGCCGATGGAGCCGAGATAGCCGGACATCAGGATGCGTTGTCCGCAAGGTTCGAAATAGCGGCCGAAGGAATAGGTGTTGTTGCCGACGTCGACCGGGAGGATCGCGTCCGGTGGGCACAGATCGCTCAATGCCTTGAAGACGGCCGCCGAGTGAATGCCCCTGCCGCTGTCCTCTGCAAGGCGATGTTCCTTTTCTGCGCGCCAGATCGTCCAGCGTTCCACCAGTTCGCTTGCCTGGTCGGGGGCATCGGCCGGTTTCAGGACCTGATCGACAATCGCCTCGCAGAAGGTGCCGATCTCGCCCCAGACAGGCAGGGTCACGGGATGGAACTTGCCAAGCTGCATGCGCTCGAAATCCACCTGGATGATGGTCTTGTAGGGGGCGATGCCGGTGTGATTGGCAAAAGACGACCCGAGCGAGACGATCAGATCCGCCTCATTCATGAACCAGCTTGCAATCGGGGTTCCGGAACGCCCAAGAACGCCGGCTGCCAGCGGGTGCGTGTCGGGGATCAGCCCCTTGCCCTTGAAGGTGGTAAGAACCGGCGCGCCGATCTTTTCGGCCAGCGCGATGACCTTGTCGCGGACATCCCTGGCGCCATAACCGAGCACGATAACGGGGCGTCTGGCCGTGTTGATCATCTCAACGGCCCTGGCAAGGTCTTCACCGGAGGGCGTGACGGAGGTTCCGCCAAGGCGACCCTCGGGTTTGCCAGCGTCCCTGCTGCTCGGGTTGGTCTGGACATCGTCCGGGAAAATCAGGTTGGCAACGTCCCGCTCCACCAGCGCGGTTTTCAAGGCCAGCGACATCAGTTCGGCATGGTTGGAGGTGCTGAGCACCGGCTGGGAAAACTTCGAGACGGCTTCGAACGCGGATTTCAGATCAATGTCCTGAAAGGCCCCCGGGCCGAACACCTGGGTCTGCACCTGACCGGTAAGGGCCAGTACCGGAGACCGGTCAACCTTGGCGTCCCAGAGGCCGGTCAGAAGATTTGTCGCGCCGGGCCCGGCAATGGTGAGACAGGCCGCCGGTTTGCCGGTCAGCTTGCCATAGGCGGAGGCGGCGAAGGCCGCTGCGCCCTCGTGGCGAATGCCGACATAGCCCAATGCGCCCGTGTTGACCTGCCGGCGGATGGCATCGGCAAGGCCGAGGTTGGAATGGCCGACCATGCCGAAGACACGCTTGACGCCCCAGTTGACCATCGTTTCGGCCATGACGTCGGTGACTGTGCGTTCATGGGGCGGCTCCGGTTCCAGACCGATGAAGATCTCGTCGCCTTCGATTCGCAGGGGATAGAGCTTCTGGCCGCTGTCTTCATGACCGCCGGGAGGAGCGCCCGTCAGCGGGTCGAAATCCCACCCGTGCCAGGGGCAGCGGATCCAGCATTTGCCGTCCGATCCCTTTTCGATGGAGCCTTCTCCCAGCGGGCCGCGCTGATGCGGACAATGGTTGTCCATGGCGGCCCACTGGCCGTCGAAATGCGACAGGCAGATCGATGTCGTTCGGGCCGTCACCGTTTTTACCCGGCCTTGCGGCAGATCGTTGACGTGTCCCACCTTGATCCAGTCGAGATCCTGAGCGTCCATTGGTCTTCCTCCCTCAAGAAACGCGCCGGTCAGGCGATGCCGCCATAGGCAACGCCGGATAGCTCGGCCATTTCCCGCTTCCAGGTTGTCAGGTCTTCCAGAGCGAACTGGTTCAGGTGCGAATAGCCGCAGGCCCTCGCCATGACCTGCATCAGCTCGACCGAGGCCTCGAAGAAGTTGGTGAGCTGGCGGGCGGATTTTTCGATTTCCAGCCGGTTGACCAGATGCGGCTTCTGGGTGGCGATCCCGACTGGGCAATTGTTGGTTTGGCAGGCTCGCATGGCTATGCAGCCGATGGCTTGCATGGCCGAATTGGAAAGCGCCACAGCATCGGCACCGAGCGCCAGAGCCTTGATGAAATCGGCCGGTTTGCGCAGGCCGCCGGTGATGATCAACGTGACGTCCGGCCGTCCCGAGTTGTCCAGGTGCAGCCGGGCGCGGGCGAGGGCGGGGATGGTTGGAACGGAGATGTTGTCCCGGAAGATGATCGGCGCGGCCCCGGTGCCTCCGCCGCGGCCGTCGAGGATGATGTAATCGACACCCACTTCCAGCGCCGCATCGATATCGTTTTCGATGTGCTGGGCCGACAGCTTGTAGCCGATGGGAATGCCGCCGGTGCGGGTGCGCACCTCGTCGGCGAAATCCTTTATCTGGGAGAGGTCCGTCCAGTCCGGAAAACGGGGCGGCGAGATGGCGTCTTCACCTTCCTCAAGACCGCGCACTTCGGCAATCTTGCCCCTGACCTTGGCTCCGGGCAGATGGCCGCCGGTGCCGGTCTTGGCGCCCTGGCCGCCCTTGAAGTGAAACGCCTGAACCTTGTCGAGCTTGTCCCAGGAAAAGCCGAAACGGGACGAGGCAAGTTCATAGAAATACCTTGAATTGGCCTGCTGTTCTTCCGGCAGCATGCCGCCTTCACCTGAGCAGATGCCGGTGCCCGCAAGCTCCGCGCCTCTGGCAAGGGCGATCTTGGCCGGCTCCGACAGGGCACCGAAGCTCATATCGGACACAAGTAGCGGTATCTTCAGCCTCAGCGGCTTCTGGGCGTTCGGCCCAACCACCACATCGGTGCCGACCGGCTCGTCCTCCAGAAGCGGGAATTTCTGTAATTGAGCCGTCAGGATCTGGATGTCGTCCCAGTCTGGCAACTGGTTGCGCGGCACGCCCATGGCGTCGACACGGCCATGATGTCCCGTCTTGCTGAGGCCATCGCGGGCATATTGCTGGATCAGGCCATTATACGGTTCTTCCTCGGTGCCGTGGCTGGTGTCGGCATAAAGCCCAAGATAGCTTTCGCGGTTGAACGGTTGCGGATTTTCCTGTGCCCAGGCAGCGACTTCGTCCGCGTCCACCAGCACATCGTCGCCTTCAACCCAGCTCGTGAATTTCGGCAGGGCCTCGGAGTTGTTGTACTCGGACACACCACTGTCGAGCCGGTAGTCCCAGTAATGGACGCCGCAGATGAGATTGTTGCCGCTGACGTAGCCATCGGACATGAGCGCGCCGCGATGAAGGCAGCGGCCGTAGAAGACGGAGATGTCGTCGTCGAAGCGGACGACCACAAGGTCGACATCGGCGACGAGGGCGTAGTGCGGTTTCCTGTCCTGCAGTTCGCTGAGTTTGGCAACAACCTGTCTTGTCATGTCTTCCCCCGGCTACTGGCGCTCTACGCCCTGGCTATCGGATTTGTCTTACTTCAGTCTGCCGTTACCTCCGGCCGCATGGCGGGCATCGCCTTGAGTTCCGCGGCATCGTCCTGGCCGGACATATGGGCCGCGTACCACCTTGCAAAAGGCACGGCCGTGATGCCGTGCAGGACCGCGCTGATCCAGACCGCGTTGACGGCCAGGTTCAGCAACTGCTGGCCGATTGCGTGATCGATCTGGTCAACGATGAGAAGCGCAAACAGGGCGGTCGCCAGTCCACGCGGGCCGAACCAGCCGAAGAAGAGCTTGGTCAGCGGGGCGGCATCCGTCCCGGAAAGCGAGAGCCAGACGGCTAGCGGGCGCACCACGAACAGGCTCACCAGAATGAGTGTCAGGCTGCCGGCATCAAGGTGCGCGATGGCTTCTGGCACCAGGGCAAGGCCGATCAGGAAGAACGCGCCCCAGGAAAGCATCTGCCCTTCGCTTTCGGTGAATTCGTAAATGAAGGCACATTGGCCCTTGATGACGTTGCCGAAGAAGAGGCCTGCAACGAACGCTGAAATGAAGCCGTTGCCGCCGATTTCGTCAGCGGCAAGATATGCACCGCAGGCCATGGCGATGGCGCCGATGCCTTCGATGGTGTCGGTGGTCATGCCCCGGCGTTTGGCCGCCAGAAACAGGACTCCGCCCACCGCGCCGAGAGCTGCGCCTGCCAGCGGGCCGAGAAGCAGCTGCTTGGCGCCGAACATCAGCCAGTCTGTCGCGCCCGGCTGCATCATTTCGCCGGCAAGGCTCGCGAACAGCAGAACGGCCGGCAGCGCCAGCCCGTCATTGAGACCGCTTTCCAGCGTCAGGGCCCGTCTTACCCGCTCCGGCACAGCCTTGTTGGTGATGACCGCCTGGCCGAGCGCGGCATCGGTCGGGGCGAGTAGCGCGGCGGCAAGGGCTGCGACGATAAGCGGTTCACCGCTCAGAAAGGGTATTGCGGCCAGTGTGCCGATAATGATGGCCAACGGCAGGCCGAGGGCAAGCATGCGCAAGGGCCATTGGTGGCGCTGGCGCAGGGCCTGCAGGTTGATCTGTGCCGCGTCCAGAAACAGCAGGACGATGAGAGCCAGTTCGGCAACGATGTGCAGCAGGCGTTCCGCGTCGGTGCCGGGCATCAGTCCGGTCTGCGCCATCAGGTAACCGAAGCCGATGAAAAGGATCGGCGCCGTCAATATGCCGTTGGACAGTGTTCTGGCCAGCAGTGTGTAGCTGACCGTAAACAGTGCCAGAAGCAACAGGCCGGTTGTCATGAAACGAATTCCCCCTTGCACGCAGTGACGTTAGGATAGCTTGGGCTGTCGTCTCAAATCATAATGCGATGACGCGCTTGTGTGACAGCCGTGATTTGCCAAAAGCGAAAATGCAACTGGAAAGGTCCGTGCAAGGGCCGTTTCACGGTTACTGCAAGGCTGCCAACTGTTTCAGGATACGCTGCGCGTCAGAGGGTTTGGCGGCAATCTCCAGGATCAGTTTCTTGCGCACGGCGTCGGCAAAGGTTTGCGCACTGTCGGCTGTCACTACGAAGGCGGCGGGTCCGCCGATGATGGTCTGGTAGAACCGTTGTTCCAGATCGTAGGCTATCGGCCGCCCGGAACAATGCCGGCACAGAACCGCCAACCCGTTGATCACGATCCCGGAGGACACCACGATATCCCTGGCTTCGGGAATGGTCGGTCCGTTCCAGTTGTTGGCGCTGTCGGCGGACAGGTCGATCACCCTGCGCAGGCCCGAATAGGCATTGCCGTCGATCAGTTGCTTGCCCTTCAGGAGAGCGGCGCCGATGGCGTTGCGGCCATAGGCGCGGCGCGGGGCTGCCATCAGCTCCGCTGCAAATTGCCGGGCGCTCTCCGGTCCGTCGATGACTGTCCAGTCGACGACAACATCCTGGGAGTGCACGTCGGCCCATTCGACATAGGTGACGACGATCTTGCCGTAGATATTGCTGGATATGGCATTCAGCACGGACGGATCCGTGATCGCGTCGGCATATCCCTTGCGCTGGAACTGGATTTCTGCCTCATCGATGGATCCGGTCGCATCCGCCAGGAGCACCAGTTCCAGGTCGAGTTCTTCCGAAAAAGCAGGCGGGATCAGGGCCAGGCACCAGACAACAACAGCAAGGATTATCCGCATCGCAACCGTCTCCCCATGGCAAAGGCATCTGAGAGTAGCTAGGGCGGGGATGGGAAAAGGGCAGGGCGGACGATGGCCGCGTCGAGACGTTTGTTGTTGGTGTCACGCGTCTTGTACGGTTCGCCCCGCTCGTATTCGGGAAAACCCTCGACACAGACTTTTGCGCGAAGGTAATGGCAACTTGTCATCCCTGCGCAGGCAGGGATCCAGTAACCGGCTGAGTGTGTGTCTTAGCCTCGAACGACACGGCGTACTGGGTCCCGGTCTTGCTGCTGACGCATCAAACCGGGGCGACAAATCATGGAAGCTCGATCCTGTAGTCCATGCCGATGCGCTTTATCGTTTACAGGAACCGCAAAGGCTTGGAACTCGTGCTCAAGTCACGGGATAACCACGGTGGAAAACGGTCAAAGAAAAACCCGCCTTCCATCGGAAAGCGGGTTTTGCAGGATCTGTTTTTTCCAGCGCTTACGCGACAGCGCGGGCCAGTGCGCACTGCGACCACAGGTCGTTGATCGCGCTGGCGAGGTGTTCGATGTCCTCGGCCGTGTGCAGCGGGGTCGGAGTGAAGCGCAGGCGCTCGGTGCCGACCGGAACCGTCGGGTAGTTGATCGGCTGAACGTAGATGCCGTAGGTCTCCAGAAGGATGTCGGAGATCCATTTGCACTTCTTGGCATCGCCCACCATCACCGGAACGATGTGGCTCGGGTTTTCCATGTGCGGGATGCCGCGCTTGTCGAGGGCGGCGCGGACCTGGGCGACCCGGTCCTTGTGCGCTTTGCGCTCGAAAGGGCTGTCCTTCAGGTGCCGGATGGAGGCGGTTGCGCCTGCTGCCAGTGCCGGCGGCAGGGCGGTGGTGAAGATGAAGCCGGATGCGAAGGAGCGGACGAAGTCGACCACCGTCTTCGAGCCGGTGATGTAGCCGCCCATGACGCCGAAAGCCTTGCCGAGCGTGCCTTCGATGATGGTCAGACGGTCCATCAGGCCTTCGCGTTCGGCAACGCCGCCGCCGCGTGGGCCGTACATGCCGACGGCATGCACTTCGTCGAGATAGGTCAGCGCGCCGAACTTGTCGGCAACGTCGCAGATTTCCTTGATCGGCGCGATGTCGCCATCCATGGAATAGACGCTCTCGAATGCGACCAGCTTCGGCGCGTCCGGATCGTCCGCTGCCATCTGGCGTTCCAGATCTTCATAGTCGTTGTGCTTGAAGATGCGTTTTTCGCAACGGGCGTGGCGGATGCCCTCGATCATGGAGGCGTGGTTGAGCGAGTCCGAATAGACGATCATGCCCGGAACCTGGGAGGCGAGCGTGCCGAGCGCTGCCCAGTTGGAAACATAACCGGAGGTGAAGATCAGAGCCGCTTCCTTGCCGTGAAGGTCGGACAGCTCGTTCTCCAGAAGAACATGGTAGTGGTTGGTGCCGGAAATATTGCGCGTTCCGCCAGCGCCAGCGCCGCATTTGGAGATCACGTCCTGCATTGCGGACACGACCTTTTCGTTCTGGCCCATACCGAGGTAGTCGTTGGAGCACCAGACGGTCACATCCTGAACCGAACCATCCTCGCGGTAACGGGTTGCGCGCGGAAAATCACCTGCCTGGCGTTCCAGATCTGCAAAGACGCGGTAATTACCATTGTCATGCAGTTTGCCCAGGCGTTCTTCCAGATACGCGTTCACGTCCATTCTCAGGATCCTCTCATCGCGGGCACTTTTTGCCAGCGCCTCTCTCCTGCCCGCGCAACTCGCGTCCCGCGCGGCCAACTTTGCCGTCTGGAGCCTTTCCGTCCGATTCCAGAATAGCAGCTAACTTATAGCCATTCAAAACTGCTATTCAAAGTTTTGGCCTTGATCAAGGTCAAAAACCACGGCTGCGTCCAATCGCCATAGTCTCTGCCGCCGCAGTTTAGCCCGAGAAACCGATGCGAATCCAGCGTTGGAAAACGCTCGTGAATTCGGGCGAGCCGCAAGGATACCCAAAATTCATTGCCGGAAAGTTTGCAGCGCCGCCGCAGAAAGCAAACCGATCCGGGATTTCTGACGGTACCGGATGGCCGCATCGCGCGGGTCTGCGTGCAGAAGGTTCTTGCTTTCATGTGTCAAACATGAATACTGATTCATGTTTCAGGAGTTGGGAGGAAACAGCAGGTGGGTAAACCGGCCGCAGAAGCACAAACAGCACAAAAGAGTGCGAGCAATCAGCCGAAAACGGCGCGCGGGGAAGCCACGAGGAAGGCAATCCTGACTGCTGCAGAACGGGTGATTGGCGAGAAAGGCTATAACGACGCTTCCATCGGTCACATTACCAGTGAGGCCGGCGTCGCCCAAGGCACTTTCTATATCTACTTCACCACCAAGGAGCAGGTGTTCTCCGAGCTTGTTCTGGAAATGGGCCGCCTTGTCCGCCATACGATTGCCGAGGCAACGCAGGACATCGACAACCGCCTGGAAGCGGAGGAGGCCGGTCTTCGGGCGTTTCTGGAATTCGTCCAGGCCCATCCCGATCTTTACCGGATCGTTCAGGAAGCGCTGTTTGTCGATCCCGCCGCCTATGAGGAATACTACAGGACATTTGCCGAGGGGTACCGGTCGGGGCTGGTGGCTGCCGAGGCCGCCGGCCAGATCTCGAAAGGCGACACGGAAACCCGCGCCTGGGCGCTCATGGGAATTGCCCGGGCACTGGGCGAGCAACTGGTGGTTTTCAAGTCGGAAAAGCCCATTGCCGATCTTGTGGCCAGCGCCTACGACCTGATTGCCAACGGCATCAAGCCCTGAGGTGCATGTCATGAGCCTCGTCGAGACAGAAACGCGCGGCGGTGCGATCTGGCTTTGGCTGAACCGGCCGGAGCGGCACAATGCCCTTGTTCCGGCTCTGGTCAGCGATCTGCGAAATGCCCTTGCAGCAGCAGCCACTGCCGAGCCGGTTGCGCTGGTGTTGTCCGGCCGTGGCACCAGTTTTTCGACTGGCGGTGACATTGGCAGCTTCATGGACCATGCCGGGTCTGCCGAGGATCTTCACGCCTATTCCGACGTGCTGGTCGGGAGCTTGCACGAGGCAATCCTTGACCTGCTGGCCTTTCCGGCGCCGGTGCTTGCAGCCGTCAACGGGCCGGTGACGGGTGGCTCTGCCGGTCTGATGCTGGCGGCGGATCTAGTTGCTATGTCGGAGACGGCTTTCGTGCAGCCCTATTACAATCAGGTGGGGTTTGGGCCGGACGGCGGCTGGACTGCGCTGCTGCCGGAACGGATCGGCCCCTCCAGGGCCCTTGCGATCCAGTATCGCAACACGCGCATAGGAGCGGCGGATGCGGTTGCGTTGGACCTTGCCGAGTGCCGCGTGCAAGGGGCTGACCTTGCCGCAACCGTTGAGGGCTGGGTCGCGGAACTCGCTTCTGGCTTCGCGCAGACCCATCGTGCGACACGGCAGAATGTTTGGGACGAGCGCAGGCGGAGCATCGTGCGTGAGCGTCTGGATCAGGAAAAGACCAGGTTTCTGGAGTTGGTAACCCGTCCGAGCACGCTCGAGGGGATGAAGGAATTCACCAGGAAGTGGGCTTGAGGAGAGGCCCGGCCTGAAGGTTCGAGCGATGATCGCCAACGTGATCGCCTCAACCTTCCGAGGGCCGCCGGTTCGTAGCCGCACCAGGTGTTGGGAGGACCTATGGAGTATGTGACCGACATGGCTGCAAAACGGGCGGAGCTCACGCCCGGAGCAACTGCCTTTGTCGACCGGGACAGCGGCAGAGCCTTCAGCTTCTGCGACATCAACCAGCGGGCGACACGCCTGGGCAATCTGTTGCTCGCACGGGGGCTTGCCAAGGGCGACCGCATGGCGGTGCTTTGCCACAATCATCCGGATTTCTTCGCGCTGCTGTTTGCCGCCCAAAAGACCGGCATCCTTCTGGTGCCGCTGAACTGGCGCCAGCCGGTTGCCGAACTGCAGCCCATATTGGCCGCTTCCGGGGCGAAGCTTTTGTTTCATGATCAGGACTTTGCGGAGACCGCTGCAGAGCTTGCCGCCGGTGCCGACCTGTCACTGCTGCCGATGGGCGCAAAAGGTCAAGGTGTCAGCGCTCTCGACGATCTGCTGGCTGAGGCAAGTCCTGCTGCAATCGGTTGCGGCAAGGTCAAGGCGTCGGCGCCCTGGTATCTGCTCTTCACCTCCGGAACGACGGGCCTGCCGAAGGCGGTTATCCAGACGGCGGGCATGGCCTATGCCAACATGATCAACTACTGCCAGGCCACCGGGCTTTCCGTCGGTGAAAAGGGCGTCAACTTCCTGCCGCTCTTTCATACGGCGGGCATCAATCTGCCAACGCTGCCGATCTTCCTCAACGGCGGCATGTCGACGGTTCTGCGCAAGTTCGATGCGGAGACCGTTCTCGATCTCGTTTCCGCTGGAAACGTCACCTGCTTCTTCGGTGTTCCGGCGATCTATCAGGCACTGGCCCTGTCACCCAGGATCGGCAAGACGAATTTTTCGAAGGTCCGGTCGCTTGGCTGTGGCGGTGCGCCCGTGCCGAAACATTTGCTGTCCGAGTTTCAGCAACGCGGCGTCACCATCTGCAACGGCATGGGCATGACCGAAACCGGACCAACCGTGTTCCTGATGGACAAGGATCACGCATCGGCCAAGATCGGCTCGGTCGGCAAGCCGCAGATCCTCACGGACGTCCGTCTGGTCGACGGCGATGGCGGCATTGTCGAAGGGCCGGGTGAGGGGGAGGTCCAGTTTCGCGGGCCGAACATCACGCCGGGCTACATGGACAACAAGGAAGCGACGGTCGCGACCTTCACTGTCGACGGCTGGCTGAAGTCCGGCGACATCGGGCGCCGCGACGAGGACGGCTACTACTACATCGTCGACCGCATCAAGGACATGTATATCTCCGGTGGCGAGAACGTCTATCCGGCCGAAGTCGAGAAGGTGCTGGTCGGTCATCCCGCCATCCTTGAGGCCGTTGTCATCGGCGTGCCGGACACCAAATGGGGCGAGGTCGGTGCGGCCTTTCTGATAGCGCGGCCGGGTGAAGATCTGGACACGGCGACGCTCGCCGACTGGTGCCGCAAGCAGCTTGCGCCCTACAAGGTGCCAAAAAGCTTCACCGTTACGGACGACCTTCCGCGCACCGCTGCGGGCAAGGTGCGCAAGAACATTCTCAAAGACGACTTCCTTGCCGACAAACCGCTGGAGAAAGCATAACCGATGAGCCTCACCGCTGACGCGCAGCACGGCGCGACGTTTCGCTGGATTCCCCGTCAGGAAGATTTCGACGCCTTTGCGGATCTGTCCGGTGACGATAATCCGATCCATGTCGATCCCGACTTTTCGAGCCGCACGCGGTTCGGCCGCACCGTTTCGCACGGGATGCTGCTTTATACGCGGGTCTTCGCCCATCTGGCAGCGCTCTATCCGCAGCGGACCCATGCCGTTCAGACCATGATGTTCCCGAACCCGGCGTATGCAAACGAGGAACTGACGTTTTCGTTCACACCGAGTGAGGATGAGGCGGACCTGATCCTGATCGAGGTCGCACGCGCGGCGGACGGGGCAGTGACCTTGTCCGGCACCTGCAAACTGGGGAGGCGGACATGAGCCTGGAAGTCGGGGCACGCGCCCAAGTGCGGCGCAGATACACCGAGGAAGACATGCTTGGTTTCGCGCAACTTGCCGGCGAAGGCACTGAGGTGCCGGTTTCCGTTCCGGGGCCGCTGATCGGGGGGCTGTTCTCCTATCTGCTGGGGGTGGAGTTGCCGGGAAGAGGCACCAACTACCTGAAGCAAAGTCTGGAATTTGTGGCGCCTGCGCCCGTCGGGGAAATACTGACGGCATCGGTCACCATCACGCGTCTGCGGCCGGAAAAACACCTGGTCGATCTGGAAACGATCTGCGAAGCTGAAGATGGCACAAGGATCTGCCAGGGCCGGGCGCTGGTTTATGTCGAGGATGTCGGCAAGGGCTGAGCCGAAGTTTACAGATTTCTATTCGCTCTATTCGCCTTCAACGACCCTGACCTTGGACGGCCAGAAGGCATAATGCCCGGAAAGTTTCTCCGCCATCGGCACCGGTGATCGGTAGACCCAGCCGATCTCTTCACTGTCGTGGGAAATATAGCTGGCATCGCCCTTGATGGGGCAGTGGGTGGATTTGTCGACATATCCGAACCGGGTTTTGAGATCGGCCTCGGGCACATAGATCACCGGATCGTAAAAAGACTTGCCGACTTCCAGAACGCGGAGCGCGCGGGTGCTGTCTGCAAGCAGGGCCGCGCCCTGGTAGATGCGGATGCGCCGGGGGACGTCCTTGATCACCATCAGGTGGCCCGGATTATCCGGGTTGCGGATTGCCGTCTCGAAGGCGGGCATTGTCTGCGCGGTCATTTTGTCCTCCTTGGAATTGGTGCTCATGTGTGGTTGGCAACGGTGAAACGCAAAACATTTCTATGCTGCGGGGCACACAGTTTCGCTGGGTTTTGGAGCCTGCCAGACGGGAAGACAGCGTTTCGGCCTTGATAATGCCTGCGGTTCTGCGCTCAAACAGGAGAACACGATTTACGGAAGAAGTGGTGCCATGGCCGAAAGCGTTCGGGATTGTTTGAAGCGGTTGTTTCTGCGGGCTGTCGAGGTGGCTGACCCGATGCAAAGTCTCGCCGGGTTTCTGCCGGAAAAACCGGCAGGCCGGGTTGTGGTGATCGGTGCAGGCAAGGCTTCCGCCCGTATGGCTGAGGCGGTCGAAAAGGCCTGGGGGCCTTGCGAAGGTCTGGTGATTACGCGCTACGGCTACGGGAGACCGTGCGAGGGCATCGAGATTGTGGAAGCGGCGCATCCGGTTCCGGACGAAATGGGTTTGGTCGCAACCGAGCGGATGATCGATCTCGTGTCCGGCCTGGGTGAGGACGACTTTGTGCTGGCGCTGATATCCGGCGGTGCTTCGGCGCTTCTGGTCGCGCCTGCGGGCGACATCACGCTTGCGGAGAAGCAGGCGGTCAATCAGGCGCTTCTGGCTTCCGGGGCCCCCATTGGCCAGATGAATGTCGTGCGGAAACATCTGAGCCGCGTAAAGGGCGGCCAACTGGCTGCCGCTGCCTATCCTGCCAAAATGCTGACCCTGCTCATTTCGGATGTTCCCGGCGACAGTCCTGCCGAGATCGGGTCCGGTCCGACTGTGGGCGACGAAAGCACGGCAGACGATGCAAAGGCCATCCTGGACCAGTGGAAGATCGAGGTGCCAGACTCGGTTCAGCAGGTTCTGTCTGAGGGCAGTGGTGTTCTGAAGCCGGATGACGAAAAGCTCAGCCGCGTTTCGAATACCATCTACGCGGCCCCCTCCCAGTCGCTGGAGGCAGCCAAAAGCCTTGCGGAGGCGGAAGGCTGCGATGTCGAGATCCTGGGCGATGCACTGGAAGGCGAGGCGCGGGACGTCGCGCGCGCCCATGCGGAACTTGCCTTGAGCCGCCAGCGCGAACGGCCTGAGGGAAGCCGGCCCCTGTTGCTTTTGTCCGGCGGCGAGTTGACGGTCACGCGGCGCGGTGAAGGGGTCGGCGGACCGAACGCCGAATATGCCCTTGCTCTGGCCTTTGCCTTGCGCGACGCTCAAGGTATCCATGCGATTGCCTGTGATACGGATGGTGTCGACGGGGCCGCGGAGGTTGCCGGAGCCGTAATCGGACCCGATACGCTCGCCCGGGCGGACAAGGCCGGTGCCGATGTGGAAGAAGCCTTGCTCAACAACGACGCTCACCGCTTTTTCGACACGATCGGAGATCAGATTGTCACCGGACCGACACTGACGAATGTCAATGATTTCCGCGCCATATGGATTGGATAGCATACTGGCATGGATAGGCGCCGCACTTCCTTTACCCGGTTGATCTTGCCGGACATCCCAAGGGACAGGACTTGACTGAAATTACCATCACCCGTGTGGCGCGCCTGCCCGATCCGTTCCGGATCGAACGGTTTCTGTCCAATCCCAAGCTTGGTCCAAGTACGCTGTTTTTCAGTGGGGGCTCGGCGCTCAACGGTGTTGCCCAGAACCTGAAACGCTACACGCATAATTCCATTCATCTGGTAACACCGTTCGACAGCGGCGGCAGTTCGCAAGGCCTCAGGATTGCCTTCAACATGCCTGCCATCGGCGATCTCAGAAGCCGGCTGATGGCTCTTGCCGACGAGACGGTGCTTGGTCACCCCGATATCTTTCGCCTGTTCACGCACCGTTTTTCCAAAACGGCGCCGCAAGCGGATCTGGCCGGCGAGCTGGATAGCATGATTGCCGGAACGCATGGTCTTGTGACGGCGATCGAGCAGCCGATGCGCACTTTGATCCAGAACCAGCTGGGCACGTTTTACGCCGCGCGTCCGGATGCTTTCGATTTGCGGGGAGCCAGCATCGGCAATTTGATCCTGGCCGGGGGTTATCTCAACCAGAACCAGCAGCTTGAACCGATCATCTTTCTGGTGGCCAAGCTGGTAGGTGTGCAGGGCACCGTGCGGGCCATTGCCGAGGATAACCTGCATCTGGGCGCGGAGCTGGAGAATGGCGAGGTGGTCATCGGCCAGCATCTTCTGACCGGCAAGGAACATCCCCCGCTGGTGTCGCCGATCAAATTCCTTTTTCTCAACCGGGGACTGTCCGGCAAGGATCCTGCGGAAGCTGCGTTTCCGGAGCGCAACCAGAGCCTGATCCAGTCCGCGGATCTGATCTGCTACGCGCCGGGCAGCTTCTACACCAGCCTGATCGCGAATCTTCTGCCGACTGGTGTCGGAACGGCCATCGCTGCGCGCACTGTGCCGAAGGTCTTTGTGCCCGGAATGGGGCACGACCCGGAAACGGGAACAATGAGCGTTGCGGACAAGGTGATGACCCTGCTTGCCTACCTGCGGCGGGACGCGGGCAGCGACTGCCCGGTGGATCGGCTGCTGAATTTCGTGATCGTCGACCAGGCAGTTCCGGAAGGTGAAACGGAAGGGCTGCGGGATCTGGGACTTTCCGTTCTTCGTCTTGCTCTCGTCAGCAAGGCCTCCGCACCCTATTATGACCCCGTGCCGCTTTGCGAAACACTGGTCTCGCTCACGTAAGCACTACCGAACATTCAGGACAAGGCCATGAAACGTACCAAGCTCTTAAACCGGCACCTCAGCAAACTGGTTGCCTCGCTCGGCCATATGGACGAAATCGTCCTGGCGGACGCGGGCCTGCCGGTGCCTGCCAATGTCGGTGTGATCGACCTGGCGGTGAGCCCGGGGGTGCCCGGCTTTTTCGATGTGCTGGAAGCGCTGGCCGATGAAATGATCGTCGAGCAGGCAGTCTTCGCAGAGGAAGCCTCGGAAGATCTCGTCACGCAGATCGAGGTCCGGCTGGCCCATTGGGCGGCCGATGCGGGCAAGCCCATCGAGCACGTCCGGATGTCCCATGAGAATTTCAAGGAGCGTTGCGCGAAAGCACGTGCCGTCATTCGTACCGGTGAGTGCACGCCTTACGCCAACCTGATTCTCGTGTCCGGAGTGCCGTTCTGACAATCATCGCTGGCCTTGGCGTCCAAAGCTGTTTCAAAGGTTGCTGAGCAGAGATTGATCCATGCAAGGGGGGAGCAGAAATGCTCCTCCCTTTTTTGATTTCCGAAACATTGCAGAGGCATGTTTCGTTGTTGCCTCAAACTCTTCCCGCTTTGCAAAAAAAGAATTATTCGATCTCCGAAACCGATTTTGTTGACTTACAAAATCGGTTTTGCAAAACTTTTGGCGATAAAACAAACCGTTGTCGAAAGCGGCTGCGGAAAGGGAATCGAGCCAGCAAGGCTCGCAGGGAGGATTGATGTCGCGACTTCGCGGTTCCGTCACGATTGATGACGTGGCGCGCCATGTGGGCGTTGCGAAGGGAACCGTGTCGCGGGTCCTCAACAATTACACCGATATTTCCGAAGCTACCCGCAAGCGCGTCCTGGCGGCGGTTCAGGAACTGGGCTATCAGCCGTCGGCCACAGCGCGCAATCTGAAGCGCGGACGCCAGGATACGCTCGGCATCGTCATTCCCGTTGGTCACGGCAGCGGCGCCGATCCGTTCCTGTCGGAGTTCATCGACGGCATCGCCAGAGCCCTCGACGAACTGGGGCTCGACCTGCTGGTGACGACGGCCCATTCGCGCGAACACATGATTGAAACCGTGAAGCGGTTGATCGCCCGGCGCAAGGTGGACGGCTTCATCGTCACCCGTACGGAGGTGGACGATCCGCGCATCGCCTATCTGCGGGAGCACAATTTTCCCTTCGTCGCGCACGGCCGAACGCGCGACCCGTCTGGCTATGCCTGGTTCGATATCGACAACGAGGCGGCTTTTGCCGATGGCGTGCGCCATCTCTACAGCCTCGGGCACGAGCGGATCGGTTTCATCGGCGGACCGATGGAACTCAATTTCGCACTTCAGAGGCGCGACGGTTACCGGCAGGGCCTTGAGGCCCTGGGGGTTGCGCATGACCCGGAGCTGGAAACGCTGCAGTTGCTCACCGAGAAGGGCGGGTTTGCAGGCGCCGAGGCGCTGCTGTCGCTCGAGGCGCCGCCGACCGCGCTTTTGTGTGCGACGGACGCTCTGGCCATCGGGGCGGTCCAGTTCTGCCGCAAGTTCGGCCTGAAGGTCGGCGCGGATGTCACCATCGTTGGATATGACGGCCTGCCGGTTGGGGAATACCTGGACCCGCCGCTGACGACATTCTCGCAAAGCGCGCAGGAAGCAGGCGGCAGGGTTGCGCGCATGCTGATTGATGTTCTGGACGGCAAAAATCCGACTGATCTGCAGGCACTTGCCACGGCAAACCTAATCCGGCGCGCCTCGGATGGCGCTCCGGCGAATTCATCGGAGGCGCTTGCAAGCGCGCTCCGCGACCGGCTGAACCAACAGCCACATTCCGGCAGGAAGGGAGAGTAATATGTTTGGGAGGACGACATTTCTGGCCTCGACCATCGCGGGCGTTCTGACGCTCGGTCTGACGGCCGCACAGGCCGATACGTTGCGGTTCTGGACAACAGAAGAACAACCGGAGCGCCTGGCCAAACAGGAAGAAATGGCCGCCGCGTTCAAGGAAAAGACGGGCATCGAGGTGAATGTCATTCCGGTGACCGAATCCGACCTCGGCACGCGCGCCACGGCAGCCTTTGCCGCCGGTGACCTGCCGGACGTCATCTATCACACGGTTCAATACGCGCTGCCCTGGGCAGAAGCGGGCATTCTGGACACCGAAGCTGCGACCGAGGTGTTCGAGAAACTTGGAGTTGACACCTTCGCGCCGGGCGCGGTTGCGATGGCCGCCGTTGAAGACGGCGTTGCCTCGGTGCCCGTGGACGGCTGGACCCAGATGGTGATCTACCGCAAGGACCTGTTCGAGGAAAATGGCCTTGCCGCGCCTGACAGCTATGAAGACATTCTGGCGGCCGTCGAAAAGCTGCATAACCCGCCCGAGATGTTCGGCTTCGTTGCCGCCACCAAGGTGGACGAGAACTTCATGAGCCAGGTGCTGGAGCATGTGTTTCTGGCCAATGGCGTGAGCCCGGTTGGCGAGGAAGGCTTCACGCCTCTGGACGAGAAGAAAACCATCGAAGCGCTGGAGTTCTACAAGGCAATCGCCAAGGCGTCGCCTCCTGGTGATCTCTTCTGGAAGCAGTCGCGCGAGCTTTATTTTGCCGGCAAAGCGGCCATGATCATCTGGTCGCCGTTCATCCTGGACGAGCTTGCCGGACTTCGCGACAGCGCTCCGCCGACCATCACGGATGACCCCACCTCCAAGGAACTTGCGTCCAAGACCGGTGTCGTCACCACCTTGAGCGGGCCGTCCAATCCCGATGGCGCTGCCTGGGCAGACATGCGTTACTTCGGCATCACCAATGATGCGGACACCGAAGCGGCGATGCAATTCGTCGAGTTCTCCATGGACGACGGTTACCTGTCGACCCTGTCGATCGCACCGGAAGGCAAGTTCCCGATCCGCCGCGGTACGGCCGACAATCCGACCAAATTCGTCGACGGTTGGGCGGAGCTTCCCGTGGGTGTCGACCGCAAGGCACCGCTGACCGATCTCTACGATGCAGACACCATCAAGACCATCGTATCCGGTCTCGACACCGCCAGCCGCTGGGGCGTCAAGGAAGGCCAGCTTTCGCTTGCCTCCAAGATGATCAACAGCCAGGTGATGAACCGTCTGGTGCGTGAGTACATCGACGATGAGCGGGATGCGGCGGCAACCGTTGCCAAGCTCAACGAAGAACTGGCCAAGATCCAGTAAAGCGTTTCCACCTCTCCGGACTGAACGGAGGGGTGGGAATTCCCGCACATAAAGACCCTGACCGGGCGTTTTCCTTATGCCCGGTCCTCTTTCCATCGTCTGCCGCGGCAATGACGGCAGTCCTGATGGAGCTTTAGTCAGTTGTCTGTTGGTGCCGGACGGTTGCCAGCGGCAGAACGGGACCGAGACCCCGGGCGGAAAGATGAACACCAAATCCCAAGCTGACGCGTCCTCTGGGCCACCGAAAGGTATAGGTCCGATGCAGCGGCGTGAAATGTGGCTGGCTTATCTGATGCTGGCGCCGACCTTCGCCATCATCCTGATAATTGTCGCCGGGCCTTTGCTTGCCAATTTCTGGATCAGCGTGAAACCGGTTCAGCTCGCCGACCTCCGGCCGCCCACAGTGCTGGTCAACGAGCGCGTGCGTGGCCGACCGAAAGCGCCGGGCGACGAGGCCCGGCTGGAATACCGGCTGCGCAATTCCTCACAGGACGAGGAAATCCGCGACGTCACGCTGAGCGATGTGGTTCCCGAAGGTTTCACGGTTATCTCGCACTCCGAAAGCTGTTCCCTGAACGGCGCGAAGATGACCTGTGACCTTGGAACGGTGGCGCCCGGCTGGCGCGGCGACGTCAAACTGGTCGGAACGGTTTCGGAAGCATTTCTGGCCGCGCACCGTCCGGAGCGGGCGAGTGAGCCCGTGATTACCGGCGAAGCCAACAACGTGTTGACCAACTTCGATTTCACGTTCGAGAATTTCAGCCGGATCTTCAGCGCCGACGAATTCTGGTCCGTGCTGCGCATCACCTTCTACTACACCATCTTCGGCACCGGCGGAGCGCTTGTGCTGGGGCTCTTTGCGGCGCAGCTGCTGAACACGTCCTTTCCGGGGCGCGGCGTCCTGCGCGGCCTGTTCCTGTTTCCCTATGTGTCGCCGGTGATCGCCGTAGCCTTTACCTGGGTGGTGCTGTTCGACCCGTTCTCCGGCACGCTGAATGCGTTGCTGACCAAGATGGGCGTCGTCACCGATCCGATCAATTTCTTCGGCCAGCGGGCCATCGAGTTTTCCTTTCTCGGCATTCCGATGGAGTTTCCCCTGGCGCTGACGACGGTGATCGCCTTTGAGGCGTGGCGCTATTTCCCGTTGTCTTTCCTGTTCATCCTGGCACGCATGCAGTCGATCAACACGGATATGTATGAAGCTGCCGAAATGGACGGGGCGACGCCCTTGCAGCAGTTCTGGTACCTGTCGCTACCCCAGCTCATGGGCATCCTCTCGGTCCTGTTCCTGCTGCGCTTCATCTGGACCTTCAACAAGTTCGACGACATCTTCCTGCTGACCGGCGGCAATGCGGGCACCCGCACGCTGACCGTCGATGTCTATGAACAGGGGTTTGCCCTGTCCAATCTCGGCGCCGGTGCGGCTGTCGCGGTCGTCGTGTTCGTCGTCCTTGTCACCTTCGCCACCCTGTTCATCCGCTTTTCACCGAAGGAGGAAGGGCTATGAAACCCGGCAGCATCGTTCTCGTTGCCCTGACGGGCCTTATCTGGGGCGTCACAGCCATGGTGGTGATCGGGGTCACGCTGACGCTGGTGACTGGCGATGTGGCCCTGCCGCAGGCATCGGCCGCCGGTCTTGCCGGGCTCATCAGCGCTCTTGTTCTGGTCTGGCGGCAGTCGGCGGGACACGCTGGCGCCATGGCGGACAGGGGGCTGTCGGCTGCCATCCTGTTCGTTGTGGTGATGGTGGTCTCTTTCGCGGCTCCCTTCGGACTGTCGCTTGGACAACACACGCTTTGGCAGGGCCTCGGTCTGGTACTGTTTGTCGCCGGCGTCGCCGGTGCCAACGCCATCTGTCTCGATGGTGCCCAGCTTGGCGCCATGTCGCGCTATGAGCGCGAGGTCGTCTATATCCGCATTGCCAAGGGCATCGGCTTCGTCGTCTTTTCCATCATCGTGGCCCTGCCGTTCTACGTCATGATCATGACGTCGCTGAAAAGCCAGCAGGCGCTGCTCGCCAACCCGCTGGACCTGTCGATAGACGTCAGTCAGGGCATCAGCGGTCTGTTCCGGTCTTATGTCGAACTTTTCACCCAGTTCAATTTTGGCCGCTACCTGATGGTTTCCGCCTTCGTTTCCGTGGCAACCGTGGTGCTGACGCTGCTGTTCTCGGTGCCGGGTGCCTATGCGGTATCGCGCTTGCGGTTTCCGGGGCAGGCCTTTCTGGCCCGCTCCGTGTTGCTCATCTACATGGTCCCGGCCATCGTTCTGGTAATCCCGCTCTACGCGGTTTTCTCGCAGCTTGGCCTGCGCAATACGCTCACCGGCCTTCTGATCGTCTATCCGGCAACCACGATCCCGGTCGCGCTCTACATGCTGCAGGGCTATTTCCGCGGCCTGCCGTCGGAACTGGAAGAAGCCGGGCTGATGGACGGGCTGTCGCGCATCGGCGTGATCCTGAAGATCACCCTGCCGCTGTCGCTGCCTGCGCTGGCCTCCGTATCGCTTTACGTCTTCATGATCGCCTGGAACGAGTTCCTGTTCGCGTTCATGTTCCTGGACGATCCGGACATCTTCACGCTGTCGCGCGGCGTGGTGTCCCTCAATTCCTCCGAGGTGCCGCGTCAGCACCTCATGGCGGGCGCGGTGATTGCGACCGTGCCCGTCCTTTTCATTTTCCTGTGGTTCGAACGTTTCCTTGTCCAGGGCCTGACGGCCGGCAGCGTCAAGGGTTGACCGATCAAGAGAAGGGGCTGCGAAGAGCCCAAGGGAGTTTGCTGTGGCACACACAGATCTAGACCAGGCGGCGAGGGCCATCCTGACCGAAAACGACCAGGGCGGATATACGATCCCGACCAAGGGGCTTTATCCGTACCAGTGGAACTGGGATTCCGTCTTCGTTGCGCTGGGGTTCGCGGAATTCGATCAGGACCGTGCCTGGCAGGAAATCGAGATGCTGTTTCAGGGCCAGTGGCGCGACGGAATGGTGCCTCACATCCTGTTCCGCAAGGATGATCCAAGTTATTTTCCAGGTCCGAGTGTCTGGGGCACCGACGGCGGCCCGATCCCGAGCTCCGGACATTCTCAGCCGCCGGTGGCCGCGTCTGTCGTTCACAGTCTGGTGGAGGCTGACCGCACCGGCAAGGCGCTGGAACGGGCGGAAGCGCTGTTGCCCAAGCTGATGGCCTGGCACCGCTGGTTTCTGGCCTATCGCGACCCGAAAAACCTTGGCGTCATCGCCGTTATTCACCCATGGGAATCCGGCCGGGACAACCTGCCGGACTGGGATGAGGCTCTGAGGGCGGTTGAGGTCAAGGACATCGGTCCTTATGAGCGCAAGGATACCTCGCATGTGGACCCGGCCATGCGGCCGCACAAGGAGGATTATGACCGCTATCTCAGCATCGTCGCGGCCTGCCGAAAAGTCGGCTGGGATCCGGCAAAGGTCGCCGAGACCTGCCCCTTCTTCGTCGCTGACCCGGGAGTGACCTTCATCTTCCTGCGTGCCAACCGGGATCTTCTGGCGCTGGCGGAAAAGCTCGGCAAGAGTGCGGAAGCCGAAGAGATCCGGGGCTGGATCGCTGCGATGGAAAAAGGCAGCCGGACATTGTGGAACGATAAGGTCCAGGCTCATGTCGCTTTCGACGAACGCAGCGGCAAGCAGACCGATGGCCTCTCCAGCGCATCTTTTCTGGCGCTTTATGCAGGGCTCAGCGATCCGCAAACCCTCAGCGCGCTTCAGGACCACTTCGACAGGATTGCGGCACGGGTCGACTATCTGATGCCCTCCTACGACCCGGACCACCGCAGCTACGAGCCCCTGCGCTACTGGCGGGGGCCGGTGTGGGCGATGATCAATTACATGATCGCGAAAGGCTTTGCCGAAGCGGGCGATGCCACCCGTGCCGAGCGGCTGCGTGCCGATACGGCACGGCTGATCGAAAGCGGTGGTTTTGCCGAATATTTCAGTCCGGAAACCGGTGCGGGAGCAGGGGGGAGGTCGTTCTCCTGGACGTCGGCCATCTGGCTGACCTGGGCTTCGCCTTCACACGCCGAACAGGCAGCTTAAGGGGGACGGGATGGGAGCGATCCAGCTCAACAAGGTCGAAAAATGGTTCGGCGACCTGCAGGTCATCAAGGGGATTGACCTCGATATCAAGGACGGCGAGTTCGTCATCTTTGTCGGGCCTTCCGGCTGCGGAAAATCGACACTGCTGCGCCTGATCTCGGGCCTGGAGGAAACCAGCCGCGGCGCCATCGAGATCGACGGCAAGGACGTTACCGCTCTGCCTCCTTCAGGGCGCGGATTGTCGATGGTGTTCCAGTCCTATGCGCTCTATCCGCATATGTCGGTGCGCGAGAATGTCGGCTTCGGTTTGAAGACGGCAGGCTTTCCCAAGGCAGAGATTGATCGCAAGGTGAATGCTGCAGCCGAGGTGCTGAAGCTGGACGACTATCTCGACCGGCGCCCCAAGGCGCTTTCAGGTGGTCAGCGCCAGCGAGTGGCCATCGGCCGTGCGATTGTGCGTGAGCCGAGTGCCTTCCTGTTCGACGAACCGCTGTCAAACCTGGACGCGGCCCTGCGCGTGGAAATGCGCTTTGAAATTGCACGGCTTCACAAGAGCCTGGGCACCACGATGATCTATGTGACCCACGACCAGGTTGAAGCGATGACGCTGGCCGACAAGATCGTGGTGTTGCAGGCCGGCCAGATCGAGCAGGTTGGGTCTCCGCGCGAGCTATATGAGCGGCCGGACAATCTGTTTGTTGCCCAGTTCATCGGCTCGCCGAAGATGAACGTACTGCCGTGTTCATTGGAAGAGGGGCAGTTTTCGCTGCAAGGGCACGGCGGTGGTCCTTATCCGCATGCCGGAAGCGCGCAAGTCCCGGTGAAACTGGGCATCCGGCCGGAACATATCGGCATCACCGCACCCGGCGAAGGGCATTGCAGCGGCACGGTGGAAGTCGCCGAATATCTGGGGGCCGACACGTTCCTCTACGTGGCTCTCGACGGTTTGGACACGATCCTGGTGCGTATCAGCGGTGCTGAGCAAGTGGAAGAAGGCACTCGTATTGGTCTGACCTTCGACGAAACCCGCCTGCATTTCTTCGACGCAGAGGACAAGGCCATCCGATGAATTCCCGCCTGCCGGCAGCAAGGGGTTTCTTTTCGGCAGGCTCAGTTCCGGCACAGCACCAGAACGGTGTACTGCGAGGCTTCCTCGTCGATCCGCGTCGGGCTCTTGAGGGTGGTGATCGTGTTGTAGCGTGGGGCCAGGCCAAGCTCTTCCATGAACTGCGCCATCAGCTTTCCGCGGACGGCGAAGTTCACGTTCTCCGGCAGGTCCCCGGCAAGTTTCAGCGTCTTGAACGTGTCGAGGCGGGATACCACGGTGCCGATCACTGCTCCGGTCCGGTCCAGAACCGGGCCACCTGAATTGCCGGGCTGGACTGGTGCGGTCACCATGAAATGCCGCTTGTCGCCCTTCACACCCGCCAATGACGAGATCATGCCGGGGGTGAAGTTCAAGTTGTTGTCCAGGATCTCGGCGAACGGGTAGCCGATCACGAAGATTTCCTCGCCGCGTACAATCGGCTGTTCAGACCGGAATTGTGCGGCATGTTCCGATTTGCCGCTGTCGAGCTGAAGGATCGCAAGATCGTTTTCCGTATCCGCCCTCACCAGCCTTGCAGTTCCATGACCCGGAATATCCAGCGACCGGCAATTGCCGACCACATGGGCGTTGGTCCCGATATGGCCTTTGGTGGTCAGGAAATAGCCGCTGCCGGATGAGGTGGTCGTTTGGCCGTGCGCATTCTTGCGCGCACCCTTGGGAAGCGGAGTACTGCGGCTATCCTCTTCCGGAAGCTTCAGAGCGGGCGCCGAGGTAACCGCGTCCAGTTTCTCGTCGTCCGGCTTCCTGTCACCTGAACCGTCGTAAAACGTCATGCTGTTTGACATGGCAACCGCCACGCGATCCATGAAGACCGCATGGCGAGCCTGCCAGGCAAGTGAGAAGCCACGGCTGTCTGAAGATGTTTTCATCATCCTCAGATAAAAATCGCGTCCGTTCTGCTGGCCGGAAACGACGAAGTAATCGTTGCGGAATCGTTTGTGTTCCACGATCCTGCCATCGCTGGTATTGGTCAGACGCTTGTAGAGGGCGGCGTAGCCGGTTTCGTCTGCCGGGACCTGCAGCGTTTCCAGTTCGATGCTGTGGTCATAGGCCCGCCACAATTGGCCGCGCCGCGTACGCGTAAACGGTTCGAAGAGTTTGCCCGGAACGCCAAGCTGCAAACCGGCAATGGCATCCAAATAGGTTTCAAATCCAACCCGCTCGACAAGGTCGAGACCATCGCGTTGAAGGATCTGCATCTGCTCGCTGTCGAGCACGCCGTTCGGATAGAAGTCGCGATGTTTCTGGAAGTCGGTCAGCGCCTTGTAGGTGAGCTTGCCAAAAGTGCCATCCACCTGGAAGGCATAGTCGCCGGTGAAAACCAGCAGAAACTGGATGCGAACCCGTTCCCGCCAGTCCTTGGCATGGAACCAGTCCTTCGACTGGTCATAACCTGCCTGGACGGTGCTGGCCGAAACCAGCAGGAACACGATGGCATGAAGAAAAGAACGCATAACCAACTCCCCTTGGTCGCGTTCCACGTTTTAACAAAATGGCTCTCATGGAAACAGGTTCACCCGGCTCATCCGGGGATATCTCGCGATAATATCTAAAGCCAATGTTCAGGCGCAGTGCTGGAAAGACGTCTTGCCTCAAAGCGGAACAACATCGACCTTGTGATCGGTCGATTGCGATCCGGACGTGCGCAAGATGCCCTTTACCGGTGCTGCATCGCCATAGTCGCGGCCATGGGCGACAACGATATGATCCTGGCCGACCCGGAGCGCGTTCGTTGGATCGTATTCTATCCAGCCGATATCGATGCCGCACCAGGCCATGACCCAGGCGTGCATGGCGTCGGCGCCTTCCAGCCGCTCCTTGCCTTCCGGCGGGATGGTCCGCAAAAAGCCGCTGACATAGCCCGCCGGGATCCCGATGCTTCTGAGGCAGGCGATCATGATATGCGAAAAATCCTGACAGACGCCGTTGCGGCGCTCGAAGGCTTCGATGGCCGGGGTGTCGACCGTCGTGGCTTCGGCGTCGAATTGCATGTCCCTGTTCAAGGCCTTGCCGATGGATTCCACCGCCGAAATCGTGCTCATGCCCGGCACGACGAGATCCTGGGCATAGACCGCGAAGGCAGGGTCGAGGGGAAGGCGCGGCGAGGCGGACAGGAAATGGACTGGCGCCTTGGGCGCGAGAGACTGGACTGCGGAGAGCTCTTTCGGCAGGGCATTCAACGGTGGAGAAATGTCGAAGGCTTCCGGCGTCGCGGTTCTGTCGATCCGTGCCTTCAGCTTGAAGGCAAGTTCGCTGTGATTGCGGCGATAAACGACGTCCGTGACGGCATTGCCGAAGAAGTCCACCCGATCATGCCGCTCGGACGGAGAGGGAACGATGTGGATCTGTCCGTCGATCAACGTCTGCTCACCGGGAATGGTCGCCGGCATCAGCCTGAGCGCGTGGTGACCGTAGTTGACCGGACTGGCGTAATCGTAGGTAATTTCAAGCGTTACATCGTAGAACAAGGGCGCCTCACGTCGGGCGTGTTGGTGGAACGCGGCCTGATATCATCGGATATAGGCATCGGTCAGCTCCACGGAGAGATAGGCGATCTGGTCCCGCAGGTCGCCGAGAGTGTCCGGTGTCAGCGTGTCCGGGGTGGCGATTGCCAAACGGGTGTGAACCTGCAGAACCGAGCGGGCCAGCTCCGACAGGTGCCCGTTTTCCGTTGCGTTGGGCAGCACGCTGATATGATCTTTCATGTCGGTAAGCTGATAGAGCACCGCGCGCGGGTTCTTGATGTCCATTGCCAAAAGGTCAAGCACCGTGGTGTGGCTGAGGGACACGGCGTAGTGCCGGCTCATGGACATGGCGCTGTCGCCAACCTCGAGCAGCAGTTCAAGAGAGCCTTCCGGCGCTTCCTCGTCGGTGAAGACCGACAGGAGATCGGCCATTCGGTGGGCCCGTTCCAATGCACGGCCGATGGACAGGAAGCGCCAGCCGATGAACCTGTACATGTTCTCGTGAACGAGGCCCGAAAAGCCGGTTATCTTGCGCAGGAGCAGGCCCATTGCCCGTGTGACATCGGCATTGCCATGCATTGTGCGCCTGACGCCGTTTGCGGTCTGCGCCAGGTCGTTGAGCGCCAGCCAGCCGTCGACGGAAAACCGGTCGCGTACCTTCGAAGCGCTGGCTACGGCCGATTGCAGCATGTCGCACAAACCAGCGGGAACCGGTTCGTCCGGTGACATGCCGATCTTGTCGAGATATTCCGCCGTCAGGGCGACGAGCGGGGCTTCCGGGTCTGCCGTTTCCATCAGCCGGGCGTGATAGGCCCTTAGCAGTCGCACCGCGCCTTCCGCCCGTTCCACGTAACGGCCGAGCCAGAACAGGTTGTCGGCTGCGCGGGAGGGCAGGGTACCTGGCTGCGATTTGAAGAACGGCGATTCCGTCTGATGAAGCAGGGTTTCCTTGTGCTGCTTCTGGCCACCAACGATCCAGACATCGGCGGCGGATCCACCGGACTGCATGGCTATGGCGCTGGCATCTTCCGTCCGCCCGATCCGGGCAAAACCGCCTGCCATCACTTCCCAGCCGTTGGCCGTCCGGGCCAGGAAAACCCGGAGGCTCATCGGCCGGGGAACCAGAAGACCATTGTCGTAGGCCGGCGATGACGACAGGGTTACGGCTTCCTGTCCCACGAGCTTGTCGCTCTTGCTGTCGATCCAGGATTCCAGAATGCCCTTGTGGAACTTGCTGAAATCCTTGCCGATAAAATCGGTCTTGGAGGAGGTGAAGGGCAGAGCGGTCGACAGCGCGGGGCTGAACATCATGCTTTCCGCGTGTTCCTTCACATAGGCTCTGGTTGCCTCTTCCCCGCACCACCAGGTCGCGACATTCGGCAGTTTCAGCGGTTCGCCAAGCAGATGCTCGCTGATACGCGGCAGGAAGGCCAGCAGCGCCCGTGTTTCCAGGACGCCGGTCCCGAGCGCGTTGATCATGGTCACGGCACCGCTGCGCACGGCCTGAACAAGGCCGGGTGTTCCGATCTGTGAGGTTTCGTTCAGTTCGACCGGATCGGCCCAGCCGGCATCGAGGCGCCGCCAGAGAACACTGACAGGCTTCAGGCCGGCCACCGTGCGAACCATCAGCTTGCCGTTCTCAACCGTCAGGTCCTCGCCTTCCAGCAGCATGAAGCCGAGATAACGGGCGATATAGGCATGCTCGAAATAGGTGTCGTTCAAGGGTCCTGGGGTCAGGATGGAAACGCGGCTTTCGCTCTCTCCGCGCAGTTCCACCAGATGATCGCGGAACCGCCGGAAAAACCCGGCCAGCCGGTGAACGTTCGCACGGGCAAAGAACTCGTTGAAGACGCGCCCGGTAGCAACCCTGTTTTCCAGCGCAAAACCGGCGCCGGAGGGCGCCTGGGCCCGGTCGGACAGAACCCACCAGGTGCCGTCGGGCCCGCGGCCGATCTCAAAGGACAGGAAATGCAGAAAGTGCCCGGACTTCGGTTTGATGCCGACGAGCGGACGTTGCCATTCGGAGCTTTGGGCAATCAGGCTTGCGGGCAGGTAACCGTTCGCCACCAGGCTGTTGTCGCCGTAGAGGTCGGCGACAACCTGCTCCAGCAGTTCAGCACGTTGCGTCAGACCGTCCGTGATCACCTGCCAGTCGTCCTGGCTGATGATCACCGGAATGTGGCTTAGCGGCCATTCCCGTTCGTTGGCCCCGTCCTGCCCGTACTGACGGAAATAGACACCGGCATCGTTCAGATACTGATTGCCGCGTGCAAACCGCTCGGCGATCTCATCCGCCGTCAATGCGCTCAGGTGATCGAGAAACGGTCGCCAGACCGGTCTGACCCGCCCGTCAGGAAACAGCAGCTCGTCCGAGACATCCGGAAAAGGACGATAGGCCTTCAAGAGGCCGTAGCGAAGTGCTCCGGGTTCTGCGTTTTCGTCCAAGCTCATACGTCGTTTCCAATCGGCGGGCCTGCCGGTCCGTCAGACATTCTGCGGTCTGCGCAGGTCCAACGTCAACGGAAACTCCGGATGCGGCCGTTCCAGCCCCGGCATATAGAGCCCGGGCGTGTGGCCGTGGGGCTCGAACCGGGCAAGGCGGCGGGCCTCTGCCTCATTCCCGTTGACGGGAAACGTTTCATAGTTCCGTCCGCCCGGATGGGCAACATGATAGACGCAGCCACCGAGCGCCCGGCCGCTCCACCGGTCGAAAATATCGAAGGTAAGCGGGGCGTCCACAGGATGCACCGGATGCAGCGCCATGGCTGGCTGCCAGGCCTTGTAGCGAACACCGGCAACAGAGACGCCGTTGGTCTCGGTTTTCCTCAGCGGCAATGTGCGGCGGTTGCAGGTGACGGCATAACGGTCCGGATCGCTGGTGGTAAGCTTGACCTGCAGCCGTTCGGTGGAGCTGTCGGTATAGCGCACGGTGCCGCCGATGGCGCCGGTTTCACCGAGGACGTGCCAGGGTTCCAGCGCCTGGCGCAGTTCCAGATGGACGCCGTCGACCTCAAGTTCACCGCAGAAGGGGAAGCGGAATTCGGCCTGGGCCTCGAACCAGTCGGGGCGCATCGAAAATCCGTGATGCTCCAGATCGCCCAGAACATCCAGGAAATCCGTCCACACGTAATGCGGCAGCATGAAGCGGTCGTGCAGGGCCGTGCCCCAGCGTGTCAGGTTGCCGGACAGCGGCTGCTGCCACAGGCGCGCGATGAGGGCCCTCAGCAATAGCTGCTGGGCAAGGCTCATGCGCGGATCCGGCGGCATTTCAAAACCGCGGAACTCAACCAGACCCAGCCGCCCGGTCGGGCCATCGGGGGAGTAAAGCTTGTCGATGCAGATTTCCGCCCGGTGCGTGTTGCCGGTGACATCGACCAGCAGGTTGCGCAGCAACCTGTCGACCAGCCAGGGGAAGGGTGTCGGGCCTTCGTCGGGACGGTGGATCTGAGCCAGGGCAACTTCAAGCTCGTAAAGGCCGTCGTGCCGGGCCTCATCCACACGCGGGGCCTGCGAGGTGGGGCCGATGAACAGGCCCGAGAACAGGTAGGACAGGCTGGGATGACGCTGCCAGTGCAGGATCAGGCTGCGCAGCAGGTCCGGCCGGCGCAGGAAAGGGCTGTCGAGCGGTGTCGCGCCGCCAACCACCACATGGTTGCCGCCGCCGGTGCCGGTGTGCTTGCCGTCGATCATGAACTTGTCGGCGCCGAGCCGTGTCTGCCGGGCTTCCTCGTAGACACCTTCGGTGATGGCAACACATTCCTGCCAGTTCGAGGCCGGGTGGATGTTGACCTCGATCACGCCGGGATCCGGCGCGACACGGATGACATTCATGCGGGGATCCGTTGGTGGCGGATACCCCTCGATATGGACCGGCAGATTCAGATCTGCAGCGGCGGACTCCGCCACCGCCACCAGCTCCAGATAGTCCTCTATGCGTTCCACCGGCGGCATGAATACACACAGACGGCCGTCACGCGCCTCAACCGACAAGGCTGTCCTGACGGCGGAATCGCCGATTTCGGCATCCGGCAGGGTTTGTTCGCGCCTGTCCTGCTGAGCTTCGCCCGCCGTGAAACGTGCAATGCTCTGTTCGCGTTCGGCACGCGGGCCTGCGGGGAATTCCGGCAAGGGATCTCGCGGCACGGTGGGGTCGGCGATGTTGGTATAGGGATATTGCGCCGGTGGGACGTAAGGCAGGGACTCCAGCGGCAGGCGGTAACCGACCGGGCTGTCTCCGGGAACCAGGAACAGGGCGTTGCGGCGTAACTTCCATTGCTCGGACCGCCAGCGATGGCCACCGGCTTTCGACTGCCAGCGCTGGATCGGCAGTACGTGGCCGGCAGGTGCGGTCAGTCCGCGGTCGAAGACGCGCGAAATACGATGCCGTGCTTCGGCATCCTCCAGCTTGGAATTTTCCGGGGTGACGTTTTCCGGCAGGTTGGCTTCCTTTACCAGCCAGACCGCCGGGTCCTCATAGGCCGGCACGACGAAGTCCGGGTCGATTTCCAGCTTTGTCGCGATCTCCTGCAACAGGGCTTCGGCCTTTTCGGCGTTCGCGCCGGTCTCCTGGCCTTCTTCCGCAATCAGATCCGGGTCTTTCCAGATGGGTTTTTCGTCCCGGCGCCAATAGAGCGAGAACGTCCATCGAGGCAGGGTTTCCCCCGGATACCACTTACCCTGGCCGTAGTGCAGAAAACCGCCCGGGGCGAAGCGCTCGCGCAGGCGGCGGATCAGCGTGTCCGCCTTCTGACGTTTGGTGGGGCCAACGGCATCGGTGTTCCATTCGTCGGCTTCGAAATCGTCAATTGAGACGAACGTGGGCTCTCCGCCCATGGTCAGCCGGACATCTTCCTGCGCCAGGATACGGTCGACCTTGGCCCCGAGCTGATTGAGCGCCGACCAGGCATCATCCGAGAAAGGCTTGGTGATACGCGGGTGTTCGGCAACGCGGGAGACCTTCATGTCGAAGGCAAAGTCGACCTCCGCCTTGCTCGCCATGCCGACAATCGGTGCGGCGTTGACGTAATGAGGTGTTGCGGCCAGCGGAATGTGGCTTTCCCCCGCCAGCAGCCCGGACGTGGGGTCCAGCCCGATCCAGCCGGCGCCGGGCAGGTAAACCTCGGCCCAGGCGTGCAGATCGGTGAAGTCGTGGTCGGTGCCGGAAGGGCCATCGAGCGCTTCCAGATCCGGTTTCAGCTGGATGAGGTAGCCGGAAACAAACCTGGCAGCAAAACCGAGATGACGCAGAGCCTGCACCAGCAGCCAGGTGGAATCGCGGCAGGACCCGGTGCCTTTTTCGAATGTTTCTTCCGGCGTCTGGACCCCGGGTTCCATCCGGATGACATAGTTGACGGTCTGGGAGACTTTGGCATTCAGGCCGACGATAAAGTCGACAGTTCTCTGGCGATCCTTCGGCACCGTTTCCAGGAATGCGGTCAGGTGCGGGCCGGTCGGGTCGAGCTTCCGGTAGATCTGGAGATCTTCACGAAGTTCAGGCGGATAGTCGAAGGGCCATTCCTCGGCGCTTTCCTCGATGAAGAAATCGAAGGGATTGTAGACGGCCATGTCGGCGACCAGATCCACTTCGATCTTGAATTCGCGCACAGGCTCGGGAAACACGAAGCGGGACAGCCAGTTGCCGTACGGGTCCTGCTGATGATTGACGAAGTGCCCTTCTGGCGAAACCTTCAGCGAGTGGGAGAGGACCCGGGTGCGGCTGTGTGGAGCCGGCCGCAGGCGTATGATCTGCGGGCTTAGCGTAACTGGGCGGTCGTATCGGTAATGCGTCAGATGATAAATGCTTGCACGAATTGACATTAACAGGGTCCCGGTAGTGTCCGTTTCAAGGCGCGGATATCAGATTTTCACAAAATCAAACGTATAACCACGTCTTTCTGTAGGCAGTTTTGCCTTGCTAACGATCCGAAGCGTCTTTTGAAGATGGTACGGCTGACGCTGAGGCAAACCTTCCGACGAAACCCCGTTCAACCGGTCGGCGTTCGTTATGCACGATGCACTCCTTCCGGTGTCGCCGGTTTTGAAGGACGCTTTTTCAGGGCAGATTTTGCTTTGATTAAGAAAATCGGATCAAGGTGCCCGCTCGATGTAAATGACCTGGTGACAGCAGTTCTGCCATAGTCGGCTCGCTCGCAGGCTGTCTTAAAGTCCGGCTCCCGAAAATCCTGGGTGTTGAATGCTTGAAATGCATGCAAGTGCTTGCCGTGTCTTCAGAATGTGTGTGGTGGCTATTATGAACCCGAAGCTGTTCCAGCCCTCGTTTGAGTGCGAAGGATAAATATGTTCGTCAGACTGCTGTATCTGGTTTGGTTCTGGATTGCTGCCAGTGTGGTTCAGGCGGCGGACTTTCGCGTGACCTTCATCAATCCGGGTGGTGAAACGGGCTTTTGGGGCGAAGTGTCCAAAACGATGTTTGCTGCCGCAGCCGATCTGAATGTCGACCTGGAAATCCTCAACGCAAACAGGCGCCCCTATGGCATGGAAGAACTTCTCAGCCAGCGTCTGAGCCAGGGAGATCTTCCCGACTATTTCATCCTGGTCAACGAGGGCCAGTCGGCAGCCAGGCTGATGCAGCAGCTGGCAGGCCTGCCCAGCAAGGTTCTGTTTCTGCTGAACAAGCTGACGCCGCAACAAACGGGCGAACTCGAACGCCGGAATATCGATCTTCGTGGCATCATTGCCTCGATCGTTCCGGACAATGAAGCGGCCGGTTACGAAATGGCGCAGTCGTTGTTTGCCGAGGCGCGGAAGCTTCATCCGCAGGCAAAGGAGATCCGGCTGCTCGCCCTGACGGGCGACACGACAACATCAGGGGCCCTGCGGCGCGAACTCGGCATGATGCGCGCTGTCGCGGACAACAGCGATGTCAAACTGTTGCATGCCATTCCGGTCAATTGGAACGAGGAACTTGCTTTCGTGCGCACGCGTGACGTCCTGGACCGGACGCGCATCGATGTGGTGTGGGGGGCGAACGACGACATCGCCCTCGGTGCAAAACGGGCAGCTGCCGATGCCGGATTGCTTGTCGGCAAGGACATTCTGTTTGCGGGGCTCAACTGGTCCAACCGGGGTATGGAGGCGGTGAAATCGGGGGACATGACCATGACCCATGGCGGGCACTTTTTTTCAGGGGGCTGGGCGATTGTTGTGCTGCGGGACCACTATTTCAGACGCATCCAGAGCGAATTTTCCGTCGATGTGCTGTTCAGGATGTCGCCCATCACTTCGCGGAATGTGGACACTTACCTCAGCCGGCTCGGGAACGGGAACTGGGAGAAGATAGATTTTTCGAGCTTCAGCAAATCGATATCCAAACGCAGCCACTATGACTTCTCCGCAGCCGCCATTCTGGAAGCCGCCGACGGTTGAGAATGCCCTGATCGGACGCAGCGGTTGCTCACCCGTTTTGTCATGCCTGCTGGATATCTCTTCTATCCAACTCTGCCATGTCGAGGCTATAGATGCCTTCAATCGGTCGTTCGAAGAGACCAGCGGGGAGAACCATGAACGATAAAGTCGAGCCGGAAAAAGCCTATAATCCGGAAACCGAAGGCGCCGAGATGCGCTTTGCGGACAAGATGTCCTATGGCGATTATCTGGGCCTGACACAGATATTGAACGCTCAGGCGCCTTTGTCGGATGCATCCGACGAACTGCTTTTCATCATTCAGCATCAGACCTCGGAACTCTGGATGAAGCTCATGCTGCATGAGCTGAATGCCGCTCGCGAGGCCATAGAAGACGATCACATGCCGCAGGCGATGAAACTGCTTGCCCGGGTCAGCCGCATCATGGAGCAGCTGAATTCCGCGTGGGACGTTCTGCGGACAATGACGCCCAGCGACTACACGCAGTTCCGCGATGCGCTTGGCATGTCCTCCGGTTTCCAGTCGCTGCAATACCGGCTGATCGAATACGCGCTGGGCAACCGGAACACGGCGATGATCCGCCCGCATGAACACGATCCGCAAGGCGTTACCCTGCTGAATGCGGAACTGGCACGGCCGAGCCTTTATCAGGTCGTGCTTGCCTTTGCCCGCCGTCAGGGTCTGGATGTGCCGGAGGATGCCATCGCCGAACCTTCCTCTGCCCCGCACCGGGAAGTCCCCGAGATCATGGCCTTGTGGCAAAAGGTCTACCGGGATCCGGCGGCTCATTGGGCGCTTTATGAGGTCGGCGAAAAACTGGTTGATCTGGAAGACTATTTCCGCCGCTGGCGCTTCAACCATGTCACCACCGTGGAACGGGTGATCGGCTTCAAGCGTGGCACCGGCGGCACCGGCGGGGTGACCTATCTGAAGCGCATGCTGGAAGTGGAACTCTTCCCCGAACTCTGGCACGTGCGCACGGCTCTTTGACACAGGCGGCCCCTCGTCACTCCCAGACGAATTGCATGTTTGCCATCCGCGATTGTGCCGATAGAGTGTGGTTTCAAGAGCCCCGCAAGTGGGCTCAAGGGACTTAAGAGAGGGGATTTCCCATGTTAAAACAATTTGCTGCGGCCGCCAGCCTTGTGGCCCTTCTGGCTGGAGCCGCGCAGGCCGAGCCCGTGAAGGTCGGCATGATCACGACGCTGTCGGGCGGCGGTGCGGGCCTAGGCATCGATGCGCGCGACGGCTTCATGCTGGCGGTCAAACAGGCCGGCAACAAGGACCTTGAGGTGATCGTCGAGGATGACCAGCGCAAACCGGACGTCGCGGTTCAGCTTGCCGACAAGATGATCCAGTCGGACAAGGTCGACGTCCTGACCGGTATCATCTGGTCGAACCTGGCCATGGCCGTCGTGCCGTCGGTGACCGCTCAGGGCAAGTTCTACCTGTCGCCGAACGCCGGTCCGTCCGCACTGGCCGGCAAAGGCTGCAACCCGAACTATTTCAGCGTCGCCTATCAGAACGACAACCTGCATGAAGCCGCTGGTGCCTACGCCAAGGAAGCCGGTTTCAAGAAGACCTTTATCCTTGCGCCGAACTATCCGGCCGGCAAGGATTCGCTCACCGGCTTCAAACGCTATTATGGCGGCGAACTGGCGGGCGAGATCTACACCAAGCTGGGCCAGACCGACTATGCGGCCGAGTTGGCCCAGATCCGCTCGTCGGGCGTCGACAGCGTGTTCTTCTTCCTGCCGGGCGGCATGGGGATCTCCTTCCTGAAGCAATATGCCGACAGCGGCATCGATCTTCCTGTCGTCGGTCCGGCTTTCTCGTTCGATCAGGGCATCTTGCAGGCGGTTGGCGATGCGGCGCTGGGGGTGAAGAACACCAGCCAGTGGAGCAAGGACATCGACAACGATGCCAACAAGGCTTTCGTGGATAGCTTTAAAGCCGAATACGGCCGCCTGCCGTCGCTCTATGCGGCTCAGGGCTTCGACACGGCCAACCTGTTGCTGTCGGCCATGGCCAAGGCGGATGTGACGGACGCGGACGCGTTCCGCGCAGCTCTTGAGGCTGCGGACTTCCCGTCCGTGCGCGGCAAGTTCAGCTTCGGCCCGAACCATCACCCGATCCAGGACATCTATGTCCGTGAGGTGATCAAGGAAGGCGACGTCTACACCAACAAGATTGTCGGAACGGCCCTGACCGATCACGGCGATGCCTATTCGGACGAGTGCAAGATGTAAGACCTGCTTCGGGTTTTCCTCATCGGGAAAGGCGCGGCTACCGGCCGCGCCTTTTGTTTTTTGAAACCCTGGGGCTCCCCGGTCCCGGCTCACGTTTCGCCGGAATCACGGGGGCTGTAATCCGCACCTTGACCCTGCAATCCATGCCGTGACCTCAGCGAACGGAGAGGGCGTGATTTGAAGCGAGCTACTTTCCGAACGCCCCGGCGTCAATCATCTGCTGGAACATCTCTTCCATGGACGTTTTCATCGGCCGGTAGGTAACACCCAGGGCGCGCTTGCTTTTGGAATTGTCGGCACGCCATTTCACGTCGACGTTGTTGGTGACGAATTTCCGGGAAATATCGCCGACAATCGGCCCGACCAGCCAGACGATCCACTTCGGCAGAGACTGGCGCGGCACCGGGTAGCGGTCGCCGTATTTTTCGATCAGGGCCTTGCCGAGTTCCAGAATGTTGGTGTTGTGGCCGGAGATAATGTGACGGCCGTCGGCATCTTTTCTGAAGCCTGCTTCCATGTGGGCCCTGGCCAGGTCACGCACATCCACGACTCCAAGACCCAACTTCGGCGCGCCGCGCTTCATGGTGCCATCGCCCATCTGGCGGACGATGTTGAAGCTTTCCGAGGTCGGTCTGTCGTTAAGGGCAGGGCCGATCACCAGTGAGGGATTGACGGTGACCAGTTTGAAACGGTCCTGAGCGCCGGCAATCTTCCAGGCTTCTTTCTCCGCAAGCGTCTTGGAATAGCTGTAGGGCTGGTAATCGAGGGAGGCCGTAGTGTTCCAGATATCTTCCGTCAGAACGCCGCCGGGCGCTTTCGCACAATCGATCGCATCGGTGTAAATGGCTGCGCAGGAACTGGTGACGACAACACGTTTGACATCAGGTGTCCGTGCGGCTTCCTCCAGAACGTTCCGTGTGCCTTTCACGGCCGGGTCGATCAGTTCCCTTTGCGGGTCCCTGACCGAAACGGTGAAGGGAGAGGCGGTGTGGAAGACGGTCGCGCAGCCTGCCATTGCCTCGGCATAGGAGCCTTCGTTCAGCAGGTCGGCCTTGAAGAAGCGCAAGGTGCCGGGCGATGTGGCGGCAACGTCCTGAAGGTGGGCGGTCTTTCTCGTGTCATCCGGGTCGCGGACAGCAGCATGGACCGTTCTTCCTGCGTCGAGCAGTTCCTTCACCAGCCAGCCGGCGACATACCCTGTGGCCCCTGTTACCAGCACCGGTGCATCGGTTGGAAAAGTGGTCATTGGCTGCTGTCATCCTTCTCTTGAAGACCGGTCAGGCACTGGTGGATCATCCGCCATGTGACATAGCCTTTGAGGTTGTCGCGTCAACGCAGGAAACTTTCTGCGCCCGGTCCCTTGATCCAGTCCGCCGGTCCAGGCAAAGCGCCTTGCGACCACCCCAGGGTACCGGTCATCGGAGTTCGGCCGGGCTCCATTGCCGGACGTGACGCAGCGTCGACTGTTGGCCGATCACACTGTGCCGCAGTGCGAAACATTTATTCATATTTCGTTTTGCGATGCAAAACGAATGTCAATGGAAGCTTTGCGCGGAAGAATATGAAAGACTCGAAACCCGAATTCGTGCTACATCCAATGTCTAATTTGTGCCACACTGTGGGCAGCGCTCGACAGGCGGCCGGGTTTTCGGATCGCATTCGGATAAGCGTTCAGGCTATGAAAAGCCTTTAAAAACAAGATATTGCCTCTGTATTTTGGAGGCTGATCTATCTACTAAAAATTTAGTTTGACAACATGGCAATGCTGTGACCTTCTATCCCGAGCCGGATAACGACGGCGTATATTATCTCACGGGAGGAGATGCAGATGCGTAAGTATCTACTCACCGCAGTCGCAGCTGGTGCTGTGCTTGCGGGGGCAGGGTCCGCTTTTGCCGATGAAGCAGCGGCGCAAAAGTGGATCGACCAGGAATTCCAGCCATCCGTTCTGTCCAAAGACGAGCAGCTTGCAGAGATGCAGTGGTTCATCAAGGCGGCCGAACCGTTCAACGGCATGGAAATCAACGTCCTGTCCGAAGGCATTCCGACGCACTCCTACGAGTCGGAAGTTCTGACCAAGGCCTTCGAAGAAATCACCGGTATCAAGGTCAATCACCAGATCCTCGGCGAAGGGGAAGTGGTGCAGGCCGTGCAGACCCAGATGCAGACCGGCCGGAACCTCTATGACGCCTATGTCAACGACTCCGACCTGATCGGCACCCATTCCCGTCTGCAGCTTGCCTACAATCTGACCGACTGGATGAGCGGCGATGCCAAGGATGTCACCAACCCGGGTCTCGACCTGGAAGACTTCATGGGCACCCAGTTCACGACCGGTCCGGACGGCGATCTTTATCAGTTGCCCGACCAGCAGTTCGCGAACCTTTATTGGTTCCGCAAGGACTGGTTCGACCGCGAAGACCTGAAGAAGGCCTTCAAGGACAAATACGGCTACGACCTCGGTGTGCCGGTGAACTGGTCCGCATATGAGGATATTGCGGAGTTCTTCACCAAGGACGTCAAGGAAGTCGACGGCGTTCAGATTTATGGTCACATGGACTACGGCAAGCGCGCGCCGGATCTCGGCTGGCGCATGACCGATGCCTGGCTGTCCATGGCGGGCGCGGGCGACAAGGGCGAGCCGAACGGCATTCCGGTTGACGAGTGGGGCATCCGCATGGAAGCCGGCACCTGTAACCCGGTTGGCGCTTCGGTTTCCCGCGGCGGTGCTGCAAACGGCCCGGCGGCCGTCTACGCCATCCGCAAGTGGGACGAATGGCTGCGCAATTATGCGCCTCCAGGGGCTGCCAGCTTCGACTTCTACCAGTCCCTGCCGGCTCTGAGCCAGGGCAACGTTGCCCAGCAGATTTTCTGGTACACCGCGTTCACCGCGGACATGGTTAAGCCGAAGTCCGAAGGCAACAACACGGTTGACGACGAAGGCACGCCGCTGTGGCGCATGGCACCGAGCCCCCATGGTCCCTACTGGGAAGAAGGCCAGAAGGTCGGCTACCAGGACGTGGGGTCCTGGACCATCCTGAACTCCACTCCGGCGGACCGTGCGAAAGCTGCCTGGCTCTATGCCCAGTTTGTGGTTTCCAAGACGGTTGACGTGAAGAAGAGCCATGTCGGTCTCACCTTCATCCGCGACAGTACCGTCCGTCACGAGTCCTTTACCGAGCGTGCTCCGAAGCTTGGCGGCCTGGTCGAGTTCTATCGCTCGCCCGACCGTGTTGCCTGGTCCCCGACCGGCATCAACGTTCCGGACTATCCGAAGCTGGCCCAGATCTGGTGGCAGCAGATCGGTGACGTGAACTCCGGCGCCTTCACGCCGCAGGAAGCAATGGACCGTCTGGCCGAGGAAATGGACATCGTCATGGCCCGCATGCAGCAGGCTGACGAGCGTGCCAATGTCTACGGCGGATGCGGCCCGCGTCTGAACGAAGAGTCCGACCCGCAGGTATGGCTCGACAAGCCGGGCGCACCGAAAGCCAAGCTCGAAAACGAGAAGCCCCAGGGCCAGACCGTGAACTACGACGAGCTGGTTGCTCGCTGGGCTGAAAAGTAAACCCCGGCGCGACGTGCACGGGCATTGTTTCTGCCAGGCAGAATACGGTGCCCGGGCACTCATCACCCGACAAACCGGACCGGGGCGTTTCCCCGGTCCACCACCGATCCGAAGCGACAGGGCGCGAAATCGATGTTTCGCCACTTGAACCTGTCCGGACGCGGGCGAGAATAAATGTCTCTAGAACTCAAGAACGTCAGCAAGCGCGTTGCGGGCATCACCCATGTCAAGGAAACGAGCCTGACGCTGCATCCCGGTCACTTCAATGTTTTGCTTGGAGAAACCGGCTCGGGCAAGACCTCGCTGATCAAGCTGATGGCTGGTCTCGACAGTCTGGCCAGCGGGCAGATCGTGCTCAACGGCAAGGATGTGTCGCGTCTGTCCGCGCAAAAGCGCAACATCAGCCTGGTGCATCAGTTTTTCGTCAACTACCCGCATATGTCAGTTTTCGACAACATTGCCTCGCCGCTGAAAGTCGCGGGCGTTGCCAAGTCGGAAATCGAGGGTCGGGTGGAAGAAGCGGCCCAGCTGATGAAGCTGAAGCCTTATCTCAAGCGCAATCCGCATGAACTTTCCGGCGGCCAGCAGCAGCGCACCGCGCTGGCGCGCGCCATCGTCAAGGAAAGTGATGCGGTGTTTCTCGACGAACCGCTTGCCAACCTCGACTACAAGCTGCGCGAGGAACTGCGCGACCAGCTTCCCGAGCTTTTCGCAGGCCGCGGCGCGGTCGTCGTCTACGCAACGTCCGAACCTGAGGAAGCCCTGCTTCTGGGCGGGCACACGGCCCTGATGACCGATGGCAACGTGGTGCAGTTCGGCCCGACCGCGGACATCTATCGCAAACCGAAAGATCTGGATGCGGCCAAGGTTTTCTCCAATCCACCGATCAACGTCGCCTCCGTGACGAAGCAGGGTGACATGGTCATGCTCAACGACGTCACGCGCTGGCAGGTGACAGGCGCCGCTTCTGGGCTTCAGGACGGCACATACACTCTGGCGATAAGGCCCCACCATGTCATGCCGGTGGAAAGTGCGCATCACACGGTGAAGCTCGACGGCCACGTTCTGGTAACCGAGCTCAGTGGATCGGAAAGCAGCGCGCATTTCGACATGGACGGCAATGCCTGGGTTTCGCTGTCACCCGGTGTCCATCCCTATTCCGTCGGCGAGGTCCACAGCTTCTACCTGGATCCGAGCCATTGTTTCTTCTTTGCGCCTGACGGCCAGCTGGCCGCCTGAGGAGAGGACATCATGGCACAAATCAAACTCTCCAATCTGCGCCACAGCTATCAGCCGAACCCGGCCAGCGACGCAGATTACGCCCTGAAGAAGATAGACCTGACCTGGGACGACGGCGGGGCCTATGCCCTTCTTGGCCCGTCGGGTTGTGGCAAGTCCACGCTGCTGAATATCATTTCCGGCCTGCTGGTGCCGTCGGAAGGCAAGATCCTGTTCAACGATCAGGATGTCACGGCCCTGCCGCCGGCAAAGCGTAACATCGCGCAGGTGTTCCAGTTTCCGGTCATCTACGACACGATGACCGTCTACGACAATCTGGCCTTTCCGCTGAGAAACCGGGGGCGCGACGAGGATACGGTCAAGCGCCGGGTCGCCGCGATCGCCGAAATGCTGGAAGTCACCGACATGCTCAAGGTCCGGGCGGCAAATCTTTCGCCGGACAACAAACAGAAGATCTCCATGGGCCGCGGCCTCATCCGTGAGGACGTCAACGTGGTGATGTTCGACGAACCGCTGACGGTGATCGATCCGCATCTGAAATGGAAGCTGCGGTCCAAGCTGAAAGAGCTTCATCAGCGGGTCAAGGCAACCATGATCTATGTGACCCACGACCAGACCGAAGCGCTGACCTTCGCCGATCAGGTGGTGGTGATGCAGGACGGCGAGGTTGTGCAGATCGGCACGCCCGTGGACCTATTCGAGCGTCCCGCCCACACTTTCGTCGGTCACTTCATCGGCTCTCCGGGCATGAACGTCCTGCCGTGCGAGGTCCAGAACGGAGCGGCCTTCTTCCGCGGCGAAAGGGTCGCGCTGGAAGGACCGGTGGCCAGTGCCGGCGATGGCGCAGCCCAGATCGGCGTTCGGCCCGAATTCGTCAATGTGTCCGCCAGCGGCGCAGGCATTGCGGCGAAGGTTCGCAAGGTTGCCGACATCGGCCGCCACAAGGTGGTCGAGGCCGTCGCGCACGACATGCGCATCAACGCCATTCTGGAGGGCGAAGCGCCCAACGCCGGAGACGACGTGATGCTCGACTTCAAACAATCCCAGACGCGTCTCTACAAGGACGGCTGGCTGGCGAGCCAGCCCGAGGGAGGGGCCCGATGAAAACGCAAAATCAACGCGCCTGGTTCTTCGTGACCCCGGTGCTTCTTCTTGTCGCCTTCAACGCGCTCATCCCGATGATGACCGTGGTGAACTATTCCGTTCAGGAAACCTTCGGCGACAATCTGTTCTTCTGGCAGGGGCTGGACTGGTTCGAGCAGGTGCTTCGCTCGGAGCGTTTCCACAATGCGCTCGGCCGGCAGTTCCTGTTCACCTTTCTGATCCTGATCATCGAGGTGCCGCTCGGCGTGGCGATTGCGCTGTCCATGCCCAAGAAGGGTTTCTGGGTGCCGTTCTGCCTGGTGACCATGGCCTTGCCGATGCTGATCCCGTGGAACGTGGTCGGCGCGATGTGGAACATCTTCACCCTGCCGGACATCGGTCTGCTCGGTTACTTCCTGAACCACACCCTGGGCATCTCCTACGACATGACCCAGAACCCGATTGCAGCCTGGGTGACGATCATCGTCATGGATGTCTGGCACTGGACGTCACTGGTGGTGCTTCTGGCTTATGCCGGCCTGGTCTCGATCCCGAACGCCTACTATCAGGCGGCGGAAATCGACGGGGCGTCCCGCTGGGCGGTATTCCGGTTCATCCAGCTGCCGAAGATGAAAACGGTGCTGACGATTGCCGTGCTGCTGCGCTTCATGGACAGCTTCAACATCTACACCGAGCCTTTCGTGTTGACGGGCGGCGGTCCGGGCAACTCCACGACACTGCTCTCGATCGACCTTGTGAAGATCGCCCTCGGTCAGTTCGACCTTGGACCGGCAGCCGCCATGTCCCTCATCTACTTCGCCATCACGTTGTTCGCCTCCTGGCTGTTCTACACGCTGATGACGATGAACGATAACAAGTCCTAAGGAGAACCGTCATGCGCCTGAAAAGCCTGGTTCCCGTGATCTATATCCTCTTCCTGATGTTGCCGATCTACTGGCTCGTCGCGATGAGCTTCAAGACCACCAACGAGATCCTGTCCGGGTTCACCCTGTTCCCGCAGACCTGGACCTTTGCCAACTACATCGACATCTTCACCGATCCGACGTGGTATTGGGGCTACATCAACTCGATCATCTATGTGACCATCAATTCGGTCATTTCGATCACCGTTGCGTTGCCGGCAGCCTATGCGTTCTCCCGCTACTCCTTCGTGGGCGACAAGCACCTGTTCTTCTGGCTGCTGACCAACCGCATGGCACCGGCCGCCGTCTTCGCGCTGCCGTTCTTCCAGCTTTATTCCGCCGTCGGCCTGTTCGACACGCATCTGGCGGTTGCCCTGGCGCACTGCCTGTTCAACGTGCCGCTGGCGGTCTGGATCCTGGAAGGGTTCATGAGCGGGGTGCCCAAGGAACTGGACGAAACCGCCTATGTGGACGGCTATTCCTTCCCGCGTTTCTTCATGACGATCTTCCTGCCGGCCATCAAGTCCGGCGTCGGGGTGGCTGCCTTCTTCTGCTTCATGTTCTCCTGGGTGGAAATGCTGCTGTCCAAGACACTGACCGCCGTCGAGGCGAAACCCATTGCTGCCGTGATGACCCGAACCGCTTCCTCCGCCGGTTACGAACTGGGTCTGCTGGCGGCCGCCGGGACCCTGACGATCATTCCCGGCGCCATCGTTATCTATTTTGTTCGTAACTACATAGCCAAGGGCTTCGCCCTGGGGAGGGTATGATGCTCGGTTGGATGGCATGGACCTTGCCGACGGCCCTGTTGTTTGTCGGTATCTTCTCCGCAATCGGCGTGCTGACTGTTGTGGAATTCAAATTTCCGGGCGGTGCTGCACGAAGGGGGATCCTGGGACTGGAAACGACCCGTGGCGACCGCCTCTTCATCACCCTGCTCGGTGCGGCCTACATCTTCCTGGCCTGGCTTGGCCTGGTGGGCAACCCGCTCTGGTGGCCGCTGGCCCTGAGCATCGGGTGGGGCGTCTTCTGTTTCTGGAAGGTTTGATGAGCAACCGGGCGCGCGGATTTTCCGCGCGCTTCGTCCCCGTGGGAGGTCTTAAAGACGGGAAAAGACCCGAACGCCTTCATCGACTAAAGACATAGTAATTTCCGATATTCTGGTGCAAGAATAGATGTCGTAAGCCACATCCATTCCGCAATCGGTGCAGGACTGTAATGAGAAAGCGTAAAAGCAACGAGTTTTTGACCGAAGTCGAACTGGAGTTCATGACTGAACTCTGGAAGCTCGGCGAAGGTTCCGTGCGGGACATCCTTGCATGTCTGCCGCCGGAGAGAAAACTCGCCTATACGTCCTGTGCCACCATCATGCGGATTCTGGATGAAAAAGGCTTCGTGGACAGCCGCAAAGAAGGCAAGACATTCATCTATTCCCCTCGGCTGACCAGGGATACCTACCAGTCCCGATCTCTCCGAAATCTGTCAGAAAAACTGTTCGACGGCACACCTGCGTCCCTCGTGGCCCGGCTTGTCGATGAATACGAACTTACGGGAGACGATCTGGAGGAAATCAGAGCGTTGCTGGACAGGAGGAGGACAGATGACGCTACTTAACCAGATTTTTGATATCTACATCGATCTGAACATCACACTTGCCATCACCGCAATGGTGTGGCTGAGCGCCAAACTTCTGCTGGCCCGTTCCGGAAAAAAGGTCGATTTTTCCGTACAGCTTGGGCTGCTGAACGGTTTGTTCGCGCTGATCCTGCTAACGCCTTTCGCCGTCATGGGCTACCAGCACATGTTGTCGGCGGAAGTGGTCCCCCGGACCCTGTCCGTCAATCTGGCCGATTATGCCGTAGCGCAGTATCTGCGTGGTGGCATTGCCATTCCGGCGGAAGACTTCCAGTCCCTTTTGGGTTTGCGCGGGCAGCTCAGTGAAATGATCCTGACCCTGTCCAATGGCGTCGGTGTGGGAATTGCGCTCGGCCTTCTGGCCGGGTTCAGCTATTTCGCCCTGAAACTCGTCGTCAGTTTCGTCCGGCTGCACCGGGTGCTGGCCACCTGCCACGAATGGCGGAGCAACGGCCGTGTGCAACTGCTGCTGTCCGACAGCGCATTGGTGCCGTTCTCGGCACGCGGCCTGAAGCGCCATTATGTGGTCATCCCGTCCGATCTTCTGGCCGAGCCGGAGGATCTGAAGCTGGTTCTCAAGCACGAGTTCCAGCATCTGCGTCAGGGCGATGTCACCTGGGAAGTCGGACTGGAGCTGCTGCGGCCGCTGTTTTTCTGGAACCCGTTCTTCTACATGTGGAAGTCCGAAGTCGAGCGTCTGCGTGAACTTGCCTGCGATCAGAAGGTTGCGGAAAACGCGCATGTGGACCTGAGGTCCTACTGCATGTGCCTGCTGCGGGCTGCCCAGGCGGGAATTCGCAAACGCCAGGACAGGGAAGCACGTGATCGGTCCGTCGGTGTAGCCGCCGTCGCCCTTCTGGAAGTGCAGGAAAAGCTCTTGCGCCGCTCGCCGGCCCAAAAACTCCGCCGCCGTGTGGAGGCCCTTCTGGAAACCAACCGGGTTCGCCCGCATTGGGGTGTAACCAGTCTGGCCGTATTGCCCATGGTGGCCGTGGTGTTCCTGTCGGCTCTTTCGATACAGAAACCGGCGGATTGGAGCCAGGACCGGCTGATGCTGTCGGCCATCATCAACCTGGAACGGCTGGAAACCAGAAACGGTTCGAATGGCCAGTTGCAGGCTTATAACACCTTCGCGCAGCGCCCACTGCGCTGAGTGACGCAACGCTGCTCCGGCCGGCATTCGTCCGGAGCAGGGACATAGCCCTCACGCGCCAAGCCGCCTGAGACGACGCAAGCGCGCTTGTGGCTGGAGCCGCTTGCGCAACTGGCGTATCCACTGCCTGTCCCTTCAAACCAGTCGACCCCAAAAAGTCTGTCCTGCACGTGATTGCCGGAGGCGCATCTGCACCGGTGCGGAACCGCATCCGGCTGGCAGACTGTGACGGCACTGGCTGCTCCGATTTTATGCAAGTTGATTTTCCTCAAAGACGTTGTCCTACAAGTCTGTGAGCGTGAGGTCGCCGGTAAATTTCACAAGTTTGTTGCGGCTCGTTGCGATTATGCGCGACAGGCCTGTTCGGCTTCAAATCGATTTAGGGCGGGGCGCAACACCAGCCAGTCGGTTGCTGATGGAACAGCGCATTTTCTGTGCCGGCTCGGGTGCAGTCAGCTTTGGGTATCAGAATGGAGGGGCCATGGAAAACGGGCACAAGACCGGAAACGGGGTCTCGACGGCCATCTGCGGAACCGAACCTGTTCCCGCCGAAGAGATAGACGCGATCTGCGCGCAATTCGGCAACGACAAGCATCGCATGCTCGATATCCTGCGCGACGTGCAGGATCGCTACCGCTGTATTGCCCCGGCAACCATGGACCATATCGCCGCTGCCACAGGTCTCACCCGGATCGAGGTGGAGGGCGTTGCCAGTTTCTATTCCTTTCTGTCATTGACGCCGAAAGGCCGCATCACCATCCGGCTGTGCGACGATATCGTCGATCGTTTTTCCGGCCTGTCCGAGGTTGCCTGTGCCTTTGAAGAGGTACTTGGGGTGAAGGTGGGCGAGACCAGCAATGATGGCGCCTTTTCGCTGGAATACACCCCTTGCATCGGCATGTGCGATCAGGCGCCGGCCGCGATGGTCAATGACATCGTCCTGACGAAACTGACGCCGGAGACGGCGCGCAGTGCTGCACAGGCGCTGAAGGCTGGCCAGCGTCCGGAGCAGCTGATCAGTGAACGGTTCGAGGCGCTGACACCCACCGAACGCGCTCTGCATATGGTCGACAACAACATCCGCCACGCAGGCGAGGTGTTGCTCGCTCCGGTGCCGGAAGACGCCGGACTTGCCAAGGCGGCCACAATTACCCCGACGCAGATCATATCCGCGATTGAGGAAAGCGGGTTGCGCGGCTGTGGCGGCGCGGGCTTTACCACCGGGCGAAAATGGCGTTTTGCCGCCAGCGAGCGCGCTGAAAAGCATTTCGTCATCTGCAATGCCGATGAAGGCGAGCCGGGCACCTTCAAGGACCGGGTTCTCCTGACCGAACGGCCGCATCTCCTGATCGAAGGCATGACGATTGCGGCAAGAGCCGTCGGGGCGCGCGAGGGCATTCTTTATCTGCGCGGCGAATATGTCTATCTGCGCGAGCTCCTGCAACAGGTGCTGGAGGAAAGGCGCCGTCGGGGCCTGCTCGGCACGGACATACTGGGCGTGAAGGGCTTCGATTTCGATATCCGCCTGCAGCTCGGCGCGGGCGCCTATATCTGCGGTGAGGAAGGTGCGCTCATCAGCTCCTGTGAGGGCCTGCCGGGCGAACCCAAGACGCGGCCGCCGTTTCCGGTCAATCGGGGGTATCTCGGGTATCCGACGGTGGTCAATAACGTGGAGACCTTCTGTCATGCCGCCCGTATTCTCGACAAGGGGGCGGCCTGGTTCAATGCGATGGGTCTGGAAGGGTCGCACGGCACGAAGCTGTTCTCCGTCTGTGGCGATTGCCTGAACCCTGGCATCTATGAACTGCCATATGGGCACACGGTCTGGGAACTGCTGGCGATGGTTGGCGGTGAGGATGCGGCTGCCGTCCAGGTCGGCGGGCCGAGCGGCACGATGATTGCCCGCGACAGCTTTCACCGCAAACTGACCTTCGACGACCTTGCGACCGGCGGGGCGATCATTGTCTTCAACGGCGAGTGCAACGTTCTGGAGATCGTCGAATATTACATGTCCTTCTTCGTGCATGAGAGCTGCGGCTATTGCACGCCCTGCCGGGTCGGCAACGTCTTCCTGCAGAAGGCGATCCAGAAGTTCCGCAAGGGCCTCGCGAACCCGGAGGATATCGACTACCTCAAGGATCTCTCCGGAACTATCATCGAAACCAGCCGCTGCGGCCTCGGCATGACGTCGCCTAATCCGGTTCTCACCACCTTGAAGAATTTTCCGCTGGTCTATTCGGCGGTGATCAAGCCGAGCAAGGACGGCATTCGCGACACGTTCGACATCCAGTCGGCCATCGATGGTGCACGCAAGATTGCCAAGCGCCGCTCCTATATCTTCGACAAGGATTTCACCCAATGAGCGGCACGAAGAAAGAGACCGGCTTTACCTTCACCATCGACGGAGTGGAGATCACCGCTTATGCGGGCCAGACCATCATGGAAGCTGCCGACGAGGCCGGGGTCTATATTCCGCGTCTGTGCGACCACGAAGGCCTGCGCCACCAGGGCAGTTGCCGGGTGTGTACGGTGAAGGCAGGCGGGCGCAGCGTGGCGGCCTGTACGCAACCGGCGGCACCCGGGCAGGCGGTGGAGAACGAGACCCCGCATCTGACCAAGATGCGCCGGGACCTGGTGGAGATGCTGTTTCACGAGGGCAATCACCTTTGCCCGATCTGCGAAGCCAGCGGCAATTGCGAGCTTCAGGCCATGGCCTACCGGCTGGATATGACGGAGGCTACCAAGTTTCCCTATCTCGAACCCTGCCGGGCGCTGGATGCGTCTCATCCCGATATCGCGCTGGACACCAACCGCTGCATTTCCTGCGGGCGCTGCATCCGCGCTTCCCAGGATGTCGATGGCAAGGGGGTGTTCGGCTATGTCGGCCGCGGCATTCACCGGCGGGTCGCGGTCAACGGCGAGAACCTTGCCGACACGGATGCGCAGGTGAGCGATCACGCCATTTCGGCCGAGGTTTGCCCGGTCGGCTGCATCATCCGCAAGCGCGTCGGCTTTGCCGTTCCCATCGGCGAGCGGGAATTCGATCATGGGCTGATCGGTCATGACATCGAGGAGAAGCGCAAATGAGCGAGCTGCCCAAGGCCAGGATCGCGACCGCGTCTCTTGCCGGCTGTTTCGGCTGCCACATGGCGATCCTGGATATCGACGAACGCCTGATCGATCTGATGCAGCTTGTCGATGTCGACCGGTCGCCGCTCACCGACAAGAAGCGCTTCACCCAGCGCTGCGACATCGGCATCATCGAAGGCGGCTGCTGCAACGAGGAGAACGTGCATGTGCTGCATGATTTCCGCCGAAACTGCGATGTGCTGATCGCGCTTGGTCAATGCGCGATCATGGGCGGCCTGCCGGCCATGCGCAACGCGATCATGCATTCCGACGCCCCGCTGCGCGAATGTCTGGATGAGGCCTATATCACCGGCAAATACATCCGCAACACCACCCACAACGTGCCCAACGATCCGGCGCTGCCCTTGTTGCTGGACGAGGTCTATCCCTGTTCCCAGGTGGTGGAGATCGACTACCAGATCCCGGGCTGTGCACCGAGCGGGGACATCATTTTCGACACGCTTTCCAAGCTGCTGACCGGCAAGTTCCGGGGCTTCGAGCGTGACATGATCAAGTTCGACTGAGGGCGATCGCAATGGCTGAACCCAGACTGATTGAAATCTCCCCCGTCACCCGAGTGGAAGGGCACGGCAAAGTGACCATCCATCTCAATGCGGACAACGAGGTGGATGAAGCCCGGCTGCATATCGTCGAATTCCGCGGCTTCGAACGCTTCATCCGCGGACGGCTGATGTGGGAAGTACCGGTGATCGTGCAGCGGCTTTGCGGCATCTGCCCGGTCAGCCACCATCTGGCGGCGGCGAAAGCCATGGACATGATCGCGGGGGTCGACCAATTGACGCCGACGGCGGAAAAGATGCGCCGGCTGATGCATTACGGCCAGGTGATGCAGTCCCACGTTCTGCACTTCTTCCATCTGGCGGCGCCCGATCTTCTGTTCGGCTTTGGTGCGCCTGCGGAAAAGCGCAACATCTTCGAAGTGATCAAGGAAAATCCGGAACTCGGCAAACGCGCCATCCTGATGCGCAAATACGGTCAGGAGATCATCGAGGCGACAGCCGGCAAGAAGGTGCACGGCACCGGGGCCATTCCGGGCGGCATCAACCGCAATCTACCCATCGAACGGCGGGATCATTTCCTCGCCACGGTGGATCAGATGATCGAATGGTCCCTGGATGCGGTGAAGCTGGCCCAGGACTATACGCTCGAACATGAGGACCTGGTCGCCGAGTTCGGCTCCTTCCCGTCCAACTACATGTCGCTGGTACGCGAGAGCGACGGTGCGCTCGATCTTTATCACGGCAATCTGCGCGCGCTCAGTTCTACCGGTGACATGATCTTCGATCAGGTGCCTTACACCAAGTATCATGAGCTGATCGTCGAGGATGTGCGCTCCTGGTCCTACATGAAATTTCCCTTCATCAAGTCGCTTGGACCGGACGCAGGTTGGTACCGGGTCGGGCCGCTGGCGCGCATGAATACGGCAAGCTTCATCGACACGCCTCTTGCCAATGCTGCCCTGAAGGATCTGAAAGCCGTCACCAGCGGAACACCCAACAATTCCACGCTGGCCAATCACTGGGCGCGCATGATCGAGGTTCTGCATTGCGTGGAAAAGATCAGGGAGCTGCTGAACGACCCGGATCTGCAAGGGACGGATCTGATTGCCAAGGGCGATCGGCGCGAGGAAGGCATCGGAGTGATCGAGGCACCGCGCGGCAACCTCATCCACCATTACAAGGTCGATGAGCATGACCAGGTCACTTATTGCAACCTGATCGTCTCCACCACCCATAACAACGAGGGCATGAACCGGGCGGTGAAGGATGTCGCGATCAAGCATCTGTCCGGCAAGGAGCAGATCACCGAGGGCATGCTGAACCATGTCGAAGTCGCGATCCGCGCCTACGACCCGTGCCTTTCCTGCGCCACCCACGCCCTTGGCCAGATGCCGCTGCAGGTGGAATTGTTCAATGCGGACGGTGCGCTGGTCGACAGCCAGACGCAGTGTGTTTGAACGTGGGGGGATAACGACATGACAGCCTCTCCTTCAGTCATCCTGGACGCAGCAACGCAGAGATCCGGGATCGGAGAGCCGAATACTCTCTTTCTGGAAATGAATTCCGGAGAGATGTGTGGCTCCCCGATCCCGGCTCGCGCTGCGCTTGGCCGGGATGACGATGGAGAGAATTTGTGTGCGGCAAGGTTTTATGTGCCTGAAAAGAGGATGTCGTCATGCTGCTGATCGGCTACGGCAATCCGGGGCGAGGGGACGACGGGCTTGGGCCGGCCTTGTCCGAAGCCGTTGCCGCGCGCGCCTTGCCGGGGTTGGAAGTGGACACCGATTACCAGCTTGTCGCCGAGCACGCGCTGGCGGTCTCTAGCCATGATGTGGTGATCTTCGCCGATGCGGAGATTGGCGCAGAAGGGGCATATTCGTTCAGGGAAATTGCGCCGGGCGCACCGGAGGTGCTCGGCAGTCACAGTCTTGTTCCAGAGACCGTACTGGCGCTGTGTGAAACGCTATACGGCGCTACGCCGAAGGCCTTCGTGCTGGGGATCTCCGGCTATGAGTTTGGCGAGGTGAAGGAAGGCCTTTCTGCGAGGGCTGCCGCCAATCTGGCGGAAGCCGAGGCTTTCTTTCTGGACTGGCTGCAAACAGCGGCTCACCAGAGGGAGGCTGCCGATGCATGAAATGTCCCTTTGCGAGAGCATCCTCGACATTTTGAAGGACCAGGCGGCGAAGGACAGCTTCACCAGGGTGAAGCGGGTTGCCGTCGACATCGGGCCTTTGTCCTGCGTCGAACCCGAAGCGCTGAAGTTCGGCTTTGACGTCGTCATGAAGGGCTCGCTGGCGGATGGCGCCGTGCTGGAAATTTCCCGGCCTTCAGCCGAAGCGCTGTGCCTGTCCTGTTTCAAGACCGTGCCGGTAAAAGCGCGGTTCGATTGCTGCCCGGAATGCGGTTCCGAAGCCCTGCAGGTCGTCAGCGGTGAAGAACTGAAGATCCGGGAACTGGAGGTGGTTTGATGTGTACGGTATGCGGATGCAGCGGTTTCCATGAAAAAGACCATGACCCTGATCATGGGCATTCTGACGCGCATGCGCGCGCACACGATGTCTGTCATGTCCATTTCGGCGAGGGCGAAGCCGGTGGGGCTGTGCCGGGCATGAGCCAGGCACGGCTGATCCAGATCGAAACCGATATTCTGGGCAAGAATAATTCCTATGCAGATCGCAACCGGGCCTTGTTGACTGCAAAAGGTGTGCTGGCGCTCAATCTCGTCTCCAGCCCCGGCTCTGGCAAGACAACGCTGCTCGTTGAAACCTTGAAGCGGATGGCAGGAAAGACCCCTGCCGCGGTCATCGAGGGCGATCAGCAGACGTCGAATGACGCCGATCGGATCCGTGAAACCGGTGCTCCCGCCATTCAGATCAACACCGGCAAGGGCTGCCATCTGGATGCGCATATGGTTGGCCACGCCCTGGAAAGGCTGCCGCTTGCCCAAGGCGGAGTGCTTTTCATTGAGAATGTCGGCAATCTGGTTTGCCCGGCGGCCTTCGATCTCGGCGAAGCCTTCAAGGTGGTGATCCTGTCGGTGACGGAAGGCGAGGACAAGCCGCTGAAATATCCGGATATCTTTGCCAATGCCGATCTGATGATCCTCAACAAGACCGACCTTCTGCCGCACGTGGATTTCTGCGTCGGGGCGGCGATCAAGAACGCGCGGCGGGTCAATCGCAAGATCCAGGTTCTGCAAGTGTCGGCCCGCACGGGCGAGGGCGTCAACGGCTGGCTGACATGGCTGGACGGTGCCCTGAAGATGCAGGTGGCGCACGCGCGCGGCCTTGCCGCAGAATAGGAGGTCCGGTTCATGTGTCTTGCCATTCCCGCCAGGGTCGTTTCCATTGACGGCGACGCCATGGCAACCGTTGCCCTGGAGGGGATCCGCAAACCGGTCTCGACCGCTCTGCTGGAGGAGGTTGCCGTCGGCGACTATGTTCTCGTCCATGTCGGCTATGCCCTGCACAAGCTTAGCGAAGAGGAAGCCGAACGCACCTTGCAGCTGATGGCGGAAGCCGGCGTACTCGCCGAAGAGCTGGAGGATATGGCAGGCGAACCGGTGGCGGGGGCGGACGCATGAAATACATCAAGGAATTTCGGGACGGACAGCTGGCGGAAAAGCTTGCCCTTGCCATCCGGCAGGAAGCCGATCCGGATCGGCATTATCATCTGATGGAGTTCTGTGGTGGTCATACCCACGCGATCTTTCGCTACGGGGTGCAGGACCTGGTTCCGGAAAATGTGGAGTATGTCCATGGGCCAGGCTGTCCGGTCTGCGTCTTGCCGGTTCGCCGTCTCGATGACGCCGTGGAGCTGGCACTGAAGGCGAACGTGATCCTGACCACCTACGGCGACATGATGCGCGTGCCGGGAACCAAGCAGAAAAGCCTCATCCGGGCCAAGGCCGAAGGGGCCGATATCCGGATGGTCTATTCGACCCAGGACGCGCTGCGGATTGCCCGGGAGAACCCGGAGCGGCAGGTGGTGTTCTTTGCCATCGGTTTCGAAACGACGACGCCGCCGACGGCGGTCGCGATCCTGCAGGCAAAGGCGGAGGGGCTGAAGAATTTCTCTGTCTTCTGCAATCATGTTCTGACGCCTCCGGCCATCGCCCATATCGTCAACGCGCCGGCGGAACCGGGCGAGCGACCGGTGAAGATCGACGGTTTCCTGGGTCCCTCCCATGTCAGCTCGGTCATCGGCTGGGCTCCTTATGAACCGGCGGCGCGGGACTTCAGGAAGCCGGTCGTCATTGCCGGCTTTGAACCGCTCGACGTGATGCAGTCGACATTGATGCTGATCCGTCAGATCAATGAAGGTCGGCACAAGGTGGAAAACCAGTACACCCGCGTCGTGACCCGGGAAGGCAATCGCAAGGCGCAGAGGCTGGTTGACGAAGTGCTGGAGCTGCGGCGAACCTTTGAATGGCGCGGTCTTGGCTATGTTCCAGACAGTGCCTTGAGAATTCGGGAGGCTTTTTCTGCCTTCGATGCCGAAAAGCGCTTTGCCCTCAGTCCGAAGGAGTCGCGCGAGGTCAAATCCTGCGAGTGTCCGGCCATCCTGCGCGGGGTGAAGAAGCCGACCGAATGCAAGCTGTTCGGTACGGTCTGCACACCGGACAATCCGATGGGGGCGTGCATGGTGTCCTCGGAAGGCGCCTGCGCCGCCTACTGGAGCTACGGCCGCAAGCCTGAGGCGGTTGCGGCCACCGCCAAGGGCGCCGCAGCCTGACCAGCATCGTTCCACAGGCAAGAGTCCGCTCCGGCGTCTTCGGCACACCAAATCACGCCCCTTGTCATCCCGGTTTGGCGTCGCCAAGACCGGGATCCAGTAGACGCCAGCCTTTGCGTCTCTGTGTGAGAGGGACTTTCTTCTCCCGCCCGGAAATTGATTTCCGGACCGCCAGGCGGGTTTCCCTTCCTTCTCCGGAGGGACGGCGACGGGTGGGGCAGGAAGTGTCGCCGGAGAACCTGACTGGATACAGTCGATCCGCCGCGCCGCAGTAAGTCCGCTACGAGCCCATGGACACCGATGCTGCGTCTAGGACGAATGACCGCTCTGGTGTGCTGCGCCGTGCAGGAAGTTCCGACCAGGGCCGATCTAGCGAGTTACCAAGCCTATTCCTGAGCTGCCAAGCGTTCCGCGAGTTTGTCGAATGCCTGTTTCCAACCACCTTCGCCCGCAGACCCTTCGGGAACACCGACATGGGCCATCGTCATCACGGTCTTTCCATCGACTTCGTTCAGTTCGATGATCACCTCGGTGATGTCGGGTGTGCCTTCTGGCATTCCCATGCTCTGCGGCGAAATAATCGTGCCGTCCTCGGTGCACATGCTCTCTGTATAGACAAGGCGCGACGGTCTGCGGACCTCCTTGTAGACTCCCGTGAACCACATCGACATCGTGCGCTCCGGCGAGGTCATCTCCATGCAAACCTTGCGCGTCCCACCGACAACGACATCCATCTCTGCGGTTGGGACTGACATCCCCATCGGCCCATACCATGACTTGAACAGCTCTGGGTCAGTCCACATGGCCCAGACATCTTCGATTGGCGCGTCAAGCTCACGCTCAATCTTTACCCAGCTTTGCAGATCACTCATGGCTTTTCCTTCATTGATTGCAGGACACTGTCCATCGCGTCGAAGCGGAGCTCCCAAATTTCGCGGTATTGGTCGGCCCAATTGGCGACGACGCGCAAAGGGGCTGCATTCAGTTTGCACGGTCGGAATTGCGCATCTTTCCCGCGTGTGACCAAACCCGCTTTCTCCAGAACACGGATGTGTCTCGACACGGCAGGGAGCGTCATGTCGAACGGTTCCGCAAGCGCATTCACAGTGGCCTCCCCCTTGGCCAGATGCGCAAGAAGCGCCCTACGGGTTGGATTGGCCAATGCTGCGAAGGTGGCGTCGAGTTGTTCGGACTCAGTCATATCCATTGTTATTATACAATCTTGTTAATTAAACAAGTAGTATAATACGATGTCTGCTTCAGCCCCGCGTTGCTGCTCTCGACGACGACCATCTGAGCAGACATTGACGGAGTTTCCAGAAGGGACGCTTTGTCCCGCAGTGCCGGCATCTGACGGCCAATCGGCTTCGCTGATGCAATGAACGGCGGCTTCGACGGGTTGCGTCGCAGCACACTATCAGCGGGTGGATGTCGGCTTTTGGCACATTTGGTTGGTCCGGGCCTGGCTTTACGAGCCGCCCTTCACCTTCAGCTTGCCGTTGTCCTTCTTGTCCTGGCCATCGTTGGTCCAGGTGATGCGAAGGTCCAGGCGGGACTGGTCGTCTTCCGTGGTGGCTGTCACTCTGAGGGCAAGTAGGCCTTTCGGGTGCAGGGTAATCTCGCCGGTGTCATCGCCAAATTGCAGTTCACCCTTGGCGATGCCGCGCTTTATGGCGTCGAGCAGTTTCTGGATCGATTTCTTGTCCTGCAGGGACTGGTGCCGGAAACGGCCCTTGCGTTCCATCATGACGACACCCCATGTTGCTGGAGGATATACGCCGGGTTGAACAGCTTGGCATGAGGATAGTCCCGACTGATCCCGAGAATATTGCCATCCGGGCAGATGATCGTGGCTCCGGTGCCGATGCCTTCCAGCCCTTCAGAGCTTCGCGAATGCCGGTCGAGCGTGATGTCGGCTTCCAGATGTAACAGGCCGTGTTTGGACGTCAGTTCCTGGCCGCTGTGCCGGTTGACGTGTCCCTGCACCAGCATTCTGATGCCAGCAAGGTGGAGATCGTCAACGCCGGTTTCGGTCAGGGGGTGGTCGACATCCCGGTATTTCGTGCGCATCAGGTTGGCGATGGTGCCGGAATAGAAGACGAAGGGGTCTTTCCGGCTTTCTTTCCGGAAGCGGCGGTTCACATGCGCAACGCCTTTCGCCGAGATCTGGGCTGCCATCTGGTCGTCTATACCGGCATGCACGAACAGCAGAGAGCCACTCTGGTGGACTGCCTTGAGGCTTTGAAAGAACCAAGCGTAACGGCCACCCGGCTCAACGAACAGCTCCCGGCACTTGAGCGCGGCGGCGTAAAGCTCACGAATGGTGAGGCCGGCCTCGGCGGCATGCTCCGCAAACTTGTCGGTCTTCTTCTTGAGGCGCTGCATTTCCTTGCGGATGGCCGCGTCGCTCAGATAGCGGGAAGCGACCTTCGGAAACTGTCTGGTCCATTTCTTTCCCGGAACCATCAGCGAGAAGCACGTCTCTTCGTCGGGCAGAGTGTCGAGATCCGTTGTATCGTCGACATACCGGTCATGAACTTCCTTCAGAAGCGGCATCACCTTCTTGCCCATACGCACGAACATATGGGCGTTGAGTGAGCTGCGCTTCACGGTCAGGGCTTCAAGGCCAAGGTAAAGACGCAAATCGTGGTTGCCGGCGAGGAGGATGACGTCGGCGCCGGTTTTCAGCAGCGCACCGAGACTGTCGAGGAGGTCCAGATTGCTCGGGCCCTTGTCCAGGCAATCGCCGCCGATGATGATCTGGCAGCTCCGCCCGAAGGGTGTCAGGTGGAAGTCGGTCAGGCCGTCGCCGGTGCGCTGGATTGCGCGGGCCGCCGTCAGGGACCTCAACAGGCTTTCCGCATCCGCATGCAGGTCGGAAATGAAGATAACCGGCCTGTCCGGCCAGTCCCACGGGCCAAGGGCATTTGCCCGGGCAAGACTGCCAACAACACCGGGAGGGGCGTTTTCTATCGTGTGCCGGTCGAACGGCAGACTCTCGACCGGTGCCAGCGGCCAGGGAACGCAGCTTTCCGGCAGTCCGAGATCAATGGCCTCGGCCTTATCCATCGGCGGCAGAAGCGGGGTCAGTGGCAGATGGGTCATCATGGCAGCAATCCGGTTCAATCCGTTGCGGTTTCAAGTGGCTGGCGATGTTTCCAGGCGCCGCCGTGGTGCGCCCAGGTGCCGTCGCGCTCCAGCTTCAGGACGACAGGACGGGCGTGGTGCATGCTGAGCTGGCGGATCTGGTCAAAGGCCAGAACACCAAGGCAGTGGGCGGCATGGCGCATGGACGCGCCGTGTCCAACGAAGATCCGCGCATTGGGGCCGGCTTCGTCTTTCAGGTCCGCCATCTTCTGCTCGATGAAAGCCGCCACGCGCTCCCCGGCGTCCATCAGGCTTTCCGCACCCTGGACCGGCAGTCTGTGATGGCTGTTCGATTTCCAGTCTCCCGGCAGCGGTGCGGTGCGCGGGTCGTCTGCGATCACCTGTTCGATTTCCGGAAGGGTCAGGTTGGCAAGGGCACCGACGCTGCGTTCGGCAAGAGCTTCGTCCTCGGTGATCGTGACGTCAGATCCGAGGGTTTCGCCAAGCGACTGACCGAGAAGCGCTGCCGTCTGCCAGGCCCGGAGTTGGCGGGAGCACAGGATTTCCGGTGCCAGCCGGAAGCCGTCTTGCCCCGCGATGGCTGCAATCTCGGTGCCCGCCTCTTGCGCCTGCGTCTTGCCGGTATCGGTCAAAGCGTATGGCTGCAGGGCACTTGGGGTGTCCGGCTTTTGACGATAGGCGCCATGACGCACCAGAATGGCAAAACGGGGCGTCATGGTGTTTGTCCCAGAAGGTCCGCACCAGCCTGGAACAGGGCGTCGAAATCAATCAGTCCCTTTACTTCCCACACCTGTACGCCTTCTAGTGCTGCCAGATAGGCCTGCGTGTCGAGCGATGTCTTCATCGGCCAGAAAGGCCCTTGCGGGGTCTGATAGAATGGGCCGGGGTTTTTCATGATTGCCGACAGGAGATCCAGCCGGTCTTTCAAGTCGATCTTGCTGACTTCGGTAGCCTCGGCACTGTCGCGAGACCAGTTCAGCACCCAGAAATCGGTCAGGCGGGCATCGTGGGAGATGCGGCCGGGGCCGTAGATGTCATCGATGAAGAGGTCGTATTTTTCTTCCAGATGCCAGAGCTCGTCCGGCTCCAGGTTGCGGAGTTCTTCCTCGCGTTCCTCGTCGATGAGACCGGTGAGCCGGGCGTTTGTGACGATTGTGCCGGGGTTGATGCGCGGCAGTTTCGGGATGCCGAGCGCATCGGTGCTGTTGCCGGCATTGCGCACCAGAAGGCGGTCGTTGGTGACATATTGCGTGCCACTGAGTTCCATCAGCCGCAACATGGAGGTGGACTTGCCGCCGCCGGACAGGCCGGAAATCGCAAGCCCCTTCGTGGGCGTACGCACGGCTGCCGCATGGCAGGCGACCCAGCCCTGTCGCTGGAAGTGGTTGAGAAACTGGGTGTTGATGAAGTTGATCACCTGGTTGGGGTGATCGTCCGTCGGTCCGAAGGCAATCGCCCAGTTGGGAGTTTGCAGGAACTGCAGGCCGGTGCGGACCTTGAGGATCAGGCGCCCGTTTTCAAGGTCGCAGATGGCATCCTTGCGGCCGGATTTTCCCGTTTCCCTTTCCCAGTCGGTAAATTGCGGGTCGAAGGGCAATTCCGCCGGACCCAGCACGTGGACGATCCGGTCCGGTGTGCTCGGTGCGGAAATCACATGCTGAAAATAGCGCAGCAATTCGGCCAGAAGCGCCGGGGATTTACACCGCACTTCAACCACATGGCCACCGACCGTGAGGCACACCGGATCGCAGTTCTGCGTTTCCTTTTCCGGCGAAAGGGCGTCGACAATGTCCTGAACGGTAATGCCGGTCATCCGCGCACCTTTTCAATTACATGGTTGGCATAAAGCGTGGCAGCGTCGATGCCGGCGCCTTCCAGGGCACCCTTGAAGCCACCGAAAGCCGAGACTTCGAAGACGATCGGTCCCGCGTCCGTCAGACCGACGTCGACAGTGGTGAAATCGAGATCGAAGGGTTCCTGCGCGCGGCGCGCCAGCTCGATCAGTTCGGCATCGGCTTCGAAGGGTTCGTATTTGCCGCCGTGAAGGATGGTCGTGTTCCAGCTGTCGGTCTGGGCCACACGGGCATAGGTGCCCAAATAGGTCCCGCCAAGAAACACCATGCCGAGATCCCTGCCGGACAGGTTGACCTTCTGTTGCAGATACATGACAGGGTTCTCGGCCTTGAACGAGGCGATCTTTTGCCGGAGGGCGGCTTCGCCCTCGGCTGCATCCATCAGCGTCATACCGCGTGCCTTTGTCGAAAACAGCGGCTTGAAAACAGCGCCGCCGAACCTCTGAACCGCGGCCAAGGCGTCTTCTGCGTTTTCGGTCACGCAGGTTGCGGGCATGGGAATGCCGGCATTCGCCAGGGTTACGGTGCAGCTCAGCCGGTTGACCAGGCCAAGGATGGATCTGGTGCTGGAAAAGACCCTGGTGCCGGCACCTTCGGCAACGCGAAGCATTTCCAGCCGGTCCAGCGTTGCCGGGCTGTACGTCTGGCTGATCTTCTTGACCACGATACCGTCGAGGCCGCAAAGGTCGGTTTGACCGGCGACGAGCGCCTTCTTGTCCAGGTCCAGAACGACATCGGCCATGTCGACAACGCAGCGGTAGCCGGTTTGCGCTTCCAGGGCATCCGCCAGAACTTCCGTCGACCATTTGCCGGGAATGCCGACAACTGCGATCCTGAGGTCAGTCAACGAAAATCTCCTTCATCTGCAGTCGGAACCGGGCCTCGGCGCCGGGTGGGCAGGCGAGCGCCTGTTCGATCAGGTATCGGGCCCGCAGCCACATGCGCCGCGCATGAGACTTGTCCAGGATGAACCGCGTCGATGTGGCAAAGGACCGGGCAAGGCCAAGCGCCAGCCGGAATTCGAATGTGTCGTCGCCCTGTTTGCGGGCGAAACCCCGCACGGACTTGTAGAAGGCAAGCGTGACTTCGCTGATCCGGCGGCGTGTTTCCCGGTCGAGTGCCTGAAGCCGGTAGTTCGAGACCATGAAAACCGAAACGTCCTGGACGTAGTCCATGTAACGGGAGCGATGCAGGTCAATGAAGTGAATCCGGTTTTCACCCGGATCATAGAGGATGTTGTCGACGTTGAAGTCGCCGTGGATATAGACGGAAAAGGGCGCAGTGACCTGGGCCTCGCGGGCGGCTGCCTCATCGATCAGGCTGTCGATGGAAGGCAGGGTCTCATCGGCGAAGCGGATGCCGGTATTCCTGAAGTGCGGATGAACCCTTCGCACCTCCTCAAGGCGCTTGCCAAGCTGCTGCATGCTGCCGAGTTCCGCAGGTTCCGCTGTGCGCGTCTGTTTCCAAATGTCCTTCAGGGTGCGCGAGAGACTGGTGAGCGCCCTGTCCCGCAAAGCGTCGCCTTCGTTCAGCATGATGTGTTCGAAGGTCAATCCGGGTAGATGTTCAATCAGAAGCGCTGCCGACTGGTTGCGCTTTCGGTAGGAGAGGATTTTCGGCGCCAGGCCCGGATAGATCGAATGCCAGCTTTTCACGCCCTGGCGCTCTTCCTTGACCTTGCTCTTGTCGCCATCCTTGAAGACGGCTGCAACCGTTTCGGTCTTCTTGTCCTTGATGGCGGAGATCGAACTGCCCGACCGGGTTTCGGCGAGCATTTCGATGGTGAGGTCTTCGCGTGCCGTTCCCAGATCCGACATCAGGTTCTGCAGGGTGAAATAGCGCTCGAAATTGACTGCCTGGCCCAGGTTGGCGGAAATCAGCGCTTCGCTGATTGACCGCAGGGCTTCACCCATGCGCTGAAACTCGCTGGCAACAAGCAGGCTGTTGGCGATGTCGGCGGGCGAGCGGTCCGGGTCGCGCATCCCGCGCGTGTAGACCTTGAAAAGCTTGCGGTAGTCGGCCTCGATCTTGTTCTGAAGCTGACCGATCTCGATGGCTTTTTCGCTGTCCCTGCTAAGGCAGGCATCCTCGATGCGGGCGACACCTTCACGAACCCGGCTGACTATCGCCGGATAGCGACGGGGCTCCAGGGTAGCGAAGGTCTCGATGCATTCGGCATGGCGCAATGACTGGCGCACCAGATTAGCTATGCGCAGAAGGTCGGTGGCGACAAACTCCAGGCTTCGCAAGGCAAGGTGCTTGCGGTCGGTCTTGCCGGCTCCGGCCATCTGTTGGACACAGGCCGCCAAAATCCGGCTTTTCAGGTTACGGGCATAGCCGGCCCGGTCCGTTATCCGCCGTGCCGTGGCAGCCGCCGGTTCCTTGAAGAAAGCTTCAAGCTGTATGAGCTGACCATCGATTTCCGCGCACAGAAAACGGATATTCTCCCGGATGGTCTTTGGGGCATTAATCATTATAGGATCCGAGATAGACTTCGGGCTCCCGCGTACAGCCAAGTGAAAACAGTTTTGTGACATAAAGTGGACGTAGCTGTTGAGCGTCTTCAAAGCCTATCCAGCGTGTCCCGACCTGATGCGGGTCCGGATGAGGCCCCAGAACCGGTTCGTAGTCTTCCGAAACACTGCAGGCGAAGATGAAATCGAGCTGGTGCTGATAGTCTTTCGCCGTCTGTTTCCGCCGATAAACTTCCGCCACATACATCAGATGCGATACGGTGATTTCAGCGCCGATTTCTTCCGCGCATTCCCGCTTCAAACAGGCTTCAAGCGTTTCACCCGGGTCCTGTTTGCCGCCGGGCAGGGTAAAATAGCAGCCCTTGACGGGATGACGCTTGTCTTGCACCAGCAGCCGATCGCCCTGCCGGATAAAGGCGCGTGGTGTCGAACGGATAACGGGCCGGAAAACGGCACCTTTCGGGGGCGCGTCACTTGCGATGGATCTCGCTCCCTGTTCAGGCCTGCCGGTTCAGGGCCTGCCGGACCGGCTGGCGCAGCTTCTGTCAGGGGCCCGCTTCCATGGTCAGCAGGGCCGTGATAGCGGCGAGTATAGGTGAGTCGTTTCCGGCGAGCGAACCGATCTTCGATCGTGCATGGTTCCGGCCGGTTCGTGCCTGGTCAGATATCCGGTCCCATGGCGCGGCCCTCGGTCGAGGGATCGATGTCGTTGCGCAGTTTCTCCAGGGCGCGCATGCGTTCCTGAGCGCATTTCTGGTTTTCCCGGGTGACCCCGGTGATGAGCACTTCGGCAATCGCCATGAGTGCCAGGGATGAGTCCCAGGGGGAGGGAACGGCGACACGCGCAGGCAAGACGAAACTGGCGATACGGCCGACCGGGGACATCCAGCTATCGGTGACAAGCGCCACCGTGGCCCCTTGGCGGGCAGCTGCTTCGGCGAACTGGATGATTTCAGCCTGATATCGACGGATGTCGAAGACGACGACCACATCCTTCTGGCCGATGCCGATGAGCTGGTCGAGCCAGTTGCCCTGCTGTCCGGCGACATGGTTTACGTTGGCCCGTACGATCCGCAGATGCGCCGCCATGTAGCGGGCGAGGCCATCGGTAAAGCGGCCGCCGATCAGATGCACATGCTTGCGCTCGTCCGACAGCAGCTTGATGAGGCCGGTGAGTTCACCCTTCGGCAGGTGTGCAAACGTCTCGCGCACATTGTCCAGAAGCTGGCTGACGTGCGGATCGCCGACAGGGTTTTCCTCCATGTTGGCGCTGCGGGCCAGCGGTGAATTGAGCTGGCTTTCCAGTTCGCCGCGCAGCTTGCGCTGGAACTCGGCAAATCCGGGGAATCCCAGGCGGCCGACGAAGCGCAGGATGGTGGGGGAACTGACCCCGGCGGCCTCTGCAAACTGGGCCACGGTGCCCAGGCCCTGCATCGGGTAATTGGCCAGCAAGGCATGCGCCGCCTTCTTTTCCGTCGCGGTGAATTCGTCCAGACGGTCGCGAATATCTTCCACAAGAGGACGTTCCATGGGCGTCGGCCTTTATGACGGTCCGCGGTGCCGATTTTCATTTGACAGCCGCTGCAATCTGCGTATCAAATATTACAGAAGTTATCAAAGTCGGCAATCCTGTAATAAACATTACAAAATCGCAGGGCCGATCTTTCAGGGAGTTGGGAATGGGTTTGAATCCCCAGACCGGAGGCATGGCGCGGGCTGTCGCCGTTGAAAATGCGGAGGGAGTGGGGCCTTTCGTTTTTGTATGCGATCACGCATCCAACTTCTTTCCGCCTCCCTATGACACATCGCTCGGTATCACCGACGCGGACAAGATCGCGCATATCGCATGGGACCCGGGGGCGCTCGGTGTTGCCAGGGGTCTGGCCAAAAGCCTTGACGCTCCCTTGGTGCATACCACCGTTTCGCGCCTCATCATCGACTGCAACCGCGAGGAAAACCGGGCCGATCTGATCCCGTGCCTCAGTGAAACCACCCAGATTGCGGGCAACCAGAATCTGGCGGCCGATGAAAAAAACTTTCGTCTCGATCTGGCCCACCGGCCTTTTCACGATGCCATCGACAAGGTGATCAGCCAGCGGCTCGAAAGCGGGCTACCGACGGCAGTGGTCTCTATTCACTCGTTTACCCCGGTCTACAAGGGCGTGTCCCGGCCCTGGGAAATCGGTCTGATCTATGACAACGACCGGCGTCTTGCGGATCCGGTTCTGGCGGCGCTGAAGGGACGGGGAGACCTGACCGTTGGCGACAATGAGCCTTATGCGCCGTCTGATGGTGTCTATTACACCATCCGCCGCCACGGCGAGGACCGCAAGCTGCCGTGCCTGATGATCGAAATCCGCAATGACGAAGTGAAAACGCCGGAAGAGGAAGCGCGTTGGTCCGAGTTGCTGGCGCCGGTTCTGCGCGCTGCGGCCGAAGGAGGGCTGAATGTTTAAGGTCGCACGCATTTACGTCCGGGCCGTGGACGGGTTCAATCGCAGGCTTGGCAAGGCCGTCATGTGGGGTCTCTTCGTGATGGCCGGCATTCTGCTGTGGTCGTCCGTTTCAAAGACGTTTTTCAGCCCGTCCATGTGGACCCTGGAAATGGCGCAATTTGCCATGGTCGCTTACTATGTTCTGGGTGGGCCCTATTCCATCCAGCTCGGGTCCAATGTGCGCATGGATCTGTTTTATGCGGAATGGAGCGTGAAGAAGAAGGCCTGGTTCGATGCCTTCACCGTGCTTTTGCTGATCTTCTATCTGGGCGTCCTTCTTTACGGGGCGCTCAATTCCTTTGCCTATTCGCTTGGCCATTTTCAGCAGGACCCCTTCACCTTCTACAAGGACCTGATCACTGCCTTCCTCACTGGCGGGCCGGAAGCCGCGCGGGAACAGATGGGTTACATCGAGCGCAGCCCGACCTCATGGCGGCCTTATCTGTGGCCGGTCAAGCTCATCATGATCATTGGTTTTTTTCTGATGTTGCTGCAGGTCTTCGCTGAATTCCTGAAAGATATCGCCCGGATCAAGGGAGAGACGATCTGATGTCCTATGAGATGATCGCTCTTCTCATGTTCTCGTCGATGATGCTGATGCTCCTGACGGGGCAGCGTGTCTTCGGCGCCATCGGTGCGATTGCCGCCATTGCTTCCCTGGCCCTTTGGGGCACGGGTGGCGGTGACATTCCGTTCTCGGCAGCCATGAAGCTGATGAAGTGGTATCCGCTGCTGACGTTGCCGATGTTCATCTTCATGGGTTACATCCTGTCGGAGACCAAGATCGCCGACGACCTCTACAAGATGTTCCATGTCTGGATGGGGCCGATCAATGGCGGGCTGGCCATCGGCACGATCCTGCTGATGGTGCTGATCTCCGCCATGAACGGCCTGTCGGTTGCCGGAATGGCCATCGGGGCAACCATCGCCCTGCCGGAGCTGTTGAAACGCAAATACGATAAGCGCATGGTCACGGGGGTGATCCAGGCGGGCTCCTCCCTTGGCATTCTGGTGCCACCCTCCGTGGTTCTGGTGCTTTACGCCATGATCGCGCGGGCACCTGTCGGCCAGCTTTGGCTCGCCGGGGCGGTTCCGGGGCTGATGATGGCTGCACTGTTCATCATCTACATTGCCATTCGCTGCCGCCTTCAGCCGTCACTTGGTCCGGCCTTGCCGGAAGACGAGCGGAATGTGCCCAGGGCAGAAAAATACCGTCTGTTGCTGGCCGGTCTTCTGCCTATCATCATTTTCGCGGCCATGATGGTGCCCTTCGTGATGGGCAAGACCAGTCTTGTGGAAGCGTCCGCCGTCGGCGCGCTTACCGCGCTGATCGCCTCCATTTTGCGCCGCCGTCTGACGCTGGACATCCTGACCCTGTGTCTGAAGAACACGCTCGGCATTTCCTGCATGTTCATGTGGATCATTCTGGCGGCCCTCGGCTTTGGCGCCGTCTTTGACGGGCTCGGGGCGGTGAAGGCGATTGAAAGCCTGTTCACAGAACAGCTCGGCCTGTCCCCCTGGATGATCCTGATCCTCATGCAGCTGTCGTTTCTGGTGATGGGCACCTTTCTGGACGACACGGCAATGCTGGTGATTGTCGCTCCGCTTTATGTGCCGCTGGTCGGATCTTTGGATCTGGGCATGCCGCGTGGCGACATCCTGATCTGGTACGGTGTTCTTTACACGATCACCACCCAGATCGCCTATATGACGCCACCCTTTGGCTACAACCTGTTCCTGATGCGCGCCATGGCGCCCAAGGACATCTCCATGCGCGATATCTACGGCTCGATCCTGCCGTTCGTTCTGGTGATGATCCTGGCGCTCGTGATCGTGATGCTTTTCCCGGAAATCGCTCTTTGGCTGCCCAATCTGGTCTATGCCAAGTAGGGGCACCGGGACAATAAAGAAAAGTCTGGAGAAAACAGACACTGACGCGCGGCAACATACAGAACCGGGAATCCGGCTTGCCGTTTGGACCGCACATTCACATAGGGGAACTATGATGACCAATAGACGTGATTTTCTTAGAAAAGCCGGGCTCGGCACGGCTGCTGCCGCCGGTGCCTCCACTCTGGCAGCTCCGGCTGTCCTTGCCCAGGAGCCCATCAAGTGGCGTCTGCAGACCTATGCCGGCGGCGCGCTTGGCGAGCAGGTGACGAAGCCCATGGTGGACTACGTCAACAATGCCTCCAACGGTGAACTGCAGATCGAGCTTTACTACGCCGATCAGATCGTCCCGACGGGCGAATTGTTCCAGGCGCTGCAGCGCGGCACAATCGACGCCGTGCATTCGGACGATGACTCCATGGCCTCGCCGACCCCGCTGCGCCAGTTCGGCGGGTATTTCCCGTTCGCGACCAAGCATATTCTGGATGTGCCGGTTCTCTTCAACCAATACGGTCTTGCCGACATCTGGCGCTCCGAATACGAAAAAGTCGGCGTTTCCTGGATTTCCTCTGCCGGGCAGGACCCGTGCAACTTCAACACCAAGAAGGAAATCAAGTCCGTTGCCGATCTGGAAGGTCTGAAGCTCTACACCTTCCCGACCGCCGGCCGGTTCCTGTCCAAGTTCGGCGTTGTTCCGGTCACCATTCCGTATGAAGATGCGGAAGTGGCTGTGCAGACCGGCGAACTGGACGGCATGGCCTGGTCCGGTATCACCGAAGACTACACGGTCGGCTGGGCGGATGTGACCGATTACTTCCTGACCAACAACATTTCCGGTGCCTGGATCGGGTCCTGGTTCGTCAACCAGAAACGCTGGGCGGATCTGCCGGATCACCTGAAGCAGCTTGTTCTGGCGGCAACCGAAGCCAGCCATACCTACCGGAACCAGTGGTACTGGGGTGGCGAAGCGCGTCTTCGGGCCCGGGGTGACAAGTTGAAGCTGCGCACGGTTCCGGCCGCCGAATGGGCGCAAGTGGAAGATGCCGCCAAGGACTTCTGGAAACAGGTCGCCGAGGAAGGTGAACTCCAGGCCAAGATCATCTCGATCTTCGAGGAATACAACCAGGTCATCAACCAGGCTGGACCTCCTTACAACTTTGGCTAACACCAATGCTCACGGGCTCCGGGGAGGTCTGTCTCTCCGGGGCCTCTTTTGCCGATTGTTCCTCTCGAGATTTAGACCAGCGGAAAACACCATATGTCCGGGAACCTGACCTTTGATGCCCTCAAATCCCTCGTCGCCTCCGGCGAGATCGATACGGTGCTTGCCTGTATCGTCGACATGCAGGGGCGGCTGATGGGCAAGCGGTTTCATGCCCAGCATTTCGTCGACAGTGCCTATCACGAGACCCATTGCTGCAACTATCTGCTGGCCACCGATCTGGAGATGTACACGGTCGAAGGTTATGCGGCGACGAGCTGGTCGGGCGGATATGGCGATTATGTCATGAAACCGGATCTCGGCTCCCTGCGGCGGGTGCCGTGGCTGGAGGGGACCGCCATGGTGATATGCGATATCCTCGACCATCACACTCACGAGGAGGTGCCGCATTCACCGCGTGCCATGCTGAAAACGCAGGTGGCGCGTCTCGGCGAGCTTGGCCTGACGCCGATCATGGCGACCGAACTGGAATTCTTCCTGTTCGAGAAGAGTTTCGAGGACCTGCGCAAGGACGGCTACCGTAATCTGGAGCCGATCTCCGGTTACAACGAAGATTATCATATCCTGCAGACCACCAAGGAAGAGGACGTGTTGCGCCCGGTGCGCAATCACCTCTACGCGGCCGGCATTCCGGTGGAGAACACCAAGGGGGAAGCCGAAGCGGGGCAGGAAGAACTCAACATCAAATATGCTCCGGCTCTCGACACGGCCGAATATCACACCATCGCCAAACATGCGGTGAAGGAAATCGCCTGGGCAAAGGGACGCTCCGCATCGTTCCTGGCCAAGTGGCATCATTCGCGTGTCGGCTCCTCGTCCCATGTACACCAGTCGCTGTTCGACACGGACGGCAACAACGTCTTCGTGGATGCCAAGGGCGAATACGGCATGTCGCAGATAATGCGCCACTACATGGCCGGGTTGATCAAATATGCGCCGGATTACACCTATTTCCTGGCGCCCTACATCAACAGCTACAAGCGCTTCCAGAAGGGCACCTTCGCGCCGACCAAGACCGTGTGGTCGGTCGATAACCGCACCGCCGGTTTCCGGCTCTGCGGCGAGGGCACCAAGGCTCTGCGTGTGGAATGCCGTATCGGCGGGTCCGACCTCAATCCCTACCTGGCGCTGGCAGTTCAGATCGCCGCCGGCATCAAGGGCATGGAAGAGAAGCTGGAACTCGACGCGCCGACCACCGGCGATGTCTATGATGCGCGCAAGGCCAAGGAAATTCCGCACACCCTGCGCGATGCACGCGAGACCTTGCGCAGGTCGAAATTCCTGCGGGAAGCCTTCTCCGATGCGGTCATTGACCACTATGCCCGCGCTGCCGAATGGGAGCTGGAGGAGTTCGATCGCGTGGTCACCGATTACGAAATTGCCCGCGGTTTCGAGCGGGCATAAGAGGCGAAGAAGCACCATCCGCTCACCTCATCCTGAGGAGGACCGCAAGGTCCGTCACGAAGGATGGGCCACTTATTCAAAGAGTGTGCGGCCCATCCTTCGAGACAGCGCTGAAGCTCTTCCTCAGGATGAGGGATCGGATGAAAGCACTTCAGGAATAAACAGAGCCAACCACTTTCAACAAGCCGTCCGTAGAGGCGGTTCTGAGAGGTTCAAAATGTCAGATATCATCAAGCTGATTTCCCCAATCGACGGTTCGGTCTATGCCGAACGCCCGGCGCTCGACGATGCCGCGGTTGATCGGGTTGTTTCCGCGGCGCGGACCGCGCAACCGGGCTGGGCTGCCCTGCCGGTTGCCGAACGGGTCGCCTATTGCCTCAAGGCGCTGGAAGCGCTGAAGGCGATGAACGACGAAGTGGTGCCGGAACTGGCCTGGCAGATGGGTCGGCCGATCCGCTTCGGCGGCGAACTTGGCGGCACCATCGAGCGCACCGAATATTGCGCGAACATCGCGGCCGAAGCGCTGGCTGATGTGGAGCGCACCGACAAGCCGGGCTTCAAGCGGTACCTGCGCCGCGCGCCGCTTGGCATCGTCATGGTGATCGCGCCCTGGAACTATCCGTTCATGACGGCCATCAACACGATCATGCCGGCACTGATGGCGGGCAATGTGATCGTTCTGAAACATGCCGCGCAGACGCTTCTGGTCGGTGAACGCCTGGCCAAGGCTTTCGAGATCGCCGGTCTGCCGAAGGGTGTCTTCCAGAACATCGTTCTGACCCACCAGGGAACGGAAAAACTGCTTGGCTCCGGTCTTATCGACCATGTCAATTTCACCGGCTCTGTTGGCGGCGGGCGTGCCATCGAAAAGGCCCTGGCCGGCACTTTCGCAACGCTCGGCCTGGAGCTGGGTGGCAAGGATCCGGCTTATGTGCGGGCCGATGCCGATCTGAACTATGCGGTCGAGAATCTGGTCGACGGCGCTTTCTACAATGCCGGCCAGTGCTGCTGCGGCATCGAACGCGTCTATGTGCATGAAAGCCTCTACGACCGCTTCGTTGAAGGCTTCGTGGATCTGACCAGCCAGTACAAGCTGGGCAATCCGCTGGACGAGGCGACCACCCTTGGCCCGATGGCCCAGGCACGATTTGCTGCCTGGATCCGCGAGCAGACGGATGAAGCCCTGCGCAAGGGCGCGAAGGCGCATATCGACACCTCCAAGTTCGAAGCCGACAAGGAAGGAACGCCCTATCTGGCGCCACAGGTGCTGACGGACGTCAACCACCAGATGTCGGTGATGCGCGAGGAAAGCTTCGGCCCGGTCGTCGGCATCATGAAGGTGAAGGACGACGAGGAAGCGCTGCAATTCATGAACGACAGCCCTTATGGCCTCACGGCTTCCATCTGGACCGAAGACGCTCAGGCTGCCGGCGAAATCGGCGACAGGATCGAGACCGGCACCGTGTTCATGAACCGCTGCGACTATCTCGACCCGGCCCTTGTGTGGACCGGCGTCAAGGACACCGGCAAGGGCGCTGCCCTTTCCGAAATCGGCTTCCACAACCTGACCCAGCCAAAGTCGTTCCACTTCCGTCTGGAACATTGAGGCGCAACTGACAAACGATCGGGCAAGACCGGGCTTACGCCTGGAAGGCAATCGGGCCGCTGGTCTTGCTCTCCTCTTCTTCCTTGTAGGGGATGTCTCCGTCCAAGGGAAAAGAGGGCGGCTGTTGAAGCACTTGGCGACATACGCGGAAACAGGTCGGGGCAGCCCGACCATGATTACCAACATAAACCCATGAGACACCCATGAGCTCACTTCCTTCCGTCAACTGGTCCTATCCGACCTCCGTTCGTTTCGGTGCCGGCCGCATCAAGGAACTGCCCAGAGCGGTCAAATCCGCTGGCATGTCCAATCCGCTGCTGGTGACCGACCCGGGCCTTGCCGGCCTGCCGATGGTCGCTGCCGCAATCGAGAGCCTGAAAGCCGATGGCCTTCAGGCCGCGGTCTTTTCCGACGTCAAGCCGAACCCGGTCGACAGCAACATCGAGGCCGGTGTCGCGGCTTACAAGGCCGGTGGCCATGATGGTGTCATCGCGTTTGGTGGCGGCTCGGGGCTTGATGCCGGCAAGCTGATTGCCTTCATGTCCGGCCAGAGCCGGCCGATCTGGGATTTCGAGGACATCGGCGACTGGTGGAAACGCGCCGATCCGGACGGCATCGCACCCATCGTGGCCGTGCCGACCACCGCAGGAACCGGCTCGGAAGTCGGCCGTGCGGGTGTCGTCACCAATGAGGCGACCCACACAAAGAAGGTCATTTTCCACCCGAAAATGCTGCCGGCCATCGTTATCTGCGATCCAGAGCTGACGGTCGGCATGCCGCGTTTCATCACCGTCGGCACCGGCATGGATGCCCTGGCACATTGCCTGGAAGCCTATTCCGCACCGATGTATCACCCGATGTCCGAAGGCATTGCGCTGGAAGGCATGCGGCTGGTGTTCGAGAACCTGCCGAAGGTTGCGGCCGATGGGGCTGATCTTGAGGCTCGCGGTCATCTGATGAGCGCCGCTGCCATGGGGGCTGTTGCCTTCCAGAAGGGTCTTGGGGCCATCCATTCGCTCTCCCACCCTGTCGGCGCGCTGTACGACACCCACCACGGCATGACCAACGCGGTGTTCATGCCCTATGTGCTGCAGTTCAACAAACCGGCCATCGAACAGAAATTCGAACGTCTTGGCGGTTTCCTTGGCATCTCGGGTGGGTATCAAGGTGTGCTCGACGCGATCCTGAAACTGCGTGAAGACCTCGGCGTGCCGCACACGCTGTCGGGTCTTAACGTCGATGACAGCAAACGCGACCTGATTGCGGAGATGGCAATTGTCGACCCGACCGCAGGCGGCAACCCGGTTCCGCTGACCAAGGACGGTGCGCTGGAAATTTTCGACAAGGCTCAGCAGGGCACTGTCTGAAGCAGGACATATTGAAGTCGAAGGCGCACCGGTATCCGGTGCGCCTTTTTGTTTTTTTAGCCCTTCTTTCGTCCTCCCGGATCTTCGCTTCGCTGCGTCCGGGAGGTCAATGCCGGGGGCATCCTGCTGACGCTTGGTGCGCTTATTGGCTTTTCTGCTCGCTGTGGCGGCCTTCCGCCTTCCGCCACTGATCCGGGGTCATTCCGGTCACGCGCAGGAATTCGCGGTTGAAGTTCGATTTGGTCGAAAATCCCGCGCGGTACATGGCCTCGGTGACGGTCACGTCTTCCTGCTGCAGCACGGTGCAGACATCCTTGACCCTGAAATTATTCACATAACGCGAGACATTCATGCCGCGAACCCGGTTGATGGCCTGTGAGACCTGGCGGGCGGGCAGACCGGCACGGCGGGCAAGTCTTGAGAGGTTGAGTGTGTCGTCGCGGTGAAGGTGCTGCGCGGTCATCAGGGCGTCGACCCGCGCGACGATTTCAGCGTCTTCGGATGTGGCGGTCTGGACCGCGGGTTCCGGCTCGTTGTTAGTCTCCGTCTGGGCCTGGCCTGCCGTTCGGGCGGCAAGCCCGATCAGCAGAAGGCTGACGATATTGGCGTTGCTGACCAGAAGCGCTGCATGGCTGCCGCCCGAGCGTTCAAAATCGAGCAGGATGACCAGATCGAAGCCGGCGGACAGGCACAGGCAGAAGGCAGCCAGCCACAGGGCGCGGTGGGCCGCGGCGGCTTCGTCCAGCCGGGCAAGGCCGAGGCCGTCCGGTCCGCGCCACGCGATCCCTGCCAGGGCCACGGCATAGGCCAGGAACAGCACTATCAGCGCCCCGTCCAGCAAGAGAGGCGCCGCAAGCATCAGCCCGAGCGTGACGAGTGCTGCCAGCGGCGCCGCTGCCAGGCGAAGCGGTCCGGGCGCGGCCCGGTCGACAAGACCACGAAAACTTTCATAGGCAAGCGGCGGAAGCAGAGCGGCGAGCAGCGGCTGCACGAAGCGCAGCGCTTCGACGTTGTACCCCCAGCGCAGGCCCAGAACGATGGATTGCAGGCAGCACAAGGCAATCAGCATCAGGAAGGCGCGCGTGGCGGCTGCACCATTGCTTTTCTTCAGGAACACGAAGACCAGCACCAGCAGCAAGGCGTTGACGAAAGGCAGGGGAACGAACAGCACGGGCAAGGCACCTCAGTGGGGCGACAGCGGGGACCTTGATCACGATCCGGAGTGACTGAATCGCGAAAGAGGACGCTTTCGATGAAGGCCTTAGCAAGAATTCAGTCATTGCTCCACTGACTGAAAGCCACGTCATGAAAATACAATCTCTTCTCCTGCCTCTGGTTCTCACGTTGGCCGTCACCGCGCCTGCCAAGGCTCAAGAGCCGGTGGGTGTTCAAAAGATCACGGTAACTTCGAAAGCCAGGGGCGAGGATCTCACCGTCCTGGTCTGGTATCCGGCCCAATCGGGCGGCGAGCAGGTGCTCATAGGCGATGACAGGATCTTCGAAGGAACACCTGCCCTGCAAGATGCCGTCAAGGTGGGCGGCTCCTTTCCGCTGATCCTGCTGTCGCATGGGTCGGGAGCGTCGGTCGAAAAGATGGCCTGGATCGCAAGCGAACTTGCCGGCGACGGCTTCATTGTCGCCGGTCCCAACCATCCAGGCACCACCAGCGGCGATTCCACGCCGGAAGACACGCCGAAGCTCTGGCAGCGGACGGATGATCTTGCAAGGGTGCTCGACAAGCTGCTTGCCGATCCGGACTGGTCGACGTCAATCGATCCGGGGAAAATCGGCCTGTTGGGATTCTCCCTTGGCGGAGCCGCCGTTCTGGAAAGCGCAGGTGCAACGGCCAGTCTGGAGGCTTATGCCGACTATTGCGACACCAACCCTCAAATGCCGGATTGCTATTGGTTCAAGGGCGGGAGGGCGTTTCGCGACGGCGAGGAAATCAAGGTCGAGCCGTTAGATCTGCGGACGATCGACAAGACCTTGTTCGAACAAGACCGAAGGGATGCCAGGATCACATCGGTTGTCGCTGTCGATCCATCGGTTGCAGATGCTTTCAACGAGCAGAGTTTCGCCGGTATCGACATCCCACTGCATTTTCTCAACCTGGGTGTCGCCGGGAAGATCGACGTGGGTGTGCGCTCCGCACATCTGGCTGAGGCTGCCCCGGACGCCGAACTGGATCACATCGCGGATGCCGTCCATTTCAGCTTTCTGCCGGTGTGCAAGGCCGATGCGCTTGCCTTCATGAAATCAGTAGGCGAAACGGACACTTTGTGCACCGATGGCGGTGGCCGACCTCGTGCGGACCTTCACGATCAGATGGCTGGCCTGATTGTCGGGGCGTTCCGGACTGATCTGAAGCCTGGAAACTGACAGCTTAGCGGCGTTCTCAATTGAGTTGTTGCCGAAGTAACCCGCAGTCTCCCGCACATTCGGGCGAGAGAGACCGCGGGTTCGTCTCTTTTGTCGGGGTCAGGCGCCCTGGCTGCGTTCGATCAGCTTCAGCACAGCCACCAGCACGATGCCGTAAAGGACATGGCCAACAAGGGCGACCCAGGCGATGCCGGTGAAGTTCAGGAAGAAGGGCAGTCCGGCAACCGACGTGATGCCGCCGATGGCGAAGACCCACAGGCCAAAGCCATAAATTGCGGACGGCAGAAGCCAGTGGGTGGTGCCAAAAACGCGTTGCCACAACGGCGCGAAAATAAACATCCAGCCAATCGGATAGCCGATCAGGCCGACGACATAGAAATGGACGAAGTATCCGGCGAAATCGCCCTTCGGCAAACCCAGGCTACCAAGCAGGCTCTTGGCAAGGCCGTGCGGTGAAAGGGTCGCAAACCCAAGGGCCGGGCTGATCATCTGGCCCCAGAGATCAAAGGCATTGGTTGCAAAGAAACCTGCGATGAACATCAGACCGAGCGTATGGAAGTTCAAGGCCGGCAGAACGCCAGCGTATTGACGTTGGCTGGAAATCGTATTCATGACGCGATCACTTTCCTGAAATTGGCTTTTCTGCTGGCAGATACTTGGTTCTGAATGCGATCACATGGAAATAAAATGGCGGGGCCCCCGCGTGACGATTTCGTGATGAATAATTGACGTCTCGCACTGGCGGTTTCCTATCTTTGGATAACATGCCGTCAGTGTTGCCCCACCTTCTCTCGCATGGTCGGATGCGGTTTCGTTCCAGCCCCCGCAGCGTGAGAAATCCGAAATGGATAAGTTACCCGTCCGCCTTTATGCCGCTTTTGCAGCCGACGAACGGGGTGGCAACATCGGCGGTGTCGTCTTCGAGGATACGCCACTATGGCCGGACGCCCGCCAGCGGATCGCGGCGGATCTCGGCGCGCCGACCACCGGCTTTGTCCGGCAGACATCCGAAAAGAGGATCGAGGTCCGGTTTCATTCGGCCCGGTCGGAAATGGCCATGTGTGGCCACGTTACCGTGGCTATTTTTGCGGCGATGCTGGAGGACGGACGGATCGGGCCCGGCAGCTACGTTCAGCAAACACCTGCGGGTGAGATCAACGTCGAAATAGCCTCGGACGGGGCCGTCACCATGCAGCAGCCTTTGCCGAAGTTCGGATTGAACGAGGCGAGCGCAGACGAGATCGCGCCATTGCTCGGGATCGATCCCTCCGGAGTGATCAGCGTTGCGGCGTCCTCGACGGCCCTTCGGCATGTTTTCATCGAACTGGCTGACACCGGCGCTCTGGTGGCGCTTCGTCCGGATGATGACGGTTTGCGCCGTTTCAGCCAGGCGCGGTCCATCGACACGATGGGCGTCTGGTGCCGAACGGGGCTCAGGGTGGGCAAGGCGAAGGTTCGTCTGCGGGACCTGTGCCATGGTGTCGGCGATCCGGAGGAGGCGGCCAGCGGCACCACCAATGGCGCGCTGGCCTGCGAATTGGTCCGGGCCGGGAAACTCCTGCCCGGCGTTGGCGGGCAAGCGGTTCTGTTGACCGAGCAGGGTGTCGAGATGGGCCGTCCGAGCATCGTCAGGACGGTCCTGAGCACGGCAGACGGCGAGGTGACCGGCGTTTCCGTTGGTGGCTATGCGGCCTTGCGACTGACCGGCACGTTTCTTCTGTGAAACCCGCCGCCCTGATGTGACGTCAGATCCTTTCGAAGAGCGCGGGCCCCGTTTCGCTGAAGAGCTCGATCTCGATGGATTCGGCCGGGCCATTCGAAATATCGTTGAAGACGACCGTCGAGCGGGACCCTGCCGGCGCGTTTTCGGTGGTGACATCGAACACCATTACCGGCCCATTCCAGGGCTGCAGTGGAAACTGCATCTGTTTCGGTCCTACCGTCAGCACCACGTTTTCGCCCTCGGCCTTGACCTCGACCTCGCCAAAATACGGGTTGGAATAGGTGCCGGTGAGACGGTCTTGCGAAGGCGTCGGGGCTGCATCCGCCGGACGTTCCTGGCCCACGGTCCTGCCGAGCTTGGTGTAGAAGCCTTCGAACCTGCTCGAATATCCAGCGTACCAGTCCCGGGTGATGTAACCGAGCTGTGCCAGATCGGTGAAGGAGGCGGCGATGGCTTCGGCGGCCCCGACTGGGGCTGCGTTGGTGAGAACGACAATGCCGAGGTCGAGCGAGGGGATCATCGCAAAGCAGGTGCCCGCACCCAGTAGGAATGCACCGGAATGGCCGATCCGGACACGGCCGGACGGGTCTGTACCGACATTGAAGCCGTAACCGTAAAAACCGGATCTTGCATCGGGGCTCTGGGGACGGTCCGAAAAGCTTTGCGGGCTGAGGGCCGGCAGAAGCGCTTCCGGTGCGATGAGCTGGGTACCGGCATGTTCGCCATTTGCCAGTAGCATCTTCAGCCAGATGGTCAGATCGTTCACAGTTGAGCTGACCCCGCCGGCAGGTGACTGCTCGTCCGGGTCGCGCTGGAACAGCGGGGCAAAGCCGTCACCGTCGCGGCTGTGAGGGATGGCGCGGTCGTCGGCCGCCATGTAGTCGGCGAAGCGGGAGCTGGTCGAGGTCATGCCGAGTGGCCGGTAGAGCGCTTCTTCCGAGAGACTGCTCCAATCTGTGCCGGAGGCTTCTGCAACGGCCTCGGCGGCGGCGGTCAGGCCGAAGTTGGTATAGGCGTAGGAAATGCGGAACGGTGCCAGCGGCAGCAGTCTCAAGCGTTCCAGAATTTCCTTGCGACCGAAGCCGAGGTCTTCCAGATCGTCACCGGCATGGTCGGGCAGGCCGGAACGATGGCTGTAGAGGTCGCCAATGGTCAGCTTTTCGGTGCGGTCGGGATCGGACAATTCGAACCAGGGCAACAGATCGCGCATCCGGCTGTTCCAGGCGACAACGCCCTTGCTGACCTGGCGCGCGACAACGGTCGACCCCACCGGTTTTGACAGGGACGCAAGCTGAAACACCGTGTCCGGCGAGATGGGGTCTGATCCGCCAAGGCGGCGCACGCCGAAGCCCTTGGAATAGACGGTTTGCCCACGATGGACGGCGGCAATGGCCAGCCCCGGAAGCTTGCTGCGCTCCATCACGTCGGCCACGATTGCGTCAAGCTCGGCGATGGCTTTTGCAATCTGCTCGGGCGGGGCTTCAACACCAGGTGTCTGGGCGGGGGAAAGCTCCTGCGCAAAACCGCGCAGCGGCAGGGCCGTCAGGGCAGCGGTCGCAGTTCCGAGAAACAGGCGGCGGGAGAGTGTGTGCCGGGACATGGGCAATCATCCTTGGGAAGAATCTGAAATCAAAACAAGCGGCTGCATGATGCGCGCAACGCACCGGAGAGATCAATATTATGACGTGCAATCGGGATTATTGAAACTTTCTGGTTAATCATCCCTGTCTTCGGGGCTGGCAGGTGCCGGGCGTCGGAACGGCATCCGGCCAGAAGACCAGGAGCTATTCGATGTCGCCATGGACGGCGACCATGTCCAGCTTCGCTTCAGGAGCGGCGATTGTCCGGAAAGATTCACGTACGCCGTCTTCGGTCAGCTCCCGCTGAACGGCAATCAGCGTGTTTTCCGGGTGCTCTTCACAGAGTTCCGCCATATAGGCCAGCTCCTGATGGGCCACACCGAGCGCGGCCTCCACGGACGGAGCGCCGTAGATGTCGACGAAATGCTGTGCGAGGCGCTCGGTCAGGGCCGTAAATTCGGTTTCCCCGATGGGTGTGACGGCGACGAAGGTTGCCCGGCCGAACGTCTCCAGCCCCAGCCAGCCGTTGGCGAAGGCCTGGCGGGCCTTGCCAGTCAGGTCGGCTTCCGTCCAGTCGGAAAACTCGAAACCGCCGGACAGGCACCATTCGCCGGTGCGGGCCGGCGAAAAGAAGACGTTGCGGTCGCTGTCATCCAGGTGAATGGCGCGGGCGAGTTTCATCCGATTATTCCTCAAGACGGCTGGAAAGCGGGATCAGGACCGTGTCCTTATCCGTTCGCAGCAGCATACCAAAATTTTCGTCGACGCCGACGAACGTGCCGGCGGTTCCTTCGACTTCCACAGTTTCGCCCATGGCCCAAACAAGGCCGCGCCACTCGGCATGGACGGGGCGCGGGCCGTCGTCAAGCCAGCGGTTGAGCCAGTAGAGGCTGTGGCGCACCCAGCACTCCAGAAGCTGGTCGGCGGTGATCTCGCCGCAGCCTTCTTCGGACAGCCACGTGCGGTCCGGATCCTTGCCGGGACTTGATTTCCGGCTGGTCATGTTGAGCTCCAGGCCAAGGATCAGCCAGTCCGGTGTGGCCTGCGGATCCTCTGTGGAGGCCCGGATGCGCATGCGTCCGCAAACCGCGCCATTGACGCGGATCCGCCCATCCCATTCCAGGTGGACGGCCACCTCCGGCGGCGCAAGCGTGCCGAGGGCTGCCTGAAACCCCAGACCGCAGACCGGCAGGACAGCCATGGCCTGTTCCAGCGAGACTTCCGGCGCGAAGATCAGCGCGGCCCGCAGACCTTCCCCGCCAAGGTTATAGACAACCGTGCCGGGGTCCGTGCCAGTGATGGCAAGCGCCAGGGCGCGCTCGAAGGGGTCGGCCTGGCCAGTCAGGGCTTCTCCCTGAAACAGCGGCGGAAACTGCACCTCGCTCATGCGTTGCCCTCCGCAATCAGGGTCCGGGCGAGCAGGCGGAACACGGAGGCTTCCGGGGCTTCGGGTGTCTTGATCGAAATCGGCGTGCCGCCATCGCCGGCCAGGCGAATGTTGAGATGCAGAGGGACCTCGGCCAACAGGGGAACGCCGAGCTTTTCCGCTTCCTCGGCAACGCCTCCGTGGCCGAAGACATGTTCCTCGTGGCCACAGTTGGAGCAGATGTGGGTCGACATGTTCTCGATCATGCCGATGAGCGGAACCTGCATCTGGTTGAACATGCTGATGCCTTTGCGCGCATCGATTAGGGCAACGTCCTGCGGTGTCGAAACGATGATCGCGCCATCGACGGCGAATTTCTGGCAGAGCGTCATCTGGACATCGCCGGTGCCGGGCGGCAGGTCGACGATCAGCACATCGAGTGCGCCCCATTGCACCTGGGTCATCATCTGCTGCAACGCGCCCATCAGCATCGGCCCGCGCCAGGCGACGGCCTCGTCGCCCGAAGTCATCAGGCCGATGGACATCATGGTGACGCCGTGGTTGCGCAGCGGCAGGATCATCTGGCCGTCCGGCGAGGTCGGCCGTCCGGAGATGCCCAGCATCTTTGGCTGCGATGGTCCGTAGACATCGGCATCCAGCAGACCCACCTTGCGGCCTTCGGCGGCCAATGCGCAGGCAAGATTGGCCGCAACGGTCGACTTGCCGACGCCACCCTTGCCCGAGGCAACAGCGATCACCCGGTCGATGCCCGGCACCTTCTGCGGACCGGTGGCGCCGGGTGCCGCCGGTTTTGCCCGGATCGGTTGGGGTTCGCTCGGTTTGGGCGCTGCGGGTTGGGCGGCAGGCTGGTCTGAATGAGAGGTCAGGATCACCTGAACGCTGTCGCAGCCTTCCAGAGCTTCGAGCTTCGTTTCCGCTTCGGTCTTGAGAGCTTCCATCTCGGCCATGCGCCGCGGGTCGATCTCCAGAACGAAGCGAACCGAACCGCCGTTCACCTGAAGTGCCCGCATCATGCCGGAACCGGCAATGTCCTCGCCGGTGGCCGGGTCCTTGATCGTTTTCAGAACCGACAGGGCGGCTTCACGCGTCAGCGGCACGTTAGTCCTGCCCTTCGATTTCACCGGTGACCACGTGTTCGAGACCGAGTTCCTCGATCGTGACCACGGCTTTCACCTCGAAGGTTTTTCCAGCGCTCGGGCCAGCCTCGCGTACGGCTTTTTCAATTGCCTGCTGCGAGGTCACACCGACCTGCTTCAGGAACTTGCGCATGGACATGTTGAAATCGTCGCTCATCTTGTTCTCCTGTTGAATGCGGTGCGCATTGACTGCGCGCCGAATTGAAACCTACCCTAGCGCATGTGGCCAGCAACGTGAGGGAGGAAGCGCGTGGGCTGCCGTGCCTTGATCATTCTCGCCGTCGCCCTGTTGTCCGGCATGCTGTTGCATGCGCCGGGGATGGCCCAGTCGCGGTCCTTCCGGCTGGGGGTGCCGCAGGCCATCGCCGAAACCGGCTTCCTCCAATATCTGTTGCCGCGCTTTTCTCTCAAGACCGGTATCCGCATTAAAATCGTCGATGATACCGAGCCTTCCGATCTGCGTCTTTCCGACGGCTCTTCGGGGAACACTTCGGGGCGGGCGGTATTCTCCGGGTTGGGCAAGACCTGGGCTCTTGTCACCCTTGACGAGGCCAATGAACATGCAGCCCGCTTTCGGGACTGGCTGACCGGCGACATCGGCCGGCGAACGGTCGATGCCTTTGAAAAGAATGGCGAACAGGTTTTCACCGCCGCGCTGAAGCAGGAAGATGATTCCGGCCCGGTGCTGCTCTCCGGCGATGCCATTCGCGGCGAACAACTGGCCGTGCTCCATTGCGGGCGATGCCACATGGTCAATGAAGCAACGCGCCTGTCGACCATCGGTTCGTCGCCTTCCTTTGCGGTGATGCGCAGCTTCTCCGACTGGCAAATGCGGTTCGAGGCGTTTTTCGCACTCAACCCGCATCCGGCTTTCACGGTGATCGACGGTGTCACCGAGCCCTTCGACATCACCAGGCCATCGCCCATCGTGCCGGTGCAGATGACGCTTGAGGACCTCGACGCGATCCTGGCTTTTGTCTCCCGCATTCCCCCGGCAGACCTCGGCGCGCCGATCCAATACCAATGATCTCGTCTCATCCGGTTCAATGATCGCGCCGTTTGCTGATGTAGTCGTCCGATGTGCGTACACGCGGACGCTCCGCTGACGCAAACGGGTTGTTTTCCGAATGATAGACGGCATTCACGCGGCAATCGTCGCACATCTGAATGAGCTGGATGGCCTTGTTGTTCTGGAACATGGAATGTTTGCCGGCGAGCTTTTCCGTCAGCTTCATCACGGTCGAGCGGACGCCGAAAGGCTTGCCGCATTCAATGCAGTTGAACGGCTCTTCTTCCTTCAGAACCTTTGCCCGCAGCGCGTCGTCCGAAAGGTCCAGCCGCGGGTCCAGAGACAGGGCTTTTTCCGGGCAGATTGTCGTGCAGATGCCGCATTGCAGACAGGCGTCTTCCTGAAAGCGCAACTGCGGCGCGTCGGGGTTTTCCTTCAACGCACCGGACGGACAGAGTGACACACAGGACAGACAGAGCGTGCAGGCGTCGTGATCCAGTTCGACCGCACCGTAGGGGGCACCCGCGGGAAGCGGAATGACCTTGCCCGGGTCGTTGAGTGCCTTGGCCGCAAGGCGTGTGATTTGCCGGCGCGAGCCAAGCGGCAGGATCGGCTGCACAGCGGCAACCGGCTGCTGTTCGCGGTAGAGAAACTCTTCCAGTTCGTCCGGATCGGTGGGTGAAACCATCGACACGCGTTCGTTGCCGGCAATTGCGTTGGCCAGTTCGGTCTGGAAGGGGATGCCTTCCTTTTCCGTGGCGGGCGACAGCAACAGGGTCACATCGCTGAACCCACAGGCAAGTGCTGCCAGACTTTCCGCGTGGCCGAAGCTGGCGAGAGCCTCCATCTCCATCGGAATGACGTCCGCTGGCAGTCCCTTGCCGTATCTTGCGCCGAGGCGGATCAGCTCCGCACCGTGGTTGCCGTCGTGAACGAGCAGGCGCGGCGTGTCGGAACTCAGTTTCCGCCAGGTGGTTGCAAGGGTCTGCAAACGCTGGAAGGTGTTGCTGACCGGGGGCGCGTCATAGCTGATGGCACCGGACGGGCAGACTGCAGAACAGCTTCCGCACCCGGCGCAGACCATCGTATCGACCGATACATGGTCGCCGTTTGGGGTGATGGCGCCAGTGGGGCAGAGATCGAGACAGCGCGTGCAGCCGGTTTTCCGGGCTCTGGAATGGGCGCAAAGCTGCTCGTCCAGGCGGACGTAAAGAGGTTTTTCGAAGGTGCCGACAAGTTGCGAGGCTTCCAGCAACACCTTGGTGAGGGCGGCGGCATTGCCCGGGTCTACCCGCAGATAGCCCTCGCGCTTTTCCGGGGCGGGAAAAAGCGGCTGCGCCCGGCGAAGATCCAGAATGATGTCGCATCCCGTGCGCGCGCCGCTCTTGGGATCGGTCCAGTTGAAGGCGCCCCGTCCACCGGGAACGCGTTCCTGCAAGGCATCGAAACCGACCTTGAACTGGCCAAGCGCACCCGTTGCCGTTGTTACCTGGCCGCGAACGATGTCGAAACGCCGGTCGTCGGCAAGGGGAAGCTCGTCGGCAGGGTCCAGCAGCACGGTGACGCTCAGGAGCTCGCACAGATGATCCGCTGCGGCGAGCGCTGCTTCGGCGCCGCCAAGGATCAGGCAGGTGCCTTCAGAGGTGACGTCGACAACCTTCGCGCCGGGGGAGGGCAGGATCGCTTCGGCGATCAAAGCGGCCATCTTGGGAGACGCGCTGCGACTATCGGCGGTCCAGCCGGCGCGGTCGCGCAGATCGACAAAAAGCGGTTCTTCCACTTCAAGGTCGGCCGCCAGATCCTCGAACGCCAGGCGTTCCTGCTGGCAGGCGACGATCACATTTCCCGCCTGAAGCGCCTCGGCAGCCTGCGGTGCTTCGCCGCGGCAAAGTTCTGTGTGGATCTTTGAACAGGACAGTCCTGTGGCCTGTTCAATCTGCCCGGCGTCGATAACCTGAGTATTCAGGCAATCGCATAGCAGAAGCCTTGGTTGCGTCATTGTGTGCGCGTCCTCTCCCCGGATTGTCCGAAATCGATTCTTCAGTGATTTGTCAGACATTTCCAAACCACATATCAAGGGGGCGGAAGCGTGCGCGTCAAGTTCGACTTCCGCGGGCCTTGAAATTTATGTTGCTTGCTACAGCATCTAGATGAAGTTCAATACAGCGCCGGAGTGAACCGGTGTACGGGAAGGTAGGTTTGTCCGTGACGAGGGAAAGAACGCGCGTCATGCCTGTTGGCGTGGTGGTGCGCAGGCGGCCTGGCGTGACACGCTGGCAGAAATGGACCTGGCTGCCCGTATCCCTGTTGCCGGGGGCGGCGCCTGCGGACTGGAAAATGCTGCGGGCCGACGGCGATGTGATCGAGTATCATGCCGTGACCTTGAGCCTGGAACTGCACCACACCCAGACCGAAGCCTATCTGATCGCTTTGTCCGACAAGGTGCCTTCGGTCTATGTTGTCATGCGGGACGCGCCGGAACTGGAACCGGCGATCCCCATTGAAGTGCTTCATATGACGGCGTCGGCCCACGAAGGTCTGGACTACACGGACTCCGCCGAGGTTGTTGTTGAAAAAGTGCCGATGCCACCGGGACTTATTGCCTGGATCCGGGAATTTGTGGATATGCACCACGAAGAGGAAATCTTCTACAAGCGCCAGCGCGACATGCACCGTATCGACCTTGAGGAAGATGGTGTCGGGGATCCGCGCATCCGCCAGCTTGCCGATGTTTACCGGGCGCCGGGTGCCCGCAAGAAGGATACTTTGCAGTGAGTTCCGGCGACGACAAGCCACGGGATTTCTGGTCGAGGCGCAAGGCTGCGGTGCGCGAAGCCGAAGCTGCGGAGATCGAGCGCCGCGATGCGGAGCTTGAAGCTGCGAAACGCGTCGAACTGGAAGAAAAGAGCGACGCGGAAATCCTGGAAGAACTCGGACTGCCGGATCCGGACAGTCTCGAGAAGGATGACGATTTTACCCGCTTTCTTGCCAAGACCGTGCCGGAGCGGCTGCGCCGGCGGGCCTTGCGCCGTCTCTGGGTGTCGAATCCCGTCCTTGCCAATCTCGACGGTCTGAATGACTACGAAGACGATTACACCGATGCTGCAACCGCCGGTCAGGTGGTGAAGACCGCCTATCAGGTCGGTCGGGGGTTCTTGAAGCAGGTTGTTGAAACCGCAACGTCAGAAAAGCCGGAAACGTCATCGGCCGAGAACAGTGAAATGCTTCGCGGACAAAGTGATTCTGCTGCAGTGCAGCAAGAAGAACTTGACGCTACGCAATGTACTGATGACGAAAATGGAAAAACATCTATTCGATTGACGCAAACAGACGAGCCGGTGCAAATTAGTGAAATTGGAACTATTGTGGCCGAAGAAACAGCACTGATCGAAGTCGAAGAAGAGCGCCCGCCGAAGCGGCGCCGAATGCGGTTCGACTTCGATTAATACTAAAGTCTAAGAAGATGTTGCGCCAGAAAAGCACCGCGTGCGTGCGTGTGGGAGGATAAAGGCTAGAATGGCCGTTGTGGCGAGGGAATTCATTATCGAACCGGAAGATCAGGCCCGGTCCGAATTATACGACTTTCTGGCACTGGTGCTCGCGCGCCCGGCCGGGGCGGAGCTGCTTGAGCAGATCGCCGGATTGCAGGGTGGCGACACGTCGCTTGGCAATGCCCTTGGTGCGCTTTCCAGAATTGCCGCGGTAACGACGCCGGAAACCGCCGAACGTGAATTCAATGCCCTTTTCATCGGCCTCGGGCGCGGAGAACTGCTGCCCTACGCCAGCTATTATCTGACCGGATTTCTCAATGAAAAGCCGCTGGCCAAGCTCCGTCAGGATATGGCGGAGCGCGGGATCGAACGTGCTGAAGACAAGCACGAACCGGAAGACAACATCGCTTCGCTGATGGAGATGATGGCCGGGATGATCCTCGGCCGATTCGGCAAGGTGACGTCTCTCAGCGAGCAGAAAAGCTTCTTCAACGCCCACATCGAACCGTGGGCAATACACTTCTTTACCGATCTGGAAGCGTCCGGAACCTCAGTGTTCTACGGCGCCGTCGGATCGTTGGGGCGCCAGTTCATGGAAATCGAGGCGCAAGGCTTCGACATGATCTCGAACTGACGGTTGCATCTGAAAGGGGTGGCTGCGCCATCTCTCTGACTAGAGGAGGAATGCGACAATGAAACAACCCGAAACGGCACACCCGAAAGAGGGGACAGGCCGCCGGGACTTCCTGAAGCTGGCGGCGATTTCCGCCCCGGTTGCCGTCACCACGGTTACCGCCGGAACCACCGCTGAAGCGGCTGAGCCCGACCTGGCTTCCGACAAGATGCAGGATACGGTTCATACCCGTGCCTACTACGACAGCGCCCGGTTCTAACCGGACCCTGTAATACCTTCCCGGCCATGGTTGCGAAACGCCCGGACGCCGGTTCACACATAACCCAGCCGTATCAGAATTTGATACAAGCAAGGTAGGGCAACATGCTTAGGAAAAAGACCAATGGGGTTGCGCGACGCCCCCAAGGTGCAAGTATCCTGAAAGACGCTGCACACAAGTCGGTTGACCGGCGTACGTTCCTCAAGGGATCCGGTCTTGCCGCAGGTGGCCTGGCGGCCATCACTGTGACCGGGGGAACGGTCACCAAAGCCAAGGCACAATCCACCGGCGACGCAGTTCAGACAGTTAAATCGATTTGCACGCACTGTTCGGTTGGCTGTACCGTCATCGCCGAAGTTTCCAACGGTGTCTGGGTCGGGCAGGAGCCCGGTTGGGACAGCCCGTTCAACCTGGGCGCCCACTGCGCCAAGGGGGCTTCCGTCCGCGAACACGCTCATGGCGAGCGCCGCCTCAAATATCCGATGAAAAAGGAAGGCGGCGAGTGGAAGCGGATCAGTTGGGACGAGGCGATCAACGAGATCGGCGACAAGATGCTGCAGATCCGCGACGAAAGCGGTCCGGACAGCGTCTACTGGCTCGGCTCTGCCAAGCACAGCAACGAGCAGGCTTACCTGTTCCGCAAGTTTGCAGGCTACTGGGGGACGAATAACGTCGACCACCAGGCCCGCATCTGCCACTCCACGACGGTTGCCGGCGTAGCCAACACATGGGGCTACGGCGCCATGACCAACAGCTACAACGACATCCACAATTCCAAGGCGATCTTCATCATCGGCGGCAATCCGGCGGAGGCACACCCCGTCTCCCTGCTGCATGTGCTGCGCGCCAAGGAACAGAACAATGCACCGCTGATCGTCTGCGATCCTCGGTTTACCCGCACCGCGGCCCATGCCGATGAATATGTCCGCTTCCGTCCGGGTTCGGACGTTGCCCTCGTCTGGGGCATTCTCTGGCATATCTTCGAAAACGGCTGGGAAGACAAGGAGTTCATCCGCACCCGCGTGTGGGGCATGGACCAGATCCGCGAAGAAGTTGCCAACTGGACGCCCGAGGAAGTCGAGCGTGTGACCGGTGCGCCGGCAAGCCAGGTGAAGCGCGTGGCGCGGACGCTTGCCAACAACCGTCCGGGCACCGTGATCTGGTGCATGGGCGGTACCCAGCACACCAACGGCAACAACAACACCCGTGCCTACTGCATTCTGCAGCTTGCACTGGGCAACATGGGCACCGCCGGTGGCGGCACCAACATCTTCCGTGGACACGACAACGTGCAGGGCGCGACCGACCTCGGTGTTCTCGCCGATACGCTGCCGGGCTACTACGGCCTGACGGCCGGGTCCTGGGCACACTGGGCGCGCGTCTGGGAAGAAGATCTGGATTGGCTGAAAGGCCGCTTCGGCACCATCAAGGGTGCTGACGGCAAAGACAAGGCCATGATGAACCTGAAGGGTATCCCGGTCAGTCGCTGGATCGACGGCGTGCTGGAAGCCAAGGACAACCTGGAGCAGCCGGACAATACCCGTGCGATGGTTCTGTGGGGCCATGCCCCGAACTCCCAGACCCGTCTGCCGGAAATGAAACAGGCTATGGAAAAGCTCGACCTTCTGGTCGTGGTCGATCCCTATCCGACCGTTTCGGCCATCCTGCATGACCGCACAGACGGCTGTTACCTTCTGCCGGCCTCGACCCAGTTCGAGACCCGCGGGTCGGTGACCGCCTCCAACCGTTCGCTGCAGTGGCGCGAGCAGGTGGTTGCCCCACTGTTCGAATCCAAGCCGGACCATGTCATTCTGGCCAAGTTCGCGAAGAAATTCGGTTTCGACGACCGTCTCTTCCGGAACATTGCGATGGACGGCGAGGAGCCGAACATCGAGGACCTGACGCGTGAGTTCAACCGCGGCATGTGGACCATCGGCTATACCGGCCAGTCGCCGGAACGGCTGAAGTCCCATATGGCCAACCAGCACACCTTCGACCGCACCACCCTGAGGGCGGTTGGCGGGCCGAACGACGGCGAGTTCTACGGCATGCCGTGGCCGTGCTGGGGGACCCCGGAAATGAAACATCCGGGCACCGCCAACCTCTACGACATGTCCATGCCGGTCGCTGAAGGCGGTCTGTGCTTCCGTGCCCGTTTCGGTGTGGAGCGCGACGGCCAGAACCTTCTGGCGGAGGGCGTCTCCAATCCGGGTGCGGAAATTCAGGATGGCTATCCGGAATTCACCATGCAGATGCTGGTCGACCTCGGCTGGGATGGAGATCTCACCGACGAAGAACGGCGGGTCATGGCGAATATCGTCGGCCTGGAGATGAAGCAGGAGCAGGCCAACGCCGCTGATGGCGAGGGCGATGCGACATCGGGCAAGAACGAAGAAGTCGGCGAACAGTCGATGACCTCCGTTCCGTCCGACTTCAACGAGAAGACGGCCACGATCAACTGGAAGACCGATCTGTCCGGCGGCATCCAGCGGGTAGCGATCAAGCACGGCTGCGCGCCTTTCGGCAACGCAAAGGCCCGTGCCGTCGTGTGGACCTTCCCGGATCCGGTGCCGCTGCACCGCGAGCCGCTCTACTCCAACCGGCGGGATCTGGTCGCGGACTATCCGACCTATGCCGACAAGTCGTTCTGGCGTGTTCCGACGCTCTATGCGTCGATCCAGAAGAACGACTTCTCCAAGGACTTCCCGATCATCCTCACGTCCGGCCGTCTGGTCGAATACGAGGGCGGCGGGGACGAAACCCGGTCGAACCCGTGGCTGGCCGAACTCCAGCAGAACATGTTCATCGAAATCAATCCGCGGGATGCCAACAATCTCGGGGTGCGGGACGGTGCGCAGGTCTGGGTCGAAGGCCCGGAAGGCGGCAAGGTCAAGGTCATGGCAATGGTGACCGAACGTGTCGGCGAAGGCGTTGCCTTCATGCCGTTCCACTTCGGCGGTCATTACCAGGGCGAGGATCTCAGGTCCAAGTATCCGAAAGGTGCCGACCCCTATGTGCTCGGGGAAAGCACCAACACCGCTCAGACCTACGGGTATGACTCGGTGACTCAGATGCAGGAAACCAAAGCCACTCTCTGCAAGATCTCGGCAGCGTAAGGAGGACAACAAATGGCAAGATCAAAGTTCCTTTGTGACGCCGAACGCTGCATTGAATGCAATGCCTGCGTCACGGCCTGCAAGAACGAGCATGAGGTGCCGTGGGGCATCAACCGCCGCCGGGTGGTAACCATCAACGATGGCAAACCGGGCGAACGGTCGATCTCCGTGGCCTGCATGCACTGCTCGGACGCACCCTGTATGGCGGTGTGCCCGGTGGACTGCTTCTACCAGAGCGAAGAAGGTGTGGTGCTTCACTCGAAGGACCTGTGCATTGGCTGCGGCTACTGCTTCTACGCCTGTCCGTTCGGCGCTCCGCAGTTCCCGCAAGCGGGTAACTTCGGTTCGCGCGGCAAGATGGACAAATGCACCTTCTGTGCCGGCGGTCCGGAAGAAAACAACTCCACCGCAGAATTCGCGAAATACGGCCGTAACCGTATCGCGGAAGGCAAATTGCCGCTCTGCGCGGAAATGTGCTCCACCAAGGCCCTGCTCGCGGGCGATGGCGACGTCGTGTCGGCCATTTACCGTGAACGTGTGGTGGCTCGCGGCTTCGGCTCGGGCGCCTGGGGCTGGGGCACTGCTTACGGCCAGAAAGGCGGCTGATCCTGAAGGGTGAGGACAGTCCGGTTTACCCGGACCGTCCATCACGCCTCGGGGCATGCCTGAAAGAAACGTAAGCGGGGCGGCTTTGAGGCCGCCCCGCTCGTCTCCGGTTGTAATCGACAAAGAGGTTTGCGGTCATGAAACGCGTGACTATGGCTTTGCTTGTTCTTCTGACCCTTCTTGGAGCTGGTCTGGGAACCGGGCTTGCGCAGGATACGTCCGCCGACCGGTCCGCGACCGGCGGGGCACAGACCCTGGAAGACATCATGAAACGCCAGCGCGGCGAGAAGGTCGACTATGACTTCCGCCGCAACAATACCGGCGATCCGAACGACGCGGCGGCCATCTCCTCGCAGCTCGGCACGCGTGGCGGCGTCTCCGATCCGGAGCTCTGGCGGGCGCTGAGATACGGGTCCGCCGACGTGACCACAACGTCCGGCGGCTTCGCCGCGACCGTGCTCATGCAGGATGGCGGTATGCGCTGGCTGGCATGGCGCAAGGGGCCGCTTGCGACCTATGGTGCCTGGCTGCTGGGCGCGACCATCGTTCTGCTGGCCCTTTTCTATCTCATTCGCGGACGCATCCGCATCGACGGCGAAAAGACCGGCTACACCATCACCCGCTTCAAGGCCATCGAGCGTTTCGGGCACTGGTTGGTGGCAGGGTCCTTCGTTCTGCTCGCGATCACCGGCCTGCTGACCCTGTTCGGGCGCTTTGTCATTATCCCGTTGATCGGCAAGGAAGCGTTCGCACCTGCCGCGCATTTCTCCAAGTGGATTCACAACAACGTCGGCTGGGCCTTCATGCTGGGCCTGATCATGGTGTTCGTGATGTGGGTGGCCCACAACATTCCCAACAAGACGGACCTGAAATGGATCGCAGTCGGGGGCGGGCTGTTCAAGAAAGGCGTTCATCCACCGGCCAAGAAATTCAACTTTGGCCAGAAGCTGGTGTTCTGGGGTGTGATTGTGCTGGGCGCTTCGATTTCCGTTTCCGGGCTGTCTCTGCTGTTCCCCTTCGAAATGCCGATGTTCGCCGCGACCTTCGAAAAGTTGAACGCCATCGGCCTGCCTCAGCTGGTCGGGTTTGGCCCATTGCCGAGCGAACTTGCACCACATGAGGAAATGCAGTTCGCGCAGCTCTGGCACGCGATCGTTGCCTTTCTGATGATGGCGCTGATCCTGGCGCATATCTACATCGGGTCCATCGGCATGGAAGGCGCCTTCGACGCCATGGGCTCCGGCGAGGTTGAGCTGCAATGGGCGAAGGAACACCACGGCTTGTGGGTGGAGGAAATGAAAGAAGCGGAAGAGCTCGCCGCCGCCAAACACTCCGGCGGTGACAAAGCGGTTCCGGCTGAATAGGCCAATGTGAGATGATGGTCGGCTCGGTCTGCAGGAAAGAACTGTCGGCTGGAACGGAAAACCTGCCGGATTGCCGAGCAGGCCTTGTGACCGGGGCCGCTCCGGCATGGCCATCTCTGCGCAAGTGGGGACCGAGGGTCCTTCATCGCCTGTTGTCTGCGCTGTCCTTTTCGCTCAGCGTTTCAACGGCGGGGTTTGCTGCAGATTTCCAGACGCTGAAAGGCCATGGCGGTCCGATCATGGACATCGATGTCTCACTTGAGACCGGGCAGGTGGCGACCGCCAGTTTCGACAATTCTGTCGGCATCTGGACAGACCGGGCCCCGCGCTGGCTGGAAGGCCATGCGGCGGCGGTCAAGGTGGTCCAGTTCCTTGACGGCGGGCACCTGGTTTCAGGCGGAGACGACAACGACCTTATCCTCTGGGACACCGACGATGGCTCGTACCAGGTCCTGGAAGGGCATACGGCCAAGATCATGGGACTTGCGATTTCTCCGGACAAGACGACGATTGCCAGTGCGAGCTGGGATGCGCGTGTCGGCCTGTGGCCGGTTGACAGTGGCGCACCGGTCTTTCTGGCCGGGCACACTGCCGGTGTGAATGCGGTCGCGTTTTCACGAGACGGGCAGCAGCTTTATTCCGCTTCGGTCGACGGGTCGATCAAGCTCTGGGATCTGGCAAGCAGCAGTGAAAAACGGGTCATCGATCGCAACGGTTTCGGCATCAACGTCATGGCCGTTGGCGGCGAGGGCGAGCGGGAAAGCTGGCTTGCCTATGGCTCACAGGATGGGGTGACGCGGATCGTCGATATTGAAACGGGCGAGCGGCTGCAAGACTTCTCCTTCGAACGCCGCCCGATATTGGCCATGGCGGTCAGTCCCGACGGCTCCCGTCTCGCGACCGGCGACGGTCACGGCTACATCACCGTGTTCAACACTCAGTCCTGGGCCTTGGAAACGGATTTCCGCGCAGCCTTGAAGGGGCCGATCTGGGCACTTGCCTTTTCCAAAGATGGCGATGTGTTGCATGCGGGCGGCATCGAGAACATCGTCTATTCCTGGCCTCTGGCAGAGCTTGCCACGTTCGATCCTATGGCAACCGAGACACCGAAATTCCTGAAGAAGCCGGAAGAGATGTCCAACGGCGAACGGCAATTCGCGAGGAAGTGCTCCATTTGCCATGCACTGACCGGCGATACGGCGCGCAAGGCCGGGCCCACGCTGCACAACGTCTTCGGCCGGCGTGCGGGCACAGTGCCGGACTACCCTTATTCTGCGACCTTGTCGGGATCTGATATTATCTGGTCGGAAACGACGATCGATCAGCTTTTCCTCGACGGACCGGACCACTATATTCCCGGCTCAAAGATGCCGATGCAGCGGATTGTCGAACAGCAAGACCGCGATGATCTGATCGACTATCTGAAATCGGCGACGGCGCCATCCGAAGGAGATACCCAATGAAAGCCATGCTCATCGCGTTTGCCGCCATCATCGTGATTGCCATTGGTGCCAACCAGGCCCTGGAGCACCTGGGCTTCTCCAGTGCTGACTTCAACACCAGTTCGTCCGTGCGGCTGGGGGAATAAGCTGGAGGATAAAGGCGGGGTTTGCTCGAGGGAAAGGTGCACCTGAATCTCCCTCCGGCGTTTACGCATCCGACAGTCGGCAACAGTCAGGAACCTTCCGACATTTGGCTGGTCACACTGGGGAGCGTCGCAAGTGCCAGGGCGACACTTGAACCTTGAGGCAGGTTCTTCTGCCACAGGCAAGGTCAAAAAAAATCCCCCTCCTCACGAGAGAAGGGGGAAAGTTTGAGCGGAGAAAGCGACACAGAAATCTATCTGGCTCCGCTCACTTCGGAGATGAGGAAGCTGACCGGCTGGCTCAGCTCGAACCCTTGTCCGCATTCGGGAAAAACAGTTGCTGGCCGTCGACCTTGTAATCGGCGATCGCCTGCTGACCTTCCTTGGACAGGACCCAGTCGATGAACTCCTGACCGAGGTCGGCTTTCACATGGGTATGGACTTCCGGGTTCACCAGAATGACGCCGTACTGGTTGAACAGGATCGGGTCGCCTTCAACGGCAACCTTGTAGTCGCCCTTGTTGCCGAAAGAGATCCAGGTGGCGCGGTCGGTCATGACATAAGCGCCCATGCCGGTGCCGGTGTTGAGGGTTGCGCCCATGCCGGAGCCGGTTTCACGGTACCAGTCGCCAGAACCTTCGGTCGGGTCGATGCCGGCGGCTTTCCAAAGGCGACGCTCTGCCTTGTGCGTGCCGCTGTCATCGCCGCGGGAGGCAAAGGGAGCCTTCGCTTCGGCGATTTTCTTCAGGGACGCAACGACATCTTCTGAACCAGCAACACCTGCCGGATCATCAGCCGGGCCGACAATGACGAAGTCGTTGTACATCACGTCGGAGCGCGAGACGCCGAGACCGTCGGCGACGAATTTTTCTTCAGACGGTTTGGAATGAACGAACAGGACGTCGCCATCGCCATTGGCGGCGTTCTTGATGGCCTGGCCTGTGCCGACGGCAACCACGCGCACTTCAATGCCGGTCTTTTCCTTGAAAATCGGCAACAGATAGTCGAACAGACCCGAATTCTGGGTCGAGGTGGTGGACTGGACGACGATGAATTTGTCTTCCGCGAAGCTCGGCTGACCGACGAATACGGTCGTCAGGACTGCAGCGGCGAGTGCCAGAAATGCTCTTCTGATCAATTTTTTCTCCCAGGATAATTATTGAGTGATTGGGTGTTGGGTCCAAGGTAAAGCCGGCCGTCCCGCCAGGCGCGAACGGGTTCGCTTCTGGGGTTGGCCAGCACTTTTTCGACGGGTCCCGTTTCGACAACGGTGCCGTCCTGCAAAAACACCAGATCCTCGCCGAGGCGTTTTGCCTGTCCGGCGTCATGGGTCACCAGAACGATGGTGACGCCGCGGGCATTGGCTTCCAGGATCAGGGTTTCGATGGCAGCGGTGGAGGCCGGGTCGAGATTGGCAGTGGGTTCGTCGAGAAACAGAAGGTCAGGTTCACAGGCGAGCGCGCGCACCAGAGACAGACGCTGTTGTTCGCCGCCGGACAGAACGCGCGCCGGACGGCGTGCAAGGTGGCTGAGCCCCGCCGTTTCCAAAGCGGTCCTGATCTTTTCGGCGCGTTCGTTGCCACGCAGGCCGCGAACGCTCAAGGCGAACTTGAGATTGGCGATGACCGACCGGCGCAGCAGCACGGGCCGCTGGAAGACCATGGCCTGGGCGCGCCGGGCCGTGGCGTCCATTCGGCCGCCTTGCCACAGGATAGCGCCTTCCTGCGGCTGAAGCAGACCGTGCATGAGCCGCAGCAGCAGGCTCTTGCCGGCGCCGTTGGGGCCCATGATAAGGGTGCGCGATCCGCGGCGAATGGCGACGTCCACGTCGTGCAGCAGCTTTTCGCCGCCTGCCGAAAACCCGAGACGTCTGACATCCAGCAAGGGATTGTGTGCCACCTGGCCGTGTGGCATCGTGGAGGCGACGCCCGGAGTGTCGAAAGCTGCATCACGCATAGGCGGCCCTCGCGGCTGAGGCACGCAAGGCCATGACACCGGCATTCACGGCAAAGGCGATCATCAGCAGGATCACGCCAAGCGCCAGGGCGAGCTGGAGATTGCCCTTGGAGGTTTCAAGCGCGATGGTGGTGGTCATCACGCGGGTGACGTGGTTGATGTTGCCGCCGACGATGATGACCGCCCCGACTTCGGCGACCGCCCGACCAAAACCGGCCAGGGCAACCGTCAGCAGGCTGTAACGGGCATCCCAGAGCATGGCTGTCAGCCGGTCGAAGGCACCGACGCCGAGCGAGGCGAATTGTTCGGAATATTCGCGGTTGAGATCTTCAATCACCTGCCGGGTCAGCGCAGCGACGATCGGTGTCACAAGCACCATCTGCGCGATGATCATGGCTGTCGGTGTATAGAGCAGACGCAGTGGCCCGAGCGGGCCCGAGGCTGACAGCACGAGGTAGACGAGCAGCCCGACCACGACAGGCGGAAGGCCCATCAGCGCATTGAGAATGACGGCCAGAAGCGTTCTTCCGGGAAAATTGAAAGTGCCGACCGCAGCGCCGAGGGGCAGGCCGATCACGCAGGCCAGAAAGACAGCCGTCAGGGTGACCCGCATGGACAGGCCGATGATCTCCATCAGATCCGGATCCAGCGCGATAACCAAGCCAAAAGCACCGGCAAATGCGCCCCAGAAACTGTCCATTCTTTTTATTTCTCCCTAGCTTTGGGAAAAAATAACGTAAAACGTCAAAGAATGAAACTCCATGTACGACATAGATAAGCACAAAAAAGCCGCAGCGGGTTCTGCTGCGGCTTTTCGGGGGTATCGAGATTTTTACCGGGGCGCCGACTTCCTAATAAAGCCAGCCGGGGAGCCAGGTCGCGAACATCGGGAAGCTCCAGAGGATGGCCACGGCTACAATCTGCAGGACGATGAAGGGCACCACGCCGCGGTAGATCTGACCGGTGGTGATTTCCTTCGGGGCCGCGCCTCTCAGATAGAACAGCGAGAAGCCGAACGGCGGGGTCAGGAACGAGGTCTGCAGGTTGATGGCAATCAGCACCGTCAGCCAGATCGGGTCGATGCCCATCAGGATCAGCGGCGGGATCAGGACCGGCAGCAGGATCACCGAAATCTCGACGAAATCCAGGAAGAAGCCGAGAACGAAGACAAACAGCATCGCGAAGATCAGCGCGCCTGTCGGGCCGCCCGGCATTTCCTGCAGAATGTCATGCACCCGGTCTTCCCCGCCAAGACCGACGAACACCAGCGAGAAGAAGCTGGCCATCAGGATCGTGGCGAAGATCATCGAGGTGACAGTCAGCGTCGAGAGCATCGAGGCTTTCAACAACCCGTCCGCGAAAGCCTTCTTCAGTATGTGCAGAACGACGCCCAGGGCAAACAGCGCAAGCCCCGCATAGATCGCTGCAATGACGTAGCCACCGGTGGTGATATCGGAGCGCTGCAGGCGGATTGGCAGGAGGGACGCGGCGACGGCAAGCGTGAGGAGGGCGGCCGTTGCCAGCACGATGAGCCTTGAGGAAACACCGAGGCGGCGCCCTGCCAGAAGGATCGCCCCGACAGCGCCGACGGAAGCCGCCTCGTTGGGCGAGGCGATGCCGCCGAGGATCGAGCCGAGCACTGCGATGATCAGAAGGATCGGCGGTACGATGGCCGCGGCAATCTCGCGTCCGGATGGCTTGTCGATGTTTTCCGTCATGGCCGGTGCGTCGTTTGGGAACAGGTAGGCCCGGCCGACGATGTAGGCACAATAAACGGCGACAAGCAGCAGGCCCGGGATCATGGCGGCGGCAAAGGTCTGGCCGACCGAAATCGTCTCGATGGTGAACTTGCCCTGGGCGTATTGTGCCTGCTGGAAGGCGTTGGACATGACATCGGCCAGGATGATCAGCAGCGTAGACGGCGGGATGATCTGACCCAGCGTGCCGGCGGTACAGACCATGCCGGAGGCAAGTTTCGGATCATAGCCGTTGCGCAGCATCGTGGGCAGGGCGATCAGGCCCATGGCAACAACGGTGGCGCCGACAATGCCGGTGGAAGCTGCGAGCAGGGCGCCAACCAGCATCACTGAAACGCCGAGGCCGCCTCTCATGCGGCCGAAGAGACGGCCCATGGTTTCCAGAAGATCCTCGGCAATGCGGCTCTTTTCCAGAATGACGCCCATCAGGACGAATAAAGGGATCGCGGTCAGAACCGGGTTGGTGAGAACACCGAAGAACCGCTGGCCCATGGCGCCCATCAGCTGGATGTTGAAGTCGCCCATCATCCAGCCGAGCAGGGCAAATCCCGTGGCGACGCCCGCAATGGTGAAGGCAACCGGATAGCCCATCAGGATGAAGGCGATAAGCGCGCCGAACATGATGAGATCGAGAGGCAGGCTCATGCTGCAGCGCCTTTCAGCTTCTGAACATCGCGGATGAAGGCGGCCACACCCTGGATCAGCAGCAGCACGCAATAGGCGGGAATGAGGGATTTCAAAAGGAAGGAGGCGGGGATGCCGCCAACGGAAATGGGTCCTTCCAGAATGGCCCAGCTGCCGCGCACGGAGGGCCAGGAAAACCAGATCAGCAGGACGAGCGCCGGCGTCAGCAGAAACAGGTGACCGAAGATATCGATCCACGCCTTCGCGCGCTCGCTGGCCTTGGCATAGAAGATGTCGACCCGGACATGGGCATTGACGAGAAACGTGTAGCCTGCGCCGAGCATGAAGATCGCCGCATGAAAATACAGCACGCCCTCATCGAGGAAGATGAAGCTGTAGCCGAAGACGTATCGCAGCAGAACGATGGCGAATTGCAGCAGCAGCATCAACAGCGCTGCCCAGCACAGCGTGTTGCCTATGACCGAATTGACACGCTCCAGCGCGCCCGCCAGTTTTTCCATCGCAATCTGTCCTGCTTTCTCGATCCGCTTGCGGCCCCTCTGCCGCCTGCGGGGTAAGGTGTCGAAGTCTCTGTTATTGTCATCCCCGCGAAGGCGGGGAACCAGTAACCGTTGACCCCAATGCTGAACACCGCTCGGCTGCGGTGTACTGGATCCCGGATCTGCGCTTCGCTCCGTCCGGGATGACAAGTGGGGGGCATTGATAGGCGCCTTCAAACCTCCTGGCCTCTCCGCAGTTTCAAACCTCTCGGATATTCGTCATTGCAGGGCTCGACCCTGCAAACCATGCCGTTACCTAGAAACGACCTCAGGGGTGGAGAGGAAACGGAATAGATCCCATGGTCGAGCCATTGGATGACGAAAGCAGGGGCAACGTGATTTGTCCATTTGCCAAGTCACGAGGAAGACCCATCCCCATCCCCACCCAGAGCCTCATCCTGAGGAAGCGCGAAGCGCTGTCTCGAAGGTTCGGCCACGCGTGCCGGAACAAGGTGCCGATCTGTCAGACAGGCCACTGGTTCCCCTCAGGCGAAAGACAGGGCGATGAAACGCCGGCACATCGGGGAAACGGATTTCCCCGATGTGCGACGCCGCCCCGATCAGTCGTACCTGTAGTCGAGCAAGCGCGCGTTCATCTGGCCGTTGTCGGCATAAGGCATGTATTCGCGCATAAGCTTGCGGTAGGCGAGGAAGCTTTCGGTGATACGCTGCACCAGTTCGTCTTCGTCCACACGCAGGTCGGCGATGACTTCACCGGCGGCATTGCCCATGGCAACCATGACCTCGTCCGGAAGCTTTCTCACCATCACGCCATGATCGTTGACCAGCTGTGTCAGCGCCTGGGCATGCTTGGTGTTGTATTCCGTCAGAACATCATTGTAGAGGCTGGCGCAGGCACGCTGCACGGCTTCCTGCAGGTCGGCCGGCAGAGCGTTGTAGGCTTCCAGGTTGACGGCACATTCTTCTGCCGAAGACGGCTCGCCGACACCCGGCCAATAGTAGTTCTTGGCGATCTGGTAGTAGCCGAGTGCGCTGTCGGTCCAGGGGCCGATGAACTCGCCGGCATCCAGTGCGCCGGACTGGAGCGCCTGGAACATGGCCGGGCCGCTCATGGCCTGAACCGCCATGCCGAGCTTGGAGCACATTTCGGAAGCCAGACCCGTGGAGCGGAACTTCAGGCCCTTCAGGTCGTCAACGCTGTTGATCTCGTTGCGGAACCAGCCGGCCCACTGCGGACCGGAGTTGCCGCACAGGAACGGTTTCAGGTTGAATCGGGCGTAGATCTCGTCATAGAGCGCCTGGCCGCCGCCATGGATCATCCAGCCGGCCTGTTCGGGAGCAGTCAGACCGAACGGCTGCGAACCGAACAGCAGGATGCCCTTCGACTTGGAACCCCAATAGGCGGGAACCGCGTGGTAGAGCTCGGCCGTGCCCTGACCGACTGCATCGAACACGCCATTGCCCGGAACGATTTCGCCGGCTGCAAAGAGTTTCACCTCGATGCGGCCTGCAGAGAGCGCGGTGATGCGGTCTGCCAGCATCTGGGCGGCGACGCCCGGGCCGGGCAGGTTCTTCGGCCATGCGGTGACCATGCGCCATTGCTGCACATCCTGCGCAATGGCAGGTGCAGCCAGGGTGGAGGCTGCAACGGCGGCCGTGCCGGTGGCACCGGCTTTCAGAAAATCGCGTCTCTTCATGGTGTTACCTCTCTGTAAGGTTCAAGGATCGGAGCATCTCGCCGTGCTTGATCGCACTTTCGTTGCCGGGTCATCTTTCTGCGTCCGTCAGGACGCAGGATGACCCAGTATGGCCGGCAGGTTGAGCCCCTGTTCTTTCGCGCAGTCGAGCGCGATCTCATAACCGGCATCCGCGTGACGCATCACGCCCGTTGCCGGATCGTTCCAGAGCACCCGGCCAATCCGCCGGTCGGCGTCTTCCGTGCCGTCGCAGCAGATGACCATGCCGGAGTGCTGGGAAAAGCCCATGCCGACGCCGCCGCCATGGTGGAGCGACACCCAGGTCGCACCGGACGCGGTGTTGAGCAGGGCGTTCAGAAGCGGCCAGTCGGACACGGCGTCCGAGCCGTCCTTCATGGCTTCGGTCTCGCGGTTGGGCGAAGCGACCGAGCCACTGTCGAGGTGGTCGCGGCCGATCACGATCGGGGCTTTCAGCTCGCCGTCGCGGACCATTTCGTTGAAGGCAAGGCCCAGACGGTGGCGCTGGCCGAGGCCAACCCAGCAGATGCGTGCCGGCAGGCCCTGGAAGGCAATACGCTCGCGCGCCATGTCCAGCCAGTTGTGCAGGTGCTCGTCGTCCGGGATGAGTTCCTTCACCTTGGCGTCGGTCTTGTAGATGTCCTCCGGATCGCCGGAAAGCGCGCACCAGCGGAACGGGCCGATGCCGCGGCAGAACAGCGGGCGGATGTAGGCCGGAACGAAGCCCGGGAAGGCGAAGGCGTTTTCCAGGCCTTCTTCCTTGGCCACCTGACGGATGTTGTTGCCATAGTCCAGCGTCGGCACACCCATATTCCAGAAATCGACCATGGCAGCGACATGCACCTTCATGGATGCGCGCGCGGCCTTTTCGACGGCCTTCGGATCGGTCTCGGCCTTGGCACGCCATTCGGCGACGGTCCAGCCCTGTGGCAGGTAGCCGTTGACCGGGTCGTGGGCGGAGGTCTGGTCTGTGACGATGTCCGGCTTCACGCCGCGCTTCACCAACTCGGAGAACACATCAGCGGCGTTGCCGATCAGGGCGACGGACTTGGCTTCACCCGCCTTTGTCCAGCGGTCGATCAGCGCCAGGGCCTCGTCGAGAGAGTGGGTCTTTTCATCGACATAGCGGGTGCGCAGGCGGAAGTCGGCGCTTTTCTCGTCGCACTCCACTGCAAGGCAGCAGGCGCCTGCCATGACGGCGGCAAGCGGCTGGGCGCCGCCCATGCCGCCGAGACCGCCGGTCAGGATCCAGCGGCCCTTCAGGTTGCCTTCATAGTGCTGGCGGCCGGCTTCCATGAAGGTTTCATAGGTGCCCTGCACGATGCCCTGGGTGCCGATATAGATCCAGGACCCGGCGGTCATCTGGCCGTACATGGCCAGGCCCTTCTTATCCAGCTCGTGGAAATGGTCCCAGTTGGCCCAGTTCGGCACCAGGTTGGAATTGGCGATCAGAACACGCGGGGCGTCCTTGTGGGTCCGGAAAACACCGACAGGCTTGCCGGACTGGACCAGCAGCGTCTCGTCTTCCTCAAGGGTCTTGAGGCTTGCGACGATGCGGTCGAAGTCGTCCCAGGTGCGCGCGGCGCGGCCGATGCCGCCGTAGACGACCAGCTCATGCGGGTTTTCCGCCACATCCGGATGAAGGTTGTTCATCAGCATGCGCAGCGGGGCTTCGGTCAGCCACGACTTGGTGTTGAGTTCGGTGCCGGTGGGCGGGAATACGTCGCGGGCGTTGTGGCGGCGATCAGTCATTGTTCGCTCCCTGGGTGTTGTTCTGGAACAAGGTCGGCGCAAGGGTTTCCAGTGCGCTCAGAATCTTTCTGAGATGGACCCGAAGCCGGTCGGCCCTGGCCTCGTCATAGGCAAAGGGCGTGTCTTCGGTGGCAAGATGGGTCTTCTGGGCGAGCTCCATCTGTATGGCGTGAAAGCCTTCGGCCGGCTGGCCGTAGTGCCGTGTCGTCCAGCCACCCTTGAAGCGGCCGTTGAGGATCGACGTGTAGCCTTCCGCTGCTTGCGTGCAGCCGACAACGGCAGCCTCAATCGCGCGGGCGCAGGTCGTTCCGTTGTTGGTGCCGGTGTTGAAATCCGGCAGCGTGCCTTCAAACAGGAACGGCACGACAGAGCGGATCGAGTGGCAGTCGCACAAGATGGCGACGCCGTGTTTTGCCCGCACCCGTTCCATTTCCGCCAGAAGGGCGGCGTGGTACGGGGCGTGCCAGGCAAGCCGCCGGGCTTCGATGTCGTCCGCCTCAGGCTCCATGCCGGGGTGGTAGAGCGGGCGGCCGTCGAAATCGGTCGTCGGGCAAAGGGTCGTGGTGTTCTGGCCCGGATAAAGGCTGACACCCTTCGGGTCGCGATTGGCGTCGATCACGTAGCGGTGGAAGTTGGCCTTCACCATGGTCGCGCCGGGCAGCAGGCCGGAATAGAGCCGGTCCACATGCCAGTCGGTGTCGGCCAGCTTCAGGCCGGTGTTGTTGAAACGGGCCTTGATGTCGTCCGGCACGAAGGTGCCCGCGTGGGGCACGCCGAGAACGACCGGGCTGTCTCCGCGAATGACATCAACCGGCTGCATGGGCGTCTCCCAGCGTGATCATGTGGCCGGCTGAGATTGCCGAAACCAGCTCGCGGCTGCGGATCAGGCCGGCCGCGGTTTCAAGGTCCGGCGCCATGTAGCGGTCCTTTTCCAGCGAGGGAACGATACCGCGGAGGCTGTCCACCACGGTCTGCAGCGAGGCGCTGGTCTTCAGCGGGGCGCGGTGCTCGATGCCTTCTGCGGCACACAGCAGCTCAACCCCCAGGATCTGGCTGAGGTTGGCGTTCATGCGTGCAAGGCGGCGGGCGCCGTGGGCGGCCATGGAGACATGGTCTTCCTGGTTGGCGCTGGTCGGGGTGGAGTCCGTCGAGCACGGATTGGCCAGATGCTTGTTCTCGCTCATCAGGGCGGCGGTGGTGACTTCGGCAATCATCATGCCGGAGTTCAGGCCCGGGTCCTTGGCGAGGAACGGCGGCAGGTCAAACGACAGGGTGGGGTCGACCATCAGCGCGACGCGGCGCTGGGAAATCGCGCCGAGTTCGGCAATGGACAGCGCAATCTGGTCGGCGGCGAAGGCAACCGGCTCGGCGTGGAAGTTGCCACCGGAGACGATCCGGTCGGCATCGATCAGCACCAGCGGGTTGTCGGTCGCCGCATTGGCCTCGATCTCCAGCGTGCGGGCGGCCATGCGCAGCAGATCGACACAGGCGCCGGCCACCTGGGGCTGGCAGCGGATGCAGTAGGGGTCCTGCACGCGGGTGTCGCCTTCGCGGTGGCTTTCACGGATTTCCGAGCCATCCATGATGGCGCGCATGGCCCTTGCCACTTCGATCTGGCCGCGATGGCCGCGCAGTTCGTGGATTTCCGGCAGGAGCGGCGCCGTCGAACCCATGATGGCGTCGGTGGAAAGGCTTGCCGTCATCAGGGTCGCTTCGGCCAGACGCCAGGCGTCGAAGAGGCCGGTGAGCGCGCAGGCGGTCGAAAACTGCGTGCCGTTGATCAGGCCGAGGCCCTCCTTGGGGCCAAGCACCACCGGTTTAAGACCGGCTTTGGCAAGGGCTTCGCCGCCGGGCATGCGGGTGCCGCCGAAGTCGGCTTCGCCTTCGCCGATCAGGACGGCGGTCATGTGGGCCAGCGGGGCCAGATCGCCGGATGCGCCGACAGACCCTTGCGAGGGTACCATCGGCGTGACGTTCTTTGCCAGGCACGCCTCGATCAGCTTCATCACATCAAAGCGCACACCAGACGCGCCGCGGCCCAGCGACATGAGCTTCAGCACCATCATCAGGCGCGTGGTGGTTCTGTCGAGCGGTTCGCCAACGCCGCAGCAATGGGAAAGGATCAGGTTCCGCTGCAGGGTTGCCGTGTCTTCCGGGGCGATCTTCACGCTGGCAAGCTTGCCGAAGCCGGTGTTGACGCCGTAAACCGCGTCGCCGCCCTGTGCGGCCTTGGCAACACGCTCGGAGGCAAGATTGATCGCGGCTTCCGCCGCCCGGTCGATGCGCACCGGCAGTTCTTCGCGGTAGATGCGTTCCAGATCCGCCAGGGTCACGGCACCGGGCGTCAGGGTGAGGGCGCTCATTCAGAGCCTCCGAAAATGCGTTTGAAGAGAGAGTTGAAGCCGATCCGATAGGAAAGCTCCGCCGGGTGGGTGACGTTCCACACTGCCAGATCCGCCCGGTTGCCGGGGGCCAGCGTGCCCTGGTCACCCAGACCAAGCGCCCTGGCAGCTTCGCGGGTGACACCGGCCAGCGCTTCTTCCGGTGTCATGCGGAACAAGGTGCAGCCCATGTTCATGGTCAGCAGCAGCGAGGTGAGGGGGGATGACCCCGGATTGCAGTCCGTTGCCAGCGCGACAGGCACCTTGTGCTGGCGCAAAAGATCCAGCGGCGGGTATTGTGTTTCGCGCAAGGTATAGAACGCACCGGGCAAAAGCACCGCGACGGAACCGCTTTCGGCCATTGCCTTGACACCGGCTTCGTCCAGATATTCCAGGTGGTCGGCGGATAGCGCGCTGTAGGAGGCGGCCAACGCCGCGCCGTTCAGGTTGGAGAGCTGCTCTGCGTGCAGCTTCACCGGCAGGCCGATCTCTTTTGCCTTGTCGAACACCTTGCCGATTTGTTCCGGCGAAAAGGCGATGCCTTCGCAAAACCCGTCGACGGCATCCACCAGACCTTCGGCATGTGCGGCTTCCAGAGCGGGCAGGCAGATCTTTTCCAGATAGGTGTCGGCCTTGTCCTTGTATTCGGCCGGAATGGCATGAGCGCCCAGAAAGCTGGTCTTGACGGTGATCGGGCGCAGCTTGCCGATCTTGCGGGCGGCGCGCAGCATGCGCAGCTCGGTTTCCCGGTCGAGGCCATAGCCGGACTTGATCTCGATGGCGGTCACGCCCTCGGCAATCAGCGCATCAACACGGGGCAGGGCGGCTTCCAGAAGCTGCTTTTCGCTGGCTGCCCGCGTTGCCTTGACCGTGGAAACGATGCCGCCGCCGGCGCGGGCAACTTCTTCATAGCTGGCGCCCTCAAGGCGCATTTCGAATTCGCGCGCCCGGTCGCCGCCGAAAACAACATGGGTGTGACAGTCGATCAGCCCCGGGGTTACCAGCCGTCCGTCAAGATCATCGGCGTTGAGCGATGTGTAGTGGGACGGCAGATCGGCGGCCTTGCCGATCCAGGCAATCCGGCCGCCCTCTGTGACCAGCGCACCGTCTTCAATCAGGCCGTAGGGCGCTCCGTTCGCGGTGAGCGTCGCCAGCCTGGCGTTTGTGAGGAGGCGTTTGAGCACGTCCATCTCCGGCTTGATTAGATTGCGTTATAAGATAATATGCATGCACATATTAACGTGTCAACGGAGGAAAAGACGGCATGTCGACAGTTTCGGGCGCGACGGTTTTTGCGGAAAAGGCGCTTCTGGCCGATGGCTGGGCGGAAAATGTCGCCGTCAGGGTCGGCCCGGACGGCCGCATCGCCACCGTTGAAAGAGAGGCCCGGCCGGAGGGCGAGCGCGTTGGCATTCTTCTGCCGGCGCCCGTCAACCTGCACAGCCATGCCTTTCAGCGGGCCATGGCCGGCATGAGCGAGCGGCGCGGCAGCGAAAGCCGCGACAGTTTCTGGACCTGGCGCCAGATCATGTTCCGCTTTCTCGATGCCCTGACACCGGAAGATGTGGAAGCGATTGCCGCCTTCGTGCAGATGGAAATGCTGGAGGCGGGCTATGCCGCCGTTGGCGAGTTCCACTATCTGCACCACCAGCCGGGCGGGGCGCCCTACGCCAATCTGGCGGAAATGTCGGAACGCATCATGGCGGCCGCCAGCGACACCGGCATCGGCCTCACCCATCTGCCGGTCTTTTACCAGTTCGGCGGTTGCGACGGGCGGCCGCTGGCGGCCGGGCAGATCCGCTTCGGCAATGATTTCGACCGCTTCCAGAAACTGCACGCGCTTGCGTCCCAGGCGCTCAAGGCCCTGCCGGATGATGCGGTCATTGGCGTTGCCCCGCATTCGCTGCGCGCGGTGGACGCGGACGGCCTGAAGAACGCCGTTGCCCTTGCCGGTGGCAATCCGCTGCACATGCATCTTGCCGAGCAGATCCCGGAAGTGGACGAGGTTCTGAAGGCGACGGGGCAGCGGCCGGTGGAATGGTTGCTGGCCAACCACGCGGTGTCTGAAAACTGGTGCCTGATCCACTGCACGCAGATGACCTCCAGCGAGACCGCAGGCCTTGCGGCGACCGGCGCCATTGCGGGCCTGTGTCCGATCACCGAATCCAGCCTTGGCGACGGCATCTTCGATGGTGTCGACTATCTGGCGGCGGGCGGTCGCTTCGGCATTGGCTCGGATTCCAACATCCGCATCGCGCTATCGGAAGAGCTGCGCACGCTGGAATATTCCCAGCGGCTGCGCGACACCTGCCGGGCCTCTGTCGCCACGAAGGAAAAATCCACCGGGCGTGTGCTGTTCGACGGCGTGGTCGCCGGCGGTGCGCAGGCGGCGGGGCGTGCCGCAGGCAAGGTTACGGAAGGCGCGCTGGCCGATCTCGTCGCGCTGGATGGCACGGCCATCGATCTGGAAGGCCGGGACGGCGACGAAATTCTGGATGCCTGGATTTTTGCCGGTGATGACCGGATGGTCACGGACGTGTGGTCTGCCGGCCGGCATGTTGTTTCCGGCGGAAACCATGTAAAAGGCAACGCCATCCGCGCGAAATACCGGGCCACCATGGCCTCGTTGCGCGCCAGGCTTTGAAAAGGGCTTTGTAAACGGCTCTGAACAACGGCTTCGACAAACGGCCTTGAAGAACGACTTGAACGGATAAGACGACTTGGCGCTGGCGGACACAAATTCCTGGACGGGGATACGCGAGGAACTTCTTCGCAGGATCCATGACCGGATCTGGCAGCCGGGGGAGCAGATCCCCCATGAGGCCGATCTTGCGGAAGAGTTCGGCTGCGCCCGCACCACCGTCAACCGCGCCCTCAGGGATCTGGCCGAAAGCGGCCTTGTGGTGCGCAAGCGCCGGGCGGGAACGCGGGTCGCGCTCAACCCGCCCCAGCGGGCAACACTTACCATCCCGATCCTGCGTGAGGAAGTCGAAGCCCTTGGCCGCACCTACCGGCACAGCCTTCTGGAAAGGGACTTCCGGCCCCTGCCGCCGATGTTGCACGGCGCGTTCCAGGTCAGCCTCGGCGCGGACGTTCTGTTTCTGAAGACGCTGCACTTTGCCGATAACCGGCCCTATGTCTTCGAGGAACGCTACATAAATCTGGAAGCGGCCCCCGCGGCCCGCGACATGACGTTCGAGGACGTCAGCGCCAACGAATGGCTGGTCCACAACGCGCCCTACAGCCACGGCGACATTTCCTTCTTCGCCGTCAATGCCGACAAGACCCTGTCCCGCAAACTGGATGCCACCACGGGCGCGGCCCTCTTCGCCATGGAACGCATCACCTGGACCGGCCCCCTGCCCATCACCCACGTCCGCCTCATCTTCGCCCCGGGTTACCGGATGCGGACGGAGATTTGAAGGGGGGGCTCCTTTGGGGAAGGGGAATGACGGTTTTTCCGCACAGTCGTTGAAGCGGACACTCAAATAGAGCAAGACTTTTGTAGCTTTCGGCCCGGAGCTGCCGCTCGTCCGGTTCCACTTCGCTGCGGTGCGGCCAGTCGAAGGAGACATTCGCCGCAACTGCTCAACCAGGTAATTCGGCAAGGTCGGCAGCGCGGACAAAACGGACGTCCAGCCAATTGCAGAATTAGCTTAACCTCGTCTGGAACCGGAGTTTCGGAGTATGGCAAATTTAGATTTGATACTAGGGTTGATTGAGTTCGGTCAGTCGCAAATCTAGCCCCAGCGTGGTTGTTAGGAACTTGCTGAGGCCGGCGTTGTGGGACCCTGCCAATCTCCTCTCGGCACGAAGGAAGCCCGGCTTCCATCTGTACCCATAAGTCACCTCATTCATATTGAATGCTAAAATAAGGGGAGTTGTGGGCAATTGAGCGGTCACATCTGTTGCACGGTATGCCTCGCGCAAAATGCCGTTGGTTCTCACGTGCAGTTGAGTCCGCTTTGCTGAAATCGTGTCTGCAAGTAGGTTGAAGCCAACTTCTGAATTCTCCAGGCCCTGTTTCACTAGGCCATTACTAATGACGACGTCGGCCTGGGACAGGGTGATTTCCTCAGTGACAATGCAAAATCCTTCATTCGCCGCGCGTTGGACCAATTCTTCATTCTTGAAACGATGCCGCCGTGGCTCGCCCCTGATTTGGATCCAGCGTGCCTCGGAAATTCGAACCTTGGGACAATCTTCTTGCTGGACCAGTCGATAGAGCTTTCCGCGGGAAGAAAGATTGGGAGTTTTCGGCAGCACGCGCGTTGTGAATAGTGCAACACCGTCTGCAACATCGTTTAGCAGAACCCGTAGACAAAAGTCTCCACAACCGCGAAGACTGCTGACTTTAGCATCAATCGGCTGGCTACCACTAACGCCAGGATTTCCGGTTTAATGGGCTGCGGCTGAAGTTTATTATCACCGGACACAAGGTCACGCGCCTGTTCTACAAAATGAAATTTAACCCATCGCGGAACCGCGATTATAAGGACAAGTGTCAGAAGCAGGCCGATGATCCTGCGACCCCAGCGAGGCAGACGCATAAACGGCCTCGATACCAGCCAATATACAACAAGTAAAAAGAACAGCGGCGGAGCCCAAAATAGCAGAAGGGCCGGCAAGGCCAGAAAGATCCACACAAACCAAGTGAACGGACTGAGCACGAAGAAATATAAAAGAACGTAGGCAATCAGCGACCCCGCCCCCGATACGGCCAGGAGGACGTTGAAGAGTTTTGAATTCGCCTTCAGCAATCTGGCAAACATTTCGCCAATAGATTGCAACCAGCTTACTCTACGGTTAAATCCGCGATGCAAAATGAGGACTACACGTCCGCTTGGGGCTCTAAGCGGACTTGCGGCGGCGCAGCATCCCGATCCGGACCTTGGCTGGTGCCTGGTCGACACAAACGGCCCGAACCTGCCATTCACCTGCTGATAGGATGCTGCGATGCAGCCCGCTGAACCCGCCATCCGTTGCATCTGCGAAGGCGGCTGGCTACCAGACGCCGGCAATGCGGACCTTGCTGCCGTTGGCTGAATGTCTGCTTACCGATCACATTCAACCTCAGACGGCCCATCCGAAGACATACCCCGCTCCGAGCGACCCAAGGATCGCAAGCAGCAGATAAAGCATGAACGGTTTTAGTTTGAGAACCGGAGCGATGGCCATCGCGCCCCAAATGCTGACCACGCCGCCCGAGACCAGGAAGGCCATCGCCGCGCCTTCGGACATGCCGTTGTCCATCAACCCTCGCGCAAGCGGGAGCGCGGCGTACCCGTCGATATAGGCTGGAGCGCCCACGAAGACAGCGGCCGGTATGGCCCACCATTTGTCTTCGCCAACATAGGCTGCCAGTGTCCCAGGTGTCAGTGCGGCGTTCAGGGCATACTCGGCGGCAAATGCCGGGATCAGGCAGATCAGGATCAGCAGAGTGGTCGCCCAGAACTGTCTGCTGAACGATCTCCGGCGCGTCTCGGACCGCCAAACCCAAGGTTCGAATGGTTCATCCTCGCCGCATCGTGCAGCACTCAGTTGACGCGCAAGACGGTTATCTCGAAGCGCGTTCATTGCCCAAGGTTTCTTGGCGATAAGGCCGGTGATCGCGCCACCGAACAGGCCCAAACCGAACGCTGCGAGCGTCTTGCCAATCGCGAAGCTCAGACCCAGAGTTGCGGCGGTTGTCGCGAGCATCGCCGGGTCCGTTATCGGGGAGGACAGCCAGAACGCCATGATCGGAGCGAGTGGCACGCCCGCTGCCAGCAATCCGGCCATCAAGGGCAGCACAGTCACACCGCAGACAGGCGTGATGGCTCCGATCAACGACGCGGCCAAAACCGTTCTGAGCGTCCTGCCCTCGAATGCGCCAGCGATGTGGGTATCAGCGTCGCTGGCGATGATCCAGGCTGCAAGAACGATGCCCGGAATGACGATGGGAGCAACGGCAATTAGACCCCATACGACGAACCTTGCGGCGGGTTCGGCGTGTTCCGGCCAGGCAAGTCCGACGCCTGCCAACAGCAGCAGAGACACGCCCCATGCAAGGGGTTTCCGGTTGGATGGTCGGTGGGCAGCGGTCTGATCGGACATGGGATACTCCTCTGACCTTGAAAAATACTGCGGCACAAGACATCTGTAAAACGCATAGTTTCGATTTCGGATATTGGGAAAATAGATGGATAATCTGGATAGCGATCTTCTCCGAACCTTTGTCGCCGTGGCTGAGGCCGGAAGCGTGACGGACGGAGCAGCTCGCATTCATCGGTCCCAGTCTGCCACGAGTCTTCAGATCAAACGTCTCGAAGCGATCCTGGGTCAGCCAGTCTTTGACCGGCACGGTCGCGGGGTGGCCCTGAGCGACACGGGGCGAAAGCTCTTTCCTGTCGCTCAGGAGGTGATGGCCCGTCTCGACGCGGCACTGCGAGAGATTTCCCAGAACACTGTAAGCGGGAAGCTACGATTGGGGATACCCGACGATCACGGGCGAACCAAACTCGCAGAGATCATTGCGACTTTTACCCGCCATCACCCGAAAGTCGAATTGGATGTCACCTGCGCCTTGAGCACAAGCTTTCCCGAAGCCCTCGACAAGGGTTCGCTAGACCTTGCGGTGTATGAGGTCGAACACCCGTCCAGCCACGAGGAGATTCTTTATGAAGACCCGACTTGTTGGGTGTCGTCGGCGCACCGGAATTTTCAGATCGATGAATGCCTTCCGGTGGCCTTGTTCGATCATGCCTGCTGGTGGCGAGACGTGGCAGTCATTTCATTGCGAGCCCGTGCACAGCCATATCGCGTTGTCTACTCCAGCCAAAGCGTCTCTGGAGTGATTGCAGCAGTAGAAGCTGGGATCGGAGTGGGTCTGCTCGGCCGCTCATCGCTTCACGCAGGTTTATCAGTGGTGAACGAGGCATTGGGCTTCGGAAACACCCCTGCCTCCAAGCTGGTTATGAGATCCAGCAAGCCGAAAGACCAAGGGCCTCACGAAGCCATGAAGGCCGCTATCCGAGCCGCATTTATGGCCAAGCCATGAAAAGCTGACCTTCGCTGCGCTCTGTCGAATGGGCAGCTCGGGCTCCAAGCAGCCATTCGTTGCATCTGCGACGACAGCTGGCAATCAGACGCCGACACTGCAGACGAAGCCCGCGTTTGATGATGCGGATATGAAGTCAGTGTTCTGGATTGCCGTTGTTTAATCGGCGCTGTCGAAACAGATGTTTCCACTAGATGCACCCGTCGGCAGACCTTCACTGGTATCGGAACAATGGGCATCCACATATGTCGAGCAGTCAGATCATCCAGCCGCAGTAATATCAACTTCGACCTTGTACTGCCGCCGCCCAAGGGCCGGGACAACAACCAGTGTCCAGGGTGGCCGGTGTTCACCAACGACCTCGCGATGCACTTCGACATATCCCGGGATGTTTTCCTCCCCGACTATGAAGCTGATGACTTTGACGACATTCTCAATTCCGAACCCTTTCTGGTCCAGGATCGCAAGCGCGTTTGACCAAGCGATCCGGGCCTGTGCGTTGACGTTGTCCGGGCAGGTGCCATCCGGCCGCTCACCCAGTTGCCCGGAAAGCATCATCAAGGCAGCGCCCGGCGCGATATAGAACCCGTGAGTGTAGTGACTGGCCGGCGGCGCTATATGGTCTGGGGTCAGGGAAGTGATCATTCTTAGTCGTGCCTCACGAAAGATGGTTAGAAAATGCTGGTGCGGTCAAGCGGATCTCTTGCCCTTGCCGAGTTCCCGCTCCAAGTTCCCTGTGACCAGGTTTGTAGGGCCCGCGGCCAAATCATGCATCAGGCGGTACACGGCTACAAAGCCGAAATCGCTAAACCAGATCCCACAGTACATGGCAGACCTGTCGGTCCGGTGTTTTGTTGGCATGGTCGTTTGTTTTCTTGGGTTGAAGCCGCAACTCGCTGATTCATCAGCGGACTTGTCCGGCCTTATATGGCCAATGCCTCGTACTCCAGTGCATCGCGGACGGACTGCCGCTTGTTCCCCGTCAGCAACCATGAGACATATCGGCGAAATTGCCTAAGGAGGATTTCTGGCACATCGTAGCCCGCCAAGGGAGCGAAGATGAGACAGAAATCCGGGCCGCAGGAGTCGGCCGAAA
>NZ_VIRG01000100.1 GCF_008107695.1 Stappia sp. BW2 | reverse complement strand
CAGTACTCCCTTGTTGGTTACAACTTCTCTCCAGCCCTCTTGAATATCGGTGATCCAGTTTTTTCCTTCTCGATCCTCTCGCTCCACCTTCATGCTCTTCCGAATAACCAGCACAGCCAGAATGGCAACCAGGAATGTCAGAATATTAATGACCAGAATGACTTCAATGGTTGTTATACTAAGCAGAATGCCCGCAATAATGGGTGAAAACAAAAACTTCGAGGATTCAGCCAGTTGTACAAGACCGCTTCCTTTCGAGAATTGATCCTTATCCAGCAGGTCCGTAGCAGAGGCCTTATATGCCGGGCTCTGTAACGCGGAAAACACCGAACTAAAGGCCACTCCCACATAGATATGCCATAATTGGATATCACCTGTGAGCATAATGGACAGAATGAAAATCAAACCGGCTGCCGACCCCAGGTCGCCGATAATCATCATCGTTCGA
>NZ_VIRG01000099.1 GCF_008107695.1 Stappia sp. BW2 | reverse complement strand
GGTCGATGCTGCGACAGTCCATCGCATCGTCGATTTCGGCACCCACAAGATGGTCGATATCGATCTTGCCGACGGCACCCGCCTGAAGGCAATGGTGGCGCCGGACGATCGGATCCGGGCCGGGATGAGGGTCGAGCCGAGTTTCGCCGGCTTTTTCGTCTTCCGCGACAACGAGCTCGTCCATCAGTCGATGCCGGCAAAGGGCGACGTGGAGATCGAAGAGCTGCTGCGGGTTTAGAGCGGTTCAGCTTTTCATGGAAACGCAGAACCGCTCTAACCTTTTGTTTTGACGCAATTCCGGACGGAAAACTGCTGCACACTTTTCCTGGAATTACCTCTAACCTTTTACGCAATTCCAGACGGAAAACCGCGCCGCACTTTTCCTGGAATTGCTTCAAGCTTGCGCATCGGCATCTCGATAAAACCGCCCTGTTTTCGAGCCCACGAGCGCG
>NZ_VIRG01000062.1 GCF_008107695.1 Stappia sp. BW2 | reverse complement strand
GCTTGGTGGGCCTGATAACGGCAAGCTTGCGGCCGGGCTCCCGGCCGTCGAGCCGCAGAACCTGCGCCCGGCTTTCCTGCGAGCGGAGATAGAGCACGTCGCCGCGCGGGCCGATCGCCACGAAGCGCCTGGAAAATACCGTGCCCGGTTCGATCGGCAGATCGTAGACCCGATCCATCGCCCCGTTCGGCGTGAAGCGCACCACCAGCATGCCGGTGCGCTCGGGCCGGTCGGCGGGCACAAGCTCGACCAGCGCATAGGGCCTGCCTGTCGTGTCGATGTCGAGAAGTTCGACGGTGCCGATCCGCCCTTCCGAGGCGAGCTGCAGCGAAAGGAAATTCTCCTCCGAGCTGCTGCGCCGCAGCAGGATCTCCGCCTTGTCGTTTGCGGCCGCCGAGACCTCGGCAACGATATCGCCGAGCCCGCGGCTCGGCACGTATTGAATGACCGGCGGG
>NZ_VIRG01000079.1 GCF_008107695.1 Stappia sp. BW2 | reverse complement strand
CGCGAAGGGCACGAAATCCGCAATGTTCATCGTCGCGATCGAGATCTGACCAAACATCAGCGCACCGAACAGGATGACGATGTAGATGGACATGACCGTGCCGCGGTTCTCGTTGGTCGCCGTTTCGTTGAGCCAGCTTTCCACGATCATGTAGAAGCCTGCGAGGCTGAAGCCGGAAATGACACGGATCGCCATCCAGGCGTAGGGGTCGATCAGCACCGGATGAAGGATGGCGGCAGCGGACATCAGCGAGACGAGCGCCGCGAAGGCCCGGATATGTCCGGCGCGCATGATGACGAGCGGCGCACCGAGACAGCCCAGCACCATACCGAAGAAGTAGGCCGACGAAACCAGACCGATCTCGAAATTGGTGAAGTAATACCGGTCTGCAGCCAGGGGCAGCAGGGTGGTCTGGATGCCGTGCCCGAATATGAGCAGGGCAACGGACAATAACAG
>NZ_VIRG01000081.1 GCF_008107695.1 Stappia sp. BW2 | reverse complement strand
GGGTGATACCGAGCAAACCGGTGGCGAACCAGCAGGCGGCGGCCAGGCCGAGGCAGCTGCAGATCACCGCCAGACCGGCGTAATCGCTTTTGCGAAGCTGAATATTCAGTGAGCTGGCGAGAAACATCAGCACCGCGCTCACCAGGGGCCAGCGCAATAATACGACACTGGTAGTAATGGAAGCCATTAACCTATCCTCAAAGAAAGTCGGGAGCCATGGACGACCTGGCGCGACTGACGATGGCATAGCGCTCTGGTCTCAACTGGCGTACTAGAGAGTGATGAAACGCCATTTCTGTTTCATCAACTTGTGTGAACTATATCACACTTGGCGCTTTATTCACCAGTCAAAAAATGAGCTTTTGCTGCGTTTAATAACTATGAAGTTTGTGTGGATATTGGTGGGCAACCCCGGGAAGCATATTTTCATTCACTGCCTAATGATTATTATTCTGCGG
>NZ_VIRG01000098.1 GCF_008107695.1 Stappia sp. BW2 | reverse complement strand
GAATTGGGGAGAGATTGGATGACAGGCAGGAATGGATGGGCGAGATTTGTTGGTTTTAAAATGTTGCGACTTGTATCTCTATTGGTTGGAGTCAGTGTGTTGTCTTTTATATTAATGCAATTCTCTCCTGTTGATCCGATCGAAGCCTACATTGGTGGAGACATGATCAGGGTAAGCGCCGAACAGCGCAGTTTAATCGAAGAACGTTGGGGATTGAATGAATCTCCCGTGGAACGATTACTAACCTGGGGACAAACGCTGATTTAGGGAGATCTGGGGACATCAATGATCTACAGACAACCTGTAGCGGTTATTATCCAGGAACGATTCATGAATTCTGTCGCACTTATGGCTGTAGCTTGGATATTATCCGGCATCATTGGTTTCACTCTTGGTGTAGTTGCTGCCATGAGACGGGATTCGAAGCTGGATCGCCTGATCTGTTGGTATTGTTATACGC
>NZ_VIRG01000044.1 GCF_008107695.1 Stappia sp. BW2 | reverse complement strand
ATTATTATCAGCAAGATTACAGGTGAGTTCGGCATATTTTCCTTTCTCTCCCATTTTCTCGACAAATACGTTGGCAACTTCCGAGCCAGCCTGGAAGTTATTATGGGTAATTTGCACCAGTGCAACATCATCCACAGGTATTTCGCGATTAATTAATATAACGGGAATACCTGCTTTTTTTGCTTTTTCAATGGCTGCAACACTGGCAGTAGAGTCAGCATTATCTAAAATAATGCCCTGAACTTTTTTACCAATTGCAGTATCGATCAGTTCATTCTGTTTTTTGACATCTTCACCATGAGAAAGAATGGTCGTTTTATATCCCAGTTGCTGGGCTTTTTCACTGGCGCCTTTCGCTTCCGAGGCGTAATAAGGATTATCCAGTGAATTGACCATAATCATAATGGTTCCTTTTTCTACCGCATGGGCAGAAAAAGAAATAGCAGTCAGGGTCGCAGCGGTTAACAGTGTTAAACG
>NZ_VIRG01000096.1 GCF_008107695.1 Stappia sp. BW2 | reverse complement strand
CCGTCGGGCCATATAGATTATGCAACGGCGCGCCAGTTAACTGTTGCCATTCGCGGCATAAATCAGCCGGTAAGGCCTCACCACTACAGAAAACCTGTTTCAACGTCGCGCAACTCTGGCGAGCGGATTGCGGCGTCAGCGAGGCAACAAATGCCGCCAGCATCGACGGCACAAAGTGCGTGGTCGTTACGCCATATTCGGCAAAGAATTGCTGCATAGCGAGCGGGTCGCGGTGCGCTTCCGGTTCAGCCATCACCAGTTTTGCCCCTGCGATAAACGGCCAGAAAAACTCCCACACCGAGACATCAAAACTGCACGGCGTTTTTTGGGCAACGACATCTTCGCCTGTAAGCGGATAATGATTTTGCATCCAAAGCAGGCGGTTGACGATAGCCGTCTGCCCGACCATTACCCCTTTCGGCCTGCCGGTGGAGCCAGAGGTAAAGATGATATAAGCCGTGTGATGCGGTTGTGAAAGTTGCAGCGGCGCACTGCCCTTCGGTGTAAGCGGGGCGTTAT
>NZ_VIRG01000091.1 GCF_008107695.1 Stappia sp. BW2 | reverse complement strand
CTTCATCTTGCCGATGTGATGTCGGCGGGCACCGTTATATTTGTGCGGCATGCTGAACCAATAATGCTATTTTCGATCCCCGCCGCATAGATGCAAAACGTTGAAATCATATCCGTGCACCAACGCCGACTTTCTTCGGTTTCTGCATTTTCCTGCCGGCTCACGGTTGAGGGCGCAGCCCCCCTCCCCTCCCCTGCAGGTCTGTCCTCCGTCTTTCCAAACTCGGTTTCCTCCGTCTGCCGGCCGATGAGTGTCAGAATGCCGGTCCGGCTCAGGAGTGTTTCCGGGGCTTGCCGGTCAATCCGGCGTCGCAGCGCCAGAAGCCTGGCAGCCCGGGTCAGTTCGTGGGTCGGTGCACGCTTGTCGGTGCCTGCGTCATGCAGAACCAGATCCTCAAGATGCACAAGGTCTCCGTCGAGTGCCATGGAGGCGCATGTGTCGAACAGGTGCGAGCGGCTGCGCACGCCGTCGTTCAGATCGGGGGTGCGCCGCAGCCGTTCGTCCGCGCGCGTCAGCAAACGGCTGGCGCGATCGAGCGGGTCGG
>NZ_VIRG01000038.1 GCF_008107695.1 Stappia sp. BW2 | reverse complement strand
CCAACATCCCAGCATTGAAGTATCTGTCCTACCGGCTGTTCATGAAGCGTTATGACGCGCGGTGGCTGGTGACCAGGATGACGACCATCACCTCGCTGGATTTGACGCCGCAGGTGTAGCGGGACCGAGCCCGCCGGCGCTGCGAAGCCTTAGTTGAACGCCAGCCAGCTGGGCAGCGCCCGCTCATGGGAGTCACAGAGCACCTGACGGGTGTCGCACGATCCTTTCGGCGACCCAGCGCCGGCCCACATGCCCCCGGTATCACGGCGCAGAACGATCGCCGATGACCCCCCGCCGTCGAGCAGAATCGCGGTGTCACTACCCAGGCCGCGGAACAGGTCTTGGATGTTGTCCGGGGTGTAGTTGCCGCCCTGGAAGATGTACATCTCGTCCTTCTGCTTCGCATAGGCAAGCGCCGTTCGCGCGGCGCTGGGACCGCCGTCGTGGAGCTGGCCGGTATTGCCGGGGGATAACAGCCCGATTCCGGCCACGGCGACGAACCGTGCATTCTTGTTGAGCAAGTCCTCGATCACCGGAGTGGCAAGATCGTAGTCC
>NZ_VIRG01000036.1 GCF_008107695.1 Stappia sp. BW2 | reverse complement strand
AGCTTTTCGGCCGACTCCTGCGGCCCGGATTTCTGTCTCATCTTCGCTCCCTTGGCGGGCTACGATGTGCCAGAAATCCTCCTTAGGCAATTTCGCCGATATGTCTCATGGTTGCTGACGGGGAACAAGCGTCCTTGTGCTCGCTGGTGCCGGGGCAAACATTGACGCACATGACAACTGGGGACGCACTTCTTTAATACTTGCAGCGTCATTAGGTCGTTATGAAGAAACTGTCTTGGCACTTCTTGATCTTGGTGTTGACGCGAACGCACGAAGCGACGATGGCGTGAATGCTATCGAAGTTGCTCGGAATTCCAGGAACTATCGCGATGACGAAGTGATGATGAGTGATGCCGTACTCAAGCGTCTCGAAAACGCTACACACCTTGATCCTTAGCTGCCCGTCAATCAGGAGCAACCAGGGATCTTCAGCAGTCATTCGTGTATCGCGCAGCGGCCGACGCATGGTCGCCCCATGCGCTACGTTACTTCCGGCCCTTTGAAGCTCGATATCAACTCCGTAATGGCGTCAAGCTGCCTGCAAAACGAATTGGTGGCGCGGATTTCAGTGCGCGCCACCTAGTGCTGTCGTCTCATAAGTCTGTTTCAAGCCGCCTGCGCAGCAGCTCCGGCCAATTCGGCGGCCAAGTCGCTGGTGCGGGCCTCTGCCATTTCAACCGAAGCCCGGTGACGATCGTCTTTAAACTCTTGGTATTCGATGGCGATAGTATCGATATGTCCCGGCGCGACGCCGAAGTAATGCGCACAAGCCGCCAGACCAAGGTCAAGCGCGTTGAGGTGAGCCCTTACACCCCCCTGAGCAAAACCAAATTCACCGCGCGCTGACAGCACCACCAGCCGTTTTCCTGACAGGATCGGCTCGATCGGCGCATCGCCGCGTGCAAGATCAAAGGAAAAGGTCTTTCCGATCCGTGCAACCTGGTCAATCCAGCCTTTTAATGCGGTAGGCATCCCGTAATTGTACATCGGCGCTCCCATGACGAGGATATCCGCCGCTTCCACTTCCTCGATCAGTTCGTCGGACAGGGCTAGGCGCTCGTTCATCCACGGCTCACGCTCGTCGGGCGGGGTAAAGGCGGCATGAATGAAATTTTGATCAATTGCGGGAATGGGGTTCAACCCGACATCCCGGGTGATCACCTGCGTTTCCGGTGCGTTGGCCAGAAATGTACTCGTGAATATCCCGGTCAGGTGTCGTGTCAGAGAGCGTTCTTCAAGCTGGGCGCTTGCATCAATTCGCAGCAGAGTAGGCATTGGCAATCTCCTGAGGTTTTGCACTACACATTTTGCCTACCAAGCGGTTTATTCTCTGGCGAAGGCGAATTTTTCAGGGCATGGATGAATGAGATTCACCTAGGCGCAACACCGAATGGAAAGGATAGAGATGCGGCGCTTGCCTCCACTTCACGCGCTACGCGCCTTTGAAGCCGCCGCCCGGCATCTGCATTTCGCCCGTGCCGCGGCAGAGCTTCACCTAACGCCGACCGCGATCAGCCACCAGATCCGCCAACTTGAAGAGATCTTGGAAGTGAAGCTCTTTCACCGCTATCCTCGACCAATCCGCCTTACGGCGGAAGGCGAGGCATTATACCCGGTGCTGTGCGAGAGTTTCGACCGTATGGCTCAGGCCATCTCAGGTCTTTCCCAGTTGGATCAAGGCCGCCCGTTGACGGTTTCCGTAACTGTGGCATTCGCCAGCTTCTGGCTCATGAGGCGCCTGCCCGCATTGCACAGTCAGACCGGGTTGAATCTGAAAATCGAGGCCGACAACCGACCGGTGGACCTGTCTGCCAGCGATGTCGACTTCGCGGTTCGCTATGCAGGTCAAGCGGGCACAGAAGATCAGTGGTTGCCGCTATTTAAAGACAGCCTGATTCCGCTCTGCGCGCCGGACGTGCTGCGTCGGCATCAGGTCAACGAAGACGCCGATATTCTTCGCCTGCCGCTGATCGAATACCGCTGGAATTGCGGCGCGGAAGCGCCACCCAACTGGCAACGCTGGTCGCACGCAGCCCGGCTTACAGGCGAAGGGCCGGAGGTCACTCAGTATTTCTCCGAAGAAATCAATGCTATCGACGCGGCGCTTGCAGGTCAGGGTGCGGTACTGGCTTCCAGCGTATTGGCCGCCTCCGCTGTCGCAGCCGGGCACCTGGTACGCCTGTCTGAAGCGAAATTGCCCGGCAGAACTTTTTGGGCTGTGAGCCTCAGCGATCATCCGCGTTTTCCTGAAGTGGAGCGCTTCGCTTCATGGGCACGGTCTTGCGAGTAAAATTTCTGCTACATCAATTTCCAATGACTAGCCAAACTGAAAAAGTGTTTCCTACGCCTTTCAGTTTGACCAAGGTAGGGGTCTGAACGGCAGCCTTACCAAACCTTTTGGACAATCACTAAAGGAGCACGCAGATCGGATTTTGCCATTGCTGCTGGCTCGTAATTCACTGCCTCAACCAATTAGTGGATAGCCCAAATTGCCTCGACAAACCGTTCGATTTCATCCTCGTTATTGAAATAGTGCACCGATGCCCTCAGGAGCGAGGGCAATCTACGTAGTTCTAAGTCGAGGCGCGCGTAGGCAAGACAGGACACCGACACGTTGATGCCCTGATCTCCCAGAATTTCTGCCATGCGCGCCGGATCGACCCCTTCTTTCCGAAAGGAGACGATGCCGCATTTCTTTGCGCCAAGATCATGAATGCTCACACCGTCAACCTGTCTGAGCGCCTCACGCAGCATTTCGGCCAGCCTCGCCACCCGCGCTTCGATGGCCGGCAACCCAATCCGTCGCGCGTAGCGCACCGCGGTCATCAGGCCGACCCGCCCTGCAATATAGCTTTCCCAGTTCTCGAACCGGCGGGCACCTTTGGCTAGCTCGTAGCTGTCAGGCCCCGTCCAATGCGCCGAATGCAGGTCGATAAACGGTGGATCAATCTGGGCGAGAACCGCGCGCCGGACATAGAGAAAACCTGTCCCGCGCGGTCCGCGTAGATATTTCCTACCCGTCCCAGCAAGGATGTCACAGCCGATCTTCTCAACGTCCACATCAATCTGACCGACTGATTGGCACGCGTCGAGCATGTAGAGAAGACCATGCTTGCGCGTAATCGCGCCCACAGCCTCGGCCGGGTTCACCAGCCCGCCTTGCGTCGGTACGTGGGTAATCGCCACCAGTCGGGTCCTCGGCCCAATTAGCTTCTCAAGGCCGGCCACATCAATCTGGCCCGTGCTATCCGACGGCGCGAGGTCGATGTGAAGGCCTTTCCGCTTTGCTTGTTGCAGAAAGGCCAGATAGTTTGAGGCGTATTCCGACCCATGGGTGATGATCCGGTCGCCCGATTTCAGATCCAGCCCGTAGAACGCCATGTCCCAAGCCCGGGTCGCGTTTTCGACATATGCTATTTCGTCAGAATGCGCATTCAGAAGCCCGGCGAATTCAGTATAGAACGCGGCGAGGTCATCGCCGGCCCGACCTTCGGCCTCGTAACCGCCGACATGATATTCGTTTTGCAGCACCGTCTGCAGCGCACGGAATACCTCGCTTGGCATCAGCGATGCACCGGCGTTGTTGAAGTGAAGGACATCTTCGCAGGACGGCACGTCAGCCCGCACCTGATCGATATCGATCCGCGTTATATGGGGTGCAGTTTCGTTCATTTTTTTCTCTCGAGACTTTCTGATATCTTCAAGTAGATCAAATTGTTTCATGCGGAGCGGCAGGAGCGCCTTAGCGCGGGTTTCTGGTTTCTGGTTTGGTCAACATCACAATCTCCCTTGTTGTGAAGGTCTTAGTGCTATTAGATTTACTAACGGCCGGGTCGTGAATTGCCCGCGCCAAACAAGAAAATCTCGCGATTTCTGGTGGGTCGTGCGAGAATCTCGCAAATCTACTCAAGGAGGTTGAATCGCATTGGAGAGCCTCGACAGCTTCGACCACCGCATTCTCGCACTGCTCAAAGTCAACAGCCGTCGAACCGGAGAACAACTTTCGGAAGAGGTTGGCCTGTCACCGGCTGCCTGTTTGCGTCGGGTGCAACGACTACGAAAGGTTGGTGCCATTGAACGCGAAGTCGCGGTCATTTCGCCCAAGCTCGAAGATCGCGGACTGGTGATCGTCGTTCTCGTGACTATTGATGGCCATAGCCCGCGTTTGATGGACGAGTTTTGTCAAAGGCTTCGTCAGGAATCCGTTGTCAATCGCCTTCTTTGGGTTACGGGCGACGACGACATCGTGCTGGTTCTGCACTGTGCATCAATGGAAGAGTTTGACGAGTTTGCGCAGACTTACATCAATCACGAGCCGGTTACAGGCTACAAGACACTGGTATCGATGCGCGAATACCAGACTTGGGACGCTGGATGAGACCGTTCTCCACGGCTCGTGGCGTGCTGAGCTAGAACATGGGAAAAGAGCACCTGAACTGAAGTCGACAACTCCCTGGTGCAACGCAAGGTCGCCATGTGCCGGGCATTGCATCGACCACGACGCTGAAGCCGATGGGCAGATTGACCGACAATCGGCTTTTGGCGACGCCTCAGCCGCCACGCTGCGTTTGAAGGTTAGCCGTACGTCATTTTGAACATCAATCCGACTTGCGGCGTCCGACAAATTGGGCTCGAAGCCGACTTGCGGCGCCACAGCATCCCGATCCTGACCTTGGCTGGTGCCTGGTCGACAAAAACGTCCCAAAGCTGCCGTTGCTCCAACTCAATGTTGCTACGGTGCGGCTCGTCGAAGGAGACGTTCGTGGCGACGGCCAAGCCAGGACACGCGGCAAAGTCGGCAGAGCGGACTATCCAGCCGTTCACTCGGGTAGGCCGCATAACCGCGTCCATTTAACTACCATTTATGTAGTGAGTTGCTTTCGAGCGTGAAGTATCTCGCGGTCCGTCAAGTCACTAGAAGTCACCTCATGGCGCGGAAATCAATCAGCGCAGGATGTGTTAATGAGGAAATTACAATGACGACACGGACTCACAACGGAACCGTATCAAACGGCGTCAATACTGAAGCTCTGATCGGGGCGCGGGGCGCTTTTGCCGAGATGCCCGAAGCCGCATCTTTTACGTTTCGGAGCATCTGCGACTGGGTTGCCGGTTCCGAAAGCCGGAACACGATCAACGGTTACTTCGGGCTGGGCCAGGACCACGCCCGCAAACAGACCTTCACCATCAGTTCGGATCATCCGGAGGTTTTCGCTGCCCCCGACACGGCCCCGACACCTCCCGAAATTGTCCTGTCGGCTCTCGCAAGCTGCCTGACCGGCGGCGTCGCTGCAGTCGCACAACACCGGGGCATTCAGTTGCGCAAGGTGCGAGCCCGCGTCGAAGGTGACATGGACATGCGCGGAATTCTGGGCATGGACCCGGAAATTCGCAATGGCTTCAGCGCGGTACGTGTCACATTTGAAATCGAGGCGGATGCCAGCGATGACGATATTCGTGCCTTGATCGCCCAATCACAAAAAAGGTCGGCGGTTTTCGATCTGATAACCAACCCGACCAACGTACATGTGACGGTGGCCTGACTCCGGGCACAAAAGGACAACGAGCGTCGCGCGCATTGCATCGACCACCTTCATTGGTGCCGGCCATGCCGGGCTCGCGGTACAATGCGTACGGCAAAATTGGAGAGTGTCATGTTGCCCAGACGGCCCGGCGAACGATTCATCACAGCCTTTACAAAGCTTGTCGGCGTGGAGCACCCAATCGCCCTGGCCCCCATGGGGGGTGTGGTTGAAAGTGATCTGGCAGCAGCCGTCGGCAATGCGGGCGGCTATCCAATCATGCCGCTATCATGGAGCGGACAGGACATCATCGAGACCGAACTGCAAAGCCTGCGCGCAAAGACGAATGCCCCCTTCGCCGTCAATCTTTGCCTTGACATGCCACAAGACGCGCGGCTGGAGCACTCCCTTTCCTACAAGCCGAATGCCGTGCACTTCTTCTGGGGTGACGCGGCCCCATACGTGACCCGGGTGCATGCACATGGCGCGCTGGTGATCCAGACCGTTTCGGATTCTGAAGAGGCAAAGCGGGCTGTCGCAGCCGGAGTGGATGTGCTGGTTGCACAAGGCTGGGAAGCTGGCGGGCATGTGCGCAGTACCATCGCGACAATGTCGCTGCTTCCTGCCGTGGCAGACGTTGCGGGGTCCGTACCCGTGTTGGCCGCAGGCGGCATATCGGACGGGCGCGGGCTGGCGGCAGCCTTGTGTCTTGGGGCAAGTGGCGCCGTGATGGGGACGCGGTTTCTGGCAACCCCGGAAAGTGCGGCTCACAAGGATTACATCGCGCGCCTCATTGCGGCCGATCACGGCGATACGCTGGTTGAAACGGACCTTTACAATGTCGGCTGGCCAAACGCACAGCACCGCGTTTTGCGCAATGCACTGGCGGCCCGTTGGCTGGCAGAGGGGCGCCCGGACAACACATCAAGACATCGCGCGGGCGAGACCGTCGCACAGCGCGGCGAGGCGAGGATCCGTACATATCAATCCACGACCCCACACCGCGAGATGACGGGAGAAATTGAGGCCATGTCCATGTGGGCAGGTCAAAGCGTGGGCTTGGTGAATACGATCGAGCCCGCCGGTGCTATCGTTGAGCGCGTGACGGACGAGGCACGAACGATCCTCAGATCAACCTCTTTGGATTCCGCATCTGGGGTGTAGCCGTTTCCATCTCCTGCGGATATCCCGGATTGGTCCTCCTCAAACCATTTCGTCTTCATTTAAGGGTCGACACCCTAGCTTCCCGCAAGGATTTCCTCGGCATTGGGCAGGCTGGCGAAAATACAATCCGACAGCCAGTGCGAGATGTTGCGCGTCAGGGCAACCGGCCCGATGATCTCCATCGCACCTGATGCTTTGGCGGCTTTGTAACTTGTACGCCCCAACCAGGCATCCGCCATCGCGCGAACCCTGGTTTTGACAAAGACATCGACATCCAACCCCGGGTCGGTCGTGCAGACATCCACGTTTTCACCGTCCGCCGTGATCCACCATTTCGGCTGCTCGGGGAAATCCGTAAACTGAAACAGCACGACAGTTTTACCGCCGGGCAGGTTTTCCGTTACAACGCTGCGCTGAAGGTAAAGCATCAGCAGTTCAACGTCGTAGTCGGCATCGCTCATGAAGGCCTTGGACCATTCCATGCCCCAGCTGCCAAGCGCCAGCAAAATCGGCTGAAGCTGTTTGCAACTGGATGTCGGTATATATTCGTGACCTCTTCCGCCCTGTATCCGGCGCTTGTAGACAAGGTCATACTGTTCCAGCGTGGCCAATCTGCGGGTCAGCAGCGTTGGCGAAATGGCTCCCAACCCCCGTTGAAGCTCCGAGAACCGGGTGCTGCCCATCAACAGTTCCCGGATGATCAGCAACGTCCATTTTTCACCGAGAATTTCGGTTGATTTGGCGATGGGGCACCACTGGCCATAGCTGTGGGACATAGAGCCAACTCCAGAATGTGTAGCGACCTACATCAATTCCTATAGTGAGTTGCTCCAACCTGTAAAGCATCCGGCAAAAGAAATGCCGGGTATCTCTGCTCGCACGATGTGGCCCATTGGCGGGCCCTGAAGCGGAGAAACCCCATGACTTTACCAATCCACACCATTGAAACAGCGGCTCCCCAAGCCCGTCCAATCTTCGATGCAATTGCCCAGGCGCGCGGCTTTGTGCCCAATGTCTACGCCGTCTACGGCGCGCAACCCGAGGCGATGACAGGCTTTGCCGGGCTCACTGGCGCTTTTGGGGCCAGCAGCCTGACGCCCGCCGAACGCGAGGTGGTCCAACTGGCGGTCAGCGTTGCCAATCAGTGTCGGTATTGCGTTGCCGGCCACACGGCCTTTGCCGCCGAGGCGGGGCTGGAAGAGGTCCATGTTCAAGCGATGCGGAATGGCCAGGACCCCGATGATGATCGGCTTGGCGCTCTGGCACGGTTCGCCCGGAAACTGGCAACGGATCGCGGACGTAACGCACTCGCAGAACATGCAGCGTTTCTTGCGGCAGGCTATGCCCCCGAACAGGCACTGGAGGTCATCATTGGCGTGGCGAACAAGACCCTCAGCAATATGACGGCCAACCTCCTGAACTTGCCGCTGGATGCCGAATTCGCTCCCTTTGCCTGGTCTCCATTGGAGGATGCGGCATGAAACATATACCCACACTTATCATTGGCGCCGGGCAGGCCGGCCTTGCCATGAGCCACTGTCTGAGCGAGCGGTCAGAGCCGCATGTCGTGCTTGAACGCGGCGAGGTTGGCAATTCTTGGGCGCAGGAGCGGTGGGATAATCTCACCATGCAATCACCCAACTGGCAAAGCCGCCTGCCGGGCTATTGCTACACCGGCCCAGATCCGCATGGGTATATGACCATGCCAGAGGTTCTGGCCTACCTGAAGTCCTACGCCGCGCATTCCGCCGCGCCGGTCGAGTCTGGGGTTACGGTCACCTCCGTCACACGGGGCAATGATCAGTTTGTCGTGACGACGGACAAGGGCGCCTGGCACGCGGCAAATGTGGTCATCGCAACCGGGGCCTGCAATCGTCCTGCTGTTCCGGTGTTTGCCAAGGAGGTCTCCCGTGACATCACGCAGATATCGCCCCTGTCCTATCGCAACCCTTCGGAGTTGCCCGCAGGCGGTGTCCTCGTCGTTGGGGCATCTGCGACAGGTGTGCAGCTTGCCGCGGAGATCCGTGCATCCGGCCGCCCGGTCATCCTTGCGACGGGCAACCACATCCGCATGCCGCGGCACTACCTTGGCCATGACATCACCTGGCTGATGGAGCAATCCGGGCTCTTCTCAACCACTCTTGACGACATTGATGACATCACGCGTGCCCGCTCACTGCCGTCGCTGCAGCTCGTTGGTGATCGCTCGCGGCGGTTCCTCGACCTCAACGCGTTGCAAGGCATGGGGGTCGAGGTCGTCGGTCGGCTGGTTGGCTGCCAAAAGGAGACACTCCAGTTTTCAGGCGCACTGGCGAATGCGATAGCGCTCTCTGACCTCAAGATGAACCGGGCATTGTCGGTGATAGACGTCTGGGCACAGCAGAGCGGTCTGACCTTTGCGGAGGCGCCATGTCGCTTTGCACCAACATTGGTGCCGGACATGCCACGCCTCACCCTGCCTCTTGCACGTGGCACGATCTCCACCATCGTCTGGGCTTCGGGCTTTCGGCCCGACATGTCGTGGTTGCACTTGCCGCACTTTGACGGAAAGGGACGGCTTCAGCACCGGGGTGGCATCGTGGCGCCCGGTCTCTACGTGCTGGGGCTGCCGTTCCTGCGCACCCGAAAATCCACCTTCCTTGGCGGTGTTGGTGACGATGCCCGCGCTCTCGCAAAGCATATTTGCGAAACCCGAGGCCAAATGGCCGCCTGATCTGATGGAGGTTTCCATGACACCACAACGCAATTCAAGGATCGATGCAGGCGCCACCCGGCAGATATCGCTGCCCTGTGAAGGCGGATGCACCTGTGGAAGCGTCCGCTATCGCCTTCTGGCCACACCGCTCATCATCCATGGGTGCCATTGCAGCTTGTGCCAGCGGCAGACAGGCAGCGCATTTGCGATCAACGCACTTGTGGAGGCCGAAAACGTGGAGGTTCTGTCAGGCGATATAGATATGCTCAAGGTCATGACGCCGAGCGGGATGGGGCAGACAATCGCCCGCTGCGCCAAATGCCATGTTGCCGTCTGGAGTTATTATCACAAGCATGAGCTGAATGAACGGATCCGATTTCTCAGGGTCGGGACCCTGGATGATCCCACGCCATTTCCGCCAGACGTCCATATTTTCACATCGACCAAACTGCCCTGGCTGTCCCTGCCCAAAGGTGTCCCGGCAGTTGCCAGGTTTTACAAGGTGAACGAAACATTCTCGCGTGACAGCCTCGCACGGAGAGCGAAGCTTTTGGAAGCTGGATGAACCATTTGCCCTGATCAATGCCAAAGCCTGTCAGGGCAATCCGTGTTCGACTCGAACCGGCCGGCGCCGTCCATGACCGGGCCCTTTTCAATATGGCAGTGGATAGGAAACTGCGCGGCTGCGATCACGCTGACGCAGCCGACTCGGGGAGGTTTAACGGTGTTTCCATTCATGCTGCAGAATGGCGTACTGCATGGTGTTTTCGTAGATGGGATTTCCGGCGCTGTCGTTTTGGAACGTCACATATTCCAGGAATAGGCCTTCCATTCGCATGCCCAGTTTTTCGCAGAGCCGGCGCGACGGGGCGTTGTGGTCCTCAACATACGCATAGATGCGCCTTGTACCTTGATGAGTGAACAACTCGGAACACAAGGCCTGTGCCGCTTCGAACGCATAACCCTTGCCGCTGAACAGTGGATTGAAATTCCAGCCCACAGAAACCGTGTCAGCTTGTTGAGGTTTTTCCGGATCATCTGGCCCAGCAGCATCTGAATGGAAGAACAGGTCGCCTATGAGCTGACCTGTTTCCTGCAGGCAGACGGCGGCACAGCCATCGTCGCCAGCGCGTCTCCGGACCTCACTTTCGGCTGCCGCCAGATCGGCGAGTTTTAGCGAGAAGAAGCAACTTGCGGTGGGCTCGCGCAGATAGGCGAACAAGGCCTCCGCATCACCTTCACGGAAAGTCCTGATAGCCAGACGCTCAGTTTGGATCGTTTTCAACTGCTCAATTTCCTGCATTCCAGACTGATCGAAAACCAGCGGCGTCATCTCACGTTTCTCTGACACGCTCGTCGCGCGACCGCTTTATGGCACATTTGCATAACCTTCAAGCGCCCCTGATGGCGTCGGAAGCGGGCGCAGCGACAGGCTCGCGCACGATAGCGCTCTTTCATCGTGGCGCCCCAAACCCAAAATGTCGGGACGCGGCCCGGTACTGCCAATCACGTCAAGTGCAGCGGATAACTGGTCGCAGCCCAAAGCGGACCTTGACGCCTTGCGCACTCATCAGACTCTCGATGCTCAAAGCCACTCGTCGGGTTATGCGCGGCGCACTCGCACAGCGAACCTCAAGCGGCAATAAGGGCAAGTTCTGTGAAATTTTTGGCGAGTACGGAGCCTTGGGACAATCGATACCTTTCGAGACAACCGGAGACCTAAGGGCATCAGCGGAGGTTGCATAATCGGAGAGCGAATATCAAAGTGCGAGCAACATATTTAGAATAGAAATCAGGATTGAACGTGGGGCAGCAAAATGCATATCGGGGACTTAAGGATAGGCATGGTCGATGGAAAAGAGGAGTTCTTTCTCGATGGTGTCGACGATCCAAATTTCCACAGTATCTTCCTAATCCCTGAGAACGTTAGGATCAAAGACTTCGTTGACAGGGCAGTTTACTTCATATCTGGCTTTCGCGGGACAGGTAAAACATCTCTGCTGAGATACACTTTGGCGGAAATTCAACCCGATAGCCGCTTTCGAGCTGTCTCCCTATTCAAGTCTGATATTCCAGAAGAGAAGAGAATAAGGCTGTCCAAGCACGCGGGCGCAATCATCGCGGAACACGACTCAATTAAAATGGGAATTGCGCAAGACTTCAAGTCAGCTTGGACATGGTTTCTCCTAGATCAGATTGGTCAGATAGTTCTAAAAGCCCCTGAGTGCTCCATCAGTGGTAAGTCGAAAGACGACTTCCTAAGGATTCTTGGTTTGAATGGAGAAGCAACATTCAAGAAGGTCTTAGGATTCTTGCCAAAGCTGAGTGGTGCCAATGTTACAATTGGCGCTGACTTAGATTTTTTCAAAGGCAAAGTTGACTTAGATTTTGAAAACGAGCGCTCCACAAAAGCGACTGCGAGCTTCTCAGAGGTAGTTGATGCAGCGATAGCGTGCCTTTCTCAAATAGAATTTAAGCAAAAGATAGCTATCGGCATTGATGAACTGGAGGTGTTCTTCATAGCTGCAGAGCAGTACAAAAGGGACCTCTGTATGGTCAGGGATCTCATATTCGCAGTGGACCGATTGAATCGTATCTTCCGCGCCACAAATCAAAATATATACGTCATCGCTTCGATCAGACGGGAGGTCGTTGACGCAATCGGGCCTCTCGGACAAGAAGTCACAAGAGTAGTGCATGATCGAGGCGTAAGTATATCTTGGCACCACGCACAGCGATCTCTGAGCCATCCACTAATTGATCTCATTCGAAAAAAGATTGGCGCAGCAATTGGGCCCGAATATAAAGGCGACGCTATTTCAGATTTCTTTGACAGCAAGATTGACGGAGAGGATCTAGATGCGTTCCTTCTGGACAGGTCCTTCTACCGCCCTAGGGATCTGATGTGGCGCCTGACATTCGCACAGAAAGCTTTCCCTTCGAAGACAAAGTTTGATACTCACGCACTTAAAGATACTGAGAACGACTACTCCAGTCAATTATGGTCGGAAATTGAGTATGAGCTGAGCGCATCCCTTTCTACGGAAGAGGTATCCGCGATAACTTCTATCTTTTCTGGAATTAAGAGGCTTTTTTTCTTGGATGATCTTGTGGCAGTCGGCAAGCAGAAGGCAACTTATTCCAAGAATGTAGAGAGTTTCCTAAACTCCCACTCTCTCGGAGATGTCTGCAACATGTTGTACACACATGGGGCGTTGGGAAACGATTTCAGAACAGGATCGACAGGGAACGTATCAAGGAATAGATGGATCTTTAGAGGTGACAACGTGCTGCTCGTCGATCAAAGAATGACCCTCAACCCCTCCATCCGAAAGGCTCTATCTGCAATTGATCAGAGGAAGAGAGGAAGTGCGGGCGGAAAGAAGCGATAATATAGACCTGATAAGAATGCGAATGCTGCAATTCAGGTAGCCTAGCGCCCAACCTTGGATCCACTAACATAGCGCTGTCCCGACCACCGAGGGGCGGCATTTGATCCGGCTGCTATCCACGCTGTCCGGTTCATCTTGGCTGCGGGTGAGCGGCCGCAAATTGTGCATCACTGCCTTTCGTCCAAGGCGCAGCGAATGATAGCTACCCGCCCTTCCCAGACCTTGGTGAGCTCCGCAACGAACGCCCATTTTCCGCCCATTTCCGTTGAAAAACTCGGGTTGCATGGAACAGAACAGCGTCCGTGCCTTCGCCTGGCGCGATTCCCCATAACAGCTGGCACAGCCTGCCAAGACGCCATCGTCAGTCTCCCGGTACTCTCGAAACGAAAAAGGACGGCGCAGATCCAAGCGCCCGGAGGGAGGAGACTGAGATGCTCGACAGGACACTTACGATCAACGGCGCGCAGGCTGCCACGGATTCAACATTCGAAGTGCGCAATCCAAGCACCGGAGAGATTGTGGGACACGCCCCGAATGCGACCGAGGCGACCCTCGACAAGGCCGTCGCCGCAGCGAAGGACGCATTTCCGGCCTGGGCCGCGACGTCTGACGAGACGCGTCAGGACATCTGCCGCCGGATTGTCCAGGTTCTTGCCGAAAACAGCGAAGAGCTGGCCGAACTGATCACACGTGAACAAGGCAAACCTTTGAACGGGGCCGGCTCCCGCTGGGAGGTTGGTGGTGCCCAGGCCTGGGCCGCCCATACGGCGGAACTTTCACTGCCGGTTGAGGTGCTGCAGGACGACGAGAACGGCTTTCTCACGCTGCACCGCCGGCCGCTTGGCGTCGTCGGCTCGATCACCCCGTGGAACTTCCCGCTGATGATCGCGGTTTGGCACGTGCTGCCGGCACTGCGGACCGGCAACACCGTTGTCATCAAGCCATCGCCCAATACCCCTCTCGCGACCCTGCGCATGGTGGAACTCGTCAGCGCGCTGCTGCCGCCGGGGGTGCTGAATATCGTCACGGGGGATGACAAGGCGGTCAACCTCGGCGCGCTGATGTCGGCCCACCCGGATATTCGCAAGATCGTCTTCACCGGCTCCTGCGCCACCGGACAGCGCGTGATGAAGAGCGCCGCGGAAACCATGAAGCGCCTCACGCTGGAATTGGGCGGCAATGATGCCGGGATCGTTCTGCCGGATGCGGACCCCGAGGCCATCGCCGAAGACCTGTTCTGGGGCGCCTTCATCAACAACGGGCAGACCTGTGCCGCGATGAAGCGCCTTTACGTGCACGAAAGCATTCATGACGCGGTCTGCGATGCGCTTGTGGCCTATGCCCGGAACATCCCGGTTGGCGACGGGATGGATGAGGCAAGCATTCTTGGACCGGTTCAGAACCAGGCGCAGTTCGACAAGCTGAAGCGCCTCGTGGACGACGCCAAGACGAAGGGGCGGGTCCTGCTGGGTGGTATGCCTGGCGAGGGGCTTTTCTTTCCGCCCACTCTTATTGCAGGGCTGTCCAACGGAGATGCACTGGTCGACGAGGAACAGTTCGGCCCTGCCCTGCCTATTATCAGCTACTCCGACGTCGAAGATGCAATCGCTGCCGCCAACGCTCTGGAAACAGGCCTCGGTGGCTCAATCTGGAGCAGCGACAAGAAAGCAGCTCGCGCGTTGGCGTCGCGGATGGAATGCGGCTCGGTGTGGATCAACAAGCACGGTGCGATCCAGCCCAATGCCCCGTTCGGCGGCGTAAAGCAATCGGGACTCGGTGTGGAGTTCGGCGAAATGGGTCTTGCCGAATACACCGACATCCAGGTCGTTTTTTCCTGATCCGACAGCACACCGGGGCCGCGCAGGGAGGCGCGGCCCCATTCAATTCATGTTCCAAGGGAGGAGCCTCATGACCGACACAAAGAACACCCATCTCACCCGTCGATCGTTTATCGGCCGTACAGCGGTCGCTTCGGGCGTCCTCAGCCTCGGCGGCGGTCTGCTGGGAGCGAGCGTGAACCCTGTCGATGCGCAGGAGCAGAGCTATGACTACGTGATCTGCGGTGCGGGCTCAGCCGGCTGTGTGCTGGCGAACCGCCTCAGCGAAGACGGGGCCCGCGTGCTGCTGATCGAGGCCGGCGGGCCGGACAGCACCGAGATGATCTCGACCCCGATGCGGCTCATCGAGCTGTGGGGCACAAAGTATGACTGGGGATACCAGACAGTCCCGCAGGAACACGCTGCCAACCGGCAGCTATTCTGGCCGCGCGGCAAGACGCTGGGGGGCTCTTCGTCTCTCAACGGCATGATCTATGTGCGCGGCAACGCGTCCGACTATGACGCCTGGGCGAGCGATTTCGGATGCGAGGGCTGGGACTACGAGTCCGTGCTTCCCTACTTCAAGAAATCCGAAGACTTCTCACGCGGCGCCAACAAATACCACGGTGAAGGCGGACCGCTCCATGTGACCGCCGACTACGAGCCGCACCCGCTTACGCGTGCCATGGTCGAGGCCGCGCAGGAGGCCGGCTATCCTTTCAACGAGGATACGAACGGCGCGCAACAGAACGGTGTGGCCTATGTCGATCTGAACACGAAGGACGGTGAACGTGCGTCAACCGCCGTGGCTTTCCTGCGCCCGGCGCTGGAGCGCGAAAACCTGACGCTGATCACTGATGCACGCGTGCTCAACGTGGAGTTTGAAGGGGACCGGGCCACCGGCGTGACATACCTTCAGGAAAACGAGACGCGGCGGGTCTCGGCCAACCGCGAAGTGATCGTCTCGGGCGGTGCGATCGAGAGCCCGCGCATTCTCATGATGTCCGGCATTGGACCTCGTGATCACCTTGAAGAGCTGGGCATCAAGGTCCGCGAGGATCTTCCGGGGGTGGGCAAGAACCTGAACGACCACACGCTGTGTCCGGTCATCTTCGAGGGCAAAAAGGAAATTCCTGCTCCTAGCGACATGGCGATCACGGTGCTGCATGCGCATGTCTTCATCCGCTCCGATGACGCCCTCCCGGGGCCTGACATGCAGCCGCTGTTTTTCCACGTTCCCTATTATACCCCAGAGATGGAACAGCCGACGGGCAATGCCTTCACGCTGAATGCCTCTGGCGTGCAGCCTGCGTCCCATGGCGAAATCCGGCTCTCGGGAAGCTCTATCGACGATCAGCTGCATATCAATCCGAAGGTGCTTTCGGATATGCACGACGTAGACATTCTGGTGAAGTCGATCCGTCAGATGCGCGAGATCGCGGCGCAGCCTGCGCTCGCCGAATGGAAGGGCCGCGAGATCTATCCGGGTGAAGAACTTCAAAGCGACGAGGAACTTGCCGAATATGCGCGCTCGGCGGTGATGTCCTATCACCACCAGAACGGAACCTGCGCCATGGGCACTTGAGAGTTGGCAGTGCTCAACCCGGACCTTCGGGTTCGCGGGATCAAAGGCCTGCGTGTTGTCGACGCCTCCGTGTTTCCAAAGGTCATGGCAGGAAATACCAACGCGCCTGTCATCATGGTGGCCGAAAAGGCCGCTGACATGATCAAGGCTTCCCACGGCTGACGCTCAAGCGTCGAACGTGGCCTCCCGGCGCCGCTCGCCCTGCCCGATGGGCGGGCGGTGTTCCAGGGTGTGAACTCATGAATGAAGATGGCTTCACCGCATGTCGTCAGAATGCTTGACCGGGCATAAAGCCCGCTCCGCGCACCCTTCCTAACGCGGTTTCGCTATTCTCATGCCATTTCGCCTTCATTTATGCGTCCGCAACCTAGGCGGTGGATCCGGCCTTCTTGCGAATGGCCCCTGGTGCGTCGCCGTAGCGCGTCCGGAAGCTTTTATGGAAATGCGAGAGGTCGTTGAAGCCCGAAGCGAAGGCGATATCGGCGACTGTCCGCTGCGGGTCGGAGGACAGCTGGCGATGCGCCCAGGCGAGCCGCACCTCCTGAATTGCCCTTGAGGGGGTTTCGTTGACCTTCGAAAAGATCCGCTGCACAGACCGGCGGGACATGCCCAGGTCGCGGCAGAGACTTTCCAGACAGTAGTTTGGGTCGCGCGCTTTCAGCTCGATCAGGTCGCGGGCCTGCCGCAGGCGCGCCATCTCCTCGGTCTCCAAGCTCGGCGTCTGCGTCTCACGGCACCTCAGATAGGTTCCGAGCAGCTCCACCAGCGTATCCGACAGACGTCCGGCCGTATCCGCCCCCGCCGAGAGCAGCTTCACCAGCACCGCCTCAAGCGCCACGTTCAGTGGATCTGATCGATCGATTGCCACCCCGCCAATGCAGGTCTGTCCCAATCGGCGCACAGTTTCCTCTCGTGGCAGATGGACCGAAATCTTGCGTGTTGTCTCATCGGCATACCGGAATTGAGAGGGGAACGCGGAATCGACCAGATGGAAAGAGCCCGGCTGCATAAGGCTCTCCGTGTCGCCTTGCCGGATGACGCTGTGCCCGCTTTGCTGATAGATGAGAAACAGGTTGCGCGCCGGATCATTGCGGATCATCCGCTCATCCCGCCAGACCGAGCTGACCCGGGTGGCCACAACCGCGGCGTTGAACTGTCCGAAAATCCGAGAGTCTATGGCGCCGGTGATATGATCGCTCTTGGCATGGGGCAAGATTTCGAAATTGCCACACACTTCCACCAGCCGATCGCGCGCGCACTCGATCGACACCGGGGTAGCGGCACTGAAGCCGCCCGGATCTGACATGACTTCCTGTTGAGACACACAAGCCTCCTCCACGGAGCACGCTAACCGATCCCCGCGGATACGCGCAATGCCATTATGCACTGAAGGCAGGGTCTCAACACGGGCCCGCCGGCCCCAAAATCAAACGGCGATCCGGCGGTCGCGCCAGGCTGACGAAGGTAAAACTTTTCGCGGCCATGCCCGCGACGATGTCATCTCAACTCGGTTCAGGTCAGAACCGTCGCCCCCGTCGTGAAGCGCGACGGGGCATGATGAACTCGGCGGGATCAGGCTTTTTCGTGAACAGTCTCCACGGGGAAATGGAAGACCTGGGCACCTTTCGGCGAATAGTTCGGGACGTCACCGGCCACCTCGTGGCCCGCGTCCGAAGTCACTGCGGCCTCGAAGGCCTGCGCATCGTCGAAATAGGCCTGAAAGATGCAGAACACCTGTGCCGGGCCCATCGCTTCGGGAAAGGCATGGTGCATGCTGCGCAGGCCCGGCAGACGTCTTACCAGAGGCAGGTGTTTGTCTTCGTAGTAACTCTTGAAAGCCTCGATGTCGTCGGGTTGCGGATAGATGACTGTCAGGCAATGCATTGATTTTTCTCCTTACTTGGCCACGATCAGTGTGTTGCGACCGATCCAATGGCGCATTCTCTCTCGGGCGAACTCAAGTGCTCCCACTGCGCCTTGAGGGCATTGAAATTCTGGGGGCCTCGTCGCAGAGCGCCCAACCAAAACAAGTTGGCGATGCCTTTCACAGGGTCACATTCTTGACCTGCAACCAGACGGCATCAATGATCGTGCGCCCACCTATTTCAGATGCTTGAACCGGTCTGCCATAAAATCGATGAAGCGTCGGACCCTTGCTGAAAGATGGCGGGTGGGTGGGTAAACCGCATTGATGGCCAGCTTGGTCGCCATGTAGTCTGGCAACAGCGGTATCAATCTCCCCGACTTGATATCATCATCCACCATATATTGCAGTGACAACAAGAGGCCCTGCCCTTTCAAAGCCAAGGTCCGCGCACCGCTTGCGCTGTTGACCTTGAGACGCCCTTCAACCTGGTAGGTCACTGGCTGCCCATCTACCAGAAATGTCCATTTGTTTTGGGATTTGAAGTTCGTATCGATGATGCAGGCGTGATTTTCAAGATCATTGGGATTATTCAGATCGGGCGCGTTCGCGATGTATTCAGGGCTGGCGCAAAGGACAACGGGAACCATCCCGATCTGCCGGGCCAGCAAAGAGGAATCCTCCAAGTTTCCGATCCGAATGGCCAGGTCAATCCCTTCATCCAGAAGATTGACATAGCGATCCGTCAAATCGAGCGTTGCCGAGATTTCCGTATGTTCGGCGGAGAAGTCTGCCAGAGCCTCCACCAGATATTTTCCGCCAAAGCAATGGGGCGCGGTCAAACGTAGCTGCCCGCGCGGCGAGCAATGCTCCTGACGCACATCGGCTTTGAGCTCCTCGAAGTCCTCCACCAGCCGCGCGCACCGGTCATAGAATGCAACCCCGGTTTCGGTCATGTTCACCCGCCTTGTGGACCGGTGAAACAGTTGCGCGCCCAATTCGCATTCAAGCGCGCGGATGTATTTGCTTGCCAGCTGAGGCGTCATGTCCAGCCGTTCGGCAGCCGCCGTGAACGAGCCGGTGTCGGCCACCTTCAGAAAGGTTTTCAGAAGATCGATACGGTCCATGATTTACACCATAATGGCGATAATCATTCAATGAAAGCCATCTTAATCAACGAAAGCGAAATCTTTAAGTCTAGCCCAGAAGGAAATTCATAGAAATCGGGCAGACTGATGGATGTAGCTGACATAATTATCGCGTTTGTCGCTCCAATCGCTCTTGGGTCTGGCCTTGGGTTCGTCGAGCAACGTGCTTTCGCTGCACCCAGGGCATCGGCAGTCACGATGGGTCTTGCCATTGCGGCCATCTACCTCCTGCACGAAGGCTTCCCGCCATTTCCTGCGATTACATCCAAACACAAGGTTGCCTATGCGCTCGCGGCAATTCCGGTGCTCGGGCTCATTGCTTTCAATCAGGTCTCATATCGCCGCGCCGCCCTTCTGGCCGTTGTTGCAGCGGTCACGTTTTTATGGCTAGTCCTGCGCCCCTTGACTGCGGGTCGGCTTGACTGGACCTGGCTTCTGCCTTTGGGAACAATTGCTGTCTGGACGCCAATGCTGGCGAAAGCACCAGATCTGTCCCGATCCCCCTTTACCTGGCCCGTCGCACACCTGGCGATGAGCGTGACGGCAAGCGTCCTTGCCTTGTTGGGTGGCTTTCTTGGATTGGGGCAGGTGTTGCTGTCGTTGTCTGCGCTCCTGGCCGGATATGCCCTGGCGATGTTTGTTGCCACGCTGAAAAACGGGTCGCCGAACCAGGGCCATCCGATGATGACCTGGGTCGTTCAGGGTGGGTTGCTGATCCTGCTTGTCCAGCTGTCGACCTTTGCGACCAATCTCAGCACAGCAGCTTATCTGCTCCTTCTTGCGATGGCGGGACTGCCGCTCGCGGACGCGAAACTCTCTCGCTTGCCCATGCTTGTTCAACCCTTTGCTTTTGCAGCGCTCGCAATGTTGGCGGGGATCCCCGCCATCCTGCTGGCGCTGCGAAATTTCTGACCCCTTTAACCACCCAACCACCTCTTGAAAGGATCAACTATGTCTGTCTTCTCACGTAAGGCCATTGCAGCTGCTCTGTTCATCACGACGTCTCCTGTGGCGCATGCTGCCGACCACTACACTGTCCATGAAGATCACACCTGGGTCACCTTCAGCGTCAATCACGCCGGATGGGCCAACGCGCGCGGCATTTTTCGAAATGTTTCGGGTGACATCTCATTTGACAAGGACGACGTCACCAACAGTTCTGTCTCCGTTGTGATTAAGTCCGAAAGCCTCGACACCAACTCTGAACAACGCGACCGCGACATGGGCGGTGCCGATTTTCTGAATATTGTCGAGTTCCCTGAAATTACCTTCGACAGCACCCGGATCGAGCAGACGGGCGAACGGACGGCGATTGTCTATGGCGACCTGACCATGATCGGAGTGAGCCGCGAAGTCGCGCTGGACGTGGTTTGGAACAATGAAATGCCACTGCCCTGGGACGCTTCGACAATCAAAACTGGCTTTTCAGCGACTGCGACCATCGATGGCACCGATTTCGGAATGAACCAGTTGAAGGCGTTTGGCCTTGGTCCGATCGTTGATGTCGAGATCGATCTGGAAGCTCTGCGCCAGTGACGCGCTGCATGTGTGAGCGGGCACAAATCAAAGGGAACTAAGCCAGAATGTCGAAACTCCTGCACATTTCCGCCTCGCCGCGCGGTGACAAGTCAAAGTCACGCGCGCTTGCCCTGGCCCATATTGAAAAGCGGGTCGCGGCCGACCCCACCTTGAAGATCGACACGCTCGATCTTTGGGACGAGCCGTTGCCGCAATTTGATGGTGATTGGGCCGCAGCCAAGATGACCCTCTTTGGCGAGGGAGAGATGACCGATGATCAAAGGGCAAACTGGTCCCATTTGACCGAAATCACCAACCGGTTCATTGAAGCAGATCACTATGTGTTCAATGTGCCCATGTGGAACAGCGGTATTCCCTATCGCTTGAAGCAATATATCGACATCATCACGCAGCCTGGAATGCTCTACGGTTTTGCACCGGCAACAGGGTATAGCGGCCTTCTAATGGGCAAGACGGCGACAGTGATTGTCTCCAGCGCGGTTTGGGAGCCCGGTATTGATCCGCGCTTTGGCCAGGATTTTCATGCACGTTATCTGGAATGGTGGCTGCACAAAATCGGCGTGAAAGAGGCTCGGTTCATCCGCTTCCAGCCTTCCATGGTGACTGCTGACCCAGAGGCGCAGTTCAGCGCCGCAATGGCGCAGCTTTAGCCGTTCAAACACGAACTCGGATGCGCCGGCGCTTCCGTCCGGCGCATCTCCTTCCTCTTTCCCCATCAAGGACTAAGGGCTTCTCATGACGCGAGAAAACTGCCTTCCAAACCCAGCACTTCTTTCACAACGATTGCGCACGGCGTCATTCCTCCCTGACCCCGTCAGAGTTGTGTTTCAATGCCTCACGATCTTGATTGCGTTGCTCGTCGGGGCGCAGCCCTCCCTGGCCGAGGATGACACCCCGCAGCGGATCGGAGTGATGTTGTTTGACGGCGTTCTGACCAGCGATGTGGTTGCCCCGCTCGAGGTCTTTGGTGTTGCCATCGAAAACGAGATCATCGCAGGCTATGAGATTGTCACCATCGCGCCAGAGGCCGGCCTGGTCACGACCCATGAAGGGCTGACCCTGCAGGCGGATTACGGGATTGCAGATGCACCTGATCTGGATGTGATCATCGTCGGAAGCCGCTATGACATGGACCCCATTCTTGAGGATCAGGACTTCATGGCATTTGTCACGGAACAGGCGACGCAGGCAGACTGGATTGCAAGCAACTGTTCCGGGGTTTATGTCCTGGCCGCGACGGGTCTGTTGAACGGTGTCAATGTCACCACTTATCCCGGAGGTGAGGTCTGGTTGAAGCTGAACCATCCCTGGGTCAAGGTCGACATCGGCGCCACCGTTGTGGTGGACAGCAACGTTGTGACCAGCAACGGATCCTTGGTCAGTTACGCAGCTGCCATTGAGCTTCTCAAAAACCTCGTGGGGCCAGAGCAATCTCAGGAAGTTGCGGATACCCTTTACTTCACGCGTTTGCTTGAGAGACATGGCCGCCCAAACGGCTGACGGCTTCCATGCGGCACGGTCAACGATGACACCATGACGAAAACCCTGCATCTGGCCCATCACTATTCCTCATCGGCGCGACAGGTTTGCAAAGTGGCGACAGATCCGGATTATCTCGAAATCGTCACCTCGGGTCTCCTGACTTTTTGTCACTTTCCATCAGGCGCAATTCACCAGGGGCAGCAGCTCAAGGTTCAGGTCTCGCTGCTTGGAAAGATGCCGTATCAGCGCCAAGAGATGACAGTCATCGACTGTGATGAGGACAACATGACCTCCCGCTCCAATGAAATTGGAGCGGAAAGTCAAATACTGGCAACATTCCCCGGCTGTGATTGCGCAACATGCTGGCGGCTACCGTCTTAAAGAACATATCGAGATAACCGCCGGCATCATGGCACCGATTTAGACTGCATGGGCCTGCTTAATGTACCGCAAGCGGCACGGTTCCCGGCTTGAGATCCTGACAAGCGATGCTGCCCAAGCGCACGCTTAAACAAGAAAGGACATTGGAATGTCTGTGACGCAATCTACGATCACAGGGTTTCACGCCCATGTTTACTTCGAACCGTCCTCCGCTGAGGCAGCACACAGCTTATGCAGGCGAGCCGCAGAGCTGTTTGGCGTCGATATGGGGCGTGCGCACTCGCGACCTGTGGGCCCGCACTCAATGCCATCCTGCCAACTGGATTGCAGCCCTGAACAATTCGGGAAGCTCTTGCCCTGGTTGATGGAAAATCGAGGTGACCTGATTGTCTTCTGTCACGGGAAAAGCGACGATCATCTCCTTGATCACACCCGCAACGCATTCTGGCTTGGCGAAGCACAACCCTTGAACTTGACAATGTTCAACTAAAGCAGCCGTTCGAAACATGCGCAGCATCGGTCCTCTTGAGCCCGAAGAGGATCTGCTACGGCGCAGCAGGTCCGCTGTATCCAATCGACTTCACTGGCCTCGCTCCGGCCCTTTGCCGACATCCACATGGCTGGATGATACCGGGATGCATCTGCGAAGCCGCTATTCGTTGCATTCGCGAAGGCCGTTGCCGCAAGACGGCGGCTGATTGGACAAAGCTGCCGTTGCCAAGCCTCACCTTGCGGACTTTACTGACCTCCAACGATTTGTGGCCTTCCGCACAAGATAGAAACGGTAGATTTTGCTGAACTCAGATACGCCGGAATAGCCCCGTGAGAGACCAGAACCTTCTGGGAGAGTGAGCGCGATTTGGATCTCACTACTGACGCATACGGACTGTTTTTCTCAATGGGCCTGCGGCTACCTAGCGGGCACACAACAGGTCAAAAGAAGCACTCGTCGTCCTCTCCCCTGCTGCATCTGGTCGTAAATTTCGTGGTCCGACAAAGCTTTCCTGATCCATCCAGTGCCGGAACCAAACGCCTGGACGGCTGGCTGCAGGGCCTTCTTGAAACCCTTCGCTGGTTTTAAAGGCCCGGTATCCTCGTTCGTTTCGTTCAAAGCGCGAAGACGAAACGTTCAATACGTGCCGGCCCTCTCACGTCTAGCCTCGATCCTCCGCAGCGGTCCCGCGGTAAAGGAGGCCGCACCGGCTGCGATGAAACTTGATGGGAGAGAGAGATGAAGCGCAAGATTGATGCCCTTGTAATCGGTGCCGGCGTGGCGGGGTTGTACCAGCTTCACCAGCTGCGCGAGATGGGTATGGCGGTGCACGGGGTTGAGGCGGGCTCCGACGTGGGCGGGACGTGGTACTGGAACCGCTATCCTGGCGCCAAGTTCGACAGCGAGAGCTACATCTACCAGTACCTGTTCGACGAAAAGCTCTACAAGGACTGGACATGGTCCGAACGTTTTCCGACACAGCCGGAGATCGAGCGCTGGTTGCACTACGTGACCGACCGGTTGGATCTTCGCAAGGATATTACCTTCTCGTCCAAGGTGACGAAGGCGGTCTACGGCGAGGACACGGGGCGCTGGACGGTAGAGACGGATACCGGCGATACCTATGACACGCAGTTCCTGATCGGTTGCACCGGGATGCTGTCCGCGCCGTTGACGGATCGCTTTCCCGGGCAGGACAGTTTCAAGGGCCAGATCGTTCACACCGGGCGCTACCCGAAGGCCGGGCTCGATCTTGACGGCAAGCGCGTGGGCGTCATCGGCATCGGTGCGACCGGCATCCAGGTGATCCAGACCATCGCGCCTGTCGTGGGATCGATGACCGTCTTCGTGCGTACGCCGCAATATGTGCTGCCGATGAAGAACCCCAAATACGGGCCGGCCGATGCGGCCGCCTACAAGGCGCGATGGGACGAACTGACCTCGAACCTGCCGAGGACCTTCACCGGCTTCGAGTACGACTTCGAGCACACCTGGGCCGATTGCACGCCCGAAGAGCGCCGCGCGATCCTCGAAGAGACACACGCTGACGGTTCGCTGAAACTCTGGCTGGCGTCCTTCGGCGAAATGTTCTTCGACGAGGCGGTCAATGAGGAGATCAGCGAGTTCGTGCGGGAGAAGATGAAAGCCCGGCTGAAGGACCCGAAGCTGATCGATATCCTCGTGCCAAAGAAGGGCGATTATGGCTTCGGAACCCACCGCGTGCCGCTGGAGTCGAACTACCTTGAGGTCTACCTGCAGGACAACGTCCAGGCTGTCCCCGTGAAGGAAAATCCGATTGCCGAGATCGTCCCAGAGGGCGTGAAACTGAAGGACGGGACGATCTACCCGCTCGACGTGATCATCATGGCAGTCGGCTTCGACGCGGGCTCTGGCGCCCTGTCTCGGATCGACATTCACGGGCGTGACGGCATGACGCTGAAGGACGAGTGGGACAAGGACATCCGCACCACCCTGGGTATGCAGAAGTACGGCTTTCCCAACTTTTTCATGACGGGTGCACCGCTCGCACCCTCCGCTGCACTCTGCAACATGACCACCTGCCTGCAACAGCAGACCGAGTGGATCACGGAGTGCATCAGGGCCATACGCGCCAACGGGGCCTCGGTGATGGAACCCACCGCAGAAGCTGAGGACGCCTGGGTGAGGCATCACGACGAGACGGCGAATGCCACACTGATCGCGAAGACGAACAGTTGGTACAACGGCGCGAACGTGGCGGGCAAACCGCGCCGTGTCCTGTCCTACACGGGCGGCGTCGGGACGTACCGGGCGAAGTGCCAGGAGATCGCCGACAAGGGCTACGAGGGGTTTGCCATGACAAAGGTGCCCATGGTGACAGAACCGGCAGAGTGATCCTGGTTGCGGCGGGTCTTGCCCTGGGACCCGCCGTGCCTTGACCATTGCGTCCGGCGCCGACCGGTGGCCTATTGAGCCTGCCGCCGAAAGACGGCGGGCGTCTTGCCGATGGCAACACGGAACATCCGCGTCAGATGGGCCTGGTCGGAGAAGCCGCAATCGAGTGCGACGGTCTTTATCGGTGCATCCGTGGATGCAAGAAGGCGCTGTGCCCGCGCCATGCGCTGTGCGGTGACAAAGGCATAGGGCGGTTTGCCGAAGCTGCTGCGGAACTGGCGGGCGAACAGGCAGGGTGTCAGACCCAGCGCATCCGCCATGGACTTCAGGTCAAGCCCGCTGGCGAGATGGGTATCGATGAACTCTACGATCTGGCGTTGTTGTGTTGCGGTCAGCGCACCATCCGTACCTGTGACCGGCCTTCGGATATCGGCATAGCGCCGCAGCAGATGAACGACCAGCGCCCGTGACACGCTGTCGACATAGAGCGCTCCGCCGAGGCCCTTTGTCTCGGCCTCTCGCGCGATCTGCTCCATGGCCAGCGTCATGACAGGGTCTTCCGTGCGCAGCACATCGGCGAGAGACACCTCCGTGACAGCGCAGTCCAGCACCTCGCTTGCCACTTCTGCCACCAGCGCGCCGGACAGGTAGACATGAGTGACATCGATGGGCTCTATCCAGTTCCAGTTCACACGCTGTGCCCGGGTCAAAAGCGAAGCAGCGCCGGGTCCGAGTGTCTCGCGGGTCCAGCGTCCTTCATAGCGGCGCTGCATCGGCGTAACCCCGTTGCGATAGCCAACGAGCAAGAAGTCCTTCATGCTCGGCACGATCACGTCCTGACCTTCGTAATGGTAAGACCGACAGGCCACGTTCTTCCAGCCGAGCCCGTCGCTGGCCAGCAAGACCCGGCCCGGCACCCAGTCGGGCAGTTCCTGGTAATTGATGAACTCGCTCATTACGCATCCTCCTCCCAAAGACATGCGAAAACGAAATCGGGGGCGGTTGTGCCGCCCCCGTGCAGAGTAGATCAGCTGTTGCGGATCGCGTCGTAGACCGCAGTCTCGAAATCGAGGTAGCCGGTAAAGGAGGTCGGGTCGCCGAAGGGAAGGATCTGTGTCGCCCAGTAACCTCCCACGCCGGAGGCACGGTCGATCCAGTAGAAGCTGTTCGCCAGCCCGGCCCAGCCGATGGCGCCCGCAGGCCGGCCGGTGGGGGCTTCCTCGGTATTGACCATGAAGGTATAGGACCAGTCCTTGCCGAGGCCCGGGAAGAACTCCGCGTCGTTCGAAAGCGACGGGATCACACCCGGCAGCATCACCACCTTCTGCGGCGGGGTAAGACCGCCCTTCACCGCCCATTCGACGGTCTCGGGCTTCAGTACCCTGCCTGTGGGACCGTTGCCGTCGTTCAGCCACATGCGGATGAACTTCATGTACTCGGGGATCGTGCCGTAGAGACCGTGACCACCCATGTCGACCTCGGGGTTGTCCGGCAGGGCGAAATCATCCATCGGCGTCAGCGACCCATCTTCGCTGCGCGCGTGTATCGTGGCTGTACGGGCCTTCATCGCGTCGGAGCGCGTAAAGGCGATCTCGTCCATGGCAAGCTGGTCGAAGACCCGCTCCCGCATGACCTCGCCCAGCCGCTTGCCCCGGATACCCTCGACCACCTGCCCGACCCAGTCGATGTTGGTGCCATATTCCCATTTCTCGCCCGGGTCGAAAAGCAGTGGGGTCTCGATGGCAGCGCGGGTGCCGGTGACGACCGACGGCTGGCCGTGCTCCTCGGCCATGCGCTTGTAAAGCTCGTTGAAGAAGTCGTAGCCGAAACCGCCCGTGTGCAGCAGCAACTGCCGGGTCGTGACGTCGGATTTCGGCGCGCGCAAGCGCGGCTGGCCGTTGGCGTCGAAGCCCTCCAGCACTTGCAGGTCGCCGAGGGCGGGCGCGTAGTCCTTTGCGGGCGCGTCAAGATCCAGCAGTTCTTCCTCCACGCATTGCAGCGCGCAGGTTCCCGTGATGGCCTTGGTGGTGGAAAAGATGGCAAAAACCGTATCCTCTGTCATCTCCTCATCGCCCAGCCGACGTTCTCCCGCCGCGCCGCTGTAGATGTCGTTCTCCCTGTTCGTGACCATTGCAACGACGCCCGGAACGCGTGCCGGTCCCGTGGTAACTCCGCGCAAGACCTTGTCCAGTGCCGATACGAGGTTTTCGGTGTGAATGTCCTTCATGATGTCCTCCCTTGAACAGTGCATCCGAGAATGCCTGTCCAATGAGGGCCGGGCTGTCACCCAGCGGCAGGACCTGTCCGAATTCGGAAGCCGATTTACCTGCGCGCGCCCCGCGCCCGCGTCTGCGAGGGCATTTCGCCAAACCGTTCGCGATAGCGCCCGGCCAGCGCGCCGAAATTGCTGAACCCCCAGGTGCTGGCAATCGCGGTTACAGTTTCTTCCTCTGGTCGCGTCTCCAGGTCCCTGCGGAAGCCTTCCAGCCGTCGCGCCGCAAGGAAGGCACGCGGCGACAGGCCGCGGAACCGGCTGAACCCACCCGAAAGCGTCCGCGCCGAGACGCCCACACGCCGGGCGACATCGCCGATGGAGGGGGCTTCGCGGGCTTCGGCTTCCATGATTTCCTCTGCCCGGCGGACATATCCAGGTGCTGCACAGCGCGCGCCATTTTGCAGGGAAAATCCCGCCGCCCCGGCCCACTGCCGGAGCAATTCGACGCAGAGCATCTCTTCGATGTGACGCGCCATGGCAGCATCGCTTGCACCGCTGCCGGCCTGAACCAACGTCCGCGCTGCGTAGTCCAGTAACGACAACCAGGTTGAGCCCGGTCCACCGAACTTGACCCGCCGCGTCCATAACCCGTCATCCGGTACGAAACCGAACCAGCGTTCTGCCGTCTCGGCGATGACTTGATGCGGGATGGTCAGGTTCAGTTGCATATGGTCTGGATTGCCTTCCAGCCAGTATTCCGTTCGCGAACAATCCACCACGAAACTGTCCCCGGCGCCGGCGGCGACCGATCCGCCATCCGTCTGGTGGTCAAGCGCCCCTTGCAACGTGTTCAGCACGAGAATGTTTCCGGCCTGCGGATCGAACTGGTCGAGATGGATTCCCGTGCCGTAGGAAAAACGCGTCATGGTCAGGCGCCCTGCACGGGCACTTATCATTGTGGCGTCCGGGCGTGAAAACCTCACCAGTGGCCGCACCCTGTAAGGCATGTAGACCGATTGGCAGAAGGCCTCCACCTCGTCCCAATCTGCGGACCGCGTGGCGGATCCGTGGCGGATCAACCGACCTCCGGCATCCCGCAAGAGGGCGTCGTGCAACAAAATCCCGCTCCTCCTCGCGATTTTGATCTTAGGAAATGCTAGCACAGTTCTCAGGCGCCAGCACTTGCTTTGTCTCGCGCTTTAAATGCACGTCAGTTCGAACGTAGGATGCGAAACGCCGTTGACCTTCAGATAAAGGCGCGTTCTTTCCGGAGGGAAAATTCAAGGCACTTTGCGACACGCGCGGTACATATCCGCTCTCTTTGATGCAGTTTTTCTAATCTTAATGTGAAAAATTACGCGCTTTTGTTAAGCGCAACTCCGCATATGATGCGGCCCTGGAGGCTGACACTTCTTTAGGCTGATGAAGCTCGTGACCGAATTCGGCGTATCGACTACGCCAACGGGATTGCGTTACGAAGTGTCGAAATTAAGAAATTCTGATCGCTTCAGTTTTCCTGCGTTCATGATTTGACGCCGGTGAGAGCGGTCACTTGTGGAGGAAAACATGAAAATCACACGCCGTTTCGGCCTTGCGCTTGCCGCAACCATGCTGCTCTCGCCCTTTGCCGCGCATGCGGCGGATGACTATCCGAGCCGTGCCATCAAGATCGTCATTCCTTACGGAGCCGGTGGAACGACCGACACTTCGGCCCGTCAGCTGGCATCACAGGCAGAAAAGTTGCTGGGTTAGCCGGTTGTTGTCGAAAATATGCCGGGTGGCAGCGGCACGAATGCCATGCGTGCGGTTGCTGCGGCGGATCCCGACGGCTACACGCTCATCGCAGCAACGTCGTCGCCTTCCTTCGTCACGCCTGCCCTGCGCCCGGTTGGCTATGACACATTGACGGATTTCGCTCCGGTTCTGAACTATTCCGGCCCTTATCACGGCGTGCTCGTGAAAGCGGATTCCCCATACAAGAGTTTTGAAGACCTGATCGAAGCTTCCAAGTCCGGCTCGGCCTTGACCTATGGCACCGCGGGCGCCATGGGCGGAGCGCATCTGGCGTTCGCATCTGTTGCCAACCAGTCCGGCGGGGCCCTTCAGCACGTACCTTTCGACGGTGCTTCTGCCGCAACGGCCGCCGTCTTGGGAGGCCATGTCGACGTCGCGCTTGTTCCGGCTTATCGCGATTTGGTGAAAGACGATCAGCTTCGCCTTCTGGCGGTTCTGGACGGAACGCGCGACCCGGAATTTCCTGACGCGCCAGCGCTGAAGGACCTTGGCTACAACGCCGAATTTCCCTCGATCGTGGGCATCCTCGCGCCGGCTGGAACCGATCCGGCAATTCTTGCGAAGCTGGAAGAAACCTTCACGGAAGTAGCCAGTTCCGATGAGTTCAAGTCATTCATGACCAAGCTCAGTCAGCCGGTTCGCATCATGTCTGGCGAAGACCTGAAGAAAACGATTGCCGAGAATTTCACGGCCTATCAGGAAATCGCCAAGGAAATGGGGCAATCCAACTAAATGACTGCTCGCTCGGTGGTAAAGCGCTTTCAGCCGGGCATGCCAGCGCTGACCAGTATTCTCCTGCTGGTCGGCGCGCTTGCCGGACTGTACGTGGCGGACACTCAGATTCAGGTGTTCGGCTTCGGAAACCAATGGCCGGATGCCCGCACGGTTCCCATGGCGGTTCTCGGTCTCTTGGCGGTGGCCGCCGCGTTGCGGCTCGTGCTGAACCTGAATTCGGCGGAAATGCCGGTTGGTCCGGCACGCAGTCAGGTGCGGGTCGCGATAGTGGTGCTTTCGTCGGCCGCGGCACTGTGGTCGATGACGTATTTCGGCTTTCTGCCAGGTGCTGTCTTCGTTGCATTTGTCTCCACGCTGGCACTGGGGGAACGTCGGCCTGTTTTCGTGATCGGCCTTCCTTTGGTTGTGGCCTTCGCGGTCTATTACGGCGGGCGCTACGGGTTGAATGTCCCGCTGCCCTGACGGCTTTCGTGTCAGATCCAGGTAAGGATTTCCAAATTGCTTTGGGACGCATTTCTGCAATTGCTGGATCTGTGGATCCTCGCGGCGGCACTGACCGGCATCATAATCGGGGCCATTCCGGGGCTGGGGCCCACCATGGCCATTGCGCTGCTCATCCCGGTCACATTCGCCATGCAGCCCATTCCGGCGCTCATTCTGTTGCTGGGCGTTTATCAGGGAGCCATCTTCGGCGGATCGATCTCTGCTGTTCTCCTCAATGTGCCGGGCACGCCTTCTTCGGCGGCAACCGCGCTTGACGGGTTTCCCATGGCACAACGCGGCGAGGGAGGGCGTGCCTTGCGGCTGGCGCTCTTTGCCAGCGTATTCGGCAATATCTTCAGTTGTCTGATTCTGATGGCGCTGGCCGAACCGCTGGCACGGCTGGCCCTTGATTTCGGGCCGGCTGAAATGGCCGTGCTCATGCTGTTTGCCCTCCTGGTGATCGTGCTTCTGGGCGGAGGTTCCAAACTGGATTCGCTGATCATGGTTCTGGTCGGTGTGTCCGCCGGCTTTGTCGGTCTCGACCCGATCGGCGGAACACCGCGCTTCACCTTCAATTCCTTTGCCATGGAATCCGGGTTTCAGCTCATTCCGGTATTGATCGGACTGTTTGCCATGTCCGAGGTCCTGTTGCAGGTGTTTAACCGCATAGCGGACGTGAACACTGACGAAACACCGGCGTTGCGATGCCTACCGGGGCCACGATCTGGGCTCCTGCTGGTCTTCCGGAGGACATTCTCAAGACCTTGGTCGATGCTTCTGAGAAGGCAGTCGAATCCGAGGCCTATACCGATTTGATGACCAACAAGCTGGGCTTCCCGAAAGCCAGCGTCACCGGAGAAACCTTGGTCAAAGAGATTGCTGCGGTAAACAAAGGTCTTCAGAAGGTTTACGAGAAAACCTCGCAATGAGCGGGTCCGCTCAAAATCTGCGAGACGCCTCCGGGCGTCTCGATTTTCTGATCGGACTGGTCGCCGTGTTGGCAGCAATCTTTGCCATTGTCTGGCTGATACCCACGCAAGTCGAAATACCTGCCGTAACCGATCAATTGTCGCCGAGGCTCTTTCCAACCTTGTCGGCGGGTATGGTGGGACTGTTCGGCCTTGCCTTGATGTTCCGCTCGCGGCGCTGGATCCTTGAGCCTGGTGGTCACGAAGGCTTTCGGTTTGTTGTCGAGGCGCTCGCCTGGGTGGCTTGGGCCACGGTCGTAATGCTGCTGCTTTCCTACGCCGGCTTCGTCATCACGGGTGCTGTTTCCTGCTTTGCCGGTATCTTGTTGGCCGGCCAAAGACGCCATCTTCTCTGGTGCGCCCTCGGCTCGATCCTGCTGCCTTTGGCCGTTCAGCAACTGGCCTGGTACGCCTTCTATATTCAGCTTCCCTGAGTGGATATGATGCAAGACATAGTTCTTCATGCCTTTGCGGCGGCGATCCAGCCGATGAACTTGATTTTCATTGCGTTCGGTATCTTTCTGGGCATCGTCATTGGCGCGCTCCCGGGTCTTGGCAGCGTCACCGCCATGGCGGTCCTGATACCGCTCACCTTTTACATGTCTCCGCTGACAGCCATTGCCTTCCTCGTCGGCGTGAACAAGGGAGGCACCTCGGGCGGGGCTGTTCCGGCGATTTTGCTGAATTCCCCCGGCACGCCCGAATCCGCGGCCACCGCCTGGGACGGCTACCCCATGGCCCGGCGGGGAGAGGCATTCCGGGCCCTGAAATTCGCTCTCTTTTCCTCTGTGACAGGGGATACGATTTCCGATCTCCTGCTCATCGTTCTGGTCGTCCCCTTTGCAGCCTTTGCGCTGCAATTCGGTCCGGTTGAATATACGGCAGTCCTGTTGTTTTCCTTTGCCCTGATTGCCGGAATAGCCGGCGATTCACCGCTGAAAAGCGGTATGGCCATTTTCATCGGCATCTTTCTTGCCACCATCGGGCTCGATCCGGTTTCCTCAACACCGCGTTTCACCTTTGGCCGCATTGAACTTTATGACGGTCTGTCGCTTGCCGCGCTGGCCATCGGGGCATTGGCTCTGTCTTCGGTTGTGATGCAGATCTCGGATCTGGCAACCAAACGCGTGGTAGACGATTTTGCCGCGAACCAGGCTGTAGACAAGCGAGACCGCAAACTCCCGGCGCGCGAATTCTTTTCCTACTGGCGGACCCTGACAAGAGGCGCGCTCATCGGCTCGCTTGTAGGCATGCTGCCAGGGCTCGGAGTGACCCTCGCCTCCTTCATGTCCTATGCTGCAGCCAAGCGTTCATCAAAGAACAGGGATACGTTCGGTCAGGGCGAGCCGGAGGGGATTATTGCCACGGAGAGCGCGAACAGCGCCGTGGTCGGGTCGAACCTTATTCCAACGATCGCCCTCGGCATCCCCGGAAACATCGCAGCGGCTCTGCTGATCGGGGCCTTGATGATGCACGGGGTCGTGCCCGGTCCCTTCATGCTGCAAATGCATGGAGAGCTGATCTATGGGCTTTTCGCCTCGATGATTGTCGCCAACCTGCTTCACCTGTTGATCGGGCGGGCGGGACTGTCGCTTTGGATTCAATTCGCCCGCGTGCCGCGGCGGATCATTCTTCCGCTGGTTCTGATGCTTTGTATTTTCGGAATATATCTGCCGTCCCAATCCCTGTGGGATGTGGGCGTGATGCTTGCCTTTGCAGGCATGGGCATTTTGTTTACACGCGTCGGCATTTCCGTGGTCTGCACGGTGATCGGCTTTCTGCTCGGCGAGATGTTCGAGACGTCCCTGCGCCAGTCGCTGCTGCTTTATCAAGTGGATGGGCTATCGATTCTGGCAAGTCCGGTAGCTGGTATCTTCCTGTTGCTTACGATTATGATCGTAGCGCGGGCCATTTGGCGAGGCAGCAGGAAGAAAGCATCGACAGCATGAGCAATACGGGGATACGGGAACTGGAGACCGCGTCGCTGGATCTATGTGACCTGCTGCAGCAAAAGCTTGCCGAGGAGCATAGCCGTAACCCGCGTGAAACCAAGCGCAGCGCATTGCGGCTGGCATTGATTTCCGCAATCCGCGACGGTGTCGTGAGGCCTGGTGACCGGCTTCCGCCAGAAGCGGAAATCGCCCAGCGTCTGTCGCTTGCTCCTGGCACGGTGCAGAGCGCGCTTGGCCAGTTGCAGGACCTTGGCCTGATCGTGCGCCGGCGTGGCGACGGAACGCGGGTGGCGGATGGCGAACCTATCGGCCCCAACGTCTGGCACTTCCGCTTTCGTGTCGCGGCAACCGGCAAGCATTTTCGCGTTACCTCCACTCGGGTGGAAGTGCTGCGAACCAATGAAACCGGGGTTTGGTCGGAGCACCTGGGAGAAGGCCCCTATACGGTCATCCGGCGCAGGATGTCGGGCGACGGCATCAACGTGGGTGCCGAGATGTATTTGCCTGCGGGATTGATCAATATCGACAACATCGAACTGAGCGAGCTGGAAGGCGTCAACGTGCGCACCCACCTGGAGGCGTTGCTAGGCAAACGCGCTCAGCGGCTTAGAACCACTGTCGCGACAATGCAGCTGTCCCTGCGCGATGCAGCCATGTTCGATCTGGTGCCTGATACACCGGTTTTCTTCATCCAGGCCCGCACCAGGCTAAGCGACGAGAAGCCGTTATATCACCAGAACATTTATGCCCCTTCCGACCTTCTGGCGCTCGAATTCTGACGTGGCCTCTCATCTCCCAGCGAACCTGGACACACCCGATCCACGGGAAAGCCTAACTTCTCCAGCCGGGCGCAGCTTGGATTCAGAACTCAGGTAAAAGCCCGTCTTGCCGGTGACAGCGGCAACAAGGATATTCCTTCGGCACTCCCGTTCATTCTGATTTCAGATGAACGGGGCGACCGCTACAGCCACCCCGTTCAGTCAGGTCACAGCAGGGCGAGCAGCTTGTGAGCGGCCTCTCCTGATGACGCGGGGTTCTGCCCGGTTACCAGCTTGCCGTCGGTGACCACGAAGGAGGCCCAATCGTCGCCCTTCCGGTAATCGCCACCGTTCGATTTCAGCATGTCCTCAACCAGGAACGGCACGACGTTGGTCAGGCCGACACCCTCTTCCTCGGTGTTGGTGAAACCGGTCACCGTCTTGCCCGACACCAGCGGCTTGCCGTCCGCGCCCTTGGCGTGCTTGAACACGGCCGGCGCGTGGCAGACAGCACCGACGGCACGGTCGCTTGAAGCGAATGCTGCGATCAGAGCGATGCTGTCCTTGTCTTCGGCAAGGTCCCACAAGGGTCCATGTCCGCCGGGAAAGAAGATCGCATCATAGCCCTCGGCCGAGACGGTCGAGAGGACCTTGGTGTTGGCGAGATCCTTCTGCGCGGCTTCGTCTGCCTTGAACCGTCTGGTGGCGTCGGTCTGGGCATCGTCGCTGTCGCTGGACGGGTCCAGGGGCGGCTGTCCGCCCTTCGGCGAAGCCAGGGTGATGTCGGCCCCGGCATCCTTGAAGACGTAGTAGGGCGCGGCGAATTCTTCGAGCCAGAACCCCGTCTTGTTGCCAGTGTCACCCAGTTGATCGTGCGATGTTAGCACCATGAGAATTTTCATCGGATCATTCCTTTGATTTTCAGAAAGCTTATGCGCTCAGCTTGATGACGCGTTTGCCGAAAGCCTCGCCGTTCAGCAGGCCAATGAACGCTTCGGGTGCCTTTTCCAGCCCGGCGATCATTTCTTCGCGGTATTTGATCTTTCCCTGCCTGACCCAGTCGCCCACCTGCCTGGCGAACTCGGGGTAGAGGTGACCGAAGTCATCGAAGACGATAAAGCCGCGCATGGTCATCCGCTTGCGCAGGATCGTGCCCAGAAGCAGGTTCATCCGGTCGGGGCCGTCCGGCAGCGAGGTCGCGTTATATTGCGAGATCAGCCCGCACACCGGGATCCGTGCAGAGGTGTTGAGCAGGGGCAAGACCGCATCGAAAACCGCGCCGCCGACGTTTTCGAAATAGATATCGATGCCATCGGGGACAGCAGTTTCAAGCGCCTTGGGGAAACCGTCGGCCTTGTAGTCGATGCACTCGTCGAAGCCGAGGGTATCCACGACATGGCGGCACTTCTCAGGACCGCCTGCGATGCCGACGACGCGCAAGCCCAGGATCTTGCCAATCTGTCCAACCGTTGCGCCCACCGGACCACTGGCCCCGGCGACGACGAGGGTTTCGCCCTCTTTGGGCTGCCCGATCCGGGTCAGACCCGACCAGGCCGTCAGCCCCGGCATGCCGAGAACGCCAAGCGCCCAGGAGGGATTTTCCGGCGACTTGCCCATGTTGATCACGCCGGAGCCATCGGACAGGGCGTAGTCCTGCCAGCCGCCGAAGGCCACGACCCAGTCGTCCTTGTCGAAGCCGGCCACGTCCGATGACACGACCTGTGCCACGGTGCCGCCCACCATCACCGCGCCAATCTCGACGGGTGCGGCATAGGAGGGCGCATCACTCATCCGGCCGCGCATGTAGGGATCGAGCGACAGATATTCGTTGCGCAAGAGCATCTGACCAGGACCCGGGCTCGGCACCTCTGCAGTTTCCAGCCGCAAGGTGTTGCCGTCGGGAGCGCCCTTTGGACGTTCGACCAGTACGTACCTGCGGTTTTCGGTGTCGGTTTGAGTCATGAGGTATTCCAATTTGTTTCAATGTCGTCGTGCAGGTGGGGGTTTTCCGACACCATCGCAAGGGACGCGCCCCGCACATCATGAAAGCTGTTCAAAAGCGGTCAGGCACAGGCGCCACCCCAACAGGTCAACTCGTAACTACGGACTTGGATCCCGAAGAAAATGCAGAACGGGTGTTCGGCACAGACCATTCGACAGGGCTTCTCGTTAGGGAACTACGCGCACCGGCATGTGCTGCCTGAAGGCTACCGCGACGATCCATGCCAGCAGACCTTCGAACTCAATCTTCCAGCCTTCTGCGACGCCGCCAAAGTCCGCTTCAACACCCTTGAGTATTGAGTTACGAGTGTTGGCTCCCTGAAACGAACCCGATGGACCTAACGTTTTGACACCCCGAGATCTGGTCATACGCCCCGCTCAAGCGGCGGATGCCACCGCCCTGGCAGCCTGCATCGACGCGGCATATGCCCAATATTCTGATCGCATCTCCGATTTGCCCCCGGTTTCCGAGGGGTGTGCGGAAGACATTGCCGTCAATCAGGTCTGGGTTGCCGTGCACGGCGATGATGTTGTTGCTGGTCTCGTTCTTGTCGCCGGTGATGGATTTTTGAAACTGGCGAACCTCGCGGTCCGTCCCGACCACGCCGGTAAGGGTTTGGGGCGACGACTGATCGAGCTTTCAGTAAGCGAGGCCAAGCGGCAGGGATATGGCGAAATGCGTCTAAACACACACGTCGATATGCCTGACAATGTCCGATTATATCAGCACCTGGGGTGGGTTGAGGTGTCCCGAAGCAACAACACCGTCTCCATGAAAAAGTCTCTACCGGATAACTGACCCCTGGAACCGGCATGCTGATGGCTACGGCGGCAACGCCGACGTTGAAAGCCCGTAACCCGCCATGTTCGCTTTCAGGAGGCTAACGACACCCGGCGAATGTCAGTTCTCTGCCTGCGCATGATTCTCATTCAGTTCCGAAGCACCGCGACTGACAGGGAACCCCGTTGACCGCTTAACCAGCTGACATGAAAGCGAAATTGAGCCGCGCGAGGGAAACACGTCAAACCGCCTGTCAATCAGGTCGATGCCTCACCCCAGAAAAGCGTGTGTCCTGACAAGACCGGGCGCTATCGGCGTGGCGTGTCTTCAATTGGGGCAACAATTTACAGTTTCAATCGGGCGTTGGTCCGGTCATTATGGTGTCTGCGACGCCGCGTCATGGGGCGTCCGACAGGGGGACATTCATGAGCACAACGGCAACGACAGGGCAGACGTTGGATCCGCCACCAGATTCCTGGGTCGCGCCCGGCACCAGCGACAGCTTTGCCACAGCGGGACTGATTACCCTGCTGTTTCTATTGTTTCTGGTGATCTACCTCTACGCCGTTTTCGACCGTTACGCGGAACACAGGGGATCTACGACCCCGCTGCGCACAACGATCCCGACCATGCTGGTGGTCGGCCTCGCCTATGACCTGGTGCCGCCCTTGCGGGACGTCAGCCTTCTGTTGCCGATGACACTGATCATTGCCGCCTTCGCTTATGACGTTGTTCTATGGCTGAAGCCGGAAGCGGATGAGGACGAACTCGCGCCGGTGGTGGAAACAGCTGCCGTCGATGACACACCACCTGCCAATGAGACAACTGCCCCGGACGAACAACCGGTCGCGGATCTTCAGGCGGTCGACGAGACAAAAGGAGCCAACGCATGATCGAGCTCCTTATTACCTGCTTTCCGCTGTTGCTGCGTATTGCCTATTTACGCTGGCGGGGCCGCGCCGTGACGCTCTACAACGTCCACCGTGCGCTGTTCGTCTGGATCGTGCTGTTCGTCGCGCTGATCTTCACGGTAGAATATTATCATCCCGACACAACCAACGCGCTGATCCCTTTTCGCGTCGTTCCGGTTGTCACCGAACGCGGCGGCACGGTCACCGAGGTGTCCGTCAAGGCCGGTGAGAACGTCAAGGTCGGCGATCTCCTCTTCACGGTGGACGACAGCAGTGAAAAGGCGGCAGTCGCCACCGCTCAGGCCACGGTGGGCGAAGTCAACAGCCAGATTGATGTCATCAAGGCGCAGATCAAGGAAGCAGGCGCTGATCTCGCCCGGACCAAAGCGGCTCTCGACAAGGCGAACCTGACCATGTCGGAACAGCAGGACCTGAAGGACAGGAAGTCGCCCGCTTACACGTTGAACAGGTATGAGAACGCAAAGGCCGCACAGGAACAGGCCGCCGCCAATGTGAATGCCGCCGACTCCAAGCTGGAGGCGCTGCAGGTACAACTCAGCCAGGTGTTGCCTGCACAGTTAAAGTCTGCAGAAGCCGCACTTGATCAAGCCAAGGTCACTCTCAGTGAGACCAAGGTCTATTCGTCTGTCTCCGGGCGGATCGAGCAGCTGACCTTGAACGTCGGCGCCCGCGCCGCGCAGTTCTCCGTCAACCCGGCGATGGTGATCGTTCCGGATCGCAACAAGAGCGATCCGATCGAGATTGTCGCCGGCTTCAGCCAGACCAACAGCGCGGTTCTGCATGTCGGCATGCCGGCGGAGGTTGCCTGCGAAAGCAACATCAACAACGGCATGAAGGACACGGTTCTGGCGGCGCGTATCGTCCGCATCCAGGACGCTATCGCGACCGGTCAGCTCGGTCCGACCGGCACCCTGATGCAGCCATCGGACCGGCGCGGCCCAGGCGATCTGGTCGTGCATGTCCGGCTTGAATACCCGGAACAGAATGCTCTGCTTGTCGATGGTACCAGATGCCTTGTCCAGGCCTATACGACCCGGATTTCCGGCTCGCTCCAGGGCACCTTCATGGGCGGCGTCATCCAGGCCTGGGCGCTGGAAAAGGCGCTGATCATGCGGATGAAAGTGTGGATGATGCTCTTCGCCGGAACGGGCCTGGTCGGCGGCGACTGAGTTTGGGGCGAAAGGCACGATCTGTGACGCGGTGATCGAACAGCTCTGATCGGCAGGCATTTCGATGCCTGTCGGCTGACAGAGACGTTCCGCCAATGGCAGCAAAGTTCATGCTGCTGATGATGGGAAACCTCAGCCGCGGAACCGCTTGGAGGACCGTCCCGCAAGCCGGTGAGCGAGTGTTTGGGAGGCGCATTGCGGAGCGTTCTGTTGTCTGACGGCCGGGGCAGATTAATTCAGGGCCTTGAAAGCGTCAGCGTGCTTGCCTGCGCAGGGAATGAAATACCCATTTACACCCCCAGCCATTTTAGACCGGCAAAGGCAACCACGCCCAACGCCATGGTCGCGATCACGTGGTTTGTCATGATTGCGATGCCAAGTGCCACACCGGCGGCAATCCAGGTTGGCAGTGGTTGTCCGGTCAGTGACGAGGCGACCAGACTGACGACGATCAATCCCGGCAGATCATCCAGGATCCAGGCCTGACGGGACGCCCGGATGCGCTCGCCTGCACTCAACCCCGCGACCCGGACCAGGAAAGCCGCCAGGGCCAACAGACTGGTTACGGCCCAAAGTGCTCCGCTCATCTGGTCGCCTCCTTCGCGCGGCGCACCAGGTAGATGGCCACCAACCCGCAAATCGCGCCCGCAACGATCCCGTAAGCCTTGGGTGCGCCAAGCGAGACAACCGCAATCGTTGCCCCTGCCGCCACAGACCAGGCAAGCGCCTGAGACCGTCCCCGCCAGAGCCCCCGCGCCATGGCGATGAAGGCCGCGGTGAAAGCAAAGCCCAGACCAAAGCGTTCGAGGTTCGGCAGGACAGCTCCGATCACCGCCCCGAGTGCCGTCGAAGTGGTCCAGACCGAGATCATCACCATTCCGGACCCCAGAAGGAATTTGGCTCCGACATCGGGCGACTTTGCGCGCTCGGCCATCGTCAGAGCCCAGTTCTCGTCCCCGGTCACGTGGATAGCAACCAGCTTCTTCCAAAGCGAAAGTCCGTTGAGCACTTCCGAGAGGGACGCGACGATGCCGACATAGCGGAGGTTCAAGGCAGCCCCGGCGAAGACCGCGCCCAGGACGGCACCCGTCGACGCAAACTGTTCCACGGCAACGATCTGCGAAGATCCGGCGTGGACGGAGGCGCTCATCAAGCCAACGCCCCACCACGGGAAACCAACCTGCGCAGCCAGAAGGCCAAACGCGAAACCGTAGACGGCAGCTCCAAGCGCCAGGGGCAATATGGCGAGGGCCCCAACTTTCATACCATGTGTCATGCCTCGCACCTTAGACGAGACCAATTGATGCACACGACACACGATATGGCTGATCAATGATACAAAAAGATCAGAAGACTGCGTGAACTAAAGGAAAGACATCATGGATGCCTCAGACAGAAAACTTCTCGATCAGCTCCAGAAAAACGCCAAAACCTCGATCCAGTCCCTTGCCGAGACGACCGGCCTCTCAACGGCCTCGGTCCAGCGCCGGGTGCGAGCGCTGAGGGAGACAGGAGCTATCCAGCGGGAGGTCGCGATACTCGATCCCGGGCAGGTCGGCCTCGGCATCACGGCCATCGTAGCTGTTGAACTGGAGCGCGACCGGCTCGACCAGATCGACGCCTTCAAGCGCAAAGCGCGTGAAGATCGCCAGGTCACCCACTTCTACTGTATTGCCGGAGAGGCCGATTTCATCCTCATCGTGATGGCCCGGGATATCGCCGACTACGAGGCCTTCACCCACCGTTTCTTCTTTGCCGACAAGAACGTCCGCAAGTTCCGGACATCTATCGTTGTCTCAACCGTGAAGGCGACGTCGGAAGTGCCGGTCTGAGGCCCTCGAGCGGGGCTGCCCGGCTGCAGCTACCGGGCATCAAGCGCGAAAGAACGTGCTTCTCCGCGCCATCTCGTTTTACGCAGAAATTGTTCCCAGTTGAGTGAATTTGTGTCTATGCGACGGCTCCATTCAAGATCACGTTCCTTGCTGAAGTAGCCATAGTCCACGGCATATTCCACCATCCCAAGCAACTCTTGCACATGCAGTTCATTGGCTGCGAATTCGGGAAAATATTGCAACAGACCGCCGCGCGTATAGGCATTGCGATATTCGGCCTTCAGCCCCGTAACACGCCGGAACGTCTGGATCATCTCTCGCGGGGAAATAACGTCGCCGACGATCGGCAATGTTCTGTGATTGTACGTTCCAGGATTTGAGAAAATTTCGAGGACGGCAGGACCGGTAGCGGTCAAGGGATCGACGAAAGGCGCTCGAAAGTCTTCGGGCAAATAGATTGGCAATACCAGCGTGCCGCCTTCCATGCGCGGCGTATAGTATTCAAGCAGGTTGGTGTAGAAAAAACTCAGAATAATGAAGGTGTGAGATATTGGCAGGCTGCGGATGTGATCCGCCACCCGCGCCTTGTCGGTAAAATGCGGGACGTATTTCCGCCCGCTCGAGCGCTTGTCGGCATTCTCAAGCGTGCTGAACACGACGTGTCCCACCCCGGCCTCGACCGCGGCATCGGCCAACTCAATGCCGAGTTGCGTCTCGTGCGTTTGTGGCGGAGCAATGGGAGGTGTCATGAGAAAAGCGCCGTCAGCGCCTTCAAATGCGGAAACGAACTGCCTTTTTTGACCTGGTTCGAGCGGAACCGTGACAATTTCGGCGCCCGACTTTGCCAGCGCCAAGGCCTCCGGCGTGTCGCTGCGGCGGGTTAAGGCGCGCACGCGGAAACGGTTGGAATTCAGCAGGCTGCTTGCCGCGCTACGGCCTTGTTTGCTGGTTGCGCCGGCAATCACAATTAGCGGTCTGTTTTCTGAAGTCATCTGGATTTTTTCCTGATTGTTGCCGGATATCGCAGCTGGTGCCACGCAAAAGGCCATGGGCTCACCGGCTCCTTGAAGGTCTCACGCGTTGAAAAATAATCAGGCCGAATTAATTGCGCCATAGCGGCTAAATGCATAATACTATTCCGTAATATGGATAGATCGAACATCAGCATCGATCGGATGCAAACATTCGTCCGACTTGCGGAACGGGGCAGTTTCTCCGCCGTTGCCCGCGAGGTTGGTGTGGGGCAGTCGACAGTCACTCGCCAGATCAAAGAGCTTGAAGAGGCCGTGGGAGTGCCGTTGCTGACGCGCACGACACGCCGTGTTGCATTGACGGATGAAGGGCAAGGTTTCTATGCGGCCTGCCTCAATGTTCTACGCCTGGTGGAGCAGGCGACCGATGAAGCTCGAAACGACCGGAGTGCTGCGGCAGGCAACATTCGAATTTCCTGTACGTCCGCCCTGGGAGTTTTGCATGTCAGCAGGCTGCTCTTTGCTTTTCAGGATCAATACTCTTCGATCGGGATCGACCTGAGCCTGACGGACGAGCGTATCAATCTGGTCAAGGAAGGGATTGATATAGCGATCCGTCTTGGGCCCCTGAGCGACAGTTCAATGAAGCTTCATGCACTGGGCATGTCCAAGCGTCTTCTGGTCGCCGCGCCTTCCTATCTGGCAACAGTCGCGCGACCTTTGAACATTCAAGATATCTCCGGATATCAAGCCATTCGCATGACAAACGTTGCCGGCAGCGAAACCCTGGAGCTGACCGGTCAAAATGGGGACCGCAGCAGGGTGGACCTCACGGGCTCGTTTCGCGTCGACAACGGGCTGGCCGCGCGCGAGGCTCTGGCCGCAGGCCGGGGCATTGCCCCCGCACATCAATGGCTGGTCGATGACCTGCTGAAAACAGGAGAACTGGAAATCCTCTTCCCGGAGTACGGATTGCAGCCGGTCCCCGTCAGTATGCTCATCGTTCCCGAACGACGCGGCATCTCCCGCGTTAGATTGCTTGCCGACTACCTGGCGGAACAAATACCAAATCTGCCAGGAATAGATTAGACCGTGGACAGCCGGTTTGCGGACACCAAGTTCATCTAAGCGGACAAGCATCCCTGCCGAATGTCTCCGACCGCTACGAGCTGACTGAGCTGGTCCAGGTTCGTGCGACGAGGGCCTGATTAGAAGTATTTGGTCAATCGAACCCACCAGGCCGCCAAGAACCGCGCCTTCAAAATCTGTGGCCGTGCCGCGCGCCGACTGGAATTGTCGGAATTGTTCTTCGTCATCTGGTCCAGCGCATTTCTTGCATTCATGCCCTGCATCAGATCGCCGCCAATTGTTGCCGGACCTCCGGTAAAGACGTGGTAGATCGTCCAGGAGCCGTCGACTTCGATCCGCTTCCCATACTCACTGTGCATGGAGTCCAAACTTGGTCTTCCGCCCTCGTCATCCCAAGTTGCGAGTGCCCGCACCGCGAAATCAAAGGGATCCGGCAACCGGTTTCGCATCACTTTCGGATGTGCGGCGGGAGGGGCACCATCAGGCACCGGCCAGCAACTGCCGAACGGAGCAACGTTGGCAACGGGAAGCTCACCAACCATCATGGGATTCGCCACCGACGAGCCAGCCATGCATGGTCCAAAGACTGGTGGCGGATCGGGGGAACGCTCCAGAAGACGTTCGGATTTCTTCACAATGTCCGTGCCTTTAACACTCTCTCCAATGAAGGAACATGCATGTCGGGTTAGACAGAGGCACGAAGTGGTTTTTGGTTTTGAGCGGAAGTTGCCCGGGGGTGAGGTCGACCTTCGCGACAGCAGCCAACTGGCGCTCGCCAGACAGAAAAATGACTGCTGATTAGAGGCTCTTCACCAGAGTGAGTGAGCGCCTCAATTGCGGTTTAACGGTGTCTCCGGATTGCGTCATTTGAATAAAAGAAAAAATACGCAAAACAATCCGATATCGTGTAGGCATTTCTCCCTAGTACATAGGGCAGACCTGCTCGATTTAATTCAAACCGAAGAAGAATACTCTCCTCGACATTCATTCTCTTGAGCGTTTTCGACTTTCACCAAGCGACCACAATTCATCGGTTTTTTGGGGCGCAGTCACTTTTCATTTCTCGCTAAGGGCGAAAAAACGCCCGGACAGATCGGTTCAACGGCGGACAGGACTCACGCGCCCCACTACCCCGGCGTCCAACTCCGGAAGGTCAGGCTCTTTTTTCCCGTCGTAAGCTTGCACGCCCTTCAGGAATTTGAAGAGATCGCTGTCCGTCGACAAGACGAGGGTCGTTCCGGAAGAAATCATGTCCTTGTAGGCCTGCATGGTTCTCGAGAACTCGTAGAACTCCGCAGCAAGAGGCGTGATGTTGTACGCCTGGGCGTATATGTCGGCGGCGGTGGCGTCGGCCACACCGCGGATTTCTTCCACCGCCCGGTAGGCTTCGGATTGAATCTTGTTCAGATCGCGCACCCGGTTGCCGCGGATACGTGCTGCCTCGCCGTTGCCTTCGGACAGAAAACGTTCGGCGATCTGACGCCGCTCGGAGACCATCCGGTCATAAATCTTCGGACGGACGCTTTCATTGTAATTGATGCGCTTGAACCGGATGTCGAGGAGTGCAATCCCGAAGACACGAACCTTTTCAGCCGCGGCTCCGAAAATTTCCTGCTCTACAAGTGCACGGCCTTTCTGGATCGGAACCAGTGAACCGATATCCTGGGCGCGTTCTTCGTCGGTCAGGAGAGAATCCCGCAAGGGGATGCGCCCCCTTGTCGTGCGGATAATTTCGATCAACTCGTGCTTGGCAACCGCGTTGCGTGTCTCGCTGCCAAGGATGTCATCGAGCCGCGATTGCGCACTGCGTTCGTCACGCAGACGAAGAAAATATTGCAAGGGATCGATAATCTTCCAACGGGCAAAGAGGTCGACCGAAATGTAAAGCTTGTCTTTTGTCGGCATATCGGAGGGATTGCCGTCCCACTCCAGAACCCGTCGGTCGATCCGGTTGACGTCCTGTATGAAGGGCAGTTTCAATTTCAGGCCCGACGTCGTCACCGGTTCGCCAACGGGCTTGCCGAACTGGGTGATGATCGCCTGTTCAACTTCGCTGACCGTGTAGACGGCGGTGGAAGCGGTCACAACCGCAACGGCGACAATGCCCGCAAGAAGTCCCCATACGATCTTCATGGCTGGCTTTCCCTTTGGCGGTCGAGATTGAGAAGCGGCAAGATGCTGCTGGTTGACCCGTCAACGATGATCTTCGACCCGATAGTAGGCATCACGTCCTGAAGGGTTTCGATATAGATTCGCCGCCGGGTGACATCCGGTGCTTTCAGATATTCCGTCAGCAGCGCGGTAAAGCGCGCGGCATCGCCCTCAGCCTCGTTGATCCGTTTCAGCCGATAGCCGTCGGCTTCGCGGATACGCTGGTCCTTTTCGCCTTCCGCCAGCGGGATGACCTTGTTGTATTCCCGGCGGGCTTCGTTGATCAGACGCTCCTTTTCCTGCTGGGCCTGATTGACTTCATTGAACGACGATTGAACGGGCTCGGGCGGGTTGATGTTCTTGAGCTGCACCTGGTCGATGCTGATGCCCATGGCGTATTTGGTCGCCAGTGTCTGCATCTTCAGCAGCGCTTCGCTTTCGATTTCCTGTCTGCCGATCGTGATGACTTCGTCGACTGTGCGGTCGCCAACCACTTCGCGCATGACGGATTCAGAGACGTATCGAAGCGTTGCGGCCGGTTCGCGCACCTCAAACAGAAACTTGACCGGATCGGAGATCCGGTACTGAACCACCCACTCGACAAGGGCCGCATTCAGATCGCCCGTGACCATTTCGGTCTCGCGCCGTCCGTCTGCGGGACTCTGATAGGGATCAGAGCCACCTGGTGTTGTGAAGCCGAACTCCTGCTTCAGCTGTCGCTTGACCGGGACGATCGTCGCCGTGTCGATGCCCATGGGAAACTTGAAATGCAATCCCGGTGGTACTTCAGCGACGAACTTGCCAAATCGCTGGATCACGGCAACGGAGTCACTCGGCACGGTGTAATAGGACGACCACAAGCCGAGTGCGACGATGGCAAGCCCGCCGGCGACAAGAATTCCGCGAACGGACGGTGTACCGCCCGGAAACATTCCACCGAAATGCTGCCGCCCCTGACGTAGAAAGGCGTCCACGTCCAAAGACTGGCTCTTAGGGTCAGTCCCCCATGGGCCCGAGTTCTGCGGACCGTCTTTTTCGGAAGACATGACTTTTCCTCTCCGGAAACTAAAACTTGGGTGGATTGCTTTCGCGGCTTGTGTTCGAGAGCGTTTTCGCATCCGGATCGATTGGCGCGTTTTCAAAAAGATCCGTTTTCTGCTGCACATTGTCAGCAGAAACGAACTGCGGAGCGATGTTTCGTCTCGTCTCGGCTCCATGCGCCGGCATGCCTGGGCTTGCTGTCTGGATGGAGAACGTACTCTCCCGGCGATTTCGCCTTTGTCGGCAGAAGAAACCTTCGCATATGACGTCTTGCTTCACGTAATACGCGACGGTATCGGCAGCTTCCAAGTCGAACTCTAGGACTGTCTTTTCAGGCATGACTGACACCCCGCTCCTGTCTCCAGACAGGACTTCACTCAAGACAGGTCAGGCTCAAGTGCCGTGAGGCAGGCCTGGGCCAAATCCCGGTCCGCGCTGTCGGATCCTGGCATCGTCGCCCAGCCGGTTTCCATGAGTACGGTCCTGCGCTGGTAAGCTGAAGTTTCGCGAATTTCCGCCAGCTTTGCCGTGCGCTCATCATCGGAACGAGACTGGCCGACGCACACCGGCACCAGCGCTGCAATCACTTTGTCATGTGACGACGTGCTTGCCATCTTTGCCGCGGTTCCGCCGGTGACCCAGCCTCCCCACGAAAATCCCGCTATGCTGACGGCAATTGCGCCGATCACGACACCATACGCGGCAGGTTTCACCCATTCAGGAATATTCATTTCAAGTCCTCCGGCGGAAAGGGCGCCGCCTCGCTCTGCTGCTTGTCATCGTTGGCGGCCCGGTCTCGGCTGAGTTCCTCTTCCAGATCGTTTCCGGAGATCTCCCGCATCTCGGTCCTGCCGTTGCCGGCGACGATCAGATACGTTGCCGTCTTCCGGTAGGCGAGGAAGCTCAATCCCTGAAGAAGTTCTTCTTCGACAAGAATTTCATAGTCTCCGGCAGGTAGGACTTCCGATTGCCCTCTCAGAGAGAAAGGATGGAAGAACTTCACCGTCGATCTGGTCGACCGAGTGCTCATCGTAAAGTCCGCCATTTGTCTTGGGTATGCTCAAGTCAGGCTCCCTGGATGGCCTTGCTCGGCCAATTCTTGGGGCGCGACTATTTCAGATATCTTAGAGAGACTCGGACCGTCCTGTACTGATCAAGGTTAGTTTTCATCGGAAATCTTTGTTCAAACCTCGAAGTTTTTCAGAGTGTTTTCACCAAATGTCCGTGTCAGCGGAATATCGGATGCATCCCGCCCGCACCCGACCAGAAAACGAGCGATACGGCGTTCGTTGTTGCGCGGATAGAAGATCCACCATAGATCCCTACGCAATACCGGCTCCCCAAGAGAGACACTCGGTGTGGCCTACTTCAGCAATGGCCCGGTCTGGTCGAGATATTCGGGATCGAACAGTGCAAATTCGACCAGGCGGTCACGATCATCGAATGTCACCTTGCCATTTCGAAACGTCACAAGCCCGTTCTCGCGCAACTGCCGCAAGATACGGTTGACGTGCACGGCGCTCAGTCCCAGTGCGTCGGCGAGGTGATACTGTGTCAGCGGACAGTCGTAGCCCGTTTGGCTGCTCATGCCGACCAGCGCCAACCTGGAGCCAAGTTCGAGCAGAAAATGGGCCATACGGACGTCCGCATCACGGCGTCCCAGGTTTACGAGATGTTCGACGACCATCGCCTCGTCCCGCGATATCGCCCAGAGAATAGCGGTCGCCAGGCGGGTGCTCTGCGCGAAGGCCGCAAGCAGGTCATCTGAGGGAACTTCAACTGCCTGAATATCGGTGACCGGTTCGAAGCTATGATCCGAGGTGCGCAACAGAACGCTTCGCAATCCCAGGAAATCTCCCGGGATCTGAAAATCGATGATCTGCCGTGTCCCGTCCGGCTGAAGTTTGTAGGAACAGACCCAACCTTCGGAAAGGATATAGGCAGCTTGTTCCGACTGCCCCTGTTGTACGAGATCACGTCCTGCCACGAATGAGCGACGACGCTGATGCAGATGGTGCAACACTTCGAGTTCGTTCGGGGACAAGGCCACGAAGCTGGAAAGCTTGCGGGCAAGCGGACTTTTCTCGATAGAGTTCAAATCCTTTTCTCCCAGGCAACGAACCATTTCCAAAATGACTGGGCCAAGACTGCTTTCAATCAGTGCAGCATACTGATTTTCTGTCACCATGGTGAAGTTTATCGGACTGGCACCCAATACCAACCACAGCCGATGATCGCTCATCAGCTCGCTTGTCAGGTCATTCGGCCAGGATCGGTGCGCCGGTCGAGGCGCATCATCAACCATTAAGCACAACAACGTCCGCGGATCCCGACGGCTGAGCCTTTCGTTGCGCCTCGCAGCCGAAGTTGGGATATGCCTGGGCTTCTAGCCCGTGAAAGGGGTCATCAAGATGCCTGACCAAAGAGACTATTCAGGAATGGCGGCGCTCTCGATCTGTGAAGCCCTTTTGCTGGCAATGAACGATCACAAAATTCTTCCCGAACAAGAGATCCTGGGCGTCTTGCGCGATGCCGCTTCAACGCATGAAAACGCGACCGGTCCGCAAGACGACGTGGAAACTCACCGGGCCGTGTCAGACCTGATCAAACGGATCATCGCCGGAGGGAACTCGGTCAGGCGGCCACAATCCAACTCGTGATTGCGCGCAATCGGTATTGGTTCATGTCCTTCAAGGAGAACGCGATCCACATCGCAGCATGCGAAGGATTTCTCGGAAATCAGCTCTCCCCTTGTCGCATCAAACACAATACGAGCCCGTCTTCTCTCCAACGCCTCTGCGTGTCAAACTCGCGCAACGGCGCAGAAACTGCAGGTGCGAAAAGGTTGTGTGATGTTCGAAGAGCAATTCCTTCGCCGGGCGATTGAGCTCTCGGCAACGGCCCTGGAGACCCCGGAAACCGAGCCGTTCGCCGCGGTTGTCGTCCGGAACGGACAGATCGTTGGGCAAGGCATCAACCGGTCTCTGGAAAAGCGTGACCCAACATCGCATGGAGAGACGGAAGCGATCCGCGACGCCTGCCGGCACCTCGACACGGTCGATCTGCACGAGTGCGATCTGTATTCGAGCTGCGAACCGTGTGCGCTTTGTGTCGCCGCAATGCAGATCTCCGGAATTAGGCGATTGTACTATGCGGCGGGTCTTGCCGAGAGCAATGCGGCCCTCCAGCATTTGCCCTTGTCGGCACGTTTCACGGTAGACGTGGACACGCTCCGTGAACAGTGCGGAAAGACGGTCGAGGAACGGGCGATGCCGGCACGTCAGGCTCTTTCCGAGGACGCAATGAAGGTGCTGTTCGCCTGGGCCAAACAACATGCTTGACCACATGGCCGCTGCGGCCCTTGCCCCCGTTGCAGAACCGGGGCCGCCCCGCCGGAAAGCGGGACGGCGGAACTCTTACATCATTCCTTGATGCCGGCCGCTTCGATCAGCGGCGCCCAGACGCCGATGAGTTCGCCGACAAGGGCCTCGTAGTCTTCCGACGACATGGCCACGTGGGTGATGCCGAGATCGGTGAGTTTTGCCTGGACTTCCGGTTTGGCGAATACCGCAAGGACCGTTTCATGGATCTTGTCCCGGAGCGCAGGGTCGAGACCTGCAGGTGCGGACAGGCCGACCCAGTTCTCGATCACGATGTCATATCCCTGTTCCCGGAATGTCGGCACATCCGGAAGCTGCGGATTGCGCTCCGGCGACGCGATTGCGAGCGCGACGGCTTCGCCGTCTTCGATCATGTCACTGTTCTGAACAACCATATCGTAGAAAGAATCCAGGGCGCCGGCCCGGAAATCCTGGATCGCGGGCGCGCTGCCCTGATAGGGCACGTGGATGGATTCGACCGACAACGCCGCGTCCACGGCTTCGCCGAGGATGTGGGAGATCGAGCCTACGCCGCTCGACCCGTAGGTCATTGGTGTCTCCTTCACCTGGGCGACATACGCTTCAAGCGTCGTGATGCCCGACGATGGCTGCACGAAGAGCCCGGGCGCGGATGCGCCGATGTAGGCGACATGCGTGAAGTCTTCGATAGGATCGTAAGGCAGAGACTTGAAGCGCGTCGGCGAAATGGTGAATGGCGCGTTGTTCGACAAGATCAGCGTCGTGCCGTCAGCAGGCTGCTGGGCAACATAGTCCGCCGCCACGGTTCCGGCAGCGCCGGGGCGATTGTCGACGACCGCCTTTTGCCCGAAACCGGTATCGAGTTGCTGGGCAAGAAGACGAGCGACAAGGTCACTTGTTCCGCCAGGGGGAAAGGTCACGACGATGCGGACAGGTTCATCGCTCCAGGCGCCGGGCTCCGCCAGCACCGCCGTGGATGTCATGGCGGCGGCGACTGCCATCACCGCACCGGTAAATTGGGCCTTATAGTTCATTTGGCTGTTCCTTTCTGCTTGATCCGAGACGGGCCGCCAATGCGCGGCGGTGCGTTCGTGCCGTGGAGTAGAGTGCGAAAACGATAATCAGCGCAGTGATTGCCAGAAGCGTCGCGCTGATGGGACGCGTCACGAAAACCATGGGATCTCCGCGCGAGAGCAGCATCGTGCGGCGCAGGTGCTCTTCCATCATGGGGCCCAGAACGAACCCCAGAAGAAGCGGCGCCGGCTCGAACCGGAAGAGGCGCATCACGTATCCGACGACACCGATGACGAGTGTCAGCCAAATGTCGAAAACGTTGTTGTTGAGACTGTAGACCCCCATGCAGATCAGAACGATGATGGTGGGGTACATGTATTTGTACGGGATATTCAGAAGCCTCACCCATATGCCGATGAGCGGCACATTCAGGATGAGCAGCATGATGTTGCCGACCAGGAAACTCGCAACCAGCCCCCAGAACATGTCGGGCTGCTCCGTCAAGAGGCGCGGGCCCGGCGTGATGCCGTAGATCATGAGTGCTCCAATGACGATTGCCATCGGCGGGCTGCCCGGCACACCCAGCGTCAACGTCGGGATGAATGCAGTCTGGGTTGCCGAATTGTTAGCGGCCTCGGGAACGGCGACACCCGGCACAACGCCGGTTCCAAAGTCCTTGCGCTGCGGCGAGACCCGTTTTTCCACGGCATAGGCGAGGGCCGCCGCGATGGTCTGCCCGGTGCCTGGCAGGGCGCCGATGAAGGATCCGATGGCCCCGCCCCTCAGGATGGGAGCGAACAGCGATTTCCATTCCTTCTTCGACGGGTAAAAATCGGAATAATCCACGGTCTGGGTTGCCGTACCGCTGCGCGTGGCACGGATCGAGGCGATCACCTCGCCAACACCGAACAGTCCCATTGCGACGATGACGATATGGATGCCGTCACGGAGCTCGGGAACACCCATGGTGAACCGTGTGACCCCGGTGGTGAGATCGATCCCGATGGTGCCCAGCATCAACCCCGTGATGACCATCGCAATCCCCTTCAGGGCACCGCCGTTGCTGACAGCGGAGGCTGCAATCAGACCAAGCAGAATGACGGCGAAATAGTCTGCCGGAGCAAAGGACAAGGCGAGCTTTGCCAGGAACGGCGACAAGAGTGCGATGACGACCATGCCGATGATACCGCCGCCGAAGGAGGCCGTCGCCGTTGAGAACAGGGCAACACCCGCACGGCCCTTCTTGGCCAGCTGGTGCCCCTCGATTGCCGTGATGGAGGCCGCCGGCGTACCGGGAACGTTCAGCAGGATCGACGCCGTCGAACCGCCGTATTCGGCGCCGTAGAAGACACCGGCAATCATAACCAGCGCCGGCGTGGGATCGAGATAGAAGGTGATCGGCAGGATCATCGCAATCGCCGCCATGGAGCCGATCCCGGGCAATACGCCAATGAACGTACCGAGAAAGACCCCGATGAAGCAGTACATCAGGTTTTCGGGCTGCAGGACGACGAGCAGGCCTTGGCTGAAGTTTGCAAGAATATCCACGCTAGAACTCCAGGAAAGGCTTGATGGGCAGGTTCAGGAGCTCGATGAAGACACCCCAGCATCCCAGTGCGACGATGATCCCCAGCAGAGCCTTGCCCCGCAGGGAAAGGTTGCGGTCGGGAAGGCTGGCAACGACGACAGTTGCAAAGACCCCAGGCACCAGACCCAGCCGGTCCACGACGATCGCGAAGACTGCCAGCGATGCGGAGATGGCCAGCAGCCCGATCCAGTCCGGCCTTTCCGCAAGTCCATCGCCCTTTCGCTCGGCAATAACGATAGCCAGCGCGAGCACGGCTAATACGGCACCCGTTGCGAAGGGAAAGGCGCCGGTTCCAAGACGTGTCGGAACGCCAAGGCCCAGTTGCCATCCGCCCACCATAAAGATGACGCTGAGGACAAGCAGAAGCACGCCGCCAATTTCACCGCCCCAGCCGGTTGCCCCGGCCGGGCTGTCGGCGGCCAGTTCGCCCTGACCATTATCTTCGGGCTCATTGGAGTACTGGTTCATCCTTGCCTCGCTTCCACACAGGGATACCTGCGTTCGAAATGCCGCTCCGGTCGCCTTTGCATCGCAGGATCTGGCGTGACAGAGTTTGCCCGAAGACGTGGCACCGCGAGATCAGATGAGGCATCAGGATGACAGATGAAAAAACCGCAGCACAGGCCGGGGGCATCTCCATCCACGCGGTTGACGTTGCGCGCGGCATACCGGCGTCCGGCCTGACGGTCCGGTTGAGGCGCCTGTCGCCGGCCCCGGACATGGTCGCGGAAGGCGCTTGCGCGGCGACGGGTCATTTCATTCATCCTGTCGCGGAAGGAACAGGCGTCCTGCGCGGCACCTACGAGGTGGAGTTCGACGTCGGCGCGTATTTCAGGGCGGGCGGCGTTTCCATTCCCGACCCGTCTTTTCTGGACGTCGCGGTTTTTCGCTTCGGCATCGATGCCGTTCACGAACATTTCCATCTGCCGTTCAAATTCACCCCCTGGGGCTTTTCGCTCTTCAGAGGTGGAGCCTAGACGCGACAAAGGCCGCGACGTTCCGAAAAGATGGCGTTCAGACATTGCGCGCCTCGCTGGTCTTTGTCCGCAAACGGTCGGTCTCCACTGCGGAAGCCTGCGTTTCCGCCGGGTCTTCCCCTGACTGTAATCCGAAGGCTTGCGCGGCACGGTTCCCGATAACCGAAGCGATTTCCGCCAGCGTCGACACGTGCTCTTCCACCGGCGAAGCAGCCAGCCGGCGCTCATAGGTGTCGAACACCGCCTCCAGGTCGGACATGCGGTGCAGCGCCAGGATGAACGGGTGGCCGAAACGGGCCGCATAGGCCGCATTCATGCGTTTGAGGCGCGCCGCGTCTTCGGCGGCCAGTGCCGTCAGCCCGAGGCGGCCCTGTTCGTCCGTCGAGGCCTCGGTCATCGTGCCTTCGGTGGCCTCGCGGCCGGCAAGTTCCGGATGGGCGCGGAAGAGCTGGACCTGTTTGTCGAACCCTGACGACAGGATCGTTTCGACCAAGCGCCGGGCAACTTCCTGGTCGGAAGCGAAGGGGCGCTGATCGACCACGATTTCCGCCACCCAGGACGACCTTTCGACAATCCGCTCCAGCATCCGGAGCGCTGTCTCCCGTGGCGCGACGTTCAGTTCCTGAAGGCTTCCGGCCCTGGACATTCGGTTCGTTCTCCGTGGCTGTCCAAGTCAGGCTACTTGGCGTTTCCGTTGCAATCCATGATGGAATAGGCAACATTGCATTCTAAAAATTAGGATGATGCACGATGCACCTCCATCTTGTGCCCCGCAGCCTGCACTACATTGAGGCTGTTGCGGAACACGGGTCGATTCAGGCGGCGGCCCGCGCCATCGGCATTTCCGCCTCGGCAATCGACAGGCAGATCAAGCTGCTCGAGGACCGGATCGGTGTTCAGCTGTTCGACCGCCAGACGCGGGGCATGCAGCTATCCCCCGCGGGCGAAATGTTCGTCCTTCTGGCGCAGAGGTGGCGCGCCGACGAAACCCGCATCCAGTCCGATGTGAAGCGCATGCAGGGTGTCGATTTCGGCCACATCCGCCTTGCGACAATGGACAGCCAGGTGAATGGCGTCATACCGCGTTTTCTTGAAGCCATCGGCGAACGGTACCCGCGCGTGCGCGTCGATGTGGAAGTTGCGACCCCTGACGGTGCAGCAGAGCTTCTGGACGACGGTCAATGCGACCTGATCCTCGCCTTCAATCTTCGCCGGCTCCGGGACGTGCACGTCATCTGGACTGCCGACCTGCCGCTCTATTGCGTCGTTGCACCTGGACATGCACTGGCGGCACAGCGGTCCGTGAAGCTTGCGGACGTGCGCAAACAGGCTATCGTCGTTCAGAGCAGGGCCCTTTCGATCCGCCGTATGCTGGATGAGCAGCATGCCTGGGTCTTCGAGGACGGCCCTCCCCCCGTCGTCACCAATTCGCTTCAGCTTCTGAAGCAGCTCGTGATCGGGGGAAGCCATGTTGCCCTGACCTCCGAAATGGACGCTGCTCCTGAACTGATGAACGGCAGCATGGTCGCGCTTGAGGTCAAAGCAAGGGGAATTGCCGCTCAGTCAATCAGCGTTGCCGTCAGTGCACGCAGGACTCTTCCACGTATCGCGAACGAAGTCGCAAACTGTCTCGCGGAAGAGGCGTCGAGGACGCTTACAGCGGTCCGTGAGACTTGCGAACGTCCCACAACACTTTCCGAATGAGATCAGCGCAGGAGCAACCAGAGTTGGGGACCCATCATCCATGGGTTTCCCGGGAAGCGCTCTCCTCGACACATCGAAAGATACCGGGAGGTGTCGTGGATTGCCCTTGTCCGAGATCCCAGGCTGGTCTTGGCTTTGCCCGACCCGATGACCCGGGTTCAACCTCGGGCCAAATAGTTTGTCAGCTGCCTGCAACCACACTCCGGGACAAAACAGGGCCCAGCACACGCTGCCTGAACTCGATGAACGCATTTCGAATACATCTTCCAGGAACAGCTAAAACCTGACTTATCAATACGTATCTCGATGTACGAGCCTGGCGAAGTCGAATATCCTCGACAAATTCACGTATGCGTTGAAATATTGGTTGTAAAGTCTTTTCACCCCCTAATATTATTCTATAAATATCATAATATTACTATTTGAGACACAATATACGATCAAAAATATTCACTTCCTACAGGTCTATCGTGCAAGCATAAATTGCAGCGAAAAGATCCTGCGTCTCGTAGAGGGACTTGTTGTATTCAAAGCATTCCCTGCGAGGCGCAAATGGTGTAATATTTGTTAAATTGGGAGGATTGATCGTTAACTAAACCACATTTTTTCGCTCGTGTACGACAAGTTCATGTAGCGGGTCAGGAACCAAATTGCAGTGGGAGAGAGGCTGCACGGTCCGACCAGGGAGCAGGTTGAGTTCCCGTAAGATTTTCCGCAAGACTGCGCCTGGAATGTAAGCTCTTTTACTTATATTTGAGTAAGAGCCTTAACTTAAGACGATACGAATACTAATTATTTTGTAGCAAAATGGAATACCGCCAAGCTTCATAACAAAATAGCCGCGACCGTTTGGTTGTTAGCAGCGCTATTTTTTCACTGTGTATTTCCTGGGGGGGAGATCCAATTTTTTACAGCTCTTTAATTGTCGCTCGTGCGCACATCAGCACCAAGCCGGTGGAAACCGACAAGATCAGGGCGACCGATAAGCTCGACCTTCATTCGCGTGCACAGATGGTCCGTTCCGCTGCTGAACATGAAGGGATGAACAGCGCGGAAATGAACAATCATTGGGTGCGGAACGGCCTCACCAGCTCTGCCGCGAGAAAGGATCCGTAATGCGTGTCGTGTTTGTACTTGCGGGCCTCGGCGCAGGCGGTGCGGAAAAAGTCGTCAACCTGCTGGCCCACCACCGTCTTGCCGCTGGCGATGATGTGCATGTGATCGCCGTCAACGCGACTGATTCCACCTCATATTTCTCCTATGATCCCGACATTCAGGTCGAAGGCCTAAGCCGCACCGGCCAGTATTCCCGGCATTTTGTCGCTGCACAACGGGCAATGGATCTGCGTAGACGCCTGGGGAAGATCAAACCGGATTTGGTCGTCTCCTTCCTGACCAAGATCAACGTCATCACGGTGCTTGCGACCGCGGGTACCGGCACTCCGACGATCATATCGGAACGCAACAATTTCGATCTTCAGCAAATGAGCCGCTTCTGGCGCTGGACCCGGCCGATGGCGGCCCTTGCAGCGAACAGGGTCGTCGTGATGACGGAGCGCGCGCGTGAAAGACAATCCACCCGCATCCAGAAAAAGACCACCGTTATTCCAAATCCGGTCACGCCGCTGCCACGCGCCAAGCCGCGGCCTGATGCGGGCCGCAGGGTTGTCGCGGTCGGACGGCTCGACCAACAAAAGGGGTTTGATATCCTCATCGCTGGCTTTGCCCAGGTCGTGGAGCGCGTCCCTGATGCGGAGTTGACGATCTATGGCGAAGGCCCGGAGCGGTCCGCACTCGAAAAGCAGATTTCAGACCTCGGGCTGCAGGAAGTCGTTCGCCTGGCGGGTGTCACGCAAGTGCCGGGCGAATGGACATCGCCCGGTGACGTGTTTGCCCTGAGTTCACGCTTCGAAGGGTTTGCGAATGTCGTCCTTGAGGCGATATCGAGCGGAATGGCAGTTGTTTCTACCGACTGCCCCTGGGGCCCCGGTGAGATCGTGCAGGACGGAACCACGGGCCTGCTCGTGCCAATGGGCAGCAAAGAGGCGCTTGCTTCGGCGATCACTCGGGTCCTTACCGACCCGGCGCTGCGCAGATCTTTCTGCGAAGCCGGCCCGCCCTCGCTGGATCGCTTTTCCACGGCAAACGTTCTTGGCCAATGGGACCAGGCATTTTTGCAAGCCGCAAGCCCTCCGTCTTTCACGGCTCTTGCTGTTGCTTGATAGGGAGTTCATGAACGTCTCAGCGACGCAAGCGAGCAGAGACAAGGGAAGAGGCCGACAGGGCGTGGCGCTTCGGGCTCGCTGGAGCTGACAGGGCGTCAAATCGGGGCATGAGACCTCCCTGCTGGCTTCAGGTGGAACCATGCGGTTTCCAAGAGGTTGTTTTTGCCGTCCAATGAGGCCCTGTGAGTGCCGTTCATCACGAGGCATGGTCCGAAACCGGCACACATTTCAGGCATCTGAGACTGCTGGAGCGAAAGTCGCTCTGCTCGCTTGCGGACAAGCTTACCGTTCCTGCAATGCCAAGCGGACACCGAGTGCGCAATAGATGGTGCCAACCAGTTTGCCCTGCCATTTCAAGACGGCCGGGTGCCGGCGAAGAAAGTTACCGAGGCCACCGGCGCTGACCGCGAAAACGATCGTGCTGAGCAATCCGAGAAAGACAAAGACAATACCCAATACGCTGAGCTGAATTGCGACCGATCCGCTCCCGGGGGTAACAAACTGGGGCAGAAAGGCCAGGAAGAAGAGTGCGGTTTTCGGGTTCAGAACTTCTGCCAAAACCGCCTGGCGGAATGCGCGGCCTGCGGTGGTCGGAAGCGCTCCTCTCGTCAGGTCGCCCGGGGCTTTCTCGAAGATTGCCCGGATCCCGAGATACACGAGATAGGCCGCACCGGCGTATTTGATGACACTGAAGAGAAGCGCCGATGTCGCTATGATGGCGGACAGTCCAACGATTGCCATGACGGTGTGAAGCACGTCGCCTGCCGCAATACCGGCCCCCGTCGCAATTCCCACCCTTGTTCCCGAACTGGTCGCCCTGGCGACTGTCAGGATCGTCGCCGGTCCTGGAATGAAAACAAATCCGAGGACGATCGCGATATAGGTCAACAGGGTGGCAGGGTCGATCATGCACTTGCTCCGCGACATTAGGTCTCGAAGTCATCAAGCCATGCTCTGTCTGACAACGCAATGATGGCTGTGCCTGGAGGCGGTCACGCGTCAGAATCTGCCGGGCTGTTTCATTGAGCGTAGCCATTTCGTTCTTTCAGCCAGCAGGCTGGCGGGCATTTTAAAACATGATAAAAAAATTCAACTTTTTTCGGCGTGACCGGTTTCCTCGGCTGCCACTTTCGGTATAAAGAACGAATAGCCAAGGCAGCGGCTGTCTTTTTCATGACAGCACCGGCCGCCTCAGCCCTCCAAACTCTCCAGCAGTTCTGCGAGCCAATCCCACCCTTGGTGTGTCCCGACGGGGCAGCCTTGTCAGCGGGATGGCGGCCCCAGCGGCCTGGCGCATGACCAGAACCTGCCGGCTGGAGAGATATCTGTAACTCGAATGGTGTGCGGCTGACTTTCCAGTGTGGAGCCATACCTGCCGCCAGCCTCTGCAGGAGAGCGAAGGGATGAAGACATCATTGTTTCCGGTGCCTGTTCGCACCTGTGCGATTGCCTTGATGCTGAGCAGTCAGCTTGCAGCCGGGGCAGGCGCCCAGAGCCTTGCCAAGGCAGCCCCCGAGGTGACCACCAAGACAACCGAAGAGATTTCCGTCCAGTTGAATGATGCGGAGACGGTCAATGGGTCCTGCCGCTTGACCTTCGTCGTCCGCAACACCCTGCCGACACCTGTGAAGGCTCTTGGTCTCGATCTGGTGATGTTCGACACCTCCGATGGTGTTTCCGGCTACGCCGCCATTGATTTCGGTGAGCTGCCCGCCGGCAAGATGCGTGTCCGGCAATATGACGTTGCCAAGGGCGATTGCACCGGCATCTCCCGTGTCCTTTTGAACGAGGTGCGTGCCTGCGACCTTCAGGATGCCGCGCAGCAGGACTGCCTGCCGCTGCTGCGGATCGACTCGCGGTCGGAAATCGACCTGATCCTCTGATGAAAACCCAAGCGTGATCAAGATGCCTGATGCCTCAACCGCGGCCCTGCCGCACTTCCTGTCTCCGCTCTCCGGCCTTGTCGACCAGGGCGGCCCGGTGGTGTTGTTCCTGCTCGTTCTTTCTCTGGTGGCCGCAGCCCTGATCGCCGCCAAGCTGCTGCAGTTCCTGTATCTGGGGGTCGGCCGCTTCGGCACCGCCCGCAAGGCGCTGTTCCTGTGGCTGGACGGACGGCCGCAGGAAGCAAAAGCGATGGCCGCCGGCGGAAAATCCGTGGTTGCCGACATCATGCTGCGGCTCGTTCAGGGCAGAGCCCGCAACGACACCAGGACCGAGCTTCTGAAAGAGGATGTCGAGCGGATCTGCATCCAGAGGATCAACATGCTGAGGGCCTATCTGCGCCCGCTCGACATGATCGCCCAGACGGCCCCGTTGATTGGCCTTCTGGGGACCGTGCTCGGCATGATCGAAGCCTTTCAGGCCATGCAGGGCGCTGGCGCGGCGGTGGACCCTTCCGTTCTGGCAGGTGGCATCTGGGTGGCGTTGCTGACGACAGCCGTCGGCCTGTCGGTCGCGATCCCCGTCTCCGCCATTGTCGGCTGGTTCGACAGCCGCATCGAAGCGGAGCAGGCCGAAATGGAAGCGCTCGTTACGGCCTTCTTCACCGGCGCCATTGCCGAACGCGGCTCGGCACGGATTGTGGCGCTGGAGGCTTCGGAGACGAGGTATGCAGTTTAAAGCAAGGGCCCGGCGCAAGCCCGTTGGCCTGACCTCGCTGATCGATGTCATCTTCCTGCTGCTGCTGTTCTTCATGCTGGCGTCAAGCTTCACGCGTTATCAGTCGCTGGATCTCTCCAGCGGCGGTGAAGGCGGCGGCGCGGTGGAAAGGCCGGCCTACCTGCGCATTCACGCGCCGGAAAAGCTGGAACTCAACGGCCGCCCGATCCTGAAGGCGGACATGCCGGAACTCTTTTCCGCGCTCAAGGCAAACAGCATCGTCGCGATCTGGTCAGGGCCGGATGCCAACGTTCAGGACGTGGTCGACGTCATGTCGGCGGCCCGCCGAAGCGGGTTGAAGAGCATTCTGGTGACGGGACGATAGGTGATCTCATGCGCTTGAAATTGCCACAACGCCGCGAACCGCCGGAAAACACCATTCCGCTGATCAATGTCGTTTTCCTGATGCTGATCTTTTTCCTGTTTGCCGGATCGGTTGCCCGGGACGATGCCAGGAAAATCGAGCCCCCGCTGAACATTCTGGAGGACGAGACCATCCGGTCCACCGGCGCCCTCATCGTCGACCAGCAAGGCCGAACCTTTGCCGGAGATACCGAGATCGGTGTCGCCGACTGGCTGGCAACACATGGTACGACAGATGGCTCAGACGGCCCGGTCAAGGTGGCTGCCGACGGCACATTGAAGGCGGATGCGTTGGAAAAGGTGCTGCGCGACCTGAAGGATGCCGGGCGCAGCAACATCGTGCTCATTACAAGAAGAGGCTCGAAGTGAGTTTCTCGCGTTTCCTTGCTGCCGGGGCAATCCTTTCCCTGGTGCTGCACGGCACCGGTGCCGCCTTCTTTGCCAAAGATCCCAACGAAGTCTCGATTGCAGCTTCAGAAGGTGGCGGCGTCTCCGTGATCGGGTCCATTGAAGATCTTGTTGCCGGCGCGAAGGTGGATGCAGTTGCCGACCATCAGCCGGTCGAAGACGTGACGCCGGACGCGACACCAATTGAAGACGTGGACGAACGTGCGGCAACGCCCGAGGTGCCGCCCGACACACCGATGAAACCGGTGGAGGCTCAGCCAGTCACGGCCGTTGCCGAGGCTGTGCCTGACAGCCCGATTTCTGAACCTGTCCCGTCCGTTCCGGCGGTGTCAGGCGTTACGTCCACTGAGCCGGTGACAGCGCCCGTCACACCGCCGAAGACGCAGACAGAGACAGCACAAGGCCGGGTCACACCGGATCCCGTTAAACCGGTCAAGCCGGCATCGCAGCAAAAGCCTGTCGACCTTGCACGGGTGGAGCCCGCCGCGCCGGTGAGGCCAGTAAAGCCCGTGGAACCGCAAACCGAAGCGCAACAGCCCATTGCCGATCCGCTTGCCGAGATCACACAGACGCCGACCCGCAAACCCAAGCCGCCGGTGCGCAAGGCGGAAGCTGCCAAGCCGGACAAGCGCGAAAAATCCAGAAAATCCCAAAAAGCACAGACCAAGGGGGCGGAGGCCAGCGCCCGCAAAGGTGGCGAGCGCATCACCAGCAGAAGCGCGAACTCCAACGCCAATGGCCGGGCGGATGCCCGCACCAACGACGGCGGCACGAAGGCGACTTCCAATTACCAGGGCAAGGTGGTGGCGAAACTGCGCCGGGCAAAACGCTATCCGAGGCAAGCGAAACGCCAGAGACTGCAAGGAATAGTGAGCGTCAGCTTCACGATTTCCTCCAACGGCTCTGTTTCCGGCATTCGCATCACCCGGTCTTCCGGTCACCCGTTGCTGGATCAGGCCGCGCTCGACATGGTGCGCAGGGCCTCGCCCATGCCCAAGTTTCCGCGCGATATTCGCGTAGCGCATATGAAGATGCAGGTGCCTGTCCGCTTCGACCGGTGATGCGTCCGTGCAAGAACGTCGGCACTTGCACGGCCTTGTTCAAGGGGGAGCGTTGCCTGCTGCGATCCCCGCCACTGGCCGGCACGCGGGCCGTCCGTCAAGCGGCCGGTGTCTTCCGGTAGCTCTGCTCCAGTTCGATCAGCCGTTGCTTGCGCCAGAGCCCCCCGCCATAACCGGTCAGAGAGCCGTCGGCGCCGATCACCCGGTGGCAGGGCACCACAAGCGCGATCTGGTTGGCGCCATTGGCGCGAGCGACCGCGCGCACTGCCTCCGGCCGCCCCAAGGCCCGTGCCAGTTCGGAATAGCTTCGTGTTTCGCCGGGCGGAATGGTCAACAGCGCGCGCCAGACATCCCGCGTGAAGGCAGATCCGTGCAATGCCAGCCTTGTTTCAAACCGGCCGCCCGTTCCAGCAAAGAAACGGTCGAGTTCGCTCTGGATCTGGTCGGTGACCTCCGTCCGCCCAAAGCCGATCTCGCCCTTGGCAAAGGTCTGGAGTTTCCTGAACTCGGCCGGAAAGGCCTTACGGTCTAGGAATTCCAGAAGGTGCAGCTGGGTCCTGTCGGTAACGGCAATCAACGGGCCGAGCGGTGAGGCCACCCAGTCGGCAAAGAGCAGCGGCTTGGCGGAAAAGGCACCGGGAGACTGGCCGAGGATCCTGGAAAAGGCCTCGCGGAACGCGCTTGGCGAGTCGAAGCCTGCCGTGAGCTGTGCATCGATCACCTTGCCGCCTTCGGCAAGCGTGGAGAAGCCTTCCTGCAGGCGCCGCTGGCGGGCCATTTCCAGAAAGGTCATGCCGAAATGGCGCTTGAAGGCCCGGCGCACCGTGGAGGGGTCAAACCCCAGGCGCACGAGATCCGGCTCGCCCCAGCGATAGGCAGGCCGTTTTTCCAACGCCTCGATCAGCGGTTTCACCACCGGGTCGGCACTTGCCTCCGGCGTGGTCGGACGGCAGCGTTTGCAAGGCCGGAACCCCGCGTCGAAACACTCCGATACCGTGTCGTAGAAGGTGCAGTTCTCCCGTTTCGGCTTGCGCGCTGGGCAGGTCAGACGGCAGAAGATGCCAGTGGAAGCCACACAGACAAAAACGCGACCATCGTAAGACGGATCACGGTTCAGGAGCGCTTCATAGAGCCTGTCAAAACTGGGTCGTGTCATCAGCATGACCCGACCTTACGCCCGGCGCGGAGGCTTTGCAGCCGGAAATCGGGCGTTGATTTTTTCCATCGGATAGCGCCGGAAAACAAACCTTTCCATCGTCATCCCGGCCAAGCGTCAGCACGAGTCGGGACCGGAGAGCCACCGGCGGACGAGGTGGGCATGCGTTCAAAAGGCGAGGCACGGGCGCCCCGACCCCGGATCCAAGTTTCACGGCGTCCGGGTTGTCGAGCCGACAGGTGCGAACCCGGCCTTACCGGTAAACTTCGTTCTCGCTTGGGAAGCTGCGGTCCTTGACCTCGTCAGAATAAGCCTTCACCGCCGCCTCGATCTGACCGCCGAGATTGCCGTAGACCTTGACGAACTTCGGCGGCGTCGGATTGAGGCCAAGCATGTCTTCCAGCACCAGGATCTGGCCGTCGCATTCCGCCGATGCGCCGATGCCGATGGTTGGAATCGAGATCTTCTTGGTGATCCTTGCCGCCAGCGGCTCGACCATGCCTTCCACAACAAGCGCGAATGCGCCGGCCTCGGCAACGGCCCTTGCGTCTTCCTCGTGGCTCGCCCAGCTGTCCTCGTCTCGCCCTTGCGTCTTGAACCCGCCCATGACGTTGACCGACTGCGGTGTCAGACCGATGTGAGCCATCACCGGAATGCCACGTTCGGTCAGGAAGCGGATGGTCTCGGCCATGCGTGCGCCACCTTCCAGCTTCACAGCACCGCACTGGGTTTCCTTCATCACGCGGGCGGCGTTGCGAAAGGCAACCGATGGGCTTTCCTCATAGGTGCCGAAGGGCATGTCGACCACCACCAGTGCCCGGCTGGTTCCGCGCACCACGGCCTTGCCGTGCATGATCATCAGTTCCAGCGAAACGCCAACGGTGGATTCCATGCCGTGCATGACCATGCCGAGGCTGTCCCCCACCAGGATGAAATCGGCATATTTGTCGACGATAGCCGCCGTATGCGCGTGATAGGAGGTCAGCGAGACGATGGGGTCTGCGCCCTTGCGGCGGTTGATCTGCGGGGCCGTGATACGGCGGACGGGTTTCTGGGTGCTCATGCGGCGTCCTTTCGATAAGGGGCTTGAGACGGATTATCGGGTGGCGGGCGCAATCACCCGCTGGTCGATGAGGAGAACGGTGCCGAAGCGCACGGCCAGCAGCACGACGGCCGGGCGGTCGAGCGTGCCGGAGAGCTCCTCAAGGGTTTCCGCATCGCGGATATCGACGCTTTCAACCTTTCCGGAGGGCGCTTCGCCAAGGCTTTTTCGAACAGCGGCTTCCAGCGCCGAAATGGCCGGGGCGGATTTCGCAAGCTCCTCGGCAGCGGTAAGCGACCGGCTGAGCTGAACAGCCTCAGCCCGATGTTCCGGCGTCAGGCGCACATTGCGTGACGACATCGCGAGCCCGTCGGCCTCGCGCACCGTCTTGTGCGGCACGATTTCCAGCGGCATGTCGAGATCGCGCACCATCTGCCTGATCAAGGTGAGCTGCTGATAGTCCTTCTCGCCGAAGACGGCGAAGTCCGGCGTGACAATATTGAAGAGCTTGGTCACCACCGTTGAGACGCCCCGGAAATGACCTGGCCTGAGTGCGCCCTGCAAGATGGAGGACAGGCCCGGAACCTCGACAAAGGTGTCCCCGCCGGCGCCGTACATTTCCTCAACGCTCGGCAGAAACACGGCGTCGGCGCCTTCCGCTTCCAGAAGCGCCAGATCGCGGGCTTCATCGCGCGGGTAAGTCGTCAGATCCTCGTTGGGGCCAAACTGGGTGGGATTGACGAAGATGGTGGCAACCACACGGTCCGCGTTTTGCCGCGCCATACGCACGAGGCCGAGATGCCCTTCGTGCAGGTAGCCCATGGTCGGCACCACCCCGACCGTGTCACCAGCGCGCTTCCAACCTCGCAAGGCCTCGCGCATCTCCGCCTTTGTCCGGCAGATGATCATCGTTTTCATCCTCCCGCGCCCCGTTTGCCGTCCGGGTTTCTTTTCGCGGGTGCAGCATAATGACGGCGAAAGGAATGTCCAGCCTGCAAAGGAGAGCGTGCCTCGAAGGCCCCTTCCCTGCTCGTTTTAACTGGGTAGATCGCCGCGCCGGAGAAAACATAGACTTGACCGCAGCTGGTGCCATAAGGCTAATCGCACTGCGACTACGGGCCAAATGGGAAGGCTTGGTATTGGGGGAGAGGCTTATCAAGACGCATCTGAAGCGGCTCGTGATCTATTGTCCTGGCTATGATTTACGCCCGACCCGGCACTGTTTCCCGATGCTCAAGAAGGAGTTCGACACTTTCCTGACCATCCGGGGAGTGGACGGTGCCTTTTCCCCACTCAAGGAAGGCCTCGCGCCTGGAAGCACCACGGCCAGTTGGAGCGGGCGTGTAGACTGGCCGGAGGGCCGCGTCGACACGACGTTTGTGCAACTTGGTTGGCGGGACGTCATCAAACCCGATTTTCAACGCTCCTGGCCGCGCACGATTTGGGATGCACTGCGGTCTTTCCTGATGATCGCGCAGGCCGGTGGATACCGTGCCGCCCTGAGAAGCAATTGGGCGCACGGGGTGTTTTGCCTCTATCCTCCCGTGGGCCTTTTTCTCTATTTTCTGGCCAGCCTGCTGCCGCCGCTCCTTCTGGCGCCGGTGATTTTCCGCAATGTGGCGGCTGCCATCCAGGGGGAACATGCGGATGAAGCGGCCTGGGCTGTGTTCCTGGGAAGCAGCGCGGCGTGGTTGGTCGCGGTTTATCTGCTCATGACCTGGCTGGAGCCCAGGTCCTTCTTCCGGTACCTGGTCAACAGCTGGCACTTCATGGCCCGGCTTGCCCGCAGCGACCACCCGGACATGGTTGCCCGCATCGAGGAAAGCGCCGATCTGATCGTTGCCGCGGCTGCGGAAGCAGAGGACGACACGGACCTTGTGTTCGTGTCCCACAGCTGCGGCACCTTCGTGGCGATCTATATTCTTGCCGCGGTTCTGCGCCGACAGCCGGATATCGTCAGGCGCCCCGGCGGTTTTTCTTTTGTCACGCTGGGGCCCGCATTCGATTGCCTGGGTGCGTTCGGACCGGACGGCGGGTTTGGCGACGCCGTGACGGCGGTGGCCCGTTCCGGTGTCGACTGGACGGATCTCTACGGCCCCCACGACCCGCTCTGCGGCGGCCGCACCGCACCGGTGGCGCGGTATGCCCGGCCGGCCGGGTCAAGCGAAACTCTGCCGGAGCCCAGACGGTATAGCGTGCGCATTCCCGACAGAATGACCGCAGACAGGTTCCGCCATCTGCGCTTTCGCTTCTTTGCGCTTCACTTCAATTATTTTTTCGCCTCGGTACGTCCAGGCCTGTTCGACTTCTTTCGCCTGACCCTCGGCCCCAGACGCGCCGTTGACCAGCTCAAGGCCTGGGACAAGGGGCGGACGCAGCGGCCATGCGACCTTCCAACATCAGCCCAAGCCAAGCCTAGCGGTCACCCGGGAAGCGGACGGTTTGCAAGAGTTCGATGACCTCGCCGGCCGGCCCTTTAAAAATAGCGTTTCGAACCCGAACTTCGGGGTCGCCAAGGGTCAGGGTTTCCGGACCATTGAGATGCCTGGCACCGGCTTCACCAATCCGGAGGCACGCTTGATCAAGATCTGTCACGCTCAGGCAGAGGTGCGCGAGGGCACCGGTTGAAACCTTTTGACCATTTTGCGCACCGACACCTTGCATCGGGATCCCGGCCTTCAGATCGAACAGTTCGATCCAGCTTTTTCCGTCCGGTGCCTGCATCATGACTGCACGATCAATGCCGTAGTCCGGCAGAGCCCAGTCGTGTACCTGGCGAAAACCGAGTTCTTCATAGAACGAGACGGAGCGTTGAAGGTCGGGGGTGCGGATCGCAAGGTGGTGAAAGCCGGTAAAAACTTGTTCTGACATAAGGGGATCTCCATGTTTCGGGAGACACCTACCGGAGCTTCCCGCACATGAACCAGTCTGACAATTTTGACACAGCAGATCGGACCTGGTCGACGATCCAGGAGCGAAACCGGGGCAATCTTCATGGATGGTGTGATCTTGCAGCCGGCCTCCAGACTGTGAGCGGACAATGGAAAGCTTCGATCCTGATTGCGCTGTCCGAGAAGGATAGCGGTCTGCCGGACATTCAGCGACGCCTTGAGTTTGCAAGCCGCCGCGTCCTCGTCCGGGCATTGCGCGACCTTGAAAAGGACGGGCTTGTATCGCGATCAGCTCCTGTTGCAACGGTGTATTCCTTGACGCGTGATGGTCTGGCGCTGGTGCCCATCTTGCGGGACCTTGCCGTCTGGAATTCTGCTCGCACCGGCTGACCTCAGGAAAAGAGAGCTCCATCAGGATGCCCTTGAAATGCGCTGTGGCATGAACCGCGACTAGAGCCAGTCCCCCTGCCAAATTTTGCCGGTTTGCATGTCCTGACCAATCAAATGGGGATCAGGGCTGCGCAGCACACACCCATACACAACTTTTGATGGAATTTTTGCCGGCGCGATTTTCGTTTGAGCAGATTGGTATTTCATCGGAAAATCCGCACCCGCAACGAAAGTAAAAAGCCACCTTTACACGCAGAGCGCGATACGGGAGTCTGCGTTGGGGGCATTCATTCTCGCCAGGCTCACTTGAGAGGTCCGATGCGGATTTTGAGATTGTTGCTTGCGGGCCTGGTTATCGTCACTGCAGGGTTTGTCATTGCAGGCGAACATCTCTCAGGCACAAGCGCAGATGCCGTGATCAATGCCAGGCTTACAACGGTCCGGGCGCCAACCGCCGGGCGCCTGACGCTGGAACACCGGTTGCTTGGATCTTCCGTGACAGAAGGCGAGCAGCTCGGGTCGATCAATGACCCCCTTGTCGACAACGTCCACCTCAACGAATTGATCCGCGAAAAGGCTTTCGTGGCCGCCGAGATCGACCGCCTGACGAACATGATTGCCGCGATCGAACAATCCATCAGCGATTTGCAGGCGAGATCGGAACGCTATCAGCGGCAGCGGATCCAGCAGCTTGAAGCCGAGCTGCGCGCCCTGACTTTCGAGATTGGCGCGGCCGAAGCCAGAGGGGATGAAGCAGAGGCAGCTTTCCAGCGGTCGAAGAAACTGACAGACCGCGGCCTGGAGCCTTCCGCCTCCTTCGAGCGCATAAGAGCGACGCAGCGCGTGGCCGCTCAGGACCTGGAAAGTGCGCGACAGAGGGCGGCGATAGTCGAAATCGAACTGCAGGCGGCTCGAAGCGGGACGTTTCTGGGCGATGGTTACAATGACGCCCCCTATTCCGAGCAACGCATTTCGGAACTGACACTTGATCAATCCGAAAAGCAGGCCTTGCTCAATGCACAAAAGGCAAAGGCAGTGGCTCTGGACAATCGCATCAACGTCGAGCGGCTGAGAGTGAACCGGCTGAGATCCTCGAAACTCATTTCGAACGTCAACGGAACCATATGGGAAGTTCTTGCTGCAAATGGCGAGACGGTTGGGCGGGGCGAGCCGCTGATGCGCCTCGTGAACTGCTCCTCCACCATCGTCACTCTGAGTGTCGCGGAATCCGTCTATAACCGTCTGAAGATCGGTGACCTTGCGAAGTTTCGCGTGAACAACGACCAAAAGGTTCTGGAGGGAACGATCACGCGCCTGGCCGGTTCCGGGGCAGAGACGATCTACCGGAACCTTGCCGTGGCGCCCAGCGAACGGCACCTGCAGCGTTTTGATGTGACCCTTGTTGCGCCGACCATCCGGGAGGACCCGGCACTTGCCTGTGCCATCGGGCGAACGGGACGGGTTTTCTTCGAAGCAAGGCCGCTCGATTTCCTGCGTAACCTCTGGCTCTGAGATGTTCCCGGTCGTCTATCTCAGCGATACAGTCTCCAGCATCGTGCAGCTCAATCTGGTGCTTGCCTTCGGGATGCTCGTGCCTTTGCTGCTCTCCCGGGAAAAGACCTGGCACAGGGCATTGCTTTTCGTAGCCTGCGCCGTTCTGACCGCCCGATATCTTTATTGGCGTGCCGCTTACACGCTTGCGCCGCTGGACCTGATTTTCGACTGTCTCGCAAGCTGGTCCTTCTTTGCGATCGAATGCGCCGCATGCCTGTCGTCGCTGAGTGCATTTCTTATCCTGTCGCGGCATCGCGACCGCAGGCAGGAGGCGGACCGACAGCAGGCGTGGTGGAAGCCGGAGCCCGCACCAAAGGTCGCCGTTCTCATTCCCACCTACAACGAAGACCGGGACATACTGGAACGGACGATCGTCGGGGCCCTTGCCCTCGATTACCCGGATTTCAGCGTCCATGTGCTTGATGACAGTGGGCGCGATTGGCTGAAGGACTACTGCGCTTCGCAAGGTGTTACCTATGTCAGGCGCGCCGAAAACACAGGCGCCAAGGCCGGCAACATGAACCATGCCCTCCGGCAAATGGCTGCGGAAGGTCCAGAGCCCGCCTTCATTGCCATTCTCGATGCAGACTTCGTTCCGCACAGCAATTTCCTGAAAAGAACGATCGCGCTGCTGAAGGACGACGAGGTTGGGCTGGTTCAAACACCACAACACTTCTTCAACGCAGATCCGATCCAGCACAATCTCGGCCTCAGCCGGTCCTACCCGGACGAGCAGCGCTTTTTCTTCGACTATCTCCAGCCGTCGCGCGACGCCTGGGGCATTGCCTTCTGCTGCGGAACTTCTTCGGTCATCCGGTGGAGCGCGCTCAGGAAGATCGGCTGGTTTTCAACGGAAAGCGTCACCGAGGACTTCCTTCTGACGCTGTGCCTGAAGGACGCCGGCTACACCACTGTCTACCTGAACGAAGCCCTTTCAGAAGGCCTCGCACCGGAAGGGCTCAAGGAATATATCAGCCAGCGCGCCAGATGGTGTCTGGGCATGATGCAGATCGCCCGCAGCCGGCTCGGACCCTTTTCCGGCAACCGCCTGGGGCTTGCCGACCGGTGGAGCGTGATCGACAGCGTTCTATACTGGACAACGAACTTTCCCTTCCGGATCGCCATCCTCGTCTATCCGCTGCTCTACTGGTACTTCAACATCCTGGTCGTCGATGCGACCATGCAGGAAGTGCTCCGGTATTTCGGCACCTACTACCTCTGGATCCTTATTTCCCTGAACTTCGTGTCCGGAGGTCTGGTCGTTCCCATAGTCAACGACATCAGCCAATTGCTGGGTGCCGTTCCCATTACCAGAGCCGCCATCACCGGACTGTTCTTTCCCAAAGGGCATCCCTTCTCCGTGACCGCAAAAGGCGGAGACCGAAGCCGGGTGGTCGTTCAATGGCGCCTGATCGCCCTTTTCGGCGCTTTTTTCCTGCTGACACTTGTCGGTTTGCTGCTCGGCATCATCTCCGACTACTTTGCGTATGAGGACGCGGGCGACGGCAAGATCGTTATCATGTTCTGGACCTTCTACAACCTGATCGTCCTGGGTGTGACGATGATTGTCTGTGTGGAACTTCCCAGGCGCGAGGTCCATTTCCAGGACAAGCCCGAACGGGCCATTCTTCATTCAGACAAGGGCAGAACCCGTGTCTGGATTGTGGGGCTTACGCAAAATTCGGTCAGAATCCGTGGGGCTGCCATGCATGACGATGCCCCGGTCAAGATCGAAATAGACGGCGTTGGCATCGTCAACGCCATCGTGACAATGCCGGATGACGACGGCGCCCGCCTGCTTCTGGAGCCGAAACCGGAACAACATGAGGCCCTGCTACGCCGCTTCTACACGACGGGAGACGCCCCGGGGGTGACCAAGACCCGATACCGTGCGCTGCTTGGCGATCTGACGCAAAGACTGTCGACACCGCACCGCTGACAGCGCACATTTTCAGGGATGCATTACGTTCTGCAGCCTTGCGACCGCCGCACTCAACACCCTCACCTCGGCCGTTGTCTTCGCCTCATATGGGTAGATGTCCTCTCCACGCATGACTGCCCTTGCCGTGTTTGCCAATTTGCCGAAAGGGCGCACGAAGATCAGAATGAACAAACTCGTGAGGGCCACGAGGACGATGCCAAGGGTCACGAAGTAAATGATGAACAAGCTCGTGAAATCACCGATCTGATGCGCATTGTTGCTGACGCGCGCGATCATGCTCCAACCGAATGCAGGCAGATCCGCGTAGCGCAGGGCCGGTATCACCGTCGTGAAGTAAGTCGTGCCGTCCGGCCATTTCTCGCTCCCGGTTTGGCGCACCCCGGTCATTGCGGACCTGAAGCTCTGCAGTTTGTCGATAGGCCCGGAAAGACCGTCCGTTCTTGCGACGATGCTTCCTGTCCGGTCGATGACATAAACATCCAGCCCCATGGAATGAGCAGATTCTGTCAGATGTTGTTCGACCCAGTGGTGATTGATGTAAAAGGCCAACACCCCCTCGACCGCACCGAAGTCGTCGGTTACAGGCGTTGCCATGTCGAGAAAAGGCCGCAGTTCGTTTCCCGCGGAAGGTAGCAGCTCACCCTGGAGCACGTCCCCGGCAAAATCACCTCCAAGCCCATTCCGGAACCAGGCTCGCCCCGAAACATCTTCACCTTCCAGCAGGCCCGAGGAAGCCGTCAGAACCGTTCCATCGACAGACGCAAGGCCGGCCCAGGAAATCCGATCCTTTCCGGCAACGACCAGATCCAACGCGGTCCGGACGATTGGCTCACCCTGCCCGGGTATCTCCTCCGCAATAACGCGAAGATTACGCCAATCCTGGTAAAGCTCACGGGCAAAATTAAGCGCGACCCCTTCGACCCTGACCGAGACCGCTTCCGCAAGAGCTGCGTCGCGGCTCTCCTTCAACCGCTCGCCGACAAACGACCATGCGGTCAGCACCGCGATCACGCCCCCAACCGCAACAAAGCCGCATATGGCCACCACCAGGGAAGGGTAGCCACTCCTGGCACGCTTCTCGGTCATCACTCGCTCCTCATCCCATAGAGAGGAATCAGACACAGCGAATAAGGGAAATTGTGTGACAACCACCACTACCGGTGGTGGGAAACAGGAGCAGGCATCTGCTTTCAGACGCGATGGTTAAAGACTTCTTACCAGACTGATTAAACTTTGATGCTTTATGGAGGTTCGGATTGAGGAGCATGAGGCGAACATCAGCCTGCAGTGGCAGATCGCCGTCAACCGCTCAGACAGTGCAGATCTCAGCCTCTGGTCCGCCCTTCTCTAGAACGTCCCATCATACGCGCGCCGTTCGATCCGGCAGGCCAGCAGGGTGAAGCCTTCGCGGACAAGGGCGTCCTCGGCTTCGCGGCGCAGGGTCTCTGCATCTTCCACCCACACCCCGTGACCCCCGTAGGCTTTGGCAACGGCGGGGAAATCCGTTTCGCCAAAATCGACACCCACATTCGGGCGCTGGCTGGACCGCTGTTTCAATTCGATCAGCGACAGGCTGGTATCGACCAGCACGCAGATGATGACGGGGATCTTGAGGTCACGCAGGGTGGAAAGTTCGCCGAGGCACATTTCCAAGCCCGCGTCGCCGACAAAGGCAATCACAGGAGACGTGCCCTCAACCACACGATGGCCCATCGCCAGCGGCACGGCGCAGCCCATGGTGCAAAGCGCGGAGGACTGAAGCATCTGTCGCGGCATCGGGCAGCGCCAGATCTGGCTGACGAGAATGCGGTGAGCACCACTGTCCGCGGTTGCCACCGTATCGGCCGGCAGAGATGTGCGCAGCGTGTGGAAGACAGTGCCCGGGCCCCAGCCTGAAGCCTCCGGCGCAAAGGCCTTGTCCAGTTCGGCCCGAACAGCGGCAGGTTCGCCCTCCGGCCAGGAAGGCTTTGCCGGCTGGCGGGCTGCGCCCAGAAGATCCAGCGCCGGCTGCACGGCGCTGCGCAGCGTTGAGCGCGCGCTGTGCATGCCATGAGTGCGCAGCACCGGGGTGACGTCGATTACCGGTGCATCGGCCGCCCAGGGATTGCGCCAGTTGATGCGCATCTCGATAGGGTCGTAGCCGAGCAGCAGAATGCAGTCGCTCTTGTTGATGAGTGGCAAGAGCAGGCCATCTGCCTTGGGTGAGAGACCGGCCCCACCAAGCGCAAGCGGATTGTTTTCGTCCAGCAGTCCCTTGCCCTTGTAGCTGGTGACAAGGGGGATCTGAAACGCTTCGCAGAATTCGGTTATTGCCGCGGAAGCTGCCTCGTTGACGGCATCGACACCGGCTATTGCAATTGACCGTTCGGCATTTCTGAAAAGCTCCAGCGCCGTGTCGAGATCCGGACCGGACACCGGGGCACTCGCCGCTGGAGACGACTGGAACGCACGGCTCCAGGCTTCCTGTGTGTCCCCTTCGGCAACACGGATCGGCACGTCGATATGCACTGGCCCGGGCTGGCCATCGAGCGCGATGGCCAGGGCCTTTTCCATCATCACGTCGAGTGCCCCCAGACGGGCAGAGAAGCTTGCCTTCACGATGGGGCGCAGCAGTTGCTGATGATCGAACACCTGGTGGGTGTAGCTTTCCGCCTCGCCCTGGTCGACACACCCGGTGAGGAAGATCAGCGGCACCCGGTCCTGCCAGGCATTGGCAACGACGTTGACCGCATTGGCTGCGCCCGGCCCGAGCGTTGCCAGAAGCACGCCCGGCGCGCCATCCGCATGCCAGCCACCTTCGGCCATGAAGCCGCCCGCGTTCTCGTGTTTCACCAGCACGAACTTGAGGCCCGCCTCGTCCAGTGCCTGCATGAGGGCCAGAACTTCGCCGCCCGGAATGCCGAAGGCATGGCGGCAGCCTGCCCCGTGAAGCTTGCCTGCGATAATATCCGCACCGGTGGTCATTTGCTGCTGTGTCCTTCAGTCGCCGCGTCTGGCGGGGTTGGGCCGAGGTCGAGAACCCCTCTGCCGGCAAGATCGGAAAGGGTGGCCGCGCCAAGGCCGAGATGACGGGTCAGAACATCCGTCGTGTCGGCCCCCACAAGCGGCGGTGCGCTGCGGTAGGCAACCGGCGTCTTTTCCAGATTGATGGGCGAACCGATCAGATCAACCTCACCGGCGAGAGAATGGGGCAGCGTGATGCGCATTTGCCTCGCAATCACCTGCGGATCGGCGAAGACCTGCTCCAGATCGTTCACCGGGCCGCAGGGAACGCCCGCCGCCTCTAGGTCGGCGATCCATTCTGCCGCGGTCTTCTCGATGGTGAGGCGGCGAATTTTCGGGATCAGCTCTGCGCGGTTACGCACCCTGTCGGCGTTCCTGGCGTAAAGCGGATCAACGGCCAGGTCCGGCGCTCCAGCAACCTTGCAGAACTTGGCGAACTGGCTGTCATTGCCGACTGCCAGAATGAAGGACTGGTCGCTCGCCGGAAAAGTCTCGTAGGGAACGATGGTTGGATGACCATTGCCGAGACGTCCCGGCACCTTGCCGGACGTAAGATAGGCAACACCCTGGTTGATCAGCCAGGAGACTTGGGCATCCAGCAGAGAAATGTCGATGGATTGACCTTCACCGGTGCTGTTGCGGTGGTTGAGCGCGGCAAGAATAGAGACCGTCGCATACATGCCGCACATGACATCGGCGATGCCGACACCGCATTTGGTTTCCGTGCCGCCGTCTTCGTCAGTAAAGCCGGTCAGCGACATGATCCCGCCCATGCCCTGGATCAGGAAATCATACCCGGCCCGCTGCGCGTAGGGGCCGGTCTGGCCGAAGCCGGTGATGGAACAGTAGATCAGGCGCGGGTTACGGGTCTTCAGCGTGTCGTAGTCTAGTCCGCGCCGCTTCAGATCGCCGACCTTGAAGTTCTCAACCAGAATGTCGGCCTTTGCCGCCAGATCGGCAATCAGTTGCTGCCCCTCGGGGCTGGCAAGGTCGATTGCGACGGAGGCCTTGTTGCGGTTGGAAGACAGGTAATAGGCGCTTTCGCCGGTTTCCCTGCCTTCTCCGTCCTTCAGGAAAGGTGGGCCCCAGCCACGTGTATCATCGCCCCGGCCCGGCCTCTCGATCTTGATCACCTCTGCGCCAAGATCACCCAGGATCTGGGTGCAGGTCGGCCCCGCGAGAATACGGGACAGGTCGAGGACAACAAGACCGGACAAGGCACCGGGTGTAGCGGAGGACGGCTGGGACAAGGCTCACCTTCGAAAAGACGTTTTCCGGTAAAGGCCACAGGCCGATAGGCTACGTCAACAAGCCAGCACCAGCCCCCCGAACACGCCCCCTCACTTTCTCGTTAGAACCGGGAAGACGTATGCACTCCTTCGCGGGGAGACACGGGCTCGTGCGAACAAGGACACCTGGCTGGTCGGAAGAGGAATGGCGGCCTCCATTTCCCCACCAACAAGAGAGAAAGCAGGAGCTTGTTTGCCTCCCCCTACCTGCGTCATACCATGGCATCCATGCCGTGCCCCGCCCTCTTGCCACGGCCTTGCGTGATGTGAGGATGCGGCATGGATTGTCGGATCAAATCCGGCAATGACGGTGGAGGGAGAGGAGCAGGAGACTTGCAGCCCGCTCCCTTTTTCTCATTGAGTGAAACGTCCCTGACAACAAATCTTGCCTACGTCGCCCAGTCCTTCATCTCGGTAAGCTTGTTCCAGGCGCGTTTGATCCAGCTTGCCCTGACGCTATGGCCGCCGTCGTGGAGACAGAGTTCCAGGAAGCCTTGTTCCGGCTGCCAGTCCTCGCAGGTGAGATTGCCTTCGGTGTAGGTCTTCGGCTCGGTATCCTCGAGACCGGTCTGGCGGCGCCAGACGTCGAAGCTCTTGAAGACATCGCCCTGTTTCCACTTGCCTTGACCAAGCCAGCGCCCTTCCAGAGGCACAACGGTGTCCGACGTTCCATGGACGTGGAAGAGATACGGCGTTTCCGCCACGCAGGATTCCGGCAGCGGTTCCCAGAAGGCACCGGCAATGGGCGCGTAACCGGCGAAAAGATCCGATTTCTCGCAGGCCGTGTACCAGGTCATGAAAGCGCCTTCCGAAAAGCCGGACAGCATCGTGCGGCTGCGGTCGACGCCGAAGCGGTCGGACAGATCCTGGAGGACACTGTCGAAAAAGGCCGGTTCGTTGCGCAGGTCACGCGGCGAGGTCGGGAAAGACCAGGTGCCGTTCACGCCCTGCACGGCAACAAAGGCAACACCCAGGTCATCCGCCATCTGAAGGAAGCTCTGGTTACGGATCTCGTTGATCGCCTTGCCCTTATAGCCATGGAGAAAGAAAATCGCGCCCAGAGGCTTGTCCGCCGGCCGGTTGGCCGGCAGATGGATGTAATACTCGCCGTTCCCGATCTCACAGGGTATTTCCTCGCCGCAGGTGGATGTGCCTGCCGCTTGTGACGGTGCGCCGAATGCGCCAAGGGCCAGAACCACGGTCCCCGCCAACAGGCTGAGGCGTCTGGAAAGATCGGTAACTGTCGCCAATGACATGAAGTGCTCCTTACACGGTGGAAACCATTGCCCCGCTTCGCCGGTAAAGATGACCCCCGCATGGCTTTTGTCCAGCGGATCGTCTTCACAAATCGGCGAGAGGGCCTCGGGACCGCTGAGCAGCCAGGGTCCACACCCTGGGTGTGGAGCCTAGTCCCATGTGCCTTCCGTCGGAATATTGAGAAGACGGCCGCAGTGTTTGCAGTGGACCGCATCCGGGTCGTGCCGGTTGAGGCCGCAATCGGGGCACGGCAGATTGACCTTGGTCGGGCGGAAAATCGTCTGTACCAGCCGCAGGAACAGGGCAACGCCGAAGATCATGATCACCACCGTCATCAGCCGGCCGACGCTGTCGCTCATGGTGATGTCGCCGAAGCCGGTCGTCGTCAGCGTGGTAACGGTGAAATAGAGCGCGTCGAGATAGTTGTTGATGTTGGCGTTGCGGTCGTTCTCGACCACGAAGACCAGCGCCGTGACGACAAAGATGAAGACGATCAGGTTGATGCCCGACTGGAAGATTTCCTCGTTTTGGCGGAACCACTTCGATGCCTGGCGCAGCTCTTTCAACAGGTGATAGGAGCGCATCAACCGCAACATCCGCACAACGCGCAGGAAGGCGAAATTGTCGAAGAAGGCCGGAGCGATCAGTGAGACGACCACCACAATGTCGGCCAGCGAGGTGAAGCTGAAAACATATTTTAACCGCCGGCTGTCGGCGATCAGGCGCGCTGTATAGTCGAGCGCCAGAACAACGGCGATCGCATAGTCCAGTTCATGATGAATGCGCCCCTTGTCGATCATCGACGAGACGATGAAATAACCGATGGTCACCAGATCGAACAAAAGAAGCGAATACCGGAAAGCCTGCGACGCGACCGTATCGCCAAAATAGAGTTGCCGCAGGATTGTCCGCAAACTTCGCTTCGTGTCCGCCATCGACTTCCCCTGTTTCTTACCGGCCTAACCGGCATACGCTTTGTGCGCTAGATAGATCATTCGTGCAGATGGCGCACGATGCTGCTGCAAACAAGCTGTTTATTCTCACGTCCGACCGCACTAATGTCCGCGGTCAATCAACCGGCCCCCTTGAATTCCGCCGAATGCAGGAGGCCCGAAACTTTTCAGAACCAGCCTACGTTCCGGCGACCGCCCGCGAATGCCGGCAGGTTCAGAGGCCGGAAAGGCCCAGCCAGAATGGAAGCGTTACATGTTTGATTTGACGGGACAAGTTGCCCTGGTAACGGGCGCGAGCCGCGGTATTGGAGAAGCCGCCGCGCGGAGCCTTGCGAAATACGGCGCCAAGGTGGTTCTGGCGGCGCGCTCCGGCAAGGATATCGAACGCATTGCCGGCGAGATCCGTGCGGAAGGCCGCGATGCGACTGCCGTGACTTGCGACGTTGCCGATTATGACGACGTGGTCAAGGCGGTGCAGACCGCAATCGACACTTACGGCAGCCTCGACATTCTGGTCAACAATGCCGGAGTGATCGACCCCATCGCCCGCATCGAGGACAGCGATCCGGCGGAGTGGGGCAAGGTCATCGATATCAATGTGAAGGGCGTCTACTACGGCCTGCACGCTGCGGCTGCGCATATGCTGAAAAAGGGTGCAGGCACCGTGGTCAACATCAGCTCCGGAGCTGCCGTCAGCGCGCTGGAGGGCTGGAGTCATTATTGCGCGTCGAAGGCGGCCGCGCTCTCCCTTACCCGGTGTGCGGACAAGGAATTCGGCGACAAGGGCCTGCGCATCGTCGGCCTCAGCCCGGGCACGGTGGCAACCCAGATGCAGGTCGACATCAAGTCTTCCGGACTGAACCCGGTCAGTCAGCTCGACCCTTCGGTGCATATTCCGGCCAGTTGGGTGGGAGAAGCCATCTGCTGGCTGTGCACGCCTGCGGGCGATGCCTATCGCGGTGTGGACTGCTCGCTGCGCGACGAAGATGTGCGCAAGTCTGTCGGCCTGATCTGACCCCTGGCCAAGCGCTGCGCGCTCCAGGATCAGCGATGCGAAGGCCTTTCTGGTGTCAGGGAAGCCTTTCTTATGGCAGACCGCTCTTCAGGGAATAAGGCTTCAAAACCAAAAGAGGGCCGCGTTAGCGGCCCTCCCATGAGATCGACGTGACACAAGTCCCGGATCAGATCCCAGCGAAATCTCGCACTACCAGAGGCTGCTCCAGCACCGTTCGATTCCGCCCAGATACTTGGGCCACGCACCGATACTCATTAGACATGGGCACACCTCCTTTCAGCTGTTGAACACACTAAGAGTGTGGGGTCGCAAACTCCGTTTCACAAGCCTAAAATCAAGGCGCGGTTGCCAATCCGTTACGCAATTCACAGGTCTGTCACCGAGAGGTCACAGCCTTGTCGGCGATCGCAAGGAAAACCGTATCGAGTTCCCCTGCCAATTCTTGCAAGGCTTGGCCGCCTTCTTCCATGTATGGCGCAAAGACAAACCCGGGCGTTTTCCAGGACAGGGTCGCCGTTCCATCTGTATTCTCAGTCACATAGAACCGAATCGGCGCCTCGATGCCCGCGGCAACGGAAGCTTCCAGCATCCGGACGGCGTAGTCGTTGCGGTAAACGCCGACGACCCTGTTGCCGGGAATGGTCAGTCCCCTGCTCTTGGCGCCATCGGACGCGCTGGCCTGGGTCACGACCAGCATGCCTTCGTCCTTGATTGCGCTTTTCAGATCATCGACCAGCGCCGTGTAGCTCTTGGTCGTGGGCAGGACCTGCCAGCCCTCACGCTCGGACAGACTGTCCGCCCTCGCCAGTCCGGCGGCGAACAAACAGGTGACAAAAACCAGGGCAAACAGACGCATCTTTTTTCTCCCGCGAGCGATGTTGCAATGCTGCTCACCCTAGCGGGGCCTGTGTCACGGACGCCTCACAATGTGGTGTACGGCGGGCAAGGTGTGGAATGCTGAAAGAGTGTTCATTCGCATTGAAGATCTGAGACCCGTTGGCGACCAGACATAATCCGTTTCGGGATTGATGGAATGAACTACCTTTTTGAATTCGGTGCCTAAGGCATACCGAGACGCAGGCGCAGGCGGGTTCCTGCGAGGCTTCCGAGGAAGCCAAAGACCAGCCAGAGCCAGCCGTGCAGCGACCCCGACACCAGGCCGCCCAGATAAGCGCCGATGTTGCAGCCGTAGGCGAGCCGGGCGCCATAGCCCATCATCAGGCCGCCCGCGATTGCTGTCAGCACATCGCGTCGGTTCAAACGCCAGACGGGCGCAAAGCGGCCGGCAAGGCCCGCGGCCACCATCGCTCCCAGAATGACGCCGAAATCCATGACGGAAGTGGTGTCGCGCAGCACCGGGTTTTCCAGCGCGCCGCGCTGCCAGGTCCAGTAAGGCCAACTGTCCACCGGCACACCCGCGGCATGAAACAGCTTGCCGCCCCAGAGCGCGAACGCAGAGGTGATGCCCCAGGGCCGGCCGACCACCACGAATGTGGCAATGCCGACGATTGCCAGCATCACCGCCCCCATCATTGGCGACCAGGGACCGGAGAGAAAAGACTTCGTGGGCCTTGCTTCGGCAATCGAGCCATGAGCGCGCCGTTCGATGACAACGGTCGCAATCGCCAGAAGGCCAAGCACAAATGCGGTCAGAAGAAAGGCCCCGTGAGGTCCGAATTCCCGGATGAGGGACACTGGCGGCAATTTGGGCAGGCGGCCCCACAGATGCAGATGCGCCGTCGCCGCCACCGACCCGAGGATGAAACCCGTCAGGGTGATCATCATGCGGGTGGAGCCGCCGCCGGCGGTAAACAGCGTGCCGGACCCGCAGCCACCGCCCAGTTGCATGCCGATGCCGAAGAGGAAGGCCCCGAACGCGGCAGCCAGACCGAAGGGAAATACGAAGCCACCAGTCGGCCAGCCCAGCACATGCCCCCAGGCAATCAGGGGAAAGGAAACGGCGCTGGTCAGAAGAATGAGCACGAACTGCGCTCTGAGGCCTCCGCCCCGTTTTTCCGTGACGATCCGCCGCCAGGCGGCCGTGAAGCCGAAACTTGCATGATAGAGCGACAGCCCGGCGAGACCGCCGATCAGGGCGGCCACTGCCTGGCGCGGTCCGGCTTCTCCATAGGCGCCCAGCGCGACCATGGCCAGAAGGCCGCCCGCGATGGCGACAACGGCTGCTTGAGATTTCCCGACCGCCAAGGCCATGTGTAGCTGCTCCCGCGCAGATCCGGCTTTAAAAGCCTTATACGAAGACTTGCACTTCCGGCCTTAATTTCGCAACGAAAGTGTCTTTTCTTCACCTACACATTGCCAACACCTTTTTGTGTTTTGCAGTTCAAGTGTTGCCTGCGGATTTTGGGTAGGAATATTCAGCCGCCCCGAGCTCTGCAGCCGCGGTTGGCGGGCCCCGGGTTCAGAGGGCCTGGGTGAGAAACAAAAAGGCCTGTTATGCGTCTAACTGATCAATTCGGATATGAGCTTACCCTGTCCAGCAAGGAAGCCCTGACCGCCTGGAACGAAACCGTGAAAGCCTTTCTGTCGCATGGCAGGACCACTCCTCAATATCTGGAGACCTGTCTCGGCCTGGAACCGGAGTTTGCGCTGGCGCATGCGACCCGCGGGATTTTCTGCCTGCTGCTGGGACGCCGAGAGATGACCGCAACGGCGCAGGAATGCCTGTCGATAGCCAGAACCTCAGCCCGGAACACGCCGGTGACAGCCCGCGAACAGGCCGTCATCGATGCGCTTGGGACCTGGTTACAGGGCTTTCCGACACGCTCCGCCGATCTTCTCGATGCCATGCTGGTGTCAGTTCCCGAAGACACGTTGATCTTGAAGCTTGTTCACGCCATTCGCTTCGTTCTGGGTGACTCCACCGGCATGCGGACGTCGATCGAACGGGTGCATACGGCCTATGAGGAAACGCACCCGGCCTATGGCTACATGCTCGGCTGCCGCGCGTTTTCTCTGGAAGAAACGGGCGACTATCGTCTGGCGGAAGCTACCGGCCGCAGGGGGCTGGAGTTTGCCCGCGACGATGCCTGGGGCCTGCACGCCGTCGCCCATGTGCATGACATGACCGGTCGGTCGGAAGAAGGCGCACGCTGGCTGGAGTCCAATCCCGAAGGCTGGGCTCATTGCAACAACTTCGGCTATCACGTGTGGTGGCACCTGGCGTTGATGTATCTGGACCGGGGCCAGGCCGACAAGGCGCTGGCGCTTTACGACAACGACGTCCGAAAGGACAAGACCGACGACTACCGCGACATTTCCAACGCGGCGTCTCTTCTTGTCCGTCTGGAAATTGAAGGCGTCGATACCGGCGCGCGGTGGGATGAACTGGCGCTTTTGTCCGATAAACGCGCCGAGGACGGCAGCAACGTGTTTGCCGACCTGCATTACCTGCTGGCCCTGTTGAACGGCGGCCGCCGGATGGGCGCCGACCGGCTGTTGAACGGGCTGAGGGAACGCGCGCAAGGCGAAACCGATATTGGCCGCGTCACCGCGGAAGCCGGACTGCCGACAGGCCTCGGTCTGGAACAATACCGGAAGGGCAATTTTGCCTCGGCCTTTGCCCTGCTGGACTCTGCAAGAGACAATCTATACATGGTCGGCGGCTCGCACGCTCAGCGCGATGTTTTCGAGCGAATCACGATCGATGCAGCCCTGCGGGCAGGCATGCCAGAGGATGCGGAACGACTGCTCAACAGCCGGACTCACAAACGCGGTGCGCTGGATCGATTTGCCGAACAACGTCTTGAACTCTGCGATAAAATGCAACGCGCCCACCGAGTTATGGAAGACCAAAAACTCAGGGCTACCGGCTCGGTCTGATCCTCAGCCGGCACTCGATTGATCAATTATCTCTGGACCCAACGTGAACGCTCACACACAAACGAAACGCCCACGCGATCCGCGGCTCGATTTTTTCCGCGGCCTTGGAATGTTCATCATCTACGTTGCCCACCTGCCCTGGAACTGGTGGACGCTCTGGATCCCCGCCCGTTTCGGGTTTTCCGATGCAACGGAAATCTTCGTCTTCTGTTCCGGCATGGCCTCCGCGCTCGCCTTCGGCAAGATCTTTGATGTTCACGGCTGGGGGATGGGGGCAGCCCGGATCCTGCATCGCATGTGGCAGGTTTACTGGGCGCACATCGGCCAGTTCCTGGTCGTCGCTGTCGGCATCGCCATGCTGCAGTACAGCGGCTATCTGGCTGAATGCTGCAATCTGAAGGAAAACTATCTTGCCTCCCTCAATTTGCTGCATCTCTTTGACAACACAGAGGCTGCCCTGCCCGGATTGCTGACAATGACCTGGGTGCCGAATTACTTCGACATTCTGCCCATGTATGTGGTGATCCTGTCACTGATCCCGATGATCATGCTGGTCGCCCGCTATTCGGTGCCGGGAGCTTTCGCCTTGTCGATCGGCCTGTGGCTTGCCGCCCAGTTCGATCTTCTGAGCCTGCCGGCCGAACCCTGGTCCGACCGTGAGTGGTTCTTCAACCCCTTCGCCTGGCAGATGCTGTTCTTCACCGGCTTCGCCTTCATGCGCGGCTGGATTCCGGCGCCACCGGTCAGCAAGCCCTTGATGGTGCTGTGCGCGGTTGTCCTGATCGTCACGGTTCCCTTCGCCTACTTCCGCGCCTACCAGGAAGCGCACCTGAACCTGGTCTGGGCTCGTGAAATCCGCGAAGTGATCAAGCCGCTCTGGATCAAGACGGAATTCGGCCTCTTCCGCTATCTGCATTTTCTGGCGCTGGCCTATCTGGCCTGGGTCGCCGCCGGCGAACACGGCAGGCGCCTGCTGGGTCACGGTGAGACCTGGGGCCGGTTCGTGCGCGTCGTGCAGAAAGTGGGCCAGCAGTCTCTTCCGGTGTTCATGGCCAGCCTGGTCATTGCCCAGGCAGCCGGCATCCTGCGCGACATGGTGTGGGGCCGTGGTGAGTTGTTGCCGCAGGTCCTGTCCAACCTCATCGGGTTCCTGGTGCTGATTGCCGTTGCCTATGTGGCCGGCTGGTACAAGAGCCAGCCCTGGCGCAAACCGCCCGCAACATCCAGCTCCGGCCCCTCCGAGCGACCGAAAAGCCCACCTGCCGATGGCGGCCAACCGGCATCCAGGTCAAAAGCCGACACCCGGGAACACGCCCTCACCTGAGGACAGGAAAAGGCTTGCCCCCTATCTGAACGCCCGCAGAAGCAAGTCTTCTGCGGGCGTTTTGTTTTTCGGGAGCCGCCGCCTCTTTCGAAGCAGGTATTGGCTGAACCGTCCGCTTGGTTGGGATCATCGTTCAAACACCGAAGAAGTCCCTCTGCGGTTCCTTGCCCTGAAAACACAAACACCGGCCAGGCGGCCGGTGTCGTAACGGTTTTACAGGTTATGCGGGAGGCGTCAGTGCAGGGACGCCATCTCCAGATCCGCTTCAAAAGCATTGGCAACGGCTGCTTCCCGGCTGTCTGCCAGCAGGATCGGCGTACCGTCCGCATTGAGAAGCGCGTAAAGCGTCATGTTGTCGTGCAGCGGCGGGACATCGGGAAACATTTCCTTCAGATCCCGGGCCTTGATCTGCTTGATGTAGGCTACATCTCCGGTGCCCAGTTCGGTCAACTCATCAACCGACATGAACTCGGAAAAAAGCGCGCGGTCTGCCCAGGAGGGGCTATCGGGGTTTTGCATCAGTCATTCTCCATATGTTGGCCGGCGCACGTTCATTCGCCGCTGGAGATTTCTATTTTTCTGATGACACGCTCCGGTTCAGGACGTGCCAAGTCGATGGACAGAAGCCCATCTTTCAGGTCGGCTCCGAGGATCTCGATCCCCTCGGCCATGACAAAGGCCCGCTGGAACTGACGGGCGGCAATGCCTCGATGCAGATACTGCCGGGTCTTGTCATCCACCTGACGCCCCCGGATGACCAGCTGACTCTCTTCTACCGAGACTTCAAGCTGCTCTCTTGTGAACCCTGCCACCGCCAAGGTGATCCGAATGACATCGCCCTGATCTTCCGTTTTCGGAAGTCTCTCGATGTTATAGGGCGGATAACCGTCGTTGGCGGCCTTGGAGACGCGATCGAGCACGCGCTCGATATCGTCGAACCCGAGCATGAACGGGCTAGAAAACGCTGACATGCGTGACATCCTCAAAGTCCTTGTTGAAGCGACCTTGCGCCCGGACCCTTTCAAGGCATCCGGACCGGAACCAACCGGTTCCATTCATGATTAAATATGGAGCTTCGTTAAAATTGATTCAAGGAGCCAGAAATTCGCCTGATTTTCGCTTTTGCTTCTCTGTGAATTATTCAGCGGAAAGAAGCCAAAATCGGGTTCTGTTTCAAGAACTTCGTCAGAGCAGAAACCGCCTGGCGAACTGTTGGTTCATGACGTTCGTCCTGATGCATGACAAGCCACCGCTCGGTTTCCATGCTGTCGAACGGGCCGCCAATGCGCACGAGATCGGGAAAGGCATCGCCAACGAAGGTCGGCAAAAGCATCCGCGCATTGCCCTTGCGAACGAGTGACAGGGCAAGCGAAGCCTTGTTGACGGTGATCACCGCATCCGCGCCATGGTTTTCTTTCAGCCACAGGCCGGTCGGCGAATGGGCATCGTCTTCCACAAGACCGACCCAGCCAGGCTCCGCACCCTTTGGAACGCTTTCGGCCTGATACGCGGCATAGTGCACCTTTCCGACCTTCTGCCCCGCCAGCCAGGCCTGTTTCGGCCGGCTGTTGCGGATGCCGATGTCGATCTGCCGGCGGGCAATATCCCGATTCCTGAGATCTGCGAGAATTTCCGGCAGCCAACCGGCGTCAGGGGTCCAGAAGGACGAAAGGTTGTCGATCAGAAGCCGCGCGGTCCAGTCTCCGGCAGAAATCCGGATCCTCCGGCGCAGGCCTTCTCCTTCTTTCCAGGCATCGATGCTGCGGGCGGTCTGATCCATGTCTTCCAGGTATCGCAGGAGATCATGCGCGGCAGTGGTGAGCTGATAGCCTCGCGCTTCACGTTCCACCAGGCGGACATCAAGGCTTTTTTCCAGCGCGGCAACCCGGCGGCCGAGCGTTGCGGAACTGACGCCGGTCTTGTCTGCCGCACCGGCAAGGCCACCCGCTTTGGCGACTGCCAGAAACAACCGAAGATCTTCCCAATCGACGTTTCGTTTCATTTTTGAAATCTCGTTTTCAATTAGAAAACATGGGAATAGGCACGCCCCATGAGACTATCTGCAAATTCCCTTTCAACAAACTCAAATTTGAAGGGAGCAGCAAATGCTCATTCCCTATTCCCTGCCTTTGCAAAAGAAGTTCGGCGACAACCGCGTGCCAGGATGGAACGATCCCCTCAGATCGCTCTATCCGGATCATGCGGAATTCTGGCCGCAGCAGATCCCGGAGCATATCCGGCTGCTAGAACTCAGCAGGAGGCTGGCGCGTAAACGCCGGCGGCTTTTTCTGCTGAAACTTTTGAAAATGTGCCTTGGCCGTCCGCCCAGAGGGAAAAAGCCTCGGCGTTTCTCCAAGGCCTCTTGCGATAAGACATCTGGCGGGCACGCGGCAGACAGCGGCTCTTCCGCCCCAGGCGTTAGTACCCTGTTTCCTGAAACGACGACCGCCTGACAAGGGTCAGTTTCGCCTGGGTTCAGATGACTGCCATAGGAGGTCTCGAACACCGGCTTGGCGGGCTCGAACGCGATGCTCTGGCGCGGCTCGTGTTTCAGCGGCGCCGGAGGAGGCTGTGAGACACGTTTTTTTCATCGCTGTGCCGCTTGCGCGAACCGGCCGGAACAGCCACTCTGCCGCTCCTGCCGACGGACCCGCCTCCGATCCCGCGACTTGACGAGCCTACAGATGACCCGCAACGAGTTTGACGCCTTCTGCAAACAGCTTCCGGCAACCACGCATGTGGTGCAATGGGGCAACGCATCGGTCTGGAAGGTCGGCGGCAAGATCTTTGCCATTTGCTCGGGTTGGGGCCAGGGCGATTTTCCACGTTTCAGCTTCAAGTGTTCCGATATCTCCTACTCTCTGCTCACCCAACAGGAAGGGATGATCCCCGCGCCCTATCTCGCCCGCGCAAAATGGGTGCAGATGGAAGAGGAAGGCGCGCTGACCGACGCGGATCTGAAAGCCTATATCGAAGCTGCCCACAAGATCATCTCGGCCAAGCTGACCCGGAAACAGCAGAAGGAGCTGGGTCTTGCCGGGTGAGATGGCAGGCAAATGGCGTTCGCTCGGCCTGCTGATGCTGGCTGAGATCGCCGCCATGAGCCTGTGGTTCATGTCCGCCGCGATCCTGCCCGATCTGACCCGGGAATTTGCCATATCCGATTTCGCCCAGGCTGCGCTTTCCAGTGCCGTCCAGATCGGCTTCGTGTTCGGCGCCGTCGCCTCGGCCTTTCTGGGCCTGGCTGACCGGATCGACCCTCGCCGGTTCTTCGCTTTCAGCGCGATCACCGCCGCGCTGTTCAATGCCAGCCTGCTGGTGGTGGAACCGGGCGGGGCGGTGTCGATCCTCGCGCGGTTCGCGACCGGCGTGCTGCTCGCCGGGGTTTATCCAGTCGGCATGAAAATCGCTGTCGGCTGGGGCCAGAAGGATCGAGGCTTTCTGGTCGGCACGCTTGTCGGCGCACTTACCTTCGGTTCTGCCGCACCCCATCTCCTCGCCCTGCTCGGTGGCACCGACTGGCGCTGGAGCCTGAGCGTTGCTTCGTTCGCCTCTGCCATTGGCGGCGTGCTGTGCCTTTTTGCCGGTCTCGGGCCGTTCCATGCCAAGGCGCCCCGCATGAAGATAAAGGCCATCTTCACTGCCTGGACCAATCCGAAGATCCGTTACGCCTATGCAGGCTATCTCGGCCACATGTGGGAGCTTTATGCCATGTGGGCGTGGATCGGCGTCGCCCTTACCGTTTCCTTTTCCGCGCAAATGCCGGCGGAGACCGCCCTCCCCTTGTCTCGCCTGATTGCGTTCCTGACCATAGCGGCCGGTGGTGCTGCCTGCGTTCTCGCAGGGATCATGGCGGATCGTGTCGGCAAGGCGAATATCGCGATTGCCGCCATGGTCATCAGCGGCACCGCCGCACTTGCCTCGGCCCTCACCTTCGGCGGTCCTGTCTGGCTGACGATCCTCTGCGTCCTCGTCTGGGGCGCCGCCATCCTGCCGGATTCAGCCCAGTTCTCGGCCCTTGTCGCCGACTATGCGCCCCCTGACCAGGCCGGCAGCCTGATGAGCTTCCAGACTGCCCTCGGCTTCGCGCTGACCTTTTTCACGGTGCAATTGACGCCGCTCGGGGCGGATCTGATCGGCTGGCCCGGCGTGTTTGCTGTGATGGCCATTGGCCCGGCATTCGGGATTATGGGAATGTTAAGATTAAAACGGATTGATTGAAGTAATATCTCCTCAATCACCTATCAATTCTCTGTAGAGAAATTTGATCTAAAAGTTTATTGCAACAGGTGGAAAATTTGTCTTTAAGAAAATTACTTCTTCTTATTGTCGTTACATATACCGGGTATCATATTTATGATACCCTTCAAGGTTTTGCGGTTTATAAATTTGATCAGTCATGCCTCAAATACAAAAGAAGCGAAGTCGACTTACCTTCAATCCACGCCTTCGCCAGCCACAATATCGCACCCAAATTATTTGTTCCAGCACCTCTTCCCTATTGGCGTAACAACGGCCCTTCTGACGAAGGCATCATAGTCCAATACAAAAAAGGCGACATTCGACATCGCGAAGACCGTTTAAAGCGCGACAGCCGCACTCTAGAAGGCTGTATGACGAAACTCGCCGAACATGGTCTTGTGGAGCTCATCTTTGAAAAAGGTAGCAGATGCAGCTTGCATTCTTATTCTAAAAAGTTTGAGTCCATTGATACCCACGAACCGGATGGCGCTGTTGAAATCTATTGCTCAAATGAGCCGAGATCACTCACATGCCGTGCTCAAGACCAAATGCCGAATGGCTGGTTCGCCTATTCTGAATTTTCAAAAGAATCTCTGAAGGACTGGCGCATCGCGACGGCGGCAGCACGAGAATTTTTTGACTCAAAAATGATAGATTGCACCCCAAAATAGCAATTCGGACATTGCTATTGGCTTTCCATCACCAGCTCGAACTCGGAAAATCCGAAATCCTGACCGTTGATCCTGAGGCTGACCGCCTGCGTGCCACCGTAATAGACCCGTGTGGTGATCGGCCGGATGGCGTGGCTGCGGGAAAGTGTCAGCCGTTCGCCCGGGGCCAGTGTCAGCTTGGTCCATTTGAAAACCTTGGGTGCCAGCGTTCCGTTGGCCTTCCTGAAATGGATCAGATAGTCGAGCACAAGATCCTGCGGGTGGCTGCTGGTCGAGACCAATTCGACGTCGAAGCCGACTGACTCTCCGTAGGTGACGTCTGACGTCAGGATCTGCGGGCCTTCGACCTGGATCTCCGGAGGATTGAGCCCGAAGGCCTCCAGTGTTGCCGTGTGGCCCTGCTTGATCAGCGACCGGCAGGCGTGTCGCACGAGCTTTTCACGGTTTCTGTCCGCATCCTTCAACCAGCTTTTGGCGATATCGGCCACCAGATCAGGATGGTCCTTGGCGATGTCGTTGAGATGATTGGCAACGGACCGTCGGACATAGTCTTCCGGGTCGTCTTTCAAGGCTTCCAGAAGCGGCAAGGTAGGTGTGGGATCGACCACCAGGGACTGAAGCCGCATGCCCCAAGGCAGGCGCGGGCGGGTCCCTTCAGAGACCAGACGGCGCACGTGTACGCTTTCGTCCTTCACCCAAGGGGCCATGATGGCGAGCGCCCGTTCCTGATCCTGTGCCAGAAACGGCCTGACGTCGAATTCGGCCGTCGCCCGTTTGGTCATTTCCTTCAAGAGCGCGAACGAAGCATCGAAATCATCCAGGCCGCTGGCCGCGACAACCATGCCAAGCGGCATCATGCCCCAACCGCGGATACCGCGTTCGTCACTGCCCCGGTCGAAGGCAACCTCCGTCATCGGGTGCAGCATGGCCTGGAGGATGGCAAAGCGGGACGACAGATCCTTTGGCAGATGCCGGTCCAGATGCCTTGCGATCAGGCCTGCCCTCTGCTTGAGCTCAAGATCCTCCAGCTCCGCCAGGATGTCTGTTTCAAAGCCCAACCGGTCGAAACCGGCGTGATGCTGCGCCACATGGCTGCCGATGCAGCGCACCAGATCCGGCGAAATGTTGTTCTTGAAGGGTTCCAAAAGTCTCTCCCTGACACGGTCTTCAGGGTGTTTGCCAGAGCGGCGTCAGGAGTTCCAGACAGCTCCTGCCGTTCTCCTGACAAGCACCGTCAGGAGGGTGTCCGGAAGTCAAAAACAAAAAGCCACCCCGGGGGTGACCGGGGTGGCTTGTCCGGGGTCGGCGGCCCTCGTTAAACCGCCTTGCCTGACCTTTCCGGATCAGTCGATCCGCCGGCCGGTGTCGGCGTCAAAATAATGGATGTTTTCCGGAGCGGCGCGCAGATACAGCTTCTCGCCGGGTTCATGACGGGCATGACTCGACACGCGCACCAGGATCTCGTCCCCGCCGTCGGCAAAGCTCGAGTAGAGATAGCTTTCCGCGCCGACCGGTTCGAGCACGTTGACGCTCGCTTCCAGATGGATGCCCTCACCCTCGCCGGGTCCGCTCACCACTTCCAGGTGCTCCGGACGGATGCCGATGGTGCAGGCATCGCGGCCCTTAACATTTGCACCCTTGAGGCCGGTGCCGGTTGCAAGTGCAAGGCCGTTGCCGTCCGCCTTGACCTTCAGCAGGTTCATGGCCGGGGAACCGATGAAGCTGGCGACGAAGGTGGAGGCCGGCTTGTCGTAGACCTCGATCGGTGCGCCGATCTGCTCGATGTTGCCGCCGCTCAGAACCACCAGGCGGTCGGCCAGCGTCATGGCTTCCAGCTGATCGTGGGTGACGTAAACACTGGTGGTGCCGAGCGAGTGCTGCAGGCGCTTGATTTCAACGCGCATCTGCACGCGCAGCTTGGCATCAAGGTTGGACAGCGGTTCATCGAAGAGGAAGGCTGCCGGTTCGCGCACGATGGCACGGCCCATGGCGACGCGCTGACGCTGACCACCGGACAGGGCCCGCGGCTTGCGTTCCAGGTAATCACCGATTTCCAGAATGCGCGCGGCTTCTTTCACTCGCCGGTCGATCTCGTCCTTGGCCATGCCGCGGTTCTTCAGACCGTAGGCAAGGTTGTTGTAGACCGACATATGCGGATAAAGCGCATAGTTCTGGAACACCATCGCGATGTCACGGTCGGCCGGGTCGACGTTGTTGACCACCCGGTCACCGATCTTGATCTCGCCTGTGGTGATTTCCTCAAGGCCGGCCATCATGCGCAGCAGCGTGGACTTGCCACAGCCCGACGGGCCGACCAGGACGATGAATTCGCCATCCGCGATATCGATGGAAACGCCTTTGACCGCTTCCACACTGCCGCCATAGACCTTGCGGACCTTGTCGAGAGTTATCGTTGCCATTTATCTAAAAACCTCACTTGTCGCTCTCGACGAGCCCTTTGACGAACCAGCTCTGGAAAATCACCACGATGAGCACCGGCGGCACGATGGCGAGGATCGCCAGCGCCATGGCCTCGTTGAAGTCCGGGATTTGCGCCCCGACCCAGACCTGCAGGATCTGCTTGATGCCGCGAACCAGGGTGAACATGCTTTCGTCGGTGGTGATCAGCGTCGGCCAGAGGTACTGGTTCCAGCCATAGACGAACATGATGATGAAGATTGCCGCGATCATCGTCTGCGACAGCGGCACCAGGATGTCCTTGAAGAATTTCCAGGGTCCGGCACCGTCGATGCGGGCGGCTTCCAGAAGCTCGTCCGGAACCGACATGAAGAACTGGCGGAAGAAGAAGGTGCCTGTCGCCGAAGCGATGAGCGGCACGATCAGGCCGGAATAGGTGTTCACCATGCCGAGGGACTGGACGATTTCATAAGACGGCAAGATGCGCACTTCCAGCGGCAGCAGGAGCGTTGAAAAGATCACCCAGAAGCAAAGAGTTGCCATCGGAAAGCGGAAATAAACGATGGCGTAGGCCGCCAGCATGGAAATGACGATCTTGCCGACGGCAAAGCCAAGGCCGAGGATCATCGAGTTCTTGAGCATGACGAAACCGTTGACTTCCTTCGTAAAGCCACCGGCCTCGAACAGGACCGTCTCGTAGTTCTCCAGGAACTCGCCGCCCGGGGTGAACTGAATGCCTTCCTTGTAGATGGTGATCGCATCGTGCGTGCTGGTCAGAAACGCCAGCACCACCGGAGTGACCATGAAGAAGACGCCGAGAAGAAGAATGATGTGGTCCGAGATCTGCAGTTTTTTCATCGCCGCCTCCCTTACGTGTAGTGCACGCGCCGCTCGATGAGGCGGAACTGGATGATTGTCAGGATGAACACCATCGCCATCAGGATCACGGACTGGGCCGAGGATCCGCCAAGGTCGTTGCCGCGGAAACCGTCCAGATAGACCTTGTAGACCAGGGTCACCGGGTTGTTGCCAGGCTCGTTCTTCACGATGACATCCACGATGCCGAAGGTGTCGAAGAAGGCGTAGGTGATGTTGATGATCAGCAGGAAGAAGCCGGTGGGGGCCAGCAGCGGGAATGTGACTGTCCAGAACCGGCGGAAGCCGGACCGGCAGTCGATGCTGGCAGCCTCCTGAACGGATTTGGAAATGCCCTGCAGACCGGACAGGAAAAAGATGAAGTTCACCGGGATCTGCTTCCAGACGGCGGTGACGATCATCGCGAAGCTGGTATCGAAATAGTTGACGCCGATCTGCATCTTCCAGCCGAACATGGCGAACAAATCGACGATGGGGCCGACATGCTGGTCGAACAGGAGCACGCCGATCAGCCCGGCGACGGGCGGAGCAACCGCATAGACCCACATCAGCAGGGTCTTGTAGGCGGAAGCCCCGCGCAAGACCTTGTCTGCCTTGACGGCCAGCAGAAGGGCAATCCCGAGCGACAGGACCGTCACGAAGAAGGTAAAGACCGCCGTGAAGCGCGCCACACGACCGTAGTCGGTGGACGTGATCATGTCCTTGAAATTATCGAGGCCGACATAGGTCGAGCCGAAACCGAACGGGTCCTCGAGATAAAAGGAGGACTGGATCGCTTGCGCGGCTGGCCACAGGAAGAAAACCGTCACGATGCCGAGCTGCGGCAGAAGCAGCAGATACGGCAGCCACGGAGACTGAAACTGGACTTTTTTCATTATTTCGTTTCTCGACCACCGGGAACGACTGGTGCCGGCCACCCCTTGTGAGACGGCCTGCCCGAAACATCAGGCATTGGTTTGAATGCCCGAGATTTCATTCATTTCGCTGCGGATCGACATCGACCACTCCGCCGCCTCCGGCTGAATGTCGACCGACCCGGGCCATAAGCGCACATATTCGGCAGAATTGGTACGCCTATACAGCCACGCTCAAAGGTCGATAGGGGCGCAGGGCGCCCCTATCGGTCTAACAACCAGGTCAGGCTTAGTTGCCCGTGGTCTTGGCGAAACGCTCAAGAAGCTTGTCGCCGTCGGCCTTAATCGTTGCGAATGCGTCGTCGACGCTGGTTTCGCCGGAGAAGACCTTGCCGAGTTCACGGTTCATGACGTCGCGGATCTGGACGTAGAAGCCCATGCGATAGCCCTTGGTCCACTCGCCGCCGTCCAGGGACAGCTGCTTGATGCCGACTTCGGCAGCCGGGGTGCGCTCGTAGTGGCCGTCCTTCTTGGCCAGCTCATAGGCAGCTTCGGTGATCGGCACGTAACCGGTTTCCTTGTGCCACATGTACTGGACTTCCGGAGAGGTCAGGTACTCGAAGAAGGACGCAACGCACTTGTTCTCTTCAGCCGGCTTGCCGGACATTGCAAACAGAGCCGCACCACCGATGAAGGAAGCCTTGTTGGCGCCTTCAACAGCTTCCCAGTAAGGCAGGAAGGTTGCGGAGAACGGGAAGTCGACCGTGTCGGCGATGCCGCCGAAGGAACCGGAAGAGCCGATCCAGAGGGCAACCTTGCCTTCGTTGAACGGTGTCTGGTTGTCACCCCAGCCGGTGCCGTAGTAACCGAAGAGACCTTCGTCGAGCCACTTCTTGGCAGCCTTGAAGTGGTTCTTGATCGGCTCGCCGAAAACCAGCTCGGTGCCTTCCGCGCCGTCGTAACCGTTGTTGTTGGTTGCGAACTGCAGGTTATGACGGGACTTGAAGTTCTCGACGAATTCCCACGGCAGGTGCGACTGAACGAGCGGCACGTAACCGGCTTCCTTCAGCTTCGGAGCAATGGCTTCGAACTCTTCGTAGGTCTTCGGAGCTTCGACACCGGCCTTCTTCATCGCATCTTCGTTGATGTAGAGGATCGGAGCGGAGGAGTTGAACGGCATGCCGATCATCTTGCCGTCGCTGTCGGCGTAGAAATAGCGAACACCGGCGATGTAGTCTTCGATGTTGAAATCGAGGCCGTTGTCCTTGAGCAGGTCTTCAACCGGAATCACTGCGCCCTTGGCACCGATGATGGTGGCGGCACCAGCGTCGAACACCTGCAGGATGTTCGGCTGTTCGCCAGCGCGGAATGCTGCGATACCGGAGGTCAGGGTTTCTTCATAGGTGCCCTTGAAGACCGGCGTGATCTTGCAGGCGTCCTGGGACTCGTTATAGCCGTTGGAAATGTCGACAACGACTTCGCCTAGCTTGCCGCCCATGGCGTGCCACCAGGAGATGTCGGTTGCCGCGAAAGAGGCGGAGGACGTGCCCAACAGGGCGGCCGCAGCAACGAGGCTGGCGACTGTCTTGCGATAAGCCATGTTCATTTGCTCCCATCTAGCAGGGCGTTTTTTCGCCCCGGTCAGCAGTTGGTTCTCTCTCGGTGCCAAAATGGCTTCATCGGCACCAGAAACGATAACGCCTGCGTTTCGTATTGTTTTCATATGAACGTTATATGACGCTCATATGAACATTAAAAGACGCCTTGACCGCGTCCGCAAGAGGGAACGGATTAAATTTAATGAATCCTGGCCATTCGGTGGATGCAAGGCTGGCCCTGCGGGGGAACCCACGGTCTCGTCCGGCTGCAACAGCTTGCCTGAGGACGCGGCTTCACCCGCGCCGCAATCCGGGCGAATGCTGGAGTTTTCGCAGACTCCAGGTGACTCAAATGAAACCGGTCAGCCGTTCATATGAACTCTCGGTCACTTTCGCCGGCCTGTGGAAAGTTCGGATTTTTTTCAACCGCTTATCGCAGCGGGACAGAAGTTCCTGACCCGGCAGGGCGCTTGCGCATGCTTTCGCCGCGCCTCAGGCGTCCTGTCCGAAGATCCGCCGCTTCGTGCTTTCGGAGGAATGCAGTATCTTGTTGTAAAGATAATGCTTGGCCCGCTTTTCCAGAAAACGGAACGCGTATTCCAGCCAGCCCATGACGCTCCGCCGGGGCTTCGGCCCCGGTGTCAGATGTTTGTGAATGCGTCCCTCGTCGCAGAGCTGCTGGACCCACAGCTTTTCCGCATCCCAGTCATGGGTGTGCTGTTTGCCCTGATGGGTGAAGCCGAACAGGTGAATTTCGGCATCCGGCAGAACATTCAGGAATTCGGCGATGATGGACGCGCCCGATGTCGGTTTGCTGCGGTCGAACGGGTCGAATCTCTTCAGGTGTTCCCGCGCCTTGTTCGTGGGGCCAAGCCCCAGATAGCGCGGCTTACATTCGCGCGCGAACAGCCAGTCGACCTCACCATACTCCTTTATGTCGTTCACCCAGACTTCCTGCGCGCGCTCCAGGGCAACAGGGTTGATCCGCTTCGACATATAGACCCGGGCCCGGTTGAGCATCAGAACGTCGACCCGCTGGCCCGCGGCCCCAAGCGCTGGCGCACTGTTGAAGCGCAGCACCAGGTCCGCCTTGTCGATTTCCGGCGCATCGGGCTCGGAAATCGGTCCGTTGCCGACGATGGAAATCGTCCTGATCTTCCGGCCGTCCAGAAGGCTGCTGGTCATTGGTGCTTTCCTGCCTGTTGTGCCGGGGCGTATAGCAACCCGGCTCCTGCCCGGCAACGGCTGTTTGGAATGGATACAGCCTCTATGCGGTTCCGCAACCCGTCTGCATGGGTTAGGCTCTGTCCAACCGATTGCTACAGACGATCCTTGCATGTCCTTGAACTTCTCATCCGTCTTTCCGTTGAAACACGCCCGCGCCCACGAAGTGTGCGGCGACAGCGCGTTGAGCTTTGCCGCGATCGCCGCCGGGATGACCAAGGGGGCCGTCGTGTGGATTTCGGAAGACTGGCGGCCGCCGGTGAACCCGGAAGGTCTTGCCACCTATTGCGATCCGGGCCGGCTGCTTCTGACCCGCGCCGCCAACCAGCTGACCGCTCTGGCAAGTGCGGAAACCGCGCTCAGGTCCGGCGCTGCCGGGCTGGTGGTGGCCGAACTTTCCGGCACTGTCGGACTGACGGAGGGACGCCGACTGCAGCTGGCGGCCGAAGCCGGGCGCACCACGGCCATCCTGCTGATCCCGGAAGGCGCCGGCAGCAATGCGGCCGAAACCCGCTGGCGCAGCACCGGCATTCCGGCTCCGTCCGATCCCACTTCCGGGCCTGCGACGGTGCCTCGTCAAAATGGTCATGACTCGACTCATTGGCGCTGGTCGCTTATAAAGAACAAAATAGGAACATTGTCGGAATGGGTAGTACGTTGGGATGCAGCGGCGCATCGTGTCATTGTGGTTTCCGAGGCTGGCGGCTGAGCGCTCCCTGCGTGCCCGGCCGGTCGACGCGCCCTTTGCGCTGAGCCTTTTCGACCGCAATTCCGAACGCCTTTACGACCTGTGCCCACGCGCCGAAAGCTTCGGTCTCAACCGCGGCATGACGCTGGTTCATGCCCGCAGTTTCTGCCCCGGCCTGCTGACCCGCCCGGCGGACCCCGCCGCCGACCAACGCTTCCTGCGGCTGCTGGCCCGGTGGGCGACCCGCTACTGCCCATGGGTCGGCCTTGACGGGCGCAACGGCCTGTTTCTCGACATCACCGGCTCGGCCCATCTGCTGGGCGGCGAGGAGCCGCTGCTGGACGATATCCGCGCCCGGCTGGCCCGGGCGGGGCTGACCGCCCGGCTCGGCCTTGCCGATACCCCGGGAACGGCCTGGGCGCTGTCCCGGTTTGCCGAAGGCATTGCCGAGACCGGCGAGACCCTTGCCCGCATCGGCCCGCTGCCCTTGTCCGCCCTGCGGCTGTCCGACCAGACCTGCACCAGTCTGGAACGGCTCGGCATCGCCACGGTCTCGCAGCTCTACAATCTGCCGCGCGCCACCGTCGCCCGGCGGTACGAGCCCGATGTCCTGCGCCGCCTCGATCAGGCGCTGGGGGCGCTGCCCGAGCAGATTTCCCCCCTGGGCGAGGAGCCGGGCTTTGCCGTGCGCATGACCCTGCCCGACCCGATCGGCCTTCTGGACGATGTCATGGCCGCCGCACGCCGGCTGACCGCGCATCTGTGCCAACGGCTCGACACCGCGCAAAAGGGCGCCCGCAGCCTGAAGCTGACCTTTCGCCGGGTCGACCAGGAAAACCAGGCGGTGGAACTGAAGCTCGCCCGGCCGATGCGCGATCCGGAACGGATCCTTGCCCTGTTCGAGCGTGGGGTCAGCTCGGTGGATGCAGGCTATGGCATCGACATGATCCGCCTGGAAGCAACCGAGGTGGAACCGCTCGGCATGCGCCAGCTGGACCGCACCGAAGGCCTGGAGAAAGACGGGCTTGACGATCTCATCACCCAGCTTGGCAACCGGGTGGGCCTCGACAATATCCTGCGGTTCCAGCCGGTCGACAGCCACATTCCCGAGCGCAGCTTCAAGCTGGTTCCGGCCGCCTACAGCCGCCCGGCGCAAGCCTGGCCCGCCAACCGCCCGCGCCCGATCCGCCTGTTCGCGCCCGAACCGATTTCCGGCACCGGCTTCGAACCGCCCCGGCGTTTCCGCTGGCGCGGCCGGGCGCTGACCGTGTTCGAGGCCGAGGGGCCGGAACGGATCACCCCTGCCTGGTGGGACCTGGACGACAGCTGGGCCAAGGGCCTGCGCGACTACTGGCGCATCGCCACCCACCAGGGCCAGCGCCTGTGGCTGTTCCACACGCCCCAGCATCCGGGCTGGTTCGTGCAAGGGGAGTTCGGCTGATGGGGTTCCGCAGTTTACGCCTTGCCTCCGCTGCTTCCCCGGCCAAATGCGGCACACAGGGACACGGGGTCTCGTGCATCTGTCTTTGCAAGAACATCATCGGAAAGAACAGGGAGGCTTGCCGGTGAGTGTGCTTCCGTCTCCTGACGACTTCCGGCCCGAGCCGGTCCGCTATGCGGAGCTGGCCGTGACGTCGAATTTTTCGTTCCTGCGGGGGGCCTCCCATCCGGAGGAGCTGGTGACACGGGCCGCCATGCTCAATCTCGATGCGATTGCCATTACCGACCGCAATTCGCTGGCCGGGGTTGTCCGGGCCTATTCGGCGCTGAAGGAGATCAAGCGGGCAGCGGCCGAGGAAGGCGTTCAGATCCGCTCGCATTCGCAGATCGACACCTCCTCCCGCAAGGAGACGAACACGAGCCCGCCCCTGCCTGCGCCGCAGACGCTGAAGCTGCCGCGGCTGATCGTCGGCGCGCGGCTTTGCCTGCAGGACAGCCCGCTGCACTGGGTGGCGCTGCCGACCGACCGCGCCGCCTATGAGCGGCTGAGCCAGTTGCTTACCCTCGGCAAGCGGCGTGCGGAAAAGGGCGAGTGTCACCTGAATTTCTCCGACCTCATGAACGCCTGCAAGGGCATGATCCTGATTGCCCTGCCGCAGCCGGAGATGGCGCGCGAGACGATTTGTGAGGCGGCTAAGGATCACATTCGCCGCCTGCGCCAGGAAGCGCCGGGACATGTGTTTCTGGGCGCTGCGCCCCGCTATGACGGCACAGACCAGGCCTGGTTCCGCACCTGCGCCCGCGCGGCGCATTCGCTTGCAGCGCCGATGGTCGCCGTTGGTGATGTGATGATGCACCATGCCGGCCGGCGCCGGCTGGCCGATGTGCTGACGTGCCTGCGCGAAGGCTGCACCATCGACGACATCGGCACACGGGCCCTGCCCAATGGCGAACGCCGGCTGAAGGCCCCGGCAGACATGGCCAGGCTGTTCCGCCACCATCCGGCGGCCCTTCGCCGGACGCTTGAGATCGCCACCCGCTGCAGCTTCGATCTGTCCGAACTTTCCTACGAATATCCGGACGAGATCACGGGTAACGAACCGCCCCAGGAACGGCTGGAGCGGCTGACCTACGAGGGGCTGGAAAGGCGGTATCCTGCGGGCGTGCCGGACCATGCGCTGGCGCTGGCGGAAAAGGAACTCAAGCTGATCCGCAAACTTGCCTTCGCCGCCTATTTCCTGACCGTGCATGACATCATCCGCTTTGCCCGCAGCCAGAACATCCTGTGCCAGGGGCGCGGGTCGGCGGCCAATTCCATCATCTGCTATGCGCTCGGCATCACCGATGTGGGGCCGGAAACCATCACCATGGTGTCGGAGCGTTTCATCTCCGAACATCGGGGCGAGCCGCCGGACATCGACGTCGATTTCGAGCATGAGCGCCGCGAGGAGGTGATCCAGTATGTCTATGAAAAATACGGCCGCCACCGCGCCGGGCTCTGCGCCACGGTGATCCACTTCCGAACCCGCGCGGCGATCCGCGAGGTCGGCAAGGTGATGGGGCTGAATGCGGATGTCACCGCCGCACTGGCGGGGCAGATCTGGGGCAGTTCCAACAAGGGACCGGAAGAAACGCGGATGAAGGAGATCGGGCTTGATCTCGACAATCCGCGCGTTCGCCAGACCATCGAGCTGATCCGCGAGATCATCGGCTTTCCGCGCCATCTCAGCCAGCATGTCGGCGGCTTCGTGATCACGCAGGGGCGGCTCGACGCACTCTGCCCGATCGAGAACGCGGCCATGGAAAACCGCACGGTGATCGAATGGGACAAGGACGATATCGACGCGCTCGGCATCCTGAAGGTGGATCTGCTCAGCCTCGGCATGCTGACCTGCATCCGCAAGTGCTTCGAGCTGATCGACAGCCACCACGGCCAGGAACTGACACTCGCCACCGTGCCCCAGGCCGACAGGAAGACCTATGACATGCTGTGCGTGGCCGATGCCATCGGCGTCTTTCAGGTGGAAAGCCGGGCGCAGATGAACTTCCTGCCGCGCATGCGCCCGCGCGAATTCTATGACCTCGTCATCGAGGTGGCGATCGTGCGCCCCGGCCCGATCCAGGGCGGCATGGTGCACCCTTACATCAACCGACGCCAGGGCCGGGAGAAGGTCACCTTCCCCTCCAAGGCGCTGGAGGAGGTGCTGGGCAAGACGCTTGGCGTGCCGCTGTTCCAGGAACAGGCCATGCAGATCGCCGTGGTCGCCGCCGGGTTCACGCCGTCGGAGGCCGACAAGCTGCGCCGCTCCATGGCCACCTTCCGGCGCATGGGCACCATCGGGCAGCTGAAGGACAAGTTCATCTCCGGCATGCTGGAGCGCGGCTACGAGCTGGAATTCGCGCAGAACTGCTTCGGCCAGATCGAGGGGTTCGGCGAATACGGCTTTCCGGAAAGCCATGCCGCCGCCTTTGCCATGCTGGCCTATGTCTCGGCCTATCTGAAATGCCACTTCCCGGCCGAATTCGCCTGCGCGCTGCTGAATGCCCAGCCGATGGGCTTTTATGCCCCGGCGCAGATCGTGCGCGATGCCCGCGAGCACCAGGTGGAGGTGCGCCCGGTGTGCGTCAACACCAGCCTGTGGGACAACACCCTGGAGCGGCGCAGCGACGGCGCGCTGGCGCTGCGCCTGGGGTTTCGCCAGATCAAGGGCCTGCGCGAGGAGGACGCTGCCTGGATCGTCGCGGCCCGCGGCAACGGCTATCCGGACACGGAAACCCTGTGGCTGCGCACCGGCGTCATGCCGGCCACGCTGGAGCGGCTGGCCGAAGCCGATGCCTTTGCCGGCATGGGGCTCAGCCGCCGGGCGGCGCTCTGGCAGGTGAAGACCATCCGCAGCCCCAAACCGCTGCCGCTTTTCAACGACCCCATCGACGGCGAAGCGATCTTCGAGCCGGATGTCCTCCTGCCCACCATGCATCTGGGGCAGGAAGTGGTGGAGGATTACCTGTCCACCCGGCTAACCTTGCGCGCCCACCCGATGGAGCTGCTGCGCCCGCATATCCCGCATCTGACACCGCATGACCGGCTGGCGGCGCTGACCCCGCGCGAGGCGCGCCGCGTTTCCGTCTGCGGGCTGGTGATCACCCGCCAGCGCCCGGGCACGGCCTCGGGCGTGATCTTCCTGACGCTAGAGGACGAGACCGGCGTTTCCAACGTTGTCGTCTGGCCGAAGATGTACGAGAAATTCCGGCCCGCCGTTCTCGGCGGACGGCTGCTCAAGGTCACCGGGCGGCTGGAGCGCGAAGGCATGGTCGTGCACCTGATCGCCGACCACATCGAGGACCGCTCCCGCGACCTGTCCCTTCTGGGCCACCCCAACGACGACGTTCTGGGACAGACGACCACCAAGACCGACGACGTGCCGGTGCATCTGAAATCAGACGCACAACGCACCCGCGCCATGCACCCGCGCGAACAGGCCAAGCGGCTGTTCCCGAGCCGGGATTTTCATTGAGGGGTAGTGTGTGAAAGGGGTGGGGAGTGGGCGTTTGCTGCGGTCGCAACGAATGACCGGATTCGGACGGAGGCGGACTGGCAGTGTTCATAATCTACTTTTAAGAAGATGACGTCTAAGTTAGTTGTGCACACGATAGGTTACGGCGCAAAGCTGAGCCTGATAGCGAACACGTTATTCTGTGATTCGGATCCTTGAAGCTGTGATTTGTGTGAAGCAGCGTGATGCCGGTCTGAACAACTGTAGAGCGCTGCTTGCGGTTCACAGCTTACACTTCGCGCCAATGCTTGGATAAGGGCTGTCAACAGAATCAGGCAAGCTTGTCTGTCAATCGCAACCCAAATTACAACGTGGAGTTCTTATCCCCCTTGCGCACTTGATCGGATGCAATATCCTGCATTCTACTCTAAGCGTTGTAAGAGCCAGTCGTTCCACTGCCAGATGTAGCCGGGATTGCCACGTTGACAGAATTATCACAGGTTCCGGGCCTTCTGCAGCGCCTAGACAAAGAAATATCTGCCGGAGATGCTTGCATTGAAGGTTTCATCGATGACCTCCAGATGTTTCAAGACAGGCGAACCTCGGGAACGCTCGTTGGGCTTGAAGCAAAGTTGACCGCCGCAGAGCGGCAGGATCAGTTGGAAAGTGCCCACCTAAAAAAAGAACTTTTCGCAAAACTTTTGGCAAGGATGCAGCATTATCCTTCGGCTCAAAAAATCTTCGCGTTATTTCTTGCCCGTATTAACGACGTTTTTGAGAACCATATTATGCCTTATGTTTCGACTCTCGACAGGCAGCAGATAGACGAGATAATCGAAGAAAAGATCGTTCAGCCGACATTGAAAGATATGGGTTCTGGTTTCGAGCACTTTACGATTAACCACGCTCATGTTCGGGGAATGATCTACTGGCTTGCAGACAGATGCTACGTTAGGTGGAGCTGATGTTCTCTCTCGCGTACACACCAGCATACGACCCGTATCACACAGTATTTAGATTCCTGGTTCTTCTGACTTCGTCGGAAACCGAGTCATTTGGTTACAGATCGATAAGAGCCGCAGATTTTTTCCTTTGTTTTCCTTGGTCACTTAAGGGCGTAAGGGCACCAAGAGACGTCGAAGGATTTTCGCGAACACGCAACAGTATTGTGAAAAAGTATCCAAAGTCTGGCTACGACAACTTTCCAAGTGCAAGGGTTGTATTCGAACGGATGGAGATAGTCCAAGCGACAGCAGCTAGTGCATTAGCAGGTTCCAATATGATAGATGATTTCGACGTATCGAATGGAAGACTAACGCTTAGGCGAAATAATGTTCCATCAAACTTGATGGTTTCTGTTCGGTCGTCCTCTGAAAGAATTGCTGATCTTGTTCAATTTCTAGCAGTCAACTTTCCGAAAATGGAAGAATTTGGAAAAGATGGAATTTTTTCGCGCTGCGGCCTAGGTGAATTTAGTTATGACGTTGTTTAGACCAAATCTAGAGGTCGTTGACCTGACGATCTTCCGAAGGGGACAAATTGTATTTTCCGAAAGTTTCCACACCGGCCTGAACATTATTCGCGGAGAAAATAGTTCAGGTAAGTCCACAATTATGGACTTCATTTTTTACGGTTTGGGAGGCGATCTGCTCGAACACCAATGGCGAGAGTCTGCACTTCTCTGTGACACAGTAATGATGGGCGTAAAGCTCAATGGAAAGAATGTCACTCTACAACGAGATGTGGAACAAAAGTCTTCGCAACCGATGAAGATTTACTTCGGCCCTTCTTCCGAAGCGTTAAAAAGCAGTGGGGAGGGCTGGGAGCGCTACTCCTTCCGTAGGGGGAAATCCGAAAGCTTCTCACAAATTATGTTTCGGCTTCTGGGACTTCCCGAAGTTCAGTATGGAGAAGCGAACACGAAGATCACGATGAACCAACTTCTTCGGATTCTTTATTCGGATCAGCTGAGTTCTGTCGAGAAGCTTTTTCGACAACAGCTTTTCGATGACGCAATAACGCGGCAAACTGTCGGCAATTTATTGCTGGGAGCATTCAGTAATGAATATTACGCCGCAAAGTTGAGCCTCAAGACCTACGAAGCTGAGATAAAGGATGCAATATCTAGGATCACAACGCTTATTCGTATTCATGGACGTGACGGGCACCCATTGACGGAGGAATGGATTGAGCAGGAGTATTCACGGCTACAACGTGAACTGCACGATCTAAATACTGAGATAGAGTCGATTGAGTCTCAAGTGTTTTCAGTTCAGTTTGAAGACAGGTTGTCGCTCAACGATCAGAAGGCGACCTACGCGAGAGTGCAGTCGCTCCAAGCCGAAATCGGCAAAATCACGGAAGAGCTGGATTATCTAGAGTTGGAAGCCGAGGATTCACTCGAATTCATAGCTTCTCTTAGCAAGAAGCTAGACGCACTTCATGAGTCCAAGATGGTTGTGGACGAATTGAACGCTCTGAGCTTCGAGTTTTGCCCTGCTTGCTTTGCACCTGTGGAAAGTGCGGAGGTGGAAGGAGCGTGTTCGCTCTGCAAACAAGCGTCAGACCAAAGCCAGGTCAAGGAGCGCGCGCTACGTTTAATCAACGAGTATGCTCGACAAAGACAAAACTCATTGGACCTACAGGCTGATAGGCAGCGACGGATTTCTGAGCTGAAGGCCCGGCTAACAAAAGTAACTGAATTGTGGGAGCAGGCTGGCCGTCACTACACCGTTTCACTGCGGAGCCCAACTACTGAAATGCGCACGAAGCTAAGAGCGCTTAACAGAGAGGCCGGGTACGCGCAGAGAGAGTTAGAAGAACTGGCAGCACGCAAGTCTGTAGTCGCGGAATTGCGAGAGGCGCAGCAACAGCGGGATGAGCTTCAGAGAAAGATTGACGAGGTTCGGACTTTTATCGAAACATCCGAGAAACGCGATCTACATCAGATATCTCAAGCGAGACGTTCAATTGAGTTGGAGGTTCTAGACTTTTTGAGGAGAGATCTCGAACGCCAATCCACTTTCGTAAACGCTGACTCTGTGAACTTTGACTTCGACGGAGACAGAATTAGTGTAAATGGTGAGTCATTCTTCTCTGCGAGCTCTATGGTTTACCTGCGGAATAGCTTTATTGCGTCATTTGCGGTCGCTGCAGCAAATCAAAGTTCCTTTTCGCATCCACGGTTTTTGTTGATGGATACCATCGAGGATAAGGGCATGGAGCCCGAGAGAAGCAGAAATTTCCAGCGGTTGTTGAATGAAAAATCTTCCACTGCTGCATCAATGAACCAAATGATTATCGCGACTTCAATGATTGCGCCAGAGCTTGATGTTCCTGAAATAACTGTGGGTGACTTCTATACCCATGAGAACCGAACATTGCGTATCTCTAGCACTTAGGGTGTGTCATTGTCCGATCAGTCCATGAAAAGCAAATCAAGTTGGCAGCCAGAACCTTGGCGCGTTAAGATCTTGAATTGGCATTTGTTGCGAGGATTTGGTCAGAGTGTGCCTGCCGCAATCACGATGAGTACGCCATTCGTCGGATACATGATCCTCTACCATCCACAAATCGAAGAGTATGTCGGTGGGCTTGGAGGGTTACTTGAAAAGCAGGCGAAGCCAGGCCAATGCGCGCCGTGGATCGACTTTTCCATGCGACTAAACTTAGTATACATCGGCCTCTTACTTCTGGGCGTGGGCACCATCGTATACAAGGTGTTTGCACCTAGTGTCGTTAAAGGTGCGCGCGACATCAACGAGTACGTGGTTAATGTTATCGACAACGTTTCTGCCCGAAATCTCCGCTCTATGTATGTGATGATACGATCCCGCAGGCCTCAGGTCGCGGCGTCATTCATCCAAATGGCACCTTGGCTGGACAGAGATAAGAGCCTCAAAACCGCCTCTGACGCGCTTAAAAGGGATGATGGTAACCACATCAAGATCGATGTCTTGAGAAGTTTTTACAATGTGCAGGACAGACATACTGCGAGGGGCGCGGTTTACTTGGTGCTGGTGTTTTATGCTCTGGGCTTTTTGTTGCTCGCCATTCCAGGCCTCGCCTTCACGGGGCGTGTGTTGTGCGTAGTCTGGCACGACCTTGGATTTTGGGGATCTTGACTGCACATAGAATAAGGAGGCTACCCTACTTAAGCCGTTCTCATCCTTTGATGGACGAAACGTAACATCAGCTTGAAGGCCGGATCTTCAAAGCTCCTGAGAAAGAATCAAAACTGCGATCGCTTGTTTAGCCGTAAGAACCCCGCCACCCGTGCCTTTGCAACAAATAGCGTTCTTCGTTCTGTACAGAAGTTTGTGCAGCCAAATCAGACGGTTGCTTTTCCAACTTTTCGCACAACCGTTTTGACGGCGCGAAGTCGCCATCGAACAAGACCAATGCCTATGTCCGCTCCGCCCCCAAAAGCAGAGAAGCCTGCCCCAAAAGGCCTCGCCGCACCTAACCAGAAAACCAACACCGGCCAAGCTGACACTTCCGCCCTTTCAGCGCCCGGGACAATGGCTTAAGAAAAGAACTCTTCAGCTTTTCCAGCGCTTAGAGGGGACACATGGAACAACGCAGATTGGGTGCCAACGGGCCGGAAGTGGGTGCTATCGGCTATGGGGCGATGTCCTTTTCCGACATGTACGGGCCGACGAACGAAACGGAAAGCCATGCCATTCTGAATGCCTGCCGCGATCTGGGTGTCACGCATCTGGATACGGCCAATGTCTACGGCATGGGCAAATCGGAAAGCGCCATCGGCACCTATCTGAAAGCCAATCCGGGTGCGCGGGACGAGTTCGTGATCGCGACGAAGGCCACGATCACCAAAGATGCGGACGGCAACCGCAGCTTCGACAATTCGGCGGAGCACCTTGAAGCCGAGCTGGACAAGTCTCTGCAGCGGCTCGGCGTGGAGTGCGTGGACCTGTTCTACGCCCATCGCCGCGACCCGCGCTTCACACCGGAAGAAACGGCGGCCAATCTCGGCCGGCTGGTGGAAAAGGGCAAGGCCCGCGCCATCGGTCTGTCGGAAATCGCACCGTCTACCCTGCGGCGCGCCATGAAAGTGTTTCCTGTCGCGGCCGTTCAATCGGAATATTCGCTCTCCACGCGCGCGCCCGATCTCGGGCTGGTGCAGGCCTGTGCCGAGCTTGGTGTTGCCATGGTGGCCTTCTCGCCTGTCGGCCGCTCGCTGCTGACGGACCATCCGATCCCGCGCGAGCGGATCGCCGACCTGCCGTTCCTCAGCACCAACCCGCGGTTCATGGAGCCGAACCTGACGGAGAACCTGCGCATTATGGAGGGCTTCCGCAAGCTCGCGGCGGAGATGGGCACGACGGCGGCGGGGCTGGCCAATGCCTGGCTGCTGACCCGCGGACCGCATGTGATCCCGATCCCGGGAACGCGCTCCGTGGAGCACCTGCGGGAATGCGTCTCGGGTGCGGCGCTGACCCTCACGGCAACGGATCTGGAGCGTATCGAGGCCGTGCTGCCCGTCGGCTGGGTCCACGGCGACCGCTACTCGGAAGCGCAAGGCATCGGGCCGGAGCGGTTTTGCTGAGCTGACCACCCAGACCAACGACGCGCCGGTGCACCTGAAACCGGACGCACAGCAGAGCCGGGCTGTGCAGCAGTGCAGAGCCGTGCATCCGCACGAACAGGCTTGGCGGCCGCTCCCGAGCCGGGAGTTTCGGTGAGCACATAGCGTCGCCGGGAAGGCCGCATCCTTGCCGGCGTCCGCACAAATGCGCAGCTTGCGCTTGAAGGACAGCCGTGTACTGCTAGGGTCCCCGCACCCTGGCGGGAAAGGGAGGACGTTCATGCTATCGAACCGCTGGCTGATACTGGCCGTCCTTTTCTTTGCCCGCTTCACGATGGCTTTCCAGTTCCAGTCGATCGGCGCCCTGTCGCCGCTCATCATCGACACTTACTCGGCGGACTTTTCCGACATCGGGCTGCTGGTCGGCCTCTATCTGGCTCCGGGTGTCGTCATTGCCATTCCCGGCAGCGCCATCGCCGTGCGCTTCGGCGACAAGCGCGTGGTTGCACTCGGCATGCTCATGATGCTTGCCGGCGGCGGGCTGACGACCCTTGTGACGGACTGGAACGTGCTTGTGGGGTCCCGGCTTCTGGCCGGTGCCGGCGGGGTCATCCTCAACGTCGTCATGACGAAGATGCTGGTCGACTGGTTTGCCGGCAAGGAGATATCCACCGCGATGGCTATCTTCATCAATTCCTGGCCCGTGGGGATTGCCGCCGCCTTGCTCACGCTGCCCCTGATCGCCGCCTCCGGCGATCTGACCCTGGCCTGGTGGGCCGTTACCGCGGTCATTCTGGCGGGGCTGGTTCTGCTCCTGCTGTTCTACCGTTCGCCGATGGGCGCCACGACGGCACCAAGCCTGCGGATCGCCCAGCTTCCCGTCTACGCCCTGGTGCTCGCCAGCACGATCTGGGCTCTCTACAACGCGGCACTGGCCATGGTGTTTAGCTTCGGCCCCGCGCTGCTCAAGGACCAGGGCTGGACGCTGGCGGCGGCCGGCTCGGTGATCAGTGCCTTCATGGTCGTCTTTTCCATCGCTGTGCCGCTTGGCGGCATCCTTGCCGACAAGACCGGCCGGGCGAACGCGATCATCACTGTCAGCCTCGCCGCCTTTGCCGTGCTGATGCCCCTGGTGCCGGTTCTGCCACCCTTCGCCGTTGCCGTGGTCTTTCTGATCGTCGGCGGACTGTTCGCGCTTGCGGCCGGACCGATCATGACCCTGCCCTCGTCCATTCTGCCGCCGGCGAGCCGAACCTTCGGGATGGGTGTCTTTTTCTCAATCTATTACGTGGTGATGATGGTTGCCCCGCGGGTTGCCGGGGAACTGGCGGACTGGACCGGAAACGCCGGCATCGCCTTGATCACCGGAGCCGGCATGGCGGCCTTCTGCATTCTTGTCCTGTTCCTGTTCGCCAAGGCCCGGCGCAAGCTGGCACCGGCCTGACCGAGGACGGCGAAGTTCCCGCCAGCTGTAGGCGCTTCCGCCTTGCCCTTGTGCGCGCGTGAAATATTTCGCCAGTTCAGCTGAAAACATCCCTTTTCAAAACGGTGCTGACCGGTCACGGTGCCCGGATGAGTGCTATGTTTGAAGAACTGGACTACGCCCCGACACCGATCGGTGCGATATCCCTGCGCCGCCGGCATATCCTGGCCCTGAAGACCGACGTCTTCGAAATCCTCCTTGGTGAGGAACACCTGATGTCGAGCCTTTTTACCGCGTCGGAAATCGCGCTGGCGGACAAGGGGCTTGCAGCCCTCAGCGGTGACAAGCTGGACGTGCTGGTGGGCGGACTTGGGCTTGGATACACCGCAAAGGCCGCCCTGGCTCACGAGGGCGTTGCCGACCTTACCGTGGTCGACCTGCTGGAGCCGGTGATCCGCTGGCATGAGGAAGGCCTCGTGCCGATGAAAACCGAGCTTGCCGACAACCCGCGCTGCCGGTTGGTGCAGGGCGATTTCTTCGCCATGGCAGCCTCGGATGAAGGTTTCGATGCCGACAGGCCCGGCCGCCAGTATGACGCGCTTCTGATCGACATCGACCACACCCCGGAACGTCTGCTGCACGGCGGCTCGAAAGGCTTTTACACGCCCGAGGGCCTGCGTGCCGTGCAGCGGTTCGTGAAGCCGGGCGGGATCGTCGGGCTGTGGTCCGACGAAGCCCCGGACGAGGCCGTCACCGCCTTGCTTGGTGAGGCGTTTGGCGAGGCCTGGGCCGAACCGGTGGTCTTCGCAAATCCCCTGCAGGACGGGCGTGAAGTGACCCAGGCGGTCTATCTGGGGCGCAAGGGGTGAGTTGGCGCGAAGGGCGGCTGTCCGGTCGCATCTGACGCAAAAGCGCTGCCCCACAATCGAGACGGAAGTCTTCATCGGTTTTGAAGAGGCCGGCAGGCTTTTGCGGTCATTTCGAAGCCGACCTTCGCGCCGGACGGCAACATCATCGAGTATTGTTCGCTCACCGCGCCGATCGACCGGCTTTAGGGGTGTCCTTTGAAGGCCTCTCCTCAGTTGCCTCATCAGGCCCGGGCAAAGATGCCAGTCCCTTGGGCGTCAGGGCGTAGATGCCTCTTTCCACCCGCTCGAACCAGCCGTAGTGATCGTCGGCCATCATGCGGGTTGCCGTGGCAACGCCGGTTGCCCTGGCAACATCCGCGCCGCGGCTGGGGCCGTTGATGGAAAGATGCTCTGCGCAGCGGATCGCGTCCTGGCGGTAAGCTGTCACCAGCGTTGTGCGCGTCGAGCCGCCGGTGTTCGGGTCGCCCACCCGGCGGGCAAACTCCCGCAGGAGCCGATCCTTGCGCGGCTTGGACTTGCGCGGGGTGAAAGGCGCCGGGTCCAGATGCACCTCGACAACGCCATCGGGCAACCTGACGGTGATGACACCGAGGCCAAGCCTTCGGGCAAGCTGCAGGTTTTTCTTGAGCGACTGGATAAACTGCCGGCCCTTGCCCCGGGCAACCGCAACATAGACCGCGTCTGTCACCGACTGACGCACCACTGCCTGATGAAACAGGCTCAAGGTGAAGCCGGTCTTGAGTTCGACAATCACCGGGTCCGCACCATCGCGGCAGGCGACGATATCGGCCGAACCGACCTCGGCCTTTACCTCATATCCCTGTGCAACAAGAAAAGCTTTGACCGGCGGGTAGAGCTCGGTTTCCAGAATGCGCCCCATGGCGGCATCCTACGTGCGAAGCTATGGGCGGGCAATCATCCGGCCGGGGTCACAGGGCGAAATCCAAGGGTTAGATGCTTTCTTTTCCAAGAGACACAGGAGCCTTGATCTGCTCCGCTTTCGGCCGAAACCTGATCTCTCTTTGGCCGTTTCATTTGCACGATCTTCGGAAACCGGATGGACGGCTGCTCACGCAGGTGTGAGCACGATGCAAGGTGTGAGCGGGCCGAACGCCTCGGAAATGCCGAGAAGCGCCCTATACTGGTGTATCGGACGCGCCCGGCTTCCAGAGAGACGCCGGGCCCAAACGCCCGACAGGAGATCGATGATGACAACCGGCCTCATGACCCGCCGCACCCTGCTCCTCACCGGAAGCGCCTTTCTGGTGACGGGCGCATCTGGCTGGAGTGTCCCGGCCCGTGCAAAAGGACTGGCACCGACCCCTACCATGCGGGGTGGGTCCAACAACTATCGGCCCGGCGCGCCAATTGTCGACAGGATCGGCGGTGGCGGCTTCTGGATGACCGGCACCGTGCGGCGTGCAGGCGACGGCGCCCCGCTGGCAGGCCAGCGCATACAGATCTGGGCGCATACGACCGAGGGCCATGAGCGCGACCAGCGCAGCCATGGCGCAACGCTTACCGATGCCGATGGCGTCTTCCGCCTGGAAATGCCGCAGATCGTTCCGGCTTTCGGACAGCCTCACGGACATCTCGCCTATGATAGCGGCGCGTTTGAAACCGTGTTTCTGCGGCCGGTGATGAAAAGCTCCGCCGACACCAGCCTGGAAGCACATTTCGTGCTGCAGGCTGCTTGATCCGGAGCTGCCCGACGGCATGAGCCGCCTTCGCGCACCCCTGCTATGGGCCGGCCTGGCAACCATCGTTGGTGTGCCGATCCTTGCAGCTGCGGCAAGCCCGCTGCTGCAATGGCGCCAGCCGGTCTATATCGCGGCGGGCTTTGCCGGCATCGCGGCGATGGTGCTGCTTTTGCTGCAGCCCTTGCTGGCCGGTGGCTATCTACCGGGCGCAACGGGCCTGCGCGGACGGCGCCTGCATCGCTGGACCGGTTTTTTGCTGGTGGTGGCGATTGTCCTCCACGTCGGCGGTCTCTGGATCACCAGCCCGCCGGACGTGATCGACGCCCTTCTCTTCAGATCGCCGACACCGTTTTCCGTCTGGGGTGTCATCGCCATGTGGGCCGTCTTCGCCGCAGCCTTTCTTGCCGCGTTCCGGCGGAGTCTTGCCTTGTCTCCCCGCCTCTGGCGCCGGCTGCACACCCTGCTGGCGATGGTGATCGTCACCGGCAGCGTGGTTCATGCGCTGTTGATCGAAGGCACGATGGAGACATTCTCCAAAGCCGCCCTTTGCGCGCTGGCCGTGGCCGCGACGGTGAAGGTGATTTTTGACCTGAAGATCTGGGCGAGGCGTTCACGCGGGTCGGGGCCTGGTTCATGATGGCCCAGCTATGCCAGGATGATTAGGCAACACGGCACTTCAACGCACACCCATCACCCAAAGCTGGCTTGAAAGCTTGTAGCCGTAAGCGCCACGTGCGCCTCCAATGGCGGCCGAATTTCAAACGCCTTTCGGCTCCTCGCGAATTCGTAGAGGCGGAAGAGGTACCAGTCATTGCGACGTGCATTGGCAACTTCCAATTCATTCCGAGATATATGAAACGGCGTGCGTTCCCAGCCGTTTGTCGTTTTTACCTCGATAAGCCGCTCTCTTCCGTCAGGCGTAAAACTGAGGATGTCGTATCCTGCGCCATCCCCGTCTTCTTGCGAGGTCCAACGAACTCGTCTCGCCAAATCATTGAGACCCAGTTCCTTTAGTTGAGCACGCTCTCGATGAAACACAACTTCTTCACCGGCACGACCTAGTTTCCGGTTCCGCTCATCACGCCCAGCGATATCGAAGCGTCGCGCGACAGCTTGCAATTTTTCCGTTTCTTCCGGCGGTGGCGTGTTTCTGAGCGTGGGGGCCACACCGACGAAGAGTGTGGGCGGTTCGGCCATTTCAGAGCTGAGAGGATTGTGCAGCCCTGTTTCCCACTCTGGTTGTCTTGCCAACCATCGCGAAATCGCTTCGGCCAGTGCCATCTGAAAATTGAAACGAGGTTGGTATCCCTTGATAATCGGAAGCCCAAATCCCTTGGCAGCGGCTGAAACGTTGCAATACTTGAACTCTATCGAACCACGTGTACGACCGATTTGCTCCTGAAGCAGCCGGTTGTGGTTGGATTTGACATACGACCGGCCTGCGAGCTCGTCGCTGAGCATCGCGAAGTAAGACGCCACAACGGCGTCATTTTCCGTATCTGACCAATCATCGGAACTCATGAAGGCAGATTAGTCTAGCGCGATAGTTGTGTCATTCATGAAACTTCAAAGACTTATGCTTCTTTTCAGGTCAAATTCCATCTTGCTGAGCATCACGAAAGTGCCCCTCTCAAATGCCGAGGTTTCCCCAATCGTTGCCGCATAAGCGCATCCTGCAGTCCTCAAGCCACGGTGCCATGTTCGGCGAGGAAGTTCAGCAGCACTCGAACGCGCGCGGGCAGAGGGCCGCCCTGACCAGTGTAGACGGCGTGGAAGGACTCGTTGTCGTCTGCGTAGCATTTTTCAAGAACCGGTTTCAGACGTCCCGCGGCGATGTCGTCGCGCACGGTAAAGCCGGCGAGACGGGCAAGGCCCAGACCATGGATTGCCAGCCGGCGGATGGCCTCGCCGTCGCTGGCCTGAACGCGGCCGGGAGGGCAAACCGCTATCGGTTCGTCGTCCCGCAGAAAGCGCCAGGTGTCGACCTCCCGTGGATAGTTGAAGCCGATTTTCCTGTGTCCTTCCAGATCCGCGACGCTGGCCGGTTCTCCGGCACGCCGAAGATAGTCAGGTGAAGCGACGATCAGCATTGGCGTTTCGCCGAGCTTGCGCGCAACCAGACTGGAATCCTTGAGCGGCCCCGCCCGCACCACAACATCCGTCCGCTCCGCGAGAAGGTCGATCAAGGCGTCGGTCAGAACGATCTCAAGGGAGATATCGGGATATTGCTCAAGGAACAGAGGCAGGACCGGCTCAAGGACGTGGGTCGCATAGGAGGCGCTTGTGTTCAGCCGGATGCGGCCAACAGGCTGCTCGCCCATTCCTGCCTGCCGTTCCGCGTCATTGATGCTTGAGAGAATTTCTCTCGCACGCTCGTAAAAGACGCAGCCTTCGGCCGTCAGATCCAGACGTCGAGTGGACCGGTTGAAAAGCCTTGCGCCGAGCCGAGCCTCCAGCCGGGAAATCAGCTTGCTGACAGCGGACTGGGTCATCCCCAGTTGCCTGGCCGCATGGGAAAACCCACCCAGTTCGACTGCCTGGACAAAGACCTCCATCTCACCGCTGCGGTTAATGCTGGCACGCGACATATGATTTCAATTCACTTATCTTATTCATTTCAGGCGTATAGTTCATGATAGGATTGCTGTCTAGGTTCCGTCCATCAAAATGTCTTGGACGGAACCCACAATGCCTATTGCCCTTTATGCACTGGCTGCCGGAGCCTTCGGCATCGGCGTCACAGAATTCGTCGTCATGGGCCTTCTGCTTGAGGTCAGCCGCGATCTTGGTGTCTCGGTCGCTTCGGCGGGAATGCTCATTTCCGGCTACGCCCTCGGTGTGGTGGTCGGCGCCCCCATCCTGACCGTCTTTACCGCGACCTGGAACAGGAAGCGCGTGCTGGTCGGCCTGATGGTGATCTTCATCATCGGGAACGCTGCCTGCGCACTCGCGCCAAGTTACGGCCTGCTGATGGCGGCCCGGATCCTCACGGCCCTCGCGCACGGCACCTACTTCGGTGTCGGCTCGGTCTTCGCTGCCTCCATGGTCGGCAAGGACAAGCAGGCGTCGGCAATTGCCATCATGTTCACCGGGCTAACGCTCGCCAACATCCTTGGCGTGCCAGCTGGAACCTGGCTTGGCCAGCAGTTCGGCTGGCGCATGACCTTCTGGGCCGTGACACTGCTCGGCCTGGCCGCGCTGGCCGTGCTCCTTCTGCTCGTCCCCGCGGATCGCTCGCGTCCCGTTCCATCCGGCTGGCGGGCCGATCTGAAGGCCGTGACACGCGCAACCGTCCTGCTCGGATTCCTGACCACGGTTCTGGGGTTTGCGGGCGTCTTCACCCTGTTCACTTATATCACCCCGTTGCTGACGCAGGTCAGCGGATTTGCCGACGCGGCAGTCTCTCCCATCCTGTTGATCTTTGGTGGCGGCCTGGTCGCCGGGAACCTGCTGGGCGGGAAACTTGCCGACCTCAGACTGAAGACAGCGCTTATCGGCAGCATGACGACCCTCGCGCTCGTTCTGGCGATCATGTCCGCCGCCTTTGAAAACCAGATCGCGGCCGTGGTGCTGACGGCGCTGCTCGGCGTTGCGGGGTTCGCGACGGTTCCTCCGCTTCAGTCCTGGGTTCTGTCAAAGGCCGTTGGTGCCGGAGAAAGCCTTGCCTCCAGCCTGAACATCGCTGCCTTCAATCTTGGCAATGCGCTCGGGGCCTGGGCTGGTGGCATCGCCATCTCCCATGGGCCCGGACTGGAAAACCTGCCTCTCGTCGCCGCGGGCTTCCCCCTCCTCGCCATCGCGGTCGCGCTTGCCTCCTTCGCGATTGAGCGGCGGCACGTCCGCTCCCCGATCTCCACTCACCAGACTGCCAGCTAAAAAGGACACCATCGACATGGACTTTCGTTATCTGGGAAACTCCGGGCTCAAGGTTCCCGCCCTCAGCTTCGGTGCCGGCACATTCGGCGGCTCCGGCCCGCTCTTCAGTCATTGGGGTACAACGGACATCGCAGAGGCGCGACGTCTCGTCGATATCTGCCTTGAGGCCGGCGTCAACCTGTTCGACACGGCCGACAATTACTCCGAAGGCGCTTCGGAAGACGTGCTCGGTGAAGCGATCAAGGGCCGCCGCGACGCGGTGCTCCTGTCAACGAAAATGAGCCTTCCACTGGGGGATGGACCCAATGAGGCAGGATCTTCACGCTTCAGGTTGATCAGGAGTGTCGAGGCCGCTCTCAAGCGCCTTGGGACGGACTATATCGATCTTCTGCAACTGCACGCCTTCGATGCCTTCACCCCGGTTGAGGAGGTGCTTTCCACGCTTGACCAGCTCGTCCGCGACGGGAAGATCCGCTATGTCGGGGTTTCCAACTTCTCCGGATGGCAGATCATGAAATCGCTCGCCGTTGCAGAAAAATATGGCTGGCCGCGCTATGTCGCCAATCAGGTCTATTATTCACTTGTCGGCCGGGACTATGAGTGGGATCTGATGCCGCTCGGCGCGGACCAGGGCCTTGGCGCCATGGTGTGGAGCCCGCTTGGCTGGGGCCGGCTTACAGGCAAGATCCGCAGGAACAACCCTATCCCCGAAGGCAGCCGATTGCATGAGACCGCAAGTTTCGGACCACCCGTCGAGGACGATCTGCTCTACTCGGTGGTCGATAGCCTCGATGCGATTGCGGAAGAAACCGGCAAGACAGTGCCGCAAGTGGCGATCAATTGGCTGCTTCGACGCCCAACTGTGGCGTCAGTTATCATCGGGGCGCGCAACGAGGCGCAACTTCGCGACAATCTGGGGGCGACCGGCTGGGCTCTGACGGACGAGCAGATTGCCCGTCTGGATGCCTCAAGTGCGCGAACGGCGCCCTATCCGCATTTTCCCTATCAAAGGCAGGACGCTTTCGCACAGCTCAATCCATCCCTGGTCTGAAGAGCACGGAAGAGCGGCGCGACAGGTGAATGCGTGAACCTGTCGCGCCAGTGGACCTTCCTGCTCAATACCAGAACCCTTCCCGCCGCCAGATGGTGAAATGGCCACGCACCGGGGGGGCCGGAGTGCCACCGTCGATCGTGAATTCGCAACCGCCCTTGAGCCCCTTGCCACCGGTACGGCGCAGGATCACGTATTCGTTGCATTGCGGCCCCCCGCTGGAGCTCTGGCACATGTCGATGCGGGCGCGCTTGTCGTCCATTACATCCCAGACCCAGTCGACCATTGCCACATGTCCGTTCCAGACCATGAAATCGAGTGGCTTGACCTCGTTGATGTCATCAATGTTGATCTTGGCTACATGATCCGGGTACCGCTTGGGTGAGACGCCGTAGTATTTGTCCCATTCTCCAGTGAAAATCAGGAAATTGGCGATAAACCCAATGCAGTCCATGCCGAAAAAGCGGTCCTGCACCATCTGCTGCAACGCTGCCTGGTCTGACATCTTGTCGAAATAGAGCTTCTTGATCTTTCCGGTCTGATCGACGTCCTTGGAGCCGTCCTTGTTGGCACGGCCACAGACCTCAACCTTGTATTTGTCCAGTAGATCCTTGTTCTTCAGCATGAAGTTCCAGATCTTGACGAATGTCTTGTCGTTTCCCTGACCTTTCAGTGCCAGATCGATCTCGCGGCCGCCGACATGCTGGTTCAGCGTGATGCCGTGGGGGTCCTTGATCCAGCGAAAATTCTTGAAAAAACTGGTTGCGCTGTCATTGCCGCCGTTACCGCGGTCTTTGCAAAGATACTGCGTGAGCTTGACCCGGCCAGCGCTGGTCTGCAGGCCCGGGTTGGTCAGAACATCGACGTATTCGTAAGGCAGAAAAAAAGACTCGGCCACATTCACTCTCCCATGGTTAGGCCCCCTCAATGGCCCCTGAAGCAGCATGCGTATTCGGCGTCTCTCGTTGACTTGCCGGTGCAGCCAAATAGCCACGGTGCCGGCGAATGCGTCTGTCTTCCACGTCACACAATTTATCATTGTTCCAGTGCGCGGCGTCACACCTTTTGATAGAGCTCGACTGATAAGATTGAACCAGGGCTCTGAGCCCAGCGCGAAACAACCGATGATCCAGTGGCCTTCGATCCGGACACATTTTTCGTTCGGCCAGGCCGGCTCCGGCACAACATGTGTCCACCCCATGCAATTTCGCCAATAGACAAGCTTCACCACCAGCCGTATGATCAAGTCATCTGATGATTTGGTAACTTGTGATGCAATCTCTGGCAAAAACCAGCCTCGTCGACAGCGCGGCCGAGGCAATCCGGGCGGAAATCGTGGGCAATCGCTGGTCTGTGGGGGAAAAGCTGCCCAATGAGGCCCAGCTTTCGGCGCAGCTTTCCATCAGCCGCGGTACCGTGCGCGAGGCTGTTCGCGTGCTTGTATCACAAGGCTATCTGGAAACCCGGCAGGGCTCGGGAACCTATGTTCTGTCGGTCGTGGATACCATCGGGCCGCTGACCATGGCACGGCGGGCCACCTTGCGCGACCAGTTTGAGGCCAGACTGGCGCTGGATGCGGAGGCTGCCCGGCTGGCAGCCCATCGCCAGACGCCGGAAGTGATTTCGGACCTGCGCCGCTTGCTGGCGGAGCGGGGCAACTTTGATGGCCAAGACAAGGCCGGCTTCATCAAGCGCGACTTCGCCTTTCACCGGGCTGTCGTCGCCGCCTCGCAAAACACCGTGCTGGTCAACATGTACGAGTTCTTTTCCTGCCTGATCAGCGAAACAATCGAAGCGACGCTCGGGACAGACCTGCAGGAACCGGACATGGCCGCCCATGCCGCCATCATCGATGCCATCGAGACAGGCGATCCAGAGCAGGCCGAAGCCGCCGTCCGCCGGTTTATGGCCCCGGTGCTGAGAGACCTCGAACGACTGCTCGGCTCATGAGCAAGGCCTCTGAAATCGATCCGGGCTCCATCGAACTGATCGATGCCGAAGACATCGACGTTTCCACTGAACAACCACAGCCCGCCGCGCAGAGTGGACTGGTGCGCTTTCTGCTGGGTGCCAGCCTGGTGATGATTGCCTTCAATCTGCGCCCGGTCTTTTCCAGCGCTTCGGCGCTGCTGCCGGAAATCCGCGAGAGCCTTGGTCTGTCACCCACCGGCGCAAGCCTTCTGACGACGCTGCCCGTTGTCTGCCTTGGCCTGTTCTCGCCGCTGGCCCCACGCCTTGCCCGCCGGATCGGCACCGAACGCACCTTGCTAGCGGTCGTGCTTCTGCTGGCCCTTGGCACGGCGGCGCGCGGTGCGTCGTCCGTGCCGTTGCTGTTTCTCGGAACCGCACTGGCAGGCGCATGCATTGCCGTGGGCAATGTGCTGCTGCCCGGTCTCGTCAAACGGGACTTTCCTGACAAGGCCGCCCTTGTGACCGGCTGGTACACCATGGCGCTGTGCGCGGGCGCCGCCGCGGGCGCGGGTTTGACCATTCCGCTCGAAACAGCCCTTGGCGGCTCCGTCGACGCCGCGCTTGCGGTCTGGGCGGTGCCGGCGCTCGTGGTGGCGGTGTTGTGGTTTCCGCAGGTGATGGCAACACGCAAGCGGGCCAGAGGCCCAACGTATGCCGTGAAAGGCATGTGGGGCGACAGGCTGGCCTGGCACGTCACCTTGTTCATGGGGCTGCAATCCGCCCTTGCCTACTGCGTCTTCGGCTGGATGGTGCCGATCTTGCGCGCCCGTGGGCTGGACGGCGTCACCGCCGGGGCCATCGTGTCCGTGTCGGTGATGGTGCAGGCTGCCGCCTGCCTGATCGCGCCGCATCTTGCCGTTCGCGGCAAGGACCAGCGCGTGATCAACGTGGCTCTTTGCGTCATAGCGGTAACGGCGCTGCTCGGCCTGCAATTCGCGCCGCTGTCCACCGTCTGGATCTGGGCGGTGCTGCAGGGCGTTGGTCAGGGCGGACTGATTGCGGTGGCGCTTACCGTCATTGTCCTGCGAACGCAGGATTCCCATTCTGCCGCACAGCTTTCGGGCATGGCCCAATGTGTCGGCTATACGCTTGCGGCCGTCGGTCCGCTGATCGTCGGTCTTATCCGAAGCTGGACGGGAAGCTTTGCCTGGAGCGCGGCGCTGTTCGTGGCGCTTGGCCTTGGCGCTGCGATCAACGGCTGGTTTGCCGGAAAGGCAAGCCATGTCAACGTGGAGACGGTCAAGCTGTCTGGCTGACCTTGCCAGCAGAGCCTGATGTTTCCAGCCGGTATTTCAGGAAACGATTGCCGTCATAATCGGTCTCACCGATGAAACGCGCCCCCATGCGGCGCAGAGCACTGAGGTTCCGGCGGGAGGGCGGCAGCAGGAAGCTGACGAAAGGAATACGCGGATCTTCATTCGCAAAGGCCAGCGCTTTTCTGGTGATCGGCATGCCGAGGCCGAAGGCTGACGGATGCAGCACCAGGCCGAAATCCCACTCCTCGCCTTCCTTCTGAAATCCGCCCCAGCCGACATAGCGGCCATCTGCCAGAAAAGCCCAGTGACCAAGCCCGTCGCGCTGCCAGCAGGCTTCCTTGGCCGAGACGAATTTTGCAGCGACGTCCTGATCCCAGGCGACCGTCAGAAGCGGCATATGCGTGCCGACACGCGGATCGGACATATGCGCGACCAACTCCTCCAGAGCGATGTCCGGCAGGCGCACAAACTCGATTATCGGCTGACTTGGACTGGGCATGGGCTGGCGTCTCCTGAAACTGGCCAGCGCCTCTTGCACCCAAAATTTCGGCTTCGATCAAGACAACTCATTTGCCGGACGATCAACACTGCGTGTCCAAGGGGCCGGGCCGGTTCCGACGCTGGCGCAGCCGGTCAGCTTGTTGCGATCAAGGCTGTGCGCACAAGGCGCTTACCGGTCCGGAAGACAGGTGCCGAAGTGTGCAGCAACCGGCATCACCGGCGGTACGTCGCGGCGATGCGGGAAATCTCTTCGTATATGCCCGCCAGGATGTTCAGGCTCTGGCCCGCCTCTTTCAGGCGGGTATCGAACTCGGGCAGGCTTGAGATCTGCTCAATCAACAGCCGCTTGCGGACAGCACCGTAGTCATCGGTGATCTTCTTGCCTTCCGCTGTCGCCTGATAGGTGACGCCCGAACGGCCAGAGCCCTGTTTTTCAATCAAGCCCGCAGCCACAAGCTTTCGCATCGAATACTGTATGTTCGGAATATCGTCCCGGTTGGTGAGACGAGCCAGTTCCTTGATGCTTTTCGCTCTGTCGTTCATGCGCACGATATGCAGCAGCGCGTTTTCCGGGCCGGTCGCCCCGACGTCACTAACAGAGGCCAGACACTCTGTCTGCCAGCGCCCAAAGGCTTCGAAGCAGCGCATCAACGCGAATTCCAGCTCCGTGCAAATGACCTCCGCATCGTTCTCCGACAGGTGCCAGTGATAGTTGAGTTTCTGGTCGTCCGACTTGCCGGTCATCGATCCCTCTTCAGTCTTACAAATCGAATATAGCTGCGATTCCGTTTGACGGAAGGGCGATTTTCCACATAGCGTTAAATAAAAAATACAATTGAAAATCTATCCTAAATGGAGGGGATCCATGACTACCAATATGATGAAAGACAAGAACGGCTTTAAACTCGGGACGTTTTCGTCCAACTGCTCGTCCGGAATGACGGTCACCAAATCCCCGTCGCGATGGGTCAACAGCTGGGAAAACAACCTGAAACTCGGCCAGATGCTGGACGATGCCGGCATCGACTTCATGCTGCCGATTGCCCGCTGGATCGGTTACGGCGGCGAGACGGACTTTCACGGCAGCGTTCTGGAAACGATCACCTGGGCCACCGCGCTGCTGGCCTCGACGAAAAACATCACTGTGTTTGCCACGGTGCATACGGCAGCAAACAATCCGGTGGTCGTGGCCAAGCAGATCGCAACGATGGATCAGGTGGGGAATGGCCGCGCGGGGCTGAACATTGTCGCGGGCTGGAACAAGCCGGAATACGAAGCCCTGGGCCTGACCCTGCCCGACGATCATGAAACCCGCTACGGCTACGCCCAGGAGTGGTTCGATGTGGTTGAAAAGCTCTGGACCTCGAAGGAGTATTTCGACTGGGAGGGCAAGTACTTCAACCTGAAGCATGTCGCCGGAGAGCCCAAACCCGTCAGCGGTCGCCCGCCCATTCTGAACGCGGCAGGCTCGACAACCGGACGCACCTTTGCCACCGACAATGCGGACTACCTGTTCACCCCGGCCATCGACCTCACCCGCTCGGTTGACGAAATCAAGGAACTGAAAGCGCAAGCGGCCGAGAAAGGGCGTGATGTTGGTGTTCTGACCTTCAGCCACGTCATCTGCCGCGAGACCGAGGAAGAGGCAACCGCCCTTCGGGACCGGCTGATGGGCGATCTGGCCGACTGGGAAGCGGTGGACAATCTGGTCAACCTTCAGTTCGCGCACGCGCAGTCGTTTCCGCATGACCTGCTGGCCCAGATCAAGAACCTGTTCGCCATGGGCCACGGCGGCTTTCCCCTGGTTGGGACACCGCGGCAGGTTGCCGACGGCATCCTCAAACTGCACGAAACCGGCTTTGCCGGAACGACGCTTTCCTTTGTCGACTATGTCGAGGAGTTCCCCTATTTCCGCGACAACGTTCTGCCTCTGCTTGCGGAAGCCGGTATCCGGTGATGGATCCCGTACCGGCCAAAGATTTCACCAACGCCATGCGGGCGTTGGTGGGCAATTGTTCCGTGATCACGGTTGGCGAGGGAGAGGAAATTTCCGGGCTCCTCGTCACGTCGGCCATGTCCCTCAGTGCCGATCCACCAATGGTGCTGGCCTGTGTCAACAAGGCCTCCTCCAGCTGGCCCCTGCTGAAGAAATACCCAAAGTTCGGGTGGTCTTCGCTCGGACCGGAACACCGGACGGTTGCCGAGAACTTTTCCGGGTTCGGCGGGGTCAACGGTGCAGATCGGTACGCCGGAGCCGATTGGCGTACGGCGGAAACGGGAGCTCTTCTTCTGGAAGATGCACCGGCGGCTTTTGATTGCGAAGTCGAGGAGATGATCGACCGGGGCACCCACTCGATTGTCATCGGCAAGGTGCGCGCGATCCGGCAAGGCCGCTCACAGGGCGCACTGGTTTACTGGAACGGGGCCTTCCACCCCTTGTAGGGGTTTTGGCACCAGGCCGCTGTAGAGAAAGCCTGCGGGCGGAGAAGACCGGACCTTTTACCCAAGAGCGTCTCTCCGCCCGGCGTTCCGGAAATATCTGAAACGTTTCTCCGCGGCTGCAAGGTGTCCGAAGGTCCCTCATTCTTGCGGTTTTCAGAGCATGTCTTCCTTCTGAAAGTCCGTTTGCCCAGCTCCCTGTGCACCAGACAGGGAACCATTCTGGCTGCTGTCCGTTACTTCAGTGGACCCACAACAGATACAGGAGGACCAGATGGACCTTTCCATGAACGACCTCAGCCCGAAACTTCGCAAGGAAGCTGAAGTGGAGGCGGACAAGATCAAGCGGGTCGCCGACAAAGCCAACGCCGGCGGACAGCTCGGCGGAACCTTCTTCGGACAGGAGCCGGACGACGGCATGGCGCCGCCGAAATCGGTCGCAGCCGGCCGCAGCTGACGCAGGCCCGGAGCTTACGGCAGGCTGAGTTAGCCTGCCGGTGAACCGACCGGCGGCCGTGAGGCCCGGAATAATAAGAACGACCCATCATGGCGGCCCGGCCGCCGGGTCGGTTTCACGTAAGTTCGCGTCCCAGCGGACGATCACCATTCCAAAATCAAGTGCGGTACGAAACGGGATAGGTCCTGTGTGACGGGCGCTTTATCCTCACGCAAGCAGATGCCCGATGCCTGACCGCCGATGATCCACGACCCAATCATGACATAATCGTCGCCAAATTTCGGCGGCTCGGCATACGCCTGTAATATGTGCCCTTCAGCGCCATATTTTCCCGGCGTGCTGATGTCTTCGCCCCCGGCCCCGCGCACCGTGATATTCGCGCCTTCCCGGCTGAAAAAGGGTTTGCGCACATGCGCATTTATCAAGAACGTCTCATCTGCCTCGCCCTCGAAGTAAGACGGCAAAAGGTTCGGATGGTCCGGAAACATTTCCCACAGAACCGGCAGGATGGCCTTGTTTGACAGGAGAGCTTTCCAGGGCGGCTCCAGCAACTGGATCGGCGCATCCGGCAGGTAAGGTCCGTAGTCCTCGCGCAGCATATCCTCGTACGGATAGAGCTTGAACAACGCGTCGATCACGAAACTGTCGGCGTCGGCGAAGCGGCCTTCCGTATCAAGGCCGATTTCTTCCACGGCAACAAAATGCGGTATCAGTCCTGCCTGCCTGGCGCAGTCCTCGAGATAGCGCACCGTGGCACGATCCTCATCGTGATCCTTCGACGAGGCAAAGTGTATGTGATAGCCGGGCGCGAACATGGCGGCGAACCGCTCGATCAGGCGATCCTGCACGGAATTGAACTGATCGCTGTTGGTTGGCAAAACGCCAGCCGCCATTTGCTGTTCCAGCCAGATCCACTGAAAGAAGCCGGTCTCGTATAGCGCTGTCGGTGTATCGGCGTTGAATTCGAGAAGTTTGGCCGGGCCGCTGCCGTCGTAGAAGAAGTCGAAACGGCCATAGAGCGACGGTTGCTGCTGTTCCCAGGAATTGCGGATCCAGGAACGGTATTTTTCCGGGATCGCCATTTTATCCAGAAGCGCGTCGTCACGTACGGCCCGGTCGACCAGATCGAGACACATGCCGTAAAGCTCCTGGGAGGGATCTTCCAGGTCGTCCTCGATCTCGCGCAGGCTGAACTGATAGGCGTGGGTTTCGTCCCAGTACGGCGCGCCATACATGGTGTGAAAGCCGAAGCCGAGCTTCTCGGCTTCTTCCTTCCACCCAGGTCTTTCAGGAACTTCGATCCGCTTCATGCTGTAGGCAAAGCGTCAGAGCTTGGCCAGAAGAGCCTGCACGTCGTTGCGGGCCGGATTTTCCAAAGCCTTGATCTTGGCTTCCAGATCGGCACCACTTTCCTGACGCGCATCTTCTTCGGCCGCTTCCAGCATGGCCTGCTGTTCAGCCTGGCGCTGTTCCAGGCGGGCCAGGCTGTCGACCGCGCTGGCCAGCCGGCCATCGGAGGCAGTCGTGTTGGTGGACGCTGCCTTCTGTGCCTTGATCAACGCTTCGTTGGCCCTGGCGCTTTCCATCTTGCGCTGAAGGGTTTCGATCTTGTTCATCGACTGGCGAATGGTGCTGTCCATCCGCTCTTCGGTGGACTTGTACTGGTCGAACAGAGCCTGGTCTGCTTCCGCCTTGTCGCGCAACTTCAAAACGCTCTCGATAATCTCGATGGCCAGAGGCTCGTCCCCCTGTGCCTTGGCGTTGCGGGCGGCTTCCGTACGGCGTTCGATCTCGGTCATCAGCTCGGCGACGGATTTTTCCTTCAGCTTGCGGTTGGCCGCCATGCGCGCCTTTTCGTCCTTGGCCGCTCCGATCGCCTGCTTGGCTTCGCGGACTTCCTGTTCCAGGATCGTCATCAGGTTGGCGTCCTGAACGGACTCCGCGGCATTGTGGGCGTGGCCCTTGAACGCCGTAATCAATTTGCCCCAAACACTCATCTTCAAATGTCCTTCTTCAAATTGGCAACGGGATCAGGCAACGGCCTTCGGGCCGACGTCGGAGGCCAGCTCCAGAGCGCTGTTTGCGATGGTGCGCAGTTCCGTCTCGACGGAATCGAGGGCGGATCTCACGGACATGGCGCCGAAGAGCTCATAATATTCGCGTCCGTCGATCTTATCGATGGACAGGGCACAGAGCGGTAGCAGCTTCTTGTGGTTGCGCAGCATCATCGCTTCGAAGGAAGCCGGATCGTCCTGGGCATCGCACGGCCAAAGGACGGTGGATGTCAGGATCTGGGTTTCGCTGACAACCATGAACAGGGTGATCCCACCGGCCGACTGAAGCTGGACTTCCAGCACGCCGGGCTGGTCCGGGCTGATCACGCAGCCGATTTCACCTTCTCCGAAGGAGTCCGACTGCTCCAGAGCTTCCTTGAGCTCCGCAAGTGTCCAGGGAGATTGCCGCGTACTCATCCAAAGCCCTCCATTTATAATTTCGTGCCGAAATCCGGCACCGAACAAGTAGAAGCCCCGTCTACCCGTTTCAAGCGATTATTCGGAAAGCTATGGCGAATTGACAAGGCGGCGACGGCTGGTCAAGGTAGCCCGCGACCGAAACAGGGGGCAGATTTCAGCGGTGCCAATCCTGCAACTCATCATATCCCGGCTCTACCAGCACGTCCTCGAGCTCAAGCTCTGGCTGCTTGCGACGATGATCTGCGCCTATATGGTGATTTCCTGGATCCTGTTTTTCCTGGCCGGAGAAACAGGCCTGACAGGCAATCCGCTGACCTTCATCTATTTTGCGGCAACGACCGCCTCGACGGTCGGTTACGGCGATCTGTCGCCGGCAACGGAGGCGGGCCGGATGGTCGCAGCCTTCTGGTTCTTTCCGGGCGCGCTGCTGATTTTCTCCGCCGTCCTGGGCCGGTTGACGGGTGTCCTTGTGGAAGGAGTGAGGCGTATGGCTGACGGCAACGGAAACTATGAGCGGGTGCAGAACGCCACGGTGATTGTCGGCTACCACCGGGACAAGACTCCGCTGATGGTGGAGAACCTGGTCGCCGGCCAGGACGGCGACGACAAGATTATCCTGCTTGCGGATTCCAAGAATGTGGAAGTGCCAGAAGGGGTGCGGCTGATCCGGGCCGAACGCATGGATGCACTGCAGTCGCTGCGGCGCGCGGCCATTCCCGGTGCGCAGAAAGTGCTGGTCTATGCCAGCTCGGATGCGGAAACCTTCAACACCTGCCTTGCCATCCGCGAACTGAACGACACCGTGCACGTGGCAGCCTATTTCGAGGACCGGGACACCGCGCGCCGCGCAGGCAAGCTCGCCCATATCGAACCGGTCGTCTCGAGCGCCTGTGAGGCGCTGGTGCGGGCGGCGCAGGATCCAGGCGCAGGCCAGATCCTGATGGCGCTGTCGACGGCCGGGCTCGGCGCGACCATCTATTCGGCCGTGGTCGAGAGCGGCGCCGGTACGGAAACCGACAAACTGGAACAGGCGCTTTCAAGTGCCGAGGGCACGCTGATCGCGGTTTCCCAGCCGGACGATCCGGATTTCCTGTTCAGGCCTTTCCCCAAGACATTGAAAACAGGCGGCTCGATCTATTATCTCGCGAACAAACGTCTCGCGGCGGGCGAGATCGAGAAGGGCCTTGGGGGAGCTGATGTTCGGATCACTGTTTAACAGGAAAGCCAAAGGCTGGCAGCCGCCGGAAATTCTCGGTCTGACCATTGGGCGGGGCATCTCCTTTGACCCCATCGCGCTGCGCCTTCTGCCGACTGACAGCTTGATCGAGCGGCCGGACACAACGCTGATGATCACCGCCCAGGGCCATTGCGATCTCGGCGAGCAATCGCACATGCATCGTTTCTATCCCGATGACGACCGTTTTCTGATCCAGTTTCAGGGCGGCGACGGCGCGGAGGACGAGCGTGTCGACGAGATCATGCTCTGGTATTTCTATGACGTGCAGTACCCGTCCGGCGATGCCGAATGGAACCGGGTGAAAACCGCGATCCGCCAGACCAGTTTTTCGCTGCCGGGCGACGGCCAGGATTACCGCTTCGAGCGCGCCTGGTTCGACACCTCAACCGTTCCCGAAGACCCCATGACCTACTGGGAGGAAGTCTGCGACGACCGCGAAGGCGGCGGCAGGCGGAAGATTTTCCAGACAGCCATGCTCTTTGCCCGAACCCTGCAGGACGGGCGGGACGAAATGCTGCTCGTCAACATGGAAGAGCCGGAAAATGCGGAACGCAGTGTCGCGTTCATGCTAGGGTTCCCGCTCGAACGTCATAATTTTTCTGTCTGAACTGAATAGTGGAGACCCATATGGCAGACCTTCAGGCATCCCTTTCAGGCATCGTTCCGTTTATTGCCTATTTCATTACAGCCATCGTCATGCTGCTGGTTTTCATGAAAATCTATACTGTGATGACGCCACATGACGAAATGGCCCTGATCAAGGAAAACAACGTTGCCGCTTCAGTGGTCTTCAGCGGGGCGTTTCTCGGCTTTTCGTTGCCGCTGGCCAGCGCCGCGGCCAATTCGGTGAGCATCTTCGACTTCATCGTCTGGGGCATCATCGCCTGCGCCGCGCAGCTTGTCGTCTATCAGGTCTTCCGCCGGTTCTTTCCGAAAGTCACGGAGCGTATCAAGGGTGGCGAGATGGCGATCAGCACCAATCTTGCTGCCATTTCACTCACGGTCGGTCTGCTGAACGCCGCCTGCATCACCTACTGACCAGGCCGGTTCGGGCACGGTCGTGCGCCGGTGCTCCAGGCCTTATCATGCAAAGCATTTCATCAGACCGTTAGAAGGTCGGGAGAAAATTCATGAAACGCTCCAAGTCGATCAAGCTGATGGTCATGGCGACAACAACCGTGACCATTGCGGGCTGTTCGGACGAACCGACACTGGATGGCAAGGTCTACAAGACCGAGGCGGAATGTGTCGCTGACAACTATGTTCCGGACGAGGTTTGTGCCGAGGCAATTACAGCTGGCAAGGCAATCCACAGGGCTTCGGGTCCGCGCTACTCAACTGTCCAGCTGTGCAACGAGCAACACGGCAACAATGCCTGCGCCTATGACACTGCCAGCAACGGGTCGTCCTACTACACGCCGTTTCCGGCAGGATACTTCCTGGCAGGGGCGCTGACCGGTCCCGTGACCAACCAGCTGATCCAGAGCAATGTCCGTCCGATCTATTCGGAACGCGGCAGCTCACGGTACTACACATCCGGCGGTTATTACGTCGGTAGCTATGGCGGTGGCAGCTGGCGTACCTATGACGACGCCGTCAAGACGCCGCCCAAGCCGGCAAAGGTCCAGACACGGACCTCCATCGCCTCGCGCGGCGGGTTCGGCAGCCGGTCGAGTTCCGGTTTCCGGGGCGGATAACCGCCCCCACTGGCGTTGGCGCCGCCGTGTCCAGGGTCAGTGATCTGACACCAAACCCTGCGCGTAGCATTTTCAAACCGCAAGGATGTTGAAATGTTCCGGCTGTACTCTTTCGTTTTGTACGTGGCGGCAGTGTTGGTCTCTACCGCCGTTCAGGCCCAGGACCTCGATGAGCAGAGTGGGGCGGGTCAGACGGCCCATGCCTTCACCTTTGAAATGCCCTATGGCGAACCGCTTGCGCTGAAGGACTACGCCGGCAAGGCGGTGCTGGTCGTCAACACGGCAACGGAATGCGGCTTCAGTGGTCAATTGGCCGGCCTGCAGAAACTTCATGAAACCTATTCAGACCGTGGCTTGCTGGTGCTCGGTGTCCCTTCCAACGATTTCGGCGGCCAGGAACCCCGGGCCCATGGTGACATCGCCAAGTTCTGTGAGGCCAAATACGGTGCGGAATTTCCGCTGACCGCCAAAACGGTGGTGAAGGGTGATCGGGCCCATCCGTTTTACCTCTGGGCTGCCCGCGAACTCGGCCCCATGGCGCGGCCCTACTGGAACTTCCACAAGTATCTGGTTGGGCCTGACGGCAGCATTGTTGCCTGGTTTCCGACACCAGTGCCCCCGACCGCGCCGGATGTAACAACCGCGATCGAAAAAGTCTTGCCTGGGTCCTGATCGCCCCCGCAGCTCCCCACCTCACCGCTTCAAAACTATAGAATCTCTCGCCCGTCACTGCCGCAGTTTTCCTCCGAGCAACCGGGTGCGAGAGGACTTGGTTTTTGAAAGAGGCCATTCACTGTCTTCCTTTACCCGGTGGCTCCCCTCCTCCTCCTTGGCTCCGGCTTTCTGCCCCGTGTGGAAATTATGTCTTTGACGTTGCCTCACCACGTGCGGTGCGTTAGGTAGCTCCAAGTAATGTAATAACGTTACGAATCAATTCCCACTTTCCCTCCCCTTTTCATCAGAGGATCACATCCATGCAATCACGTTTTGGCAGGCTGGCAGGCGCCTTTGCGGTCATAACGACGCTTTTCGTGGCCGGCCCCGCACTGGCGCAGAGCGCCAAGGACACAGCGACAAAACACGACCATTCGCACGATCATGCAAGCGATGCAGAGCGGCAGATTTCCAAGGGCTATTTCGAGGATAGCCAGATCAAGCCGCGCCTGCTGACCGATTGGCAAGGCGAGTGGCAATCCGTTTATCCCTACCTGCAGGACGGGACACTGGACCCGGTAATGGCACATAAGGCCGAACACGGCAGCAAATCGGCAGAAGAGTACAAAGCCTACTACGAGGCGGGCTATCGCACCGATGTGGACCGGATCGTGATCGATGCGGACAGCGTAACCTTTCAGACGGAAAACGGCGCCTTCAAAGGGCAGTATGTTGCCGACGGCCTGGAAGTCCTGACCTACAAGAAAGGCAACCGCGGCGTCCGCTTCATCTTCAAGAAAACCGCGGGCGATGACAACGCTCCGGCCTTCATCCAGTTCAGCGACCACCGGATCGCCCCTTCGAAAGCCGATCACTATCACCTTTACTGGGGTGAGGACCGGGCGGAGATCCTGAAGGAACTGACCAACTGGCCAACCTACTATCCGGCGGCGTTGAACGGTGACGAAATCGTCCATGAAATGACGGCGCATTAAGGCCGCATACCGGCTGAAACCGATGATGCGCGCTGGCCGCTTCCCCACAAGGCAGGCAGAGCGCGCATCGTCTCGCGAGGGCGACGACAGAGCGGCCTCGCCAGCAGGCTTGAGCCACATCAACGCCTGCATCGCGGTCCCCGCCTAGACGTGAGTACTAATCAAAGTAATTCTTCCCTATGAAAGCTAACTATGCCGAATTATCATTTCCGGATACCGCGTTGGCTTCGCTTTCTTCCTCAAGCGCCTGTACAGTGACATCACTTGCTTCATTGCGTTGGCTTTTGATTTGGGGAGCTTTTTCTCGCCACGGCACAATAAACTGCCCAACTTCTCGATAGAATTCGGGAACAATTTCCTCCAAATCAGATATAAAATTCTTTCTCTGCGTAAATCTACTTGAAAGTCTTCTAGAAATAAAAATCTGAAATCCCAGTACTTGAGAACCATTTTTGTTGACCTCAATAATAGATGGGTCTTCTTTCAAGCTCTTGAAATCAGCATGATTATTCTCACTTCTGCCTGGCCATATGAATCTTATGTGCAAATCGTCTGGAACCTTTTCCCTGAATTGCCTTAATAACCAATTCAAACGCGCCTTGGAACTTTGCTTATCTTTAGGCGCTGAAATAGACATGCTTACCTCAACTGTACGACGCGTAATATCCGCGACAATTTCCAAAGGAGCAGCTGCATTCGGTATATCTAGCCACGTCTCTAATTTACATTGCTCCTTAAGATGTTGAAGTTCGTCTGCGATGCGCAAGCTGGGATCTGCGGCATGTTTACGTGACAAGCGCTCCGAAACCGCGGCCTCTGTCAGACGGCTGAGTATTAAAGAAAGATCTTTCGTTTCTTGATGCCAAGCAATGAGTACAGATTGGGCAATTTCTGATTTTGTTGAAATCTTGCTACCGGCTGATACTTGTTTGTTAAGTTCCACCCATTCAGGGGGCATACTATCAAAACCTTTTACACCCGCGCTGTCATGGGTAAGAAAACGTCTAAGCTCTTCAAGGAGTAAATACTGATCTCGATCTTCAATAGAATTAGTCTTAATCAACAAGTCTGCTGAGGTTAGCACAAACATCCACGACCAGTGAAAAATCGGTATTTTAGATCGTGTTTTCCGAACCGCTTCAATTGGATGATGATCAACTCTAGTTGCAAATTGATTGGATATTGTGAGTACACAATCAATTCCATTTTCTTTCGCCAAATTTCTATATTTTTCGATTTGATCTGAAGTTAACTCTGCAATACCAACCTTCGCCTCTACTAAACAACGCCATTCCTTTTTTCCGTTTCTTACAATAATGAGGCCATCTGGACGGTCTTTTATTCCTTTACTCTCATTTTTGAATACAATTTCCGTCCAACATTCAACGCTAGCTCGTTTTCCCATAGAAACCCCGATCGGTCTTAGTAACTCTCGAGTGAATTCATCTATTTTTGACAAGCAGGCTAACAAAATGGAAGTCGTTCTTCCTTCTTTGCTTGTCGTTGCCAGTACCGGAAATAAACGAGCTGGTTCTCCTTGAATGAGATATTCTGGCCTCATAACGCTTCCCCCCAATTAATTTATGTAATTAAGAGTGCTACTTTTGCGGGAAATGTCAAAATTTAATCTTAGAAACCTGACTTGAAAAAGATTGGACAAAAAAGTCTATAATTCTGATTTAATTGGTAAAAATCATTATTTACTCTGATGACTTTTTGAAGATTACGCCCGCCCTTCTAGCAGAGCCATGGCCATGTCCTCACACGCACTGGATTATGGTTCTTTGCTGAGAACAAACTGAAACCGATGATGCGCGCTGGCCGCTTCCCCACAAGGCAGGCAGAGCGCGCATCGTCTCGCGAGGGCGACAACAGAGCGGCCTCGCCAGCAGGCTTGAGCCACATCAACGCCTGCATCGCAGTCCCAGCCTAGGTTGCCTGACATAATTTCCCGCAACATGGAGATGAAGCATGGCTGTTTCCGACTGGGACGAGTTTGTGGCCCAAACCGATGAACGCATGGCCGCCGTGCGCAAAGGCATTCCGGAGGTCGCCAAGGGTTTCGGATCCCTGGCGAAAGCCGCGACTGCACCCGGCACGCTTGACGCAAAAACCAAGGAACTGATCGCGCTGGCCATCGGCATCACCGCCCGCTGCGACGGTTGTCTTGCCTATCACGCCCGCGCCGCGGCACGCCTGGGGGCGAACAGGGACGAGATACTCGAAGTGATTGGCGTCTCCGTCTATATGGGCGGCGGCCCCTCGATGATCTACGGAGCCGAGGCGCTAGCAGCCTTTGACGGGCTGAAAGACGACGGCTGAGCACAGCTCTGACCTTTGCGTGCCGGACGGCTGGCCGGTGCGCTCACATCTCCCCTTCCAGCAGAGCGGTTGCCAGAGCTTCGCACGCACTGGATTGTGCGCCTTTGCTGCGCACGAGGATGATGTCCAGCGGCTCCAGGGGCGGCAGGCCGCGGTCGTGATCGACACGCTCGACCGTTGGAGGAACGGCCATCTGTACGACGGCGGCAACCGCAAGGCCCGCCTCGACAAGCGTGACCAGCGCCGAATGACTGAAGCTTGAATAGGCGGACCGGTAGCGCAGACCGCTACGCCCCAGCGCCTCCAGCGTAACCGCGCGGGCCTGGCTGCCAGCCTCATAAAGTGCGACGGGAAGCGGATCCCGTTCCAATGCCTGACCATCGCGGGAGCTGATCCAGACCATCGGCTCCCGGCGGATGAGCCGCCCTTCCGTTCCGCCTGTACGCGTGACAATGGCAAGGTCGATCTGGCCATCGTCGACCTGCGGCAGCAGTGCCGTCGACTGGGCACAAACGACGTTCAACTCGACACGCGGAAACAGACTGGCGAACCGCCTGAGAACATCTGGCAGCATGGCGGCGATGTAGTCGTCCGGCGCTCCGATCGTGACTGCTCCTTCCATCTCGGGCTGGCGAAAGGCTTCGACGGCCTCATCGTGCAGGCGCAGGATTCTCCTGGCGTAACCTTCCAGTTCCTCTCCCGTCCGCGTGAGGGCCAGATTGCGCGTGTCGCGCATAAACAGCGGCTTGCCGATGCGGTCTTCCAGGCGCTGAATCTGCATGGACACCGTCGCCGGCGACTTGTGCACGCGGGTTGCCGCGCGCGAAAAGCTCATGGCATCGACACAGGCGAGGAAGGTGCGCAGAAGGGCGTGATCAAGCTGCATTATTCTTCAATAAATCCAATAAGTATCTTCAAATTATATCGTTTGACCGAACAATAAAAGTGGCCTCATTTTAGCAGCAGACGGCGAGAACACGCCGATGTTGCATCTATGCGCAGCGGCTGAGCGCCGCCAGTCAGGACCCGTCCCATGACCAGACAGATGGAAGGCATGTTCGGCGTCATCACGGCACAGACACTGCTTGGCACGATCGGCCTGTGTGTTCTGGAAAGCGGTGCGGACCCGGTCACCGTCGCTTTCTATCGCTGTGCAATCGGGGGCCTGGCCCTGGCGTTCTACTGCCAGTATCGCGGGGACCTGGCACGGCTTGCCAGGCTGTCACCGCGCATTCTGGCCATGGCTGTTGCCAGCGGTGTTCTGATGGCAGGGAACTGGGTGCTGTTCTTCGAGGGTATACAGCGGACGGGCATTGCCGTTGCCACCATCACCTTCCACATCCAGCCGTTTCTCGTGGTGCTTCTGGGCGCTTTCGTGTTCCGGGAAAAGCTTCATGCGGTCACGATGCTCTGGATCGGCGTTGCCCTGGCCGGTCTTGCGCTGGCCACGGGATTGAGCGGCATGGAGCTGGCAGCAGACCGGTCCTATGTCATCGGGCTCGCGTCAACGCTGGCCGCGGCGTTTCTTTATTCAGGCGTGACAATCATCGCCAAGGGACTGACCGGCATATCCGCACCGCAGCTTGCCACCGTTCAATTCGCGACCGGTTCCGTGATGCTCGCGGCCTTTTATCCGGCAAGCCCCCTGAGCTTGGCCGCCAGCCAGTGGGGGTGGCTCGCGGTTATCGGGCTCGTGCACACCGGCGGTGTTTACGTCGTGCTCTACAAGGCACTGCCGAAACTGACAACACCCGTGATCGCCGTGCTCTTGTTTCTCTATCCGGCCAGCGCTGTGCTGGTGGATGCCGTTGCCTATGGCCATCTGATCAGCCTTCTGCAGCTTGCAGGCCTCGGACTGATCATTCTGGCCAGTCTTGCCGTCACCTTGCGGTGGGGCGTACGGAGAGTGACCCCAGCCGAAGGTCCGCAGATCATCCCTCCGGCCTCCCGCTAGCTCTCGCAACCTCCTGCCGTCACACTTCGTAGCGCATATAGGCAAAACGCCTGCTGTCCGGCGCCCAGGACGGAACATTGATCGTTCCCTGGCCGCCGAACAGCGACCGCAGGATGCGCGGTGAACCGCCTTCAGCGGGCATAACGCGCAACTCGACTGTTCTGTTGGCCGGATGCCCTGTCGTACCGACCTCGTAGGCGAGATAGGCAACGGTCCTGCCGTTGGGAGAAGGATGCGGAAACCAGTTGACCCGCTCGTCCTTCGTCATCTGCTGCAAGCCGCTGCCGTCCGGCCGGACCCGCCAGAGCTGGACAGCCGCTGCCCGCTCGCCGTTGAACCAGATCCATTCGCCATCGGGCGTATAGTCCGGCCCGTCACAATGATCGAACTCGCGGGTGATCTGCCGTTCTTCACCGCCGTCGATACCAATCGTGAAAACCTGAAAGGTGCCCCCGGTTTCCGGCCTTTTGCCGACATAGGCAAGTGTCTCGCCATCCGGCGACCAGCCGTGCCAATAGGACGGTGTTTGCAATGTGACCCGTCGGGGCGCACCACCCGTCACGGGCAGCGTGTAGATGCAGCTTGCCCCGGTCTCCGTCCCGTCGCTGACCGCCAGCAGAGAGCCATCCGGCGACAGACCGTGATCATTGTTGAGGGCTGTGGCAAAGCCGGTATCGATCTCAAGGAGCTTCGGATCATCGAGCGAAAACCGGTAGAGCCGGCCACCGCCATTCACGATCAGAGCCGCCCCGTCCGGCGTCCAGTTCGGCGCTTCCAGATGGTGCTCCGTCTCGTACAGAACGGTTTCCGTGGCGGTTTCAACATCGATCGTTGCAAGAATGCTCTTCATCGGCGGCTCCTGATTTCTCCGGAGCTTGGCACGGGACTGCGCTTTTGAGAAAGGGCGGATATGGCACGCTGTCGGACATAACCAACCCGGACGGCGGGCTTTACCCGGCCTTGATGATTTGTGGGTATAGCAACACCCCGAACAGTAATTTCATGATCTTCCGGTCTCTGCGGAACCGGACCAGCGGGGAGTTGAACCCATCAAGCGCCTTGTTATCGATCTGGACGGTACCCTGACCCTTGCGGATACCTCCGACTACCGGAACGTTTCACCGAACCTGCCCCTTGTTGAAAAGCTGCGGGAGTACAAGGAACAGGGATTCGAGATCGTGATCCAGACCGCACGCAACATGCGGACACACGAAAACAACGTCGGCAAGATTACGGCGCACACCGTGCCGATCATCATCGAATGGCTGCAGAAACACGACATTCCCTATGACGAGATCTTCGTCGGCAAACCCTGGTGCGGTCACGAGGGCTTCTATATCGACGACCGCGCCATCCGGCCGGACGAATTTGTCCGTCTGTCAAAAGCGGAAATCGACGACTTGCTCGACAACGCTCCCAAGAGCTGACGCCGCATAGGTTCCGCGGCCAGACACCTGCGGAACCGGACGCCTTCCCGGGCTAAGGCGTGGCCCCTAAAGGTCCTGACTGTCCTGTCCCTTCTTTCGGTAGACGGTCCAGAACGGGCTGCGGGCAACCTCCCGGTAGTGCTCCAGAACGTAGGGCTGGTAGATTTCCCAAAGCGCTTCTCCAGATTGGTCTCCGTGCCCAACGATCACGAATTCCGCATCCGAAAAGAACTCGTCTTCCGGCTGATGAATATCCTTGGAGAACGTTCTGCCGTCGTGAAACCAGATCGGTGCCCTGGCGGGTGAAGGCTTGTTCAGAAGGGATGGAAACGGATTGGAGAAGTTGAGCGCCAGGACGGGTCCGGCATCCGGCTCTTCGGCTCCGGCTTCCCGTAGCAGGTTGAAACCGTCCAGCATCCGATTGTAGTCGACGTTCACTTCCGCTTCGGGCTGCTCTTGCCTGCGCGGATTCACGACAAAGCCCGCCTGTCCGGTGCCAGCCAGCCGATCGTCCGCAGGATATTGCCGGCTTTGCAGAAACTGCGCGACCATGGCCCCGCCATCACGCACAGGATAGAGCAAGGCTATTGCGATGGCCGCCACCGAGAGAATGTTCAGCGTCAGAGCCTGCGATGCCACTTCCCCCGGCTGCGCAACAACCTTGTCCTTTCGGAACAGGCCGGCCCACTGCACGGCGATGACCGGAAGCACCGCGTACATCGGGCTTTGCGACAGCCAGTGATTCTGCATGAGAATGACGCAGGCCATGGCGGCTGCGACCAGGATCAGAATGACAGGCGTAAAGCGCCTGGGCTCAGAGCTGTTTTCACACAGCAGCAGATAGAGCGCGGCACTGCCGATGGCCCAGATGGCCGCTTCCCCAAGCTGGGTGATCAGCTTGATGATGCGCCAGGTTTCCTTCGCAAACGCGGAAACGGTCTTGAGGTCCGCAAGGTTCGCGCTGACCTGTCCGGTGATCAGCTCAGCCGCCACAAGGGACGCCGCGAGGCCGATCAGAACCACGACGGCATGTTTTAGCGAAACATTCCGGAAGACCGTTGCCGCAACCAGCAGACCGACCAGCGCAGCGCCGAAAGTGACCTTGATCAGGCAGACGACGGCAATCGAAACGCCGAGCAGAAAAGCTTCAGGCACGCCCCTGCGTCCGGGAGGACAGCAAAAGGCCGCCGTAACAACAGCCGCAAGAGCCGCCGCCCAACGATTGTAGGGAGCAAGCCAGCTCATGCTGGTATGGGCGAAGATCGTATCCGGTTCGCGCGGCGTCACGGCCGTGGCAACAGCAATCAGAACAACGAGGCCAAGGGTGCCGAAATTGAGCTGGCGCGTCAGAGTGAGAACCGCCAGCACCAGCGTGGCCAGGGCGAAAATGGCGTTTGCCAGGGGAATAGACGTCGCATCCACCTGGCGCAGACCGGCCCCGATCCGGAAGACCCAGTCGTACACCGGACCGATCAGGCTGAAATAGTCGACGCTCGAGGCCAGCCCGTTTGCGGACTTGTTTGCCGCGTCAAAAGCCGTCCAGAGGTCGTGCAGATAGCGCTCATGATCATAGAACAGGTGCGGCAGCGTGGCGCTGACGAAGATCAGTCCCACGGCGCCCGACAGACAGAGCAGCCCGACGAAGCCGGAAGCATAGTCCTTGCGCAGGTACCAGACCGCAACAAGCGCCGGAAACAGCAGAATGGCAAAGGCATAGGTGGAAAGGGCAATCATTTGGCAATCGTCCACTTTGCTGCCGAAGGTGGCGGGGAGATGATGAAGGATTCCAGCTGTTCCGGCGTGCCGAGCATGCCGACATCTTCGAACGCAAGCTGGCTGATGGTGACATCCGCTCCGTCCGAAATGATCTGGTTGTACATGGGCGCGATATACCGCTCGCCCTTTTCCTCTCCGCTTGCACGGAAGAAACGGGCATAGACGTCCCGATAGCGTGCGACGCTGTCGAACCAGTAGAGACCGACGGTCGCATGATCGGAAATGCGCTCCTTCTCGCGCAGCTCCACCACGCGGCCGTCCTCATCGGTCCGCGCGAAGGACCAGCCATCGCCCGGCCCGGGGAAACACGGCACATGTCCGGCACAAACCGCCGGATCCGCAGGCGCCATCGCACCCGGGGCCACATAGGTATCGATGTTGAAGATGGCGAGCGGCTGGTTTTCAGAGGCTGTGGCCACCAGTTCCAGAGCCGTCGTCGCCTGTCCGTCGGTGAGTTCGTCAAGCTGGACGATGCCGTCGACCTTGATACCAAGCGCCTTGCAGCGGCCAGTCAGGAAGTCCGGCGCGTTCAATCCGCTGCGCACCGCAAACCTGAACGACCAACCGGCTTCCCGATAGGCTTCCAGCGAGAGCATGGACCAGTCGAACAACGGCCGGCCGAGCGCCTCGATCTCGTATTTCGGCCGCTCGTATCCCGCCTTTGTGAAGCGGCTGCCGAGACCTGCCATGGTAATTGCCACGATGCCGCTCATCAGCTGGCCTTTCTCTGCCGTTTCTGTCCGCTTTCGAGCTGATCGAGGATCGACGCCGCGATCAGCGCAAAGCCGACAAGCTTGTCCGGGTGGTCGGTGTGAAGCGGCAACATCGACAGGAACAGTGACAGTTCGACCGCACGCACGTGGGCAATGTCGAGGCCTTCCGCATCCAGCCTGTCGCAGAAGTGCCGTTCGGCCCAATCTGCCGGAGGCGCAATCGTCCAGTCGAGTTCCAGCCTCAGGTCCTTGTTCAGATAGACGCGGAACAGGCCGTTGTTGACATAGTCGTAGCTGCCCAGAATGGAGTGACTGATCTTGGCCACATCATAGAGCGGATGCATCATCGCATCGTCCGCGGACAAGGCGCCACGTGGATCGATCAACCGCATCAAGCCGATCCGCCGATCGAACAGGATGTTGGAAAAACATGGGTCGCCGTGGGAAAACACCAGTTGATCCGTGGTGGCCACCGCCTTGCGGACGAACGGACGTGCCTGCTCCAGCATGTCGGGCAAACCGCCGCGCGGCCCCGCCCGTTCCAGGATCTGGTTGGTCTGCCTGCCAGGCTCGGTTTCCAGGAACGCCGCGATCCTCTTGTCCATTTTTTCCAGTATCTGTTTTTCCGCACGAACCCGGTCTTTCTTTCCCGGTGTTCTGGCGTTCAGATAATTGAAGGCCTGATCGAGCAGGACCTTGAAATCACCTTCGGTGAAGGAGTGATGCACCCATTGCAGCGCTGCATCGGGGATTGCCAGATGCTCCATGCGGTAGCCCGCCTGCTTACCGTCCTCCCAGAAACCAAAGGTCGGCAACAGAAACCGCTGCAGTTCCGGTGGTGCGGCATGGAAGAAGCCGTATTCGGCGCGCATTTTCGCGATGTCGCTGGATTGCTTGTGAAAGACATTGTCTTCCGCGCGGGCGGAATTGAAATGGCGCAGCTCGGTTGCGCCGGACAGAAACAGCATCAGATTGCGCGGTTCGCGAATATCGATGAACCGCGCGTGATCCGTGATGATCTCGGAGCGGTCGCGCAGCGACAGCAGCAGCAGGCGGCGGGCCTCGGGCGTTTCCGCACACAAAAGCGATGCGGCCTCGGTGTGGAACAGGACAGCGACGGCCTCGTCGTTGATGACCGGAGTGGCCAGCATCGTCGTCAAGGCGTATCCGGCCTTGCGGACAAGCACCGAAAAGCCCTCCGGATCAAGCGGTGGCAGGCAGAGCGGTACGCGCAGATAGATCGCCGCATCGCCCCGGTCGCGGATACGGTCGGCAAGTTCCACCCCGCTTTCCCGCGACGTCAGATGCTCGACCGCTTCCGCTCCGGCCTCCAGGGACATGGCTGTCAGTTCCTTCGCCAGGGTCTGGCGACGGCGCATGATGTCGGAAAACCGGACTTCGCCAAGCGCGGCACGCACGCTTTCGGCCTGCGGATCCCGGTCGTCTAGAATTACGGAAAGTGCTTTTGTCATAAGACACCGGTCCTGTTCTGGGCGCGCAGCGGTTCATTGCGCACGCGCGGCAGGTAGATCCACATGGCAAGCGGCCAGACCAGGGCAAGGGACAGAAGACACAGGCTGCTCCATGTGCCGACGGCCCCCTGGAAGCTGCCAACAGGCCCTTCGAACACCCGTTCCGCCAGGAGCACGATCCCGCTGGTTCCAACAAAGTCGGCCGAGGTGAAGGCCAGGACAGTCGCGGCCAGCGCCTCCAGGCCCCAGATGACCATGGACATGACCAGCAGCACAGGCCCCTGCACGCGGAAAAGGTCGGCCCCGCGTGTCGTGATCTGGCGCAGACCATCAAGCTGGCCGAGGTGCCGCAGTGAGTTCGGGTTGCGGTGGTTCAGAACCACGTAGTGCTGCAGGGCCTGCAAGATGCCCGGCCCAAGCACGAAGACGACAAGGCCTGCCAGCACGGCAATGCTGGTTACGGCCAGAAGAACCATCGGGCCGGTGGCCAGCGGTCCGTGATAGGCGTAGACGACGCCAAGCAGAACCAGGATCATCAGCCCGTCGAAAAACCGCTCCAGCAGGATGATGATCAGCGCGCCGGGAAAGCTTTTGCCCAGATACCAGAGCTGATGCAGCCTCAGGATCTCGCCAAGCTTGAACGGAATGACAAGGGCGCCCGGGCTGGTCACAATATGCAAGAGCGCGCTGGAACGCCCGGAAATGCCAAGCAGCCGCGAGGCCATGATGGCGAGACGAACGGCACGCACGCAATGAGAGCCGAGATAGATGCCCCCTGCCAGCACAAGAGCCTGCCAGGGTTTGCCGGTGAGCTCGCCCAGGCCCTGCTCAACCAGCCACCAGACGGCAAGGCCGAACGGCACGAACAGGACCGCATAATGCAGGGCAAGGCCTGCTGGCTGCCTGGCGTGCCGCGACCGGGCAAATATCCGCAAGGTCCGCACCTCAGGCGATCCTCGTCGAAGGATAGGCGGCGCGCGTTGTCTGCCGGTGATCGGCGGCAAAGAAGGCCGCAGGACTGAACAGACGGAAGCCGACGATACGCAGCAGCTGGACCCCCATCTTGCTGAGCTTGGCATTGGAGATCTGGTCGTCTTCACGCCAGGTCAGCGGAAAGAACGCCAACCGGAACCGGTTTCGGACAACACCCAGGATCAGGTAATAATTGAACGTCAGGTCGTCGGCATATTTCAGGTGAAAACCGGACTTGAAGGCCTCCACCCGGAACAGGTTCAGCCCGGAGCCGAGGTCGAAGAGACGTTGGCCGCTGATTGCCGAGAAGATCAGGTTGAAGGCATGATTGGCTGCCGTGCGCACCAGCGAATAGCCCTCCAGCTTCGAGCCCTTCATGAAGCGCGCGCCCATCAGGAAATCGAGGTCCTTGTGGCGGCCGGCGGCAATATGCGGCACCAGGTCGGCAATCGAGCCCTGATCGTCGCCGTGCAGCACGACCAGATAGTCGTAGCCGTTCACCATCGCGAAATTGATCGCAACCTTGTGCGACCCGCCAAGGCCGTAGTTGTCGTCGTTGTGCAGCAGGGCCGTTTCGGCATAGCCGAGGTTCGCCAATCCGGCTTGCGCTGCTTCGCGCGTGCCGTCTGTCGAGCGGTTGTCGACGCACAGCACACCATCGACAACGGCCCGCACCTCCGGCGCTTCAAGCTGTTTCAGCACACGCGGGATCTGCGCTTCGCAGTTGTAGCAGGGAATGAAAACAAGAACGCGGCCGGTCATGGAGGCCCCTCAATCTGACTTGCGGTATTCGAGTAGAAACCGCATGAAAAAGAAATTCGCGACAAGGGTGAAGGGCGTGACCAGCATCTTGGCGCTGATGCCACACAAGGTCACCGGTTTCAGACCGTAACCGGCAACAACGGACATTCCGCCCACGGCCTCCAGCAGCGACATCAGGGCCCAGCTCAAGGCGGCTGTCAGGGCCGAGGCGGCCGTCACCGCAACGACCTGCCAGATCCAGTAAAGCACCAGGAGGGTCGCCGTTGATCTGTTGCCGGCCTTTTCGAAAATGTGCTTTCCGGCAACAAAGAAGACGAAGGTCACGCCACAGAAAGCACCGATGAAATTTGCCCAGAACACGGGCAGCCCGCTCTGCGTGAGCGTTGCCATGGTCAGGAAATCCAGACACCAGCCGATCCCGGAGATCAGGGCAAATCCAGAAAAGCGTTTTGCGATTGCGTTGTAACGGTTCAAGGAAGACAACCCTGACTTCTGTTTGCCGTCACGTTCCGCAACGATCGATGCGCTTCCGACGTGCTTCATGCTGCCACCGTCAGCACGCACGGGAATGACAGTCGATCCATGTGCTGACATTGCCTTCGGCCGGCATCGGAAAAACCTGTTCAAATCCTGAAAACAAGCGAGCCGTTTTCGCCGACCTTCGCGACCGAAACGACCCACCCTCACGTAACGAGACCCTAGGGACGAATTATTTCGATGCCGTTAATCGGTGAATCTGACAATGGGTCGACCCATCGGGCCGGTGTCAGCACGCGCGCAAGGCCGAGCTGTGATGTCGTCTTATTGTCAGTGAGATTTGTCTTTCATGGGTTTCGGCAGCACCCGAAGCTGCCGTTCAAACAGCGCGCTGCAAACGGGTGGAAAGAGCCCATCCAAGACCTTACCAAGACAATTCCACGATGCTATTTTCCTGAGATGCAGGGCAATCGCTATCACCATCTCGACTGGCATCACGGGGTTCAGCTCTTCGAGGCTTCGTTCAGTCGGCAGACCTTCACCCGGCACGCGCACGAAGGATTTGCCATAGGCGCCATCGCCGCTGGTGCCGGCGGTTACATTTGCCGCGGAGAGAGCATGACGCTTCCTGCGGGGTCGCTTTCGCTCATGAATCCCGAGGAGCCCCATACCGGGCATGCCGCGACCAACCACGTGCGTTACAATATGCTCTATGCGTCCGAACAGGCGGTTCGCGCGATCCTCGACCTGAAAGAGCTGCGCGGCTTCAACCAGGTCGCTCCCCGGGATCGCGGCCTTCGGCTGGCACGAGCGCTCGGTGGCCTTGCCCGTTTTCTGAACATGCCCGCGTCGGCTGACCGGACCCTGGCAGTGGAAGAGGCTGTTCACGATGTTCTCTCCGTCGCGTTCACTCGCTATGGCAGAGCGGACCTGCGTGCCGCCGGCCGCGAACCTGCGGCAGTCGGTCTGGTGCGGGCGCGAGTGATGGCGGCGGTCGAGTCCGGCGAGCCTCTGACCCTTGATGATCTGGCGGCCGAAGCCAATCTCAGCGTGTCGTATCTGATCCGAAGTGTCCGACGCGCCACCGGCATGACGCCGCACGCCCTGATCGTCCAGGCCCGTGTGGATCATGCGCAACGGTTGTTACTGAATGGCGTTCCTGCCGCTGAGGCTGCCCACGAAGCGGGGTTCTGTGATCAGGCCCATTTGATCCGGCAGTTTCGCCGCCATTATGGCGTGACACCCGGCGCGCTGAAACGGCACTGACGGTTCACTTTTGTCCAATCGCTCCCGGATCCGTCCATGCCAATAGCGTTCCGAAAGGAGCGCGTTCATGTCATTCAAACCTGTTATCATTTTGTCCCAGGAACTCCCCCTCGGAGTGAAAGCCAATTTCGCCGCTGTTCTGGGGATGAGCCTTGGGCATCTTCGCCCGGACCTCATCGGAGCCGAGACGCCAACCCACGACGGCGTTTGCCTTCCCGGTATCACCAACACAGCGCTTCCGGTCCTGGGTGCGCCTGCCGACGATCTGCCTGCGCTGTTCTTCGCCGCAGAGGACCTACCGATCCGGTTGGCTTACATGCGCGACGCTTTCGAGGCGAAGGACTATGCCGATTACACGGCCCGGATCGCGTCCAGGCCAATCTCCGACCATGCGCCGCAAGCGATCCTGCTTGGAGGACCCAGAAAGAAGGTCGATCGCATTTGTGGCCGCCTGCCCCTGTTGCGCTGACCCATGCCTACGTTGGAAACAATTGTGGCCATGTCAGGCTTTGCCGTCGCTGCATCGGCAACGCCCGGACCGGTCAACATCATCGGAGCGATGACCGGCGCGCGCTATGGGATGGGGCAGGCTCTGATATTTGTCACTGGCGCCACTGCGAGTTTTCTCTTCATTCTCCTTGCCTGCGGCGCGGGCCTCCTCGGCGGGGCGGAGTCGATCACGGCTTTGCAAGTTCCGATGATCGTGATCGGCAGCACCTATCTGATCTGGATGGCAGTGGGCCTCCTCCGCGACGACGGGGTAACAGACCGCCCGAACTTCCTCCGTACGCCAGGCTTCTGGTCAGGGGTGCTGGTTCAGGGGTTAAACCCGAAAGCGTGGCTTGCGGTGGTCTCGTCGCTTTCGGCTTTTGTGCTGCCGCTGGCCGACCCCGTCACAGGACTGGCAGTGTTCGCCGCGCTCTTCGGCGCAATCTGTTGGGCATCTCTGGCCATGTGGGCCTGGGGCGGCGCTCAAATCACGCCCAACCGGATGCGTTTGTTCAACCGTGCGATGGCCCTCGCACTCGTGATCGCGGTGACGTGGATGCTGGGCAAGACTTTCGGATGAAGTTTCTTACGGTTCCGAGGCAGCTTCGCCCCGCTCTGCCGTTGCTCGCCCCTGTCGCAGAGAAAGGCCGGTTCAGCATAGGCTAATAGCTCAGAGGCAATGCTTCTGGCGGATAAGGCAGATTTATCTGGAGCTGTCCGAAAGAGGAATGGTGGAGCCAAGGGGAATCGAACCCCTGACCTCTACAATGCCATTGTAGCGCTCTCCCAACTGAGCTATGGCCCCATGTTCCATATGCGCACCGGCTTGGGTGTCCGGCGTCGATGGAGGCGGGTTATAGTCACACCTCCACACAAGATCAAGCAGAAAATACCAGGATCTTTTCCGCCGCTTGTGGAAAAGCCCGGACGGGCAGAAAAGCCTGTCCGGGCAATAGCTTAGCGATCCGTATCTTCGTCGATTTCGACGCGGATACCCGGAACGGATTCTTCGTCTTCGTCCTCATCGTCGATGAAGACGTCGTCGTCGCTACTTTCTTCATCCTCGATATCGACGTCCGCATCTTCCAGATCCGGCACATCATCGTCGCCGCCTTCTGCTTCCGCATCGGCCTCTTCCAAGGTCACGATTTCCGGAGCAGCGACGTCTTCCTCATCGTCATCGTCTTCCGGCGTCTCTTCGACCTTCGCAGCTTTCGCAGCACGGGAGGTCATGACCGCCTCGAACACCGTGCCGCATTTGGGGCAGGAGATCGGGGAACGGTTGAGATCGTAGTATTTGGCGCCGCAGCTCGGGCAAAGCCGCTTTGTGCCAAGTTCAGGTTTTGCCACAGTGCTCACCCTTCTTCGTTATGTAATCGACTTGAATTCGTGGGCCGCCCCATAGCGTCAAGCCGTTCCGGTGTCAAAGGCAAATCAATCGAAAAAACATTCTTCGAATTATTGTTCTGCACGTTGTGACTCAAATTTCAAGCGCCTGACTGCGTTACCCACACGAGCTGCGGACCGGCACCGGGTTGAATCCGTTGCCATTCGGCCATTACCGGGAAATTCCGCGAAGTTGAGAATAGGGCGGTCTGAACGGATGACGCAGGCGCATCCACATGATAGGACGTGTCACCTTTTGACAACCGATCCAATTTGCGGACATTGAAAATGTCACACGATTCTGCGCCCAAGCCACTGACATCCAGCCTGGGTAGCCCCTTGACCGGCACAATCCGCGTGCCTGGCGACAAGTCCATCTCGCACAGATCCCTGATGTTCGGCGCGCTTGCCGTTGGCCGGACCACCGTGAAGGGTCTGCTTGAATCGGAAGATGTGCTGGCGACGGCCGATGCCATGCGCGCCGTCGGCGCGACCATCACCAAACTCGAAGACGGCAGCTATACCGTGGACGGTATCGGCCTCGGCAGCCTGCTGGAGCCGGAACATGTCATCGATTTCGGCAATGCCGGCACCGGCGTGCGCCTGACCATGGGTATTTTCGGCAGCCACAACATCGCCGCCACGTTTGTGGGCGATGCGTCCCTGTCCAAACGGCCGATGGGCCGCGTGCTCAACCCGCTGCGCGACATGGGTACCAACGTGATTGCCCGCGACGGCGACCGCCTGCCGGCCTCCATCCGCGGCGCGGAACAGGCACTGCCGATCACCTATCGGGTGCCGATGCCGTCGGCACAGGTCAAGTCCGCGGTTCTGCTGGCGGGCCTCAATGCCGCGGGAGAGACCACGGTGATCGAGCCGATCCCGACCCGCGATCACACGGAAAAGATGCTGAAGGGGTTCGGCGCCGACATCTCCGTGAACTTGAACGAGGCCGGCGAGCGCGTAATCAAGCTTCAGGGCCAACCGGAACTGAAGCCGCAGGACATCGACGTGCCCGGCGACCCCTCCTCCGCAGGCTTCCCGCTGGTTGCTGCGCTGATCGTGCCGGGTTCGGACGTCATCATCGAAAACGTTCTTCTGAACGAGCACCGCACCGGCCTGATCACCACCCTGATCGAAATGGGCGGCGATATTTCGATCGTCAACCGGCGCGAAACAGGCGGCGAGGAAGTGGGCGACCTCCACGTCAAGGCCAGCAAGCTGAAAGGCATCACCGTGCCGGCCGACCGCGCGCCGTCGATGATCGACGAGTATCCGGTGCTGGCCGTGGCCGCTGCCTTTGCCGAGGGCGAAACCTTCATGCCCGGCCTTGAGGAACTGCGCGTGAAGGAATCCGACCGTCTGGCCGCCGTCGCCCGCGGACTGGAAGCCAACGGCATTCCGTGTGTTGAAACCGAAGACACACTGACCGTGACCGGCGGAGCCGATGCCATCGGCGGCGGCACAGTGGTGACCCACCTCGACCACCGCATCGCCATGTCCTTCCTGGTGCTGGGCATGGCCGCCCACAAGCCGGTGACGGTGGACGACGGTGCCGTAATCGCGACCAGCTTCCCGACGTTCACGAGCCTCTTCGACGGCCTTGGCGCTCAGATTACCGCAAACACCAGCGAGGCCGCATGATCATCGCAATCGACGGGCCGGCCGCATCCGGCAAGGGCACGCTTTCCCGCCGGCTGGCCGACCATTTCGGACTGCGCCATCTGGACACCGGGCTGACCTATCGCGCCGTCGCGGCCGCGCTTCTGGCCAATGGTCTGCCACTTGGCGACGAGGGCGTTGCCATCGAGATTGCCCATAATCTCGATCTCGCCCAGATGGACAAGTCTGTCCTGTCGGCACATGAAATCGGCGAGGCGGCATCGCGCATCGCTGTGCTTGGCGGCCTTCGCGACGAGCTGGTGCAGCTTCAGCGCCGTTTCGCGCAGACACCTCCAGGAGCTGTTCTCGACGGGCGCGACATCGGCACCGTGGTGTGCCCCGATGCAACGGTGAAGCTGTTCGTGACCGCCTCTCCAGAGGCCCGCGCGAAGCGCCGGACCGACGAGATGGTCTCCAAGGGGCAGGACGCGCAATATGCCGCCGTTCTGGAAGATCTCAAGCGCCGGGACGAGCGCGATTCCAAGCGAACTGTGGCTCCGATGCGCCAGGCGGACGATGCGGTCTTGCTTGATACGACAGAAATGGATATAGAGACCGCGTTCCAGGCGGCTGTGGATATTGTGTCTCGCGCCAGGAATGCCTGATAAGGACAAGGGGTTCACCACCGGTGCGCCCCTGTTTGTGCATCCGGAACACATGTGGCCGCAGGCCATCAGTTCTTTTATGGAACGACCAGAGAATTTCGGCAGGGCGCCCGTTGCGGCGACCTGTGACGAGACCGGATTTTCCGCCTCTCGCCCCGCCGGCCCGCTTTAAAAAAGCGGCAGGATCAGCGGAAACCGCGATCCCGGGAGAAGGACAGATCCGGAGTGCAACACCAACCCGCCGGCGGCGCGCCTAAAGGCGCCAGGAGCATATATGTCTGATTACAATCCCTCCATGGAGGATTTCTCCGCTCTTCTCGAAGAGTCTTTCGTTCAGAACGACCTGTATGAAGGTGCCGTCGTAAAAGGCACCGTCGTTGCGATCGAAAAAGACCTGGCTGTCATCGACGTCGGTCTGAAGGTCGAAGGCCGCGTGCCGCTGAAGGAATTCGGCGCAAAAGGCCGTGACGGCGAAATGAAGGTCGGCGACGAAGTCGAGGTTTACCTGGAGCGCGTTGAAAACGCTCTTGGCGAAGCTGTTCTGTCGCGCGAAAAAGCTCGCCGCGAAGAAAGCTGGGTCCGCCTGGAAGTTGCTTTCGAAGCCAACGAAAAGGTCACCGGCCAGATCTTCAACCAGGTCAAGGGTGGCTTCACCGTCGATCTGGATGGCGCCGTTGCCTTCCTGCCGCGTTCGCAGGTCGATATCCGTCCGGTTCGCGACGTGACCCCGCTGATGCACACTCCGCAGCCGTTCCAGATCCTGAAGATGGACAAGCGCCGCGGCAACATCGTCGTGTCCCGCCGTGTCGTTCTGGAAGAAACCCGCGCCGAACAGCGTTCGGAACTGGTCCAGAGCCTGGAAGAAGGTCATACCGTGGAAGGTGTGGTCAAGAACATCACCGATTACGGTGCGTTCGTCGACCTCGGCGGTATCGATGGCCTGCTGCACGTCACCGACATTGCGTGGCGCCGCATCAACCATCCGTCGGAAGTTCTCACCATCGGCCAGACCGTCAAGGTGCAGATCATCCGCGTCAACCAGGAAACGCACCGCATCAGCCTCGGCATGAAGCAGCTTGAAACCGATCCGTGGGATGGCATCGAAGCCAAGTACCCGATCGAAGCCAAGTTCACCGGCCGCGTGACCAACATCACCGACTACGGTGCATTCGTGGAACTGGAGCCGGGCATCGAAGGCCTGATCCACGTTTCCGAAATGTCCTGGACCAAGAAGAACGTCCATCCGGGCAAGATCGTTTCCACTTCTCAGGAAGTCGAAGTGATGATCCTGGAAGTCGATCCGGTCAAGCGCCGCATCTCCCTGGGCCTCAAGCAGACCCTGCAGAACCCGTGGGATGCATTTGCTGAACAGTTCCCGATCGGCACCGAAGTCGAAGGCGAAGTCAAGAACAAGACCGAATTCGGCCTGTTCATCGGCCTCGACGGCGACGTGGACGGCATGGTCCACCTGTCCGACCTCGACTGGAACCGTCCGGGCGAACAGGTCATCGAAGAGTTCAAGAAGGGCGACATGGTCAAGGCCGTCGTTCTGGATGTGGACGTCGACAAGGAGCGTATCTCCCTCGGCATCAAGCAGCTTTCCGGCGATCCGATGGAATCGGGTGCAGCTGGCGAACTGCGCAAGAACTCCGTCGTGACCTGTGAAGTCGTCGAAATCAAGGACGGTGGCCTGGACGTCAAGATCGCAGACAGCGACCTGACCGCCTTCATCCGTCGCGCCGACCTGTCCCGCGACCGCGAAGAACAGCGTCCGGAGCGGTATTCCGTTGGCGACAAGTTCGATGCCCGCATCACCCAGTTCGACAAGAAGACCCGCCGGGTCACCGTGTCGATCAAGGCTCTCGAGATCGCAGAAGAGAAGGAAGCTGTCGCTCAGTACGGCTCTTCCGACAGCGGTGCGTCTCTCGGCGACATCCTGGGCGCGGCTCTGAAGCAGCAGTCCGACGACTAAAATTTCCGTTTCTCTCACGAGAACCGAAAGCGAAAGGCCCGGCAGCAATGCCGGGCCTTTTGTTATTGCACTGCCTCAGGCTCAGTACGATCAACGTGCCGTTGCGATACCCCCATTTGGGGAATGCAGTAATTACGGTGGTTAATCGCCTCCGGTTCTTCAGCTCCCCGGCGCCAAAGCATGTTCGACCGGCATGAGCTGCACAATGTGTTGGAAGACAATCGTGTCATCTGCATTAGCGCCCGGCCAGCCATCTGCAATCAGGCGACACCGTCACGGACATAGGTGAACGCATTCAAACCGGCCCCAATCGCAACCACCTTTATCTTGCGCTTGACGCCGCCCGGCATCGGATCATCCAACCGGTAGACACCGCCCCGTGTGAGCCCGAGACCTGCCGCGGCAGGCACCCATCCAGCCTGCGCATATTCCTCGAACCCCCCTGTTGCCTGAGGTGCGTCAGTGGTCTGGGACAGGGTTGCCCCGGTTTCATAGGATTTCAAAATATAAGGCATGGCTCTTCTTTCCTCTGCTGTTTCAGGAAAAGCTGCCCCTTGTGACGGATACCAAAGGGCAATTGGCGCGTGACCGCGCTGGATATCAGGCGGGCATTACTGACAGGCTGGCAGCCCGCCCGGGTTGGTGATGGCCTGGAAACCGACCTGAAGGATGGTCCCGTCGCTGCGGGCCTGGAAGCAATAGTTGTCGTCAGGATCGGGTGCGGCGACTACGCAGGAGTTCACGCCCGCGGGGACGACATAGTTGTTCAGACCATTGATCGCGAACACAGTGGCGGTTCCAGCGGGATGCGGCACCGGATGTTTCGAAAACAGGATTGCATTTTTGGGCGGGTTCACCTGGATTTGCTGGTGGTTCCGGCAATCCGGCGAGAAGGCCAGTTGCGCCTGCGCCGTTTGCGCGGCAGCAAGGCTGCAGAAGGCTACGGCTGCAAAGGCCAGGAGAGACCTGCGTGCCTTGTGAACCGGACGGGGTGCATCGGCCAAGGGAATGGAAAACATGGCATTTCCTTTCAGTAACACATTGAAAGACAGAGATATTTCAAGTTTCCGGTGCTGCTTGATGTCTACCTCCCTTTTGTCGTGAAGGTTCCGTCTGCGTTGTAGGCAACGCTGAAGACCGAATAGCCTTGCGAGAAATCGCATTTGGCAGCTTGCGACGTGTCGTAGGTGATGATCTCGCCCACGGCGTGGGACCCGACCTTGACGAAGTAGACCGGGAGCGGAGCGCACTCGAGATCGCTGTTCGGCTGCGGCGCAACGAAACTCGACAGGGTGACACCGCCGTTCTGATTGATGGCTGCGCTACCACAGTAGAGGTTCGGCGTTGGCGCCGGAGTAAAGGCCGGCACCTGGATACCGAAGCTTCCGGGCAGCGGCCCGGTCTGATAGCTGGCCGCCGACAGCCCAAGCGGGTTGAGCGACAGGACCGTATGATTGTTGCTCTGGCCGGATGCCGGCGTCAGGTCGACTGGTTGAATGGCCGAGGTTTGGCTGACCACCATCTCGTTGGTTGAAAACGAAAGTCGCACACTGAAATTGGCCACAGCGGCCTGGGTGTTCGGCTCAATCGCCCCCGCATAAACCTGGGTATCGAATCCGAAAGTGAGCTGCGACCCGGAAGTGGCATACGATGCCAGTGCCCCCGTCGCCAGACTGCTCGATTGCACCGTCAGCTTCGCACCGGAATTGGTGAAACCGGCCTGCTGCTGAAACGCATAGAAACTGATCGTCTGTTTCGACAGGTTCTTAATAATGATCTGGTGCTGAGAGGTCATGGGTCAGCGCCTTCGTTTGCTTCCGCGCCGACAGGTCTCGACCGCCGTGACGGGAAGGCCGGAACCATGGTGAGGCAATCGCACAAGGAAAGTCCCGTGCTGCCAGCCATGGCGGGGTGTGAGCAGGCCGGATGGCGAAAGACCTGCTCACAGGCTGAAGGACCTTGAAAGGATCCGTCGTTACTTGACGATGGATGTATTCCAGGTGCCGTCGGCATTCAGCGTGACGTCAATGATCGAATGACCACCGGTGAAATCGCAGACGGCTGCATCCACGCTCGAAGCCGTGAAATTCATCACGGTGCCCGGCGTGTAGTCGCCGGTCTGAACGTAGTATTTCAGGATCGGCTGACAGTCCGTGTTGTTGTTCGGGTTGGCAACCACGAAGTTGGACAGCGTGATGCCACCGTTCACTTCCACCGCGGAGCCGACGTTGTAGATCGCCGGCGGCGAATAGGTCGGCGTGGTGATGCGGAAGGCCCCGGGCTGCACACCGTTGCCGGAGGTGGGCTGGGTGAGACCGAGCGGGTTCACGGACGCCGTGACCCAGTCGTTTGCCGTCCCAGACGCGGGAGCAAGGTCGATTGCCCGACTGGCAGAAGAAAACCCGGACGACTGACCGACCTTCGGTGTGCTGTGCGCCTCCTGAATACCGGCGTAATATTGCATGTTGACCTGGAACGTCAGGATCGACCCGGTTTGAGCGTAGTTGCCAAGGCTCTGGGAATACAGGCTGTTGCTGTAAACCTGACCACCCCCGGTATAGATCGCCGGCTGCTGGAAAAAATAAAATCCCTGGGTGGCGTTTTCCAGGTTCTTTACATTGATTGTCAAAAGCGTAGACATTTTCTCGGTCTCCATATTTTATCTTAAAAAGGGCCGCAAATGACTTTCCGTACTCAGAATTATTTTTCAGGAACACTTTGTTCATATGCATCGCCCTCGAAGACCATCTTCCGCGAATTTCAAAAATTTTCTATCTTTAGTTGTTTACTGGCGGTTTATACAATCTTCTTGATATTTACCTGTGGTTGCTTTTTGGCCACTGTTCCCGCTAAATTCGCTCAGGGATCTCGGTGACAAGACTGAGCAGAACTTTCACGACCCGGGTTGGCCGGGCCCGCAGCTTTTCAATCAGTTCCAGCTCTTGCCTGCTCATGGTGTTCGGCAACAGCCAATCAGGTCCGTTGCGGCCAAGCAAAAGCCAATCCAATGAAATATCGAGCGAATTTGCCAGATTGCACGCGTTCTCTATCGACATTGCATGCCCCTGCTTCCATTTGGTAATGGCTGCAGGAGAAATGTTCAGCTCCGCTGCCAGAGCCATGGCTTTCCGGTGACCGCGGCTGCGCATTGCCTGCGTCAGCCGATCTCCCCGGTCTTTGTCGATGTCCTGGGACCCCATTCCCGCGCCTCCCCAAAAAGGGGAGTAGACGCGCGATTCTCTCAATAAGAGATTTTATTAGGTTTTACATTTTTTAGTTGTATTTTTGATTGTGATAAAATTTTTCTACGTTTTATCCGATATTTAACGCAGAGTTATTTTTAAACAAGACTTATCGAAGCTCGACCTCACGCTCTGCGTTTGAGAATGCGACTGAAGTAGCTGGACAGAGCTTCGCAGGCCTCCAGAGGCAACACCTCGGCAACGGCTTGATCCGGCCGGACGATCACCACACAGCCTTTGTCCCGGTCGATGCCCCGCATATCGAAAATATCGCTGCCGCTTTTGAGATCCGGGCAGAACATCTTCTCATAGTCCCTCAATCCGTAGCGCCCTTTTGCAGGCAGAAGCATTGAAGGCATAGCCGTGAGCCTCAGGCCGCGGTGGTCTTGCTGAAAAACCGCGCGCAGATCGATGATCGCGTCGATATCCTCGCCTTCAGGTGTGTGTCGCAACACTGGCGAGGACGGGTCATTTTGCAGGAAATCGCACAGACGGCGGATGGCCGAGGTTTCCGCCGCCGGGTCGCTTCTGTCGGCAAAGGCGAAGATGCGCCAACGGCCATCAGCCTTGTTCACATGCCCCAGCTGCAACGGCCTGGCATCGGCGAGACGGATGACGGGGGCAGAATGAAACCGCATGCCGATCTGAAAGCCTTCAGCCAGGTGCTGATGCGTGCCGTCGCCGGTGAGGACGGAGGGCACGTAGCGTGAGGCTGTTCCAGCGGTGTAGCGCCCATGCTGCACGAAGTATTTCTGCACTGCCGCCGGATCCACACCATCCGGATTGCTGTCCGACTTTACCGGCGCGCTGACGAGCTTTGCCCATTCCCGGTCGAAGTCGATCAGGTTCTGAGCGATCGCCTGGCGTTCGGCCGAATAGCTCGCCAGCAGATCCGGTTCACTTAATCCTTTCAGCACGTGCGCGAGTTTCCAGCCGAGGTTGAACGTATCCTGCATGGAGACATTCATGCCCTGTCCGGCTTTGGGGCTGTGCGTGTGACAGGCATCGCCTGCGATGAAAACGTGAGGCAGGCGGCCCGACGCGTCGTCTGCCGGAACATCGTCGAACTTGTCGCAAAGCCGCTGGCCGATCTCGTAGACCGACCACCAGGCGACCTCTTTCACATCGAGGGAATATGGCTGAAGAATGCGACCGGCGGCGGCAATCAGATGCTCGACCGTGATGTTCCGGTTCGCGATCCGCTCGTCCGGACGCAGCTTGTCGAGTTCCACATAGATGCGGACCAGATATCCACCTTCGCGTGGAATGATCAGGATACTGCCTTCGCCGGCCGACTGCACCAATGACTTGAAGCGGATGTCGGGAAAGTCCGTGACCGCCAGAACATCCATGACGCCCCACGCCTGATTGGCGCTATCGCCCTTCAACTCACGGCCGAGTGCCTTGCGCACGGAACTGCGGGCGCCATCGCAGCCAACCACATATTTGGCGCGCACTGTTTCCGTCTCGCCTTCGTGCCCGCCGTCTGTCCGTTCCAGATGGACCGTCACCGGCCGCTCCAGGCCCGCCTCATTTGACACTTCAAGATGGACGAGCTTTCGGGAATAATTGGGTTCCAGCCGATTGGCAGAATTGCGCATGATCTCGAGATAAAAATCATGCACTCGCGCCTGGTTCAGTATGACATGCGGAAATTCGGACAGCCCGTCCTCGACATCCTGAACACGACCACTGCGGGCAATCTTGCCCAGTGTGACCGGGTCCGGTTTCCAGAAGGTCGTCTCGTTGACCCAGTAAGCTTCCTTTTCCAGCCGCTCGGCGAAACCGAAGGCCTCGAACATTTCCATTGTCCGGCAGGCAACCCCATCCGCCTGGCCGAGCTGCAACGGGCCGGATTTCTGTTCCACGATCCGCGTCCGGATCTCCGGGAAAGCTGCCAGTTGAGCGGCAAGCGTCAGCCCTGCAGGGCCACAGCCGACGATCAGCACATCAACCTCTTCGGGCAGGCTGTCGCTATCAGCGAGGGCAGAGGCGTCCGGATTCGGCTGTTGAATGACCGGATCGCCGGTTTTGAACCCTTCGAGATGAAATTGCATGAAACCGTCTCCTCCGCCGTATCTGCCTGTCCGGCTATCGCTACCCGCCTGCTGATCCGCCCCTGCTCGGGTCTTTCGGGGCCATGCAGGAACGTCCGTGTTCAGGCTCGACCTTCATTGCCGGACATGCGGGTCTTTCGCATTTGACAATCCCGCTGCGATGCCCAAACAAACATCGACAACCGATTAATTAGAAAGCATACTGATAATCAGCATGCTGTCAATTTTAATCAGCATACTCCCTTTTTCTCTGACTGCCTGGAGACAGCGATGCACGACCTTGACCAGATGCCAGGACACCTGATCCGCCGCCTGCAGCAGATCGCAGTGGCGGTCTTTCACGCGGAGGTGGAAGCTGTCGGGTTCGACATGACGCCGGTGCAATTTGCGGCGTTGGTGCGGGTGTCTGAAAATCCGGGCATCGACCAGATCACGCTGGCGGGGCTGATTGCCTATGACCGGACCACCATTGCCGGTGTGGTCGACCGGTTGGTTCAAAAAGGGTTTCTGTCACGCGCGGTGAGCGAAAAAGACAGACGGGCAAAGGTGCTGCATATGACCGACACGGGTAACGAGGCGCTGACACGGCTTAGACCCGCGGTGGACAAGGCACAGGACGTGATGCTGAGCGGGCTTGACCGGCAAGAGGCCGAAGACTTCATGCGGCTGCTGCACAAGGCAACAGAAGCAGTCAATGGCCTCAGCCGTGCACCTCTGCGCTCCGCGTCAAAGGCCGCTGAAAAGACTTGAGCGGCCTGTACCCCTCCCCTCTCCGGCCGGCAAAAGGCCGGAAATCGGCAGAGCCTATTTCTCTGCCCAGAAATCTGCCTGCAGGCTCGCCGCTTCCTCTTCCAGAAGCGGCCCGACAACCTCCACATTGCGCTGGCCTGCGGCAAACACCGTCCTGCAAGGCAGATCAAGCGTCGGGTTTTCCTCGTGGTCGCCGGTCTGTTCCTTGAGAGCCTTTTCCGTCTGGCCGAAGACGACCCGGCCGATGCCCGCCCAGTAGACAGCACCCGAACACATGGCACAGGGCTCCGCCGAAGTGTACATGGTGCAACCTGCCAGGAAGTCCGGCCGCCAGCGCTTGCTGGCCCGTGTTGCCAGCAGCCTTTCGGCGTGCGCCGTCATGTCCTGCCCTTCGGCCGAATAGCCGTTTCCCTGCTCCATCAGAACCTCGCCGTCAGGCCCCGCCAGCAGACATCCAAAGGGATGATCGCCCGTTTCCCGCGCCTGACGCGCGATTTCGAAAGCCCGGCGCAAAAGCGCGATATCTTTGTCGTCTGGAGTATCGGTCACGCATGGCTCCTTTGATTTCTTCCAGTCGAAGGGAGCACGATCCCGTTCACGCTGCAAGACCTTGAAAACAGCCAATCGGATTGAATAGCAAACGATCAAAAGACTGGCGATTTAAAAGGCAAATGCTGAAATATTGTACTGGCCGGCACGTTTCTTGTCGTTTCATCTTGGAGCTTTCTTGACAAAAATCGCGCGCGGGTTTCCCGTAAGTGACGAGTAGAAGCGGTGGAGCCCAGCGGCTCCGACATTGCTCATCTTTCAGGTTTTCGACGATGCTCAGGGCAAAGATGCCCTGCATCCAGAAGCAGGAGATGACGATGCCGGCCAGAGACAACAAAACGCTCCCGCCACTCGAAAACCTTCCAGAGAAAATACAGCGAAAGGGTGTGCCGATGCGCATGTTTGACGGTAAGTCGTTGGTTGTTGCCATGGCGGCAATGGTTGGGTCGTTTCCGGCGGCTGCGGCCGATCTCGTGACCTATCAGCTCGACTGGTTGCCCGGCGGCGACAAGGCACCGATCTATGTCTGCATTGAGGAAGGCTTCTGCGAAGACGCCGGGCTTGAGGTCAAGATCGAACCTGGGCGCGGGTCCTCGGAAGCCATCACGAAGATCGCCACGGGCGCATCGGACATCGGGTCCGCCGGCATGGGCGCCCTGATGGCAGCCAAGGCGACCGAAGGTGTGCCGGTGACGGCTGTCATGAGCATCTTCAACATGGGGCCGCACGCTTTCTACACGACCAAGGACACCGGCATCACGTCGATCAAGGATGTCAAAGGCAAGAAGATCGCGACCTCGCCCTTTACCTCCTCCAACGTCTTCCTGCCGCTGGTTCTGGCCGACAACGGATTGACGGAAGAAGATATCACCCTGACCAAATCCGACCCCGGCGCGCTGGGGCCGTTGCTGATGACCGGCCAATCGGACGCAATCATCGCCTGGTTGACCGATGTGTCGCGCTACTCCGGCCAGGCGGCGGACGCCGGCAAGGAACTGGTTGTGCTGCCCTGGGCAGATGCAGGGCTTGAGCTTTATTCCGCATCGCTTGTTGCCAGTGACAAGTTCCTTGAAGAACGCCCGGACGTTGCCAAGCGCTTCGTGGCGGCCTTCAAGAAGTCTCTCGAATTTGCCTACGCAAACCCGGACAAGGCAGCAGCGGCTGTTGCCGCTCAGGTGCCCGAGCTTTCGGCGGAAGACGTCAAAGGGTCCTGGCTGGATGCGTCCAAGCTCGCCTTCAACGAGGTCACGGAGAAATTCCCGCTCGGCACCATCGACGCTGACCGGCTGGCGGCAACATGGTCCCGCGTGGCCGCAGCGCAGGCTCTGGACCCGGCCTCCCTGAAGCCTGAAGACGCCGTCAACCGCTCGTTCCTGCCGGCTGCGGAGTAACCCTCAAGTGGCGCTCACCAGCAACGCGATCAGCTTTTCCTCGGTCGGTCAGACTTTTCTGACCGGCTCGGGGTCCGTTACCGCCCTGGACGGGGTTACCGTCACCATCGCACAGCATGAGTTTGTTGCGGTGCTCGGCCCATCCGGATGCGGAAAATCGACCTTGCTGAGGCTGACCGCCGGTCTGATGAAACCTTCCAAGGGAACGGTGAGCGTCTTCGGCAAGGAAGTGACGATGCCAAGGGACGATGTCGGCATCGTGTTTCAGAAACCGACATTGCTGCCCTGGGCCAACATCGAGGACAACGTCGTCTTCCCGGTGCGCCACAAATACGGCCGGGTGACGAACGAAGACCGCGCCCAGGCGCGCGCGATCATTGAAACTGTCGGCCTGAAAGGCTTCGAAAAGCGCCTGCCGTCGGAACTTTCCGGCGGCATGCAGCAGCGGGTCGGCATTGCCCGGGCGCTGTTTCTCAATCCGGACATTCTGCTTATGGATGAGCCGTTTTCAGCGCTTGATGCCCTGACCCGCGATGCCATGGGCATAGAGCTTCTGCGGCTGTGGCAGGCAAGCCCGAAGACCGTGCTCTTTATCACGCACTCGATTCCGGAAGCCGCGCTGCTGGCAGACAGGATCCTGGTGCTGAGCGAGCGTCCCGGGCGGATCATCGCGGACCTTCAGGTGCCGACCGCCCGCCCACGGGACGAAAGCGCGTTGAGGACACCAGAGATGCAGGATTTTTCGGCTGAACTCCGTTCGCTCCTCATCCGGAAGGAAGCCGCCTGATGACTGCCAGCGAGACGCAAGACCCCGCCATGGCCAAGACCACCTCAACGCAGGACCGTCGGGTGCAGCGAGTGCCGATCTCCGAAAAGCTGCTCCGCATGCCGGCCGTGCTTCCCCTGATCACCTTTCTCCTGATCCTGATTGTCTGGGAGGCCGGAACACGGCTGTTTGCCGTTCCCTCCTTCGTGCTGCCGGCCCCGTCCCGCATTCTGGGTGGCTTTGAAAGTGTTTCGGCGGGGCGCTGGATGGAGCATGTCTGGGCCACGCTGCGGGTCGCCCTCATCGGCTATGCGGTTTCGTTTGTCATCTCGCTTCCGATTGCCGTCGGCCTTGCCAAATCCAGACTTCTTTCCGGTGCGTTCTATCCGTTGCTGGTTGTCATCCAGTCTGTTCCGGTGGTCGCCGTCGCACCGATCATCATCGTGGTGCTGGGCACCGGCGATGCACCGCGTGTCGTGATCACCTTCATGATCTCGTTCTTCCCACTGGTCGTCTCAATGACGACGGGTCTGGCTGCCACGCCGCCGGAACTGATCGAACTGTCCAGGTCGCTGCGCGCGCCCTCCTTCCGGGAAATCACCCAGATCCGTCTACCCTTCGCGACGCCCTACATCTTCTCCGGCATGAAGATTTCGATCACGCTGTCGGTCATCGGCGCTGTCGTCTCCGAATTCGTCGCGGCCGATAAGGGCATCGGCTACTTCATCCAGTTTTCCACGTCGATGTTCAAGCTGCCGCAAGCCTGGGCCGGGCTGGTCATCCTGGTGATCATGTCGCTCGTCCTGTTCCAGTTGGTCAGCGTCGCGCAGCGGATCTTCTTTCCCTGGTCGCTGCCGAAAGGGCAGAAATGACCGACTTCCTGATCACCAACATAGATTATGGCCTGACCGGAAACCGGGATGGAGCCCGCCTCAGCGGTGCCGTCAGGGTTCAGGACGGCCGGATTACGGACATCGGCCACCTTCAGCCGCAGGAAGGCGAACGGCTCGTCGATGCGAGCGGATGTGTGGTTACACCCGGTCTGGTGAACACCCATCACCACCTGTTCCAGTCGGTGCTGAAGGCTGTGCCGGAAGGCATGAATGCGCCGCTCGATGACTGGCTCATGACCGTTCCCTACAGCTATTGGCCGCTGATCGATGAGGAGACCCTTCGTGTATCCGTCCGGATCGGGCTGGCGGAATTGCTCCTGACCGGAATGACGACAGTCTGCGATCATCACTACGTCTTTTCAGACCGTTACGACTACGATCCGGCCGACGTGCTTTTTGAAGAAGCCGAAGCCCTCGGCATCCGTTTCGTTCTGGCGCGCGGCGGCGGTACCAAGGGCCGGTCCTTTCCCGACCCAAGCCTGCCGCCATCCCCCTGCGAGACACTGGACGCCTTTCTGGCAAGCATCGAGAGCACGGCAAACCGTTGGCATGATCCGTCTACGGCTTCCGTCCGGCGGGTTGCCGTCGCACCGACCACACCGACCTTCAACGTCGATGCCGGTGAGCTTGCCGACATCGCCCGCTTTGCCCGCGGCAAGGGCCTGCGCCTGCATTCGCATCTTTCGGAAAACCGGACCTATGTCGACTTCACCCTGGCGAAATACGGCAAGCGGCCGGTCGACTGGCTTGCCGGGCAGGAGTGGCTCGGGCCGGATGTCTGGTTCGCCCATCTGGTGGAATGCGACCGCGACGAAGTGCAGCTTCTTGCGGAAACCGGCACCGGCATGGCGCATTGCCCGCAGGCAAATGCGCGGCTCGGCTCGGGTATTGCCCCGGCTGACGCCCTTCATGAGGCCGGCGGCCATGTATCCCTGGCCGTTGATGGCGCAGGCGCAAACGAGGCGGCCGACATGGGGGCCGCACTTTACAGCGCCTTCGCCCTGCACCGAGCCACGAAGGGCGTGGAGGCCGTGCGTGCCGAAACCCTGCTGAGCTGGGCAACCGAAGGCGGCGCAAAGGTGCTCGGCCTTGAAGAGACCGGCGTGCTGCGCCCCGGAATGATCGCCGACATTGCCATTTTCGACATTTCGGCACCCCGCAATATGGGCCTTCACGACCCGGCTCTGGCGCCGATGCTGACAGGCGCCGCACACCTGCGCCACAGCTTCGTTGGCGGACGGCAGATCGTCCGGGACGGCTCGATCCCCGGATTGGATCTGGCCGGGCTCGGCGCGGACGCCAGGCGTGTCACCCGGAAACTGATGGAACGCAGAAAGGACATGATGGCGCCTGACCGGGCCCGCGCCGCCCTGGCCTGACGGCACACCGCCTGCCCCCTGCAGGCGCAATCTTGTGTGGAGTAGAAGCTGTCAGTGCCGTTCGGCACGGGTCATTGCTCCCGGACCTCTTTCTCAAGGAGAACGGAAATATGAGCACCTCTGCATCTTATGGTCTCGTCGAACTGGAAAAGGAAAAAGGCTTTGGCGGCGTCGGCGAAACGGTCGACCGTGCCATTCCACAGGTCGACATGTCGGACTTTTTTTCCCGCAAGGCCGAGATCACCGAGGATCTGTGGGCCGCGGCGACCGAGATCGGCTTTTTCCAGCTCAGCAACCACGGCATTCCGCAGGACCTGATCGACGAAGCTTTCCGGCTGTCCGCCGGTTTCTTCGACCTGCCTGCCGAAACAAAGGAAAAATACCCCCTTCGACCCGGCACAAACGCCGGCTGGGAGTTCAAGGCGCAGGTTCGCCCCTCCACCGGCACGGCCGACCAGAAGGAAAGCTACCAGATCACCCTGCCGCGCATGAAGGGCCTCTGGCCGACCGGAGAAGAGCTCTCCGGCTTCAAGGCGACCATGCTGGCGTTCGAGCGGCACAACTGGGCGCTGGCGATGAAGGTTCTGTCCTGCTTTGCCGACAAGCTGACGTTTCCGGCGGATTTCTTCACTGAGGGGCACGATCCGCTGACGCCGGAATATCAGTCGACCCTGCGGTTGATCCACTATCTGGGCATGGAAGATGCCAAGCCGGAAGATTTCAAGTTCTGGCGGGCAGGTGCCCATACCGATTTCGATTGTCTGACCCTGCTGCATCAGAAGGCGGGACAGGGCGGCCTGCAGCTTTGCCCGGGCAAGGACAGCCAGGGCCGAGCAATTGCCTGGACCGACGTGCCGCCGCTGGAAGGCGTGATCACCTGCAACATCGGCGACATGCTGATGCGCTGGTCGGACGACAAGCTGTTGTCCAACCTGCACCGGGTGCGCATGCCCAAGCCGGACGAATATCTTGGCCCGCGCTACTCGATGGCCTATTTCGCCCAGGCGAACATGGACACCCTCCTCAGCGGTCCGGAAGGCAAATATGAGCCGATGACCGCACATGACTACATCCAGATGCGGCTCGGCGCCAATTTCGGCAAGAAATAAGCGCGGCCGCACCATCTAACGAAGTAGAACCACGGCACCAGACCCACCGTTTGAAGCGGTCGCTGCCGTGGTTGCACCATTTCCGGCGTGAATTGTACGCAAGACTATCCAGAAGCTATCGAACCGCCAGCCTTTACTTTTGCGGCCCGTCCTTTAGGCTTGGGGACACGACGAGCACCCGCCACAGAAACGCGGCCTCAAAACTCACCCAATAGACAGAATTGCGATAGGCATCATGACCGAAGCCAAAAGCGGCGACACGGTTCGTCTTCACTATAAAGGCACACTGGACGACGGCTCCGTCTTTGACAGCTCCGAAGGGCGCGACCCGCTGGAATTCACCGTGGGATCCGGCCAGATCATCCCGGGCCTCGATCAGGCTATCCCGGGCATGAAGGTCGGAGACGAGAAGACGGTCCGCATCGAACCGGACAACGCCTATGGCGCCCACAATCCGGGGGCTCGCCAGGCCGTTCCGCGCAGCAACATTCCGGACAACATCCCGCTGGAAGTTGGTCTGCAGCTTCAGGCGCAGACAGAGAACGGCCAGATGATGACCGTGACCGTTGTGGAGATTTCCGAAAACGAAGTCATTCTGGATGCCAACCATCCGCTGGCCGGCCAGGCACTGACGTTCGAAATCCAGCTAACGTCGATCAACTGAGACCCTGCAGGGTGCAGGACGTCACGTGCCGTAACGGCACCTGCACGCTAAATTGAACAAGAGCCCCGCGGTTTGCCGCGGGGCTTTTTTTGCGGCTACGGCTGGCTGTAAAGCGCGTGGAGCGCACAAACATGTGGCAGAGAGCGGCAACATCAGCGTTCGGCAGACAAACGCTCCAAGAGGGCGAAGACCAGCCAAAACCTGCGCCGTGTCCGCTCTTCGCCGACCGCATTTCATGGCCGTACCGAGCCCCGACAAGCGGTCGATTGAAGTTGAAGAAAACATGAAACTGCGCCGGCTTGCCAGAATCTGCCTTATTGTGATGTCAAAGTGGTCTAAGACGATTGCATTTCCTACAACGGTCACCCTATGTATGTTATTGGTTTTCATAAGCTCTTGTCGGGGACTTCGTATTCATGTCGGTAGATGTTGACGCGCTGGTGGACAGACGGCGCCTCAGACGTAAAGTTACCTTCTGGCGGATCGCGACCTTTGTGGTCATCGCCGCCGCCCTGATCGGAGGGATGCTATACGTCTCCGGCGGCTCGGAATTATCCAAACGGTCAGCACATATCGCGCGCATTCCGATCGAAGGCGTCATCCTCGAAAGCCGCAAAACCTTGCAGATGATCGACAAGATCGGCAAGTCCGACGCGGTCAAGGGTGTGGTGATCTCGATCAATTCCCCCGGCGGCAGCACGACCGGCGGCGAAGCGCTCTACGAGGCTCTGCGCAAGCTTTCCGAGAAGAAACCGGTGGTTGCCGAAATCCGGACCATCGGCACCTCCGCAGGCTACATGATCGCTCTTGCATCCGATCATATCGTGGCAAGATACAATTCCATCACCGGCTCCATCGGCGTTCTGTTCCAGTTTGGCAATATCAGCAAACTCATGGAAACGGTCGGTGTCGAGATGGATGCGGTCAAGAGCGCCCCATTGAAGGCGGAGCCTGACTTCTATTCAGAGACAACCCCGGAGGCGCGGGCCATGCTGCAGAAGCTGGTCAACAACTCCTACGACTGGTTCGTGTCCCTGGTCGCCGAGCGGCGGTCCATGGACCTGCCCAGAGCCAAGGAACTGGCCGACGGCCGCATTTTGACGGGCCACGATGCCCAGACGGAAAAGCTGGTCGATGCCATTGGCGGCGAAGATGCAGCAATCGACTGGCTGGTAACTGAAAAGGGTGTTGCGAAGGATCTTCCGATCGTCACCTGGACCACCAACGATAATCTGGAAGAACTGCCGTTTTCCTCGCGAGTCTCGCGAGAGTTCGGAAAAGGCATCGGATCGGCTCTTCTGGAGCCGGTTAGTGAAGCTAAGGGGCTGATTCCACGGGGGCTTACGCTTGACGGGCTCGTATCCGTTTGGCAGGCTTCTGGCGGGGCAGACAAAAATCCGTAAACGAGGGGGCACGTCATGATCAAATCTGAGCTGGTTCAGCATATTGCCGAACAAAATCCGCATCTCTATCAACGGGACGTTGAGAACATCGTCAACGCCATCTTGGATGAGGTCACCGAGGCGCTCATGCGTGGCGACCGCGTAGAATTGCGCGGCTTCGGCGCGTTTTCCGTCAAGAACCGCCCCGCTCGTGTCGGTCGCAATCCACGCACCGGCCAGAAGGTGGAAGTGGATGAAAAATTCGTACCCTTCTTCAAAACCGGCAAGGAAATGCGTATACGGTTGAACGATGGTGTGGATCACGGCGACGACTGATTGCGCTCGCCACGACACGCCATTTAAAATCGACGTCTGATCTGGCCAAAACCGGGAGAACCCAGTGACCCGTTTCCTCAAAAACGTGATCTTGTTCGCAATCGCGGTGGTCCTGATCCCATTGTCGGTGGCAAACCGCCATACGGTGTCCCTGTCGCTCAACCCCCTCGACCCGCAGGACCCGCGCCTGACGATCCCGGACATTCCACTGTTCTGGATCATCTTCGCAAGTCTGGGTGTCGGCATCATCATCGGCGGACTTGGCGCATGGGCCAAGCAGGGCCGCTGGCGCAAGGAAGCCCGCGTGAAGCGCCGGGAAGCCGCGAAGTGGCACAAGGAAGCCGACCAGCTGCGGGAATTGAACACCTCGTCCCAGCCGGCGTCCGGCATCAAAGGTCTGGCAGGACCGGGCAATCGCAACGCCGCCTGACCGGCCGACACTCACATGCGTATTATCTCCAGCGACGAGATTGATGCTTGCCTGGAAGACAGGGCCGTCCTGGAAACGCTGCGCCGGGCCTATCGCTCCAGCACCGTCGCGCCTCAGGCATCCCCCTTGGCCATCGGCCGGCTGAACCACCAGCAAGGCGCGCTCACCGTACAGCCGGCGTGGACCGACTTCACCGCACAGGGTGACGTCAAGCGCGGTTACATCGGCTGTTCCCTGGCGCTGGATCTTCCGGAACAGGCCGGACTTTCCTCCAGTCTCTATCTGCTGTTTTCCGGCTCTGGCGGACAACCGATTGCCCTTCTGGACGGGATACGCCTCACCGTCTGGCGAACCTCCGGTCTTCATGCGCTCGGCGCAAGCTATCTCTCCCGCGAGGATACAACACGGCTGCTGATCATCGGCAACGACCCGAGACTGCCCCGGCTGGTGAGCAGCTACGCCGCCGTGCGCAATCTGACATCAATCCTGCTGGCAGGCGTCTCACCGGAAATACAGAAGCGGGTGGCCGCCCTGCCTGCCCTGAAGGGGGTGAATGTCGGTGTCACCAGCGAAATCTACGCCGCGCAGGAAGGCGCGGACATGATCTGCATCGCCGGGCCGGAAAGCGATACGGGCACCTACCACGCCCTCACCTATCTCGACCCTCCCGCCGGGTGTCATATCGATGTGCTTGATCCCGAAGCGCAGTTGCCAACGGAGCTGTTGCAGGAAGCCCGGCTGTTCACCACCGACCTGAGCGAGCCGCCGCGACCGGACCTGGAATGGGCCGCTGATCTGAAGGACCTCACCCAGGGCAGCAAGGCCGGGCGGCGCTACTATGGACAGCGCACGCTGTTTCTGCCCGCCCAGCACACAGGCCTTGCCGATTACGCGCTGGCAGCACACGTTTTTTTGAGAACGTGATCACTGGAAGTTGTGCCAAGAAGCACCCATATCGACGATCAGTCGTGGGAAACCACCAAAGAGTGTGCCCGTGAGGGTTGCCCGGACGATGGTCTGGCCACTATGAGGTCGCTTCCCAATTTGAATTTGAAGGAGTTTAACATGCTGACGACGCTTGCCTATTCGGCGAGCCTTCCGGCAATCGCACTTGGGCTGATTTACTACGTGTCAGCCTGCTCCGGGCTTGTCTATTAAGCCTTGAAGCCATGCTGGCGGCTTGCGCCAGCACGCAGGTACGGCCCGCTGGGAAGGGCTGGCGCGTTCTTTTGACGACGCCAAACACAATCCGAAAAAACGTAAAGCCGGTTCCTCGTGGACCGGCTTTTGTCGTTTCGGGGCGCTCACCTCCGCCAAAGCTATCAGTTGGTCGGGCCCGTTCCCGAGCGATGGCCCGGCAAGGTCCAGCCACGCAGGATAGCGCCTCCGCGCAGGATCAGCGCAAAGCTTGCGGCAATGATCGCTGCAAGCAATTGCGGCGCCCCCAGTTGCATCAGCACCACGAAGCCGCCCGCCCCTGCAAAGGCCGCGCCCACATAGATCTCAGGCTTTACGATGGAAGAGGGCTCATCAGCGATGGTATCCCGCAGGATACCGCCGAAGGTTGCGGTGGAAACGCCCATGAGGATTGCTACCAGGATCGTGTCCCCCACCGTCAAGGCTTTGGCCGCCCCCATGACCGAATAGGCTGCGATCCCGACAGCATCGGCCCACCTCAAAGGTTTGCTGAGCTTTTCGATCCATTCAGCGAAATACCAGACGAGCGCGCTGACGACGAAGCACACCAGCAGGTACGCTTCGTTCTCCACCCAGAAAACCGGCAGGCCCAACAGGAGGTCACGCAGGGTCCCACCACCGATCCCTGTCAGCGTGGCAAAGAACAACAGGGCAACGATATCCAGTTGCTTGCGCGAGGCGACGATGCCGCCGGTAATGGCGAACACCGCCACTCCGAGATAATCCAGCAATTGCAGCAGCATTCCGTCCCCCTGCCCCACGGTCTTCTCGAAGGCATTACCTGAGGTCCGGATCTTTGTCATCCCGTGGCGTGTCGCACCGGTGATCGGCGCCGCCCCCTTGAAGACAAAGAAATTACGCTAAAACCATGGAAGGGATCTGACCGGCCGGCTTTGAGATCCGCCTGATATGGTGCGCCCAAAGAAAAGGGGCTGCTCCGCACGATACGAAAGCAGCCCCTTCAAAAGCAATAAGGCCGGTTGACCTCAGGCGTTCTTGTCGACTGTCTGCCCGGCTTCCGCCGTTGCTGCTACATCCTTCGGACCGCCCTTGGAAACGCCGACCATGGCCGGGCGCAGCACGCGCTCGCCAATGACGTAGCCGGCTTGCATCACCTGTACCACGGTGTTGTTCGGCACTTCGGTGTTCGGCACTTCGAACATCGCCTGGTGGAAGTTCGGATCGAACTTCTGGCCTTCTGGGTCCAGCTTCTTGACACCGTTCTTTTCAAGCTGGTTGAGCAGATCGCGCTCAATCATCTCAACGCCTTCAATCAGCGAAGCAACACCCGCGTCGGCGTTCTTGCGGTCGTCTTCCGGCAATGCTTCAAGCGCGCGGCGCAGGTTGTCGGAGACCGTCAGCATGTCACGGGCGAAGCCGGACACTGCGTACTGGCGGGCATCCTTGACTTCCTTTTCCGTGCGGCGGCGCAGGTTTTCCATTTCCGCCATGACACGAAGCGCACGGTCCTTCAGTTCCGCGTTTTCAGCTTGCAGAACTTCGATCGGATCTACACCGGCGGCCTCTACAGCTTCCGGCTGTTCCGCTGCTGCAGTTTCCGGCGTTGCTTCTGCCGGCTGCTCTTCCGGGGTTTTGTTTTCGTCGCTCATGAATGATCCGTTTGCTCAGACTGTTTGCGGGTGCTTATACGACCGGTTGAGGATTTTTCAAAGAGGATCGGCGGATAGGCTTTCGCTTACCCGCCGGATGCGCTCATATGAACCGCAGCCGGTCAGCCGCAGACTCTTGTCGCTGTTAAAGGGCGCTCTTGATCCAATCGGAGAGCTTGCCTTTCGGCGCGGCACCGATCTGGGTTGCCATCGGCTCACCATCCTTGAACAGGATCAGCATCGGAATGGACCGGACGCCGTATTTCATGGCCATGTCCTGGTTCTCGTCGATGTTGAGCTTGGTGATCTTCACCTGGCCGTCCATCTCCTCGGAGATTTCTTCAAGAGCCGGGGCAATCATCTTACACGGACCGCACCATTCGGCCCAGAAGTCGACCACGACCGGTGCGTCGGATTTCAGAACTTCGGCTTCGAAGGAAGAGTCGGTAACTTGTGTGGTAGCCATAACTAGATCTCGTAGGTCTCAGGAGCGCGCCTACCCGATGTAAGCGCGTCAGTTGGCAAGAACGTAGGAAGCCGAAGGCCTGCCGTCAACCCGATGTGCCGTCAGGACGCAGTCCGGCGAAGGTTTCTTCGAGCACCTTTTCGGGGATTTCCATCAGGCTCGGCACCGCGGTCCACAGAAGCTGGGCGGAAATCTCCCTGCCCGGATAAATCTGCTTCAGCATTTCCCTGTAAACACAAAGCTGTGCGCGGTACTCGAGCGGGATTTCAGCAACTGTCGCCGGCGGATGGAAATTGGTCTTGTAATCCACAATCACCACCCGGTTATCCTCAACCACGAGCCGGTCGATCTGGCCGGAGATCTCGACTTCCGTGCCATCGCTTGCCCGAATCGTCCCGACCAGCGGAACTTCGGCGCGGGCATGACCGCAAAACAGGGTCTCGAATTCCGGCATGTCCAAGATCGCCGCCACCTCGCGCAGAAGGTGGGGACTTCGGTCCGCGAATTCCGGTTTGAGGGCCTGTTTCAGATAGGCCTCCGATGCGGCTATGCGTTCGTCTTCGGCAATGTCCGGCAACAGTTCCAGAAGGCGGTGAATCAAACGACCACGCTCCAGCGGCCAGGACGCGAGGTCCCTGCCGGCCTGCAGACGGGAGACCGCAGGCACCGGCTCGATACCTTCCTTTTCCTCCATCGCCTCAAAAGCCCTCGAGGGCTGAAGGCGCTTCTTCTTGGGAAGTGGGCGGACAGGGGTGGAGAGCCAGTCCGGCAGCGGACGTTCCTCGCTGGGCGGCTCTTCAGACCTGTGCACGGCGCCACCTGTCTCCGGCTCAGCAGTGGCTCCTTCCTTCTGCCAGCGCCAGGCGGAAACGGACCCATCCCTTTCGGTCAGCTCACGTGCCTCGGGTTTCAATGCCCGCGAGACCATGGAGTACCAGCAGTTCTCGTGGGCGCCGCGTTTCGGTTCCCAGCCGCAGACGATCAGCCTGTCTTCGGCGCGGGTCAGCGCCACATACAAGAGGCGCCGATACTCTTCCTCCTGCGCATCCCGCAGGGCTTCCACCGCCGCATCGTGCCAGGGTGTCCGGTCTGCCTTGGGCGGCAGCCAGACCAGAGCCGGAGGCAGCAGATCGTTTTCCAGGCGTTTGCGCGGCAGGAAGGCCGGATCGTGGATCGCACTGACCGGGGGCGCACCCGGATCGACCAGGACGACGATCCGCGCTTCCAGCCCCTTGGATCCATGCACGGTCATGATGCGAACCATGCCCTTGGTGTTGGTCAGCTCGCGCTTGATCTCGGTCGGTGCCGCTGCCATCCAGGCAAGAAAGCCTTCCAGGCCCGGCGTGCCGGATTGCTCATAGGCGATGGTGAGCGCCAGGAACTCGTCCAGAACGTCGTCGACTTCCACCCCGAGCCGGGCGCGGAAGGCCTTCCGGCCGCCATCAGCCCCCAGAAGGCGGGCATAGAATTCGTAAGGCGGCACGAAGTCGGCTCGTGCGCGCCAGTCTTCCAGCTTTGCGCGGACAGCCTTCCACTTGTCAGAGGTGTCGGACCGTTTCACCAGCATCTGCCACAGCGTTCCGGGCCGCACCTTTTCCGGCGTTTCCCGGGCAACCTCCAGCAGGTCGTCGTCCGTCAGGTCGAACAGGGGGCTCTTCAACACGCAGGCAAGCGACAGGTCGTCTTCCGGCAGCAGCAGGAAGCGGCCGAGGGCAGCGAGATCCTGAACCGCGATATGGTCCGTCAGCACAAGGCGGTCACTGCCGGCAGCCGGAATGTCCAGCTCCTTCAGTTCGCGGTTGAGCGCTTCGACAAAAGGTCCGCGCTTGCGCACGAGGATCATCACGTCACCGGGATCTGCCGTGCCGTCGCGCATCCACTGGGCGATTTCGGCCGCGATACGCCTTGCCACCTTCAGCATCGGGCTGCCCGAGCCGACATGGTCAATCGGCTGCCGCCAGTCGTCCGGCTCCTCGATCTCGGCTTCGGCCTCCAGAGGCCACAGATCGACGATCCCCGGGTCCCGCCGGATGGCTTCATGAACCGGTGCTTTCACGTCCTGTGAAAGGCCTCTGTGGGCACTTTCGTCGTGGAACACCTTGTCGACCGCCCCCAGCACATCCGGTGTGGAGCGGAAGGAAAGTTGCAGATTGACCGAATGGAACTCCAGTTCGGCCGCCTTGGCCTTGCCGGAGAAAGACCGGCGCATGGCATCGAAATAGGCCGGGACGGCCCCTTGGAACGAGTAGATCGACTGTTTTTCGTCGCCTACCGCAAACAACGTGCGCACCCTGTCTCTCGCGCCGGTCCCGGCGAAGAATTCCGAGGCCAGCGAGGTCACCACCTCCCACTGGCGCGGGCTGGTGTCCTGGGCTTCGTCGACGAGGATATGATCGAGCCCCTGGTCAAGCTTGTATTGCACCCAGAGCGCTGCGTCCGACTTCTGCAACAGCGTTGCCGTCTTGACCACCAGATCCTCGAAGTCGAGATAGCCGCGGGCAATCTTGGCACGTTCGTAGTGACCGATCACGGCATCGGCCAGTCGCAGCAGCGAGGAGGTCCCCTCATAGGTTGCCACCTTGCGGCGCTGGTCCAGCAGCTCCATCAGGCGCTGTTGTTCGGCTTCCAGCGCTTCAAGCATCTGGGGGAACGCCTCAGCGACCTTCTTGGTGGCGAGCGACTTGCGCGGCTCAAGCTTGGCGGTCAGAAAGATCGCCTGCCAGGCTTCGCGGAAAGCGGCACTGCCGGTGAGCTTGGCCGCAGCAACGAGATCGTCCGCACGCGCCTGATCGGTCTTTGTGCCGGTGCGCAGGGCTTCGGCATAGGCAAGACAGGTGTTCAGATCGAGCGGGCAAGCGCTTCGGAATTGTTTGTCGAAGTCCGCCAACCGTAGCTCGGGATCGGTTTCCAGAAGCTCGGCCAGTTCCGCAAGAGCGGTTTCCAGATCGCCGGCATCGACCGTCCAGCGGCGGAAGGCATCGCGGCTCTGGATCAATTCGTCCAGCGCCTTCTGGGCGCCGCCGTCGCTCATCAGATCGATGACAGACGCAAGCGCCCTGCCGAAAGCGCTGTCCGGCTCGGTCTCGGCAACATGCAGCACGGTGGCGCGCGAAGCTGCCATGAGTTCCGCCGCCACCCGGTCGTCGAGCACGGCAAAATGGCCGGCGACATTCGCCTCCAGCGGAAACTGGTGCAAAAGAGATTCGCAGAAGCCGTGGATGGTCTGGATCTTCAGCCCGCCCGGCGTTTCCAGCGCGCGGGCAAACAGACGGCGCGCCATGGCCAGACGCGCGGCATCGGGCTTGCGGCCTTCTATGTCCTGCAATTCGCCTGCGAGTGCTTCATCATCCTTGGTGACCCATTCGCCGAGGATCTTGAAGACGCGGGTCGCCATTTCGGCGGCCGCCGCCTTGGTGAAGGTCAGGGCCAGAATGCGGGAGGGATCAGTGCCGTCGAGCAGCAGCCGCACCACACGGCGGGACAGCACGAAGGTCTTGCCCGACCCGGCATTGGCACTCACCCAGGCAGAGGCCCGCGGGCGGGAGGCAAGATCCTGCCGCTGTCTGGTCACCTCGGGGATCTGAAAGCTCATGACGGCTCCTCCGATCCAAGTGCCCATTCCTGTGTTCTGGCAAGATGATCGTAATCACCGCCCATCTGTCGTTCGCGCATGACACGGGCGCGGGAGAGGTAGCCGATATCTTCCCTGACATAGTGGGCGATCAACTGTTCCAGCCGTTTCCAGGCATCTTCCACCAGATCTTCCAGCGCCGTGTCCTTGGGGTTTCGCGGCGCTTCGATCACCGGTTCGCTGCCGCCTTTGAGCTGCAGATACAAAAGCTCGGAAATCGGTGCATCCGCTGGCACATCCTTGAACCCGAACCGCCGGATCATCGCAGCTTCCAGAGGCAATTGCGGCGACAGCAATGCGTCGACCTGCTTTTGCGAAGGCACTTGGCCTGTCTTGTAATCGACCACCGAAAGCCCACCACCAGTCAGAAGGTCGATCCGGTCCGCCCGGCCGCGCAGGCGGAAATCGAAGCCGGGCAGCTTTATCTCCACACCGCCGCCGATTTCCAGGAACCGCTGATTGACGTGTTGTGAGCGTCTTGCTTCATAGGCAACGAAGCCCGCCGCAATCTTCTGGAAGCGCGGCCACCAGAGGGCCCGTATCGCCGGAAAGGCATCGAGCGGCTCGAACAGCTCTTCACCGATTTCCGTCAGGGCCTTGACGGCGCTGTCGTCAAAAGGGCCGGTCCAGGTCAGCAGGAAGTCGGCGAGCGCGTCGTGAACGAGATTGCCCTTGTCGGCTGCCCCCGGTTCCCCTCCAATCGGATCCACCAGCTGCAACTCAAGGACATGACGGGCGAAAATTGCATAGGGATCACGGATGAGGCGCTCGATTTCCGTGATCGAGAGCGACTTCGGGCGCGCAGCCAGAGGAGGACGCGGATGGGGACGGGACGCAGGCCGTACCGCGCCTTCCGGCCGGTCAAGCTGGGCAGCCAGGGCGGAATAGACCCGACCTTGCGCTTCCAGCTTCTTCGTCAGATCCGGCCCGGCAAGCGTCGTCAGACGTTGCAGCCAGCGGGACGCAACAGTGGGCGCGCCGTCGGAGCGGGCGGCACGTGAAAGAAGGACACGCCGCGCGCCCATGCCTTGCGCGAAATCATGTGCAGCCGAACCTAGTCGGCGTTCTGGCGGCTCCAGCCCCATGTCGCGTTTCATTGGCCGGTTCAGCCACGGGTCGTTCCGGGTACGCTGCGGCCAGATCCCTTCGTTGAGGCCGCCCAGGATGGCGAAATCGAAGGCCTGAAGCCGTGCTTCCATGGGGCCAAGGATCTGTACCCTCTGGTCGCCAGGCAGCCTGCGCCGCACAGCTTGACCGGACATCAGCGCGGGCAGAACGGATGGCCATTCGCCGGGAGGAATTTCCAGACCGCTTGAGCTTGCTTCCAGAAGCCCGGTCAGGAACTGGGCCAAAGCCTCGCCCGCCTCGCCGGAATAGAGTTCCGCCACCGAGCCTTCGTGGTCAATCGAGATTGCTTCGATCACCTCGACATGGCGCCGGGCGAGATCGGTCAACAGGATCGTTCCGCTTTCCTCGGCGAGCTCTTCCAGTGGCTTCACCGCAAGGGCCAGCCGGTCGACCAGGTTCCCGATGACGTCCCAGTCTTCGTCGTGGATCTTCTTCCAGCGCGGCGTGTGGGCCTTGCCCACCTCTTCCCGGCTTGCCTCGACAGCCAGACGCAAGCCTGCGGTACCCGGCCGGGCGCGCGGCCCGCGGACGACACCACGCTCCAGCGCACGGGCGGCAGACCGAATGTCCTTCACCGGCAGGCCAAGCCGTGTCAGCGGATGTTTCAGCAGCGCCAGAAGATCGATCGGCTCGCAGCCACCGAGCGCGAGTTTCGCGGCCAGGATCGCAAGGATCGCCGGTGCGGTCTGATCGAGCGGGCGGCCGGCACTGTCGTCGACCTGGATGTTCCAGCGGGCAAGCTCGGCTGCGACCCGGCGCGTCAGCATGCGGTCCGGCGAAATCAGCGCTGCGCTTTCCTGACGCTCGATGGCTTCACGCAAGGCAATCGCCACGCTCAAGGCTTCGTCTGCCTCGTTGCGGGCGGTCATGATCGAGACGCCTTCGAGAGCCTTCGCCCTGTCCGTTTCCGAACGGCTGTCCAGATAAGCTGTCCAGCCATCGGAGGTGTCGGCCGGGCGGAGCGCTTCGGAGACAAGTTCCTCGCGCAACAGGAGGCCCTGGTCCGGGTCTGGCCCAAGCGTTGCGACCTCTTCCCGCGCAGCTCCCAAACGGTCAAGCAACTGCTTCAGCGAATATTGCGGATGGGACGGCAAGGTTGCCGTGCCCGCTGGCGCCACACCCTTGCGCGTGGACGCCTTGCCGGTCCTCTGTCCGAGAACTGCCCAGGAGCGGTTGTCCAGATGCCGGTCCAACCCCGGCAGAACAACGACACCGGCTTCCAGCCTCGACACCACTTTCAGCAGTTCCGCAGTGGCCGGAACGGAGCCGGTGACGCCCGCGACAATAACCGGGCCGTGCGGAGGTGTCCTTTCCAGGCGCTCGGCCTCCCGCCGGATCAGCGCGGACCGGCGAGCCTTCGGGTCCATCATCTTCAGTTCGGCGAGATGCGCCGGCCAGGCCTCGCGCACGATCTGGAGGAAATCGAGCGTGATCTGCCAGTACCGGGCATGATCCTCCGGCACCAGACCGGACAGCTCCGACCAGTCGGCTTCTTCCGTCTCGACCTCGTCCATCAGTGTCAGCAAATCCGCCGCCAGCCAGGCGGCGTCGGCCGTCGAGGCCGGAAGGCCAAGAGGCTCATCGGACCTGAGGCTGAGGGCTTCCCGGCGCAGCATGCCCTTCCAGGCCTTCACCAGCCGCGTCATCGCCAGATGGCGTTCCAGAAGGGGCATCGCTGGCGGCAAGGGTTCCAGATCGGCGTTGGCGGTCAGGCTCTGGGCGTCCTCATCGGCATCGCCCACCGGGCGGATGGCAGGCAGCAGAACCGGCCGGCCATCGAACCGCTGCTGGAAAAGTTCAGGCAGCAGGCGCGCTGCACGGCGTGTCGGCAGATACAGCGTGACCGACGGCAGCAGCAGCGGATCGTCCAGCGGACGAAAGCCGGGGATCAAGGTGCCGTCGAGCAGGGTGTCGACCAGCGTTTTCAGAAATGGGACGGACGGCGGGACAGACCAGAGGCGCGCGCTGCGGGCCATCCTCAGGCGGCACTCTCGCGCACGGCGTATTCGGCATCGCGGATCGCGTCCGGCGTCCCGATATGCAGCCACAGGCCTTCCATCTGAACGCCGTAAAGACGCCCGGCTTCAATGGCCTTGTCAAAAAGACTGTTCATGGAGAACGGCCCTTCCGGGGCATCTTCGAACAGGCGCGGGTGCAGGATGGTGGCGCCTGCATAGGCAAAGGGCGTGACACCCTTTTCCAAGCGCCGCGTCAGGGCCCCATCCTTGGCCATGTCGAAATCGCCACGGCCGGAATAGCCTACCGCCTTCACCGTTTCGGCGACCAGAAGCAGCGCGTCCATGCGGCTCTCGTCCCAGGCTTCGATCATATGTTCGAGGTTCGGCTTGACGCCTTCGATCCAGTAGCAGGTATCGGCATTGAGCTGGAAGAAAGGCTCCCCACCCAGCAGTGGTAGGGCCTTCTTGATGCCGCCGCCGGTTTCCAGAAGCTGTTCGCGCTCGTCGGAAATCAGGATTTCCATATCGGGGCGGCGACGGACGTGAACCTCGACCAGATCTGCAAGGTAATGCACGTTGACGACACAGGACTCCACACCCGCAGCGGCGAGCCGGTCCATGCCGTGGTCGATCAGCGCCTGGCCGTTGACCTCTATCAGCGGCTTCGGCGTCGTCGCCGTCAAGGGGCGCATACGCTTGCCGAGGCCGGCGGCCAGGATCATGGCTTTGGAAGGGCGAAACCGCTTGTCTGTCATATTCAATCTCAAATGTGCAGCCGGTTGAACGCGGCGCGTTCAGTGCCGGTAGCGTGCGTACCAGTCTTTCAAATCCGACAGGAACGGCCTGTCAAGCGCCCGGTCGAGATAGCCTAACATGCGCGGCAAATGGCTCAAGTAAGCCGACTTGCCATCGCGCTCGGCCAGGCGAACAAAGATGCCGAGGATCTTGGAAACCCGCTGCGCTGCCATGACCGCATAGGCCCTCGAGAAGCCTGCTTCGTCGAACTCTGCAGACTGCATTTTTCTTGCCGACACATAGGCATCGTTAAGCTCGGTTTCCAGAGCGATGTCGATGTCCGTGCGGGCGTCCAGCAGCAGGGAGGCAACATCATAGGCAACCGGTCCATAGACCGTGTCCTGGAAATCGATCAGGCCAACCCTGTCAGTCCCTTGCGCCCCTTCCTGCCACAGCAGGTTTGGCGAATGGAAATCGCGCAAAAGCCACCCCATCTGGGCATCCCTTATGCCTTCCAGCGCATTCCGCCAAAGCCGTTCGAATTCCGAGCGCGTGGTCTCGTCCGCGGGCTTTCCGGTCACCTTCGGAACATACCAGTCCAGAAACAGGGCTGCTTCGGCCACAAGCGCGTCGGATGAATAGTCCGGCACCTGATAATGCCCACCATCGGCGAGCGAGACCGTTTTCGGCCAGACCTCACCATGCATCTTCGCCAGAACGTCGACAGCGGCAAGGTATCTTTCGCGCACCGGTTTGCCGTCTACCACGATGGTTTCCCGGCCTAGGTCGGACGACAGGATCAACCCGTTGTCCAGATCGCTTGCCAGAAGGTCCGGAGCGCGAAGGCCATGGTTACGGAGTTCCGTTCCCACGGCGACAATCGCCCGGCAGTCCCGTGCCAGATGGACTTTTTCCATGTAGGAGCGGACCGCTTCCGGCACTGCGTCTCCGTTAAACGGCCAGCGCATCAAAACGGCCGTCGAAGTTCCTGTCGTGACTGTCTCAAACGTGCGCAGGGACGCATCACCCGCCAGAAAACGCCGCTCGGCCTCCGGTACGCCTGCCGCGCCCAGAAAGGACCGCGTTGCAAGACTTTGCCCGATGCGGCTCGGCCAGAGGGGATCGTCCGAATAGAGGCTGAACCGGCGCTGGTCTTCAGCTTCTGTCGGCTGGGTGATCTGGATCCAGAGGGCATTGCCGGGCAGCAGATCATCCGCCTTCTCAGGCCATTCGATCAGCGCGGCGCCCGTTTCCAGAAGATCGTCCAGTCCGAGTTCTTCCAGTTCTTCCGGCTCTTCAAGGCGGTAGAGATCGAAGTGGGAAAGATCGAAACGGTCGAATTCATAGGTCTGCACGAGCGTGAAGGTCGGGCTCGGCACTTCCAGTTCGGGCTCGCCGGCAAAGGCGCGGATGAGGGCCCGGGTAAAGGTGGACTTGCCGGCGCCCAGATCGCCCGAAAGGCAAATGACATCACCGGGCTTCAGGACCATCGCGATGTCGTTGGCAAGGCGACGCGTGCCGTGTTCGTCGGCGATGTCGATTGTCTGAAAGGCGTCCGACAGGGCCTGCAGCTGGTGGTCTGCCATTCGGCGCCCTACTCGGCAGCCGCCTGGTCCGCCAATTCGGGCCGCGCGGGGAAGACGCAGGTCACAGTCGTGCCCTTGCCTTCGGCGGACTGAATGTCGACCGTGCCGCCGTGCAGTTCGACGAAGCTCTTGACGATGGCAAGGCCGAGGCCCGCACCCTGGCGGCGGGATCCGGTGTCATGCCCGACAAAGCGGTTGAAGACCTGGGTGAGGATTTCAGCGGGAATGCCGTAACCGTGATCCTGAACGACAAAAGTCACCTTGTCGTCTTCGCGGCTGCAGGAAACGTCGACCACGCCGTCTGGCTCGGAATAGCGCACGGCGTTGGAGATGAGATTGAACAGAACCTGACGCAGGCGCTTTTCATCGGCAACCATCATGCCGATATCGTCCGGCACATGGGTGCGCAGGTTGATGCGCGCTTCGGCGATCCGGTCCTTCAGCCCTTCAACGGCTGCCGCAACCGTCGGCGCGACATCGACTTCGCCCAGGTCCAGCTCCATGATGCCGGCATCCAGAGTCGCCAGATCCAGAATGTCGTTGATGATCGCCAACAGCGCCGAGGAGGAGGACTGGATATAGTCCGCGTATTCGCTCTGCTTGTCGGAGAGCTCGCCGAATTTCGGATCGGCCAGCAGTTGGGCAAAGCCGATGATGTTGGTCAGCGGTGAGCGCAGCTCATAGGAAACATGCTGGATGAAGGCGTTCTTGATCTGGTCGGCCTGTTCCAGCGCCTCGTTCTTTTCCAGAAGCGCCCGCTCGACATTGACGCTGTCGGTGACGTCTACAAAGGTCACCAGCGTGCCGCCATCGGGCAACGGAACGGTGGCATAGTCGACGACATCGCCGTTGTGGCGTTCCAGACGGCTGACCTTCTGGGTGCGATTGTCGAGAAGTCCCGTCACGTTGCCGGCAAGCTGTTCCCAGGCATCGCGCTCGGTTTCGCTGAGCGTGCAGGCGGAGACGACTTCCTTGACGTGCGGAAGTTCGGAAAGCTGTTCCTCTTCCAGACCCCAGATACGGCCGAACGCGGGGTTCCACAGCCGCAGGCGGCCATCGGACCCGAACACGGCGACGGCTTCCGAAAGATTGTCGAGGGTTTCGCCCTGAACACGGGTCAGCGCATTGTAGCGGCTTTCCAGATCGAGCTGCTCGGTGACGTTTTCATAAATATAGGTAACGCCGCCTTGCGGGTGCGGGTTGGCGATGACGCGCAAGGTGCGGCCATCGGGAAGATGCCACCAGCTTTCGCGCGCTTCCAGCGACTGGTAGCTCTCCATCATCTTGTTGCGCCAGACGCGATAATCGGCCTGTTCCGGGATCTTGCGCGCCGCGCGCAGGGCATCCAGAACCGCGCTGTCTTCCGGCCGGCTTTCCAGGAATGCGGGATCGAGATCCCAGAGCTGACGGAAGGCGGCATTGTAGAACTGTAGCTTGCGGTCGGCGCTGTAGATCGCAACGGCCGCGGCCAGCTGATCAAGCGTACGGCCGTGGAATTCCTCCGCTCGGCCGAGTTCCTTCTGCGCCTGTTCCAGTTCGCTGATATCTACGGCAATGCCGGCTCCACCGACATTCGCGTTGACATCGGTCACCTCAAACACCCGGCGCTCGCCGGAGGCGACAATCGGGATGCGTGCGTTGAAACAGCCATCTTCTGTGCGCTGCACGGCCATTGCAGTGCGCGCGGCAGCATCAAGGAAGGTCGCGCCCTCCTTGATCGCCAGATCGGCGTCGGTCATCTCGACCGCTTCGGCATAGGCCTGGTTGGCCCAGATCAGATTTCCTTCTGCATCACGCTGCCACGCAGGCGCCGGCATGGCATCCAGAAGCGCGTGCAGCATATGCAGTTCGCCCGAGATCTTGGCGTTGCGGGCAGCAAGTTCCGCCTGCATCTGCCGCTCGCCGGTCAGATCACGCAGACGCAGCACGACAGCGCCGCCGGTGGTGCGCCCAAGCGCTTCCACATAGGTGCCGGTGCGGGTCTTCAAGGTGGCGATGAAGGCTTCGCCGGTGCGGAACAGCATGTCCAGATGTCGTTCCAGATCACCTGCGCATTTTGCCGTCAGCCAACTGCCGAAGGCCAGCAACTGTGCCGGTGGGCGCGGCACGCCGGATTTTTCGGGAAGAATGCCCCAGATTTGCGGCATGGCACCGTTGCCGGTCCACACGATCACGCGCTGCTCGTCAGTATTGAGCATTGCCTCCAGGCGATCGACCCGGAATTTCAGATCGCTCTTTTCCTTTTCCAGCGTGTTCGTCAGCTGAGCGGACTGTTTGCGATGGCGCACGAGAGCGACCGATGCGGTGACCGCAAAGGCGCACATTCCGCCTAACGCACCGAAAAGAATCATGTTATCGGGAGAAATGGCAGCAGTCGTGTCGGCGAGCATGTCGGCTGCCGCCGAACCGCAGGACAGGCTCCAGCCTGCCAGCGCCGTTCCGCTGAGCTTCACCGATTTCAGACTCCAATCTCGCCACGCCGCGCGTTTCCGCGCGCCGTCCCTGCCGCTTGTCGGCATATTGTGATCCCCTTGTGCCGCTTTGCCCTGTTCTTGCGGGCCGCAGCTCCCGGTTTCTGGGAGCAAATCAAAGACATCCGCCTCGTGGCCTTTGATTCGCCTAAACCATAACCTTTTTGAGAATCGCGCAGAAGAGTCCGTTATTGAAAAGTTAACAGGACCCTTAAAATTAAAGGGTCCTGCATTTTTTTGTTCACAGATGCGAATCGCAGCGATCACCACATCTAGTGGGCCACCTGACCGAAATCAGTATTTGTAGTGCTCCGACTTGAACGGACCAGCCTTATTAATCCCCAGATATTGAGATTGCTCGTCGGACAATTCGGTTAACGTGACACCCAGTTTTTCGAGGTGCAGACGGGCAACCTTTTCGTCCAGATGCTTCGGCAGCACGTAAACTTCGTTCTGGTACTGATCACCCTTGGTGAAGAGTTCGATCTGCGCCAGAACCTGGTTGGTGAAGCTGGCGGACATGACGAAGCTCGGGTGGCCGGTGGCGTTGCCGAGGTTCACGAGGCGGCCCTGCGAGAGCAGGATCATGCGCTTGCCGTCCGGGAACACATACATGTCGACCTGATCCTTGACCGGGCGGCACTGGGTGTTCTTCAGCGCGGCAACCTGGATCTCGTTGTCGAAGTGGCCGATGTTACAGACAATCGCCATGTCCTTCATGCCACGCATGTGGTCGAAAGTGATGATGTCCTTGTTGCCGGTCGCGGTAACGTAGATATCGCCTTCCGGAAGCGCCTGTTCGATGGTCTTGACCTCGAAACCGTCCATGGATGCCTGCAGTGCGCAGATCGGATCGATTTCAGTGACGATCACGCGGGCACCGGCACCAGCCAGAGACTGCGCGGAGCCCTTGCCGACGTCGCCGTAACCGCAGACAACGGCAACCTTGCCCGACATCATCACATCGGTACCGCGGCGGATGCCGTCCACCAGGGACTCGCGGCAGCCATAACGGTTGTCGAATTTGGACTTGGTGACGCTGTCGTTGACGTTGATCGCCGGGAACGGCAGCTCGCCCTTTTTCTGCATCTCATAAAGACGCAGCACGCCGGTGGTGGTTTCTTCCGAAACGCCCTGGATCAGCTCTTTCTGCTTGGTGAACCAGCCCGGGTTGGCGGCCATGCGCTTCTTGATCTGCGCGAACAGGCACACTTCCTCATCGGACTTCGGGTTCTCGATCAGACCGGTTTCGCCGGCTTCGACCCGTGCACCGAGCAGGATGTAGAGCGTGGCGTCGCCGCCATCGTCGAGGATCATGTTCGCACCTTCGGGGAAGTCGAAGATCTTGTCGGCATAATCCCAGTATTCTTCCAGGGTCTCGCCCTTGGTGGCGAAAACCGGAATGCCGGCGGCTGCGATGGCAGCGGCGGCCTGGTCCTGCGTGGAATAGATGTTGCAGGAAGCCCAGCGAACTTCCGCACCCAGCGCGACCAGGGTCTCGATCAGAACGGCGGTCTGAATGGTCATGTGCAGGGAACCGGCGATGCGGGCCCCCTTGAGCGGCTTGGAGTCACCGAATTCGGCGCGGCAGGCCATCAGGCCCGGCATTTCGTGCTCGGCGATCTCGATTTCGGTGCGGCCCCAGTCTGCGAGCGCGATGTCTTTAACGATGTAGTCGGTCATGAATATGTCCTGCTGTTTTGAGCCAGCTTCAGGCGCAAGGCCCCTTGAGTGCCGCCGCCTTCTCGTGAACCGGTGCCGATAGTGGCGCCAGGGGCGAGCGGCAACCGAAATCCGGAAAGCTCCGGAAATCGTTGGATGGGGTTATAGCGTCAGCAGGGTTATCACGCAATAAAGATATAAAGAATTCTTTATATCACCTGCCCAGGTCAAGACCAATAGAGATCCGCACGCGACGGTGGCATGCCCGAAGGCCCCTTGGTGCGGCGTGTCGCGACCGTCTGGAAGATGCCGATGGTGCCGCGTTCGAAGCCAAGCGACACGCCGACGAGATAGGCCACCCACAGGCGATACTTGTGCTCACCGACCTCGGCGACGGCCGCATCCTTTGCCTTCATCAGGTTTTCAGCCCACAGGCGCGTCGTGCGGGCATAGTGCTCGCGCCAGGCTTCCACATCGTGAACCTCAAAGCCGTGGGCTTCCAGATTGGTCAGCGTCCAGCCGATATGATCGACCTCACCTCCGGGAAAGATGTAGCGCACGAGCGTCTGGTATTCCGCCTTCTTGCGGCGAAACTTTTTCAGATCCTTCTTGCCCCGCCGCGTGATCGCGTGATGCAGGTAGATCCCGCGCGGTTTCAGCAGGCGGCGGACATGACGGTAATAGTCGTCGTGATTGTCGATGCCGACGTGCTCGAACATGCCGATCGACGAAATCTTGTCGAATTGCCCGCTTTTCAGGTCGCGATAATCAATGAGTTGAACCGAGACCCTGTCCTCAAGGCCGCGCTCACGGATGCGCTCCTCAGCCAGTTTAAGCTGCTCCTCGGCGAGCGTAACCCCGAGCGCGCTAACGCCGTAATGCTCCGCCGCATGGCAGATCAGAGCCCCCCAGCCGCAACCGATATCCAGCATGCGGTCGCCCGGTTGCAGCCGCAGCTTGCGGCAGATCATGTCGAGCTTGTCCTTCTGCGCCGTTGCCAGATCGTTCGACCAGTCAGAAAAATAGGCGCAGGTATAAAGCATCTCCGGATCGAGAAAGAGCCGATAGAAGTCGTTGGAAACGTCGTAATGGAACGCGATATCGCCCTTGCGGCTACCGGAACTCCGATCTGCCGTCTGGCCCGCATCCAGCCCGTCGGGGTTGGCATCAGCTTTGCGGCCCGATCCGCGCAACAGGGAGAACCCCGATTTCAACAGCAGCATCTTGTTGAGACGCTTGCGGATCTCCCGGCTCTTGAGTGTTGGCCGCTTTTCCGCGAAGTCGAAAATACTGCCTCCACGCGGATCAACGTCGCCATTGGCGTAAAGATCGATCAGTGTCTTGAGTCCGGGACGGCGCAGAAGACGCGTCAGGGCCGTCTCCGAAAAAGCAAGCCGCAGCCCGTCCGCGGGCGCATCGGCCGGCACCCGGGATCCGTCCCAGAGTTCAAAAGCGAATTGAAGTTCCAACGCCTCATGGACGTGCGTCAGTGCAGTGCGCGCAGCGGAGATCAATCGGTCCTGAGTGTGGCTCGCCATATCGGCTCCCCGTTCGGTTTGGAAAGGTGTGGCCGATGCCCGGAATTCACTCGATCGACCGCAGCGGAAATATGCGCTACCTGGCTGCCGCGCGAAACGTCATGATCAATCTTCTTCGCCAAACCCGCTTTCGACGAGCTCGGCAATCGCCGTCATCGCGTCGTCCGCGTCAGCGCCGGTAACACTGACCGTGATATAGCACCCCGGGCTGGCGGCAAGCATCATCAGACCCATGATGGACGTCCCGCCAACGGTCTGACCGTCCTTGGACACCTGGACGTCGGCTTGGAATGTTTCCACCAGCTTTACAAGCTTGGCGGAAGCTCTGGCGTGGAGGCCACGCCGGTTGACGATCGTCAGGTCTTTTTCCAACACGGTCGGCGCTGTCATTATTTTTTTAGTTCTGCCCCGACAAGACCTGGCTGGCGACCGAGATGTATTTCTGGCCAGCCTGGCGGGCTTCGTCGACGGCATCGGCCAATTCGCGGTCGCCGCGCACACTGGCGAGCTTGATCAGCATCGGCAGGTTGACACCGGCCACCACTTCAACGGATTTGCTGTCCATCACGGAAATCGCGAGATTGGAAGGTGTGCCACCGAACATGTCCGTCAGAAGTACGACGCCCTTGCCGGAATTGGCAGCTTCCACAGCGGCCAGAATGTCCTGGCGCCGCTGCTCCATGTCGTCATCCGGACCAATGGAGATGGTTTCAACCTGTTCCTGTGGACCGACAACATGTTCGAGCGCTGCTTTGAATTCCTCGGCAAGGCGCCCGTGCGTAACAAGTACAAGTCCGATCATGCGTCAGTTAGCCTGATTATCGAGTGCGTTAAGCTCAAGACCCCAAAAGAGATCCGGGAAGAGCCGGGCGTTTATCAGTCTGATGCACTCTCTTCAACAGCTTCGTCAGTTGCAAGCAAAAAACGCCCCTGCCACCTCAAATATAATCCGGTCCTTTGGGGAAAAGTGTACGCAAAGCCCAGCGGATCAGGCGCAGACTATGCGCCGGATCGTTTTGCGGGCACACGATCACCGGCAGTTGCACGCCATCAAGGACGACATGCCCCAGAGGCTGTTCCGGCATCCGCTCGATGGTTTCGGCAGAGGTCAGCTCGATGGCCAGGTGAATTTGCGCGCCTGGCGCAAAAGGCGCTTCAACGACACCGAAGCCCCGCACTTCCATCCGGCCTTCAATAGCCTGGGGCGCATGCGCCTGAAGACGTCCGTCAACCGCGGCAATGTGGGTGTAGTCGTCGGCCACCAGTTGTCCGAGATTGCCTTTGGCACGCGCCGCTTCGACCAGATAGTCTGCAAGGGAGGACTTGCCGCTTCCCGCTCCGCCCCGGATCAAGAGGCCGGCTGTTCCCACGATCACGCAATTGGCGTGAACGGCCGGAGGGGTCACTTGCTCCGTCCCGCCGGCAGATAGATCGTGAAACGGGCCCCTGCGATCTTCTGTTTGCCGTCCTTGCCGGGCACCAACCGATTTGTTGCATCGATGGTGCCGCCGTGGGCCTCGATGATCTGCCGGGTGATCGACAGGCCGAGGCCGGAATTGTTGCCAAAGCCCTCGCCATCCGGCCGGTCGGTATAGAAGCGTTCGAAAATGCGCTCGGTGTTTTCCGCGCGGATGCCGGGGCCGTCATCATCGACAATGATCTTGATCATCCGGCCGTCCCGGCTGAGGTCCACCCGAACCGTGCCCGTGGCAGGCGAAAAGGACCTGGCATTGTCGAGAAGATTGCTGACCACCTGACCAAGGCGAATATCGTGACCCTGCATCTGATAGGGTTTGGGGCCTTGAGCGTCGGCGACGGCCAGCTTGACGCTCGCCTCATCCGCTCCCGATCGCTGATTTGCCGCATCCGCCATGTTGCGCAGCAGTTCGGCAAGGTCGATCGGTTCGGCCTGGATCCGGGCCAGTTCCGCATCGAGACGGGACGCGTCCGAAATGTCGCTGATCAGCCGGTCGAGGCGGCGGACGTCGTGCTGGATCACCTCCATCAGCCGGTCCTGCGAATTCTTCGACTTGGCCAGCGGCAGGGTTTCCACCGCGCTGCGCAGCGATGTCAGCGGGTTCTTCAATTCGTGCGCGACGTCTGCGGCAAACTGCTCGATGGCATCGATCTTGTTGTAGAGGGCGTGGGTCATTTCCCGGAACGAGCGGGCCAGGTGGCCGATCTCGTCCTGGCGATCCGAGAAGTCCGGTATCTCTTCACGGGAGGTCGAGCCCCGCCGCACACGGTCCGCCGCGGCCGCAAGGCGCCTGACCGGGCCGGCAATGGTCCCGGCCAGAAGGATCGACAGAAGAATCGTCACGGTCGCGGCAAACAGGAATACTCGGATGATGGCGATGCGTTCGGCGCGCACGATGGCGTCGATGTCGCCCCCCTGCGTCGACAACAGCAGGGACCCAAGCACCGCCCGGAACCGCTGGATCGGCACGGCAACGGAGACGATCAGTTCGCCCCGCTGCGAGATCCGCGTCACGCTGGCCGGCGATCCGGCAAGCGCCGCCTCCACTTCGGGATAGGCGCGGCCGTCACCGCCGCCGACGTCCTGATAAATCGGCAAGTCACCCTGGCGCAGCCAGCGCTTGACCCATTGCCAGGCAGAATCCCAGAAGCCTTCCTCCTCCGCCGTGGGAGGCGGCAGATCGAAGCGCAGGATCTGGGCGCTGGTATAAAGGTGGCGGCTGTCGAGAATAAGGATGCCTTCCGGATCATAGATCCGGGCCCGCGTCTTGGTCGGCGAGATCAGACGGCGCAGCACGGGACCAACCCGTTCCGGATTGATCGGAAAATCGAGGCTGTCGAGATCTTCCTGGGTCGGAGTGATGCTTTCGCCCGCCTGCAGCTGCAACAGTCGCTCCGGGTCGACGGTGATCGTGCCCGTGTCGACGGTGGCCGAAGCGGCAATGGCCCCGGCAATGATCTCGCCCTGGGTCAGAAGGCTTTGCACCCGGGCGTCAATCAGACCGGCGCGAAACTGGTTGAGATAGAGAATGCCGATCACCAGTGCCAGCAGACCCACGAGGTTGATGGCGATGATCCGCCGCGTCAGCGACGACAGCACATAGGTCCCGAAGATTCGGCCCAACTGGTTGAGCAGGCGGCGGCGGATGCGCTTGTTGCCGAGACGGCGCAGACGGGAACGTTCCGAACCATTCTGAGGTTCAGAGGCACCAATCTCTTCCGCGCTCTCGCTTTCCACCGCCATTCGGACTCACATTAGATCAAAGGCTGCTCAATCCAAACAGATTGAACAGCCAGAAGCGATCGTTTCCAGACTTCACCGGGCCTGACACTTGGGCAGCCCGCTTCAGACTTCCCGGAAACGGTAGCCGACGCCGTAGAGGGTTTCGATCATGTCGAAGTCGTCGTCCACAACCTTGAACTTCTTGCGCAGCCGTTTGATGTGACTGTCGATGGTGCGGTCGTCCACATAGACCTGATCGTCATAGGCGGCATCCATGAGCGCGTTGCGGCTCTTGACGACGCCCGGGCGCTGCGCGAGCGCGGACAGGATCAGGAATTCGGTTACGGTCAGTGTGACGGGTTTGCCGTTCCAGGTGCAGGTATGGCGCTCCTGGTCCATCACCAGCTGGCCCCGTTCCAGAAGCTTGTCGGCATCGTCGCGCGGTGCGGATGCATCGCGCGGCTGCGCCCGGCGCAGCACCGCGCGCACACGCTCGACCAGAAGCCGCTGGGAGAAGGGTTTGCGTATGAAATCGTCGGCGCCCATCTTCAGGCCGAACAACTCGTCGATCTCGTCGTCCTTGGACGTCAGGAAGATCACCGGCAGATCGGAGTTCTGGCGCAGGCGGCGCAGCAGCTCCATGCCGTCCATACGAGGCATCTTGATATCGAAAATTGCAAGTTCCGGCGGGTCGCTCTGCAGGCCGTCGAGCGCCGATGTACCGTCGGTGTAGGTTTGAACGCGATAGCCTTCCGCTTCCAATGCTATAGAGACCGAAGTCAAAATGTTGCGGTCGTCATCGACCAGGGCAATTGTCGGCATGCTTTATTTTTCCATTTCCGGCAACGCACCGATGGCGCGCATCGGCATTAATGTAACACACAGCCTTTGGCCTGCTAAATGCGCATAAATTAAGGCAGTCCGCCCGCAGGTAAGCTTGCAGGACGCAAAGACCGCCCTGCCGGCTGCATTGGTGGGGATCTGCGCAAAAGATTTCAAGAGACCAATTGGACGTCAAGTCTCCGATATCATCGGTCTGGTTCAGGCGAGTCTGCACATCAGGCGCGAATTGGACGCATTTTCTTTCGTCTCGACCGACAATTCGAACATTCCGAAAGTTTCGGATTTTAGTTTGGTGTCCAAATTAATCATTGGCAATTTATTGGTCATTTTCAATCGATTAAACAATTACATAGCCCCTTTTGTAGTCTTGCTGCCGTTTGGTCATTCCACTACGTTCGCAGCCCTCACAGCCAGATTTAGCTTTTCTTAACTTTCTCTGGCCGTGACCAGTAACTAGCCCCCATCACGAGGACTGCGGGAACATGCAAGAAGTAGGCGTCAGGAATCCTTCAATCGGTTGCGAAACTTTCGGCTTCAAGGGCCTGAAAGCGCTCTATTGGAACCAGAATGAGCCTGCTCTTTATGAATTTTCCCTATCGCGCGGCGAGACGCAGCTGGCTGCCGGTGGCGCCATTGTCGCGGAAACAGGCATCCACACGGGCCGCTCGCCGAAGGACAAGTTTGTTGTTCTCGACGAAGAAACCCGCGACACGGTCTGGTGGGACAACAACGCGCAGATGTCGCAAGCCAATTTCGACGTGCTCCTGGCCGATTTCCTGGCCCATGCGGAAGGCATGGAGCTGTTTGCGCAGGATCTTTACGGCGGTGCCGACGCGACCCACAGTCTGCCGGTGCGCGTCTTTACTGAGTATGCTTGGCATTCGCTCTTTATCCGCAACCTTCTGCTACGGCCTGAAAGCGCCGAGCTGGAAGGCTTCACTCCGGACATGACCATCATCGATCTGCCGAGCTTCAAGGCGGATCCGGCACGGCACGGCTGCCGCTCGGAAACGGTGATCGCCTGTGATCTGACGCGCAAGATCGTCCTGATCGGCGGCACCTCCTATGCGGGTGAAATGAAGAAATCCGTCTTCACCATGCTCAACCACCTGCTGCCGGCCAAGGGCGTCATGTCCATGCATTGCTCGGCAAATGTCGGCGACGACGGTGATACCGCCGTTTTCTTCGGCCTGTCCGGCACCGGCAAGACCACCCTTTCCGCTGACCCGTCCCGCACGCTGATCGGCGACGACGAGCACGGCTGGAGCGAAAGCGGCGTCTTCAATTTCGAAGGCGGTTGCTATGCCAAGACCATCAAGCTTTCCGCTGAAGCCGAGCCGGAAATCTTCTCCACCACCCAGCGCTTCGGCACCGTTCTTGAAAACGTGGTACTGGACGAAAACCGGGTGCCGGATTTCGACGACAGTTCAAAGACGGAAAACACCCGCGCCGCCTACCCGATCCACTTCATTTCCAATGCCAGCGACACCGGCTGCGCGCCGATGCCGAAGACGATCATCATGCTGACGGCCGATGCCTTCGGCGTCATGCCTCCGATCGCGCGTATGACACCGGCCCAGGCAATGTATCACTTCCTGTCCGGCTACACCGCGAAGGTGGCCGGCACGGAAAAAGGTGTCACCGAGCCACAGGCAACCTTCTCCACCTGCTTCGGTGCCCCGTTCCTGCCTCGGCATCCGTCCGAATACGGCAACCTGCTGAAGGACCTCATTGCCAAGCACAACGTTGATTGCTGGCTGGTCAACACCGGCTGGACCGGCGGCGCGTACGGCACCGGCCACCGCATGCCGATCAAGGCGACCCGCACATTGCTGACCGCCGCGCTCAACGGCAGCCTGAAAGAAGCCCAGTTCCGCACGGATGCGAATTTCGGTTTCGATGTTCCGGTTTCCGTCGAAGGCGTGGACGATAAGATCCTGACCCCGCGCGAAACCTGGGCAGACAAGGATGCCTACGACGTACAGGCCGCCAAGCTGGTGGAAATGTTCGTCAAAAACTTCGAGACTTTTGAAGACCATGTCGATGGTGCGGTGCTCAATGCAGCGCCCGCCGTGCACATGGCAGCCGAATAAGCCCGAAAAAAATATCCCACACAAACTTGACGGCCCCTCCCTGTGAGGGGCCGTTTTTTCTTGTCCGACCGATGCTGCCTGCGTGAATGCGAGACCGCCTGCCATCAGGCTGGACGCTCAGAACATCCAATGCTCGCCGTTCGCCGCGAAAAGCAGATGTGGCCTTTGCTTTCCAGCGGTTGCTCCCTTTCATCAAATTCAGAAAGATCTATATTGAAGGTCCTACCTTCAAGGGGCGACGTCATGACGGCCACAGAAACGATTTCCATTCCAGATGTTCTGAAAACCGCCGAAAATTGGCGCGGTTCCGGGCGTTCCGTTGCGCTGGCGACGGTGGTTGAGACCTGGGGCTCCGCACCGCGTCCGGTCGGCTCCCATCTGGTCATTGATGCGGAAGGCAACTTCGAAGGCTCCGTCTCCGGAGGCTGTGTCGAGGGGGCGGTGGTGTCCGAGGCAATCGATGTGATTGAGACCGGCAAACCGACAACGCTGGAGTTTGGCGTTGCCGACGAGACCGCCTGGCGTGTCGGCCTGTCCTGTGGCGGACGCATTCGCGTTTACGTCGAGCCTGTCAGTTGACCCCGGATCCGAATTGATGACCACGGAAACCCTGCTCGCCTTCATCGCCGCAACAGCGCTGTTTGCCTATATGCCCGGCCCGGCCCTGCTCTACACCGCCGCGCAGACCATCGCCCGCGGACATCGCGCCGGCTTCATGGCGGCCGCCGGCATTCACCTTGGTTGCTACGCCCACGTCTTTGCGGCCGCCTTCGGCTTGTCGGCCGTCTTTAGCGCCGTGCCGACGCTCTATCTTGCGCTGAAGCTGGTGGGCGGTGTCTATCTGGTCTTTCTCGGCGTCCAGATGATCCGCACCCGCGTGGCCGCAGCCCCGGTCCCCAACCTGCCTCAAAAATCCGCAAAGCGGGCCTTTGTCGACAGCATCCTGGTGGAAATTCTCAATCCCAAGGTTGCCGTCTTCTTCATCGCCTTTCTGCCGCAGTTCGTCACCCCCGACGCCGGACTGCCGATCTGGGCGCAGTTCCTGATCCTGGGCACAATCGTCAACTGCGCCTTCACCTCGGCGGATATCATCACCGTGCTGTTTGCCAGCGAGGTGAAAAAACGCCTGACCAAGACTTCCAGGTTTCAGAGTCTCACACGCTGGCTCGGTGGATCGCTTCTGGTGGGGCTTGGACTGAAACTGGCAACGGACCGCGCATAGACCATGGATATTTCTCTGCTCAGCGAGCTGAACAAGGACCGCGCCGCACGCCGTGCGGCAATCCTGGTGACGGAGATGACGGACGGGCGGCAACGCCTTGTCCGCAAATCCGACGTTTTTTCCGCCGATCCCCTGGCGGAGGAACTTGCAAAGCGGTTCCGCTCCGGAAAATCCGGCATGATCACCGGTGAGAACGGCGAGGTCTTTCTGAACGTCTCCCTGCCAGCCCCGCGGCTGGTCGTTATCGGTGCCGTCCATATCAGTCAGGCGCTTGTGCCGATGGCCGAGATTGCCGGGCTTGATGTAACCGTGATAGATCCGCGCACTGCCTTTGCCACCGACGACCGGTTTCCCGGCAGCACGCTCAAGGCGGAATGGCCGGAGGACGTGTTGAAGGACACGCCGCTCGACGCCTTTACGGCCGTGGCCGCCGTCACGCACGATCCGAAGATCGACGATTTCCCCTTGATGGAAGCGCTGAAGACCGGCTGTTTCTATGTCGGGGCGCTCGGCAGCCGCAAGACCCACGGCAAGAGGCTGGAACGCTTTACAGACGCCGGTCTTGCACCCGAGCTGTTCGACAGGATCGACGCACCAATCGGCCTCGATATCGGTGCAGCGTCGCCGGAGGAGATCGCGGTCGCCGTTCTGGGAGCCATCATCAAGGCGCTGCGAACGGCCCCGGGAGCTGCCGCATGAAATTCGGCCCCTGTCCGCCGGAAGAAGCCGAAGGCTGTATTCTCGCACATAGAACGGCCCTGCCGAACCGTGTGCTGAAAAAAGGCCACCGCCTGAGCGGACAGGACTGTGCCGACATGACCGCCGCCGGGATCGACAGTCTGATGGTTGCCCGAATAGAGGCCGGTGACACCGGCGAGGACGCGGCAGCCGAGCGGCTTGCCACTGCCGCCGCAGGAACGGGCCTTGAAACCGACACCGCCTTTACCGGTCGCATGAACCTTTATGCTGCCACCAACGGTGTTCTGGTGGTAGATGCGGAAGCCGTGACCAAGACCAACCGGATCGACCCGGCCATCACCTTCGCGACGCTGCCAAACTATACAAGGGTTGTTGCCGGCCGCATGGTCGCGACCGCAAAGATCATCTCGTTTGCCGTGGCACAGACGCAGCTGCAGGCAGCCGAAAGCGCTCTCAAGGGCGCTGTCCATGTTGCCGGCTTCCGTCCACGCAAGATCGGCCTTTTGGCGACGCAGTTACCGCATCTGAAGCCGTCGACCATGGACAAGACCCGCCGTGTGCTGGAGGAACGGCTCTTGCCGAGCGGATCCACCGTGCTGAGCGAGCACAGGGTTCCCCATACCCAAAACGCCGTCGCCGATGCCCTGCTGGCGCTGAAGGAAGAAGGTGCCGATCTTCTGATCCTGTTCGGAGCCTCTGCCGTCGTCGACCGGCAGGACGTTCTGCCTGCGGGTCTGGACCTCGCCGGAGGCACCGTCCATCACCTGGGCATGCCGGTCGATCCAGGCAATCTGCTGATGCTTGGCAGTCTGGGCGACACTCCCGTGCTGGGGGCACCGGGCTGTGCCCGCAGTCCGAAGGAAAACGGTTTCGACTGGGTTCTCGATCGCCTGCTGGCCGGACTGGAGGTTCGCCCGGACGATATTACCGCCATGGGGGTCGGAGGCCTGCTGATGGAGATCGGAACACGGCCACAGCCGCGCGAGGGCAAACGCAAGGGCAAGGCTGACAAGATCGCCGCGCTAATCCTTGGAGCCGGTAAATCGTCCCGCATGGGTGGGCCGAACAAGCTTCTGGCGACGCTGGACGGAAAGACGCTGATCCGGCACGCGGCAGAAGCTGCAACCGATGCCGGTCTGGCACAGACCGTCTTGGTCACTGGCCATCTGGCGGAGGAGATCGGGGCCCAGGTAGACGATCTGGGCATTACACTGGTGCATAATCCCGATTTTGCCGATGGCATGGCCGGGTCCATCCGCACCGGCATGAATGCCCTTGCAGCAGACACCGATGCGGTGATCATCCTGCTCGGAGACATGCCGCGCATCGGCAGCGATGTTCTGAAAAGGCTGATCGACGCCTACCAGGAAAACGACAACAGTCTGATCGTCACGGCCACGGCGGACGGCAAACGGGGCAATCCTGTCCTGTGGGACCGGCGGTTCTTCGATGCCCTCAAATCGCTGAGCGGCGACGTCGGTGCGCGCCATATCATTGGCGACAATCCGGGATTCGTGGCCGAGGTCGAGATTGGCGCAGCGGCAAGACTGGATCTCGATACGCCCGACGCGCTGCAACAGGCCGGAGGCAAGTTACCTGGTACGGAAGGCTAAAACTTTGGCCTTTCGAAGTAAGCTGAAGCAATAAAGCCAAGCGATAACACTACATTAACCCGGTATGCACTCAGTGCAGGCCGGAATTGCCAGCTATTCTATTGCAATTTTGTGACACGCCGCTTATGTAATGCCTGCGCTTGCTGAAGGGCACCCAACAGGGTTGGACTACGGATGACGTCCCGGGCGCCGCTTACATCCGATTTCTGTCGAAAGCTGTTCGGATCCTCCCTCCCGAGGATGCTCGAGCGCTTTTGTCACTTGATTAAAAGAAGAACGAAGGAAAACGTCATGGCTGACTTCTCTCTCCCGCGTCCGGGCTGCTGCAAATGGGCAGAAGGCGATGCTGGTAACTACATCTTTCCGTGCACCACGCGCGTTGAGCCCGGTGTTTCTTATTGCACCGAACACAGTGCCATCGTCTACATCCCGCCGGAAGAGCGCCGCCGTAACCGTTCCGGTGGTGGCATGAGCCTGTCTTTCCGCCGCGCGGCGTAACGCATACAAGCTGCTTTCACCGAATAGCAGTCATTTCGTGGAACACCACGTACCTTCAAAACCCGGTCATCAGGCCGGGTTTTTTGTTGTCTGGAATTCCCGACCGCTGCGCCTTGGAAGCTTCAGCCTCCTGATAGAAAGCAACTTCCGAATAAAAGAATAAAGTATTTCGACTTAAATATTGATAGAAATACCATATATACATTTCTCAGAAAGAGACATGAACTCTCCTGTCATTTTATACCATAGTTCATACGTAGACAATTTTAGTCCATTTCGAACATTAATGCTTTGTTTTGTTTCTGTGCCGTAGAGTTATCGGGTTTGAAACTGGCTATTGACGCGGTCGTCGGAGAGGCACAGAGCATCATGAACCCTGTGAAGGGACATAACGAACAGGACCGACTGGATTCACTCGCGTCACTCGCAATTCTAAATTCTGATCGCCTCCCGGAATATGACGACCTGGTCGAGACTCTTGCCACGATCTTTGAGGCGCCGTCCGCCTTCATTTCCATCGTTGGAAAGGACGATCTCTGGTTCAAGGCCAGGACCGGCATCACTCTCGATGACACACCCAGAAGCGGAACCTTTTGCGATCAGGCGATCCTCTCGCGCGACGTGATGGTTGTGCCGGATGCTCTGGAAGACGACCGCTTCCGGAACAGTCGCCTCGTCAACGGTCCACCTCACATTCGCTTTTACGCCGGCTATCCGCTTTCACTGGACGGCACGCATATTCTCGGGGTCCTGTGCGTTGTCGATACCAGACCTCGGCAGCCAAGCGAACAGCAGCTCCGTCAATTGCGGCGGATGGGAACCATCGTGCTTGGCCTGATGAAATCTCATAGCGCCCAAAAGGACACACAGGCTGCCCTTGCAGAAGCCGAGGAACAGCAACGGCGGGCCATACGGAAAAGGGACCTCCTGGAGGAGATCACGACGGTTTCCGGTGTCGGAGGCTGGGAGTTCGATCTCGACACAGACACGTTGACCTGGACAGACAAAACGCGGGAAATTCATGAAGTCGGCAGCGACTTCATGCCAACCGTCGAAATGGCACTTTCCTTTTATGCACCGAATTGCCGCCACCAGATCTCCGATGCCGTCGTCAAATGCATTCGGGATGGTGTCCCCTGGGACCTGGAACTTCCCTTCATCACCGCTAAAGGGCGCAAGAGATGGGTTCGGACCGCAGGAAGGCCCGTTGTTGAAAACGGTCGCACGACGCGTCTGGTTGGCGCGTTCCAGGACATTACCGAGCGCAAACGGTCCGAAGAGGCCATCTTGCAATCCGAGGCCGTTCACCGGACCACTCTGGAAACCTTGAGCGAGGGCATTCTTCTCCTGAACAAAGACGGCAAGATCCAGTCGTCCAACCCTGCAGCCGCCGCACTGCTCGGCTATTGCGGCGCGGACATGCAAGGCAGGAAGCTGCAGGATCTCGAGCTGGACATCCTTTGCGAAAAAGAAACCGACGTTTCCGGCGGCACACTTTTGCAAATGGTGGCGGAAGATCCGGAGAGGGTGCGCAATGTGGTCGCAAATGTGAGCCGGCGCGGCGTCGACCGGTCCACCTGGCTGAGCCTGAATGCAAAGCCGATCGGCGACCAGAATGCCTTTGGCCTTGATGGCGTCGTTCTTTCCCTGACCGACGTTAGCGCCGTCAAGCGACAGGTTATCGCCCTTCAGGCCATCTTCGACAATCTGCCGGGCGGCCTTGTCTACTATGATCCGGAAAGACGACTGGCAGTTTGCAACAGGGACTTTCAGAGGCTTCTGCAACTGCCGCAGGAGTTCATTGATCGCAAGGCGCATCTTGTTGAGGTGGCGACCTACCTGGCCGAACGAGGAGATTATGGTCCGGGAGATCCCGGTAAACTTCTCGAAGAAAGGCTCAGGCATTTCGACAATCCCAAACCGCATATCTATGAACATGTCAGCCCTGACGGGACCCATCTGGAGGCGCGCGGCATTCCCCTGCCCAGTGGGGGACTTATCAGCAGTTTCTTCGATATTTCGGAACGCAAACAGGCAGAGCACGTTCTCCGTCATTCCGAGGCTGTCCATCGGACGACACTCGAAACGCTCAGCGAAGGCATCCTTCTGCTAACCCATACCGGCGATATCCAGTCGGCCAATCCCGCTGCTGTCGAGTTGCTTGGCTTTGCAGGCACGGACCTGGTCGGCCTGAATGTGTCCGACATCGATTTCGGGCTCCGGTGCAGCCTCAAGGGCAAGCGTGAATGTCACGCCCCCCTGGAGTTGGCGTCCCGTGACCCCGGGATAGTGCGAGACGTCGTTGCCCGCTTGATACCAGCCAATGGGCAACCACGGCGATGGCTGCGCCTGAGTGCCAGGCCCGTCAACGTGGATCAGGACTTCGATCTTGATGGTGTCGTTGTCTCGCTGACCGATATCACGGAGGCCAAGCAACAGGCCGATACGCTGCAAAGCATCTTCGACAACTTTCCAGGAGGGATCGTTCACTATGACGAAGCGTACCGGCTGGCCTCAAGTAACGAGCAGTTCCTAACCCTTCTGGATTATCCCCAGGACCTGATTGACCGCAAGCCGAGCCTCTACGACTTCTTCCACTATAATGCCGAAAGAGGTGACTACGGTCCTGGTGATCCAGAGACGCTCGCCATGGAGCGGTACAAACAATATGATTTGAAAAAGCCGCAGGTTTTTGAGCGACGTGCCGCCAACGGATCCTACATCGAAACCCGCAGTACGCCCCTGCCCTCCGGCGGCGTGATCCATAATTTCTATGACATCACCGACCGAAAGAACATGGAAGAGCAACTGGCCTCGAACGAACGGCTGGCCAGGCACCGAACCCAGGAACTCGAAGCCATTCTCGCCAACATGCGACAGGGGGTCAGTGTCTTCGACGTGCGTGGCCAGCTGACGCTGTGGAACCGGCAGTACATTGAAATCTTCAGGAAACCTGAGAGCGAGGTGCGGGAAGGCGTCAGCTTGATTGCCCTGCTTCAGGCAGAAAAAGAACGCGGTGAATTCGACGGAGATGTTCAGGAACACGTGATGGATCTGATGATCCGCCTTTCCGCAGGTGAAGTCGTCCGGTCCAAATTCCAGCATCCCGACGGCAGGATCATCAGCGCTGTGCATGCCCCCCTTCCCGACGGGGGATGGATCGGCACCCATGAAGACGTCACCTTGCGCGAGGAGGCTGCGGAGAAGATCAGGTTCGCGGCGCATCACGACACTCTCACCGGCCTGGCCAACCGCACGCTTTTCAATGCCAAGCTCGACGAAGCCCTCACGGCCGCCGCCTACAACGGGATTGCCGGTGATCTGATGATGCTTGACCTGGATAAATTCAAACCGGTCAACGACCGCTTCGGCCATGATGTCGGTGACGCGTTGCTGAAATCAGTTGCCCAGCGACTGCGCGAATGCGTGCGCTCTTCAGATCTTGTCGCCCGGCTTGGCGGCGACGAATTCGGGATCATCCTCACGGGAACCGGCTCCGGCAATGCCGGAACAGCAGAGATTGCCGACCGTATTGTCCGCAAGCTCGGCGCACCGTTCGTCGTTCACGACAACATCATCACGGTCGGGGTGAGTGTGGGCATTTCGCCTATCACCGGTGCCGAACTCGATCCCAGCCCGGTCTTGAAGCGTGCGGACCTCGCACTTTACGAGGTGAAGAGAAACGGCCGGAACGGCTTCAAGTTTTTCGAAGAGGATGGCTCCGTTCAATTCGCCCGAGCCTGAGCCTTTCGCTGTGCTTGCCCGCAATCCAGTTTGCGTGCCAGCTTGCTGGCGGAAATTGAACCCCGTCAGCCCCGCGTTCCCCCTTCCCAAAAGCAAAAACGCGGCCCGTTTCCGGACCGCGCAATTGACTTGAGCTTGAGATGTCGGATCAGGCCTTTTTGAGAGCCTCGACAACGTCCTTCAGCTGACCCAGTGTCATTTCGGCCTTCTGACGCGAGGCATCGTCCTTGGCGTCGGCAACATCTTCCTGCGCATTCGCGATAGCTTCATCGAGCTGCTCGCGGCTGATCTCGCCAACCGGTACAGCCTGTTCGGCCAGAACGGTGAGACCGCCTGCGGCAACGTCGGCAAAGCCGCCGCGCACAAAGTATTCGTCCCAGCCACCAGCTTCGCTGCGCACCTTCAGGATGCCCGGCAGAATGGTGGAAATGAACGGGGCATGGTTCTTCAGAACGCCAAACTCGCCTTCGGAGCCCGGTACAACAACCTCGGCAACCTGTTCGGAGAGGAGCTGGCGCTCCGGCGAGACCAACTCAAACTGGAAAAGTTCAGCCATTTGGCGTCTTCCTTGTCAGTCTAACTCTGATGGCAAGCCATCAAACATGAAGAAGACGGACGCCCGAGACGGGCGTCCGGTCAATTCGCCGATCAGGCGGCTTCTGCTGCCAGGCGCTGTGCTTTCTCGATGGCTTCATCAATGGAGCCGACCATGTAGAAAGCTGCTTCCGGCAGGTGGTCGTATTCGCCTTCGACCAGACCCTTGAAGCCCTTGATGGTGTCTTCGAGAGCAACCAGCTTGCCCGGAGAACCGGTGAAGACTTCAGCCACGAAGAACGGCTGGGACAGGAAGCGCTCGATCTTACGGGCGCGGGCAACGGTGAGCTTGTCTTCTTCAGACAGTTCGTCCATGCCCAGGATGGCGATGATGTCCTGCAGAGCCTTGTAGCGCTGCAGTGTCACCTGAACCGCACGAGCCGTTTCGTAGTGCTCTTCACCGATGATGCGGGCATCCAGCATGCGGGACGTGGAGTCCAGCGGATCCACAGCCGGGTAGATGCCTTTTTCAGCGATCGAGCGGTTAAGAACCGTCGTTGCGTCCAAGTGAGCAAAGGTCGATGCCGGCGCCGGGTCGGTCAAGTCATCGGCCGGAACGTACACGGCCTGCACGGACGTGATCGAGCCCTTGTTGGTGGTCGTGATACGCTCCTGCATGCCGCCCATGTCTGTGGCCAGCGTCGGCTGGTAGCCCACAGCGGACGGGATACGGCCGAGAAGTGCCGACACTTCGGAACCTGCCTGGGTGAAGCGGAAGATGTTGTCCACGAAGAACAGCACGTCCTGGCCCTGGTCACGGAAGTGTTCTGCAACGGTCAGACCGGTCAGAGCAACACGTGCACGGGCTCCCGGGGGCTCGTTCATCTGGCCGTAAACCAGAGCAGCCTTGGAGCCATCTCCGCCGCCTTCCTTGTTCACGCCGGATTCGATCATTTCCCAATAAAGGTCGTTACCTTCACGGGTACGCTCGCCAACACCGGCAAACACGGAGTAACCGCCGTGCGCCTTGGCGACGTTGTTGATCAGTTCCATGATGAGAACGGTCTTGCCCACGCCGGCACCGCCGAACAGGCCGATCTTACCACCCTTTGCGTACGGAGCCAGAAGGTCAACGACCTTGATGCCCGTCACAAGGATTTCAGCTTCGGTGGACTGTTCGATGAACTCCGGAGCTTCCTGGTGGATCGCACGCTTGCTTTCGTGCGGGATCTCACCGGCTTCATCGACCGGCTCGCCGATCACGTTCATGATACGGCCCAGGGTGCCGTCGCCAACCGGCACCACGATCGGTGCATCGGTGTCGACCACTTCCTGACCGCGCACCAGACCCTCGGTGGAGTCCATCGCGATGGTACGTACCGTATTTTCGCCAAGGTGCTGAGCAACTTCGAGCACAAGACGTGTGCCCTGGTTGTCAGCTTCAAGAGCGTTCAGGATCAGCGGCAGGTGGTCATCGAACTTGACGTCGACAACGGCGCCGATGACCTGGGTGATCCGTCCGACCTTTTTGTCAGCCATATCCCTAATCCTCGTCTCGATCCCGTTAGAGCGCTTCCGCGCCCGAGATAATTTCAATCAGTTCCGTCGTAATCTGAGCCTGACGCTGGCGGTTGTAGCTGATCGTCAGTTTGTCGATCATTTCGCCGGCGTTGCGGGTCGCGTTGTCCATTGCGGACATACGTGCACCCTGTTCAGACGCAGCATTTTCCAGAAGTGCCCGGAAAATCTGAACGGAGATGTTGCGCGGCAGCAGATCCGCAAGGATCTCTGTCTCTTCCGGTTCATATTCGTAAACCGCATTGGCGCCTGCGCCTTCGTCAGAGCTGCCAGCCTCGAAGTGGGCCGGGATCAGCTGCTGAGAGGTCGGTTCCTGTGCGATCACGGATTTGAAAGTCGAATAGAACAGCGTGCAAACGTCGAACTCGCCATCGTCATACATGGAGAGAACTTCGCGGCCGATTTCGTCCGCGTTGTTGAAACCGACGTGTTTAACACTGCGCAGGTCGATGGTCTTGATGATATGCTGGCCGAGTTCGCGCTTCAGGGCGTCGTAACCCTTCTTGCCGACACAGATGATCTTGACCGTCTTGCCCTGCTTCAACAGGCTGCGCGCCTTTTCGCGCGCAAGCTTGGCAATGTTGGTGTTGAAGCCCCCGCAAAGCCCGCGTTCGGCAGTCGCAACGAGCAGGAGATGAACCTGATCGTTGCCGGTGCCGGACATGAGCTTCGGAGCGTCGTCGCGCCCCTCGAAGGCCACCGCGAGGTTGGCCAGCACCGCACCCATGCGTTCCGCATAGGGGCGCGCGGCCTCCGCAGCTTCCTGAGCACGACGCAGCTTCGCCGCGGCCACCATTTGCATGGCCTTGGTGATTTTCTGCGTCGCCTTAACGGAAGCGATGCGGTTTCGTAAGTCCTTCAGGCTCGGCATGGCCGCCCCTGCTCCTTATCCCGGCGTGGTCTTAAGCGAAGTTCTTGGCGAACGCGTCGATGGCAGCTTTCAGCTTGCCGGTCAGCTCGTCGTCGAGTGCCTTCTTTTCCCAAATGGCGTCAAGCAGAGCCTTGTGGTCGCCACGGAGGAACAGAAGCAGACCTTCTTCGAAGTCTCTCACGCGGTTGACCGCAATCGCATCCAGATAGCCGTTCACGCCGGCATAGATGACCGCGACCTGTTCTTCGGTCTTCAGCGGCGAGAACTGCGGCTGCTTCAGAAGTTCGGTCAGACGCGCACCGCGGTTCAGCAGGCGCTGGGTCGTGGCGTCGAGGTCGGAGCCGAACTGGGCAAAGGCCGCCATTTCGCGGTACTGAGCCAGTTCACCCTTAATCGGGCCGGCAACCTGTTTCATCGCCTTGATCTGAGCGGAAGAGCCCACGCGGGACACCGACAGACCGACGTTCACAGCCGGGCGGATACCCTGGTAGAACAGGTCCGTTTCCAGGAAGATCTGACCGTCGGTGATCGAGATCACGTTGGTCGGAATGAACGCGGACACGTCGTTGCCCTGGGTTTCGATGACCGGCAGAGCGGTCAGAGAGCCCTTGCCATGTTCGTCGTTCAGCTTCGCCGCACGTTCCAGCAGACGGGAGTGCAGGTAGAAAACGTCGCCCGGGAAAGCCTCACGTCCCGGCGGACGACGGAGCAGCAGGGACATCTGACGGTAGGCCACGGCCTGTTTGGTCAGATCGTCATAGCCGATCACGGCGTGCATGGAGTTGTCACGGAAGAACTCGCCCATCGCGCAGCCGGCGAACGGTGCCAGGTACTGCAGCGGAGCAGCGTCGGAAGCGGTCGCAGCGACAACGATGGAATATTCCAGCGCGCCGGCGTCTTCCAGGGTCTTCACGAACTGAGCAACGGTGGAGCGCTTCTGGCCGATTGCAACGTAGATGCAGTACAGCTTTGCGTCTTCGTCGTCGGTAGCGTGCAGCGGCTTCTGGTTCAGGAAGGTGTCGAGAATGATCGCGGTTTTACCGGTCTGACGGTCACCGATAACCAGTTCGCGCTGACCGCGGCCAACCGGGATCAGGGCGTCAATGGCTTTCAGGCCGGTAGCCATCGGCTCGTGCACGGACTTGCGCGGCAGAATGCCAGGTGCCTTGACGTCCACGCGACGCTTTTCGGTCGCCTCGATCGGGCCCTTGCCGTCGATCGGGTTGCCGAGCGGGTCAACGACGCGGCCCAGAAGGCCCTTGCCGACCGGCACTTCCACGATGGCGCCGGTCCGCTTGACGGTGTCGCCTTCTTTAATGCTACGGTCGGAGCCGAAGATAACGACACCGACGTTGTCGGTTTCCAGGTTCAGGGCCATGCCCTTGATACCACCCGGGAATTCGACCATTTCACCAGCCTGGACCTTGTCCAGACCATAAACACGGGCGATACCGTCACCGACGGAGAGCACCTGACCGACTTCAGAAACTTCGGCTTCCTGGCCAAAGCTCTTGATCTGGTCCTTGAGGATTGCGGAGATTTCCGCGGCCCGAATATCCATCAGCCGACCTCTTTCATCGCGAACTTGAGTGAATTGAGCTTGGTACGCAGCGATGTGTCGATCATGCGGGAGCCGACCTTGACCACGAGGCCACCGATCAGGGCAGGATCAACCTTTGCCACGATGTTTACGGATTTGCCCGTGGAAGCCGAAAGGGCTTCTTTCAGGGCGGTGACATGCTCGTCGGACAGAGCGGCTGCGGAGGTTACCTCAGCCGTTTCCTCACCCCGCTGCTGTGCAAGCAGGGAGCGGAATGCCTTGATCATGTCGGGAAGAACGAAGAGGCGCCGGTTACGGGCTGCCAGCTTCACGAAATTAGCAGCCAGGCCTTTGATGCCTGCCTTGTCGAGAAGTGCGGTAAGCGCTGCAAGCTGCTCCTCCACACTGAATACCGGGCTTTTCACGAGACGGACGAGATCTTCGCTTTCGGCAATCATGCCTTCAAAAGCTGTCAGATCCCGCTCCACGTCAGCCGTTACGCCATCGCCTTCGGCGAGGTCGAGAAGGGCGGACGCATAACGCTGTGCCACGCCGGATACGAGAGATACGTTGTCAGTCACCAGGTCCGTGCTCTCTGACGTTTTTCATGCCCGCGAAACGGCTAGCGCTTGCAAAGCATTGAAAAAATGAATGATTTCAAGGTCAGAAGGTATGACGGTTAAACCGCTGCCCCCAAAGCCGCGCCTCAATTAGCACAGGGTTTCCCAGTGTGCAACTTCGCCTAAAGACTGTTATTGCCGATTCCTAGGTGTTTTTTGCCAATGGTCGATAAAAAGCCTTTTGGATCAACGTGTCCGCACCGTCATAAACCTTTAGACGGTTTTCCGCCGATCCGCCGGAAACGCCTTTTCTGAAGGGCTTTCGGGCCGGTTGCCGAGAGCATTTTTGCCGCAACTGCACAGACTTCCCATTTATCGCCACCTTCAGCTTCGTTCCAGCCGCCAACCATTGCCTCCGGGCTGCGACCGATTCTTTCCGCAAGAAGGCCATGACAGGCGGCCCTTTCCGAATGCCTTGCGTCCTCCCTAGAGAAAATGCTGCGGGTCTATGTCGACCTGCAGACGCAAGCCCTTCGTGGGTTTGGGGCCCGTGCTCAGCCAATGGCGCAGATAGGCCTGCAGATCGTATTGGCGAGGCGCCATTGCCAGGAGGCGGAAACGATAGCGCCCGCGCACCATGGCTAGGGCGGCTTCCGCCGGCCCCAGCAGCGTGACGGCCTGATCGGGCGGTGCAGCGCGGGCAAGGGCACGGGAAAAGCCTTCCGCAAAGGTTCTGTCGGGACCCGACACGATAACAGCGGCAAGGCGGCCGAACGGCGGCAGGCCCGCGGCCCGCCGCGCCTCGATTTCGGCCTGATAAAACGCCTTCTTGTCGCTGGAAAGCAATGCCCTGATGACAGGGTGATCCGCATTGTAGGTCTGCAGGAAGCCCTTGCCGCCTCCGGTCACACGGCCCGCTCGGCCTGTCACCTGGGCCAGCAGCTGAAAGGTTTTTTCCGCGGCCCTCGGGTCGCCATGGGCAAGGCCCAGGTCCGCATCCACCACGCCAACCAGTTTCATCAGCGGGAAGTTATGCCCCTTGGCGACAAGCTGCGTGCCGATGACGATATCGGCCCCGCCTTCCTCGACAATCTTCATTTCCCGCTTCAAGCGGTCCGGCCCGCCGGCAATGTCGGACGAGAGCACCAGAACCCGCGCCTGCGGAAAACGCTCCGAGACTTCTTCGGCGATTCTTTCCACGCCGGGACCGCAGGCAACGAGACTGTCTACCGATTGGCAGGACGGACAAGCCTTGGGGACCGGCTCCTGATGGCCGCAGTGGTGGCAAACGAGCTTTTTCTGAAAGCGGTGCTCCACCAGCCAGGCGCTGCAATGGGCACACTGGAACCGGTGACCGCAGGTACGACACAGCGTCAGCGGTGCATAGCCTCGCCGGTTGAGAAACAGAAGGGACTGTCCCCCTTCGGCATAGGTGCTGGCGATGCCTTGCACCAACCCCGGGGCCAACCAGCGGCCCCGCTCCGGTCCGTCCTGGCGCATATCGATGGCCGTAAGCTCCGGCAAGGCAGCACCGGAGGCCCGCTCGGGCAGTTCGAACAGCTTGTAGCGGCCGACCTCCGCATTGACGATGCTTTCCACCGATGGCGTTGCCGAGGCCAGAATGACCGGAAAGCCGGAGAGATGACCGCGAACCACAGCCATGTCGCGCGCACTGTAGGGCACGCGGTCGTCCTGCTTGAAAGCCGCGTCATGCTCTTCGTCCACGATGATCAGGCCCAGATCCTTGAACGGCAGGAACAGGGCGGAGCGCGCGCCGATGACGACCTGGACATCGCCGGAGGCAACGCCGCGCCAGACCCGGGACCGATTCTTGACCGTAATCTGCGAGTGCCACTCGGCCGGATAGACCCCGAAGCGTTGTTCGAAGCGCCGCAGAAACTGCTCCGTCAGCGCGATTTCCGGCAGCAGCACCAGGGTCTGCTTGCCCCGGCGCAGCGCTTCGGCAATCGCCTCGAAGTAGACTTCGGTCTTGCCCGAACCGGTGACACCGTCGATCAGGGCAACGGTGCTTCCCTTGCCAAAGCAGGCCGTCAACCCGTCTACCGCGACCTGTTGCGCCGGGGTCAAAGGTTTTTGCGCATAGTCCAGTTGCGGTTTTGGCGGCGGGGGAGCCGCCGGCATCAGAACCGTTTCGAGAACCTCCTGCTGCAGCAGTCCGTCGATGACGGAGGTGGAAACACCTGCTGCGTGAGCAAGGCCGCTCTTCGTCCAGGCAAAACCATCTTCCATGGTCGCCAGAACACGTCCGCGCGCCGGCGTCAGGCGTTCCGGTTCCGCGCCTTCAATACGGCGGACACCGGGAACGGGGGCTTCCGGTTCCAAGGCTTCTTCAGAGCGCAGCACCATACGCAGCACCATGCCCGGCGCGCCAAGCGTCCAGTTCGCCACCCAGTCGACGAACCGGCGCAGATCGGCATCAAGCGGCGGCGTGGTGTCGTAGACGTGGGAAATGGTCTTCAGTTTCTTCGGATTGATGGCAGCATCCGGCTCGATGTCCCAGACCGCCCCGATCACCTCTCGCGGGCCGAGCGGCACCTTCACGATGGTGCCCGGAACCACGGATTTCCCGGGAGGCACCTTGTAGGTATAGGCCCCCGCAACCGCGACCGGCACCAGCACGCTGGCAATGGTTTCCTGGAAATCTGGATCGTCGAACAGCACTGGACGTCAGGTCCTCATCGCTCCGGGAAAAGGCACGCAACCATGTGCCGAGCATGGTCCGGACCCAGGCGAGACATTGCCCGTCCGGCCTCTTGGATCAAGCCTCCCAATTCCTGAGGTACGTACCGCAAAAATTTCGTCCACCGGAGAATCAGGGGTTCTTCTTGTCATCATCCTAAGGTAAAGAGAGCTCAGCTGACCACGCAATCGTTTTGTCCCGCACGGCGGGACCAGGTTTCCGGCGCCGCTCCGGTAGCCCTACAGGGAGTAAAGACAGATGAAATTCTTCGTCGATACGGCCGACACGGCTGAAATCAAGGAACTGGAATCCACCGGTCTCCTCGATGGCGTGACCACCAACCCGTCGCTGATCGCAAAATCCGGCCGGGACTTCAAGGAAGTCATCGCCGAGATCTGCGCCATCACCGAAGGCGACGTCTCTGCTGAAGTGGCTGCAACCGATTTCGACACAATGATCAAGGAAGCGCACGTTTTGAGCGCGATCGCGAACAACGTCGTCATCAAGCTGCCGCTGACTTTCGATGGCCTGAAGGCCTGCAAGCAGCTGACCGAGGAAGGCACCAAGACGAACGTCACCCTGTGCTTCTCGGCTAACCAGGCCCTGCTCGCCGCGAAGGCGGGAGCAACCTACATTTCGCCGTTCATCGGCCGTCTGGACGATATTCACGCCGACGGGCTGGAGCTGATCCGCGAAATCCGCGTGATCTACGACAACTACGGCTTCGAAACGGAAATTCTGGCCGCTTCGATCCGCACGCCGAACCACGTCAAGGATTGCGCCATCATCGGTGCCGACGTTGCAACCGTACCGCCGGCAACACTAAAGGCACTGGTCAAGCATCCGCTGACCGACAAGGGCCTGGAAACCTTCCTGGCCGACTGGAAGAAGACCGGCCAGAGCATTCTCTGACCCCATCCCTGCCAGAACAGGCGCGGCCCGGATATCCGGGCCGCCAGACTGCCGTCTTTCCAAATTCCGGAACGATTCGATTGCCGGGAAGCGCCGATGGGAAAGAACGCGCGACAGCCGTGCAAACCGGCGCCCCATCGGCAATCTTCTGAACGTACGGTGCTTGTCTCGATGACGCGGCCAACGCGAACGTTGGGGCAACGTACGGAAATACGCCCGCCCGAGCCCAAAAACACCCCAAAAGCGGCACCGCGTTAACCGAACCGTTGGGGATGAAGCGCCAAGGTGATGTCATGTGCGCCGCATCTTCCACGTCCGATTCGCTTCTCGTTTGTGCCCAGCCGGAGCTTAACCGGCGCGTCGACCAATGGCTGGACCACCTCTGCGACGAGCGGCGCCTTTCAGACAAGACGCTGCTAGCCTACGAGCGCGACCTTCGGCAGTTCCTGCGGTTCCTGACCAACCATCTGGGCGGGGCACCGGACCTCAAGGAGATTGCAACGCTTAGGCCGGCCGATTTTCGGGGCTTTCTGGCAAGCCGCCGCCGGGATGGCGTGCAGAGCCGGTCTCTTGCCCGCGGCCTTGCCGGGATTCGTTCCTTTCTGAGATTTCTGGAGCGGCGCGGAGAAGTGAACGCCGCAGCTTCCGCTGCCGTGCGGCCGCCGCGCCAGGCACGCTCCCTGCCGAAACCTGTCTCCTCCAAGGATGCCATCGACGTGACCAGCGGTGAGCTGGCGATGGAAAGCGAGCCCTGGCTGGAAGCCCGCAATGCTGCCGTCCTGACCCTGCTTTACGGTTGCGGCCTGCGGATTTCAGAAGCGCTGTCGCTGACCGGTGCCATGGCCCCGAAGACCGGCGCAAAGACGCTTCGTGTCGTCGGCAAGGGCGGCAAGGAACGGATCGTGCCGATCCTGCCTGCGGTTTCTCAGGCAGTCGAGCATTATCTGAAGCTCTGCCCCTATGCGATCTCACCCGAAGGGCCGCTGTTTCTTGGCGCGCGCGGCGGACCACTCAACCCGCGCATGATCCAGTTGGCGATGGCGCGCCTGCGCGGCGCACTCGGACTGCCCGACAGCGCAACCCCGCATGCCCTGCGCCACTCGTTTGCCACGCATCTGCTGGCCGGCGGCGGCGACCTCAGAACCATTCAGGAGCTGCTCGGCCACGCCAGCCTTGCCTCGACACAGATCTATACCGAAATCGACAGCGCCCATCTGCTGGCCGCCTACGACAAGGCACATCCGCGCCGGTAAAGGTCAGTCAGCTTTCGGAAATCCGTAGACCGTCCGCTCCAGGCCGTCTGGAAACAGGTCGCGCGCAATCGGTTCGCCGCCAAGTTTGCGCACCAGCCCCTTCGCTGCCTCGTTGTCATCCTTCATATGCGTTTCGACCAAGGGCCAGCCGTACACCTGGTAAGCGTGGCAGATCGCCACCTCGGAGACTTCCACCGCCGCACCGGTGCCGCGGGACTGCGGCATCAGCCACCAGGTCAGTTCCCGCCTTGGCCAGCCTTCCGGCCAGACAAAGCCGCACCCGCCAATGATGTTCCCTCCTGCTTTCGGTTCGATCACCCAAATGCCGTAGCCGCGCAATTGCCAGTGGCCAAGGTGGCCTGCCAGCACCCGCCAGGCCATGTCCTCACGCAGGGGGCCGCCATAAAAGCGTGACGCCTCACCATCCGCATAAAAGGCCCTGTAGACGGGAAAGTCCGTTTTTGCCGGCAGGCGCAGGCGAAACCGGGGCGTTTCAAGTGTTTGCATGGCAAGCCTCTGTTTGGTGAAGGGAAATTGGTTCGAATCCCGGGATGCGCCAACTCCGTTGTAGCCGCTGCCGCCACAAACGGTTAGGTTGCTGAAAGAGCTTTTTTTCACCGGGAGATAACGAATGCGTCTGTTTCTGCTCGCAGCCGGTCTTCTTCTGATGTCGGCCGTGCCCTCGGTGGCGCAGCGCGTCTATTGTCCGCTTCCTGAAGATGGCGTCTGGGTTTATCCGGATGCCAAGCCGAAGGAAATCTCGCGCATTGAAGTGGACAGCCGATGCGAGAACGAGGCCGTGCATGTGCGTGTACGCGCCTTCACGTCGTGTATCCCGCGCGATTGCAAATGGGGCTGGACCAAAGCGGAGATGCGCTCCGATGGTGCCATTCAGGTGTTGCTGATCGGCTTTCTGAGCAGCAAACAGCTCACCTTGCGCGCCTTTGGCGATCTTCTGGATGTCCACGTGATCAACGTTGTCAACGATCTGTCGGAACCACGCACCGAAAACACCTACAATCTCCAGCGCAAGTAGCCGGCAAGGGGCCGTAGGACAACAATCCTGTTCCGCTTTATCCTTGTCAGCCCCGCGAATTGCCTTACCTTACGGAAGACTGCGTGATTTTCGCGCACGCCAATGCGAGGAGAGGTAACATGCGCTTATTGAGCACCGGCATCGCGGCCCTTGCCGTAACTGCGTTTGCAATTGCACCAGCCGCAGCGTGCAGCTGGAACAAGTCGGCACAGGCCAAGCAGATGACCGTGGCGGAAACGCCTGTCCTGCCGGAGACCGGCTCGGATGTGGCCATTGCCACCAACGATCTCAGCGATGCCATCGTGAACGAGAGCGTCATTCAACCAACCGGGGGCGAAACCCTATCGGACTGATCCTTCCGGACAGACAAGATCCTGACCAAGGCCCGCTGCCGCGCAGCGGGCTTGTTTTTGCATAAACGACGTCTGCACGAAATCTGCTGAAACCTGCCTCCCTCAGGCCGCATCCCCGCGCCAACATCCCGGTTCACTTGCGATTATCCTGAAGAACCGGTCGACATTGTCTCATGATTTCCAGACGCCGCTTCCTGCAAACCTGTGGCATCGCCATGCTGGGCGCCGTTTCGGCCCCTGCCTATGCCATCGGCATTGAGCCCTTCCGCCTCAACCTGAAGCATTATCATCTGACGCCCCCGCGATGGCCGGAGGGCCTGAAGCTGACAGCCGCGGTGATCGCCGACCCGCATATCTGCGATCCCTGGATGGGGCTGGAGCGGGTTCGCTCCATCGTTCGGCAGACGAACGCGCTGAAGCCGGACATCATCCTGATGCTGGGCGATTATGTCGCCAGCCACAAATGGCAATATGATCCGATCCCGCCACAGGCCTGGGCGGATCTTTTCGGTGATCTCTCGGCCCCGCTCGGAACCCATGCCATTCTCGGCAATCACGACTGGTGGGACGATGCGGATGCCCAGCTAAGCGGCGGCGGGCCGACCAAATACGGCCAGGCGCTGCTGAATGCCAGCATTCCTCTTTACCAGAACAGGGCGCGGCGCATCAAGAAGGATGGCCATGCCTTCTGGCTTGCCGGCCTTGACGACCAGCTTGCACTGAGACCGCGCAGCAAGGTCAAACGGTACCACTGGAAAGGCCTTGATGATCTGAGCGGAACGCTTGCGCAGGTGACGGACGATGCGCCCGTGCTGCTGATGGCCCATGAGCCTGACATCATCCGCGAAGTGCCGGGCCGCGTCAGCCTGACGCTCAGCGGACACACCCACGGCGGTCAGGTCAATTGTTTCGGTTACAAACCGGCCTTTCCCAAGCAGGGCGCCAAAAGCTATGTCTACGGCCACATTGTTGAAACGGAAGGAACACGGATTGCAAGGCACCTGAACCTTCTGACAGAGCCCCGTCACCTGATCATTTCCGGCGGTCTTGGATGCTCGATCCTTCCGGTCCGCTTCGGTGTACCGCCTGAAATAACGGTGGTGCATCTGGGAGGCACCACCGTTTGAGAGGCTCATTCTGCCGCGCCGGTCATTCCGCCGCCACTTCGTGCTCCGTCTTGTGGCGATATTCGCGGATAGCCTGGCTCAGGATCTGGACCGAGGAACTGACGAACAGAGCCGCCATCAGACCGGCGACAATTAGATCCGGCCAGGCGCTTGCGGTCCCCCAGACGCCAGCAGCTGCCAGCATGACGGCCACGTTGCCGATGGCATCGTTGCGCGAGCACAGCCACACGGACCGCACATTGGCGTCCCCATCCTTGTAGCGGACCAGCAGCAGGACACTTGAAAGGTTCACTGCCAGCGCCAGAAAGCCGATGGAGCCCATCACTGCCGCCTCTGGCACGCCGAGCACGAAGACCTGGTAAAGCGTGGTTGCCGCCACCCACACACCCATCAGAAACAGACTGGTGCCCTTTGCAAGCGCTGCCAGGGCCCGTGTTTTCAGCGATGCGCCGATCACTGCGAGCGATATGCCGTAGGTTACGGCGTCGCCAAAGAAATCGAGGGCATCGGCCTGCAGAGCCTTGGAGCCGGCCGCCTGACCGGCGATCATCTCGACGATGAACATGCCGCCGTTCAGCGCTATCACCAGCCAGAGGCGGCGGCGATAGTCCGTCGACATTCCGTCAAATGTTCCGTGGGAATGTCCGCAACAGGCACCCATGATCCACTCCTTGTTCGAGTCGCTTGATTTTCGGTACCTGTCCCTTTTAATTGCTATAGCGACTAGAGCTTCAAGAGGCTTTTTATGGATTTTTCAATTGGCGATCTGTCGAGACGGACAGGCGTGAAGGTTCCGACCATCCGCTACTATGAAAAGGAAGGCCTGCTGGAGGCGCCTTTGCGCAGCGAAGGCAACCAGAGGCGCTTCCGGTCCAGCGATCTGGAAAGGCTCGGCTTCATCAAGCACTGCCGCGACCTCGGCCTGCCCATGCCGGCCATCCGAGACCTGATCGACCTCAGCCAGCATCCGGACAAACCCTGCGAAACGGCGAACCGCATCGCCGAAGATCAACTGAAGGCGGTGCGCCAGCGGATCGCCCACCTGCGCAAGCTGGAAGCCGAATTGAAACGCATCGCAACAAGCTGCGAAGGCGATCACACGGTGACCGAATGCAACGTTCTGAAGGCTTTCGGCGACCACGGACTTTGCCTGCAGGAGCACTGACCGAGTTGAACAGATGCCAAAAGGCACGGCGGGTTCGATCGCTTTGAGAGGACGCCGCAGACGCTCTCGTGTCAGCCCTGCCAGCCAGCGAGCGAACTCCTATTTTTCGGCGATTGGTCTTGGGGCCGTGCCTGCACCGAGCTCTGTCGCCATCACGGTTCCCTCACGCCTTTCCAGACGCATCATTGTCCAGCGTTTGGCGGGCAGATTGCAGGAATGACGACCCAGACTGCAGGAGAACTGCAGCACATGGTGATACTCGTTCTGTGGCCAGACCTTTTGGGCAACGTCGTGCCTGCCTTTCAGATACCCCAGCAGCGTATATTCGCTGACATACCAGACATCGCCTTCCTTCAGGTCTGCCATGCTGGTCGGGCGTCCCTTCGGGAACGTGCCGCCCCAGGTCCAGGACAGGGCACCGGACGTCTGCTGATCCAGAAAATGATGGGCCATTGTTTCATCGATGAAGACACGCTTGCCGTCCGCCAGATCCTGCCGGTATGCCTCGACCACAGCGGGCCTGTTGGGCAGTGGCTGCGAGACTACGTAGAAAACGATGAAATTGGCGGACAGCACCAGAACCAGCGCGACGCAAAGGCCCAGCTTGACCCTTTGCCAACGGGTGTCCAGTAGCGTGTCGACGGCCATCAGAAACAGCATGGCGGCGGCAAGATTGCGGATGAGCGGGCGGTCGTGCACGACGGCGCCAAGGAATTGTCCCACCGCTAGACAAAAACAGATCAGCCCGAGGGTGCGCGACTTGCGGAAAACAAACCACGCCACGCCCGCAAACATGGCTGCCCGGAAGATAGCTTCGACGTTGAACCGGCCGGAGCCATGAGACCGCGTCGCGTGATAGGCGATCTGCCGAAAGAACTCCGCAAACTCGAAATTCACCGAAACTGCAAAGAGCGTGGCAGCGATGGCAAAGGCCACAAGGCCTTCGCTCAGCACCCGTGCGATACTTGCCTGACGCGTCCTGAGCCTCCAGATCTGCAGCACGGCGATAACGCCAACACTCCAGGCCAGCATGGAAAGACCGGTCAGCGGCGCTATTCCCATAAGCGCGGTGCCGGCGATACTTGCAGCGGTCTCGCTGCCGGTCTGCCGCGCCTCACCCGTGACAGCCTTGGCCGCTATCGGCAGAAGCAAAAGAAGGCCCAGCATCCAGATGAGAGCGCCCGTGAGTTCCAGTCGAAAGCCGGAAACGACATACATCGGCGCGAAGACCAGCGGTGTGAAAAACGCCGCCGTTCGCAGGTTCGACCTGAGGCAGAACACGACAAAGACAAGGCTGGTCGCGACATAACACAGGAATTCGAACAGCACGATTGTTGCTATGCTGACGCCGGTTACCGCCAGAAACCAGCCGGCCAGAATGAGATGCAGTCTCGGCTGGAGGTGGTAGTTTTCCAGTCCCGGAAACTGAACCGCCAGAAGCGGATTGACGTGATGACCGGTCTGGGCAAATTCAGACGCCCAGGGGATGAAAAAAAGATCGTCCACATAGGGGATGGTCCTGTCTGGCCAGAAAAACACCAGACCGCAGACCAGCGGCAGCACCAGCCCCGCCACCACAAGCTGCCAGATGCCGGATAAATACGGATTCCCGTTACTGCCCCATCGCCTTTCAACCAAAGCATCACCTGCCGTTTATTGAAATGCAGACCCTCTGATTGGACCCTACCCTACTGTATCGGTTGTAGATACATCGCCCACTTTACGAATAGTTGCAATATTTTACATCTGAAAGCCGCGTCCGGTGAGCGACCCATCGCTCCGCGTATCAGCGCCCGGAAAATGCAAAGGGGCACCCGGTAACCGGATGCCCCTGAGCGATATCGTGATGATACGAAACACGTGGCTTACGAGTGGATCGACTTTGCAAATGCGCCGAGAGCCGCCTCTTTCACAGCCTCCGACATGGTCGGGTGCGCGTGGCAGGTGCGTGCAAGATCCTCGGAAGAGCCACCGAATTCCATCAGCACGGCAGCTTCGTGGATCATCTCGCCAGCACCGAAGCCGACAATGTGAACACCAAGCACCCGGTCGGTCTTGGCATCCGCCAGAACCTTGGCAAAGCCATCGGTCTTGTTCATCGCGCGCGCGCGTCCATTGGCGGAGAAGGCGAACTTGCCGGTCTTGTATTCGACACCAGCGGCCTTCAGTTCTTCCTCGGTCTTGCCGACGGAAGCGACTTCCGGCTGGGTGTAGACAACGCCCGGGATCACATCATAGTTCACATGCCCTGCCTGACCGGCCAGGATCTCGGCCAGAGCGACACCCTCATCCTCGGCCTTGTGGGCCAGCATCGGGCCGGCGACGACATCGCCGATGGCGTAGATGCCGTCGACATTGGTCTTGTAGTGGTTATCGATCTGCACACGGCCACGGTCATCGAGACCAACGCCTGCTTTATCGAGGCCCAGCCCTTCGGTGTAGGGACGACGGCCGATGGCGACCAGCACGATGTCCGCCTCGATCACCTGTGCATCGCCGCCCTTGGCCGGCTCAACGGTCACGGCAAGGCCCTTGCCCTTTTTCTCGACACCGGTGACCTTGGAAGAGAGCTTGAACTCCATGCCCTGCTTTTTCAGCATACGCTGGAAGTTCTTGGACACGTCGCCGTCCATCGGGCCGAGGATCTTGTCCATGAACTCGACCACGGTCACATCCGATCCGAGACGGTTCCAGACGGAGCCGAGTTCCAGACCGATGACACCGCCGCCAACGACAACCAGCTTGCCCGGAACCTTGTCCAGTTCCAGCGCGCCGGTTGACGAGACGACCTGCTTCTCGTCGATCTCGACGCCCGGCAGAGGCATGACATCCGATCCGGTGGCGATGACGATGTTCTTCGTTTCCAGAACGTTTGCCTTGCCGTCGGCATCGGTCACTTCGACCTTGCCCTTTTCAAGGATCTTGCCGGTGCCGGTGTGAACGTCGATCTTGTTCTTCTTCATCAGGAAGGAAACGCCGTTGACGTTGGCGTCGACCACACCGGTCTTGTGCTCCATCATCACCGGCAGATCGAGCTTGGGCTTGGGCACCTTGATGCCAAGTTTCTCGAAACCGTGTCCTGCTTCCTCGAACATTTCCGAAGCATGCAACAGCGCCTTGGAGGGAATGCAGCCGATGTTGAGGCAGGTGCCGCCAAGCGTTGCGCGTTTTTCGACGACGGCCGTTTTCAGGCCGAGCTGCGCGGCCTTGATTGCGCACACATAGCCGCCAGGACCGGTTCCGATGACGACGAGATCATATTGGGACATTTTGGTCGCCTTTGCCTCTTTCATTTCTGGTTCGAATGGGGGTTAGGGAAGGATTGCCCGGCCGCCGGACACATCAAGGATGGCCCCGGTCGTATAGCTGGACATGTCGGAGAGAAGCCACAGAACCGCTTCGGCCACCTCATCGGCGGTTCCGGCACGTTTCATCGGCAGTTTGGACTTTAACTGGGCCACCCGGTCGGGATGGCCACCCGAGGCGTGAATTTCGGTATCGATGATGCCCGGGCGAACGCCGTTGACGCGAACGCCTTCGTCGGCAACTTCCAGCGCCAGCCCCACCGTCATGGTATCGATCGCGCCCTTGGAGGCAGCATAGTCGACGTATTGATCGGGGGCGCCCAGCTTCGAGGCCGCAGAGCCCAGGTTGACGATCCCTCCGCCTGTGCCGCCGTGCTTGGTCGACATGCGCTTAACCGCCTCGCGGGCGCACAGGAACGCGCCAATGACGTTGATGGAGAACATCCGCGTCAGCCGTTCCAGTGACATTTCGTCAACACGCTGGGACAAGTCGACGACACCGGCATTGTTGACCAGACCCTTGAGCGTGCCGAGCCTGTCGGCTTCGGCGAAAAGATGCAGCACATCGGCTTCGTTCTGGACGTCGGCCCGAACTGCGACCGCCTCGCCGCCGGCTGCCTTGAGTTCCTCAACAAGAGCATCGGCCGCGGCCTGGTTGTGCGTGTAGTTGACGAGCACCTTGTGGCCGCTTGCCGCGACTTTCCGGCTGATGGCTGCGCCGATCCCCCGGCTTCCGCCCGTCACCAATACAACTGTGTCAGCCATGAATTCCCACTGGTTTGCGTTCCAATTGCCATTAAAGGCGTGTCAGTTCTTCTGCACCGCGGCCTGCGGCCCAAAGGCCTCTCAGGCGCCCGTCTTCCATAACCGCGTAGACCACGGGTGTCTTGCCCCCCCAGTCCACCGTCAGGACGTTGCCTTCCAGCGTGCCCACACCGCGATAGCTGCTGGCACCAACCGTCCACAACAGCGTGTATTTCCGTCCCTGCTGCGCCAGCTCGACCGTCCCTTGATAGGTCGTGCCGTTCGGGTTGCGGCCTGCGACCGAATAAGTACCCGCCAGACCCTCCGCGGCGGTCGGGGCGGCCCGTGCGAAAAGCATCAGTTTCTCGCTCGCGGAGCCGTCCGCCCATTCACCGTCCAGCGCATCCGTGCCGGTGATGGAATAGACCACCGGATGCTTGTCTCCCCAGTTGACCACCAGCATACGGCCCGCGAACTCACCTACACCGGTGAATATGTCGTTCCCGATCCACCAGGTAAACCGGACATTGCGATCTTCCGGAGTGACCGCAAGCATGCCGTCGTAGGAGGAGCCGTTGGGGTTGGTTCCGTCGACCCTGTAGACACCGGAGATCTGCCGGGCGGGGCCGGTGCGCGCGGCACTCTCCCTGAGAGCGGTTCCGATTGCCGCGAGAGCGGTCATCTTGGGCAGCGATCCTGCCGGATTTCCACTGCCGTCGTCAACGAAGGTGAAATCTCCGAAGAAAGTCGAGGAGATCCAGGGCGTTTGCTGACCATCCGTTTCCTGGAACACACCTTTCAGGGTGCGCTTGAAGGTTTCTTCCAGATTGAGAGCCGGGGTCGCTATGGCGCTGGCCAGATGCTTGGTGTAGGGGCTGTTGCTGCCCTGCCCGTCCAGAGCCACGGCACCGGGAGACGTCGAATAGGACACGAACAGGCGCCCACTGCTGTCGATCCGTGACAAGCCGGACGCTGCGCCACCGAGCGGATTGTTGCGGCAGGCGTCGAGCACGATGATATTGAGCCCGTCATGAGACGACGTCATCATCTCGACGGCTTCGCTGACCGCAACCGACTGCTGACGCAGAGCCTCGTTTGCGGGCGCTTCACTGGCCACAGGCAACAGGTAGTTTTCGCCGTTAATCTGGACACCATGCCCGGCGTAAAAGAACAGGCCGACGCCGCCTTTCGCCTTCAGCCGGTCGCCGAACGCCTGGATCGCCTGCTGCATTGCATCTTGGTCGGCATCTGTCTGCAGAATGACATCGAACCCGGCCTTGTCGAGGGCCCGAGTGATGGCGACCGCGTCGTTGACCGGATTGGCCAGTGGCCCGTAGCCGTATTGCGCGTTGCCGATCACCAGTGCGGTGCGTTGCTCGCCGGCATGCGCCGCGCAGATGAGGCCAAGGACAGTCCAGACCACAAGAACAGCCGAAAGGGCACAACGCTTTATGGCGTTCATATTCCTGTTCCTCCCGACCGTCTCACCCCCTGGCGATGACGCGATTATTGCTCCGCCAGAGCCAGCCGCAAGCCGAACCCGGCGAAGGTTGCCGCCACCGTCCGGCGCATCCAGACCATGACCCGGTCGCTCTTCAGCACTTTCTCGCCGACCAGCGAGGCGAACGCGCCGTAGATGACGAAGACCACGAAGGTCATCGCCATGAAGACACCGCCCATCAGCAGCATGTCGAGCGTCGGATTGAGCGCATCATGGCTGACGAATTGCGGCAGGAAAGCGAGGAAGAATACCGTCAGCTTGGGATTGAGAATGTTGATCAGAAAGCCGGTGCGCGCCGTTGCGACGAAGCTCTTGCGCGCGCTTTTGTCAGCCTTCAGTTCCATCGGCCCGCTGTCCTTCAGCGTCTGCCAGGCAAGGTAGAGCAGATAGGCAACGCCAGCGTATTTCACGCCCTGGAACACAAGGGCGCTGGTGTGCATCAGAGCCGCAAGGCCCACGATGGACGCCAGGATCGCCGGAACGATACCGAGCGTGCAGCCGAAGGCCGCGGCAACGGACGCCTGACGTCCCCTGCCAAGCCCGACGGCGACCGTGTAAACAACACCTGTGCCTGGAACAAGCACCACGACGAGAGCAGTTATCAGAAATTCCAGGCTCATAATGCGGCTTCTCCTCGATCGGACAGGCGGGCGTTCAAGCGTTGACGATCAAACGCCGCCGGCCAGGCATCCTTGAAATGTCCGGGCGCTTTGCCTGTGACTGGCAAGCCGCCCGCACGGCAGCGGAACCGGATCAGAGATCCAGAACCAGACGCTGCGGATCTTCCAGGCTTTCCTTGACGCGAACCAGGAAGGTCACGGCTTCCTTGCCGTCGACGATCCGGTGATCGTAGGAGAGCGCCAGATACATCATCGGACGGATCACCACCTGGCCGTTCACAGCCATCGGACGTTCCTGGATCTTGTGCATGCCCAGGATACCGGACTGCGGTGCGTTCAGGATCGGCGAAGACATCAGCGAACCGTACACGCCACCATTGGAGATGGTGAAGGTACCACCGGACATATCACCCATGCCCAGCTTGCCGTCCCGCGCCTTGCGACCAAGATTGCCGATTTCCTGTTCGATCTCGGCGATGGACATCTGGTCCGCATCGCGCACAACCGGAACCACGAGGCCCTTGTCCGTGCCGACGGCGACGCCGATGTGGCAGAAGTTCTTGTAGATGATGTCGGTGCCATCGATTTCGGCATTGACCGCCGGAATCTCTTTCAGAGCGTGGGTCACCGCCTTGGTGAAGAAGCCCATGAAGCCGAGTTTGACACCGTGCTTCTTCTCGAACAGGTCCTTGTACTGCTTGCGCAGTTCCATGACCGGGCCCATGTCGACTTCATTGTAGGTGGTCAGCATGGCCGCGGTGTTCTGCGCGTCCTTCAGGCGGCGCGCAATGGTCTGACGCAGCTTGGTCATGCGGACGCGTTCTTCGCGGACTTCATCCTGTGCGGCAACCGGACCACGGGCAACAGGAGCTGCCGACGATGCCGAGCCGGAGGATGTAGCGCCAGAGGCGATGGCGTTGATGACGTCTTCCTTCAGCACCTGACCGCGCTTGCCGGACCCTGAAACCTGATCGGCCGAGAGATTGTTTTCCGCCATCATCTTCTGAGCGGATGGTGCCGGCGGCATGGAGGAGCCACCGCTTGCCTGGGGAGCGGATGCAGCCGGTTCTGTAGAAGCAGAGGCTTCCTTGCCGGCAGCGGCGCCGGCGCCCGACGGATCGATCTGACACAGCAGAACGCCTGGTTCCACGGTCGTGCCGGTTTCGACAGCGATCTTGACGATGGTGCCTGCGACCGGGGCCGGAACTTCCTGCGCCGCCTTGTCGGTTTCCAGTTCCACCAGTGTATCGTCGGCCTTGACGACATCGCCGACCTTCACGCTCCATTCGCCGACTTCTGCCTCGGTGACGGATTCGCCCGCGCTCGGAGTGACGACATCGACCAGTTCGGCCTTTTCGGATTTGGCTTCTTCCTTGCGGTCGGCCTTTGCCGGAGCGGCTTCCGCCTTTTTGGGAGCCGCGTCAGCCTTTGCGGCCGGAGCACCGGCGCCTTCAGCAATCTGACCAAGCAGGGCGCCGACCTCAACGGTGTCGCCTTCCTTGACCACAATGCTTTCCAGGGTGCCTGCGGCCGGTGCCGGAACTTCGACGGTCACCTTGTCGGTTTCCAGTTCCACAAGGGGTTCGTCCTGGCTGACGGCGTCGCCCGGTTTCTTGAACCACTGTGCAATAGTCGCTTCGGAAACAGATTCACCCAGCGTGGGGACGCGAATTTCGATTGCCATGGTCGCCTTCTCTTAAAATTACCTGGCCAAATTTTTGAAAGAGGGCCCGAAGGCCCTCTTGTGACTAACTTCCCAGAGCCTCTTCGAGGAACGCCTGCAACTGCGCCAGATGCGAAGACATCAGGCCGGTTGCGGTCGATGCCATCGCATTGCGGCCTGCATAGCGCGGGCGCTTGTGCTTGGCGTCGATCTGTTCCAGGACCCATTCGATATAGGGCTCAACGAAGAACCAGCCGCCCATGTTCTTGGGCTCTTCCTGACACCAGACCATTTCCGCCTGCGGGAAGCGGGCCAGTTCTAGCATCAGGGCCTTTTTCGGGAACGGATACAGCTGTTCGACACGAAGCAGGTAGACGTCGTCGATGCCGCGCTTTTCGCGTTCCTCGAACAGATCGTAATAGACCTTGCCCGAGCACATCACGACACGGCGGATCTTGTCGTCCGAAACCAGCTTGCCATCCGAGTTCAGGTTGGGGCCCCAGTCGTCCCACAACAGGCGGTGGAAAGTGGAATCCGGTCCGAGTTCCTTCAGCGTCGACACAGCTTTCTTGTGCCGCAGCAGGGACTTCGGCGTCATGAGGATCAGCGGCTTGCGGATATCGCGGCAAAGCTGACGGCGCAGAATGTGGAAGTAGTTCGACGGGGTCGAACAGTTCGCTACCTGCATGTTGTCTTCTGCACAAAGCTGGAGGAAACGCTCCAGACGGGCGGAGGAGTGTTCCGGACCCTGGCCTTCGTAGCCATGCGGCAACAGGCAGACAAGGCCGGACATGCGCAGCCACTTGCGCTCACCCGAAGAGATGAACTGGTCGAACAACACCTGCGCCCCGTTGGCAAAATCGCCGAACTGCGCTTCCCACAAGGTCAAGCCGCGCGGCTCTGCCAGCGAGTAGCCGTATTCGAAGCCCAGGACGGCCTCTTCCGAGAGCATCGAGTTGATGACCTCGTAACGCTGCTGGTTGGGAGAGACGTTGTTGAGCGGAATATACCGGCTCTCGTCTTCCTGATCGTACAGAACCGAATGGCGCTGCGAGAACGTGCCGCGTTCGCAATCCTGACCGGACAGACGCACCGGGTGGCCTTCCTTCAGCAGCGAACCGAAGGCGAGCGCTTCGGCAGTTGCCCAGTCGATGCCTTCACCGGTCTCGATCATGCGCTCACGATGGTTCATGAAGCGCGCAATGGTGCGGTGAATGTTGAAACCATCCGGCACGTGGGTCAGAGCCCGGCCGAGCGACTTCAGATCCTCAATCGGCAGGCCGGTTTCACCACGCCGTGGGTCGTCCTCGTCGGCAGCACGCTTCATGCCCGCCCACTTGCCGTCCAGCCAGTCGGCCTTGTTCGGCTTGAAGGCCTGGCCGGCATCGAACTCGTCGTCCAGATGCTTGCGCCAGTCGGCTTTCATGTGATCGACTTCGTCTTGCGTCAGAACGCCTTCCTTGATCAGGCGATCCGAGTAGAGCTGCAGCGTTGTCGCATGCTTGCGGATCTTGCGGTACATGATCGGCTGCGTGAACGCCGGCTCGTCGCCCTCGTTGTGGCCGAAGCGGCGATAGCAGATCATGTCGATGACCACCGGACGGTGGAACATCTGGCGATATTCGATCGCGATCTTGGCTGCGAAGACAACCGCTTCCGGGTCATCCGCATTCACGTGGAAGATCGGCGCCTCGATCACCTTCGCCATGTCCGACGGATAGGGCGAGGACCGCGAGAAGCGCGGATTGGTGGTGAAGCCGATCTGGTTGTTGATGATCACATGGACCGAACCGCCGGTGCGGTGGCCGCGCAGAGCGGACAGGCCGAAACATTCGGCAACAACACCCTGGCCGGCGAATGCGGCGTCGCCGTGCAGCAGCAGCGGCAGAACCGTGCCACGATCGATCTCGGTCGTGTCGACGAAATTTCCATCCTCGTCGGCAGCCAGCTGGTCCTGCTTGGCGCGCGCCTTGCCGAGAACTACCGGGTTGACAATTTCCAGATGCGACGGGTTTGCCGTCAGCGACAGGTGAACGTCGTTGCCGTCGAAGGTGCGGTCGGACGAAGCGCCGAGGTGATACTTCACGTCGCCGGAGCCTTCCACATCGTCCGGCGTGTAGGAGCCGCCCTTGAACTCGTGGAAGATTGCCCGGTGCGGCTTGGCCATCACCTGGGAAAGCACATTCAGACGGCCGCGGTGGGCCATGCCGAACACGATTTCCTTCAGGCCCAGGGAGCCGCCGCGCTTGATGATCTGTTCCAGCGCCGGGATGAGCGCTTCACCGCCATCCAGACCGAAGCGCTTGGTCCCCGTGTATTTGACGTCCAGAAACTTTTCGAACCCTTCGGCTTCGATCAGTTTGTTCAGGATCGCCTTCTTGCCTTCCGTCGTGAAGGCCACCTGCTTGTCCGGACCTTCGATGCGCTCCTGAATCCAGGACTTGGCCGCCGGATCGGAGATGTGCATGAACTCGACACCCAGGGTCGAGCAATAGGTCCGCTTCAGGATGTCCAACATCTCGCGGATGGTGGCGTATTCCAGACCCAGAACATGGTCAATGAAGATCTTGTGGTCCCAGTCGGCTTCGGTGAAGCCGTAGGACGAGGGATGCAGTTCCTCGTGATCGCCCTTGCCAGCCAGGCCGAGGGGGTCGAGGTCCGCATGAAGATGGCCACGCATGCGATAGGCGCGGATCATCATCAGGGCGCGAACGGAATCGCGTGTCGCCTGATGAACTTGCTGATCCGAGATCGGTTCGCCCTTGGCTTCGGCCTTCTTTTTCAGTTTTTCGCCGAGCTTCTGCTCAATCGGGCCCCAGTTGCCGTCGAATGCATTGACGAGGTCGCCGTTGGCCTCGATCGGCCAGTCCTTGCGTTTCCAGGTCGCCCCGCGAGCCTCTTTCAGCACGGCTTCCTTCTCGTCCTGGAAGGCAGCAAAGAAGTCCTGCCAGTCGGCATCAACCGAGCTCGGATCTGTCTTGTACTGTGCGTAGAGGTCTTCGATATAGGCTGCGTTGGCGCCGTAAAGCAACGACGTCAGTGCGAATACGTTGTTCGCTTCCTGCCGTGCCATGTCCTTTAGCGGAGGTATCCTCCGCCCTTTTGTTTAGGCGGGCCCGAAAAATTGACCCGCGGCCGGTTTCCCTACAACGGCCGATGGTTTCCACCGACCCCTCGAAAAATGGTTACGGCACGTCAACCGCGCCGGAACCCATCCTTTCATCATGCGACAGGAAACGTAAACAGTTTCCGTCCCTATCGCGAAAGATTCTTGCAGAATCAGCCCTTCAAGACTTCGAGAAGGGTCTCGCCGAGCTTCGCGGGAGACGGTGACACCTTGATGCCAGCAGCTTCCATCGCAGCGATCTTGTCTTCTGCACCGCCCTTGCCGCCTGAAATAACGGCACCGGCGTGGCCCATGGTACGGCCCGGAGGCGCTGTCCGTCCGGCGATGAAACCAGCCATCGGCTTGGACCGACCGCGCTTGGCTTCGTCCTTCAGGAACTGCGCCGCGTCTTCTTCCGCAGAACCACCGATTTCGCCGATCATGATGATCGACTGTGTTTCGTCGTCGGCCAGGAACATTTCCAGGACGTCGATGAACTCGGTGCCCTTGACCGGGTCGCCACCGATGCCGACAGCCGTCGTCTGGCCGAGGCCGGCATTGGTGGTCTGGAAGACAGCTTCATAAGTAAGGGTGCCGGAGCGGGAAACAACACCGACGGAGCCTTTCTTGAAGATGGAACCCGGCATGATGCCGATCTTGCACTCTTCCGGGGTCAGGATACCCGGGCAGTTCGGGCCGAGAAGGCGCGACTTGGATTTCTCCAGCTTGGCCTTGACCTTGACCATGTCGGCAACCGGGATGCCCTCGGTGATGCAGACGATGAACGGAACTTCGGCTTCGATGGCTTCGATGATCGCAGCGCCCGCGCCTGCCGGCGGAACGTAGATCACGGACGCATCGGCACCGGTTGCTTCCCTGGCTTCGCCAACGGTCGCATAGATCGGCAGGGACGCTGCGCTGTCGAGACCCGAAGACCAGGTCTCGCCACCCTTTTTCGGGTGCACGCCGGCGACCATCTTGGTGCCGTAGTATTCAAGTGCCTGTTCCGTGTGGAACGTGCCGGTCTTGCCGGTCAGGCCCTGAACGATGATTTTCGTGTCTTTATTGACGAGGATGGACATTTACGCGCCCCCCTTCACGGCTTTCACGATTTTCTGGGCGGCGTCGTCGAGATCATCAGCTGCGATCACGTTCAGACCGCTTTCGTTGATGATTGTCTTGCCGAGTTCCACGTTGGTGCCTTCCAGGCGGACAACGAGCGGAACCTGCAGGCCGACTTCCTTGACGGCTGCAACCACGCCTTCCGCGATCACGTCGCAGCGCATGATGCCGCCGAAGATGTTGACCAGGATGCCCTTCACGTTCGGATCGGACGTGATGATCTTGAAAGCGGCCGTCACCTTCTCCTTGGAAGCACCACCGCCAACATCGAGGAAGTTGGCCGGCTCGGCACCGTAGAGCTTGATGATGTCCATGGTTGCCATGGCAAGGCCGGCGCCGTTGACCATGCAGCCGATATCACCGTCGAGAGCGACGTAAGCGAGGTCGTATTTGGACGCCTCGATCTCTTTCTCGTCTTCTTCGGTGATGTCGCGCAGTTCCATGATGTCCGGATGACGGAACAGGGCATTGCCGTCGAAGGAGACCTTGGCGTCCAGAACGCGCAGGTGACCGTCCTTCATGACAATCAGCGGGTTCACTTCCAGAAGGCTCATGTCCTTCTCGACGAACGCCGTGTGCAGGATCGGGAACAGCTTCATGCCGTCTTCACGCGCTGCGCCGGTCAGTTCCAGTGCATCGCACAGCTTGGCGGCATCGGCTTCCGTGACACCGGCTTCCGGATCGATCGGCAGGGTGACGATCTTTTCGGGGGTCTCTTCGGCAACCGCTTCAATGTCCATGCCACCTTCGGTGGAGACAACGAATGCCGGGCGTCCGACGGTGCGGTCGACCAGAATGGAGAGGTAAAGCTCACGCTCGATGTCGGCGCCGTCTTCGATGTAGAGACGGTTGACGACCTTGCCTGCTGCGCCGGTCTGCTTGGTGACCAGCGTGTTGCCGAGCATTTCCTTGGCGTTGGACGTGACTTCGTCCAGCGAGAAAGCCAGGCGAACACCGCCCTTGGAGTCGGCGGACAGTTCCTTGAACTTGCCCTTGCCGCGTCCACCTGCGTGGATCTGTGACTTCACGACCCAGAGCGGGCCCGGAAGGCTCTTGGCGGCTGCTTCGGCTTCGTCGGCGGAGAAGATGGCAACGCCTTCTGCCACCGGTGCACCGTATTCTTTCAGGACAGCCTTGGCCTGATATTCATGAATGTTCATGTGTTTCCCCCGTTGTCGGAGGACCGTCCCTCCCTAAGGGAAGAACGGCCGCAAATTCCGTTAGGCGGGCCCGGTTCAGGCGAGCGCCGGCTGAATTTTCTTGCAGGCCTCGACCAGGCCGTCGACAGATGCGACGGACTTGTCGAAGTTTGCCTTTTCCTCACCCTGCAGGTCGATTTCGATGATGCGCTCGACGCCATCAGCGCCGATCACGACTGGAACGCCCACGTAGGTGTCCTTGAGGCCATACTGGCCGTCGAGGGCAGCCGCACACGGCACGACGCGCTTCTTGTCCTTCAGGTAGCTTTCAGCCATGGAGATGGCAGAAGCAGCCGGAGCGTAGAAAGCGGAGCCGGTCTTCAGCAGGCCAACGATCTCTGCGCCGCCGTCACGGGTGCGCTGGACGATTTCTTCCAGACGCTCGGCCGTGCACCAGCCCATCTTGACGAGGTCGGTGAGCGGAATGCCGGCGACGGTGGAGTAGCGGGTCAGCGGCACCATGGTGTCGCCGTGGCCGCCAAGAACGAATGCGGTCACGTCTTCGACGGAGACGTTGAATTCGTCCGCCAGGAAGTACCGGAAACGGGAGCTGTCGAGAACGCCGGCCATGCCGACGACCTTGTTCTTCGGCAGGCCGGAGAACTTCTGCAGGGCCCAGACCATCGCGTCGAGCGGGTTGGTGATGCAGATGACGAATGCGTTCGGGGCATACTTTGCGATGCCGGCGCCAACCTGCTCCATAACCTTCAGGTTGATTTCCAGAAGGTCGTCGCGGCTCATACCAGGTTTACGCGGAACACCGGCGGTGACGATGACAACGTCCGAGCCTTCGATGGCTTCGTAGCTGTTGGCACCTGCCAGCTTGGCATCGAAGCCGTCGACCGGGGAGGACTCAGCCAGATCGAGCGCCTTACCCTGCGGAACACCTTCCGCGATGTCGAAGAGCACGATGTCTCCCAGTTCCTTCAAACCTGCCAGATGTGCGAGTGTGCCGCCGATCTGACCAGAGCCGATCAAGGCAATCTTGTTCCGCGCCATTTCGAAAGTTTCCCTTTACGTAAGATGGAACTCTATGCCATCCTCTGATGACTGAGGATGGCACTACTCCCTTTGGTCCGCCCGCGCAACCTCGCCAAAAGAATATTGCGCGATGGCGGGCAAATTTTCCCATATCTTCCCGCCTGCATAATTCACCTATAGGGAATGCAGACCTATGCGTGTGTATTCCGTCTTTCACCCGCAAGGTACGCCTCGGACCGCATTTCGATCAACCGCGACGATGTGCGGTCGAATTCGAAAGCTTCCGTGCCGTCCTCACCAACATACAGATCCTGTGGTTCGGCCTCAGCGGAGACAACCAGCTTGGTGCCGTTATCGTAAAGCGTATCGATCAGATTGATGAAACGCTTGGCTTCATTGCGCCGCGCCTTGGACAGCACGGGGACATTGTCCAGAAACACCGTGCTGTACGCATGGGCGACGCGCAGATAGTCACTCGCCCCCAGCGGTTGCGAGCACAGGTCGTTGAAGGAGAACCGCGCGACCCCGCCCGCCACGCAGGGAACGGCAATCTTGCGGCCCTTGTTCTCAAGCTCAGCCGAATGGAGCGCTAACCCATTGGTCAGCTTGGCGAAGAGCTTATCCATGTGCGCATCCGCGCTTTCGCCCAGGGGTGTGACGTAGACCGGCGCACCGCCGAGCTTCTCCAGGCGATAGTCCGTCGGAGAATCGAGATGCAGCACTTCCACCTTGGTCGTCAGCAACTGAATGAACGGCAGGAAGAGCTGGCGGTTGAGGCCGTCCTTGTAGAGACTTGACGGCTCGACGTTTGATGTGGCGACCACGATGACGCCGCGTTCGAACAGCTGGGTGAACAGACGGCCGAGGATCATGGCATCGGCAATGTCCGTGACGGAAAACTCATCAAACAGCAGCAGGCGCGTTTCTTCCGCAATCTGCTTTGCCACGGGCGGGATCGGATCGTCCCCCTTGACCTCGCCGCGCTTGTGCGCCTGGCGATGGGCGTGGATGCGATCGTGCACATCGTTCATGAATTCGTGGAAATGCACCCGCCGTTTGCGGCGTATGACCGTGACCTCGTAAAAGAGGTCCATCAGCATCGTCTTGCCGCGCCCGACGCCCCCCCACATGTAAAGCCCCTGCACGGAGGCCCAGAGCTGGTTCTTCTTGCTGGCGAAAAGCCAACCAAGAGAACTTTTCTTGGAGGCCAGCCGGGTTTCGGCGAGGCGGGTGTTCAGGAGATCGAGCTGGCGCACAGCCTCCCGTTGCACGGGGTCTTCCTTGATCTCACCCGAAGCGATTAGCGCGTCGTAGCGAGCGCTGAGGGCGCGGTTGACCGGCAGTTCCATTTTCAAAGGTGCTGCTCCCTCCATGAGAATTCATGGGGTCTTGGACGTATCTATTTGCACGGCGAAATAAGGTCAAAACGTCGCAGATGCAAGTCATGATATGATTGAATCCGATCACACACTCTTACGAATTTGCATTTCAACCGCTGGAAATTTCAGGATTTCAGGCCTCAAGAGGATTACGTTGCAGCCACACGATCCAGACTGGCTTCGCCAGGCCGATGTGCTGTTGAACGTTCTGCAGCTCCGTCCGCCGCTCGATCTCGTAAACCAGATTATGCAGCGTATGTTCGGCGTCAGACCTGATCGCGGCACCGCATCCGGAAGAAGACTTCGGCATCCGACACGTCCAGGAAGCAACAGACTGACCTTTGGGCTGATGTTATCCGAACTGAAAATTGCAGATGTGATGAGAGCCGCTGCTGGATTGAATGTCTGGAGGAGCAGGCAAAACAAAAGCGCCCGCAACCGGTAAGTAGGTTACGAGCGCTTTGCACAGGGAGGGGACCTGTGCGGGAGGAACGCAATAAGGCACTTGTGCCCATTTACGATGCGGCGTCGCCGGAGAGCGCCGCTGCCTCTTTTCCGTTATCGCCTGGGCACCGGAAGCTTCCAGACGATAACAGCATGATACGTCTAGCGCAGATAAAGCGCCGTCTTGCGACCGTTCTGCACTTCCTGAAGATAGAGTAGTTGAGCGACAAGATAACATTCGGATTGATCGTCCAGATTGGCCTTGCGCCCGCGGCCGTCGGTCAGCAGCCAGGCGTTGCCCGACTTGACCACATCGCATTCGATCGGGGTTGCGGCATCGAAACCGGCCTTCTTGAAGAGATCCACGCCGACACTGCTTCCGGTATCGTCGTCAAGACCCTTCATTGCCATGCGCATGCTGCGATAAGCCTTGTGGACTGACAATGTGGCGACGATAGCAGTCACCACCTCGTCTCCCTGCATGGTGGCAAAGCGCATAATGCCGCCTTCATGCGGAACGATGGAATTGGAACAGGGCGTGCGCTGAACGTCGCCAAGCGTGGTCCATTCGGACCGCAACGTTACGGTTGCAGGCTGACGCAGCGCGGCCATTTCCTTGGAGAGACGCTTTTCCGCCGTCTTCTGCGGTGTCCTGGTCGACCTGTCCGCGCGGGTGGACGACCCGGCTATGGTGCCACCGATGCGCAACCGCCGGAAAACAATGACGTCGCGCATCAGGTCGGTGCGCTCCACCCGCCACCCGGCGTCCAGCCATGCATTCTGGTGAACCAGGCTGCCGCCGGAATTGGCCCACCAGGTCCGGTGTTCCCGGGCGCTTTTGGGAAGAGACGAACCTATGATATCTTCAACTTCGTTCAGCTTGGCCGCCCAGACAACGTCTTCCAGACGCGCCAAGTGTTCCCGCAGTGGTTCATATTTTGACATTTGCACAGCCTTTCCGGTAGCCATGCAAATATACACCTATAGCGCGAGCTGTCTAGCATTAATACGGAGGGGTATTAACGGTACAGCGAGATCGGCGATCCGGTTGAGGTTTGACCGTTAAACTTACCGGGAGCGCTGGAATAAAGCTGTGCAACGATCTGGCCGCTACCGTCTTTCAGAACCACCTGATTGCCGGTCAGGTCCCAGGCAGAGATCCCGGACAGTACCGGAGAGGTACAACCTCTGGTATTTGCTCGGTAGCCACCGGACCACGAGGTCAGTGTCATGAAGGCCATGCAGTTGTCGCTCCCGGAGGCAAGTTTCCAGCCGCCCAGGAGGTCTGTCCGACCAACTTCCTTGGCATCGGCTGGGGCTGCAACCGGGTTGCTCGCCAAGTCGGTCGGCTGAGCGGATGGATCGTCAAGGCCGGCGCCTTGTGCGTTCGGATCGAGCGGGGCAAGCTGTCCTGAGCCTACTGGCGTTGTCGGGGTCGCCGGCAGCGGTGCGGCATAGTTGCGCCCCCCGGACAATCTCTGGCAACCCGCAGCCAGAACTACCAGGCCAACAATCAAAAAAAACTTTCCCGCGCGCATCATGACGAATCAATCCCTCACCTTCGTCCCAATATGGGAGCCACTCTTAGCCCACAATTTGTCGAAAATCCAAAATCCTGAAAATCGGCGATCTCAACATCTGTCAGGCGACGCGGTTCGATACGTCGGCACCGGCTGATTTCGGCGGCTCCACAAGCCGGTCTATAGCGCCTGCGATCCTCTCGAAATAGGCCGCGCAGGCAGCAAAACCTTCCGGAAAAGGCGGCTTTGCCGCAATGTGCCACCAATGGCTGGACGTCGTGGTTTTCCATTGGGGCGGCAAGACGACAGGTTCCTGATCGGCGAGATAGACCACCCTGTCGGGAATTTCCGCGTGCGGCATCAGGAAAACGCCCACCGGTTTGGGGGCGAGGCCATCGGCATCGATACCCCGCGCCGACAGAAGCCGGCGCACGTGCCGGCTCAGGCTTTGCGAAGGCGCCACGCCTGCGGAAAAGGCCCGCATCAGGCCGCCTGCCCGAAAATTCAGATAGGCTTCGGCCAGGGGCGACAGCAGGCTGTTGTCCGGACAGACGAACAGAACGGTTGTTTTTGGCACTTGGCTTTCCTTCGCGGGTCGGGTCATGACAGGGATGCCATGGGCGGCCTCCCCCTACCGCTGCGACGGGAAAACTTTATGACAAAGCCGGTAGAGACATGAAAATCATGAGGATATCTTTCCGGAGGCTGATAAACCTGCGCTCAAGCGCTCGCGCACAGGCAGGCGTTCTGCAGGTCCCTCATTGCGGGATTGCCCCGAACCTTGAAACAAGCCCAAGAGGAGCCCCCTATGCCGACTGTCTTCTGGTGCATCCTTGCCGCCGCCATCCTGCCTATACTTTCGGTCTTTCCGGCGAAACTGAACAAGTCCTTCGACAATGCCCGTCCGCGCGATCCGGAGTATTGGCGAGACGGGTTCCGCGCCCGGGCGCAGGGAGCACAGGCAAATGGCTTCGAAGCCTTCCCTCTTTTCGCAGTTGCCGCTTTCGTCGGCCTCAACCAGGGCGGTGATCCGCACTGGATCGACAGGCTCGCTGTGCTTTTTGTGCTACTGAGGATCATTTATATCGGCTGCTACTGGGCGGACCGGGCAACGCCACGCTCACTCGCCTGGGCTGCCTCCTTCTTGACATCGCTGGCAATTTTTACCAGTTCCCTGTGGAGTTGAGCCGCTTGTGAGCGGGCTTCGATCCTGAAAATCGTACAACGATCATTTGCACCAAGAAGCTGATTTCGTTAACGATGCATCGGAGTAAGGTAGTTATCTCGTGGGCAGAGGTGCATTGTGCGGACGACCGATCAGACGACAGACACCTTGCCGGCGCGCCGTCAGGCAGCGTCCCAGAGGCAGGTTTCAGAACAGCATATTGTCGATGTTCTGATCGCCGAACGGGGCAAGCTGGTAATGGCGAGCCCGTGGTGGCCGTTCATCAGACCCTTCGCGCACAAGATCCTGCGATACAAGTCCGCGGTCGAAATGGCCGACACGATCGCGCATATGGAGGCGCTGGACGTTTTTGCTCATCTGAGCAATCTGCTGTCGCTTGACGTCACCACGCTTGGCCTTGAACGGGTACCGCAGGAAGGGCCTGTCGTGCTGGTCTCCAACCACCCGACCGGCATTGCCGATGGCATCGTGCTTTACGATGCCATCAAGTCACGGCGCAATGACCTGGCCATCTTTGCCAATCGCGATGCGATCCGCATCAACCCGCGCCTTGCCGACATGATCATTCCGGTCGAATGGCGGGCGGACTTCAAGAGCCGGGAAAAATCCAAGGAAACGATCAAGCTCGCCTCTTCGGCCTTCGCCAAGGAGCGGGTCGTGGTACTGTTTCCTTCCGGGCGTCTGGCCTATTGGCACGACGGCAAGCTGACCGAACGGCCCTGGATGACATCTGCCCTCGCACTTGCGCGCAAGAACAAGGCGCCGATCATTCCCATGCACATGGGCGGGCGCAATTCCGGGCTGTTCTATTTCCTGGCCAGGGTGTCCACCGAATTGCGCGACATGACGGTGTTCAATGAACTGCTGAACAAGGAAAACGCCAAGTTCAGCGTGCATTTCGGCAAACCGATCCGGCCGGAGAAACTTGAGGGCGACCTTGGTGATCTGACCGAACAGATGCGCATTCACTGCGCTGAAACACTGGCGAAAGATCCGGACGCAGAGTTCTAGCACCGGCCCTTCCGGCCAACGACCATTCCTCTGACTTCCTCGCGGCCCGGACCGGGCCTGCCCGGTCATCCACAGGCACGGCTGCGCCTTCATTGCCCTTCTTTCGCGAATAAGACATTGTGCGGGGGAATCAAAGGACCCGTCTCACCCATGCCCGTTTCGCCCGCTGTTGCCGTGGAGGATGTCATTCCAGTGCAGCATGCTGCCGCTCCGACCGTGCGTCCGGAGCCGAAGCCGCTTGCGGTTCTGCAGAAGGTTTTCGGCTACAGCAGCTTCCGGGGCAAGCAGCAGGCGGTCATCGAAACGCTTGTGGACGGCAAGGATGCCGTGGTGTTGTTTCCCACCGGGGCCGGCAAGTCGCTCTGTTATCAGATCCCGTCGCTTTGCCGGTCCGGAGTCGGCATCGTCGTTTCGCCGCTGATTGCGCTGATGAAGGACCAGGTCGGCGCGCTGCGCGCCGCGGGTGTTCAGGCGGCCGCCCTCAATTCCACACTGTCACCGGAAGAACAGGACGGCATCCGCAGTGCCCTGCGCCGCGGCGAAATCGAGCTTTTGTACGTGACGCCGGAACGGCTGGGCACCGAGAGTTTTCGCAAGTTTCTGGACACGCTGCAGATCGCGCTTTTCGCCATCGATGAAGCGCACTGCGTCAGCCAGTGGGGTCACGACTTCCGCCCGGAATACATGTCGCTCTCCTGCCTGCGCGACCGTTATCCGGGCGTGCCGCGTGTGGCGCTGACCGCGACGGCCGATCCGCACACCCAGAAGGACATTCTGGCCCGCCTGCAGATGGAAGACGCTGCCGTCTTTTCCACCAGCTTCGACCGGCCCAATATCCGCTACGAGATTGTCGAGCGCACCAACCAGCGCCAGCAATTGCTGGATTTCCTGAAAAAGCATTCCGGCGAGAGCGGTATCGTCTATTGCCTGTCGCGTGCAAAGGTCGAGGACATCGCCGAATGGCTGTCTTCCAAAGGCATCAAGGCGCTGCCCTATCACGCCCGTCTGCCGGCGGAACAGCGCTCCGCCAACCAAGATGCCTTCCTTCTGGAAGAAGGGCTTTGCCTTGTGGCAACGGTTGCCTTCGGCATGGGCATCGACAAGCCGGATGTGCGCTATGTCGCCCATCTGGACCTGCCGTCTTCCGTTGAGGCCTATTACCAGGAAACCGGTCGTGCGGGCCGGGACGGCGCACCTTCCGAAGCCTTCATGGCCTATGGCATGGCCGATCTGGTGCAGCGCCGACGCATGATTGCCGAAGGCGATGCTCCGGAGGAAGTCAAGCGCGCGGAAAACGCCAAGCTGAATGCGCTTCTGGGCATCTGCGAGACAGCCGGTTGCCGGCGGCAGGCCCTGCTTGCCCATTTCGGCGAGACCTATCCCAAGCCCTGCGGCAATTGCGACACCTGCCTTTCTCCGGTGGAAACCTGGGACGGCACGGAAGCTGCCCAGAAACTGATGTCGGCGATCTACCGCACCGGACAACGCTTCGGCACGGCCCATGTCATCGACGTTCTTCTGGGCAAGACCAACGAAAAAAGCACCCGCTTCGGTCATGAGAAGCTGTCAGTCTTCGGAATCGGCCAGGATGTGCCTCAAAAGACCTGGCAGTCGATCGCCCGGCAGCTTGTTGCCGCAGGTTACGTCGATGTCGATCACACGCAGTTCGGCGCGCTGGTGCTGACGGAAAAGGCACGGAACGTCTTGCGCGGTGATGAAAAGCTCGCCTTGCGCAAGGACCGTAGCGCTGCGGGCCTGAAGCGGACAAGCTCATCACGCACGGCGTCCATCGCCGACGAACTCGACCATGAAGACAAGCTGCTGTTCGAGCGTCTGCGCAGGCTTCGCACTCAGATTGCCCGCGATCAGGGTGTACCACCCTATGTGGTGTTTCCGGATGCGACGCTGGCCGGCATTTCTGCCGCGCGGCCGGTGACCGAAGATGCCCTGCTGGCCGTCTCCGGCGTTGGCCAGTCAAAACTTGAAAAATACGGCGAGGCGTTCCTCGAACTGGTCGAGGCCTTTGAAGCCGGCGTATAGCAGAGCTGCCAATTCCAGAGTTTGACCGGTCAGCCGTCCTTCTGCAGGCAAAGCTGATAGACGCCGGCAAGATCCGACAAGGTTTCTTCATCAGGATGCGACAGGAAACTGTCGATGATGTCCTTGAGCGCCAGATGCATGGTCCGGTGCTGACGCAGACGTCTGTAGGAGGAACCGAGTTTGTAGATCTCTTCGATCTCCTCATGCGAGAAGAGATCAAGTCCGGCAATTCCGAGCACGACGCCCAGATCGGCGTTTGTGCGCCGAGTCAGGTTGTGGGCAATCAGGAAACCGAACAGGCCGGTGACGAAGCGATTTTCGACACCCAGACCATCGAAGTCGCGCTCGACCACCTTGAGCACGAGCCGCATGATCGCGACGGTGGCAGCGGCTGCGAATTCGGTCGGTGTGTTTGTGTCGCAGATTTCCAGCCCTGCTGCTTCCAGCATGGCGGCAGTGGATCTTCGAAGGCGATCTTCTGTCTCGACGGCTCTCAATTCAGAAATAAATTCCGGCTCTGCTGCTACACGACTTCCAAACAGGTTCAGCATGTTAGCGCCCTTTCAGACGTAAGCCCACCTGAAGTATGTAGTGCGCACCTTACCCTACGGCAAATTGATGCCTGACAATTCGTCGAAAATGCTCATCACCTGGGCCGTCTCCGCAGGAAACGGTCCGTTTTCAGGCCTTAGGACCCTGCTTTGTGCACCCCCTTGTAGGCTTCTCCACCCCACACGGCCTTGACCTGCGCATCCCTGCCGCAGCCTTTCCGATAGCCCTTGTAGGCATCGGCGCGGGTTACATAGCCGAAGCGGGTGAGCGTGCGGACTTGGCTTTTGTAATAGCCCTGGTGGTAATCTTCTGCCGGCCAGAAAACGGCCGGCGCCTCGACCGGCGTGACAATCTTGCTGCCAAGCACCTTTTCCGCCTTGGCGATTTCCGCCTTGGCCTGTTTCGCCTGGGTCTCATCCAGAGGATAGATCGCCGTCGAGTAGGCATGTCCCCGGTCGCAGAACTGACCACCGGCGTCCGTCACATCGACAGTGCGCAGAAAAATCCCGATAAGGTCGGCATAACTGATCTTGGTCTCGTCGAAGTCGACCTTGACGGCCTCGCGGTGTCCGCCCCGTTCGTAATTCTTGTAGGTCGGGTTCTGTGTCTCGCCGCCCGCGTAACCGGAAACGACGTCGCGCACGCCCGGCAGCTTTTCAAGGTCGGATTCAACGCACCAGAAGCATCCGCCGGCAAGAACAGCGGTTTCGGCCTGGGCGGTTGCCAATGGCATCGACGCCGTGACTGCGGCGAAAAGGGCGAGTGGAAGCAGTCGCTTCATGTCAGGTCCTCCAGAAAGCTGCTTGCGCGTGACCAGCGAGCTTGGGTTTCGACGTTGAAACATGCATCATTGGCGGCAGCCGCCGTGAAGCCCATTTCGAGTTTTCTCGTACAGAGGTAACGCGCTCCGCTGCGGAGACAAACTCAACTCAACTCCCCAAACCAGCACATGCACGTGAGCCTACCGTGATGAAACCCGCACCGGGCACTCAAGCCAGCTTCAGCAGCGCTTAGGTCTCCCAGGTCTTGGCAGTTTCTTCAAAGCCGGCCAATTGTGGTTTGACGATGCAGAACCGGTGGCCGCTGGTTGCCTGCATCACTGTCCAGCCATCAAGCTTTTGAACGATCGTCGCCCCCAGGCTTTCAAGCCGGGCGACTTCCTTTTCCGGGTCGTCGCTTTCGATATCCAGATGGACACGGGAGGGGTGTTCGACCGACTGGAGCAGGATACCGATTTCATCTTCCGTGCCGATGAGACGACGATAGCGGGGGTTTTTCGGCTCGGCCTCAACAGTTCGCCCAAGCGCCCCTGCCCAGAATTCCGCGTGGCGGTCGATATCGCCTCCTTCACAGTCGATCACCAGGTCTCCCAAACGGCTCTTGTGCATTTTTCCCTCCAATTCAATTGATAGAACAAAATAGGAACACTGAGATAGAAAATGCAAGCCTCGTTTTGTCCGGCGGTGCAGCACCGCACCGCCGGTCACGTGTTTGGGCAGCCGGTCAGGCTGGTTCAGCTTGCCCTCTTGCGCCGGTCTGCTGCCGTCCGGACCAGTCGATCCTCTGGGTCGCAAACATGGTGACGGCGAGAGACAGGAAGGCAAGCAGCGAGCCAATCAGCAGCGCGTAGTCCTGCTCTTGCATGAGCGCATAGAGCACACCGAATATCGCAGCGAGAACCATGAGCATCACGCCGCCCGCAAGACGGCTCTTGAGCGCCGTTCCGATATAGATCGTGTTCAGGAGCGTCGCGGCCGCCGCGGCAAGGAGATAGGCCGGTCCGTAGCCCACGTGCTCCGCCAGGGCGAGCAGCATGACATAGAAAACAATCAGCGACAGCCCGACCAGACCATACTGGATCCAGTGGACCCGCGACCTTGAGCGCATCTCCAGAATGAATACTGCCAGGAAGGTCAAGCTGATGAAGCAGACGGCGTATTTCAGAGACCTTGCGATGGTGTGGTAGAAATTGACGGGTTCGACGAATTCGACGCCAAGCGCCTTGTCCTGCAACGGCATTTGCGCGCCAAGCACCGACCTTGGAATTCCACGCGCAAGATAGGGGATGGTCCAGGACGCCGTGAACCCCGTATCACCGATATCTCTCGTCTCCGGCAGAAAGGCGCCGGTGAAGCCTGGATGCGGCCAGTCGGATTGCAGGGAGACGGTTGTCGTTTGCCCGGCCGGTGCGACGTAAAAAGCTTTGGAGCCATTCATCTGAATCGGAATATCGAAGGAAAACCCGTTTCGCCACAAGCCGGCCGCAACCGGGGCATTGATGCCGGACGGGGACATGCTGGCAACGGATCGCCGCATCGGATCCATGGTCAAGGGCCCGAGACCCGGCTCGAACGGAACGGACCCGTTGCCGTTCAGAACCAGACCGACCTCGCTTTTCAAGGCGGCGATGTCTCCGATACCGACCACAAGCACCGCCTTGTCCGCTGCGATGTCGATTTGCCCGCCAAATTGCGGTTCGAAGGTTTCGGGAGACGTGGCTGCAAACCGGCCCTTCAGGTTCACGCTGCCATGGTAGACCGGCAGGGAGTAGATCGATTTCCGGCGCTCCTGGACGGAAATGTCGCCACCGACATCCAGCTTTTCCGGAAACAGGATGGCCGTATGCCACCGCATTTCTGTTTTCGAGCTGTCATCCGTTGAAACGGTGTAGGTCTCGCTGAAGGGAACGACCAGATAGGGGCCGTTGATTTGCTGGACGCCGCCCCAGGACCGGGCAATGTCCTGGGCGACGTCACGGGCCCTATCGGCACGTTCTTCCACCAGAACCCAGACAAACAGGCTCGGCACGAGCAGCATCACGGTCAGCACCCCGATGATCACGAATTTGACCGCTGGAGAGCCCAAAAAAGAAGGCGGCCGCAAAGGTGGCGCCTTTTCAGACCGGCGCTGCGCAGACTGCGTCTGTTCCTCCGGTTGTTCGACGGTGTCATAATGATTATCGCTAGTCATACAGATTTACCCTCTGCCAGAGGGCGCCCGCATAAGGGCACCCAGTCAACACGGCAACCATCAACCGCTGAACGGGACACAAGAGGGCAAGAAAGAGCGACTTTTCAGGAGTGTTTGTGCAGGGACTGTGCAGACCGCCGGAAGACAGGGATTCGCCACTTCATTTTTCCGGCCTATTTCAAATCTCGCACTTGTGCGTGCGGGCAGCACGGTGCCAGAATGAAGGGACCCTCGGAATAACTGACAATGCACTCATTAAGCAACCTACCCAGCTCTGACGTGCCTGCCTTTGCCCGGCGAGCGGACTATCTGCCCGCGCTGGTGAAGCGGCTCGACCTGTTCAAGAGCGAGGGGCACCGGTATCTGCTGGTAGCCCATCTCTTTGACGACACCCGGCGCATGATCGATGCGCTGGAGGGCGTCATGGATTTCGACGCCATCATCGGGATTCCCTATTCCTCGGGAAGCGATGTGACACGGCTGAAATGGCAGGCGATCTACGGCGACAAGGTTCACTGCCCGAAGACCGAACCTGTCTTCAAGCAGGTGCTGGCAGAGGCGCTGCAAAAGAGCCTCGACGCGTGCAAGGCCTCCGACCAGAAGCTCGTCATTCAGGAAGTCGGCGGTTACGCAGTCGAATTGCTGCACGAACAGTTTCAGGACCAGTTGCACCTGGTGGAAGGGGTGGTTGAAATCACCAAACAAGGCGTCTGGCGGGCTGGCCAGACACACTTGAAGGTGCCCGTGCTGCATTGTGCCGACAGTGAGTTGAAGCGCCTGGAGGCGGTGCGCTGCGGCGAAACCATCGCCCGCTGCCTCGACGGCCTCATGCGCGACATGGGCAACACGCTGGCTGGCCGGCGGGCCGCCGTCTTCGGCGCTGGCTGGATCGGCTTCGGTCTGGCCAAAGCCTTGCGCCGCCTCGATGTTATCGTCTCGCTGATCGACGTCGACCCGCTGAAGATCGCCGAGGCCCGTCTGTCCGGCTATCCCGCGACGCTGCATCCTACTGATCTGGAAACCTGTGATCTCGTCGTCGGGGCATCGGGCCGCCTGTCGATAACCGGCGACGTGCTGAAACAGCTCCGAAACGGTTGTCTGGTGGCCAGTGCCAGTTCCCGGCGTATCGAAATCGACGTCGACTTTCTGGAACAATCGCCGTTCACAGACATTCATCCGTCGATCAAGGCCTTCCAGCTTCCCGGCCCGCAGGGCGCGGACAAGCAGATCTGCCTTGTCAATGACGGATACCCGGCCAATTTCATTCCAGGCTCCGGCAGCGTTGCCGATGAAGTGGTAGAGTTGATCCTGGGCGAGCTGATCGTCCTGATGACAGACCTGACGACCTACACCTACGAACCCGGCATACACCGCTTGGCGACAGAAGGAGAGGCAGTGTGCACCAAACTCTGGATCGAACAGAGAGACCAGACATAGCGGACGAAGAGCAATCCGAAGTCACCGTGCATTCGCAGTATCTGGTCAAGAAACTCGCGAACGCCCAGAGGAACCTGTACGGGACGGTGAAATTCGACATCGTCTCCCGCACTATTTCAAGCTGGGCACAAGACCTCGGGCGGTCGCCGCGGATTCTGGACATTGGCTGCTCGACATCGATTTCGAAAGAGTATCTCGCCGCTACGGGTCTTGATTTCGAATATTGCGGCGCGGATTACGAAGCGGCCTTCGAACCGGACATCGTGCTGGATGCCACACGCCTTGCCGAACACCGCGACGACCTTCCCTGGCAACCGGATATCATCGCGCTGCTGGATGTGTTGGAGCATCTGCCCGGTCGCCAGGAGGCGATTGAATCGGTGATGCGCCAATGCGGTGAGGTTGTCTCCCCCGGCGGGCTGATCCTTGCCGTCGTGCCCCAGCTCTATCGTCTCGACCGGTTGAAGCTGAAGCACCTGCATTATGCCGAACACCAGGTCCGAATGACCTTGAAGGAATGGTCGGACATCATCGGCCGCGCCGTCACCATCGAATCGGTTCACGGCATCGGCTATCTCTCCTGCCTGCCCTATCTGCCGATGCTCAGCCCCTGGTACGAGGAAACCAACCGCCACGGAAAGCTGTTCCATCACCTGCGCGGAAAGACCTTCGAATGGGGACCGCTGAAACCCACCGAAATCGCCCTCACCCGCATGCTTGGACGCGTTCCCGGGTTCCGGGGCTGGTGCAACAGCTCGCTTCTGGTGTGCCGGGCGAAGGGGTGAGTTTTCAGAGCCTGCCGGTCTGGCACTCTAGGACGGACTGAGCTCGGCAGACCAGTGCCGCCAGAAATCATCTATCCGGCCCTGATGCTCCGCTGAGGGCTCGCCCGCGTTGGCAAAGGACTGGAAACTGTCGAAAGTATCGAGAATGAAACCGGACAAGACAGGGGTCAGCGTTTCGGAGCCCATTTCGGAACTCAACGCCTTGCGTTCCAGCAAGATGTCGATCTCGCGGGAAACGGCATCCGGGAACCCGGCGTCCTGACGCAGATCCTGAAAATTCATCGGTGCGACCGCGCGCTCGGGATGGTGACTTAACCACATCAGCGCTGCGAGTGGCCTCAGGCAATAGAGCGTTTTCTTCAGGGATACATCGCCCTGGAAAAAGTTCTGTCTATGGATCTGAGCTTTTGCGAGATGATAGTAGTGCTTGCAGATTAGTCTGCGGTCACACACGACATCTGCCAGATCAAGCGCGGCGTCGCGAAAAGGTTCGTGCAGTTGATAGGCGAAGACCGACTTCAACCACTCCACAATCACCGCATTGCCCGCATACATCAGCCGCAGGGCCTTCGCGAGGTCCCAGCCGTTTATGTCGAAGACCGGTGTCAGCAGTTCCTCGATGACGTCGCGCACCGGAAACAGTGTCACCGTCTTTTCTATCGTGCGGACATAGACAAAGCGGCAGTCATAGTCACTGTCGGCTGAAGGGAAGCCCCATGCTCTGCTGCCGCTTTCGATGGCCAGCGGAATGGTGATCCGCTCCCGGGTTTCCAGCTCCTTCAGCCGAGCTTGAATTTCAGAGACAATTTGCGGATCCATGGTCCATGTCTTCCCAAAGAAATGGCCGCCCGAGGGCGGCCAAATCGCATAACAAATCTGACCGGTCCATCAAACCCGGCGTTCGACCATCATCTTCTTGATCTCGGCAATCGCCTTCGCCGGGTTGAGACCCTTCGGGCAGGCTTGCGAGCAGTTCATGATGGTGTGGCAGCGGTAGAGGCGGAAGGGGTCTTCCAGGTTGTCCAGACGCTCGCCAGTGGCTTCATCGCGGCTGTCGATCAGCCAGCGATAGGCCTGTAGCAGAACAGCCGGGCCGAGGTAACGGTCGCCGTTCCACCAGTAGCTCGGGCAGGAGGTGGAGCAGCAGGCGCAGAGAATGCACTCGTAAAGCCCGTCGAGCTTCACACGGTCTTCATGCGACTGGCGCCATTCCTTTTCCGGCGGCGGAGAAATGGTCTTCAGCCACGGTTCGATCGAACGGTGCTGCGCGTAGAAGCGCGTGAGATCCGGCACAAGGTCCTTCACCACGGGCATATGTGGCAGCGGGTAGATCTTGACGACGTCACCGGCAACCTCGTCCATGCCCTTGGTACAGGCCAGGGTGTTGGTGCCGTCGATGTTCATCGCGCAGGACCCGCAGATACCTTCGCGGCAGGACCGGCGGAAGGTCAGCGTCGGGTCGATCTTGTTCTTGATGTAGATCAGGCCGTCGAGAACCATCGGACCGCAATCGTCCGCATCGATGAAATAGGTGTCGACGCGCGGGTTGCGGCCATCGTCCGGGTTCCAGCGATAGATGCGGTATTCACGCAGGTTGGTGGCGCCTTCGGGCTTGTCCCATACCTTGCCTTCCGTCACCTGGGAGTTCCGGGGAAGCGTCAGCTGAACCATCTCGTTACTGCTCCGCGTTGGGCCCTTGGGTTCGCGTCCAGGGCCAAATCGTCTTTCGCTCAGGCAGAGAGCTCAAAGACCATGTTGTCATTCGTCTGGCCGGTTACCTCGTAGCCGCGGTTTGCCAGTTCACTCAGGCAATCCTCGGTCCAGTAGGGCCGGCAATTGGTTTCAAGCAGGATCACGCGGGGCCAGAGGCTCCGGTCCGCGTGCCTCAGGAAAGGCAGGACCACGCGGTCCTCGAAGCCTTCCACGTCAACTTTCAGGACGTCGATCCGGGTGAGCGCCTGCTCCTCGGCGATGGCTGTCAGCGGACGAACCTTGACGAAGGTCGGTGTCCAGTCGCCCGCCCATTCGCCCGTGGTCAGGTCCTTCACAAAGGTGGCGAAGCCGCAATTGCTCGGTTCCTGCCAGAGCGGCAGCATATCGTCGCGCGGCCCAACGGCCGAGTTGACCACCGTGACGGTGTCGAGGTCGTTCGCACGCACGTTGAAACCAAGTTTCGTCGCCGTTTGCGGATTGGCCTCGATCGCGACAACCTGCGCGCCCAGACCTGCGGCAAAAATCGAATAGGAGCCAATGTTGGCACCGATATCGACAAACACCTTGTCCTTGCCCAGATGCGGCTCGATCAGCTTGTGCTCTTCCCGTTCCGGCAGGCGTCCCTTCGCCAGGATCTTGCGGTCGTCGTAGTTCTCGCCCGGATAGATCCGGAACTTCAGACCGTCCGCTTCCATGTCGTAAGGGCCCTTGAAGAACCGCGCCACCAGGGAGCGGATACGCCTGCGCAGGCCCTTGGACAGGTCATGCCGGTCGGCAAGACGCCAGGCAGCACGAACCATCCGTTCGGCGGGATAGGTGCCGAACGGACTTCTCGTGTCCAAAAGGGTTGCCGCCTGGCTCACCACATCGTCTCCTTAGTAGACGCGCGCTTTCGGCGCGATCTTCTTCGGATCGATACCACCCTCGTCCAGAGTGGTCAGCGGATCGACGACCACCGGACGGTAGTCCAGCTTGACCTTGCCGGCTTCGTCGACCCAGGCAAGCGTGTGCTTGCGCCAGTTCTCGTCGTCGCGGCCGGAGAACGGACCGTCCTTGTAGTCCTCGCGGGCATGAGCGCCGCGGCTTTCCTTGCGGGCTTCCGCGCCATAGACCGTGGTGATGGCGTTGGCCATCAGGTTTTCCAGCTCCAGCGTTTCCACCAGGTCGGAGTTCCAGATCAGCGAATGATCGGAGACCTTGATGTCCTTCAACTCGCCCCAGATATCGGTGAGGCGCTTGCAGCCCTGCTCCAGGGTTTCCTGGGTGCGGAAAACGGCTGCGTCTTCCTGCATGGCGCGCTGCATCTTGTCGCGCAGATCCGCGGTCGGGATCGAGCCGGAAGCGTTCCGCAGCTTGTCGAAACGGTCCATGATCTTTTCGCAGGACGCTTCGTTCGGTGTCGGCACGGCAGACTTGGGGTCAACGACCTCAGCCGCCTTGATCGCCGCCGCACGGCCGAAGACCACAAGGTCGATCAGGGAGTTGGAGCCGAGACGGTTGGCACCGTGAACGGATGCGCAGCCAGCTTCACCAACGGCCATCAGGCCTTCCTGGATGCGGTTCGGATTGTCGCCGTCCGCATTCAGCACTTCGCCCCAGTAGTTGGTCGGAATGCCGCCCATGTTGTAGTGAACGGTCGGCAGGACCGGGATCGGATCCTTGGTCACATCGACGCCGGCGAAGATGCGGGCACTTTCGGAAATGCCCGGCAGACGTTCGGCCAGCATTGCAGGATCGAGGTGATCCAGGTGCAGGAAGATGTGGTCCTTGCTCTTGCCGACGCCGCGGCCTTCACGGATTTCCATGGTCATGCAGCGCGAGACCACGTCACGGGAGGCAAGGTCCTTGGCCGACGGTGCGTAGCGCTCCATGAAGCGCTCGCCTTCGGAGTTGACCAGATACCCGCCTTCGCCGCGAGCCCCTTCGGTGATCAGACAGCCGGAGCCGTAGATACCGGTCGGGTGGAACTGAACGAATTCCATGTCCTGAAGCGGCAGGCCCGCACGGGCCACCATGCCACCACCGTCACCGGTGCAGGTGTGGGCGGAGGTTGCCGAGAAGAAGGCACGGCCGTAACCGCCGGTCGCCAGAACCACCATCTTGGCGGCGAACCGATGCATGGTGCCGTCATCGAGGTTCCACGCGATCACGCCCTGGCAGACACCGTCTTCGGACATGATCAGGTCGAGTGCGAAATACTCGATGTAGAATTCTGCATTGTTGCGCAGGGACTGGCCGTAGAGCGTGTGCAGAATGGCGTGACCGGTCCGGTCGGCCGCCGCACAGGTGCGCTGCACGGGGGGGCCTTCGCCGTAGTTCTGCATGTGGCCGCCGAACGGACGCTGATAGATGCGGCCATCTTCCGTACGCGAGAACGGCACACCGTAGTGTTCCAGTTCGTAAACCGCCTTCGGAGCTTCACGGGCGAGATATTCCATGGCGTCGGTGTCGCCGAGCCAGTCGGACCCCTTCACCGTGTCGTACATGTGCCATTCCCAGCAGTCCGGCGTCATGTTCTTGAGCGACGCGGCAATGCCGCCCTGGGCAGCAACCGTGTGGGAGCGGGTCGGGAACACCTTGGTGATACAGGCCGTTCTCAGGCCCTGCTCGGCCATGCCGAGCGTTGCCCGCAGGCCCGCGCCACCGGCGCCGACGACAACCACATCATAGGTGTGGTCGACAAATTCATACGTCTTGGCCATTCGGGTCAGCCTCCAAAGCCAATCTTGAGAACTGCGAAGACGCAGCCGAAACCGATAAAGGCACAGAAGAAGGTGTTCGCCATCAACGTGAGGAACTTGAGACCTTCGCCATGCACATAGTCTTCAATGATCACCTGCATGCCGAGCTTCATGTGATAGACGCCGGACAGGATAACCAGGAGCAGGATGATTGAAATAAGTGGGTTCCTGAGGGTGTCGACCACATCGCCGTGGGACGAGCCCTGCATTGCGATCACGAGGATCACGAAGAACGAGATCAGGAACACGTTGGCGACAGCGGTCAGACGCTGTTTCCAGAAGTGATCCGTCCCCTCCTTGGCAGAACCCAGGCCGCGAACCTTGTTCAGGGGTGTGCGCATATCCGTCATGACACTCTCCTTAGCTAACTGCGTAGCCGATGATCCAGAGGATCACCGTCAGGGCAACGGAACCGATGATGGTCGCTTTCGCGAACCACTCGCGCGCTTCCTTGCCGAAGCCCGCGCCCATGTCCCAGACGAAGTGACGCAGGCCGCCGAGCATGTGATGCACGAGCGCCCAGGTGAAGCCGAACAGGATCAGACGGCCGATGATCGAGCCGTAGATGCCGTTGACGAAATCGAAGTAGCTGGGGCCCGCCGCAGCGGCGATGAGCCACCAGGCCAGCAGGACAGTGCCGAAATAAAGCGCCGCGCCAGTGATGCGGTGCACGATCGACATGACCATCGTCAGAATGGGCTTGTAAATCTGAAGATGGGGCGACAGCGGGCGATTGCCCCGCAGATCGGCGTTCGACATGGAATTCCTCTCCCGTACGACGCTAGAGCGAAATGCGCTTAAGATGACCCGTTCGAACCTGTTTCCGCCCCCGGACGAACCGGCGCGGCCGCATGGCCAAACGACCCAACCTCAACTCACCTCGCCCCAGTTTACGTTTACGCAAACGTAAGCAAATCAAAGCGTTGCCTAGATGCGTAATAGCGCCAACGCTTCAAAAGGTCAAAACATCCTATAGGCCTAATTGACCCGAAACTACTTCTATATCGTTTAAATCCATCCCGGGTCGGCACGTGACCTAACCGTGAGCGCCTTCACCGCCATGGGGAACACCGAACACCGACCAGCCGGTTTTTCGCGCGAAATGCTCCATCGCCTCTGTGCCGAGCTTGGAATTGCCATAGGGGTTGAGCCCCGGTGACCAGACGGCGATGGACGCCCGGCTGGGAGAAATCACGAGGATGCCACCGCCAACACCGCTTTTGCCCGGCATGCCGACACGAAAGGCAAAATCACCCGAGCCGTCATAATGGCCGCAGGTCATCATGAGGGCGTTGATCCGCCGGCGCCGCTCGATCGAAACAAGGCTCGGCACGCCGGGCGCATCCACCAGAAAGCGGCCGGCAAGCGCAAGCTGCCGGCAGGACATTTCGATGGCACACTGATGACAGTAAGTACCGAGCACCTTTTCGACGGAGGCCTGCAGGTTGCCGCAGGAGGCAAGGTAATGCGCGAGCGAGAAATTCCGGTGACCGGTGGCAAGCTCCGATTTGGCGACCTTCTCGTTCATGTGAATGCTGTCGTCGTCGCAGGCCGCGCGGATGAACCGCAGCAATTCTCCCAACGCTTCGCGCGGTGTGGATCCGGCAAGATAGGTATCCGTCGTTACCAGCGCGCCGGCATTGATGAAGGGGTTGCGCGGAATCCCCTGCTCGCGCTCCAGAAGCAGGATCGAATCGAAGGAGAGCCCGGACGGCTCGCGGCCAACGCGGCGCCAAAGCTGGTCCCCCACGCGGCCAAGCGCCAGTGCCAGGGCAAAAATCTTGGAAACCGACTGGATGGAAAACGGAACATCGGCGTCGCCGGCGGTAAACACCCTGCCGTCTGTCAGCGCGATGGCCATGCCGAACTGGGCGGGATCGATCCCCGCCAATTCGGGAATATAGGTCGCAACGTTACCCTTTTCGGGGTTGGCCGCAGCCGCCTCCGCGATTTCCGTCAGCAATTCCTGCATGGGCTCCTCCACTTCGGAGGGGCACTTGGTCAGATCAGACCGCGCAATGCAAGTGTCTGGGTGCGTGCGACAACGAAACGTCGGCCTGTGGGAAGCCTTTACGTGAAGCTAGAGGGTATCGTTCCGCCGTGCGGATGCGGGCATCGACGCGCGGGCAGCCAGCAGCTTGTAGAGATGCAGCATGAAGATGGTAGCGAAGATCGGCGTCACCAGATTGAGGATCGGCACCGCAAGCAGGCCCGCGATGACCAGTCCGCCCAGAAATACGGTTCCTCCGCGCGCCTTGCGGAACGCCTTTGCCTCGGCCGCCGGAAGAAAGCGCATGGCCGCGAACTCAAAGAATTCCCGTCCAAGCAGATAACCGTTCACAATGAAGAAGGCGACCAGGTTGACGCCAGGAACAAGCAGCAAGACCAGCGCAAACAGGTTGCCCAGGATGACAACGCCGGTGAACTTGATGGTCTGCATGATCGACTGGGACAGCGGCAGAGCTCTTCCGGGCCGGTCGCCCGGGTAGTCTTTCCGGTCGACGATGTCGGCAATCTCGTCCTGAAACAGGCCAGCGAACAGCGCTGAAATCGGCGCGATCAGAAAACCGAGTACAAAAATCGCACCAATGCCCGTCAACACGGATAACGCCGTGTCCATCCAGGCATAGGGAAGTGCAACGAAGGCGGCGATGACGCCCTGCAGGGCGATCCAGATGACCACCAGCACGCCAAGTGTAAAGCCAAGCATCTTCCAGAAAATTGCCCGGAACGGCGGTTCGAACACCTCGGACATGGCGCGGGAGGCAGCTTGGAACATGACACCTTCAAATTTTTCGTGAACGACTGCGCTGACATAAGTGCGGTGCCCGCCATGTGCAAGCCTGCGCTAGCGTACAGCCGAGGAACTAAACTTAATGTTGTAGGTTCGCACTTCTGAAACTAGTGTTTGCTGAACGGCATTTTCCGTCGGTCCCTCACTCCATCGCTCCGGACAGTTCGATGCTGCATCTTCACTTCAACCCCGACACCGATGTCAGCAAGGTTCTGGCACCCGATGCCCTCGACATGTTCCAGTTCGAGTGGAAGATTTATCAAAAGCTCGTGCGCGCCAACGAGATGCACCACCGGGAAATCGGCCAATTGTTGCGCGTAGAGATCGGCAGGCGTTTCGACAGGCCCTTTGCCTTTCTGGATCTGGCGTGCGGCGACGCCAGCCTTGCGCATATGGTTCTGGAGGGCAGCAAGGTTGCCAATTACGAAGGCCTCGACCTGTCACGACCGGCGCTGCAAGCTGCTGCCAAGGTGATGAAAGACGTGCCCTATGACGTGGAACTTGCCGAAGAGGATATGGTCGAAGGCATCCTGAGCCGCCCGGACAGCGCCAACTTCATCTGGTGCGGCTATTCCATCCATCATCTTCAGCCCGCGCAGAAACAGGAAATGCTGACGGCGATCCGGGGCGCCCTCAAGCCGAGCGGCGTCTTCGTCTGCGCGGAACCTGTGTGTCTGGCCGGCGAAGACCGGGCAAACTACACACATCGCTGGCAGACAGAACTGCGCCACCGGTTCCGCTCCCTGACCGACGCCGAATACGACCACCTCTGGCAGCACATCAGCACGCACGATTTTCCCGAAGCCCCGGAGGACTGGGTGGCGATGGGCAAGGCGGCCGGCTTTTCCTCAAGCCGGGAGATCTACCGGTTCCCCGGCGATCTGTTTTGCGCAGCGTTTTTATTTGAGAAGTAGGGTCGTCAGCTTCTTCGGTGCGCCGGGCGTCCGGCCTCAAGGGGCTTTCTAGAACCGCGTTCGGGCGCGCAGTGCCTGTGCCAGCGTCCCCTCGTCCAGATAGTCAAGCTCGCCGCCGACCGGCACGCCATGGGCCAGCCGTGTGACATTGACCTCAAGGTGAGACAACTGGTCCATGATGTAGTGAGCCGTGGTCTGCCCTTCGACAGTGGCGTTGATCGCCAGAATGACTTCCGTAAAGCCTTCCGATCCGCAGCGGTCGATCAGCGATGCAAGATTGAGGTCGTCCGGACCGATACCATCGAGAGGCGACAGGTTGCCGCCAAGAACGTGGTAGCGGGCATTGACCGCGCCGGCGCGTTCCAGGGCCCACAGATCGGCAACATCCTCGACCACCACCAGAACGCTCTGGTCGCGCTTGGGATCTGAACAGATCGTGCAGGGGTCGGAGGTATCAACCGTGCCACAGGTGGAACAGATGCCGATTTCCCGAACCGCGATGCCCATGGCCTCGGCCAGTGGCACCAGCAGCTGATCCTTTTTCTTGATCAGGTGCAATGCGGCGCGGCGCGCAGACCGGGGCCCGAGCCCCGGCAACTTTGCCAGGAGCTGGATCAGCCGTTCGATTTCCGGTCCTGCCACACTTTTCTGCGCCATGGTTTTCTCTTCACCGCACGTTCCGACCACCTGAAAGATCTGCCGCGTCAAACCAACCACCCGCGCCCCTGGTTTGCAGGACGCGGTCAGAGGACCGGATTACGTGGCACAGCGCACGGCCTTCATGGCCCCGCGCCCTTCAGCCGGTATCAGAACGGCAATTTCATGCCGGGGGGCAGGCCGAGGCCACCCATCAATTCCTGGGTCTTTTCCTGAATGGCCTGCTCGACCTTGGCACGGGCTTCGGTATGAGCGGCAATCAGCAGATCCTCGAGGATCTCCTTTTCCTCTTCCTTCAGAAGAGACGGATCGATCGACAGCGATTTCAGATCGCTCTTGCCGTTGAGACGCACGGTGACCAGACCGCCGCCGGCCGAACCTTCGGCCTCGATCTCAACGATCTGCTCCTGCAGCGAGCCCATCTGCTCCTGCATTTGCTTGGCCTGTTTCATCATCTTGAGGAAATCCATGGATTCTCCTTCCAAACCCTCACGTGGTGCGGATCTCCGCGACCTTACCTATCTGGGAACTGCATTTAGAAGAACAAGAAGCACGGATCAATCGTCTTCGTCATCGCCGAGCGCTTCGCTCAGCAGCGGATCGCTGACCATCGGATCGGCCAGAGCAGCGTCGTCTTCCTCGGTTACCTGAACCTTGACGTCGACCACACGAGCTCCCGGGAACTGGGACAGCAGGGCGGCAACGGTTGGGTGCGACTTCGCGTCGGACAGAAGCTGCTGCTGGTTGGCCTCCTGTTCCTCATGAATAGTGGGCCGGCCCTGATTGCGCGACACCACGACGAACCAGCGCTGCCCGGTCCATTCGGTCAGTTTGCGGCCGAACTCGCCGGCAATATCGGCCGGCGCATCGTCTGTCGGCTGGATCTCGATCTTGCCGGGCTCGAATTTCACCAGCCGCATGAGACGCTGGATTTTCACCTTGAACGGAATGTCGCCCTTCTCGGAAGCAAGGGCGGCGCAATCGTAAAGGGTCTTCAGATTGTACGCGGGCTGAGCCTGCGGTTCGGGAGCGGCTTGCGGCGTTACCTGAGGCGCCGGCTTGCCGCCCTGAATGGCCGAGAGCTGCGGGCGGGCGCTTGCCTGCATGGTCGGGCCACCGCCGGTTTTGCCGGAAGTGTAATTCATGCCGACCGCCATTGCGGACGGACCGCCGCCGCCACCGGCGGGAGCACCACCACCACCGGACGGCCCAGCGCCGCCAAACGGGTTCTGGCCGTTCTTGATCTGCGCCATCAGGTCGCCCGGGTCCGGCAGGTCCGCGGCGTAGGCGAGGCGCACCAGCACCATATCTGCCGCCGCCAGAGGCTTGGACGCAGCCTGGACTTCCTGAACACCCTTCAGCAGGATCTGCCAGGCACGGGACAGAAGCCGCACGGAGATCTGCTCGGCAAACTCGCGTCCACGCGCCCGCTCGGCCTCGGTAACGGACGCTTCGTCCGCCGATTTCGGCGCAACCTTCATACGGGTGACAAGGTGGGTGAAGTCCGCCAGGTCGGTCAGTACAATGGCCGGGTCCGCGCCGACTTCATATTGCGCCTGCAACTCGCCCAGCGCCTCTTCGATACGGCCGGCCATGATGTGGCCGAAGAGGTCGATCACCCGGGCGCGGTCTGCAAGACCGAGCATCTGGCGCAGATCTTCCGCCTCGATGGCACCGGCCCCATGGGCCATGGCCTGGTCGAGCAGGGACAGGGAATCACGCGCAGACCCCTCGCCCGCACGGGCAATCAGCATCAGGGCTTCGTCGGAAATCTGGATGCCCTCGGCATCGGAAATCCGGCGCAGCAGGCCGATCAGCTTGGACTGGTCGATCCGGCGCAGGTCAAACCGCTGGCATCGCGACAGGACGGTGATCGGCACCTTGCGGATTTCCGTCGTCGCGAAGATGAATTTCACATGTTCCGGCGGTTCTTCCAGCGTTTTCAGCAACCCGTTGAAAGCGGCGTTCGAGAGCATGTGCACTTCGTCGATGATGTAGACCTTGTAGCGCGCCGTTGCCGGGCGATAGCGGGCTGCATCGATGATCTCGCGAATATCGTTGATGCCGGTATGGGAGGCGGCGTCCATCTCGATGACGTCGACGTGGCGGCCTTCCATGATGGCCTTGCAGTGCGTGCCTTCCTGGGTCAGCTTCACCGTCGGCTTGTCGGCGACACCCGGCACTTCGTAGTTCAGGCCACGGGCGAGAATACGGGCGGTGGTGGTCTTGCCGACACCACGCACACCGGTCAGCATCCAGGCCTGCGCGATCCGCCCGGTTTCAAACGCGTTTTCCAGCGTCTGCACCATCGGCTCCTGGCCAACCAGATCTTCAAAGGTCTTCGGCCGGTACTTGCGCGCAAGAACACGGTAGGCGCCATCGTCGGCCGCCGGTTTCACCGCGCCCTGATCCGCCATCAGTCCCGGCGTCTGTCCGCCGCCATTTTCTGAAAAGCCTGTCTCGTCCATGAGCCGCACCATAACCATTTTTTCAAAAAGTGGGACGGGCTTTTGAAAGTTTTTGTGTGTTGTCCGGCAACTGATCGCACCGCCCGTGGGGAACCTTTTGCCCAACCCTCGCGTTGAGTACCTGCCGGCCGTGATTTCCTGCCGGGTTTCACCCGGGAGCCGATATGTCTGGAAAACTCGCGAACGACCTCTTCACCCTGTGGTTTCAAGCGCCTGTCGTCATCGCGTTGCGTTGCCAGGACTGGGCGACCAGCCTGCAGTCCGGGACGTCAAACTCCAATCCGGAGTTGCTGCGGATGGTGAGTGAAAAACTCGACGCAGCCACGGAAAGCACGCTTGCGCTGAACATGGCGATGATGCGTCATGGAATGACATCCGCTCGCCACTTCTGGCTGGGCCCATATTTTCCATTTTCCCTACGCCAGTTTTCCGCAAGTCTGGGTCAATCGACCGCGGCCGAGGGCCTGGGGCCCTATGCCAAGCGCGTGCGTGCCAACGCCAAGCGCCTTGGCAGAAAGCGAAGCTAAGTGTTTAGTCCCGGTATCTGTCCGGCAAGAGAAACCCTTCCCGTGCGCCTTTTGATGCGAGCCGTGCATCCGAATACCATGTCCCCATCAGCTCCCGCGAGCTGAGGTCGGGGTTCTTCGCCAGAAACTCCTCAAAGGTTTCATGCGGCGTCTCGGCCATGCGTTCCGACAAGATGCCGAGGAAGGCCTAGGTGATGGTCGTGTTGAATTTCTCCGGAACGCCAGCGCGTGCGGCGAGACCGCGCAGCGCCTTGCCGTATCGACTGGCTGCATCGAGAAATGCGTCCTGCTGCAACATCCGGCAGGCAACGCCGATGTGGTCCACATGGCTGAAGTCCTTCGGGTCCAGGTGCCCCGCCTCAAAGCGATCGGAAAGTTCCGCATAATCCCTAAGCTCCGGCATCCCTTTCATCCTTCAGTTTGTGGCTGTCGACCGCGCTCAGATCCAGATCGTAGACGCTCTTGAGCTGGCGGATCTTGTCCAGCGTTTCTTCCGAAAAGGGTGGCTTGTTCTCGAAGGCATGCAGCGCCATACCCTCGATCAGATCGCCGAGGCTGATATCCAGATGCTCGGCCAGGCCCTTGAGAACCTTGAGCAGCCGCTTTTCCAGACGCACACCGGTCTGAACGCGTTCGATTGATTTTTGCATGATGTTATTTTGGTACCAATGTACCTATCTTGTCAAAGCTGAGATTCGACAGGGAGCGTAGCCAACCCCGAAAACAAAAAAGCACCGTGGCGAACCGGCGGTGCTTTTTGGCAAAGCTTGAAGCTTTTAAGAGGGTGGGAGGCTGGCACGATGACCCGTGCCGAGGCTCGTTAGGGCTGCTTCCTTCCGGACCTGACCCGGTTGGCGAGTGGCTCGTCCACCACCAACCTCCCGAGGGCCTTATATCAGAAGGATGATGGGGTTTGGCAAGAGGGAAACACGGTTTTTTGTTCGCCGGGAAATCACACTCCCAAACCCGGCACGAAGCGTGTAGCCTTCGGGAAATTCTGTCCGGAGTCGTTTCATGTCATCCTTTTCCCTTAATCCGCGTCTTGAAGGCGACAGTTACTTCATCACCGATCTGACGCTGTGCACCGTCCGTCTGCTGAAAGATGCCAATTATCCCTGGTTGATGCTTGTTCCGCGCAAATCGGATCTTGTCGAGATCATCGACCTGGAAGACGCGGAACAGATGCAGTTGATGCGTGAAATCGCCCTGGCCAGCCAGGCGCTGCGTGAGGTCACCGATTGCGAAAAGCTCAATGTCGGCGCTCTCGGAAACCAGGTGTCGCAACTGCATGTTCACGTGATTGCCCGTTACCGGGAAGATGCCGCCTGGCCTGGCCCGGTCTGGGGCGCCGCGCCGGCGCAGGCATATTCCCACGACAAAGTGGAATCCCTGATCGAAAAGCTGCGGGATGCCCTTACAGGTGACGAGGATTGATTTCCGGTGCCGCCGCGCGCTCTTGCCCCTCCTGTTGGTTTGACTTCAGGTGCGCCCGACAGCAGACGTAACAGGCGGCAGTCGCGGGAAGCGGTTTCTCCGCGCCTCAAAATGCATTAGATGAAGATCCACCGTCTTTCGAACTCGCTCCCTTCTCTTCCAAGGACTTTGACATGCTCGCCACATCTGCCGGTTCCCTGGCCATGGAAATGAGTTTCCTCGGCAATACGCTCGACCGGCAATCGACACGGCGTGGCGACACCGCTTACCTTACCGCACTTCTGGAAAAGCCGGACACACGGATCGTGCTGTCGACGGATCGGACGCTGGTCTTCAAGGCAGGTGAAAGCCCTTCTGTCGGGCACCGAGTGGAGGACGCCCTGTCGCTTGGCGCCGTGCGGGAAGAGTTGATCTTCCTTGGTCTGCGTCCGGAAAACGGAGAGGCGCTGTTTGCAGCTGCCCTGCCGGCAACGGACGAAGACCTTGCGGAGCGCACCGACCTTCAACTCATCGACTTGCGAACCCTTACCTTGGAGAATGCCTTCGCCCCGCAGGACGCGGGTGCGCTTGCGCAGGCACGCGCCCTGATCCACTGGCACCGCACCCACCAGTTCTGTTCGCGCTGCGGCGAAAAGAGCCGGCTGGCCGAAGCCGGATACCGGCGCGATTGCCCGTCCTGCGGCGGACAGCATTTTCCGCGCACGGACCCGTGTGTGATCATGCTGATTACCGACGAGAGCGGCGACAAGGCCCTGCTGGGCCGCCCGGCCCGGCTCGCGGAGGGCATTTACACCACTCTTGCCGGCTTCATGGAGCCGGGTGAAACCATCGAACAGGCCGTGCGGCGCGAGACGCTGGAAGAAAGCGGCATCATCGTTGGCGATGTTCGTCTGCTTGCCAACCAGCCCTGGCCCTTTCCGGCCAATCTGATGCTCGGCTGCATTGGCAAGGCGACGTCGTTCGAGATCGCCATCGAAGACGACGAGCTGGAGGCCTGCAAATGGTGCGACCGGGAGGAAGTGCGGCAAATGGTGGCCGGCACGCATCCGGAAGGCCACAGGATACCGCCTTCGATCTCCATCGCCTTTGAACTGATCAAGGGCTGGCTCGACGGAACGCTCTGATGACCTGGTGCGCCTATCTGACCCATCCGGAGGTTGTCATCGATCCGGATATCCCCGTCCCCGAGTGGGGCCTGTCTGAGACGGGACGTGAGCGGGCGGCGAAAGCTGCCTTCCTGCCCTTTGCCAAAGACATCCGCCAGGTGATTTCCAGCACGGAAAAGAAGGCGCTCGAAACCGCTCAGGTCTTTGCCGGCCGCATGGGCGTCTTCCAGCGGGCGCTGCCTTTCCTGCATGAGAACGACCGCAGCGCAACAGGCTTTCTGCCTCCGGAAGAGTTCGAGCAGACTGCCGATCTTTTCTTTGCCGATCCATACACATCGGTGCGCGGCTGGGAGCGGGCGATCGATGCCCAGGACCGGATCGTCAACGGCGTCAGAAGCGCCCTGCGCCACGTTGGGGAAGAAGACCCAGTCCTGTTCGTCGGTCATGGCGCTGTTGGCACGCTGCTGATGTGCCACCTCATGGCCACACCGATTTCCCGGCAACACGATCAGAGACGCGGCGGCAGCTGGTATCGGCTCGAAAAGTCCTGGCTGATGACCCAAGCCGGGCGCAATTTGGCTTGGACAGACCTTTAAGCACGGTCGGACGCAGACCTGGAACATGTTAGGCTGCAGGGACCATTCGTGATCCGGGAGCCTCATGTGATCTGCCGCCTGCCGAAGCTTGTTCTTGCGACCCTGACCTGTCTTGCCGCTGCCATGCTGCCCGCACGGGCCGGTCAATACGACGCCCAGTTCCGTCAGTTCCTGTCGTCTGACGTCATCCCGGCGGCACGCCAGCAGGGCATTTCCCAGGCGACACTGGACCGGGAACTGAAAGGTTTGACCCCTGACACTTCCCTGCCCGGTCTGGTCGGGCCCGGGGGCAAGGGCAAGCCGCCCAAGATCAACTTTCAGGCCGAGTTCAGCTCTCCCAGCCGCTACTTCCGGGACAGCCAGTTCAACGCCCTTGTGCCGCGCGGGCGGTCATTGATGAAAAAACATGCGGCCGTCCTGTCGCGGATCGAAGCGAAATACGGCGTGCCCAGCCGGATCATCCTGGCGATCTGGGCAAGGGAATCGGGCTACGGCGGCGCAAAGATTCCTTACGACGCCATCCGTGTCCTGGCGACACAGGCGTTCATGGGGCAGAGGCCGGACTTCTTCAAAGGAGAGCTGATCGCCGGACTGAAGATCCTTCAAAATGGCGACGTATCCAGGAAAGGCATGAAAAGCTCGTGGGGTGGCGCCATGGGGCAACCGCAATTCCTGCCGTCCTCCTTCTGGAAATACGCTGTCGATTTCGACGGCGACGGCAAGCGCAACATCTGGACCTCCGACGTCGACACCATGGCCTCCATCGCCCATTACCTTTCGGCCCATGGCTGGGTGTCCGGCCGGGACTGGGGCTATGAGGTGTTCCTGCCCGACAACGTTTCATGTACGCGGGAGGGGCCGGACAACCGCCAGAAGATTTCCGACTTCGTGCGCGAGGGCATCAAACGTGTCAGCGGCAAACCCTTTCCGGCCAATGAAATCAACCAGCCAGGCAACATCCTGTTGCCCGCGGGCCGGTATGGCCCGGCCTTCATTGCCACGGAAAATTTCTATGTCATCAAGGACTACAACGAGAGCGACACCTACGCGCTCTTCGTCGGTCACCTGGCAGACCGCTATGGCAACAACAACGGTTTCGTCGGCAACTGGAAACCGATGAAGGAAACCACCCGGGGCGCTGTGCGGAACCTTCAGCAGAGGCTCGAAGGCCTTGGGCATGATGTCGGTGGCGCCGATGGCCTGATCGGCTTCAAGACCCGCCGATCGATCGGCAAGGATCAGGAGAAGAACGGCTTCTTTGCAACATGCTGGGTCGGATAGAAAGCGCGACTTACACCCTTAAAGGTTGTATTTGGAACCCTCTGTGAACGCAGCCCTTTCCGCCTTGAACCCGGCGTGACCAAGCGCCGCGGCGCATCGGTTTCAACAAACAGTTGATTTTATGCGTGCACTGCGAAAGACTGTGCGCACATCCTTCCTCAGTATTACTCTGGTGCCTTCATGCGGCTCCCCAAGATCGTTACCACCTTGCAGGAATATTCCCTGCCGCTTTTCCGTGCCGACCTTGTCGCCGGGATAACCGTTGCCATGGTCGCCTTGCCGCTCAGCCTGGCAATCGCCATCGCGTCAGGCGCCGATCCGGCCAAAGGCCTGGTGACAGCGATCGTCGGCGGTTTCTTCATCTCGCTTCTGGGCGGCAGCCGCGTACAGATCGGTGGGCCGACCGGTGCGTTCATCGTGGTGGTCTACGGTGTCATAGCCGACCACGGATATGACGGGTTGGTTCTGGCCACCTTCATGGCCGGGATACTGCTTCTGATCGGCGGATATTTCCGGATCGGCAGATTGATCCGCTATGTGCCGGAGGCCGTGGTCAACGGGTTTACCATCGGCATCGCAGTCATCATTGCCTCCAGCCAGATCAAGGATTTTTTCGGCCTTCAGATCTCGGAGGTTCCCGCGGACTTTCTGGAAAAGCTTCCCGTCCTGTGGGAAGCGCGGGATACCGCGTCTCTTGCCGCCAGCGTCCTTGCCCTGGTCACGCTTGTGCTGATCGTTGCCCTGCGCCGTCTGGCACCCGCCTTTCCGGGACTGATCGTTGCCGTGTCCGCAGCGTCGCTGGTTGCGGTCCTGGCCACCCTGCCGGTGGAAACCATTGCCTCGCGCTTCGGTGCCCTGCCCAACACGCTGCCATTTCCGGAGCTGCCGAGCGTCACGATCGCACGAGTGGTGGAACTGTTTCCCTCCGCCATCGTGATTGCCTTTCTGGCCGGGGTGGAATCGCTTCTGTCAGCGATGGTTGCTGACAGAATGATCGAGGGCAGCCACCGCCCCAATGCCGAAATGCTGGCCCAGGGAACGGCAAACATCGCATCTTCCCTCTTCGGCGGCCTGCCCGCCACGGGCGCCATTGCACGCACGGCCACCAACGTGCGGGCCGGCGGCAAAACACCCGTTTCCGGTCTGGTGCACGCGTTCACCATCCTGCTGATCATGCTGGTTGCCGCGCCTCTGGCCGGATATCTGGCCTTGCCCGCTATGGCGGCCCTGCTGGTTCTGACCGCCTGGGGCATGAGCGAACCGCACAAGTGGAAATCCTATCTGAGTGCACCGATGGCGGACCGGCTGCTGCTCCTGACCACCTTGATCCTCACGGTTCTGATCGATCTGACCGTTGCTATCGGTGTCGGTGTTTCCATCGGTCTTGCGCTCAAACTGCGAGAACGCAAGAAGCAGCCCGACGACTGGTCGATGCCCGAGCGCTGACCCGGTTCAATCCTGATTTTCCGGACGGCATGAGCCTGCTTGCAGGGCTTTGCCTGCGTGTTTCCTGATGATCGGGACAGTGGACGGGAACAACAGCAAGGCAAAAAAATAGGCCGCATCGACGGCGGCCCGAGAGGACGCTCAAGGCCTCGTCACCCCATTCGAAGGGGCGGTGCGCATTGCCCACCGCCGTCAATCAGGTGGGGCACGTCAGGCGCTCACCACACCTTCCGGCGCTGCTTCCAGACGGAAGGCAGCGGCCATCAGGGCCTTGGTGTAATCGGTTTTCGGCGCATCGAAGATCTGTTCGGATGACCCCTGCTCCACCACCTTGCCCTGACGCATGACGATGACCTCGTTGGCCAGCGCCCGAACAACCTTCAGGTCGTGGGAAATGAACAGATAGGCAAGGCCATGCGCTTTCTGGAGATCGCGCAATAGATCGACCACCTGGGCCTGAACGCTCATGTCGAGGGCCGACGTCGGTTCGTCCAGCATCACGAATTTCGGCTCCAGAACCATGGCCCGGGCGATGGAGATGCGCTGACGCTGACCGCCGGAGAATTCATGCGGGTAGCGATGACGGGTGGACGCATCGAGCCCGACTTCCTCCAGCGCCTTGGCCACCTTGCGGTCGCGCTCCTCGGAGGAGATGCCGGGAAAATGCACCTGCAGGCCCTCGCCGACGATGTCGGCCACCGACATGCGCGGGCTGAGCGCCCCGAAGGGGTCCTGAAAGACAATCTGCATGTCCCGGCGCAGCGGCCGCATTTCCTTCCAGGAATTCTTCTGGATTTCCGAACCGTTGAAGGCAATCCGGCCGGTGGAGGAAATCATGCGCAGGATCGCGAGGCCGAGTGTTGTCTTGCCAGATCCGCTTTCTCCCACGATCCCGAGGGTCTGTCCCTGCCGCACTTCCACATCGATGCCATCAACCGCCTTGATGTGGTCGACGGTCTTGCGCAGGAAGCCGCGCTTGACCGGGAACCACACCTTCAGATCGTCGGCCTGAACCACAATCGGCTTGCTCTTGTCGGTCGCCGGCGGCTCACCCTTCGGTTCCGCCGTGAGAAGATGTTTGGTGTAGGCGTGCTGCGGCCGGTCGAAGATATCGGCAACCGGCCCCTGTTCAACGATCTTGCCCTTGGTCATCACGCAGACCCGGTCGGCGAACTTGCGCACGATGCCCAGATCATGGGTGATGAACAGCATCGCCATGCCGTGCCGGCTTTGCAGATCCTTCAGGAGTTCCAGAATCTGCGCCTGAACCGTGACGTCGAGGGCCGTCGTCGGCTCGTCAGCAATCAACAGCTCCGGCTCGTTGGCCAGCGACATGGCGATCATCACGCGCTGGCGCTGACCACCGGAGAGCTGGTGCGGGTAGGAGTTGAGGCGTTTTTCCGGCTCGCGGATGCCCACCTGGTTGAGCAGTTCAAGCACGCGCTCACGCGCCTTGGTATCGCTCATGCCCCGGTGGATCTTCAGGATTTCCGAAACCTGCTTTTCCACTGAATGCAGCGGATTGAGCGAGGTCATAGGCTCCTGGAAAATCATGGAGATGCCGTTGCCGCGCACCTTGCGCAGTTCGGCTTCCTTGACCGCCAGAAGGTCCTGACCGTTCATCAGGATACGGCCGGAGGGATGCGAGGCGGCGGGATAGGGCAGAAGGCGCAGGATCGACTGGGCGGTCACCGACTTGCCGGAGCCGCTTTCGCCCACCAGCGCGACCGTTTCTCCCTTCTTGATATCGAAGGTGACCCGGTCAACGGCAAGGTTCCTCCGGCCGCCCTGCGAAAAGGCGACGGACAGGTCTTCGACGGAGAGGAGCGTTTCTTTTGTCATGTTGGTGTCCTCACGCCAGGCTCTTGCGTGGATCGAACGCATCGCGCACGGCCTCGCCGATGAAGATCAACAGGCTCAGCATCAAGGAAATAACGATGAAGCCGGTGATCCCGAGCCAGGGTGCCTGAAGGTTGTTCTTGCCCTGCGCCAGCAATTCGCCCAGCGATGCCGACCCCGGAGGCAGGCCGAAGCCAAGGAAATCCAGCGCCGTCAAAGTGGAAATCGAGCCGTTGAGAATGAAGGGCATGAAAGTCAGCGTCGCCACCATGGCGTTGGGCAGCAGGTGCCGCCACATGATCACCGGATTGGAAACGCCGAGGGCCCGGGCCGCGGAAATATATTCCAGGTTCCGGCCCCGCAGGAATTCCGCCCGCACGACACCGACCAGCGCCACCCAGGAGAATGCCAGCAGGATGGTGAACAGGGTCCAGAAGCCGGGGACCAGGAAGGACGACACGATCAGGATGAGATACAGCGTCGGCACCGCCGTCCATATCTCGATAAAGCGCTGGAACAGAAGGTCAGTCCAACCGCCGTAGTAGCCCTGTACGGCACCTGCGGCGATGCCGATGACAGAAGAAGCCAGCGTCAGCGCCAGGCCGAAAAGCACGGAAATCCGAAAACCGTAGACGAGACGCGCAAGCACGTCCCGACCCTGATCGTCCGTGCCGAGCCAGTTCCAGTTACCCATGACGCAATTGGGATCTTCCGCGCCGAGGGGATAACGCGAGCAACGCTTTTCCTTGTCCATTGTCCAGGACGGTGGCGCGGGTGCAGGCACCGGAATGTCGTTGTTGACCGAGCGGTAGGAATAGCGCACCGGCGGCCACAGCATCCAGCCGTTGGCGTTGATTTCCTCCTGGATGAATGGATCGCGGTAATCGGTGACAGCCAGGAACCCGCCGAATTTTTCTTCCGGGTAATCCACAAAGACCGGTGTCAGCAGCTCGCCTTTGTAGGAGACCAGGATTGGCCGGTCATTGGTCACGAATTCGGCCAGCATGGCCACGACGAACAGCACCAGGAAGATCCAGAGCGACCAGTAGCCTCGCCGGTTGGCCTTGAAGTTCGCCAGCCGCCGCTGGTTGATCGGCGACAGGCGGGCCCTGGGAGCGGCTGCCGGGACGACAAATCCCGCGCGGTCTTCCGTTTCGGCTGCATCAAGGTAGTCTGCCTGGAGCCGCTCGCGGCTTTCAGCTTCATAGCCGCCAGTCTCACGCCCGCCGGCATCGGACTCCACACTTCCCGCGTCACTGCCTGAGTCGGTAGCCATCAATCAGACCTCCCTGCTTTCGAAGTCGATCCGCGGATCGATCCAGGTGTAGGTCAGGTCGGAAATGAGGTTCACCAGAAGGCCCATGAGCGAGAAAATGTAAAGCGTTGCAAAGACCACCGCGTAGTCGCGGTTGATCACCGATTCAAAGCTGAGCAATCCGAGCCCGTCGAGCGAGAAGATCGTCTCGATGAGCAGCGAACCGGCAAAGAAGGACGAGATGAAGGCTCCCGGGAAACCGGCCACCACGATCAGCATGGCATTGCGGAACACATGACCGTAGAGCACCTGGCTTTCCGTCAGGCCCTTTGCCCGTGCCGTGATGACATATTGCTTGCGGATCTCATCCAGGAACGAATTCTTGGTCAAAAGCGTGGTGGTGGCGAAAGCAGACAGGGCCATGGCCGTCAAAGGCAGGGCAAGGTGCCAGAAGTAGTCGGCGATCCGGGCCGGCCAGGAAAGCTGCTCCCAGTCGTCCGAGACGAGCCCCCGCAAGGGGAAGATATCCCAGAAGGACCCGCCGGCAAAAAGCACGATCAGCAGAACCGCAAACAGAAAGCCGGGAATGGCGTAGGCCACCACAATGACACCGGAGGTCCAGACATCGAACCGGGACCCGTCTGAAACGGCCTTGCGGATTCCGAGCGGTATGGACACCGCATAGGAAATCAGCGTCATCCAGAGGCCGAGAGAAATCGACACCGGCAGCTTTTCGGCAATCAGGTCGAGGATCTTGATGTCCCGGAAATAGCTTTCGCCGAAATCGAAGAGGGCATAATTGCCCAGCATCTTCAGGAACCGCTCCAGCGGCGGCTTGTCAAAACCGAACTGCTGCTCCAGCTCCTTGATGAACTCCGGGTCCAGTCCCTGCGCACCACGGTATTTCGAGCTGCCAGCGTCTGCGGAGGCTGAGCCGCTTCCTCCCGACGCGTCGTTGCCGCCACTCAGCATGTCGCTGCCCCCGCCGCTGATCCGCGACGTTGCCGAAACGTCGGTTCCCTGCAACTGGGCGATGACCCGCTCGACCGGACCGCCAGGCGCAAACTGGATGATGACGAAGTTGATGGCCATGATGCCGACCAGCGTCGGTATCATCAGCAGCAAACGGCGAAGGATGTAGGCGCCCATGGAGTGTGTGCAGTCCCTTTTGTCTTGGCCTTCTGAAGCGAGCCGGAGGTTTCGCCGGAAATATTACCCGGCTTTGCCGAGCTTTTCCGACTTTTCCTTGTCTATCCACCACAGTTCTTCAACGGGGAAGAAGTAACGCGGGGGTTCTTCGGGAAAGCCGTAGACATCCCACATGGCAACAGTGTGGACATTCTTGAACCATTGCGGAATCCAGTAATGCCCGGCCCGCAACACCCGGTCCAGAGCCCGCGCCGCGGTGATCATTTCATCCCGCGTTGTCGCCGCGATGGCCTTGTCGATCAGCGCGTCGACAACAGGGCTGGCTATGCCGGACGTATTGTAGGTGCCTGGAACCGATGCCGCCTTCGATCCCCACATTTCACGAATGGTATCGGAAAGCGTGGGCGACAGGCTCAACCTGCGGCTGGCAATATCGAAGTCGTAATCGTTGAGGCGGGCTTCATATTGCGCGGGATCGACGATGCGCAAATTGGCCTTGATGCCGAGCCGTCCCAGGTTCTTGATCATCGGATTGACGATACGCTCATACGCGGCGGTGTTGTTCAGGAACTCGATCGTCAGCGGTTCGCCGTCCGGGCCGATCAGATCCGTCCCCTTTCGGGTATAGCCGGTCTCTGTCAGCAGTTCGTTTGCCCGTTTCAGCAGCTTGCGGTCATGCCCTGAGCCGTCGCTGACGGGCTGTATCACGGCTTCACCGAAGACAGCGTCCGGCACCTGGCCGCGGAAAGGCTCCAGCAGCGCCAGCTCCCCAGCCGAGGGCATTCCCTCCGCTTTCATGTCGGAGTTTTCGAAGAAGGACTGGGTTCTCGTATAAAGCCCGTAAAACAGGTTCTGGTTCGACCATTCGAAATCGAATGCATAGCCCAGCGCCTCGCGCACGCGCGGGTCCTTGAACTTGTCGAGCCGGGTGTTGATGAACCAGCCCTGAGCCCCCGAGGGACGGCCGTCGGGAAACTCACGGCGCACGACCTTGCCCTCGTCCACCGCCGGGAAATTGTATTCCGTCGCCCAGTTTTTTGAGGTGAACTCCTCACGGTACAGCGTATTGCCCTTCTTGAAGGCTTCGAAGGCTGTCTGGCGTTCGCGGTAGAACTCCACCCGGATAACCGCGAAATTGCCCTGCCCCACCCTGACCGGCAATTCCCTTGCCCAGTAATTTTCGACCTGGTGATATTCGACATAATGGCCGACGGCATGTTTGCCGACCTTGTAGGGGCCGGACGATAGCGGCGGCGTCAGGGTCGACTGTTTGAAATCGTAGGCGGAATAGTAGCGCTTGGAGAAGATGGGATAGTCCGCCGCGACGACGAGAGGCAGATTGCGCGACTGCGAGCCGTCGAACTCAAGCTGGACCTTATAATCCTCCAGAACGACCGCCCCCTTCAGTGCTGACAGCGGCTGGCTGAGCAAGGGATGGCCGTCGGCCTTCAGAAGCAGCAGCGAAAAGGCAACATCCTCGGCGGTCAGTTTGGAGCCGTCGTGAAACCTGGCTTCCGGCCGGAGATTGAACGTGAAGACGTTGCCATCCTCCGACACTTCGACAGTTTCTGCCACAAGGCCATAGACCGCGTCCGGTTCGTCATAGGCCCGCACCATCAAGGTGTCGAAACACAGCTCCATGCGTGGCGGTGCGTCGCCTTTCAGGACAAAGGAGTTGAAGGTGTTATAGGTCAGGACATTCTGATTGAAGACCCAGTAAGGTGCCTGAAACGAGAAGGTGCCGCCCTGCGGCGCCAACCGATTGACATACTCGAATTGGGTAAACTCAGGCCCGTATTTCAGATCGCCGAAGACGGACAGTCCGTGAACGGGGCCTTCCGGATGGGCGATTTCCGCCGAGAAGGCCCTGGAGACCGGCCAGGGTGCAGCAGACACCAGCGCCGCGGCGCTGCCCATTTGCAGGAAACGCCGGCGGGAAGCCGTCAGGCTTTTGCTCATCGCGCGGCTCCCGTCTTGGCGGCCAAGGCCTCGTCATACCACCAGATGGTCGGGAACCCGGTGCTGTACTCCGGCATCTTTTGCGGATGACCAAAGCGGTTCCAGCGTGCCGTGCGGGTTTCGTCGGAATAGAACTGCGGCACCACATAGTGGTTCCACAACAACACACGGTCGAGCGCGCGAGTGGCTGCCACCAGGGTTTCCCGGTCCTTCGCGAATATGACCTTGTCGATCAGCTTGTCGATCGCAGGATTCTTGATGCCCGCATAATTGGCCGAACTTTGATTGTCGGCGGATTCAGAACCCCAATACTCCCGCTGCTCGTTTCCGGGCGACAGGGACTGGCCGATGGCCAGCACAACAGTATCGAAATCGCGGCTGCGGACGCGGTTGATGAATTGCGACGTGTCGACCAGCCGCAGGACGGGCTTGATGCCGATGTTTTCCAGGTTCTGCGCATAAGGCAGAAGGGTGCGTTCGCTGGCCTTGTCGCGATAGAGAAATTCGATGCTGAGCTGTTCGCCGGCCTTAGCATCGACCATCTTGCGGTCCTTCAGCTCGTACCCGGCCTTGCGCAGCAGCTTGACCGCCTCTCGCAGGTTGGCACGGACGTTCTGCGGATTGCCGCCAACAGGGTTCTTGTATTCCTGTGTGAAAACCTCGGGCGGCACCATGTCCCGCACCTCTTCCAATATCTCCAGCTCCTTGCCTTCCGGCAGGCCGCTGGACGCCAGTTCCGTCCCGGCGAAATAGGAATTGACGCGTTTGAGGAGATTGGCGGAAACGATCTCGTTGGTGGTCTCGAAATCGTAGGCATAGTTCAACGCCTGACGGACATCCGGGTTCTGGAACTTTTCCCGGCGCTGGTTCAGGAAAAAGCCCTGCATGACACCCCGAGACTTGTCGGGAAAGATCTCCTTGACCACACGGCCATCCCTGACGGCCGGAAAGTCGTAGCGCTTGGCCCATTGGCTGGAACTGCGCTCGACGTGGAAGTCGTACTGGTCACCCTTGAAGGCTTCAAACTGGACGGAATCGTCGAGGAACGAAATGTAGCGGATTTCATCGAAATTGTCGGTTCCGACCCGGATCGGCAAATCCTTGCCCCAATAGTCCGGCACGCGTTCGTAGATCACCTGCCGGTTGGGAGAGAATTCCTTGATCCGGTAAGCACCGGAGCCAAGCGGGGGCTCGAGTGTCGTCCGGGAAATGTCCCGGGCTTCTCCCTTTTCATTTGTGCCTTCCCACCAGTGTTTGGGCAGAACGGTCAACTGGCCCATGATCTTGGGCAGCTCACGGTTTCCGCTGACGTCGAAGGTGAAACGCACAGTCCCATCTCCCACGACCTCTGCCTTGTCGACATTTTGAAAGTAGTACTTGCGTTGCGGATCGAGCTCGATGGCCTTTTCGAACGACCAGATGACGTCTTCAGCCGTCACCGGCTCGCCGTCATGCCACTTCGCATCGGGATTGAGCCGATATTCGACCCAGGAGTAGTCATCCGGATAACGGACCGCGTCGGCCAGTACCCCGTATTGAGCGCTGATGTCCTCTTCGTCCAGGGAAGGTTCCATCAGGCTTTCGTAGATGTTCAGGATGCCCGGGGCGATGTTGCCCTTCTGCGCCAGAATGTTGAAGGTGTCGAAACCGCCGCTGGCGGACAGCCGAACCGTGCCGCCCTTGGGCGCATCCGGATTGACGTAATCGAAATGTGTGGCATCGGGACCGTATTTGGGTGTCCCGTTCAGGGCGGCCGCGTGGTGCCATTCCGGTTCAGCCGCGTCAGCCGGTCCAGGACCGATCCCCGACATCACCACGACACTCGTCACGACAAGCGCTGCGGCCGCGCGTTTCCCTGCATGCCATTTGAACACCATCGGCTTCTCTGTCCCTTCCGGTTCCTGAACCCAAATCGCCGGTTCAGAGAATCAGTGTAGGGACCTGACAGCCCTGCGTCACCTGCTGGCGGTCCAGATGACAGAAATTTAACCCGTCTGGGGAAGGCCCTTTTCGGGAACATCCTGCAAATTTCTCTGCGACTTGGCCTTTTGTGCGTACATTCTGCCGTCGGCAACCCTGAGCAGATCTTCCACCGTAGCCGCATCACCGGGATAGCTCGCCGTGCCAATGCTGGCCTTCACATCGATGCTGGCACCCGAGAACTCGAAAGCCTGGGTGACCCGGTCAACAAGCCTCTTGAGAAAGGTAAGCTTTTCCTGGCGCCGCATGTTACCAGGCGTCAGAACGATGAACTCGTCGCCGCCAACCCGGGCCACGGTATCGGTTTGCCGGGTCTGGTTCTGCAGACGATGGCCCACCTCGATCAGAAGCTGATCTCCAACAGCATGGCCGTAGTTGTCGTTGACCGGCTTGAAGGCATCCAGATCGACGTAAAAAATCTCGAACCCCGACCCGCTTCGTTCACACATTGCGGCGAGCTGGTGCATACGATCTTCCAGGAGGCGCCGATTGGCCAAGCCTGTCAGCGGATCGTGCAGCGCCATGGAACGCACCTTGTAGACCTCGCTGATCAGCAGGAACGCCATTGCGCTGAAAACCAGCGATATGAGACTGCCGACGAGCTGGGTAATCCAGACCTGATTGGCGGCGCTCGACCAGCCGTATTCCGGCATGCCGACAAGCTCCCAGTCCAGACCTCCTGGAAGGTGGAGCGGTAGCGACACGTTATCCTTTTCCAACAAGGCCGGGCTGCCGAAGATCATGTTGTTGGAGGCAAGGGCGCTTCTGTTCACAAGGCCAATGTGCAGACCGTTCATGACATCCGAGATGCCGGCCGCGCTCATCATGCCTTCCTCGTCCACCACCAGCGTGGCGACGCCCCAGTAGCTTCGCTCCCTGAGCGGCTGACCGGCAAAGCTTGCGGGAAAGATAGGGACGCGGATCAACAGTGCCTTGCCGCCCTGTACCAGCTCTAACGGACCGGCAATCACGACCTCACGGGTCATCATGGCCTGCCGGATCGCGGGCCACTGGGCAGTGTTCAGCCGATAATTCAGACCGAGCGCCCCCCGATTGGGCTCCAGCGGGAAAACCGCGCGCAAAATGTTGTTGGGTGCCAGGCCGATAGACCGGATAGACGGATTTTCCTCGATCAACTCGACCGCGATTTCACGGTAGTCCTCAATATCGAAGGGCTGATCCACGAACCGGGAGATATAGGCCCGGATTCCAAACCCGTGGGCCACCGTCCGGTTGATTTCACCTTCCAGACGGGCGCGGACTTCAGACAAGAATCCGACGGCCTGACGTTTGTGATGGGAAACCAGTTCATTGCGAACCAGTTGGCCGACATGGGCGGTTACGGCGATACCGGCAAGAAAACAGACAGCAGCAACAATGGAAGCGGCCCACGTTCCATTCGACTTAGAAAACAAACCCCTCGTCAAGTTGATGCCCATAGGCTCCTTGCCTGATCTCACCATCCTCAGTCGAACTACGTAACGTAAGATTTGTTAATTTTTTATATAAATCAAATAAAAAAGCCGGGTACTACCCGGCTTCTTCAATACTCAAAAAGAGAATCACACGCTCGACGCGCTTTTACTGGTCCGGCAATGGTGCCGGCGATTCGGCTTGTCCGCGAAGATAAGCAATGATGTTTGCCCGGTCTTCCGGCTTACGCAGACCGGCGAACCCCATCGTGGTTCCGGAAATGAACTTCTTCGGCGACGCCAGGAAGTGGTCCAGTTCTTCGTAGGTCCACTCGGGATTGGCTGCGCCAAACTCGGTCATTGCGGAAGAATAGCTGAAGCCTTCGTGGGAACCAGGCTTACGACCGACCACATCCCAAAGTCCCGGACCGACCTTGTTGGGTCCACCTTGTGTGAAGTCGTGGCAGGCAGCGCATTTCTTCGCCACTTTGGCCCCGTCCTCAGCAGATGCCTCGAGCAGGCGCTCGGAGATCGGAACCACTTCCGGAACAGCCTCCACCTCAGAGGTGCCATCCTCTGCGGACGCGACGACGATTTCATACCCCGGCTTACCCGGAATCGTCGGATGGAAGATGATGTCGGAGACAATGCCGACACCCATTGTCAGAATCAGAACCATCAGTACCGCACCGGCGGCCTTGTTCAGCGTGAAGGAATCCATTCTCTCCGGCTCCAAGCTCATACGCGTCCGGGCCCGCAGCGTCGCTGCGACCCCTATCAGCTTTTCGAATTTTGCCGGAACCTACAAATTTTTTGACCTTGCTGTCCATAGCTTTAAAAGGGCATCTGATACGACAAACGGACGCGGCGCGCTTTTTTTGCATTTTTTTCCGCCCGTCCGGCTCCATGGAGACCCGATTGACCGCTGCTCTTGTAATTATCCCGGCCCGCCTCGCCGCCACCCGTCTGCCACGCAAACCGCTTGCCGACATTTGCGGAAAACCCATGATCGTGCGTGTTCTGGAACAGGCGCGTAACGCGGATATCGGTCCGGTCGCCGTTGCCTGTGACGACAAGGACATTTTCGAAGCGGTGCAGGATCACGGCGGCAAGGCCGTGATGACCCGGGCAGACCACGCCTCCGGCTCCGACCGTATTCACGAGGCTGCAGGGCTGATCGACCCTGATGGCAAACACGATGTCATCCTGAACGTGCAGGGCGATGTACCCTTGATCGCACCGGAAGCGATCCGCGCGGCCTTCGCACCGCTTTCCATTGCCGATGTTGACCTCGGCACCATCATGACGGAATTCACCAACACGGCCTTCCGCGACGATCCGAATTTCGTCAAGGCAGTCACGACACCCAACGGCCACGGCCATCATCGCGCGCTTTACTTTACCAGGGCCGTCGCCCCGCACGGTGACGGCCCGTACTTCCACCATATCGGCATCTACGCCTACCGCAGGGCAGCTCTGACGAAATTCGTCCAGATGCCGCCCTCCCCGCTGGAACAGCGTGAAAAACTGGAACAGTTGCGGGCCCTTGAAGCGGGTATGCGGATTGATGCCTCCGTCATCGACAGCGCGCCGATGGACGTGAACACGCCCGAAGATCTGGAACGAGCCCGGGCGGCCTATCAGACCAACTGACGAAAGACTGCCGGAAGGCAGAAAGACAAATGACCGACAGAAAAAATATCGTGTTTCAGGGAGAAACCGGCGCCAATTCTCACATGGCCTGCCGGAGCGTTTATCCAGACTATGAAGCCATCCCCTGTGCCACTTTCGAGGATTGCTTCTCGGCCATGGCCGACGGGTCGGCCGATCTTGCCATGATCCCGATCGAAAACTCCGTTGCAGGACGCGTGGCAGATATTCACCACCTGTTGCCGAAATCGAACCTGCACATCATCGGCGAATATTTCATGCCGATCCGGTTTCAGCTCATGGCAGTCAAGGGCACAAAGCTGGAAGACCTGAAAAAGGTGCAAAGCCATGTCCACGCGCTGGGACAATGCCGGAACGTGATTCGCGAACTCGGCCTGACGGCGGTCGTCGGAGGCGACACCGCGGGCTCCGCCCGACAGATCGCCGAGCTGGGCGATCCGAGCGTCGGGGCCCTTGCTCCCGAAATGGCGGCGGAAATCTATGGTCTGGACATCCTGCGCCGGGATGTGGAGGATGAGGCGCACAACACGACCCGCTTCGTTATTCTCTCGCGCGACAAGATGGAGGCCGCGCATAACGGCCAGCCAGTCATCACGACCTTCATCTTCCGGGTCCGCAACGTTCCGGCCGCGCTTTACAAGGCCCTGGGCGGTTTTGCGACAAACGGGGTCAACATGACGAAGCTGGAATCCTATCAGCTTGAAGGGCAGTTTTTCGCGTCGATGTTCTATGCGGACGTCGAAGGCCATCCGGATGATCCGAAGGTGGCTCTGGCGCTCGAGGAATTGGCCTTCTTCTGTGCCGAGCTGAACATGCTCGGCGTCTACCGGGCAAGTCCGTTCAGGGACAAGATCAGGGAACCGGAAGCCAACCGTGCCTTGCGGCCCAATCCCTACTCGTAACGCTGGCTGCCCGACATAACCAGAGGAACTCATGACTGAAACAAGATTTGATGCCCTGTGCATCGGCAATGCCATTTGCGACGTCTTCGCCCATGTCGAAGAGGATTTCCTGCTTCAGGAAAATCTCGTCAAAGGCTCCATGCGCCTGATCGACACGGACGAGGCGGTGCGCCTGTTCGACAAGATGGGGCAGACTGTCCGCATCTCGGGCGGCAGCGCCGGCAACACGGCCGCTGGCATTGCCTCGCTCGGCGGGCGCCCCGCCTATTTCGGCAAGGTGTCCGAAGATGAGCTGGGCGACAGCTACTATCACGACATGAACGGCACCGGCGTCTATTTCAACACGCCGCGCCTGAAGGAAGGCAAGCCGACTGCCCGGTCGATGATCCTGATCACACCGGACGGGGAGCGCACGATGAACACTTACCTCGGCGCCTGCACGGAATTCGGCACGGCCGACGTCGATGAGGAGGTCGTTGCCTCCGCCGCCGTGACCTACATGGAAGGTTATCTGTGGGACCCGGCAGACGCCAAGAAGGCGTTTTTGAAGGCGGCCGAAATTGCCCATGCCAACGGACGTCAGGTGGCGATCACCCTGTCCGACTCGTTCTGTGTCGACCGCTACCGCGGCGAATTCCAGGGCCTTCTGACCGACGGCGTCGTCGACCTGATGTTCGCCAACGAACATGAGCTGAAGGCCCTTTACGAAACGTCGGATCTGGATAGCGCCGTCAATGCGGCACGGGAGTCCGGCGCGCTGACAGCCCTGACGCTTGGCAAGGAAGGCGCAATGGCCATCAGCCGTGAGGAAACCGTGAAGGTTCCCGCGCAGGTCGTCGACAATGTGGTCGATCTGACCGGAGCCGGCGATCTGTTTGCTTCCGGCTTCCTGTTCGGTCTTGCCCGCAACTACAAGCTTACGGAAGCAACCGAACTCGGCTGCCTGTGCGCCGCAAGCGTCATCAGCCACGTCGGAGCCCGGCCGGAACGGGCCTTGAATGACATTGCCACCCAGAACGGCTTTGTGATCTGACGTTTCCTCGGGAGACTTTCGGGGCGGCCTTCGGGCCGCCCTTTTTTGCGCCTTAGCGCCTTCAGGCTGAGACGCTTTTCAAAAAGAAAGTCCCGCTGCCTCAGCGAGGCAACGAGACGTTTTGTCTGCCAGAGCGAAGTGAAGTGACTGCCATTTTTAGCAACGCCTCCAAGGCCTTGCCGGCAGTTGGCTCCGGTTTTCAATTGACCTTAGTCGGCAAGATCCTGAACGCTGACCACACTGCCATTTTCATCAAGGCGATAGATGATCGGCGTGCCGGTGCCCAGTTCCCGCTTCAGGATTTCTTCCGGTGACAGGTTTTCAAGGTCCATGATCAGCGAGCGCAGCGAGTTGCCGTGCGCGGCGACGATCGTCCGGCTGCCGGCCAGAACCCGCGGCAGGATTTCCGCCTTGTAGTAAGGCAGAACGCGCTCCGAAGTCATCTTCAGGCTCTCGCCACCCGGAGGCGGAATATCATAGGAGCGGCGCCAGATATGGACCTGCTCTTCGCCGAATTTCTCGCGCGCTTCATCCTTGTTCATGCCGGTGATGTCGCCATAATCGCGCTCGTTGAGAGCCTGGTCCTTGAAGGTTTCAAGGCCTGTCTGGCCGAGTTCTTCCAGGATGATGTCGAGCGTCTTCTGTGCCCGCATCAGATCCGAGGTGAAGGCAATATCAAAGGACAGCTTCAGGTCCCTGAGCTGTTCGCCGGCCTTGTGAGCCTCCGCCACGCCCTGTTCGGTCAGGTCCGGATTTTTCCAGCCGGTGAACAGGTTCTTCAAATTCCATTCGCTCTGTCCGTGACGGACAAGCACAAGAAGGCGGTCCATGCCATTCTCCTCAAGCTGATTGCGTATCTTCAAGAATCCAGGCCGAGGACATCGGCCATCGAATAAAACCCGGGCTTCTGGTCAAATCCCCACAGCGCCGCCTTGACGGCACCGCGAGCAAAGAGCTGCCGGTCTTCCGACCGGTGGGTGAGTTCGATGCGCTCCCCCTCACCGGCAAAAATCACTGAATGTTCGCCGATGACAGAGCCGCCCCGCAGAGTTGCAAAGCCGATGTCACCTGTCTTGCGGGGATCCATGATGCCGTCGCGCGAGCGAACAGAATGGGCCGCCAGATCGATGCCCCGCCCTTCGGCCGCCGCTTCGCCAAGCAGCAGGGCGGTGCCCGAAGGCGCATCGACCTTGTGCTTGTGATGCATTTCCAGGACCTCGATGTCGAAATCCGTATCGAGCGCAGCCGCCGCCTTGCGCACAAGGCTCGCCAGCAGATTGACCCCAAGGCTCATGTTGCCGGACTTGACGATCCGGGCGTGGCGGGCAGCCGCCTTCAGAGGTTCATCCTGCCCTTCAGCCCATCCGGTGGTGCCGATGACATGGACGATGCGGGCCTGCGCGGCCAGCTCTGCGAACCAGAGGCTCGCCGCTGGAGCCGTAAAATCAAGAACGCCGTCAGCTGCGGCAAAGGCCGTCAGAGGATCGTCAGTGACGGGGACGCCCAAAGACCCGGTTCCCGCCAGTTCTCCCACGTCCTTGCCCAGAAACTCTGACCCCTCGCGCTCTATTGCCGCGACGACGGTGGCACCAGGGGTATCCGTGACTGCGCGCGTCAATGCCCGGCCCATCCGGCCACCAGCCCCAACGACTACCAAGCGCATCTGCCCCATCAAGTGGCTCCGTTTTCCGCAATAGGCCAACAGCCCTTTTCATGTTCCGATGGGGATATACCAGTTTCACCGGAGGAGGCAAACGCCTGATCAAGGGCGGCAGCCGAGACAGTCTGCCGAGACCGGCAATTGTCAAATATGCCATAATAAATCTTCGTCAAACCGATGATTTGCAAGTTAAATTTACAATATGCCGTAAATAAATTCTCTTTTTCAATTCACAATCGGTAAACTTGGAGAAGTTACATTAAAGTTCGCAAATTCCTTTTCTTGGGGTTGCGAAGTGGAGGCAAGATGTCATGATGCTGTTGCTATGGACCTATCGGTTTGTCACAACCTTTTCGTTCACTCTTCGGTTTTCAGCAACCGTAGAGTGGTGCCCCGTTCCTCCAAGAAACGAGGCAGGTTGTTCTGCCAATCCGGTAGAACCTCTCCTCGTCTTGCTTTCCCCATCCGTCCATCTGCCTTTCAAATGAGATCCGCCAGTCCAGGAGCGCTGCGTTGAAGGCCCGCTATTCCATTCCTTTCAACCGCCTTGTCATGGCCCTATTTGCATTCGGGCTCGTGGGAACGGCGGTTGCGCTCTTCTGGATTACGTATCTCGGCAGCCTGTCGATTGCCGAACATGAAATTGCCCGCAGTGCAAAATCCCAGGCGACACTCGCCAGGCTCGTCTTCACGCAGCATCTGGACAAGCTTGAAGCCCAGATTCGGGCGGTCGCAGCAAACCCGGACATTCGCCGAGCCCTGCTGGAAAATGATCGGGAAACCGCGAAGGTCATCGTTGAACATGCTTCCGAACGGCTGACGAGCGCGGTCCTGGACATTCTTCTGATCGACCGCCCGGCTGAAGATAGCTGGGTCAACGGCAGCCTCGGTCTCGTTGACTTGAGCCACCAGTTGCCGGTGAAGGTGCGCAACGCCATGCCACCGGACATCTGGGTGACATACGCGGATCACGACTCGGATCCCGTTCAGATCACCGCAGCCCTCTCGGTTCTCGTTCTGGATCCCGACACGGGCCGTGCGCTCGGCAGGATCTACGGCGGCACCACCATTACCGATTCCTTCTCCCTGCCCGGGGGCCTTGCCAAGGCGCTACAGGTGGAGGATCTCGCCTTTTATCACGATCACGATGTTGTCGCGGGTCTGGGAGACCTGACCACGGAGGTCCCGCCCAAACGGCTCTATGACACTCCGGATGAAGTCAACTACGCTCTCAGCGGAGGAAATCTGTTCGTTTTTGCGCCCCTTATGCAGGCACTGGACCGCCACATGCTTTCTGCGGTGATCAAGCAACCTGTGGACACGCTGCAAAAGGCCGAGGACACCTATATGCAGCTCTTCGCACCTTTCCTGCTTTATACGGCCATTCTCGCCATAGGCGCTGCGCTGCTGGTCAATCGCATTACCTCCGCCGGACTTGGCAGCTTGCTGACCTACGCAATGAGCCTGCGGCAAAACAGGGCGGTGACACCTCCGCCACCCGGACTGATCTTCGAATTCAACAAACTGGCGACCATGTTCCAGGCGGCTTTCGAATCCGTGCGCGCCCGTGATGCCCAGTTCAGGGACATGATCGACGGATCCATGCACGGTGTTCTCGTTCATGCCAATCACCGTATCCTTTATGTGAACGACGCCCTGCTGAAAATGTGCGGGTACGAACCCGGCAATCCGAAGCAACTGGTCGATTCGCCCACACTGGTGATCTATGCCCCGGAGGAGCACAGCCGCCTGCGCAGCTATTACAACATGCGCGAAAACGGTAGCGGTGCCCCGCGCGTCTATGAGGTCAAGGGCGTTCGGAAGGACGGCAAGACGATCTGGCTGGAACAGCATGTCAGATTGACGGAATGGCGCGGGGAACGCGCCTATTACGCAACCGTCACCGATATCAGTGAGCGCAAGCGCCAGGAGGAACTTGCGACCAAGAACGCCAATTTCGATATTCTGACCGGCCTTCCGAACCGGCGCCTGTTCATGGACAGGCTGCGTCAGGCAATCCAGCGCGGCAAGCATCAGGGTGAGCTGACGGCGCTGATGATCCTCGACCTCGACCGGTTCAAGACCGTCAACGAATCCTACGGCCCCAAGGCGGGTGACAAGGTGATCGAGACCATCGCCGCGCGGCTGACGAAAATCCTCGGCCCGGACCAGACCATCGCGCGCATGGGCGGCGACGAATTCGCCGTCATTCTGTCGAACCCGGAAGACCGTTGGCAGATCGAGCAAACCGCCCGCGATATTCTCCAGGCCGTTGGAGACCCCGTCGACCTGGAAGATGGCGATCAGGCGGTGCTTGCGGGTAGCCTCGGCATCGCCGTTTGTCCGCATGACGGCACAGACGACGAAGCCCTGCTGATGGAAGCAGACACCAGCATGCTGCAGGCAAAGGCAGACAGCGGCGCCAGCTACCGTTTCTTTGCGAGCCGCATGAACGAACAGAACGCCCGTGCGAGCCAGGTCGAGATTGCCCTGCGCCAAGCCGTGGAAAAGGGCGAGTTGCATTTGAATTTCCAGCCGATCGTGGACTGCGAAAAGAACCGCGTGGTGAGCTGCGAAACCCTTGCACGCTGGACCGACCCCAAGCTGGGCGCCGTGCCGCCGGCGGAGTTCATCAAGGTTGCCGAGGATTGCGGGCTAATCGTCCCGCTCGGCGAACAGGTGCTGCGTGAAGCTTGTGCGTTTTTCCAGTCCTGTAACCGCAACGGCCTGCAGCTCGACGGTATCAGCGTCAACATTTCCCCGCGTCAATGCCGCGATGCGGACTTCCTGACCCGGCTGCAGGACATTCTCTGGGAAACCGGAATGGACCCGACCCGCCTGCAGCTCGAGATCACCGAAAGCGTGATGTTCGAGGACCAGCGCATCAATCCGGTCGAGATCCTTCAGGACATCAGCAAGCTCGGTATCAAGATCTCTCTCGATGATTTCGGCACCGGCTATTCGTCGCTCAGCCACCTGAAACGCCTGCCAATCGACACCCTCAAGATCGACCGGACCTTCATCATGGGCCTGGAACGGGATCAGGACGGCCAGGCCCTGGTGCGTGCCATCATTTCCATGGCAGCGTCATTGCACATCGACGTGGTGTGCGAGGGCGCGGAAACGCGGGAGCAGTGCGAGCTGATCCATTCCTTCGGCTGCTCACTGATCCAGGGCTACAGCTTTTCCCGGCCACTCTCCGGTGTCGACTTCCAGCGCTATCTCTCCAATATGAACGGCATCAATTCGGTTGCGGCCCAGGCAGGCTGACGCGCCCTTCCCACCTTCGGACAAACAAAAACGGGGACCTTTCGGCCCCCGTTTCCTTTTTCACGTCAGTCGGAAGGAAGCTTATTCAGCTTCTTCCTTCTTTTCGATTTCCTTGCCGGTCTCCTGATCGACAACCTTCATGGACAGGCGGACCTTGCCGCGCTCGTCGAAGCCCATGAGCTTGACCCAGACCTTGTCGCCTTCCTTGATCACATCGGTGACCTTGGCAACTTTCTTGGGAGCAAGCTGGGAGATGTGGACCAGACCGTCCTTGGCGCCGAAGAAGTTCACGAATGCGCCGAAGTCAACGCATTTGACGACGGTGCCTTCATAGATCATGCCCACTTCCGGCTCAGCGGCAATGGAGTTGATCCAGTTGACGGCTGCCTTGATCGCCTTGCCGTCGGCAGATGCGATCTTGACGGTGCCGTCGTCTTCGATGTTGACCTTCGCACCGGTCTTTTCCACGATTTCGCGGATGACCTTGCCGCCCGAACCGATGACTTCACGGATCTTGTCGACCGGAATTTTCATCACTTCGATGCGCGGAGCATGTTCGCCGAGCTCGGCACGAGCTTCGGTGATGGCCTTGGACATTTCGCCGAGGATGTGGATACGGCCGTCCTTGGCCTGACCCAGAGCGACCTTCATGATCTCTTCGGTGATACCGTCGATCTTGATGTCCATCTGCAGCGAGGTGATACCGTCCTGGGTACCGGCAACTTTGAAGTCCATGTCGCCGAGGTGATCTTCATCTCCCAGAATGTCGGACAGAACCGCGAAACGGTCGCCGTCCTTGATCAGGCCCATGGCGATACCGGCAACCGGTGCCTTCAGCGGAACGCCGGCATCCATCAGCGCCAGCGAGGTGCCGCAGACGGTTGCCATGGAAGACGAACCGTTGGATTCGGTGATCTCGGAAACAACGCGGACGGTGTACGGGAACTCGTGATGCGCAGGCATCATCGGGTTGATCGCACGCCATGCCAGCTTGCCGTGGCCGATTTCGCGGCGTCCTGGGGAGCCCATGCGGCCGGTTTCACCGACGGAGTAGGGCGGGAAGTTGTAGTGCAGCATGAAGTGAGACTTCACGGTGCCTTCCAGCAGGTCGATGTACTGCTCGTCTTCGCCGGTCCCGAGGGTGGCAACGACCAGGCCCTGGGTTTCGCCGCGGGTGAACAGGGCGGAGCCATGCGCACGCGACAGAATGCCGACTTCGGAAGAGATCGAACGGACGGTCGACAGGTCACGGCCGTCGATACGGGTGCTGGTGTCGAGGATTGCGCCACGAACGATTTCCGCTTCCAGCTTCTTGAACTGCTCGCCCAGAACGGTGCTTTCGACGGCTTCGCCTTCGGCAGCGTTGGTGATCAGCGCTTCAACGACCTTCGCCTTGGCAGCGTCGATTGCGTTCTTGCGGTCGGTCTTGGACGTGATCTTGTAAGCGGCAACCAGGTCGCTTTCAGCCATCGCCTTGACCTTGCCGAACAGCTCGGAATGATCCGGCAGGACCAGTTCGCGCGGTTCCTTGGCAGCGGTTTCAGCCAGTTTGATGATCGCATCGATCACCGGCTGGAAGCCCTTGTGGCCGAACATCACTGCGCCGAGCATGATGTCTTCGTCCAGTTCCTTGGCTTCGGATTCAACCATCAGAACGGCGTCGTTGGTACCGGCAACAACCAGATCCAGAGTGGATTCCGGCATGTCGTCGACCAGCGGGTTCAGAACGTATTCGCCGTTGATGTAGCCAACGCGCGCGCCGCCGATCGGGCCCATGAAGGGAACGCCCGACAGGGTCAGAGCAGCGGAAGACGCCACCATCGCCAGGATGTCCGGAGCATTTTCAAGATCGTGCGACAGAACGGTGATGACCACCTGGGTGTCGTTCTTGTAGCCGTCTGCGAACAGCGGGCGGATCGGACGGTCGATCAGGCGGGAGGTCAGCGTCTCGTGCTCGGACGGACGGCCTTCACGCTTGAAGTAGCCACCCGGGATCTTACCGGCGGCAAATGCCTTTTCCTGGTAGTTCACGGTGAGCGGGAAGAAATCCTGGCCCGGCTTCGGCGACTTGGCGGACACGACGGTCGCCAGAACCTTTGTTTCACCATAGGACGCCATCACGGCGCCATCGGCCTGACGGGCAACCTTGCCCGTTTCGAGGACGAGCGGGCGTCCGCCCCACTCGACTTCTACACGATGAACATCAAACATCATCTGTCCTTACAGCTTTGCCTGCCTTTGGCTGTTTTCGGTACAGCACGGTCATGGCAGACACATTCCCGGTCGGCCCCGTATGGGCCGGTTACCGGCGGACAGGTCACGGGCAAGACGACGAGCTGCTTTCGCTCAAGACGGAAAGAAGCCGGCAATCCTGCCCCATGACATGTCACGAGGTCTCTATAGAGCGTTCCACTTGATTTTGAAACACTCAAAGCTCTTTCCGCGAACAAAGACCCGAAGCGGATCAGTGTTTTGCCGGCAAGAGCTGCGTCCGGCAAAAGCCGTCACGCAATACAAAAACGCGGCGGGTTCTCACCCACCGCGCTTCCAGGTTCTGAGATCTTAGCGGCGAATGCCAAGACGCGAGATCAGCGACTTGTAGCGTTCTTCGCTCTTGCCGCGCGTGTAGTCCAGAAGGGACCGGCGCTGCGCAACCATTTTCAGAAGACCGCGGCGGGAGTGGTTATCCTTGCCATGACCCTTGAAGTGTTGGGTCAGGTTGTTGATCCGCTCGGTGAGGATCGCAACCTGTACTTCCGGGGAACCGGTGTCGCCTTCTTTGATGGCGTATTCCTTGATGAGCTCAGCTTTGCGCTCTGCAGTAATCGACATCGCTCTTTCCTTTCAAAGAGTGGGGTCCGTTGACCGGACACGTTGAAATGCCGGAGACCGGCCTGATCCGGATGTTTCCAGAGCCGAGATGTCGTTCAGCAAAGGATCCTTCCGGACGAATTGGACATCAGTGCCCAATGGCGGCGGAATATGGCGGAAAACCATATGGAAATCCAGAGGTTTCTCAGGTTTTTTCGCCATACCCGAATTTACAGGTGAAACACCCTGCTCGGCTGGAACCGGCCCTTGTCAATTGAGCCGATGGCGACCGGCACGCTGGCGTGGCTGGCAAAGGCCACTTCCGTGTTGAGCGGAGCATCGCGGCCGCGCAGCAGCACAGCCATGCCCTTGCGGATCTTGGCAGCGTCATCGAGCGAAACGGGAACCTCGATCAGGTTGTCCATTGCCTCGCGAACCGGCAGGACAAATTCCTCGACCAGCGCCTCGACGCCAGCACCTTCCTCAAGCGCTTCCGATGCTTCCAGGATCTCGTCCAGCCCGATCAGGTCGTCTTCGCCGAACGGACCGACCAGGAGCCGGCGCAGTTCGGTGACATGACCGCAGGTGCCAAGACGGCGGCCGAGGTCACGGGCGATTGCGCGCACATAGGTGCCCTTGCCGCATTCCGCTTCGAAAACCGCACGGTTCTCGTCCGGACAGTCGACCAGGTCCAGCCGGTGCACGTCGATGGGACGGGCTTCCAGCTCGACCTCTTCGCCATCGCGCGCAAGATCATATGCCCGTTCACCGGCGACCTTGATGGCGGAAAACTTCGGCGGAACCTGCATGATCGTGCCGACGAACTCGCCAAGCACTGCGGAAATTTCATCCGCATTCGGCCTCACGTCGGACGTTGCGACCGCCTCACCTTCGGTGTCGTCGGTATTGGTTTCGACGCCCCAGGTGACCTCGAAACGGTAGACCTTGCGGCCGTCCATGACAAAGGGCACGGTTTTTGTGGCTTCGCCGAAGGCAACCGGTAGGAGACCGGACGCGCGCGGATCGAGCGTACCGGCGTGACCCACCTTTTCCGGCGAGAAGATCCGCTTGATCTTGCCGAGCGCCTCGTTGGAGGTGATGCCATAGGGCTTGTCCAGGACAAGCCAGCCGTTGATTGCGTTCTTTTTTCTTTTGAATTGTTTTTGGCGTGCCATGAGAACGTTTCAATACGATTGCAGTAGATTTGGTCAGCTAAACGAAAAGCTGATGATCAGTCTCGCTAGTCAAGCTCGACAACGGGACACTCAACACATCAGCTGTCGTCAGTGACCATTTTCAGTTTTTCCAGCCTGTCATGATCACAGTAAGTCACTTGGTTTCCAACGCTGCGGGCCTTGGCCAAGTCGCATACCCCACTTAATTTGGAGGGTACACTCGCTATTTCACTGTAAGTGAACCCTATCAACTCTTTGTTCCCTGCCCTGATAACAATGTAAAATCCAAGGAGTTCATCGCCGTATGTATGAACTGTTTTGACCCCTGTCAGCGGTCCTACTTTGAATTTGCCATTTGCATCTGTTCTGGCAACGGCATGACTTGAGCCGGGCGGAATTTCCGATGATGCGTCTGAAGGAGCCAATGCGGCCACCAACTCGATCTCTGCATTCGCAACCGGCTTACCGTCGTTAAGCAGCACGCCCGAGACCTCCGGCGCAATGACGCGTGGAACCGGAAACACGACACACGCGGACGCCGCCGCGCCAAGCGCGATAATTGCTATTGCTCTGGAGAGTGCCATGTCGGGTCCGCTTGGGTTAGGCCTTGGCCTCGGCGAAGAACTCACTGCTATTCATGTCATCCCGGTCCGAGTGGTGCGAGAGACCGAGGTCCGGTAACCCAAGCGCAACCCGCTCTTCCGGAAATCAAGCCAATCGCCTGTGTTTGCCGGGTCCCCGCCTTCGCGGGGACCACAATTCAACAGGAACAGTGAGACGTTGATCTCTAGTTCTTTTCGTTCTCTTCGTCCGCGTCGAGATCTCGGGAGACTTCCGGAGAATGCAGCAGCGTGTCGATGCGGTCGTCGTCATCGAACCTCGTGTCGAGAACAAAGCGCAGGTCCGGCATGTATTTCATCGTCAGCCGCCGGGACACCTGACCGCGCAGATATTTGGCGCTGCGGTTCAGGGCCTTTTCAACCTGCTCAGCATTGACGCCGCCAAGCGGCATCACGAGGCAGGTCGCCAGGCGCAGGTCCGGTGTCATGCGCACTTCGGGGATCGTGACGATCACGCCGTCGAGATCGGGGTCGGAAAACCGTCCCCGGGTCAGAATATCGGACAGCTCCTTGCGTACCGTTTCGCCGACGCGCAACTGGCGCTGGGAAGGGCCGCGGCTGTCCTGTCCGTGTTGTCTTGCCATTGTTGTTGTTCCTGCATCTCTGGCAGCGCAGTCCACCCCGACGTTTCGGGTTGCCGTTGCCGGTCCTTGTCAGGCTATCCACGCCTTTGCCGGGCTTGAAGCACGGACGCTGGCGGGATCACCTGGTGGCGCGGATGCCACGGCCGGGCCGTGGCATGACGGGGTTACCTGCGACCAGATACGACGTCAGCGGCTTAATTGAATAAGCCGCTGACATCAGTTTCAAGTAAATTTCTGACTTCGATCAGAGTGTCCGTGCGATCTGCTCGACGCGGAAGCACTCGATGACGTCGCCCGGACGCATGTCCTGGTACTTGACGAAGTTCATGCCGCATTCCTGACCGGATTCGACAGACTTGACCTCGTCCTTGAAGCGCTTAAGCGTGCCCAGTTCGCCTTCGTGGATGACCACGTCGTCGCGGATGAGGCGAACGTTGGCGCCACGTTCCACGACACCTTCGGTAACCAGACAACCTGCAACCTTGCCGACCTTGGAGATGTGGAAGATTTCCTTGATCTCCGCATTGCCGAGGAAGGTTTCGCGGCGTTCCGGCGACAGCATGCCCGACAGGGCTGCCTTGATGTCGTCGACCAGGTCGTAGATCACGTTGTAGTAACGGATCTCAATGCCTTCGCGGCTTGCCGCTTCACGGGCCTGCTTGTTGGCACGTACGTTGAAGCCGATGATCGGAGCCTTGGAAGCGAGCGCCAGCGTGACGTCGCTTTCGGTGATGCCACCGACACCGGAGAGCAGTATGCGCGCGCCGACTTCCTCGTTGCCGAGTTCGTTGAGCGCATGAGCAATCGCTTCCGCAGAGCCCTGCACGTCGGCCTTGAGCACCAGCGGGAACTCTTTTTTGCCGGTTTCCTGCAGACGGTTCATCATCTGCTCAAGCGAACCACGCGTTCCCGAGGCGACCACGGAGGCCTTCTCGCGGATCTGGCGCTGACGGTAGTCGGTAATTTCACGAGCGCGGGCTTCGTTATCGACGACCGCAACCATGTCACCGGCTTCCGGCGTGCCCTGGAAGCCCAGAACCTCGACCGGTTTGGCCGGGCCGGCTTCCTTCACCTGATTGCCATTCTCGTCGAGCATGGCGCGGACGCGGCCCCATTCGGCACCGGCGACAAGAATGTCGCCCGGCTTGAGGGTCCCCTTCTGCACCAGAACGGTGGCAACCGGACCGCGGCCCTTGTCGAGCTGTGCTTCGATGACGATGCCTTCTGCCTTGCGTTCCGGATTGGCCTGGAGTTCCAGAACCTCGGACTGCAGCAGGATCATTTCCAGAAGCTTGTCGAGCCCCAGGCCGCTCTTGGCCGAGACTTCCACGTCGATCACGTCACCGCCCATGGATTCCACAACGAGATCCTCGCTGAGGAGTTCCGTGCGGACGCGGTTCGGATCGGCTTCCGGCTTGTCCATCTTGTTGATGGCCACGATGATCGGCACGTCGGCCGCCTTGGCGTGCGCAACGGCTTCCTTGGTCTGCGGCATGACGCCATCATCGGCGGCAACAACCAGGATCACGATATCCGTCGACTTGGCACCGCGAGCACGCATCTGCGAGAACGCAGCGTGGCCCGGAGTATCGATGAAAGTGATCTTGTTGCCGTCCTGATCGACCTGATAGGCGCCGATATGCTGGGTGATGCCGCCGGCTTCGCCGGTGACAACCTTCGACTTGCGGATCGCATCGAGCAGCGAGGTCTTGCCGTGGTCGACGTGGCCCATGATGGTCACGACCGGAGGACGCGGCAGCATCGTGGACGGCTCGTCTTCCGTGGTGAACAGACCTTCTTCAACGTCTGCTTCAGACACACGCTTGACAGTGTGGCCCATTTCCACGGCGATCAGTTCGGCGGTATCAGCATCGATCACGTCGTTGATCTTGAGCATCTGGCCCTGCTTCATCAGAAGCTTGATCACATCCACGGCGCGCTCTGCCATACGGTTGGCGAGCTCCTGGATGGTGATGGCTTCCGGCAGAACGACTTCACGCATGATCTTTTCACGCACGACCTGCTGCTGCCCGCGCTTCGCCTTTTCCTGGCGGCGGCGCATGGAGGCCAGGGACCGTGCGCGCTGACCGTCGTCGCCACCCGTGGCGGCGGAAATGGTCAGCTTGGAGCGGCGGCGATCGTCGCCGGTGCGCGGACGCGCAGCGGGAGCCGGTGCCTGTTTCGGGCGCTTGACCGCACGAACGCTCTTGTTGTTGCGATCTTCTTCGGTTTCCCCGCGCTCGGGCTTCGCACGTGCGGCCGGAGCTTCCGGCGCCTTGCGCTTGCCCATGTCGTCAAGGCTCGGCGGCTTGCCGCCGTCGGCATGAGCGGGCTTGCGAACCACGGTGCGGCCGGTGCTAGCCTTGCGGGCAGGCGCTGCGGCTTCCGGAGCCGCTTCGGCAACCGGTTCACTCTTCGGTTCGGCCTTGGCCTGTTCCGCTGCCTGCAGAGCTTCTTCGGCTTCGCGCTTGGCGCGCTCTTCCGCTTCCACCTTGGCGCGGGCTTCTTCTTCAGCCTGACGCTGCGCGGCTTCGATCGCCCGACGCTTGTCTTCTTCTTCGCGGCGCTTGCGGTCTTCCTCGTCACGCACCTTGGCCATCTGAAGGGCTGCCGTACGGGCTGCCGCTTCTTCCTTGGTCAGGGTACGCAGAACGTTGCCGTTGCCCTTCTGGCGCTGGCCAGAGGCAGACCGGCGGGCCTGCTTGGTGACCTGCGGATCCTGCTGCGGCGGCGTACGCGGCGCTTCAGCCGGACGCTCGAGGCGCTGCGTTGTCGGCGCAGGGGCATCTGCCTTGGCTTCTTGCCCGGGAAGCACAACACGGCGCTTCTTCTTTTCCACGACGACGGCTTTGGTCCGGCCATGCGAGAAGGACTGCCGAACAGTTCCCTGATCGCCACCACCGCGCTTTAGGCCGAGCGTCTTTCCACGCTCAACGCTGATTGTCTTGTCGCCTGGATTTTTCGTATCGCTCATATTGCCTTCAGTCCTGCGCAACCGCCTTCTCAAGCGTTGCCATTATCGCTGCTTACCGCGGAGGAGTAGCGAAACCGCTCCAGATCGCGCACACGCGACAGGAAGTTTTCGCTCGCCTGCCCCGCAAGCAGTGCAGCATGTATCACATTTGACCGGCCCAATGCCAAATCCAATTGGTCCGAATCGAACAAACGGACGATTTGGCACCCGTTTGCGTGTTCCTGAGTGCCGGCAGCCACCGCCGCCAGCTTCCTTACCCCGTCTTCTGCAGCGTCCGAGGCATGGACCAGCCCGGCGACATCGTCCTGCCGCAGGGCTGCTTCAACTTTCGCGAAGCCTGTCACCAGCTCGCCCGCCTTGCGCGTCATGGAGAGCGCTTGCAGCGCCGATCGTTCCATGAGCGCATCGACACGATCCGCCAGTCCCGGCTCGACAGAGGCTTCCCCTTTAAAGCCTCGGCCAAAGACCTTTTTCCGGTCCTTTTCGGCAACAGCCACGTTTTCTTTCGTGGCGGTCACCCAAACACCGCGTCCCGGAAGAACCCGCTTCAGATCCGGAACAACCTCGCCCTGCGGGTCGAGAACGAACCGGATCAGCGCACTGACGGGCTGAACCTCCCGGGTCACGGCACACTGCCGTTCGGTTGGCTCACTCTTCCTGGGCACGCTGCCACTCCTTTAGATCAACCTGCTTTCCGGTGGAAACACCTCCGGCGCAGAAAAGCTGATCGAACTTGCGAATTGGAAGCTCCCGGATGGCCACAGCCGGGCCGGAAACTTCAGACAGGAGGCTTTTGCCTCTCTCGTTACCCGTTGAGGATTGCGCCGCCCTGCGGCTCTTCTCCAACGGTCTCGGTCATTTCGACCTCTTCTTCTTCTCCAGCTTCGGCTTCGTCTTCCTCAGCCTGAGCTGCGAGTTCTTCCTCGGTGATCCAGCCTGCAGCCAGACGCGCCGCCATCACGACGTTTTCCGCTTCTGCGCGGGACATGTCGAATTCCGAAAGGGCACCTTCGAAGCGCTTGGTCTCGCCGTCCTTGCGTTCGGTCCAGCCCACAAGATCGTCAGCAGCGCAACCGGCAAGGTCTTCCATCGTCTTGACGCCGTCCTTGCCCAAGGCAACCAGCATAGCCGTTGTCAGGCCATCAATCGACCTCAAGTCGTCGGCAACGCCAAGCGAAATACGCTCTTCGTCGAGTTTTGTTTCCAGCTCGGCCAGGTAGTCCCGGGCACGGGCCTGAATTTCAACCGCGGTGTCGTCATCGAAGCCTTCGATCATGGAGATCTCATCGAGCTCCACATAGGCGACTTCCTCAACCGAGGTGAAGCCTTCGGTCGCCAGCAACTGGCCGACCATCTCGTCCACGTTGAGGGCTTCCATGAACAGCTGCGAACGCTCCAGGAATTCCTTCTGGCGGCGGTCGCTTTCTTCCTGCTCGGTCATGATGTCGATGGCCCAGCCGGTCAGCTGAGAGGCCAGACGCACGTTCTGGCCACGACGGCCGATCGCAAGAGATAATTGGTCATCGGGAACGACAACTTCAATACGCTCGGCATCTTCGTCGAGAACGACCTTGGCCACTTCGGCCGGCTGCAGGGCGTTGACGATGAAGGTTGCCGCTTCGTCGTTCCACGGAATGATGTCGATCTTTTCGCCCTGGAGCTCGCCAACAACGGCCTGAACACGGCTGCCGCGCATACCCACGCAGGCGCCGACCGGATCGATGGAGCTGTCCTTGGAGATCACGGCGATCTTCGCGCGCGAGCCCGGATCGCGGGCCACGGACTTGATTTCGATGACGCCGTCGTAGATTTCCGGAACTTCCTGAGCGAACAGCTTCGCCATGAACTGCGGATGGGTGCGCGACAGGAAGATCTGCGGGCCACGCTGCTCGCGGCGCACGTCATAGATGATGGCGCGGATACGGTCGCCAGTGCGGAAGATCTCGCGCGGGATCAGTTCGTCGCGGCGGACGATGCCTTCGCCGCGGCCCAGATCCACAATGACGTTGCCGTATTCGGCACGCTTGACGACACCGTTGACGACTTCGCCGACACGGTCCTTGAATTCGTCATACTGGCGGTCACGCTCGGCTTCGCGCACTTTCTGCACGATAACCTGCTTGGCGGACTGGGCAGCAATACGGCCGAAATCGAGCGGCGGCAGCGGCTCGGCGATGAAGTCGCCGATGCTGGCTTCCGGATTGCGGGCCTGCGCGTCATCAAGAGAGATGTCGGTGGAAACGTTCTCGACGGCATCGACGACCTGAAGCAGACGCTGCAGACGGATCTCGCCGGTCTTCGGATTGATTTCGGCGCGGACTTCCGTTTCCGTACCATAGCGGGAGCGGGCTGCCTTCTGGATCGCATCTTCCATTGCATTGATGACGATCATCCGGTCGATGGATTTCTCCCGTGCGACCGCGTCAGCGATTTGCAGCAGTTCCAGCCGGTTCGCGCTGATTGCCATATTCCACTCCTCTTGCGCCAAGGATCGGTTCGGGCGCGTTCTTCTTCTTTCCCTTAAAGCCTGAGGCTCAGTTGGGCGTGTTGTCCTGCGTCAGCCCGTCATCCTGACCACGGGCGGCCAATGCCGCCTTTTCGGCCTGAAGAGCTGCGGTAATCAATTCGTCGGTCAGCACCAGCTTGGCTTCGCCGATGTTTTCCATCGGCAACGCCACGGTGTCTTCCTTGCCTTCACGCGCATCGGGAAGACGAATGGTGGCCACACCGTTCTCCGCGCCGATGAGCGTTCCCCGGAACCGCTTGCGGCCATCCAGCATGACGGCCATCTCGACCTTCAGCTCATGGCCTGCCCAGCGGTTGAAATCGCCGGCGCGCACGAGCGGACGGTCGATACCCGGAGAAGAAATTTCCAGATGATATGCCCGGTTGATCGGGTCTTCGACATCGAGCGCGGGCGACACGGCCCGGCTGACGGTTTCGCAGTCCTCGACGGTCATGGTGCCATCCGGACGCTCTGCCATGATCTGCAAGGTGCAGCCGTTCTGAGCACTGATCTTCGTACGCACCAGACGGTAGCCGAGATCCTCGATCACCGGCTCCACAATTGCGGCAACACGGGCATCAAGTCCCTGCTCCGTCACAATTCTCGGTTCGTGTGCGCTCACACTTGGCTCCTGTTGGCGGCCGTTACCGGCTCTTGAGCATCAGATGCACCTGATTGTCGATTTACATAGGGCAGTCCTGCTCGAACTCGTTGGTTTCCGGTTATGTAAGCAAAAAAGAGCGGGTCCCCGGCGGGCCCACTCTCAAAGTGCTCAGATAAGCCGTTTGAGGTGAAACACGGGCTGTATAACGCCAAAGCGGGCAAAAAGGCAAGAGCCCGGGCCAAATTCCTCAAAGAAGTTGGCTCCTGTCCGGAATCTCCCGGCGAACGGCAGCAAAAGCGCCGTTTCCCTCGCCGCTCCGCTATACCCTGCGGAAGGTCAGGTACCGGCCGACACGGCCTTCGCGGATGGCCTTGGCCTCGTAGCGCGTGCCCGGCCAGCCTTCCCAGGGCGATTTCCAGTCGGACGCGGTTTCGGCGGTCCATTCAAACGCGTCATGATCGCGGCAATGGCGCAGCGTCCAGTCAACATAGGTGTCGATGTCGCTGGCAAACCGAAATTCGTGGCCAGGTTTGATCGCCCGGGCATAGCGATCGAGGTTCTGCTCATTGATGAACCGGCGCTTCCAGTGGCGCTTCTTGGGCCAGGGGTCCGGATAGAGCTGGTAAGCCAGGTCGAGGCTCGCCTCGGGCAGCCAGTCCAGAACACCGACGGCATCATCGTCGTAAAGACGGATGTTCCGCAGCCCTTCTTCCACGACGGCCGTCACCGCCTTGGCCATGCTGCCGACGAACGGCTCCACACCGATAAAACCGATCCGCGGATTGGTTCGTGCCCGGTGCAGCAGGTGCTCGCCGCCACCAAAGCCGACTTCCAGACAGACCGCGTCGACCTCTGCCGCAAAGAGGCTCGTCAGATCCTCCGGGGCGGGCGCCGTCAGGTCCAGCGCCAGATGCGGCAGCTCTTTTTCCATCAAAGCCTCGCGGCGCGGGCTGAGCGGCTTGCCCTTGCGGCGGCCGTAAAAGGAACCTTCGTAACGATCAGTCATTCTGCCACTTCAAAACAAAAGATCGCCGGGTCTGAACCGGCGATCTGTTCCACGTCTTCATTCGTTCAGATGGAAGGCAAGCTTATCCCGCAAGCGGGCGAAGCTCGTCAACAAGGTCTGTCTTTTCCCAGCTGAAACCGCCGTCCGCTTCCGGCTCACGGCCAAAATGACCATAGGCAGCGGTGCGCTCATAGATCGGGTTGTTCAGCTTCAGGTGCTGACGGATGCCGCGCGGGCTGAGGCCCATAACATCGCGCAGTGCCTTTTCCAGCTTGGCCTCGTCGCAACGGCCCGTGCCATGCAGGTCAACATAGACCGACAGCGGCTCCGGAACCCCAATGGCGTAGGACAGCTGGATGGTGCAGCGATCGGCCAGATCGGCTGCGACAACGTTCTTGGCAAGGTAACGGGCCGCGTAAGCCGCGGACCGGTCAACCTTGGTCGGGTCCTTGCCGGAAAACGCACCGCCACCATGCGGCGCAGCGCCGCCATAGGTGTCGACGATGATCTTGCGGCCGGTGAGGCCTGCATCCCCATCGGGGCCGCCAATGACGAAGGCGCCTGTCGGGTTGACGTGCCAGACGGTGCTGTCCGTGATGAAACCATCCGGGAGTGCAGTGCGGATATACGGATCGACGATGGCGCGCACTTCGGCGGACGTCAGGGCCGGATCCAGATGCTGGGTCGACAGAACGATCGAGGTTGCCTCGACAGGCTTGCCGTCTTCGTAGCGGATAGTGACCTGGCTCTTGGCGTCCGGGCCGAGCGCCGGTTCCTTGCCGGATTTGCGGACATCTGCAAGCAGACGCAGGATCTTGTGCGAAAACAGGATCGGAGCCGGCATCAGCTCTTCGGTCTCGCGGCAGGCGTAACCGAACATGATGCCCTGGTCGCCCGCGCCTTCATCCTTGTTGTCGCCAGCGTCGACGCCCTGGGCGATATGCGCGGACTGCGCATGCAGATGAACGGCGATGTCGCAGTTTTCCCAATGGAAGCCGTCCTGCTCGTAGCCGATATCCTTGACGGCCATGCGGGCAAGATGGGCGATGTAATCGTTGGTGATGGTGGCCGGACCCCGGGTTTCGCCGGCAATCACGATGCGGTTGGTGGTTGCCAGCGTTTCACAGGCAACACGCGCTTCCGGCATTTCCTTGAGGTAGGCATCTACAACCGCATCGGAAATGCGATCGCACACTTTGTCCGGATGTCCTTCGGAAACGGACTCGGAGGTGAACAGGTAATTCTGACGTGCCATTGGCGATCGTCCTTCTGGGAATGAATATGACTGAAGCGACGATAGTCATCGCCGCTTCGCCTGCATCAATCTTAGAAGTTTTTCGCCGCGTCAAGCGCGCGCGTGAATTTTGTCAGTCGTCACCGGCAAGAGACCGGACGAGATCAACGATCCGACGGCGCACTTTCGGGTCTTCGATTCGGACAAATGCCTTGTTCAGGGACAAGCCTTCAGAGGACGACAGGAAGTCGACCACATAGGACGTCGGCTGCGTTTCGCCGAAGCCTTCGGCCTCCTCAGGTGTTCCGGGCGCATCTTCGAAGAAGAAGGAAACCGGGACCTTGAGAACTGTTGCAATGTGCTGCAAACGGCTGGCACCGATACGGTTGGTGCCTTTTTCATATTTCTGGATCTGCTGGAAGGTGATGCCCAGGCTTTCGCCGAGCTTTTCCTGACTCATGCCTAGCATCATGCGGCGCAGCCGGACGCGGCTGCCAACATGAATATCGATTGGATTCGGAGACTTCTTACTGGGCATCTGTGTCGCTCTTTCTTTTTCTCGCGGACGTAGCCCGCTCGTTTTTCGTTTGCACAAGTTCTCCTGAATTCCCCCCACAGGACCAAGAGATCGAAGTTTGCCCGCAACCTTACACTTGTACATGAAGCAGCCTTCAATCGGCTATTTCACGGTTGTATCACATTTTCTTCACTCAACTCAAATAAAAAATATCAATTTATGCGCGAGTTGCGGTTGTATTGATTAACACCCGCAAATACTACGATGAAAAGGGATACAATAAGGGCTAATGCATCGCCAATACTGCCGTAGAGAGTGTTGCTTACCCTCTGCGGAAGCCTGGTATCTATCAGGCCTTTTTCAAATACCGCAAGTTTTGCAACGACGCGACCTTTGGGGTCGATCACAGCGGATATGCCTGTATTGGCGGCCCGAATCAGCGGCAAACCGGTCTCGATGGCACGCAAACGGGCCTGTGCGAAGTGCTGATAAGGGCCTGGCGTCCGGCCGAACCAGGCGTCGTTGGTCACATTCAGCAAGAAATCCGGTCTGCTGGAAACGCCGTCCAGAGCACCTGGAAAAATCGCCTCATAGCAAATCATGGGTAGAAAACCAAAACCCTCGGACGTGGTCAATACACGCGGCTGATACCCTGCCTCGAAGCCCGACAAGGGCCCGGCCAGGTTGGTTATTCCCAGCGTTTCAAGCAGAGGTTTAAACGGCACGTACTCGCCAAAAGGCACAAGCCGCACCTTGTCGTAGATGCCCTGAACGGTGCCCTCGCTGCCAATCACAAACACGCTGTTGAAGTAGTCAGCGCCCTGAAGCCCGGGCTCCGCCCTGATTGCTCCGGTCACCAGTTCGGTCTTGTCGCCAAGCGACTGGCCGATCCGGAACAAGGCACCCGGCTCCTGCGTGAGCAGAAAGGGTACGGCCGATTCCGGCCAGACCACCAGGCGCTGTTGCCCGACGCGCGCAGCGCCGCCAAGGGGAGCTTCGGTCATGTCGAGGAAAGTCTGGAAGATCTCGTCGCGCAGTTCCGGCCGCCATTTGTCTTTCTGGTCGATCGAGGGCTGAACGATTCTCACGTCGAGATCGGCAACGGCGGGGTCCGTCTGCCAGAGCCTGACAGCGCCGTAACCTGCAACCGCGGCCAGCACAACGGCGGCGGCTACAACGGCCGCCACACGCTGGCGCAGCGGCCGTGAATCCGCCAGAACAGCCGGGGCGGAAAACACCGCAATCACGAAGAAGGTAAGACCGTAGAGCCCGACGAGACTGGCCGCCTGCGACAGGCTCAACGATCCGGACACCCCGTAGCCAAAGGCGTTCCAGGGAAACCCGGTCAGGACATGGCCGCGCAGCCAATCCACAAGGGTCAGACTGGCCGCCAGCAACAGAATACGGCGAAACTGATCGCTCCAGAAAATTGCTGCGAGGCCAACGCCAAGTCCCGTGAACAGCGCCAGACCGATGGGCATCGCCAGCACGGCGAAGGGCATCAGCCAGGCAAAGCGGTCCGCTTCGACAAGAAACGCCGCGCCGATCCACCACAGGCCGGACAGGAAGTATCCGAAACCGAACAGCCAGCCGAGCGCGAAACCCGTGCGAAACCGCTGAAGGCGCTTACCGGGTGCGGGATCGACCGCCCCGTCCAGCAGCCAGACCAGGCAAGGAAAGGTGAGGAGGAGCACGAAGGTGAAGTCATAGGGGGGAAGCGCAAAGGCCGTCATGGCCCCGCAGGCTGCGCACAACAGCCGGCGCTGCCACCCCCATGCCAGCAGAAAGGTATTTGGCAGGACCGACAGGCGGTGTGACAACCAGTGCATCAAAGAGCATTCCCATTCTTGCGGTCAGGAGATTTGTCGGCTCGCCGCAGTGGGGTCAAGTATTAATACCTATGCTGCGCAAACAAGTCGTTTCCCGAAGACGGAAACCCGCACCGTTGGCGACGATGCTTTTAGCCGGATTTGGCGACGATCCGCTCACCCTTTTCCGCTGGACGCGGCGACCTTGTTTTTTTTGCTTTCGCTATCCTGACCGCCCTCGCCAGAGACAGTGTCTGTCCGTTTGGAGCGGCGGCGCAGATCCGGCGGACGGGCGTCGGTACGGCGGCGACGGATCTTCAGGCGCTTGATGCGGCGCGGATCGGCGTCCATCACCTCGAATTCGAACCCCGGAACTTCGTCCGGCACCAGCAGAAGTTCGCCGCGAACCGGAACCCGGCCCACCGAGAAATAGAGCAGGCCGCCAAGCGTATCGACATCTTCGGAAATTTCACCATCGTTCAGCTGCGTGCCGAGCGCTTCGTCGAGATCTTCAAGGGTCAGACGCGGATCGGCGATCCAAACGCCCTCGCCGGCGGAGGCCAGCATGGCTTCCTCATCCTCGTCGTGTTCGTCTTCGATATCGCCGACAACTTCCTCGACAAGATCTTCCAGCGACACCAGGCCGTCGGTCCCGCCATATTCATCGATCACCAGGGCCATCTGAATGCGGTCGGCCTGCATCTTCGCCATCAGATCGGTCGCCGGCATCGAAGGCGGCACGAACAGGACGTTGCGCAGAAGATCCGTGTCCTTCAGCGAGACCGAGAGGTCGACACAGGACAGGTCCAGGTCGGGCATGTTGTGCCCGTTGCGCGCAGGCGCGTTGGAGTTGGACGGTTGAAAGTCGGTTGTGTCGGCTTCCTTGTCCACAGAAGTTGCAGGACGGTTCGACGCACCGCGTTCGGCGATATAGGCCATCAAGTCCTTGATGTGGACCATGCCCCGCGGATCGTCCAGCGTCTCTTCGTAAACCGGCATGCGCGAATGTCCGCTGGTCTGGAACAGTTCCATGACCCGGCTGAGACTGGTTTCCACGTCCACCGCATCGATGTCCGCGCGCGGGATCATGACGTCGTCGACGCGCAGCTCCCGCAGTCGGAGGATGTTGCCGAGCAGCATCCGCTCTTCTGGCGAAAACGCGGCATCGCCACCTTCGCGAGCAAGCTCATCCTCCAGGTTCTCGCGCAAGCTCGAAGACTGGCGGCCCAAGCGCAGAAAGCGTTTGAGGAGGTCGAAGAAGGCCGCAGGTTTCTGCGGCTTCGGCTGTTGCGGGTCTTCCCCGTCCTGGTCCTGTCCGGTGCTGGCAGGCTTCTGCCCATGTGCCGGACTTTGCGGTTCAATTGAGTTCATCATCCATCAATCAAGAACATCACGCCCCATGATGCCCCTTACCCGCCGTCGGCCACAAGTGGCCTGTCCGCGTAGGGGTCATCGATGCCAAGAGATGCCAGAATGGCCTTCTCAAGGCTTTCCATAAGTTCCGCTTCGTCACTTTCCTGATGATCATAATCGAAAAGGTGAAGCAAACCGTGAACAGTCAAATGGGTAAGGTGATCGGAAAATTCAATTCCAAGGTCTGCGGCTTCTGCCGCAACGGTTTCGTAGCCGAAAACGATATCGCCCAGAAGTGGGCCATAAACATCGCCTTGCGGATCGCTGCCGGGAAAGGACAGGACGTTTGTCGCCTTGTCCTTGCCACGCCATTTTGCGTTCAACTGCCGGATCGACATATCGTCGGTAAACAGCAGAGAAACTTCGGTTCCCTCCAGCACTTCCAGATCCGCCCCGGCAAAAGCAGCGGCAACCGCCTTCGCGGTTGTCGCTTCCAACTGGTCTTCCGCCGGCCAATCGCCCGCCTCTATCGACAGGTCAATCTGAAAACTTTCGGGCAATCGGTCTGGCATCGTCGGCAGGAGCTTTTCAGGAATTTACGGCTTCACGAGGGCGCACAGGGGCACCATCGCGGTCCGTACCACGTTTTCGTTCGGCAAAGCGGCGTTCCCGCGCTTCCGATTCTTCACGCGAGGCGTTGTCATAGGCGGTCACGATCCGTCCAACCAGCTCGTGGCGAACAACGTCCTTCTCGTTGAACCGGATATGAGCGACCTCGGGAATATCGGTCAAAAGCCCAAGCGCTTCGCGCAGACCGGACACCTGCCCGGATGGCAAGTCGATCTGGCTCGGATCGCCGGTGACGATCATCTTCGAGCCTTCCCCCAGACGCGTCAGAAACATCTTCATCTGCATGGAGGTCGTGTTCTGCGCCTCATCGAGCAGCACCACGGCATTGGACAGCGTGCGGCCACGCATGAACGCAAGCGGCGCCACCTCGATCATGCCGGATTGCAGACCACGGTCGACCTTCTCGGCAGGCATCATTTCATAGAGAGCGTCGTAGATCGGCCGCAGGTAGGGATCGACCTTATCCTTCATCTCGCCCGGCAGGAAGCCGAGACGTTCGCCAGCTTCGACAGCGGGACGGGACAGGATCAGACGGGCAACATCGCCGCGCTCCAGAAGCGCAGCGGCATAGGCAACCGCCAGAAAGGTCTTGCCGGTACCGGCCGGGCCGGTTCCGAAAATCAGGTCAGCCCGGTCCATCGACCGGATATAGGCGTCCTGGGTCGGTGTGCGGGCAACGATTGTCTTGCGGCGGGTCGCGATCTGGGCAAAGGCCAGACGAGACTTCGGCTCCAGCGTCGGCAACGGCAATTGCGCTTCGGCAGCTGCCGCCATGCGCAAGGCACCGTCGACATCGCCCGGATGGATTTCCTGGCCCTGCAGCAGACGCTGATACATGGCCTCCAGCGCGGTGCGCGCCTGAGCACATCCCGCCTGACTGCCCTTGAGCGTCACCTGGTTGCCCCGGGCAATGGCATCAACACCCAGGCGCTGCTCGATCAGCGCAAGGTTCTGGTCGAATTGCCCGAAAAGATCTCCGATCAGCCGGTTGTCTTCAAAGGCAAGAACAATATGGGTCATGTCGGAGGCCGAACCGGCCGCAGAGGTTTGTACCGAGGACTTGCGGGATGAAGAGTGGCTGTCGCGCGTCAAATGACGTCTCCTTTAGGCCGCCGGAGCCGGGATGCGTCCGGACCTTCCAAGATCATCTTGCCCCGCAATCAGCCGCCCGAACAGGGAATTGGAACCGATGTCAACGATTTCCACCGCTTGTATCGACCCGATGAGGTCTTCTGGTGCATCCAGTTGCACCGGTTGTAGCCAAGGTGACTTGCCGACCAGCTGGCCGGGATTGCGGCCGGTCTTTTCCAGAAGCACGTCGCAGGTCATGCCCAGACGCGAGGCGTTGAACGCCTTCTGCTGCTCGGTGACCAACGCCTGAAGCTCGGCAAGCCTGGCGGATTTGACGTCTTCCGGCACCTGTCCGTCCATGGTTGCGCCAGGCGTTCCGGGTCTGGAACTGTATTTGAACGAGAAGGCAGAGCCGTAGCCGACCTGTCGAATCAGATCCATCGTGTCCTCGAAATCCCGGTCGCTCTCGCCCGGGAACCCGACGATGAAATCGCCGGAGAGCGCGATATCGGGAGCCGCCTCGCGGATGCGGTCGATCAGACGGAAATACTCATCGCGCGTGTGCCGGCGGTTCATCGCCTTCAGGATCTTGTCGGAGCCGGACTGCACCGGAAGGTGCAGATAGGGCATGAGGCTCTTAAGGTCCCGATGCGCATCGATCAGATCGTCATCCATGTCACGCGGATGGCTGGTGGTGTAGCGCAGCCGGTCGAGGCCGTTGATTTCCGAAAGGCGCCGCAACAGCCGGCCAAGTCCCCATACGGAACCGTCCGGCGATGTGCCGTGATAGGCATTGACGTTCTGGCCCAGCAGGGTGATTTCCCGCACCCCGGCTGCCGCCATGCGCTCGGCTTCGCTCACGATCTGCTCGACGGAGCGGGAGACCTCGGCCCCGCGCGTATAGGGCACCACGCAGAAGGTACAGAACTTGTCGCACCCCTCCTGCACTGTGAGGAAGGCGGACGGAGGGCGTTTCAGCACCTGCTTTTCGGCACGTTCCGACAAGTGATTGAACTTGGCGTCGATATCGAACTCGGTTTCGACAACCTTCGCGCCTGCTCGGGCCTTTTCCAGAAGGGATGGCAGTTGATGGTAGCTCTGCGGCCCCACGACCAGATCGACGATGGGCGCACGGCGGGAAATTTCTTCGCCTTCCGCCTGCGCCACGCAGCCTGCGACACCCACCATCATGTCCTTGCCAGACTTGGCGCGCTCTTGCTTGACCTTGCGGATACGGCCAAGCTCCGAATAGACCTTCTCGGCTGCCTTTTCACGAATGTGGCAGGTGTTCAGGATGACCAGATCCGCGTCTTCCAGATCGTCCGTCGCCTCGAACCCTTCCGGCGCCAGGACATCGGTCATACGCTCGCTGTCGTAGACGTTCATCTGGCAGCCATAGGTGCGCACGAACACCTTGCGGGTATTCCCGCCTTTGCTGGTGTCTGCCGGACCGGTGGCGGAATGCGTTTCCAGGTCTTGTTCAGGACGGCTTGTCATTCGCTCCTCGTGGGGCTCCTCATGGCCTTCATCAAACAGGCCTTTGTAAAGTGTGCCTTTGTCTGGCGCCGGATGTCGTGAATGTCAGCGCCTTCATGGGGTATTCCCCCGGCACGGGCACAGGATCGATCCGTCCATCATGCCCGGGACCCGCGCCTTTCAACGGCGGCGGACGGCACCTTGCAAATTCAGGCGCCAGCTTTAGCGGTTTTTTCCGCGTTTGAGAAGAACTCGCTTGGCTCGATTTCGCTGAAATCTTCGGTGTCGACCGGCTTTTGCAGCAATGAGGCAATCGTCATGGCCCGAACTTCCCTTTCCAGACGACGGCTCAGGGCTTTCCGGTCCGTTGTCCGGTCGACCAGAACCGGCTCGCCCCAGCGTACCATGACGTCAAGCGCGCCGTGCGAGAAGATGCCCCACAGGTGGCCTGCGAGCTCCATATCGCCGTACCAGGCGACATGCGGACGGTGGGCACGGCCCATGGGCAGGCCGTAAAAGCCGCGATAGGCGACCGAAAGCGGCTGCACCCAGACTTTTGACGTCTCGTCCGCACCGACAGCGCGGGTTGCGGCCCCCAGAAGTGCCGAGCGAAACGGCAGAACGCAATTGCCATCGTTGGAGGTGCCTTCGGCAAAGAGCACCATCGCATCACCGGCTGCCATGCGTTCGGCGATCGCATCGGCCACCTGGCCGGTTTCCGTGCGGCGGGTCCGATTGACGAACACCGTGCGCTGAAGCTTCGCGAACAGGCCGAAAATGGGCCAGCCGGAAACTTCGGATTTGGCAATGAAGGAAAGGGGCATCAGCGAACCGACAACGGTGATGTCGACCCAGGAGGCGTGGTTGGAGGCGATCAGCAGAGGTCTGTCCGTGGATGGAGCTCCGATCTGCTCGATCTTGATGCCGACGAGCCGCGTCGCGATCCAGTGCCAGAGCTGGGGCAATTTCCGTTGCATCGGAAGACCGAGCTTCACCGCCAGCCACTGCAGCGGGATCAGCACCAGCGAGACCAGCGTCAAAAGGAAGATGATGAGCCCGGCCTTGACCTCAGCCATCAGCCTGATCGTCCTTTTTGGCTTCCAGCGGAACGCCGTAAAGTTCCAGGCGATGATCGACCAGCCGATAGCCCAGTTTCTTGGCAATGAATTCCTGCAAGGCTTCGATTTCCTCGTTGCGGAACTCGATGACCCGGCCCGACCGCAGATCGATCAGGTGGTCGTGATGTTCGTCCGGAACGGTTTCGTAGCGCGAGCGGCCGTCGCGAAAATCATGCCGCTCGATCATGCCCGCGTCCTCGAACAGTTTGACCGTCCGGTAGACCGTGGAAATGGAAATGCCGGGATCGATAGCGACGGAACGGCGGTAGAGTTCCTCCACATCCGGGTGTTCGTCGGAGGCGGCTTCGATGACGGAGGCAATGACGCGGCGCTGCTCGGTCATGCGCATGCCTTTTTCGATGCACAAGTCCGCTAGCGTTGATTGCCGCTCTTCCGCCATTGCGATGCCGTCCGCTGTCTGTTTCCGATACCGTATCTGCTACAGCGCTTAACCAAGATCGACGCGCATGACAAGCGCAGTGCCGTCTCCTCCACTGTCGCTGTAATAGCCCTTGCGGCTGCCGACCTCCTTGAAGCCGAGCGACCTGTACAGCAGCAAGGCCGCTTCGTTGGCTGCATCCACCTCCAGAAAAAGGTGCTTGCAGCGCTCGCCGTAAAGACGGAACAGGGCGGCTTCCATCAACTTCTTGCCGACACCACGACCGCGCTGGCGCGGGTGGACGGCAATGGTGATGACCTCGGCCTCGTCGGCAGCGGTACGCACGATCAGGAAACCGAGCGGCGCGCGCGTGCCATAGGGGCTCGCCCGGCGCGCGACCAGAAACAAGGTTCCCTCGTGCGCCTTCATCCGCGCAAGCTCGCCCGTATTCCATTTGTGATCAAATGACAGCGCGTGGATATCGGCAATCTTCGGTAGATCTTCGTCCAGCGCCTCTTCTATCACCGGCGGCTGGGTCCAGAACCACCAAAAGCTCATTGCCGTTCTATCCTTCCCTTCGTTTGCGGCGTCGCATCGGGCGGCCGCAAATAGAGTGGCGAAGGGGATGACCTCGACGGATCGGCGGAGATCCCCAGTTCCGCAACATCCCGAATACCCGGGAAAGTGCTGCGGGACAATATCGCGCTTTCCGGAAGACCGAGCTCCCTCGCGATTTTTTCCGATGCCGATCCTGCCAATCTTACGTCCTTGGGCAGGTTCGCCGCAAGGTCGGCGATGGTTCGTACACCAGCTTCATCTTTGGCTATGCCGCTCGCGTGATAAAGCTGACAGTAAACTTCGTCGGCCTTCCCCGTCAGCGCCACCAGAACGGGTCCGCCTTCGTCCGCCGGCAAGCAGGCGCGGGCAATGGCCGCCAGCGTCGTCACACCGACAACGGGCTTGCCCAGCACCAGGCCGAACCCGCGTGCAACGGCCAGCCCGACACGCAGGCCGGTGAAGCTGCCGGGCCCAATGGTCACGGCAACGCGGTCGAGTTCGGAAAAGGTGGTGGACGATTCGGCCATGACCTCGCCGATCATGTCCATCAGCTTCTCGGCATGCCCCCGTCCGATCTCTTCCCCGCACGCCTCGAAACACGCGGTTTCGGCACCGTCGTCCAGAACGGCGGCGGCGCAATTGGCAAGGGCTGTATCGATGGCGAGGACGCGCATTCCGGATTGGCTCATGGTTTTCGTTTGTTCCATGCCACTACCCCGGCACGGCCCGGGAGTCGAGCGGGGCTTTGGACCTAAGTCCAAAGGGGGGCTTGCCTTCCACAAAGAATGGGAGTCGAAAATATGAAAGGCCCGGACGCATGCCGGGCCTTTGAAACTTTACAGGAATTGTCCGATCAGATCGGGCGAACTTCCTCGACTTCCGGCACGAAGTGCCGCAGCAGGTTCTGAATGCCATGCTGCAATGTTGCCGTGGAAGACGGGCACCCGGCACAGGCACCCCGCATGGAAAGGTACACGATCCCTTCCTTGAAGCCCTTGAAGGTGATGTCGCCACCGTCTTGCGCCACCGCCGGACGCACCCGGGTTTCCAGGAGTTCCTTGATGGTGCTGACAGTGTCCGCGTCACCGGCCTCGAAGAACTCGCCTTCTTCGATATTTTCCGCTTCGCTGGTTGCCATGACCGGCTGGCCGGACATGAACTGCTCCATGATCACGCCAAGGATGGCGGGCTTCATGTGCTGCCAGTCGGTTTCGTCCTTGGTCACGGTCACGAAGTCGTGGCCGAAAAAGACCGCCACCACGCCCGGCACGTCGAACAGTTTCTGCGCCAGAGGCGATACCGCTGCATCCGCCCTGGAGCGGAAGTCGTAGGTTCCCTCGGGCAGAACAACCCGTCCCGGCAGAAATTTGAGTGTCGCCGGATTCGGTGTGGCTTCGGTTTGAATGAACATCTTGTCTCGTCCTTGCGCTTCTGGTCGCGCCCGTGTTGCCGGATTCGTTTTGCGCCTCACCTCCATCGCAAAACGCCGATGAATGTTTCTAACGCATCTGGCAGCAGTTTGGAACCGTTAAAAACTAGATAGGTGCAGATCCTGCCCGGTCAAGCAATCTTCAGAAGACCCATGGAACCTTTGCCGGTCAGGCCAGTGCTGCGATGGAATCATCGTCCAGATTGCCCGGTACGATCGTTACCGGAATCGGGAAGGTTCCCGCGGATTTTCCGGCAATCGACGACACCAGAGGCCCCGGACCTTCCGAACCCGTGCTGGCGGCGAGGATCAGAATGGCGATATCGGCATCCGCCTCGATCAGTTCCATGATCTCCTCGGCCTTGGAGCCTTCCCTGACCACCGATTCCGGTTCCGTGCGAGCAACGGACCGCACCCGTTCGGCAGCTTTGGCAAGGGCCGCCTCGGCTTCTTCCTGGGCTTCGGCCCGCATGATGTCTTCAACCCCCAGCCAGTGCTGGAAGTCGCCCGGTGCGATGATGAAGACCAGCGTCACAACGCCGCCGGTCCGGGCCGCCCGCTTGGCGGCATAAACGATCGCCCGGTCAGATTCGGGCGTTTCATCGACCACGACCAGAAATTTCCGGCGGTGGCCTTCCTCGTTGCTTTTTCGAATAGCTACCATGGGGCGCATGCTGCCACCGGTCCGCGCGCTCCGCAAGCGGCGAAATCGCCGCGCACGAAGCGCTTGACCGGGGTCTGTTGGAACGACTGTTAGAGGATGAACTTCGACAGGTCGACGTTCTTGGCAAGGTCACCGATATTGTCACGGACGAATGCTCCCGTGATCTCCACCTCTTCACCGGGCCGGTCCGGCGCCGTGAAGGAAATCTCGTCGAGAATGCGCTCCATCACCGTCTGCAGGCGGCGGGCACCGATATTCTCAACCGAGGCATTGAGGTCGACCGCAATGGACGCGATCTCGTCAATGGCATCTTCGGTGAAGTTCAGCTTGACCTTTTCCGTTTCCATCAGCGCCACATACTGCTTGATGAGGCTGGCTTCCGGCTCGGTCAGGATCGCCCGGAAATCGTCCTTGTCGAGCGCGCGCAATTCCACACGGATCGGCAGACGGCCCTGCAATTCCGGCAGAAGATCCGAAGGCTTGGCGACGTGAAACGCACCCGAAGCGATGAACAAAATGTGGTCGGTCTTGACCGGTCCGTGCTTGGTGGAGACGACCGTGCCTTCGATCAGCGGCAGAAGGTCGCGCTGCACGCCTTCGCGTGAAACGTCAGCCCCGGCGCGGCCTTCGCGGGCACAGATCTTGTCGATCTCGTCCAGGAACACGATGCCGGAATTCTCGACCAGCGCAATCGCCTCTTCCACCACCTTGTCGTCATCGAGCAGCTTGTCCGACTCCTCGTTGATCAGCAGTTGGTAGCTGTCGCCTACGGTGGTGCGTTTGGTCTTTGTCTGTCCACCGAACGCCTTGCCCAGGAGGTCGGAGACATTCATCACCCCGACGCTGGCCCCCGGCATACCCGGCAGATCGAAGCTCGGCATCTGGGCCTGGGCCCGGACCTCGACCTCGATTTCCTTGTCGTCCATCTCGCCGTCGCGCAGCTTGGTGCGGAAGCTGTCCCGGGTCGCCGGGCTTGCGTTCTTTCCGACCAGTGCATCCAGCACGCGTTCCTCGGCCAGCATGTGCGCTTTCGCCTTCACCGCCTCACGCTTCTGGTCACGTACGAGCGTGATCCCGGCTTCCACCAGATCGCGAACGATCTGTTCCACATCGCGGCCGACGTAGCCGACCTCGGTGAACTTGGTGGCTTCCACCTTGGTGAAGGGTGCGTTGGCGAGCTTTGCCAGCCGACGGGAAATCTCGGTCTTGCCGACGCCGGTCGGGCCGATCATCAGGATGTTCTTCGGCAGAACCTCCTCGCGCATCTGGCCCTGAAGCTGCTGGCGGCGCCAGCGGTTGCGCAATGCGATGGCGACCGCGCGCTTGGCATCTTTCTGGCCGACGATGTAGCGGTCGAGTTCTGAAACGATCTCACGCGGAGAAAAATCGGACATTGTTTAAGACACGCCTTCTTTACTTACGAGTTCCATCAGCAGGCTGTCGCCGGTGCGTCCCAGAAGCGCTTTGATCTCTTGAAAGCCGGCTTTACGATAGGCTTTCACGGCTCTGAGATTGGCCGGATCCGGATCGATGATGATCCGCTCATGGCCTTGTTCACGCAGTTCGCGGACGAATGCCTGCAACGTTCTTGTTCCAAGTCCCCGGGACAGATCTTCCTCGACCGCAATCGACAGGTCGACACCGACGGCATCGGACGGCAGCAGATCCAGCCAGGGATAATCCGCCGCATGTGCGCCGCCCTGCTGATCGCCGACAAACCAGACCTGGATATAGCCCTTGTCGGCGCCGTTCGACTGAAAGATGAAAGGCCGGGTCGTGTCCCTGCCTTCGATCATGTCCCGGATGTGGCTCAGTTCCTCTTCCGGATCGCCCCACCAGTGCCGCCAGTGCGGCCGCGCCAGCCAATTCGCCAGCATCGGCAGATCTTCGGCGGTGACGGAGCGAAACGAAATCATTGGCCGCTACTCGGCCGTATCCAGCGATTCGACTGTGACGCTGGAGTTGGTGTAGACGCAGATTTCCGCGGCAACCGCCATCGCCTTGCGAGCAATGGTTTCCGCGTCATAATCGGTGTCGACCAGAGCGCGGCCAGCGGCCAGAGCGTAGTTGCCGCCCGAACCGATGCCCATGACACCGCCTTCAGGCTCCAGAACATCGCCGGTGCCGGTCAGCACCAGTGACACATTCTTGTCGGCCACCAGCATCATCGCCTCCAGACGGCGCAGATAACGGTCGGTCCGCCAGTCCTTGGCGAGTTCCACGCAGGCGCGCATCAACTGGCCCGGATACTGTTCCAGCTTCGCCTCGAGGCGCTCGAACAGCGTGAAGGCGTCGGCGGTGGCGCCGGCAAAACCGGCGATAACCTCGCCCTTGGCCAGCAGGCGTACCTTGCGGGCGGTGTGCTTGATGACGGTCTGGCCGAGGGAGACCTGGCCGTCACCGGCGATGACCACCTTGCCACCCTTGCGCACCATCATGATCGTCGTACCGTGCCACTGGGCCGGTTCGCGCGTTTCGCTCATTCAATCCTCTTGGCAATCGTTCATGGTCTTCTGTCTGCCGCCCTATGTAGGCGGCAAAGCGGGCTTTTCCAAGCAGTCAATGACATCCGGCCTCTCGGGGACGGATTTAAGGGCAGCTTGAGAACGGCCCACGCAGGCTTTTGCGCCTCGCATTTCGCCGGGAAATCGCACCGTCAGTGCGACATCTCGATCCGGGTTGCCCGCAAGAGCCCGTCCACCAGCTTGTCGAGCTGACCGGCTGCCCGGTCGTCGGTGAGGTCGTCCTTGCCATCGAAGGCATTGGCGGCATTGGCAACGGCCACCATCTGCGGCAGCACCATCGCCCCAAGGCCGACTTCCAGTATGGTGCGCATGGCGATCAGGCCTCGCATGCCGCCAAACGCACCGGGCGAGGCCGCACCGAGCGCAAACACCGTGCTCCTGTAAGGATCCCCCGGTTCCTTTACGCGGCTGATCCAGTCGAGCGTGTTTTTCAAAAGGGGTGTGATGCCAGCATTGTATTCCGGGCAGGATAGAAAGACGCCATCCTGCGCCAGAAACAAGCGTTTGAGTTTCTTGGCATTTTCCGGGACGCCTCCCGTGTCTTCCAGATCGCCGTCATAGAGCGGCAACGGATAATCCTTCAGCGACAGATGCGTCACGTCCGCATCCAGGATCGCAAGTTTCTTGGCAGCCAGGGCCGCAAGTTTGCCGTTGAAGGAACCGCCCCGGACAGAGCCCGAGCAAACGAGGATCTTAGGATTGCGCATCAGAACCTACCCAACTCTTGTCCGGCCTGCGCATGACGCAGCGCGGAAACCACCTGACGGGCAAGTGTAGGGCGCTTTTCCGAAAATGGGAGTGGTTCTTGCCCGCTGTCCCCTGCCGTCTCAGGCGCTCAGTGCGCCTTGCGGTAGACCCAGACACGCGCGGGAGGCAGGTTCTTCCAGACCCACTCCGAGCTCAAGACCGAGACCGACCGGCTGTCCGGCTTGACCGGAGCAACAAGCCCGTAGGAAAACTGGATGAAGGGTGCACCCGGCTTGAGAAGCTCGAGGGCTTCCATCAGAAGGGCCTTGCGGGCCGCTTCAGGCCGCGTCAGCAACGGCAGGGACGAGACAATGCCATCCAGCGAATGTTGCTGCCCTTCCGACGATGAATAGGTATTTCCGGCGAGGCCAAGGGTTTTGCCAAGCGTATAGGCATCGCCCTGCACAACCTTCAGACCGGGGTATCTGCGGGTCAGAAGGTCGCAAAACTCCGGACAATATTCGATGAGACTGAGCTGCTGGGACGAGAACCCGCGCTCCAGGATTGCCTTGGTGACGACGCCGGTTCCCGGGCCGAGTTCAACAACCCTTGAATGCGGCCGCGGGGTCAGAAAGGACGCCATCTTGGCGGCTAGTTCCGGTCCTGAAGGGGCGACAGCCCCGGTTCGAAGCGGATTCTGAGCCCAGGAGCGTATGAATTTAACCTCATCAAGCACCTTGGCCCGAACGTTACCGGCTTTTTCAAGCTTTTCGCGAAAGGCCTCCCGACGGGAGCTATTGCGTTTCAGCATCTTTCCTCACTCATCCCCACACACAGGGAATATAGGAGTGATTGCAATGAGATGCTATGGCCCAGCGCACAGATTGCACGTCTAAACCGCCCATTTTCGACCGCTTATGCACCGAGATTATCGATAAAATCTTTCACCTTGGAGAAAAAGCCCGCGGATTCGGGATGGTTCTCGCCGGAAGATTCCTTTTCGAATTCCGCCAGAAGTTCGCGTTGGCGGCGGGTCAGATTGGTCGGCGTTTCGACCGTCACCTGGATATACATGTCGCCGTGCTGGCTGGAGCGCATGATCGGCATGCCCTTGCCGCGCAAACGGAACTGCTTCCCGGTCTGGGTGCCTTCAGGCACCTTGACCCGGCTGGTGGCCCCTTCGACCGTCGGCACATCGAACTGACCGCCCAAAGTCGCCGTCGACATGGAAATCGGCACGCGGCAATAAAGGTCGGCGCCGTCGCGCTGGAAGAGTTCGTGCGGCCTGATCGAGAGGAAAATATAGAGATCGCCCGCGGGTCCGCCGCGCACGCCAGCTTCACCTTCACCTGCAAGCCGGATACGGGTTCCGTCCTCGATGCCGGCTGGAATGTTGACCGACAGCGTGCGTTCCTGGGTCTTGCGACCGGAACCGCCACAGCTTTCGCACGGATCGGTAATCACCTGGCCGCGGCCCTGACAGCTCGGACAGGTGCGTTCCAGCGTGAAGAAGCCCTGTGCGGCACGCACTCGGCCAGCGCCACCACAGGTGCGGCAGGTGGTCGGGCTGGTTCCGGGTTTTGCGCCCGAACCGGAGCAGTCGTCACAGGTGACGCTGGTCGGAACCTCGATCTCCACCGTCTTTCCGCTGAAGGCATCCTCCAGCGTGATATCCAGATTGTAGCGCAGGTCCGCGCCGCGCTCGCGTCCGCCAGACCGGCGGCCACCGCCACCGCCCATGCCGAAGAATTCCTCGAAGATATCGGACATGGTGGACGAGAAGTCATGGGCGCCTGCGCCGCCACCGCCGCCAAACCCACCGTTTTCGAAGGCCGCATGGCCAAAACGGTCGTAGGCCGCGCGCTTCTGCCCGTCCTTCAGCGTGTCATAGGCTTCGTTGACTTCCTTGAACTTGGCTTCGGCGGCCTCGTCGCCCGGATTGCGGTCCGGGTGAAACTGCATGGCCATCTTGCGGTAGGCGCTTTTCAGCGCTTTTTCATCCGCATCGCGCGAAACACCCAGCACCTCATAGAAATCACGTTTCGACATCAAGATCTTCCGGTCTTGTTGTTGCGCCGCAGGCGGCCTGGCAAAGGCCGGCGCCAATTACGGCGAAGGCGCCGCGCACAAGTGCCTGTATTATCAGACAGTCGAGCACCCGGCGCCGGGATTGGACCAGCCAGCCGGAGGGCCGGCTGGCTGGCGTTTTTCAGTTATGCGGATTTTTTGTCGTCGTCGTCTTTGACTTCTTCGAAATCCGCATCGACGACATCGTCTTCAGCCTTGGCTTTCGGATCGGCTTCTTCGCCGTCCTCGGTCTGGGCGTCAGCCTGAGCGGCCTGATACATGGCTTCGCCAAGTTTCATGGACGCTTCTGCCAGAGACTGGGTCTTGGCCTTGATGTCTTCCAGGTCTTCACCTTCAAGAGCAGACTTCAGGGAGGCGAGAGCAGTTTCGATCGCGGACTTGTCGTCCTCGGAAACCTTGTCGCCATAGTCCTTCAGGGACTTTTCGGTGGAATGAACAAGGGACTCACCCTGGTTCTTGGCTTCCACCAGTTCCTTCCGCTTCTGGTCCTCATCGGCATGCGATTCAGCGTCCTTGATCATCTGATCGATGTCGCTGTCGCTGAGGCCGCCGGAGGCCTGGATGCGGATCTGCTGTTCCTTGCCGGTGCCCTTGTCCTTGGCGGACACGTTGACGATACCGTTGGCGTCGATGTCGAAGGTGACTTCGATCTGCGGAACGCCACGCGGTGCCGGCGGCAGGCCGACCAGGTCGAACTGACCGAGGATCTTGTTGTCCGCAGCCATTTCACGCTCACCCTGGAAGACGCGGATGGTCACGGCCGTCTGATTGTCTTCAGCGGTCGAGAACACCTGACCCTTCTTGGTCGGGATCGTCGTGTTGCGGTCGATCAGACGGGTGAAGACACCGCCAAGCGTTTCGATGCCGAGCGACAGCGGGGTCACGTCGAGCAGCAGAACGTCCTTGACGTCGCCCTGCAGAACACCGGCCTGGATCGCTGCGCCCATGGCAACGACTTCGTCCGGGTTCACACCCTTGTGCGGTTCCTTGCCGAAGAACGTGTTCACTGTTTCCTGGATCTTCGGCATGCGCGTCATACCGCCGACCAGAACCACTTCGTCGATTTCACCGGCTGCAACACCGGCATCTTTCAGAGCGGCTTTCATCGGTTCGATGGTGCGCTTGACCAGATCGTCAACCAGCGACTCGAACTTGGCGCGGGTGAGTTTCAGCGTCAGGTGCTTCGGACCGGATGCATCCGCCGTGATGAACGGCAGGTTGATTTCGGTCTGGGACGAGGACGACAGTTCGATCTTCGCCTTTTCCGCAGCTTCCTTCAGACGCTGCAGGGCCAGCTTGTCGTTCTTCAGGTCGATGCCCTGGTCCTTCTTGAACTCGGACGCAAGGTAATCGACGAGGACCATGTCGAAGTCTTCACCGCCGAGGAACGTGTCGCCGTTGGTGGACTTCACTTCGAAGACGCCGTCGCCGATTTCCAGGATGGAAACGTCGAACGTGCCGCCGCCAAGGTCGTAGACCGCGATGGTTTTGCCGTCGTTCTTGTCGAGACCATAGGCAAGCGCTGCTGCCGTCGGCTCGTTGATGATGCGCAGAACTTCCAGACCCGCGATCTTGCCGGCATCCTTGGTTGCCTGGCGCTGCGCGTCGTTGAAGTAAGCCGGGACGGTGATAACCGCCTGGGTCACTTTTTCGCCGAGATAGCTCTCAGCGGTTTCTTTCATCTTCTGAAGGATGAAAGCTGACACCTGGGACGGGGAGTATTTTTCGCCGTTGGCTTCTACCCATGCATCGCCGTTGTCCGCTTCGACGATCTCGAACGGAACAAGCTTCTTGTCCTTGCCGACCGTCGGGTCGGCATACCGGCGACCGATCAGTCGCTTGACTGCGAACAGGGTGTTGGTCGGGTTCGTGACCGCCTGGCGTTTTGCCGGCTGGCCGACGAGACGCTCGCCATCTTCGGAGAAGGCCACCATCGACGGGGTGGTGCGGGCGCCTTCTGCGTTTTCAATTACCTTGGAATCTTTACCGTCCATGACGGCGACGCACGAGTTCGTCGTGCCGAGGTCGATACCAATGACCTTTGCCATATCTGCCTCTCTTTCTAGCAAACCGGATAGACCCATGTAGGCGTCATTCCGGCTCCTCTCAGTTGGGTACCGGGTTTCCCCGGACATCGCACCAGAACGCTAGGTTCATGTTTTGGCGCGAAGCTTGACCGCTATATAGGTGGATGAAACTTTGCCTGCAAGACATCTGTCCAATGACATTTCGCAGACTTTGCGTTCTTGGCCGATATTTCTTCCCAGATCGTTACCGCCATTGTCAGCTTTGCGAATTCCACATGCAATTGCGGGATTGGCGTCAGGTTTTGCTGAAACGGGTGCGACAAAGCGGTTAAACTGAGCTCGTCACAGCAGAGACTCTGGTGGAAAGGAGACCTGATTTGCGCGACCCCCGCCTTTGGAGCCGGCTTGAAGCCTGTCACCCGGATGACGTGGAAGCGGATTTCCCGTTTACCGCACGCCTTGCCCGCGACAACGGCTGGAGCAAGAGCTTTGCCGGCCGGGTCGTTGTCGAATATCTGCGTTTTGCCTATCTCAGCCGGCTTGGCGAGGGCATCGTGACACCGAGCGACGAAGTGGACCAGGCCTGGCATCTGCACCTGACCTACACCAAACATTACTGGGGGCTCTTCAGGGAAGCGCTAGGGGGCCCGCTGCACCATATGCCGACGAAGGGTGGCCCGGACCAGGAAGTCCGGTTCCGGCAGGCCTATGCCAAAACGCTCCAGCTTTACCGCACAGAATTTGGCGAGCCGCCGCGGGATATCTGGCCGCCGGAAGACATTCGTTTCGGCAAGGCTCCGGGCTTTGTCCGGATCAATGCGCAGGATGTCTGGATCATCCGCAAGCCGCAGTGGCCGAACCGGGTCGCGCATTTGGCCAGACGGTTAGTCGATGCGCCTGCCGCTGTGCATTGCGCGTTGCTGGCCGCCATGTCGCTTCTTCTGGGGACGAGACTCGCCTTCGCCCATGGCGAACCGCAAGGCGACAAGTTCCTGGAAAGACTGGGCAACAGGGTGTGGCATTGGGCGACCATGCACACAACCGAGTTCGTGATGACCCTGTTCATAATCGCCTTGGCAGTGGCGATCTTATCCATGAAGTCGTCCGGCGGCAACTCCTCCGGATGCAGCACTGGCTGCAGCGGCGGTGGTAGTGGGGGCAGCGGCTGCGGTTCCGGCTGCAGCGGTTGCGGCGGTGGAGACTGACCGAAGGCCCGAGCATCGACCATGCAGGACATTCCCATCAACGGCCTGAACGGACTTTCCTATCTGCCGAGCTATTTCGATCGTGCGGGCCAGGATCAACTCCTGGACCAAATCCGCGCGATCGTGGCTGAAGCGCCGCTGTTCCAGCCGGTGATGCCGAAAACCGGGAAGCCCTTTTCGGTGCGGATGAGCAACTGCGGGCGGCTTGGCTGGGTGTCGGATATCCGCGGCTACCGCTACCAGCCGCAGCACCCGGAAACCGGCCTGCCCTGGCCGCCCATTCCCGATGCCTTGACGCGCCTTTGGGCGGAGGTTGCCGCCGCAGCGCCGCCCCCCGAAGCCTGCCTGATCAACTACTATGATCAGGGCGCGCGTATGGGCCTGCATCAGGACCGCGACGAACAGATGTTCGACGCCCCGGTCGTCTCGGTTTCCCTGGGAGATACGGCAACCTTCCGCGTCGGCGGCCTGTCCCGCAAGGATCCGACCAAGTCCTTCCGCCTGCAGTCCGGCGATGTGGTCGTGCTTGGCGGCGAGGCCCGTCTTGCTTTTCACGGCATCGACCGGGTGCTGGCGGGAACATCCACCCTTCTGAAGAACGGCGGGCGGATCAACCTGACGCTGAGACGGGTCAATCCGGCCTGATCTCTCAGGCTTCCAGGTAGGTCGCCTCGAAGCTGACCGGAAAATTCACTGACCGGGCGATGAAACAGACCTTGTGGATCTCCTGGTGGATCGCATCGGCCGTTGCCAGGTCCGTGCCTCTGGGCACCGTAATGACCGGCTTCAGCACAGCCCTCAAAAACCTGCCTGCACCGGAAGGTTCCGTCTCCCCCGTCGCCTCTGGTGCATCCTCGTAGGCCATGACTGCAATGCCCGCGTCACTTGCCAGATGCAGGTACCAGAGCATGTGACAGCTTGCCAGGGCGGACAGGAGCAGGTCCTCCGGGTTATGGAGCGCCGGATTTCCGCCAAGCAATGGGTCGTTTGAGCAGAAGACCGGCGGTTTTCCGGGCGTGCGTATCTCCCAGGTCCGGTCGTAGGACCTGTAACTTTTCGTCCCCTCGCCCCGATTGCCGGTCCAGCGAATGAGAGACGTATAGCCGTGTTCTTTGCTCATGCATCCTCCAAAATGTATACATTTATACATTTTGGATTTACAGTCCACTGTCAAGGCTCTATTCAAAAACGAGGGAGGCGCCATGTCCGCAGAAAAAATCGCAGCGACACTCGAAGCCGACATCGTTTCCGGAGTTTTACGGCCGGGCGAGGACCTGAAACAGGGGGAGATCGCCGCCCGCTTTTCGGTGAGCCGCATTCCCGTGCGCGATGCCCTACAGCTCATGGCCGCACGAGGCCTGATCGACCTTGAGCGCAACCGCCGGGCCCGTGTGATCGATCTTTCCCCGTCAGAAATCGACGAGGTCTATCATCTGCGCGGCCTTCTGGAGACCGATTGCCTGCGCCAGGCGATCAGACAATTGGAGGCGGACGATCTTGTGAAGATCGAGGCGGCCCTTGCCCATTCCAATATCGACGCGGCGACCGATCGATGGGCCGACGGCGACTGGGCCTTTCACAAGAGCCTGTATGCACCGGCAAAACGGCCGAGAGAACTGTCGATGGTCGAAGACCTTCGGCGAACCTGCCGCATTCACATTGCCGGTTACGGCGTGTTGCCGACACTGACCGACAAATGGCTGAAGGACCATGAAAACCTGGTTGCAGCCATGAGGTCTCGCGCGGAAGATCGGGCGGTGGACATTCTCGCCCGCCATCTCGCAGATGCGCGCGAGACGTTGCTGGCGGCAATGCCCGGCTAAACAGCCAAGGCATCCGCGAACCTTAGAAAAGCATGTAGGTCGCCACGACCGCACAGGCGGCAATGACCCAAAGGGCGGCCCGCCCGGAGCGGGTGTGACGCGCCTCCGCCCGGCCAATGGCCTCGGCGGTCTCGTCGTCGAACCTGAGCCCGCCCTGCGTCATCTTTTCCAGCTCTTCCGACATGCGGCCGATCCTGTCGGCAAAGAGCGGCATGTCGTTGGCGATACGCGCGAGCGCCGACAGCGCATCGCCTGCGTCACGAATCTTGCCGACCGGCCCCAGATTATCCTTGATCCAGGTACCGACAACGGGCTCCGCCGTCCGCCACATATCGAGGTTGGGATTGAGTGACCGCGCCACGCCTTCGACCACGACCATGGTCTTCTGCAGCATGATAAGCTGGGTCTGGGTCCGCATTTCGAAAAGCTCGGTGACCTCGAACAACTGGGTCAGCAGGCGGGCCATGGAGATTTCGCTGGCATCATGACCGTGGATCGGCTCGCCAATGGCACGGATCGCCTGGGCGAACATATCGACGTCCTGATGCGACGGCACGTAGCCCGCCTCGAAGTGAACTTCCGCCACCCGCCGGTAATTGCGGGTGATGAAGCCGAACAGGATTTCGGCCAGAAACCGCCGCTCACGCTTGTTGAGACGGCCGGTGATGCCGAAATCGACAGCAACCAGAGTGCCATCCGGCTCGACGAAGAGATTGCCCTGATGCATGTCGGCGTGAAAAAAGCCGTCGCGCAGCGTGTGACGCAGGAAGCTCTGGATCACGGCGGCGCCCAGCGCCTCCAGGTCATGTCCGTCTTCCTTCAGACCGTCGACGTCCGACATCTTGCGGCCGTCGATCCATTCCATGGTCAGGACGCCCTTGGCGGTGCGCAGCCATTCGACCGCCGGAACGCGGAATCCGGGATCTTCTGCGGTGTTCTCAGCCATTTCCGACAGGGCAGCAGCCTCGAGGCGAAAGTCCATTTCCATCGCAACCGACTGCGCCAGCGTGTCCACCACCGCTACCGGCCGCAAACGCCGTGACGGCGGATGGAACCGTTCGGCCAGGCGCGCAACCAGATAATAGCTTTCAAGGTCTCGCTGAAAACGGCGGGAAACACCTGGTCGCAGCACCTTGACCGCAACTTTCTGCTCCATACCGTCCTTGTCGAGGATCACGGCCGGATGCACCTGCGCAATCGAGGCTGCGGCAACCGCCTCACCGAAGGAGACGAAGACCTCGTCGAGTGGCTTGCCGAGTTGCTCCACCACCGCGGCGCAGGCCTCGTCGTGATCGAAGGCCGGCAGCCGATCCTGAAGGGCCGAAAGTTCGCGAGCAGCCTCCTTGCCGACAACGTCGGCCCGGGTCGCCAGAAACTGGCCAAGCTTTACATAGGAGGGGCCGAGCTTGTTGAGTGCATCGGACAGGCGCAGGTCAGCCCGCTTGTTTCGAACCGAGGGGCGCTCCAGTAGCCGCGCCATGGCAATGGCGAACCGGGGACCGGCCGGTAGATCCGGAAGCGAAACGAGGCCGAAAACGCCTTCGCGCGCCATCACGAAACCCGCCCGCATCAGGCGGAGAAAAGGCATCACGGGAAGGGCCATATATCAGAGTTTCCAGCCGTAATGCAGGGCGGCGATGCCGCCGGAATAGTTGCGGTAGCCGACGCGCTCGAACCCGGCTTCGCGGATCATGTCGGCAAAGCGCTTCTGGTTCGGGAAATTGCGGATCGATTCCACCAGATACTTGTAGGGATCGCCGTCGCCCGTCACCCAGCGCCCCATGGCCGGGATCGCCTTGAAGGAGAAGGTGTCATAGACCTTGTCGAGCATCGGCACGTCGACTTCGGAAAATTCCAGGCACAGGAAGCGGCCGCCGCGCTTCAGAACCCTGCGCGCTTCCCGCAGCGCCTTGGGAATGTCCGGCACGTTCCGGATGCCGAAGGCGATGGTATAGGCATCGAAGCTCTTGTCGGGAAACGGCAGCTCCTCGGCGTTGCCCTGGCTGAAGGTGATGAGATCGGAAAGCCCGGCCTTTTCAGCCCGGTCCCGGCCGACGCCGAGCATGCTTTCATTGATATCGCACACCACCGCACGGGCGGTTTCGTTGGACCGGCGCACCACACGGGTGGCGATATCGCCGGTGCCGCCGGCCACGTCCAGCAGGCGCCAGTTGGAGCTCTCCGTCTTGGGTGGAGCCAGGAAGGAGACCATGGCATCCTTCCAGACCCGGTGAAGCCCACCGGACATCAGGTCGTTCATGAGGTCGTAGCGCTCGGCGACCTTATGGAAAACATCATCTACAAGCGCCTGCTTGTGACCTTCGGCAACCCTTGTGAAGCCGAAACTCGTCGGCATTTCTTCCGGAGCGCGGTTCGGCCTGGCCGACTGCCCGTTTGGCTGTTGCGTCATGAAAGCGCCTCCAAGACCGCTCCGCGCCGCGGCACTGCTGCCGGCCGGCTGCGGGGCCGGTCACTTCTTACCCGTTGGACAAGCCACCTGTTGAAAGTGCTGGCGGATTGCCGTTTCGAAACTATCTTCAAAGTGCGCCGGACCATAGTACAAGCCATTGGCAAGCGCTATCGTTGCCGGCCACCAAAAACCATATGCCGCAGGCCTATAGCCTGCCATGACAGCGGACACCAGACCTCTCATGCCCGAACTTCCGGAAGTCGAAACCGTCAAGCGCGGCCTTGCCCCCACTTTCGAAGGGGCTCTGATTACAAAGGTCGACCAGAACCGGCCGGACCTTCGCTTCCCGTTTCCGGCGGAATTCGCCGACCGGCTGACCGGTCGCAGGCTGACGGTGCTGTCCCGGCGGTCCAAATATCTACTTGGCGACGTCGACAGCGGCGATGTGCTGGTGATGCACCTTGGCATGTCTGGATCGTTCCGGATCGAAAACGATCTCGCCGCTGCAACGCCAGGCAGCTTTGCCCATGCCCGCAGCAAGGACCCGAAACACGATCATGTGATCTTCCACCTGGAAACACCAGATGGTGCGCGGGCCCGGATTGTCTACAACGACCCGCGCCGGTTCGGCTTCATGGACCTCATTTCCCGTCCCGCGCTTGCAGATCACCCCTTTTTCCGCGACCTCGGCCTGGAACCTCTCGGTAACGATCTGGGCGGCGAAACGCTTGCGCGGCTGTTCAACGGGCGCAAGACGCCGCTGAAGGCAGCGCTTCTCAATCAGAAACTGATTGCAGGCCTCGGCAACATCTATGTGTGCGAAGCGCTATGGCGCACCGGGCTGAGCCCGGAACGGGCCGCCGGAACGCTGGTGACCAAAACCGGCAGGCCGACAAAAAAGGCTGTGGAACTTGCCGCCAATATCCGCGCCACGCTGGAGGATGCCATCAAGGCCGGCGGATCTTCGCTGCGCGATCATACGAAGGCGGACGGCAGCCTCGGCTATTTTCAGCATTCCTTTGCGGTCTATGACCGCGAGGGGCAAGCCTGCCGGACGCCTGGCTGCACGGGCACCGTGGCGCGCCTTGTGCAGTCGAACAGGTCGACCTTTCATTGCCCGGCCTGCCAGCGCTGACCTGTCCTAACGGTCAAGCTTGCCAGACCCGCCCGACCTCAGGTACGCATTGCCGATGAACTACACGTCCAGGAAACCGCAGGCATCCGGAGGTGAGCTCAAGCGAGCCCCATCCATCCGGCCCGCCACGGGTTCCAGCACCGGGAGCTGGCAACATGGGATATGAGAACATCCGCGTCGAAAAACGGGGAAAAGTCGGTCTGATCACACTGGACCGGCCAAAAGCCTTGAACGCACTCAATGCGGCACTGGTTAACGAACTGGGGACCGCGCTTGACGGGTTCGATGCGGACGAGCGGATCGGCTGTATTGTCATCACAGGCTCGGAAAAGGCCTTTGCCGCCGGTGCCGACATCAAGGAAATGCAGCCGCACAATTTTTCCTCCGCGTACCAGACGGATCTGATTACGCCTTTCGACCGGGTCTCACGCAACCGCAAGCCGATCATTGCCGCCGTGGCGGGGTACGCGCTTGGCGGAGGCTGCGAGCTGGCCATGCTGTGCGACTTTATCATTGCCGCGGACACGGCCAAGTTTGGCCAGCCGGAAATCACCCTTGGCGTCATTCCCGGCGCCGGTGGAACCCAGCGCCTGACGCGGTTCGTCGGAAAGTCCAAAGCCATGGAAATGGTGCTGACCGGACGCATGATGGACGCCGAAGAAGCCGAGCGCAGCGGTCTCGTCAGCCGCATCGTTCCAGCGGACGACCTGCTTGAGGAAGCGCTGAAGGCGGCCGAAAAGATCTCCGATTTCTCGCTTCCCGTTGTCATGATGGCCAAGGAAAGTGTCGACCGTGCCTATGAAACGACGCTTTCGGAAGGCGTGCGTTTCGAACGGCGTGTTTTCCAGGCCCTGTTTGCGCTGGAAGACCAGAACGAAGGCATGAGCGCCTTCAGCGAGAAACGGGCACCGCAGTTCCGGAACAAATAAACTACGGCGTCGAACGATAAAGCCGTTGACTGCATCCGAAAGCGAGATTATAAGCTGCGCCCAATCGGTGGCGGTTTTCCGCCGCCGTTGTTTTTTGATCGGGTCTTGCAGCTCTTGCTCCCTCGTCCCGATCGCCACCGGACACTAGTCCCAATTACCGATCAGGATAGAGCCCATGGCCAACACACCATCGGCCAAGAAGGCGGCCCGTAAGATTGCCCGCCGGACGGCCACGAACAAAGCCCGTCGCAGCCGCGTGCGCACCTACCTGCGCAAGGTTGAGGAAGCGATTGCTTCCGGCGACCAGGCCGCTGCAAGCGAGGCCTTCAAGGCCGCACAGCCGGAAATCATGCGCGCTGCCAGCAAAGGCACGATGCATGCCAATACGGCGTCCCGGAAGGTTTCCCGCCTCAATGCCCGTATCAAGGCACTCAGCGCGTAACCGCACCGTCATATGAGCGTTAAAAAGACCCGGCCTAAGTGCCGGGTTTTTTTTAGCCGCGTAATTTTGTGGATGGTCAAATTCAGCAACCTGAGCGCGCAATATTGCAATTTCTACCGAGCGCAATAGTGTCATAAAAAGTCGTTATTTATCAGACTCTTACGGACATGTACCATTGGGAAAAGGCAATCAATCCGGATTCGATACGAGTCAAGCTGTCAGTTGCGAAATTTTTTTTGAAACTGTTGTTTTTGGACTGTGACAGGGCGCTTCAGCGGGAAAAGTCATTGCGGGAAAACACGTTTGCTCTTTCGCCAACAGAGACCAAAAAAACGATTGCACAGGGAAACAAAAGGCACTTTCCGCCATTAGCAAAAACACGCTGTTGCCCCTTCGCTCGCGGTCTGTATATTAACGATACGGCTGGCGGGTAAGACCAGCGACCTACTTAAAAACGGTGCTTGGAAAACAATGTATAAGTTAAGCCGGACCATCGCTGAGCACAGTATATCAAAATCATGGAATGAATACGTTAGCGTATTCGACCACCCAGGCACTTAGCCTGCGGAAGTCTATTTCCTTCTCAAGAAAACCTTGAAGAATACTTTTAATCAATAGCACTACGCTATTGAAGGGGGCTGTTTTGCAATTTGACGGTGGATATGCAGGAAACGTAACTGCGCAGGAGGCCTTTGACGGCCTTGCCGAGCAGCAGGACGCAATCCTTGTCGACGTGCGGACTCAGGCGGAATGGTCCTTTGTCGGACTGCCGGATCTGCGCCCGATCGGCAAGGAGCCGATCCTGGCGGAATGGCAGAGCTTTCCGTCTGCAGGCCCCAATCCGAGCTTCGTGGAATCGGTTTCTGGTCTTTTGGTCGAAAAAGGGCTTGACCGGAACGCGCCAATCTATTTCTTGTGCCGCTCCGGAGCACGGAGCCAGGCCGCAGCAATCGCGCTGACGCAGGCCGGCTACTCCAAGTGCTTCAATATCTCCGATGGTTTCGAGGGCCCGCTCGGTCCGGACGGCCATCGTGGGACCCAGTCCGGGTGGAAAGCGGCCGGATTGCCCTGGATTCAAAGTTAGATACCCTGCCCATCGACAGGGTCAGGTGAAGGGAACAATCCCTTCGCCAAATAAACAACCGTCCCAAAAGGGACATTATAATGCTGCAAAAGTAGCAAGGCGTCGAAGAGTGGCTGTGGCGGACTGCTCTTCACATATACAGGAGGCAGATAATATGCAGGTTCAGGAGGCAGGTGGCTCCGAACAGTGGAAACGGGTGAAGAAGCAGCTTCGCGCAGAATTGGGCGATGATGTTTTCACCAGCTGGTTTGCACGCGTAGACCTTGAGGAACATCAGGACGGCACCGTCCGTCTGTCTGTTCCGACCCGGTTTTTGAAACAATGGATTCAGAACAATTATAATGACCAGCTGATGGGCCTCTGGCAGCGTGAATGCGACAACGTTCACCGCATCGAACTGACGGTGCGTGGCGCAATCCGCCCGCGTCAGACCCCGATTGCCAAACCGAGCCTTGCAGCGCCCCAGGGCAGCAAGCCGGCTACAGCCGAAAGCCGCTCCGACGCTCTTGCCGATGCGACCCAGGTGACGCGGGCCCAGGCGGCAACGGCTGCCCTCGGCCGCGGCGAAAGCAGCTCCGATACCACTCGTGACGTGCTCCAGGGTGCAGCACTCGATCCGAAATACACGTTTGAGACCTTTGTCGAAGGCGAGTCCAACAATCTGGCTCTGGCTGCGGCCCGTCAGGTTGCCGCCGGCGGCGCGGTCACTTTCAACCCGCTTTACCTGCATGCCTCCGTTGGCCTGGGTAAAACCCACCTGATGCAGGCTGTTGCCGCAAAGGCGCGGGCATCCGGCCGCAAGGTGCTTTACCTCACGGCCGAGCACTTCATGTACAAGTTCGTGACCGCCCTGAAGTCCCAGTCTGCCCTGGCCTTCAAGGAAAACCTGCGCACGATCGACCTTCTCCTGATCGACGACATGCAGTTCCTGCACGGCAAACAGGTGCAGCAGGAATTCTGCCACACCCTCAACGCCCTCATCGACGGTGCCCGTCAGGTGATCGTGGCTGCGGATCGCGCGCCGTCCGAACTGGACACGCTCGACGACCGTGTCCGCTCACGCCTGTCCGGCGGCCTGGTGGTTGGCATTCAGGAACCGGATTTCGCCTTGCGCCGGAACATCCTGGCCACACGTGTCGACACGGCCCGCAGGACCTACCCGCAGTTCGACGTTCCGGACAGTGTGCTGGACTATGTCGCGCGCCATGTCGCCTCTTCTGGCCGCGACCTTGAGGGTGCACTCAACCGGCTGATCGCGCACAACCAGCTGACCAACCAGCCGATCACGCAGGAAATGGCAGAAATGACCTTGCGCGATCTGGTTCGCTCCAGTGAGCCGCGCCGGGTCAAGATCGAAGACATCCAGCGGGTGGTCTCCAAGCACTATAATGTCACCAAGGCTGATCTGCTGTCTGCACGGCGTACCCGGACCATTGTCCGCCCGCGTCAGATTGCCATGTATCTTGCCAAGGTCATGACGCCGCGCTCGCTGCCGGAAATCGGCCGCCGCTTCGGCAATCGAGACCACACCACAGTTTTGCACGCTGTGCGCAAGATTGAGGAAATGGCGCGCGCCGACTACGCCCTGGCGCAGGAGCTGGAGTTGCTCAAGCGCATGCTCGACGCCTGAGGCGGAGCGCTTCGGAAACAGGTCTATCGTGGGTGCCCGGCGATTTCAATCGGGCATCCACCGGCCTCTTCCCGGCCCGCGGCGAAGCAAGATTAAAATACACGATTTTCTACCAAAATTGGGGGCGTTCTGGCTGAACGCCCTCTTGCTTTTGCAGCCGGTTAAGGGCAGTGTCGTCCACCCCGCTCCTCACCGGAGCCAAGAATATTCAATCAGCCCGGCAGCTCAGCCAGGCGTTTCATGAGTACGGAACGAGAGTATGAAAGCGACCCTCGAGCGGACCGACCTCCTCAAGTCCTTGACCCATGTTCACCGCGTCGTCGAACGCCGGAATACCATTCCGATCCTGTCGAACGTTCTTCTGCGCGCCGATGGCGGCGCGCTCAATCTGAAGGCAACGGATCTCGACCTGGAAATCGTCGAGAGCGTGCCGGCCATGATCGAACTGCCGGGTGCGACCACCGTTCCGGCCCATATGTTCTACGACATCGTGCGCAAGCTGCCGGAAGGCTCGCAGGTGGTTCTTGAAACCACCAGCGACAACGCCACACTCGAAATTCGCGCAGGCCGCTCGAAGTTCACCCTGCAGATGCTGCCGGAAACAGACTTCCCGGATCTGACCGCAGGCGATTTCAGCCACGGCTTCGCATTGACCGGCGCCGATATCCGCAAGCTGATCGACGCGACCCAGTTCGCGATTTCGACCGAAGAGACCCGCTATTACCTGAACGGCATCTACCTGCACACGGTGGATGCGGGATCCGGCTTACAGTTCCGCGCGGTCGCGACCGACGGTCACCGTCTGGCGCAGGCCGAAGTGCCCGCACCGTCCGGTTCGGCAGGCATGCCCGGCATCATCGTGCCGCGCAAGACAGTTGGCGAAATCCAGAAGTTGCTCGAGACGCCGGAAGCCAATGTCCAGATCGAGCTTTCCGACACCAAGATCCGCCTCACGACCGGCTCCGTTATCCTGACGTCGAAGCTGATTGACGGCACCTTCCCGGACTACGGCCGCGTGATCCCGCAGAACAACGACAAGGAAATGCGCGTCGACCGCGACGAGTTCAAGGAAGCCGTCGACCGCGTGTCGACGATCTCCTCCGAGCGCGGCCGCGCCGTGAAGCTGTCCTTGACCGAAGGCCGCCTGGTGCTGACGGTGAACAACCCGGATTCCGGTAGCGCGACCGAAGAAGTGGCCGTCGAATATGATGCCGAGCCTTTGGAAATCGGCTTCAACTCCCGCTACCTGCTCGATATTGCCAACCAGCTGTCGAGTGATACGGCTCTGTTCCGTCTGGCGGACAGCGGCTCTCCGACCCTCATTCAGGACAACACGGTTGACGACTGCCTGTTCGTTCTCATGCCGATGCGCGTCTGAGTTCAGCGGCACGCCCAAACTGTAGCGGAAGTGGGGTCATGACAGAATACCGGACAGCGCAGCTGACCCGTCTGTCATTGACCGGCTTCCGCAACTACAGCGCCCTGACGCTGCCGATGACGGCCAAGATGGTCGCCTTTGTCGGGCCCAACGGCGCCGGCAAGACCAATATCCTGGAAGCCATATCGTTTCTGACCGCCGGCCGCGGCCTGCGCCGGACAGCGCTTGCCGACATTGCCCTGAAAGGTGGCGATGGCAGCTGGAGCGTTGCCGCAACGGTGCAACTGGACGGGTTTGAAACCAGGATTGGAACCGGTCTCGTGGCCGGGACGTCCGGGCGCAAGGTGCGTATCGACGGCGAGGAGGTTCGCGGCTCGGAAAGTCTGCTCGACTATATGCGGGTGCTCTGGCTGGTGCCGTCGATGGACGGGCTGTTCACCGGCCCCGGCTCCGACCGGCGCCGCTTTCTCGACCGCCTGACACTGGCGATCGACCCGACCCACGGACGCCGGGTGAGCGACTTTGAAAACGCTCTCCGGCAACGCAACCGGCTTCTCGACCAGGGCGGCTCCGATGCCTATTTGAGCGCGCTGGAACAGCAGGTGGCGGAACTCGGGACCGCCGTCTCCATTGCCAGAACGGAAACCGTTGACCTGCTCAGCCGCATGATTGCCGGACAGGCCGCACAGGATCTGCCGTTTCCCCATGCCACCGTCAGCCTGGAAGGCGCCTTCGAGGCGGAGACCGCGGGTCTGAGCGCCTCCGACCGGGAAGACCGCTACCGCCAGATGCTGCAGGACGGCCGCGGGCGTGACCGCGCGGCCGGGCGCACGCTCAACGGTCCGCACTTGAGCGACCTCACCGTTCTGCACGCGGCCAAGGCCATGCCGGCGTCGCAATCCTCCACCGGCGAACAGAAGGCCCTGCTGATCGGGCTCATCCTGGCCCATGCCGAACTGACGGCAAAGGTGTCGGGAATGACGCCCCTTCTGCTGCTCGATGAAGTGGCGGCGCATCTTGATCCCGACCGGCGGTCGGCCCTGTTTTCGAAGCTGGATTCCCTTGGCGGACAGGTTTTCATGACCGGCACGGACGAGGCCCTCTTCGAAGCTTTGCCAGCGGAAGCGGAAGTGTTTGAGATCAGGGAGCACCAGGGACGCCTGCTCGAGCGGAGCAAGGCCCCTTAAATCCGCCGGAATCTTATGGTTTTCCACCAGAATTCCTTCGCTGGCTGGCCTATGGCCGGCACGTGGTTGAACCCCCGCCGGAACCCCGTATAACGGGGATGGAAAAGAAAAATCGATTGGTGATTGATTCGCATGAGCGACACGTCCACGCCCGACAGCAGCCCGACCCCCGAAACCAATAGCGGTGCCGAATATGGCGCCGACAGCATCAAGGTCCTCAAGGGTCTCGATGCCGTGCGCAAGCGGCCCGGCATGTATATCGGCGACACCGATGACGGCTCCGGTCTGCACCACATGGTGTATGAGGTGGTCGACAACGCCATCGACGAAGCACTTGCCGGTCATGCCGACCACGTGACGGTGACCCTGAATCCGGACGGATCGGTCACCGTATCCGACAACGGCCGCGGCATTCCGACCGATGTGCACACGGAAGAAGGCGTGTCGGCCGCAGAGGTCATCATGACCCAGCTGCACGCTGGCGGTAAGTTCGACCAGAATTCCTACAAGGTTTCCGGTGGCCTGCACGGTGTGGGCGTTTCCGTGGTCAACGCCCTGTCGACCAAGCTGGAACTGCGCATCTGGCGCAACGGCAACGAACACGCCATGACCTTTGCCCATGGTGATGCCCAGGCACCGCTGAAAGTGGTCGGACCTGCCAATGGCCGGAAAGGAACCGAGGTTACCTTTCTGCCGTCCACGGAGACCTTCACCAAGACCGAGTTCGATTTCGGCACCCTGGAACACCGTCTGCGCGAACTGGCCTTCCTGAACTCCGGCGTCCGCATCATCCTGACCGACAAACGCGGTGTTGAGGACAATGTCGAGGAGCTGTTCTACGAAGGTGGCCTGGAAGCCTTCGTGCGGTATCTGGACCGCGCCAAGCACCCCTTGATCGAAGCACCGATCAACATGCGGGCCGAGCGCGACGGCATCACCGTCGAAGCCGCCATGTGGTGGAACGACAGCTATCATGAGCATGTACTCTGCTTCACCAACAACATTCCGCAGCGCGACGGCGGCACCCACCTTGCCGGTTTCCGGGCGGCGCTGACCCGGCAGGTGACCGGTTATGCGGAAGCGACCGGCCTGATGAAAAAGGAAAAGGTGAACCTTTCCGGCGATGACTGCCGCGAAGGCCTGACCTGCGTTCTTTCCGTCAAGGTGCCGGATCCCAAGTTCTCGTCCCAGACCAAGGACAAGCTGGTTTCCTCGGAAGTGCGTCCGGTCGTTGAGAACCTGATTTCGCAAATCCTGAGCGAATGGCTTGAGGAGAACCCCGCCCCGGCCAAGACGATCGTCTCCAAGGTGGTGGAAGCGGCCTCCGCGCGAGAAGCTGCGCGCAAAGCGCGCGAGCTGACCCGCCGAAAGGGCGCTCTCGACATCGCCTCCCTGCCCGGCAAGCTTGCCGACTGTCAGGAGCGCGATGCTTCCAAAGCCGAACTCTTCCTGGTGGAGGGTGATTCCGCAGGTGGCTCTGCCAAACAGGGCCGTCACCGGGAAAACCAGGCTGTGCTGCCTCTGCGCGGCAAGATTCTCAACGTGGAACGTGCCCGCTTCGACAAGATGCTGTCCTCCAACGAAATCGGAACGCTGATCACGGCGCTCGGCACCGGGATCGGCAAGGAGGAATTCAACGTCGAGAAATTGCGCTACCACAAGATCATCATCATGACCGATGCTGACGTGGACGGTGCGCACATTCGAACCCTGCTGCTGACCTTCTTCTTCCGCCAGATGCCGCAGCTGATCGAGAACGGCTACATCTATATCGCGCAACCGCCGCTCTACAAGGTCAAGCGCGGCCAGTCAGAGCAGTATCTGAAGGACCAGAAGGCGCTGGAAGATTATCTGATCGGCCAGGGCCTCGACGAAGCCTCCCTGACGCTTGCCAACGGCGAAGTGCGCACTGGCGAGGACCTTCGTGCGGTGGCCGAGACCGCCCGTGCGATTTCCGACATCTTCGACGGATTGCATTCGCGCTACAACCGGGATGTGGTCGAGCAGGCAGCGATTGCCGGTGCGCTGACACCGGAAATGCTCGACGACAAGGGCAAAGCCGAAGAAGCCGCCGCCTATATCGCCCGGCGCATGGATATTCTGGCTGACGAATTCGAACGGGGCTGGACCGGCGAAGCGCAGGACGACGGCAGCCTGGTGTTCAAGCGGATGGTGCGCGGCGTGCAGGAAGCCGCCATGATCGATGCCGCTTTGCTGGGGTCCACAGACGCGCGCCGACTGGCCGCGCACGCCGACCATCTGAACGAAATCTACGGCAAGGCCGCCGTCTTGCGGCGCAAGGATATCTCCACGGAGATACGTGGCCCGAGGACCCTGCTGGCGCAGATCTACGCTGCCGGCCAGAAGGGCATTTCGCTTCAGCGCTATAAAGGTCTTGGCGAGATGAACCCGGAGCAGCTCTGGGAAACGACGCTCGACCCGAATGTCCGCTCCCTGCTGCAGGTGAAAGTGCGCGAGGCGGACGACGCCGACGATATCTTCACCAAGCTGATGGGTGACGAGGTCGATCCACGGCGCGAATTCATTCAGGAAAACGCGCTGGCCGTCGCCAATCTCGACATCTAAGTTACCGAAAAGACAAACAAAAAGAGCGGCGCCAGGCGTCGCTCTTTTTTGTGCGCACCGAGCGTCGATCAGGCGCCTGGCCAAGGCTCCGGACGGCCGAAGAAAAAGCCCTGCGCCGCTTCGATGTCCAATTCGCACAGCAATCTTGCTTCTTCAGATGTTTCCACGTGCTTGGCGATCACCTTGATGCCGAGTTCATGCGCTGCACGGACCAGGCCGTTCAAGATGGCGGCCTTCGCCGGCTCTTCCACAACCTGCTGGGTCAGGCTCGATTCAAGCTTCAGCCAATCGACGCGCAGGCCGGTCAACCGGGACAGCACTGGCCAATGTCCGGCAAAATCGTCGATGGCGGTCTGGCAGCCAAGTTCATTCACGAACCGGAAAAACGCCTGCACGCTGGCAGGTTCGCGCAGAAAATCCTTCTCCGCGATCTCAAGGCAAAGCTTGGCCGCCAGCAGCGGATTGACCGACAGACGCTGGTAGAGACCGTCGCGGAAATTCGGGTCGCGGGCCGATTCCGCCGATACGTTCATCGTCAGAATGCTGCGGTCTGAATTCCGCTCAGCCGCATCCAGCACCTTGTCCAGGGTCCAGGCATCCACTTTCGCAATGAAACCGGAGCGTTCGGCGGCCGAAATCCAGGCCCGCGAAGACAGGCCCCGCGCCCGGTCGCCCTTGAGACGCAACAGAATCTCCGATCCCCAAGGCTTGCCGCGCTTGAGGCAGACAATCGGCATTGCATAGAGGGTCAACTCATTGCCGCGGAAACTGCCCGGCTCGGGCAGATCGACCAGTTCGCCGCCCACGCCTTCGAAATCCTGTGGCTGGACCGCGTGAACCTGCACCGAACGGCCTCCAAATCGCTTGCCGCGCAGACAGGCCCGATCGGCCAGGCCCAGAAGAGCTGCCGCATCGGTTTCGCGCAATTTGATGCCACCACCGAGATAGGCGACCCCAATGGATCCGCCGATGGTGAACACACGGTCCCCGACCTCTAGGCGGATGCGGTCAAAAGCACCGAGAATTTCTTCGGCAATATCGAGGGCGGCTTCCTCACTGGCGACCGGCACCATGCCCGCAAATTCGTCGCCGCCGATCCTGGCGGCGGTGCCGAATTCGCCCAAAGTCAGGCGCAGGCAGGCCGCAACACGCAAAAGCATATCGTCGCCCGCATCGTGACCGCCAAGATCGTTGACCTTCTTGAATTCGTCGAGATCGATATAAAGAACGGCCAGGCCCGTTTCCGTGTCGGTTGCCAGCCGCTTCAGTTCACGCTTTAGCGCCCTGGTGAAAGCCCGGCGGTTCTCCAGCCCCGTCAACGGATCGAGATAGGCCAGACGCCTGTTTTCCGCGGTTTCCTGAGGGCAATCAACATTGCGCCGAATGACAGCCATGGACGCGCGGTTGCCCAATTGCTCTTGCCCCGCGCCGGGAATGGGGACGACCCGCACTTCGCACATCTGACGGTCCGCGGCACGGCCTGCGGACTGAAAACTCCTGTTTTCAGGAATATAGAGGGTTTGTGGCAGTCCGCCTTCCAGACTTGCCAAGGCTTCGGCCAGTAAGTTGGCATCGTAATCACTGCCGATCAGTTGCAGAAGTTTTTCAGCTCTTGCCTCGACACTTTCAGAGGCACCAAACACCAGAACATCGTCCGGAAAATGTTCCATGAGATCAAAGCCAGGTTCTTCCTTTCCGGAGAACGCGGCGTTGTTTACCGGTTCGGACATCACGACCATCTCGTCCTCCCGGTTTTGCTCCAGTTCGAACTGAACCAGAACGGCCTGACGTTCACCCGGCAGTGAAACAAAGGATGTGCAGATCATGTGGTGGCAGAAAGTTTCCCCCGATTGCATGAGGATCGCACCGCTTGCCTGTGCCGGGATACCGCCGAACGCCGCTGACAGAACCGGTTCGCACCGCCGCCAGCATTTTTCTGAAAGAAGTGCGGGCAAGCTGAGAGGAACCGGCGAGACACCTTTTGCCGCACAAAGCGCCTTCATTTGCTGATTATGAACCAGGAAGCTGCCATCCTTCGTGACATAGGCCGCAGCATGAGGGAGCACCTCCAGCAAGGACGTGTGGAAGCCTGTAAGAGTATTGTTTCGTGCACGACCGGATTGTTCCAGCCGGTCACTCAAGAACCGATGGCTGACCTGCACCAGACCGCCCTTTCAAAATTATTCGTCAGGTTGGCGCTAATCAATACACTTGCGCCGTCGCTATGAAAAATTACTAACACAGTTCAGTATTTAAAATTGATGCAGAAAAACAACCCACAACTCTTAGGATTTTTATAGTAAATGAAATGTTAATCTTGAAATTTTAAATGTAATTAAAATCTTGTTATAAATTTATACTAATGCCGAATTCGTCCAGAAAATCTGCCACATTTTGATCATTGTCACGGCTTAAAGGCGCCGCTACGGAATGTTATTGGCTGTGACTCAAAATTGTGTTCACGATCTATCGGGGCGGCTTGAAGGGCTCCAGGGGGACAATCATGAAGAGAAGTGTTCTCGCACGGCACGTATCGCGCGTCGCGCTGAGCGGTGTTTTGCTTCTGGCAGCTGGTGCTCTCACCAGTGCTCAGGCCGGTGCCTATCAGCAATGCGGAAAAGCATCCTGGTACAAACTCGGGGGCACCACCGCCAGCGGGGAACGCGCCAACCCGAACCAGCTTACTGCCGCACACAGAAGCCTGCCTTTCGGAACGCTGGTGAACGTCACCAACCTTGCCAACGGCAAGACCGTCACCGTCCGGATCAATGACCGGGGCCCTTATGCCAAAGGGCGCGTTATAGATGTGACCTGGGCCGCAGCAAAAGAGCTCGGCTTTGTTCGAAAAGGCATTACGCGCGTCAAAGTTTCCAGCAAATCAGGAAAAATTTCCTCCAATTATAAGCAAATTTGCCGATAACATTCCTGCGCTCTAAATGCCGTTGCTTTGAAGCGACGGCATTTTTTAAATGTACGACAACATTAAGGTGCTGAAATTAATAAATTAATTTAAGCTGCAAATTGTTTCATATTTAACTCAGTATGAATAACGATCAGTCGCATTACAGTGAATCAAAAAATAAAATATTTTACGGTAATGACAATCCCAAGAGATGCCGCTAGAGTTGCCGCCGTGGTCGATGGGGCCACGTGCACAGTAACTTTATTCGCGCAGTCTCACGACTGCGCGTTTTTTTTGTGACACCGGCCTTGGCCCGACAAACGGCAGAAAGCCGCGCTCCAGAGCGCTTCGCCGGTCCTGACATGGGAAGAAACCTTCAGACTTCTTCCCCATCAAAGAGGCGCTTGCGAAAATCTGCCGCGCTTTCCTTCAGGGCCTCTTGCCGGTCTGTCTTCATTCTGTCCCAGGACGCATAGGGCTGAGCCAGGCGCGGATTGCCGCGCAGTGTCTTGCTGTTGCGATCCAGAAAGTCCCAGTAGAGCGCGTTGAACGGGCACGCCTCCGCCCCTGTCTTCTGACGGACGTCATAGGAGCAGGTGCCGCAATAGTCCGACATGTTATCGATGTAGTTGCCGCTTGACACATAAGGCTTCGAGCCGAGCAGACCGCCGTCGGCAAACTGGCTCATGCCGATGGTGTTGGGAGCTTCAACCCATTCATAGGCGTCCGCGTAGACCATCAGATACCATTCATGCACGTCCTTCGGCCTGACGCCCGTCAGCAGCGCAAAGTTGCCGGTCACCATCAGTCTTTGAATGTGGTGGGCATAGGCCTCTTCCAGCGTCTGACCAATGGCCTCGGCAAGGCAGCGCATGCGGGTCTTGCCCGTCCAGTAGAAGTCCGGCAACGGCTGGTCTGCGCCAAGCGCATTGCTGTCGACGTAGTGCGGCATCTTCAGCCAGTAGATACCACGCACATATTCGCGCCAGCCAAGAATCTGCCGGATGAACCCTTCGGCCGCGTTGAGCGGAATCTTGTCCGCCTGCCAGGCCGCCTCCACCTTCCGGCACAGCACCTTGGCGTCCAGCAGGCCAGCATTCAGATAGGCCGACAGCACAGAGTGGAACAGGAACTTCCGGTCCCGCAGCATGGCGTCCTGATAGGTTCCGAAATCAGCCAGAGCCTCCTCCAGGAAATGATCGCAGGCTTTCTCGGCGTCCTTGCGGGTCACCGCAAACCAGAATGGCTCCAGGTCGCCGATATGCTCTGAAAACCGCTCGCCGACCATATCCAACACCTCCCGCGTGGTCGCGTCGGGCTTGAAGTGTTTCGGCTCGGGCATGAAAAGGTCCGGCTTTGCCGGTTTGCGGTTGTCGGCATCATAATTCCACTTGCCACCCGCCGGTTTGTCGCCGTCCATCAGCAAGCCGGTCGAACGGCGCATTTCCCGATAGAAATATTCCATGCGCAATTGCTTGCGCCCATCCGCCCAGGCCCGGAAATCCGCGACCGTTGAAAAAAACCGCGTATCCGTGAGGACCTCCACCGGCAGGCCGAAGGCATCCGACCACGAGCGCATGTCCTCCAGCACCCGCCATTCACCGGGCTCGGTGACCAGTAGCTGCTCCGGCTGCAGGCGGCCACACGCGCGCTCCACCTCCCCTTTGAAACTGCCAGTGTTGTCCGGGTCGTCCAGCTTGACGTAATCAACCGTCCATCCGTCCTGCCGAAGCTCTTCGGCGAAATGGCGCATGGCCGAGAACAGGAAGGCAATCTTCTTCTTGTGATGGCGTACATAGGTGGCTTCCGTCATCACCTCAGCCATCAACACCCTGTCGCGGTCCGGGTCTGCCCGCTTCAAACTGGAGAGGTCCATGCTCAACTGGTCCCCCAGCACAAGAACCAGCGATCGGCATTTATCTGTCTTGGTCATCGGTCTCTGCAAAACTCAGGTCATCGACCTTCCTACGCACGACCCCCGCCGCCCTATCACCGCACCGGACATTTTTTTCCAGCTTCCAGACCCCTCCGACATTTCAGCCCTGCCGTTTGCGTCGAGTCGCCCGCCAAGATTTTCTTGGAGCTTTGTCGGCACTTCACACACATCAAAGCCGCCTCAAGCAAGCAAAGCGCCCACTTTCATCTGGCAGTACAGCCACGCCGATATCTTGTCCAAAATCTCAAAAAGCAATTGCCCCGGATCGCCGGATCTTGTATCAGACCCCTCTATCCGCCGCGCAAATCCCGCGCCGCGACGAGCACCCGTAGCTCAGCTGGATAGAGCGCTGCCCTCCGAAGGCAGAGGTCACAGGTTCGAATCCTGTCGGGTGCGCCAAAAATCTGAAGCAAATTCAAAAACTTATAGAAGTCTGCGTGTTGCTCGAAACGGGCATTGTTCGCAGTATGTACGAGAAACGACTTTTGTTCGCGTTTTCTCCCTGGCCACGACCACAGTTCATCTGCGGGTAGCGACATCATTCCAGGGAGGCGCACATGGCTGAGCGCCGTCCATTCCGGGAAGTGAAGCTTCAGTGGCTGCGTCTGCTGAGCTGTGATGCCAATATCAACGACAATGCGAAGTGCGTTGCCCTCTATATCGTGACCGCACATGTGAACGGCCACACCGAGAAGGCGTGGCCGTCCTACAAGACCATTGCCGAAGCAACCGGCAAGAGTGTCAAATCCATCCAGCGTGCCATCCGCGATCTGGAAGAAGGTGGCTGGCTTGGCGTTCAACGCGGGAATGGCGTCGGGCACAATACGGAGTATTGCCCCACCGACGCATCGATCCTAAAGGCCTCCGAGCTTCGAGAAAAGACGGACAAATCTGTCTCCCTTACCCCGTCAGAAGGCGGACAGATCTGTCCTGAAAAGCGGTCAGATGTGTCCGGCAAAGGCGGTCAAATCTGTCCACCAAACTTAGAGAAAGAAAAAAATAAAAAATCTAACGCGCGTGAGGCGCGCGCGAAGGCCGCTTCCCGCCGTTCCATTCCCATCGTCGTGCTTCCAACAGCTCAAACCCGGCAGGTCGATGAGTGGAACGCCTGGCTGGCCGAAAAGACCCTGCCCGACCTGGCCCTGTTCGATCTCGCAACCAGCGTCAACGGCTCGTCCGGATACCAGCTTCCAGGACGATGGCCACCGGAAGATGGCTCGGACAAAGAACAGGATTGCCTGTCGTATTTCCTGAACAGACTGCCGGCAATCCCACACCAAACGACCTCTCAGGCAGCCTATAGGCAAGCGGCATGACTGCGGCGGATCTGACGAGAGCAAGGCGACCCGTGTCATACGACACAGGACCTTGCGAGGGGCGGCAGGCCTCCCCTTCGAACCCCTCCGGACCGCAAACGGCCCGTCTCGACGAGACGGTTGTTATGCGCTGTACGACGGAGGAAAAGAGATATCTCAAGCAACGTGCGGCCGCGGACAAAATCTCCGTTTCGGAGCTGTTGCGCGGAGCCTTGGGGCAGATCAAAGCGCCTCGCCGTCGTGCCACGCCGCAGGCCGATCCGCAGCTTGTGACGGCGCTCAGTCGCATCGGTACCAACCTGAACCAGATCGCACGCGCCGTGAATGCCGCCCAGGCGGCTGGCGACATGCGTCAGCTCGACGGACTGCAGCTGCTTGCCGAGTTGATCGGCATCGAGCGCCAGATGTCGGCCCTTCTTGCCAACCACACACGGCGGGACGCAGATCATGCTGATTAAGCTGTTCGGCAGTGGCAAGGGTGGCGGCACGGCGCCGGTCGATTACCTGATTGCCTCTCATGTGCTCGCCTACGACGCCAATCGCGATCTCATCCGCGACGATGCTGGCGTCCCGCTGATGAAGAGCCGCGATCCGTTGCCGGAGGTCTTGGCGGGCGCCCCGGACCACACCCGTGCCCTGATCGATGCTTGCCCGCACGCCTGGACGTACCGGGCGGGTGTGATCAGCTTCGACAAAGACGACGATCCGACGGAAGAGCAGCAGCAGGCCGTCATGGATGCCTTCGACGAGCTTGCCTTTGCCGGTCTGGACCGCGACCAGGTCGACATGCTCTGGGTCCGGCACAGCCATGAAGGCCGCGTGGAACTGCATTTCTGCACCCCTCGCATGGAGCTCACGTCAGGCAAAAGCCTGAACATCGCTCCGCCTGGCTACCAGAAAGCCATGGATAGCCTGCGTGACATGCTCAACAAGGAGCATGGCTGGGCCGACCCGCAAGATCCGGCCCGGTCGCAGGACACCAAGCAGCTTCCGGAAAAGAAACTTCGGGCCCAGGGCCGCGAGGACATCCAGAACTGGCTGGAAGACCTGATCGTCGCCGGTCGCATCTCATCCCGGCCGGACATGGTCGCCGCGCTCGAGGCTGCCGGATTCGAACTGCCCCGCCAGGGCAAAACCTATATCACAGTCAAAGACCCCGACAGCGACACCCGCTGGCGGCTCAAGGGAGACATTTTCCATGCAGATTGGACCAGAGAGAAGACCGCTCAGAGAGCGGCTGAGCGAGAACATCGAGCAGGCGCGCCAGGAGGATCAGAACGCCTCGCTGCTCGAAGCCTTTCAGACCTCCGAGACGAATATCGAGCGCATGTTGAAAAGCGCAGGCTCTACAATCAGCAAAGATATCCGCTCGTCTCAGGAGAAACTGAACGCGACCTTAGAAAGGCATTTGAGGTCGAGCGAGGATCAGATCCATCAGCTGAAAATCAGCATGGCGGAAAAAGAGAGATTGGCCACGAAGAACCGCCTTCTGAAACTGTCAGCGGCGGCCCTGATGTCAGCCGTCCTGACGCTTGGCGGGGTCCTGTTCCTGAACCATCAGCTGAGATGGGCTCTGATTACCTCGGCCTTCAATCAGACGACCTACACAGAATTTCCGATCCTGATCTTCGACACGAAAACCGGGACATACCAGCGTTGCCGGGACGCAGCCGGACAATTCTCTTGCCAACTAACCGAGTAGAGCCCCATGACAGACACCAATCCCTCAGCACCGAACCTGCCATCCCAACAAACGCTGACGCCGCTCGAGCGCGGATTGCTGAGCATGGTCGAACGCTTGACCAACGCCTTCGAGCATTCGACCGCTCAGCTGGAGCATTTGGAAAGGCGCTCGACCGGCTTGCTGGAAGAACGGCTGACCGAACTCGAAACGTTGCTCGACAGGTCCATCAGCTCGCAGCGGGCCTTCGACGAGGCTTTGCTCGACTTGCTCAATGCGCAGGACTCCTCAGGCAGATCGGTGGAAGAGCTTCGCAAGGCCTCGGGCGAAATCAAGGCCATTCTGCGTCAAGAGCGATGAAGACGCGACGCCAGACTGCGCTGGAACGTTAGCATTGCGCAAAGGCAGTAAATACTCGCGCCCTAGCCAATGACGTGAATGAGCCGCAAGCGGATTGGCGGGTTTCAGTTTGAAAATCGATGAAACAGACGCTCGTTGAGTCTGCGAAATAAGCTGCGCGTCGGCCGCTTGGTTGGACTAGAGAGGAAAGGCAAGAAACGCATAGAGATATATTTGTCAGTTAGATGGACACAACCTATCGATCGCCGCACGTAACCTCTTTTCGATACTGCTCTCGTCCTTAAGCTCACATTCCCACAGGACGAGTACGGTCCAGCCCAAAGCCAAAAGTGCAGCCTGCTGCGTCCGATCCCGCGCAACATTTGCCTCGAATTTCGCTTTCCAGAATTCCCGACGCGTCGCAGGCATTGAGGCGCGGCTACAATCGGTGTGACGATGCCAGAAGCACCCGTGCACGAATACGGCTAAACGATAGCGCGGAAACACCAAATCTGGCCGACCCGGCAGATCAGCGCGGTGTAACCGGAAACGAAGGCCTATCCGATGCGCGATACGACGCACTCGCATTTCTGGCTCTGTGTTTTTACCGTGAACGCGGGCCATATTCTGACTGCGGCGTTCAGGGTCGAGCTTGTCCACAATCCCTCCGACTGCCCGAGAGGTCAGGCTGTCAATTTCATCGGCTTCAACATGCGCACCACCATACGCCCAAGTTCTGCAGCAAGTGGAGGAGGCACGGCGTTACCGATTTGACGCGCAATTTCAGTCTTATTGCCGCTGAACCGAAAATCGTCTGGGAACCCCATCAACCGCGCGGCTTCCCGATGTGTGATCGGACGGTGCTGTTCGGGATGCAAATAGCGGCCTTTCTCAGGTTTGAAGAATTCTGTGCGGATGGTAACCGACGGCCGATCCCACCAGAGCCTACCGAACAGATCGGTACCACCGGATGTTTTCCTCACCCAGCAATCTGGAGTCAGATTTGGCGCGTTACGCTGAAGGTCGAAGCGATTTCCCCCCTTCGGAACGGCTTTATATCGCGCGATACTGAGTTCGGTCGGACGGCGACCAAAGTGCAGATCGATTGGGGAGCCGACGCCGATCTCGGTACCGACCGGTTCTGGTAGATCACCGATGGCTTCCTTGACCGTGCGCCAAGGGGGCAGATTCAGCTTCTTACTTGGGTCAGCGTGGGTAGGACGTGGCGGAAAATGTGGCTCGGCGACACGACGCCAACCGACGACGATAGTCCGCTTTCGGTTTTGAGGCGCGCCATAGTCCGCCGCGTTTACGATCGCCGCCTTGGTTAGGAAGCCATATTCAGCCGCCCTTGCTCGAATCGCGACGAGTTCGGGTGAACGAAGCAGTTCGGCAACGTTCTCCATCACGAACACACGCGCATTGGAACGATGGGCGATCTCAAGATAAGGTTCCCACAAAGCACGCCGACTATCGCCGTCACGCTTCTTGTTGAGCAAACTAAATCCTTGACAAGGCGGCCCACCAATCACTACGTCAGCCTCTGGGATTTCGGCTGTTTTCAACCACGCATCTATGTCGCCGCAATATGCTTGGCCGGAAAAATTAAGTTCATGCGTTCTAACCGCAGACGCATCGTTATCGACTGCCAGGAGCGGTTCTATACCCTCGCTGCGAAAGCCAAGCGACATGCCACCAGCACCGCAAAACAGGTCAATAAGGCAATAGGCCATGTAAAAATCTGACTGCCTTTTCTTCGATTTACGGGACAGAATGTAGATTAATGGCGGTCAAAAAACTAGGCATCAAGTCTCCAATAAAAAAATACCTGGGGGTACATCGGCGGCGGTTAGATCAGCGCCCCTGATCATGCAGCCGCTCGCCGCCATTTCCGCGACACCGAGCGTCCACGTGGATTTGTTACCAACGAGATAGCGAAGTTCCTCGGCTGTGATCCGCTGGTTAGGGAAACGTTCGAAGTATTCTCGCACCAGATTTCGCACAGGTTCCTTTGACGTCCGCATAATCTTGGTGGCGCTCCATCGCGTGGGTGCTAGAGCATCTCTACGGTCCTCCAACAGAATATATTCGTCAGTCGCCATGCCGCCCGGCACACGTTTCAAAACGTCCCGAGACGCACTCAAGGTTCGAAGGTCGCGAACCGCCATTCCAGATATGATCGGCCAACCATGGTCTGCTCGAGCTTCGCGAATGCGGCGTGGATAGTCGCCAATGCCGGAGACAACCATTAACTCATCAGTGTGAACGATACGTCCAGTTTGCACACGTAAATAAGCAATCATACGAGCGCGCCCTGAGTCCGAGTCGTCCGGCGCGAGCGATGCACCGATGGATGCACCGAGATCCCTTAGGATATGGTGTACCTGCACCAGCTCACCGACCTGCTCTCCGACCGAGCCATGCTTTAGTCGATTAGGCAAATCGCTCAGCACTTCGATTAGTCTGGAATGGAGCGATTCTATATCGTAGTTCTTTACGCGCGGAGTCATGATCACTTGAATACAGCATGTGACCGCCCATCGCTACCGTGTTGCTCAATTGTTCGACGTATTGGTAGACGATTGCATCCGGTTAGGGGGAGGAAATGCTTGAAGGTTTGAAGGCTGTCGACAGCACCAATCTCCCCCCGGAAGGGGATGGTACCATCCGAGCATTGTCGAGGATCGGATATGACCTTTCTGACGCGTTGGCGGACCTGATCGACAATTCGATTGATGCGGGCGCGAGCAGAGCGGAAATCACAATATACCGGAGCGATGACGAGGTTACCTCGGTGACTATCGCAGACGATGGACGAGGCATGAGCGATGCGGAACTGCGGATTGGTATGCAATTCGCAGCACGTACCGATCACAATCCGAACGATCTTGGTGCATTCGGTTTGGGACTAAAATCGGCATCATTTAGTCAGTGCGAAACTTTGACCGTCATCTCCCGTAAAGCCGGCACCACTGCGGCAGCGCGCTGGTCCGTCGAGCAGATCGGCAAAGACTGGAAGTGCGAACTTTTGGAGAGCGCCGCCTCTGAAGCTGAGTTTCGTAGACTCTGTATTCCAGCAAAGCGACCCGTGACTGGTACTATTGTCGTGTGGGACAGGTTGACGCGGCTTGCCGTCGGAAGCGGTGATCACGATCTTGACGAGTTTCTCGCCAACGAAGTGGCCATCATCGAAGCGCATCTTGGCCTTGTGTTCCATCGCTTCTTAACCGCGGGCTCGCTGATCCTAACGATTGTGGTAAAGCACGAGCGTCGCAGCCTTGCCCTGCCACGAACGGTTAAACCTCGCGACCCGTTTGACTATCGCCGCTCGGGATCGGAAGGCTGGCCGAAGAAGCTGATCACCGAACTGCCAGGCGTTGGCACGCTAAATATGGAAGCGCATATCTGGCCAGCGGGATCGCTCGCGGACGGATATCTGCTGGGTGCCAAAAGCGGCCTTCGATGGCAGGGGTTCTACTTTTATCGCAACCACCGCATTATTCAGGCGGGCGGGTGGAACGGCGTTGTCCGCAACGAGCCGGATAACGATCTAGCGCTTGCTCGGGTAAGCATCGAACTCCCGCCAGGCGGATTGGAAATGAACGTGCAGAAATCAGCGTTGCAGGTGACCGCTGCGCAAGAGCAGGCGTTTCTCGGTGCCCAAGGCGATGGCATTACATTCGAGGAATACCTAGAGGAGGCGCGCAAGGTTTGCACTTCCGCCCGACGAGCGAACAAGGCGCCGAAAAACGTCCCATTAGTACCTGGTCAAGGCATTCCAATGCCAGTGCGACGAACTGCCCAGAAAATTTTAGCCAGCAGTGGGCCGCATCAGGAACTGGATTTTGTTTGGCAAGTGTTGGATCAGGAAGAATTATTTCGCCTGGACCTCGCAGAAACCCGTGTTTTGCTCAACAAAAACTATCGTCGCGAGATCTTGGGTGAGGCCTCCGCGTCCGCCACAGACGCTCCGATCATCAAGATACTGATATTTCTTCTGTTTAAGGACGATTTCGAGCGATTTCGGTTTTCAGCGAAACGTAACGCGTACCTCAAAGCGTGCAATGCGCTGCTCCTCGAAGCAATAGGCATATAAATGACAACCGAAGTTTCGATGCTTCCGCCCTGGGAGGACATGCTGAGCAACTATGTCGAACCAGGACTGCCGCACCGGTTGACTGTACGAACCGCGCCTGGAATTCACATTTTTACCGACGCCTCTGCCTCACGCATCGGCGCCAGATTTGAACTGACGACGGAAGCCCCAGCGGCGCCGAAATCTAAGCTTGAACAGATCGAGGTGAACGACGTCAGCACTGACGGGCGCAGATGGCTTGAGATTTCGACTTCAGTTCCGCGGCTTTTCGAAAGCTTCTACCGGTTGATCACCCAAATTACGAATGCGGTCTTGAGCGGCACGGCACCCCATGTAGGGCTCGAACAGGCGGTCGGTCTGTGGGACAGTCTCGTCGAGGAAATCTCGCTCCTGTCCGAGGAGCGCCAAGCTGGTCTATTCGGCGAGCTATTGCTCCTCGAAAGGTTGCTGCTGAACGGCACGTCTGATGCGGTAGCCTCATGGGTTGGCCCCGATCGTCAGCCGCACGACTTTCGCGTAGGGGTTCAGGAATTTGAAGTGAAAACGACGTCAAGCGCGAAACGCGTGCACACGATAAACGGGCTAGACCAGTTGCAGCCGAGTACTGGCTGCACACTCTTCTTGATCTCGATGCAACTCACCGACGCGGGCACAGGTGGTCGAAGCCTTCCGGAACTAGTGGATGGTTTGAAAACTGTTATGCCCGCTACAGATATCGCACAGTATGATGCACGGCTTCAGACCTCGGGATATGAGGCACGTCACGCGGCACACTACACGCGACGGCGTCGCCTCAGAAGCGAGATGGCTTTGATTACGGTCGAGGACGGTATGCCTAGATTAACCGCAGCATGCCTTGCGGCACTACCTTCCAGCTATGCAACCGAACGTATTGGTTCAGTTACCTACGACATCGATGTTACCAACCTCGGAGTCACTGACGGCTCTGATCAATTTCTAGCTGTTATTCCACTGGCGGTATACGCATCATGATGTTCGATATTCTACACAGTGCCCTGGCTGGAATGACGGACATTCCAAAAAGGCTCTTTCGTGCGCTCGAGTTTGCTGCCGAACAGCGAGATGTTGAAAATTTCGAAGCCGCCACTCTGCTCGATCACCTCAAGACGTGTCCCGCTACAGATGACGCGTTGAGCGCATTGCGGCATCGGCTAGCGCTATGGGACAATGCCGATGGCGAATGGGCAAAAGGCTCGCCACGCAATTCCCAGGCCCGTCGAGAGGTCATCTATCAGCTACTCTCGCTGGATAAGGACTGGACTGCGCTCTGCGAGGAGCGCCTACAGTTCCACCCTCTCGAAGAAGCAACCGTGATCGCAGTAAAAAATACTCCCTGGTACACGCCCGAAGTTCGTGCGGCGCGGTCCTTTTATTGGAATGCTTATGAGCGTCAGCTCCGGGCCAATAACTGGGACGACGACGCTGTCAACCAGCTAGATCAGAATACCAATAGAATCGTTGAGAAACTGGCCAACCCGAAGGCCAGGGCGGCGTACCAGTCCAAAGGATTGGTAGTCGGCTATGTTCAGAGTGGAAAGACAGCCAATTTCACCGGCTTAATCGCGAAAGCCGTGGATGCTGGCTACAGACTAATCATCGTGATGGCGGGCTTGCTGGATGTGCTTCGTTCTCAAACCCAGCGGAGGATCGATAAGGAACTAATCGGTCGCGAACTGCTACAGGACGAATATCAGACCGATCCTGACTATGATGAATTTGTATCGCACGGAAAGCGGCCGAGTGAATTGTCTGCTTTCGATATCTATAGACTCACCGGGCCGGATACGGATTATAAGAGTTTAGCTTACGGAAAAGAGGCGCTAAAATTCGACCGCAAAGATATGTCGCTTCCATTCTGGGCCGAAGAAAACCTCCACCCGTCGACCGCTCGAATTGCAGTCGTCAAAAAGCATCCAGCGATCCTCCAGAAACTCGCAGCAGATTTGCGCTCATTGTCTCGCGATAATCTCGGAGCACCACTCGACCAAGTGCCGGTGCTCATCATTGACGATGAGAGCGATCAGGCATCAATCAATACTGCAGCACCGTCGCCGTCTGGTGAGGTGATCGACCGGACGAAAACCAACAAGGCAATAGTTGGGCTGCTTTCGCAGCTTCCACGATCACAATACGTTGGGTTCACCGCGACACCCTCAGCAAATGCACTCATCGATCCCGGCGCCGCTGAGGACATCTTCCCGAAAGATTTCCTCATTTCTCTGCCGCGACCCGTCGGCTATATGGGTGTAGCAGATTTCTATGACCTTGATTTACCGTCTGATGGCACCATTGGTCCCAATCAGCGCGACTTCGTGCGAAGCGTTACAGGTGAGGACGAAGACGAGAGTAATTTGCGCAAAGCAATAGACAGTTATGTGCTGTCCGGCGCCGTCAAACTTTTCCGAGCTAACGCAAATCCAATATTTAAGTTTAAGCACCACACTATGCTGGTGCACGTCTCCCAGCTGCAAGCTGACCACAAGGATCTTGCCAGAAAAGTGCAGAGCATCTATGGCAAATCTGGGTATGAAGGTGGCATGGGATTGCCGCGCCTCGAGGAGCTATTCAAACGCGACTTCCTCCCTGTTTACAAGGAACGCGGCGGGGATCTGCCGTTCCCAGCAGACTTCGAAGAATTGACACCTTTTATCGCCGAATGCCTACAAAAGATAGGAGAACCATCACAGGCTATCCGCATCATTAACACCGAGCATAAAAAGAACACTCCTGATTTCGATCGTGAACGTGTCTGGAAGATACTCGTCGGCGGCGCAAAACTCTCGCGGGGCTATACCGTCGAGGGGCTGACTATCAGCTATTATCGGCGACGTGCTGGGGCATCCGATACACTTATGCAGATGGGCCGCTGGTTCGGCTTCCGAAAGGGATATCAGGATCTAGTGCGGTTGTTTATCGGTACGGATGAGATTGACGGCGGCCCGAAGTCGAAAAAGCGGATTAATCTTTACGAGGCATTCGGCGCAATCTGCCGAGACGAGGAGATGTTCCGTCGCGAGCTTGCTCGCTATGCCGAGGATCCGGATATCATTCCTGCGGCGATACCGCCTTTAGTGCCAGCGCACATGCTGCGCCCCACGGCCCCAAACAAGATGCGAAATGCTAGGATCACTTTCCGCAACTTTGGGGGTGAGTTGTCAGAATCTACTTACGCACCAAATGACGCAACAGCGAAGCATCACAACATTGAAGCGCTACAAGCTCTGATCGTGGGATGTACTCCGACGCATTTCAATGCATCTGCAAAATATGAGAAGGCAACAAAGTCTTTCTCAGCCTTCGTTTTCGAGACTTCGAACGAAAAGGTGATCACTTTCCTGAAGGCATACAAATGGTATGACGATAAATCTCCGGAAAGAAAGTTCGGAAACCCGCTTCACCTGCAGCTCGAGTTTCTGGAGGGCTCGGCGGGTGACCCCGGTATCGATCGGTGGTTAATCTTGAGCCCGAAAATATCGACACCTCAATCCACCTTTCGTCTGGCAGGCGAGAAACTCCACGTGGTGTATCGTTCGCGGCAATCGTCGTCGCGATTCAACACCTACAACGATAAAGTTCATCGAGCCTTCGCGCGACATATCGCAGGCCCTACTGAACTCGAAGATGCTTCAAAAGAATTTGAGACATTGAAGGCACCTCGCACCGGAGTGATGCTGCTCTATCCGATTACTGAGAAAAAGGGCCGCGGGAAGACGCAAAGCATAACAGTTGGCTTCACGTTGCTTTTCCCCCCGAACAAAATTCGGAATGCCGTCGGTTTTACTGTTCATGTGCCTGCGCAACCGTTCGATGCGCTGATCGACCTGAATAGCGTCGAGGAGACTAACAATGCTGATTAGTGTGCGTAGGCTGACGGCTGATAGAGATTCGTTGAGTAGATGACGCTTTGCGAAGCAGAAAGGGGTCGCGAGGCATTGACCTAATGGGATGAACTGCCTCCCCACCGAGACGCAGCTTCTAAGCAACACACCAGAAAGGCAGTTGATTGCAAGTACATCTTATTTCAGTTTATCAGCCTTTCGAAAAGCGGGCGCCATTGAGGTGCTGCTCCCTTGCCTCGTGAGTGTAGAAGCGGAAGACTGTTGTTGGGTACAGTTGTCGGAAAGACCACATTGAGGCTTTGAGAACCATATCCCAAAGGTGCATTCTTATAGATTGTTGCGCCGATATCAGTAGCCAACGCCTTTGCCCTGTCCCGTTCTTCAACCGTCGTAAAGATACCTTTTTCACCATGGAAAATTGATGAGTGCTCGTCCAGGGTTTCGCCAGCACGGAAATCTATCCGATCGTAGCTCAGTTCGGACAGCTCACGCAGCAGCACCTTTTGGCCTTCAACAGTCGTGAGCAACGCAAATGCCAGAACTAGAGGCCTACCATCTTTAAGCAAGTCCAAGTGAGAATCGTGGAATTTTTTCATATTCGCAGCAAGGGATTGGCCCGTACCAACCATATCATCTATAATTACGATCAACTTTGGCACGCCGTGCCGCTCCTCGTGCTGCCGATAGGCTTCTTCAAAGTTTGAAGGAGGCAATATGGCGGTGGCGGCAATGAGGTTCTCCTCAGCGTACAAGGACGCATACTTTTGTCCGCTTTTCCCCTCTCCGTCGACGTAGGTTATGACGACGTCATTGCGCCGTTCTGATGCTTTCCGTCGTACCGCTGCATCGATCATTCCGAGCATTGTGAGGCGGGCACCCCGTATGCGCTCCAGAACATCTGCTTCGGACAAAAATCGCGTGGCCTTAAGGATGTTGAATAGTGCCCGCTGATCGCGATTACTGGGACGCTGGTTTAGCCATGCGCGAACTTCCTCTGCGCCGACATGCCTACCTCTGTAGGTGGGCCATTCGCGGGTCAAAGAAACTAGTTCCTCAGAAAGAACACGCGCGTCGTCTTCCGCGCGTTGTGTAACAGCAGCCAGATCCTGAGATAAAGCATCGGCAGCCAGTCTGGTCAGACCAACATCGACGAGCCACAGCTCAAAGATAGGCAGGACTGCACGGTACAGCCCCCCTTCTTCGAACAGCACTTCACGACTTACAAAGTCGGCCAACACGCTTTTAAGTTCAGCTTCTGACAGATCAGAGCCACTTCTCTGTTCGTAAATCTCGGCGAAAGTTGCTGGCCGGCTAGTCCTGAAACATCGGGCGAGGGCCGCGAGCGCGCGCTTTCGCTTTAGTACAATGGGCTCGCGCTCATCAATTGGTGCAAATATTCCATCCTGCCAGAGATGGGCGAACAGATTGTCGTCAAAGCGTGAAATTTCAGCGGTGACCGACTCCCTAACTTCTTCTCTCGTGATGTCAACGTCGCGTTCTCTCAAGGCGCGCGCGAAAACTTTCGAGCAGATGATTTTACTGAAATATGGGTTCCCGTTGGTAAGGTCGTACACTTCATAGATGGCGTCATCATGCCATTCCAAAAAACCATCAGAGGGCTCGCGGATCAGCCGAACATAATCATCCCACTCAGAAGCACGATCAAAGTATGTCAAATTCACGCGCGAGAACTTGTTGAGTTTCTGTCCCTGTCGATCCATGACAAAAGGCATATTTTCCCCACCAACAAGTAGCAGGCAAATATTGTATGTAGCTGTTAACGCACGAATATTTCCAAAAACAGTGTCCGCCAAATTTCCTTGCAGATAAAGGTCTTGCGGCATTTCATCGAATTCATCGACAATGACCACAAAGCGATGATCTGGATCTAACGTTTTCGCCGTAGCCGAGAGTTTGATTAGCGGGGAGAGCGAACCTTCGAAGTTTCCTTTAGGTACCTCGACGTTTTTTGGAAGTTGACTGAAAATAAATTCCTCAATCTGCTCGCCTAGTTGGCGTAAGGAAACACGGGGATCCTCATGAGCGATCTGACCCCACAAAATATAATGCCAGGAGAGTTTTTCCTTTGGGTCTCGCATACGCGCCTGCGTTACCGAGGCAGTGGCGAGCGAGGTTTTTCCAACCCGTTTTTGACCAGTGATGTAAGATGGCTCCATAGGTCGCCGCAGCATTCGCGCCACCAGTATTTGCACTTGCTCGCGCCGCCCAACAAACTGTTCCCCTTCTGCCGGCCCCGTACCATAGGGATCCGCGTAGGTATATGCGTCCCATTCGATATTGGATGCCTGCGCGAGAACGCGCACCTCAAAATCGGCTTTCTTTCGCGCAGCAGTGCCAACTTCACCCCATTCCATCTCCAAAATTGCAGAGACCTCTGTGCTTGGGTCAACAACGTGAATGTCGAGTGCAACTGAAAACTTTCCGGGTGACACGCTCCCGACTACAATTTCCTCATTAAGGAACATGATTTCTTGGCTATCACTCAAGACGTTAACGCGCACATCAATCGCGGCGCCTCGACCTTTGCTACTGAACGGCACTAAAATGCGTAAATCGCGGCCAACCTCGAGTAACGGATAATGCTTAGGTAACGTCGCCCCGGACCAATCTTGATCGACGAACGCAGTAAACCGCCCCTGCTGCGAGTCGATGAACTCTCGTAGCCGTTCTGAAGCACCCACCAAGAACGGCTTAAGATAATCAACGGTGACAAAAGACGGGTCATTCGTCACCAAACTCATTGTATCATTTATAGTGTTCTCACACGTCTCCACATCGGCGACGAGCGTCGTGGCAATATTTGAAACTTGCTCAAGGCTAGAGAATACGGCTTCAACCGCGTCCCTGACTTCTGGAATTTTATAGACAGCGCCGAACTCGAGCAGTCGTCCATGCGAAAGCGAGCTACGAATTGTATTGCGTGCCGATAGAAGCGATCCAAATGTCGTATAGCTCCTACTGAGGGGGGCTAATTGTCCATCCACCCATGATTTAACGCCTCTCAGTACATCAAACTTCTCGTAAGTTTGACTCTTTTCATGGAGCTTGAGAAAACCGCACAATCCAGGGAGTCCTTTCTCAGCCAAGACTACTGTATTCCTAGCGAGATTGTTCACGTTGTTTGTTTCGATAAAATCATCAATCGCGATCGCACGAAGTAAGATTGACGCCGCAGTATTTGGGGGCTGGGTTAGGCCAGCCAACACATTCACAGCATCTCCTACCGACCCTTCGGGTGGAATGTTTGCAAGGCCGAATAAAAGCGTCCGCAGCACCTTACGAGCAGCAACCAAATCCCGGTCAATTATCCGAGTTTCGAATTCATTAAGTGCTTTTTGAATTTCAAAATTTGTCATTATCAGGAACTAACGTTCATTCTCGAATCAAGGACAAACCACCAAGGGTTGAAAAAAATAATAAATGTGTCCGGCTGTGAAATTCAACTTCATCTCGAGAGATGCTGCCAAAACTTGCCTCGAAACGGGAGATTAATTCAAATAATTTTTAGAATACTCGCCGTGTGTATCGATAGCGCGGCTCATAGAATACCCGAGTGGAACAGATGCATAATGCATGCAATATCGTGTCCGCTATCGGGCTTACCCCAGAAGTTCAAACGGCAGAAATGGGGGCGTAAAACGGCCGCAAGAGCAGTTGTTTCTCAAGACAATGGAAACGAACTCATCTTGCCAAGCTTGTTACAGTGCCGCCCCTTCGCTCAAGATATTCAAATAGGCTCGATAGGCGAATACGCGGCCACGTTTCCGGCCTGTTACCTCATCAACCAACCCAAGTGATTGCAACTGCGCCAGGGCTGCATTGACCGTTGGCATTGTGAGCCCACTTTGTTCAACTGCAGCGGCTGCTGTTAGGAATGGGCGCGTACGCATTAGGTCGTGGACTTGGAGAACCGAACCGGTCCGGTCCGCTTCCGCAACAATCCGCTCGCGGTCCTCTGCTAGTAGGGAAGCGATCCGGTTTGCGGTTTCAAACGCCTGGTTGGCGGTTTCCGCGACACCATCCAGGAAGAATTCGAGCCAGGCTTCCCAAGCGCCGTGCTCGCGCACTTCCTGCAATAGGCGGTAATAGTCGGTACGATTGGTCTTCAGATAAAGCGAGAGATAGAGAAGCGGTTGTCGCAGAACACCCTCGGCGCAAAGGAACAGCGTGATCAACAAACGGCCCAGTCTGCCGTTGCCATCCAGGAACGGATGGATCGTCTCGAATTGCACATGGAGCAATCCCGCCTTGATGAGCGGGGGGATGTTCTGAGCGTCGGAGTGCAGAAAACGCTCCCAATCTCCAAGGCAGCTCATCACCTCATTTGGAGGTGGGGGAACGAACATTGCGTTGCCTGGGCGCGTTCCGCCGATCCAGTTTTGCGAGCTGCGAAATTCACCAGGGTTTTGTGTGGCGCCTCGACCACTGTCGAGCAGCCTTCCATGCATCTCGCGAATAAGGCGAAGGGAAATCGGTAACGTGGCCATCCGGTCAAGGCCGTACATCATTGCATCGACGTAGTTGGAAACTTCCCGAATGTCATCGAGCGGCGCGCCGGCGACTGCTTCCGTTTCAAACCGCAAGAGATCGGACAGCGTCGATTGCGTTCCTTCGATCTGCGAAGACAGAACCGCTTCCTTGCGGACGTACATGTAGAGAAAGAGTTCCTTGTTCGGCAGAAGGACCGAAACCCCGTCCAACCGCCCCAGTGCCCGCTCTGCCGCGCTCAGGCGTGTCAGAAGGTTTGAGAGGTCAATGGGAGGCTTCGGCGGCAGCGGCGGGGGCACAAAGGAACGCACGCGTTCACCGGCTACCGACGTCTCGACAAACTTTCCCAAGCGTCCGTCCAGTTCGCGGATTTCGGGCACGTAAGAGCCTCCAAAGCGTTAAGTGCGGCGATTTAAATAACGGAGTTCGTTAATTAAGGAAATGCCAATTTCGTTAATTAAGTTCCACCACTAATTAAATTGCTGAAAACAGCGGCTGGTCAGGATCTTGGTCCGGGAGCATCATGGCGTGCTTTAACAAAGCGGCCGATATCAGCGGGAACGAACATCCACTTTTTATTCGACAAGCCATCTGGCCCAGTAACCGCAGGCCGTTTCCACAGTCCGAAATGCTGTTCTAGTGACTCCAGAAAATACAACATGATCAGTGACAATATAAGAACGATCGCATTACTCACAGTTCCATAGATTGAAATTTCGATTACGTTGAATACGCGACCCATCAACATCAACAAGGAACAAATAAAACCTAAAACGATAAGAAGTTTAACCTTTAAGGCGTTTCTCTTCCAAAACCGCTCGAAATGGCTCATCGAAATATGTGCTCGGATCATTTCCATGTCTTCTCGTGGAAAGGAAACTTGGCCATTTTCAAATGGAACCCCATGCATGGCACACATTTCGGCAATTTTCTTGCGATGTAGTGCCAACATTGCTTCGTAATAAATCGAATCTTCACCCGACAAGTCAGCCATTGCCTGCGAAACTTTCTTTTTGTTCCAATTTTTTCTGCTTCAGTTCATGGAAATAAAACTGATCGAACATCTTACAAATTAGCTGCACCTCTTGATCTGCGGTCAAATCTAGTCCGCATTCTTCCGCAAAGGTGCGAGCAGCCAAGACTGCCGATTTGACGATTTGTGTTGCAGCTTCTCGCGTGGGGTCTCCGTCTCCCAAAAACAGCCACGCTGGGGAAACGTCAAAGTCATGACATAGCGCCAAAACCACAGTGCTCGGGATCGGCGTGGCCCCTCTTTCGTAGTTTTTATATGCAGTGCCCGAGACCCCAAGCTCTTTGGCAAATTGGAGCTGGCTCTTTCCAACGCGAACGCGGAACTCCCGTAGCCGGTTGTGTAAATCCATTTTTCGCCTTGCATATAGACCGAATTATGTCTATTTTCGCCTTTATTGACCCATATTCGCTGTATGGTGCCACGCCCACCTATTCCGTTCAAGGGAAAGGCTGAAATGAATCTAGAAACCCCGAAACAAGCCGCTGAACGCACAATCTTCACCGAGAAACGCATCCGTGCCTGGATCAGCCAGGGCAAGATCCGGCACGTGAGGATCGATGGGAGCCTGTTCCTTCCAGAAGGAGCAATTGAAGAGTTGATTGAACGAAACACGATTGAGCCATGCCAAGACCCGCAGACCCACCAAAACTCAAAAAGCGCAAGAACCGGCCATTCTACTTCATTGTCTTCCACGATCCCGAGACTGGAAAAAGACGTGAGTGTTCAACAGGTACTTCGAACCGTGACGAAGCTGAGGAAAAGCTCGAAGACTTCCTGAGGGATAGGCGTACCCAACGAACAGGGCGCCCCGTTCCGCCGCACAAAATGAAGATTGCTCAAACGTTGGACGACTACGCAAACTTCAAAATGGGAAAGAAAGCGGCAGAACGCTTGAGCTACTCGTTATCCAATCTCCTGACCTTCTGGCAGGATAAAACCGTTGATCAGATCAACCCGGAGACGGTCGAGCAGTATTGGAGGTCGAGTTCTCGCAAGCGGTCGACCTGCCGTCGCGAGCTCACGGACCTGAGATCTGCAGTCAATCATTCAATTCGAATGAACCGCTTGCAGGAGTTTCGCTTTCCTGAACTGCCAAAGGACAGCAAACCCAGGAAACGATGGCTGACACAATCCGAATATGTCCGCCTGTTTTGGGCCGCTGGCGATGAGTACCGGAGCAAATTCACTTTGCGGCTGTTTCTGATGATCGCCTACTACACGGGAGCCCGTAAGAACGCGATCATGGAGCTGGAATGGTCGCAAATTGATTTTGAGGCGGGGATGCTGAATTTCAATAAGGACGGGGCGGAGTTCGATGAGGAAGATGATTCCGAAGGTGGCAAACCTCGGTCTCATATCCCGATGCCACCGGAGCTATCGCGGCATCTGAAACGCAGGTTCGACCTTTATGGCGGCAAGACCAACTTCGTCTTTCATCAAAAACATGATCCGGCCAGACGCGTCAAAAGCATCGACAAAGGCTTTCGGCAAGCCGCCAAAAAAGCAGGCTTGAAGCAGGTCACCCCGCACACCCTTCGCCATACCCGTGTGAGTCTTCTGGTTCAGGCGGGCGAGAAAATCTCCGACGTCTCAGAGTACATGGCGATGAGCTTCCAGACCCTGGAGAAGGTCTATTCCCATTTCAATACGGACCATATTCGTGACATGGCGCAGCGATTAGGACGTTCGCGAAATGCTCGCGGAACCAAATCCAGGGAAAGAGAAATCCGGGAAAAATCGGAAAATTTCGAGAACAAAGAAAATCGAGAAATCGCATAAATTCAATATCTTATGGGTTTACACAATCCTCCAAAGGCAGAGGTCACAGGTTCGAATCCTGTCGGGTGCGCCATTTTCCTCATTGTCCGACCCAGATACGTAGATAGCGGTTAGTGCCGGAGACATGGGTTCAACCTTGTGCTGAACGGGGTGTCGATTGTCTGTGGTGTTCTTTGCTCCGCGTTGATGTTTGCCAGATCAGAACTCGAAACGCTGATCGGCCAGGTTTCCTCCTCCCTTTCCTTGATCGAGTGTTTTTCTTCGGTCGTTCGTCTTCGATTTGACGAGGCGGTGACGTTATCTTAAAAGAGAATTTACGATTCTCTTTTAAGATTGGATAGCTCCGATGTCAGATGCGTCTCTCGATATTGATCTTGATGCCACCGGCCAGGCTGAACTGGTCCGTTCAGGTGAGGTGGAGCCGAGGGAATTGCTTGAAGCTGTCAGGCGCAGGGTGGAACGGGTCAACCCGTTGGTGAATGCGCTGGCATCCGTCGACTTTCAGCTCGCTCAAGAGCAAGCGCAGCAGTGCGACCGGAGTGGTGTTTTTGCCGGGGTACCTACGCTCGTGAAGGATCTGAGTGCATATCCCGGCCTGCCTTGCGGATATGGATCACGCTTGTTTCAGGGCTACGTGGCGCAGACGGCCTCGCCTTACATCAATGCACTCAAGGCCTCCGGCCTGGTCGTCTTCGGCAAGTCCACGACATCCGAGTTCGGCTTGATGGGGACCACCGAAAGTCTGGCAACTGGTGCCACACGAAATCCGTGGGATCCAACCCGTTCAACCGGTGGATCATCCGGCGGTGCGGTCGCTGCGGTCGCCGCAGGCATCGTGCCGGTCGCGCAAGCTTCGGATGGCGGTGGGTCGATCCGCGGTCCTTCCTCCCATACCGGTCTGTTCGGGTTCAAGCCAAGCAGGGGGCGAACGGTGCAGGCCGATGTCCCTCCCGAAGCGCCGACGTGGAACATCCTTAGCGAGCATTGCGTCAGCCGAAGCGTTCGCGACAGCGCTGCCTGGCTGCGCGTCACCGAGACCGAGGCACACAGGCTGAATTCCAATGAAGAGCTGCGCGAAAATTGCCCAAGACTGCGAATTGGTGTCCACGCCCGTGATTGTTTCGGACAATACGCCGAGAAGGAGGTTCTTGAGGTCTTCGAGCAGGCGAGCGCATTCTGCGCCTCGCTCGGTCATGAAATCGTGCCTGTCGAAATGCCCCAGCAACCTGACGGGGCCGGTGTGGAAGCCGTCCTCGATCTCATGTCCGCGTCGGTTTTCGGGATCCTGGCGAAGATCGAGCAAATGACCGGAGCCAAACCTCCGTTAGAGGCACTCGAGCCCTATACACGGATGCTCGCGGAGCGAGGAGAGACGCTTGATACGCGCAGCATGATCGCCGCGCAGAAAACACTGGCCGAGTTGGGGGCCTTGGCGGCTCAACCGCTGAACGATGTCGATGTGCTCCTGAGCCCGACCGTTCCGTTTGCCGCATTTCCCTTGGATACCTATGCGCCGGACGCGCCTGTTGAGCGACTGAAACAGCTTTTCCAACGATCGGCGGCCTATACGGCGCCGGCCTCGCTAAGCGGATGTCCGGCGATGTCGGTGCCGCTGTTCGAAGGGCGCTCCGGGCTTCCGATAGGAAGCCATTTCGTGGCCCGGAAGGATCAGGACGCCCTTCTTTTCCAGTTGGCGTTTCAACTGGAAAAGGCCCGTCCGTGGGCGCCGCGCCTGCAAAGCCTGTTTCGAAAGCTCGGCTGATGGTTCAGGTCCTCAAGGAAGAGCTGCGCGAGGCTATTCTGAAAAGCGCAGGAGAGGTCTTCGCCGAACAGGGCTTCAAGGATGCACGCCTTTCCGACATTGCAGCGCGCGCCGGCACAAGCACCAGCAATCTCTACAAATATGCCAAGGACAAGGCGGCCCTGTTCGATCAGGTCGTTCCGAAGGCGCTCGCCGAGCGGTATGCCGGCATCCTGGAACGACGGGTGTCCGAATTTTCGGGGCGGCCCGACTGGCAAGCGTTGACCCACACAGGCTCACGCGATGCGGCAGATCTTCTGCATTTCTGGATAGCTCATCGTCATGTTGCCGTCATCCTGATGAGCCGCGGGGGTGGAACGGCCTACGAAGCATTCGGCGCGCGCATGGTCTCGATGATGGTCGAAAGCACATTGGCCAATAGCGGCGCGGCGGACAACGGGCCTCATGTGCGGATGCTTCTGGAACAGATCTTCACCAACACTTTGACGACACTCTCCAGCATTCTCATGCGCTTTGAGGAAGAGGCGGATATCACCGCCGCGGTTTCCATGTTCTGGCGCTTCCAGCTGGCTGGTCTGACAGCGCTCCATGAAGACGCCACCAAAAGCAAACAGCCCCGGTGATGACCGGGGCTGAGCAATTTAACGGTCTTCAAAACAGGCTGGTTCAGAACTCCAGCGCCCGGTCGCCGTCGGCATCCTTGATGCGGGTCGGCAGGCCGATGCGGTTGAGAATGGCGAGGAAAGGATGCGGCGGCAGCTCTTCCACGTTGGCCATCTTCTTCACGTCCCATTCGCCGGTGGCGATCAGCATGGCGGCCGCGACGGGCGGAACACCGGCGGTGTAGGAAATGCCCTGGCTGCCCACTTCCTCATAGGCTTCCTTGTGGTCTGCCACGTTGTAGATGAAGACCTCGTGGTCCTTGCCGTCCTTGGTGCCCTTGACGAAATCGCCGATGCAGGTCTTGCCGGTATATTCAGGAGCCAGCGAAGACGGGTCCGGAAGACACGCCTTGACCACCTTCAGCGGCACGACCTCTTGCCCTTCAGCCGTCATGACCGGCTGCTCGGACAGAAGGCCGATGTTCTTCAGAACGGTGAAGACGTTGATGTAATGCTCGCCGAAGCCCATCCAGAAGCGGACGTCCGCGCCGTCCATGTTCTTTGAAAGGGAATGCACTTCGTCATGGCCGCACAGATAGGCCATGCGCTTGCCGACGACCGGCAGGTCGTATTCCTTGCCGATCTCGAACATCTTGTTTTCCTGCCACTTGCCTTCCTGCCAGGAATAGACCGTTCCGGTGAATTCGCGGAAGTTGATCTCCGGGTCAAAGTTGGTGGCGAAATAGCGCTGGTGGCTGCCGGCATTGATGTCGACGATGTCGACGTCGGTCACCTTGTCGAGATAGTCGTCCTTGGCAAGGCGCGCATAGGCGTTGACGACGCCCGGGTCGAAACCGGCACCGAGAACGGCGGTAACGCCCTTGGCGGCGCATTCCTCAGTCCGTTTCCATTCGTAGTTCGCATACCAGGGCGGGGTTTCGCAGATCTTGCCCGGCTCTTCGTGAATGGCTGTGTCGATATAGGCGGCTCCCGTCTCCAGACAGGCGCTGAGAACGGACATATTCAAGAAAGCGGTGCCGACGTTGATGACGATCTGCGCGCCGGTCTTGCGGATCAGGGCGCAGGTGGCGGCAACGTCCAGCGCATTGAGTTCATGTCCTTCCAGAACACCCGGCTGCTTCAGGGCTTTCTTGGCATGCACGGTTGCGATGATGTCGTCGCATTTTGACTTGGTGCGCGAGGCAATATGAATATCGCCGAGAACATCGTTGTTCTGTGCGCACTTATGCGCCACCACCTGAGCGACACCTCCGGCGCCGATGATGAGAACAGTCTTTTTCATTTGATAAAGATACCTTCCTTGGACCTTCGGGGTGTTAAGGGTTCAAGTCTCAAGACAGACTTTGTTCGTAGTCCTGGTATGAAAACTCACGAACAACGCGGACCGTTCCGTCCACTTCCTTGACCGCAATCGCGGGCATTTTCACGCCATTAAACCAGTTTTTCTTGACCATCGTGTAACCCGCCGCATCCTGAATGGAAACCCGGTCACCGGTCTTGAGTTCGGCAGGGAAGTTGAACTCGCCGAATATGTCGCCGGCAAGGCAGGACTTGCCGCAGATCATGTAGCTGTGCGGACCTTCGTTCGGCGTCACTTTCGCTGTTTCCCGGTAGATCAGCAGGTCCAGCATATGTGCCTCGATGGACGCATCGACGATGGCGAGGTTCTTGCCGTTGAACAGCGTGTCGAGCACGGTGGTCTCCAGCGTTGTCGAGCGGGTGATCGAGGCTTCGCCCGGTTCCAGGTAAACCTGAACGCCGTATTTTTCGGCGAAAGCCTTGAGGCGGTCTGCGAAAAGGTCGAGCGGGTAGTCGTCTCCCGTGAAGTGGATGCCACCGCCAAGGCTGACCCATTCCGCCCGGTGCAGAAGCGCTCCGAACTTTGTCTCGATATCGCCGAGCATGCGGTCGAACAGCGCGAAATCGGCATTTTCGCAGTTGTTGTGGATCATGAAACCGCTGATCCGGTCCATGACCTTCTCGATCTTGTCGACATCCCATTCGCCGAGGCGGGAGAACGGCCGGGCTGGATCGGCAAGGTCGAAGCTGGACGAGCTGACCATCGGATTGAGACGCAGGCCGCGCACGATGCCGGAGGACTTGTCGGCAAACCGTTCCAGCTGGCTGATGGAGTTGAAGATGATCTTGTCAGCGTGGGAGATCACGTCATCGATCTCGTAATCGGCATAGGCCACGGAGTAGGCATGGGTCTCCTTGCCGAAGCGCTCGTGCCCCAGACGGACTTCGTTCAGCGAGGACGAGGTGGTGCCATCCATGTAGTCGCGCATGAAGTCGAACACACACCAGGTGGCAAAGCACTTGAGCGCCAGCAGGGCCTTGGCGCCGGACTTCTCGCGTACATAGGCGATCTTCTCCATGTTGCGGAGCAGCTTTGCCTTGTCGATCAAATAATAGGGTGTGTCGATCATCTCAGTCTGTCGCCGTCGTTGCCCGCAGCCGGTGGAGGCCACGTGGACAGGTGATTGGGAGCGATTGCGGTAACTCCGGTTATCCGGACCGGCCGGTCCACCGACAGGCGGTCCAGCTTCGCTGCGCGCGTGACGGATACCGTTTCCCGGCACGGCCTTGCAAGGGCCTGAAGTGTCTTTCCTGGCGCTGCCGCCTCACGGAAGGAGCCTGCAGCAGGGCGTTCGGCCAGCCTGCTATGCCATGTGTGAATAGGGCGCAGAACAGTTATGCAAAAATAGGAGGCAGATTAGTGTTTCGACTCATTGAATTCTTAACTTTCTTCCCGTATTTGTCCGGCAGATCAAATATTCACCAGTCCGCTCAAGTAGCGTGCATTTCTGGAGGTCGGTATGACCCGGGACGATCTCATTCGCGAATACAAGTCACAGAGCGGCTCCTGGCCGGCACTGGTAGGTGTGTATGCTGTTATCGTGGGTGCGATGGCTCTTTCCGGCTACCTTATGGTCGGCTGATCCCGCACGCCTGACGGAACACACCGCAGCGTTTCAATCACCCCCGGATTTTCCGGGGGTGATTTCGTTTTTGCGGCCAATTGGCCGCTTGCGGTCAGACGTCGGCCGCTTCGCCGATGGCGTCGGTGCCGCGTTCTTCCAGAAGTGTCGTCAGCCAATTCGGATCCATTTCGGGAACCGAAGACAGAAGCAGATCCGTATAGGGGTGGTGCGGCGGCGTGAACATTTCGTCCTTCGGCCCCTGCTCCACCACCTTGCCTCGTTGCATCACCACCACTTCGTCCGCGATGGAGCGCACTGTTGCCAGGTCGTGGGTGATGAACATATAGGCCAGGTTGAACTCCTGCTGCAGTCTGTCGAGCAGCTTCAGAATGCCTTCCGCCACAAGCTGGTCGAGCGCGCTCGTCACCTCGTCGCAGATGATGAAGGAGGGATCGGCCGCAAGCGCCCTTGCAATGCCCACACGCTGTTTCTGGCCACCGGAAAGTTCCGGCGGATAGCGATTGTAGAACTTTGAGGGCTCCAGCTCGATCAGGTCGAGCAATTCATCGACACGGTTTTTCAGCTTGGCACCGCGCAGCCCGCCATAGAACTGGGCCGGCCGGCCGATGATCTCGCTGATCCGGATCTTCGGGTTCAAAGCGGTGTCGGCCATCTGATAGATCATCTGCGCCTGGCGGAGCTGATCCTTGCTGCGGTCCTGATAGCGCGGCGGCAGCGGTTCACCCTTGAACAGGATCTGCCCCTTCGTCGGTGGCAACAGACCGGTGATACAGCGCGCCGTCGTCGACTTGCCGGAACCCGATTCACCAACGACGGCAACCGTCATGCCCGGATAGATGTCGAAGGAGACATCGTCCAGAACCTTGGTCTTGCCATAGGCAGCGTCGATGCCCTGAACAGAGACGATCGGGAGCGTGTCAGGCTCCGACGGCCGCTGCTTCTGCGGCCGCTGAAAGCTGCGAACCGCCCAAAGGCTCTTGGTGTAGTCCTCCTTGGGCGAATCGAGCATCTGTTCGGTCGGCGCTTCCTCGACCTCCTCGCCTTTCAGCAGCACCTTGATGGTGTCGGCCATCTGCGCCACGACCGCCAGATCGTGGGTGATGTAGATTGCCGCGGTGTTGAACTGGTCGACAATGTCCCGGATCGCTGCCAGAACCTCGATCTGTGTTGTCACGTCGAGGGCGGTTGTGGGCTCATCGAAGATGATCAGATCCGGCCGGCAGGCCATGGCCATCGCGGTCATGGCGCGCTGCAACTGGCCACCGGAGACCTGGTGCGGGTAGCGGAAGCCGATTTCACCCGGGTTGGGAAGACGCAGCCGCTCATAAAGCTGCATGGCGTCTTCCTGCGCCTCGACCCGCTTCTGGATGCGGTACTGGATCGGCGCTTCCGTGTGCTGGTCGATGATCCGGTGTGCCGGATTGAACGAGGCGGCCGCCGACTGGGCGACATAGGCAATGCGCGATCCGCGCAGTGCCCGGAGATCGCTTTCCGGCGTCGTTGTCAGTTCCATGCCGTCGAACTCGATGGAGCCGCCGGAAATCCGGCAGCCATCGCGGGCAAAGCCCATGGCGGCCAGACCGATGGTCGACTTACCGGCGCCGGACTCGCCGATCAGCCCCAGCACCTCGCCCTTGTGAAGGGTGAGATCGACGCCATGGACGATCTCGACCCATTTCTCGTCGGAATAACCCTCGATCCGGAGATCGGAGACCCGAAGCAGAACGTCTTTTCTCGGCACCATTCTCAAACCTCCTTCAGACCGGAAGACCGGAACAGCATCCAGTCGACGACAAAATTCACCGCGACTGTCAGAAGCGCGATGGCTGCTGCCGGGATCAGCGGTGTCATTTCGCCAAATGAGATCAGCGTCGCGTTTTCACGCACCATCGAGCCCCAGTCAGCGGTCGGCGGCTGAATGCCGAGGCCCAGGAACGACAGGCCGGCGATGAGCAGGAACACGAAGCAGAATTCCAGACCGAATTCGGCGATCAGAGGCGCTGTCGAGTTCGGCAGGATTTCCCGCCGGATCAGGTACCAGGTGCCTTCACCGCGCAGCTTGGCCGCTTCGATGTAATCCATGACCACCACGTTGCCGGCAACCGCCCGGGTGAGGCGGAAGACGCGTGGAGAATAAATCACCGCGACCACGATCACGATCACCACCAGGTTGGTGCCGAAGATACTGAGCATCAGCAGAGCGAAAATCAGTGACGGCACAGACATGATGACGTCGGCAAGACGGCCGATGAACTGATCGAACCAACCGCCTTTGGTGGCAGCGAGCAGACCGGCAAATGCGCCCATGAAGAAGGCCAGCAAGGTTGCCAGCAGCGCGAGACCGACAGAGTTGCGCGCCCCATAGATGATGCGGCTGAACATGTCGCGTCCGAGCTGGTCAGCCCCCAGAAGCATGGTTTCATCCGGCGGCGCAAAGGCCGACGAAATCACTTCCGCTTCCCCGAAGGGGGCGATCACAGGGGCAAAGATCCCGGCAAGAGCGTAGGTGAAGATCACGAACATTCCGAAGGAGGCCGTGAGAGGCGCTGTGCGCAATTCCTTGGCGACACCTTCGGGGGTGATGATGATCAGGAATTCACGGAACGCATAGGATGTCCCGGCTGCGAGCGCCAGAGCGCCTGCGGCCGTGGTGATGAACCGCAAGGCCGGAGTACCACCGATGATCCCGGTGATGAAGGAAATCATCGTCAGGGAGAAGACAAGAATGAAGATATTGCGCTTGTTGAAATAGGCTGCCAGGCAGGAAGCCCCGATCAGCAGCGCATAGTAGCCGATAACGAATGTGCTCATGTCGCTGCCCTCATTTCGGATGCCGCAAACGCGGATTGGTCAGGATCGCGCCCACATCGGCTGCCAGGTTCAGCAGGATGAAGGTTGCGGCGAAGATCAGACAACAGGCCTGCACGATCGGGAAATCGCGTTTGGCGACTGCGTCCACCAGAAGCTGGCCAACGCCCGGATAGACGAAGACAACTTCCACCAGGACCACACCGGTGATGAGATAGGCGAGATTGAGCGCAACCACGTTGATGATCGGCGCCCAAGCGTTGGGCAGGGCGTGCTTAACGATCACTTTCCAGGGCGGCACCCCTTTCAGCCGCGCCATCTCGATATAGGGCGAAGCCAGAAGGTTGATGATCGCGGCCCGCGTCATTCGCATCATATGTGCCGTTACCACCAGCACCAGGGTCAGCGCGGGCAGGAACGTTCGATGCAACAGATCTCCAAAGCTCATGTCCGCGCTGAGGCTGGCAATGGCGGGGAAGTAGTTGGTCTTGACCGCCAGATAGAGGATGAGAATGTAGCCGAGAAAGAATTCCGGCGAGGAAATCGATGTCAGCGTGAGAACGTTGGCAACCCTGTCGAACAGGGTGTTGCGCAACAAAGCGACGATCACGCCGAGAACAATGGAAACCGGCACCGCGATGACAGCGGCATAGGTTGCCAGGAACAGCGTGTTGACGAACCGGCCGCTAATGGCCGCGCTGACCCGTTCGCCGGAGACGAGCGAGACACCGAAATCGCCGGTGAGAGCACCGCCGAGCCAATGGACGTATCGAAAGACGGCCGGTTGGTCGAGGCCGAGTTTCTCTCTCAGGGCGGCGACTGTTTCAGGCGTTGCCCCCTGTCCGAGAACGGCCTGGGCGATGTCGCCGGGCAGCAGTTCGACTGCAAAAAAGATCAGGATAGAGACCACAAGCAATGTGATCGCACCTAAGCCAAGTCTCTTTAGGACCAGCTTTAGGATGTCCCCCATATGTCCCTCCAAAATTGGAAAGCCCGGCACGGCTCATGGCGCCACCGGACACACATCGGGCAGGTTTCCTGTCAGCTTTTTTTGATTTGCTTTGGCAGGAGTCCTGTCCGTCCAGGACGGCCCTGTCCCGAGACCGGGGCAGGGCCAGATTGCAGGCAGCGGCATGAGCCGCCGCCCGAGCCTTCAATCAGGACTCGAACCACCAGCGGCTGGCAGCGCGGGCGCCGTCGTTTTCCCAGCTGGCAGCCAGTTTTTCCGGCGTACCCACCTTCGTGCTGTTAGCGTAGACGAAGTTGTTGAAGAACGGAATGATCGTCCCGCCGTCATCACGCGCAAGCATGGCCATCTCGCGATACATTTCCGCACGCCGGGTGTCGTCCAGCTCGGCCTTGGCCTGCAGAAGAAGCTCGTTGAAGCGCGGGTTCTTCCAATGGGACTCGTTCCAGGCCGCGTCGTCCTTGTAGGCCAGCGTGTACATGACATCGGGTGTCGGACGCGCGCCCCAGGACACCAGGCAGAAGGGCTTCTTCAACCAGACGTCCGAGTAGTAGCCATCGTTCGGCTCACGCACGACGTTGATGTTTATACCCGCTGCCTTGGCGTGCTCGGCAAAAAGAACCGCCATGTCGACTGCGCCCGCATAGACACTGTCCGCTGTGCTGAGGCTGACCGTAAGCCCTTCCGCACCCGCTTTCTTGAGCAGGGACTTGGCCTGATCCGGATCGTAGTCGCGCTGCGGGATATCGTCCGGCCAGTAAGGCTGGGCCGGAGAATGGTGGAAGTCATTTCCCTTGGTCGCCGCACCGAAAGTGATCTTCTCGATGATATCGTCGCGGTTGATCGACAGCTTCAGGGCGTTGCGCACGTCCGGATTGTCAAACGGCGCGGTGTCGCAGAACATCGGCATCGTGATCGCACCCGCGGACGGGATGTTGTGGATCTTGATGTTCGGATTGCGCTGCAGCAGACCCATGGTCTTCAGCTCGATCAGCGAGACCGCGTCCACATCGCCGGTGACGAGCGCCGTCTGACGGGCATTCGGGTCGTTCAACGTGATCAGGTCAACCTTGTCGAAGTAGGCACCTTCGCGGTGCCAGCCGTCATGCCGGCTGAGGCTGAACTGGACACCGAATTCGCCGTTGTCGATCTTGTAGGGCCCCGTCCCATCGCCGGACTGCCAATCAATCGTGCCGTCGTCATTGGCCGGGCAGATTGCCAGGTGATAGTCGGTCATCAACCACGGGAAGTCGGCGTTGCCGCCGGAAAGCTTCACGATAACGGTGTAATCACCATCCTTGGTGATGTCGGTGACATCCGTCAGCAGCGCCTTGGCAGCGGATGTGGTCTTGTCGCCACGGTGGTGGTTCAGCGAGGCGATAACATCATCAGCCGTCAGCTTCTTGCCGCTATGGAACGTGGCGTTTTCGGTGAGTTTGAAGGTCCACTCGGACGCATCAGCGCTGGCTTCCCAGCTGTCGGCCAGATCCGGCCCCAGCGAACCGTCGCCCATGATCATGGTCAGGTAGCTGCGGTGGGTATGGGCGAGGAAAATCATTACACGGGTCAGGTAGGTGCCCGGATCGTGGGAGTCTGAGGTGTTGCCATCATGGATCCCCCAGCGAAACGTCCCGCCCTGCTTGGGCTGCGCTTTCGCCTTGGTGGACCAGAGGCCCGTCGCGGTGCTTGCTGTCAGTCCGGCCAACACGGAATAACGAAGAAAATCACGTTTGCTGATTCCTCCCGTGCGGGCCGCTGATTCAAGCCTCTCAAGCATCTCGGCGTCTTTAGACTTTGTCATGTGTCTCCCCTTTCGATCTTTCTTGAGCAGTTTCTTGCCAACTTCACAAATACAGCATCCGAGATTTTTTCGTATCCAAGGCGCTCATTTGCGACATTTACATAACAAAACACGAACCACCCCTGCTCGACCACCCCTTCGGACAAATTCAGAATAAAAAAATGTTTAAGTTAGAACGGCTTCCCACATATTGTGCACAGCAGCATTGCTGTGTAACATATTGTCTTTTCGCAAGACTGTAAAAATGTGGTGATCTTATATTTTTCTCTACTGAGACGTATCTCAAATAATTCTTTTAGAATAAAATCGGATTTCATTGAATACTTTACGTTAAAAGAAGGGGAAGTCTGCAGTTGGACAAGCCCAGGTGGCACAATAGGCACATGCTCCTTGTCAGAAGCGCCGATACGATGAAGCCCAGGCAGTGATCAGAAGACCCGCCATAGGCGATGCCGGCGGTTGGCAGCGGCGCAAAGTAGTGCAGCGTCCGCAGATCATGGGTATTACCAGCCTACCCAGTCTCCCATCCGTCTTGCGTGTCTTCCGCCCGTGACTTAGTTCCTTGTCTGAAGCCGGTCCGGACCGGTTCGCTAACGGAGGCCGCATCCATTCTTCCCATCAGAATTGCCGGCACTGGGCATGCCTTGCCAGCACAGTCCATCACTTCCGTAACGCTTGACCGCCGGCTTGGGTTCCCTGCCGGGCGAATAAAAAATTTGTCAGGCGTTTCAAGCAGGTTCGTCGCAGCAGAGGAAAGCCAGATAGATCTGGCGGTTTCGGCCTGCAAAGCCGCGATGGAAAAAGCGGGCCAAACGCCGAAGGACATCGATCTCATCCTCGGCGCGTGCGGTATTCCCTATCAGACGCTGCCGGCAACCGCGCCGCTGGTGATGCAGAGACTGGGTTTTGCCGATGGCACGGCAGCAGCCTACGACGTCAACGCCACCTGCCTTTCGTTTCTGAGCGCTGTTGAGCTTGCCGCCAGCAAGCTTGCCCTGGGGCAAGCTTCGTCAGTACTGGTGTTTGCCGCGGACATCGCCTCGCGGGCCTTGCCGTGGGAAGACCAGCCCGAAGTTGCCGCCCTGTTCGGTGACGGCGCCGCGGCAGCCGTTCTGACAACAGCAGATGAAACCGGTTCCGGCATTGCAGCCTCGCTGCTGCGGACCTACCCTTCCGCCTATGCGGCGTGCGAGATCGGAGCCGGCGGCACTCGGTTCGATTTTCACAAGGACCTCGAAGCCTTCGCCCGTCACGCGGTGTTTCACATGGACGGCAAGGAGCTCTTCCGGGTCACGCACAAGCACTTTCCGCAGTTTGTTGACGAACTGCTGTTGAAAGCCGGATGGGACCGGCGGGATATCGACCTTGTCGTCCCGCATCAGGCGAGCCCGCTCGCGCTGGAGCACATGATCCGGGAAACCGGGATGGACCGCGACAAGGTGGTCGACATCGGCAACACACACGGCAACCAGATTGCAGCGTCGCTGCCAACCGCACTCGATATTGCCTGGCGTCAGGGCAGGATCGAGCCCGGCATGCGTGTTCTGTTGCTCGGGACATCGGCCGGCGTCACCTTTGGCGGCATGGCGCTGGAGATTTGACCATGGGCCGTCTGCTGGTCACCGGAGCAACGGGATTTCTGGGCGGCGCGCTGATCCGTCATTTGCACGCCAAAGGCTCCAATCCCATCGCACTTGGCCGCAACGAAGTGCCCTGTCAGCAGCTTGAGGCCGAGGGCTTCGACGTCGTTCGCATGGATCTGTCCCAACCCTGCGACCCACAGCGGTTCGCGCCCTTTGGCCCGGTCAGCGCCATCGTTCACTGCGCAGCACTCTCTGCGCCCTGGGGACCGCGCAGCGCCTTTCAGGCGGCAAATGTCAGCGGGACAAAACACCTGCTTCGTCTTGCCGGTGCGCTTGGCGTGCGCCGCTTCGTCAACATTTCCTCCCCCACCGTCTGTTTCGAGATGAAGGACAAGGAAAACCTTCAGGAAGACGACCCGCTGCCGCCGCCCATCAATGCGTATGCGGCAACCAAAGCGGACGCTGAGCGGCTGGTGCTTGCACGCGCCGACCTTGGCCCCATCAACCTGCGCCCACGCGGCCTTTATGGTGCTGGTGACACGACCCTCCTGCCCCGGTTGCTGACGGCGGCCCGCAAGCGCCCCCTGCCACTTTTCCGGGAGGGAGCCGCCTCCATTGACCTGACCCATGTCGATGATCTGCTCTCAGCCGTCGACGCCGCCTTTGCAGCCCCTCCCGCGTGCGAAGGAGAGACATTCAACATATCCGGCGGCGAGCCCTTGCCCGTGCGTTTCATTGTCGACCGTGTCTGTGCTGCCAAGGGGGTTCCCGTGCGCTGGCGGAAACGCCCGCTTGCCCCGGCAGTTCTCGCCGCGAAACTCCTGGAGCGCGCGAGCCTGATGATGCCGGGTGTGGGCGAACCTCCGGTAACGCCCTACACGCTCGGCCTGTTCGCCTTCCGCCAGAGTCTCGATATTTCCAAGGCGGCGCGGCTGCTCGGCTGGCGCCCGCAGATCGACTTCGAAACCGGCCTTGCAATAACACTCGGCGAAGGGAAAGCCCGTTGACCCCGGTGTTTGCAAACAGCGCGTTCGTCTCCGCGCCGGAACGGTTGGTGGTCCGAGGCGGTGGGTGGAACCTGCTTCACCTCAAGGTACGCTATGGCGTTTATCAGCACCCGGCAGCCGGACTGGTGCTGATCGATACGGGTTACGGCCCCAGGGTTACCGAAGGACCGGGACGCAGCCTGCCGCTTCGGCTTTATGCCAATCTGCTGCGGCCAAAGCTGGTCGAAGAGCATCAGCCGGCCCGTGTGCTTGATCGGCTGGGCGCGCGTCCAGCGGATGTGACAGCCATCGTGCTGACCCATTTTCACGCCGACCACGTTGCCGCGCTCCATCTTTTTCCAGAAGCGAGGGTCTATGCGAAAGCAGCAACGCTCGCGCGTATCCAGGCACGCTCCAGGTTCGCGAACCTGCGCCACGGTATCTTTGATGAGCTGCTGCCGCACGACCTTGCCACTCGGACCGTCGATATCGACAGGCTGTCGGTCAGGGCAGCCCCCCATGGGCTTGGTCAGGGAGCCGATCTTTTTGGCGACGGCACCCTGCTTGCCGTCGACCTGCCAGGCCATGCCGAGGGCCACTTCGGCATCTGCTTTGCCGAGCTGCCTATGCCGCTGCTTTATGCGGTCGATGCCCAATGGTGTGCGGCGGCTCTTGAGCCCGGCAAGGCACCCGGGCTGCCCGCCGCACTTGTTTCTTCGGATCGAAGGGCGCTCGCCTCCAGCACCCGCCGGGTCGCCGCGTTTCGCGAGCAAGGCGGTGATGTTCTGTTGTGCCACGATCCGTCCGTCAGCCCTTACGACCTGCCGGGGCCTCCGAAATGAGCGGGCGTTTTCAGACAGGCGTTGCCTTTGCCGAAACGCTCTGGACCAGCCGCCGGGGCCGATCCCGACAGGCTTTCGAAGACTGGCAGAAACGACGGCTGGATGCCTGGCTGCGCCAGTCACTTCCCAAGGTCGATTTCTACCGCGATGCGCCACCTCGCCTCGACCAACTCCCTATCATCGACAAAGCCATCGTGATGAGCCGGTTCGAGGCCTTCAACAGGGCCCGGATCACCACAGAGGCCGGATGGCAGGCCTTGGAGACGGGCGGCCAGATCAACGGGATAAACATCGGCGCCAGCACGGGCACCAGCGGTAACAGGGGTCTTTATGCCATTACCGCGGCGGAGCGGTTCCGCTGGCTCGGCACCATTCTGGCCAAAACGCTACCCGGCTTTCTGTGGCACCCGGAACGGGTTGCTATCCTTCTGCCGCAGTCCTCATCGCTTTACGAAAGCCCGACCAAACTGCGGCAATTGCAGTTGCGGTTCTTCGATCTGCGCCAAGGCATTGCCGCCTGGCAGGACGATCTGGAAACCTTCGGCCCGACGACCATCGTCGCACCACCCAGGGTGTTGCGGCATCTGGCGGAAACATCGAACCGCCTTTCGCCCCGCAAGCTCTATGCCGGGGCGGAAACGCTCGACCCTGTCGATCGGGTCGCCATCGAGCAGAGGTTCGGCCTCACACTCGGACAGATATACATGGCAACCGAAGGCCTTTTTGCCGTCACATGCGCCCATGGCCGTCTGCACCTTGCCGAGGATGCCAATTTTTTCGAGTTCGAGCCGATTGCCAACGGTCTTGTCACCCCGCTGGTGACAGGCTTTCGCCGCGATTTCCAGATCATGGCCAGATACCGGATGAACGACCTCTTGCGTCTGTCTTCGGAACCCTGCACCTGCGGTTCGCCGCTTCAGGCCCTCGATGACGTGGTCGGGCGGATGGACGATATCTTTGTCTTCGCCAACGCGGCGGGAGTGGACGTGCCTGTCACACCCGACATCCTGCGCAATGCGGTTCTGGACGCTTCCCGCGTGATTTCCGATTTTCGCCTTGTGCAGGAAGACGATGGATCGGTGACCCTGCTGCTGCCACCCGATCTGCCGGATACAAGTGCTGAAGCGGCGCGCATGGCACTCGGCAAGACCCTGAGCACACAGGGGCTGACACCAGAAATTTCCCTTCGCCGGGAACGTTTGCCTCTGGAAAGCTCCCGCAAGCTGCGGCGGGTGGAATGCCGGCTGAAGCGGCAGGTCCGGCCATGACGACCGCACAGGATCCTGCCATTCGGGCCACTTCAGACCGCGAAGGTGTGCGCAATGACCCGGAGACCGTCCGCGCCTTCGTGCGCTTGTGCAACGATTTTGCAATGCCGGATCTTGTCGCCAACCTCACAACACGCGTCAGTTTGCTGGAGATTGCCGGGCGCTGTTTTCCGGTGACGATCAACGAATCGAGCCACCCACCGACGTGTTACATCTGCTCACCCAGCGCCGCCTATATCGACTATGCCATCGAGGAAACGCGCAACTTCCTGAAGTCGCCGCTGACCTACCGCCTGGTGCGACCGCTGATCCGGGCCTATGCGCCGCTGATCGCGGCCAGTGGGCTTGACCGGCAGGTGCAGGTGAACAACTGGCTGCTGTCGACCAATCCCGTGCCGGAGATCGACCCGGCCGCAGCCCGCGAGATTGCCAGCACCCTATCGCAGCGCCATCCCGAGCATGCCATCGTCATCCGGTCGCTCAATGGCCGGGCCGACCGAACAACGATGAATGCCCTCAGGCAGGCGGGGTTCAGGCTTCTGGCCGCCCGGCGGATCTATCTCTATTCGGGCGACAAGACGCCAGACAAGCAGACGCAAAACCGCCGTTATGACGCGAAGCTGATGCAGCGTACGTCTTATCGGCTCGCGGAAAACGACAGTTTCAGCGGGCAGGATTTTGCCCGCGCCGCAGAGCTCTACAAGATGCTCTATCTCGACAAGTACACCCCGCTCAATCCGCAGTACACGGCAACCTACATCCGCGAATGTCACCAACGGGGCCTGTTCCAACTGCTTGGGTATCGCGACGCGGGCGGCCAGTTGGCAGCGGTCGCCGGTTTCTTTGCAAACGGCCGCACGTTGACGCAGCCGCTGGTCGGATACGATACCCGCATGCCGCTGAAGGATGGGCTCTATCGGCTGGTGATGGCAGCGGGCCAGGAGATCGCCGAACGGCACACTCTCTTTTTCAACATGAGTGCGGGCGCAGGCCTCTTCAAACATCTGCGGGGCGCAGAGCCGGAAATCGAATTCAACGCCGTCTACACCGGCCACCTTTCTCGGCGCAAACAATTGGCGGTGAGGAGCCTTGAAACGCTTCTGTCGCGCATCGGCATCCCCCTTCTGGAGGCCTTCGACCTATGACTTCATCAAAGGATATCTGGCAGGCCGCCGCGCTTGTGAAAGATGTCAGTCGGCAGCCGTTGCGGCTTGAGTTCGGCGGCGAACCGGTGGTGCTGTTCAACAGCGGGACCGGCATCGCGGCTCTGGCCGATCGTTGCCCGCACCGGCTGATGGAACTGTCGAAAGGAAAGGTCGTCGGGGGCGAGATCGAATGCCCCTATCACGGCTGGCGGTTTGACGGCAGCGGACGCTGCACCACCATTCCGGGTCATCTGGGAGACGTGCCGGGATACCGCATTCCCGGCCTCAAGACATTCGTGAAGGACGGCGTGGTTTTTCTCTCCAGAGGAGACCCGGCCGGCGAACCTTACCTGCACCCGATCGAAGGCAGAAAGGTGCTGGTGCGACTGGTGCGCAGCAGCACTAGGTCGACATTGATCGATACCGCTGAAAACATCCTCGATGCGACCCACACCCACTTCACCCACAAGGGCCTGCTGCGCGGCCTCAGCAGCAAGCGCCACCGGGTTCGGGTCGATATCACCGGCGGACCGGGCTGGGTCGAGGCCGTCTATACGGGAGAAGACCGGCAGCACGGTCTGATCAGCAAGCTGCTGGAAGCCGGACGGATGCGGACAGTCGGGCGCTATCGGTTTCCCGGTATCGCCGAGCTGGAATACTGGGGCGAAAACGGCCTCGCGTTGGCAACCACCTTTCATCTGCGGCAGGCGGCCGATGGACGTGTTGAAGGCATCGGTTGCCTGATCGGTCCGCACAAGAGCGTCCTCGACCGGATCAAGTCCTGGGTGTTCCAGCCCATGTTCCGCATCGCTCTGGAACAGGATCGCCGCGTGCTGACATCCTCGCTTGAAAACGCAGCGCGGTTTCCGGACGCAAGGCCCCTGATCGGGCCGCTCGACTTTTTGCGCCGGGACATCGAGGCAATTGAACAAGGCGAGCTACCGGGCGCTGCGCAGTCCCCCAGAACCGCCTATATCGAACTTTGATCCGGCCCGTTCCACTCGATATCCCTTGTGCTAGCGCTCTGAAGACTGATGCGATTGCGAAGGGCAACCGCCGCGATTTCCAGCAAGGCGGGTATTTGTGCACGGCCGGGCGCGGGATCGACTGAGGTTCCAAGGATCTCCTCTGCCGCGCCGAGCACCTTGCGGAAGTGCCGGATGTTCCGTGAGCGGAGCGCTGCGGGCAAGCCATAGACCCACATGGCAAGACGCACGGCCTGAATACGTGCCACGTCCGGCAAGACTTCCTCGCCACCTTTCACAAGCGCGCGAACGAAGCTGTCCGCGTCCTTGAAAAAGTGAAGTCCGCTGGTCGCGCGCGGATTGCATTCCAGCGGTCGCACCGAGCCATCTTCAAGACGCATCAGGTCAAAGGAGACCTGACCGGTCCAGCCGCTGTTGCGGGCGAATGTTTCGACAAAGTCCCGTGCTGCTGTGTCCCTGACCGGTTCAAAGCAAACCCCGGCCCCTGCTCCCGCCCGGTAAAGCGAGCGGTAGATCGATACTGCCAGCACCTTACCGCCGCGTGCCACAGCAAAGGCGCTGATTTCCTCTCCCGGCACCCGCTCCTGGGCAACCCATGGCATGGCGGCGCTCGGCACCACCTGTTGCAACTTTCCAGCGGTGGGCGAAACGAGAACCTGACCGGCGAAGCGGGACCAGACCGGTTTGAACACTAGGTTTCTCGCTTCCGCACGCAGGTCAGTGAGATCCTCCTGGGACGTCAGCAGCCTTGTTTCCGGCACGGCGATGCCGAACCTCTCACACAGCCTGATGAAGTCATGCTTGTTGTGGGCAGCCTGAAGCAGGTCGAAACCCGGTGCGAACAGATCCACCGCAAGCCCGCGCCTCTCCCGAAGAGCGGCCAGATAGAAGATCTCCTCGCAGGTCGGGATGATCAGCGACGGCTTTTCGCGCTCAAGCAAATCGTCGAGCGCATCGGCGAATTCTTCCGGATGGAACCTCGGCGATGGCAGGCGCTGATAGCAGGCGCAGGCACGGCTTGAACTGGAAAGTGGCCGAGCGGGCATGTCGGCCAGAACAACGCGCCATCCGGCCGCATGAAACAGCCGGGCGTGATGCAGGGCAACAGGTGCCCGAGCACCGGTTATCAGAATGGTCTGGCCGGAGGATGCTCGGAAGGCAGGCGGCATCGTCGTCAGCTTCCTTTAACGAATGCAGATCACCGGCACCCTTCAGCGTTCGGCTTCGTAGCGCGCCCGAGTTTCCTCGTTCATCGGGTAGAGCCCCGGGAGGCGCGCACCGGCGTCGACCTGTTCGACAATCCAGGCTTCCATCCGCTCCTGCTCCGGCGCTTCCTTCAGAACCTCATCGAGAGTGGCTGCCGGGATCACGACCGCGCCATCGCCGTCGGCCACGATGATATCGCCCGGAAGAACGGCAACACCGCCGCAGCCAATGGTTTCCTGCCAGCCGACGAATGTTAGACCAGCCACCGAAGGCGGGGCGGACACGCCGCTGCACCAGACCGGAAGATCCGACGCCAGGACGCCGCTGAGATCGCGCACCGTGCCGTCGGTCACCATGCCGGCAACATTGCGCTTGCGCATGCGGGCACACAGGATATCGCCGAAGACACCGGCATCGCGGACGCCCATTGCATCAATGACCGCAACACATCCTTCCGGCATCTCCTCAATGGCCGCCCGCGTTGAAATGGGAGAGCCCCAGGAGGCGGGCGTTGCCAGGTCTTCGCGCGCGGGCACGAAGCGAAGGGTGAAGGCTGGTCCGACAATCCGCGGCCTGGCGCGATCGAGCGGCATCGCCCCGCGGATCCAGACATTGCGCAGGCCCTTTTTCAAGAGGATCGTGGTGAGCGTCGCGGTGCTGACGGATTTCAGGATTTCGACGGCTTCAGCAGACAGGGTCATAAAGGTCTCCGGAAGATGGCGCTGACATGAGCAGGGCGGGAGCAACGTTTCAAAAGCCATGTCGCTGGACCCGTTCGGGGCGTTGGCCTGGAGAACAAGCCAGCGGTGCGAGCATCATATTCAGCCGGATCGCATTGCCGGCCAAGTGATTTTTGAACTGTCAGATCTGAAGGCGGGTAGGTGGGTAAAGCACCGAATGCGCGCTTCAACCGCGGCGGCCCGGACTTTGAAACGCCTCGGTTTCAAGATCTCTGGAATTCAAAACGGCTGGGGAGGCTGGCCGTCAGGTTCGGCAGAAGATTTAAGCGCTCATCTGGTGGAGCGCAGTCCATGCCCCAACGACAGTCACAAAACATCCGGCGCTCTTGAAACCGAGGCCGGAAGTTTGCGGGCATTTCCGGTGTGCTTGCAGCAGGCTGCAGGATCAGGAAATCGTCAGTTCAAGCGCCGGGTGCAGACGCTGCAGGTTGCGGAGCGATTTCGACTGCCAGGGAATGGACTTGGACCCGAGAACGCGAACGCCGACTTCCGGCTGCTTTCTGATTTCGATCGTGAATTTGGCGAGCAGGTTGATGCCGGAGCTGTTCAGAAATTCCAGGCTTGTCAGATCCATGGTGATAAGCTCCGGCTTGGCTGCCAGAACGGAATTCATGATCTCCAGAATAGGGGCATAGGCGTCCGTTCCTGAAAGCCGCATCGTTCCTTCGTAGTGGATGTCGGAGCCTTCAGTCCAAACGCGGTAATCGTTCGTGCTGATTTCCATTTTGGTATCTTCCTTTGGAATTTGTCAGCGATCAGGAAAGTCGCAAAGACGCATATGTCGTCAACTCAACGCCTTCACTTACACGCTCAGACGCGAAAGACCAGCCCAATTTGGCTTCGTAGTCGCTCATAAGTGTGAGCAAACCGAGGCCCGAGCCGGAGGAATCCGGGTCAAGGGCGTTCTCCTCGATACGCTCCAGAAGCAGCTCTCCCGGTTCGCGTTCGAGTAGGCTTTTCAGGTGACCTTGAAACCTTGTGGCCGTTTCGTGGTCGATGCAGTTCACGATCCGGATTTCGAAGGTCTGTTCTTCCAGCGAGCTGTGAATCGTGACGTCACCGCCGTGACGGAACTTGATCGCATTTTCAAGGATCTCGTTGATCATGTAACTGATGCTGTGGCGCGCATCGACCTGGTCGATGCCCTTGCCGCAGGCCCGGCTGAAATATTCCCCGATAAAATCCGACGTAAGGCCGCAGTGATGCCAGCTCAGCTCCAGCGGCTCTGCCTTCAACGTGAGACAAAACTGTCTCGCGTCTCCGCCGTTCACAGCCGTCGTCTCTCCAAAATCCTCGACCATGCCTTACCTATGCTTCAACACAACAAGAGTGATGTCATCAAATACCTTGTAGTCGCCGATATGCGACTTCACATCATGAATGACCGCCGCCGCAATACCTTTCGCGGTTTTTTCGCGGTTTTCATGAGCGCTCTGGGCAAGCCGGTCGAGGCCATACATCTCGCCCTTGTCGTTTTCCGCCTCCGTGATCCCGTCCGTGTGCAGGATGAGAATGTCCTCCGGTCCGAACGCGAGATCCAGTGTCGCCACGAAGGGAGAAATATCAGCCTCTAGCCCGACCGGGAAACCGAGATCCATCGTATCGATGCGCTCGGTGTCTCCATTGGCACGGATGATCAGCACTTCCTCATGCTGGCCGGACAGGGTGACCTGGCCGTCCTCATAATCGACGAAGGCGAGCGTCAGGTGCTTGTCGGATCTGGTGCGGGTGATGTTCTTGTAGACGGCACGGTTCAGCACATCCAGGAAGGCGATCGGGTCCTTGTCGCCTTTTTCCTGAAGCGCCCGGGCAACCGACTGCACCATCAGCATCAGGACGCCGCTTTCCAGACCATGGCCGGTCACATCGCCGATACCGACCTTGATGCGGCTGCCGTCGAACAGAACGTCGTAATAATCGCCGCCGACCTCGTCCGCCGGTTCCATGAAGGCGGCAATCTCGATCTGCGGAATGACTTCCAGTTCGCTGAGGCGCGGCAGAACCATTTCCTGAATGCGCTTGGCAACATCCAGTTCCGCCCCGAGGCGCAGGTTTTCCGACTTCAACCGCTTGTTGAGCTCGCCGATTTCGCGGTTCGCGGTTTCCAGCTTGCTGGTGCGCTCCTCAACGAGATTCTCAAGGTTCTCGGTGTGATAGCTGATCTCTTCCGCCATGCGGTTGAAGGCCAGCCCCACAGCCGCGACCTCGTCGCGGGTCGGAATGGCAACGCGGACCGAATAGTCCTTGTTCTGAAGGGCGCGCGCCGCTTCGGCCAGTTGTGACAGGCCCTTGGTGATGCGGCCGGAGATGGCATAGACCGCGACGAACACCACGAAAATACTGACGCAGAAAGCAATGAGCTGATAGTTCAGAATGCGGGCCGTCGCTTCCGAGATGTTGTTGGTGGCATCGATCAGCGACTGGTAGATCTCGCGTTCGGACACGACGAAACCGAGCGTCATCGTTTCCGAGGTGATACCGGCACCATCCCAGAGGTTCGTCGGATTGAGCTGCTTGAGAACCAGAAGATAGGGGATCTCTTCGCCATCGTTCTCAAGGAAGATGTGCTGGATGACGGTCTCGTCCTTGGCGCTCAGCTCAAGAGACGCGATGGCCGGCTGGCTGCTTTCCTTGAGGTTCCGGTTCACGCCGGTCACCCCTTGGCCGCTGACATCGCTGGAGACCAGACCCAGGGTCTGTTCGCCGGCCTTCGGAGTTGCCACGACATTGCCGTCGGACATCGTCAGGAAACCGAAGCCGTTTTCCGAGATCTCAAGGCTTTCGACAAGCGAGGTCAGCTGCTCAAGCGTGATGTCGACCGCGACCATGCCCGCAACGTCCTTGCGATCCTGCGTCCACAGGGGATGGAAGAAGCTGACGATCAGCTTGCCCGTGATCGCATCGATATAGGGGGCGGTGGTGACGATATTGGAGTCCACCGGTCTGGAGGACGGATCCTTGATCCAGTCCTGCCAGCCTTCGTAGACGCCGGGAAAGAAGAAATCCCAGAAGTTCGCACCTTCGTTGTGACCGGGATACAAGAGGTCGAATGTCTGCGCCTGTTCCGAATAAGGCGTCGCACGCATGATCGACGCGTCCTTGGGGCCGACGTAGTAGATCTGCAGCTTAGGCGCGCCTGTCGACATCATCGACGGACCGACAAGGCTGAGGAAGGAACTGTGCTTCAGCTCTTCGGCGGCCTTGGGAACCGGGTTCTTGTTTTCATCCAGCAAATAACCCCAGACGCTGACCGCAGACGGAACACCCGCCGTATTCTGCGACCAGCCGCCCGTTTCGTCATAGACCAGGTCAGACGAAAACGCTGGACTGCCTTCGATGGTGTTTCCGACCGCTTCCTGCACCTGCGGGTGGTCGATCAGTGTCTGCATCGACGAGGCGAGCGTCTCAAGTTCGGAATGGACGCGCTCAATCAGGAGGTCGGCCCGGAAGGCCGTGGTGTCGATATAGGTCTGCAGATAGTCTTCCGTGGCGGTGGTCAGACCTTCACCGACCTGCTCCGTCGCATCCCTGGACAGTTTCTGCACGTTCCAGATGCCGATGCCGCCGGCGAGCGCGAGATCGAACAGAACTGCGACGCCGACCACAAGCATGAATTTGGCCCGAAAGCTTCGCATGGAAAAGCGGCCGATCTGCTTTTCGGTCTGAGGATCCGTTACAGGTGCATTCATAGCGGCTTACGTCCCGAAGCAACCCAGATCGGCCAGCCTGCATATCCCTTGGGATGGAGCGCTGCGAAGATATGGTCGTCGAACCCTTTGGCGAAACGTTCGATGAATTCGGCGCTGTCGCCGCGTTCCTCAGCCATTTTGCCGGCAAAGAGATTTTTCCACGACGCAATCACATCCGCGAAGTCCTGCGGATCGCCATCCGTGTTGGTGACCATGAAGGACCCGATGGTCACATTTTCAAAGCCACCGTCGATCAGGAGGCGCCGGCTCTTCGGGCCGATTTCGATATCCATATCGAAATGGTGCCAGAGTTTGGCGACCTCATTGTAGGTCCACTGAATGCTTTCCGATCTCGGTTCGCCAAGGCAGTGCGAGTTCTTTTCGTTGGTAACGTAGATACGGCCACCCGGCTTGCAGATGCGGTAAAGCTCCTTCAGGATCAGCTCCGGCTGGTCGAAAACCTGCAGGGAATGGCGGCAGGTCACGAAATCGAACTGATTGTCTTCCAGCAGCATGTCCGCAGCATCGCCGAAGACGTATTCAATGCCCCTGACACCGAAATCGGCCGCGACACGGCGCGCATAGTCGAGGCTGGATCTGGAGTGGTCCAGTGCGACCAGCCTATCCGGCTCGAATTCCTTTTGCAGAAGCACGGCAAAATCGCCGATGCCGCAGCAAATGTCGGCCACCTGCATGCCCGGTTTCAGGCCGTGCTTGCGCAGAAGTTCCTTTTCGTGCCGCCAGGTAAGTTTGGTCTGCGTCCGCAGAACATGAATGAACTCGCTGTCCTCAACGAACGACTGACCCGGATAGAATTCGTTGTCGTATTCGCTGACGGTGATCTTGTCGGACATTGTCTCAAGCACGGCGAACTTGCGCGTTGCCCAGCCAACCACGCTCGAGGTCGTGACGTGAACGCTCAGGTCGCTTCGGTTGCGCACAAGATCCAGAATTTTGCCGGCAAAGGCATGGAAGGCGACGTTGTTCATGCGCACAAGGCGTCTGACATTGACGTAGAACTTGCCGCTCACCTTGCCGACGGACTGCTCCATCGCGGAAAAGCAGCCATTCAGCTCATCGGCCCGCTCGGGGCGCAAGCTGCCATGCAGGGAGAACTCCTGATCGTTCTCGTTAAAGGTCCACTGAAAGGCCTGTGTCATATTATCAGCGATCATTCTGCGTCGTCCTCAAGCACAAGCTCCGCGACCAGTCTCATGCGGCCGTCTTCAATCCGTCCGATGGCAAGCCGGGCGCCGTAATCGACGCCGAGTTCCAAAAGTCCAAGACTCGCATCCGGTTCGGCGTCAGCAAAAAGCGCCTCCAGATACAGCGTTTCGGCGTCATCGCCGTTTACTTTGGCAATCGCCGCCTCGTAGACCTTGTAGGTCTCCTCATCGACCGGAAAGGTCAGTTCGATCCGGTCGACATTGCCGTCGCGCTGAACCGCGCATTGCAGTTTTCCGCTCGAACCATGCGTCCGGTAGACGGCTTCCAGCAGTTCGTTCAAGGCCGACGAATAGAGATTGGAGAACAGGAGCGAATCCAGCCGGTTGTGGCTGACCATCCGGGCGATGTACCCCGACATGAGATCGCAATGGGTCCAGTCGGTGCAAAAGTCCTTGATGTCCAAATCCAGGTGAATCATCTGCGGCAGACCGGAATTCAAGGATATGCCTTCAGAAGGTGCCTGCATTTTTATTCCCCCGCTGGCGTGGTCAATTGCACCAGCAAAGGGTGCACTTCTGTTTTTATACGAGAAAGCTGGAATTTCTGGCCGATTGAACTCGCGTCATCGATAGGTCACGTCTTTAGCAATACGGCGTCTCTCACTGCCAAGAGTATATCAACCGCGATTGGTTACTGAATTGTACCTGATTAGCATAGCAGCCCAACTCTAAACTTTGAGTTTCCACCGCACGTGTGTAGCGACACCTTGGTCAGAGCAACGCAAAGACCAGGAATTACCGCATTGATCCAAAGCCGCATGCTTTTGCCGACGACGTCGCAAGGCCGTGGACACCTTGAAAAAGACACGCCGACCAAGGCAGCCTTCCCCCGCGCAAGCTTTCGCCCGCCTCGATAATAGGTTTGCAGACACCTGCGCCTCCCGGCGGCAAGATGCCTGCATCCTGTCGCTGGCGCTGCCTCAATCGCGGAGATTTACCGTCTTATCGTTTTGGCACGATGTTGTGCTCCGGGCCGAACGGAAAGCCGGTGATGTTTTCAGCCCCGTCTTCCGTGACGATCAGAATGTCATGTTCGCGATAACCGCCCGCGCCGGCCTGACCTTCCGGGATCATGATCATCGGTTCCATGGAAACGACCATGCCTGGCTGAAGCACGGTCTCGACATCCTCGCGCAGTTCCACCGAGGCTTCCCGGCCGTAGTAATGGCTGAGCACGCCGAAGGAATGACCGTAGCCGAAGCTGCGGTATTTCAGGAGATCATGGCTGCGGTAGATGTCGTTGAGCTCGGTTGCGATATCGCAGCAGCGTGCGCCCGGCTGGATGCGCTTCAGCCCCTCGCGGTGAACATGGCAGTTGATCTCCCACAGGCGCAGATGTTCGTCGGAAGCATATTCACAGAACAACGTCCGCTCCAGTGCGGTGTAATAGCCGAAGATCATCGGGAAACAGTTGAGGCTGAGGATGTCGCCCGCTTCCACCCTCTTGTTGGTCACCGGGTTGTGGGCTCCGTCCGTATTGAGACCCGACTGGAACCAGGTCCAGGTGTCCATCAGTTCAACGAACGGAAAGGACTTCGCGATTTCCCGGATCATGGCATTGGTCGAGGCCATGGCGATTTCGTGCTCGGGAACACCGGCCTGAACCGCTTCTACCAAGGCTGCCCCGCCGATATCACCGATGCGCGCACCCTCGCGGATCAGAACGTGCTCCTCGTCGCTCTTGATCGTGCGCTGCGCCATGGCATCGGCAGCAATATCGACCAGTTCCACACCCGGCAGCGCCGCTTCCAGAAGCTTCAGCATGTCGAGGGAAACGTGATCGTACTCGATGCCGATGCGCTTGACCGACGGATTGGGCATGCCAAGCAGTGACTGGATGGCGTGGAAATAATTGTCCCGGCGCCAGTCGGTATAGATCACCGTATCGCCATGGGTCCTGCGCCAGGGCTGGCCCCCATCGATACCGGCTGCAATCGTGGTTGCCTTGTCCTGGGTCACCAGGAAGCCGTACTTGCGGCCGAAGTAACAATAGAGGAAGCCCGAGTAGTAGCAGATGTTGTGATAGGAGGTGAACAGGGCGGCATCTATCTGCCGGTCTTCCATCAGCTTGCGAAGCTTCGCCTGGCGGCTGTCCATTTCGGCGGCTGAGAAGGGTGAAAACGCCTTCTCTCCGTTGTTCATTTCATAAATGCGGATCATGTCGTTGCTCATTGAAGGCTCCTTCCGTTTGGTCCGGTTTCGGTTTCCGGGGCCTGAAACGCAAAACGGGCCGGCTTCCGCGAAGAAGCCGGCCCGCCAGGCCCAAATTCACAATGTCATGCTACCGGGAGACCCTGTCTCCACCCGGTGACTGGCGTTCCGCCACCGGCTCAATTTGAAAGCAGCGGGGCGCTCTTCACGCCCGTCCGGGATCAGCCCGGCGACAGACCTCTCAGGCGTTCGGACCTGCGGCGCAGCAGCTCCAGCACAGTCAGCAGACAGATGGAAATAGCCACCATCAGCGATGCCACGGCCAAAATGGTCGGCGAGATTTGTTCACGCAGCCCGGTGAACATCTGCCAAGGCAGGGTCTTCTGACCGGCAGAGCCGAGGAACAGCACCACCACCACTTCGTCGAAGGACGTGATGAAGGCAAACAGCGCACCGGAGACGACACCTGGAATGATCAGCGGCATCTGCACCTTGAAAAAGGTGGTGACCGGGTTTGCACCGAGGCTTGCCGATGCCCGCACAAGGCTTCGGTCGAAGCCGACCAGCGTCGCCGTCACAGTGATGATGACGAAAGGCGTGCCAAGTGCGGCATGGGCCAGAACGACCCCCCAATAGGTACCCTGAAGACCAATGCGCGAATAGAAGAAGTACATGCCCGCCGCAGAAATGATCAGCGGCACGATCATCGGCGAGATCAGCACTGCCATGATCGCGGACTTGTAAGGCACATGGGACTGGGACAGGCCGATGGCCGCCAGCGTCCCGAAACCCGTTGCCAGGATTGTCGCCACCGGCGCGATCAGCACCGAATTGGTCAGCGCCTGCTGCCAGTCCGGATTGGTGAAGAAGTCCTGGTAGTGCTTCAGGGAATAGCCGGCCGGGTCAAGCGCCAGCATTTCCTTGGTGAAGGTGAAGAAGTTCTCCGCGTTGAAGCTGAGCGGCAGGATCACCAGGATCGGGAAGATCAGGAAGAAGAAGATCAGTCCACAGATCACCCGGAACGAATAGTACCAGGTCCGCTGGAGAGGAGACGCGTAGGGAGGAAGTGCACTCATGCCGCCACCTATCCGAGTTTCACGTTATCGATGCCGACGATCTTGTCGTAGACAACAAAGAGGACCATGACCGCCACGAGCAGCAACGTGCCGAGCGCCGCGCCCAGACCCCAGTTGAGCGAGGACGAGATATGGTAGGCGATCCGGTTCGAGATGAAGATGCCCGACGTGCCACCCACCAGTTCCGGGGTGATGTAGTAGCCGATCGACAGAATGAAGACGAGCACGGCACCCGCGCCGATACCTGGAATGGTCTGCGGGAAATACACCCGCCAGAAGGCCGTCCAGTCATTGGCGCCAAGGCTCTTGGCCGCACGCACATAGGACGGCGAAATGGTTTTCATGACCGAATAGAGCGGCAGGATCATGAACGGCAGCAGGATATGCGTCATGGCGATGATCGTACCTGTCTGGTTGTTGATCATCACAAGTCGTCCGGCGTCACTTATGATACCTGTCCAGACAAGGAAATCGTTGATGACCCCCTGTTGCTGCAACAGCACCTTCCAGGCGGACGTCCGCACCAGAAGCGATGTCCAGAAGGGCAGTAGCACCAGGATCATCAGCAGGTTGGACGAGCGCAGTGGCAAGGCCGACAGCAGGTACGCGATCGGATAGCCCAGAAGCAGACAGGACAAGGTGATCGCGACGGACAGGAACAGGGTGCGGCCGAACAGGAACATGTAGATCCGTTCGTCTTCCGGCTTCAGTTCGATACCGTTTGCGGTTTGCTGCGCGTCGAAGGCATTCAGGAAATAACCGGGCGTGTAACGCGGTGAGAACCGTTTGAGCACCTGCCAGGTTTCGACGGTGCCCCAGTCTTTGTCCACGTCGATGAACTGTTCCTTGTAGGGACCGGCTTCATCCATACGCTTGACGCCACGTCCCGTCTTTCGGAACAGGCTGGAGAGGCCGGTTTCCTCATAGTTGAGGCGTGAACCGAGGCGGGTGTGGGTCTTCTCTTCCACGGCGACAACCATGTCGTCATAAAGGGCCGCGAAGACGGTTTCGTCAGGCGCCTGGCCGGACGTCGGATCCCACTCCTGCAAAGCGACAACGGTCTTGGGAAGAGTGTCTTCCACGATCCCGTTTTCGACCGAGCGGAACAGCATGTCCACGATCGGCGCTACAAAGGTGAGCAGAACAAAAATCAGCAGAGGCGCAATCAGCGCCAGGGCGCGCAGCTTCTCGCGGCGCAGCGCCTTGGCAAGAGATGCCTTCAGCGGCTTGCCGTCTTTCGTCGTCAGAACCTCGCCCGCGTGGGTATCGCTCATGAAACAGTCTTCCGCAAATCCGTTGGGAGATCCGGGTGGAGCGCTGCCCCACCCGGACCGGTTTCTCATCTGGCCGCATTCATCCGAACGCGGACAGCTTCAGATGATTACTGAGCCAGCCACGCCTGGAATTTGGCGTCGATGTCGTCACGGTAATCAGCCCACCACTCGTAGTTATAGAGGAAGGTGTTCTTGGCGTTTGCCGGATCGGTCGGCATGTGCGGAGCCATATCGATACCGAGATCGGCATGCTTGCCAACCAGCGGAGCCGAAGACTTGCGAGCCGGGCCGTAGGAGATGTATTTCGCCTGATCCGCCAGACGCTGAGTGTCGGTGGCGAATTTGACGAAGTCCTCAACCATGGCGAGGCGGTCTTCCGGCAGACCGGCCGGGATGATCCAGCCGTCAAGGTCGAACACCTGGGCGTCCCACAGCATCTTCACCGGCTGCTTCTGCTCTTCGATCAGGGAGAACAGGCGGCCGTTATAGGTGGAGCCGATCACGACTTCCTTGTCGGCCAGAAGCTGCGGTGTTTCCGCACCTGCGGACCACCAGACAACGTTGTCCTTGATGGTGTCGAGCTTCTTGAAAGCGCGCTCCTGACCTTCTTCGGTCTCAAGAACGTTGTAGACTTCTTCCTTCGGCACGCCGTCGCATAGAAGAGCCCATTCCATGTTGTTGATCGGGCGCTTTTCCAGCGAGCGCTTGCCCGGGAACGTTTCCAGATCGAACACGTCACAGATGTCGTCCGGCTCCTTGCCGTTCCACTCGTCAACGTCGGACCGGTAGCCGAAGGTGGTGGAGTAAACGATCTGCGGAATGAAGCACTCGGATACCAGCAGGTCGCCGAAGTCATCCGAAGCCTTGGTGCCGTCCGGAGCGTCTGCAAGATCGGTGTCCGGGTCGATTTCCATCGCCAGGCCTTCGTCGCACAGACGGATGGCATCGGAAGCAACCACGTCAACCAGATCCCAGGTGATGTTGCCGGCTTCGTTCATGGCGCGCAGTTTTGCGACAGCCTCATTCGAAGACTCATCCCAGATAACGTTGATGTCCGGGTGTTCTGCAACATACGGGTCCGCGTAGGCAGCTTTCTGGGAGGCCTGATAGGCACCGCCCCAGGAAACGATGGTCATGTCTTTCGCCATGGCTGCGCTGCCGGCAAATGCCAGAGCGGTGCCTGCGAGAACTACAGTTTTGAGCTTCATGTGAGTTAGCTCCCTCTTTTAGGATTTAACGGATTTTTCCGTTTTAGTCGCTGGCGGCCATGGACTGGCCGCCGCGCGATTTCAGACAACCGCATCAAGCGCTTTACAGTCGTTCAGCGCCCAGCCTACTTGCACTGTCTCGCCTACAGCGAGCTTGCGCTTTTCTCCGCGGTTGCGAACCTTGACGATGAACTCGTCGTTGCCGCCCACATTCATGCGAACGCGGATATGGTCACCGAGATAGATAAGTTCCTCGATCCGGCCATTGACCAAATTGTCCATCGTGTCGACGGTGTCGAATTCCACCCGCTCGGGCCGCAGGGACAAGGTCGTCTTGTCGCCGACAGCGTCCACGTTGACCTTGTCGGCCTTGAGCCTCGTACCGTCATCGATTTCAACAAGGCATTCCGAACCGCTGATCTCAACGACCTTGCCGTTCAGCTTGTTGTTTTCCCCGATGAACTGGGCAACGAAGGAATTTTGCGGATCCTCGTAGAGGTCGTCCGGCGTCGACAGCTGCTGGATGATACCGTCGTTGAACACCGCGACACGATCCGACATGGTCAGCGCCTCGGTCTGATCGTGGGTCACATAGACCACGGTGACACCCAGATTCTCGTGAATGTGCTTGATCTCGTACTGCATCTGCTCGCGCAGCTGCTTGTCGAGTGCGCCGAGCGGTTCGTCCATCAGCACCAGTTCCGGGTCGAACACCAGGGCGCGGGCCACGGCGACGCGCTGCTGCTGGCCACCGGACAATTGGGCCGGGCGACGATTGCCGAAGGCACCAAGCTCAACCATCTCCAGCGCCCGCTTGACCTTTTCCTGCTGGTCGGCCTTGCCGACACCACGCACCTGAAGCGGAAAGGCGAGGTTCTCGGCCACCGTCATGTGCGGAAACAGGGCGTAATTCTGGAAGACCATGCCGATGCCGCGCTTGTGCGGCGGCACGTTATTGATCGGGCGGTCGTTCAGATAGATTTCGCCGTGCGTTGCCGGTTCGAAACCGGCCAGCATCATCAGGCAGGTGGTTTTGCCGGAACCGGACGGACCGAGCATGGTCAGAAATTCGCCCGGCGGAATATCGAGATTGAGGTTCTTTACGACCAGGGTTTCCCCGTCATAGCTCTTTTGAACGCCATCATACTTAACAGCAGCGCCCCGTGTATTCGCCATTGTGTCCCCAAGTCAGGTTCTATCATTATTATTAGACGCACGACCAATAACCCTCAGGTAACCTCCGTCCCCAAAGAGCTATCGCTTGGTGCGAACGCGCATAGAAAAACAAAATTACTGCCCTTTGGAAAGGGGTTATGAAAAAAAATTGGATATTTTTTGAACAGGGGCCGACTTAATATTTTGCAACGCGGCAGTGAGGAGGAATTTTTACTCGCGAAGATGCATCCGGCGAAAAAAATATCTTCGGCCGGTTTTGTCGATCTTTACTGCGCAGAAACGTACGTTTTTGCGCTTCTGGAAGAGTTTCGCGCAAGCAAACTTGCGCATGTGGCCCCATTACGTCACGGAATGCTCTGGCTGCGTCATCCGCCAAACGGGCCGCAAAATGGAAGCCGATTGCCTGCCGACACCGAAAAACCCGCCCGGCAAAGCCCGGAGGGGCACTTGTGCAAAGCGGCAAACCTGCTGCGACTGCGGCTTACTTCCGGTTGCGCACCCCGTGCAATCATGCACGCCAGACGTGCTCGAGCCGGTCGGTACGGTTTTGCCTGTCCGTGAAACCATCAAGCTGAAGACCGTCCGGACGGTCTTGTCTCTCCGGAAGTTCCTCCGGTAAGGTCCTGTCATTCAACCATGGGCGACGCTTTGCAAGACACCGGCACTCAGCACCTACAGTTTCTGACCACGAAGGAAGTGGCCGACCTTTTGAGGGTCAAGGAGCGCAAGGTTTACGACCTTGCCGCCGCCAACGAGATTCCGCATCGGCGGATCACGGGCAAGCTGCTTTTTCCCGCAGCTGAACTCCGTTCCTGGATCGAAGGGCCAACTGCGGCCAACGCACGCGAACGCCCTGGCGTCCTGGCCGGCTCCCACGATCCGTTGCTGGACTGGGCGGTTCATGCGTCCGGCTGCGGGCTGGCCATGTTGTGTAATGGCAGCGCGGATGGTCTGAACCGCTTTGCCGCCGGTGACGCGGCCCTTGCCGGGCTGCATCTACCGGAGGAAACCGGCTGGAACGTCGAATCGGTCAGCCGCCTGAACACGAAGGAGGCTGTCCTGATCGGGTGGGCGAAGCGTCAACGCGGCCTGCTTGTCTCCCGGGAGGCCGCAACGACGATACGCTCCGTTGCCGACCTGAAAGGCAAACGCGTCGCCATGCGGCAGCCGGGTACGGGTACGGCCCTGCTTTTTTCCAGACTGCTTGCCGAGGCCGGCCTGAGCGAAGCCGATCTGACCCTGGGCCCTTCCACCGCCCACACGGAAAACGATGCGGCATCGGCGGTCGCCGCTGGCGAGGCCGAAGCCGCTCTTGGCATCGAAACCGCGGCAAGGCCTTTCAAACTGGCGTTCGTGCCACTGGCCGAGGAATGCTTCGACCTTCTGATCGACCGCCGCTCCTATTTCACCCCGCCTGTTCAAAAGCTGTTCGAGTTCGCGCGGACACCGGAGTTTCAGGGCAAGGCCGCGGCGCTTGGCGGCTATGACCTCGACGGTCACGGCGCTGTCCGCTGGTTGTCCGCTTGACCCGAACGGCCTCTCGTCGGTCCCTCGCACATTCAGCCCTCCTTCAGGCATTCATTCAGGAAAGACACGATGAGCGATATCCGCCCGCACGAAATCTCGGTTCCCATAACGGAACCGGACGATGCCAGGCTCTTTTTCATCGGCAGGATCCACACCCCCTTTAAGGAGCGCAAGGACTGCCCACGTCAGGGCAGCGTGGACGGCCCGGAATGCCGGATCCAGATTTTCGACCCCTGGGTGCCGGCATTGCAGGGCATCGAGGCCTACGACAGTGTGGAAGTGCTCTACTGGCTCGACAAGGCCAGGCGGGACCTGGTGGTCCAGAACCCGGCTCATAGCGAAAACATATTCGGCACCTTCGCCCTGCGCTCGCCCGTCCGGCCAAACCCGATTGGCACCGTTCTGGCCAAACTCGTTTCCGTCGATGGGCCCAATCTGATCGTACGCGGGCTTGACTGCCTCGACGGCACCCCGCTTATCGACCTGAAGCCTGACCGCTGCGCTTTCACGCCAAAAGCACCGCACAAGGGCTGACCGCACCGCTTGCCCTCTTCGGTCACCTTGACAAGCTCTGCCCGGACCTGACAATCCGGCCCAAAATCCGCGCCCGCGATTGGCGCCCTGGGAGGAATTCATGCCTACAGAAACCCTTGCCGGCGAAACCGGTATCAACGACGTCGTCTCAATCGAGATCAACGGCTCTGTCGGCCTCATCGCCCTCGACAACCCGCCGGTCAACGCCGCCTCCCATGCCATCCGATCCGGACTGTGGCAGGCCGTGGATACGCTGCAGCAGACGGATGGCGTTGAGGTGATCGCACTTTATGCCAAGGGCCGCACCTTCATTGCCGGCGCCGACATTCGCGAGTTCGGCAAGCCGCCGCTTGATCCGTGGCTGCCCGAGCTGTGCAATTTCATCGAAAACGCGTCGAAGCCCGTTGTCTGTGTCCTGCACGGCACCACGCTTGGCGGTGGTCTGGAAGTTGCCATGTCGTGCCATGCGCGTGTCGCGCTGAAGGGCGCGAAGGTGGGTCTTCCGGAAGTCACGCTCGGCATTCTGCCGGGTGCTGGCGGCACCCAGCGCGCACCCCGGCTTGCGGGCATCGCGGTGGCCCTCGACATGATCACCAGCGGCAAGCCGATAGGTGCCGACGATGCCCTGGCCAACGGGTTGATCGACCGGATCGTAGAGGGCGATCCGCGTGACATCGCACTGTCTTCGGCCAAGGATCTGCTGGCCGGCGACCTGCCCAACCGCAAGACAGGCGAATTGACCGCCGAACCGGACCGGGCCGCCATCGAAGCGATGCGCGCCAAGCTTGCCAAAAGCCAGCCACTACTGTTCTCGCCGCACAAATGCGTCGACGCCGTCGAAGCCTGCCACCTGCCGATCCGCGAGGGCATGACCGAAGAGCGCCGGCTGTACGAGGAATGTATGGCAAGCCCGCAGCGCGCAGGTCTGATCCATGCCTTCTTTTCCGAACGTGCCGTCACCAAGATCCCGGAAGCGTCCGCGACCACGCGCGACATCAACGCCGTTGGCGTCATCGGCGGCGGCACCATGGGGTCCGGTATCGCGACCGCTATCCTGCTGGCCGGCCTGCCGGTGACCCTGACCGAACGCGATCAGGGAGGCCTCGACCGCGGTGTTGAAACGATCACCAGGAACCTGGAAGGCGCCGTCAAACGCGGCAAACTTTCCAGTGAAGCCCGCGACGACATTCTGGCCGCCAAACTCAAGACCTCGACGGATCTCGCCGCGCTGTCCGATGCCGATCTCGTCATCGAGGCCGTGTTTGAGGAAATGAGCGTCAAGCGCGACATTTTCCAGACACTGGACAAGGTCTGCAAACCGGGCACCGTGCTTGCCTCCAACACGTCCTATCTCGACATCAACGAGATCGCGGCGACGACCGAGCGCCCGCAGGATGTCATCGGCCTGCACTTCTTCTCGCCCGCCCATGTCATGCGGCTTCTGGAAGTGGTGGTTGCCGAAAAGACCGGCGCCGACGTTGTCGCCACCGGTTTCGCGCTGGCCAGGAAACTGAAGAAGATCGCCGTGCGCTCGGGCGTCTGTGACGGCTTCATCGGCAATCGCATCATGACCTTCTACAAGAAGGCCGCCGATTACATGATGATGGATGGCGCCTCGCCGGAGGAAATCGATACAGCCATGCGCGGCTTCGGCTTTGCCATGGGGCCTTACCAGGTCGCCGACCTTGCCGGGCTCGACATCAGCTGGGCCGCCAACAAGCGCCGCGCCGCCACCCGCCCGGCCGAGGAACGCTACATTCCGATTGCCGACCGTCTCTGCGAGAACGGCTGGTTCGGCCGCAAGACCGGCCAGGGCTTCTACATCTATGACGACCAGGGCCCGCGGCCAAACCCGGAAGCGCTTTCGATCATCGATGCGGAACGCGAAAAGGCAGGCGTGACGCCGCGCAGCTTCACGAAAGAGGAAATCGTCAGCCGGTTCATGACCGCGATGATTTCCGAAGCCGTGCGCGTTCTGGAAGAAGGCGTCGCCCTTCGCCCCATCGACATCGACGCCGTCTTCCTCAACGGCTACGGCTTCCCGCGCTTCCGCGGCGGCCCGTTGCACACGGCCGATGTCATCGGTGCGGGTGAACTGGTCCGCCGCATCGAAGACTATGCCAAGGAAGACGCCTACTACTGGAAGGTCCCGGCTCTCCTGCGGCAGATTGCCGAGAACGGCGGAACCTTTGCGGAGATGAATGCGAAGGGCTGATTGAGGGCAAAAGCCCTCAGCACACCATATGAGGCGCCACCCAGTAAAAACACACGCCGCGACGTGAGGTGTCTGGAAGAGGTCAGCAGCAGCGCGGCTTCTTCCGGAACCTCGTCATAGCCTCTCTGGAATGGGTGGGCTCCGGCTCTGCCTGCGGTCGGCCGGTGTAACCTCAGGGGCATGGTGATCCTGAGCAGGCTTCTTACGGCTTGCAGGAAGGTGTCTAGCCTTCCAGCGCTGCCTTCAAGCCGCCAGCGGCATAGTCCGGCACGCTTGCGCCCAGCTTCAGGCCGAGTTCCGGATTGGAAGCATTGCCGTCGAGGGCGCGTTTCTTGACGCCCTGCAGGATCGCTCCCATGCGGAAGAAGGCAAAGGCCAGGTAGAAACCAAACTCCGGGATGCCCGTGAGCCCCATGCGGGCGCAGTAAGCATCGATGAATTCCTGGTCTTGCGGAATGCCGAGTGGCTTCCGGTCGACCCCGGCCAGACCTCTGCCTTCCGTGCCGGGCGGGCGCTGCCATTGCATGATCAGGGCGGCCAGATCCGCAAAGGGATGGCCGATGGTCGACAGCTCCCAGTCGAGAACGGCGACACAGGCCGGGCCGTCTTCCGCAAACAGCATGTTGTCGATGCGATAATCGCCATGAACCAGCGTCCGCCGGCCGTCGTCTTCGGGCACATTGGCGTCGAGCCAAGCAATGAGCTCGTCCATTGCGGGAATGGGGCCAGTTTCGCTTGCCCGGTACTGCTTGGTCCAGCGGTCGATCTGGCGGCGATAGTAATTTCCGGAGGGGCCGAAATCGGTGAGGTTCCGCGCTTCCAGATCAATGCCATGGATGGCGGCCAGAACGCGGTTCATCTCAGTATAGATGCCGCGCCGGGTTTGCGGATCAAGATCCGGCAACCGCGGATCGTCGAAGTTGCGGCCCCGGACGAGATCCATGACGTAGAACGCCGACCCGATCACGCCCTCGTCCTCGCACAGGACATGCATGTGCGCGACCGGCACTTCCGATCCGGCCAGCGCCTTCTGCACCCGAAACTCGCGGTCAACGGCATGCGCGGACTTCAGCAACACCCCCGGAGGCTTGCGGCGGAGGACATATTCGCCAGAGGCGGCACTCATGCGAAATGTGGGATTTGACTGGCCCCGGTTGAACTTTTCGGCTGTCAGCGGTCCCCTGAACCCGGGAAGGGTCCCTTCCAGCCACTTGCTCAGGGCCGTGAGGTCGAGATCTGCGTTTAGGGTCATGAGGGGGATGCCCCAGCGGTGACCTGGCTTTGCCCAGTCTTTACACAACCTGTAGCGCCACATGCTCCCCCCTCATCCTGAGGAGCCGCGCCAGTGGCGTCTCGAAGGATGGGCCACTTGTTCCGGAGTATGCCGCCCATCCTTCGAGACAGCGCTTCGCGCTTCCTCAGGATGGGGGTTGGGGAAGGCGAGACTTCGTGGCAGTCGCGCTCTGTTGGAAGCCGGAGAAAGACCATCCTCACAGCTTCCCGTTGGAATACTTCCGCAGCTCCGTACGTGCGACCTGGCGGCGGTGGACGGCGTCTGGGCCGTCAGCAAACCTGAGGGTCCGCAGGTGTGTCCACATGGCGGCAAGGGGGAAGTCCTGACTGATGCCGGCGGCACCATGCACCTGCATGGCTTCATCTACCACCTTCAGGGCCGTGAGCGGCGCGACCACCTTGATCTGGCTGATCCACGGCTGCGCGGCGCGGGTGCCCTGTGTATCCATCACCCAGGCCGCCTTGAGGCAGAGAAGCCGCGCCATTTCGATTTCCATGCGCGCATTGGCGATGATGTCGTAATTGGCGCCAAGATCCATCAACTTCTTGCCGAAGGCTTCCCGGCCCATGGCCCGTTTGCACATGAGCTCCAGTGCCTTTTCCGCTTGCCCGATGGCCCGCATGCAATGGTGGATACGGCCCGGGCCAAGGCGGCCTTGAGCAACCTCGAAACCCCGCCCTTCGCCCAGCACCAGGTCTTCCTGCGGCACGCGCACGTTGGTGAAGCGGATGTGCATGTGGCCGTGTGGCGCATCGTCGGCGCCAAAGACATGCATTGGCCGCAGCACCTCGATACCTTCGGCATCCGCCGGGACCAGGAACATCGAATGGCGGCTGTGCTTGTGGGCCTCCGGATCGGTTGCGGCCATGACGATGTAAAGCGCGCAGCGAGGATCGCCGGCCCCGGTTGCCCACCATTTGTCGCCATTCAGCACCCAGCCCTCGCCGTCGCGCACGGCCGTCAGCGCAATGTTGGTTGCGTCCGAGGAGGCAACATCGGGTTCCGTCATCAGATAGGCGGACCGGATATCGCCCTGGAGCAGCGGCTTCAGCCACTTTTCCTTGTGAGCCGCTGTGCCGTAGCGCTCCAGAACCTCCATGTTGCCGGTGTCGGGGGCGTTGCAGTTGAAGACTTCCGCGGCAATACCAACCTTGCCCATTTCCTCGGCCAGATAGGCGTATTCCACCGTCGTCAGGCCAAAGCCCTTTTCGCTGTCCGTCAGCCAGAAATTCCAGAGCCCGCGTTCCTTGGCCGTAGCCTTGAGGCTGTTCAGAATTTCAAGCTGGCGGTCCGTCATCCGGAAACGGTCGCCGGACGGGTGGCGTCCGACGTCCTCGTGATATTCCCGGTCGAGGGGGGCGATTTCGGTTTCCACCATCTGGCGCACCTGCTCGATCAGCGGCCGCACCCGGTCGGTCATTCCAAGATCCATCATTTCCCCCTAGCAGATATCGGCGCGCAGCCGCTCAATGGCAGCGCGGTATTCGGTTTCCAGACGCTCGACCACGGCCGCTGCCGGTGCCACGGACTTGATCGCCCCAATGCCCTGGCCTGCGCCCCAGATTTCCCGCCAGGCTTTCGGCTTGGGGCTGTCATCCGGCATGACGCTGACATCCCACTCCTCCGGCAGATGATCGGGATCAAGACCGACGTTGCGGATGGAGCCTTTCAGATAGTTGGCCGGATGTCCGGTGAAGAGCGAGGAGGTCAGCACATCCTCCGCCCCGCCTGCCACCATCATGTCCTTGTAGGTCGTGTCGGCATTGGCTTCCTCCGTCGCCACGAAAGGCGACCCGACATAGCCGAGATCAGCTCCTATGACGCGAGCCGCCAGCAGGGCTTCGCCGGTGGAGATCGCGCCGCCCAGAAGCAGCGGGCCGTCAAACCATTCCCGTATTTCCCGAACCAGGGCAAAGGGCGATTGCGGCCCACCATGACCGCCTGCTCCGGCGGCGACTGCAATCAGTCCGTCTGCCCCTTTTTCGACAGCTTTCCTGGCGTAGGTGTTGTTGATGACATCATGCAGGGCGATGCCACCGCAGGAATGAGCGGCCTCGTTCACCTCGACCCGCGCACCCATGGAGGTGATCCAGATCGGCACCTTCCACCTTGTGCAGATCTCGACATCCCGTTCCAGCCGCTCATTGGACCGGTGGACGATCTGGTTGACCGCAAAAGGGGCGGCCGGGCGATCCGGATTTTCCTGGTTGTGCCGGTCAAGCGCTTCGGTGATTTCCTTCAGCCAGGCTTCAAGCATGACCGGGCCACCGGGCTCGTCCCTTGCATTGAGCGCCGGAAAAGTGCCGACAATGCCGGCCTTGCATTGGGCGATCACCAGCTTCGGACAGGAGACGATGAAAAGCGGGGCCGCAACGGCGGGAAGCCTCAAACTCTGAAGCGCCTTGGGAAGGGATCTTGCCTTCAGCATGATGTGCCCACCTCACCGTCCAGATAGAACCGGTTCAGCCATTCCGCGACCAGTGCCGGCCGCTTGCTGCCCTCGATCTCCACCGTCGATTGCCAGACGATATCGACCTCTTGTGGCTTCGGCCTCGTCAGACGCGCCAGAACAAACCGCCCGCGCAGCCGGCTGCCAACTTTGACCGGGGCCAGAAACCGCACTTTCTCGAAGCCGTAGTTGATGCCCATCGTCGCGCCTTCGATCTTCGGCTGGGCTTCGACGCCCATCGCGGAAAGCAGCGACAATGTCAGAAATCCGTGCGCAATCGTGCCGCCAAAAGGTGTTTCCGCCGCCCTTTCAGGGTCAACATGGATGAACTGATGGTCCTGCGTTACCTCGGCAAAAGCGTCTATCCGGGCCTGATCGATCAGGTGCCAGGAGGACACGCCAACCTCCGTTCCGACAAGCGTTTCCAACTCGCCGGCGGCAAGGGGGCGCCGCAAGGTTTCAATGCTCACTCAATAGGCCTCCTGGAAAAGGTCCGGCCCTGTTTCCACGTTGATGCCGCCGCTGATCGGCAGGATGGCGCCGGTAAGATAGGAGCCGCCGCGCCCGCACAGATATTGCAAGGCGGCCGCAATATCCTCCGGACGACCGACCCGGCCAAGCGGCACCTGCGCCCCGACACGAGAGCGCACGTCCTCATCCGCCGTTGCAAAGGCTGTCATGTTGCTGACGAAAGGCCCCGGTGCCAGCGCATTGACGGTGATGCGCCGGTCGGCAAGCTCCTTGGCAAGGATCCGCGTCAGGTGGTGGACGGCGGCCTTGGAGGCCGCATAGCTGTAGGCCCGGTCGCCATGCGCGGTTTCCCCCATCACTGAGCCGACATTGACGACACGCGCCGGATCATCATCACTGGAGGCGGCTTCCAGCAGGGGTAAAAGGCTTTGCGTCAGTTGAAACAGGCCGGTGACATTCACCCGCATCACCCGCTCCCACGCGTGATAGGGAAAGTCGCCAAGCGGCTGGCCCCAGCTTGTGCCGGCGTTGTTCATCAGGATGTCCAGCTTGTCCGTGCGACGGCCGATCTCGGCTGCCAGAGCCGCAATGCCCTCTTCCGTCGCAACGTCCCCGGCAAAGCCTTCCGCCTTGCCGGAATAGCCGAGCGCGTTGAGCTCATCAGCGGCAGCATGGCAGGCGTCCTCCTTGCGGCTGGCGATCATCACCCGTGCGCCGGCCGCAATCAGACCTTCGGCAGCCATGCGGCCGACACCGGTTGCCCCGCCCGTGACAAGTGCGGTCTTGCCTCCAAGGCCAAACAAATGCTCAGGCGTCATGCGGGGGCTCCGGAAATTGTTGTCTCAAGGTGAGTTTCGAAACCTTGCCCGTTGCCGTCATCGGCAGTTCATCGACAAAAACGACTTCGTCCGGCAACTGCCATTTGGCAACATGTTCGGCCAGATGCTCCAGGATTTCGGCTTTCTGCGGTTGGGCATCGTCGCGGGCTTGCACGATCAACAGCGGACGCTCGTCCCACTTGGCATCGGGCACCGCGATCACCGCGCAATTGGCGACGCCGGGATGCGACATGACGATATTTTCCAGATCGAGCGAGCTGATCCATTCGCCGCCCGACTTGATAAGGTCCTTGGAGCGGTCGGTGATGGTCAGGAAACCGTCGGGGCTGATGGCGGCAATGTCGCCGGTGCAGAACCAGCCCTCCTTGTCGAACACCGGCTTCGAGGCTTCCGGATTCTCGTAATATCCGGAGGTGATGGTGTTGCCGCGCACATAGAGATGGCCCGGAGTCTTGCCGTCATGCGGCAGATGGTTGCCGGCATCGTCGACAATCTTCATGTCGACGCCGAACACCCGCCGCCCCTGGCTCTGCTTCCTGTCGATACGCTGGTCGAACGGCAGCTCCGCCATCTCCGATGGCAGGTTGCACTGGGTGCCGAGCGGGCTCATCTCCGTCATGCCCCAGGCGTGGCAGACATTGACGCCTTGCTTCTCGAAAGCCTCGATCAGTGAGCGAGAGGCCGCAGATCCGCCAACAACGACATCCCCAAAGCCCTCTGGAATACGGCCGCGCTGGCGGATTTCGTTCATGAGGCCGATCCAGACAGTCGGCACGCCCCAGGCGGAGAACACCTTTTCACGGTCCATCAGGTCGAACAGGCTTTTGCCGTCCAGCGCGCCCCCTGGAAAAATCAGGCTGGAGCCGGAAAGCGGCGCGCCATAGGGCAGGCCCCAGGCGTTGACGTGAAACAGCGGCACCACCGGCAGAATGCGCGAGCCTTCCCTGAGAACCCTCGGAATGGTGACGCACATGTCGTAGGCATGCAGCACCGTGGAGCGATGCGAATAGAGTGTGCCCTTGGGGTTGCCCGTCGTGCCGGAGGTGTAACAAAGCCCGGCGGCCTGATCTTCGTCGAAATCCGGCCAGTCGAACGCGTCCGGCTGCCCCTCAAGGATCTCTTCGTAACACAGGGCGCCTTCCAGCGTCGTCTCCGGCATATGCGCCCGGTCCGTCATGATGACGATCCGCAGGTCTGCCGGAAAATGCGGCCGCAGCTTTTCCACGATCGGCACAAAGGTGAGATCGACAAACAGCAGCCGGTCCTGGGCATGATTGACGATGTAGATCATCTGTTCCGCTGAAAGGCGCGGATTGATGGTGTGGCAGATCGCGCCGATGCCGGAGATTGCATAATAAAGTTCGAAATGCCGGTAGCCGTTCCAGGCGAGGGTCGCGACACGGTCGCTTTCACCCATCCCGAGCGACCTCAAGCCATGGGCAAGCTGGGCAATGCGGCCAGCCGTTTCCTTGTAGGTGGTGCGGTGAATATCGCCTTCCGTGCGCACGGAGACGATCTCGCTGGCCGGATAGATATCCGCTGCAAAGGTGATGAGGTCCGCAATTTTCAGCGGACGATGCATCATCATTCCCTTCATGTGTTTCCTCCCAGAACACGGCCGCTTTTAACGGTCCCCCAACGGGTTAAAGGAGAAGCCTAGCGTGCGGTCGATGCGCTGGAAAGGTCAATTTCCTCAAATGACATGTCCCGAAACCCTTTGACAGCGGCGGACACATGCGCCAAACCCTGCCAAACCCTAGTGGAATGGTTGAGACCCCTTCATGACCCAGAAACTGGTCATCGCCGTGTGCACCGCGCAGCGGCCGAAAATGCTGCAGGCGTGCCTTGAAAGCCTCGACAATCTGGCCGAGCCCGAGAACACGGAAATGGCGATCGTCGTTGTGGAAAACGATCCCGTGCCACATTTCACCGGCGCCGCCGCTGATGAGGTGAAGGAAAGGCTGTCGCTGCCGATCTTCTTCTATCACGAAAAACGCAAGGGCATTCCCTTTGCCCGCAACACGGCACTGGAAGCCGCACTGGAGCACAAACCGGATTGGGTCGCGCTGATCGACGACGATGAACGCGCCGAACCCGACTGGATCGAGAAACTGGTGGCCGCCTGCAAGCTGTACAAAGCCGAGGTTGCCAACGGACCTGTGCGCCGCATCTATGAAAAGCCGGCACCGCACTGGTGGAAATCGCAGTTGCTGAAGTCCCGGCCGACAGGAACGTTGATCACCGAGGCCCCGACCAACAACGTGTTGCTGAGCGGCCGCATCATCGCCAATGACGGCCTTGGTCTGCGGTTCGATGAAAGGCTGACCTTCGGTAGCGAGGACATCGATTTCTTCCGCCGCACCCACGCAGCCGGTGCCAAGATGATCTGGGTGGATGATGCCTTTGTCGAAGAGGACATTCCGGCCTCGCGCGTCACCACCGGCCGCCTGCTGAGCCGCATGCACATGGCCGCAACATCAGGTGCCTTCAACATCGTGCTGCGCGAAGGCCGGCTGAAGGCCGCGCTGCATTTCATTCCCAAGAGCCTGCGGCGCATGTTCTTTGGCCTGCTGGCCACAGTCGTCGGCTTCGTGCTGAAGCCCTTTGCAAAAAAGCGCGGCGAGAAGCTTTACTATTATGGCCTGATCCGGCTGATGAAGGGCTCGGGCAACCTGCGCGGACTTCTGGGCCGGGCACATAACTATTACGATGTGATCGATGGTCACTGACACGCCGATAAAACCGAAGAAGCTCGCTCATATCCACCTGGGTGTCGATGGCGGGGCAGAGAGGTTTTTCGTGCGCCTGACGGCGGCGCTTGCCCGGCGGGGCGTGGAGCAGATCGCCTTCATCCGAAAGGACCGGCCCTGGCGGGACGATCTTGCAAAACACTGCGATGTGCGGGAAATGACGTTCAGCCGCTCACATCTGAAACGCCATGTCATCCGCTGGAACATCGCCCGCCAGATCCACTCCTTTGGAGCCCGTGCCACCATGGGGTGGATGAGCCCGGCCAGCAAATGGATGCCGAAGCCTGGTCCCAACATGCGCACGTTCCTGCGGCTTGGCGACTGGCCGGACGGCTTTCACACCTACGGCAATGTTCAGGACCTGATCGGCAACACGCCTGAGATCATCCGCCAGGCCATCGAAATGGGCTGGCCGGCGGAGCGTGCCCACGTCATCAGCAACTTCGTCGACCCTCTGCCCGCGGACCTGAAACCGGTCAACCGGGCGGATTACAACACGCCGAAAGATGCTACGGTTCTGATCCACCTCGGCCGCTTTGTCGAACGCAAGCGCTTCGACCTTGCCATTCAGACAGTCGCCGGCCTGCCGGAGAGCGTACATGCCTGGTTGATCGGCGACGGCGAACTGATGGCTGACATGAAGGAACTGGCCGCAAGCCTTGGCGTTCAAGACCGCGTCCACTTCCTCGGCTGGCAACGCGACCCCTCGCCTTTCCTGAAGGCCGCCGATATCCTTCTGTGCCCGACCGATGAAGAACCACTCGGCAATGTCGTCCTGGAAGGCTGGAACGCCAACCTCCCCGTCGTCGCCACCGCCTCACCCGGGCCAAGCTGGCTGATCGACCACGGCAAGACCGGGCTGCTATCCCCCTGCGGGGATGTTGACGGGCTGGTGGGAGCTATAAATGAGGTAATTCGCAGCAGCAGGTTAAGAAAGAGTCTTCGAAGAGGCGCAACCGAAGAAATTTTAAAACGGTGGTCTGAGGACTCCATTTGTCAAAAATATCTCTCGATACTTTTTGAGCTCCGAAAGTAAAAAAAGGCAAAAAATGACACTCATCGACAAAGAAAAAAATAATTCTTTTGATGTTTTAATTGTCTCTGGGGCACGACCAGAACTACTTAAGGCTACATTGGACAGCTTTGAGAAAAATCTATTCTCCAATATCGAAATTAATGACTGCTACATAAACATAGATCCGTTCGAAGGAGGCATCGAACACATAAATAAATGCGAAATTCTTTGCAATAATTACTTTAAGAACGTATACGCAAACAAGCCGACATCGCCACAGTTTACTAAGGCCGTACAATGGCTTTGGTCCAAACCTCAAACTGAATGGGCCTTAAGCATTGAAGATGACTGGCTTCTAAGCCGCAAAGTCGAAAAAGAAGAGATATTTTCCGCAATGAAATCCAAAGTAATGCAAATTTCTTTCATGACAAAAGAGAAAATGTGGAAATTTCGATCATATTATCACTATAAGCCAAATAGACGAAAAATATTCGGAATCGATATTGGGCGTGGACTTGATAGAAATCGCCCCATTTTCACGACAAGTCCATCTTTTATCAAATCTACATTTGCTAAAAGATGCTCACAGTTAATGACTCCAAGCCTCGACCCAGAAAAACAACTCAACAAAATTAACCAGCCTCTTAGCGAATATACTTCTCAGTATCGAAATCATTTTATTGGTTCGCGTAAAGACCATGTAGCCATCGATATTGGACGTGATCACCGCGCTAAAAAAGGCATTACCAAGCAAGTCATTGATGGGCAGAGCTTTTGGCACACTAATAAATAATAAGTAGCGCACTCTTAAACATGCAATCAAATCAGTACTGATTTGTTTCATGTGTCCAGGTGATCCCTATGGATTTGGCAGATTTTTAGTTTAAGATGGTCTATTATGATGGATTGCACCGGGACGGAATTTCCAGGGTGTCTGAATCTGGCCTCATAGATAGTTGACGATAATCGTCTCCCCATCTAATTAAGACTCATCCGTTATTGAATATCCTTTCATCCGTTCTGAAATCGCATCTGTCGACGAATAACAAATGCCGAATCTTCTATTATTGGGTGGCCATGGGATTGTTGGCAGACACTTCATTCGTAAAATTCGCGCACTTTCTCCTTCGATTATTTGCGAGAGTTTCTCCGGTGACATTCGCTCTTCCGCAGATCTTAGTGCTACAATTAGCCACTTATCTCGAGTAGACCTCGTCGTAAACTTGGCAGCCGTTGTTGAAGTTTCGAAAGTTCAAGATCGCCCCGACAATGCGTATTTCGTTAATGCTTTCGGTGTTTTGAACATACTGAGAAGCCTGATAGAAGTGAAGCAACAGCCCTATTTCTTCCAGTGTTCCACATCACATGTCTATGCGCCTTGCTCAGTTCCTGTTTCTGAGTCTAGCCGAACCGAGCCACATACTGTCTACGGCAGAACCAAACTCATGGGCGAAATTCTTGCACGTGATATTTGTTGTGCAAATGACATTCCATTTTGCATCGGACGTCTCTTTTCCATTCATGACCCGGAGCAAACTGGTAGCTATCTGCGCCCAAACATAGTACGCCGCTTGCGTGAAGAGGATCTCAGTAAGCCGTTTGAGTTGGCGGGGGCTGATAGCATAAGAGACTTTCTTACTGCCGAGGACGCAGCCGAACTGATCGCCAGACTGGTCTTGAAACGTGCTGAAGGCGTCGTGAACGTTGCCTCCGGCAGGGCCGTGAAAATCCGCGATTTTGTTCAATCCCTGAGTGAACGGAAACTTGAAATTGTTTCTAAGGGAGTTTCAAACACACTCGTGGCCGACACAAGATTGCTGACTTCTATTTTGGGTTCCAGCGCGGCACAGGACTGATATGGACCAAGCCAGAACTTCCATCGTTATCCCGACATATAACCGTGCCCATTTGCTGCCGAAAGCCATTCAGACCTCTTTGGACCAGACAGTAAAATGCGAAGTGATTGTCGTTGATCACGGGTCAAGCGATGATACGCCCGACGTTGCAAAATCATTCGGGGAAGCCATCACCTATATCCGTCGGGAGCGTGATTTTGGCCCGCATTTTTGCTGGCTTGAAGGAGTTCTGCATGCAAGTTCTGAATTCGTCCATCTTCAGTATGACGACGACTGGATTGAGCCGACATTCGTAGAAGCGTGCCTACAGCAATTTGATGCGAAGACTGGGTTCGTCTTCACCGCAGCAAGGGTAGTTCGGGAAGGCACCGAACAGGTTCTCGACATCCAGTTCGATGAATGGCTGCCGACAACTGGTGTTTACCCCGTCGGCATGCTTGAGAAAAAGATTCTCTCGTCCCTTATCTCTCCAGGTGCCGCTGTGTACCGGAAGCAGATCTTAATTGATACCCTTTACCAGGGGCGATTGCCATTGTCGGAAGCTGAATATCACGGGGTCGGGCCCGATTGCTTGGTGACGTTGCTATCTCTGTTGAAGTACGAGAAGTTAGGCTTTGTCAAAGAGCCGCTTGCCACTTTTCAGGCACATCCACAATCGATCACAATTGATGCAAAGTCGGATCCGAAAAAAAAGCAAAAAATCAATGATGCGTATAAAGAAGTAAAACGTTATTACAAAGAACTCAAACTCCTTAAAAAGATCCGACGACTGAAGGGCTTGATGAAAAGGTGACGGACGCAATCAAACCAATCACGCTCGCGGAAGACACAATTTCGCAGCAAGAACTCAGCACATTATGTGAGTGGATACTGGAAGGAAATCGGCTGACGAAGTCAGCTCAAACAATTGAGTTTGAACAGGAGTTCAGTGACTGGATCGGAAGCAAGCACGCTGTCTTCACAAACTCAGGATCCTCTTCAAATCTACTTATGATCGCTTCGCTCAAAGAAGCAGGCAGGCTTAGGAGTAATAAGGTCGTCGCGGCGTCTGTTAGCTGGGTGACAACCATCGCTCCATTGATGCAACTCGGCCTAGAGGTGTTCTTGTGCGACTGTGACGAGGCTAATCTTGGCCTCAACCTCGTTCATCTCGAAGAGATTTGCGAAAAAGAAAAACCATCCGCGCTGATTTTGTGCCATGTCCTTGGCCACGCTAATCATATGAATGAAATCCTGGACATTTGTAAACGGCATGATGTCATTCTGCTGGAAGATAGCTGCGAGGCACTCGGCAGTGAGTACAAGGGCAAGAAACTCGGTACGATTGGAGCAACCGGTTCATTTTCCTTTTACTATGGGCACCACATTTCCACGATCGAAGGCGGCATGGTGGTCACGGATGATTCCGATCTGCATCAGGTCATGCTTTCTTTAAGGTCACACGGTTGGTCTCGGGACTTGTCTCCGGAAAGACGTGATGCTCTAACATCTGAGTATGAGATTGATGAATTTCGAAACCTGTATACGTTTTATTATCCTGGTTACAATCTTAGATCCACGGACTTGCAGGCGTTCATAGGAAGGTCTCAATTAAAAAAAATTGACAAAATAATAAAAACTCGTAGTGACAACTTTGCTTGTTACGCCGCAATGCTTCCTGATTATTTTCAGCAAATAAGCAACACTAGTACACTGTCATCTTTTGCGTATGGAACATTCGTAAAGAACCGCCTGGAAGTCTTTGAGGTGCTCAAGGCCGCGTCAATAGAGTGCCGTCCGCTTATCTGCGGGAACATCGCACGTCATCCTTTCTGGCTAAAAACGCAAGGAGCGTTGACTCTTGCGAATGCCGACAAAGTCCATGACTACGGCATATACTTGCCAAACCATCACAATATCACGCGAACAGATATTGAGCGTATCGTCGAGATATTTACTCGGGTAGCCATCCCTACGTAAGCAGCACCAAGAGAAGTCTAGGGTGAATATAGTAGCGGATGCTCAATCAAAAGCTTACTGAAATATTTCTTGGCAGTTACGCACCCACTTGTGTATCTGGACAGATTTGTTGCAGCTTCAAGGATAGCTTCAGCGAATTCGCGATTGCTAACTACAGCATTTGCATTTCCGTGCGAGAGAAAATCCTGCATGGAAATGCCCTTTGAATGAACGATAATCTTCTCTGCGGCGACAGCATCTTGAACAAGTCCTGAGCCCTGAAGCCCGTAGACACCTATATCATAGGGTAAAAGGATCAGATCTGTCGAAAGAAACAGTTCCTCAAAGTCTTCAGGATCAAGCCGGTTCGAAATGCACGTGACGCACAGCTTATCAGCTGTCGAAGGAAAGCTCTTCGCAAAGGCATAAACGCCGTCTTCAGCATAGTCGTCATCAGAACCTTGAAGCAGAACCTCGACCTGTAGCCCTAGGCTGGCTCCATCAAGCATTGAAGACAGTTCTTTCACGATTGCTGCTGCCCGTTCATAACCTTTGCCTGGACGCGGTGCGCCGAGGAGGCCAACACGAAACGTGTCGTACTGTCCAGCAGCCTTGCGGGTCGGCTCCAGCGGATTAATGCTGCATGTCAGGTAAAAGCCTCTGGTAACAGACAGACCGAATCGCTGCTCCATATAGTTGGCGAGTTCACCTGTTTCACTAAACAGTCGAACTTTTGCAGAACGTTGGATTACCTCTTGAAGAACATTCATTCTCTGCAACCGGCGGCGTTCTTTTGGATCTCCAAGGGTCGGATCTAGGAGGCGCATGCAAATCTGAGGTGCCTTTTCGCCAAGTTTTGAGACTAGGTCAGCGACTGATTCCAACGCGTCCAGATTTGTGGAAGGAATGATCACCTTGTCATATGCGTCAAATTGAAGTTGCTCACACACTTCCAAGATTGTGTCACCAAAAGGTGAGGATGGGTAGGACGCAATGCCCCCATCGAACACAGCACGCAAAAACGCCACTGCCTTTCGTCGTAGTTTGCCGTGCCTGAAGTGCCAGTGAAGTTTCGCCTTCTCAATAGCGGCTGTAGATAACGTGGCTGTGGCTTTTCCCGCAAAACCGTCGTAGCCCTCGCCTGCAATTAGGTGCAGTCGGTAATCTGGGAACAATGTCTTCAGAGCAGTGATTTGTGTATGGTGATGACCGCGGTTTCTGATCAGTTTGGGCTCAACGACCAAAAGTTTTGGGACTTTGGAAGAAAGCGCTTCAGCACTCATGACGTACGAACACCGCAACTGTTTTCAAGGAAAGCATCCCGGTAGGTTTCTCGCAATCCGTAGGCAAGTGACCGGCACTCGGCCCAGCCAAGCGCAGTCAGCCGTGACGTGTCGGTCAGTTTTCGCGGTGTGCCGTTTGGCTTGCTCGCATCAAATGCCAATTCGCCCTCAAAACCAACAATGTCGCAGATCAATTCTGCGAGTTGCCTGATGCTGATTTCCTTACCGGTTCCGACATTCACCGGCATCGGATCAGAGTAGCGTTTGGCCAGAAAAACAACAGCGTCTGCCAGATCGTCTACGTGCAGAAACTCCCGCAAAGGTGAACCGTCTCCCCACACCTCCAGAAAATCCCTGCCAGACGTTTTGGCTTCATGTGCTTTGCGCAAAAGCGCGGGCAATACATGGCTCGATTGCAGATCATAGTTGTCACCAGGCCCATAGAGATTTGTCGGCTGAGCAGAAATGAAATCGCAACCATATTGCAACCGGTAGGCCTCACAGAGCTTGATGCCAGAGATCTTAGCCAGCGCGTACCATTGGTTTGTCGGCTCCAACGGGCCCGAAAGAAGACTCTCTTCCCGGATTGGTTGTGAAGTCATTTTGGGATAAATGCAGGTGGAGCCCAGAAAAACGAGCTTGTCGACCGGCGATTGATAAGCTGAGTGAATGACGTTGCTCTCAATCATTAGGTTGTCGAACAGGAATTCCGCCGGTCTGGTGCTATTTGCCAGGATACCACCAACTCTTGCTGCAGCCAGGAACACCACATTCGGGCGCATCTCCGACATCCAGTTTTCAACGTCTGCCTGCCTTCGCAGGTCGAGTTCCCGGCTGGGCACGGTCAAGATTTCACAGTCTTCTGACATCAAGCGCCGCACAATCGCACTGCCGACCATCCCGGTATGGCCCGCAACAAAAACACGCTTGCCTGCAAGGTCAAACGGAGTTTCCAGGGCTTGTCCAGTTTCCGAGGTGCCGGTCATGCTGCCATGTCCTCAACCAGCTTTGATCGAAGACGCTTAAGACCCATTCTTCAGGTCCTCCGGCACCGATTTGAGATCGCTTCGGACCATCTGTTTGACCATGTCGCGAAACGGTGTTGTAGGTGTCCAGCCAAGTGCATTTTTCGCCTTTTCTGGATTACCGAGCAGCAGATCAACTTCTGTCGGTCGGAAATAGCGCGAATCGACAGAAACCACTGCTTTTCCAGTTTTCGTGTCGAATCCTTGTTCGTCTACACCGCTACCTTCCCAGCGGATACCGATGTCCAGTTCGGCAAAGGCAAGTTCGACAAATTCGCGAACCGAGTGTTTTTCTCCCGTCGCCAGAACATAGTCATCCGCCTTGTCCTGCTGCAGCATCAGCCACATGCCACGGACGTAGTCCTTTGCGTGGCCCCAGTCGCGTTCGGCGTCCAAATTGCCAAGGTAAAGCTTGTCCTGAAGGCCCAGCTTGATCGCGGCGGCGGCACGGGTGATCTTGCGGGTTACGAAGGTTTCGCCGCGGATTGGGCTTTCGTGGTTGAAAAGGATGCCGTTGCTGGCGTGTATGCCGTAGGCTTCGCGGTAGTTGACGACGATCCAGTAAGCGTAGAGTTTTGCCGCAGCATAGGGGCTTCTGGGATAGAAGGGAGTCGTTTCCGACTGCGGAACTTCCTGCACCTTGCCGTAAAGCTCTGAGGTGGAGGCTTGGTAGAAACGCGTTTTTTCGCTCAATCCGAGAAGACGGATGGCCTCAAGCAGGCGCAGGGTGCCAAGCGCGTCGGCGTTTCCCGTATATTCCGGGGTCTCAAAGGACACCTGAACGTGGCTCTGCGCGGCCAGATTATAGACCTCGTCCGGCTGCGTTTCCTGCATGATGCGGATGAGGTTGGTGGAATCCGTCATGTCTCCGTAGTGGAGGTGCAGCTTCACATCACGGTCGTGCGGGTCCTGGTAAAGATGGTCGATCCGTCCCGTATTGAAGGACGAAGACCGCCGCTTGATACCGTGAACCGTGTAGCCTTTCTCAAGCAGCAGTTCTGCGAGATAGGCGCCGTCCTGGCCAGTGATACCGGTGATGAGAGCTGTTTTTTGCATAGGACTCTTTTGTCTCAATCCAACTCCGTAAAAGCGTCTTCACGAAGCAATACGGGTATGCGTTTCATTGTACGGCGCAAGTATCTGGGCAGTGTTCGCAACCAGTGGGTCATCCGGGTAGGTCTGACCGGATCTCATTTCGCACCGAAGATTCCGGGGGTTATAATCGGTTCCAAAACCAATTGAAAGAGAACCCTTGGTCACGCGTAACTCAAACACGGCGCTGAGACGAAAAATGAGGTAACAAAACAGCGGTATGCAGACCAATGATCGCTGGATGTAGCGCTGAAGGCTTGGCATAGACACGATGGCACGACAAACTCCGCCGGAAGCCACCGGACGATTTCAAGAGCGAAAGGCTTCTCGGTCGTTTCTCGCAATTTCTTTTGCAGACGAGATTAATGACAGACACAGTGAAAATCGATGTTCTTCTGGTTTCCGGAGCCAGGCCGTCGTTGCTGGAGAAAACACTCGCGAGTTTTTCGAAGCGATTGTTCAAGAATTTTGAGATCGGCGCACTTTACGTCAACATCGACCCCTTTGAAGGCGGGCCCGTGGAGGTTGATGCTTGCGAGACGATCTGCAAGCGGCATTTCACCAACGTTGTCGCCAGGAAGCCGGAGGCCTCCCATTTCACAAGAGCGATCCGTTGGCTCTGGCGCCAGCCGGCTGCCCACTGGTGCCTTCACCTGGAAGACGACTGGATGCTCAACCGCGATGTTCACCCGGAAGAAGTCAAACGGGCAATGACACGCAATGTTCGGCAGGTCAGCCTGATGACGCGCGAGAAGAACTGGGGGTACAGATCCCTCTACCATTTTGAGCCCGGCCGCAAGACCTTCCTCGGAATGGATCTTGGCAAGGGCCTCAACACAAAGCGGCCGATTTTCGGCACCAGTCCTTCCTTCCTGCGCAGCGATTTCGCCGCAAGGTGCGCGGAACTGATGGATGAGAAACTCGATCCGGAAAAGCAGCTGAATTACATGAACCCGGACCTGAATGCCTATACAGCGCAATTCAGAAACAGGTTCATTGGGGCGCGGCGGGACTATGTGGCGGTCGACATCGGCCGCGAGCACCGCGATGCACTCGGTATAACCAAGGAAGTTATCGACGGAAACAGCGTGTGGAGCCGGACTGAGTAAGACCTCTCCACAGGCATGCGGAAGTGTTTGGCGCCAGGGTCAGCTGAAAAAGACGTTCCGCTTGGCCGGTGTATCGAAATCGAAGCCGAACAGCTCGATCTCGGATTCATACCAGTCGGCAACGATGCCGATGTTCCGGTCGGTGTAGAACTCTCTCTGGTTCGCAAAGGCATTGCGGGAGATGTTGCGCTTTTCAAGCGTGTCTTCCGCACCCAGGTAGTTCGCGAGTTCCGGGCCCAGTTTTTCCTGGCGCAGAATATTGACCGCCACCTCCCCCGTTTCATCGACCACATAGTCGGTTTGCGGGTACCAGCCGAGCGAGGCGCGGTGCCAGAAAAAGTCGACCTGGCCCCACTCGTGGCGCGTCTCCAGGAATTCCTCGAAACCCTTCACCGTGAGATCGAGTTCAGCCTCGTGAGATCCGCTGGTCTGAAGGTAGAATTTGAATCTTGAAAACGTTCGTGCCCAGGGGTTGCGGACAACGGCAAAAGGCACTGTGCCTGCGCGCACCGAAAGGTCGATATCCCGCAGCCGGGCGTGCTCATAGCCCGTATGAAAGCCACGATCTTTCATGAAGGTCATAAGAGCGTCGGCATAGGCTTTGCTTTTGAGGCGCCTGCGGTTGGCGAGCACCAGCTTGTTCTCAAGCGCCTTGGCATGGCGCACCGACATGCCGCCGTTCTTGGGAATGTGGACAAGCAGGTGTTTCTTCGGGGCGAGCCCCAGCCTGGCGGGTGCGAACTTGAGAAAATTCTTGAGCTGGTATTCGTCCATACTGTCCGTCTCTTGAAAGCGGTGCCCTGCGCCTTCCCGCACCTTGCACGGCTGACGGAAAGACGTCGTTTCAGCCTGCCGGGTGCAGCGACCGTCAACGCCTGAGGTCGATCTGGTGGTGCCTTATCCCAATCTGCCAGGACTGTCCATTCATTGGCTCGCCGTCCAGATTGAACTGCACCGGCTGCTGGGTGTCGATTTTCAGATTGCGCACCCGGCGCTGGATCGGGCCGCCATTGATGTCTTCCACGCCGCTGTCCAGCAGGGCTGACAACAGGTCGATGACCTTGCCCGATTGCGGAAAGGGGACGATGGTCAGATCCAGGTAACCGTCATCCAGAACCGCATCGGGACAAAGGCGAATGCCGCCGCCAGCGCGGCGGCCGTTGCCGATGGCCAGGGCCAGGAACGAGCCCTCCCATGAAAAATCCTCCGCCTCGATGCGTGCTTCGCAGGCGGAAAGTTCAGAAAACCGCTGCAGGCCGGTGAAAAGATAAGCGGCACCGCCCAGAACCCGTTTCAGGTTCGGGTCGGTCTGCGACGTAACCTGCGTCCCGAAACCTCCGGTGGCCATGTTTATGAAGACGCAGCCGTTGACCTCGCCGATATCCGTCGGCTTGGCGGATGCACGCACGGCGAACCTCAGGCAGGAGGTAACGTCCGCAGGGTCGAGGCCAATGTGATGAGCAAAGTCGTTTGCTGTGCCGAGGGGCATAACGGCAAAGGAGAACGGCGGCTTTTCTCCATCTTTCAAATCACGCAGGGCCGCGTCCAGAACCTCGTTCAAGGTGCCGTCGCCACCACCACTGACAAGCGTATCGATCCTGTCGCTTTCATGATCGCGCAGAGCATCACGAACCAGTCTTTCCACATCGCCGGCCTCGTAGGTCACACGGACGGAGACCTTGTGGCCCATGTCCCGCACGGCTTCGACCGCGCTGCGGACATCGTCCCGATCGGCGGACTTGCCGTTGAGGATCAGACGCAGATGGTGCTTTTCCAATGAAATCTCCTTGTCCCCGCTTTTGCGGGTCGCCAACGCGGCCGACACCCGTTCAACCACTGCGGCAGATGATACCCCTGAACTGTTATTTGGAAGTCAGAAAGTGTGGCAGGCCTGCCGGGCTCGCATCCCTTTGAAAAACGCCGACTGGGTGTAATCGTTCCGGTGAAAGATGGCCCCTGCGCGTGTCCGTTTCAATTTCTCCCGCTGACCGAATAACTGGAAACACCCCAAAAGCCATCAAAGCTGTAATGGTTTGTCGCTTTCTTCAGCCCGGCAGCATCGTTTCTCGGCGCGTGCGTGCGCTGCGGGCTTCCTCCATGAGCCATTTACGGAACGCCGACACAACCGGCCGCATCGTCCGTCCTTCCGGATAAACGAAATAATAGGCCGTTTGTTGAGACAGGGAGAGATCGAAAAGCCGGACTAAGCGCCCGGAGGCCAATTCCGTCTCGACAAAAAACCGCGGGATCAACGCTGCCCCGGCGTGGTGGATCGCTGCTTCCGAGATCATGACGAATTGCTCGAAACGCGCGCCCTGAAAAGCCGCATCCGTTTCAACGCCGGCAAGGTCGAACCAGTGCCGCCAGGCGAGCGGACGGGTCGCCAGCTGCAGACGCGGCACACGCGCCAGGTCAGCAGGTGTGCGGATTTCGTGCCGGTCGCGAAAGACGCGAGAGGCAACCGGGACAACTTCCTCATCGAACAGATGTTCGGCAATCGCCCCCGCCCAAACCGGGTCGCCGTGATGGATCGCGCCATCAAAGGGCTCCTCATCGAAGTCGAACGGCTGCAGTCGAACACTCAGGTTCAAGCCCGCGTCGGGATAGCGCCGGCCGAATTCGGCGATCCGCGGCGCCAGCCAGCGGGTGCCGAAGGTCGGTAGAACCGCAAGGTTCAGAACGTCCGCGCTGCCGGCGTAGGACATCACCTGACGCGTGGCCGCCGTCATCTGCTCCAGGGCGCCGCGGATGTCGTGCAGGTAGATCCGGCCCGCGTCGGTCAGGACAATGCGCTGGCGCACCCGGCGAAACAGCTCGACGCCCAGCCGGTCTTCCAGTTGCCGCACCTGCTTGGAGACCGCACCCTGTGTCAGGTGCAACTCCTCCGCGGCGCGCGTAAAGCTCAAATGCCGGGCCGCGCATTCGAACGCAATCAGCGTGTCCGCCGGCGGGACGAAGGCACGGCGCATGGCAATTTTTCCCACTTCATTCCATTTCGTAATGAATGATGGACGAGGTTTCGCTTTTCTGCAATTGAAATTGCAGCAAGACTAGAGAAAACAGAATGACCCTGGCCGTCAAACGGCTTTACATCAACGGCCGGAGCATGGCCTGGGAGACATGATCATGAACGCACCCGCAAACGTTAAATCCTCACCGGCAGGCGGCGGTTCCTTTGACTGGCAGGACCCGTTTCACCTGCGTGAACAGCTCAACGAAGACGAACAGCTGATCCAGGATACGGCACGCGCCTTCGCGCAGGAACAACTGCTGCCACGCGTTATCGAAGCCTACCGGGAAGAAAAGACCGACCGGGGTATCTTCAACGAAATGGGTGAACTTGGCCTGCTCGGCGTCACCTTGCCGGAAGACTACGGCTGCGCCGGTGCGTCCTATGTCGCCTACGGCGTGGTTGCCCGCGAGATCGAGCGTGTCGACAGCGGCTACCGCTCCATGATGAGCGTTCAGTCTTCGCTGGTGATGTATCCGATCTATGCCTACGGTTCGGAAGAACAGCGCCAGAAATATCTGCCGAAACTGGCAACCGGCGAATTTGTCGGCTGCTTCGGCCTGACGGAGCCCGATGCCGGCTCCGACCCGGCCGGCATGCGTACACGTGCGGAAAAGATCGACGGCGGCTACAAGCTGACCGGCTCGAAAATGTGGATCTCCAATGCGCCGATCGCGGATGTTTTCGTCGTCTGGGCAAAGTCGGAAGCGCATGACGGTGCCATCCGCGGCTTCGTTCTCGACAAGGGCATGAAAGGTCTCACCGCACCAAAGGTCGGCGGCAAGCTCTCCCTGCGCGCGTCCATCACCGGTGAAATCGTCATGGACGGAGTCGAGGTTGGGGAAGATGCGCTCCTGCCGAATGTCTCCGGTCTGAAAGGTCCGTTCGGCTGCCTCAACCGTGCACGCTACGGCATTGCCTGGGGCGCCATGGGGGCCGCAGAAGATTGCTGGACCCGTGCTCGCCAGTATGGTCTCGACCGCGAACAGTTCGGCCGCCCGCTGGCGCAAACCCAGCTGTTCCAGAAGAAGCTCGCGGACATGCAGACCGAAATCACGCTCGGTCTCCAGGCAGCGCTGCGTGTCGGCCAGCTGTTCGATGCCGGCAAGGCGGCGCCGGAAATGATCTCGCTGATCAAGCGCAACAACTGCGGCAAGGCTCTGGATATTGCCCGCCAGTCTCGCGACATGCATGGCGGCAACGGCATTCAGGAAGAATACCACATCATGCGCCACGCCCAGAACCTGGAAACGGTCAACACCTACGAAGGCACGCATGACATTCATGCGCTGATCCTTGGTCGTGCGCAGACCGGCCTGCAGGCATTCTTTTAAGACCCTGAAGGCATGACATTTGATGCGGGCGGCCCCAGCCGCCCGTCTCGCGTTCGGTTCTCTTGACAAGGGTTTGCTTCAGCAGGCCCATTGTTTTTCCTGACCGCGCTTTCGGAGGCTCCATGGCGGACCAGACAGCAGATGTCGTCATCGTGGGGGGAGCCGTCATGGGCTCGTCCGTCGCCTGCCACCTGGCCATGCGCGAGGATTTTTCCGGACGCGTCGTCGTCATTGAGGCAGATCCCGCCTATGAGATCTGCGCGTCCGCACGGTCGGCCGCGTCCATCCGCCAGCAGTTCTCCAGCGCCATCAACATCGAGATCTCGCTTTACGGCATCCGCTTCCTGCGGGAGATCGGCTCGGTACTGAATGTGAGCGGCGACCGGCCTGTCATCGATCTTCACGAAGGTGGCTATCTGTTTCTGGCGACGCCGGACAAGCTTGACATCCTTCAGGAAAACCACCGCCTGCAGCAGGAGCTCGGTGCGGATATCGCCTTTCTCGAACCCGACGGGCTGAAGGTAAAATTTCCCTGGCTGGAAGTGTCCGACCTTGCCGCAGGCTGTCACGGCCTCACGGGAGAAGGCTGGTTCGACGGCTACGGCCTGATGCAGGCCTTCCGAAAGAAGGCTCGCTCACTGGGTGTGGAGTATCTTGCCGCAAAGGCGTCGCTCGAAAAAGACGGTGCCGGCGGCTGGACTGTAACGCTTGCCAGCGGAGAAACTCTGTCGACGCCTGTCATCGTCAATTGCGCCGGTGCCTCCGGCGGCGCCCAGCTTTGCCGTCAGGCCGGGCTGGACGTGCCGATCGTTTCGAAAAAGCGCTGTGTCTTCACTTTCGAATGCAAGGACAAGCTTGAGCGTTTTCCGTTGCTGATCGATCCGAACGGCACCTATGTGCGCCCGGAAGGCGCCGGCTATATCTGCGGTTCGGCGCCGCCTGAAGATCAGGATCCGGACTGCCATGATTTCGATGTCGATTACGCGCTCTTCGAAGAGCACATCTGGCCTACGCTGGCGACGCGGGTTCCCGCGTTCGAGGCCATCCGTCCGGGCGCGGCCTGGGCAGGGTGCTATGACATGAACCTCTTCGACCACAACGCCTTTGTCGGTGCAGTCGCGGGGCTGGACGGGTTCTATCTGGCGCTCGGGTTTTCAGGTCACGGCCTGCAGCAATCCCCGGCGATCGGGCGCGGACTGGCGGAAATGGTCGTGACCGGCAGCTATCAGACGCTGGATCTTTCGCCGCTTGGGTTCGACCGTCTCACCGCCGGAACTCCGATTGTGGAAAAGAACGTGGTCTGACTGTCCGAAGCTTATTCGGCAACCAGCAAGGGCGTGACGGGGCCTTCCTCGACCTTGCTCGGCTGGGTGCTGGACGCCTGGGTCGGGCGCTTTGCATCAACGGAAATGATTTCCGCCTTTTCCAGCAGGTCATCGGCCATGTCTACCGCAAGATCTTCCGGCGTTTCTGCTGCGCTTTCGGCAGCCGGATCGGCTTTATCCGCGCTATCCTGAGCAGCGGTATTGTTCGGGGCGTCAACTTCCGGTGCTTCATGAGAAAGCATATCGACCGGCAAGGCCTGGACCTGGTTCTCGTCAATTGACTCCCCACTAACCGACGTCGCGTCCACCAGCCGGGTCATCATATTCTGCAAGACCGTCTGCAGGCGCGCCATTCGCGTCTTGTCCGGCTCGAACGGCGGAGATTCATGACGCAGGTAAGAACGCTGTGCCAAGAGCAAGGTCATGGCATGCAGGCCGAGTTTGGGTCGTCCAAAGGTATGGTTGATGAAGCCGCCCTGGATCGTTTCATCGACGCTGACCGTGAAGCCTTCAAGCCCCTCGAACGAACCGACCAGCACATTTCGCAGGTCCGGATCGCATGACTTTCCACCCTCGGTTCCTATGCTGACAAGCGGCAAGCCATTTTCGGTCACACCCTTGATATGCGAACGCATGGATTGGCAGTCCAGCAAGATCACCTTGCCATGAATGCGCAGGAGACGGCCAATCTGGCGGCGCAGGGCCTTTCGGAACGGATTGTAGAAAAGCAGTATGCGCTGTTCGATCTCGGTCGGGCCCGGCTCTGTCCCCTCCTGATAAATGCGCTTGCCGTCCAGTGTGGTCACTGGGCAAAGGGCCTGCGCAGGATCCTGCGCAACACTGATAGAGGTCTTCGGATCCCGGTCCAGGTCAATGACATAACGGGAGATGGTCGAGCGGACTACCGTCGCTTCCAACGTACCTTGAAAGTCGAACAAACGTTCCAGACGCCACGCAAGATCAGCCTGAAGCCGGCCAGTGGCATTCAGCCTCTGTTCGATTGCATCGGGAACATCCGTGCCCGAATGGGGCAGGCAGACAATAAGGGGACTTTGTCCTTCTTCAACCAATATCATGCTGCAACAACGCCTAAACGACGAGACCGTAAGGCCTCTACCTTGTAGAATTTACTTAGAGGAAACAAGACATTTTCTTTTCAGCTAAATGACACCTGATCCCAGGAGCAGCAAAGCACCATCAAATAAATCATTGTTATAGGCTGATTACCAAACCCTTATCACCCGTACCGTTTCCGGGCGAAAGCCGTTTCGGATCGGCGACTCTCTTTCCCACACCATTTCGCAACTGCACAACCGATAGATCATGACACCGCCACGTGCCGGCCCTGAAACTGGCGTCTTGACGGATGCGTGCAGGCAGGCAATTTTCTCAATCAACAACCCTTCCGGTGGCCGCGGCTGCCCAATTCCCTCCGCTCAGGATCTGCCTTCACATGAGGACCCGGCCATGACGCTTCGCAATGGCAAAGAATTTTTGATGATTCCAGGACCGACCAATGTGCCGGAGGAGGTCCTGCGAGCCATGCACCGGCCGGCAATGGATATCTATGAAGGTCCGCTGCTGGAAACGACGGGGTTCTGCCTGCACGGCTTGCAGCGTCTGTTCCGGACCGAAGGCAAGACCTACATTTACGCCGCGAACGGCCATGGCGCCTGGGATGCCGCGCTGTGCAACACGCTGAGACGCGGCGACAGGGTACTGGTGCTGGAATCCGGCCGCTTTGCTGTTGGGTGGGGCGAAGCGGCCAATGTTCTGGACCTCGATATCGAGGTTCTACCAGGTGCCTGGGACAAGGGGGTTGATCCCACACGGCTGCAAGAACGCCTGAAACAGGATACGGCCCACGAGATCAAGGCCATTCTGGTGGTTCAGGTCGATACGGCATCCGGCGTCTGGAATGATATTGCTGCCCTGCGCGAGGCCATCGACGCCGCCGGGCATCCAGCACTCCTCATGGTCGACACCATCGCTTCGCTTGGTTGCATGCCGTTCGAAATGGATGCCTGGGGCGTCGATGTGGCGCTGACAGGCTCTCAGAAAGGCCTGATGTGCCCACCCGGCCTTTCCTTTGTTGCGGCCGGTCCGAAGGCCGACAAGGCACATGAGACGGCGGAGCTTCGCACCAACTACACTGACTGGACGTTCCGGCAGGGCCCGGAGCACTACCAGAAATATTGTGGCACTCCGCCCGAGCACCTTCTGTTCGCCTTTCACAAGGCGCTCGACCTCATTTTCGAGGAAGGCTTGGAAAAAACCTGGCACAGGCACGCTCTTCTGGGTGAGGCTACCCGGCGGGCCGTTGCGGTCTGGGCGGAGAAGGGCGCTGTCGACTTCAACATCACAGATCCGCACGCCCGCTCGAACTCCGTCACCGTGGTGCGGTTCAACGAAGGCGATGCGGCAGCGCTCAGAACCTTCACCAAGGAAGTCTGCGGCGTCACCATTGGCGGAACCATCGGCGAACTCGCCTGCAAGGGTATCCGCATTGCCCACATGGGCCACGTCAACGCAGTCATGCTGCTGGGCACCCTGTCCGCCATCGAACTCGGCTTTCAGAAACTGGGCATTCCCCACGGGCGCGGCGGTGTGCAGGCGGCAATGGACTATCTGGCGACCGCCCTCTGAGAACGGTGGTTTTTCACTTCACCCACCCAGTCCTCATCCTGAGGAGGACCTGTCAGGTCCGTCTCAAAGGATGCGCTGCGCGCTTCCTCAGGATGAGGCTGCTATTTATGAGTCCACACCTTGGCACGACAGGGTCCAGGCCCACTCGCTAAAGCTTTTCCTCCAGCCGGTCGCAGATTGTCTTCAGTACCTTGACCCGGGCGTGGCGCTTGTCTTCGGAAGAAACGAGCGTCCAGGGGGCGTAGTGGGTTGAGGTGCGGTCGATCATGTCGCCGGCGGCGATGGCGTATTGATCCCATTTCAGGCGGTTTCGCCAGTCGTCGTCGGTGATCTTGTGCTGCTTGTAGGCGGTGTCCTCGCGCGCCTTGAACCTGCGCAATTGTTCCTCTTCGGAAATTGCCAGCCAGAATTTGCAGACGATGTAGCCGAAATCGGTGAGTTCCTGCTCGAATTCGTTGATCTCGTTATAGGCCCTCAGCCAGTCGTCGTGACCGGCGTAGCCTTCGACCCGTTCCACCAGCACGCGCTCGTACCAGGACCGGTCGAAAATGGCGAAATGGCCCTTGGCAGGCACGCGTCGCCAGAAGCGCCACAGGTAGGGGCGGGCCTTTTCCTCGTCGCTCGGGGCGGAAATCGGGTGAACCTTGTAGATGCGCGGGTCGAGCGGGCGGATCACCCGGCGGATCGCACCGCCCTTGCCAGCCGCGTCATTGCCCTGAAACACCAGCACGACGCCAGTTTTGGACAGGGACTTCATGTCCGACAGATCTGACAGCTTCTTCTGGTACTTGTCGCGCAGATCTTCGTATTCGCCCTTGTCCAGCTTTTCCGTCAGGTCGATGGCATCGACGGCTGTTTCCCGATGCAGTCCACCGACAACCGGCGGGGCGGCAATCGACTGCGGCTCGCCGTCCTCCAGCTTCAGCTTCATGGAGTTGGCAACTGTCTGCGCCAGGGCCGCATCGCGGTATTCCGGGTCCTGCGAGGGAATGACGAACCAGGGTGCATGTCCCTTGCTGGTTTCCAGAATGATCTTTTCGCCGGCTTCGCTTGCCTTCTTGTGGTGCTTCAATGCAGCCCAGTCGGCCAGCACGTGGCGCGCGACATTTTTTTTCTGGATGTGCTTCAGCCGTTCTTCTTGTTCCTTCTTCGGCAGGTAGAACCAGAACTTCAGGATCAGTACATCCTCGTTCGCCAGCATTTCCTCAAACCGGCGGATCCGGTTCAGAGCCTTGTCGAAGGCATCCTCGTCGATCTTCTTGTAGATCCAGTCGCGCAGAACGGTCTGATACCAGCTTCCGAACACGATTGCGGTTTCGCCCTTGGGCGGAAGATCGCGCCAGTAGCGCCACAACGGTGGGCGCAGCCGGGCCTCGTCCATCATTTCGCCATAGGCATTGCAGACCAGGTGGCGCGCATCCATCCAGCCATACAGCCTGGCAACTGCCTCGCCCTTGCCCGCTCCATCGAGGCCATCCACCAGAATCATCGTCGAAAACGGCTGTTTCTCGACAACTGGCAACTGGGCCGCCAGCAGTGCCTCACGTAACTGCGGCTCCAGTTTCTTGAAGGTTTTCTTGTCCATGTTTTGCGGCAGGCGGGCAGATTCGAACATGAATACCTCAATAGAAAAGACACATTGGCGGCATCTTGAAACAGCAGCGTACAAAAAACCATCTCTTGCTCCATTCTTGCCGAAAGAAGGCGGATTTTAATTTTTCGCTATCGGATGGGAAGCAGCGCGCCTATATGAAGCGCTAACAGGTTCATTCGTATCTTCGAAAGGGCCTGACATTTGACTGTTTTTGACTTTTCTCGATCAATACGACCGACCCTGTGACCGAATACCTTGATCCCGTCCTGACCTTCATCGCGGACAACCCATCCCTGGCAGGTCTGATCTGTTTTCTGGCCGCCATGGGCGAAGCGCTGTTCCTGATCGGCCTGTTCGTGCCGACGACAGTGGTTCTGGTGGGTGCAGGTACGCTGGTCGGGCTTGGCAAGCTGGATCCCGTGCCTCTGTTCATCTGGACAACCCTGGGCGCGACCGCAGGCGATGCGATCTCCTACTGGATCGGTTACACCTTCAAGGACAAGCTCAAGACGATGTGGCCGCTGAACAAATACACGGACATCGTGGAAAGCGGCGAGAATTTCTTCAAGAGGCACGGTGGCAAGAGCGTCTTTATCGGCCGTTTCGTGCCCGGCGTGAAATCGGTGGTTCCAGGCATCGCCGGCATGGCCGGCATGAATTTCACCCGGTTTTCGGTGGTCAACATTACCTCCGCCTTTGCCTGGACGGTTGCCCATATCGCTCCTGGCATCATCGCCGGTTCGGCACTAGGCGCCATCGGCCAGATCAGCGGACGGCTGGCGCTGGTGCTCGGGGCATTGCTGGTTATCGTCTTTCTGGCGGTGATGCTTGGCCGCTGGCTGATCCTGATCGTTCTGCCGCTGTTTCCCAACACTCATGCGGCCATCATCAAACGCATCGCCCGGCGCCAGGACCGCGTCTCGAGGTGGATCGCACTCAATTTCGATCCCATGCACCCACGCTCGGCCGGTATGCTGGCCTCGGCGCTGATCCTGCTGATTTCCCTGCCGGCTTTCTTCTGGATCGTCGGCGAAATCGCTCCCGGCGAACCGATGGTGCGGGCAGACCTTGCCATCCTGAACCTGTTCGACAGCCTGCGCACCCCCGTCGGTGACAGGATTATGATCTTTGTGACCTCTCTCGGAGACGGCATCGTGGTGACCGCTGTCTCCGTTGCGGTTGCCGCCTATCTGTTCCTGCGGAAAGCCTGGCGGCGCGGCATCGGTTTCGTCATTGCCATGGCCGGCACCGCCCTGTTCGTGCCCCTGGTCAAGATGATGCTGCACCGGTCGCGGCCTATCGAGCTTTATGCAGGGGCCGACGCCTACAGCTTTCCGAGCGGCCACGCGACGCTGAACGCGGTGCTCTACGGTATCTGCGCCGTGCTGATCGCGCATGATCTCAGCCGCTGGGCCAAGGCCAGCATTTTTACCGTTGCCGCAACGCTGGTGATCACCATCGGCTTTTCGCGCGTCTACCTCGGCGCTCACTGGATGTCGGACGTCCTGGCGGGGCTGTTGTTCGGCATCGGCATGGTCTCGGCTTTCGCCTTCGTGTTCGGCCCGATCCACAACGAGAAGATCGGCCGGACGACGCTTGCCGCTATCGTTGTGGCGACGCTCGGCATCTTTGGTGCCTGGCACCTGTTGAATAGCTATGAGAAGGCCCTCCAAATCTATCACCCGCGGTCCCACAAGGAAGTGCTGACCTCGGCAGGCTGGCTCGCGGCGGGCTGGCGGGCCTTGCCCTCGGAGCGCATCGAACTGAACGGCGATACGGAAGAACCGCTGGTGATCCAGTATTCCGGGTCACTGGACCGCTTTGCTAAGATCTCGGAAGCCAATGGCTGGCAGATCCCACCCAAATGGTCCCTCTCGAGCGCAAACGGTTTCGTGGAAGGCAAGACACCGCCGGATTCCCTGCCGATCCTGCCGCGCAGCCAGAACGGGCGGCAACCGGAGCTCATGCTCATCCGCAAGGACCAGTCTGCGGACGCGGAAAAAAGCGGTCGCTGGGTGCTGCGGCTCTGGCCGAGCCAGTATGCGATCCTGAATGCGGGACACCTGCATCCGCTTTACCTTGGCAGCGTGGTGCATGAGGACATCCTGCGTCCGATGGGCGAATTTTCCGGTCCCAAGACGGATATCGAAACGCCGGCGTCGACCGACAACCCGGCCCATCTGCTGCCCGGCGCGGTAACGCGAACGCGGGCGGACGGCACCGAAGTCGTGCTCGGCTTTGACTATGGGCCGGTGCCTGCAACGCCTCCGTCCGACGTCAATCCGACCGATAAGCCACGGACCAATCCTCGGGCCCGGTGACCGTCTCGTCACAGTCACTCTGTTCACGGAAGAGAAGCACTAAGACGACCGCAAGCAACCGCACGCGGGTCGAGGTTGCGGGTGGCAGACGATTGAGCGGCTTCATCAGGTCGCCCAAAGCCTTTTCAGTTTCTGCGAATGCGACTTTCGGCTGTACTGGCCAATCTTGTGTCCAGAAGCTTGTGTAGCCGCCAGTTTCCTGAGGGGTTAGCTTCTTCCCTTTCCAGTGGCCCCTTAAAAATACCCCTTGATACTTTTTTCTTATATTCATATATTTGAATATATCGTAATCAAGGGCGCATCATGACTGACTTTACACCCCTTATGAGTTTCCTGGGCGGAACGCTGATCGGCATTGCCACGGTTGCCCTGATGGCTGTGCTCGGGCGCATTGCCGGCATCAACGGCATTGCCAGCGGATTTCTGACGACCCAGCTCAATCAGGACTGGGCGTGGCGCGCCGCCTTTCTGGCCGGCATGGTTGCCAGCCCGCTGATCATGCTGGGTGTGACGGGCCAGTTGCCGGAAATCACCGTCCCGTCCTCACCGCTTCTGCTGGTTGTCGGCGGTTTTCTGACCGGTATCGGCACCACCTATGGCTCCGGCTGCACAAGCGGGCACGGTGTCTGCGGTATCTCGCGCCTCTCGGCACGGTCCATCGTTGCCACCGTGACCTTCGTGATCACTGCGGGTGTGACCGTCTACCTGACACGACACGTCTTTGGAGGATAACGGCATGAAACTGCTTTCCGCTTTTGCCATTGGCCTCCTCTTCGGCTGCGGCATCCTGATTTCCGGCATGGGTGACCCTGCCAAGGTGTTGAACTTCTTCGATGTGGCGGGTACCTGGGACCCGAGCCTTGCCTTCGTGATGGGCGGTGCGCTTCTTGTCACGGCCATCGGCTATCGTTTGGTCTTCCGGATGCACACACCGCTGCTGGCTCAGGGTTTCACCCTGCCCACAACAACCGACCTCGACGCCAAGCTGATCGGCGGTTCGGCGGTTTTCGGCATCGGCTGGGGCCTCAGCGGCTTCTGCCCGGGCGGCCTCGTGCCGGTGCTCGGCCTCGGCATGGAGCCTGTGTTGACCGCCGGTGCTATCGTCGCGGGCATTTTGACCGCAAGATGGATGATCACCCTCGGCCATCGCCAGCAACCCGCAAAGGCCTGACCCGGCTCTGCCGGCAAAAACAAACGGGAGACTGATATGAGCAATTCGAACTATCCGGTCGACATGGATGTCAAACCTGACGTCACCCCCTTCTTCGACCCGGCCACCAACACCATCAGCTACGTGGTCAAGGACCCGGCCTCCAACGCCTGCGCCGTTGTCGACAGCGTGATGGATATCGACTACGCCGCCGGCCGCATCACCTATGACCATGCGGATCAGATCATCGCCTTTATCCGCGAGAAGGATCTCAAGCTGGAATGGCTGATCGAGACCCATGTCCACGCCGATCACCTGTCGGCCGCGCCGTATATCCAGCAGAAACTGGGCGGCAAACTGGGCATTGGTGACAAGATCACCGTGGTTCAGGAAACCTTCGGCAAGGTGTTCAATGAAGGCACGGAGTTCCAGCGCGACGGCAGCCAGTTCGACCGTCTGTTTGTTGACGGCGATGTTTATCAGATTGGCGAGATGACAGCCTTTGCCATGTATACGCCCGGCCATACTCCGGCCTGCATGGTGCATGTTATGGGCGATGCGGCCTTTGTCGGCGACACGCTGTTCATGCCCGACGGCGGGTCGGCCCGTGCCGATTTCCCGGGCGGCGACGCGGCAACACTTTACGACAGCATCCAGAAGGTGTTGGCGCTGCCGGACGATATGCGCCTGTTCATGTGCCACGACTACGGCCCGAATGGCCGCGACATCCAGTGGGAGACCACCGTGGGCGCCGAAAAGGAACACAACATCCATGTTGGCGGCGGCAAGACCAAGGAAGAATTCGTCAAGTTCCGGACAGAACGCGATGCCCAGCTCGATATGCCGAAGCTGATCATCCCCTCGCTGCAGGTGAATATGCGCGCCGGCAAGCTGCCGCCCGCGGACAATAGCGGCAAGACCTTCCTGAAAGTGCCGGTGAACGGTCTCTGATCGAGGTCTTCAACAGGGCCTTCCTGCGGGCCCTCTAACAGAACCGGAGCAGTCGGCCAGAGCCCCGTATCAAACACGGGGCGGGCCCCTGCGTAACCCGGTCTCGACTTCATCGCCGGGAGGAGGCGGACAGGACCCATGAAAGCAATCAATTCTCAGATATCGGTAGCTCCCCAGGTAAAACCCGAGGACGTGGCCGACTTTGCACAGCAGGGCTTTCGCTCGGTGATCTGCAACCGCCCGGACGGGGAAGGCGCCGACCAGCCTTCGTTCGAGGAAATCGAGGTTGCTGCCAAAAAGCTCGGCCTTGAGGCGCGCTACCTGCCCATCGTCGCAGGCAAGGTCGGCGATGAGGACGCAGAAGAGTTCGGCCGGTTGATGGAAAGCCTGCCGAAACCAATCCTGGCCTATTGCCGGACCGGCACGCGCTCGGCAACGCTCTGGTCGCTGTCGCAGGCCGAAAATCTGCCACTTTCGGATATCCTCACGAAAACCAAGGCCGCCGGCTACGACATGGCGGGGGTGGTGCGGCGCATCGCCAATGGCGGACGCACGCCGACCGAGACTACCGAGGATGCTCGTTTCGACATCGTCATCGTGGGGGCCGGCGCAGCCGGGATCTCGGTGGCCTCCAGTCTGCTTGCCCGCAAGTCGGATCTGGAGATCGCCATCATCGATCCGGCGGACGTCCACTACTATCAGCCGGGCTGGACGATGGTCGGCGGCGGCATCTTCAACGCGCCTGACACTGCCAAGACCATGGGATCCCTTATTCCCAAGGGCGTTCACTGGATCAAGTCCGCCGTCGCCGCCTTCGAACCGAAGGACAATGCCGTCGTTCTGGACGGTTGCCGGGTGGTCAAATACGGGCGTCTGGTGGTGTGCCCCGGGCTGAAGCTCGACTGGCACAAGGTGGAGGGCCTGGTCGACACGCTCGGCAAGAACGGTGTGACCTCCAATTATCGCTACGACATGGCGCCCTACACCTGGCAACTGGTGAAGGACATGAAGCAGGGCAAAGCGCTGTTCACCCAGCCGCCGATGCCGATCAAATGCGCAGGTGCACCGCAGAAAGCCATGTATCTCTCAGCCGACCACTGGCTGAAATCCGGCACGCTCGACAAGATCGACATTCAGTTCATGAATGCTGGCGGTGTCCTGTTCGGCGTGAAGGACTATGTGCCCGCGCTGATGGAATACGTGAAGCGCTATGATGCCGACCTCAACTTCTTCCACAATCTGATTGCCGTCGACGGCCCTGCCAAAAAGGCCGTGTTCGAGGTGAAGGAACCGGAAAAGGACGCGCGTCAGGTGGAGGTCGACTTCGACATGATGCATGTCACGCCGCCGCAGACGGCGCCTGACTTCATCCGCGTCTCGCCGCTGGCGGATGCCGCCGGCTGGGTCGACGTCGACCAGACCACACTGCGCCACAAGACCTTCGATAACATCTGGTCCCTTGGTGATGTCATGAACGCGCCGAACGCCAAGACGGCCGCGGCCGCGCGCAAACAGGCACCGGTGGTTGCCGAGAACATCGTCTCCGATATCGCAGGTCACAGCGCAACAGCGCAATATGACGGTTATGGCTCCTGTCCGCTCACAGTGGAGCGCGGCAAGATTGTCCTGGCCGAGTTCGGCTATGGCGGAACGCTGTTGCCGAGCTTCCCGCGTTGGCTGGTGGACGGAACAAGGCCAACGCGCACTGCATGGCTCCTGAAGGAGCGCATCCTGCCTCCCATCTATTGGCGCGCCATGCTGCGTGGCAAGGAATGGCTGGCCAAGCCTGAAAAAGTAACGGCAGCATAAGAAGCCCGGCATACGGGCCCCGATACACCAACCTTCAACACGAGCCGGCTTCCCGGCTCGTGTTTCTACCAGCCCCGACAAAGGCCAAGAAAAATGATCCGCCTCAAGCGCTACCTGCCCATTCTCGACTGGGGCAAAAGCTATGACAAGGAAACAGCGACAAACGACCTCGTCGCCGCCTTGATCGTGACGATCATGCTGATCCCGCAGTCTCTTGCTTATGCGCTGCTGGCAGGTCTGCCGCCGGAAGTCGGGCTTTACGCGTCCATTCTCCCGCTTGTCGCCTATGCCCTTTTCGGCACCAGCCGCGCGCTGGCGGTCGGACCGGTTGCCGTGGTCTCGCTCATGACGGCGTCGGCCGTTGGCGAACTCGCCAAACAGGGCACCCCGGAATATCTGGGCGCGGCGATCATTCTTGCTTTCCTGTCCGGCCTGATGCTGATCGCCATGGGGTTTTTCCGGCTCGGCTTTCTGGCAAACCTCCTGAGCCATCCGGTGATTTCAGGCTTCATCACCGCGTCGGGTCTGCTGATCGCGTCCAGTCAGCTCAAGCATATCCTCGGGGTCAGGGCGAGCGGGCATACGCTCTACGAAAACCTGGGCTCGATCTTTCAGCATCTGGGCGAGATCAACTGGATCACCCTCGCAATTGGCGTCTCTGCCACCGCTTTTCTCTTCTGGGTTCGCAAGGGCTTGAAGAAACTGTTGCTCGGCATGGGAATGAAACCGTTTTTTGCCGATATCCTCACCAAGGCCGGGCCGGTGGCGGCCGTTGCCGTGACCACGATTATCTCCGCCGCGTTTCAGCTTGGTGACAAGGGCGTGCGCATCATCGGCGACATTCCCTCCGGTCTGCCGGTGCCACATCTGCCCGGTTTCGACAGCGAGCTGTGGCTTGCCCTTGCCACTCCCGCGTTGCTGATTTCGGTCATCGGCTTTGTGGAATCCGTTTCGGTTGCCCAGACGCTGGCCGCCAAGAAGCGTCAGCGGATCGAGCCCGACCAGGAGCTGATCGGCCTCGGGGCCTCCAACATCGCTTCCGCCATTTCTGGCGGCTATCCGGTGACCGGCGGGTTCGCGCGCTCGGTCGTCAACTTCGACGCTGGAGCTGCAACACCCGCCGCGGGCGCCTTCACCGCTGTCGGTATTGCGCTGGCTACCTTGTTCCTGACCCCGCTGCTGACCTATCTGCCGCAGGCGACGCTGGCCGCCACCATCATCGTCGCCGTTCTGTCTCTGGTCGACCTTGACGCGATCAAGCGGACGTTCGCCTATTCGAAGAGCGATTTTACCGCGATGGCGGCGACGATCCTGATCACGTTGTTCTTTGGCGTCGAGCCGGGTGTGGTGACCGGCGTTGCCCTGTCGATCGCGCTTTATCTCTACCGCAGCAGCCGTCCGCATATGGCCATCGTCGGTGTGGTGCCGGGAACCGAGCATTTCCGGAACGTCGACCGGCACACCGTGGCCACCGGCGACCGGGTGCTGACGCTTCGGGTGGATGAAAGCCTGTTCTTCGCCAATTCGCGGTTTCTGGAAGACCGGATCTATGCGCTGGTAGCCGAAAAGCCCGACATCGAGCACGTTGTGCTGATGTGCCCGGCCGTGAACGAGATCGACGCAAGCGCCCTGGAAAGTCTTGAGGAAATCAACCATCGCCTGCAGGACTCCGGCGTTTCCTTCCACCTGTCGGAAGTGAAGGGACCTGTGATGGACCGGCTGAAGCGAACCGATTTCCTGAAGCATCTGAGCGGACAGGTGTTTCTCAGCCAATATGACGCGCTGTGCACGCTCGACCCGCTGACGGCACATATCTCGGAAAGCCGCACGCCCAAGAAGGCCGCGAAATCGAACCTTTGGAGCGGGCCGGAAATCTGATCCGGCCCTCTGGCGACAAGCGAATGATTACCTGACACCCCGCCGACAGATGGTTCTGTCCTTATCCCCTGCCTCATCCTGAGGAAGCGCGCCAGCGCTGTCTTAAAGGATGGGCGGCATATTCCGGAGCAAGTGGCCCATCCTTCGAGACGCCGCTTTGCAGCACCTCAGAATGAGGGTGTTGTGCTCAGGGCTTCCGGTTTCCAAATCAGGCAGGAAAGGAAGATCAATTGCTGTTTGACGATTGCAGGATCGGCACGATCTTTTCGCAGAAACGGAAATGGACCGGCGGTTTCTCGCCTTCCTGAACGATCAATCCTTCCGCGCCTCTTGGCTGCACCGTGACCAGTTCGATCGCCTCGCCGCCATCCGTCAGCAGGCAATTGATGGCTGCGCGCTGGGTCGTCTTGCCGCTCTTCTCGGCGCCATAGACCTGGCAGATGCGGCCCGGGGTTTCCAGAAGGCCACGATAGATGGCAAGCGTCGAGCCCGGCGGGCTCCGGTCGATCCTCGGCGCCGGGCAGTCCTGCTGATCGCGAACCCAGATGCCTTGTGCGAAATCCGCGAAACGCAGATCCAGAGCGCGGCCCTGCATCAAGGGTGCAGATTTCGGCACCTTGAACATCAGGTCGCCCTTGCCTGCCAGCGCAGACCCGCATGCCATCGCCAATGCAATGCCCACAAAGGCACTTCGTTTGAAACCGTTCAACCGCTACCCCCTCCCGGAGTGACAAGATCTGTCCGGAGTATCCAATGCGCCGCAAGATCGCGCATGTTGGCAGGAAAGGTCAATGTTGCTGGCGGCGAAACTTGCAAAAAACGAACAAATGTGGAACAAAATTCGCATGAAACCCGATCATCAGCCAATTGCGGGGCGGATCCAGCTGGATGACCCGCTCACGGATGGACGTCAGTCGGACACCGCGCTGAAGGTCTGGCGCGGAGCCGCGCGTCTTTTGCGGCAGCTCGATTTCGCCTGCCTGCCGGAAGTCACCCTGGCATCCGCCCGCCGGGCCGACCTTCTGGCGCTCGGGCCGAAAAACGAACTCTGGATTGTCGAGGTCAAATCCTCGATTGCAGACTTCCGGGCCGACACCAAGTGGCCGGACTACCGGCTTCATTGCGACCGCCTCTATTTCGCGACCCATCCGGATGTTCCGCTGGAGATCTTTCCCGAGGACGCCGGGCTGATTGTTTCTGACGGGTATGGAGCCGAGATCCTGCGCGATGCGCCGGAACACAAACTGGCGGCAGCCACCCGAAAATCCGTGACGCTCCGCTTCGCTCGCCATGCCGCACACCGGCTGCACAATCTGTCCGATCCGGACGGTGTGCGGCTGTTCCAGAGTTACTAGGGAGAGGCTTTATCTCAAGCCCTTGCGGGGGCTTGCCGAACCCGAAAGCGGAGGGCCAGGATCAATGCGAGCAGGGCCAGCACCGGCGCGGACACCGCAGCCAGGCCCGTCCAGCCTGTCCCGGCGTACAGCACACCGGCGAGAAGTGAGGCTCCGGAAGATGAAATCGCAAGAAGCGTATCATTTACGCCCTGAACCAGCGGCCTTTCCTCATCGCTCAACGCGGCCTGCAACAGATGCGTTCCGCCGATGAAACCGAAGTTCCACCCCACGCCCAGCAGCACGAGCGCTGCGTAGAATTCGAACAAATCGATGCCGGACCAAGCGGTCACCGCAGACCCGAACAGAAAGACCAGCCCCAGAACCGCAATTCTGGTTCCGCCGAAGCGGCGGATCAAAGACCCCGTAAAAAAGCCCGGAGCGAACATTGCCACCACATGCCAGCGAATGACATCGGCGGCCTGGCCTTCGGCGAAGCCGCACCCGATCATGGCCAAGGGCGTCGGGGTCATCAGGAGCACCATCATCGCCTGTGACAGCGCGGCAAGGCCGATTGCCCAGGTGGCTTTGGGGTTTTGCCTCAGGATCCGTACCGCACTACCGGCTCCGCTGCGGGCCGCTTTTACCCGCGATGCAGGCATCCTGAGCCAGCAGACCGGCACTGCCCCCAGAATTCCGAGAGCGGCGATTGCCAGATAAGCGCCGGCAAGCGGAGTTGGCGCCAGGATATCCTTTGCTTCGTTGAACAGTTGCGGCCCCAGCAATGCGGCCACCAGTCCAGACGCCAGCGTGAAGGAAATCGCCTGTGCCCGATGGCCTGCGGGAACAGCCTCGGATGCGGCAAACCGGAAATAGTTCACGCTGATCAAGGCGGCACCGAGAGCCGCATGGGCGAGGCAGAGCAGGAGGAAATTCTGCAGAACGAGCGCCACTGCCGCGGTGATACCGCCAACGACCAGACACATGGCGCCCAGCAGGAAGCCCGCGCGCCTGCCGAACCTTCCCATGAAAAGAGAAACCGGCGTTGCCACGATGATCCCGATCAGCATCTGCGTCGATGGCGGTGCGGTCGCGAGCCACTCCCGAGGGGCAAGCCAGCCACCGGCCAGTCCTCCGAGGATGATCAGCATCGGCATTGCCGACCCAAGCACGATATTTGCAAGAAGGATGAGCAGAAAGTTTCTCGTGAACATGTCGCAGTCCAAACCGGTTACGCGAGGGATTGCTCCTGTTTACCGGTTGAACCGCTTGTCTATAATGACATAGTATCGTCAATTATGGACAATTCACTTCGCCTGATCGACGTATTGCTTTTCGACGGCCTGAACATTCTGGATGTGGCGGGCCCTGTTCAGGTTTTCAGTTCCGCAAATGAGGACGGTACCGAACGCTATCGGCTGCGCTTCGTCACCATGGACGGTGCCGGGATTACGTCCTCCTGCGGGCTCCGCGTGCAGGCGGATGCGACCGCGGCCGTCGACGGCGACCGTGATCTCCTGATTCCGGGCGGAACCGGTGTCGATCGTGCCATGCACGACGGGAGTATCCTGGATTTCCTGGCAAAACGGTTTTCTGCATCGAAGGACGGACGGATTATCTCGATCTGTTCCGGCGCGCTGATCCTGGCCAATGCGGGTCTGTTGAGAGGCCGCAAAGCCACGACCCATTGGCGACGCGCCCAACAGGTCCGGCAGCAGTTTGCGGACGTGCTGTGGTCCACCGACGAGCTCTACCACATAGACGGCCAGGTGATGACATCCGCGGGCGTCGCCTCAGGCATAGATCTGGCGCTGGAAGTCATCAAGATCGACCACGGTAGCCCCCTCGCCCTTGCCGTTGCCCGCGAGCTGGTCGTCTATCTGAAACGAACCGGCGGCCAGGCCCAGTTTGCCGACCTGCTTGAAGCGCAGTTTTCCAGCGACCGTGAACTCGGCCGGCTGCTGGACGCCTTGCGGGACAATCCCGAACGCGACTGGACACTGGAACTGATGGCTGAGGTTGCCGGCCTGACGCCAAGGACCCTGACCCGGCGGTTTTCGGCAAGTGCGGGACTATCACCTGTGAAATATCTCGAACGCTATCGGCTCAAGCGGGCGGCGGATGTCCTGTCCGGCGGTGCGCCGGTGGGAAGCGCAATCCGCGTTTCCGGGTTCACCGATTTTCAGCAGATGCAGCGGGCGTTCAAGCGACATCTCAACACCACCGTCGGGGAGTACCGCGAAAAGTTCGCGGACGGCTGAAAACCGGTAGAGGCAAACCGCCGATTGCCCGCGGCCAGCCCCGAAGGAACACACATAAAGCCTGCATCCGGAGCGCCAATCGCGGCGCTCCGGATGCAGATCGGATCAGACGAACAGGTTGACCAGGCTTTCCAGGTATTCCTGCTTGCCGGATTTCGGCTGCGGTTCCAGATCGGCCTTGTGAACGCGTTCGGCCAGGGCCTCGAGCGAGGAACCACCCTTGAGGATGTCAGCGTTTTCCGGTTTCTGCCAGCCGGCATAACGGTCATCGACGAAGCCTTTGAGACGGCCGTCCTCGATCATGGCTGCGGCCCCCTTCAGGCCCCGGGCAATCGCGTCGGCGGAGCCGACGTGCGCCTGGATCAGGTCGACCGGGTCGAGAGACTGGCGGCGCAGCTTGGCGTCGAAGTTGGTGCCGCCGGTGGTGAAACCACCCGCCATGAGGATCTCGTAGTAGGCAAGCGCCAGTTCCGGCACGTTCATGCCGAAGTGGTCGGTGTCCCAGCCGCACTGGTAGTCGTTGCGGTTCATGTCGACCGAGCCGAAGATGCCAAGCGAACGCGCCATGTGCAGCTCGTGCTCGAACGAGTGACCGGCCAGGATGGCATGGCCCTGCTCGATGTTCATCTTGACGTCGTTTTCCAGTCCGTAGGCCTTCAGGAAGCCATAGACGGTGGCAACATCGTAATCATACTGGTGCTTGGACGGCTCCTGCGGCTTCGGCTCGATCAGGATCGTGCCCTTGAAGCCGATCTTGTGCTTGTATTCGACCACCATGTTGAGGAAGCGGCCGAACTGGTCCAGCTCCTGTTTGATATTGGTGTTGAGCAGGGTCTCGTAGCCTTCACGGCCACCCCAGAGCACATAGTTCTCACCGCCGAGGCGATAGGTAACGTCCATCGCGTTCTTCACCTGCGCTGCGGCATAGGCAAAGACGTCCGGATCCGGATTGGTGGCCGCCCCCGACATGAAGCGGCGGTTGGAGAACATGTTGGCCGTGCCCCACAGGAGCTTGATGCCGGTATCCGACATCTTCTTTTCGAAGATGTCTGCAATCGCGTTGACGTTGGCATTGCTTTCGGCAAGCGTCCGGCCTTCCGGCGCGATATCGCGGTCGTGGAAGGTGAAGAAGGGCATGCCCAGGATCTGGAACATCTCGAAGGCAACATCCGCCTTCAGTTTCGCCTGTTCCATCGGGTCGCCGCCGGCCGCCATCCAGGAGCGGTTGAAGGTCTCGCCGCCGAACGGGTCGGACCCCGGCCAGCAGAAGCTGTGCCAGTAGCAGACAGCAAGGCGCAGATGGTCTTCCATGCGCTTGCCGAAGACGACTTCATCCTTGTTGTAGTGACGGTAGCTCAGCGGCTCGGTGCTGGAAGGACCGGCGTATTGGATCGGCTGCAGATCGCCGAAAAACCCAGTGCTCATATTGTCATCTCCTTGAAAGTGTTTCCTAAAAGCCGGCTTGTTTGAGCGCCGGATAAAGCTTGCGCCAGCGCTCGTAACCTTCGGCGTATCTTTGTGTGAGGGCCGGGACCGGATCGATGCTGGTCTTGAGAGCGGGTTTTGAGAAAATCCCCTCGGTGGTGCCAAGCGCGGCCGCCTGGCCGAGCCTTGCCGCCCCGAGCGAGCCGCCAAAATCGCCATCCACCGGAACGTCGACCGGAACATTGAGCAGGCTGGCGATAATCTCCAGCCAGACCGTGGACCGTGATCCGCCGCCGACCGCCAGAACGCGATCGATGCTGGTGCCGGCAACGCTGAGTGCTTCCAGACAATCCTTGAGCGCGAAGGCGACACCATCCAGCACCGCGTGACAGAGCTCGGCATCGTCGGTTGCGTGCGAAATGCCGAAGAAACCTGCGCGAATGTCGACATCGTTGTGCGGTGTCCGTTCACCGCCGAGATAAGGCATGAAGGACACTGGCGAAGGCCCTTCCACCCTGCCAACCAGACCCGTGAGGTCTCCCGGGCTGCGCTTCAGCACTTTTGCCAGCCAGTTGAGACTGTCGGTGGCCGACAGGATCACGCCCATCTGGTGCCAGGTGTCCGGCACCGCATGGCAGAAGGCATGCACTGCGCTGTCCACGTTCGGCGAGAAACGGTCGTTGGTCACGAACAGCACGCCGGAGGTACCGAGCGAGACGAAGGCCGACCCCGGATCGACCGCGCCGACCCCGCAGGCCGAGGCGGCATTGTCGCCGCCGCCACCGGCCACCACCGGCGCGGCATCGATGCCCCAGCGGCCACACAGCTCTGCCTTGAGCGTGCCCGAGCTTTCAGAGCCCTCGACAAGGCGCGGCATGTTCTCGCGGGTCAGGCCCGTAGCGGCCAGAAGTGCGTCGCTCCAGTCGCGCTTTGCGACATCCAGCCAGAGCGTTCCGGCCGCATCCGACATTTCGCCGACGTAGTCGCCGGTCAGCTTGAAGCGGACATAGTCTTTGGGCAGCAGAACCATCTTGGTCCTGGCGAAGACTTCCGGCTCATTCTCGCGCACCCATTGCAGCTTGGGCGCGGTGAAGCCCGGCATGACCCGGTTGCCGCCAAGCGTCAGGAATTTCGGTTCGGCCTCTTCCAGCTCCGCGCATTGCTTGCCCGATCTGCCGTCGTTCCACAGAATGCACGGGCGCAGCGGTGTACCGGAGGAATCCAGAAGCGTGGCACCGTGCATATGGCCGGACAGGCCAATGCCGCGCACGGCCGCCATGGCCTGCGGCGCTGCCGCCTTGAGCGCGTCCAGAACGGTTTCGCAAGCGTGCCACCAGCTGTCCGGATCCTGTTCCGACCAGCCCGGATGCGGCCGCTCGACCGTCAGCTCCGCAGTTGCCGATGCGATCAGGGACTGGTCCTCGCCAAGAAGAATGGCTTTGACCGAACTCGTACCGATATCGAGACCGATATACATGAGGTGCGTTCCTCAGAATGAACCAAAAAGAATGCCGATGACCCCTGAACGGGCTTCGGCATGAGGTTCCACACCGTTTGAACAGGGGCCAGGCCATCTGTTCAAACCATGAGGAAGCCCCGCGGGCAAGAGCCCGCGGGTCCGGCCGGTTTATCCGACCACTGTATCGTCCACAAGGGCACCAGGACCCGGGGTCGCCCCTTCCGGGCACTTGCCGAGGATGATCATGCCGAGCACGTCATCGTCGGTGACGTCGGTGGTGCGGGCGGTGCCGACAAGCTGACCGTTCTTCATGACCGCGATACGGTCGCAAAGCTGGAAGACGTCGTGGATGTCGTGGCTGATCAGGAAGATGCCGAGGCCCTGTTTCTTCAGTTCCTGGATGAGTTCGGCCACCATCTGCGTTTCATGCACACCGAGCGCGGCAGTCGGTTCGTCCATGATCAGGATCTTGGCATTGAAATAGACCGCGCGGGCAATGGCCACCGACTGGCGCTGACCGCCCGACAGGGCTTTCACCGGCGCATGGAACTTTTTGAAGTTCGGATTGAGCCGGCCCATAATCTTGCGGGTTTCCGCTTCCATGGCATCGTCATCGACGAAGCCAAGCGGCGAGGTCAGTTCACGGCCGAGAAACAGGTTGGACGCGGCGTCGAGATTGTCCGCCAGAGCGAGTGTCTGATAGATCGTCTCGATGTTCTGCGCCCGCGCGTCGCGCGGCGAGTGAATGTGCACTTCCTTGCCGTTGATGCGGATCTCGCCGCTGTCGGCCTTGTAGGCGCCGGAGAGGATCTTGATCAAGGTCGACTTGCCGGCGCCGTTGTGGCCAAGCAGGCCCACAACTTCACCCGGATAAAGATCGACGGTGACATGATCCACGGCCTGCACCCCACCAAAGGAGATGCACATGTCTTTCATTTCTACGAGAGGCGCGTCCATGTCTTAGTCTCCCGTGCGCTTGCGATAGATGATGTCGACGAGGACGGCGATAACGAGCACCGTGCCGACGACGATGTTCTGCAACGGCGCATCGACACCGACCATGGCCATGCCTGACTGCAGCGACTGCATGATCAGCGCGCCCAGAATGGCGCCATAGATCGTGCCGACACCGCCGGCAAGCGCCGTGCCGCCGATCACCGCCGCGGCGATGACCCGCAGTTCGTCCAGCGTGCCGATGTCATTGGTCGAAAAGCCGAGGCGCGCAGCTGCGACGGCCGCGGCGAGCGCGCTGAGGCCGCCCATGATGGCAAACACCTTGACCGTCAGGAACCGGGTGTTGATGCCGGACAGCTCCGCAGCATCCGGATTGCCACCGGTTGCGAAGATGTAGCGTCCGAGGCGCGTGCGGCGGGCAACAATGGTCATGATCACGGTGACCACGATCAGAAGCAGCACCGAATAGGGAATGCCGTAGCCCATGACCAGGCCTTCCGGCATGGTTTCGCCGTTAGCCTGGAAGATGCGTTTGAGGCGCGCCGTGGGAATGTCATAGGAATTCAGCACCCAGACGAACCCAAGAATGGCTGCGGTCGTGATGACGCCCATGGTGATCTCGGCCCAACCGGGTTTGACCGGGAAGCCGTGCGCGGCCTTGCGGCGGCGCGAGGAGACCTGCATCCACAAGGCTGCGGCCACGGCCAGAATACCGAAGATCCACGATCCCGTTTCCCCCATGGTGCCGCCAATGCCGCCGATCTTGGTGAAGGTTTCGTCGAGCGGGCCGATCGTCTGGCCGGAGGTGATGAACCAGGCAACGTTGCGCCAGACCAGCAGGCCGCCGAGCGTAACGATGAAAGCCGGAATGCCGAGATAACCGATCATCCAGCCCTGAAACGCGCCGATCAGCACACCGACGACCACACCGGCCAGAATGGCCAGGATCCAGATGGTCGGATTGCCGAGCCCCAGGAGCGGCGGCAGGACATCGGTCTGGACCACCGCCATGACGGCCGCAACGGTTGCCAGCACGGAGCCGACCGACAGATCGATGTGGCGGGTGACGATCACGAACACCATGCCGGTGGCCATGATGGCGACGGACACGGTCTGGATCGTGAGGTTGAAGATGTTGCGCGGCGTCAGGAACCGGCCATCGGTGATCACATTGAACACCAGGCACAGGACGATGAACGCCCCGATCATGCCGAGAAGCCGGGTGTCGAGCTGCAATGCGGCAAACAAGTTTCGTGCTGTCGGGCTTTTCTGCCCTGACAGAGCGGTGTCAGACATAGAGGTTACTCCTGCTTGGAGACCATTACGCTTACGCATCGGGTGGCCCATCCCGGGGTGCGGCTTCTTCAGCAGCAGTCCTTGTTGTTACGGCCCCGGTTTAGAATAACCGGGGCCGCACATTAAGCGTAGTGTTATTAGTTACAGGGAGCCGGGCCGTTTTCAACGCCCTGGCACAGATCGTCCTTGGAGATCCAGCCTGCATCAACCACAGCCGTCAGGTTGTCCTTGGTGACCGGGAGCGGTGCCAGGAACTTGGCGGTCAGCTCGGTGCCGTCCGGAGACGTCCAGGTCTGCGCGCCGTCGACGGCGGACATTTCGGTGCCATCGGCCAGCGAAACGGCGATTTCACCGGCCGCCTTGCCGAGTTCACGAGCGTCTTTCCATACGGAAACGGTCTGGGTGCCCTTTGCAACACGGTTCAGCGCGGCGTGATCGCCGTCCTGACCGGAGACCGGAATGCCGTCCATGCCCTGCGCGGTCAGAGCGGCAACTACACCACCGGCCGTGCCATCGTTGGAGGCAACAACTGCATCGACCTTGTTGTCGTTTGCAGTCAGGATCTGTTCCATGTTGCGCTGCGCATTCGCCGGCAGCCAGCCATCGGTGTAGGCTTCGCCAACGATCGTCACGTCACCAGCGTCGATTGCGGGCTGCAGGATTTCCTGCTGACCACCGCGGAGGAAGTCCGCGTTCGGGTCAGTCGGCGATCCTTTGATCATGACGTAGTTGCCCTTCGGCGCAGCGGCCAGAACGGCACGGGCCTGCATACGGCCGACTTCGACGTTGTCGAAGGTCAGGTAGAAGGCGCGCGGATCGTCGATGAGACGGTCGTAACCGACGACCGGAATGCCTTCATCGGCGGCAGCCTGCACAGCCGGGCCGATTGCCTGGGAATCCTGAGCCAGGATGATAAGGGCGTTCGCACCCTGTGCGATCAGCGCCTCAACGTCGGAAAGCTGTTTTGCGGAAGAGCTCTGGGCATCGGCGGAAATATACTTCGCGCCGGCAGCTTCCAGTGCGCCCTTGATGGCGGCTTCGTCGGTCTTCCAGCGTTCTTCCTGGAAGTTGGACCAGCTCACGCCGACAACAATGTCTTCTGCATGGGCAAGGTTCAGTGCGGTTGCGGACAGCAGAACACCCGCCAGCAAAGTGGTGATTTTACGCATTGCGATGTTTCCTCCAGTCGGCACATCCCACGTCGGACGGATGTGCCAGAAATGCGTCGATGTCGAAGCGCCTTTTCGAGGCGCCTTTAGATAGGACAGCCTTATTGTTATTTTTTTTGGTACCCGAAAAAAAGTTGCAGGAAAGCGTTGCTCCTGTCAACATGGTTTTGCAAAACACTGTTCCGCAGGGTTTGAAACACCCGGTGAGAACCAGGAAAACCGGGAGAAACCCGGGGCAGAGGAAACACCGTGGGAAGAGCTGAGCGAGCATGAAACGCAAGGCGGACCGGGACCAGATCCGGCGGCAAAACAGAAGTATTGTTCTACAGGCCCTGCGCCGGAACGGCCCTATGGCCCGGATAGATCTCGGCCAGACGACGCGGCTGAGTCCGGCGACAGTGACGGCCATTACCTCCGACCTTCTTGAGCAGGAACTGATCCTGAGCCTGGAGAGCGAGGAACCGAAAACGCCACAGGCGCGCGGCCGGCCACGCACCCTTTTGAAACTCAATCCGGACGTCGTTTACACGATTGGCGTGCGTCTTTCGGTGAACAACATCGACCTTGCCCTGGTGAATTTCGCCGGCGAGGTGGTGCGCAGCGAGCGCTGCCATTTCGACAGCGCCACGGAAGATGCCGACAGCTTTCCCGAAACGCTGATTGGCACAATTCGGCAGTTCCTCGATGAAGCCGGGATAAGTTCCTCGCGGGTTCGGGAGATTGGCGTTGCGGCGCAGGGCGTCGTTGAAACGGAAACAGGTGTCGTGGCCTGGAGCCCCGCCTTTGCCGGACGCAAGATCCCGGTCGTCGGACCATTGCACGAAGCCTTTGGCGCGGATTGCTACATTTCCAACGATACCAACATGATCACCGAAGCGCTGCACTGGTCGGATCCGGCACGCTACAGCGGCACCTTCGCCGTCATCATGCTCGATTACGGTGTCGGCATGGGTCTTTACCTCGACAATCGGCTGTTTTCCGGTGCAAGCGGCACGGCAGCGGAATTTGGCCATGCCAACCATCTGCCCGGCGGCGCCCTCTGCCGCTGCGGCAAGAAGGGGTGCCTCGAGGCCTATCTGTCCGACTATGCGCTGGTGCGCGCGGCCTCGCACCTGCCGGAAAACACGGATCCGGGCACCATCAAGGCAGGCGTCAGCGGCCTTGCCCGGCTGATCGAACTGGCCAGCTCCGGTGACAAGGATGCCTGCGGTGCCTTTCATGAGGCTGGCCGGGTTCTTGGCTACGGTCTTGCCCGGGTGATCGCGATGATCGACCCAAAGCGCATTGTGCTGACCGGTGCGGCCATGCGCGCCTTCTGCTTCATGGAAAAGGGCATGTGGGAAGGTCTGGAGGAAGCTCTGGTCGCCGACCTGAGAAACAATTTCTCCCTGGATGTGATGCCGTGGAACGAGGATTTCATCCGCAGTGGTCTGATCGCCCAGTCCATGGAGCGTCTCGACAAGGATTTTCGGGGCAACGCGACATCGCTTTCAGACCGTATCGCCCGGCTTGACGGCAAGGAGGCGACCGCATGACCGGCCTGTTCCGTCCGGCGGTTTCCACCCTTGCCCTCAGCCTTTCCTTCGGCCTCGCCCTTTCCGCTGCCACGCACGCCGACCCTGCGCCGTGGAGTGAACGCGCGATCAAAGAAGATGTCGACATCGATGCGCTGGCGCAATCCGGCGAGGATGCGATCGAGGTGCTGCAGCCGCTCGGCAAAGAGCTTTTCAAGGCCAAGTTCACCACGCTGGATGGCGCGGGCCGTCCGGAGGCGACGGCGGCCATCGTGCCCACGAAAGTGCGCCGCAAGTCCCCCCAGGCATTCCAACGCCTTGCTGGAATGGACGCCAATTCCTGTTCGTCTTGCCACAATGAACCTGTCATCGGTGGCTCCGGTGCGTTCACCGCCAATGTGTTCGTGTCTGAAGGGTTCGAAAGCGCTGACTTCGACACGATCGATCCGCAGTTTTCCAACGAGCGCAACACGGTTGCGGTTCAGGGGGCCGGGTTGATCGAGCTGCTTGCCCGGGAAATGACCACGGACCTGCGCCGACAGCGGACCGAGCTGCTGGTCCGGGCACGGGCGAGCGGCCAGGAAGAGGCCGTCAGCCTGAAGACAAAAGGTGTTTCCTTCGGCCAGCTGACCGCTTTTCCGGACGGAACCCTGGACGTTTCCCGCCTCGACGGGATCGACGATGACCTGACCGTACGGCCCTTCAGCCAGAAGGGCGTCTTTGCCTCTCTTCGCCAGTTCACGGTGAATGCCAGCAACGATCACCACGGCATGCAGGCCGCCGAGCGGTTCGGCGCCGTGTGGACGGGTACGGACGATTTCGACGGTGACGGCCATACGAACGAAATATCGCCCGGCCAGATCTCGGCGCTGGTTGCCTTTCAGGCGACCCTTCCGGCTCCGACGCGAAAGCAGGATCTGCCGGATGTCTGGCAGGACGCCGCTGACAAAGGCGAGACGCTCTTTGGAGCAATTGGCTGCAGCGCCTGCCACATTCCCGAACTGCCGCTTGAAAGTCTCATCTTTCAGGATCCGGGTCCGTTCGACACCGCCGGCACCTTGCGCCAGAGCGATGTGACGGCGCCGCTGGACCTTGATCTCGGCACGCTGGACTGGGTCAAGGCCCTGCCGCGGGACGACCAGGGCCGCGTGCTGGTTCCCCTTTATGGCGACCTGAAGCGCCACACGATTGCCGATGCAGCCAACGACACCTTCGGCAACGAACTTCTGGCCCAACGCTTCGTTGCCCGCGACGTGTTCCTCACCTCCGAGCTATGGGGGATCGGCAGCACCGCCCCCTACGGACACCGAGGCGATCTCACGACGCTGCATGAGGCCATTCTCGCCCATGGCGGCGAGGCAACCGACAGCCGCAAGGCCTATGCCGATCTGACGGAAACCGAACAGCAGACGATCATCGCCTTCCTGCGCAGTCTGGAGATCGCCGAATGAAACGGTTCGCTCTTTCCGTAGCCGGCGTGTTGCTGGGGGTGTCCGCTGCTGCGCCCGCTCTGGCAGACGATACCCGGCAGACGTCCGTTGCGCCCGTTCCTACGTTTGTGGAAGAGGCCGCCGCTGCGGGCATCGAACACAGTTATGACGGTGCTTGGGAATTCTTCGTCGGTGGCGGCACCGCGATTTTCGATTGCGATGGCGACCGCAAGCCGGATCTGTTCTTTGCTGGCGGCAAGAACCCGGCGCAGCTTTACCGTAATGAAAGCCGCGTCGCGGGGCCGCTGACGTTCACAGCTCTGGACACCGGCCTCAGCGACAAGCAGGCGAAGGGCGTGCTCGGCGCCTATCCGCTGGACGTCAACAACGATGGCCTTCTGGATCTTGTCGTCCTGCGTCTGGGGGAAAACCTGATCCTGGAAGGCAAGGGCGCCTGCACCTTCGAGGTTGCCAACCGCGCACTCAGGTTTGACGGCGGCCGCGAATGGAGCACCGCCTTTTCCGCCACCTACGAACCCGGGCTCGACTACCCGACGCTCGCCTTCGGCAATTATGTCGACCGCTCCGCCCCCGGCTCGCCCTGGGGCACCTGCCACGACAACTTCCTGTTCCGGCCGGAAAAGGCGGAAGACGGCAGCGTGCGCTATCCGGAGGCAACCCGCCTCACGCCCGGCTATTGCAGCTTGTCGATGCTGTTTACCGACTGGAACCGTTCCGGCGAGCCGTCGCTCAGAATCTCCAATGACCGGCAATACTATCGCGGGGGTGAAGAGCAGCTCTGGGCCGTTCCACCCGGCCGCCCGCCTCGCCCCTATCGCAAGTCCGATGGCTGGCAACACCTGAAGATCTGGGGCATGGGCATTGCCTCCATCGACCTCGACGTCGACGGGTTTCCCGAATATGCGCTCACCAGCATGGGCGACACCAAGCTGCAGAAGCTCGATCCGGAATCGGACGAGACGGTGCCGGTCTATCAGGACATTGCCTTCGATCTCGGCGTCACCGCTCACAGGCCCTATGCGGGAGAAGACCTGAAACCTTCTACCGGCTGGCACTCGGAGTTTCAGGACGTCAACAACGACGGGCTCTGGGATCTGTTCATCGCCAAGGGCAACGTGGAAGCGATGCCTGACTTTGCCGCTTATGATCCGGACAATCTGCTGCTCGGCCAATGGGACGGGCAGTTTGTGGAGACCGGCGATACAGCCGGGATCGCACTGAACCGGCGTGGCCGCGGCGCGGGACTTGCAGACTTCAACGCGGATGGATTGATGGATCTGGTGGTCGTGAACCGCTCCGGTCCGGTCAGCCTGTTCCGGAACGTTGGCCAGGGTACGGCTGACGAACCAAAGCAGCTGGGCAACTGGCTGGCCGTCGAAGTGCGCCAGCCGGGCAAGCCCAATGCCCGCGCTGTCGGTGCCAAGATCAGCGTCAAAACGGGAAACCGCACTGTCACCAAGGACATTCAGGTGGGGGCGGGCCATGCATCCGGCCAGATGGGCTTCGTTCATTTCGGCCTGGGCGTGGCGGAGCGCGCCAATGTGCGCATCAAGTGGCCCGATGGCGACTGGAGCCACGGCTACCGCGTCTTTGCCAACGGTCACGTGATCATCGAACGCGGTGCGGAAAAGGCAAAACTCTGGTACCCGGAATAGATCCCGGCACAAGATCATTCCGGGCGCGCGCCGCTGTGCTGCACGGCCAGTACAAACTCAGAAAAGTTGCATTTTTTCAATGACTTTCCGGTCCTTTTGCCGGAACATATGGGACAGATGCAACTTCCGGAGTTTCCCCGATCATGGCCGGTCCAACCGACAAGAAACCCTTCAATCCGCCTTCCGTCCGCACGCCCTTCGGACAGTATAATCACGGCCTTTACGTGCCGCCGGGCGCCAGCCTGCTGGTGACCTCCGGCCAGCTCGGTATCGCGCCTGATGACACGATCCCGCCGGACGTGACCGGTCAGGCCGAAATCTGTTTTGAAGCCATCGCCGCGATCTTGAAAGAGGCGGACATGAGCTTTGACGATGTTATCCGCATTTCCGGCTTCGTGACGCGGCGAGAGGATTTCGCCGACTATATGGCCGTCCGCGACCGCTACACCGGAGCGCTGAAACCGGTCTCGACCCTTTTGGTGGTCGGCGGTTTCACGCGCCCGGACTTTCTGGTGGAAGTGGAAGTGACGGCGGCGAAGGTCTTTTAGCCAGAGCCGCCCGGAGCGGTATCAGAACCGCTCCATTTCCCCGCCGACCTTCTCCAGAAACGCGCCGGTCGAGGCCGGCGTGCAGTTGTTCATGTCGTAATGGGCCAGATACTTCACCGGCGCGCCGATCTTGATCTGTGCCCGGATGACCCGTTTGACGATCTTGCGCGGCGGATCGCCGACCAGAAACGCCCGCCACCGACTGCCGCCATAGGTCATGACAGCCGCCATCTTGCGGATATGGCGAAGGGTTGGGGTCAATGTTCCGTCTTCCAGATGGAACGAAACACCCGGCAGCCAGACCCGGTCGAAGTAGCCTTTCAGCATGGCCGGGAAGCCGAAGTTCCAGACCGGCGTGCAGATGACCAGACCCTCGGCCGCCAGCAGGCGCTGACAGTAGCTGTCGACCAGCTCCCGATTCTCAGGGACCGTATGATAGATGTCCCTGTCGTGAGCGGACAGGACAGGGTCGAAGCCTTCCTCGTAGAGATTGCAGCCATCAACCTCGTGCCCCGCCTTCGCGAGACTGTCGCACGTCTTGTGATAGAGCGCCCGGCCGAAGCTCTGCTCCTGCGGGTGGGAATGAAGAACCAGTACGCGCATGGGATCAAGCCTCGGCAAAGGCCTGGAGGCCCGGGAAGAGGTAGTTCTTGCCCGCGTCGAAGTCGAAGTCCGGATTGTCCCAGGCGATCATCTTGCCCGGATTGAGCAATCCCTTGGGGTCGGTCTCCTTCTTGAAGGCAAGCTGAACCTGGTCGGTCTGCTTCATGCCGCCCTCTTCCAGCGTATAGCGGTGAGGGTTGAACACCCGGCAGCCGTTTTCCTCGTGCAGGCGAATGATCTCGTCCAGCCGTTCTTCCGTCGTGTAGCGGACCAGCGGCAAGCCGGAACATTGGACCTGACCGTCAAAACGCAGGAACTCCAGATGGCCGAAGATCTCGCCCGGGAACATTTCGGTCGTCTTGCGCACAAGCTCCACATGGTCCGGCCCGGGATACTGGGTCTGCAGATAGGTGAAGGAGTTGTCGAACTTCAGCGCCCGAAGCGTCGTGTGGTTCCAGGCAAGCTCATAGGCGTGGGGAATGCCCTTCATGCTGTCCACTTCGTCCGAGCGGAAGCGGACCTCGCCTTTCATCCGTTCGGCAAGGGCCAGCATTGCCGACATGGAATGCGGCGCCACCATCAACACGGTAACGGCCTCGCCTTCCTTCAGCCAAGGCTTGTGCCGGGTGAAATATTCGAACGGGATGGGCGCGGCAATCGGCGCGACTTCCTTCAAGAGAAGCCCGTTGCTGCGTGCCAGCTTGTCGGAAAAGACCACCGCATCCATGAAGGTTTCATGGCCGACAATCACATCCACCCAGTCGTGGGCCGTCGTCAGCGGCATTTCGACTTCGGTGATGATGCCGTTGGTGCCATAGGCATGGCTGACCTTCTGCAAGTCCCAGGTGGAAAGTTCGATCACCCTGGGCTGGGCTTCCATGGTGACGATCCGCAGGCGCATGATGTTGCCAAGATCGCGCAAACCGCCCCAATGCACCGAACCGACACCGCCCGACCCGCCGGCGATGAAGCCGCCGATGGTCGCCGTTTGCGCCGTTGAAGGGTGGAAGCGCAGCTCCTGGCCGGAATGCTCCTTCGTGATCTTGTCCAGCTTGGCAATGACGATGCCCGGTCCGCAGACGACCCGGCCCGGCGCGATTTCCTTGACCTCGTCCATCTTCGACATGTCGAGCACGATGCCACCGGAGAGCGGCATCGCCTGGCCGTAGTTGCCCGTGCCCGCACCGCGCGGCGTGACCGGCACACCGTGGGCGAACGCCGTTTTCAGCACCTTGATGACCTCAGCCTCGTTTTTCGGCGAGACCAGAAGATCACCGGTGACATTGTCGAGCTGCGCCTTCAGAACCGGCGAATACCAGTAGAAATCGCGGCTCTTCGCCTGAACCAGACGCGGATTGTCCTCAACCGCAATGCCGTCAAGTTCGGCCTTGATTGTCTCGTAGTCGGCCATCGTCAGCCTTTCGTCAGAGGGTCAAGTTCAGAATAATCCGGCAGGCAGCGGTCGATGCCCATGCCATTCCGCATAACAATGCGGTCCGCCTGCGGACGGGACAGAAATTCGCTCCACGTTCGAGCGTTGAAAATAACGAGATCGGCACCCAGCCCCTCGGCAATCCGTCCGGCTTCGGGCACTTGCAGAATGTCCGCCGGAAGGCTGGTGACCACCCTGGCCGCATCGTCGAGCGGATGATCCAGATGTGCGATGCGCACAGCCTCGCGGAACACTTCCACCATGTCGAGATCGCCATAGGCATAGAAGGGATCGCGGGTGTTGTCGGATGCGACGGCCACGGGCACCCCTGCCGCGCGCAGCTCATGCAGCAGCGTGATACCGCGCGAGCGTGGTGTGCAGCCCGGGTGCCTGTCCTGCAGATACATATTGCACATAGGCAGGGACACGACGGACAGGCCCGCCTCCCGCACCTTGTCGATTGTCGCCTTGGCCTTGTCGTCGTCCTGCCGCGCGAGGGAGCAGCAATGGCCAACCGTAACGGCACCTTCAAACCCGTTGCGCAGCTTGGCTTCCGCAATGGTGAGCAGCGTCAGGACGTTGGCATCCTGGGTCTCGTCCACATGCAGGTCGATATCGAGACCGTTGTCCGCGGCCGTGCGAAACAGGATATCGAGCCTTCGCGCAAGATCCGGCATCGGGAAGGTGACACCGCCGAGCAGACCACCGGTCGCCACGACGACTTCCACCAGATCGGAGAAGTAAGCTTCGTCATCGATGGCGTCTATCGGGAACAGGGCGGCAGCCTGCAGGGCGATCCGGTCTTTCCAGCGGTCGCGCATGTCGGCGAAAACCTCGAAGGATATCCGGTGCTGCGGCGCCAGACTGTCGAGGTGGGTGCGCAGGAGGCTGGTGCCGTGCGCATAGGCACAGCGCAGGGAGAAGTCCATGCGTGTTTCGACGTCTTTTGCCGTCCAGTTCGCCTCCCGGTCAGCCCGGACGGCGGCAAGCGCGCCGTCGAAATCGCCCGTCGGGTTGGGTTGCCGGTCCCAGATATGGCCTTTGTCGATGTGAGTGTGCATGTCGGCAAAACAGGGCCAGACCATGCGCCTTTGCAGATCCACGCTTTCGAGATCCGCAGGCGCTTTGCCGGCGGCAAGAATGGCCTCGATCCGGCCATCCGCGATGATCAGATCGGCGGAAGACAAGCCTTCGTGCGCAGGCAGCGTTGCCCCTTGCGTGACAGCGGCGGGCAGGGTTGCGGTGCGCAGTGCGAACCGGCCGGTTTTGGGAAGATTGAACATCATCAGTTTTCCCGCTTCAGGCTGCTTTCGTGCCAGCGATGCAGCGTCCACCAGGAGATGAAGGACGTCAAAGCGAAGATCAGAACACCCAGGCTGGCAAGCAGGAACAGCGCCGCGAACAGACGCGAAATATTGAGACGGAACTGGGATTCCAGAAGACGGAAGGCTAGGCCCGATCCTGCCCCGGCCGATCCGGCCGCGAATTCCGCAACCACAGCGGCAATCAGCGCCAAACCGCCACCGATCCGCAGGCCGGTCATGAAATACGGCAGGGAGGCGGGCAGCTTCAGATAGATCAGCGTCTGCCAGCGCGAAGCGCCATAAAGCTCAAACAGGTTCAGAAGGTTATGATCAACACTCTTCAGCCCCTGAACCATGTTGGACAGGATCGGAAAGAAGGCGACGACAAAGGCGCAGATCAGAAGCGCTGACTGCGTCGACGGTGCGTAAATCAGGATCAGCGGCGCGATTGCGATGATTGGCGTGACCTGCAAAATTACCGTGATCGGATAAAGCGCCGTCTCGATCCAGCGGGACTGCACAAGCAGGATCGCCATGCCGCCACCGCCAATCAGCGCCAGGGCGAGAGAGGCAAGGGTGATTTTGGTCGTCACCCACAAGGCTGGCAGAAGGATAGGCCAGTCCGACATGAGCGATTTCACCACCAGCCCCGGACCGGGAAGGATGTAGTGAGGAATATCGTTCACCGTGACCAGGATCTGCCAAAGGGCGATGAGGATGGCGATGACGCAGATCGGAACCAGCACCGTCAGAATACGCTCCCGGCGCTTGGCCGCTGCTGCGCTTTCCTTTGTCGGCAATTTGAGGGCCGATGACTGCTTTTTGCCAAGGGCTTGCGCCTTGCCATCCGTTTCCTTCGGCAAGTCGGGGGATGTCAGCGTTTCATTTGCGGTTGTGGACATCAGTGCTCCTCGCCTCCCATGGCTTCCAACAGCATGGTGGAGACTTCCGCACAGGCCTGCCTGTATTCCTCGGAGGTGCGGTATTGAACATCCCGCTCCAGGCTGGTGTGCAGGGGAAAATCCGAATGAACGCGGCCCGGCCGCGCTTTCATCACCACGATGCGGTTCGCCAGATAGGCGGATTCATAGACGGAGTGGGTCACGAAGATCACCGTGATGCCGGTGGCCTTCCAAAGCGCCAGCACGTCGTCATTGAGTTTCTGCCGCGTGATCTCGTCAAGCGCTGCGAAAGGTTCGTCCATCAGCAGCAGCTTGGGCTCGGTTACCAGCGCGCGAGCGATGGAGACGCGCATCTTCATGCCGCCGGACAATTCGCGCGGATAGGCGCCGGCGAAGTCCTGCAGTCCCACGCTTTCCAGCGCGGTCAGGATCCGCTCCGATGCCGCTTTTTTCGAAACGCCCTTGAGGCGCAAGGGCAGATAGACGTTGCCGAACACGGTCTGCCAGGGCATCAGCGTCGGTTCCTGAAACACGAAGCTGATTTCGCCGTCAGGAAGACCCCTGGAGTTGATCCGGAAGCTCGGCCAGTCGATTTCGCCTTCCGATACTCCACCGAGGCCCGCGATGATCCTGAGTGCGGTCGACTTGCCGCAGCCGGAGGGCCCCAGAAGGCTGATGAACTCTCCGGGACGGACCGTCATGGACATACCGGACAAGGCCAGCGTCCCGTTGGAGAAAACCTTCGAAACATTGTCCATCGCCACCAGCGGGCGAGACGATTTCAGACTGCGGGCCGACGGCGTCTTCGTTTCTGCGCTGCCCTGTTCGGCGATGACCATACTCAACTCTGTATCTGGAGGCGGCCGCTCCGCACGCTGCCGTGCGAAGCGGAATGGGTGTGCCGGAACCGGCTTATTTCTTCAGATCGAGGCCGACGCCCTTGCACACGAACTCGGTGGTGTAGGACTTCTTGTAATCAAGGGAGGCATCCACGACGTCGATCGACGCGAGCGTATCGAAGAACCCCTTGAAATGCTCGTCCGTCATGCAGCCGATGCCTTTTTCTTCCGTGTCGCCGGAATCGACGATGCCGTATTCCTTCATCTTCTTGAGGGAATAGGCGAGCTGACCGTCGGTCATCTCCGGATTGTCTTTCTTGATCAGCTCGTTTGCCGCGGTGTTGTCGCCATACAGGTAGTTGTACCAGCCCTCGATGGAGGCATCGACGAAGCGCTGCACCAGATCCGGGTTTTCCTCGACCAGCTTCGTGGACGTGGTGATCATGGTCGAATAGGGCGTCCAGCCCTCGTCGGCCAGAAGAAACACTTTCGGCGCCCAACCGGCCTGGTTTTCGATCTCATACGGCTCGGACGTCAGGTAGCCCTGCTGCGCGGACTTGGGATCGACGATGAACGGCGCCGGGTTGAAGGTGTAGGGCTTGAACTGGGCGTCGGAGAAGCCTTCGAAGTTCTTCTTCATCCACTCGAAGTAAGTGACGTAGCCGTCCTTGCCCATGTAGATGGTTTCAAGCTTGGCAAGGTCCGTGAACTTGTCGATGCCCTGGTCCGGATGAGCGGCCAGGATCTGCGGATCCTTCTGGAAGATGCTGGCGACGTTGATCAGCGGAATGCCTTCCTTGACGTAGTCGAAGCCCTTCAGCGTTCCACCCATGTAGAAATCGATCTTGCCGGAGATCAGCAGCGCATCGTTGGCAGCCTGCGGGCCGCCCGGTACGACGGTGACCTTCAGTCCGTATTTTTCGTAGGTGCCATCGGCCACAGCCTGGTAGAAACCGCCGTGTTCCGCCTGGGCAAGCCAGTTGGTGCCATAGCTCACCTCATCCAGCGCCATTGCCTGGTGAGTGGCGGTTCCGGTGAGAAGAACCGCTGCGAGAAGCGTCTTCGCAGATGGGAAAACTGTCATTTCGTACCCTCCAGATAAAACAAAACTGCCGTAAAACCGCACATTTCCGAAAATATTTGATCTCTTGCAGCGCACGTTGAAAAGCATCAAAATTCGCCTGCAGCGATGCCTTATAGTCATCGCTACCATTTCTGGCGATCAATTGTGCCGCGTGCACAAAAAGGAGGCACAAGTTGGCCCTGCTGCATTCCCGCAAACTGCTGTATCTGGACGAGATCGCACGCTGCGGCTCCATCCGGAAGGCCGCTGACCGGCTCAACGTATCATCCTCTGCCATCAACCGGCAAATCCTTGCACTGGAAGAAGAATTCGGTGTGCCCCTGTTCGAGCGCCTGCCGCGCGGACTGAGGCTGACCGCAGCCGGAGAGCTGTGCGTGGAGCATATCCGCGGCGTTCTGAAGGACTATGCCAGGCTTGAGACCAGAATCAGGGCGTTGAAGATGCCGCAGGCAGGTCAGGTCTCGCTGGTGACGACTGTCGGCCTTGCCTCCGGGCCATTATCGGCAATCATTGCCAAGTTCATCGAGAAGAACCCGCGCGTCCACATCAAGTTGCGCAGCGATGGCGGCACGACCACGATCAATCCGGTCCTAACCGGCGAAGTCGACATCGGTCTCGGCTTCAACATCGCCGCAACGCCGGGCCTGCGGACACTGGCCACCTTCGACATCCCCATCGGTGCGGTGGTTCCACCGGATCACAAGCTGGCGCAGGAAACCGGTCCGGTCGATCTGGTGGATGTGGTTCAGGAGCGTCTTGTCCTGGCCCAGTCGGGCACAAGCCTGCGGGACGTGATCAACCTGGTGCTGTCTTCCGTGCCGATCCCTGTGGAGCCGATTCTGGAAACGAATTCCTCGGAGACAGTTCGCCAGCTTGTCCGGCGCGGCATCGGCATCAGCTTGCTCAATCCACTCGACGTTCTGGAAGAATGCCGGCGGGGCGAGCTGGTCTTCCGCCCGCTTAACGCCGCGCGAACGCACCATCAGCCGATGAAGCTGTTCACGCGGGCAAGAGCCTCGATGGACGCGGCGACGAGCCTTTTCATCGAGTTCCTGCTTCAGGAACTCGTTGCCCAGGTGGAAGAATTGCAGCGGGAAGGAAGCTTGCCCGTCTGAACAACGGGAGAAGGTTATGGCTTATACAGGTTGGCCAGCGGATAGGCGGTAAAGTCGCGCAGCATTTCAATGAAACCGGCAGCTTGATGCGCGCTGATGGCCGCGCCTTTTTCGGCTGTCCCCCTGGAAGCATCGCCAACAACACCGGCCGGATTGAGGTCATGCGCGATCCAGGCCAGAGCGTGAGGCGGTGTCGGCTGGATGTATTTCGAGTTCTCCAGCATTTCCTCTGCCCTGGAGACGAAGTTCTCCGCCTTGTCCATGCGCACAAGGTCTGGCCGGAAATGCAGCATCAAAGAGGTCTCGACCTCGCCGCCATGGATGCCGAATTTGGACTCATGTGCTGAAATCATGCCGTCCGGGTGGCCGAAGCGGCTCCAATGGGTCACCAGCACAGCCATCTCGTAGCGTACGCGCATTTCTCGCGAGACGATGCTGATGATGTCGTTGTTGCCGCCATGGGAATTGACGATCACCATCTTGCGGATGCCGGCTTCCGACACTTTCTGGCCGATGGCGGTCCAGACCGGAATCAGAAGCTCGGCCGCAAGGGAAAGCGTTCCCGGGCCATAAATGTGCTCGTTCGCCTTGCCGATCTCCTGCACAGGCAGAACAAGAATATCGAGATCTTCCGGCAATTGTTTGCGCGTTTCGGCCAGCATGCCCTGGGCGATGGCAACATCGGTCGCAATCGGCAGATGCGGTCCATGCTGCTCTGTCGAGGCAGTCGGCAGGATGGCAATGACCCGGTCGGGATCGAGTGCCGCAAAATCGGAGGCATTCAATTCGTTCCAGAAGAAATACTTGGCCATTGGCGCTGCCCCAAGTCTGTTGCGGTGATGCTTACCTGTTTGGGGTAGGCAAGTCCGCGACACTTGAAAAGCATCATTATGTCTTCAGGCCGCTGCCTTTTTGCGCGCAGTAGATCTGACTTGCCTTGCGTCCCCCAAAAAAGGCGCCTGCCGGACGTTGCAGGCTTGGGCACCCCGGAAGAACAGACCAGGCGCCGTCATTTCCACAAGTCTGCCCACAGGCTCCATTGCCGATATAGCAGTGATGAAAAAGACCTCAGTGTCACAATTTCAAAAACTAAAACCATAGAAAAACCAAAAGACTAACCCGGTTTTCAGGCACAATGGACGCCTGGGAAGCGTGTCCAATTCGCTCAAAACGCCAAAAGTTTGAGCAAAGTTTTATCTACCATGAAGAGAAATGGTCACATTTACACCAAATGTTTGCTCTGTGATGCAGGTGGTAGGACGCCGCATTGAGGCTCGGGATGCGGCATTGGGTTCAATGTAAGGTGGGTAACCGACATGTATCTCCTGTTCTTCTTGGGAGCCATCGCCTATGGCGCCGTCACGCTGGTGTTTCTGATCCTGTCGTCTTCGGAACTGGTCGATAGCGGAGTGAGCACACCAAGCCGACTGTTCGGTGTTCTGGTCACTTCGGTCTTCTGGCCGGCGACCCTGGTCGCAGTCGGTCTTGCGCTTGGTTTCCAGAATGCATCTGGGCGCTTGCATCGCCCCCGGCAGACAGTGCCGCTGCACTTGTCGCATCGGTCACACTGAACCGGACACTGTTCGGCAAAGACTGGCTTTCAATCCGCTCGGCTGACACCTCAGCCCCGACGCATGTCTGTGCGCGGGGCCTCTTGCGCATGCGCTTGTGCTGATCCGGGCACCCTTCTCCCTATGAAATCACCGTTGACTTCGGCCACCAGGCCGGATTTTGCGCCATGGCGTAAATTTCATCACAGGGCACTTTTCACCTTAAGCCGCTGTTTTTCCGGTAATTTTATTGCTGATTTTTTAGCTCAAGTTTTTAATCATTCCAAAAAAAATTTGACTACCTGTTCAAATTTTCCTCCAATGCATTCCTGAGCTTCCTCACCAAACGAAGGAAGCCGCCTTGAAAACGATCGCCAACCTTCCGGAGATCTACATGACCCAGACCAAAGCCGGCCCGGACATCGCCGCCGGGCGCTTGCCTGAGGACGCATACGCTGAGAATTTCAGCGACCTGCACCCGCTGCTGGACCAGCACGAAGCTCAGGTCGAGGCTGACCGCTGCTATTTCTGCTACGACGCGCCTTGCATGCAGGCCTGCCCGACCAGCATCGACATACCCCAGTTCATCCGCCAGATCTCGACCGGGAACCCGACCGGGGCCGCGAAAACCATTTTCGCGCAGAACATCCTGGGCGGCATGTGTGCCCGCGTTTGCCCGACCGAGACGCTTTGCGAAGAGGTCTGCGTGCGGGAGGTTGCCGAAGGCAAGCCGGTGAAGATCGGCCAGCTTCAGCGATATTCGACAGATCACTTCATGTCGGAATTCAGCTCCACGCCCTTCACGCGTGCAGCCGAGACCGGCAAGAAGATCGCCGTTGTCGGCGCCGGACCCGCAGGCCTTTCCTGCGCACACCGGCTGGCCGTGCATGGACACAACGTCACGCTGTTCGATGCCCGCGAGAAGGCCGGCGGCCTGAACGAATACGGCATTGCCTCCTACAAGTCGGTCGATGACTTCGCCGCGAAAGAAGTGGATTTCATCCTGTCCATCGGCGGCATCGACGTGCGCACCGGCATGCGGCTCGGCAGCAATCTGGACCTGGCCACCCTGCGCGCCGAATATGATGCCGTCTTCCTCGGTATCGGTCTTGGCGGGGTCAATGCGCTCGGTCTGGAAGGCGAGGACAAGAGCGGCGCCATCGACGCTGTCGACTACATCGCCGACCTGCGTCAGGCGAAAGATCTGTCCGAATTGCCGGTTGGCCGGCGCATCGTGGTTATCGGCGGCGGCATGACCGCGGTCGACATTGCAGTCCAGACCAAACTGCTGGGCGCGGAAGAGGTCACGATCGCGTATCGCCGTGGCCAGGACCGGATGAATGCCTCCGAGTACGAACAACAGCTGGCCCAGACCAGCGGCGTCCGCATCATGACCTGGGCCCAGCCCAAGGGACTTGTCGGTGAAAACGGGGCAATTACAGCGATTGAGCTGGAACGGACCCAGGATCAGGACGGTGCTCTGACCGGCACAGGCGAGGTCATCACCCTGCCAGCGGACATGGTGTTCAAGGCCGTTGGACAGACGCTGGTGCAAACGGAGCTTGGCGATGCCCTGACCCTTGAAAGAGGGCGGATCGTTGTCGATGCGGACCGCAAGACCAGCCTCGCCGATGTGTGGGCAGGCGGCGACTGCGTGCAGGGCGGTGAAGACCTGACGGTTGCGGCTGTCGAGGACGGCAAGATTGCCGCCGAGAGCATCAACGCTGCCCTGACCGCCTGAGACTTGCGCGCCTGGAACCTGAGCGCCCGACAGCAGCTGACGCGCTCGGCGCCACCGATTTGAGGGAGAGCCACCATGGCTGACTTGCGTACTGATTTTATCGGCATCAAATCGCCGAACCCGTTCTGGCTGGCGTCCGCGCCGCCGACGGACAAGGAATACAACGTCGTCCGGGCCTTCAAGGCCGGTTGGGGCGGCGTCGTCTGGAAGACGCTTGGGGAAGATCCGCCGGTCGTCAACGTCAACGGGCCGCGCTATGGGGCGATCCACGGCAAGGACCGCCAGTTGATCGGCCTCAACAACATCGAGCTGATCACCGACCGGCCGCTGGAAGTGAACCTGCGCGAAATCAAGCAGGTGAAGCGCGACTGGCCGGACCGGGCACTTGTCGTCTCGCTGATGGTGCCCTGCGAGGAGCAGAACTGGATCGACATCCTGAAGAGGGTCGAAGAGACCGGGGCCGATGGTGTCGAACTAAACTTCGGCTGCCCGCATGGCATGAGCGAGCGCGGCATGGGCTCCGCCGTTGGCCAGGTGCCGGAATATATCGAGATGGTCACCCGCTGGGTGAAACAGCATTCGCGCATGCCCTGCATCGTCAAGCTGACACCGAACATCACCGATGTCCGCAAGCCGGCGCAGGCCGCCAAGGCGGGCGGTGCCGATGCTGTCTCGCTGATCAACACCATCAACTCCATCATGGGTGTCGATCTCGACATCATGTCGCCGTCACCCGCCGTCGACGGCAAGGGTGCCCATGGCGGCTACTGCGGACCGGCTGTGAAGCCGATCGCGCTCAACATGGTTGCTGAAATCGCCCGTGACCCGGCAACCCACGGATTGCCGATCTCCGGCATCGGCGGCGTGACCACCTGGCGCGACGCAGCCGAGTTCATGGCGCTCGGCGCAGGCTCGGTGCAGGTCTGTACGGCCGCAATGACCTATGGGTTCCGGGTTGTCGAAGACATGATCGAAGGGCTCAGCGACTGGATGGATACCAAGGGCTACACGTCCGTCGACCAATTCGTCGGCAGTGCGGTGCCCAATGTGTCCGACTGGCAGTATCTCAACCTCAACTACATCGCCAAGGCCAAGATCGATCAGGATCAGTGCATCGAATGCGGCCGCTGTCACATCGCCTGCGAGGACACATCCCACCAGGCGATCACCAACATGGTGGACGGGGTGCGCAAGTTTGAGGTGATCGACGAGGAATGCGTCGGCTGCAATCTGTGCGTCAATGTCTGCCCGATCGAGGGCTGCATCACCATGGAATCCATGGCCGCCGGCAGCATCGACCCGCGCACCAAGAAGCCGGTTGAAAAAGACTACGCCAACTGGACGACGCATCCCAATAACCCGATGGCCGTAACGGAAGCTGCCGAATAGGCAAGGTTTCGGCGGTCACCTCAAGCGCGGGCAGGATCCTTCCTCGCCCGCGTTTTTTTGTTCGGAGAATTGCCGGAGACTGCAGCTCACCCCCTTGCGGAGCGTAGCGCCTTTGCCACCTGAAAGGGAACGTGCGGCCTCAACTCCGAAAGGGGCTGCGGCCTGTCGAACAGATAGCCCTGGAGGAAATCGCAGCCCGCCTCTGCCAGGAAATCTCGCTGTGCTTCCGTCTCCACGCCCTCGCCGACGCTTTGCATGTGCATCACCTTGGCAAGGCTCAACATGGAGCGGACGACCATGTCGGCCTCCTCATCCTCACCAATGCGCGATACGAAGCTCTGATCGATCTTCATCTTGTCGAAGCTGTATTTGTGCAGGTAGCTCAGGCTGGAAAATCCGGTGCCGAAGTCGTCAATGGCAAGGCCAACACCCATCTCGCGCAGCTTGCCAATGGTCTCCCGTGTCTGCGCGCATTCTTCCAACATCAGGTCCTCGGTGATTTCCAGAATGAGGCGATCCGGCGGAAAATCGTATTTCTTCAGCAGTAAGGCGACTTTCTTCTCGAAACTCGGTCTTTGAATCTGGCTTGAACAGACGTTGACGGACACGCCGGTCTTCGTCCAGCTACTGGCATCGCAAAGTGCCCGCTCCAGAACCCAGGCTCCGATAGCCGGCATGAGCCCGGCGTCCTGGGCAATCGGCAGAAACAGGGTCGGTTGCACCAGACCCCGATACGGATGCCGCCAGCGGATCAAAGCCTCATAGAAAGCCAGTTGGCCTGACCGCGCGTCGATGATCGGCTGGTAAAACAGTTCGAACTGCGCTTCGCGCAACGCTGAATCCAGCTCCACCCGGATTTCGCGTATTTGGCGCAGGTGATGGTCCATCCGCTCGTCGTAGATACGAAACGAGCTTTTCTGCTCCATCTTGCAGCGCTGAAGGGCGATATCGGCCGCCCGGATCAGGTCCGTCAACGTCTGGCTGTTATCGGGGAAGTTGGCAATGCCGGCGCTGACAGACGTCTCGATACGCTTTCCTTCATACTTGAAAGGCTGACGCAGCTTCTCGAACAGCTTCTCCGCTTCCTGAACGGCCTGTTCCGCGGTTTGCCAGCGATCCGTCAAGATCAGGAATTCGTCGCCACCGCTGCGGGCGACAAGATCGGACGGGCCGAGAACGGACCTGATGCGTTCCGCCTGAGCAACCACCAGGGCGTCGCCCACGGTATGACCGTGAATGTCGTTCACCTGCTTGAGATTGTCGACATCAAGATAAACCAGCCAGACACCACGATGCTGATACTCGCTCACGGTCAACCTCTTGGTGGCCGCGGCGTGGAAATACCGCCGTGTGACGAAGCCGGTCAGAGAATCATGATCGGCGGCATATCTGGCTTCCTGCTCGCGCGCTGCCAGCCGCGCCTTGGCGTTGGCGTTCTGCCGCAGCGCGATCAGGGCAAAGGTCAGAATGACGCCGAGAGACAGCAACAGGACCGGAAGCGAGGACAGGATGATCCTTGAAGCCTGGCTCATCGGATGCCAGACAAGGTAACCAAGCACTGACCCAGCGCCATTTTTCACCGGAATGCCGACCATGCCGTCCGGGATATCAGACGCCAGCTGCAGATTGTCGAGGGCCAGGCTGGACAGAAGATTGCTGAGATGCGCCGGGTCGATCTCAAAGGCTGTCACGAGAACGTTGGGGGGCCCGAAGGACATCTCGATGCCGCCGGGATCCGGCACGACCGCGAAGGCCGCAACGATGTAGGGGAGCTTGTCGATCTCGACAACGTCGATGGCGGAGATATCGGCAAGGGCACCGGCAAAACGGATCTCGCCCGATCCACGCCGGACCAGAGCTTTGACGTAGTTGCCACGGATGCTTTCCAGCGTGCCGTTGATACGTGTCCGGAGCCGCGTGGAAAAGTCTTCGGCAATCTCGTTGCCACCGGCGTTTGAAGAGAAGACGATCTTACCATCACGGCCCAGAAGCACCGTGTAGTCGTGGGCAAAATCCCACGCCATGTCGACACCGAAACGTGCCTTGATCCAGTCCAGAGACAGATTGGTATCGATGTTCTGATAGGCCGCGTTGGACGCGGCGTAGCGCTCCATCTCGCGCAGCAGCAATTGCTTGTGGTTTTCAAAAACGCGAGCGACTGACCGTGTTTCCCGCGCCTCGGCTTCGTGTTCAGCCACCACGACCTTGAACAGCACGGCACCGAAGGAAAAAATAAGGGCGCAGAACATCAGGATGATGACAAGGCTGGAAGAAATGCCGAACAGGCTTGAGTGCGTCGGGCGCAGTTCGTCGGGCGCCGTTGCCGACGCTGAATGACCCGAATCGAATTTGCCTGATTCCCCAGACAGATCGTGCATTGCGCTTTCAAAACCCCAAAGCTTTGTCAGCGCAGCAGTCTGGGTTGAAACCTTTAATTTTTAGTGCCTTGTCAGGCATATGGCCGAGGCAGCCGGAACACTGGAGTGCTCCGGCTGCCCGATTGACGTTTTACATCTTGTCGGTGACGACCGTGGTAGTTGCGCCTTCCGGCTCCTTGGTGATGACCGGATCGGACCCACCGGAGAGCAAGGACTTCACGGTGCGCTCGTAGGCAGACATGTCCAGCTTGCCGTCGGAACCATCAACCAGCTTGTTGATTTCGCCGACCATGCGGATCTGATGCTTTTCGGTCTGCGCGCCAGTCGCGTCGTTTTCCAGAACGATTTCAGCAGCTTCTTCCGGGTGCTCGGCGGAGTAGGCCCAGCCTTTCATGGAAGCCTTCACGAAGCGGGCGAGCTTGTCGACCATTGCCGGGTCGTCCAGGCTCGATTCCAGAACGTAAAGACCGTCTTCCAGCGTGGCGACGCCCTGATCTTCGTATTTGAAGACGATCAGGTCTTCCGCCGGAATGCCCGCATCGATCACCTGCCAGTATTCATTGTAGGTCATGGTGGAGATGCAGTCGGCCTGCTTCTGCAGCAGCGGATCGACGTTGAAGCCCTGCTTGAGGACAGTCACGCCTTCCTCACCGCCATCAGTCGGAATACCGAGCTGGCTCATCCAGGACAGGAACGGATACTCGTTGCCGAAGAACCAGACGCCAAGTGTCCGGCCCTTGAAGTCTTCCGGCGAGGTGATGCCGGTTTCCTTCAGGCAGGTCAGCATCATGCCGGATTTCTTGAACGGCTGAGCGATGTTGACGAGCGGCACACCCTTTTCGCGCGACGCGAGGGCGGATGGCATCCAGTCGACGATCACATCTGCACCGCCCCCGGCGATGACCTGCGGCGGCGCAATGTCCGGACCGCCCGGCTTGATCGTTACATCAAGATCTTCTTCCTCATAGAAGCCCTTGTCCTTGGCCACGTAATAGCCGGCAAACTGGCCCTGAGTGACCCACTTGAGCTGCAGTGTCAGCTCGTCCGCGGCGTTGGCCGCGCCTGACGCAAGGCTTACGCCCAGGACGGACGCGAGCGCCAGACTTTTCAATGCCTTCATTGCCATTCCCCTATTGGTTATGGGCGAACCGGTATCGGTCCTGCCCTTCTCTGGAACATCAAACCCCTGCCCATGCGGACTTTCGAGCGGTTCCCGGCCGCCTTGCCCGCATCCGGCAGTTCGGTCGCACCTGCACGTTAGGGCATTTTGCCTTCTCAACGAACCGCGCTGACCAAATGGTCAAGAAAATCTAGAAAGGTGCCCCGTCTCTGGTCAAGGTTATTTTTTGATCAAGGCCATTTGGTGTTTCCAGAGTGAGCATAGGCGCCCCCGGTTCCGGTTGTGAAGCGGGTCGACCTGTTTTTAGTTGCGTGACGTCCGGTTAGACGGTCCATACTTCCAACCACATGTTGGGAGGAGATTGCGCGGCCGGGATTCCTTATGTACCCGCGGGCCGGCAATGCGAGTGGATACAAAAAACATGATTTCCAAATCAGCCCTGGATTACCAGCCGTTGCCGCTGCCTGACCGGCGGCAATACGACGACGACGAAATGCTGCTGCGTGCGCAGGACTTTTATGACGGGGTGCGCACCCGTCACACGATACGGCATTTTTCCGACCGGCCGGTGGACCGTTCCGTCATCGAACTCTGCATCCGCGCAGCCGGAACAGCGCCGAGCGGTGCCAACCACCAGCCGTGGCATTTCGTTGCAATTTCCAATGCCGGGCTGAAGCACAAGATCCGCCTCGCCGCAGAGGAAGAAGAGCGCAAGTTCTATGATGGCGGCGCGGGCGACGAATGGATCAAGGCGCTGGAGCCGATCGGCACCAATGCGAACAAACCGCATCTGGACATAGCACCCTGGCTGATCGTGATCTTTGCGCAGCGTTGGGGCACCTTTGAAGATGGCACGCGCTACAAACACTATTATGTGCCGGAAAGTGTCGGCATCGCCACCGGCGTGCTGATCACCGCGCTACACCATGCAGGCCTTTCGGCCCTGACGCATACGCCCAACCCGATGAAGTTTCTGAACGGGATCCTGAACCGTCCGGAAGCTGAAAAACCGGTGATGATCCTCGCCGTCGGCCACCCCGCCAAAGACGCAACGGTTCCGGCCGTCGCCAAAATCAAGAAGCCACTGGATGAGATCTTGAGCGTGTTCGACGAGCAGGCCTGACAGCCGCGCCGAGGCAGGCTTCCAATGTGTCACCCCTGGGTGAGCGGCATGAGACCAGAGACGTGCTCATTTCCAGATTGCTGATGTGGCGGCAAGCCTCAAATCGCATTTCCGCTGCTCCATCAAGCGACGCTGCGAGTAGCCGCCGGATCGGCGCTTCGCTTGTCCGGTGACATTGGTGCGCATCATCAGGCCCTATAGCTTGATGGACCCGGCTTCACCAAGGCAGGGAAATTCAACGCACTACCCTTTGCGTCGATACGACCCCAAAGCACAGCAATCCTCATCCTCAGGAGGACCGGCAGGTCCGTCTCGAAGGATGGCCACTTGCGCCCGAGGATGCTGCCGATCCTTCGACACAGTGCATTCGCGCTGCTTCAGGATGAGAGCATCCGAATAACCCGAAACCTGACCAATCACCCCGTTACATGGGTCGGGGCGGCGCGGACATTTGCCTTGATCTTCTCCAGAAGCTCCTTGCGGTCCGGGCTGCCGTCGGCGGCGTAATTGAGGTTCTTGAAGAGGGACGTCTGCTCGGTGAAGAACTTGCGGACGGCTTCCTTGTCATCGAAGGCGAAGTCGGTGCCGGCGATGCGGTAGACGAGGTCGAAAGTTTCCTGCTGGCGCTTGAGCGGGGCCGACACGTCAACATCGTCAAACGCGTCCTGCTGCAGATAGACCATATCCAGGAACAGCGCCTTCTGCTGAAGGACGAAGTCCTCGGTGGAGACGCCTTCTTCGCCCGTTACCTGCATCATGCGGGTGATCTCGTCACCCTTGCGCAGGAGTTCGATCATCTCCGAAACACGGGGAACCCAGTCCGGGCCGATGTTCTTGCGGTACCAGTCGTTGAGCTGAATGTGATACCGCGACCAGGACAGCAGCGGGTCGACCGCCGGATAAAAGCGCTTGTAGGCCCGTTCGGACGAGAGGCCCAAGAAGGTTTTGACCGTGCCAAGGGTCGATTGGGTGACCGGTTCCTCAAAATTGCCGCCGGCCGGAGACACGGTGCCGATCATGGTGAGGCTGCCGGTCTCGCCGCTGGCCAGGCGCAACACGCCTGCCCGTTCGTAGATGCCCTTGATGGCGCTGTCGAGATAGGCGGGAAAGGCTTCCTCTCCGGGAATTTCCTCCAGCCGGCCGGAGGTTTCGCGCATCGCCTGGGCCCAGCGGGAGGTACTGTCGGCGATCAGGAGGACGTCATAGCCCATCTGACGGTAATATTCGCCAAGGGTGATGCCGGTGTAGATCGAGGCCTCACGCGCTGCGACCGGCATGGAAGAGGTGTTGCAGATGATGACCGTGCGGTCCATCAGTGTGCCGTCTCCGGACGGATCCGGCTGATGCGGAAATTCGGTGATCGTTTCCACCACCTCGCCTGCGCGTTCGCCGCAGGCGACCACGATCACGATGTTGACCGCCGAAAAGCGCGAAATCAGCGATTGCAGCACCGTCTTGCCCGCACCGAACGGACCGGGAATACAGCCCATGCCACCGCGGGCTATGGGGAAGAAGGTGTCGATTAGACGCAAGGTGGTGATCAGCGGTTCGCTGGGGTAGAGCCGCTCGCTCTGACCGGCCTTGACCAGGCCTTCGGGGATTGCCCGGCGAACCGGCCAATGCTGAACCATGGTCAGGTCACGGGTTTCGCCGCGTTCGTTTTTCAGCGTCGCCACCACCTCGTTGATGGTGAAGGTGCCTTCGCGGATCCGGTCCACCGTCCAGGTGCCGCTGGTGACGAAGGGAACCATGATCCGGTGTTCGAACCGGCCTTCGGGAACCGTGCCGAGCGTGTCACCGGCCTTCACCACGTCACCGGACTTCACCTTGGGTTCGAATGACCATTTGCGGTTCTGGTCAAGAGCGTTGGTGAGCACACCGCGCGGCAGGAAAAAACCATGCTCGGCGGCAATGTCGGCAAGCGGGTTCTGCAGGCCGTCGAAGACGGTGCTGAGCAGCCCCGGTCCAAGGGCAACCGACAGCATCTCGCCGCTCTGGATCACCTGGTCACCGACCCGCACGCCCGCAGTGCTTTCGAACACCTGTGCTTCCGCCGACTTGCCGCGCACGCGCAGAACCTCGGCCTTCAGATATTCACGCGGCTTGCCGTCCCGCTCCGGGCCGTGCGGAATGATATAGACCACCTCGTTCTTGATGAGGGGGGCAGACCCGAGCGGCGACAGTGTGACGAGATCGTCCTGAACGGCGACGATTTCCGCAGTCGGTTCCGGCAACTGAACATGGCTCGTCATGAAGGGGCTCCCTCAAGGGCAGATGTGAAGTCTGAGAAAAGATCCTGCCGGCCGGCCTGGCGGCCGCCATTCGTCTTGCCGTCCTCCGTCTGCCCTGCAAGGGCGGCCGCCACAAGCGTTGCCAGCCGGGCCCGGGCATCGGCCTCGTCGTAGCGCGACCAGCGTTCGACGATTACCCAGCGCAGCACGTAAATCGCGACTGCTTCGAAATCGAACTCATGGAGATTGCCATAGTGCCCCAGTTGATCGAACACCTGGGTCAGCACAAGGCGTTCCATGGCAATGTGATCGCCTGCCTGCATCAACCGGTGCGCCTCGCCGACCCAGGGCATGAAGTGTCCGAGACCGAAGGCCGGATCGCTCCAGTTCGCCTTGATCTGCGCGCACCATCGGCCCATGCCCCAGTTTTCGATGTCGGCGGCGTTTTCCTGTCCGTCCCGGCGGCGACGCAGCGCCGCAATCAGCGTGCGGGTTTCCATGCGCGCACCGAGCAGATGCTGCAGATCCGGATAGGCCTGGAGATCGGCGAGGACCTTGTTTGCCCGCCGGATCACGTCGATGTCGCGGTCAAATCCGGCAACGCCCGCCCAGGCTGTGACTTCCACCATCTCGCGCAGCAGGCTCGCATGCGCTGGTTCCAGCATCGACAGCCGCTGTTTCAGCCGGAACCCGGAGATCGGCACGCCCTTGCGCGAGAACAGCTTGCCGAGATTGGGCAAGCTGGAGACCAGCGCGATATATTGGTGAGGCCCGCTCATGTCAGCGCAGCACCCCTTCCATCACCGCCCGAAGGCGCGGTTGCAGGTGCCGCTTCAAAAGTGTCGCAATCGCCTCTTCGGTCAGGTCAATGGAAACGTCCCTGTCGGTCAGTTTCACCTTGATGCCATCGAAGCCCGGCGCGGTGGAGAAGGTGACCCCTTGCCGCAACACCTCGCCCGCCAGCGCGATGACAAAGTGGGTGAGCGTTCCCGGTTCAACCGCCTCCGGCGATTGCTTGAGTTCCTCGAAGGTGACGACCTTCTCCGGCAGGACGATCTCCATCGGCTCGGCGTTGCCGACTGAGGCGTTGTCCTTTGCGTTGGCGGCCATCGCCAGAATGAGGTTCTTCAAGAATTCCTGGTCGGCAAGCGTGGTTGCCACCAGCCGCCCGGCTTCCTGCTGGATGCGGTCGCCAAGCTCGTTGCGCATGCTGAGGACAAGATCACGCGCAGCAACCTTCAGCCCGTCTTCCGTTGCCGCCTTTTCGCGGGCGGCCTCCGCCCTTGCTTCGGCCAGCAGGCTATCCGCCTTCTGCCGTGCCTCTGCGACAATCGCCTCCGCCTTTTCCCGGGCCTTGGCCAGGATGGCATCGCCTTCCGACTGGCCAGCGGCCACGCCTTCGGACTTCAACCGCTCGATCAGGGCCTGGACACCGGCGCCGGCGGCATTCTCCAGATCATCTGCTGCGTCATGTTTGGACATAACCGCCTCCTCTTCCTTCTGGTCCTAAGCGGGGATCGAACCGGACAGGACCAGTGCGAAGACAAGAGCAAAGACCGAGAAGCCCTCCAGCACCGCTGCCGGAGCAAGCGAGATGCCGAAAATTTCCGGTTTGGCCTTGGATGCGTGAATGGCCGAGGCGAGAACCTCTCCCTGGCGGATGCCGGTGAAGAGCATGGTGACGCCTGACAAGAGCCCTATGCCGAACAGCGCTGCGCCATTGGCCGCGTCGATGGTGGGCTGCTGCAGCGAGAACATGATGACGATGCCGTAGATCACCTGGGAAGATGGCATCAGCGAGACGCCGATGAACCGACCATAGCCACCGTCGCTGTCCAGCATGGCGCCGATCGCGGCGCTGCCGCCAAGGGCGCAGCCCCAGGCGCTGCCGATGGCGCCGAGGGCGACTGGCGCGAACAGTCCAAACCAGCCGAGCGCCACAACGAATTCGTTCACAGGCGTGTCTCCTCTTTCCTGAAGGGACGGAAGGGCGTGCCCTCGTCCTTCAAACCCCAATTGAAAAATTCAATGACATTCAGGCGCAGACCATGCACACAGCCGGCGATCAGCCCCAGCCCGATGTTGATGGCGTGCCCAAGCACCAGGACCGCGATGGCGATCAGGAGGCCCACGCCCGGGACCGCGTGATTGAGCTGGCCCGACAGCGAATTGATGGTTTCGGCGAGCGAGGCTGCCGCAAGCCCCAGCGCAAACAGGCGCATGTAGCTGAGAACGTCGGAAAAGATGTTGACGACACGGGCCAGGGACGCGAGCCCGTCGAAGACCCTGAGGCCACCGGTCCTGAGCGAGGTCACCTTGCGGTCGCTGCCGAAGATACCGACCAGCAGAAGCCCTGCAACCACAGCGACCGGACCGGCGACATCCAGGGAGGTGCCCTGCGCCAGAAAGGTCGCCAGACCGCCAAGTGCCACCAGACACCAGCCGGCAGGCTGCATGCGTCCGCTCAGGGACTGTTCGTGCCAGGCGCGCATCAGGTTGGCGATGACGATGTGGATCACGCCGATGGCCAGCGTGATCTTCATCATCGTGTTGACATCCTTCAGGTGAAGCACCTTCAGGTGTGCCAGGAACGTTCCGTCGGGAGGCGTGACACCGAAATAGCTGCCCGTTGCCACACCGAAGGCCGCCGTGGAGATCATCAGCCAGACCGACATGCGGAACATGCGGCGGCCCAGCGCGGACCCCTTGAAGCGGTTTCGGAACAGAAACAGCAAGACGAGAAGGAGAAGGCCATAGCCTGCGTCCGTCATGATCATGCCAAAGAAGATCACGAAGGAAACATAGACAATCGCCGAGGGGTCCCATCCCCTGTAGCCGGGGGTCTGATAGAATTCCACCAGATCCTCTCCCGCTTCCAGCGCCGGCCTGTTTTCAAGAAGCGTGGGCGGCGTGTCGGCTTCTTCGACGTCCGTCACCAGCAGGGCAATGCCGAGACTGTCCGCAAGCCTGCTGATCTCCGCAAGCTGATCCCGCCGCGCCCAGGCCTGAAGCACGAAGACCCTGTCGGTATCCGCAGTTTCGAGCGCCACCCTGTGCCGGGCGGAATGGTCTCTGGCCGCAGCAAGGTTCTGGGCGAGCACGAACCGCCATTTGGTGAGCGCCTGTCGCTGCAGCTCCAGCTCTTCCTGTTGAATGGCTGCATCTTCATATTGGCGCCGCAGCACCGAAAGCGCCTCGGCCCCCACGTGAACACGGGGTACAGGCATGGCTTTTGCCTCCGGTTCATCCGGGGACAACAGCACAATGTAGCTGCGATACTTGTCGCGATGGACGACTTCCAGGATCTTGCCGACAGGATCGACCTGCCTGAGCTTGGCATTGGGCACCACGTAGAACCACAGTCGGTAGTCGCCGATCTCGGCCAGGTCGGAAAAGCTGAACTCGCCCCAGGGCTCCACGTCCTGAATGCGCTGCTCAAGGCGTGCCAGCCGGTCCTCGCAGTCACGGATGGCCTTGCGATTGGCAAGCGTCTGTTGGACGACCGCTTCCAGGTCGAAGCCGTCAGGATGGGTGACGGGGCGACGCTGCGCGTTGCTGTCCATGAGCCAGCGCAGGGCTTCGCTCGCCTCGCGCCCCCGGCCAGCCGGCACGGCTTCCAGTTCCTTTTGCGCTGACGTCAGGGGGATCAGATGAAAGGCGCCGAATTCCTGCGCGGCTTCCAGCACCCTGTCCTTGTCTTCAAGGATGCCGACCAGGTTCACCTTGACGAGCGGGACGATGGTCATAGGTCGGCCACCGAAGGTTCGGCAGCGCGGGCTGCCGTCTTGCGTTTGGAGATCTTGGCGCGGACAACGGCATCGCGTTCCGCGTCGGCAAGGGCCATGCGGATCTTCTTGATGTTGCGTTCCGCCTGCGGGATCAGCACCTTCTCGAACAGGTTGACCCTGCGCGAAATCACCGCTTCGGCTTCAATCAGCCGGGCAATCCGCTCCCTGGCAATGTCCCTTTCCTTGCTGAGCCGCAAAAGCTCCCGCATGCCGTCGACATAAGGGTCGACCCAATGCGGCCGCGCCAGACGGGAGTAGGGTTCCGTCTCGACTTCGATATCCTCCAGCACCGGCAGCCGGGTTCCGGAGAGATTCTGTTCGCCCACAACGACCTGCTTCAGCACCACGAGCCCTTCCAGCGGGACATGCTGGTTGGCAAGCATCGGCAGGGAACGCGCAAGGCCGTTGAAACGCTCTTCATATTCAGCCTCGAGCCGGACGGCCGTTTCCCTGGCCTTGGCGCGCTCGGCCATGATCTGGAGGCGCTTCAGCTCAAGCGACGGCAGGAAGCGCTTGTATTCCGAGAGCTGTCCGCTTTCCCGTGCCAGAGACGACTTGTTGAGGGCGAGCCTTGCCATCAGGCGGCCTCCTCGTCAGAGGTTCCACCGACAGGTTTCGGTTTCGGAAAATACTTGTCGATCAGCCCCTGCTTCATCAGAAGCTGTTCCGGCTGAAAGCATTCGGCAAGCGTCTGCCAGCACAGGTCGAGCGCTTCCTCCAGAGGGATGGCGACGTTGATATCCATGAAGCGCCGCCGGAACAGGCCGCCGAACTTCAGGAGCTGGCGGTCGTATTCCGACAATTCGAACGCCATCGACTGTTTCTGTTCCGCGTCCCTTGCTCCGGAATAGAAACGGATCATGGTGTTCATGATCTGGTTGTGGTCCTCACGCGTCACCTTGCCGATCACATGCTGCTTCAATCGAGAAAGCGAGCCGAAGGGATCCAGCACACCGCTGTGCAGATAAAACTGGCCTTCGGTGATGTAGCCGGTGTTGTCCGGCACCGGGTGGGTGACATCATTGCCCGGCATCGTGGTGACCGTCAGGATGGTGACGGAGCCGGAGCCTTTGAAATCGCATGCCTTTTCGTAGCGCCTGGCAAGCTGGGAATAAAGATCGCCCGGATAGCCCCGGTTTGCGGGCACCCGCTCCATGGCGATGGAAACTTCCTTCATCGCATCGGCGAAGGCGGTCATGTCGGTGAGCAGCACCAGCACGCGCTTGCCTTCCTCGACTGCGAATTTTTCAGCAACCGCAAGCGCCATATCCGGAACCTGCAGACGCTCGACCACCGGATCGGACGCCTGGTTGATGAACATGACAGTGCGCGGGAAGACGCCCGCATCCTCGAACTGCTGCCGGAAGAAGGCATAATCGTCGAAGATCAGCCCCAAGCCGCCGAACACCACGATGTCGGCGTCTGCCTGAATGCCGATCCGGGCCAGAAACGGGTTATAGGGCTCACCGGAAACCGAAAAGATCGGGATCTTCTGGCTTTCCACGAGGCAGTTGAAAATGTCGATCATCGGCACGTCGGTGCGGATCATGCGCGAGGCAAGCACGCGCTTCATCGGATTGGCCGAGGGGCCACCGATCGGAACCGACGGATCGCTGGACAGATCCGGTCCCCGATCTATCGGCTGACCGGCGCCGTCGAACACACGGCCCAGGATATTGTCCGAATAGGTGACCTTGGCCGGTTCGCCCAGGAAGCGCACCGACGCATTGTTTGCGAGACCCTTGGTGCCCGAGTTGACCTGCAGCGATACCATGTCCCGGTCGATGTTGATGACCTGCGCGAGAGACGTCTCACCATTGCCCGCATCGACCAGGGCCAGATCGCCGAGACAGGGACGCCCCTCCGACTCGCTCTTCGTCGAAGACACCTGAATGCGAATGATGTCGCCAACGATGTCGACAATCCGTGTATGGGAGACCAGCATTTATGCCCCCTTGGGAGTGAAGGTCATTCAAACGGGTCAGACCCGTTCTGTTGCAACGCACACCATCTTAGGCGGGTTTTTCAAGCCTGCACAACCAGGCCTTATGTACCGTTTCGGCCTCACCTCAACCGAATTGAAGTTAAGAGAAATATGATCGCATTCGTATGACCTGTATCAAAATCTCACCGAACAATACGGCGGGATTCCAAGCGCGTTGCCGTTCAATTGATTAACGCGGGTCAATGACGGCTCCACGACGAGGCCTTTCGGGAAAGGCAAAGACCTTGCGATGACAAGTTCTTGAGAGACGGATGAGGGGCATGCGATGAGACGTCGCAAGCATATCCTTAAATATCACTTAAAGATTAGCCTGTTCCTCTAAATATATTTTCTGTATTTTGAAAAATTTGAGAAAATTCAAACAATCATTAGTAAATCTACATCCTCATGAAAATAAAATTGATTTCTCATCTCAAATGCTTCCCAAGAGTAATAATATAATGCATGCATCAGACTGCCCGGATAGGTTTAAAGCTGGTTGCAATTGCCATTTTTTCTTCACTTTCGTTAAAATGTGATATTTTTTGGCTTAGAGCTTTGAAATTTCCCGACATCCGGTTGCACAACCTGTACCGGTAACCCGGTCGCGACGCTGGCGGCCCTGGAGAAAACGTTGACGGACCAAGTGACAGATCACGCCCTCGAACTGCCTTCATCGTCCAAGACCGACGGGCAAACAATTTCCGGCAAGTCGTCGGAAGGCGCGAACAGGCGGCCGGAAGACCGTTCTCCGCCGGTGCGCAGCGACATCGGAACGATCCTCCTGCACTGGACGCTGGTGGTCGCGATTGTCACCAGCCTGTTGACCGGTATGCGCCTGTCGGCCGATGCGGAAAACGCCTGGTTCTCGAGCCTGTTCGAACCGATCCTGCCACAGGGCGAAATCTGGACCTGGCACTATGTGTCGGCCGTCTTCGTGCTGGCGCTCATCTTCGCCTATGCGGCCTATATGACGCTTGCTCGCCTGAAACGCCGCATTTCTTCCAAGAAGATCGTCGTGCTGACGCTTCCCGCCAGCACGAAACTGCGCCTGGCCGCCGTCAACGTCATTGCCTATTGGATTCTTTTCGGCGCCGTACTCACCTTGTCGACCACCGGCGTTCTGCTCTACCTCGGGCATGGCGGCATCTGGGTGACGGTGCATTATACCGCGGCGCTCGTGGTGCTGACCTATATCGTTGCCCATGTGGTGCTTCATTACTGCTACGGCGGTGTCGCCCAATTGCTGCGGCTGTTCCGTCCCCAGGCCCTGCGCCGGTTCCCGGGCATGAGCCGCCATCCGCTTGCGCTTGCCCTTGTCCTTGGCGCGATTGTTCTGGTTGGCGCCGTCAGCCTCGATTTCGGAACGCGTGACAACCTTTTCGTTGCCGAAGGTGCCACACTGCCCGTGCTTGACGGCAAACTGGACGACCCCGTCTGGCAGTCCGCACCCCCGGTCTTCATCAGGACCCAGCAAGGCTCGAACCTGAACGGGACGGGTGAATCGACGGTCGAAGCTCGTGCCGTGCAGGTGGGTGACAAGATCGCCTTTGCCTTCCGCTGGGAGGACAAGAACCGCTCCTTGAAACGGCATCCGCTGATCAAGCGTGAAGACGGTTGGCACATGCTGAACAACCGGGCCGATTTTTCGGACGAGACCGCCTATTACGAGGACAAGTTCTCGGTTGCCTTTTCGACCACCGACACCTTTGGTGGCGGCGGCGCAACCCACATGGGACCAAAACCACTGGGGGACAAACCGGCTGCCTTCAACGGCCGCGGCCTGCATTACACCACCGATGGCAGCCTCGTCGACGTGTGGCAGTGGAAAGCCGCGCGCGGCGGCATGCTGGGGCGTGTCGACGACATGCACTTTTCGACACCGGTGGAACCGAATGAAGCCCAGGCCGCCGGCAAGAGCCGGTACAGCGCCGGCTACAATCCCGACGAGGGCAAGGCCTTCTACGTCTACAATTACATCGGTGATCCCGAGACCCATTACCATGGCACGGTTGGTGTGCACCGGCTTCCGGCCGACTACAAGAAGATGAGCGCACTGATGGGCTCCGTCGACCTCGCCCCCGATGCGATTGCGGACGAAGGATCGCAGTGGTGGATGTTCGAAAACGAAAGCGTACCCTATTCGCCGGAAAAAGACGCTGAAATTCCCGTCGGCACCATTATTCCCGGCGTTCTCATTCAGGGTGAATATTCCGGCAGCCGGGCGGATCTTCTGGGGGGCTCCAAATGGCAGGACGGCTACTGGACGCTTGAAGTTGTCCGGGACATGGACACCGGCCAAAGCCAGGACCTTGCAATGAAGGACGGCCTGTTCATGTGGGTCTCCGTGTTCGACCACAACCAGACCCGCCACACCCGTCATTCCCGGCCCGTGCGGGTGACCTTCAACTGAGCCCTGCCCTGCCCTTCCCGTCCTTCCCTAACGTTTCTTTCAACGGATGTAATCAGACATGTCGAAAAGCACCTGCACGGTCACCATCAACGGGAAGGCCATCAAGGCCAATGTCGGCGACACGCTGATCGATGCCGGCCTCGGCGGACGTCTTGTCATTCCGCACGACTGCTGTTCCGGCCAATGTGAAACCTGCCGTGTACGGGTGTTGAGCGGCCAGATCGACGACATGGGAACGAGGGAAAAGGACACCGTGCTCGGGTGCCTTTCGGTTCTGGAAGGCGATGCCGAGATCGCCTACGACCCGGTACCGCTCGTGAAGACGACCAAGGGCACGGTGGAAAGCATCCGGACGATCAAGGACGGCTATCTGAAAGTGCGGGTCAAGACAGCGCGGCCGGTGCCCTGGCTGCCCGGTCAATATTTGCGCGCAACCTTTGCCGGTTATCCGCCGCGCGACTATAGCCCGACGACCCCGCTCAACCTGGATGCGGAAGAGAATATTCTTGTGTTTCACATCAAGGTGTATCCGGACAGCACCGTGTCCTCGAAACTGGGCAAGGAGATTGCCAAGGGACATGCGGTAAAGCTGCGTGGCCCTTTCGGCAACGCTTTCCTGCGGCGGCAGCCGAACCCGATCCTGCTCACATCGACGGGCACCGGCTTCGCACCGATCTGGTCGATTGCCGTTGCGGCGAGCCTGGCGCAGACTGGCCGCGACATCCGGATCATTGCCGGGTCCAGGACACGAGACGGGATTTATATGCGTGACGCGGTCCGCTGGCTGCAAAGCCGGGGCATTCCCATCACCCTGACAGCGAGCGACGGGGACGGCGAGACGGTCAGCACCGCGCGCCCGCACGAACTTGTCGGCCCGCTCACGCCCGATCATGTCGTCTATTCGGCCGGCGCACCGTCCCATGTCGATGCCATGCGGGAGATCGCGCTGAGCGCCGGGGCGACATTCTACGCCGACCCGTTCTTTGTGGCGGAAGAAGACAGGGGCCTGATGACGCTGGCCGGCAACCTCCTCCGCAAGGCCTCCGCTCCTTTCAGTTCGGCCTCAGCCGGCTGAACCACGACCATGGCGCCAGGCCCCTGACCCAGAACCGGACACATCGGCACGTCAACCGTTGATCGGCCTGCAAGCACACGGGCGTTTTCCGCGCTCAGGTGGGTATTGGGAGGGTCTGGAAAGAAGTCGCCGGAGAAAGCAGCTGGAGCTACTGGGCGGCCGTGGTGAGCGACCGCGTTCCGGCAAAAATCAACTCTTCGGTGCTGTCGACCGGCATGGGCCTGCCCAGATAGTAGCCCTGTGCCTCGGTGCAGCCGATTTCGGTCAACATGTCGAGAAGCTTTCTCGTCTCCACACCTTCGGCGGTGGTGGTCATGTCGAGATTGTTGGCAAGTTCGATGACCGCTTTCACGATGGAAATGGAATCTTCCGAATACGCCATCGAGCGGACAAAAGACTGGTCGATCTTGATCTTGTCGAACGGGAACCGGCGCAGGTAGCTGAGCGAAGAATAGCCGGTGCCGAAATCGTCCATGGACACTTTCACACCCAGCGATTTGGCCTGGTGCAGCGAGTCCAGAACGTCTTCGGAATCTGTCAGAAGTACGCTTTCGGTCACTTCCAGCTCCAGCCGCTCGGCCTTGAGGCCCGTTTGCGTCAGGGCATCGATCAACACCGGGCCGAAGGCATGGCCGCGTAGTTGCCGGGGAGACAGATTGACCGCGATCCTCAGATGATCGGGCCATTTGGCCGCGATCCGGCAAGCTTCCATCAGAACCCATTCGCCCAGTTGGGTGATCAGGCCCGTATCCTCGGCAAGCGGAATGAAATCCGCAGGGGAGACCATGCCCCGCGTCGGATGGTTCCAACGCACCAGCGCCTCGAAGCCCGAAATCAGGTCATCTGCGAGCGTATATTGCGGCTGGAAATAAAGCTCCAGCTCACCGTCGGCGACCGCGGTTCTGAGATCGGTGATGAGCTCGCGCCTATCGTTGACGGCCGTGCCCATGTCCATCTCGAAGAAGCGGTAGGTGTTACGGCCATCTTCCTTGGCCCGGTAAAGCGCAAGATCCGCCTGCTTGAACAGCTCGTCACCCGCGGTGCCGTCGGCCCTGGCAATGGTAATGCCGATGCTGACGCCGATGACGATTTCATGGTCCGCGATCTGGAACGGCTGGGAAAGCTCCCAGATGACGGACTGCGCCAGTTCCTCGACTTCCTGCAACCTGGACGGCAGGCCGGTGAGGATCGCGAATTCGTCGCCCCCCAGCCGGACCACAACGTCCTTTCGGCCGATCAGCCTGCGCAATCGTTCCGCCACCTGGCGCAACAATTCGTCGCCAATGGGGTGGCCCAGGCTGTCGTTGACGGTCTTGAACTCGTCCAGGTCGAGGCAAAGAATGGCGAATTCGCCGCCTTTGACCAGCTGCTGGTTCAACAGCATGTCCAACTGGTCTCGAAACTCGATGCGGTTCGGCAGTTGCGTCAGAAGATCGTGACGTGCCAGGAACGCCAGCCGGTCACGCGCTTCCTGCCGCTCGGTGACGTCCTCTGAAATCGCGACCCAGCCGCCTTCGGCCAAGGGCTGGCGGGTGGTCAGAACGATCCGGCCAGAGCGGATCTTCACCATTTCCGTGCTTTGGGAGCCGCTTGCATACCTGTGATCCGGCAGGCGAGACTCGTAAAGCCCATTATCTTCGGTTTCGACGGCCTCCACCTTTTGCAGTGTGGCGAGCTGGGCGGCTGTCATGCCTGGTACGACCTTGCCCGCCTCAAGTTGGAACAATTCGGCGTAACGCTGGTTCGAGACGATCAACCGGCCATTTGCATCGAACATGCACAGGCCATGGGACATGTTGTTGAGCGCTGCGTCAAACAGGACGTTCTGCTCCCGCAACTGGGCCTCCTGGGACCGCAGGATCGAGTTTTTCTCGTGTACGCGCTCGCGAAGCGCATCGCGTTCTTTCACCGATCGCTGCAGGGAAACAACAGAGCGGGCAATGTCGCCGACTTCATCCATGCGCTCCGTGCCAACGACCTCGCTTTCGAAATCGCCTGTGGCGATGCCGGTGAGAACCCGGGTAATCTTGGTCAGCGGCCTGGTAATCTGCCGGGACATCAAAAAGGCGACTGCGGCGAAGGCCACCAGCGCAATCAGCCCGAACAAAAACAGCCGCCTGAGCAGCTTGGCTTCTTCTTCCGTACCGATGCGCGTCAGTTTGTGCTGAATTTCGGTCAGCGCCTCAATTGGCGTCAGCGCGCAGACGGTCAGCGGCACGACGGGCACGCCGCATTCGATGACATGGGCACCATTTTCGGTGATGTTCGGCGTTTCCGACGACCTGGCCAGATCGGGCATCTTGCCGGAGAAATTCGCGGTGGAAATGATCTGGCTATCGTAAAGAATTGCCATCTCGAAAGAATTGATCTTGGCCAGATCAACCAGAAGCGGCTCTTCCGGCCGCAGCCAGCGCTGTCCGACGAGACCACCGATCACATAACCGAAGTCATCGAAAACGGGGACGAACAAGATCTGCGATACTTCATTGACCTTGTCACCAGGCACAAAGACACCCGTTTCGGACCGTGGTAAAACGCCGGAGTAGGTCAGTTTCTGTCCTGGAAAACTGTCTTTCAGCGATCTGGCAACCTCGTCGAAGAAGCTCAGGTTCTGCATCGTCGAGCCCAGCTCGACAAGGTCCGCTGAATAGGAGGACGCCCCGATCACGTGGCCCTCTTCATCCAGAACGACAATGCCGTCCATATCCGCCAGTTCCGCTGCCGGACCGAGCAGTTCCGACATCGCAACAACGTTGCGGGACTGAACAGCTTTGGCGGTGTCGACCCTTTCCGAGAGGGCGTCTATACGGCGCAGTCGGTCCTGAAACAGGAACTCCATACGGGTTCCGGCAAGCTCCACGTCCGCATTCAGCGTTTCCAGAAGACGGGCCCGGGACAGCTCGAGCAGTTCGGTTTCCTGCCGCTGCATGCTGTCTTCAAGCTGAAACGCAACCAGTCCGATAAAACCGGCAAAAGCACACACCGCCGTGAAAACGGCGCCATATGTGTAATGCCAGAGAAGGGACGAGTGACGGATCATGTGCACCAATTGCGTTAGTTACTGACGGGTACGCCACCGTAATTGCTGATCAAAGTGTGAGCCTGATCGGACTGCGCGTAGTCGATGAAGGCTTTCATTTCCTCATCGAGCGTGCCTTCCTTGTAGATCAGCGCCAGGATCACTGAACTCGGGTATCCCGGGTCGGTCGGATGGTGACCATCGATTTTCACAACGTTCAATCCATCTTCCAACGGCTTGGAATAGGGGCCGAAAGCAATCGCTCCCTCGACGTCGCGGGCACTGGAAATTGCGTCCTGGGTGGTCAGGGCCGTTTTGGTGCGTGGCGAGAATTCCATTTCCGACCAGCCCGGCATCGTGGCTTTCATAACTTGTAATGTGCTGTCGGCATCTTCACGCCGAACCAGGCGAACGCGCAGATCCGCTCCGCCCAGTTCAGACCAGTTCGTGATGTCGCCGGAATACAGCCTGACCAGTTCCTCGCTGGTCAAGGCTTTCACGCCGGTTGACGGATGGGTGAAGATTGCGCTGGGGATTTTTGCAATCGGCAGATACACGAGGCCGTATTCCACCTCGCTGTCCTTCAGCGGACGCGCAACTCGGCCCAGGCGTTCCGTGCCCGAGCTGACGGCTGCGATGCCGCCACCAGAGCCAATGCTCGGCGGAATCTCAAGATCGATATCGGAGTATTTTTCGGCGAAGCCAGCCCCAATTTCCTGAAGCATTTCAAGCCCATCACCTGTACCCACAACCTTGAGTGAAGATTGCGCCGAAGACGCACCCGTCTGTAGCAAGAAAGTGCAAATGGACAATGCCAAGGCTAACGCCAGTCTACGCATTTTTATCACCCAAAATTGACGATACTATCTAGAGTGACATCCTGAAGTTAACTAATCGCTAAACCCCCGCGATAGTTTACAATAAAAGTGTAAGTAAATCAGGTTTTTCAAATAGAAATAAAATAATTTTGAAATCATACAGAGGGCGTATCCGGGAAATATTTGCCTAGTATGCAAATTTTACCGCCCGAACATATTCAGTCGACTAGCAAAGTGAAGGGTTCAGATGACCCAACTGAAAGCTGGCAAGATGTATTCAGTCTACTCTTAGGTTTTGTGCCTACATCGACGTCAAGTTGTACCAATAAAGCTGCAAACACATTTCTAGTATGGCCACCCCTTACACCTAAATCGAGAAAATCGTTTTTGAACAACCGAGACCAGACCGCTTACGACAGAGTGGTCTCTCCGCGTCTCTGAATCCCCGTGAAATGGCCGAAAATCAGCAATTTGGAGCGGCCGCACTGGCGCGCACCACCAGTTCCACATCAACGATGACAGGCTCGGCAGCAATTGCCTGCGAGGCGGTGGACGCCTCCAGACACTCCAGCAGCAAGGACACAGCCCTGGCACCAAGCGCCCGCCTGTCCTGACGAATGGTTGTAAGAGCCGGGACATAAAACTCGGAAAGTTCGATGTCATCGAAGCCGACGACCGAAATGTCCTCCGGTACGCGCAAGCCGTTTGCAGTCAGGGTCGAGATAAGGCCAAAGGCGACCTGGTCCGAGGCGCAGAAAACCGCGGTCGGGCGATCGTTCATTGCCAGAATCCGCTGGCCCGCCATCCGGCCGGATTCCAATGAAAAGTCGCCGCGGATGATCCATTCTTCCCGCGCAGGCAGTTCCAGCCGTGTCCGCTCGGCCATCATGCCTTCGCGCCGTGCGTGGGTGAGAACATTTTCCTGCGGGCCCGTGATATGGGCAATCTTTCGGTGGCCGAGATCATAAAGATGCCGAACGGCCAACTGAGCGCCGTGGAGATTGTCGCTGCGCACGGATGGTAACGCCCCGTCCTGCACCCATTCGCAGGCAAAAACGATCTTTCCCGAAACGCCGTTGTCCTCGAATAGCTGGAGTTCCTCGGACGAAATTGCGCCGTCCAGACAGATCATGCCGTCGATCTGGGCATCCAGAAAGTAGTCGACCACGTGTTTGCCACCGGTGGTGTGATCTTTCGTATCTGCAATCAGGACGGAATAGTCCCGGCTGCCAAACTCCGCGCTGATGCCGGCCAGTATCTGGGAAAAGAAGGGATTATCGAGGTTCGGCACCAGGACGAGAATGGCGCCAGCCTGCTGGGTGCGCAGATTGCGGGCCGCCCGGTTGACCCGGTATCCTGTCGACCGGATGGCCGCAAAGACGGTTTGTCGGGTAGCCTCCGTCAAAAGTTCGGGATTGCTGAGCGCACGACTTACGGTTGCCGTCGATACGCCCGCCTCGCGAGCAACATCCTGAATTCTTGCAATTTTCTGGGCCAAGGCCTGCTCCGGGTTTTCTCATGTCAGCGCCTGGACCGTTTCCGCCGCCGTCTCTTGGTCATCCTTGAGGCTGTCAGGCCCTACATTCCGGGTTGACACAAGACCATTTCCCGAGAATGATGAAATGTAATCGATTACATATAGCACACAACAAGATGTAATCGATTACAAAAATGCGGTGGAGGCCGCATGACGAGGACAATCGGACACGCCACGTTCGATGGGAGGAAATGATGAAAGCACTACGTGCAGTTTTTGCAGCAACCACCGCCCTTTGCGCAGCAACGGCCGCCAATGCGACAGACCTGGAAGTCACTCATTGGTGGACATCCGGCGGCGAAGCGGCCGCGGTTGCTGAATTTGCGAAGGCGTTCGACGCGACCGGCAACAAGTGGGTCGACGGCGCCATTGCGGGCTCCGGCGGTACGGCCCGGCCGATCATGATCAGCCGCATCACCGGTGGCGACCCGATGGGCGCAACCCAGTTCAACCACGGCCGCCAGGCCGAAGAACTGGTGGAAGCCGGCCTGATGCGCGACCTCACGGACATTGCGGAGGAAGGCAACTGGAAAGAAGTCATCCATCCCTCCAGTCTGCTCGACAGCTGCACGCTGGACGGCCGGATCTTTTGCGTGCCGGTGAACATCCACTCGCAGCAGTGGCTGTGGCTCAACAACAAGGTGTTCGAGGACAACGGCCTGGCGGTTCCAACCACCTGGGACGAATACGCTGCTGCCGCACCGAAGCTTGAAGAGGCGGGCATCATTCCGCTCGCGATGGGCCAGCAGCCCTGGCAGACGACGCTGGCGTTCCAGGTGCTTCTCACCGCGCTCGCCGGACCGGAGGCCTATACCAAGATTTTCGGTGAGAAGGATGCCGAGCTTGCCGGCAGCGAGGAGCTGGCAAAGGTTTTCCAGGCCGCCGCAACCGCGCGCGACATGTCCAAGGACTCCAACGTCCAGGGCTGGAACGATGCCACCACCATGGTCATCACCGGAAAGGCCGCAGGCCAGATCATGGGTGACTGGGCTCAGGGCGAGTTCCAGGTCGCCAATCAGGTTGCCGGCAAGGACTACACCTGCCTGCCCGGCCTCGGTGTCAACGAGGTCATCATGACCGGGGGCGACGCGTTCTACTTCCCGAAAGTGGATGACCCGGCCATCACCGAAGCCCAGGGCGAACTGGCCAAGGTCATGCTCTCCCCGGAAACACAGGTTGCCTTCAACCTGAAGAAAGGCTCGCTGCCCGTGCGCGGCGACGTTGATCTGGCCGCTGCAAACGACTGCATGAAGAAGGGCCTCGACATCCTGGCCAAGGGCAATGTCATCCAGTCTCCGGACCAGTTGATGTCGGCCGACAGCCTGACCCAGGTCAACGACCTGTTCGTCGAGTTCTTCAACGACCCGTCTATGTCCGCTGAAGACGCGCAGGCGACGTTCGCCTCGATCGTCGCAGACGCCGACTAACACCGGCAAAGGCCCCGTCGTCCGCGCCTCGCGCCACCGGAATTCCGGTGGCAGTGGCCGGGCGGCGTCCTCCAACCCTGCGCGCCGCGGCGCGCAGGGATCGCCCGACATCACCCTGGACGACGTCTCGACAAGGAAGTTTTCGGCATGTCCGCAGCTACGCGCCCCGCGAGGTGGCATCGGAACATCAGCGCCAAGGTGGCCGCAGTACCGATGATCATCACTGCCGTGGTGGTCTTCATCGGTGGAACCGCCTGGACGGTTCTTTATTCCTTCACCAACTCAAAGCTTCTGCCGCGTGAGAAATTCGTCGGCCTTGCCCAGTACGAACGGCTGTGGAGCAGCAGCAAGTGGCTGATTTCCATCGAGAACCTGGCCATCTACGGCGCTTTCTCGCTGGTTTTCTCGCTGCTGATCGGCTTCATGCTGGCGGCCCTGCTCGACCAGAAGATCCGCTTCGAGGACACGTTCAGGACAATCCTGCTCTATCCCTTCGCCCTCAGCTTCATCGTTACCGGTCTGGCATGGCAATGGATTCTCAATCCCGACTTCGGCATTCAGCACGTGGTGCGCAGTCTCGGCTGGGAGAGTTTCAACTTCGACCCGCTCTACAATCCCGAAATCGTCATCTATGGCATCCTGATCGCCGGCCTTTGGCAGGGAACCGGGCTAATCATGTGCCTGATGCTGGCCGGCCTGCGAGGGATTGACGAGGACATCTGGAAGGCCGCCAAGATCGACGGCATCCCGATGTGGAAGACCTATCTCTTCATCGTCATTCCGATGATGCGCGGCATCTTCATCACTGCCGTCGTGCTGATCGCCTCCGGCATCATCAAGGTCTACGACCTGGTCGTCGCCCAGACCGGCGGCGGGCCCGGCATCTCCTCCGAAGTTCCAGCCAAATACGTCTATGACGCCATGTTCCTGTCCCAGAACCTCGGCCAAGGCTTTGCCGCCTCCACCATGATGCTGCTGACGGTCGTCATCATCGTCGTGCCCTGGGCCTATCTCGAATTCGGAGGCAAGCGGAAATGACCAAGGCGCCCCACCTCCTGAAAGGCTCCATGACATACGACACTGCGCCGGAAGCCGGTCACGACCGGGCCCTGCGGCACGGCGACGGCACCTCGTCCGGCAACCGCATGGTTGAAGGCCCCGCCGGCCGCAAGCCGCGCAAGGCGCTGTCCCGCCGGAATATCCTGATCTACGGCACGCTGATCGTCGTCTGTCTTTATTACCTGCTGCCGCTTTACGTAATGATCGTCACCTCGCTGAAGGGGATGCCGGAAATCCGGCTGGGCAATATCTTCGCACCGCCGGTGGAGGTCACCTTCCAGCCCTGGGTGAAAGCCTGGGCGGAGGCCTGTACCGGCCTCAACTGCGATGGCCTGTCGCGCGGCTTCTTCAATTCGGTCAGAATCCTGATCCCCTCGGTGATCCTGTCGATCGCGATTGCCTCGGTGAACGGATACGCGCTCGCCAACTGGCGCTTCAAAGGCTCGGAAACCTTTTTCGCCATCCTGATCGTCGGGGCCTTCATTCCCTATCAGGTGATGATCTATCCGATCGTGATCATGCTGCGGGAAATCGGCCTTTACGGCAGCCTGACCGGGCTGGTGATCGTGCATACCATCTTCGGCATGCCGATCCTGACGCTCTTGTTCCGCAATTATTTCGCGTCTGTGCCCCAGGAACTGTTCAAGGCGGCGCGCGTGGACGGAGCCGGTTTCTGGGCGATCTATTTCCAGATCATGGTGCCGATGAGCCTGCCGATCTTCGTCGTCGCCATGATCCTTCAGGTCACCGGTATCTGGAACGACTTCCTGTTCGGCGTGATCTACACCAAGCCGGACCTCTACCCCATGACCGTGCAGCTCAACAACATCGTCAATTCCACACAAGGGGTGAAGGAATACAACGTCAACATGGCCGCGACGATCCTGACTGGCCTCGTTCCGCTCACCATCTACTTCATCTCCGGAAAACTCTTCGTGCGCGGCATCGCCGCCGGCGCGGTGAAAGGCTAACGAGACGACCCATGGAACCAAGCATCTCCATCAAGAACCTGTCCTTGAGTTTCGGAAGCCTCGACGTTCTGAAGGATCTCAACCTCGATGTCGGGAGGGGCGAATTTCTCGTGCTGCTCGGCTCATCGGGCTGCGGAAAGTCCACCTTGCTGAACTGCATTGCCGGATTGCTGGATGTCACCGGCGGTCAGATCTTCATCGGTGGGCGCAACGTGACCTGGGCTGAGCCTTCCCAGCGCGGCATCGGCATGGTGTTCCAGTCCTATGCGCTCTACCCGCAGATGACCGTTGGCGGGAACCTCAGCTTCGGTCTGAAGAATGCGGGCCTGCCCAAGGCGGAAATCGAGGAACGGGTGAACAAGGCGGCGAAGATCCTGCAGATCGAGCCGCTACTCAACCGCAAGCCGGCCGCCCTTTCCGGTGGGCAGCGCCAGCGTGCCGCCATCGGCCGGGCCCTGGTGCGCGACGCCGACGTGTTTCTGTTCGATGAACCGCTTTCCAACCTGGATGCCAAGCTGCGAGCGGACCTGCGCGTCGAGATCAAACAGCTTCACCAGAAGCTCTCCAACACCATGATCTACGTCACCCACGACCAGATCGAGGCCATGACGCTGGCCGACAGGATCGCCATCATGCGCGGCGGTCAGATCCTGCAGTTGGCTTCGCCCCACGAGATCTACAACCGGCCAGCCAGCAAATATGTGGCCGAGTTCATCGGATCACCGTCGATGAATTTCTTTGACGGAACCCTGGAAGAAACAGGTGGCAAGTACCGGTTCACGTCCGGCGGAAAGACCTTCTCGCTTGACGGCTATGACTTCCAGTACGGCCCTCCGGCAACAGGTCCGGCGTGGTTCGGCATCCGTCCGGAGCACATGGTCTGCGGCGCGGAGGCCGAAACGGCCCTTGTGCAGTTCGCCGGCACGGTGGAACTGGTGGAACCGCTCGGCTCGGACACGCTTGTCCGCTTCACCATCGGTGACAAGGCCCTCTGGGTACGGATGGACGGCCAGGCAACTGTCCGGCACGGCGATGCCATTTCCGTCGGCTTCGATCCGGCCCGCGCCAATCTTTTCGACAAAACAACGGAATCCCGGCTCTAGACCGGCCTCCTTCACGTCAGGCCCACACTTCAGGACACTCAAGATGGATATTTCCTTCCAGCTCTATTCCGCTCGCGACTTCACCCCCTGGGACGGCGTTCTCAAGCGGCTTGCCGACCTTGGCTATACGCAGGTCGAAGGCTTCGGCGGCAATTATGAGAACCCCGCAGCCTTTCGCGACATGCTCGACGCCCAGGGCCTCAAGATGCCGTCGGGCCACTTCTTTCCCATGGAGCAGTTCGAGGACGACATCGCCAAGGTGATCGACACTGCCAGGACCCTGGGCATGGAGCGGATCTTCGTTCCCGCCGTGCCGCCCGAGCAGCGCATTCCGGACGCGGCCATGTGGCAGTCCATTGCAGAACGGCTTGAAACCATCGGCCAGAAGATCCGCGATGCCGGCCTGCGGTTTGGCTGGCACAATCATCATTTCGAATTCGAGACCTGCGCCGATGGTCGGCTGCCGATGGACATCCTGCTGGAGGCTGCTCCATCCATCGAATGGGAAGCCGATATTGCCTGGATCGTGCGCGGCAACCAGGACCCGCTCAACTGGATCGAGAAATACGCAAGCCGCATCACCACCGCCCATGTGAAGGACATCGCGCCCGAGGGCGAATGCACCGACGAGGATGGCTGGGCGGATGTCGGCCAGGGCACCATGGACTGGCAAGGCCTTATGAAGGCCCTCAAGGGTGCCGGGGTCGATCTGTTCGTGATGGAACACGACAAACCGTCGGACTACGACCGTTTCGCAACCCGCTCCATCGCAGCCTTCCGCGCCTACTGAGGAAACCCCATGAGCAAGACACTTGGCATTGGCATCCTTGGGTGCGGAAACATTTCGGCCGCCTACATGCGCCTTTCTCCGCTCTTCAAGGGCATTGAGGTGCGCGCCTGCGCCGACATCAACGAAACGGCCGCCAAGGCGCGCGCGGAAGAATTCGGCCTGAGGGCTGAAACCGTCGACGGCCTTCTGGCAGCCAGCGATATCGACATTATCGTCAACCTGACGGTGCCCGCAGTTCACTACGAGGTTTCCAGACACGTTCTGGAGGCCGGCAAGCACGTCTATTCGGAAAAACCGTTCGTGCTGAGCCTGGAAGAAGGCCAGTCCCTTGCCGCGATCGCAAAGGAAAAAGGTCTCCGGGTGGGCTCGGCACCAGACACATTCCTGGGTGGCGCACACCAGCTTGTACGGCACCTGGTCGACAGTGACGCCATCGGCAAGGTGACTTCGGGAACCTGTTTCGTGCAGAGCCCGGGCATGGAAATGTGGCATCCGAACCCGGATTTCTTCTTCCAGCCCGGCGGCGGTCCGATCCTTGATCTCGGGCCCTATTATGTTTCCAACCTGGTGCAGCTTCTGGGGCCGGTGAAGCGGGTCTGCGCCATGAGTTCTTCCGGCTCCGAATACCGCACGATCACTTCGCAGCCGCGCCATGGCGACAAGATCAAGGTGGAAACACCGACGACCATTCACGCGGTGATGCAATTCCAGTCCGGCGCCCAGATCACCTATTGCGCGAGCTGGGATGTCTGGCAGCACGGCCATTCCAACATGGAGCTTTACGGCCGCGAGGGCACCTTGCATGTGCCGGATCCGAATTTCTTCGGCGGCGAAGTGCGCATGACCGACAAGGGCAGTTTCGTAACGCTATCTGAAGCCTGGCAGCACCCGTTCTCCAAGGCGAATGATCGTGGACATGCCAACTACCGGACAGCGGGCCTGGCCGATATGGCCCTCGCCATCCTGGAAGGCCGGCCACACCGTTGCTCTTTGGAGTTTGCTCTGCATGTTGTCGATGTGATGACGTCGATTCTCGCCTCCGGCGAGAGCGGGACGTTCATTGACATCAAAACCACCTGCGAGCGCCCGGAGGCCCTGGACCCGCAGGCGGCGAAAGACCTTCTCGTTTAACAGGATAGCAAATGACCTGGAAAGCAGCGGAATCGCGCTACGACACCATGGAATACCGCCGATGCGGGAAATCCGGCCTGAAACTGCCGGTGATCTCGCTGGGCCTGTGGCACAATTTCGGCGACGACACGCCGCTCGACAGGAAACGGGAGATTGCCCGGACCGCCTTTGATCTCGGCATCACTCATTTCGATCTGGCCAACAATTACGGCCCGAAGCCCGGTTCGGCAGAAACCGCCTTCGGCGAACTGCTGCGGACCGATTTCGCGCCTTATCGGGACGAGATGATCATTTCGTCCAAGGCCGGCTACGGAATGTGGCCAGGGCCTTACGGCGAATGGGGCAGCCGGAAATATCTGATTGCGTCCTGCGACCAGTCGCTGAAGCGGATGGGGCTCGACTATGTCGACATCTTCTATTCGCACCGCTTTGATCCGGACACACCGCTGGAAGAGACCATGATGGCGCTCGACCACATCGTGCGGTCCGGCCGGGCGCTCTATGCCGGCATCTCGTCCTACAATTCCAAACGGACACGGGAAGCGGCCGCCATTTTGAAGGACCTGGGCACGCCGTGCCTGATCCACCAGCCGAGCTATTCCATGATCAACCGGTGGGTTGAGGAGGACGGCCTGCTGGATACGCTCGACGACCTCGGTATCGGCTCCATCGCCTTCTCGCCGCTGGCCCAGGGCATGCTGACCAGCAAATATCTGAAAGGCATTCCGGAAGACAGCCGGGCGAACCAGGGCAAATCGCTGAAGACGCAGTTCCTGAGCGAAGAAAACCTCGCCACGATCCGGGCACTCAATGAGATCGCCGAAACGCGGGGCCAGACGCTGGCCCAGATGGCCCTTGCATGGGTGTTGCGCAATGGCCGGGTGACCACGGCGCTGATCGGTGCAAGCCGGGGCAGCCAGGTGGCGGACTGTGTCGGCGCGATTGCCAATCTGCAGTTCTCCCAGGACGAACTGAAGCTGATCGAGGAAACCACACGCGAGGCGGACATCAACCTTTGGGCGGCCTCGGCGGAACGGAAAGGACCCAGCCGGAAATGATCCGAAATCCCATCCTGCCGGGGTTCAACCCGGACCCCTCGATCTGCCGGGCGGGCGATGACTACTTCATCGCCACCTCGACCTTCGAATGGTATCCGGGTGTCCAGATCCACCGTTCAACAGACCTGGTCAACTGGGATCTGGTCAGCCGGCCCCTGAGCCGGGCGAGCCAGCTCGACATGCGCGGCAATCCGGACAGCGGCGGCATCTGGGCGCCGTGCCTTTCCAACGCGGACGGACGGTTCTGGCTGGTCTATACGGACGTCAAACGGCTGGATGGGAATTTCAAGGATGCACATAACTACATCGTCACGGCCCCCTCAATCGAGGGGCCGTGGAGCGACCCGATCTATGTGAGTTCACACGGGTTCGACCCGTCGCTGTTTCATGATGACGACGGCCGCAAATGGTTCCTGGTGCTGCAATGGAACCACATTTCCAATTCTGTTGGCGGGCACCCGCGCCATCCGGCCTTTGACGGCATCCTGCTGCAGGAATGGTCCGAAGACGAAGGGCTGAAAGGCGAGATCCGCAAGATCTTCTCCGGTAGCCCCCATGGACTGACGGAAGGCCCGCATCTCCACAAGCGCGGCCGCTGGTATTATCTAACCGTTGCCGAAGGCGGTACCGGCTACGATCACGCCGTCACGATGGCCCGTTCCCGGTCCATCGAAGGGCCCTACGAACTCCACCCGCAGACCCATCTCATCACCTCCAAGGACACGCCGGACGCCCCGCTGCAGCGGGCGGGCCATGGCCAGATCGTCGAGACGCCGGGCGGCAAGGTCTACCATACCCATCTGTGTTCCCGGCCGTTACCGGGACGGTTCTCGCCACTGGGACGGGAAACCGCGATCCAGAAATGTGAATGGCGAGACGATGGCTGGCTCTATCTGGAACAGGAAGGCACGGTTCCGAAAGTCGAGGTTCCGGGCCTGTCTGCGGCGGAACCGCGTCCACTTCAACGGGTGGAACGCAGTTTCACCGGCGACAGCTTACCGCCAGAGTTCCAGTGGTTGCGCACGCCTTATTCAGAGCGGCTGTTCTCGCTGACGGCCAAAGCTCTGCGCCTGACCGGGCGGGAAAGCATCGGCAGCTGGTACGAGCAATCGCTGGTGGCCCGGCGGCAGGAACACCTCAGCTACCGCGCGGAAACGACCCTGACAGACTTTGTTCCGACCACCTATCAGCAGGCGGCCGGACTGACGACTTATTACAACCGGCACAAGTTCCATTTTCTGGCTGTCAGTTGGACGGAACGGCTCGGTCGCTGCCTGACGATCCTTTCCTGCCCCGGAGACTGGCCGGACGGGCGCATGTCGTTTCCGGTGGATCCGATTGCGCTTGCCGACGGACCGGTCGAGCTTGCAGTCGACGTCAACGGTGCTCTCCAGCGTTTCTTCTGGCGGCAGCAGGACGGTGACTGGACCCCCTTCGGGCCGGATCTGGATGCCAGCGTGATTTCGGATGAAGGCGGGCGCGGTGAACACGGCTCGTTTACCGGAGCCTTTGTCGGCATGCTGGCCTTCGACATAACCGGACAGGGAAAAACCGCCGATTTCAGCAGATTTTCATACGCGCCAGAGGGAACGTGAGGCACCAGCCTTGCAACGCCCCGTTTAAACTTGGGAGACAATGATGGCTGGACTGATCAAAGGACCCGCGCTTTTCCTGGCCCAGTTTGCCGGAGATGATGCGCCGTTCAATTCGCTTCCCGCAATTGCCAAATGGGCTGCGGACCTTGGCTACAAGGGGATCCAGATCCCAACCTTCGACGGTCGCCTGTTCGACCTCGACAAGGCCGCCGAAAGCGATGCCTATTGCGATGAAGTCAAAGGCATTTGCGCAGATGCCGGCGTCGAGATCTCCGAGCTGTCGACGCATCTGCAGGGCCAGCTCGTTGCGGTTCATCCGGCTTATGACCTGGCCTTCGACGGTTTTGCGCCATCGCAAGTTCACGGCAACCCCAAAGCGCGGCAGGCATGGGCTGTCGACCAGATGAAAAAGGCGGCGATTGCCAGCAAGCGGCTTGGCCTCAGTGCCTCCGTCAGCTTCACCGGCTCGCTGGCGTTTCCCTATCTCTACCCCTGGCCGCAGCGACCCGCAGGGCTCATCGACGAAACGTTCAAGGAACTGGCTGCGCGCTGGAAACCGATCCTCGATGTCTACGACGAAAACGGTGTTGACGTCGGCTATGAAATCCACCCGGGCGAAGATGTCTTCGACGGTGCAACCTTCGAGATGTTCCTGGAGGCGCTCGGCGGTCACAAGCGCTGCCAGATCAACTACGACCCGTCACATTTCCTGCTGCAGCAGCTCGATTATCTGGCCTTTATCGACATCTACCACGAGCGCATCTGCGCCTATCACGTGAAAGATGCCGAGTTCAATCCGGACGGACGCCAGGGCGTTTATTCCGGCTATCAGGGCTGGGTCAACCGCGCGGGCCGGTTCCGGTCGCTGGGCGACGGACAGGTGGATTTCTCCGGCATCTTTTCCAAACTCGCGCAATACGGCTATGACAGCTGGGCCGTTCTGGAATGGGAATGCTGCCTGAAGTCGCCGGAGCAGGGCGCCGCGGAAGGTGCGCCCTTCATCGAAAGCCGCATCATCGAAGTCACCGACAAGGCCTTCGATGATTTCGCCGGTGGCGAGACCGACCAGGAACAGATCCGCAAGATGCTGGGGCTGAGCTAGGGGCGGATTTACCGACACTCCCCACCAACCTCATCCTGAGGAGCCGACCTGGCGGCGTCTCGAAGGATGGGCTGCTTGCCCGGGATATGCCGCCCATGCTTCGAGACGGACCTATCGGTCCTCCTCAGCATGAGGGTCGCTTTTCGGTTACGTGCGAGAGATGCGGCCTCACAGCAGCAGGTGCGAGACCGAAGGTGCGTAGAGGGCGTCGACGGCGGCGGCTGTGGCGCCGAGGGCGACTGCCGTTGCCCCGGACGTGCCGATACGGATCCTGTCTTCTTCCGGCGAACCGTCAAGACGGCGGGGAAGCGGGGACGCGCTGTCGAGGAGCGCCTGCAGGAAATCCGGGCAAATGATACCCCCGAGGATCAGCGCTTCCGGGTCGAGCATCATGTCGACCATGCTGATCATCTGGCGCATGAGCGGCGCGACATCTGAAATCCAGCCGAGAACTGCCGGATCCCGCTCGGCAAACAAGGCCTCGATCCGCGCGACAGAGCCCGGCTCGGTCGGTTCCAGACCAAGCCTTTCGCACAGCGCATTCAATGACAGGTAGCGTTCGAGGCATCCGGAGTTGCCACAGGAGCAGGCTGGGCCTTTCGGGTCGATCAGCACATGACCGATTTCACCGGCGTTTTTCGATGCTCCCGGATAGAGCGCACCATTGAGGACAAACCCGGCGCCAAGGCCCATGCCGAACTGGATGAAGGCGAAGCTGCTGAAACTGCGGCCTATTCCATAAACGTGCTCGCCCAGCGCCGCGGCGGAGGCATCGTTCTGCAGCACCACAGGCAGGCCGACCGCCGTCTGAAGCTCTGCCAGATTTTCCGGCAAGCCGAAATCCGAAAAGGTGGTGGCGTCCGTTCCGCTCAATGACTGCGCTCCGGTTTCGAAGGGACCGGGTGCCGCCAGGCCGACACCGAACAGACGTTCGGCCATGGCCGGATGGGCCGCGCGGAAGTCTTCGACCATCGACAGGATCCGGCTGTTGGCTGCCTCGGGTGTGGCCGCGGCCATGGCGGCAGTCGACTGCCAGGCAATATTGCCCAGCAGATCGCAGGCGATCGCCGTCACCGACAGCCTATCGACGTGGAAGCCGAGACTGTAGGCGTGATCGGGCCTGAGCTTCACCATCATGCCCGGATGGCCGCGCCCCCTGGCCTTCTGGGCATGCATTTCGACGATACCGCGGCTTTCCAGCTCACCGACGATGTTCTGCACCGTCTGGCGGGAAAGCGACGTGATTTCAGATATTTCCGTACGACCTATCGGCCCTCGCGTGCGGATGACTTCCAGCACCACGCGGTGATTATGCGTCTTGGCGCGGGTGAGGTTGGTACCGCTGGTGCGGAAGGAGGGGAGCATCGGCGCACTGTCGTTCATGGCTCCAATAGACCAGAAATTATTTTTTCTATCAATTTGACAAAATAAAAAAATCGAAGATAGGATGCCTCGCCTACACAAAAACCGGAGGGCGAGATGAACACGTTTGGAAAGATGATTTTGGGGTCCGCATTCGCGACCCTGGCCATGAGCACGACAGCATTGGCCGACACCACATTGAATGCACTTTTCATGAGCCAGGCGGCTTACAGTGAAGAAGACATCGAGTCGATGACCGCCAAGTTCGAGGAAGCCAATCCCGGCGTCACCGTGGCGCTGGAATTCGTTCCCTATGAGGCTCTGCACGACAAGATCATCGCAGCAGCGGGCGCAGGTGACGACGGCTATGATGTTGTGCTGTTCGACGTGATCTGGCCGGCCGAATTTGCAACGCGCGGCTTCCTGCAGGATGTCACCGACCGCATTCCAGCCGACTATACCGACAAGGTTTTCGACGGCGCCTGGACGACTGTCGAATATGACGGCAAGCGCTACGGCATGCCGTGGATCCTCGATACGAAATACCTCTTCTACAATACCGAAATGCTGGAAGAAGCCGGCATTTCCGCACCGCCCAAAACCTGGACAGAACTGGCGGAACAGGCCAGGCAGATCAAGGACAAGGGCATTGTGGAATATCCGCTGGTCTGGAGCTGGTCACAGTCAGAAGCGATGATCTGCGATTTCACCACGCTAACGGCTGCCTATGACGGTGCCTTCTTCAAGGACGGTGAGCCGGCCTTTACCACCGGCGGTGCCAAGGACGCGGTCACCTTCATGAAGGCGACACTCGACGAAGGCCTGACCAATCCGTCGTCACGCGAATATTTCGAAGAAGATGTCCGGCGCGTGTTCTCCAACGGCGAAGCAGCCTTCGCGCTCAACTGGACCTACATGAACGCCCTTGCGAACGATCCCGAGGAAAGCAAGGTTGCCGGCAAGGTCAAGGTTGCGCCCGCACCGGGCGTCAAGGGCAAGTCCACCGCCTCCAGCGTCAACGGCTCCATGGGGCTGGGCATTCCGGCCAACAGCCCGCATGCGGACGAAGCCTGGGCCTATATCTCGTTCCTCACGCAGCAGAACGTTCAGGACGACTATGCGAAACTCAGCCTGCCGATCTGGAAGGCGTCCTATTCCGAACCGAAGGTGATGGAAGGCCAGGAAGACCTGATTGCGGCGGCGAAAGAGTCCATCGCGGTGATGTATCCGCGCCCGCTGGTGCCGTCCTACACGGAAGTGTCCGACATCCTGCAAAAGAACATCCATCAGGTCCTGCTCGGGCAGGCAAGCGTGGATGAAGCGCTGGACGCTGCCGCGAACCGCGTGAAGCGGATCCGCTAAGCTTGCGTTTGACAGGAGACTGACCATGCTTGGCCGACGCCAGAAACGTGAAAAATGGATCCTTCTGGCGCCGGCCCTTGCCGTACTCGCGCTGATCACACTGATACCGCTGGCCAATACGCTGTGGCTCAGCTTCACCGACACGCGCATTTCAGCACTGCCGGAGCCGGTGCATTTCATCGGCCTGGAAAACTACGTCTACGCGCTTACCGATCCCGATTTTCAGGATGCCCTCTTCCGGACGCTCTATTTCACCATCGTTTCGGTGGGGCTGGAAGGTGTACTCGGCGTCGCCGTTGCCGTGCTGCTCAATCAGGAATTTCGCGGCCGGACGCTGTTGCGGGCGCTCATCATTCTGCCTTGGGCGGTGCCGACGATCGTCAACGCCGTTGCCTGGCGGCTGATCTATCATCCTGACTACGGCGCGCTGAACTCGCTGCTGTTTCAGCTCGGCATTATTTCAGACTACCGGAGTTGGATCGGCGATCCGGCAACGGCGATGAACATGGTGGTTCTGGCCGATGTCTGGAAAAACTTCCCGCTGGTGGCCTATGTCGCCCTGGCAGCCCTTCAGACCGTGCCGGAGGATCTCAGCAAGGCGGCCGCCATCGAAGGCGCCGGGCCCTGGAAGCGCTTCTGCTCGATCACCCTGCCCTGGATCGCGGGTCCGCTGATGGTGGTAATGGTGCTGCGAACCATCGAGGCTTTCCGCGTCTTCGACATCATTTACGTAATGACCGGCGGTGGCCCGGCAGACAGCACCAAGACCGCGAGCTTTTACGTCTACCAGGAATATTTCAACTACCTGAGAAGCGGCAGCGGTGCGTCCTATGCGGTGCTTGTCGCCGGCATCAGTGCCGTGCTGATCGTCTTTTATTATTCCGCGACAAAGCGGCAGACGGCAGGAGGCGCGGCATGAAACGCTCGCTCGTTCAATCCATCCTGCTTTACGGCTGCGCCCTGCTTCTGGCCGCCTTCACCGCAGGACCGCTGCTCTGGCTTGCCGTCATGAGCATCAGCGCGCCGACGGACCTGACCGAAGTTCCTCTGCACTGGATTCCCTCGCAAGTCGACTTCAGCCGCTATGCCAACCTTTTGAGCCTGGAAGGCGGCAACGGCGAACGATTCCTGATGGCGCTGCGCAACTCGCTCCTGACAGCGGGCGGAGCCACGGCAGCCGCACTTCTGCTGGCGATTCCGGCTGCCTATGCGTTTTCCAGGCGGCAGGCGTCAATCGTGCTGCTGTTTGCCTTCCTGGCAACGATCATGATGCCGCCGATCACCTATGTGCTGCCGCTCTATTCGACCTTCAGCAGCCTTGGCCTGCTGAACCACACCGTGACGCTGATCATCGTCTACACAGCCATGCTGCTGCCCTTTGCCACCTGGCTGATGAAGGCCAATATCGACGTTCTGCCGGTGGAAGTGGAACAGGCCGCCTTCATGGAAGGGGCGGGAACCGCCTATACGATCCGGCAGGTGGTGCTGCCGCTGGCCTTGCCTGCCATTGCCGCCACCGCGATGCTGTCCTTCCTGGTGGCCTGGGACGAGTTCTTCTACGCCCTGATTTTCACCAACGACCTCAGCGCGAAAACGCTTCCCGTGGCGATTGCGGATTTCTCTGCCGGGCGCGTCACTGACTACGGCGTCATCGCCTCGGTTGGCGTTCTGGCGACACTCCCGCCGGCCATTCTCGCCATCGCTTTCCAGAAATTCATCGTCTCCGGGCTCGTCGCCGGATCCGTCAAGGGCTGACTCAAGCAGGAGACTGAAAAGGAATGAACGCTGCAATGACGCAAGATCCCATCCTCAAAATCAGCAGCCTGCAGAAGAGATATGGCGACGTCGATGTCCTCAAGGACATCAATCTCTCCATGATGCCCGGTGAGTTTCTTGTTCTCGTCGGGCCGTCCGGCTGCGGAAAATCGACGCTGCTGAGCTGCATTTCCGGCCTGACCGACATTTCCTCCGGCACGATCCACATTGCCGGCAAGGACCGCACCAACGATGAACCCGCCGACCGGGACATCGCCATGGTGTTTCAGTCCTACGCTCTGTTTCCCAACATGAGCGTTGAACGCAATATCGGCTTCGGCCTTGAAGTGCGAAAGGTGAATGAGGCGGAGAAGAAACGGAAGGTGGCCGAGGTCGCGGATCTTCTGAAAATCGAGCACCTGCTGCATCGCCGCCCGGCGGAGCTTTCCGGCGGACAGCGCCAGCGCGTTGCCATGGGACGGGCCCTGGTACGTGAACCGAAGCTGTTTCTTTTCGACGAACCGCTGTCCAATCTCGATGCCAAGCTGCGCGTGACCATGCGCACGGAAATCAAGCGCATCCACCAGACGACGGGCGCTTCCATCGTCTATGTCACCCATGACCAGATCGAGGCCATGACGCTGGCCAGCCGGATCGTGGTGATGAAGGACGGCGTGGTGCAACAGATCGGTACGCCGCAGGAGATCTACAACACGCCGGTGAATGCCTTTGTCGCCGACTTCATGGGCGCGCCCTCCATGAACCTGATGACAGGCACGGCAACCCGCGAAGGCGATCATGTCCGGCTGCAGATCCCGACACCGGAAGGTCCACCGCTGGAACTGTTCGACCATGGCCGGGGACCTGAAAACCTGGCTGCCGGCGGTACGGCAGAGCTCATCATCGGCCTGCGTCCGGAAGCCATGACGGATCTCGGCATGCGGGCCAGCGGCATCGACGGGCGCACCCTGCAAAGCGCCGAATGCCTTCTGGATGTGGTCGAACCGGCCGGTGCCGACACCTATGCGGTCGTTCAGCTCGGGGGGACGGAAGCCATTGCGCGGTTGTCCGCTGATGCGCCGGTTGACGCCGGTCAGCGTGTGCCCATTGCCTTCGATCTATCCAAGATTTCCTATTTCGACATTGTTTCGGGTAACCGCTTATGAGCATTCAACGAGGCCTTGCCGCCGATATCGGCGGCACCAACACACGGCTGGCACTGGTGGAGAACGGCCGGGTTCTGGAAGACACGATCGCGCGGTTCCGCAATGCGGATTTCGAAACGCCGGAAGCGGCCATCGGCAGCTATCTGTCGGAGGCCGGACGACCGGTCTGCGCGTCCGCCGTCATCGCCATCGCGGCCCCCATCGACGGCCCCGCCATCCGCATGACCAACCATCCCTGGACATTCCGTGCAGAATGCATAGGCAAGGTTCTGGGCGGGGCAAACATTACCTTTCTGAACGATTTCGAAGCCCTGGCCTATTCGCTGGACGCGGTTCCTGCCGAACGGCTTCAGCCCGTTCATCAGCCCGATGTGAAGCTGCGCAGCAATGCGACACGGCTGGTTGTCGGGGCCGGAACCGGTTTCAATGCAGCCGCACTGTTTCACACACCCACCGGCCTTCATGTGGGCACCGGAGAATGCGGCCACGCGACACTGCCGGTCGAAACCGAAGACGAACTGCGTCTCTGGAATTATCTGGCTCTCAACCGCGGGCGTGCCTCCGTCGAACGGGCGCTGTCTGGCAGCGGCCTCAAGGAAATTCACGAGTGGTATTGTCTGGAGCAGGGCCTGTCGCCGCGAGACCTCTCGCCCGCCGAGATTGCCGAGCGGGCAAATTCCGGGACCGATCCGCTTTGCGTTGCCGCCGCCCGGCAATGGGTGACCTTTCTTGGCCGGGTCATCGGCGACCTGTCGCTGATGTTTCTCTCCCTCGGCGGCATCGTGCTGACAGGCGGCGTCACAAGAAGCCTGGCAAGATTTCTGGCGGAGCCGGAATTCATCAACGCCTTTTGCGCGAAGGGCCGTCAGCAGAAGCTGGTTTCCGGCATTCCCGTTCATCTGCTTGATGACGATTTCGCCGCCTTGGCGGGGTGTGCGGCACGGATGTAAAGGGAGGTTCGCCGCGGTCACTTACCGGATTGGATCATTCGGTTAGGCTGCGTAGGTAAATATCTTGTTTAGATCGCAAAATCGCCCCTCATTCGCACGCCGTGAAAAAGGCGATAGCGCGAAACGGGCACCGTCCAAAGTGCGAAATTCTTATCACTAACGATGCGGCATTGAGATTACAAAAGTTATAATCCCTACGACAAAGGATAAGTATGCAATCCAGCGATACTTATTCGAAAAACTATTAGAAAAATCTTCCACAAATTCTTGTATCGGTTTATTTTCTTTGATTATACATATGTTGGTGCCATTCCATCCGCATGTTACCCAATTGTTTTTTTGCATTCCATTTTAGCAACAACCGGTCCTGCATACACATGCAAACAATCTGTAAAAGTCCGCCAAAAATCGCAAGGATTAGGCCGAGCCCTCCAATATAATAATTAATGTTCAATCCGGATATCCCATATGGAAATCATTTTCCGGTCGGTCTATCGCGTGATAATTTATTAGCATCAATAGGTTAGCCTGCATGGAGGTTGGCTTTGGGAGCGAATGCGACGGGTGAAGCGGAAACGGGACCTTTGAGGCTTCATTTCAACCGCACGATCAAGCTCACGTTTCAGGGAAGCTCCATCAATTCCGATGGCGGATTGCTGCTGCACCGGGAACTGGATGACGCCCTTGGTCTAACCAACATGGCGGCTCAGATGATGGTTGACCCGCGCATTGGCAAGAATGGTCAGCACCAGATCGGCGGCTACCTGCGCCAGTCAGTCTTTTCCCGACTGGCGGGCTGGGAGGATGTGAACGATGCCGACCGGCTTCGGTCTGATCCTGTGATGCGGCAGGTCGTTGGCGGCAAGGCGGTGAAGACCAGCGCCGCATCGGCGTCGGCCATGGGACGGTTCGAGACAGAGATGCTGACACTGCCCGGCAACCTTGCGGCTCTTGCTGAACTGCCCGGGCGCTGGATCGACGCAGTGTATGACAAACAACCGCCGAAGTTCATCACACTGGACATGGACAGCTCCGAAAGCCCCGTGCATGGCGATCAGGAAGGCGTGATGTGGAACGGGCACCTCCGGTCCAAATGCCTGCATCCCTTGTTCGTGTTCAATCAGTACGGCGATATGGAGCGCTGCGCGCTTCGGCCCGGCAACGTCCATAGCGCTGACGGCTGGGAAGATGTCCTAAAGCCGGTGCTGGCGCGCTATTCCCGTTCGGCCCGCCCCTCACTCCAGCGGCAGCGCTTCCGTGCCGATGCGGCCTTCGCCATTCCCGCGCTCCTTGATCTGCTTGAGGATGAAGACTGGGATTACGCCATCCGGATCAAGGGCAATCCGAAGCTGCACTCCCGGGTCGAGTGGCTGAGCAAGCGCCGCCCGGGCCGCCCCCCGAATCACATCGTCCGTCATTACACCAGCTTCCACTACCGGGCGAAGAGCTGGTCAAAGCCGCGCCGCGTGGTTGCCAAGGTTGAGTTCCATCCAGGCGAGCTGTTCCCGCGCGTGGGCTTCATCGTCACCAACCGCAGCCTGCCAAACGAGCGGGTGCTGGCCTTCTACAATGACAGAGGAACAGCCGAGCAGCACCTCAAGGAAGGCAAGTACGCGATCAAGTGGACACGTCTGTCCTGCGTGAAGTTCGCCGCCAACGAGGTGCGCCTTCAGCTTCATGCGCTGGCCTATAACCTCGCGAACTTCCTGCGCACGCTGGCGACGCCGGAGGTGATCGAGACGTGGTCCCTGACAAGCCTGCGCGAACGCCTGATCAAGACCGGCGCGCGCCTTGTGCGTCATGGGCGCTACGCCATCTTCCAGATGGCCGCCGCCGCCGCCGCCCTGCCGCGGAAGATATTCGCAGGGGTGCTCGACCTGATCAATGGCCTGCGCAGGCCGACAGATAACCCGGTTCCGGCATGAGCGTCACCGCGATCAGATATGTTCAGCGCCACTTCAGAGGCAGCATTGGCGTGTCTGCCTTTCCGAACAGCCCCTCCCAAACAGCGTTCGAAGCACCAAACTCACGCTCCGCGTCGATGAAATCGCTCACACAAGCGCTCGGCGCTCAAGCTTGATCCCGCCACCACATCACGCCTATGATGGAAACCGAAGATTAAATGGGAAATCCGCACTAATATTTGTTAGCGTACCAAAACATAGCAATGCCAAAAAGAATAACGTATCGAATCCAACCGTACCTTTTTAAGGGGCTCTTATTGAATTCTTCAACAAACTCTTGAGGTGGTTTATTTTCCATAATCAGATGAGCATTGAGGCCCTTATTTAATTCTCTGACCCAGCCCTTATCTTTGGCATTCCATTTTTTTAGCAACATATCCTGCGCCGATAAGCATCCCAAAAGGAATATACCTGATCCAAGACATGTGAATAATCCGATGACACCTATGAAGTATTTAATATCCATAGATAACTCATAATTAGTATTGGGGTTGTAGGGATGGTTTCTTATGGTGCGTAGAGCGGTGCTAATCTTGTCGTTGAGTTTCGTGTTTTAGCGGGAAATTCGAATTCAATACACAGTTCTCCAAATGAACTAAATACGAACTAGCAGGAGTTTGGCACACGGAAAGTTAAGAGTTCCGACCTGGTCAGAAAATCAAAACGTCAAGAACTCAACCCCAGCTCCTCGATCACCGACTGTACCGCCAGCCGGAAAACCTGTTCCTCGGCTCCCGGCTGGGTGTCTGGACGCGTCATCAGGCCGACGGGGCCCTTTGTCATGTCGGTGTCGAACGGCAGACGGACCAGGTGGCCGTCGGCGGTTTCGTTCTGCACGACGCCGGACGAAATGATCCACACCGCGTCGGTCCGGCGGGTATAGACCCGGCCGAAGGCGCCGGAAACGGTCTCGATCTTGTTCGGGATCTCGCCGACGCCGTTGGCAATCATGAAACGCTCGACCAGCGGGCGGATCGCCGCGCCCTCAGGCGGATAGAGCACCGGCCAGTCGACAATGCGTTTGATGTCCGGGTTTTCGAGAAGCGGATGGCCGGTCCGGACGATCACGTCGACCCGTTCGGAATAAAGCTGGGTGAAGGAAACGCCTTCCATGGAAACCGGTCTGCCGAGACGGCCGATCACCAGATCGAGCTTGCCCATCTTCAGCCGGTCAATCAGATAAGCGTGCGGTCCATCCATGATCTGGATCATGACATGGGGGGCCAGTTCCGAAAATTCCTTGATCACCGGCGGCATGAAGCTGGCCGCGACACTGGGCAGAACGCCGACCTTCAGGGTGGCGCGGGCGTGTTCACCCTCCTTCTCGACCCCGTCCAGCCCCTGTTGCAGGCTTGCCAGCGATATCTGGGCAAAATGCAGGAACACTTTGCCCTGCTTGGTCAGCGCGATGCCGGCCCGGTTTCGCGTCATCAGACTGGCACCGATGATGTCTTCCAGTTCCTTGAGCGTTTTGGAGATCGCCGGCTGCGTCAGGTTCAACTTGTCGGCGGCCAGTTTCAGGCTGCGCTCCCGGGCAATCTCGACGAAACACTGGATATGCCGGAACTTGATGCGACGGTCGATCATTTAGTTTCTCTTTTTGGAACGAAAGAAGCTGAATATCTCATTTTACTTCACTATTTCGTTCATTCAATATCCCTTTAACAAGGGAGGTTCGGATGCGAACTCAGGTTGTCATTGTCGGCGGTGGACCGTCCGGCCTGCTGCTCGGGCAGCTTCTTCATCTGAAGGGCATCGAGACCATCATTCTCGAACGCAAGACACGCGAATACGTGCTTGGCCGCATCAGGGCCGGCATTCTGGAAACGGGCCTCGTCAAAATGATGCGCGAGGCCGGTGTGGCCGAGCGGATGGACAAGGAATGCTTCGTCCATGACGGCACCTGCATCTCCTATGAAAACGAGATGTTCGCCATCAACTTCCAGAAGCTGATCGGCCAGAACGTCGTCGTCTACGGGCAGACGGAAGTCACGCGCGATCTCTATGACGCGCGCGATGCGGTTGGCGGGCAGACGATCTTCGAGGTCGAAGGGGTCGAGATCCGGGACGCGGACACGGACGCGCCCTATGTCACCTTCACCGTGGACGGCAGCGCGCGGCGGATCGACTGTGATTTCGTGGCCGGCTGCGACGGCTTTCATGGCGTCAGCCGCAAGACCATTCCGGACACCGTGCGCAAGGACTACGAGAAGGTGTTTCCCTTCGGCTGGCTGGGCGTTCTGTCAGAGACGCCGCCGGTGCACGAGGAACTCATCTATGCCAACTCCACACGCGGCTTCGCGCTTTGCTCGATGCGCAACGAGAACCTGTCGCGCTACTATGTCCAGTGCGATGTCAGCGACGACATTTTCGAATGGACCGACGAGAAGTTCTGGGACGAACTGAAACGCCGCGTGCCCGAAGCCATCGCCGACAATCTGGTGACCGGACCTTCCATCGAGAAATCCATTGCCCCGCTGCGGTCCTTCGTCAGCGAGCCAATGCGCTGGGGACGCCTGTTCCTGTGCGGTGATGCGGCCCATATCGTGCCGCCGACAGGCGCCAAGGGTCTCAACACCGCCGCGTCCGACGTGCATTATCTCTATGAGGGGCTGGTGCACTACTATCAGGACAAGGACAGCCACGGCATCGACACCTATTCGGAAAAGGCCCTGGCACGAATCTGGAAAGCTGAGCGCTTCAGCTGGGCGACCACCAACATGCTGCACAGGTTCCCGGGTCAGTCCGACTTCGACCTCAAGATGCAGCGGGCGGAAATCGAGTCGCTGCACCACAATGAAATTGCGCAGAAGTGGTTTGCGCAGAACTATGTTGGGCTACCCTACTGATGAAGATCGCGAGCTTGCCTGGAGCCGACATTCACTGGCGCGAAGATGGCGATCCTGACGGCACGCCCGTCGTCTTTGCCAATTCGCTCGGCACGGATTTGCGGCTCTGGGACAATGTCATCGACCTTCTGCCAGAGACTGGCCTGCGGCTGATCCGTTTCGACAAACGCGGCCACGGCCTGTCGTCCTGCCCGCGCGGTCCTTACTCCATGGACGCTCTCGCCAGCGACGCGGAACATCTGCTCGATCATCTTGAAATCGGGTCCTGCATGTTCGTCGGGCTTTCCATCGGTGGCATGATCGGCCAGCTTCTGGCGCACCGACAGCCGAAACGCATCAAGGGTCTGGTGCTCTCCAACACCGGCGCGAAGATGGGCGAAGCCGCCATGTGGCAGGACCGCATTTCAAAGATCCGCGTGGGCGGTATCGAGTGCCTTGCCGATGCGATTCTGGATCGCTGGTTTTCGGCAGATTTTCGCCACACGGCCGACTGTCTGGCCTGGCGTCACATGCTGGTCCGCACACCGGTCGAAGGTTACCTCGGCTGCTGCGAGGCGATTGCCGGCACGGATCTGACGGACAGCACGTCAGAGCTCAGCCTGCCCGTACTGGGCATCGGCGGCAGCGAGGACCTTGCCAGCCCGCCCGCCATGGTGCGCGGCACGGCGGACCTGGTGCCGGGCAGCCGGTATGTCGAAATTTCCGGTGTGGGGCACCTGCCCTGCGTCGAAAAGCCGGATGTCTTTACCGGCCATCTCATGACTTTTCTGAAGGAGGACCTCCATGTCTGAGCGTTTTGAAACCGGCATGAAGGTCAGGCGGTCGGTGCTTGGCGATGAACATGTCGACCGGGCGGAATCTGCCAAGACACCATTCGACGAACCGTTCCAGAGCCTGATCACCGAGGGGGCCTGGGGCACTGTGTGGGCGTCGGAGGGGATCAGCCAACGGGAGCGTTCGATGCTGACACTCGCGCTGCTGGCGGCGCTCGGCAATTTTGAGGAAATTGCCATGCACATCCGCGCCACCGCCCGCACCGGCGCCAGCAAGCAGGACGTGCTCGAGGCGTTTCAGCATGTGGCGGTCTATGCCGGCGTGCCGCGTGCCAACCAGGCGCTGAAGATCGCCAAGGAAACCTACGCCGAAATGGAACGCAGCGGCCAGAAGCTGACCGCGACAGGCGGTTAACGGAGGAAAATCGATGTTGAAACCCGGACCTTTCTACCAGCGGGACCGCGAGTGGCATCCGCCTGCGCACACGCCGAACTACAAGACCAGCGTGTCCCGTTCGCCGCAATATTCGATGATCAGCCTGGAAAACAACGTCAGCGAGATCACCGGGCCGACCTTCGGCCACAACGACATCGACCCGCTCGACAAGGATCTGATCTACAATTATGCCAAGTCGGGTGAAAGCGCGATTGGTGAGCGGATCATCCTGCATGGCCGGGTGCTGGACGAAAACGCCAAGCCGATCCCGAACACTCTGGTCGAGATCTGGCAGGCCAATGCCGGCGGGCGTTACCGGCACAAGAAGGACACCTACCTTGCGCCCATCGACCCGAATTTCGGTGGCTGCGGTCGCACGCTGACCGACGAGAACGGCTATTATTATTTCCGCACAGTGAAACCGGGCGCCTATCCCTGGCGCAACTGGGTGAACAACTGGCGGCCGGCGCATATTCACATGTCGATCTTCGGCACCGCCTTCTGCCAGCGCCTGATCACCCAATGCTATTTCGAGGGCGATCCGCTGATCGCCAAATGCCCGATCGTGAACACCATTCCCGATCCGGCGGCGATTGAGCTGCTTGTTGCCAAGTTAGACCTCAACGCCACCATTCCGCTCGACACGATCGCCTACAAGTTCGACATCGTCCTGCGTGGACGCCGCTCGACCCTGTTCGAAAACCGGCCGGAGGGGAACTGATCATGACTCAGCAACTCGATTATCTGAAGGAAACGCCTTCCCAGACGGCCGGACCTTACGTTCATATCGGTCTTGCACCCGGCGCCGCCGGTTTCGACATCTACCGGCAGGAACTGGGCTGGGATATCGCCGGCCCCAACGCCAGGGGCGAACGCATCCGCGTCGAGGGTGTCGTCATCGACGGCATGGGCTCGCCGATCAAGGACGTGATGCTGGAAACCTGGCAGGCCAACAGCGAGGGTATTTACGCCCATCCCGAACATACAGGTGACGTCGAAGACGGATTTCGCGGCTGGGGCCGGGTCATCACGGATTTCGACACCGGCGAATGGGGGTTCGACACCGTAAAGCCCGGCCCGGTGAAGCTGCCGGACGGCAAGGTTTCCGCGCCTCACATCAGCCTCTGGATCGTCGCACGCGGGATCAACGTCGGCCTTCAGACGCGCCTTTACTTCGAGGACGAGACCGAAGCCAACGCCGCCGACCCGGTCATCAACCTGATCGAATGGGAAAAGCGTCGCCAGACCCTGATCGCCCGCAAGACCGAGCGGGACGGCAAGACGGTCTACCGTTTCGAGGTCAAGCTGCAAGGCCCGGATGAAACGGTGTTCTTCGATATTTGAGAAGGCACAAAACAACTCCTCCTCATCCTGAGGAGCTTGGTCACGCCAAGCGTCTCGAAGGATGGGCGGCACATTCCGAGTATGTGGCCCATCCTTCGAGACAGCGCTGAAGCGCTTCCTCAGGATGAGGGGGAGCAAAGCAACAGTCGCCGTGCTCCTTGCACGGACGACACTGGCGAAACCGGAACGGCGTGAAACATGTCCAAACCCTGCATCATCTGTGTCGCGATCACCGGTTCTCTGCCGAAGAAGGAAAACAACCCGGCGGTACCGATCACCATCTCGGAGCAGGTGGAAAGCACGCAGGCAGCCTTCGAGGCCGGTGCAAGCATCGTCCACGCCCATGTGCGCAACGACGATGAAACGCCGTCCTCCGATCCGGAGAAGTTCGCAAGGTTGAAGGAAGGGCTGGAAAAACACTGCCCCGGCATGATCATCCAGTTTTCCACTGGCGGGCGTTCAGGCGCCGGCAGGGAACGGGGCGGCATGATCGCCCTGAAGCCCGACATGGCGTCGCTTTCGGTCGGCTCCAACAATTTCCCGACCCGGGTCTATGAGAACCCGCCGGATCTGGTTGACTGGCTCGCCAGCGAGATGCGCGCCCATCATGTCAAACCGGAGATCGAGGCGTTCGACCTGAGCCACATCCACCAGGCGGCCGCCATGAACCGGGACGGTCGTATTCCCGGCAAGCTCTATGTGCAGTTCGTCATGGGCGTGAAGAACGCCATGCCGGTCGACAGGGATGTTTTCGACTATTACATCAAAACCGTTGAACGGCTGACACCGGACGCGGAATGGTGTGCCGCCGGCATCGGGCAACATCAACTCACGCTCAACGAGTGGTGCATTTCCGCAGGCGGTCATACCCGCACCGGCCTGGAGGACAACATCCGCCTTGACCGGGACACCCTTGCTCCTTCCAATGCGGCGCTTGTGAAACGGGCGGCGGATCTTTGCGAGACATACGAGCGCCCCGTCGCTACCTGGCAGCAGGCGCGCGAGATCCTGGGACTGCCGCTGAAGGCAGCTTGACCCGCCTTTCCACTTGGCTCTCAATAAGGGCCCATCCAGAGACCCAGCCGAGCCATGCCTCTTTCTCTCTTTTCCAGCCAGATCCACGCCAGCCTCTTTGCCGACGGCGAGTTGACCCGGTTACTCGATGATCGCAGCGATGTCGCGCATATGATTGCCTTCGAGCGTGCCCTGGCCACCGTGCAGGGGCGTCTGGAAATCATTCCGGCGCAGGCCGCGCGGGAGATCTCGGAAAAGCTAGCCGACATTCAGATTGACTCCGCCAGCCTTGCGGCGGGCACACGATCCGCCGGTGTGCCTGTTCCGGCGCTTGTCGCAGAACTGCGCAAGCAGCTTGGGGCCGACGCAGGGGCGTGGCTGCACTGGGGGGCGACCAGCCAGGATGTCATCGACACGGCGATGGTTCTGCAGGCGAAAGTGGCACTCGAAATCCTGGGCGCGCGGCTGGAAAAGCTGATCGACACACTGGAACGGCAGAGTGAACGCCACGAGAGCCAGCTCATGGCGGGCCGGACCCGCAGCCAGGTATCGACACCGATCACTCTCGGCTACCGGATCGCGCAATGGGCCCATCCGCTGATAGAGGCGGAAAATGCGCTGCCCGCGCTCCGAACTGCCGTCTTACGCGTCCAGTTCGGCGGTGCATCGGGCATCAACAGTGCAATCGCTCCGGACGGAACCGACGTCTCGGCAGCCCTTGCAAGGGAGCTCGGCCTTGAGGACAGCCCGTCGTGGCACGTCAACCGGACCCCGGTTCTGGCGCTTGCCGGCTGGCTGCAACAGGTTACCTCGGCCCTTGCCAAGATGGCGGGAGACCTGGCGCTTTCCGGACGCACGGACATTGCGGAGCTTTCCAGCGGCACCGGCGGCGGGTCATCGACCATGCCGCAAAAGGCCAACCCGGTGCAGGCTGAGACCATCCAGGTGCTCAACACCATTGCCATTGCCGCACAGGCCGGACTAGCCGCTGCCGCCAGCCCACTGGAGGAGCGCGACGGCACCGCCTGGCCTCTGGAGTGGCATTTCCTGCCGCAGATGCTCCTGGCTGCCGGTGCTGCGCTGGTTCACGCAGAAGATCTAGCCACCAGCCTGCAGGCGAATGAGATCAAACTGGCTTCTACGTTGGAGTCGAACCCAGAAATCACGGCCGAGACCGCCAGTTTCGTTCTCGCCCGCAACGGCGTCTCCCGCGCTGAAGCAAAGGATCTTGTCGCAGCCGCCGCAAAGGACAGTGCGCCCTTTGCCGAAGCCCTCGCAAAGATTGCCCCTGTCGGTCTGGATTGGCAGAAGGAGCTGGATCCTCAACACGTTGTTGCGCCGGCAAAAGACATGTCGGACCGGATCTTTCAAACCCGCCGCAAAGACTGAACGAAGCTACAGGTCCTGAAGATGGTGGTGAGGATAAAGACCGACGAAGGTCATCGATGAAGGTGGATCGGCGCTGCGTTTAGCTGAGGGCGCAACCGCTTTCGCCAGCTTCTCAATAATCGGCTCATGAAGCCATTTGGCACACATGGACTTGCCAATTCAGGGCCAAATAAGTGTATCAATGCACACTGCGTTGCTGGGAGAGATTCGTGGCGAAAGATATTGTTTTATATGACTACTGGCGGTCTTCGGCGAGTTATCGCGTTCGCATCGCGCTCAATCTGCTGAAGCTCGAGGCCGAGTACCGGCCGGTGAACCTTTTGACCCGGGCCCAACTGGAAGACGACTATCTCGCTCTCAACCCTCAGGGCCTGCTGCCGGCGCTGATTGTCGACGGCAAGACGCTGACGCAGTCGCTGGCCATCATCGAATATCTGCACGCGACCACGCCCGGTTCCACCTTGATGCCGGAAGACGTCGACGGCCAGTACAAGGTGCGCCAGCTCTCCTATGCGATTGCCATGGAAATCCACCCGGTCTGCAATCTCGGCATTGTCAGTCACGTGGCGGAACTGACCGGTGGTGGCGATGATGCCAAGAAAGCCTGGATGCAACGCTTCATCGGCAAGGGCCTTGCCGCCTTCGAGAACCTTCTGGATGACAACGGCCCGTTCTGCCACGGCGAAACGCCGACCATGGCCGACTGCTGCCTTGCGCCTCAGCGCTATAATGCCAACCGCTGGGGTGTGGATGTGTCCGGTTTTCCGAAGATGCGGCGCGCCGCGGCGGCCGCAGAGGCACTGGACGCGTTCAAGGACGCCCACCCGGACGCCATCGGCGCGCCACCAGCCTGATCTGATCTGAGCTGATCTGGCCTGATCTGTTCCGGTTCAGGACGCGGCGACCAGATGCCGGTCGCTGACATCCAGATAGCGCACCCGCTCGACCGATTGCCCGAGCGGCAGAACCGGTGAAGGGATTTCCCCCGTCGGCACGTCAAAAACGGTGCGCCGGCGCTTGGGGTCGGGGATCGGCACCGCCTTCAGCAGCCGCTTGGTATAGTCGTGCTGCGGGTTTTCGAACACCTGCCGGCGCGTGCCCATTTCCACGATCTGGCCGAGGTACATGACCGCGATGCGGTGCGAGACCTGCTCGACCACCGCCATATCGTGGGAAATGAACAGATAGGAGAGCCCCAACTCCTCCTGAAGTTGCTGGAGGAGATCCAGAACACGGGCCTGAACCGACACATCGAGCGCCGAAACACTTTCATCCGCGACGATGACCTTGGGTGAAAGCGCCAGGGCGCGGGCAATGCAGATACGTTGGCGCTGACCGCCGGAAAATTCGTGCGGATGCCGAGTGAGCATGTCGGCCGGCAGGCCGACCCGCTCAAACAGCGACACCACCGTGTCCTTCAACTCCCTGCCGCGCGCCAGACCGTGAATCACCAGAGGTTCTCCGACGATATCGCCAACGGTCATGCGTGGATCGAGCGAGGCATAGGGATCCTGAAAGATCATCTGCATGTCGCGCCTGCGGCGCTGCTGTTCTTGCGTGCTGCCGAGACCGACGTGATGTCCGGCAATCCGGATGGCTCCTTCCCAGGGCACCAGGTTCATCAGGGCCTTGCCGATGGTGGATTTGCCGCAGCCGCTTTCTCCCACAAGGCCGAGCGTTTCGCCCGGAGCCAGCGTGAAGGAAACACCTTCGACCGCATGAACGCGGGAGGTCACCCGATTGAGCAAACCGCCATGCAGATCGAAGCGGACGACAAGGTCTTCCACCTCGAGAACCGGCGCTTCGGGCTGACCGGTTGTCCGGGCCGCACTGTCGACACCGGTCATGGCGCCAAGCTTTGGCACGGCATCCAGGAGGTGCTGCGTGTAACTGTCCGAAGGACGTTCAAACACGTCCGAAACCGTTCCGCGTTCCACAATATTGCCGTGGTTCATGACAATCACCCGGTCTGCCATTTCGGCAACGACGCCCATGTCGTGGGTGATCATGATGACAGCTGTGCCGAAATCGCGCTGCAGGTCGCGGATGAGCTGCAGGATCTGCGCCTGGATCGTCACGTCGAGCGCGGTCGTCGGTTCGTCGGCGATCAGCACCTTCGGATTGCAGGCCAGCGCCATGGCAATCATCACCCGCTGGCGCATGCCTCCGGAAAGCTCGTGCGGGTATTGTTTCAACCGTCGTGCCGGTTCCGACAGGCGCACCGATTCCAGCATGGCCAGCGCGCGCTTGTTGGCTTCGTTTCCGCTGACGTCCTGATGCGCCAGGATTGCTTCGCGCAATTGTCGGCCAACCGTCAACACGGGATTGAGCGAGGTCATCGGCTCCTGAAAGATCATCGCGATGTCGCCGCCGCGGATACGGCGCATGGCATCTTCGGGAAGCTTGGTCAGGTCCTTGCCCTGAAACAGCACTTCGCCGCCGGACACCCGGGCCATCGGCTCGGGCAGAAGCCCCATGATGGAAAGAGCGGTGATCGACTTCCCGGAGCCGGATTCGCCCGCGATACAGAGGGTTTCGCCGCGCTTCAGGTCAAACGACAGGCCCTTGACAACGGTCTTTCGCCCGGAGGGCGTCGCGACATCCGTGCGCAGGTTCCTGACGGAAAGAACGACGTCTTCGGCAACGGTTTCGTGGTCTGGCTGGCTGGACATCCGGGCGTCCTGGTCTTTCTTGAACTCTGGAAAGCGGGCGGCGGCGCTGACCGCCGCCCGACTGCATTACTGGAGAACGACTTTCGGGAAGTAGAACGAGACCACCCAGTTGGGCATGTCCACGATTTCCGAAATCCTGAGATCGCCGCAGACCGAGCACAGCATGTAAGCATCGACCGCGCTGTAGCCGTGACGGGCGCACAGGAGATCGATCATGTTGGACACGGCCGCCTGAGCGCCCTCGAACAGATCGGTGCCGATACCGGTGGTGACCTCGTAGCCCATCTCGTCGAGATGGCGGGTCACCGGGCCCGGGGTTTCGAACCGCGGCATGCTGAGGTTGGCGCCCTTGATCAGGTCCAGTTCAACCACCGTGTTCATTGGGCTTTCGATAGCGGTTCCGCAGACCTCGCCATCGCCCTGCGCCGCATGGGTGTCGCCGATGGAGAACAGGGCTCCGGCAACTTCCACCGGCAGGTAGAGCGTCGTTCCGGCGGCAAGGTCGCGAATGTCCAGGTTGCCACCGACCCGCCGGGGCGGAACGATGGAATGAAGACCTGCTTCCGCCGGCGCGACACCGATGGTGCCGGCAAACGGCTTCAGCGGCACTTTCCCGAACGGAGCAAAGGCCGACGTGCCCAGCTTGTCCTTGTCATAGGACCAGACATGCAGGGCCGGGTCCTTGAACTGATCCGCCAAAAGGCCGAAGCCCGGAATGTTGGCGGTCCAGCCGAAACCGGACGGCTTGAACTCGTGGATCTTGACCACCAGTGCGTCTCCCGGCTCGGCCCCATCCACGTAGATGGGACCGTTGACCGGATTGATCTTGCCGAAATCCAGCGTCGAGACATCCGCAACAGTGCTTTCGGGCGTCAACTGCCCGGCTGAACTGTCGAGACATTCGAATTCCAGCACCGTGCCTGGTGCCACCGTCTCGGCTGGGGTATTGGTATTGTCCCAACCGAAATGGTGTTGTGCCGCGTGGATCGTGTATGCGGCCTTGCAGTTACTGCACATCTTTCGCCCAAACGTAGTCGTAGTTGACGGGAATGTGGACCGGATCGACGAAGATGGCGTCGGGGCCACCCAGCCGCTCGGACCGCATCGTGAAACGCTGCTCGTGGAAGACCGGCGCCCAGGCCGCATCGTCCATTACCGAAATGAAGATCTTGCGCCAGGCTTCCTCGCGCTCGGCCTTCTGTGCCGGATCGGTCATGCTATCAGCAGCTGTTGCCTGCTTGTCCAGCTCTTCGTTGCAGTACCAGGACCAGTTCCAGCCACCCTTGACCGCGCCGGCACAGCCCAGGATCGGGCCGTAGAAGTTGGACGGATCCGGGAAATCGGCGATCCAGGCCATGCCGCCGGACCAGATCATCGGTGCCTGATCGGGTTCGCCGCCGGCTGCAATCACATTGGCCTGGGCCAGTGCCTTGATGTCGGCCTTGATGCCGATTGCGGCAAGGTCGGCCTGGATGGACTGGGCGATGCGCGGGTTCGGGTCGGTGTTGTAGACATAGAGTTCGGTCTCGAACCCATCGGGGAACCCGGCCTCGGCCAGAAGCGCCTTGGCGGCTTCCGGATCGTAGGGATAGCCGGTGTACTCGTCGTCATATCCCGGCATGCTCGGCGGCAGCGGCTGGTTGGCCGGCACGGCGCGCCCGTTGATGATGCGCACGACGCGATCCTTGTTGATCGCCATGTTGACGGCCTTGCGTACTTCCAGCTTGTCGAAAGGCGGCATCTTCACGTTCATGGTGACATAGCCGGTGTGCAGCTGGCCGCCTTCGATGATCAGGTCCTTGTATTGCGGGTCCTTGGTCACTTCCAGGAACTTCGCCGGCGGAATGCCGTCACCCGGAATGTCGGCTTCGCCGCGCTGCAGACGAAGAAGCGCAACCACGGGCTCCTGCCCGACCTCGAAGGTGATTTCGTCGAGCTTGGGCACGCCTGCGCGCCAGTAATCCTCGTTGCGCTTGAACACCAGACGCTGGCCAAGTGTCCATTCATCCAGCGAGAATGCGCCGGTGCCAACCGGATGCTTGCCGAAGTCGGCACCCCATTCTTCCACAGCCTCTTTCGGCACGATGGACGAGAAGTTGATGGCCATCACGTGCAGGAAGGTCGCGTCCGGGCGGGACAGCTCGATCTTGACCGTGTAGGGATCGACGACAGTGACGCCTTCCAGGCTGGTGGCATCTCCGGCCGCTACGGCATCATATCCCTTGATGGAGCCGAAGAAGCCCGCGCCCGGGCTCTGGGTGGCCGGGTTGGTGACACGATCGAGCGAGTATTTCACGTCTTCCGCGGTCATTTCACGGCCGTTGTGAAACTTGACGCCCTCGCGCAGCTTGAAGGTGAAAACCGTGCCGTCGTCGGAAATCGTATAGTCCTCGGCAAGGTCCTTCATCAGGTTGGTGGTGCCGGGCTCATAATCCATCAGGCCGTCGAACAGGCTCTTGATCATCGACCAGTTCTGCCAGTCGTAGCCGATGGCCGGGTCAAGCGTGGAGACGTCGTCCTTGTAGGTGACGATCATCGATCCGCCTTGCTTGATATCGTCCGCCAGAGCGGATGCCGATGTCAGGGCGGTGGCGGCAAGAAGGGCGGCAACCCCTGCCAATACTGTCTTCTTCATAGTCCAACCTCCGGTTCTTACGGTGATGTGCCGGGCCGCTCTGGTGACGGTTTCCGGCCATTGCCGCGCGTCAGCGCAGCTTGATCCTCGGATCAATCAGGGGGGCGATCAGGTCGGCGAGGAAATTGCCGGCAACGATCGCGAATGCGGATACGAGCGTGACGCCCATGATGATGGGAATGTCGACCCTCTGGATGGCCTGCCAGGCGAGCTGGCCGATGCCGGGCCAGCCGAACACGCTTTCAACCACAACGATGCCGCTCATGAAGAGGCCGATATCGATCCCGATCATGGCGACGATCGGAAGCAGCGCGTTGGGAAGAGCGTGGCCGAACAGAACCTGCCAGCGTTTCAGGCCCTTGGCACGGGCGGTGCGGATGAAGTCCTGGCGCAGCACGTCGATCATGGATGAGCGCATCATGCGCGAATACCAGCCGGCGCCCAGGAACCCGAGGGTCAGCGACGGCAGCACCATGTGCATGAAGGTGCCGTAGCCGCCGATGGGGAACCAGCCGAGCTGCACCGAAAAGACATAGAGCAGCAGGATGCCGATCACGAACTGGGGTGAGGACACCCCGACAAAGGAAAGGACCATGAGGCTCGTATCTGTCGCCGTATTCCGGCGCAGGGCTGCGACGAGCCCCATGGTAAGTCCGATAACCAGTTCGCAGACGATGGCGCCAACCATGAGAAGAAGCGTTGCCGGCAGGCGCGACCAGATGAGCGCGCCGACTTCCGTCTTCTGCAGGTAGGACCGGCCGAGATCGCCCTGCAGCAACCCGGTGAGATAACGGAAATACTGCTGATAGAACGGCAGATTGAGGCCAAGCTGCTCGCGGATGTTCTCGACCGTCTGCGCGGTGGCGCTGCGGCCCGCGATCTGACGGGCCGGATCGGCCGGGATCAGATAGAGCAGGACGAAGGTCAGGAAGGTGATGCCGATGAGGATCAGCACCGACTGGACCACCCGGCGCAGAATATAACCGCCCATGATCAGTGCCTCCCCTTCTGTGTCGGATCAAGCACCTCACGCAGCGCATCGCCCAGCAGGTTGAAGCCCAGCGCCAGCGCGATGATGGCGACACCCGGGAAGAACACCAGCCAGGGGGCCGAGGTGAAATAGGTCTGGTTCTCGTAGATGATATTGCCCCAGGAGGGTGTCGGCGGCTGAACGCCGATGCCGAGATAGCTGAGCGTTGCTTCCAGAAGCACGGTCGTCGAGATGCCCAGCGTGCCGAAAACGACGATGGTCGACAGAAGATGCGGCAGGATGTGCCGGAACAAAATGCGGAAGAGACCCGCGCCCATAGCTCGCTCGGCCAGGATGAATTCCCGCTCCGACAGTGATCTGGTTTCGGTGTAGACGACACGCGCCATCTGTACCCAGTTGACCATGGCGATCACCATGGCAACGATCCAGAGCGAGGGCCGGAACAGCGCCGCCAGCGTGATCGCGAGCAGCAGCGCCGGGAAGGCCATCATCAGATCGGTGAAGCGCATCAGCACCGTTCCCACCCAGCCCCGGAAAAAACCGGCGAGAATGCCGACAAAGGCCCCCACCGCAACGGCGATCCCATTGGCGACGATCCCGATAATCAGCGAGGTTTGCGCGCCGTAGATCAGACGTGACAGAAGATCCCGCCCGAGCAGATCGGTGCCCAACCAGAAGGTTTCGTTCGGTGGCAAGGGCGCGCCTTCCAGGGTCAGGCCTTCGAAGAACTGTTCCGCCGGATCGTAAGGCGCGACAAAGGGGGCGAAGACAGCGGCGCCAACAATCACGCCGACCAGAACCAGAGCGACTACGGCCAGTTTCCTTTGCAGGAGACGGCGCCAGACGCCTTTGGGCGTTTCGGTTGCGGCAGCTTGCACGGTATCCGGCATTGCTTCAGGCTTCACGTCGGCCGGCATTCTGCCCTCCTGAGCGCGCCAGCAGATCGAGCGCGACGTCTTCCATGGTTTGCCGGCTTGCCATCGCCATGTCCTGCAGCAGCTTGTAGGCGGTTTCAGCGTCGCCCCCCTGGTGCTGCATGAGCAGGATGATGGCTTCGGCCACCTGAGGCCGACAGGCGAGGCGGGCTTCCAGTTTCGCGATCCTGTCTTCCGATGCTCGGCGCATGGCAAAGGTTCGCGTGGCCACGACGAGCGCCCCGTAAACGCCGCTCGATGCGATGGGCTTGCTCAGATGAGCAATGGCACCGCGCCGGATGGCCCATTCGACGCGGCCCGGAGCCTCGCTGCCCATCAGCGCGATCATCGGCATCGGGTGCTCTTCCACCGGCCAGGGAAACTGGGCGTCGTGGCCTGCATCGGCCTCGAAGATCACCAGATCGGCCCGCCGGGCGTCTTCCGGAAGTTCCGGCCAGGCGGTAGACGTCGCGATGCCCAGACGGTCCAGCTGGCGGCAGACGGCATCCCTGTCGGAATGGGGCTTGTGCAGGACCATTGCGGACCAACCGCGGAAACTGGGGGTGCGGAACAGGCTGCTCATGACGACACCAGCCTCAATCCCGGCGCATTGCCGTTGTCCGGAACCGGTGCGTCCCCGGAGGCCCCGGCGCCGCTTTCCAGCGGATCATAGTGAACGAGATAGGGGTCCGGAGCCAACGGCCCGGACGTCTTTTCGATGATCCTGAACCGGGAACGAAGCCGCTCCGGACCGGTGGTTTCCACCACTGCGATCAGCGGCTGCAGATAGGCGTGCTGCGTTTGCGGATCGATGCGGATGTCGCGCAACGGCGTGCGATGCGGCCGGCGGCACAATTCCGACAGAACATGATCCGGTGCATCCGAGCCGCAGGCCTCGATGGCGCGGGCAAGCAGCCAGACAGCCTCATATGGGCCGACGAACATGGACGAGATCGACGCCTCCGGTCCGCGCAGGCCTTCCAGACGGCTGAGGAAATCCTCGTTTTCCGGTGTGTCCAGCGTCTCGAAATAGGTCGAGGTGGACACAAGCCCTTCCGCAGCCGCCCCTAGGATGGGCAGTTCGGCTTCGGTCAGATTGCAGCTGAGGATCGGGCAGCGGTTCGGCGCAAAGGCGGGATCTTCCTTCGCAAGCCGTTTCATGGCGCGCAGGAAGGCGTAGCTGCTTTCACCGATCAGATTGTTGAAGATGAAATCCGGGCGTTTTTCGCGGATTTCAACAATCAGATGGTCGATGTTCTCGTCGCCGATGGCAACATAGCGTTCGCCCAGAACGTCGCCGTTGCATCCGGCCAGAAGCTCGCGGGCGATGCGGTTGGTTTCCCAGCCCCAGATGTAGTTGGACCCGAGCAGGAACGCCCGGCGGCCGGATTCCGGAACGATGTGGCGGAAAAGCGGGACCACGCCCTGGTTCGGGCAGGCGCCGGTATAGACCACGCGGTCATGGCTTTCGAAGCCTTCGTAAGGCGTGGTGTACCAGAGCAGCCCGCGGCCACGCTCCATCACCGGCAGCACTTCCTTGCGGGAGGACGAGGTCTGGGTGCCGACGATATGCCGGCAACCGGCCTCGCGCATCATTCGTTCGGCTTCCACGGCGTAGTTTTCGGTAGATCCCCTGGGGTCTCCATCCACACGCAGGAAGCGGAAATCGAACAGGCCGGACGCATTTATTTCGTCAATGGCGATCCGGGCGCCCCAATAGCCTTCCTGCCCGATCGCGGCATAGGAACCGGATTTCGAAAACAGAACGCCAACCGGTATTTCACCAAAGGCCATGTATTACCCTGCCCTTCAGCCGAACGATGTGAACCGTGGGGGCTGAACATAAAAAAACCCCGACCCGCAGGTGACTACCTGCGACAGATCGGGGCGCAATTGCCGTGCGGCTGAACGATTGCCGCTATTTCGAGATCAGGATTGCCGAAGAAAAAATTCTTGTCAATCGCCGCAAAGCTCAAACATCAGCCACGCATAAAATTTCGCCACAAGCGACTGCAGCGGCAAGCAGCCTCAGGTGAACCAATTTTGACGCATACGCCAAACGAGAGTCAACGCTTCAAAATCCGCTCCTTCTCTTGAAAAGAATGACAAATTCGCCACCCAAACGAGCAACAATCGACCCCTTCAGACTGTATGGAGAGCACAAAGTTTCACGAAAGGAGATAACCCGACGAAAGTCGCGGAACCGATTAAAATTTGTTCCCTAGCACAAATTTCAGGCAGAAGCTTCGAGGCATTGCTTGGCAAAGGTGCCGATGCCATCACTGTCTGTTATTTTTTCATTTATTTTACAGATACTTATTTGATTTTCATCTCACGGAACCCTTGCAATTTCCGGCCTCTCCAGGAATGGGCCCAAGCTGACATCAGACCTGTCACGGCAAAAAGTCCGGCTTGCATCGCGAAAAATATCGCGCCAATAATGTGACCAATTCAAATTGGTTCGTATTGGTATGGCATGAGCGGCACCGAGAAACCTTCGCAGCGTAACTCCAGCATGGCTCTGGAACGCCTTCGCATCATCGTGGACCAGCTCACGGCGGAGGGGGCGGAGCAGCTTCCCACCGAGCGCGAGCTGTCCGAAACCATCGGCGTTGGCCGAAGGGCAGTGCGCCGCGCGTTGGAGGTGCTGGAAACCGAGGGCAAGATCTGGCGCCGGCAGGGCGCGGGGACCTTTATCGGCAGTGAACCGGCCCAACCGGAAAAACAGATCCTGTCGCTGCACGAAAACTCCAACATGCTCGAGGTGATGGAAGTCCGGCTGCAGATAGAGCCCGTGCTGGCCCGTCTGGCGGCCCTGCGGGCAGCCCCTTCCGATATCGCTGCCATGAGCGACCTCGCCGACCGCGTCGGCAAGGCGGAAGACATGGACAGCCGCGAACTGTGGGACAGTGCCCTGCACCGGGCCATCGCACGGGCTGCCCGCAACACCCTGTTCCTGGCCCTGTTCGATGTCGTTGACCGGGTTCGGCAGGATACCGCCTGGCGCCACGTGCGCGAAGCGCTGAGAACCGACGATGCCCTGACGCTCTACCGGTCGCAGCATGTCGACATCATCGCAGCCATTGCCAACCGGGACCCCATCACTGCGGAAAAAACCATGCGTGCCCACCTGCTGGCGCTGCAAGAGCGTCTCCTGTTCCAGAGTGCAAGCGAGGCGGCCGATGCCGACTGAAGCTCCGTCGAGCGCCCCGGTCCTGGAGGTTCAGGACCTCTCGCTCCGTTTCAAGGGCGCTCCGGCCAATATCGTCGATGGTCTGTCCTTTGCCGTCCGTCCGGGGGAAACCCTGTGCATCGTCGGAGAGAGCGGGTGCGGCAAGTCGGTTACAGCCTTGTCGCTGATGGGCCTGCTGCCGAAGGGCGTTGCCAGAGTCATGTCCGGAACGGCCACCTTTGGCGGACAGGATCTGCTGGCGCTGCCGCAACGGGCTCTGGCAGACCTGCGCGGCGACCGCATTTCCATGATCTTCCAGGAGCCGATGACCTCGCTCAATCCGTCTTACCGGATCGGCGACCAGATTGCGGAAATTGTGCTGCGTCATCGCCCGGTGAGCCGGGCCGAAGCCCGCGCACGGGCGCAGGAAATGCTGGAACGGGTGAAGATCCCGGCTGCTTCCAGCCGGCTGGACGATTACCCGCATGAGCTTTCGGGCGGCATGCGCCAGCGGGTGATGATCGCCATGGCGCTTGCCAACGATCCGGTCCTGCTGATTGCCGACGAGCCCACCACCGCTCTCGACGTCACCATTCAGGCCCAGATCATCGACCTGATCGAGGACCTGCAGAAGGAGAGCGGAACGGCATTGATCATGATCACGCACGATCTGGGTGTCGTTGCCGAAATCGCCGACCGCGTGTGTGTAATGTACGCCGGACGTGCGGTGGAGGACGGCCCGGTTTCTGCGATTTTCGACGATCCGCAGCACCCCTACACCATCGGCCTGATGAGCTCCGTCCCGTCGGTCGGCCCGCGCTCCGGCAAGCTGGCAACCATCGGCGGCATGGTTCCCACCATCGACAACATGCCGAATGGATGCCGGTTCTCGCCTCGTTGTCCCTTTGCAGGAGCCCGTTGCGACAGCGTACCGCCGCTTGTCGAACTCGGCCCCGCCCACGAGGCGGCCTGTCACTATGCACCGCTGGAAAGCGCATTTGCGGAGGCTGCAGGATGAGCCTGACAACCCGGGACAAGATCATCGAGACACGCGCCGTCACCAAGAGGTTCGGCGGCCGCAAGAGCCTGTTCAAACCGGCAACCTCGGTCAGTGCCGTCAATGGCGTGTCGCTGGACATCAAGCGCGGAGAAACCTTCTCCATCGTCGGGGAAAGCGGTTGTGGCAAGTCCACGCTGGCCCGCCTTCTGGTCCGCCTGCTGACCCCTTCGGACGGCGCAGTTCTTTATGACGGCAACGACATATCCGCCCTTTCCGAACAGGAAATGCGCCACTTGCGGAAGGATCTGCAATTCATTTTCCAGGACCCGTTCTCCTCGCTCAATCCACGCATGAGCGTCGGTGCGCTGATCGAGGAACCGATGAAGGTCCACACGACGCTTTCGCGTGCCGAACGCCGGCAGAAGGTCGCTGAACTCCTGAACAGGGTCGGGCTTCGTCCCGCCTTCGCCAATCGCTATCCGCACGAGTTTTCCGGCGGCCAGCGTCAGCGCATCGGCATCGCCCGAGCGCTGGCCAGCGGCCCCAAGGTGATCGTCGGCGATGAACCCGTCTCGGCGCTGGATGTTTCGGTGCAGGCCCAGGTCATCAATCTTCTGGAAGACCTGAAGTCGGAATTCGACCTGACGCTGATCCTGATTGCCCACGACCTGGCGGTTATCCGCCACATGAGCGACCGGGTGGCGGTCATGTATCTGGGTGAAATCGTCGAGCTGGCCCCCAATGACGCGCTGTTCGACAAGCCTCTGCATCCCTACACACAGGCCCTGATGCGCGCGATCCCGATTGCCTCGCCGCACGGCAGGTCGATGAAAGCCGCCCTTTCGGGAGACGTGCCCTCACCGCTCGATCCTCCCTCGGGCTGCCGCTTTCATCCGCGCTGTCCGCATGCAACCGATCTTTGCAGCCAGGAAAAACCGGCACCTGCAACCATTGCAGGAGACAGAACCGTTGCCTGCCATCACTGGGAAAAAATCGCGGACGCTGACCAGTCCCCGGTTCAGGAACCGCCAAGGAGCCCCAATGCGGAAAAGCGCTTCGCGCTGTTCCGAACCCGTAGCCAACAACAAGAGCCAACGACGGCCACAAGACCTTAAATCGAGCCCTTTCGATAGGAGAACCAACATGCGTAAGCATTTCCTTGCCGCGCTGCTGCTCAGCGCAACAACCCTGGCAACGGCCGCCCACGCCGCCGATCTTCGCATCGGCCTGCAGGACGACGCCGATGTGCTGGATCCCGATCAGTCCCGGACCTTTGTCGGCCGTATCGTCTACACGTCGCTGTGCGACAAGCTGGTCGACATCACTCCGGATCTGGAAACCATCCCGCAGCTGGCCACCGGCTGGAGCTGGTCCGACGACGGCAAGGTCCTGACCATGGACCTGCGCGAAGGCGTGACCTTCCACGATGGCACCCCCTTTGACGCGGAAGCCGTGAAGGCCAACATCGAACGCTCGAAGAACCTGCCGGAAAGCCGCCGCAAGAGCGAGGTCAAGTCCATCGAAAGCGTGGAGGTTTCCGGCCCGCTTCAGGTCAAGTTCACCTTGACTGCACCGGACGCGACGCTGCTCGCCCAGTTTGCCGACCGCGCGGGCATGATGCTGTCGCCGACCGCCGCCGAGGCAGCCGGTGCCGACTTCGGCAACAATCCGGTCTGCTCCGGCCCCTTCAAGTTTGTCGAGCGTGTCCAGCAGGACCGGATCGTCCTGTCCAAGTTCGATGACTACTGGAACAAGGACGCCATCAACTTCGACACGGTGACCTTCCTGCCGATCCCCGACACCACCGTGCGTCTTGCCAACCTGCGCTCCGGCGACATCGACATGCTGGAACGCCTCGCGGCAACTGACGTTGCCTCGGTCAAGGGCGACGACTCCCTCGGCTTCGCCGAAGCCGTCAGCCTGGGCTACCAGGGCATCACGGTGAACATCAACAACGGCGAAAAGGGTGACAACCCCTTCGGCAACGACCCGAAGATCCGTCAGGCCTTCAGCCTCTCGCTCGACCGTGACGCGATCAACCAGGTTGTCTTCGAAGGTGCGTTTGCCCCCGGCAATCAGCCGTTCCCGCCGACAAGCCCCTGGTTTGACAAGGACTATCCCGTCCCGGCCCGTGATGTCGAAAAGGCAAAGGCCCTGCTCAAGGAAGCCGGCTATGACAGCCTCGATGTCGAGGTGCAGGTAGCCAACAACCCTGTGCAGACCCAGATGATGCAGGTTGTTCAGTCGATGGCGGCGGAAGCCGGTTTCAACGTCAAACTGAAGTCGATGGAATTCGCCAGCCTGCTGGCGGATCAGTCTGCCGGCAACTACCAGGCAAGCCAGGTGGGCTGGTCGGGCCGTGTCGATCCGGACGGCAACATCCACCAGTTCATGACCTGCAAGGGCGGGATCAACGATTCCAAGGTCTGCATTCCCGAAGTCGACAAGCTGCTGGACGAAGCACGGCAGAGCAACGACACCGCCACGCGCAAGGCAAAATATGACGAGGCACGGGATATTCTGATCAAGGAACTGCCGATCATCTATCTCTACCACCCGACCTGGATCTGGGCGCTGTCCGGCAAGCTGGACGGCTTCACCGCCTATCCGGACGGCATGATCCGCCTCGAGAACGTCAAGTTCAAGTAACCCCACCGATGACGGGACCCGGCGCAGGCCGGGCCCCGTCTTAAACGGATTTTGCCCGAATGCTGTCCTACATCGCGCGCCGGCTGGTCATCGCCATCCCTACGCTCATTCTGGTCTCGATCTTCGTCTTCGTGCTGCAGAAACTGCTGCCCGGCGACCCGGCACTCGTGCTTGCCGGTGAAGAACGCGATCCGGCTGTGCTGGAGTTCATTCGCGAGAAATACCGGCTCAACGACCCGATCATCTACCAGTATTTCTACTGGATGAAGGCCATGCTGCAGGGCGACCTCGGCATTTCGCTGCGAACCAATCTGCCGGTGACGGAGCTCATTGCCGACAAGCTGCCGGTCACGATCCAGCTTGCCGTGATGGCAATGATCATCGCGTTTGCGATCGGCATTCCCGCCGGCATCCTGTCCGCGGTGCGCAAGGGCACCGCCATCGACTACATCGCCAATTTCGTGGCGCTGTCCGGTCTGTCCATCCCGAATTTCTGGCTTGGTATCATGCTGATCATGCTGGTCTCCGTCCAATTGGGATGGCTGCCGGCGTCAGGCTATGAATCGCCCTTCGTCGATCCGCTGAAGTCACTCCAGACGATGATCATGCCCGCCTTTGTGCTGGGCACGGCGCTGGCCGCCACCTTGATGCGCCACACGCGCTCGGCAATGCTGGGCGTGCTGAAGGCCGATTATGTCCGCACGGCCCGCGCCAAGGGCCTTCTGGAAAACGTGGTCATCCTGAAACACGCCTTCCGCAACGCCCTGCTGCCTATCGTAACCCTTAGCGCCCTGCTCTTCGGCGAATTGCTCGCCGGCGCGGTGCTGACGGAACAGATCTTCACCATCCCCGGCTTCGGCAAGCTTATCGTGGATGCCGTTTTCACCCGTGACTACGCTGTCGTGCAGGGTGTCGTCATGTGCACGGCCGCCGGTTTCATCCTGATGAACCTGATCGCCGACGTCCTCTATTTCCTTCTCAACCCGCGTATGAGGAGCAGCCTGTGAGCGCCGTGACCACCGCCGCAGATCCGGCCGAGGAAACAATCCGCCTCGAAAGCCGCGCCTGGAAAAAGCTGAAGGCCAACAAGAGCGCGCTTTTCGGTTTCATCATCGTCGCCTTTTTCATCGGCATTGCCGTCGCCGCGCCCGTGCTGCCCATTGCGGATCCGCTCGCAACCGACTGGGGCGCGGTGCGCAAGGCGCCGTCCGCCGCCCACTGGCTTGGCACCGACGAGATTGGCCGGGATATCCTCTCGCGCATGATCTGGGGGGCTCAGGCCTCGCTGATGGCCGGTGTCGTGTCGGTGTTGATCGCTGTCTTGATCGGCGTACCCTTCGGTCTTCTGTCGGGTTACTTCGGCGGCTGGACCGATCAGGCGATCTCCCGGGTCACAGATGCACTGCTTGCAACGCCCTTCCTCATTCTGGCCATCGCGCTTGCCGCCTTTCTGGGGCCGAGCCTGACCAACGCCATGATTGCCATCGGGCTTTCGGCCATGCCGATCTTCGTGCGTCTGACACGCGGACAGGTGCTGTCGGTCAAGACGGAAGACTATGTCGAAGGGGCCCGGGCCATCGGGCTCAGCCATGTTGCGATCATGTCCCGCTACATCCTGCCCAACGTGTTCGCACCGGTTCTGGTTCAGGCGACGCTGACGGTCGCGACCGCGATCATCGCCGAAGCAAGCCTTTCCTTCCTCGGCCTCGGTCAGCAAGCCCCCGCCCCAAGCTGGGGCTCCATGCTGAACGTCGCCAAGAACTTCATGACCCAGGCACCCTGGATGGCCTGGTGGCCGGGTGCGGCGATCTTTCTGGTCGTTCTCGGTTTCAACCTGCTGGGCGATGGCCTGCGCGATGCCCTCGACCCGCGCGAGAGCTGATCCGTTTTTTAAAACCCAAAGAGTAACTCATGCCGACTTTTACCACCCGCCCCGAAATCACCGGCACCTTCGGTGTCGTCACCTCCACTCACTGGATCGCAAGCGCCGTCGGCATGAGCATCCTGGAAAAAGGCGGCAATGCCTTCGATGCCGCCGTTGCGACCGGACTTGTGCTGCAGGTTCTGGAACCGCATCTGAACGGTCCGGCCGGCGATCTGCCGGTGATCTTTCACAAGGCCGGTACCGGCGAAACCAAGGTCGTCTGCGGCCAGGGCCCTGCCCCGGCGGGAGCCACAATCGAGCATTACAAGGCGGAAGGCCTGGATCTCATTCCGGGCAACGGCCTGCTGTCGACCGTCATTCCGGGCGCTTTCGACGGCTGGATGCTGATGCTGCGCGACCATGGCACCTTGAGCCTGCGCGATGTGCTGGAGCCTGCGATCTACTACGCTGAAAACGGCCAGCCGATGCTGCCGGGTGCCGCGGCGACCATCGGCGGGTTGAAGGACTTTTTCCAGACCGAGTGGCCGACGTCCTTCGAGACCTGGGTGCCGGGCGGAAACGTGCCGGAAGCCGGCGAGATGTTCAAGAACCCGGTTCTCGCGCAAACCTGGACGCGGCTTTTGAGCGACGCGGAAAGCCAAAGTGGACGCGAGGCGCAGATCGACGCGGCACGCGACTGTTTCTACCGCGGCTTCATTGCCGAAGAGATCGCCGCCTTCCTGGAAAAGACCGAGGTGATGGATGGCTCGGGCTCCAAACACAAGGGTGTCCTGACCGCCGACGACCTGGCGAACTGGAGCGCGACTTACGAAGATCCGCTGTTGAGCGACTATCACGACTGGACCGTTGCCAAGACCGGCCCGTGGGGACAGGGACCCGTGCTGCTGCAGGCGCTGGCTCTGTTGAAAGGCTTCGACATCGGGGCGATGGATCCGGCCGGGGCTGACTTCGTCCACCATGTGACGGAAGCCATGAAGCTCGCCTATGCGGACCGCGAGGTCTATTACGGCGACCCGGCCTTTGTTGACGTTCCGATGAGCGCGCTGTTGTCGGACGATTATAACGACGCGCGGCGCAAGCTGATTTCCGATACCGCCTCCTTCGACCTGCGCCCCGGCGTCCTTCCGGGCTTCGAGGACCAGGTGGCGGCCAACATGGCCGTGATCGAACGCGCCGGGATAGCCAACACAGGTATTTACGAACCGACGATGGCGCATCTTTCCGAGCGGCGGGGCGACACGGTTCATCTCGACATCATCGACCGTTGGGGCAACATGGTTGCCGCAACCCCGTCCGGCGGCTGGCTGCAGTCCTCGCCGATCATACCCTCACTTGGCTTCTGCCTGAATTCACGGGCGCAGATGTTCTGGCTGGAAGACGGTCTGCCCACAAGCCTGGCACCCGGCAAACGTCCGCGCACCACGCTGACACCGAGCCTCGCCTTCCATGAAGGCCGCCCGACGATGGTGTTCGGTACACCCGGCGGCGACCAGCAGGACCAGTGGCAGCTCTCCCTGTTCCTGCGGCTTGTGCATCACGGTCTCAACCTGCAGGAAGCCATCGACCTGCCGCTGTTCCACACCACCCATTTCCCGACCTCCTTCCACCCGCGCCAGCGCCAGCCGGGGCACGTGATGGCCGAAGGCAATTTCAGCGCCGAGACGATCAATCTGCTTCGGACCCGCGGGCATTCGGTGGAGGTTTCCGGCAACTGGACCATCGGGCGGCTGACCGCTGCCAAACGCAGCGCAGACGGCGTTCTGAAGGCAGCGGCAACACCGCGCCTGATGCAGGCCTACGCCATCGGCCGATAAAGACAGAAATCAACCCGCCGGTGCCTTGCAGGCATTGGCACCGGTGGGTTCTTGTCTGAGCTATGCGAGAAGCTTCTTGAGGGCTTCCGCGTCGATCGCCCGGCAAACCGACCCGGATGGACGAGCCGTCGGCGTGTCTTCAGCCGCCAGCATGGCGTTGAGGACAGCCTCCTCGACCGCTTCCACAGCGGCCATATAGACCGGATCGAGCAGATCGTCGTTCAGGGACACCATGGATTTCCACGGTCCGCTGAGCTGCGGCAAATCCATTTCATTGGCGGTGCTGAAGGCAAGGAAGATGTCGCCGGAATTGTTGCCGCCGGGTGTGCCGCCCCGGCCAATGCCAATCGTCGCGCGGCGGGCCAGGCGGTCAAGCTGGCACGGCAGCAGCGGCAGATCCGTTGCGATGATGACGATGATCGACCCTCGCTCCGCATTAAAGCCGGGTATCCGGTTCTCCGTCATTTTCTCGCCTACCGGCTGTCCCAGCACCTTGAGCCATGGCCGAACACCGTGGTTTGCCTGCACAAGAACACCGAGCGTATGGGTTTTTCCACCCGCTTCGACACGCCGCGAGGCGGTGCCGGTTCCACCCTTGAACTCGTAACAGATCATGCCCGCACCGCCGCCGACATTGCCTTCGGCGGGAGGCTCTGATGTTGCATTTTCAAGGGCTTTTGCCGCGTGTTCCGGCCGCACATGCAGGCCGTTGATATCGTTCAGGACACCGTCATAGGTTTCCGCAACAACCGGCATGGCCCACAGATGATTGTTCTGCCAGGCATCGCGGTAGGTATCGACCATCCAGCGCACGGCGGCCTCATGCACGGCGCCCACGCTGTGCGTGTTGGTGATCAGGATCGGGCCGGTGAAATAGCCCGCGTCCTTGATCCAGTGGCTGCCGGTCATTTCACCATTGCCATTCAGCGCATGCAGCCCTGCCCACACGGGACGCGGTGTCGACAAACGGCCCCGGGGCAGGATTGCCGTTACGCCGGTCTGCACCGGAAGGCCGTTGGTCTCCAGCGCGGGTGTCTTGCGTGAGGACAGCGTCTCGTAGCCGACGAGCACACCTTCAACATCGGTAATCGCGTTATGCGGACCCGGCGTGCCCGGCAAGGGCAGCCCCAGATCGCGGGCACGTTTGGACTTGAGTTTCTGCGTCATTTCTTGCGGGACCGCATGTAGAGGCCTACGGAGGCGATGATGAAGGAGAACGCCAGCATGACCGTGGCGATAGCATTGATTTCCGGTTTGATGCCCCTGCGCAGCATCCCGTAGATGTGCACGGGCAGCGTGGTGGAATCGACGCCGGAGATGAAATAGGTGATCACCAGATCGTCCATCGAGATGATGAAGGCGAGCATGGCGCCGCCGATAACCCCTGGTGCGATCAACGGCAGGGTCACCCGTTTGAACGTCGTCCAGCCGTCCGCCCCCAGATCCGCCGACGCCTCTTCCAGACTGTCGTCCATATCCGAGATGCGCGCGCTGACCACGATGAACACATAGCTGCTGAGGAAAGTGCAGTGGCCGATGATGATCGTGTGCAGACCCAGCCCGAAGCCGAAGGACACGAAGAAGATCAGCAGCGCGATGCCGAGGATGATGTCGGGCATGATCATCGGCATGAACATCAAGGCCCGGTAAAAGTTCTTGAGACGAAACCTGAAGCGGGCAACCGCCAGCGCGACCGACGTGCCGAGCACCGTCGACACCGCCGTGGTGATCAGGGCCACCGTCAGGCTGTTCAGAACCGCGTGATAGAGCTGGTCCGTGGATTCCACATATAGCGTCAGCTCGTTCAGCTCCGTCGGGAAGCCGAAGATCGTCCTGTACCAGTCGAAGGTGAACCCCTGCCAGATCATCATGTTGACCGGGTTGGAGTTGAACGAGAACACCGTGATCAACAGGATCGGCACATAGATGAAGACCAGAAACAGCCATCCGTAGACCGACAGGAACAGGTTTCGCCAGGACATCTTGCGCCTCATGCCGCGACCTCCTCTGCCACGTTCGGCCCGTCCGCCTGCCGCTCTTCACGTGTGACGATGCGGATGTAGTAGAGCAGCAGGACCAGCACGGCGGCCATGACCATCATTCCGAGCGCCGCTCCGAAGGGCCAGTTGCGCGCCGAAAGGAATTGCTGCTCGATCAGGTTGCCGATCATGACTACCTTTGCCCCGCCCAGAAGCGATGGCCCGATGAAGTTGCCGAGGCTCGGGATGAAAACGATGATCGAACCCCCGACGATGCCCGGCAGGGTCATCGGCAGGATGACGCGAAAGAACGTCTGAATCCGGTTGGCGCCCAGGTCCTGCGAGGCTTCGATCAGGCTGAGGTCCAGCTTTTCGATGCTGGCATAAAGCGGCAGGAACATGAACGGCACGAATACATAGACCATGCCGATGACGACCGCAGTTCCGGTGAAGATGATTTCCAGCGGCTCATCGATCAGCCCAAGCCCCATCAGCGCCTGATTGAAGAAACCGGTCGGCCGCAGGATCAGGACCCAGGCGAACAGGCGTACGATCAGGCTGATGAAAAACGGCAGCGTGATCAGGAAGATAACCAGGTTCTTGCGTTTCTCCGGCATGCGCGACACCCAGAAGGCGACCGGATAACAAAGGATGAGGCTGAGGAGAACAGTCGTTGCGGCGAGCTTCACCGAACGCAGGAAGATCTCGAAATAGACCGGATCGAAGCGTTCGTATTTGGTGTCTGCCCAGCCCAGAATGCGCCCGTAGTTCAGGTGAAAGAACTTCCATTCAACGCCGCCGTAAAGTCCCGGCGTGAGCCAGGAATAGACGATCATGATGGCGAGCGGCCCGAGGAAGAAAATCGCGAGGAAGGCGGACGGCGGCAGCAGCAGGCCGAACAGCGTCAACCTGCGCCTGTTTTCCAATGTGCGGCGCGCCTTGCTCATGCCGGCGCTCCCCGTTCCGGAATTAGGTGCACGGCATCATGCGGTACGAACAGCGAGGTCTGTTCGCCGATCGTGTGATGCGACGTGCCAGGCCCTGCCCGAAGCGACGCCCGGACGGGCGGCAGCCCCTGGCACGCCAGGACAAGATGATAGTCGGTTCCGGCGAAGAAACTCTCGCTGACCGTGCCCGAGATCTCGTGCCCAGCCCGCTCGTCAGCACTGCTTTGCCCAACGCTCTCGACGAGGTTTTCCGGCCGGATCAGCACCTTTGCCGGATCGCCCTGCTTCAGGCCGTTCACCGGGCAATCGCGTATGACCGTGCCGTCGGTCAGGACGACATCGCAGCTTGCGCCCTCAACCGAAACCACCGTGGCATCCAGAAGATTGCTCTCCCCGATGAATCGGGCGACAAACTCGTTCCCGGGGCGGCGGTACAGCTCCTCGGGGGCGTCAAGCTGCTGGATGGTGCCACCGTTCAACACCGCGATCCGGTCCGACATCACCAGCGCTTCTTCCTGATCGTGGGTCACGAAAATGAAGGAGATGCCGAGTTCGTGCTGCAGGATTTTCAATTCCTGCTGCATCTTGTGGCGCAGGTTCTTGTCGAGGGCCGACAGAGGTTCGTCCAGCAGCAGAATTTTCGGCTGGGCAACCAGTGACCTTGCCAGCGCCACCCGCTGTTGCTGCCCGCCGGAAAGCTGGCCGATCTTGCGGGCGCCCATACCGGCAAGGCCGACAAGCTCGAGCATGTTGCCGACACGCTCCCTGATCTCCGCTTTGGCGATGCCTCGCACTTCGAGACTGTAGGCCACGTTCCGTTCCACCGTCAGATGCGGGAACAGGGCATATCTTTGAAAGACGGTGTTGACCGGCCGCTTGTGCGCCGGCTGATCCGACACAGGCTGGCCATCTATGTAGATCTCGCCGCTGTCGAGATCCTCGAACCCGCTGACTGCCCTCAGCAACGTGGTCTTGCCGCAGCCCGATGGCCCAAGCAGCGTCAGAAACTCGTTGTGAGCCACCGTAAGGGACACGTTGTCCAGTGCACGAATAACGCCGCCTTCGGGAGCCTGAAAGCTCTTGGAGGCGTTTTCGATCCTTAAAATTCCTTGCATTCTACCCCCTCGGAACGTCAAGCAACGTGCGCGGCCCATGGCCGCGCAGTCTTTTCGTGACGATCATCCGCATCCGGCGTCATTGAGCCGTTTTGATGCGTGTCCATTCGCTGTTGTAAAGCTGCAGGTCGCGGCCGAGGTCCACGAAGATCTGCAGCTTTTCCATCACGTCCTGAGGTGGGTAGATGCTTTCATTGTTGGCGATTTCCGGCGGCAGAAGCTCCCGGGCCGGCAGGTTGGGCGTGCCGTTCATTTGCTGCTGCACGTTCAGCGCGGCAATTTCCGGCTGAAGATAGAACTGCAGGAACTTCTTGGCGTTTTCCTTGTTCGGAGCACTGGCGAGGACGCAGATGTCCTCCTGGTACATGGTCGCGCCTTCCTTCGGGATGACGTAGGCAAGCACATCCGGCGCCTGCTGCACGAAGATATTCGCACCGACATACCAATGGGCCGCCGCCACATCGCCCGACTGGACCAGCGGAATGCTGTCGTAGGTAAAGGCGGTGACGTTCTTCTTGCGCTCCAGAATGTAATCGGCGGCGGCCTTGATTTCGTCTTCGTCGGTGGAATTGACCGACGTGCCCTTCATGATGTGACCGATGCCAATCGTCTCACGCAGATCGTCCAGCAGGATGATCTTCTCGCCCTTGTCGGCCAGGGCAAAGAAGTCTTCCCAGCCGGTCATCTCGGCGACCTTTTTCTTGTTGTAGACGATGCCGACGGTTCCCCAGGCATAGGGCAGGCAATATTCTGCATCCGGATCGGTCTTCGCGCGGATGAACTGCGGATCGATGTTCTTGAAAGCCGGGTCGCTGCCGATGTCTGTCTTTTCCAGAAGGCCGAGCTGGAACATGATGTCGTGCATGTGGACCGATGGGAACACGATATCGTAGCCGGTGGCGCCCGCCTGGATTTTCGCCAGCATTTCCTCGTTGGAGCCGTAGGTATCCAGGTTGACCTTGATCCCTGTCTCCTCGGTGAATTTGGCCAGGACCTGCGGATTGATGTAGTCGCCCCAGTTGTAGAGATTTAGTTCTTCTTCGGCCTGTGCAGCACTGGCAACAGCCACCAGTGCCGCTGCCGCAAGTGTTGCCTTGGCAACTCTCTTCAGCGTGTTGTTAGTCATGGAACCCTCTGGTTTGCTGCCACGTTTCTGGGAGGTGAACGGGCTTGCGTCCAAAAGGAGATTGAATTATGACATTTCTGTCAAATGTTATTTTTCTGTCATTTTGGGAGCTGACATGGAAGCCGGTTTCTCGTCCTTCCCGCAAGCGAAATTCGATGAATTCCTCAAGCGCTTGCAGGATGAAACGCCGAAGCTTCCCAAGCAGGAAGCCCGGCTTGCCCAATTTGTCAGTCTGAATATTTCATCTCTGGGGCTGGAAACCGGCAAGTCGCTCGCGGAAAAAGCCGGCGTCTCCGAGGTTACAGTGGGCCGGTTGCTGCGCCGTCTCGGGTGCGACGGGATGAAAGGGCTGAAGCAGCTTCTGCGCGACCATTATTCCGTCACCACCGCCTCCATCGTCACCGATGGTGACATTCCGGTCCGGTTCGTCAAGACACTGGAGGCCGAGGTGCAGGGCCTGACCAATGTGTTCAACCAGACCCAGGGCAGTAATTGGGATGAAGTCACCCGGCTGCTGTCGGACGCAGAGACGATTTTCGCCACAGGATTTCAGTCGGTCCGTGGAACGGTCGAGGACTTCGCCCGCCGGCTGGCACTCGCGCGGAAGAATGTCCATTTCCTGTCCGCTCACGACAGCATGCTGGGAGAATGGCTCGACCAAAGCCCAGAAAGCGCCGCCTCCAGTTGCCTCATACTGGTGGATGTCGTTCCCTATGCGTCAGAATCCGTGAAGCTTGCCCGGCTGGCGAAAAGCCAAGGCCGGTCGGTCATCGTTGTCTCGGACGAGTATTGCCACTGGAGCCGGGAGATCGCGGACGCGGCCATCTACGCCCCCTCCCGAACGGGACTTTTTCTGGAATCGATCATCGGCATTGTGGCGGCGCTCAGCCTGATGGTCGATGTGGCCGCCAGGGCCAACGAGACGGTTTCCGCTGACCGACTAGTGCAATGGAAGGCCAATTCGAAGAAACTTGGCCTGTTCTAGAGTTCGGTTCAGAACGTCGGTGGAGTGCAGGCGCTGACGACGACGCACCGCTCGTTCCGGAGCGCCTTGAACCTATGCGGGGTCGTGCTCCTGAAGAGATAGGCATCCCCCGGACCGAGGATCTTTCTCTGCTCGCCAACGGTGACCTCAAGCCGGCCCTCGATGACGAAACCGGCCTCCTCGCCCTCGTGGCTAAGCATGACCCGCCCCGTATCCGCGCCCGGCTCATACACCTCATAAAGCATCTGCAAGTCGTGACCGAACAGGCTGTTGCCAACCTGCTTGTAGGAAATGTTGCCCTTGCCGATTTCGGTCAGTTCGTCCACGCCGAAAAACACCTGCTCCTGCCGCTCCGGTTCATAGGCGAAGAACTCCGACAGGCCGATGGGTATCCCGTCCAGAACACGTTTCAACGCACTGAGGGACGTGTTGATCTTGGCTGCCTCGATCTGGGAGATGAAGCCATTGGTAACACCGGCCCGTTTGGCCAACTCCCGCTGCGAATATCCGTGTGCTGCACGGAGCGCTCTTAGGCGCAATCCGACATCACGTGAGAAGTCATCGGTGTTTAGTGTGTTTACCATCGTAAACACTTTCCCACTGAAGCACCGTTTTTTCAAGGGCTTGATATAGAGAAGAAACAGACTGTTCGTCGCTTCACAATCGGTGCTTTCTAGTGCGACCGACCAAGGAGGCGTATATGAACATCGTCAGCAGCGACACAGACTTTCGGTCCAACCAGGCGCTCGACGCCTATTGGATGCCCTTTACCGCGAACCGTCAGTTCAAACAGGCACCGCGCATGCTGGTGTCCGCCAAGGGCATGCATTACCGCAGCGACGATAGCCGCAGCATTCTCGACGGCACTGCCGGCCTGTGGTGCTGCAACGCCGGGCACGGCCATGAAGAGATCACCAATGCGGTCGCCCGCCAGCTGTCCGAACTGGACTACGCGCCGTCCTTCCAGATGGGCCATCCGATCGCTTTCGAATTTGCCGAGCGCCTGAAACAGGTCGCTCCGGAGGGGTTCAACCACGTGTTCTTCACCGGATCCGGATCCGAATCCGTCGACACGGCATTGAAGATGGCGCTCGCCTATCACCGGGCCCGGGGCGATGCGTCCCGCACGCGGCTGATTGGGCGGGAACGCGGCTATCATGGCGTGGGCTTCGGCGGTATTTCCGTCGGCGGTATCGTCAACAACCGCCGCCACTTCGGGTCCCTCCTGACCGGGGTCGACCACCTGCCGCACACCCATGCCCCCGAACACAACAGTTTCAGCAAGGGGCAGCCAGCCTGGGGCGCGCATCTTGCAGACGACCTGGAACGGATCGTCGCGCTTCATGGGGCGGAAACAATCGCTGCGGTCATTGTCGAACCGGTTGCCGGTTCCACTGGCGTGCTTATCCCGCCCAAAGGGTATCTGGAACGACTGCGCGCCATCTGCGACCGTCACGGCATTCTGCTGATCTTTGACGAGGTCATCACCGGCTTCGGCCGCCTTGGTGCCCCCTTCGCGTCCGACTTTTTCGGTGTGAAACCAGATCTCTTCACCACGGCCAAGGGTCTCACCAACGGCGTCATCCCCATGGGGGCGGTGTTCGCCCAGGATGCCATCCATGAGGCCTTCATGGGCGGTACGGAAGAAACAATCGAACTCTTCCACGGCTACACCTACTCGGGCCATCCCACCGCCTGCGCCGCCGGCCTCGCAACGCTCGAAATCTATGAAAAGCAAGGTCTCTTGACCCGTGGCGCCGCGATTTCCGGCACCTGGGAAGACCGGATGCACAGCCTCAAAGACGCAAAACACGTCAAGGACATCCGAACCATAGGCGTTATCGCCGGAATCGAACTGGAATCCCGTGACGACGCCCCCGGACAGCGCGCCTACGAAGTTTTCGTCAAATGCTTCGAAGCTGGCCTCCTGATCCGAGTAACCGGCGACATCATCGCCCTTTCCCCACCGTTGATCGTTGAAGACGAGATGATCGACCAAATGGTGGCGACACTCTTTCAAGTCCTTGGTGAGACGACTTAGCTTTTCGGCCCATCAACACCCAAATGGCCCGCTGGTTGATTCCTGTGGGCCTTTGTTTGTTTAGCCAATTTTTCGCGAGTTTACGTTGGACATGCGCCGTGAGCTCCGACCGACAAGGATTCGCTGTGAGTTTTTGCTTGTTTGTGTGGGACTGGAGTCCAGCTATCGGTGTCCTTGTGAGTTTAAGAACCTGGATGCCGTTGTGCGAATAACAAAAAA
>NZ_VIRG01000094.1 GCF_008107695.1 Stappia sp. BW2 | reverse complement strand
AAATGTCCGCGTTCTGTACGCTTTAAAGTGTAGAACTCATCGACGGGAATATGGTGCGTTTTTTCAAGCCAGACCACAAATGGCCGCGGCTCCTGTACGCGCTCCTTTACCCATGACTTCACGCCCTGCCCGACGATAATCGCCCCACCGAGAATCGCAAACAGCATAATGGCGGCGCGCAGGCGAAATCGCAGGCACCATAAGAACCATCCACAAAGAATCACATGCGTGATAACGCCCCAGGGTTTGGTCACGGTTTCCGTTATCCAGAATAGCGTTTTTAGCCACCAGACCTGATGTCCTGGCTGCCACTGCCAGCCTGATACCCATACGGCAAGCGGCATGATAAGCAACAGGGCGGCGCCTGCCGCGGTGCGCCTCGCAATTGAAAGCATGGATGCTCCTTTTATAAGTAAGTATCACAATCATAACTGAAAATTCTCGCCGGACTGGAAAATTGACAAATTTGTGCCATTCCTGAGCAATTACGTGGTAGTGATTAGGTGATGTCCGCCGCCTTATGGCAAAATAGCGGGATACAAGCCAACAGGCGACGAC
>NZ_VIRG01000047.1 GCF_008107695.1 Stappia sp. BW2 | reverse complement strand
CGGTTTGGCCGGCATTTCGCGTGCTGCATTCGCCGGGACAGACCAAAGCCCAACAGCAAATGGCATCTGGATGAAGCCGTGATCGTCATTGGCGGAGTAAAATACTGGCTCTGGCGGGCAATTGACGGTGATGGAGATGTGCTCGATATCCTGGTTCAGCCCCGACGGAATGCCAAGGCTGCCAGACGTTTCTTCGGTGCGCTGGTCGCGCAATACGGCGAGCCCAGGGTCGTGGTGACCGACAAGCTGCGCAGCTACACCAAGCCGGTTCGAGCCCTTGCTCCAGATGCCGATCATCGCGCTCACAAGGGGCTGAACAACAGGATTGAGAATTCCCATCGTCCGACCCGGAAACGGGAAAGGATTATGGGCCGGTTCAAATCGTCCCGGCAAGCTCAACGCTTCTTGTCCGCCCATGACCAGATCAACACGATCTTCCGGCCGAGGCGGTACACCCTGTCGGCCGCCTCGTACCGGCATTCAAGGGCAGATGCATTCGGCATATGGGAAGACTACACCGCTGAGATGAACGCCTGAAATCCGCCCAAACGGGGAACAATGCTCGCCGACCAGAATAAGTTGGCAATGCC
>NZ_VIRG01000092.1 GCF_008107695.1 Stappia sp. BW2 | reverse complement strand
GTTGACACCTCTCTGCCCCATTGGCGCAAAACACGGAAAATGGCTGGCGGAAACGTCAGCCTTTTTTGTGAAAACGTCATGTAGACGCTTGCTTTTCCTTGATTTGCAGGGCTTTTGGGTTTTCGGCGGGCCTGATGAAACCTATTCTGCGCCTAGCTTACTTTTGAGTCGTTTCATACCATTTAGAAAGGGGTGGAAACATGAACAAGAATGAACTCGTGTCCGCAGTAGCCGAAAAGGCAGGACTGACGAAGTCTGACGCGGCTTCCGCTGTTGACGCGGTTTTCGACGTTGTCCAGGCTGAACTCAAGAACAAGGGCGACATTCGCCTCGCGGGTTTCGGCAGCTTCACCGTTTCTCATCGTGCCGCAACGAAGGGCCGTAACCCGTCGACGGGCGCTGAAGTCGACATTCCGGCTCGCAACGTGCCGAAATTCACGCCCGGCAAGGGCCTGAAGGACGCCGTCAACAGCTGATCTGAGATTATCCACCAGCCGGAAACGAGACCGGCTGTGCAGGATTTGAGAGGGGTTCGGCTTTGCCGGACCCCTTTTGCTTTAGAGCATGATGCCGAAAAGTGTGAGCGGTTTTCGGACGACATCATGCTCTGCTTTTTGAT
>NZ_VIRG01000071.1 GCF_008107695.1 Stappia sp. BW2 | reverse complement strand
CTGCAGTCTCGTGGGCTCGGTCAATGGCAGGGTCAGGCTTGGCGGGCATGTGAAAGATGGCGCTACGCTGGCGGCGATCATGGCGGTTGCGCAGCAATATGGACCCGATGCCGTCATCAACTCCGTCATCGTCGACGACAGCCAGCAGGTCAATTTGGAAGTGCGCGTGCTGGAAGCCAAGCGCAACACCGGCCGCGACCTCGGCGTGTCGATCAAAAGCAGGAACGGCGATGGCACAACCCGTACCGGTACCGGTGTTGCTGCCGTTGACGAGGACGGTGTCGTGCTCGGACCGGGCGGTCTGCTCAGCGGCCTCCTGTCCAACTCGGCGCCCTTCGGAGCGCTTATCACGCGCGTCATCGACAGCAACATCAAGGTCGACCTGATCATAGAGGCGCTCGAGTCCAAAGGCGCGGTGCGCACGCTCGCGAACCCCAACCTCACCACGCTTTCCGGCGAGCAGGCCAGCTTCAACGCCGGTGGTGAAGTGCCTATTCGCAGTCTGGACA
>NZ_VIRG01000090.1 GCF_008107695.1 Stappia sp. BW2 | reverse complement strand
AGGTTTCACGAGCGATACCTGCTTCTCCGATTTCGATCCGACAGATTGGGAGTTCAGCGTCTGCCAGCCTCAGATGGCGCAATAGGTCAGTGCCACGCGAGCCTCTCGCTCGGTGGTCTCTTTTGGTGATCCAATTTTCATTGAGTTCTATCCAGAGTTCGCACGGAAGTGCCCGCGGCGAGAGCGGCGCTCTGCACACCGCTCTCGAGATTGAAGATTGTCCGTTGCAAGTAGAGGCTTGCAAGATCGCGACGTAGGCGCGAAGCCGGGTGTGACAGCGCCCTTAATCGAACACGAGCACGCCCTTGCCGATTTTCCGCTGCTCAAAGAGAGCGTAGGCCTCGACGGCCTGATCAAGCTGGAACTCGTGGGTAAAGAGCGCGTCCACGTCGATGCCGCGTTCGGCGACGAAGCCCGCGCACTCATCCTGAAGGTTCTTGTTGAAGGTGAG
>NZ_VIRG01000089.1 GCF_008107695.1 Stappia sp. BW2 | reverse complement strand
GCCGCCCCCGTTTCCGACGACGCGGAAAATGAAACGAGCCACCCCGGCCAAGTTCAGGAAACAGGAGCAAACCAATGAACTCAGTATATGCCAGCACCGCACGCTTTGATTCCGCCCGCGCTCTCAGCGAAGACGAAATGCGCCGGAGCGCTCCGTCTATCTTCGCAGTCTCAGCCCATGAGAGCCGTTCCGAACGTTTCCAGCCGATCCCTACCATCGAAGTTCTGCGTGCGCTGACAGACGAAGGATTCATGCCGGTTGGTGTGAAGCAAGGCCGCACCCGCGATGCCAGCAAGAAGGACTTCACCAAGCATCTGATCCGGCTTCGCCGCCTCGACCACGATGCCAAGTTTTGTGTTGGTGATACCGTTTGCGAAATCCTGCTCAAAAACGCAAATGACGGAACGTCCGCGTTCGACATCATGGCCGGGTTGTTCCGCATCCGGTGCCTAAATTCCCTTGTCGCCCAGACCTCCACCCTCGAAAGCGTGAAGGTTCGTCACAGCGGAGACGTGCGACACAAGGTGATTGACGGCACGTTCAGCGTGTTGAAGGAAGCGGAAAAGGCCCTTGCCGCGCCAGCCGATTGGAGCGGTCTGATCCTCGACCGTGACGAAAGGCAGGTGTTTGCGGAGGCTGCGCACATTGCCCGCTTCGGAGACAGCGAAGGGGAAACCACGACCCACATTCAGCCGAGCCAGCTTTTGAACACCCGCCGCACGGGCGACCGGGAAAACGACCTCTGGACAACTTTTAACGTCGTTCAGGAAAACGCCATCCGGGGCGG
>NZ_VIRG01000085.1 GCF_008107695.1 Stappia sp. BW2 | reverse complement strand
CCGACCCGCTCGATCGCGCCAGCCGTTTGCTGACGCGCGCGGACGAACGGCTGCGGCGCACCCCCGATCTGAACGACGGCGTGCGCAGCCGCTCGCACCTGTTCGACACATGCGCCTCCATGGCACTAGACGGAGACCTTGTGCATCTTGAGGATCTGGTTCTGCATGACGCAGGCACCGACAAGCGCGCACCGACCCATGAACTGACCCGGGCCGCCAGGCTTCTGGCGCTGCGACGCCGGATTGACCGGCAAGCCCCGGAAACACTCCTGAACCGCACCGGCATTCTGGCGCTCATCGGCCGGCAGACGAAGGAAACCGGGATTGGAAAGACGGTAGACAGACCTGCGGGGGATGGGAGGGGGGCTGCGCCCTCAACCTTGAACCGGCAGGAAAATGCAGAAACCGAAGAAAGTCTGCTCGCAGAGATCGACGCTGTCCTGGAGCGCTCCAGGCATCTGGCTGAAGGGACAGTCCCGCCGACCCGGGCCCCGAACTCTCGAACCGCAAGCCCGCTTCCTGAAGACAGTCCGGCCGCATCTGGTCGGCGCGACCGTCTCGATGATTGGCTGACTGTCCTGACTGAGACGGAAGCGCTGAAATTGCCACCCGTTCTGACGGCCGCCATCTTATTGGACGCATGGCAGGTGCTGCAGCCGCTGGACAGCTGGCCCGAACTTGGCCGCCTGCTGTCGGCCGCCTTCCTGAAAACACAGGTGACGGCGTCGCATCTGCCGAACCTGTCCGCCGGCTTGCGGAAATCCCCTTTCCGCTGGCGCCGCAAGGATCCGTTCCAGACACGCATCTCCGGCTTCCTCACCGGCTTTGAAAAAGCCGCCCAGGAAACCATGGATCA
>NZ_VIRG01000082.1 GCF_008107695.1 Stappia sp. BW2 | reverse complement strand
CCTGGCCAACGATAACAAATATCAAAATAAAGCCCCCCTGTACTTCGCATTGGGATAGCTATCCTGCAACGTTTCCCATTGGATGAAGAACTCATCCGAGATTTTGTACATCAATCTCCCGGTTGCGCTGGAGGAATAGATTTTGGCATAACTTTCGATATAAATCAGTTTGGCACCGAAGATTTTACCGATGAGGCAAAAAGGGTATGTGGCTCCCGCCCCTGTTGTAATGATCACCTTTGGACGCTCACGCAGATATAGAAAAAACGATTTGATAATGTTAGCCACAAAGATTAGCAAGAACATCGCATTTTTACGCTCTTGCTGCATTAAGAAGTATACTTTGCCCTGAGACGATTCTACTTTTCTGCTTTTATTTTTCTCGGTAATCAGGAAATAATCATGTTCTTCAACCGCAGGAATAATTTTGGTTAATTCATCAAAATGACCGCCTGTAGAACTGATCAAACAGACCTTCATGTTCTAATCTCCTTTGAAAAGGATACGTCCTTGGCTCGCTGTATCTGTATATCCACTTCTGCTTCAGCCCCTGACTTGGAATGAACTCCATTTCCCGTAGCATATAACGCGTTCAGGAAGATACAGAATGGAGCAATCAGATGAACCGTGGACAGGGTATTGTCAAAAAAGGAATAGGTCAGGAAACCGATAATCATACCGGCAAAATACAACCGGATCATGCCGCCCAATCGGAAGTAAACAGCCCGAAACACCAGCAGCAGCGATAGAAACAACAGAATGGCTCCAACTAACCCGCCATCGTAATAAAAACGAATGTATTCATTATGCGGAACGACGAAGCCAGAAAAAATACTTCCATCATTCGCTACAAGAGTTGAGCCGAGCCCACGAGA
>NZ_VIRG01000067.1 GCF_008107695.1 Stappia sp. BW2 | reverse complement strand
TGGCGTTGGTGCGCGGATCAGCCGATGAGCAGAGCTCGTTCTTTGATGGGTCCGCCTATTTGGTTGCTCCCGCCGATGCTTGGCAACGAACGGATTTCGGGCGTCCGCAGGCGAGCATTCGGTTCAAAATCGTGACCCCGATTGCAGCCTCTGTCTGTTGAGCGAGGAATGACCGAGCGCGCAAGCGTGGTCCAATAATGCCTTTGTATCGACCCATCGCGGTTTCAACCAAAGCTCGTTTGCCGTAGCCGGTTGATGCCTGCCATTTCAGCCGGCCATCTGCCTGCATGGAGGCTAAGTGGTCGTCTCTCTGGCAGCATGCTTGGGTGTTAGGCCGTTCCACCGCGTTCGATCGCGGTGGAATGACGACACTTGCGCCTGGGCTGTGACGCAGAACTACGTCGTAGGATGGATAGCCATCATAGGCTCCATCGGCCGTGAACTGGCCGATCTCATCATCAATCTGATCAAGCAATGGCTGCAGCTGCGAGGCGTCGCCGCTCTCCTGATCTGTCAGGCTATGTGCAATGATCTCGCCACTGTCTGCATCAACAGCGAGGTGCAGTTTGCGCCAGCCACGCCGGGACTTTGTCCCATGCTTTTCTTCCAGCCATTGACCGGTGCCATAGATCTTAAGCCCGGTGCTGTCGACCAGAACGTGAATGCGCCCGTTTGCCACATGCTGTCGGTCGTTGCCTCTGGCCGTTGGCTTCCAGGTTCTGGCTCTCCGGCTGAGTGTGGTGTGATCGGGCACAGGCAGATCCAATGCCATCATATCAAGCACCGAACGCAAAAGTCCCTCGCTTTGGCGCAAACGCAATCCGAATACCATGCCCAGCATCAGCGTCGTTTCGATCGCCAGATCCGAATAGAGAGGCTGGCCACCACGCGTCTTACGCCGTGGAGCTGCCCAACCCGCCAACGCTTCCGGCGTAATCCAAAGGGTTAAACTGCCACGACGACGGAGGCCCGCCTCATACTCCGCCCAGTTCGTCACTTTGAACTTCATCTTGCCGATGTGATGTCGGCGGGCACCGTTATATTTGTGCGGCATGCTGAACCAATAATGCTATTTTCGATCCCCGCCGCATAGATGCAAAACGTTGAAATCATATCCGTGCACCAACGCC
>NZ_VIRG01000077.1 GCF_008107695.1 Stappia sp. BW2 | reverse complement strand
TGCCTGTCTCCCATTCAAAATTCATAGGTCCGGTCGCGTTGGGTCGCTTCCGGAGAAGGGGGACTTATGTCCACTGCTCAGCAGATTGCGAGTTTTCGCAAGGTTTCTGCAGGGGTTCTTGCGAGCGCGCATCTGGCCGCCCAGGATGACCGCCCTGCCGTTTTGAAAAAGGACATTTCTCTTGTCCTCAAACGTGTTGCGCCTGCTCTTGGCATTGAGGGAACGGCGTATCATGTGCTTGATATTCTTCTGGGGCTCGTCCAGGGCGACGATTTCAAGGCCGGCAGACGTCCGGTTGTCGCGATCTCCAATCAGCGTCTTGCGGACTACACTCGAAAAACGACGCGCACCGTTACGCGCTGCCTGAAAAAACTCGTCGAGGCAGGCATTCTCGCCTATCGCGATAGCCCCACCGGCCGCCGCTTTGTCTATCGCGGCAGGTCAGGGGAAGCCGAGCAAGCCTATGGCCTGGACTTCACGCCGGCGTGTTTCAATCTGGAAGCCTTCAAGCAGCAGGCCGATGCCTTTCAGCGGCGTCTCAAAGCCGAGCAGGAAGCCAAACGCACAATCACGCGCTGTTCTCGCGCCGTGGTCGACCTGGTGGCTGCCTTTGGTTCGGAATTCGACACCTTCCTTGAGCGAATTGAGTCTGTGCTGGAGTGGGCCGAGGGGGATGTGTTTGAGCGTGCGGGACGTATCGAGCAAATCTATCTGGATGCCATAGCCGTCCAACAATCTCTCAATGAAGCAAAAATGTCATGCACGGGTGACATTCATGTCGCCCCTTTATTTATTACAACCCAAACCGACTCTCTAAGAAGTAACAACGAACGGACTTGCTCTAACGAGCAAGACAATAAAATTCCTCCTGACAACGGCTTTGCCGTTGAAATGGCTCCAGAAAAAGAGCCTTGCGGCGAGCGCACGGAACAGCAACCACCGAAACCACAAGCGGTAAGGCGAGCGGTAGGCAAACTTCCCGAGACCAACCTCGATGGTGTTTCAATTGGTCTCATTCAGGCAGCCTGTACCCAGGTGCAAAATGAAACCGGGCTCTCGTTCTGTGACTGGTCAGGGCTTTGCCAAGCCGCAGATGCGTTGCGGATTTTGATTGGTCTCAGTCCTGCCGGCTATCAAAATGCCGTGGAGCGGCAAGGGAAATATCTGGCCGCCGCCTGTCTTGTCGTCGTCGCGGAGAAAGCCTTGCGCGATCCGGAGCAAATCGTATCCCCAGGTGGATATTTCCGCGCCATGATCGACAGGGCAGGGGAGGGCAAGTTGCACCTCCACAAATCCCTGCATGGACTGGC
>NZ_VIRG01000066.1 GCF_008107695.1 Stappia sp. BW2 | reverse complement strand
TCAAGAGGAGGACCATGAAACAGCGGCGCTTGCAGCACGCCAAATCCGCTGCTTAACTGAAACCCAGATGTGCCAGACCCTCCTTTAGTCAGGCCGCTTGATGTCTCAATTTACCTGACGACGGACACACAAGGACGCTTTCAGTTTTCCCTCTATACGCTGCACGCATGAAAGCGGTAAAACCATTGTTATCTTTGATTTCAAGTTTGGCATCTGCGTTCAGTAATTGGACGATCAGTTCGGGTGATGCATTCGCAGCTGCTATCATGAGGGCAGAGCCACCATGTTTATCTTGAATTTCCACATCCGCTTGCTGGGCCAACAGAGCTTTCGCAGCAGGAACATTGTCCTCAAAAGCAGCTTCCATCAACGGTGTTGCTCCATCTTCGTCACGGGCATTCACATCCGCTCCGTTGGCAATCAGCAGCATGACCATCTCCAGGCTCGCATCGCGTATGGCATGTGAGAGCAATGGTGTGTCATAGGCGCCTTGGGCCGATATATCCGCGCCCGCGCCAATCAACGCAATGACGGAACCAAGATCATTGTTCAAAACGGCCCACAAAAGTGGTGTGAAGTCGTTTTCAGTCTCTCGCGCATTGGGGTCCGCACCTGCGGCCAGCAGGTCAGGCACGATTTCTGGAACCCGATCATACGCAAGCACATCCATCAGGACTGTTTCGCCGGATTCTCGCTGTACGTTTGGATCAGCGCCGGCATTTAGAAGCAGGCGCATGATTTCCGCATTTTTCTCCTCGACGGCATACATGAGCGGGGTATAGCCTCGATAAAACCTGGTGTTGACGTTGACCCCTGCAGCAAGCAGCGCTTTCACGGCACGCAGGTCCTCATTCCCCAACGCAGTCAAAAGGGCAGTGTCCCCATTTTCGTCGGTCGCCTCCAGGTCCGATACGTTCAGCTTTTGTTGTACTTCCGAGTCGGTGGCCTTTGACCACCATTCTGGGTCGCACAACTCGGTGCATGATTGGCTCAATGCCGGGGTTGACAGAATTGCAACCCAGACGACAAGGCTGAGACAGAGCTTTGCGGGCATTTTTGCGTGAATTCCGATTGTGTTAGGCGACGTTCAATTTGCCGGTTGATTAATAGTAGCTCCAGACTATCGCAACTGTGTTGTGCGGAAAGACAAAGTCATGGGCAAGCACGATGGAGAGCCCGACAATGTGTATTCAACCGACTCGCCCGAAATCCAGACATTCAAACTCGCGAGCCTGAGGTCCGGTTTGTCCGCAGTGCCGGCATCTGGCAGCCACGCGTCTTCGCGGATGCAATGAATGGCGGCTTTGGTAGACCGCACCGCAACAACTTACCAGCGCGTAAATGTCAGCTAAACCCGATGAGAGCAAGCGGGCTGTACTACCCGTCTTGAGCTCGTTCCAGGTGGACAGAGCGGCGGAGCGGGGAACCTGGCCGACGGTCGGCAATGCGCCTGCAAGCCGGCACTCAGGGGCCTCGATACGACTTCTGCTCAACGGCGTTCAGTCCAGAATGTCCGTCGCAAGCTTGGTATCGAGAAGTTCATCTTCAGCCAGAATGTAGATTTCCTTGGGGGGCGTGTTGAGAGAATGCACCATCAGGCCTGGGTCGATACCCATCTCGATGAGGTATTTCATGGTATCCCCCTGGCCGTACTGAATCTCTTCCACCGCCAGGAAAACAGGCATGTAGCCGGGGGCATCATAGAAATGCTGATGCATGCCGATGGCTGACGTTTTGGACGCTGAACGCTTCACGCCGGCCGCAAAGATGTAAGGACACGAAGACAGGCAGACCAGACCGGGCTGCAGCGCGGTCTCCAGGTCGGCTGCGCGCAGGCTCCGGCCTATTGCCAATGCCTCACTCACATTTCCGCCGGGGCTATGGAGCGTAACCACCTTGGGGACGTCCTCCAGGCTGGCCAGGAAGCTTTCAAAGCGTTGAGCGTCTCCGGATGAGATCCGGCCATTCATGAAAATTGCGTCATCCTGTTCGCCCCCGTCGACCACCTTGAACTGGAGCCTGGGAGGCATCTCACCAGGAATTTCGATGGTCGACGGCGTAGGTGGTTGAGTAAAGTCGGGAAAGGTTCGGGTTGGTTCGTAACGTCTTACCTGATCGCCGGGAGTCGTCGGGCCGGTCGGCAGGGCATCGTTCCCGCCGAGCCGCGGCATCCATTGAGTTGGCAAATCCAGAAGAACCAGAACGACCGCCAGAAGCGCCTGTGCGATCAGGACCCATTTCAAGCTGCGCTGGATGGTTATCCGCGAGGTATCAAAGCGCTCGGAAAACACGTCGTGCTACTCCGCGGCATTCAGATTTGCAGGCTCGGACGTTTCCGCATCTGCGACACGGCGCAAGACTTCCTTGTCTGCCGCACCCATCGAAGCCTCAACATCTTTCATCGCGTTGATCGCCGCCTTCAGGTCTGCGAGCGTGAGCGTTTCCTCGATGCTCAGTCCATCTCGGCCGCTGCGGATGGCTGATTGGGTGATCGCCAGGATAAAGACCAGAACGGCCGGCAGAAGGTCAATCGCGATGGCTCCAGCCCAAGAGGGGACAAAATTGCCTGCGTATCTGATCACGGCGTCAGCGCTTGAGATCGGATTATAGGCCGTCTCCTGCGGTGGCTCCAACGCCAGCACCTCGTCAGCGGCGCGCCTCAGGGTTTGGCTACGTTGGTCGAGTGCGTTCAACACGGATGTGATGGTGCTTGATTGCGCGTCTCGCACGCTGCTGTTTCGGCCATCAAGTTCGGGAAGCACGACAGATGCCGGCAGGTCCTCGGCAGCGCGCGCGACGAGCGGCGCAACGGAGTACTGGTTCAGGCTGGCAATGACACCGGCAAGACGCACGCTTTCCTCCGAAAACGCGACCGACCTTTGCTCAACCGGGCCGGGGGCAACTGTCAGGGCTCGCATGCGTCCAAGGATCTGGTTGCCCTGGTCAAAGGCAGAGTCGATCAGTGGCTGCTGTTCCGCTATTTGTGCCTCAAGGTTCTGGAGCTCTTCTGTTTTTTGCGTCAGAACGCGAAAGACAGCACCTTCGCCTGCTGCGCCAGAGAGCTCGCCGGAGCGTTCCTGTTGGGCCAGTGCTTCGAATGTTTCCTTGGCACGTTGAACCTCGCGTCCGAGAGCCTGGCCCGAGAGGGCGATTTCATGTGCCTGTTCCAAAGCCGCCTGGTAGTCACGCACTGTCGTGTCCAGGTGTTGTTCGACAGCCGCCGATCCCGCAAGGGCGGCGGCGTTGAGCCAGCTCGACATGGCAATGATCGCCGCTGATCCCACGAGCATCGAAATCGAAAGCCCCATGAACCCCGCTGCGCTGCGCATCGCAGGCATGAGCCGAAGCATGTAACTCCAGAACACGAATATGCCGACCGACACGGCGACCGAATAGGCCACGGCCGCGAAGAAACTCATCGCCCCCGTATCCTCCAGCAAGGAAGACACTCCCAGGTAGGTGTAGATGCCCGAAGCGATGGCGAGAACTCCGAGCGCCGCAGGTGTGAAGGTTTCAAGCCATGAAAGATGAGCCTCAAGCTCCTTGGCGGTGCGAAGGCCTTTTGCTTCCGCGGCAGTCAATTTCGTCTGGCTTTCGTTCATGGCATTTCCTCACACGCTTGCAGCCAGCTTCGTTGGGCCAACGGATATAGGTCAAGTTCCAGGAGCAACCTCAATCACGAGGGCACCCTTTGTTCAGGCGTCTTGTCTTTGTCTTCCCATATAGTGCTTGAAGTGTGCCTTGCCTCCCATCCTTCAATCAACAGTCAGGCACGCGGACAAACTTCTGCGCGAGCCGGGGCTGCTGCCGCTTGCTGATCCGGCAAGGCCGGCAGCGACGGGTGGATGGTGTACCGAAAGTGTGGCGCAATTCACACGTGTGCACCTGTCTATCGCTCCCCCTCACATTTTCAACTTGATCTGCCCAAAACTGTCGCTAGGGTTGCAATGTCGGACGGTGTGCACTTTTTGCACGGGCGCCGGCCTTCGTGTTCAACAGCAATCACAACTCAAGAGATCCCTATGCGAACCCTCGGTCAAAACTAGACCGGCACGCAGACCAATTTCGGTTCCCGTGTCGGTATCAGCATTTCATCCGTACCGTCCGCGACCCGAATCTCTCACGAGCATCTCCGTCCCGGTACGATTTTTTCGAAAGTCTCTACCTTTGAACGGAGCACCTGACCGATGAACACGGTCTTCACTTACCTTGAAAACATTGTTTCCCCTTTCAAGCACCACGACGGAACCCCGCCCCCTTCCGATCTGAGCGCGTTTTACTGGCATTTCATCCGCCAGATCTGGAAACCGCTGGCATGGCTCATGGCGTTTGGTTTCGTGGTTTCCATCATCGAGGTTGCGCTCTTCGATTACCTGGGGCGGATCGTCGACTATCTGAACACGACCGGCCCCGATCGGCTGCTTTCCGAGCATGGCAGCGAACTGGTCTGGATGCTGGTGGTGGTTGTCTTCCTGCGTCCGCTGTTCGGTGCAGGCCACACCATGATCAAGTTCCAGATCATCGAGCCGGCCATGACAAACCTCGTGCGCTGGCAGACGCATAAACACGTTCTGGGACAGTCGTTGTCCTACTTCAACAACGATTTTGCCGGGCGGATTGCGAACAAGATCATTCAGACGGGACCGTCTTTGCGCGGCTCCGTCGTGTCATTGATCGATGCGATCTGGTTTGTGCTGATCTACGTCGTGTCCGCCATCTATCTGTTTGCCGGTGTCGATGCCTGGCTGATCCTGCCGCTTGCCGGCTGGCTGATCATATACGTGGGTCTGCTGAGCCACTTCGTTCCCAAGATCAAGGAGCGCTCGGCGGTCATGTCCGAAGCGCGCTCGAGCCTGACAGGGCGGATCGTCGACAGCTACACCAATATTCTGACCGTCAAACTGTTCGCCGCGGGCCGGAATGAGGAAGCCTATACCCGCGAGGCGCTGGAGGATCACACCAGGAAATTCTACGATATCCTTCGGCCGCTGACGCAGATGGTCATCCTGCTGTGGATCGTCAACGGCATCTTCATCGCGTCCCTGAGTGCGCTTGGGATCAGCCTCTGGCAGAGCGGTCTCGTCACGGTCGGGTCGCTGACGCTGGCCATCACCTTGTCGGTGCGCATCGTCAACATGTCTGCCTGGATCATGTGGATCACGACCGACATCTTCGAAAATGTCGGAACGGTTCAGGAAGGCATGTCAACGATCTCCCAGCCGCACACCCTCGTGGATCGGGAAGGTGCCAAGCCGCTGGCAGTCTCCAGGGGCGAGATCGTCTTCGATCGCATCCGCTTCCACTATGGAAAGGACGAAGGCGTCATCGAGGAACTGTCCGTGAAGATCGAACCCGGCGAGAAGGTGGGTCTGGTCGGGCGGTCCGGTGCCGGTAAATCCACGCTTGTCAACTTGCTGATGCGCTTCTACGACCTGGAAGGTGGGCGTATTCTCATCGATGGCCAGGACATCGGCGCAGTCACTCAGGACAGCTTGCGGGCACAGATCGGCATGGTCACCCAGGACACGTCGCTGCTGCATCGCTCGGTGCTGGACAACATCGTCTACGGCCGCTCCGGTGCAACCCGGGAAGAGGCAATCGTGGCAGCCGAAAAGGCCCACGCCATGTCCTTCATTCCTGACCTTCAGGATTTCAGGGGACGGCGCGGACTTGATGCGCATGTCGGCGAGCGTGGCGTCAAGCTCTCAGGCGGGCAGCGTCAGCGGATCGCGATTGCCCGGGTTCTTTTGAAGGATGCGCCGATCCTGATCCTGGACGAGGCGACATCGGCTCTGGATTCGGAAGTCGAGGCCGCAATCCAGGAGAGCCTGTTTGATCTGATGAAGGGCAAAACGGTCATCGCCATTGCCCACCGTCTGTCCACCATCGCGGCGATGGACCGGCTCATCATCATGGATCAGGGCCGGATCATTGAAGAAGGATCCCACAAGCGGCTTCTGGAAAAGGGCGGCGTTTATGCCCAGCTCTGGAACAGACAGTCCGGTGGTTTTCTGGATCCCGCCGAAGTGGCCTAGCACAATTCCCGCAATCTTCGGATTGCGGGAGCTTTCTCTAATCCTTGATTTTCCCTGCCTGCTTCCCGCGAACGTGAACCAGCTTTCCCGGGCGATAATCCGGAGCAAGGGTTCAGCGCCTTTGCTTGCGAGCACCTGAAAGCGCACGCCGCCGCGACTGCGGGATGAGGGCGCATGCGGGTGCTTGGCAGCTGCCACGCAGCCTGGTCGACAGGCGGTGAGTGTCTGGGCCACGTTGCGGCCGGGTCCATTTTGTCGCGGGAACGGACCTTGCCCCCATCCGTTTAAGGACAGACGGCTCAGCCCGTCAGCACGCATCCTTATCGGAGGGAAAGCCGCCTCATGAGGCAACTGGCAGACAATTTCTGGACGTTTCGGGGCGATTTCAAAATCGCCAAGGTCATCAACTTCGGCACCCACATGTCGCTTGTACGGCGGGCAAACGGAAAGTTTCTGCTTCTCGACAGTTATGACCTGGATGAAGACGACCGGAACGCACTTTTGTCTTTGACGGACGAGGGACGTGCCATCGAGGCGATCGTGAACGTCCATCCGTTCCACACGCTCCATTGTGCCGCCGTTCACGCGCTTCTTCCCCATGCCCGCCTCATTGGCACGCGCCGCCATCTTGAGCAGGTGCCGGATCTGCCCTGGGAGGCGGGAAGGATCGAGCAGGAAACGACCTGGCAAGAGTTCGCCGAGGACTTCCAGTTTACCGTGCCCAAGGGTGTCGACTTCGTTTCTCCCCACAAGAACGTGCACGTTGCCTCGGTCCTCGTTCGCCACCGGGAAAGCGGCATTGTCCATGTCGATGACACGCTCAATGTGCTGGCCGCGCCGGGCTTGCTTGGCAAGCTGCTGCCGCAGTCCAAACTGAGGTTCCATCCTCAGCTCGCCAAGGCGTTGCAGAAGCGTGCCGGCGCCGCCGACGACTATGAGCGGTGGGCGCGCGAGCTCGCATACGCATGGTCCGACACCCCCATCGTGTGTGCCGCTCATTCCTCCATCCGCAAACTGCCTCAGGGTGGTTGGCAGAAGGAGGTCATGGGGGCCTTGGCAGACGTCGACAAGACGTTGTCCAGACATCGCTCCGCCCACGGCTGATCGTCTTTTTTCAACGAATAATAGAACCGGAAGGAATACGCCCCATGTCCAAGTCTCTCACGACCATCAATCCCCTGACCGAACAGGAAATCACGTCCTATTCCTATATGTCCGACGCGGAAGCCATGGCTGTCGTGGAGGCCAGTCACAAGGCATTTCTCGACTGGCGTCTGAAAAGCCTTGAGGAGCGTGCCAAGGTCATCGCGGCAATTGGTGAGGAACTGCGCAAGTCGAAGGACGAGTTCGCCACGCTGATGACCGACGAAGTGGGCAAGCTGCTCAAGGACAGCCTCGGTGAGGTGAGCCTTTGCGCGGCCATCTGCGATTACACGGCCAAGGCCGGTCCGCAGGCCCTGGCTGATGAAGAGCGCGAGGTCGACAGTGGCAAGGGCTACGTCACGCATTCGCCCATCGGGGTGGTCTATGGCATTCAGCCTTGGAACTTTCCCGCCTACCAGGCTGTCCGCTATTCCATCGCCAGCCTGATGGCCGGAAACGGCGTTCTGCTGAAACATGCCGAGGCCTGCACCGGCAGCGGTCTGTTCCTGCGCGATCTTTATGAGCGGGCCGGCCTGCCCAAGGGACTGTTCGGCGTGCTGCTGATCTCGCACGACCAGTCGGACAAGATCATTGAAGACGAGCGCGTCCGCGGTGTCACGCTGACCGGCAGCGACAAGGCCGGCCGCGTGGTCGGCGCAAAGGCTGCCGAACTGGTCAAGAAGACGGTCCTCGAACTGGGGTCCAACGACGCCTATCTGGTGCTGGACGATGCCGACCTCGATGTCGCCGTCAAAACCTGCGTGCAGGGACGTCTCTACAATAACGGCCAGACTTGCGTGAACGCCAAGAGGTTCATCGTGACCGAGAAGAACTACGATGCTTTCGTCAAGGCTTATGCAGAGGCCTTCGAAGCTATCAAGCTCGGCGATCCGTCCGACGAAGACACCCAGTTGGGCCCGATGGTGACCAAAAAGCAGCGCGACGAACTGCATGATCAGGTTCAAGAGAGCATCGACAAGGGTGCGCGCCTGGTGGTCGGCGGCAAGATCCCGGACCGTACGGGCTGGTTCTATCCGGCCACGGTGCTGGCGGATGTCGCGCCGGGCCAACCTGCCTACGAGGACGAATTGTTCGGCCCGGCCGCAGCTATCATTCGTGCGAAAGACGACGAAGACGCCATGCGGATCGCCAACAGCAGCCGTTACGGTCTCGGCGGGGGCATCTTCAGCAAGGACACCGAACGTGCCCGCAAACTGGCAGCGGAGCATTTTGACACCGGCATGGTGTTTATCAATACCTTCAACGTTGCCTACCCGACGATGCCCTTTGGAGGTGTGAAGACATCCGGCTACGGCCGTGAACACGGCCCGGAAGGGCTGAAGGAGTTCGTCAACGTCAAGTCGATCCGCATCGGTTGACGGCAGAAGCAACACACGAGGAGGGGCCGGTGTGACCGGCCCCTTTTTGTGTCGGGACACAGAAAAGGATGTCGGGGTCTGCCATTTAGATTAACCCGGTGCAGATACGAGCTGACTGATGGCGCTGGCGACAAGACCAGATGCCAGGCTGGCAATAGATCGGGAAGTGCGGAGGAGAATATGGCGAAGGACCGAGGAGAAGATCCAAACCCGGAGCCAAGCGCTCAAGGTGCCGAAGGCGGCGGCGCAAGGATGGAAATGGCGGACAGAGAGGGATTCGAACCCTCGATACGGTTGCCCGTATACACGCGTTCCAGGCGTGCGCCTTCAACCACTCGGCCACCTGTCCGTCGCAAGCGTCACCCGCTTGAGTGGGGCGCAATATACCCATGGCGCGACCAAGTGCAAGCACCTGAACAAGTTTTTTTTCCGGTGCCCGGCAGATGTTGATTTTCAAGGCATTCAAGGGCGCGATGCAAGGAGGAAAAACGGCTGGAACGTGCCGGGAAAGGCGGCAGGATACGGATCGGAAAATCATGTGTGTTGCCTCGTTGGCAAGGCAGAGGCGGCGGGGTCTTGGGCATGGTTGGGTCAACCGGACTACACAGAATCAGCATTGAAACCTGTGAGGCTGGAGGAGGCTTGCAAAAAGGGCCCTTGCCAGGTTTCGGTACGGCCCTGAAGCAGGCAGAACGGACTTGCGGTCTGCCCCGCTGTCATAGGCAACCAGTCAGACCGGCCTGGATGCAAGGTGTTAAGTCAGTTTTCACGGTACAACCTTTAATTTAGACGGTTTACCATGCAAGCAAGTGAGAGGAAAAACACTTGCGAAACCAGCGAACCAAAGTCACAAGAATGTGTTGAATATCAAATCTTGTTCCTGTGCCGGGTGATATTACCCTAAAGGAATGCTCAACATCCGGCGGCTATTATTTGAAAGCCTCATTGGACCAAGGCGCTCAGTTTGTAAGTGTGTAAGGCTGAAAGCAGAACGATGATCAGTGTTTTGAAGTTTTTATTCCGCATCTTTGGATATGGGTTTGTCGCCGTCGCGATTATCGCCGGTATCTCCGATGCAAGTTCTTCCATTGCTCTTTCCGAAATCCACCTCGCACAGCTCGGCCAGGTTTGGCAGAACCTTTCACCTGCCTCGCTTGAACTGGCGGAAGCCAATATTGTGGCCTCCTTCGACCCGACAGTGTGGCAGACCCTGAAAGAGACTGTCCTGACATGGCCGGTCTGGGCCGTGTTTGCCCCCATCGGTCTGGCGTTGCTCTGGCTTGGAGCAAAGCGCCAGCGCCAGCGCGCGCTCTACGCCTGATCCGGCCAATCGCCGGAAGGTATAACGGGCCCGAAGGCGCACAACCGGACACTCTTGTGTGACAGGCCCCTTGGAAACCAGGTGCTGCTGCGCCACATTATGCTCCTGAGATCAGTCGGCCCGGTCCCGGTCAATTACGGGAAGCGTGCCGGCAAACGCGGGAGAGTGCCATGTCGTTCATGACGATGCTGACAAAGAAATTTTCGCTGCCGGCCAAGGACGAGGCTTTGCCGGGGCGTTCCGAAGCGATCCGGCCAGCAGAGCCGCATTTCGTCAACGGACGGCCGCTGACAGGCCCGTATCCGGACGGCATGAAAACCCTTGTTGTTGGAATGGGCTGCTTCTGGGGGGCCGAACGCATGTTCTGGCAGTTGCCTGGCGTCTATGTCACGGCGGTGGGCTATGCGGGCGGCTACACGCCGAACCCGACCTATCATGAGACCTGCACCGGGCGCACGGGCCACACCGAAGCCGTTCTGGTTGTCTATGACCCGGCGGAGATCTCTCTGGGCGAGCTGCTCAAGGTCTTCTGGGAAAACCACGACCCGACCCAGGGTATGCGCCAGGGCAACGACACCGGCACCCAGTATCGGTCTGCGGTCTATGTGAAGGATGGCGACGATCTTGCGCAGGCCGAGCAGTCCCGGCAGGCCTATCAGGCAGCCCTGAAGGCCGGCGGCGTGACCAGCAGCATCACGACCGAAATCCGGGAACTGGACACTTTCTATTTCGCCGAAGACTACCACCAGCAATATCTGGCCAAGAATCCGGCAGGCTATTGCGGTATCGGCGGCACCGGCGTCGCGTGCCCCGTCGGGTTGGGGCAGACCGCCTGACGGTCACACCGAATTCTGCGTTTTGTTGCAAGGGGCAGCGTCTGCGAGGGCGTTGCCCCTTTTTGCTAACTGTTCCGAGCGGGTCATTATGGAAAGGCCTGACCGCTTTCCTCAGAGGTGCAGGTCTTGCAGCAAAAACAACTTTCCAGGCTGTGTATAGCAAAACGACCGCAAGTAGAGTTTTCAGAGTTTCTTAAAGTCACGCTGCGAACATCGGTCTAACGCAGAAGCGTTGAAGGATCGATTCGGTGAGCCGTTCGGCAAAAACTTCGTGGCGGTGTATTTTCCGGCGAGCTGTCTGCTGATCCTGGTAGGGGCACTGGTATCCGTCAGTGAGGGGCCACGCGCGGTGTTCGTCGGGAACAGAAACCGGGTGACACTCACCGGGACAGGCGAAGGGCAATCCTTCGCAGGTCCTGACACCTCGGGAGCCGGATTCGTGGCGCCTTCCTTTGTTGCGCAAGCCTGCAGACGATTGAGCGGTGTCTCTCTGGAGCAGATGAAATGAACATCGAGGAAATGTCTCAACCGGATCAGCTTTCCGGCCTGGACCGGTTCCGGCAGAAGTTTGCCCGAACGGTGATCCACTTTATCTGGATCAATGTCTTCCTCGTCATGGGTACGGCCTGGTGGGGCGGCAGCGTTTCGGTTGTCACCGTCTGCGGGGCTGCGCTGCTGCTCGGTGTGGCGGCCACCGGCACCTGGGTCAAATTCGGAGCCGGTGTCGAAACGCGCCTTGCCACGGCCATATCCCTTGCCGGTCTGGTTGCCCTGTTCGTGGCCGCGCTGGCGGTGCCGGACGGGCAAGTCTCCTATCAGCTCGATGCGCAGATATATTTCTTTGCTGTGCTGGCGGTCCTGGCAAGCTGGGTCGATTGGCGGGCGCTGGTCGCCTATGCAGCCGTGTTTGCCGTGCATCACCTTGTGCTGAACTTCGCCATGCCCTGGGCCATTTTCCCCGGTGGGGCGGATTTCACTCGCGTGGTGTTTCATGCGCTCATCATGGCTGCCGAAGTCGGCGGGCTGTGGTGGATGGCCAACAATCTGGCACAGGCGTTCGCCGTTTCCGACACGGAGCGCGAAGATGCAGAGGCTGCTCGTGCCGGGTCGATGGCGTTGCAACAGCAGGCTGCCCGGGACGAAGAAGCGGAGCGTGCCAAGCAGCAGGCCGTCAACGAACGCATCAGCGCGTTTGAAGGCGATATCGCTGCCAAGCTCGATGCTGTCGGCATGAAGGTGCGCGAAATGCGCGACGCAGCTTCCGACCTGGGAACGGTGACCGAAAACACCTCTGCGCGGGCCGGATCCGTGTCGGATGCGTCCGAAACGGCCTCGTCCAACGTGCAGATGGTTGCCTCCGCCGCCGAGGAGCTGTCGTCCTCGATTGCCGAAATTTCCCGTCAGGTCGAACAGACCACCAGCATCGTCGACAAGGCGACCGAGAACGCGCAAACCAGCAACCGCAAGGTTGCGGGTCTTGCCGATGCGGCCAGCCGGATCGGCGAGGTTGTCACATTGATCCAGGCGATTGCCGAACAAACCAACCTTCTGGCCCTCAACGCCACCATCGAGGCAGCTCGTGCCGGCGAAGCGGGCAGGGGCTTTGCGGTTGTCGCCGCCGAGGTCAAGGAACTTGCCACACAGACCTCCAAGGCAACGGAAGAGATCGGTGCCCAGATCGCGGCGATCCAGGCGGAAACCAAGGACGCGGTGGACTCCATCGGCATGATTGCCACGACAATGGATGAGGTCAACAGCTACACGGCCGCGATTGCTGCCGCTGTCGGCGAGCAGGGCTCGGCGACGCAGGAGATCTCGCGCAACGTGGCGGAAGCTGCAGACGGAACCGGACGTGTTGCCAACAACATCGAGGGCGTACGGGAAACGGTCGAACACACCAGCCACTCCGTCGGGTCCATGATCGAGGCGGCAGAGACCCTCGATCTGGAAACACAGGACATGCGCCGGGCAATCACTGCCTTCCTGAAGGACGTGGCTGCCTGAAACCGCATTCTTGCCAAGATGTGATTGCCTGAAACCGGCGGCCGGTTCGCCGGTTTTTTCATGCGCCCTGCCGTTTGAGGGCCTGCCGGGTTGACCTGATGCCGCTTGAATGCCATGAGCCGTTGGTAATGGACCAGCGGGCCGGTTGGAAACGTGCCATGCTGGTGGCATTCTTCACCCTTGCGGACACTGACGCCCTTTGACACCTGCCTCTCCCTTCCAGCCCGGATCGGTCCTTCTGCTGGACCTGTTGAAACAGCGGTCGGCGCTTCTGTTTCAGGCGCCGGAAGACGTTATCTCCTGCACACGGCTCAGCGAAGTCAGGGGCTGCCTTGAACGGCTTGAGGCGGCCCAGAACCAGGGGCGCCATGCCGCGGGCTTTCTCGCCTATGAGCTGGGGTTCGCGTTTGAGGAAAAGCTGCGGCAGCGGTTTCAGGAAACCGGCGAGCCCTTGCTGTGGTTCGGGCTTTACGGTGCGCCGGAGGAACTGGACCTTGCCGAAGCAAGAGCCCTGCTGGCAGGCGCTGCGGACGGGGGAAAAGCTGCCATCGGCAAGCCCGAGTTCGACATGGACAGGGCGGCCTACGACACGTCCTTCGCGCGCGTGCGCGACCACCTGGCGAAAGGCGACATCTATCAGGTCAACCTGACCATGCGTGCAAGGTTTCGGCACCAGGGGGCACCGGAGCAGATCTTCCAGGATCTGCTGCGCCGCCAGCCGGTGGAGTTTGCCGCCTTCCTGCGCCTTGAAGACCGGACGATCCTGTCACTCTCGCCGGAACTTTTTCTGGAACGCCAGGGAACACGCCTCAGAACGAAGCCGATGAAAGGCACTGCCCCCCGGGGGCGATACGCTTCGGAGGACTCCGCAATTGCGCGCACGCTTTCCAGCGATCCCAAGCAGCGCTCCGAAAACACCATGATCGTGGATCTGATGCGCAACGACCTGTCGCGCATTGCCGAAACCGGTACGGTGAAGGTGACCCGGTTGTGCGAGGTGGAGCGCTACCAGAGCCTTCACCAGATGACCTCCACGGTCGACGCCGAAGTGCCGAGCCACATCGGCTTTGCGCGCATCACCGAACACCTGTTCCCCTGCGGTTCGATCACCGGCGCACCGAAGCTCAGCGCCATGCAGATTGCCCACGACCTGGAGACAGCCCCGCGCGGCGTCTACACCGGCTCCATCGGTTACCTTGCGCCCGGCGGTGACTTCCGCCTGAACGTTGCCATCAGGACGCTGGTGCTGCGAGATGACGGCAGCGGCGAAGCGGGAACGGGGTCCGGCGTCATCTTCGACAGCGGCGCCTCTCCCGAATACGACGAATGCACCCTGAAGCTGAAGTTCATGAGCGAAGAAACGCCCGGCTTCGACCTGATAGAGACACTGGCTTATCAGCCGGGCGACGGTTACCTGCTTCTGGAACGGCATATGCAGCGCCTGCAGGCATCGGCCGCCTATTTCGGGTTCCGGTTCCAGGAAGAAGAGATCCGCGCGGAACTGCTGCGGCAGAGCCGAAGCTTTGCCGGTTCCAGGCGTGTGCGCCTGTTGCTGTCGGCAGATGGCGGGGTATCTGTCACCTCGGTGGAGCTTCCTGCCCCCGCTCCGGAGGCTGTGTTCAATCTGATCATCGCGCGCGAGACGACGCATTCGGCTGACAGGTTCCTGTTCCACAAGACCACCAACCGCGCCTTTTACGACGAGACGCGCGAGCGGTATCAGGCGGAAACCGGTTGCCAGGAAGTGCTGTTCGTGAACGAAAACGGTTACCTCACTGAGGGAAGCTACACGACCCTTTTCGTGAAGCAGAACGGCAAGTTGCTGACACCGGCCCTGCAACACGGGCTTCTGCCCGGCACGTTCCGCGCAGGCCTTCTGGAATGCGGTCTGGCGAGCGAGGCCGATCTCACGCTGCAGGATCTGCAGGAAGCCGAGGACGTCTACGTCGGCAATTCGGTGCGCGGTCTGATCCGCGGGCGTCTTATCTCAGAACAGGCAGCCGACTTCGGGCACCTGACCGCCGCTCAGCGGAATGAGACCACGCGCAAGACCGGTTGAAAACCGGTACGCAAGACGACCGCCTCACATCTCAGGCCTGTTCCCAGGGAAAAACCGTCAGCTCCGGCCAGAGCGCTTTCATCCGCTCCGCCTTTTCCGCATAGGTTTCCGGATTTGGCTGAGTGTAATTGGGCACCAGACGCATGCCGAACAGGTTGGCGAGGCCAAAAGGCGCATGCATCACCATGCGCCCGTCCTGCGTGAGCCTTGCTGCCACGGAATGGGTGCGCGAAGCATAGGTTGTCAGCGAATCCATCGAACAGTCGAGAGGACGATAAGGCCTGCCGAAACGGCTTTCGTACCACAGGTGGACGCGGGCCTGGTTTCGCACTTCCAGAAGGCGCGCCCAGTCGGGCAGGGCTTTGTTGACCTTGCCGATGACGGCGTCTTCAGCCTCGTAGGAAAGCTCCGATCCGTCGAAATAGATGATGTCGAAATCCTTGATGCCATGCAGCATCGGGCGGTTGGTGAGGACGTTCCAGACGGTCTGGTAGATGCCGCCCGACACCAGCCAGGCGTCCGGCAGAGCAAGATCACGGATTGTGGTCAGCATCTCCATCACGTGTGGCACGGACCTGAGGATCTGTTCCAGCCTTGTCAGCCGCGCCTCTTCACAAGCCGCATAGGGATCGCCCAGCCCTGCATCGCTTTCGTCCATCGGCAAATCGGCGTTCATGTGCGGATCCTCTTTTGTCGAGGAGGCAACCTATCCGATTCTGGAAGGGGCGTGCGCCGGGCAATGTAAAGAACGTGTGCTTGAAGATGCTGTGTAAAGGCATGCAGCCCCACCGCGTGGGGCCCGCTGCCGGCTTGACATGCGCCGTGTCGACGCCATCTGTTTCAGGGGCGCTTTGAGACTTCAGGAATTGCCGATGAATACCTTGTCACGCAAACATGTTATCGCTGCACTGGCCGCTTGCGGAGCGGTGCTTGTGACGGCTCTGCCGTCCGCAGCCCAATCCGGGCGGCCGAATTCCACTGCCATGTCATGTGGCCAGGCACAGTCCCTGATCAATCAGCGCGGCGCCGTCGTGATGAGCACCGGACGCTATACGTTCGACCGCTACGTGGCCAACCGCAGCTTTTGCCAGCACGGCGAAGTTACACGCCGCGCCTATATTCCGACCAAGGACAACGCGAAATGCTACGTGCTTCGCTGCGTCAATCCCCAGCCCTGGCGCTACGATTGAGCCAGGTCAGGGTGAAGGTCATTGCCCGCTACACTGCAAACGGTAACCGTTGCCAATATCAAACAGGGCTTAGTCGCGCCGCTTCCGTTGCCGGGCGGCACAGCCTTTGTTGCGTGCCGGTTCCAGGTGTTTTCCCGTTCGGGCGCAGCGTTTCTCTTGCATGCTCCAAAACAGAATGACGAGGCGGACGTCTTAACTGCCTTGCAGTCTTTTCCTGCTATTTCACATGCAGATGGAGCAATGCCGTGTTGCAATTGATAGCCGGTCTACAGATATGAAATACGGATTGCCGACTGCCGGAAAACCCGGACATTTAATACATGACTTCGCCTGACTACTCAGGAAAGGCCTTGCGATGAACGAGCATAATAAAAGAAAACCGCTTTCAATTGCGAAGTTCGCGCTTCAGGCAGGCCTGTTCATGGGGGCGGCTCTTGTGCCTGTGCTGCAGGCAGAAGCGCAGACCCGGCGTCAGCCGGACACGACACAGCTGACGTGTGTCCAGACCCAGGGTCTGATCAAGAAATTCGGTGCCATCAACCTGAAGTCCGGCCCTTACAAGTTCGACCGCTTCGTGGTCGACCGGAACCGGTGCTTTTCGGGACAGACCGTGCGCCCGACGTTCGTGCCGACAAAGGACGATCCGAAGTGTGCCGTTCTGGTCTGCGCCGAGTTGGGACAGACCCGCCAGTAAAAAAGGCCGCGCGATGATGTTTCGCGCAGCCTTCTTGCAGTGTTTTAAAAAACCGATCAGCTTCTCAGCGTGCCGCCGGTTGCCTTTTCGACATTGGCGATGATCTTCTTCGCAACGGCGTCGATTTCCTCATCGGTCAGAGTTTTCTGGCGCGGCTGCAGCGTCACGTCGATTGCAACGGACTTCTGCCCTTCCGGCACGCCCTGTCCTTCATAGATATCGAACAGCGTGACATCGTTGATCAGGGTCTTGTCCGCACCGCGGGCAGCTTTCAGCAGCGCCTCGGCCGAAACGTCCTTGCCGATTAGGAAGGCGAAATCGCGCTGCACCGGCATCAGTCCGCTCACATCGAGCGCGCCCTTGGAACGGCCACTCTTGCTCTTGGGTTCGGGCAGGGCATCGAGGAAGATCTCGAATGCGACCAGCGGTCCTTCGATATCGAGCGTCTGCAGTGTGCGCGGATGAACTTCACCGAACACCGCCAGGACGTTTTTCGGACCCAGCTTGAGGCAGCCGGACCGGCCCGGATGGAACGTTGCCGGTGCATCTGCCGACACCATCAGCTTGTCCACCGGTGCGCCGATGGCAGCCAGAGCCGCTTCGGCATCCGCCTTGGCGTCGAACACGTCAACGGTCTGGGAAACGCCCGACCAGTGGCGGCCTGCGCCCTGCAGCTTTGCAGAACCGCGGCGCACACCGGTTGCGACCATCTTCTGGCCTTCCGGCGTGTCGTTCTCGAACACCTGACCAATCTCGAACAGGGCAGCATTGCCGTATCCCCGGTCGGCATTGCGCTGGGCCGCCACAAGGAGGCCAGGAAGCAGGCTCGGGCGCATGTCCGACATCTCGGTGGAAATCGGATTGGCCAGCGCCAGCGCGGCACTGCCGCCGCCGAAGAGTTCGGCGTGATCCTTGGCGATGAACGACCATGTGACGGCTTCGTTGAAACCGCGGGCGGCCAGGGCCCGGCGCGCCTTGTTGCGGCGGATCTGGCCGGTGGTCAGCACCTTTTGCCCGACGGTGCCGGTACGTGGCAGCGGCGTGAACGGCACGCGGTCCAGACCGATGATCCGCACCACCTCTTCCACGAGGTCGGCTTTGCCTTCGATATCCGGGCGCCAGCTTGGCGCGGCCACCTTGACCGTGTCGCCGGAGCCTGAAATCCAGAACCCGAGCGATTTCAGCGTGACATTGGCTTCCGCAGGCTGAACATCGACACCAGACAGGCGCTTGATTTCCGAATAGGGGAACTCGATGATCTTGCTGGTTTCCGGCACGGACCCGGCCTGAACCGTTTCCGACGCCTCACCGCCGCACAGGTCCAGGACCATGCGCGTGGCATATTCCAGGCCCGGCATCATGTAGTTCGGGTCGACGCCGCGCTCGAAGCGGTAACGGGCATCCGTGTTGACGCCGAGCTTGCGGCCGGTTGCGGCAATGTCGTCTTCGTCCCACAGAGCGGATTCGATCAGCACATTGACGGTGTCTTCCGTACAGCCCGAAGGCTCACCGCCCAGAATGCCGCCGATGCTTTCCACGCCGTTGTCATCGGAAATGACGCAGATCGTGTCATCAAGCTCATAGGTCTTGCCATTGAGGCCGTCTATGGTTTCGCCAGACTTGCCACGGCGCACGACCAGATTGCCGTGAACCTTGTCGGCATCGAACACATGCAGGGGCCGACCCTGGTCGAAGGTGGCGTAGTTGGTCATGTCGACAAGCGCATTGATCGGCCGCAGACCGATGGCCGTCAAGCGGTCCTGCAGCCACTTCGGAGAAGGGCCGTTCTTCACGCCCTTGACCAGGCGCAGGCCGAAGGCCTTGCACATCGGTTTGGTGTCGCCGAAGTCCAGCGTTACGCCGACCGGGCAGGGGAAGGTGCCGCGAACCTGTTCATTGCTGCGTTCCTTCAGCTTGCCGAGACCGGCAGCGGCCAGGTCGCGGGCAATGCCGTAAACGCCGGTGCAATCCGGGCGGTTCGGGGTCAGGCCAATTTCGATGACCGGCTCGTCAAGCCCGGCCCACTCGGCATAGGTCATGCCCACCGGCGCATCTGCAGGCAGGTCGATGATGCCGTCATGTTCGTTGGAAAGTTCCAGCTCACGCTCCGAGCACATCATGCCGAAGCTTTCCACGTCGCGGATCTTGCCGACCGACAGCGTCACGTCGAGCCCAGGAACATAGTCGCCCGGCTTGCCGAGCACGCCGACAAGACCGGCGCGGGCATTGGGAGCGCCGCAGACGACCTGAACCGGATCGCCTTCGCCAGTGTCGACTTTCAGGACGCGCAGACGGTCCGCATTCGGATGCTGCTCGGCTTCCAGAACCTTCGCGATGCGGAACGGCTTCAGGCGGTCGGCGCGGTTGGTAACTTCCTCGACTTCCAGACCGATCAGGGTGAGACGTTCAACGATCTCCTCCAGGCTGGCGTCGGTCTCCAGATGCTCCTTGAGCCAGGAAAGGGTGAATTTCATCTTTCGATCTCTTCAAACTTGGTGCGGCATCAGAACCGCGAAACGGGATGTGGAGGCGTCAGTTGCCGAGCCGGTCCACTTCGGGGATGATGGTCGCAGCGCCGTAATTCTCGGCAAAACGGCGGCCAATGTCGGAAAAGTCACGGGTCCAGCCGCGCACCATCTCTGGCGTGATCTGCTGATTGGTTGCAATCGCCTGGGCGGCCTCGGTCTCGATCCGGTCACGCAGGATGCCCAGCTCGATCTGGGCTGCGTATTCGGCGCGGTATTTGCCAAGCCAACCCATGGCGACAATGACCACCATCACCAGAAGAGCAGCCGTGCTGGTCAGGCCGGCCCATTTCGCGGTGCCGCGGATACGGCGGTCGCTGGCGATCAGCACGATCGAGGCGATGGTCAGGAAGGCCACGATGTAAATCGCCTGCAGGAAGCTGTGGTACTTCTCGGTCGAGCTTTCCTCGTGACCGGCACGCAGACGCGTGATCCGGTCCCGAAGATACAGCAGCGCATCGGCTTCGGTGCCCAGTTTTTCGCGGAAATAGGTATCGCAGAAACGAAGGCGGCCCCGGTTCTCGATCTTTTCGGCGCAAGCCTCCAGGAACGAGGTCGGCGTCGCAACGCGCGTGTCCTTGTCGGCCGTCTGGGCCGATGCCGGCAACAGGGCGGCAGCGGTCAGCAGGACGGCAAGGACGATGCGGATCAGCAATGACATGGTGGCGCCCCCCAATTCAGGCGGTTAACTGGACAGACCACCGAACAGCGTCGGCAGGTCGAGTGGTCGGAACCCGTAATGCTGGATCCAGCGGACGTCGGCGTCGAAGAAGGCACGCAGGTCCGGCATGCCGTATTTCAGCATCGCGATACGGTCGATCCCCATGCCCCAGGCGAAGCCCTGGTAGACATCCGGGTCGAGACCGCAGTTGCGGATGACGTTCGGATGAACCATGCCGCAGCCAAGGATTTCCAGCCAGTCTTCGCCCTGGCCGATCTTTACTTCGCCGCCGGACCGGTCGCACTGGATGTCGAGTTCCATGGACGGTTCGGTGAACGGGAAGAAGCTCGGGCGGAAGCGCATCTTGATGTCGTCGACTTCGAAGAAGGCCTTGCAGAATTCGCGCAGAATCCATTTCAGGTGTCCGAAATGGCTCTCCTTGTCGATCACGAGACCTTCCACCTGGTGGAACATCGGCGTGTGGGTCTGGTCGCTGTCACAGCGGTAGGTCCGGCCCGGCGTGATGACGCGGATCGGTGGTTCCTGGCTGCGCATGGTCCGGATCTGGACCGGTGAGGTGTGCGTGCGCAGCAGCAGCCGTTCGCCGTCTTCCTTCGGATTGAAGAAGAACGTGTCGTGCATCTCGCGCGCCGGATGGCCTTCGGGAAAGTTCAGCGCGGTGAAGTTCAGTTCATCGGTTTCGATATCCGGGCCTTCCGCAATGGAAAAGCCCATGTCGGCAAAGATCGCCGTCAGTTCGTCGATAACCTGACTGACCGGGTGAATGCGGCCGGTTTCCACGGGTGTGGGACGCAGCGGCAGGGTGATATCCACCCGCTCGCTGGCCAGACGCGCTTCCAGCGCCGCTTCCGCCAGAACGTCCTTGCGGGCGGCGATTGCGTCGGTGATCTTCGCCTTCAGGCCGTTGAGGGCAGGGCCCATCACCTGTCGCTCTTCCGGCGTCATCTTGCCCAGCGTTTTCATCTGCTCGGAGATGGAGCCCTTCTTGCCAAGGGCGGCAACGCGGATGTCTTCCAGGGCGGCTTCGGTCCCGGCGCCTTCGATGGCGGCCAGAAGATCGGTTTCAAGGGTGTCGAGGTTGGACATGCGTACTCGGTCATCGGTTCGCGCGGTGCGCGCGGAGGTGTCGAAACAGAAAGTCGGGGTCTTTTAGCGAATAATCGCAGCGATTGCCACGGCCTCGTGCGCATTATTGCGTGAGGTCCCGAAGAGGAGAAAAGCGCCGGTATTAAAGCGCGTTAGCGCGTAAATCGTCCGCAGGCGGGGCCCTGCAGCTCAATGAGGCGCGCGTCGATCCCGGAAAGAGGCTGGGAGCCACTGGTCAGGCCGGAACGGCAGATATGTGCGGTGCAATCGCTCATGGGGCGCCAATGTAGCGAAAGGCGGAGCGATGGCAAGCGGAAAAGGCGGTCTGCCGCGCACAGGGTAGGGCGAATGCCGCCTGGTGGACGTTACGGAAAGGAACTCTATCCCGGTTAAGGCGTTACTCAATGGAGTTCCCTGCTGTTGACCGACGTCCGTGGACAGCCGGGCGATCGGGTAACGAAGGGGGCATGCATGACACGTGGAAGAGAAGCCGTCAGTCCGGAAGAGATCCCGGCGGCTGGGTGGCTGGACATTGGCTTGCGGGTCTGGAATGCACTCCAGCGCGATCACATCGATCTGATCGCCGCAGGCGTGGCCTTCTACGGCCTCCTGGCGATCTTTCCCGCCATTACCGCTTTCACCGCATTGTCCGGGCTCGTCGTCAAGCCGGCCGAGGTGAGCCGTCAGCTTGAGCTGATCGAGAGCGTTCTCCCAAGTGAAGCGTCCCAGATCATTCTCACGCAGGCGGCCGGCGTTGCCGGCAGCGAAAGCGCAGGGCTCGGTTTCGCGTTCATCATCGGTCTGGGCATTGCGGTCTATTCCACGGCGCGGGGCATGGCCAGCATCATGGAGGGGCTGAACATAGCCTATGACGAGGTCGAAAAGCGCAGCTTCATCGCACTGAAAGCCCGAACTCTGGCCATGACGTTCCTTCTTGTGTTCGCTCTCGTGCTGGGGCTTGTCTCTGCGCTGCTTTTGCCTGTCGTTTTCAGTTTCCTTGCCTTGCCTGACTGGCTTGAGGGGATCCTCTCCTCGGTGCGCTGGCTGATCCTTGGTTTGCTGACGATTACCGGTCTTTCCTTTGTCTACAGGTTCGGGCCCTCCCGAAAGGACGCCAAATGGAAATGGATCACGCCCGGGGCTGTCGTCGCCTGCCTGCTGTGGCTTGCCGCGTCCTACGGTTTTTCCGTCTACGTGGCGAACTTTGCCAGCTACAACAAAACCTTCGGCAGTCTTGCGGGCGTCATCATCCTGCTCATGTGGCTCTGGATTTCGGCCTATATTGTCTTGCTCGGCGCAGAGCTGAATGGCGAGATGGAAGCGCAAACGCGCCGGGACAGCACTGTCGGTCCGGATCGGCCAATGGGGGAGCGCGGCGCGGTGAAGGCCGATGTACTGGGCAAGTCCATTGCAGGTGTGGACACATGACGGAAGGTGAGAGGGCCTACTCCGCCACCGCGTCGGCGCCCTTGGGCCTGCCAATCGAGCCTTGAAGTTCTTCGCGCAGCCAATCGCCGAAGGCTTTCTTGGCCCTGGTCTGAGGGGCGTTCTTGCCGCTGATCAGCCAGTAGGCGCTGCCGGTGGCTGGCCGCTCCGGGAAGGGGGCGATCACCTGACCGGATTTGACCGCATAAACCGCGAGCGTTTCCCAAGCCAGGAACACCCCGTGCCCTGCGATTGCCGCATCAAGGCAAAGCGAACCGTCGGAGAAGGTCGGGCCATCCTGCAGAATGCTTTCATCGAGGCCGAAGAGATCCAGCCAGGTCTTCCAGGTGTACATTTGTCCGGGGTCGCGAATGATCGGCAGCTTGCCGATGTCTTTCGGCTCCCTGATCTGTTCCGCCAATGCCGGGCTGCAGACTGGAAACACCCGCTGGTGCAACAACTGCTCTGCCCTGACGCCCGGATAGGGCCCCTTGCCGACACGGATGCAAAGGTCGACATCGCTCATGTCCGGATCGACCAGATCCACGGTTGCTTCCACCCGAACCCTGACGCCCGGGTGCGCCTTGTTGAAATTCTTGAGATGCCACACCAGCCATTTGCCGGCAAAAACCGGGGCAACTGAGATCGTCAGGGCATCTTCGCGTCCACGCTGGGTGGTGGCGATGGCGGTTGAGAGCGAGGACATGGCGCTGGTCAGATGCGGCTGCATTGCAAGCACATGCGCGGTCGGCAGCAACAGGCGATTCTGCCGCTCGAACAGTTGCACTCCAAGCTGCGCCTCTGTCTTTTGAAGTTGCTGGCTGACGGCACCAACAGTAACCCCCAGTTCCTCGGCAGCCGCCTTGACGGAACCAAGCCGGGCAACGGCTTCAACGGCACGCAGGCCGGACAGATGAATGCGGTTGAGATTTTTCATTTAGAAAAGCTAAACTGAAAATCAGAATAAGTCGATTTTTTTGGTCAGTCGAAGCATCTATAGAAAGAGCATAGCTAAATTCAAAGAAGGAATTTGGCCATGCAAAAAACAATAATAAGGAGACTGAACCTCATGATGAAACTGTTTATGCGCCGCTACATGACGGCCCGCCCGGCATCCGCTTACGACCGTGCCGACCCGCTGTCCCATCCGGCAATCGTGCGTATGTCCCAGCGCGAACTGGCCGACTTGCCGCTCAACCGGCGCTAAGGCGGAAGGCCGGCTGAAAGGCCGGTCTGTGACCCTTCCGATCGACCCTCCGCAAGGAACGGCCGGTTGGACAAGAATTCCCAACCAGAAAACGGCGCCTGGGCGGCAAGCCCGGCGCCGTTTCTGTTTTGGGCGGCAAAGACAGCCAACGGCTGCTGTTATAGGGATCGGATCAAACCGCGACCGGCTGCCTGTCGGCATATTGTGCGACGCCGTGCCCGAACGACCAGTTTTCCAGCCTGGTTTCCACTAGATTGATGAAGATGTCTTCGGACCGGATACCGGCTTCGCGGGCAAGGCCCTTGGCGATCCGGGCAAACAGCGCCTTCTTCTGGTCGGCGCTGCGCGTGTCGCTGACGGTCAGTTGAATGATGATCAGGTCGTCGGACCGGTCGATGTTCATGAAATGACGGCCGAACAGGAAATCCTCGGGCGCATGTTCTGTAATCATCATGAACTTGTCGTCCTGCGGAACGCCGAAGGTCTCGCGCATGGCCTGATAGATTTCGTCCAGGATCACGGCTTTCTGGGCGGCGGTTTTGGAACCCTTCAGCAGGGAAACGTTGGTAAGCGGCATCATGTCCTCCGTCTTTCGGTGATGCCGCCAACCTTATTGCTGTGCTTATGATAACAGAAACAAATCTTTGATATTTCAAAAATCATAAATTAGAATGATTGTATGACCGATCTCGATATGGATCTCTTGCGCGCCTTCGTGCGTGTCGCCGAAACGGGCAGCTTCACGCGGGCAGGTCAGATGACGGGGGCCAGCCAGTCTGCTGTCAGCGTCAAGATCAAGAAACTGGAAGACCGCCTCGGCGACACCCTCCTCAGCCGTTCGCCGCGCTCCGTCCGGCTGACAAGCTTCGGCGCAAGGTTTCTGAGCGACGCGCGCAGCCTGATCGATCTGCATGACAGTGTAACGGCCCGCGTTTCCGGTCCGGCTGTTCAAAAACGACTGCGTTTCGGCATCAGCGATCATGCCGCTGGGGGCCGCCTGCCGGCCATTATCGCCTCGCTCAGCAAGGCGCTGCCGCAGCACCGCCTGCACGTTTCGGTCGGTTATTCCGATACGCTCTATAACGACTTCAAGGCAGGGCTGTTCAGCGCGGTCATGGTGCGTTCCGAGGATGTCGAGGGCACCGGCCGTGTGGCCTTCGAGGAAAACCTTGTCTGGACGGCTTCCCGGGCGTTCAGCTGGAGTGCGGGGACGGCTCTCCCCCTTGTGGCTCTTTCCGAGACATGCGCCCTGCGACGCCTGGCGGAGGGCACACTGAAAGAAGCTGGGATTTCCTATGAAGACGCCTTTACCGGCACCGGTGTTGGCGCCATCCAGGCAGCGGTCAGCGCCGGCCTCGGCATCGCCTGCCTCGACAGGCGCAACATTCCCGAAGGATGCCGGGAAGTTGGAGACCTCTATCGTCTTCCCGTCTTGCCGAAGACGAAGATGACGCTCTTCTGCCGGGAAGGTCCATTGGTCGCTTCTGCTATCCTTGCGGCCTTCCGCGACGCGGCCTGATCAGGCCTTCTTCACGAATTCCGTCAGGATGACGATGCGTTGATCGTTCACACGACCTTCGATCTGGGAAGCGTTGTCCGCAACAAGCGAGATGTTGCGCACGGCGGTGCCGCGTTTGGCGGTGAAGCTGGCGCCTTTGACCTTGAGATCCTTGATCAGGGTCACCGTGTCGCCGGCGGCAAGAACAGCGCCGTGGGTATCCTTGTGGACCACGCCGTCGTCTTCGTCCGTGCTGGCGCCAAGACCGGCCTTTGCCCAGGCGAGCGTGTCCTCTTCCAGATACAGCATGTCCAGAAGATCGCGTGCCCAGCTTTCATCCGGCATTCTGGAGAGCATGCGGTAGGCAACAACCTGAACCGGCGGAACCTGGCTCCAGGCGGCTTCATTCAGGCAAAGCCAATGCTTCGCGTCGATATCCGCAGTGCCCGAAATCTGATCCGCGCAGGTGGTGCAGGCGAGAACAGCCATATCCGCTGTGCCATCGGCATCCGGACCGACATCAAGAGGCTTCAACGCTTCAGTGGCACCACAGAATTCGCAGGCGTTGCCGGCGCGGTCGGAAAGGGTCTGTTCGATACTCATGGCAAAGCCTTGCTTGGGGGCGCTGCAGGCCGGCTGGTTCAGTCGGTCTATAGCCTTTCAATCAGGAGGGACGATGATTTCCGACGTTTGTCACGCCGGTTCGCAGAAGGCAAGTCCTGGACCTGATAAACGCGGGTGTTGATAACTGTTGCCACGCCCTGGCGGGCATGGCAGCGGTGTCTCAGTCGTCCATCTTCAGGGCCTGGATGAAGGCCTCCTGCGGGATTTCGACCTTGCCGAACTGGCGCATCTTCTTCTTGCCCGCCTTCTGCTTTTCCAGCAGCTTGCGTTTACGCGTGGCGTCGCCGCCGTAACACTTGGCGGTCACGTCCTTGCGCAGGGCCGAGATGGTCTCGCGCGCGATCACGCGGCCGCCGATGGCTGCCTGGATCGGGATCTTGAACATGTGACGCGGGATCAGCTCTTTCAGCTTCTCACACATGGCGCGGCCGCGGCGTTCCGCCTGGCTGCGGTGCACGAGAACGGACAGCGCATCGACAGGCTCTTCGTTGACCAGGATCGACATCCTGACGAGATCGCCCGCCCGGTAGTCCGAAATCTGATAGTCGAAAGAGGCATAGCCCTTGGAGATCGACTTCAGACGGTCGTAGAAGTCGAACACGACTTCGTTGAGCGGCAGGTCGTAGGTCACCATCGCGCGGCTACCGACATAGGACAGATCGATCTGAAGTCCGCGCCGTTCCTGACACAGTTTCAGGATGCCGCCCAGATACTCGTCCGGTGTCATGATCGTCGCCCGGATCCAAGGCTCGCGGATTTCGGTAATCTTCACGATATCCGGCATGTCGGCAGGGTTGTGAAGTTCCACTTCCGACTCGTCCGTCAGGGACATCTGGTAGACCACCGACGGCGCGGTGGCGATCAGGTCGAGGTCGAATTCGCGGTAGAGCCGTTCCTGGATGATTTCCAGATGCAACAGGCCAAGGAAACCGCAGCGGAAGCCGAAGCCGAGCGCAGCCGAGGTTTCCATTTCGAAGGAGAACGAGGCATCGTTGAGGCGCAGCTTGCCCATGGCAGCGCGCAGGTCTTCGAAGTCGTTTGCATCAACCGGGAAGAGGCCACAGAACACGACCGGCTGAGCCGGCTTGAAGCCCGGCAGGGCTTGCGTGCAGGGTTTCTTTTCCAGGGTGATGGTATCGCCGACGCGCGTGTCGGCCACTTCCTTGATCGACCCGGTGATGACGCCGATCTCGCCGGCCTTCAACTCGTCCACCTGCAGGAATTTCGGTGTCATGACGCCGACACGGTCAACATCATAGGCAGCGCCCGTGCCCATCATCTTGATCTTGTGACCCCGCTTCAGGGAACCGTCGATCACACGGACGAGCACCATCACGCCGAGGTAGGTGTCGTACCAGCTGTCGACCAGCATCGCCTTCAGCGTGGCGTCCGGATCGCCTTCCGGCGGCGGCAGCTTGGTGACGATCGCTTCCAGCACGTCGTCGACGCCAAGACCCGTCTTGGCCGAGATCATGCAGGCTTCCGACGCATCGATGCCGATCACATCCTCGATCTGTTCCTTGATCCGGTCCGGTTCGGCCGCGGGCAGGTCGATCTTGTTGAGGACGGTGACGATCTCGTGGTCGTTGTCGATGGCCTGATAGACGTTGGCCAGCGTCTGCGCTTCCACACCCTGGGAGGCATCGACCACCAGCAGCGAGCCTTCACAGGCTGCAAGCGAGCGGGACACCTCGTAGGCAAAGTCCACGTGGCCCGGCGTGTCGATCAGGTTCAGCGTATACTGTTCGCCGTCCTTGGCATTGTAGATCAGTCGCACTGTTTGCGCCTTGATCGTGATGCCGCGCTCGCGTTCGATATCCATCGAATCGAGCACCTGCTCGGTCATTTCGCGTTCGGTCAGCGTGCCTGTCATGTGGATCAGGCGGTCGGCCAGCGTCGACTTGCCGTGATCGATATGAGCCACGATGGAAAAGTTGCGGATGTTGGAAAGCTTCTTCGTCGTCATGGCCGCCCCTTTACCACTGCAATTCGATTTCGCCTAGTAGATTGAAGCCTGCGCGCGTTGAATTCCGGTGCTTTTTTGCACCTATCGCCGAATGCGGGTTCTCCGACGGCAGCCGGGATCTGCCGCCCCCGGTAAATGACGCAGTGCATGGGAGGCATTTGTCATGGAAATTCAAACTCAAAGTTTGATGCAGAATGCATCGGCAAAGGCGATTTGAACAACCTGACAAGAGTTATCGATGTTAATCCGCAATGCAGAACCGAGGGACGTTCCGGCAATTCTGGAGCGCTATAACCAGGCCGTGCGCGAGACGACGGCAGCCTGGACCAACCAGGAAGAAACGCTGGACCAGAGACTGAGCTGGTACGAGGGGCGGGTGAAGGAGGGGCTGCCGGTTCTGGTGGCGGTCGATCACCACGATGCTGTGCTTGGTTTCGCCAGTTTCGGGCCCTTCCGCCCGCGCGAGGGCTATCGCCTGACGGCGGAACACTCCGTCTATGTCGACCCGGCGATGCAACGGCGCGGCATTGGCCGCGCGCTTCTGGAACGCCTGATGGAGATTGCCGTCGGCAAGAGCCTACACGTGCTGGTCGGCGTGATCGACGGCAGCAATACGGCCTCCATCGCCTTGCATGAGAAACTCGGCTTTGATGTCGCCGGGCGCTTGCCGGAAGCCGGCACCAAGTTCGGTCGCTGGCTGGATCTCGTCTTCGTGGCCAAGGTCTTGCAGCCGATGCAGCCGCCGGACGCTTAAGGGGACGAGGCCAACCTCAATTTGCCGTCAGCACATTCCGGCAGTCATTCGGCAAGGCGGAGAGCGCCATCGGGCGTTTCTTGACCACCTTCGGAGGCTCACCCGGCTTGGGCGGGTTTTTCGGCACCCAGGGCTCATCCGACAGCCAGTAGGTAAGTTGGGCGCCACAGCCGTCGCCGGGGGGCGGCGGGTTCTGGTTCTTGCAGCCGGCACTGCCTTTCGGGCAGGCCAGGCGCACATGGAAATGATAGTGGTGACCCCACCACGGGCGCACCTTGCGCAGCCACGAGCGGTCGCCGCCCCTCTGAAAATCGCAGAGGGCCTTCTTGATCGCCGGACTGACGAAGATACGGGCCACACGCTTGTCTGACGCAGCGAGCCGGATCAGCTTGGCGTGTGTGTCGGACCATTTCCTCGGGTCCACCCGTCGGTCGGCACCCTTGACGTCCATCGGGCCGATCAGCATCGAAGTGGCGGAGATCTCTTCCCGTTCCTGTGGGGTGAGGCGGCGGTTCGGCATCTCCGTCAACCAGATGTCGGCGTCGAGGCCGATCTGGTGGCTGGCATGGCCGGATGTCATCGGTCCGCCGCGTGGTTGAGCGATATCGCCGACAAGCAATCCGTTCCAGCCGACCTTCGGGGCGTCATTCGCCAGGTCCTCGAGATAGTCGATCAGGACCGGGTGGCCCCAATTGCGGTTTCGCGACAGGCGCATGGCCTGCCAGGTCGGTCCATCCGTCGGCAGCTCCGCGCCGCCTGCCAGGCACCCCTTGGCGTAGGACCCGATCGAGCGGGCTTTCAGATTGGCAGGGCCTGTTGCGGCCCCGAAGTAGTCACGCGCTGGCTGGTTTCCATAAAGCACCAGCTTGGGCTTCTGCGCGACATAGCCTTCCGGAACGTCGCGTTTCTTTTCCGGTATCGGCACACCGGCCACCAGCTCGACAGTGGGCGAATAGGTCTCGGAGACAGGCTCGCTCGGCTTGGCGGTTGGCACGGGTGCGGCTGACGCGACAAGGCAGGAAAACTGCAGGGCTGCCGCAAATGCCATCAGGCCGGACACCGAAAGGGTCCGGCCGCTTCTAATGCCTGTTCTGCCCGCTCTCACGTTGAAACCTCGTGCGCCCGTCTGAGTGTTCAGCCGCCGTCGACCGCCAGCCATTTCAATCCTCAGGCAGCATGCACCAAATCGGGTGTCTCCGCATCCGATTCGCTCTCATGCACATGCGCGGCGATCATGTCGGCAAGGGTATCCAGGAAAACGGTGTTGTCCCGGATCACCCGGTCCGCCGCGCCGTTGAGCGTGATGATGTTGCCTGGCCGGGCGTTGTCGATGTCCTCGGCTTCCGCAGGCAGTTCGCCATCGAGCCGGTGATAGCTCACGTTCGGCAGTTCGGCGAAGAGCTGGCGTGCCTCGTCGGAGGTTGTCTGGCTTTGGGCATCGGCCAGGATCGACATCAGCGGCGCTCCCTTGGAAGGCTGCAGCCAGCCCAGAGCACCCCAGCCGACGGCATCCTTGTAAAGGAAGGACCGGCTCGGCGCCCGGCCGGTGCCGAGCGACAGAATGACGATCTCGTCGTCACCCCAACCCAGATTACGGGCCTCCAGATAAGCTGCGATGGTCGGATCCTTCATGAAGACCGTTCCATCGATCAGCGCTTCCTCTCGCCGGCGGCTGAGGTTCTCAACACGGGCCGGCTCGAAATAGGACGGGGTTGCGGTGGTCGCGCGCACCGCCTGCCAGAAGTAATAGTCATCCGGCCGGCCGCCGCCAGCTTCGAGACCGTTGGTCAGGAACACTGCCTTGCGCTGTTCCAGATCATAGGCGGTCAGCACGAGATGGGTGAGGCCGCTGGCCATGGACGTCCAGCCGAACCGTTCTTTCAGCATCTTTTCCAGCGGGCGCGGATCGTAGGTTTCGTCGAACAGGCCGAGCGAGCTGGTAACGCTGCGCGCCAGCCGTGCCGAGATCGAGGATTTGAAGATCTCCCGCGCATCGCGCTCGAAGAAGCCGCGGAGTTCGGTGATGCTTGCAGCAGGCGCGCCGGCGGAGCCGCCAGGACGAGGCGCGGACAGACCGGCAGCAATCAGGCCGCCGGTGGAAGATCCGGCCATCAGATCGAAAATCTGGTGCAGGGGCGTGTTGACGCCTCGCTGGCTCAATCGGCTTTCGAGGGTTTCAAGCAAGCGGAGCGGAATGAGGCCGCGAATGCCGCCGCCGTCAATGGAAAGAATAAAACGTTTTTTCTGGGCCATGGGGTTCCCCGGGGGTCGTCGCAATGGAAGGCGATACATCTCTCCGGAAAGACGGGAGACGCTTTTTGCTTACCGATAGAATGTTGTCATCAAATGCGACACTGCAATGGCAAAGTGAAAAACAGGTGGACGATTTTTCGAAATTGGCGAGCAAGAAGTTAAACCGGACCGGCGCATCTGCAAAGACTCTGCGCGGATTGCCCGAAACCGGCTTCAGGAAGCATTCGCCAGGAAACCGCAGATGGTATCGACCAGCACCTCCGGACACTCCCTGTGCGGGATGTGGCCCGTATCGGGCAGCACGACCTTTTGTCCGCCGGTGCTCCTGGCGATGTGTTCCGGATGACGTGGTGAGCCGTATTCGTCAAGCGCGCCATGGATGGCAAGGGTGTTACAGCGGACACCGGCAAGCGCATCGTCGAGGGACCAATCGGCAAAGGCTGGCGAGAGCCATGATTCCGTCCAGGCATTCAGAACCCAGCGCGCTTTGGCACCGTGGTAGCGGGTCAGCCTGTCGAATGCGTCCGGATCGGCAAAGGCGGTGCGGGCTTCGCGGACCCCTTCCAGGGTGCGGTGTTCGATCAGGGCCTGGGCTGCAATCGTCACCAGGGCCGTGACCCTGTCCGGGTGCTGCGCGGCCGTATGCGCGGCCATACCACCTCCCACGCTGTGGCCGCAGGCAACGAAGCGGCTGAGCCCCAGTTGCTCGCACAGGACTGGCACCACCGTCCTGCCTTCGTCGGCGATAAAGCTGGCAGGCAGGGTATCGCTAAGTGCCGAGGATTGCCCGAAACCGGGCCTGTCATAGGCAATGACAGTGCGTCCGCTGGCAAGGGCAAGACGTTCTGGAAAATCGCGCCAGAGGGCAATACATCCGAGGGAGTCGTGAAACAGAAGCACCGGTGCCTTGCCGGGCAAATGGTCTTCAGGTGTCCAGATGCGAACATGAACGGTGCTGCTGCCGACCGGGACGGCCTGTGTTTCAACGTGGACAGTGCCGGACAAGAGAGAGGTCAACGTGAATTGCCTTTCCAAAAGAGTGTAGCGCGGTGCCTTTTTCAGGCGGCGGGACGGACCGAGGGGTCTTTTTGAGCGCACGTGCGATGTTCCACCGAGGCTTATCGCAGCCTGTAGGCCCGCAACAAGCCTCTCTTTTCGAACTATTCCGTCTTGGCTCTTTATCCCGTGCGGCCTTTCGGACTAGGATCGAGCCAATTTTCCAACCTTTACAGGAAGTTTCATGAATATCGATCTTCTTCGCCGTCTTTGCGAAACGCCGGGTGTTCCGGGTCACGAACACCGGGTCCGGGACCTGATTCAGGCCGAAATCAAGGGCTTGTTCGACGAGGTTACCGTCGACCCCATGGGCTCGCTGCTCTGCCGCCGGGACAGCCGCAAGTCCTCCAAGAAGGGCACCCCGAAAAAGGTCATGCTCCTGTGCCACATGGATGAGATCGGCTTTCTGGTCTCCCATGTCACGGACAAGGGCTTCGTCCATGTGCAGCCGGTCGGGGGCTTCGATGCCCGCAACCTGTTCTCCCGCCGCGTGCTGGTGTCTACCGACGAAGGTGACTTCAAGGGCGTGATGAACCCGGGTGGCAAGCCGATCCACATTTCTTCGCCGGAAGAGCGCAAGAAGGTGCCGGAACCCAAGGAATTCGTCATCGATATGGGCCTCGGCGAAAAGACCAAGGACATCGTCAAGGTTGGTGACATGGTCACCATGGATGAGCCGCTGATCGAGATCGGCGACAAGGTCGTCTCCAAGGCGCTCGACAACCGCATTGCCTGCTGGCTCGGCATCGAGGCGATCAAGGGCCTGGGCAAGGCCAAGCATGATTGCGAGATTCACGTCGCCTTCACCTGCCAGGAAGAAGTCGGCCTGCGCGGCGCGCGGACAGCGTCTTTCGCCATTGCTCCCGACATCGGATTTGGCATCGACACCACGCTTTCCTGCGACACCCCGGGTGTTCCCGAACAGGATCGCACCACGGTGCAGGGCGAAGGCTTCGGTCTGCACGTGAAGGATTCCAGCTTCATTGCGGACCGGGACCTGGTGAAGGAAATCGAAGCCATTGCGGTCAAGGAAAAGATCCCGTTCCAGCGCACCATGCTGGCCGCTGGCGGTCAGGATGGCGCTGCCGCCCAACAGGCCGCTGCCGGTGCCAAGGCCATCGGCATCGTTGTCGGGACCCGCTACATCCATACGGTCACGGAAATGATCGACAAGGGCGACCTTCAGGCCGCGCTCGACATCATCGTCGCCTACCTGAAAAAGGCATAAGGCACTGAGAAAGGGGAGCTTCGGCTCCCCTTTTTGTCTCTGACCGGGAGGTCGAAGTCCTTGGGTTGGAACCACGGCTGATCCTCCGTGGCGTGTCATCCCGTTTTGTCGCCTCAGGGGGGAGACCGCATTCAGTAAAGGCCTTTACGGCCGTATTTCGAGGCCAATCAGCCCCTCAAGATGCGGGAAAACGCGCGGAAGCGTGTCGCTTCAGGCCACGAGGCCCAGAAGGTTGGAAACCTGGTCGCCGGTGCCTGCGTAAAGCTCGCTGACGGCAGCGCTCTGATAGCTGAAGGAGCCGTTGTCGAAGTTGCCTTCGACAGAAGAGGCGTTCGCCGAGCGGACGGAAAGCCCGGTTTCACTGTCGTAGGACACCCGCTCGAAGGACACGAACTGCGCGGAAACGGTTTCACCGCCAATCTCGGCTTCAATCGTGGTCGTTGAAATGGTCGCGCTTTCATAGGCCACATTGGCCGACGCGCCGCTTTCCTCTTCACCAAGAGCCGCCTTCAGTTTGCCGGCGGTCTTCTGATAGTCCTCGACAGTCGCAAGTGCGCCGTCTTTATCCTCGTCGTCGTCCTTGACGTTGCCCTTGCCTTTTTCAACCGCATCCTGAAGCGCCGCGATCACGACCGCATCTTCCTCGGCCTGTTTGCTGGCAGCTTCCAGAACGCTGACGGCAGGGGATTTGTCATGCCCGTTGCGTTGGCCGATCTCGTGACCATAGGCGTTGCCCTTGGGATCGTTCTTCTGGCCTTCTGCGCCGCCATTCGAAAAGGAAGCCGAAAAAAGGCTTGTGCTTTGCGTGGTGGTTTCGATGGAAATCTGCATGGCTTCGGATCCCGGCTCGTCCGGCCCTTCCTGGTCCGGTACAGTTGCAGAAATCATCCCGCAAAACCGTTAACAGGCCATTAACCAATCCCGGGCCGTCCTTACACCGGCCTGACGGACCCAAACGCCTTTTCCAGAAACCGCCCGCCCAGCACCATGCCGCGTTCATCGATGGAATGACCGAGGCCCGACAGCAGATGCAGGCTGGAAGAAACCCCGGCATCTTCAAGTGCGTGTTGCGCCGCCTCCGCGTGATAGCTGGCAACCACATCGTCCGCCTCGCCATGCACGATCAGCACAGGGCTCTGCGTATTGATCGGATCAAGGCGTCCGGCCCCTGGCAACAAACCGGAATAGCCAATCAGCGCTGCCGGGGGAGACGGGCGGCGCAGGCCGCATTGAAAGGCCATCATGGCCCCCTGGCTGAAGCCAACCAGTGCCAGTGAACTGTCGTTGAGAGAATGACGGGCCAGTTCGTCGTCCAGAAACCGGTCGAGCACCGGCTGGGCGGCTTGCGCGCCAAGGCGGTATTCGTTGATGTCGCGTTCCTCGAGCGCAAACCATTGCCGCCCGCCGAGTGCTTCGAAGGGCAGGTGCTCCGGAGCGTTCGGTGCGACGAAGGCGGCGTCGGGAAGCTGTCCCTGCCAGGCGCGCCCAAGGTCGATGAGGTCCGGGCCATCGGCTCCGTAGCCATGCAGGATCACCACCAGTTGGCGGGCGGCATTGCCCGAAGCCGGCGCCAGACGGGGGCCATCGAGACGGGGAGGGAAAGTGGCTGGCACGATAGGGAACCCTGATTATTGAGCTGGCGTCTTCCGGTCGGCCGTCTCGGAGGGAGACGGCAGTTTTTCCTGAAGACGCATGAAGGGAAGGGCGATCAGCATGGCAACGAGGATCAGTAGACTTGCAAGGGCGAACGGTGCCCCGGGAAAGAAAACTGCCGCGTTGGGTCCTGAAAACGTGGCGAAGGCCTGTGTCATGACCAACGGGCTGACAACCATGGAAAGGCCCGCGGCACTTGCGATCAGACCCTGCAGTTCGCCTTGTGCGTTATCCGGCACGCGAACCGACATCAGACCGGTGAGGGCGGGCGTTGCCATCGCGCCGAGCGCTGCGAAGGAGATCAGCAGATAGGCCATCCAGCCCGCATCGGCGACGGCAAGGCCGGTGAAGGCTATGAGGTTGGCCACCAGGCCGATGAAGAGCGTCCGGCCAGGCCCGAGCCTGGGTTCCAGAACGCGGATCAGATATCCCTGAACGAAGGCAAAGCCGACGCCGACAGCGGCCAGTGACAGGCCGATATCGCCGGGGCTCCAGGCAAAGACTTCCTCCGCATAGTAGCTCCAGACGGAGGGATAGACGTAATGGGCGATGTCGAACAGGAAGACGGCCAGAAGCAGCGTACGCACCGAGGGATACACGGCGATCTGCTTCAACGCGCCGAACGGGTTGGCGCGTCTCCAATCGAACTGCCTCCTGTTTTCGTCCTTCAGTGTTTCGGGCAGCATGAAATAGCCGAACAGGAAGTTGACGAAGGAGAGGCCCGCAGCCGCATAAAACGGTGCGCGAGAGCCGTATTCACCCAGGAACCCGCCGATCATCGGCCCGAGCACGAAGCCGACACCAAAACCAGCGCCAACAAGCCCGAAGTTTTTCGCCCGGTCCTGCTTGGAAGACACATCGGCGATAAAGGCGGAAGCCGCGGAGAAGGTTGCTCCGGAAACACCTGCCAGCGTTCTGCCGACGAACAGAACGGCCAGATGCCAGGACAGCGCCATGATCAGATAGTCGACGGCCATGGCGAACATGGACACCAGAAGGACCGGACGGCGGCCGAAACGGTCTGCCAGATTGCCAAGCGTCGGACCGAAGGCGAATTGCATCAGGGCGTAGACGACACTGAGCGCGCCGCCCCAACGGGCAGCTTCGCTCACGGGCAGCGAAGTGAGTTCGGTCAGAAGCGAGGGCATGACCGGCATCATCAGGCCGATGCCCATGGAGTTGAGAACCAGCGTGACCAGGATGAACCCGAGCGCGCTGCGATTGGAGATACCGGACCGCAAGCCTTTTCCGCCAATTCCGTCAACTGAAGGTGGCTGTGATCTTACCCGATTATTCGGCGGCGACCAGTGACGGCTGTTCCCAGTTGCCCTTTTCGATATCGGCAATCTGCTTGTCGATCTGGCCAACGACGAACCGCGAGAACGGCCCCAGGTGCACATAAAGCGCCAGCATCATCATCACCGGTTTGATGGCCCGGAAGTTGGTGAATGTGGTCTTGATCAGCGTTTTCCAGAACGGTCCGCGGTAGGTGGTTTCCTTGAAGGTCATCGCCAGGATAAGACGGCCGAACAGCTTGATGTCATGGAAAAAACCAGCGCCGAAAATCGAGCCGTTGGCACCGCTCATGTCAAGCATGGAGGCAACCTTCTGGACGCGGCCGAAATAGGCCTCCGGCCCATAGACCTGATCGATGACCTTCTTGAAGTCTTCCAGGATCTGCGCGCGCGGGCGAACGGTGGTGAAGTTGAGACCGGCGGTACACTGGTCGCCATGCTCCGTGTCCGGATCATCGGTGGCAAAGTCGGCATGCAGGCGGCCTTCCTTGGCGAGCCGGCGGGTCAACTGGGTGTTGGGCAGGGCATAGAGCAGCCCGGTCATGGCAACCGGGATCGCGGCCTCCTCGATCAAAGCGGAGATCTCTTCTGCCACCTTGTCGCTTTCCTCATCGAAGCCGACGATGAAGCCCGCCAGCACGAAGATGCCGGCGTCGTAGATCTTGTGGACGCTCTTGGCGATGTCGCGGCGGGTGTTCTGCTTCTTGCGCGTTGCCACCAGAACTTCGGGATCGGGGCTTTCGATGCCGATGAAGACGGAGAAATATCCGGCCTGCTGCATCATCGTCAAAAGGGCTTCGTCGTCGGCAAGGTTCAGGGACGCTTCCGTCGACATTTCGAACGGATATTTGCGCTCCTTCTGCCACTTTGCCAGCTCCGGAAGAAAGCCCTTCACGGCCTTCTTGTTGCCGATCAGGTTGTCGTCAACGAAATCGACATGGCCCCGGTACCCAAGCTCGTACAGACGGTCGAGTTCGGCCAGCATCTGGTCATTGGTCTTGGTGCGCGGCACCCGGCCATAAAGCTCGATGATGTCGCAGAATTCGCAGGTGAACGGGCAGCCGCGAGAATATTGCACGCCGATCTGCACATAATCGTCGAACTTCAGCAGGTCGAACCGCGGAATAGGGCTGGAGGCGACGTCGGCCTTGAATTTCTCGGCTGAGAAGCGGCCGTTGCGCGCGCCTTCCTTCCAGGCGTCGATAAAGGTGCTGAGAATGCCCTCGGCTTCTCCAAGCACAAGGAAATCCGCCCCTTCGTAGACTTCGGGAGAGGAAGTCGCATCCGGCCCGCCGACAACAACGGGAACGTTGTTTTCCTGTGAACGCCGGATAACGCCGAGGCAATCGGCCTGCTGGGGCAGCATGCCGCCAGTCATGACCATATCGGCCCAGTCGAGATCGTCATTCGTCAGGTCGCCCGTGTTGCGGTCAATCAGACGCACATTCCAGGTGTCCGGCAGCATTGCAGCGACGGTGATCAGGCCGAGAGGAGGGGCGGGATATTTGGCTCCCACCATTTCGCAGGTTGCACCATAGTTCCAGAATGACCCGGCATTGAAGCGCGGATACACCAGTAGAACATTGCATTCCGACATTAAGGGTCCCTCCAAACGGACACTCGTTCCCAACGGCGACACCGTAACAACTTTACGCCTCGGCACAACCGCATATAACAGCTTTCGTGGCTTCCCGCCTGTACTGTTCGTCACTGCGAAGCGATGTCAGGCTTTCGCAGGCGGAAAATCAAACCGTGGACTTCGTTGCCAAGCTCCTGGCGCAGCACCACGGGTTTCTCTGTTTCGTAAATCATCCCTGCCATCTCTGCTGTTCGCTTGAGATAGGCGGGCGTGTGGGCATACCGGCCCGTCGGGTCGACCCTGTAATCGGGGCCGGACGGATCATCGAGGTGTTCAACGCTGGCAATCAGCACGCCGCCAGGCTGCAATGCGCCGGCGAGCGCGTTCATGAAGGGCTGCAGATCGCCGATGTAACACAGGGTATCGACGCAAACGCCAAGGTCGAACCGGGTCGGCAGATCGGATGTCAGAAACTCGACCAGTTCACCTTCCACCAGAAAATCGAACACATTCAGTGCAGCCGCCTTGCGCAGCATCCCTGGCGACAGATCAATACCGGTGAGCTTGACGCAATACGCACGGATCAAGGGGCCGCACAGGCCCGTGCCGCAACCAAGATCGACCACATCCTGAAACGGGGTCTGCCGTGTCGCGGCCAGCAGCGCAACTTCCGCAGCGACCAGTTCCGGCGCGCGGTAGCCGAGGTTCGTCAACACCTCGTCGAAGCTTTCGGAAAAACTGTCGAAATGGTCTTTGACATAGTCTTCTGGGGCGTGGTCCATCGTGTCGCCGCGCACAGCCGCCAGCTGATAGCTGGCAACCTTGTTGTCCGGATCGGCGGCGACGACACCCTCCAGGTGCTCGATGGCGCGGTCCTTGCGGCCAAGAGAACACAGGACGCGCGCGTGCCAGACCGGATCGGACCAGACGTCCGCCCCGAATTCCAGGCAGCGTTCCAGGGCATCGGCCGCTTCGTGCCGGCGTCCGGCCAGCATCAGCGACAGGCCGTAATTGTGCCAGGCATTCGGATTGTCCGGATCCAGCCGGACGATTTCCGTCAGGATGGGCAAGAGGTCGTCGTTCTTTGTGGTGCCCTCCAGCATCACGGTAATGTTGCTCCAGGCCTCCTCATGACGTGGTTCGATCTCCACCGCCCGGACATAAGCCTCAAGCGCTTCGTCGGACCTGCTCTCGAGCTTCAGGATGTTGCCGAGATTGTTGTACGCGGCCGCATTGCGGCTGTTGTTTTCCAGCGACTTGCGGATCAGGACGATCGCATTGTCCGCCTTGCCGGCATCGAAATGGAGAAGACCGAGGAAATGCAGCCCGTCGGCATGGTCCGGCTCGGCGGTCAGGACGTCCTTATAGGCCGCCAGCGCCGCTTCCAGATTACCGCTCCGATGAGCGCTCACCCCTTCCTGCAGCCTGGTATCAAGGTCCATGAACAACTCCGACAAAAATTTCACAATAAAAAAGGGCGGTCGAACCGCCCTTGTACCCGGTAATGACCTGTAAGTGACCTTACAGGACTTTCAGGTCTTCAGCCACCATCTGGCCGCGTCTCCACTCCAGATCGAATGCCACGAGTTGGCCTTCCGTCAGAGTGTCGATACCGGACCGGCGCAGGGCCAGAATGTCGACAAGGATGTCCTTGCCGTCCTGCGGTTCGATCGTACCGATACCTCGGCGATTATCGAACCATTTCACGTTTCCATGCAGCATGGAGTCTTCTTTCTAAATTTTGTCATCCTTGGCATACGAGGGGCAGTCATATCTGCCTTTTTCAACGCCTTGATGACAGTGTTGATGATAATACTAAAGTACTTCTCAGACCCTGGCCGGAACTGGACATCGACGCGTGCAGTCGTTCTGCGACTGCCTCGCTTCAAGAAGCCGTTCCATTTGGCTGGGGTCTGGATGCCCGGAAAAAACCCCGGGCTTTTCCATAGTGTCTATTGATATGGTAATGAAATGGTTAATTTCAAGACCTGCTCAGCGATTGAGCTTTCCCAGTATAACATATTTGAGAATATCGACGACTTGTTCGGACGTTTCGGCAACCGCTAATGCAGCTGCGTCAACTTCCTTGAGCGGATGCGTCAGCGACGGGTCGTGGACGACGATCAGCGACTTTCCGAGCGCGGCCGCATAGCCTGCATCGAACGCCGCGTTCCACTGCTTGTATTTGTCGCCAAAGCGGACGACGACGATGTCGGCCTTTTCCAGCAGTGTCCGTGTTCGGAGCGCGTTCACCTTCGCGCCCTTGTGGTCGTACCAGAACTTTTTGTCCTCACCGCCCAGAATGGCAGCGCCGCAATCGTCGCTGGCATCGTGATCGGTGACGGGAGATGAAAATTCCACCGGCAGCTTGAGCGCAGCAGCGCCATCCATGATCTTGTCTCGCCAGTCGGTATGGATTTCGCCGGACAAGTAGATGCGCCAGGTGGTCATTAGGGTCTCCCATGCAAGTTTTTGAATTATGTAGCGAAATTTCCCGCCTTATCTTGACTGGAAACTGGGGGCTGAACACCGCAACGTCAACCCCTGCGTTCATTTGCCCTTGGCCGGTTAACGCTGGAAGACTCGACAAGGCTACGCAAAAACTGAAGGGTAATCTGCCGCGAAACTGATCTTGCGGTCCGTAATTTTGAGGAGCTCATTCATGTCTGCACTATTGCTCGGAGACGAGGCACCGGATTTCGAAGCCGACAGCACGGATGGTCCGATCCGTTTTCACGAGGCGATCGAGGGATCCTGGGCGGTTCTGTTTTCCCACCCGAAGGACTTCACGCCGGTCTGTACCACCGAACTGGGGATGACCGCGAAGCTCAAGGACAAGTTCGAAGCCCGAGGCGTCAAGGTTTTCGGCGTTTCGGTCGACCCTATCGAGGATCACCGCGCCTGGGTCGGCGATATTGCCGACACGCAAGGCGTCGCGCTGAACTTTCCGTTGATCGCCGATCCGGATCGCAAGGTGGCGACCGCTTACGGCATGATCCATCCCAATGCCAATGACACACTGACCGTGCGCTCGCTGTTCGTCATCGGTCCGGACAAGAAGATCAAGCTGAAGATTGAATACCCGGCCTCCACGGGCCGGAACTTCGATGAAGTCATCCGCGTGATCGACAGTCTGCAGCTCACGTCCGCACACAAGGTCGCAACTCCGGCCAACTGGGTGTCCAGTGAGGATGTCATCATCGTTCCGGCGGTGAGCGATGAGGAGGCGAAGGAAAAATTTCCCGAAGGCTGGAAGACCCTGAAGCCTTACCTGCGGGTCGTTCCGCAGCCCAAGTAAAAGGCTAAAATAGCAGGTGGCGCGCTAAGAGCGTGCCGCCGCTTGCCTGTCTTGGAGCGCGTTGCAGCCGGCGCTCTGGGCAAACCCTGGCGAAAGGGATCACACTGTCTTCAGCAGGGCCTTCAGGGCCGTGCGGTAGTCCGGATAGCGGAACGTAAACCCAAGCTCTTCCTTGAGGCGCTTGTTGGAAACCCGTTTGTTCTCACCATAGAACGATCTGGCCATCGGCGAGAGATCCGCGGTTTCGAACGGGATTTCCGGTGGTGCTTCGACGCCCAGAAGCTGCGCGGCAAAGGCAACCACATCCTGGGGCGGGGCCGGTTCATCGTCCGTTACGTTGAAAACACGCGTCGACGGTTTTGCCATGGCTGCCTTCAGGGCACCGGCGATGTCGGCAACGTGAATGCGATTGAACACCTGTCCCGGCTTCACAAGGCGCCGAGCGGTGCCTTTCTTGAAGTTCTCGAACGCATTCCGACCCGAGCCATAGATGCCGGAGAGGCGGAAAATCTGGACCGGCAGATCGTTCTTTGCGGCAAATGCCAGCCACGCTTCTTCTGCGGCGACGCGCTGGACGGAGCGCTTGGAAACCGGGTTCAGCGGTGTCTCTTCATCGACCCACGCACCATCATGATTGCCATAAACGCCGACGGTGGACAGATAGCCGATCCAGTGTGGTTTTGCCGCTGCAATGTCGCTGGCATATTGGTTCAGAACCGGATCGCCAGCCTCGTTCGGGGCGATCGACACCAGAACGTGGGTCGCGGTTTTCAGAGCGTCGGCAATTCCTTCGCCCTGCGCTTCTCCGTCGAAGATGAACGGCTCGACCCCAAGGTCCCGCAGCGCGTCCGCCTTTTCCGGAGAACGCGTTGTGCCGCCGATCCACTCGAACTGGTCGCGCACTTCCTCCACGAAGGCCTTTGAGGAAAAACCGGTGCCAAAGATGAACAGACGCATGCGTTCTAGAGCTCCAGGTGTTTGCGACGAATTTCGTAAAGCGCGACGCCCGTGGCAACGGCGAGATTCAGACTGTCGGCCTGGCCGACCTGCGGAATGCGGATCAGCGTGCGGCAAGCCGCTGCCATATCGTCTTCCAGCCCTTTTTGCTCGTTGCCCATAACCAGCAGAACCGGCTCTGCGTAATCGGGGGTGCGATAGTCGACAGACCCTTTCAGATGGGTTGCTGCGACAGTGCCGGGCCACTTTTCAGCAAGGGCCTTGAAGTCGTCCTTGCCGAGTTTTGCCAGCGGCACGTGAAAAAGCGAGCCCATGGTGGCGCGCACCGCTTCCACGGCAAAGGGGTCGGTACAATCGCCCACGAGCATGACACCGGCACCGCCGACAGCATCCACGGTGCGGATGATGGTGCCAAGGTTGCCCGGGTCGCGAACCCGGTCGAGCGCGACCCAGAGCGTGGTGCCGGAGGGCTCGATGTCGCGGGGCCCCAGAAGCTTCTGCTCATAGACGCCGACAACCATTTGCGGATTGTCCTTGCGGGTCATGGCGGACATGACGGCGGTGGACACTTCCAGGATCAGCGCGCCGCGCGCCTTGGCGGCAGCGGCGGCTTTTTGCGCAACGGGATTGTCCCGTGCTTCCGGGCCAAGAGCCAGATAGCGAACGCTCCAGCCGGCTTCCAGCGCGTCGGTCGCCAGTTTCAGGCCTTCGGCCACGAACAGGCCGGTCTGGCTGCGGTGCTTGCGCTGCGCGACAAGCCCCTTGATTTCCTTGACGATCGGGTTGGAATGGCTGGTGATCTGTTTCACTGCGCCCTGGCGTTTTTCGATCATCTGCTGCTCCAGCGCGAAAAGAGCGATGTCGACAGGGCACGTTTGCCGTCTTCCTCGCGGATGACCAGTTCGCCGGACTCCAGCAAGCCGCCTTCGGTGTCCAGGGTTTCGGCCATCAGTTCATGAATGGACACAAAGCTGGAACGGATCGCATAGGCAGTCAGGATCATGAACAGGGCATCCTTGGCCAGAAGCTGCTTCAGATCAGCCAGCATGCCCGGCAGGCTGGTGTAGATGTCCCAGACTTCGCCCTTCGGGCCACGGCCATATTTCGGCGGGTCGAGAATGATGCCGTCATAGGTGTTGCCGCGTCGGACTTCGCGAGCAACGAATTTTGACGCGTCCTCGCAGATCCAGCGGATCGGCAGATCTTCAAGACCGGACATTTCCTGGTTCTCGCGGGCATAGCCGATGGCCTTCTTGGAGGCGTCCACATGGGTCACCTGTGCCCCCTCCGTTGCCGGCAGCAGCGAGGCAAGGCCGGTGTAGCCGAAGAGGTTGAGGATCTTCAGTGGCTTTTCCGGCGCGCGCTCGCGTTCGGCGCGGATCTTGCCGTTGACCCATTCCCAATGGGCAGCCTGTTCGGGGAAAACGCCCACATGGCGGAACGACATGAAGCGGCCGTTATACCGCACCGGGCCAAAGGACATCGGCCAGGTTTCCGGAACGCTGCCGGAGAACTTCCAGCGGCCCGGGCCTTCTTCTTCCGTATCGCCGGAAAAGACCGCATCGGCTCGGTTCCAGACGCTTTCCTTCAGCCGGCGCGACCCCATGGCCTGCGGTTCCGGACGCACGATGGTGAACCGGCCATAGCGCTCCAGCTTTTCGCCCTGTCCCATGTCCAGAAGCCGATAATCCTTCCAGCCTTTGGTTTCCAGGATCACCGGCCAGCTCTGGTGTGCAGGCTTGCCGGAAGGGGCATAGGTGGAGGCACTGGTCTGATCCGCCACGGGTCTCACTCGTTTTCTGTCTGATTTGAAGTTTGTTCCGCCATAAAACATCCTGCCTTCATTTGGAAGTAGATTAGACGTTTCGGCGGGTCGGATCCGATTGCCGCTTCGGCTTTCGAACGCATTCGTTCAAGGCGTTTCGTGGCCGCTCTCTAGCGCAGCCAAGACAGCGGTCTGTGCGGGCAGTGGTCCGGTCCAGCGCAAAAGAAAAGGGCAGGGAGCCGAAGCTCACCCGCCCTTTTGGGTCGAAATTTCTGTATCAGGCTGCGGCGACCTCGGACAGGAACTGTTCGACTTCACGCTTCAGTTCGTCGGTCTTTTCGGTCAGTTCACCGGAGGCTGACAGCACCATGTCCGCGGAAGACGACGTCTGGTCGACAGCCTGCGAAAGCTGCGACATGGAGGAAGACACGGCACTGGTCCCTTCCGCCGCACGCTGCACGTTCTGCGAAATTTCCGCAGTGGCAGAGCCCTGCTGTTCGACAGCCGAAGCGATGGCCGTGGTGTAGGAGTTCACTTCGGTCATGGTTTCCGCGATCTCGCCAATGGCGATGACGGATTCCTTGGTCGCGTTCTGGATCTCGGTGATCTGACTGGAGATCTCTTCCGTGGCCTTGGACGTCTGGGTGGCCAGTTCCTTCACCTCGGCCGCAACAACCGCGAAGCCCCTGCCGGCTTCGCCGGCGCGCGCCGCCTCGATGGTGGCGTTGAGTGCCAGCAGGTTGGTCTGTTCTGCAATTGCCTGGATGAGGGTCACGACTTCGCCGATCTTGGTGGCGGCTTCCGCCAGGCCTTCGACCTTCTCGTTGGTGATCCGCGTTCCGGTGGTGGCCCGGTCGACGATTTCGGTTGTCTGGGCAACCTGGCGGGAAATCTCGCCAATGGAAGCCGCCAGTTCTTCCGCGGCGCTTGCCACCGTCTGAACGTTGTTTGTGGTCTCGTTCGACGAACTCTGCGTCTCGCTGGCATAGCCGGCGCTGTCCCGGGCAATTTCGGTAAGCGCCTGAGCGGTCGAGTCGAGGCCGCCCGCGGTGGTTTCCACCGAGCCGAGCGCTTCTTCCGCCGTGGTCCGGAAAGACTGGATCAGGTTGTCGATACGCGCCTGGCGTTCATGCCGGGACGCTTCTTCACGTGCGTTCTGCTCCTGCAACTGAGCCCGCTCGACGGCGTTGTCGCGGAACACCTGCACTGTGCGGCTCATGTCGCCGATCTCGTCGCCCCGGTCGATACCCGCGATCACCACCTCATTGTCGCCATTTGCCAGGCGGTCCATGACGCCGGTGATCGTGCGGATCGGGCGGGTGATCGCCAGGTTCAGAACGAAGGCGAGACCGATGCCACCCAGGATGGCGAACAGGATCGTGACGGCAATCTGAACCTGCGCAGCCGTTGAGGCCGAACTGGCGGCCTCCGACTGGGCGGAGGAAATCGAAGCGATGTCGACACCGACCTTTCGGGTCAACTCGTCAAGTTCAGCGCGCTTAACTGCCAGATCAGCCTTGGTTGCCAGCATTTCGCGGAAGGACTTGTCGAGCGTGGCAACAGAGTCCGGAATACCTTTGATGGCATCGCCTGCGGCCGGCAGGATCATGGCGTATTTGACCATGTCCTTTTGGAGACCCACCAGATTAGCAATCTGTTGTTCCACGAGTGATGGGTCGCTAAAGCCGAAAGATCCGAAGAGGTAGAGCGTGTCTGCGCGAGCCGCCAAAGCCATTTCGTTCAAAGTGGTGGCTTTCTCAGCGATCGAGCGCACCGTCGCCAGACGGGTTGAAGCGGTCAACGCATCCGTCTTGGCCTGAGAAACGACCGGGATGACCTGCCCGAGAATGTCCTCGGTCAGGCTGTTCATTCCGTCGATTGCGGTGCCAACGGCCAGGCGCGCTTCATAAGCCTCGGAAAAACCGAGATCCTTGGTCAGATTTTCCAGCGCGGCATTCAGCTTGTTTGCTTGCGAGGCCAGCTTGCCGACGGTTTTGCGATCGATGCCGTCGATCTGCTTGTATTTCATCTGCTTCGTGGCAGAGATGAGGTCTCGCGCGATATCAATGGCTGCGGTGAGTTCTTCCCCGTCGATATTGCCGCTGCCCGTCAGGTAGAGCATGTGAATCTTGACGACTTCGTCCTTCAGTTCGAACGCAGCCCTTTGAAGCTGGTTGGTATCGTCCAGCCGGCTGTTTGCGGCGAAAGCTTCGGCGCTGATGCGCTTTTCCTCTTTCAGAACAGCTTCGCTGATGTTCGCTGCCAGCAATTCAAGATTGCTTGTGCTTTCCCGCAGCGTTGCAAGACGCTCTGCCTGCTGCGTCGTTTGCGCAGCGACCTGTTCGAACGTTGTCGAGAAGCGGGAGACCGCGTCAGAGGCCTCCGCCACCTGAGCTTCGGCTGCGGGGTCGCCAGCAACTTCGGCGGTCAGGGTCTCCAGCTCGCTCTGAAGCGCCTCGACGCCTTCGAGTACCGAATTGCGGAGCTCTTCTGATGGATTGTTGAGATAGTCTTCACGCGTCAGGGATGTTGCCTGCATCTCGCCGGCAATCTTGGCGGCATGATCGGCGACGACAAACCGTGAGGACAGCCCGTGAATGGCCAGGAACCCCACACCGCCAACGACTGCGGTCAACAGCAAGACTGCCAGAAAACCGCCACCGACCTTGAAGCCGAATTTCAAGTCGGTCATAAATTTCATTATTCTTTTCATCAAATCCCCCCGCAGTCTTAACAACCGCTTTGTCGTCGCGGCAGTATCGCGGAGGCCGGTGAATATTAGGTAAATCTTACGTCATACGTTGAGGTAATGTTCAGACAAAAACGTCTTCTTTTGAGGGGCCAGCCTATATCCGGCAAGTGAAAGCGCTAGTCTTGAAGACTAGCGCGAGCCTTGGTCGATCTATACATGCTGCCCGCCGTTGATGTGGATTTCTGCTCCGCTCACGTAAGAAGACTTTTCCGAGCACAGGTAGAAGATCGTTTCGGCAACTTCGTCCGGCAGACCGAGGCGGCGAAGTGGAATGTCCTCGATCATCTTTTCCGTTCCAGGCGAAAGGATGGACGTGTCGATTTCGCCCGGGGCGATGGCATTGACGCGAATGCCGTGGGGGCCGAAGTCAGCCGCCATTTCCCGGGTCAGCGCAGCAAGTGCGGCCTTGGAGGTGGAGTAGGCGGTGCCGGCGAAAGGATGCACACGCATGCCGGCGATCGATGTCACATTGACGACGGAGCCCTTGGCGTTCTTCAGCTCCTTGAAAAGGCCGCGGCCCAGAAGGATGGGCGCGAAGAAGTTGACCTGAAAGACGTTGCGCCACTCGTGCATGGGCGTTGTCAGCGAATCAAGCCGTTCCCCATCGGTCCCTTTCGGGCTGATCCCGGCGTTGTTGACCAGTGCGTTGAGGCGCGAACCGTTCGGCTCCAGCCGTTTGCGGATTTCCTGGGTGGCATAGCCCAGGTTTTCCGGATCGGACAGATCCACCTGGATATGATCCTCCGGGCCCATCGGCCACGGACACTTGTCCGAAAATGCCTGTCGGGAACAAGTGATCACCCGCCAGCCTTCTGCGGAAAACCGCTTGACGGTGGCGTGTCCGATGCCGCGGCTCGCGCCTGTCAGCACGAGTGTCGGACGCTCGTCGGAGATACCTTGGCCGGTCATGTTTTTTCCCTGCTGGCAAGCGAAAGTCGTGGAAAAAGTTGACTTCCGCAGTCGAGTTTCGTTATTGCGCTGGAATTCGTCAATGCCAATATGTTCGCATATGAGGACGCGCGCCGGATCCTACAATGATCATTTGCTCCTGTAACGTACTGTCTGACAAGCAACTTCGCGAAGCCGCGAAAGAAATGCGTGCAGACCCGAATGGCAAAGTGCCAACGCCCGGAGCGGTGTTCCGACATCTGGGGTGCCGGCCGCGCTGCGGAAGCTGCTTTCCGTCAGTCATTGACATCATTCACGAAAAAAGTTCTGAAGAGCAACCGCAGCGGGAAGAGACGCCTGCTCCGTTGAAACAGGCTGCAAACCGCTAGGACATACTGGCACTTGCCTCGGATATGGCAGGGGCCGGCACACAGATATCGATCACCTCCGGGCCGGCTCACTTGATGGGCAGCCCCAGGTAGATCTCACATGGAGAGGGTCATGAAGGGCGAAGCGCGCGTAATCGAGTATCTCAACAAGGCCCTGCGCCACGAGTTGACAGCGGTCAACCAGTACTGGGTCCATGCCCGGCTCATGGCTGACTGGGGCTTCGGCAAGCTGGCGGACAAGGAACTGGCGGAAGCTGACGAAGAGCGCCAGCATGCCCAGGATCTGATGGACCGTATCATCTTCCTGGAAGGTCTGCCCAATCTTCAGACGCTTGATCCGCTGCGGATCGGTCAGTCGGTGAAGGAATGCCTGGAAGGCGACCTTGCTGCCGAATATGTCGCTCGGGCCCTTTATCACGAAGCTCGTGAAGTCTGCCGCGAACTTGGCGACTATGTCTCCATGGCACTGTTTGAGCAGCTCCTGAGCGACGAGGAAAGCCACATCGATTTCCTCGAAACCCAGCTCGACCTGATCGAACGGATCGGCATCGACAACTACTCCCTGCTGCAGGCGAAGTCCGCGGATACCGCCGAATAAGGGCAGGGCTCGCAAGCCCGATTTTCCTCTGCCGTCGTCGGAGCCAATCCGGCAACGGCAGGGATGTTCTGTCTGCCCCCATGAGCATAGGCAATTGCATCTATGTGACCTGCTTGTCTGGCGACCACTCGCAGGGCGAGGTCCCGACGTAAGCTTCGTTTTCGCCAAAGCGTTCCACTTGCCCACGCTCACAGGGCGTGAAGAAAGAAGACTTGGCTGTATCAGATAGACCGCGCGCCAAACCTCAGGCGCAGCCTTTGCCCGGTCCGCTTTCATCGAGAACATGAACCTTGCCGCCAGCCGCAACCGCGTCCTCCTCGTCGTGCGTGACCAGAAGCACCGGCAATCTCTTTTCTCTCGCCGCATCGAAGACCTGGGTGCGGATGTCGGCACGCCGGGCCTTGTCGAGGCTTGAGAAAGGTTCATCCAGCAGCAGCGCATGCGGTTCGGCGAGAAGGGTTCGCATGAGTGCGACCCGGGTCTGCTGACCACCGGACAGTGTCGCGGGATCACGGCTGCCGAACCCGGAAAGCCCGGCATCGTCAAGCGCCTGTTGCGCCATGTCCTGCCGGAGCGATTTCTTGCGGACGGTCGCCGGGATGGCGAACATCAGGTTCTGCAAGACGGACATATGCGGGAACAACAGTGGCGACTGGAACATCAGCCCGATGTGCCGCTCCTGTGCAGGCAGGGGCGTGAGATCCCGTCCATCCAGAAGCACCTTGCCGCTTGCCTTAAAATCCGGCCGCAGGAAACCGGCAATGAAGTCGAGCAGACTGGACTTGCCACTGCCGCTTTCTCCCATGACGGTGAGCACCGTTCCGGGGTCTATCCGGCAGTCGATCTCAAGCAACAATGTGCCGCCAAGATGCAGTGCGACGGTCTGAAGAATAAGACCTGTTGTCTCTGTGTTGCTGTGCATCGGCGGCCTCACCTTTCCAGCCGCATGGCGGCGCGGTTGCGGTGAAGCAGGGCCGGCAGAAGCGCGGCCAGCACAAAACCAACAAGCGGAATGCCAAGCTGCAACAAGGCCAGCAACGCGGCGGCCTGCCGGCTGCCTCCGCTGGCAAGCGCGACGCTTTCGGTGGTGACCGTGGCAATCCGGCCGGCGCCGATCATCAGGGTTGGCAGATATTGACCGACGGAGACTGCGGCAGACACCGCAAGCACCACCAGCACAGGCCTCAGCAGCAACGGCAAACGGATCTGCCAGAAGATGCGGGCACGGGACGCGCCAATGGCGGCTGCGGCCTTGGCATAGCGTGGATCGAGGCGATCCCAGGGATCGCTCAGGGCAAGGAAGGCGTAGGGCAAGACGAATACCAGGTGGGCCAGCAAGACGGCGACAAAGGTACCGCTGAAATCAGCCGACAGGAACAAGAGCTGCAAGCCGAACAGAAAACTGATCTGCGGCAGCAGCAGAGGCAGGAACACAAGCGTCTTGAGACGGCGGGAAGAGGATGACTTGCGATGATCGCGTGCTTCCAGCAGCCACAGCGTGAGGGCCGTCGCGATAAAAGCGGAGGCGCACGCCAGACCGACGGTTGTGCCTAGAAGACCCAGGCTCATGCCGAGTGTGTCCGCCAGCCGCATGACATTCCAGGCTTGTGGCAGAACCGCAGGGAACCACCAAGAGCGGGCCGCGGACCACAGTCCGAGAAGCACGAGCGACAGCACCATGGCCGCAATGATGGTCACCATCACCAGAAGCCCGCCATATCTTGCCGTTCGCTCCTGCAGGTGGCGATGTCCGGTGACAAGACGGCGTTTTGATACGGTCGCAACCAGTCGTTCGCCTGCAAGATAGGTTCCCAGTGCTGCGGCGCTGACGGCAAGTTGCAACAGGGCTCCGGCGGAGGCCATCAGGCGGTAAGTCAGATCCGGATCGTTCATCCAGCTCACGAGGCGCGGGGCAAGCGGGGCGGGTGTCGTCGGCCCGAGGATGGCGGCGACATCGACAACGGATGTGGCATAGGCGACCACCGCCAGAACCGGCAGGCGGATCAGCGGATAGATCTGCGGCAGCACGATGGTGAAGAAGGTTGCCACACGGCCATAGCCAAGGCTGGCCCCCGCCTTGAAATACTCCTGGATCTGTGGGCGGTTGAGCGCCGCAAGTGTCATCAGGAACAGAAACGGCACTTCCTTGGCAACGAGGCCCATCGTCATGGCGATGCCGAACGGATCATTGAGGATCAGAACATCCGGCGGCCGGGTCCAGCCGCTCGCCCAGGGAGACACCAGACGAACCAGAAACCCGGAAGGCGCGATCAGAAAGGCAAGGCCAATGGCTGCCGCAGCGTGGGGCACGGAAAGCAGCGGGGACAAAAACCTGGTCAGGTGCCGGAAAGTCCTCGTTCCGGACCAGCCAGCGACGAACAGCAGTACGATCATCAGCGACAGGACGGAAGCCGCCAACCCTGTGGCAAAGCTGAGCCAAAGCGACGTCACCAGGCCCGGTTGTTGGAAAAGCTGCTGGAGCGGCGCAAGCGATAGCCCGCTGTGGCCCAGCGCCGGCAAGTACCCGAAGGCAGGCAGAACGGTTCCCAAAAGGCCGGCAAGAACCGGCCCGGCCAGAAGAACCGAAACCAGGATGACCGGTATGGCGGGACCTGCTTTCGGGCTCGTCAACACGTCTTGCGGCTCACTCGGCGCCGTAGCGGGCAGTCCAGGCTTCTTCCAGGGCGCTGACCCAGCTCGGGTGCGGTTCAGGCAGGACCGGGCCGAGCTGATCGGATGTCAGGGTTGCCGGTCCAAGGTCGAGCGTGTCGAAGAGAACCTTCTCGGTTTCCGGCAGGCCTGCCACGTTCAGCACGGTGGGGTCTCCCCAGATGTCTGGGTCCTGTTTGCGTGCCTGAGCGGTGGGCGACAGCAGGAAATTGGCGAAGACCTTGGCCCCCGCCTGGCTGGAACTGTTGAACGGGATTGCAACAAAGTGGGTGTTGCCGATGGTACCGCCGTCCAGAACGAAGGTGCGCACGCTGGGCGGCAGCTCGCCGTTCGCAATAGCGCTCGAGGCACCGGATGGATTGAAGGAAAACGCGATGTCGAGTTCCCCGTCGGCCAGGAGCTGGCGCATGTGCGCCGCATCCTTCGGGAAGGCTCGGCCCTGACGCCAGAGCGCGCCGTGCAAGTCATCCAGATAGGCAAACAGCGGAGCTGTCATTTCTGCAAAACGGGCTTCATCGACAGGCTTCGTCAGGGCAGCCTTGTCCGGAGCTGTGCTGACGAGAACCTGCTTCAGGAAGGTCGTGCCAAAAAAGTTGGGCGGCTGCGGATAGGCGAAGCGGCCGGGATGCGCCTTGGCGTAGCTCAGAAGCCCGTCAAGCGTTGCGGGCGGGGTGTCGAGGCGCGCGCTGTCATAGATGAACACCAGTTTGGCCATGCCCCACGGGCTTTCCTGGCCATCCGTTGGCACGGTGAAGTCCTCAACGACAGTCGGCTTGTTTTCCACGTCGACGTAGCGCCAGTTCGGCAACGACTGGGCCCATCCGGGAGCCGCCAGCAGACCCTGTTCCTTCATGGCCGCGAAATTCTCGCCATTGATCCAGACCAGGTCGACAGCCCCGCCGCTGTTTTTACCGACCGATTTTTCGGCAAGAACCTGCGAGACGACCGAGCCCGTGTCGCTGACCTTTACCTGCAGAACGCGAATGTCAAAATTCTTCGCCACTTCCCGGGCTGCCCAGCTGATATAGGCGTTGATACGCGGCTCACCGCCCCAGGCGTGGAAATAAACGGTCTCGCCCTTGGCATCGTCCAGAACGGCCTGCCACGCCGGATCATTGACGGTTTCCTGTGCCGGAGACGCAACCGGCGTCATGAGTGCTCCAAGAAGGCCAAGCGCTGCGGCAAGCTTGCGTTTCATTACAATATCCCCTGTTTCGGATCTCGTCCTGTCCCCGTTCCCTCGCGCAAGGCGCATTGCACGGTCAAGACAAGGCTTTGTGAACGAAGAGTGTTCGGGTCTGTGTGGTCGTAGAGGTGATCACACCGGCAGAATATGCGTGTCCTTGATCTCTTCCATGACGGCATATGTATGCGTTTCGCGCACGCCCGGCAGCGCCAGCACCACATCAGACAGAAACGCACGATAGGCTTCCATGTCCTTGACGCGGCTTTTCATGAGATAGTCGAAACCGCCCGCCACCATGTGACATTCCATGATGTCGGTTGATCGCTCGACGGCAAGCTTGAAAGCGTCGAAAATCTCCGGAGACGTGCGCTCGAGACGGATCTCGACGAAGACCAGCAAACCCCGGTCAACCTTCTTCGGATTGAGGCTGGCCGAGAAGTGTTCGATGTAGCCTTCGCGCACCAGCCGCTTCATGCGTTCGGCTGTCGCGGTCGCCGAAAGATGCACCCGATCGGCGAGCTCCGTGTTGGTAATACGGCCATCCTGCTGGAGAACCTTCAGAATCCTCCGGTCCGTAGCGTCAAGCATGGAGAATTTCCCTGTAAATCGAAAACTGATAGAGAAATACACGGAAAATAGCTCGAAAAACAGCGAAAAGCAGACTTTGATTCAAGATAATTTAGGGGATCTTGTGACCTGGCCCCGCGAGGCCTCTTTGGGAGGTTCTCATGACCGCAACCGCTGCAGCCATGAAGACAGTCAATTCGACCGAACTCGAGCCGTTTCGCCCGGCATATGCCCCCGATGACAAAACGCTTGTTGAAGCGCTTCTGAAGGAAGCCAACACCGACCCGGTGGTGGAAAAACTGATCGACCAGCGTGCCCGCGGTTATATTCAGGACATGCGTTCGGTCCAGGTCGGCCTCGGCGGCGTGGAAGATTTCATGCGCGAATTCGGCCTGACCACCCGCGAAGGCCTGGCCATGATGGTGCTGGCAGAAGCGTTGCTGCGCGTTCCGGACGCAAAGACCGCCGACAAGCTGATTGAGGACAAGCTGGCAGCGGCCCGCTTTGATGATCCCTCAGGTCCAAAATCCGACACCTGGCTGGTCTCCGCCTCTTCCTGGGCGCTGGGCGTCACTTCCCGTCTTCTGCACCCGGGCGACACGCCCCAGTCGATCCTTTCCAGCCTGGTCAAGCGCATGGGCATGCCGACCGTGCGCATGGCAACCCGCAAGGCGATGCGTCTGCTCGGTCACCAGTTCGTTCTCGGAGAAACCATCCAGAAGGCACTGGAACGCGCCAGGACACAGGAAGCCAAGTGCTACCGCTATTCCTACGACATGCTGGGCGAGGGCGCGCGCACCCAGAAAGACGCCGAGCGCTACTTCCAGTCCTATGCCAACGCGATTGCCGCCATCGGCAAGGCTGCGGGCGACAAGCAACTGCCGGACCGTCCGGGCATCTCGGTGAAGCTTTCGGCACTGCATCCCCGCTATCAGGCAGTCAATGGCGAGCGCGTACGCGACGAACTGCTGCCGAAGCTGCGCGAACTGGCGCAGATGGCCAAGGATCACAATCTTAACTTCACCGTCGATGCGGAAGAAGCAGACCGGCTGGAAATCTCGCTGGATATCATCGCCGCCATGCTGACCGATCCGGTCACCGAAGGCTGGGACGGTTTCGGCCTCGCGGTTCAGGCTTATCAGAAGCGCGGCATTCACGTCATCGACTGGCTGGTCAACGCGGCCCGCAAGACCAATCGCAAACTGATGGTCCGCCTCGTCAAGGGCGCCTATTGGGATACGGAAATCAAGCACGCCCAGGAAGGCGGGGCGGAAGGTTATCCGGTGTTCTCGCGCAAGGCGGCGACGGATCTGTCGTACCTGTGCTGTGCCAAGCGGATGCTGGCGGCGCGCGATGTGCTTTACCCGCAATTCGCCACACACAACGCACTGACTGTCGCCCAGATCATCGAACTGTCCGGCAGCAAGGTTGAAGGCTATGAGTTCCAGCGCCTGCACGGCATGGGCGAAAGCCTCTACAAGTCGGTGGTTGAGCGCGACGGCTTCCCGTGCCGGATCTATGCCCCGGTCGGTGGTCACAAGGACCTCTTGGCCTATCTTGTGCGCCGCCTGCTGGAAAACGGTGCCAACTCCTCCTTCGTCACAATCGTGGGCGATGCCTCCGTCCCGGTTGAAAAGATGCTCAAGCGGCCGAAAGAGCTGCTCGACAACGGTCACCACACGATCAACCGCTCGATCCCGCTGCCGAAGGATCTTTACGGCGACAGCCGCCGCAACTCCGATGGTGTTGAATTTGGCTGTGCGGCGGAACGCAACCTGCTGACGTCCGGCATGGCGAATACCACGGCCCCGTTCACGGATGCCGCTCCGCTGGGCGCCGGGTTGAAACCATCGGGCGATGCGAACCCGGTCTTTGCCCCGATGGACGGCACGACCAAGGTCGGCACGGTGCGTTTCGCGGACAGCGACACGGCGCGCCTGGCTGTCGAGAACGCCCAGAAGGGGTTCGAGAAATGGTCCCGCATGCCGGTTGAAGAGCGTGCGGCCGCCATCGACAAGGTTGGTGACCTGCTGGAGGAAAACCGGGATCGTCTGATGACGATCCTCTCCCTGGAAGCCGGCAAGTGCCTGACGGACGGTATCGCCGAAATCCGTGAGGCGGTCGACTTCTGCCGTTACTACGCTGCTGAAGCCAGAAATCTTTTCGGCGAAGGCAAGCTGATGCCAGGACCGACCGGCGAGGAAAACCGCTACCGCTATCGGGGTCGCGGCGTCTTCGTCTGTATTTCGCCGTGGAACTTCCCGCTGGCGATCTTCCTCGGCCAGATCAGCGCTGCCCTGATGGCGGGTAATGCCGTTGTTGCCAAGCCGGCGGAACAGACACCGCTGATCGCTTTCGAGACCGCCAGGCTGATGTATGAGGCCGGTGTCCCGGAAGATGTCTTCTACCTGCTTCCGGGCGAGGGGGATGTCGGTGCGGCGCTGACGTCCCATCCGGCCGTCGCCGGTGTCGCCTTTACAGGATCGACCGAAACCGCTTGGCTGATCAACGGCACGCTTGCTGCCAAACGTGGCCCGATCGTTCCGCTCATTGCGGAAACCGGTGGCATCAACTCGATGATTGTCGATGCCACGGCCCTGCCGGAACAGGTCTGCGACGACGTCATGATGTCCGCTTTCCGCTCCGCCGGCCAACGCTGCTCCGCACTGCGTCTGCTTTATGTGCAGACGGATGTCGCCGATCATCTATTGGAGATGCTGGAAGGCGCTGCCAGGGAACTAAGCCTGGGTGACCCCCGGCTGCCATCCACCGATATCGGCCCGGTTATCGATGAGGAAGCGCGCGACAACATTCTCTCCCATGTCGATGACATGAAGGAGAGTCAGAAACTGCGCTATGCCGGCAAGATACCGCACGGCAAGCTGGCCAACGGCTCCTGGGTGGCCCCGCACATCATCGAGTTGGACAATGCTGAGGCCCTGACGCGGGAAGTCTTCGGACCGGTGCTGCACGTGGTCCGCTACAAGGCTGGCGACCTCGACAAGGTGCTGGACCAGATCGCAGGCACCGGCTACGGCCTGACGCTCGGTGTTCACAGCCGTATCGATGCAACGGTGAAGAAGGTTGTCGACCGGTTGTCCGTCGGCAACGTCTATGTCAACCGCAACACTATCGGTGCGGTCGTCGGCACCCAGCCCTTCGGCGGCTCCGGCCTCTCCGGCACCGGCCCCAAGGCAGGCGGCCCGGCCTACCTCTACCGGTTCGCCCTGGAACAGGTGGTGTCCATCAACACCGCGGCCGCCGGTGGCAACGCAAGCCTGGTGGCTGCATCGGACGATTGATTAGCCAACTCGTGGTCTGAGAGATGGCTCCCTTACCGCCTCGCGTTTGAAGGGAGCCATTTCCGGAGATTGATATACAAGAGTTCGTTTTACTTATCGGACAATGCCGCTTCGCATTCCGCGAACTTCGTGACCAAGCGGTTCAATGACCTGTCGTGTAGGAGGCCGGGAATATCGCGTGCCAAAAAAAAGGAATATTTATCAACAAGTTGCATAAATGATCCCTGCATTGTTCGGCACGCGCCAAACGCGCGCACCTCGTTCCGGTATTCTTCCGAACGCAAGCTTAACCCAGATGTGATGGCGTATAGCCTATAAAGCTCCCAGCTATTTTCCGAGTAAAGACGCCAATAAATCTTTTCCTTGAACCTGAACCATTCGTACTGATCCCCTCTTGTTTCCGCTAGAAAGCCAGGGTCGTCCAGATCTTTCATCTCGCGGAGAGTACGCTCCATAACTCGCAGATAAGCCTGAAATACTTTCGCAGGTGTGTCGAGCTCTGCAGATGGTTCTTTGCCGAGCTGATAGCGACAGTCTTCACTTTTGCTCAAGAAATCGAAGTAGGTTTTCTGAACCCGGGTAGGGGAACGAAAACGAACTTCAGGTTGGACGACAATGTCCGAGAAAGTAACTAGGACCGCGACGGCTTTCTGACACTTCCAGAGGTCTTTCAGATGCGACCTTCTCGTAAAAGATGAGCTTTCCTGTGGTTGAGTTTCGATACTCTGCAGTGCTGTCTGATACGGAACTTGAATTTCTTCGAGTTCTTCTCTGATCCTCTCCAACTCTGGTTGACGCTCTGTTGGGTCTTGCAGTTCGAGAATCTCCATCAAGCGTTCATGAAGTTGCTCAAGTTGCAACATCATTTCGGAAGTGATTCTTTCGGCGTCTTTGTCGCTCAGTGGAGTAGAACTACTGGCGGCGCAGACATGGCTAAAAATAAAAACAAAAAAGAGAAAGATCAGTTTCATCGGATTTCTTTTAAATTTCGTGTTTAAGCCCTTCTTGGAAACGCATATGGCAGGCTCAAGTCAAGAGCTTATCTGAATTCGAATGTGATTTACGGGAGAATCAGCTCCCTCGCGGTTTTGCCCTTCTCGTCGCCTCCGCTTCGATCGGATCGTCCGGCCACGGATGCCGCGGATAGCGGCCCTTCATGTCGGCTTTCACATCCGCCCAGGAGCCTTGCCAGAAGCCGGGGAGATCCTTCGTGATCTGGATCGGCCGTTGTGCCGGGGAGAGAAGTTCCAGGATCAGCGGCAATCTGCCGTCGCAGACGCTTGGGTGCTCCTTGAGGCCGAAGAGTTCCTGCACGCGAATGGACAGCGTCGGACCTGCGGCTGCACCATAGTCGATGGGCACCTTGCTGCCTGTCGGGGCGGTGAAGTGCGAGGGGGCAAGGCTGTCCAGCCGTGCAGCCGCATCATAGGGCAGGAGCACTGCAAGCGCATTGCCGAGAAGCGCGGTGTCGATTGCCCCCAGGCTCGTGCAGCCGGCGAGATAAGGCTGCAGCCAGGTTTCCAGGGTTTCCGTCAAGGTGCCATCGGAAAGGTCCGGCAGATCCTGCGCCCCGTTCTCCCGGGCATAGGCGACACGTTTCTTCAGCCGTTCCTGTTCCTTGCTCCAGGGCAGGCGGGAGACGCCGCGCCGGCGGATTTCGGCAATCAGGGCACGTTCAACGGCTTCCGGATCGGCGGACTGGATCTGGACGGACTTCAGTTCGACCGCCTTGTAGCGGGTGACACGCCGCGCCTTCAGCGTGCCGTCACCGGTCAGTTGGACTTCATCTTGCTCGACGATGTCGGCAGCAAACAGATCCTCGATATCGGATTTGGAAACTGGCGCGCAGAGCTGGATACGCCCGCTTGCCGCCTTGCCCTGAATATCGGCAACAGTAAGGAAGGCTTCCCGGGAAAGGGCATGTTCCGCCTCCAGTTCAGCGCCCCTGCCGTTCGCAAGACGGAAGCGGCCGGTCTGTCCGCGTTGCTGGGCAACACGGTCGGGATAGGCAAGGGCGAGCAGAAGTCCGGCGCTCTCCGGGTCGATCTCCTTGCCCGACCCGCCAGCCTGCTTCAGCCAGCGTTCAGCCAACTGGCGGCCGTCTTTCACGCGCTGGCTCTTGTCGTGACGCAAGGACTGCAAACGTGCACGCAGGTCCGGGTCCCGGCCGCCAAGACCCGGTTCGGACAGCACCAGCGCGATCATCGCGGCGGTAAAGCCGAGATCTCGGGCAACGCCTTCGATCACCATATGTGCGAGGCGCGGATGCAGCGGAAGCTTCGCCAGGGCCTTGCCGTCGCTGGTCAGACGTCCGTGGCCATCCAGTGCATGAAGATCCTGAAGCAGTGTCCTGGCTTCGGTCCAGGCAGCTTTTGGTGGCGGATCGGCAAAGGCGAGAGCCTCCGGATCGAGTGTCCCCCAGGCCGCAAGGTCCAACACCAGCCCGGTCAGATCCGCTTCCAGAATTTCACGTGCCTCGGCTTGCGGCAAGGCGACGGTCTGCGCTTCATCCCAGAGCCGGTAGCAGACACCGGGCTCGGTACGTCCGGCGCGGCCGCGGCGCTGGTCGGCTGAAGCGCGTGAGACACGGACGGTTTCCAGCCGTGTCAGCCCGGTCTGCGGCTCATACTTCGGCACGCGCGCCTGACCACTGTCGATGACGACACGCACGCCTTCGATGGTCAGCGAAGTCTGGGCGATGGCACTGGCCAGCACGATCTTGCGGATGCCGGCATCAGCCGGCCGAATGGCCGCATCCTGCGCCTTGGCATCCAGCCCGCCGTAAAGCGGCGCGACCTGGCAATTGGCGGGTAGGTTGCCGTCCAGCATCCCGGCGGTGCGGCGGATTTCGCCCTGACCTGGCAGAAAGACGAGAATGGATCCGGTTTCTTCCGCGAGTGCCTGCCGGACAGCCCGTACAATCTGTGGTTCGATGCGCTCGTTCGGGGTCCGTCCCAGATATCGTGTCTCGACCGGGAAGCTCCGGCCCGTGCTTTCGATCACCGGTGCATTGCCAAGCAGGCGTGATATCCCGGCAGCATCGAGCGTTGCGGACATTGGCAACAGACGCAGGTCGTCGCGCAGAGCCGACTGCACATCCAGCGCCAGCGCCAACCCGAGATCGCCGTCCAGCGAGCGTTCGTGAAATTCGTCGAAGAGAATGGCGGCAACGCCCGTCAGCTCCGGATCGTCCAGAATGAGCCTTGTGAAAACGCCCTCAGTGATGACCTCGATCCGTGTACGGGCGCTGACCTTCGTCTCCATGCGCACCCGGTAGCCAACGGTTTCTCCGGGTTTTTCGCCAAGTTCGGCTGCCATCCGGCGTGCGGCAGCGCGGGCCGCCAACCGTCTTGGTTCCAGAACGAGGATCTTGCCGTCACCGCGCCAACTTGCATTCAATAGGGCCAGCGGCACGCGGGTCGTCTTGCCCGCGCCCGGTTCGGCAACCAGAACAGCGTTGGGCCCAGCCTCAAGCGTTGCCAGAAGCTCCGGCAGGACACCGTCGATTGGTAGCGAGGCCGCAAAGGTTGGGACGCAGGACATGGGCGCCCGTGTCAGCTCGCGCCCGGTTCGGCACCAGCGGTCCATTGCCGGCCCTGCATGTCCACCGCAAAGGCTTCCGGTGCGCGTGCGAAAGAGGCAAGGCCTTCCAGAGCCGGGTCCGGGTGGCGAACGATGAAGGTCGGGATCTTGGCCATCAGCGCTTCGTGAGGCGCCTTGGCCTCGAACGCGGCGCGGAAACCTCCGTCGGTCAGGAAACGCGTGATCCGCGATGTAACGCCGCCGGTCAGATAAACGCCGCCGCGTGCGAGAACGGTAAGGGCAAAATCGCCGGCCACACGGCCAAGCGCCCGGGCGAAGACTTCCAGTGTTTTGACCGCAACCGGATCGTTGTCTTCTGCGGCCATGGTGATGCTGGCTGCGGTTTCGAAACACCGTTCCGTCCCCATATGCGTGGCAACGCCGCGGGCAAGGCGGGGCAGGCCGGTGCCGCTCAGGATCTGTTCTGCACCCAGCCGTCCGCCGACAAGCTCGATATGCGGCCAGATGGCAAGGTCTTCCGGTGTGACCGGACCGAGTTCCACATGGCCGCCTTCTCCCGGAACGGGGATCCAGGTCTGTGCGGCATAGATCATGGCCGCAGCGCCGAGACCCGTGCCCGGGCCGAGCACGAATTTGGCGCTCTCATTCCGAATGGCACCGGAGCCGACCTGTTCTATGTCGCCGCCGCTGTAACCGGGCAGGGCCAGAGCCTGCGCTTCGAAATCGTTGAGAACGATCACTTCTTCCAGACCGAGATCGGCAATCATCTTCAGCGGTTCGATGACCCAGGCCGCATTCGTGAGCGGAATCCTGTCGCCGGTGACGGGGCCGGCGACAGCGATGATCGCGGTACGCGGTTTCGGCGTTGCGTCGGCAAGGACGACGTCGCGGATGGCCGAGGAAATGTCGGCATGATCCGCGGTCGCTGTCTTGCCGCACATGCGGGTAGGCGCCTGTGCGTCGTCAACCAGTGCGAAACGGGCGTTGGTACCGCCGATGTCGGCAACCAGAACCGGATAGGCAAAGGATTTTGCGGTCTTGGGAAAACTCATGAGGACAGGGAGCCAACTTCAGGTGTCGCGGACGTTGTCTTGAGGCCCTGCAGGCGGGCGGAGCGCAGCAGGATATCCGCAGTCGACGGATTGAGGGCCATCGGCATGTCGTAGACGACGGCAAGGCGCATGAGGGCTTTCACGTCGACATCGTGGGGCATGGGCGACAGCGGATCGATGAAGAACAACAGGCCCTGCAGCTTGCCTTCGGCAATCATCGCGCCGATTTGCTGGTCGCCGCCAAGTGGACCGCTTTTCAGCCGCGTGACCTTGAGGTTCGGACAGGCTTCCAGAATACGGCCGCCGGTTGTGCCGGTGCTCACCAGATCGAAAACGGAAAGCTTGTCCAGATGCCGTTTGGCGAATTCGACCATGGCGTCTTTTTTGGCGTCATGCGCGACAAGCGCAAGAGTGGGCGTTGCAGGCATCAAGGGTCCCCTGGGGTCTATGCAATCCGGATCGATTGAATAGCCGATAGCTGATCGAAACCAAAGTCCCGGGCGACCTCTTCGTGCACGGACGAAAACAGGCGAAGGCACCCCGGCAGAAAACGACAGCGGCGGGAAAGTGTTTAGCCGCTCAAAGCGCTTTAGGCAAAGGAAGATGAAGGAGCAGGCTCAGAAGCTGTTCCCTTTGGGAAGACGGCTGGCCGGAAAAAAAGAAAATGCCGCGTTCCGGCCGGGAACGCGGCAGCCAGTAAGGAGAATGGAGACGTGGCGGTCAGTCGAACAGATTGCAGCGGATTGGCTGGCGTCCGGCCACGTGCTGGAAGTAGGGGTCGGGTTCCGGCAGGTGCAATCCGGCGATCTCCATCACCAGCTTCATGCGGATCGCATCGGCAAAGGCTTCCTGGCTTCGCACCGGAATGGCAAAGGACCCCGGGCCGCCGATAACGCAATCCTCGTAATAATGATCGAGATTGAGCATTGCCTGCCAGGTGTTCTTGTTCGACTTCATCATCAGGGGCAGACCGTTGATGGTCACGCCCGCCGCCACCATGCGGTCGCGCATTTCCGTGACAGAACCGCCCTGGTTGTTCGGGCCGTCACCGGAAATGTCGATCACGCGGCGCAAACCCTGGTACTGGTTGTTCTGGACCAGAAAGACGGACTTTTCGAGCGCCGAGGCGATGGAGGTGCGTTGGACCTGCCGCAGTGGCGCTTCGGCGATCTTGGAAGCGAAATGAGCTGCGGAGCCTGCGTCCTGGATCACCGTCCAGTCGGCCACGATGAAGTGTTCGTCGACGCCGCCCCACTCCATATAGGTCACGGCAACGCGGCCGATTGGTCCCACCTGAATAGCGTCAAGGAATTCCCGGGAGGTGAGGGCGGCGACATAGCCGGCGCGCTGCACTTCCTGTTCCTCTGTATCCATGGATTGAGAGATATCGACGGCCAGGACAAGTTCGACGTCCACTTCATTGGCCGGATTGTAGCTGTATTGCGAAGAAGCCATCAGGGCCGAACGGTAGTCGCGGGCCGTGGCAGGGGCGGCGAAAAGGAAAGCCGCACAGATCAGTGACAGTAAAATACGAACCGTCGTTGCACAGTCTAGTCTTGTTATGTCGAGACGCATGGTTTTTCTCCTTAATACAGCCTTTCGGCTGGATGGCCACGTCTCCCCTGTTTATTTTGTTTTTGAATTCCTTATCTTTCCGTTTCTCGTGATTCTTAACAAGGCAATGGCTCAATGCCTTGAATCAACTTTGAAATGTACTTAGCAAGCTACATGCCAAACGTAACGGAATATCCGCTGGCTGGCAAAAGTAATGTGCACGCAGTGCATGTTCTATCCACAGGCTCGGGATATGTTCCGGAATTGCTAGGCAAATTTTTCATCCATGGCCCGGCGTGAGGCCTTACGTTTAAGTAAGGTTGTGATTCTTCGAGCTAATTCAATCCGGCATCGCAGTCACATTTTTGCGCAAACCTGTGAGAAACAGCGGCGAAGTTTCGTGTCTTGGGGCCAAAAAGACCGCTTGGACAGGCGCTTGACTTAGGTCGGAACCGCGCCGGTCAAGCAGCCGTTTTTCCTGCGGTCAGGGGCAGGCGTTTGGCAGGTGTGTCCGATCCATCGGCAAAATTTGCCGGGCGACTAGGCAAATTTTGCCGAGAGGATCCGGAAGATCCGCCGCTTCGGGCAGAATTTGCCGCCATCCAGAAGTGGTGAACGGGGCATTTTGCTGCCCAGAAATGCATCAATCAGCCAGAAAATTGGCAGTTTTTTTAGTTGACGGCAAAGGCAAGGCTGGTCATGATCTGAAGAAATTCTCACTTGGTGAAGAATTTTTCGGTCGGCCTTCACGGCTCCGGAAAGCAAAAAGCTCCGAAAGAGAGCAGGGCACAGTCGGACCGTCGCGGTCAACCGCGTCGCATGGCTGAACAGGCAGGTATTTCATCGAATGTGATGCAATGCCGGAATGCCGGGCGTTTTGAGAGTGGTTGAGCATCCTGTCCGCCGCAAGGCGGGTGCGGTGGCTCTGGAGGGGAAGGTTTCGACGCGGAATGCAGACTCGCGACGACGACTGGACATCATATATGGCCATCCGGGCGGCGTGGCTGTCCTTTGTGGGCGGTCGCACCCAGGGTGAGATTGCCTCGCAGCTCGGCGTGTCGCCGGCCAAGGTGCATCGCCTGATCGCCTATGCGCAAAAAGCCGGTTTCGTGAAATTCCAGGTCGATGGGCGCCCGATGGAATGCCTTCAGCTCGAAAAGGAGCTGACGGAGCATTTCGGCCTGACCAACTGCATCATCGCGCCCGACCTTGGCGGCGGTGATGTCGACAGCGCCCTCAGGGCCGTGGCGGTGTCCGCGGCGCAGTTCCTGTCCGGGCTGCTCGGCGGTTCCAATGTCACGCGGCTGGGTGTCGGCATGGGCCGCACGCTGACGGCGGCTGTCGAGGCCTTGCCGAAGGCTTCGCGAAACGATCTGGAAATCATGTCGATCTGCGGATCCCTGACGCGCACGCTCGCAGCCAATCCCTATGACATCGTCCAGAAGATGCAGGAACGCACGGGCGGGATCGGCTATTATCTGCCGGTTCCCTATTTTGCCGAGAACCAGGACGAAAAGGCGATGTTCCTGACCCAGCGCAGCGTGCAGGACCTGATGGAGCGCGCGCGCCAGTCGGATGCCTTCCTGATCGGCATCGGCTCCGTCGAGAACGAGGGGCATCTTGTCCAGCGCGGTGTGATTTCCAAAAAAGAACAGGAAGATTTGCTGTCGGGCGGCGCCGTCTGTGATTTGATGGGGCGCTTTCTGACGATCGAGGGAAAACTGGCCCCGGATCCACTCGGCGATTGCGCCGTGGGTCTGCATTTCGATGAAGTGCGCGGGCGCCGTGTGATTGCGCTGGTAGGTGGGGAGAGCAAGGTGGATGCCACGCTCGCGGCCCTGCGTACCGGTGTCATTACCGACCTTGTGTCAGACGAGACCCTTGCGAGGGCTCTGACGGCACGGGCCGGATTGCAGTTGGCACAGTCCGCATGATGCGGCTGGGTCACGTGGGGAAACGGGCCGGCCACGAGGCAGGCCCCCGCATGTCGGAGGACATATAAGTGAAAAAGTTTCTTACCATCGGCACCGCGCTTGCCGGCCTGGCCTTCACCGCCGTGGGCGCACTGGCAGCCGATATCAAGCCGGCAGTGCTTTATGATCTGGGCGGCCGTTTCGACAAGTCGTTCAACGAAGGTGCCTACAACGGTGCTGAAAAGTTCAAGGAAGACACCGGTGTCGAATACCGGGACTTCGAAATCCAGAACGACAGCCAGCGGGAACAGGCCCTGCGCAACTTCGCCAAGCGCGGCATGAACCCGATCGTCGCCATCGGCTTCTCCCAGGCCAACGCCGTGGAAAAGGTTGCCAAGGAATTCCCGGACACACAGTTCGCGATCGTCGACATGGTCGTCGACCTGCCGAACGTGCGTTCCATTCTGTTTAAAGAGCAGGAAGGCTCCTACATCGTCGGCATGCTGGCCGCTATGGCGTCCGAAACCGGCAAGGTCGGCTTCGTCGGCGGCATGGACATTCCGCTGATCCGCAAGTTCTCCTGCGGCTACAAGCAGGGCGTGATGGCTTCAAACCCGGACGCGGAAGTGTTCGAGAACATGACCGGCACCACCGGCGCGGCCTGGAACGACCCGGTCAAGGGTGGCGAACTGGCCAAGTCCCAGTTCGACCGTGGCGCTGACGTTGTCTATCACGCTGCCGGCGGCACCGGCATCGGTGTTCTGCAGGCAGCCGCTGACGCGGGCAAGCTCGGCATCGGCGTGGACAGCAACCAGAATGGCCTGCATCCGGGCTCGGTTCTCACCTCCATGCTGAAGCGCGTTGACATCGCCGTCTACCAGGCCTTCGAAGACGCTGCCAACGACAACTGGTCCTCCGGCTTTGAAGTCCTCGGTCTCAAGGAAGGCGGCGTCGACTGGGCGCTGGACGACAACAATGCCGAACTCATCAACGACGAGATGAAAGCCCAGGTCGAGGACGCGACCCAGAAGATCATCTCCGGCGAGATCGAAGTTCACGACTACATGTCTGACCAGTCCTGCCCGATGTAAGGCAGTTTTTCGGACCTCCGCGCGGTTAACGTGCGGAGGTCCTCCTGTATTTCTACCGTGACCAACCCGTTTTCGGAGGCCAGGATGCTCCGTTTCACATCAGGCGTCATTGCCGCAGTCTGTGCTGTCTTCGTGGCAACAACAGCAAGCGTGGCCGAACCGGCTATTGTTTATTCCGTTGGCGGCAAGTTCGACGGCTCATTCAACGAAAGCGCCTTCGCCGGCGTCAAACGGTTTCGGGATCAGGGCGGCGCTGTCAGGGAATTCGAGTTGGACCGCGATTCGCAGAGCCTGCAGGCCCTGCGGAACTTTGCCAGCCGGGGCGCATCGCCCGTGATCGCAATTGGCTTCAATCAGGCCAATGCGCTTGGCCAGGTGGCACCCAAGTTCCCCGAGACGGATTTTGCCATCGTCGACATGGTGGTCGATCAGCCGAACGTGCGCTCCTATGTGTTCAAGGAACAGGAGGGGGCTTATATCGGCGGTCTTCTGGCAGGTATGGCCTCCAAAAGCGGCACCATCGGATTTGTCGGCGGAATGGATATTCCGATCATTCATCGGTTTCTGTGCGGCTACAAGCAGGGTGCGCAAGCTGCCAGGGCTGACATCAGGGTGCTGTCCAACATGACGGGCGATACGCCGGCCGCCTTCGCTGATCCCGTGCGAGGCGGCGAACTGGCCATTGGCCAGATCAACCAGGGTGCCGATGTGATCATTCAGGCCGCAGGCGGAACCGGCATCGGCGTTCTTCAGGCGGCCGCCGACAAGGGCGTGCTCGGCATGGGCACCGACAGCAATCAGAACGGTCTGCACCCGGGCAAGGTCCTGACGTCGATCCGCAAGCGCGTGGACAACGCTGTTTACGACAGCTTGCAGGCAGCGAAGGACGGTACCTTCGAGCCCGGCATCAAGGTGCTTGGCGTCGCGGACGGCGGTATGGACTGGGTGCTGGACGAAAACAACAAGGACCTGATCACGCCGGAGATGAAGGCAGCTGCGAATGCCGCTGTTGCGGCCATCTCGGACGGCTCCGTCAAGGTTCACGATGTCGTCACGGATGGAGCGTGTCCTTTCTGATCGGGACATCACGAGGCAGCGGCGAGGGGCAACAACAATGACAAAGAAAAACAGTCACGCCTGGGGGCACGCATGAGCGATACGCCGGCAATCGAACTGCGCAAGATCAACAAGCGCTTTGGCCCTGTTCACGCCAACAAGGACATCGACCTTGTGGTCAAGAAGGGATCCATCCACGGCATCATCGGCGAGAACGGGGCTGGCAAATCGACGCTCATGTCCATTCTCTACGGCTTCTATCAGGCCGATGACGGCGACATCATTGTGGATGGCAAGAAGGTCACCATTTCGGACTCCAAGGCCGCGATCAGTATGGGCATCGGCATGGTCCATCAGCACTTCATGCTGGTCGACAATTTTTCGGTGCTCGAAAACGTGGTGCTGGGTGCCGAGGACAGTGCGCTCCTGTCCGGTGGCATCAACCGCGCCCGGTCGGAACTCAAGCGGCTGGAAGAAGAATACGAACTGCGTGTCGATCCGGAAGCCCTCATCCAGGATCTGCCGGTCGGTCTGCAGCAGCGCGTGGAAATCCTGAAAGCGCTCTATCGCAGCGCGGAGGTTCTGATCCTCGACGAACCGACGGGCGTTCTGACCCCGCCGGAAGCGGACCACCTTTTCAAGATCCTCGAAGTCCTGAAGAACGAGGGCAAGACGGTTCTTCTCATCACGCACAAGCTGCGCGAGATCATGGCGGCGACGGACACCGTTTCCGTCATGCGCCGCGGCGAAATGGTGGCGACGCGCGAAACCGCAAGCACCTCAATGGAAGAGCTTGCCGAACTGATGGTCGGCCGCAGCGTTCTGTTGCGGGTCGACAAGAAACCGGCGCAACCCAAGGCACCGGTGATGGAGGTCGAGAACCTGACGGTCACCGACAGCCGCGGTGTTCAGGTGGTCAAGGACGTTTCCTTCAACGTGCGTGCGGGAGAGGTCGTCGGTATTGCTGGGGTCTCCGGCAACGGCCAGTCGGAACTTCTGGAAACGCTCGCAGGCATTCGCCGCGCGACCAGGGGCACACTGAAGATCAACGGCGAGACCATCGATCTTGGCACGAGCACGCTCGACGCTGCCGACATGCGGGCCAAAAGCATGGGCCACGTGCCGGAAGACCGGCACCGGATGGGCCTCATCAATTCCTTCTCCGAATACGAGAATTCCATCCTCGGCTATCACCGCGACCCGGCCTATTCCAAGGGGGTTCTGATGGACCTTGCCGCCATCAAGAAGAACGCGGTGGCCGAGATCGAGAAATACGATATCCGTCCGCCCAACCCGATGCTGAAGACCGCCAATTTCTCAGGCGGGAACCAGCAGAAGATCGTGCTGGCGCGCGAGATCGAGCGCGACCCGGAAGTGCTTCTGGTCGGGCAGCCGACCCGCGGCGTCGACATCGGCGCCATCGAATTCATCCACCGCCGGATCGTGGAAATGCGCGATGCCGGCAAGGGCATTTTGCTGGTGTCGGTGGAACTTGACGAAATCCGGGCGCTGTCCGACCGCGTGCTGGTGATGTTCGACGGCAAGATCGTCGGCGAACGCGGCGCTGATGCGGATGAAGGCGAACTTGGTCTGCTGATGGCCGGTGTGGAAGATAACAACAAGATGGCTGTTGAAGGAGGCGCCCTATGAGTGCCGGTCAGCTCCCGCGCTGGGTCGATTACGGCCTGATCCCGTTCCTGAACCTGGCCGCCGCCTTTCTGGTGTCGGGCCTCGTCGTCGTCCTGATCGGTGAAAACCCGCTGGATGCGGTGGAGCTCCTGGTCTGGGGCTCCGTAGGCTATGGCGAAGGCATCGGCTTCACGCTGTTCTATGCCACCAACTTCATCTTCACCGGCCTTGCCGTGGCCGTTGCCTTTCATGCCGGGTTGTTCAACATCGGCGGCGAGGGGCAGGCCTATATTGGCGGGCTCGGGGTTGCCTTTGCCTGTCTGGCGCTGGACCACATCGTGCCGTGGTACGTCACCCTGCCATTTGCCATCATCGGCTCCGCGCTGATGGGGGCCGCCTGGGCGTTCATTCCGGCCTGGCTGCAGGCGACACGCGGCAGCCACGTGGTGATCACCACCATCATGTTCAACTTCATCGCCTCGTCGCTGATGGTCTATCTGCTCAACAACGCGCTGAAGAAGCCGGGGTCGATGCAGCCGGAAACGCGGACTTTCGAAGTCGGCGGCCGCCTGCCGTTCCTGAACGACATCTTCCCCTCCTTCGGCTTCGGCTACGCACCGGTCAACCTGTCGCTCTTCGTGGCGCTGGCAGCCTGTGTGCTGGTCTGGGTCCTGATCTGGCGCACGAAACTGGGCTTCGAGATCCGGTCCTTCGGCGCCAATGCCACGGCAGCGGTCTATGCCGGTATCTCGCCGGTGCGCACCATCGTCATCACCATGCTCATCTCCGGCGGTCTGGCAGGCATGATGGCGATCAACGAAATCATGGGCTCGCAGCATCGGTTGCTGATCGACTTCGTGACCGGCTACGGCTTCGTCGGCATTGCCGTCGCCCTCATGGGTCGGGCGCATCCGGTCGGCATCGTTCTGGCATCGATCCTGTTCGGCATGCTCTATCAGGGCGGCGCGGAGCTTTCGTTCGAAATGCCCAACATCACGCGGGACATGATCATCGTGATCCAGGGTCTCGTGATCCTGTTCGCCGGTGCGCTTGAGCACATGTTCCGCCCGGCCATCGTCAAGCTGTTCACGCCCTCCCGGGCCCTTGCCGCGAAGGAGGCGTGATCATGTTCGAGATCGTGATCCTGACACTTGATTCCACCGTCCGCCTGTCGACCCCGTTGCTTCTGGCCTGTTTGGCGGGGCTCTATTCGGAACGCTCCGGCGTGGTCGATATCGGCCTGGAAGGCAAGATGCTTGGTGCGGCCTTCGGAGCGGGTGCGGTGGCGTACCTGACCGGAAATGCCTGGATCGGCCTCCTGGCCGGCATGGCCGTCTCCATTGGCCTGGCCCTCATCCACGGCTTTGCCTCCATCACCAATCGCGGCAACCAGATCGTGTCCGGTGTCGCCATCAACTTCCTGGCCGCAGGCCTGACCGCGCTGCTTGGCCAGACCTGGTTCCGCCAGGGCGGCCGCACGCCGTCGCTGCCGGAGGGTGGACGTTTCCGGGACATCATCCTGCCATACGCAGAAGAGCTGCGTGACGTTCCGGTCATCGGCGGCATCTACAGCGAGCTCCTGTCCGGCCACAACATTCTGGTCTACGCCGCATTCGTGGCCGTGCCGCTGACGTGGTGGGTGCTGTTCCGCACCCGCTTCGGCCTGCGTCTGCGTGCGGTGGGCGAAAACCCGGCGGCTGTCGATACGGCCGGTATTTCGGTCACCTGGCTTCGCTATCGGGCGGTGATTGCCTGTGGCGCCCTGTGCGGTGTCGCCGGAGCTTATCTTTCCATTGCCCAGTCGTCCGGTTTCATCAAGGACATGACAGCGGGCAAGGGCTTCATTGCGCTGGCGGCGCTGATTTTCGCCAAGTGGAAACCGGCCAACGCCATGTTCGCCTGCCTGTTGTTCGGCTTCCTCGACGCCGTCGCCATCCGGATGCAGGGCCAGAAAATACCCGGTATCGGCGAAATTCCGGTGCAGTTCTTCCAGGCACTGCCCTATATTCTGACCGTGATCCTGCTTGCAGGCTTCATCGGCAAGGCAATTCCGCCCAAGGCGGCAGGCATTCCGTATCTCAAGGAGCGTTCATGAGCGATCTGGACGCGTTGTTCGAGGCCGCAAAAGCGGTTCGTGAAAACGCATACGCACCCTATTCAAACTTCCTGGTCGGCGCGGCCCTGCGTGCGCCGGATGGCACTGTTTTCACCGGCTGCAACGTCGAGAATGCGTCCTACCCGGTCAGCGTCTGTGCGGAAGGCGGGGCGGTCAGCGCCATGATCGCGGCCGGTTACCGCGAAATCGCGGAGGCCGTCGTCATTGGCGATGCGGCCTTGTGCACACCGTGCGGCATGTGCCGCCAGCGTCTGAAAGAATTCGGCACGGACGAGCTGGTTGTCCATGTCGCGGATCTCGGCGGCATTCGGCGCAGCTTCACGATGGATGAGCTGCTGCCTGCCGCTTTCGAACTTGAATACACGTCAAAATAAGAAGGACTGACCCACAATGAGTGGTTTCGGCCGTGAATGCGCGGAGATCGTCCGCGCCGCCCGTGAGGGCTCCTACAAGATTGGCATGATCCTTGGCTCCGGACTTGGTGCGCTCGCCGAGGAAGTCGAGGACGCTGTCCGTATTCCCTATTCGCACCTGACCGAATTTCCGGTCTCTACCGTCACGTCCCATTCCAGCGAACTGGTTGCCGGTACAATGTCTGGAGTGCCGGTGGTGATCCTGTCGGGCCGCGCCCATTATTACGAGGGCGGCGATCCGACGGTCATGCGCACGCCGGTGGAAACGTTGAAGGAGCTCGGCTGCGAGATCCTTCTGGCGACCAATGCCGCGGGGTCGTTGCGCCAGGAAGTTGCTCCCGGCTCGCCCATGCTCATCTCCGATCACATCAACTGGTCGGGCATGAACCCGTTGATCGGCGAAGAGAGCGAAAAGCGCTTCCTCGACATGAGCACCGCCTATGATGCGGACCTGCGCGCGGCCATGAAGAAGGTGGCCGAGGAAACCGGCGATCCGCTTGCCGAGGGCGTTTACATGTGGTTCTCCGGCCCGTCCTTCGAGACGCCAGCCGAAATCCGCATGGCCAAGACACTGGGCGCGGATGCGGTCGGCATGTCCACGGTGCCGGAAGTCATCATGGCGCGGTTCCTGGGGCTGCGTGTTGCGGCCATGTCGATCATCACCAATTACGGTGCAGGCATGCAGACGCATGCGTTGTCTCACGACGAAACCAAATCCGTCGCCTTGCAGGGCATGGAACGCATGAAACAGCTGGTGCGGGCATTCGTGAAGGAGATCGGCCAATGAGCGACATGATCGAAAACGCCAAACGGGCCCTCGGGCTCGTCGACCTGACCAACCTCAACGACGACTGCACGGCCGCCGACATCTCGAAGCTGACCGGGCGAACCGTGACGGATCACGGGGCTGTCGCCGCTGTCTGCGTCTGGCCGCGTTTTGTTGCGCAGGCTGCAAAGGAGCTGACAGGCACGGGCGTGAAGGTGGCGACCGTGGTCAACTTTCCCGAAGGCGGGGAAGATACGCAAGCCGTTGTTGCCGAGACGAAGCAGGCTCTGGCCGATGGTGCCGACGAGATCGATCTGGTGATGCCCTACAAGGCTTTCTGCGACGGTCGCAAGGGCTTTGCGGAAGAGCAGATTATCCGCGTAAAGGCAGCCATTGCGGAACCGGCGTTGCTCAAGGTCATTCTGGAAACGGGCGAGATCAAGGACCCGTTGCTGATCCACGCAGCCTCCAACATCGCCATTGGAGCCGGTGCCGATTTCATCAAGACCTCGACCGGCAAGGTGGCTGTCAACGCAACGCTGGAAGCGGCCGAAATCATGCTCACGGCGATTGAGGAAGCCCGGCGGGACAATGCCGAGCGTGTGATTGGCTTCAAGCCGGCCGGTGGCATCAAGACCGCCGAGGACGCAGCCGCCTATCTGGCGCTTGCCGACAAGATCATGGGCCAGAACTGGGTCTCGGCAAACACGTTCCGCTTTGGAGCCAGCGGTCTTCTGGATGCCCTGATCTCCACGATCGAGGGTCAGGAAATCGTGGATCATTCCCACCACGGCTATTGAGACGGCTTCAAGAAGGACAACAAATGCTGCCGCAGGAACTCATCAGAAAGAAACGCGACGGCGGGACGCTGGACGCGGCGGAGATCCAGTTCTTCGTCAAGGGTCTGGCAGACGGCTCGGTCACGGAAGGCCAGGTGGCAGCGCTTGCCATGGCCGTCTTCTTCAAGGGGCTGACCGTTGACGAGCGTGTGGCGCTGACGCTTGCCATGCGCGACAGCGGCGATGTCATGGACTGGTCGGGCATCGACGCACCGATCCTCGACAAGCATTCCACCGGCGGTGTTGGCGACAACGTCTCGCTGATGCTTGCGCCGGCGCTGGCCGCCTGCGGCGCCGCCGTTCCGATGATTTCCGGTCGCGGCCTGGGTCATACCGGCGGTACGCTGGACAAGTTCGACAGCATCCCGGGCTATCAGACACAGCCGGACAATCAGCTGTTCAAGAAGGTGGTCAAGGAGATCGGTTGCGCCGTCATCGGCCAGACCGGCAATCTGGCCCCGGCCGACAAGCGCTTTTACGCCATCCGGGATGTGACCGGCACGGTGGAGAGCATCGATCTGATTACCGCATCGATCTTGTCCAAGAAGCTGGCCGCCGGTCTGCAAGGCCTGGTGCTGGACGTGAAGTGGGGCACCGGCGCGTTCATGGCAACGCTGGAAGATGCACGTGCGCTCGCCGAAAGTCTGGTGCTGGTCGCAAATGGCGCGGGTCTGAAGACAACGGCGCTCCTGACCGACATGAACGAGCCGCTGGCGTCTGCCGCGGGCAACGCTGTCGAAATGCAGAATGCCGTCGACTTCCTGAAAGGCACCGCCATCGACAACCGTCTTTGGGATGTCACCGTGGCACAGGGCGGTGAACTGCTTGCTTCCGGCGGCATTGCCGCTGATGCACAGGCCGGGTCCGACATGATGCGTGACGCTTTCCAGAGCGGCAAGGCAGCAGAGAAATTCGGCCAGATGGTTCACGCGCTCGGCGGCCCGGTCGACTTCATGGACAAGGCGGAACTCTATCTCGCCAAGGCTCCGGTGGAAGCGCCGGTCTATGCCGAACACGAGGGTGTGGTCACGGGGGTTGATGCCCGGGCGGTCGGTGTTGCGGTGGTCGCGCTTGGCGGCGGACGCCGGGCGGCTGCCGACGTGATCGATCCGTCCGTCGGCCTGACCAGCCTTGCCGGTGTCGGCAACACCGTGGATGCGGACGCCCCGCTGGCCATCGTCCATGCCCGAACCGAGGCGGAAGCCGAAAAGGCAGCCGTGGCGGTGCGCAAGGCCTACACCATTGGCTCCGCAGCCGACGTCGAGGACAGGCCGAGCGTCGTCGAGCGCATCGCGCCCTGACCGGAAATACGCGTTTCGGGCGAATGGTCGCCCGGAACCTCTCCGGTCGAACCGGCCGGCAATGATAAATTGAGGAGACGTCCATGCCTCGTGCAATTTTGTGCGTTCTGGACAGTTTTGGTATCGGCGGCGCCGCGGATGCGGAAGCCTTCGGCGATGCCGGGGCCGACACTTTGGGTCATATTGCGGCACGGTGCGCCGCCGGTGAAGGCGACAAGGACGGTCTGCGCTCTGGCCCCTTGAGTGTTCCGAACATGGACCGGCTCGGCCTGGGCGCGGCAGGACGTCTGTCCACCGGCAAGGACGTGCCGGGCCTTGAGTTCGACGGCGAGCCGGAAGGCCTGTGGGGCTATGCCGCCGAAGTTTCCAATGGCAAGGACACGCCGTCCGGCCATTGGGAAATTGCCGGTGTACCGGTGCGCTTCGACTGGGGCTATTTCCCGGAGAGGATCCCGACCTTTCCGGAAGAGCTGATTGCAAACATCAGCGAAAAGGCGGGCCTCAACGGCATTCTGGGCAACAAGCACGCCTCCGGAACGGAGATCATTGCCGAACTCGGCGAAGAGCACATCCGCACGGGCAAGCCGATCTTCTATACATCGGCGGACTCCGTTATCCAGATTGCCGCCCATGAAGAGCACTACGGACTGGAGAAGCTGTACGAGCTTTGTGAGATCGCGCGTGAATTTGCCGATCCCTACAACATCGGCCGGGTGATTGCGCGGCCCTTCACCGGTGACAGCTCCGCCACCTTCCAGCGCACGGCCAATCGGCGCGATTATTCTGTGCTGCCGCCCGAACCGACCTTGCTCGACCGGCTGACGGCGGCCGGGCGCACGGTCTATGGCGTTGGCAAGATTTCCGACATCTTCGCGCATCAGGGCGTTGCCAGGGTGCTGAAGGGAGCGGGCAACGATCAGCTCTTCGACAAGACGCTGCAAGCCATGGATGAGGCTGCCGACGGCGACATGATCTTTGCCAATTTCATCGATTTCGACTCCCTCTACGGTCACCGCCGGGACGTACCCGGCTATGCCGCTGCGCTGGAGCATTTCGACCGCCGCCTGCCGGAAATGATTGCCAGGATGAAGGACGGTGATCTTCTGATCCTGACCGCCGATCACGGCTGCGACCCGACCTGGCGCGGCACGGACCATACCCGTGAACATGTTCCGGTGATCGCAACCGGGCCGGGCCTTGAAGGCAGAAGCGTGGGCGGCCGCAAGACCTATGCCGATATCGGCGAAAGTATCGCTGATCATCTGGGCATTCAGGTCGGGCCAAACGGCACGAGTTTTCTCTAACCGCATCCGCATTCCGGCAAGCCGGTGAATCGGGCACAATAGGCGCGAGCCTCTCCTCCAACCTTCTTTGAGGAAATCGGAGGACCGGCCGGCAACACACTCGAACGAGGGTCCGCGGGACATGAGCGACGCCATCACGGTGCCAAAGGCGGAATTGCACTGTCATATCGAAGGCGCTGCGCCGCCGACCCTGGTCAAGCGCCTTGCCGAAAAGCACGGCACGGATGTTTCCAGCGTCCTCAATGGCAGCGGCAAATACATCTGGTCCGACTTTACGACTTTCCTGAAGGCCTATGACACGGCCAGTTCGGTGTTCAAGACACCGGCCGATTATGCCCTTCTGGCGGAAACCTATTTCCGCATGCTGGCGGCCGAAGGAGCGATCTATGGTGAGATCTTCATCTCGCCAGACCATGCCAAGGCTGCCGGCCTGTCCTACCGCTCCTATGTCGAGGGACTGGCCGCCGGGATGGAACGCGCCAAGACGGACACCGCGATCGAAGGCCGCATGATCGCAATCGGCGTGCGCCATTTCGGCTCGGCGTCCGTCGAACGCATCGTCAAGGAAGTGATTGGCAATCCCCATCCCCTGGTGACGGGCTTCGGCCTTGCGGGCGACGAACGCTCAGGCCATCCGGCCAACTTCGCAAAAGCGTTTCGTATGGCGGCGGAAGCTGGTCTCGGAACGACTGCCCATGCGGGCGAGTTCGGCGGTCCCGACAGTGTGACAGCGGCGCTCGAGTTCCTGCGCGTAAAACGTCTCGGTCACGGTGTGCGGGCCATCGAGGACAAGGAGTTGCTCAAGCGCCTCGTCGACGAGGAGATCGTTCTGGAAGTTTGCCCGGGCTCGAATATCGCCCTCGGTGTCTACACCCACCTGCGCTTCCACCCGGTCAACATGCTGCGCAAGGAAGGCGTGAAGATCACGCTCAACTCCGATGATCCGCCCTTTTTCGGCACCACGCTCGGCAAGGAATATTCATCGGTCACTGAAACCTTCGGCTGGAGTTTCGATGATCAGATGGACGTCACCCGCACGGCCATCGAAGCTGCCTTCTGCGACGAACCCACGCGCAACAGGCTCCTGGTGCGACTGGAAAGCGCAAAGCAGGTGCCGATGGCCTGAGGCAGGTTTCCCGCTCCCTGCCGGAGGCGCGCGCCAGACTTGTTTCAGGAGAGTTCGCTTCGCTCACGCTGATATCTGGTTTCCGGATCGGCGCACAGCTTTGCCGTGCTTGTCCGGAATGACGTCGGCTAAGCGCGGGTGCTTGGCATCGGCTTGATTCAGCAAGAACTTTAGTGCGCCTCACGCGTCTCGCCACTAGCGTCTTGCCCTCTCACCCCCAAAACCTCATCCTGAGGAGGACCGACAGGTCCGTCTCGAAGGATGGGCAGCATACTCCGGAACAAGCGGCCTCCGGAACAAGCGGCCCATCCTTCGAGACGCCGCTGAAGCGGCTCCTCAGGATGAGGGGGGGGGGGGAGAGAGACGAATACTGAAGGTAAGGGTGGCGTCGGGTCCCCTCAGATGTCCCCGCCGGTCTCGTCCACTTCCGTACGCGGATCGAGGCTGACGGTTTCCGGCGTTGTGATCTGCGCGGTCGAGACGGCCATGACGAAGTCGGACTTGTCTTCCTGAGGAAGCGAAGCACGCTGGCTTATGCGCCAGAGAGCAAACAGCATCATCGAAAGATGCGCCGCTGCCGTTACCTGGAAGAGGGCTCCTGGATAGGTGAACGTCATCAAGCCGGAGGCGAGCAGCGGTCCGACCATGGTGCCGGCCCCGAAGATGAGCAGCAGTCCGCCGCTGATGCTGAGGAAATCTCCTGGTTCCGCATGGTCGCTCGCGTGGGCGACGATCACCGGATACATGGAATAGACGACACCGCCGAAACCGGCGATCAGGAGCACCGTCATGGTTGGATCGACACCGCCGAAAAATGACAGGCTGGAGCCAAAGGTCATTGCAGTTACGGCGAGGCCGACCAGCACCAGGCGACGGTCAAGCCTATCGGACAGCATGCCGACCGGGATCTGCAACACTGCGCCGGCCAGAAGGGCCAAACTCATCATGATGGCGATTTCCGGAACTTCCAGGCCGATCCGCAGGCCGTAGACCGCTCCCAGCGTGCCGAACGATCCGTTTGAAATACCGACCATGAAAACCGCAACAACTGCGATCGGCGAGTTTCGCCAGAGCTTTTTGGGGTTGAGCCGCGCCTGGGTCAGCGGTTGCGGGGACGCGGCAGTGGAAAGTGCCGTGGGCAGCAGAGACAACGAGTAGATGATCGAGCCGAGCACAAAGAAGAAAAAGCCGCTCGGGTCGCCAAGCGTCAGAAGCATTTGCCCCGCCGTTGTCGCTCCCAGGTTGATCATGGTGTAGATGCCAAAGATCCGGCCGCGCGTTTCGCTGGTCGAGCGCTCGTTCAGCCAGCTTTCCACGATCATTGCCGCGCCGGAAAAGCAGAAACCGGTGAGTGCCCGCAGCACGATCCAGACAGCCGCATCCATGAACAGAAGGTTCAGAAGAACGGAGATCCCCGCCAGCGAGGCAAGGGCGCCAAAGGTCCGCACATGTCCGACCCGCTTGACGATGACCGGCACGGCCAGACAACCGCTGACATAACCGGCGGCCCAGCCGGTGCCGAGCAGACCCAGCGAGGCATCGGAAAACCCGTTGGCGAGACCTGCCAGTGGCAACAGGAGGCCGTGAAGGCCTCCAGCAAGCAAAAGCAGTCCGGACCCGATGAGGAGGGCGGCAATTGAAACAACGGCAGACATGAAACTTCCGGTTTGGGACGGTTGAAACGCTTGGGTTCAAATCGCGAAGATCATGACCAATGACGAACCGGTTTGACAAGGTTATGGTGTGCAGATAGGCGAGGGCAGCGTCTTTTCACACAATCCTTTCCAGTTCCGGCGATCTTCGATGAATGACACTCAACCAGCCTTGTCCCTGTTCCGGCCTCAGCACGTGCGGGAAAAAGCCTATGAGCTTCTGAAGCTCGCTTCGGATGGCAGACTCAAACATGTCGAAGCGGTTCCGGACCATCTTGAAACGGCTCTTGCCAGGGTGCTCGAAACGACTCGGGAAAACTATCCGGATTTTCACATCCCACCATTCGGCATCTGGCGGAATTTCGAAGCGGGCGGCATCGACCGCTGGGGCGCGCTGGCAAATGCGCGCGGGTTTGAAACGGCCGAGGAGATGCTGGCTGCCGCGGCCGACCTCGCCATTCTCGCCACCTATATGAAAACCCGTCACCCTGAAGGCTGGGTCTTCGAAGACCAGATGACCGGGAGCGAGGCAACCGGGCAGGAGGCCTCCGCACTTGCGGCCTTCCACATGTTCGCCGCCGGTTCCTTTTCCGGCGAAATGACGGACCCATACCGGGTAGACGCGCAAACGCTTGTGCAGATGGACCGGATGGAACTTGCCGAGGGTCTGCAATGGGATGCAAAGGGCGACGAAGACCTGCTTGAAGCGATGCAGCGTCACCTGAAGCGCTTCGGTGAGGCGCTCGCCCTGCGGCCGGATCTTTTCGGTGACGGCGACGTGACCCGGCCCGGCCTTCTTGCCGTGCAGATGGCGAAGGATAGCGATGGCGCGGTTTCGGCGCGAGATCTGCTCGACCGGCTGCTGGAATCGTTTTGCCCCCTCTGGGAGGGCGGTGCTGGCGACGGCGACATGGTCTATGGCGACAGTTTCGAGCATTCGGTGCAAGGGGGAATGCCCGGTGCGTTCATTGTGCCGTTTCACCAGGCTGCGCAGGAAATGGTCTATTCTCTGATTGAACCTTTGGCCTGGGCCGGATTCGAGGTCTCCGGACTGGAGGCCCTGACGCCACCCGCCGATCTTGCTCACGCGGCTCTGTTTCTGGATGCAGGGGTGCTCAAGGTTCTCGAACCGGACCCCGCGCTGTCACCTGAAGCGGCCCGCGACCGGATGATTGAAATCCGGGCGGTCGCGCTTGCCCTTACAGACAGACTGGCCGATTTGCTGCGGCACGAACTCAAGGTCCATCAGGATCAGTTGCCGCTCACCTGTATTCTGGAAGGCGGGACCAGCCGTGCCGGCGGTCTTTGTTTGCAAATCCATCCGCAGGAAGCGAAAAAACTCGGGCACTTCATGAACCCGGGGTCTGTATTTTGGTTGCCGTTCGGGGCATAGGTCCAGAACATGGAAAATTATGAGACCGGGCCGCTGTTAAGGCCCCATTGAAAAGAGAGGCAGATATGTCCGGAGCCACTGTCATCAGCCACCCGCTGGTTCAGCACAAACTGAGCATCATGCGCGACAAGGGAACGTCCACCCAGGGGTTCCGGCGGCTCCTGCGCGAAATTTCGACGCTGCTCTGCTACGAGGTCACCCGCGACCTGCCGCTTGTCTATCAGACCATCGAGACGCCTCTTGCCGAAATGCAGGCACCGACGCTGGCAGGCAAGAAGCTGGTGTTTGCATCGGTTCTGCGCGCCGGCAACGGTCTTCTGGAAGGCATGCTGGATCTGGTTCCTTCCGCGCGCGTTGCGCACGTCGGCCTTTACCGTGATCCGCAGACGCTGCAGCCGGTTGAATATTACTTCAAGTCTCCGGAAGACCTGAACGAACGTCTGGTGATTGTGGTTGATCCCATGTTGGCCACCGCCAACTCGGCGATTGCCGCAGTTCAGAAATTGAAGGAGCGCGGTGCCAACAACATCCGCTTCCTCTGCCTGCTCGCAGCTCCGGAAGGTGTCAAGAATTTCACCGAGAACCACCCGGACGTTCCGGTCTACACCGCCTCCATCGACGAGAAGCTGAATGAAAAAGGCTATATCGTTCCGGGGCTGGGCGATGCGGGTGACCGCATGTACGGAACAAAGTAACCGGTCGACAAACAAACGGAAGAAAGCGCGGGGGCCGTTTCCTCCGTGCTTTTTTGTTGCGCTCGGGCCTGCTGTGTCTAACCTTTCAGGCCAATAGGAGAGGCGGCATGATTACAGTCTTTGGTTCCATCAATCTGGATCTGGTCGTCGCCGTTCCCCGCCTGCCAACCGCCGGTGAAACGGTGAGTGGCCGCGATCATCAGACATTTCCGGGTGGAAAGGGAGCGAACCAGGCACTTGCTGCCAGGCGGGCAGGGGCCGAGGTGAGGCTCATCGGGGCGGTCGGTCAGGACAGTTTCGCGGAACCGGCGCTGTTGAATCTGCGCCAGGCCGGCATCGACCTGACCGGACTTCGCACCATGGTCGGCTCGACCGGCCTTGCCCTGATCGGCATCGACCCGGCAGGGGAAAACCAGATCATCGTCGCCAGCGGCACCAACGCCCGTGTCGAGGCTTCCTGGCTGGAGGGGCGTTTCGAGCCTGGCAGTACGCTTCTCGTTCAAGGCGAGGTGCCGCTGACAGAAGTTGCCGAAGGGGCCCGCCATGCCCGCGATGCCGGAGCTTCCGTCATCTGGAACCCGGCGCCTGTCCCGGAAGGGGATCTGAGGGGGTGCCTGGATGTTGCCGGAACGGTGGTGGTCAACCTCAGCGAAGCGGCTGAGATCGGGGATCGTCTCGGCATTGCCGGAGACCCGGAAACTTTTGCACAAACGCTTGCGACGGCCGGCCGGTCTGTCGTCGTCACCCTTGGGGCTGACGGTGTGCTGGCCCGCACGGCAACGGCGCGCCATCGCTTTGGCTCGCCTGTCGTGAAGGCTGTCGATTCCACCGGCGCCGGAGATGCCTTTTGCGGCGCTCTGGCGGCTGCGCTTGATCGCAAGGCCCCTTTTGAGCGCGCCTTGAAGGAGGGCGCTGCTGCAGGCGCGCTCGCCTGCACGGTGACAGGCGCCCAGTCCAGCGCGCCGCATCTGCAGGACATCGCCCGGCTGGCGGACACAATTGACTGATCCGGTTTTACAGGCCGCTAAGGAAACCGTGATATTGGAGGGGTTCACGCAACGTCGGGACCCGGTATGTCGCGGTTTGTCATCATCTTCCTTGCCTGTATCGCAATCGCGCCGCTTGCGGCCTATCTGCTTGAGAACAGGTTTCTGGTGATGTTGGGCAGCGGCGATGTTGCCGATTATCAGGCAGGCGACGAAGACGGCGGCCCGGCAGGCGAACGGAGCCATCGGATTTCTGCCGACAGGCAAGGGCACTTCGTGGCCGACGCCTATTTGAACGGCCGCGCCGTGGATATGCTGGTCGACACGGGCGCAACCCTCACCGTTCTGCCGGAGTCGCTTGCCGAAGACATCGGTATTTTCCTGGATTCATCCGACTACAAATACGCGATCCAGACAGCAAACGGTACGGTGTACGGCGCGCGAGGGACCATTGACAATTTGCGCATTGGAAAGATCCGGTTACGCAATGTCGACACACTCGTGTTGCAAGATCAAAGGCTTGGGAAGCCTCTGCTTGGCATGTCCGCTCTCAACCAACTCAAGCGGTTTGACATCTCCGGCGGTACGCTTGTGCTGGTGCAGTGAATTGACATACCGTTCGTTGGGATTTCCCTCTACTGTTCATTTCCCTTGCTCCGAGAGGCATTGATGTTTCCGAAACCGCGTCCGAAATTGACACCCAACACTTTTGAATATGAGTCTTTTCCAATGGTGAAGCCCACGGGCTTCCGCGAATATGATGCCCGCTGGCTTTTCGAAAAGGAAATCAACCTGATGGGCATGCAGGCGCTCGGTATGGGCATCGGCACGCTCATTCACGAACGCGGCGTGCGCCCGGATATCGTGGTCGGCCATGACTTCCGTGGCTATTCCTCTTCCATCAAGATGGCGGTGATCAACGGTTTGCTGGCAGCCGGCATCAACGTGCACGACATTGGTCTTGCACTGTCACCGATGGCCTATTTCGCGCAGTTCGCGCTCGATGTTCCGGCGGTGGCCATGATCACGGCGTCGCACAACGACAACGGCTGGACAGGCGTCAAGATGGGCATCGACCGCCCGCTGACCTTCGGTCCGGACGAAATGGGCCGGCTGAAGGAGATCGTTCTGGAAGCTGCCTTCGATCTGAAGGGCGGCGGCAGCTATCGCTTTGTCGACGGTTTCCCGGATGTCTATTTCAAGGATCTCACCGACAGGGCCAAGCTGAAGCGACCGATCAAGGTGGTCGCGGCTTGCGGCAACGGCACTGCGGGTGCCTTCGCACCGAAGATCCTGGAAGCGCTTGGCGCCGAAGTCATCCCGCTCGACGCCGAGCTGGATTACACCTTCCCGCGCTACAATCCGAACCCGGAAGACATGAAGATGCTTCATGCGCTTCGTGACAAGGTACTGGAAGTCGGCGCGGAAGTCGGCCTCGGTTTCGATGGCGATGGCGACCGCTGCGGTGTCGTCGACAATGAAGGCGAGGAGATCTTCGCCGACAAGGTCGGTGTGATGCTCGCACGAGATATCTCCGCGCTTCATCCTGGCGCCCAGTTCGTGGTCGATGTGAAATCCACCGGGCTCTTCCACACAGACCCCGTGCTGAAGGCCAACGGTGCCAAGACCGACTATTACAAGACCGGCCACTCCTACATCAAGCGCCGGGTCACCGAGCTCAATGCCATGGTCGGGTTTGAAAAATCAGGCCACTATTTCTTCAACAAGCCTATTGGCCGCGGTTATGACGACGGGCTCGTTTCAGCCATTGCCATTCTCGACATGCTCGACCGCAACCCGGACAAGACCATGGCCGACCTGCGCCGGGACCTCCCCAAGACCTGGGGATCGCCGACCATGGCCCCCAAATGCGACGACGAAATCAAATATGACGTCGTCGACCGGGTCGTCGCACGGTTCCAGGACATGAAAGCCAAGGGCGAAACGGTTGCCGGACAGGCAATCACCGACCTGATCACCGTCAACGGAGTTCGTGTCGTCAGCGAAGACGGAACCTGGGGCCTTGTGCGTGCCTCGTCCAACAAGCCGGAACTGGTGGTCGTGGTGGAAAGCCCGGTTTCCGAAGAACGCCTCCACGCCATGTTCAAGGCGGTCGACGGTGTCCTGCGCGAAAATTCGGAAGTGGGCGACTACAACCAGACGCTCTGAATCACTTGACCGACTGACGGAAGGCGGCGGATAGTTCCGCCGCCTTTTGTGCATCCTGCCGCCCTCTCGCCGGAGACTTTCATGATCAAGGAATTTGGGGTTCTGCCCGACGGGACACCCGTCCAGGAAATTACGCTGGCAAAAGGACCTCTGGCGGCCTCCATCCTCACCCTCGGCGCCATCATCCGTGACATCAAGGTCGACGGCGAGCCGGTGGTGCTCGGCTTTGAGGATTTGCAGAGCTACCTCGATCATTCCCCCTATTTCGGCGTGATCGCCGGGCGCTGCGCCAACCGCATCGCCGGAGGCAGGATGACGATCGAGGGCGTCGACTATCAGCTCGACCAGAACGAAGCTGGAAAGAACCATCTGCACGGCGGCTCAGTCGGCTTCTCCCGCCGCGTCTGGCAGGTGGAACAGCACGACAAGGCCAGTGTTCTGTTGAAGCTTGTCTCCGAAGACGGCGAGATGGGGTATCCAGGGCGGGTGGAAGTGCTCGCCCGTTACACATTGACCGGCGCCGGTGCGCTGCGCCTCAAGATCACGGCAACCACCGACAAGACCACACCGGTCAACCTGACCCAGCATGCCTATTTCAATCTGGATGGCAGCAGCACGATACTCGATCACTCCCTTGAAATCGCGGCCGAGACCTATCTGCCCGTGGATGATGAACTGATTCCGACAGGTGAGATCCGCAATGTGGCCTGGACGCCTTACGATTTCCGGGATGGACGCAAGTTGCGGCGCAAGGCCGGTGAGGAAAACGTGCTCTATGATCACAATTTCTGCCTGGCAGATGCCCCGCGTGAGAGCGTCGAATTCGCTGCCGCTCTGGAAGACAGTTCCGGTGACCGGCGTATGGAAGTCTGGACCAGCGAGCCGGGGCTGCAGCTCTACGATGCGCAGAACATGACAGTGCCGGTTCCAGGCCTGGGGGGCAGGTCCTATGGGGCTCATGCCGGGCTATGTCTGGAAGCGCAGCGCTGGCCGGATAGTGTCAATCACGACGGGTTCACAAGCGCTTTGTTACAGCCCTCAGAGACTTATACGCACGTTACGGAATTCCGTTTTTCCTGAAATGGGTTACAGTAGCTCAGCGGTGTGAGACAACAGGGGACTTGGGGGCGACTCGTGAAGACGGTTTTTTCAGACACCCAGCTTGCGCATGCACCGGCGCAGGAAATTTCCGATGGCGAACTGAAGCCCGCTGTCGAAATACCGAGCCGTGCCGAAATCGTGCTCAAGACTGTGCAGCAGCGCAATGTCGGCGAGATCGTTGCGCCGGAAGAATTCCCCGTCCGCCCGTTGCACCGGGTGCACTCACCCGACTACGTTTCGTTTCTGGAAAGCTTCTGGGAGAAATGGACGGCTGCGGGACGGATACGAGAAGCCTTTCCCTTCGTCTGGCCCATCCGCAGCCTGCGCCACGATGTTCAGGTCGAACATATCGACGGTCTGCTTGGGCGCTACTCGATGGATGCCGGTACGCCGCTTGGCGAAAACACCTACAAAGCTGCACGAGCGTCCGCGGACACCGCGCTGACGGCAGCCCGAATGTTGCTCGATGGGGAGAAATCGGCCTTTGCCCTTTGCCGGCCACCGGGACATCACGCCGGCTATGATTTCTTCGGCGGGTATTGCTTCTTCAACAACGCCGCCGTTGCAGCCCAGTATCTGCGCGACTACGGTCTGCACCGGGTCGCGATTCTGGATGTCGACTATCACCACGGCAACGGTACCCAGGCGCTGTTTTATGACAGGCCGGACGTCCTGTTTCTGTCGATCCACGCCGATCCGAAAAACGAGTATCCCTATTTCCTCGGCTTTGCCGATGAGACCGGCGAACATGCTGGCACCGGCTTTACTCGTAACTGGCCCTTGCCGCTCGGCACGGACTGGGACGCTTATACGCCGGCCCTTGAGGAAGCCTGCAGGTGGCTGCTGGTCTATAAACCAGACGCGTTGATCGTCTCGCTTGGCATGGATTGCTACGAGAAGGATCCGATCTCCGGCTTCAAGTTCAAGAGCGAAGACTATATCCGGCTTGGACAAAGGCTGGCCAAGGTCGACGTTCCCACCATCTTCGTGATTGAAGGCGGCTACGCCGTCGAGGCATTGGGCACCAATTGCGTCAATGTGCTGGAAGGCTTCGAGGGATAAGACCTCTCCTTTGCCACAGGCCGATAGACCGCTTGTGCTTTGGAACGATTATCCGTTCAGCAGCCCGAAGTGTTTGAGATCAGCGCGCAGTCCCTCAGCCCCCTTGAAGTGATGCGCCGCCATGCCGGCCTTGCGGGCGGCTTCGACATTATGCTGGTTGTCGTCGATGAAAAGGCAGTTCTCTGCCCTCAGCCCGTTGCGTTCCAGCAAGATTTCGTAGATGCGCAGCCCTGGCTTGATTTCCTTTTCAATGCCGGAGACGACGATGTCGCGGAAGCTGGTTTTTAGAAACGGGAATCGTTCCTGCGTCTGTGCAAACTTGTCTTCCGAGAAATTGGTGATCGCGTAGAGCGGGGTGCCTTGGGCCTTGAGCTGTGCGAGCAAGTCAGGGGTGCCGGGGATTTCACCTGGCACCATGTCGTGCCAGCGTTCGTCGTAGGCTGCAACAAGCTCTGCCTTGTCCGGATGCTGGCGGGACAGGACTTCCACGGCCTCGGCCCAGGGCCGGCCGAGATCCTGCTGCAGGTTCCACTCCATCGTGCAGACCGTCGCCAGGAACTCTTCGCGTGCGTCAGCATCGGGAATGAGCTCACGATAGAGATATTCGGGATTCCATTCGATCAGGACATTCCCTATATCGAAGACAACGGTCGTGATAGCATCGCTCATGTGGCCGATCCGGTTTTCTGGCGGAAGTTGTTCAAAAGGCGAGATAATATTTTGCAAGTTTCATCAGAAGGTTATGTCGGCAATGTGGCGCTTGTGAAGTGCGTTTTCCGATGGATAGCCCCTCTTTTGGCGGCGGTCTTGTTCACCGCTGCCGCCCACGCAGAAGAGACGCAAGCCATGCCCGACCGGTTGCGGCTCGGCGTGGTGGTTGCCTCTGACGAGGGCGCGCGTGACCGGGTGGAGCCATTTCGTCTTGCTCTGGAGGAAATTGCCGATCTGCCGGTGGATCTGTTTCTGATGGACACCATGGCCGACGCAGTTGAGGCGCTCTCTTCCGGAAAGATCGATTACGCTCGCCTTTCGCCTTCAGCTTATGCTGCTGTGTATCAGCTTTGCAGTTGCGTGGAGCCGCTGGTGACTGCGGCTCCGGATGATTTCCCGGCCCGGTTCTATGCCGTTCTCGTCGCCAAGCGAGGTGCTGAGCAGGTGACCCTGGCTGACCTCAAGGGGAAGCGTCTTGCCGTCGGCGGCACGCACAACGTGACCGGTTACCGCGTTCCCCTTGCCAATCTGGCGGCGGACGGTGTCGATGCGCGTGTGCACTTCAGTACCCTTGTCGAAGTGAAGGATCCGGTCGAAGGCATTCGTGCCGTTCTGGATGGCCGGGTCGATGCAGCTCTGGCGTGGTCGACGCTGGCAGGTGAGGCTAAGAACGGCTACACGGCCGGCACGCTCAACGATTTTTACGTGTCGGGAGAACGCGGCTTCAAGGATCTGGAAATCGTGTGGCGCTCGCCGCCGATCCCCTATTCAGCCCACACGGTGCGCAAGGATTTGCCCGATGTGCTGAAACGGCGTCTCAGGGCAGGTTTGATGGACATGCGCCGGGAAGCTCCCGACGCCTATCTGGCCATTGAGCCGGACTTGCCGGGCGGGTTCGAGCCTGTGGTGCACGCCGATTATCGGCCTGTTCTGCGCACCTATGAAAACGACTATGCCGCGCTGCTGGACCCTCCGGGCCAGTGAACGGATCGCTGTTCACCGGCAGAACGATGGCCTGTCGTCAGCAGCTGTTGCCTAGCAGTTCTTCGGTGTGACGCCGGATCATGGCCTCTTCGTCGGTCGGGACAACCAGAATATTGATGTGGGAAGTATCTGCCGAGACAACCTCTGCGTTCGCCTGGTTCCGGGCCGGATCGATTTCAAGGCCAAGCCACTGCTGTCCTTCGCAGACCTTCTCCCGGATCAGGGCCGAGTTCTCTCCAATGCCGCCGGTAAAGACAATAGTGTCGAGGCCGCTCAGAACGGCAGCCATGCCTCCCAGTTCCCGCCGGATGCGGAAGACGAAATAATCGATCGCTTCCGCGGCTTTCGGATCGGCGCTTTGCGTCAGGGTGCGCATGTCCTGACTGATGCCGGAAAGCCCCTTGAGGCCTGACTGCTTGTAGAGCAGATCCGACACAGCGTCGGGGCTCATGCCCTTGGTCGTCAGCAGATACAGAACCACACCGGGATCGAGCTGGCCGCAGCGCGTGCCCATCGGCAAGCCGTCAAGCGCGGTAAAGCCCATGGTCGAGCCGATGCTCTTGCCTTCGCGAATGGCGCACATGGAAGCGCCGTTGCCCAGATGTGCCACGACCAGCCGGCCGGCATAGATCTCCGGATGCGTCCGCTTCAGATACGAGCAGATGTACTCGTAAGACAGACCGTGAAAGCCATAACGGCGCACGCCTTCGTCATAGAACGGCCGGGGTAGGGCGAACGTATCGTTGACCCATGGGTGGCTGCGATGGAACGCTGTGTCGAAACAGGCGACCTGCATGGCCTCGGGAAAGGCCTCCCGGGCGGCAGCGATCCCGGCCAGATTATGCGGTTGATGCAGGGGAGCAAGCGGTTCGAGCGCCTTGAGATCCGCCAGGACCTCTTCCGTCAGCCGAACAGGTTCGGTGTGAGATACGCCGCCATGGACCACCCGGTGGCCGACAGCATCGACATCACGCTCACCGAGTTCCTGTTCAAGGACCGGCAGAAGGGCAGCGAGTGCAGCCCCGTGGCTCCGGCCTTCGTCCGCTGTAAGTGCCCGGTCCACTTTCGTATCGGAAACCCGCGAGGCAAGGGAAATACGCGGCGTGGCCCCCAGGCCGGAGATCTGCCCTTTGAACTGAACAGCTTCTCCCCAATAGAGCGTAAACTTGATAGACGATGAGCCCGAGTTCAGGACAAGAATGACCGGGTCCATTATCCGTCACCTTCCCTGTCGAGAATGCCCGCCGGAGCGCCGGTCGCCTGCCAGTGCATATAGAGCAGGGCAAGCGCGCAGGAGGCGAGGCGGGCCCGGCTGTCGTCGGCCCGGCTGGTCAGCATGATGGGAACCTTGGCGCCAATGACAAGGCCGGCAGCTTCCGCATGAGCGATGAAGGTCAATTCCTTCGCCAGCATGTTGCCCGATTCCAGGTTCGGTACGATCAGAACCTCTGCATGTCCGGCAACCAGAGACGTAATTCCTTTGGTCCGGGCTGCCTGAACATCGATTGCATTGTCCATCGCCAAGGGGCCGTCGACGATTGCACCGGTGATCTGGCCACGTTCGGCCATCTTGGAAAGGACCGCCGCATCAAGGCTGGACGGAATCGCCGGGTTTACAGTTTCAATTGCGGACAGAACGCCAACGCGCGGCATTTCCAGGCCGAGAGACAGGGCGGCGTCAATGGCGTTCTGCGTGATGTCGACCTTGGTATTGAGGTCGGGCGTGATGTTGATTGCCGCATCCGAAATCAGGACCGGGGTTTTGCGGCCGGGAATATCCATCACAAAGACGTGGCTGATACGCCGTTTGGTTCTGAGCCCGCCATCGCGTTTGACCACGTGATGAAGAAGATGGTCGGTGTGAAGATGGCCCTTCATTACGGCCTTGACCCGGCCTTCATGCACCAGCGCAACGGCTCGGCCGGCCGCTTCCATTTCATCTTCGATATCGATCAGCTCATAGGGACCAAGGTCTTCGTCAAGTTCTCTGGCCGCCGCTTCAATCCGGTTTTTCGCTCCGATGAGGATGGGGGTGATCAGCCCCTCGCGGGCGGCCATCAAGGCACCTTCCAGCGAGTTGGGGTCGTCCGGCGCAGCCACCGCGGTCGGCAGGGCAGGAAGGGTCTTGGCCAGTTCGATCATCCGGTTGAAGTGCCGGTGCCGCTGCACCAGGATCGCCGGAATGTCGCTGGAATCGAACTCGATGAGCTCTGTCGGCGCGGCGACTTCGGCAACGCCTTCAACAAGGCGGGTGCCGTCTCCCCGCGTCACCGACATATCGAACAGGACGATATTGTTCGGTCTTTTTTCGGTTGCGGTGACCCTCACATGCAGTTTGTCGCCGACCGCAGCTCCGCCAATAAAACGGAACGACTGAGCCTTGTAGATTGTCCCGGGCCCGGGAAGAATGTTGCCGAGCACCGCTGAGGCAAGCCCACCGACCCACATCGCCGGCGCAACGGGTTTGTCGACATGACCGTCGCCGGTCCAGTCCGTGTCAGGCAGGTGTATCGGATTGTGATTGCCGGATGCGTGCGCAAAAACCAGAAGGTCGTTGGAAGAGCATTCCCGCACGATTTCCGCGGTATCGCCGACCTTGATCTGATCGTAAGTCTTGTTAGTCGCCATCGGTTCAAAAATCCCATACTCAAAAGCGCATATTGCGACGCAGCATTGCCGGCAGAGTAGCCGGAATGTGCGACGTTAAAAATACGGGAGTTAGCGTAGGCAGGCGTTCTGTCGATTGAAACAGCGAAAGTCAGAGCAGGCCAGGAGGTGCCAGCACTGTATTCTCCGACTGGCGAGCCTTGCCTTATATCTTCAGCAGTCCGGGCATTTGACAGTGTCTGTCAAGCGCGGCCGGAGGTAAAAGGTGTCGCTCAGATCGATTAAGGAATCCCTGGCAAAATAATCAGTGAAAATGCCTGCAAATGGCGGCGCATACTTGAGGTTGGCCTGTGTCACAACAATAGAGGTCAAAGGCTTGGCCACCGCATCCGGAAGTTCGATCGGCGGCTTGGAGCCTTTCGGCCAGGAAGACCCTCCCTTGGAGGAATAGCTCCAATCGACGGCAGGATTGCCTTTCTTGTCGAAAGTAACACTGGCCACGATCGTTTCCAGGTTGGTATCTGGATAAGGATCAAGGATCTTGCCGCCGATATGCATCATCGCTTTGAGGTCGGCAGGCGTAACGGTCTGGCCTTGGGCGACAAGGTCGGCGACAGAATTGGCGATGCGACTGACCTTACGGTTATGATCCAGTGTGCCGGAAGCTTCCTCCATGAAGATCAGCAGGATCAGCATGAAAGGCAGGACCATCGCAAACTCGATCGCGGACACGCCCCGCTTGTCCGTGCCGATGCTTTTCAGTCCGGCAAGCCAGTGCTGGGGGGATATGAAACGAGGACGTGTCTTAGTTCCAGGGTTCATTTCGAAACACCATGGTAGAGGTCAGATAACGCTCGTTGCCGTGATCGGCGAGATTGAGATCCAGAACTGATGTGATCATAGGCCACTTGTAAATGGCGTTCACAACAACGATTTCCCCCGGTCCGGCATCTTCGTAATTGGAGTCCTCCTTCAGATCGCCGTCTTTATCGTAAAGGCTCTCGCTCGCAGATTTTGCCAAGGCAAAACTCTCGACCTTGTCGACATCGACCACCAGCCGGTCCATGGAACACAGAAAATCCGGCAGGTTGTCGCAAATATGTGTCTTGAAGGTATCGGCGTTAAAACCGCTGTCATGGGCCTGGCCGGTGCGGATTTCACGGGACGCAGTGATCACAGCATTGTCGAACATCCGGTTCACGAAATGGTACAGGCCAGCTTCAAGGATCGCGAGCACAAGCGTAAAAAAGGGAAGCGCGAGAACCGCGAACTCGAGGGCCGTTGCGCCGCTGTCATTCTTTCCGAAGGCTGTACGCCTTCTTTTTCGTCTCGATGTGAGGAGCCTCTTCAAGAACCGCATTCGGTGACTACTCCGTTACTGCTTCCCGCCGGCCGCTTTGGTCGCCAAGTCGTTGCGCGCGCTAGCCTGGCCCGCAGTTGCCTGGAATGTCTCGGTCGAGTCTCCCAAGCGCAAAACTGGTTCGCACGATGGATTGCAGGACAGGGATTCCCGTGAGACTTTCCTGTAGACTGAGACCACGTCGTCATCGGACGCCTTCACCGTAATGACTTCATCCACGATCGGCTTGTTGTCGCCATCCAGGATCACAAGATTTGTGGTTCCGTAGCTCTTGCCCGTAATGACAACGGTGTTCGCATCGAACATTGCGACATCCGCGATAAAGGGATTGCCGACAATTACGGCGGCGGCGCCATCTTCGATCCGGAAGACCTTGGCGCGATCCACCGTGACGAGCACGGGGCCATCCTGTGCGACCGCTACGGTCGTGCTCAAGACAACCGCAAACAGGCCCGTCCATCTGATTAGCTGCGCAAACATGCCTATGGATACTCCAATTGTGCATTTTCTTAGAACATCATGCGTCGAACGTGGTGAACGATCTGCTAACAGCCTTTCGAAGGAAGTATGGGCGTATCTTGTTTTGCTTTTCCGTCCGGTTATTCGAATGGTTTACCGTTATTCGTGCGCGTCGGGTCTTTTTCTATGCAAACAGATCAGCCATGGAGGCTGATGGAATATAGTGATAAGAAATCCACGTATAAACGGTGCTAAGATCTGGTCAGGAACTAGAAAGTGAATAGGAAAAATTTTGAAAATTGTAAGATATTTTGAGGTATATTTAAATTTCTGCAATTTTTATTAAGGTTCGCTGACTGTATTAATAAAATTTTATTTATACATATTGTTAACTATAGTGATAATTGTCAGTATTATTTTTTGTGGGGGAAGTAAATTTAACTGGTTGGAAAGCTCTCTGTCCTAGGGTGAGCCCATGTCCAATCGGACAAAAAAGATCCGACGGACTTGAAGCTGTCAATTCAGTGGTACTTGGAGCAAAGCAAATGAAATCTCTTATCAAACGTTTCGCAAACGACGAATCTGGCGCAACTGCAATCGAATACGGCCTGATCGCTGGCCTGCTGTCCATCGTGATTGTCGGTGCAGTGACTGCAACCGGTACGTCGCTGAGCGCGATCTTCACGACGATCCAGACTAAGATGACCGGCGCAGCTACCGCGGTTAAGTAAACCTGCTGCGTCTGAGGTTAGGCTTATTGTCGGCTCTTGGCAGCTCAAGCTGTTGACGAGTGCGAACAAGAACGGGCGGATTTTCCGCCCGTTTTTTGTACTTCAAGGGTTGGTTTCCGCGAAATATTAACCTCTGCTCCCTAACGTTTTGGCATAAGGTTTCCGAAGAGACGAAGTTTCCATGGTTCAGGCTGCAATTCTCGTCATTTTTCCAATGTTGGTCGCTTTTGGTGGCGCGTCCGATTTGCTGACAATGACCATCCAGAACCGGGTATCCCTACTTTTAATCGTGGGGTTTGCCATCCTGGCGGTTGCGACCGGCTTGCCGTTGCAGGCCTGGGGTATGCATGCGCTCGCATTCGCGGTCATCTTCGCTCCCTGTTTCCTGTTTTTTGCCTTTGGCTGGATGGGGGGAGGGGACGTCAAGTTCATCAGCGCCATCGCTTTGTGGATCGGTTTTTCCCAGCAACTGCTGATGTTCGTTATTTTTGTTTCTGTCTATGGCATGTTACTGACCTTAGGTCTTTTGGTCATACGTCAGCAAAGCGTCGTGCCCGCTGTTCTCTATCGTCAGGAATGGTTCGCTCGCCTTCATGACAACAAAAGCGGCATTCCCTACGGCATTGCGATCGCGATTGCCGGTCTTCAGGTGTATTCTTCCACCTACTGGTTTGAGCTCATCCGCTGAGTTCCTCCTGAGCGAACGTTTCTGCACCGACGTATCTCCAGCGATACCGCTCGCCCCGACTTCTCCTGGCATTGCCGCACACTCATGTAGTTAGAAAGCGCAAACCGGTCTCTGCGTCGAGGCGGGCCGATTGCCTGCGGCCGGTAATGAATGGTGAGCGAACACGGTTATTGACGCATTCGACCTGCCCAAGGGACTTCCCTAAATCGCTTAAAGCAAAAAAAATAGCGTCCACGAAGTTGATCGGGGTGTCAGGTGACACTGTAAACGTTGCAGATTGCAGCGATTTAAGAAGGTGTTCAGTAAAGTTAACGAATATTAACCGAAAACATCCACATCTGATTAACCATGTTTTGACCAATTACCCGTCATCCTAGTCAGGAACAGCGCATGTGCGCATGGAAATATTGGGTTTTGGTCATGAAAATCGCGCGAATTTTCGTCCTGGCAATTGCTGTAGCGGCTGGCATCATCGCCTTCCGCATGGTCATGATGTCGGGTAACAAGCCTGCGGAGCCGCAGACCGCACAGGCTCCTGCCGTCAAGCAGGCCGAAACGCAGGTTTTGGTGGCCGAAAGGGACATTGCGCTCGGTTCGAAGCTTACGCCGGACGACATGAGTTGGGCGAACTGGCCCGAAGATGCGGTTCCCTTCGGCGCCGTGACGAAAGAGGCCGCTCCTCTGGCTAACGAGGAATATAAGGGCCGAATCGCCCGGGCGCCGATTTTTGCTGGTGAGCCCATTCGCCCGGAGCGTCTTATCACGACCGACAAAGGGTTCATGGCCGCAATCTTGCCGAAGGGCAAACGCGCGATTGCAGTCAGTGTCGAGGCCGAAACAACCGCTGGCGGCTTCATCCTGCCTGGCGACAAGGTAGACGTGATCCTGACCCGCCGGTCGGACACCAGCGCTCACAGTGAAACCATCCTGGAAAACATTCGTGTCCTGGCTATCGACAGCACGACCGCTGGCGAGCAAGACCAGAAGAACCTGTCTCCCAAACGGACGGCCACGCTTGAGCTGACTTTGCCTCAGTCGGAGGTGATTGCCCAGTCGCAGCAGATCGGCACGATCGCACTCGCATTGCGAAGTGCCCAGGATTCCGCTGACGACGCAGAAGATGACGGCGGTCGCCGCCGTGGTGTCAGCTACGTGAAATACGGCGTGACAAGCCAGGCAGGTGCGCAATGAACCCGGTTGAAAACAGAACGTCCGGCAAGAGGGGCGCGATGAAACATTATCTTTACAAGCTGGCTGCCACCGTGGTTTTGCTCGGGGGGCTGACGGGACTGTCCGCTCCGGCAGCACAGGCCGAAGGCAATTTTCCAAGTCAGGTCCATATCGCCGCAGGCGAGCGGGCAACAGGCCGTATCCTCAACGTTGGCGTCGGCCGCTCGGTTGTGATCAACCTCGCCGAAGACGCGGCGGATGTGCTGGTGTCCAATCCGGAAATCGCGGATGCGGTTCTCAGAACGCCTCGCCGTATCTTTGTGATTGGCAATACCGCGGGTCAGTCGCGTCTTGTTCTGTTCAGTCGAAGTGGTCGAGAGCTGGCGAGTTTCGATGTCCGGGTTGAAAAGGACACGTCCGATATCACCCGGATTATCCGGAAGCTGATCCCCGGATCGAATATTTCCGCTGAATCGATCAACGGCAGTGTGGTGCTCAGCGGGACGGCCAAAAGCACGCTGGAAGCCCAGCAGGCAGCAGATATTGCCGCCAAGTTTCAAGGGGCCGGCAGTGCAAGCGAAATTGTCAACCTTATCTCGGTCGCCGGCAAGGACCAGGTTCACCTCAAGGTGACAGTTGCGGAAGTCGAGCGCTCGATCATCAAGCAGCTCGGGGTTCAGTTTCAGGGCACGATTGGCGTTGGCAACTTCACGCCCTTCATGTCAAGCCTGCCGAACTTCACCGTAAACCCGACGATCGTGAACCAGGCTGTCGGCGGGACCCAGTTCGCTTCTGGCGCAAGTAGCATCACCGCCCAGGTGGAAGCCCTGCAGCGTGAGGGCGTCATCCGCACTTTGGCCGAGCCGACCCTGACCGCGATTTCCGGTGAGAATGCAAGCTTTCTTGCTGGCGGCGAATTTCCAATCCCGATTTCACAGAAAGACGGCGAACTCAGCGTCGAGTTCAAGAAATTCGGTGTTGGGCTCGACTTTACGCCCGTGGTTCTGTCCGCGGGCCGGATCAGTCTGCGCGTGAAAACCGAGGTCAGCGAACTGAGCAACGATGGTGCGGTTTCGGCCGGTGGGATCACCATTTCCGCGCTGAAGGTACGCCGCGCGGAATCGACCATGGAACTACCATCCGGTGGCACGTTGGTGATGGCGGGTCTCCTGCAGGAATCCTATCAGCAAGCCATCGAAGGTATTCCCGGCCTGATGCAGATCCCCATTCTCGGCGCGCTCTTCAAGAGCCGTGACTTTCTACGTGAACAGACAGAACTGGCTGTTTTCGTAACGCCTTACGTGGTTCAGCCGGTTGCAGTCAGCAAGCTGCAGCGCCCGGACAAGAACCTGATGGCGCCGTCAGATGCCGAAACGATTTTCCTCAATCGGCTGAACAAGATCTACAACCCGACCGGAGCCGCTGCCGAAGGCAACTATCACGGTCAGGTCGGCTTTATCTACAAGTGAGAACGGACGGATGAACATGTTGAAAACAGTCCGCGCAAAGACGCTCTCGCAAACAGGCCTTGTGGTCTTTGGGTGTCTGATCGCAGCCGGCTGCCAGAACCAGTCGCAGTCGACGAGCCAGATGCTGGCGTCCCACGACTACAGGCTGATGCACCCGATCGTGATCACCGAAGAACCGGAAACGCTGGATCTTCCCATCGGACGGAACACCCGTAACCTGAACGGACCGATTGAAGGCACCGTTGCTGCCTTTGGTCAGCAGTCCCGGCAGAAGGGTGACGGATCCGTCGAGATCCTCGTCCCCTCAGGCGGGGCCAATGAAGCGGCGGTTCATTCGATAACACCCAAGATCCGTCAGGCGCTGCAGCGTGGTGGTGTTTCCAGGAACAGGATCAGCACACGAACCTATGCCGTGGGCGACCCAGGCGCAGATGCACCGATACGCCTGTCCTACGCGCGTATGCAGGCGACAGCGGGAGAATGCGGGGCCTGGCCCAGAAACATCGGTGGCGGCTTCGGCGAAAACATCAATTACGAGAACTTCGGTTGTGCCACCCAGGCGAACCTGGCGGTGATGGTCGACAATCCGTCCGACCTGATCACACCGAGAGCATCCGCTCCGTCCGATCAGGGCCGGCGTGCGGTGGTCATAGAAAAATACCGGAAGGGCGAGGTCACGGCAGGTGACTTCAAAGAAGGTGTCGGCGCTGAAATTGCCGATAACTAGGGGATAGCGATGAGTGCCAACCCAGATTTTAAAGACACGTCCGGCTATATGCAGCCTGTTTCCGAGCCTGTGGATCACAGCTACGCAGAAAGCGACGCCGGTCTTCATATCGGCTCGGTTCCGCGCATCACTGTGCACGGCTTCTGTCTGACCGACGCTACCATGCAGGTGGCGGAGGCGGCCATGGAAGATCGGCGCATGGCAAAGGCGCATCTGAAACTGGAAATGGGCGGTATCCCGGCCGCGATCGGAACCTTCGAGCAAGCTCCGACACCGAACCTGATTCTTGTTGAGACATCCGGCAGGCGTGAAGATCTTGTGTCGAGCCTCGATCATCTGGCCGAATTTTGCGATCCGGGAACCAAGGTAATTGTCATTGGCGATGTCAATGACGTGACGCTGTATCGCGATCTGATTTCCCGCGGTGTCAGTGAGTATCTGATCACACCGGTCAGCGTGTTCCAGCTGATCGGCACCATCGCCAGTCTTTATGCCGATCCCGATGCCGAACCGCTCGGCCGCACCGTTGCATTCTTCGGTGTCAAGGGCGGCTGCGGAGCCTCGACGATTGCGCACAACGGTGCCTGGGCCCTTGCCCGTGTCTTTCAAAGTGAAGTCGTCGTGGCGGACCTCGATCTGCCATTTGGCACCGCAGGGCTGGATTACAATCTGGACCCTTTGCAGGGTGTTTTTGAAGCAGTGTCTTCCCCGGAGCGTCTGGACGAAACCTATCTCGACCGAATTCTGTCCAAATGCAACGAGAACCTGAGCCTGCTGGCCGCACCAGCCACGCTCGAGCGCACCTACGACCACAGCGAGAAGTCTTTCGACCAATTGGTGGAGACAATGCGGGCCGGCGTACCGGGTGTCGTGCTGGACGTGCCGCACGCGTGGAATGCCTGGGTCAAGAACACGCTGCTCGGGGTCGACGAGATCGTCCTTGTCGCGGAACCGGATCTGGCCAACCTGCGCAATGCAAAGAACGTTGTCGACATCTTGAAGCAGCTGCGGCCGAACGACCGCCCGCCGCATCTCATCATGAACAAGGTCAATGTTCCCAAGCGCCCCGAGATCAAGCCGGAAGAATTTGCCAGCGCGCTCGGCCTGTCGGTGCATGCGACAATCCCGTTCGAGCCGCATCTTTTCGGAACCGCGGCCAACAACGGGCAAATGATAGGTGAAGTTGATGGAAAACATGCGATTTCTCGCGTGTTTGACGATCTGGCACATACCGTCTCCGGCAAGGCGCAGCCCGTCAAGGCGTCGCGCTCGAGCCTCGGTGGATTGCTGTCGAAATTGAAGCGGAAGGCCGGCTAGACCGGCCTGAGAGCGGAGCAGATAGTTCGTTATGTTTGGTAGACGTGGCAGCTCATCGTCTGGACCCCAGACCCTTCAGCCAGGTGGCGTACCTGGGCTGCAGGATTCGCCTGCGCCGGTGGAGCAGGCGAAACAGCCGGAACAACCGGCGCCGCAGAATATCCAGACCGAACCTCCCAAGCCGGAGACACCTGCGGCCCCTCCGCCGCCGCCCGAGCCTCAACCGGCCGCACCGGCGGCTCGCAAGAAGAACAGCGAATATTACGAGACCAAGGCCCAGATCTTCAACGCACTGGTCGAGGCCATCGACCTGTCGCAGCTCGCCCGTCTTGATGCCGAAGATGCCCGCGACGAGATCCGCGATGTCGTGAATGACATCATCGCGTTGAAAAACGTGGTGATGTCGATTTCCGAACAGGAAGACCTGCTGGAAGACATCTGCAACGACGTTCTGGGGTACGGACCTCTCGAACCGCTGCTCGCTCGCGACGACATCGCCGACATCATGGTGAATGGTGCGCACACGGTCTACATTGAAACCTCGGGCAAGGTCGAACAGACCGGGGTCACGTTCCGCGACAATGCACAGCTCATGAACATCTGTCAGCGCATCGTGAGCCAGGTTGGCCGCCGCGTCGATGACAGCAGTCCGATCTGTGACGCCCGTCTCCCCGACGGCTCTCGTGTCAACGTCATTGCCCCGCCGCTTGCCATCGATGGTCCTGCACTGACCATTCGTAAGTTCAAACGCGACAAGCTGACCCTCGAACAGCTTGTGAAGTTCGGATCGATAACGCCGGAAGGTTCAACGATCCTGCAGATCATTGGCCGCTCGCGGTGTAACGTCTTGATCTCCGGGGGTACCGGCTCGGGCAAGACGACCCTGCTGAACTGCCTGACAGCCTTTATCGAGAACACCGAACGGATCATCACCTGCGAAGACAGTGCCGAGTTGCAGTTGCAGCAGCCGCATGTGGTGCGCCTGGAAACGCGTCCGCCCAACCTGGAAGGGGAAGGCGAGATCACCATGCGCGATCTCGTGAAGAACTGTCTGCGTATGCGTCCTGAACGGATTATCGTGGGCGAAGTGCGTGGCCCGGAGGCCTTTGACCTTCTCCAGGCCATGAACACCGGTCACGACGGGTCGATGGGAACGTTGCACGCCAACTCCCCCCGAGAGGCCCTGTCCCGTCTGGAATCCATGATCACCATGGGGGGCTTCTCGCTTCCTTCCAGAACCCTGCGCGAGATGATCGTCTCTTCCATCGATGTGGTGGTTCAGGCTGCGCGCCTTCGCGACGGCTCCCGCCGCATTACCCATGTGACGGAAGTCATGGGCATGGAAGGCGACGTGATCACGACCCAGGACGTCTTCCTCTACGACATCGTCGGCGAAGACCCCAACGGCAAGATCATCGGACGCCACCGTGCGACGGGTATCGGCCGGCCGAAATTCTGGGAACGCGCCAGATACTTCGGCGAAGAAGCCCGTCTGGCACAGGCACTGGATGCTGCCGAGATGCCTGAATACGTAGCTGATTGAGGAACCCATGTCTGGAATTGAAGAGTTTCTCACACCTGAAATCAGCGGCCTGGCCGTCGCGTTCCTCGTGATGCTCGCGGTTGGTGGTATCATCTATAGCCTCTTTCAGCCCGCCCTGTCCGGCTCCAAGCGGCGCGACCAGCGTGTAAGCGCGGTTGCAGCCCGGCCCCAGAGCGAAAACCAGCGCAAGGCACTTCGTGATGTCGACCGCCGCAAGCGGTCCATCCAGGATCAGCTCAAGGAATTCGAGGAACGGCAACAGGCCAAGCAGGACAAGCAGCAAAAGGTGCCGCTGAAGGTCAAGATCGAGCAGGCCGGACTGACCTGGGAAACTCGTCATTTCGTGATCTTCAGTCTCGTTGCCGGCCTGATCTTCCTGGTGCTGGGTCTGATCATAGGCAGTGGCAACCTGTTCATTGCGGCCGGATTTGGTTTCGCTGGTAGTCTGGGTTTTCCCCGCTGGTACGTTTCCAGCAAGCGCAAGCGCCGCTTCAACGCCTTTCTGGAGGAACTGCCGAACGGCGTCGACATCATTGTGCGCGGCGTCAAGGCCGGTCTGCCGCTCAGCGACTGCATCAAGGTGGTTGCCCGCGAAGCACGCGAGCCGGTCGCAACGGAGTTCCGTAAAATCACCGAAACCCAGATCATGGGGGTCTCGCTCGCCGATGCGGTCGGCAAGTTGCCCGACCGTGTTCCGCTTGCCGAAGCCAACTTTTTCGCCATCGTGGTCGCCATTCAGCAAAAGGCAGGTGGCGGCCTTGCAGAGGCGCTGAACAACCTCTCCAAGGTTCTGCGCGGCCGCAAGGCCATGAAACGCAAGATCAGGGCACTCAGCGCCGAGGCAAAATCCTCCGCCGGAATCATCGGCGCGCTGCCGTTCTTCGTCGGCGGGATCATGTATCTCATTGCGCCCAAATACATTTCGATTCTGTTCGAAACGACAGCTGGTAACATCATCATCGCTGGCTGCCTGTTATGGATGTTTTGCGGCGTCATGGTGATGCGCGCCATGATCAACTTCGACTTCTAGGAGACGGCATGGACCTCGACACCCTCGTATCCAGTCAGTTTCTGGCAGCGGTCCTGGCAATGATCGCAGTCACGGGAACCATTTTTTCACTCGTGATGCCGCTCATGTCCCGCGACACCTTGAAATCTCGGATGAAATCGGTCGCGATTGAACGCAACAAGCTGCGGGCCAAGGAACGGGCACGGCTTCAGGCGATCCACGCGGACGCAAAGGCCTCCCTGCGCAATCAGCCGAAGGCGCAGATGAAAAGTCTTGTCGACCGGCTTAATCTGAAGGAAGCGCTGTCCGACCAGACGACGGTCGATAACCTGCGGATGGCGGGTTATCGCGGGGCTGCGCCGCTTTATTATTTCCTGGTCGCGCGCATCGCTATCCCCGTCGGTATCTTCACCTTCTCGGTTGCCTATGTGTTTCTCGTCCTGCCCAGTGACTTGCCAGCGTTGTCGAAGGTCTGCTTCTGTCTGGGGCTTGCCGGTCTCGGCGCTTTCATGCCGAACCTTTACCTGAAGAACAAGATCGACAAGCGCAAACTGATCATCCAGCGGGCCTGGCCGGATGCGCTAGATCTCATGCTGATCTGTGTGGAATCCGGCATGTCGATCGAAGAGGGCTTCAAACGCGTTGCCGAAGAAGTCGGCGTCCAGTCGGTTGAGCTGGCAGAAGAATTGTCGCTCACGACGGCAGAACTGTCCTACCTCAGCGATCGACGCATCGCCTACGAGAACCTGGCGAAGCGAACGGGTGTGGACGGGGTCAAGAACGTCATGATGGCGCTCATCCAGGCCGAACGTTACGGCACGCCCGTGGGCACCGCCTTGCGCACAATGGCGGACGACACCCGCGAACAGCGTATGCAGATGGCCGAACAGAAGGCCGCGTCCCTGCCGCCGAAACTGACCGTACCGATGATCATGTTCTTCCTGCCGGTGCTGTTCTTCATCATCATGGGACCAGCGGTCATTCAGGTGATCGACACCTTCAAGTAAGCAGCGGTCTTGTCTCTCCGGCGCAATGGCTGCCGGAGGCCCCACTTCCCCGAGCAGGCATCAATACGTGGCTTCCTTGAGAAGGAGATCGCGGTGAGACAGCTGCGCCAGCAACACAGTTCTTTGGCGTTGCCTGACTTTTGCATCAGGGCCGGCCTGGTCGCCGCAGGCCAGACCTGTCAGGAACGAAGCTGCATGGTTGATTGACGAGGAAGGAAAGGCGGGGCCTCAGCCTTGCTGGCGTTTCTGCATCATGGTGCGCAGATAAGCGATATTGGCCTTTGCCTGCTGCGGATCGATCTCCGTCTGGGCCACTTGAATGGCTTCGTCGAACTTGCCCTGGATACCCAGAACAAGGGCCAGATTCTGGCGAACACGGCTGTCCGCGCCGGGCAGGGCGGCCGCCTTGCGCAACGTATATTCGGCGTCAGGCAGATCGTTCGACAACAGATAGGACAGGCCCAGATTGTTCAGAAGGCTCGGGTCGTTCGGAGCTATCATCAAGGCCTGCTTGTAAAGGCTGCGCGCTTTCTCGTTGTTGCCGGTCTGGTCATAGATCGCCGCCTCTGCGGACATCAGCTTCCAGTCCGGTGTATCCGGCCGTTGCGCACCGTGAATCACGTTGAGCGCTTCGTTGAACCGGCCGTTCATTGCCAGCACCTTGCCATAGGCGGAGGCGATTTCCCGGTCCTTGGGATGGGCGATCACGCCGGAGCGCAACACGGCCATAGCCTGGGGCATCTGACCGTTCTGGCTGAGGGCGTTTGCATATCCCAGGATGGCATTGCGGTCCTTGCGGTTGCGCTCATAGGCCTTGGACCATTTGGAAACCTGCGCCAGTGCCTGCGACGAACCCGGCGACGTGTAGCCGGAGGCGGGGGAATGCGTGCCCGTGTTGGCCCGATTGGACGCACAGCCAGTGACAACGACAAGCGCCGACATGGCCAGCAGCGTCGTAGCGATACGGGTGCGACGGCGAACGGAACCGGTTCTGGGCGATTGCATTTCCAACATCCTTGTTGTCAGCGGCTTTCATGTTTCCATGTTAGAAATAGATAATTAACCCTAATGCTTGGTTAAGCATCGTTGCGAATTGCGAGAACCGGTGCGGATCGGCCTGCGCCATATTGCGTCCAGCCGCCGGGCGTCCTAGGTCTTGAAGATCGAATCCAATCTCCAACGGAGGTCCCCCGTGCGCGAAAGCCTAGTCCGCAAGAGCGATGTTTCCAGCTCCACGCCCATCCACGCCGTCACCGAGGCAAGTCTGCCTCACGTTCTGGACGGGCTTGGCGCCGCAGCATCCAACTGGTGCAAGGCCAACGACTTTGCAGGCAAGCCCGCAACCGTCCTGCTCGTTCCGGGGGAGGGCGGCGCAGCGGTGCTGTTCGGCGTTACGGAAGAGGGTCTGCCTCATCCGCTGGCACTTGGCGGGCTTGTGGCCGGATTGCCGGAAGGCGATTACCATCTTGCCGACGGGTTTCCCGATCCCGAGCAGGCAGCGCTCGGCTTTGCGCTTTCCACCTATTCCTTTACCCGCTACCTCAAAAGCGAAGGCAAAACCCGTCGTCTGGCTGTTGAGGACGGTGTCGACCTCGACCGTCTCGGAACGATTCTCGACGGCGTGAAACTGGCACGTGATCTCATCAATACGCCGGCGAACGATCTCGGGCCGGAGGAATTGTCCCAGGCTGTTGTCGCGCTGTTCAATCAGCATGGCGGTACCGGACGGCTGGTCATCGGAGACGATCTGCTGGAAGAGAATTTTCCGATGGTTCATGCGGTCGGCAGGGCCAGCAGCCGGGCACCGCGTCTGGCGGATTTCATCTGGGGCGACGAATCTGCACCCGAGGTCACTCTGGTGGGCAAGGGCGTCATCTTCGATACCGGCGGGCTCAATCTGAAGCCAGGGTCTTCCATGGCTCTGATGAAGAAGGACATGGGTGGCGCCGCGAACGTGCTTGGCCTTGCCTCCATGATCATGGCCGCAAAGCTTCCGGTGCGCTTGCGCGTCATCGTCCCATGCGTCGAAAACGCCGTTGCAGGCAATGCTTTCCGTCCGGGTGATATCCTGCCGAGCCGCAAGGGACTGACCGTCGAAATCGGCAACACCGATGCCGAAGGCCGGTTGATATTGGCAGATGCGCTGGCCCTTGCCGACGAGGAAAGCCCGGACATGCTGGTCGACATGGCAACGCTCACCGGCGCTGCCCGTGTCGCGCTTGGACCGGATCTGCCGCCTTATTACACGCATGATGAAGACCTTGCCGAGGATATCGCGGTGATGGCCGAGGCGACCGCAGACCCGTTGTGGCGCATGCCGCTTTGGCAGCCTTATCTGAAATATCTCGACAGCAAGGTTGCGGATATCAATCACATCAACACGTCAGGCGCGGGTTTTGCCGGCTCCATCACGGCAGCCCTGTTCCTGTCCCGCTTCGTCGAGAACACCGGTAGCTGGGTTCACTTCGACATCTATGGCTGGACCCCGATGGAAAAGCCCGGAAAACCGATGGGCGGCGAAGCCCAGGGCATTCGCGGCCTGTTCGATGTGATCTCCGAGCGTTTTAAGGCGTAAAATAACGGCTCCGAAACGTTTTCGTGCTTCGATGGTCATGGAGATGGATGGGGGAAAAGGATGGGACCCTGTAACTCATGGCCGTCGAATTGCGCGCTTCACAGGCGCTGAAACTGATGCACGAGGTCAATCTGGCGCTTGTTCGCGATAGTGAACAGGATCTCTCAGCGCGCCAATTGACCATCCTGATGACGGTTTATCTAGAGCCGCCGCCTCATACCGTGCGCGGTTTGGCTGCCAAGTTGAACGTCACAAAACCTGCTATCACCCGGGCGCTTGACACTCTGGGCGGTATGCGGCTTCTGTCGCGCAAGCGCGATGAAGCCGACAAACGCAATGTGATCATCACCCGCACGGTGGAAGGCGCGCTTTATCTGGAGCAGCTCGGCGATCTGGTGGTTGAAAAGGCCAGGGAACTGCCGCGCTGACAGGCCAACCCATTTCGGGATCGACCATGACCGAGACTTTCGACCGCCGCCGCCATCCGGTTCGTGCCGACCTTGCCGCCATCGATTACGAGGGCAGGGTGACGGCCGCCCGCTTCGTTGAAGGCGAGGTGTTTCAAGTTATTGCCGATCAGTTGCCGATCCGGCCCGAACCGCGTCCGGACAGACCGATCGACACCGAAGCCCTCAGCGGCGAGTGGGTGACGGTCTATGAACAAACACCGGAAGGTTGGGCCTGGGGGCAGCTCGCCACGGACGGTTATGTCGGCTGGTTCTCGTCCGATGGTGTCGGGCCGGTAAAGCCGGCAACTCATCGCGTGCGGGCGCTGCGCACGTACCGCTACCCGGCCGCCGATCTCAAGTTTCCGCCGCTTGGGCTCCTGTCCATCGGTTCTCTGGTCACCGTTACCGGTGAAACGGAAACGCGTGGGCTCACTTATGCGCTTCTCAGCGACGGTTCGGCCGTTGTTGCAAAACATCTGGTGCCGCTGGAAACTGTCGAAGACGACTGGGTGACTGTCGCCGAAGAGTTGGTCGGCACGCCCTACCGCTGGGGCGGTCGCTCCAGCCTCGGTCTTGACTGTTCAGCGCTGGTACAGCTTGCCGCCCAGGCAGGCGGACACGACCTGCCGCGCGACAGCGACATGCAGGAAGCGGAGGCCGGCGAGGCCATTCCGCACGACGATCCGTCGGCGTTGAAACGCGGTGATCTGCTGTTCTGGAAAGGCCACGTCGGCATCATCACGGGCGACAACTGCCTGCTGCACGCCAACGGTTATACGATGACCGTCGCCTACGAGCCGCTGGACAAGGCCATTGACCGTATTGCGGCGACGGAATGGGGCGCGATCACCAGGGCAAGGCGTTTGCCTGCACTTTAGGGTTTGGCCCGATTTTTGACAGGCTGAATGCCGTCTGGAGAGACTTCAGATGCGCAGCATCAGTCATGATCGGACATGGGTGTTTCCTCCCACTCACTTGAAACAGGGTCAGAAGAGTTTGAGTCTCTGAAATTGGCAAATGGCCGAATGTCGAGACAGGCAGCCGGCTAAATGTCAAAATGATCATGTTGCCAATCCGGGAGGGAAATCTATGCCGCTGATCGACATCCACGTCTTGGAAGGTGTGTTCTCAGAAGACGAAAAAGCACAACTCATCTGTGAGACGGCTAAAGCGTTTGGAACAGTTGCAGGCAAGACGATGCAAGACAACACTTCTGTACGTGTCCACGAGGTAAGAAGCGGGCATTGGGGTGGAGCAGACGGCGTTTGGACAACCGAAAAAGCGTTGGAACTAAAGGCCAAAGGCTAGTGAGGTCCGCTTTGGGTGCTCAAACCGGACATTGCCTGCAGAAAATGAATGGGTCCTGATCCCGGACGACTGAACGAGGCGTTGCTCCGGACGCCGCAAACGCCAGCCCGGACCTATTTCCAGTAGGGGACGTATGTCCCTTGGCTTCATGGGCTGTTCTGTCAGCCCGGGAAGGTCTGCACGCCAATCGATTCAAGCGCGCCGGAGTTCGGGTTTTTCACCAGGCAAAGCTGGCTTTCGGTGCCCTGGATGAAGCAGACCATGGGGCGTTCTTCCTGGCGAGCCCGCTCATAGATCTCCCGTGTCACACCTTCTTCGACGTAGAACGGAAATTCGCCTGCTTCTGGACCGTCAGCGCCTTCTGGCCAGACCGGAAGCTTGGCGGAGGTGGCGACATCGGTATAGCCGCTGACCCAGTCCAGCAAGGCCATCTGCATGTCGCTCACGGTATCGATGCCGTAAAAACCGAACAGGTCGTTCTGGTCGAAGGCGGCCTGAAATTCGATGCCGCCGGACTGGTTGAAGACCGCAAGCGAAACTTCCGCTGCCCCGCATTCACCGTGCGCATCGGCTTCGACCGCATAGGTGTCCAGCCAGACGGTTTCGACGGATAGAGTGCACTCTTCCGCTGCCGCTTTCTGGCTCAAGGGGAGGGTGAGTGCCCCAAGCGCCAGGCTGGTAAGAGCGATGTTAAGTGTCTTGGAAAAAAGAGAATTCCGGAACGACATGCCTGCCTCCAAATCGACTCGGATCGAGCCGACGGGACAATAGACCTGGGCTGGAACAGCGGCAACAGAATTGCTGCATCACCCTTTCGGTGTCAGAGCCAGCTTGGGCTCCGCGCTGGACTCTTCCTTTGCCTCGCTTTCGAGTTCGCCCAGTTCGAGGTCCTCGATCCGCCGGCTGCGTTTGGAGATCTTGTCGGAGGAGATCAGGATCTGGTCGATATCCTTGTTCGCCTGCGCGAAGTGGGCCTGAAGCTTGCCAACCCGGTCGTTCAACCGGCTGACATCGGCAATCAGGTGCCCGACCTCGGCCTGGATCAGATGGGCCTGCTCGCGCATCTTGGCATCGCGCAGCACCGACTGGATCACCTGGATCGACAGCATCAGCAGCGACGGCGAGACGATCACCACCCGTGCCCGGTGTGACTTCTGGATGAGATCCTCGAAGCTCTCGTTGAGCTCTGCAAAGACGCTTTCAGACGGCACGAACAGGAAAGCGGTGTCCTGGGTTTCACCAGGCAGCAGGTATTTCTCGCTGACGTCCTGAATATGTTTCGTGAAGTCGCGGCGGAACTGCGCCTGCGCATATTTGAGCTGATCATCCGTTTCCGCTTCACGCAACAGGTTGAAGGCTTCCAGCGGGAACTTAGCGTCGATGGCAAGAGAAGGGGCGCCGTTCGGCATGTGGATCAGGCAGTCCGGACGGCTGTTGTTGGACAGCGTTGCCTGGAACGAATAGGTGCTGGGCGCCATCTGGTCCTGGACAATTGCTTCCATCCGGCCTTGCCCGAAGGCGCCCCGGGTCTGCTTGTTCGACAGGATCGCCTGCAACTGGCCGACCTGGCCGGAAAGATCGGTAATCGTGCGCTGAGCCCGGTCGATCACCGCCAGCCGCTCGTGCAGATGCCTGAGGCCGTCCTGGGTACGTTTGCTGGTATCGGCCATGGAGGTGTTCAGCTTGTGGCCCATGCCGTCCAGCCGTTCGTTGACCGCACGCATCATGTCCGACTGCCGCGAGCCGAACACTTCCGCCATCGTCTGCATACGGCCGGTCATTTCCCCCTGCGATTTCAGAAGCTGGGAGAGATGGCTTTCCAGCTCGTGGATGCGTTCGCCCGCCACCGTGTCGGATTCGGCGCGCAGGCGGATCTCCCGCATGGTCTTCAGGACCAGCCAGACAATCAGCGCCAGAAGAAACAGGCCGCCGGCAATGGCGGCCTCCAGAACCGTGACCGGACGGCCACTCAACTCAAACAGGATCTCGTTCATGAAACAAACATAGAACGATTCGGGGCGAAGGCCCATCCGCGTGGCTCGACAGGGCTATGGTCTTCCGCAAGGCAACCAGTGAGGTGGAAAGCGTTGAAAACGGGAGGGCTCCGCGCTATTTCCGCGTTGACCGGCGCGCTTTGATTTCTTATGTCAGGCGAATGACAATACGCCCGATCATCACCATTCCCGATCCGGTCCTGCGCGAGGTCTGTGCACCTGTCGCGACCGTCGATGAAGACGTCCGCAAGCTGGCCGACGATATGCTGGAAACCATGTACGATGCGCCCGGCATCGGTCTTGCCGCCAGCCAGATCGGGCTTTTGCAACGCATCTTCGTGCTTGATGTCGCCAAGGATGAAGCTCCGAAGGAGCCGATGGTGTTCATCAATCCGAAGATCGTCTGGTCGAGCGAAGACCTGTCCGTCTATCAGGAAGGCTGCCTGTCGATCCCCGATTACTACGAGGAGGTCGAGCGGCCTGCCGAGGTAACGGTTCAGTTTCTCAACCGCGAAGGTGCGGAACAGGAACTCAAGGCCGACGGGCTACTGGCAACCTGTATTCAACACGAGCTGGACCATCTGAACGGCAAGCTGTTCATCGATTACTTGTCGAAACTGAAGCGCGACCGCGTGGTCAAGAAATTCACCAAACAGGCCAAAATGGCCGGAAAACTCTGACCCTGCGCTGCCTGCCTGGGTAAACCGGCGGCGGCATACAGGAAACAGGTTCGGTCCTGAAACGCTGTGCCGCTCTTTCTGTTTTCAGGAAGCCGATAGCAAACAGCCAGGAAAAAGTTCGCCTTCGGGAGCTGTGTTGCCCCAACGGTCCTGATTGGCCTGCGGTAGGTATTTGGCGCGCAACATCTGCATGCAGAGGAGGTGGCGCCAATTGGACGCGCGGCAAACAGCGCCCACGCCCCTTGCAACACCCGGCGTGAAACGCAATAAGGGCGCAGACCTTCAAAACCCCTCAGGAGCCTCATGTCCTTACGCGTCATCTTCATGGGCACCCCGGATTTCTCGGTGCCGACCCTCATGGAAATCGTCGGCCAGGGCCACGATGTTGTCGCCTGCTATTCACAGCCTCCGCGTCCTGCGGGTCGGGGCATGGATCTGAAGAAATCGCCGGTTCATGAGGCCGCAGAATCCTTCGGCATTCCGGTGTTCACGCCGCAGAGCCTGAAAGGGGCGGAGGAACAGGAAGCCTTTGCGGCGCTGGAGGCGGATGTCGCGGTTGTGGTCGCCTACGGCCTACTTCTGCCGAAGCCCGTTCTGGACGCACCGCAATACGGCTGTCTCAATCTTCATGCGTCCATGTTGCCGCGCTGGCGGGGTGCAGCGCCGATCAACCGTGCGATCATGGCCGGAGATACGGAAACCGCGGTTCAGGTAATGCGCATGGAAGAAGGGCTTGATACCGGCCCTGTGTGCATGTCCGAAACCGTGGCCATCGGCGAGAACATGACCGCCGGGGATCTTCACGACAAACTGTCCTCGCTTGGTGGCGACCTGATGGTCCGGGCCCTGGCAGCCCTCTCGCGCGGAGCGCTTGGCGATCAGGCGCAGGCCGAAGAGGGCGTCAGTTACGCGGCCAAGCTTTCCAAGCAGGAAACGCGGATCGACTGGTCGAAAGCGGCTGCGGAGGTTCACAACCATATTCGCGGTCTGTCGCCTTTCCCGGGCGCCTGGTGCGAAATACCTCTCGGCGGCAAGGTGGAGCGGGTCAAGGTCCTGCGCAGCACACTTGCCGAAGGGGCCGGTGCGCCGGGGACCATCCAGACCGGCGCGGATGTGCCGGTGGTATGCTGCGGAACAGGCGCGGTGCGTCTGGAGCAGGTTCAGCGGGCCGGTAAAAAACCAATGAGCGGTGCGGAATTTCTGCGCGGCGCATCGCTTTCTGACGACATGGTTCTGGACTAAGCTGGCGTTTGAGGAGACCGACATGACCCAAGCTGCCGAAGCTGCCGGACTTGCCATCAGGAATGTGATCCCTGCCGATGAAGCCGCCGTCAGAGAGCTGGTGACCGCTGCCTTTCCGTCCGATACGGAAGCCCGGCTCGTGCACACGCTGCGCCATTGCGGCGCCCTTGTGCTGGAACAGGTCGCGGTCGATATCGACGGCCGGATCGTCGGGCATATAGCCTATAGCCGCGTCACCCCGGCCGCCATTGGTGCGGGACAGGGCATGCAGGTCGTCTGCCTGGCACCGGTTTCGGTCTGGCCGGATTTGCAGAAGACGGGAATCGGCTCGGCGTTGATCAAGGCTTCGCTGGAAAGTCTGAAGGACCTCGGAGAAGACCTTGTTCTTGTGCTCGGTCCGCCCACCTATTACCCGCGCTTCGGCTTCGATCCCGTGCTGGCACGCAAGGTACAGGGGCCTTTTGCGGGCGACGCCTTCATGGCGCTTGCTTTGACGGAAGCCGGTTCGCGCGACCTGCCCATCGAGGTCGCCTTCGCGACGCCTTTCCAAGAATTCGAATAATGCCACGCTACAAGCTGACGGTGGAATACGATGGAAGGCCGTTCAGCGGCTGGCAGCGTCAGGCCAACGCGCCGTCCGTGCAGGCGGTGATCGAGCGCGCCGTCAGGGCATTCTCTGGCGAGGAGGTCACCATCGGCGGTGCAGGGCGCACCGATACTGGCGTTCATGCCACCGGACAGGTCTGTCACGTCGATCTGTCCCGGACATGGCCGGCGCGCACGGTCATGGGCGCAATAAACTTCCATTGCCAGCCCGCCCCGGTGATTGTTCTGGACGCGGAAGAAATGCACGAGGGCTTCGACGCCCGTTTTTCAGCAATCCGCCGGTCCTACCGATATCGTATCCAGAACCGGGTGCCGCCGTTGACCCATCAGCGCGGGCTTGCCTGGCACGTGAAGTCGGATCTCGATGCCGATGCCATGCATGCTGCCGCGCAGGAATTTGTCGGCCATCACGACTTCACCACCTTCCGCCATACGCGTTGCCAGGCCAAGAGCCCGGAAAAGACGCTGGACGAATTCAGGGTCTACCGCGAAGGGGAGTTCGTCATCGCCGAATGTTCCTCCCGGTCCTTCCTGCACAACCAGGTGCGCTCCATGGTGGGCTCACTGCGGCTGGTCGGCGACGGCAAATGGGGGCCGGGTGATGTCACCAAAGCCCTGAAAGCGCGCGACCGGAACGCCTGCGGCCCCGTTGCGCCGGCCGACGGGCTTTACCTGACCCGCGTCGACTACCGCCCGGCGGAAGTGGATATCCAACTCAAGAAGGACTGGCAGGCCCGCAAGGCGGCTCCGGAAGCGGAAGACGACGCGGAGCTTTGAGCAAACGGCCGATACACGGAGAAACGGGTCCACACCCTGGGGGTGGACTCAGCCCCCGAGAATTTCTCCCAGATTCTGAAAAATCGCGACCAGGAGGATCACTCCCACGATCAACAGGATCATCCAGGTAAAGAGCTGAAAACCAATTGCACCAGCGCCCAGACTGACGGCGCAAACGGCCACTCGCCTGTTTTCCTTGAGCACGAAGCCGAGGGTTCCCAGAACGATGGCGAGGCCACCAAGCACATAGGCCGACGCCTTGAGCGTTCGATCCAGGCTCCAGGGCGCAGATTGCGGCTCGGGGAGCGGCTCACCTTTCAGGCCCTTGATCGCGGATTTCCGGATATCGGCGGCAATTTCACCGATTGACTGTCCAATGGTCGGTTGAGGGTCCAGGGGACCGGCCGAGAAATGGAAGAGTGCCATCACCAGAGCAATTGCCCCCAGAAGCAAGCCGAGGGAACCTGTCCATGGCCTTCTTGCAACACGCGTCTGGTTCATCAGGGTCTTCCCGCAGCCATTTGTTCAATTGCATCAAGGCGCAAGAATGCCATGTATGGAAGCAAGGTACCACTGTGCAGAACGCTGCGTGTCAGCTAGCTGTACCGTGTTTTTCTCCTGTGGGGAAAAGCTCCGGTGTCTCGGTTGACGGAACGATGCCGCTTATTCCTCCGGGATCTCCACGCACTTCTTGTAAAGATGCCAGGTCGTATGCCGAGGTTCGGCAGGGACACGATCAGACCCAGGAACGCCCTGCAGGCTTATGACCGGAACGCCTGCGGCCCGGCGGCGCAGGCCGATGGTCTGTACCTCACCCGCGTTGATTACTTTACGGCAGGCGAAGATCTTGAGGCGAAGACGATTTGGCGCATGAAAAACAACCTTGAAGAGTGATAAGGCTAGGGTGTGGACTCATAAATGAAGATGAAATGGTCTTACCGCATGTCGTCAGCCTGCCTGACCGGGCGACAAGTCCCCTCCGTGACCCGTTCTCACGTGGTTTCGTCATGTCTCATGCCACCTGGTCTTCATTTCTGAGCCCACACCCTAGAATGGCCGGTTCCGGTCAAGTGAACGCCTTCCTCCGTGAGTAACCGCCGCAACCCTGCGGTTCCCTGCGAACGGGGGTGCGGCAGTCGAGGTTCCCCAGTCCTGAAGCGAGTAAAAATGTCGATCGGTTCCAGAAAACTTGCGATTCTGTTTGCCTGCCTTTCCGCGATTGCGTTTTCTGCGCCGACAGCTCTTGCCGAAAACGCCTTTGACCGGATCGTGCAGAAGCTGCGCGGGAACCTGGGTAATAAAGACATTGCCAGTTCCAATGGCCGCATCGAGGCCCAGAACGTGGATGTTGCGGGAAAATATCCCGGCCGGTTGACGCAAGTGCTTGCACGCGAAGGCCAGACAGTTGAAGCGGGCGACGTGCTGGCAACGCTGGACGACAGGGATATTCAGGCAAAGCTTCTGGCCGCGAAAGCCTCGGTCCTGCAGGGCAAGGCTTCGAAACAGCAGGCGGAAGCGGCTGTCAGCCAGGCCGAAAGCGCCTTGTCGCTTGCGCGCTCCACCTACAAGCGCATCGAGGGGCTGAAGGCGGAGGGGCATGTTTCCCAGGCCGAATTGGATGATGCCACAAATACGCTCAAGGCTGCTGAAGCATCGCTGGCTCAGGCGCGCGCCCAGGTCAGCAGCGGCGATGCGCTGATTGCCGCGGCCGAGGCAAACGTTGAAGAGATCAAGGTTCAGCTCGATGATCTGACCATCCGCTCGCCGATCCGCGGGCGCGTCGAATACCGCCTCCACGAGCCGGGAGAGGTCATCGATGCCGGAACGCCGGTGGTGACACTCCTGGATCTGACAGATGTCTATATGAACCTCTATCTGCCTGCGGATGTGGTCGGCGTGCTGTCGATCAACGATGAAGCCAGGATGGTGCTTGACCCCGTACCGCAATATGTCATTCCGGCACGCGTTACCTTCATCGAATCCCAGGCACAGTTCACGCCCAAGAGCGTTGAAACACATGAGGAGCGCTCGCAACTTGTGTTCCGGGTCAAGCTGACCGTGCCGCGTGATCTGGTGAGCCAGTTCGAGGACAGGGTGAAGGTGGGCATCCGCGGCGTCGGCTTCGTGCGCTCCGACCCGGCGGCTGCCTGGCCGGACGATCTGCAAGTCAAGCTGCCGCAGTGAGTGCGATGGGCTGGGCGTGCGAACTCGAAGAGGTCGGCCATCGCTACGGCCCGGCGGTAGCGCTTGACGACGTGCATCTGCAGATCCCGGCAGGTGTCATGGCGGGGCTGATCGGCCCGGACGGCGTCGGCAAGTCCACCCTTCTTGCGCTTCTGGTCGGCGTACGACGGCTGCAATCCGGCCGGATCGTCACCCTCGGCACCGATATCGCCTCCGCCCGTGCTCGCGCGTCGATCATGCCGCGCATCGCCTATATGCCGCAGGGGCTCGGACGCAATCTCTACCCCACGCTGTCGGTACGCGAGAACCTCGACTTCTTCGGCCGTCTGTTCGGCCAACCGGCCCGCGAGCGCCGCGAGCGCATTGCCATGCTGCTTGAGGCGACGGGCCTTGATCCGTTTCCGGACCGCCCGGCGGGCAAGCTGTCGGGCGGCATGAAGCAGAAGCTCAGCCTGTGTTGCGCACTCATCCACGATCCCGCCCTTCTGATTCTGGACGAGCCGACGACCGGCGTCGATCCGCTGTCGCGCCGTCAGTTCTGGGAGCTGATCGACCGCATGCGGGTGCGGATGAGTTCCATGAGCGTGATCGTGGCAACGGCCTATATGGAAGAGGCTGAGCGCTTCGACTGGCTGGCGGCCATGAACGGCGGCCGGATCATTTCGTCAGGGTCTCCGGAGGAGTTGAAGAACATTGCCGGCGCCGCCACGCTGGAGGAGGCTTTTGTCAATCTCCTGCCGGAGAGCGAGCGCGGCCGGCACAGGCCGGTCGAGTTGCAACCCCGCAAGCGGCGTCCGGAAGCGGACCCGGCCATTTCGGCGACCGGGCTGACGAAGCGTTTCGGCGATTTCACCGCGGTGGACAATGTCAGTTTCGAGATCGAGGAAGGCGAGATCTTCGGGTTCCTCGGCTCGAACGGCTGCGGAAAGTCCACAACGATGAAGATGCTCACCGGCCTGCTGGAGCCGACGGAAGGTGAGACGCGTCTCTTCGGAAAACGACTGGCAAATGCGGACATGGAGGCCCGGCTCGGCATCGGCTACATGTCGCAGAGCTTCTCGCTCTATTCGGAGCTGACCGTCCGGCAGAACCTTGCACTCCATGCCCGCCTTTACGGGGTCGCGGTAACGCGCGTTGGTGACGTGCTGCAGGAATTCGATCTCGCGGAGGCCGCGGATAAGCAACCGGAAAGCCTTCCGCTGGGCATTCGGCAGCGCCTGCAGCTTGCCGTCGCCACCATCCATGAGCCACGAATTCTCATCCTCGACGAACCGACTTCGGGGGTCGACCCGGTGGCCCGTGACAGTTTCTGGCGCAAGCTGATTTCGCTCTCCCGCGACAAGGGGGTGACGATCTTCATCTCTACCCATTTCATGAATGAGGCGGAACGCTGCGACCGCGTCTCGCTGATGCATGCCGGCAAGGTTCTGGCCGTCGGGACGCCCACCGAGCTTACTGAGAAAAGGGGCAGCGGCACGCTGGAAGAAGCCTTTATCGGCTGGCTGGAAGATGAGACCGGCGAGCGCGCCACTGAGCCCGCGGGCGAGGTGGCTCTCAGCCCGGACCGCAAGGACAAGAACCGCCCGCTCACCCGGCTCTGGGCCTATGCCGCGCGGGAAACGCTCGAACTCATGCGGGACCCCGTACGCCTGTTCTTTGCCTTTATGGGGCCGGCAATCCTGCTGTTCACCATCGGTTACGGCATATCCTTCGATGTCGACCACATCACCTTTGCGGTCTACGATCAGGACCAGAGCCCGGAGAGCCGGCGCCTCAGTGAGCAATTCACCTCGATCCGCCAGTTCGACGAGGGGCCGCCAATTTCAAGCCCGGCGGAGATTGACACTCGCATGGGCCGCGGCACGCTCACCGTGGTGCTGGAGATCCCAAGCGGCTTCGGACGGGATTTGCATCGCGGTCATGTGCCGGAAGTCTCGCTGTGGGTGGACGGATCCATGCCCTTTCGCGCGGAAACGGCTCACGGCTATGCGCTTGGCGTTCTGAACCTGTTTTCGAACCTGCTGACGAAAGAAAGCGGCAGGACACCGGGATCCCCGGTCGGCATCGAAACGCGATACCGGTTCAATCAGGCCTTCAAGAGCGCCTATGCGATGGTGCCGTCCGTGGTCATGCTCATCCTCATGCTGACCCCCGCGATCATGGCCGCCATCGGCGTGGCCCGGGAGAAGGAAACCGGAACGATCGCCAATTTCCGCTCCACGCCAGTCACCCGGCTGGAGTTCCTCACCGGAAAGCAGCTTCCCTATATCGCCGTCGCAGTGCTGAATTTCTGGACGCTCTACCTGATGGGCCGGCTTCTGTTCGGGGTTCCGTTCACGGGCAATCTCTTCGCGCTCTTCACCGTCTCCGTCATCTACGTGATTGCAACGACCGGTTTGGGGCAGCTTGTTTCAAGTTTCACGCGCACACAGGTGTCCGCCGTGTTTGCCACAGCCGTGATCACCATCATTCCGACAGTGAATTTTTCCGGCCTCATCGTGCCGGTCTCCTCGCTGACACCATCCAGTCAGCTTCTGGGAAAGATGTTTCCCGGCGCCTGGTATCAGGAGGTGAGCGTGGGGTCTTTCGTCAAGGCCTTCGGCTGGGCTGATATCGGCTGGAGCGCGGCGATGCTCTGCGGGTTCGTGGTCATCTATCTCGCGCTGTCTGTCCTCGCCTTGCGCAAGCAGGAGCGCTGAGCGATGCGTGGGTCTCCTTCGATGATGACCAGTGTCAGACACATCCTCCTGCTGACGGTAAAGGAGCTGCGCGCCATACGCGGCGACACGCTGATGCTGGCTCTGATCGTCTATGTCTTCACCATTGCGACCTACATGGTGAGCTACGCGGTCTCGACCGACATCAAGGACCTGTCGACGGCCGTGGTCGACGAAGATCACAGCATGTTGTCGAGACGACTGGCCGACGTGGTCCAGCCACCGCTCTTCGCGGCTCCCGTCCCGCTCGATCCAAAAGAAGCAGAGGCAGCCCTGAAGCGGGGCGATCATGTCCTGATCCTGTCGATCCCGCCTAACTTCGAGCGCGATCTGCGCGCCGGCAGGAAAGCGACGCTCGAACTCGACATCGATGCCACGGCGGTAGCGCACGCAGGCAACGGCGCGACTTTCATGACCGGTCTGTTGTCCGAGGAAATCGCACGGTATTTCGATCTGCCGGGCAGAGGGACAGGGCTGGTCGATGTGGTCTTCCGCAACCGATACAACCCGAACCTGACACCGGAATGGTTCACCTCGGTGATGCAGCTCATGAACTCCATCACCATTTTGACCCTGATCCTCTCGGGCGCATCGATGATCCGCGAACGAGAACACGGAACCATCGAACATGTGCTGGTAATGCCGGTTCGCCCGCATGAGATCGTCGTCTCGAAAATCCTGGCAACAGCCCTCGTCATCCTGGCGGCAACGGTGTTGAGCCTCATCTTCGTGGTCGAATTTCTGATCGGCGTGCCTGTTGCGGGATCGCTCGGACTCTTTGTGGCGGGGTCTGCGATCTATATTGCCGCCATCGCCAGCATCGGTCTGCTTCTGGCCAGCTTCACCCGGTCGATGGGCCAGTTCGGCCTGCTCGTGATCCCCGTCATCATCGTCATGATCCTGCTGTCGGGCGGAATGACGCCGCTGGAGTCGATGCCCGGCTGGCTGCAGGCAGTCATCCTAACTGTCAGCCCGTCGCCGCATTTTGTCCGCTTTACCCAGTCTGTCCTTTACAGGGGCAGCGGTTTCGGACTGGTCGGTGGGGAAATGCTGGCGATGAGCGCGATGTCCGCAGCGGCTCTGGTCATCGTGCTGCTGCGCTTCCGCAAGATCCTATCTGCCTGACGCTCGCGCTGCGATTGCCCGAACGCGCCATTGCACAGTCGCACCAGTTTCGTTTCCCCGGCCGGCGCTTGCGCGCCTTCTGGGGGGGCAGGCCTTCCCATGATCAGGCCTCCGGGATCTCCACGCACTTCTTGTAAAGATGCCAGGTCGTGTGACCGAGTATCGGCAGGGACACGATCAGACCCAGGAACGCCGGTGCCATCGACACGATCAGCACAGCGGTCACGACAAAGGCCCAGCCGATCATCGGGACGGGCGAAGTGAACACGGCGCGTACGCTGGTGATCATGGCGGTGATGAAGTCCCGGTCTTCTTCCATCAGCAGCGGAAACGACACCACGGTCAGCGAAAACAGGATCAGTGACAGGATCGCGCCGACCACATGACCGACGGCCAGGAACATCAGGCCTTCCGGGGTCGAGATGACCTGAGTCAGAAACTCCTCGAACGAGGCAAAGGACCGGAAGCCGAGGAACAGCGCCAGAAGCAGGCGCACCTGATACATCCACATGATCTGGATAAACAGAACCACGAAGGCCATCCAGGAGAGTTCCCGGCTCTTCTGGGCCCACATGGTGCCGAAGAGTCGTGACCACGACAGCGGCTCCCCGTTCTGAAGACGACGGCTGACTTCGTAGAGGCCGACCGCGGCAAACGGCCCGATCAGCACGAACCCGGCCGCTGCCGGATAGGACAGGTAGCTCATGTTGAGGGCGGCTGCGCTCAAAACGACGAACAGGCCACCAACAGCGAAAACCGACCCGATGGCAATGCCGTAGATCGGCGCCCTGCGAAAATCGGCAAGGCCCGCCGCAAACGCGTCGATCACATCGTTGACGGTAATCCTGTTGACCTTCGGCATGGGCCGCAGCCCATCGGTCGCGGCTGCCCCGCCGCCATGCGGGGTCGACGTGTTGTCACTCATCAGGCGGCTTCCTCCCAAAAGCATTTGCCTGCCCGCCTCCCGCGGACATGCAATCTTAGGCACGGATTGGCGTCCGGCTCAATCGGGAGAAGGGCGTATAGGCCGGTTAAATCCGGCCCGAAGCACAGGTTGACCCGGGTGTCGGCTTATCCGGTCGTGAAAAGAGGGCTGACGCTTTGGTCCCAGCGTTTTTGGCCATCCTTCGAGACGCTGTTACCGCGGCTCCTCAGGATGAGGCGATAAGGGGAGGAAAGGCTTCAAAAAACCGCGGCCTCATCCTGAGGAGGCTGCCAGACCGTCTCGAAAGATGGGCCACAAACGCTGTGCCTACCGCTTTCACAGGCAAAGCGGTAGGCCGGTTAGTTGCAACTGAAGCAAGGCCGAGGGCTTATTCCGCAGCCGGTTTCTTGTCCATGTCGGCGGCCGCGGCAGCGGCTGCTGCCGTGACGGCTTCCTTCTGCTTGTCGTCCAGCTTGGCGTTGTCTGGAATGTTGACCCGCACTTCCTTGCGCGCGAACTGGATGCCGTTTTCGTCGAACGCCTGCTGGACGCGCTTGTAGATTTCCTTGCGGATGCCGAATTGCTTGCCGGGCTTCGTGGTATATTTGCCGCGCACCACAATGCCGACGTCGTCGACGTCGGCGACGCCCTGTCCCTTGAACGGGGCCAGAATGTCGTCCTTGAACTCCTCCATCTGCATGATGTCCTGGCCGATCCGCTTGAAGAGCTTGCGAACCTTTTCGACATCTGTGTCGAAAGGCACGGTGAACTTCAGTTTCATGATCACCCAGTCGCGGGACAGGTTGGTGAGTTTCGGGATCTCGCCATAGGGGACGATATGAACGGCACCGCGCGTGCCGCGCAGTTGCAGCGATCTGATCGAGATTTTCTCGATGGTGCCCTGGGTGCCGCCTGCGTCGATGAATTCGCCCAGACGGAAGGCATCGTCCATCAAGAAGAAGACACCTGAAACGACATCGCGGACGAGTGTCTGCGCGCCGAAGCCGACAGCAAGACCGACGACACCGGCACCGGCCAGAAGCGGTGTGATGTTGATGCCAAGTTGACTGAGCGCGAGCAGCACGGTCAGGACAAGGATCGTGATCTGCACCACGGCGCGGATCAGCGGCAGGATCGTCGCCAGGCGCGATTTTCCGGCGCCGCCCATCTCTGCGTCTTCATCTTCGTTGGAAGGTGGCGGGGAATCCTTGGCAAGCTGGTGGGCAACCCAGAGATTGGTAATTTCCCAGGCAAGGTAACCGGCAGCCAGAATAAGCAGGAAGATGACCGTATGCCGGGCGACCGCAGATCCGTCTTCGGCACCGAGCGCGAGCAGATTGAGGCCGTAAATCCTGCCGACCATCAGCACCAGAAAAGCCAGCAGGGCAACCCTGGCGATGCGGACATAGCTGTGCCGTGTCTGCATGTGCGCGGCCTCGGCAACCGGACCCTCCCCATGCATGGGGGGAATGATATGCGAGACGATGCCGCGCACCATCGTGTCCAGGAACGGCGCGAACACCACGAGGGAAATCACGGCAAGGGACCTGCCGGCCGTCAGCGCTTCGATGCCCATGCTGGTGGTCACCTGAACCAGCAGCCAGTTGAAGACGATGAAGGCAATCGAGAAATAGGGCCAGAAGCGGGCCATGCGTTCAAGCCCGCTGGTCGGCTCGTGTTCATCACCCAAAATGATGCTCGTCAGGCCATGCCGGGTGTTCCAGATGGCTATGGCGATCCACAGATTGACACCAAACCCGATAAAGAAGCGGAAGGTTTCGGCAACTTCGCCATACCCGGCTTCTATCATCACGTTGCGCAGGAAAAAGGTGATGCCGACAAAGGCAAAGAGGCTGGTGAAGCTGCGGTAGAGCGATTTGGCAGTGGCGTCGTCCGCGGTGACGAGGCGCAACTCGCTGCGATGGGGGGCGAGGGCGAAGCGGAGCAGGGCAGCAACAATGCGCGGCAGGAAGACGATCCAATAAACCGCCTGAAAGGCAAATGTCCGTGCGACAGGGTCGAAGATCGCAATCTTTCCGACTGCAAACCCCACGATGGCGAAAACGATCAGTCCGCCAAGATCGAGCGCGGCGCGCGTTGAAACCAGCTTGACCGTTTCAAAAAGACTGCCGGGAGCATGGCTCCGGATTTTGTCGCGGCGGGAGGCGAACAGCCGGTTGACCAGGAATTCGGCGATGAAGCCCGCTGCCAGGATCAACGCAATTGCGCCAAGGAGGATATGCACCGGCCCGGCGATAGAGCCTTCGAAAAGCGCCTCGATACTGCTGAACAGGCTGGTGAAAAGCACCGGAATTGTTTTGAAGTTGTTGGCAATCATCCCGCCGAATTGATCGGCCGTTGCCTGCACCTTGTCGATGAATTCGACTTCTTCGGACGGCTGTGGGGTTTGCTGGCCTTTGGCTGCGGCACCTTGCTGCAGCAGGGTCATCAGGTCCGTGAGTGCCTTCACCTGTTCCGGATCGAGATCGGAAACAAGCTTTTCCATGGCTTCAGGTTGAAGTTGTGTGGGAAGACTCTTGCCCGCATCCTGTGCGTTGGCCGGCAGCGACAAAATTGTCAAGAAGCTCAGAATAAGCGAGAATGTACAGGCCGTTAGTTTCGTCTTCCAGTCACCGGTCATCAGCGAGCCCCCTCGTCAGCAATCAACCCTTGATGTTAGGATTGACACGCCGAACGTGCAAAATCCATTAAAATTACCCAGGGTCACGGCCTGCAATCCTTGCGGCTGGCCCCATTTGCAGGATTACGAGCTGGCAAAGACTGGTGCGACTGCGTAACAGAGCTTGATCCGGCCCGCGTATGCGTCTACCTCCTTGCCAGATCAATCGAACCAAAGCTGGACGGAATGACAACGCCCCAACAGAGCGCGAACACAGCCCCGGGGCCGATCTGGGCCCTGTTGAGTCCCATCGGCCGTATGGGCCGGGAGCCATATTGGTTATGTTTCCTGATCAGCTGGGTCGTGTTCGGCATCGCCCTTCGGATCTGGTGGCTTTCCTCCGCTGAAACGCCGACAGCAGATTCCTTGATGTCCGGCGACTATATCGGCACAAACCCGCTGTTCCCTGTGCTGTTTTTCGTGCTGCAGTGGGTTGAACTGGCGCTGGTCATCAAGCGCTTGCAGGATATCGGCCAGAGCGGTTTCCTCGGACTGTTGATCTTCGTACCGATCCTGAACGTGATCATGCTGATCTTTCTCGGGGTTGTGCCCAGTCAGAACCAGCCGAACCGCCATGGCCCGATGCCCAACAGTTACTGGCGCAAGCGCTGAGCGCGCGTGAGCCCCGCATAAGACGAACCTAAAGAGACTGCTTCATGCCCACTTCCGCCGTCGCCATCGCACAGGACCTGATCCGTTGCCCGTCCGTGACCCCAGCCGAAGGTGGCGCCCTGGCCTCGCTGGAAGCGTTGCTCGGCAAGGCGGGTTTCGATGTCTCGCGGGTTACCTTCCAGGATGAGGACACGCCTGACGTGGAGAACCTGTTTGCCTCCATCGGCAGCGGTGCTCCGCATTTCGTCTTTGCAGGCCACACGGATGTGGTTCCGGCCGGCACCGAGAGTGACTGGCGTCATGGCCCCTTCGAGGGGATGATCGACGATGGTGTGCTGTACGGCCGCGGTGCGGTCGACATGAAAGGCGGCATTGCTGCCTTTGCGGCGGCAGCGCTCGACTATGTCGCGGAAAAAGGCCCGGATTTCGGCGGGACGATTTCCTTTCTCATTACCGGTGACGAGGAAGGTCCGGCGGTCAACGGCACCGTCAAGCTGCTGCAATGGGCCAAAGAACAAGGGCATGTATTCGATGCCTGCATTGTCGGTGAGCCGACCAATCCGGACAAACTCGGCGATGCCATCAAAGTCGGCCGGCGTGGATCGCTGTCCGGCACGATCACCGTTCGCGGTGTTCAGGGGCACGTCGCCTATCCGCATCTGGCCGACAATCCGATCCCGGGCCTTCTCCGTCTTTTGGTCGCGCTTGACGCGCTGGAACTGGACAAGGGCAACGAGCGCTTTCAGCCGTCCAATCTGGAGATCGTCTCCGTCGATGTCGGCAATCCTGCTTCCAACGTCATTCCGGCCCGCGCAGAGGCCCGTTTCAACATTCGCTACAACGACGAATGGACGCTTGAAAGCCTCAAGGCCCGTATCACGGAGACACTGGAAGGTGTGGATCTGGGAAAACGCGCGCTCGATCTGGAATTCAAGCGCGATGCCAGCGAATCCTTCCTGACACGAGACGACGTTCTGATCGAAGCCCTGAGCAAGGCGGTGGAAGCGGAAACCGGCCGCGCTCCGGAGCTTTCGACAGGTGGGGGAACGTCTGACGCCCGCTTCATCAAGAACTACTGCCCGGTTGTCGAATTCGGCCTTGTCGGTCAGACAATGCACAAGGTTGACGAATGTGTCGCGGTCGATGACCTTGACCGGCTCGCCGCAATCTACAAGAAATTCCTTTTCAGCTATTTTTCTGGAGCAGACGGGAATTGATCAGCAAGGTCGAAATTCGCGCGGCACTGGACGGTTCCTGGCTGCTTTTGCGCAATCGCCCTGAAGGAATGGCGTTCTTCGACCAGTCCGTGCAGGGCTTCTGGCGCTCGTTTTCCGTCATCTTTCTGCTGTTGCCGGTCTATGTGGTCAGCTGCCTTGCGGAAAAGCGGCTGTTTTTCGCCGAGAACCTCTATCATCCGGATGCCTTTCCCGATGGCAGTTACTGGTTCGCCCAGTTCCTGGGCATGGGCGTCGACTGGCTGGCGCTGCCGCTGCTGCTGGCACTGCTGGCCTCACCGCTCGGCATTTCGCACCGCTATGTGCCGTTCATCGTGGTGCGCAACTGGACCAGCCTGCTGGCCTCGGTGCCCTATATTTTCACTTACATCCTGTTTCTTCTGGACCTTATCTCGCCCGGCATTGTCGTGCTGTTGTCGCTGACCTGCCTCGTCGCCGTCATCTGGTACCGTTACCAGGTCGCCCGCATTGTGCTTCAGACGACCGTCAGCCTGACCATCGGTGTGGTCGTTCTGGATGTGTTGCTGACGCTCGTGATCTCTCAGGCCGTCGGGTTTTTGTGGGGCGCATGAAAAACCCCGCCGGGTGAGGACGGGGCTTTTCGGACTTCGGGTGACGGAGTGCCCGCGGCACTCCGTTCTTTGCGTCAGTCGCGCAGAAGTTCGTTGATACCGGTCTTCGAACGGGTCTTTTCATCGACCGTTTTCACGATAACAGCGCAGTAAAGGTTGGGTGCGGTTTCACCGTTGCCCATCGTCTTGGCGCTCGGCATGGAGCCTGCAACAACCACGGAGTACGGCGGCACTTCGCCGTAGGTGATCTCGCCGGTCGCGCGGTTGACGATCTTGGTGGACTGGCCGATGAAGACGCCCATGCCGAGCACGGACCCTTCGCGCACGATGCAGCCTTCCACCACTTCGGAACGCGCTCCGATGAAGCAATTGTCTTCGATGATCACCGGGCCGGCCTGGAGCGGTTCCAGAACGCCGCCGATGCCAACGCCGCCGGACAGGTGAACGTTCTTGCCGATCTGGGCACAGGAGCCGACCGTTGCCCATGTGTCGACCATCGTGCCTTCGTCAACATAGGCACCGAGGTTGACGAACGACGGCATCAGGACAACGCCCTTGCCGATAAAGGCCGAACGGCGAACGATGCAGTTCGGCACGGCGCGGAAGCCGGCATTTTCGAAATCCATGCCGCGCCAGCCGTCGAATTTGGACGGCACCTTGTCCCACCAGGTCGCATCGCCGGGACCACCCTTGATGATGTCCATCGGGTTCAGTCGGAATGACAGCAGTACGGCTTTCTTCGCCCACTGATTGACTGTCCACTCGCCGTCTTTCTTTTCGGCAACACGCAACTGGCCCCGGTCGAGCAGGTTCAGTGTTTCCTCGACTGCGTCCCGGATCTCGCCGGTGGTTGTCGTGTCGATCGCGGCACGGTCTTCGAAGGCGGCGTCGATAGTCTTGGACAGGGAAGCGAGATCGTGGGTCATCATACAGATGGTCTCCGGGCGTTAACAAATCTGGCGCGGACCTAAGCCGCCCGGCAAGGTGCTGTCAAGCACCGGAGGGTCTGCAGATGTCCTGTTGCCGTCAAACGAAAGGGCGGGATGCGCGCCGCGCGAGTCTCGAAATCTACGCAGCCTCGGTTCCAATGTTGAGAAAAGATAAAATATTGATTGCGGTTACGGCAGTTTAAAGCGGAGCCTAAATCTCTAATGTGAAATCACTTCAACAAACCCTGAAAGAGTTCTCCTCGTGGAATTATGGATCCCGATCACCATTGCAGCGGCGTTCTGCCAAAACCTGCGCACGGCCCTTCAAAAACATCTGAAGGGTCAGCTTGGGACCACCGGGGCAACATTCGTTCGGTTCGGCTACGGTGTGCCGTTTGCGATTGCTTATGCCGTGGTGCTGCACACCGTGTTCAAGTTTCCGCTGCCTGCGCCCACGCCGACGCTCCTGGTGGCCGGTGCTCTGGGCGGGTTGGCGCAGATCCTGGGAACGTTTCTGCTGATCCATCTGTTCTCCTTCCGCAATTTTGCGGTCGGGACGGCCTATTCCAAGACAGAACCGATCCAGGCAGCTCTCTTCGGCTTTGTGGTTCTTGGCGAACACATTTCCCTGGTGGCCGGGCTGTTCATTCTGGTCGGAGTGGCCGGCGTGGTTGTGATTTCTCTCGCCCGGGTTCCATTGACACTTTCTGCCGTCCGTCACTCGCTGATCGGTCGACCTGCGCTGATCGGCCTTGCGTCGGCCGCTTTCTTCGGAGCGTCCGCCGTCGCTTACCGCACGGCCTCTTTGTCACTTGAAGGAACAGGTGTTCCGATGCAGGCCGCCTACGCGCTCGTCTATGCCACCTCCTTCCAGACAATCGTCATGGCGGTCTGGATGGTGCTGCGCGAGCCCGACCAACTGCGGGCAAGCGTTCGCGCCTGGCGGGCTGCCGTCTGGGTCGGGGCTAGCGGTGTTGCGGGATCTGTCGGCTGGTTCACCGCCATGACACTGCAAAATGTTGCCTATGTGCGCGCTCTCGCTCAGGTCGAGCTGGTCTTCACCTTTCTGGTTTCATGGCTGGTGTTCAAGGAGGCGATTGCCCGCTCCGAAATATTCGGCTGCGTTCTCATCGTCGCGGCGGTTTTAGGGATAATCCTGCTGCGGTAGCACGGCGCGTCGAGACGCAATGCCGAACGGCAAATTTCTTCCGTCAAACTGTAAGGTGCTCTTTAGGTATTTGTTTTGGTTTTGAAGTTATTCTCGCTCGAAAGCCAGGACTGCGATGTCCCCATCTGTCGCATGTTAAGATTTCTCGACCTTACGAGATGAGATGCCGAAGTCATTTTTTCCCAAAATTGAAGCCAGGCAGTTTCTGACACGACCCAGCGTGGCCAGTATTTCGGCGATGGCCATAGCCATTGCGGTTATCGCTTCGGCGGGAATATTCTGGGAAGTCCAGAAGCGGTCCGTTCATCTGCAACATGCTCGTGCGAATGTTGCCGAACAACTGGGTGTTGTTCGTGCCCGCCTGGAAGGCAACATCAACGGCAATCTACAGCTCGTCCGTGGCCTGGTTGCGCTGATCGCAACCCAGCCGGACATCGACCAGAACCAGTTTGGCCGCATTGCCAGCAGCCTCATCGGCAAACATTCGCAGCTCCGCAATGTTTCGGGCGCACCTGATCTTGTCATCAGGCTGATGCACCCGATGGAGGGGAACGTAAAGGCACTTGGCCTCGATTACCGGAAAAACGTGCCGCAGCGGGATACAGCCCTGCGGGCTGTCAATTCCGGTGAGATGGTGCTGGCAGGTCCGGTCAATCTGCTGCAGGGCGGTACGGGCTTTATCGCGCGCTTTCCTGTTTTCACGACGACCGAAGACGGCACACGGCGCCTGTGGGGTCTCGTGGCTGCTGTGGTCGATGCTGACCGTCTCTACGCGGACAGCGGGCTGCTTGATCCGGCCCTGCCGGTTGAAGTCGCCATTCTGGGCCGCGACGCCAACAGGACGGACAAGACCGTTTTCTTCGGCGACGAGACGATCATGGAGCAGGAGCCGGTATTGTCGGATGTCATCCTGCCGACCGGCCGCTGGCAGATCGCCGCAGTCCCGCGCGGTGGCTGGTCGGCGATGCCCGCCAGCACCTGGAGGGTACGGCTGCTGACTGTGGCCGGTGGGCTTCTTGTTTTGCTACCGATCTTCATTGCGGGGCAGCTCTACGACCAGCGGCGCGGGCATATTCGCGAACTCAAGCGCCGACAGGTCCAGATGGAAGGCCTGTCCAAACGCCTGAAGTTGGCGCTTGATACCTCCAAGATCGGTATCTGGGAACTCAACATGGAGACCGGTGCGCTGGCGTGGGACAGCCGCATGCGGGAACTCTACGATATCCCGGAAGGTCACGACACGTCGAAATACGACGTCTGGGTCGACCGTCTGCATCCTGAGGATCTGGAACGCGCCGAACAGGAGTACCGGGAGGCGATCGAAACCGGCGGGACCTACCAATCGGACTTCCGGGTCGTTCTTCGAGACGGGTCCATTCGCTGGATCCGTGCCATCGGCGCGATCCATAAGAATACCCGTGGCCAGCGATACATTCTCGGCGTCAATTGGGACGTCTCCCGGGATATTCAGCTCAAGACCCGCTTGCTGAAAGCCAAGCAGAATGCCGAGGACCGGAACCGCGAACTGGAAGATGCCCGGGCGCTGATGGAGCACTATTCTCTCCACGACAGTCTGACAGGGCTTCCGAACCGGCGGTTTCTGGACCAGGAGCTTCTGGATGAAGAAGCCCCGCAAAAACCGACGGCGCTCCTGCATATCGATCTGGATCGTTTCAAGCAAATCAACGATACACTGGGTCATGCTGCCGGCGACGCGATGCTCACGCACGCGGCCTCGGTATTGAAGGAAAACGTCAGCGCCAGCGACTTTGTCGCCCGCATTGGCGGCGACGAATTTGTCATCGCCATCACCGAACCGGCAGATGAAGCAAGCCTGGCTGCCCGGGCGGACAGGATCATCGCGCAGATGCGCCGACCGGTTCCGTTCGAAAATCACCAGTGCCGCTTTGGCGTGTCCATCGGCATCGCCATGGCCGATACGACGTTGAGTGACTACGGCCGGCATTTGCTGGTCGATGCGGACATTGCCCTCTACCGGGCCAAGAGCAACGGTCGCAACCGGTACGAATTCTTCTCCGACACGCTGAAGTCGGAAATCGTGCACAACAAGAACGTCGCCGATGACATTCTCTTTGCACTGGAGCGTCAGGAGTTCCTGCCTTACTTCCAGCCACAGTTCGACGCCAGAACGCTGGCCATCACCGGCGTCGAGGCGCTGGCGCGCTGGAACCACCCGACCGAGGGTGTTCTGACACCGGACAGATTTCTGAAAACGGCCGACGAACTCAACGTGGTCCATCTGATCGACCGGCTCATCCTCGAACAGACGCTGTGGCAGTCCACACGCTGGAAAGCGGCCGGGATCGATATTCCGAAAATGTCGGTCAATGTTTCAGCGAGCAGGCTGAACGACGTCCAGCTCGTTCAGAGCCTCGAAGGGCTTGCCTTTGAACCGGGGTCGCTGTCCTTCGAACTTCTGGAATCCATCTTCCTGGACGAAAAGAATGATCTCATCGAGGCCAACTTCGACCACTTGAGGGAGATGGGCGTCGATATCGAGATCGACGACTTCGGCACCGGCTACGCTTCCATCGTCAGCCTCATTCACCTGCGTCCGAAACGGCTGAAGATCGACCGCCAGCTCGTCATTCCCATCACCCATTCGCAAAGCCAGCGCCGCCTCGTCGCATCGATCATCGAAATCGGTCAGTCGCTCGGCATCAAAGTTGTCGCCGAGGGGGTGGAATCCATGCAGCATGCCAGGATCCTGCGTGACCTGGGCTGCGACACCCTGCAGGGCTATGCCTTTGCACCGGCAATGCCCTCCGAGAGACTGATGCAGTTCGTCCGCGAAGAACGGTGGCGCGAGGCGTCCTGAGACGCTCCGCCCATATTCGTTGAAGGCCGCCCAGTTCACCACTCGGCGAGGCTTCCGTCTTCGTGACGCCAGATCGGGTTGCGCCAGCGATGACCTTCCCTGGCCCGCTCGATGACATACGCCTCGTTCACCTCGACGCCAAGACCTGGCCCCTGGGGGATCGCGGCAAAACCGTCCGCATAGGCGAAGACTTCTGCATTGGTGATGTAGTCCAGCAGGTCGTTGGACTGGTTGTAGTGGATGCCGAGGCTCTGTTCCTGGATGAAGGCATTGTAGGACACCGCATCGATCTGAAGACAGGCCGCAAGGGCAATGGGCCCAAGCGGGCAATGGGGCGCAAGCGCAACGTCATAGGCCTCGGCCATGGCCGCGATCTTGCGGCATTCCGTGATCCCGCCCGCGTGAGACAGATCCGGCTGGATGATGTCCACATAGCCGTCGGACAGAACCGACTTGAAGTCCCAGCGGGAATAGAGCCTTTCGCCGAGGGCAATCGGTGTCGACGTGTGATTGACGATGTCCCGAAGAGCTTCCCGGTTCTCCGAAAGCACCGGCTCTTCAATGAACATCAACTTGTACGGGTCGAGTTCCCGGGCCAGCACCTTGGCCATGGGCTTGTGCACCCGCCCGTGGAAGTCCACCGCAATGCCGATGTCCGGACCTACGGCCTCGCGCACGCTCGCGATGGCCTCCACGGCCCTGTCCAGCCGCGCATTGCTGTCGACGATCTGCAGCTCGGCACAGCCGTTCATTTTCAGCGCCTTGAATCCGCGTTCAACCACTTGTCTGGCATTGTCCGCAAGCTCGGAAGGCCTGTCGCCTCCGATCCAGGAATAGACCTTGATCCTGTCGCGCACCTGCCCGCCGAGGAGAGAGTGAACCGGTTGCCCAAGGGCCTTTCCCTTGATGTCCCACAAGGCCTGATCGATCCCGGCAAGGGCGCTCATGTGAATGGCGCCGCCCCTGTAGAAACCGCCGCGATATAGCACAGTCCAATGGTCTTCGATCAGGAAGGGATCCTTGCCGATCAGATAGTCGGCAAGCTCATGCACGGCTGCTTCCGTGGTCATGGCGCGGCCTTCGACGACGGGTTCGCCCCAGCCGGTGACGCCCTCATCGGTCTCTATCTTCAGGAACAGCCAGCGCGGCGGCACGGTATAGGTCGTGAATTTGGTGATCTTCATTTTGATAAGCTTCCGACGAATGCCTCTTCATGAACGCCGCATGCCTGACGGTCGACGGTGGCCTCAGTGTCCAGCAGCACCCGGCCTGAGGCGGGGACTTCTTCAAAAAATCGGGCTTGACCTTGACACTAACGTCAACCGGCTAACACCGGCCTGGCGCGCATTGCGCAGGTGTTATTTCAGGAAAGCAAGCCAAGATGAATAAACGAACAAACTGGCAGGGCAAGGTCGCCATCGTGACTGGCGGAAGCTCTGGGATCGGAGAGGCGACCGCGTTGGCATTGACCAGGCAGGGCGCGAATGTGGTCATCACGGGGCGTGATGCTGCAAAGCTTGCCGGTGTTGCAGGCAAGAGTGCGGCGATCGAGGCCGTGCAAGTCGACAGCGCCGATCCAGCCGGCAGCCGACGTGCCGTCGAGGTGGCAATGGGCCGATGGGGCCGTCTGGACCTTGTCGTCAACAATGCAGGCGCGGGCAGACCGCTGCCTATCGAGGCCTATGATTCCGAGACGCTTTCGCAAATCTGTGCGGTGAACATCGTTACGCCATCCCTTCTGTTAAAGGAAGCCCAATCGGCCTTGCGGGACAGCAAGGGGGCAGTCGTCAACATCGGAACCGCAGTCTCGCAGAATGCGGCGCCGGGTCTGGCGCATTATGCGGCCACCAAGGCGGCGCTTGAGCATCTGACACGCTCCTGGGCCATTGAGCTGGCCGGTGACGGAGTACGGGTGAATGCCGTCTCTCCCGGCCCTGTGAAGAGCGGCGCGCTCACTGGCATGATGGGTCTGCCGCCGGAAGTCGCGCAAACCATCGAGGAAACCGAAGCAGCACAGGTTCCTCTGGGGCGGCGCGGACTGACCTCCGATCTAGTTCCATGGATCCTGCAGCTCGGCAGTTCTGATAACGAGTGGCTGACCGCACAGGTGATCACGATTGATGGTGGCTGGTCGCTCCGCGGCCAGGGCGTTTGAGGGTCTCCCGTCAAACACCAAATCAGTGGGCACCCTCCTCTTGATGCCGAGGATGTCCTTCGCCACCTGAGGATCTGGTCCGAGTGTTCCTGAAAAAACAGGGATTGACCCTGACACTAGCGTCAAGGTGCTAGACCGGCGAGGAAAGGGGTCGACATGCAGATCAAGGAAGCAGCCGAACGGCTTGGCATTACGGAACGGATGCTGCGCCACTATGAAAAGTCGGGCCTAATGGAAACCCGTCGCTCGGAAAACGGTTATCGCAGCTACAGCGCCGCGGACCTTCGCCGGGCCGGCCGGATTCGCGATTTCATCGCCACGGGTTTTTCAACGCGAGAAATTCGTGCGATGGCCGCATGTCTCTCCGACGAAGGGGCCGGGCCTTGCGAGGGCGGTATTCCGCAGCTCCTGAAAAAGCTCGAGCACATCGACCGGCTCACCGCCGATCTTGAAGCCAAACGGAAAGCCATTCTCGACCGTCTGGCCGTATTGGAGGACGTTTCCCCGGTCCGGACAGAGGAAAAGGTCGACGCACAAGCTCGGGGAGGCACCTCTCTATCAGGCCGTGGTCCTAGCGCGTCCGGTGGGCACCATACCGATCTTGAGCCTCATGCAAGCGGGCGCTGACCGGCGATCTTGCCCCTTTTTGAAACTCGCCTCACCCACTGAAGAACTTCGTCATTGACATCAGCTGATTTTCGTCACAGATTTCTGTCATGACAGAAATTACCGACAAGGCCGATCCGTCGGCAAAAGAACAATTCATCCTCTATTGGGGGGATATGGGCAGCCAGTGGAGCGTCAACCGCTCGGTGGCGCAGATCCACGCCTTGCTGTTTCTTAGCCCGGCCCCCATGAACGCGGAGCAGATTTCCGAGGAACTGGGCATCGCGCGGTCGAATGTCTCCAACTCCCTGAAGGAGCTGGTCGGATGGCGGTTGATCCAGCGGGTGCCGGTGGCCGGTGACCGCCGGGAGCATTTCGTGGCTGAAACCGACGTCTGGGAAATGGCCCTGCTGATAGCGAAGGGGCGCAAGGAACGGGAGATCGATCCGGCGATCCGTGCCATTGATATCTGCGTGCGCCAGGCGGAAAAGGAGAAGGCGCTGGATCCTGTTGCGCTGGAGCGGATGCAGCAGATGCATCAGTTTCTGACGACGGCCGACCGCTGGTCGGAGCAGATGTTGAGCGTACCGAAGTCCAAACTCTCCAGCTTGATGAAGATGGGCGACAAGGTTCTCTCGCTGCTCAAGATCGGCGGCAAGAAGGACTGACCAGCAGGGCCTCTTGCCCTCTGTACGTTCAGCCCGCGGCGCGTCTGGGGAGGTAACGCGGACGCACCGGGCAACGATACACCGACCGGGTGAGACGCCATGAGGCCTGCCACCCGGTTTCACGTTCAAAATTTTTTGCGAACTTATTTCTCTTTATACAGAAATAACCGATACAACGGGAGGGATTGGAAATGCGAAACGCAAGTGCCGCTCTGGAGAGACCTGCAGCTGGTGACTACCGATTTCGCGATCTCCTGGGAGAAGCAGCCTGGCACCGGCTGCCTGCCGCGGTTCGCCGCCGGTTCGGCAAACGTCTGAGCGGCGGGGCCAGTGTTGTCTATCAGGGTCTGGTCGTGTCCATGCGGATGAACCTTGCCGGTGCCATTCTGGCGCAGCTCGCGCGGCTCGTCGGTGGTCCACTTCCCTATGACAGATCCTCGCTCAATCAGCCGGCTGTTGTTTCCGTCACCGAGGATATTGCCAGCGATGGCCAGTTCTGGATCCGCCAATACGGGCGTGCCTCGGGCTTTCCTCAGGTGATCTACAGCTCCAAACGGTTCGAAGGCCCGACGGGTATCGAGGAATACATCGGTGCCGGCATCGGCATGGCTCTGCGCGTGAGCGCCCTTGCCGATGGTCTCATTTTCGAGAGCGATCACTATTTCCTGCAAGCCGGACAGTGGCGGCTGCGGTTGCCCGCCTGGCTCCGGCCGGGCTCCCTGACGATCACCCATCGGGACCTCGGTCAGGACCGTTTTCTGTTCACCCTTTCCCTCAAGAGCGGCGTTTTCGGCGAACTGGTTCACCAGGACGCGCTCTTTCATGACATGGAGACTTGATCATGGATAATCCCGTTCTCTGGACGTTGATCTCCATCCAGATAGTCATGGGCGCATTCGATACGCTCGTGCACCACGAAGGCAGCGAGCGTCTGGCATGGCGCGCGTCGCAGAAAACCGAACTACGACTGCACGGTGTGCGCAATTTCTTCTATGCGGTGATCTTCCTCTGCTTTGGCTGGGTGGAGCCGCATGGGGTCTTCACTGTTCTATTGACCACGATCCTTGTTGCAGAAGTGCTGATCACGCTTTGGGATTTTGTCGAGGAAGACATGACCCGCAAGCTGCCCTGGACCGAGCGGATCAATCACACGCTGCTCGCGTTGAACTATGGCGCGATCCTGGCTCTGGCCGCGCCGGTGCTCTGGCACTGGTCGTTCCTGCCAAGCGCGCTGATCCCCGTCAGCTATGGCTGGTGGAGTGTGCTTGCCACCGTGTCTGCGCTCGGGGTGGGTCTCTTCAGTGCACGGGATCTGTTTGCCGCCGCACGCAGCGACAGGCTCGCCCGGCCTGACCCGGCGGGCCTGGTCGCGGCCCTGCCGCCGCGCCGGCATATCCTTGTCACGGGTGGCACCGGGTTCATTGGTCAGCGGCTGGTGGAGGCCCTGGTCTCAGGTGGCCATTTCGTCACGGTTCTGACCCGCGATCTCGGCAAGGCCGAGGACCTGGCTCATCCCGTCCGCGTCATTACCGGTCTCGACCAGATCCACAACGCCGACCGTATCGATGCCATCGTCAATCTGGCCGGCGATCCGATCGCGAACGAATTGTGGACGAGCCGAAAACGTGCCCGGATCATCAACTCACGCGTTGAGATGACCGAAGCACTAAAGGCTCTGGTCAGGCGTCTCGACAACAAGCCGGCCTGCCTGATCAACGGTTCGGCCATCGGCTGGTACGGTCTGCACGACGATGAAACCCTGACCGAAGAGGCCTCATTCAAGCCTGCCTTCGTTCATGACGTCTGCGCGCGCTGGGAACAGGCCGCTCGCCCGCTGGAGCAGGACGGTCTGCGTGTCGTTCTTTTGCGGATCGGCCTTGTCCTGGGTGTCGAGGGCGGCATTCTGGCAAAGCTGCTGACGCCGTTCGAATTTGGCGGCGGCGGCGCGATGGGGTCCGGTCGCCAGTGGATGTCGTGGATCGAGCGGGACGATCTCGTCCGCATCATTGCCCGTGCGGTGGCCGATGAAACCCTGACCGGCCCCGTCAACGCCACGGCACCTGTGCCGGTCCGAAATGCAGACTTCACCAAGGCTCTGGCCAAGGCGCTTCACCGTCCCGCATTCCTGCGCCTGCCTGCCTGGCTCTTGTCGACGGCACTCGGCGATATGGGCCGGGAGACGATGCTGGCCGGGCAGCGCGTCGTGCCGGCAAAACTGGTCGCCGCAGGCTTCAGGTTTCGCCACCCGGAACTAGCCCCAATGCTGCAGGTGATCACGGGCGCGAAGGAGGGGGCAACGCGCGGCGCAGAACAAAAGGTCCGGTCATTGGCTTGAGCGGGTGCGACGTGACCATGGGACTACGAGCTGCGATCAACAGGGGCTGCCGACAGACACCGGCCGCCCCTTTTCCACGTTCCCCTCTCCATCGTCATCCCGGACGAAGCGTAGCGAAGATCCGGGATCGGGGAGCCTAGGTCTTTCGTTCAAAGGACATGCCGGCATTGTCTGTGGCTCCCCGATCCCGGCTCGCGCGCTGCTTGGCCGGGATGACGAAGGAGAGGGGAGGGAGCAGACCCAGAGGGGGCATTTCGCCGACGCCACGATCCTCACGCCCCCCACCAAAAAAACTCACGTCAGCAGCGGGCGCAATTCCGACTGGATCTTGAGGAGGGCGGGCAGGAACTCCGCTTTTGCCGTTTCCGGCCCGGCGGACGTGCTGGCATACCCGACATTGAGCGCGGCAATCGTGTGGCCGTGGGAATTTCGAACCGGTACCGCGATGGAGCACAGTCCGGGTTCCACCTCCTGATCGATCATGGCAAAGCCCTGGCTGCGGATGCTGGTGAGTTCGGCCAGAATGGCGTCCACGTTTGTGAGGGTCTTCGGTGTCATGGCCGTCAGGGCCATGGCCTCCAACCGGGCGCGGGCTTCGCTTTCCGGCAAGGCGGCCAGCAGGATGCGGCCCATGGAGGAGCAATGGGCCGGCAACCGCGAGCCCGGCATCAGCGCAATCGACATCACTTTCGTTCGGGCCGCGCGCGCCACATAGACGATTTCGTCTCCATCAAGGATCGACACCGACGAGCTTTCGCCGATCTGTTCCGACAGGCGGTCCAGCAACGGCTGCACAACACGGGGCAAGGGCATGGTGGCAAGGCAGGCCGTCCCCAGCCGCAACACCTGCGGCGTCAGGGTGAAGAACTTGCCGTCCCAGTTTGCATATCCAAGATGCGCCAAGGTCAACAGGCACCGACGGGAGGTCGCCCGGTCGAGACCGGACGCGTTCGCGACCTCGGTGATCGATTGACGGGGCCGGTCGGCGGTAAAGGTCTCGATAACCTGCAACCCCTTGGCCAGGCCGCCCATGATATCCCGTTCAGCAATCATGTGTGTCGTCTCATATGATGTTAATTTGTGCGATATGTAAACAAATACAGTATATCGCACAAATCAATTGGACGAAAGACACCTGCCGTCGCTATCTCCTTGGCACTGTACAGCCCGCAAGCGGACCGGCCCTGAGGTTTGGAGACATCCTGCTCTCATGCGAATGCCGCGGCTTCGGGCGATGCCCGAGAAGGAGACAATGATGGACAAGACGGTTTCCGACCTTGCCACCGCCGTGGCGGGGATAGAGGACGGCATGACGGTGATGATCGGCGGTTTCGGCGGCTCCGGATCTCCCATCGAGCTGATCCATGCGCTGATTGACCGCTATCGCGAGACGGGGCATCCCAAGGATCTCGTGGTGATCAACAACAATGCCGGCAACGGTCATGTGGGCCTGGCCGCGCTCATCGAGGCGGGCATGGTGCACAAGCTGATCTGCTCCTTCCCGCGCTCTGCCGACCCGGTGGTCTTTACCGAGATGTATCTGGCAGGCGGCATCGAGCTGGAACTGGTGCCCCAGGGCACGCTGGCGGAACGGATTCGCGCGGGCGGTGCGGGCATTCCCGCCTTCTACACGCCGTCCTCTTACGGAACGGATCTGGCAAAGGACAAGCCGGTCGCCGAGTTCGACGGCCGCATGTATGTGCAGGAACGCTGGCTGAAGGCCGATGTGGCTCTGGTGAAGGCCGATACGGCGGACACTTTCGGCAATCTGACCTACCGCATGGCGGCCCGGAATTTCAATCCGCTGATGTGCATGGCCGCGTCGGAAGCCATCGTGCAGGCAAGTCGGATCGTCGATGCAGGCGGGATTGATCCCGAAGTCGTCGTCACGCCGGGGATCTTCGTTCAAAAGGTCGTGGAGGTTGCCGATCCGCTGCAGGAAGAAGACCTCAATCGCGCCAATGCCGCCTATTCGCTGGAGGCCTGAGATGGAAAAACTTTCAAACAATCAGATCGCCTGGCGCGCGGCACAGGATATTGCCGACGGTGCCTATGTGAACCTTGGCATCGGTTTTCCCGAGAAGGTCGCCCAGTTTCAGCCGGACGGCCGGGAAGCGATCTTTCACACCGAGAACGGGCTTCTCGGCTTCGGCCAGGCGCCTGAAGCAGGCTCGGAAGACTGGGACCTGATAAACGCCGGCAAGAAAGCGGTCACGCTGAAACCCGGTGCCGCCTTCTTCCACCATGCCGACAGTTTCGCCATGGTGCGCGGCAGTCATCTGGATGTGGCCATCCTGGGCGCTTATGAAGTTGCCGAAAACGGCGACCTTGCCAACTGGTCGACCGGCCCGAAGGGCGTTCCGGCGGTCGGCGGGGCGATGGATCTTGTGCACGGTGCCAAGCGGGTTGCCGTCATCACCGACCACGTCACGAAAAAAGGACAGCCGAAGCTGGTCAAGCGCTGCTCTCTGCCGCTCACCGGTGTCGGCTGCGTGACCCGTGTCTATACCAGCCTTGCGGTGATCGACATCGAGAACGGCCGCTTCGTGCTGCGTGAAAAACTGCCCGGACTGTCGCTTGAAGATCTTCAGGCGGTCACCGGCGCAGAGCTTCTTGTTCCCGGCGCTGTGGCCGATCTTGTTGTTCCCGAGGTGTAAAATGGCTGAAGCCTTTATTTGCGACTATATCCGTACGCCCATCGGCCGCTTTGGCGGGGCGCTGTCCTCTGTCCGTGCCGATGACCTTGGCGCCATTCCGCTGAAGGCGCTGGTGGAGAGGAATCAGAACATGGACTGGGCAGCGGTTGAGGAAGTCTTTTTCGGCTGCGCCAACCAGGCGGGCGAGGACAACCGCAACGTTGCCCGCATGAGCCTGCTGCTGGCAGGACTGCCGGAAACCGTACCCGGCACCACCTTGAACCGCCTGTGCGGTTCGGGCATGGATGCCGTCATCAGCGCGGCCCGGGCCATCAAGGCGGGTGAAATGGAGTTGGCGATTGCCGGTGGCGTGGAATCCATGTCCCGTGCGCCATTCGTCATGCCCAAGGCGGAAACCGCCTTCTCGCGTCAGAACGAGATCTATGACACCACCATCGGCTGGCGCTTCGTCAATCCTTTGATGAAAAAGCAATACGGCATCGATTCCATGCCGGAGACCGGCGAAAACGTTGCCGAAGATTATAGCGTCTCCCGCGAAGACCAGGATGCCTTTGCCCTGCGCTCGCAGCAGAAGGCCGCCGCCGCCCAGGAAAACGGCCGTCTGGCGCAGGAAATCACGCCGGTGACCATTCCCCAGCGCAAGGGTGATCCGGTTGTCGTCGACAAGGACGAGCATCCGCGGGCAACCTCGCTGGAAGCCTTGGCAAAACTGCGCGCGCCCTTCCGGGAAGGCGGCAGTGTGACCGCAGGCAACGCGTCTGGCGTCAACGATGGTGCAGCCGCGCTGATCGTTGCCTCTGAAGCCGCTGCCCGCAAATACGGACTGACGCCAATCGCCCGCATTTCCGGCGGTGCCACAGCAGGCGTCGAACCGCGCGTCATGGGCATCGGCCCGGCACCGGCAACCAAGAAGCTGTGCGCGCGGCTTGGCATCAAGCCAACCGATTTCGACGTTGTCGAACTGAATGAAGCCTTCGCAAGCCAGGGCATCGCAGTGCTGCGCCAGCTCGGAATTGCCTTGGATGCGGACCATGTCAACCCGAACGGCGGTGCCATCGCACTTGGTCACCCGCTCGGCATGTCGGGTGCACGTATTGCTGGCACGGCTGCTCTTGAACTGCAGCAGCGCGGCGCCAAACGCGCCCTTGCCACCATGTGCATCGGTGTTGGTCAGGGGATCGCGATCGCTCTGGAAAGCGTCTGATCACCGCCTTGCCATCAAATGCGGAAGCGGCCGGGTTTTCCCCGGCCGTTTCGACGTCCGCGCGTCACGGATTGAGCACGATCACGCGGGTCTGGCCGCCGTTGCAGGTGTAACAGCAGTTGGAGCAGCGGTTGCGGTTCTTGTAGCCGACACCCCAGTAAAGATTGCTGCGATTGCGCACCCAGGCGCCGTAGCAGACCCTCTCGCCGCGCTGGCAGGAGATGTTGATCGTCTTGGTCGAAAAATCGTCGAGCACGTAGATCTTCTTTTTGCCCGGCCAGACGTGCCCGCGGCGGGTGTCGGAATAAAGCTCCACATCGACAATGTTCGGATGTTTGCTTTCAAACCGCCAGAGCAGCGTTTCCGCCGATGCCGGTGCTGCGGCAGCAGCAAAATAAACAAAAGAGAACGCCAACAAGACGGCGCTCAATAGCCCCTTACGCATAATACTTCCCCCAAAGTATGCTCTTGAAAGGCCGCGCCCGCCCCTTGTCTTGAAGGGATAGCTGGCAGCCTCTGCAAATAATGGGGCACTTTTTGAAAGGAATGGCAAGCGTGGGCTGCAAATTCCGGTTTTCAGACAGTGGTTTGCAGCCAGTCACGGAACGCAGCGACAGGGCGGGTCAGGGTGCGGGCAGGCGAGCGGACAAACCAGTAGCCGGTCTCCAGTTCAACCAGGTTCCAGTCCGGCATGATCAGGTGGCCCGCGTCCAGTTCCTGGGAGACGAAGCGCCTGTCGATCACGATCGCGCCCATGCCGGCAATGGCGGCCTGTATGGCGAGATCCCGGCTTTGCAGCACGGTTCCCGACTTCGTGTCGGGGTGGCTGAGACCACTTTCCTCCAGCCAGCGCGACCAGTCGCCGCGGCGCGAGGCGCTGTGCAGAAGTCTGAGACCGCTCAGGACGCAGGTGTCGGCGGCATCCTTGCCGCGTAACAGAGCCGGCGCCAAGGCAACCGCCAGATGTTCCTTCCACAAGAGGTGGCTTTCGACACTCGGCCAGTTGCCTGTGCCCAGTCTTATGGCGCAGTCATAGTTCTCCCGGTCCAGATCGATCATCCGTGTGGAGGCGGACAACAGCAACTCCACATCCGGCTGGTTTGCCTGGAAATCGGGCAGACGCGGGATCAGCCAGCGGGTCGCGAAGGTCGAAACCGTGCTGATCCTCAATTCCGTGCGCCCGCGCCGTCGGAAGCTATCGACCGCTTCTTCTATCCGGTCGAAGGCATCGCCCATGCTCAGCGCCAGCCGCTGGCCCTCTTCGGTCAGCGTGAGACCGCGTCCGTCCCGGTTGACCAGGGTCGCCCCGAGCTCGTTTTCCAGCTTGCGCATCAGGTGGGACAAGGCGGACGGCGAAACGCCGAGCTTTTCCGCCGCAAGCGAAGCGCGTCCATGGCGGGCCAGCAGGGAAAAGGCATGAAGCGCGCGCAGGGACGCCATGATCGATCTCCGGAAAGTTGAACATACTTCAATAATGAAGCCCGGAGACCCTGTCGAGATCAGTCAGTTCCTTTTGGCGGAACTTTCCCATTCCGGCCCGTTCACCAGCGCCATCAGCGCGAAGGAAATGATCATCAGCAGCGCCCGGACATTCAACTTTGCGATGGAAACAAGCGTCCATGCATCGTGCTAGAATGTTCTCGGAAGCTAGCTGATGGCCCCAAGCACCGCCTTCAGGAAGCCGGTCAGCTCATCGGTGACGAAATCCACATGCGGATAGGGATCGGCTTCCATGTCCCAGGTCTCCTGAAACACCTCACGCGTGCCTGTCGGCAGGATCAGGGTCGTGCACATGCCGAGTGCGTGCGGCACATTCAGGTTCTTCGCGAGGTCTTCGAACATCGCGGCGCGTGCCGGAGCGACACCCGTATGCGTCAGAAACCGCTCGTAGGTGACCTTGTTGGGCTTGGGCACAAGATCGGCCGAGACAATGTCGAAGATGTCCTCGAAGTGATCCGCGATACCGAGCGCGGCCGCCGTGCGTTCCGCATGCGGGCGGTCGCCGTTGGTGAAGATGAATTTCCGTCCCGGCAAGGCCTCGATTGCGGCTGCAAGCTCCGGATCGGGTTTCAGGGTCGAATAGTCGATATCGTGGACGAAATGCAGGTAGTCGTCCGGGTCGATATCGTGATTGCTCATCAGGCCGCGCAAGGTTGTGCCGAACTCGTGATAGAGTTCCTTCTGATGTGCCATTGCCTCGTCCGGCGGCAGGTTCAGGGTCTTCTGCACATAGCGCGAGATCTTTTCGTTGATCTGCGGAAACAGGTCGCTCTCGTGCGGATAAAGCGTGTTGTCCAGATCGAAGACCCAGGCTTCAACACCCTTGAAGATCCTCAGATCGCGGCGATGAGCCTGCTGGCCCTCGTGGGGCAGGGGGCGCTTTCCGGTCACGGGCGGATCAACGTCCCTGCGCCACCGTCGGTGAACAGTTCCAGCAGCACCGCATGAGGCACCTTGCCGTTCAGGATGACCACGCCTTCAACACCGCGTTCCAGGGCCTCGATACAGGTTTCCACCTTGGGGATCATGCCGCCGGAAATGGTGCCGTCGGCAATCAGTTCGTGCGCCTTGGCAACGCTCAGCTGCTTGATCAGGTTGCCGTCCTTGTCCAGAACGCCGGGCACGTCCGTCAGGAACAAGAGCCGTTTTGCGTCGAGAGACCCCGCAATTGCACCGGCGGCAGTATCGGCATTGATGTTGTAGGTTTCGCCGTCTTCGCCCGGAGCCACGGGGGCGACAACCGGAATGATGTCTTCCTTCAGCACCAGCTTCAGAACGGTTGGATCGATCCTGTCCGGTTCGCCGACGAAGCCGAGGTCCAGAACGCTCTCGATATTGCTGTCGGGATCGACCACGGTACGGGTCAGCTTGCGGGCCGTCACAAGGTTGCCGTCCTTGCCGCACAGGCCGACCGCGCGGCCGCCTTCTGCGTTGATCAGCTGGACGATTTCCTTGTTGATCGACCCGGCAAGAACCATCTCGACCACTTCCACGGTGGCCCTGTCGGTAACGCGCAGGCCGCCCTTGAACTCGCTGACGATGTTCAGCCGCTGCAGCATCTTGCCGATCTGCGGCCCACCACCATGAACCACCACCGGATTGACCCCGGACTGGCGCAGCAGCGTGATGTCGCGCGCAAAGGCCTGGCCGAGTTCCGGATCGCCCATGGCATGGCCGCCGTATTTCACGACAACCGTCTTGTTGTCGTAACGCTGCATGTAGGGCAGGGCATGGGCAATGATGTTGGCGCGTGTGGCGGTGTCAGGCGTGGTCATGGAACTGAAATACTCACCGTGGCTGGAAAAAGTCTCGCGAAAGCCCCCTGCTATAGCCGGTTTGAAGTGGCTTCACAATCGGCGCAGGAGACAGGGATTATTGAGTGGCCAGAAGAAACAGCTCTGCCCGCAGTTCATCGACACCGCGGTTTTTTTCCGAAGACGTTGCCAGGATTTCCGGATGGGCGGCCACACGCTTGCGCAGGATCGCCTGGGTTTCCTCGATCAGGCGAACGAGTTGCGGCGGCTTGATCTTGTCGGCCTTGGTCAGAACCACCTGATAGACGACGGCGGCCTTGTCGAGCAGGTCCATCGCTTCGAGATCGTTCTTTTTGATGCCGTGGCGGCTGTCGATCAGAAGGATCACCCGGCGCAGGTTCGGCCGTCCGCGCAGGTAGGAAAACACCAGCTGGGTCCAGGCTTCCACCAGTTCCTTGGGCGCCTGGGCATAACCGTACCCGGGCATGTCGACGATTGTCAGCGGCGTCTCGGGCGCGATGAAGAAGTTCAGCATCTGCGTCCGGCCCGGCGTTGCCGAAGTGCGAGCCAGATCCTTGCGCCCGGTCAGCGCATTGATCAGGCTGGACTTGCCGACATTCGACCGGCCCGCAAAGGCGATCTCCGCCCCGGCTGCCTCGGGCAGATTGGCCATGTCGGTGACGCTGGTCAGAAAGTCCCACGGCCGGCAGAACATCAGCCGGCCAGCTTCAAGGTCTTCATCGGAATATTTTTGGTCTTCGCTCATAAGCGCCTTCTACCCTGCCTGAAAGCAACCGTCACTAGTTTTGGCGTGCCGTGTCGCGCTCAACGCTCAACTCTGTTGCGACAGACTCAAGCACATCGATATCCGCACCGCGGATTGCATCGAGGTTCCGGGAAATCGTTTCGATGGGCCAGTTCCACCAGGCGATTTCAAGCAGCCGTTCGATGGTCGCTTCATCGAACCGGAGTTTCACGACCCGTCCAGGATTGCCGACCACCACCGCATAGGGCGGCACGTCGGATGCGACGACCGCATGCGCGCCTATGATGGCCCCCGAACAGATGGTGACACCGGGCATGACCGTTGCATTGGTTCCGAACCACACATCATGCCCGACAACGGTATCTCCCTTCAGATGGTCGAAAATGGTCGCCGGATCGAAGCCCTGTTCCCAGCCATTTTGAAAGATGTTGAACGGGTAGGTCGAAAACCCGGTCATGGCGTGGTTGGCGCCGCTCATGATGAAGGTCGTTCCCTGCGCGAGTGCGCAGAACTTTCCGATCTTCAGCCGGTCGCCGAGAAAGTCGAAATGGTAGCGCACGTTGCGGTTCTCGAACTCCGCTGCGTGGCTTTCATCATTGTAATAGGTGAAGTCGCCGATCTCGATCGTCGGTCGGGTGACGAGATTCTTGAGAAAAACCGTGTGCGGTTCGCCGTTGAACGGATGGAGCGTATCGGGAGAAGGGCCGTGCATGGGGCCTCCTTGAAAGCAAGAAAACAAGGGAAGAGGAAAACGCGTGTCGGACGCGGTTGACCTGCCGGTGAGCGGCTTCGCCTTGCGGATCAGGTCTTGCTTTACAGGATCATCGAACCAGGCACTCCAAAAGATATCGGTTGAAAGGCGCGAAGGGTTCGCGCTAGGGAGCGGGATAACACCACGGCCTCCGGCTTCGGTCAAGCGCGCGCAATGGCCTGAGCCCGGACTTTCGCTGTGTCCGCCGTCACAGGTCTCACGACAGAAGCGCCCTTACCTTAGTTGCACCGGACAGGTCTTCTGTCGATACCAAGATGGGGAAACGGCGATGCCTTTGCTTCAATGGCGAGAATTCAAAAGAGAGATCGACGCGCTTGTGACGATCTACCGTCAGGACAATGCCTGGGTGGGAAAGTGGAAAGGCGCTTCCTGGAATTTTGAATTCCACATGTACCATTATATCCGCGCTGCCTTCCGGCTTTACCGGGCAACCGCCGAGAACCGGCTGAAATATGTTCTGCTTGGCGGGACTGAAATACGCAAGAACGCCGAATACATCCTGCAATTTGGAGTGACCGCGGCCAACGGCATACAGGATGATGAGACGGTGCAGGGGGTGAGTCAGGCAGACGCATTCCGCACTGGGGTCGTCACGGCACCACGCGCGCAAGCGGCCGTAAATCCGGATAACCGCATCATCCAGGCGCAGGGGGGCGGCAGTATCCTCAGCGAAAGAGGCTGGACACCGATTCTCAACGACGCGCTGATCATCGGTTCGGCGACCGCTCAGCACGATTTCGTGATTGCGCTTGACCAATACGAGCAGGGGATCTGGCGTGAATGCGAAGCTTCGCTGAAGCCGCACCTGGCTCGCATGCATGCCCGATACGCCGGGAGATTTGGCGGCAATCCGCCGGAGTCCTTTCTGAAAAACACCGAAGAGTACAGGCTTATGGTCTGGCAGCGCTTTTTCAGCTGGAACATGCAGATGTTCTGGGACACAAAACTAAACATTCCCCGTGTCCTGACGCGCGAATTGCTCGGGCTCTCGATGTTCGGCTACGAAGTCAAGTTGGGCGACAAGCAGATCGGATTCAAGCCAAACACGAATGCGCCGGATCCGACTTTCGCGGCCTATGTAAATGGATTGCGCGCCTTACGCATGCACGATAGTAGGGCGCGGTCGAATATCATGCAGGCCCTCTCCACCTATCTTTTGGGCGACAACCACGCCATCGGCTTCACAGCAGACCAGAACACTGTCCACACGCCACCCATCACAGGCGGCCAGCCAATACAGTTCGTGTGAGTCTAGCCGCTGTGATTTGCCGGAAATAGAAAAGGCCCCCGGGTGGAGGGCCTTTCTCATTATTTGCGTTGGCTTGGTCAGCCTATTAGCTCTTGTCGTCGGGAGCTGATTTCTTGCGCTTGAAGAGCGCTCCCAGATTGTCCCAGAGCTCCACCTTGGCTCCCTGACGGCGCATGATCACATATTGCTGCGTCACGGACAGGGTGTTGTTCCATGCCCAGTAGATCACCAGACCGGCCGGGAAAGAGGCCAGCATGAAGGTGAAGATCACGGGCATCCAGGTGAAGATCATCTGCTGGGTCGGATCGGGCGGCGCCGGGTTCATCTTCATCTGGACGAACATGGTGATACCCATGATCAGCGGCCAGACGCCCAGCATCAGCATCTGCGGCGGATCCCAGGGGATCAGGCCGAACAGGTTGAACACTGTGGTCGGGTCCGGTGCCGAGAGATCCTGAATCCAGCCAAAGAAGGGCGCATGGCGCATTTCAATGGTGACGTAAAGCACCTTGTAGAGCGAGAAGAACACCGGGATCTGCACAACGATGGGCAGACAGCCCGCAAGCGGATTGATCTTCTCTTTCTTGTAGAGCTCCATCAACGCCTGTTGCTGCTTCTGCCGGTCGTCGGAATATTTCTCCCGAATTTCCGTCATCTGCGGCTGCACGAGCTTCATCTTGCTCATGGAGACGTAGGACTTGTTGGCCAGCGGGAAGAAGATCAGCTTGACGATAACCGTGACGACCAGGATGGCGACGCCGAAGTTGCCGAACAGGTGGAAGAAATAGTCGATGGTGAAGAACATCGGCTTGGTGAGGAAGTAGAACCAGCCCCAGTCGATCAGCAGTTCGAAACGCTCGATGCCGAGTGATTCTTCATAGCCGTCGAGAAGCTTGGTTTCCTTGGCACCGGCAAACAGATACGAGCTGGTTTCGCCGGTTGCGCCGCCCGCCACGGTCACGCCGTTGCCGAGATAGTCGGCCTGGTAAACGTCGGTGGTTGCGGAATGGCTGAAGCCTGGCTGGAATTCCTGACCGGGGGTCGGGATGAGCGTCGCCGCCCAGTATTTGTCAGTGATGCCGAGCCAGCCCTGGTCCACTTTGGCCGGTCGGATGGAGCCTTCTTCCGCCAGATCGTCGTAATCGACTTCCTTGAGGCCTTCTGCGCCGAAGACGCCGAGCAGGCCTTCATGGAGAATGTAGATGCCTTTGGTCTGGGGCTCGCCCTTGCGGGCGATCAAGCCGTAGGGATAAAGCGTTACCGCGTCGCTGCCGGTGTTTTCAACCGACTGGTCGACGGTGAACATGTAGTTGTCATCGACCGAAAACGTGCGCTTGAAGATAAGACCGGCACCATTGTCCCAGGACAGCGTGAGCGGCGTCGACGGGGTCAGGGTCGCCTCGCCGTCGATCGACCAGACCGTATCCGCGCCGGGCAGCGCGAGGTCCGCGCCCGGGTCACCGACCCAGCCATAATCGGCGTAATAGGGATCGGGGCTGCCGGACGGCGAGAACAGCACGATGGTCGGGCTGCTCTTGTCCACGGTCTCGTGATAGTCCTTCAGCCGGATGTCATCAAGACGGCCGCCCTTCAGATTGACGGACCCTTCCAGGCTTGGCGTATCGATGGTCACGCGCTTGGAAGCGGCAATGGCGGCTTCCCGGTTGGCGAAGGCGGTTTGCTGCCCGGCCACCGGTGCGGCCGTATCAGTGCCTTGCGAGGCGTCTGGTTGCGGCTTGTTCGGGTTCGCGCTGTCGGTCGCCGTCTTCTGGACGGTTTCCTGCTGCGCCTGAAGTTCGGCCTGCTGGCGTTCCAGCTGAGGCGCGGCAACGAAGTATTGCCAGCCGAGCAGAACAATCAGGGACAGAACGATTGCGAGAATCGTATTGCGGTTTTCAGAAATCAACTGGATTTACCCCTGTTTCCTGCGCTGTGTCGATTGGGCTTGCGAGCCCTGCCGGCGCGGCTTTCCCCGTCCGCGCGGCGTTTGCGGATCCAGCACCTGGCTGAGGCCAGACTTAAGGTCTGCAACGATTTTTTCAAAGGGAAGAGTGAGCGCGCTGTCGCGGGCGACAAGCACAAAATCCGCTCTTTGCGGGATATCTTCAGGCACAAGCTCGGCCACGGCGGCTCTAAGCCGCCGCTTTATGCGGCTGCGCACGACCGAATTGCCGGTTTTTTTTGTAACCGTGTAGCCCACCCGCGACGCGTCGTCGCTGTCGCGTTTCAAGCCCTGAACGACAAAAGCGCGCCGGCCCAGCCGGCCGCCTTTGGCGACCGCCAGGAATTCGGAGCGCTTTTTCAAAGTGTCCATAGCGGCGGATTGGTGTTGGCAGTGGCCGCCAACCCGGCGCACTGCGGGCTGGTCGCCGATTAGGCGCTGAGGCTCTTGCGACCTTTTGCACGGCGGCGAGCAAGCACCTGACGGCCATTCTTGGTGGCCATACGTGCGCGGAAGCCGTGGCGACGCTTGCGGACAAGACGGCTCGGTTGATACGTACGCTTCATTGTTCTTCCCCGCGCGACTAAGAACGCGGCCCTTGTTCATTTTTTAAATTCTTTGGAGGAAGCACTCGAAGCGCCATGAAGAGCGCGGCTTATCCAAGCCTTGGGTCCGAATGCATGTCCCGGTCGAGCGCGCTTATACGGGCCATGCCGCCTCAAGTCAACTTTGCAGGCCTAAGATTCTGCGTTTTCCTTTCGATCACGCACAGGTGAGGCACAAAGCCGTGAGTGTCACTTATCGGTGAGGCGCAGTTCTTTTTCCGAACTTTAAGGTACATCTGCCAATGAGGTCAGAAAAGCGGGGCGCCCCTGCGACAAAGTCGAACCGATGGAAAAGTGGATGATGGGTGAAGAGGCCAACAGGATGACGCCGTCGAAGGATCCGGGGCAGACCGGCGCAAAAACGCCGGCGCGCACCGGTGCCGCAAGGCTCAAGACGTGGCTTCCGCTGGTGGTTCTCGCGGTGTTGATGGGGATCGGCTTCGCCCTGGGGCTGCACAAGCAGCTGACCTTGTCCAACCTCATCATGCAGCGACAGCAACTTGTCGGCTACGTCGACCAGAACCTGGCGCTTGCCATTCTGATCTATATGGCTGTCTACACGGTCGCCGTCGCCCTGTCGTTTCCCGGGGCATCCTTGCTGACAATTGCGGGCGGCTTTCTTTTCGGCTGGATACTTGGTGGATTTGCAACGGTGCTGGGCGCAACCATCGGCGCCTGTGCCGTCTTTCTCGTTGCGCGGTCCTCCCTCGGCGATGTGCTGACCAATCGCGCGGGCCCCTTTCTGGCGCGTCTGGCCGAAGGCTTTCGAAAAGATGCGTTTCACTATCTTCTGTTCCTGCGGCTGACGCCGGTTTTTCCATTCTGGCTGGTCAACATCGCGCCCGCCATATTCGCGATGCCGTTTGCCTCTTATACGCTCGCCACGTTTTTCGGCATCGTTCCGGGCACCTTTGCCTTCACCTTCATCGGGTCCGGTCTCGACAGTGTCATCGCGGCGCAGGAGGCTGCCAGCCCCGGCTGCGCGGCCGCCGGCACCTGCCAGATCGACGTGGCCGCGCTGGTGACGCCGCAATTGCTGGCTGCATTCTTTGCGCTAGGGGTCGCCAGCCTCATTCCGGTGATCCTGAAGAAATTCCGCAATCGTTGAACCCGCCGCCGTTAGCCTGCAAACCTCGGAGCCTGCCATGGCCAATTTACTGACACCGGACATTTGCGTGATTGGCGCCGGATCGGCGGGCTTGTCCGTTGCCGCTGCGGCGGCTGCCTTCGGCGTTGACGTGGTGCTGATCGAAAAGGGGCTGATGGGCGGCGACTGCCTCAATTACGGCTGCGTGCCTTCCAAGGCGCTTCTTGCTGCCGCCAAGGCCGCACATGCGCAGGAAGCCGCGGGGCGCTTCGATGTGCATGGCGGGCGGCAGGAGGTCGATTTTGCCGCCGCGAACGATCACGTCCGCAAAGTTATCGCCGCCATTGAGCCACATGATTCCCAGGAACGTTTCGAGGGTCTTGGCGTCACCGTGCTGCGGGAGGGGGCAAGGTTCACAGGACCTGACGAGGTGCTTGCCGGGGCGGTGCGGATCAAGGCACGGCGTTTCGTCGTCGCAACCGGCTCTTCGGCCTTTGTTCCGCCAATCCCAGGTCTGGAAGACGTTCCTTATCTGACCAACGAAACGCTGTTTGAACTGCGCGAGCGTCCGGAGCACCTGGCGATCATCGGCGGCGGCCCGATCGGCCTGGAAATGGCTCAGGCCCATAGGCGCCTCGGGTCCAGCGTCACCGTGTTCGAAGCCCAGAAGGCCCTCGGCAAGGACGATCCGGAGCTGGCGGCCGTTGTGCTGGACACCTTGCGGGCCGAAGGCATCCGCATTCTGGAGCAGACGGCCGTCGAGACGGTGAGCCGATCCGGTGAGGGACTTGCGATCAGCGCGAAGGACGCGGACGGACAAGCGGTGACGGTGGAAGCGTCCCATCTTCTGGTCGCGACGGGCCGTGCGCCGAACGTTGAAGGGCTGGGGCTGGATGAAGCCGGCATCGATCACGATCGCAAGGGCATCACGGTCGACAAGGGATTGCGGACAAGCAACCGGCGCGTCTATGCCATCGGCGATGTTGCCGGTGGCCTGCAATTCACGCATGTCGCGGGATATCAGGCGGGTCTTGCGATTCGCTCCATACTGTTCCGCCTGCCTGTTTCCATGAACAGCGACATCGTGCCCTGGGTGACCTACACCTCACCCGAACTCGGTCACGTCGGCCTGTCCGAAGCCGAGGCCCGTGCGCGCTACGGCAGCGGGGTCAAGGTTCTGACGGCAGACTATGATGGCAATGACAGGGCGCAGGCCGAAGGCCTTACCAAAGGCCGTCTGAAGCTGATCGCGGGGCCGCGCGGCAAGCTGCTTGGGGCGGATATCGTCGGCGCCCAGGCGGGGGAGGTTATCAATCTTCTGTCGCTCGCCCTGTCCAGGAAGATGACCATGAAGGACCTCGCCGGATTCATCGCTCCCTATCCGACGCTTGGAGAGCTGGTGCGCCGTGCGGCAATTTCTTACTATGCGGAAGCTCCTAAAAATGCTTGGCTGAGGCGGGTGATTGGTTTCCTGCGTCTGTTCGGGTGACCGTTGGCGCGGCCGGCTTGGGAGGAGCCGTGGTGCCATCACCTTTGCGGGGCCGGGGCCTTGGAATTTGGAAAGACGTGACATGAAACATGAGGGCGCGCCGCAAGGTTCGGCTGTCCCGCAGGAAATCGACGCCACGCCCGTGTCAAGCGGCGACGGCTTCGGGCACTATCGGTTCGGCGGCCTGTCGGGCAAGCTTCTGTTGATGACCGTTCTTTTCGTCATGCTGGCGGAAGTCCTCATCTATGTGCCCTCGATTGCCAATTTCAGAAACACCTGGCTCATGGACCGGCTGACCACCGCCGGTGTTGCAGCTTCCGTGCTGGCCGAAACCAACACCATCGCGCCGCGGCTGCAGGAAGAGCTGCTGCGCACGACCGGCGCCCTTGCAATTTCGCTCGATGAAGGCACGCGGCGCAGCCTGATCGCCATGAGCGACGTTCCCTCAGAGATGGAATTCGTCATCGACATGGCGGAGGTCACCCCGTGGTCGGCGATCATGCACAGTTTCGAGACCCTGACCTATCGCGGTGACGGCGCCATGCGGATCATCGGGGTCGGTCAGATGGGGCACACCGAGCATGTCGACGTTGTCCTTCCGGTGCGCCTGCTGCAGCAGGACATGCTCGCATTCTCCGGCCGTATCCTTGGCTTGTCGCTGGTGATTTCGATCATCACGGCCAGTCTCGTCTATATCACCCTGCGTGCCCTGTTCATCCGGCCGCTGCGCCACCTGACGTCCTCCATGGAGCGCTTTGCCGAAAGCCCGGAGGATACCTCGCGCATCATGCCGGTCTCCGGCCGCCGCGACGAACTGGGCGACGCGGAAATCCGTCTGGCAGGCATGGAGGAGGCCCTTTCAAGGGCGCTTCAGCAGAAGCAGAGGCTTGCGGACCTTGGTCTGGCCGTTTCCAAGATCAACCACGACCTGCGCAACCTGCTGGCCTCCGCGCAACTGTTTCTGGAGCGTCTGGAACATGTCCCGGACCCGACGGTCAAACGCCTCGCCCCCAAGATCCTGGCCACGCTCGACCGGGCAGTGGGCTACACCCAGGCGGTGATGTCCTACGGCAAGGCCCAGGAGCGGGCGCCGCAACGCCGCCTGCTGGCGCTGCGGCGCATTGGAGACGATGTTGCGGATGTTCTGGGTCTCGTGGACCACGCCACAGTGCGCTTGGACAACAAGGTGTCGGCGGACATCGAGATTGATGCCGATCCGGAACAGATCTTCCGCGTCATGCTCAATCTTGTCCGCAATGCCTTCCAGGCGCTGGAGGCGGAAAAGGACGAAACCCTGGTGCGCCGGATCACCATCGAGGCCGAGCGTGAGGGCGCTTGTGTCCGCGTCCGTGTATCGGATACCGGGCCAGGCATTCCGGACAACATCCGCAAGGCCTTGTTCAGGGCCTTTCACAGCGGCTCGAAGAACGGCGGTGTCGGCCTCGGGCTGGCAATCGTTGCCGAACTGCTCAAGGCTCATGGTGGATCGGTGCGTCTGGAGGACAATCAGACCGGCACGTGTTTCTGTTTCGAGGTTCCCGACCGCAAGCCGTAAGCAGAGGGGCGAACTTATTCACCGCTCAATGTTGCGGAATTTTGCGGGTTTCGGAACCGTGTGACAGTTCGTTGAAAAAAAGTTCAAAAAGGTTCTTGCAATCCCCCCCGGACCGCAGTAGGTAAGCGCCCTGTCCGGGGCACACAAGACGCCTCGCAGCGCCAAGACCGGTCATCGGCAGGTTCCAACCGAGATGACAAGATCTTCGCAAATACGCACCGGTAGCTCAGCTGGATAGAGCACCAGACTACGAATCTGGGGGTCGGGGGTTCGAATCCTCCCCGGTGCGCCATTCCCCAAATGTAAAATGCCAGGCAAAACCGACTTCTGTGTCAAATCACTGACCAAAATCGCATGCGGTAAAGGAAAGCCGACGTTTGTGCCTGGCGCAGTGAACGGCGGGAAAGAGCCTTTTTCTCCTGATTTGACAGTTGGTATTCTAGGCGTGATCTGACAGGAGACGAAGTGTGAAAATCTGGGGCCGCGACAATTCCACCAATGTCCGCAAGGTACTGTGGTGTGCCGAAGAACTTGGATTGAAGTACGAACATATCCCTGCTGGAGGTGCGTTCGGTGTCGTAAATTCTCAGGAGTTTCGCGCGCTCAACCCAAACGGCTTGGTGCCGTCTCTCAAGGACGGGGATCTGGTGCTTTGGGAATCGAACGCCATCGTCAGATATCTTGCAAGACAATATGGGACGACCCCGTTTGCACCTTCGGACCCGCGCATCTGGGCGGTGGCCGACAAGTGGATGGACTGGGCATCGCTTTCTTTCGCAGTGCCTTTCCGCGATGTGTTCTGGAATCTGGTGCGCTCTACGCCGGAACAGCGTGATGATGTGGCCGTAGAACGGGGGCTCGCGCAGTGCGCCACTCTCATGAGCATTGCGGATGATGCCCTTTCAGAAAGCGAATGGCTTTCAGGCGCTGAGTTCGGGTTCGGCGACATTCCCTTGGGCTGCATCGCCTATGCATGGTTCAGCATGTCAATCGAACGGCCAGAGCATCCTGCGCTTGAGGCATGGTATGGTCGCCTCTCTGAGCGCCCGGCCTATCGCAAGGCTGTCATGACGGGGCTGACCTGAAAAAAGGCCGAACGGCAGAAAAGTCCCGCAAAGCGGACCCTCGCGCGTTCCACGCATAGGGTCCGGTTTGGGTCGGAAATGCTTGGCATTTGAGCCGGGATTGCCTGGCACAGCTTCCCAATGCGGTTCAGAAAAACCAGAGCGCAGAGTCGGTTCGGCATGGCATTCGACACCAAAAGTGTCCTGCCCGCAGAGATGACCATCGGTTTATAGCGGTGACATGGGCAACGATCTCGTGCCGAACGGGGCGTCGATTGTCTGTAGCGTTCTCTGCTTCTGGCCGGTGTGTCGCAGATCATGGCTCGTGAAGCCGATCATCCAAATCCATCGTCTTCCTCTTTGTTCACAAGCTTCTGACCAGCCAGAACCATCCAGACATTGTTCTTCTTGCGATGCATGCAGATCCGACCTCAGGCGGAGCCTGGAACGCCCCTGTCATGGAAGGGATAGTCCAGGGGCGGCAGTTCCTGATATTGCCTGGGTCGAGGCCTGCGTAGACGACCACCGCCGCCTTCATGGCGCAGGCTTTCGGCGGACGTTGCGCGTTGAATTTCCTTACGAGAGCGCCAACCTTGATCTGATGCTGAAGGATGTTCCTGCCCGAAGACCGGTCGGCTTCTTTCTTGGGGGGGGATTGACCCGCTTCTCCGACGGCGCTCGTCCAGGATATCGCCTCCAACTTCCGAAGAGATAGCGTTTGTGTCTCAGGTGAGGGCTTGTTCGTTGAGCTGGGAATTACAGCCGTGCGGATAGGCGTGATCAGAAATCGGGCGGCCAATCCGGCTTCTTCAAAAAGAATTCATTGAGATAAAATTTGAAAATATTTTGCTGTTTGATTGTTGTTGCAAAGTGTGTATGCTCTTATAAAGAAGAACAGGCTTATCAAGAAAAATAAATTCATTCGTTCGCTTGTTTTTTCATGAAAATACAAAATTCATAACTGTATTTTGCAAAGTTGATGTGCGCGCTTTGGGTTGCGACGTTCCAGAGTAAGTGTGTCCGCAAGAGGCGGTCATGGCATATTTGATGGCGCTGATATCTGCTGCTTGCCGTCGCGCATCAGGCTTCACCGGACCAAAATCAGTTTGCGAAAGCATGGACGCGGCCGCCGGTTGAGCTGCCGGTCAGACGTATCTCTCGATACCGATGCCTTCACATGGCGGATCTCCGCTCACGAATTCTTCAAAACAAAGGATACCCAATTATCATGACCAAAACGACGGTCACAAAAACCAGCACAGACAAGGCTTCAGGCGGCTCCGCGGACCACAGTTTCCGGATAGGGCAGGCCGTGCGTCTGAAGAATGTATTCGGAGGCAAGAGTACGTCTGGTTTGACGTATCGCGTCACAGGCAGATTGCCGGCGCGCGATGGCTTGCCGCAATATCGCATTCAGTCCGATGGTGAAGCGTATGAGCGGATGACCACCCAGGATCAGCTGGAAGCGATCAGCAGCAACAGCACCGCTCCCGGTTCTACCAACTCGGCGCTGCTCGAAAAAACTTTCGGTTCCAGCCACCGCTAAGGTGGTTGAGAAATCGGTTCTGCCCGAGTGCGCGAAGAGGTATTCCTCGTCTGTCATCTACCCGATGCAGCAGGAACCGGAAACGTGCTCGAACTGGTTGAATTCGATTCCGACATTCGTCACTCCGCTGGATTGCCCAGGGGCCGTCTCCGGTCCTTTCTCGCAAGTTGTTGGCGTGAGACCTACGGGAAACAGTTGGGCGCCGATACAGCGTCCGCATTGATCGCGACCCTTGAAGGCGACCGTCTGGGCGGCATCCTGCCTGCAACGGATGAGCGTGTGCTCCTTGCCTTTCAGGATAAGCAGATCGTTGGAAGCTGCGTTTATGCGGCTCGCGGTTCTGTTGCCTATGTCTGGGGCTGTTATGTCAGCCAGGCAGTCCAGAGATCGGGGATCGGACGCAGATTGATCCGGCAAATCCTCAACGCGAATTCAGGTGCCGAGCGTCTTCAGGTCACTGGGCTATGGGCCAGCAAGAGCGCAACAGGGTTTTACACAGCCCTGGGATTTAAGGTTGTAGATCAGGTTGAATTCGAGCTCCTGCCCAACTGCAAGCAACCTGCGCTGGTCATGGACGCGTTTGTCGCGGACCTCGCGGCAGATTGACTGCGTGCTATCGATCCGGGCTCCGGCTGGTAAAATGGGCAGAGATTGAGATCGGCCCATCCTGAACGGTCATTTCGCTCACCTTGCCGGTCGCTCCCCTTGCCGGCAGTGCAGACAAAAACTCTCCAGAACGAAGAAGGAAGGTTGCCTGTCAGGCCTTGCGGAGAGTGCGTTTGCGCGGCTTTGCCTTGGTCGCTTTGCCTTTGGCTGTCTCGGTTGCCGTGCTTTCCTGATGCGCCTGGTTTGCCAGTCTCGCGGCTTTCAGCCGAGCCGTCTTGGCATCGCGTGCCGATGCTTCTGCCTCATTGATTTCGCGTGCAATGCGGCGGGTCGTTTCTGCTTTGCTTTCCGCGGTCTCCCGCCTTGTGCGAAGCGGAGTTTCTGTTTCCTTGGACGAAGTCATCTGCGCGCCTCCAACCGGTCAATGGTGGTTTAAATGCAAAAAAGGCCGGGAGTTACCCGGCCTTTTCTATTCATCCTGCCATCCGGTGCCAGTACATCCGTGGTCACCGGACAGAGTTGGATGCGGAATTAGACTTCCTGAAGATTGTCAGCAGCGGACTTGCCGGAACGGCGGTCCTGGACAACTTCAAAGCTGACCTTCTGGCCTTCGACCAGGCCGCGCATGCCTGCGCGCTCGACAGCGGAGATGTGCACGAACACGTCAGAAGCGCCATCTTCCGGCTGAATAAAGCCAAAGCCTTTGGTGGTGTTGAAGAATTTTACGGTTCCTACTGGCATAACGATTTCCTTTCAATCGGTCATGGTAGTTTGCGCGCCTCACGCTATGTGGGGCAGCGCGGTTAGGTCGACGTTGATGGGAAGATCGTTCAGAACACGGAAAACCGCGCAGTCACAAAGTTCGACAAACAATATCGATTGCTCATTTCTAGGTTGAAACCGTGTTCAAAACAAGGCGTATTTTCAGATTCCGTAAAAAGAATTTTCCGACCATCCATTTCGGCAATATTCGTTCGATTTGATCCGGCTTCACGACCGATCTGGTGCATGAGGGGGCGTTTGGCCGGGGCCGGCAGGACTGATGCCGTTTATCCGTCAGCGTTTCATGAAAGGCGAGGAACACTGCAGGCGCGCGCCTTGGCCTGTCCAGTAAGTGTTGTCGGAAGTGCGATAGGAATTGTGTTGGCGGAAGCACCAGTCGATGTGCCGGGTCACGACTGCATCACGAACGCCGATAGCCCAGGGATGCTGATAGTCGCGGCCATGATGATTGCTATGGCCGCCGGCGATAGCTGCCGGAGCGAAGACTGTTGTTGCGAGAGCTGCAGCTGCAACGGCGGTGAAAATGGTTTTCTTGAACATTTGGGGCTTCCTTTGGCCAGGTGTTGGCGAAGCGGTGTTCGCCGGTGCCCCTTACCTAGGAAATTTCATGCGCCGGGACCTGTGACGAGACACACAGCCCTCGCATGGCCTGTCTCATGACAGGGCAGGGCCATGCCTTCAGCCGCGGAAGCGTTGCCGACAGGCTCACACCGAATCGGCGACATCCTCCAGGCCTTCCCGGTTGCGGATAATCAGCCAGCCGTCCCTGATTTCGATCAGCTCTGCTTTCTGGAACTTGCGAAGGCACCGGTTCACGGTCTCTCGCGTATTGCCGATCATTTCGGCAATTTCCGATTGGGAAAGCGACAGTTTGGTCAGCGGTTTTTCTTCGCTGCCGGGAGCCGTCACCGTGATGCGCAGCAACAGGCGGGCAAGGCGTTCGGGCAGGCCGAGAAAGCCGATTTCCATCATCCTCTCGTCCGACCGGCGCACCCGTTTGCAAAGCAATTCGATCACGCGGATGGACAGAGCCGGATCGCGGTTGAGAACCTCAAGAAGAGACCGCCGTTCGAGCACGACCAGCTTGCAGTTGGTCAGGGCCCGGGCATTCGCAGACCGCTCGCCGCCATCAAGCAGGGCGATTTCGCCAAAGATATCTCCCGCATGCAGCTCCGACAACGTGACGTCGCGGGCGCTGGGGGTTGTCATGGTGATGCGCACGGAACCTTCCGCAATCGCCATCATGCTCTGCCCCGGTGTCCCCATGTCGAAAATGACATCGCCGGCAGTGTAGCGTTTCACATGGGCGAAAGCGGCAAGGTCCTTTCGACTCTGCTCGTCCAGGGCTTCGAAAATAAAGCTCTGTCCAAGAAGCTTTTCTTTATTCAAACTCTCGTCGGCAGCCATGTTCTCTCTTTCGGGTGTGATAAGAGTGTCACTGCAACGCTTGTTACAACGGTTGCCATGCCATACCAAGGTGGTATTTCACCGTGATGCCCTACAAGACCCTGACAAGCCTATCGGATATGCAATGTCAACAGGACGACTGAAACTGGCCATAACCCTGCTCTGGATGATGTTCGCAGCATCGACCACGGCCATGGCGCAAAATGTAAACGGGTGTGAGCGAACGCAGGTTCAGGATCCGCCAAGGGTCGTTTTTCAGTGTGATAACGGCCTTGTGATCGAAGCTGAAGCCGCCTCTGCGTTCAGTATCGATACTGCGGCCGGCGCCAGCCGCCCGGACGAGGTCGATCTGAGTGCCGATGCGGTGCTGATCGAGGTCGAGCCCGGCAGCGGACCGTTTCAGGTGCGCACCCCCCATGCCATCGCCGCCGTGCGCGGCACGATCTATGCGGTCGACGTCGGGCCGGAACGCACGTCTGTCTTCGTCGTGCGCGGCCATGTGTCGGTGTCGCGACCGGATGGCTCCGATACGGTGCTGCTGGCCGCGGGTGAGGGGGCGGATGTTGCCCCTGGGCTTCCCTTTGCGCCAGCCACATGGTCGGCGGAAAGGGCTGCAGGGTTGTTGTCCCGTTTCGGGCAATGAAACTGAAGCTCTATGCCTGTCTCGTCGCCCTGGCGATGTTGGCAGGTGTTGTCTGGGCGGGCGCGCTCGCCCAGAGCCACGTCGCCGGACGGGCAAGCGTTCTGGACCGTCTGGAAACCGTGCTGCTGGATCTGCGTATTCTGATAAAGGGGCCGCGTGAAGCGCCGCGGGACGTGGTGATTGTGGCCATTGACGACAAGACCGTCGCGGCCGCGGGGCAATACCCGGTCGGCAGGGTTATTCTGGCGGCGATTGTTGAACGGATCCGGGAAGCCGGTGCGAAGGCCCTGGCCGTCGACATTCTGCTGATTGGCAAATCGGATGAGGCCGCCGACGCCGGTCTGGCAAGCGCACTGGGGTCGCTGCCCTCGGTCATTGCGGCCGGCGGTCAGTTTCCGCTTGATGAGGCCGCTGTGGTTCGGGTGCCCGCTCCCGAAAGCGAGCTGCGCCCCTATGAGATCTTCGCCGAAGTCGCCAGCGTCGGGCTGGTCAACGTCGCGACCGATGCCGGCGGCACACCACGCCATTTCCCTCTCATCTTCAGGACGGATCAGGGCCTTGCCCCGTCTTTCGGCATGCAGGCTGTCGGCAAGTATCTTGGAAAGATCCCCTCGGTAACGGCCGAAGGCATCCGCCTCGCCGGACGAGTACAGCCGCTGGATATGCACTGGCAACAACCGCTGAACTATTACGGCAAGGGCGGCACGATCAGGACCGTCAGTGCAGAAGCGCTTCTTCAGGGGTCAGCCGCCGCCAAGGCCGCTCTCGATGGTCATCTGGTGATGCTCGGCGTGACGGCCTCGGCGGTCGGCGACCGGTTTTCCACGCCGTTCGACCCGATCCTGCCCGGAGTGGAGGTGCTGTCGACAGGGATCGCCAATCTGCTGGACGGTTCGGTGCTGTTGCGTGACAGCCGCGTTCGTCTGGGCGATGCCATTGCGGCCGTGTCCATTACGCTGCTTGGCATGGCCGTGATCGTGTTTCTGCCGCTGGCCAGCGCAACGATCGTCTATCTGCTGCTTCTTCTGGGCTGGCTCGCGGTCACGGTCATCAGTTTCAATCAGGGAATCTGGCTGAACGCGACGCTGCCGATTGCTGCAAGCTTGCCACCGGTCGTGGCTCTGGCTGTGCTGCGTGAGGGCTTCGACTGGTTTCGGGTGCGCCGGTTGATGGCTGCCCGCGAAGCCCTCAGCCGGTTTCAGGCTCCCGGCCTTGCCAGGCGCATTGCCGACGATCCCGGTTTTCTGCAGGTCCCGCGGGAGCAATCCGTCGCGATCCTGTTCATCGACCTGTCGGGATACACAGGCCTGTCGGAAAAACTGGGGCCCGCGCGCACGCGCGATGTCTTGAAGGCTTTTCATACGCTGGTGGTCAACGAGGCGGTGCGTAACAGGGGGCTGGTTCTGGATTTCATGGGCGATGGCGCCATGATCGGCTTCGGCATTCCGGACGCCACATCCAGGGACGCAGAGGATGCTTGCCGCTGTGCTTTCGACCTTGTTGGCGCGGTGCGAGACTGGATAAAGGCGTCCGGCCTAAATGCCGATATTCGGGAGGTCCGCATCGGGGGCCATTACGGCCCAGTGGTGCTGTCGCGTCTCGGCCATGACAATCAGCAACAGATCGCAGCGACCGGCGATTGCGTCAACGTAGCCAGCAGGCTGATGGAAGTTGGCAAGTCACACGGTGCATCGATGGTCCTTTCCACGACCCTGACCACAGCAGCCCAGACCATGTCAGATCAGGCCATGGCAGATCAGACCGCGGCGACCCCGGCATTCCAGGAGGCGTTGGCCAGGCCGCCACGCCTGGAGGCCGTTGCCATCAGGGGCCGTGTGCAGGAGCTGGAAGTGGCGCTCTGGACGGCAGACCAGGCAGTGCCGGAGCCGAGCGGGACCACCGCAACGCACTGAATATGCGAAACGCAATCCCTGGCCGGGACAAAAAAGTACGGACGGAAGCTTTCTGCTTCCGCCCGACTTGTGTACCGGCCATCCGCCTGTGGGGAGCTTCGGCCGGTGATGCGTCCGGTTCAATGGACTGAAAGACACTAGGCCGACCAGATGCCGCAGACATGTGACGGCAATCACACGAAAAAAGACACGCCGCCGCTGTTTCAAGCCTTTGACGACCCGGTCAGGCGGCTGCAATTTCGCGTTCCGCCTGCGCGGAAATACCTCAAAGCAATCTCTTCAATTTTGTCAGGCTATGGCCTACCGTGTGCGGTACCACGCAGGAACCTTTGAGTCGTCTGCGGCCGGATCTTTTCAACCTCATTCGAGACGAGACCCTCCATGGCACAGCTGCCGAATTCCCTTGAAGCCCGCGATACAGCTTTTCAGCTCCATTCCTACGCAGATGCCCGCCGCCAGGAAGAGACAGGCTCCCTGGTGATTGAAAAGGGCGACGGCATTTATGTCGAGGATATCAACGGCAAGCGTTACATCGAAGGCATGGCAGGCCTCTGGAGCGTTGCCGTCGGCTTTGGCGAAAAGCGCCTGGTGGAGGCGGCTGCCCGGCAGATGGAGAAGCTGCCCTACTACCACACCTTCACCTACAAGACCCACGGCCCATCCATTGAACTGGCGGAAAAGCTGGTTGAGATGGCACCGGTGCCGATGTCGAAAGCCTATTTCACGAATTCCGGGTCCGAAGCCAACGACACGGCAATCAAGCTGATCTGGTACCGGTCAAACGCCCTTGGCCAGCCGGAACGCAAGAAGATCATCTCCCGCGTGCGCGGGTATCATGGCGTCACCATCGCTTCCGCCAGCCTCACGGGCCTGCCCAACAACCACCGCTCGTTCGACCTGCCGCTGCCGCAGATCCTGCACACCACCTGCCCGCATTATCGCACCATGAAAAAGGACGGCGAGAGCGAGGCGGATTTCGCAAAGCGCTGCGCACAGGATCTGGAAGACCTGATCCTGGCGGAAGGCCCGGAAACGATCGCAGCCTTCTTTGCCGAGCCGGTGATGGGCGCTGGCGGCGTCGTTGTGCCGCCGGACGGATATTGGGAAGCGGTTCAGCCGGTCCTGAAGAAATACGGCATTCTTTTCGTGGCCGATGAAGTGATCTGCGGCTTTGGCCGGACCGGCAACATGTTCGGCACGGAAACCTACAATCTGCAGCCGGACATGATGACGCTCTCCAAGGGCTTGTCGTCGTCCTACCAGCCGATTTCCGCGCTGTTGATCAATGACACGGTCTATCAGCCAGTTGCGGACGAAAGCCACAACATCGGCGTACTCGGCCACGGCTACACTGCCGCCGGGCACCCGGTCGCTGCCGCCGTTGCGCTGGAAAACCTGAAGATCATCGAGGAGCGGGATCTGGTCGGCCACGTCAAAGCTATTGCGCCAACCTTCCAGAAGCGTCTTGCCGGCCTTGCGGAAAGCCCGTTGGTCATCGAGACCCGCGGGGTCGGGTTGATCGGTGCAGCGGAACTGAAGCATGAGGCTCTGGCGGCAATGCCTGGAGCGCTCGGCGCAAAGACCAATGCAACGTTCCACGACAAGGGCCTGATTTCGCGCAACATGCTGGATGCCATGGCTTTCTGTCCGCCGCTGATCATCACCGAAGCCCAGGTGAACGAAATGTTCGACATTGCTGAAGCCGGTCTTGAGGCAGTTCAGGGCAGTCTGTGAGCGGCAACTACTCCATACTCGGCACTATCTCCGGTACGTCCGCCGACGGGATCGATCTTGCGTGGATCGAGACCGACGGCCGGACGGTGGCCCGTTTCGGCCCGGCGGAAACCGCAAGCTACCGGCCTGAGACCAGGCGCCGGGTGCTGGACGCAGCTGCGCGCAAGGGAACCGGGAGGGAAGCCTGGCCGGAGATTGCCGCAGCCGTCACCCGGGATCACGCCGAGGCGGTCCTGGCCTTTCTGGCACAGCACGACCTGTCGCCCGACGCCGTGGTGTTTCACGGTCAGACCGTGTGGCATGACCCGGACAGAGGCGAAACGGTGCAACTGGGAGATCCGCAGGCGCTGGCAACGGATCTCAACGTGCCGGTGATCGGCGACGTGCGTCTGGCCGATATGGCTGCTGGAGGGCAGGGGGCACCCCTGGTTCCCGTCTATCATCAGGCGCTTGCCAAGACCCTGGTCGGCGAAAGCCTTGAGCCGCTTTGTTTCCTGAATATCGGTGGGGTTTCCAACCTCACCTATATCGAGGGCGACCGGCTGCTTGCCTTCGATATTGGCCCGGGCAATGCGTTTCTGGATGACTGGATCCACAAGCATGGCGCGGGTGACTATGATGCAGGCGGTGAGATTTCCGCCAGAGGAAAGGTCGATGAAGACCGCCTGCGCACGGCATTGACCCATCCGTTTCTGTCTGCGCCCGGCCCGAAGTCCCTCGACCGTTACAGCTTTTCCGGCGAGTTCGCCGAAGGTCTCAGCCTTGAGGACGGCGCCGCAACGCTGCTTGCCTTCACTGCCGAAGCAATTGCCGCATCGGAAAAGCTGTTGCCGCAGGTGCCGAAGCTCTGGCTGGTCTGCGGTGGCGGCCGGCACAATCCGGTTCTGATGAAGGCACTCTCGGAACGTCTTGCGGGGCAGGTCGTTTCAGCGGACGAATACCGCATCGACGGAGACGCCCTGGAGGCCCAGGCAATGGCGTTTTTGGGCGCGCGTCTGAAGGCCTCGCTGCCAACCACCTTTCCCGGAACAACTGGTGTCAGTCAGCCTGTTGTTGGCGGCGAACTCTTTATGCCAGGCACATGAACACTCGCAAAGGGGTGAGGTTGGGGCGCACGAACGGTACCTGCATTTGCTTGCACCGGCCCGTGCTTGCCGCTAACCAGACATCATGAACGGATCTGAAATCTACCGGCGGCTGATCGGCCTCATCGAAGAGCGGGTCTTGAAACCCGGTGACCGCTTGCGCGAGGCTGATCTTGCGGAAGAATTCGGTGTGTCCAGAACGCCGATCCGCGAAGGGTTGAAACGGCTGGAGGCGCAGGGCCTCGCCGTGCATGAACCCAACCGTGGCATGGTCGTGCCGACACTGGATCATGGCCAGATCAACGAAGTCTATTTCATGCGGGAAATTCTGGAAGGAACCGCAGCCGGGCTTGCTGCCAAACATGCCTCCAAGCCGGAGGTGGAGATACTGCAGGACCTTGTCACGGCAGACCGTAAGCGCATTGCGGACAAGGACAGCCTCGTACGCTCCAACCGCGAATTTCACCGCCGTCTGTGCCTGGCGTCGCACAACCGCTATCTGGTCGACCAGATCGACCACTTGCGCCTGTCGCTCATCCTGATGGCGGGCACCACGCTGGACACGCCCGAGCGGCGCGAGACGGCGGTTGAAGAACATGCCGCCATTGTTGATGCGATTTCCGAAGGAAACTGTGCGGCCGCGGAAGCTGCCGCCCGTCTTCACATTGCCCATGCGCACAAGACACGGCTGAAGCAGATCTGATCAGGCGTTCACAATCGACCCTGCCGATTGCAGCAACAGAGTGAGCGCCGCAACTGCAAGGACAGTGAAGGTCAGACCCATGCCCGCGACCCGGAATTTCAGTGGCTCCGGCTCCTGACTGACGCTGTAGGCGTGCAGGGCTCTGCCGGCAAGCAGGGCCAGACCTAGAGCCCAGAGCAGCCAGTGGGCAGTTCCTGTCAGCTCCAGTATCAACATCAATACCAGAGCGAGCGGAGCATATTCGGCAAAGTTGCCATGAGCACGCATGCGTCTTTGCAGCCCGCTATGGCCACCATCCCCCAGGCCGACGCGTTCGCTCTTGCGCACAGCGATGACCCGAATGCTCAGGTAGATGTAAAGCAGCGTTAGAAGACCCGCAAAAAGCGGAGTGATGTAAAGCGCCATATCGCTCCCTTGAAAGAAGAGCCGGCGGCGCAGGGTGTTGCCGCCGGGTATGTTCAGCTTACGACGAGTGAAAAACTGCGGATCAGCATTCGACGATATTGACGGCCAGTCCGCCTTTTGACGTTTCCTTGTACTGCTCCATCATGTCCATGCCGGTCTGGCGCATTGTCTCGATGCAGCCGTCCAGAGGCACGAAATGAGACCCATCGCCGCGAAGCGCCAGAGAGGCCGCCGTCACCGCCTTGACCGCGCCGAGGGCGTTGCGCTCGATGCAGGGAACCTGCACGAGGCCAGCGATCGGATCGCAGGTCATGCCGAGGTGGTGTTCCAGAGCGATTTCCGCTGCATTCTCGATCTGCTCGTTCGTGCCGCCAAGGGCCGCGCAAAGACCGGCGGCGGCCATGGCGGAGGCCGAACCGACTTCTCCCTGGCATCCGACTTCGGCGCCTGAGATGGAGGCATTTGCCTTGATGATCCCGCCAACGGCCGCTGCCGTCAGCAGGAAGGTGCGGATGCCGGCCTGATCGGCGCCGGAGCAGTGGTCGAGATAATAGCGGGTCACGGCGGGAATAACCCCGGCGGCGCCATTGGTCGGCGCTGTCACCACACGTCCCCCTGCTGCGTTCTCCTCATTGACGGCCATCGCGTAAACGCCGAGCCAGTCGACCACGTTGTGCTCGAAACGCGGATTGGTGCGGCCTTCGCGGATGAGCTTCTGATAGATGTCGGCGGCGCGGCGTTTCACCTTCAGGCCACCTGGCAGGATACCGGTCTGGGAGATGCCCCGGTTGATGCAGGAATCCATGGCAGACCACAGCCGGTCGATACCTTCTTCCACTTCAGCCTGAGGTTTGTCGCTGCATTCGTTCTGCAGCTTCATCTCGGCAATGGACAGCTCGGCTTCCCGGCCCATCTCCAGCATCTGCTTCGCGCTGGCAAAGGGGAACGGCACATCCTGTTTGGCCAGTTCGTTGACCGGTTCATTACTGGTCTTGCGCAGCTCGGATTCGCTCACCACGAAACCGCCGCCAATGGAGTAATAGACGAATGTGTCGACGACCGAGCCCGCAGCATCCAGCAGGTGAAACGTCATGCCGTTGGCATGAAGGTCCAGCGGCGGGCCATAGTCGAAAATGACGTCTCGCGACGGTTCGAACTGCAGCTCGGGCAGACCGTCTATCTTCAGCCTTTTGGTCTGCTCCAGCTCTTCCAGCATCGGGTCGACCTCATCCGGGTCGATGGAATCCGGCCGCGCCCCGAGCAGTCCGAGGCATACGGCCTTGTCCGTGGCGTGCCCCTTGCCTGTGAAGGCCAGCGACCCATGCAAGGTGACGGTCAGGCGTGTCGCACGGCTTTCCGCACCAGAAAGGCCACGCACCCGGTCAAGGTAGCGCTGAACGGCAACCATCGGCCCAACCGTGTGAGAACTGGACGGCCCGATGCCGATTTTGAAAATGTCGAAGACGCTGATGAACATCTCTTGAACCGCGGTTATTAGATGCACCGGCTACCGGTGCTTTCAGGTCACGCTAACAGATAACGCCCGCCAAGCCGCCATTCAAACGGGCAATTTTGTGTTATTTGCGACATACCGCCGAAACAGACGTTTTCCCGTGCAGCTTCCAACCGGAGCAAATGGTTCGCGGAAACAGTTGTTTGCGAAATGACGCTTTGATAGCGTTCGGCTTCCTTTCAAATGCAACTATCCGAAAAAAGAGCTTCTCATGACCTCGCAGCACCCGGCCGACATCGCAGATGATCTGGCTTCCAAAAAACAGGCGTTTCAGATCCCGGACGGGGTGATCTATCTGGATGGCAATTCGCTGGGTGTGCTGCCGAAACACGTGCCCGATCGCATCGCACAGGTGATCAAGGAAGAATGGGGCAACAGCCTGATCAGGGCCTGGAACACCCATAGCTGGATCGATCTGCCCACCCGCACGGGGGACCGCATCGGCAAGTTGATTGGCGCGCCGGCCGGAACGGTCGTGGCCTGCGACAGCACCTCCATCAATGTGTTCAAGGTGCTCTCCGCGGCCTTGTCCTTGCGGCCGGACCGGAAGGTGATCCTGTCCGACAACGGCAATTTCCCGACGGATCTTTATGTTGCGTCCGGGCTGACCGAGTTGCTCGACAAGGGGTACGAACTGAAGGTCGTCGATCCGGAAGCGGTCAAGGAAACTATAGGTGAGGACGTCGCGGTGGTGATGCTCACCCAGGTGGATTATCGCACCGGCCGGCTTCATGACATGAAGGACATCACCCGCAAGGCGCATGATGCCGGCGCCCTTGCCATTTGGGATCTTGCCCATTCGGCAGGTGCGATCCCGGTTGACCTGAGCGGTGCCGGCGCGGATTTCGCCATCGGATGCGGCTACAAATACCTCAACGGCGGCCCGGGAGCGCCGGCGTTTCTTTACGTCGCCCCCGAGCTTCAGGACAAGGTGACGTCGCCGATGACCGGCTGGATGGGGCATGAGGCGCCTTTCGCGTTTGATCTCGACTATCGTCCAGTCTCCGGCATCAACCGGATGACGGTCGGCACCCCGGCCATCCTCGCGCTTTCAAGTCTTCATGCGGCTCTCGATGTGTTCGAAGATGTCGACATGGCGGACATCCGCCGCAAGTCCGTGTCGCTCAGCGAATTGTTCATCGCCGAAGTCGAGGGCAAATGTCCGCAATTGACGCTTGCAAGCCCGCGCGACCCGGAGGCCCGCGGCAGTCAGGTGTCGTTCCGTTTCGCGGAAGGTTACGCCGTCATGCAGGCGCTGATCAGCCGGGGCGTGATCGGCGACTTCCGGGCACCGGACGTAATGCGCTTCGGCTTCACACCGCTTTACCTGTCGCATCAGGACATTGTCGATGCGGTCGGCATTCTGAAAGACATTCTGGAGACGGAAAGCTGGAACCGGCCGGAGTTCAAGACCCGCGCGAAGGTTACATAGCCGCGGCGCGGACCTGGGCCTGAAGCATGTCGATGAATTGCTCTTCCGGGACCGGCCTGGAATAAAGGAAGCCCTGGAAGAGGTTGCAGCCATTTTCCGACAGCCAGCTTCGTTGCTCGATGGTTTCCACCCCTTCGGCAACGACGCTGGCATCAAGTGCGGAGGCCAGCGACAGGATCAGCCGGACGATGGCTCCACCCGTGGCGATGTCGTTCATGAACATCCGGTCGATCTTGATGCCGTCGATCGGATAGTTGTGCAGATAGGCCAGGTTCGAATAGCCGGTGCCGAAATCGTCAATGACGATCCGGTAGCCGGCCGCCTTGAGCTTCATCAGGGTCTCATAGGCATGCGGAATATCGCCAAGCAGAACGCTTTCGGTGATTTCCAGAGAGATTTCGCTCGCGTTGCAGGCCTTTTCCTTCGGCAGGTTCTCCATGCAGGTAAGGAATTTCGGGTCAGACAACTGCTTGGGGGAAACATTCATCGACAGTGGAACGGAAACATCGAGCAGCTTGAGCCGGGACTGCATATCCGCGACGTTGCGGCTGACCCAGGTGCCGATCTCGTTGATGAGACCTGTTTCCTCGGCAACCGATATAAAGTCGTCAGGGCCGACCAACCCCTTTTCGGGGTGCTGCCAGCGCAGCAGCGCCTCGGCGCCGACAATCCGCTGGCTACGGGTACAGGCGATCGGCTGATAATAAAGGAGGAACTCATTCGCGCGGATCGCGCGTTCAAGATCCTTCTTCAGGGACAGGTGCTTGTCCCGAAGCTTGCGCATGAATTCCTTGTAGCGGACGCATTTGTGCTTGCGATCCGACTTGGCCTGGTAAAGCGCAAGGTCCGCATGACGCATGAGCTCATCGATATCGCTGCCGTCCATGGGATAATGGACGTAGCCGATGCTCAGCCCGACATGTCGGGGTTTGCCTTCAATCATTTGCGGCGTGGCAAAGGCCTGCAGAAGGGCCTGGCCGAACCAGTCCGGGCGCGGGCTTTCGGGCGAAGACAGATGGCAAATCAGAAACTCGTCGCCGCCAAGGCGCGCAACGATATCGTTTTGACCCGCCAACTCCTTCAGCCTGGTGGCGACAAGTTGCAAGAGATGGTCGCCTGCCGCATGGCCAAGCGTATCGTTGACCATCTTGAAGTCGTCCAGATCCACAAGATAGAGCGTCGCGATCAGATCGTTTTCCTGCGCTCTCTGCTTCACCTGCATCAGACGCTCTTTCAAGTAGGTCCTGTTCGACAGACCCGTCAGAGCGTCGTGGCTGGCAAGATATTGTGCGCGTTCCTTGGTCTGATGAAGCTCGGTGACGTCGATCTCGCTCAACAGAAAGGCGGGCTTGCCTGACACGGCGTCGTGGCAGCGGCGGATAGTGATTTCGTGCCAGCGCAAACCGTCGCATGTGAGCACTTCCGCCACGAATTTGGTGTTGGCCTTGTCGCTCAGCACACTCATCACCTTCCGGGCGAGAGCCTTGTCGATGAAATGATCCCACAAGGTGCACTCAAGATCGGTGCAGGCGGCCCTGGCAGCCGTGTTGCGATACAGCGGGTGTCCATCTTCGGAGAAAAGCGAAATCATCACCGTGGTATGCATCAGCGCTTCGGCGCTGCGCAGCGTTTCCGGCTGTTGCTCGTGATGCGGGCGGCCTTCGCACAAAAGCGCCATGCGCCCGTCATTCAGCCGGATGCCGCTCATGACGACTTGCAGAACCTCCGCCTTGCCCTTTGGGTAGAGGGTCCAGATCTCCGAAAAGCTCACATCGTGTTTGGTGAAGTCCTGCTGGTACTGGCGCAGACGTTGTGCCACGGAATGCGACATGTCCGAGCCCATGTCGCGTGACCGCAATTCTTCCAGTGAATCGGCACCGGTAAATTCTAGCGCCTTGCGATTGGCCCAGAGAATACATTTTTCATCGAAATCGAAAACCCAGATGCCGGTGTCGAGACGGTCGTAAATAGAAAAGATCAGATCCTGATCCACCTTGCCGTCTGCAGGAATAAAGGTAGGGGACGCTTTCTTTTGCTCGGTTACCCGCTGCGTCTGGGAAAGGTCGGACATATGTGACAGGGTCGTTCTCCAGGGTGAACGCAATCAACATCAGATCTTTTGACGGCTCAGGCCATCGGTTCGTGTCCGGCAACGTGACTTCGTGACTCTGCTTAAGTGTATGGAACGCGAATAAATCATTCAATTTAAAATCGAAAAAATCGCTGACAAACTTAACGCGATATGCTGACGCTTTCTGTTCCTGATTGTAGTTGCCTGCCGGTTGAAAACAGACATAGCAAGTTCACGAACTGCTTTTTGCGAGAATTTACATACGGTTACTGGTGTTTTCGATGTCGGGAAAAGGTATTTCCCGAAAGGGTTGTGGCGGTTGCCGATTTCTCGCAAATGTATTCATTCCGTAGTAAAACACTTGAACGCCATGATTGTTTCCCAACGTTCGAAACGTTGCAAATGATTCCAGCAGGATAGGTAATGTGACGGATCTCTTTGACATCACGCCGCCGGTACGGCCGGGAATTGCGGTTTATCCAGGCGATGCGCCCTACCGCAGATCATGGACGGCGAGGATCTCGGCAGACAGTCCGGTGAACGTTGGCGAGTTCTCCATGTCGAGCCATTGCGGTGCCCATGCCGATGCACCGCTACACTACGATGCAAACGGACGCTCGATCGACCAGATCGACCTGCACGAGTTCATCGGTCCGGCGCGACTTCTTGAGTCGCGCGGACCTGGTCCGCTCTGCCAGCCCGCAGACCTGGAGGCTTCACTGGAGGACTGTCCGCCGCGCGTGCTTGTGCGGCTCGCCGATGAGCGGGACGTGACGGTTTGGCCTGAGGGGTTCAGGGCTCTGGCGCCGGAAACAATGACCCTGCTGGCGGACAAGGGGGTGAAGCTGATTGGTGTAGATGTGCCCTCAGTCGATCCGGATACTTCCGAAAACTTGCCCAGTCACAGGATTGCATGTTCCCGTGACATGCTCATTCTGGAAAATCTTGCTCTTTCTGCGGTGGAACCCGGTGATTATGAGTTGATTGCGCTGCCAATGAAGTTAGAAGGTCTGGACGCCTCGCCGGTTCGGGCCATTTTGCGCCCGCTCCGCTAATCCCGGGAAACGGGAGTGCGCGGCGGAGAATTAAGAAAAAGGCTGACCGTGGGGAGCGGCAAGGAGCGTGAATGCTGGAGCTTGATCAGCTCGTGATGGATTTTAGCGGATTCAGGGCGGTGAATGGCTGCTCGTTCCGTGTCGATGAAGGCAGTATTACCGGCTTGATTGGCCCGAACGGGGCCGGCAAGACAACGCTTTTCAACATGATCGCAGGGGCGCTGCAGCCGACAAGCGGCCGGATCCGGTTTCTGGGGGAGGATGTCACCAACCTGGCCAGCCATGAGCTGTTCCATAAGGGACTGGTGCGGACCTTTCAGATCCCCCATGAATTTCACAAGCTGACGACCCTGGAAAACCTGATGATGGTGCCGCCGGCGCAGCCGGGTGAAAGCCTGTTTTCCAATTGGTTCGCCTGGGGGCGGGTGAAAGCGGCCGAAGCCGAGGTCGAGAAAAAGGCATACGAAACCCTGGCGTTTCTGGAACTGAGCCACGTGGCGCACGAGCTGGCCGGCAATCTGTCCGGCGGCCAGAAGAAGCTTCTGGAACTGGGTCGCACCATGATGACGGATGCCAAGCTTGTGCTGCTGGATGAACCGGCGGCCGGCGTCAACCGCACGCTTTTGCGCAAGCTCGAAACCAAGATCGAGATCCTGAACAAGGAGCGTGGCTACACGTTCATCCTGATCGAACACGATATGGAAATGATCGAGAAACTCTGCGATCCCGTCGTGTGCATGGCCGAGGGCCGGGTGCTGATCCAGGGCGACTTCCAGACCGTGCGGTCCAATCCGCAGGTGCTGGAAGCCTATCTGGGCGAGACCACGGGAGATGCCGCATGACAGCGCTTCTTTCCATGGAGGGTATCACCGGGGGCTACGGTGACGCCGACATTCTTGAGGACGTTTCCCTGCATGTGGACCCGGACGAGATCGTCGTCATTGTCGGCCCGAATGGTGCGGGCAAGTCCACGGCCATGAAATCCGTTTTCGGCCTGCTGACCATTCGCGCCGGCCGCATGCTGTTCGACGGTGACGACATTACCGTGTGGGCGCCCAACCGCATTGTCCAGCGCGGGATCTGCTACGTGCCGCAGGTCGACAACATCTTCCGTGAGATGTCGATCCACGAGAATCTGGAAATGGGCGGGTTCCTGAAAAAGGGTGACCTCAGCGCAGCCTATGACCGGGTCTACACCCTGTTTCCGGACCTGAAGGAGCGTCGCAAGACGCTCGCCGGCTCACTGTCGGGCGGGCAGCGCCAGATGGTGGCCATGGGCCGGGCCTTGATGCTCGACCCGAAGCTTCTTCTTCTTGATGAGCCGACCGCCGGGCTTTCGCCCAAATACATGGAACAGATCTTCCAGATCTGCCGGGATGTGCGTGACACGGGTGTCGCCATTCTTCTGGTGGAGCAGCATGCCAAGCAGGCACTTGCCTTTGCGGACCGGGGTTACGTTCTGGCTGCCGGCAAGAACCGCCACGAAGGCAGCGGAGCCGATCTTCTGGCCGACCGTGAAGTCGCCGAAATGTTCCTGGGGGGCTGAGCGGTATGGAATTTCTGGAACTCATCAATTTCTACGTCATTCCGGGCATCGTGCTCGGCTCGATCTATGCGCTCGGCGCGGTTGGCATTACGCTGATCTTCGCCATTTTGCGCTATGCCCATCTGGCGCATGGCGACCTGGCGACGCTTGGCGCCTTCATTGCGCTGGCAGTTGTCACCGGCCTTGGCGTTTCGCCGCTGCTGGCCCTGCCGATTGCCATTATCGCAACCGCCGCCGTTGCTGTCGGCATCGACAAGGTGTTCTACGAACATCTGCGCGAACGGCCGAAAATCGTCACCGTGATGGCCTCTCTGGGTATCGCCCTGATGATCCGTGCCGTGGTGCAGGTAGTCTGGGGTGTCGATACCGAAACCTATTCGCGTGGTATTGTCCGTCCGGAAAACTATTTCGGCCTGCGCATCCGTGACCGTGAAATCCTGACGTTCATCGCCATGATCGTGCTCGTCGGCGGGCTGCAGCTGTTCCTGACGCGCTCCAAATGGGGCAAGGCGATGCGTGCCATGTCGGACAACCCAAATCTCGCTTTGCTTTCGGGCATCGACAACAAGAAGGTCGTGATGCTCACCTGGATAATTGCCGGTGGTCTTTGTGCGGCCTCCGGCGTCTTTCTCGGGCTCAATACGGAGCTGAAGTCGATGATGGGCTGGCAGATGTTGCTACCGATGTTCGCTGCGGCCATTCTGGGTGGGGTCGGCCGGATCGAGGGCGCCGTGCTTGGCGGGCTCATCGTCGGCATTGCCGAAGAGCTGTCGGTGCTGGTGATCCCGAGCGAGTACAAGGCCGCGATGGCCTTCGCCATCCTCTTGTTCATGCTGCTTGTGCGGCCCACCGGGCTGCTCAAGGGCAAAGTGCTGTAAGGGGAGGTAGAGAAAATGGAATATCTCGGTCTTCTCAACTACGCCATCTTCATGGCGATCTTCATCGGCATTTATGCCTTGCTGGCGCTTGGGCTGAACATTCAGTGGGGCTTTGCGGGTCTTTTCAATGCAGGCATCGCCGGATTTTTCGCGGTTGGCGCCTATACGTCCGCCGTGCTGACGACGGAATATGCCGACGGGCGCATCGGCGGCTTTGAGATGCCGTTCTTCGTCGGCTGGATCGGTGCGATGCTTGCCGCCGCGCTGGTGGCCTGGCCCATTGGCAAGATCTGTCTGCGGTTCCGCTCCGACTATCTGGCGATTGCCTCCATCGGCATTGCGGAAATCATTCGCCTGGTGGTCAAGTCCGAAGCGGTGCTGACCAACGGCGCGCGTGGCATCTCCGGCATTCCGCGTCCGGCGACAGAGTTTCCGACCCTGGCGCAGGAAACCGCCTATCTGGCATCGCAGGCAGCTTATCTTGCCATCGTGGTCGTCGTGCTGGTGGCTGCCTATGTGCTGGTGGAACGCCAGTTCAACGCGCCCTGGGGCCGTATGATGCGCGCCATTCGCGACAACGAAGGGGCCGCCAAGGCCATGGGCAAGGATGTCGAGTTCCGCCGCCTGCAGGCCTTCATCTTCGGCTCGGCGCTGATGGGCCTGGGCGGAGCGCTGTTTGCGCATTTCAACCGCTCCATCACCCCGGAAGCCATCGACCCGATGGTGGCAACCTTTCTGGTCTGGATCATGCTGATCCTGGGCGGCAGCGGCAACAACCGTGGGGCCATTCTGGGGGCGGCGGTGGTCTGGATCATCTGGTCCATGTCGGAAATTGCCACCGACCGGCTGCCCACGGAATACGCGATCCAGGCGAAATACATCCGTCTGTTCCTGATCGGTCTGATGCTGCAGCTTGTGCTACGCTTCCGTCCCGAAGGCCTGCTGCCGGAGCCTCTGAGAGGCGACCGGCGCGCAAAGAGATCCGGTGCGGATCACACCTAGATCCGTTCCTCAGGCTAGCTTTCCGTTTCGGGAGGCCGAGCCTCGAAAAACCAAAGCCCCGGCGAAGACCGGACTATTGAGGAGGTACTTTGATGAAAACCAAGATTCTCGCACTCGCTGCCGGTCTGATGACCGCAACCGCGCTGGCGTCCGTACCGGCAAAGGCCGACGTCAAGATCGGCTTGCTCGGCGGCATTTCCGGCCCGATCGCAGCCATGGCTCCGGCCATGATCGATGCAGCACAGCTCGCTTTCCAGCAGGTCAACGAGCAAGGCGGTATCGGCGATGGCGAACAGCTGGTTGGTGTTGTCGGCGACAGTGCCTGTAACCCGCAGAACGGCACCGACGCCGCAACCAAGGCCGTCAACATCGAAGGTGTCATCGGCGTTGTCGGCCCGCACTGCTCGGGTGCGGTGCTGGCCGCTGCCGGTTCGGTCACCATCCCGGCCGGTATCACCATGATCACGCCGTCCGGCACGTCGCCGGAAATCACCACGCTCGATGACAAGGGCACCGTCTTCCGCACCGTGCCGTCCGATGACTATCAGGGCCGTGCGCTGGCACGTACCCTGAAGGATCAAGGCTACGAGAAGGTCGCTGTTGCTTACCTCAACAACGACTATGGCACCGGTCTTGCCAACGCGTTCAAGGCGGAATTCGTCGATGAACTCGGCGGCGAAGTCACCCAGTTCGCAGCGCACGAAGAAGGCAAGGCCTCCTATCGTTCCAACCTGGCCGAACTTGCCAAGGGCGACGCTGACACGCTGGTGATCTTCGACTATGGCGATGGCACCGGCCTCACCATTCTGCGTCAGGCTCTGGAAAACGGGTTCTTTGACAAGTTCGTCGGCGGCGACGGCATGAAGTCCGAAGCGGTGATCAACGAACTGGGCGTCGAAAACCTCGGCACCTTCGTGGCGTCTTCTCCGGTTGGCGAACAGTCCGCTTCGCTCGATATCTTCAACGAAGATTTCAAGAACATCGGCGGCGATCCGGATGCGATCTTTGCCACCACGTCCTATGATGCGGCGTTCCTGCTGGCACTGGCGGTCGAAAAGGCTGGCGGCAAGAAGGAAGACGTTGCAGCGGCCATGGCCGAAGTCTCCAACGGCGAAGGCGAACCGATCCGTCCGGGCGAGTGGAAGAAGGCCAAGGAACTGATCGCAGCCGGCAAGGCCATCGACTACAAGGGCGCTGCCGGCGACCAGAACTTCGACGCCAATGGCGACGTTCCGGGCACCTACGCCCTGTGGGAAGTCGGCACCAACGGCTTCGAAGTCCTGACCGAAATGAAATAAACGACTTCGCAAGAAGCGTTAGAATGAAACCGGCGGCTCGAAAGGGCCGCCGGTTTTTTGGTTTGAGAAGCCATGCAATCCTCCACTGCGGTCATTCCGGACAAGCGAGGCAAAGCTGCGCACCGATCCGGAATCCAGACATATTTCGCGCGTAAGCGCGGCTGGTTCTCTTTCTTTTCAAGAAGTGTTCGCTCACGCTTACGCTTATGTGCTGGGTTCCGGATCGGTGCGCAGCTTTGGCTGCACTTGTCCGGAATGACGGAGGAGCGGAGAAAACAAACTGAGGTCTCCCTTACCCCGTCCAGATTTTCCCGCTATACACCTCGCCATGCGTGATCTGGATGTTCTTGTGCTTGGTGGTGGTGCCGCCGGGTTGATGTGTGCGATTGAGGCGGCGAAGCGTGGGCGCAAGGTGCTCGTGGTCGACCATGCCGGGAAACCGGCGGAGAAGATCCGCATTTCCGGCGGGGGGCGCTGCAACTTTACCAACATCCATTGTTCGCCGGCTAATTTTCTGTCGCAGAACCCGAGGTTCTGTGTCTCGGCGCTGAAGCGCTACACCCAGCAGGACTTCCTGAAGCTGGTCGAAAAGCACCGGATTTCCTGGCACGAAAAAACACTCGGCCAGCTCTTTTGCGACGACAGCGCCAGGGACATCATCCGCATGTTGCTCGCCGAGCTGGAAGCGGCCGGCGGCACCTTGCAGCTGGAAACGGAAATCAAGGCGATTGAAAAACCGGACGACCGGTTCTCCGTCTCTACCTCCAAGGGGCCATTGCGGGCAGCATCGCTTGTGGTGGCGACCGGCGGGCCGTCGATCCCGAAGATGGGCGCGACCGGCTTCGGGTACGATCTGGCCAGGCGCTTCGGCCACAACGTCATTGCCCCGCGCGCGGCGCTGGTGCCGCTGACCTTTTCCGATGCCAACAAGGAATTGTGCGGCCGGCTTGCCGGGATTTCGGTGGATGCGGTCGTTTCCTTTCAAAAGACATCGTTTCGCGAAGGCCTGCTCTTCACCCACCGGGGTTTGTCCGGTCCGTCGGTGCTGCAGATCTCGTCCTACTGGCAGGAGGGCAAGCCGATCTCGGTGAACCTGTCTCCGGAGGCGGATGTCTTCGAAGCCTTGCGGGGCGCCCGCAAGGACAACCCGAAACAGGACCTGAAGACTGCCCTCGGCGGATTGCTGCCCAACCGGCTGGCCGATGAACTGTCGCAGGCCTTTGCCCTGAAAGGCCGCCTTGCTGACCAGTCGGACAAAGTTCTGCGCCGGGCGGCCGAACAGTTGAACCACTGGCAGCTCACACCGGTCGGCACCGAGGGGTATCGCACGGCGGAGGTTACCCTGGGCGGGGTCGACACGAAGGAACTCTCCTCCAAGACCATGGAGAGCACAAAGGTGCCCGGGCTCTATTTCATTGGCGAGGTGGTCGACGTCACAGGCCATCTGGGCGGCTTCAATTTTCAGTGGGCCTGGTCGTCTGGCCATGCCGCCGGTCAGGTAGCCTGACAGCGTATCCTTTCGGGGAAGAGATTTGCGCGGCGCAGCATTTTTTGATGACCGCCCCTCAGAGCCGGGTATAGTGACCCGAAAGAAGGTTTGGCTCCAGGCCGTCCTTTCGCCGCGACCGTGTTGTTCCTTTTCCTGAGAAGGTGCTTCAGGGCTGTCTCGAAGGATGGGCGGCAAACGCCGGAACACGCGGCCCGTTCTTCAGCATCGGCCTGGTGGTCCGCGCGGAGACGAGCAAAGGGCTGCGCCTGGGTGAAAGAGAGCGGCTTGTGGTTGTCGTTCGGGGGGATGAATGAAGCGCGTAACCATTCACGATGTGGCCGAAACGGCTGGCGTCAGCCTGGCGACGGTTGACCGTGTGCTGAACGGCCGGCCGGGGGTGCGCAAGGTCACCATCGAAAAGGTGCGGCAGGCGGTCGATGCGCTGAATTACAAGCCGGATGTCTTTGCCGCGGGTCTTGCCAAGAAACGGGTCTATCGTCTGCACTTCCTCATTCCCAATGGCCCGAACGCCTTCATGGAAGACCTGACCCGCGAAGCGCTGTCTCACGCCGAAACCATGAGCGCCGACCGCATGCATGTGCATGTGGAGCCTATCGACGCCTTCGACGGCCACCGGGTGGCCGGCACGCTGGCGATCCTCGATCGGACGCAGTGCGACGGTGTCGCGGTCGTCGCACCCGCATTTCCGGAAGTGCAGGCCGCCATCGACCGGCTGCAGGACCGGGGCGTGCCCGTGGTCACGCTGGTCTCCGATCATCCGTCGTCTTCCCGCCGGCATTTCGTCGGTATCGACAATGTGGCCGCCGGGCGCACCGCCGGGCGGTTGCTCGGCCGTTTCCTGCCAAAGGTGCCGGCCAAGATAGGGATCATTGCAGGCTCACTCGGCCTTCGCGACCACGCCGAGCGCTATCAGGGCTGCCGGGATGTCATCGAAAAAGACTTTCCTCATCTGGAGTTGTTGAAGGTGCGTGAGGGCAGGGACGATAACGCCCGCAACGCCGACCTGATGCGAAAGCTCCTGGCAGAACACCCGGATCTTGCCGGGCTTTACAATATCGGCGCGGGCAACAGGGGTACGATTGCGGCCCTGAAGGAAAGCGGCCGTAGTCAGGACATTGTCTTTGTCGGTCACGAGTTGACGCCCTACACGCGTGAAGCGTTGCTGGACGATGTGCTAGATGCCGTGATTGCCCAGGACCCTGGACACGAAATCCGTAGCGCTATCCGTGTGTTGAAGGCGCTCTGCGACGGCGCTGCGATCATCGAAGGGCAGGAACGTATCGGCATTGATGTGTTTATGAAGGACAATCTGCCCGGCGATCTGGAGCCTTCCGCACCCGCCGGGCAGCCTGCCTGAGGGTGTCGTCAGCGCAGCTTTTGGCCGATTCTGGCAAAAAGTCTCCTCCTACATTCAAATTTTGAATTGACCTTTCAGGGCGCGCGCCTCATATCTAATGCATGCGTTTGACACAACAGACAAACTATGCCGTTCGCGCGCTGATGTACTGCGCCGTGAACCCCGACAAACCGAGCAAGGTCGCGGATATCGCGGCCAGCTTTGACATGTCTGAAACCCACTTGTTCAAGATCATGAAAGTCCTGGTCGATGCAAATCTGATCAAGACCATTCGTGGCCGGAACGGCGGGGTCATGCTGGCACGCCCGGCAGAGAATATTTCGGTAGGCGAGGTTGTCCGCGCCGCTGAAGAGAGCTTCCTGCTTGCGGAATGTTTCGACAGCGGCCGCAAGGATTGCCCGCTCATCATGTCCTGCGGCTTCAACGGCCTGCTGCATGAGGCGCTGGAAGCGTTCATGGAAGTGCTGGACGGCAAATCGATTGCCGACCTATCGGAAGACCGCTTCGGCATGCGCGATCTCCTGAAGATCGATATGACCAAGACTCCGATCGCGGCCAACGCGTAAGGGGTTCCCGGTTCATCAAGTTTTCGAAGGCGCCACCAACCGGTCGGCGCCTTTTTTGTTTGGGCTAGGGGAAGTTCAGCGAGTGATGGCCCGGGTCGCCGGCTGGAAGAGAGGCCTCTGGCGCAAGGAGAAGCTGACGCAGGCTCTCGCTGCGGGGGCGATCTGTTTCAGCATGTCGGGGAAAGGTCGGTCACGGCACGCATCATGCGCGGGCGGGGACTTAAGAAAAGGCCGGGCTGGCTTGCCGCTGAGGGAGAGGAGAGGGCGGTTGGCTGGCCTGGCATTTGTCACTCCGGTCTCCCGGAGGGCCTGTCTAGTCCGAAACCAGAGGACGCGATTTCCGGTTCCGTTTCGATCAGGCATTGCCTTGATAGGAAAACTTGAGTATGAGTGTCAAGTATAAAGTTGAGTTGGAAACTCATCTTTTAATTTCGATGTCCCACTGCTCCTTTAACAAGCTGAAATTTGACCAGTTTCAGGAGCGAAAAAAGGCCAAGGACCGAATGCGCGCTATGACACCAACCGCCAACAGCCAGAAGCACCGCCTCTCCCTGGGTTCCAGCAGCCGCGCCTCGCGCGCCTTTGCGGCAAAGCCGCCACGGGAGACGAAATCGGAACTCGATACCCGCGACCTGTTCAGTGGTCAGCGCCAGATCGAGATCCGCCACAACAACGAAACCTACCGTTTGTCCATCACCAAGCAGGGCAAACTGATTTTGACGAAGTGATTTTTCCCGGCCGTGGTCCCTTCCCCCTTGTGGGGAAGGGTTGGGGAAGCGGCTGAACGGCGATTCCAAACTTGCCGCCAGTTCTCATCAAGAACCTCCACCGCTCCTCGCTCCCACAAAAGGGGAGGGCGACGCGCCTGAAGTTCCAGTCACTCCAGGTAAAATTGGTTGAACTCAGGCCCCGAAAATCGCCACAGGTTTGCCGACACCGCGCAGGGCGTGTTCGCCCATGGCGCTGAGGTCGGTCTGAAGGTCGCCGGACAGAGCGTTCCGCACCGGTTCTGTCAGAAGCAGAGCGCGACCGAGGGGCTTGCAAAGGGATTCCACGCGACTGGTCTCGTTGACCGCGCGTCCAATCACGGTGAAGTCGAGCCGTTCTTCGCCGCCGACATTGCCGAAAAAGACCTCTCCCCGATGAAGGCCAATACCGATCTTTAGCGGGTGCCAGTAAACCGGATCCGGAAGCTCTTCGGGCGGATTGCGGTTCAACGCGTCGATAGCCTTAAGTGCTGCCTTGGCGGCCTTCATCGCCGCATTCGCTGCTGCCTTTTCGCCGAGTGTTTTCTGATCGAACACGGCAAGAATGCCGTCGCCCATGAACTTCAGGATATCCCCACCGTGGTTGAGCACGGCATCCGACACCCGGTCGAAATAGGCATTGAGAATTGAGGTGACTTCCGGCCCGCTGAGCCTGTCGGCCAGTTGGGTGAAGCCGCGCATGTCTGCCATGAAGACAACGGCCGTGATCGCCTCGCCGTCGCCGCGCTTGATCTCACCGTCCAGCACGCGCTGCCCTGCAATGGGTCCGAGGTAGGTCTCGGCAACATTGCGGGCAATCCGCTGGACGATGTGACGCTCGATATGGAGTGCCAGCAGATCGATCAGATTGCGGATCGGATCTTTTTCCTCCGGCAACCAGCCTCCTGGCTTGCGGGTCGCCAGGGTCATGGCATTGTGTTTTTCGTGCGAGGAACTGAGCGGCAAGGCGATATAGGCCGTGTAACCCTGATCGGCGAGTTCACGCATCAAGGGGGCGGAATTCGCGCCCTTGTCACTTTCCAGGTCGACCCTGATGATCTGGCCTTCGTTTATGACGTGAGACAGCGGATTACGGGTGAAGGCTTCAGATTTTGACGCATTGGCATCTGCGGCCACCTCGTCGCAGAACTTGTCCTGGCTGTTCCACACCCAGGAAAAGCCGACGACGCGGGGATGAAGCGTCCCGATGTGCAGCGTTGCCCGGTCAAAGGCAATGCCGGCGGCCTTGCAGCGCCACATGAACTCCTCGAACATCAGCATGACATTGTCGATCCGTGTTGCCTCGTGCAGCAGCCACGAATTCAGTTGCTCGATACTGAGTGTTTCCGGCGCACAGGAAGGCCCCCGCCGGGAGCGGGCAATCAGATAGACATGGGGCGCATAGCTGCGCGGGGCGGGATCCAGGAAAGCTTTGTTCATCGGGGCTCCGTGACACGGATTAAACTAATATCTCGGGCGCCGACGATCAAAATTCAATCGGCAAAATACCGATTGGTAGAAAATGCGTTCGCACGACTCGGGAGAAACGGGCGAACGGGAGAACGCCAAGATTGATGTATCCTTGGAGACAGAGCTGCGCGCTTCCTCAGGATGAGGTTGGAGTATCGCACACACTGGCAGACCTTCAGGACATTCTTCGAAAAATGAGGAGCCGCGTGTGCGGCTCCCCGAAGAAGAGTGTCTGACTCATGGCAAGGTGGCGCGTTAAAACGCCGCCTCGACGCCACCCATTTCCACGTAAACGCTCTTGGTCTGGCTGTAGTACTCGATTGCCGCATGGCCGTTTTCGCGGCCGATGCCCGACTTCTTGTAGCCGCCGAAAGGCATTTCGATCGGGGTCAGGTTGTAGGTGTTGATCCAGCAGGTTCCGGCCTGCAGTTGGTCGATCACCCGGTGTGCCCGCTGAATGTCCTTGGTGAAAACGCCTGCGGCAAGACCAAATTCCGTGTCATTGGCGCGTGCGACGACATCGTCCTCATCCGTGAAGTCGAGAACGCTCAGCACCGGGCCGAAAATCTCCTCGCGGGCAATGCGCATGTCGTCCTTCACGTCGGCAAAGACGGTGGGCTGCACGAAATAGCCATCCGGGAAGCTGGAGACCGAGGCCGTGCCGCCGCCACAGACCAGACGCGCGCCTTCTTCCTGGCCGATCTGCATGTAGTGGAGCACCTTGTCGAGATGCTGTTTGGAAACCAGCGGGCCGATGTTGGTTTCCTCGTCCAGCGGATCACCCAGCACCGCTTTGGCCGTGCGTTCCGCCAGCCGCATCAGGAAGGCTTCCTTGATTGCTTCGTGAACGAACACGCGCGTGCCGTTGGAGCAGATCTGACCGGTTGAGTAGAAGTTGGCGTTGATGGCGGCGGACACGGCGTTTTCAATGTCCGCGTCGTCAAAGACGATCAGCGGTGACTTGCCGCCAAGTTCCAGCGTTGTCTTCTTCAGGTGTTCGCCCGCAAGCGCGGCCACCTTTGCACCCGTGGGAACGGAGCCGGTGAGGGAAATCTTGGCGATGGCCGGGTGAGCCACCAGCTTCGCGCCGACGTCGCCAAAGCCCTGCAACACGTTGAAGACGCCGTCCGGCAGACCGGCTTCGGTAAAGGCTTCCGCCAGCTTCAGGGCGCTCAGCGGGGTGACTTCCGACGGCTTGAAGATCATGGCGTTGCCGCAAACAAGGGCCGGGGCGGATTTCCAGCACGCGATCTGGATCGGATAGTTCCAGGCGCCGATGCCGAAGCAGATGCCGAGCGGTTCGCGCTTGGTATAGGCAAAGGAGCCGCCCAGATCGATATGTTCGCCGGTGAGTGTCGCCGCCAGGCCGCCGAAATACTCCAGGCAGTCGGCCCCGGAGGCAGCGTCAGCGATGAGGGTTTCCTGCAAGGGTTTGCCGGTGTCCAGCGTTTCCAGAATGGAAAGGTCCCGGTTTTTCTCGCGCAGGATCTCTGCCGTCCGGCGCAGCACGCGGCCGCGCTCGGCAGGAGGCGTCGCCGCCCAGATCTTCTGACCCTCGCGGGCGGAGCGGATGGCTGCTTCGATCACCGCATCATCGGCGGCGTAAAGCCGGGCAATCGCTTCACCGGTTGCTGGATACAGCGAGTCGAAAGGTGTGCCGCTCTGGCTCTCGGCATATGAGCCGCCGACATAATGGGACGCTTGCGGTTGGGCGCGCATGGGTTGGCTCCTTGATTTGTGTCTGCCCTGGTTTGTCAGTGATCTGCTGTGCCAGAGGTCAGCGTTGGCTTGTTTCCCACTCCGGGTGGATCCACGGTTCCTGGTTTGACGCGGGAAGCGGGGTTTTGCCCAGAATATGGTCCGATGCCTTTTCCCCGACCATAATCGAGGGCGCATTCAGATTGCCATTGGTGATTTGCGGAAAGATGGAACTGTCGGCGACACGCAGGCCATCGACACCGATGACCCGGCATTCCGGATCGACCACGGCCATGGCATCGTCCTTGGCCCCCATCCGGCAGGTGCCACAGGGGTGATAGGCGCTTTCCACGTGTTCGCGAATGAAGCCGTCGAGCTCCTCATCGCTTTGCACTTTATCTCCCGGCTGGATCTCCTTGCCGCGATAGGGAGCAAAGGCTTCCTGGCCGAAGATCTCGCGGGTCAGACGAATGCTGGTCCGGAAGTCTTCCCAGTCGTCTTCGTGAGACATGTAGTTGAACAGGATCGACGGCTTGGCCTTTGGATCGCTGGAGGTCAGCTTGATCCGGCCGCGTGACTTGGACCGCATCGGCCCGACGTGGGCCTGGAAGCCATGGCCTTCCGCGGCCGCCTGGCCGTCGTAACGCACGGCGAAGGGCAGGAAGTGATACTGGATGTCCGGATATTTCACGCCAGCCTTGGAGCGGATGAAGGCGCAGCTCTCGAACTGGTTCGAGGCGCCTAGGCCCTGTTTCAGGAACAGCCACTGCGCCCCGATCACCGCCTTGGAGATCAGGTTCCAGTGCTTGTAGAGCGTGATCGGCTGGGTGCAAGCCTGCTGAAGATAAAGCTCCAGATGGTCCTGAAGGTTGGCGCCAACGCCGGGCCGGTCGGCCACGACATCGATCCCCATTTCAGCCAGATGTGCCGCCGGGCCGATGCCCGACTGCATCAGGATCTTCGGCGAGTTGATGGAGGAAGCCGACAGGATCACCTCGCGGGCGGCCCTGGCTTCGCGGACTTCGCTACCGGTTCCGAATTCCACGCCGACTGCGCGATTGTCCTCGATCAGGACCCGGCGCACCAGGGCGCCCTTCACCAGGGTCAGGTTGCCACGTTTGAGGGCCGGTTTCAGATAGGCGTTGGCGGCGGACCAGCGGCGGCCGCGATGGACCGTCATTTCCATGTCGCCGAAGCCTTCCTGACGTTCACCGTTGTAGTCGGAGGTCACGCCATATCCGGCTTGTTCGCCAGCGGTCTTGAAGGCGTCGAACAGCGGGTTCCACTTCGTGCCGCGTTGGACATGCAGCGGACCTTCGGTCCCGCGCCAGCCCTCCTGGCCACCATGGCTGTGTTCCTGGCGCTTGTAGTAAGGCAATACGTGGCGATAGCCCCAGCCGCTCGCACCCATCTCTTCCCAGGTGTCGAAGTCGCAGGCGTGGCCACGCACATAGACCATGCCGTTGATGGAAGACGACCCGCCGATAACCTTGCCGCGCGGTGTGGCCAGACGCCGGCCACCGAGGTGCGGTTCCGGCTCGCTGACATAGCCCCAGTCGTAGAGCGGCATGTTCATCGGATAGGACAGGGCAGCCGGCATCTGGATGAGCGGACCGGCGTCCGTTCCGCCGAATTCCAGCACAAGCACCCTGTTGTTCGGGTCTTCCGACAGGCGATACGCCAGGGCGCAGCCGGCGGATCCTGCCCCGACAATGATGAAGTCGAACTGGTCGCTCATGTTGGTCCTAGTTGCTCAATTCTTGCTGTTGCGCCCTTCGTGGACGGCAATCTGGGTTTCCACATAGTCTTCGACCAGAGCGATGGCGGCCGCGCGGTCGGTCTTGCCGTCGCGCAGCGCTTGCCGGATCCAGACCCCGTCGATCATGGATGCGGTGCCCTCTGCAATGCGCCGGGCCTCGTCCTGGGGCATGAAGGCACGCAGGTTGTGGGTCAGGTTCGAGGCGAGCCTCGCGGCATAGATGTTCAGAAGACGGCTGTTGCTGTCGGTGGTGCGCGACTGGACGTAGAAGGCCAGCCACGCCGCGATCACTGCCGGGCGAAACTGATCGACCGAAAAGTTGCCGGAAATGATTGCGGAGATCCGTTCACGCGGAGTTTCCGCCTTTCTCAGGTTTTCGCGGATGGCGAGGCCGAGTTCGGTCAGCAGATGGCGCATTGTGGCGGCCAGCAACTGGTCCTTGGAACCGAAATAGTGATGCACAAGTCCGCCGGAGACACCCGCCCGCTTGGCGATCTGCGCCATGGTTACATCGCTGTAGCCACGTTCGTGTATGGCATCGACCGTGGCGTCAATCAGGCTGCGCCGCCGCTCTGCTTCCATTCCGACCTTGGGCATTTCGACCTCCATTACAGGGTGAGAGAAGAATTCAGATCAGCTTTTCGACCGATAGTCTGACGATGGCAATTCCAGCCAAGCACAAATCCGGGTTCCGATCGTCACGGTCATCGTGCAACTGCGTCAAGGCGAAGGACTAGCCTCCCCCACAGCCTTTTCCGGACCCTTGCCTGGTTCATCTCACACTCAGGTTTTATTTTTAATTGATCAATCAATCAATGAAAACTTGCAAATTTTTCCGGTGGATGTTTGGATCTAAGTTAGTCAGGCTGTGGGCAGGGGAAACTGAGGGCGTTAGAACCTGAAAGACACCCTTCGCACCGCAGAAGAACAAGAAATCAGACTTTCCACAGGAGGCATACACATGAAAATTGCAGCGAAACTCGCTGGAGGCCTGGCGCTCGGGCTGATGCTCACGGGAACCGCCTTGGCAAACGATCCGGAAAGCTGCCAGACGGTTCGCTTCTCCGACGTCGGCTGGACCGACATCACGGCAACCACTGCCGCAACCTCAGTCGTGCTGGAAGCACTCGGCTACACGCCGGACGTCAAGCTCCTGTCCGTGCCGGTGACCTATGCGTCGCTCAAGAACAAGGACATCGACGTCTTCCTCGGCAACTGGATGCCGACCATGGAAGGCGACATCAAGAATTACCGTGAGGACGGCTCCGTCGAAACGGTCCGTGCCAATCTGGAAGGCGCGAAATACACGCTGGCCGTTCCGGATTACACCTATGAAAAAGGCCTGAAGAGCTTCCAGGACATCGCCAAGTTCAAGGACGATCTCGACGGCAAGATCTATGGCATCGAGCCGGGCAACGACGGCAACCGCCTGATCATCGGCATGATCGACGAAAACCTCTTCGGCCTGGAAGGCTTCGAAGTGGTGGAATCCTCCGAGCAGGGCATGCTGGCGCAGGTCGCCCGCGCGAACCGCCGCGACGCGGACATCGTCTTCCTCGGCTGGGAACCGCACCCGATGAATGCCAACTTCAACATGAAGTATCTTGAAGGCGGCGACGACATTTTCGGCCCGAACTACGGCGGCGCCACCGTCTACACCAACGTGCGTGCCGGTTACGTTCAGGAATGCCCGAATGTCGGCAAGCTGCTGGAGAACCTGGAATTCTCGTTGCCGATGGAAAACGAGATCATGGGCGCGATCCTGACCGATGGCGAGGATCCCAACAAGGCGGCAGCCGCCTGGCTGAAGGAGCATCCGGCAACCTTCGAAAACTGGCTCGTCGGCGTGAAGACCTTTGATGGCGGCGACAGCTTCGCAGCCGTCAAGAGCGCTCTTGGACTTTAACGTCTCTTGTGAAGTGAACGCCGTCGCTCGCGACGGCGTTCTTTTTGGTGGCAACAGGTTTCACAAGGGGGCTCACGTTGGAGTGGCTGACTGAAGAAAAGATCCCGATCGGCAGTTGGGCGAAAGCCGGGGTCGATTGGCTTACCGACAACGCTTACTGGTTGTTCGACGGAATTTCCGCCTTCCTCTTGACGATCATCGACGGGATCCTGTGGGTGCTCCAGGCACCGCATCCTCTGGTGATGGTCGCCATTTTCGTCGCGCTGGCCTATTTCGTTCACCGCACAATATCGTTTGCAGCCCTTGTGGCGGTCGCCCTGTTGCTCATCATCAATCAGGGGTACTGGGAAGAGACCACGGAAACCCTGGCCCTGGTCATCGCCTCCACGCTTGTCTGCATGGCTATCGGTGTGCCGACCGGCGTTCTTGCAGCACATCATCCGCGCTTTTACGCGGTTCTGCGTCCCATACTCGATCTGATGCAGACGCTGCCCACCTTTGTTTACCTGATCCCTGCGCTCATTCTGTTTGGGCTCGGCATGGTGCCGGGCCTGATCGCAACGGTGATCTTTTCCATTCCCGCGCCAATCCGGCTCACGCAGCTCGGTGTGTCGTCAACGCCAACCTCGCTCCTGGAAGCCGGAAAGGCGTTCGGAGCGACGAATTCCCAGATGCTCTGGAAAATCGAGTTGCCCTACGCCATGCCGCAGATCATGGCGGGACTGACACAGACAATCATGCTGTCCCTGTCGATGGTCGTGATCGCCGCGCTTGTTGCTGCCGACGGTCTCGGGGTTCCGGTGCTGCGTGCGCTGAATACGGCAAACGTCGCGCTCGGCTTTGAGGCGGGCGTCTGCATTGTCCTGATCGCCATCGTTCTCGACCGTTTCTTCCGCACACCGTCTGGAGGCAACAAGAAATGAGCGATACAACCATGATGCCTGTCGTCTCCTTCAAGGAAGTCGACATCGTCTTCGGTGAAAAGCCCCGTTCGGCCTTGCCTTTGATTGACGCCGGCAAGACCCGACAGGAAATCCAGGCAGAGACCGGTCAGATTCTGGGTGTTGCCGGTGCCACCTTCGACATCTACGAAGGTGAAGTGATCGTGCTGATGGGCCTGTCGGGCTCGGGCAAGTCGACGCTGCTTCGTGCCGTGAACGGCCTTAACCCGGTCATCCGGGGCGAAGTGCAGGTTCATGACGGCGCACGCTACGTCAATCCCGAAACCTGCCCGGAAAACGACCTGCGCGAACTCCGCCGGCACCGGATCGGCATGGTGTTCCAGCAATTCGGTCTTCTGCCGTGGCGCACGGTGGCGGAGAATGTCGGCTTCGGCCTGGAGCTGGCCGGCATGCCAGCCAAGGAGAGGGCGGCCAAGGTCGAGGCCCAGCTCAAGCTGGTCGGCCTGAACGGCTGGGGTGAAAAGCACGTCCACGAACTTTCCGGCGGCATGCAGCAGCGTGTCGGCCTGGCCCGTGCCTTTGCGACCGATGCACCGCTTCTGCTGATGGATGAACCGTTCTCGGCTCTCGATCCGCTCATCCGCGACAAGCTTCAGGACGAGCTGCTTGATCTGCAGAAGGAACTCAACCGGACGATCATCTTCGTCAGCCACGACCTCGATGAAGCGGCCAAGATCGGTTCGCGCATCGCGATCATGGAAGGCGGGCGCGTCATCCAGCTCGGCACATCGCAGGAGATCGTCAAGTCACCGGCAACAGACTATGTTGCCGAATTCGTCAGCCACATGAACCCGCTGAACGTGCTGCGCGCACGCGACATCATGGTGCCCCCCGGCAGCTTGCCGGGCTCGCTTGCCAGCGGGCTGACCTGCGAAACCGAAGCCTCGGTCCGCGAAGTCGCAAAGCTGAAAAGATCCAGCAAGGATCCCGTTGTCGTGAAGGCAAAAGGCTCCATTGTCGGCGTCATCGGCGAGAAGGAGCTGCTGGACTGCATGGCGTAAGGCATGCGGGGCAAAACGAAGGCGGTTCAACCCGGTGGCCCTCATCCTGAGGAAGCGCGTAAGCGCTGTCTCGAAGGGTGGGCGGCTTGTTCGGTGCGTGCGGCCCATCCTTCGAGACGGACCTGAAGGCCCTCCTAAGGGAGAGGACGGATATTAGACTGCGGGCAAGCGCATTAGAAGACTGGCTGCCACGCCGCAAAACAGAACAAAAAACGGGGCCGCAGGGCCCCGTTTTTCATTGGTCAATCCGCGCCAGCCGTCCGCAGACGGTGGCTGCAGTCTGATACCTTAGAGCAGCTCGAGCTGAGCAGCCTGCTTGCCGCGGCCGCGACGATCGTCTTCTGCGACGAAGGAGATCTTCGCACCTTCGACGGGCGTTCCGATACCGGCCTGCTCGAAAGCGGTGATGTGAACGAAGACGTCCTTGGAGCCGTTTTCCGGAGTGATGAAGCCGAAGCCACGGTCATGGTTGAAGAATTTAATGGTGCCGTTCTCGCGCATGGAGAAACCTTTCCGCAGGTTGGATGCGCCATCCCGTTTCCGGCAGGCGCGGATAAACGAGAAGTCAACAAGAAACGGAAAGCTTGGAAATTCAGAGCAGCGCTTGATGGAGCCCTGCCGAAGTCAGTCTCACCGGGTCTTTCGTCAGTCCCGTACGGCACAACGCGTACCGATGGACAATAATGTAGGTCCAGCCGGGCCCTACGGCAAGCGAAAGATTTTTGCAGTTGCCAAACCGAGGCCATAAAGCCGGTAAATCGTGTTCAGATGACAAAGTGACAGCTTGTGACACCAGTCACAGAGCCCGGCCGGGGGGCGGGTTATCTTCGTTTCATGAGTTGAGGCGGACAGCAGGGCCTCAAGAGACAGGAAGGGATACCGTCATGTTCAAGAAGTTCGCAGTTACCGCCTCCGCGCTGGCTCTCGTTGCTGGCATCACTTTGACCTCTCAGGCAACACCTGCCCATGCCGCCAAGGGTTGGCAGGTTGGCGTCGGCGTCGCCAGCGGTCTCGCCGCCGGTGCAATTCTCGGCTCGGCTCTTTCCCAGCCGCGCTATGTTGCTCCGCCGCCGGCCTATTACCCGGCCCCGCCGGCCTACTATCCGGCTCCGGCCCCGGCCCCGGTCGTCTACCGTCCAGCTCCCTGGAGCCCGGCCTGGTACAACTACTGCAGCCGCAAGTACCGTTCGTTCAACCCGAACACCGGTTACTTCCTGTCCTACTCCGGGCAGTACCGCTTCTGCCAGTAAGGCAGTCTCCGCTTCGCCGGATGCAACCGGCCCGAAAAGGCCACCGGCCACTCCCTGCAAGGTTCTCCTCCCACCTTGCAGGGAGTTTTTCGTTTGGGTGCCATAAGGTCTCTCATGGCCGTCAGGCAAAGGCCCGCTGCCTAGGAGGATATGCGTTTTGCCGCGCGCATCGTGGTTTCAAGCTGATTGAGAAAGCGCGAGCGGTCGGCCTTGGTGAAGCCCGGGCCGCTTTCGCGGATCTCGCCGATTTCCCGCAGATGCGTGTTGAGATCGCGCATGGCAAGGCGGATGCCCATGGCGTCCTCGCGGAACGGCTTGCCCGTCGGGCCGATAACAAGAGCGCCGGTTTTCACGCAGCGCGCCGCGAGCGGCACATCGGCGGTCACCACCACATCGCCTGCCACGGCCCGTTCCGCGATCCAGTTGTCGGCTTCATCCGGCCCTTCGGGCACAACCACCCGTTCGATCAGATCGCCTTCGGGAAGCCGCATCCAGCTGTTCGAGACGAATTTGATCTGCACATTGTGGCGCTCCCCCACTCGCACGGCTTCGTCCTTGACCGGGCAGGCGTCTGCATCAATGTAGAGCACGGTCATGTTGTTTGCTCCTTTTTTGAGCTTTGAAGATAGGCTGCAATGCCGTCAGCTGCGCGGGCACCCGTCGCAAAACAGGCCTGCAGCAGATAACCGCCCGTCGGGGCTTCCCAGTCCAGCATTTCACCGGCTGCGAAGACGCCGGGCAGTTTCTTGAGCATCAGCCCGTCATCCAGTTCGTCCAGCGCAATGCCGCCCGCAGACGATATCGCCCGGTCGATGGAGTAGGGGGCGTTCAGGGTAACGGGAACAGACTTGATGCGCTGCGCAAGGCTTTCGGCATCCGAAGGGATGTCCCCGGTTTCGTGCAGCAACGCCAGTTCCAACGGGCTCAACCGCAGGGTCTTCTTCAGGAAGGTGGCTGCGGACTGCTTGCCGCGAGGTCTTGATAGTTTTGCCGCCAGTTCGTCCACGCTGGACTGCGGCCGCAGGTCGATCTCCAGCGACGCCGAGCCGGTCCGGTTGATGGCTTCGCGCAGTTCGGCGGAGAGGGCGTAGATGGCGCCTCCCTCAAGGCCCTGGGCAGACACGACCGCCTCTCCCGGCACCCTCTTGCCGTCATGGCAAAGGGCAATACGCTTCAGCGGCGTTCCGGCGAAGCGCTCTTTCAGAAAATCGCTCCAGCCGGTCTGAAAGCCGCAATTTGCCGGCTGAAACCGGTTGATGCGGATGCCGTGCTCTTGCAGCAGCGGCACCCATGCGGCATCGGAGCCGAGTTTCGGCCAGCTCGCGCCACCCAGTGCCAGCAGGCAGGCGCGTGCGGAAAGAGGTGGCGTGTCGCCGGTCCCGTTGGCCTTTTCCTCGGGATTTCCATTGAAGGTGAAGACCTGAAGCGGTCCATTTCCTTCGATGCCGCCCAATGCGCGCCGTGCCAGCAGGCGGACGCCGTTCCCGTCCAGCCGGCGCAGCCAGGCCCGCAGCAGGGGAGAGGCCTTCATGGATTTGGGGAACACCCGCCCACTGCTGCCGACAAAGGTTTCTTCGCCCAGCCCTTCGCACCAGTTTCTCAACGCCTCTGGCGGGAAGTCCTGGATGAGGGGCGTCAGAAAGGCTTCGGCCTGCCGGTAGCGTGCCAGAAAGGCCGTCAGATCTTCGCTATGGGTCAGGTTCAGGCCGCCGCGGCCAGCCATCAGAAATTTGCGCGCGGGTGAGGGCATGCGGTCGATCACCACAACGCTATGCCCTTTTTCGGAAAGGCGCTCCGCGGCAAAGAGGCCGGCCGGACCGGCGCCGGCAATCAGGACGTCAAACATGCGGCCTTATAGTTCAAGGCAGGGCGCGAAGACCACACCGGATTTTCGACAGGATGGGGGCCATAGTCTCGGATTACTGCAAGTATTTGTTATCAGTCTCATGAGACTATCTTCGGGCGGGCATACCTGCGGAAGTCTTTCTTGCAGGACTGCTTCTTGAGATGGGAGCCGGGAATGGAAAAAAATACGGACCTGGCAGTCGTTGCCGATCCGGATAAAGAGGTTCAGACGGGCTTTGAACGCCTGTTTGGCACCCACATGAGAATTGTTTGCTTTTCAGAGACAGAATCTGCCTTAAAGTTTCTGAAGCAAAACAATGGCGCAGCTGTCATTTTTTCCAGTTTTAATCTGCCCGGTCGTGGCGGAACAGCTTTTCTCCGGGCCGCCGAAACCGTTGCTCCTCAGGCCGCACGGGTCATGCTGACCCGGGAAACCTCGGCCGAGGCTATCAAGAAAACCCTGAACGAAGGCCATGCCTTCTTGTATCTGGAAAAGCCGTGCCGGCCGGCGGACTTGGCCAGCGCCATGGAAACGGCGCTTGCCCACCATATTCAACTCGCCAAGGACCGGGCGCTGCTGGAACGCACATTGGCCGGGTCGATCAAGCTGCTCATCGATATGCTGGCGCTGTTCCACCCGGAAGCCTTCCGCCGCACGAGCACCGTCCGCAAACAGGCATTGCGGCTGGCCAAGCGCCTGGGGATGAAAAAAACCTGGGAGCTGGAGATGTCGGTGATGTTGTCACCGCTCGGCGAGGCGTTGTTGCCGAAACAGATCATCGCCCGCTACCGCACTGCCCGCAGCCTCAGCGAGCAGGAACGCACCATTCTAGACAAATCCCCGGTTCAGACCCGGGATCTGTTGAAGAACATACCGCAGTTGGAGAAAGTATCGGAATATCTGTACCTGTCAGGCCGTGGCTTCGACGGGTCGGGTTTCCCCAAGGATGGGCCGACGGGCAAGGAAATCCCGATGATCGCCCGCATCCTGAAGCTTTTGACGGATCTCTGGTATGCCAGCCCGGAAAGCGGCCCGGACGCCGCCGCCTTCGAAGCCCTGACCATCAACAAGCGCAAATATGATCCGATGTTGCTGGAGCTGGCCAAGGACACGTTTTTGGACAACGTTCCGGAAGAACGCAAGAAGCTCATTGCTGAATGCTACATCCGCTCGCTGCGGCCAGGTGATGTGCTGATCGATGACGCGCTCACCGAAACCGGCCACGAACTGGTTCTGTCCCGCGGACATATGCTGACGCCAACCACCATCCGGCGGCTGGAGCATTTCAACCAGGCTGCAGGTGTTCGCCAGCCTATCCGCGTCGAACGTCATTTGGCCCCGGAAGAGGTTCTGAGCGACACAGCCTGAGTGGAACGGAGACGACACGGTAACACTGTTGTCTCCTGCCCGTCCTCTCCTCATTGTTCAAACCGGGAAGTGACGGGAGACGTCGCCTGGGAACCGGGCGGAAACGTCAGTCTGTCCTGGACTTGTCCAGCAACTCCGCCTCATAGGCCTTGGCAACGCGCAGGAAGCGGGCGTGGGCGTAGTTCATGGCCAGAATAAAGCCCCACCAGCCGTATTTGCGGTACTTGCGCACGAAATAGGCCTTGAAGAAGCTCACCGGAAATTCGGTAAGAAGACGGCTTTTGGGCAGCTTGCGGCCGCGGGCGCGCATGTCTTCCACCTGCATGCCCGAATAGCGATTGTATTTGCCGACCTGGAATTCCAGCGAACGGATGGACCGATGCGCCATGATGCCGGAAAGGTTCGCGATGCGCGCGCCTTCCTCTGGGCGCACCGTGTCATGCACTGTCGAGGCGGAGAACCGGCCTTTACGCCGGTCGTAGAGGCGGATCTGGTGGTAGCCGTAAGCCCAGGGGGCTGGGGTGGTTTCATGGGCATATAGATCGCGGATCATGATGCGCCAGCCGTCGGCGTCCGTGTAGCTCCCGTCTGCGAATTTGGCCTTGATTTCAGCGGCAAGGTCCGGAGTCACCTCTTCGTCGGCGTCCAGGTTGAGCAGCCAGTCGTTGCGGCACAGGTCTTCGCCAAAACGCTTCTGCGGGCCGTAGCCGGGCCAGTCGTTGTAAACGACCCGCGCCCCGAGCTTTTCGGCCACGGCGACGGTCTCGTCGCTTGAGCCGCTGTCGATGACGATGACCTCGTCCACCCAGCCGATGACACTTTCGATCGGCCGGGCGATCCGGTCGGCCTCGTCACGGGCAATGATGAAAACGGAGAGGGGCAGGCGGTCGGTCATGAACGGTCCGGCTTTGCTGTGAGCGTTTGGCCGGAAAAGCTCCGGCGCGACTATTTAGCCGTGCCGGAGCCTGAATTGAAGGCAGGAAATCAGGATTTTACGCGGGCAAACAGAGCATCGAGCCCCTGAAGCGTAATCGTGTCCCCTTTCAGCGTGCCGCTGAAGCCAGGCGCCTCGAGGTCTTCCAGCTCAAGTCCGCTCAACGTGATGGTGGCTGGATCGGTGCCCAGGTTGAAGGCGCAAAGAACGGTTTCATCCTGATGGCTGCGAGTGAAGACCAGCATGTTGTCCTGGCTGTCCAGAAACACCATGTCGCCCTTCTTCAAGGGGTCCTGCATTTGCCGCCAGGCGTAGAAGGCCCGATTGCGATTGAGGATGGAGGTTTCATCCTTGTCCTGTTCGAAGGCGGCAAGGGCCAGGTGATCCTGCGCGACCGGGAGCCAGGGTTCGGCTTCGGAGAAACCTGCGTTCCCGTTGTCCTTGACCCAGGGCATCGGCGTCCGGCAGCCGTCGCGGCCCTTGTATTCCGGCCAGAACCGGATGCCGTAAGGATCCTGCAGCTTCTCAAACGGGACATCGGCCTGAGGCAGCCCCAGTTCCTCGCCCTGGTAAAGGCAGGGCGTGCCGCGCAGGGAAGCGCAGAGCGCGGTTTCAAGCGGTGCGAACCGGGCGATGTCCAGGTCTTCCCCCCAGCGGCTGGCAACCCGCTTCACATCATGGTTCGACAGCGCCCAGGAGGCCCAGCCGGAGCCGATGCCGGCATTCATCTCTTCCACGATCTTGCGGATGTAGGGCGCCGAATGCTGAGGCGTCAGAAGATCGAAGCTGTAGGCCATGTGAATCCGCTTGCCGGCTTCCGTGTAAGAGGCCGTCAGCTCCACCGCCTGTCCATCGGCGCCGATTTCGCCGACCGATGTTGTGCCCGGATATTCGTCCAGCAGCGCCCGCAGCTTTTCCAGAAACACCAGATTTTCCGGTCGGGTCTTGTCGTACAGGTGATCCTGATAGCCGTAGGGGTTGGACGGGTCGACGGTGGACGGCATTTCAGCCGCGTCCAGCGGTGGATTGTCCCGAAGCTGCTCGTCGTGGAAATAGAAGTTCACCGTATCGAGGCGGAACCCATCAACGCCCCGGTCGAGCCAGAACCTGGCCGCGCCCAGCACCGCGTCCTGAACGTCCGGGTTATGGAAGTTCAGATCCGGTTGGCTGGTCAGGAAATTATGCATGTAATACTGGCGCCGGCGGCCGTCCCATTCCCAGGCCGGACCACCGAAGATCGACAGCCAGTTGGTCGGCACTGTGCCGTCCGGCTTGGCGTCGGCCCAGACGAACCAGTCGGCCTTGGCATTGTCCCGGGAAGCGCGGCTCTCGACAAACCAGGGGTGCTGGTCGGACGTGTGCGAAATCACCAGATCGATGATCACCTTGAGGCCGCGGGCATGGGCGGCGGCCAGCATCCGGTCGAAATCGGCCAGTGTGCCGAACATCGGGTCGACATCTTCGTAATTGGAGACATCGTAACCGAAGTCGTCCATCGGCGAAGTGAAGAAGGGTGACAGCCAGATGGCGTCGACACCCAGCGAGGCGATATAGTCCATCCGCTCACTGATGCCGTTCAGGTCGCCGATGCCATCGCCGTTGGTGTCGTTGAAGGAGCGCGGATAGATCTGATAGATCACTGCTCCGCGCCACCAATCCGGGTCTTTGATCAAGTTTGCTGTCACATCAGCCTCCAGGCCCGTTTCGGCTTCTTCGAACATTGCCGGGTGTCTCCGTTCCGCTTCTGAAGCGGTTGTATGATTTTCAAAGCGCTTTGAATGGCTATATCCAGGGCCTTCTTAGGTCAAGTAAGCAGTCATGAAAAAGTCGCGCGGCAATCGCTTTCGGTAAGCGATGTGTGAATTGCGTCGCATCTGCATGTCAGGAATCAGGAAGCACAAGCAAAAACCGGCCCTGCGAGGCAGGACCGGTGGAGCTACTGAAAAGGAACGAAAAAGGATTTTGTCCGGAACGCGTTCTTCTTATACCGCTTAAGTGACAGGCATATGACCGTCTGCCTCGCCTTCTTGGCAAAACGCAGTAAGGCAGCGCCCTGCCGGCAGCGCCGCTGGCGACCGCTTTATCTCTTTGGACTAATTCAGTTAAGTTAAAGAAATAAAAGAGGAAAAAATTTTGTTATGACGTTTAGGTCAGTTTCTTCTTGCAAAGCAACATGGAAGCTGGAACTGTCCAGGCAATCAGAAATTACGTAAGATGGAGGGGCTGAGGCCAGGGCCAGCGGTCCGGCCGAAATCCTGTTCCCTCTTGCGGGCAAAAAACCTGGAGGAAGTGTCATGACGGCAGCCATGGTGGGTTGGGCACACATGCCCTTCGGCAAGCATTCGGAAGAGACAGTTGAAAGCATGATCGTCAAGGTGGCGGTCGATGCCATCAAGGACGCCGGCATCGAGCCGGGAGATGTCGACGAGATCCTGCTCGGACATTTCAATGCCGGTTTTTCGGCGCAGGACTTCACCGCCTCTCTGGTGCTGCAGGCCGATCCGGCCTTGCGTTTCAAACCGGCAACCCGTGTCGAAAACGCCTGCGCAACCGGCTCTGCCGCCGTCCATCAGGGCGTGCGCGCCATTGCGTCGGGCGACGCCCGCTTCGTACTTGTTGTCGGTGTCGAGCAGATGACCACGACGCCCGGACCTGAAATCGGCAAGAACCTGCTGAAAGCATCCTACCTGAAGGAAGAAGGCGATATCCCGGCAGGCTTCGCCGGTGTCTTCGGCAAGATCGCAGATGCCTATTTCCAGAAGTATGGCGACCAGTCCGATGCGCTGGCCAGGATCGCGGCGAAGAACCACAAGAACGGTGTCGGCAACCCCTATGCCCAGATGCGCAAGGACCTCGGTTTCGACTTCTGTCGTGCGGAATCGGAAAAGAACCCGTTTGTCGCCGGTCCGCTGAAGCGCACCGACTGTTCTCTGGTATCCGACGGCGCCGCCGCACTGGTTCTCACCGATCCGGCAACGGCGCTCGGCATGAAAAAGGCGGTTGCCTTCCGCGGGCTTGCTCACGTTCAGGATTTCCTGCCCATGTCGAAGCGCGACATCCTGAAGTTTGAAGGATGTTCCAAGGCCTGGGGCCAGGCACTCGGCGATGCCAATCTGGCGCTGGACGATCTGTCCTTCGTTGAGACTCACGACTGCTTCACCGTTGCCGAGCTGATCGAGTATGAGGCCATGGGCCTGACCAAGGAAGGTGAGGGCGCCCGCGCCGTGCTGGAAGGCTGGACGGAAATGGGCGGCAAACTGCCGGTAAACCCGTCCGGTGGTCTGAAGGCCAAGGGCCATCCGATTGGCGCCACCGGTGTTTCCATGCACGTGCTTACCGCCATGCAGCTGACCGGCACCGCCGGTGATATTCAGGTCAAGAACGCCGAAATCGGCGGCATCTTCAACATGGGTGGCGCTGCGGTGGCGAACTTCGTGTCCGTGATGCAGGCGATGAAGTAGTGTTGTAACGAACAGGAAGTGCAATTAGCTTACGATGGACGGATCGGCCGCAGCCGATCCGTCCATTCTTGTTTTAGTCTCTATAAAAATCTCATGGCAAAAGACTTATTCAACAGTTTATTTTATGTGGCGGTATTATATTTCGCCAGTGCATTTACAATGCTGCAGGGATACCCGCCCTTTTACAAAGAATCCAATTCGATTTTCGCCCTTAATTCCCCGAATAAAGATGAATTTCTAGAGGGAATGCAATTTGTGTTGGTTGCCTCTGGAGTTGTTCTAGCCACGGTTTTTCTGAGTTGGTTTATCGGCTTAAACGTATTTCTGGCCCTCTCCGCCTGTTGCCTCTGCGGCGTCTGGTCCATTCGCTCAAAATTGAAACGGACGACTGACGGGCCTCTGCCCTGGGTCGCGGTCTACACAGCATCATCGCTGCTGTTCCCGCTGTTCGATCGCAGGCCGATGCTGCTGTTCGACATCTGGACACTGGCCGTCGCGGGCGTCTTCGGGTTTCCCCTAGTCGCGATTGCCTTCATGAAGGGGTAAGGCGGGGCGAGGGTTTTCGTGTTTCCGGACTGCCACCCCTATTCGCAGCGCAGCAAATGGCCGGGATTCGGCAAATTGGTTGTTGCGCAGCACAGTGACTGATGTGACTCTTGGCTACCCACTTACGCAGGGATGACAAAAGTGGAAATGCGTTTGCAGTGCCAACCCATGAGGATTACTGCGCCGCGCTTGCAACTGCTGAATAAAGGTCCTCATCCGTCAGTTCAGGTGGAGAGACCGGTGAACCGCCGCCTTCGCCTACATAGGTATCCGCGACACCGTAGATGAAGACCCCGCCCGCCTTGCGTGGAACGATGGCGACGCGTTCGATCAAATGGAAGTCGCCTGCTTCGCAATTGGCATAGCTTGTGTAGATCGCTTTCCCGTTCTCGTTGATCCGTTCCGAACTGGAGGAAAATCGGCCTTCTGTGCAAGCCTTCTGGCTGTCGGCGACAACAATCGCCATGAGCTCTTCTTCCGATTGATAGCTGCCCACCGGGAAGATATGCGCCACAAGCGTTCGGGCATCGTCGGCGGCAACCGCGTACAAGCCGTTGAGGTCTTCCTCGCGCTGGCCGTCCGGAATCAGCTTCAGCCCGGAAATGCCCGCACTGCCCATCAGGTTGAACAGAGCCTGGGTGGCTTCGATGGCAAGTTGCGGATCGGCAGCCGCGCTGGTGGCCGGTGTGCTCTCATTGGTCGGTGCCGAATTGCCCAGGCCGCCTTGCGGGCTGGCTGCGGCGGTTGTACCTGTGCCGGGTGCTGCGCCGTGGCGGGCAATGTTGCGTTCAACGCATTTGGCAAGGCGGGCCATCAGGCGGGAGGTTCCTGTCAGGCGGAATTGGTAATCGTAGGTACCGTCCCGTACGTACAGGGTCCGGCCGCGTCGGAACCGGGTGATGATGTAGCCGCCTTGCGGCATCTGCATGCGGGCCAGGTCCTTGGACGTCGCCTTGGCAACGCCGCTCTGCCACGCGCCCCGGTCGATGCGATACTGAAGCGGAATATCCGCACCCACCTTCATGTTCCAGTGCGGGGCTGAAAAGCCGATGGCCCAGTTGTAGGTGGTGTCGACCTGCACATAAAGCGTAATGCCGCTTCGATAGCTTGCCGATGCGACACAGGTCGTAAACGCGCCGGTCTGATCGTCTGTAAAGGCACTGCCGTTCCAGCTGCCAAGACGAAAACTGTCGACGACGGCAGCATGACCAATTCCGAGGCCGCCGAGGAGCAAAAGTCCTGCGGCAACCAATAAGTGAACAAGACGCATCATACCCCCCCAGATGCCATAGCGGCCGGTTCCAGCCATTTGGAAAGGCTAAGTGATTTCCGCTGCGGCAGCAAGAAGGGTGCTCTTCGCAAAAGGCTTCATGACTTTTCGTTTTCATTGCGGCGCCTCGCCCCGGGCAGGCAGCCGGGAATTGAAATTGGTCAAAACAGACGATTGCAAAAAACTATTCCGCTTCTGTTTCCAGCTTTGAAATCCGGTGCCCGGCGCTGGGCCGGGCGTCCGACTACATTAAACCCATCAAACTGGGACTGGAGACCCTGACGATGACAAGCCGCAGCGGCGACACTCTGAAAACACTGAAAAAGCCGGAAGACCGGCTCGATGTGTTCCCGGCCTTCATGAAGGTGGCCGGCCGGCGTGTGCTTGTTGTGGGCCACGGCGGCGAAGCTGCCGCGAAAGTCCGTCTCCTGGGCGAAACCAATGCCCGGATCGTGGTTGTTTCCAGAACCATTGAGCCGGACCTGCAGGATGCTGTCACCCGGTTCGAGGCCGAGCATCTTGCCGAAGATTTCCGGCCAGCTCATCTGAACGATGCTGCGCTGGTGTTCTCCGCCCGCGAAGACTGGGACCTCGATAAGGCGGTTGTCGATGCGGCTCGTGAAGCGGGTGTTCCGGTCAATGCCGTCGACAAGCCGGAGCTTTGCGACTTTTACACCGGTGCGCTGGTCAACCGTGCGCCGATTGCGGTGGCGATTACATCTACAGGCGTCGGTCCCGTTCTGTCGCGTCACATCCGTGCACGCATCGAAGCCATGCTGCCGCGTTCCACCGGCGAGCTGGCGCGTCTCGCCGAGAGTTTTCGCGACGCCGCCACCAAGGTGATCCGTGACGGCGGGCTGCGCCGCAGCTTCTGGGCACGCTTCTTCTCCGGTTCGGTCGCAACCAATCTTTATGCCGGCAAGACCGATGTCGCCCGCTCTGAAGCGCAGCGGTTGTTGAATTCGATGGCGGACGAGCCTGGTTTTGTCTGGCTGGTTGGTGCCGGTCCGGGCGCGGAAGACCTGTTGACCCTGCGCGCGCAGCGCCTGCTGCAGGAAGCCGACGTCATCGTTCATGACGCGCTGGTGCCGGCAAATGTCGTTGCCATGGGCCGCCGTGACGCGGAGCGCATTTCCGTCGGCAAGCGCAAGGGCGCTCATTCCGTGCCGCAGTCCGAAATCTGCGAGCTTCTCGTCGAGCTTGGCCGCAAGGGACTGAAGGTCGTTCGCCTGAAGGCAGGAGATCCGATGATCTTCGGCCGGGCGGCGGAAGAAATGGACGCGCTGCGCGAAGGGGGCGTCGGCTTTGAAATTGTTCCCGGCGTCACTGCAGCCTTCGCTGCGGCAGCTTCGGCCCAGATCCCGCTCACTTTGCGTGGGGTCGCCTCCAACCTGGTTTTCGCAACCGGCCACAATGCCAAGTCGGAAACCCTGCCGGATTGGGCGGGGCTCGCGCTCAAGGGCGCGACGGTGGCTGTCTACATGGGCCGGTCCGTGGCTGCAGCCGTTGCCGAAAAGATGATCGGCGCAGGCCTGAGACCTGAAACGCCGGTTGCCGTGATCGAGAATGCGGCACACCCGGATGAACGCCAATTTGCCGGAACCCTGTCCGAACTCGCGGTGCTGTCGAACCGCGCAGAGATCGACGGACCGGTTCTGATCGTGATCGGTGAGGCCGTGGGCCATGCCGCAATGGACAAGGCCGAACCCCTGGCGCCGCAGCTTGCCGCCCGGGTCGTTGCCGCCTGAATTTGAAGAGAGTGGACGCACATGAAAGTCATCACCGCCAACCGCCTTCTGAACGGCGATGTCGTCTGGCTCGCGGAAAACGGTTCCTGGGTCGAGCGCATTGCCCTGGCAAAGGTTTATGACGGCAAGGAAGCCGTTGCCGAAGCTCTGGCAGAAGGCCTTGAGGCCGAAAAGAACCAGAAAGTCGTCGGCGTCTACGAGATGGACGTGGCCGTTGAAGACGGCGTCATCGTTCCGGTGCGCCTGCGCGAAAAAATCCGTGCAACCGGCCCGACCACCCATCCGGAACTGGGCAAACAGGCCCAGGCCGTTTCCGCCTGAGACAGCAAACAAGGGCAGGGCAGCGCCTTTCACGGCAGCGCCCGCTGAGGAGAGATTGAGACATGTACCGTTACGACGAATTTGACGCGAGCTTCGTGAACCAGCGTACCGAGCAGTTCAAGGATCAGGTCCGCCGCCGTCTGGCCGGGGAACTTTCCGAGGACGAGTTCAAGCCGCTGCGCCTGATGAACGGTCTCTATCTGCAGCTTCATGCCTACATGCTGCGTGTTGCCATTCCCTATGGCACGCTCAACGGCCGGCAGATGCGCAAGCTTGCGCATATCGCCCGCACCTACGACCAGAGCTACGGCCACTTCACCACGCGCCAGAACATCCAGTTCAACTGGCCCAAACTGGAAGACACGCCGAAGATCCTGGAAGAACTGGCCGAAGTCGAGATGCACGCCATCCAGACGTCCGGCAACTGCATTCGCAACGTGACCGCCGACCATTTCGCCGGTGCTGCCGCCGACGAAATCGCTGACCCGCGCCCCTATGCGGAAATCCTGCGCCAGTGGTCGTCACTGCACCCGGAATTCTCGTTCCTGCCGCGCAAGTTCAAGATCGCCATCACCGGCGCACCAAACGACCGCGCCGCCGTGCAGGTGCACGACATCGGTCTGCAGCTGACCCGCAATGATGCCGGCGAGATCGGTTTCGTGGTATTCGTCGGGGGTGGTCTCGGCCGCACGCCGATGATCGGCCGCAAGGTGCGCGACTTCCTGCCCGAGGAAGATCTGCTTGCCTATTCGGAAGCGATCCTGCGCGTCTATAACCGCTATGGCCGCCGCGACAACAAGTACAAGGCCCGCATCAAGATCCTGGTTCATGAAACCGGTCTGGAAGAACTGAAAGCGGATATCGAGGCCGAGTTCGAAAAGATCCGTTTCGGCGTGCTGCGTCTGCCGGACGAGGAAGTCCGCCGTATCGAAGCCTATTTCGCACCGCCTCCGCTGGAAGTGGGCAACGCCACTTCGGATGCCGTTGAGGCCCGCAAGGCGTCGGATGCGGCCTTCGCGCAGTTCGTGGCTCATAACCTCAACCCGCACCGGGTGCCGGGCTATACCTCTGTCACCCTGTCGATGAAGCCGATCGGCGGCATTCCGGGTGATGCGTCGGACAAGCAGATGGACGTGATCGCGGACCTCGCCGAAAAATACGGTCATGACGAGATCCGTATCAGTCACGAGCAGAACGTGATCCTGCCGCATGTGAAACTGGACGACCTGCCGGCACTGTTCGACCAGCTGGTGGCAGCAGAAATCGCCGAGGGCAATTCCGGCTTGATCACCGACATCATCGCCTGCCCGGGCATGGATTACTGCGCCCTGGCGACCGCCCGCTCCATTCCGGTAGCACAGCGGATCTCTGAACGGTTCGGTGCTGCGGAACGTCAGGCGGAAATCGGTGAGCTGAAGATCAAGATCTCCGGCTGCATCAACGCCTGTGGCCATCACCACGTCGGCCACATCGGCATCCTCGGCCTGGAGAAGAAGGGCGAGGAATTCTATCAGGTGACGCTTGGCGGCTCTGCCAACGAAAACGCGTCCATTGGTGAAATCGTCGGCCGCGGCTTCTCGTCGGAAGAAGTGGTCGATGCCATCGAGAAGCTGGTCGATACCTATCTCGGCCTGCGGAACGGTAAAGAAGAGACCTTCCTGGAAGCTTATCGCCGGGTCGGGGAGGATCCCTTCAAGGAGGCTCTTTATGGCGCTGCATGAGACATTCAGCCTGGGTGTTGACCCGGAGTTGGGCTTGCAGGCGGAAGTCGCCGCCCTCAATGCCCAGTTCGAAGACGCAACTGCGGACGACGTTCTGAGAGCGGCCATCCGTCACCAGTTTGCCGGTGACATTGCCATGGTCTCCAGCTTCGGGGCCGATTCCGCTGTGCTTCTGCATATGGTCGCCCAGGTCGATCCGTCGACACCGGTGATCTTCATCGACACCGTGAAGCTGTTTCCGGCAACGCTGCTCTACCGCGACGAGCTTATCGAGAAGCTGGGCCTTACCGACGTCCGGACCCAGAAGCCGGACAAGGACGAACTGTCGAAGGTAGATCCGGCGGGCATGCTCTGGATGAGCGACACGGACGCTTGCTGCAACATTCGCAAGGTCGTGCCGCTGGCTCAGGCCCTGAACGGGTTCGAAGCCTGGATCTCCGGCCGCAAACGGTTCCAGAGCGCAAGTCGCTCCAGCCTGGAGTTCTTCGAGATCGATGAAGGCCGGGTGAAGGTCAATCCGCTCGCGGACTGGACGGCCGCGGAAGTTCTGGACTATGCCAAGACCCACGATTTGCCGCCACATCCGCTGGTCGCGCAGGGCTACCCGTCCATCGGTTGCCTGCCCTGCACCAGCAAGGTTGCCCCCGGTGAGGACCCACGGTCCGGACGGTGGCGTGGACAGGACAAGACGGAATGCGGCATTCACTGGCCGACCCATGGCAAGGAAGTTGACGGCAGTGGCATCTGACCGCAGCCGGTAAAGGATTTTGAGGACGCAAAGAATGGCAACGATTTTCAAGGACGGCGATTTCGTCGAGGAAACCTGGGTTCGGACAGACACCGAAACCGGAACTGCTGTCGAGGGCGATGCGCTTGTGCCGATGACCGTGTTTCTCGTCGATCCCAATGCGTTTCTGGCCCGTGACGGCAAGACCGCTGTCATCATTGAAGCCGGTGACGATGTCGAGCTGGTCGAAAAACACCTGGACCGGCTGGCTCTGGTTGCTGTCGACTTCCCGAGCTTTTCCGATGGCCGAGGGTTTTCCGCGGCCCGCATCCTGCGCGAGCAGATGGGGTACAAGGGCGACATCCGCGCAATCGGAAAATACATTCTCGACCAGGTGCCGCTGGCGCGCCGCTGCGGCGTGTCGACCTTCGAGATTTCCAAGCCGGAAGTCCTGAAAGCCCTGAAGGCCGGTGAATGGCCCGAAGTCACCAAATACCTGCAGCCGGTCGGCACCGTCGACGAAATCCCGGAAGGCACGCGCCCCTGGGCCCGCCGCTCCCACCGGGATCTGGCGGTCGCTGCGGAATAATCGGCACAAGCCTGCCTGGCCGTGCTGAATGCCAGGCCGTGTCGCAGGCAGAGCCTGATCTTGAAGGAACGTCTCAAGGGATCTCGCCAAACGGGATCCCTTTTTCTTTTGGGGGGGAACCTGTGCCGGCGCAGGGCGCTTTTGCACGCTCATTTGCTGTCGAAGGAAAACGAAGCACCAAGCCTTCGGGACGCACTGTCCTGGCTTGGGCGTGTCAGAAACCGGAGTGCCGTTTGTCAGTGGATTGAAACATCCGGTTACAGGCTGTGAATCGCGTTGTCACGAGACTGACTTATTATACGTCCTATGGTCTGGCGGCAAAGTCATTTGCCGGCGAACCGGTCGTCGCTCCATATGGCATGGTGACGAGACGTCGAGATGCCGGGGCCTTGCCTGTCGTTTCCCGGAATTTACTACCGCAGGCCGGTTTCGGTCCTCAGCAGGAATATCGCTCTATGGCCGTCACGCGCACGCTCGAAACGCTCTTCGACCTCAGGAAGCCCGCCGTCAAGACCAACAAGGTGCTTGTGGTCGGTGTCAGTTCGAAGCGCTCGCTCGGTCTCGCAATCGGTGAACATATGCATCAAAACGGCTGGGAGACCGTTCTGACGTCGCGCCGGCCTGAAAAGCTGGCTGCGAAAACGCCGCATCACGATATCCGTTTTCTGGACTACCCGAACTCCATCGATGCAATCGACGATCTGACCGACCTCACGGGCATGGTCTTCTGCCTTGCCAAGACCGACGTGACCGAGGCCGGGCAGGGCGGGCTTCTGGGCACAAGCGAAGAGAATTTTCTGAAGACGATCAGCACCAGTTGTTATGCCTTCATTGCCCTCGTGCGTGAGGTTCAGCGGCGTAACCCGAATCTCCGGTCTGTTGTCGCATTGACCTTTCTGGGCGGCGAGCGGGTGGTTCCGGGCTATGAGGTCCTTGGTGTCGCCAAGGCGGCGCTTGAACATTCCGTCCGGGCGCTCGCGTCGGAACTGGGGCATGAGAACGTGCGTGTGAACGGTGTTTCCGCTGGCGCGGTCCCGACGACTTCGTCGCGGGTGCTGCCCGATTTCCGTAAGGTACATGAGGTTCTGTCGCGCCAGTCGTTCCTGCGCCGGGGTGTCACCGCAGAGGAAGTTGCCGGAGCAACAGCGTATCTGCTCAGCGAAGTGTCCGGCGGCATGACGGGTGAGATCCTGCAAGTGAACGGCGGATTACGCCACACGGTCCTTTGACGGCCCTGAGCCGTTCCACGCAAAACGACCAGGCCAGACCGTCAGGGTCGGTAAAACATCCGGAACGCAAAATCAGGCGATGATTCCCGGAATGTTTTTGTTAGATCTTTAGATTAATACCGTCATTACACGGTCAATGGATCAACTGGGTCGACGACCAAAGCCTTCCAAAACAAAAACTTTTCAGAAACTGGGAACGTCCGGCAGCGAATGCCTGAACTGTTTTTATTCGCGCTGTCGGAGATGGAGACTGCTGTGGCGGCAAATTTATACAGGAAAAGCGGCATCCTTGACCGCATCTCAAGGTCTGAAGCCTGCGTGCCGCTCTTGCTGGGCCTTGTCGTTTTCCTGTTATGCCTCTTTGGTATTCTGACGCGTCCCGCCGGATTTCTCGCAGCGATCTGGCCAGCCAACGCGATCCTCCTCGGTCTGATGATACGTCTGCCGAAATCGGCCGGATGGCAGGGTTGGTTTGCCGCTGGTATCGGCTATCTGGCTGCGGATCTGGTGACCGGGTCGACGCTGGAAAAGTCGCTTCTGCTGAATGCCGCAAATATGGTCGGGGTGGCTGCCGGGTATCAGGTCTACAAGCATTTGCCTGCGGCCTCCCGCCGGCTGCAACACCCGGCTTCTCTTCTCCATCTGGCGATGGCCTCGGCAGTCGCCGCATCCGTCGCGGGGATCGTCGGCGGCATAGCGAATCCGATCCTCTTCGGCGGAAGTATCCTTCCGGGGTGGATCTACTGGTCGACCACTGAACTGGTCAATTACATTTCGGTCCTGCCTGTCGTTCTCTCCGCCCCGAAACTGGAGGGGACTCAGAGGGATATTTCCGAGCAGATCGGGCGGTTGAGTCAGGAAAAACGGGCGCCTCTGGTTTTACTTCTGGCGTCCTGTGTTGCCGGTGCGCTTGTCGGCGGTCCCGGCGCCATCGCCTTCCCGGTGCCAGCGCTTTTGTGGTGCGGCCTCGTCTATCCGGTGTTCCCGACCACCCTCCTGACACTCTTCATTGGCGTCTGGGGTGTGGTCATCCTGTCAAATGGGCTCGACGACAGATCGCTGCAGCTCGACGTGATGACGCTGGTCTCGATCCGCCTCGGCATTTCCCTTGTCGCGCTGGCCCCGATCATGCTGTCCTGTGTCACGCAAAGCCGGAATGCCCTGATGCGCCGTCTGCAATATCTTGCGACCCACGATCAGCTTACGAGCGTTCTCAACCGAAGCGCCTTTCGGGAAGAAGCCGCTCGCAGACTTGCTCCCGGGACAAGCGGCTATGCATTGTTGATGGTCGATCTCGATCACTTCAAGTCCGTCAATGACACCCATGGACATGCCGCGGGAGACACTGTGTTGGTCAAGTTTGTCCAGCGCGTGAAAAACACATTGCCGCCGGGCAGTCTTCTTGGCCGCATGGGCGGCGAGGAATTTGCCGTCCTGATCCCGGACAGCGGCATCATTGATGCCGTGGCCGAAGCGGAAAAAATCCGCCAAAGCGTCGGCAGCGAGCCGGTTCCTGCGGGAAACGGTAAGGAGGTTCAGGTTACCGCGAGCCTGGGTGTCGTTGCTCTTGAACACGAAGACGCAGCCTGTCTGGACACTCTGCTGGCCGAGGCCGACCGGCTTTGTTATCTGGCAAAGAAACGCGGCCGTAACCGCGTGGTAGCGGTTGAAGAGACGTGACGGTTCCAACCCGGCTGCGTCAGTCTTCTTTCTTTCCAGTCAGATAGCGCAACTGCGGAAAAATCTCTTCCAGCGCCGGGTCTCGTCCGGTTTCTGCATTGGCCGTATAGAACTGCCGATTGGCCTTCAGATTGGCAAAGCCGTGAATAAAGGCCCACAGCATGGTCTCCACGGATGTCCGGTGCACCGGATTTTCGCAATTGTCCGCAGTAAGTCCTTCAGACACTTCCCTTAGAACCGCATAGGCTTCCTGGCTGGCCGGCAGAAGGTCCGGATAGATGTCGATCCGGCGTTCCATGGAAAACATCAGCCGGAACAAATGCGAGTTTTCCTCCGCGAAAGCACTGTAACCGCGTGCGCTGGCAAGTATCTGCGAACGGGCGTCTTTTTGCGCATCTGCCATGTGACGACGCATAGTTTCGGCAAACTGTCGGAAGCCTGCCGTCGCGATAGCAGCTTGAAGAACGGCAAGATTGGCGAAGTGGTTTTTCGGCGCACCATGGGACACGCCAGCACGGGCGGCACAGGCCCGAAGTGACAGGGCTTCCAGACCGTCTTCGCGCAGAATGTCCAGCCCTGCCTGGATAAGGGCCTCTTTCAGGTTTCCGTGATGATAGGTCGGATCGCTCAGCCTCTTTCCTCCAAAGTAGACACTGTCAACTTTTCGGTTGACGACATCAATTTCGATATATAGACAGTGACAACATTGCTGGGGTCACAGTAAGAAGGGTTGTCTTATGTCGTCTAACTGTTATTTGCGCGCTAGCCTCCTTGCAAGTCTCGCCCTTGCCACAGCTCCCGCAAGAGGGGAGGAGCAAACGGACTGGAGCGTCTTGGTCGGCGCCGGCCCCTTCTTTGGCCCGGAGTATCTGGGGTCAAAGGATTATGGGTTCGTTCCCGGCATCATCGCGTCGGTGCAAAAAGGGCCGTATTTCGTCAAGTTCAACGGGTTGACGGCAACCGCCAACGTGCTCCCGTTCGAGAGCTTTTATGCCGGGCCTCTGATCGGTTACGGTAGCGGCCGTAAGGATGTGTCCGACAAGGTCGTCGACAAACTTCCGGATGTCGACGAGGAACTGTGGGTCGGGGGGACGGTTGGCGGTGGCTACGCCGGTCTGCTGTTGGATCGCGACTCGCTCGGGGCCAGTGTCGACATCGCCCATGACGTGATCGGCGACAGCGGCACCACGGCAACCTTCAGTCTGGGCTACGAAATCAATGCCACGCAGCGTTTAGCGTTTGGCCTCGATGTGTCGACGACCTTTGCCGACGAGGCCTATGCAGATGCCTATTATTCCGTGACCGCGAAGGGCGCGGCCGCAAGTGGCCTTAAGGAATACAAGGCCGACGCCGGCTTCCGGGATGTAAGCGTTGATGTGTCCTCAAGGTTCGCGGTTACCGAACACTGGGGCGTGGGTGGTCTCGTTGGCGGCTCGGTGCTTCTCGGCAGTATGGCCGACAGCCCGATTGTCGAAGATCGCGGCGAAGCGCTGAACGGCCATGGCGGCCTCTTTCTCTGGTACAAGTTCTGACTGCCAGTGGGCACGGCTCACCGTTTACTGACGGAAAAACTGTGCCAGCACATAAACCGGAAAGATCACCAGCGATGCCAGCGTCAGGATCATGCCGATGGCCCGACCGATGCCGAAACCGGACGTGACCAGCGTGCCGTAATGCAGAATGCGGCCGACCAGCAAGGCGCCGCCGACGGACCAGAGCAACATCCCCGGTGCTCCGGCAAGCTCCGCGGTGCCCATGGCCAGCAGGCTCATCGGCGAGGTTTCCGTAAAATTGCCGTGCGCCCGCATGCGCCTCATCAGGGTCTCATCACCTCCATCCAGAAACTGGACACCGCTTTTGGCCCGCCGGAGGCCGACGGCCACGGTCATAGGCACCTGCAGCAAGGCAAACACAGCAACAAAGAGAGCCGTCACCGGCAGAAAAGTTATCGGTTGCATAAGGGAATTCCTTCGGGAAAGTCCTGTCGAAAGACGGACGCGGGTTGCTCGCCATCAGGCGAACCCCGGCGCAAGGCCGGGGCGGCTGAGGGGCGGGGCGTCATGTGTCAACCGCCAGGCGCATTCATGCGTCGGCGGGCTCACTGTATTTGATCATCGCGATGACACCGCCGAGCGGATCAATGATCGTCGCCATGCGGCCGACGTTTGGAACGTCCATCGGTTCCATTGCCACCGTTGCACCGAGGCCGCGCGCCTTTTCGACACGCGCATCGACATTGTCGACTGTCACGTAGGGCAGCCAGCGCGGGGTGTCGGTTTCCATCGCAGGAAAGCCACCTATCATCTCCTCGTTGTTCAGGATCATCGTGTAGGGGCCGACACCCACATCCACGGTTTTCGTTCCCCAGCCGAGCAGGCCGGAATAGAAGGCCTGTGCCTTGGCGCCATCGGCGCAGTGAAGTTCCATCCAGCTGAATGCGCCATGGGTTTGCGACGGAGTGCTCATGTCTTTCGTCCTCATCGTTGAACAGGTCGCCTGGTCGAGCCAGGTGATCAGAGGACGGCGGGGAAGGGAGCGATCCGACAGGAGCTGCAAAAAAATCTTCTGGGCGGATTTGGTCTCAGGCAGCGATAGCTGGTGACGTGGTCACTTTCTGTGAAGACCGCTCATCTTCTTGAGGATGTGGGCGCGGTCGACATCGGTACCGGCAAAGTCCAGCGCGGTCCGAAAACCCGCCAGAGCTTCTTCGTACCGGCCCAGGTCTTGCAGAAACGTGGCGCGCACAACATGGAAATTCGGGTAGCGCTCCAGAGAACCCGAAAGCTTTTCCAGACTGCACAACGCCTCCTGCGGTCCTTGCAGCTTTGCCTGGACCACGGCGCGGTTGAGCGCGACAACAGGCGAAGGCCCGATATGTTGCAGTGCCCGGTAGAGCCGGTCGATCTCCGCCCAGTCGGTCAGTTCATAGGTGGCTGCCTGGGTGTGCGTCGCGGCGATGGCCGCCTCGATCTGAAAGGGCCCGGGTCGCGCCTTGCGCAGGGCAGCTTCAAGAAGAACGTTGCCCTCCGCGATCAGTGTCCGGTCCCAGAGCGAACGGTCCTGATCTTCCAGCGTAATGGCACTGCCATCCTCACTGAGCCGCGCGCTGCGGCGGGAATGCTGGATCAGGCACAGGGCAAGCAGCCCGCGCAGTTCCGGTTCTTCGGGAAAAAGTCGGACGATCAGGCGGGCAAGACGGATCGCTTCCTCGCACAGAGGTTCCCGGATCAGCTCTTCTCCCTGCGATGCGCAATAGCCTTCGTTGAAGATCAGATAGATGGCATTGGCAACGGCTGAAAGCCGTTCGGAACGGGCGGTCCTGTCCGGTTCTTCATAAGTGAGGTTCGCTGCCTGCAGCCGCTTCTTGGCCCGCGTGATGCGCTGTTCCATGGTCTTGGGCTGGACAAGGAACGCACGGGCAATTTCCTCGACCGTGAGACCGGCGACGATTTTCAGCGAAAGGGCAATCTGCTGGTCCCGGCGCAGTACCGGGTGACAGCAGGTAAACAGAAGGCGCAGAATGTCGTCCCGGTAGACAGCATGATCCAGTGACTGCGTCAGGTCATCTTCCGGATGAGGGCCCTTTGAAAGCGGGACGAGATCGTCCGGTGCCGTGAGCGTTTCCCTCTTGCGTTTGCGCAAGGCATCGACGCCGGCATTGCGTCCTGCGACGATCAGCCAGGAGACGGGATCGCCCGGCAACTGGTCGGGTGACCAGGCCTTGAGGGCTCTGAGTGAGGCCTCCTGAAACGCGTCCTCGGCAAGGTCGATGTCGCCGAAGACGCGATTGAGAGCCGCCAGCACACGCGGGCGGGCTGCCCTAAGATGCGTTGATAACCAGGCGCTCGGCATTCTTGAAATCAGCTCCCTCGAAGAACTGCACCGGGCGGATTTCAATGCGGCCATGATCGAGCGGCAGGATCTTCACCGCCTCGATTGCCTCTTCCAGTGTCGGGCAGTCGATCAGGTAAAAGCCCATGAACTGCTCTTTCGTCTCCGCAAAGGGCCCATCGGTAACAACAAAGTCGTCGTTGTTCTTGTTGATGGTGACGGATGTTCCCGTCGACATCAGTCTGGTGGCAGCGGCGAAGGACTTGTTCGTCTTGGTGTGTTCGTGAAAAGCGCCGTGTTTCTGATAGATGGTGGCAAGCTCTTCCGGTGGCAGAGCGTCGATGAAATCTTCACTGGCATAAATCAATACGGAAAACAGCATGTCGGTCCCTCCGGTTCCCTGGATTGATACCCAAGGAACGTTCAGGTGCGAGCTTAGCCGACAGCCGGACCAAAAAAAGAGAAAATTTGCCCGCCGGCCTCACCCTTGCTGTCCGGAAGGAGACCCGTTCGTTCTGGAAACGGGTGCTCCCACCCACTGCCTATGCGTTGCCGATGAGCACACCTGCGGCAAAGACCAGAGAACCGCCAAGCACAACCTGAAAGGCGGCCCGCAGGAACGGTGTTTCCATGTAGCGGTTCTGGATCCAGGCAATCGCCCACAATTCGAAGAAAACGACGACGGCCGCGACGCTTGTCGCTGTCCAGAACTGTGGAATGAGATAGGGCAGGGCGTGCCCGAGGCCGCCAAGCGCGGTCATGATGCCGGAAGCAAGACCGCGTTTGAGCGGTGATCCGCGTCCGGACAAGACGCCATCGTCATGGGCTGCTTCCGTAAAACCCATGGAAATACCCGCCCCGACGGAGGCCGACAGCCCGACGAGGAACGTCTGCCAGGTGTCCTGCGTTGCGAAGGCGGCGGCAAAGATCGGGGCCAGTGTCGACACCGACCCGTCCATCAGGCCGGCAAGGCCCGGCTGGATATAGGTCAGGATGAATTGCCGGCGTTCTGTCTGGCGCTCTTGCTCCTGTACGTCTTCGGGCGTGTATTTTTCGCCAAGGCGCTGGGCCAGGCTTTCATGCCCTTTTTCGGCCACCGCAAGGTCACCCAGAAGCTTGCGGGTTCCTGCGTCCGACGTGCGCTTGGCTGCTTCGATGTAGAAGCGGTAGGCCTGCGCTTCCATGTCCTCTGCCATCGCCCGGACCTTTTCCAGCCCAAGCGGGCGCACGAGCCAGTCGGGCTTGCGATCATAATAGCCACGCACATGCTCCCGGCGAATGAGCGGTATCGTTTCGCCAAACCGGGCCCGGTGCTGTTCGATCAGCCGTCGCCTGTGCTGGTTTTCCTCTTCCGCCATGTCATCGAAGACTTTGGCCGATTGCGGAAACTGATCGCGCAGCCCATCGGCATAAGACTTGTAGATGCGGGCGTCGTCTTCTTCGGAGGAAATCGCGAGCGCCAGGATTTCCTGTTCCGAAAGGGACGAGAAATCCCGTTTTCGCAGCGTGAAGAACCGTCTGAGCATAAAGGTTTTTCCTTAAATGCGCCGTGCTTGAGATATTTCAACTCAAGCTCCTGCGAGGGAGAATGGCAAGACCTGAAAGTCAAGAATGCAGGTTCCGACAGGCGCCATGATGACGCATGTACCCCGCATCGGTTGTATCCGCCAGGGGGCTGCTCTTGCTAATCAGGGCAGGAAGCACGCTGTTTGCCAACGTAGTCGACAAAGGCACGCAACGGGCTTGGCATGAACCGGCTTGAAAATAGAGGCGCGGACCATCGAACTCCACCCACCAGTCAGTCAGCACCGGCATCAGGGTTCCGGATTCGAAATGCGGCTCCAGCCAGTTTCGGAACGTATGTACGAATCCATGACCGGCCTGTGCCAGCCCGATCGCGGCGGCCGCGCTCGACGTCGAGATGATGAGCCTTGCCGCCAGCCTCAAGCTGGACGACGATGTCATGAAGCGGTTGAACGCCATTGCAGGCCTGAACTGAATGAAAAAGCCCGGCCGCAATATCGCAGCCGGGCTTTGACCTTGGTTGCTGGCGTTCGGTGTGCCGCTTATCCCAGCCAGCCGTCGCGCTTCAGCGCCTGATAGCCTTCGTCGAGGGTCTTCTCGGCGGTTTCTACCAGAATGTCCGCTTCTTCATGGGTCAGGACCAGCGGCGGCGAGATGATCAGGCTGTCGCGCACTGCCCGCATGACCATGCCGTTGCCGAAGGAAATGTCGCGGCAGATGGTGCCAGCGGTGCCGACGTCCTTGAACGGCCGGTGCGGGTTTTTCTTGTCCGGTACCAGTTCCAGCGCACCGACAAGGCCGGTCATGCGCGCTTCGCCGATCAACGGATGATCGCCCAGCTTCAGCCAGCGTTCCTTGAGATAAGGGCCGATATCGGTCTTGACGCGCTCGACCAGGCCTTCGCGCTCGATGATCTCCAGATTGGCGAGGGCTGCCGCGGCACAGGCCGGATGACCGGAATAGGTATAGCCGTGGTAGAACTCCTCGCCCGACAGCATCAGGCCCTCGGCCACACGGTCGGACACCATGACACCACCCATCGGCAGATAACCGGAGGTCAGGCCCTTGGCGATCGGCATCAGGTCCGGCTTCATGCCGTAGTGGGTCGAGCCGAACCATTCGCCGAGACGGCCGAACCCGCAGATGACCTCGTCGGAAACGAACAGGATGTCGCGCTCGTCGAGGATGCGGCGGATTTCGGGCCAATAGGTCTCCGGCGGAATGATGACACCGCCCGCACCCTGGATCGGTTCGGCAATGAAGGCCGCGACCTTGTCTTCGCCGATTTCATCGATGGCTTGTTCCAGCTTGCGGGCTGCAAAGACACCGAACTCTTCCGGGCTCATCTCATGGCCTTCACCGAACCAGTAGGGCTGGTCGATGTGATGGACGCCGGCAACCGGAAGGTCGCCCTGCTCATGCATGCCCTTCATGCCGCCCAGGCTGGTGCCGGCAAGCGTGGAGCCGTGATACCCGTTCCAACGGCCGATGATCACCTTCTTGTCCGGTTTCCCCATCTTGTCCCAATAGGTGCGGACCATGCGGAACACGGTGTCGTTGGCCTCGGAGCCTGACGAGCAGTAGAACACCCGGTTGATGTGATCGGGCGCCAGTTTCGCCAGCTTTTCCGAAAGGGCAATCGCAGGCGGATGGGTCGTCTTGAAGAACGTGTTGTAATAGGACAGCTCGTTCATCTGCTTGTAGACGGCGTCCGCAATTTCCTTGCGGCCATGGCCCACCTGAACGCACCACAGACCAGCCATGCCGTCCAGGATACGGTTGCCCTCCGAATCCGTCAGCCAGATGCCGTCGGCATGGGTAATCACCCGGCTGCCTTCCTCGTTCAGCGACTTCATGTCGGAAAACGGATGCCAGTGATGGGCGGCATCGAGTTCCTGAAGGGCCTTGGTCGGATAGATGTTGGAATGGGCCGTCATTGGCGAACGCTCCGGATAGTGACAGACGGGATCAGACGTTGAGCAGCAGGTATTCCCGCTCCCAGGGACTGATCACGGACATGAAGGTTTCAAATTCCTCGTATTTGATCGCTCGGTAGGTGGCGACGAACTGTTCGCCGAACACCTCGATCATTTCTTCGGATTTTTCGAACTTGGCGAGAGACTCGGGCAAGCCCCGCGGCAGGGACTTGGACCGCTCCGAACAGTCATCGGACTTCGGAGAATCAGGCTTCAAACCGCGGACCATGCCCAGATACCCGCAGGCAAGACTTGCGGCGATGGCGAGATACGGGTTGACGTCGGACCCCGGCACACGGTTTTCCAGTCGCCGGGCCTGGGCGTTGGAATAGGGCACGCGCAGGCCAACCGTGCGGTTGTCGTAGCCCCAATAGACGTTTACCGGCGCGGTCGAGGTCTTGGAGAACCGGCGGTAGGAATTGACGAAGGGCGCCATGATGCAGGTGACCCGCGGCAGGAACCGCTGGTGACCGGCGATGAACGACAGGAACGCCGGGGTTTCCTCGCCGTTTTCGTCGGCAAAGATGTTGAGCCCGGTTTCCTTGTCGATCACCGACTGGTGGATGTGCATCGCCGAACCCGGCTGGTTCGACATCGGCTTCGACATGAAGGTGGCATACATTTCGTGCCGCAGCGCGGCTTCACGGATCGTGCGCTTGAACAGGAACACCTGGTCGGCCAGGGCCAGCGGCTGGCCGTGGCGCAGGTTGATTTCCATCTGCGCCGCGCCTTCCTCGTGGATCATGGTGTCGATCTCGAGGCCCTGCTGTTCCGACAGGTCGTAGATGTCGTCGATCAGGTCGTCGAACTCGTTCAGCGCGGAAATCGAATAGGACTGACGCCCGACTTCCGGCCGGCCGGATCGGCCCCGGGGCGGTTCCAGCGGGTAGTCGGGATCGGTGTTCGGGCGGACGAGGTAGAACTCGATCTCCGGAGCCACCACCGGCTCCCAGCCCTTGTCCTCGTAGAGCTTGAGAACGCGCTTCAGCACGTTGCGCGGCGCGGTTTCAACCGGCTCGCCCTGGCGGGTAACAGCATCGTGGATGAGCTGCGCGGTCGGGTCGCTTTCCCAGGGCACCGTGGTCAGGGTGCTGTAGTCGGGTTTGAAATAGAGGTCGCCGTCAATGGGATTGTGCTGGAACCAGTCGTCGTCATCCGGATAATCACCCGAAATGGTTTGCGCGAAGATCGACGCGGGCATCGTCATGACGGGGCCGGAGAAGAATTTACCGGTCGGCATCATCTTGCCGCGGGCAACACCGGCAAGGTCCGGCACGATACACTCGATGTCCTGGATGTTGCGCGCGTTGAGCCAGTCACGGGCGGCGTCGACGTCCGGGACGCCGCGCAGGCTATCGACCGGGTTTTCGCTTTCGCTGGCAGGCGTTTCAGCAGTCACAAGAAGCTCCAATGGTTTGGCACTCGGGCCGGGGCAGGGAACGCCATTTGGACGGCAAACAGGGGCGTGATCAAGTACCTGTCTGCGAAGGGCTGCTCCGGATCGGAGAAATCATTTTGTGATCACAAAATGGCACGGCTTGAGGAAAGGATCAACCGCCTGATGCATCCGACAGGATTTCCTTGCCCAGAAGGCCCATGCCGTCGGCGATATCGGCCGCAATGGCAGCCCGCAGGGCAGGGGCATCCTGCCTTTCAATCGCCCGGATGGCTTCCTTGTGCCGGTCCTCCAGGCTGGCGGTGCCGACCCGGCCGTAGACCGTGCGCATGAACGGCGCGAACTGCAGCCACAGACTGTCGGTCAGCGGCAGAAGAACCTTGGAGCCGGACGCCCTGTAGATACGAAAATGAAAGGCGTGATTGAGCCGCATATAGGCCTCGGCATCGCCACTGGTCAGGCGCTCGTCGATGTCGTTATCGATCGATTGAAGGTCCTTTGCATCCCGAGATGTGAGGTGCGGAAGCGCCAATTCCGCCAGTTCAGGCTCCAGAAGAGTCCTGGCTCTTAACACCTCGTCGAAGCGGGCAGGGGTCATGTCGGGCACCTGCACCCGGCCGTTTGGTTTGACTTCGAGGGCGTTTTCCGCTGCCAGCCGTTGCAGCACTTCACGTACAGGCATCGGGCTGACGCCCAGTTCTGCTGCAAGGCCCCGGATCGTCACGGCTTTTCCGGGTATGAACCGGCCGGTCAGCATCCCGGACCGCACGGCGTTATCGACCTGCTGGCGGGTCGCGCCGCGAGACGTCGAGGGGTCACTTGCCGCCTTCACGGGGCCGGATTGCATGGCGGATCGCCGAAGGGCCAAAGACATTCTCCCGGAAAAGTCAAACGATGAATTACACGATCCTGCTTGACAGGGTTTTCAGAAAGTGATCACATTTTTAAAAAGGACGCAAACAAAAGCTGCCGCCTGCCGCATGAGTGCGGATGGCCAGTCCAGCAAGACGCAGGGGCGTAATAACTCTAAATGAACGAGCTTCCCCACCAGATCCTCGAGCATCCGGCGCTGCCCGGCTGGAAGACGGATTTCGAGGCCTTCATGGCTGCTCATCCAGATCTCGATACGCTCGAGGTCATTCTGCCGGATACCAACGGCGTGCTGCGCGGCAAGTGGCTGCCGGGCAAGGCGCTGGAAAAAGTGTTCGAGGGCGGCGTTGCCTTTCCCTATTCGCTCTACGGGCTGGATGTGTGGGGCCGTGAGGTCGAGGCCACCGGAATGCATCTGGAAACGGGTGACAAGGACGGTGTCTGCTGGCCGATCCCGGAAACGCTGAAACTGGTGCCCTGGGCCGACCGCAAAACCGCGCAGGTGCTTCTGTCCATGTATGACCGGGACGGCGATCCCTTCCTGGCCGATCCGCGTCACGTTCTGGAAAACATGGTCGACCGCCTGAAGGACGAATTCGGCGTGACGGCGACCTGCGCCTTCGAACTGGAATTCTATCTTTTCGAGGAGAGCGACGGCGACTGGACCGAGCAGCCCAAACCTCTGTTCTCCACGCATCTGGGCCCCGCAAGGCAGAACATGTATGCCCTGTCGGACCTTGAAGCCCTGCTGCCGGTGGTCGACGATTTGCGCCGGGCCTGCGAAATCCAGGGCATTCCGGCCGATGCGGCGGTTTCCGAAGCCGCGCCCGGCCAGTTCGAACTCAACCTGCATCATCGCCGCAACCCGCTGCTGGCTGCCGATGATGTCGTCATGCTGCGCCGCCTCGTCGCCGGGGTTGCCCGCAAGCACGAACTCAAGTCCTCCTTCATGGCCAAACCTTTCGTGGAATGGCCTGGCAACGGCATGCATGTGCATGTGTCCATGGAAGACGAAAACGGCAATTTGTTCGCTGACCCGGATACCGGCGCCGACAAGTTGGGCTATGCCATCAACGGTCTTTTGAAGACGATGCCGGAATCCCTGTTGCTGTTCATCTCGACCTTCAATGGCTTCCGCCGGATGCAGCCGGGCTCCTATGCGCCGGCTTCCATCTGCTGGGGATACGACAACCGATCCGTGGCCTTGCGCGTTCCGGCCTCGACACCGGAAGCGGCCCGTGTCGAACACCGGATCGCCGGCGCCGACGCCAATCCCTACCTCGTGCTCACCGGCGTTCTTGCCGGGATGATGGAAGGCCTCCGGCTGAAAAAGGATCCGCCTGCTCCTGTGACTGGCAACGCCTATGAGAAGCGCAAGAAACGCCTGACGCCCTGGATGGACGAGGCGATTGATGCTTTCGAAGCCTCAAAGCTGATGAAACAGGCAGTCGGCAAGGAAATGCACAAGGTGCTGACCGAGATCAAACGGGAGGAACTGAACGAATTTGGGCGGGAGATTTCGTCGCTTGAGCGACAGACCTATTTGTGATCGGCTGCTCAAAATCGACGCTGGACAAAAACCGGCGCCGTAGCCAACCTGCAGGACAGACAAGACGCCAACAGCGCAAATGTCCATTTGAAATAAGGCACTAGGCCGCCAATAGGCCACTGACAAAACTCTGAGGGGAGTTCTTAAATGACATTGAAATCCATGTTGACCGGGGTAGCCATTCTCAGCTTGATGAGCGGTGCTGCACTCGCCCAGGACAAGGTCGTGAATGTCTACAACTGGTCCGACTACATCGACGAAACCATTCTGGAAGACTTCACCAAGGAAACCGGCATCAAGGTCGTCTACGACGTGTTCGACAGCAACGAGGTTCTGGAAACCAAGCTGCTGGCAGGCGGCACGGGCTACGACATCGTGGTCCCGACCGGAACCTTCCTGGCGCGCCAGATCCAGGCAGGCGTCTTCTCCGAACTCGACAAGTCCAAACTGCCGAACCTGTCCAACATGTGGAAGGACATCGAGGCACGTGTCGACAAATACGATCCGGGCAACGAGCACTCCATCAACTACATGTGGGGCACGACCGGTCTCGGTTATAATGTCGAAAAGGTGAAAGCCGCCCTCGGCGACAACCCGCCGGTGGACAGCTGGGATCTCCTGTTCAAGAAGGAGAACATCGAGAAGCTGAAGGATTGCGGCGTGTTCATTCTGGATGCTCCGACCGAGCTGATCCCGGCCGCGCTCAACTATCTGGGCCTTGACCCGGACAGCAAGGATCCGGCGGAAATCGAGAAGGCGGGTGAGCTGCTGATGTCGGTGCGCCCCTATATCCAGAAGTTCCACTCGTCCGAATACATCAATGCGCTCGCCAACGGCGATATCTGTCTGGCGGTCGGCTGGTCCGGTGATGTTCTGCAGGCCCGTGACCGTGCGGCGGAAGCCGACAACGGCGTGACCGTCGAGTATTCGATCCCGAAAGAGGGGGCGCTGATGTGGTTCGACCAGATGGCGATCCCGGCGGATGCGCCGCACAAGGAAGAGGCGCACGAGTTCCTGAACTACATCATGCGTCCTGAAGTCATGGCGAAGGCCTCCAATGTGGTCTACTACGCCAACGGCAACAAGGCCTCGCAGGAATTCCTCAACGAGGACGTGATCGGCGATCCGGCAATCTACCCGCCCGAGGAAGCGGTGAAGAACCTCTACACCGTCACCCCATATCCGCCGAAGGTGAACCGGATTGTTACCCGCACCTGGACCAAGGTGAAGAGCGGTCAGTAAGCGAACGCGAACCGCCGGGCCCCTCCAAGGGTCCGGCGTTTTTGTTTCCTCGGGTCTCTTAGGGGTGGGAGATTGTTTTGGCGAAAAAATCGATTGGACCGGTTCGTCGGGCGTACAGCCCGTGGGATGATCCGGAAAAAGCACCGTTTATCGAATTCCGGAATGTCACGAAGAAGTTCGGCGACTTCACTGCGGTCAACAATCTGTCTCTGAAGATTTACGAGCGCGAGTTTTTCGCACTGCTCGGCGGTTCGGGTTGTGGCAAGACAACCTTGATGCGCATGCTGGCAGGTTTCGAGACGCCGACAACCGGACAGATCTTTCTGGATGGTCAGGATCTTGCCGGAATTCCGCCTTTCAAGCGTCCCTCCAACATGATGTTCCAGTCCTATGCGCTGTTCCCGCATATGAGTGTTGAAAAGAATATCGCCTTCGGTCTGAAGCAGGACAAGCTTCCGGCATCTGAGGTCGATGCACGCGTTGCTGAAATGCTGCGGCTGACCAAGTTGGAACAATTTGCCAAACGCCGGCCGCACCAGCTCTCGGGCGGTCAGCGCCAGCGCGTCGCGCTCGCCCGTTCGCTTGCCAAGCGCCCGAAGGTTCTCCTGCTCGATGAACCGCTCGGCGCCCTCGACCGCAAGCTACGCGAGGAAACCCAGTTCGAACTGATGAACATTCAGGAAGAACTGAAGATGACCTTCCTGATCGTTACCCACGACCAGGAAGAGGCCATGACAGTTGCCGACCGGATCGCCGTCATGGACAAGGGCGAACTGGTGCAGGTCGACACCCCGGCCGAAATCTACGAAGCTCCCAATTCCAAGTTCGTTGCCGATTTCATTGGCGACATCAACCTGATCGAAGCCAACGTCACCGAGAAATCGGAAGACGGCACCAAGCTTCGCTCGGTTGCGGATAATTTCACCATCGATAGCGATCAGGTAACCGACGCCGCCGTGGGCGACCGGGTCTGGTATGCCATTCGTCCGGAGAAGGTGCGTATTGCACAGGGGCGCCGTGAAAAGGGTTTGCCCAACAGGATCGACGGCGTCGTCTGGGATATCGCTTATCTGGGAGACATGTCCATCATCCATTCGAAGGTCGGCGACAACGACAAGGACACGTTGCGGGCCACCTTCGCCAATGTCTCGCGCATGGTCGAAAACCCGATCACCTGGGATGACGAAGTCGTCATGTCTTTCGACCGGGACGCCGGCGTCATTCTGAAAGGGTAGGAGGAAGCGATGTCAGAGCTGCACGTTCCCGCTCAACCCAAACGGACACTCGGTGGCTGGCTGCTGATCGCGGTGCCTTATGTCTGGCTGCTGATTTTCTTTCTGGCGCCGTTTCTGATCGTCTTCAAGATTTCCCTGTCCCAGGTGGCGGTTGCCATTCCACCCTATGTGCCGACCTTCGATCTGGCGGAGGGCTGGAATGGCATCTGGGACAGTGTTTCGGAGTTCTCCTTCGAAAACTACGTCTGGCTGACCGAAGACGACCTCTACTGGAAATCCTATCTGTCGTCGGTCGTCATCGCAGCCATCTCAACGCTGCTGACGCTCATCATCGGCTATCCGATCGCCTACGGCATGGCGCGCAGTCCGCAATCGATGCGCCCGACGCTGCTGATGCTGGTGATCCTGCCGTTCTGGACCAGCTTTCTGATCCGCGTCTACGCCTGGATCGGCATCCTGAAAAACGAAGGTCTTCTCAACCAGCTCCTGCTGACGCTCGGCATCATCGACGAGCCGCTGGTGATGATGAACACCAACATCGCGGTCTTTATCGGCATCGTCTATTCCTACCTGCCGTTCCTGGTCCTGCCTCTTTACGCCAGCCTGGAACGGCTGGACGGCAGCCTGCTGGAAGCCGCGGAGGATCTTGGCTGTCCCCCGTGGAAGGCTTTCTGGAAGATCACGTTGCCGTTGTCGCTGCCCGGCGTCATCGCCGGATGTTTCCTGGTGTTCATTCCCGCAGTGGGTGAATTCGTCATTCCGGATCTTCTCGGCGGTTCCAACACGCTGATGATCGGCAAGACGCTCTGGGTGGAATTTTTCAACAACCGCGACTGGCCTGTCTCGTCGGCGGTCGCCGTGATCCTTCTGCTGATCCTGGTGATTCCCATCGTGCTCTTCCAGAACCAGCAGCAGAAAATGGCGGAGAGAGAAGGATGACGCGCGGTCCGACCTGGTTCAACATCACCTCGCTCGTGGCGGGCTTTTCGTTCCTGTATCTGCCCATTGTGCTGCTGGTGATCTATTCCTTCAACGAAAGCCGGCTGGTGACCGTCTGGGGCGGTTTCTCTACCAAATGGTACGCTTCGCTGCTGCAGAACGATCAACTGCTCGATGCGGCCTGGGTGACCCTGCGCGTCGCCTTTGTATCGGCGACCCTCGCGACGATCATCGGCACAATCGCTGCGCTTGTTCTGGTGCGGTCCGGGCGGTTCGTCGGCCGGTCGCTGTTTTCCGGCATGATCTTCGCACCGCTGGTGATGCCCGAAGTGATCCTTGGCCTGTCACTGCTTCTGCTTTTCGTGGCCATGGATTATTCCCGCGGGTTCTGGACCGTGATGCTGGCGCATACAACCTTTGCAAGCTGCTATGTGGCCGTCGTGGTGCAGTCACGCCTGGTCGGTTTCGACAAATCCATAGAGGAGGCTGCGGAAGATCTCGGGTGCCCGCCGGTCAAAACCTTCTTCCTGATCACCTTGCCGATCATTCTGCCCGGTGTCATCGCCGGCTGGATGCTGGCCTTCACTCTGTCGCTGGACGATCTGGTGATCGCCAGCTTCACCACGGGGCCGGGCGCCACCACCTTGCCGATGAAGATCTATTCCCAGGTGCGGCTGGGCGTGACGCCGGAAATCAATGCGGTCTGCACCATCCTTGTTGCTCTTGTCACCATGGGCGTGATCGCTGCCTCGATCGCCACCAAACGCCAGCAAACGCAAAAGGAGAGGGATGAACGGGCCGCTTTCGGCGCGGAAGGCTGAAGACTGACGGCCTAAAGATGCGCGTCGGAGCGACCCACGAACGCCTCGAAGAGGCTGCCTACAATACTGATTTTTAACAAAACCATGCCTATATAACAGGCGGTTGGTGCACCTATTTGGTGTGCCTGGGCTGGTGGTTGTGTATTGGGGTATTGCGAGTGATGGCTTTGCGTGAAACAGAGCAGCTGCTGGCTCTGGAAAGCAGCGCTGTATCCCGGATCAAGGTTCGTGAAATCAAGGCCCCGACGCTTTCGGAAATGAAAAGTCTCTGGGCTTCCCTGAAAGGCGGCGTGGTATCGACGCCGTTTCAGACGCCGGAATTTCTCGCGGCCTTTCAGGAAAGCAAGCTGACGACAGGAGCCAGTGGATTTTCTGTCGGCGTTTTTGCGGAACCGGGCGAAAGCGAACCTCCCTTGATGTTGTTGCCGCTTGCGCGTTTTCAGCGGGGCCCCATCCGGGTCGTCGGCATGCCGGACTTTGGTCTGGCTGATCAGAATGCGCCGGCCTTTGGCGCTGGCTGCGGGCTCTCCGCACAGTGCCGGGCGGAAATGATCCGGGCCTTTCTGGAGCGTATAGATGATGCCGACATCGTCGATATCCACAAGCTGCACCACCGGGTCGATACCCTGGAAAATCCGTTAAGTTGCCTGCCGGAAACGATCTCGCAGAACAGCTCACTTGTTCTCGATCTTCACAGCGCGAATGCCTCTGGCAACTGGTCCGGCAAGTCCATCTACAAGAAGACCCGTTCCAAGTTCCGCCGGCTTGTGAGCGAAGGCGTTACGCTGGTCGAGGCGGTAACACCCGAAGAACGTGTTGACCTGTTCAGGACCCTGGCCGCTCAGCGAAGGGAACGGTTCCGCCAGCTCGGACGGGACGATAGCCTGGAGCGGGAAGACCGCTCTGGCTTCTATCTCCGCCTTGCGGCGATGGAGGCATCGTCGACGCCCTTCAAGACCCTGGCGCTGAAGCAGGGAGAAGAGACCGTGGCTGCCATGGTGCTGATGATGACGGGGGCGCAGGCGACTGCTGTCCTGGTGTCCATCGGCGATCAGAAATGGCACGCCTATTCGCCGGGCATGGTACTGTTTGCCAAGGCGATACAACGAGCTTACGAGACAGGTGCGCGCTGGTTCAGCTTTGGCACAGGTCAGCAGGAATACAAGCAACGGTTCGGTGGTGAGGAACACCCCTCTCACCGCCTGCTCATGCCTTTGAGCACACGCGGACGCCTGTTTGTCGGTGCCCGGGATGCGCATCGTGCCGCCCAGAACGTGCTCCAGATCGCGTTGCGCAGGAATGGGATGCAGACGTGAACGATAGGTCGGTCTCGCCGGGAAACGAGACGGTCCGCGGCCAGACGGCCGGGCACGAAATCCGTGTTGTCTGGCACGAGAAGCCCGACGCGGACCTTTTGCATTCGCTCTGGGCGTCTCTTCCCGGCGGAGCGCGATGCTCGGCTTTTCAAACCCCGCAATTCGTCGAGTGCTTCTTTCAGGAAATGGCACCCGAGGTCTGTGACACATACGGGATCCTTGCCGCCTAATCGCCCGGGCTTGCCGGACCCGCTTGCATTGCTGCCGATCATCCGCTTCCGGAAAGGTCCGGTCCGTGTCGCCTCGACGCCCGACCTTGGCGTGGCGGACCACAACGGCCCGGTTTTGAGCGCTGCGATCGCAAGCGAAGGCGATGAAACGGTGCAGGCAGTCATGTCCGCAATGATCGAGGCCATTCCGGACGCGGATGTGGTGGACATCAAGAAACTGCACGCGTCGATAGGCAGCGCTCGCAATCCCTTCTTCCTGCATCCAAAAGCGACAGTGGAAAGTTCCAGTCTTTACCTTGATGCCGAGGCGTTGCTCGCGGCCGGAGCCAGCTCCGGGAAAGGAATTTACAAGAAGACCAGGGTCAACTTTCGCAAGCTTCAAAGTGAAGGCGTGCAACTGGTCGAGGCGACGACCCCTGAAGAGCGAGTGAAAATACTCGAAACCCTGATGGTCTACAGGGCGGAGCGGTTCAAAGCGCTCGGTCGTGCGAACTCCTTGAAGCAGGACAATCGGGAGAATTTTTATCTCGCCCTGGCGGCCCGGGCGGGACGTGAAAATCCTCTCAAGGTTCTGGCGCTGATGTCGGGCGGTGACATTGTCGCCGTGACGGCCCTGCTGGTGGAAGATGGATGCGCAACCGGTATCTTGATTTCAATCGGCCCGGAACAATGGCAGCGGTTTTCGCCTGGCATGGTGGCACTCGTTCAATCCATCTACTGGGCGCGGGACAACAACATTCGGCTCTATGGTTTCGGCACCGGGCTGCAGGCGTACAAAAGCAGGTTTGGCGCCAAGGAACAGTCAACGCGGCGTTTGCTTTTGCCGCTCACGGTCAAAGGCTTGGCAGCAATCACGGCCCTGAAGGCCAAACGAAGTTTCAGGGCAACCCTTGATCGTTTGAAGCATCAGAAAAACAGCCAGACAGCCTGACCGGCAACCGTTATCCCGCCCGGGGTGGCCGGATCAGATAGATGACCAGCCAGATCGGCACGACGATGAACGCGCCCAGGATCATGTTGGGAATGGCCCAGTCCCGAAACTCCAGCATATAGATCCAGAGTTCCAGAGGGCTCATGCCGACGGAGCCCAGAATGTCCTGTGCAGTGATGTTCACGAAGGAAAGACCCGCGCCGACGAGCAGCGAGATGACCGCGATCTTGAAGAATGTCGACAGAAACGGGAACACTGTGCGTGAAGTCTTTCAGTAGGTTCTAGGTATCCGGTGGTAGGCAGGGTGGCGATAACACCCCACGGACGATGTCCAATTCTTGCCATTAAGAATTTACAAACCATAAACAACTTGCCGGAAACTGCGCAGAGCCGTGAGGCAACGGCGGTCTGGAGGCGGGCAACGCGGCGCAAACCGATTAAGTGACGAGCCAGTCATGTTTTTCGCTGCAACGCGGGAAAGAGCTCTTGACCCGGTCGAACCTAGCGGCGAATGTGCGCTTCACGCACATAGCGGTCTTAAACGGGAGTGAAACATGGACAAAATTTATCCGGACGCAAAGGCCGCCCTTGAGGGGCTGACCTTTGACGGCATGACGGTGATGGCCGGCGGGTTCGGCCTCTGCGGCATTCCGGAAAATCTGATTGTGGCGCTCCGGGATTCCGGAGCCAAGGACATCACCGCCATTTCCAACAATGCCGGTGTTGATGACTTTGGCCTCGGTCTTCTGCTGCAGACACGCCAGATCAAGAAGATGGTTTCGTCCTACGTCGGTGAAAACGCGACTTTCGAAAAGCAGTACCTCAACGGTGAGCTTGAGCTTGAGTTCAACCCGCAGGGCACGCTGGCCGAGCGCATCCGCGCCGGTGGCGCTGGCATTCCGGGCTTCTACACCAAGACCGGCGTCGGCACCCTGATTGCTGACGGCAAGGAACACAAGGACTTCAACGGCGAGACCTACATCATGGAAACCGGCCTGGTGGCCGATGTATCGCTGGTCAAGGCCTGGAAGGCCGACAAGGAAGGCAACCTGATCTACCGCAAGACCGCGCGCAACTTCAATCCGATGATGGCGACGGCCGGAAAGACCTGTGTGGTGGAAGTGGAGGAGCTGGTTGAGATCGGTGAGCTTGATACCGATAACATCCACACCGCCGGCATCTTCGTCGACCGCATCATCGTCGGCAAACACGAAAAACGTATCGAAAAGCGCACCACGCGCGCAGCCTGAGGGAGATAACATCATGGCCTGGACTCGTGATGACATGGCAAAGCGTGCCGCGCAGGAACTGGAAGACGGCTTCTATGTGAACCTGGGCATCGGCATTCCGACCCTGGTATCCAACTATATTCCGGACGGCGTTCACGTGACCCTTCAGTCGGAAAACGGCATGCTTGGCATGGGCCCGTTCCCGACCGATGACGAGGTCGACGCGGACCTCATCAACGCCGGCAAGCAGACCATCACCGAACTGCCGCAGACCAGCTATTTCTCGTCTGCCGACAGCTTCGGCATGATCCGCGGCGGTCATATCGACCTGTCGATCCTGGGCGCTATGGAAGTGTCAGAAGCCGGTGATCTCGCCAACTGGATGATCCCGGGCAAGATGGTCAAGGGCATGGGCGGTGCCATGGACCTCGTCGCCGGTGTCAAACGCGTGGTCGTGATCATGGATCACACCTCGAAAGCCGGCGACCCCAAGCTTCTGAATGAGTGCTCGCTGCCGCTCACCGGCGTGAAATGTGTTGACCGCGTCATCACCAATCTCGGTGTCTTCGATGTTGTCGACGGCGGCCTGAAGGTGGTTGAACTCGCCGAGGACGTAACGCTGGACGAAGTCAAGGAAAAGACGCAGGCGACAATCGTGAGCTAAGACCGTTACGGTCGTCAGTGTCGTTCAAGAAAAGGTGCCTGCAACCGTGCAGGCACCTTTTTTCATACCCGCAGAGGGGCATCCCGGCGCATCTTCAGCGTCTGTCGTTCAACACCTTCAAAGTCGCCCAATCGTCCAGACCGTCCGGCCGCGGAGACGGGACCGGAAGACGGCAGCCCGTCTGCCGCCTGAAGTCTCAAGCGGCAGGCTGCAAGTGTCTTATTCCGCCGCTTCGTTCTTCCGGCGTTCGCCAATGGGGCGGATTGCGGGGAAGTCCTGGTCGGTCAGCGTTTCCTTCGCGAGCAGCATCGTGGCGCCTTCGTCAAGCTCTTTGCGATGGCTGTTCAAGAGGTCCTTGGCCCGCTGAAAGGCAACTTCCACCCGTTGCTTGATGGCGATATCGATTTCCCTCTGCGTCTCCTCGGAAACCTCGGCAACGTCTCCGGAGGGCTGCCCAAGAAAGTTCTGACGCTGGGTGGAATAGGCACGATTGCCCAGATCGGTATCCATGCCGTAGCGCATGACCATGTCGCGGGCAACTTCGGTCACTTTCTGAAGGTCGTCGGAGGCACCGGTGGAGATCTCGTTGAACACGATCTCCTCCGCCGCCCGGCCGCCCATCAGAACGGCCATGCGGTTTTCCAGATCCTGTGAAGACAGGAGGAAACGGTCTTCAGTCGGCCGCTGCATCGTGTAGCCGAGGGCGCCTATGCCGCGCGGGATGATCGAGATCTTGTGCACAGGGTCGCAACCGTCCAGATTTGCGGCCACCAGGGCATGACCCATTTCGTGGAAGGCGACGGTCCTGCGTTCCTTGTCGGACAGGATCCGGCTGCGCTTCTCCAGCCCGGCGACGACACGCTCCACCGCTTCGTTGAAGTCCAGAAGTGTGACGGCGTCGGCCTGCCGCCGTGTTGCCAGCAGGGCGGCCTCGTTCACCAGCGTCGCAAGATCGGCGCCGGAGAAACCGGCCGTAAGCTGGGCCACCTGGTCGAGATCGATATCGGCGGCCAGTTTGATCTTTTTCACATGAACGTCGAGGATCGCCCGCCGGCCGATCTTGTCCGGCCGGTCAACCAGCACCTGCCGGTCGAAGCGCCCGGCGCGCAGGAGGGCAGCGTCCAGGATTTCGGGCCGGTTCGTAGCCGCCAGAAGGATGATGCCGCTGGAGGGGTCGAACCCGTCGAGTTCGGTCAGGAGCTGGTTGAGAGTTTGTTCCTTCTCGTCGTTGCTGCCCATGGGACCGGCCGCACGCGTCCGGCCGAGCGCGTCCAGCTCATCGATGAAGATGATGGCGGGCGCGGCCTTGCGGGCCTGCTCGAAGAGGTCACGCACACGTGCCGCGCCGACACCGACGAACATTTCCACGAATTCCGAACCGGAGATCGAGAAGAACGGCACACCGGCCTCGCCTGCCACGGCCCGGGCAAGCAGCGTCTTGCCTGTGCCAGGAGGGCCGACCAGAAGGATGCCCTTGGGCACATGTGCGCCCAGACGGCCGTAGGATGTCGGCTCCTTCAGAAAGTCGACAATTTCCTTCAGTTCCCGTTTGGCTTCATCCACGCCGGCGACATTCTGAAACCGGACCTTCACGTCCTTTTCGACAAATACCTTTGCCTTGGACTTGCCCACCGTCATCATGCCGCCCATGCCCTGTTTCTCGGCAAAACGGCGGATGAAGAACATCCAGAGACCGAACAGCAGCAGCACCGGCAGCACCCAGGAGAGGATGTCGCGAATGAAGGTGTTCTGGACGACGCCGGTGTATTTCACGTCATATTTGCTGAGTTCGTCGGCGAGAGGCACCTCGACGCGGGTGGCGACGAAATACTGCTTTCCGTCCTTGAGCGCGGCTTTGAACTTGCCTTCGATATAGTTCTCCTTGATGGCGATCTCCTCGATCTTTCCATCCTTGAGATACTGTTCGAACTGGCTGTATGGGATTTGCTCAACGGTCCTGTAGGTGGTCCACCAGCTTTGGAACATCAGCACCAGCATCATGGCGATGAAGGCGTACCAAAGGTTTATCTGGTGTTTCTTTTCCATTGAGGGATCGTCCTGCTGTCTATGTGAATTGTGTCGCCATTGACGCGGTTCGCCCGGATGCTGTCAAGGGCGCGGGACGGCAGGACTGCCGGTTCTGACTGGCCGGTTCAGACGGCCGGCTCAACCTGCCGTCTGGAAGTTTGCGTACGGAACGACGATGCGCTGGAGCGGGCAAGGTAGATCACCGGGATCAGACCGACCAGGACGATCGCAAGAGACGGCAAGGCCGCCTCGCCAAACGCTTCGCGCGAAGCTGCCTCGAACACGGTCGTTGCCAGGGTTTCGAAGTTGAATGGGCGCAGCAGCACGGTGGCCGGCAGCTCTTTCATGCAATCAACGAAACTGAGGAGGGCCGCGGACAAAAGCACCGGCTTCAGGATCGGCAGGTGGATTTGCGTCAGGGTCTGCCCGCTATTGCGGCCGAGCGTGCGTGCGGCCATGTCGAGATGCGGCGTGATCCGGCCAAACCCGCCTTCCACCTGGCCATAGGAGACGGCGAGGAATCGAACCACATAGGCGAACACCAGGCCGGTGCCGCTGCCCAGCAGCAATAGCCCGGTATTGATGCCGAACCAGGCTTCCATGCGGGCGTCGAGAAAATTGTCGAAACCCGCGAGTGGCACAAGAATGCCGATGGCCAGAACGGTGCCCGGGATGGCGTAGCCGATGGAGGCGAGCCGGACGGCGACTTTCAGCGGGCCTTTGGGGTTGAGGCGCAGGGCATAGGCAAGGGCAACGGAAATCAGCACGGTGATAAACGCAGCAATGGCGGCAAGGCTCAGACTGTTCCAGACGGCATCCAGAAAGCCGCTGTCCCAGAAGTTCTCCAGCCGCCGACTGGCGAGGTCCGCAAGCAACAGGCCGGGTACAACGAAACCGACAAAGACGGGCGTCAGGCACAACAGCAAGGCAAGCGCAGCCTGCCAGCGGCCGAGCTCGAAGCGTGTCGGAGGTCGGTGCTTGGAGCCGCCGCCGCTGTCGAAGCGCTGCTTGCGCCGCCCGAACCGTTCCAGCCACAGCAGGAAGAACACCATCACCAGCATTGCCAGCGCAAGCTGAGCGGCTCCGCCGAGGCTCGAGCGGTGCAGCCAGGTGTCATAGACGGAAAAGGTCAGCGTCTTCACGCCGAAGAATGTCACCGCGCCGATATCGTTGAGGCATTCCATCAAGGCGAGCGATATGCCGATGACAATGGCAGGCCGTGCCAGCGGTAGGGCGACGCGGAAGAAGAGCCCGTAGGGCGAAGCCCCCAGGGTGCGGGAAACATCCAGCGTAGAGGCGGACTGGATCAGGAAGCTCGCCCGGGTCGTCAGATAGACATAAGGGTAGAGCACTGCGCCCATGACGAAGATGGCGCCGCCGAGCGAGCGGATCTCGGGAAACCAGTAGTCTCTGGACGTCTTGAAGCCGAAAATCGCACGGATCATGCTCTGCACCGGTCCCGTATAATCGAGCACTTCGACATAGGCGAAAGCGACGATGTAGGTCGGCACGGCAAGAGGCACGAGGAGGGCCCAGTCGAGCACCTTTCTGCCCGGAAAATTGCACATCGTTACCAGCCAGGCCGTGGCAACGCCGGTAATGCCCGTGGTGAGGCCGACGCCCAGCATCAGCAGAAACGTTGTCTGCAGAGAGCCCGGCAGAACCGTTGTCAGAAGATGGCCCCAGACCTCGCCAGTGGGCGTCAACGCGATCCACACGATTGCTGCCATTGGCATAAGCACCAGCGCGGCGATCGTCAGCGATGCGATTTGCCAGAAACGGTCAGCAACAGTGAGGGAGGGCGTGCGCAGCAAGGCCTGTCATTTCTTTGAGAATGGTTCGCAGGAAGCTCTATAGGCAATTGGAGGAAAATGCAAAAGCCAGCCTTTGGTCCTGTCGGCACTTTTTGAGAAGTTCTGGCCGATGAAACGAGAGGCCTCGTAATGTTTCGAGGCCTTCGCCCAATATTCCCGGGCAAGGGGAGGGGGACTGGCTGTAGCAGACGGGTGAGGCCGCACAATACCGGGTAACGCAAGCTGCCGTGGTTTGGGGGGCAACGGTGAGGCCTTCGCGTTGAGCTTCGGATCGGCCCCAGGAACGTGCACACCCGGCGCAAAGCCTGCGTTCCCATCCCCAACGGAAAAGCGCCGCGAAATGCGGCGCTTGTCTCGTTTGTCTGTTCAGGCTCAGGACGCCGGGCCGTCGTCGAAGCCGACCTTGTCGATCAGCTCACTTGCCGTCTTGCGGTTCTTGGCAATGTCAGCAAGCGGCAGGGTGTCCTTCTTGAACTCGCCCCAGCTGGCAACGCGTTCGGAAACCGCCACACCCGGTTTGACCGGATATTCATGGTTGGTTTCCGCGTAGATTTTCTGGGCTTCGCCGGAAGACAGGAACTCGATCAGCTTGATCGCATTGTCCTTGTGCGGCGCATTTTTCGCCAGGATGACGCCTGCAATGTTCACGTGGCTGCCGCGGTCGTTGGTGTTCGGGAACAGGATGCGCACGCTGTCGGCCCAGACCTGCTGTTCCGGCTCCTTCTCGTTGGTCTGCATCAGACCCATGTAATAGGTGTTGCCAAGCGCGATGTCGCACTCGCCGGCGTAGATGGCCTTGACCTGCGCACGGTCGTTGCCGGCCGGCTTGCGGGCAAGGTTGTCGCGAACGCCTTCAAGCCACTTTTCGGTTTCTTCCGCACCATGGTGCGCCACCATCGAGGCGACCAGCCCGACGGTGTAGACGTGCTGTCCGGAACGGGTGCACAAGCGGCCCTTCCACTTCGGATCGGCAAGTTCCTCATAGGTGATGCTGTCCTGATCGACGCGCTCCTTGGAGGCATAGATCACACGAGCGCGGTTGGTCAGACCGATCCACTGGCCCTCCGGATCGCGAAATTCGGCCGGTACGTTTGCGTTGACGACGTCGGAAACGACCGGCTGCGATATGCCGAGCTGCTTGGCGCCATCCAGGCGGCCGATGTCGACCGTCAGAAGAACGTCGGCCGGAGAGTTGGCACCTTCCGCCGCAATGCGCTCGCCCAGACCTTCGGAAGCAAAGACCACATTGGTCTTGATGCCAGTTTCCTTGGTGAAGGCGTCCAGCAGCGGCTCGATCAGATACGGCTGGCGGTAGGAGTAGATGTTCACTTCCCCGTCGGCGAATGCGGGCACGGCAGAAAGAGTTGCCGAAGACAAAAGGACGGCGCCTGCCAGGGTACGGAAAGTGGAATTCATGTAACTCTCCCGGTGAGAAGGTTCTTGTCGGCTGGATGTTTCATCCAGCGCTTGCCGGGAATATGTCGTTAGAGAAGTCTGAAGTCAATAAATCAAGCAAAATCAACAATTTAGAATTATTCAAAACTAACTGGAGGATTGCATTCCACTATTTTGCCGAAAAACGGTGATAATACAGGAGTTTAAGACTCTACTTTAGCTTTGCAGAGCCTGCAGAGTCTGCCTTTCTGGCTGATCACGAACGCGTTACCAATCTGGTGAAAAACTGTCACACCCAGGCAAGTGCCTTCCGCAAAAACGCTGTGCCATTGCTTTGCTGCCAGACGCCATGCGCCATGATCACCTTTTCCGGCGACCACGCCAGGACCCTGTCCCGGCAGGCGCGGGTCTTGCGGCGGTCGAAGAAGCTCAACCGCCATTCCAGGGGCGCATAACCCTTGCCTTCGACAATGCCCCAGAGGCCGGCAATCCAGCGCTGCCAGGGTTTCCAGAACCGCTTCAGGAACCCTTGCGAGAAATGCTCGCTGAGATCGGCCAGGATAGCTGTTCTGGATGGCGTGTGCAGGAACACCACTTCGTCCATCACGGGCGATCCGGAAAAGCGCACCATGTCGATGACACCTTCAAAGGCATCCGGCACGGCTTCGTCCAGCGCCGGTTCGAAGGCAATATCGGAGCGTTTGGAAATGGTGCTCTGAGGGCCCCAGATTTTTGCCTCCGGCCAGGCCGCCTTCCAGTCCTGCAGAAACAGGTGATGGATCTTGTTGGGACTGACGAGGTGCGCCGGGGTTCCCAGAGCCCCGACCTCGCGCCGGATGTCCGGTGACAGGGCAATCGGAGACCAGACCCACAGCTTGCCGGAGGGCAAGCGCACGATCACGCAGCGTGTGGGGTAGGGAAATCCGTAGAAGGAGACATTGTCTCCTTCCAGGATCCAGATATTGCTGTCGACTTCAATCAAGAACCGCTCCTGATGGGCACGGCATTATTCCGAAAGCACCCGCTGGGTCGGGAAAATGATTTCCACAAGCGTGCCCTGGTCAGGTGTGGAATCGATATGGAAGCTGGCCCGGTTGGCCTCGACCAGCGCTTTTGTCAGCGGCAGGCCAAGTCCGGTACCGCCACCACGGCTGGAGGTATGTAGCTGCCGGAACGGTTCAAGGGCGGCAGCCAGTTGTTTTGCAGTCATGCCGGTGCCCGTATCGCGGACACGTAGCGCCACCTCGCCATTGCTCTCCAGCGCGGTCGACAGGATCACCTGGCCACCGGACTTGTTGTATTTGATGGCGTTGGACAGAAGGTTCAGCACAATCTGGCGCAGGGATCTTGGATCGGCCACCACGTCAGGCACGGATTCCGGCAGGCTGGCGCGGATGATCACCCGCTCCCGATTGGCCTGCGGCTGCATCAAGGCAACGCATTCGTTGATGACGTCGTTTGTCGAAACAGCGGAGAATTTCAGATCCAGCTTGCCTGCCTCGATCTTGGACAGGTCCAGAAGATCGTTGATCAGGCTCATGATGTGCGAGCCGGATGTGCGGATGTCCTTGAGGTAGTCCTTGTAGCGGTCGTTGCCGATCGGGCCAAAGCGCTCTTCCATCATGACTTCCGAAAAGCCGATGATGGCGTTCAATGGCGTGCGAATCTCATGGCTGATCTTGGCCAGGAAATCGGACTTTTGCGAACTGGCGTTCTCGGCCTGGCGCTTGGCCTGGGTCAGTTCCTCTTCAGCCGTCTTCCACTGGGTGATGTCTCGCAGCACCGCACAGTATTTGACATCGTCCTTGTTGCCGCTGATCCGGCCAATGGTCATGAACAGCGGAATGAGGCCGCCGGTCGGAACCTTGCCCAGCACTTCGCGGCCATCGTTGAGAATGGAGGCAACGCCGTTGCGCGACAGCCCATCCAGATAATCGGCGGCGGCACGGTGGCTTTCCGGTGCAAGGAATTCGGTCAGCGGGGCGCCGATCATGTCAGACCGGCTGGCGCTGAACAGGGCTTCCGCCGAGCCGTTCACCTTCAGGATGGTGCCGTTCTGGTCGAGCACCAGAACGCCGTCGGTGGCTGTTTCCAGGATGGTGTCCATCTCGGCGATCTGGTTGCGCGCGCTGTCGAGTTCCGCACGCACTTCCGCAAAGAAGTTCGGAGACGACGGGGCCGCAGTGGTAGGGGTTGGTTTGACCTTGCGTTCGGTGATGGAGATCATCAGACCCCGGTTGCCGTTCCACGGAACCGAATGCATGTGCGCATCGACATTCAGAACACCGCCGTCGGACAAGCGCATCTTCATGGTCTCATCGACCTCGCCGTCCATGCCGTCGGCATCCGGCAATTCTTCCGCGTCATCGATGAACAAGGCCTCTAGACCGCCTGCTTCGCACAGAGCGGCGATCGACCGGTAGCCAAGCATCCGCAACAGCGCCTTGTTGGCGTAGAGAACCTCACGGTCATGAGCGATGGCGATGCCGATGGGCAAGCGGTCCAGCAGGCTCGGGTCGATGGGGCCGGCTTCCGGAACTTCCGGCGGCAGTTCATCGACGGGCTCTTCCGGATCGGGGGCATCGAATTCTTCCAGATCGCCCTCAAGCCGTGCGCCGAGGGCTTCGGCGATCTTGCGGAAGGCCTGGCGTTCGGGCCTGGAAAGACCTGAGGTATCCACCGGCACGACACGCGGCTTGACCGTTGCAAGCGGGATGACCTGTCCGGTCTTCTTGGGTTCATCCGCCACTTCGGCGGCCTTGTCCTCGCTCTCGAAGGCTGCGGTTTCTTCGAAGAACTCGCGCTCCTCGGCGGCATCATCTGTATCAAGCGATGCGGCCACGGCTTCGATGTCACGGTCTTCTGTCTCAACGAGATCGAAATGCGCGTCTTCAAAGGCGGGCTCTGGCTCGAACTGGTCCTCGTTCCGGGGCGAGGTATCGTCTTTCCCCGCTTGAAGGTCCTCGTCCGTGCCGGCAAGTCCGTCGTCAGTACCCGCGTCATCGTCCGCAACGGACGGCATGTCCTCGTCGTCCGGCGCCGTGCTGAAGTTGTCTTCCTCGAAGAGGTCGCGCGGCCTCTTTTGGGCCTGCTTATAGGTCTTCGCAAGCGACTTGACCGCGCTTTCGATTTCGGCCGGCTTCAGCGCTGCAGGTCCGGAAATGCCGGTCGGCTCGTCGGCTGACGGTTTGGGGGGCGAAACGGCTGTGCCGGCGTCAGCGCTCTCCGCGACGGTCAGTTCGTCGCTTGCCGCATCGCTCTCGTCATCCGCCTCTACGCCGTCCTCGTCGGCATCCGATTCGCTTTCGTCTGCCAGATCGGCATCGTCCTCGTCAGAGGCGAAAGCCTCTGTCGTGTCCTCGATGGTCTCGTCTTCAAGGTCTTCGGCGTCAGACCCTTCGTCTTCGGCAGCTGTGTCCAGCGTGTCTTCCGAAACGTCGTTCTCGGTTCCCACGTCTTCAGGGAGCGCCTCGACGTCGGATGCCTCGCCGATCTCATCGACCTGTTCATCATCACTGGAGAGCGAAGCGTCTTCGGCGGTCTCGGCACCATCGCTTTCTTCAGGAGACGACGCGCTTTCCGGATCAGTCTGCAGGCCGGATTCCAGAGCCTTGAACTTGCTGTCGAGAGCCGCGCCCGGCAGGTCGTCCAGATCCTTGTCGGCATCATCAGCCGGGGTGTCGGTCTCGACAGGGGCGGTGTCTGCTTTGGCGGGCTGGTCAGCTTTTGCCACTGGTTCGGCAGGGGTCTGCGGGGTCTTGCTGGTGAACTTCGCCAGCGACCCGACCAGGGCAGCCGCGCTCGCACCCAAAAATGTCTTGCCCGCAAAGGAGTCCGGTTTTGCCGGTTTCAACTCTGCAAGTTTCGCCGCGGCTTCGCTCGTTGCCTGCTGTTCAGCCGCGTCCCGCGCTTCAGCATCGCCGGTGGGCATTTCTTTTGCTTCGTCGGATGCTTCAGGGACGGCTTCTTCATCGTCCCGGGTGACTTCGGCCTCGTTGCCATCGGTGTCGGCGGCAAGGTCCTCGCCCGTGTCCGTCCCTTTGGCGGGCGCGCCGGCTTCGAGAGCGGCCACGTCATCCGGATGCGTTTCAGCGCTATGCGCGATGTCGTCTTCCAGAAGCGGGTCGGTGTCGGCCTCCGCCTCCCGGGAGGCAGCTTCAGTGGCACCGATAACGGCGAGCATCGGTCCGGCGGGCTGGTCGCCGCGCTCCGGAACCGCGTCGGCGGTCCGGCAAACGCCGAAGCCTCGATAGCCTTCGAACTTCCTGTTCCGGTCGAAAGCAGGCAGGGCCGCCATATCGACGGGCACGCGCAGGGCCGCGCCGGAGACAGGCCAGTCTATGGTCTTGCCGCTCCAGGTATCGCGCCGGTCAAGCGCGCGGGCAATGTGTCCGCGGGGGTCGAGGTCGAATGCGTCAGCCACCTCCTGCCAGGTCTGGCCGACAATGTCTGTCGACGACGGTCCGAGAACTTCGGCAAATTCGTCAGAGAGAAAGGTGAAGCGCTGGTTGATATCCATTTTCCAGGCAAACCGCACTGGCCTGCGCCGCGGCTGGAAGACAAAACCGTCGCCTTGGTCCATCTCTGTATCACCGGTCGTGTCTTCGGCGGTTGCTGCTTCAACGGCAGGCTCTTCGGTTTCGATCCCTTCGGCGCTGGCGTTCTCGCCTTCGGCATCTGCGGCGTTCTCGCCTTCGGCATCTGCGGCGCTGTCGTCTGCCGTCTCTTCGCCGGCCTCTTCAGTCTCGTCACCCGTCTCCAGAACAGACGGGTCGAGGTCGACCTCGCCCGGGTCCATTGGAGAGATATCGTCAGACGTGACAAGGCTTGCGGCAATCGATTGCTCGTCAGCGGTCTGGCTGTCGATGTCTTCCTCAAAGGGCTCGTCTTCGGCTGGTGACATCACCGCCGGCGTTGCAACTGTCTCCTCAGAGGTTTCAAGCTCGTCTTCATCGGCGCGCACCCAGCCGGCATCATCGATGGCGGTTTCGGTTGCCACGTCCGCATGCTCGTCTTCACCTTCGTCCTCGGCTGACGTGGCAGCTGTTGCAGCAGCGGCAGTCGCACCTGCAGCGAGAACGCCAGCGCCGGTCATGGATGACTCCGGCGCGTGCGTACTGTCGGAAGGGGTGTCTCCGGCCTCTGTGTCGTCTTCGGCCACGGGCTGGTTTTCCAGAACCACCAGCTTCTGCTGGTCTGTCACCTTCAGGACGACGCCCTCGTGAAAGGCGCCCTCAAGCTCCAGCGGTCCGAACAGGGCCGTCTGGCCGTCCGGTATGTCGAGGTCTTCCGGCGTTCCACCGAGCTCTCCGACACGGCTCTCCACCGAACCGGCACTCGTCACAAACACGGTGGCATCGCTGCCGTGGAGGAGGTGCGCAAAGGCCGGTACCGGGTCTTTCGTCATTGAAAGTCCCTTGTCGCCGCACACGATCAGCGCGGCAGCGTCACCATTTTCCAGCTCGATTCGCATGCACTGGCAGGTCAGCAGCATGACCCTGAGGCCCCGATAAAAGCGAAGCCTGTCGATGCTGAACTTGTCGGTAGGGCCGGATTCGGCAATGCGCGCGATATGCGGACGAGCCGGTGAGCGCTCGAGCGACGTCAGGCTGGCCAGATCGGACACGGACTGCGCGGAGAAGAAAGACGCGCCGGCAGCATTCGCCCATAGAATGCGTGCGCCGTCCGCCGACCAGAGCCAGGCTGCCCTTTTGTCGGCGACAAGCTGAACCAGATCATCCATGGTGGTCAGTTCCAGGAATGACAGGGTTTGTTCGTCCATGGCTCTGCTCCAAACTGGTCCGCAATACCGGTTGACGGGTGCGTGGCGGCCGGGTTTGCCTAAAGTGGTAAACACTCCGTTAATACAAGCAATCTCCAACACAGTCCACGTAAAGCAAGGTTGCTAAAGGGGTTACATGAAGGCGTGGTTAATCCAACCGGACAAGTTTGCCGGAATGCCATCGCCGTGTTACGAATTTTTGGCATCGAAGGATTTCAGGAGACTCGCCTGAGATTTTTCGTCGACTTGAGGAGCGCCGACATGAGTACAGACAAACCCGGTTTTGAAATTCCCGACCAGATGCGCGATTTCGCGGAAAAGAGTGTCGACCAGGCCCGCAAGGCCTTCGACGACTTTATGGGCGCGACCCACAAGGCTGTGAGCAATGTGGAAGATAGCGCAAACGTAGTTCAGGCGGGAGCCGCGGATGTAAACAAGAAGGCACTGACCTATGCCGAAGAGCATGTCGATGCGGCTTTCAAGTTCGCACAGGAACTGGTCAAGGCAGAGAATGTCGAAGACATGATGAAGCTGCAGCAGGACTACCTTCGTAAGCAGATGGAATCCTTCGGCGAACAGGCGCGCGAGTTTTCCAACTCGGCAACGAAGGCCGTTCAGGACGCCGCCAAGGCCAGCCAGAAAAAATAATCTTGCCGGTTTTATTCCTTGCGCAGGGCATCAATGCCCCGCGCAAGGTATTACAAGTGTTTTATTGAACTTTTCCTGTTTTGGTTGTATTTTTGATCAGGTCATTTCACCTGATTTCATCTTCTCTTGTCAGGCCAACGACTTGGCGCAACTAGCGTGCGTTCCGACAGGCGTTTTGCGCGACGGAACAGTCAAAACACGAGAGATCCCCGACGGTAATTTCATTGTGCAGTGCAAAAAAATGTTGCAATGCAGCACGACGTGTACTATGTATGGGTTGCGGATGACGACAGGGTCCGCCGGCAAACGTATCGGCGGAAAGAATTAAACCAATGATCGCATCCGGACTCAAGGAGATGAGATCATGACTGACACAACAACTAATGGTACTGCAAAAACCGCTTCCAAAGCTCGCACCACTAAAGCGAAAACCGCTACTCCTGGTGTAGCTTTCCCGGATTTCGAAGCATTTTCCATGCCGAAAATGGAAGTTCCTTCCATGTTCCGTGAAGCAACGGAAAAAGGCATCGAGAACGCTCGTGATGCATACGCAAAAGTGAAAAACGCTGCTGAAGACGCGACTGACCTGATGGAAGACACGTTCGAAACGTCCCGTCAGGGCGTTGTCGAATTCAACCACAAGGCTGTTGATGCTGCCAAAGCCAACGCCGACGCTACTTTCACTTTCGTCAAGGACATCATGTCTGCGAAGAGCCTGGCTGAAGCTATCGAGCTGCAGTCCTCGTTTGCTCGCAGCCAGTTTGACGCTCTGAGCGCCCAGTCCAAGGAAATGCAGGAGCTGGCTACCAAGCTCGGCACCGATGTTTCCGCTCCGGTCAAGGAAGCGTTCGAGAAGTCCTTCAAGGACCTGAAGGTCAACTAATCGGCTATCGGGCATGCCGCAGTCACGCGATTGCGGCTCGCCCAAGCCATGCCGAGATTATCGACAAGCAGTTGATATGCCCGGAGCATCGCTCCGGGCATTTGCTTTTCAACAGGTCGGAGTTTTCCGAAAATTCCCGCTTGCGGGTTGGAATAAACGAGTTTAGAAGACGCCCTTGCAAATGGCGGCACGGCCCAGTATGGTCCGCGTCACCTCACGCCTTTAAGCAGACGTAGCTCAGTTGGTTAGAGCGTCGGATTGTGGCTCCGAAGGTCGGTGGTTCGAATCCACTCGTCTGTACCACTTCTCACTATTCCCCTCGTAGATTGAATAAAATTTTGGAACGCAAGACACTCTTGCGGCCCTCGCGATAGCTGAACCCTGAGATCAAGGGGCATCGGAACGCATCTGGCCGGATCCGTCTGAGTGTTGCGGTCTATTATTGTCCTCCCCATCCTGCCTACCAGCACCATCGTCTGTTTTCTTTAGCTGGAAACAGGCAACTTCCAAACGCTGAATTTTAAGTGGAGCTGCGCAACCATACGGTGCGAAGTCTGGTTGCAATACATCAAGTCGCTCGAATACACTGAGTTGCGGTAGCAATGAATTGTACCTGAGTGTGATTGCCTATGATCATCCGACTCCTCATGATGTTGTTGGTCACCATCTTTCCTTCGGTTGCAAAAGCTGAGCTTAAATACAGTTCGGGCGAGGGCGATGATGGTCTGAGGTTTGTTGTTGTCGAGGGTACATTCACACCCAGTGATGACATATCCGTATTCGAGAAAGTCATTCGTTCCTTCAATCCCAACGTGATCGGCTTTGACAGTGACGGCGGGAACATTTTCAAGGCGATGGAACTTGGTCGGATTATCAGATCACACGGTTTAGCCACGATCCAACTCCGCCAACTTGAATGCGCTTCCGCTTGCGCCCTGGCATTTATGGGGGGCCGATCACGCTATGCCGAACCCGGCTCTATCGGCGTGCACAAGTCTTCGTTCTCGCCAACAACTCCTTTAAACAAGGAGGAGGCTGTTTCTGCTGTTCAGGACGTCACTGCGGACGTCATTGGGTACATGGTGGAGATGGGAGTGAACCCCGCACTCTTGCAGCTCGCATTCAAGACCGAAGCGAATGACATCAGATATCTTTCCGGACAGGAGATGGCTGAATTTGGAGTTACCTTGTCTGAGGGGGCCACGGGCTCGGCTGCAATCTCCAAGCCGTCAAGCGAAACGAAGCCGTATGTCGCATCACGACCTTCCGTAACGACAAGTCCAAAGCAAATTGAGCCGAGCAGAGCTACCATTCCCGTTGCTCGTTCTGGACGTGTCCGACATCCTAAAGGTTCAGTGCTAATGAAGGCATCTCCTGACGGGAAAGCTCATAGCCTGCGTCGCTTCAAGAATGGTGTACCTGTGCAAATTACTGGTGAGGAAGACCGCTGGTATCGTGTGAATGTTGCGGGCGTCACTGGGTATATGCACCATACATGGATACGAGTTGATCAATTCGATGCCACACCTGGCGAGCTTAGGCTCATCCAGGTCAAGAGTTTCGACAACATCGAAGAAGCGGTTGGCTACGTAGCGGCCAGAGACCTTCCTTTGTCGGTCTATCTCGCGACCAATGGATGGTACGCGGTTACGATTGCTAGGCCATTCCTCAAGGAACAAGCTCTCTATTTCACCAAGGGGCTGAAAAAGGAAGGGGCGATCCCGAGCGACAGTTTTGTAACTATGGGAAACACCTATGTGATCAAGGTCTGTTGCGGAACGGGTTCGTCATTTGGGGAAGCTTCAAGTGGATCCGGTTACAATCAGTAAAAATTGGGTCACTACCGGAGCAGCGTGTCGTTGCAATGCGATTTCCCAACAAATGTCCTCGAAGGTCTTCCGTGGGAAGATGATTCCAGTACACCACTTCTCCCAAGTTGTTAGGCCTTCCTTCCGGTTTCCGGACGCGCGGAAGTTGTGCGTTCTGCGGGACTCTGTATGAATGAGATCTGTTGATCTCAAAGGAGCGTGGAATGTCCTATCACGATGCCCCCGGTCTCGGCCGCCGTCTGGTCCGTTTGCCCGGTCAGCTTCTGCTGGCTCTTGTGAATGCGACTGCGCTGCTGATCATTGCGGCCTGTGTGCTGTCGCTTGTCGTGCTGAACAGGGTCGACAGCGCCGGCGAACGCATCGCCGGCAATGTGACCGAAGCCGCGCTCGCCCGGTTGCAGGTCTCTCCCGCTGACTTCAAGGCCCGGATCGAAGCCCTCGATGGCAAGGTTTCCGCGCTCAGGGCAGAGCTTGCCGATCCGGATCTGAAGGATCACTGGGAAGTGGCGCAGCAATTGAAGGATCTCAACCGGAACCTTGCCGACATCAAGTTGGCGGCCGCCGGGCTGAGCGCTGCCGGCCCGCAAATTACCGAAACTGCCTTTGAACAGGCCGGCGATATGCTGACCGATGCGCTCTATACGCTCAGGGGCTGTGAGATGGCCGTGCAGAGCAGCGAGCCGTCAAGCTGAGTCTTGGAGGTGAGGCGGAGCTGATGAAAGTGCAGGGACGGACCGGTAAATGGCCGGAGTAGGAGTGTTTCCGCCTCAGACCTGGCCTTCTTCTTGTGAAATCAGCCAGTCCTTGACCGTTTCCAGTTTGTGCTTGAGGTGGTCCTTGAGGATCTCAGCAAGCCGGGCGCCATCGCGGGCTTCCAGGCACTGCAGGATGACCTCGTGCTCTTTCGTCGCCTGTTTCCAGCGTTCGGCTGTCATGTTCGCGACGTAGCGCGCCCTGCGCACCCTTGTTGCCAGCGACATGTATTGCGTGCTCAGCGTCTTGTTGCGGGCCGCTGCCAGAATGGCTTCGTGAATTTCCTGGTTGATGTGGAAATAGTCGGCCAGGTGACCGGCCTCGTATTCGCGAACCATTTTCTCGTGCAGGCTGCGGACATGGGCGATTTCCGCATCGGTGATGTTCTGGCAGGCAAGTTCGCCGGACAGGGCCTCCAGCGCGCCCATGACCGGGAACACTTCTTCGATGTCTTCCACGGTGATCGGCGTTACCCAGGCGCCCCGGTTGGGCTCCAGATAAACCAGCCCGTCAGCAGCCATGACCTTCAGCGCTTCCCGCAAGGGGGTGCGGGAAACGCTGTACATTTCACACAGGTCTTTTTCGGGAACCTTCTCGCCGGGTTTCAGCTCGCCGCTGACGATCAACTCGCGCAGCGACTCGGCCAGTTCCTCGTGAAGGGATTTCCTGCGCAGGGAGGTCACGGTCGCAATGGGCCGGTTCATGCCGGGGTGCTCCCGTCCAGCGCAATCTCGAGCAGGCGTGCCACATGAATGGCGTCCCGCGAGGTGCCGTCATGAATCTGGTGTCGGCAGGAAGTTCCGTCGGCGACGACGATTGCCTCAGCGCTTTCCGCCCGGACAGCCGGGAACAGACTGATCTCGCCCATACGCCGTGATACCTCTTCCGTCTCAACTCCATAGCCGAATGATCCGGCCATGCCACAGCAACTTGTTTCAACCATTTCAATACTCGTTTCCGGCAGAAGATCCAAGGTTTTCCGGATTGCGGGCACCACGTTGAAAGCTTTCTGGTGACAATGGCCGTGGAGAAGCACCTTGGGAGCGGGCGAGCGAAGGGGCAGGGTGAAGGTACCGGTGTCGATTTCCTCCGCGATGTATTCTTCGAACATGCGGGCCGCTTTTGCGACGCGTGCGGCGTCATCGCCGGGAAGCAGAGAGGGGATCTCGTCACGCAGGGTCAGAAGGCAACTCGGCTCCAGTCCGACGATCCGGCGTCCAGCTTCCACATGTGGCAACAGTGCGGAAACCAGCCGCTGTGCCTCGGATCTGGCGCGGTCGACAAGGCCGGCGGACAAAAACGTGCGGCCGCAGCAAAGCGGCCGCCCGGAATGAGGCTGCGCCAGGGTGACAGACCGGTCACCCGCCTGCAGCACTTTCAGGGCAGCGCGCAGATTTTCCGGTTCGAAATAACGGTTGAACGTATCGGCAAACAGCACGACATCGGCATCGCCCGTTGCCGGTTTTACTTCCGCGTCGCGGAAAGGCCGGGACGACCACTGCGGCAGCTTGCGGTTGGCGGAAAAACCGGTCGGCTTTTCCAGAAGCTTTGCCAGGCCGGGAACGGAATTTCGCATGTTGGCAAGCCAGGGAAGGCGAGAGGCCAGACCGGCATAATGCGGCAGATAGCCCACCAGACGGTCATGCAGCGAAATCCCTTTCTCCTCGGCTCTGGCCGCGAGAACCTCTATCTTCATCTTGGCCATGTCGACGCCTGTCGGGCATTCCCGCTTGCAGCCCTTGCACGAAACACAAAGCTTCAGGGTTTCCATCATTTCGTCGGACGTCAGGGCATCCGGGCCAAGCTGGCCGGAAAGGGCAAGCCTCAGCGAGTTGGCTCGGCCGCGTGTCAGGTCGCGTTCGTTGCGGGTTGCACGGTACGAGGGGCACATGGTGCCGCCGGCAAGCTTGCGGCACGCGCCATTGTTGTTGCACATCTCGACAGCGCCCTGGAAACCGCCACCTGCGCCCGGATAGGCCGACCAGTCGAAATGGGTTTTCAGCTCCTTGACCTTGTAGTCCGGCTTGAACCGGAACAGGCTGCGATCGTCCATCTTAGGCGCGTCGACGATCTTGCCGGGGTTGAAGCGCTGGTCCGGGTCGAAGCTCTGCTTGACCTCCCTGAACGCGCCCATGATCTCGGAACCGAACATGCGTTCATGGAACTCGGAGCGGACAATGCCGTCGCCATGTTCACCCGAGTGCGAGCCCTTGTATTTGGCAACCAGCTCGAAGGCGTCCTCGGCAATGGCCCGCATGCGGCGGACATCGTTGTCGAGTTTCAGGTTCAGGACCGGCCGCACGTGCAGGCAGCCGACAGAGGCGTGAGCATACCAGGTGCCACGGGTGCCATGCTTTTCAAACACTTCCGTCAATTCGCGGGTGTATTCGGCAAGGTCTTTCAGTTCAACGGCGCAATCCTCGACGAAGGAGACGGGTTTGCCCTCCTGTTTCATCGACATCATGATGTTGAGACCGGACTTGCGCACCTCGGCGATCTGGCCCTGAAGCTGCTGATCGGTCACGGTCAGCACGCCGCCCCAGGCCTTGCCTTGATTGCTCCAGGCAAAACCGAGATCGCCCACCCGTTCTTCCAGCAGGCGCAGTTTTTCAAGATTGGCGTCCTGCGAGCCTTCGTCAAACTCGACAAGAAGCAGGGCTTCGGGCTCACCTTGCACAAATTGCTCGATGGTGCTGCGGAACATGGGAATCTCGCGCGACAGCGCGATCATGGTCGAATCCACCAGTTCAACCGACAGCGGTCCAAGTTCCACCAGATGCTGGGTCGCATCCATTGCCTGATAGAAGGTGGGGAAGTGGCAGACCCCGAGCACCCGCTTGCCGACAAGCGGCCAGAGCTTCAATTCTATCTTGGTGAAGTAGGCTAGGGTGCCTTCCGAACCGACAAGGAGGTGGGAAAGGTTCGCCGGCTTGCCGTTCGGCACCAGGGCATCGATGTTGTAGCCGCCAACCCGCCGTGTGAGCTTGGGGATGCGCTCATCTATCAGCTCGGCATGCCTCTGGCCGAGCGTGATCACGTCCCTTGCGATCCGGGAAAAGGTGTCGTTGCCGGGGAAGTCACCAGCAACCGGCCCGAATCGGGCCGTCGATCCGTCATGAAGGACAGCTTCTATCGACTGGACATTGTCACGCATGGTGCCATAGCGCAGAGACCGCCCACCGCAGGAATTGTTCGCCGTCATTCCCCCGATAGTCGCGCGCGAGGCGGTGGACACATCCACCGGAAACCAGAGACCGTGCGGTTTCAGCGCGCGGTTCAATTCATCCAGCACGATGCCGGGCTCGACGACGCAGCGCCGATTCTCGACATCCAGTTCCAGAATGCGGTTGAAGTGTCGGGAATTGTCCAGGATCAGCCCCGTGTTGACGGTCTGTCCGCACTGGGAGGTGCCGCCGCCGCGCCCGGTGATCGCGATGCCCGATTCTTTGGCTGCATCAAGCGCAAGCTCGATGTCTTCCTTGCCGCGCGGGATGGCCACCGCCGTGGGTATGATCTGGTAGAACGACGCGTCCGTTGCATAACGCCCGCGGGTGAAGCGGTCAAAGTAGACCTCGCCCGAGAAGCCGTTTTTCAGGGCTTTTTCTAGCACTTTTTCCTCCCGAAAGAATTCCTGTTGACACCTCGATACTCGAATGTAATTCATAATGCAAAATTAAAAATGAGAAATGCATAATTCAATTTACCGCCGAAATTTGATGGCGCATCAGCAAGGGAGAGAACTGAATGTCTCGAAAAGCCGGCCGACATTTTCTGCAGATTCCGGGGCCAAGTGCCGTGCCTGACAGGATCCTTCGGGCCATCTCCGCACAGACCATCGACCACCGGGGTCCTGATTTCGCTCAGGTCGGACTGGATGCGCTCAGCGGCATGAAATCGATCTTCAAGACAACCCAGGACGTTTTCATTTTTCCCGCGTCCGGGACCGGTGCCTGGGAGGCGGCGCTGGTCAACACACTGTCGGAGGGCGACCGGGTTCTGATGTATGAGACCGGCCACTTCGCAACGCTCTGGATGAAGATGGCGACCCGTTTCGGCCTCAAGCCGGAATTCATCGAAGGCGACTGGCGCGGCGGGGCTGATCCGGACAGGATCGAGCAGCGGCTCCGAGCAGATACCGCCCACGAGATCAAGGCGGTCTGCGTCGTTCATAACGAAACGTCGACCGGTTCCGTCTCGCCGGTGGCGGCTGTCCGCCATGCCATCGATGCAGCCGGACATCCGGCACTGCTGATGGTCGACACCATTTCGGGCCTGGCCTCCATAGACTTCCGTTTTGATGACTGGGGTGTCGATGTTGCTGTGTCCGGCTCGCAGAAGGGACTGATGCTGCCGCCGGGGCTTTCGTTCAATGCTGCCAGTGAGAAAGCGATGGATGTCGCCAAGACCGGAGGCATGCGCAGATCCTACTGGGACTGGCACGACATGAAGGCCTTGAACGCGACCGGATACTTTCCCTACACGCCCGCAACCAACCTGCTTTACGGCCTGAACGAAGCCATCCGCATGTTGCATGAGGAAGGTCTCGACAACGTCTTTGCCCGCCATCAGCGGCATGGGGCGGCGACCCGCGCCGCGGTGCGCGCCTGGGGGCTGGAAGTGCTTTGCAAGCAGCAAGGCCAGGAAAGCGGTGTGTTGACGGCAGTGATGATGCCGGACGGGCATAGCGCGGATGCCTTCCGCGCCACCGCTCTCGCCAACTTCGATATCTCGCTCGGAAACGGCCTGTCGAAAGTCGCGGATCGGGTGTTCCGCATCGGGCACCTGGGCGATTTCAACGATCTGATGCTGATCGGCACCTTGTCCGGCGTCGAACTTGGCCTGCGCAAGGCAGGCGTGCCCCACCGCTCGGGAGGCGTGGAGGTGGCCATGCAGTTTCTGGACGCTGCCGGGCAGGAACAGGAGGCCTCGCAGGTCGCATGACGTGACGCTGTCTTCAGGGCAGCCATGAAGTCCGGGCGGGAAACGCTGCCCGGACAGGAGGAGCCAGGCCGGGGTTTCCGGCCGAAACTTAGGGAGGTTTGAAATGTTTCCAATTCAGTCCATGCGTGCGGCCTTGATGGTGGCCGCAGTCGGATCCGTGCTTGCGGCAATGCCCGCCCGGGCCGATGACTATCCATCGCGCACGGTCGAGGCGATCCACCAGTTTGGTCCGGGGGGCGGGACAGACCGCTTCATCCGTGCCATCGGCGACCCATTCCAGACTATCACCGGCCAGACGCTGGTGCCGATTTCGGTACAGGGCGGCGGCGGCGTGCCGGCGGCCGTCACCTTCATGCAGCGCCCGAGCGACGGCTACAATCTGATGGCGGTTGGTCCGGAACAGGTGATCAATCATGTCCTTGGCCGGATGAACATCGATGAACTTCAGCCAATTGCCCGGATCCAGTATGACCAGGGCCTTTTCCTTGTCTCCAAGGACAGCCCGTTCAAGTCCGTTGAGGACCTGATCAAGACAGCGCGCGAAAAGCCGGGTTCGCTCAAGGTTGCCGTCACCGGCACCGCGGGCTTCGATGATGCGCTGGTCGGTCTCTGGAACCTCAAGAGCGGCGCGGAACTGACCACGGTGCCGTTCTCCGCGTCCGAAATGGTGTCCAACACGCTCGGTGGCCACGTCGACCTCATGTACGAGGAATACGGTCCGGCACGCGGTCTGATCGAATCCGGAGACCTTCGGCCGCTCGTGCTTTTCTCCGAATTCCGCCTGCCGGTGCTCGGTGACGTTCCAACCGCGGCTGAACTCGGCTTTGATGTCACCCTTGGCCGGTGGCGTGGTTTTGCCATGCATGCGTCCGACGACGAAGCCAATGCCAACGCCATGTTCAGCATTCTCGACCAGGCAGCGGCCTCGCAAAGCTACAAGACCATCGAAAAGGAAAGCGGTCTCCAGTTCCGCTCCAAGATACTCGGGCCGAAGCAGTTCAAGGAGTTCATGCAGCACGAGGTCGAGATCTACACCGACATCCTCAAACAGCTCGGTTACGTCGACTAGACCAAACGCGATGACCGGTTCCGGAGATGTTCGGGACCGGTTGTTTGCAACTGGCCTTGGGAGGGGTCTGACATGCGTTCCAAAATAACGGAAATGGTCGTTGTATTCGCCATTCTGGTCGCGGCGGTAGCGATGTGGTTCGTTGCCGACAAATTTCCGAACTCGATGAAATACGCCAGGATCGATTCAGACTTCTGGCCGAAGCTGGTGTGCGGTGCGCTTGCGGTGGTGTCGTTTCTGCAGTTGCTGCAACAGGCGGTCGGTCTGCGCGCAAGCCTGCAGTCGGCCTCCGCAGGTACCCGATCATCCGTGGACCCGGCATATGTGGCGCGTCTTGTTCTGATAGGTGGCCTGATCCTGGCCTACTTCTTCGCCTTGCAGTGGCTCGGTTTCGTCATCGCGACCTTGCTGTTTCTGTGGGCGGCATCCTTTGCCACCCCCTACAGCAACCTGACTGCGAAACTGCTTTTTTCGCCCTTGTTTACGTTTGGTCTGTGCCTGTTCTTCACGCGTGGGCTGTCACTGCCGCTGCCGCGCGGGCAGGGCATCTTCTACGACCTCAGCCTGCTGCTTTACTAGGACGCAGTCCCCGGAAGAAATCGGCCGCAGACTGAAAAGTCTCCCGATTTCAGCGTGTTGGAGCATCGTTTCTGTATTCAGCAGAATGCAGCCTGCTCCGAGCAGACCCATAAACGGAGCTTTCCGAAAATGCTGGACTCTTACCTGTCCGCGCTCGGCTACATGGCCAGCAACCCTTTCACGTTCCTGCTCATCATCTTCAGTGTTGTGTGGGGCATCGCATTCGGTTCCATCCCCGGCCTGACGGGGATCGTCGGCGTCGCGCTGCTCATCCCCTTCACGTTCGCCTTCGATCCGATCGAAGGTCTGCTGTTGCTGGGCGGGGTCTATGTCGGCTCGACGTTCGGTGGATCCATTTCCGCCATCTTGTTCAATACGCCAGGGTCACCCGAAGCGGCCTGTACCGCGCTAGATGGGTATCCGATGGCCCGCAAGGGGCAGGCGGGCAAGGCGCTGGGCATCGCGCTGGCGGCATCGGCCATCGGCGGGATCTTCGGCACTGTGGTGCTGATGGTCGCAGCGCCGCCACTGGCCAGACTGGCGCTAGAATTCGGCCCGCCGGAATATTTCGCGCTCGCCGTCCTCGGCATCACGGCCATTGCGTCCATAGGCAACGGTTCGGTGTTGAAAGCGCTCATGGCCGGACTGCTCGGGCTGGGGGTTGCCACCATCGGTCTCGATCCCCTGACGGGGATGCCCCGGTTCACCTTTGGCAGCATGATGCTTCTGACCGGCGTCGGCTTCGTGCCGGCAATCATCGGCATCTTCGCACTCGCCGAGGTTCTGCAGCGTTTCGGTGAAGGCCCGCAGAAAGGCTATGTGATCGATGATGTTTCGACGGAACTGCCGACCATTGGCGAATTCATCCAGACCCGGATCACCTTGCTCCGGTCTTCCGTCATCGGCACGGTCATTGGCGCGTTGCCTGGTGTGGGGGCAACAACGGCAGCCTTCATCGCCTATTCGGAAGCCTCGCGCTGGTCCAGGCATCCGGAAAAATTCGGCACTGGCGTTCCGGAAGGCATCGCGGCGCCGGAGTCTGCCAACAATGCGGCAGTCGGCGGATCGATGATCCCGCTGCTGGCTCTCGGTATCCCCGGTAGCGCCACCACGGCGGTGATGATCGGCGGTCTGACGATCCACGGCATCATTCCCGGACCGCAGCTTATGCAGACCAATTCCGATCTGGTCTATTCTGTGTTCATCGGCATGATGCTGGCGAACCTTCTGATGCTGCTTGTCGGCGTGCGCATGGCACGTTATTTCGCCCTCGTCCTGAAGGCGCCCTATGCCCTTGTTGGCCCCGCCATCGTGGTTCTGTGCATGACAGGTGTCTATGCGCTCCAGAATAACGTGGTCGATCTCGCAGTCATGCTGGTGTTTGGGGTCGTCGGTTTCGCCATGCGCCGGTTCGGCTTTCCCGTTGCCAGTTTCATCATCGGTCTTGTGCTTGGCCCGATCGCCGAACTTAGCCTGCGGCAGGGACTGATGCTGAGCGATTACGATGTCACCGCCTTTGTGACCCGCCCCATCGCCGGAACGTTGCTGCTCTTCAGTGCCGCGTCGTTGGTTTATGGCCTTGTAGGCCAGTTCCTGCGCGCACGCCGCAAACTGAACGGTGACACGGGCCCGGACACGTCCGAAGAAGCAAAGGCCTAGGCATTTCATTGCCAGCCGGGCTCATATCGTCCCGTCTGGCACGACATCAAGCGGACGGGCTCTTCATTGGTCCCCATCATTGCAGGGCTCGGAACTGTCAGGAGCGGGAAGGGCGGGAAAGATCCCGCCCCAACATGGTCTAGGCTGCCAGGTCAAACAGCAGGAATTCCGCATTTTCACTGGCCGTCAGCGAGACCTCGCCGGGCTCCAGCAGGCCAAGACCGTCACCGGCGGCAAGCGGCTGATCGTTGACGCTGAGCTTGCCCTTCACCAGTTGCAGCCAGACCTTTCGGCCGGGGCGAATGTCGAACGCGAGGCTACGGTCGGCAGACAGCAGCGATGCATAAAGGTCGACATCCTGGTGGATGGTGACGGCCCCCTCCCGCCCGTCGCGTGAGCCGATCAGGCGCAGGGCGTCACGGCGACCGTCTTCCGGAAAGGCTTTCTGCTCGTAGCTCGGTGCAAGGCCTTCGGCTTCAGGCACGATCCAGATCTGCAGGAAGTGGACCGCATCGGTGTCCGAGTGATTGTACTCGCTATGTCGGACGCCGGTGCCGGCGCTCATGCGCTGAAGTTCGCCAGGCCGGATCACCGAGCCGGTGCCAAGCGAATCCTTGTGTTCCAGACCACCGGAAACGACGTAGGAGATGATCTCCATGTTTTGGTGCGGGTGTGTCGGGAAGCCGGCGCTGGGGGCGACACGGTCCTCGTTGATCACCCGCAAGGCGCCGAAGCCGAGATGCTTCGGGTCGAAGTACGAGCCGAACGAGAAAGAGTGTTTGCTTTTCAGCCAGCCGAAATCGGCATCGCCCCTGGCATCCGACGGACGCAGTATCTGGGTCATGGTTCAATCCTTTCTCAATGACTGGCACGAAGAGATCCGTGCACTGTTGAGCTTTAGATTGCCATTGGAGAGTGGTTTTACAATTCAGCCGAAATTGGACAATTAGTCATCGATTCTTGAACAATGATCTATTGAACCGCCTTTGGCGCTTCAGCGCGCATGCGGTTGCGGTCCGCGATCGTTTTAGACCGGCCACCGTTCACGGTGACCGGCTTTCCAGCAGGGTCGAACGCGGCTTTGAACGTGAAGGCTGCCGGTGAGGGGCCCGTGTCACCCAGATGTTCAAAACGCTCGATCGCTTCCACCCAATCCGGCTGGTGGCCTTCCGGCACCCACCAGAGCGCGTAGGCAGGGTAGGCGTGGTCTTCACGCATGAAGTCGGGGCCCTTTTTCAGGATCTCAGCGTGCGGCCCGCGATAGACGGCCGCCAGCGCGGATTCCAGGTCTTGCCAAAGCGATATGGTGGAAGGCGCCCAGCCATCGCCATTGTCCTGCCAGTATTTGGGAAACACCTGCTCGCCCCAACTGTCCGGCCCCGGCTCGTCGTCGTAGCCGGACCGGGCGACAAAACCTTCGGCCCGCTCCATTGCTGCCCACACAAGTGGTTCGGCCTGATGGAAGGGCTCCACAACCGGATGCTCGGCCCGCGTGCGGAATTGGCCGAATGTGTAGAGCGCAAGCCAGTGACCGCTCATGTTTCCTCGCTACCGAATGAATTCGGGTCGAGATTGGCCGCAAATCGTGCGAGCCGCAAGATCCTCCTGTGGTTGCTGGTCAGATAGTCCACGGATGCGACTGGAAAAATTCGCCTAGCTGGTCTAAGCGCTGGGAGACGATTTTGGCGGCCGGCACAGGGCGGTCGCCGGCAACGAGGATAATCGCGTGGAAGATCTTAGCCTTTTCTCCCTTGGCATGCTGGCTGTTGCGCTGCTTGGAACCGGGCTTGTGGCTGGCATCATCGCCGGTCTGCTGGGTGTCGGCGGCGGCATCGTCATCGTGCCGGTGCTGTATTACATGTTCACCGCGCTGAAGATCGACCCGTCCGTCCTCATGCATGTGGCCGTTGGAACATCGCTTGCAACCATTCTGGCGACCGGCACATCTTCGGCACGCGCCCATTACAAACGCGGCAGCGTCGACATGGATCTCCTGAAACGCTGGTGGTGGGCGATTGCCCTCGGTGTGCTGGCAGGGGGAACGCTTGCGGGAAACATTTCCGGCGGCGCACTGACACTGGTGTTCGGGGTCGTTGCGCTGGCGGTGTCGGCCAACATGTTGTTCCGCAAGGCTGAGTCACATCTGGCCGACAAGCTGCCCGGATCGCCGATCAAGGAAGTGCTGGGCTTCCTGATTGGCGGGATCTCCGTGATGATGGGCATCGGCGGCGGCACGCTCGGCGTACCGACGCTGACACTGTTCAATTACCCGATCCGCAAGGCCGTTGGCACCGCTGCCGCCATCGGTCTCATCATCGCTGTGCCCGGCACCTTGCTGTCGATCTTTTTCGGCTGGGGAGAGGCGGGCCGCCCGCCGTTCTCGCTCGGGTATGTCAACCTTATCGGCTTCTTCCTGATCATTCCGGCCAGCACCCTGGCCGCGCCGCTCGGCGCCAAGATCGCCCATGCCATCGACCCGTCGAAGCTCAAGCTGGTGTTCGCGGTGTTCCTTGGGTTCACCGGTCTGCGCATGATTTACGGTGTCCTGTTTTGAAGATTGGTCAGTGCCGCCGAGAGGTTTCATTGGTTTTCAGGTGATTTATCAGCAATACTGACCTTCCTTCGCGGGGTCTTCCCGCCGCCTGAAACTCTTGGACAGACATGTTGAACAAAAATGTGACCCTCAGCCTGCAAGGCTGCGTTCGGGGCGCCACCATCTGCATTCCGGTTATGCCGGGCATCATTGCGGTTGGAATGGTTTTCGGAACGGTGGCCGCGCAAAAGGGCCTGACCTTTCTGGAGACCATATTGATCAACTCGCTGGTTTTTGCCGGAGCCAGCCAGTTCGTCGCGATGGAGGTCTACGGCGACCCGCTGACCCTTGGGCTCGTGGTGGCGATGATCGGGGTAACGGCGGCGGTCAACATGCGCATGGTGCTGATCGGCGCGAGCCTGCGGCCCTGGCTCGGCCAGGTGCCGGCCTGGCAGACATACCCGTCCCTGTTCGTGCTGACGGACCTCAACTGGTTGTTGGCGTTGTCGGAATACAACAAGGGCACACGTGACTGGGGTATCTATCTTGGCAGTGGTCTGCTCACCTGGGCACTCTGGTCGCTGTCCGTCATTCCGGGGTATTTCGCCGGCAGCCTGGTGTCGGACCCGAAAGTTTTCGGTCTGGATGTGGTTCTGCCGGCTTTCTTTGCCGCGCTGCTGGTTCCGCTCTGGAAAGGAAAGCGCCAGACGGTCAGCTGGTTGGTTGCAGGGGGCGTCGCCGCGCTGACCTGGTATCTGGTCGGTGGCTACTGGAGCATTTTCACCGGTGCCATCGCCGGTGCGTTCGCGGGGGCCTACCTGGATGACTGAGGGAGCGTTTACCGCCGATCCGATCTTCCTTCTGGCGGTGCTTGGCATGACCGCTGTCACCTACACGCTTCGGGCAGGTGGCTACTGGATCATGGGCAGGTTGCCGATCACACCACGGGTGCGCCGGGGCCTGGAGGCCTTGCCGGGAGCGATCATCGTTTCCACCATCCTGCCGATTGTGCTGAAGGGTGGGCTGGCTGTGGCGCTGTGCCTTGTCGTTGCCTCCATGGCGCAGGTGATATTGCGCAAGGAATATGTCGCCGTCTTTTGCGCTGCCGGCGCCGCTGCCGCCCTCAGGGCTGCCGGGCTATAAAGCCTCTAGCGGGTCAGGACACGCCGAGCCTGGTCTGCCGTTGCTTCAAGGTCACGTCCCGCATCGATCTCCGTCCAGGTCATCTTGCCGAGATCATAGCCAAGCTGGGTGTCGATAACGGTGGGCGTTGCGTCTGAGGCATCGTCCTCTCGCCCGGCAACACGGGATTTCAAAACGTTTTCGGGTGCCGAAAGCCACAGGCCACAGAACCCGCATTCGACCCTGGCTGCGATGCTTTCTATGCGGGTCCGTTCGCTTTCGGCGGCAAAAACCGCATCGAAAATCGCCGAATGTCCGGCGGCAAGAACGGACTGAATGGTGTCGTCCAGCGCGTGGTAGACCTTTTGTGAGGCTTCCTGGGTGTAGGCTTCCGCTGGTGCTTTTTCCGTTTCCGCGATACCCAGAAGACGCTTGCGCATCACATCCGTGCGCAGCACCCGTGCGCCCGGTGCGCGGCCAATGTCAGGGGCAATTTCATAGGCAAGCGTGGTCTTGCCGGTACCGGACAGTCCACCGACCGCGACCAGTTGCGGGCGTGAAGGATCCAGAAAGGCCAACGCATGGCGGAAATAGCCTTGAGCCTGGTCACGCTCCAGTTGTTTCTGGGTTGGGTCCGACTGGTTGAGAGCGGCGCTGGCCGCGATCTTGGCGCGGATCGCAGCGCGCATCATCAGGTAGAAGGGCAGGGCCGCCAGACCTTCCGAGTGGGCGTCCAGTCGGCTCTTGTCCAGATAGCGGTTGAACACACGGTTGGCCGCGCGCTGTTGACCGCGGTCCCACAGGTCCATCAGCAGAAAGGCGAGATCGTAGAGAACGTCGCCGGTGGCGATTGCATCTGAAAATTCAACCGCGTCGAAAAGGACGGGCTCGCCGTCGACCAGCACGATATTGCGAAGATGCGCATCGCCATGGCAACGGCGGACGAGCTCCTGGTCTCCGCGCTGCAGGATCAGCTCATGGAGCGCTGCCAGAACAGTGTGGGATGTTTCGGTCAGATGCCGGACGGATTCTGCGTCAAACAGATCAGGATGCTCGCGAAAGGCTTCGTCGTTCTGCTCAACGTAACTTGCAAGCTCGGAATAGAAGCCGCTGCCCTGACGCACGGGCGCGGTCTCGTGAGCGCTTACCATCATGTCGGCCAGCCGGTCGGACAGGCTGTCTGGAAGCGGGCCTTTTTCGGCGATGATGTCCAGTTCGTGCTGGCGTTCGAATCGGTTCATTTCAACCGCCCATTCGATGACTTCGCCTTTGCCGCCAAATGTCAGGCTGCCGTCCGCCTCTCGCGTGATCGCGAGCGCCTGCCGGTAGATCTGCGGCGCATTTGGCCGGTTGTAGGTGATTTCCGCCTTGCAGGCCTCTTCCCGCAAGGCCAGCGTCGAATAGTCGAGGAAGGGGAACTTGACCGACCGCTTGACCTTGTAGGCCTTGCCGCCTACCAGAAAGATGATGTTGGCATGTGTGTCGACCCGCTTTGTCTCGGGCCGTTGAGGATCGTCGGATGGTAGGCTGCTCAGGTAGGCAAGCGCCTCATTCTGGGTTTCGGCCTGATCCATCTTCCGTCCCTTTTGCTGACACACAAAACATGCCCCACTTGCACCCCGCCGGGTTTGATCCTTCTCAATGTGAGGTAACCCGGATGTGGCACAAATAAACCGGAATGTCAGTAAAGGAGGGCCCCATGAGCGACTATCCGTCTTTGAAAAGGATCAGGTTGAACCTGGCCAGAACACAGGAATTTCCGCAAGGTTCGGCGAACCACGGTTACGAATTCACCGCTCCGCTTGACGAGAGCGGCCATATCGACGCCGGCCTTTGGAAGAAGGAGCGCGACCATTGCCGTGTTCGGCGTTTCTGGGGCACCGAGGAAGAGGAAGTCGGGCATCTCATCCATCGCCCGGGCGGATCCTGGGCTTTCCATTACGACATTGATGGCGAGGATGACGACGAGGCGGGCTACCGTTTCGGCGCGCATGCCTTCAACCCGGGCGAATATGTTTCGATCAAGGACGAGGACGGTGAGATGCACACCTTCCAGGTGGTGACGGTTCAGCCGGTCTGAAATCAGCTTCCCATAATCAAGTGACAAAAAAGAATGGGGGCAGGGGCGCCGGGAAAACGGTGCCCCTTTTTCTTTGGCTGTTGTCATTCCGAATCGGCTCCCGGCCTTGCCTCACTTGTCCGGAATGGCGGCGCTGGAAATTTGGGAGGGGACATCCTTCCAGAACGGAATGACCCCATTGCCAATTAATCTGATTTTCGCCTCTAACGGGGTGGATTTTCATACGCTATAGAATGAACAGAACTTCTTTTTCGTAAGGACCCGGAACATGGACCAGAAGACCGGCGGCGAATTGTTGGTGGAGGCGCTGGAGCGTCACGGCGCAGAGCGTGTGTTCTGTGTGCCCGGCGAAAGTTATCTGGCCGTACTTGACGCGCTTTACGATGCCTCGATCCCGGTCACGGTCTGCCGCCAGGAAGGTGGCGCCGCCATGATGGCCGACGCCTGGGGCAAGCTGACCGGAAAACCGGGCATCTGCATGGTGACCCGAGGTCCAGGCGCTACCAATGCGTCGGCAGGTGTGCATGTGGCCGCGCAGGATTCAACGCCGATGATCCTGTTCATCGGCCAGATCGAACGCGGCATGCGCGAGCGTGAGGCCTTCCAGGAGGTGGACTACCGCCAGATGTTTGGTGGCATCGCCAAATGGGTGGCCGAGATCGATCACGCGGACCGCGTGCCGGAGTTCATTTCGCGTGCCTATCACGTTGCCACTTCCGGCCGTCCGGGCCCGGTCGTTCTGGCCCTGCCGGAAGACATGCTGGTTGAAAAAGCCGCTGCCGCGCAGCCGGCTGCGTGGACCCAGATCGAAACACATCCCGGCCTCACCCAGATGGCCGAACTGCAGAAGCGCCTTTGGGCGGCTGAGCGGCCGATCGCCATTCTGGGCGGCAGCCGCTGGTCGGAAGAGGCTGTCGCTGCCTTCACCCGCTTTGCCGAACGGTTCGATCTGCCGGTCGCCTGTTCGTTCCGCCGTCAGATGCTGTTCGACAATTTGCATCCGAATTACGCCGGCGATGTCGGCATCGGCATCAATCCGAAATTGCTGGCCCGGGTCAAAGCTTCGGACCTGATCCTGCTGGTCGGCGGCCGCTTGTCCGAAATGCCGAGCCAGTCCTATTCGCTGCTCGATATTCCCTCTCCCGCGCAGCAACTGGTGCATATTCATCCCGATGCGGAAGAACTCGGCCGGGTTTACCGACCGTCGCAGGCCATTCATGCCACCCCGACAGCCTTCTGCAAGGCGGCCGAAGGCCTTCAGCCGCCGGCAGAGCTGAAAGGCGCCGGCGAAGCGGCCAAGGCCCATCAGGACTATCTCGATTGGTCCGGAGCCCGGCCGCAGGTGCCCGGCAACCTCCAGATGTCAGGTGTCATGGACTGGCTGGAAGCAAATCTGCCGGAAGATACTGTCTGCACCAATGGCGCCGGCAATTACGCCACCTGGCTGCACCGTTTCCACCGCTTCCGCCGCTACGCCACCCAGGCAGCCCCGACGAGCGGTTCCATGGGCTACGGCTTGCCCGCCGCCGTTGCCGCCAAGCTTGCCTTTCCGGAGCGAGAAGTTGTCTGTTTTGCCGGCGACGGCTGCCTGCAGATGACCATGCAGGAATTCGGCACTGCCTGTCAGGGCGGCGCAAATATAATCGTTCTGGTGATCGACAACGGCATGTACGGCACCATCCGCATGCATCAGGAACGCACCTATCCGGGCCGTCCGTCGGCAACCAGACTGGTCAACCCGGATTTCGCGGCGCTTGCCCGCAGCTACGGCGCCTTCGGCGAGACCGTCGAAAGCACCGAGGCTTTTGGGCCCGCATACGAACGTGCCCGCAAAGCCGGCACACCTGCGCTCCTGCATCTGAAGCTCGATCCGGAAGCCATCACCCCGGCTGCAAGCCTCAGTCAGATCCGGGCCGCGGCGCAGGGCAAATAAAGATCCAGCCTCAAGCAGTCGTTCCGGTCTGTGACCTCAGGACACGGCCGGAACCTGCTGGACGGCAGACGAGTCTTCGGCCGAGCGCGGATTTCACGGAAATCAGCGAGACCAGCCACGCCTTCACCAGTGCGGCAACGGACTGTCACGCCCTGCCATTGGCTCTGCGCTGGATTGATTTGAAGACTAAGAAAATCAAGCGACGATTATCTTGTTTTTCCGATAGGTGCTCTTCGGACATGCCCCGTGGTCCGGCTTCGCAAGGCAGGCCATAGTTTGCGGCAACTGGTTTTGTTGAAAAAGAAGGTTGGCCGTGCCCCAGTCCAAGCCCCCGAGAACCTACTATGCGCCGACCGGCGGTCACCCCGGTCAGGAAACCCTCCTGACCGACCGGGCCGTCTTTACCGATGCCTATGCGGTCATCCCGAAAGGCACCATGCGTGACATCGTCACGAGCTGTCTGCCCTTTTGGGAGAAGACCCGCCTGTGGGTGCTGTCGCGGCCCCTGTCCGGCTTCGCTGAAACCTTCTCGCAATACATCGTCGAAGTGTCGCCGGGTGGTGGGTCCGACCGGCCGGAGACCGACCCGTCAGCCGAAGGTGTTCTTTTCGTTGTCGAGGGAGAGGCCGTCCTGACAGCCGAGGGCCAGCGCTACGACCTGAAGCCCGGAAGCTACGCTTTCCTGCCGCCTCAAACCGACTGGAGCCTGAAGAACACAAGCAGTGAGCCAGTACGGTTCCACTGGGTCCGCAAGTCGTTCGAGCCCGTGGAAGGTCTTGAGCGGCCGACGCTTTTCGTCACCCACGAAAACGATATAGAACCGCGCGCCATGCCCGGTACCGACGGCAAATGGGCAACGACCCGTTTTGTCGACCCGGAAGACGTGCGTCACGACATGCATGTTAACATCGTCACCTTTCAGCCGGGCGCGGTCATTCCCTTTGCCGAAACCCATGTGATGGAACACGGGCTTTATGTTCTGGAAGGCAAGGCGGTCTATCGCCTCAATCAGGACTGGGTCGAGGTCGAGGCCGGCGATTACATGTGGCTGCGCGCCTTCTGCCCGCAGGCCTGCTATGCCGGCGGTCCGGGCCCGTTTCGCTATCTGCTTTACAAGGACGTCAACCGCCACATGAAGCTGCAGCCGGCAGGCCGTTTCTAGGCGGGCGACCGGCTGTCATTCAGCGGCGCTGCGGAGCAAAGAGAAAAGCTTCTCCTTGCCACTCCCTCATCCTGAGGAAGACCGGCAGGTCCGTCTCGAAGGATGGGCCGCTTGTTCAGGAATGTGCCGCCCATCCTTCGAGACGCTGCTGTCGCAGCTCCTCAGGATGAGGGTGAAGGTGGAAGAGGCCGTCTCTTCGTAACGTCGAAAGTAGAGAACACGTTCTCATTTGACAGTCTTCCTTTGCGCCGAAGGGACTTCGCCGCCGAGGGCGGTGGTCAATGCGGCGGCTGCCGACTTCACCGCGTCGGCAATGGGGGCGATCCTTTCCGGGCTGACACGGCTGGTCGGGCCGGAGACGGAAAGCCCGGCGACAGCTTCTCCATAATGATTGAACACGGGCGCCGCGATGCAGCGCATGCCGAGGTTCTTCTCCTCCCCATCGATCGAAAACCCGCGCGCCCGGATCGCTTCCAGGTCAGCAGCCAGAAGATCCGCATCGCACAGCGTGTGCTCGGTGAAACGCTCCCGGTCGGTCTGCTTCAGGATGCGCTTGCATTGATCCTCGTCCATGAAGGCCAGCAGCGCCTTTCCGATGCCGGAGGCATGTAGCGGAGATAATGTGCCGGGCGGGAAGAACGCGCGAATGCTTTCGTGGGTTTCCACCTGGCTGACGAACAGCACCTGGTCTGCCTGTGCCACCCCCAGATTGGCCGTTTCCCCCGTCTGTTCCATCAGGGACCGCAGGATCGGACGGGCTCGCTCCACCAGACTGGTGCGCCTCAAAAATCGTGCGCCAATGATGAAGGCACCCGGGCCGATGTGCCAGAGCTGCTGCGCCTGGTCGAACTCCACCAGGCCGCGCGTCTCCAGCGTGAACAGGATGCGGTAGAGCGTTGCCGTGGATTCGCCGAGCTGCTCCGAAAGGGCGGACAGCGAAACGCCGGACTGGGTACTCAGATACTCGAACACAGCCATGGCCCGGTCGAGCGACTTGATGGTGTTCTGCTCGGTCTTGTCGTCCCAAGCCCGTGGCCGCCCCCGGGCCCGTCGTGTGGCGGCACTGTCGGATTTCTGGTTTGTCATCAGCTCATGTTCTCATGATTTGAAAAATCAATTCATCATATGAAAAATATAACATACTGACAATAATGATACTTTCCGTAAAATCCATTTTTGAAAAAATATTTTAAAAAAATTGCGAGCCTTTGCCCCTGCGCGGTACCGTTTCTCAAAATTCATAAGAGGAAACGGCCATGAGCTTCCAAAACCCTGTTTTCATTCCCGGCCCCACCAACATGCCGGAGGCGCTCCGCAGAGCCTGCGACATGCCGGCCTTGGACCACCGCTCACCGCTGTTCGGTGAGATCCTGCAGCCTGCGCTTGCCGGCGTCAAAAAGGTGCTGAAGACGGAACTCGCCGAGGTTTTCCTGTTTCCGTCGACCGGCACCGGCGGCTGGGAAACCGCCATCAGCAACACACTAAGCCGGGGCGACAAGATCCTGGCCGCCCGCAACGGCATGTTCAGCCATCGCTGGATCGACATGTGCCAGCGCCACGGTCTGAAGGTTGAGGTGGTCGAGGCACCCTGGGGCACGGGATTGCCTGCGGACTGCTACGAGGAAATCCTCACGGCGGACACAAACCACGAGATAAAGGCGGTTCTGGCAACGCACAACGAAACCGCGACCGGCGTCAAATCCGACATTGCCGCGGTGCGCCGCGCGCTGAATGCCGCAAAACATCCGGCCCTTTTGTTCGTCGACGGCGTCAGCTCGATCGCATCGATGGACTTTCGCATGGACGAATGGGGTGTTGATGCTGCCGTCACCGGCTCCCAGAAAGGCTTCATGCTGCCGCCGGGCCTCGCCATCATCGCCCTTTCGCCCAAAGCGCAGGCCGAGGTTGAAAGCGCCCGGCTACCGCGGACCTTCTTCGATGTGCGCGACATGATGAAGGCCTACGCGTCGAATGCCTATCCCTATACGCCGGCCGTCGGCCTGATGAACGGTCTGAAGCAGAGCTGCGACATGCTGCTGGCAGAAGGGCTTGAGAACGTCTTTGCGCGCCATCACCGCATTGCCGAAGGCGTACGTGCCGCAGTCAGGGCCTGGGGCCTTGAGCTTTGTGCCCGGACACCGGACGTCTATTCGGACTCTGTCAGCGCGATCCGCACACCAGAGGGCTTCAACGCCAACGACTTGGTCACCCACGCCGCCGCGAAATACGGCGTCGCCTTCGGTGTCGGCCTTGGAGAGGTTGCGGGCAAGGTGTTCCGCATCGGCCATCTGGGCAGCCTGACCGACGTCATGATGCTGTCGGGCCTCGCCACCGCGGAAATGGCCATGGCCGATCTCGGCCTCAACATCAAACTCGGCTCCGGTGTTGCCGCAGCCCAGGAAGTCTATCGCAGCGACATTGCCATTGCCTCAAAGGAAGCCGCATGAAAACCGACGCCCTGACTCAGTACATCCCAACGCTTGAGGACATGCTCGTCGCTCATGAGCGCATCAAGCCGTACATCCACCGCACGCCGGTTCTGACCTCATCGTTTCTGAACGAACTGACCGGCGCGGAGCTGTTCTTCAAATGCGAGAATTTCCAGAAGGCGGGCGCGTTCAAGGTGCGCGGTGCGTCCAATGCCGTCTTCGGTCTGGACCCTGAAACCGCGAAGGCCGGTGTCGCCACCCATTCCTCCGGCAACCACGCGCTTAGCCTATCCTATGCCGCAGGCCGGCGGGGGATTCCCTGCCATGTGGTCATGCCGCGAACGGCGCCACAGGCCAAGAAGGATGCGGTGCGCGGGTACGGTGGCATCATCACCGAGTGCGACCCCTCCACCTCCAGCCGCGAAGCGGTCTTTGCCGAGGTCGAAGCCCGAACTGGTGCGGAATTCGTTCACCCCTACAATGACCCGCGTGTTATCGCAGGGCAGGGCACCTGTTCCAAGGAATTGCTGGAACAGACCGACGGCCTCGACGTTGTGATAGCCCCGATTGGCGGCGGTGGCATGGTCTCCGGCACCTGCCTGACCCTGTCGAACCTGGCGCCCGAGGTAAAGATCTACGCCGCAGAACCGGAGCAGGCGGACGATGCCGCCCGCAGCTTCAAGGCCGGTCACATCATTGCCGATGATGCACCGAACACGGTCGCCGACGGATTGAAAGTGCCGCTCAAGGAGCTGACCTGGCACTTCGTCTCCCACCACGTCACAGACATCCTGACGGCGTCGGAACAGGAAATCATCGATGCCATGCGCCTGATCTGGGCGCGGATGAAGATTGTCATGGAACCTTCTTCCGCCGTGCCACTGGCAACCATCCTGAAGAACAGGGACGTCTTCGCGGGCAAACGCGTCGGCGTCATCATCACCGGTGGCAATGTCGATCTCGGCAAGCTGCCCTGGAGCATCCTGCGTTCTGAGGACCGCAGCTAGGATGCTCCATCGCTTTAAAAACGATCAATTTTTCAGCATTCGGATGAAATCCGAAAGCAGGTTGATCTGGAACGTCTGAGCCACTTGGAGAGGTACAAAATGAACGCACAAACCGGATTTGAAAAACTCGAAGTCGGCTATGACATTCCGGCCCTTCCGGGCATGGATGAGGCCGATATCCAGACGCCTTGCCTGGTGCTCGATCTCGATGCGTTGGAACGCAACATCAAGAAGATGGGCGACTACGCCAAGGCCCACGGCATGCGCCACCGGGTGCATGGAAAGATGCACAAGTCGGTGGATATCGCCAAGTTGCAGGAACGCCTCGGCGGTGCTGTTGGCGTGTGTTGTCAGAAAGTTTCGGAAGCCGAGGTCTTCGCCCGAGGTGGTATCAAGGACATCCTTGTCTCCAACCAGGTGCGCGACAAGGTCAAGATCGACCGGTTGGCCCGGCTGCCGAAATTCGGCTGCCGTACCATCGTCTGTGTCGACGATCTGGCTAACGTTGCCGACCTGTCGGAAGCTGCCGTCAAACACGGCACGACGTTGGAAGTCTTCATCGAGATTGATTGCGGCGCAGGGCGCTGCGGCGTGACCACGAGTGACGCCGTCGTCGAAATCGCCAAGGCCGTTGATGCGGCAAGCAATCTGAAGTTCACCGGTATCCAGGCCTATCAGGGCGCCATGCAGCACATCGACAGCTTTGAAGCCCGCAAGGAAAAGCTCGACATTGCCATTGCCATGGTCAAGGACGCTGTCGAGGCGCTGAAGAAGGAAGGCCTGGAGCCGGAGCTCGTTTCCGGCGGCGGCACGGGTTCCTATTATTTTGAATCCAATTCCGGCGTCTACAACGAGCTGCAATGCGGGTCCTACGCCTTCATGGATGCGGACTACGGCCGTATTCTCGATAAGGACGGTAAGCGCATTGACCAGGGTGAATGGGAAAACGCCTTCTTCATCCTGACCCAGGTCATGAGCCATGCGAAAGCCGACAAGGCGATCTGCGATGCGGGTCTGAAGGCACAGTCCGTCGACAGCGGCCTGCCGTTCATCTACGGCCGCAATGATGTCGACTATGTCAAATGCTCGGACGAACACGGCGTCATCGCCGACCCGAAGGGCGTCCTGAAGGTCGGCGAGAAGCTGAAGCTGGTGCCAGGCCACTGCGACCCGACGGCCAACGTCCACGACTGGTATGTCGGCGTGCGGGGCGGCAAGGTCGAGACGGTCTGGCCGGTCTCGGCGCGTGGCAAGGCTTATTGAGGGCCACCATCCGGAACTTCCCCATCGTCATCCCGGCCAGGCGCAGTGCGAGCCGGGATCGGAGAGCCTCATTGTCTTCGGGATTAACCTGATACATCCCGGCTCCCCGGTCCCGGATCTCCACTACGCTGCATCCGGGATGACGATGGAAGGGGAGGCGTTTGCAGCGCCTAGAACCAACCACATCCTCATCCTGAGGAGGACCTCAGGTCCGTCTCGAAGGATGGGCCAAATACTCCGAGCGAGCCGCCCATCCTTCGAGACGGCGCTTCGCACCTCCTCAGGATGAGGTCGGGGGTGAAGAAGATGTTTTGCTGGAGACACATATGATCATCGTTCCTGAAAAGGAAATCGCCGGCCTGATCGGCCGCCAGGAGTCCTTTGACGCTGTCGAAAGCGTCTTTGCCGCCATGGCGAGCGGAGCAGCTTATAATTTTCCGGTTATCCGTGAGGCCATCGGCCATGCCGACGCGCTTTATGGCTTTAAATCCGGCTTCGACAGATCGTCGCTGGCACTTGGCCTGAAGTCCGGCGGCTACTGGCCGGGCAACATGGCAAAGGGCCTGACCAATCACCAGTCGACGGTGTTCCTGTTGGATGCGGACACTGGCAAGGCAAAGGCTGTTGTCGGCGGCAATCTGCTGACCGCCCTGCGCACTGCGGCAGCGTCCGCGGTGTCCATAAAGCATCTGGCACGCAAGGACGCCAAGGTGCTCGGCATGATCGGGGCCGGCCATCAGTCGGCTTTTCAGATGCGAGCCGCTGCCGAACAGCGCACCTTCGAAAAGGTGCTCGGCTGGAACCTGCATCCGGAGATGCTGGTGCGCCTGGAGGAGACCGCGAACGAGCTTGGCCTGCCTTACGAATCCGTCGATCTGGCGAGGTTGGGTGCGGAAGCCGATGTGATCATCTCGATCACCTCCAGCTTCGATCCGATCCTGATGGAAGAGCACGTCACGCCGGGCACGCATATTGCCTGCATGGGGACGGATACCAAGGGCAAACAGGAGGCCGATGTTGCGCTTGTTGCCAAGGCAAAACTCTTCACGGATGAAGTTGCTCAGTCGGCGTCCATTGGCGAATGCCAGCATGCCGTGGCAAGCGGAATTGTCTCTGAGGACAATATAATTGAGATCGGCGCGGTCATTAATGGTAATCATCCGGGCAGGACCTCGCAGAGCGATATTACGCTTTTCGACGGGACTGGCGTCGGCCTTCAGGACCTTGCCGTGGCGTCTGCCGCGGTCGATCTGGCAATCCGGAAGGGCGTCGCGATCGAAGTGGATTTCTAGACGGACCGTAGACAATGCGGATTGTGATCAACGGGTTCGGCCGGATCGGTCGGACCCTCTTGCGTCAAGTGTTGAAACTTCCGGAAACGGAACGGATCGAGGTGGTGGGGATCAACGATATCGCACCGCTGGAAACCTGTGCCTATCTCTTCAAGTATGACAGCGTGTTCGGTCCCTGGCCGGGCGACGTGACAGCGGGCGAGGGCTCCTTGACCGTGGACGGTCGCGAGATCGCTTTCTCCGCTGAACCCGATCTCTCCCGCCTCGATCTTTCAAATGTCGACGTTGTGCTGGAATGCACCGGCAAGGCCGACACGCGCGAAATCGCCGAACGGGGCCTGAAGGCCGGTGCGGCCAATGTGCTGGTTTCCGGGCCTTCCAAGGCCGCCGACATCACCCTGGTGCTTGGCGCCAACGAAGATCAGCTTGGCGAGCACCGCATCGTTTCCAACGGCTCCTGCACCACCAACGCGCTGGCGCCTTTGCTGCGTGGCCTCGATGATGCCATCGGCATCAAGAGTGGGCACATGACCACCATCCACTGCTACACCGGCAGCCAGCCGATGGTGGATGCCCCGCGCGGACCACTGGAACGCAGCCGCGCAGGCGGCGTTTCCATGGTGCCGACCACCACCAGCGCTACCAAGCTGGTCGGCAAGGTGTTGCCGCAGCTTGAGGGCAAGATCAGCGGGGCCGCCGTCCGGGTGCCCGCGATCAGCGTGTCCGCCGTCGATCTGACGGTGACGCTGACACAGCCCGTAAAGGCTCCCTTCAATGACAAGCTGCTCGAGATCTTTTCCGGCAATCCGGTAATCGGCTTCGTGCAGGACCATGTGGTGTCCACAGACATGCGTGCGCGGCCGGAATCCCTCGTCATTCACCTGCCCGAAACGCTCGAGGCCAATGACCATCAGGTGCGTATCTTCGGCTGGTACGACAACGAATGGGGTTTCTCCGCCCGCATGATCGACATGGCACGGCTGATGGCGGAGCGGTAGGACGCGGAAGGGCCAACAACTCTCCCTCGACCGTCGTTCCGGATCAGTGCCTCAGCCTGAGCGTCGCGAACACCTCAGAAGACGAATTTGACGCGCTTTCAGCGCGAAATATGTCTGGATTCCGGATCTGCATCCGGCTGCGCCTCCCTTGTCCGGAATGACTGAGGGGGAAATTTCTAATGGCTGAAGCGCCTGAAATTCTTCCCGGCAACCCCCTCCATCGTCATCCCGGCCAAACGAAGTGCGAGCCGGGATCGGGGAGGCACAGGATTGGGGTTTTTTACGTTGCACATCGACAGACCTCGGCTTTTAGCTGCGCCGCGTCCGTTATGACGTGCAAGAGGTCACAAAAAAGGGCCGCTTGCGCGGCCCTTTCTCATGTTCTTGTGACACTTGCCCTTACGCGCCTTCTTCCTTCGGCAGGGATCCCTTGCCGTGACCGGACAGACCTCCGGAAACCTCCTCGGTGGATTCGTCGGAGAGTTCTTCCGGCAGCACCAGGTTGAGGACGATCGCGATCAGGGCTGCCGGCAGCAGGCCGCTGGTCAGAAGGATGCGCGCGGTGTCCGGCATGTGCTGGAGAGCGCCTGGCTCCAGTTGCAGGCCGAGACCGATGGACAGCGAGATGGCGAAGATCACCATGTTGCGCCGGTTCCAGTTGACGTCCGACAGCATCGAGATACCGGCGGCAACAACCATGCCGAACATCACGATGACACCGCCGCCGAGAACCTCGATCGGAACCGTGCGAATGACCGCGCCGACCTTCGGGATCAGGCCACAGACGATCAGGAAGATCGCGCCGATGGTCACCACATGACGGCTCATGACACCGGTCATGGCGATGAGGCCGACGTTCTGGCTGAAGGATGTGTTCGGGAAGCCGCCGAAGAAACCGGCGATGGCCGTGCCAAAACCGTCGGCGAAGGTCGCGCCGGCGATTTCCTTGTCGGTGGCTTCACGTCCTGCTCCGCCCTTGGTGATGCCGGAGACGTCGCCCACGGTTTCCACCGCCGAGACGAAGGCCATCAGACAAAAGCCGAGCACGGCTGCAAACGAGAATTCAAAGCCGTATTTGAACGGCTGCGGCAGGGCAAAGACGGCCGCACGGTCCCAGGAAGTGGAGACGGCTTCGAACGTCAGCATGCCGGTGGCCAGCGCGAAGATGTAACCGGCGATCAGGCCGATCAGAACCGCGGAGACCGACATCATGCCCTTGCCGAAGAACTTCAGCCCGAGCGTTACCACGATCACCAGCAGGGCCGCGGACCAGTTCAGCAGCGAACCGTATTCCGGTGTGCCGATGGCCGGAACACCGCCTGCGGCATACTGGATGCCGACCTGTACCAGAGCCAGACCGATCATGGTCACCACAAGGCCGGTGACCAGTGGGGGCAGGGCAAAGCGGATCTTGCCGATGATCAACCCCAGGCAGGCATGGAAGAAGCCGCCGATGATCACACCGCCGAACAGGGCCGCGAGACCGTCGACACCCTTGCCGGCAACGAGCGGGATCATGATCGGCAGGAAGGCGAAGGACGTGCCCTGAACGATGGGCAGCGCCGCACCGACCGGGCCGAGGGTGATCGTCTGCAATAGGGTCGCGACCCCGGCGAAGACCATGGACATCTGGATGAGATAAAGCAGTTCGGGAAAGTCGGGTGAATTGGACCCGAAGCCGAAGCCGGCTGCACCGGCCACGATGATGGCGGGTGTCACGTTGGAGACGAACATGGCCAGGACATGCTGGATGCCGAGCGGGATCGCCTTGTAGAGCGGTGGCGTGTAATTGGGATCCCGGAGCTGCGCCGGAGATCCGATCGACGAATTAGACATTTCTGCTCCTCTGAAGGTCGTGCGAACGTCGCTGCCTCGTTGATCGGGCAGGAATCATTCTGAAAGGGAGGCCTATTCCTTGTTGTCGGCCTCCACTGTCCAAGGGTCGGGAAACCAGTGTTCCTCCAGATTGGTTCCGTCCCCGATGCGGTCCACGACCGCGTAGCGGCCCGCTTGCCCAAGTGGCGCCAAAACGCCGTGCCACGTGCCGCGATACAGGTTGATCGCCTGTCCCGGCTGGCTGATGAATGCCTTCAGGTTGACCGGTTGGCCGTTGTCGTCGTCCGCGACGATGACCAGCATCGGCACTCCGTCCAGTGGAATGAAAGCCTGACTGCCTTCCGGGTGACGCTCGACCATGTCGACGACATGGGGAAACGACCGGGCCTTGGCATCGAACAGGCTGATGCCTGCCCGGCCGGTACCGAAGTCGAGCTTTGCCCGGTCGTGATGCCGACCGCACATGCCCTGATTGATGATCTTGTCAGGCGCGCCCGCCACTTCGAGGACATCGCCGTAGGGGGCAAAGGCCTCTGCGGTCAGGGGCGAGGGGGCAAGAACACGGCTCACTGGAAAAGATCCTTGAGCCGGAACTGGGCAATCCGCTCCACCTGGCGGCAGGCTTCTCCGAATTCCGTCGCCCGATCATTGTCGATCCGGCGCTGGAAAGCCGCCATGATAGAGGCCTTGTCATGATCGCGCACCGCGATGATGAACGGGAAACCGTGCTTCTCGACATAGGTGTTGTTCAGCCGGGTGAAGCTCTCGCATTCCTCGTCCGTCAGCATGTCGAGACCGGCACTGGCCTGCTCGTTGGTGCTTTCCGCCGTCAGGCGGCCGGCCTGGGCCAGCTTTCCGGCAAGGTCCGGGTGGGCGGTCAGAACGCCGAGGCGCTCTTCCTCGCTGGCGGACCGGAACATGCGGCACAGCGCGTTGTGAACACCGGCTGCGCAATCGTGCGCCGGGCCCAGTTCCAGGTCGAAGGCGCGCTCTGCAATCCAGGGGGAATGTTCGAAGATGCCGCCGAAGGTTTCGACGAACTCGGCCTTGTCCATCCGGCTGGGGCGAAGTCCCTTTTTCGGCGGGTGGGTCTTGGCCCAATGATCCGCGATCTCGATGCGGCGCGGGCACCAGACGTCTTCATGGGCCTGGATATGATCGATGAATTTCTTCAGCGCCATGATCTTGCCCGGACGACCGACCAGACGGCAATGCAGACCGATGGACATCATCTTTGGCGTGTCCGTTGCGCCTTCCTCATAGAGTGTGTCGAACGCGTTCTTCAGATAGAGGAAGAAATCCTCACCATCGGTCCATCCCGGCGACGTCGCGAAGCGCATGTCGTTGGCTTCCAGCGTATAGGGAATGATCAGCTGATCGCGGCCGTCGGCATCCAGCCAATAGGGCAGATCGTCGTCATAGGTGTCTGAAATATAGGCAAAACCGCCTTCCTCGGCGACGAGGCGCACGGTGTTGTCCGAGCAGCGGCCGGTGTACCAGCCAAGCGGGCGGCTGCCGACCACTTCCGTATGCAGGCGGATGGCCTCGGCTATGGCTGCGCGCTCTTCTGCCTCGGGCATATCCTTGTGCTCGACCCACTTGAGGCCATGGCTGGCGATTTCCCAGCCGGCGTCCTTCATGGCCTGAACCTGTTCCGGACTGCGGGACAAGGCAGAGGCGACACCATAGATGGTCAGCGGAATACCGGCCCGTGTAAACAGCCGGTGCAGGCGCCAGAAACCAGCGCGCGCGCCGTATTCATAGATGGATTCCATGTTCCAGTGACGCATGCCCTGCCACTGAGCCGCACCTGTAATATCGGACAGGAACGCCTCGGACGCCGCATCGCCATGCAACACGCAATTCTCGCCGCCTTCCTCGTAATTCAACACGAACTGGACAGCAACCCTGGCCCCGCCCGGCCACTTTGGATCCGGCGGGTTCTGACCATAGCCACGCATGTTCCGGGAATAGCGATTCAAGACGGACCTCCTCGTGATACCAACGGATTTTGAACCAAGCAAAGACTATGCCTTATTCAAGGGCTGGCATGTTGTCTTCTTATAAAACAGAATAATGGACATGACTTTCTCGTCTTTTTAGAAAGTGCTTCCTGTGAACCATGGGTGCCCTTCAATTAAGGCCCACAGCATCATGCATGCAAACTGACATTTGGAGGACGCCGAGATGGCCGGATACCTGACAACCCACGTGCTCGATACGGCCCAGGGCTGCCCTGGAAAAGGCATCAAGATTGATCTTTATGCAATCGAGGGTGGCAGCCGGACCTTGATCCGCAGCCTGGAAACAAACGACGACGGCCGCACCGATAGCCCGATCCTGCCGAAAGACGAATTCAAGACCGGAACCTACGAGCTGGTGTTCCATGTCGGTGCCTATTTCGACACCGCAGGAATCAAGCTGCCGGAGCCGAAATTCCTCGACGAGGTGCCCCTGCGGTTCGGCATGTCGGAGGAGGCCCACTACCACGTGCCGCTGCTGGTCTCGCCGTTCAGCTATTCGACCTATCGGGGAAGTTGAAGAGGAACATCAAACAGGACCTGCCTGCTGGGAGTTCAGACGAGCTAGCCCCTTGGCTATCCAGTCTTTTGACCATTTTGCAGGTCCCTGAACACCTTTTGTAGGGTCATCTGTCCGGTCGAGTTGCACGCGATCATTTGCAATCAGACGGTTGAGCATTTCGTCAGCTGCCAAAAGTTGTTTCCTGGTCAAAACCGGACGCGGGGAATGCTTGATATCTGCAACGAGTGTCATGTGTAGAGCCTTGGTCAAAGTCCAGACTGTGTAGAGCCGAATTCCCTTTAAGTCGGGAGCGCGTGCAACTTCGTCGAGACACACCACAATGTCATCGAACAATGCAGGCGAGCGCCGGGCACGAGCAATCTCTGCGGCCGCATATAGCTCTTTCGGATTTTTGTAGTTTCTGAGAGCCTCTTCAACAAAAGACAAATCATCAAGGTCCGGGGCGATGGCCTTGATCGCTTCGCGGGTGTCCGCGAGGTCCCTGATGCTCGCGTGTGTGTCAAAACCTTCCAGTATTTGTTCAAGGCGCGCGGCATTCTGGTTCAGAACATCGTTCTGAAGTTCTTCAACTTGCTGCCTAGCAGCTTTGATCTCTTCTTTGACTTCTCGAAACTGAACCTCGAGGTCACCGATCTTGGCAGAGCTGACATGTTTTGAAAGTGTCGTTAGGTAATGCGGATTTCGCACGAGCCAGACGACAAAGGCCGCAAGCGCAATAAACCAGATGGGAAAATAATCCATGATGAGTTTAAGGTATTGATAGAATGCGTCATTTTCCAAGGATGTCACCCCATTCAACAACTTTGAATAGAATATAGTTCAGAAAACTATCATATAATTTCGATCTCGCAGAGGGAAATGCGACCACATTACTTTTGACCTTTAACGCCGAAAAGGTCGCTATACTCCGCTTAGTTTTGATGAACTTTGACTTGGCAATGACTTTCAGTCTTCATGCCAGCCCGACGGTCTCACATCCTTCTTCATGATAATCTCCCGATGCGGATACGGGATATTGACGTTGTTTTCCTTGAAGGTGTCCCAGAGCGCCAGCAGCACCTTGCCGCGCACGTTGGTCAGGCCCTGTTGCGGGTCGTGGATCCAGAAGCGCAAGACGAAGTCGAGGGAACTGTCGCCGAAGCCTGTCAGCCAGCAGACCGGTTGCCGGGTGCGCTCAACCCGGTCGACCGACATTGTTGCCTCGATTGCCAGCTTCGAGACGAGATGCGGGTCAGCATCGTAGGAAACACCGAAATCGACATCGAGGCGGACAAGCTTGTCGCTGAAGGACCAGTTGACCACCTTGTTTGTGATGAAATCTTCGTTCGGGATCAGATATTCGCGTCCGTCCCGCGTGACAACGGATACGAAGCGGGCGCGCAGTTCACGGATCCAGCCGAAGGTGCCTTCCAGCGAGATCGTGTCACCCGGTTTGATCGACTTGTCGAGCAGGATGATGATGCCGGAAATGAAGTTGGAAATGACCTTCTGCAGGCCGAAACCGAGCCCCAGGCCAACTGCTCCGGTGAAGACGGTGAAGGCTGACAGATCGATCCCGACCGACGACAGAGCGATTGTACCGGCTACCAGGATCAGCCCGAACTTTGCGATCTTGCCGATCAGCACGCGGATCGACGGTGTCAGCTCGTCCGACTTTTGAACCTGCTCATCGAAATAGCGCCCGATAATGACGGCGACCCAGATGGTCGCGATCAGAAGCAGCACCGCCTTGAGGATCAGCAGCAGCGACAGCCGCATTTCCCCGAGGGGCAGGGCCATGCTGTCCAGAAAATTCCCGGCCTCGTCGTCAAAGCCCAGAATGACCAGCGCAACATAGATCCAGGCGAGCCAGCTGAGCGTTCTGGCCACCAGCCGGTTGCGGATAACCCTTGAAAGAACGGCAACAAACAGCCAGGCGAGCGACAGGGAGAGCGCAATAGCTATGAAATGGCTGCGGCTCGGCCACGTGACGGCGCGCATCACGGTCAGGGCAATGAATAGGAACAAGCTGAAAAGCACCCACTCGGTTCGCCGCAACAAAGCCACCACCACGCGCAGCAGGCCGGGATGTCCCTTGATCTCGCGAGCGCGGGCTTCAAGCCTGGGTTCGACGCGAAGGCTCAGCAGCTTGGCCAGTCCGAACAGAACCGCGATGATGGCAAGCTGATAGGCAAACCAGGGGGCTGTCAGATAGCTGAGCGCCAGCATGCCCCAGGAGTGAAGTTCAGCAATGAAACTTTGGAGATCCATGAACCAAGGCGTCCGTCTGTTTCCAGTTGAAGCATCAAGAGCTTAACAGCATTAACGGCACGTGGCCAAGGCGAGTGTAAAAACCCCTTGTCTTCAGCAGAGAATACGGTGCCGTGCCCCGGCCGGTTCACCCAGACGGCGCTTGCTTGTGTTGAGCACCTGACTCCGACCTGAAGCGCGACACCCAGTCGGCACTGGTGGCATCTGCCAGTTTGGCAACACCTGGCACGATACCATCTGCGGCGCTCTCTTCCAGGCCGAGGCGCTGGAGGACATGGCGCAAGGTGCCCTGCGGGTCTGCCGAAAGGGCGTCATAGGTGATCTTCAGCGGGGAAATGCGCTGACTTTCAAACCAGGCCTGCCAGTCACTGTCAAACCGCGTGAAGCGGTCGTAACAGGCGCGGATCTCGGCAGCGTCGTAGTGCGCTTCGCGCGGTTCCGACAAACGCTCCAGTTCGGTGCCGTCCGGAGCCTTGTGCCAGAGGCCGGATTGCTCGGCCCGAACGAAAGAGACCGCCTGTTCGACTTTGTCTGGCCGGGTCAGGTGAATGAACAGCATTTTGCCGAAGACAGCTTCAAGACGCGCCAAATCGCTGGGGGCGTTCGGACAAAGGCAGCCAAGCTGTTTCATGAAGAAATCGAAGCTGTGCCGCTGTAGCCGCATTCCGAAGAGGCCGGTGTCGCCTGTGCCTTTTTCGAGTGCCGCAGCAAATATCCGGTGCCGGAGCTCCACGTCGGGCACGTCCGGCGCTGTCGAAACACCAAGGCCTTCGCTCCACGCTTTCAGAGACGGCTCGTGAAAATAGGACTTCGGGTGCCCGGCAACGCCCGTTGCCGACAGAAGTTTGCACAAGAGCGTGCTGCCGCTTCTGGGAGAGGTGCACAGGATATAGGAAGAATAGTCAGGCATGGGATCTTCCTCTCAGCGATCGGTGACAGGAGCAAGACACCTGAAGCAAAGCGAGGGGATTGCGCCAGACATAGGCTTGAATTTGCGACGGATTTTGATCAAGGGGTGTCTGGCGAGCAACACCCTGCGCGCTTCCTCGGAATGAGGGTGATGGGGCTGTGAGTACGTTCACCGTTTCCGGTCAGGACTTGGAGTTCAGTTGCAGACGGGCCGGACAGTCTGTCGAAGAGGATGTGTTGAGAACAACTTCGATGATCTGGAAATGAGCGGCCCCCGGAGTATTGCGTTGCCCACCCGGGGGACGTCAGAGGGAGTAGCGCCAGCGTAAGTTTGTTCCGGGATCTTGCTGAATAATGTCTCGAAAGAGACTTGACGAAGACTATCAGACCGCCATCAGTCACAGGCGGCGGTGATAATGATTTCGACCTTCAGCTCCTCCCGGGCAAGTTTGGATTCTCCGCAGGCGCGTGCGGGGGCATGTCCTTCGGGTACCCATGCGTCCCAGACGGAGTTCATTTCGGCGAAGTCGCTCATGTCCGACAGCCAGACGATGGCTTGCAGAATGTTCTTGCGTGAGGACCCGGCCTTTTCCAGCAAAGCGTCGATGCGCGACAGGCAATCCCGGGTCTGGTCGGTTACGCTCGCGCCATCGCCCACCTGTCCGCACAAATAGGCAACGCCGTTGTGCTTGACGATCTTGCTCATGCGGGGCCCGGTTTCGATGCGATCTATCATGTGACGGGTTCCTGTTCGTCGGTTTCTAGGTCTGTCATGGCCGCCAGTTCACCGAGTGTGACCGGTTTCAGAGGGGGCCGGATGCGGTAATAGCCGGTGTCGTCCTGTGAACGGCGGCTTTCGTCCGCAAGAAGGTTCGTGACCGTCAGGCCGCAATAGCGGCCCTGGCACGGGCCCATGCCGGGCCGTCCGAAAGCTTTGGTCTGGTTGGGTCCAAGGCAGCCCAGACCGGCATAGCGGCGAATATCGCCTGCCGTGACTTCTTCACAGCGGCAGACGATTGTGTCATCGGCAGGCAGCAAGGCTTCGCGGAATGCCGGATAGGCCTTGTCTATGAATGGCCGGGCGGCCAGTTCGGTTTCCATTTGCCGTTTCAGTGGGGCGGCGTTCCGGTCACGATCTGCCGGCGTGGTTTTGCCGAGATCGCAAGCAATTTCCAGTGCGGCCAGCCTGCCCTGAAGCTGCGCAGCTGTTGCACCGCCAATACCTGCGCCATCACCGGCAATGAAGACGTCCGGAAGCTGCGTGCGGCCCCAGCCGTCCTTTTCTGGCACGAAGCATTGCTGAACTTCGTTCCAGTGATGCGGCACATCGATGGAGCGTGCAGCCTGGGTGTTGGGAACCACACCATGATGCAGCAGCACCGTTGCACACTCCAGATTGTGGCGTTTGCCTCCCGATGTGAAGCTTATCGTTTCGGCCTGCACCTTGCCTTCAATGGCAATTGCCGATGCGCCGGTGTAGCGGGGAACGCCTGCCTTGCGGATTTCGGCTAGCAGACCCAACCCCTTGGCAACCAGCCGCCAGCCGCGCAGCGCACCGGTCAAATGCCGAAGCGCGGCCTGCCTGTCGGCGAATGTCTGTGTTTCCACCAGGGCCAGTGGTGGCGTACCTGCCCGGCACATCTGGGCGGCGATCAGATAAAGTAGGGGACCACTTCCGGCCAGAACCGCCCGTTCGCACATGAGGCCGGATTGTTTCAACAGGATCTGTGCCGCACCCGCGGTCATCACGCCCGGCAGGGTCCAGCCCGGGACTGGCATCGGCCGCTCCAGCGCGCCGGTGGCAATCAGCAGGCGCTTGGCTTTTGCGGAGGAAGCTGCGCCGTCACGGGTAAAGGAGACGCGCGGACCTGCTTCGATCTGCCAGATGGTGGTGCCTGTCAGATGCCGGATCATCGGATGGTCGAGCGCCTCTGCAAGCACGCGTCCCTTGGTGTAATCGCTGCCGAGAATTTGTGCCCGGTCTTCTGGCACGTTTCCGACGTCGCGGTAGATCTGTCCACCGGGCCGGGCCTGCTCGTCCAGAAGCAGAACGGAAAGTCCCGCGTCTGCCGCTGTTCTGGCTGCCGCCATTCCTGCCGGACCCGCGCCGAGAACAAGAAGGTCTGCTTCAAGCATCGACGTCTCCTTCGGTTCCCGGCATGCCGATATCCATGCCGGCGGTCACCTCGCTCATACAGGCCTGACGGGTGACACCGTCGATTTCGACAAGGCAATCGAAGCAGGCGCCCATCATGCAGAACGGTCCGCGCTCTGCTCCGGATACGGGCGTCTGACGGAAGGACAGGACGCCGGCCGCCAGAAGCTCGGCCGCCAGATTGCCGCCATCGCGCAACATCAGGTCCTTGCCGGCGAAGCGAACGCGGACGCGAGGAACATCTGTTTCCAGTTCACGAAAGGGCGAAGCGGTCTTCACTGAACACCTCCAGGTCTGGCGCTGTGTCGGTCTTTTCCAGCCAGTCGGGCAGGAAGGATGCATGTGCGGCGGCCAGGGTAATGCCGCTGTGGCAGGTCACGAGGAAAGCGCCCGGCATCTCCGGACTTTCCTGATAAATCGGCAGGCCGTCAGGCGAGAGAACGCGTAAGGCACCCCAGCTGCGCACCAGTTGAGCCTTGGCCAGAATGGGATAGGCGGCGATCGCTTCGGCAGCGAGACCGGCGAGCCCCTTGGCGGTGACCTTGTCATTGAAGCCGACTTCTTCGTTTGTCGCGCCGATCTGTATGCCACCGTCATCGACCTGGCGTGCGATCAGGGATGGCCGGTTGAGGATTTTGGGCAGTTTTTCCGTAATCAAAACCTGACCGCGCTGCGGCCGGATAGGTGCCTTGAAGCCGAGTTTCGGGCCGAGTGCAGCCGAACCGAGACCGGCAGCCAGCACCAGCTTGTTCGCTTCGACAACGGTGCCATCGCTGCAGCGGATCCTGAAAGAGCTGTCCCGCGTGACCGTGTCCACAGTCTTGCCGTTCAGCACGGTTCCGCCCTTGCCGCGTACACCGGCGGCAAGGCCTCGCAGCAGCTTCAGCGGATTGGCGTGCCCGTCCTGATGATGAAGAATGGCCCCGGCCACCTTCGGTCCGATCTCGGGTTCTTCCCGGCGCAGCTCGTTGTGCCCCAGAATTTCATAAGGGTAATCACCGCCCAGCTTTTCCCTCAGGATTTCATATTGGGCGACGGTCTTGGCAAGTGTCTCGTCCGAGAAATGGAAGTCGTAACCGCCGTTCTGTTCCAGCGCCGCGTCAAAACCGGTAGCATCTTGCAAGGTGGCGGTGAAGTCCGCCCAGGCAGCCGCAGACCGTTGTGACCAGCGGGCATAGGCGGGCTGTTTCATGCCCTTGGATTGCACCCAGACAAGGCCGAAATTACCGCGGCTGGCGCGAAAACTGCCGTCGTCACCGTCAAGAACGGTGACCGACCTGCCGCGCTGGAGCAGACCCCAGGCAACGGAAAGCCCCACGACGCCTCCACCGATGATGGCGTAGTCCGATTCCATGATATTTCCCGAATTTGATCGATAACCGGGCGGCGCAGGCCGCCCGGCAGAGCCTTGTTCAGTTCACAGCATTCAGTTCAAAGCCTTGTCGAGGATCGACTGGCCCCACTCCTGACCGACGTCATTGAGAAGCTCCGGCCATACCGTTTCACGCACCTTGGTGGCCATGCCGGCAAGCTGTTCGTCGGTGAGTTCAACGACCGTCGCACCGAGCTCATCTGAAAGACGCTGTTCCCACTTGCCCTGGTCTTCCTCGGCCACGACCCAGCGGGCGGCTTCGAAGTCTTCAGCAGCCTTTTTCAAAGCTGTCTGATCGTCCTCATCGAGGCCCGACAAAGCTTCGTTGGAAATGATCATGAACCAGACCTCGAAATGGGTGTTGGCCGGAATGTAGGACTTGGTGACATCGCGGAACGACGCATAGTAGCCCTCTGCACCAGAGCCGATGACACCGTCGACCACACCTACCTGGATCGCCGTGAAGGCTTCGGAGAAGGGGATCGGTGCCGGAATATAGCCGAGCGCTTCACCGGTGAGCTGGAAGCTCTTGATAGCGGGCACGCGCACCTTGATGCCTTTCGGCTCGGTGGTGCCGGGCGTGACAGCGTCGCGGTTCAGGGAAATGCCGCCAAAATAGACCGGGTAAGCCGCCAGCATGGTGATGTCCTGCTTGGAGAACAGCTCGGCCATGGTCTCGTGCAGCACACCGCCGGGGCCATAGATCTTGCGTGCCTCTTCCCAGTTGGAGGCAAGGAACGGCACAGAAGCGATCTGCATCCGCCGGTCCGTACCGGTTGCTGCCGGCTGGGTTGCCATTTCAATGGCGCCAACGGACACACGTTCCTGCACGGTGGTGTAGTCACCCAGTGCCGAGGCGGCGTAGATCTCGATATTGACGTCGCCGCCGGTGGCTTCCTTCACGGCTTCGGCATAGGCCTTCAGTTCAACGTCGATGGTCGCGCCTTGCGGGCGGACGTGACTCATCTTGAAATCGGCCGCCTGGGCAGCGCCGGAAAGACCGATCAGTGTTGCGACGGCGGTCGCGGTCAGAAACTTCTTCATGTTGGTGTTCCCCGTGGTTTTCATGTTTGTCCTCCCAAGTAAGTCGGTTCGATTCTGTGTTTATGAGCCGGCTCAATAACCAAAGAGACGCGGCAGGTAGAGTGAAAGGTCCGGCCAGAAGGAGGTCAGGAAGACCACCGGCACATATCCCGTCAGCACCAGGAGCATGGCCGGCGGAATGACCTTGGTGACCTTCACCTTGCCGATGCGTGCGCCCAGATAGAGGATCGATGCATAAGGTGGTGTGACCCCGCCCATGGCGGTGTTGACGCCCATGATCGCGGCGAACTGGACCGGGCTGATATCGAGTGCCTGCATCAGCGGCAGCAGAAGCGGCGCCACCAGGATGATTGCGGTGGCATCGTTGACGACCATGCCGATCAGGAACAGCATTATGTTGATCAGGATCAGCAGAACGATCTTGTTCTCGGTGATGCCGAAGATGACGCTGACCAGTTTCTGCGGCACGCCCTCATAGACGAACATCTGCCCCAGGATCATGGAAAACAGGATCATCAGCATGATCGCGCCAACGGCCGTCGCGGCTTCCTTGCCGGCAAAGAGGAAGTTGTCGAGACGCAGGCCCTTGTAAATCAGGAAGCCGACCGGGATTGCGTAGATGACGGCAAGAGCGGCGGATTCGGTCGGTGTCATGATGCCGCCGTAGATGCCGCCAAGGATCATCACCGGCATCAACAGGGCCGGAAAGGCATAGATGCCGCGTTTCGTGATATCGGCGGTGAATTCTCGCGCAGTCGGCTTTTCGTCCAGAACCAGGTTGAACTTGCGCGCCATCCAGAGGTTCACGGCCGAAAAGTTGAACATGATCAGGAGGCCCGGGCCGAGGGTCGCCAGAAAGCAGGCAGCGATCGACGTGTCCGTTACCCAGCCGAACAGGATCATGCTCAGGGACGGCGGGATCAGCAGACCGAGGATCGACGAGTTTGCGATCAGCGCGGTGGCATATTCCCGCGGATAACCGCGTTTTTCCATTTCCGGGATCAGCAGCGGGCCGATGGCGGAAATACCGGTGAGGCCCGAACCGGAAATAGCACCGATGATGGCGCAGCTGACCGCCGCGACGACACCCAGACCGCCACGGACATGACCGACGAAGGAATTGACGAACCGCAGCAAGGCCGCCGCTATTCCGCTTTCCGACATGATGGTGCCGGCCAGAACGAACAGGGGAATGGCAAGCAGCGCCGGGTTGCCAAGCTGCTGGAAGCCCCAGAGCACCATGCCTTTCATGGTAACGTCGCCGATGAAATACATGACCATCAACGCTGCACCGAAGCACCAGGGCAGCGGGACGCCCAGGGTCAGCGTGATAACCAGAACAAGAATGGCCAGAAGCGCGATCTCGATCATCGTGCGCCTCCTTCCGCCGTCCGCAGGCTCCGGACATGCATCAGCAGATAGGTGACCGTGTAGGCCATCATCAGCACCAGCCCGACGACCAGCGCGACATCTGCATAGAAGGTCGGAATGTAGAGGGTCGGGCTCTCGCGCCAGACCCGCCAGGCATAGCGGGTATAGTCCCACGCCCAGGTCAGCAGCCAGATGCCGACAACGAGGCTGATCAGTTCGCCGACAATGGCCAGAATGGTGTGCTGGCGGTCTGTCTTGAGGAAGATTTCAAGGACGTTGGCGCGGATGTGGCTGTTTTCCCGGGAGGCGTTGACCGCGCCGAAAATATAGAGCCAGAGCGTCGGATACATGATCGTTTCTTCCAGCCCCATCACCGGGACCTGGAACACGTAGCGCGTGACGACCTGAACAAACTGGCCAAGCGCGACGATCATGATCAGAGCCGTCAAAAGGCACTGCGTGAACCGTTCCAAAACCACCCCCGTTTTGTTGGCGCCATTATTTTTTTGGCGCTCGAACACCCTCTGTCTTGAGGGGGAGTATGGAGTTGGCTAATCCATAAAGGCAAATTCGAAATATTGCTACTTTAATAGAGCGACTTTATAGTTTGGTTATGAACCTCTCCTTCCGCCAATTGCAGACTTTCGTGCAGGTGATGCGCACCGGATCCGTCTCCGAAGCAGGGCGTGCGCTGGGGCGAACCCAGCCTGCCGTCAGCGCCATGATCGCAGGGTTGGAACGGGAGGTCGGCTTCCAGCTGTTCGAGCGCGAACGCGGCCGCCTCGTGCCCAAGCCTGAAGCGCATTATTTTCTGGAGGAAGCGGAGTTTCTGCTGGAACGGCTGACACGTTCCACCCGCACGTTGCAGGACATCGGCAACCTGGAGAAGGGCAAGCTGCGTATTGCCTGCAACCCGGCCGCCTCCAGCTTCTTCATGCCCCGGGTTCTGGCCAACTTCCTGCGGGACAAGCCCGATATCGAAGCCTCGCTGATGATGCGCTCATCGCCCGTCGTCACCGACTGGATCGCCTCCCAACAATACGATATCGGCTTTGCCGAAACACCGGAGCCGCGGCGAACCATTATCTCGGAGGTCTTTGCCTTGCCGGGGGTCTGCGCCGTGCCGAAGGACGATCCGCTTGCCCGCATGAACGTCATCACACCCGCAGATCTTGACGGCAAGCCGATGGCAATGCTGTTTGACGATCACTCGATCAGCGAACAGACCCGCAAGTCCTTCAATGAGGCGGGAGCAAGGCTCAACAAGCGCTTCGAGCTCAGGACGTTCCTGCCCGCGCTGCAACTGGTTTCCGAAGGTCTGTGCTACACGATCTGCGAGGGACTGTCGGCGATCAGCCACCAGGAAAGTTTCGGCGCCCAGAACAGCCTGGTCTTCCGGCCTTTCAAGCCGGAGTGCTTTCTCAACATGTCGCTGCTTACCCCGGCCAACCGGCCGCTTTCCCTGCTGGTGGAAAGCTTTGCTGAGGTTTTGCGCGCCGAGATCAAGGCACTCGTGGAGAGAGCCGCCGGTCTCCGCGATCTTCCTTGAGGTCTTGGTAAAGAGGTGAGAGAGCGAACCCTCAATGGGCGCTGGCCATGTCAGCCAGTGACTTCTGGATATGGGCCACCATGAAATCCAGGAACAGGCGCACTTTCGGGTCCTGGTGGCGGCGGTGGGTATAGAGGCAGGCCATCTGAACCGGAATGGGCGGTTCGGCTTCCAGCACCGGCACCAGCGAGCCGGACGCCAGATAATCGGCAACTTCGAACACCGGCTTCAGCACGATACCGTGGCCTTCCAGGGCCCAGCCCGTCAGTACATCGCCATGATCGGATTCGAACGGGCCGGACACCGCGACGCGCTTGACGCCGTTTTCCGTTTGCAGCGGCCACTGGAATTCCGGCGCGCCGGGATAGCGCATGTTGAGGCAGTCATGGCGACCGGCGGCAAGCTCCTCGCATGTTTTCGGGCTGCCCTTGCGGGCAACGTAGGACGGCGAGGCGCACAGCACGCGGCTGCAATCGGCGATCTTGCGAATCTTCAGGTTGGAATCTTCCGGCAGCCCCAGGAAGAATGCGGCATCGAGACCTTCGCCTGTCAGGTCGACCTTGCGGTCGGACAGGCGCAGGCGAATGTCGATCAGCGGGTTGGCTTCCTTGAATTTCGGGATCGCCGGTGCAATCAGACGTTGTCCCATGCCGATGGGCGCGGCAACGAACAGCGTGCCGCGCGGCGAACGGGTGACGTTGCTGATCTCCGCTTCGGCTTCTTCCACGGCTTCGATGATTTTTGTTGCACCGCGATAGAACAAGTTGCCATGCTCTGTCGGGCTGAGGGCACGGGTGGTTCGCTGGAACAGGCGAACATTCAGATGCTCTTCCAGTTGGGACACCCGCGACGACGCGACAGCAGATGAGATCCTGAGGTCACGCGCGGCAGCGGACATGTTTCCCAGCTCGTAAACGCGCAGAAAGGTTCGGATGTTTTCCAGATACGCCATGAGGATGTCCAGCCGGGCCGGTTATTGTTCCGTTTTTTTTGAAACTGCTCGGAATTATCCCGAGATACCAGAAAATTGCCGCTTGGGCTAGCTTGGGTCAAACGAATTTGGAGGGGAAGCAATGCTGGACATTGCCATCATTTGGGACTGGATCGCCTTCGCGGTTCGCTGGCTGCACGTGATAACGGCGATGGCCTGGATCGGCTCGTCGTTCTATTTCGTTGCGCTGGATCTTGGGCTGAAGAAAGCCCCGGACCTGCCCAAGGGCGCCCATGGCGAGGAATGGCAGGTCCACGGCGGTGGCTTCTATCACATCCGCAAGTTTCTGGTGGCTCCGGCAAACATGCCCGAGCACCTGGTCTGGTTCAAATGGGAAAGCTATTCCACGTGGCTGTCCGGTGCGGCCCTGTTGATGGTCGTCTACTGGGTCGGCGGCGAGCTTTTCCTGATCGATCCGGCCAAGGCCGATCTCGCCCTGTGGCAGGGCATCCTGATTTCCGCCGGGTCGCTGACCATCGGCTGGCTGGTTTATGATCGGCTGTGCAAGTCGAAACTCGGTGAAAGCCCGACATTGCTGATGCTGCTGCTGTTCGCGCTGCTGGTGGCCATGGGCTACGGCTACAACGAGATCTTCACCGGCCGCGCCACCATGCTGCATCTGGGGGCCTTCACCGCCACGATCATGACCGCGAACGTGTTCTTCATCATCATTCCGAACCAGAAGATCGTGGTGGCGGACCTGAAGGCCGGACGGACCCCGGACGCCAAATACGGCAAGATCGCCAAGCTGCGTTCCACCCACAACAACTACCTGACGCTTCCGGTCGTGTTCCTGATGCTGAGCAACCACTATCCGCTTGCCTTCGCCTCGGAATACAACTGGCTGATTGCTGCGCTCGTGTTCCTGATGGGTGTGACCATCCGGCACTATTTCAACACCAAGCACACGGGTGCCCCGGCGCCGACCTGGACATGGCTGGCAACCGCGATCCTGTTCGTCGCCATTATCCAGATTTCCATGGCACCTCTCCAGCAGGACACCTGGGAAGCCTCGGATGCCCGCCCGCTGACGTCGACGGAACAGGTGTTCGCAAATGCGGAAGGCATTGACGATGTCATGAACATCATCCCCGGCCGCTGCGGCATGTGCCACGCCCGCGAACCTTTCTACGAGGGGATTCACTGGGCGCCCAAAGGCATGCTGCTGGAAACCAAGGCGGATGTGGTGCGCGCCGCCAGGCAGATTTACCTGCAGGCCGGCGTCACCAACGCCATGCCACCTGCCAACGTCTCCTTCATGGAAGACGGCGAGCGCAAGAAGATCATCGAATGGTACAGGAACGCGCGCGAGCAAATGCCTTTCGGAATGGCCGCGACGCATTGATCTTCTGCCTGCAGTCGGCCTGATTGCACAGTGCGCTCCTCCACGCGGGGAGCGTTTTTGTTTCAGGCAAACCGCTGCAGGGAACCGGACCTGACAATCGGGATGAGCGGCAGTGTGCTCCAAAGAGCGGGATCACAGTTGCTCCGGAACTTCCGCCACAGGCAGCGTTACCAGGGCGATGCCGGGGTCGTCCGGCGATGTTCCAACGGAAAAGCCGAGCGACTGGCACATGGACATCATCGATGTGTTTTCCTTCAGAACCTCGCCCTTGATTACCTCGATACCGTCCTCTTTCGCATAGCGGATGATCAGCTTCATCAAGGTCCAGCCAAGGCCCTGGCCTTTCAGGTCTGAGCGCACCATGACCGCATATTCGCCGGTCTGGTGATCTGGGTCGGCATGCAGCCGAACGACGCCAAGCAAGCTGCCGTCTTCCGGCTCAATGGCTGCAAAGGCAAGTGCGCGGGCATAATCGAGCTGTGTCAGCCGGGACAGGAACCGGTGGCTGAAATCGCGCACAGGGGCAAAGAAGCGCAGGCGCAGGTCTTCAGGTGTCTGCTGCTCGAAAAATGTCTTGAAGAGGTCCTCGTCTTCTGGGCGCACCGGCCGGATGAAAATATCGCGCCCATCCTTCAGTTTGACGGTCTGTTCCCATTCCTGCGGATAGGGGGCAATGGCAAGACGGGAGCTGCCGGTGCGGCCGGGCCGTTTTTCCGGGTGGCACAATGTCATTCGGGCATCGAGGCCGATAAGGCCGCTCGGCAGGGCAACCATCGGATTGATGTCGAGTTCCTGTATTTCCGGAATATCGATGGTGATCTGGGACAGTTTCACAAGCGCCTCGGCAAGCGCTGCCTTGTCGAGTGCCGGGCGCGCCGGTCCGCCGTCCAGAAGCCTTGCGATCCGGGTTCGGGCGATCTGCGCCTCGGCCAGGTTGAGATTCAGCGGTGGCAGTTCCAGCGCGACGTCCTCGCTTTCCTCAATGGCCGTGCCGCCATGTCCAAACACCAGCACCGGTCCGAAATCCTGTGTTTCGGCAACACCCAGATAGAGTTCCAGCCCGTGTCGGTCTTCCAGCATCGGATGGATGGAGATCCCGTCAATCCGCGCGTCCGGATAGTCCCGCCGGGTTTTTTCGATCAACTCCCGAGCTGCTTTTTGTACGGCTTCGGGACTTTCCAAACCAAGCCGGACACCGTCGATCCGCGATTTGAAAGGCAAGTCCGGCGAAATCAGCTTGGCAACACAATGGGCCGCCGTCCTGAAGAACGGTTCCGACACTTGTGCCGCTTCTTCCGGCGTTGAAGCCATGACGGTGGCCATGATCGGCAGATCGTAAGCTTCCAGAACCGCAACCACTTCCGGCGGATTGAGCCAGGTACGGTCTTCCTGAAGGGCTGCGGCAACGATGCCGCGTGCCCGTGCGACATCGGGGGAGAACGTGCTTGGCAGGCTGGCAGGGGCCGCCATCAGGAATTCGCGTGCCTGTGCATCGTGAGCCAGATGCATCAGGCTGCGGGCGGCTTCCGCCGGGCTGGCGTAGTTCGGGATCCGGGCATCGGAAAGTGCAGCCCGTGTGGTGCCGTCGCCGCCGATCAGACCGGCCACCAGCGCCTTGCGCCGTCCGGTGCGTCGCCGGTCCAGTGCCGCGGCATCGCCAATTGCCTTTGCGATTGTGGTCAAGGGCTGGAAGGCACTGGCTGCCTGAAGCACTACCGCGCCATCCACCTGCGGGTCTTTCAGCACCGCAACGATCGCCTCGGTGATCTCTTCCGGCGTGACGGTCTCTTTCAGGATCACCGTGCCGCCCGCCGCGGGCGTAACCGACAGGTCGGCATAGCTACGGCTGGTGTCCGCGAGGGCCGCCCGTGTTTCCAGGCCTAGCTCGGCGAACGTGCCGCCCAGGTCCACCAGCCTGTCCACGGCAAGGCTTGCAAGGCTGCGCCCGTTTGCGATGACGGCAAGCTTGTTACATTGGGGAACGCGGATATGGGAGAGGGTTTCCAGCGCCTCGAACATTTCGTCGAGATCCTGAACGCGCAACATCCCGGTGCGGCGAAAGACGGTCTCGTAAACCCGATCCGTGCGGGCAAGGCGTCCGGCGTGGGTGCGTCCCGTGCCGCCCGTGTCCCGGCTCTTGCCGGAACGGATGACGATCACTGGCTTGCTGCGCGCCGCCGCTCTTGCGGCTGAAATGAACTTGCGCGGAACGGCGATGCCTTCCAGATGAAGCACGATGGCGCGGGTATGGTAGTCCTGCGCGAAATAGTCGATCAGGTCGCTGATATCGACATCCATCCGCGCGCCGAGCGATACGACGGCGGAAAATCCGGTGCGATGGGTTTTCGCCCAGGAAAGTGTCGCGTTGAGAACAGCTCCGGAACGGGAGAAAAACGCAACTTCGCCCTTCTCGGGGCGCTCGGCGCTGAGGAGCGCATTGAGCCCGGTTGCCGGCACCGCAAGACCGAGCGTGCCTGGCCCGATAAGTCGCAGGTTGGTTGCCTGCGCTGCTTCCCGGCAGTCCTGAAGCAATTTTTCCGGCCAGGTTTCATATCCGGGAGAAGGGATGAGAACAGCCTTGGTTCCGCCCGCGCCAAGGGTACGGATCGTCGCGGGCAGTGTCTCCGGCTTGGCGAGATAGATCGCCAGATCCGGCATCTTTTCCAGATCGTCCAGCCGGGCGACCTTATGGCCTTTGAAGGGAACATCCTCTTCGATCCCGACAAGTGTCACCGGATGCCCGGCCTCGATATCGTGCAGGCAGGAAATCAGTTTGCCGGTCAAGATGCCCGGGTGCCGACAGGGGCCGATAAAGGCTATCGATCCTGGCGCAAAGAAACCGTCGAGGTTGCGAATGGTCATGAGATCGATCCCTTGAAAGTCGCGCTTGAGGAACGGGGCGTGTGAAACGAACCTGGATCACGGGCACCACATTCCACGAACAGGCAGCCAGGAACAGCAGGAAAGCCGCACATGAGGAGCCTTCCGTGCCCGTGTTTTGAACCAGCGGCCACATGCCGTTTTGCCTGGCCCTGTCCACGTGCGCACCTTTCCTGTTTGCTTGCGCCTTGAGCGCGGTCAAAAAAGCCCGCGAACCGGAGTGTGTCAGGTTCGCGGGCTTTTTGCATCGCAAAAACTCAAGGATTTCAGGAGTGGTTACGCGTCAATGCGCCATCAGCACCGGCACGGTCATGGCGGCCAGGATTTCCCGGGTCGCTCCGCCGAACAGGAACTCACGCATACGGCTGTGGCCGTAACCGCCCATCACGACCAGATCGTTGCTGTTGTCGGACACATAGTTGAGAACCGTGTCGGCAATGCTTGCGTCAGGATTGTTGACCACCTCAATGGTGACATTCATGTTGTGGCGCGCCAGATAGTTCGCGACATCCGCACCGGGTTGCCCGGTTGCCTTGGTAGCCTTTTTCTCGACAACCAGAACGGTGATCTTCTCGGCTTTTTCCAGAACGGGAAGAGCCGCATGGATGGCCCGCGTCGCGGTGGAACTGCCGTCCCAGCCGACCAGTACGTTCTGCGGCTGGAAGGTTTTGCTGCCGATATAGGGAACGAGAAGAACCGGCACGCCGCTTTCGAAAAGAACCGTCTCGATCAAGAGCTCACGCATGGGCTCCGGCTTGTCCGGATTGGCCTGGCCGATCACCACAAGGTCGGTCGGGCGGCAGTGGACCAGCACGTTTTCCAGCGGGCCGCCGGTCAGGATTTCCGCAAGCCGGCTTTCGTACTTCACACCGGCCACGCGGGCCAGTTCCTCGAACGCCTTCTTGGCCTCGGTGGCCGCTCCAACGGCCTGCTCGTGCGCTGCCTGCAAATAGTCTACCGGCATCGGCGCTGCTGCAAATGCAGGAACGACCGGCTCGAAAGACACCGCCAGTCCGGTGACGTGGGCATCGTAGTTGCGACCGAATTCGAGCGCGTATTTGGCGGCCGGCTGGTCATCTGCGAGATCCAGAACGGTCAAAATATCTTTGATAGGCATATATCACTCCTGCGGCCGGTATCATGTCAGCGATCCAGATTCGTCAAAAATCTATAGGTGTCAATGTGGTGTGTCCTTGACGCGCATCAATGGCGCGACACACGCCACCTGTGTTCACCGGGTGGCGGGAACGGAAAAAATGCGCAATATGGAGCCATGTCGAAACGCTGGTTCTATCTGGCCTTGCCTCCCTTGCTGCTCGTGGTGGCCGCTATCATGCTGGTTCAGCTCTTCATGGAGTTGGACGAGGACAGTGTTGACAGGAAGGCCGCCGAGCGGCTGACGCTCTATCGTGAGACGATCCTGGGCGAATATCAGAAATACCGTTATCTGCCCTATATGATTGCCCGCGATCCGAGAGCGACCTCCGCGCTGGGGCTCGGCCAGCCGTCGGAAAGCGCCAATCGCTTCCTGCAGGAAATGGCTGAAAACTCCGGCGCCGAACTGCTCTATGTCATGAACGCCGATGGCACGACCCTGGCAGCCAGCAACTGGCAGGGCGAGTTCTCGCTGGTTGGTCAGAATTACGGTTTCAGGCCTTACTTCAGTTCGGCCATGCACGGCGAGGAAGGCCGGTTCTTCGCAATCGGTGCGACCTCGCACGAACCGGGCCTGTTTCTGGCACGGCCGACGCCGGTCAGCGGCAAGCCGGTGGGCGTGGCAGTGGTCAAGGTGGACATGGGCCCGCTGGAAGAAGCGTGGGCAGAAGGCGGCGAGACGGTTTTTGCAACTGACGCCAATGGGGTGATCTTTCTGTCCAGCCAGCCGGAATGGCGCTATCGGACGCTGACGGCGCTGCCGCAAGAGGTGCGCCAGATGATCGAGGACACCCGTCAGTATGCCGGCCAGGAGCTGTTTCCGGTCAGCGACCGGCGGGATGAGGCACAAAAGCAGCTGGTCATCGGCGGCAAGGCCTACCGGCACAATTCGGCGGATGTCGGCCTGCTGGGCTGGACCCTGCATTTTCTGGTGCCGGTGGAAGAAACCCGCAAAAGCGTGCTGCCGGCCTGGGCCGTAACCATCACGCTGTGTCTTGTCTATGCGGTTATTGTCCTGGTTTTGCGCGGTCGGCGTCTGCGCAAGGCCTCCGTCTTGCTGCGGCAGGAATCGGCCAGCCTGAAGGAATTGAACACCCGCCTGGTGGAGGAAATCCAGGAACGGCGGCGGGTTGAAAAAGAGCTTCTGGAAGCTCAGCGCGGCCTTGCTCGCTCCAGCCGTCTTGCAGCCGTTGGCGAAATGTCGGCGGCAGTCGTCCACGAACTCAGCCAGCCGCTGGCGGCCTTGCGCATGTTCGTGGCGGGGACGCGAAAATTCCTGGAAAAAGGCGACACGGAAACCGCGTCGGACAACCTCAACGAAATCGATTCCCTGCAGATGCGCATGGCCAGTCTCACGCAGGAACTGAAGCGGTTCGCCCGGCCCGGTGAAAACCGGATCGAGAAGATCGATCTGACCGAAAGCATCCGGACTGCCGAAAAGATCGTTCGTCCCCGTTTCGAGGAAACGGGCTGCAGTCTGAAACTGGACCTTCCACAGGGGCCACTGGAAGCGGAAACCGCTCCACTCAGGATCGAGCAGATCCTGGTCAACCTCCTGCGCAATGGCGCCGATGCGAGCGCAGGCGAAGACGCTGGCGAAGTCCGGCTGCATGCGGAGCAGCAGGGGACAGAACTGGTGCTCAAGATATCCGACAATGGACCCGGCGTTCCGGAAGACCTGAAGGAACGGATCTTCGATCCATTCTTTTCCACCAAGTCCAGCAGCGGCGGCATGGGCCTTGGCCTTGCCATATCCATGCGGCTTGCGGAAGACCTGGGGGGCAGTTTATCGGTGCGCTCGAACACCCCGAAAGGGGCAATATTTGAATTGCGTCTGCCCGCATTGTCCGGTGAAAAGACCGGTGAGACCCCGGCCGGCCCCAGCAATGAACGGGAATCGGAAGCTGCAGAATGACCGACCTGTCCCAGAAAGTTCCTGTTCTTGTCGTCGACGATGATCCCTCCATGCGCGCGGCGCTCCGGCAATGGATAACGCTTGCCGGTTTCGAAACCCGGGAAGTTGCTACGGCGGCGCAGGCGCTCGCCGGATTGACTGCCGATTTCCGCGGCTGTGTGGTCTCCGACGTGATGCTGGAGGAGGGCGATGGTGTGTCGCTGCTTCGCAAGATCGGGGCGCTCGATGCGGACCTTCCGGTTGTGCTGATCACCGGCCATGGCGATGTCCCGATGGCTGTTGAGGCAATGCGGGCGGGGGCGTACGACTTCATCGAAAAACCATTTGATCCGGATCTGATTGCCGATGTGGTCCGCAGGGCCTGCGACCGGCGGGCACTCGTGCTGGAAAACCGTTCGCTGCGCACGCAGCTTCATCAGAGCGCCGGGCTGGAAAGCCGCCTGATCGGCACCAGCCCCGCCATGCAGGCTCTGCGCCAGCAGATCCTGCATTTTGCTGCGACCGATGCCGCTGTGCTTATCACAGGCGAAACCGGCACTGGCAAGGAAGTGATTGCGCAGGCCCTGCATGATTTCAGCCCGCGCAAGGACGGCCCTTTCATGGCCATCAATGCGGCGGCCCTGCCGGAGGCCATGGTGGAAGCCGAGCTGTTCGGCCATGAGGCGGGGGCCTTCACCGGCGCGGACAGGCAAAGGATTGGCCGCATCGAGGCGGCAAGCGGTGGTGTTCTGTTTCTGGACGAGATCGTTTCCATGCCGCTGGCGCTGCAGCCGAAACTGCTCCGCGTTCTTCAGGAGAAAAAGGTAGACCGGATCGGCGGCACACGGCCTGTCGATGTCGACATCCGTCTGGTCAGCGCCGCCAACATTGATCCGAGGGAAGCGGTCCGCGGTGGCCGGCTGCGCGAGGACCTGCTCTTCCGGCTGAACACGATTGAACTGCGCGTACCGCCACTGCGTGAACGCGGCCGCGATGCGCTGTTGCTGTTCGATACCTTCCTGAATCGTTTCGCCGCCCAGTATGGTCTGGATGCTCCGGCAACAAGTGCCCGCGACGAGGCTTTCCTGCAGACCTATGGCTGGCCGGGCAACGTTCGCGAGCTGCGTAACGCCGCCGAACGTTTTGTACTCAATGCTCCGGTCGCGCCGCAGCCGCTGGAAGAGCTGGTCACCGGACAGCGCGAGACGGGACCGGTTCCTGCCGGTGGCGGGCTGAAAGAGCTTATGGATGCCTATGAGCGCAACCTGATCGAAGGGTCTCTGCGGCGTCATGGCGGGCGGATGGCGGACGTCATGCAGGAACTCAACCTGCCGCGCCGCACACTCAACGAAAAAATGACCCGCCTCGGTCTCAGCCGCGATCAGGCGCAAGCCGAGAGTATGGACGGCTAGGCACTCCTTAAGGCATTCACCCGAGCGATGCTCAACATCCAGCCTCGCCCTGAGGACGCGCGTGAGCGCTGTCTCGAAGGAGGGGCCGCTTGCTCTCGCGTGTGCTGCCCATCCTCCGAGAAGGACCTGACGGTCCTCCTCAGGATGAGGTTATCGGGAAATGAGACGGTGGTTCGAAGCTTGGCAAAGACAGAGGGGCAAGCATGCTCCTTTGCCAACCCAACCGGCGAAAATCCGCCGAACGGATCAGGACATCGGCAAGATCTTGCCGAGCTGCACCGCAGCAAATCAGGGGCGGCGTGGAAAGAAACGGCTTTTTCCTGCCGGAAAGTGTTGCCAGCAAGAACTGGCACGGGTCATGCTAGTTGATCATCGACTTGGCACGGGCTTGCGCGTGGAGGCGTACAGGCTGAGCTGCCAAGAAAATGAGCAATATCTTGGGAGGATTGCATGCTCTTTTCACTGAAATCCGCAACTGCTGTGTCCGCGGCTGCGCTGTCTCTGGTCTTTGCCACCGAAACCTTTGCTGCTGACGTAACCTGGAACGTGTCGCTCTGGGGCAAGCGCCGTGCGTTTACCGAGCATGTCGAAAAGCTGGCTGAAGAAGTGGCCGCGAAGACGGACGGCAAGTTCGAGCTCAAGCTGCAATACGGCGAAGCTCTGTCGAAGTCTCGCGAGAACCTCGACGGCATTTCCTTCGGCGCATTTGAAATGGCGCAGATCTGCGCATCCTATCACCCGGACAAGAACCCGAGCCTGACGGTGCTGGAACTGCCGTTCCTGGGCGTGAAGGACCTTGATCAGGAAATCAAGGTTTCGATGAAGCTTTATGAGCATCCCGCGGTCAAGGAAGACCTGGCTCGCTGGAACGCCATGGCCCTGATGCCTTCGCCGATGCCGCAGTACAACTTCGCCGGCAAGGGCGATGCGCCGAGCTCTATTTCCGATTTCAATGGCATGCGTGTACGTGCCCTGGGTGGTATTGGCCAGTTGATGGAAGCCGTCGGCGCCGTGCCGACGTCCGTGACCGCTTCGGAAACCTATCAGGCAATCGATTCCGGCACGGTGGCGGCTGCCAGCTTCGCGCCGCATGCGCATCTGTCGTTCAAGGTGGTGGAAGTTGCCGACTGGTGGACCAAGAACCTGAACCCGGGAACCGTCCAGTGCCCGGTGATCGTGAACATCGATGCCTACAACGCCCTGCCGGACGACTTCAAGGAAGCGCTCGACAGCTCGGTTGAGCCGGCGCTGGCGCATTACCTGGAGACCTATGACAAGGTCTACGAAAAGTGGTGGCCGGAACTGGAAAGCCGTGGCGTGACCCAGATCGAGTTCTCCGATGCCGAACTGGCAGCCTTTGCCGAAAAAGCCATTCCGATCCAGGAAGCCTGGGTTGAAGAGCAGTCTGCCAACGGACTGCCGGCGCAGGATATCCTGGACACGGTCAAGTCGACCCTCGCGGAATAAGCCCAGCCAGCCTGGACTGTTTCACACTCTTCCCGGCGCGGCCCGCGCCGGGAAGTCAAAGCTCGGGGCTTAACTCATGAACACAATCGATCCCGGACAACGTTCCGTCTCGGAGCGCCCGGTCACTTATATCCGTTTTGATGGCTGGCTCGCTCACGTCGAGAATGCCTTCAACCTGTTCGCAGCCGGTGCCATCCTGTCGTTGATGCTGCTGGCCGTGGTGCAGGTTATCGGCCGCCTGCTCTTCAACACGCCTGTTCCAGGCTTCATCGACATTACCGAACAGGCCATGGCCATCTTTGCCTTCGCCGGTGTCGCGTATTGCCAACGCGTTGGCGGCCACATCCGCATGGAAATCGTGCTCGGCAAGTTGAGCGGCCGGACGCTTTACATCTGCGAAATGCTGGGTGTCATCCTGATCGCCTTTACGGTCGCCCTTCTCATCTGGGGCTCGTTGTATCATTTCGACCGGTCCTGGACGATCGGCGACAGCACCATGGACATTCGCCTGCCGACCTGGCCTTCCAAACTGATGGTGCCGATTGCGCTTGGCCTTCTTCTCCTGCGCCTGTGCATGCAGATCTACGGTTACGCCCGCCTCGTGGCTGACCCGACGCGGGAGGCCTTCTGCGTGCCGATGATCGAGGATGTTGAGGAACACGCCAAACACGAGATTGAAGAAGCCTTTGGCGACGACATTGAAGAAGGAGGCGCGCGATGACGACGCCGTTTGAAGTTGGCCTCCTGATGACCGGTGTCCTGCTGGTGCTCGTCATCTTGGGTGTGCGTGTGGCCTTTGCCGCTGCCTTTACCGGCCTGGTTGGCCTGATCGTGCTGTTCTCGTTGAAGATGGGCTTCTCGAAAGGATTTTTCGTCGCCTTGCAGATGGCAGGCACGATCCCCCATTCCAAGTCGGTTACCTACGCCCTGTCGGTGCTGCCGACGTTCATCCTCATCGGCTTTCTTGCCTTTTATGCAGGCTTTACCAAGCAACTGTTCGAAGCGGCAAAACGCTGGCTCGGCTGGCTGCCGGGCGGCATGGCCGTTGGGACCGTGTTCTCCACCGCCGGCTTCGCGGCCGTTTCGGGGGCATCGGTCGCAACAGCTGCGGTCTTTGCGCGGGTTGCCATTCCTGAAATGCTGGCAGCCGGTTATTCCAAGCGCCTGTCGGCGGCGGTCGTTGCCGCAGGCGGCACGCTTGCCTCCCTCATTCCGCCGTCCGCGATCCTGGTGATCTACGCCATTTTGGTGGAGCAATCGGTCGGTAAGCTCTTGATCGCCGGTTTCCTGCCGGGCGTGTTTTCCGCGCTGATCTATGTCGGCATCATTGTGGGTGTTTCCGCCTGGCGGGGAGACGCACCCCCTGTTGGTGGTTTCACCTGGAAAGAGCGCTTCGAAAGCGTGCCCGGCACCTTGCCGATCATCGCTGTCGTCGCGATCATCTTCTGCTCGTTCTTCTTCGGTCTGGCCACCCCGACCGAAGCCGGTTCGCTCGGAGCCTTCGTGGTGCTGGTCGTTGCCTTCATGAAGGGCATGCGCACAAAGCAGCTCGGCCAGGCCCTGCACGAAACCGCGAAACTGACGGTGATGATCTTCACGCTGATCTGGGGCGTGCTTGTCTACGTGCGTTTCCTGGGCTTTGCCGGTCTGCCGGACGCCTTCAGGGATTTCATCGTCGCGCTGGACTATTCTCCCTGGGTGGTGATGGTCTGCATCCTGCTGGCCTATGCCGTACTTGGCATGTTCATGGATGCGATCGGCATGCTCATTCTGACGCTGCCGGTGGTCTATCCCGCCGTGATGGCGCTGAACGGCGGCGAAGGTGTTTCGGCGGCAGACAGTGCCTTCGGCATGTCCGGTGAGGCCTGCTCGATCTGGTTCGGCATTCTCGTGGTGAAAATGGCGGAGCTCTGTCTGATCACGCCACCGATCGGGTTGAACTGCTTCGTGGTTTCGGGCGTACGCCCCGATATTCCGGTGCAGGAAGTCTTCCGCGGCTGCGTCCCGTTCTTCATTGCAGACGTTCTGACCATCGCGGGTCTGCTGGCGTTCCCGTCAATTATCACCCTCCTGCCTACGATGATGGGCTGACGGGGCCATCCACCTACTTGAAAACAAAACGCCGCCGGAAAGACTTTCCGGCGGCGTTTTTTGTTGCAGACCGGGGAAATGCCCCGGGTTCGGGTTAATCGAAGACGTGAGCCTGGCTTTGCGGTGTGTCAAAGCGGTTCGAGCCCCGGGTGCCCGCAAAGAACATGTTGGCAAAACCCTGGCAGATGCTCAGAATCGTGCCGATGATCGGAATGAACCACAACAGCATCCACTTGCCGGAGACGTCCCTGTCATGAAAACGGCGCACCTGAACGGAGACATTCGACACGAAGAAGGGCAACACGGTCAGCCAGACTGTGAAGAAACTTGAATCGGCAAGAATCCGTTTGGCTTCGGCCTCGTTTTCGAAATTCAGACCGAGCGATGCGTAAAAACCGAAGATGATGGCGACCGACACGATGCTGTTGAACGTGCTGATGGCCCAGTAGCCGAGCCGGCCGATCCGGCCCTTGAAGCTGAAGAAGAAGCCGAGAAACTGCAGCGCCGCGTCGGTGACCGAAACGCCGCTGTCGCCGGCGACCTGAAGTGCCGCAGCCCCTCCAGCGTGCGCATAAGCACCGGCAGTCGAGGCATAGGCATTGTTGCCGGAATACTCATTCTGGCTCGAACCCCACTGGGTCGGGCCTTGCTGGTTCAATCCACGTCTTCCAAATTGCTTGCGCTGCACCGGCATCAGTATCCCCCGCCAGGAAATTTCTTGTCAGAACGGAGGTGACGCTACGCAAGCCAGCTTAAGATTGAGGTAAGGGATGTGGTTAAATCTTGGTGAAATTGCGGAGGGTTTTTTGTTCGATCAGAACAGGCTGCCCTGGTTGGTTGCCGGACCCTTGCTCGCTGGCTGCTTTTTCGCCTTGGCGGGTTTTGGGCCTGCGCTGTCGCTGAGCGCGACCGCGTCGACCGTGCCGTCCGCCAGTTCTATGGCGAGGGCCGCGCCAGAGGCAACTGCCGCAGCCGAGCGCACCGGTTGGCCGCTGTCGTCGCGTACCACGGCATACCCGCGCGCAAGCACATCCTTGTAGGAAAGCGACTTCAGCAGCTTCTGCAATCCGTCGAGGCGTGCCTTTTCCCGCGACAGGCGGGCAAGATAGGCCCGGTCGAGCCTGTCACCCAGTCCGGACAGACGCTCAGTGCCGAGCGTCGTCTGCTGGGCCAACCGTGCTGGTGTCAGTCGCACGGCCAATGCCTCGAAGGCGTTCCGCTTCTGCGTGACGGCCACCTGAAGCGCGCGCTGCTTGCGCTCGCTTGCCTGGACTAGATCCTGCCGTGCCTTTGTCGTCAGGCGGGACAGGAGCAGCGGAGACAGGCGTCCGGCGAAATTCTGATACTGAGTCCGGTGGGTTCTGGTGCTGACGATCAGCGCCCGTTCCAGGCTGTTTGCCATCGTATCGAATTTCTGGCGCGGCAGGGCCAGGAGATCCTGCGGTGCGGGCAGGGCGGCGCTGGCGGCGCGCAATTCGGTGCGACGGGTGGTCACGAACCGCACCAGACCCGAATTGAGCCTGCGGGACCGGTCGTCGACCATGGCCATCAGTTCGGCCTTCACCGGCACGGCAAATTCCGCAGCACCTGTCGGCGTCGGAGCGCGCAGGTCGGCGGCAAGATCGATCAGGGTCCAGTCGGTCTCGTGTCCGACGGCTGAAATCAGTGGAATCTGGCTGTCCGAGGCCGCGCGGACGACGGCTTCCTCGTTGAAGCCCCAAAGGTCCTCGATGCTGCCGCCGCCGCGGGCAACGATCAGCACATCCGGCCGCGGGATCGGGCCGCCTGGCTGGAGGGCGTTGAAACCGCGAATGCCGTTGGCAACCTCCGCACCCGAGGTTTCGCCCTGGACACGGACAGGCCAGACCAGCACATGCAACGGAAAACGGTCGGCGATCCGGTGCAGAATATCGCGGATGACGGCGCCGGTCGGCGAGGTGACCACGCCGATGACCCTTGGCAGGGGCGGCAGCGGCTGTTTGCGTTCTTCGGCAAAGAGACCTTCGGCGGCGAGTTTCTTCTTGCGCTCTTCCAGAAGCGCCATCAGCGCGCCGGCACCGGCCGGCTCAAGCGAGTCGATCACCATCTGGTACTTCGACTGGCCCGGGAAGGTGGTGATCTTGCCGGTGGCAATCACCTCCAGCCCCTGTTCTGGCTGAATTTTCAATTTGGAAGCGGACCCGCGCCAGATCACGCCGGACAGGACAGAGCGGTCGTCCTTCAGATCCAGATAGATATGACCCGACCCCGGCCGGGAGATCCGGCCCAGCTCACCGCGCACACGCACGTAGCCGAACGTATCCTCCATCGTCCGCTTGATGGAGAAGGAAATTTCGGAAACGGAGAATTCGGCAACGTTGGACTGGGCTTCGCTCACGCAGATGATTCCTTTTCTGCCTCGAAAGTGGCTGTTCGGGCAGGAAGGGTCAAGGACGTGCGGATCGGATTCACCCGCTGCTTTTGCCAATTCTCATGCCATTTCCCCTTCATTTTATGAGCACACGCTAAGCTGGCGCAGGAGAATCAAATAGACTGTGGAAGCATCCGAAGCGGTTGGGACCGCCTTGAAACCCACACAATCGAGCGCATACCTAGGACGTGAACTCATAAATGAAGACGAAATGGCATGAGAAATGGGGGACCGGCGTTAGCAAGTGCGCGCAGAGCGGGCTTCATGCCCGGTCAGGCAGGCTGACGACACGCGGTGACGCCCTTTGCGTGTTCTTCGGATTCGACCGTATTGGTCTTCCTCAGCGTTGCGAAAGCTTGAAAATGAGTGACGTTTCCTGCGCTTCCGCGCCTCGACGAAGACCTATCCGCCTCAAACCATTTCATCTTCATTTGTGAGCCCACACCCTAAGCACCATGGCCAAATACGAGTTCAACATGCAACGACTGTTTTTGCGACACATTCTCGCTGACGGTGCACGTATCGAAGCGGACCGCAGCCAGGCGAATTATCTGCTGAATGTTCTGCGCCTCAAGGACGGCGACTATGTCCTCGCCTTCAATGGCACCGACGGTGAATGGCTGGCGAAGATTATCAGCAACGGGCGGCGCGACTGCACCTTGCAGCTTATGGACCGCACACGCGAGCAAACGTCCGCAAATGACCTGATGTATATGTTCGCTCCGCTCAAACACGCCCGGCTCGACTATATGGTGCAGAAGGCCGTGGAGATGGGCGTCGGCAGCCTGAAGCCGGTGCTGACGCAGCACACCCAGGCCAGCCGGATCAACCTGGAGCGCATGGAAGCAAACGTGATCGAGGCCGCCGAGCAGTGCGGCGTCCTGGCCGTGCCCGAAGTGCTGGCTCCCCAGCCACTGGCCGATGTGCTTTCTGTCTGGGCTGAAGCACAGCCCGGACGCCGGTTGCTTTTCTGCGATGAGGCGGAAGGGACGAACAACCCGCTGTTGAGCCTGGCGCAGATGAAGGAAAACGGCCCGCCGCCGCTGGCCATTCTGATCGGCCCGGAAGGCGGCTTTTCCGAAGAGGAGCGGGCGCTCCTGCGCAGTCTGGATTTCGTCACCCCAATTCCGCTGGGGCCGCGGATCCTGCGCGCCGACACGGCTGCTGTGGCGGCGCTGGCTGTTCTTCAGGCAACGGTCGGTGACTGGAGATAGGTGAATGCCGCAGGACGTCCTTGCACAGCGGAATGCGGAAAACGGCAACGTTGAAGCAGTCCGTGATGTTGGAGACGCGGAGAGTTCGGCTTCGCCGGCGCAAAGGGCCAGGCGCTTCCGTCTGCCGGTTTGCGTGGCTCTCGGGCGGGTGGTTTCCTTGCTGTTGGTTGTCATCTGCAGCCCCATCCATTTGCGCGGTCGCACGGAACCGTTATCCGTCTTCAGGATTGCGTGACGGGAAGAACCTGGACTGCAGGTATCTTGTCGTTCGATGGGGGCGATGCCCAGGCTGATCCGGCAATGCCGCGGATACGTTTCACCACAGCCAAAAGCGCAAGACCCAGTCATTGGTCGCCGTTGGGCAATCATTTTGCCAAGGGCGTCGTGCGGCCTCAAATCGGCTTGGGCTGCCTTTTCGAGGGAACAGCTTGCGATCCTGAAACCCACCGTCGCAAGGTCCGTGCGTGCTTCTGTCTCGTTTCCTTGCTTGCATTATTGTTTCAAGAAACCTAAATCACCGAGGCTCAAAAGCGTTCCGGATGGAACGCGCCGGATCACTGCGGTTTGTAGGGGGCAGCCTGACGGGCCGCGCAGTTTTTAGGACGCTTTCATGGCCCGCGATACGGTCGACACAACCCCGATTGAAACGGTAGCGGACCTTGCCGCGACGCTCGAAGAGGGCTGTAAGCCGGAAGAGAAGTTTCTCATCGGCACCGAGCACGAAAAATTCGGCTTCTGTCTGAACGAACTGTCGCCGATCCCCTATGAGGGCGAAAAGGGCGTCGAAGCGATCCTGACCGGCATGGAAAAGCTGATTCACTGGGAACGGATCGAGGACGCAGGCAAGATCATCGGACTTGCGGACGACCGTGGCGGCGGGGCCATTTCCATTGAGCCGGGTGGTCAGTTCGAACTCTCGGGCGCGCCGCTCGACAACCTGCATCTGACCTGCCGGGAAGCCAACCAGCATCTTGCCGATGTGCGCCGCGTTGCCGAACCGCTCGGCATCGGTTTCCTCGGCATCGGCATGGCACCGACCTGGGCGCGCGCCGACATGCCGCGCATGCCGAAATCCCGTTACGACATCATGACCAACTACATGCCGAAGGTCGGCTCGCTTGGTCTCGACATGATGTACCGGACCTCCACCATTCAGGTGAATCTCGATTTCTCCTCCGAAGCGGATATGGCCCTGAAGATGCGCGTCGGTCTGGCTCTGCAGCCGATTGCGACCGCCATTTTCGCCAATTCGCCTTTCACGGAGGGCAAGCCCAATGGCTTCAAGTCCTTCCGCGCCCAGATCTGGACTGACACCGACCATGACCGCACCGGCGACATGCCGTTTGCTTTCGAGGACGGCTTCGGCTTCGAACGCTATGTCGAATGGGCGATTGATGTGCCGATGTATTTCGTCAAGCGCGGCTCGACCTATTACGACGTCACCGGCACCACTTTCCGCGAGTTCATGAACGGTGGGCTGGAAGGCAAGGTGCCGGATGCAACGCCCAACATTGGCGACTGGAACAACCACCTGTCCACGCTTTTCCCGGATGTCCGGCTGAAAAAATATATCGAAATGCGCGGTGCCGACGGCGGCCCGTGGCGCCGTATCTGCGCTCTGCCTGCACTCTGGGTCGGTCTGCTTTACGACAAGGGCGTGCTCGATCAGGCCTGGGAACTGGTCAAGGACTGGACCCAGGAAGAACGCGCGGCGCTCCGGGCCGGTGTTCCGGAAACGGCGCTGCAGACGCCATTCCGCTCCGGCACGGTTCTGGACGTTGCAAAACAGGTGCTTGCCCTGTCGCAGGAAGGCCTCAAGCGCCGCAAACGCCTGAGCGATGGCGATCTGGACGAGCGTGTGCATCTGGCTCCGATCGAGGAAGGCCTTGCGTCCGGCATGTGCCCCGCCGACGTCCTGCTGCAGCGGTATCACGGCTCCTGGAAGGGCGATATCAACCAGGTCTTCCGCGACTACGCCTACTGAGCCAGGCCCGCTCGTGGCAGTGAGTTGCGGGCGGCCGGCACGATCCGCGAAAGGCGTGAATTGACCTGAGGCCCGCGAAGCGTCACTCTGTCTGTGATCGGTCTTTTTTCTCAAGGCCTTGCAACAGCGTGAGCGGAGCGACGCAAATGACTGGCATCGAGACGGGAGCCCCTCCCTTCGACATCTTTTCCTTGTCGGAAGATGTGCGCAATCGTTTCGGCTGGTCCAATGACGACCTCAGCCGGGTGATGGAGCAACTGTTGCCTGCCGCGCTGAACGGCTTTCGTTACTTCGGCAGCACGGTGCCGGGCTTTTCCGATTTTCTCGGGCAGACATCGCCTCTCGGGTCTGCAACGCAAAATCCTTTTGCGGGTTATACGGGCCTGTTCCAGAGCCCGTCCGATGCGGCCCTGACGCCGTTTTTCGGACCCGAAGCTGTTCAAAAGGCTCTTGCCAGTCAGATTTCCAACTTCACAGGGCTACAGCGCGACGCCATTCAGGAAATGATGCCGGTTGCGGCGACGCTTGCCATGGGGCAGATCGCCAGGCCCTTCGTCCATGGCGAAGCCCGTAACCTGCTCGACGCCTATCTGCGCGGCTTTGCCAGAGGCCGCCCGAAACCGCAGCCGACCCCTGTCGATTATCTCCAGGGTTATGCCGAAGCGATGCAGTCGTTCTGGGGAGCGTTCTTGCAGCCGGCCAGCATTGTCACGAAATCCCCGGAGCCCGAGTCCGACCCCGAACCGCAGGAAGAAGATCTGCCGCCGGAAGACGAACCGGATACGTTCGAAGCCGAAGCTCCTGATGTCGATACATCGGAGTTTGAGGAAATGGTGTCCAGCTGGATGTCGGCAGGGCGCGATTTCCAGTCCAACCAGTTCAAGGCCTTCGACAGTTTCTTCGAAAAGGCTTCCAAGGACTTCCGGGGCGCTTAAGGCCGGTCCTTTTATCCGCGCCCATACTTCCCTTTTTGCAAAAAAAAGACCCGCCATTGAGGCGGGTCAGTTTCGTCAGCAAGGCTTGCCGACAGGGGCTGCAAATTGGGGGGGTAACAGCGGAAAGGTCAGGCCGCTATCTGGCGGGTCTTGCTTTCGCTCACGAGGGTCATCACCGGCTTGTCCTGCGCCGAATTGGCGGCGCTGTAGCCAACGGTTTCGCGGAGCGCTGAAGATTCGTTCACCAGAGATGTCGGGTCGGTATAGAACGGTAGGGCGAGTGCGCGTCGAACGTCGCTCCGGGTCAGACCGATATCCTTGAGCTGCTCATCCGACCAGTCAGTCAGTTTCGCGAACTGACGACGGTTGCTGAATACGCGCCATGCACGGGCAACCATCTGCCCGAAGGGAGCGAAGAAGGGGGTGCTTGCAGTATGTGACATGGCATAACTCTCCTATCGGCGGACGGAGGAATTCCGGCGGCCTGTTCCGAGCCAGATTTGGCGTCGCTTGTTGTGGAACATCCCTTACATGCCCTGTTTGGTGCTATTATTCCAACGAATGTTTTTGATTGAAATAATCAATTTTTGTGAAGTCAGAACAGTCCTGGCTTTCCGGAGAAGCGGCTTGGCCGTTTTTGGGAATTCATTTCGCTATTGAATGGATGTGGTGTTAAATATGAGCACCGTTTATCAGTGAGGCGCTTATGCTCGACCTGGATCAGCTCCATACCTTTGTGGCCATTGCCGAAAGCGGCAGCTTCACAAGGGCAGCGGAAAATGTGCACAAGACACAGTCGGCAGTCTCCATGCAGATGCGCCGCCTGGAAGAGCGGATCGGCAAGCCGCTGTTTGTTCGTGTCGGCCGGCAATCGCGCCTGACAGAACATGGCGAGCGGCTGCTGCATTACGCGCGCCGGCTTGTGCAGTTGAACGATGAGACACTTTCGGCTTTTGACGACACTGAGTTGGCCGGTCTCGTCAGACTGGGCACACCGGACGATTACGCCGACCGGTTCCTGCCGGAAATTCTCGCACGTTTTTCCAGATCCAATCCCAAAGCGGAAGTCAGCGTCGTTTGCGCCCCGACCCCCAATCTGGCCGACATGATCGCCGAGGGCGAACTTGATGTTGCGATCATCACCCACGTGCAGAAACGCGGCCGCAAGAACGTCGACCTCGTCCGGCGTGAGCCGTTGCTCTGGGTCGTTTCGGCCCGTCATGCGGTGGAAAACGAGTCGCCTTTGCCATTGGCGCTGGGGCGTGCCACCTGCGACTGGCGCCGGGCAGCGATCAATGCGCTCAGCGACCAGATGCGTGAGCACCGGTTGCTTTATTCGAGTTGGAATTCGACGGCTGTCGGAGCCGCCGTTCTGGCGGGTCTTGCCATATCCGTTCTGCCGGAATCTGCGTTGCGGTCCGGAATGCGGGTGCTGACGGAGGCCGAAGGTTTTCCGAAATTGCCGGATTGCGAGATCGGCATCATGCGGTCCTGGCACAACAATTCCCGTGTCACGGACGCGCTTGTTGAGCACATCGTATCGTCGCTCGACAACCTGTCGGTTCCGCTGGCCGCAGAATAGTTGCAAATAATCGGAATTATCGAAATAGTTTCAAGATCTTACCTAAGGTAATTTTTACAGCTGCCGGTCAATTATGCATTGAATTGTAAGAAATTTTGATGTATCTTCTGCCAATCAATTCGAATCTCAAATCTCACCACTGGTTGTGGCTCATTTCATAGGGTCCTTGCATGCATCACGCACTGGACATCGACCAACTTCGGACGTTCTTGGCGATCGCGGAACTTGGGAGCTTCACCAAGGCCGGCGAAGCCGTGCACAAGACACAGTCGGCAGTCTCCATGCAGATGCGCCGGCTTGAAGAGCGTGTCGAACAACCGATTTTCATCAAGGACGGCCGTCAGTCCAGATTGACAGAAAACGGCTTGCGACTGGTTGAATATGCCCGCCGCATGATCATGCTGAACGATGAGACCCTTTCGGCTTTCAACGGTCAGAAGGAAGTCGGCCATGTGAAGCTGGGTGTGCCGGACGACTATGCCGACCGGTTGTTGCCGCAGGTGCTTGCCGCCTTCAATCGGCTCAATCCTTCCATCGAAGTGCAGGTGGAATGTGTTTCCAGCCACCGGCTGACGGAAGCGATCCGTGAAGGAACGCTCGACGTTGCCATCACGACATCCCAGGACACGATGGATGTGCGCGGTGAAATCATTCGCCGCGAGCCGCTGTATTGGGTGACGGCCAACCAGCATTCTGCGCACACACAGGACGTCGTCCGTCTGGCACTCGGTCCGGTCACCTGCGGTTGGCGGCGGCTATCGATGGATGCTCTCGATCGGGCAGGACGTCCGTACCGGGTTTCCTACACCAGTTCCAGCGCGGCCGCTCTTGTCGGCGCCGTTCAGGCCGGGCTTGCCGTGACCGTGTTTCCGGAGAGCGCGATCCGCGATGGCATGCGCATTCTGGACGAGAAGGACGGGTTTCCGACGTTGCCTTATTGCGACATCGCCTTGCTGCGCTCGGACACAGCGCGCGAAGCCATGCACGACACATTGTGCAACCACCTCGTGGCGGCCATCGGCAATGTCGGCAGCGGCGCATCGCAACTGGCGGCGGAATAAGCTTCCGCCACCCGGACTGTTTCAATCTTAAGGTATGGGGTTCACACCCTGAACTTACCGGGCGCGCAGCATCATGAGATTGCCGCCGAGGACGCAGACAAGGCCTACCGCAGCTATCGGTGTCCACTGATACCCCTCGAAGATCGTCGACAAGGTGAGAGCGACCACCGGAAAAAGCACGGTGGCATAGCCGGCCCGTGCCGAGCCGATCCGCCCGAGCAGCGTCAGGTAGGAGGCAAAGGCGATGACCGACGAAACGACCGCCAGATAGATCAGGCTGCCGATATAGTTGACGGACCACTCCATTGAAAAGCTCTGGCCGCGCAGGACTGAAAACAGCCCCAGGAACAGCATGCCGTAGACCATGCCCCACGCGGTGGCAGGGGTAACGGCGATGCCGCGTCGCTGGGTGTCCGCCGACAGCATGTTGCCAAGGCAGAAGGAAAAGGTGCCGCCGATGCACATGGCAAGGCCGATGGCGGCATTCTCGTTGAACTCGGCCCCGGCCAGTTTCGGCCAGAACATCAGACCGATACCGACAAAGCCGAGCACCCCGGCGGCAAGCGCAACCGGGCTGGGTCTCTGACCGAACAGGATTAGCCCCAGAAACAGGTTGAAGATCGAGGCGGTGGAAAAGATCACCGCCAGCAGCCCGGACGGCAACGCAGCAGCACCGTAGTAGAACAGGGTGAAGTTGGTGGAAAACATCAGCACGCCAAGACCGGCAAACCGCATGTGATCCTGAAGTCCGAAGGCCAGATGGTGGCCACGAAAGCGCGCCCAGGCCATCATGATCGAAGCCGCCAGTACAAAACGCCAGAACACCGAGACCTCAGGCGCAACTGTTACCACCTGGCCCTTCATCGCAATCCAGCTGAAGCCCCAGGCCATAACCGTTACGGCGTAAAGACCATAGTCTGTCGCACTGAAACCGGCAGAACCGTGCCGGAGGCTGGGGGATGCAACGCTCATGAGGGAACCGATCTTTGTGGAGAGATTGTCGCCCAGATTGGCGGTCTCAACACTTCAATGCAAATGATTGTTTTTGATGTTCCCATCAAGGTTGCGCATGGATAAAGTCCGTTCGAAACGGGAGCGATGGGGCTCCCGGGCGCGTTTGAGGACAACATGCAATTTCTCGTCGTTGAGAACTATGAGCAGACGGAACTCGGCATTCTGGGCCGTGTGGCTGCACAGGAAGGACATAGCTGGAAGACCATCAAGGCGCATGAGGGCGAACCGCTTCCCGCGTCAGCCGATGCGTTTTCCGGATTGGTGGTGCTGGGCGGGGCACAGGATGCGCTGGCCGATGAAGCCTACCCGCATTTGCCACAGGTTTGCGATCTCATCCGTGCCTTTGACGATGCCCGCAAACCCGTTATGGGCATTTGCCTGGGCTCACAGTTGATCGCCCGCGCATTCGGCGGCGAGAACCTTCTGGGCCTTCCGGTGGAGTTCGGCTGGCGCGACGTGACGCCGACGGACGCAGGGTTAGAAGATCCAGTCGTTGGCAAGCTCAAAGATGGGGCACCACAATTCCACTGGCATTCCGACACAGTGACATTGCCCGACGGTGCCGTACTTCTGGCAAGCAGCGCAATGACACCGGTGCAGGCTTTTCGAATGGGCGAGTTGACCTACGCAATCCAGTTCCACTTTGAAACCGGCCTGCCGGAAGTCCACAACTGGTCTGAAACCTTCGCCGACGATATCCGCGCGCATACGCCGGACTGGCATGGTCGCCTGGACGCCGAAGCGGCCCGCCATGCAGCACAGGCTGACGAAACGGGAGCCGCAATTTCGAAAGCCTGGCTATCGTTGCTGTGAGCCCTTCCGCGCTCCCAGGCCGGGGCGGCCCCGAACGTTGTCATCCCGGTTTGCCGCAAAGCGGCAAGACCGGGATCCAGTCTTCGGCCAGGCCACGTTGCATTGCGAACGCGCCTCGGCGCATTGCAAGAAGCCAGCGTTGCCTCTGAGCGCATGATCTTCACACCATCGGCGTTCCGCCGGTCAGAACCGTCTGCATTGCCGTTTCGTCCAGGTTGCCTCCCGACAGAATGATGCCGGCCTTCTTGCCTTGCAGCTTTGGCGCATCCTGCATAAGAGCGGCGAGGGCAGCGGCGCCCGCGCCTTCGGCAAGATTATGCGTGTCGGCAAACAGGATGCGGATGGCTGCGGCAATCTCGTCATCCGTGACCGTCGCTACCCGGTCGGTTCCATTTTGCAGAATGTCCAGCGCCGCTTGCAAGGGCTCCCGGCAGGCCATGCCGTCAGCGAATGTTGCCGCGGTCTCCGTGGTGACGATTTTTCCCGCCTCCATGGAAAGCCGGTAGGCGGGGGCCTTTTCCGTGACGACCGGAACGATTTCGGTTTTCAGACCCAGCAGATCGCGCACCGTGATCAGCCCGCAAGCACCCGAGCCCATGCCGACGGGAACATAGACCACGTCGAGATTGCCATGCATCTGGAAGAATTCCACCGCATAGGTGGCAACGCCCAGAACAATGTTCTTGTGAAAGCTCGGCACCATCAGGAAGCCGCTTTCGCTGGCCAGCCGTTCAGCGGTCCGCCGGGAAATGTCGAAATCCCGGCCATCGACCACGAGATCCGCGCCGAAGGCCTTCATCGCCCGGTTCTTGCCCTGGGCATTGCCTTCCGGCACCACGATTGTGGCGGGCAGGCCGAGCGTGCGGGCGGCCAGCGCCATCGACTGACCGTGGTTTCCCCGGGTCGCGGTGACCACGCCCTTCGGGCGGCCATGCTCTTCGATATGTTTCTGGATATAGACGATGGAGCTTCTAGCCTTGAAGGCCCCGATGGGCGTGTGGTTCTCGTGTTTCACCGCGATCTCCAGCCCGAAACGCTCTGTCAGCAGCGGCCAGACATAACTTGGTGTTTCCGGCACCAGTTGGCGCACGATCGGAAAAGCGGCTTCAAGGTCTTCCAGAGTAAAGAGAGGGGGCATGTGACAGGTCGGGTCCGGTTCATCGTTTGAGTTTGCCGTGAGTATACTTTCGCTGACGCACCTGTCTTTCAGGATCCTGAACCTTTTCAAGCTTGCGTGGCATGCGTTCCTGGGTCAGGTTTGCCCACCATGCAACCGCACACCGTTCATACTTCTCAGGGGCCGGCGTCCCAAGGCCGTGAGATGGCCGGATACAGGCTTGGCCTGCTGCCGGCTGCTGCCTACGATGTCGGCTTTGTGGCCGACGCGGAGACCATCGGTTTCGCATTCGATGTGCAAAGGGGCAGCCACGCCGTCGGTTCGGACCGCCTGGAAGATTTCGTGCGCTTGCCCAATACTCTGGCTGTCACGCCCGCAGGCTGTGATATCCGTTCCCGGTCAGACGGTGGCGGTGAATATCTCTTGCTCAGCGGTGGCCGTCTCGGTCTGGCGGGGGATTGCTATCGGACCAACATTCAGTCGAAGTCCGCCTTCAGGGCCGCGAGCAGATTGCGCATGTGGCTGTTGTCGGATGCAACACCCGGCCAACTCGAAACCGAGACATGTATCGTCTGCCTGGCCGAGGCGGTGCAAAGGCCGCAACACCCGAACAAGGCGGCCAGATGGATGACCAGCCATCGCTTTCGAACGGTGACGGAGAAGATCGAGGCCGATCTCGGGTCCAACCTGACCGTTGCCGGTCTGGCCGCGGAAATCGGCGTTTCTGCCAGTTTCCTGAGCCGGGCCTTCTCGGCTTACTGCGGGCAGTCGCCCTATGATTATATCGTCAGCCGGCGGCTGCAGCGCGCCCGGGCGCTCATCGCTTCCGCCGGCATGTCGCTTTCGGAAATCGCCCTCAGCTCTGGCTTCTCGTCGCAAAGCCACATGACGGAAAGTTTCCGGACGCGCCTGGGGATCAGCCCTTCGAAGATCGCGCGCCCGGGCAACAGGTAATCGCTCAGAGCACCAGGTTGTGGCGGCCAACCTTTTTGATGTCGGTTTCGCCGCACAGTCCCATGGTGACGTCCAGTTCCTTGTGCATCATCTGCAGCACCTTGGTGACGCCTTCCTTGCCCATGGCACCGAGGCCATAGATGAAGGCACGACCGATGTAGGTGCTTTTCGCGCCCATCGCGATGGCCTTGAAGATGTCCTGACCAGACCGGATGCCGCTGTCGAAATGCACTTCGATCTTGTCACCGACCGCGTCAACGATGTCCTGAAGCACTTCATAGGATGCAAGAGCCCCGTCGAGCTGACGGCCGCCATGGTTGGAGACGACGATTGCATCGGCGCCGACGTCGGCCGCGATCTTCGCATCCTCCACATCGTTGATGCCCTTGAGGATCAGTTTGCGCTTCCAGTGGGACTTCACCCATTCCACTGAAGACCAGTCGAGGGTCGGATCGAACTGGCTGTTGGTCCATTCCGCAAGCGAGGTCATGTCGCCGACGCCGGACACATGGCCATGGATGTTGCCGAACTGACGGCGCTTGGTCTGCATCATGTTCCAGCACCAGCGTGGTTTGAAGGCAAGGTCCATAAGCACGTGCGGCTTGGGCTTGGGCGGCGTGGACAGGCCGTTCTTCAGGTCCTTGTGCCGCTGGCCCAGCACCTGAAGGTCGAGCGTGAGCACGAGTGCGGAACAGCCGGCATCCGTTGCACGATGCATCAGGTTTTCCGAAAAGCCCCGGTCGCGCATCACGTAAAGCTGGAACCAGAACGGGTTCTTGGTGTTCTCTGCAACATCCTCGATGGAGCAGACGCTCATGGTGGAGAGCGTGAAGGGCACGCCAAACTCCTCGGCGGCCTGCGCGGCGAGAATTTCACCGTCGGCGTGCTGCATCCCGGTCAGACCCACAGGCGCAAGGGCAACCGGCATGGTAACATCCTGGCCGGCCATCGTGGTCTTGAGCGAGCGGTTGTCGATGTTGCAAGCCACGCGCTGCCGCAGCTTCTGACGTTGAAGCGCTGCTTCGTTTTCCCGGTAGGTGCTTTGCGTCCAGGAGCCCGTATCCGCATAGTCGTAAAACATCTTCGGCACCCGGCGACGGGCCAGGGCCTGCATATCGGCAACATCGGTCACAACAGTCATCGATTTCCTCCTGAGGCTCACGAGCGAGCCGGTTTTCTGGTCCGTCTCAGGCCGGCAAGCTGTTCGCGCCGGTCCAGATCCTTCGTTTCGGCAAGGGTGCCGCGCACATAGTCGATATGGTCCTCCGAGGCTTGCCGCGCGCGGTCGGCATCCCCGGTCTGAATGGCGCCGGCAATGGCCTTGTGCTGCAGCAGCAGCTCAATGCGCGCCGTAGGGTGGTGATAAAGCCGGCCGCGGTTGTAGAACACGCCGTTTTCCAGAAGCCGGTAGCAAGAGCGGAGGGTGTGCAGCATCACCACATTGTGGGCCGCTTCGCCAACCGCGTGATGGAAGGCAACGTCCAGCCGGCTCTCCGCAGGCAGGTCCTCACTGTCGTGCGCTTCCTGCATCTGGCGGACAATGTCCTGAAGCCTTGCAAGGTCGGAAGGGGCAGCCCGATCAGCCGCAAGGGCCGCCGCCTGGCTTTCGATACCACGCCGGAACTCGAAATAATCGTTCACCGCGTCCGGATGCCGGGCAATCAGCTGGATCACCGCTTCGGAAAAGATTGGGCCGATGAGGTCGGCAACATAAGTGCCGCCGCCCCGGCGTGAGGAGATCAGCTCCCGGTCTTCAAGCGTTTTCAACGCATCGCGCAGCACAGGCCGGGACACGTCCATCTGGTCGGCAAGGTCACGCTCGGCAGGCAGTCTGTCACCGGATTGCAGAACGCCCTTCAGGATCAGATCCTCGATCTGCTCCACGACGGCATTCGCTGTTTTCTGATGATCGACCGGCTGAAACATGCCGCTGCCACTCCTTTGCTGGGGCGAAAATTAGCGCCGCTTGCAGAATTGGTCAATTTTTTTGTCCAATTATTTGTTGCCGAAATGTCGCTCCAGTTCCGCGTTTGGTGGCTGCGTCAAAAATGCCGGTTGGTTTTCGCCCTCCCTTAGCGGAAAGTTAGACAGACAGAACACTGCCAAAGTTGGGGTTGCTCCTTGGATCAGGGATCAGAAAACGGGTCTGCCTTTCCATCCTTTCGCACGTCTCAACTCAGGGAAAAGGTGCTGGGAGAGGTCCATGCGCGGCCGTTTCGCGCGCTGCCCTGTCCTCGAACGGTGCTTCACTACGCATTCCTGACCGATGTCGAAGAAGCTGCCCGCGATCATGCCTGGCTGTCCGAGTTCTGCATTTCCCGTGGCGGTCATGGGCCTGCGCCTGGTGCCCGGCATCATACGGTCAATTTCGGCGGTGGCACCTTGAGCTGGGAACAGCACGCGGAATTCACCACCTACACCTGGGACGGCACCGCCCACGAAGAAACGATTTTTGGGCAGGTGCCGATCAACCACCCCTTTGGCGCCGCGTTCCACGCTCCTGGCGATCTGTTGGTCGCCGTCAGGCTGGAACTGCGTGGCGGCGACGAGGGCAAGGAATGGCGAACCCAGTTCGATGAAGGCAGCCTGACGGTCTCCAATCTGGAAGACGGCGCCGCCATGGTGGCGACCGACTTCCGGCAGGATGGCGATGGCCTGACACGGCTTCTGGTCTGTAACCGCACCTTGAGCGACGTCCAGTCCGGCGCGGTTGTCCAGCGGCTTCTGGAGGTGGAGACCTACCGCACACTGGCGATGCTGGGCCTATTCGAGGCAACGAAACTGCAACCGGACATCCGGCGTTTCGAGATCGAACTCGCGGAACTGACCGGACAGATGCAGGAGACTTCCGCACTGGGCGCCAACCAGGAACTCCTGGACAAACTGTCTGGTCTTGCCGCGGCGCTGGAGGCTGGCGCGACTGCCAGCACGTTCCGGTTCGGGGCGAGTCGTGCTTATGACCAGATCGTGCGGGCACGGCTGGAAACCCTGCATGAAGAAGCGGCGCCGGGTGAACTGTCCATGGCGTCCTTCCTTGTTCGCCGTCTTGCGCCGGCCATGCGCACCTGCCAGGCGATCGAAGACCGTCAGGCGATGCTTTCGCGCAAGCTGGCACGAGCCACCACCCTTCTGCGCACCCGGGTGGATGTCGAACTGGAAGAACAGAACCGCTCGCTGCTGGAATCGATGGACCGGCGTGCAGACCTTCAGCTACGCCTGCAGCAGACTGTGGAGGGCCTGTCCGTCGCGGCGGTGAGCTACTATGTGGTCGGTCTGATTTCCTATCTCGCGAAAGCCGCCAAGAAAACCGGCCTGCCGCTGCCGGATCCAAACGTGATGACCGGCATATCCGTGCCGCTGGTCGTGCTGGTGATCTGGTGGACGGTCAAACGTATCCGCCAGCAACACGGCGAGCACTGACACTTAAACGAGACTGCGCTCATGTCAGTCTCTCATGGTCCGGCTGTGTCCGCTGCGACGGGTAGAGATATTCTTGATCATCAAAGTGCCAGACAGCAAAAAGGCCGGGTCGCCCCGGCCTCGTTGTCGTTCAGCAGAAAATGCTTACTTGGTGGAACCGTCTTCGTTGTACTGGTTCAGGTAAGCGATGACGTTTTCACGGTCTTTTTCCTTTTTCAGACCGGCAAACGCCATCTTGCCCTTTGGAATCATGGCCTTCGGCTTGGTCAGGTACGCATCGAGCGTTTCGACGTCCCACACCTTGCCATCGGCCAGTTCAAGCAGGTTGGCGGAATATTTGTAGCCATCCACCACGCCCCACTTCCGGCCAACAATGCCGTTCAGTTCCGGACCCACCTTGTTTTTGGCGTCAGGACCAACAGCGTGGCACGCTGCGCATTTCTTGAAAACTTTTTCACCCTTGGCAGGGTCGCCATCGGCGCTAGCCTGAACGGTCAGGGCCAGAAGCGCAGTTCCGGCGATCATCAGCAGTCGCTGCATGTGTATCTCCCTCAGTTTGGGTGTTCTTAACCCACTGCAACAGAACAGGATGTTGCGCGTTGATGCAAGTGACGGACCGTCGCATCCCCAGCCGGGGCGACATGCAATCAATCTGAAGGGGTATCTCGTGCCCGATTGCGGCGTCAGCTTGCGCGAGCGCTGCTCGGCAGGCGCAACCAGTCCTCCAACCCATCGTCCCAATAGGGCGAAGAGCCATAGAGACTGGCCAGAAAATCGATGAAAACACGCACCTTTGCCGGCAGGAACTGGCGGCTGGGATAGACAGCGTAAAGCCCGACGTCCTTCGAGGCCCGGTATTCGGGCAGCAGGATCTGCAGTTTGCCTTCCCGCAGTTCCGGGCCGACGTCCCATGTGGAGCGAAGCGCAACACCGACGCCCGCCAACAGGCATTCACGCACGACCTCGTTGGAATTGGTCTTGATCGGGGCCTGTGTGCGAACCGTCTCGATGCCGTCCGGCCCTGCAAGCCGCCACGGATCCTGACTGGTCGCGGCCATGGTCACATGATTGGCAACGAGATCCTCGATGCTGTTGGGCGTGCCGTATTTTTCCAGATAGGCCGGGCTCGCGCACAGCACACGGTGGACGGGTGCAAGGCGCCGGGCAACGAGGCTGGAATCGGAGAGTTCCGCAATGCGGATGGCAAGATCGTACCCGTCGCCGACGATGTCGACAAAGTCGTCGGATAGATCCAGATTGACTGAAAGGTCGGTGTTTTCCGCCAGGAATTTGCCGAGGTGAGGGGCAATGTGCAGGCGGCCGAAGGATGTCGGCACCGCCACCTTCAAATTGCCACGCGCCTTGGCCGACCCGCGTGAAACGAATGATTCGGCTTCTTCAACGGAGGCGAGAATGGCCACCACGCGTTCGTAAAAGCCTTGGCCGGCCTCCGTCATGGCGATCTGGCGCGTCGTACGTTGGAGCAGCCTCGTGCCGAGTTTTTCCTCCAACCGCCGGATGCGCTTGGAAACGACTGCGGGCGACAGGCTCATTTCGCGGCCGGCTGCCGACATGCTGCCGGCACTCACCACCCTTGCGAAAATCTCCATGTCGGTCAGATTGCTCATTTTCAATCTCTCAGAAACACAATTAGTATTTGCCGGTCGTTTTTCCAGGGCACGAACCTTGCCAGACTTGTGCAAGGGCATTTCACTGCCAACGCATGTTACGCAAGGCCAAATCGATTGGATCAGCGTATAATAAGCAGAAGGAGTTCAATTCGTGACCGCCATTGCGATGCCCGCGCCCGATCAAGCCGTTTTGGCCCGCCGCCAGGAAATCCTGAGCGCGCTTCAGGCGATCGTGCCCGGAGAAGGGGTGATCCATGACGAACGCGAAATGCGCGCCTATGAGACGGATGCGCTGACGGCCTACCGCCAATTGCCGCTGATCGTCGTTTTGCCGGAAACGGTCGAGCAGGTCTCCAGGGTCCTGAAATATTGCCACGATAATGATGTGAAGGTTGTTCCGCGCGGCGCGGGCACATCTCTCTCCGGCGGTGCGCTTCCTCTGGAAGACGGTGTTCTGCTGTCGATGATGAAGTTCAACCGCGTGCTTGAGATCGACTATCAGAACCGGGCCGTCGTTGTTCAGCCCGGCGTTACCAATCTGGGCATCACGCGCGCGGTCGAGCACGAAGGCTTCTACTACGCGCCCGATCCCTCGTCGCAGATCGCCTGTTCCATCGGAGGCAACATCGCGGAGAACTCCGGTGGCGTGCACTGCCTGAAATATGGCCTGACCACCAACAACGTCCTTGGGCTTGAAATGGTGCTTGTCACCGGTGAGGTCATCCGCCTTGGGGGCAAGCATCTGGACAGCGAAGGCTATGACCTCCTGGCCCTGATGACAGGATCGGAAGGTCTGCTCGGGGTCGTGACCGAAGTGACTGTCCGGATCTTGCAAAAGCCCGAGACCGCACGGGCGCTTCTGATCGGCTTTCCCACCAGCGAGGATGGTGGCCGCTGCGTGGCCGACATCATTGCCGCCGGCATCATCCCGGGCGGCATGGAAATGATGGACAAGCCTGCCATTCACGCGGCAGAAGATTTCGTCAATGCGGGCTATCCGCGCGACGTCGAGGCCTTGCTGATCGTCGAACTGGACGGTCCGGAAGGCGAGGTGAACTACCTGATCGAACGGGTGGAAGAAATCGCCAACGCCAATCGGGCCAGCCATGTGCGCATTTCCCAGAGCGAGGAAGAGCGCATGACCTTCTGGGCCGGCCGCAAGGCCGCGTTCCCGGCGGTGGGCCGCATTTCGCCGGACTATCTTTGCATGGACGGCACCATACCGCGCCGCGAACTGCCGAAGGTCCTCGCCCGTATGCGCGAACTGTCCGTAAAACACGGGCTTGCCGTCGCCAATGTCTTTCATGCCGGTGACGGCAACCTGCACCCCCTGATCCTTTACGATGCCAACAAACCCGGTGAACTGGATGCAGCCGAGGCATTCGGAGCGGATATCCTGCGGCTGTGTGTCGAGGTCGGCGGCGTTCTGACCGGAGAGCATGGGGTCGGCATCGAAAAGCGCGATCTGATGACGGATATGTTCACCGAAGCGGATCTGAAGCAGCAGCAGCGTGTCAAATGCGCCTTCGACCAGAAGCATCTCCTTAATCCGGGCAAGGTCTTTCCGGTGCTGCACCGCTGTGCGGAATTGGGCAAGATGCACGTTCACAAGGGGCAGCTGCCCTTTCCAGACATTCCGCGGTTTTGAGGACAGAGCATGGACGCGACACTGAAACCGCAAACCACCGAAGACGTGGAAAAGGTGGTGGCCTGGGCCGCCGCCGAAGATCAGCCTCTGGAAATCATCGGTCAGGGCACGAAGCGGGCGCTCGGGCGCCCTGTCCAGGCCGCTCATGTTCTGGATATTTCCGGACTGACCGGTATCGAGAGTTATGAACCGGCGGAGCTGGTGCTGACCGTAAAGGCCGGCACGCCGATTGCCGAGGTCGAGAAGCTGGTCGATGACAACGGCCAGGAACTGTCTTTCGAACCGATGGATCTCGGGCCGCTTCTGGGCAGCGCTCCGGCGCAGGGCACGATCGGCGGTGTGCTGGCGGCAAACCTCTCCGGTCCCCGCCGGATCAAGGCCGGTGCCGCGCGCGATCATGTGCTTGGCATGGAAGCAGTGTCCGGGCGCGGAGAAGTGTTCAATTCCGGCGGCAAGGTGGTGAAGAACGTCACCGGTTACGACCTGCCGAGGGCCCTGTGTGGCGCTTACGGCACGCTTGCGGTTGCAACGACCGTCACGCTGAAGGTCAATCCAAAGCCGGAAACATCGGCGACATTCATGCTTTCCGGGCTCAATGACGACGACGGCATCAACGCGTTGTGCCAGGCCATGGGGTCGTCTGCGGAAATCTCGGGCGCGGCCCATCTGCCCGCGGGTGTGAATGGCGGCAGCAGCTCAACCGTGCTGCGCCTGGAAGGCTTCTCGACTTCGGTGGATTACCGCTTCAAGACCCTGCAGGCACTGCTTGCAAGCTATGGTGCTCCGTCGCGGCTGGAGGCGGTGGAGACCGGCTCGCTCTGGCAGACGATCCGGGATGTCAAACCCTACGCCGGCGGTCAAACGCCTGTCTGGCGGATTTCCGTTGCGCCGACGGCAGGGCCGCAACTGGTTGCCAGCTTGAGGGAAACGTTCGAACTGCAGGCCTATTACGACTGGAGCGGTGGTCTCGTCTGGCTGTCCTGTCTGGACGGCAGCCTGCACGAGGCAGATATCAGAGCAGCGATCGATACTGTCGGCGGCGGTCATGCAACGCTTGTGCGGGCCGATGCGTCTCAGCGCTCGAATGCTTCGGTGTTTCACCCGCAGCCCGCTCCGCTGGCAGCCTTGTCACGCCGCCTGAAGGAGCAATTCGACCCGAAAGGCATCCTAAATCCTGGAAAAATGGTCAGTGGCGTGTAGTGTGAAGGCATAATTTCACGCGCATTTCAAACGGGGTGCCTTCATGGATCAACAGTCCGAAGTTTCAGGTTACATGGAGCCCGGCGGCAAGAACGCCACGCTCGTCTATATTCTTTATCTGGCAAATATCATTGTTCCCTTCACCGCCATTGTCGGTGTCATCTTCGCTTACATCAATCGAGGCAAGGGATCTGCCTGGGTCGACAGCCACTACACCTACCAGATCCGCACTTTCTGGATCGGATTGCTCTATGGCATCGTCAGCGGTCTTCTGACCCTGGTGCTGATCGGCTTCCTGATGCTGATTGCCGTGCTGATCTGGATGATCGTTCGCTGCATCAAGGGGCTTCAGCTTGCAGGCCGCAACGAGCCTGTGCCGAACCCGGAAAGCTGGTTGTTCTGAGAATGAGACAAGGCCCGTCCGCGGTGCGCGGTACGGGCCTCGAACTTTCAGAAAAGGGTCTCTGCGGCGAATATCACTGCGCCGGCAGGCATTTCACCGTGACCTTGTAGGCGTAGCCATCACGCTGATTCGAGGTGTTTTTCCAGGACCACTTGTTCTTTTTGGCCTTGTTCTTCTTTGCCGCCACGGCGTCCAGCTCGAAATAGGCCTTCGCGGACACAGTCCAGGTCTTGCCGAGCGCGACAGACTTCTTCATGCCCCCCTTCAGCACCTTGTCCAGATTGAGCGAGCACGCCTGAACCGGATCCCAGCCCTGCCACTTCACCTTGGCCATTGGGATCACCGGCTTGTAGGAAAGGGAAACCGTGCGCTTGGTGCCTGCGCCGACATCGCGGTACTGGAAACTCTTGCTCCACAGGGTACCGTCCCCTTCGAAATACAGCACGTTCTTGAAAGAACCGACCTTCATGGCGACAATCCGCTCGCCACTCGTGGCCTTGGCCGAAAGGCGCAGCAGGAACCGGTGATTGCCGGACTTGATCTTGGTGTAATTGTAGGAGTTTGCCTTCACTGCGACGGGAATAACGTCGATGCCGTCGCGCTTGACTTCCACTTTCTCGATCCAGTCCTTAGCCATGGCACCTGTTGCAACACTGGCCAGAACAGCGGTCAGGACGGCGGTTTTTGAAATCGTCTTAATCATCAAATCAATTCCTTGTTTGGCATATCAATCGCCCACGCCTTGCACCTTAGGCAGCCGGGGTTGAACCGATCCTGAGCGCGCCATTTATTCTGGGTTCATGTTGCAGGGCCTGGTGTGCCTGGGGCGCCGAAAGCGGTGGGAAGGAGAGTCCGCAGCGGCAAAACCGTTGTGCCTCAAAGGTGCCTTGTGCGGTTCTTCTTCTGACCGTACGATCCGCCTCGCTCGGAAGGAGAGGCCCGGTTTGACGGGCCATTGAGGGATACGGGAGCAATGCAGACAAATTTCACCGCAGAACAGTTGAAAGACAGTCACGTCGCGGCGTCGGAGAAAATCCTGCGCAAATGCGTACACTGCGGTTTCTGCACGGCCACGTGCCCGACCTTCACACTGCTGGGCGACGAACTCGACAGCCCGAGAGGCCGGATCTACCTGATCAAGGATATGCTGGAGAACGACCGTCCGGCGGACAAAACCATCGTCAAGCATATCGACAGGTGCCTGTCGTGCCTTGCCTGCATGACCACTTGTCCCTCCGGCGTGCACTACATGCATCTGGTCGATCATGCGCGCACCCACATCGAGAAAACCTACAAGCGCCCGCTTGCCGACCGCCTGATGCGGTCGTTGCTCGCCTTCGTGCTGCCTCACCCCAAACGGTTCCGTCTGGCTCTGATGGGCGCTTTTTTCGGTCGGCCTTTCGCGGGTCTCCTGAAGAAGATGGGCGGCCCGCTCGCCAAGATGGGCGCGATGCTGGAACTGGCACCTTCCAAAGCACCTGGGCGTGGTCAGCTCGAAGGGCCCGGAGTGTTTTCGGCTGAAAGCCCCAGGCGCAAGGGGCGCGTTGCGCTCCTCAGCGGCTGCGCCCAGCCTGTGCTCAATCCCGGTATCAACGACGCGACCATCCGTCTGTTGCGCCGCGCCGGGTATGAGATCGTGCTGCCGAAGGGTGAGATCTGCTGCGGCGCGCTTGTTCATCACATGGGCAAGGAAGAGGCCTCCCTGGAGAACGCCCGCCAGAATGTCGATGTCTGGATGAAGGAAGCCGATGGGGAGGGGCTGGACGCCATTCTCATCACCGCCTCGGGCTGCGGCACCACCATCAAGGACTACGGCTTCATGCTGAGGGACGACCCGGCCTATGCCGAAAAGGCGGTCCGGGTGTCAGCTCTTGCGAAGGACATCACAGAGTTTCTGGCAGAAGTCGACCTGGGCGAGCCGCCGATGACGCCCGGCCTGACGGTTGCCTATCACTCGGCCTGCTCCATGCAGCATGGCCAGAAGATCACCCGCCAGCCGAAGGATCTCCTGAAGGCAGCCGGTTTTGTCGTCAAGGATGTTCCCGAAGGCCATCTTTGCTGTGGGTCGGCCGGCACCTACAACATTCTCCAGCCGGAGATCGCCCGCCGTTTGCGCGACCGCAAGGTCGCCAACATCGAAAAGACCCGGCCGGATGTGATCGCAACAGGCAACATCGGCTGCATGACGCAGATCGGTCTTGGCACCGACATTCCGATCCTGCACACGGCCGAATTGCTTGACTGGGTTTATGGCGGCCCGCAGCCTGAGAGCCTGACGCCGGTGCTTCAGCAGCGCGTGGCGGCGGAGTAGCCAGGTTCAGGGTGCAGGGCAGGACGACCCGCAACTTGCGGGGCGGAGCTGTGGCCAGTCACTTCTCGCGTGCACCCAGTTGAAGCGGTGTCTTGTCTTCGTCCGGCGGGTCATCCACAGGCTGACCCGCCAGACGGAGCGTGCGTTCCAGAAGTTCCTCGTAAATGGGACGTCCGCCCATGTGGTGGGCCGCAAGCGAGGCCGTGGTGCAGGTGATCAGCACCGGCATGATCAGCGAATAAGCGCCTGTCAGCTCCATGACCAGCACCACGCCGACGATCGGTGCACGCACCGAGGCGGCGAAAAAGCCGCCCATGGCAGCGACGGCGCATGCGCTGCGGAACTCATCTTCCACCGGCAACAGTTCGACTGACAAGACGCCGAAAGCAAGACCGGCACAGGTCGCGATCGACAGCATCGGGGCAAAGATGCCGCCGGGAACGCCGGATGCATAGGAAAAGAGAACTCCGCCGAAGCGCAGCAGTGTCAGCAACAGCAGCGTCACCACTCCGTAATTCGTCAGAATGAGGTCGTGAACCAGTTCCTCCCCGCCCTTTGTTGCCGCCGGAAGAACGTTGAGCAGAAGGCCTGTCGCCGCCCCGATGAGAACGGCCGGCACCCAGCGCAGACCGGAGGGGATCTTCAGGAAGAGATCCATGACCGTGATCAGCGCACGGTTGAAGAACACGCCGAGAGCCCCGAGGAGAAGGCCGAGAACCGCCAGCAGCGCAAAGCTCCAGACAGGCACGAAACCGACATCCACCTGCAGCGTCGGACCGATACCGGTCAGTTGTTCGGTGATGGCCGCACTCAGGATCGATGCGATGATCACGGCCATATACGTGCGATAGCCGAACGGAAACTGGCGGCGGGTTTCCTCGACGATAAACAGGATTGCGGCAAGCGGGGCGTTGAACGCGGCTGCAAGTCCGGCTGCCGCGCCGGCGGCCAGCAGCCCCTTGTGGTCATCTCCCGACAGGTCCTGCGAGCGCGACAGGGCCTCGGCGGTCATCGCCCCCATGTGGATGGTCGGACCCTCCCGCCCGAGCACAAGCCCGGCTCCGAGCGCCAGCAGGCCACCAAAGAACTTGGCAATGAGAACGCGCGGCCAGTGAAGCGGCCGCTTGTCTTCCATTGCGCCTTCAATTTCCTGGATGCCGCTGCCGGCAGCTTCCGGGGCGATGCGCTTGACCAGCACATAGGCCCCCGTGACACAGGCGGCCGAGATGGCCATGGACACGACATACGGCAGGTACCCCGGACCAAGAGCCTTCCGAAGCGCCGTATAGTGGGCAAAAAGGAAGTCTAGCCCGGTATGAAATCCGGTCGCCAGGCTGCCGACCAGAATTCCGACAAGGGTGGCCTTCACAAAATAGGCGGCATCCGAACGAACCGAAAAGGAGGAGAATGGGTCTTTCATGCCGCGGTCCTGAAGGAGAATTCGAAGAAACGTGGGGCAGGCCGGCGATTCGACCCTTCGTGCCGTCACACTGCAAAGAAAAGCCGCGACTCGCAACAAAAACGCGCGGCAAGCCGCGCGTCAGTGTTTCGTTCACCGGAGGGCGATCAAGGCCGTCAGATGACATGCACCGTTGTGCCGACCTTCACCCGTTCGTAAAGATCCATGACATCCTCGTTGCGCATGCGGATGCACCCGGAGGAGACCGCGTGGCCAATGGTCCAGGGCTGGTTGGAGCCGTGGATACGGTAGAGGGTGGATCCCAGATACATGGCGCGGGCGCCAAGCGGGTTTTGCGGTCCGCCGGCCATGAATGTGGGCAGGTCGGGACGGCGCTTGCGCATTTCCGCAGGCGGGCGCCAGTCCGGCCATTCCGCCTTGCGCGAAACCTTGTGGGTGCCCGCCCATTCGAAGCCGGGCTTGCCGACGCCGACGCCATAGCGCCGCGCGGTGCCATCGCGCTGCACCAGATAGAGGTACTTCGCATTGGTGTCGATCACGATCGTGCCAGCCTTGTACGGGCCGTCGTAGTCAACGATGGTCGGCAGGAACTGCGGCGCGATCTGGCGGGACTGCGGTGCTTTCGCCTGGCGTTGCTGCTGCTGGCGCACCGGTTGCTGACGGGGAGACCACCAGTTGGCACGGCGCACCCGAGGCTGTTGAACGCGTTGCTGGTAACGCTGCGTCGTCGCGCGCCGCTGCACCTTTGGCTGGAGCTGCAGCATCCAGGGTTCGGTCAGGTTTGGGCTGAGCACGAGCGGGGGCGGCGAGACCTGACCCGCGGTTGCCGGAGAGCCGGAAAAACCGGCAAGACCGGTTGAAAGAACAAGGACACCGGCAAAACCGAGAGCCTTGGGAAGCATATTGCGCAAGCGGAACATGGCAGCACTCATCAACTTGTTATCGACCACGTTCAGCGGCCTTTTACAGCCGCCGGTTAACGGATTGGCAACGATGATAAGCAGCTCAGGCTATTGCAAAGATGAATCCGATGCACGGAAATCAGGTAATCTTTTCTTATGGTTAGTCGTTGGTTGAGGAACAGGCTTAATGAAAACACAACCGCGCCAGCCGTCGCTGGAACAGCCTTTGCACGCCGTTTGAAAAGACAGTGCTTTCCACGATTCCTTGGTTAACGCACGCGCCGCCGGGCATCGCGTGCCACCAGCGGCAGGATGGGCCGGGTCTGCTGCATGGACATGCCTGGCTTGATGCGCGGATCGTAAAGCATGTTCAAAATGATCTGGTCGAAGACGGTAAAACGGCTGTGGCGCGACGAATCGTTAAAAACCGAATGGGTGAGCTGCTCGTCGTCGTTCATCGGGCCCAGCCCCTGCAGAAGTTCCTCGACAAGACAGCGTTTGAACAGGAACTCGCCTTCGTCGGAAACGATGACGGCCGCCGAGCGCTTGATGCCGTTGCGGCCGGAAACGACACGCACAAGGCAACGGCCCGGAACCCGGGCACGATCGTTCTTGTATATGTCCTTTTTCACCACAGGCTCATACTGGGCCCGGTCGACCACATAGACCTCGAAATTCGCGGCCGCGGGATCGTTGGTGACCTTTGTCGTGATTCCACCGACGCGCTTGCCGATTTCCCGGATGAACCTGTGAACGGTCTGCGTCCTGTCGCGGGCGGACAGGTTATGGACATAGAACAGGACCGGTTTGGTGAATTTCTTGACCAGATAGGGACGCCAGCTCCAGCTACGGTACTCAAGCCCGAACACCGTCTTTTCAAAACCCGCGAGAAGCTCTTCCGTAGAAAAGGAATCGTTCGCAGACGAAGCGGAACTGAAAGTGACGGGACCTGTAAGAAGCAGCAGACAGATGACGAGGAAGCGCACGAAATTCATCTAGGTCAAAGCACCGTTGGCAGCCACACTGGCCTGAGGGTCATGCCTGTTCATGCGCGCTCAGTTCGTTGTTAACGAGGGCAGGATACCCAAAGCGTCTCCGTGAGGAAAGCCAAGAAACCGTTACCAAACACCAAATGATGTCATTAAGGCTGCCAAGCTTTGGAAAAACAATTCTTTAAACTTCCCGCGCTATAAGGACGATATTGCGATTTACGAAAGCCTGCAGGGGCGGGAAACGGGAGTAGGCATGGCCGCGGTGAAAAGATCCTTTCGAGCGGAAAGCTTGATACGCATGAATTCCGGGGCGAATGAAAACCCCGCCTATGCAGAAGAACGTCGTCACCAGGAAGTTCTCGCGGAAATAGCCAGCCTCAAATCCATGATGAGGAATGGCCCGGACACGTCGGCGCAGCTTGATCCGGAAGAGATGAGTGCGAAGTTCATGGCCGAGTTCCGCAAGGAGCTGTCAGAGGCCGCCAAGCTGAAGGTCGAGCTGGACGCCATCTATGAGGCAATCGCGCAGACGAAGCGTGAGATTGCCACCCTGCATCAAACCACCGGTGCCAAAGGTGAAGAGATGACCCGGGTCACCAACGAGCTTGATGCCGTTGTGCTCGGAACGGAAGGGGCGACCGAAACAATTCTCTCGTCTGCCGAATTCATCGATGAAACGGCCAATACGCTGTCCGCGCGTCTCGGCAAGGAAGATTCCGAACTTGCCAACGATATCCGGGACAAAGTGATCCATATCTTCGAAGCCTGTAACTTCCAGGATCTGACCGGTCAGCGGATCACCAAAGTGGTCTCGACGCTGCGGTTCGTCGAAGACCGTATCACGCAGATGATGGATATCTGGGGCGGCATCGAAACCTTCAAGGATATTGAAGTTGAAGAGCGGGAACGGAAAGAGGGCGATGCTGCATTGCTCAACGGTCCGGCGCTCGAAAGCGATGTCGATGTGGCGACGCAGGACGATATCGACGCCCTGTTCGCCTGACCCAATTTTCCTGCCTCCAGTTACGAAACCCGGCCTGTCTGGCCGGGTTTTTGTTTTTCAAGGGACAGCTCACATTTCGGGTTGCCTCAAGGTAATGGGGAGGATACCAAGATGGGAACAAATGGTGAATATCAAGGTGGCGCATGGCAGATCGGAAACCAGCAGAAACGACCAAACCGGAACGCGACCCGGTCACAGGCCTGCTGTTGGGCGAGGACGGCAGGAACCGTTGCTGGTGGCACGGCGGGCTGGCGGACTACCAGCAGTATCACGATACGGAATGGGGCTGGCCGGTTGACGAGGACAGGCGTCTTTTTGAAAAGATCTGCCTGGAAGGGTTCCAGTCGGGCCTGTCCTGGCTGACCATCCTGCGCAAGCGCGACGCCTTCCGGGCAGCTTTCGCCAATTTCGAGTTTGAACGGGTGGCAGAGTTTACGGAAGCCGACGTTGAACGCTGTCTGCAGGATAGCGGTATCGTCCGCCATCGCCGCAAGATCGAATCCACCATCAACAACGCGCGGCGGGCCCTGGAACTGCGCCAGGAATTCGGGTCTCTTGCAGCCTATTTCTGGTCGTTCGAACCAAAACCGGCGGATCGTCCGCAGAAACTGGATTTCGCCACCGCCAAAACCCTCGGCAAGACAGCCGAAAGCACGGCGCTTTCCAAGGACCTGAAAAAACGTGGCTGGAGTTTTGTCGGTCCGACAACTGTTTATGCCTTCATGCAATCCATGGGCATGGTCAACGACCACCTGGAAGGCTGCTGCTGCCGGGAAAGCGTCGAAGCGGCACGCGCAGCGTTCAAGCGTCCGGTACCGCGCTGAAGGCCCTCAGGTCTTGAAAAGTTGCAAGACCTAATTTCTAATCCCTATCCACGGACGCTTCAGTTCGTTCTCCAGTAAGAAGCAGGGGCTCAGGCGGTTCAGCCGACTGTGATTCTTGCCATTTCGTCTTCATTTACGAGGCCACACACTCGCGACCCTCGGCAGGAGACGCAGGGCTGTGAACTGGCTCGGCAGGGTTCCCTTCCCCCTGTGGGGAAGGGTTAGGGAAGGGGGTATTCGGCGAAGCCGAAAAAACTCCAGACTCAAGCAAACCCTGCAATCATATCTCGGGTTCCGGAAACGCTGCGGCGTGCTTATGCGCCCACCTTTGCCTTCAACGGAGAAAATAGCCGGTTCTCCTTGGAAAAGATGTAGTCGAGCGTTTCGACGGTAACCGTCTCCGCGCCTTCCTCGATCAACAGCTGGGCACAATCGGCAACGGCATCCTTGGGGCACAGAACGCTGACATGATGCAGGTCGTCGACCTCGGAAAAGCGCTGCTGAGCTCCCACATTGCTGACACTCCGAAGGGCCTGTGTGCGGTCGGCGACGACGGCTTTCACCAGCTTGACGTTGCGCGCAGCATCTTCCGCAGCCACCCGGTCGAGGATTGCCCGCGCAGCGCCAAGAGCCTCAGTGGACCAGTCCGCGTTGAGCGAGGCCACGAGATTGGCCTGGCTTTTCAGCATCACCCCATCGGTCAGGATCTTCAGGTTGTTGGCCTGCAGTGTCGAGCCAGTGGTGGTGATGTCGACAATCAGTTCAGCGGACCCCGTCGCCGGTGCGCCTTCGGTCGCGCCCGCGCTTTCCACAATGCGGTAATCGGCAATGCCGTGACCGGCGAAGAACGAGCGGGTGAGATTGACGTATTTGGTCGCGACACGCAGGCGGCGGCCATGGCGGTTGCGGAAATCCGAAGCGACATCGGAAAGATCCGCCATCGTCTCAACGTCGATCCACGCCTTCGGGACGGCAACCACCACATCCGCCGGGCCGAAGCCGAGCGGGGTGACGATGTGAACCGTGCTGTCCGGATTGGCAATGTTCTCATGCACCAGGTCCAGGCCAGTGATGCCGAAATGAACCGTGCCGTCGGATAGTTCGCGAGCGATTTCGGAAGCCGACAGGAACGCGATTTCCACATTCGGCAGACCCTTGATGGCGCCGCGATAGTTCCGCGCGCCGCCGGGCTGCACCACCTTCAGGCCCGCGCGGCCAAAGAACTCGTGCGTGTTTTCCTGCAGACGGCCCTTGGAGGGGATGGCGATAATCAGTTTGCTCATGACTTAACACTCGCTGCAATCCGGTCCAGCCACATGGAAAAGCCGATGGCCGGTACGTCGTCTTCAGCCCCCAGAAGCGTTACCAGCTTGTCATAGCGCCCGCCGCCAACCAGCGGACCTTTCACCGGCGGATTGACCGCGTGAATTTCGAAGACAAAGCCGGAATAATAATCGAGGCGACGGCCGAACTCGGCCGCGAAAGTGAGCCGCGCAGGATCGATGCCCTTGGCATCAAGCGCCGAAAGGCGTTGTTCGAAGGCGGCAATCGGTGTGTCCAGGCCAAGGCCGAAGTCGCTGGAAAAACCGCGCAGCACGTCGGCGGCGCTGGCGCCATCCGCCTTCAGGGCCAGATAGGCCGACAGTATTTCCGCCGCCTTGTCGTGGCCGCGTGCACCGCTCGCAAGGGCCGCCTGTTCCAGAAAACGGTCGGCGATTTCGCTGGGGGTACGTCCGCCGACAGCTGAAATTCCGGCAATCGACAGAAGATCCTCAACCACCGCATGGGCCGCTTCAGGGTCAGCCCCTTCCAGCGCTGACAGGAAGCCGAGACGGACATCGCGGCTGTCGTCGTCGGAGGCAGACCCTCCGGCCATCCGGGAGATGGCTGCGGTCAGCCGGTCTGTCTCCCCGAAGAGATCGCGCAGGCGGCGGCGCCAGACGGTCGGCAGGTCAAGACCTTCCAGCACGGCGGCAAACAGGGTTTCATCACCAATGCGGATCACGATGTCCGACAGGCCAAATTCTTCCAGAGCCTTGACGGAGAGAGCAAGAAGGTCTGCATCCGCTTCTGCTGTGTCCGTGCGGCCGAGGCTTTCCGCGCCGAGCTGCGGGATTTCCCCCAGGCCGTCCGGGCGCTGGCGGAACACCGGGCCGTTGTAACAATAGGCGGTCGGAAGCTTGACGGTGTCCTGCGCCAGATGGTGACGGCAAACCGGAATGGTGAAGTCGGGGCGCAGGCACAGGTCGAGCCCGTTGGTACCGCTGGTCAGATAGAGCCGGCGACGGATGTCCTCGCCGGTCAGGTCCAGAAAGACGTCCGCCGGCTGGAGGATCGGCGGGCTGACTTCGTCATGGCCCGCAGCCTTGAACAGGCCGAGTACCGTCTCGATCTTTTCCGGGTCCAGTCCGGTCACCTGTGCCGCCCCGCTCATGTTCAACCCTCGTTCTGACGGCGGCGGTCGTCCGCCTGTCCGTCCAGGATACTGCGCACGGTCTCGATGAGGGCCGTTTCCTTGACGGTCACCTGTGCCGGGCGGCTTTCGCGCCAGGTAATGTTGTCGCTGATCTCTTCGGAAAGGCGCTTGCCCTCGATCAGATCCTTGACCTGGATTTCGCCCGCCTCGCGCTCGTCCGAGCCCTGGATGATGGCGATCGGGCAGTTGCGCCGGTCGGCGTATTTCAGCTGGTTGCCGAACTTCTTCCAGTTGCCCTGGTACATTTCGGCGCGGATACCGGCCTCGCGCAAGTCCTGCACCATCTTCTGATAACGCCCGAGCGCCGCCACATCGCCGTCCATCACGGTGACCAGCACCGGCGCGACCACGTCGGACGTGCCGAGCTTGCCAAGGTTCTTAAGCGCCGTCATCAAGCGCGAAACGCCGATGGAAAAGCCCGTTGCGGGCACATCGCGACCGGTGAAGCGCTTGACCAGCCCGTCATAGCGACCGCCACCGCCGACGGAACCGAACTGGACGACGTCGCCCTTCTCGTTGGTCACGTCGAAGAGAAGCTCAGCTTCGAACACTGTCCCGGTGTAATATTCCAGGCCGCGCACGACGGACGGATCGATCTTGATACGGTCCTCGCCATAGCCACAGGCCGAGAAGATCTCCGCCATGGTGTTGAGCTCTGTAATGCCTTCATTGTCCAGGGTGCCGGTTCCCGAGACAAAGGCAATGATGCTGTCGATGCCGTCCGGGGTAAGCTCCGCTCCCTTGGTGAAGTCGCCGCTCTCGTCCTTGCGGCCTTCGCCCAGCAGCAGCCGAACACCTTCCGTTCCGAACTTGTCGAGCTTGTCGATGGCTCTGAGAACCGTCAGCCGGCGCCCTTCGTGCTCTTCACCGCCAAGGCCGATGCTTTCCAGCACGCCGTCCAGAACCTTGCGGTTGTTGACGCGGATGACATATTGACCGCGCGGGATGCCGAGGGCTTCCATCGTGTCGGACATCATCATGCACATTTCGGCATCCGCCTGGACGCCCGGTGCGCCGACCGTATCGGCGTCGAACTGCATGAACTGGCGGAAACGGCCCGGCCCTGGCTTTTCGTTGCGGAACACCCAGCCGGCCCGGTAGGTGCGGTAGGGCAGCTGGATCTCGTTGATGTTTTCCGACACGTGGCGGGCCAGCGGTGCGGTCAGGTCGTAGCGCAGGCTCATCCACTGCTCGTCTTCGTCCTGCACGGAAAAGACGCCGGCATTGGGCCGGTCGGTATCGGGCAGGAACTTGCCGAGGCAGTCGGTGAATTCGAAGGCCGGGGTTTCAATGGGATCGAACCCGTAACGCTCATAAACGGCGCGGATCTTCGCCAGCATCTCGTCCGTGGCACGGATGTCCTCGGCAGAGCGGTCAACGAAGCCACGCGGCAGGCGGGCTTTCAACTTGTTCGGTTTTTTGGCCATAAGGGTCTTGAATCCTGGCGAGTTCCCGGCCGGACGCGCCCAAGGAAACCCCTTGCATCCGGCTGTCTGATGTTGCGGCTGTCGTAGACGAAACACGGCGCAAGGGCAAGGCGGTGCAACATTCTGCCGGTTCGTTCGATAGACGGGACGCAGGTGGTCGATGCCGAACATCGGCAGGTCAACGCCTCGCGGACCGCAGGGACACTTTGTCAATTCTTAAGTCCGTGCCTTGTTTGCATCACAGTTCGCGGTAAAAGGGCGCCTCAGGAACAGTGAAAGTGCGGTTGCGAATGGCCGGTAAAGCACAGTGCTCCGGCAAACCGGCCGGAAGGTGCAGTCGTTTCATTGTCTTTTCTTGTATTTAATTTTCGCCGGGCTATGGTCCGCGCGGATCGGGTGAAAAGGGCCGTCCCGGTGCCAAAGGAAGGCGCGGGAGCGGCGGACGGGGTTCAGTATGGACAGTGCGGTGCGCATGGCGGACGGAAATGCCGGCGAAGGTGGAACAGAGGCCCTGACAGAACAGGGGCTGAAGGCTGCCGAACTCAGTGTCATCCTGCCGAGTTTCAACGAAGCTGAAAACATCCCCATCCTGATCGGCCTTCTGGACGAGGCGCTTGCCGGAATCGCCTGGGAAGCCATCGTCGTCGACGACAATTCGCCTGACGGAACGACCGAGGTTGCCCGCAAGATTGCGCTGACCGACGGCCGAGTCCGGGTCATCCGCCGCATTGGCCGTCGGGGCCTGTCCGGGGCGTGCATCGAGGGTATTCTGGCGTCTTCGGCCCCTTTTGTCGCCGTCATGGATGCTGACCTGCAGCACGACGAGACAATGCTGCCCAAGATGCTGGCCGCCCTGAAGGCCGACGACACGGACCTGGTGGTCGCAAGCCGCAAGGTCGATGGCGGTACCATTGGCGAAGGCCTGTCGTCTTTTCGCGCCTGGGGCTCCAACCTGGCCAACGGGCTTGCGCAGAAGCTCTTGCACGTCACCCTGAAAGACCCGATGAGCGGGTTCTTCATGATCCGCCGGGACAAGGCTGAAGCGCTCGCACCAAAACTCTCGGCGCAGGGTTTCAAGATCCTGCTCGACCTGGTTTCCAGTGCAGGAGGCACGTTGAAGATCAAGGAAATGCCGTTCACCTTCCGCGAACGCCAGCATGGCGAAAGCAAGCTGGATACGCTGGTAACGCTCGACTATTTCGGGCTGTTGCTTGCCAAGTATTTCGGCAATGTCGTCTCGGTTCGCTTCCTGATGTTCGGCCTCGTGGGGGCCAGCGGCCTGTTTGTGCATCTGGCGGCGCTGCGCGTGTTGCTGCTGAGCGACGTGGAATTCAACCTTGCCCAGACGGCGGCCTCATTTGTCGCCATGACATCGAACTTCTTTCTCAACAATCAGCTTACCTACCGGGACAGGCGCCTGACCGGCATGAAGGTTCTGATCGGTCTTTTGACCTTCTACGCGGTCTGTTCGGTCGGCGTTCTCGCCAACGTGGGGGTCGCCAACCTGATGTATGCCGATCCGTCCTACTGGTGGTTTGCCGGAACGGCAGGCGCAATCATGGGCGCTGTCTGGAACTACGCGGCAAGCTCCGCCCTGACATGGCGCAAGTCGTAAGGGCCTGTCTTGACCGTTGAAACCCAGACCGGACCGCTGCCTTTTTACCTGCGTCCCGCAGGGTTGATCCTGATCGTCGGGCTGCTGACGGCGCTGAAGATATTTGCCGCCGCCAACTCCCATTTTGTCGAGGATGAAGCCTATTACCGGCTCTGGGGGCTGTCTCCGGCCCTGAGCTACTATGATCATCCGCCGATGATCGGCTGGTGGATCGGCATCGGCCAGGCGCTGTTCGGCGACACTGTCTTTGCAGTGCGCGCACTTGTCATCGCATCCGGAGTGATCGGGTCCCTGGCCTTGTGGCGCACGGCGTCGCTGCTATTCGGACGCACGGCGGCTGCCTGGTCCGTGCTGTTCCTGAACGCCAGCCTGCTGGTTGGCATCGGCGGCATTCTGGCAACGCCTGACGCACCTTCGGTGCTGTTCTGGGGACTTACCCTGTGGGCAATGACGGAGCTGTCGGTATCCAAAAACGCCAACTGGTGGTTCATGGTCGGGCTTATGGCCGGCTGCGGGCTGCTTGCCAAATATTCGGTGCTTTTTCTGGGTGCGGGCATCGTGCTCTGGCTGGTCTGGGTGCCCGATGCGCGGCGCTGGTGGCGTTGCTGGCAGCTCTGGGCCGGCGGTCTGCTTGCGCTGCTCTGCTTTTCGCCCGTTCTTTACTGGAACCATGCCCATGAGTGGGTGAGCTTCTACAAGCAGTTCGGCCGGGCTGGCACCGGGGGATACACGGCAAGATATGTTCCGGAGTTCCTTGGGGGCCTGATTGGCCTCATGAATCCGCTGATTGCCATCTTGGCGGCCGCCGGTTCCGTCAGGCTTTTCAAGGGGCTGCGAGCAAGGGAAAATGCCGCGTCCCTCCTGCTTCTGACCGTTTTGCCGTTCCTCTTCTACCTCGTCTATCATTCGCTGCATGCGCGGGTGCAGGCCAACTGGCCGGCACCGCTGTTCCCGGCCTTCGCCATGATGGCGGCTGTGTTCGTCACGAGCAGGCCTGCCGGTTCGGCTTTCTGGCGGCGTCTGGCGCAAGCCGGGGTCGCCCTGGGGCTTGCCGTTGCCCTGGTGGTTCAACTGCATGCGGTCTGGCCGGTAACGGGCGCTTTCGCCCGCAAGGACCCGACCTTCCAGTTGCGCGGCTGGCCCGAGATCGGAAGGGACGTGAAAACCCTGGCCGAACGGGAAGGGGCCGGTTTCGTGGTAACCACCAGCTACGGCCTCAACGGCCAGCTCGACTTCCTGCTGAAGAACGATCTGCCAGTGTTTCAGCTCACCGAGCGTATCCGCTACGTCATGCTGGACGAACCTGACATGTCGCTGTTCGATGGCCCGGGGCTGTATGTTGCTGAAAAACGCCGCAACCGGGAAAGCGACCTGCGACAGTCCTTCACCACCGTCGAGGAAGTCGGAGAGCTGACGCGCAAGGTCAAAGACGTGCCGCTGGAAAAGCTTGTCGTCTACAAGGTCGATGGCCGTATCGGTCCGGTGTTCGAGCCTGTTGACACCAATTGATCCGCGAGAACTCAACAACCGACTTGATTTGCTTGGCCATATGCCGCAGGGATGTGGCGTAATATTCACGGTATCCGGTCCGCCTGCGGAATTTCATGAAGCGAATTACACTTGGAGCGTTGGACTATGGCCTGGCCTTCGGGGTCGACCGCGCCTTGCGTGACCTTGTGGAGCGCGGGCGTCTCAGCGCACTCGGGGCCATGGTTGCCACCGAATTGTGGCCGCGTGAATTCCGTCCGCTTCAGGAAACCGCCGAAAAGGTTGGCAAGCGCGCCCTGTTCGGCGTGACGCTGGCCTTCAGCGGCGACCGTGTGTCGCCCGTCAGCGCCCGCATGCAGGAAATCTACGGCGACCGAATGTTCACCCGTGAGCAACTGCAGCGTCGCGCCTTGCTGCGTCTTCTGCCCGACCAGCTTCTTCAGGAGGAAGCCCAGGCGCAGCTTGCCCGTTACAGCGTGTTGATGAAACGCCCGCCGGATTTCGTGGCGGTGCGCGAGGGGCTTCTGGAACGCACGTCCCTGGCGCGGATCGTAGTGAAGGCGATCGAGCACGCAGGTTACGGCGAGCCGCCTTTGTTGATTTCGCCGGTGCAGTCAGGCCTCAAGGCGATCCGGTTGGCCCGTCTTGCAAAGGCGCATGGGCTCAAGCTTCTGCCGAAGGCCGATCCCCTGCCGGAAACAGACGACCAGGAAAAGCTACACACTCTTTTGCACAATCACTTTGACGGCATGAGCGATCTAAGCTTTGTTGCAGCTATTCCGGGCCGCTCGGATGACCGTCTGCGGCGGGACGAGTCGCGCCGGAAGATTGCGATACGCGAATGTCAGTATGAGGTTCTCTCCAGCCAGAGGTTCTTTCACACGCTGGAGAAAAAAGACGTTTTTCTGAACTGAAATCGATGGTTTGCTCAGGTACAGGCGGCCGAAGCTTGTTACATTTGGTTTTGGCCGGGGCACGCCAGGAAAAGACTGCAACGAAAAAACGGCCCTGCGGGGAACAGGGCCGTTTTTCGTGGAGGTCGGGAAGAGGGGAGGGGCGACCCCGCTTCCATGTCCTTAGATATAGGGTTATTTTGCTGGAATGCACGTGATGGGTATCACAGGTTTACATTAAATTTTGGAAATTCGCGGGCATCAGCGCGTTTGGCAGGGGGAAGGTGTGGCGGAAATCAAGGATTTTTTAAAAAATAGCTTTTCACTCGAAGGGCTTGATCCGGAATTGGCAGTTGGTCTTTCGCGCCTTGCAAGGCCGATGAAAATATCGGCTGGCACCATTCTCTTCGAAAATGGCGATCCCGGAAACGGCTGTTATGCGGTCCTGGAGGGGTCGCTGAAGGTGGCGCTTCTGTCTGTGGAGGGCGATGAGCAATTGCTTGCGGTTCTCGGCCCGGGCGATCTCGTCGGCGAACTGGCTCTGCTTGACGGGCGTCCGCGATCGGCCACGGTGATTGCTTTGAAAGAAGCTCAGCTCGCCTTTATCGACAAGGCCGCCTTCCAGCGCTTTGCCGACGAAAACCCGGCTGTCTACCGGCACATGTTGTCGATTGTCGGAAAGCGGCTGCGCCATGCCAATGACGTGCTGGCCGCACGGTCGTTCCTGCCCTTGCCGGGACGGGTCGCGCAGACCCTGCTGCAATTGGCGGAAACCTTCGGCAAGCCGCTCGACGATGGCCGTTTGCTGATCCACTACAAGCTCAGCCAGGCCGATATCGCCAACATGGCAGGCGCGGCGCGTGAAAATGTCAGCCGCGTCCTCAACGACTGGAAACGGGCTGGCACGATCAGCCGGATTTCCGGTTACTACTGCCTGGAACAGATGGACTTCCTGGAGAAAGCCTCGACGCTTTAGGAAAAGCGCCGCGGCCTTCGACAGAACAGGACTTACCGAGGCAAGTGATTGAAGGCCGTGCCGCCTTCAGGACGCTTCACGCTGTGACTTGAGCCATACATGCCTTGCGGGAGGGAGTGCGGGATCGCTTTACCGGCGCAGGTGAAATCATGCGCTTGGGTCTACAGGCAGTGCCATTTGCGTTCCTGCAAGGATCGAGGCCAGCGTCTCGGTGTTGAGGCTGGCGAGAAAGGCTTCCGATGCCCGTGCCATCGCACCTTTCAGGGCACATCGCGGCAGGAAGGCGCAGATTGTGGATTCGGGCTTCAGGCAGGCAACGACACCCAGGTCCGGTTCGATCAGCCGCACAACGTCCCCCAGCCGGATCGTGTCTGGCGACTTGGCCAGCCGGATGCCGCCGCCACGTCCTCGTGTCGTCTCCAGGTAACCGCCCTTGGCGAGATGGGCGACGATTTTCATCACGTGCGATTTAGCGAGCCCAAGCTGCTTTGACAGCTTGTCGACGGTCTGCGGATCCTCCGACTGGCCGGTGGCCATCAGGATTCTCAAGGCAAAATCGCTGGCCTGACTGAGGCGCATGACTGGGTCTCTTTAAACATTCATCTTATATGTTGATTTTAGCGTGTTGCTGTGTCATTTAAAAGATGCATATGAAATGAATGTTATGGAGGCGGCTATGGAAGCCCCTGACACCAGTACCAACAGGTACAAGCTGAAGAGACGCGAACAGCCGAACAACGGCGACCGCCTCCAACGGTATGAGCAGGTCGACGAACAGGCTATCCACGTGATGGTGCACACCTTTTATGGCTGCATTCGCCAGCATCCGCGATTGGGAGGTATTTTCGAGCGCCGCCTCGCTGGCCGCTGGGAAGAGCATCTGCCGAAAATGGAAGCCTTCTGGCAATCCGTCCTGCTGAAAAACGGCGCCTACAAGGGCAAACCCGTTCCGGCCCACCTGAAGCAGAAAGAACTGGTCAGTTCGGACTATGGCGAATGGCTCAGTGTCTTCCGGCCTGTGATCCGCGAATTGTTCGTGCCGGACCTTGCGGACGAGATTGTCGCCATTGCCGAACGCATTGCGCAGAGCCTGTGGCTGGCGACTTTCGCGACCCCCGGAGCCAATCCGCCTGCCGAGCTGACGTCGCAACCTTCTGAATGGAGCGGATCATGCTGGTAGCGATTGTCCTGATAGCGGAAGCGCTGGTGGTAGTCTGGTTCACCGTCTTCTTGCTGATGCTTGTGTCCATGTACCTGGAGTCGCGCGCCATGCCTCTGCCGAAGCTGGATATCGCCGGGCGCACACTCATCGGCAGCGCGAAACTGGCCTTCATCACGGGCATCGTCGCCCTTGCGGCGATGACGGTCATCGAAATCCAGGCCTTCAACTAGAAAGTCACAGCAATGAATGCGTCCAATCTGCTGCAGCGCGGCCTGCCGATTTTCCTGATCTGGGTCGCGGCCCCCATGCCGCTCTGGATCATGGCAATCCTGATGTTTGTTCTGTGATAACCGGCGTTTTTCTTGGTTCAACAGGATAGGGTGCTGTTCAAACACTTCTATTCTTGCAAACTATGACCTAGTCTTTTTGTAGGAATCAACAGAGGGGCTCAGGCGTGGACGACGACAAGCCGACAGGCGATCTGACATTACGTACCATGGCAATGCCGGCCGATACCAATGCCTCGGGAGATATCTTCGGGGGCTGGGTGTTGTCGCAGATGGATCTGGCAGGCGGTATTTCTGCCGGTCAGCGGGCCGAAGGGCGTGTCGTGACCATCGCGGTCGACAAGATGAAATTCATCCGGCCTGTCCATGTTGGCGACGTGCTGTGTGTCTATGCCCAGGTCGTTCACGTCGGCAATTCGTCAATGGAAATCAAGCTGGAATCCTGGGCCCTGCGCCAGCGCTACGGCCACCGCGAAAAGGTGACCGAAGCGATTTTCACCATGGTGGCTGTCGATGACGACGGCAAGCCGCGCCCGGTCCCCAAGAGGGACTGAGCGTCGCGATCTCACCCGGCTTGGTTCTCCAAAAAACCTCATCCTGAGGAAGCGCGTCAGCGCTGTCTCGAAGGGTGGGCGGCATACTGATGAGCAAGCGGCCCATCCTTCGAGACAGGCCTTCGGCCTTCCTCAGGATGAGGCGAGTTGTTGCAGCATACCTGTATCAACGAAATAGGCACAGTGCAGACATTGAGCACCACACGGGACAGCCCCGTCAGTGTCTGACCATGCCGTGCCGGTTGAGGATATCGGCAAAAAGGTCTTCGTCGACAGCACGCGTGCAGCCGTTCGCCCACAGCTGGAGCAGCGTTTTCAGACGCTCGGTACGGGCTGTCGGCGTTAGCGGCGCCTTGTGCCTGGGCAGGCCGCCCAGAATGCGCAGGGATTTGATCCGCGCCAGCACGCAATCTTCAGCGGCCTGGCACCAGGTATCCGTTGCAGCGAGTTTGGAACTCGCCACCACATGGTTCTCGATCAGATCTGCCGCTCGTCCGGCAAAATGGTCCTGAGACAATAAATCCTCCATCGGTTGCCCGAGGAGGACTGGCGCATGCAAATTAACCGCTTCGTTGCCGGAATACCTCTATTGAGGATCTGACCGGCCGCATCCCTGTTGCGGAAACCACCTTGCCCGGACGGCAGGTTGGCGAGGGCGCCAGCCCTTCTCTTGATGATGGCGGGCTTATGCCACGTCCATTCCGGCTTGGCAAGACCGTCAGTGCATGGCACATCTTCCTGGAAAGACTAGCTCGGGAGCAGGTCGTTGGACCGATCCATTTTGCATCACAGCCGGCCGATAGTGCCGGTTCTGCTCGCCTTTTGCGCCTGCTTCATTGATGTGGTTTGCATTCTTGGACTGTTTCACACGTTCACGGCCTTCATCACCGGCACGCTTGTCGTTTTGTGTACGGAGATGTTTCATCAGGCAGATAACGCGGCGCTGAAAGTGTTCGTGCTCGTGGTCTTCTTTGGCTCAACCCTCTTCTGGTTCGCTTCCGTCACGAGACTTGTTCAGAAAAACAGGATCGCCGTCCGGCATCTGTTCGCTCTTGAAGCGATCCTCGTCGCTCTCTTCATGCTTGTCGCAGGCCTTGGCGATCCAGCCGCCAGCGGTCCGTTATCCGCCGTTACCCTGACAGCAGTCGGCTTTTCGACCGTGGCCATGTCGCTGCAGAACGTGATCATGCTGACGCTGCTCAACAGGCATGTTCCGACAACGGTCATGACCGGCAACACACTCAAGCTGGTGCTTGGCATTGCCGACTATTTTACGCACCCCGAAACCCGCTCCGGCAGCCGGTCGCTGATCCGTCATCAGACGCTGGTGCTGTCCGCTTTTGCGGCTGGAGGTCTTCTGGCGAGTTTTCTGATGACGATCCTGAGTTTCTGGGCGCTCGCGATACCCGTTGCCCTGCTGATGCTGCTGGCGGTCGTTCAGCCGCCACATGAGGCGCAGGCTGCCTGATTCTGGAGCGCCGCCCGCAGCAGGGCTTCAGCCGTCCATCTGTCTCTGTCCGGTGTTGCTTACCCCTGGCGAAGCCTGTCGTAATCAACGCGGCCATCAACGAGATGGATCCGCCGGTCCATCCGGTCTGCAAGCTCAAGGTCGTGGGTGACGGCAACAACGGTTGTCCGTTCGCTCTTCACGATGTTCTGCAGGCTTTCAAACACCTGTTCTGTCGATGCGCTGTCGAGACTCCCGGTCGGCTCATCCGCCAGGATCAGCGCTGGCGAATTGGCAAGCGCACGGGCAACGGCCACGCGCTGGCGCTGCCCCCCGGAAAGCTGTTCCGGGCGGCGGTGCAGAAAGTCTGCCAGACCAAGCGCCGCCAGAAGCTCCGTTGCATGATCAAGCTGTGCCCTCGGGCTGCGTTTGCCGAGCCGCTGCATCGGGTTCATCACGTTTTCCAGCGCGGTAAACTCGGGCAGCAGAAAGTGAAACTGGAAAACAAAACCAAGCTTTTCCAGGCGGAGATGCGCCATCTCGGCAGACGTCAGCGCATGGGTGGGCAAGCCGTCTATCCGGACTTCGCCTGAAGTGGGCCGGTCCAGAAGGCCAAGCAGGTACAGAAGCGAGGATTTGCCGGACCCGGATGGGCCGGTTATCGCCACAAACTCCGCTTCCCCCACCTGAAAGCTGACATCCTGCACCAGGGTCACCGGCACGATGGCAGGCAAAATGCGGGTGAGGTTGCTGGCCTCCAGCAGAACGCGACCGGCAGTCGCCAGTTGGTCCGGGGCAGGGGTCATGTCGCCCCGCGAATGATGTCGACAGGGTTGAGCCGGGCGGCTTTCCGGGCGGGGATATATCCGGCGATCCCGGAAGAAAACAGCGCCAGCAGGCAGGCGATGGCATAGTGCAGGGCGGAGAAATAGATCGGCAGGTGGGTCATTTCCACGTCCTGGGAAAACTCGAACTTGACCGAGGCCAGATAACTCGACAGGCCGAACCCAAGCGCCGAACCTGCGAGCGCGCCCAATATCCCGATCACCAGCCCCTCAAGCACGAAGATCTGTTGAATGTCGCCCTCCGGAAATCCGAGCGACTTCAGGATCGCGATGTCGCGCGCCTTTTCGTGCACGATCGTCGAAACGATGTTGAAGATACCGAAGCCGGCAACGACCAGAATGGCCCCGACAACCGTATACATGATCACATTGCGCACGAAGAAGGCCTCCATCAGCCCCTCGTTGGCCTCCTCCCAGGAAACCGCCTTATAGCCGAGCTGCCGTTCCGCCCGGGCGGCGACCTCGTTGGCGTCGCCGATGGCATTGAGATGAATGGCAATCGAATTGATGACATCGGGCTTTTCCAGAAGGATCTGCACCGCCTTCAACGGTGCATAGGCAAGGCCTTCGTCGCTGGTGGTGATGCCGCTGTGGAACAGGCCGACGATCTTGAAACGCTTGGCGACTCCGTTGGCCGATGTCAGCGTCACCGTATCGCCCAGCTCCGCCCCCAGCCGTTCAGCGGCCTTGTCGCCGATAACGAGCCCGTTGGATGTCGTGTCCAGATCCTCGAAGGCCCCCTCGCGCATGTCTTCGCCGATTTTGGAGACGGTCAGTTCGCGCCTGGGTTCAACGCCGATCAGCGTCATGCCGATGTCCTGTCCGGCATACCGCAGCACCGCCTGTCCGCTCAGGCGCTGCGCCATCGCGCCGTTGACCCAGTCGCGCAGCGAGGCAAGCGCTTCGGTCGGGTTGCGGATGCCGCGAAGGTCTTCCTTCGGTCTGAGGCCATGATAGGCAACGGCATCGTAGACGGCGCTGGCCGGTTGCTGCGCAGGCGCGCGCTGCTCGTCAAGGATCTCCACATGGGGAATGGCATCGATCAGCGTTGCCGTGAAATCCCGCTGGGACCCTTCCATGAGGCTGGCCATCGCCACCGAAAATCCGACGCCGAGGGCAACACCAAGCGTCGAGACGATGGTTTGGCGCAAGCGGTTTCGAATGTGGGTGGAGGCGATGCGCAGGAGAAGCATTATTGACCGTCCCCGGGCACCGGTCTGACCTTCTGTCCTTCCACCAGATCGGTGTCGTAGGGAAAAACGACCCTTGTGTCTGCCGTGACGCCACTCAGCACTTCCGTGGCGCGTGTGCCCGTGATCCCGGTTTCGACCGTCAGCGGAACAACCTTGTTTTCCGCGTCCAGCGTCAGCAGTTTCGAGCCGTCAAAGGCAGCAGCAGGCAGCAGCAGGGCATCTTCTTTTTCGGCCGTAATGATATTGATTTCGGCAGTCATGCCGATGCGCAGCGGTGTATCTTCCGGCAGGTCGAGATAGACCCGGTAATTCTTCAGCACCGGATCGCCCTTTGGCGTGATGCTGGCAACTTCCGCTGTCAGTTCCTTGTCGGGAAAGGCATCGGCGCGGATGAGCGCCTTGTGACCCTTGGCGACCTTGGGAATGTCCTCTTCGTTGACGTCCGCCACCAGTTGAAGCGGAGACGGCTGACCGATCCAGAACAGGATTTCACCGGGCTCCGCAACTTCTCCCACCGACCCGTCGGCCCGCAGCACCATGCCGTCCATGGGGGCAACGATGACGTAGTCGCGCAGGCGCTCTTTCTGGGCTGCCGTCGTGGCGTTGATGCGGATCAGCTCATTCTGGGCCTTGTCGTAAACCTGCTGGCTGACGACCCGCCGCTCGAGCAGTTGCAGGGCACGTTCCTTGTCGGATTGCGCCAGCTCCTGGCGTGCCTCCAGCTCGGCGAGTGTCGCACGGGCGTCGCCGCTGTCGAGTTCCGCTAGCTGGTCGCCCTTCTTGACCTGATCGCCCTCGCAGCCGCACAGCGATACGATGCGCTCCCGGATGATGCTGGTGACCTTCGCCCATCGCACAGGCTCAACGACGGCTGTGGCATAGACCACTTCCGCCGCCCGTCCGGTCGCCGGCATGACCGTGTGGACTTCAGCCGGTTTCTTGAGCCACCAAAACGTACCGGCGGCGATACCTGCGATCAGCAGGACGAATATCAATAGTTTCAAAAAGCGCATGGCACACCCTTGGCGGATCTACCGCCACATTACCGCCTGGGGCGGGGGATGCCATGGCCTGGATCAAATCTGGATGCGCGCGCTGCAAGACTTGCCGGATGGGCCGTCGAATGTCAGTTCAGGGAGAGGGCCTAGAGGGATCAGTAATGAGGCGGCTTTTCGATCTGATGGCCGGGCAGAACGTTGTCCATCAGTTCCGTGACCTGATCCGTCATATTGGTGACGAGCCGGTTGAGACGGTCGAGTTGCCGTCCCTGATCGAAGACGACGGTGTTGAGCTCATCGATGGTATTGAGCGCATGGGTGAGATCGATTTCAAGCTTCTCGATCCGGGCTTCCTTGTCGTCCGCCATGGGCGTCTCCTGCGTCTTTTTGGGGCAGCCAGTCTTCTGTCGCGCGCCCGGTGTCTGTTGAGGCAGATATATTGCGGTAACGGCAAAACACCAACTGTCATCATCAGTTGACTGTCTGTTTTAAACGGGTGGAGCTGCCCTATATCGAGGCGTACTCCCGAAAGGGGCTGGTACCTGAACATGACTCAAGAGGGCTATATGACTGACCTGAACGACTTCGAGATCTCCCGCAAATGGCCTGCAAAACATGCTGACCGCATTCAGCTCTATTCATTGCCGACGCCCAACGGCATCAAGGTGTCTGCCATGCTGGAGGAGACAGGCCTGCCATATGAACCGCATCTGGTCGATTTCGGCAGCAAGGATCAGCTGAGCCCGGAGTTTCTGTCGCTCAATCCGAACAACAAGATCCCCGCTATCATCGATCCGATCGGCCCTGGCGGCAAGCCGCTTCCATTATGGGAATCCGGAGCGATCCTGATTTATCTGGCGGAAAAGTCCGGCAAGTTCCTGCCGCAGGATCCGGCAAGGCGCGCTGAAACGCTTCAATGGCTGATGTGGCAGATGGGCGGTCTTGGACCGATGGCGGGGCAACTCGGCTTCTTTCATAAGTTCGCCGGCCGTGAGTACGAGGACCGCCGCCCGTTCGAACGGTACCGCGACGAAACAAAACGTCTGCTCGGCATTCTGGACCGGCAACTTGAGGGGCGTGAGTTCATTGTAGGAAGCGAATACACGATCGCCGACATGGCCTGTTGGCCCTGGGCGCGCAACATCAATGGGTTTTATGAGGCCGGCGAGGTGACAGACTTCGCATCCTTTGAGAATGTCGTTCGCTGGGTCGACACTTGCATGAAACGCCCGGCGAGCCGGAAGGCAGTCGACATTCCTTCCTGACGCCGCGGACCGGTGTTCATCTCTCAGCCCAGGAAGAAGACCGATGTCAGCAGCGCAACCAGCAGAATGATGACCGCTAAGAGCCGCCATATCGTGCCATATTTGGAACGCGGCGGAACCTGGGACTCAAGGTCCTGGTCGGTCTGAGCCTCCTGAGCGATCGTCCTGTTGAGCTCGTCAACGTTTTCAAAACGTTCTGAAGCTGCCTGTCTCGCATCCTGTGCCATAGGTCTCTCCGTGTTTCCGTTCATAAGGAAAACCGGCTGAGAGAGCTTAGGTTCCGAAATGAGTAACACACGGTCGCGGACGGAAGCTGCGGCCAAGAAAAAAGGGCGGTCCGAAGACCGCCCTTTCGTAAAGCTGTTGAGCTTTGGGCTTCTTAGAAGCCCATGCCGCACCCCGTGCCGCAAAGCGGCACAAAGGCGAGATGGTGGGCGGCAAACAAAAAGGGCGGTCCGAAGACCGCCTTTTCGTAAAGCTGTTGAGCTTTGGGCTTCTTGGAAGCCCATGCCGCACCCCGTGCCGCAAAGCGGCACAAAGGCGAGATGATGGGCGGCAAACAAAAAGGGCGGTCCGAAGACCGCCCTTTCGATAAAGCTTTTGAGCTTTGGGCTTCTTAGAAGCCCATGCCGCCCATACCGCCCATGTCGCCGCCCGGCATTGCCGGTGCAGAGTCTTTCTTCGGCAGTTCAGCAACCATGGCTTCGGTGGTGATCAGCAGACCAGCGACGGAAGCTGCGTCCTGCAGAGCAGTACGGACAACCTTGGTCGGGTCGATGATGCCAGCTTCGATCATGTTGACGAACTTTTCGGTCTGAGCGTTGAAACCGAAGGTCGGATCGTCGTTTTCCTGGATCTTGCCAACAACGATGGAGCCTTCGACACCAGCGTTTTCAGCGATCTGACGGATCGGAGCTTCCAGAGCGCGCAGGACGATCTTGATACCGGCCATAATGTCGGAGTTGTCGGAAGCAAGGCCTTCGACAGCCTTCTTGGCGCGCAGCAGAGCGGTACCACCACCTGCAACGATGCCTTCTTCAACCGCAGCGCGGGTTGCGTTCAGCGCATCGTCGACGCGGTCTTTCTTTTCCTTCACTTCGATTTCGGTCGCACCGCCAACGCGGATCACGGCAACGCCGCCTGCGAGCTTTGCAAGACGCTCCTGGAGCTTCTCACGGTCGTAATCGGAAGTGGTTTCTTCGATCTGAGCCTTGATCTGGGAAACGCGGCCGCTGATGTCGTCCTTGGAACCTGCACCGTCAACGATGGTGGTGGTTTCCTTGGTGATGGAGACCTTCTCGGCGGTGCCGAGCATGTCCAGCGTAACGTTTTCAAGCTTGATGCCGAGATCTTCGGAGATCACGGTACCGCCGGTCAGGATCGCGATGTCTTCGAGCATTGCCTTGCGGCGATCACCGAAGCCCGGAGCCTTCACAGCAGCGATTTTCAGGCCGCCACGCAGCTTGTTGACGACGAGCGTAGCAAGAGCTTCGCCTTCGACGTCTTCAGCGATGATGAGCAGCGGACGGGAAGACTGAACAACAGCTTCCAGGATCGGCAGCATGGCCTGCAGGTTGGAGAGTTTCTTCTCGTGCAGCAGGATGTACGGCTTTTCCAGGTCAGCCAGCATCTTGTCGGCATTGGTGACGAAGTACGGGGACAGGTAGCCGCGGTCGAACTGCATGCCTTCAACGACTTCGAGTTCGGTTTCGAGGGACTTTGCTTCCTCGACCGTGATCACGCCTTCGTTGCCGACTTTCTGCATGGCTTCGGCAATGTCCTTGCCGACCTGCTCGTCGCCGTTTGCGGAGATCGTGCCGACCTGTGCAACTTCGCTGGAGGTGGTGATCGGCTTGGAAGCGGCAGTCAGAGCCTTGACGGCTTCTGCAGCAGCGAGATCAACGCCGCGCTTCAGGTCCATCGGGTTCATGCCGGCTGCAACAGCCTTGGCGCCTTCCTTGACGATGGACTGAGCCAGAACGGTTGCCGTGGTGGTACCGTCGCCAGCGATGTCGTTGGTCTTGGAAGCCACTTCACGCACCATCTGGGCGCCCATGTTTTCGAACTTGTCTTCCAGTTCGATTTCCTTGGCAACCGAGACACCGTCCTTGGTGATGCGCGGTGCGCCGAAGGACTTGTCGAGAACGACGTTACGGCCTTTCGGGCCGAGGGTTACCTTGACGGCATTTGCGAGTGTGTCCACGCCGCGCAGCATGCGTTCGCGAGCGTCGGAACCAAATTTTACTTCTTTAGAAGACATGTGATCGTCTCACTTATTCTGGAATGTGAATTGAGATCAGAAGCGGTTCGCGAGTGGTTACGCGATCACGCCCATGATGTCGGATTCCTTCATGATCAGGAGGTCTTCACCGTCGATCTTGACTTCGGTGCCGGACCACTTGCCGAAGAGAACGCGGTCGCCTGCCTTGACATCGAGAGCGACGATTTCGCCGTTGTCCTTGCGGGCACCGGAGCCGACTGCGATGATTTCGCCTTCCTGCGGCTTTTCCTTGGCGGAGTCCGGAATGATGATGCCGCCAGCAGTCTTTTCTTCAGAATCTACGCGGCGTACGACGACACGGTCGTGCAGTGGACGAAATGCCATAACACTGTTTCCTCTCATGAGCGCGCCCCACGCAATAGGCAGCGCGCGAGACATGAACAATTGGGTTGCGTTGCACGGAAGGACGTTGCCTCCCGCCACCAATTAGCACTCCTTAACAGCGAGTGCTAACAGCGCCATGGATTTATGTAGCTGAGGTCAGATTGTCAATGCTTTGTGACGAGAATTTATCGCAATCGGTCTCGATGCGCCCGAGGTCTACTCAACAGATATGCCCGGCGAAATTATGACGAAACCTGCGTTGCTTCCTGAACGTCGTTCAATTCGAAGCGGAAACGCTGAAGGGGAGGGTAACGGCGCTCGTTGCCCCACCGATTTCATCGGTGAAACGCGTTTCGAGCTGGTAGTCGCCAGCCGGCAGGCCGCTGAACTGGAATGTGAGGGCGGCAGAGAGTTCGCGCTGCTTGGAGCGGCCGCTACCGGAGAAGGTCGCGAAGTTTTCCTGTTCCGCAAGCACCTGGCCGGTTTTGGTCAAAAGCCTGTAGTCAGCTGTCAGCTCGTAGGCAAAACCGCCTTCGGTTTCCCGAAAGCCGTATCCCACCGGTTCCGCATAGACGTTAAGCGCGTCTCCGTCAGAAAAGACGGCATCACCGCGTGGCGTATAGTGTCCGTACCCGCTGCTCGGACCGTCAGAGAAAACTGCGACCATAAAAGCGAGATCGGCATCCGACCATGCCTGGTCGTAGGCGGCCAGCGCATTCTTGAAAGCTTCTGAAGGGGGAGCGGGAGACTGGGCCTGCGCGGACACCAGCCCCGCAGATACGCCTGTTGCGATCACTGCAGCGGACAGCATCCGCCTCAAAACACGACTTCCCACCAGCATCATCCGTTTCCCCGCACGCCTTTAAATCTTGTCTTTTTCAGCGATTTTTGCCGATATAAACCGACTTGTCCGATTAAACAAGGCAATGTGTGCGGCGCGGTAAACGCCGGATTTCAAGACGCGCAACACGTTATCCGCGAAACAAGAAAACCCGATTGCGGTCAAGGCCTCGCCGATGCCGGGCCTTACATGCTGCGCGCCGTCCAGGACTGGCGCTTGCGGTAGATCGTGGAAGGGCTGATTTCGAGGGCTGCGGCGGCCATCGCAATGTTGCCGTCGAAGGCGTCAAGGGCGTCTTCGATAATGCGCCTCTCCTGTGCCCACAGCGGCTCGATGGCTCCGAACGGCCGGGCTGGCGGCGGCGCCGCGCGCGAACGTTCGCGGGACAGGTCTATCAGCGTGCCCGGCCGGCTGCTCTGGTCGCGAATGACCATCGGCAGCATGTCGTAGGTGACCGCGGCTCCATCGTTCATGACGACGATCTGCCGGACCGTGTTCTCGAGCTGGCGCACGTTGCCTGGCCAGGGGTAGGAGACGATCCGCGCTTCCGCGTCCGCGTCGAACCCTCTGAAACCGCGCCGTTCTTCGGCTGAATAGCGCTCCAGGAACGTTTCCGCGAGTGGCAGGATATCGTCGCGGCGTTCCCTGAGAGGCGGCAGATGGATCGGCAGGACGTGCAGGCGGTAGTAGAGATCTTCTCGGAAACGCCCGGCGGAAATCTCCTGAACCGGGTTACGATTGGTGGCGCAGATGATGCGCGCGTCTACCTTGCGGGTGTGTGTGTCGCCAAGGCGCTGGAAAGTTCCCGTCTGCAGGAAGCGCAACAGCTTGCTCTGCAGGAGAAGGTCCATTTCGCCGATCTCGTCCAGGAACAGCGTTCCGCCATGGGCCTGCTCGGCCGCACCTTCGCGGTTGTCCGTTGCTCCGGTAAAGGCGCCGCGTACATACCCGAAAATTTCACTTTCGATGAGGTCCCGCGGAATCGCGGCGCAGTTCAAGGTCACGAACCGGTTCGAGCGCCGTTCGGACAGGTCATGCACCGCAGCGGCACACAGCTCCTTGCCGGTCCCGGATTCACCGGTAATGAAAACCGGGGCCTGGGAAGGCGCCATGCGCGCGATCTGATCGTGAATGTCGCGCATCTTGGAGGAGGCGCCCACAAGCCGGTTCGTTCCGGACGTTTCCGGTCTGGCAGGAGCTGTCCGGGCCGGAGGCGCGGAAAACTCTGCCAATGAAACGGCAGGCTGCACGGACTGCGGCGCTGCGGGAGCAGCCGGCTGAACGGGCCTGCGCTGTTTCAACTGGAAGGAGATCTTGGAGGCAAGTGCATCGAGCGAGAAAGGCTTGGTCAGGAAATCATGCGCACCGGCGCGCATGGCACTGACGGCCCTGGAGACCGACCCTTTGGCCGACACCGCGATGATGACTGCCTTGGGGCAGCGGACCGCATAGGCTTCCAGAGCTTCGTCACCGCCGATGGTTTCCAGATCGATGATCAGGATGTCGGTGGTCTTGTCTGCAAGGTCTTGCAGACAGGAAGAGGATTCCGTGTACAGGATGGGGTCCGTACAGGCATGAGACAGCTTGGCGCAAACCGCAGATGTGCGGGCGGCCTCGGAGGCCGTTGCGTCAAGTACGCGTACTACTACAGGCAGTTCTTTGCCCTCATTACTCCCCATTGCTGGGTAACTCCCATCGCTGGATACGTGTCAATCGAGTATCGAAAGATTCGTCAATTTGATAATTCTCCGAACAGGGTAAACAAAGCGTTGTCAGATGGTGCAATTTGCAGTCGATCTTCGGCTTCGGCACAGAAAAGGGCCGAAATCAGTAAAATAATCCACTGAAGGTGGTCGTTTGCGAGGGGCGGGAGAACGCTCACCCCTTAGAAATCAAAGCTTGCCTGCAAGATATCCTGCCAGAAAACTCGCCAGACAGAGGGCGAACACGAGCCGTGGAGCAACGGGATTGGCCAATCCACCCTGCAGCTTGCGGTAGAGACCCGACGCGGTCGTCCGGTTTCGCGCATGTGCTTCGGCCTGGAAAGGGGGCGCCGTTGGCTGGGAGGCGTAATAGCCCTCGCTGGCTCCCGGAGCGTCACCTGTTTCAAGGTGCTGTTGAGCCATCGCCTCCAAAGCGGGGTGTCTTCCCGCAGGATCACTATCAGCCTTGTCTTTGGTGGAGAGGTCTGCAGAACAATCCGGCAGCTCTTTCCCTTTCGCCGAATGGAACTCCGGTGCGTAGCTGCCTTTCGGAATGGTTATGCGCACAGCAACGTCGGCGCCGGAACCAGCATAGTATTTTTCAAGGCGGCGCCGCAGCCGGGCAGCCTCGACACGAACAATCGGGTCGGTCACCGGATTGAAGTCTTCCGGCCGTCCAAGCGCTTCAACCGCGATGGTATAACCCTTGATCTTTTCCTGTTGCCTGTTCAGCGTGGCATGCACGACAAAGCCCAGGAAGGCCCGCAGTTGGGGCGCTGACTGGAATTCAGGGCTATTCAGGGTGTCGATGAGGGCAGCTTGTATTTGTTCTTCGCACGTAATCCGGACCGGGGCAGCCGTGCGGGCAGCGGCTTCTCCGGTCGCAACGGAAAGAGGCGCGTCCGGCGCGGAGTGTTCCTTTGCAGGCTGGTCGGTTTTCGCATCCGGCGAAGTACCGCGCGGTGCCCGGAATGCCGTTTGTTCGGCTGCATGCATATCAGCCCCCTGCAAGACGTATTGGTGATCGGTTGCGAAAAGTGCCCTTACGTAAGGTTAGACGAAGTGTTCCTGATTGCAAAGGACAAAGAGTGAAAGTAGCGTTGCCGCAGAGGGCTGTTGGTTGTAAGCCGTCTCCGATACACCGAACGCTGCGGCAGGTCCGAAATCACCAAAATTACGTGATGCATCAACCATAGTCGGGGACAAGTCACCGATTCCAGACCGCAAGGCGGTTGTAGATTCGGCCATGTATGCTTCTTAAGGCATGATTAACCAGTAACTTTTGATTCGCGTTGGAACTTTCGAATACCATGGGGCGGACAGGGACCATATTTGTAGCTATTTGCATGGCCGTGATCGCGCTGTCCTCTGCGACAGTCCTGATCTTCCAGTTCGGACGGCCGTTCGGCGAAGCTGTTTCCCTGTCGCTTGCGCTCATGTGCACCATGATCCTGATCCATCTGCTGATCGGGCGCGCGCGCGACCGTGGCGCCGTCAGCGAGGCGGTGGACCGTCTTGAAGAACGCATGGCGGATCTGGACGAGGATGTCGGCAATATCGAAGGCAGGCTCACGGGTATGGAGCACACCATGCCGCGCCGGACCCGCGCCGAAATCGATCCGCTGTTTGCCGAAGTCGAGGTTCTGGGAACCCTGGTCAAGCAAATGGCCGAGGCCATGTCGGATCTGGAGGCGAGGGTAGAGGACCAGCAGGCCATCGCCCCGCCGCCACAGATGCCCAGCCTGCCGCGCTACCAGCAGCCACAGCAACCTTATCAGGACGAAAGCCGGCCTTCTTCCTATCAGGGGCCGCAAAACTGGCCGCCTGTGCAGCAGCCGGCCCCGGCCCCTGCACCGCAGCGCCAGCAGCGGGCTCCGGCTCCGGCCGCGGCACCATCCTATGCTCAGGCGCCTGACGCGGGCATGCAGGACCCTTATGCTTCTACTGCCGCGCCCGGGCGGGACATGAACGACTTCGAGCGTCGCTATGGCGTTCAAACACCGCGCCTTGGCGACAAACTTGGTCATGTTTACGCCGACGAGCAGCCGGTTCATCACGAGCAGGATTTTTCGTTCGATCCACCCGAGCAACCTGAACAGCGTCCTCCAGAGCGCACCGCACCGGTAGAAAAGCCCAGGCCGAACATGGCCATGCGCGAACTGATCACGTCGGCGCTCAACGCCAATCGTGTGGAACTGCACCTGCAGCCGATCGTGTCATTGCCGCAGCGCCAGGTGAAATTCTATGAAGCCTTCACCCGCTTGCGGGACAATGGCGGCAATCTGATTGAAGCTTCAGCCTTTGTTCCGGAAGCGGTGCTCTCCGGCCAGATCGCGCGGATCGACAATCTGCTGCTGTTCCGTTCCATACAGGTTGTTCGCAGGCTGACCTCGCGCAATCGCAACGCCATCCTGTTCTGCAATATCTCGTCGCAGTCGCTTGTCGACGAAACCTTCTTCCCGGGCTTCCTGGAATTCGTGAAGGCCAATCAGGATCTGGCGGATGTCCTGGTGTTCGAATTCTCCCAGAACGATGTCGCTCAGATGGGCGCAATGGAACTGGAGAGCCTGAGTTCGCTGTTTGAAGCCGGGTTCCGCTTCTCTGTCGATCAGATCGTCGACATGAAGATGGATTTCAATTCGCTGGCCGGCCGCGGGTTCAAATACGGCAAGCTGCACGCCGACTATCTCATCGGCCGCCGTGAGGCCAAGCATGGCCACATCCATCCGTCCGACTTTGGCGACCTCTTGCACCGCTATGGCATGCAGTTGATCACCGATCACGTCGAAACGGAGTCCCAGGTGCTGGAACTGCTGGACTATGACGTGAAGCTTGCCCAGGGCAACCTGTTCTCACCGCCGCGCCCGGTGCGGGCTGAAGTGCTCCAGGGCGCACCTGCGCCCGGCCCGAGGCGGTCTGCTGCGGGCTGAACCACTCGCGGCTCGCGTCAGCTGAACCCAAATCTACCCAATAGATGACAACGCCCGCGCTCCGAGGCCGCTGCTTTCTATCGTGAGCGGTCGCTTCAGGGAAAAGAGCAGGCTGCCCAGGGCTTTCCCGTCAGCCTTTCCGCCGCCGTCTTCACAGGGTTCGGTATTGCCCCCGGAATAGGTGGATCGCAATGGTCCCTCGGAATTGTGCCTGATGCCGTGAACACCGCCGCAGGCCTTGCCCGGCAACGGATCTCGTGTCCGATTTGCGCCCCGCAGCCTTGAAACCGAAAACGCCCCGGTCTGAGCCGGGGCGTTTGTCATTGAAGCATGTTGCAGGAGACGCAGCGTTATCCCTGCTTGGGGCCAACCGTCACGACGGTGGGTGACTTGTCCGCCAGAAGGCGTTTGGCAACCCTTTTGACGTCATCCAGCGTTACCGCGTCGATCTCGCTGTTGCGGCGGTCGAAATAGTCGATCCCCAGCCCGGCGTCCTGCAGCGCGACCAACTGACGGGCGATCTTTCCGGAGCTGTCGAAGCGCAAGGGATAAGAGCCGGTCAGATACTGTTTGGCAGACTGCAGTTCGTCTTCGCTCGGCCCGGTCTCGGCCATCCGCTGGATCTGTTCCAGCATGATCTTCACCGTCTCATCCGCCCTGTCCGCCTTGGTTGCGGCGTTGCCGATCAGAAGACCCGTGTGCGCATAGGGTGAGAGTGAGGTTCCCGCGCCGTAGGAAAGTCCGCGTTTTTCACGCACTTCCTCATACATCCACGAGGTGAAAGTCCCGCCGCCCAGGATATGGTTCATCACATAGGCAGCCTGGTAATCCGGATCGTCGCGGGTCAGACCCGGCAGACCGAGCAGGATCGTGGTTTGTGGAACGGCCAGTTGCTGGTTCACCTCTGTCCCGAATTCCGGTTCGATATCGGCAATCTCGGTGAGTTGACCTTCCTCCGGCAGTGGGGCGAAAACCTTGTCCAGAACGCGGGAAAGGGTTTCAGCATCGATTGCGCCGACAACGCCGATGATCAGTCCCTTGCGGGCAAGAAGCTTGTTCTGCTGGCTTTCAAGATCATCCGACGTCAGGCCGCCCAATGTCTCGGCGGTGCCGAGTGTCGGCCGGGCGTAGGGATGATCGCCGAACATCGTTTCGGCGAGGGACCTGCCGGCTATCGCGCTAGGATCGCTTTCATTGCGTCTTGCGCTTTGCGAAAGCTGGTCTTTCATTCGTTCAACCGGCGTTTCGTCGAAACGGGGCTGGTTGACGGCCAGCGCCAGAAGGTCGCTTGCTTCTTCAAGGGTCGGCGTCAGAGTGCGCAAGCTGCCGTAGAACCGGTCCTTGCCGGTGTTGAAGCTGATGCTGACGGCCAGCTCTTCCAATTTGGACTGAAAGGTCTCGGAATCCATGTCGCCCGCACCTTCGTCAAGCGTGGCGGCAAGCAGGCGTGTCAGGCCTTCCTTGCCGGCCGGGTCCTGTGCGGAGCCGCCATCAAACGAAAAGTTGAGCGCGATAATGGGCACGGTGTGGTCTTCCACCAGCCAGGCCGTGACGCCTTTCGGGCTGGTGACTTCCTGGATTTCGACAGCCTCCGCCAGCTTCATCATGCCAAGCAGGGCTACGAGCGACAGGGCGAATGCGGAAACGGGACCGCGCATTGCGAGGAAAGAGTGTGCCATGATCAGGACTTGTCCTTCATCTGGGGCGCATCGGTTAGGGCGGCGTCAGGCACGACCGGCGGTTCCATACGCAATTCGCCGGTCACCGGCATGCTGGCGAGATAGGTGCGTGCCGCATCAACAACGTCTTCAGGCGTGACGGCCTGCACCTGAGACGGCCAGGTCTGAACATCCTCGAGCGTTTGCCCGGTGGTCAGGGCGCCGCCAAACAGGCGTGCCAGACCGGACTGGCTGTCCTGGGCATAGATCGCGCTGGCGATCATGCTATTGCGGGCCCGTGCGACTTCGTCTTCAGTGACGCCCGTTTCTATCAGCTTTTTCAGTTCGACCTCGATAAGGCGTTCCATGTCCTCCAGCGTGTAGCCCGGCCGCGGCACGGCGTAGACGCCGAAGCGGCCATTGTCGAGGCTGTTGCCCTGATAGTAGGCCCCGGCGCTCAGGGCGGCTTCCTGATCGAGGACCAGCGCTTTATGCAGTCGACTGGAGGGACCCTCACCGAGAATATACGACAGGATGTCGAGCGCCTCGGGAGTACGGCCTTCGCCGGTGGTCTGGCTCGGCACAATCCAGGTCTGCGACAGGGACTCCTGACGCACGCGCGGGTCGGAAACGGCTATGCGTCTTTCGCCCGAAAGCGGCGGTTCGGCCGGGCGAATGCGTTCACCGGGTTCGGCGCGTCGGGCAACCTTGCCGTAGGTTTCCTCAGCCAGTTTGTGAACCGCATCCACATCCACATCGCCGGCGATCACCACCACCGCGTTGTTGGGCGTGTAGAAGCGATTATAGAACGCAATTGCGGCTTCCTTGTTGAGTGCTTCGATTTCGCTCTGCCATCCGATGACGGGAGAACCGTAAGGGTGGTTGACGAACGTGATGGAATTGAGGGCTTCCTGCAGACGTGAACCAGGTTCGCTGTCGACCCGCATGCGCCGTTCTTCCAGAACCACGTCCCGTTCCGGCGTCACCACGTCGTCGGTCAGCACAAGGTTTTCCATCCGGTCCGCTTCCAGCGCCATCATCAGCGGCAGGTGCTGCTTGGCGACCTTCTGGAAATAGGCGGTGTAATCCGTGCTGGTGAAGGCGTTTTCCTGGCCGCCGCGATCCGCAACTATTTTGGAGAATTCGCCATCTGGATGGTCATGCGTGCCCTTGAACATCAAATGTTCGAGAAAATGCGCGACGCCGGACTGGCCTTCCGGTTCATCGGCGGAGCCGGCCTTGTACCAGATCATGTGGGTGACCACCGGTGCACGGCGATCCGGGATCACCACCACCTGCAAGCCGTTGTCCAGCGTGAAGCTTTCAAGGTTCGGGGCAATCGTCAGATTTCCAGTGGCTGCCGGGGCGGATAAGGCGGTTGCCGGAACCAGAGCCGTGCCACCGGCAAGCAGGAGCGCAGGCATTAGCACCAGGCCGATGGAACGCTTCAACCGCCGCACGGGGGAGGTCGCGGCGAGTTTCGAGGGGGATGGGTTCACATGCAACTCCCGTTCTTTGTCTTTCAGTCAGCATGCGCTTCAACAAGGGCAGGGAAAAGCGCAAGGCCGGACAATTTCAAGGTGGCCAACAAAAAAGACCTCCGGACCTACCTGCATATAGGAGGTGTGGTCCGGAGGTCCCGTTACATTTTTGTCATTTGACGCGTGAGCGAAGGTCCGCTCAACGATCGGTCATTTACAGAAAGCCTGATCGCCTTCCAGGCAACGCGGATCGAGCGGCTTGGCACTGTACTCGTCGTAATTGGTCGGCTTGCCCTTTTTCTTCACGACTTCAGGCAATGGTGCATCTGGCGACGGCGTGCTGTAGCCGGTGGGCGGGTCGGTCAGATAGCGACGCGATGACAGGCCGTTCTGTTCGATACCGGCCTGCTGGGACCGCAATTTCTGCAAGCGCTCCCATTCGGCTTTCTGCTCCGCACGGGTCAGCTTGCCACCTTCGGTGACTTCGTTGAAACGTCGCTCTGCTTCCAGGTCGCGGGTCTGGCCGGTCGCACCGGTAATCTTGAACCCGCGCGCCTGTTCCGGCGTCAGTTTATCGCTGTTCATGCTGCCGGCCTTGCCGGAACTGGCATAAATTTCCTTCAGCTTGGTCAGCTCTTCGTTCTCGCGCTGATCAGGCCAGTTCTTATCGTTCACGCCGGCGACATTGGTCTCCGGCTCAGGCAGGCTTGTCGGCTCCGCGGGCATGGCAAGGGGCGCACGGGGTTTGTATTCGATCGGCTTTTCGTTCGGATCGACAGCGCCAAGGCCTTTCATGACCGAATTGACAAGGGCGACATCCGGTGCCTGGCTCGTGCCATCTGCCGCCTGGCACGCGGCCAAGCCGGCCAGAAGCACCAGCACTGCAGAATTCTTTACAAACCCAACTAACGTCCGCACTGCGCAGACCCCTCGATTTCTCATAAAAAACAGCCGGCAGCACTCCGCCCGCGATCAGTCTTAGCTCAGCCTAAACCACTATTTTACGGCTGAATTAGGACCAATTCGAAAACTGTCATACAGGAGAGCGACGACGCCCGCAACGATCCACACATCCGCCATGTTGAACACGTACCAGGAGAACGTGCCGACATGGAAATGGACGAAATCGACCACGGCGCCAAAGGCCAGTCTGTCGATGCCGTTGCCGATCGCTCCGCTGATGACAAGCGCCAGCGCGAGCGCCAACAGGCGCGACTGGCAACGCGCCGACCAGATCCACAGGCCGATGGTGACCGCAACCGTCAAGCCGGCCAGAAGCCAGCGCCCCAGTTCGGTGTTCTGCTGGAACAGGCCATAGGAAATGCCGCGGTTCCAGACCAGCACGAATTCCAGAAACGGCAGAAGATCAACCGGTCCGTTGTGGCGAAGATCGAAGCCGTAGAGAAGCCAGAGCTTGCTGATCTGGTCGATGGCAACGCCCATCAGCACGATCAGCAGCACGAAGCTGCTGAAACGGCCCCAGAGGAGGGGCCGTTTCGTATCTTTGGAAGATGTTTCCTGAGGTGTCATCGTGACCGGAAACCCTGCTGCTCAGCCTGCGGCATGGGCGGCGTCCCATTCACGCAGGGCAGCTGCATCGCGCAGGGTCACGTCCGGATAGTCCGGATCGGAGCCGACTTCCGGCAGCACCTTCCAGGAACGGGCGCATTTTGTGCCATCGGCAAGACCGGGCACAACGGCAACACCCTTGGTGTCGCTCAGCGTGAAAGCGCCTTCCGGTGCCGGTTCGCTGCTGAGCGTCAACTGGCTGGTGATGGCGATGTCTGCCATGTCCTTGCCCTGGATCGCGTCCATCAGCTCCGGGTCGGTTACATGCACAACCGGGTGAGCTTCCAGGGACGAACCGATCCGCTTCTCACGGCGCTCGATTTCCAGCGCGCCAGTGATCACGCGGCGCACCGTCTTGATCTTCGCCCATTTGGCTGCCAGCGCATCGTCCTGCCACTCGGCCGGAATGTCAGGAAACTGCTGCAGGTGAACGCAGGTTTCTTCGCCGTGGCGGGACGTCCAGCTCTCGTCCATGGTGAAAGGCATCATCGGTGCCAGCCAGGTGACCAGGCAATCGAACAGCTTGTCGATCACGAAGAGAGAGGCCTTGCGGCGTACGGAGGAGGCCGCGTCGCAATAAAGCGCATCCTTGCGGATGTCGAAATAGAAGGCCGAAAGTTCCACCGTCATGAACGTGAACAACTGGTGGAAGACCTTCTTGTAGTCGAACTCCCAGTAGGCTTCGCGGATCATCTTGTCGAGTTCGTACAGCCTGTGCAGCATCAGCCGCTCCAGCTCCGGCATATCGGCCGCGGCAACTTCTTCGCCGGTGGCGTGGGCAAGGGACCCCAGCATCCAGCGCAGCGTGTTGCGCAGCTTGCGGTAGCTGTCGACACTGGTCTTGATGATCTCCGGCCCCAGGCGCTGGTCTTCCCAATAATCGGTGGAAGCCACCCACAGGCGCAGGATGTCGGCGCCATACTGCTTGATGACGTCCTGCGGGAACACCTGGTTGCCGAGGGACTTCGACATCTTGCGGCCGTCTTCGGCCATGGTGAAGCCATGGGTCAGAACGGCGTCATAGGGCGCATGGCCGCGTGTGCCACAGCTTTCCAGCAGCGAGGAATGGAACCAGCCGCGATGCTGGTCGGAGCCTTCCAGATAAAGGACGTAATCCTGGCCGCCATCGGTCTTGCGCTTGGGCGCAAGGTCTTCACGCTGTTCCAGCACGAAGGCATGGGTGGAACCACTGTCGAACCAGACATCCAGAATGTCCGTGACCATGTCCCACTCGTCGGCCTTATAGTCGTTGCCCAGGAAACGCTGCTTGGCATCGTCCGCGAACCAGGCGTCGGCACCTTCCGATACAAAGGCATCGTAGATGCGTTTGTTGACGGTTTCGTCCTTCAGCACTTCCGCGCTGTCCTTGTGGATGAAGACGGTGATCGGAACACCCCAGGCGCGTTGGCGCGAGAGCACCCAGTCCGGCCGGTTTTCGATCATCGACCGCAGACGCTTCTGACCGGCACCCGGCACGAAGCGCGTCTCGTCGATGGCGGTGAGCGCGCGCGTGCGCAGCGTGTCGCCTTCGACGGAAAGCTGCTTGTCCATATAGACGAACCATTGCGGCGTGTTGCGGAAGATCACCGGTTTCTTGGAGCGCCAGGAATGCGGATAGGAATGCTTCAACCGGCCGAGACCGATCAGGTTGCCGCTTTCCTTCAACTTCTCGATAACGGCCTTGTTGGCCTTGCCCTTTTCGCCCTTGTGCGTGATGACCTCGCAACCTTCGAAGCCCGGGGCTTCCTTGGTGTAGAAACCGTCATCGGCGACGGTGAACGGGATGGCGGTGTTGATGCCGCGCGCTTCCAGATCGGCTCGCTTGGTCATCCAGATTTCAAAGTCGTCCGTGCCGTGGCCCGGAGCGGTATGGACAAAGCCCGTACCCGCATCGTCGGTGACATGGTCGCCGTCCAGCAGCGGCACGTCGAAATCATATCCGCCGAGGTCGAGACCAGCCAGCGGATGGGCGCAGGTCAGCGTTTCCAGCTCGTCATTGCTGACGGCCCGTACCCGTGTGAAATCGGTGATGCGGGCATTCTTGAACACTTCACCGGCAAGCGCATCGGCCAGGAGCAGCTTGTCGCCCTTCTGGACCCAGTTGTCGTCCGGCAGCCCGTCCTGCGTGACCTCGTAAAGGCTGTAGTCGATACGGGAGGAATAGCTGATGGCGCGGTTGCCCGGGATGGTCCAGGGGGTGGTCGTCCAGATGACGACGGCTGCGTCGAGCAGTTCCTCGACGGCGGCCTCATCGCATCCACCAGCGCTTTCAATCGGGAATTTCACCCAGATCATGTCGGACTGGTAGTCCTGATACTCGATCTCGGCTTCGGCAAGCGCCGTCTTTTCGACAACCGACCACATCACCGGTTTGGAACCGCGATAAAGCTGGCCGGACGTGGCGAACTTCATCAGCTCCCGCGCGATGATGGCTTCGCTTTCGAAGCGCATCGTCAGGTAGGGATTGTCCCAGTCGCCCTCGATGCCGAGGCGCTTGAATTCCTTGCGCTGCACGTCGATCCAATGCTCGGCGAATTCCCGGCACTCACGGCGGAATTCGTTGATCGGCACCTCGTCCTTGTTCTTGCCCTTGGCGCGGTATTGTTCCTCGATCTTCCATTCGATCGGTAGGCCATGGCAGTCCCAGCCCGGCACGTAGTTGCTCTCGTATCCGGTCATCTGCATGGACCGGGTGACGATGTCTTTCAGCGTCTTGTTGAGTGCGTGGCCGATGTGGATGTTGCCATTGGCATAGGGAGGCCCGTCATGCAGCACGAACTTCTTGCGGCCCTTGCCCTGTTCGCGCAGCTTTTTATAGACGTCCATCTGTTCCCAGCGGGCCAGGATTTCCGGCTCCTTCTTGGGAAGTCCTGCACGCATCGGGAATTCGGTCTGCGGCAGGTTCAGCGTTTCGGAATAGTCGCGTTTGTCTGTCTCGGTCATCGTCACGTCGATCCGGTCGTTCGGGCCCTGGGCCCGCGTCATTTGTCAGGATGATTGCCGTCCCGTTTTCGGGCAGCAACATGAAATCAGGAAGTCCCGGTCCCTGGCGCCGCATTGCCGCGTCAGCCGAAGGCCGGGCAAGTAATTCGCGTAATCGCGGTCGTCGGTCTGGCGACGACTATGAGAGCCGTGTGTTGCATGGCAAGGGACATAGCAGCACTTCGGCGATGAATAAAGATGTTCCGGCAAATCCTGTGTTGTTTGTCTGCGCTCTACCGGTAGGACTGTCTGAAATTGGCTTCAGGTAACCGAATATGAATGTCTTTGCGGCATGGATAGGCCCGGATTGGGACGGGTGAGCGACGGACAGACCGGCAAGATGGCCAATGAAGCGAAACAGATGGCGATGGGATCGCCGGAAGCGGTGGAACAGGCGAGCCTCTGGTCCCGCGGGGTCGTGACCGGCGACTGGCTGAGCTGGGACAGGATCGGCTTTGCCTGTCTGTGTTCGGCCATCGGTTTTACGCTCGGTCTCCTTTGGATGCTGGTCGTGCCCAACAGTTTCGGTGCGCCCAATGGCACATTGCTGATGGATTACCTGAGCTTCTGGCTCGCGGGGGGGCAGGCCCTCAACGGTACGCCGGAGGTGGCTTACAGTCCCGCTGCGTTTTCCTCGCTCCAGCAGCAGTTCACCGGATCGGATACCGTCTTCGGTTTCTTCTATCCGCCCACTTTCCAGATGCTGCAGATGCCACTCGCGCTTCTGCCCTACAAGATTGCGTTTGCGGCCTTTATCGGGATCACCACAGGGCTTCTGTGCCTGGCTTGCCGCCTGATTGCGGGCAACTGGTTGCTGGCTGCCTGTCTGATCCTCGTTCCCGCCTGCGCCAACAATGCCTTTCATGGGCAGAACGCGGCTCTCACAGCAGCGCTTTACGGTTTCTTTCTTGTCGGGATCGAACGGCGGCAGATGCTTTGGGCAGGTGTTGCGCTGGGGCTGCTGACCATCAAGCCGCAACTCGGCATCCTGATTCCGCTGGCCCTTGTTGCCAGTTTCAACTGGCGCACGTTCCTCAGTGCCTCGGTCACAACGCTGGTGTTTGCGGCTCTCAGCGTCGTGGTGCTTGGCTTTGGCGTCTGGCAGGCCTTCTGGGTGCAGGCACCGGTTGCCTCGGCCATGATGGAGCTGGGCGGCGTGGAATGGGTCAAGATGATTTCGGTCTATGGCGCGAGCAGGGTGCTCGGGCTCGCCCACCTTCCGGCCATGATGCTTCAGGCGACCTTTGCCCTCGCCGCTGCCATCTGCGTGTGGCGCGTCTGGCGCCGGACGGAGGCTATGGCCGTGCGGGCCCCGGTCCTGGTCGGCGGCACCTTGCTGGTAACGCCCTTCGCCCTTTCCTATGACCTGACGCTGATCATCATTCCCTGCGCTTTCCTGATCCGCGAGGGGCTCAGAAACGGTTTTCTGCCCTACGAGAAAATCGCGCTTTTCATGGTCATCGGCCTGTCGGCTTCCACCAGCCCGTTTGCGATCTGGCTTGGCCTGCCGATTGCGCCCGTCCTGCCGGTAATTCTTGTCTGGCTGGGCCTGCGCAGGCTGCAATCGGTTACCGCCGGTGCTGAACAAGGCGCACCCAAAGGTGCGGTTGCCCAGTCACTTTGACGCCATCTGTCTCAGCTTGCGCTCCCGGTGGGTGATGTAGAGCCCGCTCATGATGATGAGAGCAATCCCGAGCCAGGTCGGTCCATCCGGGAAATTGGCAAACACCAGATAGCCTAACAGGGTCGCACTGACGATCTCGATATATTGCAGCGGTGCCAGCAGGCTGGCGTTGCCGCGTTGAAACGCGGAAACGACGAGGCCGTGGCCGGCAAAGGAAATCAGACCGATCAACGCCAGCAGGCTGGACTGGGGCACATCCGGCATCACGAATTCCGTACCTTCGATGCCCGTCAGATTTCCGATCAGAAGCCCGATGCCGAGCAGCACCGAGCCGGACAGACCGGCGCTGAACTGGATGGTCAAGAGATCGTCGCGAACGGGGTAGAGCCTGTTAAGCAGCAGGTAGAAGGAAAACAGAACGGCGGTCACCACCGGCAGCAGGCTGAAAAGACCGACTTCGGCCAGTGTCGGCCGCAGCACGATGATGGCGCCCAACAGACCAACGAGAATGGCGCCAATCCGGCGCGGGCCAACCTGTTCCTTCAAGAGCACAGCCGCAAGGATGGTGAGCACCATCGGCTCGATGAAGAAGATTGAGATCGCGGTCGCTACCGACATGTATTTGACGGCGGTAAAGAAACACAGGGACGCGGTGCCCAGAAAGATACCGCGCAAATAGTTCACCACCGGCTGTTTGCCCCTGAGCTGAAGGAGCCGGCCGGTCAACAGTGCGATTGCGAGGCTGAACAGGAACTGGAAGAAGAAGCGGCCGAAGGTGATTTCAAGCGGCGGCAGGTCCGCTGACAGATATTTGGCGGTAATATCCATGACCGGCAGCAGCAGCATGGCCGACGTCATCAGCAAAATCGCCGTCAGCGGGTTCTGCTCGACGCCCTCTGTCTGTGAAGAACTGGATTGACGCTTCATCGTGCTGCAACCTCCGGAGCGTCTTCACCAAAGAAAACCGCACAAACTGGGATATCGCCGCCTATCCGACGATCAGACGACCGCATTGGACATCGGCTGGCAACAAGGAAAGGGCCGGACAAAGACCCAAGGGTGTGGACCCTCGTGTTGAGTGCCGCAGCATCAATCTCCGGTCCGACCGACTTCCTTGTGAAGTCGAACACCGCTCGGGGCAAGCCGGGAAAAGGCTGAACCGTCAGAATCGAGAAAATAATTGGCGGCGGTTCAGGCGGAAAGGTCGAGCAGCTTCATGTCGAGTTCGGACAGCGGCTGCAGCGAGCCCAATGCGGCGCGGGCTTCTTCGCTGTCCCGGTCCATCTGGGCGACCAAGGCCTCAACCGTATCGAACTTTTCCTCGCCTCGCAGATAGGACACCAGGTGAACACGCAGCGTCTTGCCGTAGAGATCGCCGGTAAAATCGAACAGGAACACTTCAAACAGAGCAGCACCGTTGTCGAAGGTCGGGCGGCGCCCGTAACTGGCAACACCGTCATGCCAGGCGCCATCGACACGGACCTTGACCGCGTAGATGCCCTGTTTCAACGGGCAATCCTCGACCAGGCTCATATTGGCTGTCGGGTAGCCGAGGTCGCGGCCCCGCTTGTCCCCATGGCGCACGTCCGCGTCGAAGAACCAGCGGTAGCCCAAAAGGCCGTTCGCCTGCGCAACATCCCCCCGCGACAGACTTTCGCGGATCCGGGTGGAGGAAATGATCTCGGCGCCTTCGTCGTCCTGCTGCTGCACGATTGTCACGCCGAAACCGTGATTGGCACCGGCAGAGCGCAGATAGTCCGGCGTGCCCTGGCGGGCCCGGCCGAAGTGGAAGTCATATCCGGTGACCGCATGGGAGATGCCGAGCGTATCGATCAGGATATCCTGAACGAAGGCGTTGGCCTCGATGCCCGCGAATTCCTTGGTGAAGGGCAGGATAAGCGCGCCGTCGAGCCCGCACAGGCGCAGCAAGTCAAGTTTCTGCTGCGGCGGTGTCAGACGAAAGACGGGTTTGGACGGATTGAAAACCGTCCTCGGGTGCGGCTCGAAGCTCATGGCATAGACAGGATGATGTGTCCCGTGACCGAGGCCGAGAGCGGCCTCCAGAACAGCCCGGTGCCCCCTGTGAACGCCATCGAAGTTGCCAATGGCCACGATGCCGCCTTTCAGGGCCGCCGGAAAGGCATCCAGATTTTCGATAATCGGAAAGCTGGAAGGATCTTTGGAGCTCATGCGGCAAACTTTCGCGCAAGGATGACGGCAGAACGGACCGTGGTGCCGGCCAGTTTTGCAGGAACATGCCAGCAAACCCCGGAGAAGGTCCTGCCGACTTTGGCGTGGAACCTGCCGTCAAGCAAAGCAAAGGTCAAGATGGGTATGTGCTGAAGACCAGGGAGTTGACCTTCGCATGAAGACGAAATGGCATTTCCCATGTCCTTCGGAGTTGACCGGATTGGCCCTCTTCAGGGGTGCGAAAGCTTGAAAATGAGTCGCATTTCCTGTGCGTCCCCCTTGAGGACGACCAATCCACCTCAAACCAGTCAATCTTCGTTCATTGGTTCACACCCACGCCTTTGTGGACGCTGTCCGTTAAAGACCTGATTGGTCCTCGTCACGGCTTGGAACCTTCACCAGCGCTTCCCCCTCAAGGACGACGTTGCCTTCGACACTGCAGATGCACGACAACCGGGCCCGATTGCCTCGCTCCATCAGTTCCTCGACGGTAACCGTCACCTTGACGTCGTCGCCTATCCTGACCGGGGCCTTGAAGTTGAGCGTCTGCGAAAGATAGATAGCGCCGGGGCCGGGCAGCCGGGTTCCGAGCACGGCCGAAATCAGGCTGGCCGTATAGAGGCCATGGGCGATTCTCGTCTTGAAAGGCGTACGGGCCGCAAAATGTTCGGACAGATGAATAGGGTTTCGGTCGCCGGATACTTCCGCAAAGCCCACTACGTCCGAAGAACTGACGTGCTTTACAAGTTGTTCACTCATACCCACCGAAAGATCTTCGAAGCAGAGTTTTTGCAGTTCCAACATCACGGTTTCCGCCCTTTTTTTGCTTGATTGAGAGTAGGCGGACGCTAGGCGGTGCAAGGTTTTCTGGCAATTGTGCTTTGGGCGAAGAAAAAAAAGTCCGCTATTAACGGTCTTTTCAGGGGCGGCCCGTAGATTGTGTTGAGTGTGGGGAGGTGAGGACACAATAATGTGTCGCTCTCCTTCGAAGTCATAACGCGTTTCCACCGGCCCACGGCCAGGGGCCGCGCAAATTGACAGTATGGAGTAGACAATGGCCCTTGATCTTCAGATGCCGGTCCTCGTGGTCGATGACTACAAAACGATGATTCGCATCATTCGGAACCTGCTCAAGCAACTTGGTTTCGAAGACATCGACGATGCTGCGGACGGCACCGAAGCTTTGGAAAAAATGAAACAGCGCCGCTATGGCCTGGTGATTTCCGACTGGAATATGGAGCCGATGACTGGTTACGAACTGCTCAAGCAGGTTCGTGCCGACGGCAGCCTCAGCAAAACACCGTTCATCATGGTGACTGCTGAATCCAAGACGGAAAACGTGATCGCCGCCAAAAAGGCCGGCGTGAACAACTACATCGTGAAGCCCTTCAATGCTCAGACATTGAAAGGCAAGATCGAGGCAGTCTTCTCCGACTAATTTCTTGCACATGGCGGGGGACAAGCCCTGGGGCGCTCCCCCGCCAGTGCCGGACGGATGCACATGATCGGCGCGGTCTTGCTGGGCAGGCAGGCCGGGTTTGTTCTGGCGCACCCGAGAAGTAATAGCGGTTCCTTAGTACTTCGGTTCTGCGCTTCGGAGGATGCTCCCAATTGGAAAGGCTCGACCTAGTGGCTAGCATGAAACAAGAAAACATTGCCCGAGTCATAGACTTCCTTGAGGAAAACAAGAACAGGGAAGGTGAAGTTTCTCTGACAGACGTAATGCATCTTGCAGAGGTCATGTCAGGTTCGATGCATGATTTCCTGTCGACGGTCCAACCGGCCATCACCGAGGAACTGACTACGATTGCCAGAGAAATCAGGCGCATGAAGGATGAAATATCCCAATTGCGTGCCAATGACATGACAGGCAGCAAGATCCCCGACGCCGGACGGGAACTGGATGCCATTGTGGAGGCGACTGAAAAAGCCACCAACACAATCATGGAAGCGGCTGAAGACATCATGGGGGCTGATGCCAGCGACCACGATGCCTACCAGGAACTGGTCAGCAACAAGATGATCAGCATCTTCGAGGCCTGCACCTTCCAGGACATCACCGGCCAGAGAATTTCCAAGGTGGTTGAAACGCTGCGATACATCGACGAGCGCGTCACCTCCTTCATCGAGCAACTGCGCATTCCGGAAGATCTGGATGCGAACGTGGTCGAATCCGAGGCGGAGCGTCGCAAGCGCGAACTGATCCTTCACGGTCCGCAGCATTCCGGCGAAGGCGTGTCGCAGGACGACATCGATGCCCTGCTGGGCGGCGCCCAGGCGGATATCGACAAGCTGTTCGACTGATCAGACATCGCCGCTCAAGCTTTGAAAGGCTCCCGTTTCGGGAGCCTTTTTGCTATCTGAAGCGCTTTTCGTTTGGTGCCGAGCGGCATGCGAATTCTCGCCCACCCGAGCGCTCACCCCGGCTCCTGGCCCGATTGGCCAAAACGTCCGAATGCCTGCAGGCTGTCAGGCGTGTCCAGTCCGGGCAACTGGTCAGCGCATTACCACCAGAGGCGCGGCAAGGCAGCGCGTGCGCGCAGGCCTTCTTCAGCAAGGCGGCGACGAATCAGGTGTTCGTCCGGGGCATCACTGGGGCCGAAGTCGGAGGCATGAATGCCGGCGGTGATGAACAGCACGTCGAGATCCTGTGACACTGCGCCACGGATGTCGGTCGGCAGACCGTCGCCAATGGCCAGAACATCTTCCTTGGCAACCTCTTCACCGGCAAGCTTTGCAAGACGTTGCATCGCCGCATCGTAGATCGGCGCATGCGGCTTGCCGAGAATGGAGACTTCGCCACCCAGATCTTCATAAAGGCGAGCAAGGGCACCTGCGCACCAGATCAGGCGATCGCCGCGTTCCACCACGATGTCGGGGTTGGCACAGATCATCGGCAGGCCGCGGTCGGCCAGCTTCTGCAGACGCTCGCGGTAATCGTCCGGGGTTTCGACCTCATCGTTTTCCAGACCGGTGCAGCTGATGCCTTCCGCTTCCGCGTCATTCACCGTGAAGGTGGCTTCAAGTCCGTGATACAGCGGCTGGTCCCGGTTCGGGCCGATGTGCAGAAGGGTCTTCGTTCCCTGAGCCACCAGAACGTCCCGGGTCACGTCGCCGGAGGTGACGATGTCGTCATAGGTGCCGTCCGGCACGCCGAGACCTGCCAGCATCTCGCCGACCTGTTTGGCCGGGCGTGGTGCATTGGTGATCAGCACCACCTTGCCGCCCGCTTCCTCGCGGAAGGCCCTCAGGGCTTTGTGAGCTTCTTCAAAAGCCGATACACCATTGTGCAGCACGCCCCAGACATCGCACAGGATGCCCTTGTAGGACGGGGCGAGGGTGCGGAGCCCCTCAACAAGAAGCGGTGCAGAAACTGTCATGGCGGGTCACTCGGATCTGGGTAGGTCTGATAAGCTTTGCTCAAGAATCGACGCAAACTCGGCGCGGACCATATAGGAACATGACACAGTGCGAAACCGAGTAGAGGGAGTTTCATGAAGGTCAGGCAACTTGGCGAACAGGTGATCAACCAGATTGCAGCCGGCGAGGTGATCGAACGACCCGCCAGCGTCATCAAGGAGTTGGTTGAAAACGCTGTCGATGCCGGGGCGAAACAGGTGGAGATCGTCACGGCGGCCGGTGGCAAGACCCTCATGCGTGTCGCCGATGACGGCGACGGCATGCGCCGGGAAGATCTGCAGCTTGCCATCCGTCGTCACTGCACTTCCAAGATTTCCGATGACGACCTGTTCGATATCCGTACGCTCGGGTTTCGCGGTGAAGCGCTGCCGTCCATCGGCTCCGTCGCCCGGCTGGCGATCCAGACCCGCCACAAGGACGAGGATCATGCCTGGGCCATCGCCGTCGAAGGCGGGCGGGAACAGCCGCTTGTGCCGGCGGCCCGTACCAAAGGTACGCAGGTCGAGGTGCGCGATCTCTTCTTCGCAACACCCGCCCGATTGAAATTCCTGAAATCCGACCGCGCCGAAGCGGCCGCCATCACGGAAATCGTCAAGCGGATCGCGCTTGCCTATCCGGAAATCGGCTTTTCTCTCGGCGGTGCCGACCGGCAGTCCCAGAGCTGGCCTGCCGCGCGCGGCGGCGAACCGCATCTGGCGCGGATCGCGCAAATCCTTGGCCAGGACTTTGTCGACAATGCCATGGAGATCGACGCCGGCCGGGAAGGGGTCCGCCTCACCGGCTTTGCAGGCCTGCCGACACACCATCGCGGCAATGCCCAGCACCAGTTCTTTTTCGTCAATGGCCGCCCGGTGAAGGACAAGCTGCTGCTGTCCGGTTTGCGCGGTGCCTATGCGGACGTCCTTGCCCGCGACCGGCATCCGGTCGTCGTTCTGTTCATCGAACTCGACCCGGCGCTGGTGGATGTCAACGTGCATCCGGCCAAGGCCGACGTGCGCTTTCGTGACAGCCAGCTTGTGCGCGGACTTCTGGTTGGGGCCATCAAGCATGCGCTGGTTCAGTCCGGCCACCGGTCATCGACATCCAATGCGGCTGTTGCACTGGATGCCATCAGGGCGCAATCGGCCGGGTTCGCGCAACCGGGCTATACGCCGTCCGCCCCGGTGGGGTCCGGCGGCTACAGCGGCGGTTCCTTTGCCCGAACCTCCGCGGCGCCTCACTGGGCACCGGAAGCTTTTCGCCCGCTCCAGATGGACGGGGCCCCGGCAACAGGCTTTGCCGAAGCTCCGCAGCCGGCCTTCGAACGGCAGAACGGCTTTGCCGACTTTGCCGCGCCATCTGCCGATGCCCGCGCGAATGACGTTCCGGTCGAGACTGAAAAGACCCGCCTGCCGCTGGGCGCCGCCCGAGCGCAGGTTCACGAGACCTACATCATCGCCCAGACCGAGGACGGCGTCGTCATCGTTGACCAGCACGCTGCGCACGAGCGGCTTGTCTACGAACGATTGAAGGAAGCGCTGGCAAAGAAGGACGTTGCCCGCCAGATCCTGCTGATTCCCGAGATCGTCGAGCTTCCGGAAGAAGATGCCATCCGGCTTGCCGATCGCGCGGAAGATCTTGAAAAGGTCGGCCTGTCGCTGGAGGCCTTCGGTCCAGGCGCCATCGCCGTGCGCGAAACACCGGCAATCCTGGGTGACATGGACATCCAGGGCATGGTCCGCAATCTGGCCGACGAACTTGCCGAATGGGATACGGCCGAAGGCCTGAAGGAAAAGCTGGACCATGTTGCCGCGACGATGGCGTGCCACGGTTCCGTCCGGGCGGGCAGGCGCATGCGCCCGGAAGAAATGGATGCACTGTTGCGCGATATGGAAGCAACGCCGCTCTCCGGCCAGTGCAATCACGGCCGGCCAACCTGGGTGGAGCTGAAACTCGGCGATATCGAAAAGCTGTTCGGCCGCAAATAACCCGGCACCCTGATCGGCCTTCCGTTGCGGTGCGTAGACACCGCAGCGATGGGAGACAGTCATATGACGGAAACCAGCTCAGGCGGCGCGGGCGAGGCGATGAACAAGACCGGCAGGCCAGGGCGCTTGCTTTGGAAGGCCCTGTTGCGCGTGGCCGTCATTGTCGGCATCGCCTACGCCATGGCTGCCGGTTACATGTATTTCAATCAGCGCAGTTTCATCTTCATTCCAAGTGGTGAATTGAGCACGCCGGAGGAAAAAGGGCTTTCGGGTGTTTCCGTCGAAACGGTTTCCATGTCCGATGGCACCAACGTGACTGTCTGGCGCGCGGAACCTTCTGCCAGGGGCGCTCCGACGGTGCTCTATTTTCAGGGCAATGCAGCCAATGTGTCTTCCCGCTGGAAGCGCTTCAAACAGATTCTGGACAGTGGCTTCGGCCTTTATGCGCCAAGTTACCGGGGGTATCCCGGCAGCGAAGGCAGTCCATCGGAACAGGCGCTGATTTCGGACGGGCTGGAACATTTCGACCGGCTGGCGGGATCGGGAACGCCGCTTATCATCCACGGAGAAAGCCTTGGCTCGGGTGTTGCAGCGGCGGTTGCCGCAGAACGTCCGCAAACAGATCTCGTGGTGCTGGAAGCGCCCTATACGGCGCTGATCGACATGGCCACGAAGCGCTATCCCTGGTTGCCCGTCGGGCTCCTGATGAAGGATCCGATGCCGACGCGGGACCGCATCGGCAGGATTGCTGCCCCGGTTCTGATCGTGCACGGAACGGAAGACAGTCTCATTCCGGTGGAGCACGGCAGGCGGCTTTTTGAATTCGCGAACAACCCGAAGCAGCTTGTGATCGTCGAAGGCGGCGGTCACAGCACTCTGTGGTCAAACGGACTTTGGAACACCGTTCTTTCTGCCTGGGCACAGCGGCAGGAATGAAAGCGTCTGATATGGAAGTGCCAGAGCTCTAAAAGCAGAAAACCCCGGGTAAGGACCCGGGGTTTTTGTTTGTCTGATTGCCGGCTTTTAAAACGTGCGTTGCAGACGGAACGTGCCGTAAAGCTCGTAAGTATCATCGAGGCCGGAGGAGCGGCTGTAGTCGAGGTCGCGATACTGGAGCTCCGGCCCCATCAGGAAGCCGGAAACAGGTTCCCAGACCACGTTGGCAGTCGCGTCCCACTGGGTGAAGTCATAGGCGCTGGTGCCGCCGTCGACATCATGATAGCCGCCTTCGACATTCACCTGGACGGTGTCGGTCACGCCGAGCGTTACGCCGCCGAAGATGTTCAGCGTCCTGGTGGTCTCCGTGCTGCTGCCGTTCCACACCGCGTCGGTGATGCGGCTGTTCCAGCCCGTGGACCCGAAGCCGCTGGCGCCATCGGTATAGACCGCCTGCAGGGAAACGGCACCGCCCTTGGCAAAGCCGCCGAAGTTGACGGTTACGCCAGCGCCCGCAGCCCAGCCGAGTTCATCTTCGGTCCGGCCAGCAAGGCCGTTGTATGTGGCGTTCGGATAAACCTGGTGCAGGGCACCCATGATCTGCGCCTGGCCCCAGCCCTGGTTCACGCCGAGAGCCGCGACGAAGTCGGGTGCGCGGGTGCCGCCATAGGTCTGGTTGGTGCCGTTGATTGCAATGTTCTGTTCGCGGCCCGACCGGTCTTCCAGTGCAAGCGTTGCATTGAAGCCGTTGCCGAATGCCATGGTGTAGGCGATCTGGTCGACCTTGCGGTCGGAATAGCTTTCGATCTGGGCGTTGAAGGCATAACCGGTGAAGAAGTCGAAATTCGACCCGTTGCGGCCGGCCAGCAAGCCGCCCCACTGGATATACGCCTTGTCCAGCGTGGCTGCGTTCGAGCCGTTGGTCAGCGTGATATAGGATTCGATATAGGCGCGCAGGGTTCCGAATTCGGTGGCGGTGCGTGCATCAAGGTAGAGATAGCCGCGTGAGCGCCACTGGTAGCCGTCGGTGTCCCGGTCGCCCCAGGCATTTTCCGCCTTGCCGAAGTTGCGGACGCGGAACTCGGTCCGCACACGGCTCCCGACGCGCAGGCACGTTTCGGTGCCGGGAATATAGTAGAAGCGAGCGCCATAAGCGTCACAGATCCGGACGTAATCGACAGGTTCCGGAGCCACCGGCAGGTCTGCGGAAAGGGCCGGGCTTGCAGCCAGAAAAAGTCCGGCGATTGCTCCGAGAACAGTATTTCGAGTCATGTGATGCTCCGATGAAGTGCGCAAATGCCCTGCGAACAATATGCTGTTCCTAGAAGAAACTTTCAGCTTCGCGAAGTAACGAAACCCGCCTCTGTGCGTGTTTGGTGGTCGCTGTTGCTATTGGGCAACGTGCAATCCGGTCAAATTGCACGAGAAACGAGCTATGAGGCGACACCCTGGCGTTTCGCCTGGAAGAAGGCTTTCAGCAGCCCGGCCGCCCGCGTCTCGCCGATGCCGGAATAAACGTCCGGTGCATGATGGCAGGTAGGTTGGCAAAAGAATCGGGTGCCGTGATCGACAGCTCCGCCCTTTTCATCACCTGCGCCGTAATAAAGCCGGCGGATCCGCGCAAAGGAAATCGCCCCCGCGCACATGGGGCAGGGTTCGAGCGTCACATAAAGATCGCAGTCCGGCAGGCGTTGAGAGCCCGCCAATGCACACGCGGTGCGGATCACCAGCACTTCCGCGTGGGCCGTCGGATCGTTCAACTCAAGTGTCCGGTTCCCGTCCCGGGCAATCACGTGTCCACCGCGAACCAGCACTGCACCGACAGGCACTTCCCCCCGATCCGCCGCCTTACCAGCTTCTTCAAGCGCGAGATCCATGAAAGATGTCTGATTGGTGAAAGCTGTGGGCATCGGGCTGGATGGGTTGGAGCGCAGGAGTGCAGACTGCCTTGATCTGAAGGCCGCTGATAGGTCCTGTTTACCCGCAAATGCCGTGGCCGTCAGCCCCGACGATGGCCTTTGCAGGCAGCAAAAGGCTCCGCCATGCGTGCGGAACACGGTGCCTCTGCGGTTTTTGCAGAAAACAAGCGATTCCCGAAAGGCTCAAGCTCTGCTATGACGCGCGCATGACGACAAAAAAATTCTCTTCCGAGCGCCCGGGTCCCGCAAAAGGCCGGGGACGCGACAAGCGTGCACCGGAAAAACGCCGGGCTGCACCGAACGACAAATCGAAAGCCGGCCCCAAGAAGGGCGGCTTCGAAAAACGGGCGCCGAAACCGGCGACTGCACCGCTGGCAGGCGAAGCCAATGACCGGGGCGAGCGCATTGCCAAGGTGATGGCGCGTGTCGGCCTGTGTTCCCGCCGCGAAGCGGAAGTATGGATCGAAAACGGCCGGGTTGAGCTCAACGGTAAACTGTTGACCACGCCCGCCGTCACGGTCACACCCAACGACAAGGTAGTGGTTGACGGCGAACCGCTGCCGATGCGTGAGCGCACGCGGCTCTGGCTCTACCACAAGCCGCGCGGTCTGGTGACCACCAACAAGGATCCGGAAGGCCGTCCGACCGTTTTCGAACGCCTGCCCGATGACCTGCCGCGTGTCCTGACCGTGGGACGGCTCGACATCAACACTGAAGGCTTGCTGCTCCTGACCAACGATGGCGGACTGGCGCGCGTTCTGGAATTGCCGGCCACCGGCTGGTTGCGCCGTTACCGCGTACGCGCCTTCGGCAAGGTGACCCAGCCGGATCTCGACACTCTGAAGGACGGCATTGCGATTGAAGGCGTGCTCTACGGCGCCATCGAGGCAACGCTCGACAAGGAGCAGGGCAACAACGTCTGGATGACGGTGGGGCTGCGCGAAGGCAAGAACCGTGAGGTCAAACGGGTTCTGGAGCATCTGGGCCTTGCCGTGAACCGGCTGATCCGTTTGTCCTATGGCCCCTTCCAGTTGATGGATCTTCCGGAAGGGGACGTCCGCGAAATTCGTGGCCGCGTTCTGCGTGACCAGTTGGGCGATGCCTTGGCCGAGGAAGCCGGCGCCGATTTCGACGCTCCGATCTTTCATGCTCCCAAGCCTGAAGCCGAAAAGAAGCCTGCAGGCGCGAAGCGCGGCGGCGGCAGGGAAGGCGGTGGCCGGGATGGCGGCCGTGACCGTGGCGCCCGAGATGGTGGCAACCGAGACGGAGCTGGCCGAGACGGTGGTGGCCGGGAGGGTGGCCGACGCGAGGCCAGCCAGGGCCGCTGGATGACGGCGCGCGAAGGCCGCAGCGAAACCGACCGCAAGCGGGCAGCCAAGAACGAACGCAACGAACAGCGGGAAGATCGCAAGAAGGCATCCGGCCAGGGACCGCGAAAGAATTCCGGGCCGCGCCAGGAAAAAGTAAAAGTCTCGCCGCGTTCCCGTTTCCGTCTGACCTCCGAGCCGAAACCGCGCAAGGATTTCAGTGAAGATCGGTTTTCCCCGCTCCCGCGCCGCATCTGGGGTGAGGAAGGCAAGGTGGAAGACAAGCAGCAGGAAAGCCGGTCCAACCGTGACAAGGACGAACGGCGCGGACCTCCCAAGGGTGGCCGTCCGCCGAGGCGCGGAGACCGGTCTTGAGAATAGTTGCCGGGCGTTTCAAGGGAACGGCCCTTGCCGCGCCGAAATCGCACGACACCCGCCCGACCAGTGACCGGCTTCGGGAAACCATTTTCAACATCCTGGCACATGGCCTGGATGTTGATCTTGAGGGCGCAAGAGTGCTGGATCTTTTTGCCGGAACCGGCGCGCTGGGCTTTGAAGCGATCAGTCGGGGCGCGCGTCACTGCACCTTCATCGAAGAGGGGACAGAGGCACGCGGCATCATTCGCCGGAACATGGAAGCTCTCGGTCTCAATGGTGCCGCCAAGATCTTTCGGCGCGATGCCACACGGCTCGGCAGCGCCGGCACTATTGAACCTTTCGACCTGGTTTTCGCCGATCCGCCTTACGACAAGAAACTGGGCGAAAAAGCCCTGGCCTCTGCCGCCGGGGGAGGCTGGCTGAAGCCAGGGGGCTTGTGTGTCCTGGAAGAAAGGTCTTCGGCCCAGGTCGACATTCCGGAAGGCTTTGAAGAACTCGACCGCCGCCAGGCGGGCGACAGCCAGGTCCTGTTCCTCAGGTTTGAAGCCTGAAGCCTGAAGCCTCTTTCGGTCTGCTATCAGAGCTTTTGTCTGGCGTCCGAATGCCTTCAGGAAGCTATCTGGCGCGTCAAGAACCACCCGGCATCATGATGTAGGCGGTTTTCCGTGTGGGCAGGCTGGACCGGCTGACAATCAGCGCGGGCGTTTTTGCTCGCACGATGTCGTACCCTGCCTCCTCGGCACGGCCGACGAAAGCCTGCAAGGCGCCGTGGAAATGAAAATGCATCGGGATGACCATTGCAGGACCGATGCTTTCCAGCACGTCCATCAGGCTTTCCAGCCGGAGCGTTGACGAATTGTCGATTGCCGCAAACACGACGTCGATCTGGCCAAGGCGTATCAGATCTTCCTGTGTCAGCCGATGATGCAGGTGGCCCAGATGAGCAATGCACATGTCGGCGACCTCGAAGATGAAAACCGAGTTGCCGAGCCGGCGCTCCGCCCCGTCCCAGCCGCGAATGTTGGTCTGAATGTTGCGGATGCGCACATCGCCAACCCGCACATCATGATCCAGCGGTCCGCCCTTCGGGTCCCAGCCGTAAAGCAGATGCTCGATGTTCGGGTCCGGGCTGACGGAGTAATGCGTGCTGTGGGCGCCGTTCATCGTTGCAACATCGGGTGGCAGCAGCGGACGGACGCTGTCGTTGTAATCGGTCGCGATCCGCACGCCCTTGGGCGTTTCGAGTTCGAATGTGGAGTGGCCGATATAGCGGATCTGTACTTCGTTGGCCTGCAACGACGCGCGCCATATCCGAACTTCATCCGGCCCCGGTGCTCTGAACGGCGCTTCGGCGACCAGTTGGCAGACCGCGAAGGCCTGTCCGGTCAACATCGCTGAAATCAGTATCCCGAACAGCAGGGGAACAATCCGGAAGAGCCCGCCCGCCTTCTGTCGCCGTCCGTGAAATGGGAAACTGAATATCGCCATATCGAACCATCCCGAGAACCACACCTGTTGCAAATAGTAGGGGGCGGACCGGCAACGGCAAGACGTCGCCACGGCCTTGAGGGCCGTTTGCTCGAAACTTGCGACGTTTTGAAAGGCGATGCCAAAAGAAAAGGCAACCGGCCCGCGCTGATAGCTGCAAGGGCGGTTGCCTAAGGTGGGGGCGGGTGGGAGGAAGAACCAGCCCCGGAATGGACTTTCAAACCACGTACAGACTGACCGGCGGCTTTCCGGACTTCGCAGTCCGGCTGATCGCATCGCCCTCGGTCGAGACGCTGCTTGCCTGCCGGTGGATCAGGTCGCCTGCATGCCCGGCTTCCATGACAAGAGCCTGCTGGCTGCAGAGGGACGCCAGTGACAGGCCCAGCCGGCGGAAGTGGGCCCGGCGGTAGCAGTAGACGGCAAGCGCAGCACGCTGCTGTTCCGGCAGTTGTTGCCCAACATCCGTTACCGCGTTCAACGTTGCGTCCAGTAAGCGTTTCAGCAAATCGTCCGATACCGGACAGGCTTCCAAATCTGTTGATCCTGATGGCCGCATTGACCCTCTCCTAATAGATTAAGAAAAGTATTTAGGAGTAAGATTAATGATGTGTTAAAGGCAAAGATTGTTTCAATAAAAAGGGATAATACGTATTTATCAGTGGTTGTTGCCATCAAGTAATTGCCATTGTTTCTTTTATCAGTTTCTCCAGTTGTTCCCTTGTAACTGTACGCAAAGACTCTGCCTTATCCAGAATGCTTTCCGCTTTCATGAAGTCCAGCACACGGACCGAGTCATGAGGTGGGCTGACCAGGATATCCGGTTGATCTGACTTAAGTTTTTGCTTCGTGATGGTTTGCATGAGAATCTGGGAGGACCCAAACAGGGAGTCCAGCATGCTGATGTCGTCCTTGTTTTCTCGTGGAACCGGCGCCCCAACGACATCAACGGCAATCACGATATCGCAATTTGCCCTGAGACCGTCAAAAGGCAGTGGATTGACAACACCACCGTCGATCAGAAATCGGTCGTCATAGCGCACAGGCCTGAAAACAGCGGGAATCGCGATCGAGGCTGCCAGAGCGGGCAACAACGGACCGCTTTCGAAATCGACTTCCTCGCAGCGGTAGAAATCCGTTGCAAGCATGCGCAGCGGGATTTCCAGATCCTCAAAAGTTTCGGACAGATAGTCGGAAACAAACACTTCCAGCACCCGCAACGGGTCGAACTGCACCGGGCCGCCCCGGAACATGTCGGCGAGCTTGCGAGGTCTCAGCTGCCAGAGGCGCGACAAAACGCTGTTGCGATCCGCGAAGATCTCCAGCGCGATGTCTCGTATTTCCTGGCCACTGCGGCCGCTGGCATAGGCGGCGCCCATCAGCGCGCCGATTGACGTGCCGTTGATCCGCACTGGCTTTATGCCCAGGTCGTCAAGCGCTTCCAGAACGGGGATGTGAGCAAGGCCACGTGCGCCGCCGCCGCCAAGGGCCAGGCCGATTTTGGGAGAAGAGGTGGAGAGCATGTTCCGGATCCGGCAGTGAGTGTGTCAGGTACTGCACATGGGTGTTGCAGCGCAACTTGCCAACCTTATGGCCGTCGGCAAAATTCTTTCCGTTGCGAAACAGCCACGCGGTGCCAGGCACTATCAGATCACGAAATACAGGTCATCCGTGGCTTCCGACATCCAGTCCGTCGCCTGCTGGAACGGCATTGGCCGGGCGATCAGGAAACCCTGGATCGAAAAATCGCCCATCATCCTCAAACGGTCGTATTGGGCATCGGTCTCCACGCCTTCACAGACGATACCGATATCCAGCGATCTGGCCAGGTGGATGAGCTGGTTGACGATCACTTCCTTTTTCGAGTCCTGCAGCATCTGGCGGGTGAAGGAGCGGTCGATCTTGAGCCCGTTGATCGGCAGATCGGAGACATGGGAAAGCGATGCATACCCGGTTCCGAAGTCGTCGAGCTCGATATGGACACCGAGTTCGAAAAGTTCCCGCAGCGCCGCCAGGTGTCCGGACCGGTTGTCGTTCAAAAACACCGATTCAAGCACCTCGGCGGTGATCCGGTCCGGTCCGATGTTGTGTTTTTCCATACCGGCCTTGAAGTGCTCGAGCAGCAGTCCGGACGAGAGATGCGAGGGCGAAACGTTCACGGAGATGCGGCCGAAGTCGATCCCCCGGTCGATCCAGCTTCTGGCGGCGGCAAAGGCCTTGTCGATGACAATCTCGCCAAGGATCGGAGCCAGCCCGGATTTTTCCACCACAGGCAGGAAGTCCCCGGGGGAGACGGTGCCGCGCTCGGGATGCTGCCAGCGCACAAGCGCCTCGACGCCTGTGACGGCCTGGGTGCGCAGATTGACCTGCGGCTGGAACTCGAGGAAGAACTGATCGTTCTTGACCGCGTCCCTCAGTTCCAGTTCGATCTGCGCTTCCGTTTCGCTGTCGGTGCGCATGTCCGGCCGGAAGAATGTATAGCGATCCTTGCCGTTTTCCTTGGACTGATAAAGGGCAAGGTCCGCATTGACCAGAAGCGTGTCGAAGTCGTGGCCATCGTCCGGGCAGAGTGCCAGCCCCATGCTGACAGTCGGCCAGAACCTGCTGCCGTTGAATTCCATCGGCATCCGCATGATGCGGCGAGCCCGTTCGAAGAGCTCGTTCGGGTCCGACGTACCCTGTTCCGCCAGGATGACGAACTCGTCTCCGCCCCAGCGATAGGCTGTGCCCAGCCCCCGGCAGACTTCGCGAAGCCGGCGCCCGGTTTCTTCCAGACATTGATCGCCCGCAAGATGACCGAGCGTATCGTTGACCCGCTTGAACCCGTCCATGTCGACATGAATCAGGAAGGCCGGCTTTTCACGACGAGCAAAGCGTTCCTTCGCATCGCGCTGGCAGCCGGCGCGGTTGGACAGTTTCGTCAGGGGATCGAAATAGGCGAGACGTTCGGCCCGTATCTTGGCGTCGCGGGTTTCGTTTTCCCGCTGCACCCGTTCCGACACATCATTGGCAATCGCCACAAGCAGATCACGGTCCTGGTCGCGGAGAACCTGCACCTTGAGGTCGACCGGATACTCGCTGCCATCCTTGCGCCGGTGAACGCTTTCGACCGACAGATTGTCTTTGTGGCCCTTCAGCAGACGTGCGACATGCAGGCGGACCGTGTCCTGATCGTAAACGGGATCGATATCACCGATTTTCTGGAGCTTCAGCTCTTCCAGAGTGTAGCCGAGGTTGGTAAGGGCGCAGCGGTTGGCATATTCGATCTGCAGCGTTGACGAGTCCAGAATGTAGATCTCGTTGAGCGAAGACTCCAGAATATGTGCCAGCAGATGGTTCTTGCGCTCGGCCAGACAGCGATCTGTGATGTCGTGAATGGTGCCGATCAGCTTGGCAGCCTTGCCACCAGGGCCTGAAAACACGTAACCGAGAACGTGCACATACTGGGTACTGCCGTCGTCATGCACCATGGAGTGTTCGATGTCGAATTCACCGCAGGTCTTCAGGGCGGTCGTGACTGTGTCCAGGGTTGTCTGTCGTTCCGCTTCGGGAATGCGGGAAAACACAAAGCGCTGGATTTCGTTTGCCGGAAGGCCCGGCGGAATTTTCATGACCCGATAGAATTCCTCGGATCCCAGAATTTCGTTTGCCGTGATGTCCAGTTCCCAACTGCCAACATGGGCGATCCGCTGCGCTTCGATAAGCTGCTGCGAACTGCTTTCCAGCTTGCGGGTATTCTCCTGAACCTCTGCCTCAAGACGGGAACGCGTCAGTTGGACGGAAGACTGAAGACGGGACAGCAGGCGGAATACCACGGTCCAGGCAAGCAGTGCCAGGCCGACACCCGCCATCAGCGACAGCGAGGTCCCCTTGGCAAATGCCCAGATGTTGTTGGTGATGTCCTTCACCAGCAGAAGTTTCACGTCATGGTTCGGACTGACGATCGTAATCGGCAGGTCTCGAACCATGAAGACCTTGTTGTCCTGAAGGGTGAAACTGCTGAAGCCGTCGAAATGACCGTGGGACGTGACTTTGTCGAAGTCGAAGCCGGTCGGCGCCAGGTCGCCTAGAACCTTGTAGTGAACGGCGCTGGTGTCATCGGCATCGAGGACCTCGAAAGCCTTGACGATCTGTGCATTCACCGCGGAGCTGGCCAGCGCCAGCGATTGTTCGATGTTGATCGCAAGCTTCAGATATCCGATCCGGGTACCGTCGACGTGCCATGGTTTGAACACACTGACGACAAATTCGTTATCCGGGCCGAGTTCGATTGCATCGACATCCCGAAACCTTCTGGAGTTCAACTCGGTTTCAAAAGTGCCGGCGTTCCGGACTGTGGAAACGTTGCTTTGGGCGCGATAGATGATCTCCTGGTTGGCGGAGAAAATGGTCAACTCCGCTATGTGGAGATCTGCTGCCTTCCCGGCAAAAACCCTGTCGGCAACGGCCTTGATGTTGGCCGCATCTCTCTTGCGAATGGCGGTCTGCAAGTCGGTGTCGGCGCTGACAACGCTGACTGCCTGATCCAGCGCTTGCTCTCCCAGCGACCGTTGGTGCATCAGCAACCGCTCGGTCGTGCGCACGATCAGATCCTGCGGTTCGCTGAGCGTGCGATATTCCGTGACAACGTTCTGAAAGGTGAGGACAGCAACCGTCAGGCAGAGAAACGACAGAAAGACGGCGCGAAGCGGTTTTTCAAAGCGGGTTTCATCCTTGCACCAGCGGGCGAGAAGCCGGTCAACAAGGGCACTCGGGCCTTGGCCACGCGCATGCATGCGCGATGCCTCGTCGCCTGAGTCCGTCCCTGGCCATGACTTTTGCTTGCCCACGCGTTGCATCTGTTCCCCCGAGCAGCCGCAGCTCCTCTTTTCTTGGCAAGGACAGTTCACTTTTTGTTATGGCCACCCGGTACGGTGTTATTAGGTAAACAATCACTGCCAATTTTCTCAATAGGCCTTATTAGTTAAATTGTTTTAAATGTGTCTGTTAAAGGGCATTAAGAAAAAACGATGAGAAGTTTCGATTTCACTGTCTTGTTCTGAGCTGTATTCGTTCGTGAACTGATGAAAAAGGCGCGAGTGAAAATAGTTTAAATGTTGTTCGGTGATCATCTCTATCCATGTCACCGTACAATGCACTCCCGTTACGTTAAGTGGGGTGGCAATCCTAAATAGGTAAGCAATTTCAAGACCCGCTTGGCGTGTTTTTGAAAAACGCGATCAAGGCTCCGGCCGTTTCCCGTGGGGCTTCTTCAGGGAGGAAATGCCCGCAGCCAAGAGCTTCGCCGGTCGCGCTCGCGGACCAGCTTCGCCAGACCTCAAGCGGATCATCGACGCTGGTGGCGATGCCTCTGCTTCCCCACAGGGCGAGCAGCGGAGGCTGAATTTTTTTTCCAGCCTTGAGGTCTGCACGATCATGCTCGTAATCGATTGTCGCCCCTGCGCGGTAATCCTCGCAGGTGGCTGACACCCGGTCTGGTTCGCTGAACCAGTCGCGATTGTGTGTCATGGCCTCTTTGGAGAAGCAGGAAAGATCCTTGGCGGCGGTCCAGCTTGCCAGCGTGTGATCAAGAAACGCCACAGGCGCGGCAGAAATCATGTTTTCCGGGAAAGGTGCCGCCTGGGCCAGAAACATCCAGTGATAGATCTTCAGGCCGAACAGCCTGTCTATCCGGTCCCAGTAGTCGCAGGTTGGCAGAATGTCGAGAACGGCAACCTTCGTGAGCACGTCGGGATGATCGAGCGCCAGTCGGTAAGCCACGCGGCCACCGCGGTCGTGTCCGGCCAGCATGAAGGTCGCGTGGCCCAGAGCCTTCATGAGTTCGACCATGGCTGCTGCCATGTTTCGCTTGGAATAAGCGGCATGATCGGCCGACAACGGCGGGACGGACGAAAGGCCATACCCCGGCAGGTCCGGCATGATGACCGTGAAATGTTCGGCAAGCTGCGGGGCCACCTTGTGCCAGCAGACATGCGATTGCGGATATCCGTGCAGCAAGAGCAGCGGTGGCCCGGATCCGCCAGTCCGGCAGAACAGGCGCATGTCATTGACGTCGACAGTGATGCTGTCGAACTCCGGAAAAAGATCCGGCAAGTCGTTTTCCACGTTTGCCTCCCCAGCCTGCGCTGGAGAGGAGATTAGCTTTGATACTGCGCGCGCGCCAAGTCCCGGAAGCGCAAATGCCGTAAATTCGGGAAAACGGCCTGCGTCAGCCTTCGCTTTCCCGCGCGATGGCGCGCCAGCCGATGTCGCTTCGGCAAAAACCTTCCGGCCAGTCGATGCCGCGGATGCGCTCATAGGCACGCTGCTGCGCCTCGCGAACGGTGGCGCCGACGGCCGTGACGTTCAGGACACGTCCGCCGTTGGCAAGGATCTGCGCACCGTCGCGTTTGGTGCCGGCATGGAAAACGGCTACGTCGTCCGTCGCGGCCGTTTCGAGACCGCGAATCTCTGTGCCCTTGTCGTAGCTGCCCGGGTAGCCCTTGGCGGCCATGACGACGGTCAATGCGGCTTCGTCGCGCCAGTCGGCTGTCGTCTGGTCGAGCCGGCCTTCGGCGCTGGCAAGCAACAGCTCCAGGAGATCGCTTTTCAGGCGCATCATCATCACCTGACATTCCGGATCGCCGAAACGCGTATTGTATTCGATCAGCTTCGGGCCGTTCTCGCCGATCATCAGACCCGCATAGAGAACGCCCTTGAAGGGCGTGCCGCGTTTGGCAAGCGTTGCGATGGTCGGTTCGATGATGGTGCGCATGACCTCGGCAATCAGCGCGTCTGTCAGAACGGGCGCTGGCGAATAGGCGCCCATACCGCCGGTGTTCGGACCTTCGTCGCCATCAAAGGCGCGCTTATGGTCCTGGGCGGTGGCCAGCGGCAGTGCATTGGTGCCATCGGACAGCACAAAGAAACTTGCTTCCTCGCCATCCAGGAATTCCTCGATGACGACTTCCGCACCGGCCTCTCCGAAGGACCCCTCGAAACAGGCCGTCACCGCGTCCTCGGCTTCTCTCAGGGTCATGGCGACCACGACACCTTTGCCGGCCGCGAGCCCGTCCGCCTTGACGACAATCGGAGCGCCCTGTTCGCGAACGTAGGCGAGTGCATCTTCTGCGGTGTCGAAGCGGCCGTATCCGGCTGTCGGAATATCCGCTTCGTCGCAGACACCCTTGGTGAAGGCCTTGGAGCCTTCCAACTGGGCTGCCGCTTTCGACGGACCGAAAGCCTTGAGGCTGGCTGCTTCCAGATCGTCAACGAGGCCAGCCACAAGCGGGGCTTCAGGGCCGACAACGACGAAGTCGATGTCATGGTCACGACAGAAACCGACCACCGCCTGATGATCCGCGGTGTCCAGGTTGCAAAGCTCGGCGACCTCGGCAATGCCGGCATTGCCGGGTGCTGCGTAGAGCTTGGTCAGTTTTGGAGATTTTGCCAGCGCCCAGGCAAGCGCGTGTTCGCGGCCGCCGGATCCGATCAGGAGAAGTTTCATAAACGGGCAGTCTCTTCGTAAAGATGGAAGCAGGAGGGCCGTCACCTAACACGGAGGGTCGCATACCGCAATTGGCGGTGCAGGCAATGGCACGTTTCCGCCGGTCAGCATGCCGCCGTGACGCGGCATTAGACATTGATGTCCTTCTTCAGATCCGCATCCCCAGATGCTCACTCGCCCTAATGACAGCTTCGCGATAGCGCCTCTGTGACGTCTTGCGGGATGAATTTCCTGCCGAATGTCGCTAAAAGAACCGGAGAAGAGCGGAAAACGGAAGCGTTTCCGCCGAACAATCGACAAATGGACGGATCGAAAGTGTTTTCCACGAACGACACGGGGCCGGTTGCGGATGCGGTCAAACAGCACTGGGTGGATACGCGGTTGCCCGCTGGCTTGCGCCCCTATGCCCGCCTGGCCCGCTGGGAACGTCCAATCGGCTGGTGGCTTTTGCTGTGGCCCTGTTTCTGGTCGGCGGCACTGGCGGCAATTGCCGGTGGAAAGGCCTGGCCGGACCTTTGGCATATGGTTCTGTTTTTCATCGGCGCGGTCGCCATGCGCGGTGCGGGCTGCACCTATAACGACGTTGTCGACGTCGATATCGATTCAAAGGTAGAGCGGACCCGCTCACGGCCGATCCCGGCGGGGCAGGTCAGCAAGCTTCAGGCAAAGATCTTTCTGGTGGTGCAGGCGCTGGTCGGACTGGCGGTGCTGCTGCAGTTCAACACCTTCACGATCTGGCTCGGCATTGCCTCGCTTCTGCCGGTCGCGATCTACCCATTCATGAAGCGCATCACCAACTGGCCGCAGTTGTTTCTGGGCTTTGCCTTTTCCTGGGGGGCGTTCATGGGGTGGGCAGCCGCTTTCGGCTCGCTGTCCTGGTCACCCGTGTTTCTTTACGCCGGCGGCATCTGCTGGACGATCGGCTACGACACCATCTACGCCCATCAGGACAAGGAAGACGATGCCCTTGTAGGGGTGAAGTCGACGGCCCGTCTCTTTGGTGAGCACACCAAGCTGGCCCTCATCGGGCTCTACAGTTGTGCAACGGTCCTGTTTTTCATGGCGGCGATGTTTGCTGATGCCGGTCCGGCCGCCTTTGTCGGCATTCTGGCCGGCGTTGTGCATCTTGGATGGCAGATCGCGGTACTGGATATTGACGATGGCGATCAGTGCCTGCAGCTGTTCCGTTCCAACGCGACCTATGGCTGGATCCTGTTTTTCGGCTTCGTCGCCGATGCAATGATCGGCGCGCTGTAACGAAAAAAGCCCCGTACGACGGGGCCTTTCAAGAAATCTTTGTCCGCACCATCAGGTGCGGGCAATAATCTCGCGTTCGTTGGCATGAACGGTTGCCGCAGGCTGCTGTCTGCCGGGAAGACGGCGGTTCAGGAAGCGTGGCCGGCGGCCGGTCAAAAGGCGAAGCTTGCGCCGGGGCGCAGGTTTGGATGCCGGAACGGCGCTATAGGCTTCGATCGGCTTCACCTTTCCACCAAGGTCGCACACCAGCATCGGCAGGTTGAAAACCTGGGCCCAGCGGCTCCAAAGAACAGCCAGGTCGTCGGATTTCTCTGTTTCCGCAAGGGTGATCGACAGCGCGCTGTCGGGATGTTTCAGGATCAGGGCCGCAACGATTTCGCCTGGCACTGCCCCCGGAACAATCCGGACCATGACACCGTCGAAACCTTGTGCAGGCACCACCACCGTCACCGGAACACCGGCTACCCGCCGCTTGATGACCGCCCTGTCGCGATCCAGAAAAATTTCGGCTGGCAGGGAAGGAGTGCCCGGCCGGTTTTCAAGGCGTTGCTCGAAGTGGGCCGGAAGGCAACCGGGGTGCGGCATCGTATTCGTGCCGGCCCCGGTTGCTACCATTTCCTGTATTTCTGTTTGACGTCTCAAATGACTCTCCACCGGACCTTTAGGTCGGACCTTTTTGGTCTCTCGATGTGTTTCAATGTACGGAACAAAAGTCGTGAACCACTTAAGATACAGAGTTAAAAAAGTCTGATTTATAAGAGGGTTACTGGAATGTAAGCAGGCGGGTAACATCTTGTTCAGTCGTGTGGCAGAAGTGGCGAAATACAACCTGAGACTGAATTTCGCGCTTTGTCCCGATCTCGCCTATCCTGCCGTCATCATTACGAAAACCCGTCGCAGGGTTGCGGCATTGCAACCTCTTGCCGATACGGATGTAAAATCCCATTTGCAGCCGGTCAGGGGAAAACTCCCGTGGCTTGCACGTCCTGCAGCAGCCGGATTGCCCGCAAACAGCCCCGGCAGTTGCAGCACAGCCGTGCGGAGCGTAAACAACTGCCGAACCAGAAGACGAGAGAGCGGACACGATGTCGGAACTGATTGATCAAAGCGAACTGCAATCCCGGGCGGCCCGTCTGGTGGAAGCAGCCCGCAAGGCCGGAGCTGACGCCTGCGATGCGATTGCGGTTACCGGGGTTTCGCTGTCGGTCGATGTCCGCGAAGGCAAGGTAGAGGAAACCGAGCGCGCTGAAGGCGATGACGTGACCCTGAGGGTGTTCGTCGGCAAGCGCACCGCGGCTGTATCCGCCAACCGGCTCGACGATCCGGCAAGCCTCGCCGAACGCGCCGTCGCAATGGCGAAGGTCGCCCCGGAAGATCCTTATGCCGGCCTCGCCGACCAGGATCTTCTCGTGAAGGAATTCCCGGACCTTGAACTTCTGGACACCAGGGAAATGACCGCTGAGGATCTGACGCAGATCGCGCTGGAAGCGGAAGCCGCCGGTCTGGACGTCGAAGGTGTCACCAAGTCTGGTGGCGCGGGGGCTTCCTGGCGCCTTGCCGGGGTTGTCCTGGCGACCAGCCACGGGTTTGAAGGCTCCTATATGTCGTCCCGCTATGGCATGTCCATGACAGCCGTTGCCGGCGAAGGCACCGGCATGGAGCGGGATTACGACTTCGACAGCCGCACCTTCTTCGAGGATCTGGAAGCGCCGGCGGAAATCGGCCGCAGGGCAGGCGAAAGAACGGTTCGCCGCCTGAACCCGAGCAAACTGTCGACCCGCACCGCCAACGTCATTTATGAATCACGCGCCGCCCGCAGTATTCTCGGCCACCTTGTCGGGGCTATCAACGGGGCGGCGATTGCGCGCAAGACCAGTTTCCTGAGGGACCGGATGGGCGAGGCCGTTTTTGCTCCGGGCATTCAGGTGGTGGATGACCCGTTCAAGCGCCGGGGTGCCGCAACACGCCCGTTCGATGGAGAAGGAACACGCGCGGAACGTCTCGATGTCATTGAAGACGGTATCCTGCGCCACTGGTTCCTGGATGGGGCTTCCGCCCGTGAATTGGGGCTGACGCCAAACGGCCGGGCCCACCGCAGCGGCAGCGGTACATCCCCAGGGGCAACCAACATCACGTTGATGCCGGGCGAAAAATCGCTGGAGGAACTGATGGCGGACGCCGGGCAGGGTCTGCTGGTCACCGATCTGATCGGTCACGGCGTGAATGGCCTCACCGGGGACTATTCCCGCGGCGCAGCCGGCTTCTGGTTCGAGAACGGACAGATTGTCGAAGCCGTCAGCGAAATCACCATTGCAGGCAATCTGAAGGACATGTTCGCACGGCTGGTTCCCGGCAGCGATCTGGACAATCGCTACTCTGCTGCCACCCCGTCGGTGATGATCGAAGGAATGGCCCTTGCCGGAAGCTGACAAGGGATCGGCCGACATCAAACTGGACGAAGCGGGGCGGGACGCAGATCTGCGCCTGCTGGAAACGGCCGCGCGCCAGGCTGGCGATATCGCGCTGGGCTTCTTCGGTCAGGATCCCGAGACCTGGTTCAAGGGCAAGGCGGGCATGTCGCCGGTGTCAGAGGCCGATCTGGCAGTGGATCGGTTTCTCGCCGATTATCTGCGTTCTGCCCGTCCAGACTACGGCTGGCTGTCGGAGGAAACGGCAGACGACCGGAGCCGCCTCAACCACGAGCGCGTGTTTATAGTCGATCCGATTGACGGCACGCGTGCCTTCCTGGCAGGGGGAGACGAATGGACCGTGGCAATTGCCGTGGTTGAGGCCGGCCGTCCCATTGCCGGTTCGGTTTTCTGTCCGCGCCGGGACGAGATGTTCCTGGCCCGCGCAGGCGGCGGAGCCTGGCTCAATGGATCTCGACTGGCGGTATCGGACCGGACAGACCTTTCCGGCGCGACGCTGACGGGACCACATTCCATCGTCGCCAATCGGGACGTTGTGGATGCAGGATTTGTCGGTGCGGAAATCCTGCGCTCACTGGCCTATCGGCTGGCCGTCGTTGCTGCAGGACGGGTCGATGTCGGCGCCGCGCGGGGAGGCCCGAGCGATTGGGACCTTGCAGCGGCGGATCTTTTGGTGCAGGAAGCGGGCGGTATACTGACCGACCTGTCGGGCCGGAACCTGATCTACAACCGCGCCAAGACCGGCCACCCGGCCCTGATCGCAGCTCCTGTTGCGCTGATCGGGCCTGTGCGCGACGTGCTCGACGATCTAATCGGTTAGCGGCACGGCTGCAGCGACGAAAGCGAGGAAATTCATGAGTGACACCGATACTCCGAAACAGCTCCTTCATCTTGTGTTCGGCGGCGAGCTGGATTCACCGGAAGGGCTGACGTTCCGGGACCTGGACGATCTGGATATCGTCGGGATCTATCCGAATTATGCCGAAGCCTACAAAGCCTGGAAATCCAAGGCACAGGCGACGGTCGACAATGCGCATATGCGCTACTTCATCGTCCACATGCACCGCTTGCTTGATCCGGAATCGGCTTCTTAAGGCGGGCAGCTCTTTCAGGCGACAACACCAAATGATCAAACGCCTCGGACGCCAGCCCTGGGTTCTGTCCACTATCGGCACCTTGATGGCCGCATACCTCAAGCTGGTCTATCGCACCAATCGGTTCGTCATCGAGCCGGAGGGCGTCCACGAACAGTCCGAAAAGGATCTGCCGGTGATCGTGGCCATGTGGCACGGGCAGCACTTCATGGTGCCTTTCGCCAAGCCGGCCCACTGGCCGGCCAAGGTGATGATCTCCCGCTCCGCCGACGGTGAGGTGAACGCAATTGCGGCCCGCAAGCTCGGCCTGGGTCTGATCCGTGCCTCCGGCGGCAAGAATGCCCGCCAGATCAAGAAGCGCGGCGGCATGCGCGGTTTCATCGAGGCGCTGCGCGCGCTGAAGGAAGGCTATTCCATCGCGATGACGGCGGACGTGCCCAAAGGCCCGGCCCGCAAGTCCGGCGTCGGCATCGTTCAGCTGGCCAAGCATTCGGGCCGCCCGGTGCTGCCGGTGGCCGTGGCCACCAGCCGCAGCATCGAGCTCAACAGTTGGGACAAGGCCAGCGTCAACCTGCCTTTCGGCCGTGGCAGCATCGCGGTAAACGATCTTATCTGGGTGCCCGCCGATGCGGACGACGAAACCCTTGAGGATTATCGCCTCAAGGTCGAGGAAGGGCTCAATCAGGCGACGAAACGGGCGTATGAGCTGGTCGGAAGGGCGGATGGCTGACCGGCGCCCTCTCGTCTTCACTCTCTACAGAGGGCTTGCCCGGGCCCTTACGCCTCTGTTCAATCTTCTCTTCTGGTTTCGCAGCCGGTCCGGCAAGGAAGTGCCGACCCGAAAGGGCGAGCGCTTTGGCCGGACGGCTACAGGCCGCCCCGCTGGATCACTTGTCTGGATCCACGCCGCCAGTGTCGGCGAAACCATGTCCGTGCTGCCGCTGGTCGAGGACCTCACAGCATCCGGGCAACAGGTGCTGCTGACCACTGTCACCGTGACAGCGGCGGAACTGGCGCAAAGCCGGTTGCCCCAGGGTGCGCTCCACCAGTTCATGCCATTTGACGCACCCGGCCCGGTTTCCCGGTTTCTCGACCATTGGGCGCCGGATCTGGCGATGGTGGTCGAATCCGAAATCTGGCCCTGCCTGTTTGACGAGATGCGCGCGCGCCAAACGCCCTTCGTTCTGCTGAACGGCCGCCTGTCGGACAGGTCCTACCGAAGCTGGGCGCGGTTTCCGCGTATTTCGGGATATCTGTTTCGGTGCCTCGATCTGGTTCTGGCGCAAAGCGCCGCCGATGGTGAGCGGTTCCGTCTTCTGGGCTGCGGCAACGTTTCAACGCCCGGTAACCTGAAATATGACGCACCGGAGCCGGCAGTGGATGAAGACCAGGCAGCCGCCTTGAGGGCGCAGACAGCAGGGCGTCCGGTCTGGCTCGCCGCTTTGACGCACCCCGGCGAGGACGAAATCGTGCTGGAGGCCCATGGCCGCCTGTGCGAGGAATTTCCGGAACTGTTGCTCATTCTGGTGCCGCGCCATCCTGCCCGTGCAGATGATATTGCAGGCCTCATCGAAAATCGGGGCCTTCGCACGGCACGCAGAAGTCTGGAACAGGCAATCGAAACAGACACAGATGTCTATCTCGGTGATACACTGGGTGAGATGGGACTTTTTTATAGATTGGCACCGGTGACGTTTTTGGGTGGTTCTTTCAACGATGCAGGCGGTCATAACCCGGTGGAAGCCGCGCTTTCGGGCTCGGCGCTGGTCACTGGGCCGCGCGTGGCAAACGCCCGGGCCGTCTACAAGGATTTCTGGAGCCGGCAGGCTTCGCTGAAGGCGGAGCTGCCGGAAAATCTGGCGGAGCGCATCGGCAGTCTCCTGCGCGACCCGGAAAAAGCAAGGGTGCAAGCGGAAACAGCCAGAGCCCTGGTTGAGGCCGGACGCGGTGCGTTGGTCGAAACCCTGAGGGTGCTTCAACCCATGCTCGGAAAAACTGGCCCGGCGCCCGATAATCCACTGTCTCGAGAACGTGCATGAAGACGGCGCCTGACTTCTGGTGGAAGCCGGGATCGACGCTGGCAAGCTGGCTGTTATCGCCGGTGGGCTGGATCTATGGCCTCGTCTCTGGACGGCGCATGTTGAAGAAACCGAAAGCCGGCAGCCGTTTGCCCGTCATCTGTGTCGGCAATTTCGTGGTCGGTGGCACCGGCAAGACGCCCTTTGCCATTGAGCTGTTCTACCGTTTGCAGGAAGAGGGCCTGCACCCCGGTTTTCTTCTGCGCGGATATGGCGGCAAGGCCAAGGGGCCGCTGCTCGTCGATGCCGGTCTTCACGATGCCGATGTGGTTGGTGACGAAGCCTTGTTGCTGGCCAGATACGGTCCAACCGTGATTTCTGCCGACAGGCCTGCAGGCGCTCGGCTTGCCGAACAGCAGCCGATCGATGTTCTTTTGATGGACGACGGATTTCAGAACCCGGCTCTGGAGAAAGACCTCAGCCTGGTGCTGGTCGATTGCAGTGTGGGTTTTGGCAACGGCAAATGCCTGCCTGCCGGGCCCTTGCGGGCTCCGGCGGCGAAGCAGATCGTCAAGGCCGACTGCCTGGTTCTGGTGGGCGAGGGCGATGCGGCTGAAGAAGCGATCCATCTGGCCGGGCGCAAGGGGCTGCCAATCCTGCACGCACATATGCGGCCGCAGCCGAACGACGAATTGGACGGATTGAGGCTCTTTGCCTTCGCCGGTATCGGCCGGCCGCAGAAATTCTTCGATACGCTGAAAACGCTTGGTTACGACGTGAAGAAAACACGGGAGTTTCCCGATCACCATCCCTACACGCAAGCCGATGTGCGCGCGCTGTTGACCGAAGCCGAGGCATCCGGGTTCAAGCTGGTGACGACGTCAAAGGACATGGCACGGCTGGAAACCACAACGGGAGAGCTGTTCCACTGGATCGCATCCAGCGCAGCCGTACTGGAAGTGCGAATGGAAATCGACGACGAAGACAGGCTCGTCACACTCATCAAGGAACAACTGCGGCGGCGTCAGTTCGGTAAATAAAGCTGCCGCACCTTGCCAGAAGCCGCTCAGCGCGTTTCCAGATACCGCTTCATGGATGCATTGGCATCGACATAAGCTTCCTGCCGCGCGACAGACCAGTATTTCAGTTCGTCCAGCGGAATCGCTGTTCCGGTCACCGCGCAGCGTACGAAGGTCCCCGGTGTTTCCACCTGATAGTCGCCGTCCAGGTAACGGACGCGGGCTTCGTGCGGGATGCGCGGATTTTCGTAACGGTTCATGATCTGCTGTTTGGCTGTCGGTTCATCGGGATGTCTTGGTAGCATTTATGGCAGACTGGCAGGTGAGGGCAAGTCAAAGCTTTGCCAGGCGCATGTCCCATAGCAGTCATTTCGGGCTGAAAGCCCGCAGGGCACTTGATGATCGTCACGCAAGAGAGTTTGGGGACTTGCGGAATTGGCAAGTGGAATTCTCCGCTTATGGGATGAATTGCGCGCCAAAACACTTATGTTGGAAGAAACAACCAAGTTGCCCGGCCTGGCAGCGTGAGCTTCACCGGCCAGACGATCCGGGCGAAATCAGGACAGACAGATGACCCTTTCCACGACCGATCTTATCGAATCTTCAGGCCTGGGGCTCGAAACGGCAAGGCGGATCACCCAGGACGCACTTGATGGCGCGGATGACGGTGAGCTTTTTGTCGAATACCGGCAAAGCGAAGGGCTCGTGTTCGATAATGGTCGTCTGAAGGGAGCCAATTACGACACCGCGCAGGGCTTCGGCCTCCGTGCGGTTGCCGGCGAAGCTGCCGGCTACGCTCACGCTGGCGATATTTCCGAAGGGGCGTTGAAACGGGCCGCCGATGCGGTCAGCGCCGTCAAGAAGGGCTATTCGGGCAGCTACGCCTCAGCCCCCGCACGCACCAACCAGACGCTCTATACGGATGCCAATCCGCTGGGCGGACCGAGCTTCGAGGACAAGGTCAAGCTTCTGCAGGAAATCGATGCCTATGCACGGGCGAAAGATCCGCGCGTGCGGCAGGTGTCCGCGTCGCTTGCCGGATCCTGGCAGGTGGTCGAGATCCTGCGCGCAGACGGTCATCTGGTCCGCGACGTCCGTCCGATGGTGCGGCTGAGCATTTCCGTCGTCGCCGGCAATGACGAACGCCAGGAAAGCGGCTCTTTCGGTTGCGGTGGCCGTGAAGGATTCGAGCGATTCATCACCACGGAAAACTGGCAGGGCGGCGTCGATGAGGCGCTGCGTCAGGCGCTCGTCAATCTGGAAGCGGTTCCCGCCCCCGCAGGCACTTTCGATGTCGTGCTGGGGCCGGGCTGGCCGGGCATCCTGCTGCATGAAGCCGTCGGCCACGGCCTTGAGGGCGACTTCAACCGAAAGAAAACCTCCGCGTTCGCCGGCCTCATGGGCCAGCGCGTTGCCTCACCGGGCGTGACCATCGTTGACGACGGCACCATTGCCGATCGTCGCGGATCACTGACGGTGGACGACGAAGGCACGCCTTCCAGCCGGACGGTGCTGATTGAAGACGGCATTTTGAAAGGCTACATGCAGGATCGCCAGAACGCCCGTCTGATGGGCATGGAGCCGACCGGAAACGGACGCCGGCAGTCCTATGCCCACATTCCCATGCCCCGCATGACCAACACGGTGATGATGGCCGGTGACAAGGACCCGGACGAGATCCTGGCGTCAGTCAAGGACGGCATTTACGCGGTGTCCTTCGGCGGCGGTCAGGTCGACATCACCTCCGGAAAATTCGTGTTCTCCTGCACCGAGGCCTATCGTGTTCAGAACGGCAAGGTCGGCGCGCCGGTGAAAGGGGCAATGCTGATCGGGAACGGACCGGATGCGCTGACACGCGTTTCCATGATCGGCAACGACATGAAGCTCGACCCCGGCATGGGCACATGCGGCAAGCAGGGGCAGGGCGTGCCAGTCGGCGTCGGCCAGCCGTCCATGCGCATCAATGCCATGACCATAGGCGGAACGGCAGTCTGACAAGGCTGGCAGTGGACCTATGCCTGAAATCAAATTCGTTATCTTCGATATGGATCTGGTGCTCTACGACTACGATCACCAGATCCGCCTGAAGCTGCTTGAAGAGCTGACGGGGCGGCCCGCTGCCGAAATCGACCAATCGGTCTGGGGTGGCCCGCATGAAAATGCGGCTGAGGCAGGGGAACCTGCAACGGCCGAAGCCTATCTGGAGCAATTTTCAAGGCTGCTCGGGTTTCCGATCGACTTCGAAACTTGGGCGGATGTACGCTGTCAAATGATGCGCGCACGGCCGGACGTGCTGTCGCTGGTCAGCAGGTTGAAGACGACGGCGGACATCGCGCTTCTCACCAACAACGGCATGCTGTTGAAGGATGCCTTGCCGGTCTGCGCGCCGGAGACCATCGAGATATTCGGCGAGAAGGCCCATGTCTCGGCGGAGTTTGGCGCCCGTAAACCCGATCCTCTCGTCTATGAGCGCATCTGCAGTCGCTATGGCTACCATCCTGAAGTAAGCGCGTTTGTCGACGACCGTGAGGAAAATGTGGAAGGTGCGCAAAGCGCGGGCTTGACCGGCCATCACTACAAGACCGCCGACGGCCTTGAAACGTTTTTGAGGGCTTGCAAGCTGCTCTGACTGGCCGCCTGTCAGGGTTTCGGGTGAAAGTGGCTCTGAGGCAGCAGGTCGTCCGCGCTGAACGTCCCGTTGCCGGCGATGACCATGCCGCGGGCCACGGTCAGATTTCTGGCGATGCCGCTGCCTTTCAGCAGTCCGGCCCTGAGGTCCGGATCATCTTCCTCATAGGAGCCTCCGTCCGCCAGCGTACAGCCATCGACGGTGATACTGCCGAGGATCTGGCTGCCGTTGCCTAACTCGCACCTGCCGAACAAGGCCGGATTGTTCAGGTAGCGGCCATGACTGCCGATCCGGATTTCCGCGCCAGGCCTGTTGGCCTTGGCAGTAAACCCGCCTTCACCAAACTGGTTGTTGCTGCCAATCAGAATGTTGCCGGTCGCGGCTTCGAAATGGCTTCCCGAGTGCACGCAGTTGTCGTCGGCAAGGATTATCTTATGCCCGGATAAGGCTTTCAGCGTGACGCCTGGGTAAAAGATATTGTGTTTCCCGGCCGATACACCTGCCGATATCAGCGTGGAAAAGGGATCCAGAACGTGATTTCCTTCAAGAGCCTCCATCATTTGAGACAGGGTCAGAAACCCGCAGGCAAGGCGGGCAGCGTCGATTGAGGCAAACAGGCCGGACATGCTGTGTGTGAGGTCCCTGTTGGAGGGCAGGTGAAAATCGCCAGCTTGCAGAGGGTTCACTGTCTTTCAAGCTGTTTCACCGGCTTTCCCGCAAGGCTAAGCGGCAAATTTCCAGCTTGCAATCAAGTTGAGCAGATCTTGGCGCATGGGGGCGTGCTTTGATTGAAAATAAAGCACTTTTCTGTTGCCTGCGCTGGATTTGTTGAAGGGATGGAGCGTATTCTCTGATATGTTTGAAAAGGTCCTGATTTGCTGGTCGGAAACAGGCGAACAGGCGGGATCTAACGGCTAAGGAGAAGGAATGGCAGCAGAAGGAGCCCCTCCGTTTTTCGCTGAGTCGATCGTGTTTCTGGCGGCAACGGTTGTCGCGGTTCCGATCGCCAAAAGGCTGGGGCTTGGCTCGGTGGTCGGTTATCTCGCCGCCGGAGCCGTGATCGGCCCGCACGGTCTTCAGCTTCTGGGGTCTGGCGAGGATGTGCTTCATGTCGCCGAACTGGGTGTTGTCCTGCTGCTCTTCGTCATCGGTCTGGAGCTTGATCCGCATAAACTGTGGCGTATGAAGCGTGATATCTTCGGTCTTGGATCCGCCCAGGTGCTGCTCACAGGTATCAGCCTTTATGCCATCGGGCGGTTCGCCGGCTATTCCTTCACGACGTCTCTGGTGGCCGGTTTCGGCCTTGCCCTCTCATCCACGGCATTTGCGTTGCAGATCCTGCAGGAACGCGGCCAACTGTCCTCTTCCTACGGTCAGAGGGCGTTCGGCATTCTGTTGCTTCAGGACATCGCCATCGTGCCGCTTCTGGCGATGGTTGCGATCCTGGCGCCGGGGGAAGGCCCGTCCACCTACACCCAGATCCTGAGTGAAATCATGATCGTTCTGGCGGCAGTGGCCGCCGTTATCCTTGCCGGCCGGTATCTGGTCTCGCCGATCTTTCTGTTGCTGGCGGCAAGCCGGGCTCGCGAAGTCATGCTGACGGCGGCGCTTCTGGTCGCCCTCGGCAGCGCCGGCATCATGCACGCGGTCGGCCTTTCCATGGCGCTCGGGGCCTTCCTGGCCGGTGTGCTGCTGGCCGAATCGAGTTTCCGGCACACGCTGGAAGCGGATATCGAGCCCTTCCGCTCTTTGCTGATGGGGCTGTTTTTCGTCGCTGTCGGCATGTCGCTGGATTTTTATCTGGTGATGAACGATTGGGAAATCCTCGCCATTGGCGTGCTAAGCGTCATGGGGGTGAAGGGCATCTTTCTCTGGGCTCTGTCGCGCGGCACCGGCTCGCCGAATTCGGATGCCATGCGCATTGCCGTTACCCTGCCACAAGGGGGAGAATTCGCCTTCGTGCTGTTCACCGCGGCCGTTGGCGAAAGCCTGCTGACCTACCAGAACGTCAACCAGCTGAACGCGATAGTTGTCCTGACCATGCTGCTGACACCGGTCGCCTGTCTCGGGCTGGACCGGTTGGCCGCCAGGGTCAAGGCACGGGGTGTTGAAAATCCATCCATTGAAACCTTCGAGGAAGCAACGCCCACTGTGCTGGTGATCGGCTTTGGCCGCTTCGGCATGGTGGTTGCCCAGATCCTGACATCAGAGGGATTGGAGATCACGGCAATCGACAACCGGCCGGACCGGATCGCCTATGCCCGCAAGCAGGGCTACAAGGTGTATTACGGCGATGCCACGCGGGCCGATGTGCTGGCGGCGGCCGGTGCCGGCAAGGCGGCGCTTGTTGCCATGTGCATTGAAAACGACAAGGTGATGGGCAAGGCAATCGATCTCGTTCGCGAAGGCTTTCCCGATACCCTGATCTTCTGCCGTGCGACAGACCGCGCGCATATGCTGGATCTCACCAAGCGTGGCGTGGATTTCCAGATTCGCGAGACGTTTGAATCAAGCGTGGTCTTCGGCCGCGCGGCGCTGGAAGCGCTTGGAACCCCGCTCGACCGGATCGACCAGATCGAGGAAGACGTGCGCGACCGGGACGAGGAGCGCCTTGCCCAGCAATTGCGCGAGGGCATGTTTGCCGGTGCGGACAAGCTTCACAAGGTGACACCGCGCCGGACACTGGAGGCCAAGGCCCCCGACGCGCCAGCTGCGGAATAAGCTTCCAGCGGCGCATCGGCGCCGGTGCCTGGATACAAGAAAGGCGCCGCAGGGGCGCCTTTTGTATGTTTGCTGTCTGCGGTGGTCCCGGTCAGGGCAGGGCTTCGAAGCCCGCAGAGAAACCGTTCAGCGAGATCGGAATGCCGATTCCTTCTTCCGGGGTCTGGAAGATGATGAAGGTGGCCTGTGATCCGGCCTGCAACTTGCTCAGAAGATCTTCTTCCAGAATAACCTCGGCGATACAGCCGTTCGGCAGGCAGCGGACGAAGCCGGCGCGGCCGATGTCGGCATTGTCGACCCTCAGGCCGAGGCCTGACGGCAGAAGCACGCCAAGAGGTGCCAGAACCCTGAGAATGCGAGCCTGCTTGTCGGCGGTTTTCAGAATGATCACCGACAAGCCGACGTTTTCACGATCGGCGGCGGTGACGTTCTGGATCAGCGCGCACTGCTCGCCGGTAGAGCCGGGGGGCGTGTCGCAGCGCATTTGCCAGTCGCCGTGAGTCGAACGGACCTCGCCTTGTGCCGCGGCGGGCAGATTTCCGTATGTCAACGAGCTGCAGACGATCCCGGCAATGGCCGCGAGTTTGGAAAAAGACAGTCTGGAACGACCGTTGGGGCGGGCAGCCGGTGACTGCGGCAATTGGGTTGACAAGAAATCCTCCAGTCAAACGTTGTCCGGTTCGCTACTGGCCATCTTGGTAAAAAGAAGCGGCCCGTTTGGCGAATCAAAGTGTAATTCAAGGCCAGACATTGCCGCATGACGGCGCACGTTTCCAGTCCGGCGGCTCAGGAAGCGCAGGAATAAACGCAATTCTTGTCGAAAATTCGTATGTCTTTGACCCGTGTCAAAAGGCCTGGCGCATCCGAGGGCTGTGAAAAGTTGGAAATTCCGTTGCAGCCCGGCGTTTCTTGTGGTTTTTGTGCGGCACAAAGGTGTCGGTGGATTGATGCGGCACATCGCCGCTATGCCCGATGGTAGCCATCGCCCTTTATATGAGTTTGTGGTTATAGTCCGGTCAAACTCATGACCTTGTCCAACGCCAGGACGCAGCAGATTCGGCTTGTGCGGTTCCGCCAAGCCTTCTACTGCCGCAGCGGATTGGACCGGATCTGAGTCCGGAAATTTAGCATTTCCGCCATTTAAGGCGGATGAGGGAAGGGAGCGCGGACGTGAAGGCAGTCTTCAAGCGTCTCATGACTATGGCCGGTGCGGCGGCAACTTTTGCTGGAGTGTCGACGGCGGCCCTGGCAGCGGAGTCCGGTATCAAGGAATGGCAGTTGGGTTTTCAGTCCTCTGTCACCGATGTAATGGACGACATTACCTGGTTCAATGGGTTCACCCTGGTGATCATCACCGTAATCACGCTGTTCGTGCTGGCGCTGCTGATCGTTTGCGCGACCCGTTTCAGCGCGAAGAAGAACCCGGTTCCGTCCAGGACCTCGCACAACACCATGATCGAAGTGGTCTGGACGGTTGCGCCGATCCTGATCCTGGTCGTGATTGCGATCCCGTCTTTCCGGTTGCTTTACAAGGAACTGGACATTCCCGAATACGACATGACAATCAAGGCAACCGGTTACCAGTGGTACTGGGGCTATGAGTACACCGATGAAAACATGGGCGAACTCTCCTTTGACTCCCTCATGGTTGGAGATCCTCTCGACCCTGCAAAGGATCTGGCAGATCGTCAGGAAGTTGCGGATGCTCGTGGCGTCACGCTGAAACAGGTTCCGCGCCTGCTGGCTGTCGACTATGATCTTGTCATTCCGGTCGACACCACGGTCCGCGTTCAGGTGACTTCCGAGGACGTGATCCACTCTTTCGCGATGCCGTCCTTCGGCGTCAAGATCGATGCCATTCCGGGCCGTCTGAACGAGACGTGGTTCCACGCTCGCGAGGAAGGTGTCTACTACGGGCAGTGTTCAGAACTGTGCGGCAAGGCACACGCCTTCATGCCAATCGCGATCCGGGTGGTTTCCAAGGATCAGTTCCAGACCTGGGCAAGTGCCGCTCAGGACGACCTGGACACTGCAAACGAGCAGCTGTACGCGTCGATTGAAGATGCGAAGAAAGTGGCTGCCGCAGGCAAGGTGGAAGAGATCTCTGTCGCCGCGAGATAATGCGGCGGCGATCCTGTTTGGCGATGCGCGCGATGTCATGCAGCGCCGCTGAGAAAGTCTGAAAGAGGGAGCCCAAAATGGCTGCGACCGAAGCACATGCGGCACATGGCCATCCGACCGGATGGCGCCGCTGGGTCTATTCGACCAACCACAAGGACATCGGTATCATGTACCTGATGTTCGCTATTATGGCAGGTATCGTTGGCGGCGCGCTCAGCGTCGGCATGCGGATGGAACTTCAGGAGCCGGGGATGCAGATCTTCGGAGATCCGCACCTGTTCAACGTGTTCACCACCGCTCACGGCCTTATCATGATCTTCTTCATGGTGATGCCGGCCATGATCGGCGGTTACGCCAACTACTTCGTGCCGATCATGATCGGTGCGCCGGACATGGCGTTCCCGCGGATGAACAACATTTCCTTCTGGCTGCTTCCGCCGGCCTTCCTGCTGCTCCTTCTTTCCCTCTTCGTTGAAGGTCCTCCGGGTTCCAACGGCGTCGGTGGTGGCTGGACCATCTATCCGCCGCTGTCCACCTCCGGTCAGCCCGGACCGGCAATGGACCTGGCGATTCTGGCCCTGCATATCGCAGGTGCTTCCTCGATCCTCGGTGCCATCAACTTCATCACGACCATCTTCAACATGCGCGCGCCGGGCATGACCCTGCACAAGATGCCGCTGTTTGCCTGGTCCGTGCTGATCACCGCGTTCCTGCTGCTCTTGTCTCTGCCGGTTCTGGCTGGTGCCATCACCATGCTGCTGACCGACCGTAACTTCGGCACCACGTTCTTTGCACCTGCCGGTGGCGGTGACCCGATCCTGTTCCAGCACCTGTTCTGGTTCTTCGGTCACCCGGAAGTGTACATTCTGATCCTGCCGGGCTTCGGCATCATCAGCCACATCATTTCCACGTTCTCGCGCAAGCCGATCTTCGGTTACCTGGGCATGGCCTACGCCATGGTCGCCATCGGCGTCGTCGGCTTCATCGTGTGGGCGCACCACATGTACACCGTCGGCATGTCCTCCGAGACGCAGGCCTACTTCGTGGCTGCCACCATGGTGATCGCGGTTCCGACCGGCGTGAAGATCTTCTCGTGGATTGCGACCATGTGGGGTGGGGCCATCGAGTTCCGCACGCCGATGGTCTGGGCAATCGGCTTCATCTTCCTGTTCACCGTTGGCGGGGTGACGGGTGTGCAGCTTGCCAACGCCGGTCTCGACCGTTCGTTCCACGACACCTACTACGTGGTTGCTCACTTCCACTACGTGTTGTCGCTGGGTGCCGTGTTCGCAATCTTTGCGGCCTGGTACTACTGGTTCCCGAAAATGTTCGGCTACATGTATAACGAGACGATCGGCAAGGCCCATTTCTGGATCACCTTCGTCGGCGTGAACCTGGTGTTCTTCCCGCAGCACTTCCTGGGTCTGAACGGCATGCCGCGCCGCTATGTCGACTATCCGGATGCGTTTGCCGGCTGGAACTTCGTATCGTCCATCGGTTCTTACATCTCAGCCTTTGCGGTTCTGGTGTTCCTCTTCGGTATCTTCGAAGCGTTCTCCAAGAAGCGCGTTGCCGGTAACAACCCGTGGGGCGAAGGCGCAACGACCCTGGAGTGGACCCTGTCTTCTCCGCCGCCGTTCCACCAGTTCGAGACTCTGCCGCGCATCAAGTAATTCGCGGCGGGAGGTGCGCCTCCCGGTCAAGATCAGCACCGCGCCGGTTGCCGGCGCGGTGCTCCCTTTCAGGAAAACTGCCGGGCCATGTGCAACCGGAATCGCGATCCCGGGATCGCGGACGAAAACAAGAACTCGAAGGAAGCGCCTATGTCGCTCGTTGAGCGCCAGGATATGATGAACCAGGAAACCGCCGTCTGGAACGGTGGCATGGGATCGGTGAGCGACTATGTGGCGCTCCTGAAGCCGCGTGTGATGTCCCTGGTTATCTTCACCGCTTTTGTCGGCCTGATGCTGGCACCTGGAACCGTGCATCCGGTGCTCGGGGTTGTCGCGATCCTGTGTATTGCTATCGGTGCGGGTGCTTCCGGCGCTCTCAACATGTGGTACGACGCCGACATCGATGAAGTCATGACGCGGACCCGCAAGCGGCCGATCCCGGCCGGCAAGGTCACGCGCGACGAAGCGCTGGCCTTCGGTGTCACGCTGTCCATCGGTTCGGTGGTCTTGCTTGGCCTTCTGGTCAACTGGTTTGCCGGGGCGTTTCTGGCCTTCACCATTTTCTTCTACGTGGTCGTCTATTCGATGTGGCTGAAGCGCTCGACGCCGCAGAACATCGTCATCGGCGGCGCTGCGGGCGCGTTCCCACCGATGATCGGCTGGGCATCGGTTACCGGCAGCGTCAGCCTGGAAAGCTTCGTGCTGTTCCTGATTATCTTCATGTGGACGCCGCCGCACTTCTGGGCGCTGGCGCTGGTCAAGAATGGCGACTATCAGGCCGCCAAGATCCCGATGCTGCCTGTGGTCGCTGGCGAGACCGTGACACGGCATCATATTCTTGCCTATGCCGTTCTGCTGGCCCCTATCGGTGTCGCGCCTTACCTTCTTGGCTTTGCCAGCCCCGTTTACGGGGTGGCGTCAGCGGTTCTCAGCGCCATCTTCGTCGGTCTGTCGTTCGACGTCTGGCGCAAGCGGGAAGGCGACCCGGCCAAGGCTGCCTGCTGGCGTCTGTTCAAGTTCTCTATCTTTTACCTGTTCATGCTGTTCGCCCTTCTTCTGGGCGAAAGCCTGATCGCAGGAGCGTGACGTGATGGCCGAGCAGGAAAAGGGCATTGCGCTCACTGAAGAACAGAAGAAGAAGCGCCGGTCGCGGTCGATTGCGATTGCCTGCGTGCTCGGCGGCCTCGTCGTGCTGTTCTATGTCGTGACCATCGTCAAGATGGGCCCCGATATTCTGAACCGGGCGCTTTGAGGGAGATCGCGTGAGCAACGGACGAGACACTTCCAACCTGTCACGCAGCAACCGCAAGGTCGCGGTGGTCTGCGTTGGCATGTTCATGTTCATGGTGGGGGCGGCCTACGCCGCTGTGCCGCTCTACAATCTTTTCTGCCGCGTCACCGGTTTTGGCGGCACCACGCAGGTTGCCACAGCTGAGAGCGACGTGGTTCTCGACCGGAAGATCACCATTCGCTTCGACGGCAACGTCAATCACGAGCTGTCGTGGAAGTTCAAGCCGGTGCACCGCTCAGTCACGCTTCAGATGGGCGAAACCGCCCAGCTCGAATATGTGGCAACCAACACGGGTTCCGAGCGGTCTGTCGGTACGTCGACCTTTAACGTGTCGCCGCCGACGGCCGGAGCCTATTTCAACAAGCTGCAATGCTTCTGCTTCACCGAGCAGGCGCTGGAAAGCGGCGAGACTGTCGAAATGCCGGTCGTCTTCTTTGTCGACCCGGAAATGGACAAGGATCCTGAGCTGAAACACGTGAAGGAAATCACTTTGTCCTATACCTTCTTCCCGGTAGAACAACCGGAACGCCCTGTTGCAGCAAAGGCCGAGAAGGCCGAAGCTGAAACAAAAATTGAGTGATTGGCGCAACCGCGCCTGAAATGAATGTCTTTGGGGAGCTTGCCGATGGCTGAGGCACATACCAAAAATCACGACTATCACCTGGTCGAACCAAGTCCGTGGCCGTTCATCGCATCTGTCGGTGCGTTCGTCATGGCGCTGGGTGCCATCGGCTTCATGAAATATGCTCAGGGAACCGAATTCGTTCTGCTTGGCATGAATCTCACCGGCTGGGGCCTTTTCGCCATCGGTTTGCTGATCGTCCTTTATGTGATGTTCGGCTGGTGGCGCGACACCATTCGCGAATCCGCTCAGGGTCACCACACCCGTGTGGTCTCGCTGCATCTGCGCTACGGCATGCTGCTGTTCATCGCTTCTGAAGTGATGTTCTTCGTTGCCTGGTTCTGGGCCTATTTCGATGCCTCGCTCTTCACCGGCGAAGCCATCCAGTATGCTCGCGTTGAGGCGACCGGCGGTCACTGGCCGCCCGCGGGTATCGAGACTTTCGACCCATGGCACCTGCCGCTGCTCAACACGCTGATCCTGCTGTGCTCCGGCACCACGGTTACCTGGGCGCACCATGCCCTGCTTCACGATGACCGCGAAGGTCTGAAATGGGGCCTGACCTTCACGGTTCTGCTCGGCGTTCTCTTCACCATCTGCCAGGTCTACGAATACACTCACGCTGCATTCGACTTCGGCGGCAACATCTATGGCGCGACCTTCTTCATGGCGACCGGGTTCCACGGTTTCCACGTGATTGTCGGAACCATCTTCCTGGCCGTCTGTCTGTTCCGAGCTCTGGCCGGGCAGTTCTCCGTCCAGAAGCATTTCGGTTTCGAAGCAGCTGCCTGGTACTGGCACTTCGTTGACGTCGTCTGGCTGTTCCTGTTCGTCTCCATCTATATCTGGGGCGCAGGCACACCGGCCGCTCACTAGGTTCGCGCCAGATCGGCACGAACAACGCCCGATCCGGTCCCCCGGATCGGGCGTTTCCATTTTCGCTGAAGCTTGAGGCACACCATGGAAGACAAGGCGCATTTCCCACCGGTCAATCCGGTTTCTGCAGGCCTGTCGGGCAAGTGTCCGCGCTGTGGCCAAGGCAAGCTTTTTGACGGTTTTCTGAGCGTCAAGAAATCCTGCATGGCTTGCGGACTTGACTATTCCTTTGCCGACAGTGGCGATGGCCCGGCGGTATTTGTCATCATGATCGTCGGCTTCATCGTCGTCGGCCTGGTGCTTTTCGTTGAACTGTCCTACCAGCCTCCGATCTGGGTACACCTTATCCTCTGGTTGCCGCTTACGGTCATTCTGGCCGGCGGCGTGCTGCGGCCTTTGAAGGGCCTGATGATCGCGCTTCAGTTCCGCCACAAGGCCGCCGAAGGCCAACTGGACAACGGCAAGGACAACACCTGACCGGGCTGCACCCGGGAAGACAATCCCATGCGTAAACTCATTATTCCGACGCTTGCCGCCATCGCGGCACTGGCGGTTCTGCTCAATCTGGGTTTCTGGCAGCTCGACCGGCTGGCCTGGAAAGAAAACCTGATCGACCAGGTAGAGGCTGGCCTCACGAGTCCGCCGAAGCCCGCACCCGAACCCAAAAACTGGGCGAACCTTTCGTCCTCGGACGACTATGAGCGCGTCAGGCTCAGCGGTCGTTTCCTGGAAGGTGCGGTCTTTTATTACACCGCATTGAGCGAACCGGCCGGAGCCGTGGGTGGTCCGGGCGTAATGGTCTATGCACCTTTTGAAACGGATCAGGAGTGGGTTGTCCTGGTCAACCGCGGGTTCCTGCCGCAAGGTCTCGACAAGTCCTTGCGCCAGCAGGCTATCGTGCCGCCGGATGGCGCATGGGAGCTGACGGGATTGCTGCGGCTAAGCGAAAAGCCCAACTGGACGACACCGGAACCGGGCAAGGAAGATCGTATCTGGTTCGCGCGCGACACGGACGCCATGGCTGCCGAACTGGGGCTTGATCCGACGAAACTGGCGCCCTACAGCATCGATCTCGACGCCTCCTTCACGCCGCCTTCCGGCCTGCCTCAGGCGGGCGAAACCATCGTTCGCTTCAAGAACGACCACCTCGGCTACGCGTTGACCTGGTTCGGTCTCGCCGCGACGCTGATCGGTGTCTACCTGACCTACGCTGCAAGCATCCTGTGGCCGCGCAAACGTTAGGCGCGTGAAAAGTCGACCAAGTTGGTGGTGCTGGTGGGGTATTAACGCGAAAAAATGCGGCTCCGGCGGGTGGAGAAAAGCCAGTCCCTCCGTCTTCAAACCGGATCACCAGGTTGCCGTGTCCGGGATGGCCTGCTGAGGAGGGGAAGCAAAAAAGGGCCCCGCAGGGCCCTTCGTCGTTTCATTTGAAAGCCTTGCGTCAAGCTTAGCCAAGTGCTTCCAGAATAGCGGCGGCGCCGGATTTCACGGCTTCGCCCGGTTCATCTTCGATGGCCATGAAGGTCACGACGCCGTCTTTTGCGATCAGTGCAAAGCGCTGTGAACGCAGGTGACCGAAAATCGGTGCCGGGCCAAGGCCCAGACCGGCAGCTTCCACGAAAGCGGCGCCCGTGTCGGACAGGAAGGTGATGCTGTCACCGGCATTGGAGGCCTTCTTCCACGCATCCATGACGAACACATCGTTGACGGACAGGACCGCGATTGTATCGACGCCCTTGTTCTTCAGGGTTTCTGCATGCTCGATGAAGCCGGGCAGGTGGTTCATGTGGCAGGTCGGGGTGAAGGCTCCGGGAACACCGAAAAGAACAACGGTTTTGCCGGATGTCAGGTCGCCGGTCGACATTTCGCCGGGGCCGTCCGCGGTCATGATGTTGAACGTTGCTTCAGGAAGACGATCCCCAACAGAAAGTGTCATAATGAATATCCCTTCATTGTCCGGCTGCAACGACATGGCAGCCCCGCGACACAGATAGGGCTTGTTAGGCCATCCGTCGAGGGAGGTTCGGGCAAAAGCGTTTCGGTGGTGCAGTAGGTGCCGAGGATGCACCAGGAACCAAAGCCTAGTTCAGCCAATCCGGATCGATTGCAAAAAGCTGCTCGACCGCGCGGCCATCCGAAGACAGCACAAGGCGCAACGCAGTATCGCTATCCGTCGTTTTCATGCCTTTGAGCGAAAGGCGCCAGACATGACTGCCGCTGCTCTGCCCGGTGTGTTTCGGCAGGCCGATGTAGGATCCTTCGGGAGCTGCTGCAAAAAGATCGGGCGAGGTGTTTTCAGGTGCCAGAACCTCAATGTCCAGCGCATCGCCGTCGGCTGACAGCGTGACGGACTTGATCTGAAGGTCTTCTGAAGGGGCGGCGTCTGGTACGGCATCAAGGTCCCGCGCAATCAGCGTCTGGGCAAGACTGTCGGTCTCGCCATCGGGTGCCAGATCCAGCGTCAGGGTCGCGTCTCCGGGGACGCAGATCTCGTTGCAGATGCCGAAAAAGACATCCAGCGACAGCGTTACCGGCTGGTCCGGGGCTTCCGGTTCGATCCGTAGCGGCAGAACAATGCCGTTGTGATAGACGATCGATTCCGAAAAACCGTCGTCATATCGCTCCGGCACGGGAAAGAGCACTTCCTTTGACTTGAGGTTCGCGCTTGCCGACGTGTCTATCTGCGGCGGAATGCCCGCTTCTCCCGGATAACGCCAATAGGTGTGCCATCCCGGCTCGAGCATGAATTCCAGCCCGGCTTCATAGTGGCCGTCCTTCATGGGACCGGATGCGATCAGCCTGACGGCCCCTCCCTGGACTTCCGTCCAGCCGGTCATGGCGGCATGGGCGGGTGGGGCAAGGACGGCAAGAGCGAGCGCAAAGGCGATGACAGAGCGTTTCATGTCCTCTCTGCTACACGAGTTTCAGGCAAGCGTCATCGGTCAGGGCGGGCAATTCAGGTCATATCCTTGTGACGGTGAGTTGAGCCGGACGCCATGCGGAGGCACAAACAGACATTAACAAAGCTTCTTAAAGGAGCTATGCTTTTTTCCAAGGCAAAGAGCGTCAACAGAAAACGAGGTTTGCATGTCCGAAGCAGCAGCAACAGAATCCCTTGAAGGTCAGTTTCTGATTGCAATGCCGGGCATGTCAGACAATCGGTTCGAACACTCTGTCATTTATCTGTGCTCTCATTCCGACCAGGGTGCAATGGGCATCGTGGTGAACCAGGTGGCGCGTCACCTTTCTCTGGAAGAGCTTCTGATCCAGCTTGATATCGTCAACGACGACGGCGCCATTCGGCTGCCGCCGAAGGTTCGCGACATGAGCGTGCACAAGGGCGGGCCGGTCGAGGTCGAGCGTGGCTTCGTGCTTCATAGCGACGATTTCATGCTGAACCAGTCGACCCTGACCATCGACAACGGCATTTGCCTGACGGCCACACTGGAGATCCTGCGGGCGCTCGCGCAAGGTGAGGGCCCGGCCCAGGCCATGCTGGCGCTCGGCTATGCCGGGTGGGCGCCGGGGCAGCTTGAAACCGAAATCCAGGCCAACGGCTGGCTGACTGCACCGGCCGATCCCGAAATCCTGTTCGACCGGGCTTCCGACAAGAAATGGCATCGCGCGCTTACCAGCATGGGGATCGACCCTGCCATGCTCTACGCCGATGCCGGGCACGCCTGAGCGCGTCAGCCCCGTGATCGGTTTCGGGAAACTGTCTCTCCGAGGTCATCATTTTAACCAAAAGCGACTTGCGCTTGAATGTTATGGCGCGTAAGTCGCATCAATGGCATGGTTTGTTTCAAATTTGCTGGAATTCAAGTAGGCTGATCTTTCTCGCATCAGAGGTCTGGCAAGCAGGCAGGGGACGCGGGCGTCCCGCGACAAACAAAAGCAAGAGGAACGTTGCGCGGTGAAATACATCAGTACGCGTGGTGAAGCACCAGTTCTGGAATTTTCCGATGTCCTGCTCCAGGGGCTCGCACGCGACGGCGGACTTTACTTACCAGAAACCTGGCCGCAATTTGATGCCGATACCATCGCGTCTTTCGCCGGAAAGCCCTATCAGGATGTTGCCTTTCAGGTCATTTCGCCTTTCGTGGGCACTGCCATTCCCGAAGACGATCTGAAGTCCATGATCGCAGAAGCCTATGAGGGCTTCCGCCACCCGGCCGTCACACCGCTGGTCCAGACGGCATCCAACACCTTCATTCTGGAACTCTTCCACGGGCCGACGCTGGCGTTCAAGGACGTTGCGATGCAGTTGCTCGGCCGGATGATGGATTATGTCCTGAGCAAACGCGACCTGCGGGCGACCATCGTCGGCGCGACGTCGGGCGATACCGGCGGTGCAGCCATCGAAGCCTTCCGCGGGCGTGAGCGCACCGATATCTTCATTCTGTTCCCCGACGGGCGCGTTTCCAGCGTGCAGCGCCGCCAGATGACGACACCGGCGGAAAAGAATGTCCATGCCCTGGCTCTGAACGGCAACTTCGACGATTGCCAGGCGATCCTGAAAGGCATGTTCAACCATTTTTCATTCCGCGACAGGGTGGCCCTGTCCGGTGTCAATTCGATCAACTGGGCGCGTATTCTGGCGCAGATCGTCTATTACTTCGTTGCAGGCGCTGCCCTTGGCGCGCCGCACCGGAAGATCTCGTTCACGGTGCCGACCGGCAACTTCGGCGATATCTTCGCCGGCTATGCCGCCATGAAGATGGGGCTTCCCGTCGAAAAGCTGGTAGTGGCAACCAACGTCAACGACATCCTGGCGCGGACACTTGAAACCGGCCGCTACGAAAAGCGCGGCGTGACACCGACCATTTCTCCGTCGATGGACATTCAGGTCTCTTCCAATTTCGAACGGCTTCTGGCCGAAGTCTGCGGCCGCGATGGTGGGACTGTTCGCCGGATGATGAACCAGTTGAACCAGTCCGGCAGTTTCGAGATAGAAGAAGGCCCGCTCCGCGAGATGCGTGCGATCTTCGGGGCTGGGCGCTGCAACGAGGACGAAACGGCAGCGACCATTGCCGAGACCTGGAACGAGGCTGGCTATCTTCTGGACCCGCATACGGCAATCGGCGTTCATGTGGCGAAAAGCCAGGATACGGGCGAGACACCGATGGTGGTGTTGGGCACCGCCCATCCGGCCAAATTCCCGGATGCGGTGGAAAAGGCATCAGGAAACCGGCCGGAGCTGCCGGACAACCTGAAAGACATGATGAATGCGGAGGAGCGCCAGCAGGTTCTGGCGGCGGAACAGGGCGTGGTGGAGCGATACATCGAAGATCACGCCCGGGCCGTTACTGCTGGGGTGTGAGCATATGAAAGTACAAACAACAATTCTCGACAACGGGATGACGGTCGTCACCGACCAGATGCCTCATTTGAAAACGGCGGCTCTTGGCGTGTGGGTGCGCACCGGTTCGCGTGCGGAAGCGGTGCATCAGAACGGGATAACCCATCTGCTGGAGCATATGGCCTTCAAGGGAACCAAGTCCCGGACGGCCCGCGGCATTGCCGAGGAGATCGAGGCCGTCGGGGGTGAGCTGAACGCCTCCACCAGCATCGAACACACCAATTACTACGCGCGTATCCTGGCCGAAGACACGCCGCTTGCGGTCGATATTCTCGCCGACATCCTGCAGAATTCCACGTTCGATGCCCAGGAACTGACGCGCGAACAGCATGTGATCCTCCAGGAAATCGGCGCCTCCAACGACTCACCCGACGATCAGGCATTCGATCTGTTTCAGGAAACCGCCTGGCCGGAGCAGGCGATCGGGCGTCCGATCCTTGGAACGCCGGAAACGGTGCAGGGGTTCAATCGGGACGCGCTCAACGCCTATCTCGCAGATCGCTACCGGGCGCCGGACATGGTTCTGGCCGCTGCCGGGGCGGTCGATCACGACGAGCTCGTGGCTCTGGCGCGTGAAAAATTCGGCGGCTTCAGTTCCGAACCGGCGGCGCCGGAATCGGAAGCGCGGTACCGGGGCGGGGAAATCCTTCGGCCGAAGGATCTGATGGAAGCGCAGGTCCTGATCGGTTTCGAAGGCCAGCCTTACAGATCCGAGGACTACTACGCCATCCAGATCCTCGCGTCCGTTCTGGGCGGGGGCATGTCGTCTCGCCTGTTTCAGGAAATCCGCGAGAAACACGGCCTGTGCTACGCCATCTACAGCTTCCACTGGGCGTTCTCCGATACCGGCTTGTTCGGTCTGCATGCGGCCACCAGCCAGGAAGACCTTGCAGCTTTGATGCCGATGATCGTGGAAGAGCTGATCGCCGCGACGCAGACGATTACCGACGACGAAGTCGCCCGCTCCAGAGCGCAGATTCGTGCCGGCCTGATGATGGCGCTGGAAAGCCCGGCTGCACGGGCCGGGCAGATTGCCCGCCAGATCCTGGTACACAACCGTGTGCTCGTTCCCGATGAGATTTCCTCGAAGATCGAAGCCGTGACGGCTGCCGACATCCGCAGGGTCGCCCACAAGACCTTTGTAGGCACGGTGCCGACGCTGACAGCGATTGGCCCGGTAGACGGTATCATGACTGCGGACGAACTCGCCGGACGGCTTCAGCAAAGCCCGGTCCTGCGGGCTGCGTCCATGTAAGGCAGGCAGAGCAAGGCGGAGAGTGGGGCATGGCGCTGTTACGGCCGGGAGCATCACCTGACGCCGAACTTCTGATCGAGGCGGGAGGCTATTACCTCCGCCCGCCGATCATGTACGATTTCAAGCCCTGGGCGGAACTTCGCAGCGAAAGCCGGGGCTTCCTGAAACCCTGGGAACCGCTCTGGCCATCCGACGACCTGACCCGCACCGGTTTCCGCCGCCGCTTGCGCCGCTACGCGAAGGATCGCAAGGAAGGCCGCAGCCTGTCCTTTCTTCTGTTCCGCGCCCGCACAAACGAGATCCTCGGCGGCCTGACCCTCAGCAATATCCGCAGGGGCGTAAGCCAGACTGCGACACTCGGCTATTGGATGGGAGAACGACACGCGGGAAAAGGACATATGTCCTCGGCTGTCGCCATGATCTTGCCGTTTTGTTTCGACGTTTTGAACCTTCATCGTATTGAAGCGGCCTGTCTGCCAATCAACATGCCGTCCATCCGTCTGCTCGAAAATGCCGGGTTCCACCGGGAAGGCTACGCACGCAACTATCTGTTAATTAATGGGACCTGGCAGGATCACCTGCTGTTTGCCTGTTTGGCGGAAGACCATGCGTCACGACCTGAAAAGGTGGCACCGAGCGTCGAGGGAATCTTGAAAGAATTCTTGTGACATGCGCCACAACCCGGTACTTCTTCGCCCCATGTCGATTATGATACCGGATCCGATAAGAAGCGTGTTCAAAAACCTTGTCATTGCTCTGGCGTTGTTTGCAACGTTGCTTGGCAGCCTGCCCGCGCGGGCGCTGGAGCCGATCCCTGTTCCGATCGATGTCGAAGCGCTGGATATTACCAATTCCGTCGACCTGCATCGCGAGGCCGGAACCCGCCTGCAGGTGTCGACCGCGCCGGGTGCGGACGGCATCGTGCGCCGCATCGAGGTTCCATCGCGTGAAGGCACCAACACGAACTGGGCGGTTTTCGCGCTGGCCAATACCAGCGATGAACAGATCGACCGGCTGATCGTTGCCCCCAACTACAAGCTGGTTGGCTCCGACCTGTTCTGGCCGGACCTTGGCTCCTCGCGCATCCTGGCGATCACACCGAGCCAGGGCATCGCCCCGGAACGCCAGAAAAGTCTTGAGGCCGATGTCTTCCTGGTCACGCTCGACCCGGGGTCCATCGTCACCTTCGTTGCGGAAATGACGACGCCGAACCTGCCGGAAATCAGGGTCTGGGAACCGGACGTTTACGAGGAAACCGTCAACGCCTACACGCTTTATCGGGGCATCATTCTGGGCATTTCCGGACTGCTGGCCCTGTTCCTCACCATCTTGTTCGTGGTCAAGGGCACGGTCATGTTCCCGGCCACCGCGGCGCTTGCCTGGTCGGTTCTGGCCTATCTGTGCATTGATTTCGGCTTCTGGGGCATGGTGTTCAATCTGGAAGGAGGCGGCAGCCAGCTTGCGCGCGCTTGTGCCGAGGTCATGCTCGCGGCCAGTTTGATCATCTTTCTCTACGCCTATCTCAATCTCAACCGCTGGAACATTCACTACTCTCATCTGGCTCTGACGACGCTGATCCTGATTCTGGGTCTGCTGGGCGTCGCTGTCTGGGACCCGTCGATTGCCGCCGGTATCGCCCGTCTGGCACTCGCTGTGATCGGCATTCTCGGCTTCGTCACCATCGCCGTGCTTGCCTTCCAGCGGTATGACCGCGCCATTCTTCTGATCCCGACCTGGTGCCTTCTGATGGCCTGGCTGGTCGGGGCAGCGATGACCGTGACCGGATATCTGTCCAATGACATCGTTCAGCCGGCTCTTGGCGGGGGTCTCGTCCTTATCGTCTTGCTGATCGGCTTCACGGTGATGCAGCACGCCTTTGCCGGTGGTGCGATTGCGCAAGGCCTGATTTCCGATGTCGAACGCAAGGCCCTGGCCCTGACAGGGGCTGGCGACATCATCTGGGACTGGGACATCGACCGCGACCGCATCTACACGGGCAACGAGGTTGAAGACCTGCTCAACCTGAAGCGTGGCACCCTGGAAGGACCTGCGCGCGACTGGCTGGATATCCTTCATCCGCAGGATCGCGACCGGTTCCGGGCAACGCTGGACGCGGTCATCGATCAGCGTCGCGGCAAGGTAACGCAAACCTTCCGCCTGCGCTCCGAGGATGGCCATTTCCGCTGGTTCCGCCTGCGAGCCCGTCCGATTATCGGCTCCGATGGCGAGGTGATCCGCTGCGTCGGCACGCTACTGGACGTGACCGAGGAACGTACGGCGGAAGAACGCCTGCTGCACGACGCCGTCCACGACAATCTGACCGGCCTGCCGAACCGGGAGCTGTTCGTTGACCGTTTGCGCACCAGCGTCATCCGGTCGCGAGCGGAAGAAACCACCAAGCCGACCTTGCTCGTGCTCAATCTGGACCGGTTCAAGCAGGTCAACGACAGCATCGGTCTGTCCGCCGGTGACAGCATTCTGCTGACGGTCGCCCGCCGGCTCGGCCGTCTCATCGGTCAGCAGGACACGCTCGGCCGCCTGTCAGGCGACCAATATGGCCTTGTTCTCCTGTCCGAGCAGGAGCCGGACCGGATCGTCGCGCTGGCGGATTCGCTGCGCAAGGCCGTCCGTGCCCCGATCACCTTCGGCGACCGCGAAATCTTCCTGACCTGCTCCGTTGGCATCGCCTTCTTCGAGGGCGGCAAGCAGGCGGTGGAGGACATGGTCACCAATGCGGAGATCGCGCTCAATCACGCCAAGCGTCTGGGGGGCGACCGCCAGGAAGTGTTCCGTCCGATCCTGCGCCCGCTGGACAAGAACATCATCGATCTGGAAGCCGATCTGCGCGAAGCGATCAAGAAGGAAACGCTTGGTGTCTATTTCCAGCCGATCATCCGGCTGGAAGACCAGTCCGTGGCCGGTTTCGAGGTGCTGGCGCGCTGGAACCACGCCAAGCGCGGCAAGATTTCGCCGTCGGAGTTTATTCCGGTCGCCGAACAGTCCGGCCTCATCAACGAGCTGGGCATCTACATGCTCGACAAGGGCGCGCAGCAGCTGGCTTTCTGGCAACGCGAGTTCCCGATGCCGCAGCCGCTGTTTGCGTCGGTCAATCTCTCGTCCCGCCAACTGCTGAAGCAGGATCTGATCAACGACGTGAAGGCGGTCCTGTCGAGGACGTCACTTACTCCGGGCACCTTGAAGCTGGAACTGACGGAATCGCTGGTCATGTCCAATCCGGAATATTCCGCCAAGGTGCTTGAGCGCCTGCGCGGGCTCGGTGCGGGCTTGTCGCTGGACGACTTCGGCACCGGGCATTCCTCGCTGTCCTATCTGCAGCGTTTCCCGTTCGACACGATCAAGATCGACCAGTCCTTCGTGAAACCCAACGGCTCGTCCGCGCGGCCCGTGCTGCTCAGGACAATCGTCGCGATGGGCCACGACCTGGGCATGTCGGTTGTCGCCGAAGGAGCGGAGAGCGAGAATGATGCGCTGGAGCTTTACCAGCTCGGCTGCGAATACGCTCAAGGCTTCTATTTCGGTGAAGCGGTCACGGCAGCGGAAGCCACCAAGATCCTGCGCAAGATGCCGGCGCAAGCCGAAACGGCTTGATGTTCGCTAGCGTCTGTTACTCCGGGTAGTAGTGCCTTCCGGAACAATTGCGAGCGAGCCTGCATTTCACTCACTCCTTGATGCCCATTGGCTCTCCCTCGGCTGAGGCCTCGGGTAAGGGGCGGTCATGGAATGGATGAGCAGCGTCAAGCGCTGCAATGACGGTGGAATTGGTTTGATCCGGTGAGGTTCGGAAGGCGAGGGCACGATTGCCGCCCGGTTATCGCGTCAAGGTGCCAGAATGGGCACTGTCTTGTCCGTCTGGCGGATTTCCAGCGGCGTCGCTCCGAAGGGATCGCCGTCCACCTGCGCGGCGACGGCGCCTGTTGCAAGAATGGATGCGGATGTGAAGGGACGTACCAGCGCACCCTTCGCCTTGTGAATGCGGCCCATCAGGAGCGCGACGCCGTAACAGAAGGACGACCAGGGATCGTCTCTTTCCAGAACCAGCATATGAAGGCCCGGATCTGTCGCCCCGCCGGGGCAAATGATGAAAGGGCCGCCGTAGTGGCGGGCATTGCTGGCAACGGCCAGCTTGCCGGTCAGCTCTTCGCCGTCCAGGACCACTTTCAGCGAAGCGCTCTTGCGCTTGAAACCGGTGCGCAGGGCCGTGATGACATAGGCGAGTTTGCCAAGACGCCGCTTCAGCGACAAAGGCACAGCGTGCACGACTTCCGCATCGAACCCGGCGGACGCCATCAGCACGAAAGGCCTGCCGTTGGCGAGGCCGTAATGCAGTTGCCGGGTCTTGCCGCGCCGAATCAAGGCAGCGATCGCTTTCGCGGTGCGTGGCAGGCCAAGTTCCAGCGCCAGCACGTTGGCGGTGCCAAAGGGGATGATACCCAATTGCGGCGGGGCGGGATGGTTTTGAAACCCGGTCAATGCCTCGTTGACGGAGCCATCACCTCCGGCGACCACAAGCGTCTGCACGGGCAATGAGGGGTCGGAACAGATGTCCCCGATTTCACCGGCGCGACGGGTCAGCCGGATCTCGGTCTTGCAGCCGAGATCTTCCAGCCGGTTACGCACGTCATCCAGAAGCTCGGCGTTGTAGCCACCCGAGGTCGGATTGGCAATAATCAGCACCTTTCCGGCCATATCCGGAACCATTGTGCGCACTGCTGCTGCGCCGGACCACCCGAAAAGTCTCACTCAAAATCCTCTGCACATGAGACAGGATTTGTTTATGCGCCGTTCTTATACGGGGCCATTCCGCCGCGCGCCAGTTCATCCGCACGTTCATTGTCCGGATGACCGGCATGTCCCTTGACCCAATGCCAGGTCACGTCGTGACGTTCCCTCGCAGCGTCAAGGGCTTGCCAGAGATCCGCGTTCTTTACCGGTTTGTTGGCAGCCGTGCGCCAATTCTTGCGCTTCCAGCCATACATCCATTCCTTGATGCCGCTGCGCACATAGGTGCTGTCGGTATAAAGGTCGACCGCGCAGGGGCGCTTGAGGGCATTCAGTGCCTCGATGGCGGCCATCAGTTCCATGCGGTTGTTGGTGGTTTCCGCCTCGCCGCCGGAAAGCTCTTTCTCGTGCTCCCCGAACCGCAGGATCACTCCCCAGCCACCAGGCCCCGGATTGCCGGAGCAGGCGCCGTCCGTATAGATCGTGACCCGATTGGTGTTTTCCGTCATCGCTCCAACCCATAGGCTTCGGCGGAGGAAATGCTCTGGTGAAAGCGAAGCTTCTTCAGGTACTCCATCGGATCCTTCGGCGTCACCAGCGCCCCTTCCGGAACGCTCAGCCAGTCGTAAAGCCGCGTCAATAGAAAGCGCAGTGCAGCGCCGCGGCAAAGGGTTGGTAGAGCATCATATTCGGCCTCACTCAACGGCCGTACAGCGGAATAACCCTTGAGCAGCGCCTTCGCCTTGGTGACGTTGAACGACATGTCCAGCTCGAAGCACCAGGCGTTGAGACAGATGGCAATGTCATAAGCGAAGGCGTCGTTGCAGGCGAAATAGAAATCGATCAGCCCGGAGAGCTCATTGCCGAGAAAGAACACGTTGTCCGGAAACAGATCCGCATGGATCACGCCACCCGGAAGATCCTTCGGCCAGACCTTCTCAAGATGAGCCAGTTCACTCGCGATCTCGATGCCGAGGCCAGGGTGAACCGTATCGCTGCGCACACCGCATTGCTCGAAAAGGGGACGCCAGCCGCTGACGTCGAGCGCATTCTTGCGGAAGCCGTCGTAGTCGGCGCCGTCCAGATGCAGTTCTGCCATGGCCCTGCCAAGCTCGGCGCAATGGTCGACCCTGGGCCGCTTGACCCACATGCCGTCCAGAAAGGTGACGAGCGCCGCCGGCCGTCCGGCGAGCGTGCCCAGAAGCTTGCCATCCCTTGAGGGAACGGGGGTCGGGCAGGACAGACCCTTTGCAGCCAGATGCTGCAACAGGTTCAGAAAATACGGCAGATCGTCCGGGTTCACGCGCTTTTCGTAAAGCGTCAGAATGTAGGTCGCCTTGTCGGTGTGGACGAGGAAGTTGCTGTTCTCGACACCCTCGGCAATGCCCTTGAAGGAGAGCAGGCGCCCGACATCATAGCTGCCGATGAAGTCGTTCAGTTCCTCATCGGTCACTTCGGTATAAACAGCCATGGGGTTATCCGGCGGCGGCCTGGGAGGCGTCGATCATGTCGCGCAGCTCCCGCGGCAGGTTGAAGGAAATCGTTTCTTCGGCAGTGCGAACCGTCTCGACCTTGACGTCGAACCGGTCGGCGAAGGCCGCGATGATTTCCTCTACCAGAGTCTCGGGGGCCGATGCACCCGCTGTCAGACCCAACGAGGTGATGTTTTCGAAGTTCCGCCAGTCAATGTCGCTTGCGCGCTGGATCAGCACGGCCGTCTTGCAGCCGCCCCGTTCCGCAACTTCGCGCAGGCGCTGGGAGTTTGACGAATTCGGAGCACCGACAACGATCATCGCATCAACCTTGGGCGCCACATGCTTGACCGCTTCCTGCCGGTTGGTGGTTGCGTAGCAGATGTCTTCCTTGTGCGGAGCGACAATCTGCGGAAACCGATCCTGCAGCACGGCGACGATGCCGGCGGTATCGTCCACGGACAAGGTGGTCTGGGTGATGTAGGCGAGGGGGCGGTCGGTCTTCGGCGTGAAGGCGCGCGCGTCGTCTTCTGTCTCAATCAGGCTGACCGTGCCTTCCGGCAATTGGCCCATGGTACCGATCACTTCGGGATGGCCGGCATGACCGATAAGCAGAATCTCCCGGTCCCGCCGGAAATGGATTTCCGCTTCCTTGTGAACTTTCGACACCAGCGGGCAGGTGGCATCCAGGTAGAACATCTTGCGGTTCTGGGCGTCTTCCGGCACGGACTTTGGCACACCGTGCGCCGAGAAGATAACCGGCCTGTCTGTATCCTCAGCCGGAATTTCCTCCAGCTCTTCCACGAAGACAGCGCCTTTGGCCTTCAGCCCGTCGACGACGAACTTGTTGTGCACGATTTCGTGACGGACGTAGACCGGACTGCCGTATTTCTCCAGGGCGAGTTCCACGATCTGGATCGCGCGGTCAACGCCGGCGCAAAACCCGCGGGGCGCGCACAGGTGAATGGCAAGCGGTGTTTTTTCCTGTCTGCTCTCGGTCATCATGCTCTTTCGAGGAACGTTTCTGAGCGCAATAAGGGCTTGCAGTCGCGTCGTGTCAAGGGATGTGCGGCAAGCTGAACCAATTCAGCCACAATGAGCTACTTGAAGGTTTGCGTTTGACAAGCCTCGCCAAGCAATTCCGCACCTGCTATGAAGCTCCGCCGACAAGTGTTGCATTTTATGGAATGAAGATGATCAGTGCGATTCACGCCGTCTCCGGCAAGACCCTGAAGACAATTCTGGCCGTGGGCCTGTCCGCCGTGGCTCTGGCGGGGTGTATGAGCGCCGCTGACGGTGTTGCGGGCAAAGTGATTTCCGGTGGTCAGGAGCCGATCGAGATTTCGCCCGATACGTTCGCGCCGCCCGTTACCTGTCCTTCGCTGCAGCTTCAATCCAACACCTACCTGATCCGCAAGTATGTCCGGGGCAAGGATAACGACCCTCAAGGGCTGCTGTACCAGGCAACCGTCAAGGATTGGGCCAACACCTGCACGCAGCAGCCTGACGGCAGCCGCCGCATGAAGCTGGGCCTGTCCGGCGATGTCACGTCCGGTCCGGCCTGGAAAGGCGGTGAAGTGGTCCTGCCGATCCGTGTCGCCATTGTGCCCGGTGGCAGCGGGGCGAAGCCGATCAGTTCCGAGGTCCTGAAAATTCCGGTCACGCTCGGGGCCAATTCCCCCAGTGAAACCTGGACGCTGATCGAAGATAAATTCACCATACCGGCAGGTGCGGAAGCCAAGGTCATCTTTGGCTTTGATGAAGGCCGCCGCCGGTAAGGCAGCACAGCGCACGCATCCCTGTGCTTGATCTGGTCCCGCCCGGGCGTCTGAAACCGGCGGGCCGCCGGGCGCGTTTGGCCTGAAAGGCGGTGCCTAAAATTTGCACCGGCAAAATTGCGGGGGCCACATGTCGCATATTGACAAGACTATGTCCGACTCGCACAATCCGGCCCTAATCGGGGTCGTCCCCCGATTGGCGTGGAAACACGTCAATGTTTATGCGGGAGAGGCCGGGTGAAAGGATCCTGGCGCCGAAGGAGCAACCGCCCCGGAAACTCTCAGGCAGAAGGACCGCATGAACTGCAACGCTCTGGAAAGCAGTGCTCCGCAAGTGAGTTTGTGGACTGCTCACCGAAGGAGTAACCGCAAGGTGCTTGAGGCGCCGTGCGGGAAATCTCTCAGGTACTCGGACAGAGGGGGTGCAGACGGATCGGGACCTGCAGGGGCCGATTCGGGACTGCGCAACCCCGAATACGAGGACCGTTCATGGCGGAAACCGTTGCAGACGAAGATCTGAAACAAACGCCTCTTCACGACCTTCATGTGGAACTGGGTGCACGCATGGTGCCGTTCGCCGGCTATTCCATGCCCGTGCAATACAAGGCCGGCATCATGGCCGAGCATCAGCAGACGCGCACGAAGGCCGGCCTTTTCGATGTTTCCCACATGGGCCAGGCCCTGCTGACGGGTCCCGATCACGAAACGACGGCCCGGGCGCTGGAAGCACTCACCCCTTCGAACTTCGTCGAACTGGGTCATGGCCGTCAGCGCTACACGGTGCTGCTGAACGACGAAGGCGGCATTATCGACGATCTGATGGTCACCCGGCCTCTGTCCGAAGACGAGGACGGCAAGCTGATGCTGGTGGTCAATGCCTCCCGCAAGGATGTCGACTACGCCCATTTGCGCGACAGATTGCCTGAAAACGTGACACTGGACGTGATTGAAGACCGTGCGCTGATTGCGGTTCAGGGACCGGAGGCCGTCGCCGCCGTCGCCGCACATGCCCCACAAGCGGCTGACCTTGGCTTCATGTCCGCGGCACCGATGGAATTTGACGGCATCGACTGTCACGTCGCCCGTGCCGGCTATACTGGCGAGGACGGCGTCGAGATGTCCGTGCCTGCCGGGGCCGCCGAAGCCATTGCCCGCGCGCTGCTGGCCGACGACAGGGTCGAGCCGATTGGCCTTGGCGCCCGCGACAGTCTGCGTCTGGAAGCCGGGCTTTGCCTTTACGGTCACGACATTGACGAGACGACGTCGCCGGTCGAAGGCGCGATCACCTTCTGCATGCAGAAACGCCGGCGCGAAGAAGGGGGCTTTCCCGGAGACGAACGCATTCAGGCAGAGCTTGAAAACGGACCGGGCCGTGTCCGCGTCGGCCTGCGCCTCGAGGGCAAGGCACCTGCGCGGGAAGGGGCCGAGATCGCGTTGCCCGATGGGCCGGTGGTCGGCACTGTCACCTCCGGCGGCTTCGCGCCGACCGTGGGCGCACCGATTGCCATGGGCTATGTGCCGGCTGAGCATTCCAAAACCGGCACGCCTCTTGAATTGATCGTCAGAGGCAAGCGCCTGCCCGCCACCGTTGCGGACACGCCGTTTGTTCCGAACCGCTATTACCGCAAACCCAAAGCATGACTCTTTCCAGATAACGGACGCATAAAATGACCACCTATTATTCCAAAGACCACGAGTGGATTGCCGTTGACGGCGACTCCGCCACCATCGGCATCACGACTTACGCACAGGAACAGCTTGGCGACGTCGTTTACGTGGAACTGCCGGAAGCCGGCAAGGCGCTGTCGCAGGGCGATGAAGCCGCTGTCGTCGAATCCGTCAAGGCAGCCAGCGAAGTCTACGCGCCGATCGACGGCGAAGTTGTCGAAGCCAATGAGGCACTGGTGGACGAACCGGCCAAAGTCAACGAAGATCCGGAAGGCGCCGCATGGTTCATCAAGATGACCGTCGGCAATTCGGATCAGCTGTCCGACCTCATGGACGAGGCAGCCTACAAGGCGTACGTGGAGACGTTGTAATTCATGGCAGGGCACTACTACACGGCACAGGTGGAATGGGCATGCGACGGCGACTATGCCGCAAACGCTTATTCCAGAGGACATATCTGGCGTTTTGACGGTGGTCTGGAGATCCCGGCAAGCGCATCGCCCACAGTCGTGCCCCTGCCATACGCCATAGAAGCCGCCGTCGATCCGGAAGAGGCTTTCGTCGCCGCTATCTCGTCCTGCCACATGCTGTCCTTTCTGGATCTGGCGCGGCGGGCGAATTTTGTCGTCGCCACCTACAGCGATCAGGCCCAAGGCCAGATGAGCCGCGTGGCGCGGGGCAAGATGGCGATTTCGAAAGTGGTGCTGCGGCCTGCAATCACGTTGGTTGCAGCTGAAAATCCGGACCCGACCTGGCTGACGGATCTGCATGAAAAGGCGCATGACGTCTGTTTCATCGCCAACTCCGTGAACTGCGAGATCGTTGTGGAACCCGAACCGCTCCGCCTCGTCGCACCGTGAATTTGCGGACTCGGCCGCACGCTGTCGTGGCCGATTCCATGCTCTGGATGGCTACCAGTTCTCTCCTCCGTCCACCCGGATGGCGCAATGGCGCCGACCCGGGATCGGGGAACCCGTATCCGGGAGCCTGCCGGCTCTCTGGTTCGGGATCGCATTCCCTTCACCCGGGATGACGAAATGAGAGCGTGGTTCATGCCGGTCCGTTTTTAGATCAACCCTTGGGAGCTGCCTGATGCGCTACCTGCCTTTGAACGATACCGACCGCAGCGACATGCTTGCGCGCGTCGGCGTCAAATCTGTTGACGAACTCTTTGCGGATATCCCCGAAGACGTTCGCATGAAAGGTCTGCTCGACCTTCCCAAACGGGCCAGCGAAATGGAAGTGGAGCGCAAGCTCTCCGCCATGGCCTCCAAAAACACGGCCGCCGGTTCCGTACCGTTTTTCGTTGGGGCTGGTGCCTACAAGCACCATGTGCCGGCAACGGTCGACCATCTGATCCAGCGGTCGGAGTTTCTGACGTCCTATACGCCGTATCAGCCGGAAATCACGCAGGGCACGTTGCAGTACCTGTTCGAATTCCAGACCCAGGTCGCGCGCCTCACCGCCATGGATGTCGCCAATGCTTCCATGTATGACGGCTCCACCGGCACCGGTGAAGCCGTGCTGATGGCGCACCGGGTGACGAAGCGCAACAAGGCCGTGCTGTCCGGCGGGCTGCATCCGCAGTACCGCGAAGTGGTTGAAGGCCTGTCCAACATGGCGGGCGACCGGGTCGTCAGCCTGCCGGCAGATCCGACGGGCACGGAAGACATCCTGTCCCAGATCGATGACGAAACGTCCTGCGTTGTCGTTCAGTCACCGTCGTTCTATGGCCAGATGATCGATCTGAAGCCGATCGCGGAAAAGGCGCATCAGCACAAGGCACTGCTGATCGCCGTCTTTACCGAAGTGGTGTCGCTCGGCCTGATCGAACCTGCGGGAACGCAGGGCGCGGATATCGTGGTCGGCGAAGGTCAGTCCATCGGCAACGGTCTTAATTTCGGCGGGCCTTATGTCGGCCTTTTCGCCACCCGTCAGAAATACGTTCGCCAGATGCCAGGCCGGCTCTGCGGCGAGACGGTGGATGCGGAAGGCAAGCGCGGTTTCGTGCTGACGCTGTCCACCCGCGAGCAGCATATCCGCCGCGACAAGGCAACGTCGAACATCTGCACCAACTCGGGCCTCTGCTGCCTTGCCTTTACCATTCACATGTCGCTGCTGGGGCAGGCGGGGCTGACCAAGCTCGCCCGTATCAACCACGGCAATGCGGTGAAGCTGAAGAAACTGCTTGCCGGTGTGCACGGTGTTGAAGTGCTGAACTCTGCTTATTTCAACGAGTTCACCATCGCCCTGCCGAAAGTGGCGGAAGATGTGGTCGAGCAATTGGCCGAGCGTGGCATCCTCGCCGGCCTGCCGGTTTCGCGTCTGGAACCGGGCAACAAGGATCTGGCAAATCTGCTGGTCGTCGCATCGACCGAAGTCAACACGGATGAAGACCGCGCGGCCTTTGTGGACGCGCTGAAGGAGGTGCTGGCATGAGCATGAACACGCAAGGCCGTCCGACAGCAGCGGGCGACGTCGGTGAGACCTTCCGCCCGAAGACCTTCACCGGCAACCGTGGTCTCGACATGGAAGAGCCACTGATCTTCGAATTCGGCTCGCTGGAAACCACCGGTGTCGATCTGGACGAGGACGAAAGCGCTGAGTTTGAGCTTGGCGGCTTCAAGCGCACCGCGGAGATTGGTCTGGCGGGTCTCGCTGAACCGGAAGCCATGCGCCATTACGTGCGCCTGTCGCGGAACAACTATGCCATCGACAGCGGTCTTTATCCGCTCGGCTCGTGCACCATGAAGCACAATCCGCGCCTTAACGAGAAGATGGCCCGCCTGCCGGGCTTCGCCGACATCCATCCGCTGCAGCCGGTCTCCTCCGTGCCCGGCGCGCTGGACCTGATCGATGAGCTCGCCCACTGGCTGATGGTGTCAACCAACACCTCTGCTGTTGCAATGAGCCCGAAGGCCGGTGCTCACGGCGAACTGTGCGGCATGATGGCGATCAAGGCGGCCCATACGGCGGCTGGCCGCGATCCGAAGATCGTGCTGGTTCCCGAAAGCGCCCATGGCACCAACCCGGCAACGGCGGCACTGCTTGGCTATAAGGTCGTCAGCATCGAGGCCAAGGACGACGGCACTGTCGATCTGGATGCCCTGAAGAAGACCATTGCCGAACACGAGGGCAATATTGCCGGCATCATGCTGACCAATCCGAACACCTGCGGGCTGTTCGAAAGGGACGTGAAGCAGATTGCCGATTTGATCCACGAGGCGGACGCCTATTTCTACTGCGATGGCGCCAACTTCAACGCCATCGTCGGCAAGGCTCGCCCGGGGGATCTCGGCGTCGATGCCATGCATATCAATCTGCACAAGACCTTTTCGACGCCTCACGGCGGCGGCGGTCCGGGGTCCGGTCCGGTGGTTCTGTCCGAGCGCCTGGCGCCTTTCGCGCCACTGCCCTTTATCCGAAAGACGGACAAGGGTCTCGAACTGGTCGAAACCGAAGCCGCTACCAAGGACGGTGAGCAGCCCTTCGGCCGCATGACCGCCTTCCACGGCCAGATGGGCATGTATGTGCGGGCGCTGTCCTACATGATGAGCCACGGGTCCGACGGCCTGCGGCAGGCGTCGGAAGATGCGGTGCTGAACGCGAACTATGTCCGCGTCGGCCTGCAGGACCTGATGAGCCTTCCTTTCGGCGAACGTCCGTGCATGCACGAAGTGCTGTTCGACGACAGCTTCCTGAAGGACACCGGCGTTACCACGCTCGACTTCGCCAAGGCGATGATCGACGAGGGCTATCACCCGATGACCATGTACTTCCCGCTTGTGGTTCACGGCGCAATGCTGATCGAGCCGACAGAATCGGAAAGCCGGGCCGCGCTGGACCTCTTCGTGGCCACCATGCGCGATCTCGTCATGAGCGCCAAACGCGGTGAAACGGAACGCTTCTCCGGCGCGCCGTACCTGGCTCCGCGCCGCCGTCTGGACGAAACGGGCGCTGCCCGCAAGCCGGTCCTGAAGTGGACCGAACCGGCTCCGGCCGAAGTGACACCGGCCGCCGCCGAGTAACGCTTCGCACGCTCCGCAAGAGTTTGAAAACCCCGGCTTCGGCCGGGGTTTTTGTTTTTCGAACCACCGGTGCGTCATCCCGGCTCACCGTCTGCTCGACTGCGATAGCAAAGAGCGAATTTTCGCGTCGCTTTTAGCAGAGACACGGATGCGATTTGTCCCTTCACCTGGAAGTGGCCGGCACCTTTGCCGTAGGCACTCGCGCTACTTTCGCAGTCGACACCTCATAATAATTTGACAATAAATATGTCAAAATGACATAAGAATTGTCAAATGAGGTGCCCATGAAGAAGTCCGTCGAGCTTTACGAAATCATCCGTCTGATACGTCCTGTGCACCGGCGCCTCGCGCGGGCGGTGGAAGCGAAGCTGGATGAAACGGGCGTAACCGTTGGCATGCGCGCGGTCATGGAAGTGCTGGAGGAAGCAGGCCCCATGGCTGTGCCTGACATCGGCCGGGCGCTGTTTCTCGCCCGCCAGCAGATCCAGCTTCTGATGAACGCCCTGGAGGAGCAGGGCCTGGTGGAGCGCCACGCCAATCCGGCACACAAACGCTCACCGCTGTTTGACCTGACCGAAGCGGGGCACGACAGGTTCGGCGAGATCCGGGCGCGGGAGAACAGTGAGATCGATGCCGTCTGCGAGCTCTTCTCGGACGACGATCTGCGCTCCACGCAGCGCGTCATGTGCACAATGCTGGATCATTTTGCCGCGTTCGAGGACGACCCCGACAGCCCCAGAGGGCTGGAATAATGTCGCAAACAGGAGAGGTCACATGACCGGTATCTGGATTGTCAGCGGGCTCTGTGCCGCTGGCATTGTTGCCTATGTCGTCTATTGCCTGAAGAGACTGGGAACGCCGACGAAAGGCACCCGCATCGAAAAGGCAATGCGGCCGGGTACGGCGCTCGTGGTGATTGACGTGCAAGAGGACTTCACCCGCAACAGCGGTAAACACGCTTTCGATCCCGCACAAAGAGATGCGGCACTGGCTGAAATCAGCCGGCAGGTGGAAGCGCATCGGATGGCGGGGCATCAGGTGGTTTTCATTAAGAACGTTTTTCGGGACTGGCCGGTTATCGCTGCGATGAAGATGGCTGCGGACGGTATCGGCACACCCGGGCGCGACGGACTGAAACTCGACCGGACGCTTGATGTGGGCAGCGCCCCCGTCTTCGAAAAATCGATTGGAGACAGCTTTTCCAGTCCACAATTTGCTGCCTGGCTGGAGGAAAAACGGATTGGCCGGCTGGTTCTGGTTGGTCTTGATGCCTGCCACTGCGTGCAGTTGACCGCAAAGGGGGCGTTGAACCGTGGGTATGAGGTCGAAATCAGGGATCCGGCGACGCTGACGACCACGCCGAACAAATGGGCTGAACTGAAGGGCGAGTTGAGCAAGCTGGGCGCTGCCTTCGCCTGACGTGGACGGGGCGGCTCCGGCAGCGCCGAAAGACTTTAGTGTGCAGCCTGGAGCGCCTTCTCCCGGCTGCGCAGATCAAGCAGATGTGACATCCAGCTACCGCGCTTTTGCAAAAAGACGGTGAGGAGCTTTGGATAGTCTTTCGAGACCGCTTTTTGGACTGAAGGTCTCGCCGAAAGGCTGGTGCGCCAAGCCATGACCCGGTCGAGGGTATCGAATGTTCCAAGATCGGCAAAACCGTCAAAGACATCGAAATAACGGAAAACCGGCGCGTAAGCTGCATCAACAAGTGAAAAGGGTCTACCGGCGAAGAAGGGGCCAGTCGGATCAAGTTCGCCTTCCAGATGTCGAAACTTCGCACGAACTGCTTCACCGGCAGCATAAAACCCGGTGTCGTCCCTGGCATTGTAGAGCGCGCCGATGCCATTCAGGATCTGTGAGGCAAATTCCACATAGGCCCGGTGCCGGGCGCGGTCTGCCGGATCTTCCGGGTGCAGCCGGCCAGGTTGGGTTTCATCCAGAAATTCGACGATCGGGGCAGATTCAAAGAGATAGCGGCCATCACCCAGTTTCAGCAGCGGCACCTTGCCGAGCGGTGAAGCGGTGCGGAACCAGTCCGGTTTGTCGGCAAGGTCGATCATGATCCGGTCAAACGGCACATTCTTTTCATCAAGAACAATCGCTGCGCGCTGCACGTAGGGGCAAAGCGCGTGGCTGATCAGGGTAAGCTTCGTTGGCATCTGAAAACTCCTTTTCATGCAACTGCATTAAGATGAATGCAGTTGCATGAAAAATCAAGATTGATGCACTTGCATAAATTTTCTATCCCTTCGTCATGAGACAGACTACGCCACCACCGCCAGCCGCCATCGATGCCTGGGCCCGTTTGCAACGGGCGAGTGGTGCTGTTCTGGCTCGCGTCGAGACGCGCCTCAAGGCGGACGGGTTTCCGCCGCTTGGCTGGTACGATGTGCTCCTTGAACTGAGCCGCGCCGAGGACAAGACACTGCGCCCGGTTGAAATCGAAAAGCGGATGCTGCTGGCGCAATACAACGTCTCGCGGCTGCTCGACCGCCTTGCGGGCGCTGGTTACATCGAAAAGCTGAAGAGCCCGGAGGACGGCAGGGGCGTGTCCGTGCGCCTTACATCTGAAGGCGACGCGCTCTTGAAGGCCATGTGGCCCAGCTACCAGGCGGCGGTGGAGGCCGAGTTTACGAAATATCTGGAGCCGGGCGACGCCGAAACGCTCTGGAGTGTGCTGGGCAGGCTCGTGCCCTGACATCTGTTCCCGGGGAGTGAACGCACTGTTTCCCCAAGACACGCCAAAACATGCGTATAAGGTCGGCAAAACCTCTCGATGACCGGACTCTGATTGCCATGACAGACAGCACCAACCTGGACGAACGGACCGGACTTCCGCAGGAATGGCTGTTCCTTCTGGAAGAACATCCGCGCGAAGACTGGTCGGCTCACCGGAACCTGGGGCCCTTGACCGAGTTCTGGCTTGCCCGGCACAACGGCTTTCGTCAGCTCGGCGGTGACCTGGCCACAATCCTGACCGACTTCCGCGAACAGAAGATCCCGGTGAACCGGTTCGGCAACCTTTTCGCGCCGCGCCTGCAGCAGTTCCTGAGCGAGTTGCATCACCATCACATGATCGAGGATCAGCACTATTTCCCGGTTTTCATGGAAGCGGAAAAGCGCCTTGTCGACGGGTTCCAGCTGCTCGAAGGCGATCACGAGCTGATCCATCACCGCATTGAATCGGTCATCAAGAGCGCAAACAAGCTGTTCGGACAGCTGCAGACAAAAGACCGGGACGCCATCCGTCGTGCAGCCGACAGTTTCGCCGGTGTCAGCGACACGCTGATCTCCGGCCTGATGCGCCACCTGGATGACGAGGAAGATCTGATCGTGCCGCTTATCCTGGATCGGGGCGAGCGGAAACTGGGACTTTCGTAAAAGCGGCTGTGCAGGCGGTTGGCCAGGGATCCTTGATCCGGTTGGAACTGAGTGCTTTGCCCACGTCACGGTGTTGAGGCTTTCCGGTTACACTTGGCCGGGCCGTGGATATCGGCGGTACAACAGGCTTGACTCCTTTCCCGCTCTCACGCATTTAAAATGGCATGACCAAGATGAGCGCATTCTTCGTGTATTTTTATTACGTCACCGACATACCGGCGGCTGCGTAGGATCTTGTTCACCCCATAGACACCTCAAAAGCCGCCGCGTCAGGCGGCTTTTTGGTTTCTAGAGACCCGAGCTTCCTGGCGGGGGAACCAGGAAGCGAAAAATGACCAGACATATGATCGAAGCCGGTAAACCGGCAACAAAACTCAAATCGGAAGCACTTGCCGTGCTTCTGGAACGTGGACTCGTGCATCAGTGCACGGATATCGAGGCACTCGACCAGACCCTGTCGCAGGGGCCGATCACCGCATACGCCGGGTTCGATGCCACCGCGTCCAGCCTTCATGTTGGCCACCTGATGCCGTTGATGACGATGCGTTGGCTGCAGAAGCTCGGCCATCGTCCCATCGTCGTGCTCGGTGGCGGTACCAGCCAGATCGGCGACCCGAGCTTCCGGAACGATGCCCGGCCGATGCTGGAAGAACGCCAGATCGCCGCCAACATCGCGACCATACGACGATCCGTCGAACGGCTCGTCGACATGGAAGGCGAAGATGGGGCTTTGCTGGTCGATAATGCGGAATGGCTCAATGAATTCCGCTTCCTGGAATTCCTCCGCGACTATGGCTCCCAGTTCACCGTCAACCGCATGATGACCTTCGACAGCGTCAAGTCGCGCCTCGATGCACAGATGCCGCTGACGGTTCTGGAGTTCTGCTACATGATGCTGCAGGCTGTCGATTTCCTGGAACTGGCAAAACGTCACGGCTGTTCGCTTCAGGTTGGTGGGTCCGACCAGTGGGGCAACATTGTCAACGGTGTGGAACTTGGCCGCCGCGATGGCCGCAAGCTGCACGGTTTGACGGTGCCGCTGCTGACGACCGCCAGCGGTGCCAAGATGGGCAAGACAGCGGCCGGTGCCGTGTGGCTGCATCCCGAACATCTGTCGCCCTTCGGCTTCTGGCAGTTCTGGCGCAACACCGCCGATGCCGATGTCGCCAAATGCCTGCGCCTTTTCACCGAACTGCCGATGAGCGAGATCGAACGTCTTGCGGCGCTGGAAGGGGCGGAACTCAACGAAGCCAAGAAGATCCTGGCCACCCAGGTGACGGCTATCGTTCACGGTCCGGAAGAAGCGCGCGGAGCCTTGCAGCAGGGCGATGCACTGTTTGCCGGTGAAGGCGAGATCCTGGAACCGACCCACAGTATGCCGCTGAAAACGCTGGCGGAGGGCCTTGGTCTTCTGGAGCTTGTGGTCGCGGTCGGCTTCGCGTCCTCCAACGGCGAAGCCCGCCGGTTGGTGGAAGGGGGCGGCGTCCGCCTCAACAACCAGATTGTTGACGACGCGCGTCGCCGTATCGCGACAGGTGATCTTCAGGCCAATGACCGCCTATCGATATCCGTCGGCAAGCGCCGCAAGGCGCTGGTGGGATTTGAGTGAACCGCTTAGACGGCTTCCGCGTCATCGATCAGAACGGCCGGCTCCAGCCGGCCGTTGTAGCCGAAGACCTTCCCGATCAGCGGGAAGGTCACCTCAACGCTGAAACTATACCTGCCATCGACAACACGTTCGCGCCCGACCGCTCTCGGAGCAAGGGGCAGCGGCAGAGATAGAGGACCGAGTGAAACTTCCGCCGGAGTGATGTCGATACCCTGTTCGGTCGCACTCACCTGCATCTTGAACAGGAAGGGGCCAAGACGCTCCAGCATGCAGGGATAGGCTTCGCCGTTTCCGGCCATCATGTCGGTTTGGAATGGCTGCCTGTCAAACCGCCGCGTCCAGCGCTCTCCACCCGCGATAGGTTCAAAGCTGGTCTCGACCGGAACACCCATCCGGGCTTCCGGGAACTTCGCCAGCCGGCAGATCAGTCTGGCTGCCAGGGAAGTGCCTCTGCTGACATCAGCGATTCCACGCGCCACTCGCGCAAAACTGTGCATGTAGCGAATCTGTTCCGGAACCTTTGCGAAGTCGGGGCCGAGTATGTCCTGATAAAGTGTGCGGGGCATGTGTGAACTGCTTTGATGTCGATGTGTCTTCCCAGGCAGACCACTCCGGAGGCGTTTGGGCAACTGGAAATCGTCTTTGTGCTTATTGCGTGACGTCCAGTTGAGCAGCACCCCAAAGAAAGAAGCCGGGAGATCCCGGCTTCATTTGGTTTGCTCAGCTTTGTTTCTCCAGCTGCCTTGCCCGGTAGTCTGCCACCGGCAGGCCGCCGACGCCCCAGTTCTCAAGGTCCACTTCCTCGATCACCACGAAGGTGGTTGCGGGGGTCTTGTCGAGCACATCGACCAGAAGGTCCGTCGCGCCCTTGATAAGCCGGGCTTTCTGCTCTGCGGTCACCCCTTCACGGGTCACCTGGATATTCACGTAAGGCATGTCAGGTCGCTCCTTCGGTGCGGGGCCGGATTTCAAAGATCTTCGCCATGATTTGCCAGCGGTCCTCGTCACGCACGAATGTCAGGAAGTCGGTGAAATCGTTACTGCCGATCGAGCAGCGAACCCTGGCAAAGGCCGTGTTATCGCCGGCAAACTGGATTTCATCGATGACATCGCGGCGCTCCTCGCCCCGGGACGCCGGCGACTGACGGGCGGCGACGACCGGCACATATTCGGCCATCGTGCGGTAGAGCAGGGGTGTTTCGTCTGCAGTGGCGTAGATCGCCCGCTCGTGAAACACCTGCTGCAACAGGTCGGTATCGCAGTGATAAAGCGCATCGAAATAGTCGGAAATGACCTTTTCCAGCGCAGCCAAGGCACTGCTCATGCCGCCAGACCTTCTTCCTGAAGGGTCTTCTGGGCCGCCGGACGGGCACGGATGCGCTCGACATAGGCTGCCGTCTTCGGCCAGTCGCCAAGAGATACGCCGATGAAGTTGGTCCAGTTCAGGATGACAAAGGCGTAGGCATCTGCAACGGAGAAGCTATCACCCAGCAGATAGTCGCCGCCCTTGGCCAGCAGGGCATCGAACTGTCCGAGCCTGATCTTCAGCTTGGCCAGGTTATCAGCCGCGTCTGCTTCAGAAAATTCCTTGCCGGAAAAGAACGGACTGAACCCCTTGTGCAGTTCGGAGGACAGGAAGCTGAGCAATTCCAGGACGCGGAACCGGTCGAGCGGTTTGCCGGCGCTATCGGAGGCAAAGTCCGGATATTGCTCGCCAAGCCAATGCAGGATCGCGACGTTTTCCGTGAGGACGTCGCCGTTTTCAAACCGCAGTGCCGGTACGTAGCCGCGCGGATTGGTCTCGTCGTAAACCGCGCCGGTTTCCGTCAAGCCCGCAGATGTATCCACTTTTTCGAGACTGTAGGTGGCTCCCGCTTCGTTGAGAATGAGATGAGCAGCCATGGAACAGGCACCGGGTTTGTAGAACAGTTTCATCGATTGGCTCCTTGGTTCATATCGATGCCTGGAAGGTGTAATCTTAGGTCACCATTGACAAGCAGGTTTCTATTGGTAACTTGAATTATTGAGTTACCGGGCAGAAACCTGATGGTTCCCGCGTGACCTTGGAACTTTAAAGATCGTGTGGTGCCCATGGCATTGAAAATGCGCAAGAACCTCAGCCCGAAGCCGCCGCAACCCTGCAGTCTGACCCAGTGCATGAAGGTGATTTCCGGCGCCTGGGCGCCCAACGTTATCTGGAACCTGCGCGCAGGTCCGCGCCGCTTCAACGAGCTGAAGGCGGATATTCCCCCTGTTTCCGGCAAGGTTCTGTCACAACGCCTTTCAGAACTGGAAGGGCGCGGCATCCTGTTGCGCCATGTCCGGCCGACATCGCCGCCGTCGGTCGAATATGAGCTGACGGACCTCGGCCAGGATCTCGTTCCCGCGCTGGAAGCCATCGTCGAAGTCGGTCACAAACTGAAGGAACGGCGTGATTTCCAGAAGGCGGCGGAAGCTGCCGAATAGGCGCTGGATCGGGGAGGGCGACTTGAAACACCGGACCTTTGTTTGTGTCCATGGCGTCTGGCATGGTGTCTGGCATGGCGGCTGGTGCTGGTCGCGTCTGGCAAACATTCTGCGGGAACGCGGACACCGCAGCTGACCCAGCATCCGTTCCAGACCTTCACCACAGCCCTGGAGCTGAAACACCTGGTCGGAAACGGCCTTCCGGCTCACTACATTGAATGCACAGACCCGCCCTATCCGCCTGCAAAAGTCGCCTTGGCTCGCGCGCAAGCCAAAGGCTGGCCGGTCTCGCAGATCGCGTCCGGGCAGGATGCGATGGTGAGCGAACCGAAGGCGCTGGCAGACTTGCTGGAAGGCGTTGCTGAAGAGTTATTACGATGAAGCCGCAGGTTAGGGGCCTTGAACGGAGAACGGGGCAGCCCTCTGTCGAAGGCTGCCCCGCGTCACTGCCAGAACAAGGTCGTGTAACCTCGGTAGCCTTTAGAAAAAACCGAGCTTGTTCGGGTTGTAGCTGACCAGCATGTTCTTGGTCTGCTGATAGTGATCCAGCATCATCTTGTGGTTTTCGCGACCGATACCGGACTGCTTGTAGCCACCGAAGGCCGCATGGGCCGGGTAGGCGTGGTAGTTGTTCACCCACACGCGGCCCGCCTCGATAGCGCGGCCGAACCGGTAGCAGCGGTTGGCATCACGGGACCATACTCCGGCGCCAAGGCCGTACATGGTGTCGTTGGCAATCGCCAGGGCTTCTTCGTCGGTCTTGAACGTGGTGACCGAAACGACCGGACCGAAGATTTCCTCCTGGAAGACCCGCATCTTGTTGTGGCCCTTCAGGATGGTCGGCTGAACGTAGAAGCCGCCGGAAAGGTCGCCGTCGAACTTGGCTTCCGCGCCGCCGCACAGCACTTCCGCACCTTCTTCGACGCCGATGGTCAGATAGGACAGGATCTTGTCCTGCTGCTCACGGCTGGCCTGGGCGCCGACCATGGTTTCCATGGAGCGCGGATCACCCTGCTTGATGGCTTTCACACGGGCAATCGCTCGCTCGATGAAGGCTTCGTAGATGTCTTCCTGGATCAACGCCCGGCTGGGGCAGGTGCAGACTTCGCCCTGGTTGAATGCGAAGAGAACAAAGCCCTCGATGGCCTTGTCCAGGAACGCATCGTCCTGGCTCATGACGTCGGAGAAGAAGACGTTCGGCGACTTGCCGCCGAGCTCCAGCGTCACCGGGATGAGGTTCTCGGTCGCGTACTGCATGATCATCCGGCCGGTTTGGGTCGAGCCGGTAAAGGCGATCTTCGCAATGCGGTTGGACTTTGCGAGCGGCGCGCCGACTTCCGCACCAAAGCCGTTGACGATGTTGAGAACTCCATCCGGCAGCAGGCCACCAATGAGCTCTGCCAGCACCATGATCGCGGCCGGTGTCTGCTCAGCCGGCTTCAGGACGATGCAGTTGCCGGCGGCAAGTGCCGGAGCCAGTTTCCAGGCTGCCATCAGGATGGAGAAGTTCCACGGAATGATCTGGCCGACAACGCCGAGCGGTTCATGAAAGTGATAGGCGACCGTATCGTTGTCGATCTCCGACATCGATCCTTCCTGGCCGCGCAGGACACCGGCAAAATAGCGGAAATGATCGACGGAAAGCGGAATGTCGGCGGCTGTCGTCTCACGGATCGGCTTGCCGTTGTCCCAGGTTTCCGCCTTGGCCAGAATATCGAGGTTCTGCTCCATGACATCGGCGATCTTCAAAAGGATATTGGCGCGTTCCGCTGCCGGGGTCCGACCCCAGCCATCCTTGGCCGCATGTGCGGCATCCAGCGCCAGATCCACGTCGGCGGCGTCGGAGCGGGCGATTTCGCAGACCGTATTGCCGGAAATCGGTGTGATGTTGTTGAAATACCGTCCGTTGACCGGGGCAACGAATTTGCCGCCAATGTAGTTGTCGTACCGGGATTTGAACGGAGACGTCGTGTCGACGTTAAAGCTTGGCATCTGGTTCATCTGGGGTCCTCCACAAGATCGGCAGTCAGCCAACCGAAGCTGCAACTGACCGAAGGTCCCGGTCCTCCACCGGGAATGGGCAGACTGTGCGGGAGGAGGTCGCGCGGCGATAGATGGGGGAATGTGTAACTGTGCGGCATGTGTCTCAGTTCTGAGACAGGTTGGCCGCGATTTCAGTCGACGCCGAGCCGTTTCATACGCCGATAAAGGGTTGCCCGGCCGATGCCGAGCGCGCGGGCCGCTTCGGAGACATTGCCACCGGCCCGCGTCAGGGCACGGATGACGGCTGCCCTTTCAGCCTTTTCAAAACCGCTCGGACCATCCTCCCGGCCAAGCAGATCGGAAGCGGGCAGGGGTTTCAGAGGGCCGCTTGCGCCAAGCCCGAAGGCCTTTCTGGCAGCGCGAGTCGCGCCAAGCACGATGTCGTCGCCGTCGACCGCGAGCAGCATCGCGTTGTCTGTGCTCTCGCCATCGGCGACAATGATACGGGCTCCGGGAAAGGCGGCTCGGAAGGTCTCGATCTCGATCTGTCTTGCTGTCTGCGAGACCATGGCGGCAATCAGCCGGTTGAAGGCTTCCGTCTGGTCGGACCGTGCGGAGGAGACGTCCAGGGCCCCGGCAAGCCGTCCGTCCGGGCCATAGATTGGCGCGTCCATGCAGCTCATGCCGACGTTGCGTGCCAGAAAGTGCTCCTGCCGGTGGACGATGAGATTGCGTTCTTCGGCGAGGCAGGTGCCGATTCCGTTGGTTCCGACGGCGGCCTCACTCCAGTTGGTCCCCTTGCTCAAGCCCCAGTCCTGAAAGGTATCCGCGTCGGCGGAGGTGCAGCGCTGGTCGAGGATGACACCGTCCGCATCGGTCAGAAGAACCGTGCAGCCGGACTGACCGACCAGGCCGAAAAGCTGATCCAGCTTGGAGGCTGCGATCGTCAGGAAAGCCCCCGTCTCTTCCAGGCGCTGGCAAAGCTGGTCGTCGCCGAGGCGCTGAGGAGGCTTGCCGGTGGCTGGATCCAGCCCATATTTGTCGATGGATCTACGCCAGGACGCCGCGATCCGGGAGAGCGCAGGCGCGGACGCGGATTGCACGGTTCGTAAAACTGTTTCGACGTGATCCTTCATTGTCGCGATCAGCGGTCCAAAGGCCTCCGGCACTTTCAGCCGGTTTCAAACCCTGAACCCGTTCCTCCCATGAACGCTCGTTTGAACGCAAAGGATGGCGGGATTGGAGGGCGATTGCAAGATGTCTGTCCGGCGGCGGTCCAGGATCTGTGACATGCAAGGTGCCCCCTCGACGGGCTTCTGTTGACATGCCGGAAAATCACCCGAAGAAGTACGTCCGCGTTAGGCTGCGTAGGGGAATAAACGTATTTCCTGTTATTTCTCCGGATGGTCTTCTGAGGAAAGAAGAAACCTGGAGTGATAATGTTAAAGAAGTTCGCGAAAAAGTAGTAAAATAAACTCAAGATGAGACTTAAAAGCAGAAATATGGCTGGAGCAGATTAGAGCGGCTTTAAGCAAATTCGTATAATCACACTATAAAATCCTGGGGGGCACCAGATGTACGGAATGCTGAACGAAGGCATTCGTAGCTTCGTTACGGAAAATCATGGACCTGAGGCTTGGCAAAGCATTTGTGAAACCGCGGGCCTGGATCAACTCGAATTCGAACGAATGTCGAGTTACGACGATGCCATCACTTACAAACTGATTGATGCCATCTGCGGCTTCACCGGTCTTCCCTTGGCGGATGTCATGGCCATTTTCGGCAGATACTGGGTTGACTTTGCGGGTGCTTCGCATTTCGGCAATCTCATGCGGCTTGCCGGCAATTCCTTCATCGAGCAGTTGAAGGGGCTCGACGACATGCACGACCGCATCCTCCTGACGATGCCTCATCTGAAACCGCCTTCCTTTGAGGTAGAGCAGAGGGACGATGGATCCTGTATTCTGCATTACTATTCCGAGCGCGAAGGACTGGCGCCGATGGTGATCGGCCTTCTGCACGGCCTAGCCTCGGAGACCGGTGAGCACATTGAGGTTAGCCAGGTCGCGGCGAAATCCGAGCAGTGCGATCACGACATTTTCGAAGTCAGGATTCTCGACAAAGCGCCACAACCTTCCAGCACCGGGGCCTGAATTTGACTTCATCCAAACTCGATCTGAGCGGCAAGGCCATCAACATGCTTTTTCCCATGCATGTCGTGCTGGACAGTCGCGGACGGATCGAAGGCCTTGGCCCAACACTGGAAAGGGTCCTGGGGACAGGCATTCTGGAGGCGGATCTCTTTGACGTTTTCACGGTGGAACGACCGCGAAACGTCAGGTCTATCGCAGATATCCGCGAGAGGCTCGGCACAAAACTGGTTCTGCGGGCGCATCTGCGAGACGGCGAGCCGGTACAGTTCCGCGGGTTTGCATTGGCCGGCGCGGACGAGGACACGATTTTCCTGGATCTGTCTTTCGGCCTCCACCTGTCCAAGGTCGTGGAACGTTTCAAGCTGACGGAAGCAGACTTCAAACCGAACGATTTTTCCATCGACCTTTTCTATTCCTTCGAAGCGCAGCGCACGCTTCTGGAAGACAGTCAGAAAATGGCCTCCGCACTCAAGGCGGCGAAGATTGAAGCGGAAAAGAAGGCCTCCCAGGACCCGTTGACGGAAATCGCCAACAGGGGAGCCCTGCACCGCCGCCTGGAAGACGTGTTGCATTTGCCGAACAAAGGGCAACTTTTTGCCCTGCTGCATATCGATCTGGATCAGTTCAAGTCGATCAACGACAATTTCGGCCACTCCGCAGGCGACATGATCCTCATGCGGACAGCGGAGGCAATGACATCTTTTTCCGGTCCGAACGATCTTCCAGCGCGCCTCGGCGGTGATGAATTCGCACTGTTTCTGGCGGCTCCCCCGGACAGGGAAGAGCTCTATGCCATGGCGCTGCGCCTGCTGGACGAGATCTCCATGCCGATCCGCTACAACGGGCAGAACTGTCAGGTTACGGCAAGCATAGGCATCGTGCTGTTCCACCCCGGCCAAGTCCAGAACGCCGACAGATTGATCGCGCATTCCGATATCGCGCTCTACGACGCCAAGACGACCAGGTCGTCCGTCAAAGTGCTGTCAAAGGAAATGATCCGGCGGCATGAGGAGACCAGCAGGCTCGTCTCGCTGATTGAGGAGGGGCTGAAACTCAGTCAGTTCGTTCCCTACTTTCAGCCGCAGATAAACAGCATGACGGGCCAGGTTTGCGGCCTGGAAGTTGTCGCCCGCTGGCAGACCGAGATGGAAGGGGTGCTGCCGCCGGCCCGCTTCCTGGAAACGGCGACCAGGGCGAATATCATGTCGGAAATCGACCGCCAGGTGCGCCGCAAGGCCTTCACGCATTTCGCAGAGTGGAAGGCTGAGGGCAAGGATATCGGCAAACTCTCCCTGAACGTGACCGCATCGAACCTCAGATCGGAGCAGTTTGCCGCGATTTTGCAGAGCGAACTTGATGACGCGGGCCTGACACCCGGCGATATTCAACTGGAACTTCTGGAATCAATCCTGTTCGAACAGTCGGACCAGGGGTTGATCGCCCAGTGCCGCAATCTGGAACAGGCCGGTTTTGCTCTGGCGCTTGACGATTTCGGCACGGGTCACTCTTCCATCGCCACCTTAATCGAAACACCTGTCGCGACCTTGAAGATAGATCGGTCGTTCGTCTCCGGCCTCGACAAAAGTCCGAAGATGCAGAGGATTGCGGGTGCCATGCTGGCGATGGCCCAGAATATGGGACTGGATGTTCTGGCCGAGGGAGTGGAAACCCGCGCGGAACTGGAGTTCCTGGAAAACTGTGGCTGCCGGCTGTTTCAAGGGTTCTACTTCTCACCACCCCTCGGCGCGGTGGAAATCCGGGAGTGGCTCGATGTCTGGGCGCCTGACCTGAAATGCGTGACGGCCTGATCGGGCCAATATTCCTGCCGTAAATAAAGAAAACCCCGTCTCCTTTTCTGGGAAACGGGGCTAAGTGGATTTCGCGGGGAACGCGAAGTCTCCTCTTTGGAGTGCCTGCTTATGCCTGCAGGCGGGATCTGATTTCCTTGCGGAGATCGTCGATAGGTGACGTCTTTCCGCCTTCGTTTATGTGCCAGAACGTCCAGCCGTTGCAGGCTTCCTGCCCCTGTACCAGGGCACCGACCTTGTGGATCGACCCGGTATGGTCGCCGGACTTGAGTGAGCCGTCCGCACGCACGATGGCAAGATGTTTGCCTTTCGGGCAGCTGAGTTCCGTGCCCGGCTGCAACAGTCCGCTCTCCAGCAACGTGCCGAACGGAATGCGCTTCTGGGCCCGCTTGCCCTGCTGCATTTCCAGCGATGCGGCGTCACCCGTCTCGATGGCCGAGATACGCGCCGTGGCCGCGTCGATATAGTCCTGCTCACGCTCCACCCCGACGAAGTGACGGCCGAGTTTCTTGGCGACGGCACCGGTGGTGCCGGTTCCGAAGAACGGGTCGAGCACGACGTCTCCCGGCTTGGAGGAGGCCGTCAGAACACGGTAGAGCAGGGCTTCCGGTTTCTGGGTCGGATGCACCTTTTGTCCGTCCTTGCCCTTCAACCGCTCGGCACCGGTGCACAGCGGCAGATGCCAGTCGGAGCGCATCTGAAGGTCCTCGTTGAACGTCTTCAGAGCGTCGTAGTTGAAGGTCGGCTTCGCATCTTTCGACTTCACCGCCCAGATCATGGTCTCGTGGGCATTGGTGAACCGTTTGCCACGGAAGTTCGGCATCGGGTTGGACTTCAGCCAGACGATATCATTCATGATCCAGAAGCCGAGATCCTGCAGGATCGCGCCGACACGGAAGATGTTGTGATAGGAGCCGATCACATACAGCGAGCCATCCGCCTTCATGACCCGGCGAATGGCCAGAAGCCAGGCCCGGGTGAAAGCGTCATAGGCTTGAAAACTTTCGAACTGGTCCCAGTGATCGTCACAGGCATCCACCTTTGACTGATCCGGCCTGTGCAAATCGCCACCCAACTGAAGGTTGTAGGGCGGATCCGCGAAGACCAGGTCCACAGAACGGGACGGCAGTTTCTCAAGGGCGGCTACGCAGTCGCCCTTCAGGATCGTGTTTAGCCAGGAAGCACCGGCTTCCGGTTCATTGGATAGACGGGGTGCCACGGTGGACACCCCGGTACGCAGTACACTCATTGCGACGCAATACCTCACGCAATTTCGAGTGTCATGGTTACCGGGTTTGGTAAACCAGCGGTTAAGCGATCGAAACAAAAATTCCCTTTGAATCAAAGCTTTGTTTACAATCGTAAAAGCTGAATGAGAAGTTAATGACCTGTCCCGACCGAAAAGGCCAGAATTCTGCTGATTTCGTTCAGACTGCGACCGGAAGTTGCTTTCCATTCGTTAAAAGCAGCCTGAATCGCATTCAGATTTTTTTTCGACAGGGAGTCCTTCTCTATGACATTTTCTCGGATGAGGGCGTTAACCACATCGCCGGAGAGGACGAAACTTTCCTTGCCCATGAAGCGCAAAGCGATTTGCCCGGTGTTGCCGCCGAGCCGGCTGCCCCGCTTCTTGAGCAGCTCCATCAGACCGATCTGGTCGTTCACCGGGTAATGCGCGAAAAATTTGGCTGCGCTGCCGTGTTCCCTGCCAAGCTCCTTCAGGAAAATCGCGTTCTGCTGAACGGACCGGATCTTGGCGCCATTGCGCACGATGCGTTTGTCGCCCAGCAGTTCCTCGAACGCTTCGTCGGGCAAGAAGGCGAGGCGGGCGACGTCGAAGCCCTCGAAGGCCTCTTCGAAGCCCGGCCACTTCTGATCGATCACTTTCCAGCTGAACCCGGCCTGAAAGACGCATCTGGTGAACATGGCAAGCCAGCGGTCGTCACCGATCCTCTCCAGGTCCTCCACCGTTTTGGGAGCGTCATGCTCTGCGAGAAGAGCGTTGAGCGCCTCCGGTCCGCCCTTTTTCTCTGCGGCCAGAGCTTCGATGTCTTCAAAGGAACGCATGCAAATCTCCGTCTCGCTGCAAATAGCCGCCCCCCCCCCCCGTAACCCTCATCAGGATGAGGAGCAGGAGGGGAGGTCGTCGGAGAAAACCTTAGCGCTCCTGGATCTGTTGTGTCCGTTCAAATTTGCGCAGGGCCAGCGAAAGCGTGATCGTCATCATCAGGTAGATGAGGGCGACGACGTTATAGGTCTCGAAATAGCGGAAGGAGCCTGCCGCATAGACCTTCCCGAGCTGGGTGATATCCGCGACCCCCAGAACCGACACCAGCGAACTGTCCTTGATCAAGGCGACGAAATCATTGCCGAGCGGTGGCAGAATGGTCTTCAGCGCCTGCGGGAAGATAATGAGGCGGAAGCGCAACCAGCCGTTCATGCCAAGTGCTTCGGCTGCCTCGATCTGGCCCTTGTCGACGGCCTGGATACCAGCCCGGAAAACCTCGGCGATAAAGGCCGAGTAACCGATTGTCAGTGCAAGAACCGCCCGCCAGAGCAGCGGAAAATCCCGGGTGCGCAGAAGGTCCAGCCCCAAGGGCTCCAGAATGGCGTTGACTGCCCCGATGAACAGCGGGGTCGCGACAAAGGCGATATAGAGCAGCAGCACGATGATCGGCATACCGCGCACGATTTCGACGTAGAATCGCGCTGTCTGCCGCAAGACAATCGATCCGGACAGCGAACCGAGTGCCAGCAGCAGCCCGAGCACGGAGGCGCAAAAGAAGGCGACCAGCGTTACGAAGACCGTCAGTCCGATACCGCGTGAAACCGTTGCCATGACCTGCGAATAGATATTGTTGGTCGCAATCTGGAACAACAGAAAGGCCGCGACACCGACGGCAACCACAAGCCAGTAGGGGAAGTCTTCCTTGGGCGCGCCGGACGGTCTCTTGTTGCGGAACATGGCTTGGTCTGGGCTCCAGCGGTGTTTACGGCGGTTCAAACGAAAACGGCCAGCATCGGGGCTAAGAACAGCCCGGATACCGGCCGTGGGTTGGAAAGTCCAGCCGCCTGCGGACGGAGATTGGCTTTACTGAGCGGCTTTGTAGTCGAAGAACCACTTCTTGTTGAGGGCATCCAGCGTGCCGTCGGAGCGCATGCTGGCAATGGCCGCGTTGACCGGTTCGATCAGGTCCGAGCCCTTCGGAAAGATGAAGCCGAAGTCTTCCGAGCCCATCGGGTCGCCAATCAGCTTGAAGGTGTCCGGGTTGGTCGAAACGTAACCCTGGCCGCCGGTGCTGTCGGTCAGAACCAGATCGACGTCACCAGTCTTCAGCGCCTGAACCGCGGCTCCGAAGGTTTCGAACAGCTTGATGCGCGGGTTGGCTTCGTCGCCATCCAGCACTTCATAGACGGTCACATAAAACGGTGTGGTGCCCGGCTGGGCGCCGGCCAGAAAATCGCTATTGGCAGCAAAGCCCTTGGCGTCGGTAAACCGGTCCTCGTCGGCGCGGACCAGCATGAACATTTCGGACCGCATATAGGGGACTGAAAAGTCCACCTGCTCGGCGCGGTCGGCGCGAATGGTGATACCGTTCATCGCCATGTCGTATTCGCCGGCCGATATGGCGGGGATCATGGCGTCCCAACTGGTGTTCTCGAAAGTGACGTTCAGGTTCAGCCGTTTGGCGATCTCGGCAACGGCATCATATTCCCAGCCGATTGCCTCGCCGGACTTCGGATCGACGAACTGCAGCGGCGGGTAGGTATTTTCCGTGGCGATAACGACGTCCCGGCCGCCAAGATCCGGCAGATTGTCGGCAAGGGCGGAGACGCCTGCGCCAATCAGGGAGGAAACGGCAACCGCAAGGGTCAGGACAGTGTTTTTCATGGGAAACTCCAGGTCAGAAATCAGCCGAAGCTTAGCCGCTTGCAACGCTTTGGGAAAGCCTGCTCAAATGCCACGCGAAGGGTCTTTTGCAGAAATTTTCTCTCTGCGAAAAAAAATTCAAAATCCGATGGTAGATCTATTGACCACGGGAAGCGTTAGCGGGACTGTGAACCCATAAGAACAATAAGGAGACAGTTTGTGTCCAACTCAAACAAGAACATGTTTCATCAAGCCGCCCGCAGGGTCCGGCATGCGCCTTCCCATCCGCTTGAGGTCTTTACCGACGCCGACAAGGCGGTCGACCGGCTGATCGAGATTTTTGAATCCAACACCGCCTTTCTGCGCAAGCATTTTCAGGATCTGCTGGAAGGCAGGGAAATCGACGGCCGCGTGCGCGCCTTCTATCCGCAGGTGCGGATCGTGACCGACAGCCACGTCCGGCTGGATAGCCGCCTGTCTTACGGTTTCGTCTCCCGGCCGGGCACTCACGCTTCGACGATCACCCGTCCGGACCTGTTCCGGCACTATCTGGTGTCCCAGCTGTCACTGCTGATGAAAAACCATGACGTGCCGATCCAGATTGGCGACAGCGACATGCCGATCCCGCTGCACTTCGCCTTTTATGACGGCACGCACGTGGAAGGCGGCGCGGCAGCAGCAAACCTCGATCGTCCCCTGGCGGATATGTTCGATCTGCCGGACCTCACCGTGATGGACGATTCCATTGCCAACGGCACTTATGATCCGGCCGACGGGGTCATGCCGCTTGCCTCGTTCACGGCGCCGCGGGTCGACTATTCCCTGCACCGCCTGCAGCACTACACGGCAACCAAAGCCGAGCACTTCCAGAACTACGTGCTTTTCACGAACTATCAATTCTACATCGACGAATTCTGCCGCATGTCCAAAGAGCTGCTGTTGCAGCCGGACAGTGGTTATGAGGCCTTCGTTTCTCCCGGCAACGTGGTGCTGGAGGCTGGCCAGAGCCAGCCGGATGGCGAAGAGCTGACAAAGCTGCCGCAAATGCCGGCCTATCACCTGAAACGGGCCGACGGCAGCGGCATCACCATGGTCAATATCGGCGTCGGGCCGTCCAACGCCAAAACCATCACCGACCATATCGCCGTTCTGCGGCCGCATGTGTGGCTGATGCTGGGGCACTGCGCAGGCCTCAGAAACAGCCAGACGCTTGGCGACTATGTTCTGGCCCATGGCTATGTGCGCGAGGACAATGTTCTCGACCAGGACCTGCCGATCTGGGTGCCGATCCCGCCGCTGGCGGAAGTGCAGGTGGCCCTGGAAGACGCGGTTGCGGAAATCACCGGCATCGATGGCTACGAACTGAAGCGCGTCATGCGCACGGGAACCGTCGTTTCGCTCGACAACCGCAACTGGGAACTCTGGGACCAGCCGGAACTGGTCAAGCGGTTCTCCCAGTCCCGTGCCATCGCGCTCGACATGGAATCGGCGACCATCGCCGCCAACGGGTTCCGTTTCCGCGTGCCCTACGGCACGTTGCTATGCATCTCGGACAAGCCACTTCACGGCGAACTGAAGCTGCCGGGCATGGCAACCGACTTCTACAAGCGCCAGGTCGCCCAGCATCTTCAGATCGGCATCCGGGCGATGGAGAAAATGCGCGACATGACCGCCGAGCGCCTTCATTCGCGCAAGCTGCGCAGTTTCACCGAAACGGCGTTCCAGTAAGGCGTCTTGAACGGCGAAGGCGTTTCATCAGACGAGCGCACGCCACGAAAGTGACAATGCGCGCCGCCTGACGTCACACGCGTTTAACACACCGAACAAAAAAAGCCGGTGCAGTGCTGCACCGGCTTCATCATCGCTTGGAAAATCGCGGCTTGAGGTCTTACTCGGCTTCGTCGGCCGGAGCGGCATTCAGCATGCCGTAGCGCTCGACACCGATCTTTTCCAGAAGCTCAAGCTGGGTTTCCAGAAAGTCGATATGGCCTTCCTCGTCTGACAGCAGCTCTTCAAAAAGCTGCATGGAGACATAGTCGCCTTCCTCACGGCAGATGTCGCGAGACTTGGCGTAGGACGTGCGGGCGTCATATTCGCCGGCAAGGTCAGATTCCAGCACTTCCTTGATGTTCTGCCCGATCCGCAGCGGTGCAACCTTCTGCATGTTCGGATGGCCTTCAAGGAAGATGATGCGGTCGACCAGCTTGTCGGCGTGCTGCATCTCCTCGATGGATTCTTCACGTTCCTTCTTGGCAAGGCGCGCGAAGCCCCAATCGCTCAGGAGGCGGTAGTGAAGCCAATATTGGTTGATGGCGCCAAGCTCCAGAAACAGAGCTTCGTTCAGGCGCTCAATGACTTTTTCGTTCCCTTTCACGGCAGAGCCTCCTTCTTGGAAATCGATTATTGTTTAGAATCATTCTAGGGTAATTCACTTCAGGCGCAAGGGGCCATGGCACCTTGAGTTGCTACTTCCACTGGTTATACCCCAAAGCAGCAAAATGAAACCGGCCTCGGATACCTCCATGTAAGGCAAAGAGATTGCAAGACTTTTCCGGGCGAGCAAATCAGGATCTTCATAGTGTCTGTTTGTTGCCGGTCGATGACGGCGGGCAGTTGAACGGACGTTCGCCCAATCGTTTGGACAAGCGAGAGATTGCGCGGAAATCCGCAGCGGGACTCAGCGAAAGCGGGGACCATGGCTCCAGCAGGTGAGGGAATACCGGCTTCCCTTGCTCACCGGCACCACCCTGTGCAGCATGAAACTGGCAAACAGCGTTGCGCAGCCCTGATCGCGCGAGGCAGCCATCACCTTGTGCCCGAGGCTGATTTCCAGCGCTCCGCCTTCATAGGTGTCCGACGGTGAAAGCTGGGTGACGATGGTCGCCTTGCGGAACTGGGCAATAGGGCCTTCGCCGACATCCGAATGCCAGTCGTAATGGCCTTCTTCGCTTTCATCGTAGATGGCGACCTGAAGTTTTTCCCGAAACTCGGTGATATCGAAATCGAAGGCCTCACGGTTGGCTTTGGCCACAGCGATCATCACACGGTTCATGACCCAGCCGGCGGTGCCTTCGTCATCAAGCCAGCTTATGCGCGCGCGGCGGATCTCACCCTGCTGCTTGCCACCGACAAGGCCACCTGTGTCCTGGGCTTCCGCCAGGCTCTGGCGGATGATTTCATCGCAGTCTTTTTGAGAAAAGAGTGCGTCATAGGAATAGGTGAACATGGGGGCTCAGATCCAGCAAACGTGTTCGCTGATCAACAGCCAATCCGGGTAAACTGCAACTGTTTTCTTGAGCCGGGAAAGAACTATTTCCGCGGCCGTTCGACAGCGGCAGCCAGCGCTTTTTTCATCACCGTGGGAAGTGCTTCGCTTTCAATGACTTCCGGGGACGACCACCAGGCATCGTCAAGTGGCGGCAGGGCGTCCGCCGCAAGATCGGCCCGGTAGACCGTGAGCCGCAAATGGAAGTGGGTGAAGGTGTGTTTCACTTCCACCGGGCGCTGCTGCCAATCCGCGGAAAACGGTGCAAGGCTGAGGGCCTGATCAAGATCGAAATCCTCCGCCCACTCTGTCCCTGGCACTTCGCTCATTCCGCCCAGCAGCCCTCGCGGCGGGCGGCGGCGCAGCAAGACTGCGCCCGTTGCCGCGTCGACTGCCACGAAAGCGGCGCCGAAACGCGTCGGCTTTTCCTTTTTCGGCGCCTTGCGTGGCAGCGTTTCGGCAAGGGCTGACGACTGTACCCGGCAGATGGAACGCCAGGGACAAAGCCCGCAGGCCGGTTTGCGGGGTGTGCAGATCGTCGCACCGAGATCCATCACAGCCTGTGCAAAGTCGCCGGGCCGCTTGTCCGGCGTCAGATCCGCCATTTTCGCCTTGATTTCCGGTTTGGCGTCCGGAAGCGGCGTTTCGATCTCGTAGAGACGTGTCAGAACCCTTTCCACGTTGCCGTCAACCACAGCCGCGTGCCGGTCAAAGGCAATGGTTGCGATGGCTGCGGCCGTGTAGGGGCCGATGCCCGGCAGCTTCTGCAATGCCACTTCGTCTTCAGGAAATTGGCCGTTGTGGTCCCGTGCAACGGTTTCAGCGCATTTTTTCAAATTGCGCGCCCGCGAATAATATCCAAGGCCCGCCCAGGCTTTCATGACGTCTTCTTCCGCAGCGTCGGCGAGATCGGTCACGGTTGGCCAGCGTCGCGTAAACTTCTCGAAGTAGTCTTTGACGGCGGCGACTGTGGTTTGCTGCAGCATGACTTCGGACAGCCAGATCCGGTAGGGATCCGGGACTTCGCCCAGGTTGCGGTCTTCCGGGGAAACCCGCCAGGGCAGGCGCCGGGCATGACGGTCGTACCAGTCAAGAAGCAGTCTGGAAGGGGAAGCAGAGGCCATGAGATCAGATGAACAACAGGTGGTGACATGAAGCAGCAAGCCTTGGATAGCCTGGGGACAACTTGGCTGATATAGGCAGTGCGGTGAGTTAGGTGTAAGTATTCGTCGTCGTTTTGTCGTATTCTATTGAGATACAACACCCCAATCTGGAAACTGACCGGCAAATCACCGGACTGTTTGTCTGGATGAGGAGGTAGGCTATTAGCGCTACAAAGGCAAACCCTGTGCACGCCTCGAGAGGGGCAAAACCGCTGGCCGATCTTGTCGGCAAGGCGATGACGCCTGTTTGCCGGAAACGGGGTTTTGCGTCCGTTGACATCATTGCCGCCTGGGCCGACATCGTTGGCGAGCGGTATGGCACGCGCGTACAGCCGGACAGGCTGATCTGGCCACGCCAGCCCGAGCGCAGCGATCCGGAAAAGCCGCCGGAACCGGCGACGCTTGTGGTGCACACAGATGGCGCAACAGCCCTGATGCTGTCCCATGACAGCGCGCAGGTGATCGAACGCATCAACACGTTCTACGGCTGGCGGGCCATTGGCCGCATCAAGATCCTGCAAAAACCGGTTCTGGTGAAGCAGCCGGTCAGCAAGAAGCCTTTGCGCGATCTGACGCAGTCCGAAGAACGTCAGCTTGAAGAGCGGCTGGAGGGCGTCGAGAACGACCGCCTTCGGCAAGCGCTGAAAAAACTTGGTGCCCAGATCATCGCCCGTCAGGCAGACGATGCCGCGTGAGGCGGTTGTGCCTGTCCCTTCAATAACAACTCTGTGAAACGGGGGGCGGCGGACAATTCTCCGGTCACGTCTGTTCCCGAAAATGGCCGGTTTACCCGACCCTTCGCTTGATCATGGCCCGGAATGCGGCAAAGAGGCCCTGCGGTTGACCGTCCTCGCTCATGCCGCATTTGATAAGCTTTGTTGACGCCGCCTGTCCGAGAGGGCAGAGAAGGCAGCAAGACGGTTCATCCTGCGTTCAGCTGAAGGCACATAGGGTGGCCCGGTACCATTGAACCCGATCGGCTTGGATATCCGTCAGGATATTCTTCGATCCATGCACCGGCCGGTGCAGCGCTTGACTATTGTGACAGGACGATCTTCGTGACCCAGACCCGTAGACAGTTTCTCAAAACCACTGCCCTGGCGATGGCCGCATTCTGCCTTGCCGGATCGAGCTTGGCTCTTGCGCAGACCGTAGACGAGGCCGAGCTGGTAACGCCCGGCCCCTTGGGCGACAAGATCCTAGGCGAAGAAAACGCGCCGGTCACCATTGTGGAATATGCGTCCATGACCTGCGGTCATTGCGCCAATTTCCACAAGCGTACCTATCCGGACCTGAAGGCCAACTACATCGATACCGGCAAGGTTCGCTTTATTTTCCGCGAGTTCCCGCTGGATCCGGTTGCCGCAGGCGCCTTCATGCTGGCGCGCTGCGCACCTGCCGACAAATATTTCGAGATTGTGGACATCATGTTCGAACAGCAGCGAGCCTGGGCGTTTACCGACAATCCGTACCAATCCATGCTCGACTTTTCCAAGCAGATAGGTTTTACAAAAGAGTCCTTTGAGGAATGTTTGGGGAACCAGGACCTGCTTGATGCCATCGAAGCGGTGAAAAACCGTGGCGCAAACGAGTTTGGCGTAGATTCCACCCCGACGTTCTTCATCAATGGCGAAAAGCACTCGGGGGCGCTTTCGATTGAAGAGATGGGCAAACTTATTGACGCGAACCTCTAGACTGGCGGTCAACCCGCCGGTCCGTTCGGTTTGCCTCGATCGAACCCATGATCTTCAGGTGTCCGTGTCCACGGGGCACGGGCGCCAATGAAATTCTCCAAACTCCGTATCGTCGGCTTCAAATCCTTCGTCGAACCGATGGAGTTCATCATCGGCAACGGCCTGACCGGGGTGGTCGGGCCGAATGGCTGCGGCAAGTCCAACCTTGTCGAGGCCCTGCGCTGGGTGATGGGCGAAAACTCCTACAAGAACATGCGTGCGTCCGGCATGGACGACGTTATCTTCTCCGGCAGCCTGAACCGCCCGGCGCGTAATACCGCCGAAGTGACGCTGTACCTTGAAAATCAGGACCGCACGGCACCAGCCGCTTTCAACGATGCCGATGCGCTGGAAGTCAGCCGCCGGATCGAGCGTGAGCAGGGCTCCAACTACAAGATCAACGCCAAGGATGTGCGCGCGCGCGACGTGCAGTTGCTGTTCGCGGATGCCTCCACCGGCGCCAGGTCGCCGGCGATGGTGCGTCAGGGCCAAATCGGTGAGTTGATTGCGGCCAAGCCGACTTCCCGTAGACAGATTCTGGAAGAGGCGGCGGGTATTTCCGGCCTGCATTCGCGCCGGCACGAAGCGGAAATCCGCCTGCGCGCGGCCGAGCAGAACCTGGAGCGGCTCGAAGACGTGCTTGTCCAGATCGACGGCCAGCTCGACAATCTGCGCCGGCAATCGCGCCAGGCATCGCGTTACCGCAACCTGTCTTCTGAAATTCGCGGAGCCGAAGCTTCGATCCTCTACATCCGCTGGACCGAGGCGCGTGATGCGCTGGGCGTTGCGGAAAGTCATTTTGCCGAAGCCCAGAAGCAGGTGAATGAAGCAACGGGCCTCCAGGCGGAAAGCGCCCGCATTCAGGCCATCGCGGCGCACAAGCTGCCGGAACTGCGCGACGATGCGGCCAAGGCAGGCGCGGCTTTACAGCGGCTTGTTATTGCCCGCAACGAACTGGACGCGGAAGAACGGCGTGTGAAGGAAAAGCTTCAGGACCTGGAGCGCCGTCTGGTGCAACTGGCGGAAGACATCCGGCGCGAACAGTCTTTGGTGTCTGAAAACGATGAGGTTCTGGAACGCCTGTCGGAAGAACGCGCGGAGCTTCTGGAAGAAAACGAGATGGTGCAGGAACGCACCGAAAGTGCCCGCGAAAAGGTGGCCGAGGCTGAAGAGATTGTCGGAAGCCTGGAAAGCCAGCTGTCCGATCTGACGGCAGCCGAGGCCCGTGCGACTGCCGAACGCCGCCAGTTGGAGCGCGCTGTTGCCGAAAGCCGTCAGCGCTCGGACCGGTTGCTCGCGCAGGCCCAGGACGCCCAGAAGGCCCTTGCCGAACTGAACGAACGCATGGCCGAGCAGGACGGCGTCACCGAAAACCGGGAAGCCCTGGAAGTGGCGGAGGAAGCCCTTCTGGAGGCGGAAGCTGCCGCCGAAGACGCCGAAACCGCAACCCGCGAAGCGCGTGAGCAGGAACAGTCGGCCCGTGGTCCCGTCGGCGACGCCCGCCAGATGCTTCAAGGCCTTGAGACCGAGGCCAGGACGCTTGAGCAGGTGCTGAACGTCCATTCCGAACAGGATCATACGCCGGTTGTCGAGCAGATCCGCGTGGAGCAGGGCTTTGAAACGGCTTTGGGCGCAGCGCTTGGCGAGGATCTGGATGCTTCTCTGGAAGAAGCTGCCGCTGTGCGCTGGGGCGGTGTCCTGTCTCATGAGGGTGACCCGGCGCTGCCGGCTGGGGCCCGCAGCCTGGCCGAAGTGGTGGAAGCGCCTGCCGAACTGAGCCGCCGCCTGCGCCAGGTCGGCCTTGTCGACCAGGCAGCGGGTCCGGATCTGCGCACATCCTTGAAGCCGGGCCAGTGCCTCGTTTCGGTGGAAGGCGACCTGTGGCGCTGGGATGGTTTCGTGATTGCAGCCAATGCGCCGACGCCGGCAGCACAGCGCCTGGCGCAAAAGAACCGCCTGGCCGAACTTGGTGACGAAATCGAACAGGCCCGGCGTGATCTTGAGGATCGCCAGCAGGCAATGGAAAGCGCTGCGACCAGGGTGCGTCAGGCGGTCGAGCTGGAGCAACTTGCCAGAGGCAAGGTACGTGACGGCCAACGCCAGACGGCGGCCGCGCGTGAAGCTCTTGCGGCAGCGGAACGGGCCGTCTCGCAGTTTGCTGCCAAGCTGGAAGCCGCACAGGACCGGGCACAGCGCCTCGGCGAAGAGGCTGAACTTGCGCGCGAACAGTTGGCCGAAGCCGAAGAACGTCTCGAAGAAGCGCCGGACGGAACCAGCTACCGCGATCGTATCGAGGACCTGCAGTCGCAGGTCGCGGCGGCGCGCGGTGCCCTGGCCGAAGCTCGTGCGGTGGCCGAAGGTCTTGCCCGTGAGCAGCAGATGCGCGACCGGCGTCTGGAAGCCATTGCCCGGGAATATGACGGCTGGAAAACGCGAGCTGCCAATGCCGCACAGCAGATTTCCATTTTGCAGGAACGGCGTGAAGAAGCGGAAGAGGAGCGGGGCGAGCTGATCGAGGCGCCCGAGGACATCGAGATCAAGCGCCGCGACGTGTTTTCCGCCATTGCCAAGGCCGAGGAAGACAAGAAGGCGAAGGACGATCAGCTTCAACAGGCGGAACTGGACCTTGCCGATGTCGACCGCGCGGCCAAGGCAGCAATGGAAGCGATGGCCGGAGCCAGGGAAGAGAAGATTCGCGCCGAGGAGCGCCTTGAAGCCGCCCGGGACCGCAAGCAGAACCTGGAACGGCGCATCGACGAGGACCTGGAAGTCGCGGTAACGGCGTTGCCGGAGATCGCGGGCTTGAAGGAAGGCGCGCCGCTGCCCGATCCCGATGCCATGGAACGCAAGCTGGAGCGGCTGAAGGCCGAGCGCGAGCGGCTCGGCGGTGTCAACCTGCGTGCGGAGGAGGAGCTGCGTGAAATCGACGATCAGAAAACCACGCTGACCTCGGAGCGTGATGACCTGATCGAGGCGATTCGACGCCTGCGGACCGGGATCTCGAATCTCAATCGCGAGGCGAGGGAGCGACTGCTGGCCTCCTTCGAAGTCGTCAACGGCCACTTCCAGCGCTTGTTTACACATCTTTTTGGAGGCGGTACGGCCGAATTGCAGCTCGTTGATTCCGATGACCCGCTTGACGCAGGTCTGGAAATCATTGCCCGTCCGCCCGGCAAGAAGCCGCAGACCATGACACTGCTGTCGGGCGGCGAGCAGGCGCTGACGGCCATGTCGCTGATTTTCGCGGTGTTCCTTACAAACCCGGCGCCGATCTGTGTGCTCGACGAGGTCGATGCGCCGCTCGACGACGCCAATGTGGAGCGTTACTGCGACCTCCTGGACGAGATGTCCAGGAGCACGGAAACCAGATTTGTGGTGATCACGCATAATCCGATCACCATGGCGCGCATGAACCGCCTCTTTGGTGTGACGATGGCCGAGCGCGGCGTTTCCCAGCTTGTTTCGGTCGATCTGGAGACGGCGGAGCGATTCCGGGAAACTGGCTAAGATCGCGTCTGGTGCGGCACTGCCGCGAAAAGCTTATGCAACTTAGGTCTGGCTGAATCGGCTTAAACGAAAAAATATATTATTTTTCAATTAGATAGACTTTGACGCAGGCTTCTTGACACGACATGAGGTGCCGACTATGGTGCGCGCGGCTTAGGGGGCTCCCCAGTTGTCGGATCAAGCATGTCGGCGCGAGCTGAGGACTTAAGAACATGTCTTCGCAAAACGGCGATAATAAGGATCGGACGGTTGGTTCCCCGGAAGCGGGTCTGTCGGAGCGGCGGGCTCAATTGAACCGGAAGCTTGACGACATAAGAGTGGTTGAAGAAAAGACCGCTCGGAAGTCTCAAAGCAGCTCATCCGGATACGCGCAGGCAATGAAACTCTCTTCGGAGTTTATCGCCGGTGTGCTGGTGGGGGCCGGGATTGGTTGGGTTGGCGACCAGTGGTTTGGGACATCGCCCTTCGGGTTGATTGTCTTTCTGCTACTGGGTTTCGTAGCCGGGGTCTTGAACGTTCTGCGCGCGGCCGGTGTCGTCGAGCAGCCGGATGCCAAGGTCCAGCGCGAAAAAGACGTTCAGAACGACAGATCGAAATAGAATTTGTCGCGCCTTCTGGCGCATTGATATGAACGAGCGAAGAAGGCTGGCCGGTGGCGAACGATCCGATCCATCAGTTCCATATCCAGACGCTATTCCCGATTGAAGTCGGGGGCATGGATTTCTCATTCACCAACTCTTCGTTGTTCATGGTTTTGACCGTGGCGGCGACGTCTGCATTCCTGATTTTCTCGACCAGCGGCCGCGGACTTGTTCCGACCCGTCTGCAGTCGATTTCGGAAATGGCGTATGAGTTTGTAGCCGGGACTTTACGAAGTGCGGCGGGAACGGAAGGGATGCGCTTCTTCCCTCTCGTGTTCTCGCTCTTCATGTTCGTTCTGGTCGCGAACCTTTTCGGGATGTTCCCGTACTTCTTTACCGTCACCAGCCACATCATCGTGACCTTCGCGCTGGCGATGCTGGTGATCCTCACCGTGATCATCTACGGCTTCATGAGAAATGGCATGAAGTTCCTCAAGCTCTTCGTTCCGAGTGGCGTGCCTGCGGCACTGATCCCGCTCGTGACGCTGATCGAGGTGATTTCGTTTCTTTCGCGTCCGATCAGCCTGTCCGTTCGTCTTTTCGCGAACATGCTTGCCGGTCACATAACGCTGAAAGTGTTCTCCGGATTCATCGTCAGCCTTAGCGCGATGGGTGCGGTTGGTATCTTCGGATCCATTCTCCCTCTCGGAATGACGGTTGCCCTGACGGCTCTGGAATTCCTGGTCGCGTTCCTGCAGGCATACGTCTTTACCGTTCTGACCTGCATGTATCTGAACGACGCCATTCATCCTTCACACTGAGGGTAACCCAATCACACGGCCTTTGCGCCGCGAGTGAGCAATCTGCAAACACCATTTAGGAGCACGTGTCATGGAAGCAGAAGCAGCAAAATACATCGGTGCCGGTATCGCATGCCTGGGCATGGGCGGCGCAGGCATTGGCCTCGGCAACATTTTCGGTAACTACCTCGCAGGCGCTCTGCGCAACCCGTCCGCTGCTGATGGCCAGTTCGGCCGTCTGATCTTCGGCTTCGCCGTGACGGAAGCTCTGGGCATCTTCTCCCTGCTGGTGGCTCTGATCCTCCTGTTCGCTTAATCGCTAATTCTTAGCGACTACCGATGCGACTCCGGTGGCGGCGCGCTCTAGCGCCGCCTAGCCGGATTTAGGAGACTGGAAATGGCAGGCCAAACTCACTCGACCACAGAAGGCATGCACGAAGCCATAGAAGTGCCGGCCGCAGAGCATGGCGCGGGTTTCCCGCCTTTTGACAGCACCACATTTGCTTCGCAGCTCTTGTGGCTCGCGATCACGTTCGGCGTGTTCTACTGGATCATGAAGAATGTGGCCGTTCCGCGGATCTCCGGTATTCTGGAAGACCGCCGGGACCGTATCGCCGGTGACATTTCCGAAGCCAACCGGCTGAAGGAAGAAACCGACGCTGCGATCGCAGCTTACGAGCAGGCGCTAGCCGAAGCCCGTAACAAGGCTCATGGCATTGCCCATGAAACGCGGGCCAAGCTCAAGGCAGATCACGAAGCTCGCCGCGAAAAAGTGGAAGCCGAGCTGAATGGGAAGCTGAAAGAGGCTGAAGCACAGATCGCCGCAACCAAGACCGATGCCCTTTCTCAGATCGGCGACATTGCCGGAGAATCCGCATCAGCGCTCGTCGAGCAGCTGATCGGCAAAGCTCCGACCAAGACCGACCTGAACAAGGCGCTCAAGTCGGCGATGAACTGAGGAGACCGTCATGGACGCTACATTTTGGGCCCTGATCGGTCTTATCCTGTTCTTCGTCGTGATCATCTACGTCAAGGTACCGGCCAAGATCAACGGATCGCTTGACGACCGCGCCGAAACGATCCGCAAGGAACTGGAAGACGCACGCAAGATGCGTGAAGAAGCCCAGGCTCTCTTGTCTGAGTATCAGCGCAAGCGTCACGAAGCCGAAGGCGAAGCCGAAGCTATCATTGCGGAAGCCAACTCGGAAGCCGAGCGCCTGACGCTCGAAACCGGCCAGGCTCTGGACGAAATGATCGCACGCCGCACCAAGTCTGCGGAAGACAAGATTGCACAGGCCGAAAGCCAGGCAATCGCTGAAGTCCGCGCCAAGGCTACCGACGTTGCCATTGCTGCGGCTGAGGAAATCCTCGCCGCCAAGGTGAAGGACAAAGTCGCCGACGACATCCTCGCCAAGAGCATCGACCAGGTGAAGGAGCGGCTGAACTAGGTTCGGTCTACTCTGCTGACGAATTGAAGAAGCGGCCTTTCGGGGCCGCTTTTTTGTTGCTGGTTACAAACCGCCCGAAGCCATGCCCTTCCTCACGAGCCGGCTGCCAGCCTGACCGGTTTGAAGCTCATGCGGTGGTGAACCGTCGGTCCATGGCGCTCCAGAGCCACCTGATGCTGCGGTACGCCGTATCCTTTGTGCCGGGCAAACCCGTAGTTCGGAAAACTGGCATCCAGATGCACCATCATCCGGTCCCTTGCGACCTTGGCCACGATGGAGGCCGCCGCCACGCACAGGCAGCGCCCATCGCCCTTGATCAGCGCTTGTCCGGCCTGTTTCAGACCCTGCGGCACGTCGCGGCCATCGACCAGAACGTAATCGGGAACAAGAGGCAGGTGATTGACGGCCCGCACCATGGCCGTCAGGGTCGCGGTGCGAATGTTCAAAGCATCAATGGTTGCCGGTGACGCACTTGCGAGCGAGACATGGGCCGTTGCGACAATCTGTTCGTAGAGCTCTTCACGCCGGGCCTCGGTCAGTTTCTTGGAATCGTTGAGGCCGTCGGGCAGCCGGTCGTAGTCAAGGATAACGGCTGCGGTTACGACAGGCCCCGCCCAGGGGCCGCGACCGGCTTCGTCGACGCCGCAAAGCCGACCGTCAAATGCGGCCGCGTGTTTGCGCTCAATCGCAAGATCCGGGCTATCGGGAAAGGCAAGATCGAAAAGGGAAGGGCTGAACGTCATGCCACGCACCCTGCCGCCGGACAGGCCGTTTCTCAAGATGCCGCGTCAAAAGAGATCCAATTGCACACCGCCTTTTTGCGGCTGGACGAAGGCTTCCGTATTGAGTTTCTTCCGACGGAGATTAAGGCCGAGCCGTTTCGCTGCCAGCGAGAACCGTTTGGCAATCTGATCGGCATAAGGGCCGCGTCCGCGCATGCGCTCCCCCCATTTGGCATCGTAGTCTTTGCCGCCGCGCATGGATCGGATCAGGTTCATCACATGGCGATAGCGGTCTGGCCGCTCGCGCAGCAGCCAGTCGCGAAACAGCTCGGAAACTTCCAGCGGTAGCCGCAGCAGGATGTAGGCGACTTCCGTTGCGCCATGCTCGGCTGCCGCTTCCAGCACGTTTTCAATCTCGCTGTCGGTCAGGGCAGGGATCACCGGCGCCATCATCACCGATGTTGGAATTCCGGCATCCGAAAGCGCCCGCACAGCCTCAAGCCGCTTGTGTGGCGCGGAGGCGCGCGGCTCCATCGCGCGGCAGAGCTTCTTGTCGAGCGTCGTGACCGACAAGGCCACCTTCACAAGGTTTCGCTCCGCCAGCCTCGACAATATGTCGATATCACGCGTTACCAGCGCCGACTTGGTAACGATGGCGACGGGGTGGGAGCAATTGTCCAGAACCTCCAGGATCTCACGCATCAGCTTGTAGCCGCGCTCCATTGGCTGATAGGGATCCGTGTTGGTGCCTATGGCGATCACGCGCGGTTGGTAGCCCTGGCGGGACAGCTCACGTTCCAGAAGCTGCGCGGCGTTGGGTTTGGCAAACAGCCTTGTTTCAAAATCGAGCCCCGGAGACAGCCCCATGAAAGCATGGCTTGGCCTGGCGAAGCAGTAGATACAGCCGTGCTCGCAGCCCCGGTAGGGATTGATCGAGCGGTCGAAGGAAATATCAGGCGATTCGTTCCGGGTGATGATTGTCCTTGCACGCTCTTCCTGAACCTGGGTCTTCAGCGGCGGCAGGTCTTCAAGGCTTTCCCAGCCGTCGTCAAAATATTCGCGTGACAGCTTTTCGAACCGGCCGGAGGCGTTGATTGCCGCCGCGCGTCCCCGCCGCCTGTTCTCGGCGACGGAGCGGACATCGGGCACCTTGCCGGTCACGTCGGCTGCAAGGGAAATCTCTTCGGGAGGGCTGAGGGGCACGCGGCAAGGTCCAGGTTATGGGTTGGAACATAACGAGAACATTATCACGGTGCCGACGTGATGCAAGGTGTCGTTTACGTCCCGCGCGGTCAGGACTTCAAAAGATGGTGGAGTTTTGCGCTAGCTGTAAACTCAGGAACCGTCACGGTCGCCGCTGCCTGGGTGGCGGCCAAGGTATTTTACCAGAATTGCATCCAGCGTGCCGTCCGACTGCATCTGGCGAATGGTTGCATCATAGCGCCCTGGCAGGCTCTCGATTTCCGGAAAAGTGGAGGCTTTGGAAAAGACGTTGTAATAGGGCTTGGTGATCAGCGGTTGAGGCAAAGTGGCCAGTTGAGCCAGACGCCCGGCCTTCTTTTCCTCGTAAAGCGTGCTGATCGTGTTCATGGGAACAGCATCAACACGTTTGGCCAGAAGCATTCCGATTTGCAGGTTGTTGCTGGCAATCGTCTGGAAATCGAGGCCGGACGCAAGAAACTCCGGCGTATAGGAAAAGTCCTGGGTGATGCCGATCTGAAGTCCCTGCAGGTCGTCATAGGAGTCAAACTGAATTGACCCGGCATCTTCCGCACGGATGAAAAAGCGCCAGCTGATGTCGATGTAACTTTCCTGCGGATAGATGAGATACTCCATCCTGTCCTGATTTTTGGAAAACAGCAGCAGCATGTCCGCACGCCCGGCACGTGCTTCCTGTTGAATGCGGGTGCCGGATTCGACAAATGTCAGCGAATAGGAAAGGCCGAGGCGGCGCATGACCTCATCGAGAACCTCTACGTCGATGCCTTGATAGACCCCGTGGTCGGCGAACTTGTAAGGCTCTTCAGGCGTAGCCAGCACCACGAGGTCTCGCGCTGACGCAGTCGCGGCCTGCAAAGCCAGTGCCAGGACAAATCCGGCAAACCCCGCAAATAACCGCCCAGGGGACCGCGCCAGGCAGTGTCGGCCGGAGTTTGGCTTTTGATCAGGTGTCGTCATAGCGCCTGTTGCCTGTGTCCTGGTCGGGAAGCAGGCCTTCAGCTTTGGCGTGCTCTCTTAAAATAAAATGAAATCCAGTCCGGCGTTTCGCCGAAACGGGTCAAATTTCCAAAAAAGTCTGCATGAACATCGCTCAATGGCAGGGTGAATCAAATTTTCAAAGGCATTTTCGTTATTTGGAACAGGTACTGGGGCAGCATTCACCCGGTCTTTTATTTTCCTGCGACCAAAGTAGACATTGCCACACGCTATATCACGTTGCGTACGTGGCCGATTATTGCATTGTGTCAAGAAGCCGAACAAAAAACTGCGCCTGCTTTGTCGGTGACACTCGCACTTTGAAAAAAATCATGTAAAACTTGAGGCCATGATTAGCGTCATCATTGCGACAAGAAATTCTGAATCCGAACTGATTCACGCGCTTTCAGCCCTGGTGCCGGCGGCGGCAGAAGGTGTTGTGCGCGAAGTCATCGTGGTTGATGGCGGGTCCTCGGATAACACGGAAAAAGTTGCTGACGCTGCAGGGTGTGTCTGGATCAACCGCAGCACCGCATCCCGCAGCGAGCGCCTGGCCTATGGGGCTTCAGTGGCAAGCCGGGGAGAGTGGCTTCTGTTTCTGCGGCCGGAAACGCTTCTGGAAAGCGGCTGGCATCATGAAGCCCAGGCCTTCGTCGAGCGTGCGGCCCGTGCGCCCAAGGGCCCGCGGACAGCAGCCAGTTTCAGCCTTCGCTACGAAGCCTTCGGCCTGAGCGCACGGCTGAGCGAGTCCTTCGCGGCCCTGCGGTCGCAACTGCTCGGCATGCCCTACGGCAACCAGGGCCTCCTCATTTCCAGGCAGTTCTATCAAAAGCTCGGCGGTCATCGGCCACTGCCCGAGTTGGAAGATCTCGATATCGCCAAGCGGATCGGGCGCGGGCGGATGGTGTTCCTGCGGGCGGCTGCGGTTTCTTCCGGAGAGCCTGAGCAGGAACAGCTTTTGTCACGCCTTCGTCAGGCCTTCGCACGGTTCTGCGTCGGCACTCTGCGTATTCCGGCAAGCGTTGCCGTCAAGCTGCACGGGTAAGGCCTCGGCGCTCACCGTTCGGGCACCTTCGGAACGATCAAGCGAGATCAGGCCTCGCGCAGTTTGCCGCGCTTCAGGTGCTCATCAAGCCGGGGCATGATTTCCACGAAATTGCAGGGCATGTGCCGATAGTCCAGCTGCCATTTCAAGATACCGTCCCAGGCATCTTTGCAGGCGCCCGGTGAGCCGGGCAGGGCGAAGATATAGGTCGCCCCGGCGACACCACCGGTGGCGCGCGACTGGATCGTTGACGTGCCTATCTTGTCGTAGGAGATCCGGTGAAAGACCTCGGAAAAGCCGTCCATCCGTTTTTCGAACAGCGGCTCCATGGCTTCCGGCGTCACATCCCGCCCGGTAAAGCCGGTGCCGCCGGTGGAGACGATCACATCCACGCCCTTGTCTTCGATCCACCCTTTGACGACCGCCTGAATGGCCGGAATGTCATCGGTGACGATCTGCCTGTCCGCAAGCACATGCCCGGCCTTTTTGATCCGGTCTGCCAGCGTGTTGCCGGACCTGTCTTCCTCCAGCTTGCGGGTGTCTGAAACCGTCAGCACAGCAATGTTGAGCGGAATGAACGGACGGCTTTCATCGAGACGGGACATGGCGAACTCCTTTGCTCTTCAGACATAGGCGATCGCCGCACCGGCTTCCAGAGGTTGCACGTAAACTGTCGTGGTAAATGTGTTTTGAAATAAAATTACAAAAAATAACAAGATTGAGACACTTGCAAAACAGTTAGGTCAGTATTATTGACTTAAATAGCCAATCAAAAAGACAATGAGCCAACAATGACAACCTGGGAAAGCCTCTACGCCCGACGCGCCAGTCGCATGCGCGCTTCGGAAATCCGTGAACTCCTGAAACTGCTGGACCAGCCGGATGTGATCAACTTTGCCGGCGGTATTCCCGATCAAGCCCTGTTTCCCGCTGAAGCGTTCAAGGCCGCCTATCAGGAAATCCTGGCGGGAGAGAGTGCAGGCCGTGCCCTGCAATACGGCATGAGCGAGGGCAGCGCCCGCCTTCGCAACTGGATCGTCAGCCATATGCGTCGCCTCGGGGTCGAATGTGGGCCGGAGAACATTCTGGTCACGTCGGGCTCTCAGCAGGGGCTGGATTACATCGGCAAACTGTTTCTGACCGAAGGCGACACCGCACTGGTGCAATGGCCGACCTATCTGGGCGCACTGCAGGCCTTCAATGCCTATGAACCTGGCTACGACCGGCTTGACCCAGGGGCCAATCGCCCGGCGCAAGACTATGCGGCGGCGGCACACGAAAGGGGCGGACGGGTCAAATTTGCGTATCTATCTCCCGACTTTGCCAACCCGACCGGCCTGACGGTCGATCTGGCTGAGCGAAAGCGTCTTCTGACGCTGGCTGGGGAACTCTCCTGCGCGGTCATTGAGGATTCGCCGTATGAGGCACTGCGTTACGACGGCGAACCGCTGCCGCCGATGTTGGCTCTCGATTGCGAAGCTTCGGGTGGGATCAATAACGCCCGCACGCTCTACTGCGGCAGCTTTTCCAAGTCACTCTCACCGGGATTGCGCCTCGGCTGGATCTGCGCGGCGGCTGACGTCATTTCCAGACTGGTGCTGATCAAACAGGCAAGCGACCTGAATTCGCCGGTGCTCAACCAGGAAGCCATGGCCCGGGTTGCCGAGAGTGTTTTCGAGGCGCATACGGCAAAGACGAATACGGTCTACAAGGCCCGCCGCGACGCGATGCTGGTGGCGCTGGAAAAGCATATGCCGGCAGGCGTTAGCTGGACCCGGCCGGAGGGCGGCATGTTCGTCTGGATGACGCTGCCCGAAGGGGTGGATGCAGCCGCTCTGCTGGAGACTTCCATCGAAACGGCACGGGTCGCCTTCGTGCCGGGACGCGCCTTTCATCCGGACGGCACCGGCGCAAACACCCTGCGGCTCAGCTTTTCCTGTAACGACTATCCGAAAATTGAAGAAGGTATTTCAAGGCTTGGACGCTTGATTACCGAAACTGTCACATCCAAGTTGTAAGTCCTTCGAAGGAAGAAGCAGGGGCGGGTGTTGGAGCCTATGGCGCTGACCGAAAAGCTGGACAATTATTGTGAGCGGACCGGGCCGGAGGTCTGGTCCGAGCCGCTCAATGCGCTCACCAATGCGGCTTTTCTGATTGCGGCGATCGCCGGCTATATGCTCTGGCGCCGGAAGACGCCGGACGATTTCTTCGCACTCGCCCTGATCGGCATCGTCTTCATCACCGGCGTCGGGTCGCTGCTGTTCCACACTTTTGCGACACGATGGGCGAGCCTTGCGGATGTCATCCCGATCGCGCTGTTCATCCATGTCTATCTTTATGCGGCGTTGAACCGGTTTCTGGGATTGGCCTGGTGGCTGGCGCTTGGTGTGGTGATCGCGTTTTTCGCCGCAACACCCTTCGTGGGACAGGCGCTCGCGCCGATCGTCGGCTCGTCTGCCGGCTACGTGCCCGCGCTCGTGGCGATATTCGCGGTGGGTGGGCTGTTTGTGCTCAGGAATGCCCCGCTCGGGCGCGAGGTGCTGCTGACCGGTGTCATCTTTGCCGTGTCGCTGACATTCCGGACCCTGGATGGTCCGATTTGCGATCAGCTTGCAATCGGCACGCATTTCCTGTGGCATATTCTGAACGGGCTTGTACTGTTTTTGTTATTACGGGTTCTCATCAGGCATCGTGCCGGTTAAATCTCACAGAGTATTCATAAAATTGCAGATCATCGTCGCGGACAGACCGGACGGCTTTGCGACACAACATAATGACCTTAGGGAAGAGGCAGGAGACAGGGACCGTCATGAGCGACAGTAAAAAGACCGGAAGTGATCTGACAGAAGCAGCCCTGTTCTATCACGAGCATCCACGCCCCGGTAAACTGGAGATCCAGGCGATCAAGCCGCTTGGCAACCAGCGCGACCTTGCGCTGGCCTATTCACCGGGTGTCGCCGCGCCGTGTCTTGCGATTGCCGACAACCCGGCCCTGGCCGCCAATTACACTTCGCGCGGCAATCTGGTTGCCGTCATCTCCAACGGCACGGCGGTTCTCGGTCTCGGCAATATCGGCCCGCTGGCGTCCAAGCCGGTGATGGAGGGCAAGGCGGTCCTCTTCAAGAAATTTGCGGGTATCGACGTTTTCGATATCGAGGTGGCGCAGACCGATGTCGAGAAATTCGTTGATGCGGTGTCCGTTCTGGAGCCGACCTTCGGCGGCATCAACCTGGAAGACATCAAGGCTCCCGAATGCTTCATGATTGAATCGAAGCTCCGGGAAAAAATGAACATTCCGGTGTTCCACGACGATCAGCATGGTACGGCGATCATCGTCGGGGCCGCGGTTCGCAACGGACTGGACCTTGCCGGCAAGAAGATCGAGGATGCCAAGATAGTGGCCTCCGGCGCGGGGGCGGCGGCGCTTGCCTGCCTGAACATGCTGGTTTCGCTCGGCGCGAAGCGGGAAAACATCTGGGTGACCGACATCGAAGGCGTCGTCTACGAAGGTCGTGAAGCCTTGATGGACGAATGGAAGGCGGTCTTTGCCCAGAAGACGGATCTGCGGTCTCTCGATCAGGTGATCGATGGGGCCGATGTTTTCCTCGGCCTGTCCGCTGCCGGTGTCTTGAAGCCGAGCATGGTGGAGAAGATGGGCAAGGGCCCGCTGATCCTGGCGCTGGCCAACCCCAACCCGGAAATCATGCCGGAGGACGCCAAGGCTGCCCGTGACGACGTGGTCATGTGTACCGGACGGTCCGACTATCCCAACCAGGTCAACAACGTCCTGTGTTTCCCCTATATTTTCCGGGGTGCGCTCGATGTCGGTGCGACCACCATCAATGAGGAAATGAAGCGGGCCGCCGTCGAGGCGATTGCTGGCCTTGCTCGCGAGGAACCGTCTGACGTTGCCGCGCGTGCTTATGGCGGCAAGACGGAAACTTTCGGCCCCAACTATCTGATCCCGTCGCCATTCGACCAGCGCCTGATCCTGCGCATTGCACCGGCCGTCGCCAAGGCTGCCATGGCAACCGGTGTTGCCACGCGCCCGATAGAGGACTTCACCGCCTATCTGGACAGGCTCAACCGGTTCGTCTTCCGGTCCGGCCTGATCATGAAGCCGATCATCCAGAACGCAACCAAGGACCCGAAGCGCATCATCTATGCGGAAGGCGAGGACGAGCGCGTTCTGCGGGCCGCACAGGTTCTGATCGAGGACAATATCGCCAAGCCGATCCTAGTTGGCCGTCCGGATGTGTTGCAGCAGCGCTGTGAACGCTTTGGTCTTCGCATCCGTCCGGATGTCGATTTCGAATTCATCAACCCGCAGGACGATCCGCGCTACCGCGACTATGTCGATGAATATTTCGAGTGTGTCGGTCGCAGGGGCATGCCGCCAAATGCGGCGCGGACGATTGTTCGAACCAATACCACCGTGATTTCAGCACTCGCGGTGCGCCGCGGTGACGCTGACGCGGTCATCTGCGGCCTTGAGGGACGGTTTATCCGGCACCTGCGCGATATCAAGCAGGTGATCGGCGTTTGCGAAACGGCAAGAGATCTTTCGGCGATGTCGCTGCTGATCAACTCGCAAGGGGCGATCTTCCTGTCGGATACATTCGTCACGGAAGACCCGACGGCGGAAGAGATCTCCGAAATGGCAATCCTCGCCGCCGAGGAAATTCAGCGCTTCGGGATCGAACCGAAGGTTGCCCTGCTGTCGCTGTCCAATTTCGGATCCCGAGACACCGCATCCTCACGCAAGATGCGCGAAGCACTGGACATGATCTGGGAGCGCTATCCGGAGCTGGAAGCCGATGGCGAAATGCACGGCGACAGCGCCCTCAGCGTCGATCTGCGGGAGCGGGTGATGCCGGACAGCAAACTGAAAGGGGAGGCCAACCTGTTGCTGTTCCCGAACCTGGATGCGGCCAACATTGCCCATAACCTGCTGAAGGTCTCGACACAGGCACTTCATGTCGGTCCCATTCTGCTGGGCACCGCCAAGCCTGCGCATATTCTGACACCGTCGGTGACCTCACGCGGCGTCGTGAATATGTCGGCGCTTGCCGGCGTCGAGGCGCAGACCCGGTCTTCCCGCTAGGTCCGGCTTGCAACAGCGCTTTCTTCCGATCAAGGCGGACCGGCACCACCGGTCCGCCTTTCCATTTTGAAAAACGGCCCACCATGACCCGATTGAAACAGCCCGCCGACTGCGTCAGCAAAACGGACATCCGGTCCGCCATCGATGCGCTCGACGAGGACCTCTTGCAGCTCTTTGCCCGCCGCCAGGGATACGTCCGCCGCATGGCGGAACTGAAACAGCATCCTGATGAGGCTTTTGACGCCCAGCGGATTGAAACAATGATTGCAGCCCTGAAGAGCAGGGCAGAGGAACTGGGCCTGGAAGGCGAGCAGGCCGAGGCTGTCTGGCGTACGCTGATCGACTGGAACGTGGCCTTCGAGAAACGCACGATTGCCGCTCGGCTGGAGCGACTTCGGGACATGCCGTCGAAACCGGGTTCCGATTTTTAGCGCCTTGCCGGGTTTCGCGGACGGATCAAACACCTACCTAGTATCGGATATGGATCGTTCGTGGAGCCGTCATGACATTGAATTTGTCTATTCTTCCGGGAGTAGCTGCACTAGCCACCGTGCTTGGTCTGCCGCTTGCCCCTGCCGCGCTGGCACAATCCGCCGTTCAGCTCGAAACCGTCGGCGCCGGCTTGTCCTATCCCTGGAGTGTCGCCATCCTGCCAGACGAGGGTTTTCTGGTGACGGAGCGCGACGGCGCGGTAAAGCATATTGATCCATCCGGCAGGCAAAGCGAGGTTGCCGGCGCGCCGGAAGTGTTTGCGCAAGGGCAGGGTGGTTTGCTGGATGTGGCGCTCAGCCCCGATTTCTCCTCCGATCGAACGGTTTTCCTGACCTATTCTCAAGGCTCCCCCGAAGGCGCCGGCACGTCCCTGTTCCGGGCGCGGCTGGCCGATGCCTTTGAAGGCGGCTTTGTGCTGGAAGACGGGCAGACCATCTTTTCCGGCAATAACCGGGCCTACGGTGGCCGCCACTTCGGTTCGCGGCTTGCCTTTGCGCCCGACGGAACCTTGTTCATGACAGTCGGAGAGCGGGGAGACGGTGAGCGTGCGCAGGACACGGCGGACCATGCCGGCTCGGTGCTGCGGCTGACGCGGGATGGGCAACCTGCACCGGACAATCCCTTCGTCGACCAGGAAGGCGTAAAACCGGAGATCTGGTCCTACGGCCACCGAAACCCCCAGGCGGCTGCGATCCATCCGGATACCGGAGTGCTCTGGACGGTTGAACACGGTGCGCGCGGCGGCGACGAGATCAACATTCCCGAAGCTGGAAAGAACTATGGCTGGCCGGTGATTTCCTACGGCCGTCATTACTCGGGTGGAAAGATCGGCGTTGGCACCTCAAAAGACGGGATGGAGCAACCGATCCACTATTGGGATCCGTCTATTGCGCCGTCCGGCATGGCCTTTGTGACCAGCGATCTCTATCCGGAATGGAAGGGCGACATGCTGGTTGGCGCTCTGGCCGGGCGGCATCTCGCGCGTGTTGACCTGGAAGATGGCAAGGTGGTTGGCGAGGAAAAGCTGCTGACGGATCTGGGTGAGCGGATCCGTGACGTCCGTCAGGGGCCTGACGGCTACATCTATGTCCTGACCGACAGCGACGATGGCCGCCTGCTTCGTCTGAAGCCGTGAGATCAGTCGAACTTTTTGAGCTATAAGAGCTTTTCTGGCTTCTTTGCTTGACATTGCGCCCCATCCCGTCGATATAGCGCAGTGCAACCACTGCCGCGTGAGCAGAGAGTGCGCCCCGTACAGGAACACATTCCTGGCGGGCAGTCGCAAGAAAGTTGCCACTTCAAGAACCCAATGAGGGGTTCAACCAGTTCCCATTTCACGCGAGGGTCTGGCGGTAAGGAGACCGAGCAGCGATGGCTGCCGTCTGTACCGCACTCCAACTTTGAGCCGCACCGTCATCGACGTGCGGCTGACCAAGCGTTTGTTTTCGCTTGAACCAAGGATTTTATATTGACCGACTTTCAAAGCCTGGGACTCTCCAACGGCCTCGTAACTGCCGTTTCCGAGAATGGCTATGACACTCCGACGCCGATCCAGCAGATGGCCATTCCGTTGATTCTGGAAGGCCGGGACCTGATGGGTCTGGCGCAGACCGGTACGGGCAAGACGGCGGCTTTCGGCCTGCCGTTGATCGACCGGCTTCTGATGGAGAACAAGAAAGCTGCCCCGAAGGGCACACGGGCGCTGATTCTTGCACCCACGCGCGAACTGGTGAACCAGATCGCCAAGAACCTGATTTCCTTTCTGAAACATACGCCACTGCGGGTTTCCTCCGTCGTGGGTGGTGTCTCCATCAACGGGCAGATCAAGCGCCTTTCGAAGGGCACCGACATTCTGGTGGCAACGCCGGGCCGCTTGCTTGATCTGGTCGACCGCCAGGCGATCGATCTGCGCACGGCCTCCCATCTGGTCCTCGACGAAGCGGATCAGATGCTTGATCTCGGCTTCATCCATGCCCTGCGCAGGATTGCAGGACTGGTCGCCGACAAGCGCCAGACGTTGCTGTTCTCCGCCACCATGCCGAAACAGATCAACGAACTGGCACAGTCCTATCTGCGCAACCCGGAGCGGGTTGAAGTCGCTCCGGCAGGCAAGACCGCCGACAAGGTCACTCAGTCGGTTCATTTCATGGACAAGACCGCAAAAGGCGACTTCCTCGTCGATCAGCTTCGCGACAACCCGGATGGGCTTTCGCTGGTGTTCTGCCGCACCAAGCATGGCGCCGAGCGGCTGATGCGCAAACTGTCGCATTCTGGCATTTCCGCTGGCTCGATCCACGGAAACAAGAGCCAGAACCAGCGCGACCGTGCGATCAAGGAACTGCGGGAAGGCACCATCAACGTGCTTGTGGCAACGGATGTTGCCGCCCGTGGCATCGATATTCCAGGTGTCAGCCACGTCTATAACTTTGAGCTGCCGGAAGTGGCGGAAGCCTATGTTCACCGGATCGGCCGTACGGCCCGTGCCGGTGCCGATGGTGAGGCGGTTGCCTTGTGTGCTCCGGAAGAAATCGGCCTTTTCCGTCAGATCGAAAAGCTGATCGGTATCGAGATTACTGTGGCAGGTGGCGATGTTCCGCCGATGTCCGCAGCATCCTCCGGCCGTGCCAAGCGGGGCGGGAACAGGAACAGCAACGGCGGTAACGGCAAACCGGGCGGCAAGAAGCCGTTCCGCAAGCAGTCGTCCTCCGGTGCGAATGACAACGCATCCGAAAACCGCCGGCCCCCGCGTCGCCGTCGTCAGAACACGCGCAGAGACGCTGCCTGAGGTTTTCAGTACGAGAACCTGGAAAGAAATAGCACCGGGAAGTGGCCTTCCCGGTGCCGAACCTTGTGGTCGATGGGTTTCAGAACTGCTTTGACAGCACTGAATGAATTTGGTGGATGAACCGCCGGATCAGAGCCAGAACCGCCGCAGCCTAGCCATGCGCCTGCATACTTCCTGTCCACAAGGTATCCAGCCGCGTGCGCAGCTCGATCTCGTCAATCTTTCGGGAAAACTGCGGAAGAATCCCGCAGACCTTGCTGAAAACCACCAAAAGCTTGGTGAGTTGCTACAAATTAGCCCCGTTGAAGTAAACGTAAATTAACAAACACGAGACTGCAATCACAACCGTTTATGCGGGCCTGATCGTGTGGAAAAAATATTTATTTAATAAATACAGTAACTTAAGAATATTTATGCGTATAAGACTTTGGTTTAAGTGACAACCTGAGGTCGAGTGAGTCTTCAATCGTTTTAAAGAAGTGCTTAGATTTCAAAGAATTGGCGTTTTCATTTTCTTTATCTATCATTGTATAGAAAAAATTTATGGCGCCTATCTGAAGGGGTAGGTTGACTATCGCCTTGTTTGGAAAAGAAAAAACGGGCCCGTGGTTTTCTCGATAAATATCGCGATGCGATCAGCGTCTTTCTATCCGATTTTGTGAAATACCGGTGAGGTCTTTCGCGTGCGTTTGTCTGATCGAATTTTTTGACCAATTGGTATTATTTTGCCTTTTGGAGCCATAACAAGTTTTTATTTAGTGAATAAATTAATTGACCTTGCCGTTGGGTGAGCCTATTTCGGCGCCATCAAGGTTTTGGTTAACCGATTTAAGTGAATCGAAACCTGAAAAAAAATCCAGAGCTTTTCTGGGATAATGTGCACGCTGGCTCCATCGGGACCATCGACCTCATAAAGAACAGCCCGTCGTCAGTACGGGTACGAACTTGTGGCGCGGGCAAAGACGCGGCGGCAAGCCGAGTGGCATGACTGCTCGGTCCTGTCACCGCGTTCGATAACCGCAACAGGCTGGACCCCCACAACAGCCAGCCTGATTACGACCCATCGGCCACAAGACTGCAGCACCGGAAAGGTTTCCTTTCCGGTGCTGTCCGTTTTTTGCAAACGAAAAAAGCCACGCGTTACCACGTGGCTTTCAACGATTGGCAGTCTGCCAGACTTACTTACATGTTCGGATAATTCGGACCGCCGGAGCCTTCCGGAACCGTCCAGGTGATATTGCCGTTCGGGTCCTTGATGTCGCAGGTCTTGCAGTGCACGCAATTCTGCGAGTTGATCTGGAACCGCGGCGCATCTTCGCCTTCCTCGATCCACTCATAAACACCCGCCGGGCAATAACGGCTGGAGGGGCCGGCAAAGACGTCGTGTTCCGAACGCTTCTGCAACGCTTCGTCCTTCACCTTCAGATGGATCGGCTGATCCTCTTCGTGGTTGGTGTTGGACAGGAAAACAGACGACAGCTTGTCGAAGGAAACGACGCCATCCGGCTTCGGATAGTCGATCTTCTTGCAATCCTTGGCCGGCTTCAGCGTGTCGGCGTCTTTTTTGCCGTGCTTCATCGTCCCGAAGAAGGAGAAGCCGAACAGCTCGTTGGTCCACATGTCGAGCCCGCCAAGGGCGATACCGATTGCGGTGCCGAATTTCGACCACAGCGGCTTGGCATTGCGCACACGCCACAGATCCTTGCCGATCGGGCTTTCGCGCCAGGCCGTGTCGTAGTTGCTCAGCTCGTTATGGGCCTCACCGCGGCCGATGGCTGCCATCACTTCCTCAGCTGCCAGCATGCCGGACAGCATTGCGTTGTGGGAGCCCTTGATGCGGGGCACATTGACGAAGCCCGCGGAACAGCCCATCAGCAGGCCGCCGGGGAAGGAGAGCTTCGGAACCGACTGGTAGCCGCCTTCGGTGATGGCACGGGCGCCATAGGAAATGCGCTTGCCGCCTTCGAAGGTATCGCGGATGGCCGGATGCGTCTTGAACCGCTGGAATTCATCGAAAGGTGACAGCCAGGGGTTTTCGTAATTGAGGTGAACGACGAAGCCGACAGCTACCTGGTTGTCTTCCAGATGATACAGGAAGGTGCCGCCGCCCGTCTTGCCGTCCAGCGGCCAGCCGAAGGAGTGCTGCACGAGGCCGAGCCGGTGTTTCTCCGGGGCAACCTGCCACAATTCCTTGATGCCGATGCCGAACTTCGGAAAATCACTGTTCTTGTCGAGGTCGTATTTCTCAATGAGCTGCTTGGCGAGAGAGCCGCGGGCACCTTCGCCGATCAACGTGTATTTGCCGCGCAGCTCCATGCCGCGCGTGAACATGGCGTTGGGCTTGCCGTCCCGGCCGATTCCCATGTCGCCTGTTGCAACGCCAACCACGTTGCCGTTGTCGTCATAAAGAAGTTCGGCGGCGGCAAAGCCCGGGTAGATTTCGACACCCAGAGCTTCAGCCTTCTCGGCGAGCCAGCGGCAGACGTTGCCGAGCGAGACGATATAGTTGCCGTGGTTGTTCATGAGCTTCGGCATGAACATGTTCGGCAGGCGCATGGAGCCTGCAGGCCCCAGCACGAGGAAATGGTCGTCGGTGACCGCCGTCTTGATCGGCGTCTCTTCTTCGCGCCATTCCGGAAGCAGCTGGTCGAGAGCGATTGGGTCGATCACTGCGCCGGAGAGAATATGCGCACCGACCTCGGACCCCTTTTCCAAGACGACGACGCTCAGCTCCTCGCCCTTGTCATTGGCGATCTGTTTCAGCCGGATCGCGGCTGCCAGGCCTGCGGGCCCGGCGCCAACGATCACAACATCCACATCCATGCTCTCGCGTTCGCCAAGCGCTTCTTGTTCGCTCATCTTTTTCTCCCTCCGCCCAAAGGGCAACATCTGCGCCGCAAGGAGCTCTGTTCAGGTCAGCCAGCGTCTCGATAACGGCTGATATCCGACTGTCAGAGCAACTTGACCGCGTTCGTTCTGAACCAGTGCCTATTAGCCCTTACCGCTTATTTGCCTTATTTTGCAGCGCAAAACACGACATTTTTCATCGGCAATTGCGAAATCAGGACGCTGATCCTCCTGTTGAGGCCCAGATAGACCAAAGCAGGCAAAGGGCGTCAAGTGCCGATATTCCGCTTACGTAAACGTTATATCGTGCAGGGTGATCTTCGCTCTCGTGTGCACAGGCTTTGGAAAACCGGTCGCATTGAGCGTGTCACACTGCTGCATGCTTGTAGAAATGAACGGGGTCGTTAAACTCCGCGCCGGAGGCAGCCACTTGCAACAGATCCCGAACGACCCAAGACATCTCGAAGCCCTGCTGGATTTCTACGCGGGGGCGGGGGTCGATTGTTTTCTTCAGGACAATCCCGTCGATTGGGTGGCGCTCACACGAGAGCACGCCGCGCAAAGGGCGCAAGCCGCTCCGCAAGCGGCAGGACACAGCCAGCCGCAGCAGCCGCGGCATCAGACGCCTGCAAACAATTTTCAGGGTCAGACAGCGGCGCCGGTTCCGGCCGCACCCATTGCAGCTCCGGTTGGCACAGCACCGCCTGCGTCTGCGGGCCAGGCACCGGTTTTGCCCGACAGGGAAATCATCGCTGCTGCCCGGGATCTGGCGGCGTCGGCCCCGACGCTCGACGAGCTGCGCAAGTGCCTGAGTTCCTTTGAAGGGTGCAACCTGAAACTGACGGCCAAAAAGCTTGTGTTTGCCGATGGCAATCCTGGGGCGAAGCTCATGTTTGTTGGCGAGGCGCCAGGGCGTGACGAGGACTTGCAGGGCCTGCCGTTTGTCGGCCGTTCCGGTCAGTTGCTGGACAGGATGCTGGCAGCCATCGGTCTGGATCGCTCTTCGGCCTACATCGCCAACGTGGTGCCATGGCGGCCGCCGGGCAACCGGACGCCGACCCCGCAGGAAACCGAAATCTGCAAACCGTTCATTTTACGCCAGATCGAGCTGGTCAACCCGGATGTGCTCGTCTTTCTCGGCGCGGCGTCCGCCAAGACCCTGCTCGGCGTTCAGGACGGGATTCGCAAGATGCGCGGTCGCTGGATGACCTACCCCTGCAAGGGGCGGGATATCTCGGCCATCGCCACTTATCACCCGGCCTACCTCTTGCGCAGCCCACTTGAAAAGCGGCTGTCCTGGCGAGATTTTCTGGCAATCAAACAGAAGCTTGGTGAAAAGACGCCGGATTGATCAGCGCGCAGTGGGATTGCAGCTTGCCAGGCAGGAAGCGCTTTTGCCTGCTGTTTGGTGCTGAGCCACTTCGCTGCAAACCGCGCGGATCCTCCTGTTGGCGTCGAAAGTAGCATTTCGGCAAAAGGGAGCGGCTGGCAGAATTCGGGCGGGAATGTGCTATTTTGCCGGAACTCTGAGCAACCTGGTCACGACAATGGATGCAGACAAATGCATTGCGGCGCTTGTCGTCGACTTGGCGGACATGTCCTGTTTCGAAGCAACCGCCTATGATCTGACGGACAAGGGCTGCTGGATCGCGTCCGACAAGGTTGACCTCCTGAAAGAGCATGTTGGCTTGCGTCTGGCAGGATTTGACAGGCTGGTGCGCGGGACGGTGATTGCCTATGGCGACCAGCAAGCCCAGATATCCTTTCAGGTTGAACACCAGAGCCAGGGAGAAAAACGCCGTGAAGCCCGGCGTCAGGTCCGGATCACGGCCATTGTCTGCGGAAAGACCAACCCGGTGACGATGAAGTGCCGGATAATCGATGCCAGCAGATCCGGCTGCCGGCTGCAGGGAGACAGACTGGATCGTCTTCCTGCGGATATCGAAGTCTTCATTCCCGATCTTGATCTGCCCATCAGCGCAAAGATTGTCTGGCGCAAGAACAGCGAGGCCGGAGCCAGGCTCACCTGGCCGTTTGAACCGGCGCAGAAACCCGAACCGGAGGATCTGCTGGAGCGCCTGAAGGAAGAAGAAGCCAAGCCGAAACGCAAGGCAAAAAAGAAGATCAGCGCGTTCGGCAGTTGAGCTGGTCTTCGCGTTATAAAAGCGCGCAGCACGGTTTTGACGGTCAGAGCCTTTGCAAGCGGCCCTCGCGTACATATATCGGAAGGAGATTGTGAACTCTTTCAGGGCTTTTTTCGCGTGATTTCATCCCTTCGCCGGTTACTTCCCAAACGCTTTCGAAATGACAAGACGGTAATCCCGGTCGTGCGCCTCAGCGGCGCGATTGGCGGCGGTGGACCGCTGCGGTCCGGATTGTCCCTTGCGACCGCGTCCATCCCGCTGGAAAAGGCCTTCTCGATGAAGAAGGCGCCGGCAGTGGCCCTGGTCATCAATTCGCCGGGCGGGTCGCCCGTTCAGTCGCGGCTTATCTTTAAGCGGATACGCGACCTGGCGAAGGAAAACGAGAAGGACGTTCTGGTCTTCGTCGAGGATGTGGCAGCCAGCGGCGGCTACATGATTGCGCTCGCGGGGGACGAGATCTTCGTTGATCCGTCGTCCATCGTCGGCTCTATCGGCGTGGTTGCGGCCGGGTTCGGCTTTACCGAGATGATCAAGAAGATCGGTGTTGACCGGCGTGTCTATACAGCCGGTGAAAAGAAAGTCACGCTCGATCCGTTCCAGCCGGAAGTGCCGGAAGACATCGAATATATCAAAAGCCTGCAGCTTGAGATCCACGAGACCTTCATCGACATGGTCAAGTCGCGCCGGGGCGATGTGCTGGCAAACGACCCCGACCTTTTTTCGGGCAAGTTCTGGACCGGCCGAACCGGTATCGAACTGGGGCTTGTCGATGCAATTGGCGACCTACGTGGCGTGATCAAGGATCGCTTTGGAGACAAGGCCGAACCGAAACTGATTTCCGCGCCTCGGGGGCTTTTGGGCCGCAAGGCCGGGGTTGGGGTCAACCTCGGCAAGGGTAGGCTGCTGGAAGGCGTTGGCGAGGAATTGATCTCCTCTGTTGAAGAGCGGGCAATGTGGATGCGCTATGGCCTTTAAAAAGGCACAATGAGTGTGTGAAAATTGGGCGAGCAAGGGGAAACGATATGACCGAACTGATAGGCGTGGCCGCATTGGCAGTGGGTGGCTACTGGATCGTGCAGCGCGTGAAGCGCAAGATGGCCGAGGTTGAAAACCAGATTTCCCGGGCCGCTGCCAAGGCAGATCCGAATGGCCGTGGCGCCAAACTGGTGCAGGATCCGGTCAGCGGCAAATACCGTCCGCAAGCCTGAGGAAACGGCGGGCAATTTGATCACCCGCCGTCACTATTCTTTCTTTCGTCAGCGTTATTTCGCCGGAACTGCCCGGAACAGGCCCCAGCGGGCCGGTCCACTGCGCGCGGTAACGGCCAGCAGCACGAGCGTCACCACCAGCAACATCAGTTCAGCCAGAGGGCTGGACAGCCAGATGCCGCTCTCTCCGAAATAGGCCGGCATCATGAACATCAGCGGCAGGAAGAAGGCATAGGGCTTGGTGAGGCTCAAAAGTGCCGCCCGGCCAGCGTCCCCCAGCGCCTGAAAATAAGTCGCCACCATGAACTGCGGTCCCGCCACAAAATAGAGCGCCACGATCACCGGAAGGATCCGGCCGACGTCCTTTGCGACAAGGGGATCGTCGACAAAGGCGAAGCCGATCTCGTGCGAGACCAGTGTCAGCAGCAACTCCGCGAGACCGCAGTAGGCAAATGCCGTAACCAGCCCCAAACGCAACGTATTGTCCGAGCGATGCCACAGGCCCGCGCCGGAATTGTTGCCGATCATGGCCTGCAGCGCCTGGGCAAGGCCCAGGAGAGGCAAATAACAGAAGGTCATGATGCGAGTGACGATGCCGTACGCGGCAACCGTTGCCTCGTAGCCGCTGGCACCAGCCGACTGAAGCGCGGCGATGGTCGCCGCGGAACCGATGGCAATGCCAATGAAGCTCAGGCTTTGGGGGGCGCCAAGCATCAGGATGGCGCGCCAGGATGACGTCAGCGGGTACCGCAGAAGGGCGACCGGAGACAGGCCCGTTTTCCCGCTCAGCCGAAAGGCCAGCATGATTGCAAGCGCCAGGGCTTGCGCCAGCATGGTACCGACCGCACTGCCGGCTACGCCGTAGTCGAAGACCGCGATCAGCAGATAATCGAAAACGATATTGGCCAGCGAAACAAGCAGGCTGAAGACTGCCATCAAGACGGCAAGGCCTTCATTGCGCAGGGCATCCGCATTTACCGACAGCACGAACATCAGCGGAGAGAAAGCAACCGTGATGGCCAGATAGGTATGGCTCATACCGGCAATCTCCGCCGAACCGTCGGCGGCGGCCCGGGTAAGCCCGTCGCCGAAGACAACGAACAGCGTGATCACGATCGCTGCAATGGCGAGGGCCAGTCCGTGGGCACCGGCGAAAACCGCTTCAGCATCGGCCCCAAGGCCCGCTCCGAGCTTGCGGGCAAGCACGCTGGACATGCCGCTTGCAACCAGGGTGGCCAGTGCCGCCAGCAGCATATAGGCGGGGAACATCAGCGTGACCGCGCTGAGGGCGTCCGGCCCGGCGAAAAGGCCGAGGAATATGGCGTCGACCACGGTCAATAACCCGTTCATGCTCATCACCAGGATGATGGGCAAAGCGGTTCTGACCAGGGTCGTAAGGATTGGCCCATGCGTAAATGTATTGGGCCGGGATATGTCGGAAGACATTCCGTTCTCCATCAATGGGCATTTCGATCAGGAAGGAGGGGCTCGCATTGCCACCAGCGCGAAATGCGTGGGGAACAGAAAGTCTTGAAAACCAGAATTTCACCGTGACTGACGTCCGCGAGCGGCAGGCATTCTGGAGCCGGTGCGAGGGATAGCGTGGAGCAGTCGGTCCGTCAATCTGAAACAGCCACGCCCGCTTCGCCTTGACCTTGCCCCGACATCGTGGCACCTGTCGCCCGAACCGGCGGTCGTTGAACGCCGGGCAGAGCCACATTCGCGGAACATCTTCATGTCGACTGAAACCCTGCCGGCGCACATGCGGCCGGAAAATTCCTTTCAAGGCCTGATCCTGACCCTGCAGCGCTACTGGGCCGACCAGGGCTGCGTTGTGCTTCAGCCTTACGACATGGAAGTCGGCGCCGGTACGTTTCACCCGGCAACCACGCTGCGCTCGCTCGGCCCGCGTCCGTGGCGCGCTGCCTATGTGCAGCCGTCGCGCCGGCCGACAGATGGCCGCTATGGCGAGAACCCGAACCGCCTGCAACACTATTACCAGTTCCAGGTAATCCTGAAGCCGTCGCCGTCGAACCTTCAGGAGCTCTATCTGAACTCGCTCTATGCCATCGGCCTCGATCCGAAGCTGCACGATATCCGCTTTGTGGAAGACGACTGGGAAAGCCCGACCCTGGGCGCCTGGGGGCTTGGCTGGGAATGCTGGTGCGATGGCATGGAAGTTTCGCAGTTCACCTATTTCCAACAGGTGGCCGGCTTTGAATGTTCGCCTGTCTCCGGCGAACTGACCTATGGTCTGGAACGCTTGGCCATGTATATCCAGGGCGTCGATAACGTCTATGACCTCAACTACAACGGCATGGAAGGCGACGCGAAGGTTACCTATGGCGATGTCTTCCTGCAGGCCGAGCAGGAATACTCCCGGCACAATTTCGAGCACGCGGATACGGAAATGCTGTTCCGCCACTTCAAGGATGCCGAAGCCGAATGCCGCTCGTTGCTGGAAGCAGGTGCCAAGGCGCGCGAAGCTGCCGGTGCGAACGTGCATCAGGTGGTTCTGCCGGCCTATGACCAGTGCATCAAGGCCAGCCACGCCTTCAACCTGCTGGACGCGCGTGGCGTCATCTCCGTGACCGAACGCCAGAGCTATATTCTGCGTGTGCGTGAACTGGCCAAAGCCTGCGGCGCTGCCTTCCTGGAAACGGAAGCCGGCGGTGTCGGCTATGACAACCAGGCGGCCGGCTGAACGCACTCCACGTTCTTGAGCTGACCCTAGAAAATCGCGTCATTTGACCAGTGCATTTGCGACCGCTGACACGCGGCTTGCGTGCTGTGGTGTTTCCCGCCACCAGCGCGAGCCTGCGCAGTTCGCGAACGGAGGCGCACGGTCATTCCGTCACCCATCTGCTACCAACCTGAACACCGGTGAGGCTTCGACCGCATGACCGGTCGTTCTGCCACGCGCAAGGTGTCCGTTTCGGGCTGCGGGACGCATGTGCTTCACACAAGACCGGGCGCCATCGCGCAGGCCTGGAAAGTGGCCGGAGACCGGTTGCGGGAGCGCGCTGAGCCGTCAATTTGCAAACTGGAATTATTATAAAAATCAATATGTTGATGCAAAAATGCAACTATCGGTAAATGGTCGTAACGTAAGTTTTGATATCGGTCCCGATGATTTGATCCATCTCAATGTTGGCCCATCTCCAGGCGCCTACGCCGGACGGACAGCGCGCTTCTGCGCGACGACTCATGGAGACTGAAATGAACAGGAAATGGAGCGGCCTTGCAGCCGCAGCCTTGGCGATGACGTGTGCCCAGCAGGCGCTGGCAGCCGATCTTGGAAGCAGCGAGCCGCCGGCGGCATTCGAGGCCGTTGCGCCGAAGAGCCCCTGGCAAATCCGCGTTCGTGCACTCGGTGTCATCACCCAGGACAGCGGCTCGGTGGACGGCATCTCCGGCTCCGACCTTTCCTACTCGGATACCGTGATTCCCGAACTCGACATCACCTACTTCTTCACCAACAACATCGCTGCGGAACTGATCCTCGGAACGACCTTTGCCAAGGTCAACGGTGAGGGATCGATATCGGCCCTGGGAGAAATCGGTGAGACCTGGCTGCTGCCGCCAACCCTCACGCTGCAGTATCATTTCACCAACTTCGGCAAGTTCAAGCCCTACGTCGGTGCCGGTGTGAACTACACGATCTTCTACAACCAGTCGGCAGATAGTGCAGACAACCTGCATATCAAAAACAGCTTCGGCGCGGCGTTGCAGGCTGGTTTCGACTATATGATCGATGACCACTGGGGTGTGAACCTCGACGTCAAGAAGATCTTCCTGGAGCCCGACTACGACGTCACGGTCGCGGGCAACAAGTTGCACGGTACGGCGGAAATCAATCCCTGGCTCGTGGGTGCCGGTCTCACCTACCGGTTCTGATCGAGGCACTTTAAAGTTTGCGAATTGATGCGGCGAATGAGCCGGGGCTGCCTAGCGGTCCCGGCTTTTTCGTGTCCGGGGGCTCCAGGCCATCCAGTCCGGCTTCTATCTCTGAGGAGGTTCCCGTGGCCCGATCTGGAGCGAGGTAAAGGGCAATTGCGCAGAGAAGCGAAAATCACTGTTTTCGCAGTGGAGACCCGCCGCCTTGAAAAGAACGGAGCCGGTTCAGATGGTTTTGGCCCGGTAACCTGTGTTCCAGATTACTGTTTGTCGTTTCACGACTGCCTGTAGAGCCGATCCGGATGACAAGCTATTCGTCAGCGGTTAGCTTCCTCGGCAGATTCCGGAGGTTCATATGGTCTTTGCCTGGTTCATTCTCGCGCTTCTAATAGCGCTATCCCTGATAGTGATTGTTCTTTACAACGCTCTGGTCCGCAAACGGCAGATGGTCGAGGAGGGCTGGAGCGGCATCGATGTGCAGCTCAAGCGCCGAGCCAATCTCGTTCCCAATCTGGTCGAGACCGTCAAGGGCTATGCATCCCACGAACAGGACACCTTGAACGCGGTCACTCAGAAGCGCGCGGAGGTGACATCCATGTCCAGGAACGATGTTGCAGGCCGCGCCAGAGCGGAAGGCGAACTCAGTCAAGCGCTGGGCCGGCTCTTTGCGGTGGCGGAAGCCTATCCGGATTTGAAGGCCAGCCAGAACTTTTCCGACCTGCACAAGTCACTCGACGAGATCGAGAACGCCATTCAGATGGCCCGCCGCTATTACAATGGTGCTGTCAGGAACCTGAATGTCGCTGTCGAGAGCTTTCCGTCCAATCTGATCGCCAGTCAGTTCAAGTTTGAAAAGGCCGAGTATTTCGAAATCGAAGACGAGGCCGACCGCGCGGTGCCAAAGGTCCAGTTCTGAGGAGCCCACTATGCTGAACCGGATCTCAGCCTGCATTCTTGCTGCCTTCGTCCTGCTGGCCGCGGGCATCGGGGCACAGGCGGACGAACGCATCTTGAAGTTCGTTTCCGATATCGACGTTGCCCGCGATGGTACGCTCACGGTCACGGAAACGATTACCGTGCGTGCGGAGGGCAATCAGATAAAGCGCGGTATCTTCCGCGATATTCCGCTTGCGGTGGAGGGGGCGAACGGGCGCATCTACAAGGCCGGGTTCAAGCTGCTTTCCGTGCAGCAAGACGGTGTTCCTGCGCCGTACCACATCAACGAAAACAGCCAGGGTGTCCGGATCTATGTCGGGGAGGAGAACACCTTCCTGGAGGCGGGCAACTACACCTACACCTTCAGCTACGAAACCGACCGGCAGATCCGCTTTTTTGAAGACCATGACGAGGTCTACTGGAACGCGACCGGCAATGAATGGATCTTCCCCGTCGATGAAGCCATCGCCCGCGTCGTTCTACCGAAGGGCGTGAAAGCCAGCGAATGGACGGCCTACACGGGCGGTTACGGAGAAACCGGCAAGGCTTTCGAAGCGCGGAGCGCTCAAGGCGGTTCGGAAGTGATCTTCCGGACGACGCAGGTTCTGCCACCCTACGAAGGCCTGTCGGTCAACGTCAGCCTGCCAAAGGGCGCGATTACGCCGCCCTCGGACGCTGAAAAGCTCGAGTATTTCGTCAACGACTACAGATCGGAACTGATCGGCGGAGCCGGGGTGCTGCTGGTGCTCCTGTATTACTTCGCCGCCTGGTGGATGGTTGGACGTGATCCTGCTGAAGGTGTTGTGTTTCCAAGGTTCTCACCTCCCGCTGGCATCTCGCCGGCGCTTGCAAAATATATTCAGAATCAGGGCTTCGGTGACGGCGGCTGGGTCGCGTTGTCGGCCGCCTGTCTCAACCTGGCCGTCAAGAAACGTTTGCGGCTTGAGGAAGAGGACGGCGACACGACGCTGGTGTTGAACCGAACTGGCCGGGAAGGGCAAATTCCCGGATTTGGCCTTCCAAAGGGCGAGGCGGCGCTGGAGGAATGGTTGAGCGGACGGGACAGCCCGTTGCCCCTGAACAAGACCAACGGCAAATCGATCCAGGCTTTGGGCAGAAAATTCCGGGCGGCGATAGAGCGGGAAAGCCGGGACGTTTATTTCAGAACCAACAAGCGGTTTCTCATACCCGGTTCCATTCTGAGCCTGGTCACCATTGTCGCTCTTCTGGCTTTCGGCGGGCTGCAGCCCGGCCAGGAAGGGTTCGTCATCATCTTTCTGGTCTTTTCCATGTTCGCGACCGTCTTTGCGATCAATATCGGCAAAGCCATTTTCCGCTTCGCCAGTATGAAACTGCGCATGGCCCTGATATTCGTGGTCTTCGGCCTCGGCGTTGCAGGAGCGGCCTTCGGTGCCTTCCACGTGAATGGCGGAGTGGACTCCCTGCCTGTTCTGCCGTTCATCGCGGTGGCGCTGGTCGCCCTGAACATTCTGTTCTTTTTCCTGATCAGTGCGCCGACGGCGCTTGGGCGTCAGGCTCTTGACGAGATCGAGGGACTTCAGATGTACCTGAGCGTGGCTGAAAAGGAACGGCTCAACATGGCGAAAGTCCCGGACATGAGCACCGATCACTTTGAGGAGCTTCTGCCGTATGCCGTGGCGCTTGGTGTTGAAAAACCTTGGGCGAAGGCCTTTGAAGCCTGGCTGACCACGGCGGCAGGGGCGGCAGTTGCTGCCAGCTATCATCCGGGCTGGTATGGCGGCAGCCATTTCGACGCCCGGCATGTGTCTGACAGCCTGGGCCGGACGGCAAGTTCCATGGCCGGGTCTTTCCAGTCCTCGCTTCCTGCGCCCAAGTCGTCGAGCTCGGGATCGTCTGGCTCTTCGGGCGGTTTTTCCGGCGGTGGCGGCGGCGGTGGCGGCGGAGGAGGCTGGTAGGCAACCCTCGGTCGGCAGGTCTTCCTTGCACAAGCCGCTTCGTAAGGCATAGTGGAAGCCTGAGACAGGGGCGGGAATGCAGATGGCCGGCGAAACGATCACGCTAACGGAATTTGTCAGCTTCAATCTGGCGATCCTTGTCTATTTTCTAGGGGTGCGGCTGAACAAGAAGATTGGCCTTCTGGACAGGTTCAACATACCAGAACCTGTGTCCGGCGGTCTGCTGGTGGCGCTGTTCTCGCTCGCTGTCTATCTGAGCCTTGGAACAGAAATCGGGTTCTCCCTGCAGTCTCGCGACTACCTTCTGTATTGCTTCTTCACCGCAATCGGCCTGAACGCGCGCTTTGCGGATCTTGCCAAGGGCGGCAAGCCGCTTTTGATCCTGCTGATGCTCACCGTCTGTTACATGCTGCTGCAAAATGCGGTTGGCACGGGGCTGGCGGCGGCGATGGGGCTGCCCACAGGTTTCGGTTTGCTGGGCGGGACCATTTCGCTGGTCGGTGGCCATGGTACGGCAATCGCATGGGGGCCGAAGCTGGCCGCCGACTACGGCGTTGCGGGGGCCGTCGAGATCGGGGCCGCAACGGCAACGCTCGGCTTGATCGCCGCAAGCCTTCTGGGCGGGCCGGTCGGCAAGTTCCTGATGGAGAAACGGGGCGGCAAGCCCGATCCGAACCGCCCGGAAGAAGCCCCGATGATCGGCCTTGAGATGGATCAGGAAGCGGACGCAAGCGTGACGCACACCGGGCTGATGCGTTCCCTGCTGGTTCTCAATATCGCAATCGGTCTCGGCGCCGCGCTTCAGGAAGCTTTGAGCACGGGCACAGGGCTGGACCTTCCAGTGTTCGTCTGCTGTCTTTTCTGCGGCATCCTGCTGTCCAACACCGTGCCACTGGTCTTTCCGAGGATGACCTGGCCGGCCAGGTCCAAATCCCTGGCGGTCTTGTCCGACCTTGCGCTTGGCATCTTTCTGACGATGTCCCTCATGAGCCTTCAGCTTTGGACCATTGCGGGTCTGGCGGGGCCGATGCTGCTGATCCTCTTCACGCAGATCGTCGTCGCAGCCGCCTTCATTATTCTGGCGCTCTATCCGCTGATGGGACGCAATTACAATGCGGCGGTGCTGGGGGCTGGTTTTGCAGGGTTCGCCCTGGGGGCGACACCGACCGCCATTGCCAATATGACCGCAATCACCAAACACTTCGGACCGGCAACCCAGGCTTTCCTGATCCTGCCGCTGGTTTCGGCTTTCTTCGTGGATCTGGCCAACGCAGTCATCATCCTCCTGTTTCTGGGCGGATGAGGGCAGGGCGATCAGGCAGCGTCTATCGACTTGCTGAAGGGCAATCGGCCGTTGATCTGGGATGCCAGCAGGCCGGAAGCGTCTTCTGAAGAAACCGCAGCGGCATAAAGGAACCCCTGGCCGTAATGGCAGCCGTTGGAATTGAGTGCGTCATGAACCGCACTATCCTCAATCCCTTCCGCCACCGCATCGATGTCGAGCCCCTTGGACAGGACCAGAATGGCTTCGACGATGGCCCCACACTGCTTGTCTTCCAGCATGCGCTCGGTAAAGGACTTGTCGATCTTGACCTTCTTGATCGGGAAATCGCGCAGATAGCTGAGACTGGAATGGCCCGCGCCGAAATCGTCGAGCGCTATCGAGATGCCTGCTTCCGTCAGTTCGGTCAGGATTCGTTTGGCCGATTCCGGGTTTTTCACCAGCGACGTTTCCGTGATTTCCAGAACCAGCCGGCTGGGACTAAGCCCGTTCTTGTTCAAGATGGTGCTGATCTGCACCGGCAAGGCAGGGTCCTGCAATTGCACCGGAGAGAGATTGAAAGACAGATAGAGATCGTCCGGCCAGGTGACGGCGACCTTGCAAGCGTCCTCCAGCAGATGGTGCGTCAGTTCGGAGATTATGCCGCAGTCTTCCGCGATCGGAATGAACTGCAGCGGGGGCACGTTGCCGAAATCCGTGTCGGTCCACCTTGCCAAAGCCTCGAACCCGGCAATGCGGCCCGAATCCATGTCCAGAATCGGCTGGTAGTAAGCCCTGACCTGATGCTCCGATATCGCGCGGCGCAGACGCTGTTCCAGAAGGGTCCGATGCAGGATCGAGGCATCCATGTCGACCTCGAAAAACCGGTAGGTCGAGCGCCCGGAGGATTTGGCACGGTAAAGCGCGATGTCCGCCCTGCGCAAAAGTTCGGTAATCGCATGACCGTCATGAGGGTAGAGCGCGATACCGATGCCGGAGCCAATGGAAATTTGCCGATTGCCGAATTCGAAACGGTCACTGATGCGGGTCAGCAGCCGCCGGGCGAATCCGGCCGCCTCCGACTTCTCATTGAACACAGGAGAGACAATGGCGAATTCGTCACCACCGAGCCGGGCGACAATGCCCTCCTTGCCGAGGATTTCCGCCAGCCGATCAGCAAAGCTGCGCAGCAGGTTGTCGCCAAAGGCGTGGCCATAGACGTCGTTGATCGGTTTGAAACCGTCGAGGTCGAGCATCATCACGGCGCGAAAACACTCCGGCTTGACCTCGTGGGTCAGGTCGGCAAAGGCTTCCAGCAGACGGCGGCGGTTGGGAAGCCCGGTCAGCGGATCGTGCTGGGCAAGGGCCAGGGCTTCGGAATGGGCCGAGGACCTGGCTTTCAGCTCCTTGCGCAATCGCTGGGTCGCCCATGCCCCATAGGCGAGACTGAAGATGGCAATGCCCAGCACAAGGCTGGTAATGAAATCAAACGTCAGTTGGGAATGATCGATTTCAAAAGCAGGAAAGAATACCGGTATCACCTTGATACCCGTAAAAATGACAAGGACTATAGCAAGTAATGCAACTATAGATCGCGTCGTATATCCGTGCTCTGCAACTTCCCGTTTCACTTTAGGTTGATCCCAATACATGCAACTGCTAACAGGTTGCGAAGTTTCACATGCAATTCTTGAAGAAGAATGAAACAAAGCAGACGAGCCGTTGTCTGAACGGGCCAGCCCTTGGCGGGCGCTGCCTCGAAAAGGGGTGACAAGTCTTCATTGTCTTGGTAACGGACGGCGCAAACCGTTTCCGGTGTTATCCCACCAGACCAAAGGTCCAGACATCCATGCCCGATCTTCTGCTTGAACTTTTCAGCGAAGAGATTCCGGCCCGCATGCAGCGCAAGGCGGCCGAAGACCTGAAATCTCTCGTGACCAATGCCCTGGTGGATGCGGGTTTGCCGTATGAAGGCGCAAAGGCTTTCGCGACACCGCGGCGTCTAGCCTTGCATGTCGCAGGTGTTCCAGCGGGTTCTGCCGCCACACGCGAAGAGCGCAAAGGCCCGCGTGTCGGAGCCCCGGAAAAGGCGCTGGAAGGCTTCCTGCGAGGGGCAGGCCTGACGTCGATCGATCAGGCAACCATCCAGACCGACCCCAAGAAGGGGGACTTCTACGTTGCCGTCATCGAAAAGCCGGGCCGGTCTGCGATTGATGTGATTGCCGAATTCATGCCGGGCATCCTGCGTAACTTCCCCTGGCCGATTACCATGCGCTGGGGCGCCGCGACGACCCGCTGGGTGCGGCCGCTGCACTCCATCGTCGCCACCTTTGGCCCGGAAACGGAAGAACCGGACGTCGTTCCGTTTGAGTTCGACGGCATCAAGGCCGGCAAGACCACACGTGGCCACCGCTTCCTGGCGGATGAGGCCTTCGACGTGCGTCGCTTCGACGACTATGCGCCGGCCCTCGAGAAGCACAAGGTCGTGCTCGATGCGGATCGCCGCAAGGACATCATCCAGAATGATGCCAAGGATTGCGCACTGGCGCTCGGCCTCGATCTGGTCGAGGATCCGGGTCTTCTGGAAGAAGTCGCCGGCCTTGTCGAATGGCCGGTGGTCCTGACCGGCAGCTTCGACGAGGATTTCCTGACGATCCCGGACGAGTGCATTCAGCTGACCATCAAGGTCAACCAGAAGTGCTTCGTCTTGAAGAACCCGGCCACCGGGCGCCTTGCCAACAAGTTCGTGCTGGTCTCCAACATCGTCGCCGATGATGGTGGCAAGCTGATCGTGGCCGGAAACGAGAAGGTGATCCGCGCACGCCTGTCCGACGCCCGCTTCTTCTGGGAAACGGACCTGAAGTCGAAGCTGTCGGACAATCTGCCCAAGCTGGACGAGGTCAAGTTCCACGAAAAGCTCGGCAGCGTCGGAGAGCGGGTGAAGCGCATGATTGCGCTGTCGGCCGAACTTGCTCCGGTTGCCGGGGCGGACGAGGCAAAGGCCAGGCGCGCGGCAGAACTCGCCAAGGCGGATCTCGTCTCCCATATGGTGTTCGAATTCCCGGAATTGCAGGGCCTCATGGGCCGCTATTATGCAACGGCCCAGGGCGAGGATGCATCGGTGGCAACTGCCATCGAAGAGCATTATAAGCCGCAGGGGCCGAGCGACAGCCTGCCGAGCAACCCTGTTGCCGTGGCCGTGGCGCTTGCCGAAAAGCTGGACCTTCTTGCAGGTTTCTGGGCGATCGACGAAAAGCCGACCGGTTCCAAGGATCCCTATGCCCTGCGCCGTGCGGCTCTCGGCGTGATCCGGATCGTTCTGGAAAACAATCTCAGGATCAGGCTTGGCGATATTCTCCGGTCCGCTCTGGATCTTCAGGGTGTGAAAACGGCAGACCCTGCGGCTCTTGTCGCCGATCTGCTGTCGTTCTTCGCCGACCGCCTGAAAGTCCACCTCAAGGACGAAGGCGCGCGTCATGACTTGATCGACGCCGTTTTTGCGCTCGAAGGCCAGGACGATCTTCTGATGGTGGTCCGGCGTGTCGAGGCGCTTGGCAAATTCGTTTCCTCCGACGACGGTACCAACCTGCTGGCTGGCTACAAGCGCGCGGTCAACATTCTGAAGGCCGAGGAAAAGAAGGACGGGGCTCCTGTTTCCGGCAAACCGCATGCGGACCACTTGCAGGAGCAGGCCGAAATCGATCTGGCGTCTGCCATCGATATCGCCCGGGCCGAAGCGGCAGATGCCGTGGCAAGCGAGAATTTCGAGGGCGCCATGGAAGCTCTTTCAAAACTGCGCGCGCCGGTCGACCGTTTCTTCGATGACATTCTGGTCAATGCCGAAGACGCCACGCTGCGCATGAACCGCCTGCAGCTTCTCGCCGAAATTCGCGATGCGACCCATGTGGTGGCGGATTTCTCAAAGGTCGCCGGATAAGCCGACCAGACCTGAAAACAAAAAAGGCGGGCCCTGGGTCCGCCTTTTTTCGTTCTGGAGCTGTAGCTGGGGAAGCCTTGGAACGTCACCACATGCAGCTTTGGCTCAGCTTATAACTTCCGCGCCTCACTCTGCCGCCTGAGCCGCCAGCCGGTCGACAGGTTTTTCCTCGATCGGCCAATGCACGATGGCGGCGAAGATGCCGAGAGCGATGCCAAGCCACCAGATGGGATCATAGGAGCCTGTTTCGTCATAGATTTTGCCGCCCAACCACACGCCCAGGAACGAGCCGATCTGGTGGGAGAGAAAGACGAAGCCGAACAGGGTCGCCATGTACCGCGGACCGAACATGACCGCGACGAGGCCGGATGTCGGCGGCACGGTGGACAGCCACAGGAGACCCATGGCAGCGGAAAACACCAGCAACGATGCGGGGGTGACCGGCAGCATGATGAAGGCGAGGATCGCAACGGAGCGGGCAAGGTAGATCAGCGACAGGAAGACCGGCTTGGAATAGCGGCCGGAAATGTAGCCTGACAGCAGCGACCCTGCGATGTTGCTCAGGCCGATGAGCCCGAGAGCGGCTGCCCCCCAGGCCGGATCGAGACCCTGATCGGCGATATAGGGCGGCAGGTGTACCGTGATGAAGGCGAGGTGAAAGCCGCACACGAAAAAACCGAAAGTCAGCAAGATAAATCCGCGCGTTCTGAAGGCCTCTGCAATGGCGGAGGTCAGCTTCTGATCGTTCGCCGGATTGCTGTTTTGGGGCAGTTCCGACTTTCCCCGGAGCGCAATGGCCAGAAGCGGCACAAGAGCGACGAGCCCGGCAAAGACGACAAGGGTCTGCTGCCAGCCGATGCTGGCGATCAGCGTACCGCCAAGAGGGGCGAACAGGAACTGGCCGAGTGAGCCGGAAGCCGTGCCGATGCCGAAGGCGAGCGTTCTCTGCTCTGGAGTGACCGTGCGGCCGAAAGCGGCCAGAACCAGAGAGAAGGACGAACAGGAAATGCCAAGCCCGATGAGCACACCAGCCGAGATATGCATGGCGACGGCGCTTTCCGCGTCGATCATCAGCAACAGACCGGTGCAGTACAGCACGGCTCCGAGCGTCATGGTCTTCCAGGTGCCGAACCTGTCGGCCATCATGCCGGCAAGCGGCTGGCCGATGCCCCACATCAGGTTCTGGATTGCCAGCGCCAGCGCAAAAATCTCTCGGCTCCAATCCCGGGCGTCGGTCATCGGCTGGAAGAAAAGGCCCATCGCGGAACGCGGGCCGAAGGAAATGAGTGCGATCAAACAGCCGCAGCTAATCACCAGCGGGATATTGGGGCCAGCCCGGCCAGTGGAGGTAGCTGTTGTCATGGAGGTGTCTCTGATCGTCAAACTACGATCAGGATAGGCGGAAATCAGGCCCCCGAAAAACGCGTAATTTTGATGGATTGATCAGCGTCTCGAATGGAACGTACGCCGATAGACACGCTGGCTCGATGTGTCAGGAAGGTGGCCAGCCACCCGGTTTTCGCGAGGAGAGGGGGGCTTGGGAGCTGTTTTTTAATGCAGGAAGATGGGGTGAATTGTTAGCCGGCTGTCAGAGGTTTGAAAAATTTCTTCTTAAGCTTCGGAAAAGAAAGGAGAAACGGTAGGCGGGCAATAATTTTTCGGATTTTTGTAGATTTTCGATTTGTCCACGACTATATAAACTCCGAAAGAGCAAAAGTATGGGCCAGCCAGCCCGTTTTCTTTTACTCTAAATATGCTCAAGTTGAGTATAATTAAGTTGCGGCATCATCCCCCCTCACGCCGCGCAATAAAGGGAGGTCGCGATGACCATAGCCCAGACCAATGCACCGGTTGGAACTCCGATTGCCGCCGGACTGACGGCAGTGGAGCGTTTCGGCAAACTGGAGCGCCCGGACCTGCGGTACACGCCGGACGTCGCCGAGGCGACTGCGCAGATCTATGAGAAGGTCAAGCACATCATCCCGGCCATCGAATGGCCCGCTCTGGCGCCAACCATCCATGCGATCAACCAGCTGAAGAAGCAGCGCAACGCGGTTATTCTGGCTCACAACTACATGACGCCGGATATCTACCATGGGGTGGCCGACATCGTGGGCGACAGCCTGCAACTGGCGATCGAAGCGACCCGCACCGATGCCGACGTCATCGTCCAGTGCGGCGTGCACTTCATGGCGGAGACCTCGAAAATCCTGAGCCCGGAAAAGACGGTGCTGATCCCGGATATGCGCGCAGGCTGCTCCTTGGCCGAATCCATCACGGGGGCGGATGTGCGGGCTCTGCGCGAACGCAACCCTGGCGTCCCGATCATCACCTACGTGAACACGTCAGCCGATGTGAAAGCGGAATGCGACATCTGCTGCACGTCTTCCAACGCGCTGCAGGTGGTTGAAAGCTTCGGCGTCGACAAGGTGTTCCTGATCCCGGACAAGTATCTGGCCGCCAATGTCGGCAACAAGACCGACGTCGAGGTTCTGGTCTGGGACGGCGCCTGCGAGGTGCATGAGCGCTTCACCGCGGAAGAGCTGCGCGACTATCGCAAGATCGAGCCGGATGTGAAGATCATCGCTCACCCGGAATGCCCGCCCGAAGTGGTCGCGGAAGCCGACTTTGCCGGGTCTACCGCGCATATGATCGACTGGGTGAAGACCAAACGTCCGGAAAAGGTGATGATGATCACCGAGTGTTCCATGGCGGACAACATTGCCAGTGAAACGCCGGGTGTCGACTACATCCGTCCGTGCAACCTGTGCCCGCACATGAAGCGGATCACGCTGACCAAGATCCTCGACTCTCTGCTGGAGATGAAAGAGGAAGTGGTCGTTGACCCGGCGGTGGCCGACAGGGCCCGCACCGCGGTCGAGCGGATGATCAACTTGAAACTCTGACCGGCTTCGGTCTAAACCGCACTTATGCGATTGCTTCCGGGCTTCTCCGGCCCGGAAGTTTCTTTTGGGGCTCATGCCCGTCTGTTCCAGGAAGTTTCCCATGGCCGTGTCGGTTGAGGATTTTGCACCTGCCCATATGGGCAAGGATGTGGATGATGTCGTCATTCTGGGAGGAGGCCTGGCGGGGCTCTTCTGCGCGCTGAAACTCAGCCCGCGTCCTGTCACCGTCATCACCAACGCGCCGATCGGGCAGGGGGCGTCCTCCGCCTGGGCGCAAGGCGGCATCGCAGCCGCGATCTCCGAACAGGATTCGGTCGAAAAACACCGCGACGATACGTTGGTGGCCGGTTGCGGCATCTGCGAGGAAAAGATCGTCGACCAGATGACCCGTGAAGGCAGCGCCCGGGTGCACGATCTCCTGTCCTACGGCGTTCCGTTCGATCAGGATCTAGAAGGCCGGCTGAAGTTTTCGCGCGAAGCTGCCCATTCGCACAGCCGGGTCGTGCGTGTGCGCGGCGACATGGCCGGACGGGCCATCATGGATGCCTTGATTGCCGCTGTTCGCAAGACACCCTCGATCCGCATTCTGGAAGGCTATATCGGCGAAAGCTTCATTGGCGAAGGCCGGTATGTGACGGGTGTCCTCGCCCGCAAACGCGGCGGCCTGGAGCGTCTGGTCTTCCCGGCGAGGGCCGTGGTGCTCGCCTCTGGCGGCATCGGTCATCTTTACGCTTTGACGACCAACCCGCATGAAGCCAACGGCCATGGTCTTGCCATGGCAGCCCGTGCAGGGGCCGTGATTGCCGATGCCGAATTCGTTCAGTTCCACCCGACTGCCCTTGATCTCGGCAAGGATCCGGCACCGCTGGCGACCGAAGCCTTGCGCGGTGAGGGGGCAACGCTCGTCAACAAGGCCGGTGAGCGTTTCATGGAAGGCGTTCACCCGGATCTCGAGCTGGCACCGCGCGACATCGTTGCCCGGGCAATCCACCGGGAAGTCTCCGAAGGCCGAGGGGCCTTCCTGGATTGCAGAACTGCAATCGGCGACAGGTTCAAGGACGATTTCCCGACCGTTTTCGCGGTCGCTGCCGCGGCCGGCCTCGACCCTGCGAAAGATCTGCTGCCTGTGGCACCCGCCGAACACTACCACATGGGCGGAGTGCTGACCGATGCCAACGGCCGGACGTCTCTAGACGGTCTGTGGGCTGCTGGCGAAGTTGCTTCGACCGGAGCCCATGGCGCCAACCGTCTGGCATCCAACTCGCTGCTGGAAGCGGTGGTGTTTGCCGCACGCATCGCCGAGGATATCCAGGGCCTGATGCCCACCCCGCGCAGCGCCTACTGGAACGAGATGGACGACGCTCCCGGCTTGCCAAGCCAGCGCAACGCCGACGAGCGGCAGGCCATCAGCGTTCTGCGCAAGACGCTGGCGCGCAATGTCGGTGTGCTGCGCGATGCCGAAGGGCTCAAGAAGGCTCTGGCAGATATCGTCAGGGTGGAACAGGACTGCGTGCGCCGGTCAATCCTCAACATGATGGTGACCGGGCGTATCATCACGGCAGCTGCGCTGAAGCGCGAGGAAAGCCGCGGCGGGCATTTCCGCAAGGATTTCCCGCAGGAAAACCCCGACATGGCAAGCCGCTCTTACACCACCTTGAAGGAAGTCGAGGCCATCACCGCCGAGGCCCTTGAAACTGCCTGACCGGAGAGGCGCATGACCCGCAGATATTTGCCTGAGCTGCCACGCCTGATGGTGGATGAAGCCGTCAAGGCGGCCCTTCTGGAAGACTGGGGCCGGGCAGGCGACGTGACCAGCCAGGCGACGCTCCCGCCGGAGGCAAAAGCTTCCGCCGTGATTGCCGCACGCAAACCGGGGGTTCTGGCCGGGCTTGCCTTTGCCGAAAGCGCCTTCCGCCAGACCGACGCCGGGCTCCGCTTCGAGGCGGTTCTGACCGACGGTGACCGGTTGTCGCCGAAAGCAGTTGTCGCCCGGATCGAGGGGCCGGCCCGGGCGCTCCTGGCCGCTGAACGTGTGGCGCTGAATTTCTTGGGGCATCTGTCCGGCATCGCAACGGCGACGTCGCACTTCGCCGATCTGATCGCCCACACCAAAGCCGACATCGTTTGCACCCGCAAGACGACACCGGGCCTGCGGGCTTTCGAGAAATATGCGGTCAAATGCGGCGGGGGTTCCAACCACCGCTTCGGTCTGGATGATGCGATCCTGATCAAGGACAATCACATCGCGGTCGCCGGCGGCGTGACGCAGGCCATCGAAGCCGCGAAGGCGTTTGCCGGGCACCTGGTCAAGATCGAGGTGGAAGTCGATACGCTGGAGCAATTGCAGGAGGCGCTTGCGGCCGGACCGGACGTGGTCATGCTCGACAACATGCCGCCCGAGATCCTGAAGCAGGCTGTCACAATGGCCGATGGCAAGGTTCTGCTGGAAGCTTCCGGCGGCATTGAACTCGATACGGTCAAGGCCGTCGCCGAAGCCGGTGTCGACCTGATCTCCTCAGGCTGGATTACCCATTCAGCCCCGGTTCTGGATTTGGGTCTCGATATCGAGATCGGCTGACGTTTTACCGGCGATCGTTCAAAGTTCGGCCCTGTCTGCCCTCTCACTTCCACCTCGTCCTGAGGAGGACCGCGAGAATCCATCTCGACGGATGGGCCACTTGCTCTGGAGTCTGTCGCCCATCCTTCGAGACAGCGCTCACGCGCTTCCTCAGGATGAGGTTGGGGGGCGTCAGCCAAGGCGGTAAATCAATCAGTCACTGAAACTCACGCCGCGGCGAGGTAGAGCCCGCCGAGGGCGGTCAGCACACCCAGGCTGCGAATGATCCGCGGGGCCCAGGCCGGATCGTTGCGCGTGGCCACATTGGCGCCATAGCCGATCAGGAGGCCGGCTGCATGGAGCAGCGCTGTTGCCAGAACGAAGCCGCCGGCATAGGCCAGTTCGGCGGCCGAGCCGATTTCGCCCCCGTGGGCATGACCGTGGCAGATACCGAAAATGCCCACCAAAGCCGCGCACAGACCAAGCGGCAGACGCAGCGCAAGGGCGACGGCAAGACCCAGAACAACCACCGAAGTCAGGATGAAGGGTTCGACATAGGGCAGGGGAACGCCCGCTAGCGAAAGCAGAAAACCGACGATCATCGAGCCGACGAAAGCGGTTGGCAGGACCCAGACGGCACGACCGCCCAGGAGAGCGGCCCAAAGGCCAACGGCGATCATGGCCAGCACATGATCGGTGCCAAACACCGGATGCGAGAAGCCGGCGGCGAAGGAGCCGTGTTCGGAAGGATCCAGATGGGCAAGGGCAGGAGAGGCGGTCAGCAGGCCGAATGCGGCAGCAAGGCCGAGGCGGTAGAACATGAAACGATCCTTCAGTTGGTCACCCCGGTGCCCCGGCATGGGTCGCACCGTTCATGATTGGGTCAAGACACCCCGTACTATCGGAGTTTCTGGAGCCCTGTAAACCGAGGCGAGGGGCTCTTATGCAAGGAGGTCCATGGTTGTGTAGCGGAAGAACTGCGATATTTCAGTCCGTTTTCCCGATAGGGGACGGCTTTTCAGAGTGCTAATTTCCAGGTCATTGGATCCTCAGGTTCGGGTCGAGCCGATGACGATGGTGGAGGCAAGGTTCCGATGAGCGCTGGATTGGACGAAACGCAGGTTCCCCAAGGGCAGGAAACGCCCAAGGCACCGGCCTGGAACGAGGCGCGTGATGATGATGAGGCGCTCACTTCCCGGACAGTCGAGATCTGTTTTCTGTTGATGCGCAATTTTTCGCTGCTGTCCTTCGCGTCGGCTATCGAGCCCTTGCGCATTGCCAACAAGGTGCTGAAACGGAAAGCTTTCACCTATCGCTGCTGCAGTCTTGATGGCGGCGATGCGGTTGCCAGCAACGGCAGCACCATACGGGCAGATTGTGCCATCGGCGATGTCGAGCGCCCGGATCTTCTTGCGGTCTGCAGCAGCGACGACGTGGAACGCATTTCCCTGTCACTGGCCCAGAAGGTTGCGATCCGGAAACTGGCGAACCGGTCCAGCCGGATCGCGGGTATCTGCACAGGAGCCTACGTGCTGGCCGACTTTGGCCTTCTGGACAACCGGAACTGCACGATCCATTGGGAATATGCCGACTTTTTCAAGGAGCGCTTCCCGCATACGAGGCTGGTGGACAGCCTCATTCAGACGGACGGCAAGTATATGACCTGCGCCGGAGGAACATCCGCGCTCGACCTCATGATCGGCTTTGTTGCCCAGGTTCACGGTGGCGCTGTTGCCGCCGACGTCGCCGAAATCGCCCTTCATCACGACTGGCGCAGCGGCAACGAGCGGCAGCACAAGCATATGCGCGATGATCTGGAATCGGTTTCGCAGCGGGTGCGCAGCTGCATCGCCTTGATGACGGAAAATGTCGTCGAACCTCTTTCCCTGCAGGAAATCGCGCAGATACTGGACGTCAGCCCTCGACAATTGCAGCGGGAATTCCAGAAATACCTGAAGTGCAGTCCGCAGGACTATTACGCCAAGGTTCGTCTGGATATCGCCCGGCAGCTGGTTTGCCGCACCTCCATGCGCATGATCGACATCGCAATGGCCTGCGGCTTTGCCAGCGCATCCCATTTTTCGAAACGCTACCGGTCCGCCCTCGGCACAAGTCCCGCCGCGGACCGTCAGCAGCATGGCCGGGTTTTCGATTTCTAGCGGAAGGGACCATCGGCACCGCCGTTGGATTTGATGGTTATCAAGGGGATGTCGTCGGCAGGGCGACTACTCGGCAGCCGGCTTCAGGTTCGCCATCAGGTGGTGGAATTTCTCGCCCTGAACGGAAACGTGCCGGCGAATGGCCTCAGCCGCCCTTGCGCCGTCGGCTGCCTCTATGGCGGCAACAACGTCTTCATGTTCGGCCATCGACTGGTTCATGCGGCCGCGCACGCGAAGCTGCACCCGGCGGAACGGCTGGAGCCGACGCTGCAGGCGCAGGCATTCCTGCTCCAGAAAACTGTTGCCTGACTGACGGTAGATGATGGCGTGAAACTGCTCGTTTTCCTGGTAATAGCCATCCGTATCCTGCGCTTCAACCGCGTGTTTGCAGCGCTCGTTCGTGGCGTGAAGATCGGCGAGCGCGGTTTCTGAAATGCGCGCCGCAGCCAGGCGGGCGCTGACGGCTTCCAGCTCTGCCATGACTTCGAACATCTCGATCAGTTCCACCGGGCCAGGCTGGCGAACGAAGACGCCGCGGCGGGGGATCTGAACGACAAGTCCCGACTGGGACAGCCTGTGAAGGGCTTCCCTGATCGGTGTTCTGGAAACGGAAAATCGGGTCGCAAGTTGAACTTCGTCCAGCCTGTCGCCATCGGCGAACGTGCCGTCGAAAATCAACCCTTCTAGCGCATCAGCGATGCGGTCCGATCGTTTTCTTTCCATGGATGGCATTTAGCATATGACATTTTTGCGCGCAATATTGTCATTCTTGTATACAAAACACCTTGACAAAAAAACATCACATAGGGGTAAGATCCATCTCCGGTTCCCTTCCGGAACCAACAGGGAGGAAATAATGAACATCAAATTTTCAGCGTCGGTCGCCGCCATGGCGCTTTTCGCCAGCGCGCTCACAGCCAATGCCGAGGAGCTTCGCTTGTCTCACCAGTGGTCGACCGGCGACGTTCGCCACAAGGTCGCCCAGATGGTGGCTGACGACGTGGCCGCGGCCGATGTGGATCTCGACATCAAGATTTTCCCGTCGCAGTCGCTTCTGAAGGCGCGCGAGCAATACAAGCCGCTGACCCGTGGCCTGTTGGACATGACCGTTTTGCCGCTCAGCTATGCGGGTGGCCTGCAGCCTGCCTATAACCTGACCCTGATGCCGGGTCTGGTGAAAAACCATGACCATGCCGCCCGGATGAACGACAGCCCCTTCATGGATGCCATTGAGGAAATCATGGCAGAGGATGACGTGATGGTGCTGGTGCACGGGTATCTGGCCGGTGGCTTTGCAGCCAAGGACAAATGCATCACCAAACCGGATGATATGCCGGGCCTTCAGACGCGCGCGGCTGGCAAGGCCTTTGAGCAGATGCTTGCCGGCGCCGGTGCCTCGATTGCATCCATGGCGTCCTCCGAAGTTTACAACGCCATGCAATCCGGTGTTCTGGACGCGGTCAACACCTCGTCCTCGTCCTTCGTCAGCTACCGCATCTACGAGCAGGTCTCCTGCTACACCCCGGCTGGCGAATATGCGCTCTGGTTCATGTACCAGCCTCTCCTGATGAACAAGTCCAAGTTCGACAGCCTGACGGAAGAGCAGCAGAAGGCCCTTCTGGCGGCATCGGAAAAGGCACAGGCCTTCTATCTGGAGGAAGCCAAGAAGGCAGACGCGGTTTCTGCTGAGGTCTTCCGCGAGAACGGCGTTGAGATTGCGGAAATGAGCGCCGCGGATTTCGATGCCTGGCGCGCCCTTGCCAAGGAAACATCTTACAAGGCTTTTGTAGAGGAGACCCCGAACGGTCAGCACCTTCTCGATCTGGCATTGTCAGTAGAATAAGCGTCTGAACTTGCGGGGTGGGCTGAAACCCACCCCGTTCGCTTTCCAAAGGACCTCATTTCAAGGAGTGACCCATGGCGGGCCACAGTACGGCTGCAGTTGCGCATGCCGGCAGCAATCCCTTCTTGCGCTTTGTCGCCGCGATTTCGACCGTGGCGGGCTGGTGTTCGGCTACGATGATCGTCGTCGCGGTCGTTGTCACCTGCCAGATGATTTTCGTGCGCCTGGTGCTCAATGCCTCCACCGTCTGGCAGACGGAAACGGTCATCTATCTGGTGATCGCCGCAACCCTTGTGGGCCTGCCTTACGTTCAGCGGCTCCGGGGCCACGTCAATGTCGATCTGTTTCCGTTGTGGCTGTCGCTGCGGGCCCGCTTCGTGCTGGCCTGCATCACGTTGTCGGTTTCGATGCTGGTCATGGCGATGATGCTCTTTTATGGCTTCGAATTCTGGCACCTTGCCTGGTCGAGAGGCTGGACCTCCGACACGGTCTGGGGCGTCCGGCTCTGGATCCCCTATCTGTCGATCCCCGTCGGCTTTGGACTGCTGTTGCTGCAACTTGCGGCGGACCTCTACGCGGTTCTCACCGGTGTCGATAAACCCTTCGGTCTGGAGGACAAATAATGGATCCTCTGCTGCTTGGTGTACTGGTGGCCGTCGCCACCATCCTTGTTCTCTTCTCAGGTATTTCCGTGGCCATCGGTCTATTGATCGTCTCCGCAGGGTTCCTGCTGGCGTTCGACGGTATGCGGTCGCTGGAACTGATGCCGGAAATCCTGTTCGGCAAACTTGATAACTTCGCGCTTCTGTCGATCCCCATGTTCATCATCATGGGCGCGTCCATCGCCTCGACGCGGGCAGGGGCGGATCTTTACGAGGCGCTGGAACGCTGGCTGACACGGGTCCCCGGCGGACTGGTGGTCTCCAACCTCGGTGCCTGCGCGCTGTTCGCCGCCATGTCCGGCTCTTCACCGGCCACCTGTGCGGCCATCGGCAAGATGGGCATTCCGGAAATGCGCAAGCGCGGTTATCCGGACGGTGTTGCCGCTGGCTCCATCGCCGCCGGTGGAACGCTCGGCATCCTGATCCCGCCGTCGGTCACCATGATCGTCTACGGCATTTCGACGGAAACCTCGATCGGGCGTCTGTTCCTGGCCGGCGTCATTCCCGGCCTGATGCTGATGGGACTTTTCATGGCCTGGTCGCTCTATTCGACCTGGCGCAGCGGCAATGCCAGCGTGCTCAGCGCCGGCAACTACAGCTGGGCGGAGAAGTTCGAAATCCTACCGCGCGTGCTGCCGTTCATGATCATCATTCTCGGCGTGCTCTATGCCATGTACGGCGGCATCGCGACGCCGTCGGAAACCGCAGCGGTCGGCGCGCTGCTGTGCCTGCTGATCGCGGTTATCGTCTACCGGCTCTGGAGCCCGAAGCTGCTCTGGACCGTGTTGCGAGACAGTACGCGGGAAAGCGTGATGATCCTCTTCATCATCGCCGCAGCCGGTGTCTTCTCCTACATGCTGTCGTCGCTGTTCATCACCCAGGCGATTGCGGAATGGATCGGCACCCTTGCGGTGAACCGCTGGATCCTGATGGCGGCGATCAACATGTTCCTGCTGATTGCCGGCTTCTTCCTGCCGCCCGTTGCCGTGATCCTGATGGCCGCACCAATCCTGCTGCCGATCATCACGACCGCCGGCTTCGATCCGATCTGGTTCGCGGTTGTCCTGACCATCAATATGGAGATCGGTCTGATCTCTCCTCCGGTCGGGTTGAACCTTTACGTGATCAACGGCATTGCCCCTGACATTTCCTTGAAGACGATCCTCACCGGCTCGCTGCCATTCGTGGCCTGCATGTTCCTGGCGATCGTCATTCTCTGTTTGTTTCCGGAACTGGCCACCTGGCTGCCGGATGTAGTGATGGGAGAAGCACGTTGATGTTCCTGGCCGACCTGCTGACGACTGTTTTCGAGCGTAGATACCTTTCGAAAGGGACAGACAAGGCGGATGACCGCCCGCTCGAAGCGCTCGTGACAGATCTGATCGGGGCAACGGGAGAGGTCTCCGGGCAAAAACTTGCCCGGCAGATCCTCGCCCGGTACGGCGGACTGAACGACGAGGACAAGCGCGCTTTCTTCTTGTATCTTGCCGAAGATCTTGCCGTTTCGGTTCCCGCTGTTCGTTTGGCGCTGGAGCATTACGAGACGGGACAATCGAAGGCGAGTTACCGCGAATTCATGGAGGCGGTCGAACCGCCCCGGCAGGAGCTGATCCGGCGGCTCAATCAGGTTCCCGACGCAACCCGGCTTCTGGTCGGCATGCGCGAGGATCTGCTGCGGCTGAGCAAGGGCGACGATTCTCTGCAGGCGCTCGATCTGGATTTCCGGCATCTGTTCGCCAGCTGGTTCAATCGCGGTTTCCTGGTGCTGCGGCCGATCAACTGGGAAAGCCCCGCCCAGCTGCTGGACAAGATCATTGCCTATGAAGCCGTTCATGCGATCGACAGCTGGAGTGATCTTCGTCGCAGGCTGGAGCCCGTCGACAGACGCTGCTTCGCGTTTCTGCATCCGGCGATGCCCGATGAACCGCTGATCTTTGTGGAAGTGGCTCTGACAAAAGGAGTACCGGGTTCGATCCAGGACCTCCTTGCCGAAAACCGGACCCAGATCGAGGCAGACAGGGCAGATACGGCGGTTTTTTATTCGATCTCCAACTGCCAGGCGGGCCTTGCCGGCATTTCCTTCGGCAACTCGCTCATCAAGCAGGTTGCCGCGGATCTGTCGCTGGAACTGCCCAAGCTCAAGACCTTTGTCACCTTGTCGCCGATCCCGGGGCTGGTGCGCTGGCTGGACAGTGAGGGCATTGACCACGCCACCGCCGATGGGGAAAGCCTGCGCAAGCATGCAGCCCGCTATCTGATGACCGCAAAACGCAAGGACGGTCTGCCGCTCGACCCTGTTGCCCGCTTCCATCTTGGCAATGGTGCGCTCGTTCATCAGGTGCACGCCGGGGCGGATCTGTCGGAAAAGGGGCTGAAGCAATCCGCCGGTGTGATGGTCAACTACCTCTACGATCTGGAGAAGGTCATGCAGAACCATGAAAGGTTCGCTTCCTCGCAGACAGTCGCCGCCTCATCTGAAATCAAATCCCTCAGCACCGCTGGAGACAAAGCCCTCGCATTAGAGCTTTCCGCACCCAACTGATGCGGTTAAGTACCTCTAACACTATAGAATCGATCAGCTTTTTGGCCTTGCGAGGTAAGATTGAATGCCTGCTGATCCAGGAGCCCCATAAATGACAAACCCACTTTACGACCAACTTTTCGGAAAGCACGCCGGCAAGAACACTCCCTTTCTGATCTTTCAGGACGGCTCCATCCTGACCCACGCGGCGTTTCTCGAAAGCGCGGCGCAAATTGCTCACGTTCTGACCGGCAACGGCATGGTGGCTGGTGATCGGCTGGCAGCCCAGGTTGAAAAATCCGCGACAGCGCTGGCACTTTATGCGGCCTGTGCGCAGGCGGGTATCGTGTTTTTGCCGCTGAACACGGCCTATACCGTCGATGAACTCAGCTACTTTATAGAAAACAGCGGTGCCAAAACCGTGGTCTGCGACGGCGGCAGCAAGACCTTGCTGGAACCTGTGACCTCCCAGCTCGGCGCCCGTCTCGAAACGCTCAATGCCGATGGGTCCGGTTCGTTGACCGATCAGGCCAAGGCAAAGCCGTCAGAGTTTGAAACGGTAAAACGCACACCCGACGATCTGGCGGCGTTCCTGTACACTTCCGGTACCACCGGACGCTCCAAGGGAGCGATGCTGACACAGGCCAACCTCCTGTCGAATGCCGAGGCTCTGGTAGATCTCTGGCGCTTCACCGACAAAGACGTGCTGTTGCATGCCCTGCCGATTTTCCACACGCATGGTCTCTTTGTTGCGACCAACGTTTCGTTGATGGCCGGTGGTGCAATCCTGTTCCTGCCGAAATTCGATCTTGATGCCATGATCGGCCTGATGCCGAAGGCAACGACGATGATGGGCGTGCCGACCTTCTATACCCGCCTGCTTCAGGACGACCGGTTTACGTCGGAGCTGACCAAGGGCATGCGGCTGTTCATTTCCGGAAGCGCACCGCTTCTTGCCGATACGCACCGTCAGTTTGAGGAGCGGACCGGTCACCGGATACTGGAACGCTATGGCATGACCGAAACCAACATGAACACCTCCAATCCCTATGAGGGCGAACGCCGCGCCGGGACAGTCGGTTTTCCGCTGCCGGGCGTTGAACTGAAGATCACAGATCCGGACTCGGGCAACACGCTGCCGGCCGGAACGGTCGGTCAGATAGAGGTGCGCGGGCCGAACGTTTTCAAGGGCTACTGGCAGATGCCGGACAAGACGGCGGCGGAATTGCGCCAGGACGGTTTCTTCATCACCGGCGATCTCGGGATGATCGACGCCGATGGCTACGTGCATATCGTCGGGCGCAACAAGGACCTGATCATTTCAGGTGGCTACAACATCTACCCGAAGGAGATCGAACTGATCCTGGATGACCAGCCGGGCGTGCGCGAAAGCGCCGTCATAGGCGTGCCGCATTCGGATTTCGGCGAAACGGTGCTGGGCCTTGTGGTGCCCGATGGCGATCAATCGCCGGACCTGGACGCTATCATGGCTGTCACTGGAACGTCGCTGGCCCGTTTCAAGCATCCGAGAAAGCTCGTTCTGATCGACAGCCTGCCCCGTAACACCATGGGCAAGGTCCAGAAAAACATCTTGCGTGAACAGTTCAAGGATACATTCGCCACCGCTTGAGACCACGCACATAACCCGGCACGCTCCAGAAGCTTGCCGGGCTTGTGCTTTGCGGGTGGGCTTTCCGGTTTGGTCTGCCGTTTAAACGCGTGCCGGCTCTGAAGAAGATCATTCGGGGCGATCATCATGGGCGAACCGCAGAACCAAGACCAAAAAGTCCGGCAAGCGCCTCGGTCATCAGGCTGACCCGCTATGCTCAGGTCCTGATCCTGTTGGGGCTCAGCATTGCCATGCCCCGTTTCTCATCACCTTTTTCGTCGATATCCACGACGCGATCCAGAGCTTGGAATGTCTGGACCGGAAGAAGACAACCCTTCTGAACCTCGATCTGCTCGATATGGTCTTCATCGCCAATCTGGCGACCTATGCGGTGACCAACGTCTTCAAGTCGAGTGGCCGATAGGGAAGGAACACGCGGTTTGCTGCGGATGCCCGGACAAGCGGCCCATCCTTCGAGGCGGACCTGATGATCCTCCTCAGGATGAGGTTCGGTGTTTATAGTTGTCTGTAGAAATCTGATCCATGCTCGCCTCCTCACAACCTCATCCTGAGGAAGCGCGAAGCGCTGCCTCGAAGGAGGGGCCGCAAATGAGGACGCCTTTGCAGTCGCAGCCAGGAGAGGGCCGTGGAAAGAAGGCCCAGGGCGGCTGAATCAGTTCCAGCCGCCGGCGTAGGTCTTGTAGAAGATGTGCAAGCCGACCTGGCCGCGTTTGGACATGGATTTCGCCCACCGCGGTTTGACATAGGTCGCGTGATAGTGCGTCGAGGCATCAACCATCTTGGAATAGCGCTTGCCGTCGGTCACTTGCCTGGCCAGCTTCTGCGCCGTTGCCCAGGCAACCGGACTGGAAATGCGGTCCTTGATGCCGTCGCAGGCAAAGGAGAACTGGCAGCGGTTGCGCTTGTGCTGGTTCTGGTAAACGACGCCGCAGATACTGTCTGGATAGGCCGGGTTCTTGACCCGGTTCAGCACGACCTGCGCCACGGCCACCTGGCCGTCTTCGCTTTCGCCGCGCGCTTCAAAGTAGATGGCCTCTGCCAGGCAGCGCTGCTCTTTCTTGCTTCCAACGGAAAGCGGCAGCGGCTTTTGGGCCCACCAATGCGGATTTTCGGGGTCTTCCGGTGGCGGCAGTTCCTGCTCATACATTGCAGCGCCGAACAGGGCATCGAAGGGTTCTTTTGTTTCCTTCACGCTGTCGGGGGCGTAGGCGGAAACGAGCGAGAAGCTGGCAGCCGCCGCATTGCGCGCCATCATCACCTTTTGCAGATCCAGCGGCCCGTCTTCCGGGAAACCATCCTGGCCATGGCCGGCCAGCATGCTGGTTTCTTGAGAGTTGAGCGGCTGTGCCTTCACGAAGGCAACGCGCGGCAGATCCTCATGTTTCTTTTCCGTCGAGATGAGGCTGGACATGGAATAAAGGTTGCCGGAGGCCCTTTCGACCATCTGGCGATCCGGCGCCATCGTGATCAAGCGGTCGCTTTTGGCGGAGCTGTTGGTCAGGATCTTGTCAGGAATTTCGGTCGGACGAGAGCTTAAGGTAACTTCGTCAAGACCGACAATCGGCCGCGCTTCAAAGTCATCGTCTGCGGATGTCAGCGTCAGGACCGGCGATGAGGTGTAGTCCGGCACCGGTGTTGTGCCGAGCGCCAGTTTCGGTGAAATCTTGGTGGTGAAATTCGCAGGCTCAAGATACATCATCCAGCGCGGCGATTCTGCCTTGCGCGTATTGACGAGCGCGAAGATGTCCTGATTTCCAACCGATCCGCCGATACCGAGCCAGATCAGGGGACAGGCTACAAGCACGTATTTGAGCCGGCGCATTCGCGCACGGACCGGGCCGAAATCCTGTGTCACTTTAGAAGAAAACCGCTTTACGTTGCGGGACTTAAGGCCAGACATACGCAGCCAACTCCAACTCGTTACACATCGTCCCGAAACGCCGGACGAACAGCGTGAACGCTGTGTAAACAACGACGCTGGAATTGAAGATGTCCGCTTAACCTTGAAAGAGCGTTAATAAGACTGGAATTCGTGGAAAATCGTGGAAGTTTTCGCACCGGAAGGGTGCGTTATGGTTAATATTACTAAGGAATTAACTTTCGTGACGGCCGGCAATAAAGGGCGGAAAGCCGTCAGCGCCCCCCGACGCGGAGCCCGGGCGCAGGCCGCTCGCTCAAAAGCTGATGACGGAACCGGAAGAGCGCTGCCGGGCGGCCACCAGTCGCGGTCGACGTTGCGCCGGTCGGTTCGACAAGGTCGGCATTTTCCACCAGACGCCGGAAATTCTGCTTGTGCAGATGCCGTCCCGAAATGGCCTCGACCGAAGTTTGAAGTTCGGTCAGGGTGAAGGTTTCAGGCATCAGTTCGAATATCACCGGCCGGTATTTCAGCTTGCCGCGCAGTCGGGAAATGGCCGTTGCCAGCACCCGGCGGTGGTCGAAGCGCATCGACGCGCCAAGGAAGGGCAGGTCGGACCGGCGCAGGGCCGCAGGCCGTCCATCGGTCCGCGCTTCCTCGACAAGGCCAGCTTCATAGAGAAGCTCGAACCGCTCCAGCGCCCGTTCTTCATCCCAGGAGGTTCCGCCCGTGCCAAAGGCAAGCCGCACCCGCTCCTGACGTCCGAGTGGTTTGGGCGGCTCGCCAGAGGGTGGCGGTTCATTGGCCCACAGGTCGAGCGCCGGCAGGATGTCCCGATCCAGGACATCAGGCCGTCCGGTGCGCCAGTCCTCCCAGGGAAAATAGTCGTACCAGGACCGCCATGCCGAATCATGCCGCGACAACATGCTCTCCGAATCCGGGGTCTGGCGGGTCAATGCCAGATATCCCACCGAAACCACGTGCGGGCCCTCGTCGCCGGTAACCCGGTGTCGGCCCCGGTCGCCGAAGGTATAGAGCTGTTCCACATACCCAAGCCTCAGTGCGGTCTGGTTTTCCACCCAGGACCGAAGGCCGATTTCGAAGGTACGGTGACGGATCGGGTCAAACGGTCCAAAGGGCAGGCTGTCGAGCGCTGCTTCTGAAGAGGCATTTGCTCCACTGTCTGCGCCCGTTACCTGGCCAGTCTGCTTTGCGTCGTTCACATGGACGATCTGCGGCAGGCCCCCTGCAACCGATACGATGACGGCATTCAATCCGATTTCAATATTGGCTTGCCGGTGGGGCATTGGGTCTCCGTGGTGGGCCGTCAGTCGATCGGCATGACAAAGGGGGTGCCTTCAAAGGCATTTGCACCGCGGCCGATGCCACGGATGGCGTCGATCATGCGGCCGTCGCGGCCGAGAAGTTTGTCGCCAATGGCAACGATCCGGGCGTTTGGCGTGGCCGAAGGCGAGCGTTGCCTCAGGATTTTCGCTAGATGCTCTTCGTCCGCGTCCGGATTGAGCGAACAGGCAGCCACATAGGCACCGGCCGTGGAGCGGCTGATCCCCGCCCAGCAATGGATGACCAGCGGCGCCTGCCGGTCCCAGGAATTCACGAACGACAGAAACGCCGCCACATGCCGTTCGCTGGCCGGCACCAGCCCCTGCACTGGGCTGACAATGTCGTTGAACGCAAGCGACAGATGTCGCTCCGGCAAGATGCCAGCCGGGGTCGGCACGTTCATTTCCGCGTTGATCAGCGTGATCACGGACTTGGCGCCCGTGTTGGCCACCGTTTCAGGTAATTTCGATAGGGAGCAGACGTGCAGCATGACAGGACCGGTTCTTAGTTTCTGCCACTAAACTAGGGTCATTCGCGGGCAAGGTCACCCGTTTGATTGCTTGCTTTTTGTATTGTTCCCAGCTTCGCGCAGGGCTTCGATCTCGTCGAAGCGCTGCATGAACATTTCCTGGGCAGTTTTCACCGGCAAAGGCTCGAGGCCATAGCGCAACTTGCCGTCGGCATCGAGTGGAAAACCGCGCGGTTTGCCGAAAATCTTCGCCGCTTCGTTTTCCTCGAAACCGGCCAGTTCCACAGCCTCGAAATAGGCACAGATGATGTCCGCGCGCTTGGCGAGCTTCTTCACGGTCATCGGTATGGCTGCAGGAAGGCCGAACCGAACGTGGATGGCCGCCTGCAGACGCGATTCAACTCCCTTGTAGGCTTCGCCGATCACGGATTTGAACGGAGAAATCATGTCGCCGATGACATATTCCGGTGCATCGTGAAGCAGAACGGCCAGTCGCCAGTGCGGTGGCAGGTCGGGTTTCAGCATCAAGGCGATGTCTTCGACGATCAGCGAATGTTCGGCGACCGAGAAGGCGTGATTGCCGTAGGTCTGGCCGTTCCAGCGGGCGACACGGGCAAGGCCATGGGCGATGTCGGAAATCTCGACGTCAAGCGGCGAGGGGTCCAGAAGATTGAGCCGTCTGCCGGACAACATGCGCTGCCAGGCGCGCGGGGGCTGGTCGGTACGGGCAGAGGCCATCGGTTCTCAAGGGGCTCGCGGTTTCAGTCCGCGGTGTTCGGTTCCGGCAAGGAAAAGGAAGCCCAGTCGGGCAGCTTGACCAGAATCTCCGTGTCACCGCATTTCAAAGGAGAGCCGTTGTCCTTGGCTTGGGCAACCTTGTCAAGGCGCAGAAGCGCAAGGCCCACAGCGCCGTCTTCGGTCACGGCACTGGAGCCGAGGACGCCTGCGGATTTGCCATCGGCCGTGATGTCGGTGCCTTTTTCCCCAAGCGCAGCGCTGCTTTCGATCTGAACGAACCGCTTGCGGGCAGTACCCCGGTGATGCACGCGCGAAACGACTTCCTGCCCGACGTAACACCCCTTGGAAAAGGAAACGCCGCCAAGCTGGTCGAGATCGGCGTCATGCGGGAAGATATCCGAATAGTCGAAGTCTTTCAGACCCTCAGGGACACCCATTGAAATGCGGTGACGGTCATAGGCGGCAAGGTCCGCAGCCGTGGCGTGGAGTTTCGGGGCAAGATCTGCGACAGGACCTGCAATGCGCTTGCCGAGTGCCGGCAGGCGCGGGTCGGTGACCTCAGCAAGAGCACCCTCCAAATCACTGTCCGGAACCTCGCCTGCGTTCGCAGTGTCATCCCACAGGGCGATCACGCCAAAGTCCTCCGGCAGCATCTCCAGGTCCACCTTCGCTCGCAACCGGTAGAAAGTCAGCCGTTTCAGAAAATCGGCAGCGGTTGCGGAAGGTACATCCAGCAGATAGCTGCCTTCCTGGCGGTAGATCAGGAAGTCGAACAGGATTTTGCCCTGGGGTGTCAGCAGGGCACAGGCGCTTGCACCGCCTTCCACCATGCTGTCGATGTCAGCCGTGACCAGATTTTGCAGAAAATGCTGTGCGTCTGCACCTCCAACACGGATCAGCGAGCGGTCGGACAGATGGGCGTAGGACAAGGTCGGCACGGCAGGCTCCATGAACGAGATGGCTGATTCAGACACATTGTCTGGCCAGTTTCACTTGAGTGGCACATAAGCGCTTTGCCAACCGTGGGCAAGGTTCTGAATCTGCTGGCCTCTGTCTGGCCCTTTGCCGCCGGGCCGCGTATAAGCCCGATAAACCGACCTGCCGATAGACCCGAATGAATGCGGAGGAGCCACATGAGCGCGACCTATGACCTGATCCTGAAGGGCGGAACCGTTGTCAATCAGGATGGCGCGGGACAGCGTGATGTTGCTGTTCGCGATGGCCGCATTGCGGGCATCGGCTCCTTCGACGCCTCACAGGCCGACGAAACGGTCGATTGCACGGGCCTGCATGTTCTTCCCGGCGTCATGGACACCCAGGTGCATTTCCGCGAGCCAGGTCTCGACCATAAGGAAGACCTGGAGTCCGGCTCTCGTGCTGCCGTCATGGGCGGTGTCACCGCGGTCTTCGAAATGCCGAACACCAATCCGCTGACAACTTCGGAAGCGGCCCTCGCCGACAAGGTGCGTCGCGGTCATCACCGCATGCACTGTGACTTTGCCTTCTGGGTTGGCGGAACGCGGGACAACGCCAAGGATATTCCCGAACTGGAACGTCTGCCGGCTGCTGCGGGTATAAAGGTGTTCATGGGGTCCTCCACCGGTGATCTTCTGGTGGAAGACGACAAGGGCGTGAAGGAAATCCTGTCCGTGACCCGCCGCCGGGCAGCCTTCCACTCCGAAGACGAGTTCCGCCTGCGGGAACGCCAGGGGGAGCGTGTTGAAGGTGACCCGAGTTCCCATCCGATCTGGCGCGACGAGATCGCAGCTCTCCAGTGCACCCAGCGGCTGGTGGGCATCGCGCGCGAAACCGGCGCGAAGATCCACATTCTGCATCTGTCGACGGCGGAAGAGGTCGATTTCCTCATCGACCACAAGGACGTTGCCTCGATTGAGGTCACCCCGCACCATCTGACGCTGACGGACGAAGCCTACCACCGGCTGGGCACGCTGGTTCAGATGAATCCGCCGGTGCGTGCCCCACGTCATTCTGAACGCCTGTGGTGGGCACTGGAGCAGGGCATTCTCGACATTTTCGGCTCAGATCATGCGCCGCATCTGCTGGAAGAAAAACAGAAGCCCTATCCGGCTTCGCCGTCTGGCATGACCGGTGTGCAGACGCTCGTACCGATCATGCTGGATCACATCAATGCAGGCCGTCTCAGCCTTGCACGTTTCGTCGACATGACCAGTGCGGGCCCGGCCCGTCTCTTCCAGACTGCGCGCAAGGGCCGGATCGCCGTCGGCTACGATGCCGACTTCACGGTGGTCGACATGAAGCGCAAGGAAACCATCCGCAACGAGTGGATTGCCTCCAAATGCGGCTGGACGCCCTATGACGGCAAGGAGGTGACCGGCTGGCCGGTTGGCACGGTCGTCCGTGGGCAGCGCGTCATGTGGGATGGTGAACTTGCGGCACCCTCGCGCGGTGAAGCCGTCCGCTTCCTTGACGCACTGAAAGCCTGAAAAAGCCGTTCCTGAAAATCTGTGGCGTGAGGGGCTGTTCTCCCTGTTCAGGCCCAGTTCACGTAGCGTCTGCTAACTTTACAAAATGTGATGTGAATAACAGCGGCGAGATAGCTAGTGTGCGACCTTGCGGCTGAAAGGTGGAAGGAAACCAATAAGTAACCGTGTTTCCTAACCCGATCTACACAGATATTGGGTACAGTTTTAATCGAGCTTTATGGGTTTTTGCGTTGGGGAGCTCAGGGATGTTGTCATTGAAAAAAATTAGCCGGAGCAGGCGCACACGTTCGCTGCTCAGCCTCACCGGTGCCGCAGTTATGTCAGTCGCCGTCATGTCGACGGCCTTTGCGCGCGACGGCGCTCCGGAAGCAGATGCCGCAAGCGAGCCGCCATTGCACATGCTCGTGTCGCTGGACGAACAGAAAATCAAGGTCTACCGCGGCCTGGATCTGATCGAGATTTCGTCGATTTCTTCCGGAAAGCGCGGACACAGCACACCTACTGGCGTGTTTTCCATTCTGGAAAAGAAGCGCAAGCACTTTTCCAATCTCTACAACGATGCGCCGATGCCGTTCATGCAGCGGCTGACATGGTCAGGCATTGCCCTGCATGTCGGCAGGCTGCCCGGCTATCCGGCTTCTCACGGCTGCATTCGTCTGCCCAAAGCCTTTGCGCGGTCGCTTTACAGCATGACCGAGCGCGGCATGCATGTTGTCGTGACCAGGGGAGAGGCAAATCCGCTCGGAGTACATCACGCGGTGCTGCCTCAGCCCTACGTGCCGGAAACCGAGGTCGCGAGCCTGACGGACGAGACCATCGCGTCTGATCCGGCTCTGCGTGGAGCCATTCAGGAAGCGCCTTTGCAGGCCAATCTGCCTGCGGTCCAGCCAGAAAACCCGTATTTCGACTTGCCGCTGCGGATGATCATCACGCCGCAGAAAGCACCGAGCCGTGTGCAGGTGCTGCAGCAACTGCTCAACCAGATGGGCTTCAATGCCGGTCCGGAAGACGGTGTCATGGGCCGCAAGACCCGGGCAGCCATCAGCCTGTATCAGGAAGGCGCCGACTTGCCGGTCACCGGTCATTTGACCGATGCGCTTGAAACCCGCATTCGTGCCGACGCCGGCTACGAAGAACCGCAGAACGCCACGTTGCGGATCCGCCGCAAGTTCCGCGATGTCTATTCCGCACAGGTCACGATCAAGGATATCGATCAGGAAATCGGAACACACGTTTTCACCGCGATGGATTTCAAACCGGGTGACACGTCCGTTGACTGGATCGCGGTTTCCGCGGAAGGGGAACGTGGCGGATCTTCAATGGAGGTTCTCGACCGGATCGAGATGTCCAAGAAGGTGGGACTTGAAGTTTCGAAGATGCTGACTCCGGGCTCGTCCCTGACGGTTACAGACCGCAACTTCACCCGCAACACCGGCCTTGGAACCGACTTTGTGGTGATCACCCGCTAGGTTCAGGTTTCCCAACGTGCTGGACAAGTGTCAGGCCCCCGCTCTTGCGGGGGCCTTTTTCATTCTGCCATTACCGATCAGCAAGCGCAGTATGCTTCAGATTGTGGCAGTAGAAGTTAAAACCTATAGTATTGAAGGCAAATTGATCAATTATGGCGTGTATCGACATTGTTAAAAGTGACAGGCTCACGGAAAATTTACAATAATGCTTCAGAAGTACCCTCAGTTAGTTTCCTCAGAGGTACGTCAGATGAAATACAACAGCATTCCACTGACCTGGAAAATTGCCATTCCGGCAGTGACTGTTTTCGCCTTCACCGTTCTGGTCGCAATTATCAGCCTGAATTCCCTTCACAAAGGAATGCTCGATGAGCGTCTCCTGAGTATCAAGAACATCGACCAGTCTGCGATCGCGATAGCGAAACGGTACAATGATATGGCCGTGGCTGGTACTCTGACCGAAGAGGAAGCCAGACAGCGTGCAGCGGTTGCCATCGGCGGAATGCAGTTCAGCGGTAACGGCTATATTTTCGTCTATGACAAGAAAGGAACGCTGCTGGTCCACCCGCGCTCCGAGATTGTCGGAGATAATCGCTGGGACAATGTCGACCCGGATGGCGTCTATATCACGAGAGAACTGATCAAGGCAGGCGACGCCGGCGGCGCCTATATTCAATATCAGACCAGGAAGAAGACCGGGGACGAGGTCTATCCCAAGCACGCATGGAGCGAGCTTTTCGCTCCCTGGGGCTGGTACGTCGGCAGCGGTGTCTATGTGGATGATCTTGAAGCTGCGTATTGGAGCGCCGCGATTGTAATGATCGCTGTGTCTGCCATCGGCGCGCTCGTCGCGGGTTTCGTCGCCTTTTTCACGATCCGCAGTATCAGCCGCCCGATCAAGGCCCTTACCGACAACATGAACAGTCTTGCGGAAGGCAACAGTTCCATTGAGGTCATGGGAACCGACCGCGGGGACGAAATCGGCCAGATGGCATCCGCCATGGAGGTCTTCGTGCGCAACGAGAACACGCGCAAGCAGCTTGAAGAGGAACAGCTGGCCAACCAGGAACAGGCTGCGCAGCGTGGTGAGGAAATCCAGCGCATGAGTGCCGAGTTCGATCGCCAGATCATGGAGATGATGAACATCATCGAAGGTTCGGTCAGCCGTCTGCAGAGCGCATCGGAGGAAATGACCAACGGCGCGGAACAGACGACGTCCCAGAGCGGCCTCGTTTCAAACGCCTCCTCTCAGGCCGCCCGCAACGTGGAAACGGTTGCCGCTGCTGCGGAAGAGCTTTCGGCATCGGTGAACGAAATCCGGCGTCAGGTACAATCCTCCAGCGAGATCGCCTCCCAGGCAGCTTCCGAAGCCCGTGCCACCAACGAGCGGATGAACGGTCTCTCCGAAGCAGCCGGGCGTATCGGCGAAGTGGTGACCCTGATTCAGGCAATTGCCGAACAGACGAACCTTCTGGCCCTGAACGCAACGATCGAGGCAGCCCGCGCAGGCGAAGCCGGCAAGGGCTTTGCTGTCGTTGCTGCCGAGGTCAAGGAACTTGCCACCCAGACGTCGAAGGCAACCGAGGAAATCTCCAGCCAGATCTCGGCAATTCAGGGCGAAACCCAGTCCGCTGCGAATGCAATCTCGTCCGTGACGCAGATCATCAACAGCATGAACGAAATCGCACAGTCGATTTCTTCGGCGGTTGAAGAACAAGGTGTGGCGACGCAGGAAATCGCTGAGAATGCGACGGAAGCATCTCGGAGCACGGTGGAAGTGACCAACAGCATCGAGAGCGTTTCCCTGGCGGCTGAAAGCACCCGTCACAATGCGGAAACAGTCGATGTCTCTGCACGCCAGCTCGAAGAAAACGCCAAGACCCTGAAGGGTCAGGTTGCAGCGTTCCTGGACGGCGTACGGACACAGTCCGCAGCCTGATCGGCTTTCGGCAACAATGCATCAAGGCCCCCGCACCAGCGGGGGCCTTTTTTGTGTGCTTTCAGGTGTCCGTCCCGACAAGGGTAGCTACACCAGAACCGGATTGGCCAGTGTCCGCCGACCGTTTTATTGTCCGGATGACGGCTCGAATCTCCCCAAACGTCACCAAACTGTCGTGTCCGTCACGTATCGGAAGGCAGTTTATTGGCGCAGGTGACTCGGGAGAAAGACATGGCGCAGAGCACGCTCACCGCATCGAAGAAACGTCTCAAGAATGCGGTTCACCGGTCTGAAGCAACTTCCAGGGACGGCTTTCTGGAGCGCCTGTTTACGTTCGCCTTCAAGGGGCTCGTCTACCCGCAGATCTGGGAAGATCCGGACGTCGACATGAAGGCAATGCGCCTGACGCCGGACTCCAGAATGATCGCCATTGCGTCGGGCGGCTGCAATGTCATGTCCTATCTGACGGCAAACCCGGCCGAAATCACTGCGGTTGATCTTAACCGCGCGCATGTTGCGCTGGGCCGCCTGAAACTGGCCGCCGCCAGGCATCTGCCGAATTACGAGGTCTTCTACAGGTTCTTTGGCGAAGCCGACGAAAAGGCCAATGTGGCTGCCTATCAGCGTTTCCTGAAGGACAAGCTCGATGCTGAAACCGTTGCCTACTGGGAAGGCCGGGACATTGCCAACTGGGGCCGCAAGCGGATCACGCTGTTCTCGCGCGATCTCTATCATCACGGCCTGTTGGGCTATTGCATCGGTGCCGGCCACCTGATCGCGAAGCTCTATGGCATCGACCCGAAGTACATGGTCAAGACCAAGTCCCTGGAGGAGCAGCGCAGCTTCTTCGATACCGCGCTGGCGCCGCTGTTCGACAAACGCCTGGTGCGCTGGGCAACGTCGAAGAAGATGTCTCTCTACGGTCTGGGCATCCCGCCTGCGCAATATGATGCGCTGGTGTCCGCCAGTGCAGAAGGCGATATGTCCGCGGTGCTGCGTCAGCGGCTTGAGAAACTCGCTTGCGACTTTTCCATGCAGGACAACTATTTTGCCTGGCAGGCCTTTGGCCGGGGCTATGCCCCCGGTGGCCAGGACAGCACCGGTCCCGCAGGGCCTCTGCCGCCCTATCTGAAGCGGGAACATTTCGAGGAAATCCGCCAGCGTGCGGGCCGTGTCCGGGTGCTCAACCGCAATTTCACCGAGCATCTCCAGTCGGTTCAGGAAAAGACGCTTGATGCCTATGTGTTGCTCGACGCCCAGGACTGGATGACCGACCATCAGCTCAATGCGCTCTGGACCGAAATCACCCGCACTGCCCGCCCGGGAGCCCGGGTCATCTTCCGCACGGCTGCCGAACCGACATTGCTGCCGGGCCGCGTCGCCGACCAGATCCTGGATCGCTGGACCTATGAGGAAGAGGAAAGCCTGGAACACGGCCGTCAGGACCGGTCTTCCATCTATGGCGGCTTCCATCTTTATGTGTTCAACGGCTAGACTGGCCATTCTCGGTACGGAAAACGAGCATCATGACCCAAGCTGTCGAAACGGCCCGGCTGATGGATGCCGTCTATCGTCATCAGCGCCATTTTTACGACCTGACCCGCAAGTTCTACCTGCTCGGGCGCGACAGGCTGATCCGTGATCTCCAGCCTCCACGTGGCGGCAATGTTCTGGAACTCGGCTGCGGCACGGGCCGGAACCTGATTGCGGCAGCCAAGGCCTATCCGGACGTCCGCTTCTTCGGTGTCGACATTTCCAGGAACATGCTGGAAACCGCGCAAAAGAACATCGACAAGGCAGGCCTGACGGAGCGGATCACGCTTGTGGAAGGTGATGCCGCCAATCCCGCTGTAACGGAAGGCCTAGGCGTGTCGGCATTCGACCGCGTGTTCTATTCCTACACGCTGTCCATGATCCCGATCTGGCGCGAAGCGCTGACCGCAGGTGCCGCCCGGCTGGCGCCGGACGGGCGTATTCACGTGGTCGATTTCGGTCAACAGGAGCGCATGCCGGGCTGGTTCAAACGCCTGCTCTTCGCCTGGCTGAAATCCTTCCACGTGTCTCCGCGCGCAGGGCTGGAAGACGAACTGAAAGACCTGGCTGCCCAAAATGGGGCGGTGCTGTCGTTCCACCGCCCATACGCCGGCTACACGGATTATGCGGTGATCGCCAAGCCGGTGTAAGCGCCGCGCCGAGGGGGGCTGTTCTGCGTCAGAGAAACGGGCGCTGACCTCAGGGACATCCCTGTTCGGCCCAGAGCCGCAAGGCATTCTTGAAGACACCGCCATAGGGGTGTTCCTTTGCCACGGCGCGGGACTTGTCAGCGACATAGGTCTTGGCCTGGTCGCACAGGTTGGCCTGTTCCCAGTGATGGCACGCAGCGCAGGTCTTGTCCTTCCAGACAGCCTCCGGCAGGCCTTCGATCGGCGGGAATTTCGGTGACCCTGTGATCAGCTCCGAAATGCTTCGGCTGGCGATGTCAGGCGTTCCCATAGCAAGCGGCGCATTGAACGCAATCACCGCAGGCGGGCCTTTCTGATCCTTGGTCGTTGCGGGCTGCTGCGTGGCCACAGGCGTGTCTTCGGGCGGTGGCTGAGTGGCAACCGGATCCTTGCTCTGCTCCTTGTTCAGGATCGTCTGCTGTTCCAGACGCGCCAGTTCGGCAAACGCCCCGTTTGGATAGGCGTCAAGATAGGTTTGATAGGCGCTTGCCGTGCCTGCACGACGCGCTGTTTCGATCATCTCGCGTTCGCTCGTCTGGGGGGCAGCCGGCTCGGAGGCCGCTTGCGGCGGAGCTTTAGCCGATGCGACGGGCTGTGCTTCCTTCTCCATCAGGACCGTCAGGAGCTTCCTGGCTTCTCCGGAATAGCGGCTGTCCGGGTGCGCGCGCAGGAACAAGAGCACCTGTAGCGGATCGTTGCTGAGTTTGACCGAGTCCCAGATCTGGCGAAGTTCGACTTCTTCCTGGGTAGGCGCCTTGGCTGGAAGGAACTGGAAATCAACGGTGAGTGACGACGTATCCCACGGTGTCTGCTGGTTGTTCGTATCCTTCAGAACGTCGATCCGAACTTCCCTGAAAAGGGTTTCGACGGACATTCCGGGTGTCTGCATGTGCCGGGCCAGGGCTTCGGTGAAGGGGCTGTTGCCGTCGACACCGTCAAGAGCAACATCGCCCGGGGCTGTCGAGTAGGCCAGGAAGGTGCCCCTGGGGGCCTTCATTTCCGCAAGGCCATTGTCGCGCAGGTCCGGAATCGTAACGAACGGATTGTTCCGACAGGCATCGAGAATGACGATATTGGTCCGATTGCGGGCCGAGAACATCTGCCGCAAGACGGCCTGTGCCGGAACCCCGACCAGGCTGAGGTCTGCAGCATCCTGAAGCTCTATGTCGACAGGAAGCAGAAAGTTCGTGCCGAAGGATTGCACACCGTGCCCGGCATAATAGAAAAGCCCGGTCGCGTCCTCGCCCGCGGTCCGCAAACGGCTGCCAAAGTTGGAGATTGCCGTGATCATCTCGTTCTGGCTGGAGTTGGTCACGAGCGTGACCTCAAAGCCCACCTCGCGCAGCGCGTCGGCCATCAGTTCCGCATCTCTTACCGGATTGTCCAGCGGTGTGACTGTCGAATAGGCGCCATTGCCGACCACCAGAGCCAGCCGCGATGCCGCATGCGCTCTGTTCGTGAGCATTCCGATGGTCAAGGTCAGCGCCATGAGGAATGCGATTGTAATGCGATGCATGGTGGTCCTATTCGACAACGACAAACTCTATCCGCCTGTTGCGTTGTTTTCCTTCCGCCGAGGTGTTCGGGGCAACAGGACGGCTTTCCCCGTAACCGACACTCTTGATCCTGCTTTCGGGAACCTTCTTGGAGACAAGATATTGCTTGACCGCTCCGGCCCTGCGTTCGGACAGAGCCTTGTTTGAGGTGTCGCTCCCATCGCTGTCGGTGTGGCCGCCAACTTCGATGACCAGACCCGGGCATCTCGTGATGATATCGACCAGGCTGTTCAAAAGAGGCTGGCTTCTCGGGTCAAGCTGTGAGCTTCCGCTCGGAAAGTAGATATTGTCGGTGCGGGACAGGATTTCAAAGCGGCCAATGCAGGCTTCGGCGTCCAGATTGCCTTCCGGTTCCAGGGCGGTGCTCGCCGCCGACTGGGCTGCTGCGACCTGCGGGGCCTCATCGGCCGAAACGCTCTGAACCGGTTTACCGGCTTTCCGTGCAAAGACGAAATCGAAGGAAACCGTTGCAGACGGCACGATCACCACGCCGGCGGCTTCCTCGAGTTTCTTGATGCCGCCGCCGAGGTTGAAGTCGGAAGCGGCAACAGAAATCGGCGCAGTGCTCGACACGGCAACCAGATCCTCGCTCAGATAGGTCACGGCAACATTGGACTGGTAGGTTTTGGAAATCCCGTGAAGATCCAGCTTGAAATCAAGCGGTATGATCTTGCGTTTCGCTGTTGGAAGGTCGGCAAGAGCCGATGCATCGATCTGCGTTGTGATCACCGCCTCGGGGAATTCGAACGTCTCGAAGAACAGGAACCGCATGCGCACGTTTCTGAGGTCGATCTTGGTATCGATCGAGTCCAGATAGATGCGAACCTTGGCGCTGCCGGTTTCATCTATGCCGCCTTCAATTTCGGCGAAGGAGCTTGATTCCACGATGGTCAGGTTCTTCACGGACTGGAACCTGAGGGACGAGGCATCCCGCTGCAGCGTCCAGCCACCTTTGAAGAAGGCTTCCGACGCGCTTGCTGGCGACTGAAAAAGGGCAATTGTCACCAGCCCCAGGAAAATCGCTTTCCAGGCAAACCGAACACCATTCATTTTCGTACCCTTTCAGCCCGGTCGGCGTTTATCGCCACTTTTCCGTAACCTAATGAAAGTGTTGCAAAGTCGACGGGGGATTGCAACGTACCCCTATCGGGATTCCACTTACAACGATTTTGCGGCGTGAAAAGTCCGTTTGCCACAAATCCTACCAGCGTGTCACCTGTAGGTGCGGTCCTCGATTGGCGTTTCCCGTATCTTTTCAAGAAGCATGTCGAGAAGGGCCTGCTCGGCACGGTTGAGTTTCGCTTTCGGGTTCCAGACCACGTGCACGTCGATCTCCGGCAGCGCGTCATAGGGCGGCAATTGCCACAACAGCCCCTCGCGGACGTCCCGCTTGGCGACATGGACGGGCAGGGGGCCGATTCCCAGTCCGGCGATGATCATGCGCCGCACTTCTTCGAGATTGGCCGAAGTGCCGACAACCCTGTCTTCCAGATCGGCTTCGGCACGCATCAAGGTGACCGCTCGCAGTGCATCTTCCAGCCGGTCGGTGACGAAACTGACCGAGGACTGGCCCGCAAGGTCGGTCTTTGTCAGGTTTGTCTTGCCGAACAGCGGATGGGGTGGACCACAGAAAAGGCCGAAGAACTCCCGGAAAAGGCGCCGATATTCAAGCTTCGGATTGCGCTCGCGCACCAGGCAGATTGCGAGCGAAGCCCTGCGCGAAGTGACGGCCTCCAGCGCGTCCTTGCTGGCGGATACCTTGATGGTGAGCGTTGCCGCCGGATGTCGTTCATGAAAGGCACGCAAGGTGTCGTCGTAAAGCGGAGAGACCACATGACTGGCCATGGCGATTTCGACATGGCCGCGGATCTCGTCGGTCACGTCGCGCATCAGGGTTCCAAGCCGCAGGATGGAGCCCTGGATCTCGATGGCTTCCTTGAGCAGCAGTTGACCGGCTTCCGTCAGTTCGAACTGGCCCGGCTTGCGGTTGATGAGCTTGCGCTCCAACCGGTCCTCCAGCCGCTTCAGCGCACTGGAAACGGTCGGCTGCTTGAGGCGCAGCCTGTCGGCAGCTTTAGTCACGCTTCCGGACTGGGCCAGTACGACGAAGGTTCGCAGCAGGTTCCAGTCCAGTTCGCGGGCTAGCCGTTCCGCATGGATTGGGCGCAATCGCTCGGTCATTGATCAGATCTATAGTTATAATTTCCACTATCTATTTGATCAATGAACACCCGTCTGCGACGCTGAAGTCAAGCAATTTTGGCAAGGCATTTGGCGGGGTTCGAGCGCATGAGCGTTGAGGCGCGGGAAAAACGGCAGCCATGGATACTCCTTTCGCCTGCGTTGACCGCCGTCGGATTGCTGCTCTTCATTCCGCTCGTTTTCATTGTGGTCTATTCCTTCTGGCTGCGCACAGCCACCGGCGCTGATCAGGCGGGCTTTTATCTGGACAACTGGAATGAGGCGCTGACTGACCCCTTCTATCGGGACATCCTGCTCGGCACGCTGAGGATTGCGGCGATCACGACAATTGCCTGCGCTGTCATGGGCTATCCAGCGGCCTATTTCATCGCCCGCTCGCGCGGCAACAAGGCATTGCTGCTGCTGTTGCTGATGCTGCCGTTCTGGATCAGCTACATCATCCGGACCATGTCCTGGATCAACATTCTGGGTGTGTCCGGCGCGGTCAACTGGGTGCTGCTCAATCTCGGCATCGTCTCCGAACCGGTTCAGATGCTCTATAACGAGCCAACGGTGATCCTCGGCCTCGTGCACTTCCTTCTGCCCTTCATGGTGCTGAACGTCTATGTGGCGCTGGAAGGGATCGATGTCTCGCTGGAAGACGCGGCCTGCTCGCTCGGCTCCACCCGCTGGCAGGCGTTCCGGGAGGTCACCTTGCCGCTGTCCTTGCCGGGGCTGGCCGCAGGCGGCCTGCTCTGTTTCGTGTTGAGCGCGGGCACCTATATCACCCCGCTGGTTTTGGGCGGTCCGACGGACGCCATGTTCGCCAATCTGGTCTTTGAAGCGATCATCACCCAGCTCAACTGGCCGCTCGGCTCGGCGCTGTCGCTCATGCTGCTCGCCGTCCTCGGCGCCCTGGTTTTGATCTACAACCACTATCTCGGCATGGGCCAACTGATGAAGGGGCTTGGCTGATGGGCTGGCAACTGATCCGGGCCTATACGCTGCTCGTCTATCTCTTCCTGTTTCTGCCGGTCGTGGTGGTGGTGCTTCTCAGCTTTAACGCCAGCCAGTTCGGCAGTTTCCCGATGACCGGTTTCTCGTTTCGCTGGTTCGTCGAACTGGCCGGAAACGACGCGATTTTGCGGGCGTTCCAGACTTCGATTGTTCTGGGTGCGCTGACGGCGCTGATCTCCACGACACTTGGCGTTCTGGCAAGCCTTGCCCTGGTGCGGTACGACGTGCCTGGCCGCAACATGATCTCCACCCTCCTGATCGCGCCCATTCTGGTGCCGGAGGTGGTGCTGGCGGTCGCCTTGCTGCTGTTCCTCAATTTCCTGTCGATCAATAAAAGCTTCTTCCTGCTCCTCATGGGGCACGTCATCTTCACGCTGCCCTTTGTCATCCTTGTGGTGCAGGCGCGTCTTGTCGGGATCCGCCGCGACTATGAGGAAGCCGCGCTCAGTCTTGGCGCCAGCCCTGTGCAGGCCTTCTTCCAGATCACGCTGCCCCTGCTGGCTCCGGCGGTGTTTGCCGGCATGCTGTTCGCCTTCACCATCAGCTTTGACGACATCACCGGCACCTTGTTCTGGAAGCCGGGCGGGGTCGAAACCGTGCCCACCCAGATCTTTGCCATGCTGCGCAATTCCATCTCTCCGGAGATCAATGCGCTCGGCACCGTGATGATTTTCCTCACCGTCGGCCTGCCGCTTCTCGGGCTGGCAATCGCCCGGCGGATGGCCATGCAGCGCGGCGGTTAGAACCGCGCGATCAAAGCAAGTAACCGACAAAAGAACCAGAGTGGAAACCAAGATGGACAATACCAAACGCTATGAGCGTCTGCGCGAACGCTATCTCAACGGCGATCTCGACCGCCGCAAGTTTCTCGGGCTGATCGGGGCAGCCGGTCTCGCCTACGGTGTGCAGACACCCTTTGCCCGCCATGCCATGGCCGCGACCGAGGAAGTCCGCTTCGACGGTTGGGGCGGGGTCGTTTCCGAAGCCTTCCGCAAATACGCCTTCGATCCCTATACGAAAAAGACGGGCATCAAGGTTGTCGACGGCACCTTCGGCGGGGGGGATGAATATCTGTCGCGTGTGAAGGCCAGCCAGGAAGGCGAATACAACATCGCGCATCTGTCCGGCGTCTTCGACTATGCGCGCTATGTCAATCTCGGGCTGAACTCGACCCTGAACGAGGACAACATCCCGAACCTGAAATACGTGATCCCGAAGCTGACCGACGTCTTCCGCAGTGTCACCGACGGCAAGCTGTCGTGCGTGCCGTATGACTATGGCACCACGGGCATTGCCTATAACCGGAAATACATCTCCGACGACGAAGCCAAGGAGAAGGGCGCGAAACTCCTGATCGATGCAGCCTACAAGGGCAAGATCGGCGCCTGGTCCGACTGGCGCACCCGCGTCTGGTACGGATCACTGCAGACCGGCCAGGATCCGAACGACGCAACGGATATGGATGCCGTCTGGCAGGCCGTGCGCACCAACCGCGATCTGCTGTTGAAATACTGGCAGTCCGGAGCGGAGTTGATGAGCCTTCTGGCGGAAGAGGAAATCTACGTCACCGAAGGCTGGTCCGGCCGGATCTATGCGCTTCAGGAGCAGGGGCACGACATTGGCTATATCGATCCGCCCAACGGTTTCGGCTGGCAGGAATGCCTGTTCGTGATCAAGGGCTCGCCGATGGAAGCCTGTGAAGAGCTGCTGAACTTCATGCTGGCGCCCGAAACCTCCATCGCGGTCGCCGAAGGCCAGAACTATCCGCCGGCGCTTGACCCGAAAAAGGTAGACCTCGGCAAGAAGATCCCGACCCTGCCGGCCTTCGATCCGACAGGAACGCTCGATGGTCTGACCTTCGCCAATCCGGAATACTGGAACAGCCACGAGCAGGCATGGTCCAAGATGTTCGGACGGATCCAGAAGGGTTACTGAGCCCGGTACGGCCCATCCCTGAACCGATACCTTCCGGCAGTCGCTGCCGGAAGGCCGTTCTCCCCCCAGCATCTGGAGAATTTGCGTGAGCGCGGTTTCCCTCAACAACATCGTCAAGACGTTCGGCAGCTTCACCGCCGTTCATCGGATGAGCATGGACATCCCGGACGGAAGCTTCGTCACGCTGCTCGGTCCCTCAGGATGCGGCAAGACGACGACCCTCAGGATGATTGCCGGTCTCATCGACCCCACCGAAGGCGACATCACCATCAAGGGCCAGCGCATCAACGATGTGCCGATCCACAGGCGGAACCTTGGTCTCGTCTTTCAGAATTATGCGCTGTTCCCGCACAAGACGATTGCAGAAAACGTGGCTTTCGGCCTGAAGTACCGCGATATTTCGAAAACGGATGCCGAAAAGAAAGTGCGCGACGCGCTGGAACTGGTGCAACTGCCCCACGTCAGCGACCGTTATCCCAAACAGCTTTCCGGCGGCCAGCAGCAGCGTATCGCCCTGGCGCGGGCCATCGTCATCGAACCCGATGTTCTGTTGCTGGACGAGCCGCTGTCCGCACTTGATGCCAACCTGCGCGAGGACATGCGCGTGGAGCTGAAGCGCATCCAGCACCGGATCGGTATTACCACCGTCTTCGTCACCCACGACCAGTCCGAAGCGCTTGCCATGTCCGACAGGATCGTCGTGATGTCCAACGGGCGGGTGGAGCAGATCGGCACGCCGCAGGACGTCTACAACACCCCCGCAAGCGAGTTCGTTTCGCGTTTCCTGGGCGTTTCCAACATTCTGCCTGCCACCTGCCAGGCGGTGAACGGGCAGGAGCTGTCTCTCGAACTGCCTCACTTCGGCAAGGTCAACGTGCCGAAGGAAAAAGCGCCCAACCTGTCGCAGCCTGGTCCTGCGCAGCTTGTAATTCGGGCGGAAAAACTTCTACTGACGGAAAAATCCGCTCCGGTGGATGATCGCATCGCGCTCGACGGCAAGGTCGAGGCGGTGGACTACCAGGGTCAGGCGGCGCGATATTTCGTGCGTGTCGGCGACCAGCAGCTTCAGGTGATCAACATGATCGATCAGCATCCTTTTCAGGAAGGTTCGGACGTTTCCGTCCGCTTCCGCCCGCGTGACTGCGCAGCCCTGCCGGGAGCTGCCACATGAGCCGTCCGCAAACCTCTCATCTGTTCTATCAGTCCCGCCAGCGCCGGCCCGTGCTGGATCAGGCGCGCGGCGTCTACATGTGGGATGTCGATGGCAAGCGCTATCTCGATGGCTCCTCCGGGGCGATGGTCTGCAACATTGGCCATTCCAACCCGCGCGTGCTTGAGGCAATGCGCAAGCAGATGGACAAGTCCACCTTCGGTTATCGCCTCCACTTCGAAACCGAACCTGCTGAGCTTCTGGCCGCCAGGACAGCCGAGCTGGCACCTGAGGGGCTGGAGAAGGTGTTCTTTGTTTCCGGTGGTTCGGAAGCGGTGGAAAGCGCCATGAAGCTCGCCCGCCAGAACGCGGTCGCGATTGGCGAGGCGCAGCGCTACAAGATCATCTCGCGCGAGCCGAGTTATCACGGCTGCACACTCGGGGCGCTGGCCCTGACGGGCTACGCGCCGCTCACCGCACCTTTCGATCCGATGATGCGGCCGATGCCGAAGATTCCGGCGCCGCGTGCCTATCTCGACGGACTGGACCCGGACGACGAGGCAACGGGGCAGCATTATGCCGACATGCTGGAGGCAAAGATCCTGTCCGAAGGCCCGGAGACGATCCTCGCCTTCATCGTCGAGCCGATTGGTGGCGCTTCCACCGGCGCGCTCGTACCGCCGAAAGGCTACATGCAGCGCATCCGCGAGATCTGCACGCGCTACGGGGTCCTGCTGATCCATGACGAGGTCATGACCGGAGGCGGGCGCACCGGCAAATTCTTCGCCGGCGAACACTGGAATGTCGAGCCGGATATTCTGGTCATCTCCAAGGGCTTTGCCGCAGGCTATTCACCCCTCGGGGCCATGATCGCGCACAGGGACATTGTCGCCAATGTGCTCGACAATGGCGGTTTCCTACATGGCTTCACCTATGCCGGTAATCCGCTTGCCTGTTCGGCCGGTCTTGCGGTGCTGGAGGAGATCGAGCGGGAAAACCTCTGCCAGAACGCAGCCACGACCGGAGCGCTCCTGAAGAGCGAACTGAAGAAGCTGATGGACCGCTATTCGATCATCGGCGACGTGCGCGGCGAAGGGCTGCTGCTGGCGTTCGAACTGGTCGAGGACAGGGCAAGCCTGAGGCCGCTTGCCAAGGAGTTGAACGCCTTCAACGAGCTGGTCGACATTGCCTATGAAAACGGCCTGATCATCTATTCCCGCAGAACGCGAGGTGGTTACAGCGGCGATCATTTCCTGATCGCGCCGCCCATGATCTCGACCCCGGATCATGTCGCCGAGATCATCGAAGGCCTCGACCTCTCTCTCCGCCAGTTCCTCGACAGGATTTCGCAGCAACAGGCCAGAGCCAGCTAAAATAAAGACATGACAGACAAGATCATCATCACCTGTGCCATCACGGGCTCCATTCACACACCCACAATGTCACCCCATCTGCCTGTGACACCTGCAGAAATCGCGGGCCAGGCCATCGGCGCTGCCGAGGCCGGCGCGGCCATTCTGCACCTGCATGCACGCAACCCCGAAACGGGTCAGCCGTCGGCCCGGGAAGCGGATTTCATGGCCTTCCTGCCGGAGGTCAAGGCAGGTTGCGGCGCGGTGCTCAACCTGTCGACCGGGGGCAGCGCCATCATGAGCCTGGAGGACAGGCTTGCCGGTCCTCTGAATGCCGAGCCGGAAATGTGCTCGCTCAACATGGGCACGATGAACTTCGCGCTCTATCCGCTGGCCGACCGCTACGACACGTGGGTGCACGACTGGGAGCAGCCGTTCCTGCGCGGCACGGACGATCTCGTCTTCAAGAACACGCCGCGCGACATCGAATTCGTGCTGACCCAGATGGGACAGCAGCGCGGTGCCCGCTTCGAGTTCGAGTGCTATGACGTCGGGCATCTCTACATGCTGCGCCACTTCGCAGACCGGGGGCTCGTCAAACCGCCGTTCTTCATCCAGTTCGTCTTCGGTGTTCTGGGCGGCATCGGGGCCGATCCGGAGAACCTGCAGCACATGAAACGGATGGCCGACAAGCTGTTCGGTGACGACTATCTGTTCTCCGTCTTGGCGGCCGGCCGCCAGCAGATCCCCTTTGCGACAATTGCCGCCAGCATGGGCGGTCATGTGCGCGTCGGTCTGGAAGACAATCTGTATATCGCCAGGGGGGCACTTGCCCGCTCCAACGCGGAGCAGGTCACCAAGATCCGCAAGATTGTCGAAGAGCTTGGACGCAAGGTTGCGACGCCTGAGGACGCCAGGCAGATGCTTGGTCTCAAGGGCGCCGGCGGGACGGCCTTTTGATCATGAGCGGCATTACGATCAGACGCGCGGAGCGGGATGATGCCGAAAGGCTTCACGCGGCATTGCTCCGGCTTTCCGCCGATATGGGCGATACCCATGTCGCCGGTCTCGACGACGTCATCCGCCACGGTTTCATGGAGGCGCCAGCCTTTTTTGCGCTGCTGGCGATCCGGAACTCTGACGGCCGAACGCTCGGTGTCCTGCAGGCCTCGCCGATCTTCTCGACGACGCGCGGCGGTTGCGGTCTCTATGTCTCCGATCTATGGGTCGATGGCGACACGCGTGGAGAAGGGCTGGGCCAGCGTCTGCTTGCCGCGAGCCTCGACCTTGCGCCTGAAAGCTGGTCCCCGGTTTTTCTGCGTCTCGCCGTTTATCACGACAATCCGGATGCTCGCCGTTTTTATGAACGGCTCGACTTTACGCCTCGGGAAGGGGAAACCGTCTTCGACCTGCGCGCACCTGCATTCGACAAATTGAGGCACCGCTCATGAAAGCCATTTTCGACGACCGCCAATGGGCGCACGACCCCAAGCATTTCATGGCGAACGGAACCCGGCTGGCCAATCCGGAACAGCCGAAACGCATCGAGGTCCTGACAGCAGGAGCCAAAGCGGCCGGCTGCCGTTTCGAGCAGCCGGAAGATCATGGTCTTGGTCCGATTGCCGCGCTCCACTCGGCGGAATACCTGGTGTTTCTTCAAACGATTCATGAGCGCTGGAGCCGGATCGAGGGAGCCTCTGACGAGGTTATCCCGAACATTCATCCGGACCGACGCACGGCAAGCTATCCGCGCTCGGCAGTCGGTCAGGCCGGTTTCCACCAGGCCGATACCAGTTGCCCCATCGCCGCGGGCACCTGGGAGGCGGCTTATTGGTCTGCCCAAAGCGCAATTCACGGCGCGGACTTGATGGCAGCCGGGGAGCAGGCCGCTTACGTGCTGTCGCGCCCGCCCGGCCACCATGCCTTTGGCGATCTGGCGGGCGGCTTCTGTTTTCTGAACAACTCCGGCATTGCCGCCGAAAGGCTTTTGAAGGCAGGCAAGCGGCCGGCGATCCTCGACATCGATGTCCACCACGGCAACGGCACGCAGGGCATCTTCTATGAGCGCGGTGACGTGCTCACCGTCTCGCTGCATGCCGATCCGGTACGGTTCTATCCGTTCTTCTGGGGGCACGGCCATGAGCGCGGCGAGGGCGCTGGACGAGGCTGTAACCTTAATCTGCCGCTCGTGCGCGGCACGGGCGATGAGGACTATCTGAAAACCCTGGAAACGGCATTCGATCATATCAGGGCATTCGGCACCGACGTTCTTGTTGTTGCCTTGGGGCTTGATGCCTACGAGAACGATCCTCTCAAGGGACTGGCTATCACGACGCCCGGGTTCGGACGGATCGGTGCCGCTATCGCGAAGCTCGGGCTGCCGGTGCTGCTCGTGCAGGAAGGCGGATACTTGTCGGAAGAACTGGGCCAAAACCTCACCAGTTTCCTGACAGGGTTTCAGGACGCATGATCGAAACATCGGATTTTCTGATCATCGGTGGGGGCATCGCCGGAACTGGCGCCGCTGCGCGGCTTGCTCCGGAAGCGAAAGTCACCGTGCTGGAAATGGAAGATGCGCTCGGCCGTCACGCGACCGGCCGCTCGGCTGCCATCTTCATCCGCAACTACGGCAATGCCACCTTGCGGGCATTGAATGCGGCTTCTGAACCGGTTCTGAAGAGCCCGGAAGGAATTTCCGACGACAGCCTGTTGTCGCCCCGCGGGGAAATGCTGATTGCGACCGAGGACGAACTGGACGCCTTCCAGGCATATCTGGATGGTACCGAAGGCATGGAGGTCCTGACGGCGGACGAAGCCGTTGCCCTGTTTCCGTTGCTCCGCAAGGAGTGCATTGCTGCCGCCGCCATCGAGCGGGACGCGCAGGATATCGACGTCGACCGGCTGTTGCAGGGCTTTGCGCGGCTTGCACGCAAGGCCGGGGCACGGTTCGTCATGGAAGCACCGGCACAGCGCATTCTCAGGAGCGGAGACAGGTGGCGTGTCGAAACGCCCAAGGGCGTGTTTGAGGCTCCGGTTCTCATCAATGCCGCCGGAGCCTGGGCGGATCAGATTGCGGGTCTCGCGGGCGCTCGGAAGATAGGGCTCGTGCCCATGCGCCGCTCGGCCGCAATCGTGCCACCTCCGGACGGTGTCGATATTACGAAATGGCCGCTCGTCGCCAGTGCGTCGGAGCAATGGTACGTCAAACCGGACGCAGGAAAGTTCATGGTGTCACCCGCCGATGAAGATCCCGTCGAACCGCATGATGCCTGGGCTGACGACATGGTTCTGGCCGAAGGCCTGCATCGCTTTGAACAGGCCGTGACCATGCCTGTCACCCGCGTGGAGCGGAACTGGGCGGGCTTGCGCAGCTTCGTTGCGGATCGCACACCTGTGGTTGGTTTCGCGCCTGACGCGGAAGGGTTTTTCTGGCTTGCCGGTCAGGGGGGCTACGGCGTACAAACGGCGCCAGCGCTGTCCCGGCTCGTTGCGGATCTTTGTCTCAGGCACCCGAGCGAGCTGCCCGAAAAGGTCGTGACCGCTCTCGATCCCGCCCGCTTGTTCTGAGCGGGCGTCTCTTTCAAGACTAGAAGGAATTCAATCATGTCCGACATCAAACGGCTGGAAGTTGGCCCGCGCATGAGCCAGGCCGTCATCCACGGCGATCTCGTTTATCTCGCCGGCCAGGTCGGCAATCCGGGCGACACTGTCACCAACCAGACCCAGACCATTCTGGACCGCATCGACGCTCTTCTGGCACAGGCCGGAAGCGACAAGAGCCGCATTCTTCAGGCCACCATCTGGCTGGACGACATGAAGGACTTTGCCGAGATGAACAAGATCTGGGACGCCTGGGTTGACCCGGCCAATCCGCCGGCCCGTGCAGCTGGTGAATCCAAGCTGGCAGCGCCGGAATACAAGGTCGAGATCATCGTCATCGCGGCGCTTGCCTAAATCACTTTCGAAATCGAACCCGCCCATCGGCGGGTTCGGTTGAAAGATGCAGGCGCAAACACAGCAGTGCCGCCCTGGCACGCCGCGCCGTTGCATCCGTTTTGGCGACCTGAGGGCACCTCAGGAACGGCCGCCTGCGCTTCCAGCACTCAACGCATTCATCTGCCGTGCCGTTTCCTCGTCTGCCGGAAAGAACGCCTCGATGGCGATCTCAGACAAGGTGACATCCACCGCCGTGCCGAACACCGTCGTGGTGCTCAGGAAGCTCAAGGGCCCATTTGGGCCTTGCAGATAAAGCGGAACGGCAATGCGTCCTTCGGGGAAGGGATTTGGTTTGCGGGATTCGTCTGCCTCATCTGGAACCATTGCGGCAAGCTCGTCCCGAAGGGCGGCCAGTTTCGGGTCAGCCGATTGATCGACCTCATGTGCCAGGCGTGCCAGAACATGGGTCTGCCATTCGCCGAGATTGAGGATACGTGGGGCCAGTCCATCAGGGTGCAGGCTGAGGCGCAGCACGTTTACCGGTGCTTCCAGAAGGTGTGGTGTGATGCCGTCCAACAGAGCAAAGACCGCCTGATTGGCGGCTTGCAGCTCCCAGTATCTGTTCACGGCAAGAGCCGGATGAGGCATATGCCCGTCGAGGATCCGGCGGACAACGGCGGTTGCCGCAGCCAGTTCGGGTTCATCCAGATCATGCTGCGGATACTGCGGAGCATGGCCGGCGGCAACCAGAATGGCGTTGCGCTCGCGCAAGGGAACATCCAGCTGTTCGGCCAGATGCATCACCATGTCCCGGCTTGGACGCGAGCGTCCGGATTCCAGAAAGCTCAAATGCCGCTGCGAGATGTCCGCTTCGCTTGCCAGCGCTAGCTGGCTCAACCGCCGGTGCTGACGCCATTGACGCAGCAGATCGCCCGCCGTCTCATTTGTCCGCTTCATGAGCATTACCCTGCCGTTTCGCTCGCGATAATTCAATTACCTCCAAAGTAATCGACTTCAGAACATCGGTTGGCAATCCTTTCTTCGTCGCCGCCCGCACCGTGCAGGCGTGCCGCGAGGAGTGGAGACCGAAAATGCCCAAATCGAATAAACCTGTTCCGCTACAGATTGTTCTGCGGTTTGACGCGCTCGTCTGCGCAGTGACGGGTATCCTGCTCGTCGGGGCTTCGGGATGGATTGCCGGGTTGACGGCACTTCCCGCCAGCCTTTTGTTCTGGGCAGGCGTGGCGCTGTTTCCCGTGGCGGTGCTCATGGCGGTCTTTGCGGTCGCGGAGCCGGTGCCCACTTGGGCGTCAAGCCTGGTTATCATCGGAAATCTTCTCTGGACCGTGGCCAGCCTGCTGTTGCCGCTGACGGGCCTGGTTTCGCCCAACATGCTCGGCTGGATGTTCCTGCTGGCACAGGCCGTCATCGTTCTCTGCTTCACCTGGCTGGAGTGGAAGGCAGCGCGGGAAGGCTGGAAGGTGGACCGCAAGGCGGCGAATGTCTCGACCTGATTTGGTGCTGCTTTCGTTGCACGACAGAAAAAGGCCGGTCCTGGTGAAGGGAGCGGCCTTTTGATCTCAAGTCTTTTGTCCGCAATTCGCGCTTGAAACGAATGGCACTTATTTCGGGAAGAGAAACGTGACTGCAGCTCGTGCGCCGAAGCCTTCCGGACCGTTGTCCGAACTGACCGCGTAGTAACGAACCCCCGCCTGAAGGCTGATGGGCTGTTTGTCTATCGTCACAAGTTTGGCGACCATGGCATTGACTGGCACCGACCATTCGTTCGACGTCCAGTTATAGGTGCTTTCCGAGTTCAGCGTGAAGGTCCAGGCGTCCTTGGTCGTGTAGGACAGGAACGGCTGCAGGAAGGTCGAGTTGACGTCGCTGCGGTTACCGTCGCCCGCAAAGGACCAGACATGGTTGGCAAGGCCGCCGTAGGTCCAGGGGCCTGACTGACGCAGGACAACGCCTGTCGGTCCCGCGCCCCATTTGCGGGAGCTCAACAGATCATCGGTGCCTGTTGGCAGCAACATCACCGGACCGAGACCCCAGATGATCCCGCCGGACGTCGGTTCCTTGGGTGAAAAGAAGAAGCTCTGCGTGGTATCGCTGAGACCAAACTGCGTGCCTGAATTCCCGGCGATATCGTCCTGCCAGACCACGGGAACGATCGTCCGCGAGATCAGGTTCCAGTGCTCGTTGAGCGTGATGGGCACCACCGGCTGAATATTCAAGGTGACCTTGTTGCCGTCCGACGGACCAAATCCATGATCGTAGTTCCATTGGAATGGAACGCTGATGAGCGATGCCACGGGATTGGAGAGCTTCTTGGCAAGGTCGGCATCTTGGGCGCCTGCCGGCGCCATCTGGCAGAAAAGCGCGAGAGCGCCCAGAACAAACAACTGCTTCATGGTATGTGCCTTCCATGTCCAGGGCCGCTAGCCGTCGTGACGGGTGCCCGATCATCAATGACACCCGGATATGTCTTTCAGGTGTGGCGGATGTATTTCAGGAAAAAGCAATCGGAAGTATATCACGCCTTTTGTGCTCTATTGTTGCGAAAGTTGCTGTTTGTAGGATTTCAGCGTCGGATCGGATGGATTGGCAACCAAAGCCTTTTGCAGACTCAGCTGCGCTCCCGCCATGTCGCCGATGGCCATCTTGATGCGCACTTGCATCACCCAGGCATTGATCATTTGCGGATCCAGCAGGGTGACCTCTTCGAAAGCCGCAATTGCCGCCGGAATGTTACGAAGGACAAGGGCCGTTCCGCCCAGCACGAGCTGGGTCTCCGGAAAATCCGCCTTGTTCGCGAGCGATTGCTGCCATTCGGCTGTGGCGCTGGAGGCTGCATCGGCCATTTTTTCGGGCATGTGGGCGATGGGCGCGCCGATCATGAGGCGTGCTGCCGCAATCCGCACGGATTTGACCGGGTCACTCAAGGCAGGAATGATCCGGGGAAGTCGCTGGGGTGGCGGTACCTGCTGTTGCAGCGCCAGCGCCCCGGCACGGACCATGGGCTCCGGATCTGCGAACAGGTCGGTGACAGCCTCGGCAATCTCCGGTGTCGCAACCGGCAGCAACAGGTCCAGCGCGCTCGCCCGCACGATGCCCGGATAGCTCGCCTGGTGAGCAACCGCCAGAAGGTCCGCGGCGTTGACGCCCGGGTCCTGCCGCGCGGCTGAAAAGATCTCCGCAAAATGCGGGCCGCGGTGGCGGCTGTCCGGAAAGCGCTTTTCAAGTTCCTTTGCTGCCCAGGCGGCGGACTTGTCGGTATGGCAATCGTTGCAGGCATTCGGCGTTCCGAGCTTTTCAGAAAGATCCGGCCTCGGAACACGGAAGGAATGATCCCTCCGGCCATCGATACCCATATAGACGCGCTCGATCATGTGGCACGATTTGCACGTAGCGCCCGGCGTGTCAGGCTGATGGAAATGATGTGAAGGATCGTCATAGAGCCTGGCCGTCAGGGACGGGAAGGCCTTGTTGCCCGCAGGGCTATGACACTGGGTACAAACGGCGTTGCCCTCCGCACGTAATTCTCCGCTGTGTGGCTCATGACAATTGCTGCAGCTTACCCCCTTGGCGTACATCTTCGACTGCAGGAACGAGCCGTAGACATAGACCTCGTCAAGGATCTGCCCATCCGCGTGATAAAGGCCTGCGCGCAGCGGTGACAGTCGATAGGCGTCATGGAACGGAGTACCCGGCACCGGATTGCCGTCGTCAAAGGCTTCGCGGCGTGAATGACAGCCTGCGCATTGCTGGATTTCCGCTTCCGGTTGGCCTTTTGCAAACACCGGCAGAAGACCGGACGGGCCGGTTCCCGGGAAGGGGCTTTCGGCATAGGTCTCCGGGTCTTTCGCCCAGGCCAGATGTGCAGCTCCCGGACCATGGCAGGCTTCACAACCGACCCCGATTTCCGCCTGCCGGCTGGAATAGGTTCTGGTGACGGGGTTATAGTTTTTTTCAAAACCGGTGGAGTGGCACTCGGCGCAGCGGGCGTTCCAGTTCTTGTAAGGACCGGTCCAGTGCAGACCGTCTGCCGGTGGAGGCGCATCGTCGCCGTAAAGGTGGTACCAGCGCTTCTTCTGCTGGTCCCACACCACGTCGAAGGACTGAACCCGCCCAGGTTCCGTTTCAACCAGATACTGCTGCAGCGGCGCAATCCCGTCGACGCCAATCACCTTGAAGGTTTGCGTCTTTCCCGGAACGTCGCTCGTCTCGATGAAATAGTCGCCGTCCCGGGTAAAGAAGCGACTGGTGCGCCCCTTGTGCGTGAACTCGGAATTGTCGAAGTCCGCGTCGACCGTATCCGGTCCGGGCTCCATCCAGGCCCTGGAATGGTGTGAGCTGCGCCAGGCGCTGGCTTCGGCTTCATGGCAGCCGGTACAGGCGGCTGTGCCGGCATAGTCCGGGACAGCGGGAGACAGGTTTTCGGCAGCAATGGCGCTCTGCAGCCAGAGCGTTGCAATGAGCGCGGCGAGCAATCGGGTGAACAGCATTCTGGGCGCTCAAACCTTTCCATCGTATCCGCCGGATAACGCGAGAGGTCTGCGTCTGCCGGCACCAAATCGTGTCTTTCCCGCAGATCTAGTCCGGAAAGATCTGCTTCCAGTCGTCTTTCATGCTGATGATGTGCCACCCTTCTTTCGAAGCGTCGTCAAGGCCCTTGCTCAGCATCCCGAAATGGGTATCGCGATCATAGGCATATTCCCGGACTGCATCGTCGTGATGGACGAACATGCCGAGGCGCTTGCCGGAACCGGCGGTCGTATATTGCAGCATCTGATAGTCGCCGTCGGAGTTGCCGAAGGCTGCCAGCGGGCGCTTGCCGATGTGGGTCAGGATACCCACGGGCTTGCCGGCCTTGTCGTCAACAAAGGCGATCTTGGGGGTTCGCATCAAGGTGGGAACGCCGTCGATGATCTTGTATTCCGTGACGATAGAGGAGCCGACCACCTGCTCGGTCGGAATCCCGTAGACCCTTTCGGTCCACGGACGCATGAATTCGATGCCGCCACCGGAAACGATGAAGGTCTTGAAGTCGTTGGCACGCAGATAGGCGAGAAGTTCCAGCATCGGCTGATAGACAAGGTCGGTATAGAGCTTGTCGAACCTCGGGTGTTTGGCGGTTGCGATCCAGTCGGTGACCGTCTTTTCGAACGCGTCGGTGCTCATGCCGGCATGGGTGGCAGCGATGATTTCCATCAACCCCTTTTCGCCAGCCTTGCCGAGGGCTTCCATGTCGTTTTCCAGAACGGCCTGGAACGGCTGGGTCGTCTTCCATTCCGGGTGGTCCGGCGCCATGGCCTTTACCCGGTCGAGTGCGAAGACAAGCTGGGTATACATGGGATGTTCGACCCACAAGGTGCCATCATTGTCAAAGGTGGCGATCCGGTTTTCCGGTATCACATAGTCCGCCCCGCCTTCCGCCGTGACGGCTTCGACGAACTCCACGATTGCCTGCTTGTTTGCGCCATCGTTCCAGGACGGTAACGGATCGGATTGGGCCAGGGCTCCTGCCGCCGAGACGCTGATTGCCACCAGGCAAAGCACCAACGTTTTGAAGAGTGATCTGGCGTTCATGGCTGAGACCTTCCGATATGGTGATTTCTGGTTGATGTCCGCCCCGTCACTGATCGGGGGCGGACACTGTCGGCGTGTTCAGATCAGTTTCCGGTCGGCAGACCAATTGAGAAGCCGTCCTTGGCAAGAGCCTCCTGAACGTACTTGAAGCGTTGATACTGGGTCAAAGTAATCGGCCCTGTGTAAACTTCACTCTGCAGCTTCCGCGGCGGGTACTTGATGTAGGATTCAACGAGTTTTTTCACTTCCTCATTGATCACCGGCAGGTACCACGTGCGTTCGGTGAAGTTGTTCATGAACATGTCGTAGCGTTCTTGCGGATCGGCAAGCAGATTGAAAATCTGCGGAACAGTTGCAACATAGCTTTCCGCGCCCTTCCATCCTAAGTTGCTGTCGACGGCAAGTCCACCGGTAGATGCGCCATCATCGCCGCGCAGGTTGAACACAGCCTTGTAGTTGCCGACACGGGCAGCGCCCGGCGACAGTTCGTTCTCCGTAAAATAGAACCAGGCTTTGCGGCCGGAATCTCCCGTGCCTTCCCAGACAGGTGTCATGTCGTAGCTGTCGAAGATGATCGGTTTGCCTTCGCGGTCTTCGGTCGGCAAGGTGATGCCCGCGACGGAAGCGAAAGTGGCCATCAGGTCTAGACCTCCGACGACAGCGGCACTCTTGGTGTCCGGCTTGACGTGACCGGGCCAGCGGACGATTGCCGGAACGCGGTTGCCCCCTTCACGCACGGTGCCCTTGGTCCCGCGGAAAGGCGTATAGCCGGCATCCGGATAGACGTCCTGCCAGGCGCCGTTGTCCGTCGTCCAGAAGACAATCGTGTTGTCCGCAAGGTCGAGCTCGTCGAGCTTCTTGACCAGATTGCCGATACGCGCGTCGAGTTCGACGACGGAATCGGCATATTTGGTCTTGGAGATCGACTTCCCTTTGAAATCGGGTGCAGGCATGTTTGGCTGGTGCACCTTCATGAAGTTGACGTTGATGAAGAACGGCGTATCCGGCTTCTTGGCAGCCTCCTCCAGGAATTCGAGCCCCGCTTTTTCGACATAGCCATCAAAGAAGGGGATGCCGACCACGCCCTTGTCCGGCGTGTCCACATACTGGCCGTTGATCTTGAAGTCTTCGGTCGGCTTTTCACCGGCTTTGCCGGACAGCGATCCCTTGGTGACCTTTGCGAACATCTCGCGCAAGTCTTCCGGCATATCCGGGAACCAGGTCGGATCGGCATAGGTGTAGGCGTTGAGGTGATAGAGGCCGACGTGTTTCATCACGTCGTAGCCCTGGGCATTGGGCAGGGCGTAATCATCTTCCCCCAGGTGCCACTTGCCAGTGAAATAGGTGTCATAGCCACCGGTCTTCAGAACCGATGCCAACGTCCACTCGGCAGCCGGAAGTCCGCCGCCCTGGCCCTGAAACGCCACGGTCGTCATGCCGGAGCGGTTGGGAATGCGGCCTGTCTGCATGGCGGCACGCCCTGGCGTACAGCTTGGCTGGGCGTAGAAATGAGTAAACATCATGCCGTCGTCGGCCAGTTGGTCGATGTTCGGCGTCGGCATGCCACGCGCTTCACCGCCCAGATACGGACCCGTGTCGCCGTAGCCGGTGTCGTCCGAAACAATGAAGAGGATGTTGGGTTTCTTCGCGTCCTGGGCGAAGGCCATGCCTGACAGCGCTGTGCAGGCCATGCCTGCGACCGCTAGTCCGGTCACTATTCTGGTCAACATACCTAATGGCTCCCTTTTGGTCCATTTGTTGAGGAGGCCTGAGAAGGCCCGACGTAACGTGTGCTTCCTGCGAGGAAGCTTGAAATTTCCCGTTCGAGCTCTTCGATTACGGCACGGTAGTCCGCCGCTTTGGCCTCATCGTTCCCCCAGCGTGCCAAAGCGCAACATGCGGTTGCGTAGTCCTCGCACAGTGAAAGGAAGGCTGGGTGAGCGCTGCAGAGGCGGCGAAGAGCAAGTTCGTCCACGTTGAAGCGACGCATGATGAGAGCTGCAGCCGGCATGACGACACTGGTCCGTTCTCGAGAGCTCCTGGAAAATTCCACCAGAATTACCCATCGGAAACAGGCCTGTTGCAAGGTATGAACAGGTACGAACAGGAGTCTGGCGAGGCCTGTTTACCGTCTCTGCCGGTTTTGGTGGTTGTTCCGGATGACAAAGTCCACGACATCGGACTATCGTTGTGTGGACATCGTTTTCCGGGAATTTTGGGGTGGAACAATGCTGCCTGGTGGGCAACACATAGTTGCAACGGATAAAGCAGACGAATACGACTGCCCTGCTCGTGTCCGGGAAGAGCTTTCCCGTGTCCTGCAAAGCGATCATTTTCACGCAACTCCCAAACGCCGGGCCATGCTGACGTTCCTCATCGAGGAAGCGTTGGCCGGACGCGCAGATACCCTGAAGGGCTACACCATCGGACTGGCGGTCTTCGGCCGGGACGAGAGCTTCGACCCACAGTCGGACCCGATTGTTCGTCTGGAGGCCCGGCGCCTGCGGCATGATCTGGACAGCTATTACATCGCCGAGGGCGCCCGAAACGCGCTTCGAATTTCCATTCCGAAAGGTCAATACGCTCCGAAGTTTCACGACAACCTGGCAGATGCTCCTGAAAGGGAGAGCCCGGTTGACGCAGGAGAGGACACCGTTCAGCGAAAGCAGCCGAAGGAAGAGGAAGCCCCTGCGCAACCGGCTGTCAGGACATCGAGATTGCCTTGGGCCGTTGCCGCAGCGGCAGTCCTGTTGCTTCTGGCGGCAGTTGCAGCTGCAGCCGTGATGCATTTCCTGCCGGTAGAGGAGGGGCGGCAAGAGGTCTCAAAGCCGTCCGTGATGGTGCTTCCCTTCAAGGTGACATCGACAGATCCGGAACAGCAGATACTGGCCGAGGGAATTGCGGAGCAGATCATGACCGCATTGAGCCGGTTTCCGGACTTTCGCATTTTCTGGCCACCATCCGGCGCCAACGCTGCTACCTCGATCGATCCGGTTGAAATCGGCCTGAAGGAGAATGTCTCCTTCCTGATTATGGGCGCGGTCGGATCGGAAGGCGGGGTGATACGGGTCAGCGCCAAACTGATTCACAGCCCCAGCAGGCGCGTGCTGTGGTCGGGGAGCTATGACCGCATGCGCAGCAGATCGACCCTGCTGGAAATCGAGGAAAGTATCGCGTCGGAAATCGCATCCGTCGCCGGACAACCCTATGGCATCATCAAGACCGAACTGGCAAGCAGTCTGCCGGCCGGGAACGAGCCGAGTAACGACAGTTTCGAATGTGTGCTGCGCGGATACGTCTATCGGAGGAACTTTTCCAGACAACTCCACACAAGGGTCCAGTCGTGCCTCGAGCGCGCGGTCAAACGGGATCCAGATTATGTCGAAGCCTGGGCGATGCTGGGCTGGATTTATCTGGATGCCGCCCGCTTCGGTCTGATTGCAGACGAAAACAAGGAACTTGCCTTCGACCATGCACTGGATGCTGCGTCACACGCCTTGAACCTTGATGGCAACAATATCCTGGCGCTCAAGGCGCTTTCCTCGATCAATCACTACATGGGCAATATCGAGGAAGGCGAAAGGCTGGCCAAGAAGGCACTCGCCCTCAATCCGGACGATCCCGACACCATGGCTCAACTCGGCTGGCGGCTGGCTGTGGTGGGAAAATTCGACGAAGGCATTTCCTACCTGGAAAAGGCGATAGAGCGCACGCGGAACGCCCCCGGCTGGTATTATCACCTGATTGCCGTCGACCACCTGCTGAACGAGCGCTATGCGGAAATGCTGACAGCTGCAAAGAAGGGCGTTCTTGATGGATCAGGGGTGAGCTGGTGTCTCGTCGCCGTTGCGCAATCCAAACTTGGCAATCAGGCAGCAGCCCGTGCGGCGTTGGAGAAGATGGCGGAGATGTCACCCGAATTGGGTCAGGATCCAGGTCGTTACCTGCGTTCGCACCAGGTCGGGGAGCAAATCGTCACCGCCCTTGTGGAAGGCTTGAAATCAGCCGGTTGGAAAAAGCCAGCCGGGGGGTGAGATCGGGAAGGCGTCCCAACAACAGAAGAACTTGCTTTGGGCAAGACTGCCTGGAGACGTTCCGAAACAGCGGTTCTTTTGCCTCAACCGTTCCGGAACGCCAGCTTTGAAAACCTGCAGGGCGTTAACAGCCCGGCGTCATCGAGGTGCCTTCAGACATTGCGCCGGAACACGCGTCAGGATCGCCGTCCGGGCCCTGGTCTACGGACGTCAGGTCGCCAATGGGGGGCGCAGAGCTGCCATCTTCGAGCCCGTCTCCGGACTGGTTGCTGGATTGGCAGCCGCCAAGAGCCAGGATCGAAATCAGAAAGGCAGCGGAGAAAAATCTTACAATCATCTTGGTCACTCGCATGCGCCGCAGATGGCGGGAGTTGGAAGGCGGGGCGCAAGATACGTGCTTATCGGGTAGGCAACGGCTTGCGCTCGCACTGATTGTCACGATTTTTTCAATGGCCGCAATAGTCTCATGGATTGACTATCCGATTTATCGGCCGATTGGAGTGCGGCGGGATTGATTTGCTTAATCGCCCGCCACGAAATAATGCAGCGTTCCGTCCGGACCGATGCCGACTCGGTAAAACGTCCAGGCGCCGAAATCCTGCATTTCGGCAAAATCGCCTGCAGTAACGATCCGGAACATCTCCACTTTCTGATCGGGTGTCAGATCGTGCAGCGGGTAGCGTGCAAAATAGGGCCAGATATACATTTCCTGGGGCGTTCCGGCATCGACATGCAGGAAGCCGGCATCCATGATGTCGGCGAGAATGGCCAGGATCTCGAAGCCTTCACCGTCACCGGAGCTTTCTTTGAGGAAGTCTATCGGGTCGTCGATTTGCCCGAACGAGACGGTGGGCGGAAGTTCGTTGCTTTCGAACACCATGCGCAGACGTTCCATGTTTCCCGAAAGCGCTGCTTCCTTCAACTGGGCCTGCATCCGCTGAACCGGCTTCGGCAGATACGATGTGCTGTAAAGCACCTGGGGCAGATCCGCGCTGTCGCTCGCAGGTGTTTCAGCAGCTTCGGTGCCGGCCGGTTCGACGCCCTCCGATTCACCGGCCTCCGGCGACGTCAGGTCGTCTGCCGGAATTGACGGAGCGTTTCCGGTTTCGGACGGCGCAACCGGAATTGTTTCAACCTGCACCGTCTTGGCGACACCCGGAGCTGCGAATGCTGTGCCTGCCAGAAGACCGGCGACAAGAGCCGCAGCCTGATAAATCCGACTCATGAAAGTTCCTCGTTTATCCGCACCTGTCCATCGCCCTTCATGTCATGGCGGTGAAAGCAGGCATCGCCCCGCGCCATTCCTTAAACAATTCATGCAAGGGTGAAAACACAGGACCTCGAATTTCCTCTTGTCTTGTCACGAGGCCACCGGGCCGCTATCGAGTGGTCCGTTCGCAATAAAAGTAAAATCAAAGGTCTAGAAAAGGACCGCCCGTGTCGTTTTTCGAATATGCGCTGATTGGTTTTTTTGTTGGCATTGTCACAACGGCACCTGTCGGTCCTGTCAATATCATGGCCATTCAACACGCCGTGCACAGCGGGTTTCGTCAGGGTGTCTTTGTGGGGCTGGGCGCGGTCGTCGCCGATACCATTTATGCCGCTGCGGCAATTTTCGGCATCTCGGCGGTTACAAATTTCATCAAGGGCCAGATAGACCTTATCGAGATTATCGGCGGAGCGTTGCTGATCATTTTCGGCATCAAGATCTGGAACACCCATCCGCATCTGAGCCGGAACGGCAAAGAAAAGGAACACGGATTTCTGGCCGACGCGACGGCGGCCTTCTTCATGGCCATTACCAATCCGGGAGCGGTGTTTGCCTTTGTCGCAATATTTGGCGGTCTGGGAGACTATCGCCCCGAGAACGGGGACCATTTCGGCGCATTGGTGATGGTGGCCGGTGTTGCGGCAGGCGCAACAACATGGTGGGTGGTGGTTTCGGCGTCCGTCTCACACTACAAGTCGCGTATCGACGACCTCTGGCTGGATCGCGCCAACCATATTGCCGGATTTCTGCTCGTCCTGTTCGGCGCTCTGATCTATCTCAAGCTGGCGCTGGAAGCGGCGGCGTTGATCTGACCGGCTGGCGCGGAGGCGGAAACAAAAGCCGCATTCATACAGCCAGCACCAACGGACGGGAATCAAAAAGGCCGGATAACCGGCCTTTTCACAACGTGTGACGTGATCGGGTTACTGAAGAACGCGGTTCACGGTGTAGTCGCCTTGCAGGATACGATCCGGCAGGCCTTCGGCCAATTTGGCCACGGCATCTTCACCATAGGCAGCAACCAGATCCGCAAGCGCTGTGAACATCGCCGCATGTGCTACTGCGTCCGCATCCACGCCATTGGCGATGGCTTCGGCCCAAGCGTCGGAAATGAAGCCGAGTGCAGCACGCCTGATGTCTTCGTCTTCAGCAAATTCGGCTTCCATTGCCGCGTCGGCGTAATCATCGTTTATCATTCGCTTCCTTACCGGTCCTTCCCGAACGCATGGGAAACAACCCTTGCGTGTTCCTGCCCCGAATCTTGAGTATTGATCCTAGCACGGCGAACCGCGCTGATAAGTAACCGTGAACGCAAACTTAACGGCCACCCACAAATTTGATTCAAAAGGTTAACCAACTCGTAACGATTTGAATATTTTTGCGTACATTACCGGCCGTAGCGGCTTGTGACGTCGCTGATGATGACCTCACCTTCGCTCAAGTACTGTGCCATTGCGAGACGGGCAGCCTCGGTGCACTCTCTGTAAGCGACTGAGAATCCACGATAACCCTGGTTAAAACGTTCAATGAACCTGCGGCGCCGATTCTCGTCCAGAGTTTCTGCGTCCAGGAAATCCTCCATGCGGTCACGCCAGCTCGGATTATCGCTTTCCTTGCACAACGGACGCAGGAAATGCAGCGCTCCGAATATTTCGGACAGACGCATGAGTTGCTGTTCGTAAGGAGGCGCGTCGACCGCAGTTTGTTGAGCCGATACAACCTGAGCCGGATACACGCTCCCCAAGACCAGAACAACGGCGGTTCGGAAAAAGAAAGCTTGCATACGGCGGTTCATCATGGGCCGATCATGCGGAACCCGGCTCGGCACCGCAAGCACTATGGCAAGTTGATCCCAAGATTAGACGCCCGGTCGTTGACCGAGGGGCGTTGCCATGTGCCGCCGGATGCGCTCAGGGGTGCCGGGTGTGGTCAGCAGACCATCAAGATCTTCTATCTTCACCCAGTCGAGCGCCGCTGCATCGTCCGCAGCAACGGCGTTGCCCGAGATATAGGGGCCGCAAAATACGGTCAGGATAAAATGGGTGGCAACGCGGCCATCTTCGTCACGCTGGATCGAATCGAAGGTCTCCACAGGCTCACCGAGTTTTGCGGTAACGCCGGTTTCCTCAAAGAGTTCGCGCGCGGCAGCTTCCTGGAGGGTTTCGCCGAGCTCGATCACGCCACCAGGCAGGCTCCAGTGATCCTTGAACGGGGGCCTGCCGCGCTTCACCAGCAGGGCGCGGCCGTCGCGGTGGCACAGGACACTGACACTGGCGCGTGGTGTTTCCGGATAATACCTGGACATGGAACCTCGGCGGGCGAAGAAAAGTCTGATTCTGTCCGGCCAGAATAAGCGGCCTTGAGCTATGCGAACAGGGCGTCGATTTCCGCCTGCGCACCTTCACCTTCGTGTTGGGTCGCTTCGGGCTCCACATGGCCGTGGATGACGGCGCCGGCAACGGCGATCAGAGGCTTGATTTCAATCGTCGCCTTGTCGGCGATTTCCGTTGCGATCGTTGCCGCATCCGGGGTGTCCCGCAGCTGGTCCTGGATGCTGATCACGAGCTTGTTGATGCCTGCGACCTGATTTTCCAGGTGCTCGCGCAAGTATGCCGGAGCGGCATGATAGGCTAGAATGGCCAGCTGTTTGTCCTTGAAAGTCGAGTTCTCGAAATGGCCCTCGTAGTCGAGCGGCTCCCATTCCAGAACATCTTCTGCGCAGTCCGGCATATCCGGAAGCATTTCCAGAAGCATCATCACTTCATTGAAATGATTGAGATAATCCGTCGCCAGGCCGGTTTGGGGATTAATGTTTGCCTCTTCCAGCCTTTCGGCTGCCAGCTCCCCGGCGCCCAAAACTGGATGCAAACATTCCATACCGGTCCCCCCTGTTATTGACTTGGAACCTACGGTACTTGTTTTTTATTTCCAATTGCCTAACTCGGCGGAACCCCGTTTGCCCCCGGTTGAGGCTGCCCCCATGGGAGAAAAACGATGTGCGGCCGCCTGGCTCTCACGACACCTCCGGATGCTGTGCGCAGCTTCTTTGATTACGTCGATCAGCCCAATTTTCCGCCGCGATACAACATCGCGCCAACCCAGCCGCTGGCCATCGTGCGTCAATCGCTCGATGGCACGCGCCGCTTTCACCTTGTCCGCTGGGGCCTGATGCCGCCATGGGTCAAGGACCCGGCAAGTTTCACGCTCCTGATCAATGCGCGGGCTGAAACCGCATCGCAAAAGCCGTCGTTCCGAAACGCCATGCGCCATCACAGATGCTTGGTGCCGGCCTCCGGTTTTTACGAGTGGCGGCGCACGCCGGAAGGCAAGCAGCCATTCTGGATTCGCCCGGCGGAAGGCGACATCATGGGCTTTGCCGGCCTTTGGGAAACGTGGTCGGATCCCGATGGCGGCGATATCGATACCGGCGCGATCCTCACCATCCAGTCCAACCGGATGATGTCGGCGATCCATCACCGGATGCCGGTGATCCTGAAACAGGAGCATTTCGGCACGTGGCTGGATGTCGCCAATGTTGACCGGCGAGAGGCGGAAAAACTGCTTCGTCCGGTCGAAGACGATTTTCTGGTGGCAACGCCGGTATCGAACCGGGTGAACAAGGTTGCCAACGACGACGCGGATGTGCAGCGCGAGATTGCGCCCGACGAAATGTCTGTGCCGCTGAAAAAGGTCGCCAGGCCGGCGGCGGAAAAACCCCAGGCCGACAAAAAGCAGCTCGATCTGTTCTGATCCGCACCGGGCCTTCAGAATTGCCGTGCAAAAGCGCGCTCTTGGCTGTAGGGCAGGGGCTCAGCCGCAAGGATAGACCATGAGCAACAACGACACGCCCGAATTCGAGCCAGACGAGATTTTCGACGACGCAACTCCCGAGAACGAAGCGTTGGCGGAAGCCTACAATCGTGGCCTTGACCTGCAGAAATCGGGTGATCTGGAAGGGGCCGCACAAGCCTACCGCGAAGCCTTGGCTCTCGATCCGGACGATCCGGGGGGCGTCAGCATTCGCCTGGCTGCCATTGGCGCAGAAGCCGCGCCGCCGAAAATGCCGGATGCCTATGTAGCGACCCTGTTTGATCAGCATGCCGATGTTTTCGACGACATTCTGGTCGATGAGCTTGGCTATTGCGTGCCGCTGCTGGTTCGCAGCCTTGTTCAGACACTTGAGATCGGTCCTTTCGACCGGTTGCTCGATCTTGGCTGCGGCACGGGTCTCACCGGGATGGCTCTTTCCGACTGCACCGCGCATCGGACCGGTGTCGACCTCTCCGAACGGATCGTCGAGCTTGCCTATGACCGCGACGTCTATGACGACCTTTATGTCGGCGAGGCCGTCGCGTTTCTTGAGGAGTTCGAGGAAGACGACGGCTCACGACCAAGCTGGGACCTGATCGCGGCAACCGACGTGTTTCCCTATCTCGGCGCCGTTGAGCCTTTTCTGGCGGGCGCCGTCGACCGCCTGACCCCGGGTGGCTATCTGGCCTTTTCAACCGAGACCTTGCCGGACGAAATGCTTCAGGGGCGCTCCTATATGGTTGGGCCGAAAAGCCGCTTTGCTCAGGGGGAAGGCTACATTCGCACGTCTCTGGATACCGCCGGTTTCGACATTCTCGCAATGGACCCGATCACCGTGCGTCTGGAAGATGGCTATCCCGTACCCGGACACCTGGTGATCGCACGGCTGCGCTGACGGTCAGCCGCTGAACGTTGCCCTTACTGGCGCAGCGTTCAGCGGCTCAGGATCGTTTCACCTGCCCTTCGGCGCAAGCGATTGAACGGCCGGGAGGTATGGTTCAGGTCAGTCGGTCGTCTGCATGCGCAGATAGGGTTCGCCATCGGACGTCCGTTTGACGGCGACACCGTCGCCGGTGATCACAACCACGACCCTGCTGCGAAAGGCAGAGAAGCTGTCGAAGGTCACCACGTCCACCGGTGTGTCGAACTTGATGGTCACCCGGTAGTGGCCTGTGGTGCCAATCCGGCTCAGCGACAGCACTTCTCCGTCGAAGGGCTGCTTCAAGTAGCTTCCCGAGACACGGCTGCCGACGGCAAACTGCATCTCGTTCGGCCGGGCGGCCGTCGCGGAGGCAGTGTTCCAGTCCTTGAAGCCGTATTGGGCAGACAGAAGTTCAAGCGCCTGGCCGTGAGAGATGTCCTGCCCTTTGGCAGCAAGCGCGGCACGCAGGCGCTTGGCCTGTGCCTTGAGATTGGCAACGCTGGGTAGCGTCATGGGATTACCTTTCCAAGAAAGGCAGGCGGTCAGGTGTTCGCCATGTGGCGGTGACCCGTCATGGGGCCCGCATTGCCATCAGCCTGCACTGTCTCGTGAAGGTCGGTCAAAGCTGCAAGAAGTCTTGCGCAAGGGCATTCACCATGGCCGGAGCCTGCGGGCGGCTGGTTCCCTCAAACCGGGGCAAGGCATACGCCCGGCAGCCAGGCCTGTCAACGCGGCAAAAAAAGAAGCCGCTGACGCGGCTTCAAGGGGTGGGGGGGTAATATAAAAGCACCCGACGGTTCTAGCCGCCTGAGTTGGACCGCGCCCCGGTGGGCGCAGAAGGGTGATTGCCCCGTATAGGGGGAAGGGCAATCGCGGAGGCGGGCGTGCCCGCCACCGCAGGTTTTCCGGGGGGAGGGGTGGTCCCGGAAACAGATCAGGCGTGGATCAGACGTTTCAGAAGTTCCACTTCCTGAGCAAGGGTTTTGTCCTTGGTCACCAACTCGTCAATCTTGCGAACGGCATGCAACACCGTGGTGTGGTCGCGGTTGCCGAAACGCCGACCGATTTCCGGCAGCGATCTTCCGGTCATCACCTTCGCGATATACATCGCGATCTGGCGTGGACGAACCAGTGTGCGGGCCCGGCAAGACGACAACAGGTCGGCCTTGGTAACGCTGAAATGCTTGCAAACCACCTGCTGGATCTCTTCCACCTTGATGGAGCGCGGTTCACCGATCCGCACGAGGTCGTGGAGGGTCTTTTCCGCCAGATCCATCGTTACCGGCTGTTTCGTCAGCTGGTTGTGGGCGAACAGGCGATTGAGAGCACCTTCCAGGTCCCGCGCCGACGCAATCACGTAACGGGCAATGTAATCGGCAACATCTTCGGGAACGGAAAAACCCGGATGCGTGCGGCGTGCTGCGTGGATCCGCTTCTTCAGGATATCCTGGCGCAGCGCATAGTCGGTGGCCTGAATGCCGACGATCTCGCCTTTCTGGATCCGGTAGCGCAGCGTCTCGCCAAGCGTATCGAGATCTTCCGGTGGCCGATCGGCCGCCATGATGATCTGGGTCGGCGATTCCATCAGCAGTTCCAGGGTCTTGCTGAATTCCTCTGCGGCCTGCTTGCCATGCAGGAACTGCAGATCGTCTACCAGCAGCAGGTCGATGGAGCGCATGGCCTGTCGCAGAACGGGAAACGCCGGTGTTCTCAGTGCCGGGACCAGGTGATACATGAAGAATTCGGCTGACAGATACGCAACCTGCCGTCCCGTCTTGCGGGCTTCGGCAGCTGCGGCCTGCAGCAGGTGGGTCTTGCCGATGCCGGTGGCGGAATGGATATAAAGCATATCCAGAGTGCCCTGGTGACCGGCAGCCATCTGGCGCACGGCAGCGCAGGCAAGGCTGTTCGAAGCGCCTTCCGCAAAGGTGTCGAACGTCAGCTTGGGATTGAGGGACGCACCGTTCAGGAACTCGCCGGCGGCATCCTCATTGCTGTCCGCAAGGCAGGGAATGACCGGCACGCTGTGAGAAGAGCCGAACTGAGGCGTGCTGTTGAAAGGACCGGGGCGTCCGCTGATCCGCCGGGCGGAGATCGCATTGGGCGCAAGTCCGGCTGTGAACTGGCGCGGACGCAGGGCGCCGCGAACGGTCAACTCGATACGGTTGATGTCGTCCTGCTCGCGTTTCCAGAGACCGACGAGTTGCTTCTCGTAATTGTTCTGAATCCAGTTTTTCAGGAAGCGGGTGGGGACGGAGAGGCGCACCGCGTCGCCCGTCGTTTCTTCGTGATTTACTCTGCCGAACCAGTTGGAAAATACATCGTCACCGAGCTCGTTTCTCAGTTCCTTTTTCACACGATCCCATTGATCCGAACCGGCTAAGTTCTGAACCTGCATCATTGTGGCCTCCAATGGAGGGACTGTCTGCATGGCATCGATCCCCCCCCGTGCACTGTCTATGGACAACGATTTTCTGCCTCGTTGCCCGTTTCTATCCTTAGGTCTCTTGCCCATTCTGGGTCTTCGGACCGGGTGGCTTATTAACGCCTATGAAACACCATTAACCTTTTGCTTACCATATTTACAAATAGCTTATTTTTATGAGGTCATAGACGTATCATATTGTGATTTTTGTAGATGACGGTCGCTGCGCATGTAAATTTTACATAGCGAATCTTGCTTTTCGTCATCGTCAGGATCTGCCGCAAGTCCCGACGTAGTTGTTCTCCTGTTGCTGTTGATGCTCTGCCTGAGAGCTTGAAGACAATTTTAGGAAAAATTTAACTTTTAAGGAAGTTTTCTGCGAGTTTTCAAACGCCCGGTGTAAAATTAAGAACATCAGCCAATAAAAAAGCCGGGTTTAATCGAAAGGTCATGTCAGTTTTACGGAGGGTGCGTACGCGCCGGTTCGCCTGTGGCATGACCGAATGGCCGCGTGACATTTTTTTGTCGGCTGATCAGAAACGACTCGTTGTGGAAGCTGGGGACAATGTGCTTGTGAAAAGGGTGCGCTGTGAGCGTTCGCGTAACGCGTCCTGGCCGGCTCCAGAGTCTGGAAAGATCAGACAGATCAAGACCCTGGCCGAAGCAATGTATACATTGACAGTGCCGCCGGTGCTCGTGGCTCCTCGCTCCCTTATCCCCAGTCCAGGCGAAATTTCGGCAACCTGCCAATTCTGACAATTGATCGATCAGGGCTGTTGCGGGAGGGCGGCCGCTTTCCGGCAACAGGCGTTTTGGATGGCCGTGACCCGGCACTGCTTAAGTAGAGGTCAGTAAAACATGGTGTCTGACCCACGTTGATACGGAAAAGCCGGCTCTCAACGAGCCGGCTCCACCGCGCGTGAGGTCAAGTCGTCGTCTTGAAAACAGTCGCAACAGTAGAAAACAGGTAGTTTCTATTCACGTGGACATCTATCGGCTTATTGGGACCGTTGTTGTGCCAGATGGGGGCGTTGTTGTTCAGGCCGGGGCCGCGCTCCACTGAAACGAGGCCAAAGCCGTCATTGTCCCAATAGCCGTTAGGGAAACCGGGTGCGGGCGGACCACCCCACCAGGTGTAGATGTTAGGAGCTTCTGGCTGGTTCCACAGTTCATCACAATATTCGAAGTAATAAAGCCCGATACACAGCGGGTGTTCAAAAGCTTGCGGCAGCATTGTCTGAGCAACTTTCGCCGCCTTGCTGCAGGTTTGATCGTCGGCATAGATCGTCCCGGGGTTATTCGGATCCCGATGACTGGTTGCCGGTATGCCCCATTCGGTCAGGAGAACGGGTTTCTTGGCCCGTTGCGGCAAGTTGCCATAATCCCTGAAAATGCTTTCGAAGGTCTGGGTCTGATAGGTATTGACCCCCCAGAAGTCGATGCTGGGGCAGTTCTCCATATAAGAAGACGCTTTCAGGGGAATGTTGGGGTCGTCATGGGTTGCCATGCCGACCAGTTTGCCTGGCGCTTCTTCCTTCACGATGGCGGCCATCGTTTCTACCTGGCCCCACCAGAACTCGGCCCATGCCGGATTGTTGTAGCAAACGTCTGCGCCGTCCTGTTCGTTCTGGATGGTGAATCCCATCACCGCCGGGTGATCTGCAACGGATTTGACGGTCTCACGCAATACGTTGGTCCAGTAATCGATCTCTGCCCGTGTGGCGTTGTCATATTGGGTCTTCCAGAACATCGTGGCGGGCAGGGGAATGCCGATCAGAACGGATCGGTGCATCTTTGCTTCGGCTGGCGCATACTTGTCCCACGCGAGATCCAGAAAATACTGATGCGTGAAATAGTGACCGCTGTCCCAGGGAGCCGGAAAGGTTCCGTTTCCCTCCAGTTGCCGCGACAGCATGCAGTAGACCCGAAGCGAGTTGTTGTGGAGCTGCCTGAAATTGGGAAAGTCGCGTAACAGGAGGGGCGACCAACTGGATATGAACGTGTTTCCTGCTTCAAATTCGTCCCAATACCAGTCTCCCAGGGCGGGCGCATAGGAATTGGAGCCATTGATCGGGGCAGGGGAATAGCAGACCCCTTTCAGTTTGATTTTCTCGGTCTTGGGCGGTTGCCCGTCTTCTGAGAGTTCGCAGTAAAGAGATGCGTTTCCATCGGTGTCGACGGAGCAGGTCCATTTGGTGGTCGTCATGGTGGGGTGCCTGAAATAAGGGTTTCGAATGACGCGCGGCGCTCAGGAAGATTATACTTTATCGTGTATATGTGAAGTATTGCAATCAAAGGGTGATGAATGAAGCTTTAAAGCCACTGCCTGCATTTGGGAGTGGTTTGCCAGGGGGGCTGGCAGGGGGCCGTTTGGGGGCATTACGGGCAGCTCATAAAAATGCCGGCGCTTGTGGCGCCGGCACGGGGTGTCTGTCGAGGTGAGCCGATCTCGGTTTAGAGAACGCGGCCCGGGTTCAGCAGGCCTTTGGGATCGAATGCGGTTTTGATCCGCTGCATGAGATCCAGTTCGATACCCTGCTTGACGTCCTTCAGGAGATCGCGCTTGAGACGGCCTATGCCGTGCTCCGCCGAGATGCTGCCGCCGAATTCGTTGACGATGCCATGTACGATGGCATTCATCTCATCCCACTTTGCCAGGTACTCTTCCTTGTCGGCCCCAACCGGCTGGCTGACATTGAAGTGGATGTTGCCATCACCGATATGGCCGAACGGAACAGGCCGGCATCTCGGTACGAAAGCGTCGACCGCAGCCATCGCCTTGTCCAGAAAATCGGGGATCGACGCAACGGGCACGGAAACGTCATGCTTGATCGAACCGCCTTCAGGCTTCTGCACTTCCGACATGCCGTGGCGGATATGCCAGAAATCCTGAACCTGGGTCAGGTTCTGCGCAAAGGCGGCGTCTTCCACAAGGCCGTTTTCGAATGCCTCACCCAGAATGCTCTCCATCAGGTCCCGGACAGGAAAGGCATCCGAACCGCTGGACAACTCCATCAGGACGTACCAGGCATGTTCGCCTTCAAGCGGGTCGCGAGCCCCTTCTAGATGACGAAGGCAGAACTCGACGCCAACGCGCGGCATGATTTCGAAGCCGGTCAGAACCGGCCCGGCCTGCGCCTTGGCAAGCGTGAACAGCTTGAGGGCGGCCTGAGGATGCGGCAGGCCGACAAAGGCGGCTTCCAGTTTCTTGGGCCTGGGGAAAAGTTTCAGTGCCGCGGCGGTAATGATGCCGAGCGTGCCTTCGCCACCGATAAATAATTGTTTCAAATCATAACCGGTATTGTCCTTGCGAAGGGTTCTGAGGCCGTTCCAGATCTCTCCCGTCGGCAGTACGACTTCGAGGCCGAGAACCAGATCGCGCGTGTTGCCATAGGCCAGGACGGCAGTGCCGCCAGCGTTCGTGGATATGTTGCCGCCGATCTGGCACGAGCCCTGTGCACCGAGCGCGAGCGGGAACAGCCGGTCCACCTTTTCCGCTTCGTTCTGCAGCGTCTCCAGCACCACGCCAGCCTCCGCTGTAATGGTGAAGCCAGCCGGGTCGACCGCACGGACCTTGTTCATCCGAGACAGGGAAAGAACGATTTCGTCGCCGGTTTCCTGCGGAATCTGGCCACCGACGAGGCCGGTATTGCCTCCCTGTGGAACGACCTTGAGATCGTTCTGATAGGCGTAGGTCATGACAGCGCTGACCTCCTCCGTGCTGCCCGGGCGCAGCACCATGGGAGTGACGCCCTGATACAGGTCGCGCCATTCTGTGAGATAGGGAGCCTGGTCGTCCGGATTGGTCAGAACGTTGGCTTCGCCGATCAGTTCGGCAAAGCGGTCGGCATGGGCAGTGCGCTCCATGAGCGAGGTCCTCGTGAAGTTTGACGGTAAAATTCGGGCGCCAACATAGTGTCTGAAAGCGTCTGCGTCGACGGTTCATTCCGTTACCGTGTCTCTTGAAGGAACAGACCCCTTGTGCCATAGGAAGCCAGCCCGCTGGGGCGGAAATGGAATTCTTTCGGAGACGACGATGGCGGAAACGCGCGGACTGATGAATGGCAAACGCGGCCTGATCATGGGTGTGGCAAACAACAAGTCAATTGCCTGGGGCATTGCCAAAGCACTGGCCGACGCGGGAGCAGAACTGGCACTGACCTACCAGGGCGATGCGTTGAAGAAGCGTGTTGAACCGCTGGCAGACCAGCTGGGCGCAATCGTTGTGGGCCATTGCGACGTCACCGATGGCGACTCCATCGATGCAGTCTTCAAGGCGCTGGAAGACAAATGGGGCAAGATCGATTTTCTCGTTCATGCAGTTGCCTTTTCCGACAAATCCGAATTGACCGGCCGTTTCGTCGATACGTCTTCCGACAACTTTGCCCGCACCATGGATATTTCCTGCTACTCGCTGACCGCTGTCACCCAGCGCGCAGAGAAGCTGATGTCCGATGGCGGCTCCATCCTGACACTGACCTATTACGGCGCCGAAAAGGTGATGCCGCATTACAATGTGATGGGCGTTGCCAAGGCTGCGCTGGAAACCAGCGTAAAGTATCTGGCGATGGATCTCGGTCCCCAGAACATTCGCGTGAACGCGATTTCTGCCGGTCCGATCAAGACGCTTGCCGCCTCCGGTATCGGCGACTTCCGCTATATTCTGAAGTGGAACGAATACAACTCACCCCTGCGCCGCACGGTCACGATCGAGGAAGTTGGCGACAGCGCCCTGTTCCTGCTCTCCGACCTTGGCCGTGGTGTGACCGGCGAGATCCAGCACGTCGACTGCGGCTACAACATCGTCGGCATGAAGGCGGTGGACGCCCCGGACATTTCCGTCGTCAAGGATTGATCGTTTCGGATGGCCGGTTTCAAACCGGCCATTTTTCTGTTGAGTAAGCCCTGTTCCTCTGAGCTGACCCCGTTTTCCGGAAACTGACATGACTTCTGTGCTGAGCGCCCTGAAATCCGGCCTGCTGCCCAAGCTGCACGATCCGGAGTTCCTGGTCTTCGTCCGCCATGGACAAACGGACTGGAATTTCGAAGGGCGCATGCAGGGGCAGAAGGATATTCCGCTCAATGAGACCGGACGCGCCCAGGCAAGTGGCAATGGCGAGAGGCTGAAGGCGTTTCTGGAGCGCGAGACAATCGATCCGGCCGGGCTGAATTTTGTTGCCTCACCCCTTTACCGCACACGGTCCACCATGGAGCTGCTGCGCCAGTCGATGGGGTTGCCGGTTGAGGCCTACCGCCTTGAGGACCAGCTCAAGGAAATCACTTTCGGCGACTGGGAAGGCTTCACGCTGGAAGAACTCGCGGATGAGGAACAGGATCTCATTCTGCAGCGCCGTGCCGACAAGTGGGGCTTCGTCCCGCCCGGCGGCGAGAGCTACAAGATGCTGACGGAGCGGATCGCCCGCTGGCTGGTGACCGTCGACCGGCCTTCTGTTGTCGTTTCCCATGGTGGCGTCTTCCGCGTTATGCGCGGTCTGCTGGAAGGTCTGGACACGGATGTGGTGCCCAAGCTGGATGTGCCGCAGGACAAGGTGTTTGTCTGGCGCAACGGCACGTTCGAGGCTGTCTGAAGCTCCAGGCATCGCAGGTGTTCAAGGGTATCTGGCGTCCATATTGAAGCAGGGCACAAAGCTGTTCGGTCTGCTTCAGTCTTTCGACATACATGTTGCCGCTCGCACGGATCACTTTGTTGTAGACAGGCCATGTAGTTTCTCTTGTGATCGTCGACACTGCAAAAGAGTGGCTGATGCCGCAGCGGAAACTTCTGCGCCGGACAGACCCAGCGCGGTGATCGGTCGGGACGACCGCAGCGTAAAAGAAAACAGCTAATGCAAGGGAGCCCGGAGAAAATCTAGGTGAGGTGCCGTGTCCGCCAATGAGTTTTACAGTGAGCTGCCAAGCTTTTCAGATTTCAGCACCGTCGGCGATCTGGCCGATTATCGCCCCGTGCCGGACGACTGGTACGCTCTTGCCACAGATATTGTCCGCTCCAGCGATGCGGTTGCGCAGGGCCGGTACAAGGAAGTCAACATGGTCGGAGCCGCGACGATTGCGGCAGTCCTGAACCGGATCGGCAGTGACCGTGTGCCATTTGTTTTCGGCGGAGACGGCGCGATGCTGCTCGTGCCGAAACACGATGTGAAGGCTGCCTGTGAGGCGCTTGCGGGCGTTGTCGTCTTGGCGCGCCAGGTCATGGAGCTGGAGTTGCGTGCGGCGGCTATCCCGGTCTCCCATCTGAGAGGGCTGGGCGGCGATGTCCGTGTGCGCAAATACCGCCTCAGCCCCGGCAATCACCTTGCCATGATCCTGGGAGACGGGCTGGCGATCGCCGATCACATCCTGAAAGATCAGGAGAAGTCACGGCAATTTGCGGTTTCGATCCCCGATGCCGCTTTGCCACCGCTTGACGGGCTGTCCTGCCGGTGGGAGCCGCTTCCTTCGCAACACGGCCATATCGTGTCTCTCATCGTCAAACCGGTCGGGCGCATTCCGATGCAGGAGATCCTTAAAGGACTTGCCGACAAACTCGGCTACGACCCTTCGACGGATGACAGCCGGACAAGACTTGCGGACAAGACGCGCCTGCGCTTTCGGTTTCCGCCAACCGGAACGGGCCATGAAGTGCGGCTCGGATCTCCGGGCAGGCACTTTCGCGGATGGGCGAAGGCGATGCTGGAATCGGTTGTCTTCATGATCAGCCATCATACCGGCTGGCGTATCGGGCCGTTCGACCCGAAGCGGTACTTTCCGGAGCTAGGCCTCAACACGGACCATCGCAAGGTCGGCGACAGCCTGCAACTCGTTCTGGATCTGACGCCCGAGCAGCTTGGAAATGTCGAAGACTATCTGAAAGCCGGTTATGAGGCCGGTGATCTTGTGTACGGACTTCACGTTTCCGCATCAGCGCTGATGACTTGCTTCGTGGAGGACATCAGCAACAGCCGGCATATTCACTTTGTTGACGGCGCGGACGGCGGATTTTCCTTTGCCGCAGCCGAATTCAAGAAACGGCAGGCGGAAATGACTGCGAAAGCGGCCGGTCAGGCCTGACCGCGCAGCGGGCCTTGCCCCTCGAGAGCGGGCTCCCAGGAAACGAAATCCTGTTTGAGGATCATCGTTGCGAGGTCGGTTTCCGGCATTGCCTGCGATATGAGGAAGCCCTGGATGACATCGCAGCCGTTGCGTTTCAGCCAGTCCCGCTCGCCCTCGGTTTCCACGCCCTCGGCAAGGACGCTGATGTCGAGGCTCTTGGCAAGGTTGATCAATGCGCAGGTGAACTTTTGCAGAGCCGGGTTGGTATCGACACCGGAAATGAAGCTGCGGTCGATCTTGACCCGGTCGACTTTGAGATCGCGCAGACTGGAAATGCTGGAATGGCCCGTTCCAAAATCGTCCAGCTCGATGAAGAAACCCAATTGGGACAGTCGCGCGATGTTCTGCTTGATCGGAGCCGCCGTGACTTCGTCGATCATCACCGCTTCCAGAATTTCAAGGCTGACGTGGGCCGGATTCAGGCCAAGGTTCATCACCTGTTCGTGGAGCACGTCCACGGCTTTGGTGCTTGTCAGGAGGCTGGCGGTGACGTTGAGCCCCAGATGCATGGTGGATCGCGTCTTGCCACTGAGGCTGGCGGCGAAGTTCAGCGCACGGCTACGCACCGCGTCCTCGATATGCTCCATATATCCCGCTTCCATGGCTGTCGGCAGGAAGGCGCCGGGGTAGCGGATCGTGTCGTTGTCTATCCAGCGGGCCAAGGCTTCAGCGCCAACGACTTCGCCCGTGTGTATATTCACCTGAGGCTGGAACCACGCGACAATGTTGCCTTCCTTCAGGGCGTTCTGCAGTTCTGCGGCAATCTGGTCGCTTTCCTCGAAGGCTGTGCGCATCGCTGGTGTGAACCGGCTGAACTTGCCTGGCCCCTTCTGCTTCGCGGCCCTTAGGGCGAGGGCCGCGTCAGTCAGAATATGATCGGAGATCTGATCGCCGGGACAGCTGATGAAAATGCCCGCATTGGCTTCGACCGCAGATCTGTTGTTGCCGATGACCCGGTCCCTTGAAATTTCCTGAAGCAGCGTGAAGGCGAGTTGCTCGAAACGGGCCACCCTTTTGAGCTGTGGGCGCAAAAGCAGAAATTCGGTCCCGCCTGTCCGGCACAGAAAGTCATCCGGCTCGGCGTGCTGGTTCAACTGCTCGGCCACCTGCCGAAGCAGAGAATCGCCGTTGTGGTCGCCAAACCGGTCGTTCACCTTCTTGAACTCTCGCAGATCAATCAGGATGGCGCCGGTTTGCAGGCCGGGTTCCGCCGGGGGCAGGTTTCGAATGGTGTTCAGCAGGGCTCGCCTGTTTGGCAGGCCGGTCAATGGGTCATGAAAGCCGAGGCTTTCAAACTCCTGCTGCGTCTTGTCGGCAAGTGCACGTGACAGGGCGATGGCTATGGCAAAGGCCGCGACGATCACCAGTCCACCGACAAGCCCGGCAAGGGTGACAGCGAAAAGTGTTTCCGACCGCTGCCGCTCCAGGTCTAACAGGAGATAGTCCACCGTGGACTGCCACAAGGCAAAAGCGGCATTCACCAGGGCCGGCTGCATTCTCACCACCGGCTGGGACAAAACATCCTCGCCTCGTTCGGCGACAATCGCCGATGTGAGCAGTTTCGACCCGACGGTCTGGAACGCTATGTTGGTTGCTCGGAAAACCCCGGCCTGCTTTTGCAGCAGTTCGGCTTGCTCGCCGGTCAGGTCGAAAAAATATTCCACCGTATCGTGTGCGGCACCGTCGGCGGCAATCTTGTACTGACCGCCCTGCACGGGGATCGCCATCTTGTCCCAGACATTGATCTCACCCCGGGAGTGGATCTTCTGGGCGTTTTTCGCCAGGATCGCGGACTGAATGACCACCGTCGGCAAGACGTCGGTGATGAACTGCGGAAGCTTCGCGGCTTCGAAGGAAGAGGTCGAACTCAGCCTGGTGATCTGGGAGATCTTCGAGGCAAGGGTTTGCCCCTGACGAAGGGCGAGGGGAACGTCGTTATCTTGCAGGAAAGTATCGAGCGGTTGCATGAGATCTGCGGACCGTTCGCTCTCCTCGAGCTCTTCCAGGTGCTCACGCAGGTTGACCGGCGTGCTGCTGATCTTGCCGGTGAGCGCCTTTTCCTTCAGCAGCGGTCCCAGTGCTTCAATCAGGTGAAGCCCGGCAAGGCTGGTGTCGATCGAATTTACCTTGTCGAACCTGTTATGAAACCAGAGCGAGGCAAACACCAGGCTGGGTGCCAGCAGGAACACGATCAGTCCAGTTAGCCAGCCCCTGATCCGCAACGGTATGCCTCGTGATTATCATTCATCCTCAACGTGTAATAGTGGTAGAGGTTTAAGGATTAGCAAATCCAGGGTCGAATTTTCACGAGCCATTTGCGAACTTTCCAGTGTCGTACAAGCAGAGCACGCAAAACCCTGGTCAATGATCGCAGCATCCAGTCGAAATCTACTTGTTTTCAATTTCAGCAGGACCGGTGAGCGTATGCGCCCACCTAAAAATGCCCTATTCCGGGCTGCGGGCTTGAGCTTGCAGGCGTGATGGCGTATCGCTCGGCGCCTGAAAGTTCATTTGCTAACCTCGGTCCCCGTTCATGTCGCACAACAGCTTTGGTCATCTTTTCCGGGTCACCACCTGGGGCGAAAGCCACGGTCCCGCAATCGGCTGCGTGGTCGACGGTTGCCCGCCGCTCATTCCGCTGACGGAAATCGATATTCAGGGCTTCATGGACAAGCGGAAGCCGGGCCAGTCCCGCTTCACGACGCAGCGGCGCGAGCCGGATGAGGTCAAGATCCTGTCCGGTGTCATGGTCGATGAGGATGGCATTCAGAAAACCACCGGTACGCCGATTTCGCTGTTCGTGGAAAACACCGACCAGCGCTCGAAGGACTATTCCGACATCAAGGATCGCTTCCGTCCCGGTCATGCCGATCTCACCTACAATGCCAAATACGGCATTCGTGACTATCGGGGCGGTGGCCGATCGTCGGCGCGTGAAACGGCCATGCGTGTAGCCGCCGGGGCTGTCGCCCGCAAGGTGCTGCAGGGCGTGAGCATTCGCGGTGCCCTGGTGCAGATCGGACCGCACAAGATCGACCGGAGCAACTGGAACTGGGCGGAAGTCGACAACAACGCCTTCTTCTGCCCCGATGCTGAGGCTGCTACCTTCTGGGCGGACTATCTGGACGGTATCCGCAAGGCTGGATCTTCCGTCGGTGCGGTCATCGAAGTGGTTGCCGAAGGCGTGCCGGCCGGCTGGGGTGCGCCGATCTATGGCAAGCTGGACACGGATCTTGCTGCGGCCATGATGTCGATCAACGCGGTCAAGGGCGTCGAGGTCGGCAATGGGTTCGATGCCGCAAGCCTGACCGGCGAGGACAATGCCGACGAGATCCGCCTGGACGATGTCGGCCGTCCCGTGTTCCTGAGCAACAATTCCGGCGGCATTCTAGGCGGGATTTCCAACGGTGATCCGCTGGTCGTCCGCTTCGCGGTCAAACCGACATCATCGATCCTGACCGAACGCAAGTCGATCACAAGCAAGGGCGAAGAGGTCGATGTCATGACCAAGGGTCGTCACGACCCTTGCGTGGGCATTCGTGCGGTGCCGGTGGGCGAGGCGATGATGGCTTGTGTCCTGGCTGACCATTTCCTGCGTCATCGCGGCCAGATCGGCTGACCAGCAGACACTGCGGGTTACAACTCGTTACAATTCCGGAAGGCAAGGGCCATGGACCTTGCCGGTCATCTCCCTAGTTTTATCTCCAGCATGACGTCTCATGCATTTCAGGGAGTGATGACATGAATGAAATGACGCCGGTGCGCCGTATGACGGCAAAAGACTTTCCCCAGGAACTGCTCGATCTCTATGATTTCTACGCGCATGGAAAGATCACCAAGCGCGAGTTCATGAACGGGGCCGCAAAATTCGCGGTCGGTGGTCTGACGGCTGCCATGCTGCTCGACCAGCTGTCGCCGAACTATGCGCTTGCCCAGCAGGTTGCGCCGGACGATGCCGGTATCGTCACCGAACGCATCACTTACCCGTCTCCGAACGGCCATGGCGAAGTCAAAGGCTATCTGGTGAAGCCCGCAGGCGCCACGGGAAAGCTTCCGGCGGTGCTGGTCATACACGAGAACCGGGGTCTCAACCCTTACATCGAGGATGTCGCTCGCCGTCTCGGCAAGGCCGGGTTCATGGCGCTGGCACCTGACGGCCTGACCTCCGTCGGCGGGTATCCCGGAACGGACGACAAGGGCCGCGAGTTGCAGCGAACGGTCGACGGCACCAAGCTGATGAACGACTTCTTCGCGGGGTTTGAGTATCTGCTCAACAGCGATGACAGCACCGGCAAGGTTGGTGCGGTCGGCTTCTGCTATGGCGGTGGTGTCGTCAACGCCATTGCGGTGGCCTATCCCGAGCTTGCTGCCGGAGTGCCCTTCTATGGCCGTCAGCCGGATGCCGCGGATGTCTCAAAGATCAAAGCGCCCCTGATGTTGCAATATGCCGAGCTGGACGAGCGCATCAATGCGGGCTGGCCGGCCTATGAGGACGCTCTGAAGGCCAACGGCAAAACCTATGTGGCCCATATGTATCCGGGCGTGAACCACGGCTTCCACAATGACACCACGCCGCGTTACGACGAAGCGGCGGCAAAGCTCGCAGAGCAGAGAACGATCGAATTCTTCAAGGAAAACCTGATGTAAGGCTGCAGCGAATTGCCTTTGTGCGGTCATCCCTGTTCCGGTCTTTCCGGACAGGGTGGCCGCGATCAGCCTCTTTACCCACAGCGCTCAGGCAGTTGCCGGGCTGCTGACTGTCAGGCCTGGCCGCGCATCAGGCGAACATGAAGGCCCTGATGCGGCTCAGGATTTCTTCCGGGTCAGCGGCGAGCGTGTGCAGGTTGATTGCGATCAGGTCCTGCCCGTGCTCGCGTCGGGTGCCTTTCCAGTTGCGCATCATGAATTTCTTCCAGACCGGAACGGTCTGTGCCTTCACGACGGCATCCTCCAGTGACCGGGTCAGAAGCACGTCCAGCCGGACCAGTTCGATGGAGCGGACAGACGTTCGCTTGATGTCGGCCGCCCGGATGGCTGCCCAGTCGATGAAGCCGATGCGCTCCACATACAGGCCGTCCTCGTTGGCGCCGAGCTGAGGTATGCCTTTCTCGATCATCGGATAATGCCAATAGGCGATGCCGAGAGGCGTGAGGGCGGCAAGGGCCAGCAGTGGAAGGCTGCCGACGGCTCCGATTACGGCGAACAGAATGCCGAGGACAAGGCTGCCGTAGACGATGCTTTCGCTCTGGCTGCGGTTGAAACCGACGGCGAAAGGCTCCGGGACCGGCTTTGCTTTGTCCTCTTGTTCGATTGCCTCTTTCTTCGCCGCCATGAAAGGCACCTTCCGAAGGATCCTCAGATATCGAGGATCTCTGTTTCGTCAATCTTGATGTCAAACCCTTCCAGACCAACGTAATGGCGCTCACGGGAGGCTAGCAGGCGAATGGAAGTGACGCCCAGGTCCTTCAGGATCTGTGCACCAAGCCCGACCTCACGCCATTGTTCCTGTCTGGCTTGTGCGGAGCTGTGTTCTTCGGTATCGGCGGCCTCAAAGTCGGATCTTGAACGCTTCGACTGACGGGCAACGCCGACCGAGCCTTCCCGCAGATAGACGATGATCCCCCGTCCGCGTTCCGCGAAATGTTTCATGATCGGGTCAAGTGGCCGGCCTTCTCCGAAGACATCGTCGAGCACGGATTCCAGCTGCAGGCGCACCGGCACGTTGCGGCCGTCCAGAATGTCGCCGTAGACGATGGCCAGGTGGTGCATCGGGTCGTACGGAGTGGAATAGGTGGTGGCATAGGCCGGACCGAACACCGTATCAACCGGCTGTTCGTTGACCCGCTCCACCAGCTTCTCGGTGCGCTGGCGCCAGGCGATCAGGTCGGAAACGGAAACCATCTTCAGGTCGTACTCCGCTGCGAACTCGGCCACCTGCTGGCCACGCTTCACGGTGCCGTCGTCATTGACCAGTTCGCTGATGACACCGACCTGTTCCAGGCCCGAGAGACGGCACAGGTCGACAGCAGCTTCCGTATGGCCGGAGCGGATCATGACGCCGCCTTCCTTGGCCACAAGCGGGAAGACGTGTCCGGGACGGACGAAATCGTCAGCGCCGACATTGGGGTTTGCGAGCGCGCGTACGGTGGAGCAGCGTTCCTCGGCTGAAATGCCGGTGGTCAGTCCCTGTCGGTAGTCGACGGAAATGGTGAAGGCCGTTGCCAGCGGAGCGTCGTTTTCGGAGACCATCGGATCGAGCCGCAGGCGGCGGGCGTGAGCAACCGTCATCGGGGCGCAGATGATGCCGGACGTGTGACGCACCATGAAGGCCATCTGTTCCGGCGTGACCTTGGCGGCAGCGACAATCAGATCGCCTTCGTTCTCGCGGTCATCATCGTCAGTCACGACCACCATTTCTCCACGTTCGAATGCGCGGATTGCTTCTGCGACACGGGCCTGGGACACGGGATGCTCCTTGGTTGTAGACAGTCCGAGAAAGTCGTTGGGGGTTACGGCACCATTGGTGGCAATTGCGATCTTGCGAGCCATGTCCCGCGAGACCCAGACATTGGGATCGTTGCAAAGGGCCGTAACGGAGGCAGGCGAAAGGTTGGCGCGGCGCGCAAAGGCGCTGCGGTTTTCCCCGGTCTGCAAGAGCCATAGATCCAATCTCATAATCTCGGATATACGCCCGAATATTTTCAGTCTCAAGGGAAGAGATGTAATTTTTCAGTGATACTGAAAGATCAGTCGCTTTTGATAAACTCCGCGACGCGGGAGACGAAGGCCGGAGTCATCCAGCTTTGTTCTAGCCCTGCCGCCTTCGCGAGCCCCGTCAGGTCTTCGCTGAGATAAGACGTAAAATACGGCTCGTGGAAAAGCTGAGGAAAGACCGACAGGAGACCGTCATATTCCGGCACATCTCCGGTCTGCAGGCTGTCGACAAAAAGAAACGAACCGCCGGGTTTCAGAACGCGGCCCACTTCCGACATGACCTGTCTGCGGATTTTCGGCGGCAGTTCGTGAAACAGGAAGACGCAGGACACGACGTCGAGTGAATTGTCCGCGAACGGTAATGTTTCGGCGAGACCGCAGACATACCCGGCGCGGCGTGACGGCAGGCGTTCCCGGGCAACATTGAGATAGGGTTCCGACAGATCGATGCCCGTGCCCTTGAGGCGCGGAAAAGCGGCCAGGGCGGGCCGCAAGAGACCGCCGGTGCCACAGGCGATGTCCAGGTAGGAAACGCGGCGCTGATCCTTGCGGCGCAAGATTTTTGCAAGCGGAACAAGGGCCCTGCGACGCATCGCGGCGGTGGCGCCTGAAAACAGCACATCCACCTGGAAATCGTAGAGCCGGGCACTTTCCTCCGACAGCCAGCCGTCGGTCTGAAAATGGAAGTTCTGCCGATAATAGCGGGGGAGGGCGGCTGCAAATCCCTCGGTGGAATTCACTTCCTGGTGCGCACCGCTCGCCCGTCGCCGAGCAACCTCCGGCACATCCTTGAAGAAGGCGCGACTGGTCGCAATCAGCTCGCCCGGTGTCATCGTGCCGTCGGACGGGAGTGGATAAAGCCCGTCCTCGACGGCTTTCAGATCGTCCGCGAACAGCTTGACGATGTCCGCCAGCATGCGCCTCTGGCTCGGCACCGGGCCTGTCGGCACCACCTCCGGTGTTTCCGGAAGCTCTTTCTGGAGGTCCCGGTTCATCCGCCGCATGGCTTCGGAATGCAGGGTGTAGAGCGCAACGCGGGAGCCTTGATAAAGCGCATAGCGCGTTCGGCGGGCAAGGCTCAGAAGCGGCGGCAGGCTGCGGGGTCCTCTGACAGGTCCGAATTCCTCATCCGCCGCACTCATGGCTCACTCCCCTATCAAGGTCTGTTCAACACCGCCACCGCTTCAATATGGGGCGAAAAGTGGAACTGGTCCACTGGTGTGACGCTTTGCAGCACATATCCGCCGTCGAGCAGGATTCGCAGATCCCGGGCAAGCGTCGCTGGATTGCATGAGACGGCAACAATCGTCTTGACCGTCGAAAGGGCCAGTTGTTCTGCCTGGGCCTGGCCGCCGGCACGCGGGGGATCGAAAACCGCGGCGTCGTAACGGTCCAGCTCCTCCTTCACCAGGGGTCTGCGAGAAAGGTCCCGCCGTTCGAATGTTATCTTCTTCAGGCCCTGAGGTTTGCGCAGGGCCTTGTCAAAGGCGGCCAGTGCCGCTGCATCGCCTTCCACCGCGTGCACATTGGCCTGCTGGCCGAGCCTGAGCGCGAATGTGCCGACACCGGAAAAGAGATCGGCGATGGCCTTGGCCTTGCCGACGCCTTCAAGAACCAGCTTGGACAACGCATGTTCCGCCGCCAGCGTTGCCTGGGCAAAGCCGCCGGGGGCGGCGACAATGCCGATGCCGCCCATGTCGAGCAGGGGCGGACGCAGCTCCAGGATGACTTCGCCATTGACCGAAAGCCGGGCAAGGTTCTGATCGACGACCTTTTGCGACAGGGCCGGGATCTTGCGTTCATATCCCTTGTCGGCCTTGTCGAGCGCGACATCCAGACCGGTGGTGGTCACCAGCACGGTCATCCGAAGCTCGCCTTTTTTCGGCAGAACTTCCGAGGCAAGCGACTTGAGGCCGGGGAGCGCTTCAACGATGACAGGGTCCAGCACGGGGCATTCGGAAATATCGACCAGCCGGTGGCTGGCCTTTTCATGGTAGCCTAGCAAAGTGTGGCGTCCGGCGCGGGTGGCCGTCAGAACAGCCCGGCGGCGTCCGCCCATTGTCGCTGCAATCGTGCTGGAGACGTCGGTCTCGATACCGCGATCACGCAAGGACTTTTCGACAAGCCCGCGTTTCCAGGCCAGATATGGCTCTTCTGCAAGATGCTGCACGGAGCAGCCGCCACATGCGTGGAAATGCCGACACACCGGTTCGACCCGGTCCGGCGACTTTGCAACGATCACCGGATCTTGCGCGCGTCCGTCCACCACTTTGGCCCGGACGGTTTCGCCCGGCAGGGCTTCGGCCACATAGACCGGCCCGGTCTCCGTCTCGGCAACACCGTCACCACGGTGGCCGAGCGTGGTGATTTCAAATTCTCTCTCGCTCATGGCCGAGCGATAGCGCCAAGAAGGGGAATGAGCAAGCCTTGATCATGAGACGGCCTCACCGCGCTATCCCTGAGGTCAGCGGTTTGCGCTTGGTTGGAATGTAGAAAAGGGAGAAGGGAAGGGGGAGAAGCGATGACCCTCAGCCGGCTTTCCGTCCGTAGAGCAGCCATTCCGCATTGCCATCCCCCCCCTTGACCGGCGAGGGAACGAGGTCGCCTGCCTGCCACTCTGGCATGCTGCTCAGCCACATCTGAAGGGATTTCGCGGTTTCTTCGGCAATTTCCGGATCAACCAGGCCACCTTTGCCGATATTGTCCTTGCCCGCCTCAAATTGCGGTTTCACCAGGAACACACCTTCCGCTCCGGGCGCGGCGAGTGCGAGCGCGGGCGGCAGGGCAAGTTTCAGCGAAATGAAGCTGACGTCGGAGACGAGCAGGCCTGGGGCGTCTCCTCCAAGATCCTGCAAGGTCAGGTCCCGCGCATTGAGACCGTCGCGTGCGATCACCTTTGGATTTGTCTTCAGGCTGTCGTGCAATTGGCCGTGGCCGACGTCGATGGCATGAACTTTTTCAGCGCCGCGTTCCAGAAGGACCTGGGTAAACCCGCCGGTGGAAGCGCCGATGTCGAGGCAAATCCTGCCGTTTGGATCGACACCGAACCGGTCAAGGCCTTCGATCAGCTTCAGCGCGGCCCGGCTGACGTAGCCTGAGGCCGGATCTTCAACGGTGATGCTGGCATCGGCGGAGGTTTTCTGCGCCGGTTTGGTGCAGGGAGCGCCGTCGACGCTGACTGTCCCACGCAGGATGGCGTCCCGTGCCCGCGCGCGGGACGGGAAGACACCCGTATCGACGAGATGCTGGTCGAGGCGTTGTTTGTACATATGAATTTCAGAAGCAGCCGGCGATTGCCGAGATCAGTCGGTCGGCGAAGACCCGCTCACCGGCATAGAGCCACAGAAACGCCGAAAGCGCGACGAGGCCCGTCGCGCCAGCGGTCAGTCCCATGAACAGCGGCATGCGCATCGTGTCCGGCTTGCTCCAGTTTTTGCCTCAGGAAGAGGCCGGCGCGTTGTCGATGAGCCTGCGCAGCTTCTTCATGGCGGTTTCTTCTGCCTCACCATAAGCAATCGTGCCGACGAACTTGTTGTCTGCACTCATGAGATAGATGGCAGCGGAATGGTCCATCGTATAGTCGCCATCGTCAAGAGGCACCTTTTTGGAATAGACCCGGTATGCCTTCAACATGGGATCGATCTGCTCTCGCGTGCCGGTGAGCGGAACAATGCGTTTGTCGAACGCCCACACGTAGTCGCGCATGACTTCTGGTGTGTCGCGCTCCGGATCCACGGTCACGAACGCATAGTTGAGCTTGTCGGCATCCGGTCCGAGTTCTTCCATCCAGCCCTGAAGCTCGGAAAGTGTCGTTGGGCAGACATCCGGGCAGAAGGTGAAGCCGAAAAACAGAACGGTCGGCTTCGTCGAAAAGGTCTTGTCGGTCACCGTTTCGCCGTTGCCGTTGATAAGCTCGAACGGGCCGCCGATGGCCGCAAGCGGCTCGATCAGGCCACCGGTGTTCTTGTTGCCAGCCGTCTGCTGATAGACCAGTACTCCGGAAACGATCGCAAGCACGGCAACAGCCGCCCAGGCCACGTACCGGAAGAGTTTCAAACCAGACATCGGTTTTGTCCTATCCTGATCAGAGCCCCCGGCACCTGTTGCAAGGCAGGAAGGGGCTCTGACACTTTGAAAATGGGTGTGGGCGTTTTATCGAGACCGAAGCAACGCCCACAGACGGGGCTCAGTTCTTGCCGTGATCCATCTTGCTGTGGTCCATGGCGCCATGCTCCGCACCGCCATCGGGAGTTTTGGCACCCATCTTGGAGACAGCCATTTCGACAGCAACATCGCCAGCTTTTTCAAAGGTCAGGACAACCGGAATTTTGGTGCCCTCTTCAAAGGGTTGATTGAGGCCCATGAACATGACGTGGTAGCCGCCCGGCTGAAGCGCAACCGTTTCACCGGCCGGGATTTCGACGCCATCTTCCATCTTGCGCATTTTCATCACGCCGTCGGTCACCGCCATCTCGTGAATTTCCACCTTTGCGGCAACGTCGGAACTCGCACCCACAAGGCGATCTGCCTCGGTGCCGTTGTTGATGATTTCGACAAAGCCGCCGCCAGCCTTTGCTTTCGGCGGCGTTGCGCGGGTCCATGGATGGTTGAGCGTCAGCTCGCCAGCCTTGTAGTCGTGCGCGAGAGCGGACAGGGAGACAAGCGAAAGGGCGGCGGCAGCCGCTACGGTTTTCCAGATTTTCATAATGCTATTCCTTGAGGTCTGAGATGTTGGATGTTTTTCAGACCGAGGAAGGCGGCGCCCTGATGGGGCTGGACCGCTGAGCAGGGGGCAGGACAGATGTCTGCCTTGTCGGCAGGTGCAGGTTTTCGGCGCTTGCGAGCGGTTGATCCACATGCGGCACAGCGCTTGCCAGGCAGGGCGCGATTGCGCAGCCATGGGCGCAGACCGGCCCACATTGACAGGTGAGCGGATTGTGTGGTCCCGGCAGGCTCTGGTCCTGGCCGGAAGGCTGGCAAAGGCTGGTAAGACCTGCAGCAACCGCCGCATCCGGCGACAATGCGCTTGCAAGAACCAGAAGCACAAGACGCATCGCAAAGGCAAAGGCCGCCAGCGCCACCAGGGGGTGACGCTCCTGCCGTAGCTGCTGCAGCTTTGTGACACGCGCTTTCATACAAGCGGCTATAAGCCGGTTGCACAATCATGTCGAGAGGCGAAACCGCGCAGGCAAAGGAGGCGATAGCCGGGCCACATGCAGCGGAAAGACATCAGGTCGTTGGCGGTGTCTTGTCCGCTGCGTCTTCGGTTGCAGTGGTTTCGGCGGAAGCGGCCGCATCCTCGTCGCTCGTATCGCTCTCGGCGGAGGTTTCGAAATTGTAGATGTCGTCTTCGTAAGCCGGGAATTCCTCGGGTGGGATGACAATTTCTTCGGGAGCGGCATCCAGGGCTTCGGCGGTGACAACCGAACCGACCTGCGCGGTGGAGGCGTATTCGAAGTCTGTCTTGTCTTCTCCGGTCGGTGCCACGCGGGTCATCACACGGGCAAGGATGAAGATCACCATCATGATATTGGCCGCGATAATCATGATGTACAGCCCGGACGGGCCGGTGTGGCTCATGATCATGGAGGCTGCCAGCGGTCCGATGATCGAGCCGATACCGAACGACAGCAGCATGCCGGAGGAGGTCGCGACGAAATCTTCGGTCGCCGCGTGGTCGAAGGCGTGCGCAACCGCGATTGCATAAAGCGGCTGCACGACCATGCCCACGGCGACCGCGCACAAAATGGCGACCATGAAGTCCTTCGGCGAGAAGAACACGATTGCCATCGAAACGGCTGCAGTTGCGACACCGAGACCGGCGATCACGAGACGACGATCGATGCGGTCGGAAAGCCGGCCCACTGGCCACTGTGCAATAAGACCGCCGCCGACGATGGCGGCCGCATAAAACGCGGCTTGCTTGGTGGAAAGGCCAATCTGCGACCCGTAAAGGGACGAGAGCGTAAGCAGAGCGCCTTGAGACGCGCCAATGAACAGCACGCCGACAAATGCTGCCGGGGAGTTCTTGTAGAGCTTTTTCGGCTCGAAACGCACCAGCGTGATCGGGGCGGGCTGGGTCGATGTGGTCAGAGATACCGGCATCACGGCAAGGGACACCATCACCGAGGCAATCGCGAAGGGAATGAAATCGGCGATGTTCATTGACGCAATGGAAATCTGCCCCAGCATCAGGGCGCCGAACAGGACGACGATGTAAAACGACATCACCGTGCCACGGTTCTCGTTCGAGGCGCTTTCGTTCAGCCAGCTTTCCACGATCATGTAAAAACCGGCAAGGCTGAAGCCGGAGATCATGCGGATGATCATCCAGGCATAGGGATCGATGAGCACCGGGTGCAGGATGGCGGCGGCGGACATCAACGAGACGAGCGCGGCAAAGGCCCGGATGTGCCCGGCGCGCATGATCACCAGCGGTGCGCCGAGACAGCCGATCACCATGCCGAAGAAATAGGCCGATGAGACCAGACCGATTTCGAAGTCCGTGAAGTAAAACCGTTCCGCGGCCAGTGGCAGCAGTGTCGTCTGTATACCGTGCCCGAATATGAGCAGGGCGACCGACAACAAGAGAGCGGATACGGAAAGAAGGGTCTGAGCCATGGCTGCATCCTGACGATGGACCGCCGCAGCCCGGTCAGGAGCGTTGCGACTGGTATCGTGCCCGAGAAATAAAACAAAAGCGCCGGTTTGAACCGACGCACCTGTTCCTTTCAACCAGCCTTTTCAGGTATGGCGCCCCGTGTCAATCGGGTTTGATTTGAGCTCCCCAGCCGACTTTGACGGCGGGTATCCCGACGTCCTTTGGCAAAGAACGAAACACAAGCCCTCAGGCGCGCTGCGGCGCACTGACAGAGGCTGTTCCGAGTGCTGTGAAGACGGTCTTCAAAATGCCGTCACAGGAGAGCCCTGAGCGTTCATACATCGCTTCCGGCTTGTCGTGATCGAGATAGGCATCCGGCAGAGCGAGTGCACGGACCTTCAATCCGTTGTCCAGAAGGCCTTCCTCGGCAAGCCGGGTCAGCACATGACTGCCGAAGCCGCCGGCTGATCCTTCCTCGATCATGACGAGAACCTCATGCTCGCGGGCAAGACGGCGGATCATGTCCATGTCCAGAGGTTTGGCGAAGCGGGCGTCTGCGACAGTGGTCGAAAGGCCGGCGGCATCCAGTTCGTCCGCAGCCTTGAGGCATTCGCTCATGCGGCCGCCGAAGTTCAGGAGGGCAACCTTGGTGCCTTCCCTGCGGATGACGCCCTTGCCGATTTCAAGCACGCTGCCGCGCTCCGGCATGTCCAGACCGACGCCTTCGCCGCGCGGGTAGCGGAACGAGATCGGGCCTTCGTCATAGGCAACGGCAGTCGCCACCATGTGGCGCAGTTCCACTTCGTCCGAAGCCGCCATGACGACAAAACCGGGAAGGCAGGTCAGGAACGCGGTGTCGAAGGCGCCCGCATGGGTGGGGCCATCGGCACCGACAAGACCGGCCCGGTCAATCGGAAAGCGTACGGGAAGGCCCTGGATCGCCACATCGTGAACAACCTGGTCATAGGCGCGCTGCAGAAAGGTGGAGTAGATCGCGCAAAACGGCTTGAAGCCTTCGGTGGCAAGACCCGCAGCAAAGGTAACCGCATGCTGCTCGGCAATGCCGACGTCGAATGTGCGTTTCGGATAGGCTTCGCCGAACAGATCAAGGCCGGTTCCGTCCGGCATCGCGGCCGTGATGGCGACCACGCGGTCGTCCGTTTCCGCTTCCTTGATCAGCGACGTTGCAAAAACGTTGGTGTAGCTGGGCGCATTGGCCTTTGGCTTGGCCTGCTTGCCGGTAACCACATCAAACTTGGCGACGCCGTGATACTTGTCCTTCGCTCCTTCCGCGGGAGCATAGCCCTTGCCCTTCTGGGTGACCGCATGGATCAGGATCGGGCCGTGGTGAGTGTCACGGACATTCTTCAAGATCGGCAGGAGATGTTCGAGATTATGACCGTCGACCGGGCCGACATAATAGAACCCGAGTTCCTCGAACAACGTTCCTCCGGTCCAGAAGCCCCGGGCATATTCCTCTGCCCGGGCAGCCTTCTCGAACACCGGCTTGGGCAGGTTCTTGACCAGGTTTTTGGCCGCATCGCGGAAGGTCTGGTAGGTCGGGCCCGAAACGAGCTTGGCCAGATAGGCGGACATGGCACCGACCGGCGGTGCGATGGACATGTCATTGTCGTTCAGGATGACGATGAGTCGCGAGCCGAGATGGCCGGCGTTGTTCATCGCTTCATAGGCCATGCCTGCGGACATGGCGCCATCACCGATCACCGCGATGACATTGTTGTCTGCGCCCTTCAGGTCCCTGCCGGTAGCCATGCCGAGACCGGCTGAAATCGACGTGGAAGAATGCGCGGCGCCAAACGGGTCAAAGGCGCTTTCGGCGCGTTTTGTGAAGCCCGACAGACCATTGCCCTGGCGAAGTGTCCGGATTCGGTCGCGGCGCTCCGTCAGGATCTTGTGCGGATAGCACTGGTGGCCGACATCCCAGATGAGCTTGTCTTCGGGCGTGTTGAAGACGTAGTGCAATGCGACCGTCAGCTCGACGACGCCAAGCCCCGCGCCCAGGTGACCGCCTGTCATCGACACGGCGTCGATTGTTTCCGCGCGCAATTCGTCGGCGAGCTGCTTGAGATCATTTTCATCAAGCTGGCGCAGATCGGCCGGGGACTTTACCTGGTCAAGAAGAGGGGTATCGGGCTTGGAAGACACTCTGGAGATAGCTCCACGATTTGAAACATGGCGGGCAGGCATACACCAACCGGATATAGGGCGCAAATCGGGCAGGGGGTATGCGCCATTTTGGCTCCATGAGTCCTGCGATGAAAACGCCGTGCATTTGCCTGAAATGACTTAAGGGGCCTTTTGGCAGAAAACGTGCAGGTTTTGGCGAAAATACGCGCAGTTGTCCCGTCGGGTGATGCGCTTAAAAAGAACGAGGCCGCCCGCCAGTGACACCATTGTCTGGCACACGGTTATTTGATTGACACGAGGGGAAGGAAATCAGCAGCTCGGCTTTCTTCCTGAAAGCCGCGTCACGAGCGGGCGAGCCGGCACACAGTTCAGAACCGGCTCCGGATGCAGGCAGAAGGGCTATTGGTTTCGCGTGGCCGGGTTATTGCGGGTCGAGCGCTTCGGTCCCGCTTGCTTCGCCGTTTTGACCCAACTGGATCTTCTCGACCTTGGCCTCCGCGGATTTCAGGAGCGTGTCGCAATGCTTGCGCAGCGCGTCGCCGCGCTCATACATGTCGATGCTCCGCTCAAGCGGCACGTTGCCTTGCTCGAGTTCCCGCACAATGGTTTCGAGCTGCTTCAGCGCTTCTTCAAAGGAAAGGCCGGCAATGTCGTTGGCAGCATCGGTCATCGGTGGGATCCCGTTTGTCTGAATATCGTCTGGTCTTGAGGGAAACTTGCGGTCTGAAGGCCGAAGGTCAAGGTTTCATTTTGGCCTTTTGCCGGTCATCCCCGTGCTTTTCACACTAACCGGTCATGAGGGTCATCACATGCGCGGCGACCGATCGCGCCAGCCCTTCAAGGTCGTACCCGCCTTCGAGAACGGAGATCAGATGGCCGTTGCTGTGGGTGTCGGCGACGTCCATCAACGCGCGCGTCGCCCAGGCGAAGTCTGCCTCGACAAGGTTGAGCCCGCCCAGCGGGTCGCGCATGTGCGCATCAAATCCTGCGGAAATGATCACCAGTTCCGGTGCGAAGAGATTGAGGCGCGGCAGAAGCAGTATCTCAAAGGCTTCCTTGAAACCGGTTCCATCTTCACCGGGCGCCAGCGGGGCGTTCACGATGTTGTTGGCGTCTCCGGTCTCCGACGCTGCACCGGATCCCGGATAAAGCGGCATCTGGTGGGTGGAGCAATACATAACCGTCGGATCGTCCCAGAAAATATCCTGGGTGCCGTTGCCGTGGTGAACGTCGAAATCGACGATGGCCACCCGTTCCAACCCGAATTTCGCCTGCGCATAGCGCGCGGCGACCGCCGCATTGTTGAAAAAGCAGAAACCCATGGCGCGGTCTTTTTCCGCGTGGTGACCGGGAGGGCGGGACGCGGAGAAGGCGTTGTTGACCCTTTTCGTCAGCACCTCATCGACCGCACGGCAAGCCCCGCCAACGCCGCGCAGCGCTGCTTCCCACGTGCCGGGCGACATGGTGGTGTCAGCGTCTACCCTGGCTGTTCCTTCTTCCGGAGCCAGCCGGTGGATCTGGTCAACGTAGCTCATGGGGTGAGCGCGGGCGATATCCTCAACAGTCCCCATGGGCGCGAGATCGCGTTCCACGGACTGGAATTTTTCGTGCTCCAAGATCCTGTCGATTGCCCGAATGCGGTCCGGTCGCTCCGGATGCCCCACAGGGGTCAGGTGATCGAGATAGGATGAGTGGTGCAAAAGCAGCGTGGACAAGGGGGCGTTTCCGGAAGGTGAATTGTTATCTTTTGTCGGCCCTGCATCAGAGCGGTTGTAGGTCAGGCTGTCAATTCCCGCATTGGACTAGAATGCGGACCTGTGAAGGGAGTTTGAGGCGGATTGCTCCTCCACAGCATTGCGACGGCTCGCACCTCGCCAACTGCGGCACATCAGGTGAGCGGCGGAAACCGGAAAGACGCACCTGGTCACACGCGATTGGAAAAAAGGAACAGGACCGCTGAGCAACAATGTCAGCCTCTAGCCATTGGCCGCATTGCCGCGGCGAGGTACGCCGGCCGGTTGATGGTCCTGAAGAAGCGCAATGGCCGTTCAACCACTACGTGCACATCGTCTCCAGATTGGCTGTCGTGGAACCAATCGCTTCGATTGGCCACGCTGTGGCCTCTGTTGTGGCAGGTCGGGTCAGGAAGGGGGGCAAAAAAACGGGCCGGCTATCTTGCCGGCCCTTACAGAGGTGCGAGCACCGCAGTGCTCGAGGGGAGGTCCGCTGCATCTCAATTCTGATTCTTAAACTAAGCGATTCCAGTAAGGGAATGCGAGCCTTTTACCGTAATCCATCTGCGGCATGGTGTTGATAAGTTTGCAGTAGAAGCTCTTGTTCCGGCAAATATTGTATGAATTGCTTAACCAGAATCGAGATTTGGCGGCGAAGTTTGCTTGTCATCGGGAACGGAAACTTACAGTGTTTGAGATTAAATTAAGGCGATCCCGATTCAGCTTGATTTTCAACGACTACCGCCGAGTTGCTGTTTTTTAAGGCCTTTTGCTTGAGTGCCGAAGAAGGCATCAAACAGCAGCCCAAGCACTTAGCCGGTTCAATCGTATTCAGGAGCAGCGCTGGTGTCAGTCGCGCGGGGCAGCTGCTCGGCGCAGCCGGTCGTTGATCGCCTCGCCCAGTCCAAAGCTGGGGATAAACTGCACCTTGATTGTGCTGACACCCTTTGCATCGAGAAATCGCATGGCGCGAAACAGATTGGCGGCGGCTTCGGCAAGGTCGCCAGTCGCGCTCAGGTTGAATTCCGCCAGGGCAAGTTCAGCGCCCGGCAGCCGGTTGGCACCGAAGGAAAGCAGGCCGTCGCTGGCCGTCACATCGCTTGCATTCAGCTGCATCGCCGCATCGGGCGCATAATGTGACGTCAGCATTCCCGGCGCTGCCGGGGCATCCGGCCGCATTTCCGGGCTGGCGCCTTCAAGAGGCTGCCCCAGCACATGTTCGATATCCTCGCGGGCAAGACCGCCTGGCCGCAGCAGGCGCGGCGTTCCATCAATCAGGCCAACGATGGTGGACTCTATGCCGACGGCACAAGCACCGGCGTCGATGACGAAGCTGAGTGAAGGGCCGAGATCGGCAACAACATCTTCTGCCCGCGTCGGGCTGATCTTGCCCGACCGGTTCGCGCTTGGCGCGGCAAGCGGCCTGCCTGTCTTTTCGGCCAGAAACCGCATGACCGGACCCACAGGAACGCGCAAGGCAACAGTCTGAAGTCCGGCGGTTGCCAGATCGCAAATCGGTGACGTGGAGCGTTTGGGGACGACCAGGGTCAAGGGGCCGGGCCAGAAGGCCTCGGCCAGTGCCAGCGCGCGCTCATCGAAAATGCCATGATCCAGAGCTGCATCCAGTGTCTGGACGTGAGAGATGAGCGGGTTGAACTGCGGTCGGCCCTTGGCCGCGAAAATCTTGGCGCAGGCTGTCCCGTTGGTGGCATCGGCCGCAAGGCCGTAGACGGTTTCGGTCGGCACCGCCACCAGCTCACCTGCCATCAGCGCAGCGCAAACGGCATCTGCTTCAGGCGCTGCCTGCCAGTCGGCTTCCTCAATGTCGAGCGTCCAAGTCCGCATGTGCCTCACTCGCTGGCGCATCAGGCTTTTGCGCGCAGCCTGGATACGCGAAGATTTTCCATTCGGCGACGGTGTCGCAATCCTGTCAGGCAGGAGCCGGGCTGAGCGGACACCTCGGTTCCGCAATAGACCAAAAAGACGATGACCTGCCGCTGCGATACGGGTTGACGTTAACGTCAACGGGTCTATTGTCCTTCCAAACCGCTGTCGATGTTGCCTTTTGCGGAGTAGCCTTGCCGCCGTCAAGCTCGGAACAGCGAAAACCGTCATCTGGCGGAACGAATCGAAAGCCAATTGGTTTTGGGAGGACCTGAATGTATCGCGCACCCGTCGATGAGATTGCCTTCACTCTGAAACATGTCTGCGGTCTGCCCGACCTGCAGAAGAGTGCCCGTCACGCCGAACTCGGCGACGATCTTGTCGATGCAATTCTGACTGAGGCTGGCCGGTTTGCCGCCGAGGAAATCGCCCCCCTGAACGCGGTGGCCGACAAACACGGCACACCGCTTGTCGACGGCAACGTGTCCACGCCTCCGGGGTGGCGCGAGGCCTATCATGCCTGGATCGAGGGCGGCTGGAACAGCCTGACCGCCAATCCGGAATCCGGCGGCCAGGGCCTGCCGGTTATGATGTCGGCGGCTGCGCTGGAAATGTGGAACTCCGGGTCAATGGCATTCGCCATCGGTCCGACCCTGACCATAGGTGCCATCGAGGCAATGGAAAAACACGCCTCGGAAGACCTGAAGGCCAAATACCTGGAGAAGCTGGTCTCCGGCGAGTGGATGGGCACCATGAACCTGACCGAGCCACAGGCCGGTTCGGATCTGAACGCGCTGAAGGCAAAGGCTGAACGCCGCGACGACGGCACCTACCGCATCTTCGGCCAGAAGATCTTCATCACCTATGGCGACCACGACCTCACCGACAACATCGTCCACATGGTGCTGGCGCGCCTGCCGGATGCGCCGGCCGGCACCAAGGGTATTTCGCTGTTTCTGGTGCCGAAGTTTCTGGTCAACGACGACGGCTCCCTGGGCGAGCGCAACGATGTGAAGGTGGCCGGTGTCGAGCACAAGATGGGTATTCACGGCTCGCCCACCTGCACCATGGTCTATGGCGATGAAGGCGGTGCCATCGGCTGGCTGGTTGGCGAGGAAAACCGCGGCCTGGCCTGCATGTTCACCATGATGAACAATGCACGCCTGGCAGTCGGCATTCAGGGGCTCGGCGTTGCGGAGCGCGCCTATCAGCACGCTTTGGCCTATGCGCTGGAGCGCAAGCAGGGCAGGGCACCTGGCGATACCGGTGAAGGCATGAGCCCGATTGCCCGCCATCCGGACATCAAACGCATGCTCCTGGGCATGAAGGCGCGCACGCAGGTCGCCCGGGCCATCTGTTATGCCTGCGCCCATGCCATCGACATGTCGAAGATTGCCGAGGACGAGGCCGGCAAGACCTTCTGGAGCGAACGCGCCAGCCTGCTGACGCCGATTGCCAAGGCCCTGCCCACGGACTTCGGCGTCGAGGTTGCCTCCCTCGGCATTCAAATTCATGGCGGCATGGGCTTCATCGAGGAAACCGGCGCGGCACAGCACCTGCGCGATGCCCGGATTGCCCCGATCTATGAAGGCACCAATGGCATTCAGTCCATCGATCTGGTCATGCGCAAGCTGCCGCTGTCCGGGGGGGAGCAGATCAAGGGCTTCATCGCGGAACTGCAGGCGGTGGCAGACGAGGTTTCGGCCTCCAACCGGCCGGAGTTCGGGGCGACCGCCGACCGGCTCTCGGCCAGCATTCGGGATCTTCAGGAAGCAACCGACTTCATGCTGAGCGCCCAGGCGGATGGCCGAAGCGGTGACGCCCTGGCTGGTGCAACGCCCTATCTGCGGCTTGCCGGCCTGACCCTGGGCGGCGCTTTGCTTGCCAGGGGCGCGCTTGCCTCAGCGGGCGAACCCGCACAGAGGCTGGCCGAGCGCACGCTGCTCGCCCGCAGTTTCTGCGAAACCCTGTTGGGTGAAACTGCCGGTCTGAAGTCGGATATTCTTCTGTCCGCCGAAGCCATCCAGGCGTTCGACGCTGAAGCCCTGGCGTCCTGAATCGCCTGACCGGAGTTGATGATGATCCGCAAGTCCCTTGAAGACGGCGTCCAGACCCTGCGTCTAGACAGGCCGGAAAAGAAAAATGCCCTGACCGGGCAGATGTACAGCGACCTCGCAGAAGCCTTGGAGGCCGGCAATACGGATGCAGCCATCCGCTGTCATCTGATCTGCGGCGTGCCGGAGGTTTTTACCGCTGGCAACGATATTGGCGACTTTCTGCAATATGCCGGCAAGACCGGGCTTGGCGAGACGCCGGTCGTTCGCTTCCTGAGAGCTCTGGTTCGCAACGAGAAGCCTCTGGTCGCTTCCATCGATGGCATCGCCATCGGTGTCGGCACCACTTTGCTGATGCATTGCGACATGGTTTTTGCCAGCCCGCGCGCCCTCATTCGCTCGCCCTTCGTCGATCTCGGCCTCGTTCCTGAGGCGGGGTCCAGCCTGCTCGGACCGCAGATCATGGGTCCGGCCCGGGCTTTCGAACTGCTGTGCCTCGGCAACGCCTTTTCGGCAGAAAAAGCCGAGAAGGCCGGGCTCGTGAATGAAGTGGTCGAAGGGGATGTCGACGCGGCGGCCCTGGCTTGTGCAAAGGAAATCGCCGCAAAGCCGCCTGAAGCCATGGCGCTTTCCAGAAAACTTCTGCGCGGGGATACGGCTCAGCTTTCCGAGCGGGTCGAAGAGGAAATCAGGATCTTTGCCAGCCGGCTGAGCGCCCCGGAAACCATCGCTGCCTTCCAGGCTTTCATGACGAAGAAGAAGGCCTGAGCCCTCTTGGGACGGGACGACGAAACTGGAGACCGCAAGGTCGTCGCCTGAGAGCGACATACGGAGGAAACATCATGTCCCTGAAGGGCAAGACACTTTTCATCACCGGCGCGTCACGCGGCATTGGCAAGGCGATTGCGCTGCGAGCCGCGCGGGACGGAGCCAACATCGCCGTGGCCGCCAAGACGGCGGAACCCCATCCGAAACTGGAAGGCACGATCTATACCGCCGCCGAGGAGATAGAAGCCGCCGGAGGCAAGGCGCTGCCGGTGCTGCTTGATGTACGCGACGACGAAGCGGTCAAGGAGGCCATCGACAAGACGGCAGCGCATTTCGGCGGGCTCGACATTGTGGTGAACAACGCCAGCGCCATCCAGCTGACGCCGGTGCAGCAGACCGACATGAAGCGGTTCGATCTGATGCATCAGATCAACACCCGTGGCACGCTGGCCTGTTCCAAACATGCCATCGACCATCTGAAACAATCCGACAATCCGCATATCCTGATGCTGTCTCCGCCACTGGACATGCAGGAAAAATGGTTCGCGCCGTTCACGCCTTATTCGATTGCGAAATACGGTATGAGCCTGGTGGTGTTGGGGCTGGCTGGCGAGCTCCGCTCAAAAGGCATTGCGGTCAACGCCCTGTGGCCGCGCACGACCATCGCAACAGCGGCGATCAGGAATATCATCGGCGGCGACAAGATGATGCAGCAGAGCCGGACGCCGGACATTCTGGCCGATGCGGCCTATGAGATCTTTACCACGCCGTCGAAGGAGTTCACCGGACAGTTCGTCATCGATGACACTTTCCTGGCCAGCCGCGGCGTGACCGATTTCGACAAATACCGGGTGGACCCAGGCCTGGCATTGGCCCCCGACTTTTTCGTGCCCGACGACAGTCAGGCTCCGTGCGATCTCGGTCCTGTCAAGAAGTAAGGTCGGAACCAGCGCACACAACGAAACGATTGAGGGCCGCCGGATCATGATCCGGCGGCCTTTTCATTCAGGCGCGCATGGGTTTCAGAGCGTTTGCCCACTTGGTGAGCTCGCTCAGCATCAGCGTGGTGCCTTCGTTGATCTTTTCGTTTGGCGTGAAGATGTCTTCGTCGTTGATGAATTCCGGGAAGAAGGGAACCGGAACCACCTGCGGCAGGGCCACGACGTTGACGTTGGCCAGCAGGTCGCGCAGCGTCTGGGACGCACGAAGGCCGCCGGAAATGCCACCGTAGCTGATGATGCCGGCCGGCTTGTAGTTCCACTCCTTGTAAAGCACCTGAATCGCGTTCACCAGCGATGCCGGCGCGAAGGAGTCATATTCCGGGGTCAGGAACACGAAGGCGTCGGCGTCGGCAATGATGCTGCTCCAGCGCTTGGTGTGCTCGTGGGTGTACTGCTGAGCGGCAGGATGCGCCGGCTCGTCTAGAAGCGGCAGGTTGATGTCGGCGAGGTCAACGTATTCCACCTCGAAGCCGCCATGCGCTTCAACGGCACTGGCCGCCCACTTCGCAATGGTAGGGCCGACTCGTCCGGGGCGCGTGGACCCGGAGATGACCTTCAATTTCAGCGACATGTTGAATTCCTTGAGAAATAAGATCTTGGGAGGAGTATCCAGGCGATACCTCAGTATACGTTGGATACTTGCATGAAATGATGTATGCCGCTGTCAGCCGCAAGACGGCACTTTTTGGAAACCGAGGTATCCTTGATGAAACCCCTGGCTAAATCCTTTGACGAACTGCCAGCTGAAGCACGGCCTTCTGAAGTAAAACCACGTGAGCAACTGCCGCACCACGAGGACCCGCGTTGCGCGCCGGTGCGCAGGTTGCTGCAGACGGTTTGCAGCAAATGGTGCAGCCTCGTGGTCGCTCATCTTGAGGCCGAGCCACGGCGGTTTTCCGATCTGAAGCGCTCGATTGGCGGCGTGACCCAGAAATCCCTGACCGCGACCTTGCGGGAACTTGAGAAGGACGGTCTGGTCCACCGTGTTGTGACGCCCACCATTCCACCGCGGGTCGACTATTCCCTGACGCCGCTCGGACGCACGCTTCTGGTGCCGTTGAAGGCGCTTACAAGCTGGGCGATCGAGAATGAAGCCGCTGTTTCCAGTGCGCGCGAAAGGTTCGAACGCGAGCATGGTTCCGATTGAGCCTCGGGGTTGAAATCTGCTCTTCTCAAATGCAATCTGATGCCGTCGATGAGGGCGGCACCCGGATCCGCGGAAAGCGAAAGCACCCTGACATCTGAAGATATTTGCCGGTTTTTCACCTGCGCCCGACACCAGCGGATCGCCCGGGCTTACACTTCAGGAGAAAAGCCATGTCCACAGGACCTGCATCTTCCCTCGATCATTACAGGAAAACCGCGCGCCGTCTGAAGAAGGCGTATTTCAACGGCGAGGCAGAGGCGGTCGCACGGACCGCCGCCCATGTCGATACAGCAAGGCCACTGCGCCATGCGGATTTTCTGCATGTCATTGCCCGCGAAGCCGGCCATGAAAGTTGGCCAAGGCTGAAATTCGCGATCGAAACCGCATCCTTCAGCCGGTCAGAACGGGCGGCGCGTCTGAAGCAGGCACTTTATTTCGGCCAGCATTGGGTTACGGAAAAACTGCTCGCAGATGACCCGACGCTAAAGGATGACAATTTCGGACTTCAGGTCGCGCTCTTCGATCTCGAGACTGTTCGGTCCATCCTGGCAACCGACGCCGGAGCCGCCACGCGCCAGGTCGGCGTGCGTACGCCGATCCTGCATCTGGCGTTTTCGAAGAACATTCACCGGCGGCCGGAACTCGCCCCGCAGATGCTTGCCATTGCCAGGCTGCTGGTGGCCAACGGGGCGGATGTGAATGATGGATATCCAGACCAGCCTGGCGACAAGCATCTGTTGTCCGCACTCTACGGCGCCTTGTGTCATGCGGATAATTACGAGCTTGGCCGCTGGCTGCTCGAACGGGGGGCTGATCCGAACGACGACGAAAGCCTCTATCACGCGACCGAGCTCGGGCATTCCCGCGCGCTTGAGCTGTTGTTGAAACATGGCGGAAGGCCTGACGGGACCAACGCCTTGCCGCGTGCGCTCGATTTCGGCGACGTGACGAAGGTCCGGCAGCTTCTGGACGCTGGGGCTGATCCGAACATTACTGAAGCAGACCACCCGAGCGGCCAGCCGATGGACTCCATTCCAGCGCTTCACCAGGCTGCACGGCGTGGGTGTTCAGAAAAGATCGTCGAACTGTTGCTTGCCCATGGCGCTGATCCGGATGCGGAATGGGAAGGGCACACCGCCCATGCCATGGCAGCGATTTACGGCAACTTGCCGGTTGCCGCTTTTCTGGCCAGGCGGAAACATGCGCGAGAGCTGACCCCCAACGAGAAGGTTCTGGGGGACTGCGCGAAGGGGAAGTCAGACCCGGGCAGGCTGGATATCGCGCGTTTGAGCAGGGAAGACAAAAGCCTGCTGACAAGGCTTGCCATTCTTCCCGGAAAACTGGACCACATGAAGGCGCTGATTGCCGCCGGTCTGGACCCGGACGAAACCGACGAAATGGGGCTGCCGCCGTTGCATGTTGCGGGCTGGAACGGCCTAGCGGACGAGATGGACTATTTCCTCTCGCTTGGGCCGGACCTTACCCGCAAGAACCACTTTGGCGGCGATGCCCTGGACACCGTCGTCCACGGTTCGGAATTTGCTCCAAAGCGACCGGAGGCAGATCACATTTCCTGCGCACGTCTGCTGCTCGAAGCCGGCTGCCCGATAGATCCGCGCTCCATCGCTGGCTGTGGCAACGAGGAAATGGCACAGTTTCTGGAAGATTGGCTTGCCGAGCCGGGAAGCAATCCCGGTTCTCGCGCGTTAGACCGATAAGGGGCGAGCCTTCTCAAGGTAGATTTCTGGCCAGCACCAAAATCTGCTGTTAGTAATTCCACGTAATCAAGTGATCGCATAAGGCCGGAGGGAGTTCATGGAAAGCGCAATCGACCAGGTGAGTGTGTATACGCCACTGATCATAAACGCGGCGAAAGCTGTCATCGTTCTGGTGATCGGCTGGTTTCTGGCAGGCTTCCTGTCGAGCATCGTCAAGAAACGCATCGTCGCCCACCCGCGCATTGACGATACCATCGGCAGCTTCGCAGCATCGATCGTGCGCTGGCTGGTCCTGCTCGTCACCTTTATCGCGGTGCTGCAGCTGTTCGGTATTCAGGCAACCAGCCTGGTGGCGGTTCTCGGTGCCGGTACCCTGGCCATTGGCCTGGCGTTGCAGGGCACGCTGAGCGACATTGCCGCCGGTGTCATGCTGATCATCTTCCGCCCCTACAAGATCGGCCAGTATGTTGATATCGGCGGAACCTCCGGCACGGTGAAGGATCTCAACATCTTCGTCACCGAGCTGGTGACGCCGGACAACGTGCAGATCATCATGCCGAACGGAAAGGCCTGGGGCACGGTCGTGACCAATTTCTCGGCCCATTCCACCCGCCGGCTCGATCTGACCTTCGGCATCGACTACGACGACGACATCGACAAGGCGATACAGATCATCCTCGATGTCGCCAATGCGGACGAGCGCGTTCACAAGGATCCCGAACCCTGGGTCCGGCTGACTAACCTTGGCGACAGCTCGGTCGATCTTGGTGTCAGGCTCTGGTGTGATGCCAGCGACTACTGGGAACTGAAATTCCATATGCTGAAATCGGTGAAGGAAGCCTTCGATGGCGGTGGCATTTCCATTCCTTATCCGCATTCGGTGGAAATTCAGAAAGCGGGTTAACGCGCAAGACATCGCCGCAGCGGTTCGGCACCACTGCGGCGATGTCGTGTAAAATCACACTTCAGGCCGTTTCACTGGCTTTCTTTTCCGGTGCCGTAGCTTCTGACGTGCGAGGTTCCTCGGGCGTCTCTTCGGCGAGAGGGGCTTCAGCCGAGGCAGTGCTGCTGTCTTCGGTCGCTTCTTCCGTCTCTTGCGTGCTCGCGCTTTCACCCTTTTCAGCAGGTGACGTTTCTTCCGCGGTGACGGTCTCCACTGCGTTCAGCTTTTCCGTGAGCGAGGGATCGTTCTGGGCTTCCTCTTCATCGAAGATGACGACCTCGGCTTCAGGCTCATTTGAGCCCGGATCCGGGTTGGCGGTTTCCTGTTCAGGGTCTTCATCGGACTGCGTACTGGTCCTGACCTCCGAGAAAATCGGGAAGACGGGATCTTCCATTTCCGCCTCGCCATCGTCCTTGTTCATCAACTGACGCCGTTTGGTCAGCATCGCGACGTGATTGCGCAGGTCTTCGTTTTCGGCCAGAAGCGCCTTGAAATCCTGCGCTCTGAGGCTGAGCAACTGACAATACCCCAGTGCAACGACATCGGCGCTGCGGCGGCCACCGGTCATCAGCGCGATTTCGCCGAACACATCACCACGCCCAAGGCGGATGGTGTGACTGGGTGCGCGTACTTCCACCGCACCTGAAGCAATGAAATAGGCGGCATCGCCGCGATCACCCTTGCGGATCAGCTTCTCGCCCGGCGTTGCGAATTGCGGGCGCATCATCCGCCGGATAGCCTTTTGCTGCTTGCGGGTGAGGTCTGCGAACAGCGGGTGTGCGCTGACGAGTTCGCGTGTCTTCAGGCCGAGATCGAGCTTCGGCCGTGTGTGACAGGCTTTTCGGGTCCGCTCGACATCGCGCAGGAGTTCGCGATGCAACTCGGTGCCGATCAGCATCTGCTCCTTGGCTTCGTCAAAGGCGGTTTCTTCCAGCCGGACGCCTGCCTTGCGCAGAAACTGCCCTTCGAGGGCGTCGGCATAGTCCGGATACTGCAGGCGCAGGGCATCGATGGCTGCAAGGGTTTCGTCCTGCCGGATCGCCAGGATGTCCTGCAGGATGTCGGCAACACGGTCGCCGAGCAGGGGACGGATCCGCTTGTCGTTGAAGTCGACCAGTTCGTCGGCAAGGATCCTGTAGACGAGCAGGAATTCGAACCGGTCGGCAAGGCGGATGGCCAGTGGCCGGGCAATCCGGAGCCGCCGCTGCAAAGCTTGCGCCAGGCGGAAACCAAGGCCGAATTTGAGCGGCTGCCGCGCAGCCTGATTATAGCCGGAGCGGCCTTCGGTTCGCGTCAGGTCTCCTGTGCGTCCCGTCATGGCGAGGAAGCGCGACACGGACCGGCCGGCGATGGTCTTGTCGTGGAAATGCTCCAGCACGAGCTGCTGTTCCCGGTCGGCCAGGGCGATCAGGCCGATGCGGACACGGTCCCAGTCCTTGAGTTCTTCCAGCTTGTTGGTTTCCGCCGCAGCTGCCGCCGCACGGGTTTCGTAATCCTTCAGAACATCGTCCGTGACGCGCGGTGCGATGTGATAGTTGCGGGCGGCGGTTTCCACTTCCTGCCGCACGTCTGACAGGGCAAGTGCGAGGAACTGGGTGCGCAAGGCCTCGTCGCGGGCGTTCAGCTTGTCGAGGCCGAGCAGCCGGATCAGCGGCTTCAGGCTGGTGCCATAGACAAGCAGTGTGAACAGAACGAAGCCCGTCGCCAACTTGGTGACGAAGACCGACACTTCGTCCGACAGCAACGCGTGCTCGGACACGCTGAGCGCCAGCGTCAGTGTGACGGCGCCGCGCATGCCGCCCCACAGGATCACCGTCTTGTAGCGGTCATTGACCGCTTGCCCCATTCGGAAAACGCTGAGGAGCGGCAATAACCCGAAGATGACGACCGCACGTGCGGCCAGCGCCGCGACGATGACGACAAACAGCAACAGGATGTCGATGGGTGTGAAGCCTTCGACGAAACGCGGGATCAGGATGGCGGACAGAAGGAAGATGAGCGACGCTGCCCAGAAGGAGATCTGCTCCCACACTGAGTGCAGAAATTGCCAGTTTGCGGGTTGAATACGGGCCGGGCCGTAAAGGTTGAACACCGTTCCGGCGCAAACCACCGCAACGACGGCGGAAACATCAACGAACTGATCGCTGAGCACATAGGTGCCATAGGGCAGGGCCAGGCTCAACGTCACCTGTGCCAGGGGAATATCGCGCATGATCGGCAGCAGCGAAACCGCGATCCGGCCAAGCAGCGCACCGACAATGATGCCACCGGCAAACGAGCGGCAAAAGGCGAGGGCGGCTTCTCCGACCGTCATCGTTTCGTGACCCGTCAGCATATGCAGCAGAATGACGAAGATCACGATGGCGGCCGCGTCGTTCAGCAGGCTTTCGCCTTCCACGATACGGCCGAGGCGCGCGGGCGCACCGATGTCCCGGAAGATGGCGACGACGGCCACTGGATCCGTGGTCGCGACGATCGAGCCGAGAAGAAGGCAGGCGATCAGTGTGATGTCCGTGAGCGAAAAAAGTGTCGCCAGCGGATAGAGGGCAAAACCGATAAAGGCCGTTGCAACAAAAACGGCGATGACCGCCATCAGCAGGATGGGAGCGATATCCTCGACGATCCGCCGGACGTCCAGTGTGAGCGCGGTTTGAAACAGCAGGATTGGCAGGAAAATATAGAGGATCATCTCCGAATCCAGCGGGGGATTTATGAAGACGTCCGCAATCGAATTAAAGACATTGGTTTTGGCCGTGTAGCGCAGATAGATGGCCAGAATGCCGATCATCGTGCCGACAGTTGCCAGCAAAACACTCGGCGCCAGCCCAAGCCGCCGGGCAAGGGGCTGCAGCAGGGAAATCGTCAGCAGGAGCAGCGCGAAAGCGCCTGTAATTAATGGAGTTTCCATGCCGATATGGTGCACCGCGATTGCGGCAATTTCAAACTAGTGTTTCAAATATTCTTGCAGCCCCCGGCAATAGCCACAGGATTGGGCGGAAATGACCATGACGCCAAACCCTATCGGCCAAAAACTTTGCGGAAGGGCCACGTCAGGAACCTCACCCAGTCGGCGACGACAAGCCAGAATATTGCCGGCACCACCATGACAAACGCAAACGGCAGGAAGAGCACGATCTTCGTGAGTTTGATCGGAAGAGACGTCGCCTGGGCAGCTGCACGGTTTTTCAGAACGTAGCGCCAGAGCCGGTTCCACCAGCGCCAGAGATACCAGCCCAGAAACAAGGTGACGGCGGACAGGAGAGCGAAGAGAAACAGGTTGAAGTTGGAGACCCAGGGTATCCAGCGGCTCTCGACTTCGTCCGTGTGCGCGGGATCTTCGTTGTTGCTGTGAATGCTCCGGACACCCGTCCGCAGGCTTCCATCCAGAAGCCAGCCGGCAAGCGTGTAGTCGTCCCCGGCCGACGAAGACACTTGCGGGCTGGCAGCCGCAGGTTTCGCTTTCGGGTCGAAACGTGTTGCCGTCACAAGCCGGAAGTTTCTCTCGTCTGCGGCGTTGATCACGGTTGTGCTGTTGGGTGGCGACAGAGCCTTCAAAAGGTCGGCCTGGGTCATTGCCGATTGGGCTGCTGCAAAGCGTTTTTCAAGCGCGGTCTTTGAAAACCAGCTTTTGCCCGGTTGAACCAGCGAAGAACTCTCGACGAGCATCAGGTTGACGCGCTGACTCTCGGCTGCTGCCTGGAAGATGTCGAGGTCGATTTCCCGAACGGACTTGCCATCGCGCACACTCAATTGCGGACGTCCGGTCTGCGGGTGCGGCGTAATGCGGCCACTGACGACCAGTGTCCTGTTTTTGTATTTCGCCAGGCTCGACGCCAGAATATCGGCATCGAGATTGGCAATAACGTCGCCCGGCGCCGCCGCCTTCGCCGCCCCGGCCTTGTCGAACCGGGCCATCTTGAGGTCCGCCTGTTTGACCGGCCGGGTGAGGAACTTCATGTTGCCGTCGAGTGCTCTGGCTGTAGCCGGATCGATCAGGACATCGGGCGAAAGCGCGACCGCAAGCCGTGTGCCGCCTGAATGGCGAACCGGCTTCAGGTCATATGCCTTGCCATTTGGCATCACCATCACCGGCCGGGTCTTGGGCGGCAGGCTGTCCAGTTGGTCCCGAAGCTTGAAGAAGTCAGCTTCCCGGACAGCTAGCTGAAGCGAGCCGGGGGCTTTGGTCTTGCCTGGAAGATCACCCGCCAGTGGCCGATGCGCCTGCCTTGCGGCATCATCCAAGGCATCGGGCAGATCGTGAAGGGAGGACAGATGCAGGCTTTTGCCTTCGGCGTTGACAAGTTGCCAGGCGTTTCCCGGGGCCGGCACCAGCGCAATGGATGCGGCACCGGAGATCTTGGGCAGCCGTTTTGCAATCGAGGCGCCTTCGTCGAGAAGATGCTTGGGCGTGTGGACATGTTTTCCTGCGGAACCGGCGGCGTCTCCGGCTTCCCGCGCAAGCCGCGACAACAATCCGGCTTCGGCGGTTGAGGCAAGACACAAGGTGATTGCCGCCAGCAGAAGCCCGCGAAGGGTAACTTTGAAATTGTAGAACACGTCTGAAATCCAGGTCAGATAGAAAAGGTTATTTCAAAAGCTCGAAAGGTCAGGCATTTCGCCGGTTCGCTTAACCTGCCTTGCGCTCCGATAGCCATATGCCACCGATAACCAGCGCCAGAGCGCTGCCGTGGTACCACTTGAACGGTTCTCCAAGGATGGAAACCGCAAGAATGGCCGCGAAGATCGGCACGAGATTAATGAAGATCCCCGCGCGGGCCGGTCCGATCAGTTCGACACCGCGCATGAAGAAGATCTGCGCGATGCAGGACGGAAAGAGCGCGATATAGAGGACCACCAGCCAGCCCTGGAGCGACGGCCACTGAACGGTGCCGGCAGCGATGTCATAGGCAAGACCGGGCAGGGATGTGAGTGCGGCAATGCCGGAGAGAACCGCAAAGAACGCAAGCGGCGAAACCCGCGGCCGGTCGCGCAGCGCAAGCGTATATCCGGAATAGAGCACACAGGCGATCAGCATCACGCCATCGCCCGGATTGACGGCAAGCGCCAGCAGCACGTCCAGGCTGCCCTGGGCGGCAATCAGCGTCACCCCGACAAGCGTCATCAGAATGCCGAGCACCTGTAGGGCCCGGATCCTGGTGCCGAAGGCAATCAGGGAACCGATCAGAACAAGGATCGGGACCGACCCCTGGATAATGCCCAGGTTGACGGCCGTGGTTTTTGTCGCGGCGATGTAGAACAGGGTGTTGAACCCGATGAACCCGAAGACGGCCATCAGCACCATGCGCAAGGAATAGGGCCGCATGAGAGGCCATTCCGCACATATGTGCCGCCATTGCAGCGGCACCAGGATGCCGGCAACGATTACCCAGCGCAGGAACACCACCACCATGGGGGACACTTCGCCCACCGCAAGGCGGCCGGCAACGGTGTTGCCGCCCCAGAACAGTGAAGTCAGGGTCAGCATCAGCAGGGCATTGCCGTAGGACAGGTCGCCTACACGTTTAACCAGCGAGAACATGGAAACCGTTGCGTGGAAGATGGAATGAAGGTCCATCGGTAACGGATTGGCGCGCGGAGGCAAAGAGCAATCTTTTTGTATACCGTCTTATACTGTTGGAGATAATGATCTGGATCTTTTCCAAAATGGAAAAAGTCATCCAATAGGTCCGGCAATTGACGATTGCGTGCTTAGACCCCAAAACACGGGCTAATATCAGATTTTCAAGTTCGTTTAGGGAGCTGACAGATGACAGGCCGCGTCGATGCCCATGGATTGCAAGTAGCCAGGGTTCTTTATGACTTCATCAATGAAAAAGCTCTTCCGGATACCGGTGTCGAGCAGGAGCATTTCTGGAAAAGCCTGTCGAGCCTGATTCACGATCTGGCACCCAAGAACCGAGAACTTCTGGCCAAGCGTGACAGTCTGCAGCAGAAGATCGACATCTGGCACAAGGCCAACCCGGGCACTCCGGACATGGACGGTTACAAGACTTTCCTGACGGAGGTCGGGTATTTGGTGCCGGAGGGACCGGACTTTTCCGTCGGGACCGCCAACATTGATCCGGAAATCGGTACCGTTGCCGGTCCGCAGCTTGTCGTTCCGGTGATGAACGCCCGCTACGCGCTCAACGCCGCCAATGCACGCTGGGGCTCTCTCTATGATGCGCTCTACGGCACCGATGCAATGGGCTCTCTGCCGGCCGGAAAGGGGTTTGATCCGGCGCGCGGCGCAGAGGTGATTGCCTATGCGCGCAAGGTTCTCGATGAAGCCGCCCCGCTGGCAGACGGAAGCTGGTCCGATGTAACCGGGTTCGCCGTGGAAGCCGAAGCCCTGGTCATTTCGACGAAGACCGGAAGCACAAGCCTTGCCGACGCCTCGCAGTTTGCCGGTTACTCCGGAGACAACGAGGCTCCCTACAAGGTGCTGCTCGTCAAGAACGGCCTGCATCTGGAAATCAACATCGATGCGCAACATCCGATCGGCAAGACCGATGACGCCCACATCGCCGATGTCATTCTGGAATCGGCCATGTCGACGATCATGGATTGCGAGGATTCCGTCGCTGCGGTGGACGCAGAAGACAAGGTCGTCATCTACACCAACTGGCTTGGCCTGATGAAGGGCGACCTGGAAGAAACATTCCAGAAGGGTGGAGAGACCGTCACCCGCCGGATGAATGCCGACCGCAATTACACGGCACCTGACGGGTCCGCGCTGTCACTGCACGGACGCTCGCTGCTGCTGGTGCGCAACGTCGGTCACCTGATGACCAACGATGCCGTGCTCGACAAGGACGGCAACGAGGTGCCGGAAGGTCTTCTCGACGGCATGATCACCTCGCTGATCGCGCTGCACGACATCGGTCCGAACGGCCGTGAACTGAACAGCCGCGCCGGCTCGGTCTATATCGTCAAGCCGAAGATGCACGGTCCGGAAGAAGTGGCCTTTGCCTGCGAGATCTTCAACCGGGTGGAAGATGCCCTCGGCCTTGCGCGCAACACGCTCAAGATGGGCATCATGGACGAGGAACGCCGCACCACGGTGAATCTGAAAGAGTGTATCCGCCAGGCAAAGGACAGGGTGTTCTTCATCAACACCGGCTTCCTCGACCGCACCGGCGACGAAATGCACACCTCCATGGAAGCTGGTCCGATGATCCGCAAGGGCGACATGAAGGCTTCCACCTGGATCAGTGCCTACGAGAACAACAACGTTGATGTGGGTCTTGCCTGCGGGCTGCCGGGGCATGCCCAGATCGGCAAGGGCATGTGGGCCATGCCCGACCTGATGAACGCCATGCTGGAGCAGAAGATCGGCCACCCCATGTCCGGGGCGAACACTGCCTGGGTTCCGTCCCCGACAGCTGCGACGCTCCATGCGCTGCACTACCACAAGGTGGCGGTAACTGAGCGCCAGAAGGAGCTGAAGAGCCGCAACGCGGCGAAGCTGGAAGACATTCTTTCCATTCCCGTTGCCGAGCGCCCCAACTGGGCACCTGAAGACATTCAGGCCGAGCTTGATAACAATGCCCAGGGCATTCTGGGGTACGTCGTGCGCTGGGTGGAACAGGGTGTCGGCTGCTCCAAGGTGCCGGACATCAACGATGTCGGCCTGATGGAAGACCGCGCAACCCTGCGTATTTCCTCTCAGCATATCGCCAACTGGCTGCACCATGGCGTTGTCGGCCGGGAGCAGGTTCTGGAAACCATGAAGCGCATGGCGGCAGTGGTCGATGGTCAGAATGAGGGCGATCCGCTCTACCGGCCGATGGCGGCGGATTTCGAAGGCTCGGTCGCCTTCCAGGCAGCCTGCGAACTGGTGTTCGAAGGCACCAGCCAGCCAAACGGTTACACCGAGCCGGTGCTGCATCGCCGCCGGATCGAGTTCAAGGCCAAGACAGCGGCCTGAGCTTGAGAAAAGAATGCTGATGTTTCGGCCGCAGGGGGCTCTCTCTGCGGCCGAACTGTTCCTTAGAGTGGCAAGGCCGGGCTTTCCTGTAGTCCCAGATGCAGTTCGTTGCCGGTGTAGGGGTGCGCCCGGGCAACATCCTCGTTGAGATCGTGACCAAGGCCCGGCTCGTCTGATGGGATGACGTAGCCGTCTTCCCAGCGGATCGGGGTCTTCAACAGGTCGGCATAGAAACCGTCGAAAGTGCGGATGGATTCCAGCACCAGAAAATTCGGGCTGCAAGCTGCAAGCTGAATATTGGCGAGCGCTACCAGCGGACCGCAGTAAAGATGCGGGGCGATCTGCGCTGATCGGCATTCCGCCATGGCGGCGATCTTCTTGGCTTCCAGCAGACCGCCGACGCGTCCGAGGTTCATCTGCAGGATGCTGGCCGCACCAAGTTCCAGCACCCGGGCAAATTCATATTTGGTGCAGAGCCGTTCACCGGTGGCAACCGGGATGGACGTGAACCGCGCCACTTCGGCCATGTCTTCCGGCTTCTCCGGTGGGATCGGTTCTTCGAACCAGAGCGGGTCATAGGCCTCGATCCGGCGCGCAAGGCGCTTGGCGCCCGACACGGTGAACTGTCCATGGGTGCCGAAAAGAAGGTCGGCCCTGGTGCCGACCGCATTGCGGATCTGCCGACAGAAGGCTTCAGAGCGTTCCAGATCGTCAAGGCTCGGCTGGTGACCGTCGTAGATGGTGTAGGCACCGGCCGGGTCGAACTTCACTGCCGTGAAGCCCTGTTCCACCGCCTTGACCGCCGCTTCCGCCGCCATGTCCGGGTCGTTGTAGACGTTGGGTTTCGACGGATCCGGATAGACGTCGCCATCGGAAGGATAAAGGTAGGTGTAGGAGCGAAGGCGCTCCTGCACCTTGCCGCCCAGAAGCTGATAGGCCGGCTTGCCGGCAGCCTTGCCGATGATGTCCCAGCAGGCCATTTCCAGTCCAGACAAGACACCCATGACGGTGACATCCGGACGCAGCGTGTAGCCGGCACCATAGGTCTTGTGCCAGAGCTTCTCGATATGGTGCGGATCTTCGCCTTCGAACTGGCGCTGGAACACGTCCTTCGCCATGTCGGCAACCAGATGCGGGCCGAAAGTCGCGTTGTAGATCTCGCCGTAGCCGGTGATCCCGCATGCCGTTACCAGCTTGACGAAGATGAAGTAGCGCCCGCCATGGCGCGGTGGGGCGTTTTCGACGACGAAGGTCTCGATTTGGTCGAGTTTCATATTGGTCCACTTAGCTCGCGTTGCTGATCGTGATGGACTTTACCTTGGTATAGGCGTCGAGCCCTTCCCAGCCTTTTTCACGGCCATAGCCCGACTTCTTGTTGCCGCCGAACGGCAGTTCATTTCCGCCAGCCCAATAATCGTTGACCGACACTTGCCCGCAATCCATGGCGCCCGAAACGCGCATGGCCCTGCCAATGTCCCTTGTATAGACACTTGCGATCAGGCCGAAGTCGGTGCCGTTGGCCAGCGCGATGGCGTCTTCTTCGCTTTCAAACATCTGAACCGACAGAACGGGGCCGAAGATTTCTTCCTGGACCGCGGGATCATCCGGCACGAGGTCGGCGATCACCGTTGGCTGGAAGAACCAGCCTTTGCCGGTGTCCGCGTCGGTGGTGACGTCACCGCCGGTCAGGATATTGGCGCCGCGCGCCTTTGCGGCATCCACATGGGCCTTGATACGGGACAGATGCAGTTCGGAATTGATGGCGCCCATGTCCGGGGCGGTCAGACCGTGACCGGGTCTGATCTTGGCCGCGCGATCGACAAGAATGGCAAGCACCTCGTCGCGGATCGACTTGTGCAGGATCAGCCGCGATCCAGCGGAACAGATCTGGCCGGAGTTCGAGAAGATCGCCCAATAGGCTCCATCGGCGACCTTCTCCGGATCGGCATCGGCAAAGGCGATCAGCGGAGACTTGCCTCCGAGTTCCAGTGTCAGCCGGGTCACATTCGGCGCGGCCATCTGGGCCACATTGATGCCGGTGGTGACCGAGCCGGTGAAGGTCAGCTGCTTGATGCGCGGGTCGCGCGCCATCTGTGCACCGATATCGCTGCCAAGCCCGGTGACAACATTCACCAGTCCTTCCGGCACTCCGGCTTCACACAGAAGTTCCGCCATCACAAGTGCGGTGAAGGGGGTGGTTTCGGCCGGCTTGGCGACAACGGAACAGCCCGCGGCAAGGGCAGGTGCGACACCGCGCGCGAAGGTCGAGGTGGGATAGTTCCAGGGAATGATATGCCCTGTAACTCCGACCGGTTCGCGCGCGGTGAAGGCGGTGTAGGCAGGGCCAAGGTTGACCGACCGTCCGTCCAGCTTGTCGGCGGCGCCTGCGTAATACTCGAAGAGGCGCGCGGAGGACTGCACGTCGCCCTGGGCCTCTGCCAGTGTCTTGCCGCTGTCGACCACTTCGATCACGGCCAGCCGATCGGCGTTGTCGCGGAACACCCGGGCGGCATTGTTCAAAATGCGGCAGCGCTCTGCCGGTGTAACCTGCCGCCAATGTGCGGCAGCTTTCTCGGCAGCATCGATTGCCCTGTCCATATCGTTGTCGGATCCGAGAGAAAACTCGGCGAAAGCTTCCGCCCGGCCCGGGTCGAAGCTTTCCATCTTGCGGTTCGAGGCAGGAGTGCGCTTGCCGGCTATGAAATGCCCATCGGGCAGAGCGTCGAGCCTGCCGTTGGCCAGATAGTCTTGGGCGATATCCTGAACGGTCATGAGTGGGCTCGCTTCTGGTCTTCCAGGATGAGATCGGCCCCCTTGAGGGCCAGCATCATGGTCGGGGCGTTGGTGTTGCCGGAGGTGATGTTCGGAAAGGCAGACGCATCGGCAACGCGCAAACCTTCAACCCCATGCACCTGCAGGCGGCTGTTGACGACGGCGGTCTCGCGGTTTTCCCCCATCCGGCAAGTCGAAACCGGGTGGAACACGGTGCTGGCGCGGCTTCGGAAGTCCGACAGAATGCCGTCACCGTCAAGGTCACCAAGGTTGGGAGCGACAGGCTGTTCGACAAGGGCGCTCAAGGCGCGGCTTGCCATCAGTCTCTGGCAAAGTTTTCCGCCGTTGATCACGGTTTGCCGGTCTTCCTCTGTTGCAAGAGAGTTGGGCTGGATCGAGGGCGCGGCACGGGCATCGGCGCTAATGATGTCGATACGGCCCCGGCTGGTGGGGCGAGCCGGCTGAGCACAGATGATGAAGCCGTTGAACGGATCGATGGTCAGCCGGGTCTTGTCCCCTTGGGGCCGCAGGCGATAGCTGATCGGATTGAAATAAAGCTGCTGGTCCGGCCGGCTCAGATCCGGCTGAGAACGCAGGAAGCCGCCGCACTGGTTGACGGAAAGAGCCAGGGGACCCTTGCGCGTTGCCGCATATCGCATGGCGGAAAGGGCCTTGCCGAGCAGAGGACGCAGGATCGCATTGAGCGTCGGTTCCTTGGCGCGGAAGGTGAAACTCGCTGCCAGATGATCCTGTAGATTGCCGCCGACATTGTAGTTTGCGTGGAGGACTGGAATGCCGAGCGCACTCAGCAGATTGCCCGGACCGATGCCGGAAACCTGAAGCAGTTGCGGTGAGCCGATGGCGCCAGCCGCCAGGATGACTTCCCGGCTGGCCAGCAGGGTCTCACCGCTCAGGAGTTCCACGCCTGTCGCGGTTTTGCCGTCGAACAGAATGCGGGCGACCTGGGCCTGCGTCCGAACAGTCAGGTTCTTGCGGACAAGGGCAGGGCGCAGATAGGCGCGCGCGGAAGAACACCGGCGGCCGTCCCGGGTGTTGATCTGGTATATGCCGCCGCCTTCCGGAGCATCGCCGTTGAAATCGTCGCTCCAAGGCAGCCCCACTTCGCGGATCGCGGCGAAGAAATGCCGGTTCACCTTGTGGACCTGATCGGACACGTTCTGGATATGGATCGGTCCATCGCCCTGTTTGACGCCGTCACAGTTCACCCGCGTTTCAAGGCGCTCGAAAGTCGACTTGACGTTCGCCCAGCCCCAGCCTTTTGCGCCGGAGGCCTCCCAGTCTTCGAAGTCTCCGGGCAGGCCGCGGCAATAGACCATTGCATTGATTGAACCCGATCCCCCCAGTAAACGTCCGCGTGGCCAATAGACACTGCGGCCTCCCAGGCCTTCGTCAGGGTCGGTCATGAAGCGCCAGGTGCGTTTGGGATCGGAATTCAGCTTGCCATAGCCGAGCGGCAGGGACACCCAGGGCGAGGCATCGGACCCACCAGCCTCCAGCAGAAGAACACGCGTTTGCGGATCGACGCTCAGGCGCTCCGCCAGAATGCACCCGGCCGAGCCTGCCCCCACGATGATGTAGTCGACCTTGTTCATGTTGCGCTGCCGGGTGCCTTGACTGCTGTTCAGCCAAAGTGTCGTTGAGGAATGAAAAATCCTGAAGCGAAAAAATATTTGGTATAGGTTCGAAAAAATTTGAAGGAAGACCTTGTTCGCACAGATGCGAATTCGTTTCGGTGCGAGAAAGCAGACGCCCCCGGTTTGAGGAAAGGACGGCAGAATGGCCTATAGCCTGCCACCGCTTACATGGCTGCGCGCATTCGAGGCGGCTGCCCGACTCGGGAACTTCACGCGGGCAGCGGAGGAATTGCTGATCACACCGGCTGCTGTCAGCTATCAGGTGCGCCAACTGGAAGAGTTGCTGGGCTATCCGCTGTTCGATCGCGTTCACCGCGAACTGGTTTTGACCCGTCCCGGGCAGACCTACCTGCCAACGGTCGAAAAGGCGTTTTCCGACCTGTCCATCGCGACTGTTTCCGTGTTTGGCGAACGTGACCGGCAGCCGGTCCGGTTCCGCTGTCTCAACAGCTTCGGTCAACTCTGGATGATCCCGCGTCTGCGCGCGTTTCAGGAGGCGCACCCCGGCGTCGACCTGCAGATGATCTCGGCCTCCTGGGCGGAAAAGCTCAGTCCGGAACTGTTCGACATCGATATCCGGTTTGGCGACGGTAGCTGGACCGACGGGGTGGTGTCGTTTCTGCTGAACGACCCGATCATTCCGGTCTGCCATCCGGACCTGGCGCTCGACACGGGCAAGCGCGAACTGGAGGCGCTGGCGGGCGCGCCGCGCCTCGACATCATGGGAGTGATCGATACCTGGGAGAGTTTTTTCCACAGCCATGGCCGTGTGGTGCCCAAGCGAAATGGCCTGCAGGTCGACCAGACCCTGTCGGTCCTGGAACTGGCCGCTCTCGGCCATGGCCACGCTCTGGTCCTGGAAACGCTCGCCCAGCCCTATCTGGATAGCGGCCGGTTGATCCGGTCTTCAGACAAGAAGATCAAGAGCCGGCACAGCTACTATCTCGTCACCAACGGTCCACGCCAGGCACTCAGCCCCCACGCCCAGATCTTCTGTGACTGGATGATACGGGAACTTGGCGGTGTGACAGGCTGAGAAAGTTGTTCAAGGATATGAATAGTTTGTGCCTGCTTGATCGCAACAAACTCCGGCTTATCCTGGACCTCTGGCCCGAAAGTGGTGTCCGGGGCGACTGCTTCACCGCATTTGTCATTCCCGCGAAAGCGGGAAACCAGTACTCCGTGAGGTAAGAATTTGGTTTATAAACAAATTCATGGGGTTACTGGATCCCCGCTTTTGCGGGGATGACAACTAAGAAGGGTGAAATGTCGAGACGGGATCCACGACAAATGCGTCCTTTGACATTGTGGCCTCAGACCCTCGGGAAGCGGGGAAATTTGCAAGATCACCCGCTCAAGCTGCAAGTCTAATCCAGTGAGAAGTTGAACTCGAACAGGCGGTCTATCGTGTCGAGGGGTTTCGGGTCCCGGTACCGATTGAGGTCGAGCAAGCCCGCCTGAAGTTCATTCTGCTCTCTCAAGGCGGTCTGGATCCGGTCGAACTCGGTCCAGAACGCCGGATCCGTTCTGCGGATACCGTAACGCGCCACGAGCTTGAGATAGTCGTCCTGAGACCGGATTGCCCGAATCATCTGCACGAAGTCGGGCAGCTGGGCCTGTTTCACCTTGAACATGAAATTCGGATAGCTGCTGAACTGCCCGGGAACGACTGTCACTCCGTCGTTCTCGGGTTCGCGGCGCAGGTCCTCGTTGAAGATGAAGGCAACATTGCTGTGGGCCATGTCGTGCACCAGGGTGAACACCTGTGTGTCACGCTCCGTTTCCACAAGAAGGACCGAGATATCGGCCAGGAACTTTGCATAGGGAGCAGGCTTCTGGACAAGCGGGCGCAACTGACCTGCCGGGGTGTCGTCGGCAGCGCAGGTGCTTCCGCTGCAGCGGTTGATGGGGTCGTGCGCGGCCCACAGGCCCGCTGGTCTGCGTAGCAGAGAGGTGAGGAACTCCGACTTGGCGTAGCTGGTGGTGAAATGGATGCCCGTTGGAGACGTGTTGTCCAGCGCACTTTCCTTCCAGAGATCGACAAGATTGACGAGCGGTCCCTGATACCAGCTATCGTGCATCGGTTTGCGAAGCTGAGGTGGCAGGAACGACAGGAACGTTCGCTCCCCCTCACGGCGCAGACTGTCCATGTAAAGACGCGTCGTCAGCTGGTGCTCCACATTGCCGAAGACATCGAACCCGGCGACGAGATTGTAATAGATCCGCTCGAACAGCGGGAAGTCGATGACCCAGGCTGTTTCCGGCACAGCTCCGACAAAACCGGTCACCACAGACGCTGAGGAGAAATTGCGGTAGACGGTCAGGCGGGCATCGACCTCGGTCCCGTCGCCGTCCCAGATGTCGCCATAGTCCGGGCCGCCATCAACCTTGTACTTGCTCTCGTAACGTCCCTTGCGAAACTCCTGATACTTGACCGGTCCGAGCGACAGGAATGCTTCCAGCCGCTTGGACAATTTGCCATCGAACTGCGCAACCGGCAGTTCCAGGATCGGGATCGCGTTTTCCAGAAAGCTCGGGTCCGTCACGGACAGGTCGGCTTCCGGGCTCAGGAAGGAGACCCAGAAGCGGTCCTCGATCACGTTGACCGCAACCTGCCCGTAGCAGACAGGGCCACGGATGAAAGACCGGACAAAATACAGCGCATCGTCCAGCAGGAACTGGTAGCGGCTGCGGGCAGGGATCGCCTGGAATGTCGACAGAGGGTTGCCGCCCGCGGCCGTTGAATAGGACGGCAGGCTCTCAATCTCCCAGTCGGTTTTCAGAAACAGGTCAGCGTAGCGGTTGAGGCGCTCGGGACCGATCTCATAGACCATGTGCTCCTTGTGAAGGATGGTGCCGTCAATCGGGACAAGCCTGTAGTGAAAGGGGCCACCCGGGTCGTCAAAAGGCCGGCGCGTGGGAATTTCATCAGGGGGGGAACCGGCCGGGGTTCTGGAGCGGATCACCCGAAAGAAGCGGGTTTTCTCATCGCCCTCCAGATGCAGATGGGCCAGGAACAGGTGCTCGTAGATATAGCGCGCGACAAGCTTCGATCGTTTGTCGCCGCGATTGAAGAAAGTTTCGACGGCATGCACCGACTGTTTGACGCTGTTGGGCAGACGCTTGTCCGCATCCGAGGCAGGCGCGCCATCCCTGGCCCAGGCCAGCAAGGTTGCGTACTCACCGTCGGCGAGCGGTGCCATGGCAAAGGGCATGCCGCCCTGCGGATGCTCTTCAAGATAGTCCTTCACCTTGCCGGGCATGGCGCAGCTATTGGACCGCAGCGTCGAAATGTCGATGTCGTCGGGAAGAGGTGCTCCGAGCTTGAAGGACGTTCTCCGCCCTGCCTGAAGCAACTGCTCCAGAACCGATGGGCCGTCCTTTGCACCCGCAACGTCGAAGAACCCCTTGGCGCGCCAGCCCGGCACGGTTTTCGCGTCGATTCCAAGGCGCGTCAACGGAGCATCCTCCAACCGGGAGGAATCATAGACTTTCTGCTTGCTCGCGCCCCGCAACCAGCCTGCGGCCGACGACAGTTTCAGCTGACAGGGCGCGTCGTAACAGCCGTGGCAGACCACGCAGCGCTTGTTGAGAACGTCAACGGGAGCACCGGCTTCCTGCGCCGTCGTCGCGCCGGCCCAGCAAATCATCAGCAGCTGAAAGGCGCGTTTCGGGAACCGGAAAAACGGCCTTTTCATGCGCCCGGCTGCAGTCCAGTCAGAGGGCTCACCCCTCATCGTCTTCCATCCGCTCACGGGTCACCCGGCTCGGATCATCAGGCCCCTTATAGTGGAACAGGTAGGCCCATCCCGCATAGGCTGTGATTGCAGTCATGATATAGACCCAGGTGGTGGTGCCGTAAGCAAATTCCACGCCGGTCCAGCCGGCGCAAAAAGCGACCAGCACAATTCTGCGCCACAGCGGATCGAACCAGGGGTGTTCTACTGGACCAAACACAGTTTTGCCTTCCTTATGCGTCATCGGAGCCTTCTGATCGGACATCCTGACGTTGCGGGATCTTCAAGAGCTTACAAAATCAGACAAAACCTGCCTGCTGCCGACTGATTACACCTTGAATCCGACTGCTGAACAAGGGAATGTGGGTTGCACTCCCCGCCACCGAAATTCATGTTGATAAGAGGGCCTGGCTTCCGACATGCTGACTTCGCTTGATCTCCTGACAGCTAATGACACGCCAGGTCAACACCCTCCTTCCTATTATGCTGCGACTGCCAACAGGCAAACAGCGCACCCGGCTCTGGACGGCTCTCAAACCTGTACGGCCTGTGTCATCGGTGGCGGATACACGGGGTTGTCAGCCGCATTGCATCTGGCCGAACGCGGTGTCGATGTCATCCTGCTGGAAGCCAACCGGATCGGATGGGGCGCCTCGGGCCGCAACGGTGGCCAGGTCGGGTCGGGTCAGCGCGAGGAACAGACTGTTCTGGAGCAACGCCACGGCAAGTCTCACGCCAGATTGCTGTGGGATCTTGCCGAGGACTCCAAGGCGCTCGTCAAGCACCTGATCGTGAAGCACCAGATCGCCTGCGATTACACGCCGGGGATACTGCATGCCGATCACCGCAAGAGTTTCATCGAGGATACTCGTGATTATGTCGAGCATCTCAGGCTCGTCTACGGCTATGAGGACATCCGCTTCGTCGGTCCGGACGAAATCGGCGAACAGGTTGGCAGTCCGCGCTATTACGGCGGTTCTCTGGATATGGGGGCAGGCCACCTTCATCCGCTCAATTTCGCACTGGGGCTCGGCCAGGCTGCCGCTGCCGCGGGGGCCAGGATTTTCGAAGAAACCAAGGTCACCGGTATCGAGGGTCAGGGCACGGAGCGGATCACCGTGCGGACCGGGCAGGGCGATGTTCGCGCTGACCATCTGATTCTGGCCTGCAACGGCTATCTTGGTCGTCTCGAGCGGCAGACCGCCGCGCATGTCATGCCGATCAACAATTTCATCGTGGCAACCGAACCCTTTTCGGAAGACGAGGCACGCAAGATCATCCGCAACAACGTCGCGGTGGCCGACAGCAAGTTCGTGATCAACTACTTCCGCATGTCCGCGGACCGCCGGCTGTTGTTCGGTGGCGGCGAGAACTACGGCTATCGCTTCCCTGAAGACATCAAGGCCTTCGTGCGTGAACCGATGCTGGAAATCTTCCCGCAGCTCAGCGATGTGGCCATCGATTACGGCTGGGGCGGCACGCTGGCGATCACGCCAAAGCGCATGCCCTATTTTGCGCGTCTGGCCCCCAACATGCTGACCGCCAGTGGCTATTCCGGCCACGGCGTTGCCATGGCTACCCTTGGAGGACAGATTCTGGCCGAAGCCGTGACGGGAACCGCAGGGCGGTTCGACGTCTTTGAAAAACTGGACATACCATCCTTCCCCGGCGGTGACCGGCTGCGCTTCCCGCTTCTGGTGCTGGCCATGACATGGTTCTCCCTGCGGGACAGGCTCGGATTTTGAGATGCCGTTAAACCGCACGGAAACCCGCCAGACCATTGGCAGTTACTGGGAAGCCAGCGTTCCGCAGGCCAGACTGGACCGGCAGCTTATCGGAAATGCGGTGTTCGACGTCGCGGTGATCGGCGCGGGTTTTGCCGGGCTGAGCGCTGCGCTGCGGCTCGCGCAGGCCGGTGTCTCCGTGTGTGTTCTGGAGGCGGAACACGTCGGCTACGGCGCTTCGGGCCGCAACGGCGGATTTTGCTGTCTTGGCGGAACCAAGCTGGACGAGCACAGCCTGATCAGGAAATTCGGTCTGGAGGAAGCGCGCCGCTTCGTTGCCTATCAGGTTGCCGGCGTCAACCTTGTTGCCCAGCGGCTGGATAGCTGGGGTGTCCACGCCGATCGCCATTCAAAGGGGGAGATCTATCTGGCCCACCGGCCGAAAGACTTCGCCGGATTTCAGGCAGAAGCCGCTTTCCTGAAGGAGAACTTCGGCATCAAGGCGCGGGTTCTCTCCAAGGCGGATCTGGATGCTGAAGGCTATGGCGGGCCGACCTTCCATGGCGGCATGCACCTTCCGTATGGCTTTGCGCTCAATCCGATGGCTTACGTTCAGACCCTGGCGGATCAGGTTCGCCGTGCCGGCGGCAGGATCTTCGCAAAAACACCGGTGACCGGGATCTCCCGGGACAGTGACCGCTGGCATCTTGAAACCCCGCACGGTCTGGTTCGGACCAAAAAGGTTCTCTTGGCGGGCAATGGCTACGCGCGTGAAGATGCCCCCAGGTGGCTGCACGGGCGCACGCTGCCGGTCATGTCGTCCATTCTGGTCACCCGGCCCTTGAGCGACGACGAACTGTCGGCGCAGGGCTGGACCTCCGATACGATGGCCGCGGACACCCGCAACCTGCTGCATTATTTCCGCCTTTTGCCGGACCGGCGGTTCCTGTTCGGCACGCGCGGCGGCATTTTCGAAAACGCCCAGTCCCTGGCGGCCATGTATGATCGTGCCAGGGTGGATTTCGACGATATGTTTCCGGCCTGGGCGGGCGTCGAAGCAGAACATAGCTGGTATGGCCACGTGTGCCTGGCGCGCAACCTCACCCCCTTTGTCGGCGAAGTGCCCGGCCTTGGCGGCATTTATGCCGCGATGGGGTGGCACGGCAGCGGTATCGCCATGGCTTCCATATCGGGAGACAAGGTCGCCGGGCTGATGCTGGGCAAGCTCCAGCCGGACGACCTGCCGGTTCCCTTGCGGCGGCCATTCGCCAAGTTTCCGCTGCCGTCCTTGCGCAAGCTCTATCTTCAGGGTGCCTACTGGTGGTACGGCTGGCAGGACAGGTGAAACGCGCACGGGGCGTGGCACATCAGGCTATCTGATCCCGCATGATGCGGTCACGGGAGAACAGAATGCCGGCAACATCCAAAACAGAACTACTTGCCGCAAGCGAGCGCGAGTTTTCAAAGCTACAAACGCTTCTCGATGACCTGCCCGCGATGCTGCGCCTTGAAAAGGATGCGGACGGCATTTCGCCGAAGGACATCGTCGGCCACAGGGCGCACTGGATCGACCTGTTTCTGGCCTGGTATCGGGATGGACAGGCTGGCAGGCCCGTCTGGTTTCCGGCAAAAGGGTACAAGTGGAACGAGACGACCAGATACAATGCCGATCTTCGGCAGAAGCAATCCGGTCTGTCGTGGCAGTCAGTGCGCTCGCTTCTGGACAGCAATCACGTTGAACTGCTTGCCCTGATCGAAAACCTGGACGAGGAAGAGCTTTACGGCGGGCCGATGAAAGGCTCCAACAACAAATGGACGACGGGCCGCTGGGCGGAAGCCGCCGGACCCAGCCATTACCGGTCGGCTTCAAAATACCTGCGCCAGCGTCGTGCCCGGTTTCAGGAAGACAGAGACCGGCGCAGCCCTCCTGCGGCGGATCAGGCTGGATCGGCCTGAGCCTTGCGCTTGACCACGGCTACATTGACCTCTCGCCGGATCTCGAAACCAAGCTTCCGGTAGAGTGCGATCGCTCCGTGATTGTCCGCATAGGCATGGAGGAACGGGGTGTCGCCCCGGCTCCTGATGACGTTTGCCACATGAAGAGACAACTCGGACGCCAGCCCCCTTCCGCGGAAGTCCGGATGTGTGCAGATTCCGCTGACTTCCGTATAGCCGTCGAGATTGATCCTGCTGCCAGCCATCGCCGCCAGGCGGCCGTCCTGTCTGATCCCGAAGAAGGTCCCCAGCTCCGGTGTTCGCGCGGTGAACGGCCCCGGTTTCGTCAGCGTTGCAAGCTCGACCATTTCCGGCACATCGGCTTCGCCAAGGCCCACGATAGGGGTTGAGGCAGATGGCCCGGCTGACGGCGAAACTTCCACCATGAGAACACCTGCCGCAGTAACCTCCGCTTCAAGGTTAGGGGGCAGGGCGATGTCGTCTGCCTGCAGAAGATAGACCCGGTCGTCACCCGCTTGGATCAGCTCCGCCAGGGCAGCCAATGCTTCAGGCGAGTTGTCCGCTGCTGCGGCAAAGGGAGAGATGGCCGGATCGAAACGACGGGCAAGGTTGCCACCCTGGCTGAATTGCGCCTGCCGGCTGGTCAGCGCTGACCACACAACCCGGTTCAGGCGGCTGTCCCGCCCCGTTTCATTGATAACTGCGTGCATCTTGATGCTCATTGTGCTGTGAAACCAGATCCCGTCGTTTCAGGACCGTCCGGGCGGTCTGGGGACGGTAACCACATGCGTAATCCGGCGACCGAGGCGCGGTGAATGATATTGTCTGCCGAGTGGAAACACATGGTGGTGATGAGTTCCGTCCAACCTTGCCAGACGTGCCTGATCATGATGCGCCCTCCGGGTGGGATTGCAGGCTGCTCCAGGCCTGCAAAGGCTTGTCCTTGCAGCGGCTGGAAAGCGGCCGCATGGCCAGGGCGTCCTCCAGAGCAGCAAGCTGATCAAGCAGAGGGCCTTCCAGGCCGTCGCAGGCATCGGCAACAGCCAGAGTGATGGCAGGCCAAAGCGTCTCTTGTAGGTGGGCAACCAGGGCTTCGCCCTTGTCGGTCAGCTCGATTGTCGTCACGCGCCGGTCCTTATGGGAGGCGGAAGCCTCAACCAGTCCGTCCGATTTCATCTTGTTGATCATTCGGGTCACGCCCGGCTGGCTCTGGCCGATCGCCTTGGCCAAATCACCGATACTCAATGGCCCTTGCCGATCAAGTGCGGCGAGTACGGGATTGTGCGGCGTCGGCAGGTCCGTGCCGGCAAGCTCGGCGGCAACGGTCTGTGTCTGTGCCTGCAGAATTTCTCCGATCCGCTTCAGCCGGCTGCCCAGTGTGGCGTAACCAAGGGCGCGCAGGACATCTTCGCTCATGGGTCCCTCCAATTGTATAACTGGATATATAACTAGTTATATATTTGCAAGGTCTGACCGTGAAGGAGAAAGAAAAAACGGGTGAAGTGATTGGGTCCGAACAAAATCGCCCCGCCAGTGATCACTGACGGGGCGAAAGGAAACGTCACCGCGTTGAGGAGGACGCGACCTAGTCGAATTCCGGACCGCGTGCGCGGTAGGGAGTGATTTCCTTCCAGGCCCGCATGAGCGTGTCCAGCTCGTCATCGCTATGCGGCGGCATCACGATCTGCAGTTTCACCAGAAGGTCGCCATGGCCACCGTTTTTGGTCGGCAGCCCCTTGCCCTTCAGCCGCATGGTCTTGCCGCTTGAGGCATTGGCCGGAATGGTCAGGTTGACTGCTCCGGACAGGGTCGGAGTGCGCACTTTCGCCCCCAGAACAGCCTCATAAAGCGTCAGCGGTAGATCGAGATGAAGGTCGGAGTCCTTCACGTCGAAAAGCTTGTGCGGCTTGAAGCGGATCTCGACCAAGGCATCGCCTGCGGGGCCACCGTTTTCACCCGGATGCCCCTGGCCCTTGAGCCGGATCTTTTCGCCCTCGACCACGCCCTTGGGCAGGGTGACGTTCACCGCCTTGCCGCTTGGGAGCGTGACCTGGGTCTTGCCGGAGTTGACGATGTCTTCCAGCGAAGCCCGCGCGACGAGTTCCGCATTGGCACCCTTCGTCTTGGGCGGTGCCTTGGCACGGGCTCCCGCGCCGAAACCGCCGCCGGGGCCGGCTCCCGCTCCGGCACGCCCACGGCCACCGCCGAAGCTGCCGAAAATGTCGTTCAAAATGTCGTCGAAACTGCCGCCGCCGGCCTGGGACGTCTTGTGGGTACGGGCGCCGCCGAAGTCTTCATAACCGGAAAAGCCCTCAAAACCGTGCGACTGATAGCGCTGCTTGCCTTCCGCGTCGATTTCGCCACGGTCGAACTTGGCACGCTTTTCCTTGTCGCCGACAATTTCGTAAGCCTGATTTGCTTCGGAAAAATGCTGCGCCGCCTTCGGATCATCCTTGTTCTGATCCGGATGGTACTTTTTGGCCAGCTTCCGAAAGGCCTTCTTGATTTCGCTCTCGCTGGCAGATTTTGCCACCCCGAGAACGCTGTAGGGATCACGCATTCGTCTCACCAGGTTCCTAAGATTTTCCGGCAGTCTGACCCGCGCACTGCTGTGTTCGGCAAGCCGAACGAAGCGTGCAAGTGAAGCAGGTCATGATTGACCGGACTTGTCCTCTATATCGGGATGGATAGGAAAAAATTCCAGACCCTGACCTTGGACTTGAGAACCTTCCGGTTTTAGCTGGTTTTCGTCAGGGTTCAAGCGTCGGCGACGTTAAGGCTGGTGACAGCGAATTTCTGCGTCACGTCCCGGCAGGCCGTTCCGCTGTAAAGCTTGATGCCGACAATGGTATTCGCGGTTGTCTTGAAGCCAAGGCAGCCGGTCTCGCTGAAGCTGGACGCGTTGATGCTCGACAAGGTGCCCGAATTTCCGCTGATCGAATTGAGCCACGTCAGCGAAAGGGAATCTATCGGCTTTCCGGCGGCAAGGTCCGGGCTGATGGTGTCGAGGTTCTCGGCGATGACCGACCGGTCGTCGTCGTTGATATCAGCGTAGGCGACATCCGACACGGACGGAATGGAGCCGGTCAGGAGAGTGGGAGAATCGATGTTGTTGCTGCCCACCGGTACGGATATCTGGCTGCATCCGCCAAGTGCGGTTGCAATTGCCAGGCAAAGTGCCGCAAAGGGTTGGATCTTTATGTGCTCGGCAGTATATGAACGCATACGATACATTTTTTAAGGCAGCCCCCCGGTCCGGCTTTTTGCGCCGCTCTCAAGGCTGTCGTTTCCTTCGACAGGTTACCGATGACAGACCTTAAAGATCCCCCTGAAGAGTTAACAAAAGGTGACTTTACAGAGGTAGCGAAACCATTTGAGCTTTTTGCAGAATGGCTTGAGGACGCAAAAGCTTCGGAGCCCAACGATCCCAACGCCCTGGCGCTGTCGACCGTCGATGAAGATGGCCTGCCAAATGTGCGTATGGTTCTCCTGAAGGATTTCGACGAACGCGGCTTCGTGTTCTACACAAATTTCGAAAGCGCCAAGGGGCAGGAGCTGCTCTCGGCCGGCAAGGCCGCCATGTGTTTTCACTGGAAGTCACTGCGTCGCCAGGTGCGCATCCGGGGTCTCGTCGAACAGGTCTCGAACGAGGAAGCGGACGAATATTACCGCTCCCGGGCCCGAGGCAGCCGGATCGGCGCCTGGGCATCCAGGCAGTCCCGGCCTCTGGAAAGCCGTTTCGCACTGGAAAAGGAAGTGGCGAAATACACCGCCAAGTTCGGTATCGGCGATATTCCGCGCCCGGACCATTGGTCTGGCATGCGCCTGATGCCAGTTTCCATCGAGTTCTGGCACGACAGGCCGTTCCGGCTGCATGACCGGGTGCAATTCACCCGCGCATCCGCCGATCAGCCCTGGAGCAAGGCGCGCCTTTATCCGTAAGGCGTCTGCAAAGGCAAGTCAGAGAACTGGGCAGAGCCGGACGGTTCGGCGGATCAAAGCAGGCGCTTCCAGCGGAAGAAGATGTAGGTCAACGCCACGGACGTCACCATCAGTCCCAGTGAGAAAAGAAACCCGAGTTGCCAATTCAATTCGGGCATGTTGGCAAAGTTCATGCCGTAGATCGACGCGATCAGCGTGGGCGGCAGGAAGATCACGCTGACGACGGTAAAGATCTTTGAAATCTGGTTCTGTTCCAGCGAGACGAGACCGACCGTCGCGTCCAGCAGGAAAGACAGCTTGTTGTCCAGCGCATCGCCATGTTCCTTGATGGAATGGATGTCTCTGCCGAACATCTTGCAGTCGGCTTCCTGCTCCTCGTTCAGGTTCAGCCGTTTGGCATGTGTGCTGAGATAAAGCAGCATCCGCGACAGGCTGGTGCAGACATCGTGCATCTTGGACACATGCAAGCCGATCTGCCCCAGTTGCTTGATGGCGATCTGATAGCTTGCGGTCTTGCGCATGTTGAGGCCGTCGCCGAAAACCTGCACCGCCAGCGTGTCATACCGGGCCGAGGCGCTTTCCATTTCGTCGGCGCAGCGGTCGACGATGATGTCGAGCATCGCGAACAGAACAGCCGTTCCCTTGTGGGCGATGCCGGAATCGGCCTGAACCCTGCGCGACAGAAGGGCGATGGATTTCGGTTCGCCATAACGGACCGTGACGAGCCGCTTGGCATTGATGACGAAGGTGACGGACGAAAGTGCCGGGTCGATCATCTGGGTGGCAATGGGGAGCTGCGCGGTCATCACCACGGCGCCCGGTTCCAGATAAAGCCTTTCGGATGTTTCGATGGAAGCGATCTCGTCCCGGGTCGGGATTTCCGCGCCCATCAGCTTTTCCGCTGCCTTTTGCTCTTCCTGTGTCGGGGCGATCAGGTCAATCCACACGGACGTTGACGGCAAGGGTGCACCAGAGGAAAGCTCGATACGCTCCAGCCCTTTCACCGTTGGGCAATAGGCAATGATCATTCAGGGAATCTCCGCCGGGGGACGCGGACCGCGCCCTTTTCGGCGGCAGTTTGCCCAACAGATGGAGAGACGGCAACCACCTGAAAGATGTGATTTTTCGGGTGCCCATGAGGCACAGCCGCTTCCTGACGGCGGACATTCAATCGTGGCCGATTGCATGTCCAAGCACTATCCTTGACCGGTCATGCCGGCCGTGACCAAGCGTCTTTCAACGCCGCGGCGGGCTGACTTCAAGGAAGCCAGCAGCGGTTCCGGGCGCAGGACGCATCGGGAGCGGCTGCTCAGTTTTTCTTCTTCGCTGCCGTGCCTGAATTCTTGCAAAGGGCAGCTGCATTGAGGGCTGCGATGCCGACGGGCTTGTAGAGGTTGACAAGCTTCGCGTCAGCGTTTTGCTTCGGGGCAGGGCGGCTTGCAGATTGCTCAGACATTTGTCTCGTCCGTTGTCTCTTCCAGTGCCCGCTCTCTGGGTTAAAGTTTACTTGGCTCGCGGGCGGAGTGCGTTTGTTATCCAATTGCGGCAAACGGAAGGCGTAAAACACGCCTTTCAGCCGATATCCGCAGCGGATGTTAAAAATCATGCGCTCATTGGCGGAAATCAGCCAGTCAAAAACAATAACAAGATGTAACGAATCCGGGATGGATTTGAAGTATTACGGTAATTATTTCTTTACGAATTAGGCGTGGCTGCGAACTCGGCAAGTATATGACTGGTGGTTCATATGAAATAGCTTTGGTGATTGCGCAGCGGAAAACCGCGCAGAGCCCTGTAGAAACCATGCAGTGACCGGGCAAAAATGAGCAGCACCGTCGCGGTGCAAAGGACCAGTCCGACGAGCATCAGTACCGAGGAAATCGCCGCTCCAAGCAGGATCATCAGACCGCCTGCGCTCAGGCCGATGACCAGAAGTGCAATCGTCGTGCGCAGATAATGATAGTGCGTCTGCTGCCAGTGGCCACCAGTCTCGGCATAGAGGAACGCAAACACGAGAGCGATGGGCGACAGCAGCAGCGTCAGCACCAGCAAGTGACACAGGCAGATATTGGCTGAGCCCGGCCGGAACAGGCCAAAAGGTGAAAACGCTTTTTGTTTTGCGTCACCGGTTGCGCTGTGCTCCGGTTCATTCGCCGTACGGCGGGACCGCAATCCGGTCATGCCTTGCCCCGATTTGAAACTGTCATTCCGGCGTGTCTTGCTTGCACGTTTATCGTTTACACAGAAGGAATGTATGATGTGTTCACCGTCGAAGTGAAGTTCATTTTTGACAATTTGGCTGTAAACGAAGAAACAATCAGGTGGAAAGCCTTCCGCGTCGATGCGGCAGGCCAGGTGAGATAGGGTCTGATGAAGCGCTACGCCGTTTACAAAACAGCTTCAGCACCGGCAAGCCGTACGGCTGGCTCCGTGGCGCTGGCGCTTGCGGCAATTGCTTTTCTGGCAAAACGGTTCGGTCTCATCGAGGCGGATGTCTTCGTTCTGTCGCTCATTGCGGCGGCAACGATTGCGCTCGGCGCCATTCTGCTTGCGCTGTTCAGCTTTCACCGGATCTGGACCTATGGCGGACCTGGTGTGCCGGCAGCGCTTACCGGGCTGTTCCTGGGGGCACTGGCGCTTGCGACGCCTGCACTGGTTGTCGGCATGCTGGTGATGCATGCAGGCGCGAGCGACCTGGCCACCAATCGTACCGATCCCCCCAGCCTGGAAACGACGGTCATTTCCGACAATCAGCCATTTCTCGACTGGTTGAACACCATGCTTGTGGAAGACGTCTTGCCGAGTATGGCAGCCTATTCGGGCGCCGGGTCGGAACTGAGCGAAGCGGGCTCTTCGGCGGAAGACCGCCTGTATCCCGACATCGTTCCCCGCCGGTACCGTATTTCCACAGCCCAGTTGCATGCGGCCGCTGCCAAGGCGCTTGAAGCGCTGAACTGGCAGGTGGTTGGCGAATTGCCGCCCGACCTCCTCGACGCTCCGACCTTTCTCCAGGCAGAGGGCACCTCGCAGATCCTGGGATTGAAACACGACATCGTCCTGCGCATTCGCCCGGATTCGGTTGGGGCGCTGCTTGATGTGCGTTCACGCTCACGCACACCGCTGAAGGACCTGACCGACAATGCGGATCGCATCCGTCTGGTCTTCAGCGAAATCGACCGGGTGCTGCTGGAGACCTATGGCGATCTGGCAAGACTGTCCGTCGATGAGACAGAGGTGGAAGAGGATCTGCCGGTCGAACCGGTTGAGGATCTGCGCGAGACAATTCCACTACCGAGCTTCAAACCGTATTACGAGGATGAGGACGCGCCGGTTGCCGAAGGTCTTGATGCGGTCGATCTTGAAGGCTGACCGTTCGCAGGCTCAACCGGCAAGACGGTAGCGGGCGGTGAGAGACACCTCCGGGCTGGCCTCGACGCGGCCACGGTCCGCAAGGTCTTCCAGATGTGCGAATACCGACAGACGAGCTGCGGGATGCAGCGCCGGATCGACGGCGGCATAAAGCACCGAAACGATTTCCGGGATCGATGTTTCACCTTTCTCCAGTTCCCGCAGGATAGAGGCCTCGCGATTGAGCCTGTGTCCTTTTAGCGCGCGGACATAGTTGATCGCGTTTTGGACCATGCCGCCATGCCCGGGCAGATAGATGTCTTCGGTGCGGTCCAGCAGTTTGTCGATGGAGGCCATGTAGTCCCGCATGCTGCCGTCTGGCGGGGCGACCACCGATGTCGACCAGCCCATGACATGGTCCGCAGACAGTAGAACCGGCTCGCCAGTGAGGGCAAAGCACAGGTGATTGGACGTGTGGCCGGGGGTGGCAACGGTTTCCAGCGAGATGCCGGCAGCCTCGAATATCTCGCCGTCTTCCAGCAATCGGTCTGGCGCGTAGTCCTTGTCACCGCTGGCGTCGAGCGGATTGACCTCGTTTTCCAGAAGCTCGCGTGCCGGCCGGTGCGGCCCGCATCCGATGATCTGCGCACCGGTCCTTTCTTTCAAAAGCCGCGCGCCCGGTGAATGATCCACATGCGTGTGCGTGACCAGGATCGCCTCGATGGGGGCGCCTTGTGCGGCTTTCAGAATGGTCTCCACCTGGCCTTCCAGGGCAGGTCCGGGATCGACGCAGATCAGCCGGCTGGTTCCCAGAAGGTAGCTGTTGGTGCCATGAAAGGTGAAAGGTCCCGGATTGTTTACTGTCAGCCGGCGCACGCCCGGCATCACTTCGACGGCGGTTCCATAGTGCGGATCGAACGCGCGATCATGCTTCATGTTGTCTCCGGTTCGTTTGTGCCTGCGGGCAAGTGTTTCGGCGGTATCCGGGTGGATCTGCACGTCATGTATCTGACGTTTGAATCGGCTAGGGAAGCGCTACTTTGCCAAGCCGGGCCCAAATGTGAAACAGTGCGTTTGGGGTTGGGAAGAACGAATTTGACGGAAAAAAATGACACATGACACCGAGTGCCGGGTCGAAGGCATGTTGAATCTCCCACGGGCTCAGGCGTTTTCGCTGTTTGTCGACCGGCTCGACCTGTGGTGGACCTCTCCGTTCAAGGATGCGGGCGAAGGCAAGGCACAGGCAGGGATCGATCCTCACGCCGGCGGGAGCTGCTATGAGATCGACGCCAATGGACAGCACAGGATCTGGGGAACGGTCCTGTCTCTCGAGCCGCCGCTTTACATCCGGCTTGCCTGGCAGGTCAGCCGCGATGGCGAGGAAGTCGCGGATCCCGCAACAGCAAGCCGTGTCATGGTCAACTTCCGTGACGCGGGAGACAGCACGCGCCTGGAAATCGTCCATAGCGAGTTTCTGAGGCATGGCGAAGCCGGGACGGATTATCTGGAACGCATGTGCCGGGCTGACGGCTGGCCGCGCATTCTGAATAATCTGAAGGCAGCCGCCAGACACCCCCTGCCGCAAACCCGCTGACCGGCAGGCCTCCTTTTCAGCCCTGCAAGCGGACATCGCTCGCCATCTTCAAGCGCCCTAGAGCGCTCTTGCCCGAAAGTCTCTCTTTGTCGCCGGGATGACATGCTTCCCATGTTAGGGGAGTGTTTCCATGCTGTCCCGATCTCCCTATTCCGGCCTTGCGCATTTACTGAGACGTCGAAATAGTGTGTGCACTCGGGAGACCAAATCGCTGAAAAGAATTCGCTCGACTGTCTATGACCCTACCGCCTTCGCCTATCGAAGAGCCCGCTGAAGATCGGCAGGCTGTATCGCCCCTGACCAGACTCCGCGAAGCTCGCTGGGTGCTGCTGTTCGCGCTTGCCGCGATCACCGGTGCGGTCATCCTGCACGAAGTGCCGCTGACGACGGGGCTGCTGGTCATGGCGGCAATGGTTGTCGTCGCCTGTTTCGTTCCCGGCAAGTCGTCGAGCCGCAGGGTCAAGCTGAATGCTCAGCGGGAAATCCGCAGGATGTGGCCGGGGACCGGCATGAAGGTCACCGTCGATGCGCTTCCGACACCCTGTTTCGTTGCCGACGGGCGCGGCATCACGCGTTATGTCAACAAGCGAGCCCTGTCGATCTATGAAGGCGTGAAGCCAGGAGATCCTCTGTCCTTCTCGCTCCGCGCGCCTTCGCTGCTGGAAGCCTTCGACCGTGTCTGCGCCACTGGTGAGGCGGAGAAGATAAGCTGGATCGAGAAGGTGCCGACCGAAACCTGGTACGAGGCCCATATCTCGCCGATCTACATGCCCGGCAGCGGTGGGCAGGAAAAAGTTTCCAAGCTACCGGACTTCATTCTTGTGGTGATCCAGGACCTGACCGAGAACCGCCGGTTGGAACGCATGCGCACCGACTTTGTGGCAAATGCCAGCCACGAACTGCGCACACCCCTGGCCTCGCTGACAGGCTTCATCGAAACCTTGCAGGGCCCAGCCCGCAACGACCCGGATGCGCGGGACAGGTTTCTGTCGATAATGCTGGACCAGGCTGGCCGGATGCGCAGGCTGATCGATGACATCCTGTCCCTCTCGCGGATTGAGCTGAAGGCCCATGTCCGTCCCGCGAACGACGTCGACCTGTCGGAGATCGTGCGGCATACGAGCGATGCGCTGTCGCCACTTGCGTCCGACATGGGGGTCGAGATCCGGCTTCAGCTTCCCGATACCCCTGTGAAGATCAAGGGCGACCGGGACGAGCTGATCCAGGTGACGGAAAACCTGATAGAGAACGCGTTGAAATACGGGCACGACGGCAAGTTCGTTGACGTTGGTCTCGCGAAATCGCCTGCGCCCCAGGAGGCTTCGTTCTGGCAACTGTCAGTGCGCGATTACGGCGAGGGCATTCCGCGGGAACATCTGCCCCGCCTGACGGAGCGGTTTTACCGGGTCGATGTAGAATCGAGCCGCGCGATGAAAGGCACCGGACTTGGGCTTGCGATCGTGAAGCACATCCTGACGCGCCACCGCGCCCGACTGGACGTGGAAAGCGAGCAGGGGCAGGGGGCGACCTTCACGGTCAGTTTGCCCGCCACCGAGGACGCGGCAGGTCTACCAGAGAAGATCTCTGCGTGAGACCGCACAGGCAAGTCTCGATTTCCTGAGGCGGGAAGCCTCCAGCAGATTGCCCGGCAAGATCGGAACAGCCTTTTGTAACTGGCCAGGCGACCCGCCGGCAGGAAGACCTGGCGTTCCGGATCACGCCCACTTTTTCTACGCCCGGAAGGAACATGTCTGCTTTCACCAGAGACGATGCCCGGAACGATGACGGACATCTCGCGACCAGGGGACTGATTCCCTTGTCCGCCGAAAAATGCAGGCAGGAAGCTGCAGAGACACTGGCACAACAGGCATTGCATCCATGGTCAGGCCAACACAGGCCGCACACACCCCTCCCAGCCGCCGCGTCAGGTGCCCAAGAGGCTGCCTGGTTGGCCTTGCGAGCGGTGCGGCTGGCTAAAAAGGTTCATTGGCAACTTTGCTGAGGTCGATAAGAGGTGCACCTTGTGCGCTCTGACGCCTCTTTTTATGACCGTTTGCGACACAAAACCGTCAATCAGAGGGTTTTATTGATAAATTTCAACGACTTAAATTGTCACAAAACTGAAAAAGAACTGTCATAGAACTCTCATCCGTGGAGCCTAGGTTCCCCGCATCGCTCGTGCAGATCCAAGCGCGGTGATCATCTAGAAACCTTGACATTCAAAGGGAGTGGTCAAGTGAAATTTACGACCCTCGTTAGCGCAACTGCTCTTGCCGTTGCTTCCACTGCATTCGCTGGTTCGGCTCAGGCTCGCGACCAGGTGCAGATTGCCGGTTCCTCCACGGTTCTTCCGTATGCTTCCATCGTTGCTGAAGCATTTGGCGAAAACACCGACTTCCCGACCCCGGTCGTTGAATCCGGCGGCTCCTCTGCTGGTCTGAAGAAGTTCTGCACCGGCGTTGGCGAGAACACCATCGACATTGCAAACGCTTCCCGCAAGATCCGCGAGAAGGAAATCAAGGCTTGTGCCGAAGCTGGCGTGAAGGACATCATCGAAGTCCGCATCGGCTACGACGGCATCGTTTTCGCTTCCCAGAAAAACGGCCCGGCATTCAACGAATTCACCCAGGTTCAGTGGTTCAACGCTCTGGCGCCGAAAGTCCTGAAGGACGGTCAGATCGTCGACAACCCGTACACCAAGTGGTCCGAAGTTGACGCATCTCTGCCGGACGCAGAAATCGCTGCTTTCATCCCGGGCACCAAGCACGGCACCCGTGAAGTGTTCGAAGAAAAAGTTCTGGCTGTCGGTTGTGAAGAATCCGGCGCTCTGAAGGCCATGATCGACAGCGGCATGTCCGAAGACGACGCTGAAGACGCCTGCATCGCAGTTCGCACCGACGGCAAGTCTGTGGACATCGACGGCGACTACACCGAGACCCTGGCCCGCATCGACTCCAACCCGAACGGCGTTGGCGTTTTCGGCCTGGCTTTCTACGAGAACAACACCGACAAGCTCAAAGTGGCGACGATGGACGGTATTGCTCCTTCCACCGAAACCATCGCATCGGGTGAGTATCCGGTTTCCCGTCCGCTGTTCTTCTACGTCAAGAAGGCGCACATCGGCGTGATCCCGGGCCTGAAAGAATACGCTCAGTTCTTCGTTTCTGACGAAATCGCTGGCCCGGATGGCCCGCTGGCCCAGTATGGCTTGGTTTCCGATCCGGAGCTTGCCGCTACGCAGGCTTCCGTTGAAGCCGAAGAAACGATGGGCAACTAAGCACATCTTTCCGAAAGGGCGGCTTCGGCCGCCCTTTCTTTCTTCTTTGCCGGTTGGGTCGCCCTATGTCACTTCCCTATATTCTTATTGCGCTGCTGGTTCTGGCTGCCGCCGGATACATAGTCGGCCGCGGAAAAGCGTTAAGTTCTGCCGGAGGGGATTCGCGAGAGCTTCATTCCCTGCCTGGCTACTACGGCTGGAATGTCGTCGTTTCCATACTTGTGCCGGCCCTCCTGCTGCTCATTGCCTGGCTGATCATCCAGCCGATCGTTCTGGACAGTCAGGTATCCTCCAAGATTTCCGAAGAGACCATTGCCGCAAGCTCGCTCGACCTTGTCATGAGCGACGTCGTTCGTGTTGCCGAGGGGCTCGACCTTGCCGTGTCTAAAGGCGCTATGTCGGCTGACACGGCGTCATCCATACGTATCGAGCTGACCGACGTGCGCAGCCGTCTCGGCGAGATCGGTGTCGCACTCGGTTCTGAGGTGACCGCCGAAACGCTGCGGGCGGCACAGACCTACCGCAGCATCTCCGGCACCGGCCTGCTGCTGCGGTCCATCGTCGTTCTGGCGGCCGGTCTGATCGGTTTCGCCGTCGCAGTCCTGCGTACCAACAAGGATTTCCGTGCCCGCAATGTGGTGGAAACGGTTGTCCGCTACATCCTCATCGCGGCCGCTTCCATTGCTATCCTGACGACCGTTGGCATCGTGCTGTCGCTGATCTTCAACACGGTGGAGTTCTTCCGGCTTTATCCGGCCGCGGATTTCTTCTTTGGCCTGACCTGGTCGCCGAGCTTCGGCGGCGGATCGGAGCTGGGTATCGTGCCGCTGATCTGGGCGACCATGTATATTTCTCTGATCGCACTCGCTGTTGCCGTGCCGATCGGCCTGTTCGCCGCAATTTATCTGTCGGAATATGCAACGCCGCACGTGCGTGCCGTTGCCAAGCCTTTGCTCGAGATCCTGGCCGGTATTCCGACCATCGTGTACGGTCTCTTCGCGCTGCTGACGGTCGGCCCGCTCCTGATGAACCTGTTCGGCTCCGGCGGTGCGCTCGGCGTTAGCTGGATGTCAGGCGCTTCCTCGGTATTCACCGCAGGCGCGGTCATGGGCATCATGCTGATCCCCTTCGTCAGCTCCCTCTCCGACGACATCATCAACGCCGTGCCCCAGGCCATGCGCGACGGCTCCCTCGGCCTTGGGGCCACCCATTCCGAAACGGTGAAGCAGGTCATTCTGCCGGCGGCCCTGCCGGGTATCGTCGGTGCCATCCTGCTGGCGGCTTCTCGCGCCATCGGCGAAACCATGATCGTGGTACTGGGGGCCGGGGCCGCTGCCCGCCTCAGCATGAACCCTCTCGAAGCGATGACCACCGTGACCGCGAAGATCGTCAGCCAGCTCACCGGCGACAACGACTTTGCCTCCCCGGAAGCGCTGGTCGCCTTCGCGCTCGGTATGACCCTGTTTGTCGTGACTCTGGGGCTCAACATCTTCGCGCTCTACATCGTGCGCAAATATCGGGAGCAGTACGACTAATGACCGACACGACCCTTACGCCTCCGTCGGGCAAGACCAGTGCTCCGGCCCCGAACAGGATCACCTCGATCCTCGAACTCGATCCGCTGACCAGGAAGCGCAACGCCGCCGAAGCCCGCTTCAAGCTCTATGGCATCATTGCCATCGGCATTGGCCTGTTCTTCCTTATCGCGCTCTTGTGGGCGATCCTCTCCAACGGTCTCGGCGCCTTCAGCCAGACCTTCATCAAGGTGGATGTGCCGCTCAACCAGGAGCAGATTGCCGCCGCGGAAAAGTCGGTGGTCAAGACGTCCAAATACCGGGCCATCATTGTCGACGCCTTCGCCAGGGAACTCGCCGGTGACAAGATCACCACCGATATGTCGGCCAAGGACATGGAGAAGCTGTTCTCCTCAGGTGCCGCAGCAACGGTCCGCGATTATGTGCTCGCCAATCCGGACAAGATCGGCTCGACCGTCACTTTCGATTTGATCGCCTCGTCCCGCGTTGACGGCTACCTGAAGGGCCGCGTCAAGCGGGAAGATCTTGCCGAAGACAAGAACCTGGACGCTGCGCACCTGGATCTGGCAGACCAGATGCAGTCTGCCGGCCTTCTGGAGAAGCGTTTCAACTGGGCCTTCATCACCGGAACCGATGCGTCCGACAGCCGCCCGGAACAGGCCGGCATCGGGGCCTCCATGATCGGCTCTCTGTTCATGATGCTGGTGGTGCTGTTTCTGTCACTGCCGATTGGTGTCGCCGCTTCCATCTATCTGGAAGAGTTCGCGCCGCAGAACAAGTTTACCGATCTCATCGAGGTGAATATCTCCAACCTGGCCGCGGTACCGTCCATCGTATTCGGTATCCTCGGCCTGGCGGTGTTCATCCAGTTCATGCATCTGCCTCAGTCCGCACCGCTCGTCGGTGGTCTGGTGCTGTCGCTGATGACGCTGCCGACGATCATCATCTCCACCCGCGCCTCGCTGAAGGCGGTTCCGCCGAGCATCCGCGACGCGGCACTCGGGATCGGGGCATCCAAGATGCAGTCGATCTTCCACCATGTGCTGCCGCTGGCCATGCCGGGCATTCTGACGGGTACGATCATCGGTCTGGCGCAGGCCCTTGGTGAAACCGCTCCGCTGCTTCTGATCGGGATGGTCGGCTTCATCGCCTCCAACTTCCCCGATGGTGTGGCAGCCGGTTTCTTCTCTCCGAACTCGGCCATGCCGGCCCAGATCTACGAATGGGCGAAACGCGCCGATCCGGCATTCTATGAGCGCGCATGGGGCGGGATCATTGTTCTGCTGGTGTTCCTCATGACCATGAACATTATCGCTATCATCCTGCGCCGCAGGTTTGAGCGCCGCTGGTAAGGATTGCTCCGATGAACGAGATGCCGAATTTTGAACAGGCGAAAACCATGACCGAAAGCAAAATTTCCGCGAAAAAGGTGCAGGTCTATTATGGCGATACGCACGCCATCAAAGACGTTGACATCGAAATCCAGCCGCGGTCCGTGACGGCCTTCATCGGCCCCTCCGGATGTGGTAAGTCGACCTTCCTGCGCACGCTCAACCGGATGAACGATACCATCGACATCTGCCGTGTCGAAGGCTCGATCAAGATCGACGGCGAGAATATCTACGACCCCAAGGTCGATCCGGTGCAACTGCGCGCGAAGGTCGGCATGGTGTTCCAGAAGCCGAACCCGTTTCCGAAGTCGATCTATGACAACATCGCCTACGGCCCTCGGATCCACGGACTGGCTCGCAGCAAGTCCGAGCTGGATGAAATCGTGGCCTCCAGCCTGCAGAAGGCCGGGCTTTGGGAAGAAGTCAAAAACCGTCTGGACGAGCCGGGTACCGGTATGTCGGGCGGTCAGCAGCAGCGTCTGTGCATCGCCCGTGCGATTGCCGTGAGCCCGGAAGTGATCCTGATGGATGAACCGTGCTCGGCGCTTGACCCCATCGCGACCGCGAAGGTGGAAGAGCTGATCGACGAGCTGCGCGAAAACTTCACCATCGTGATCGTGACCCACTCGATGCAGCAGGCTGCCCGTGTGTCTCAGCGTACCGCGTTTTTCCATCTGGGTATTTTGGTTGAGGAAGGTCTGACGCAGGACATCTTTACCAATCCGAAGGACAAGCGTACGCAGGACTATATTACGGGCCGCTTCGGCTAAGCATTTTTTAGGTTTCTGAAGGGGACACACGATGTCTGAACATACAGTCACGGCTTACGATGACGAACTGACGGCCATGGCCGGCAAGGTCGCCGAAATGGGCGGCATTGCCGAGAAGGCCTTTGCCGATGCGGTCTCTGCACTGGTGTCGCAGGACCTGGAGCTTGCCAAGGCGACGATCAAAGGCGATGTCCGTCTGGACAACCTTTACAACGAACTTGAAGTGAAGCTGATCGAGCTGATTGTTCGCCGTCAGCCGATGGGGCAGGACCTGCGCGAAATCACCGCTGCCACCCGCATTGCCAACGACCTGGAACGTGTCGGCGATCTTGCGAAGAACGTTGCCAAGCGGGTGATCGCCATCGACAGCGGCTTGCAGTCCAAGAAGCTTGCGATCGGCGTCGAGCACATGACCGAGTTGGCTCTGTCCCAGCTCAAGCAGGTGCTGGATGCCTATACCCGGAAGGATCCGGAAGCTGCCCGCAGGGTGCAGGAAGCCGATGCAGAGGTTGATGCGATCTACACATCCATCTTCCGCGAGCTTTTGACCTACATGATGGAAGATCCGCGCGTCATCACCCAATGCGTCCACCTGCTGTTCTGCGCCAAGAACATCGAGCGCATCGGCGACCACGCGACCAACATCGCCGAGAACGTCTACTACATGGTCACTGGCGAGCGTCTGCCGGAAGACCGGGCAAAGGTCGATGAAACGGGCGCAGTCTGAGCGCCGGCTTCTGTCGCATTTGCAAAGGATCTGAACGGCCGGCGCTCTGGCGCCGGTTGCTGTAATTGGAGCGAGATGTATGCCGAAGGTGCTCATCGTTGAAGACGAAGAACCGCTCAGCCTTCTTTTGAGATACAATTTGGAAGCAGAAGGATATTCGGTCGAGTCCTGTGTCCGGGGCGACGAGGCGGAAATCCGCCTGCGGGAAAGCCTGCCAGACCTGTTGCTGCTTGACTGGATGCTGCCGGGACTGTCCGGAATTGAACTGTGCCGCCGCCTGAGAGCGCGCGAGGACACCGAGCGTCTGCCGGTCATCATGCTGACGGCGCGCGGCGAGGAAGCAGAGCGCATCCGCGGCCTGTCGACCGGTGCCGACGACTATGTGGTCAAGCCTTTCTCCGTGCCGGAGCTGATGGCCCGCGTGCGCGCCATCCTGCGGCGGGCAAGCCCGGAAGTGGTATCTTCCATGCTGCGGTCCGGCGATATCGAACTGGATCGCGAAACACACCGTGTCCGCCGCAATGCCAAGGAAATTCATCTGGGGCCGACGGAGTTCCGTCTCCTGGAATTTCTGATGACGTCGCCTGGCCGGGTCTTCTCCCGCGAGCAGCTTCTCGACGGCGTCTGGGGCCATGATGTCTATGTGGACGAACGCACGGTCGACGTCCACGTCGGCCGATTGCGCAAGGCGCTGAACAAGGGCAAGGCAAAGGACCCTATCCGCACGGTGCGCGGTTCTGGCTACGCCTTCAACGACCAGTTCACCTCTGCAGCTGTCTGAGAGTAGAGCGCGGAATACGCGATGAAAGCCCGCCCACAAGCGGGCTTTTTTGCATTTCAGGGGCTATGTGACTGTGAGAGTTATCTGCGTCTTCGCTGCCAGGCATTCGATCAGGCTATGGTCAATAGCTGGAGGGTGTCGTCACCTTCTGTTCCCATGAAGGGGCATTTTCGGAGCGAAGCCACTCGGGTTCAGCCGATCGCACACGGCCTTCGTGAGACGCGGCACATAGGAAGCAGCACCTGGCCGTGGGAAAACTCAAACAAAAAAACCCGCCGAAACGGCGGGCTTTTTACGAGCTGGATTTGTCTGGAGGCTATCAGCCTGCCTGAGCCATCGTCTTGCGGTCGCGGCGGCGGTCGGCGACCGGCTGATAGGCGATCTTGCAGTGATGGGCGCAGTAGGGCACTCCGGCATCGGAATGGCGGCCGCAGAAGTAGAAGTCGTCGGTCGCCGGATCGCCGATCGGCCATTTGCAGGTCCGCTCTGTCAGCGTCAGGATGGTCGCACGCTTGGAGATCGGCACCAGGTCGGCAATCGGTTCGACGCGCGGCTTGGCTTCCGCCACAGGTGCAGGCGCCATGTCTGCTTTAAGTGCTGTTGCGCCGATGGACTGCGGCTGAGTGGGGGTTGGTTTCTTCGGCGCGGCGCCCGCTGCGGGGGCAGCCGTACGCGGCCGGCGCGGCTTGGCGCTTGAAGACGTGGACTTGGCGCGGCCGGACAAACCAAGGCGGTGCACCTTGCCGATGACAGCATTCCGTGTAACGCCACCCAGTTCGCCTGCAATCTGGCTTGCGCTCAAGCCGTCGCCCCAAAGCTTTTTGAGAAGCTCAACCCGTTCGTTTGTCCAACTCATCGCCGCACCCTTTAGTTTGACCGTCCTGCGGCCATTAACCCCGTGTTAAGCATGCGTGAGCACGCTTAATGATGGCATATCTAGTGCCTCTTGGTGATTTGCCTCACGAGATCTCGTGTTTGATTGTTCAGAGGTTACAATAACGTTAATTTGTCAGGCAACCGCCGAACCCAAACCAGTTGGGGATGAAACGACTTTTCCCCAATTATGGCGAGGTCATTGAGAATTTTATGAAATCCGCCTTCCCGGACGGGTGAAATGTCCTGTGCGCCATTTCCATTGACAGCGCAGGGTACGGGCAGTGTATAAGAAAGCCGCTACGTGCCGCCTCATCGGGGCGGCACGTTGCGTTTTGACCCTTCGGCAACTGTTTCAGATGTCGGCCTGGCGTCTGGGTGACGCTGGGACAGCAAGGGCGTTTAAAGGAGACAAACGAGGTTATGTCCGCGACTGCACTATTCGGAAATTATGCAAGATCGAAACTGGCTTTCGATCATGGGGAAGGTGTCTGGCTGGTAACGACTGACGGCCGACGATTCCTCGATTGCGGTTCCGGCATCGCGGTCAACGCACTCGGTCATGCTCATCCGCATCTGGTCAAGGCATTGCAGGATCAGGCCGCCAAGCTGTGGCATACGTCCAACCTGCACCAGATGCCCGACGGTGAGCGGCTGGCGCAGCGTTTGTGTGCGGAAACCTTTGCCGACAAGGTGCTCTTCGTGAATTCGGGCGCCGAGGCAATGGAAGCCGCCATCAAATGCGCGCGCCGCTATCATTATGACAATGGCGATCCCGAGCGGTTTCACATCATCACCTTCGAAGGCGCCTTCCACGGCCGGACCATCGCGACCATCGCAGCGGGCGGCCAGGCAAAGTATCTTGAAGGCTTCGGTCCGAAGGCTCCCGGTTTCGACCAGGTGCCGGCCGGAGATCTGGACGCTTTGAAAGCCGCTATCGGTCCGCAGACGGCGGCGATTGCTATCGAGCCGATACAGGGTGAGGGTGGTATCCGCGAGATTCCCGCCGACTTCCTGCGCGCGCTGCGCAAGATCTGCGACGATAACGGCATTCTGCTGATCTTCGACGAAATCCAGACTGGCGTCGGACGGACCGGCAAGCTGTTCGCTCATCAGTGGGCGGGTGTCGAGCCGGACCTGATGGCGATTGCCAAGGGGATCGGCGGCGGTTTCCCGATGGGCGCATGCCTGGCAACCGAGGAAGCGGCTGCAGCCCTTTCGCCAGGAACCCACGGCACCACCTTTGGCGGCAATCCGCTGGCCATGGCGGTGGGCAACGCCGTCCTGGACGTCGTCCTGGATGAAGGCTTTCTGGAAGGTGTTCGCCAGAAAGGCCTCAGCTTCAAGCAGAAGCTGGCCGGGCTGGTGGATGGACATCCGGACGTGCTGGCGGAAGTGCGTGGTACTGGCCTGATACTCGGCCTGAAATGCGTGGTGCCGGTGGCTGATTATGTGCTGGCGGCCCGTGAAGCGGGTCTCCTGGCAGTGCCTGCCGGCGACAATGTGGTGCGCATCATGCCGCCACTGACCATGAGCGAAGAGGAAATTTCCATTGCTGTCGAACGCCTGGAGCAGGCTGCCGTCGCCGTGGAAGCGAAATTGGCGGAAGGAGCGGCCTGATGACCGCAAATGGAACCTACCGGAACTTTCTGGATCTGACGGATTTCGAAGGCGACGAACTGCGCGCCATCCTGGACATCAGCCGGAAGATCAAGTCGAGCCGAAACGGCGTGCATCGCGGCCACGGGCCGCTGGCTGGCAAGGTGCTTGCCATGATCTTCGAACAGCCGTCGACCCGCACGCGCATTTCCTTCGATGTCGGCATGCGCGAGCTTGGCGGCGAGACGCTGATGCTGACCGGCACGGAAATGCAGCTCGGTCGCGGTGAGACCATTGCCGATACGGCACGGGTGCTGTCCCGTTTCGTCGACGCGATCATGATCCGTATCCTCGATCACAACGAACTGCGTGAACTCGCGGAAAATGCGACGGTGCCGGTGATCAATGGCCTGACAAAGATCTCGCATCCTTGCCAGATCATGGCCGACCTGTTGACCTTCGAAGAGCATCGCGGTTCGATCAAGGGCAAGAGTGTTGCCTGGACCGGAGACAGCAACAACGTGCTGGCTTCCTGGATTCACGCCGCACCGCGCTTTGATTTCGAATTGCGCATCGCGACGCCGGGCGAGTTGGCGCCGCCAATGGACCTGATCGAGACCGCCCGCGCCAAGGGTGGTTCCATTCAGGTCACAACGGACCCATATGAGGCAGTCAAGGGGACCGACTGTGTCGTGACCGACTGCTGGGTGTCCATGGGGGATGACGATGCGGAATCGCGTCACAATCTTCTCAGCGCCTATCAGGTCAACAAGCGCCTGATGGCTGAGGCAAACCAGGACGCCCTGTTCATGCATTGCCTGCCGGCTCACCGGGGTGAGGAAGTCACCTCGGACGTCATGGACGGTCCCAACTCCGTTGTGTTTGACGAAGCCGAAAACCGGCTCCATGCCCAAAAGGGCATTTTGGCCTGGTGCTTCGGCGCAGCATAAGGCAAGCCAAGTGGCACTTAATCTTGATGAACTGGGCATTACGCCTGCAGGGCTGGACGCTGTCCGGCCCTTTGCCGTGGAAGGGCTCGATGTGCGCGGCCGTGCGGTCGCGCTTGGTCCTGTCCTGGAAAAAATTCTGGACCGCCATGCCTATCCGGAGCCAGTCTCGCGCCTGCTGGCGGAAGCGATTGTCCTGACCAGCCTTTTGGGCACGTCGCTGAAATTCGACGGCCGTTTCACGCTGCAAACGCAGACGGACGGGCCGGTGTCCATGCTGGTGGTCGACTTCAGGTCTCCTGATGCGATCCGCGCCTGCGCCACCTTCGATACCGGCGACGTTGAGGCCCTGATGGCCGATGGCAAGGCGACGCAGGAAGCGCTGCTGGGACATGGACATCTGGCGATGACCATCGACCAGGGCCCGCACATGCAGCGCTACCAGGGTCTGGTGGAGCTGGGTGGTGTGTCGCTGGAGGAAGTGGCACGGCGCTACTTCGAGCGGTCAGAGCAGATCCCGACCGAAGTTCGTCTTGGGGTCGGTGAACTGTTCACCCGCCAGGAAGGCGAAGGCCATGCGAAAACCTGGACCGCCGGCGGTATCCTGATCCAGTTCCTGCCAGAGGCACCGGAACGGATGCGTCAGGCCGATATAGATCCGGGCGACGCCCCGGAAGGCACGCGTCCGCATGAAATTGACGAGGACGACGCCTGGGTGGAAGCCAAGGTGCTGGTCGAGACGGTCAAGGATGTCGAACTGACCGATCCGGAAGTCAGCGTGGAAATGCTGCTCTTCCGCCTCTTCCACGAACGCGGCGTCCGCCTCTTCGAACCGCAGCCGCTGGCCGACAAGTGCAGCTGCTCGCGCGAGAAGATCGAAAACGTGCTCGCTGGTTTCAGTCAGGAGGATGTCGACCACATGACGGTGGACGGCAAGATCATCGTCACCTGCGAATTCTGCAGCGCCCGCTACGAATTCGACGGCAAGCCGGGTCAGTAACCGGGACGAAGGCACATTGAAGAAAGCCCGGATCGGAAACGGTCCGGGCTTTTGTCTGTTTTTCTGCCAAAACGGCCTCCTCGTGAGGAAGCGCAAAGATCAACTGCGGCAAGCCGTCATGTGAGCAGGCACCGGATCTGCGCTGCGCTTGTCCGGTTTAACTGCCTGGGGTGGGGAGCGTCTCTTGGATGAGACAAAGCGAACTTGTAGCTAATGATGCTCATGTCCTTTGGACGCGTGGTCCCAGGATGACGATCAGCAACAAAATTTGAGCCGTCCCACCCACATCTTCCTCATCCTCAGGAAGCGCTTTAGCGCTGTCTCGGAGGATGGGCCGCTTGCGCAAAAGGTCACCACTCCTGCTTCCGGCAAGGGGGCATGCGGGTAGATAGCAAGGGCTGTGGTGGGCCTTAACGCACCAACCCGTCCGCAAATGCCCTGACAGCCTCTGCGGCCAGCGCGATGTTGCCGTCGAGTGTTGCCGGAGACTTGCCGCGCGGGCCGAAGTCATGGTTGCCGTCTTCCAGATAGGACAGGCTGACATGAGCGGGCAGGGTGACATCGTCAAGCTCAGCCCTGGAGCCGAAAGGATCCCTATCGCCCTGCATCACCAGAACCGGGCGCTTGGCGTCCTGCAGCGGCTGGAGCCGCCACTCTGCGTCGGCCTTGCCAGTGGGATGGAAGGGGTAGCCGAAACAGGCAACACCCTTGACGCGCCCGGGCAGCGAGCCGCCGCCTGCCAGCATCGCGGCAACCCTGCCGCCCATCGATTTGCCGCCGATCAGCAACGGGCCGTCGGTTTCGCTCATGACGGACTGCAGGGCAGTCTGAAACTCGGCAATCAGCTTGTCGGCCCGTGGTGGTGGCTTTTTCGGGCCGCCAGTCCGGCGTCCGGCCATATAGGCAAATTCGAAGCGTGCCGCTGCAATGCCCTCGCGGGCAAGAGCCGCCGACAGCTTGTTCATGAAGGCCGAGTCCATGGCCGCACCGGCACCATGGGCCAGCAGAAGGGTTGCCATTGGGGACGTTTCGGGGCGGGTCCAGAGAAAGTCGGTCATGATGATGTGATCTGTCGCAGCGGCAAGAAATGATATCAGGAGTATTGTTGTACCGCCCTATCGTGCCATCGGGACCGTGGCAAGCTGCATTAGTCAGGACGTTTCAAAAGACCCCATGTTTGACCAGATCGACATCAACCTGCTTCGCATGTCCTGTTTCGGCGGCATCTTTCTGATTATGGCTCTGCTGGAGGCCGGTCTGCCGCGGCGTCGCCTGAAAAGCAGCCGTTTGAAACGCTGGCCGACCAACTGGGCTATTGTCCTGCTTGATGCCCTGCTGGTGCGGCTAATCTTCCCCATGGGCGGCGTTGGCCTGGCACTGCTGGCACAGGAAAAGGGCTGGGGCCTTTTTGCGCTGCCCGGCTGGTCCGGCGTTCTGGCGGGTGTGATCACCTTTCTCGCGCTCGATCTGGCGGTGTGGTTTCAGCATCTGGTATCGCACAAGGTTCCGCTTTTCTGGCGCATTCACCGCACGCATCATGCCGATAGCGAGGTTGATGCAACGACGGCGCTGAGGTTCCACCCGATAGAAATTCTGCTGTCGTTCCTCTGGAAAGGGCTGGTCATCATCGCGCTCGGCGGCCCGGTCGAAGCGGTGTTGATCTTCGAGATCGTCCTCAACGCCTCGGCGGTTTTCAGCCATGCCAATGTCCGCTTGCCGCTTTGGCTGGACCGCCCGTTACGCTTTTTGATCGTCACCCCGGACATGCACCGCATCCATCATTCGGTGCTACCGCATGAGACAGATTCCAACTACGGCTTCTATCTCGCCATCTGGGACCGTCTGTTCGGGACCTATGTTGAAGATCCGGAGCAGGGACACGAGACCATGGAAATCGGGCTCGGTGCCGCGCTCACGCCGCGTGCGCATTCGTTTCCCTTCAGTCTGGCAATCCCGTTCCTGAAAAATCCGGACCGTTCGAAAAAGGCAGATCTGAAGAAGAGCGCTGGCAAAAGCTGACACGCTGCCAGCCTGCCGGAAACAATCAGAAAAAGCTCATCGGGAAATAGCGCAGGTAAAGCTCGCGGTAGATACCCTTCTGATGAAGCTGGCGCAGGGCGTAGGTGAGGGCAGCGGCCCGTTCCGGGTCGTCCTGGCGCGTTGCAATGGCCATGCCCTCATCAAAGTAGCCGGGCTCCAGCCACGGCCCGCCGGCAAAGGCACAGCAGCCGTCTGCGGCTTCGCTCGGCAGCCAGAAGGACAGGTTCAGACCATCGCCGAAAAGGGCGTCGGCCGAGCCACCTTTGACGGCCTCCCGGGTCGCCTCCACCGTCTCCAGACTGATAATCTCTGCCTCGGGAAAGAAGCGCTTAGCAAAGGCTTCGTATCGGGACCCGGCCTCGACGGCGATCCTCTTGCCGGTCAGGGCCTGTTCGTTGAAATCGGACGCGTTATAAGCCCGCACCACAAACCGTGCCGGCAGCTTCAGATAATCCTCGGTGAAGTTGAGGCCGCGCGTGGCGGGCAGGCTGCGCGACAGACCCGAGATGATCGCGTCGCCTTCTTCCTCGTCCAGCGCAGGCAGAAGAACCTCGAAGTCCTTGATGCGCAGAGCGCAGGAGCTGCCCAGTTCCTGGCAAAGCGCCCGGGCGAGATCCACATTGAAGCCGGTCAGCCGGCCATGCTGATCGCGGAAGACAAACGGCGGGTAGCCGTCGGTCGCCAGAAACTGGATCTTGTCCGGAATGGCATTCGGCCGGTCATGGACAGCTTTGGGATCCCAGAAATTGGGAACGCGGACCGAAGGTTCCTGGGCGGAGGCCGACAGGGTGCCAAGCGCCAGAGTGCAGAGCGCCAGAGTGGCGAGTGTCAGGGAGACGAGAGCCAGCAGCACGGCAGCGCGACGGCCAAAAGTCTGAAGAAGTGGTAGTGAACGTGGCACGCGGACGTCTCGTTCCATATCAAGTCATGGTCGGCATACGCGCCGGGAATCGCAACGACAGGATATCGCGAACCTGCACTGCTTGTCAGCCCGCTCTTTGGCGTGCGCGGAGTACTGTCAGATCTGCGGTTCCGGATCATAGGACCGCAGGACGACGATTGTGTCGAAGCCCTTGATTTCGTCTTCATAGAAATGGGCTTCGGTGAAGGTCGCATAGGCTTCCATGGAAGCGCATTGCACCGTCAGCACCAGATCGGCTGGGCCGGTGACGTGATAGATCTTCTGCACTTCCCGAAGCTTCCTCAACTTCTGCAGCAACTTTGCCATGCGCTCGGGCTGTCCGCGCGACAGCGCCAGCATCACAAGCAAGGTGACAGAGGCGCCGGTTGCCTCCGGCGACAAAACGGCTACCTCGCGCTCAATTGCCCCTACTTCCCGAAGGCGCTGAACCCTGCGCAGACAGGCAGCGGAAGACAGGCCGACTTTCTCCGACAGTTCCTTGCCGGTCTGTCGGGCATCGTGGCTGAGCAGACGCAAAAGCTGATGATCGAAATCGTCCAGATCCATGGAAAGGTCCCCTAAGGCATCGTTATGCGACATTTTATCGGAGATTTTTAAATCTTGCGAGTTTGTCGCTTAATGGCGAGACATTTGCGCACCGCTCGCGGCGGCTCTTTCTAAACTTGTTCCTGTCTCGTTGGAAAGGAGCAAACATATGTCCGATCACCATGTATCACTGCACCTGACGCGCGTCCGCAGGACGGGTCTGGGAACCGCCGTCTTTCATTTTTTGCTGAAGCGTCTGCGCCATCGGCGCGATATGGCTCATCTGGCAGATCTGCCTGACTATTTGCTGGAAGACGTCGGACTCAGCCGCTCGGTTGTCCGAAAACAGGCACAGGTACGGGAAACGCTCCGCTGATAGGGGTCGGGCGTTGCTGCAAATTTGGGAGATAGGATGAAGAGGTTTGGAGCGGGTGAGGGGAATCGAACCCCCGTCTTAAGCTTGGGAAGCTTCTGCTCTACCATTGAGCTACACCCGCCGAACCTGATGAGCTTTCTGCGCCGACTTGCCCAGCCTGTCAAGCGGGCTTCTTTGAGGGACATATGCTTTTCCAAAGCGCGGCGATCTTGCGCTGCAGCATTGAAATCGCCATGTTCTGGCCGGTGCAGTGCGACACGCACGAAAAGCCATCAAACCGGGGCACATCAATGCGAAATCAGGTCAGGGCGCTGGTCACCTCACGCAACTGGGAAGCCTGGATCATCGGCGTCATCGTTCTGAATGCGGTAACGCTCGGTCTGGAGACGAGCCACACCGTCACGGCGGAGATCGGCGGTTTCCTGAAGCTGGTCGATCAGGCAATTCTGGGCATATTCGTCATCGAGCTGATATTGCGCCTTTATGCCCATGGCCTGAAATTCTTCAAGGACCCGTGGAGCCTGTTCGATTTCAGCATCGTGGCGATCTCACTGATGCCGGCAACGGGCAACCTCTCTGTGCTCCGGTCGCTGCGGATCCTCAGGGCCTTGCGCCTCATTTCCGTCGTGCCATCCCTGCGCCGCGTTATCGGCGGACTGGTGGCCGCTCTGCCGGGCATGGGCTCGATCGTGGTGCTGATGGCGCTGGTTTTTTATGTCTTCGCCGTCATGGCCACCAAACTTTACGGGGAAGCCTTCCCCGAGTGGTTCGGCACCCTTGGCGCTTCGCTCTACACGCTGTTCCAGGTCATGACGCTGGAAAGCTGGTCCATGGGCATCGTGCGTCCTGTTATGGACGTCTACCCGTATTCCTGGCTGTTCTTCGTGCCCTTCATCCTGTGCACGGCCTTCACGGTGCTGAACCTGTTTATTGGTATCATCGTTTCCGCCATGCAGGAGGAGCACGAGGCCGAGGCCGACGCCAACCGGCAGGCCATCCATGTCGATACAGGTCTTATTCTGGAAGAGGTCAGGGCGCTCCGCAACGAGGTCAGGCAGCTTCAGACGCAGGTAGACGAGTCCCGGAAGTAAGACTGCGCGGCTGTCTGAAGCCGAGGCAACAGCGTATGGACCGAGAGCGATTTACGATCTGATGCGGCGTCCCATGGCTGGACCATGGGACCCATGCCGTTCTGTCTCCCAAGCCACTTTTTTCTGTGTGGCCAAGGTCTCGAGAGGGATTGTCGGATCAAGTCCGGCGATAACGACTGGAGAGGGTCTACACCCTAAAGCTCCGCCAGAACATCTTCCGGCCCCTCGACCGCCAGCGTCACACCGTCTTCGGTGTAATCCCGCGTCATCACCGTCAGACCGAGGGTCTCGATCCGCCGTTCCAGCTCGGAGCTGGAGGCAAAGTCGGCGCTAACCGTTTTTGACAGGATCTTCTGAAATGGCACCAGATCGGCATTGTTGATGGCATCCTGCGTGGCGCCGGAATAGGCGCGCGCAAGGCCGCCGCCACCAAGTTTGGTGCCCCCGAAATAGCGCACGATCAGAACGGCGCAGTTGATCAGTTCAGCCCCTTGCAGCACCCGAAGTGTCGGCATGCCGGAAGTGCCTGCCGGTTCGCCGTCGTCCTTGCCGCTTTCATCAATCCGGTCATCATCCAGCAGTCGACGGTGCGCCGTGACGATGTGGTTGGCTTTCTTGTGTTCCTTGCGCAGCTCTTCCAGCCGCTGGTCGAACATTTCCATCGGCACAAGATGCGCCAGGAAACGGGACTTCCGGTCTTCCAGAAAGCCTTCAAATTCACGTGTGACGGTTTTCAGGGCCATAGGAGGGTCAGGCGGGGGCCCGGAAGTGTTTGGACAGCTTGAGCGCCTGGCCCTGATAGTTGGAACCGATGCCTTCGCCGTAAAGCGTTGCAGGGCGCTCGGCCATGTGTTCATAGACCAGGCGGCCGATGGTCTGGCCGTGTTCCACGATGAAAGGCACGTCGTGCGAGCGGACTTCCAGCACCGCGCGCGAGCCTACACCGCCGGCACCCGCATGGCCAAAGCCCGGGTCGAAGAAACCTGCATAATGGACGCGGAATTCGCCGACGAGCGGATCGAACGGCACCATTTCGGCGGCATAGTCCGGCGGCACATGCACCGCTTCCTGGCTCACCAGAATGTAAAAGGCGTCCGGATCGAGGATCAGTTCCGCCCGTTGGCGGCGATAGATCGGCTCCCAGAAATCCAGGACATCCTGCGCGCCGACGACATCCACATCGATCAGTCCGGAGTGCTGCTTCGCGCGGTAGCCGATCAGGCTGTTCGGGCCGGTCCCCTCAAGATCAATGGAAAGCTGCACACCGTTGCCGATACGCTCGTTGCCACCGCTCATCAAGGTGTGGGCCTTGTGGACTGCTTCCAGTTCAGCATCGGGAATGAGCGACTGGCCGCGCCGGAAGCGGATCTGACTGAGGCGGGACCCGGACCGAACGAGGATCGGGAAGGTCAGCGGCGAGATCTCCGCATAGAGCGGACCGGTATAGCCGGCCGGGATGGTGTCGAAGGCCAACCCGTTGTCGGTGATGACACGGGTGAAGACATCCAGGCGCCCGGTGGAGCTTTTCGGGTTGGCGGTCGCGGAAATATCCGGTGCCAGAGCAAGGCTTTCCTGAAGGGGCACGATGTAGACACAGCCGGTCTCAAGAACCGCGCCTTCGCTCAGGTCAACGGTGTGCAGCTTCATCTGCTCAAGCCGTGCCGCCACCTGGATCTCCGGCCCCGGCAGGAAGCTGGCCCGCACCCGGTAGGCCTCTTTGCCCAGACGCAGGTCAAGGCTGGCAGGCTGGATCTGTCCGGTGACTGGCGGTGCGTCCGCTGAAATCTCTCCGGCGGCGAACATGGCCTGGATTACCCGTTCCGGCAGAATGCCGTTTGCTGTGAGAATTGCGCTTCCGTTCAAGGCCTGACCTGCTGTGACGTTCATGAAGATATTCCGCAGTTTGCTGGTCTATGGTCATTAAAGGATCGGGCCGCCCACGCCAACAGGCATTCTGGCAGAACCGGGCTTTTGGGCTCAAAGGACGCAATACACAATTGACCTGTGTCCGATTATCCCGTAGGACAAGCTCACTTCGTGGTGATTTGGGCCGGCCGGCTTGCAGCCACGTTAAACAAGTTGCTAAAAAGGCCGGAGGTGAGAACCCCGGTCTTTAGGCTGGGGTTTTTTGCGTTTGGAGCGAATGAAAGACATGACTGAGACCACCAAGACCGGAAACAAGAACTGGCGCCCTGCAACCAATCTGGTTCATGGCGGCACCATGCGGTCACCGTTTGGTGAGACCTCGGAGACCATCTATCTGACCCAGGGCTTCACCTACAGCGGTGCGGAAGCTGCGGAGGCCAGGTTCAATGGCGAGGATCCGGGCTATGTCTATTCCCGTTACGCCAATCCGACCGTTACCATGTTCGAAGACCGCATCAAGGGTCTGGAAGGGGCCGAGGCCGCCCGGGCAACCGCCAGCGGCATGGCAGCCGTCAACCTGGCGCTGATGGCCTCGGTCAGGGCCGGCGACCATGTGATTGCCGCCAAGGCGCTGTTCGGCTCCTGCCGCTATATCTGCGAAACCTTGCTGCCGCGCTTTGGTGTTGAAAGCACGCTGGTCGACGGAACGGACATCGAGCAGTGGAAGGCGGCCGTTCGGCCGAACACCAAGGCCCTGTTTCTGGAAAGCCCGACCAATCCGACGCTGGAAGTGATCGATATCGAAGCCGTGGCGCAGATCGCGAAGGAGGCCGGGGCTCGGCTGGTCGTCGACAACGTCTTTGCGACGCCGCTCTACCAATCGCCGCTACAGCTCGGCGCCGATGTGGTCGTCTATTCGGCCACCAAGCACATCGACGGCCAGGGTCGGTGTCTCGGCGGCGTGATCCTGTCGGACGAAGAGTGGATCAACGACGAGGTCATGCCCTTCGTCAAGCACACTGGCCCGCACATGAGCCCCTTCAGTGCATGGGTGCTGTTGAAAGGCCTCGAAACACTGCCGCTGCGCGTTGCGCGCCAGACGGAAACCGCCGGCAAGATCGCCGATTACCTGGCGGGTCAGTCCAAGGTGACGCGGTTGATTTACCCGGGCCGGGACGATCATCCGCAGGCTGATGTTGCCAAGCGCCAGATGCGCGGCGGGTCCACGATGCTGGCGATGGAAATCGAAGGTGGCAAGGAAGCCGCCTTCCGGTTCACCAATGCGCTGGAGATCATCAAGATTTCCAACAATCTGGGCGACGCCAAGAGCCTGATCACCCACCCGGCAACGACCACGCATCAGTCAATCGGCGAGGAAGCCCGCGAAGAACTCGGTATCACCGACGGTATTCTGCGGCTATCCATCGGCCTGGAAGATCCGCAGGACCTGCTGGAAGATGTGGAAAAGGCGCTTCAGGCGATCTAACGGCCTGTCTGCCGCAGGGCCCGGACGCCAATGAGCACCCGGGCCCCGGCGGACAGGAAGCAAACCGCTGCAAAGCCATAGGCGAGCACCGGAAACCAGTCAGGCATCAGGGCCATCAGCAGAAACAGCGCGATGGTTTCGGTGCCCTCGGCAAGGCCACCGATGTAATAGAGCGATTTGGCTCCTTGAGCGTCGGTGGTCAGCTTGTTCTTCTCCGCCATGATGGCAAAAGCCAGAAAGGCGGAGCCGTTGGCGTAGAAGCTGGCAAGAAGCGCCACGGCCGCAAGGGCATTACTGGCCGGATCCTGCAAGGCAAAGGCAAGGGGAATGGCGCTGTAGAAAAAGAAATCCAGCGTGATGTCGAGATAGCCGCCAAGATCCGTTTTGGCAGTGGCGCGGGCCAGCGCACCATCGAGACCGTCGGCAAAACGGTTGACCGCGATCAGGAAAAAACCGACCAGAGTGTACCCGGTCGCGATTGCAACGGCTGCCGCCATGCCGATCGCAAAACCGGCAAGGGTCACGCTGTTGGCCTTGAGCCCCGTGCCGGCAAGGTATTGTCCCAGCCGGTTCAACGGCGGGTCGATCAGCGGGCGCAGGCAGGCATCGAACATGAAAAGGTCACTGTGTTTGGACTGACAGATCGTGTTCTTGCAAAATCCAGCATCAAATCACAAGCAATTCCAGCCTCAGATGCCACAACCCTCTTTCACGCTTGCGTCATTCGCCCTATAAGCGCGTCCTGAATGAGCGGGTGCCCCCCGTGGACGTCGCTTCGGACCGGTCTATTTCAAGGTTCGCAGTTCAGAAATTAAGGAAAAGCCGTGTCTGGCAGTTACACCGCCATCACCCAAGGGATCGAAGTCTCCGTCGAGCCGTTTTACATGGACGATGAATCGCGTCCCGAAGCGAGCGAGTACATCTGGGCGTATATGGTGGAGATCCACAACGGTGGCAGCGAGCCGGTGCAACTGAAAACGCGGTACTGGCAGATCACCGACGCTCTGGGGCGCAAGGAAGAGGTCAGCGGAGAGGGCGTCGTCGGCGAACAGCCGGTGATAGAGCCCGGTGAGACCTACGAATATTCGTCGCACTGCCCGCTTTCGACCGACAGCGGCATTATGGCCGGGTCCTATTCGATGGAACGTCCGGACGGCTCCCTGTTCGATGTCGTCATTCCCGCGTTCTCACTCGACCTGCCGGACGCGATCCACAGCCTTAATTGAGGCCCGTGGGCCCGGTCAGATGCCGGCAAGGCCGCCGCTTCAACGGATAGCCCATTCAGCGGATAACGCACGCTCGTTTGTGCTCCGATTGCCTGATTGCTCATGTTTCGTCTCCGCAATGAGGGGCCGAAAACAACAAGGCTTCAATTCGGACGATCTGGCGAAGTTGAACGGCGATGTGCCGTTGCGGCCTGTTCCTTGATCCAGAGGGTTATTGTATCCAGTGCGCCCGGCGCGTAGGCACGGCGCCCCAGCACCATGAACAAGGCCTTCGCCCAGGAAGGCATTTGCCCCTCGAGCTGGTAGTTGAAGGCTTCCGCCCGCAGCAGCGCATGTGTTGCTTGCGGGACGATCACGAAGCGGTTGGCGGGGTTGCCAGCTTCGAGGGTCTTTCGATAAACGGCGGAATTGAAATCGGGATCGACATTGAGGTCTTCGCCGCCATGCACAGTCAGAACAGGGGCGGATATGTGTGTCAGGCTAGAACTGGAATCGGCCGCCGCATTCCGGTGAGCGAATGCGAAGCGGTCTTCCGGCATCGGAACCTTGTCCAGGCCGCTGTCGAGATAGCCCTGATAGGAAAAATCCCGGTCGAGAAATCTTTGCCCATCCCTCGCGTTCTCGGCGACGGCTTGATCGATCGTCTTGAGATCGGCGCCTGCACGTTCCAGCCTGCGCCGGGTATAATAGCCTGCCTGCCGTAACCAGTTGACCGCGCCGCCGACAATCACGAAGAAATCGGCCTGTGCAGGCTCTTTCGCCAGAATTGGCAACACCCAACCAGCCTGGGAAAAGCCGAGAAATCCGGCGGGAGACATTCGCAATTCAGGCTGTTCTTTTGCTGCAGCAAGGGCCGTTGCTGCGAGGCGAGCCCTGTCAGCCATCGAAAAGGACAGCCAGTTGCCTTCGCTTTCGCCAACCCCCGGTTTGTCCCAGGAATAGACGGCAAACCCGCTGTCCAGGAGGCTACTGACAAGAGGCAGGTAACCACCGCCTGAGTGCCTGTCGGCAGGGCCATCCCCATGAACGAGCAGAACCAGGGGCGGCGGATCAGGCCTCGTGTTTTCGGGGGGCGGCAGATGCAATGTGCCTGAAACGGAATATCCGTCGAAGGAAAAGACAATCGGCCGCGTCTCGTATTCAGAAAGCTCGAAATCCTTCAGGCCCTGGAAAACCAGGAAAACACCCGCCAGGACGGCAATGGATGCCGCCCCGACCCAGGCGAGGGCCTTCGATGCTTTCAAATACCTGCTCCGAGCGGATCAGATGGTCCGGTGACGGGCAATCGCGCCGCGTTCGATGGCAGCCACGGTCAGCTTGTCGAGTTTGAAGCGATCACGCAGAAGCTGCAGGATGCGCAATTCTTCCTTCTCGACGTGGAGATCGGCAGCCGCCACTTCAACCGCCAGGGCATAGGCCGTGTCGTAAAGCTTTGTCGGAAGCACGTCGCCGACCAGTTCCAGCACCAGATGCAGGCCGTTGTCTTCCTGCAGGATGTCACCGCAGCGCTGGGCGGCCGGGATGATCCGGTTGTCGTCGTAGCCACTGAAGACGGGCAGCATCTTAATCATGTCGCCGATGGTGGCCAGTTCGTTGTCGGTCATCTGATTGTCCGACGCCGAGACGATAACCATCACGTAAATGAGGGCTTCCTGTACGCTGATCGGCTCGTTCATAGACACTATTCTTTCTCCCGTAGCACCAAAAGACGGAAACATCTTCTTGATCGTGCGCCCGATGTAGCGGGTTGGGAGACAAGCTTCAAGTCACCGCTGCAAGACAATCTGATGGCCGCCGCAGCCTGCTTTTCCAGCCGGGATAACGTTGGAGACGGAAAGAGTGCTCAAAGGTCCCGGTTACCGTCAACTTAGCTGGGATCATGCGATTGCACACAGAGGCGTGTTGATCTAGTGTCGCGCCGCAGCAACCAGCCGAAAATACCAAAAACCGGCTTGTTGCGTTCCATCCATTCTCTTGAACAGAACGACTATAAAAATGACCGAACAATCCCTGCCTCCGCTTGACCTTTCGCAAGAGTTTGTCGAGGCGGCCACGAAATCGAAAGCGTGGCCGTTTGAAGAAGCGCGAAAACTGGTCAAACGGATCGAGAAAAAGGGATCGGACAAGCCGGTTCTGTTCGAGACGGGTTACGGCCCGTCAGGGCTGCCGCATATCGGCACCTTCGGCGAAGTTCTGCGGACCACCATGGTGCGTACCGCCTTCCGCCTGCTGACCGAAGACAAGATCCCGACCCGGCTGCTGTGCTTCTCCGACGATATGGACGGCATGCGCAAGATCCCGGAAAACGTGCCGGATCGTGCAGCGCTCGAACCTTATCTCCAGATGCCCCTGACGGCGGTGCCGAACCCGTTCGGCGGCGACTTTGACAGTTTTGCAGCCCATAACAACGCCATGCTGCGCCGGTTTCTGGACACCTTCGGCTTCGACTACGAGTTTGCCAGCGCGACGGAATACTACAAGGCGGGCAAGTTCGACGACGTGCTCATCCGCGCCACCGAAAAGTACCAGAAGATCATGGACGTGATGTTGCCGACCCTTGGGGCGGAACGTCAGGCAACCTATTCGCCGTTCCTGCCGATCTCGCCGACGTCGGGCCGTGTGCTCTATGTGCCGATGAAGGACGTCAATCCGAAGGACGGCACCATTACCTTTGCTGATGAGACTGGCGAAGACATCACTCTGCCGGTTACCGGTGGCAAGGTGAAGCTGCAGTGGAAGCCGGACTTCGGCATGCGCTGGGCCGCGCTTGATGTCGACTTCGAGATGTTCGGCAAGGATCACATGACCAATGCGCCGATATACGACAAGATCTGCAACATCCTGGGCGGCTCTGCTCCGGAACACTTCGTCTACGAGTTGTTCCTGGACGAGAAGGGCGAGAAGATCTCCAAGTCCAAGGGCAATGGTCTGACCATCGACGAATGGCTTACCTATGCCGCACCGGAAAGCCTTGCGCTCTACAATTTCCAGAAGCCGAAGACGGCCAAGAAGCTCTATTTCGACGTCATCCCGAAGGCGGTGGACGAATATTACACCTTCGTCCAGAAATACGAGCAGATGCCGGTGGAGCAGAAGCTGCAGAACCCGGCCTGGCACATCCATTCGGGCAATATCCCGAAGATCGACATGCCGGTGCCTTTCGCCATGCTGCTCAACCTCGTGTCCGCCTCCAATGCGGAAAACAAGGACGTGCTGTGGGCGTTCATCTCCCGCTATGCACCGGGCGTCACGGCATCGACCCATCCGGAACTGGATGCGCTTGTCGGCTATGCGATCCGCTACTTCGACGATTTCGTCAAACCGACCAAGTCGTTCAAGGTGCCGGACGATGTCGAGCGCACTGCGCTGGAAAAGCTGGACGAAACCCTGGCAGCCCTGCCGGCCGATGCGGATGGCGCTGCCATCCAGGATGCGGTTCTGGACGTCGCACGATCCATCGAGCGCTATCAGGACCCGTCGAAAAAAGGCCCGGACGGCGGTCCCGGCGTGTCCGTCGTCTGGTTCTCAGCGCTTTATCAGTTGCTGCTGGGTCAGGAAAAGGGGCCTCGTTTCGGATCCTTCGTCGCTCTTTACGGCATTGCCGAAACACGCGAGATGATCCGCAAGGCGCTGGCTGGCGAACTGACGGCCTGATTGAACAACAAAAGCAAAAGCGGTGCAGATGCGCCGCTTTTCGTCTTTATGGTCTATCTTCCGGCAGGCGCTGCGTGGATTAGTCCGAACCGGCTATGGTTCTGACACGCGCGGTACTGGCTTCCAGTCCCCCACCGATCAAATCCGCAACGCCCAGTTCCTTCAGCTTGAGAAGACCGGCAGCCGTCGTTCCTGCGTAGTCGATCATTTCCTGAACATGTTCTGCCGGAGACCTGGCGTCTTCGGCCATGATCTGCCCGGCCGACAGGGTCAATTGTTTTGCGGCGCGTTCGGCAATGTGCCTCTCCACCCCGTTGGCGCGGGCATACTCAACGATACAGTCGGCGAAAAAGGCGGCAAACCCGGGAACTGGTCCGGTTATGGCGGTGAAAACCTCGATCTGCTGTTCGTCAGCGACTTCATCACTCGGACCGCAGGCCGATAGCAGTGCCTGGACGCGCTTTCGGTCCGCTGGTGTGAGCGACGTAGCCGCACACCAGGGCGAGTAGGCCAGCCGCTTGCCAGCCGCCGGGCTCGACATGGCGCGAACGACCCTGTCCGAGCCTGTGATGGCCTTGAGCCGGTCGCGCGAAACGCCCGCCATAACTGAGAGGATCAGTTTATCGGGAGCTGAAATCCGAACCGTATCGACAAGCGCCGGCGGGACGGACAGTAGGATGACGTCACACGCATCGGCCAGAAGCTGGTTGGACGCGGTAAAGGTGATCTCCGGCCAGGCGTCGAACCCGCCTGCCGAACCGGACCGATTGGATATCCAGAGCTGGTCAGCTCCGATACAGCCACTTTCCAGCCACGCAGTTGCGATGGCGCTGCCAAGTTGGCCAGTTCCCCCAATGATGCCGACCTTGATGTCTGCGGTCATGAAAACTCCCAATCCGGTTTCTTCGCCTTGTGAGCCTAATACCAATCAGGATAAACGCGAAACAGGCTTGCTGGCCTAAGTAAACGACCCTTGCCGGTAAACCGGCTATCGTGACGCGAGCGCTTGATCGCCGTTTTGCGAAAGAACAGATCTTTCCAGTCGGGCTTTAGCGTATGGGTGGGTCTGCCTCCGGAAACTCATCGATGGTCAGTTGGTCTTCACCCGGTTGTTCCGGTTCGGACCTCAGGCTCCATTCGACAGTTTCCGGGGCGAGTTCCTCCAGACCCGGCAATGCGGACGGCACTTCGGTTTCGAGCCCGGTCGTCGGCAACTCGTTCAGCCATTCCGATTGCCACTTGCCGATCTTTCTGTCCCTGGCTTTTTCGGCAAGCTCAAAAAGTCCGGTTGGCGCATCCGGCGCCGGATCCGCCCAGCCGTAGCGAACAAGCCGTCTGCTGAGGTCCATGGACCCGCGGCTGCAAGTGGCCAGGATCTGTTGTGGACCGGTTTCCTCGATCTTCTCGCAGGTCACCTTCAACTGCCGCACCAGTCCTCTCAGGAAGGTGCGTGCCCTGGCGCCGCAGGGCCAGGTGCCTCCGAGCCGCGAAATGCAGGTTTCGTCCGGTTTCAGCGGAACAATATGGGCGAGCGTGATCGTCAGCCTCTTCGATTTGATGTGCCCGCCATCCAGAACCTGAACCCGCATGAACTCCAGCGGCCCGTCCGGTATCGGTTCAACCGGTGGGTTCTTCAGTTCCAGATAGCGTTTGGATGGCTCGATCCGCTTCAGGTTGCCGTTGACCTTCGGTGCCGAGACCCCTTCGGGGGAAACGTTGCGAATGTCATCCGGCCGCGGAGCGGTTGTGACGACAACCGGTTCGCTTTGTGTCCGGACAGCTTGCGAAGCGGTTTCGTTCGTCTTCACCGGGGCGCCGGTTTCCTGGCCAGTGGGGGCCGCACTGGTTGCCGCCACGCGTTCGTTCTGCGGCGAGGGCGGGTCGCTCAGCAACAGCCAGGCGAGCAGACCACCTGCGGTGGTCAGCACGATAGCAGGTGTTATGAGAGGCCGAAGCTTCATCAATGTGCGCTCGCAGGTTATTGGCTCGCCCAGATAATACGGGCAGTCCACTCGATTGCCGAGTGCCGAAAGCGCAGGGAGTGAGAATTGTCCCCGATTGTACGGACAGCCAGGTCCTCGCGGCCTGTCTCCTGCAACGTATAAAGCGACAGACGGCCGCTGGTGAGTCTCAGTGCCAAGCGATCACCTGTGCGAAGGGGTACATCCGGTGCGACCACAACGATATCGCCGCTCCGGTAAAGGGGCTGGAAGTCTTCGTTGCTGACCCGCAGGGCAAAAGAAGCCCCTGGCTGCGGAAAGGTGAACCGTTGCCAGGTCGCGCCGGAAGGGCGGCCTGCGCCGTCGAAGGCATCACGGTTTGACGCCGCTTCCAGTCCGGCAAGGGGCACCAGAGCAGGCGCATTGTCGTTTGGCACGTCCAGCGTTTCCACGCGTGCGGCAAAGGTGTTCAGGGCTTCACCGGTCGCCGCCAGCACCTTGGCAAGCGACTCGGTGGAGGGCCAACGCGGACGTCCATCGCCGGCAACGCGTTTCGACGGATTGAACGCGGTCGGATCCAGGCCGGCCCGCCGTGCCAGACCGGACGGCGAAAGCCCGTTCTGCGAGGCGAGGGCATCGATGGCCGCCCAGACTTTTTCGTGTGAGAGCACGGCTGCCGGTTTCTCCATGGTATGCGACAGGAATAAATACCTTTCGCTCATATGGGTTTTCCCTGCCAAAATTCAAAAGAAACGCGCGGGCCTGCCTGTGCGGCTTGTTCGGGGCGGTCCGTATGAGTAGTGTCCCGACCGGCTGAGCATGCGCCGGGCCTTTGCCTGCCATGCCGACGCTGGCACCAGGCAAGGCAGACAGATGACACTGATATTCAAGATCGCTCCAAAATCCCTCTGGCAGGAAGCAATCAGCCTCGGCGTTTTCAACGGCGCACCGGTGGATCTTCAGGACGGCTTCATTCATTTTTCCGCCGAAGATCAGGTTCGGGAAACCGCTGCAAAGCACTTTGCGGGCCAGCAGGAGCTGTTGATCGCCGCCTTCGATGCGGACAGTTTCGGCGACGATCTGAAATGGGAGACGTCGCGGGGTGGAGCCTTGTTCCCCCATCTCTACGCACCGCTGGATCCGATGGCCGCTGTCTGGGTGAAGGACTTGCCGCTTTCGCCGGACGGATCGCATACGTTTCCGGAGCTCGCGCGATGATGCCGCCTTTTCTGGAAAACGTTGCAATGAAGGGCCTTCAATGCCTGGACGCGGAAACCGCGCACCGTGCGACGATCCTTGCCCTGAAGTCCGGACTGATGCTGCCGCGCCGCAGGCGCGACGACCCGCGTCTTGCGGTAAGGCTATGGGATCTGACCTTTCCCAACCCGGTTGGCATGGCAGCTGGTTTCGACAAGAACGGTGAAGTGCCCGATGCCTTGCTGAAGCTTGGCTTCGGATACACCGAAGCGGGATCGGTCACCCCCAGGCCGCAGCCCGGAAATGAACGGCCGCGCGTGTTTCGTCTGCCGGCCGATGAGGGGGTGATCAACCGCTACGGTTTCAACAATGAGGGTCATGCGGCCCTGCGCAAGCGCCTGGAAGCCCGGCGGCAGCACAGTGGGATTGTCGGCATCAATGTTGGTGCCAACAAGGATGCGACTGACCGGATCGCCGATTACGTTGCCGGGATCAACGCCTTCGCCGATGTAGCGTCCTATTTCACAGTCAATATTTCTTCGCCGAATACCCCGGGACTGCGCGACCTGCAGGCCCGGTCTGCACTGGCCGATCTGCTGACCGCCGTGATGACGGCGCGCGACGCCTGCACCCGGAAGTTTGGGCGCAAGGTACCGGTCCTTTTGAAGATCGCGCCGGACGTGGCAGATGAAGACCTGCGGGACATTGTCGAGGAAGTTCTTGCCAAGACTGTCGACGGCCTGATCGTTTCGAACACGACCATCGGGCGCGAAGGCCTCAGCGGTAAGGGGCCAGTGCAGGAAACCGGCGGCCTGTCCGGCAAACCTCTGTTCCGCAAATCGACCATCATGCTGGCACGCGCCCGCAAACTGGCCGGGCCGGACCTGCCGATCATTGGTGTCGGCGGTATCGACAGCGCGGAAACCGCCTGGACGAAGATCACCTCGGGGGCCGATCTGTTGCAGCTCTATTCGTCTCTCGTCTTCAAGGGCGCAGGGCTGATCGACGAGATCCTGAGCGGCCTGTCTGCGAAACTGGATCAGCACGGGATCGCGTCGCTACGCGAGGCTCGCGATGCCAATGTGGACGCCTGGGCGTCGGAAACGGCTTAGTAAGAGCCGCCGTCAGGCGGCGCCGAAGGTTTCCGTCGCCCGCTTCGGGCAGGCCGCCAGCAACGTCAGACCGCGCGTGCCGAAAAACAGCAGGAACGCCAGCCAGAGGCCGTGGTTGCCGAGGACCGGAAACAGCAGGTAATAGGCGGCCAGATAGACGACCAGCGACAGCAGCATCATGTTCCGCATGGTTGACGACCAGGTGGCTCCAATAAAGACGCCATCCATCTGGAAAGCCAGCACCCCGAACAGGGGCATCACAATGGCCCAGCCCAAATAGGCCGCAGCCACCTGGCGGACATCTTCGGCTGTCGTCATGAAATCGATCACATGTTGTCCGAACAACCAGAACAGGGTCGACAGGATCGCGGCCAGCGCGAAGCTCCACAGGGCCGTCAGTTTCAAGGTAAGGTCGAAGGCGGGCCGGTATCTCGCGCCGACGGCCCTTCCGGCAAGCTGTTCCGCCGCGGTGGCAAGGCCATCCAGAAAGAACGCCGTTAGCATGATGAATTTTTCAAGCAGCGCGTTTGCCGCAAGAACGGTATCGCCCTGATCTGCCGAGCGCGCGGTGAAGAACGCGAAGGCGAACAGCAGGGTAAAGGAGCGGATCATGATGTCGCGGTTGACGGCCATCATGCGCACCAGCAGGCGGCGGTCGAAAATGACCTGAGGCGCCGGCCACGGCGCCTTGCCGGTGGTAAAGACGATCAGGCAGACACCCAGGATCGTTGCCGCGATTTCACTCAGGACCGTTGCCAGGGCAACGCCTTCCACGCTCCAGTCGAGGCCGATGACGAACCAGACACTGAGGCCGATGTTGAGCCCGTTCATGACAAGCTGGAGGACAAGTCCGGTTCCCGCGCGTCCGAGACCGATGAACCAGCCGAGTATGGCGTAATTGGCAAGCAGGAAGGGTGCACTGTAGACGCGGATATCGAAGTACCGGCTGGTGGCGGCCTGCACATCGGCGCTGCCTCCAAGGAACCAGAGGCCTGTTTCCCGCAAGGGGATCTGCAACAGGATGACGAGTAGGCCGCCGATGGCCGCGATCAGGAAGGCGCGCAGCAGTGTCGCCCTGACTTCTTCCTCGTTCTGCGCACCATAAGCCTGTGCCGTCAGCCCTGTTGTTCCGGACCGCAGGAAATTGAAAGTCGTGAACACCAGGTCGAAGATGATGCCGCCGATCGCGATGCCGCCAAGAAGGGCCGGATCTCCCAGTCGGCCGATCACCGCCATGTCGACAATGCCGAGCAGCGGTGTCGACAGATAGGCGAGCGTCATCGGAATGGCGATAGCCAGAACGGAGCGGTGTGTAACCGCAAAGGCCAGTCCTGGCCGCTCGCCGGTTTCTGAAAGGTGGGACATCGATGGCTCGCTTCAAAGGGAAGACCTTCTTGTCCGCCCGGTCTCCGCGCGTCAATTCTTTTCCGCACATACCGGGTATACATTGCCGCCTTTGACCGGGCTGCTGGGAAGGGTGCTGACACTAAGGATGGGCGCGGGCCGGAAGGGGCCAGTTAATGCTCCTTATGGGGGTGCCCGTGACGCTGCAGGCGCCTTATATTGCGCACAGATGACCCTGCCGATCGTACACCACCCGGCCTATTGCGCCGATCTTCCCGCCAATCACCGGTTCCCGATGGACAAGTTCCGTGCCGTCGCCGCGCTGATACGTGAGGAAGGTCTGCTCGGAGACAGTGCCTTTTTCAGGCCCCGTCCGGCCCCGTTCGAATGGGTCGCGCTGGCACACGATCCTGCTTATGTGGACCAGGTGTTCAATGCCCGTGTGCCGGACAAGATCGCGCGGGAAATCGGGTTTCCGATGCGCGAGGACATCGCCCTTCGTGCACGCTGCGCCACCGGCGGAACGGTGCTGACGGGATATCTTGCGCTGGAACATGGCATTGCCTGCAACACCGCCGGTGGCAGCCATCATGCACGGCGTGCGCATGGTGCCGGGTTCTGCGTTTTCAACGATGTCGCCGTTGCCATCAAGGTGCTGCAGGCGGACGGAGCGATCCGAAAGGCGCTGGTGATTGACCTGGATGTGCATCAGGGAGACGGTACAGCGGATGTTTTTCAAGGAGATCCGGATGTCTTCACGTTCTCGCTCCATTCGGAAAAGAACTACCCGGTTCGCAAGGTGCCCTCTCATCTCGACATAGGCCTTGCCGATGGAACGGGAGACGAAGTCTATCTTGCTGTTCTGGAGGAGGTGCTGCCGGATCTGCTGAGGCAGGGGCCCTGGGACATCGTTTTCTTCAACGCCGGTGTCGATCCCTTTTCCGGCGACCGGCTCGGCAGACTGGCCTTGTCACGCGACGGGCTCTGCCGTCGTGACCGCTATGTCATCGAGACGGTGCGAAAGGCCGGCGTCCCTCTGGCGGGCGTTCTGGGCGGGGGCTATTCAACGGACATCGACGAACTGGCGGACCGTCACGTCACGCTGCACCGGACGGCGAGGGCGGTGCTGTTGGAGGAAGCGTTGTCTGCGACGGATCAACAAGTGTCCCTTCGCTAGGGAAACTGGGTCAAACCACGATATCCGACACCTGCACGGAAACATTTGCGGAAACGCTTGCCACTGAAACAGCGTCCGTGCTGCCGGTGGCAACGGTCGAAGGGGCTTCCGGTTGTGCACCGAAGTCTGTGTCCCGCAGTGCCTTGAGCCCGTCATTCAGGTCGTCGCGGACATCTTTCAGCTCTTTCTTGGACTCGCGGTCATCACGCTTGAGCAGACGTTCGATCTGTGAGGCAAGCGACTTGATGTCTGCTGCAATCTTGGCAAGGGCTTCCTTGTCGCCCTGGAGCCTGGACTTGCGGCCTGCGGTATGGGCTCTGTCCGTTTCCTGCTGCCGTTCCGTGTAGCTGAGAATGGCTGCCTTGAGGTCTTCCTGCCAGCTCTCGGGCTCTTGGCCCTCAGGGGAGAAACCATCCTGTTCCTCATCATTCTGGCTTTGGCCTGCCTGGTTTTGATTTGTTTGACTGGAGTCTGAGGCCTGGTTTCCTGAAGCCTCAGACGCTGTCTCTGCTTCTGGTGCGAGCGCTGTCGCACGTGCCTGGGAAACGCCTGCAGTTGCAGCCGTATCCGTGACCGGTGCCTGTGTCTCGACAACTTGAAGTCCCGCGCCTGCGGTGGCCGCTGCGGTGCCGGTGACGTTCGACAGACCTGCGAGAGCGCCTGGCCCCGATACGCCGCCGCTCAGGCTTTGTCCTGCCGATTTCAGGCTCTGTGCAGCAGACTTGAACTCCTGAGAGATCTGTTTCAGCTCCTTGAGCAGCCGTTTGGCCTGCTCTGGCGTTGCGAACCGAAGCATTTCCTTGAGTTGTTCAATGCGCTCCTTGGCTTTGTTGATCTTCTGGCTGCGCAGCGCATCCTTGTTGGCTTCCACCGACCGGGAAAGACTGTCGTTGAGTTCAACAGAGTCCTTGTATGTCTCGAACAGGGACTTTGCCTTGTCCTCGTCCTCCGCCGAGCCGCTTGCACCGATAAACGTGGTGAGCGTCTGAACGGCGCCGAGTGAAGAAGCGCGATTGCCTGCCTGGGCGCCCGTACGCGCGTAGGATTGAAAGGAGGCGGCAAATTTGGACGTTGCAATGGCGGACATGAAAAGGCCCTTTCAGGCTTCGGTAGGCCACGCCAGTGTCGGTTAATAATGATTAAGAAAAGGTTAATTTTCTCGCAGAAGTTGCGTTCCGGGGGCGTCAGGAATGCAAGCTGCTCCTGATCCTAGCGGTTGCGGCCCATGGCCAGAATGCGCATGACCAGCCAGATGGGCACGACCACCATTGCACCGATGACCAGATATTTGCCCAGCCGTCCGAGGGCGTTGAAACCCATGTTCCACAGCCGTTCGACAAAATCGAACGACATGGTGATCAGGTCGAGCGGGTCGAGGTTCAGCGCAGACAGGATTATGCCGACAACGAAGGACAGGAACACAAGCCGCAAAAGCACCTGGGCTGGCGAGCCTCCCAGAAAACGGCTCAAGCCGGTGTCGGACATAGGTGTCTCCTGCATGACGTTGGTGTCTATCCTGGCAGGTAGTTAGGAACATTCGTTGCCGATTACAATGAGGTTGCTCGAACACTGCGAGAACTTGCGGTGTTGGCGAAGGCAGATCGTAAATTTTCTTATTAATTAAATAAACTTGGTGTCGTAATTCGTATAGTTCTGTACGCTTCCTGCCAAAGACACGGATGAGTGCTTGGCGTATTAAACTTTCAGGAATGCGAATCTAGATCGTTTGCGGCTACCCACATCCGCAGCGGTCTGCCTTCCTCTACCTGCGGTGAAAGACAGCCGCTGGGCCGGGATTAACCCCGGACCGGCAAAAAAGGCGAACATATCGCAGGATGGGCCAGCCGCCATCGACCCCACCTGTTCTTCATCCGATCGGATGAACAGCCGGTTGCGGTAAGGCGTTTTCATGGAACCCCTCCATGAAGCCGCCGGCATTCGGGATGATCTTGGGCACGGTGGCGACTAGCCCGCCGCCGCCGTGCCACAATTCTCGACGAATGACAGATCTCCGGCGTGAAAACCTTCAGCGAACGGATCTTACTTTACGGCGGCTGACTGCCGGGACGTGGAGCGGGCAGCCGTTGCCACGTTGGACCGTTTGACCGGTTGCTTATGCCCTGGAGCGGTCGTGCTCATCGCATGAGGTCTGGAGCGAGGCGCATCCCGAACCTTTTTGGGAGAGACGCCGAACCACGTCTTTACGGCCCGTGAGAAGGTGCTCAGCTCCGAAAAGCCCAGAAGATACGCAATCTCTTTCATCGGAAGATCTGTTCCGAGCAGATAGCGTTCGGCGGCGGAGCGCCGGACTTCCTCACTGAGTTGGCGGAAACTCGTGCCTTCCTTTTCAAGAAGCCGCTGGACCGCCCGCTGCGACATGCCGAGTTTGGAAGAGATGAGCGGCAGGGTGCTGGCACCGGACGACAGATTGCTCGCGAGTTCGTTGGCGATGCGCGACAGCGGGGATTCAAGTTCACCGAAGCTTTTCACTTCCGAGGTCGCGGATTTCAGAATGATATCATATAGATGGGCGTCATGGCGCCGCAGGGGGCGGGAGAGCAGGGCCTTCGGAAACGAAATTCTGTTCCGCGTCGCCCCGAATTTGATACGGCCCTGATATTTTTTCAGAAAACTGGAAGTGCAGAGGGGGCGGGCGGTCGCAAGCTCGATGAGGATCGGAGGCACATTCATATCGAGCGCATGTTCAATCTGCTGGGTTGCCCAGCCGACGCGTGCGAAGACGTTCTGCCGCCATTCGCCACGTCCCTCGAGAATGGGCCACTCAACGTAGCCACCGGTTTCGTCCTCATCGTATTTCAGGCGATAGGCGTTGGTTCTGATCGGCGTGAACCTGGCCCAGGCCAGGCAAGCGGCCCGCAGCGACGGAGCGCAGGCAAACAGATAGTCGTAGATGGAAAAACGACCGGTCTCGATGCTGTTGAAGAGGTCGAACATGGCGGCGTCATCGTTCATGACAGCGGCGATATGCTCAAATACGGCATGCCAGGCCGTTATTGGCACGACGCCTTGCGGATCGTCCAGGCTGGCAAGATCGAATTGATAAAGCTTGGCCATCTGAGGCCAGTCCAGATTGGCATCCGAACAGATGTCACGCAGAACGCGAAAGACATCGGAGCGCGCCCATTCGCCCTCAAGTGGCATACGTTCCTCCAACAAGCCAATGTCTTGTTCCCGCCGGAACTGTGCATGACAAGTTAGTCTGGATCAAGTTTTGTCGTAATTTGCCAACAATTTTGAGGCGAGCATTGGCTGAGTGCCGCTCCCCAAGGGGAGCGGCACAGGTTCCAGATCAGGCGGCGTCCTTGACCTTGGCTTCCGCTTTTGGCGGAAATTTGCCGTAGAAGGTCTCGTTTTCCTTGGCCATGTCCTTGAGCAGCTTGTTGGGCTTGAAGCGCGGGCCCCATTTGCGGGTGTACTTCTTGCACAAGTCGACAAAGGCGGGGGTGCCCATCATGTCGATGTAGCTCAGCGTGCCGCCGGTGTAAGGGGCAAAGCCGAAGCCGAGGATAGAGCCGACATCGGCTTCACGTACATCCGTCAGGCACTTTTCTTCAAAGATGCGGGCCGTTTCGAGTGCCTGCATCACCAGAAGCCGTTGCTTGAGCTCTTCGATGTTGAAGCTCTCGGCAGGCTTCGGCTGGCCGGTGACCTCCGGAATGCCCGGCCACAGGCTCTTGTCCTTGCCCTTGTAGTCGTAGAAGCCCTTGCCATTCTTGCGGCCGAAGCGCTCCTGCTTGACGACCATCTCCTCAAGGATGTTGTCGAGCGGGCCCTCGACGTATTTGACACCAAGGTCCTTGCGCGTTGCGGACACGATCTTCCACGCAAGATCCAGCGCCACTTCATCGCCAAGCGACAGCGGGCCAACCGGCATGCCGGCCATCTTGCCGGCATTTTCGATCATGGCCGCCGGAACACCATCCGCCAGCATCATAAGGCCTTCGCGGATATAGGTCATGACAACGCGTGAGGTGTAGAAGCCACGGCTGTCGTTGACGACAATCGGGGTCTTCTTGATGGCCTTGATGTAATCAAGCGCCATGGCGAGCGCGCGGTCGGAAGTGCGTTTGCCGAGGATCACTTCCACCAGCATCATCTTGTCGACGGGCGAGAAAAAGTGAATGCCGATGAAGTTCTTCGGCCGCTTGGACGCCTGCGCCAGAGAGGTGATCGGCAGCGTCGAGGTGTTGGAAGCGTAGATGGCACGGGACTTCATCACCGCCTCGGCCTTTTCCGTCACCGCTTTCTTGATGTCACGATCCTCGAATACCGCCTCGATCACCAGGTCGCAGTCGGCGAGCGCTTCGTAGTCGACCGTGGCGGTGATCTTCGACAGCAGCTTTTCCTTCTGCTCTTCGGTTGCCCGGCCACGCTTGATCGCCTTGCTGATCAGCTCGTCGGAATGGGCCTTGCCCTTGTCGGCGGCCTCCTGATCACGGTCGATCAGGACGACGTCGATGCCTGCCTGTGCGGTGACATAGGCAATGCCCGCGCCCATGAAACCGGCGCCCAGAATACCGATCTTGCGGATCTTGTTCGGCCGCTGGTCCACCGGGCGGCGGGCCAGCTTGTTCAGCTCCTGCATGGAGACGAACAGCGAGCGGATCATGTTGGCAGCTTCCGGCGTCTGCAACACCTTGGCGAAATAGCGGCTTTCCACCTGAAGCGCGAGGTCCATCGGCAACTGAAGACCTTCGACAACCGAGCGCAGCAGGTAGCGGGCGCCGGGGTAATTGTCATGGGTCTCGCGGCGATAGATCGCGTTGGCAGCCGGCCAGAACTGGAAGCCCGCCGGGGAATACACCTTGCTGTTTGGCAGCTTGTAGCCCTTCTTGTCCCACTCCTTGACCGGGTCGAGACCAGCCTTCAGCATCTTCTTGGCGGCGGCGACCAGTTTCCTGGTCGGGGCAACTTCGTCCACCAGTTTCATCTGCCTGGCCTGCGGGGCGCGCAAGGTGCGGCCCTGGAGCAGAAACTGCATGCCCTGCTGGGCATCGGTCATCCGCATCACGCGCTGGGTTCCGCCGGCGCCGGGGAAGAGACCGACCTTCACTTCCGGAAGACCCATTTTCAGGCCTTCGTCGACAACGCGGCCATGGCAGGCAAGTGCCAGCTCGGTGCCGCCGCCCATGCAGGTGCCGGCAACGGCGGCCACGAAGGGTTTGCCGCTTGTTTCCAGCTTGCGGTAGACCTGAGACAGCTTGCGCGATCCGTCGAAGAGCACCTTGGCAGCCGCTTCCGCATCGTTGCCACGCTTGATGTGGAAGTCCTTCAGGAGGCCTTCCAGCATGGTCAGATCAGCCCCACCGGAAAAGGTGGATTTGCCGGACGCAATGACTGCGCCCTTGATGGCCTCGTCCCCGGCTACCTGGTCGACAATCGCCTCCAGTTCATCCATGACCGACATATCGATGACATTCATCGATTTTTCCGCCATGTCCCAGGTGATCAGGGCGAAACCGTCCTCATCGGTTTCAACGGTGAAATTCTTGTAGCTCATTTGATTGTCCTCCTCCGGTCAGGCGCCAGTCGACTGCAGGTGGGCGCGCTGTTGCGCAGCCGTCTTCGTCCCGTCAACGACGACGTCGCCGGTGTGTTTGGTCTCTGCGGGTTCGAACAGCATCACCCAGCATTCGTCTTCGGCGAGCGGATTGTGCTCGACCCCCTTGGGCACGACATGCATGTCGCCAGCGTTCAGCACGACGTCATCCCGGTCGCGGTAGCGGATGGTGAGGCTGCCCTTGACGATGAAGAACAGTTCGTCCTCGTCCTGGTGGTCGTGCCAGACGAACTCGCCTTTCAGCTTCGCAAGCTTGACGCTCTGTTGGTTGACATCGGCCACCACACGCGGAGACCAGTAGTCGGTGATCTGGGCGAATTCTCTGTCGATGTTGCTGATCATGGTCAAACCCGCTCGATGATGGTCGCTGTGCCCATGCCTGCGCCAATGCAAAGTGTGACGAGGGCGGTGTTGAGGTCGCGGCGTTCCAGTTCATCGAGGACGGTGCCGAGGATCATGGCGCCGGTGGCACCAAGCGGATGGCCCATGGCAATCGCGCCGCCATTGACGTTGACCGTTGCCGGATCGAGGTCGAAGGCCTGCTGGTAACGCAACACGACGGATGCGAAGGCTTCGTTGATCTCGATGAGATCGATGTCCTTGATGTCCATCTTGGCGTTTTTCAGCAGCTTTTCTGTGACATCCACCGGACCTGTGAGCATCAATGCTGGTTCGGAACCGATGTTGGCGAAGGCCTTGATGCGCGCGCGCGGTTTCAGGCCGCAGGAACGACCTGCAGTGCTGGAGCCGATCAGCACGGCGGCTGCCCCGTCGACGATGCCGGAAGAGTTGCCGGCGTGGTGGACGTGCTTGATCCGTTCGATTTCCGGATGGGCCTGAATCCCGACCGCATCGAAACCGCCCATGTTGCCCATCATCTCGAAGGAGGGATTGAGCGAGGCGAGCGACTGCATGTCGGTTTCCGGCCGCATGTGCTCGTCCCGGTCCAGAATGGTGATGCCGTTGACGTCCTTCACCGGCACCACTGATTTGGAAAACCGGCCTTCGTCCCAGGACTTGCCGGCGCGCTTCTGACTTTCCACCGCATAGGCGTCGCAGTCATCGCGGGAAAAGCCGTATTTGGTGGCAATCAGGTCTGCCGAAACGCCCTGAGGCATGAAATAGGAGGGGATGGCGACCTGCGGTTCGATCGGCCAGGAGCCGCCGGAGGCGCCAAGACCGACACGGCTCATGCTCTCCACGCCGCCCGCGATCACCAGCTTGTGCTGGCCTGCCATAACCTGGGCCGACGCCATGTTGACCGCATCGAGACCGGACGCACAGAAGCGGTTGATCTGCATGCCCGGTACCGATTTGTCGTAACCGGCCGCAAACACCGCCGCACGGGCAATGTCGCCACCGGCTTCCCCGACCGGGTCGACACAGCCCAGGACGACATCGTCCACCCGGGTCGTATCGAGGCCGTTCCGGTCACGGATCGCTTCCAGCGCAGTGGCAGCCAGACGGACAGTCGGCACTTCGTGCAGCGAACCGTCCTTCTTGCCGCGTCCGCGCGGGGTGCGAACGTGGTCGTATATATAGGCTTCGGGCATCAGATCCTCCTCTGGAGCGGATTGGCCTCAGGTCTTGTCCGGCAAGGGATGACCGGGCATGAGGTCGTAAGGATGTTTCCAGCCGGGCAGCGCCTTGATCCGCCCCAGCCATTTGGTGACATTCGGATAAGCCTCGAGATCGATCCCGAGCTCACCTTCGTAAAAGAGATAGCTGCACAGCGAGAAGTCGGCGCTGGTCGGCTTCTTGCCGATGGCGAAATCGTTCTTCTCAAAATGCTTGTCCAGGATGGCGAGCGCGGATTTGCAACGTCCGTCGAGCCATTTGACGACATCCGTTTCCCCGGTCTTCATCAGAGTGCGCATGAACCGCAGCGGGCCAAGCATGCCGGAAATCTTCTGATTGTCGAAAATCGTCCAGCGCAGGATTTCCCGGCGTTCTTCTTCATTTTCAAAGCCGAACGCGCCAAATCTCTCGGACAGCACGTCCATGATCACGGCGGACTGCGTCAGAATGCTGTCCCCGTGCACAAGCACAGGCACTTCACCCATCTCGTTCAGCGTTTCCCGGAACTCCTCCGTGCGGGTGGCTCCGTTGAAGAAGTCCACCCATTCGGGTTTCCAGTCTGCGCTGCACAATTCCAGCATCAGGGCCACCTTGTAGGAGTGTCCCGACTGGGCCATGCAGTGAAGAACGTATTCAGCCATAACTTGAATTTCCCCTCGCAAATCAATCTGGAACACGACTATAGCGGCCGGTTTCGGTTTGCGGGCTCAAATTTATGCCATCGGCCAGCCGGTCTCCGGACGCCCTTAAAAGGCGTCTGCGGCAACCGACATCATGGTTTCGGAGCCGGACGAGATCCGGGCGAGGTGGGCGGCTGTTTCCGGCAGGCTGCGCTCCATGAAGTAACGGCCGAAGGTCAGCTTGGTTTCCAGCCAGTCGGACTTGTCGCCTGCACCTTCCGCGGTCTTTTCCTGGATTGCCTTGGCGATCTTTGCCCACATGTAGCCAAGGGCAACGAGCCCGAAGAGGTGCATGTAGTCGACCGAGCCGGCACCGGCATTGTCCGGGTTCTTCATGGCGTTGTTCATGAACCACATGGTCGCTGCCTGAAGATCGTCCATGCCCTTCTTCAAGGGACCGGTGAAGGCGGCAAGGGCTTCGTTGTCCTTGTTCTCCTTCAGGAAGGTATTGACCTCGTTGAAGAAGCTCATGACCGCGCGGCCGCCGTTAGCCGGCAGCTTGCGGCCGACAAGATCAAGCGCCTGAATGCCGTTGGCGCCTTCGTAGATCATGGCGATACGGGCATCGCGGACGAATTGTTCCATGCCCCATTCGCCGATGTACCCATGTCCGCCGTAAACCTGCTGCGCATTGACCGTGTTGGCAAAACCCGTGTCGGTCAGGACGCCTTTCAGCACCGGCGTCATCAGACCCATCATGTCGTCGGAAAACTGCCTGGACTTTTCGTCGTCGGAGCGGTGCGAGATATCGCCGTGAAGCGCGGTCCACATGATCAGCGCCCGGGCGGCTTCATTGAAAGACCGGATCTGCATCAAGGTGCGGCGGATGTCCGGATGCACGATGATCGGGTCGGCGGGCTTGTCTGGAGCCTTCGGTCCGGTGAGGGCTCGTCCCTGGATACGGTCCTTGGCGTAGGTAACTGCGTTCTGATAGGCGACTTCCGATTGGGAAAGCCCCTGAACGGCAACGCCGAGACGGGCTTCGTTCATCATGGTGAACATGGCGCGCAGGCCCTTGTTCTCTTCACCAACCAGCCAGCCGGTGGCATCGTCGTAGTTCATCACGCAGGTTGCGTTGCCGTGAATGCCCATCTTGTGCTCGATCGAGCCACAGGAAACGCCGTTGTTGTCTCCGACCGAGCCGTCGTCGCCAATCGCATTGCGCGGCACGACGAACAGCGAAATGCCCTTGGTGCCTTCCGGCGCGCCTTCGATACGGGCCAGCACCAGATGGATGATGTTTTCCGCCAAGTCGTGCTGACCGGCGGAGATGAAGATCTTGGTACCGGTAATCTTGTAGGACCCGTCTGCCTGCTGCACGGCCTTGGTGCGGATGAGGCCGAGATCCGTTCCGCAATGGGGCTCTGTCAGATTCATGGTACCGGTCCACGTGCCGGCAATCATGTTGGGAAGGTAGGCCTGTTTCTGCGCGTCGGTGCCATGGATGCTCAAGGCCGCCACGGCACCTGCGGTCAGACCCGGATACATGGAAAAGGCCATGTTTGCCGAAGAGGCGTATTCGTTGAAAATGGTGGTCAGCGTATGCGGCAAACCCTGGCCGCCATAGGCCGGATCAGCAGACAGTGTGCCCCAGCCGTTTTCGCAAAAGGCTTTGTAGGCTTTGAGAAACCCTTCTGGCGTCGTGACAGTGCCGTCTTCGTTGCGGGTGCAGCCTTCGCTGTCACCGGTCTGGTTCAACGGCTGAAGAACTTCCTCCGCAAACTTGCCGCCCTCACGCAGAATCGCTTCCACCAGATCGAGAGGAGCATCGGCAAAGCCTGGAAGGTTGGTATAACGATCGTAGCCGAACACGTCCTTCAACAGGAAAAGCGTGTCATCGACGGGAGCGGAATAGCTCGGCATGGATATCCTCCCAGAATTGCCGTTTTTGTTGACCTTACGTTTCCGTAAACGTCACCTTTGCGCTCTATATACGCGTCCTGTTTTTGTCCGGCAAGTGGTGTCCCAACGGAAGGGATGACAAAAAAATACGCCTAAAACATGCTGATGGGAATGATTTCCGTGTGTCCGGCATACGAATTCGTGTTGAGACGGCGGAATTTTGAATGAATTTTGCCGGTTTGAGGAGAGGGCGTTGATTCGCGCAAAGCGGGTAAAAGCCAAGTCTACAAACGAAAACCGCCGGAGTTGCCGCCGGCGGTTTCAAATCTCTGAAGTCGAAAGGGGAGAGGATCAGGCCTCTTCCGCTTCCTTGTGTTTCAGCATTCCGGAAACGATCTCGACGGTGCGCGACAGTTCCTCGATGGCCTGTTCGATGTCCTTGCGCTGATCTTCCAAGACGGCGATCTGTTCGTTGAACTTGGACAGGGCAACGCGCAACTGCGTCACCTGACCGTCGCGCAGGTCGTAAAGGTCAAGCATGTCGCGGATTTCGGACAGGGAAAAGCCGACGCGCTTGCCCATGAGAACCAGTTTCAGACGGGCGCGGTCGCGGCGGTTATACACCCGGTTCAGACCGTCACGCTTCGGGTTGAGCAACCCCTTGTCTTCATAAAAGCGCAGCGTACGCAGGGTGCAGTCAAATTCTTTTGCCAGGTCGCCGATTGTGAACTGGGTTTTCTTCGTGCTGTCGTCGGTTGCGGACACAACGTCCACAAGATCGTCTTCATTGAGGATCGAAAGAGCTTCGCTCATAGCAGTTTGTTCTCGTTTTTCAGCCGTTGTCCGGCTCATCGTTGATGTTATGCAATTTTCGAAACCCGCTCCAAAGACATGGTCTTCGGTGCGTTCGCAGGCGACGCGTTTGTGTGCACAGTGGCTCAGCCGGTTTCTTGCTTACTATTTAGCTTACGTTTGCGTTAACGTCCAGTCACGGAAGGTCTCAGGCGAAAATTTCGTTAATGCAGCGTTTGCCGATTCGCACAGTCCGGTTCTCTTGAAATGCGAATATTCACTCGAAAACGGTCTGTTTTTGCATTTAGCAAAGCCAATTAACGGCCTGTTTACCCTAAATCGACACAGTCTCTCAAAACGCTGCGCCTTTCTCGTCCTCGACGGAATTCTGGTGCAGCCTGTTCCATCAGCGGTCTGAATGACCGTCAGCCCAGGGTCAAGAGATGCCGGCTTGGAAGAAAAACGAGGCAGGACGCCGCGGCCGTGATGCGTATGAAGGCGACGACTTTTACGATTCACCGCGCCGCGAGCCGGCGCGAAACCGTATCGAACGGTTGACGCGCACTGCAACGGCGCTCGGCGGCCAGGACCGTTATACCTCCGAAGAACGCGACGAGGATCTCGATGCCGTGGCGGACGAACTGGACCGCCTGTTGGCCGACCAGTCGGAACCACGTCGGACCGATGCGCACCGGCCTGAAACGCGCCAGACCGCAGCACGCCGGCCTGAACCACGTCAGCCTGCGCCGCGCCCCAGAGCGCAGCACAGGGAGCCGGGTATCGATGAGGTCATGGGCGCGCTGGACCGCTTGGACGAACAGGTGCAGGGGCTGGCAAGACCGGACCCGAGGCACGACTACGGACAGACCCAACGTACCGATTTCGCGGACGAGCCGCTTCGGTCCGCGCCAAATCAGCGTCCGCGGCCAGGCAGCTATGCCATCGACAATTTGCCTGCCGAAGATCCCCGCTATGAACAAGACGATGCTTACGGAACGCACTATGCGCCGCAGCCTTCCCGTCACCGGGAGCGGGACGGGCGCGGCAGAAGTGACGCGTCCATGCACATCTACAAGGACCTTGGCCGCCGCATCGATGCTCTGAGAGCGCCGCAGGAACAGGCTTTCAATCAGGTTCGTGACGAACTCGGCTCGCTGCGCGAGGCGCTTGGTGGCCTGTCCCGTGGCACCAACGAAACCGTGGGCCGGCAGAACGCTGAACTGCGCCGCTTGTCCGACATGGTCGAGCGTTTGCGGGCCGACAAGAAGAACGATCTGCTTGCCCGCGATATCCGCAAGGAAGTTGCGGATCTGAAAGACATGGTCGGCCGCACCAATGTGGAAGGGGCTCTGCAGACCCTCGAGCATGGCTATGCCCACATTCTGCAACGCCTCGACGAATTGTCCCGTGCCTCGGTCGATCCGCGTGTTCTGAACGGCGTGACCGCTCGCCTCAACGAAATCGAGGACGCCTTTGCCGCGTTGCCGCGGTCCGAGCACATGATCGTGCTGGAAGACCGGGTTGTCAGCATTGCCGAGCGTATGGAAGAGCTCCTGCAGCGCAAGGGCCATGCCGAGATCGAACCCCTTCGGGCAGAATTGCGGGAAGTGCGCGGCTTCGTCGAGCAGATCGACATCAAGGGTCTTGTCGAAGGTATCGACGACCGGATGAAGTTTGTCTCAAGCCGGCTGGACGATCTGGAAGTGCTGGCGCGTGAGCAGCGCGGTCTGGACAGCCGGCTGTCCGCCATGGAACAGCGCATGCCGGAGCCGGAAACGATCTCCAGGCTGCAGGGCCGCCTTGAGGACATCGTCGGCATGATGGCCGATGACCGGGCGTCCCCGGTCGACACTCAGCATCTGGGTCAGGTCGACCGGCGTCTTGATGAGATCGTTGACCGCCTGGAGCGGATGGAGCAGGCAGGCCCACTGCCTTCGGCCGATACGGGAGCCTTTGCGGCCCTGGAGCAGCGCCTGGAAACGATTTCCGGAAAGATCGATGCAATCGAAAGGAAGTCGGCCCGGCCCGTGCCCGTGCTGGATGCCGCCGCCATGCGGGCTGGCGGCAATTCGCCGGACAACAAGTTCCTGGCCCAGCTTCAGGACCGGTTGAACGATCTGACCGAGCGTCTGGATCAGCCGAAAGACACCGTTACGACATCCGATCTCGACAAGCTGCGGGCGGAAATCGGGTCGATGCGCGCCAGCGTGTCCGCACCGGCGTCCACCGACGCTCTGGAACAGCGGATTGCCGATTTGGCGCAGGTCGTGTCCAAAGGAGCCGAAGTCACCGACGACGGCCGCTTCGAGCAGCTTGGTGCGAAGGTTGCCGCGCTTGCCGAGCAGATCGAAAGCACGTCCTCGCGCGCCTTCAGCATGGAACAGTTGTCGCCGGTTCTGGAGCGGATCGAGAAGGGCCTGGAGAAAACCCGTTCGGACGTCGTCGGGATTGCCCGCGAAGCTGCCCGGGAAGCCGTCGAAAATGCAGCGACGCCTCCCAACTGCCAGTACGATCAGGCCATTACGGAGCTTCAGTCCGACCTGAGGCGGTTGCTTGATGCCGCCGAAGGAAATGACGAGCGGACACGCAACACCTTCGACGGGGTCAAGTCGGTTCTCGGATCGTTGACCGAACGCCTGGACAATCTGGAACGTGCCGAAGATGTTGGCGACGCAACGGGCTCCAGCTTCTCGCCGGTCATGGTCGACGAGCCTGTGTCGCTCTTCTCCAAGGCAGCCAGAGCCAAGAAGCCGGAAGGCGATCAGCAGCCGGTTGAAGCACCGCGGTCCGACGACCGGACCCGGGACCGCAAGGCCGACTTCATTGCTGCCGCCCGGCGGGCTGCACAGGCAGCGTCTGCCGAAGCCGCGCAACTGGAAAAGCGCGAGCAGACGGCCGAGGAAATGGAAGTTGCCGACGACGAACGCGGCAAGGCCCGCGTCGGTTGGCTGCGCAACGTACTCAAGCGCGACAAGTCTGCCGCGAAGACGGACAAGGCTGAGCCGGTCGAAGATCTGGAACTGAAGTCCGAGGAAATTGCCGATCAGGCGTTCGAAGCCCAGGATGCGACCGTTCTTCCGGGTGACCGTCCGGCACCGGAACTGCAACAAGGCTCCAATGGACGCCGCCGCGCCATCCTTTATACCGCTGCCGCAGTTGTTCTGCTGCTTGGAACGCTGCAAGTGTTCCGTATGGCAACCGGTGGACCGGAAGAGGGTGATCAGGTTGCCGCCAATACGCCGGAAACCGTTGAAGCAACACCTGCGCAGGCCGTGGCTGATGCAACTCCGGCACAGGCAGACACCCAGCCGAAAGCTGACGCGACAAGCGAGGTTGCACTTGCAGAAAGTCGTGGCGCCGAAGCTGCCGCAAGCAATCCTCCCCCTGAGAACACAAGCAAAGCGGTCTCAGCGCAGGCACCGGCTGTTGCTGCCGCAGCGCAAGCGGCTCCGGCCCCCGCAGCGCCCGTCACCGAGAAAAGTACGGTTCAGGCAGCTTCTGCCTCTGGCACACTTTCTCCGGAAACAGAACTGGCCTTTGCCCCGCCTGCCGGCGTTGCCAGCACCTTCGGCGAACCAGGCGAAAGCACGGTCTCAGGCTTCGAACCGGCAAGCACGACCGGTGCACAGGCAAACCTTATTGCCAACCTGCCACCGGAAGGTGTCGGTCCGATGGCGCTGCGCAGCGCCGCGGCCAGCGGCAATGCGGCGGCAGAGTTCCTTGTGGGTGTGAAATACACCGAGGGCAACGGCGTCCCGGCGGATCTGGCCAAGGCGGCAGCCTGGTACCAGAAAGCAGCCGACAAGGGCCTTGCGCCCGCTCAGTACAGACTTGCCAGCCTTTACGAGAAAGGCCGCGGTGTCGAAAAGGACCTGCCGAAGGCGAAAGCCTGGTACCTCAAGGCTGCCGAGGCGGGCAATGCGAAAGCCATGCATAACCTTGCGGTTCTTTACGCGGAAGGTGGCGGGGAACAGCCCGACTATGCCGCTGCAGCGAAGTGGTTCGAGGAAGCCGCCAACTTCGGCGTCAAGGACAGCCTGTTCAACCTGGGCATCCTCTATGCCGGTGGCATCGGTGTCGATAAGGATCTGGTTGCCAGCTACAAATGGTTTGCCATCGCGGCCGATCAGGGCGATCCGGAAGCGGCCAAGCGCCGTGACGACGTCGCCAACATGATGGACCAGGAACAGCTCGCCAATGCCCGGCTTGCCGTCGAGAGCTTCAAACTGAAGACTCCGAACGCGGCAGCCAACAAGGTCACGATGGAGCCGAACTGGGTGGACAGCGCTGCGCTGCCGGCGGAAAAAGTGTCGATCCAGGCTCCCGACAACACAGCCATGGTCAAGGAAGCGCAGGACAAGCTGAATTATCTCGGTTTCGACACCGGAACGCCGGACGGCCAGATGGGACCGCGCACCCGCAGCGCGATCCGCGCCTTCCAGCGCAGCATCGGGATGCCGGAAACCGGCGAAGTTGACGGCCGTCTGCTGGACGAGCTGAAAAGTCAGGCGATCTAGGTGACGCCCTCATAAACGGGTAGCCAAATCAGAAAGACGCCCAGTCAGGCTTGTTGCCCGGCTGGGCGTTTTGGCGTTGGAGGGGCTGTTAAGATCTCATGGCGCTGGACGTGAGAAATGTGTTCGGCAATCGAAGGTGCCGTTGGCTCGGCCAGTTTTTGCTGGGGATAAGAGCCCGTCAAAAATGACGTCGGATTTTTGACAGAAGAAGCAGTGCGGGTCGCAGTGTTGAAAACCGGCCTTTTGCCGAGATATTTTCGCAACGCAACAGGAGAATTCCGCCTGTTATTGTCCTAAAGACGGCGATTGGAACAGAACCGGCCCGCAGGCTGGTTGACAGGCCGGACAGTACGGGTCTTTAACCATTTCATCGTAATCATTACGCAGTCATTTCTGCAATATTTCGGTTGATCCCGTGCAATTATATCTGCCCATAGCCGAGATTCCGGTGAATATCTTCGTGATATTCGGCATGGGTGGTGCCGTGGGGTTCCTGTCGGGGCTGTTCGGTATCGGCGGCGGGTTCTTGCTGACACCGCTGTTGATCTTTTCCGGCATCCCTCCGGCAGTGTCCGTCGCGACGGTCACCACCCAGGTGGTCGCCTCATCGTCGTCGGCTGTCGTCACCTATTGGCGCCGAAAGGCCATCGACCTGAAACTCGGCACGATCCTCCTTTGCGGAGGTGTGTTCGGCTCGCTTATCGGCGTCGTCCTGTTCCAGGTTCTGCAGTCCATCGGTCAGCTCGACGTCGTGATTTCGCTGTCCTATGTCACGTTTCTTGGTGCCATCGGCGGCCTGATGCTGTTCGAATCCATCCGTGCCATCCGGCGGCGCAAATCCGGTGTTGCGCCCAAAGCGCGCAGACCCGGCCAGCATAACTGGATCCACGGCCTGCCGCTGAAGGTGCGGTTCCGCCGCTCCAAGCTCTATGTCAGCGTCATTCCGGTTGTCGGGCTTGGCGCAATCATCGGCTTTCTCGGCACGATCCTGGGCATCGGCGGCGGCTTCATGATGGTGCCGGCGCTGATCTATCTGCTGCGTGTTCCGACCAACATCGTCATCGGCACCTCCCTGTTCCAGATCTTGTTCACGATGGCGGCCGCGACCGTGTTCCATTCCATGGGCACAAAGACGGTCGATATCGTTCTGGCCATGACGTTGATGATCGGTGGTGTTATCGGAGCCCAGTTCGGCGCGCGTATGGGCCAGAACCTGCGCGGCGACCAGCTGCGCATGCTGCTGGCCCTGCTGGTGCTGGCTGTGGGCTTGCGATTTGCGATCGACCTTCTGCTGACACCGGACGACTTCTATTCCATCGCGATCCGGAAGGGGGCAGGGGCATGAGCCGGCTGTTCCTGCTTCTGTCGATGGTCCTGTGTCTGACGACAGGCGCACAAGCGCAGGAGCGGCCCGCTCAGGAGCTGGTGACCTCCCTGTCGTCGGACCTGATTTCCATCCAGTCCAATTTCACGGGCACGGAAATCGTTATTTTCGGCCAGGCGAGCGACATCCAGCGCCAGCCGAACGATCCAAGCAGTTACGAACTCGCCATCGTTGTCGAAGGCCCGCCCCAGGACATAACCACACGACGCAAGGGCCGGTTTCTGGGGGTGTGGGTCAACCGCGAGGCCGAGCGCTTCCAGCACGTCCCGTCCTTTTACGCGGTCGCCAGCACCGTCAATATCGGCAGCATGGCGAACCGCACGGTGCTCGATGATCTTGGCATCGGTCTCAATCACATCAACCTGGCTGTGTCCGGCGTTTCCAATGTGGCACTGTCCGACCGGGATGATTTCCGCCGTGCCTTTATCCGTTTGCGGAAGCAAATGGGCCTGTATTCGGAGCAGGAAGCCTCGATCACTTTTCTGACCGAGACGATGTTCCGCACCAATATTCCGCTGCCGGCCAACATTCCGGTTGGCGACTACAAGGTGAAAAGCTTCCTGTTCCTGCACGGCCATGTGGTGGCCCAGACGGAGCAGACACTGGCCGTTGCGAAAAGCGGGTTTGAACAGGTTACTTTCGAAATGGCTCAGTCCTATCCGTTGTTTTACGGCGTTCTTGCAGTCTCGCTGGCCATTTTCACCGGCTGGCTCGCCGGCGTGATTTTCCGCAAGGACTAGTCAGCCCGTTGTGGGCCCCCGGCACCATTCAACTCGCACGGTTCTGATTGCTTGCCACCTGCGCAACACCTTTGTTTCGCAGCGTCAAATCGCTTTTCTACGCACTTTCCGCTGGCGCTCGCAGCAGCTGTGGCTATTCTCAAGTCTATCGAATTTTCAGACTGTTGGGGCAGGCGGACATGACAGATGAACCCTCATCCAGGCCACGGGTGGAAACAGTCGTGAAACAGGATCCGACGCTGGACGCGAAGGTGATCGATGTTGCCATCCGCCTCGGCGTTCTCGGGCTTTTCGCCTATTTTTCGCTTCAGCTGGTGGCACCGTTCTTTCTGTTTCTGGTGTGGGCCGTGGTGCTGACAGTTGCACTTTATCCGGTCTATGGCTGGCTGACAGCCAGGCTTGGCGGACGCAAGGTTCTGGCTGCTGTCCTGATCACGCTCTGCTGCCTGGCAATTGTCATCGGTCCCGTCGCCGTGCTGATCGTCAGTCTCGTCGACACGCTGCAGGGCTGGTACCACGGCGTTGCCAGCGGCGTGCTCAAGCTGCCGCCGTTGCCCGAGAAACTGGGCACCTTGCCGGTCGTCGGTGAGAAACTTTCCGAAATCTGGCACCTTACCGGCCAGGGTCTGGAACAGGTGTTGGCCAAGGTCGGTCCAACACTGGTGCCCGCTGGTGGCCGCATCCTCGGCGTCCTGGCATCGCTGAGCGGCAGCGTTCTGTTCTTTGTTGTCTCCATCATTCTGTCAGGCTGCCTGTTCGTGCCAGCTCCCTCTCTGGCAAAGGGTGCCAAGCTGTTTGCCGACCGCATCATCGCTCCGCGCGGATCAGAGTTCGTCGATCTGGCTGGGGCCACCATCCGCAACGTCTCGCGTGGGGTCATCGGTGTCGCCGTCGTCCAGGGGCTGCTGACGGGCATCGTGCTGATCGTGTTTTCCGTGCCGCTTGCCGGTGTTCTGACCTTCGTGGCGCTGATCCTGTGCATCGTTCAGATCGGTCCTGCTCTGGTAATCATTCCCACAATCATCTGGGCGTGGAGCTCCTGGGACCTGATGCCAGCGCTCCTGTTCACCGTGCTGATGGTTCCGGTGATGCTGATCGACAATGTCTTGCGACCGATCCTGATGTCCCGGGGCCTGAACGTGCCGATGCTGGTGATCCTGATCGGCGTTCTCGGCGGCACCATAGCCTATGGCCTGATAGGCCTGTTTCTCGGGCCCGTCATTCTGGCGGTGTTTTACGAACTGGTCATTGCATGGGTGAAGGCAGGCGAGAAGAGGCCGGCTGAAGCGACGAGCTTGCCCGATCGCTAGAGCGTCTGGAAATAGCCGCTTGCCGGATCTTCAGCGAGATGGTTGGAAATCGCCGCCCAGGTTCCATCGGCAACCAGTCCGTCGACATGCGCCTTGTGGATTGCTTCGTTTTCCCAGTTTTCGACAAGCGTAAAGTGGCAGGCATCATCCCGGTCTCTCAGAACCTCGACGCCGTGACATCCGGACACGCCTGGAAGTTCGGTCGCGACGGAGCGCATGATGGATTCAAAAGCCTCTTGCTTGTCTTTGAGTGCCTTGAAGTGAACGACAACTTTGATGGCCATGTGGAGTCCCTTCCGCGTTGGCTGTGTGGTGCGGGCATGGGATAAGCTGGCAAGAGAGATAACAACAGACCCGTTCCTGCTAAACGACTGCCCGATCCTGCGAACCTTTCTTCAGCCGTCGTTCTGGCGAGGGCTATGCAGCGTCTCTGTATATTGGCGCGGAGCCAGGCCGAAAGCGGATTTGAAATCGCGCGTGAAATGGGACGTGCTGGCGTAGCCGGCAGCCTCGGCGGCACGGGCGACGCTCGTGTTTGAAGTCAGGAGTTGCTGCCGGGCGCGATCTAGACGTACCTGCTTGCGATATTGAAGCGGCGACTGGCCGAACAGGGCAGTGAAACCATGTGCGAAATGCGAGGGGCTCAAGGCAACCTCGGAGGCGATTTCGGCAACTGTCAGATCCGGTTTTGCAGCATGGGCCTCGATATAGCGCAAGGCCTTGACCAACCTTTCATCCGTTGCACCCACCATGCTCCTCAGCACGCCAAATGCGTTGGACCGCAGGATCCGGTAACAGATCTCCTGCAGGCAGAGGGGCGCCAGGACGTGGCAGTCGGCAGGATCCTGAAAAGCGGTCAAGAGGCGCAGCAGCGAAGCGGCAAGTCCATCGTCAAGTGGCTCGCAGGCGATAAGCGCGCCATTGGCCGGGGAGGACACATCGGCATGGGTTTCGGAAAGGCGGACCAGCGTTTGAGCAATCAGCTCCGGTGGCAGTTGCAGTTTGATGGCGAGGTAAGGCTCTGCCGGAGAGCCCTCCACATAGGCGCTGTAAGCAGTATCACCATGAAACGCGATCACGTGGCCTGTGTCATTGATGATCTGCTTGTCGCACAGGGAAACGCGTTTCAACCCGGATACTGCAACAGCGACTGACAATCCCCTGTTCCGGCCACGATGATAGGGAAGGCATTCCGACAGTCTCAACACCCAGACGGAGGCAAGCGGGGACGGGGTGACACCATCCGTCTGCGCAAACTTCCAGACAGCATCGGCCAGTGCAAACATTGCTGGTGAAGCACTTTCGGGACTGTCGGATTGGCAAGGTTGGGCGGGAGTGGTCGTTAGCATCACTTTGGCTTAGTCAAATGATGCCGCCTGCACAAGCAGCAGGTAAAGTGTCAGTCCCCGACCAGCCGGCTGGCGGTGAAGGGGTAGAGGCGGTCGTTGCCGAGCATGAAGACCGAAAACTGGCGCCGCCGGAACAGCATGCCATAGGCCTCGTCGGTGACGTTGAGGCCACCTGTCAGCGCGCCAAAGGCGGGCAGGACAAGACGGGTGCCGTCGGTGACGAAACAGGCCCGCCGGATCGAACGTCCGAAGCGGCGTACGCGGGCGGCGGGATGCAGATGACCGCAGATTTCCCCGGTGGTCTCGGTTGAGCCGACCTTTTCGACCGGTTCGTGGCGGAAGGTCAGCGGTCCGATGGTGATTTCATCGACCGTGACACCGCACAGGCGGACCGGCGCAACCGGATCGTGGTTTCCGGTGACCCAGATCCATTCGCGGCCGAGCTGCAGTGTTGTCAGCATGGCCCGGTAGGGCGCAGGCAACCGGTCGGAGCCGTCAGGGTCGTGGAAACTGTCGCCGAGGCAAATGACGCAGGCCGGGTCGAAAGCATCGATCACGCCGGCAAGCTTTTCCAGCGTTGCTCCGGTGTCATAAGGCGGCAGCATCACGCCGCGCCGGGCGTAGCTGGAGCCTTTTTCAAGATGGAGATCCGCGACGATCAGGGTGGATTCGTCCGGCCACCACAGGATTCCGCTGTCATGCAGACCGACCAACTGGCCATTGATCTGAATGTCATGACATACCGGCGCAGCAGCATATTTGCGCAGATGGGATGTCAGGGCACTCATTCCATAGCCTCCAGTACGAGTTCTTCGGCGGCGTCGGCCAGCAGCGTATCCATGGCCTCCCCGTAGACCGGTTCTTTCCCTATTTCGAGAAGAATTGGCACGGCAAGGGGCGAAACATGTGGAAGGTCAGTATGCGTGATTCGTCCGCGGATACGGGCAAGAAGTTCCCCCAGACGAGAGATATCCAGAAGTCCTTCGGCAGCATCGTTCCAGGTTGCCTTCAGGAGTATGTGGTCTGGTTCATGGGCGCGCAGCACGTCATAGATCAGGTCGGAGGAAACGGTTACCTGCCGTCCCGACTTCTCCAGCCCCGGATGGCGGCGTTCGATCAGGCCGGCAATGACAGCACAATTGCGAAACGTCCGTTTCATGAGACTGGATTCAGCTAGCCAGGCATCAAGATCGTCTCCGAGAATGTCTTCCTCGAACAATTGATCCAGTGGGATCCTGCTGGAGGAAAACTGCAGGGACAGATCGCCAAGTCCCCAGACCGCAAGCGCATAGTCGTTGGCAACGAAGCCGAGCGGGTTTGCGCCCAGGCGTTCCAGCCGCTTGGTCAGCAGCATCCCGAGCGTCTGGTGCGCAAGGCGCCCTTCGAAGGGATAACAGACCATGTAATGCTTGTTCGCGCGTGGAAATGTCTCCACCAGCAAGCCATCCCTGGAGGGCAATACGGATTTTTCCTGCTGAATGGTCAGCCAGTCGCGCACCTGTTCCGGCAGTGCCTTCCAGGTTTCGGGCGTCGCCAGCATCGTGCGCACGCCTTCGGCGAGATAGGTGGAGAGCGGAAACTTGCCGCCCATATAGGACGGGATCATCGGATTGTCCGATGTCGTGCGCGAGACATAGGCTTCGCTTTCGCGGATGCCCTCAAAACGGACGACCTCGCCGCCGAAGAGGAATGTGTCACCCGGCGTCATCTGCTCCAGAAAATACTCCTCCATCTCGCCCAGCACCCGGCCGCCCCGACCAACGGGCGTCCTGCGCCCGGAAGCCTTGGAGCGGACCAGCCGCACCTTCAGCATCGGCGCTTCAACGATGGTGCCGACGTTCAGCCGATATTGCTGCGCGATCTTCGGGTGGGAGATGCGCCAGAGCCCGTCCTTGCCTTTTCGCAGCTTCGCATATTGATCGTAGCTCTTGAGCGCATAGCCGCCGGTCGCGACAAAATCGAGGACCCGCTCGAAGGTTTCCCAGTCGAGATGTCTATAGGTTTCCGAAGACCGTATCTCGTTGAAGATGTCCACCGCATCCAGCGGGTCGGCGCAGGCCAGACCAAGCAGATGCTGAGCGAGCACGTCCAGCGCGCCCTGGCGCAGCGGCGGCGTATCTTGGTCACCCCGCATGGAAGCGGCAAGAGCCGCCTGGCACTCCAGCACCTCGAAGCGATTGGAGGGGATGAGGATCGCCTTGGACGGTTCGTCCATGCGGTGATTGGCGCGGCCGATCCGCTGGGCAAGACGGCTCGCCCCCTTCGGCGCACCAATATTGACCACCAGATCGATGTCGCCCCAGTCGATGCCCATATCGAGCGAGGAGGTGGCGACCACCGCCTTCAGGGCTCCGGAGGCCATGGCGCTTTCGACCTTCCGCCGCTGGCCAACATCAAGAGAGCCGTGATGAAGCGCAATCGGCAGCGTATCGTCGTTGATGCGCCACAGTTCCTGAAACACCATTTCGGCCTGGCTGCGCGTGTTGACGAACAGCAGCGACACGTTGTGCGCCTTGATCAGCTTGTAGATGTCGGCAATGGCATAACGTGACGAGTGCCCGGACCAGGGCACGCGTTCTTCGCTGTCAAGGATCGAGATATCCGGCCTCGCGCCACCGGCAACCTCGACCACATGAGACAGAGCCCGTCCATCGGGGTCGGGTTGGTCGACAAGATAGGCGCGAAGGTCATCCGGCTCGGCGACGGTCGCTGAAAGGCCAATGGTTCTGAGGTTCGGTGCCAGCCTGCGCAGACGGGCGAGGCCTAGCGCGAGGAGATCGCCCCGTTTGGACGTCACCAGCGCATGCAACTCGTCCAGAATGACGGTGCGAAGAGAGGCGAACATGCGCGCCGAGGCCGGGTCCGACAGCAGCAGGGCGATCTGCTCCGGCGTGGTCAGCAGAATATCCGGCGGATTGAGCTTCTGCCGCTGGCGCTTGTGAGACGGTGTGTCACCGGTACGCGTCTCCAGCCGGACGGCAAGATCCATCTCTGAAACGGGGGCTTCCAGATTGCGGGCAATGTCGACGGCAAGCGCTTTCAACGGAGAAATGTAAAGCGTGTGGATGCCGTTGCCCGCGGACCCGGGTTTCCTTTTTCCGCGCGACTCAAGTTCGACCAGGCTGGGCAGGAACCCTGCCAACGTCTTGCCGGCGCCCGTTGGCGCGATCAGCAGCGTGGAATGACCTTGTTGAAGGTGATCGATCAGTTGAAGCTGATGCGGCCTCGGAGCCCATCCCCGCGAGGCAAACCAGCTTTGGAATCTATTCGGTAGCAACTGCGCGTCCATGGCTTGGTTTTAGGTCAGGGCTGGGCGAAAAGCGAGGGGATGTTCCTAGAATGTTCGTCTTGCCTTCAAGTCCGCTTTGGTCAATCGTGCGGGAAGATGCCTTAGGGGGAGGTTCTGTTGAAAACACTTGCATTTATTGGAATATTGTCGGCCGCTGTTCTGTCTGCAACTGCTGGTGCAAAGGCTTCGGAAAGCCTTAATTACCGTTGCAATCTCGGCAATCAGTTCGCCTTCATTGAAACGATCCCGGAAGAGGGGCGCGCAATTCTTGAGGACATTGACGGCAAGACCATTCTGGTACCGGACGGGCGGGGCGGTTACTTCAACGATGGCGAGGAGATTTCCTTTGACCGGGACAAGCCCGTCCCCGAACTCTGGCTCGGCGATGTGTCGCATCGCTGCGAGATAGCGACACCGGCTTCCAGCAACCAGACACATTCGAACGGCGCTGTTGGCGGGAACGACACGCAATTGAATCTCCAGGGACAATCTCTGGGTGGCAAGCTTCGCGATGGGCCTGGTCTGAATTTCCGGCAGACCGGCAGCCTTCCGGAAGGAACCTGGGTCACGATCCTGAAGAACACGGGTGTGCGAATGGATGGCTACGACTGGTTCGAAGTTGCGGCTGACAGCGGTTTGCGCGGTTACCAGTGGGGCGGGATCATGTGCTCCAACGGCTCGCAGATTGCCGGTGTTTATCAGGCCTGCGGTGCGCAGGCGTCTTCGCAACCGGCTGTGAAGGTGGCTCAGCAGCAAGGCGGCGGCTGGATGGCCTTCGCGCTGGCCCCCGGTGGAGCCTTTGGTCATGGCGCTGCCCCGACCCGGGCAGGTGCGGAGCAGTTCGCCATGCAATATTGTGGCAACAACCAATGCAGGATTGCGGACACGACGCAGGCAAGGTGCCATGCGCTCGCCGTGTCACCCTCCAGTCATGGTATTGGCGCGGGCGATAGCGAACAGGCCGCAATGAATTTCGCCATGGGCTGGTGCTCGAACAGCGGCGCAAGCGGCTGTCGCATCGAATACAGCTATTGCCAATGATCTGAAACAACACCATGCGGCCTTCGGGCCGCATGGCTGTGGCACAAACGCCAAACAGGCCCTATCTAGCGTCTGATGTCCGATCTTCTAACGCTCACGCCCGAAGGCCTGTTCTGCGCTGAAGCAGGTGTTCATATCGATCCGGTCCGCCCGGTTGAAAAGGCTGTCATTACACACGGCCATGCCGATCATGCCCGGTCGGGCCATGGGGCGGTGTTGGCGACCCGCCAGACACTCGACATCATGGCCATCCGCTACGGCGAGAATTTCTGCGGGGCGGCGCAGGCAATCGGTTTTGGCGAGACGCTGAAACTTCAGGGTGTCGAGATCTCGCTTCATCCGGCAGGACACGTGCTCGGCTCTGCCCAGGTGTTGTTGACATCTGCCGGTCAGCGAACCGTCGTCTCCGGCGACTACAAGCGCCAGGCGGATCCGACCTGTGCTCCGTTTGAAGTCGTCCCCTGCGATACCTTCGTGACTGAGGCGACCTTCGGTTTGCCGGTGTTTCGCCATCCCCCGGCGCGAGAGGAAATCGCCAAGCTGCTTTCCTCGCTGGAGTTGTTTCCGGAGCAGACCCATCTGGTCGGGGCCTATGCGCTCGGCAAGGCGCAGCGCGTGATCGCCGAATTGCGGGCGGCCGGTTATGAAAAGACGATCTACATGCACGGCGCGCTGGAAAAGCTGACGGCCTATTACCAGAGCCAGGGGATCGATCTTGGCGATGTCGAAGCCGTTGGCCAGCGCGGCAAGGAGCTTGCCGGTGAAATTGTCCTGTGTCCGCCCGGGCAGCTGTCAGACCGATGGTCCCGCCGCTTCGGCGATCCGGTTGCGGCGATGGCATCGGGCTGGATGCGCGTCAGGGCCCGGGCCCGGCAAAGAGGAGCCGAACTGCCGCTGATCCTGTCCGACCATGCCGACTGGGAAGACCTTTGCCGCACCATTCTGGAAACGGGTGCCGAGCAGATCTGGGTAACCCACGGCGCGGAAGAGGCACTTGTCCACTGGTGCGAATTGAATGGACGAAACGCCCGCCCGCTCAATATGATAGGCTATGACGACGGCGAGGATGCCGACGTTGCGCGGGCCACACATGGCTGATCAGGCCTGCACGGAATTACGGCATATTTTCCTTTTGGGGGAGAGGTAGTCATGGCGGACAACGGTGGATTTGCGGGAGCCGGAAACGGACAGACAAACGGGGCCGGGGCCAGCGCAAATGGCGATGCGGAAGAAGCGATTGCCCAGCTCTTTGACGACTACCAGGCCGGTTTCAACGACTATGACATCGACAGGATCTGCGATTGCTTCGCGCTGCCGACCGTCATCTGGCAGCATGAGAAGGGCCATGTCTTCAACGACGACGAAGAACTGATCGAGAATATCGAGGCACTTCTGCAAGCCCTGGAAAAGGAAGGCGTGTCCCATTCGGATTTCCACGTCGTCTCCAGCCACGTCAGCGGTTCGGCCGCACTGGTGACCCTCGACTGGAGCCAGGAAACGGCTGACGGCGAGGCCGTTTTGGAGTTCACCTGCCACTATCAGCTCATCCAGGACGGAGCGGATTGGGTTATTGCCTGCATCATCAATGAATAAAACGAAGGGCCGGAGGGCAGGTCGTCTTGTCCTGCCGGTCCTTTGCCTGCTGTCGGCCCTGTCTGTACGGGCTGGAGCCGAGACGCCGGCAGCCTATGGTGCGCTGACACCAGCACCGGAAAGCTTGAAAGCCTGCGAGCTTCCGGAGATTGCCCCGGGCAAGGTGTTGCTGGAGACGGATTGCCGCTATTCGGATCCGGTCGTGATTTCCACCGGCAATGTCATTCTGGATTGCCGTGGAGGCACCATATCGGGCATGCACCGGCGCGGCATCACCATCCGGCCCGGTCTGAACAACGTCACCATCCGCGATTGCCGCCTGGATGATACCGGCGGCATCCTGATCGAGGGACAGACACCGGCGGATGATGCGGCGGCACGGGATGAGGCGCGGGCAACATCGTCGCAAGGTGTTGTTCTCGATCATCTGACCATCACCAACTCTTATATGACCGGCGTTTTTGTCGATCACTACGTGGTCGGCGCGACCATCCGCGATTCCATCGTCGCCGATGGTCACCACGTCGGCATCTATCTGGAGCACGGATCGCAGAAGAACGTCGTTTCAGGCAATCTGATCCGCAACAACGGCCTCTTCACCAACAAGGGCATCCGGCGCATCGGCCCGACCCGTCGCGAAGGCCTGTCCGTGGATGGGTCGGCCTACAATCTCATTGAAAACAACGTTTTCGACAGCAATGCCTTCGGCGGCATCTTCCACTACAAGAACTGCTGGGAATTCCACACCACCAACCCCGAAAGCCGCCCGCGCCTGCAAGGATCGGACGGCAATGTCATCCGGGGCAACGTCTTTCGCAACATGGACATCGGCATCTGGGTCGCTTCGCGTCAGGCGCGGGATCTGGTGATGTGGGATTGCGGCGACAAGAGCCCCTACGACAATCCGGTTTCCCTGAACCTGATGATGGGTGAGCGCCCGTGGGGCAAGTCCGACAATTTCCTGGGCTATCGCTTCAATCCGGAGCTGATCGCTGGCTTGGTCGACAAGAATGCCCTTGCCCCCAGGTGGCCGTTTCCGATGGAACTGCACCTTTACGAGGATTTCGCAGAAGACAATACCTACGAGGGCAATTGCTTCGAGAACCTTGTCACCGGCATCCGGATCGAAGACGACGGCAACACCGTCAGGAAAAACCTGTTCCTGGGGGACTTCGAATATCTTTATCTTGGCAGCCCGTTCCGGGCACGGGTGTTGAACCGGCCGATTGAGGGAACCGTTATCGAAGGCAACACAAACGTCTCTCCCTCGGGGCGAAGCTTCCTGCAGAACAGCTTCCTCGCGGAGGGGGAGTACACGGATACCGTTCTCGATCAGCCAGACAAGGCGTCAGTCGGGCCGAAGCCGGAGGTCTGCCAAACGGGGCAGAGCTAGACCAGTCCAAAAGAAAAAAGCCGGTGACGCTGGTCACCGGCCTTTTGTCAGGGCTTGGTTTTCGAAGCCTTGCGCTCGGAGCGCGACGGCTTGTTTTTCTTCCCGGCTTTCTTCTTGACCCCTGCGGCGTTGGCTGCAGGACGGCTGCGCGGTTTGCGGCGTTCGCCGTCAGGTGCATCCGCGGAACGGCTCTTGCGCTTGGGAGCCTGGTCGCCGCTGTCGAGATCCCGGGCCAGTTCCTTGGTGTTCAGAGGCTCATAGGCAGGATGGTTCGGAACGAAATCGTCGTCGCCGGACCGACGGCGTGGTTTCCCGCGAGGGCCGTCAAATTTTCCCTTTGGGCCGTCGAACTTGCCGCGGCCTTCGCGCTTCGGGCGGCCCGCCTTCAGGCTGTCTTCTGCACCGAGGTTTTCATAGTCCGGTGCGTCCGCACCACGCGGGCGGCGTTTGGGCGGACCGGAGCGGTCACGGCGGAAGCCATCATCCTTCGGCGGAGCCGGTATCTTGCCGCCACGCGCGTCGAGCAGTTTGATGGTGGCATTTTCTTCACCCGTGCCCTCACGCTTGACCACGTCGGCAAAGCGCTGGCCATGGCTGCCGGCGATTTCGAAATAGAGCTCGTTCTGGAAGATCTTGATTGCGCCGACTTCCTTCTTGGTCACGTGACCGGCGCGGCAGATCATCGGAAGAATCCACCGCGGTTCAGCGCGCTGGCGGTGGCCAAGCGACAGGGAGAACCAGATGCCGTCTTCGAACTTGCCGGTGATTTCCGCAGTGCGGCCACCGCGTGAACCGGCATCCCGGCCCTTCAGAGACGAGTCATCCAGACCCGATACTTCTTCCGGAGCGGGCAGACGCGACTGACGCAGTTTGACAAAGGCTGCCGCCAACTGTTCCGGGCTGTGCAGCGCAAGCAGTTCGTTGGCAATTGCCAGTTCTTCTTCTTCCAGCTCCACCTTCAGTGCCGGATCGGCCAGAAGCCGTTCCTTGTCCTTGGCACGGATGTCATCCGCAGTCGGCGCACCTTTCCAGGTTGCCGTGATACCGGCGAAATGCAGCACGCGTTCTGCCTGGCGGCGACGCGGGAAGGGGACCATCAGCACGCAGGTGCCCTTGCGCCCGGCGCGGCCCGTACGGCCGGAGCGGTGCAACAGCGCCGCCTTGCCTGTCGGCAGGTCGGCATGGATCACCAGATCGAGGTTCGGCAGGTCGATACCGCGCGCGGCGACGTCTGTCGCGACGCAGACACGGGCGCGGCCATCCTTCATCGCGGCCAGCGCGCTGGAGCGCTGTTCCTGGCTGAGTTCGCCGGAAAGGGAGACGATGGAAAAACCGCGGTTTGCGAGACGGGATGTCAGCCGGCTGACGGCTTCACGGGTCGAGCAGAATACGATTGCCTTTTCCGCTTCGTGCTGGCGCAGCACGTTGATGATGGCGTTTTCGCGCTCGTTCGGCGCAACCGGATGCGCGACATAGTCGATGTCGCCATGCTGTTCGCGCGCATTGATGGTCGACAGGCGAACGGCGTCTTTCTGAAAGCGCTTGGCCAGTTCCGCGATCGGCTTGGGAACCGTTGCGGAGAACATCAGCGTACGTCGTTCCTGCGGCGCGGTATCCAGAATGAACTCCAGATCCTCGCGGAAGCCCATGTCCAGCATTTCGTCGGCTTCATCGAGCACGACGGCCTTGATCTCGGAAAGGTCCAGTGCGCCGCGTTCGATATGATCGCGCAGGCGACCCGGCGTACCGACAACGATGTGAACACCGCGCTCCAGTGTCCGCCGTTCCATGCGCGGGTCCATGCCGCCGACACAGGAGGCCGTCACGGCACCGGCTTCATTGTAGAGCCAGGTCAGTTCTTCCTTCACCTGAAGGGCAAGCTCACGGGTCGGGGCAATGGCCAGCGCCAAAGGCGCGCCTGCTCTGCCGAGGCTGTCCTGTCCGTCCAGCAGGGTAGGGGCGAGTGCGAGGCCGAAGGCAACGGTCTTGCCGGACCCGGTCTGCGCGGACACCAGAAGGTCGGCTTCCGGCGGAGCGTCGCTCAGAATGCTTTCCTGAACGGAGGTGAGGTTTTCATAGCCACGTTTCGCCAGCGCGGCCTTCAGCGCCGGGGCGAGAGAAGTCAAATCGGTCATAGAAATCTTTCAACTGCTCCGGATCTTCTGCATGCCAGTCAGCAGTCTACCGGATAGGGCCATCCAGTTATGGGCCCATGGATGGCCGCGGCTTATACAGGTATTTTCCGTTTCCGTCCATCCCGCATTTCGGGAGACCAGGCTAACCCTGACAAAACCGCCAAGGATTATCAGGGAACGCTCGCATAAATATTGGAAATAATACCATAGGTTTATAGTGCCTAATTTTTCACCTCAAGGTTACTTAAATTATTAACTTGCCCCTGCGTTTGATATTGCATCTTCAGGTTGGGGATGAGACATGTTGAAATCAATTCGAGTTCAGATCGCGCTGCTGGCGATCGTTCCATTGCTTGCTTTCGTCGTGCTTGGGGCAATGACGATAGAAGAGGCTTACCGGGATAGCCGGCATGCGTCTGAAATTCTGCCTATCGCCGACATGGCCAGGAAATCGGAATCCGTTCTGCACGAATTGCAGAAGGAGCGCGGCCGCACGGCAGTGCTGATTGCCTCAGGATATGCCCCCGAACCGCAAGGTCTTCTCCAGAAACAACGCGCCGCGACGGACGAGGCTGTTGAGCAGTTGGTTACGACTGTTGACGGCTTCGCCGTCGACAACACGAAGTTGCTTGCTGCCGCTCGGGAAGCTGCTGCCGGAATGGAACCGATTGCGGCGCTGCGCGCGAGCGTTGACAGCAAGTCCATAGCGACCCCGGAAGTTCTTGCCTTTTACTCCGGCAAGGTGAGGGATCTGATTACGCTCGTTCAGGCGGCCGCCCAGGCAACGGAAGACGGCGCCTATACCGAGCAGATGCACCCATTCGTTCAACTGACCGAAGCAGGCGAGGCTGGCGGGCTGGAGCGCGCCATTGGCGGGCAATTGTTCACCCTCGTTGCTCGCAACGGTGAGGTTCCAACAGACAGGTTTCAGGCCTACTTCGACAGATTGTCGGTTGAACAGGCGTTCTTGAGCAACTTCAAACAGATTGCCACACCGGAACAGCTGGCCGCTTACGAGCAACTGGTTTCCGGTCCGTCGGTCGATCAGGTCATCGAATGGCGCAAGGTGTTGCGCGGGCTGCCCGAAACCAAGGACGGACAGGGCATTGACGGGTCTGTCTGGTTCGGCAAGGCAACGGACCGGTTGCACCTCATCCGGGAAGCGTCGCTTGGCATGCTTGCAGCTGCCCAGGCCCGCGCTGGGCAGCTTTCCGATGAAGCTGCGTCGCGTCTGCGCAATGCCATCATCGCGAAGGTGGCCGTCGTCTTGATCACGATTGCGCTTTGTGTCTGGCAGATCGGCCGTGTGAACGGCATTCTTTCACGGCTGACCACCGAACTCGTTCGCATTTCAAGGGGCGACCTTGATTTCGAGCTGCCCTTCTCCGAGCGGAAGGACGTTGTCGGCGACCTCGCCAGGGCGGGACGCATCTTCCAGGAAAATGCAAGGGTCCGGCAGGCACTCGAAGAGGAAGCTGTAAAGGAGCGCGACCGAGAGCGCCTGCGCCAGAACCATGTCGAGGCCCTTATCGAAAAGTTCCGGTCGCTGATGGTGACCGTGACGGGCAACGTCGATAGCCGGACAGCGTCCATGGCGGATATCGCTGCGCGTGTCCGCAGCATTTCACAGGAAGCCTCGGCTGCGGCTTCAGAAGCGAAAAACGCTTCCACCTCCTCGTCGAACAACGTTCAGACGGTTGCAGCAGCAGCCGAGGAAATGGCGGCGGCGATCCAGGAAATCATGAGCCAGGCCGAGCGGGCGAGTGGTGTTATCGACGAGGCGACGAGCGTGGCACAGCGCACGGATACCAGCGTTTCCAGCCTTGCCCAAGCGGTTGAAAAAATCGACACGGTTGTCGAAATGATCCGTGCCATTGCCGAGCAGACCAACCTGCTTGCCCTGAACGCGACGATCGAAGCGGCGCGTGCAGGCGAGGCGGGACGGGGCTTTGCCGTTGTCGCGGCGGAGGTCAAGGAACTGTCGACCCAGACAGCAAAGGCAACGGAAGAAATTTCGAGTCAGATTTCCTCCGTCCAGGGACTTACCGACGAGGCTGTCGATTCCATTCGCCGGATTTCCGGGTCGATCGAACTGATCCAGGAAGTTACCGGCGCCATCACCGTGGCGGTCGGGGAGCAGAGCGTCGCCACACAGGAAATCTCGCAAAGCATCACCATGGCAGCGAGCGAAACCAGCAATGCCGTCCGGAGTGCAGAGACGGTCGACGAAGCGATCCAGACGACCGCCGGTGAAGCGGAGAGGGTTGATACAATCGCAGGCGAGGTCAAGCAGGTCGCGACCGAGATGGCCGACGGCATTGAAGGCTTCCTGGAAGAGATGACCCGTGACGTCGAAGAGCGTCGCCGGGCAAGCCGCAAGCAGGAAATGGGTCAGCACGTCACGCTTTTGACCCAGGATGGCAAATCGATCGAGACCCGCCTGATGAACAGTTCAGAAGGGGGCATCGGGGTGATGCATTTCGATGGCGCCCGAGCAGGCCAGTTGGTGACCTATGAGGACTTTTCCGGCAAAAAGTTCCCGATGGAAATCAAATGGGTGAGGGACGACATGGTCGGGCTTCAGTATCGAGCGGAAGCTGGCAGCATGGCTGACGCAGCCTGATCGGCTGCAAGCCACCTTGCGCGTCAGCCGTTATAAAACCGTTAGTCTGACCGGATGCCGGGAAGGTGACCGGCCAGACCTTCTAAAGAAAATCTGACAGGGCTTGCAGTCCGGACCCTTTCGCGGTTCGTATAGCGCTCATGCAGGCCTTTTCCCATTTGCTCGACCGGCTTTCCCTGGAACCCAGGCGCCTCGCCAAGGAAGCGCTTTTGATCCGGTATTTTCAGGACGTGGCAGATCCGGACCGGGGTTTCGCGCTGGCTGCGCTGACCGGTGGGTTGCGTTTCAAGAATGCCAAACCAGCCCTCCTGAGAGCTTTGATCGGTGAGCGGACAGACACGGAGCTGTTTGCGCTTTCCTATGATTTCGTCGGCGATCTGTCGGAAACCATTGCCCTGATGTGGCCGCAGGCAACATCCGGGGATGTTGCCGTGCAAGACGCAGCCCCAACTCTGTCTGAAGTGGTCAATCGCCTGGAAAACGCCGGCAAGAGCGAAGTACCCGGTTTGCTGACGGACTGGCTGGACACACTGGATGAAACCGGCAGGTGGGCTCTGTTGAAACTGGTGACGGGCGGTTTGCGCGTCGGGGTTTCTGCAAGACTGGCCAAAACGGCGGTTGCCAGGCTCGGCGGCCTGGATGTCGCCTCGGTGGAGGAAGTCTGGCACGGGCTGGAGCCTCCCTATGAGGCTTTGTTCGCGTGGGCAGAAGGCCGGTCCGGTCCGCCCGATACATCCGATCCCGCTCCATTTCGCCCCGTGATGCTGGCGCACCCTCTGGACGAAACCAAAGATACGGACCTGCTGGACGCACAGGATTTCGCCGTTGAGTGGAAGTGGGACGGAATACGCGTGCAGGCAGCCGCTGGCCAGAGCGACACCGGAGACCGCGTGCGTCGTCTGTTCAGCCGGACCGGCGAAGACATATCGAAGGCCTTTCCCGACATTCTGGAACTCCTGACATTCGATGCCTGCATCGATGGCGAACTGCTGGTGGTCTCGGAGGGCAAGGTCCGTCCCTTTGCGGATCTTCAGAAACGCCTTAACCGCAAGACCGCCGGTCCAAAGCTGATCCGTGAGTATCCGGCTGCGATCCGTGCCTACGATCTGCTGAGTGTCGGCGGCACCGATTTAAGGGAGTTGCCGTTTAAGGAACGGCGCAAGGCGCTTGAAGCATTTATCGCCGATCTGCCCGAGGGAAGCATCGATCTGTCTCCCATGGTGCATGCAACAGGTTGGGAGGAAATCACCGCGGCGCGTGCCGAACCCCATGCCCATCTGCCGGCCGCCGATGCCGAGGCCGTTGAAGGCCTGATGCTGAAACGATGGGATGCGCCCTATGTCACGGGTCGGCCAAAGGGACTTTGGTTCAAATGGAAGCGGGAGCCCTACCTGATCGATGCGGTGCTGATGTATGCACAGCGCGGCCATGGCAAGCGCTCCTCGTTTTATTCCGACTACACCTTCGGTGTCTGGCGCGACGGAGAGACCGGTGCCGAGCTGGTCCCGGTCGGCAAGGCCTATTTCGGATTTACCGACGAGGAGCTGCGTGAAATCGATCGCTACGTGCGAAACAACACTATCAACCGTTTTGGTCCGGTTCGGGAGGTGGTTCACGGCGCCGAAAAGGGGCTTGTTCTGGAAGTCGCCTTTGAAGGCCTCAACCGGTCCACACGGCACAAGTCAGGGGTCGCCATGCGTTTTCCCCGCATTTCCAGACTGCGCTGGGACAAGCCGGCTGCTGAAGCCGACAGACTGGAAACGCTGCAGGCAATGCTGCCGGGTGAGAAAACATAATCCCGGGTTTCGACAACTGGTTTTTGAAAACCCGCCCTTAAGTCGTGCTTTGGCCATGGAAATATGGCACGCATGGACGAAACAATGGCCGACGGTAGCCCTGCTTTCGAAAGGGCTGTTCCCACATGCGGGAAACGCACGGCCGCCAACCGGAGAGGCACTATGACGATCCGCAACACATTTCTGGCTCCCCTGTTCCGCGGACTGGCCGTGGCCGTTCTTCTGGTCCCGGCAGCCATCGCTCAGGAAAAGGTCGCGCCTGAAACGGCAGACGCAGTCACGAAGGGGCAGGCGAACCGCTTTTCACTGGTCAAAGTCGATGAAGATATCCTGAGAGTGGACCGTCAGAACGGCACTGTTTCCATTTGCAAGGAACAGAGCGATGCATGGCGCTGCAATCCGGTGCCGCTGGCCGAAGAGGCCTATCTTGCGGAGATCAACGAACTGGCCGGTGAGGTGGATCGTCTGACGGCCCGCCTGGAAGAACTGGAAGGCAAGGGCGGAAAGTCCGGCAAACAATTGCCGCCCGGTTCCGCGCTCGACCGTCCGGCACCCAAGCCAGGAGAAGGCGGTCGTAGCCCGTCGGCGACCGAGGAAGACGAGGAACTCGAAAAGGTTCTGACCTTCACCGAAAGCGCCATGCGCCGCTTTTTCGGCATGGTCCGCGATCTGCAGAAGGACTTCGAAGGCGACGGCAACTGAGCGCTTTCAGAAGGGCGGTGGAAAGATTGCGTGTCTCTGTTCGGGATACGCGATCTTCAAATGAGCTTTCTGCTGCCGAAAAAATCAGTCGATCAGCATTTTGCTGATGGCCTGATAGGCCTCGTCCGGTAGTTCGACAGAAACCCGCTTCGTCAGGTCCATCGTCAGCGCAACAACATCCAGCACGGCGACCAGACGGTTCGTCCGCGTTTCAAACAGATGATGGCGCATCGAGAATGTCTTGGGACTGACGCCGGTAAAGCCAGAAACGACCAGCATTGCATCGCCGGTCTTCAGAGGCGTTAGCCAGGTCAGTTTCATTTCGACAGCCACCCGGCCGTACCCGTTTTCCGTCAGATAGCTGTGAGTCATGGGCGTGCGTTGCCAGACGTGGGGTACGCCGTCCGTGCAGCAGGACAGGGCAAACCTGTCGTCTGCCTTGCTGTCCGGGCCGATATCGCGCGGGAGCACGGTTCCCCGGTAAACGATCTGCGCCCCCTTGGCCTGAAGGGCGGCAAGCGTCGCGCGCGCATTTGCAGGGGCGGCGGTGATTCCTCTCGGCCCTGCCTCTGCAATCATGGGTGACTGGAAGTCGCGAAAGCGCTGACGCAGAGGTTTGGCCGCGGTGGCGCTAGGCTCATATCCGTCGAGCGCGGTCGCGGTGAGTGTGCCCGTGGCCCCGTCGCGCATCTCGTGGATGACGGTCAGCATATGCGGTCCGTCAAAGGCGATGCTGGAATGAACGGTGATCAGGTCTCCCGTTCGCATTTCCTTGTGGTAGCGCACGTGGCGCACACGACGAGCCCCGACGATGGTTTCGCTTAATCCGCTTAGCAGACGGAACTGGCGGTCTGCTTCTTCGAAACGACTGAAGTAGAACTGGACATTTAAATGATCATTTTCGTCACATTCCCAGCGGTTCACAAATGAAAACAGCGTTGCCTGAATTGTCATATTTGGTTCGTATACTCAGCGATTTCGATTATATGATGTGTATTCGGTGCATCATTTGTTGCTGTATTTGATTTGATTATCAACAAAAAATGCAGACTGTGGAAAATTATCTTGAGCAACGTTGGGGAAGTAAGAAGAAACGCAATTTCAACTACGGGGAATTTTTTTAAACTTCAGGTTGATGATTGCGATTGGTTGTAGCCTTCCTTCTTTCTTACTGGAAGGGGTAGACTGTTTGCCATTCTGGTTGCATCGGGGTTGCGAGCGATTCCACAGGGTTGGTCAAAAGCATGGTTTGACTTGCGCGCAACCCATGTTGCAAACATACTTTAAGATGGCCACAACAACGGGGCTTCGCCGAAAAACCAAGAAGCGAGCGGTGACTGCATGTCAGTCAGCACCGCATGGCTCAGGCGGACCCTGCGGGCCAAACGGACCGTTGAGGGAGGATTAACAACGTGTCGGCGACATCGTATCGGTTCATTATCGCGGACGATCACCCCCTGTTCCGGGGTGCCCTCCGTCAAACGCTCGAAACGCAATATCCGGATGCAGTGATCGAGGAAGCCGGTGCGTTGGAGGACGTTACGGCCAACCTGGAACAGGATGGCGAGGTGGATCTCATTCTGCTGGATCTGTCCATGCCGGGCATGCGCGGCTTTTCCGGGCTTATGTATCTGAGAGCGCAATATTCCGGCGTTCCGGTGGTGGTGGTTTCGGCGAACGAAGATCCGCAAGCCATCCGGCGTGCGGTTGAATTCGGCGCATCCGGCTTCATTCCCAAGTCCCACGGCATCGATGTTATCCGGGAAGCGATTTCCGAAGTCATGTCGGGCAACATGTGGACCCCGCCGGACGTGGATCTTGCCGCCGACGATGGCAGCGGCGATCTGGTACAGCGCCTTGCAACCCTCACACCCCAGCAGGTGCGGGTCCTGATGATGTTGTCCGAAGGCCTTCTGAACAAGCAGATCGCCTACGAACTGTCAGTCTCGGAGGCAACCGTAAAGGCACATGTTTCCGCGATCCTGCAAAAACTCGGCGTGGAAAGCAGGACACAGGCTGTCATCGCGGCGTCCAAGATCGAAGCCGGACAATGGCAGCTTGGTGGAGAAACAACAGAGGCCGCTCAGGCACAATAAAGCGCAGATCCATTTACGTTTCGGCAGGCCGTTGCTGCGTTGAAGGCAGTTTCTTGGCCGGCTGACGTCTGGTCGTTTGTCGTGACCCGAAGCAATCCCTCCGGTTGCGGAATTGCGTGGCAAGTCGGCATTTTTCCAGTCAGAATTGCAAAAACATAGCTGAATCCTGACCTGCATTTTTACCGGAATTTCAGGGTATGGCTGTATCCGTCGTTGTCGCGGGGCGACGCCACGCACAGTGCGAGCAACGACCCGGGGACAAAATGCGGCTCAGCTTCAATTGGCGACTGATCTTCCAACTGATCGGAATGGCCTTTCTGTTGCCCGGTCGTCAGCTGAAAGCGGATTTCCATTCCGATCGCGGCCTGGGGAATGGCCAGCGGGAGGCCAATCCCATCCGGGCGCTCATGCTTGCGTTCGGACATCCGGTCGTTGACGAGCTTCTGGCCCGCAAGGTCCGCGCCGCACAAATTGCAAGTATCGCGCGCCTGACGCCCTTCATCGTACTGGCCAATGTCGTCAACGTGCTCGTCATTGTGCTGACGTTCCGAAGCTTCATGCCAATGAGCTTGATTGCTGTCTGGCTCGTGGCGATTGGCACGTTTTTGTGCCTTACCCTGTTCAAATGGCTGAAGGCCAGAAAATTACCGGTTCAACTTGCGTCGCGGCGGTCTCTGAACAAGGCCGTCATGCATGCGACGATCTTCAGCACCCTTTGGGCAGCCGTTCCGATTGCCGCCTTTGTTTATGGTGACCCGGATGGCATCTGGATCGCCTCCTGCCTGACGACCGGCATGCTTTGTGGTGGCGGGTTTGCGCTGGCAACGGTCCCTCAGGCGGCGTTCCGCTGGGTCGCCATCCTGTTCGTTGCCTCGCTCATGTCCTTCGCAATCGGACGCAGCGCGGAGCTGTGGCCGTTGTTCTTCCTGCTGAGCAGCTACACGCTTGTGGTGATCGGCAGTGTCGCGTCCGCGGCATGGCTGTTTGCTTCGCACTTCCTTGCCGAAGCAGAGCTGGAGCATCGCGGCGAACTGATTGCCCTGCTACTCAACGAGTTTGAGGAAAAGTCGAGCGACTGGCTTTGGAAGACAGACAGCCAAGGCGTTCTGCACTCGATTTCCGATCGGTTTCTGCATGCCAGCGGCCGTGACAGGGCGGAGCTGGAAACCTTGCGCATGGTTGATCTGGCGTATTCCCTGGACGAGAGCGATGCGCGGGCCGCGGTGGCAGCGCTGGAAAACGCCATGACGCGCCAGCAGGCCTTCCGTGAAATCGCCATCGGGGTGGATGTCAAAGGTGAGGAGCGGTGGTGGTCGCTTGCGGCACGTCCGGTCTACGACGACCATGGGTCCTTCACCGGTTATCACGGTGTGGCATCGGACATTACCGACGCCCACAGGGCGAGTTCTCTGGTCTCGCATCTCGCCGAGCACGATTCCCTGACGGGTATCGGCAACCGCAGCTGGTTCCTGAAGCAAGCCGAGGCGCAGCTGGAAGAGCAGAACCAGAATGGTCAGAACACCCTGACACTGTTCCTGATCGATCTCGATAATTTCAAGGTGGTGAACGACACCAGCGGCCATCCGGCCGGCGACGAGCTGCTGCGCCAGGTCGCAAGCCGCTTTACGGCCCTTGGCGAAGGCCACACGATGCTGGCGCGTTTCGGAGGCGACGAATTCGCCGCACTCGGCCGCTTCGTCAGCGATCAGGCGGCCTTGGCATTCGCCGAGGAACTTGTTGCCGCCACCCGCAAGCCTTTCCGCATCGGCCGTCGCGACTTCGCCATTGGTGCCACGGTTGGCTTCACGCGCCTGCACGACAGCAAGGACACGGTCGATGACCTGATGCGTAAGGCCGACATCGCACTCTACAAGGCAAAGGAAGGTGGCCGGGGTCGCTCGCTCGCCTTCGAACAGGACATGGAGCGCGAGGTCCGTGAGCGCCGTGAACTTGAAGCCGACCTGCGCGAGGCTTTTGAATATGGCAAGCTCAACGTCGATTTTCAGCCGATCGTGAATGCCCGGACCGGCGAGGTGGTGTCCAGCGAGGTTCTGGTTCGCTGGCTTCATCCCGTGCGTGGCGAGGTGCCGCCGGATGTGTTCATCCCGATTGCCGAACATGCCGGCCTGATACTGCCGCTTGGAAACTGGGTTCTGAAGAAGGCCTGTGCGGCCGCCGCACAATGTCCGGAGCTAGAGAGTGTCGCGGTTAACCTGTCGCCTGTTCAGTTCATGGATCCGAACATGGTGGAACAGATCCTCGGTGTGCTGCAGGAGACGGGGTTCCCACCGGAGCGGCTCGTCCTGGAAATCACGGAATCGGTGTTCCTGCGCGATTTTGGCACCGCGTCGATCAAGCTGCAGAAGCTGCGTGACCTCGGTATCCGGATCGCGCTGGATGACTTCGGCACCGGCTACTCCTCGCTTTCGTATCTGCGGCACTACAAGTTCGACAAGATCAAGATCGACAAGTCTTTTGTCGACGAGATCGGTGAACGCAGCGATGGCCTTGCCATCATCTCGGCAGTCATTGCACTTGCGCATAACCTCGGCCTCGAGGTGACGGCGGAAGGGGTGGAGCGCCAGTTTCAGGTGGAGGCTTTGCGCACACTCGGTTGCGATACCATGCAAGGTTATTTCTTCGGCAGGCCGGATCCCAATCCGATGCGGGTCGCCCAGATCCGCAAGGAGGACTGGCTGGACCGGTCCCCGAGCACCGCGCCGAAGGATCCCGGAGCACTTCGCTCCGTTTCCTGATGCGTTTGGGTCGGACAGTCTTTTCGACCGAACCCTGCAACCAGCCTATTCGGCGGCCTGGCCTGCCTGGCAGCGCGCCAGATGGGCACGCAGCGCTGCCGGCTTCAAGGGTTTGTTGAAGAAGGCGATGTCCTTTTCCTCCGCCTCGGTGCGCACAGGGCGGCTCCGGTCGGCAGTGATCAGGATCGCCGGTATCTGGCGCCCAAACTTCCACCGCAGTTTCAGGATCGCTTCGATACCGGTTCCATTGTCCAGGTGATAGTCCGCCAGAATGACATCGGGTGTCAGCCCGGCCTTGCTCAACTCATTGGCTGCTTCAACGTCATCTGCGGCCGCGATCACCTTGCAGTTCCAGTTCGTCAACAGATGACGCATCCCGCTCAGGATGTCCGGTTCGTTGTCGATGGCAACCACACACAAGCCGTCGAGTTGTCCAGCGATGGCAGGCGCTTGAGGGATGGCAACCAGATCCGGCATGTCTGCTGACCGCGGCAGTTCAACCGAAAAACACGAGCCCCTGTTGGCTTCCGAGCGCAGCATCACCGGGTGATTCAGAACGTGGCTGATCCGCTCCACAATGGACAGTCCGAGCCCAAGACCTTTTGCAACGCGCATGCCGTCGTCGAGCCGGTGGAACTCCTGGAAAATTGCCTTCTGTTTGCTTTTCGGGATACCCATGCCCGTGTCGTGAACTTCCACGATAACCCGGTTGCCATGCCGCCGGCAGCCGACCAGAACACGGCCCTGCTGCGTGTATTTCAGGGCATTCGATACAAGGTTTTGCAGCAGTCGACGCAGCAGCCGCCGGTCTGTCCGCACCGAAAGGGACGTCGGCACGATCCGCAGTTCCAACCCTTTTTCCTTGGCGACAGGCTGAAAATCGAGTTCGATCCCGCGCAAGAGTTCATCGAGGCGGAATACTGTCGGTTCCGGTTTCAGGGCCCCGGTGTCCAGACGGGAAATGTCCAGGACGGCGCCGAGAATATCCTCAACCGACTCCAGTGCCATTTCCACATTGCGGACCAATGCGCCGTCTTCGCCGTCCTTCACCTTGTCCACAAGCACCGAGGCATAGAGACGAGCGGCGTTGAGCGGCTGAAGGATGTCGTGACCGGCCGCGGCCAGGAATCGGGTCTTGCCGATATTGGCTTCTTCAGCGGCGCGGGTGGCTTCCACCAGGCGCTCGTTGACGTGGGTCAGTTCTTCCGTGCGTTCCCGAACCCGGCGTTCCAGGGTTTCATTGGCACGGGCGAGCGCTTCTTCCGCCAGAACCCGCTCGGTGATGTCGGTGTAGGTGGTCACAATGCCGCCATCGGGCATTGGGCTGATGCGGACTTCGAACACGGTTCCGTCCGACTCCAGTTTCTCCTGAAAGGTTTCCTGGATCAGAACAAGCTTTTCGATCCGGTCGGCGACAATCGCTTCCACTGGCCCAGGGCCATGCACACCCCGCTCGGCGTTGAACCGCAGGATCGCATCCAGTGTCGTGCCGACCTGACCGTATTCGGCCGGCAGTCCAAGCAGATCACGGAATTGCCGGTTCCAGCAGATCAGACGCAAGTCCCGGTCGAACACGCCAATGCCCTGGCGCACCTGATCGAGGGCCGTCTGCAGCAGGTCGCGGTTGTACTGAATGGCAATCGAAGCGTCATCGAGCAGCTTCACCGCGCCCTTTGTCGAGGGGTCGTGCCGCTTGAGCATCAAGGTCAGCACAAGGCGGGAGGAGGCCGCGCCGATGGCGCTTGCCAGAAGCTGCTCGGAGAAGCGCAGCAGGTTGGCATCCGCCAACCTTTTCGGATCAAGTTCGATGCCGCGCTCACTCGTGAAACGGCGGAAGGAACGGGCGGTACGCTCTTCACCGAGATAACGTGCGACGGTCGCCTGCAGGTCTCCTGCGGTCACCGACGTGCGCCAGTACCGCAGGCTGGGCGAGGGCGCGAATTCCGCCGGCACGAAGACATTGGCCTGAAGCGTTTCCGCAGGCAGCGGCTTTCTCAGGAAGGAGCCACCCACAAACAGAATGATGTTGACGATGAGGCTCCACAGCGTGCCGTGGATGAAGGGATCGATGTTGATCCCAAGCAGCGCCTGCGGGTTCAGTTGGGCAATACCGAACGGTCCGGTTTCCAGGAACCCGTCTGAAATCAGGCCGGATTTGGCAAAGGTTGGCAGGAGAAGGGTATAGGCCCAGAACACGAACCCGCCGCTGAGACCGGCGATGGCCCCCAAGGACGTGGCGCGGCGCCAGAACAGGGCGCCGACGAACGCTGGCGCGAACTGGGCGATTGCTGCAAACGACAGGAGGCCGATCGACACAAGGGCAGCGGTGTTGCCGGCCGCCTTGTAATAGGCGTAGGCCAGCAGAAGGATACCGAAGATGGCAAGGCGCCGGATCGTGAGCAACTTGTCGCTCATGTCCTGGCCGCCGGTGTTGACAATGTCGTCCTCGCTGTGCCGGCGCAGCAGCAGCGGCACGACAATGTCGTTGGAAATCATGATGGCCAGCGCAACCGTTGCGACGATGACCATGGCCGTTGCAGCGGACAGACCGCCGATAAAGGCAAAGAGCGCAAGCCAGGGGTGTCCGGCATCAATGGGCAGCGCCAGCACGAATGTGTCCGGATTGATGTCCTGTCCGAAGCGCAGCAGGCCGGCCGCCGCAATCGGCATCACGAACAGGTTGATCAACACCAGATAGAGCGGGAACATCCAGGTTGCACGGCGCAGCTCGGCGTCGGAGTTGTTTTCCGTCACCGTGACGTGGAACTGACGCGGCAGCATGAGAACCGCGAAGGCCGACAGGCACGACATCACGAGCCAGTTGCCGGTATTCAGCGGTTTTTCGAAAATCTGGGAGACTTCAGGTGCTTCCGAGATGGAGCGGATCAGGTCGACCGGGCCATCGAACAGCGAATAGGTCACCCAGAAACCGACTGCAAGAAAGGCAACGAGCTTGACCACCGCCTCGGCGGCGATGGCGAGCATCAACCCTTCCTGGTGCTCTGTCGCGTCTATGTGCCGGGTCCCGAACGCCCAGCTGAAAATGGCCATGCCGAGGGCGATCAGCAGCGTGACGTCGTCGAACACGGGCGTGAAGATGTCGCCTGGCGAGATCAACGGGCCGATCATGGTGGTGATCGACAGCGAGACGGCTTTCAGCTGCAGGGCGATGTAGGGAATGACGCCGATCACCGCGATCAGCGTGGCCAGCGCCGCGACCGACTGGCTCTTGCCGTAGCGCGCGCCGATAAAGTCGGCAATCGACGTGATGCTTTCGGTCTTGGAGATCTGGATGATCCGTTGCAGCAGCGGATAGCCGAGCGCGAAGACAAGCAAGGGGCCGATGTAGATCGTCAGGAATTCAAAGCCGGTCCGGCTGGCGTTGCCAACCGAGCCGTAGAAGGTCCAGGAGGTGCAATAGACCGACAGAGACAGGGCGTAGATGAACGGGCGGCCGCCGGTACGGGACGTATACCGGCGCGGCATACGGTCGCCGAAGCTGGCGATGGCGAACAAGCACAGGATGTAGGCCGTTGCGGCCAGTATCACGAGCCATCCATGCAGCATGATCTGCTAACCGTCCTCCCGAGCGGCGTAGGTTCCGGCCGCCTCTTGCCGGGACAGCTCGGACCTGTTTCACGGCAAAAAGCCAGGTTGCCTATTGCGATCCGACCACAGCCAGGCCGATCTGTCTATTCACCTTGCGACTGACACTCTTTCACAGCTTCGCCCGGATGTTTGAATTGATCACCATCAGTGAAGTCTTCTTCAAATCCTTTCATGAAAGATATATGCGCAAACACGATATGGTTGCGCGACCTGCCAAAGAAGGACTCCCAAAGTGACCAGCCTGATCGAGCGATTGAGCCCGCAAGCCAGAAATGCGCCGGAAAGCGGTATTGTCGAAGTGTTCAATGCCGGTCGGGAGCGGGAAGATCTGATCCCGCTGTGGGCAGGCGAGGGTGATCTGCCGACGCCCGGGTTCATTTGCGAAGCGGCAAAAGCCTCTCTCGACCGGGGCGAAACCTTCTACACCTATCAGCGCGGCATTCCGCCCTTGCGCGAAGCCTTGGCCGCCTATCACCAGGATCTTTACGGCAAGCCGTTCTCCGCGGAGCGATTCTATGTGACCGGATCGGGCATGCAATCCATCCAACTCGCCGTACAGGCCGTCGCCGGGCCGGGGAGCGAGGTGATCGTGCCGACGCCGGCCTGGCCGAACATTTCAGCAGCCATCGATATTCACGGGGCGCGTTCGGTCAGTGTGCCGATGCGCGAGGAGGAAGATGGCTGGAGACTGGCGATAGAAGATGTTGAAGCAGCCATTACGCCGCAGACGACCGCCCTTTTTCTGAATTCCCCCTGCAACCCGACAGGGTGGGTTGCCAATGAAGACGTATTGAAGGCCTTCCTGGAGCTTGCGCGCAGGCGTGACCTCTGGATCATCGCCGATGAGATCTACGCGCTGTTCTATTACGGAGAGGGGCCGCGCGCTCCGTCATTCTATGACATTGCCGAGGACGATGACCGAATCATCTTCGTCAACTCGATGTCCAAGAACTGGGCCATGACCGGATGGCGGGTCGGCTGGATTTCCGCTCCGCCGGAATTGGGCCAGGTGTTTGAAAATCTGATCCAGTATTCAACCTCCGGTGTTCCTGCTTTCTCGCAGTGGGGTGCCGTTGCCGCACTGACTGAGGGGCGCGGCTTCCTGCAAGAACAGGTTGAGCGGGCCCGCAGGGGACGAGAGTGTGTTCTCAATGGTCTGAAGGGGCTGAATCGCGTGAAGGTTTTGCCGCCCGACGGCGCATTTTACCTGTTCTTTTCGGTTGAGGGCGTCACGGATACGCGCAAGTTCGCGTTGGACCTCGTTCGCCAGACAGGCGTGGGTCTGGCACCTGGAACGGCGTTTGGAAAAGGCGGCGAACACTACCTGCGCTTATGCTATGCCCGGCGCGAAGATCACCTAACGGAAGCGGTGCGTCGAATTGGCACTTGGATACCAGAGATTTAGGTTGCAAACGGGTTGCTGGCCTACGGGAAAACCCCTAAACCTAGATAGTACATGGGGGTCATTTGGGTGCAGGGATAGTGCGGGACGGCATTTCAGACAAGGATGATGACAATGCAGCCGTAACGGAAGCGCGTCTTGCGAGTGTTTTCGATACCGCTGCCGACGGTATTATTGTCATCAACGACCGTGCTCAGGTGCTGGCCTTCAACAAGGCCTGCGAACGGTTGTTCGGCTATGAAGCGGCGGATCTTCTGGGACGGAATGTCAATCGGATCATGCCGGATGAATATGCCCACGCGCATGACCACTACGTGAACAACTATCTCACCACCGGTCATAAGAAAATCATCGGAATCGGCCGCGAGGTGCAGGCCTGCCATAAGGACGGCACGGTCTTTCCCATCGAATTATCCGTTGGGGAGGCGTGGACGCCGGCCGGGCGCCAGTTCATCGGCATTCTGCGCGACCTGCGCTCACGCAAACAGATGGAAGACCGGCTGGCCAAAACCCAGGCGCAGCTTCTTCACATGACTCGAATCAGCGCTCTGGACGAGATGGGAGCTGCAATCGCGCATGAGCTCAACCAGCCTCTGACAGCCATTCTGCTGTATCTGCAGTCCGTATCGCGAAAGACCCGGGCCGACAATTCCCTGGATCCCTTCATCATCGAGGTTATCGACAAGGCGGTGCGCGAAGCCGAGCGGGCTGGAGAAATCATCCAGCGCATGCGTCAACTGGTGGAAAAAAAGACGCCCAATCGCGAGGCCATCGAAGTCCGGGACTTTATCGCAAGTTGTCTGGAAATGGCCGAACTCGGCAGTGGTCAGGGCGGGTCGATCATGAAGGCGGAGATCGCGGAGGGGCTGCCGCCGCTGATGGCCGATCCGGTGCAGATCCGGCAGATCCTGATTAATCTTCTGCGCAACGCGCGCGAAGCGGTCAGCGATCAGGCCGACCGCATGGTAGTGCTCTCTGTGTGCTGCAATGGCGATCGACTGGAATTCCGTGTCACGGACAATGGTCCGGGGGTTCCTGAGGAACTGGTCAACAACCTGTTCCGGGCCTTTACAGGAGCCAAACACAAGGGGGTCGGCCTGGGTTTGGCAATATCCCGTTCGATAGCGCAAAATCATGGCGGTGATTTGCGGCTGGAGCAGGCAGCGAATGGACACGGGGCTTCCTTCTTGTTGTCGTTGCCAATAGACCCGCCCGAAGATGATGTTTCAGAAAAAGCCGAATCTCAGGATCCGGCAGAAGATAAGTTGAGGAAGTGATGGACATAAAAGCTGACGCGGAGGCCATTTACATCGTTGATGACGATCCGGCGGTGCGCGACGCGTTGTCGGTGCTTTTCAATATGGAAGGCTATGTGGTCGAAACTTTCTCGGACGGCGACACGTTCATTCAGTCCGCAAGCAAGGCCGTGCCGGCCTGTGTCATGCTGGATGTTCACATGCCGGGCCGGTCGGGCATCGAGATCCTCAAGGCACTGAACGCGGAAAACTACCCGGCGCCGATCTTCATCATCTCCGGGCAGGGCGATATTCCCATGGCAGTCGAAGCCATCCGCAATGGGGCCTTCGACTTTGTCGAGAAGCCGTTTTCCGCCGAGACCGTTCTGGAGCGGGTGAAGGAAAGCATCGCCATCACAAGGCAGCGGCAGGACGACGTTGTGCCGGCGTCTTTCCAGGGGGCAGACCTTCTGACGCGCCGGGAACTTGAGGTCCTCAAGGAAATCACGGACGGAGCTTCCAACAAGGAAGCTGGACGCACTCTTGGCATCAGTCCGAGAACGGTGGAGGTGCACCGGGCGCGGATTATGGAAAAGCTAGGCGCGCGTAATGCGGCCGATCTTGTCCGTATCGTTCTGGGTCACCCGTCAGCCGGATAAGGTCAGGCCGTTCGATTTGCCGGACGGCATTTCGGCATCATGTGAAGGCCGAATCGTATTTCTGCGTACAGCCGGTATGCATTTTATGGCGTATAAGTAGAGACAGACTGCATGTCCGCAGGCTTTGAGGATCTACTTTCGTGGTTGTTCACATTGTTGAAGATGATGAAGCAGTTGCCGATGCGTTGGCGATCGCGCTCGAGGATTTCGATCATCATTCAGTCACTTACAAGGACGCAGAGAGTTTTCTCGCCAGCGCCGCACCCAGTTCAGACGACTGGGTGATTGTCGATATCGGACTTCCGGACAGGTGCGGTACAGAGGTCGTCCGCGAGCTTATGGATCTACCGGCGCCTCCGGGCATCCTTGCCATTTCCGGCAAGTCGAAAGTGAATCTCCTGCAGCAAATTCGGGAGCTTCCGGACCTGACGGTTTTGCGAAAGCCGTTGTCGATTGACATGGTGACTGCGGCCATGGCTCCCAAGGCCATGGTTTGAGGATGCTGTTCGTCCGGAATCCCTTTTGAAATTTCCCGGATTTCAGGTCCGGAGCGCCAAGTTTCATGGCGCGTTTTGGGTGCGCACGCCTGTGCCGCTCGTGCTGACTCTTCAATAACTTAGACCTTCGTCGGCTGCGGCGTTACGGCTCATATGTAGTTTATCTTACGCAGTCGACCGAATTTCATTCCCTGCTATCCGCGTTCTAGAGTGCACCCCGCAAGCTACCAGGTGTCGGACGGGGCATCTGCAATCAGCGGTCGATCTTGCCAGAGGCGCGACAGGAACGCGCCGGGTAAAAGATCAATCGCCAACGTAGCAAATGAAGGCCGTGCTTCAGGCACGAAGGAGGGACATATGGCTTATTTCGACGCGGGTACCCCCGGCCAGGGAGCTGCACCTAGAATGACGGGCGCGCCGGTCTGCACACCCAGAAAAACATCATTTTCAGACTTCGGCGGCAAGTCCGTGCAGTACGACACCCATGCGGTGATCTACTACGAAGGTGATTCCGCCAAGCGGCTGTACGAGCTGGTGAAGGGCTCGGTGATGCTTTACAAGCTGCTGCCGGACGGGCGCCGCCAGGTTGTCGAAGTTCTTCGGCCCGGTGATATTTTTGGTCTCGCCGGCGGCGACGAATACGATTGCACCGCCGAAACACTCACCAATGCCGATATTCAGGAAATCGACCTGAGGCAGGTTGAGCGGTCCGATGCGCTTCAGCGCACGCTCACCAAATGCCTGACCAACCAGATGCACGTGCTTCACGAACATGCCGTTCTGCTCGGCCGCAAGTCTGCCGTCGAGCGGGTCGCGAGCTTCCTGATGCATCTTGTCCCGGAGCGGGGCGGCGTCGGTTGCGTCGGTCCGACCGACGAAAGTGACGACGGCTTCGATTTGCGGTTGCACATGACCCGGCAGGAAATTGCCGATTATCTCGGCCTGACCATCGAGACGGTCAGCCGCGTGGTGTCCGATCTGAAGCGCCGGGACGTTATCCGCGTTGACCGTGCAGACCGGATCCATCTCAACAAGGTCTGCGGCCTCTGTCAGATGACCGGCATGCACTGAACACCGCTTGATCGTCGATTTCAAAGGGCTGCGATTTTCGCAGCCTTTTTTGTGGCTGGTCGTCCCTTCCAGATTGGTGGCGTCTGGTCTGGCATCAGGAACCGACCAGCCCCAAGGTCCAGCCCCAAACTCGTCCAGCTTGGGGCTTCGTTGTTCAAACCGCGGCAGAATGGCGAGCTTTCCCGCTTGCCTGACTTGCCGCCAGATAGGCGTCGAACGCCGCGGCGGCGAGGCGCACATAGGGTCTCCCGGCCTCCGTCACTTCAACCCTGGCGGTTTCAGTGTCCGGATCCAGCCGGACCAAACCATCAGACACCAGATCCTGTAACGCGTCGAAAGCATCTGCAAGGTGGCTGGTAGGCAGGCCGTAGTCCCGGCAGGCGGGCGCAAGATCGCAAGCGTAGTTGGTCATCAGCTCTTCGATAATCCGTCCACGCAGGCGGTCGTCGGCGGAAAGTGCCAATCCTTTCGTGACCGGCAACTCGCCTGACATGATAGCCCGGCGCCAGTTGCCGACATCAGACACATTCTGAACGTAGCCAGCAGACAGCCGTCCGATGGAAGAGACGCCAAATCCGATCAGCTGTTCTCCCTGATCCGTGGTGTATCCCTGGAAATTGCGCTTCAGGGATCCGTCTGAAAGGGAAATAGCCATGCTGTCGTCCGGGCGGGCGAAATGGTCGAGGCCTATGGCGATATACCCGGCCTTCAACAATTCGGCGCGGGCAAGATCCGCAAGAGCCAGCCGCTCTGCGGCGTTCGGCAAGGTGCTTTCGTCGATCAGGCGCTGGTGTTTCCGCATCCAGGGCACATGGGCATAGCCGAACAGGGCAATGCGGCCAGGAGACAGCGAGAGCGTTTTATCCACCGTATCGAGAATCGTCTCCGGCGACTGGCCGGGCAGTCCATACATCAGGTCGAAGTTGAGCGCGGTCACCCCGGCCTCTGTCAGGAAGTCCACAGCCTGCTTGACGACTCTGTAGGGCTGTATGCGGCCGATGGCTTTCTGTACGTCAGGATTGAAATCCTGCACGCCAAGGCTGGCCCGGTTGACGCCGATGATGGCGAGCGTTTCGGCAAGCCGGTCCGTCACCAGCCTCGGATCGAGCTCGATGGCGTGTTCCAGATCCGGCGCAAGATCGAAATTGACACGCATCAGTCCGGTCAGATCGATCAGGCTATCGCGCGGCAGGAGGCTGGGAGTGCCGCCCCCCCAATGAATATGGCGGACAGGACCCGCCTGCTGCATGTGCTCGGCAACCAGGTTCACTTCCTGCCCGAGCATCGCGGCATAGGCCTTGAGCGGCGCGTCCTGGCGCGTTGCCTTGGTATGACAGCCGCAATAATGACAGAGCTCACGGCAATAGGGCACGTGCAGGTAAAGCGAGAGCGAATCCTGCGGCGATAGCGCCTTGAGCCAGTCCGCATAGACACCGGCCGTTACGCCGTCATGAAAATGCGGTGCTGTCGGATAACTGGTGTAGCGCGGTACGTTGCGCATGGCGTAAGAGAGCGGATCTTTCATCATGTGGCGATCTAACCGTCCGGTCCGGGATCGCGCCTTGATATCGCTCAAGTCCCTGGTAGGGATGACGATGAAACCGAAGGAATGATCCGGCGTGACCGACTTGCCACCCCTTGCCGAAGAAAAACGTTTCCCCGATTCTCCTGAGCGATATCGTCTGCACGGCTCTCCGGACAGCGCCAATTTCATCGTCAGGATGGTTCTGGAAGAACTCGGTCTTGTCTATGACTATGCGCCCGTCGACCGGTTGATCTCGCAGCAGAACTCCGATGCCTATCGGCGGCTCAATCCACAGGGCCTGATTCCGGTTCTGGAAGTGCCCGGGCAGGATGGCCCCATGTTCGAAACGGCGGCGATCGTCCTGCATCTGGCGGACACGCACGAAAATTTCGCGCCGGCTATTGCCTCTCCTGACCGCGGACGGTTCCTGAAGTGGCTGTTCTTCCTGTCAAACACGTTGCACTCGGACCTGCGGATTTCCTTCAAGCCCGAAAGATACGTTCCCGAAGCGCAGGTGGCGGCGAGCCTTCATGCCGGTCTGATCCGCCGGATCACCGGCAGTTTCGGGCATCTCGAAGCTGAACTCTCCGCGCAGGGCGGTCCCTTTCTGCTGGGAGGCGCGCTTTCCGTTCTGGACCACTATGTTGCTGCTTGCGCCAGATGGGCGCAGCTTTATCGCAATGAGGGCAAGTGGTCTCTGGAGGCAACGCCGCATTTGCGTGCCCTTCTTGAGAGGCTGGAAACGCGTCCGGCCGTATGCAAGGCCTGTGAACTGGAAGGAATTGAGGGTAAACCTTTCACAGAGCCCCGTCCTGCTCATTTGCCGGGGACAACCGCCTGAAAAGAATCGCCTCGTACATGTTGATCCATGCAATCAACCATGCGCTGGCCGATCAATCCATTTATAGCTCAAGGAGCCTTGCCAAGCTCAATGGGTCCTGATGCCTGACATATCGTTTCAATCTGCCGCAGGAAGACTGGCGGTCACGCTTCTCGTCGCGACTGCCGGGGGAGCGGTGTTCAACCTGCTCGGGCTGCCAGCAGGATGGTTGTCCGGTGCCATGGTCTTTGTCGCAATTGCGACCCTGGCGCGGGTGCCAACGCTTATGCCGGTCCCGCTGCGGGATGCGCTCTTCATCATGATCGGCATTTCCATGGGGGCAGGGGTCCATCCGGATATCGTTGAGCGGGTGGCAGAATGGCCGGTGTCCATGGCCATGCTCCTGGCGGTGATGGTGGCTGTCACGTTTGCCGGTTACGCGGTGCTGCACTACGGCGCGAAATGGTCCAAGGAAACGGCTTTCTTCGGGGCGATCCCGGGGGCTCTCTCCTATGTTATCGCCCTTGCCACGGACAGGGGGGCTGATCTTCCCCGCATTGCCTCCAGCCAGTCGCTGCGTCTGTTCGTTCTGGTGGCGGTTCTGCCGTTTGCCGTCGTCTCCTCTGCGGAACCGACGGGCATCGGCAGCAGCGCGGTCTATGTCTCCGGTCTCTGGGATTTTCTGATCGGCATACCGCTCTGCCTGGCTGCAAGCTGGCTTGCGGTCAAGGCCAGGGTGCCAGGCGGTGGACTGACGGGCGCGTTTTTTATGAGCGCAGGTCTCAATGCGTCGGGTCTGCTGGTGCTCGTTCTACCGACTTACATCGTGCTGCCGTGTTTCGTGATGATGGGCGCCCATATCGGTTGCCGGTTTGGCAATATGACGCTCCGCCAGTTCGTCAGCGTCCTCGGCGCATCCATCGCGGCCTTCGCAGCGGCGTTTATGACGTCGCTTGCCGGGGCCTGGATGGTTGCCGAAATGGTGGATATCCCGTTCGGCCAGGCCTTGCTTGCCTATGCGCCCGGCGGCCTGGAGGTGATGACACTGCTCGCCTTCATGCTGGATCTCGACCCGGCCTTCGTCGCCGCTCACCAGATCGCACGCTTCACCGGAATGGTGCTGCTGCTGCCTTTCATCACCGGGCTTGTGCTGGGGCGGCGAAGCAACTGAGGCTGAGCCGTGACGCGCTGCGTTCAACCATCAACTGCCGCGCTTCAGGTCGGGCGTCGATTTTACGAGCGGATGAAGTGGAGCGTATCGAAACTCTGCCGCCACTTGGAGACGCGTTCGGCCATTGCCTGCGGATCGTTCGAACGCAGGGCCTCGGTTATCAGCCTGGCCAGTTCCGGCATGTCGGCGCTCGTCATGCCCCATCGGACCAGTTCCGGAGTTCCGAATCTGAGCCCGTTCATGTCGCCATCAACGGGCGCAATCGGCAGGCCGATGCCGCATGCCAGAAATCCGGCCTGACGAAGCTTCTTCGAGGCCGCCTGGCCGCCGCCGAAGGCTGCTGCCTCCAGCGCAAACTGGTGGGACGCGGTTGTCCCCTTTGCCGTGGAGAACACAGGCATTCCCTCCGCGGCAAGGGCATCGGCCAGCGTATGCGCGCTTGCCGCCATCTCGGCTGCATATGCCTGGCCGTAGTCGCGCCAGTCCAGCAGAGTGATGGCGAGTGCCGCCGACTTCGCAACGTCGAAATTGGCGGTCAGCCCCGGAAACGCAATTCCGTCGAGCTTTCGGGCGAGATCCTGTTCATTGGTTACGATCAGTCCGCCGGCCGGACCGCCCAGGCTCTTGTAGGTGCTCATGGTCATCAGGTGCGCGCCTTCCGACAGCGGGTCTGAGAACACCCCGCCGGCAATCATGCCGCACTGGTGGGCGGCATCGAACAGCACAAAGGCACCGACTTCATCGGCTATGGCACGAATGTCCTTCACCGGGTGCGGGAACAGGTTGAGGCTCATCCCGATGGTGATCAACCTGGGTCGCACCTGCAGCGCCAGGGCGCGCAGGCCCTCCAGATCGATCGTATAGCCGTCGGCATCGACCGGTGCCTCGTGGATGTCCAGACCATATAGACCGGCGCACCCCGGTGCGTGATGGGTGACATGGCCACCAACGGAAGCCGGAGGGGCGATGATGGCATCGCCCGGTTTGGTCGTTGCCATGAACGCGTAAAGATTTGCCAACGCACCGGAGGCAACCCGGATTTCCGCATGGGCCGACTCGAAGATCTCGCAGGCAAGGTTCGCTGCAATTACCTCGATTTCCTCGATGGCTTCGAGGCCCATTTCATATTTGTCACCCGGATAGCCGAGGGAAGGCCGGGATCCCATGCCACTCGACAGCAAAGCTTCGGCGCGCGGGTTCATCACGTTGGTCGCCGGATTGAGGTTGAAACAGTCCTTCTCGTGAATGGACCTGTTGGTCTTGGCAAGCGCTTCGACGCGCGCGGCAAGCGCTTCGGATCCGAGAGACGCGGTTGCCTGAGTGATCTCGTCGATACGGGTGGCAGCCACAGCGGGCAGCCAGGGGCAATTGTCTTGTGCGCTCATGTCGGAACTCCGGTTCGATTTGAACAAAGTGTCCCTCTGCGCTTGCGTTCGTGCAAATCAGTTTTTAGAAATTCAAGGGCTAGAAAAATTGAGGCTTGAGATGTCTGTATCTCCACCTGTGCCCAGACTGCCGTCGCTGAATGCGCTGAGGGCCTTTGAAGCGTCGGCACGCCTCGGCGGGTTCGCGCAGGCAGCTGCCGAACTGCAGGTTACGCCGGGAGCTGTGGCGGCACAGATCAAGTCATTGGAACAGGAGATCGGCGCAGCCCTTTTCGTGCGCCACGCCAAGGGTGTGCGCCTGACAGCCACGGGTGAGCGGGCGCTGCCGGGTTTTGTCGCGGCTTTCGACCAGATGGGAACAGCCGTGCGCGATCTGAGGCGCGACGCTGCACCCGGCAAGATCCACATTGCCGCCTTGCCGGCACTCGCCCAGCTTTGGCTGGGACCCAGGCTGCCCACGCTACGCAAGAAACTGCCCGGGATCGACATCTCGGTGACGGCTCTGGAAACACCGCCGAACCTGAAACGGGTGCCCTTCGATCTCTGCCTGTTTTATTGCGACACTGTTCCTGAAAACGGGATCGCGTTTTCAGGCGACGCGTTGCTGCCTGTCTGTACCCCGGCACTTGCCAGGAAACTCAGTCAGCCGAGTGATCTGAAAGAGGCGATTTGTCTGACGGATACGGCCTGGGCGGACGATTGGCGGCTTTGGGCTGATCATGTGCTGTCGGGCGCCGGGTTTGCGCCACGCGGCCCTGTCTTCTCGCTGTATGCCCTGGCCGTGGAAGAAGCGCTCAACGGGGCAGGGGTCTTGATGGCCCATCGCGCGCTTGTTGCCGAACAGCTTGCAGCGGGCGCTCTGGTGGCACCCTTTTCAACGGTGGTTCCGCTGCACCGGCAGATTTGCCTGTGGAGCCTTCCATCAAGCCGTGCCAATGGCGCTGCCGGTCAGGTGCTGCAGGCCTTGCGTGAAATCGGATAAGCGTCCGAATGCAGGCTTTGCTTTCAACCGCGCCGGGTCTTTGCTTTGTTGCCACGCCAGAGGATGAACAGTCCCGATCCCACGATGACGGCACATCCGACCAGCATAGGTGCATCGATCCGCTCGTTGAACCAGACGGTCCCCAGCAGGACGCCGAACAGGAGACGCGAATAGCGGAACGGTGTGACGGTGGCGATTTCACCTGTGCGCATGGCCTTCATCAGCGCGCTGTAAGCGAAGACACCGCAAAAGACAGCAGTTCCAAGCGCCGCAGCTGAAGTCATTCCCGGCACCACGAAGGCTGAACGGTCCCAAAGACCGTAGACAAGCCCTGCGATGATGATTGTCAGAAACCCGTAGAACCCCAGAATATTGGTGCTGAGCGTTGCTGGCGCGGCACGGCTGGCCAGGTCACGGCCGGAAAAGCCGAGCATGCCGATGACGGCCAGTAGCGAAAGTGCGGAGAAGCTGTCGCTGGTCGGGCGCAGCACGATCAGCACACCCACAAGACCGATGAAGATCGCTGTCCATCTACGCCACCCGACCTTCTCGCCAAAGAACAGGGAAGCGCCCAACACGACGAATATCGGCGTGGCCTGAAGGATGGCCGTGGTCGAGGAGAGCGGCGTCAGCGCAAGGGCCAGGATATAGAACAGCCTGCCGACCAGCTCGAAGGCGAAACGCACCTGCATGACCCGCGAGAAAACGTCCCGGTTCAGAACCTTTTCTCCCCTGGCGGCCGCAAGGCCAAAAAAGCATAGGGTTCCGCCGACACCGAACAGCACGAGGATTTCCGAAACAGGCAATTGGGTGGCGGCCTGTTTCACAAAGGTATCTTCGAACGCAAAGGCGGCCATTGCGGCCACCATCCACAGACTGCCGATGATGTTGGGGTGAAGGCCTGCGCCTTTGTTGAAAGCTGCGGTCAAAGGGAGAGGTCCGGTATCGAAAAGGAAAGCCAAAGGGGCAGGTGAACGCTCTTTGCAGGCACCTGAACATCACCCTTCAGCGGAAGACGCAGGGCTAACACGTTTCCAGGTGCTTGGCTTTGGAAAACCCGGAGGGGCAGGGGAGTGGACACTGGCACCAGGGCCCCGAGGGCAGTCGGATTGCTGCGACAGGAAACTGAAATCGAACGGATGTCACATCCTTTTTACGGTCGCCCTGCATCGTAGGCGCGACAATTTATCCAATGCAATCTGACGTTTGGGGGCACTTCTGGGATCGTCAATTGCGGGCATGTTGATATGAATCAACGCAGCATTTTTAGAGTCGTGTGCATGGTCGTGCCATCGTTGGCACCTTGTAACGATTTCAAGACTGGGGCGCTAAAATGGCACACAACAAGGCCAAAATGATCTCGCTCGAGGAAGGCGGCTTCGCCATCTTCCTTGTGCTGCTTGCATTTGCCTGCATCATCGTGGCGGGCAAGACATTCGATCAGGTCATGGCATTCCACGCTGGCATAGGCGCATTGTTCGCCGCCGTCAGCGTGTTTCTGATTTTCAAGAATTACTTCGATGACGGCGGGGAAGCGATTCCGGCCGAAATCGACGGCAAACCAAACTACAACATCGGGCCGATCAAGTTCGGTGCGGTCGCGGCGATGTTCTGGGGCCTTGCCGGTTTCACGGTCGGTTTGATCATCGCTCTTCAGCTGGCCTGGCCGGCGCTGAACTTCGATCTGCCGTGGACAAACTTCGGGCGGCTGCGTCCGCTGCACACCTCCGCAGTGATCTTCGCCTTCGGCGGCAACGTGCTTCTGGCAACATCCATGTATGTGGTCCAGCGCACCAGCCGTGTCCGCATGCCTGGCAAGATCCTGCCATGGTTCGTGATCCTGGGCTACAACGCCTTCATCGTGATTGCGGGAACGGGCTATCTGCTTGGAGCGACGCAGAGCAAGGAATATGCAGAGCCGGAATGGTATGCCGATCTGTGGCTGACCATCGTCTGGGTCTTCTACCTGCTGCTGTTCCTGGGCACGCTCTGGAAGCGTAAGGAACCGCATATCTATGTGGCCAACTGGTTCTATCTGGCGTTCATCGTCACGATTGCCATGCTGCACATCACCAACAACCTGACCATTCCGGTCTCGATCTACTCGACCAAGTCCTACATCGTCTGGTCGGGTGTTCAGGACGCAATGGTGCAGTGGTGGTACGGCCATAACGCGGTGGGCTTCTTCCTGACCGCCGGCTTCCTGGCCATCATGTATTACTTCATCCCGAAGCGTGCAGAGCGGCCGGTCTACTCCTACCGTCTGTCCATCGTGCACTTCTGGGCGCTGATCTTCATCTACATCTGGGCAGGTCCGCACCATCTCCACTACACGGCTCTGCCGCAGTGGGCGTCAACGCTGGGTGCAACCTTCTCCATCATCCTGTGGATGCCGTCCTGGGGGGGCATGATCAACGGCCTGATGACGCTTTCGGGCGCCTGGGACAAGCTGCGGACCGATCCGGTCCTGCGTATGATGGTGGTTTCGGTCGCCTTCTACGGCATGTCCACCTTCGAAGGCCCGCTGATGAGCCTGCGTTCGGTCAACTCCCTGTCGCACTACACCGACTGGACCATTGGTCACGTGCACTCCGGTGCTCTGGGCTGGGTTGGCTACATCTCCTTCGGCGCGATCTACTGCCTGATCCCGTGGTTGTGGAACAAGCGTCAGCTTTACTCTCTGAAGCTGGTGAACCTGCACTTCTGGCTGTCGACGATCGGTATCGTTCTCTACATCACCGCGATGTGGGTGTCCGGTATCATGCAGGGCCTGATGTGGCGCGCCTACGATCAGCTCGGCTTCCTGGAATACTCCTTCGTGGAAACCGTCGAGGCGATGCATCCCTTCTACATCATTCGTGCTCTTGGTGGTGGGCTGTTCCTGCTCGGCGCTGTGATCATGGCCTACAATCTCTGGATGACCGTCCGTCACGGCGAGGCTGAAGAAGCCGATGCCACGCCGGCTGGCTCCCTGGCTCCGGCCGAATAAGGGAGGGACAGACAATGTCTGCATGGAAAAAACACGAAGTCTTCGAAAAGAACTCCTTCATCCTCTTGATCGGCATTCTGGTCATGGTCGCCATCGGCGGCCTGGTCGAGATCGCTCCGCTCTTCTATCTGAAAAGCACGATTGAGAAGACCGAAGGCATGCGGCCCTACACGCCGCTCGAACTTGCCGGACGCAACATCTACATCCGCGAGGGGTGCTATCTGTGCCATTCGCAGATGGTGCGTCCGATGCGCGACGAAATGGAACGCTACGGCCATTTCTCACTGGCGGCGGAGTCGATGTACGACCACCCCTTCCAGTGGGGGTCCAAGCGGACCGGCCCGGATCTGGCCCGCGTCGGGGGCAAATACTCCGACGACTGGCATGTGGAGCACCTGAAGGACCCGCGCGCGCTGGTTCCTGCCTCCATCATGCCCGGCTATCCGTTCCTGGCTGAAAACCGCCTGAACACCCGGGACATCGAGGCCCACCTGTCGGTCAACACCATCGTCGGCGTGCCTTACACCGAAGAACAGATCGCAAATGCCGCATCTGACATCATCGGTCAGGCGAAACCGGATACGGAAGCCGCCGACGGCTTCGAGGAACGCTGGCCGAACGCCACGATCCGCGATTTCGACGGCAACTCGAAGGAAGTCACCGAGATGGACGCGCTTGTCGCCTATCTGCAGGTTCTCGGGACCATGGTCGACTTCTCGATTTATGACGACAAGGCAAACGCGAGGTAAGAGCGATGAACGAGACATACTCCGCATTCGCAGGCTTCGCGCAAACCTGGGGCCTACTCTATTTCATGATCCTGTTTGGCGTCGTACTGGCCTACGCACTGTGGCCGAAGAACCGGAAAAAGTTCGACGACGCTTCTCAAATCCCGTTCCGGGAGGACTGATCAATGGCAGACACACATAACAAGGAAGTCGACCAGATCTCCGGGGTCGAAACCACCGGCCACGAGTGGGACGGTCTGAAAGAACTGAACAACCCACTGCCGAAATGGTGGCTGTATCTGTTCTATGCCTGCATCGTCTGGGCCGTGATCTACTGGGTTCTCTACCCGTCCTGGCCGCTGATCTCCAGCTATACCACCGGTATTCTGGGTGCCAACCAGCGGACCGAGGCGATCGCGTCCTATGACAAGGGCATTTCCGAACGGTCAGTCTTTGCCGACAAGATCGTGGCAGCCTCTCTTGAGGATATCGCGACGGATCAGGAACTGCTGCAATTTGCACGGGCCAACGGCCAGGCAGCTTTCGGCGACAACTGTGCACCGTGCCACGGTTCCGGCGGTACGGGCGCGGAAGGCTTTCCGAACCTGCAGGACGACACCTGGATCTGGGGTGGGACGCTGGACGACATCCACACCACCTTGGAATACGGTATCCGGTCCGGCAATGACGATGCACGCATCGGCGAAATGCCTGCCTTCGGGCGCGATGAGTTGCTGAGTCGTGAGGAGATCAATCAGGTCGCCAACTTCGTCGCATCCCGTGCCGGGCTTGAGACCGAACAAGGTGTCGACCTGGCAGCAGGACAGACTGTCTTTGAAGACAACTGTGCGGCTTGCCACGGTGAAGACCTGAAGGGCATTCAGGAGGTCGGTGCGCCGAGCCTGCTGTCCGCCAACTACCTCTATGGCAAGTCTCTGGACGCCATCAAGTCGCAGATCAACAACCCGCGCAACGGCGTGATGCCTGCCTGGGTGGACCGTCTCGACCCGGCGACCATCAAGTCTCTGACGGTCTATGTCCACTCCTTCGGGGGCGGGCAGTAAATCAGCGGATCTGGTGCGACAAATGCGCCAGATAACCTGAACAATTTGATCCGGCGCAAAGTGTGACGCTTTGCGCCGGTTTATTTTGAGCACTCGCTGCTAAGAGTGAGTGGCGAATGATTTTACAAAAGATCCTATTGGGGCAGGATCGCGTTGAAGAGGACGGACGGTATGTCTACGGACACCGAGACGCATGAGGGCGCGCAATCCGAAGAGTGGTTTGCATCGGCCAAAAAGATCTATCCAATGGCGACGCATGGCCTGTTTCGCAGGATCAAGTGGGCGCTGCTGTTCATCACGCTGGGCATTTATTATTTCCTGCCTTTCCTCCGCTATGACCGTGGGCCGGATGCGCCGAGCCAGGCGGTTCTGGTCGATATGGAAGGCCGGCGTGCCTATTTCTTTTTCATCGAAATCTGGCCCCAGGAAGTCTACTACCTCACCGGTCTTCTGATCCTGGCAGCCCTGACGCTGTTCCTCATGAACGCCGTCGCAGGACGTGTCTGGTGCGGCTATCTGTGCCCGCAGACGGTCTGGACAGACCTGTTCCTGTGGGTCGAGCGCAAGGTGGAAGGCGACCGGCGCGAGCGCATTGCGCTCGACAAGGACCCGTGGACTTTCGGCAAGGTCCGCAAGCGTGTGACCAAGCACTTCCTGTGGCTGATGATTGCCTGGTGGACGGGCGGCGCCTGGGTGCTCTATTTCAACGATGCTCCGACCCTCGTCTGGGAACTCCTGACCTTTCAGGCGCCGATGGTTGCCTACGTCTGGATCGCCATTCTGACCACGACAACCTATCTTCTGGCCGGTTTCATGAGGGAACAGGTCTGCATCTACATGTGCCCGTGGCCGCGTATCCAGGCTGCCATGACCGATGAGAAGGCCCTCAACGTCACCTATCGCTGGGACCGTGGAGAGCCGCGCGGATCTCTGAAGCACAACAAGAAGCTTACCGAGCAGGGCTTGCCCGCAGGCGACTGTGTCGACTGCTACCAGTGTTTCCAGGTCTGCCCGACCGGTGTCGATATCCGCAAGGGCATGCAGCTCGATTGTATCCAGTGCGGCCTGTGCATCGATGCCTGTGACAACGTCATGACCAAGATCGGCAAGCCGAAGGGGCTGATCGGATACGACACGGACGAAAACATCCAGCGCCGCCTGGACGGCAAGGATTCGATCTACGAGATCGTCCGCCCGCGCACGGTTCTTTATGTCGGCATCATCGCCGTGGTCTGTGGCATCATGTTGTATGCGATGCTCAACCGCGATTTCGCCGACATCAGCGTTCTGCACGACAGAAACCCGGTTTTCGTCGAACAATCCGACGGATCCGTGCGCAACGGCTATACCGTTCGCCTGTCCAACAAACGCCGCTACGAGCGTCACTTCATGCTGCACGTGGAAGGAATGCCGGCCAACACCAAGGTTGAAGCCGTTGGCACGGAAGACACTTTCGCAGGCCGTCCGATCATCTCCGTTGGCCCGGACACGACGCGTGAAGTTCGTATTCTCGTAACGTCTCCGCCCTGGGCAAAGATGCCGCACTCGACGCCGGTTACCTTCCGGATCACCGAAAGCGTGATGGGCGAAGTCGTGACGGCCGAGGACACGTTCAAGGCACCGAAAAAACCTTGAGGAGCAAGAAATGACAATGGTTCAATCGAACATGAAAGATCCCAAGGCGATTTCCGGAAAGACGGTCCTTGCCTGGCTTCTGGGCTTCTTCGGTGTGGTTTTCGCCGCCAATGCGGTCTTCATCTATCTCGCGCTCGGGTCTTTCCCGGGCGTGGTGGTGGAAAGCTCCTATGAGGCGGGCCAGGTCTACAACGAGGAAATCGCGGCTGCGAAAGCCCAGGCGGAACTGAACTGGCAGGTGTCGAGCGAATTTGTTCGCACCAGCGGTCAGGACGGCAAGCTGGTTGTCTCGGCCATGGACGCGCAAGGCACACCACTCTACGGGGTGGCGCTCAAGGCCCTTTTGCGCAATCCGGTTCATGGCGGTGCCGACGTGAAGGTCGACTTCACGGCCGATGGCGGGGGCCGCTACGTGGGCACGGTCGAAAATCTTGCTGACGGCAACTGGACACTCATTCTGGATATCGAGCAGGGTGGTCAACGGAAATTCCGGTCGGAAAACCGGATTTTCGTCAAGAACTGAGGCACATGCCGTGACGGTCCATCAGCGTGATTGGCAGGCATTCGTGACACCGGGCGATGACGGCGCGGTCCATATGGACCTTGCCGTCGACGGTATCACCTGCGCAGCCTGCATGGGAGAAATCGAACGGGGTCTGAAGCGGCTTCCGGGTATCCGGACCGCCCGTGTCAACCTGACCAGCCAGCGGCTTGCCGTTGACTGGTCGCAGGACCAGACCGGGGCTGATGAGATCGTCGCCGAACTGGCGCGGCTCGGCTACAAGGCCCACCCGTTCGATCCGGCCAGCCAGAAGGAACGTCAGGACAAGACCGGCAAACAATTGCTGCGCTGCCTGGCGGTCGCCGGGTTTGCCGGCATGAACATCATGCTCCTGTCTGTCTCCGTCTGGTCGGGCAATGCCACGGACATCACCCCGGAAACACGGGATTTCTTCCATTGGCTGTCGGCGTTGATCGCCATGCCGACGGTGGCCTATGCCGGGAGACCGTTCTTTCGCAGTGCCTTCAACGCTCTGGCTGCCGGCCGGTTGAACATGGACGTGCCGATCATGATCGGCGTGACGCTGGCCCTTGCGCTGTCTGTTGTCCAGACAATGCAGCACCAGCATCACGCCTATTTCGAATCCGCCGTCATGCTGCTGTTCTTCCTGCTGGTCGGGCGGTATCTCGATCACAACATGCGCGGGCGCACGCGTTCCTTTGCCGAGAATATTGCCGCGCTCAAGGCGGAAGTCGCCGCACGGATCCACCCCGACGGGGCTGTGCGCGAGGTCCCGCTCTCGAAAATTGCCGCAGGTGATCTTGTTCTGGTGTCCGGTGGCGAGCGGGTTCCGGTGGATGGCGTGGTCGAAACCGGTGTCTCGGAGATCGACCAGAGCCTTGTAACCGGCGAAAGCGTGCTGGCGCCTGTCGCTCCGGGGCAGCGCGTCTATGCAGGGACGCTGAACGGGGGAGGGGCGTTGCAGGTCCGGGTCCAGGCGGCCTCCGGTGCAACGCTGCTGGATGAAGTCAATCGCCTGCTGGAAGCCGCATCCCAGGCAAAATCGAAATACGTGCGCATCGCCGACCGCGCGGCTCGGTTGTATGCACCGCTGGTACATGGAGCGGCAGCTTTGACGTTTCTCGGATGGTTGCTCGCCGGGCTCGACTGGCAGCCGGCCCTGATCATTTCGATTTCGGTTCTGATCATCACCTGTCCCTGCGCACTCGGGCTGGCGGTTCCTGCCGTGCAGGTGGTCGCATCCGGTCAGCTTTTCCGCTGCGGCGTTCTGCTGAATTCCGGTGATGCCATCGAACGGCTGTCGGACATCGACACGATCCTGTTCGACAAGACCGGAACCCTGACGCTTACCGAGCCGGACCTGTGCGGCTCCATCGATCCAGATGACGAGACGCTTGCTCTGGCAGGGCGTCTTGCGCTTGCCAGCCGGCATCCCTTGTCGGCCGCTCTGGTCAAGGCAACAGGTGCGCTGCAGCCGCTTCCGAACGTCAGCGAAACCTCCGGTGCCGGTCTTGAAACGACGGTGTTCGGAAAACGTCTGCGTCTTGGCAGTCCGCTCTTCTGCGAGGCGTCGGGAGATCAGGTCGAGGCAGCCCTTGAAGCGAACCCGGGGGCGTCACTGCTTGCCATCCGCTTCGGCACGGAGCCAGTTCGCCTGTTGGCGTTCCGGCAAAGACTGCGGCCGGACGCAAGGGCGGTGATTGACCAGTTGAAGGGGCGCGGCTACGCGCTTGAAATCCTCTCCGGCGATACCAGACCCGCTGTTGCCGATTGCGCGGCGGCCCTGGGTGTCTCGCAGTGGCAGTCTGGCATGAAGCCTGCCCAGAAGATTGCCCGTCTTGAGGAGCTTCAGTCCGGTGGTCGAAAGGTTCTGATGGTCGGGGATGGCCTGAATGACGCCCCGGCGCTCGCCGGTGCACATGTCTCGCTGTCCCCGGTATCGGCCGTTCATCTCAGTCAGGCGGCAGCGGACGCTGTTTTCCTCGGTGACAATTTGCAGCCGGTGGCCGATGCGCTGAGGTTGTCGAAACGGGCAAGGGCGGCGATTGAGCAGAACCTGTGGATCTCGGTCGTCTACAACGTCATTGCCGTGCCCATTGCCGTGGCGGGGTTCGTCACGCCTTTGATGGCGGCCGCAGCAATGTCTGCGTCCTCTCTTGCGGTTACCGCGAATGCGCTCAAACTGCGCTGGGGGACTGGTGGCAGGAATGCGGAAACCGGAGCGCCCGGCATCGCGGAACAGCAGGCAGCGGAATGAGACCAACATGGACGTTCTGATCTATCTGATACCGATCGCACTGCTTCTTGGAGCTCTGGGACTGGGAGCGTTTCTCTGGTCTCTGAAAAGTGGTCAGTATGACGATCTGGAAGGCGCCAAGTGGCGCATCCTTGACGATGATGACCTGCCCGGCAAGTGATTGCCGGCAATCTTGACTTTGGCCCGCTGCGGGCCTAGCCCCATGCACTCCTTGAGATCGTTGGAGCAATGCATGGAAACGTTTCCCGAAGCGCACAAACCTGGCTACGCCGTTTATTCCAGAACGTCGCTTGCCATCTACGATGCACTTGTGCTGGGGCTGTCCAACCGCTGGATCTGGCGTTGCCCGAGTTCCCATCTGGTCGCGCTTTACAATCACCATGTTTCCGCCAATCACCTGGATATCGGCGTGGGGACGGGCTACTTCCTGGACAAGACGCGGTTTCCCGTTGCAGATCCCAAGGTAGCCTTGCTCGATCCCAACAGGGATTGCCTCGGCAAGGCCGCTGCAAGAATTGCCCGCCTGAACCCTGTAACCATTCAAGCTGACGCCCTGGTACCGTGGCCGGGCAATATCGGCACATTCAAGACGATCGGTCTGAACTACGTGCTTCATTGCCTGCCGGGAACCATGGCTGAAAAGGCCGTGATTTTCGATCACGCCATCCCGCATCTCGATGAGGGGGGAACCGTCTTCGGTTCCACCATCCTGCAAGGCGACGCACCACGGTCTGGTGCCGCTCGCAAGCTGATGCGTGTCTATAACCGAAAAGGGGTCTTTTCGAACGAAGCCGATACGCAGGAGAGCCTGCGGACGGAACTCGAAAAGCGATTTGATGACGTGACGGTGGAAAGGATCGGATGCGTGGCACTCTTCAGTGCCAGGGAGCCTCGTTCTGCCTGAAGCTTCTGATCACAGGCCGCAACGAGCTGGCTAGGAAAGAACGTTGGACAGGGCCATTCCGGTGGCAAGCAGGACGAGCCCTATGCCGGCCAGCAGAAGAAGATTGTCTCTCAGTTTTGCGTGCGATGCGAGGTCGGACTGCTCGTTCTCCATGGGGAGCGGGTCGTCTTCCCCGAACGTTTCAGGATCTCGGGACATGGTTCTTACAATCGTTTGCAACAGGCCGCTCATTCAGTTCTATTTCGTGCCTGCAAGATGACGGCGCACAATTGAAAGTCCCGTTAATTTCAGCCCGGCCAAAAGGTTAATTGATCGCAATCTTACCAATGCGTGAAATGCTTTAGTGTATTGCAATCAATTTCTCAGCCTTTGCGTAACTATTCAAAGTCGATCCCGCGCATGCGGATAATTGAGGTGTCGAAAGGCACAGAACTAACTCATTGTTCAGACTTTCATGGCAATGGTAAAGTCAAACAAGGAGGACTAGGTGAGCCTTGATCTTGCCTCTCTGACATTCTTGCTGGTCGAAGACAGTGCTTACATGCGGACCATCCTGCGCACCATGCTTCAGGGGTTCGGAGCGCGTCGCATTGTCGAGGCCGAAGATGGCGCGTCTGGCCTGGAGGCCATGGACCGGGCGAACCCGGATATCCTCATTCTGGATTGGGTCATGCCGATCCTGGACGGGGCGGATATGGTGCGCATGATCCGCAGCCCGAACAATCCCTTCGCCTATATTCCGATCATCATGGTAACGGCGCATACCGAGCGCAGCCGGATTGTCGAAGCCCGGCGTCTTGGCGTGCATGAGTTACTGTCAAAGCCGATCTCGGCAAAGGCTCTTTATCAGCGCGTTTCCAGCGTGATCCTGCACCCGCGCGATTTCATCAAGACGGCGACCTATTTTGGCCCGGCACCCCGTGAAATCCGCAACCGCCAGAAAATCTGGCAAGGCGGCCCCGGCCAGCCGCAGCAGCCGCCGCAAGATGGCGAGGGTGACGCAAAGCTCACCGCGATCGGCTAAGCGACGACAATTTCAGCACAAGATTGTGTGGAGGCGTCAGACGATGATTTCGTCAGGCGGCTGATTGTGCCGCGGCGCGCGTGTTCGTTGCCGGATAAGATGCAGCACCTTGCGAATTGGAGGCTTCTGCTGCCTCGGCAAACTGTGCAAGCACGTCTAGATCAACCGTGTAGTGGTCGAGCAGGAACTGCGAAAGAACATCGATTGGCAGGTGATGATAACCTTCGATGGCAGCCATCAAAGCTTCAAGTGTGTCCAGCCGTTCACGGAGTTTGATCATGATTACCCGATGCGCCGATTTTTTTCTCACACTGGAGTTTTATGGTTAATAAAGCGTAAAGTGAATCGTTGCAAGAACGCGCGCTCGCGGTATCACCTCCCTTAGTACCCGTCCACAATCTTTTGCCGGAAATCTTCGATTTTCTTGGTAAAAGTGACCAGTGCACGGCAAGTTGTCTGTGAAGTTTCAGGGAAAACTCAATGGCAAAAATCATTTATGTTCTGAACGGCCCGAATCTCAATCTTCTCGGCAAGCGGCAACCCGAGATCTATGGGGCTCAGACGCTGGACGACGTTCAGGCCATGTGCGAAGCGGCAGCGAAGCCGGCTGGTCTCCGGATCGTGTTCCGTCAGAGCAATGCAGAGCATGAGTTGATCGACTGGATCCACGAGGCGCGGGAAGCTGCGGCTGGCATCGTCATCAACCCGGCAGCCTATACTCACACGTCGATTGCAATTCTGGATGCGCTCAATGCCTGCAGTTGTCCGGTGATCGAGGTTCATATCTCGAACATCCACAAGCGGGAAAGCTTCCGGCATCATTCATATGTTTCCGCCCGGGCCGACGCGGTCATCGCCGGCTGCGGTGTAGAAGGCTACCTCTTGGCCCTTCAACGGATGGTGACACTGTGCGCCAACGGGTAAGCCGGGGCTGCTGACAGTGGACGAAGACTTTGGGCTTTGCTGAAGCTTGGCGCACACCGAAAATCATGGGTGCCGGGTTCTGGAAAAAGATGTTCGTCAATAATGTAGGGAAGCATGCCGCACAAAGGCAAATGATCGCGACCTGCTTCAGGAACCAGTTGCGCTGAAGAATTCCTTCACGATGGTCGTAGCGAGGATCTTGACGTCCAGGGCGACCGACTGGCGCTCGACATAGGCAAGATCGTAGGCCAGACGCATACGGGCCGCGTAGGGGTCTTTGGTCTCACCGCGAAAGCCATTGACCTGAGCCAGGCCGGTGATGCCCGGCAGAACCGTGTGACGGTCCATGTATCTGGGATGGAAATCTTCATAGGGCTTTCCAGCTGCCAGCATGCCAGGCACATGCGGCCGTGGGCCGACCAGAGACATCTCACCCCGCAACACGTTGATCAATTGCGGCAGCTCGTCGAAATTACTCTTCCGAAGCAAGGAGCCGATCTGCGTCACGCGCGGATCATTGGCAACCGTTTGCGAAATTCCGGTGCTGTCGCACTGATCTTCGTACATCGTGCGGAACTTGAGCACGGCAAATTTCTTGCCGTTCAATCCGTAGCGCCACTGGCGGAAAAACACCGGTCCGCGGCTCGTCAATTTTATTGCAACCGCGCATACAACAAATAGGGGAAAAAGCAGCAAAACGCCGGTTCCAGCCCCTATCAGGTCAATGCATTTCTTCAATACGGTGTGTAGAGCACCACGTGACCTTCGGCTCCGGTTCGGCATGGTGATCCGGTCGGTGGGAAGATAGCCCCAAGGCACCAGGCCGCCAAATTTGAGAGCGTCGCGGCGGTGACCATCTGCGTCGTAAGATACTGTTTCGTCTGCCAAGATATGCCAGCCTCAACCTGATTTACGAGACCACTTAAAGTGCTTCAGCATCCTAACTGGAGGCAGTTGCAATCGCTATTGTATCGTTAATATGTGGTTAATAAGATCAGGAAAATTGTTGTCCATTAAGGGTTTGGTTACCATAGTGACGCGACGTGAGCAACGTGCAAACGTCAAAAATGATATGAAATTAATTTAATTTTTAAAATTTCGAACGCCGGACTGTTGTCAGCCCGGCGTTCTTATCGATTAAAAAATGTCAGTGGTAAAAATACCCGCTTAATAGCTGCGTCCGACGCTGGTGTATTCGAAGCCGCGGGTTTCCATATAATCTGGTTTGTAGATGTTTCTGAGGTCTACCACCTTGGGTGACGCAACCAGAGATTTAACTCGATCTAGGTCAAGCGCCCGGAACTGATCCCACTCCGTGACGATTACAACCACGTCAGCATTTTCGATGGCGTGATAGGGGCCATCACAGAACATGACGCCCGACATAACCTTCTCGGCCTCTTCCATGCTGGCCGGGTCATAGGCCCGTATCTTGGCACCGGCTTCCTGCAGTTTCGCGACGATATCGATGCTCGGGGCTTCACGCATGTCGTCCGTGTTGGGCTTGAAGGCGAGGCCGAGCAGCGCAATGGTCTTGCCGCTGACATCACCGCCCATGAATTCGATGACCTTGTCGGCCATTTTCTTCTTGCGGGCTGCATTCACCTCAATAACGGAATCGACGATCTTCAGATCCGATTGGGCGCCGGCGGCGATCCTGGACAGCGCGAGTGTGTCCTTGGGAAAGCAGGACCCGCCGTAACCAGGACCAGCGTGAAGAAACTTGCCGCCAATGCGGTTATCGAGGCCGATGCCGCGCGACACTTCCTGAACGTTGGCACCAACCTTCTCGCACAGATCCGCAATTTCGTTGATGAAGGTGATCTTGACCGCCAGAAAGGCGTTCGCCGCGTATTTGGTGAGCTCGGACGTGCGGCGGCGGGTCACGATGATCGGCGTTTCATTGAGGTAAAGCGGGCGGTAAAGCTCCTGCATCACTTCAATAGCGCGATCGTCCTCCGTGCCGACAACGACTCGGTCCGGACGTTTGAAGTCGTTGATTGCAGCGCCTTCGCGCAGGAACTCCGGGTTGGAAACGACGGCGAAATCCGCATCTGGATTCGTCTTGCGAATAATCGCTTCCACTTCGTCACCCGTGCCGACCGGAACGGTCGATTTGGTAACGACAACGGTGAAGCCCTCTATAAGACGCGCGATTTCCTCTGACGCTGCATAAACGTACGACAGGTCGGCATGGCCGTCACCGCGCCGGGTAGGCGTTCCAACGGCAATGAAAACAGCATCCGCACCGCGGATCGCCTCTTCCGGATCCGTGGTGAAGAAAAGACGTTCTTCGGCAACGTTCTTGGCGACAAGATCTTGTAGGCCGGGTTCGTAGATCGGGATCTGTCCGTTGTTCAGTGCATCGATCTTGCTTGCATCCTTGTCGATGCAGGTCACGACATGACCGAAATCAGCAAAACAGGTTCCGGACACCAGACCGACATAGCCGGTCCCAATCATTGCAACACGCATATTAAAATATCCTGCTTCTGGGTGGTCTTCAGGCGTTAGTCAATCACCGTAAGCCCGCTAGGTGCTGCTCGAATTACATGGATGGGCAGCAAAAGACCAGATCGTTGAAATCGTGTGGTTTGAAATTTTGAAAATCAGCTCCGTAAACACTTTTAAACAAGACTCGACAAGGCGTCTGCAATTGCCCGATCGTGTCTCAAGCGCGCAGCTTAGTGGAATGAAGCAAAAAACGGGAGCATTTTCTGGCTCAAGGGGTCACGGGGCGCTCAACACAAGATCTCCCTGCGCGATGAGGGGGCAAAAATAGGTACCCCTTCGCCAGTCTACTTTGGTGTGATGCCACACCACGCGGCGGTAAACAGGGCAATCGTCTTGGTGACTCTTTTCAGCGACGGCAGATTGACGCATTCGTCTATGCCGTGAATGTTTTTCGTCAGCGGGCCATAAGTGAGAGCGGGAATGCCGCAATGGTTCATGTAGAGCGCGGCATCCAGATAACAGGCCATGATCGACCGGTCGAGAGCAGTGCCGGATGTGATCCTGTGAGCTTCTGCGAGCGTGTTTTCAGCGTCGCTGCCTTCGGGGAGCAGGTATCCTGCCTGGCAGGTTCCGGTCCATTCCAGCTTCGGGTTGGCTTTTTCAAGCCGGGGGTCCCTCGCACCAAGCGTCTTCAGCATGTCCTCCAGGCTGGCCATCCGGTCTTGTGGGGCATTGCCAGGATAAAATCCGATCCGGCCTTCAAAGGTGCATTCGAACGGGATTGACGACTGCCATTCGCCACCGTTGATGGTGCCGATGTTGAGGCTCGCCGGATTACGCAGACCGTCGAAGCCGGGATGCCCGGTCTTTTCCTCGTTCCAGCGGGCTTCCAGCGCCTTCAGTTCGTTGATGACGAGGAAAGCCGCTTCAATGGCACTGAGGCCGGACTCCGGCTCGCGGGGGTGGGCCGGGACGCCCTGAACAGCAATCCGGAACTTGATCACACCGGAGTTTGCATAGATGACGTCTTCATCCGTCGGCTCGGGAATGAGCACGGCGTCAGCTGTCGCACCGCGCAGGATCGCAGCTGCAGTGCCGTTGCCGGTCACCTCTTCATCGATGACGGACTGGACCTCGAGAGGCCCTTGCAAACTGAAGCCGGCGGCCTCGATGGCATCGGCGGCAAAAAGATTGGCCGCAAGGCCTGCCTTCATGTCACCGGCCCCGCGCCCGAAAAGCCAGTCGCCCTCGCGTACGGCCGCGAAGGGCGGGTGGGTCCAGCAGGCCGGGTTGGCGGTGGGAACGACATCGACATGGGCATTCAGGATCAGTGAACGTCCATTCGCAGCCGGCATCTTGCGGCCGTTGACATTGAACGTGTCCTTGTAATCGATGGTGGCAGGAGAATAGGCCGGATGGGACTGAAGCGAAGCCACGTCGACAGGATAGGTCTCGACTTCATAGTCACGGCTTCGAAGCGCGTCGGCGACGATACTCTGAACACCGGCCTCTTCGCCGCGCAGGGACTGGGCGCGAACAATCTCCTGCAGGAAGGCAATCTCGTTCTCGAAGGCCGTGTCGACAGCAGCTGTGATTGCGGAAACGGCTTCTTTTGAAAGTGGTTGTGACATGACGGTCCGGCTGAGTGAGTGAAGAGGCAGGCAATTTGCCTGCACCCTATCAACTGCGCGCCGCGCGTCAAATCTGCCGTGACCGACGTCGACCAGGTCTCCTATTCGAAGCACACCGGAAAAGCAGCGTGCCAAAGACTGGAAAAAGCAGGGGGGGGAGCGGGCGTGAAAAGCGCACCCGGCTTTATATCGTCAGATACCGCCGGACCTCGCTTTCCGACAGATCCGCCCCGGTGCCGGAAAGCACCACTTCACCCCGATCCATCACGGCATAATCATCCGCCAGATCACGCGCAAACTCGAAGTATTGTTCCACCAGCACAATGGCCATGGTGCCCTGATCGCGCAGCCAGGAAATGGCCCGGCCGATATCCTTGATGATGGAAGGCTGGATGCCTTCCGTCGGCTCGTCCAGGACCAGAAGCTTCGGGCGGGTGACAAGGGCCCGGGCAATGGCAAGCTGTTGCTGCTGCCCGCCGGACAGGTCACCGCCCCGGCGGGACAGCATGTCGTTCAGCACCGGGAAAAGCTCGAAGATCGTGTCGGGAATGAAACGGTCCTTGCGCGGGATCGGCGCGTAGCCGGTCTCAAGGTTTTCCTTCACCGACAGGAGGGGAAAAATCTCGCGTCCCTGCGGCACGATGGCAATGCCCTTCTTTGCGCGGGCGTGGGCGGCTAACGAGGAGATATCCTCGCCGTCCCACAGGATCTTGCCGGCGCTGATGCCGTGTTGCCCGGCAACCGCGCGCAAGGTGGAGGTCTTGCCGACGCCATTGCGTCCCATTAGGCAGGTTACCTTGCCTGTCTCGGCTTTTAGTGAAACCTTCTTCAGCGCCTGGGCGGCGCCATAGTGAAGATCGATGTTTTCAACTTGCAGCATGGGCTGCCTTCCCTTCGCTGATCTCAATACGGCTGGAGCACTTTGCTTCGTTAGCTTCCGTCATCGATGCGGCACCAACCGAAACGACAACGGACAAAGACTAGCCCTCATCGTCCGAGATAAACTTCCACGACACGTTCGTTGGCTGAGACATGGTCGAGGGAACCCTCAGCCAGGACGGAGCCTTCATGCAGAACAGTGACTTTGACGCCCAGGGAGCGCACAAACACCATGTCGTGTTCGACCACGACGACCGAGTGATCATTGGCGATATCCTTCAGGAGTTCAGCGGTTTCAGCGGTTTCTGCATCCGTCATGCCGGCGGCAGGTTCGTCTACGAGAAGGAGCTTCGGGTCCTGTGCCAGCAGCATGCCGATTTCCAGCCATTGCTTCTGGCCGTGGCTCAGGTTGGCTGCAAGCTCGTTCCTCTTGGAACCGAGCCGGATCAGGTCGAGCAGATGGTCGACCTGTTTCTTTTCAGCTCCGGAAATGACGTGGAACAGGGTCGCGAACGGCCCACGCGGCGCTTTCAGTGCCAGTTCCAGGTTGTCCCAGACGGTGTGGCTTTCAAAGACGGTGGGTTTTTGAAATTTACGGCCGATGCCAAGCTCGGCGATCGAGGCTTCATCTTCGCCCGTCAGGTCGACCGTTCCGTTGAAAAACACCTCGCCGCTGTCCGGCCGGGTCTTGCCGGTGATGACGTCCATCATCGTGGTCTTGCCCGCACCATTGGGGCCGATGATGGCCCGCATTTCGCCTGGGGCAATCGTCAACGACAATTCGTTCAGCGCCTTGAAGCCGTCGAAGGAGACCGACACGCCGTCGAGATAAAGAAGACTGGAAGATCGTGCCATTGCTTTACTCCGCAGGTTGGGGCTCGGCATCCGCCGGCAGGGTCGAAGAGGATGTCTTCGGGCTGACATTGGCCGGTGAGGCGGGCGACTGCGGTGCCTGGCTTGGTGGCTCGTCCGACCCTGCCTCGTAATCTTCGGAGATCTTGCGTTGCCGCAAGGCTGTCCAGCCCTGGGAAACGATGCCGACGATGCCTTTCGGCAGGAACAGGGTCACGACCACGAAGAGGCCACCAAGAGCAAACAGCCAGATATCGGGCAGGGCGGCGGTGAACCAGGTTTTGGCGAAGTTGACCAGCACGGCGCCGAGCACGGCGCCAACCAGTGTTCCGCGTCCGCCGACCGCGACCCAGATCACCACCTCGATGGAGTTCGCAGGCGCAAATTCACCCGGGTTGATAATCCCGACCTGCGGTACATAAAGTGCACCGGCAATACCGGCCATCATGGCGGACAGGGTCCAGACGAACAGCTTGTAGTGTTCCACACGATAGCCCAGGAAGCGCGTCCGGCTCTCCGCATCGCGCACGGCCACCAGCACCTTGCCAAGTTTCGATCGGGTGATCGCCCGGCAGATGAGGAAACACAGGACCAGTGCCAGGCCTGAGGCTGCAAACAGGCCGGCACGGGTCGTGTCGGCTTGAATATCGAAGCCGAGAATGTCCTTGAAATCGGTCAGGCCGTTGTTGCCGCCGAAGCCCATGTCATTGCGGAAGAAGGCAAGCAGCAGCGCATAGGTGAGGGCCTGAGTGATGATCGACAGGTAGACGCCGGTCACGCGGGAGCGGAAGGCGAACCAGCCGAAGACGAAGGCCAGCACGCCCGGCACCAGCAGCACCATAAGCGCTGCAAACCAGAACATGTCGAAGCCGTACCAGTACCAGGGCAATTCACCCCAGTTCAGGAACACCATAAAATCCGGCAGGATCGGGTCGCCATAGACGCCGCGGGTGCCGATCTGGCGCATCAGATACATGCCCATGGCATAGCCGCCGAGCGCGAAGAAGGCTGCGTGACCGAGCGAGAGAATGCCGCAATAGCCCCACACCAGATCCACTGCCAACGCCAGCAGGGCGTAGGTCAGATATTTGCCCATCAGCGTGACCGCATAGTTCGGCACGTGAAAGGTAGACCCCTCGGGCAGGAGCAGATTGCAGGCTGGCACCAGGATAATCACGGCTGCCATGATGGCGAGGAAGAGCCCCGCTCGGGCATCCATGGCGCGGAAGAGAAAGGAGGACATCATGCTTCAACTGCCCGGCCCTTGAGGGCGAACAGCCCCCTTGGACGCTTCTGGATAAAGAGAATGATAAAGACGAGCACGAAGATCTTGCCGAGCACGGCTCCTGCATAGGGTTCGAGGAACTTGTTGACCACGCCAAGCGTCATGGCGCCCACCAGCGTACCCCACAGGTTGCCGACACCGCCGAAGACCACGACCATGAAACTGTCGATGATGTAGCCTTGGCCGAGGTTCGGCGAGACATTGTCGATCTGCGACAGCGCGACACCGGCGATCCCGGCAATGCCGGACCCGAGCCCGAAGGTGAGGGCGTCGATCCACGGTGTCCGGATGCCCATGGAGGCCGCCATGCGCCGGTTTTGCGTCACGGCACGGGTATAGAGCCCGAACGGGGTTTTCTTCAGGACCAGCATCAATCCGGCGAAAACCAGCATCGCGAAGACGATGATCCACATGCGGTTATAGGTGATCGTCATCTGGCCGATCTCGAAGGCGCCGGACATCCAGTCCGGATTGCCGACTTCCCGGTTGGTCGGGCCGAAGATCGAGCGCACCGCCTGCTGCAACACCAGCGAGATGCCCCAGGTCGCAAGCAGCGTTTCCAGGGGGCGACCGTACAGCCAGCGGATGACGCCGCGCTCGATGGCAACGCCCACCAGTCCCGAGGTGAGGAAGGCAAGCGGCAGGGCGATGAAAAGAGAATATTCGAACAGGCCGGGCGCCGAGGAGCGAATGAACTCCTGAACCACGAAGGTGACGTAGGCCCCGATCATCACCATCTCGCCATGCGCCATGTTGATGACGCCCATGACACCGAAGGTGATGGCAAGGCCGATGGCGGCGAGCAGGAGAACCGAGCCAAGAGACAGGCCGTACCAGATGTTCTGCGCGGCATCCCAGGCCGCGATGGATTTCTCGATCTTGGTGATTTCCGTCGTCGCCGCTTCGCGCAAGGCGCCTTCGGACGAGGATTGCACGGCTATCAGACGCGACAGTGCATCACGATTGCCCATTGTACCCAGCGTCGAGACCGCCTGAAGTTTTGCTGCCTCGTCCATGTCTGAATTCAGGACCGCCGCAGCCCGGGCTTCTTCCATCTTCTTGCGCACGCCGTCGTCCGCTTCAGCGGCAATGGCGGCATCCAGCGCCTCGATACCGTCCGGGTCTTTCGCCTTGAAAATGGCTTCCGCTGCCGCCATCCGCACCGCCGGATCGGGCGCCATCAGGGTCAGGGACCCGAGAGCGGACCGGATCACCCGGCGCAGGCTGTTGTTGACCTTGATCTTCTTGATCTCGCGCTTGGAAGCTTCACCGGCTGTTTCCATGGTCAGCGGATCAATCAAGGTGTAGGCCTTACCGGCCTTCTTGATGATAAAGACCTCGCCATCGGCCTTGCGCGCGTAAAGGTCGCCGTCACTCAGCGCTTCGAGGGCCGGTGCGACCTGTGGATCGCCGGTCGCGACCAGCGCGCCGATCTGCTTTTCCGTCTCGGAATATTTGCCCTTGGCCAGTTCGTTGATCAGCGGACGGAGCGTCGCAGCATCACTTTGGGCCAAAGCCGGCGTGGCGAGCAGACTGGCAGCGAGGCTGAGGAGCAGTAGGAAGGATCTCATCAAGGACATCGTGTCCACCGGTGTTTTGAGCTTTCACCTGACGACCTCATCCTGAGGAGCCGCAGTGCGGCGTCTCGAAGGATGGGCCACTTGCTTCCGGGTTTGCCGCCCACCTTTCGAGATGGACCTTGTGGTCCTCCGCAGGAGGAGGGGAGAGCTGGGAGCTTGTCTCCAGGCAAACCTTTCCGGTTCGAAAACCGGGGGAAGAAGGGGACGGGTCTCGTAAGACCCGTCCGATTTCCGTGTCCTCCCTTAAGACCCGGAACCGCCGCACTTGCCGGTGACGGTGTTGAAATTGCCGCAGGAAAGCGGTGCGCGCCAATCGGAGATCAGGTCCTTGGAGCCTTCCAGATAGTCGGACCAGGCATCGCCAACGACGAGACCGGAGGTTTCCCAGACGGTTTCGAACTGGCCGTCGTCCTGGATTTCACCGATCAGCACCGGTTTGGTGATGTGGTGGTTCGGCATCATCGCGGAGTAGCCGCCGGTCAGGTTCGGAACGGAAACGCCGACGATTGCATCGATCACTGCGTCAGGATCGGTCGTGCCGGCCTTTTCGACAGCCTCGACCCACATGTTGAAGCCGATGAAATGAGCTTCCATGGGGTCGTTGGTCACGCGATTGTCGTCGCCGATGTAGGCGTGCCATGCGTCGATGAACTCTGCGTTGGCTTCGGTGTCGGCGGACTGGAAGTAGTTCCAGGCGGCAAGGTGGCCGACGAGCGGTGCCGTGTCGAGACCGGCCAGTTCTTCTTCACCCACGGAGAAGGCGACCACAGGAATGTCTTCTGCCTTGATGCCCGCGTTGCCCAGTTCCTTGTAGAAGGGAACGTTGGCATCGCCGTTGATGGTGGAAACAACGGCGGTTTTCTTGCCGGCCGAGCCGAAGGTCTTGATGTCGGACACGATCGTCTGCCAGTCGGAGTGACCGAACGGCGTGTAGTTGATCATGATGTCTTCGTCGGCAACACCCTTGGACTTCAGGTAGGCTTCCAGGATCTTGTTGGTTGTGCGCGGATAGACATAATCGGTGCCTGCCAGAACCCAGCGCTCGACGCCTTCTTCGTTCATCAGGTAATCGACAGCCGGAATGGCCTGCTGGTTCGGTGCAGCGCCCGTGTAGAAGACGTTGCGCTGGGATTCTTCGCCTTCGTACTGAACCGGATAGAATAGCAGCGAGTTGAGTTCTTCAAAGACCGGCAGAACGGACTTGCGCGAAACGGACGTCCAGCAACCGAAGACGGCATCGACGCCGTTCACTTCGATCAGCTCGCGCGCTTTTTCAGCAAACAGCGGCCAGTCGGAAGCCGGGTCGACGACAACAGCTTCGAGTTTCTTGCCCAGGAGGCCGCCCTTCTTGTTCTGCTCTTCGATGAGCATCAGCATGGCGTCCTTGAGGGTCGTTTCGGAGATGGCCATCGTTCCAGACAGCGAGTGCAGGATGCCGACCTTGATGGTGTCATCCTCCGCAAACGCGCCACCTGCAATGGTGGAAGCCATCAGGCCTGCGAGTGCGAGTTTGGCAAATGTCTTTTTCATGTGATTTTCCCCTTGGTCACGGCACCGGTTCCCGGCCGGTGCAAGGCGGGCCCCGGAAGGAGCGGCGCCGTCGGGGATGGATCGTGCGCCGGAAACGACGCACTGCAACATACGTCGTTTGACGTAACTCCCGACCCACAGGGACCTGATCGAGCCTGAGTCGCGTGTATTGGCACGCAGTTCGATTGAGATCTGATTCAGCGGTCCGAACAGGAAACGCCTCCGCCCTGAGCGGTCTTTCGGGACATCACCTCGCTCCGAAACAGCCTGTTCGTTGCAGTAGGCGTGTCAGGGCTGCATCCAGGAGAATTCGTCAGGCACCCGTGGTGAAAATACGTGCAGAGGGGCCTCATGCAGTGCCCTTGTTGAATGAATTCCGGTCAACTTCTTTGGTGTTTGCGCGAACTGGAATCCTTATGTGGTAGTTGCTGGTAAATTCTGATAGGAAATTTGAATGCCTGGTGCGTGCCGGGGTAAGTATATTGTCGAAAAATACATGCGCGTCAGATGAAAATCTTCAATTTAATATTTTTGGGTGACACGAAATGCTTTGGGTAAAGTCACGATTTCAGAAGGTTGTGCTGGGTTTGATTCTTGGAGGGATTCTGGGTTTCGGAACGTTCGGATCGGCTGCCGTCGCACAATCGGTTGATCCTCAATATTACTTTCGCCTCACCACCCAGTTTCGTGGTGACGACATGTGTCTCGATGTCTTCAACGGCGGCGCGAAGAACAACATGACCCACCTTGCCAGGTGTGCCGATCTCTCCGGTCAGTACTGGCGTTTCCAGCCTGCCGGGGACGGATACTACAAGCTGACAACGATGTTCCGGGGGGCAAACATGTGTCTGGACGTTTTCAACGGCGGGGCGCGAAACAATCAGGTGCATCTTACACAATGCGCCGACTACTCCGGCCAGTTTTGGAAAGTAACACGTCAGGGCGGTTGGAGCAGACTGACAACGCAGTTCCGGGGCGCATCCATGTGTCTGGATGTCTTCAATGGCGGTGCCAACAACAACATGCCGCACCTCACCAACTGTGCCAACCTCTCAGGCCAGTATTGGAAGCTGTCCAGAACCGGCAAGCGGATATAGTCGCAGACAAGGCAATTGTTCCCTGGGGCCGGAAATGTGCAGATTGTATTTCCGGCACAATTGTTGCTGTTCTGCAATTGTCGGTTGGAATGCGGTTGAGTTGGGCTTCAGCCTTGTTGCTTTGCGGGTATTGTGCTTGAAAAACGGTCGATTGCTTAATGAAGAGGCAGTGGCATGAGAGCCCGCCAGCGCATCTTGCCTGTTCGTCGTCAGTACAACAAATGGGTCAACAACCAGACGCTTGAGGACTACGCGCTGCGCTTCACCGCAAAGAGCGCGCGCCGTTTCTCCTCTCGGGCAATCTCTCAGACAGCCATCGGCGCGATCTCTTTCCTGGCGCTGGAAGCCATCGGCGGGGCGATCACCTTGTCCCATGGAACGGCCAATGCCTTCCTGGCCATTCTGGTTGGCAGCCTTGTTCTGTTGATCGTTGGCCTGCCGATCAGCCGCTATGCCATGCGCTACGGCGTGGATATCGATCTGCTGACCCGCGGTGCCGGGTTCGGCTACATAGGGTCGACCGTCACGTCGCTGATCTATGCCAGCTTCACCTTCATACTCTTTGCGATTGAAGCTTCCATCATGTCGAGCGCGCTGGAGTTTGCCTTCGGTGTGCCTTTGTGGCTGGGCTATGTCGTCAGCGCTGTTGCGGTCATTCCGCTGGTCACCCACGGCATTACCTGGATCAGCCGCTTTCAGCTCGCGACCCAGCCTTTCTGGATCATCCTGAACATCCTGCCGTTCGTCTTCATCGCCTTCACCGACTGGCAGGCCGTTGGCGAGTGGCTGACTTTTTCCGGCATTGACCCGGTCACGCAGGCCCCGCGCACCACAGTGGGCGGCTGGGACAGTATTAATCTGGTCAGCTTCGGTGCGGCGTCTGCCGTCATCCTGGCCTTGATGGCCCAGATCGGTGAGCAGGTGGATTTTCTCCGGTTTCTGCCGGCGCAGGATTTTGCCCGGCGCAGACACAGGCTTGCCCTGTTTCTGGCTGGGCCTGGTTGGGTCGTTCTCGGCGCTCCCAAGATGATTGCCGGATCGTTTCTGGCGGTGCTTGTGCTGTCCCACGGTGTTCCGGTTCAGCATGCCGACGAACCGTCGCGCATGTACGCCATTGCTTTTGGCTACGTGATCCCGAACGAAACCGTGGTCCTTCTGCTGATGGCAGCTTTCGTAATGGTGGCGCAGCTCAAGATCAACGTGATGAACGCCTATGCCGGGTCGCTCGCCTGGTCGAACTTCTTCTCGCGCCTCACCCATTCCCATCCGGGGCGGGTTGTCTGGCTGGTCTTCAATGTTGGCATCGCCCTGCTGCTGATGGAACTCGGCATCTACCGGCTGCTGGAGGAAACCCTCGGCGTTTTTTCCATCATTGCAATGGCCTGGCTGTCGGCCATTTCGGCGGATCTCTTCATCAACAAGCCGCTGGGGCTGTCGCCTCCGGGCATCGAGTTCAAGCGCGCGCATCTTTATGACATCAACCCCGTCGGCACCGGGGCCATGCTTCTGGCTGCGGGGTTTGCTCTTGCGGCGCACTTTGGCGAGTTCGGCGAGACTGCCGAGGCGATGGCCACCTTCCTCGCCATGGCCATCGCCTTCGTGGCTGCGCCCCTGATCGCCTATGCGACCAGGGGACGGTTCTATCTCGCGCGCAAACCGCGCCAGAGCTGGCAGTCGAAGGAACACATCGCCTGCTCGATCTGCGAAAACCCGTTCGAACCGGAAGACATGGCCTATTGCCCGGCTTATCAGTCTCCAATCTGTTCGCTGTGCTGTTCTCTCGACGCGCGCTGTCACGACAGCTGCAAACCGAAGGCGCGGTTGTCCTATCAGGTCGGCACCGTCGCGGGGCATGTTCTGCCGGAAAAGGCAATGGCGTTCCTGCGATCCCGGCTGGGGCGCTACGCGCTCATCTCCGTCCTGTCGAATGCGGCAATCGGTCTGGTGCTCTGGATCATCTACGCCCAGGCGGAGAACCGTCTGGGAGACCCGACCGGAATTATCGGGCAGACGGTTCTATTGATCTTCTTCGTCTTCGCCATCGTCGTCGGCATTGCCTGCTGGTTTCTGGTGTTGGCCCACGACACGCGCCGGGTCGCTGAGGAAGAATCCATGCGCCAGAACGCGCTGCTCCAAAAGGAAATCGATGCCCACAGTGTCACCGACGCAGCCCTGCAGAAGGCGAAGGAAGATGCCGAGGCGGCCAATCTTGCCAAGAGCCGTTATGTGGTTGGTCTCAGTCATGAACTCAGAACCCCGCTGAACGCGGTCATGGGCTATGCGCAGGTGCTGGAGCACGATGACAGCGTGCCGGAAGCCCGCAAGCCTGCCGTCAGCACGATCCGGCGCAGCGCCGAGCATCTGTCGGGGCTGATCGATGGTCTTCTGGATATCTCGCGCATCGAAGCCGGAAGGTTGCAGATCTATTCCAACGAGATCAACATTCACGAGTTTCTGGATCAGATTGTCGACATGTTCCGCATGCAGGCCTCGGCCAAGGGGCTCGGCTTCAGCTATGCCCGTGCGCCCAACCTGCCGGTCTTTGTGCGAACAGATGAAAAGCGCCTGCGGCAGATCCTGGTCAATCTTCTGTCCAACGCGATCAAGTTCACCACCAAAGGCACCGTTTCGCTTGCCGTCAGCTACCGTTCGCAAGTGGCCTGCTTTGTCGTGTCGGACAGTGGACCGGGTATCGCGCTTGATGAGCAAGTCAAGATTTTCGAACCTTTCGGCCGCAGCAAGGCCGCGGATGGTGCCAAGACGCCGGGACTGGGCCTCGGGCTGACCATCACCAAGCTTCTGACGGAAACCATGGGCGGGGCTATCGCACTGTCCAGCGAACCGGGCGAGGGCGCCTCCTTCGAAGTGCGCCTGATGCTGGCGGCTGTCGACAGACCCGTCGATACGATCCGCCTGGAAAGACAGGTGCGAGGCTATAAGGGCGAGCGGAAAACGGTTGCCGTGATCGACGACAATCCGGATCACCGGTCTCTTGTTTGCGATATCCTGAAACCCATCGGATTCGCCGTTGTCGAAGCGGAGACGGGCCGGGCCTGCCTTGAAACCGTAGAACCGCTTCGGCCGGATCTCTACCTGATCGATATCCTGATGCCGGGAATGAACGGTTGGGAGCTTGCTGAGGAGCTGCGGGACAGAGGCGCGACCGCGCCGATCATCATGCTGTCCGCCAACATCGGTGACAAGGCTCTGCGCCCGGACGGACCGGCGCATCATTCGGCCACGCTTGCCAAGCCGTTCGCCATCGGCCAGCTTTACGACCTGCTGCAAAAACACATGGGGATTGTGTGGACCGAACTGCCGGTCGAACGCACCCGGGAACCTGCCAGAAAGGATCCCCTGAAATCGCCAGGTGCCGATCACGTCGCCGATCTGCTCTCTCTTGCCGAGATCGGTTATGTGGAAGGCATTGAGGCCAAGCTGAACGAGTTGGCGCAAACGCCGGAAAATCTGCCCCTGATCGATGCATTGAATGTCCATCTCGCCCGGTTCGATTTCGATGCTTACAAAAACGTCTTGAGTGAATTGGAAACACATGACGGATGATCGTCGCGATACGGTTCTTGTGGTCGACGACAGCCCGGAAACGCTCGGCTTCGTCACCGAAGCTCTGAAAAAGACTGGGGTGGCCGTTCTGGTGGCGACCAGCGGCGAGACCGCGCTCAATATCTGCAACAAGGTGACGCCGGACACGATCCTGATGGATGCGGTCATGCCGGGTCTCGACGGTTTCGAAACTTGCCGTCAGATCAAGGAAAACCCGGCACTTCAGCATGTGCCGGTTATCTTCATGACCGGGCTGTCCGAGACGGAGCATGTGGTAAAGGCGCTGGAATCGGGCGGCGTCGATTTCCTTACCAAACCGATCGACGTCGATGAGCTCAAGGCGCGGATCAAGGTGCACCTGAAGAATGCCCGTTCGGTTCAAAGCGCCCATGTGGCGCTGGACGCTGCCGGCCGGCATCTGGTGGCGGTATCGCAGGAAGGGACGGTCCTGTGGTCGACACCGCAAATCCACAATCTGCTGGCAAAGACAGGTGCTGCCGAAACCAGTCTTTTTCGTTTGGGTCAGGCGCTGGGGGACTGGCTGGATGGGCAGCAGGCTACAGGAGAGCGGCGCAAGAGTTTCATGCTCGGCTTGTCTGAAAACCTTGCGGTGCAGCTTCACCCGCTTGGCCGCGTCGGTCCGGATGAGAACCTGTTCCGCGTGACTGCGGAAGATGAAGCCGGTCAGGTTCAGGCGCTTCAGGGCAGCTTTGAACTGACACAGCGCGAGGCGGAAGTTCTGATCTGGATCGCCAAGGGCAAGTCCAACAAGGATATAGGCGAAATTTTGGGCCTGTCGCCGCGCACCGTGAACAAGCATCTGGAGCAGATCTTCGTCAAACTTGGCGTCGAGAACCGGGCTTCCGCAGCTGTGCGCGCGGCCGAGGTAATCTACGCGCTTTAGGGCCTTGTAAGCGCGTGCGTTTGGCAGGCTCCTCCGCAATCGCACAAGTCCGACCTTCTTCAAACAATGAGAATGGCAGCTTTCTGCCGTTTGAAACCGTAATGCCGATTGGCTCGACAAGTGCCTAAGCTTGTCTTATGGATGCATTAAGCCGCTTGATAACATGAAGAACGCTACGGCAATGCAAGGAGAAACAGGCATGGTGGAGTCTCGGGAAGTGCGCCGGTCGTCGCTGTTGCCTGACCGCATTGCCGCGGACATCATGGCAAAGATACAAGACGGCGAACTGATGCCCGGCGATCTCTTGCCCACCGAACACGCCCTTGCCGGAACATTTGGTGTCAGCCGCAACGTGGTGCGTGAAGCCATCGCCCGGCTTCGCTCCGATGGTATCATTGAATCGCGCCAGGGCCGTGGAGCCGTGGTCAAGCCCGTTTCGGAACGCGAAACCTTCCGTGTCGACATCAGATCGCTCGAAAAATCGGGCAATCTGGCAGATCTCTTCGAATTGCGCGGGCTTCTGGAAATCGAGGCTGCGGGCCTTGCCGCCTTGCGCCGGAATGCGGAGGATCTTGCGGAGATGCGCGCGGCAGTCGCCGTGCTTGAGGGGCACAAGCAGTTCAACGAACAGCGGCTGGAAGCTGATGCGGTGTTTCACCGGGCAATCGGCAAGGCTGCCGGCAATTCCTATCTCTTTACGATCATCTGCTACATTTCCTCGCGCTTGAAGGAAACCACGCGAGCCACGTCGGAGAGCTACGCCAAGGGCGATCTGGTCGAGATCACCCAGAAAGAGCACAGCAGAGTGCTTGCGGCAATCGAAGCAGGCGACAGGACATCCGCCCGCGAAGCCATGGCAACGCACCTCCAAGGCGCGGCTTCCCGCCTCAATGTCCAGGTCAAGCTGGGGACAAGCGTTTAGGGCCTCGCCCCATGAAGAACGACGGAGTGGCATGAAGCGGGCAGGCGCGCGCGAAGCGGGTTTGCCTTCTTATGGCCAGAGAGCAAGCAGGAGACAGTTCCTGACGGGATGTGGGCCACACGCACAACGGCCCCGTAACGGAAGACCCCGACTCAAGGTTTTCGCAGGTTGCCGCGCAGAACGGGGCCACCACCCAAAGCCTCATTTCCTGCGCTTCCGTGCCTTGAGGAAGACCAATCCGCCTAAACCATTTCGTCTTCATTTATGGTTCCACACCCTAAACGTTTCGGAAAAATCCCCAACACCCTCCAGGGAACAGGTGGAAATCTTTGCCGCTCGCATAAGGGAGCGGCTGTCCGACATAAAAGCCCCGGTCGCCAAATCTTATTTAAGGGCGATTGTTTCTGAGGTCCTGGTCACTAAGGACGAGATAAAGATCTTTGTACTGAAGGAAATCGTTGTCTAATCAGCCGCCGAAGAAACCTGTGATGAAGATGACCCTCATCAAACGCTAGCGGTTCGTCGATATATGGGGAAACGCGGAGAGAGAGGGATGCGAACTTTTTTGACGATCTATTCAAAGAACTTGAGGATCGGGAAGTGGTTTTAAACGCCTTCTCGGATTTGGGTATGGATTATATTCGAGATTAGTTGGAACTATCCGCTTCGGCCATCGACTAGCTACCGTACGTCCAACTGGCAGCTATGAGTCCATTTCTGTCGTCCCATCTGTTCAATGATTGACCAGCTTGCGCAGCGACGTTTCACCAGTCAGAGTGTTTTAATGTTGACGCTTTTTTCCTGCATCGGCACCGCGTCTTTTGCGCCTCAAATGGTGCTGGAAGAAGCCGAACTTATGCACAATATCGTTGAAATCGATATATCCCGAGGCGCGCATCGGTCGCCAGAATATCTGTCCATAAATCCAAGCGGAAAGATTCCGGCGCTAAAGTTGGAGAACGGAACGGTGATGACAGAAGCGTCAGCAATCTGTCTTTTCCTGGCCGATCTGCACCAGCTTTCCGAAATTGCGCCCGGGCCCAGTGATCCTGACCGCCCCCTGTTTCTCAAAACACTGATCTATTTGGCGACATCGGTTCAGGATCAATATAAGCGCTACTACTATCCTGAGCGCTACTCCACAGATGCGAGCAACGCACAAAACATCCGAGACAGAGCAGTCGAATTGTTGGGTGAAGTCTGGGCGCCGCTTGAGGAGCATTTAGACGCAAATGGTCCGTACTGTTTGGGACCACGTCATAGCGTGGCGGATACCTATCTTGTGATGCTTGCATCTTGGTATCCGGACCAAGACGGTTTTAGGCATAGGTTTCCGAGTATCGCCCGATGCTTCGATTTAGTAGCTGAGAGGCCGATCATTAAAGCGGGGCTGGATCGACAGCATGTCATCAGTGTTGGCCGCAAAGATGCTGGAAGCTGACACACACTGAGTGGTGGCAAAGTCCGCAAACCCGCGATTGATGGTGCAATCACTTTGAAACCAGTTCGCCCGAGAACCGCCCGACAGTAAGGTCGACTCAACTTAGGTCAGGCCTGTAAGTACAAGCGCGTTGCTCTGATCCCGCAAGCGGGTTCGCTAACACGTCTGCTTTATGAAAAATGGCGGAGAGAGGGGGATTCGAACCCCCGGAACGCATGCGCGCTCAACGGTTTTCGAGACCGCCCCGTTCAACCACTCCGGCACCTCTCCGCGGCACTTGCGATAAACGGGTCTCAAGTGGCGCGGAACATAGACACACTCTGCGCGCCCTGCAAGCCCGGAAATGAGTTCTTTTTTCAGGTTGTGGATTGGGGGCGTTTTCGCCCGGTTTGTCTGGTTCCGAGGCATGATCTGACCAGCTATGGAAGCGGGTGCGCCCGTTGAAGAGCTGTGTGGAAGAGCTTTCTGGAAAGGGCTGGAGGGAGCATCGTGGAGATTCGGATTGACCTGATGCGAGCCTGCCCCGATAACGGCCGGTGAGGCGGATTAACGTTTTCCCGTTTGCGGCAATCGCGATGAACGCTGAGAGAACCCGCCGCGAATGCGCGGCGCATGGGATTCGAAAAACAAGCGGTTTTGCGGCAAAAAGGCCAGATTTCCGTTTGACAACGAATGCGGGCCGACTATATTGCGCGAGCTCGAAAAGGTTCGCTTTTTCGAGTTCTGTTTGTCGTTCAAGGCCTGCCGGGCTTTCAAAGCTTCACGCTCAACCCGACACAAAGACTTGTCAGCCAGGATTCAAGACCTGGAGGGACAGGCGCCTCGGTTCGACCTGAAAAGCAGCCGGTTCGATGGTGTAACAGCCCGTTCCGGTGTGTCAAAAACGAAAAGAAGGACGTGCGAGACATGTTCGCAGTGATCAAAACGGGTGGCAAGCAGTACACTGTTGCCGCCGATGACCTTCTGAAGGTCGAAAAGCTCGAAGCCGAAGCCGGCAGCACCATCACCTTTGAAGAGGTTCTGATGGTCGGTAATGGCACAGACACCACCGTTGGCGCTCCGCTTGTGGAAGGCGCTTCCGTGGTTGCTGAAGTGGTCGAACAGGGCCGTAACCGCAAGGTTATCATTTTCAAGAAGCGCCGGCGTCAGAATTCCCGCCGCCGCAACGGCCATCGTCAGGCGTTCACCCTCGTCAAGGTGACCGACATCCTGACCGGTGGTGCAAAGCCGGCCAAGAAGGCAGCGCCGAAGAAGGCAGCGCCGAAGGCTGAAGAAACCGCTGAAGCCGCACCGGCTGCAGCAGCAGAAGGCGGCGACGACCTGAAGAAGCTGGACGGCGCTGGTCCGGCTGCTGTGAAGAAACTGAACGAGGCTGGCATCACCACCTTCGCTCAGATCGCAGACATGTCCGCTGACGATGTCGCACGCGTTGAAGAAGAAACTGGCCTGAAGGGCAAGTTCGAACGCGGTAATTGGGTTGAGCAGGCGAAGGAACTGGCTGGCAACTAAGCCGCCGCTCCTAAACCTAACAAGTATTCGAAGAACGAGGAGTTCTAACGATGGCACATAAAAAGGCAGGCGGCTCGTCCCGCAACGGCCGCGACTCAGCTGGCCGCCGTCTCGGCATCAAGAAATTCGGCGGGGAAGCTGTGATTCCCGGCAACATCATCGCGCGTCAGCGCGGCACTACCTGGCACCCGGGCACCGGCGTTGGTATGGGCAAGGACCATACCATCTTCGCGACCGTGGAAGGCAAGGTAGAGTTCCAGGCGAAAGCCAACAAGCGAACCTACATTAACGTGCTCCCGGTAGCGGAAGCAGCGGAGTAAAGCCGACGTGAAGTTTCGAAACGCCGGCGTCCCGTAAGACCCCGGCAATTCGAGACAGGCCAACATCCGGCCAGTCGAAGATCCAAGGGGGAGATGGGGCGCCATCTCTCCCTTGATTTGTTTTGGCTGGAGGAAATGATGGTTGTTGAAAGTGACGGTTTATTAGACGAAAGCAGTCTTGCTGCGGCTCCATTGCCGCAGGAAGCGGTTCGTGTGCGGCTCGACAAACCGCGTATGGACGATTTGGCCGATATGGTATTTCTGGCCAACAACAAGAAAGTGGCGGCAAATCTTTCCACCATGCCGCATCCCTTCACATTGGACGATGCCCGGTCGCTGGTCGCCAAGTCCGCGATCAACCAGCCCCATTCCGCAACCTTTGCCATCCGCCTGAAGGTAACCGGTCGGCTGATCGGCATCACGCGGTATGCCAATGTCGAGTCCGGCGGCCCCGTGCATGTCGGCTATTGGCTGGGTGAGCCCTTCTGGGGGCAGGGGTTGGCAACCGAAGCGGTTCATGCGCTCGTCGACCACGCCTTCACCTATCACGACATTGGCGAATTGCAGGGATCCTGCCGGGTCACCAATCCGGCATCGCGCCGGGTGCTCGTCAAATCCGGATTTCAGTATCGCGACCAGGCCATGATCCGCTCTCTCGGGGCGGGTGGCTCGGTGCCCATCGAGCGCTATACGCTGGAGCGGGCCGTCTGGAAGTCATTGAAAAGATGGGGGCAGGGACGATGAGCATGTTGCCGGAACTGAAAACGAGACGCCTGATCCTGCGACCGGTCGAAATGTCCGATGCGGAAGCCATGGTCGCCCTGGCGGGCAAGGATTTCGAGGTCGCCCGCTGGATGACGTCGTTCACCTGGCCCTATGAGGACGGAACCGCGGAAGCCTATCTGAAGACCGTCGTCGGCAAGGATCCGTTTAAAACCGAAGCGCTGTTCGCCATCACCCTTGGCGGGGTGTTCATCGGCGTGGTCGCCATCGAGCCTCCGGGCGATCTGGACGATCTGCCGAACGTGCCGACACTTGGCTACTGGCTCGGCCGCGCCTTCCAGGGCCATGGCTATGCCAGCGAGGCGGTCGAGGCCGCGCTCGGCTGGGCGTTCGAAGCATATGAGACCGATGCCGTCGCCGCACGCGCCTTCGAGGACAACTTCCGCTCTCGCGGTCTGTTGCGGAAAATGGGTTTCAAGCCCTACGCCATGACGGAACGGTTCTCCAAGGCACTGGATCGCAGGGTTTCCAATGTCATCGTGCGCCTGGTACGGGCCGATTTCGACGCGCGCAAGGAAGCTGCGTGATGTTGCCCGTTCTGAAGACGGAGCGTCTGATCCTTCGAGCCCCGCGTCCGGAGGATCTGGACCGCTGCGCCGAGCTTCTGGGCGACTATGATGTCGCCAAGATGCTGTCGCGGGTCACCTATCCCTACGATCTGGAACAGGGCCGGGCCTATCTGGCACGTTCCGCAGAGCGCTGGTCGAACTGGCGGGAGGCGGAGGAACTCGGATTTCAGATCGATTGCCAGGGCGAGATGATCGGCGGTGTCAGCTTCAAAAAGTTGCGGGAGACCCCGGAGATCGGCTATTGGCTGGGGCGCTTCTATTGGGGCAAGGGATATATGAGTGAAGCAGCGCGGGCGGCGGTCGTCTGGCTGTTCGGCAATACCGATCACCAGTTGGTCGCCTGCGAAGCCATGACGGAAAATCCGGCTTCGCTTGGCATTGCCCGGAAATTGGGCTTCCGCGAAGTAGGGGAAGTGGGCTGTGCCAGTGTGTCACGAGGCTGTACGATGCCGGCCATCCGCACCGAGCTGACACGAACAGACTTTCTGAACGGCCAGTGATCCAACCGGGGTCCGGCCTGAAACAGGACGAAAAGAGAAAAAGAAAATGAAATTCCTAGATCAGGCCAAGGTCTATGTGCGCTCCGGCAACGGCGGTGCGGGCTGTGTGTCGTTCCGACGCGAGAAATATATCGAATACGGCGGTCCCGATGGTGGTGACGGCGGCAAGGGTGGCAACGTCATCATTGAATGCGTCGACGGCCTCAACACGCTGATCGACTATCGCTACAAGCAGCATTTCAAGGCCGAAACCGGCATTCACGGCATGGGCCGCAACCGCACCGGTGCCCATGGCGGCGATGTCGTGCTGAAAGTTCCCGTCGGCACCCAGGTCTTCGAGGAAGACAACGAGACGCTGATCGCCGACCTGACCGAGATCGGCCAGAAGGTGATGCTTCTGAAGGGCGGCAATGGCGGCTTCGGCAATGCCCATTTCAAATCGTCCGTCAACCAGGCTCCGCGCCGGGCCAACCCGGGCCTTGAGGGCGAAGAGAAATGGATCTGGCTGCGGCTCAAGCTCATCGCCGATGCGGGTCTCGTCGGTCTGCCCAATGCGGGCAAGTCCACTTTCCTGGCAACGGTTTCCGCTGCCAAGCCGAAGATCGCCGATTATCCCTTCACGACCATTCACCCCAATCTCGGCATCGTTCAGATCGACGGCCGCAGCTTCGCCATGGCCGACATTCCCGGCCTGATCGAGGGCGCTCATGAGGGAACGGGCCTTGGCGACAGATTCCTTGGCCATGTCGAGCGCACCCGGGTTCTGCTTCATCTGGTGGACGGCTCCGGCCAGGAAGATCCCGGCGAAGCTTACCGGGTGGTGCGCGGCGAGCTGGAAGCCTACGGCGCGGGTCTTATGGAGAAACCGGAAATCGTGGCGCTCAGCAAATGCGACGCGTTGAACGAGGATCTGATTGCCGAAAAGGCGGCCAGCCTTGAAGAGGCCTGCGGCCAGAAACCTCTGATCCTGTCCTCGGCCAGCGGTCTCAATGTCGACCGTGCGCTGCGCATGATCGTGCGCGCCATCGACAAGGACAAGGAAGACGAAGCCAACCAGGTGCCTGCACCCGAGCAAGAGGGCTGGCATCCCTGATGTCTCGCAGTCTGAAAGACTACAGCCGGATCGTCGTCAAGATCGGCTCCGCCCTTCTTGTCGAAAAGGGCGAACTCAAGCGCAACTGGCTGAATGCGCTGGTTGCCGATGTGGTTCGGCTGTCCGATGGCGGAGCGGAGGTGCTGCTCGTTTCCTCCGGCTCGATCGCGCTTGGCCGGGGCATTCTCGGCCTGCCGGGTGGGCCGCTGAAGCTTGAAGAAAGCCAGGCGGCGGCGGCTGCCGGTCAGATCGCGCTGGCGCAGGCCTATGCGGATGCCCTTGGCGCGCACGGCAAGAAGGCCGGTCAGATCCTGCTCACCCTCGGTGACACGGAAGAACGGCGGCGGTATCTCAACGCCCGCGCCACCATCGGTACCCTGTTGAAACTCGGGGCCGTGCCGATCATCAACGAAAATGATTCCGTGGCCACGTCCGAAATCCGCTATGGCGACAACGACCGCCTGGCGGCGCGTGTCGCCACCATGGCCAGCGCCGACTGCCTGGTCCTGCTGTCAGACATTGACGGGCTTTACACCGCACCGCCGCAGCAGGATCCCGATGCGGTGTTTCTGCCCGAAGTGCCGCGCATTACCCCGGAAATCGAGGCCATGGCCGGATCCGCCGGTTCGGAGCTTTCGCGCGGCGGCATGAAGACGAAGATCGATGCCGGCAAGATCGCAACCACTGCCGGAACGTCGATGGTGATTACCTCCGGCAAGGAACTCAATCCGCTTGAGCGGTTGGACCAGGGCGCTCGTGGGACATGGTTTCCCGCGCTCAGCTCTCCCTCCAGTGCGCGCAAGGCCTGGATCGGCGGTCATCTGGAGCCGCGCGGCGAAATCCGGCTGGATGCAGGTGCCGTCCGGGCTATGACCTCCGGCAAGAGCCTGTTGCCAGCTGGGGTCACCTCTGTATCGGGAAGTTTCTCGCGCGGTGACGCGGTGATATTGCTCAACCCGGAAGGCCGGATTATCGGCCGGGGTCTGATTGCCTATGATGCCGATGAAGCGCAACTGATTGCAGGCCGCAACAGCCGGGAAATCGAAGCCATCGTCGGTTATCCGGGCCGAGCGGAAATGATCCACCGGGACGATCTGGTTCTGGAACTGCCTGCGCTCGACGAAGTTTGAGCGATCCGGTGGATGTCTTTTGATCTGGAACGCGTTAAAACGCGTCAGGACTGGCGGTGGTGAACGCCGCGAAACGGGAGCAAGTGAGTATGCTGGAAGTAGTCGAGGCAAAGTCGATCGAGGACTTGATGACAGAGATCGGGCAGCGTGCCCGTGCTGCCAGCCGGATTCTTGCCGTTGCCCCAGCAGACCAGAAGAACGCGGCCTTGCGCGAAATGGCTGCGGCCGTTCGCGCCGCAGCACCGGATATTCTCGCAGGCAACCGGCTCGATATCGAGGCGATGAAGGCAGGCGGGCAGACGGCATCTTTCCTGGATCGCGGCACGCTTACGGATGAGCGGATCGAGGCGATTGCCAAGGCCCTTGAGGATATCGTTGCGCTGGAGGATCCCGTCGGCAGCGTGATCGCCGCCTGGGACCGGCCGAACGGCCTGAAGATTGAGCGCGTGCGCACGCCCCTTGGCGTCATCGGTGTGATTTACGAAAGCCGCCCGAATGTGACTGCGGATGCAGGGGCGCTGTGTCTGAAAGCCGGCAACGCGGTCGTGCTGCGCGGTGGCTCCGATACCATCAATTCCAACCGGGCGATCCATGCGGCCCTGCAGAAAGGTCTTGTTGCGGCCGGTCTGCCGGAAGAGGCGATCCAGATGGTGCCGGTGACTGACCGGGCTGCCGTTGGCGAAATGCTGCGCGGCCTTGGCGGCAATCTTGATGTCATCGTTCCGCGCGGCGGGCGCAGCCTGGTTGAGCGCGTGCAGAGTGAAGCGCGCGTTCCCGTATTCGCCCATCTGGAAGGCCTTGTGCATATCTTCATCGACAAGGCTGCAGATCTGGAGACCTCCGTTGAGGTGGTCGTCAACTCCAAGATGCGCCGGACCGGCGTCTGCGGCGCGCTTGAAACGCTTCTGGTGCATGAAGACGTGGCCCACAGCCATCTGCCGGTGATCGTGAAAGCGCTTCAGGAAAAGGGCTGCGAAATCCGCGGCGGTGCGATTGTGCGCGATATCTGCGAAAACATCGTGCCGGCAAGCGAGGACGACTGGTCGACAGAATATCTGGACAAGATCCTCGCGGTGAAGGTGGTTGCGGATCTCGATGCCGCCATGGACCACATCGCGCGCTATGGCTCCAATCACACAGATTGCATCGTGACCGAGGACCAGGCCGCCGCCGACCGTTTCCAGCGGGAAGTGGATTCGGCCATCGTGCTTCACAACGCTTCGACCCAGTTTGCCGATGGCGGCGAGTTCGGCATGGGGGCGGAGATCGGCATTGCGACCGGGCGTATGCATGCACGCGGGCCCGTGGGCGTCGAGCAGCTGACCAGCTTCAAGTACAAGGTGCATGGCACCGGCCAGATCCGTCCGTGACGGCCATCGTGAGGTCGTCTGTATGAGTGCCTTGAGTCTTGGCGCAGGACTGGATAGCGACTGGATGAAGCTGCCCCATGCCGAGCCGGGCAACCGCATCGGCATTTTCGGCGGCTCTTTCAATCCTCCCCATTCCGGTCACCGGCTTGTGGCGTCGACCGTGCTGAAGCGGCTGGGGCTTGATCAGATCTGGTGGCTGGTAACGCCCGGCAACCCGCTCAAGAGCCATTCTGAGCTGGCACCGCTGGAACGGCGGCTGCGCCTGACGGCTGACCTTGCCGACCATCCGCGCATGAAAGTGACAGCCTTCGAGCAGGTGCTGGGAACGCCCTACACCGCTAGAACGCTCGTCGCTCTGCACCAGATGCGGCCATCTGTCCGATTCGTTTGGGTCATGGGGGCTGACAATCTTGCCGGCTTCCATCGCTGGCAGGATTGGCGCTCGATTGTCGGCTCGGTGCCGATTGCCATTGTGGACCGCCCGGGAGCCTCGCTATCGGTCATGTCCTCCCCCATGGCAAAAGCCTATGAAAAATATAGGCTTCCCGAAGAAGACGCAGCGCTTTTGCCGGAAATGGCGGCGCCTGTCTGGACCTTTTTACACACGCCTTTGGACCGGACATCGTCCACCGATCTGCGTCTGGGGCAAAAGCGGTGACGGGCAGATTTGGCAAGATTTCCCGCTTGTCTTGAAAATGCCAATCGGGAAGCGATATTATAGCGATGGTCGCGATGAGCGCGGCCGAGGTACGGTCAACCGGTCCTGCATCCAAAACGGGTGACGTGCAAAGTCGAACGTTTCAGTTCGTGACGACGTTGGGCGCGGGACGGCATAAACGGCGAAAGGCATAACACCTGACCATGACCTTTGAAAGTGAGCGGGCAGACATGTCCTCTCCTCTGCAGGCTTCCGTAGGTAAAGAACTTGCGGCAGACCTCCTCGATACGGTCCTCACCAGTCTTGACGGCTCCAAAGCTGAGGACGTTGTTACTCTCGATATCGCAGGCAAAAGCTCGCTGGCCGATTACATGATAATCGTGTCTGGCCGCTCCCATCGTCATGTGGGCGCGATTGCCGAGCATTTGGTGAAAGATCTCAAAGCGGCCGGCGCCGGAACGGCAACGGTTGAGGGTCTGAGCATCTGCGATTGGGTGCTGATCGATGCGGGTGATGTGATTGTGCATATCTTCCGTCCGGAGGTTCGCGGTTTCTACAATCTGGAGAAGATGTGGGCACCGGAAGAGGATGCGGCACCGCATTACATCGGCTGAGCCGGCATTGAGGCCCTGAAACGGGCCTCCGTCTGCTGTCGGGCAGATTTTTCACCGGAACGATCTCCGGCAGGGACACATGCGCTTTACGCTCTTCTGCATTGGTAAAATGAAAGCCGGTGCGGACAAGGAAATTTTCGACCGGTATATCGACCGCGCCCGCAAGAGCGGCCGCGGCCTCGGCATTACCGAAGTTGCCCTCACTGAAATGCCTGAAAGCCGTGCACAGCGCGCCGACGACCGCAAGACGGAAGAGGCGCGGGGCATTCTTGCTGCGCTCAATGCAGGTGCGCGGCTTGTGGTGCTGGACGAGAACGGCAAGAATCTCACCAGCCCCGCCTTCAGCCAGAAACTGGAAGCCTGGAAGGACGAAGGCGTTCCCGATGTGGTGTTTGCCATTGGCGGGGCGGACGGTCACGGCCAGGAAGTTCTGGGCAGGGCGGACCTGAAACTGGCGCTCGGCGCCATGACCTGGCCGCATCAGATCGCCCGTATTCTTTTGGCGGAGCAGATTTACCGCGCCATGACGATCCAGTCCGGACACCCTTATCACCGCGTGTGAGACGCCCGAAAGCGCCCCTGAAAACGCCCCCCGAAAACTCTGGGAGAAACCCGGTGATACCCGCACTTGAAACCGAAAGACTGATCTTGCGGCCGATGACCATGTCGGATTGGCCGGCATATGAAGCGCTGATGGCTTCCGAGCACTCCCGATACATGGGCGGCCCGATGTCCCGGTCTGCCGCATGGGGCATGTTCTGCCACGACGTTGCGCAATGGCAGTTGATGGGACACGGCGCACTGATGATGGAAGCGCGTGGCTCGGGCGAGGTTCTCGGCCAGGTCGGCATCAATCACGGGCCTCTTTTTCCCGAGCACGAGCTGGGCTGGTTTGTCTATGAACATGCGCAAGGCATGGGCTACGCGTTTGAAGCGGCCAGGGTTTTTCGTGACTGGGCGCAGCAGGAGCGGCACTTGCCGTCCCTGGTCAGTTACATGGACGCGGACAACAGCCGTTCGGCACGTCTAGCCGAAAGACTGGGAGCTATTCTGGATGCGGATGCGCCGAGACCGGAGCCTGACGATGTTGTCTACAGACATTTTGGATGGTGAGGGCAGGGTCGCCGGGTTAAGCGCCAAAGCCGTTGCCGCTACGGCATTGTGACTAAAAATTAACAATTGAACTGGCGGAAAAAGGCGCGAATGCCTGTATCTCGCCGCATTCGCCACGTAACGGTCATCAATCAGACAGAAGAGGGAATGCGATCCAGGTGGGACTAAAAAGTTAACTGACCGGTCACTAGGGTAAACGGTTCGTTAACGCAGACTGTGTATCGCATTGTAAGACAACCCTTTGGGAGCTTGGGCAGGTTGATAGCGGAACGCATGACAGCGACGCGTTCAGAACTTGAGAGACGGATGATATTCCGCCCTCTCTTGAGTGGACTGACTGCGGTCTTGCTCGTGCTTCCTGTGCCTGCCGGATCGACCGAAACGGCCGACGAAACCACGCCCCAGGAACAGGCGGCTCCTTCTCCCGAGGTGAGCGCCGCTCTGGAACGCAAGAAGCAACGCGAACAGGAACTTGCTGCGCTCTCGCGCGATATCGAGGTCTCGACAGACCGTCAGGCCGCCATCGCCCGTGAGATCCGCGCACTTGATCGCGACAGGGAAACGCTGAATGCAAAGATCATCAGCACTTCCGATACGATCAAGGGTCTGGAAGGAAAGCTGACCGATACCGAGCGCCGGCTGCGTGCGCTTGGGGAGAATGAGGACGCGGTACGCCTGTCGCTGATTTCACGACGCGATGTGCTGTCGGAGGTACTGGCCGCACTACAGCGAATCGGCAGGCGCCCGCCACCGGCACTTGCGGTGCGCCCCAGCGACGCGCTTTCAGCGGTGCGCAGTGCGATTCTCTTGAACGCGGTCATGCCGGAGCTGAAGGTGGAAACCGAGGCCCTTGCGGCGGATCTTGAGGAATTGCACCGTCTGAAGACGGTGATTGCAGAGGAAAAAAACCGCCTGCGCGGCGATGCGATGCGATTGGCTGAGGAAAAGTCCCGGCTTGAGCTTCTTTTGAGCGCAAAAAGGCAGGAACATCAAAGAACGGTACAGGACCTTCAGCAAGAGAAGGAACGTGCGGCGGAACTTGCGGACAAGGCTGGGTCTCTCCAGGAATTGATCGCGACCCTGGAAGCGGAAATCGAAAGTGCGCGGGAGGCGGCGGAAAAGTCGCGCCAGGCAGCACTCAATGCCCGGAAAAACCCGTCGCGCACCTATGATCCCTTTGCGGATCCGGGGCGTTTGGCACCGGCCATTTCGTTCCTGGACGCCAAGGGCAAGCTGCCGCAACCGGTTGCCGGGACGCTTTTGAAGGACTATGGCCAGGAGGACGATTTCGGCGGTGTGACGGAGGGTCAGTCTATCGCCACGCGTCCTGGCTCAAATGTGACTTCACCCGCGGACGGATGGGTGGTCTATTCGGGACCGTTCCGTTCGTTCGGACAACTCTTGATCCTGAATACCGGCGACGGCTACCATGTGCTGCTTGCCGGAATGGACCGGATTGATGCGGAGTTGGGGCAATTTGTTTTGACCGGGGAACCGGTTGGTGTGATGGGCGCAACCCAGTGGGCTAGCGCTTCGACGTTCGGTTTGGGCTCGACCCAGCCGATCCTTTATGTTGAATTCCGGAAAGACGGTCGTGCGATCGATCCCACACCCTGGTGGGCACGCACTGAAGAAGAAAAGGCTCGCGGATGATACGGAAAGCTTCCTTGCTGCTGGTGGGTGCCCTCATGGGAGCAGCGGCAATCACGACACTGTCCCAGATGCCGATCAATGTCTCGGTTGCGGCCAATGCGGCGGCAACGGATACTTACCGGCAGCTCAATCTGTTTGGCGACGTGTTCGAGCGGGTACGCTCCGACTACGTGGAAGTCCCTGATGACGCTCAGCTTATCGAGAGCGCCATCAACGGCATGTTGACCTCACTCGACCCGCACTCCAGCTACATGTCCCCGAAAAGCTTCCGGGACATGCAGGTGCAGACCCGTGGCGAGTTTGGTGGTCTTGGTATTGAAGTCACCATGGAAGAAGGCCTTGTGAAGGTCGTGTCGCCGATCGACGATACGCCAGCCGCCAAGGCCGGTGTTCTTGCGGGCGACTACATTACCTACATCGATGGAGAGCAGGTCCAGGGCCTGACCCTCAATGAGGCGGTCGAAAAGATGCGCGGTCCGGTCAATACGGACATCGTCGTCACCGTGCGCCGCAAGGGCAGTGCAGAACCGTTCGACATCACCATCACCCGCGACATCATCCGCATCCGTTCGGTGCGCTGGCGGGAAGAGGATGACGTCGGATACGTTCGTGTCACCCAGTTCAACGAGCAGACCTTCGACGGGCTCAAGGAAGCTGTCGAGGAGATGACCGAGAATATCGGCGAGGACAAGCTCAAGGGCTTCGTCATCGACCTGCGCAACAACCCGGGCGGTCTGCTGGACCAGGCCATTGCAGTCTCCGACGCGTTCCTCGACCGCGGTGAGATTGTCTCCACCCGTGGCCGCGAAGCTGACGAAACCCAGCGCTACAACGCCCGGGCTGGCGATCTGACGAACGGCAAGCCGGTCATCGTGCTGGTCAACGGCGGCTCCGCTTCGGCTTCGGAAATCGTTGCAGGCGCGCTGCAGGATCATCGCCGGGCGACCATCCTCGGCACGCGGTCCTTCGGCAAGGGGTCGGTCCAGACGATCATCCCGCTTGGGGCCAACGGCGCCATCCGCCTGACGACTGCGCGTTACTACACGCCGTCGGGCACGTCGATCCAGGCAAAGGGCATCGTTCCGGATATCGAATCCCTGCAGGATCTGCCGGAGGATCTGGTTGGCCGGGTCGACACCAAGGGTGAAGCCGGTCTGCGCGGTCACCTGGAAGCGTCCGAAGGTGAAGAAGGCTCCGGAAGCCAGGCCTACGTGCCGCCGGATCCGAAGGACGACACGCAGCTGAACCTGGCCCTCGATCTTCTTCGCGGCAAACAGGCAAACAGCGCGTTTCCGCCGGTCTCCGACAGCGCAGCTGTCAAAAACTAAGACAACAAACGCGCGCCGGTCCGCCGGCGCGCGACTTTCCGTTCTCGTTCTGCGTACATCAAAAACAAACTTTCCGGTCGGGGGGCTTCCTGATCCGGGCAATAGGCTCAGGACGGTATGTCGAGCGAAGATCTCACAGCTCCATTAGGCATGGGCAAGCGGCGGCTGGTCAGGCTGCCGTTCGGTCTTATCGGGGTCGGTATTCTGAGCGTCATCATTACGTCGACGCTCGTCTGGATCACAGTTGTCGATGACCCGCTGGGCGGAGAGCCTGTCGCCGTTCTGCCGCTCGACGCGATCGTCGAGGGCGTGACCTCCCAGGACATTGAAGTGGTTGAGATCCGTCCGGGCATCGACGGAGATCTCGGGCCCAACCTGCGTCCGCAAAGCAGCAAGGATCTGCTTGGCCCGCGCTATGACATGGTCATGCGTCCCGACGGACTTGGTCCGAACGCTCCGGTGACCAGCCTGTCGATCAATCCGGACACCCGTGTCAGCGAACGCTCCGATTTAGGTTTTCTGCCGAAGGTCAGCGACGCGGGCGTGCGTCCGTTGGATGCCTATTCACGGCCTGTGGTGCGTGAATTCACCTCCATACCGAAAATTGCCGTCATCGTGACTGGTCTCGGACTGAGCGAAACCGGCACGCAAAACGCTCTCAACCGGTTGCCGGCCGATACGACATTTGCACTCGCGCCTTACGGCAGCGATCTAGATGACTGGATGCAGCAGGCCCGGACCAAGGGGCACGAACTGCTGCTGCAGCTGCCGCTGGAACCGTTCGATTTTCCGGACAACGACCCGGGGCCGCACACGCTGCTGGTCAGTCTGCGCCCCAACGACATGATGGATCGTCTTGGCTACCTGCTGACGCGGGCGACCAATTACGTTGGCGTTATTCCCGAAATGGGAGCCCGCTTCACGTCGACCAAGCCGTCGATGGAGTTCCTGCTGGAAAAACTGAAGGCCCGTGGCCTGATGTTTGCGGACAATGGCACCTCTTCCAGATCCATCGCAGATGAAGTTGCCAAGGAAAAACGCATCGCCTTCAGCGGGGTGGATGTGGTGCTGGACGAAGTTCCGCGCGAAGATGATATTAACGCCAAACTGCTGCAACTCGAAAGTGTCGCCCGGGCCCGCGGGGTCGCTGTGGCAGCCGCGTCGGCCTTGCCGGTCACCGTGCGCCAGCTGGAAAAGTGGGTCCAGGACCTGGAAGAACGCGGCCTTCAACTGGTTCCGGTCAGCGCGACCATCGACCGATAATCTCAGCAGATTGAACACCAAGAGGTTTTTGTGACGAAGCTGGCACTTGGACCGGGGTTTCCGGAACCTGACGACGGTCTTCCTTACCGGCCCTGCGTCGGAATTATGCTCATCAACACGGCGGGCAAAGTCTGGATCGGGAGCCGCGATGACGGCGGCAGTTCATCCAACTACGAATACTGCTGGCAGATGCCTCAAGGGGGCATCGACAAGGGCGAGGCGCCGGAACCAGCAGCCCGACGCGAGCTTTATGAGGAAACCTCGATCAAGTCCGTTACCCTGCTCGAAGAAGCTTCGGAATGGTTCGCCTACGACTATCCCCCGGAAGTCGTCCGCACGTCTCGCAAAGGCAAGTATCGCGGACAGGCGCAGCGCTGGATTGCCTACCGGTTCGACGGATTGGAAGACGAAATCAACATTCTGACCCCGCCGGATGGCCACACGGCAGAATTCTGCGACTGGCGCTGGGAAGATGCGGACCGTCTGCCTGGCCTGATCGTGCCGTTCAAACGCCCGGTCTATGAGCGTGTTGTTGCTGCGTTTTCCCATCTCACGTCTTGAGGCGAAGCCGTCTGAGCAGGCTTGAGCGATGGTTCGTTCTGGCAGATTGTCTTAGGCCCTTGTCCGGCGAGCAGCTTCAAAGCGTCAGCATTGGAGTTCCGTTTGTCGTTTTTCAAACAGACAGGCCGAAGCGGCGCGGCTAACATCCGGACCAAAACACGGGGTAGGTGAGGGGAATCGCAGTTGCGAACCGCCCGCCGACACCGCGAAGGTCAAAAAAAGGAGCGCGGACGCGAAATCCAGATGCGCTCCAGCACAACGGGAGATACGCCAATGTCGTTCGGCAAGGGGCTTTCACGCAAGCCATCCCAGCCAAAAGGGCGTCAGGTGGAAGATGCGGCTCTGGACGAAATCCGGAAACTGCTGGGCGACGAGCCACGCCGACGCGACCTGCTCATCGAACATCTCCACAAGATCCAGGACGCATTCGGCTGCCTGGAAGCCCGGCACCTGCGCGCGCTGGCGGAAGAGATGCGCCTGTCGCAGGCTGAAGTCTACGAAGTCGCGAGCTTCTATCATCATTTCGACATCGTGCGGGAAGGCGATGCGAGGCCTGCGCCGCTGACCGTTCGGGTTTGCGACAGCGTTGCCTGTGCGCTGAAAGGCGCGGATGCTCTGGCGGCGGCTCTTGAAACCGGGGTCGATCCGGCGAAGGTCCGCATTCAGAAAGTTCCCTGCATCGGCCGTTGTGCCGGGGCTCCGGCCGTTCAGGTCGGCAAGCGGGCAATCGACAACGCCAGCGAAGTGTCCGTACGCGCTGCGCTGTTCGAGGGAAATTCCAGTCCGTCGGTTCCTGATTACATCAAGCTGGACGCTTATCGCGACGCCGGTGGCTACAAGTTGCTGGAGCGCGTGCGCGCCGGTGAGCTGGATGCGGTGGAAATCGCGGACAAGGCCCTGGAAGCCGGGCTTCGCGGCCTTGGCGGCGCGGGTTTCCCAACCGGCACGAAATGGAAGATCGTCCACGATCTGCCAGCTCCGAAATATCTCACCATCAATGGTGATGAAGGCGAACCGGGCACATTCAAGGACCGCGTCCATCTGGAACGGGATCCGCACCGGATGCTGGAAGGCGCGCTGATTGCCGCCCATGCGATTTCCGCTGCGCGTATCTATCTTTACATGCGCGATGAATATCCTGCGGTTATCGAGATCCTGCGGACGGAAATCGAGGTTCTGCGCGAGGCTGGCATCATCACGACCATCGATATCGAGCTGCGCCGTGGGGCAGGAGCCTACATCTGCGGCGAAGAAAGCGCGATGATCGAATCGATCGAAGGCAAGCGCGGCCTGCCACGCCACCGCCCGCCTTTCATCGCACAGGTGGGCCTGTTCGGGCAGCCGACGCTCAACCACAATGTCGAGACCCTGTTCTGGATCCGGGACATCGTCGAAAAAGGCCCGCAGTGGTTTGCCGACCACGGACGCCGCGGCCACAAGGGCTATCGTTCCTTCTCGGTCTCCGGTCGCGTCAAGGAACCGGGCGTCAAGCTGGCTCCAGCGGGCATCACCATGAACGAGTTGTTGGAAGAGTTCTGCGGCGGCATGGAGGAAGGCCACGTCTTCAAGGCCTACCTGCCAGGTGGCGCCTCTGGGGGTATCCTGCCGGCCTCGCTTGCCGACGAGCCTCTCGATTTCGGCACGCTGGACAAATACGGCTGTTTCATCGGCAGCCATGCCATCGTCGTTTTCTCCGATCAGGATGACATGCGCGATGTGGCGCTGAACCTGATGCGCTTCTTCAAGCACGAGAGCTGCGGTCAGTGCACGCCGTGCCGGTCCGGAACGGAGAAAATGGAACATCTGCTGGCGGCAGGTGACTGGGACAAGACCAAGATCGCCGATCTTGATGTCGTCATGCGCTCGGCGTCGATCTGCGGCCTTGGCCAGGCGGCCAGCAATCCGGTCACCTCGGTGCTGAAATTTTTCCCGGAGGAGTTCGAGGCATGAGCCAGGTCACTTTCTCTCTCGACGGTCGGATGGTCACTGCGGAAGACGGCGAAACCATCTGGCAGGTTGCCAAGCGCGAAGGCGTTGCCATCCCGCATCTCTGCCACAAGGACGCGCCAGGCTATCGGTCTGACGGCAACTGCCGGGCCTGTATGGTCGATATCGAAGGCGAGCGCGTTCTTGCCGCCTCCTGCATCCGCACACCCGCTGACGGCATGGTGGTGAAAACCGCCAGTGAACGCGCCTCCAAGGCGCGTGAAATGGTGTTCGAACTTTTGGCTGCCGACCAGCCGTCGCGCGACAACCACCCCGACCCGGAAAGCGATTTCTGGAAATGGACCGACCGTGTCGGCGCGTCCACCAACCGTTTCGCACCCAGTGCCAAACCGGCTCAGGACATTTCCCATCCGGCCATCGCGGTCAATCTGGACGCCTGCATCGCCTGCAACCTGTGCGAACGGGCCTGCCGGGAAGTGCAGGTCAACGACGTCATCGGCATGGCCGACCGTGGATCGCATACCGTGCCGGTGTTCGATCTGGCCGACCCCATGGGGCTTTCCACATGCGTTGCCTGTGGCGAATGCGTGTCGGCCTGTCCGACCGGGGCGCTGATGGAAAAGAGCCTTCTGGACGCAACCGCCAGCAAGCGCGAGATCTTTGCCGAAGAAACCGTCGACAGCGTCTGTCCCTTCTGCGGTGTCGGCTGTCTGACGTCGGTCTCGGTGCAGGACGGCAGGATCGTCAGCGTCGAAGGCCGGGACGGCCCGGCCAACGAAAACCGGCTCTGCGTCAAGGGCCGCTTCGGCTTTGACTATGTTTCCAGCCCTGAGCGTCTGACCAAGCCGCTGATCCGCCGGGACGATGCGCCCAAGCGTGGTGACATCGCCATGTCGCGGGAAAATCATCTCGACTATTTCCGCGAGGCCACCTGGGAAGAAGCGCTCGAGCGGGCGGCTGGCGGCCTGAAAGCCGTCTATGACGCCAAGGGTGGCCGGGGCATCGCCGGCTTCGGTTCGGCCAAGGGCTCCAACGAAGAGGCCTATCTTTTCCAGAAGCTGATCCGTCAGGGCTTCCAGACCAACAACGTCGACCACTGCACGCGTCTCTGCCACGCTTCGTCCGTGGCAGCGCTGATGGAAGGGATTGGCTCGGGTGCGGTGACGGCGCCTTTCAATGCGGCCGGCGAAGCCGACTGCATGATCGTGATTGGCGCGCGACCGGAACAGAACCACCCCGTGGCAGCAACCTACATCAAACAGGCGGCCAAGAACGGCACCAAGCTGATCGTCATGGATCCGCGCGGCCAGGGTTTGATGCGGTTTGCCGACTACGGTTTGAAGTTCAAGCCGGGCACGGATGTGGCGATGTTGAACGCGATCCTCAACGTCATCATCACCGAAGGCCACTACGACAGCCAGTATATCGCCGCCCATGTGGATGGGTTCGAGGCGTTGAAGGAAAAGATCGCCGACTTCACACCGGAAGCGATGGAGCCCGTCTGCGGGATCGACGCACAAACCCTGCGGGACGTCGCAAGGCTCTATGCCACCAGCGCCAAGTCCATCATTTTCTGGGGCATGGGCGTTTCGCAGCATGTCCATGGCACGGATAACGTCCGCTGCCTCATCGCCATGGCGTTGACCACCGGCCAGATCGGCCGCCCGGGCACGGGCCTGCATCCGCTGCGTGGACAGAACAACGTGCAAGGCGCCTCCGACGCGGGCCTCATTCCGATGGTGTTCCCGGATTATCGGTCGGTCGAAAGCCCGGACATCCGAGCCGAATTCGAGGATGCATGGGGCCGTACGCTTGACCCGGTGCGCGGGTTGACCGTGGTCGAGATCATGGACGATATCCTGGAAGGTGGCATCGAAGCGATGTTCGTTCAGGGTGAAAATCCGGCCATGTCCGACCCGAACCAGACCCATGCGCGCAAGGCGCTGGCCAGTCTGAAGCATCTGGTGGTTCAGGACATCTTCCTGACGGAAACCGCCTGGCATGCGGACGTTATCCTGCCGGCCTCCGCCCATGCGGAGAAACTTGGCACCTACACCAACACAAACCGCCAGGTTCAGATCGGCCGCCCCTGCGTGCCGATGCCGGGTGAAGCGCGGGCCGACTGGCAGATCCTCATCGACCTCGCAAATCGTCTGGGCCTTAACTGGACTTATGACGGCGTGCCGGCGATCTACGAGGAAATGCGCTCGCACATGGCCTCGCTGAGCAACATTTCCTGGGAACGGCTGGAGCGCGATGGCACGGTTACCTATCCGGCGGACGCTCCGGACAAGCCAGGCAACGAAATCCTGTTCGGCCAGTCCTTCCCCACTGCCGATGGACGCGGCCGCATCGTGCCGACGGATCTCGTGCCGCCGGACGAGCTTCCAGACGACGATTTCCCGCTGGTGCTGACCACGGGCCGCATGCTGGAGCATTGGCACACCGGCGCCATGACACGGCGCGCGCAAGTGCTCAACGCCATCGAACCGGAGCCCGTTGTCTCCATGAACCCGCGCGACATCGAGCGCTCGGGGCTGGACATTGGACAGCAGGTGAGGGTGGAAACACGGCGCGGCGCGATCACGTTGACCTTGCGTGCCGACCGGGACGTGTCGACAGGCATGCTGTTCATCCCGTTCTGCTTCAACGAAGCCCCGGCCAACTTCCTGACCAATCCGCAGCTCGACCCCTTCGGCAAGATTCCGGAGTTCAAATTCTGCGCTGCCCGGATCGGGGCGGCCGGTCAGCGACACGCGGCGGAGTGACGCCGGTTCCAGCCGACGCACGAAGGAAGAAAAGATTTCTTCAGAGAAAAAAGGGCGGCCACTGGCCGCCCTTTTGATTTTTGCATCTATGTGATCAGAGCGATTAATTCGCGACAACCTTGACTGCCAGCAGATCCGGCAGGGTCTGCGGTGCCGCCAGAGAGCCGAGGATCTGAGCGATCGGAACCGGGTTCTGAGGGGTCAGTGTGATTTTCAGTTCCCCCGGATTGTTGAGGAACTTCGAGGCCGCTTCGCTGATCATCTGTGTAAACGCAGCGTTCTGAATGGGCGCTGTCATTTGCGCCGTTTCAGCCACCAACGCTTCCCGGAAGGCGTCTTCCGGAATGTTCTGCGCTTCAGCAATATGGGCGATGCCCTTTTTGGTGAGGCCAGCATCCTTGAAGGTGAACGACGCGTCGACGAATTGTGCGACGACAAGTGCCATCTGTCCCTGGTTTTCCGGATCCTCGAACACGGATTTCGGAACGTTGGCAAGACGGGCGGACAATTCCGCACGGCCAACGCCTTCGACATCCACCATCAGACGCTCCAGGCGCAGTTCCAGCGTTGCCTCGTCCCAGTAGAGGCGGGTTTCGTCGGACCAGACAACTGTTTCCAGACCGAGAGACTCCAGCAGGGCCTGGACGTCCGGGTCATCGACGGCCGCAACGGGCACTTTCAGCCCTTCGGTCTTGGTGTGGAAGCTGGTCGGGATCGGCGGCACCGTGGTGGACAGCGTCATCTCGGCCTTGCCGATTTCGGTCCGGCCAAGGTCCGGAACGGTGACGTCCAGCCCCTCAATCTCGTAGCCGAACGAGCGTGGCAGGAAAGCCCGGGCGACGTCGATGGGATGATCCTGGCCAAAGGCAGGATCGGCCATCAACGTGCTGATCATGGCGCGCATGGGCGTATATTCGGCAAACTCGATATCTCCGATTGCCGCCCAGTCGATCTTGACCGATGCACCCTCCGGCAGATCCGGGGCGTCGAGACCGACCATCATCATTTCGCCGATGCCGTCGGAATTGATCTCCGACATGGCCATTTCCTTGATGGAGACATCTATCGGCTTTTCCGGGCCAGGCGTCGGAACGCTCACTTTGATGCCATTGAGGCGGGCATCGGTAACTCCGAAGGACCTGTAGAACTGAAAGACGCCGGTTATCAGTTCCTCGGGTGCCGGGGTCTGCTTCGTGAACAGACCGTCGAGCAGAGAGAGGATGTTGTTGTCGCGCTTGACGACGGTCAGTTCATCCATCGAGGTTTTGTCGACGGATACTTCAACCGCAAGGCCGTCGCCGAGGTCCTGTTTGGATTTGTAGTCAATCGCGGATGCCGACCCGAGCATGACAACTTCATCGCCGGTTTCCGGAACATCAGGGTCAAACAGGTCAAAGAACGCGGCGGTGTCCATGTCCTTGTAAATCGTTTTGCCCTGGCTGGTGGTCTGGTCCAGCATCTTTCCCGAAGCCGGGTCCAGCGTTTGCAGGGACTGGGTCATGCTGTCGATTGAGTATTCGCCAATTCTGCCGTCTTCGGCATCGACCATACGGTATCCGGCGATCTGCACGGTACCCGATAGAACAAGCGTGTCCTTGTTATCTTCGGTTTCCCGAACCTCGATAGTCATCGCCGTATTGTCGAGCTTCAGTTCGTCGTAGGAGGTCAGAAGCGTTGCCTTGACGAACGGAAGCCAGCGGCTGACCTGATGCGCCTCGTCTTCCGCCGGAAGCCCGGGCATGGTGAAGCTGTAGTTGGTGGCGGACATACCGGTCAATCGGCCGTCGATCTTGACCTGGCCCTTGCCTTCCGCGCCTGCGGACAGAGCCATCTCGGAATCGTCCGAATAGACCCAGCTTGCAGCCGTGAAGTCACCATCCTCATGGCTGAGACCGGTAATGGTGACAGTGCCGCTGTTGAGAGAGAGCGAATAGTTGAGTTCGGTCAGCTCGGCAGGTTCGATGTCCGTTGCACCGTCACTATCCGTGACATCTTTTTTTTCGGCCGGGATATCCTCCAGTACACCGCTCATGGTGATAGTGCTGTCGGTCAGGGTCAGCGTGTCGCTGCCTTCGTCATAAGCGACGCTGCCGTTTTCGACCTCGACACCAAGTTTTTTCAACCCTTCGACATAAGCTTCATAGGCAATCTCTCCGGTGTCCTGCGCAAAGGCGGACCCGGAGACCAGCGCAAACGCGGTGCCGAGCATGAACAGCCTGACGCGCGCTCTGGCGGGTTTGGAGGAGAAAACGGAAGCTGACTGTAAATTCAATTTTGTGGCTCCAATAAAATGATCGGAATCGGGCAGTTCGAACAAGGTCGGTCCCGATGGGGTCGGACGTCCCAGTCCTCATCAAGACCTAGGCTATTCGATGACTATGTACCAATCACATGACAAGGTCGAATCGGGAAAAGTCGGATCAGATTTGTGTGTGAAGCCATTCGAAGCGCACGGTTTCGTCGGTTTCAACACGCACTGCAGCGGTTTTGCGGGTCTCAAAATCTTCCTGTGCAGAAAGTTGCCTGAACGCCCAGACTGCGGTGCCGCGAACAAGGGCATCGCTATCCTCCAGCAGCGCTTCCACCTTTTCTAGCAATGCCGTTTCGCCGGAATTGCCTGCGGCGATCAGCACATTGCGCAGAAACTTGCCACGGCCGATGCGTTTGATCGGAGATCCGGAAAAAAGCTTGCGGAAGGCCGCATCGTCCAGTGACAGGAGGTCCGTGAGTTTCGGATTGATCAGCTCTTGCCGGGCAATCAGCTTGGCCTCCCGGGCAGCTTCGGCAAACTTGTTCCAGGGGCAGGCGGCCAGGCAATCGTCGCAGCCATAGATCCGGTTGCCGATAGCCTTGCGGAAGGCATGGGGGACAGGGCCGGGGTGTTCGATGGTCAGATAGGAAATGCAGCGCCTGGCATCGAGCAGGTAGGGCGCGGGAAAGGCGTTTGTCGGGCAACTGTCGAGGCAGGCACGGCAGGAGCCGCAATGATCGCGCTCGCCGCCGCTCGGCGGCAGTTCAAGTGTGGTGAAGATCGCACCGAGAAAGAACCAGGACCCGAGTTCGCGGGACACCAGGTTGGTGTGTTTGCCCTGCCAGCCAAGCCCGGCAGCTTCCCCCAGCGGTTTTTCCATCACCGGAGCGGTGTCGACAAACACTTTCACGTCGCCGCCGGACCGGGAAACGAGGAAGCTGGCCAGCTCCTTCAAGCGCCCCTTGATGACATCGTGATAGTCGCGGTGCCGCGCATAGACGGAAATCCCGCCGGTGGTCCTGTCGGCAAGATGGGCGAGGGGATGTTCGTGTGGAGCGTCGCCGGGGCCGTAATTCATCGCCAGCATGATGACCGAGCGAACCTCCGGCCAAAGCGCCTGCGGCGATCTCCTGCGGTCCGCGGTTTCCGCCATCCAGCTCATGCTGCCTTCATATCCCTTGTCCAGGAACGCCCGCAGGCGCTCGCCGGCCTGTGGGATGCTGTCGGCAGCAGCAATCTTCACGCCGTCGAAACCGAGGGCATGGGCCTTTTCTTCAAACGCGGTCAGAAGCTTTTGGGTCTTCAGGTCCAAGGCCTTTGGCTGCTCTTTGGAACAACGGATCGTCAACCGGCGCCGGTCGAACGCGGACAGAATGTCTCAGAAATCGAGATCCGCATAGGTTTGTGCAGCGGGCATGCCCAAAACCTTCTCGCCAAGGAGCGGGCGCATCGACGGCCGCGATTTGACCCGCGCATACCAGCTCTTGATGTCTTCCTCATCGCCCCAGGGCACTTCGCCCAGATAGTCGGCGCAGGAAAGCGAGGCAGCCAGGGCAAAATCGGCGAAGGTCAACCTGTCGCCGGCAACCCAGCGGCGCGAGGCGACCAGATAGCCAAAATATTTGAGGTGATGGTGGATGTTCGCCCTGGCAACGCGCAGGGCTGACGAATCCGGTTCACCGCCGCCGGTGGATTTGGGCATGATCTGCTTGTAGATGCGTTCGCGCACCAGATGGCCGATGACTTCCTGATCGAATTTGCCGAGACTCCATTCGACCAGACGCCTCGTTTCAGCGCGGGCATCGGGATGATCCGGCATCAGCCGGCGGTCGGCAACCGCATAGCCACGAGTCTCATCCAGATATTCCATGATTGGCCCGGCGCCGCAGATTGCAGGGCCTTCGTTTTCCACGATCACCGGCACGGTGCCCGCCGCGTTCAGCACCAGGAGCGCCCGGGGACGTTCCCACGGGTTCACGTGCTGCTCCTCGAAGGCGGCGCCATATTCGCTCAAGATGAGCCGAATGAACCGTGAAGATGGTGAGAACGGATGATGGTAGAGCGTCAGCATGAAGGGGTTAAGAGCCTGAACTGTGGCAACACTACGTCGAAGCGGTTGCCAAATGATGCAACCGTCTAAACGGAGAGTTTGACCCGAATATGGTTATCAAGGGTTTGACGTCGCGACGTCGCTTCGTCAAATAAGCGGCGGCTCGGGCAACGTCCTGAGTCGTGACACATACTTGGTCAGGCTGCTTTTCATCAAGCCATTTGGAGACAAGATACACTATGGACGGTCAAACGATTGTTAACGCTCTGATTTTGGGGATCGTCGAAGGTTTGACCGAGTTCATTCCCGTCTCCTCTACCGGTCATATTCTGCTGCTCGGCCACTTTCTGGGCTTCAACAGCACGGGAAAAACCTTTGAGGTTCTGATCCAGCTCGGGGCCATACTGGCCATTCTGTCGGTCTATTTCGGTCGTCTGTGGACATTGTTCATAACCTTGCCGAGCGATCCGTCCAGCCGGCGTTTCGTCGCCGGTATCCTGATTGCCTTTCTGCCGGCCGCCGTTATCGGTGTGCTGCTGCATGGCTTCATCAAGGAAGTGCTGTTCGAAACGCCGTCGCTGATCTGCGCGACGCTGCTGCTCGGCGGCATCGTCCTTCTCTGGATCGACCGTCTGCCGCTGAAGCCCCGCTACACCAACGTGATGGATTACCCGCTGTCGCTCTGCCTGAAGATCGGCTTTTGCCAATGCCTTGCCATGGTTCCCGGCGTCTCGCGCTCCGGTGCGACCATTGCCGGCGCACTGCTGATGGGCACCGACAAGCGCTCGGCAGCCGAATTCTCTTTCTTTCTGGCAATGCCGACCATGGCCGGCGCCTTCGCCTACGACCTGTACAAGAACCGCAACGTCCTCTCCATGGATGACGCCATGCTGATCGTTATCGGCTTTGTCGCGTCTTTCATCGCGGGCGTCTTCGTGGTCAAGGGCCTGCTCGACTTCGTTTCCAGACACGGCTTCGCCCCCTTCGCGTGGTGGCGCATCTTCGTCGGCATCGCCGGGTTTGTCGGGCTTTATTTTCTGGGTTGAGGCTGCTTTTTCACAGTCCGGAATGACGGAGCGGGGAAGGGCCTTGTCTCAGGCCGAGCGGTCGAGCTGGCCCTTCGCCGAGTAGAGCCCGGCAAGCGCCTCCAGTTCGCTCGCGAGCTCCTGCCGAAGCTCCTCGGGGGCGAGCAGTTCCGCCCCCGGACCAAGCCAGCGCACCAGCGGCAGGATGCGTGTGCGCTCCGTGGATGGAATGCTGACCAGGATCCGGCCTTCTCCGGCCGGTGTGAAGATGGCGTGGCGGTAGTACCAGTCAGCGCTCAGTTTCTTCGCCTGTGCCGCCGTAATGAGGATTTTGGCAATCGTTTCTTCCTGCTCCCAGCGGCGCATTGCCTGGGACAGCCAGGCCCCGCCGAGCAGGCTCTTGATGGAGAAGGTCTTGTCGGGACGGAAGAACAGTCCACTGATTTCCAGAGCCCGCACCCGGTCTGCCCGGTAAACCTTCAGCGTGTCCGTATCGACGCACCGGCCGGCCAGGTACCACAGGTCGCGGTCGAACATGACACCATGGGGTTCGACATCGTGCGCCTTGACGGTGTTTCGTGCGGGATTGACGTGTTCGAAGCGAACCCGCTTGCTGTCCAGGATCCCGGCCATGAAGCCATCCAGAGCCTTTTGCCAGTCGCAGGTCGGTTCCGCCTTGGTGCCGGAATGAAAGATGTCGGGCGGGATCGGTTCAATGCCGACGATCCTGTCTGCCTCCTTCAGCAGCCCGTGAACCGTTTTCGGTAGGGACGCCACCAGCTTTTTTTCCGCCGCCGCCAGATCGTCTGCCAAAGGCACTGTTCGGCTGGAGCGCACCAGCGCCATCGCCGCCAGAAGGGCTGCGGTCTCATTGCGGGTCAACGCCACCGGTGGCTGAAGATAACCGCTGGCAAGCCGGTAGCCGCCTTCGGCGCCACGCTCCGCGTCCACCGGTACGCCGAGGGCGATCAGCCGGTCGATGTCGCGATAGATCGTGCGAAGCGAAACGTGAAACCGTTCGGCAAGCACGGTTGCCGGGACAAGTTTGCCACCGGTCAGCAGCAGCAGGATGCCGAGTGCGCGTTCAATCGGGTTCATGGGAATTCTGGCTCAGTGAGATCGGAACAAAAAAATCATAACCTGAGAACAGAACAGGATCAAACATGACTCACTGCTGTCAGGATTGGTTTGTCATTCTCGCCTTGTCCCCAGGAAGGAACGGGCGTTCCGCCCACAGGAGAAGTGAGATGAGCCTTGAGATTGAAACCATTTTCCGCAGCCGTGCAAATAGCCGCGGTGCTCTGTTTTCTGCCCTTCGTGTTTTGGCCGCAGAGTTCAGGACTTACCTTCGCCGCCGGGAAACTCACCGCGCTCTTTCTCGCCTGAGCGAGAGCGAGCTGAGAGACATCGGCCTGCAACGCACCGAACTCGGCTACAGCGAGTTGCATGACGATCGCTTCAAGTTAGGGCCTCGGCGTGGGTAAAGACTTCCGGCGGCTGGCAAGGTCTCCTGTCAGCCGCCAGTTCCGCGCATCAATGCCTTCATCTCCGGCTTGTTCCAGGCAAAGAACATCACCACAAGCGCGGTGAGCGCCGCGATGATCACGCCATAGAATGGCAGATCCAGATCAAGGCCGATCAATTCCCCACCCAGCAGCGAGATCACGCCCGCCACCAGCGTGAAGACGGCGATGGTCACGCCCATGACCCATCCCTGTTCCTCGTCTCCGACAGCTGCCGAATAAAGCCCGAGAAACGTCGGGTAGGCGATGCCGAAGGCAAAGTAGAAACAGAACACCGGCACATAGGTCAGGAGTGCGTTGGGCGACGCTATGAAAGCCGCTGCCGACAGCGCCCAGACCGTAAGGGTCATCCCGAGAAGGGCTTCCTTGCTGAACCGCTTTTGCGCCGGCACCACAAGAAAGGTGCTTGAAAAGGCGAGGGCTATGCCGATGGTCAGCATCACCATCGATCCGCCAAGCGTGCCGTAGCCGAAGCGGCTGGTCAGGTAGTTGTCGACGAAGATGTAGAACGACAGATTGGCGACATGGAAGAAGAAGAAAACCACAGTCAGCCGCATCACCGTCGGATATTTTCGGATACGCCATAGAAGTTCGAAAATGTCCAAAGGCCGAAACACGAATTTCTGCCTCTCCACCTCGGCGTCATGGGTATCCCGGAACGACAACACCACCAGCAGAACAGCAATGAGAACCAGCACGAAACAGGCGTAAAAGGGGAGCTTGATACTGGCGAGATCGCCGATCAGGACCGGATCGGACAGAAGTCCACCAAGCAGCGGCCCGCCAACCAGCCCGAAGCTGACACCTGTGATGATGTAGCCCATGTTGCGGTTGCGGTCCTCGTCATCCGTGCTGCCGTCGATCATCGCAGCCTGCGCGATCGGCTGGTTGCCGGCGGTCAGCCCGGTAATCGCGCGGCCCAGGATCAAGAGCACGAAACTGTTGAGATGAAGGGCCGCGATGGTGAGTGCATAACCGCCGAGCGCGCCGAAGAGGCAGATGAGGATCGCATTCTTGCGGCCGATGACGTCTGACAGTTTGGAAATGTAGGGTGCACCGAAAAACCAGCACAGGAAGAAGATACCGATGACAAGGCCATAATCGAAATGGCGCATCGCCTCGCTGGTGGAGTGTGGCAGCATTGATGTCGACGGTTCCATCACCAGGGAATTGATGATTGGAAACACCAGTCCCTGGCCGAGCAGGTCGACAAAGACAACAAAAAGCAACGTGACCTTGGCAAGAACTGACATCTTCGCCTCCCGTCGGCTTTCACGGTAGGCGAAGGATCTGGATGCGGCAATGAAAAGCTGTGATCTGCGGGAAAGGCTGGGCGAATGGCGTCGCCTGCGGAACGGGTTTTGTACCCGATGATCAGATCACTCGTCGTGTGGAGTGCGCATACCTGTCTCAAGCCGGGAAAGTTTCCTTCCCAAACAAAACGGGCCCCGAAGGGCCCGTCGAAGACGTCATTTGCAAAAAGGCGTTAGGCCGGGCGGTGCGCGTCGTACTGGCCGTGTTCGCGGTAGCGTTCCAGGTAGGTCGGCAGAACGGCGGCCACCGTTGCCGGCTTGATGCCGATGCCTTCCAGGGTGCGGCCATCGGATTTAGCCGCGTCGGACACCACATTGTCGGTTTTCAGCAGCTCGACCTGATCTGCCGTGAACGGCGCATAGGGGAAGAGCTGGAACAGCTTGCCCATGGCCGAAGAGACCGGGAAGGGAATCGGCAAGAGAACGCGGTTGCGCCGGGTGACGTCCAGAACGTCTTCCAGGCATGCCTTGAAGCTCTTCACTTCAGGTCCACCGAGTTCATAAGTGGTGCCGCCGGCAAGCTGGCCATCGACGGAGCGGGCAACCGCCTCGGCAACATCGCAAACGTAGACCGGCTGGAATTTCGTCTCTCCGCCGCCAAGCAGCGGCAGCACCGGCGAGAAGCGGGCCATGTCGGCAAACTTGTTGAAGAATTCGTCTTCCGGGCCGAACACGATGGACGGCCGCAGGATCACGCTGTCGGGCAGCGTTTCCAGAACACCGGCTTCGCCGATGGCCTTGGACCGGGCATAAGCGGACGAGCTGTGCGCGTCAGCGCCAATCGCCGACACATGCGTGATGCGATCGAGCCCGGCGGCCCGGGCGGCTTCCGCGATTGCGCGCGGACCGAAACCCTGAACCGCGTCGAAGGACTGTTTGCCTGTGGGGGCCAGAATGCCGACGGCGTTGACCACCGCATCGGCACCGATCACCGCCCGGTCTACAGACCAGCGATAACGCAGGTTTGCCTGAACAGGCATGATCTGGCCAACAGCGCCTAGCGGCTGCAGATGTGTTGCCAGATCAGGACGGCGGACGGCCGCGCGCACGCGGTAACCGCGCTGGGCGAGCGCCTGAACGATGTGACGACCAAGAAACCCCGATCCGCCGAAAACCGTGACGAGTTTGCCGTTAAGTGCTGTGGACATCCTGAAAATGCCTTCTGTCGCGTCCAAAAGGAGAGGCGGCCTGGAAAATGACCGGCTCAGTCTGGGAGTTTATTAGCCCTTTGCCGCGGGTCTGTGAAGGGCTGGTTGTGAATGAATGAAAAAAGTCACATAGAGTGATTGACAAGCCCCGGAACCACCCTTACAAGCCCCCCTCACAGCCCAGGTGGCGGAATTGGTAGACGCACTAGCTTCAGGTGCTAGCGCTCGCAAGGGCGTGGAGGTTCGAGTCCTCTCCTGGGCACCAAATACCGGTTTTGGACACACTACCAAGGTCCGAAACACTCTAAAAAAGCTCCGGTTTTCCGGAGCTTTTTTCGTTTCTGGAGCTGCCTGGCGTTTCTGCCTAGTGAGTTACTGATTTCGAGAAAACATTGATGATCAGCACTCCGGCCAGGATCAGTCCGAGGCCGATCAGGGCGGGAAGATCGAGCTTTTGGCCGAAGACCAGCCAGGCGACCAGGGTGATCAGCACGATGCCGGCTCCGGACCAGATTGCGTAGACGATTCCCGTCGGCAAAACGCGAATCGGGTGGGACAGCAGCCAGAAAGAGATCGCATAGCCGGCTATGGTGATGAGCGATGGCAGCAGCCGGGTGAAATTTTCGGTTTTTGCCAGTGCTGAGGTTGCGATCACCTCGGCAACGATGGCCGCAATGAGAAAAAGATAGGTGACGGCAAGATTGTTCGGCATCTCGGGATCTTTTCTGTGGGGCAAGCGGTTCCTGTGTCATCGGTTTATACGAAAAAGGCCCGCGTGAGCGGACCTTTCTGATGTTGGATGGGGGGCTGCCTGGCCGGTTTCTAGAACGTGTATCTGCTTTCCAGCAGCAGGCCGTAGCGGTGATAGTTCTGGTCGAGAACCACTTTCTCGCCAGTGACGACATATCTGCGGTCGAAATTCGAGTGGAGCCACCAGTAGCGGCCGCCGACCCCGAGCTGCCAGTTCTGGGTGAGATCGACATTCAGCATCGCGTCGGCTTCCAGGCCATAGGTCCAGTCGCTCTCCCAGGTCTCGATCTTGTTGTAGCTCCAGGGGACGCCTGCCACATCGACGGACCAACCGACACGTTGGCCCAAATCGCCTTCAGCAGTCATGCCCAGGCGGATCGCGTGCCAATCGCGGGACTGTTCGACGGTCAGGTTCCCGTATTGCGCGGAAACGTCGTCGGAGAGGTACTGGTAGCCGACAAACCCTTTCAGCCGCACCTGGTTGTTGGCAAATTGCGCGAAGCCCCAACCGCCGTCGATAACGACATACCCAAGAGACGTCTCATCGGTGTTGTCCATCTCATAGCCTGAGAAATGCACATCGCCGCCATTGCTTCGACCAAGGCCGACATACCCTCTGACGAAGGTATTGGCCGTGGTGTCTTCAAGCGTCCCGACCAGTTCAGCCGTGTTCGAGGTGACATTGTCCGTGCTGGAAATGTCGAACCCGCTGTTATCCAGGTCGGAGCGCGACTGGCTGTACCAGTAGCGCAGGCCAATGCTGCCCCGCAGCGTGGATGTCTGATAAAGCTCGCCGGGGCCCGAGGGGCCCGAGTAGAGATCGGCAGCGGAGGCAAGGGGCGCCGAAGAAAGCGCCAGGAAGGCCGCAATCGGAAGGGACTGAAAAGGTCTTTTCATGGCTGAAACACCGCTTGTAGGAAGACGCAGATATGCGCGCTATGGGTGTATCAGGTATTGCAATTTATGGTTAACAGTGCGTGAAGTCTCACTTTATTCGTTCAAAGAATGATGCTGGACTCGCCTTCGCGTTGCCAGCCTGCCGCGTCTTCGGGCATCTCGACGTCTAAGAGAACTGAAGTTGGGGAGCCTTCCCTTGACCTTCCAGCAACTGGAAGGATTATCTGATGGAGAAATGAGAGCTCCATCTGAGCGCGTATTCTGCGGGTGCCAAGGCTCCCATGAACCTGTCTTCGGTTGGACTCACCTGCAACGGGCAAAGCCTGCACGGCTGACGCTTTAAGGAAACGGAACATGAATATCGGTGAGGCTTCGGAACACAGCGGATTGCCGGTCAAGACGATCCGCTACTACGAGGATATCGGTCTTGTTCGACCGCTGCGCAGCGAAAACGGGTATCGTGATTTTGTCGACACGGATCTCCAGCGTCTGAAGTTCCTTCAAAGGGCGCGCAGTCTTGGGTTTTCCATCGAGGAATGCCGGGAACTCCTCTCTCTTTATCAGGATCGCAACCGGGCAAGCGCCGATGTGAAGGCGATCACGCACGCAAAGATCAGAGAAGTGGATCGCAAGATCGAGGAATTGCGATCTCTGAGAAAAGTGCTGTCGGAACTGGTGACGGCCTGCCATGGCGATGACCGGCCCGACTGCCCCATAATCGATGACTTGTCGGGCCAGCACGATCCCGGCCAAACGGACGAGAGCAATGGGCACACCTGATGCGTAAGGGCTTTCTGATCGTTTCAGCGGCACTGTCGGCCATCGTTCTGGCCATATTGTTTTGGGGTCTCTTGTCGGAGAAAGACCAGCCACCTGCTGTCAACGGAGCTGCGGTGGTCGAGGTTCAGGTCCTGTCGTAGGAAGGAAACGCGCTGGTGGCGAAGCACTTTTTCGCGAAAACTGTGCGGGTCGCCATGGCGAGGGCGCCGATGGGCGCGACGGCATAGGCCCGCCGCTTGTTCGCAAGATTTATGAACCTGGCCATCAGTCCGATGGCGCTTTCCTGCTGGCTGTGACACGCGGCGTGCGCGCCCATTACGGGTCATTTGGCGATGTGCCGCCCGTGGATGGCTTTCGCCAGGCGCATGTGCGAAATTCTTGTCTATGTTCGTGCACTGCAGCGAAAAAACGGGATCGACTTGAAAGCAAGGGGAAGTGGATGCGGATTGGGGGAGCAGCGTTTGTGCTTTGGGCCGGCTTGATGTCTGCGGGAGCTGCCTTTGGCCATGGCGGTGCAAGCGGCATCGTCAAGGAACGTATGGATGTGATGTCGGACATCAGCCGCAACATGAAATCCATGGGGACCATGCTGAAAGGCGGCTCCGCCTTCAATCCGGATCTGGTGATAGATGCAGGCGATGCCATCGCAGCACACGCGGGCGATAGGCTAACGGCCCTGTTTCCGGAAGGCAGTGATCACGCACCGACCGAGGCGAGCCCGGAAATCTGGAAGAACTGGTCAGCATTTTCTGCCTCCGCGGAGAACATGAAGGCGGCGGCGCTTGCCCTGAAGAGGGTGGCGGAAGCCGGTGAGGGCAAGAAGGAAATTGCGGGTGCTTTCGGCAAATTGGCAGCAACCTGCAAGAGCTGCCACGAAGTTTTTCGTATCAAGAAATAGCATTCTCTCCACGCATCGGCATGGTTCTGCGGTCAATCGGCTTGCCTCATCCCGCTGCATGTTTTACCTGACGGAAAACTTATTCAGGTAAGCGACCTGCCATGTGCCCGTTGTGGGCAGCCGGCAGACAACAGCATTTATTGCGTTCAACCTGTGTTCATGTGTCATCGCATAAATGCAGGTAGGACAATTGAAGACATAAGCGCGGTGTCCAGCCGGTTCAGCACGGCAGGAACGTCGGCAGAAACTGCGCCTGGGACAGGCCAGAGGAGACGAAACGTCATGACCATCCGCTATCACAAGGGCGATCTGCCCGATCTGAAAGCCTATGAAACGGCAAACGCGGTGGCGGTCGATTCCGAGACCCTCGGCCTTAACCCGCATCGCGACCGGCTGTGCGTTGTGCAGCTGTCTCCGGGCGACGGAACCGCTGATGTGGTCCAGATCGCACGGGGCCAGAGCGAGGCGCCGAACCTCGCCGCGCTCATGACGGATGCGTCGAAACCCAAGATATTCCACTTCGCCCGGTTTGATGTTGCGGTGCTTCAGCACTATCTGAACATTCGGGTGTCGCCGGTGTGGTGCACGAAAATCGCATCCAAACTGGTTCGGACCTATACGGATCGCCACGGATTGAAGGATATCACGCGAGAGCTTCTCGGGGTGGAGCTGTCCAAGCAGCAGCAGAGCTCGGATTGGGCGGCGGAGACCTTGAGCGATGCGCAACTGGCCTACGCGGCTTCGGACGTGCTTCATCTGCACGCCTTGAAGGAGCGGCTGGAAATGATGCTGGAGCGTGAGGAACGCAGTCATATTGCCCGGGCCTGTTTCGACTTCCTGCCGATGCGGGCGGAACTCGATCTGAAGGGCTGGGAAGAAAACGATATTTTCGCCCATTCGTAAGGGCCCTGGCGACAGGGCATCGGGCACACGGTTTCGGAGAATGGATTGAGCGCTGTTGGCGATCACATGCACGGGCATTCAGCCAGGCGGCCTTTGAGCCGCGCCCAAAGGGCTGCGCGTCGGCACAGCATCATGGTGCGCATCATGCGCTGGCTCTTTCCAGGCATTGGACTGTTGATCCTGGCCGCCATGGTGGGGCTGGTGGTCCTGTTCAATGTGCTCAGCGGGTTTGGTGCCACCAACGTGATGCTGACCAGCGAAGGGCTGGTGATGGACCAGCCGGAGCTCTCGGGGCACGACGGCGAGCGGTCTTACCGGGTAACAGCCAACCGTGCGATCCAGCGTCTCAGCGATCCACGTATCATCGATCTGGAAACCATTCTGGCCGACATTACGCTGAGCAAGGATCAGAGCGCGCAGATCGTGGCGCTGAAGGGTACATATAACAATGCCACGGAAAGGCTGCGGCTGTTCGAAGGCATTCAGCTCGAATGGAGCGAAGGCTACACGGTTGATTTGTCCGATGTGGAGATAGATCTCACCAACGGAGCCTTGAAGACTTCGAATGTCGTGTCCATCCGGTCGGATCAAGGCCGTATCGTGGCGGGCAAACTCGATTATGATAAGGCCAAGGGAATCGTCAGGTTTTCCGATGGCATCAAGATGACCCTCAATCCTGCTTCGCAAGGACAGTAAGAGATGACTTTTCTGAAACGCATGACGATTGCCGCCGCTGCCGCCCTTATTGCCGGTTCGGCCCATGCCCAGACCTTCTCCGATGCCTTCGCGGGCTTCGGGTCGAGTGAAGGTGAACCGATCGAGATCGAAGCAAGCGAGTTGCGGGTCGAAGACAACAACAACACCGCGACCTTCGTTGGCGATGTTCTGGTGACGCAGGGCGAAACCACGCTCAAGACTGAGCGGCTCAAGGTGTATTACGTTGGTTCCGGTGCCGAAAAGACCGAAGACAGCACCGCTCAGCAGCGGATTTCCAAGCTGGAAGCGGAAGGTGGCGTTTTCATCACTTCCAAGGACCAGACCGCGAAGGGCGATGAAGCCAGTTTCGACATGAACCAGGAAGTCATGGTCATGACCGGGCGGGAAGTCGTGCTCAAGCAGGGACCGAACGTTGTCGTCGGTAACAAACTCACCGTGAATCTGAAGACCGGCAAGGCCAACCTGAGCGCCGGTGGCGGCAAGGTGGCGGGGCAGGGCAGTGGCCGCGTCAAGGTGCGCATTCAGCCCAACAGTGTGAACAACGACCAAACCGGCAACTGAGTTTGACGGCTGGTCCGACTCGACAGCGTCGGTCGCAGACCTTATGTGAAGCTGCGGCAATGATCGGATGGACGGCAGGCCAGTGAAAAGAACGCCTTCGGAGAATAACGGATTGCAGGGAAGCATGCCGGATCCCGCCCATGATGGCGAAGACTTGTCGCAGGCGCTGGTCGTTGAAGGCATTGGCAAGACCTATGGCCGCCGACAGGTGGTGAAATACGTCAGCCTGACAGTGAAACCAGGTGAGGCTGTCGGCCTTTTGGGCCCGAACGGGGCCGGCAAGACCACCACCTTCTACATGATCACCGGTCTGATCCGTCCGGATCAGGGCCAGATTTCGCTGGAAGGCTTCAATATCACCCGGATGCCGATGTATCGCCGTGCCCGCCTCGGCATCGGCTATCTGCCGCAGGAAGCATCCATCTTTCGCGGCCTGACGGTGGAAGAAAACATCCGGGCCGTTCTGGAGGTGATTGAGCCGAACCGGCAGAAACGCCGTGAGGAACTTGATTCGCTGCTGGCCGAGTTCGGGCTTACCCACTTGCGAAAGTCACCCAGTATCGCGCTGTCCGGCGGTGAACGCCGCCGCGTCGAAATTGCCCGCGCGCTGGCAAGCCGGCCGTCCTTCATGCTTCTTGATGAACCCTTCGCGGGTATCGATCCGATTGCCGTCGGCGACATTCAGCAGCTCGTTCGGCATCTGACCAAGCGTGGCATTGGGGTTTTGATCACCGACCACAACGTTCGCGAGACCCTCGGACTGATCGACCGGGCCTATATCATTGCCTCAGGCGAGGTGCTGACGGAAGGGTTGCCGCAGGAAATTGTCACCAATCCGGACGTGCGCCGGCTTTATCTGGGTGAACAATTTACGCTTTGATGACATGCTGCCAGCTACGTTATACACTTGGACTGCAACGAATAAGCAAAAAGCAGACCAACTTGAAATAACGCTTGCCTGGGAACTCAATGGCCATTTCAACCAAGCTGGAGATGCGGCAAAGTCAGTCGCTGATCATGACGCCGCAGCTGATGCAGGCGATCAAGCTGTTGCAAATGTCCAATCTCGACCTGGTTGCCTATGTCGAAGCCGAGCTGGAGCGTAATCCGCTTCTGGAAAAGAGCGACATTGCCGAAGGGGGACCCGAGGGCGGCGCCGAAGCCTCGGTGGATGCGTTCGGCGAGGGCGCTGAAAGTCAGAACCAGCAGACTGAAGAGCCTGGCTCTGGCGACTGGATGCAGAGCGACCTGGAAACCGGGTCGGAAGCTATCGCGTCGCGAATGGATACCGATCTCGGCAACGTCTTTCCCGACGAGCCGGGCGTACCCGCTTCGCCCGATCCCGCGCTCCTGAAGGCTGGCGACAGCTACAAGAACACCGGCAGCAGCGGCGCATCTGATGATTACAATCTGGAAGCTTTCGTTGCCGACGAAGCCTCTCTTGTCACGACCCTGGAAGAGCAGATGCATCTTGCGATCGGCGAGGAGGCCGACAAGCTGATTGCGACACATCTGATCAACTCGCTTGATGAGAACGGTTATCTCTACCTGGACTTCGACGAAACGGCAGAGCAGCTGGGGGTCGAGACGGAGCGGCTGGAAAGCGTTCTCGCCGTCCTGCAGACTTTCGAACCCGCCGGCGTGTTCGCGCGGAACCTGGCCGAATGCCTGAAGCTGCAGCTCATCGACAAGAACCGCTTCGATCCCGCCATGGAAGCGTTGATCGACAACATTGAACTGCTGGCGAGACGCGACTTGCCCGGGCTGCGCAAGGTCTGTGGTGTCGATGACGAAGACCTGGTTGAAATGATCGCGGAAATCCGCGCCCTTGATCCCAAGCCAGGCAGCCTTTTCGGTTCGGCGCTGGTGCAGCCGGTGGTGCCGGATGTGTTCGTGCGTCCGGCCAATGACGGCACCTGGGCGATCGAGCTGAATTCCGACACCTTGCCGAAGGTGCTCGTCAATCAGACCTATTATGCCAAAGTCATCAAGACGACCCGCAACGAAACCGAGAAGGAATATCTCACCGACTCGTTGCAGACGGCCAACTGGCTGGCCAAGAGCCTTGATCAGCGCGCCCGCACGATCCTGAAGGTGTCGACGGAAATCGTGCGCCAGCAGGACGGGTTCCTGACCTACGGCATCGCCCATTTGCGACCGCTCAACCTGAAGACGGTCGCGGAAGCGATCGGCATGCACGAATCGACGGTCAGCCGCGTAACATCGAACAAGTTCATGGCGACCCCACGCGGCATTTACGAGCTGAAATACTTCTTCTCCTCGGCCATTTCCGCAACGGTAGGCGGCGATGCCCATTCGGCCGAGTCGGTCCGGCACCGGATCAAGCAGATGATCGATGCGGAAGATCCGAAAGCGATTCTATCCGACGATACGATTGTCAAAATTTTGAAGGAAGATGGTGTCGATATTGCCCGGAGAACGGTAGCCAAATACCGTGAAGCCATGAAGATCGGCTCGTCCGTTCAGCGTCGGCGGGAAAAAAACGTGCGGCTATAAGTCCTGATGTGATCTGCCTTTAGGGTCCAATAGTGCAACATTTAAAATGTTTCAGAGATTTCCACTGAAACAATACAAGGCAATTACGCAGCGCTTTTTCCCGTTTGTTTCTTTAATTCATAAACAATTGACTCTTTGAGCGAGCGCAATTATAGCACCGCCCTCGTGACGTAAACAGGGGATGGCGCTTCGGCGCTGACTGGTCCATTCTGTAAGCTTGAAACGTCTCGCGTTTCAACACCGGTGGCAACGCCGGTGACCTAACGGTCAATAGAAAAAGAAGAGGTCCCCATGGCTTTGCGGATTTCGGGTAAGAATGTCGATGTAGGCGATGCACTGCGTGTCCACATCACAGACCGAATCGATGATGCACTGGAAAAGTACTTTACAGGCGGATTCACAGGCCACGTTACACTCAGCAGGGAGGGCACAGGCTTCAAGTCTGAATGCAACCTGCATTTGGACACCGGTATTGTGCTTCAAGTGTCCGCGCAGGATCAGGACCCGCGCGCCAGTTTCGATATGGCTGCGGACAAGATCGAAAAGCGGCTTCGCCGCTATAAGCGCAAGCTGAAGGACCATCACGGCCACAACGGCCACGAGCGTGACGCTCTCGAAGCGGCATCTTATGTGCTTGCTTCGCCTGAGGAAGACGAGGAAGTGCCGGTGGATTTCAATCCGCTGGTGATTGCCGAGACTTCCGCAAAAGTTAAGACGATGACCGTCGGCATGGCGGTAATGGAGCTGGATTTGACCGAAGCGCCGGTCGTGCTGTTCAAAAATGCGGCAAACGGCGGAGTCAATGTTGTCTATCGTAGGCCAGACGGCAATATTGGCTGGATAGACCCAGCATTGGTAGCCACGCAGGCTGCCGAATAAGGATGCGGATGGGGTCGGCTTCCTCAGGGAAGCCGGCTTCTGAAACTTGTAGGCGGACTAATGGATCTTGGTGATCTTCTGGGTAAAGACGCGGTAATTGCCGGGCTCAAGGCCAAAAGCAAAAAACAGGCAATTCAGGAACTCGCCGGAAAGGCGTCTGAACAGACCGGGCTTTCCGAACGGGAAATATTCGACACGCTTCTTCAGCGCGAGAGACTGGGGTCTACAGGTGTCGGTCACGGCATCGCGATCCCGCACGGCAAGCTGACACGGCTCGACCGTTTGGTCGGATTGTTTGCGAAGCTGGACAAACCAGTGGATTTCGATGCTCTCGACGACGAGCCGGTCGATCTGGTGTTTCTGCTTCTGGCGCCGGAAGGTGCTGGTGCCGACCACCTCAAGGCGCTGGCCCGCATCGCGCGTCAACTCCGCGACAGCTCCGTCACCCAGGGCATTCGCGCGTCCCATGATGCGCAGGAGATCTATGGTTTCTTGACCCAGCCGCTGGCATCTTCCAACGCGGCTTGATCCGTTCAAAGTCTCAGATGCAAAAAGACCGGCCACGTGGCCGGTCTTTTGGTTTGTAGGCGCTCTCATGTTCAAATGGCTGGATCGCAGTGGTGCTGAGGGCCGGTGTGTCCTCGTCTCCTGATCCTTCCGGACAGAGGCCTGACGTTCTGAGATCTGGCATTGCACGCAGAAAGTTTTGCAGCAGCCCTGGAGTCAAAAGCAGTTCCCGGCTGCGCCTTGCTCGCGGCCGGGAAGCGCTATGTGGTGTATGGCGCCTCAGGCTTTCGCCGGATTGGCATCACCCTGGACGAGCCCTTGCTGCGGGGCGGAAACCGCGCCTTTGGTCAGGGCCGGAAGATGCAGGTCGGCCAGTTCCGCAGGCGGGTTTGTTTCTTCAGGAATGCGCCACAGGGTGGAGCGGATCGCGATCTTGCCGAGCGTTCTCGTGGACGTGACGACAGCGATCAGAATGGCCAGCAGCGGCCCGATAGCGACAGGAATGACCGGCCACACCAGATCGATGGGCTGTGTGGAAAGCCAGGCGAACCCAGCCAGCCCGAAAAGTGTCTGCGGCCAGAGCTTGCCCGCTGCCAGCAACACCGGCAGGCGTTGGACGCCGCGCGCCTGCGCACCCCAGCCGATGGTCTTGCCGAACAGGAGCCCGCCCATGAACAGCGAGTGCGCCACGGCCATGATCGGTGCCAGCATCGCCGAATAGACGATCTCCGCCAGAACGCTGAGGACGATACGCACTGGTCCGCCAAAGGCCCTGCGCAGATCCGGCCGCGCTAGCACATCGGCCACCGTTGCCAGTTTCGGCGCGAACACCATCGTCAGAACCGTGAAGAAGAGCAGGGCGCCGGTATCTGGCCGGTAGGGCATATAGTCGGTAACCATGCCGAGGACGGCCGCCGATGTCATGAAGCCCAGCCAGGCGGGCGAGCCGAGAAACATCAGGATGGCCAACACGAGCTGCATACGGCTCACAGGCTTGAGGCCGGGAAGCCCGATCAGCCGGCGGTATTGCAGGTTGCCCTGGCACCAGCGCAGGTCACGGCGGATAAACTCCAGCAGATGCGGCGGATTGGCTTCATAGCTGCCCGTTTCCAGCGGCAGCACACGCACCTCGTAGCCGGCGCGGCGCATCAGCACGGCTTCCACCTGGTCATGGGAAAGGATGGTGCCTGAAAGCGGGCCCTTGCCCGGCAGTTCCGGCAGGCGGCATCTTTCCTTAAACGGTTTGATCCGCAGAATAGCGTTGTGGCCCCAGTACGGTCCGCAATCGCCCTGCCACCAGGCGCTGCCGATGGTGTAGGAGCGCATGCCGAGCCGCATGCCGAACTGGAAGACTCGTGCAAAGGCGCTGTCCGTCGGCAGGCCGACCACCAGGCTCTGCAGAATGCCGAGTTGGGGATTGGCTTCCATACGCCGCACAAGGCCGACAATGGCCTCGGCGGACATGTAGCTGTCCGCATCAAGCACAAGCGCGAACTCGTGACGGTCCCCCCAGCGATCGCAGAAATCTTCGATATTGCCAGCCTTGAAACCGCGGTTGTCCGTACGCCGGCGGTAGACGACGTCCACCTGGCCTTCGAAGCGATCCTTCAACCGGGCTGTCATCTGCTGCTCCTGAAGGGCAACATCGTCCATGTTGGTGTCGCTCAGCACATAAAGGGTGAACCGGTCCGCTTCGCCCGCGCGTATCAGGTGAGTCACCATGGCGTTGAGGTTGGTTTCCAGGCTTTCAGTGTCTTCGTTGCGCACGCATGACAGCAGCGCTGTCGAGCTTCGCAGCGGTTGCGCGGGGTCACCATGGTCGATCGGGCAGACCGCATCGGCCGGATTTTTCGACAGCCGCATGATGAGAAGGCCGATCACCGCGTTCCAGAAGCCGATGATGGTCCAGGGCAGGGTGACGAGGAAACAGATCAGGATGAAAAGGTCGAGCGCCGTGTAGCCTCCTGGAGACAGCGTCAGCGTCATCAAGGTGGCAAGGCCGGCAAAGCTGAGCCCGAGAAGGACAGCGAAGGTGGCGCGCCGTGCGGTCATGGTTGAAAATGATCCAGTGAATTTTGGCATGTCACAGACCCGAAACATTATTTTGACTTCCAATTGGAGCGATCATCGCAATAGTGCGCATGTCAAAATGTCCTAACGTTGACGAAGGCAAGGGTTGATGACCACTGAGGATAGAGGATGACCGCTGACACACCGGTGACCACGCGCACAGGCAAACCACAGGCGCTGTGGTACATCGAACCCGGTCGATGCGGACTGGAGACTGTTTCCTTGGACAAGATGAAAACCGGCGAAGTGCTGATTGAAACGCTCTTTAGCGGGATAAGCCGGGGAACGGAAGGCCTTGTCTTTCGCGGCGATGTGCCGTCGAGCGAATGGCAGCGCATGCGGGCGCCGCATCAGGAAGGGGATTTTCCGTTTCCGGTCAAATACGGCTACGCAAACGTCGGCACGGTCCTCGCTGGGGATCCGGATCTCGATGGTCGGCTCGTATTCTCTCTCTTCCCTCATCAAAGCGTCTTTGCGCTCCCTTCCACGGCATGCGTACCGGTTCCCGAAGGCGTTTCCGCCGAAAGGGCCGTGTTAGCGGCCAATATGGAGACGGCACTTAATGCGTTATGGGACGGAAAACCATCACCTGGGGATCACATCTGCGTGGTCGGTGGTGGTGTCGTCGGTCTCCTGACCGCATACGTTGCCGGACGGTTGCCCGGATCAAAGGTAACCGTCGTAGATACAAACCCTGACCGGGCGAAAGTTGCCATCGCGCTTGGTTTGGAATTCGCACTGCCGGAAGATGCGCCGGTCAATCAGGATCTGGTCTTTCACACAAGTGCGACATCGGCAGGCCTGGCCACCGCGCTCGCCTGTGCCGGCGATGGCACATCGATCGTCGAAATGAGCTGGTATGGTGCCCATGCGGTCACGGCCCCGCTCGGAGCGGACTTTCACTGCCGCCGACTGAAGCTCGTCTCGAGCCAGGTTGGGACCATCCCTGTGGAGCGCCAGGCCCGCTGGACCTACCGCCGCAGGCTGGAAACGGCTCTTGCCCTGCTGGCCGATCCGGTGCTGGATTGTCTGGTCACGCACAAGGTGGCCTTTCCGGATTTGCCAGAGCAGCTACCCGGCTTGCTGGACAAGGCGTCGGATGTGCTTGCCGCCCTTGTTGTCTATGACGGAACCAGCCAGGCCGTCATTTGAACCCCCTTTCAATTTTCCTCGTAAATTCAGGATGAGAATATGTTTGCAGTTGAAGTCCGCGATCACGTCATGATTGCCCACTCCTTCAAGGGAGAGCTGTTCGGCCCGGCCCAGGCTTTGCATGGCGCCACCTTCGTCATCGATGCCGCATTCTTGGCGGACAACCTCGATTCCAACGGCGTGGTGATCGACATTGGCCGGGCACATGAAGCCTTGAAAGAAGTCTTGCAGCCGTTGAACTACAAGAACCTCGACGAGGTTCCGGAATTTGCCGGCATCAACACCACGACCGAATTCCTCACCAAACACATTCATGACCACCTGGCCAAAGCGGCAAGAGAGGACCGGCTGGGTCGTCCGGGATCAGAACTGAAGTCCATTCGCGTGACGATTTCCGAATCTCACGTCGCCCGCGCCTGGTACGAAGCCGGGATCTGACAGGTTATGCCTTCGCTTGTCTTTGCCTATCCAGGCGACCTGAACACACCGACGGGTGGCTATGGCTATGATCGCAGGATCATAGCCGGGTTGCGCACACTCGGCTGGGACGTCGATCTTGTGTCGCTCGGAGAAGGCTTTCCGTTTCCTGCCGACGAAACGCTGCGCCATGCCGAATACAAACTGTCCTCGGTTCCGGAAGGATCGCTTGTCGTCGTTGACGGACTGGCCCTCGGTGTGATGTCGGAAGCCATGGAGCGGCTGCACGAGCGGATCAAGCTGGTTGCCCTGGTGCACCACCCGCTATGCCTTGAAAACGGTCTGTCAAAGGAACAGTCGGAGGCACTTTTCCAGAGCGAGAACAGCGTGCTGGCGTTCGCCCGCCACATCATTGTCACCAGCCCTGCCACGGGAACGCAGGTTGAAGATCTGTTCGGCATCGCGCCGGATCGCATCACGGCTGTTCTGCCGGGAACCGACAAGCCTGAGCCATTTGAGCGCCAGGAGCAGGACACTATACAGCTTCTGGCAGTCGGCACCTTGCTGCCGCGCAAGGGCTATGACCTGTTGCTGTCTGCCCTGGCCAGCCTGAAGGCTCTGCCCTGGCACCTAGATATTGTCGGCGGGCTAGAAGCGGATCCTGCCTGTTACCAGGCGCTGCTGGCTCAGGTCCGCGAGCTTGATCTTTCCGGCAGGGTCACCTTCCACGGCGCCGTTCAAGCGCAGGAACTGGCTGGTTTCTTCCGGTCGGCTGACATTTTCGTTCTTGCGAGCCGGTATGAAGGCTATGGCATGGCCTATACGGAAGCGCTTGCCTATGGTTTGCCGGTGATCGGCAGCGGTGGCGGTGCTGTAAAGGAAACGCTGCCGGAAGGGGCCGCCATCTACTGCGGCGTCGAGGATGTCGATGCCTTGCGGCGCGCTCTTGAGGCCCTGATTTCAGATCAAGGCGCGCGTGACAGATTGAGCGCTGAAGCCAGAAAGGCTGCGGAACGCTTGCCGGACTGGACAGACGCAGCACGGCAATTTGCAAACCTCTTAGAGGATACCAGCCAATGACCGGTTTTTCTCCTGAATGGCTGGCCTTGCGCGAGCCGATCGATCTCGCGGCTCGTAACGAGGCTGTCGAAATCGCGTTTTTTGCCGCTCTCGGCAGTGACCGTTTACGTTTTCTGGACCTTGCAAGCGGAGCCGGCTCGACCGTATCGGCGCTTTCACGCAGCAAAGGCCGTTCCGTCGGCAGCTCGGTGGAATGGCTTCTGACCGACTACGATCCAGCACTTCTGGACGTTGCTGGCCAACGTTGGCAGGACAGCGTGACGATGCGGCAAATCGACCTTGCGAGGGATCTGGAACAGCTTCCGTTTGCCGAGGTCGATGCGGTGACCACATCCGCCTTTCTGGATCTGGTCTCGGAGCCGTTTCTCGTCCGTCTGGTCGATCAGGTTGTGCGCGCGAAAAAGCCGTTTCTGGCGAGTCTGACCTATGATGGGCGCGCCGTCTTCGCCCCGCAGCTTTCTTTCGATGCAGCGGTTCTGGACGCGCACAACACCCATCAGCTTTCCGACAAGGGGTTTGGCCCCGCACTCGGTCCGGCTGCCGCCGGGCGTGCCATCGAACTGTTTCAGGATCGCGGTTACAAGGTGGTCGAGGGCCGGTCTGATTGGCAGGCAGACCATGCGTCGGCAGATTTCCAGAGCGAGCTGCTCGCAGGCTGGCAAAATGTCGGCAGGCAAGTTGGGCTGAACGAAGCGGAGCTGGCGCAATGGTGGTCGCTGCGGCAGGAGCAGATCAGCTCCGGGGATCTCATTCTCACCGTGGGGCACATCGATTTCACAGCCTTTCCGTAGGGAAATGTCTGCCGGAATCCTAATAATGAGGCCCGCTTTCCCTAAGGTCCGTCAGTTTGGCCGCCTTTCGCTGCCAAGGCGCTGCACGTATTCTTACGATCTTGTTTTCGCCGACGAGGTGCTCCGCTGGCTAAGGTGAGCGAACGTAGCGGAAGAATCACTAAGCGGGTCGAATATTTGCTCGTTTCTTGAGCAGATGCACAATCCTTAACTTAATCAACATTAACGATTGGTCTTTTGTAATTTTTTACCATGCCCTTTAATTACAGTTTATCGTTTTTTGGTCTAGATGATGCCTCGACACTCAAGGACCGACTCAAACGTAACCGTGAGAAAGTGGTAAGGACAAAATGAAACAGACCATTCGGACCCTCTTGGCGAAACATGGCAATCTGCCGGTTTCTATCGACGATGTCGCGGACAGTGCAGATCTCTATGATGCCGGTCTGTCGTCTTTTGCGTCCGTCCAGGTGATGCTGGCGCTCGAGGAAGAATTCGACATCGAATTTCCGGAGCATCTGCTGAACCGCAAATCGTTCTCGTCCATTGACGAGATCGACGCAGCACTGACTGAAATTCTGAAAGAGCAGGCTGCCTGATCCATGACTGCCGCAGCCAAGATCACTGCCATTGGGTTGGCAGATCGAGCCAAACGTGCCGCCAGCGTCGCCGCGGAATATGCCGACAAGGTTGATGTGGAAGGCCGTTTTCCCGTGGAAGGCATGAATGCCTTGAAAGCGGAACGGCTCATGGGTGTCATGATCCGTCCAGAATTCGGCGGGGAAGGGGCAACGCTCACCGAGATTGCCGACATCTGCGCGATCCTCGGACAGTCATGTTCAGCAACAGCGATGACTTACGCAATGCACCAGATCCAGATTGCCAGTCTGGCGGATTACGCCGTTGGCAGTGCCTGGCATGAAGCTTTCCAGAAGCGGATCTGCTGCGAACAACTCCTGATCGCTTCGGCGACCAGTGAGGCCGGGATCGGTGGCAACTTGCGCAATTCGATCTGTGCAGCCGAAGTTGAAGGCGACACTGTTCGTCTCACCAAGGACGCGACTGTTATTTCCTATGGTGCCGATGCGGATGCCATCATGGTGACGTCCCGCCGGAACGCCGATGCAGCTCATTCCGATCAGATTGCGACCATTTTCCTGAAAGACCAGTACACGCTTGAGCTAACCAGCAAATGGGACACGCTCGGCATGCGGGGAACCTGTTCCGACGGTTATATTTTCAAGGCAGAAGCTCCGGCCGAGCAGACCTTGCCGCGCCCCTTCGCGGAGATCGCGGCGCAATCCATGCTGGCGGTCTCTCACCTGCTGTGGGGCGCGCTCTGGTACGGCATTGCCGCTGACGCAGTTGCGCGCGCACAGAGTTTCGTCAAGGCCGCCGCACGCAAGTCTCCGGGACAGGTGCCTCCGGGCGCGCTGCGCCTGGCCGAAACGTCCAGCCTGCTGCAACTGGTCAAGGCCAATGTCGTTGCCGGCCTGAGGCAGTTCGAAGGCTGCAAGGGCAACAGCGATGCGCTGAATGCCATGAGTTTCTCCGTTGCCATGAACAACGTGAAGATTGGCACATCGCAGACGATCCTGACGATCATCAACCAGTGCATGTTGATCTGCGGGATCGCCGGTTACAAGAACGGAACGCCATTCAGCCTCGGTCGCCACCTGCGCGACGCGCATTCGGCGCAGCTGATGATTTCCAACGACCGTATCCTGGGCAATACGTCCACGATGCTCTTGGTCAACAAACAAGACACCAGTCTTTTGGGGTAATGATGGACGCGCAAGTCTCTTTTCTAGATCAGCTCTTTTCAAAAGGCGTCCTGCATGACAGCGGCGTCGACGGCCTTTATGCCCGCAGCGGCGAATTTGAAGACGTTATTGCCCGTTTCGAAAAATTTGCACTTACTTATGGACAGGACGAAATTTCCGAAGCGATGGTTTTCCCGCCGGGAATGACCATGCAGGATTTCGAAACCAGCGGCTACATGAAGAACTTTCCGCAGCTGGCAGGAACCGTTCATGCCTTTTGCGGCAACGACCATGACCACATGGGCCTGTTGCAATGCATGGCCGCGGGTGAAGACTGGTCCAAGGACCAGAAGCCAACCCAGGTCGCACTGACCCCGGCTGCCTGCTATCCGCTTTATCCCATCCTGTCGCGCCGTGGCCCGTTGCCGGCGGAAGGCGCATACGTTGCCCTGCAGTCCTACTGCTTCCGCCACGAGCCTTCCAAGGATCCGGCCCGGATGCAGATGTTCCGCCAGCGCGAATACGTGCGTGTCGGTTCTGCCGACCAGACCATGGACTTCCGCGAGACCTGGAAACAGCGCGGCTCGGACATGATGGAACGGCTGCAACTGCCGCATAACGTTGATGTGGCCAATGACCCATTCTTCGGCCGTGCCGGCAAGATCATGGCGTCCGGTCAGCGTGAACAGGAACTGAAATTCGAAATGCTGGTGCCCATCACCTCGGAAGAAAAGCCGACGGCGTGCATGAGCTTCAACTACCACATGGACAATTTCGGCAAGGCCTGGAACATCCGCCAGGCTGATGGCACACCCGCCCACACAGCCTGTGTCGGCTTCGGTCTCGAGCGTCTGGCGCTTGCGCTGTTCCGCCATCACGGCTTCGACACGTCCAAATGGCCTGAAGGCGTCCGTGCCGCGCTCTGGGGATAAGGGAAGACCATGACGCAAGCCGTGTTTGACCGCTTCAATGCGGCAACCTACGTGCGCAGTCCGCTCCATTCCCAGGACCGGGACTGGCCCGAAACCAACTGCTATCTCGATGTCTGGATCGAGGTGTTGCCGTCGCTCGGCTTGCCGGCCGAGGCCTGTCTTTCCTATTCGGTGACCCAGGACTTTGAAGGTGACCAGTTCACCTTCTTCAAGGTGCCACTGGAAGATCTGGAAGCGCTCTATGGCCTCAAGGTCACCGAGCTTGCCATCTATGACCGGGTGGAATCCCATGTTCAGCAGCAGATAGAACGGGGCCGGTTCTCGCTGGTTGAGGTTGACAGCTTTTTCCTGCCCGATACGCACGGTGTCGGCTATCACGAAGCTCACGGCAAGACCACGATCGCGGTCAACTGGATGGATTTTGAAGCCAAGACAATGGAGTATTTCCACGGTCTGGGCCTGCACCGGCTGGAGGGCGACGATTTCGACGGAGTGTTTCAGCGCGGTGCACATGAAAAGGCGACACCGTTCCTGCCATATACGGAATTCGTGAAGGTTCCAGGCACGCTGCCGACGCCAGCTCACATCCTGAATGTTTCGGAAAGCCTGCTGCGCCACCACCTGAAGCGCCGACCGGAACACAACCCGATTGCCGCTTTTGCGGAAGTCTTCCCGGCGCAGGTCGAAAAGATCTGCGAACGCGAGTTCGGCTTCTTCCACCTTTATGCCTTCAACACGCTGCGCCAGCTCGGGGCGAATTTCGAGTTGTTTTCGTCCTACCTTGACTGGCTGGTGAGGGAGGGAAGGTCCGATCTCACCGAGGGTGTTGAGATGGCCAAGAGCATTTCGTCCACCTGCAAGATGGTGCAGTTCAAGCTGGCGCGCGCGGTCATGCGCAAGAAGTTTCAGGGACTCGACGAAGGCCTGCTGCCCGCGGTCAACGCCTGGGACAGTCTGATGCGGTTGCTCGACGCTCACTATGGCGACGAGGAAACACGCTTTTCTCCCGTCGTCAGCGCTGCCGGGGTTTGAATGATCGACCTGGGTGAAGGGGCCTGGTCGCTGTCACTGACGGAGCCGGGGGCTATCGAAACGCCGCATGCAACCGGCCATCAACGGGATCGTGTCCCCGCGAAGGTTCCCGGCACCGTTGCCGGTTCTCTCGCGGACGCTGGCCGCTACGATCCGGAAAACCCCGTTCCGCTTCATGGCAAGGATGTCTGGTACGAAGCCTGTTTCGACGCAGAGCCGGGGCAGTACCGCCTGTGCCTGGACGGGCTGGCAACCATTGCCGAGGTTTTCCTGAACGACGTCGAGGTTTTGTCCAGCCGGAACATGTTCCGCAAGTACAGCCTTCCGGTTGAACTGACCGGCCGCAACGTTCTGAAAATCTGCTTTCGTGCGCTTGAACCGCATCTCAACGCGAAGGGCCCGCGTGCCCGCTGGAAACCGCAGCTGGCAACCAGCCAGGGCCTGAGACTGGTGCGGACCACGCTGCTGGGCCATATGCCCGGCTGGTGCCCGGAAATCCACGCTGTCGGTCCATACCGCCCGATCCGGCTGGAACGTGAAGCAGCACCGCGCCTCGTTGAAAAGCACATTCAGGCAGATCTGGCACCGGATGGCAGCGCCACGCTGTCGGTTGCGGTCAGACTTGAAAACGTGGCGACCGAGCCTGCGCTGATCTGCGCTGGAGCAACGGCGAAGATGTCCCGTCAGGACGATGGCACCTATGCGGCAACACTCCGCCCTGAGGGCATAACCCCCTGGATGCCGCATACGCATGGCGACCCTGCACTCTACGACATGGCGGTTGAATGCGCGGATCACACTTTTGCGCTCGGCAAGACAGGCTTTCGCCGGATTGAGGCAGAACATGGCACTGACGGACGTGGTTTTGGCCTGAAGATCAACGGCGACCCCGTCTTCTGTCGGGGAGCCGTCTGGACCAATGCGGACCTGTTGAACCTTCCGTCCAGCCGCGAGGCCTATCGTCCACTGTTGGAAAAGACGCGGGACGCGGGCATGAACATGCTGCGCGTCGGCGGTACGATGCTTTACGAGAGCCGTGCCTTCTTTGAGCTCTGCGACGAACTTGGCCTGCTGGTCTGGCAGGACTTTCAGTTCGCCAATTATGATTATCCCGTAAAGGACAGTGTCTTCGTTGAGGAAGTTGACGCGGAACTGCGCGATCAACTGACGGAAAGCATGGGCTGCCCGTCGCTTGCCGTTTTGTGCGGTGGCAGCGAGATCTACCAGCAGGGCGCCATGATGGGGCTTCCCGAAGATCGCTGGAAGGGGCCGCTGTGCGAGGAGATCCTGCCGGCGATGGCCGCAGCGCTGCGTCCGGACGTTCCCTACGCGGCAAATTCGCCCTGCGGCGGGGTGCTGCCGTTTTCTCCCAAAGAAGGCATTGCGCATTATTACGGTGTCGGGGCCTATTTGAGGCCGCTGGAAGACGCCAGGCGAGCCGATGTCCGCTTTGCAGGGGAATGTCTCGCCTTTTCCAACGTTCCCGTTCAGCAGAGCCTGGAGGAAGGCTTGGCGGCGAAACCCGGTCATGATCCGCGCTGGAAGGCGCGGGTGCCGCGCGACCGCGGTGCCGGCTGGGATTTCGAGGACGTCCGCGACCACTATCTGAAGCTGCTTTACGGCGTCGAGCCTGCCAGCCTGCGCTATGGCGACCCGGACAGATATCTCGAACTCGGACGCGCGGTCACCGGCGAGGTCATGGGCGAAACATATGCCGAATGGCGGCGGCCTGCGTCCAACTGTCAGGGCGCTCTGGTCTGGACCTTGTCCGACCTGACAGTCGGAGCTGGATGGGGACTGATTGATGCGGTGGGACGGCCCAAGCCCGCCTGGTATGCGCTCAAGCGTGCCTTCCAGCCGGTTCTGGCGTGTGTGAGTGACGAGGGAACCAACGGTCTGGCCATCCATGTGATCAACGAACGGGGGCAGGAACAGCCCGTCAAGATCAGTATCGCCTGCCTGAGGGACGGCCAGGTGCCGGTGGTTTCAGGAGAGATGGATCTTGTTCTGGCGCCCCGCAGCGCGCAGACGCTCAATGCGGTCGATCTGATCGGAGCGTTCTTTGACGTTACCTACGCCTACCGCTTTGGCCCACCGTCGCACGATGTCACCGTGGTGCGTCTTTGCGATGCGCAAACCGGTGAACCGATCTCCGAAGCGCATCACTTCCCGCTTGGCCGGGGTCATAACCGTCATTTCGATGCACCCGAGGCAAACGTTCTCAAGGACGAGGCCGGTAACTGGTCGCTGATGATTGCCGCCAAGCGGTTTCTGCAATCGGTCGCAGTTGATGTCCCAGGGTTTGAACCGGAAGACAACTGGTTTCATCTGGCTCCGGGCGAAACGAGGCGGGTTCGGCTGAGACAGATAGAAGCCGACCTCCGCGATGACGGTGAGACAGTGCCAAAGGGGCACCTGCGTGCGTTGAATTTCGCAGGTCGGACCGCCTTTTGAGGCCACGCGGGATGCTATTGCCTATTTGCCCGTGTCGTCTGCCACTGCCGGTGTCTTTGCCCATAAGATGAAGAACCATGTTCCGATGGTCAGAGCGATCTGAACCGCGAAACGGAAAAGCGCCGCCCCGGCGAGGCCGCCTATCGTGCTGCCGAGGCTGACGACAGGGATCAGCAGGAGGCTGGTACCGATGAGCAGTGCCATGCGAACGCGTTGACGCCCGGTTGCCCGCAGGACGTCCGCCCCGACGCCAGACAGCCCCATAAGCAGCGGATAAAAGGCAAGGCACATCACGACAATCGGCGTTTCGGCGAAATCCTCGCCCAGAACAAGGGGGAGGAAACCTGCGACCAGCAACAGGAAGGCGGCAACGGGTAGAGCCAGGAAAACCGTGACCGGCAGCAGCTTGATGCCGAATGCGAGGCTGCTTGCTTGACCGTCCTGCGCCTGCCGGAAATGACGGGTGTAGGTTGCATAAAGAAACGCCCGGACCGGAGCGGATGCCGCGTCGATGATCCTGAACCCGGCCGCGTATTGGCCCCCAGCATCGGCCCCCAGATTGTGAACCACCACCGGCTTGTCCAGGTCTCTCATGCCACCGATGGACAGGAATTCAATGCAATAGAGCAGGCTGAGTTTCATGTCGTCCCGGATCAGCTTGAAGACCGGACGGCCGAGATCGCGCAACACGAGCCAGCACGAAACAAGCGCCGACAACAGCCCAGACACGAAAAACCACCAGGCCCATTCATGGAGCGTAAGAGTGCCGGGCAACACGGTGGCAATCAGAAGGAACACAAGCTTCAGCGAGGCAGCCAGGATGTTGATGACAATCTGTTTTCTGGCAAGGTCGAAGGCCATGTAGGATTGCGCGCACAAGATGATGAGTTTCGTGAACAGCAGATCCGTCAGCGAAATGATTGCGATGGTCGACAGCGGAACGGAACTGCCGATAAGAAAATACAGCACGGCAAGCGTTGCCGGCAGAACGAACGGAAAGGTCAGGCCCATCATGATGAGGGAATGGCCCAGATACTTGCCGAAGGACTGAGGCTCCACCGCGACACGCTGAAGGAGCAGATATTCGCTGCCCAGGCCCACCACGAAACCGGCCATGATGGAGACGCTGGTTATCGTTACGAAGAGACCATATCCCTCCGGACCGAGTGCTCGCGAAATGAACAGGAAAAAGGCAAGCTGAATGACAAGCTGCAGACCGAAATTGATCGTGTAGGAAATCGTGTTGGCAACCAGCGGCAAACGCGACAGGGCAAGCAGCCTTCCGTAGAGCGCTTTGAGCTTTTCAAGGGCCGAACTGGAGTTCTGGGACACGAAGAGGCCTCGAGGCGTTAGCCAATGGTCTGTGAACAGCGGGGGCCTGAGAAAAGGGCCCTTGGTCCGCGGAGAGCAGTAATTGTGTCACCATGACGGGACAGGTCATGTCTATGTGTCAAATCTGACCTTGTCGTTAATAGGGGCTTTCCGGGTTCAAACAAAACCAATTTTAACGTTCCTTTTATCCCGTCCAAGCCAAGGATGGGCATCGGGTTCAAACAAGAGCGGCAAAACATGTTGGCACATACGCAGGTTCTGACATTCCACGGCATTGGTGACCCTGCGGTACCTGTTACCCCGGCCGAGCGCAATTATTATGTGCCGGTGGAAACCTACAGGCGCACCATCAGCCGTCTTTCGGACCTTGAACAGCAATTTGGCGTCTCGATTGAAGTCACCTTTGACGACGGCAATCTGTCGGACTTTGAAACTGGTCTCCCCGCGTTGACTGAAGCTGGCCGCAAGGGCCGGTTTTTTGTACTCGCCGGACGGATTGATACAGACGGGTTTCTGAGTGCGGGCCAGATGCGCGAAATTGTGGCAGCAGGATCGGTCATCGGAAGCCATGGTCACGATCACGTCGACTGGCGCAACCTGGATGAAGCCGGATTTCAGCGGGAGCTGTATGACGCTCGCAAGAAAATCGAGGATACGATTGGTCTTCCCGTCACCGAAGCAGCCATTCCCTTTGGCGCCCTCGACAAGAATGTCCTCCATAGATTGAAAGATGCAGGGTACAGCCGCATTTACACCAGCACCCCGGGTTTGGCCTTTGGCGGCTCCTGGTTTTGTCCTCGCTGGTCGCCGACAGCAAGCTTTGATCCCGATACGGATATCACTCCGAGGCTGTCGATGAAGCAGAAACTCAGAAGTTCGCTGTATGCCCTGGCCCGCCGCGGCCGGTACCGGATCTAGGCGTGGAGTTAATTCGGCTTCTTGTAGAGTTCTGCCAGCGGCAGACTGAAGACGGCTCGCAGCTTTCCCATGTTGAGCGAAAGTTTTTGCCGCATCCGAAATGAGCGCGCCCTGTCGAAGAGCCGGAAGGCAAGTGCCAGCGATCCGGTGACCGCACATTTTGCCAGCGCCCCCAATGCAAAACAGACATGCCAGAAAGGGTCTGGATGTCTGGCGAGGCGCATCTGGCCATAGGACTGGCCCGCGCGGACCGCCCGGCTGAGAATGAAATGCATCGACAGACGGTCTTGCGGGACGTGTTCATGGGCAATCGCATCGTCGGTGGCAAAAATACGCGCGCCGCGTTCGGCTGCCTGGGCAAAGAAGATGGTGTCTTCGCCACCAGTGCGGCCATAGGCTTCATCGAACCGCAGCTTCAGGGCGCGCACAAAATCGACCCGCACCAGAGTATTGCCACCGCGTCCGGTATACAGCCTTTTGCCCCGGTGTCCCCAGTCCGTATAGAGCGGGTTTGCCCGGCGCAGCCAGTCGGGCGTATTGTCGGGATAGTGCGGCTTCACCGGACCGATCACCACATCCGCGTTGAATTCTTTCTGGCAGTCGAAGAGCTTCACCAGCCAGTCGGGTTCCACCCATTCGTCGTCATCGACAAAAATAAGCCAAGCGCCGTCTGCGGCATCCAGCAAAGCATTACGGGCCGTCGAGATATTGCCACTTGCAACGGCGAGACAGGTCACGTCCAGCGACTTGACCGGATGGCTGGTGACGAGTTTCGTTGCAGCGCCGGTTTTGGAATCGTCGGCTACCAGCACTTTCAGTTCCCTACCGGCGGGTAACGTCACCGCAGCCAGGGAACGGAGCGTATCGAGCAGGGTTTCACGGCCGATGCTGGCGATGGCGACGGAAACAGTTTGCATTCAGGCCGGGCTCCGAAGCAGGTTGGAAAAGCCAAAGGGATGTAACAACACCCATTCATGCACGAAAAGTTCCTGCCGTATTATTAAACAATGGCTTAGGAAAATGACGCAAGATGCGCCGGATGTGTGATAGACCGCCTGCAATCCTCCGATTAGCTGGAGCCAGCTTCTGACATGAACCAGCAAGGTTTCGATACCTCCACTGCTTCACCGATTGCCGGAACGTCTCCGTTGGCCGTGCCGATCGCGTTCGATGGTCTCGCCGGCTGTTTTCATCCAGCCAGCGGAAGCACTGCGATCCTGATCCTCAGCCCATGGGGATATGAAGAGCTGTGCTCGCGCAAGAGCTACAGGATACTTGGCGAAAAACTGGCCGCAGCGGGATATCCCTGTCTGCGCTTTGATTATCCGGCGACAGCAAACTCGCACGGCGACAGCGCGGATCTTGACGACAAGTCCGCCTGGCGGAATTCCGTGACACTGGCGCTTGCCGAACTCAGACGGTTGGCGCAACCGGATCGAGTTGTCGTGATCGGGCAGGGGATCGGCGCTGGTCTCGCTGCAACTCTGGCCGAAAGCGGAGAGTTTGCCGGCCAGATCCTTCTGGCACCAGTCGCTCAGGGCCGCGCTTATCTGCGCGAACTGGCAGCCTGGACCGCAATGACGCAGCCAACATTCCTGATCAGTGCATCGGATGGCCCCAAGGGTGGGCTGATGGCTGGCGGGTTCGTTCTGTCGGCAGCAACAGCAGACGAAATCAAATCGATCAATCTCTTCAAGACAGAACTGCCCTCCGGATTGAAAACCTTGCTGGTGGAACGCAAGGACCATCCGGGCGATCTGAAACTGGCAGACCATTTTGCCGAGACAGGTCTGACAGTCGAGAGGCTGCCGTTTGAGGGCTATGCGGACTATGTGTCCGACCCGACGTTGTCCGTACCGCCACTTCAAACGCTTGAGCGGATCGTCGCCTGGGTGAAAAGCAATTTTCCCGCGGAACAATTGCAGAAGTCGCTTGCTGCTGAAGCGACTGCCGTGTCGAAGCCGTTGCCGGACGTGGTGGAGGAAGCACTGCGCTTCGGACCGGATGACATGTTTTTCGGTGTGCTGGTAACCCCTCTTGGCAAAGAGGTGAAAACCGCAGTCGTAATCCTGAATTCCGGCTACGATCATTCCATCGGCTGGGCACGGATGTCGGTCGGCTTTGCCCGGTCTCTCGCGGAAAACGGCTGTGCGGTCCTGCGCATGGATCTGGCAGGCATCGGCGAGAGTGGCTATTGGCCGAACCAGCCAAGCCAGGTTCTTTACTCAGACAAGCAGCGTGATGATGTCAGGGCCGCAGTCGATTTCGTGAAGAACCGTACCGGAGCGGATAATATCGTCCTGTTCGGCCGTTGCAGCGGTGCCTATCTCGCCCTTCTGGCAGCCTCTGACGACGAACGTGTCGACGCCGCCTTCCTGGTCAATCCGCGCAAGCTGGTGTGGGACCCGGACGAGGATGTGGACAAGGCCATCCGCGAACCGATCCAGACACTCTCCAGTTACGGGCGCAAGGCGGTCGACCTGAACACCTTCAAACGTGTCGTGTCCGGAGATATCAATCTCGTATCGGCCATGAAAAAGGTGTTGCGGGCTTCGAAGCTCAAGGCCGACCGGAAATTGGCACCGGTTCTTGGAAACCTTTCGCGGCATCACCGACTGTTCAAGGTGCTGTCCAGCCGTCTGAAGCATCTCAGGCAGCGGGGTGTTCCGATCTGTCTTGTCTATAGCGACAATGACAGAGGTCTCCTGGAACTGCACAACTGGTTCGGTCCGGACCGGCGTGGTGTGAAACCCTATCCGAATATCAGGATCGAAGATCTACCGGATGCCGATCACAACCTGACACCGGTTGACGCCCGGCAACGGATGTTCGCCATATTGAAAGCGTTCATCGCGGACCTGCCCGGGTCGAAATTGCCTAGGTGACACTCCAGCCTGCCTAAGTGACACTCCAGCCTGCCTGGGTCACGCGTATTTGCGGCGTGAGGGCGGCGGGGTATCTGTCATTGTGCGCACCAGACCGGCGGGGCGGCCTTCTGCAATCGTAAGCAGATCACGAGACAGGATCGGCATGGAGATCTGATCTTCTTCCCGCTCGGCAACGGTAACAAGGAAGTGCGTTGAAAGACCGGCAAGCGGATCGTCTTCGGCTAGCTGCGGCAGGGCGACGCCGTCGATGATCACGAGGTCATAGTCGCGGGCGATGTCAGCGAAATCGAAGGCTTCGCGGATGTTCATCCGGTGGTGCTTGTACTTCGGCAATCCCGAAACCAGCGAGAGGAAGGCGATATCGAGTTCGTCATAGTTGACGACCCTCTCGCGCAGTGTCGCACCGAGATCATCCATGTCGTCCAGGCTCAGATCATGGCTGAGCATCCGTTGTTTCGGTTCACCGTCGGCGAGGAGCACGCGTAATCCGCGCTGGGCCGCTGCCAGGGCAAGGGCGAGCGCCGCAATGGTCTGGCCATGGCCTAGGGCCGGCGAGGTGAGAAACACAATGCGTGTTCCATTTTGGTCGGGTGCGTCCTGAATTGACGAGACGATCTCGTCAACACCTTGTCCGAACGCCCAGCCGGGTCCGTTTTCGCCCGAATAATACCGGTCGACCGCATCTTGCACGGCAGAAATGGCGTCGGAGCTGAGCGGACGCACGCTGCCGTTTTCGTCGGTTTCTGTCAGCCAGGGCAACTGGCTGATCACCTTCAGCTCAGGATCCGGGTTGGACGACAGCCTGGACGGCGTGCGCTTGCTTCTCGTCCGGGAGACGGGCAGCTCCGATGAGGGGCGAGCGTCGTAAGAGGCATCGACCTGCGTGACGACTGGCGCCATCGGTTGCACAGGGCCGGCCACGGCCATTGCGGGCTCGGGCGTCTGCATGAAGTCAGGCAGCAGATGTTTTTTGGCAATGCGGATCGCTTCGCCGGCAACCGCGATTATCGTGCCGACGAGCAGACCCAGAATGCCGGCCAGAATGACCATGAGCTTGCGTTTCGGGTAGACCGGGCTTTCCGGCGGGATCGCCGGAGAAATGATGCGGACGTTGGGAAGGACCACCTGGTCGAGCTGCGAGATTTCCTTGGCCCGGCTCAGTGCGATCTCGTAAAGCTGCCGGGTGGCCTGAGCTTCCGTTTCCAGTTCACGTAACTGGATCGACGCCGCTTGATCGACGTCGGAGAGGTTTCGCGTGGAATCCAGTTGCTGCTCGAGCCTGGAAACCCGTTCCTGATTGACCTGAACATCGATACGCGTCGAATCTGCAATCCGTTTGATTTCGTCACGAATGAGATTGCGCAGCCGAGTAAGCTGGGATCTGGCCTGCACCACTGACGGATGCGACGGCAGCAGATCGGCCATCAACTGGGCTTCCGTGCGTGCAGCGGTCGCATATTGCTGCCGCAGTGAGGAGATCGTTGGCGAATTGACGACGTCACCGATGGATCCCGCATCGACACCGCTTTTCAGCACCCGCTGGATCTCATCGTATTTTGCGGTCGCTTCGGCGAGTGCCGCGCGGGCGTCGATCAGCCTGGCGTTCAGCCCGGTCAGTTCCTGACCCGTCAGCAGAGAGCCTTCGTCGGAGTTCTGAAGCTTGTTGGCTGCACGGAACTTCTGGGTTGCTTCTTCAGCCTGCCGCAAACGATCTCGCAAATCCACCAGCCGGTCATCGATCTGGGTAGCTGCTTCTTCCGAGGCCTGATCGATCTGCCGTTTCTGGTCGGACAGGTAGCTTTCGGCAATTGAATTCGCCAGAACGGCAGCTTGAACCGGAGAAGGCGATTCCGCTGAAATATTGATGACAAAGGTTTGGCCAACCCTTTTGACGATCGTTGCATCGGCAAGGGCGCCGACCGCTGCGGTTTCCTGCGCTTCAAGCGTCTCGGCGTCTTTCTTGGTCTTGCCGAAGATCAGGCTTTTGAACTGGCTCAGGAGGCTCGGCGATCCTTCGCCGAAATAAGGGTCTTCGGCCAGGTTGTTCTCACGGGCGACGGGACGCAGCACCGTGTCGGAATGAATGACCGAAATCTGGCTGTCGATCACTTCCGAGCCTGGTCCGGATCGGGAGGGGCGGTTCGGATCGTCAAACGGCTGCCGCACTGTCGGGTCGAACATAACTTGCGAAGACGCCCTGAAGATCGGGGTGATGGTCAACGAGAAGGCTGCCGTCAGGGCGGCGAAGACAAAAGCTATGGCGGCGATCAGAAAGATACGGCGGCGCAGGACCTGAAAAATGGACAGGACGTCCAGGGCAATGGCATCGCGGCCTTGAACCGACGCTCTATCGTAAGCCTGATTTTCTACCTGTCTGGGGTCCACCAAAAGTCACCTTTTCTCCTTGCGCGCACGCACCTTACAGCTTGTAAGCACTTATGGTTAGTGAACTGCTAATTTACCACGAAACTACGATGCCCGGACAACGCGAGCAGGGCTGCTGTTCGCTCGATCAGGAGCGGGTGGTCTACTGCTTGTTCCAGGTCCGCATCACCGCATGGGGGAGCAGGGCAGCAAGCAGAAAGATCAGCCAGTTCAGGGAGAACGACCGGAACCAGCTGCTTTCCAGCATGTTGTGACAGATGACGAAGAGCATGAGGGAATAGCAGAGAAAGGCGATCCTGGTGTCCAGTGCAACGACCCGGGCCGCGGAGAAAAGAGCTGCCAGGACAATAAGAAACAACAGCGAGATACCGGCAATGCCGAGTTCCAGCATGACGTCTAGATAACCGTTATGCGCCTGGATCAGCAAAATGACGAAACCCGGGGCCTCGCGAAAGGCAATTGAATCGGACCCCGTTGCCCAGAACGAGGCATAGCCCTGGCCCAGCAAGGGGGCTCTCGAAATCACGTCCAGGACGAAGGCCCAGATGAAGGTTCGGCCCGTGTAAGTCTCGTCGTTGAACAGGAACAGCGACAGATCCGAAAAGCCGAACCTTGTGAGAAGAGATAGATACGACAGCAGAACGGCCCCGGTCACGGCTCCGAAAATCAGCAGCACCGTGGCGTTGATGCGGAAGAGAAAGGCCATGCCGACCGCAACATAGGCAATGGCCGGCATGAGAACCGCCAACCCGAGGGACGTTTTCGACTGGCTGAGGACGAGCAGGCCGAAGGCGAGGGCGGAGATGATCAACATGCCGAACCGCCTCAGCAGTCCGCGCGACATCAGAAAGCCGTAGAGGTTGAACATCAGCGCCAGCGCCATCACGGCACCGAGATTGTTCTTCTGGGTATAGATGCCCGCGTGCCCGATCGGCGTCGGCGGCAGCACGACGACAGCAACCGCGTTGAGCAGAACGACCGTATTCATCAGCAGCCTGAGCCGTCTGAGCAAGGTGCGGGCGTCATCCGTAAAAGAGACGGAAATCACCAGGCTCAACACAACGATGATCTGCAGGACCACACGGCGAAATGCAATGCCGGGCGCGTGAGACCACATCACGCTTGTGACGGCGAGCAGCAGGTAAAGAAACAGAAGCCAGATGAGCGGGCTTCTAAGCACCGTGAACGCGTTGAGCAGCCGCCGCCCCGCGGACACGACCAGCAGCCCAAACAGGCCGATCCAGAAGAGCTGGTTCAGTGCGTTGGATTTCGAAGCACTGATGTTTGCCGCGGTATCCAACCCGCCGGAGGACACCAGGACGAAAGGGCTGATCAGCATCGGATAGGCGAGCAGCAGAACGGGAATCCAGTTGAAAATCCTGTCCAGCAATGTCTGCCTGTGCAACACGGCCTGTGGCCCGGACTGTTCAACGGGGTGAACTGTCAAATCCCAGTCTCCAGATCAATTGCGACTGCGGAACCTGCGCTCCGGTCCAAACGGACCTCAGCCTTCAAGTCAGTCACTAGGCATGATTCGCTGTCACTGGCTCAATCTACCAGCCGCCTTTTCGCACAGTCGACTTAAAATCCGGCCCAACCCACACTCGTTTGGCAGGCGAGACTCACAACGCCTCGGCGTTCAACCCCAAAGCGTCGACCATTCCCGGCTCAACGGTTCTCTTGACGTTGTCAGTCATCAGGCCGAAGCCTTCATAATAGTCCCAGAGGGCCCAGCCGTAGCCGTGTTCTTCCACGACGGTGCGCACATCCCTGATCCAGGCGAGCCGGCTGCCGTCGTCCCGAAGTCCTTTCGGCGGACGAATGGCGCTGAACTCGCCAAGCACGATCTGGTCGGGGGCGATGCCGTATTTGTCCGCCCATTGCGAGATTGTGTCGAACCGGCTTTCGATGAAGGCCCGGTCGGGTTTCTGGCGTTTGTAGTAGTCCCGGACGACGTCCATCGCCTTGTCGAAGGCATAATCGGGAACGTCGACATCAGCCGCCTTCAGGGCCGCGATATGCTGCCGGGTTCTCTCTGCTGCAATCTCCACGTTGCCCGCTGTCCACGGATAGCTGAGACCGGCGATATAGCGCAACGGGTCCAGCACCCAGGGCAGAGACTGGTGGGTGAAAAGGAAGGGCTCGTAGAAATGGAAGTCGATGATGATCTTGTCGTCGTAACCATCCATGCTCATGTATTCGAGGCCTTCCAGAGAACGCCAGCAACCCGGTGTCAGCACAATCGGCAGATCTGGGGCAACACTGCGCACCCTGTCGTAGAGCTGTTTCTGAGACACCGACCAATCTTGCCCGTCCTCACGGAAGCAAACGCCCTGCGGCTCGTTCATCAGTTCCAGCGCAACCTTGTCCGTCGGCAGATCGCGGATCCGTTTGGCCACATCTTCCAGCAGATCGGCGTAGGCCTGAAAGCGCGGGCCGGGAGCGTCCTTCAAAATGTCGACAGGGGCCCACTCCGTCAGGTAAGTGGCCGGGTGCAGATCGACCATCACGGTAAAGCCGCTATCCAGCAGGCGAACGGTGATGGACTTCATATCGTCCAGCAAAATGCGGCGTTCGCTGTCTGTCGCAGCCAGAAACACGCCTGCATCAATCGGAAAACGAATGAAGTCGAACCCAAGGGCTTTCAGCCGGTCCAGTTCGGCGTCGGAGACTTTTGAAAGCTCGCCCTGAAACGGTGGCCAGAGGTATTTTCCCGGGCGAGCCGGGTCGCGGAAGGCGAAACTTTGCAGGCGGGAGAGGTTGATGCCACGCTTGAATTTGGGGATCGAGACGGTGATTTCCGGCGCTGGCTGGACGCCGGCGGCAACGGCATTCTGGCGTTCGTCCAGATACAGAAAGCCGGCGGCAAAAGTGAGGACGGCCACGCCAAAAGCAATCGCGGTTAGCCTGGGCCAGAGGCGCTTTGGCTTTCTAGCTGTCACATACCGCTCCGTTGCTGATCGGGGTTTAAACTGGCTTCAAGATCCTGACGGTAACTTTCCAGGATCATTGCAGGGTTGAACCGGTCGTGCAAGATTTGCTCGCTCGCCACAATCTGGTTGCGATAGTGATCAGATTTTTCGGCCAGCTTGGTGAAACCTGCAGCAATGCCGGCAACATCGCCGGGCTTCACGCCGATGCCGACATCAATGTCGTCCAGATAGCCGTCGATGCCCGTGTCCTTGCCGTAGAGGATTGGCAGTCCGGCAAAAAGTGCTTCCAGGTAGACCATTCCGAAGGTCTCGTTGTAGCTGACCAATGCCATGGCAAGATACGTTGGCAGCACCTCGAACAGGGCCTTGCTGTCCATGGGGCCGAGGATCCGCACGCTGCCACCGAGCCCGAGGTCGGCGATTTCCTTTTTCGCAGCCGCCACCGCCTCCGGGCTGCCGGGCCCGATCAGATCCAGCCCGATGCCGGGATGGGCCTTGCTGAAGGTGGCAAAGCCTTGCAGCAGGTCGGACATGCCTTTCCGCCGCCGCATGTCCAGATCGAACACACTGACGAACCTGGGGATCGGGTCCTTGACCGGCACCTTGCTCGTGGAGTTGCCGACGATGTTGGGAAGCAGTCTCTCCTTCCCCGGTTGCTCGGGAACATACCGGTGATAGGTGTCCCGGAACCAGGCGGAGATATGATAGATCTTGTCTGCACGTGCCGCAATGCGGCGCATCAGGTTGCGGTAGGTCGGCTTGAACAGCAAAACCTTGCGCTCGGATTCGCCGCGAACGGAAACGAACAGCCGCGTATCCGGTCCGAAACGCTCCACCAACCACAGGGCCGCAATGCCTTCAAACGACAGTTTGTGCGCATGGATGAGCGCGGGAGCACCATGCTCGCGCTGCATCGTCTTCAAAACGAGCCTTGCGACACGGCGCATCGCCCAGGCAAGACCGATACCCATCGGCAGGCCGAAATAGCGGCATGAATAGAGCCGCACACCTTTGACGTTCCCGCAATCCAGGAAGCTCGCCTGCCAGGGCAGACTGGTCCTGTCCATGGTCACAACGATATGGCTGCCAAAGTCCACGCCCGTAACCAGACGCTGGATCGCCGTGGTTCTGCGGTGAAATTGCTGCGGATTTGGATAATCGGCACTCAGATGCAGGATGAGCGGCGCTGCGGTATCCGCTTCAGAGAATTCAGTCCGTGTGTCCATAGTTTCCCCTGCGGCGAACTTCGGCGGCAGAACGATTACACCGCGCACATCGGATTGTGAATTCAACAAGGCGAAAGGCGGCCCGTCCGCCTGTTTGATCCTCAATTCCGGGGCAAACTTCCATCATCACGTTTCAATAAAGAGTGAATGACACTGCCCCTGGTGCTCGAGAACGCCATTCGCCACGTTTACGTAACGAACAATCGATAAAAATAACTAACTTTAAACGTCGGTTCGGCACATTGCCGGCACGCAGGCCTTCAGGCGATGTCCCGATCCTTATGAGGTGCGGAGCGCGTCTTGCCAGCCAATTGCTGAAGGAAACTGCAACGGAGGACGATGAATGCCGGACCGGAGTGAAGAAGACAGGGATGCCAGAGCGCTTGGCGCGCAAAGCTTCGGCTTGAAGAACAGGCTAGTCCGAATTCTCTGGGGGATCGTCTGGTTTCTTCTGGCGTCCTGGACGCAGCCCTTTCACGGTTGGCGACGGTGGCTGCTGCGCCAGTTCGGGGCAACCGTCGGGCAGGGGGTCTATGTCGCTCCATCCGCACGGATCTGGCATCCGCGCAATCTGATTCTGGAAGACTTCGCCGCCATCGCCGATGGTGCGGATATCTACAACATGGGCCCGGTCACCATTGGCCGGTACGGTGTGGTTTCCAAGCGTGCGCACATCTGCGCCGGGACCCATGACATCAACGACGACAAGTTCCTGCTGATCGCAAAGCCTATCGTTCTGGAAGCCTATAGCTGGGTTGCCGCGGAAGCCTTTGTTGGCCCCGGTGTCCGCGTCGGCGAGGGGGCGGTTCTGGGAGCGCGTGCGGTGACGGTGAAGGATCTGGCTCCCTGGACAGTTTACGCCGGCAACCCCGCCAAACCGCTCAAGGAGCGGCAGCGGTTTGAACGCAACGACGTGCCGAAACGGGGATGGCGCGAGCCTTTGGAAACTTCTGATTGATTTTTTCAGTTGAAACAAGTTTACCTTGCGTTCCAATTAAAATAAGTAAGCACGCACTTTCTAACGGCTATGTTTACAACTGCTTAGAGACAAATCGGGTATGTCTCGAATGCGCTCGCCGCTGACTTGAACGGAACGGGCACATTGGTGAGACAGGGATCGGGATGCTGGCGAAAGATTTCGAAAGTGAATTGCTGGGGAGCCGGATCGAAGCAACCGCGATTGGTCCGTTTGCCATCGGGCGTCTTTGCTCCCGAGATGCGATCCAACTTGTCGAGTCGGCCGTGCAAAAGCGCCGGAAGCTCGATATTGCCATCTGCAACGCCCATACGCTGCTGCATGCTCTGGACGACCCGCAGTACGCCGCAACGCTTCAGAAAATGACACTCCTGAACGACGGTATCGGTATCAGTCTTGCAAGCAAGCTTCTCAATGAAAAACCGTTCCCTGAAAATCTGAACGGTACGGACCTCATCCCGCGTATTCTGGCCAACATCGGTATGCCGTTGCGGATCTATCTGCTTGGCGCAAAGGAAGAGCAGGTCCGACGCGCCAAGGAGCATATCGAGGCGGCCTATCCGAAACATCATGTGGTCGGGTACCGCGACGGATATTTCTCACAGGAAGACATTGACGGCCTGTGCGAGGGCATCAATGCCGCAAATGCGGATCTGCTGCTGGTCGCCATGGGCAATCCACGGCAGGAGAATTTCATCGTGGAGAACCGGTCTGCTTTGTCCGTACCGGTCGCGATCGGGGTCGGGGCGCTTTTCGATTTCATGTCGGGTGCCGTTGTCCGTGCTCCGAAGATCGTCCAGGCCGTCGGTCTGGAATGGCTGTTCCGCCTGATTCAGGAGCCGCGCCGCCTGTTCCGCAGGTACGTGATCGGTATTCCGCGCTTTCTGTTTGCGCTGATGAAAATCAGATTCTCCCGATCCGGCAACTCGCGCTAGTCTCCGCGTGCAAGGATCTGCCTGCACCGGTCAACGACCGCTGCAACAGACGGCGCCGTTTCCATATCGGGAAGCGTCGGCCGTGCGATCATGATGACGGGAAGCTTCAGGAACCGCGCTGCCTCGATCTTGGCAAAGGACCGGCTGCCACCACTGTTTTTCGTCACCACATGAGTGATGTTCCTGTCCCGAAACAGCGAGATTTCTTGCGCGGCGGAAGCCGGCGGACGGGAGAGGAGCAACTCCCAGGACGTTGGTAACGGATTCGGCGGAGGCTCGATCATCCGGGCGAGACCGAAAACATCGGTGCGATGGGTAAAGCGCTCAATCTCCTTGCGGCCAATGGCCAGGAAGGCACGTGCACCGGCAGGCAAGGCTTTGGCCGCTTGGTCCATGGTCAGGACATGTGTCCAGCGGTCGTTTTCATCAGGCTGCCAGGCGGGCCGTTCCAGACGCAGCAAGGGTATGTTGAGCGTCTTGGCAGCTTCGGCGGCGTTGCGGCTCATCTGGACAGCAAAGGGGTGAGTCGCATCGACAATTGCCGAAATGTTCTCTTGCTGCAGAAAGGCAAGCAATCCTTCGACGCCGCCAAAGCCACCAACCCGGGTGGGCACACCAAGATCGGGCAGGTCGCGGACTGCCCCGGCAAAAGAAGCTGTCAGGCGGTTTTCCGGAAAGGCATCCGCCAGACTTTTGCCAAGCTGCCGGGCTTCACTTGTCCCGGCAAGCAGCAGGATATGTTTGGCCTCAGCCGTCAAAGCCGGTTTCTCCCAGCACCTGGCCCTGACGGTCGGTGATCAACACTTCCACATCCACCGGGGCATCGCGCAGGATCTGGCGAACGGCGGTTTTCGTCCGGTGGGCAAGCGGGCCGCTGAGATCGATGCCGGCGGCCAACGACGCATCCAGCACCTCCTTGGCCGTATTGGCCGAAGCTGCCTGCTCGATCAGGGCCTCGGAAGCTTTTTCCTGACGCAGAAGGTCCTGCAGGAACGCAAAGTCGACAGAACTGCGGGCGGAATGAAGATCGAGTGCCCCCTGTGCCAGCTTGGTGAATTTCGCGAAACCGCCGGCAAGGGTCAGCCGGTCGACCGGATGGCTGCGCAGGTATTTCAGCAATCCACCGGCAAAATCGCCCATGTCGAGAAAGGCGGTCTCGTCCAGATCGTAACGGGCCTTCACCGCGTCTTCGGAACTGGCGCCAGTCGCGCCAACCACATGGGTAAGACCAACAGCGCGGGCCACATCGATCCCGCGGTGAATGGAGGCGATCCAGGCCGCACAGGAAAAGGGCCGGACGATGCCGGTCGTGCCCAGGACGGACAATCCCCCCAGGATACCGAGCCGGGGGTTCATCGTCTTGAGCGCCAGTTGTTGTCCGCCTTCGATGGAGACGGTTATCTCGACATCGCCAGCACCACCGTGCTGTTGGGCAACCGCTTCGATTGCTGCTCGCATCATCTGGCGTGGAACCGGATTGATGGCAGGTTCTCCTGGCGGGATCGGCAGGCCCGGTCTTGTGACAGTGCCGACACCGTCTCCTGCTTTGAAAAGCACACCAGTGCCCTCAGGCATCAGGCTGACCGTCGTGCTGACCAGAGCGCCATGGGTCACGTCGGGATCATCCCCCGCGTCCTTGATGATGGCGGCGGACGCAGATTTTCCGGAAAGCGTGTGCCGGGTGAGGGCAAAGGCAGCCGTTTCCCCCTTGGGCAGGGTGATCTCGACCGGATCCGGGAAATCGCCGGTCAAAAGGGCCTGGTACGCTGCCTTGGCAGCTGCCGTCGCACAGGCTCCCGTCGTCCAGCCCCGCCGCAGCTCTTTTGGCTCTTCCTTCGACATGCTCTTTCTATAGACGATCAATTTCCGCTTTGTGCATATTAGTTTATGTGCGCGATGAAATGTCGTTTTCGCATCGTTTTTGATCGCCGAAGCGCTTGGCGTCGCCGGGCCACACGGGTAAACAGGAACCATGATTGGTAACGACGACAACAACAGATTGCCAGAGGGCGTGCCGGGAGGCCTTCCGGTGTTCGAGCCCGGCTGGGTTTGGCTTGCAGGTGCGGGGCCGGGCGATCCCGGCCTTTTGACGCTGCACGCGCTCAATGGCCTGCGTCAGGCCGATGTCGTGGTCTTTGATGCCCTTGTCGATCAGAGCATTCTTGCCTGGGTCAAACCCGGTGCGGTGACGGACTATGCCGGCAAACGCGGCGGCAAGCCAAGCCCGAAGCAACGCGACATCACGCTGAAGCTGATCGATTACGCCCGTCAGGGCAAACGCGTGCTGCGCCTGAAGGGGGGCGATCCTTTCGTCTTCGGCAGGGGCGGCGAGGAAGCACTCGGTCTGGTCGAAGCCAGCGTGCCGTTCCGGATCATCCCGGGCATTACCGCCGGTATCGGCGGTCTTGCCTATGCGGGCATTCCCGCAACACACCGCGATTGCAATCAGGCGGTTACCTTCCTGACTGGCCATGACCAGACGGGCCTCACGCCCGATGCGATCAACTGGGACGGGATCGCCAAGGGCTCTCCGGTTATCGTCATGTATATGGCGATGAAGCATCTGGACGCGATAGCCGGCAAACTGATTGCCGGTGGACGATCTGTGGATGAACCTGTGGGTATCGTGTGCAATGCGTCTCTTGCGGGCCAGGATGTTCTGGAAACCACGCTTGGCCGCTGCGCTGAAGAAGCGAGGGCCGCAGGCATCGAACCTCCGGCAGTTGTGTGTGTCGGAGAAGTCGTCCGGTTGCGCAAGGGCCTCGACTGGCTCGGTGCGCTGTCCGGCAAGGTGCTGGACAGTGATCCGCTAGGTATTCGCGTTTCGCACCGTACTGCCGATGCGGGCTGACACTGCCGAGGTCAATGCCAGAGGCGTGTTGATCGCGGCCCCGTCATCCGGGGCCGGCAAGACCACACTGACACTGGCACTGCTGCACGCGCTGAAGTCTGCCGAGCGCTCCGTGGTTTCAGCCAAATCGGGCCCGGACTATATCGATCCGAAATTCCATGAAGCAGCCAGCGGGACGCCTTGCATCAACCTGGATGCCTGGGCGATGGACCGGGCAACGCTGCGGTCGCTCGCAAGCCGTCAGGCGGCGGGGCACGACGTTCTGGTGGTTGAAGGGGCCATGGGCCTGTTCGATGGTGCTGCCAGCGGCAAGGGCTCGGCGGCCGATCTTGCCGCCACCCTGCAATTGCCGGTGATCCTTGTGGTCGATTGCGGCAAACAGGCCCAGTCTGTCGCAGCGCTGGTTCATGGTTTTCAAAGCTTCCGGCCGGATATTCACCTCGCCGGGGTCATCCTCAATCGGGTCGGCAGTCCACGTCACGAAGCCATGCTGCGCGCAGCTCTGGCCCCACTTGAGATCGACGTTCTGGGGGCCTTGCCGAGATCGGAGGACCTTGTCCTGCCGGAACGCCACCTGGGTCTTGTCCAGGCAGGCGAACATCCGGATCTGGAGGCCTTTCTGGAAAGGGCTGGTACCCTTTACGCCCGGCAGATCGATCTGAACCGCCTGAACGATTTGGCTGCACCTGTTGCGGCCACAGAAGCTGCCGCAGAAAACCTGCCTGTGCCGCTTGGTCAGCGCATCTCCATTGCCCGGGACGTCGCCTTTGCCTTTTCCTATCCGCATATGCTGGAGTTCTGGCAACGAGAGGGGGCGGAGCTCCACTTTTTCTCGCCGTTGGCCGATGAGGCGCCGGCTCCGGATGCCGACGCAGTTTTTCTGCCCGGCGGCTACCCGGAGCTTCATGCCGGAAAGCTTGCCGCAGCCGATACGTTCAGAGCGGGTATCTTGAACGCTGCCAGCACAGGTTCGCTGATCTATGGCGAGTGCGGCGGTTACATGACCCTTGGCACAGGCTTGGTTGACGCCGAAGGTTCCCGTCATGAAATGCTGGGTCTGTTACCGCTGGAAACCTCGTTCCAGACCCGCAAGCGTCATCTCGGCTACCGGAAAGTCACACCGCTGGGTGGCCTGCCGTGGCAAGGGCCGCTAACCGCCCATGAATTCCACTACGCCTCGATCGTGTCGGAAGGCGAGGCGAAACGGCTGTTTTCTGCAGAAGATGCCGAGGGAACGGAACTGGAGCACATGGGACTGCGCGCCGGATCGGTCATGGGTTCCTTTGCCCATGTTATCGCTCTCAGCTAAACCACTTCAAGCACGACCAGCTCGCAAGAGACGTCTTCCTTGGTGTGATAGGGACTGTGGATGATCGCCAGCGTCCTTGTCTTGCCGTCCTTTTCCAGCTTCTCGACCTTGGCCTTGAAGCCGTCGGCTTCCCAGGCGCTATCGCGCACTGTCAGGACGATGGGAGCACCCGGCTTGGCGATGCGCAGCAGTTCGTCGATCCCTTTCGGACCCACATGGCCATTCGTGAAGACGCCTGCGCTGACGATGCCGTCATAAACGTTGTCATCAATGCTGGAGAGCGGGCCCATCATGTCGGCCTGGGACAGATAGCGGTAGATCCGCCGGCTGCGCGAATGCTCCAGCATCGCCGGTGTCAGATCGATGCCGTCAATCGTCAGGGCTGAATTGCGACTTTTCAGCTCGCTCCCGACAAGACCAGTGCCGCAGCCGGCGTCCAGCACGAGGGCTGTTTCCGACACGCGCTCAACCAGGGCTTCGGCTGCAATCCTGGGACCGACATAGCCGATGGCCTGAAGCAGATCGTCGTCGTAGGTGTCTGCCCAATCCGCATAAAAGTCGCGTATGGCGTCGGGTTCGCCGGTCAGAGAAATCGCCTGTTTCAGAAGTGGATTTTCGTCGTGCATGGCGCGCTCCTGTGTGAATTGAGTCCTCACCCTAGGCGAGGGCAGGAACGCGATGCAAATGACCGCTCACGGTCAGGCAAACCATCGCTCGAGAAACCTGCAAAGCATTCCGAGACCTCCCGATTACCGAGAGCGACAGGCCGTGGAAGGTCGCTAAGCTCTATATTTTCGCCGTTTCGTCAGGCCTTTGCCTTCTTTTTCGGGCGCAAAACATGCACGTGGTCGGCATCGTAAAGGGCGCTGTCGCGGAAATCCGCAGCAGGTTTCAGGGCATGGCCGACGAAGACCAGCGCCGTGCGGGTGATCTTGGCGGCGCGCACTTCCGCAGCAATCGTCGACAGCGTGCCGTGGATGAAGGCCTCATCCGGCCAGCCGACACGATAGGCGACAATCACCGGGCAATCGGCGCCGTAATGCGGGGTCAGCTGGCGCTCGACTTCCCGCAGATTCCGGATCGACAGGTGGATCGCCAGGGTTGCGCCGCTTTTGCCGAGCGTGTCCAGGTCCTCGTTGTTCGGCATGGCCGAGGATTTCATCGCCGTGCGAGTGACGATGATGGTCTGGGCAACTTCCGGGATTGTCAGTTCGGTCTTGAGTGCGGCGGCCGCCGCTGCAAAGGCCGGCACGCCGGGCGTGACGTCATAATCAATCCCGAGCGCGTCCAGCCGGCGCATCTGTTCCGCGGTTGCGCCATAAATGGAGGGGTCGCCGGAATGAACCCGGGCGACGTCCTGGCCCTTTTCATGAGCGGCTTTGATCTCGTCGATGATGTCGTCAAGCGTCATCGGGGCTGTGTCGAGAACCCGAGCGTCTTCGGGGGCTGCGGCGACGATCTGTTCCGGCACCAGCGAACCTGCATAAAGGCAGACCGGACAGGACTGGATCAGCTTCAGGCCGCGCACGGTGATGAGATCCGGATCGCCCGGTCCGGCGCCAATGAAATGAACGGTCATGATTTGTCATCCGTTTCGAGAATGTCGGAAATGTCGCGCGTTACGTCTTCCACCCGGGGCGTAGCCGGTGGCGGGGGCGCAGTCTCGGCCGCTTCAGCCGGTTTCAGCGCGTCGATCCGTTTGGCATAGCCGCGCGGCGTATAGACAAACGGCTTGCCGTCGCCGCGCATGACCGTGCGTGTGTTGGTTGACCCGACCAGGACGGTGGTCAGCATATCGACATCGTCGACGCTGAGCGCATGCAGGCTGGTGACACGGATGGTTTCTTCTGGACGGCCGAGATTGACGCCGAGAATAACCGGTGTCGCTGCCGAGCGGTGTTCCAGCAGGATTTCCTTTGCGGCCGCAAGCTGTGTGCGGCGGCGCTTGGAAACCGGGTTATAGAAGGCAATCACGAAATCACCCTCGGCGGCTGCCTTCAGGCGCTTTTCGATCACCTCCCACGGGGTGAGGAGGTCGGACAGCGAGATTGCGCAGAAGTCATGGCCAAGCGGCGCGCCAATACGGGCCGAGCAGGCCTGAAGGGCCGATATGCCCGGCGCGTTGGTAACGCTGACGCGCTTGGCGGCAGCGGACACGCCGCCATATTCCTCGTTCCGGTGCAACAGCTCATAGACCAGCGAGCCCATGGCGTAGATGCCGGCATCGCCGGAGGAAATCAGAGCGACGTTCTTGCCCTTGCCGGCTTCTTCCAGGGCAAAGCGCACCCGGTCCTCTTCCGCGCCAAGCGGGAAATTGTGGTGGGTCTTGCCGGTGATGTGCTGGTCCACAATGTCGAGATAAAGCGAATAGCCGACAACGTCAGTGGCCTCGGCAAGAAGTTTGGTGGCCTCCGGTGTGCGCCAGTCGTCCTTGCCCGGGCCGATGCCGATAACCGACAGGTGCCCGCGAGAGCGGCCAACCGCGTCGGTGTTGATCCACTTCGGTGACCGTGCAATGGCGCAGGTCGCGTTTTCGGTTTTCTGCTTTTCGACCTTCAACGTTCCGAACGCGCCGGACGCGGCAAGGGCTGCCCCTTCCGAAACGCCGTAACAGCCGACTTCCTTGTAGACGATAGGAGACGGGTTTTTCAGCCGGGGTGTCTCGCGCTGAAGGTCTTCGGAGGAAAAGACGCGCAATGGCACATCCAGATGCTCAGCCAGTGCGTTGACTGCGGCTTCATCGGCTTTGAGGTCGATGGTCGCGATGCAGGCAACCGCGCCCTTGGCAATGTTGGCTGCCGCGAGTTCGGTCTCCACCAGTTCGATCAGCTCGGCAGAATAGCAACCGCGCGCACAGCCGACACCGACCGCATAGCGCTGCGGATGATACACCAGCCGTGTCGGACCTCCCTCTTCAGGGTGTTCGGTTGCCGACAGCGTGATTGCGGCATCGTCGGCCTGCGGCAGCTTTGCCTCTCTCAGCCATTCGGCGCGGCCTTCAAGACGCACCGGCGCACCGGAGAGCAATTCGGCCATCACCGGCTTGGCATCTTCCGGGTTGGCAAGGCGCCAGCCGCGGGGCGGTACATCCAGCGCCACGCCAAGTTTGGTGTCGCCTGCCGTCGTGATGGCAGCAGTTCCGCCAAGCGCTGTCGCCAGCAGTTTGGCCAGTTCGTTGGCGCCGCGATGACCGCCGAGCAGCGGCACAACACTCTTGCCGTCTTCTGACACAGAGAGCACCGGCGGTTCGCTTGTCTTGTCGGACAGGATCGGCGCAAGCGCCCGGATCAGAATGCCGCTGGCACAGAAGCCGACAATCGGATGCCCGGCCTGAAACAGCAGGCGAATATGGTCGATGGTTTCGTTGAACTGTGTGTCCGCCGTCGGCACACGCCCGGCAAGCCCGTGGATGCGAGCGGTTGAAAACCGTCTGGCGATGACTTCAGCAGCGGCAAGACCGGCCTGGTTCAGGACGAGTAGGATGGGGGAAGCGTCCACGCTTCGTCTCCCTTGTAGATGAGGATCATGGAAAAATAGGGGGCAGCATCGGTCTCAAGATCGATCAGCCGATGCACTTTCTGTTCCGGCAGGCTGGCACGTTCCACGTAACCGGCCTTTTCCAGCAGGCCCATGTCCGAAAGAAGGGCCTTCAGCCGCGTCAGGTGCCGACCAACCTTCATGATGGCAACTGCCTGGGCTTCTTCGATCTTGGTGCGGATTTCCGCATCCGGAAGCGGACCGGGAATAACGGTGAGCACATCGTTGCGTGCCGTGAGCGGCCGCCTGAGCTGAGCCGCACAGGCGGTCAGCGAGGTAACCCCAGGCACGATCTCGATGGTAAAGCGATCGGAAAGCCGCTCGAACAGATACATGAAGGAGCCATAAAAGAAGGGATCTCCCTCGCACAGGGTTACGACATCCTCACCACTTGCCAGAACGGCGGCGATTTCGTCGGCAGCCTTGTCGTAGATCTCCTGAGCCGGAAACCGGTCAACCCGCATTGGCACGACAATCGGGATCTCCCGCACACCGTCGGGGATCGCACCAGCAGCAATCGATCGGGCAAAGCTTTCGCCGGAATCCGGCGCTGGGTAGGCAATCACCTGGGCACTGGCGATTAACCGGTGAGCCTTGAGGGTCATCAACTCCGGGTCGCCCGGGCCAAGACCGATGCCATAGAGAGTGCCGCTCATGATTTGGTCAGGCTCCACTGTGTCACGGGCATCAATGGGCGCCAACCGGTCAAGCCGCCAATGGCGCTTGCCCGATGAACGGAAACTTTCTTCAAGGTGCCTCCATGAGACTGATAGGCGGAAAGAAGTATGGCTTCGCTCTCCAGGGTCACCGCATTGGCGACCAGCCGTCCGCCTCGGCCGAGTGCGGCAAGGCAAGCCTCGACCACGCCGGGCGACGTCAAGCCACCGCCGATGAAGATAGCATCCGGCTGCGGCAGATGTTCAAGGCCTTCCGGAGCGCTGGCATCCAGCAGTTTCAGCTGCGGAACGCCAAGGGCCATGGCATTTTCAGCCGCCATCTGCCGCCGCTCAAGATGGGGTTCCAGGCCGATGGCCCGGGTTCGGTCCGCTGCGCGCAACCATTCGATCGCAATGGAACCACAGCCCGCACCAATGTCCCAAAGAAGAGCGCCGGGATGCGGTTTCAATTCCGCCAGCGTGATGGCGCGGATGTCCTGCTTGGTCATCTTGCCGTCATGACGAAAGGCGTCATCCGCCAGGCCTGGTGTCCGGGCGCGAAACCGCAGCCCCGGGTCGGCAATGACTTCCAGCGCCAGCGTGTGAAAATCGGCAACCTCGGCAGACCAGTTTTCAGCGGTGCCTTCGGCGCGCCGCTCCCTGGTGCCGCCCAGATGCTCCAGAACAGTCATCCGGCTGCGTCCATACCCTTCGTCAGCCAGAAGATCCGCCACCTGACGGGGCGAATCCGCATTGCTGGTAAGGCACAGCATCCGCGCTCCCGGATAAAGTGAGGCCCTCAGCAGATCGACAGGGCGGCCGTGAACCGACAGGCAGTCGGTGTCCTGCAGCGCCCACCCCATGCGCGCCGCTGCCAGCTGAAAGGCCGACGGTGACGGCAGCACGATCAGCTCGCGTGCATCAAAATGTTTGAGCAAGGACGAGCCAATGCCGAACCACATGGGATCGCCTGTCGCCAACACGGCGACACGCGTATTCCTGAGTTCAGCCAGATCATTGAAGACGCTTGCAAAGGGGCTCGGCCAGGTTCGCTTCTCGGCGGTGATCCCACCCGTCAGTTCCAGATGGCGGGCGCCGCCATAAACGATATCAGCGCCTGCCAGCGCTTCTTTGCCGCCGGGGGCCAGGACACCATCTTCGCCGAGGCCGACCAGCGTCAGCCAGGGGTGGTTGTCGGTGCCGGAGGTCATTTGTCCTCCAGACGATACGGTTTGATCACCGGTTTTACCGAAAGATCTTGCGGTTTGCCGTCACTGCTTTGCGACACTTGCCGGGCGCCGCGCGAGCGATGATGGACCGGCTGATCGCCACTGCCTTCAGCTGGTGCCTTCGCTGAGCCACTCGGCTGGGACAGGAACCCGCGCGAGCGCAGAGGCTTTTTGCCACCCACGGATTTCAATCCGGGTGACTTCTGATCGTCTTTCGGGACATCCGCCGCCATCTTACGCTTCCTCCGGCAGACCGGCGGCAAGCGCGTTGACCGCGGCCGCAGCCATGGCCGATCCGCCCCTGCGGCCCCGCACGGCCAGGAAAGGCAGCTTGAAGGGATTGGAGATCAGGGCTTCTTTGGATTCGGCCGCACCTACGAAGCCGACGGGAAAGCCCAGAACCAGCGCCGGTTTTGGCCCGCCGGCGGCAATCATTTCAAGCAGGTGGAAGAGGGCTGTCGGCGCATTGCCAACGGCAACAACGGCGCCTTCCAGCCTGTCCCGCCACAGCTCCACCGCAGCGGCAGAACGCGTCGTGCCTAGGTTGTTGGCAAGTGCCGGAACCGTGGGGTCGTTCAAGGTGCAAACCACGTCACAGCCAGCGGGAAGACGGGAGCGAATGAGACCATGCACCACCATTTCCACATCGCAGAACACAGGCACGGACCGCGCGAAGGCGTCTTGCGCAGCCGACAGAAAATCTTCCGACCAGGCCAGATCCTGCGGCAGGTCCGTCATGCCGCAGGCGTGGATCAGCCGCACCGCCACCGGTTTCAGCCCGTCGGGAAGATGAGACAGCTCTGCTTCCGACCGTACGATGGAAAAGGACTGGCGATAGATCGCCGTCGGGTCCTTTTCGTAGTCGTAGGACGGCATGGTTTCGGTGCTCACGGCAGCCTCAGTCTCCGCGGTTCAACGACCGGGGGCCGTGCGGATGGTCTGCGTGCGGGTAGGGGTGGTGGTGATGGTCGTGATCATGCCCGTGCCCGTGCCCGTGTGAATGCTCATGCTCGTGCGAATGATCATGAGAGTGGCCATGGTGATGCGCGTGATCGTGACCATTGTCATGAGAATGATCGTGAAGATGGTGATCATGATCGTGGTGGTGATGGCCACCCGCCTGAACCTGCTTTTCGCAGGCGCCGGTGCAGATCTCATCGCACAACTGGCATTCCGCTTCCGCGCCGAGGCCTTCCACGTGGTGGTGATGGCTTTCTTGCGCCAGTCCTACTTCCGCCTCGAAGCCGAGCACCTGTTCGCGGTACTTGCACATCTGGCAGTTCATCAGGTTGGCGCCCTGCAAGATCTCCTGAACCCGGTCGGCCATTGTGTCGATCACCTGCGGGTGGTCGTTCAGATAGCCGGCTTTCAGGAATTCGATCTCCGGATGGTTGGCGGCGACTTCGTCCGTGGTCGAATAGATCCGCTGCACCAGAACACCGGTGAACAGGAAATACGGGAACACGATAACGCGCTTGTAGCCGAGCTTCGCCGCATGTTCGAGGCCAGGCCCGACCAGCGGGAAAGTGACGCCGGAATAGCAGGTTTCCGCCCAGCCGAAACCGAAGCCTTCCCACAGCAAGCGGGTAATCTTGCATACGTTGGAGTTTGCGTCCGGATCGGAAGCGCCCCGTCCGACCACCATCAGCAGCGTTTCGTGCAACGGCACGTCGCTTTCGGCGGCGTCGATAGCCTCCTGCACGCGGGCGGCTGCGGCTTTCACCATGCGCGTGTCGACAGCCAGTTCGCGGCCATAGGAGATCGTCATCTCCGGATGCATGGCCTGATAGGTGTTCAGAACCGAGGGAATGTCGTTCTTGGCGTGACCCGCGGCAAACAGCATGCCCGGCACGGCCAGGACGCGGGTGCAGCCGGCCTCGCGCAGCTTGTTCAGGCCGTCATGAATCACAGGATTGGCGAATTCCAGATAGCCATATTCCACCGGCCAGTCGGGAAAGCGGGCCGTCAGGCCTTCCGCCAACTGGGCAAACTGCTTTACGGCACCCTTGTTGCGGCTGCCATGGCCACAGATCATCAGTCCAAGTTTTTCGCTCATTGAGCCGCTTCTCCGGCAGTCTCGTCGTCTTCCGAAAGGGCTTCTGGCGCGTCTTCGGCTTTTTTCTGCTTCTTGTCTTTGAGGGCGATGATGCCGGCGACGAGCGCGGCACCTGCAAGGGCTGCGACCCCGACCCAGTGGGAATGACCGGCGAGTTCACCGAGATGGCCCCCATGGGCAAAGGCGGAGGTTGGCAGCACGGCCGCAAGGCCTGCAAGGATGGTCCGACTGATCATGTCTCTCCCCAGTGGCTGATACCGGATCGGCAGCGTGGTAACAGGCGTCGGGAAGAATGAAAGCAAACACGCGCAAAAGCCGGCCGGGCCGGGTGATCTGCTGATGCCTTGGACAGCTCCGACCTTGGTCCCCTGTTTGGGTCAACCTCATCCGGAATGGCTTTCAGTCCCTCCACGGGACGCCGTCAGGTGGCGGCACCTTAGGGGAGTGACCATAGCGGATCAAGCATGAAAGCGACATCCTTTGGCACAAGGCAGCCACGGTACGGAACCGGCAAAAGCACAGCTTGCTTGGGGGGGCTTGGCAAGAACCGGTTTGTCTTTGTCATCCCTTTGGATTAGGGGGCAGCCGGTCTCCTTTCGGGGGGGCAAGCGCGGCGTCGTAAATGGCACGTGGATACATCCCCTCGGCAACCGTCGGCCACCTCGGCCAACCGGTACAAAAACGGGAGGTACCGCAGGACCCTCGTTGAGCGTAAAGGAGAATTCCACAAAGTGGCGGAGTCCTGTCCGTTCCATCGCAAACCCGACTTTGCGAGGCGCCATTCTGACGTTTGTCCGCCGAACTGCCTCAGCCGGTGCGCAGATAGTGCAGCCTTGTTTTCAGCACGTCGAGGCTGTCTAGTAGGGGCTTCAAGATCCAATGCGCAAGCGGGGCATCATGCAAACTCATCTTGTTTTCACGGTCATTGCCAAGGACCGTCCTGGCCTGGTCGAGCGGATGGCGGAGATCATCGCCGGCACGGGCGGCAACTGGATCGAAAGTTCCATGGCCCGTCTGGGTGGTGAATTCGCAGGTATCGTGCGAATCGCGATCGAGGGGCTGCGTGCCGACGAACTGGTGGAACAGCTGCAGGCTCTTTCCGCCGATGGGATCGACATCACCCTTCGCTCCGACCAGACGGGCGCCGAATTGCCGAAAGGGGCGTCCGCCCATCTGGATCTGGTGTCTCAGGACCACCCGGGCATCCTGCGCGATATTACGCGCGTCCTTTCAGAAAAGGGCGTCAGCATCGAGCATCTGGAAACCGAAGTCGTCACCGGCTCGATGCAGGGCGAAGCCCTGTTCAAGGCCTCCGCCGATCTGCGTCTGCCAAGCGGGCTGGACCCTGCAGCCTTAAGCGACGCGCTTCAGGAGATGGCAGGAGACCTGATGGCGGATATCAATCTGATTGACTGAAGTCTGTCAGTCCTGCCAGACGGATGCTTTGCCGGAAAGGCTTGGCACAAGAGGGGCTGCACACAATGCTCGACCAGCTGGACTTTACCGGCGAACTTTGGCTGTCCGCCGGTCCAGGTGGCTGGACTTTCGTCACATTACCGTCTGTCTGTGCCGATCAGATCCGGTTTTTCACAGGTAGCCGCAAGGGTAGCGCCTGGGGCATGATCAAGGTAAAGGCGCGGATCGGTAAGGCCGAATGGAGCACCACCATCTGGCCGGACAAAGCGTCCGGTTCGTTTTTGCTGCCGGTCAAGGCGGCGGTCCGCAAGAAAGAAAAAATTGCAGCGGGAGATACTGTCGACGTGAGCCTTTGGCTGCAGGTGCCGCCGGGGTTCTGAACGCGGGGAGGGCGGTTTGAACCGTCAGTCTTTCGTGAGTCTCAGCCGGCCAATGTCAAGTGGCAAGCGCCCAATCGGCCGCATCCGCGCGTGCCCCGATCAGGGCCAGACCGTTGGCAACAGACGTCAGCTCATTCCCGCCGGAAATTCGTTCCTGGCCGAAACGTTCGGCGAACTGGCGGCGCACTGCAGGCACGAAAGACGTACCGCCCGTCATGAACACCCGGTCGATATCGGCTTCGCTCAGGCCGGCCTTTTCCAGCGTGACATCCAGGGCCTGATCCATCTTCTTCAGGTCCGGCGCGATCCAGCCGTCGAAATCCGCGCGCTTCACGGTTGCCCGGAAGTCGGGCCCCAGCGGGGCAAACGTCAGCTCCGCCTCATCTTCGGACGACAGCAGTGCCTTGGTCTCCGAGACGGATTTGTAAAGCGGGTAGCCCTGGTCCTCTTCCACCAGGTCGATGAACAGTTCGATCTTCTCTGGCTCAAGGCAGTAGCGCAGCAGCTTCTTCATTTCCTTGAAATCGTCGGAGGTCTTGAAGATCGACAGCATGTGCCAGCGCGCAAAGTTGGAAAAGAGGTTGGGCGGGATCTCCAGGATCTTGCCCATGCTTTTGTATGCCGACCCTTTGCCGAGCTTCGGCAGAACCACGTTGTCGATGATGCGGTAATCGAACGTATCGCCGGCAATGCCGACCCCGCCACGGCCGAGCGGCGTGGCCTTCAGATGCCCGGCTTCGGTTTCAAACCGCATGATCGAATAGTCGGTCGTACCGCCGCCAAGGTCGGCAACCAGAATGGTTGTGTCCTGTTCCAGCGACTGCGCATAGGAAAAGGCGGCGCCCACCGGCTCCATCACGAAAAGGATGTCCTCAAACCCGACCTTCTGAAACGCCTTCCGGTACCGCTCCATCGCCAGCCCTTCATCCGGATTGTGCCCGGCAAACTCCACCGGCCGACCGACCACAAGCCGCGTCGCCGCCGGATCAAACGCAGCCCCAGCCCGCTCAAACGCCCGCTGCAGAAACGTCGCCATCAGATCTTCAAACTCAAACCGGACGCCGAACACGCCCGTACCCTTGAAAACCCGGCTCGCCGCAAACGTCTTCAGCGACTGGATAAACCGCACATCCCCAAAACTCTCCAGAAACTGCCGGATCGCCCAGGGCCCAACCTCCGCATTCAACGCCCTGGCAGGCCCCCGGTCGAGAAAACTGAGAACGGTTGGAAGCGAGGTGAAACTGTCATTGCCATCAACAAAACTGATCGGCGCCGTCGCCCCCACCCCCTGCGCCGAAACCGCGACCGTGTTGGAGGTGCCGAAGTCGAGGCCGATGGTTCGGGACATGGGGAATTCCTTTTGAAAACGATGGGCGGGTGGCACAACCAGTTCGTAGCCTGACTGACCTTCCTCCAGCCGTACTTGAAACAATGGTGCTTCAAGCAATCAGGCCGCGCGGAACTCTCTGATAATGGAATGGTCGTGCGGGATATGCGGGAACAGGACGAAATGCAAGCCAAAACGGGACGTTTAGCATGATTTCGATCGGGTGAAGGTGAGCGTTTCAATCATCAAGTGAATGGTTTCGTTTGGAAAAAAAATTGGTCAGGACTAAAACGGGAAACTAATGGCGGGCCTATTCGCAGGTCCTGAGGCGCCAGCTTTGATAATCGGAGAGCCAAAGGGTGGAAGGTTTGTGGGTGCGAAAAGATGACGGTGTGCATACAAGTCCGGCCACTGCCAACCTGGCTTCTTTTGGTGGAAGCATTAAACCGATTCACTGCCCGCTATTCATGTCCTTTAAAATGCCTTCTTCATCGTGACATTCTGGCACTATGTTGCTGCGCGGAAATTCTTTATGATAAAAGCAGCCAGCACATGGACTTGGAATGATCAAAGGTCTAACCCAGTCAGACGGTTGACGTTCTGATTGCGCGTCATCAGAGACCATTAACTGCAGATTGGCAACATGCACTCAGAATCATTGCGCCAGAGCCTGAAACGCCAATTCGCGATTACTTTCGCCCTGATCGTCCGCGAAATGACCACCCGCTACGGCAACAAGTTCGGCGGCTACATGTGGGCGGTGCTGGATCCTGTCTTGTACATAATGATTATGACAACGGTTTTCTCTGCAATCGCTAGGGTTCCGCCGCTGGGGCGAAGTTTTGCATTGTTTTTCGCAACAGGTTATCTGGCGTTTTATATGTATCGCTCTACGTCAGATCAGGTGAGTGCTGCAGTCGAAGCCAACAAGGCCTTGTTGAATTATCCCGTGGTGAGGCCATACGATACAATCATAGGTCGAGTCGTGTTGCAGGCCGCAACATTATTTGTTGTAAATATTGTATTGTTTGGAGGGCTGTATCTATCAGTTCCGTTTGAACGAATCGATCTTGCCCCTATTTTCTTAGCTTCTACAATCGCCATAACTTTGGGGGCCGGCGTGGGAGCTGCAAATATAGTTTGGTTTCATCTTAGTAGCACGTATCAGCAAATATGGGGCATTATCAACCGTCCCGCCTTTATTGTTTCCGGTGTATTTTTCTTACCAGATTCTATCCCTCACCCTTTTAGGGAATGGTTAATGTGGAACCCGTTAGTTCATGTAATTGGATTATTCCGAACTGGGTTCTATCCTACTTACCGGGCTTCATACGTAGATATGCCCTATGTTCTCGGGCTTTCAGTGTTTTCGATCGTTTTCGGCCTTTTTCTTGTTTGGCTTTACGACGCGCAATTGCGGGAACCAAAATGATCAGACTGGACCGGGTGACCAAGCGCTTCAAGTTCAAAGGGGAGATGCGCTACATTGCAAAAGATGTTTCTTTCACTGTTCCCAGGGGTAATAGTATTGGGCTGCTTGGCCGAAACGGGGCAGGTAAATCAACATTACTTAGACTCATAGCTGGGACAATAAAACCGACATCAGGTAGGATCATCCGATTGTCAAATGTATCCTTTCCTCTAGGGTTTCAAGGCAGCTTTAACGGAACTTTGACTGGCGAGCAAAATGTCAGGTTCGTGGCGCGTATCTACGGACACGATACGGAAGAATTAATTGATTATGTGCAGGATTTTGCCGAGCTAGGTAAATCCTACTACATGCCAGTAAAAAGTTACTCGTCTGGCATGAAAGCGCGCCTTGCTTTCGGTGTCAGTATGGGGATTGATTTCGATTATTATCTGGTCGACGAAATCACCGCAGTGGGAGATTCCAATTTTAAAAGGAAATGTAAACGGGTATTCGAAGAAAAACTTCAGAGCTCAGATATTATTATGGTCTCGCATTCGAATGGCTCACTCAAAGAATATTGTACGACTGGAATTGTGTTAGAAGATGGAAGCCTAACGTATTTCAACGATATTGACGATGCAATTAGGATGCATAACGACAACATGGCACGCCGATAGGCTAGTCCGGTCTGAAATGAAGGTTAGATTGAGTATGTCCGCGGTCGGAAAAGTTTCTGAAAAAGATGGAATAGACACGTCTAAAGGTGCGGTTTTCAATCTTCCTTCCAAAAAAAAGGGGGGGGGCGTTGCCAAATCAAGGATAAAGGAGGGGGGGCTCGTAACGAGGCTTAAGAAGTCCGGTCTCGATCCACAAAAACTTTTAGATCTTGCATTGCCCGGATCAACAGCAAAGTCTGTCACGAAGAGGCGGCATAGAATGATTGTGCTTGGCTTCCTGTTCTTCGTTGCTGTCCCGGCCACCGTCTTTTCCGTTTATATGTTCTTCTGGGCGAGCGATCAGTATCATAGCAAGACGGCGTTTTCAGTGCGCAGTTCTAATCCTGTTGCTGCTACGGAAATACTTGGTATGGTCATGGGAGGGGCAAGTGAATCAACATCATCAGATAGTTATATTCTTACAGACTATTTAAGAAGTCAAGCTGTGCTTAAGGACTTGCCTCAAACACTGGACCTTCAAGCCATATTTAATCGAGAACCTTCAGATTTTCTTTTCAGCATGGGCAAGGATCTACCGGTTGAAGACCGGTTGAATTACTGGAACGATATGGTTGACGTCAGCTTCGATGCGACCTCAGGGGTCATTCAGGTTGAAGTGCGCACGTTTCGACCGGAAGATTCTGTCGAAATTTCCAAAGCTATCCTCAAACTTAGTGAGGGGTTGGTCAACGAATTGTCGGAAGCTAATCGCCGCGAAACGGTCCGGTTTGCGGAAGAAAGCGTTGCCAAGGCCGAGGCGCGTTTGAAAGCAATTCGCAAGCAAATGTTGACTTATAGGAACGAGACGCAGGAAGTTAGTCCAGAGGAAAATGCCAAGCTTGCTACGGAAATGATTGCCGGATTGGATCAGCAAAGGGCGAGCCGGGAAGCAGAAAAAAAGACGCTGATGAGTTACTTGGACGAGGACTCCCCGCGCATCAGGCTGCTGAACCAGCAAATCGAGGCCCTGGAGGGTCAAATCTCAAGTGCGCGTAAGCGTCTTGGATCTGGTGTCTCCCCACAAGGTGATCCTGATAATGTAAGCAGAAAGGCACTTTCTTTTCGATTGGCTGACTATTCGGACTTGGCGTTGGAAGAAGAGTTCGCACAGCAACTTTATGTTACATCTCTAGCGAGTCTAGAAAAGGCTCGTCAGGAAGCGGACAGTAAGCATTTATATTTGGCGACCTTTATTGAGCCGACGCTCTCGGAAGATGCGCAATATCCAAGCCGGATATTATATTCGCTTGCCGCATTTTTACTGTTGGCCGGAATTTGGTCCGTAGTGGTTCTGATGTACTATAATGTGCGAGACCGTACATAATCCTAGCCACTGGTTTCTGCTAGTTCTCCATCGCAATGCAAAAATGAGTTAAATGAATATTGGTCTAGCGACATCTGGCCTATGGCGCCTTCGTGACGCGGTCGAGTTACTGACTGATGGCGAAGCTTGCAAGCTTGCATATTGGGGAGGTCAGCTTGATGCTATCGCGGGCTGGGGGCACAAGCCTACTGCAGCAAAGGCCCGACAAAAGGCTCGCAAGCTTAAAAAGCCTTATGTGGCCTTTGAGGATGGCTTTCTACGGTCCATTTTGCCTGGTGACTCGGAAATGCCACTTGGAATGGTAATGGATCGGACTGGTATCTATTATGATGCGTCCCGGCCGAGTGATGTCGAAACGTGCATCAACCGTCGTCAATCTATTGGTAGCGAAATGAGTGTTATTCGGGCGATGGAGCATCTGCGCGCGAGTCGATTATCTAAATACAACTATGCATTGATTGATAATCTCGGCAAAATTGACCTTTTGTCATCAGACAGAAAGGAGCGGGTGCTGGTAGTAGATCAGACAGCGGGGGACGCATCTATTATTGGTGCCGGCGCGACGGCTGAAAGCTTTGATGTTATGTTGGCGGCTGCTGTCTCGGAAAACCCGGGCTCTGAAATTCTGTTGCGAGTACATCCTGAAACGATGCTTGGTCAAAAATTAGGGCATTTCAGCCTAGACCGACTGGTAAGTCTTGCCAAAAAGAATAGCGAGCTGGAACGCTGTCATCTGGAAGGCCGGCTGAGGTTCATGTCAGAGCCCGTCAATCCTTGGGTGCTTTTGGAGGCATGTGCAAAGGTTTATTGCGTTTCAAGCCAGTTAGGTTTTGAGGGTGTTTTGGCTGGGTGTGAGGTCCATTGTTTTGGAACGCCATTCTATGGCGGTTGGGGCATAACTTGTGATCGATCGGCGACCCAGATGTCCCGGCGCAAAACGGCGACAGTCGAGGCAGTTTTCGCGGGTGCCTATATTGATTATAGCTTTTATATTGATCACGAAAGCAAATCGTTGATGAATATCCATGAAGCAATCGACGTTTTGTCACAAAGACGAAAGAGTTTTCAAACAGCACAGAAACTCATTTCTGACGTTTAAATTTTAGGCAAGTGTGACGAGTAGTTGGTGTTAAGAAAAATCCCAGTCTGCTCTTGTCCTTGCCACAGGGATATGGGAATAGAGCGGCAAAAGGAATGGCAACTAATTCAGGCGAAACGGCTTGTAGCTAGATGCCAACCAAGGTTCAAATTTGGCCGAAAAGGTGACAAAATGGTTGAAGTAAAAGTTATCGCCGAGATCGGCTGTAATCACAAAGGCGACATGGATATCGCCAAGGAACTGATTCAGGTTGCGAGCAAGATATGCGGTGCGGATGTAGCGAAATTTCAGAAACGGCACAATCGTGAGCTTCTGACGCCCGAAGAATATGACACCCCGCATCCGGTGCCGGAAAATTCTTATGGTCCGACGTATGGTGCGCACCGCGAATATCTTGAGTTTTCTGTCGGTCAGCACAAGGAGCTGCAGGAAGAGTGCCGACTTGCTGGCATCGACTATTCCACATCGGTCTGGGACCTGACTTCCGCGCAGGAAATCGCAGCGCTGAAACCGAACCTGATAAAATTGCCGTCTGCAACCAACCAGCACTTCGTCTTGCAGGAGTTTCTTTGCAAGAACTATGACGGTGAGATCCACGTTTCGACCGGAATGACCACGCGAGACGAAATCGAAAAGGTCATTGCCTTCTACGAGAAGCACGGCCGTGCCAAGGACCTCGTGGTTTATGCCTGCACCTCCGGATACCCTGTTGCCTTTGAAGACCTTTGCCTGATGGAAATCAACACGCTTCAGGAAAAATACGGCGACCGCGTCAAGTCCATCGGTTTCTCAGGTCACCATCTGGGGATTGCCGCTGACGTTGCGGCCATGGCTCTCGGGGCCGCCGGTTACGAGCGTTATGGCAAGGGTAAGTTCGAATATATCGAGCGACACTTCACCCTCGACCGGACCTGGAAAGGTACTGACCACGCAGCCAGCCTTGAGCCGGACGGGCTTCGCCGTATGTGCCGCGATCTGCACAATGTTGCCAAAGCACTCGAGTTCAAAAAATCCGATCTTCTTGATGTCGAGAAAGTGCAGCGCGACAAGCTGAAATGGCGTGAGGAAAAGCACGGGACCAACATCCGCCAGGTGTCTTAAGTCAAATGGACGTCATTGCTGTTATTCCGGCTCGGGGAGGCTCAGTCGGCCTCCCCGGCAAAAATATACGTCCTCTTCTAGGCGTACCCCTTGTTGCCCGCACTGTCCAAACAGCATTGCAGGCCAAGTCGATAAATGAAGTCTTCGTCACCAGCAATGACGAAGATGTTCTGCGGATCTCCGCAGAAGCAGGCGCGACTGTTATTCGCCGCCCAGAGGAGCTGAGCAATAATACTGCAAGCTCGGAATCGGCACTCCTGCACGCGCTCGAATGGATCCAGGCACAAGGGCGTGTCTTGCCGGACTATATTGTAATGCTGCAATGCACGTCAGCCTTTACCCGTCCCGAAGACATCGATCTTGTCTTGGAGAGCATTGTCGGCAAAGGCGCAAAGGCTGCGCTCTCCGTTGTGGAAGATCATGGGTTCATCTGGCAGGAAGGTGAGGACGGTTTCGCTGAGGGGATTACACACGACCACAGCAAACCGCGTCAGCGCCGTCAGGACATGAAACTGCGTTATCGGGAAAACGGTGCGATTTATGCGATGCGTGTACCGTCCTTTCTCGAAAAAAAGGAACGGTTCTGCGGACCGACTGTGATGGTACCGGTCAATGGTCCGACCGTGGAAATCGACAGCCAGGAAGACTGGGAAGTAGTCGAGGCCTTCCTGCGCGCGCTCAATCGTTTCGAAGAACCTGCAGCCCAGACACACAAGATCAAGGCGGTTATCACGGATTTCGACGGCGTTCATACGGATGATAGAGTAACCGTGGACCAATACGGCCGCGAGTCCGTTACCTGCAGCCGAAGGGATGGCCTTGGTCTCGAACTACTGCGCAAGAGAAACGTCAAGCTGATGGTCCTCTCCAAGGAGGCTAATCCGGTCGTCCTGGCAAGGGCGGAAAAACTAAAGATGCCGGTGATGAACCAGATTGATGACAAACTTCCTGTTCTGGACGCTTGGCGTCAGGAACAAGGGCTTGAGTGGACTGAAATTGTTTATATCGGCAATGACGTGAACGATATTGACTGCATGCGGATTTGTGGACTGTCTTTTGCTCCTGCGGATGCACATCCTGCCGCGCTGGATGTGGCCGACCGTGTCTTGAACGCTGATGGCGGAAAAGGGGCGGTTCGCGAAATGTGCGACTATCTGATAGCGGCCGGCTTTGTGGAGTAAAGCCAATGCGTGTGCTCGCTCTCGCAGGATACGATTCCTTCCTGAATACGGTTCGGCTCATAGCACCGCATTTCGAAAAGCAGGGGGCTTCGGTCGAATTCGCATTGGTCAGCGCACGTAAGAAGAAGCAGATCAGCGTTGAACAAATAACCGAGTTGGGGTTCAGCAAGCCAATTCCGGCCGTGACGATCAAGGATCTCTGTCAGAGCGGTGACATCCTGTCCTACGACATCGTTCTGGCGTGCCTTGAGGGTATGTCGACGCGTCACTTGTTCCACTATCTCGAGGACATCGGCAGTGCGCGGCCACTGGTGATTTGTGTCTATCCCGGCCTGGTCCTGCGTTATGCATTCGACGGCTTTTCCATGCGGACGCCGGCAGATCAGCTGTGGCTGAACTGCAAGAGGGATGTCGAGGCATATTCGGCAATGTGCGAAGCATTCGGACAGGACAGCTCCAACGCCAGGCTGTTCGGCAACGCCTCCCTCCTCGATAAGGTGGAAAGGTTGCCGGGAGCCGACGATGCCGGGCCCGTCGTCTTCTTCGAGCAGGCCGTCATTCCGCGCTATTACTATGAGCGCAAGTTTATGGTTAAACAGCTTTTCGGCTTGGCTAGGCGTTATTCGCAGAAAGAGTTTCTTATCAAGGCGCGCGCCACCGGCAGGAAGGCAACTCTACACCGGACATGGCACGCAATTGATCACCTGTTTCAGGAAGTTTCAAAGTCGGGTGATGAGATCCCGGGTAATATTCGCTTGACAGAGGAACGTGCACCCTCCCTGCTTGCAAGGGCTTCCCATTGTCTGACGATTTCTTCAACGGTTGCGGTGGAGGCGATCCATGCGGAAATTCCAACAACTCTGATCTCGGATTTTGGAGCCCATGACGATTATGGGTTGCAGTATTTTTATGGCTCCGGATTGCTCCGGAATTTTGAACAAGTGGACTTGCAGACCCCTCCGCGTGTCAGTCAAAAGTGGCGTGAAAAATTCGCCTGTGATCCTGCCTTGTCCATTGGTCAATTAGTTTTGGAGGCAATGGACCGGGCAGGCAAAAGGGGAATACCGACACGAAGCGCGGCTCGTGGTTGTGAAAATTCGGACGCGTTGCGATCGGAATTGCTCGCAATCGGAAAACGCTTTTATTTGTCCAGAGCTTTCAAGAGCAAGCGCAAGCTTTTAGCGTCACTGATTTCTACTCTGAAACTGAAAACTTCAGCCGGGAAATAAGCCTGTTTCCCAGCGTCCCGTGCATGATGCGTTATTGAAAGGCCAACTGGTGAACCTCGTGCTCAAAAAAATGTCCGAACTTTGTATTTCGATTGTCGACGCCTTGCACGGCGGTTATCTGTCGAAACTTGACCAAAGAGGGCAACATGTGCAGGAAGCCGCGACCGAGTTACTGGAACGGGCCAATAATGAACATGATGCGAGGCAAACACAGGTGCTTCAGGACTTTTTGCGAGATTTGAAAAAGTGAAAATTCTTCTACCATTCTACGATGATTCAACTCTCTTGTTTGCCGCTAAGATGAAAGAGCAACTTTCCCTAGCCGGGAGCAGCTGCTCAACCTACTATATGGCACACACACGGGATGCGGCCGACATTTCGGAGCGCCAGATGAAAATCAATCTCGAGAAAGGTCCGGATATTCTGGCGGACGAGCGTGTAATCTCAGCCGACAGTATCGCCGATTACGACGCCGTGGTTGTGTGCAAGGTGACCAAGGAACTTCGTGCTCTGGTCAACGAGAGAAGGTATATGGCGGGCAACAATAGGCCCTGTTTCATCGCCTTCCAGCCTGGGCTGGAATTTACACCCGAAAAGGGAATTCATAACAGAAGAAACTTCGACGTTCTTTTTCTCAACAACCAGCAAGATGTCGACTCCTATGGCACAAATATTGGCGGTTCGCGTCGAAAGCAGGTTGCCTGGGGGCATCCCTATTTCATGAAACCGACCAGTCTTCTAGACGATGCCGGTGGAGACGTCTATTTCTTCGCACAGGCGATCAGCCCTAAGAGCTACAATGGCCGGCTGCATATGGCAGAAGTGCTCAAGGCAATTGCGTTGGCCAATCCCGAGCGCAAGATGGTTGTCAAGTTGCGCCATCTTCCGACGGAGAACACCGTGCACGTCCACAAGGAAGAATACAATTATCCGGAGCTTTTCGGAGACCTGTGGGATGTTCCGGACAATATTGAGTTTTCTGCCTGCTCAATGAAGGAAGCTTTATCGAAGGCCTCCATTGCGATCACGTGCACGTCCACAGCGGCCATGGATGCGATCAGTGCGGGGGTGCCGACAATTGTCTATGTCGACTATGTGGAAAACTACAAGGATCGCTTGGCCAAGCAGATGCGTCGAATATTCTGCGAAAGTGGGCTGGTGTTGCCTTTGAAAAGCGTCCTGCATCTCGATTACCAGAAACCCCGAAAAACCTGGTTGGATGGACACTTCAGAGATGAGACCATTTTTAAAGATCTTATACAAGCTATTACTGAGTTTCAGAAGACGAATTGAATCTAACCAGATTGACCTCTACGAGCTTGGGGAATAAATGAACAATAAGTTTGCTTTATCAGTCAGGTTTATTTCTGGATATTACACAAATTTATTGCCAATAGTTAGGATGAAATGAGCTAGCAAGTCGGGTATAAAATTCTAGCTAAAACTCGATAAGATTCTCTCAGAACAAAAGCGGGTGCCATGGAACGTAAGCCTCAAATTAAACTAGTAATCTGGGATCTGGATGAAACATTCTGGTCTGGTACCTTAACAGAAGGCGGTGTCACGCCTCGAGATGAATGCATCGAAATAGTTAAAAACCTAGCGGCAAAAGGAATCATATCATCGATATGTTCTAAAAACGACCACAAGGAAGCGCTAGACAAATTAAAAGAATTTTTAGTTGATGATTATTTCGTTTTTCCCTCAATTGATTGGACACCTAAGGGGCCTCGAATTAACCGTCTTATTCATGAGGTGGGCCTGAGAAGCGAAAATGTATTGTTCATTGACGACCTCAAGCAAAACCTCGAAGAGGCTAAATACTATAGTTCTGATTTGAACGTCTTGGATGCGTCTGAATTATCGAAAATTGGGATATATTTCGACGTAGAAGGAAAGAACGATGGCGAATTTACAAGGCTTCAGCAGTACAAAATTAACGAGAAAAAAAGCACGGCGAAAAGAGAATATCACAACAACGAAGAATTTTTGCGAAACTCCGAAATAGTGTTAACTGTCGATAATGCGCCACTTAAGCATATCGATAGGGTGTTAGAGCTGGTCAATCGCACAAATCAGTTGAATTTTACGAAGCGTAGATTTGAACGTCAAGAAGCATACTCCTTGCTGAAAGATGAGGGAATAGAAACTGCAGTTATATCATGTAAGGATAAGTATGGAAATTCTGGTATTATTGGATTTTACGCCCTGGATCGCGTGAAAAGAGAACTGTTGGATTTTGTTTGGTCGTGTAGAATGATGAACTCAGGTATTGAGCAATTCATTTACCGTGAATACCTAGGTAGCCCTAAGATTGATGTCGTAGGCCCAGTTTCGTCTGACCTGACCTCCGTATTAGATGTCGACTGGCTAGAAATTGAAGAAAAAGAAATCGTTTTCAAAACGGTTAAAAAAGAAGTTACAATATTTTTTAAAGGTGGTTGTGACCTTGAGCGGATCACTAACGGTCTGAATCAAGATGAATTCAACGTAATTACTGAGATCAATGGTACCACGAACGGAGGAATACCTTTTCATCATGACCACTCATTCTTCTTGATTCAACAATCGAGTTTAACCAAAGAAAAAAAGGATGACATTGTCGGAAGTTGGCCCTTCCTGGACAAGAATGCATTTTCCTCGAAGATCTTTGAGGAGCAGCCTGATATTCTGATATGGAGTCTATTGATGGATTTTACGCAAGAGCTGTATGTCAATGTTCAGGATGGGCACATTGTACCTTTTGGTGGATACAATAACGTAATAAAAGATGAGACTATCAATTACTATAAAAAGAGATTTCCTTCTCAATCAAAGCACTTGGATGCTTTTAAAGCTAATATAAAAGAAAATTATCTTCATGCAGGCCAAATAACGAAAGATATTATGAGAGTAAATATAGATTTTATTATGGATAAAATGCCGGATACACATTTTGTTTTTGTTAATGCAGGCGAGGTTGCTTATCGGCCCTCAAAGGAGAGAGCTGCTGTATCACGTCACCGAGAAATGAATGAAGCCTTAATCGAGTTCGCAAGCAGACGAGAACGCTGTTCGATCTTAGACGTGAAACCATACATCAATTCACCCGAAGACTTAACAAACAGCATAAGACATTATCAGCCGCACGTGTACGCTCATATATCAGAGGAACTAAAGACACTGGTAGAGAAGATAGCTAAAAGGAAGAAAATATAATGGGTGTGGCACGCTTGTTAGAGAAGATAGATAATAAGACTAGTGTAGTTGCAGTAGTCGGTTTAGGATATGTTGGGATCCCGCTGCTGGCAACTATTTTGAGCGCGGGCTTCAAAAAATGTATCGGGGTTGATATTAATGAAAACCGCATACATGATTTACTTGATCGTAGGCCATTTCTTACTCCATGGAGATACGATTCACTCTGGTCACATATCGAAGCCGAAAGTCTGATCGTTACGGATAGCTTCTCCAGTATTCGTGAAGCAGATGTAGTCGTGATATGCGTACCGACACCGCTGGATCAAAGACACCAGCCTGACTTAGCTCCCCTTGCTGCGGCGATAAAGAGCGTGCTCGTTCATTCGAGGTCTGATCAGCTCGTTGTAATTGAATCAACTACCTACCCGGGTACAACAAAACAGTACTTGATTGAAGCGGCTCCGGAGTTTGGTAGGGTAGTTGGAGAAGATTATTTCGTTGCGTATTCTCCGGAGAGAGAAGATCCTGGAAATATAAACTTTACTACAAAAACAATCACAAAGGTTGTTGGTGCAGATGATAAATACTCTCGATCCGCTGCGGAGCTTTTCTACTCGAAGTTTATTGAAAGAGTATATCCAGTTTCAAGCTCTGCTGTTGCTGAGTGCACAAAAATATATGAAAATGCCTTTCGCGCAGTGAATATCGCATTCGTAAATGAAATGAAGGTACTTCTAAAGCATCTTGATATCGATATCTGGGAGGTAGTGGAAGCGGCTTCTTCCAAGCCTTTTGGTTTTATGCCTTTCTTGCCGGGACCTGGGATTGGGGGGCATTGTATACCAATTGATCCGCTTTATCTGAATTGGAAACTATCTTTGCTAGGGATGGAAGGTAGATTTATTTCGCTAGCTCACGACGTAAATAGTGGAATGCCTAGATACATTGCCTCTCACGCCCTAAAAATACTTCAGGAAAAAAATCCTATTCAGAAAGATTTTTCTATTCTTATTGTTGGAATTTCCTACAAGAAGAATGTATCCGATACACGAGAAAGTGCATCTCTGGATGTGATTAAAAATTTACAAAATTTAGGCGCAAACGTAACTGTATATGATCCCGTCGCAACGATTTCGAAAGAGGATTGTAATTTTAGTGTGACGGAAAACTTGGAAAAAAGTCTAGAAGCAAACGATGCAACTTTAATTTTGACCGACCATGACGTTATCGACTGGAATTTGATAGCAAACAAATCTGCTATCGTTTTTGACACTAGGAAAGTGATAAAAGGCGACGCAGAAAACGTGTATAGGTTGTGAAGCAGATGCATGTGTTTCTGATGCAGTCTCCCACGCAGATACGGTTCGCTAAACTCGCTAGGAAGGCTCGTGAAATCAAGTCTGAGGACTCGACTCTTTGGTTGGTCCTTGGCTCTGATGAGAATACGAATTCGCAAATTTTGGCAGAATCAAATTCAAGTAGTTGGCCCAACGTTAAAGTTTTTGACGATTTTCCTGGTGACCAAGCGAGGCGACTCAAGCCAAACGTTCCGGACCATTTGAGGGTTCAAGGAATCAGGAAACTTAAAGAAACGATTTCAAAAGAAATAGGGGCCATTAGGGGAAATATATCAAGCCTAACGGTCGGCGATATTCGAGAATTGCCTGCCTTAATGGTTATTGAGATGCTAGGTGAAGAACTCGTATATCTAATTGACGATGGAAGTGTTGCGCCGCAAGTGGCCAACAACCGTAACACATTCCAACATCTCAATTTGCAGTCCGACAGCGCGAACTTCCGTAAAAAGCATTTTTTTGAACTGTTGAAATCAGCAAATATTAGAATGAATTTGCTTGGACCTCAAAGAGTTTGCTATCAATCGATATATGAATTTAATGTGCCGTTGAATGATTATTATGAAAAAATAAAGCCGGATCTATTAGATATAAAATTTCAAGACTTAAATATAGCAGATGAAACCTGGATAATAGGAACAAATCATCTTCAAACAAAGATAACATCCCCAAAGTGTTACGAGGAGTTATTGGGGGTATACAAAGATAGAATTGACGGACTTATAAAATATTTTCCACATAGAAAAGAAACCGGGGGCCATCTAAATAACCTGAAATCCAAATGGGGTTTCGAACGTGTTGACTGGGAGGGGCCAATCGAAGATTTTATCTTTACAAACATGGTAAGACCTCAGCTTGTTGCCGGAACAGCCAGCACAGTTTTTGACTATCTGAACTGGTATTCAAAGGGCGAGCAGAAGACGGCAATTTTTAAGATGCCTGAGAGATACTTTACGGGGAAGCGCAGGACGCATATTGAGATTATTCAAAAGTACCATCTCAATATGATCCCTGACCCGATAGTAATCACATATTAACCGAGGTCAAAAGGCGTTGTAATGGGAAAGCTCCAAAGTTTTTGGAAGAGAAAAATAAGAAAAGGTTCAGTAGCGGAAAAGGGGCCTGAAGCACAGGAAGCAAGGGAAGAAAAGTTTTATGTTTCATTTTACTATGAAGCACTTGAGAAAGCATTCAATGAATTTCCAAGGCTGGGATATTCGCACGATAGATTGAATACTTATCTAAAGGAAAAAAAATATTCTGAAGCGCTTTCTCAAGACTTGAGGGATCTATTTAACTGCTATGTATCCATAAAATTTGATGTTTATGACATACTTTTTGATGATATACGTGATGTTACACTTAAAATAGCACAAAAAACGGTCATACCAAATAGTGTGCGGGGGTTATTGGCACGGCAAATAATCAGATCAGCAATCAGGATGCAGAGAGAAAAGGAAGCATCCCACGTTCTGGAGGTGTTGTGTTGTCATGATGAAGAGTGGCTTCACTCCGCCTTAATCGAACTATATATGCAGGAAAAGTGGAATGCTGGCCAGGAATTGGATGCTAAGAAAATTCTTATTAGCAACCTTAGCAATAATCAGAGGATAAGACTTTTATCAAGAGCATCTGCTGTGTCCTTAGATACAGATCAGGTTCGTAAAGCTATGTATTTCATGGGTAGTATCGACCAAATCGATGCAAAAAAGCCTAACGAAACTCAACTTCTTGCCTATAATTATGCAGTTTTGGGCGATCCAATTGCTAAGCATGTTGAGGCTTCAGCTTATCTTCGCAGTTTTTTCTCGCGCCAGAAAATATCAGCCCCAGTTATTCTAGACCCAAACAGGGTAATAAATATTTTCAATATTGGATTTGATGAAGAGAAGAGCAAAAGATCTGGTGATCAGGATTTGGTATCGATCATTATGCCTGTAAAAGATTGTCAAGATACCATCGAGATAGCACTTAATTCAGTAATAAACCAAGACTATGAAAACACTGAAATTATTGTGGTTGACGATGCCAGCGAGGACAATACTCTAGCAATAGTACATCGAGTTAAAGAAAAAAGCAATGCAAACATAAAAGTAATATCTGTTAGTGCGAGTAACGGTCCATATGTTTGCAGGAATATTGGCATTAAAGCATCAGAAGGTGTCTACCTATGTATTAACGATGGTGATGACATTTCGCACCCACAAAGACTGAGCCAACATGTTGGGTACATGAAAAACAGACCAGACAACCTCTATTCTTATTCAAAAACAATTAGGTTACGCAGGGACGGCAAGATAATGCTGCAGCCGTGGTTTCCTAACTTGTATGAACATCCCGCTGGTGCATGTTTCTTCTACGCTCGTAAACTGTTTGAGAAAACTGGTCTTTTTGAAGCTGTGAGATACGATGCGGACTTCGAATTCGCCCGTAGGATGGACGCAATAATAGGTCCTCTTAAAGACGCATATCTGAAAAAAGTTTTGTACATAGCAGACCTCCACCAAACAAGTTTGACAACAACAGGGGAGGGGAAGCTTGATAAGCTCCGTAGAAATGAAGATCGCCTAAAATACAAGAAAATATTACAGGCCGTCTACACTCAGCGAAAAACCGATGGAGAACTTGTTATCGATGGTTATTTGAAGCAAGTTCATGATACTTATGAGGGCCTGTCGCTGGCACCTGCAGTCGATCGCGTTTCACAAGTTATGAAAGTACCGGTAGAAAAATAACTATGTCGCCTTAGAGCCAGCTTTCGCAGGAGGGGATTCAATGAGTTTCGATGAACGTGTAGTAATCGATAATTTTATTCGAAGTGGTGTTGCAGGCTACCCGCGAAAAAATAAAAAAGCAGACGGTCTGGTAAAGATTAATATTGGGGGAGGGGATTTTTGTCGCGAGGGATGGTTCAACTTAGATTTCTCCAACGAGCATTATAGTTGGGACCCAGAAGCGTTTATTGAATACGACATTAGTAAAAAAGAACGGCTCCCTTTCGGTGATGAGACCGTAGATATCATCTATATTTCGCACGTAATTGAGCATCTGGAGAACCATCATGTGGTTTTTCTCTTTGCTGAGATTTTCAGATGCTTGAAAGAGTGCGGAGTATTCCGACTAGTAGTTCCCAATGCAGATCTATTTTACTACTCAGTATTGCGAGATGATCCTAGTCCGATTTTGTTTAGAAACAAGTTTTTTAAATCTCATGGAGTTTCTTTCAAAAGCGGGGTAACCAGTTTGGATCCAATACATTATCTAATACGTGAAATTGCTACACCAAGAAGCTTCGTGTGGTCACTGCCAGGGCAGCACCGTAGATATGGTGAAAATTCAGAAAATTTTTATTTCATCGATTCGAATGCCGCAAAAGAAAAATTCAAAAAACTTAGCAAATGCGATTTCTATAACTATCTTTGCGAAGAACTTTCGTTTGTCCCGAAGTATTCGGGAGATCATATTAATTGGTGGAATTACGACAAAATCGCGCAGTTTTTATCTCGTGAAGGATTTGTGAATTTTTTCGTCTCTTCGTTTTTAGGGTCTGTTACTCTTCAGATGCGTGAATGGCCTCATTTCGATAGCACACGTCCGATGATGTCATTGTATGTTGAGGCGATTAAGTGATGTTATTATCATGCAATTGAGTCTGAATATCCCCTGCGTTTTCTAGACGTTGACCTGCTCCCCTAATTGTCCGCATTTATAAGTTAGCTCTGTTCACGTTGTGGTCTTTGTTGGACTGGGTTGCAAATTCGTTTGGGGTGAGCCCGTCGAGGCTCGTATGCGGTCTGTTCAGATTGTAGTCAATCCTCCAGTCTTCAATGATGTCCCGGGCATGGCAATAGCTGCGGAACAGGTGCTCGTTGAGACACTCGTCTCTCAGGCGCCCGTTGAAGCTTTCGATAAAACCATTCTGCATCGGCTTGCCCGGCGCGATGTAGTGCCATTCGACACCGCGATCCTGTTGCCATTTGAGCATAGCGTTTGATGTGAGTTCCGTACCGTTGTCGCTGACCACCATTAAAGGATAGCGGCCCCGACGTTCCGCGATACCATCCAGTTCCCGCGCCACGCGCGCACCAGAGATCGAATTGTCGACCACGGTTGCCAGGCATTCCCGGCTGAAGTCATCAATGACACACAGAATACGGAACCGGCGGCCGTCGATCAGAGCGTCGGAGACGAAGTCGAGAGACCAGCGCTGATTGGCGGCCTGCGGCACAGCCATCGGTGCTCGCGTTCCCAGGGCTCGTTTCCGCCCGCCGCGTTTGCGCACCGTAAGACGTTCTTCCCGGTAGATCCGGTAGACCTTCTTCCAGTTGGCCACAATGCCTTCGCGCTTCAGCAGGATGTGCAGCCGGCGATAGCCAAAGCGCCTGCGTTCCAAGGCCAGTTCCTTTAGCCTCCGGCGCAGGTCAGCATCGTCGGATCTGGTCGACCGATACCGGTAAACACGCGCATCGATGCCGACCAGCCCGCAAGCACGGCGTTGCGAATAGCCCTTGGTCTCGATTACCCAGCTCACGGCACTCCTCCTTGAACCGGGCGTCAGAAGTTTTTTCCGAGCATCTCGCGAAGCGTCGACACATCCATCATCGACTCCGCGAGCAGCTTCTTCAGTTTTGCGTTCTCTTCTTCAAGTGCTTTGAGGCGCTTGGCCTCAGACACTTCCATGCCGCCATACTTCGAGCGCCACTTGTAGAACGTCGCATCGCTGACGCCGTATTTCCGGCAAAGCTCGGCGGCCGAAAGACCAGCCTGATGCTCTTTCAAAATGCCAATGATCTGTTCTTCGGAGAACCTGGATCGCTTCATCGTCTGTTTCCTTCAATTGGGAACAGACTAACCTCAAAACGAGGAACTTTCAGGGGAGCAGGTCACCAACATGCGGCTGAATTGCCGGGAGAAGGGGAATGAGTAGTAACCATCCTTTCCCTTGACCATCTCCGGAAAGAGACGTGTACGCTTCTCACCCCTGCAGTGATCGACGAACTTCATGAAGCCGAGATCAATAAGGGTTCGATGAACTGGAATCCGTCTTCGGGAGCCTTTGGTCTTCAGCCTTTTGTCGTCTTCCAGCTTGTTGATGTCGAGGATGGTAACCCCGTTTTCCGTCTTGATGTCGCTCACATAGAGCTGGATAAGCTCCCCGGATCGGGCTCCAGTAAACAGGGACAGCAAAGGCACCCAGTAAAGACCCAGATCGTTCGGGATATGCGTGCCTTTGGTCCGCCACGCCTTCGCGTTCTTGCAGCCGGTATAGAGGGGCGCCTGAAAGATCCGGTTCAGTTGTTCGACTGAGAAGGGGTCTCGCTCTTCGAATGCAGCTGCTTCTTTGCGGAGTTTAAGGCCCTGGAGTGGGTTCTTGTCCACCTCGTCGAAATTGTTTGCAGCCCAGTTCCAGAACGCTGAGACGAAGCCAATGACCTTGTTGCAGTTGGTGATGCTCATCGGCTGCAGACAAAGCTCGGAGGCTCTTGCAGCGGCCTCTGTGATAGGCAAGTCCTTGATTTGTGGGTGCTTGGTCCAATTCGGAGGAAGCTTCAACAGGACGTCTTTGAAAACCCTTCCATCAGCCTTCGCATACTCGTCCAGTGGACGGTCGCCAGCGATCAGCATAAACCGGTCCGCCCAGATACGATGATCGTCAGCGGTCTTCTCGCCCCAAGAGGCGAGGGACTTCTCCCGGATCCAGTTCGAGATTGCTACAGACAGCAGCGGGGCAGTGCTGGGCTTCGAGACCTGCTGAGTTTGCACCTTGGGCGTCTCGACGACATCGCCACGGTTTCTGGCTGCCTTCCCTTCATTGGCCTTGATGGTGACAGCTTGCAGCTTCCTGATGAGCTTCCGCCAACTGGGAGACGCTTGGGCGAGTCTCAGATTGATATTTGTCCAGCTGAGAACCTCTTCCGCCTCATCCCTGAAGAAGCCCTCTGTGTCTTCTCCACGCGCATAGGCGAACCGATTGATGCACCCTAGCTCTTCGATATCGTCGGCATGCTCCTCGAACGATTTGGACTCGAAACCCTCTTCACGAAGCGCCTCGTCCTCTTCCAGAAGGTGGGCGTAATAGATGTCGCCGATAAGGTCGATCTGCGCATCTGAGAGCTCTTCAAGGGCAGGCTGAGCGGCTTTGGTCAGCTCTAGACGGTGCTCATCAAACTGGCGATCAACCTTCACTGCTTCCTGCCTGACGCGGCGGAGGGCTTCTTGGTAGTCCTTCGTACCAAGAGAGTATGTTTCTTCTGACTTAGGGTAGGTCGTCTTGATATCCTGAGGGATAGCTGCGCGGTGATAGTACATTGCGCCGCGACGGTACAAGCGGGTGTGTCCAGCCATCTTTTCCATAGCTCCACTGTAACCGTCCAATGGAACAGGCGGATAGATAAGCCCTGTTGTTTCAACAGGTTATTGATTTCATTGAGGTCTTGATGGTGCTGCCGGAGAGATTTGAACTCAGGACTTGGCAGGTATATCGTGTTGATATCAAACAACTTTTTTCTTTGGTCTGATTGCCCTGTGTACCACCACAGGGGACCAGCCTTCAGCACTTAGTCTCGCACAGCATTTCTGAGGAGTGAAGGCGCATTTTTGGCGACCGGCGCATGGGGTAAAGTCAAGCGAGTTTAGCGATCCGGCATCCTGTCACCGCAAAACATTTTCAGGACTTCCCCGACGATCCGTCTCTTGCCAGTGTCAGGTGATGCTACGCTGTAGACCGTAAACCCTAAGCCGTCCGCCATGTTGTCGTCTGGAACAAGGACGATTTGGACACCTTCGTCCACACCATCGGCTTCAGTCGCGAGCTGCGCGGCCTCCAACGATGGAAAAATCTCGGCAATCCGTTCGTCTCCGTGGAGCCCTTCCATGAGAAATTTTTGCTGCCCGTCTTCAAGACGACGGAGAGAAAACCCTTTCGGAGGTCCGAACTCTGAGCGGCACAAGGCGTCACCGACGCATCCGGTGTACGGTACGCAGTACCAGGGCGGTCCTCCCACTGGGACTATTGCAAACGCTGATGATGCGGAGCTAAGCAGAACCAGAAATCCCATTAGGCGGATGAGAAATGGCATAGCAACAAGCCTTCCAATGTGGGTTTCAAAAAAATTAAGTCCAATGTCCGAAATAGCGAACTGTTCGAGGGCATCAAAGCCACCGTTGATCTGTCTCAACCAGACATCAGCGGTTGAAACAAAGGTTGTTGACTCTTGAGGGTGTTCTCAGAAATTGTAAGGCATTGATCAGCCTTGGTTTCTTTTATGTCGTCCGCGAACTTCGACCATCTTCAACCTCTCAGCCCCGAGCTTCACCGGCTCGGAGTCCTTGCTGAGCGGTTTTTCGCAGAGGATGCGAACACGTCCCTCATCAAGAGCAGGCAGTTCGCGGAGTACATGGTCAAGGAAGTTGCGGCTCTCAGCGGTCACTACGATCCCGCGTCGAAGGACGGCACCAACGAGATCTTGAGGCGCCTTGCTGCAAGCCAGGTGATCCCCCGGGAGGTCGCTGACGTCTTCCACGCGGTACGCCGAAAGGGCAATGAAGCCGTCCACGAGATCGGAGGCAGTGCAGGGGAGGCCCTTGCGGCACTGAAGTTCTGCCGCTCTCTTGGTGTCTGGTACAGGCGGACATATGGCAAGGACCCGTCCTTTAAAGCTGGGCCTTTCGTTCCTCCACGCAGCCCGAAGCATGTGGAGGCCGAAGCATCGGTTGAGCTTGAAGCCCTCAGGCAGAAGGTTCGGGAGGCCGAAGCCACGGCGGTGGCGGCGCAGGCATCGGCCGAGGAATTCCAAAAGGCCCGGGAGGCAGCGGAAGAGCTGGCTCGACAGGCGTCTGAGGAGAGCACCATCTGGGAGCAATCTGCCGTTCAGCTGGAAGAGGACACGGTCGCTCTCAAAGAACAGCTTGCAGCCCTCCAGAAGCAAGCTGAGGAAGCACCTGAACAGGACAAGGTCCTCATCCAGAAGTTGGCCTTCGAGGCCGCTGGCAAGCTCGATCTGGACGAGAAGGACACCCGTCGCATCATCGACGTACAGCTCGCCGACATGGGCTGGGAGGCGGACACTGCCACTCTGCGCTACTCCAAGGGGGCCAGACCTGAAGCCGGACGAAACCTTGCCATCGCGGAATGGCCCACCGAGACGGGACCGGTCGACTATGCGCTCTTCGTGGGGCTCACCTGTGTCGGTGTTGTCGAGGCGAAGCGGGAATCCGTCGATGTCCCCGGCGTGCTGACACAGACCGAACGCTACGCCAAAGGCATCTTGCTCGAACTGGAAAACCTCGTAGAAGGCGGTCCTTGGAAGCATGGACTCAGTGATGCGTTCCGCGTGCCGTTCATATTTGCGACCAACGGGCGTCCCTTCATTCGCCAGTTCAAGGTGAAGTCCGGGATCTGGTATCTGGACACCCGGCGCCAAAGCAATCAGCCGCATCCGCTGCGCCAGTGGTTCTCGCCCTCGGACCTCATCGACAAGCTGGAGACGGATGTCGATGCAGCGGCTCAGGGGTTGGCTGAGGAGAAGCTCGGCAAGGGCAAGCTCAGGCCCTATCAAGAAGACGCCATCGAGGCTGTCGAGAAGGCCATTGAAGACGGAGCGCGGGATGCCCTGGTGTCGATGGCGACGGGAACCGGCAAGACGCGAACGGCCATCGCGCTGATGTATCGTCTGCTCAAGCACAAGAGGTTCCGCCGCATCCTGTTCCTGGTCGACAGGAAGGCGCTTGGCAGGCAGACAACAGACGCCTTGGAGACCACCGAACTCGACGGTATGTTGAACTTCGCGCAGATATACAAGGTGGCCGGGCTCGACAAGAAGGTGCCCGAAAAGGACGATCAGGTGCAGGTGGCGACCGTTCAGTCCCTGATTGCCCGCATCCTGAACGAGCCTGACGTTGCCCAGCGCCCGACACCGGGAACGTTTGACTGCATCATCGTGGATGAGGCCCACAGGGGCTATACGCTCGATGCCGAGCTCCGCGAGAGTGATCTTGGCTTCCGAAACCTGGAGGACTACCAGTCCGCCTACAGGCAGGTGCTTGACTACTTCGATGCCGTGAAGATCGCCCTGACCGCGACACCTGCGCTGCACACGCGGGAAATCTTCGGGCACCCGGTGTTCCACTATGGGTACCGGCAGGCCGTCGTCGAGGGGTTCCTGAACGATCACCTGCCGCCGAAGCGGATCACCACGGCGCTGGCCGAGGCCGGCATCCACTACAGCGGGGGCGAGGAGGTTGAGATCATCGACAGCAAGACCGGCGTCGTCGATCTCTTCGAACTGCCGGACGATGTCGAACTGGACTACGACCTCGCGACCTTCAACAAGCGGGTCTACTCCGAAGCCTTCAATGAAACGGTCTGCCGCGCCATAGCCGCAGAGATACCGCCCGACAAGCCGGGCAAGACGCTGATCTTCGCGGCAAGGGACAGCCATGCGGACGATGTGGTCAGGCTGCTGGTGGAGGCTCTTCAGGACGAATACGGCAAGGACGCCGTGCCCTATGGCATGGTCCAGAAGATCACGGGATCGGTCGACAAGTACCAGGACCTGATCCTGAAGTTCAAGAACGACAGCTATCCCAAATACGTCGTCACCGTCGACCTCCTGACCACCGGTGTCGACATCCCCTCGATCTGCAATCTTGTCTTCATGCGCAGGGTCAGAAGCCGCATCCTCTACGACCAGATGATCGGTCGTGCGACCCGTCTCTGCCCGGAAATAGGCAAGGAGCATTTCCGGATCTTTGACGCGGTCGATCTCTATGCCGAGCTTCAGAAGATGTCCGACATGCGCCCCGTGGTGGTGAAGCCGGATGTCTCCCTCGGCCAGCTGGTTGCCGATCTCAGCAATGCCACCAACGACGAGGACAAGGACTGGGTCGCCGGACAGGTGATCGTGCGCATGCGCAGCCTCACAGGTCGCATGGATGAAGAGACTCGAGAAAGCTTCGATCACCACACAGGGCAATCCCCCGAAGAAGCCGTGCAGACACTGTCGACAAAGACAGGCGTCCAGCTTCAGGAATGGCTCAAGGACCACCCAAAGGCTGTCGACTTGATGCAACGCCGTCCCGTGGGTGGTGGTGGCGACAATATCGTGATCTCGCACCATGAGGATGAGCTGCTGCGGATAGAAGAGATCTTTGGCGAAGGGACAAAGCCGGAGGACTATATCGAAGGCTTCGAGCGCTACATCAAAGACAACATGAACAAGGTGCCGGCTCTGATCGCGGTCACGCAGCGGCCCCGGGACCTGACCCGGAAGGAACTCTCCGAGCTGGCTGCGGCTCTGGACGAAGAGAACTACTCGGAGTCCATGCTTCGCGCAGCTTACGGCAAGGCACGCAACGCCGACATTGCAGCTCATATCATCGGCTTTGTCCGGCAGGCTGCCTTGGGTGACCCTCTGGTGCCCTATGAGAAGCGGGTGGAAGAGGCCATCACCAGGATCGAAGGTTCCCGTGAGTGGAAACGCAAGCAGAAGGACTGGCTGCGCCGGATCGGCAGGGCGCTGAAGGACAAGCCGGTGGCGGACCCGTCATTGCTCGATCAGGGGTCCTTTGCCGACAAGGGGGGCTACGACAAGATCGCCGAGGAGTTTGATGGAGACCTCGAGTCCGTTCTGCAGGATCTCAACGCCGCGATCTGGGAAACACCCGCTGCCTGACACGCGGACAAGGAATCACGATAGAAGGCGCTGAGAACGCCCCAGGGAAGGAACGAGTCCGCTCATGAACGCCAATGCCATCGTCCAGAAACTCTGGCGCCTCTGTGCGGTTCTCCGCAAGGATGGGATCACATATCAGCAATATGTTACCGAGCTGACCTACCTGCTGTTCCTGAAGATGATGGCGGAACGCAAGCGGGAACAGGGAACGATCCCTGAAGGCTACCGCTGGGGGGGCTCTGGTGAAGGCCGAGCCGCTGCAGAGACTGAGGGTCTACCGGGAAGCCCTCACCAGGCTGGGCGACCCGGAAGGCGGCCATCCGCGCATGGTGCAATCGATCTTCGACAATGCCTCGACCTTCATTCGCGAACCGCAGAACCTATCAACGCTAGTGACCGCCATTGACGAGCTTCACTGGTTCTCCGAGGAGCGGGACCAGTTCGGTGATCTCTACGAGGGCCTCCTTCAGAAGAACGCTGAGGAAACCAAGCGTGGTGCCGGGCAGTATTTCACGCCGCGTGTCCTGATCGACGTTCTGGTGAAGCTGATGCAGCCGAAGCCGGGCGAGGTGATCCAGGACCCGGCAGCGGGAACGGGCGGTTTCCTGATCGCGGCTGACAAGGCGATGCGCAAGGAGACGGACGACTACTTCACTCTCGGCGAGCAGGAACAAGCCTTCCAGAAGCATCAGGCGTTCCACGGCATGGAGAACGTTCCGGGCACCTTGAGGCTGCTTTTGATGAACCTCTACCTGCATGACCTCGACAGCGACCATGTCGATCTGGGCGACACCCTGTCGGACAAGGGCAAGACCCTCGGCAAGGCGGACCTGATCCTGACTAATCCTCCCTTTGGCCCGGCTGGCGGGGCTCCGACACGGGACGACCTGACGGTGACAGCCTCGGTCTCCTCCTATCAGCTGCCCTTCGTGGAACACTGCATCCGATCCCTGAAGCCGGGCGGCCGGGCGGCCATCGTCGTGCCGGACAATGTCCTGTTCGAGGATGGGCGCGGCAAGGCTCTTCGCCAGATGCTGATGAACTGGTGCGACCTTCACACCATCCTACGCCTTCCCACCGGCATTTTCTATGCGCAGGGGGTGAAGACCAACGTCATCTTCCTGACGAGGGGGCGGACCGAGACGGGCAACACGGACGAGGTCTGGGTCTATGACCTTCGCGCCCAGATGCCCAAATTCGGCAAGACCAACCAGCTGACCGAAGACCACTTCAGGGACTTCGAGACGGCCTTCGGTACGGATGCCACCGGCAAGGAGCGGGGTGAAGATCAGGGAGTGGATGGCCGCTGGCGCTGCTTCACCCGCGAGGAGATCGAAACCCGGGGAGACAATCTGGACATCTCCTGGCTGCGGGAGGCCGAGGAAGAAGCGGAAGAGGGATTGACCGAGCCGGAAGACATCGCTGCGGCCATTCTGGGGCACCTTCAGGCGGCGATGACGGAGATCGAGGCACTGAGTGCGGAGCTGGAAGAGACGGCGCCTGCAGAGGCTCCGGAGGCGGTGGAATGAGTGAGTTGCCGAAGGGGTGGGTTGGTTCTTGTATTGGCGATATTGCCGACATCAAGCTTGGCAAGATGTTGGACAAGAACAAAAACAAAGGTGAACCGAAGCCTTACCTTAGAAACGTCAATGTCCGCTGGGAGAGTTTCAACCTTAGCGATATTCTCGAGATGCGCTTTACTGAACAGGAACTCGATACGTTTGATATTCGTGATGGCGACCTGATGGTTTGCGAGGGTGGTGAGCCCGGGCGTTGTGCTGTTTGGAGGAATGGGCACACCGCCTTGAAGTTTCAAAAGGCGCTGATGCGTGCGCGATTCCACTCAAAGGTGACATCCTCGCTTGCATGCAAGTATCTGAGGTTTCTGGCAGATAGTGGCAAGTTGCAACGCCATTTCACCGGGACAACAATCAAGCACTTACCGCAGACGGCATTCTCCAAAGTTGAGATCTCTCTGCCTCCCTTGGAGGAGCAGAAACGCATTGTCGCCAAGCTGGACGCCTTGAGCGCCAGATCCGCCCACGCCCGCAAGGACCTCGCCCACATCGACACCCTCGTCACCCGCTACAAACAGGCGCTGCTCGCCAAGGCATTTTCCGGGGAGCTGACGAAGGATTGGCGGCAAAGCAGAACAAACGAAACTGGCGCAATTGGAGATATTGAAACCGTCTTTCGTGAATTGCGTAGGTCCGCCTGGGAAACGATTCAGCGTGAAAAGGCGATCTCAAAAGGAAAAAAACTTAAGGGCACTGCGTGGAAAGCAAAATACACTGAACCTAGTCCAATTAGCCAACCTGATCAGGAACTACCAAAAGGGTGGAAGTTCCTTTCTATTGATCATCTTTCCGAGTTCGTGACCGATGGCGAGCATCAAACACCGCTGCGGACAGACGATGGCGTTCCCCTGTTGTCAGCTCGCAACGTTCAAAATGGACATCTTGACCTCAGTAAAATCGATTACGTTCCGGAGCAAGAGTACAACAGGATATCCAGAAGGCTCGTTGTCGAAGTAGGAGATGTACTGCTTTCGTGTTCAGGTAGTGTAGGTAGAACTTGCGTTATGCCAGCTGACTACATTTGCGCTTTTGTTCGAAGCGTGGCGATAATTAGACCCTTGAAAGAAAATGGCCATTGGATTTCGCTTTGCCTTCGTTCAGATGAGCTACAAGAACAAATAAGGCAACGTCAAAAGCAAACCGGCCAACCGAATATATTTCAGGGTGCAATAAGAGAACTTGTGATCCCGGTAGCTCCTTTCAAAGAACAAAAAGAAATCGTCCGCTGCATCGAGAGCGCCTTCCGCAAGATCGACCGGCTGGCCGCCGAAGCCAAGCGGGCTCTAGCGCTAACGGACAAGCTCGACGAAGCCATTCTCGCAAAGGCCTTCCGGGGCGAGCTTGTGCCGCAGAACCCCAATGATGAACCCGCCAGCATGCTTCTGGAGCGCATCAAGGCGGAGCGGGCAGTCGCACCGAAGGCGAAGAAAGGGCGGAGGTCTGGAAGTTGACCAGCAATGCCACGGACCATCTATGCCACTTGTTCAAGGAACGGTCTTCCTGGATCTGGAAACGCTTGGGACAGGCGAGATCCCGTCGGTTCATGTTCTCGGAAACAACGATCACTGAATTGCTTTTGCTCGAACTAGCAGAAAAAGCGCCAGGCATCGTTACGGTGGTTCCCTTCAAACCCGCGGAGGAACGCAAGAACGGCGCTGATTGGCAGTGGTGTTTTGCTAATCAGTCCATGAGTTTGTTCGCGGAGGCCCGTATTCAAGCCAAACGACTCTACCAGAACGGAAAGTATGGGAGCCTGCTCCACAAGTATGATTCTGGTTCGCCTCGCTTCCAAATGAACCGGCTTATCGACGAAGCATCAAAAGCCCGGGTGCCGCCCCTTTATGTTTTTTACAATCATCTCCAGCAGAGCGATGCTGAGCTGGTTTCCAACGGACGCGATCCCATTAATCTCTGGGGGTGCAGCTTTGCTACAGCGGACGACGTGAAAGACTGTATCTACCGGACCCCAAGAGGCTATTCAGGCACACAGTTTAGGCAGGTTGGTTTGATCTCTCGACCATGGCACGAACTGGTTTGCCCAGGGTCTGGTGAAAGCACTGATCAACCTGTGTCGCTTCCGGAGCGCATCGCTGCAATCATTCGGGGAGAACTTGTCCCAGCAGACGTCGAGGCACGGCCTTATTTGAAAGCGCGAGTGGCTGCACTACCAGACTTGGAACACGTGTTGGAGATAGTTGAAGAAGTTGGTCATCCAGCTGAAAGCGACGGTATCGAATACGACGAACCTGACCTGTTAGATGAAGAGACTGAGCCATTCAATTTAGAGGAGTACCAGCCCTTGGATGCTGCCCCAATCTACGTTGATACGCTCTCAAGAGAACAGCCTAGAGACACGTTGACCGGTTTTGTTGATTTGCCACGTGAGCAAAAAACTAAGCTGCGTGATGAGCTTGGAGACATCCCTGGCGTCGTGATCATCCAAGAGCCTAAGTCGGAACAGAGATGACAATCCCTGACTACCAATCCCTGATGCTTCCAGTCCTCCGCTACGCCGCTGAGAGCGAACAGCGGGTGCCGGATCTGGCGGACAGGATCGCCGGTGATCTCGGGCTGTCAGAGGACGAGCAGGAGGAGCTGCTCCCCAGCGGTCGTCAGCGGGTGCTACACAACAGGGTCCACTGGGCGAAGTTCTATATGAGCAAGGCCGGTCTGATCAATAGCCCCGCGCGTGGCCACTTCGTTGCCTCCGAGGCTGGCAGGCGTTTTCTCGCAAGCAGTCCGGAGCGTCTGGACACCCGGACACTGATGCAGATCCCTAAGTTTGTCGAGTTCTATGAGAGTAGCAAGTCAGGAAATGGCGGTGGCAGTCAGGACGTTGCAGACCAAGGAGAAGCGGAGGGCAGTGCCGCCACGCCGGAGGAGCAGATCGAACAGGCGTATTGGTCGCTCAATGCGGCCCTCAGGGCAGACCTTCTGGATCGCATCAGGGAGAACTCACCGGTCTTTTTTGAGAAGCTGATCGTCGACCTTCTGGTCGCCAGGGGCTACGGCGGCTCTCACAAGAATGCAGCCGAGCAGCTTGGACGGTCCGGCGATGGCGGTATTGACGGTGTTATCAATGAGGATCGGCTCGGGCTCGACAGGATCTATGTCCAGGCCAAGCGGTACGGCGAGGACAACTCCATCGGCCGCCCAGAGGTGTAGGGCTTTGTGGGCTCTCTGGTGGGGCTGGGAGCGACCAAAGGTGTGTTCGTGTGACCACCTCAGGCTTCTCAAGGGGAGCCGTTGAGTATGCTCGCAATCTGCCCCAGAGAGTCATCCTGATCGACGGCAATAGGCTCGCCGACTTGATGATCGAACACGGTGTTGGCACCCGCTCACAGCAGCCCCCCCAGATCCAGCGGCTGGACGAGGACTTCTTCACCGAAGACGGGTGAGGGGTCGGAATGTTTTTGGTGCAAATTCCTGAGGGGGCAATAGAAGAACAAACAAATGACCATCCCCCCTCCCACTACATGCAGTGACACAATATGAGTGAGCAAATACTAAAGGGAGCTACTTATGAACATTCAGCGATTGTTGGGGCAGGTGTATACGCAGTTGCCGCCCGTTGTTTCTAGCTTTGAGATGGATCGCGTAGTTCAACTTCGGTACGCAAACGCACGTGGCACAATGTTTTGGGTAGACAACGGTCTCGTGGGACGTTGGGCTACCGCCAAACACGCTGTCGAAAACATGCAGAATGGCGACCAAATTGCGTTCTTAGGAAAGAATGGAGAAGAACTCCGCGAAGTCTCGCATGTCTGGTTTTCAACTGAATACGACCTTGCATTATTTAGTATTGATGGCCTTGATCTAGGATTAGGCGAAACGCTCATAGCGAGAGGGGTAATATCCGCGCCAATAATATTTCTCGGGTTTCCTCATGGATTGCACAATAGAGCACTTCGTGAGCACCCTAATCCCCTGGTAAAGGGCGGGCTACTCGCTGGCTTCGTTGAAGATTCGAATGGCGTGAAAATCTTAGCTCTTGACGGAATGAATAACCCTGGTTTCTCCGGTGGGCCGGTCTTTGCTAATTTTGGGCGTTATTCGCAGCCAACATCAGTGGAAGGAAACAGAAAGACCTTCAGATCACCTGATGAATTACGACCAGGGATTATTGGTATGATTAACTCCTATCGCTACGAGCTAGAACAGCACGGAGCCGTATACAGCCGTTCGAGTGGAGTGGAGCAGCCCACCAACTATTTTGTGAAAATGAACTCGGGTATTGCTCATGGCACCCCTATAGATGCCATCATCAAACAGCTTGATCGTCTCTAGCCATAGGAGGTTCATGGTATCTCGTGACCTCACAAACTATAGCTTCTGAGACAATCTCTTGACGTGTCTCTTTTCATGTCTCATAAGCTCATTCTCGTTTCATCTAAGGAGTTTTGAGAATGGCTTTGGTGGGATATGCTCGTGGGTCCACCCTCGGACAGTCCTTGGACGTCCAGAAGGAGAAGCTTGAAGCAGCTGGTGTCGACAAGCTGTTCGAGGAGAAGAAGTCTGGTGTCGATGCAAACCGCCCAGCGCTGAAGCAATGCCTTGAGTACCTGCGTGAAGGGGACACCATGGTGATCTCCCGGATCGACCGTCTTGCCCGCAGCGCCGAGGACCTCCTCAGGATTGTGCGAGAGCTTGAAGGCAAAGGGGTGACCCTCAGGGTTCTGGATCAGTCCATCGACACAAGGGACGCTGCAGGGAAGGCCTTTCTGGGCATGCTGGCCGTCTTCGCAGAGTTCGAGACCAACATCCGCAAGGAGAGACAGATGGACGGTATCGCCAAGGCGAAGGCCAAGGGAACCAAGTTCGGTCGCAAGCCTGCTCTCACTCCTGACGTGGTCGCCTCCATCAGGACGATGCGTGAGGAGGAGGAGTTCACCATTCCTCAGATCATGTCCAGGACGGGGTTATCGAAGGCGACGGTCTATAGGGCGCTTGCCGCCCAGGAATGACCCTCAAGCTTCCTGAGGAGTCCACGGAGAGGCGTTTGGGCTGTGTAAGCCGGTGCCCTAGCGGAGAGGCTCCTGAATACCCACAGTGACTCTTAATTTGGATTTCTGCACCCGTGGCGGAGAAGTGGCCTTGGTGGAATGAAAGCCAAACGGCCGCAAAGTGGGGTGAGCAGGTTGCCGACGGAAGGACGAACAGCTGGGGATGACCCATACACGTCTAAAACGCCTGACAAATTGATTCGGTATAAGGCATTGAAAGTATTGAGTATTTAAAAACCCCCATATAAGCAGGAGCTCCTACCCCCCCCGCTTTGAGATATAGCTTTGAGGTAAGCTTTAAGTAGGGCTTCGAGCTTCATGGTCTGCGTGCCCTGACTGTTGGCTGTGCGCTTGCTTGGAGGGTAGGGGTGTTGATGATGATAGTCATCACCCCTTGTCTGAAAGAGTGCAAAAACGTGAGCAGCCCGGCGCTGGGCTAAATGATGCTCGACCGGGGGAAGGCTGTGTCTCATGCATGGCGGCATGGCTTGAAGCTGACCAGCGTTCAGGCACAATCAGAAAACCAGTTGCCAACGGTTGGTCTACACAAAGCTGGCAACTGTTGTTTTTTCACTGATTAGAATGTGGAAGTTCAGTGACTGATAAATGCATGGTCTGGTGATCGGTAAGCACCCCGAGAGGGAGCCTTCTTAGCAGAAAGGGTCGTCGGCAGTGGTGCAGCGTTGATTTGGCCTTACACGTCTTCAATTCGCTGGTCGAGATACCGAGGCAGCTTGGAGACTTCTCGGAATAGGGTCTCTTCCTCGTTGTCACCGTAGTAATCGCCCATACTGGTTGCGACGTGGCCTGTAATCCTGTTCTGATATTTCATCTCAATCCCGGCAGCATCTGCGACGGTCTTAAAGCGGTGACGCCAAGCGTGGTTTGGCTTGATGCGCATGTCATCTATGCCGACACTTTCTCGAACCCATTTTGCGAGATTGTCCCGCGTGACACCCCAAGGTTCGCGCCTTTTGGTCTTATTTGAATAGAAGAGTGATCCTTCAGGCTTGGCTTTCACCGCTTCCACAAAGCCCTGTGTAACCAAATGAGGGTGAAGGGGAACAGTGCGGACTTCTTTGTCTTTGACCGTTCCAGCGTCAGGGGTGATCCGGATACAGGGCAGACCGTTCTTCTCGTAGACGTCTTGCTTCCTGAGTTGCGCCAGTTCACCCATCCGCGCACCTGTATATGCGCCAAGCCATGGAAGCCACCTTCTAGCGAAGCGTGTGTGAGCAGTCATGTGCGTGGGGTCCGTTTCGGCTGCTAGTGCCGCTTTGAGGATCTTCTCCGCTTCCTCTTTGGTAAACCCCTTTGGGCGCAACCGCACGACCTTCTGCAAGGGAGCTTGCACACCGTCCACTGGGTTGGTTTCAATCAACAGATTGTCTACTCCGACCCTAAACACCGAATTGAGCGCCGCCCTGTTGGTTTTTTTGAAGGTGTTGAGTGAGACCTTGCCGCTGTCCAGGAGCTCCTCTCGCCAATTGACCACATCACGACGTGTCACATTTTCCGCATTGTCGTGGCCGAGAAAGGCGATGAACTGATCGATAACGGGTTCCCAGCGCAACACAGAAGACAGGGCGCCCCCTTTAGACTTGTGCCGCTTTTTCCAAAGATCGAACAAGTGGCCGATGGAGACATAGGCTTTAGGCTGATCCTCCTGTGAGACCGGAGATGTCCAGGCTGGGTATCTGGCTGCATTTGCGTCGGGGGAATAATCTCCCTCGGCATTGCGTCCGAGCTTGTCTGCGGATAGGTCGCCTGCGTCTTTGAAGGCCCTGAGAAGCCTGAAGCGGCTTTCTGGGTCAACCTCTAGGCCTTCCTGATCAAGGAATAAATCGAGGAACGGCCCGAACCGCTTTTCCAGGGCTTCGGCAGTGGCTTTGATTTTCGCCTCGTTGCCGATCAACAGTCGGCCGTATGGACCACCGCTGGACGCAACAGCATTGGCCGCCTTCACTTGCTGCCATTTCTCAGCGCTTCCGGGCTCGTCCTCCAAGCTCTCGGTGAACATGCGATAGAAACGCCCGGCAAGTGCGGTGATCTGCTTATTGTTGAGCTTGATAGGTCCGTTGCGGAGGCTTTCCCAGATCACTTGCAGGTCCATATCGGCGATCCGAAAGCGCTCCTTGGCTTCAGCCCAGTCTTTGGTTTGAAGAGAGACCTTTACGGCGTCTCCTACAGTGACCTTGGCCTTCTTGGGACCGACAGTCAGCAGGACGGTCCGCCCTTTAGCTTTCTCGCGCAAGTCACTCGGGACTCGGGTTCGCAGGTAGTAGACGCCGGTTTTTTTGTGCTTGATAGGACGGGGCATAGGTAAGACCATGTGTACCAGTCGGCTGGCGAATACCCAATCAATACCAAAGAGTTATGTGAAATCAAGGCGTTAAGATGGTGCTGCCGGAGAGATTTGAACTCTCGACCTCTCCCTTACCAAGGGAGTGCTCTACCCCTGAGCTACGGCAGCATCTGACGTGTCCTTGAGGACAGGCGCGGCGTCGAGCTTTTTGCTTGAAAAGCTTGAGTTGCGAGACGCAAGTGCTGGGGCCGATCAGCGATGCCGACCGGAATGAAGGGGCTTTTGCCATAAGAGCATCTAGGACGCAAGCAGTGTTTTGGGATTTTTTCCGCCAACTTGTGCCCCATTCGGACAAAGCATGGGCGATTGACAGGATAGCAGCGGAAAGCCTCGGCTTTTGCGCCGGTTTCGTCTGTGGATATTAAGCAATCTCAAGAGTTCTGGTGAGAAGCGAACTGATGCTCTCAGGCTTGATGAGGCGGCCGGTTTCGGGGCGAGGCGGCGGAGGCGACGGTTGGAGAAGTGGGGTGCTTGGCCGGGAGGCTGGTGCCGGGCACAGCAAGGTGTGCCGTCCCACACAGGCATATATGTGCGGGCCTTCGTGCGGCGCGCGGCCTGAGCTCGTTTGAAACCAGAACGGCGCCCAAACCCGGATGCCCTTGAAGGGGGAGAGACCTTGCCAGTTGATAAGTGAATGCATCCCGCGTGTTCTTGAGAGTGCGCAGGATGCCTAGGCAAACTGCGGGCAGGTTGCTAGACAGGTGGATGACGACATCATCACACAGGCGCGCCATGGCTGACAAAGACCAGCAGCACCAGTCCGTTGGAAGTGACGGCGACAAAACCGGTAAACAGCACGGTGAAAAAACCGCTGAGAAAGTGGCTGCCAAGTCCCGCGAAGACCGGCTGGCGGAAGCCCTGCGGGCCAATCTGCGGCGTCGAAAGTCTGCTGCCAAGAGCAGAGATGCCGACTGAGGCAGGCCAACTAAGCATTCCGACGTCCTGACTGGGCTGAGGCCCCGTAAATGAAGTTGAAGTGGTTTGCGCGTATTGGTCTACTTCGGGGCCTGGAAGCGCGAGAAATGCGGCGCATTTCAAAGCATGGGAAGCGCGCTGAGGAGAACCAATCCGGAGATGTCTCAAGACACGAAAATGGCGTCATTGCGTCTCGTCATCGTGCCTGACCGGGCAGGAAGCCGGCTTCGCACACCGTTCCGGACTCGGCTTTTCCATTTCTCAGCCCACTCCGTCTTCATTTATCGGGCCGCACCCTAATCTCGAAATTGCCCGCTCGCCGCCGGTTGCCTGCCTTGCATGGGCCATAAGTTGCGTGTAGACCGCACGCTTGATGTGAGTTTCTTGACGTATGCAAAGGGATGGCTGCGCGATGCGCGTGGCTCCGTTCGGGGAAAAACATGGACAGTATCAAGGTCGTTGGCGGTTCGGAACTGAATGGCGTCATTCCGATCTCCGGTGCCAAAAACGCGGCGCTGCCGCTGATGATCGCGTCGCTCCTGACGGATGAGACCCTGACGCTGTCCAATGTGCCGCGCCTGCGCGACGTTGCCCAGCTGACACAGATTCTGTCCAACCATGGCGTCGACTATTCGGTCAACGGCAAGCGCAGCGGCCAAGATGATCTGGCCGGGCAGACGCTGAACCTGACCGCCCGTGAAATTGTCGACACCACCGCCCCCTATGAGCTTGTCTCCAAGATGCGTGCCAGCTTCTGGGTTATCGGTCCGCTGGTTGCCCGTTGCCACGAAGCGCGCGTGTCGCTGCCCGGCGGCTGTGCGATCGGCACACGGCCGGTGGATTTCTTCATCGATGGGCTGGCAGCGCTCGGCGCCGAGATCGAGATCGACGGCGGCTACGTTATCGTCAAGGCCCCAGGCGGGCTGAAGGGCGCGCGCGTCGAGTTTCCCAAGGTTTCCGTCGGCGCAACCCACACCGTCATGATGGCGGCCACACTGGCCAGCGGCGAGACGGAGATCGTCAATGCCGCGCGGGAGCCGGAAGTGGTCGATCTTGCCAAGTGCCTGAAGGCCATGGGCGCGAAGATCGAGGGCGAAGGCACGTCGACCATCCGCATCCAGGGTGTGCCGCGCCTTCATGGCGCGCATCATGCCGTTGTTCCGGATCGGATCGAAACCGGCACCTACGCCATGGCGGTTGCCATGACCGGCGGCGACGTTCTTCTGCAAGGTGCTCGTTCGGACCTTCTGGAAGCGGCGCTTGAGACGCTTCGTCAGACCGGTGCGGACATCACGCAGACCGCCGATGGCCTCAAGGTTTATCGGAACGGCAACGGCATCCAGCCGGTGGATATCACCACCGAACCGTTCCCGGGTTTCCCGACCGACCTTCAGGCCCAGTTCATGGCGTTGATGACGAAGGCAGGCGGCACAAGCCGGATTACCGAAACCATTTTTGAAAACCGCTTCATGCACGTTCAGGAACTGGCCCGCCTCGGCGCACAGATCCATGTGGATGGCCGCACGGCAACCATCGACGGTGTCTCTGCGCTTCGTGGTGCGCCGGTCATGGCAACGGATCTGCGGGCGTCTGTGTCGCTCGTCATTGCCGGTCTGGCTGCGGAAGGCGAAACGACGGTTAGCCGTGTTTACCACCTCGACCGCGGGTTTGAGCGCCTGGAAGACAAGCTGACCCGCTGCGGCGCGAAGATCGAGCGCATCTCGGCCTGATTGAGGGCTTTGATGTCCTTTGTGGAGGCCCGGGCAGGTTCATTTCTGCCCGGTGGAAGACTGTTGAAGGGCCTGAGGGCTTGCATCCATGCGCCTCTTCATTTGTCTGCGCAGACACGGCCGTCGTCGTCAGATCAAACCCGTGCTTGACAGGCGCGGCGAGACGGCGGGGAACACGCCGTCCCATGGATATCCTGGTTTCCTGAAAGCTACTTCGCCGTATGCCGCTTGATCACTCTTCCCCGAGACGTGAAAGAGGGGCCTGGACCACCGCTGCCGCTGGTCATGATGGCCTCGGCAATGGGGCTGAGGGCAGGGGTGTCGGAGGACCATACGAGCAGGAAATTTGCCCCCACACCACCAGTCGTATCGTTGATTGGAATCAGCACGGTTTTCGACTGGAGCGGGGCGAGGTCCACGGGCGTCTCAAGCAGCTTGCGCAGCAAGGTACCGTCTTCGTTGTGATAATCGACCTGTTGCAGAGTGATCGTGGCTTCAGGGTCGACATTGTGGACGGCAAGCGTCGCCGCCAGAAGGTCGGACCGGTTTGGATGAGAAAAGATCCGCGAGTAGGCCGGCACGTAGATGGTTTCACCAAGCACTTTCTCGGTAAAATCCTGAGCCTGAACCTGTGTCGGCGTCTGAAAAAGAAGCAGGCCAACTGCCAGCAGGCTGAGGCAGATCAATCGTTTCAACATTGCGTGCTCATGCGCTCGTGTGATGTTAGGGTGTCACTTTCCTGAATGCGTACCCTGATTGCAAGACGGTAGGGTGGTAGCAGGTTGTCATTGAGTGGCGCTGGATTGGCCTGCGGGAAGAGGTTGGAGCGACTGCATGACTGCACAGACAATCCGTTTCCTGATCCAGCTGGGCTTTGCCTTTGCGGCCATGTTCGCGGTTGTCTTCGTTCCGGCGCCCTATGGGCCGTCGCTCGGCTTCTTCCTGCTCGTCTTTGGGCTCTGGTTTGGCCGGCGGATCTTCAAGCGAATTGCAACGCTGGACGAGATCAAGGCAGATTTGCGCCAGCGGGTGGATGAGGGCCCTTGACGCTCCCATGGTGCCGTAACGCAGGTTTCGCGGCATTGGACATTGCCAAAACCATCATTCCCCATTAGGCAACAGCCTTGGGATCGGGCAGAAAATCGCTTATATGCGTCCTGCCAGACAACGCATGACCGGATCAGAACAAGAGCAAATGGATCAGCTGAAACTTGCCGCCCTTGACCAGGAAGACCTTCAGGTTCTTTCCGCCCATCTGCAGGACGCGGTGATCACCGTGGCGGATATCCGCTATCTGCCGAAGGAGCAGAAGGCCGTTTTCGTGATGAACCGCTTCGTGTGGGACAAGGAAGCCGACAAGCGGTCGAAGGAACACGAGCGCCGGCGCACGGCGCTGGCCTTTGCTCGGGTAAAGGCCATGAAGGCGCAGAATATCAACCAGAAGGCCAAAGGCGCCGTTCTGGAGCTGCTCGCTGTAACCTTCGAACCGGGCGAGGAACCCGCCGGCACGATTCAGCTCGCCTTTGCAGGCGGTGGTAGTCTCATGCTTGAGGTCGAGTGTATCGAGGCTCAGGTGTCGGACCTCGGAGCTGCCTGGTCCACGCCGAACCTGCCGCAGCACGACCTCAGCTGACGCCCCGCACGGAATGACAGACGGTGCCCGGCACCGCAGACGATGGAGAATTGCGTGGTTCTACGCCTTAACATCAACGACGCCCGTTTCGAAGACCAGTTCAAGGCACTTCTTTCCGGAAAACGGGAAGTTTCCGAGGATGTCGACCAGATCGTTCGCGATATCCTGGAGCGGGTGCGCACGGAAGGCGACAAGGCAGTCCTCGACTATACGGCAAGGTTCGACAGGCTGCAGGCTGAGAGCATGGCCGAACTGAGTGTCTCTACCGCTGAAATTGATGCCGCGCTTGAGGAAGTGCCGCAGGAGACGCTGGACGCTCTGCAGCTCGCGCACGACCGCATTCATGCCCACCATGCCCGCCAGATGCCGAAGGACGACCGCTACACGGATGCCATCGGCGTGGAACTTGGATCGCTCTGGACCGCTGTTGAAGCCGTTGGCATTTATGTGCCCGGCGGCACTGCCAGCTATCCGAGTTCCGTTTTGATGAACGCGGTGCCGGCCAAGGTTGCGGGTGTGGAACGCATTGTCATGGTGGTGCCGAGTCCGGACGGGGTCTTGAATCCGCTGGTGCTGGCTGCCGCCAGAATTGCCGGTGTCACCGAAATTTATCGTATCGGTGGGGCACAGGCCGTTGCTGCCCTTGCGTATGGAACGCAGACAATCGCCCCCGTCGCCAAGATCGTCGGCCCGGGCAATGCCTTTGTGGCGGCGGCCAAGCGCCGTGTCTTCGGCACGGTCGGCATCGACATGATCGCCGGTCCGTCAGAAGTGCTGATTCTGGCCGACAGCGGCAACAATGCCGATTGGCTTGCCGCCGACCTGCTGGCACAGGCGGAGCATGACGGAGCTGCCCAGTCCATTCTGATCACCGACAGCGAAGACCTTGCAGGCGAAGTGGAAGCTGCGGTCGAGGCCCAGCTGAAAACCCTGCCGCGCGAGGATGTCGCCCGGGCCAGCTGGCAGGATTACGGCGCTATCATTCTGGTGGATGATCTGGAAGCGGCAATGCCGCTTGCCAACCGGATTGCTCCGGAGCACCTTGAATTGGCCGTCGCCGATCCCGAAGCGCTGCTGAAGAAGGTGCGCAATGCCGGCGCCGTATTCCTCGGGCATTATACGCCGGAGGCCATCGGCGATTATGTCGGCGGGTCCAATCACGTGTTGCCGACGGCGCGGTCCGCCCGGTTTTCTTCCGGATTGGGCGTGCTGGAATTTGTCAAACGCACCTCGATCCTGAAATGCAATGCGGATAACCTGCGTCAGCTTGGACCGGCAGCAATCGCTCTTGGTGAATCAGAGGGGTTGTCGGCGCATGCGCGCTCTGTTTCCATCAGGCTGAACTTTTAGCTCCCGACTTGAACAAGAGGCTTCGATCAGATGAGCGACCCGCAACCGGATCCCGAACCGCAGAAAACCGGCGGCAAGCTGGTCGACGTGGTTTTGGACGAAGCCTCCATCGCCCGCTCGACGCCGGAAGTGGAACACGACCGCGCCATCGCGATTTACGACCTGATTGAGGAAAACACGTTCCAGCCAGTCGGATATCCGGTGGCAAATTACGTGCTCAACCTGTCGGTGATCGAAAAGAAGCTGGTTTTCCGGATCAGGACCGATGACGACAAGGAAGTCGTCACCCACGTTCTGTCGCTGTCTCCGCTGCGCAAGATCGTCAAGGACTACGACCTGATCTGCAACAGCTATTACGAGGCGATCCGCTACGCAACACCAAGCCAGATCGAGGCGATCGACATGGGCCGGCGGGGTGTCCACAACGAAGGCTCAGCTATTTTGAGGGAGCGACTGGAAGGGAAGATCATAGTCGACATGCAGACGGCGCGCCGGCTGTTTACCCTTGTCTACGCCTTGCACTGGAAGGGCTGAAGGGTATGTCCGGGCCGGGCCTGCGTCCGACTGCGGTCCTGTTTGCCTGCGGAATGAATTCCGTGCGCTCGCCCATGGCCGAAGCGTTGACGGCCAAACTTTTCCCGGGTCAGGTCTATGTCCGCTCCGCCGGTGTGCGATCCGGCAAGGTCGACCCCTTCGTGGACGCCGTGATGGCCGAAATCGGTATCGACATGAGCCGGCACACACCCAAGACGTTCGAGGACCTGGACGAGTCCGGATTCGATCTTGTCGTGACGCTGGCGCCGGAGGCCCACCACAAGGCGCTCGACATGACACGGACGGAATCGGTGGAAGTCGAATACTGGCCGACCCTCGACCCGACGCTTGCCACAGGCAGCCGCGAACGGATCCTCGATGAATACCGCGCTGTGCGCGACCAGTTGATGATGCGTATCAAGAAGCGCCTCGACTGGACCCCGCCGCCAAGCGGCTGATACCGGAGGGTCGGAATGAAGTTTGAAATCACGGCTCCGGTGGTAACGGATCGTCTGGTGCTGCGGCCTCTGGAGGCTGGCGATGCGCAAGCCCTTCACGCCTATCAGTCTCTGCCGGAAACCGCCCGCTACCACTTCTGGGAGCCGCGCAGCCTGGACGAAATCCGGACGAAGCTTGCCGACTGGGTGGAAATGAACCACCTCGAAGGGGAGGGCACGCTCGCCTTTGCTATCGAACGAAGGGAGGAGCCTGGGCTGATTGGCGATGCATCGCTGCGCGTTACCAGCGTCGAGGCGCTTCAGGGCACCATCGGCTTCTCGCTCCACCCGGCCTGCAAGGGTAGGGGTTTTGCAACGGAGGCTGCCGGCGCGCTCTTGAGGATGGGTTTTGAGGACCTGCACCTTCACCGCATTTTTGCCTGCTGCGACGCCCGCAACACGGGCTCCTGGAAAGTGATGGGGCGCCTTGGCATGCGCCGCGAGGCTCATTTCCGAGAACATGCGCGCTTCAAGGGCGGCTGGGATGAGGAATTCTACTACGCCATCCTGGAGGATGAATGGCGAAACAATGTCTGCGAAGACGGGCTAGGCGCTCGTGGCCGGCTGCAGGAGACGGGTTCCGCGCGATGAGCTTGGAAAATCGGCAGTTTCTTTGCGTGGCGGCGGAAAGAAAGGTTCACTTTCGTTCCCTAATCCGTTAGGTTCCCCGGCACCCGCGGGCAGGGCCCGCTTTATTCAGGATATCAAATGGCCAAAGAAGAAGCTCTGGAGTTTCCGGGCGTCGTAACAGAACTGTTGCCGAATGCGACGTTCCGCGTAAAACTGGAAAATGATCACGAAATTATTGCCCACACGGCAGGGCGTATGCGCAAGAACCGGATTCGCGTTTTGGCGGGTGACAAGGTACTTGTCGAAATGACCCCGTATGACCTCACCAAGGGGCGGATCACCTACCGCTTCAAGTAAGCGGGTATTCCAAGGTGACCCCGGCTGCAAGGCTCGCTCTTAGATGACCAATGCCCCTCAGTTGATCCTGGCCTCCGCCTCGCCGCGCCGCCTTGCGCTGCTGCAGCAGATCGGACTGGAGCCGGACCACCTTTTGCCGGCCGATATCGACGAAACGCCGAAAAAGCATGAGACGCCGCGCAGCCTTGCGCTGCGCCTGGCGCGGGCAAAGGCTGAAGCCGTTCGTCAGATGGCCGATGCGTCCGAAGCCATGCAGGACAGTGTGGTGCTGGCTGCCGACACCGTGGTTGCGGTCGGCCGGCGGGCGCTGCCCAAGGCGGAACTGACCGATCAGGCGCTGATGTGCCTGTCTCTTTTGTCCGGCCGTGGCCACCGGGTGTTCACCGGGGTGGCCGTTGCGGAGGCAAACGGCAAGGTTCGTTCCAAGCTTGTCGAAACACGCGTGCGCTTCAAGCGTCTGACGCGCAAGGACATGGACGACTACATTTCCTCGGGCGAATGGCGGGGCAAGGCTGGCGGATATGCCATTCAGGGCCTTGCCGGCAGTTTTGTCGTCAAGCTGGTCGGTTCCTACCCGGCGGTTGTGGGGCTGCCCCTGGTGGAAACCGCAAACTTGCTGAGCTCGGCCGGTTACCCTGTCCATCAGGGCTGGGCGACCGCGGCGGCCTGAGGCTGCCGGCACTGCGTTTGGCAAGCAGACGCCCCATCGCCAACTGCTTTTAAGCAGGTGATTACAGGTCGAAATCCGGAGAGTGAAATGGCCGAAAGCCAGAAACCCGAACGGCGCATGCGCCCTTGTCCGATCTGCTCGAAATTGTCGACGCCGGACGATTATCCGTTCTGCTCGGATCGCTGCGCCAAGATCGATATGAACCGCTGGTTTTCCGAAGGCTACACCATTCCGGTGGTGGAGACCGACGATATCGACGAGAGCAATTTTCCAGACGAAGACCGCTCGTGATGCCCTTGCGGACACTATGAGTCCGCAAGGCTGTTTTCCGGCAAAATAGACGCCAGCTTAAACGTGTCGTCATGCCTGTATTGCAGACAGACCCGGCTGCGCCTTTCCCCTCTTCTGACGCCTTTCCGCTTGGACCCAAGATAGGCACGCCGTTGGCGTTTCGAGAATCTGTATCCGATTGTCCTTTCTGGCTGCTGCTTCTGAAGGGTGATGGATAGAGATGGCGGGATTGTGCGATTTTTAGGCAATGCTGCAAAAATATTTATCCAGCAAAATTTTTTTCAGTTTCACGCCGTCAGGCACTTGCAGCTGTCATAAATCTGCACCAAGATCTTTTTATACCGGCGATCCTGACGTCCTCAATTCCGGTGGTTTCCGGGCGGGGTCTTACCCTTTGTTGGACGTGTGTGGGTCTTTAAGAACACCGGGAAGCCGGCGTCAGGCGTCTCGTTCCTGATACGGCATAACCAACCTATCCAAGGGCGAGGGTCCGATGACAAAACGTATTCTGAGCGCCGCAGTGCTGTCCGTGACCACGGCACTGTCGACGGCAGCCTATGCCGATTATTCGCTGACGATCTTGCACACCAACGACTTTCACAGCCGCATCGAGCCGATCAACAAATACGACTCGACCTGCAGCGCGGAAGACAATGCGGAAGGCAAGTGTTTTGGAGGTACAGCGCGCCTCGACACGATCATCAAGGATCGCCGCGCGGCCAGCAACAACTCGATCCTCGTCGATGGCGGTGACCAGTTCCAGGGCACGCTGTTTTATACCTATTACAAAGGCAAGGCTGCGGCCGAGTTCATGAACAAACTCGGCTACGACGGAATGACCGTCGGCAACCATGAATTTGATGACGGACCTGAAGTCCTGCGCGGTTTCATGGATGCCGTCGAATTTCCGGTTCTGATGTCGAACGCGGATATCTCGAAGGAGCCGCAACTCGCCGATGTTCTCAAGCCTTCGATCGTGATTGAGCGCGGCGGCGAAAAAATCGGCCTGATCGGCCTGACGCCGGAAGACACCGACGAACTGTCCAGCCCTGGCTCGAATGTTTCCTTCTCCGACCCGGTTGAAGCAGTCACCCGCGAGGCAGAAAAGCTCGCTGCTGAAGGCGTCAACAAGATCATCGTCCTCAGCCACTCCGGCTATAAGGTCGACAAGGAGGTTGCTGCCAAGGCTCCTGGGATCGACGTGATCGTCGGCGGTCATACCAACACCTATCTGTCCAACACGTCCGACAAGGCCGAAGGCCCGTATCCGACCATGATCGACGGTCCGGACGGAACGCCGACCGCTGTCGTGCAGGCCTATGCCTATGGCAAGTTCCTCGGTGAGCTGAATGTGACCTTCGACGACAACGGCGTCATCACGGAAGCTTCCGGTGAGCCGATCATCATCGACAACGCCATCGTCGAAAACCCGGAACTGGTTTCGCGGATCAAGGAACTGGCCGAACCGCTTGATGAAATCCGTCAGGAAGTCGTTGCCCAGGCCGACGCGCCCATCGGGGCTGACCGCGAAGTCTGCCGGGCCCAGGTCTGTGAAATGGGAGTTCTTGTTGCCGAAGCGATGCTTGATCGCGTGAAGGGGCAGGGCGTCCAGATCGCAATCCAGAACGGCGGTGGTCTGCGGGCCTCCATTGATGCCGGTGAAATCACCAAAGGCGAAGTCCTGACGGTTCTGCCGTTCCAGAACACGTTGTCCACTTTCGAACTCAAGGGCTCCGATGTGATCGCGGCACTTGAAAACGGCGTCAGCCAGGTGGAAGAGGGGGCAGGCCGTTTCCCGCAGGTGGCCGGTCTGAAGTACACCTTCGACAAGACCAAGCCCGCCGGTGAGCGGATCTCCGATGTCATGGTCCTGGAAGGTGACAGCTATGTGCCGCTGGATCCGGAAAAGGTCTATGGCGTTGTATCCAACAACTACATGCGCGGTGGTGGCGACGGCTACAAGATCTTCGCGACCAACGGCATGAGCGCCTATGACTTCGGCCCGGACCTTGCCGACGTGGTGTCGGACTATCTCGCCAGCAAGAACGGGTATTCCGCTTACACGGACGACCGGATCACCGCAAAATAAGCTGTTCCAGATCCTGACATGTCCTCAGAAGCGCGCCGCTTGCGGCGCGCTTCTTTCGTTTCCGGTTCCACGATGCTGACCCAGTTCGAAGGTCGCTCGCAAAGTGGGGACGTCAAACTGCCGAAGGCAGCAGTGATTTTGCCCCGGTGTCCAGATACGGCATCTGCCGATATGTCCGCTGTGCCTTGAATTTCCGGGATGCTGGTAGCGGCGCAAAACTATTGTTTTTCAGTTGGTTATTTCATTTCAGAGTTTTCAACAGGTGAGGTGAGGCCTTCTGGCAAAAAACTTTGCCGGGGTGCTGGACAAGGTTTCAGGGAGCCTCTATAAGGACCGGGCTTTCAGCGAACGGGGCTCGCCCCGGACCACTTGCAAGGCACGCCCAGATAGCTCAGTTGGTAGAGCAGCGGATTGAAAATCCGCGTGTCGCTGGTTCGATTCCGGCTCTGGGCACCACTCTCCCCCAATATTTTTTAAATATACCAAGATGTTGCTTGGCGTCAGCTTTACCTAAGCCGTCAAGCGAGCACTGTTTCACCGGTGATTGCCCGCAGCACTTCCTGTGCCACGATCCGGGCAACAGGCGTCAGAACCTGTCCTTTCCGGGTCAGGAAGGAATAGGTCTCAACCGATAGGGGGAGCTCGCTTTCCAAAGCGGTAATCGTGCCCGGGCTTCCGTCTGCGCTTTCGGCAAAGCTGGCTGCGACGGACTGGGCAACGGCAGCGATCGAATTGGTGCGCTGTACGGTGGCAATCGTAAACAGGAAGGAAGAGGTTGTCAGCACCTTGGTGGGCAGACCCAGCCCCTTGTCGCGCAGGGCCTGTTCGGCCGTGGTGCGGATTGGGGCGCCAACCGGTGGCAGCACCCAGTCGAAACCAAGCAGGGCGTCAGCGGGTATGGGCGCCGGAACGCGCGTCAGCGGATGATCCGTTCGGGCGACCAGGCAGGCAGGCTCGCGCAGGAGAGGGCGTTCCTCAAACAGATCGGGATCCTCGTCCACCGGCACGCGGCTGAGGGAAAAGTCGAGACGCCCATCTTCCAGCATCGGCGCCAGATCAAGACTGGGGCCGACTTCCACCGATATGGAAATATCCGGGTAGCTGAGGCGGACATGACGTATCGCGGGCAGGATGTATTCGATTGCCGGGCCGGTCACCGAACCGATGCTGACGTGTCCGCTCTGGCCGGACTTGTGCTGTTCGATATCGCGCCCCGCATCGGCGAATTCCTGCAGAATGCGCACGCAGCGTTCGGCCAGTTTGTAGCCGATGTCGGTCAACTCGATTCCACGGCCCGACCGCACGTAGACCTCGGCCTCCGCAACCCGCTCGACTTCGGAAATGAGACGTGAAGCAGCCGGTTGAGACATGCCCAGGGCATTGGCCGCGTCTGTGAGGCGTGAGTGTTTTGCAAGCTCTGCGAGCAATCGCAGATGGGAGATTTTCATTCCCCGCCGCAGCAAGTCCAGGCTCATGGCCAATTTCCATCAGTTCATATCAATCTGGGTATGTAATGATAATGAATAATAATTTGACCGTCATGTCACTTTTCCATTTTGTACTCCTCGGCATCAACCCGTGAATGCCTGTGACTGAATGGGGCCGGCTGGGATCCGGTCCGGGAGGACGATATGAAATTTGTTTCAAAGGCGCTCGTCGCGGTAGCGGCAGCAGCAACCCTTATGTCCGGCGTCGCGCTGAGCGGCGCGGCAATGGCCCAGGACAAGGGCTCCATCGGCATCGCCATGCCGACGAAATCTTCGGCGCGCTGGATCTCCGACGGCAATTCCATGGTCGAGCAGTTCACCGCGGCCGGCTATGACGCAGATCTGCAGTATGCCGAAGACGACATTCCGAACCAGCTCAACCAGATCGAGAACATGATCACCAAGGGTGTGGACGTTCTGGTTATTGCCGCCATCGACGGCACCACGCTTTCCAACGCTCTCGAAAATGCGGCAGCTTCCGGCATCAAGGTTATTGCCTATGACCGCCTGATCCGCGACAGCGGCGACGTCGACTATTACGCCACCTTCGACAACTTCAAGGTGGGCGTGCAGCAGGCAACGTCCCTGGTCAACGGCCTCAAGGAGCGCTTCGGCGACGGCCCGTACAATGTCGAACTTTTCGGCGGATCTCCGGACGATAACAACGCCTACTTCTTCTACGATGGCGCAATGTCCGTTCTGCAGCCGCTGATCGACGATGGCACCATCGTCATCCAGTCCGGCCAGATGGGCATGGACACGGTCGGTACGCTTCGCTGGGATGGTGCTGTCGCACAGTCCCGCATGGATAACCTCCTGTCTGCTCACTACACCGACAAGCAGCTGCACGGCGCTCTGAGCCCCTATGATGGCCTGTCCATCGGCATCCTGTCCTCGCTGAAAGGCGTTGGCTACGGCTCGGGCGATCTGAAGATGCCGATCGTCACCGGTCAGGACGCCGAAGTCCCGTCCGTGAAGTCGATCCTGGCCGGCGAGCAATACTCGACCGTTTTCAAGGACACTCGCGAACTGGCCCGTGTCACGGTCGGCATGGTTGACGCTCTTCTGGGTGGCGGCGAGCCGGAAATCAACGACACCACCACCTACGACAACGGTGTGAAGGTTGTTCCGTCCTACCTCCTGGAGCCGGTGTCCGTCGACGCCAGCAACTGGGAAGAAGTGCTGATCGGCAGCGGTTACTACACCGAAGATCAGGTCAAGTAACGACCGAAACGGCCTGGAGCATCCCGCGTTCTGGCGAATGTAAGGAAGATGCTCCGGCCCCTCAACAAGGGTCAGCCTCAGGAGGTTCAATCCAAACCGATTGAGCCTCCGCTGATCCGGCAGCACTTACCGCCCATCGACATGAAGTTTCCGTTCTTCCCGCAGTGCTGGAAGCATGGAACGCACCCGGACCCTGATTGTCCGGCGCGACGGGCGGCTCTTTCCTCGGAATTCGGAGAACGGGGTCGATGGCACTCCTTTCCATGCAGAACATCAGCAAGACCTTTCCCGGCGTGAAGGCGCTGGACCGGGTCAATCTGGATGTCCAGAAAGGCGAAATTCACGCTGTCGTCGGCGAGAATGGCGCAGGCAAATCCACGCTCATGAAGGTTCTGTCCGGCGTCTATCCGCACGGACAATATGACGGCGAGATCGTTTTCGAAGGCGAACCAGCCCGGTTCTCCGGCATCTCGGACAGTGAAAAGCAGGGCATCATCATCATTCACCAGGAACTTGCCCTGGTGCCGCAGCTATCGATCGCGGAAAACATCTTTCTGGGCAACGAATGTGCCCGCAAGGGCGTGATCGACTGGCGGAAAACCAATCAGCGCACCGAAGAACTGCTCGCCAAGGTCGGTCTTTCGGAGCCGCCGACGAGCAAGGTCGATTCCATCGGTGTCGGCAAGCAGCAGCTTGTCGAAATCGCCAAGGCGCTGTCCAAGGACGTCAAGCTGCTGATCCTGGACGAGCCGACCGCGGCGCTTCAGGAAAATGACAGCCGGAAGCTGTTGGACCTGATGCTGGAGCTCAAGTCGCAAGGCGTCACCAGCATCATCATTTCGCACAAACTCAACGAAGTCCGCTACGTCGCAGACAGTGTCACCGTGATCCGGGACGGCATGACCGTGTCGAACCTCGACGCCAAGGCAGGCCTGAGCGAGGACGATATCGTCCGCGACATGGTCGGCCGGGACATGACCCACCGGTTCCCGGAACACAGCCGCACACCCGGCGATGTTCTGATGGAGGTTGCCGACTGGTCCGTCTGGCATCCCGAACATTCCGAACGGCAGGTGATCAAGAATGCCTCGTTCAACGTCCGTGCTGGAGAAGTCGTCGGCATTGCCGGGTTGATGGGCTCCGGCCGGACCGAACTGGCCATGTCCATCTTTGGCCGCTCCTACGGCCGCAACATCACTGGTTCGGTCAAGCTCAAGGGGCAGCCGATTGATGTCAGTACGGTGGATCGCGCGATTTCGGCGGGCATTTCCTACGTCACCGAAGACCGCAAGGCTCTGGGGCTGGTGCTGGACGAGACGATCCGGTTCAACACGACGCTCGCCAACCTGGACGGCGTTTCCTCCGGTCCTATCCTCAAGCGCAACGAGGAAACCCGCGTTGCCGAGCGATACCGGGAAGCTCTGGCGATCCGCACCCCGTCGGTGTTCCAGAAAACGGTCAACCTCTCCGGCGGCAATCAGCAGAAGGTGGTGCTGGCCAAATGGCTGTTCACCGCACCTGAAGTGCTGATCCTGGACGAACCGACCCGCGGTATCGACGTCGGCGCCAAATACGAAATCTACACCATCATCAACGACCTCGCCGCGCAGGGCAAAGGCGTGGTCATGATCTCGTCCGAGATGCCGGAACTGCTCGGCATGTGCGACCGGATCTACGTCATGAACGAAGGGGCTCTCGTTGGCGAACTTGCCGCCGGCGATGCGAGCCAGGAGCGCATCATGTCGCTCATTGTCAACGAATGAGAGAAAAACCCATGGAACTGGCTGATAGCGACACCAATGCAACGCCGGTCGTGAAGACCAAGGGCATCGGCGAGTACATCTCCTCGCATATGCGGCAATACGGTCTGTTGTTCGCGCTTATCGCGGTCATGGCCTTCTTCGAGGTCGTCACCGATGGCACGCTGCTGCGTGCGGTGAACATCACCAACCTGCTGCTGCAGAACTCCTACATCATCATCATGGCGCTCGGCATGTTGATCGTCATCGTTTCGGGCAACATCGACCTGTCGGTTGGCTCGGTGATGGGCTTCATCGGCGCGCTTGCCGCCGTCATGATCGTCAACTACGACCAGTCGCCCTATCTCACGATGATCGTCTGCCTTGCCATCGGCGGAGTGATCGGCGCTGCCCAGGGATACTGGGTCGCCTACTGGAAGATACCGTCCTTCATCGTGACGCTGGCCGGCATGCTTGTTTTCCGCGGCCTGTCGCTCTGGCTGCTGGAAGGCCAGTCGGTTGGTCCGTTCCCGAAGGAATTCCAGATCATCGCAACCGGTTTCGTGCCGGATCTGTTCCCGGCCGGAATAGGGGAAGCGCTGGCGGATCTCTTCGGGGCTCGCAAGGTCAACGTTCTGGCGCTTGCCACCGGCATCGCCGCTGCGGCCCTGGTGGTGTGGATCGGGCTGCGCCAGCGGGCCCAGAACAAGGCCTATGGCATCGAGGATGAACCCACCAGCTTCTTCGTTGCCCGCAACGTGATCATCGCCTCCGCACTGATTTTCGTGATGTTCAAGCTGTCCCTGTTCCGGGGCCTGCCGAACGTGCTGATCACCATGGGCATCCTGACGATCATCTATGCCTTCATCACCGAAACCACCACGGTCGGCCGGCGGATCTACGCGCTCGGCGGTAACCAGAAGGCTGCCAAGCTCTCCGGTATCAAGACCGAACGGCTGACCTTCCTGGCCTTCACCAACATGGGTGTGCTGGCTGCGGCAGCGGGGCTGGTCTTTGCCGCGCGCCTGAACACCGCAACACCCAAGGCGGGCTTTGCACTGGAACTGGATGTGATCGCGGCCGTCTTCATCGGCGGTGCGTCCATGTCCGGCGGGGTCGGCACAATCATTGGCGCGGTCGTCGGCGCTTTCCTCATGGGCGTGCTCAACAACGGCATGTCGATCATGGGGATCGGTATCGACTACCAGCAGATGATCAAGGGTCTCGTGCTGCTCGCAGCCGTCATTTTCGATGTCTACAACAAGAACAAGCAGGGGTAACTCTATGCTGATTTCCCAGATCCTGGATGATGCCGGCAATCGGGCCGTGGTCGTCCGCAACGGCAGCGAAGCCTCTGTCCTGAAGGGTGTTGCTTCCACTTACGAACTCGTTCAGGAGGCCATTGGAAAGGGCCAGAGCCTGACCGAATGCATCCGTGGTCATGAACTTGGCGCGGCTGTCGATCTGGAGCAGCTCGCTTCAAAAGGCCGGCTGCTGCTGCCGATCGATCACCCGGACGCCGCCCATATGCATCTGACCGGCACGGGCCTGACCCATCTTGGATCCGCCGCGACCCGCGACGCGATGCATGCCAAGGCCAAGACCGACAATGCCAACGTCACGGACAGCATGAAGATGTTCCAGCTCGGTCTGGAAGGCGGCCGTCCGGAGGCCGGGCAGGTCGGTGTTCAGCCGGAATGGTTCTACAAGGGCAACGGGTCTTGCGCCGTGGCGCCGGGCGGCGAACTTGTCAGCCCTGGCTTCTGCGAAGATGGCGGCGAAGAACCGGAAGTTGCCGGCATCTATGTCGTTGCGGAGGACGGAACGCCGTTTCGTGTTGGCTTTGCGCTCGCCAACGAATTTTCCGACCACGTCATGGAACGCCAGAACTATCTCTACCTGGCGCATTCCAAGCTGCGTCCGGCCTCCTTCGGGCCGGAACTTCTGGTAGGTCCGTTGCCGGAGAAGGTCGAGGGCACCAGCCGGATCTACCGCGACGGTGCCGTGCTGTGGGAAAAGCCATTCCTGTCGGGTGAGGCCAACATGTCTCACACGCTGGCGAACCTCGAACACCATCATTTCAAATATGACGTTTTCCGCCAGCCGGGCGATCTGCACGTGCACATGTTCGGCACGGCAACGCTTTCCTTTGCCGATGGCATTTCCTGCCGGGAAGGGGATGAGGTGGAGATTTCCGCGCCGGGCTTCGGTGTTCCCCTCAAAAACCGGCTGGCTTTCAAGGCTGCGGACGCCGGGGCAGCTCAAGTGAAGGTTCTGTAGATCATGGCATTCAAACCGGCAAAATGGCCGCGCAAGCTGCGGTCGGCCGAATGGTTCGGCGGCACCAGTCGCGACCACATCTATCACCGCAGCTGGATGAAGAACCAGGGACTGCCGGACGACCTCTTCGACGGTCGCCCGGTCATCGGCATCTGCAATACCTGGTCGCAGCTCACACCCTGCAACGCGCATTTGCGCGATCTTGCGGAGCGGGTCAAACACGGGATCTACGAGGCCGGAGGTTTCCCGGTCGAGTTCCCCGTGTTCTCGACGGGCGAGAGCACGCTGCGTCCAACGGCGATGATGTTCCGCAACCTTGCCAGTATGGATGTGGAAGAAGCGATCCGGGGCACACCGCTCGATGGCGTCGTCCTGCTCGTCGGCTGCGACAAGACCACGCCCTCACTGCTGATGGGCGCGGCATCCGTCGATATTCCGGCGATTGTCGTCACCGGCGGTCCAATGCTGAACGGCTGGTTCCAGGGTGAGCGCGTCGGGTCCGGCACGCATCTGTGGAAATTCTCCGAGGCCGTGAAGGCTGGCGAGATGACTCAGGAAGAATTTCTGGAGGCCGAAGCCGCCATGAGCCGATCTCCGGGAAGCTGCAACACCATGGGCACGGCGTCCACCATGGCCTCCATGGCTGAAGCGCTCGGCATGGCCCTGTCCGGCAATGCGGCGATCCCGGCCGTCGACAGCCGCCGCCGGGTGATGGCGCATCTGTCCGGACGGCGGATCGTGCAGATGGTGAAGGACGACCTGAAGCCGTCCGACATCCTGACCCGGGAAGCCTTCGAGAACGCAATGCGCACCAACGGTGCCATCGGCGGGTCCACCAATGCCGTCATCCATCTGCTGGCCATTGCCGGCCGCGTCGGCATCGATCTCTCCCTTGATGACTGGGACAAGGCAGGCCGCGACATCCCGACCATCGTCAACCTGATGCCGTCCGGCAAATACCTGATGGAAGAGTTCTTCTACGCGGGTGGTCTGCCGGTGGTGATCAAGCGCCTCGGCGAGGCGGGCATGCTCAACAAGGACGCCATCACCGTTTCCGGCGAGACCATGTGGGACCAGGTCAAGGACGTGAAGAACTGGAACGAGGATGTCATCCTGCCGGCGGACAAGGCGCTGACCAGCCAGGGAGGCATCGCGGTGCTGAAGGGCAACCTGGCCCCCAATGGCGCCGTTCTGAAACCGTCCGCCGCGTCGCCGCATCTGATGCAGCACAAGGGCAGGGCCGTGGTCTTCGAAGACATCGATGACTACAAGGCAAAGATCAACGACGACGCGCTCGATATCGACGAGACCTGCGTCATGGTGCTGAAGAACTGTGGTCCTAAGGGTTACCCCGGCATGTCGGAAGTCGGCAACATGGGGCTGCCGCCGAAAGTGCTGAAGAAAGGGATCACCGACATGGTCCGCATTTCGGATGCGCGCATGTCCGGAACGGCCTACGGCACGGTTGTCTTGCACACGTCTCCGGAAGCCGCCGCCGGCGGCCCGCTGGCGGTCGTCAAAGACGGTGACATGATCGAACTGGATGTTCCGAACCGGAAAATTCATCTGGATATTTCCGAGGAGGATCTGGCCGCACGGCTTGCGGACTGGAAGCCGTCGCACCATGTTCCGGAAAGTGGCTACGCGCGGTTGTTCCATGACCGTGTCCAGGGTGCCGACACAGGCGCCGATTTCGATTTCCTGAAAGGCTGCCGCGGCTCCGCCGTGCCGAAGGATTCACATTGATGGCAGAAAAACTGGCGCTGGTGGGCATCGGCAAAATTGCCCGCGATCAGCATATTCCTGCAATTACCGGCAATGCCGACTGGCAACTGGAAGCGGCGGTCAGCCGACACGCCGCTGTTGACGGCATCGATCATTTCGAGACGATCGATGCGCTGTTGGAAAACCGGCCGGACATCACCACGGTGTCGCTGGCCATTCCGCCGCAGCCGAGGTTCGAGTACGCGGCCAAGGCCCTGAAGGCCGGCAAGCATGTGATGCTTGAAAAGCCCCCGGGCCAAAGCCTGGCCGAATGCTACGCGCTGGAAGCCCTGGCAAAGGAAAACGGGGTGACGCTGTTCGCGACCTGGCATTCGCGCTACGCCGATAGCGTGCCGGCGTTGAAGGCCTTTCTGGCCGAACGCACGTTGAAACGGCTCAAGATCACCTGGAAGGAAGACGTCCGCCGCTGGCATCCCGGCCAGGAATGGATCTGGGAACCGGGGGGCATGGGTGTGTTCGATCCGGGCATCAATGCGCTGTCGATCCTGACGGAAATTCTGCCTTACCCGGTTCACATCACCGCTGCGACACTGGAGTTTCCGCAGAACCGGGAAACACCGATTGCCGCCGCGCTGACCTTTGTCGACCCGGCAGGTGCGCAGATGTCCGCCGATTTCGATTGGCGTCAGGAAGGCCCCCAGACGTGGGACATCGACGTGGAAACCGACCGGGGCACTGCAAAGCTGTCACTCGGTGGCGAGAGGCTGGAAATTGATGGTGAGCCCGTTATACAGGGAGCGAACCATGAATATGCCAACCTTTACATCCGCATGGCGGATCTGGTGAAGTCTGGCGCGAGCGACGTCGATCTCTCGCCAATGATTCATGTTTGCGACGCCTTTTCTCTCGGGCGGCGCGTCATCACTGATCCGTTCGAATTTTAATCACTCTTCAAAACCAGAAGGTTGGACATGACATTTATGCCTCACGGTAAGCAGCTTGTTGCAGGGCAATGGGTTGCCAGCGATGCGACATTCACCTCCGAACCGGCGCATGGCGCGGCTCATTCTTTCTCCATGGGAACCATCGAGCAGGTCGACGCGGCTTGCCGGGCAGCGGAAGAAGCTTTCTGGAGCTACGGGTACTCCAGCAGCGAGAACCGGGCGAAGTTTCTGAACGCCATTGCCGACGAGATCGAGGCACGGGCGGACGCCATTACCCAAATCGGGACCTCCGAAACCGGACTGCCGGAAGCGCGCCTTCAGGGCGAACGCGGCCGCACAACCGGCCAGCTTCGACTGTTTGCCTCGCATATTCTGAAAGGCGAGTATCTCGACAAGCGTCACGATGAAGCTCTGCCGGATCGCCAGCCTCTGCCGCGCCCGGACCTGAAGCTGGTGCAGCGCCCAATTGGGCCCGTCGCGGTCTTCGGTGCATCCAACTTCCCGCTGGCGTTCTCGACGGCCGGTGGCGACACGGCATCTGCACTGGCAGCGGGCTGTCCCGTGGTCGTACGCGGCCATCCGGCGCACCCGGGCACGGGCGAAATCGTCGCCGAGGCCATTGCGGCGGCCATCAAGTCCTGCGGCCTGCATCCGGGCGTCTTCTCCTTCATCCAGGGCAATGGCCATGAGGTTGGCCAGGCGCTGGTTCAGCACCCGCTGATCAGCGCTGTCGGCTTCACCGGTTCGCTGCGCGGCGGCCGTGCCCTGTTCGACCTGTGCGCACAGCGCGCCGTGCCGATCCCCTTCTTCGGTGAGCTTGGTTCGGTCAACCCGATGTTCCTGCTTCCCAAGGCCGTGTCCGCACGCGGCGCGGAACTGGCCAAGGGCTGGGCCGGGTCACTGACGATGGGCGCCGGTCAGTTCTGCACCAACCCGGGCGTTCTTCTGGTGCTCGAAGGTCCGGACGCTGATGCCTTTGTGAAAGCGGCCACCGAAGCCCTCAATGGCATGGGCAAGCAGACGATGCTGACAGACGGCATCGCAGACGCCTTTCGGTCGGGTTCCAAACGGGTCGCCGCGTCCAGTGGCGTTCGTGAGCTGATCGGCACCTCCTGCGAAACCCGTGAAGCCGCGCCTTACGTCTTTGAGACCACCGGCGACAACTGGCTGGCCAACGAGGAACTGGGTGAGGAAGTCTTCGGCCCGCTCGGCATCGTGGTGCGCGTCAAGGACGAAGCGCAGCTTCTGGAAATCGCCAAGGGCCTGGAAGGCCAGCTCACCTGCACATTGCAGATGGACTCAGGTGACATGGACCTCGCCCGCAAGCTGATGCCCGTGCTGGAACGCAAGGCTGGCCGCGTACTGGCCAACGGCTTCCCGACCGGTGTGGAAGTTGCCGACAGCATGGTTCACGGTGGACCTTACCCAGCGTCGACCAACTTCGGTGCCACCTCCGTCGGCACCCTGGCCATCCGCCGCTTCCTGCGTCCGGTTTGCTACCAGAACCTGCCGGACGACCTGCTGCCGACGAACTGAGCCGGCAAGTGACCAGATAAAGACCTCATCCTGAGGAGCGCACCTGTGCGCGTCTCGAAGGATGGGCCGCTTGCTCAGAGCAATGTGCCCATCCTTCGAGACAGGCCTGCGGCCTTCCTCAGGATGAGGTTTTTGTTTATAATATTGGGAAGTCGGACTGTCGGCTGACAACCTCAGATATTCAGTTCGATCTTCCGGCCGGCCAGAATGACGGCGACCATGGCGTCATGGGCGGCTTTCGCGTCCCCCGCCTTGATGGCCGTGACTATGGCCCTGTGGCGTTCGACGAACTCGTAGGTTTCCTGGTCGTTGCGCTCGTTTGCTTCGGCGATGAACAGGGAATAGAGCGCAGCCTGAACGAGATCTCCGAGGGATTGCAGAAAGCGGTTGCCGGAGACCTTCAGGATCATCTTGTGAAACTCCAGATCGGCTACGGCAACGGCCGCCCTGTCCTTGCCGGTGGCAAGGTTGTCGCAGAGCTTAGACAAGGTCACGCATTCCGCATCCGTCGCGCGCTTGGCGGCGCTGCCAGCGGCGGCCGGTTCGAAAATCAGGCGGATCTCGAACAGGTCTTCCAGGAACGGACGCTGGTTGTTGAGGGCAGCATGCCAGCGCAGGACGTCCGGATCGAACATGTTCCATTCGGATGCCGGCCGGACGTGGGTTCCGACCTTGGCTTTCGACTGGATCAGACCCTTGGCGATCAGCGTCTTTTTCGCTTCCCGCACCACCGTGCGCGACACGTCGAACATTTCCGAAATGTCCGGATCCAGGGGGATCATCGTTTCCGGTGGATACTCACCTGCTACGATGGCTCTGCCCAGTTGCTCGACAACCTGATCGGTGTGGTTTCCGATCTGGCTTCCCAACCCGCCGGTGGCGACGAAGGTCATGATTGCGCGGCGAACTCTGTCGCTGGTTTTCTGCGCAGTGTCGTTGCCCAAGTGAGTCCCTTCTGAAGCAAGATGAAGCCGAAGAGCAAACCGCCGATCACGATCTTTGTCCACCAGCTCGAAAGCGTTCCGTCGAACACGATAAAGGTTTGTATCAAGCCCATTATCAAAATGCCAAAAAATGTGCCCGCGACAAATCCAGTGCCTCCGGTGAGCAAGGTTCCGCCGATCACCACCGCGGCGATAGCGTCAAGCTCCACGCCGACCGTCGCCAGCGAATAACCGGCAGACGTATAGAGCGAGAAGATGATTCCCGCGAGGCCGGCAAGGCCGCCGGACGTGGCATAGATGCCGATGGTAGTCCGGGCGAGGGGCACGCCCATCAGCCGCGCCGTCGACAGCCCGCCGCCAAGGGCATAGACATTCTGGCCGAAGCGGGTGCGGTGGGCGACGATAATGCCGGCGAGGAACGTCAGCAGCATGATGATGCCGGTGAGCCGGAACCGTCCGCCACCAGGCGCTTTCCAGTAAAGCGACTGCAGCGTGTCGTAGAATTCATGGGTGATTGGCACGCTGTCTGTCGAGAGCACATAGGCCGCACCGCGCGCCAGGAACATGCCCGCCAGTGTGACGATGAAGGGCGGCATCTCCAGATAGTGGATCATGGCCCCCATCGCCGCACCGAAGGAAATGGTGATCGCCAGGACCAGGACAAAGGCGAACAGCGGATGGATCGAGGTGTCCCTCAGGATCACGGCCAGAAAGACGCCGGTAAAGGCGATTACCGAGCCAATTGATAGATCGATGCCGCCGGAGAGAATGACAAAGGTCATGCCAACGGCGGCAATTCCCAGAAAGGCATTGTCTGTCAAAAGGTTGGCCACAACCCGTGTCGACAGCATGGCCGGGTATTGCGAGGCGCACAGCGTATAGGCCAGCACGAAGGTGGCGATGGTGATGAGAAGCGGAAGATGGGTGGAGCGGATCATTGCGGGCTTTCTTTCGCTTCCTTGATGGGCTCGGACGGCTGGGGCTCCGCAGAAGCCCGCAAGATGTAAAGCGCGTGTTTTACGGTCGGAGACTGGATGACCAGGATCGCGATGATGATCAGCGCCTTGATGATCAGGTTGAACTCAGGCGGCATGCCGGACAGCAGGATGACCGAATTGACCGACTGGATGATCAACGCTCCCAGCAGCGACGCGACGATGGAAAAGCGTCCGCCAAGCAGGGAGTTGCCGCCGATCACCACGGCCAGGATGGCATCAAGCTCCAGCCAGAGACCGGCATTGTTGGCGTCCGCCCCCTTGATGTCGGCTGCGACGATGACACCCGCAAGCGCGGCGCAGACACCTGAAATCAGATAGACCGAGATGATCAGCACGCGGCTGTTGATGCCCGCAAGACGAGAAGAACTCTCGTTGATGCCGATTGCCTCGATCAGCATGCCGAGCGCCGTCTTGCGAACCGCCGCCGTGACAGCCAGCCCGAGCGCGATCCAGATCAGGATTGGCGTTGGAATGCCGAGTATGGTTCCGGCTCCCAGGTGGATAAGGCCCGGATCCAGGAAGGTCAGGATGGTTCCTTCCGTCACCAACTGGGCAATGCCGCGTCCGGCCACCATCAGCACCAGCGTCGCGACGATCGGCTGAATGCGCAGGACGGCAACCAGCACGCCGTTCCACATACCGCAGAGCGCCCCGACGGCAAGTGCTCCGGTAAGCGCGACCTGCCAGCCGTGCCCATCGACGGCGAGGGAGGCGGCAACCGCACCGGCAATTGCCATAACGGCGCCCACCGACAGATCAATGCCCCTGGTCGCGATGACCAGCGTCATGCCGATGCACAGGAGGGCTGTCGGTGCGCCCCGATTGAGGACGTCGATCAGGTTGCCGAAAAGACGGCCGTTCTGAAATTCGATCCGGAAGAAATCCGGAAAGACCATGAAGTTCAGCAGCAGCACGGCAGCCAGAATGATCAGCTGCGGCGTGATCCGCCGGAAAGTGTTGTGAACATGAGCGGTCATCACACGGCCTCCGCCATGGGCTCGTCGGCGATGGCTGCGACGATGTTGGAGGTGGTGATCTCGTCACCGGCAAGTTCGCAAACCTGGCGCCGGTCTCGCAGCACGATCACCCGGGTGGAATAGGCAACGAGCTCTTCCAGTTCGGAGGAGGCCACAAGAAGTGCCATGCCGTCCTCGCGGAGTTTTTCGATGAGCGCGATGATTTCCGCATGTGCACCCACATCGATGCCGCGCGTCGGCTCGTCCAGGATCAGGAGCGCCGGATTGGTCGCCAGCCATCTGGCAAGCAGCGCCTTTTGCTGATTGCCGCCGGAGAGCAGGCGGATCGGCATATCCAGGCTGGCAAGGCGAATGTCGAGCGCCTTCACATAGGCTTCCGCCAGTTCATTGACCTTGGCTTTCGGCAGGGGCCGGAACCAGCCCTGGCGTGCCTGGAGGGCCAGAATGATATTCTCCCGTACGGAGAGATCGCCGACAATACCGTCACTCTTGCGGTCCTCCGGGCAGAGCGCAAAACGGTGCGCAACAGCCTCGCGCGGGTTCCGGATGCTGATCTTCTTGCCTTCCAGACGCGCGTCGCCCTGGTCTGCCTGAACAGCGCCGAAGATGAGTTCGGCGGTTTCCGTGCGCCCGGAGCCCAACAGCCCGGCAAGACCGACAACCTCGCCCTTGCGAATGGTCAGATCAAACGGCGTGATCATGCCGCGTTTGCCGAAGTTGGTAAGCTCTATCAATTTATCGCCGGTGACCGAAGGCGCGCGATCGTGGATGCGGTCTTCCAGCTGCCGGCCCAGCATCAGCGTCACGATGTCGGTCTGGCTCGCGTCCGCAAGGCGCCTTGTGCCGACAACACGGCCGTTTCTCAAGACGGTCGCACGGTCGGATATCTCGAACACCTGATCCAGAAAATGCGTGATGAACACAATGGCAAGGCCGCGTGCCTTCAGTTTTTCGATGACCGAGAAAACAAGCTCGACCTCGTCCCGGTCGAGACTGGCGGTCGGTTCGTCCAGTATCAGAACCTTGCCGGAAAGCTCCACGGCGCGCGCAATCGCGACCACCTGCTGCACGGCAACGGAATAGGCCGACAGTGGTTCGGCCGGATTGACGGAGAGGCCGAATTCGGCAAGCAGATCCCGCGCCATCTTCATCATCTTGCGCTGGGAAATGAAGCCGTGCCACATCGGCTGGCGGCCGAGAAAAAGGTTCTCTGCAACAGTCAGGTTCGGCAGAAGGTTCACTTCCTGATAAACGGTGCCGATCCCCAGTTTCTGGCTGTCCTGGGTGCTGTTGGGCGAGATTTCCTGGTTGTTCAGGACGATGGTGCCGGCGTCGCGCCGGTAGGCTCCGGTCAGGCACTTGATAAGGGTGGATTTCCCGGCGCCGTTTTCGCCGAGCAGTGCATGTACTTCACCCGGATAAAGGGTCAGGTCCACCGCATCCAGCGCTATGGCCCCCGGAAAGAATTTGGATATGCCCCGGCATTCGAGCACAGGGTCGGTTACGCTCGCCATGTATCGGCTTCCCCCGAAAGTCAGTCTACCTGGAACCTTGAGATGCCGGGCAGCGAGCCGCCCGGCACCGGGATCGTTCTTAGTATCCCAGGTCTTTCTTCATCTCGTAGATGGCCATGTTATCATCTTTGAGCGTGTAGAGTTTTGACTCGGTCTGGATCCACTTCGGCGGCGTGGTGCCGTCGGCGAGGTAGGCTTCAAGCGCGTCGAGTGCCGGGCCGGCCATGTTCGGGGTCAGCTCGATGGTGGCATTGGCTTCGCCGTTCGCCATCGCCAGATGGATGTCCGGAACACTGTCGATCGAAACGATCTTGATGTCTTCGCCCGGCTTCAGGCCAGCTTCCTTGATTGCCTGGATCGCACCGACGGCCATATCGTCGTTATGGGCGTAGAGGGCGCAGATATTGTCGCCGCCCACGGCTTTCAGGAAGCTTTCCATCACGACCTTGCCCTGGCTGCGGGTGAAGTCGCCGGTCTGGCTGCGAACGATGTTCAGGTTGTCATGGCCGGAAATCGCCTGTTCGAAGCCCTTCTTGCGGTCGATGGCCGGGCTGGAACCGGTCGTTCCCTGCAGTTCGACGATGTCGCATTTCTCGCCGGCGGTTTCGTCAACCAGCCACTGGCCGGCGACGCTGCCTTCGTGAACGAGGTCGGACGTAACCGCGGTCATATAGAGGTCTTCCGGTGCATCGACAGTCCGGTCAAGCAGCACGACCGGGATCTCTGCGTCCTTCGCTTCTTCCAGAACGTCGTCCCAACCGGTTGCAACCACCGGGGCGAGCAGGATCGCATCGACGCCCTGCGCGATGAAGGACCGGATCGCCTTGATCTGGTTTTCCTGTTTCTGCTGAGCGTCGGCAAATTTCAGATCGATACCGCGCTTTTCAGCTTCCTGTTTGGTGACTGTGGTTTCAGCGGCGCGCCAACCGGATTCAGATCCGATCTGCGAAAAACCGATGGTCAGATCGGCAGCCATGGCGGTCATCGGGACAAACGACAGTGCCCCGGCAATTAGCATTGCCTTGAGTTTCATAGGGTCTCCTCCACAAGGTGTGTTATCCTCACGAATGGCATTAAGTATTACTTTATTACTTTTGTAAAGCGAGGAACGTTGTGCGGTGCGAATGGGACGTCTAAGTATCTGAAATAAATTCATTAAAATGGACATTGAGTGCCTTCGAGCCGGGGCGTTTTCGGGCTTGGTTCTGCAATCCATGGTGTGGCAGGGCTGGTTGTACAAGCCGTGTCAGAGGCAGGGAAACGGTGTGGAGACCCTGGCCAATCCATGGCAAGACGAGGTCGGATTGAAGCTTGCGTGCTGTCATCCTGGGGCGGCGATGTTCTTTCCAATGGCAGCCCTTTCTGAAGAACGGCAAAAGCCCGGGTGCAAGGCCCGGGCTTCAGGGAATGCGAACACGGGCACGGTTAGCCGTCCAGCTTCACCCAGGCAGCATTTCTCGACGAGGAGCGGACACAGGCGTCGACAAAACGCACGCCCGCAAGCCCGTCCGTGATGCCCGGCACCAGCGAGGCCGCATCCTTGCCGGCCTGATGAGCGCGGATCGCCTCGGCGGCATCCTTGTAGAGGTTGGCAAAGCCTTCCAGATAACCTTCCGGGTGGCCCGGCGGCACGCGCGTGGCGGAGGCGATGCTGTCGAGCATGCCCGCACCGCCACGTGTCAGAAGCTGCTTCGGCTTACCGAACGCAGTGTAGTGAAGATAGTTGGGGTCTTCCTGATGCCACTCGAGCCCGCCCTTGTCGCCATAGATGCGGATCTTGAGGTTGTTTTCGTTGCCGGGCGCCACCTGCGAACACCACAACATGCCGCGCGCGCCGCTGGCGTAGCGCAGCATCACATGGCCGTTGTCATCCACCTGCCGGCCGGGCACGAAGGACTGCAGGTCGGCTGCAAGGCTTTCCGCAGGCTCGCCGGTGATGAAACAGGCAAGGTTATAGGCATGCGTGCCGATGTCGCCCGTCGAGCCGCCAAGCCCCGTGCGCGCCGGGTCGGTGCGCCATTCAGCCTGCTTGTTGTGCTGTTCTTCCGTCAGCCAGTCCTGGGGGTATTCCACCTGAACGACACGGATCGTGCCGAGATCGCCATTTGCCACCATCTCGCGGGCCTGGCGGACCATCGGATAGCCGGTATAATTGTGGGTCAGGAAGAACAGCGCATCGGAGCTTTCCGCTGCCTTCACGAATTTTTTGGCATCCGCCAAGATCGAGGTCAGCGGCTTGTCACAGATGACATGGATTCCGCGTTTCAGGAATTCCTTCGCCGCCGGATAGTGCATGTGGTTTGGCGTGACGATGGCGACGGCCTCGATACCGTCCTTCAACCTGGCTTCCCGCTTGGCCATGTCCGCGAAGGAACCGTAAATGCGGTCTTCCTTGAGCCCAAGCGCATGGCCCGATTCAAGTGCCTTCTCCGGGGTGGAAGACAGGGCGCCTGCCACAAGCTCGTAAGCGCCGTCGATGCGCGCGGCAATCCGGTGAACGGCGCCGATAAAGGCATCCTTGCCGCCGCCGACCATACCGAGCCTGATCGGACGTGTTCGCGCGCTGTCTTTTCCTTCGATGGCCATGTCGCTCCTCCTGAAACTGTTTCTGCTCTATCGTGCCGAGCACTGTAATCGATTACACGCTTTGTTTACATATTGGAATCCTCGTCCTGAGGAAGCGCTGTCTCGAAGGAGGGGCCACGTGTCTGGAGGTGGCAGTCCGTCCTTCGAGACGGACCTGGCGGTGCTCCTCAGGATGAGGTTGTGCCGGTTGCGGACTTTGGTGTTCAACTCTCATGAGGGACTATTGCCGGGGAAGAGGGTTACCCGATCCCCAACATCTTCCGGTTGGCTGCCTCGTCGCTGCCGCCATCGGCAAAATCGTCGAAAGCCTTTTCGGTCACGCGAATGATGTGAGCCTTCACGAAGTCCGCGCCTTCGCGGGCACCGTCTTCAGGGTGTTTCAGGCAGCATTCCCACTCGACCACGGCCCAGCCGTCAAAATCATTCGCTGCCATCTTGGAAAAGACGGCGCCGAAGTCAACCTGACCATCGCCCAGGGAGCGGAAACGGCCGGCGCGGTCGACCCAGGACTGATAGCCACCATAAACGCCCTGGCGTCCGGTCGGATTGAACTCGGCATCCTTGACGTGGAACATGCCGATCCGGTCCTTGTAGATGTCGATGTTGTCCAGATAGTCGAGGCACTGCAGCACATAGTGAGACGGGTCGTAGAGCATCTTGCAGCGATCATGGGCATCGACACGCTCCAGAAACATTTCGAAGCTGATGCCGTCGTGCAGGTCTTCGCCCGGGTGGATCTCATAGCAGACATCAACCCCCATTTCCTCGGCATAGTCGAGGATCGGACGCCAGCGTCTGGCAAGTTCGTCAAAGGCGGTTTCAACCAGTCCGGCGGGCCTCTGCGGCCACGGATAGACGTAGGGCCAGGCAAGCGCGCCGGAAAAGGTCGCATGGGCCGAAATGCCGAGATTGCGGCTTGCAGCAAGCGCAAGTTTCACCTGATCGACGGCCCAGGCCTGCCGGGCGGCCGGATTGCCATGGACATGCGGTGCGGCAAAACCGTCGAAGGCTGTGTCATAGGCCGGATGCACGGCCACGAGCTGGCCCTGAAGGTGGGTGGAAAGCTCTGTGATCTCGACGCCGTTCTCGCGCGCCGTTCCAATGAATTCGTCGCAATAGGTCTTGGAGCTGGCAGCCTTTTCAAGATCGATCAGCCGGCTGTCCCAACTGGGGACCTGAACGCCGAGGTAGCCGCAGTCCGCAGCCCATTTCGTGATCGACGCCCAGGAGTTGAACGGCGCTTCGTCCCCGGCAAACTGGGCGAGAAACAACGCCGGACCCTTTATGGTTTTCATGACATTCTCCAGAAATCGGGGAAGGTGAGGGGAGGTAGGGCGGGATGGGCCGGGGTCCCCATCGCGAAAGACCCCGACCCGCTACTGCCCGATGCCTTAGAACGGCGAATCCGGGAAGTAGTAATTTTCAGCATTCTCCGGCGTGATCAGCGTCGCGCCCAGAATGTAGCGGCCGGCAACCGGGCCGTTGGACTTGAAGGCCGCAACCGTCTGGTCCATGGCGGTAGCAATCATCGCCGGCGGATAGAGAACGTCGACCGGGATCAGCGTTTCGCCGTCCATGATGGCCTTGATTGTTTCCTTCATGCCGGCACCGCCAACGACGAACATGCCGTCGCCGTCACGGCCGGCCTGTTTCAGGGCAGCCACCACACCAATAGCGATATCGTCGTCCTGGGCCCAGACTGCGTCGATGTCCGGGAAGCGGGACAGGAAGTCCTGCATCACTTCAAAGCCATCGTCGCGGTTCCAGTTGGCGTGCTTGTGGTCGAGCACGTTGATGCCGGAGCCTTCGATCTCGGCCATGAACGCGTCGAAGCGCTCATTGTCGATGACCGTCGGAATGCCGCGCAGGATGACGATGTTGTCGCCTTCCTTCAGACGGGTCTTCATGTACTGCGCGGAAACTCGGCCCAGTTCCGGGTTGTTGCCGGCCACATAAAGGTCTTCGATGCCCGGCTGGCTGAGACCGCGGTCAACGACCGTGATCCATGCGCCGGATTTCTTGACGTTCAGCACCGGGTCGGTCAGCGGTTCGGATTCGAACGGCAGAACCACCAGGGCGTCGATCTGGTGAACGGAGACGAGATCTTCCAGGGCACTTGCCTGAGCTTCCGGATCCGGCGAGTTCACCAGGATCAGATCGACATCCGGATAAAGCGCCTCAAGACGCTTTTCCGCCTGTTCCGCATGCCAGTTCATGCCGGCTGCCCAGGCATGGGTCGGGGTCGGATAGCTGACACCGATCTTGATCTTTTCCTGCGCAACCGCAGCGCCCGCAAAGGCCAGCGCACCGGTTACCGCTATCACTCCCAAAGCTTTCTTCATGAGCATTGCTTCCTCCTTCAATGCTGCCATCTGGACACACCTCTCCCGTCCGGTGCGATCCGGTCATTAATTTGGGGGACGGGTCCCGGTTCGGTTGAAATCAGCTCAGGGGCTTACTTGCTCTTGCCGAGCTTCCAGTCACTGCGCTGAAGAAACACTGCGACGATGATGATCAGGCCCTGCATGGTTCCATTCAGGTAGTTTGAGATCACATCCGTGAAGTTCAGAATATTGCCGATGGTGGTGAGGATCAGTGCACCCAGAATTGTGCCGCCGACCCGGCCGTACCCGCCTTTCAGAACCGTGCCGCCGATGATCACCGCGGCGATCGCCTCAAGCTCCCACAAGACGCCGGTTGAGGCAGACGCCGAGCCGAGGCGGGGAACGTAGATGATGGTGGCAAAGGAGACGCACAGGCCCTGGATGACATAGGTAAGCGTTTTCACCCGGTCCACATTGATCGCCGAGTAGCGGGCAACGGCTTCATTCGAGCCGATGGCCGTGCAGTAGCGGCCGAATGCGGTGCGGTTCAACAGCAGCCAGCCGCAGATGGCAACGGCGATGAAAACCCAGACGGGGAAGGGCAGACCCAGGAACGTGTCGTAATAGACCGGCCGGTAGGTGCCCCGAATGTCGAAGTTGAGCGACAGGGTGCCGCCATCTGCAAAATAGGTCACCAGGGAGCGGTAGATGCCCATGGTGCCGAGCGTCACGATGAAGGCTTCTATCTTGCCCTTGGTCGTCAGCGTGCCGTTCACCCAGCCGGCACCGATGCCCAGCACAATGGCCAGACCGCAGCCGAGCAGGACCGTTGGAACCCCGCTGCCCATGGTCTCGATCGCATTGTTCATGATGATGATCATGACACCGGAAATTGCGGCTGCCATGGACCCGACGGACAGGTCGATACCACCCGCTGTGATGACGAATGTCGCCCCGACCGCGATGATGCCGATGAAGGCGGAACGCGTCAGCAGATTGGTCAGGTTGCCTTCGCTGATGAAGGCAGGGTTTAGCAGAAAGCCGATGATGCACAGGATCAAAAGCGCAACTGCAGGGCCGATTGTCTTGAAGTCTATGGAAGACCGTTTGGCCGACTTGGCCGCTGTATCGTCTGACGCGGTCATCATGGTCAATGGAGTTCCTCCCGTTTCAGCCCGGCGGCATAGCGCATGATTTCGTTTTCGTTGATGTGATCGCCGGTCAGAACGCCGGTGATATGGCCTTCGCGCATCACCACCACTCGGTGGCAGATGCCTATGATTTCCGGCATCTCCGAAGAGATGACGACGACAGAAACGCCTTCGGCGGCAAGGGCGGCGATGAAGTGGTAGATCTGCTGTTTGGTGCCGACATCGATGCCCCGTGTCGGTTCATCGATGATGACGATCTTCGGATCGCATTCCATGATCTTGGCGAGGAGCAGTTTCTGCTGGTTGCCGCCCGACAATTTGCCGACAGTGATTTCCTTGTCGCGCGCCCGAACGTCGAAGCGGCGGATGGCACGATTGAGCGCGTCTTCTTCCGCCTTGCTGTCGAGCCCGAAATTGCGAACGAATTTCGGCAGGGCGAACAGGGTGAGGTTGGGACGCATCTTCTTGTCGAGAAGCAGTCCCTTTTCCTTCCTGTCCTTGGTGAGATAGGCGAGACCGAGGTCCCGCGCCTCCGCGACGGTCATGGGGCCGGTGTCGCGTCCAAAAAGTCTGATCGTTCCCGCCTCAATCGGGGCAAGGCCGCAGATGGCTTCGAAAACAGCTGTTCTCCCGGAGCCGATCAGGCCGGAAAAACCCAGTATTTCGCCCTTGCGGAGGCTGAAACTGACATTGTTCACGGAAGGGGCGCACAGGTTCTGGACCTCCAGCACAAGCTCCGCATCGACGTCCGCCTCATCCATGGGCGGGTAAAGGTCTGAAAGTTCCCGGCCGACCATCATCTGCGCCATCATGTCCGGTGTCAGGTCGCTGGAGGCGCGCGTGTCGATCCACTGGCCGTCGCGCAGGATGGTCACCCGGTCGGCAATCTCCTTGACCTCATTCAGCTTGTGCGACACGAACACGATGCCGACACCGCTTTCTTTCAGCTTTTCCACCTGACGAAAGAAAACCTGCGTTTCCTCCTCGGTCAGGACGGCGGTCGGCTCGTCCATGATCAGGATGCGGGCGTTCCGGCTGACAGCCTTGACGATCTCGACCATCTGTTTCTGGGCAATTGTGAGGTCGGAAATCCGGTCGGTCGGGGAAATGTGGAGGCCGATCTCGTCCAGATACTTGCGGACGGTTGCCTGCATGGCCGCCTTGTCCAGAAAGCCGTTGGATTTGAGCTCGCGGCCGAGGAACACGTTTTCCTCCACCGTCATCTGTTCGGCGAGGTTGAGCTCCTGGTGGATAAGCACGACGCCCAGCTTCTCCGCGCCGCCATTCGGGGGCAGGTCGGTCTGTTTGCCGTCGAGACGGATCTGGCCAGAGGTCGGATCATGGAAGCCGGAGAGGATTTTCATCAGCGTCGACTTGCCGGCGCCGTTTTCGCCGATGAGCGCGTGAACCTCGCCAGGGCGGACGTCCATGCTGACACTGAACAGCACGGGAACCGGCCCGAAGGATTTACTGATGTTCACGGCCTCGATGACCGCTGCCGGAGCAGTGGTGTCCACGCTCATTCTTTTTCCTCCCAAGGCGCAAAAGCAATCTCCCTCTTTGGCGCCATAGGTGTCATGTAAACGTTTTCATAGGTCGTGTAAACCTTTACATTGACTGCTGTAAACCTTTTCATAGTGTGCGTTGCGTTCTATACAGCGTAGATGGCGTTGCGATTCATGGACTTATCCGAAGGCCGCACCGCAGCATGTCTGGAAACGGGAAATGAGCGAACCGGGCGAGCGGCCGGCGACCATTGAAGATGTTGCAAAACTGGCGGGCGTTTCCATCGCGACCGTCAGCAGGGCCTTGCGCTCACCGGAGAAGGTTGCGGAGAGCACGCGCAAGAAAGTTACGGCTGCGATTGCCCGAACCGGCTACACCGCCAACGCCATGGCGCAGAACCTGCGCATGCAGCGCTCCCAGATGGTGCTGGTGCTGGCATCCTCCATTGCAGACCCCAATTTCGCGGGCATTCTGACCGGGCTCGAAAAAGCAGCAAACGACCGTGGCTATGGTGTGCTCATTGGCAACACGGAAGGCACAACCGGTCTGGAGCAGAATTATCTGCGGTTCCTGTCAACCGGTATGGCCGATGGACTGGTGCTTCTGACGGGGCACATTCCGGTTGCCGGGCAGCCGCAGACGCCGCTCACCAATCTGCCTCCGATCGTCGCGACCGAGCGTCCGGTTTCGAACCCCGAAATCAGCTATGTCGGCGTGGATGACGTCGCAGCCTCCAAGGTCGCGACCGAATATCTGATCTCGCTCGGACACCGGCGGATCACCTACATCTCTGGTGGGCCAGCCGACATTCGCAGCGATCTTCGCCACGACGGCTACTTGCAGGGCTTGCGGGAATCGCCCGAGGCGCTGCGCGATTGGCGGGTGGAGGGCGACGGCTCCAGCGAGAGCGGGCGCGCAGCCGTTGAGCGGCTGTTCATCAAGGACGACCTGCCGACAGCCTTTTTCTGTTTCAACGACAACACGGCCATCGGCGTGATCTCTGCGCTGCAGCTGCGCGGCTATCGTGTGCCGGAAGACTTCTCCGTGCTCGGCTTTGACGACATCCCCTTCGCCAACAATTTCACGCCCGGCCTGACGACAATCCGCCAGCCCCGGCAGCATATAGGCGAAAAGGCCATGACGATCCTTCTGGACCGCCTGGCGAACAGGTCACTGGAAACACAGACCCATCTGCTCCACGGCGATCTGATCGTGCGCGAAAGCTGCGGCGGGATATCCCGCAAGAGGGACGGGTAGGGCATCTCCGTCCACCGAATTGGTCATTCCGGGCAGCGTGAATCGCAGTGGCATCGCGTGATCCGGAAACATCTCGGAAGCTGGCAGGTCGCTCAACCGCCTTGCCAGGTTTTTATCGCCTCGACCGGGTAAACCAGCATCAGCACGTTCAGCGTCAGATTGTCCTTGATCACCCAAAGTGCCAGCAACTCAAAGCCTATCCCGACCAGGACCGTGACCCAGACGGGCATGCGCCAGGCAAAAAAGAAACCGGCGAGCATCCAGAGAATATCGAAGACGGAATTCAGAACACTGTCACCGGTGTAACCGGCCGCAATGGTAGCTTCGCGATACCGGTCGATGATCCAGGGGCTGTTCTCGATGATTTCCCAGGAAGCCTCGATGAAGATCGCGCCGAGTGCGCGCTCTCCGACGGAACTGCGCCTGAAGATCAGCCACAGGAACAGATAGAACAGGAAGCCGTGGATGATATGTGAGGGCGTGTACCAGTCGGAAATATGTTGCGAGGAACCGGCGACATCGCTGGCCGGTGTCCACAAAAGAACATAGCCGCAGTCACAGATCGGGATTCGTCCCATAGCCAGAAGAATGGCCGCTGTTGCGGCGATCATCGCCAAACCGACGATCAGACATTTGCTTCGGCTCATGGGGTCTCCTCGGACTGTCGGGGCAGATTGGCGATTCTCTACTGGAAATCTGCAAGATTTCTCTCTATGACCTTCCGCCAACGAAACATCAATCCGTCCGGCTTTTTGTGGAAGGTTGCGCCCCGGTTTTCCGGCGCGTTCGCGCGGCCCCGCCGGATTTGGGATCAGGAGATTTTCATGACTGGCCTCAACGGCACGGCGCCCTATCAGTCCCGGCGTACCTTTGCGATCATTTCACACCCGGATGCCGGTAAGACGACCCTGACCGAAAAGCTGCTGCTGTCGGGTGGTGCGATCCGGGCGGCGGGCCAGGTGCGTGCTCGCGGCGAACGACGCCGTGCACGGTCCGACTGGATGAAGATCGAGCAGGAACGCGGCATTTCCGTTTCGTCCTCCGTCATGACCTTTGAGCGCAAGGGCATCATCTACAATCTGCTCGACACGCCGGGCCACGAAGACTTCTCCGAGGATACCTATCGCACGCTGACCGCCGTCGACGCGGCCATCATGGTCATCGATGCCGCCAAGGGTATCGAAACCCAGACCCGCAAGCTCTTCGAAGTCTGCCGTCTGCGCGATATCCCGATCATCACCTTCGTCAACAAGATCGACCGCGAAGGCCGTCATGCGCTGGAAATTCTGGACGAAGTGCAGGAAGCACTTGCGCTCGACGTCTCCCCCCAGACCTGGCCGGTCGGCATGGGCTCGGACTTCTTCGGCGTTTACGACTGGCAGAAGAAGAAGTTTCACACTTCCGGCGGCGAGCGCGGTGGTGCCTTCACCCAGACCAAGGATGTTTCCGGTCTCGACGACGAGGTCCTCACCGGCACGGTATTCGACCGGATCATGGAGGAGCTGACCGAAAACGTTGAGCTCGGTGCGGAAGGCTACGCCGAGTTCGACAAGGAAAGCTTCCTGGAAGGGCATTTGACGCCGGTTTTCTTTGGCTCGGCTCTGCGCGACTACGGCATCGAGGAAGTGCTCGACTTCATCGCCGAGTTCGCTCCGCCGCCCCATTCCCAGCCCGCCACCGGCGGACGCACCATCATGCCGCAGGAAGACAAGGTCACCGGCTTTGTGTTCAAGGTGCAGGCCAACATGGATCCGAAGCACCGCGACCGCATTGCCTTCGTGCGCCTGTGCTCCGGCACCTTCAAGCGCGGCATGAAGCTGAAGCACGTGCGCGCCGACAAGCAGATTGCCGTTTCCGCGCCGATCTTCTTCTTTGCCGAGGAACGCGAAATTGCCGATCTTGCCTATCCGGGCGATGTCATCGGTGTGCCCAACCATGGCCAGTTGCGCGTCGGTGACACTCTCACCGAGGGCGAGAGCATCCACGTCACCGGCCTGCCGGCCTTCGCACCGGAAATCCTGCGCCGCGTACGCCTGTCCGACACCATGCGCGTGAAACAGATGCGCCAAGGGCTGCAGGATCTGGCGGAGGAAGGTCTGGTGCAGATCTTCAAGCCGGATCTCGGCTCCAACTGGATCGTCGGTGTTGTGGGCGCACTGCAGCTTGATGTCGTGGTGGACCGGTTGAAGGCGGAATACAGTACGGAAATCGGCTTTGAAGCCGTGCCCTATACCACCGCCCGCTGGATCGAAACCGACAGTCAGACCTTGCAGAAGATGCTGGAAGGTCACCGCATGTCGATTGCCAACGATCGGGATGACAAGCCGGTGTTCCTGTTCAAGAATGCCTGGGAGATTGGTCATGTCACTGAAAAATTCCCAGACGTGAAATTCCGGGAAACGCGAGAGATCGTCTACGAGGCTTAGTCCGCTAAAGCTGACCCGGTCTTTTGTCTTTTCCTTGCACCTTTCTGGCCTCTCCAGGCCGGAAGGGCTTCACGAGGACAGGTGAGGGCAGACGAACCGTGTGGATCGGATCCGTAGTGGACGTTTGGGATGATGCCGGTGTGTTTGTTCACACAAGAAACGAAATTGGATTACGCAAGGCTTCCTTGCATAATTACGTATATCGAAAAGATCTTTTCACATATATACATTGTAAATTGTAGGGACGGGCACGTTGGCAATTTCCCGCTTGTCCATTAGACCGCTAGTATCTGATTTTGAATAACATTTCTTCAGTTGATCGAGCGTGAAGGCTTGTCTAGGATATTCAAGGCTCCCGGAATACTGGCAAATTCAACGGTAATGCAGCTAAGAGAGCGAGCAAGCAATTGCGATACAAGCCTCCAGTCGGGCATGGTTCGCCGCCGCTTCAGAAAGCCAAGGGTGAAGCGCAAGCGGTAGAAATCCGCCGTCTGTCCAAGCCTTTCTGGATAACCGTGATCATTAGTGCGGTAAGCCTGATGGCTTTTGTGTCGTTTCTTTCCTGGAGGCTTGATCGCTACTCCATCCGGTCCTCGGAAAACATTTTTACGGCCATGCTTGATGACCGCTCCGATAGCTTGGCGGAGATCACGCTCGAGTATGGTTATTGGAATGATGCGGTCGATAATCTTGTCGATTCATTGGACCTTACCTGGGTTCGTGAAACCTTCGTCGACTACATGCAGGATGAGTTGAATATCGAAGGCATTCATCTGTTCGACGGCAAGAACCAGCCCAGGATTCATGTCATTGAAGGCAAGATTGCCGACGCGGATCTGCATACCCGTTACGGGCCTTCGCTTAGCGTGCTGGTTGCCGATGCCCGCAACACCGCGAAGAACGAGGCGCCGGTTCCCGCGACGGGTCTGGTTGGTACCCTTGAAAAGCTTTACCTCGCCAGCGCGGTTCTACTGACCTCCTACAAGGAGGACAGCGACACAAGCACCGATCACGTGCTGGTTTTCGCGCGTCCGGTCAATGCCCCGATCCTGACCGAAGTGGCTGAGAAATATCATTTGCCGGGCTTGATGCTGTCGAGCTTGCCACCGGCTTTCTGGCAGGCAGGCTTCGACATCGAAACCGTCGACAGGCGGCATCTCGGCTTTTTCGTGTGGAGCCCCGAACTCGCCGGGTTCCGGATATTGCCTCTGCTCGTCATCGGGGTGCTGGTCGTCTATATCGGCATGTTCTTTTCCGCACGCACGTTCTTCCGCCGGGCAACGGAAACGGTCCATGCTCTCGCTGCGGCCAAGCATCAGGCGGAAAAGGTCAAGGACCTGCTGGCCAGCCAGGTCAGAAGCGACCCTCTGACGGGGCTGGGCAACAGGCGGCTGCTCGATGAGAACCTCGCGTTGCTACAGGACGTCAAGCCATTGGCGGACGGTCACGCACTGCTCTATGTCGATCTGGACCGGTTCAAGGACATAAACGATACCTACGGACACGAAACCGGGGATCTCGTGCTGCTCTATGTCGCCGAAGCTTTGTCGGGTCTTGTCAACGTGGACGATACGGTCGTCCGACTGGGAGGGGACGAGTTCGTCATTGTGTTCGGCAGAGCGCGGCGGGAGCGTGTGCTGTCGACAGGCCGGGCGATCGTGGAACAGCTCAGTCGGCCGGTGAACCTCGATGGGGCCACCTATACGTTCGGGGCAAGTGTCGGCATCGCCTTTTCCGAAAATCCGTCCGACCTGCTGCGCAAGGCCGATGTCGCGCTGTATTCGGCGAAACGGCGGGGCAGGGCGCAGGTGGCGGTCTATTCCGCCGACCTTCTGGATTTCCGGAACGTCCCCATGCAATCGGCGGCGCAGCCAAGCTGACAAAAAAAGACCGGCCCTAGGGCCGGTCTCTCAGGTCAGGATGCCTTTGCGGAAGGCAACTCTATGTCGATGCCAAGGGTTGTGACGTCGCCGGTTCTGTCCATCTCGAGACGTACCGAATCCGGGTCAATGTTCACACGCTTCGCAACGACGGCCAGAATGTCTTCCCGCAGACTTGAAATCAGCACCGCGTCGGAACCGTCGTCGGCCCGTTCGTGCGCCAGCAGAATTTGCAGCCGGTTCTTCGCAACCGAGGCGCTTTCACCTCTTTTGCCAAAGAGGCTCAGGATGTTCATGCGGCCCTCCCTTTGAAGAATTTGCCGAACAGGCCCTTCTTCTCTTCCGGGATCGTGACAGGGATGTTTTCGCCGAGAAGGCGGCGGACAGCCTCGGTATAAGCCTTGGCAGCCGGGGAGTTCTCATCCGACAACGTGATCGGCAGGCCGACGTTGGAGGCTTTCAGAACATCCTTGCTTTCCGGAACGACACCGATGAGCGGAACGGACAGGATGTCGACGACATCGTCGGTCGCCAGCATGTCGCCGGTCTTGGCGCGCTCGGTGTCGTAGCGGGTGATCATCAGGTGCTTCGGCATGCGGCCGCCGTCTTCGGCGATCTTCGTCTTTGCATCGAGAAGGCCGATGATCCGGTCACAGTCGCGCACGGACGACACTTCCGGGTTGGAGACGATGATGGCCTCGTCGGCGTGGCGCATGGCCAGCGTTGCGCCGCGCTCGATGCCTGCCGGGCTGTCGCAGATCACCCAGTCGAAATACATCCGCAGCTCGCTGATGACGCTGGCAACGCCCTCTTCGGTCAATGCATCCTTGTCCCGGGTCTGGGAGGCCGGCAACAGGTAGAGGTTGTTCAGCTTCTTGTCGCGCACCAGCGCCTGTTTGATCGAAGCTTCGCCCCGCACCACGTTGACGAGGTCGAACACGACCCGCCGTTCGGCACCCATGATCAGGTCGAGGTTGCGCAGCCCGACATCGAAGTCGATGGCGCAGACCTGGTAACCTTCTTTGGCAAGCGCCGAGGCAATAGCTGCGGTGGTGGTGGTTTTGCCCACACCGCCCTTGCCTGACGTGACCACAACGACAGTAGCGTTGCTCATGGTGTTCGTCCTGTGTTTGTTGTCAGCCCGGCCGCCCTGGGGGGGCCGGTTCTGTGGTTAGTTCAGCTCTTCAAAGACGAGGGTTTCGTTTTCAAAACGTATCTGCGCCGGTGCGTTGCGCAGGGCGGTATCGAAATCGTCCGCGACCTTGTAGAGCCCGTTGATGGAAACCAGCTCCGCATCCAGCTTGGAACAGAAGATGCGGGCACTGTCTTTCCCTGCGACACCGGCCAATGCACGCCCGCGCAGCGCGCCATAGACGTGTATCGAGCCGCCGGCGATAATCTCGGCACCGGAGCTGACCGAGCCAATCACCGTCACGTCGCCTTCCGGATGCAGAATGCTCTGACCCGAGCGCACCGGTTCCGTGATCACGATGGAGGACCCGCTCGCAATGCTTGCCGGCGAGACTTCCCATGCGGCTGGTTCCAGTGCGCTGTCGTCATCGGCCTGGCTTTCCTTGGCCTTCGCGTCACTGGTCGCCTTCTTGGCTTTGCCGGATGCGCCCTTCGCGGCATCGTCCGCCTCGCTGGCATCCGTCTGTTTTTCCGCAGAACCGTTGTTGGTCTCAGCAGGAGCGTTGGCGGGTGTCGGAACATCCACGTCAGAGGCCAGACGGCCACCGGAAAAGCTCGGCGGCATGCCCGCTTTCAGCCGTGTGCCGGCAACACCGTCAATTCCCATGACGCGGATAGAACGTTCGCCAAGCTGAGCAAGAAGCTGTTCCAGCTCCTCGATCGGTATCTTGGTGCCACGGACGTCAAGAATGATCGGCCGGTCAATAAAAAATCCCGGCGAGCGTTCGATGATACGGTCGATTTCTCGGAACCAGTCCGCAAAGGGCGGCTCCGGGCTCAGAACGATGGCAATGAAGGATTTTCCCTTGAACTTCATCAAAGAGTCCGGCAGCACAATTGGTCATGTTGATTTGGTTCGATAAACCTATCATTAACCGAACCGGACAATCGGGCAGGCAGCCGTTTTCCACCGATATCAATTTTCATCTGATATTTCAGACAATTGGCTCTTCCACCAAGGCTCTCACCAAGGTGCCAGGGGTACCTCCTGCCAAAAATGCCAAGGGAGCCGCCAAGAATCGCTGGATCGTACTTCGGCTGACAGCTTTGCCGGCGCATTGGTTAACTCAAATCCCGTAAAAAACTGGCTTTTTGCCATATTGCAGTGCAATATAGGCCATTGGGTGTTTGGGGCGCAGAGCGTCTTGGGGAAAAGAATGAGTAACTTCAGTGATATGATGACCTATCTAGGCCTCGATACAAATGAGGCTGCGGTAGTACTAAATGTATCTGAAGATGAAATCCTTCGCTGGTGCAGTACGAGCGAGGCTCCTCCTATCCACATCTGGCAAGGCCTTGTGCGCATGCTCGATGAAATCCGGATATCCGCAGAGGAAGCCGCGAAATCAGCCGATCTCGATCATCTGGATGCAACGGATCTCAACCGCGTCAATCTGATGGTGCCCGGCGGCACGACGTCGGACCTTGCCGGCCCGAAACGCGCCGCAACGGCGCTGGCTGTTGCTACGCTGGCGCGGGTCTTCGTCTGATCTGCGCCACATCAGGTCTTCGCTCTGTCTGTTTTCAGGCAGGCGCCTGAAATTCCATGCCGACATTGCCGGCCAGGGCGTGTCCGTTGAGGAATTCGCTCCAGGAGGTGCCGCAGCATTTGCCTTGTGGAAACTCTGCTTCATTTCGTCCGAAATCCATTCGAAACGAAGCTGCCTTTCTTGAACTTTTGTTCGTTTCAGGGATGATCAAGGAAAGAGACTGCACCAACCGCTGATTTGCCGCCTCCGCTCGGCTGACGAAGACACGTGTCACGCCCGGAACCTCGCCCCGTATTTATAAGGTATCGGCGGGCGGCCTCCATACCATTAAGGCCCGGCCTATGACTGAATCGCTCAAGGGACTTGTCGCCGCGCTTCTCGCATTTGCCCTGTTTTCCACGCATGACGCCATCATCAAGGAACTCGGCGCAAGCTATCCGGTCTTTCAGATCATCTTCTTCACGATGCTGTTCGCCTTCGTGCCGATGTCCATGATGATGCTGGCGGACAAGGCGGTCGACAATTTCCGCCCAAGGCATCCCTTGCTGGTTCTGTCGCGGGCAGGCCTTGCCATCATCGCCATGTCTTGTGGGTTCTACGCCTTCACGGCGCTGCCGCTGGCAGAGGTCTACGCCTTGCTCTTTGCCATGCCGTTGCTGATCACCGCTTTGTCTGTGCCGCTGCTCGGCGAAACCGTGCGGGCACAGCGCTGGGCTGCAGTGATTGTCGGTCTGGTTGGCGTTTTAATCGTTTTACGTCCCGGGGTGACCGAACTGACCCTCGGCCATGCCGCGGCTTTGACAGCCGCCTTTGCTAATTCGCTCTCCACAATTCTGGTGCGCAAACTTGGCGGCAAGGAACGTCCGGCGGTGTTGATCCTCTATCCGATGATCCTGTCCATGATGGCCATGTCCATGACGTTGCCGGCGTTTTATGTGCCGGTGAAGCTTGTCGACCTCGGCCTGATGGCGGCTATCGGTTTTCTGTCGGTCTGCGCCCAGTTCCTGACGATTACCGCCTACAAGGCCGCGCCGGCCGCCGTGGTGGCACCGCTGCAATACAGCCAGATCCTCTGGGCAAGCCTGTTCGGTGTGCTGTTCTTTTCCGAAACGCCGGACTTCTACGTCGGCCTCGGCTCTGCGGTCATCATCGCCTCGGGCATTTTTGTTGTCTGGCGCGAGAGCCGCGAGAATGTCTCCATGCAGACCCCGGTCCTGAAAACAGCCAACCCGCGGTTCGATACAGGCCCACAGCCGAAGTAGGGGCAAGGAGTGACTGGCTCCCAACTGGCGATTATCCGGACTTCCCACAACACGACAGCCTCATCCTGAGGAAGCGCGTGAGCGCTGTCTCAAAGGATGGGCCACTTGCTCCTGAGTATGCCGCCCATCCTTCGAGACGCGCAGAAATGTGCTCCTCAGGATGAAGTCGTGGGTGAGGCGGGGCGCAGGAACCCTGGCACCTAGCGGATGAGTGAAGTACTGGCACCGGGGCCAAACATTCCTCAATCAAGCCGTTTCTTGAAGCGGAAGGCGGCGACGATCATGCCGAGAACGAAGAACCCGCACATCCACAGCACATCGCGGTGCAGCTCCATTAGCCCGGCATCCCGCAGCACGAAGCCACGGATCATGCGCATGAAATGCGTCGCCGGAAATGCCTCGGCAATATACTGCGCGATCACCGGCATGCCCTCGTAGGGAAACATGAAGCCGGACAGCAGGATGGACGGCAGCAGGACGAAGACGGTCATCTGCGTGGCCTGCAACTGGCTCTGGGCAATGGTCGACAGCACGAGGCCCAGAGACAGGCTGGCGCCGATGAAGAGCAGAGTGCCGACGAAGAGATCGGCGATCCTGGCGCCGAAGGGCACGTTGAACAACAGGTGGCCAAGCCCCAGGATGATCACGGTCTGCACCAGGCCGATGAAGATATAGGGAATGATCTTGCCGATCATCAGCTCGATCGGCCGCACCGGCGTGTTGATCAACATCTCCATGTTGCCGCGCTCGCGTTCGCGCACGATGGCGGCTGAGGTGAACATGATCATGGTCATGGTCAGGATGATGCCGACAAGGCCGGGCACGATGTTGATGGCGGTACGCTGTTCCGGGTTGAAGAACAGGGCAACCTCGAAGGTGGGCGTCGACCGGTTCGGTGCCTGCCGGTTCAACTCGGCCAGAGGCATGTTGCGCAGGGACTTGATGGCCCCTGCGATCATGGTGTCGGAGCCGTCGACGATCCATTGGGCGACGGGCCGGCTGGTTTCCTCATCCGTGGACGGCGGGGTGCCGAGGTTGGCGGCAGGCGAGCGGGCGACCCTTTGGGAGAGATCGGCCGGCAGAATGAAGGCAGCGCGCACGCGCGCGGCCTTGATGGCCGTTTCCGCTTCTTCGATGCTTGTCAGCCGTTCGGTCACCCTGACCACACGCGTGGCTTCCACCATCTGGATCAGAATGCGGCTCAGCCCGGTCTGGCTGTGATCGACAACAGCAACCGGAATATCGCGAATGTTGGTGTTGATCGCGTAGCCGAACAGGATGAGCTGGATCAAAGGGATCATGATGACCATGCCGAATGTCATCCGGTCACGGCGCAACTGGCTGAGTTCCTTGAGGAAGATGGCGGATATGCGGGAGAGTGATCTCATCATTGGCGGCCTTCTCCCGTCGCGGTCACGAAGACATCTTCCAGGGTCGGGCGCACCTTTTCGATCAGGCTCGCGCCGTTGGTTTCGTCCTTGTTCTTCAGAAACGCTTCCGGATCGGCTATATCCTCGCGCACCAGCACCCTTAGGCGGGCACCGAGCTGGGCGGCGGTAATGATGCCCTTCGTTCCCAGCAATCGACGGCGGATCTCGCGCAGGTTGGGGCCTTCGATTTCCACGACATTGGCCCCCATTGCGGCCATCAGGTCCTTGGGCGTTCCGTCAGCACGCTTCTGGCCTGCTTCCATGATCGCAATCTTGTGGCAGCGTTCCGCTTCATCCATGAAATGGGTGGTCACGACTATGGAGGTGCCACCGTCGACCAGGTCGAACAACTGCTCCCAGAAGTGGCGGCGCGATTCCGGGTCCACGGCGGAGGTCGGTTCGTCCAGAAACAGAAGCTGCGGCTCGTGAAGAACAGCGGTGGCCAGGGCAAGGCGCTGGCGCTGGCCGCCGGACATCTTGCCTGCAAAGCGGTTGCCGAGGTCAGTCAGTTCGTAGCGCTCCATAACCTCGGCGATCCGCTGTTTCTTTCGCTTCGACGGCAGGCCGTAGATCGTCGCCATGAAGGTCAGGTTCTCCAGAACCGTCAGGTCACCGTAGAGCGAAAAGGCCTGGGTCATGTAGCCGATCTTGTACTTCAGGGTCTCCGCATCCTTGGGGACGGAGAGCCCAAGCACTTCAACGGTTCCTTCCGTTGGCGTCAGAAGCCCGGTGAGCATCCGCATGGCTGTGGTCTTGCCGCTGCCGTTGGGGCCGAGAAAGCCGTAGATCATGCCGCGTTCAATGGTCAGGTCCAGTCCGTCAACCGCCCGGAACCCCTTGAAGCTCTTCACCAGGCCCTTGGCCCGGATGACGATGTCGCTACCACTTGAGCTCACGGCAGGACGACCTGGGCCGGTACACCGTTTGGCAGATCTTTGGCGCTGTCGGGCAATTGCACCTCGGCGACATACATCAGCCTGGCCCGTTCGGACTGGTTGAGGGCGTAGTAGGGCGTGAAGGAAGCTTCGGAGCTGATCCAGCGCACCGTGCCTTCAACCGGTTTGTCGAGGCCGTCTATCCGCACCTCCAGCTTGTCACCCTGTTTGACCTTGATCCGGTGCGGCTCGGGCACATAAACGCGGGCATAGGGCGCATCGCCGGCCAGCATCACCACAACCGGGCTGCCGGCGGTCACCCTTTCTCCAAGGTTCCAGGGAAGGTTATCGAGAGTGCCGTCTCGCGAGGCGGTGATGGTGAGGTCCGACAGGATCTTTTCCTGCGTCGCAAGACTGGCCTGCGCGGCTTCAAGCTCGGCCTTGGCTATATCGAGGTCTTCCGGTCGTGTCCCCGCCACAAGCTCCTTCAATTGTTCTTGTGCACTTTTCAAGCTCGCGTCGGCTGCATCGCGCGCAGCCTTGGCGCTGTCGAGCTGTGCCTGGCTGGTGGTTCCGCGTCCAGTCAGGTCGTCGTAGCGTCCGAACGAGGCCTGCGCGTCCTCCAGTTCCGCCTTCGCACCGGCAACAGCGGCGCGGGCCTTGGCGATTTCCTCTTCGCGAGCTCCGTTTTCAAGCTTTACGAGATTGGCTTTGGCTTTCTGCACCTCCGCCTTTGCCTGTGCCACGATTGCCTGCTGTTCTGCCGGGTCCAACTGAGCCAGCACGGTTCCCTTCTTGACGAATGTTCCTTGGGCAACGGGCAGCTCGACCAGAACCTCGTTGGCGGTCGCCGTCAGGGCGACCCGGTCGCGCTCCAGATTTCCAAGGGCAACATTCTCCTCTTCGCCGTAACAGCCGGCAACAAACAGGCACAGGCTGGCTGCGAGAAAGGCGTGAGCACGAGCTGTCAACATGAATTCCTCTCAGTGGATCAACGGCATGCAGCAAGAGGGGCATTGCCTTAGGCTATGCGGCCACGCCCTTACGTCACCATAAACTGCTTCAAACGCGTGTGCCACGGCTGGCTGAGAGAGGCGAGGGGCTCATCGTCGCGTCAGGGTCCCGGATGAACTGCCGGTTCGCATGGCAGAGAAATGCGGTCTGGTTGTCTTCCACTGAAACCGAAAAAGGCTGCGATTTGACACGCAGCCTCTCAGGTAATGGCAATGATCCGCCGGGGTCAGCTCGCCCGCTTGAACACGTTGTACCAGCGCTTCTTGGGGACGGAGATTGCCCGTTCCAGAATTTCCGCTGCATAAAGCGAAGCGTTTTCCCGCGCCTTGCGGACACCGGACACAACGGTTGTGTCTAGGCCGGAGAGACCACCGCCGAATTCGAAAAGGTCACGGAACGCGGCACGCTCCACAATCGGGGTCATCAGCACGTCGATGTTCTGGGCCGAAAGGAAATCCTGCACCGCTTTCATCGCGCGGGTCGTCACGGCGGCGTTGGTCCGGGTCAGAACCACACAATGCTTGATGTCGTGACGGACGATTTTTTCAAGCTTCTTGATCAGCGTCAGGATCTTGGCGCCACCGCGTGCGTCCATGGAAGATCCCTGGATCGGTACCACCACCAGATCGGACACCGACAGCGCATTGGCGACGATCAGGTTTTCCGTTCCCTCAAGATCCACGATGACGTAGTCGGAGGTCTCGGCGGCAAGCGTGATCTGCTCGGTAATGGAGGCCGGTGAGATTTCGCTGATAACGTTGATGCCCGGGCTCTTGCGTGGCAGCTCGTACCACTTCGAGATCCATTTCTGCGGGTCTGCATCGAAGATGGTGACGCGTTTTCCCCGTGCCGCGACTTCTGTCGCCAGCAGCAGGGCCGCCGTGGTTTTTCCGGCGCCGCCCTTTGCGTTTGCGAAGGAAATGACTGGCATCTGGGTTCTCCTGACCTTGCCGAGCGTTGTCTGGAGCAACTTGCGTCTGCGAGTGCGTGCACAAAGCAGCTCCAACACCTTTAAGCGATCTGTCAGCGGGTTTCAGTGTGTTCCGGTTTCAATCCGCTCGTGTCGCCGATGACCTTTTTCAGGCTTATCTGTCTGGCAGTCTTGGATTTTTATGGTTACCAAATCCTTAAATTCGCATTTTGCAGCTGACTTATTCAACGCGCGTTAGGATTTGTGGATAAAGACGCGTGAAATGCATTGGCACAATTTGCAGGGATCCCGGGACAGCCCTCGTTGCGTCAGTACCGGGAGCTGTCGAAGCGGTCTTGATCATTCGGCATCGTCCTGGCCGTCCGCGATTTGGGACGGCATGAAAGCCCGCTCGTTTTTGAACGGCCACCGATTGCATGCGCCCTGGGTGCCGCGTAGGTTGTCGATGCGGAAAGGGGGCCCTGAATCGGTTGCCTGCCGCTGGTTGACCGGTCTCATGGTGTTCCAGGCACTTGCCTGCGGTGAATTGCACGCCAGATGCTTTGGGACCAGACTTGTATTTTCGATCCGCGCCTCGAAGGACGCCATATGCTGCATCGATTTTTCAACTCCCGCCCGGCCTGCTTGATCCGGAAACTTCTGCTTTGCGGGATGTTGGCGTATGTGTGGACGGCAGGTTTCGCCCAGGCCGAGGCTCTGAAGCCTTACAAGGACAGGCTGTTCCGATACAAGAAGGTCAGCGAAACGCTCTACGATGGCGACTTCATCGTCGTCGAATACTCCAAGCAGCGGGACCTGCGTGACCGCGACGAGGTCGATGAGCGCAGGGTTTACGGAAATTACGTTTCTTACAAACCCAAGCGTGGCCGGGGCAGCGGAGAACTGAAAGCCAATGGCCGGGTTGTCGAGTTCATGGGCACCGGCAAATGGAAGGGCGGCGCCAAAGCCATCGTGATCTACATTCACGGGCAGGGCGGAAACCGCTTTCAGGGCATGAACGACGTCTCCTTCGGCGGCAATTTCAACCGCGTGCAGAACCTGATGGTCAGAAACGGCGGTGCCTATCTGACGGTCGACATAAAGAATTTCGACAAGCGCGGCACGGCGGATGTGGCAGCCTTGATCCAGTATCAAAAGCAATTGTCGCCCCAGGCCAAGGTCGTGGTTGCCTGCGGCTCCATGGGGGGCATCATCTGCTGGAACCTGGTGAAGAACGCCAATTACGCCAGCATGCTCTCCGGCATCCTGTTGCTCGGCTCGCCAAAAGACCCCAATTTCCTGTCTTCAGGGGCGCTCGGACGCAATGTGCCGATCTACATGGGGCAGGGGACGCTGGATCAGGTCTACAACTGGGAAGACCAGGCGAACTTCTTCAAGCAGATCAAGACCAAGGCACCGAATTACCCGATCAAATTCACCCTGTTCGACACCGGCACCCACGGCACCCCCATCCGCATGACGGACTGGCGCCTGATACTCAACTGGATGCTGGGGTAGGCGAGGGCTCAGTGCTGTTCAGGACAGATAGTGGTTCGGGAGAAACGATCTGCCGAGTGCCAGATGATACTTGAAGTGCTTTTCTGATTGCCCTGACGTAACTTTTGGCTTCAAATTCCCCTTGAGGCACGAACGCCCGTCACCTGGAAGGAGGCTGAAAACCGCCGTCGGCGTGTCAGCCGCGATCCTTGAGATGGAGCTGTGTATCAGGGGGAATTATCATGTCGGAGTATTTTGATCTCGGCCACTATTCGCGTGCGGTGACGGCCGTACCGGCTGCGCAAGTCTGGTTTGACCGCGGTCTGATCTGGCTTTTTGCCTATAATCACGAAGAGGCGATTGTCTGTTTCGAGAAGGCGGTGGCGGCCGACCCGGCATGTGCGTTGGCTCACTGGGGCATCGCTTACGGTATCGGTCCGAATTACAACAAGGCCTGGGAAATCTTTACGCCGGAGGAAAAGGGGCCCGCGTTGGCACGTGCTCACGCCGCGCTTGCCACTGCAGGGGCGCTGAAGGAGGCCAAACCGGTGGAGCGAGCGCTGATCGAGGCTCTGGCGTCGCGATATCCCACAGATCCGGAAATCGAAGACTATCAGCCCTTCAACGATGGCTTCGCCGAAGCGATGAAACCCGTCTACGAAGCCAACAGGGATGATCTGGATGTCGCGTGCTTCTATGCAGAGGCCTTGATGAACCGCACCCCCTGGCAATTGTGGGACTTTCACACGGGCGTGCCGAACCCGGAAGCTTCAACGACCGAGGCGGTCGCCGTTCTGGAACAAGCTTTTGACCGGACACCGGCTGCGTGGGACCATCCGGGGCTCCTGCACATGTACATTCACCTGATGGAAATGTCGCCACACCCTGAAAGGGCGTTGCGCCATGGCGACCGGTTGAAGGATCTGGTGCCGGATGCGGGCCATCTGGTGCATATGGGAACGCATATCGATGTTCTTTGCGGCGACTACCAGAATGTGCTGTATCGCAACCTCGCCGCAGCCAAGGTTGACGACAAGTTCAAGGCTTATGCAGGCCCGGCAAATTTCTATGCGCTGTACCGGATCCACAATCTGCATTTCGCGTTTTACGGCGCAATGTTTCTTGGCAGGAAAGCCGCCGCGGTGGAGGCCGTCGAGCGGCTGCGCGACGAGGTGCCCGACGAAGTCGTTCGGTCATACCCGGATGTCTTCGAAACGTTCGTTGCCGCCGCACCGCATGTCTTCATCCGGTTCGGAATGTGGTCGGAGATCCTTGAGCTTGAGCAGCCCGCGGACAAGGAACTTTATGTCACGACCAACGCGCTGATCTATTACGCAAAGGCCATCGCTCTGGCCAATCTCGGCCGTCATGAGGAGGCCCTGGCTGCCATGGCCGATTTCACGGCGGCCTACGCGGAAGTGCCGGACACTCGCATGCTCTTCAACAACACCGCACGGGACGTGCTTGCGGTTGCCGAGGAAATGATGAAGGGCGAAGTTGCCTTCAAGGCTGGACGGAAGCAAGAAGGCCTTGCTCATCTGCGCAACGCCGTCGATCTGGACGACGGTCTTCAATACGAGGAGCCATGGTCCTGGCCACAGCCGACCCGCCATGCGTTGGGTGCACTCCTGATGGAAGCCGGCGAGTATGAGGAAGCTGAAGCAGTCTACCGTGCAGACCTTGGCCTGGACGGTAAATTGCCGCGTCCAAGCCAGCATCCGCGAAATGTGTGGGCGTTGCACGGATTGCATGAATGTCTTGTCCGGCGTTCGGAGAAGGTCGAGCTGCCGCATGTGAAGCTGCTGCTTGATCAGGCGATCGCACGTGCCGACATCCCCATTCGCGCAAGTTGCCTCTGCCGCGCCAAGGCGGCGTGAGCTGGGCCAAACGCTGATCCACTGCTTTCCGGTCATGGGAGAAAAGCGTCAGCTTGAGGGCTTACAGGGGCGCTACCACAGACGGCTTCACCTTCAGCAGCCCCTCGGCCAGATGATCGAACACGACGCGGATCCTGCGGCTGGTGTGGAGCTCGCGATGGGTTACCAGCCAGATCGGGAAGGAAATCGGTTCGATATCGGCAAAGGCGGGAACGATCTCGGGAAAACGCGCTGCGATTTCGTCTGCCATGATGGCGAGACCGAGGCCCTGACGGACAAATTCCCAGGCGACAACCCCGTTGGGAGACCCAAGGCGGATATTGGCTTCGGTCACCTTCAACCCGAAGGCGCGCAGGTAGCCGACAAGTTCTTCGTTGTTGTCGAAGCCGATGAAATCGAGATCAGAGGCGTCTTCTCTCGTCAACGGGCGGCCGAATTGCTCGACAAGCGATCTGGCTCCAAAGATGCGGGCCGGGGCGGACCGCAGCTTGCGGGCATAAAGGTCGGGATGGTCAGGTTCCACATGACGGATGGCGATATCGGCCTCGCGTCGGCGCAGGTCACTCAGGCTGTTGGTGCACAGCACCTTCACTTCCACGCCCGGTGCTTTCTCGCGCAATTCACGTAAAATGCCGGGCAGAACATGAGCTGCCATGAGATCGGTTGTCGAAACGGTGACCAGCCCTTCCACCTGCTGCGACTTGCCGGATGCTGCAAGAGAAACCCTGCTGGCGGCATCGCCCATGGCGCGCACATGATCGGCCAGCTCGATGCCCGCTTCTGTCAGGATGAGGCTCTTGGAAACCCGCTGAAACAGCGTCACGCCAAGCGTCTCTTCAAGCGCGGCCACTTGCCGGCTGAGTGTTGGCTGGGTGAGCCCGAGAGCACGGGCCGCTGCCGACAGGGAGCCTTCCTCCGCCGTCACGAGAAAGGCGCGGGCCTGGTTCCAGTCGAATGTGATGGTCTGCCAGTTCATGCAAATACGTATATCAACTAGCCAGATTTCGGCAATTCTCATTCATTTCTGAAGGGCGTACATTTCTTTTCGAAAGGAGACGCCAATGAACCCGTCATCTTTGATGATCCAATTGGCAAATATGGTTCTTTCGGTTTTGGAGTTTCTGGCTTCACCCACTGGCGGCCGCGATATCGGCCGTGACATTCTTCATGACCTCGGCCTGCGCGGCGGCCGAAAGAAGAAGAAATAGCGGGTTTCAGAAGCTTCGGACAGCCGGTGTTTCGAAGCTTCTTCGAGGCAGGTGAACATGTGTGCCGGCTGTCATCTTCGCAGTCGGTTCCGAAGTCCGTCGGCCGTTTGCATCTCCGCTAATCTGTTAGAAATGGAACATCGACCATGGCGACAACATGGACCAAGGACGTGCCGTCTTCCGCCGGCTTCTGGAGCAAGATTGCGACTAAATATGCCGCGTCTCCCATCCGCAATCAGGACGCCTATGAAAAGACGCTGGAGCGGACCAGGGCGCATCTGGGGCCACAGGATGGCGTGTTGGAACTTGGCTGCGGCACCGGGACAACCGCACTCCTTCTGGCTGGAAGTGTAAGGTCCTATCTCGCCACGGATTTTGCCAGCGGCATGATCGAGATCGCGGAGGCAAAACTGAAAGATGGGCCGGATGCGAAGGATGCTCCACAAGGTCTGAGGTTTGCAGTTGCTGATGTCTTCAGTGACAGGGTCGAGCCGGGCGAAACAGGCTACGATGCCATCCTTGCCTTCAATTTCCTGCATCTGGTGGAAAATGCCGAAGATACCCTGTCGCGCATCCACCAGCTCCTGAAACCGGGCGGTCTCTACATCTCCAAAACCGCTTGCCTGAAAAGACGGGCCTGGCTGTTCGCTCCTCTCATCAAGTTGATGCAACTTGTCGGCAAGGCGCCGTTTGTCCGTATCCTTTCCTTCGAAACGCTGGAAGACAGTATCCGGTCTGCCGGTTTCGAAATCATCGAGACAGGAACCTATCCCGCTCCGTTCAGCCGGTTCGTCGTCGCACGGAAACTCTGAAGCGGGAGAACGCTCGAAAAGAGTCTCAGGTATTGGGTTTAATCGATTGAATTGGCGGGCAGCGGCAACTTGCGGAGCGGGAGTGCCAGTGCTAGGTGTGATTTACCTCGTCACGAAATCTCCCTTGAAAGCTGAAAATGCTCGTCCGCGACCGCGCCTTTTTCGCGTCCATGTTCCTCACGGTCCTGGCCGATCAGATTTTGCTCTTTCTTGTGCCGCTGGTTATTTTCCAGATCACCGGTGATGTTGGCTGGTCCGGCCTGGCCTTCTTTTTCGAAACCTTGCCGCGCTACCTGACCTTTCCTGTCGCGGGCATATTGAGCGACCGGTTTTCGCCCATCCTGCTCCTGCGCATCAGCCGCATTCTGCGGGCTGTGGCCTGCGTCGCCGGCATTGCCGGTCAGCTTGCGTTCGGTGGCGTCTGGTGGCTGATCGGGCTTTCCGCCGTGGTCGGCGTTTTCACGACACAAGGCATGCTTGCGCTGGAAATGGTGCTGGTGCGCGCCTTTTCCGATCAACGGTTCGAGAAAGTGGCAAGTTATGGCCAGCTCGCCTCGCAAATGGGCGTCGTGCTGGGGCCGCTCGTGGCGGCCTACCTGATGGCGTTCTGGCCCTGGCAGGCGGTGGTCGTGCTGGCAACGGTCCTGTTCGTGCTGGCCGACCTTGCCTTCCACTTCTGGCCGGGACAGGCGCGCATGGAAGCGGCCCCCACCACACGCGTGTCCCGTCATCCGGTGGCGGACCTCAGACATGCGCTCATGCTGGTCTGGACACTGCCCGGTCTGACGCGCGCAATCCTGCAGGCGGCCGGGGTCAATCTGATCATCGGGGCCACGCTGGCAACGGCAGCTGCCATGATGACCGGGTTTTTCAGTCAGAGCGAGCAGGTCTACGCCTGGCTCCAGGTCGGTGGAGCGCTTGCGACGCTCGCCGTGCTGACCTTGACGGCTCACGTTGCGCTCGGCCTGAAGACGCTTGGTGTCACGGCCTACGGCTTGATTTGCGCCGGGGCCGTGCTGACGGGCCTCGGGGCCCATCCGCTGATCTATGCGGCTGGTTTCCTGCTGATTGCCGGGTTCGACAAGATGTTCAACATCTATGTGCGCACCCTTCGCAAGGAGATCATACCGCCGGAGGAATTCGGCAAGACAACCGGCGTAATCATCTGCCTCAACAATCTGTCACAGCCGCTGGCAGGTCTGATCGTTGCCCTGTTCGCAGCCGGAGATGACGCGAGAGCCGTTCTGCTTGGCCTTGCCGCCGCCATGGCGTTACTGGGGGTGATGACGTTTCGGCGCGCCGCTACGCAGTCGTGAGACTTTTTGAGGCGCGGGCTGGCGACAGATCAACTGATGGCCGGCTGCTCCCGTAGAGCCGTCAATCCTTCGGCTGACCGCCTGACGATCTCCGCGATTTCCGCGAGCTGGCCCGCCAAAGGGCTTCTTCGCCGCCAGACCATGCCGATGGTCCGGGTCGGTTCGGGGGCTTCAAACCGTGAAATGGCCACCGATGCGGAGCGGGTTTCCACGGGAACGGCCATTTCCGGGATCAAGGTCACACCCATGCCCGCGCTCACCATCTGAACAAGCGTCGAAAGTGAACTTGCGTCGAGTACTTCGCGCGGCGGGCCGGATTGCAGATTGCAGAAGGAGAGGGCCTGATCACGGAAGCAATGGCCTTCCTCCAGCAACAGAAGGCGCATTTCGCGCAGGCTGTCGGCGTTCGGCAGCGGCGCATTTGCCTCGCGCGCCGAACGCACGAGGACGAAGCGCTCGCTGAAAAGGGCGGTCTCGGCGAGGGTGGCTTCGGAAACCGGCAAAGCCACGATTGCCGTGTCGAGGCGGCCATCGTCCAATTCGTCGATCAGCTTTGGCGTGACGGTCTCGCGCACATGAATGTCCAGCTCCGGATAGCTTTTGGTCAAGGCGCCGACGACGCTCGGCAGGAGATAGGGCGCGATCGTCGGAATGACGCCGATCCGAAGCCGCCCCACAAGCCTGTCGCGCGATGCCCTGGCAAGGTCGCCCAATTCCTCGGCCGACCGCAGGATGTCGCGGGCACGGTCGGCGGCGATCTCTCCAAAATGCGTCAGCCGGATTTGACGGCCCCCGCGTTCGAACAAGGTGGCGCCGAGCACTTCCTCCATTTCCTTGATCTGCATGGACAGCGCGGGCTGCGAAATGGCGCAGGCTTCGGCTGCCTTGCCGAAGTGACCGTGACGGGCAAGCGCCTCGAAATAGCGCAGCTGTTTGAGGGTAATATTGATCATAAGATGAACTTATTGAACTTATCAGAAAATTCAACTTCCTCTGATAGATTGGCTTTGCTAGCGTCAGGGGGCTCAACAGGATCTGGCGGCAAGCAAACACCCCCCTTGCACCGCCGGACTTCTGCCGAGCGCGAAAATTTTGGGAGATTTGAGGAAACCGATCTGTCCCGGGCTCGTTAGAGTCTGCGGACATCACGGGCGTCTCACGCCGCCCGAATAATCGAACGTTTCAGATGACAGTGGAGAGAGTTATGGACGCTAAGGTGGAAAAGACAGGCGGTTGTCCTGTAATGCACGGCGGCAATACGTCGATGGACAAGCCGGTGACGAAATGGTGGCCGAATGCGTTGAACCTCGACATCCTGCACCAGCGCGGTGCACGCACCAACCCGATGGACCCCGATTTCGACTATCGTGAAGCGGTCAAGGGTCTGGATCACGAAGCAGTCAAGGCCGATGTCCGCGCACTCCTGACCGACAGCCAGGACTGGTGGCCGGCTGACTGGGGTCACTACGGCGGACTGATGATCCGTCTGGCATGGCATTCCGCCGGCTCCTACCGCATGCAGGACGGCCGCGGTGGCGCGGGCTCCGGCAACATCCGCTTTGCCCCGCTGAACTCCTGGCCGGACAATGCCAGCCTCGACAAGGCGCGCCGTCTGTTGTGGCCGGTGAAGAAGAAATACGGCAACGCGCTGTCCTGGGCCGACCTGATCGTTCTGGCCGGCAGCATGGCTTACGAATCCATGGGTTTGAAAATCTTCGGCTTCGGTTTCGGCCGTGAAGATATCTGGGGCCCGGAAACCGATGTCTACTGGGGGTCTGAGAAGGAATGGCTCGCGCCGGTCGAGAACCGTTTCGAGAACGCCGACGATGCGACCTCCCTGGAGAACCCGCTTGCGGCGATCCACATGGGGCTGATCTACGTCAACCCGGAAGGCGTCAACGGGCAGCCGGATCCGGTCAGGACCGCAGCCCATGTGCGTGAGACCTTCAAGCGCATGGCGATGAACGACGAGGAAACCGCAGCATTGACCTGTGGCGGTCACACCGTCGGCAAGGCCCATGGTAACCACACTGCTGAAGGTATCGGCGTTGAGCCGGAAGCTGCTGACGTCGAGTCTCAGGGTTTAGGCTGGTCAAATCCGGATCAGAACGGCAAGGCCGCCAACGCCTTCACCTCCGGAATCGAAGGTGCATGGACGCAATTCCCGATCCAGTTCGACATGGGCTACTTCGACTACCTGTTCAACTACGACTGGGAACTGCGCAAGTCCCCGGCGGGTGCATGGCAGTGGGAACCGGTCAACATGCCGGAAGACAAGAAGCCGGTTGATGCCTCCAACCCGTCGGTTCGCCGCAATCCGATGATGACCGATGCGGACATGGGCATGAAGATGGACCCTGTCTACAACGAGATCTGCCGGAAGTTCATGGCTGATGAAGCCTATTTCCGCGATTGCTTTGCCCGCGCCTGGTTCAAGCTGACCCACCGCGACATGGGCCCGAAGGTCAACTATCTCGGCCCGGATGTTCCGGCTGAAGACCTGATCTGGCAGGACCCGATCCCGGCAGGCTCCACCTCCTACGATGTGGACGCCGTGAAAGCCAAGATTGCCGACAGTGGTCTGTCCGCTGCAGAGATGATCGCAACCGCATGGGACAGCGCCCGGACCTTCCGTGGGTCCGACAAGCGCGGCGGCGCCAACGGCGCGCGTATCCGTCTTGCCCCGCAGAAGGACTGGGAAGGCAATGAGCCGGACCGTCTGGAAAAGGTTCTGGCCAAGCTCGAGCCGATTGCAAAAGAGACCGGTGCATCCATCGCCGATGTTATCGTTCTGGCCGGGAACGTCGGTCTGGAACAGGCCATCAAGGCAGGTGGCTTCAACGTCTCTGTTCCTTTCGCTCCGGGCCGCGGCGATGCGACCGACGAGCAGACGGATGGGGAGTCCTTTGACGTTCTTGAGCCGCTCGCAGACGGCTTCCGCAACTGGCAGAAGAAAAAATATGCTGTCAGCCCGGAAGAGATGATGCTCGACCGTGCGCAGCTGCTGGGTCTGACCGCGTCTGAAATGACTGTCCTGGTGGGCGGCCTGCGCGTGCTGGGAACGAACCATGGCGGCACCAAGCATGGTGTCTTCACCGATCGTGAAGGCGCTCTGACCACGGACTTCTTCGTGAACTTGACCGACATGGACAACAGCTGGCATCCGGCTGCCGACGGCACCTACGAAGTGCGTGACCGGCAGTTGGGCACGTTGAAGTGGACCGCAACCAGCGCGGACCTCGTCTTCGGCTCCAATTCCATTCTGCGGGCTTATGCGGAAGTCTACGCCCAGGACGACAACAGCGAGAAGTTCGTGAAGGACTTTGTTGCAGCCTGGACCAAGGTGATGAACGCAGACCGGTTCGATCTGCGCTAACAAAGGCCAAGGCACTTCAGAACATTTGGCGGCGCCCCGGATTTTCCGGGGCGCCGTTTTCTTTTCGGTCCTTCGTCCAGGGCTCTTTTTTGCGTCGCAGCAGAAGAATTGCATCAGCAGTAACCCCTACAACCTTGAAAAGGTCATTGTTCCGTCACAAGGTTTATGTTGCACTGCGAAGCAGTTTCAGGTTGCGCTTGAAACAGCGAAGTGTGGTGACCGGCCTGTTTTCTTCAATGCTGCCGGTTCTGAGTTTCGGGAATAGTGCGCACATGTTTGATTTGACGGGTCACAAGGCCCTGGTTGTCGGCGTCGCCAACGAACAGTCCATCGCGTATGGCTGCGCAAAGGCGTTCCGTGCGCAGGGTGCCGATCTGGCGATCACTTATCTGAATGAGCGCGCCGAAGCCTACGTGAGGCCACTTGCCGAACAGCTGAATGCCGAAATCATCGCACCCCTGGACGTGAGCGACGCGGAGCAGATGGAGGCGCTGTTTGCCCAGATCGAAGCCCGGTGGGGCCGTCTCGATACATTGCTCCATTCCATTGCCTTTTCCAGAAAGGAAGACCTGCATGGCCGCGTGATCGACTGTTCGTCGGATGGTTTTTCACTGGCCATGGATGTGTCGGTCCACTCTTTCCTGCGGCTTATCAGGAGCGCCGAGCCTCTGATGCCTCATGGTGGAACCTGCATGACGGTTTCCTTCATGGGCGCACAGAGGGTGGTTGAAAATTATGGCGTCATGGGGCCGGTCAAGGCCGCGCTGGAAGCGGCAACCCGCTATGCGGCAGCCGAACTCGGTCCGAAGGGGATCTCGGTTCATGCGCTGTCGCCCGGTCCTCTCAAGACCCGGGCTGCATCCGGCATTGCCGAATTCGACGCGCTGCTGAACGACGCGGCAGAACGCGCGCCCACACATCATCTGGCCACGATCGACGATGTCGGGGCCTACGCCGCCTTTCTTGCCAGCCGGGAGGCTTTCAACGTCACCGGTACCGTGCATCCGATTGACGGTGGCTACAGCATTCTTTGATAGGAGGTCCTGATGAAGGACATTTTTGACGCGCTCGAAAAAGGCCAGAACGAATTTCTGGAGTCGCTGCACGATGCGACCGCATGGGGGCCTTCGGAGCGGTTTACGGCCCTGCAGGCGCAGGCGACGGAGCTGTCTAACCTGGCAGAACTGATGGGCAGGGGGCTGAGCAAGCACCTGACCAGGATTTCCGACGACCACAAGAGCCGTTGGCAGGAGAGCGTCTCCGAGTTCGGAAAGGCCATGAAGGCCTTGGGGGGCGCGCAGGAAACCGGCTCTCTTTTCAAGGCATGGGAGGAATACTGGCAGGACGCCGCCCAGCGCACGGTTCTCACCATGGATACGCTGCGCCAGCGCGGCGATAACTTCATGGATCACGAAGAAGCCGGATGTCCGCCTGTTCTGATTTATGATTATGAGTTGGTGCTGGACGGGGCCGATCTGCCTCGCCCCAGCTGCTACATGCTGCTGAAAATCATCCCGCCTGCAGATCTGCCCTGCCGGGATCCCAAGCCCTGGAAACGGCCCTACATCATCATCGATCCGCGCGCGGGGCATGGCGCGGGCATCGGCGGCTTCAAGCCGGACAGCCAGGTGGGTGTCGCCCTGCATGACGGGCACCCGGTTTACTTCGTGGCCTTCAAACGCATGCCGGAAAAGGGCCAGACGCTGGCAGACGTGACCCATGCCGAAGCGGCCTTCGTCCGCAAGGTGATGGAACTGCACCCGGAAGCGCCAAATCCGGTGGTCACCGGCAATTGCCAGGGCGGCTGGGCAACCATGCTGCTGGCCGCAACGAACCCGGATCTGACCGGGCCGGTCATCCTCAACGGCGCACCTGTGTCAACATGGTCCGGCCGCGTTGGCGAAAACCCGATGCGCTATAACGCCGGAGTTCTGGGTGGCACATGGAACGCCATGTTTTATTCCGACCTCGGCCACGGCATCTTCGATGGTGCCGACATCGTGCAGAATTTCGAGCTGCTCAATCCGGCCCGGAACTACTTTGGCAAGTATTACGATCTTTACGCCAAGGTCGACACCGAGCCGAAGCGCTTCCTGGAGTTCGAACGCTGGTGGGGCGGGTATTTCCTGCTCAACGAAGCGGAGATGAAATGGATTGTCGAGCAACTCTTCGTCGGCAACCGTCTTTCCAAGAACGAGGCGCAGCTTGAGCCCGGCCGCAACGTCGACATCAAGCACATTCGGGCGCCGATCATCGTGTTCGCCAGTTACGGCGATAACATCACCCCGCCGCAGCAGGCGCTCAACTGGATCATCGACACCTACACCGACGAGCGGGAAATCGCCATTCGCGGGCAGCGGATCATCTACATGATCCATGAACAGGTAGGGCATCTCGGTATTTTCGTGTCCTCGAAGATCGCCAAGAAGGAGCACACGGAAGTCACCTCGACGCTGAAGACAATCGAGGCGCTGGCGCCGGGGCTCTATGAAATGACCATCGATGACTATGAAGGCCCGCTTCTTGAACGGGAATTCACCGTCAGCTTCCACGAGCGCAAGATGGAAGACCTGACGAAGATCGATGACGGTCGGGACGATGAAATTCCCTTCGCTGCCGTCTCCCGTGCCTCGGAACAGCAAGCTGAATTCTACGATGTCTGCGTGCGTCCCTTCGTCCAGGCTTTCGTGACAGAGCAGAGTGCGGACCTGCGCCGCAAGAGCCACCCGCTCAGAATGCAGCGCGCGCTCTTCTCCAGCCTCAATCCGGCTCTCGGCTGGTTGCCGGGCATTGCCGAGAGGGCCAGAAACGAAAGGTCACCGGCATCTGCGGGCAATCCGTTTGTGGAGTTGGAAAAGGTCAATGCTGCCCTGATCGAGCAATCCATGGATCTCTATCGCGATCTGCGCGACACCGCCTATGAAAACCTGTTCTATTCGATATGGGGAACACCCTACATGCGCTGGTTCGGCCGCAGCAAGCAACCGGGCCGGACATTGAAGCGCAAGGACGAACTGCGCAGCCTGCCGCCGGTTCAGGCGGCCCTGATGCATATCGAGGAAGGTGGTTTCTGCGAAGCGGTCATCCGGATGCTGATCCTGCTCGCCGACAGCCGGGGCAATGTCCGCCGCGACCGTCTGGAAAGGTCTGCCCGTGTTCTGACGCAGGATGAACCGTTCAAGTCGCTGACAGCGGACGAACGCAGTTTCATTCTTCAGGAACAGACGATGATCGTCGAATTCGCACCGGAACTGGCCATCGAAACCTTGCCCAAGTTGCTAAAAACCCCGGAAGAACGAGCACTCGCCGCAAAGGTTGTGCGCTTCGTCCCCGGCGCGATAGACGAAATGACACCGCATACGCTGGAAATCCTGCAACAGTTCCACGAGGTGCTGGGTTTGCCGCAGGTTTCGGAAGATATCTTGGAAGATCCGCTGGCGGTGCCGGATGTGCCGGTCGAGTCCGGCAAGGAAGACGCAAGGGCTGCCCTGAAAGAGGCGGAGAGCAAGACCCCGTCGCAAGCCTCACCGGTGCAGGCCTCACCAGCACGGGCAGCCTCCGCTGAGGTGATCCCCAGCAAATCCTCTCCTCGCAAGCCTGCAACACGCAAGGCGCCTGCGCGCAAGACAGCCGCTTCACGCAAACCCCGCAGCACTGCGAAGAAACCGCAAGAACCTGCTGAATGAGAAGAGGGGGCGTCCGGGCCTCTCGGACGCCCCCACAGAGCCCCCCTGGAATTGTTTTTGGAGTTTGGCTCTGATCTGAAACGATGCTTCGCTTGGCAGGCGAAGGCGGTCCGTCACGGTTGTCCGCCGAATTCCAACCGCCGATTTCGTCCGGTGAGCATAGCAAGATCGGGCCTGCTCACAAGCGTCGGAGCGCTGCCTGCGCCTCAGATTTCGACAGGAAATTTTCGAACGCTGTTTTCATTGGATTTTTGCTACGCTTAGGCGCGGGAGCGAAGCCTGAACTTCCTATTCGCTTCCCGAATGCCTACTTCTGGTCTGAAACACATTGTCTCGTAGTCCGGATGTCCGGCTGATGCCGGCGCTTTCCTGTCCGGTGTGTTCGGCGCCTCCGGCAAGAGACGTCTTTGCTGCGACGAGACAATGAACAGACAACTGGCGGAGCCGCATGTTCGACTGGGCCTATAAGAAGCGCTTGAAGGACGACCTGGAACTTTGGGTCGAAAGGGGCTGGGTGAGTTCTGCCGGCGCAATGGCCATATTGAAGGAGCAGGACCAGGACGACGGCCGGTCGCGCCTGCCCATGGCCCTGGCCGGAATAGGCATGGTCTGCGTGGCCCTGGCGTTGCTTGCATTCATTGCGGCAAACTGGGGCGCGATCCCCAAGTCAGTGAAGCTTGTCGGCATTGCACTGCTTGTCGTGGCAAGCAACGGTCTGGCTGCCTTTGCCGCTTCAAGAGGGCGCAAGGGCATTGCTGATCTTGCAACAGGTTTTGCGACATTGGTCTTCCTCGGAGGCATGGCGCTGATCGGACAGATCTTTCACCTGCCCACCGACTGGCCCGGTGGCGCCTTCCTTGTCTGCCTCGGTGCGTTGGCCGCTGCCTGGCTGACAGGTTCGAAGACATCGCTGATCGTCGCGGCAGGTGCTGCCATCACCTGGCAGGTCACGCGCTCCGATTTCGGAGCGGCGCCGCTCATGGAAGATCTGATCGGACTTCTCCTTCTGGCAGCGGTGTTCGCCCATCCGGTCGTGCATCCAGCGCGGATTTCGCGCTGGGCAGCAATTTCGTTGCTCTGGGTGACCTATGGCCGCTGGTTCGGTGAAACGGCGGATCTGCTGAATTCCGGCGACGACATCGTCGTCGCCATGTTCCTGGCTGGAACAGGCGGAATGGCGGCGGCGATGATGTTTATCGATCCCGTTGCCGATCTCTTCGTGAAGTGGTCCAGCGACCGGCCGATGCGCCGTCATGGGCATTGGCTGATGGCAAGATCGCTTCAGGATGTCGGCATTCTTGTTCTGTCCGTGCTGATCGTTCTGGCTCTGGTCCTCGTTCCCGAGGTTTCGGACGACCCAGACTTGAAAGCCCTTGCGACCCTGCCGGCTCTGGTGCCGCTGGCTGTTGCCATGGTTCTGCTGGTGACCGGTTTGCTGCTCTCCTACAAGACTGCCAAATCGGGCGCGCTATTCGGAACAACCGGTCTCGCACTGGTGGCTGTGCTGATGCCGCTCCTGACGGCAAATATCCTCCTGCTGGCGGCGTTCGTTCTGGCGGCGCTAATCGGCCTTTGCGCGCTGGGCACCTGGTACAACAACAGGTTCTGGATGCTTTGCGCCTATCTGGGCCTGACTGCGGTCGCACTCTGGCTTCTCCAGGTCACCATCGGCAGTCTTTTGGGGCAGTCGCTGTTCTTCCTTGTCGCAGGTCTCGTGCTGCTCGGGATGGCGCTCTGGCTGGCGCGCCTGATGCGGCGGAGCGGTCGAGCGCCGGTTCAGGAAAACGTCACGGAGGAGATGCAGGGATGAGCTCGTCAGCCGCAACATCTTCCTCACAATCGCAGTCCCGCAAACAATGGCTGCGCTGGGCGCTTCTCGCGCTGATCCAGCTAGGCCTCCTATCGATCCCGTTGTTCGACAGGCTAAGCGTTCAACACAGCGGAACCGCTGTACCGCTTGCCGTGGTGCCGGTCGATCCGAGAGATCTCTTGCGGGGCGACTATGTGGTGATCAATCTGGCGATCGGCACCATCTCCAAGACGGTGCCAGGGGCTGACAAGTTCCGGTCGGGAGATCGTGTCTTTGTCGGTCTGAAATCCGAAGGGGCAGGTGCAGCCGTACCGGTCCTGATTGCGCGGGAAAGAGCAGAGGCTGGCGATCTGGCCATTGCCGGCACCGTTCGCTCAGTGCTCGAGGACGAGATACGGGTTGACTACGGCATCGACGCCTTTTTCCTGCCGGAGGGCGAAGGGCTTGAAATCGAGCGCATGGACCGGTCACGCATCCTGCTGGAAGTTGCTGTTACCGAAGACGGCCGCTCACTGCCGGTGAACCTTCTGGTGGATGGAAAGGCCTTCCGGTCCGATGCGATCTTTTGACGTCTGGCCATTCTGGCGGTATGAGCGCGTCAGCTGAAACCCGTCTGAAAGACCTCCATGTCCGATCCCGCGCTCGATACCCTTCTCTTGCCTCTTGAAACCGGGGCCATAGAGCTTGCCGAAAAGAGCCGCGTCCTGTTCCTGCGCGCCAGGGCTGGGCGTTCGCTGGCAGCGCTTGCGGACGCGGATCTGGTTTGCGAACAGAGCTTTGCACCAGACCGGAACGCGCTGCAAAAGGCTGGGCTGAAGGCCGAAGCGGAAACGCAAGAGGACGGCTTTGACGCTGTTTTCGTTCTGCCCGGTCGTCAGCGGCAGGAAGCAAGAGCACAGCTTGCCCGTGCGGTTTCCAAGACACGTCCCGGCGGCCTCGTTATTGCCTGCGCGCCCAACACCGAAGGCGCGAAGACGCTGGAAAGCGATCTTCAGGATCTTCTGGGCAGCGCTGAAAAAATGACCAAGAACAAGTGCCGCGTCGCTTGGTGTGAAGTGTCCGATGGCAGCCAGAACAGTGCACTTCTCGCCGAATGGCAGGCGCTCGATGCGCCGCGGCCCGTGCTGGACGGTGCTTTCGTCAGCCGGCCGGGCATTTTCGCCTGGGACCGGATCGACCCGGCTTCCAGACTTCTGGCCGAGCAACTGCCGGCAACGCTCAAGGGCAGGGGTGCGGATCTTGGAGCGGGCTTCGGGTATCTGACCCGTGCCGTCTTCGAGAAAGCCCCCAAGGTCACGTCGATGGATCTGTACGAAGCGGAAAAGCGTGCGCTGGATCTTGCCGAAAAGAACCTGGCTGCCTTCAAGGGCCTCAGAACGATGAACGGCATCTGGTCGGATGTGACCCAGGGCATCGAAGGGCCTTACGACTTCATCGTTTCCAATCCGCCGTTCCACCAGGCCGGCAAGGCTGATCGTGCTGATGTCGGTCAGGGCTTCATCCGAGCCGCTGCCCGCGGACTTCGGCCGGGCGGTGAATTCTTCATGGTGGCCAATCGGCATCTTCCCTACGAGCATACGCTGGGCGAAGTCTTCGCTGACGTGAAACAGCTCGCCGACGAGGGCGGTTACAAGGTAATCCGTGCCGTCAAGGGCAAGGGAGCACGATAAGATGCGTCTTGTGAAACTGCTCGCCAATCTCGGCTATGGCAGCCGGAAGGAAATGCAGGTCGCCATCCGCAACGGTTGGGTCACCGACCGTGAGGGCAACAGGCTGAAGGCCGATGCCAAGACCGCTCTCGAGGACATTCTCTTCGACGATGAGCCGCTCGACCCCGCCCATGGTGTAGTCATCCTGATGAACAAGCCGCTTGGCTACACCTGTTCCATCAAGGATCAGGGGCGGCTGGTTTACGATCTGTTGCCGGGCCGGTTCCGCATGCGCAAGCCTGTGCTGTCCACCATTGGCCGGCTCGACAAGGAAACATCCGGCGCGCTGCTGTTTACCGATGACGGAACGTTCCTGCACCGCGTCATCTCGCCCAAGTCTGAAGTTCCCAAGGTTTACGAGGTGACGCTCGACCGTCCGATGAAGGGCGACGAAGCGGCGCTGTTCGCCTCCGGCGACATGATGCTGGAAAGCGAGGACAAGCCGCTGAAGCCGGCGGACCTTCAGGTGGTTGACGAGACCCATGCCCGGCTCACCCTGCATGAAGGCCGGTATCATCAGGTTCGCCGCATGTTCGCCGCGACGGGCAACCATGTCACCGATCTGACCCGCAGCCACATCGGCGGTCTTGGTCTGGACGGTGTTGAAGAGGGGCAGTGGAAAGTGCTGTCCGAAGAGGAAAAGACGCGCATCTTCGAAGGCGAATGAGGTCACGGATGCGCGTTTTCGCGGACTGCGTAAGGATTTCTTGAGTCCGGATTGTCACTCTTAAAATATTTAAAATCAGATACTTACAGATAATCTGATTGCTGGCGGCTGAAAATTCTCAAAAAAAGATTTTTCCTGCTGCATCCAAAATTCGATCTGCCGTGTTCCCGGAATGTGAGGCCAATTCGATGCCTCCTGCCTTTGAGAGACGGAGATCTGAAATGCCCCTTCTTGCACGTACGCTTCTGAGCGCATCCGCCCTTGTTCTGGCCGCTGGCGCTGCTCATGCGACCCCTGCGATCGGTCTTGCCGGTGAAAAGACCCTGGTGGTCATCGACAGCAATTCCGGAAAAATCACTGACACGATGGAAGTCTCCGGTGTCGACAGCCTGCTCGGCATCGATCTGCGGCCTGCCACGGGACAGCTGATTGGCGTCAGTGCCGCACACGAAATCGTCGAGATTGATCCCAAGACCGGCGCGGCAACGGTCATTTCCAAAATGGACAAGATGCTGCCGCTGAAGGACGGGCAGCCGGTCGTCGTCGATTTCAATCCCAAGGCCAACAAACTGCGTTTCATGACCGGGCTGACCAACCACCGCGTCGACATCGAAAGCGGCAAGGTGACCGTCGACGGCAGCCTGGCCTTTGAGGAAAAGGACATGCATGCCGGCGAAGCGCCGAACATCGTTGCTGCGGCCTACATCAATTCCTACGGCCAGCCGGAAACGACGGCGATGTATGACATCGACGCAACCATCGGCGCGGTTATCCGGCAGACATCGCCGAACGACGGCACGCTTGCAGCTGTCGGCAAGCTGGGAGTTGATCCTGCTGAAACCTACGCTTTCGATGTCGCCACAGATGCGGAAGGCAACAACAAGGCCTGGCTCGCAACTGGCACGTGGTTGCACACCGTTTCGCTGGAAACGGGCAAGGTCACAGGAAGCTGGGAACTGGTTGGTCTGGAATGGCCGCTGCGCGACATCACCTTCATGACGGCGATGTAATTCCTGCCTGAAAACAAGCTAACGGAGCATCTTCAACCCGAACAATAAAGCAAGATGCTCTCGGCCTTGAAGACCCACCCCACCTGGGTCGCAAGGCCATTTGCCGGAGCAGCCTGGACCACCCACCCCGGGCTGCTCCGGTCCTTTTACGGCAAATGGTCCGGCAACGCTGTTGATGCGTAGCAGTCAGGAGACCGATGAGATTGAACAAGTGAGATCAACGTGCTGGACATGCCGGAAAGCGCAAGCGAAGTGAACCATGCGGCCCTTCTGTCCGCCTGTGCACGCAAGGACCGCACGGCCCTGCGGCAGATCCTGGAACTGGAAGGCCCCAAGATGTTGGGCATTGCCAAGCGCATGCTGCGCCGGCAGGACCTTGCCGAAGACGCGCTTCAGGATGCATTGGTTCTGATCTGGCGCAAGGCTTCCCAGTTTGATCCTGCGAAGGGATCCGGTCGTGCCTGGATCTATGCGGTTCTGCGAAACAGGACCTTGAACATGCTCCGGGACGGAGCCCGGGAAACAGCAACCGATGACGACAGGCTGGAACGCCAGATCGATGGCAGCGACCTGAACGACGCCTGGGAAATGCTGGGCCATGACAGCGAGTTGCGCCGGTGTCTCGGGCGGCTGGAAACCGAAAAGCGCAGTGCGGTGCTGATGTCCTATATCTGGGGCTACACCCACGGCGAGATTGCCGGGCGGCTGTCGGCTCCTCTGGGAACCGTAAAGGCGTGGGTACGCCGTGGTCTGTCATCCCTGCGGGAGTGCATGTCATGAAAACAGCCCGCCGAGACCTTGCCGAACTTGCAGACGAATTCGTCATTGGCCTGTGCGATCCGGAAGAACAGCGCGAAGTGGAAGAGCGTCTGATGAAGGAGCCGGAATTGGCCGTTCTCGTGGAACTTGCCCGTCAGCGGTTCGCCGCCTTGGACGCAGCGACGCCCCGTGAAGCCGTGCCCGACAGCCTTTGGCACCGCGTTGAAAAGCGTCTTGATGCCGTGGAGGAGAGCCTTGTCGCACCCGAGGCGAAAGAGAGCCATGCCGAGGCACCGGTGGATCTCAGGGCCGAGAGAGAAAAACGCAGCAGATCCCTCGTGTGGACCGCGGCAGCCAGCCTCGCGGCAAGTCTGGTTTTGGCCATTGCGCTCGTCTGGAACCTGATGACGACAATCGAACCACAAGTGATCGCCGTTCTCGTCAACGACGCCGGTCAGCCGGTTGCGATGATCGAGGGGGCCGAGAACAATGCGACCGAGGTCACGCTGCTGGGCGAGACCGATGTTCCGGCAGGCACGATCCTGCAACTCTGGACCAAGCCGGACCCGGATGGACCACCCGTTTCTCTCGGCATCTTCGACGAACCGAAACAAACGGTCCTGCAAGCTGCAGGTTTGCCGGTTCCGAAGCCTGACCAGCTTTATGAGATCACCTTCGAACAGCCCGGTGGGTCTCCAACCGGCTTGCCCACAGGTCCGATCCTCGGCAAGGGCCTTGCTAGAGAGCCAAGGTGATCTTCGGCCCGTAAGGGGCAGGGGGTGGCATGTGCTGGGGCATAGGCTTTATCGACGAGTGCCCGGTCCCTGACGTGACCTTACAAAAACACCCGGCAAATGGGTTTTGCCGGGTGTCGATTGTTTGCGAAAATTGCAAAGTCAGGATTTGGAAGCCTTTGCCGCAAGGGCGATGGCGATGTAGCTCCAGCCGTTGAGCATCACCGAAATGCCTGCCAGCAGTCCAAGCGCCCAGGCCGCGGAACTCGGCAGCTCCAGCCAGATCATGACGCCCGCAGCAAGAGACACCAGCCCGGCGATCAGCACCCAGACCCAGCCTTCATGCGGCTTCAGTTTGAACGCCAGCAGAATCTGGCTGATACCCTGTGCCACGAAGATCGCCGCGATGACCACTGTCAGCGCGAGCGTTCCCGCCAGCGGGTTCACATAAATCACGATGCCTCCGACGACAGCGATGATGCCGGTGATCAGGTTCCAGAGGAAACTGGCCGTGCCATGCGTCTTGAAGGCATGGTAGATCTGAACCAGGCCGCCGATGAAAAGCACAGCTGCAATCAGAATCGTGACGGCAACCGAGGTTGCCAAAGGCGCGGCGATCAGGATCACGCCACCTATGACCAGCGCAATGCCAAGCGCCAGAAACCAGCCCCAGTTGTCCTGGATCTTTCTTTTCATATTCTCTACAGCCTGAACCGTATCTGTCATTTTGACCTCCTCACGCTCTGGTTGCCTTTGCCGACCGTAACCCCTTTGCAAATAAACGCAATATCCTGATCGCAAATTGCCCGCGAGGGGGGCATCGGGACTGTGACTTGACTTTTAATGTGTATATGCACACATAGCGCGAATGGAAGAGGATGACTTCTCACTCTGCGTCTTGGACAACGCCCGCAAGGCTGCGCGCGCTGTCAGCCGGCATTATGACAAGCTGGCACGGCAGGTCGATATGACACCCGGCCAGTTTTCCGTGCTTGTGTCGATCCACAAATACGAAGGCGCGACGACGGCGGAACTGGCGGAGCAACTGTCCATGGAGCGGACAACGCTGGTTCGCAACGTGGCACTTGTTGAGCGCAAGGGACTGGTGGCATCGCAACTCGTCCCTGACGGCCGCAGCAAACAATACCGGCTGACGCCAAAAGGCGTAGACCTGTTGAACAGGATTCTGCCGCTGTGGCGGCGGGCGCAGGCCGACGTGAAGGATCATCTGGGGAGTGATGAGTTTCTGCGCGCCATCAACACCCTGAAACGGCTGTCAGAGCTTTAGCCGGACGGCACGGGCTTCCAATTCGGGCGGACTGGCACACCGCCTCTACACATCTTAACTGCCGGGGCGGGGGCGCTGGCAAAACAATATGAGGTAAGACATGCGGCGTGTGGTCGTAACGGGACTGGGGATCGTTTCCCCGCTGGGCACCGGGGTGGACGCTTTCTGGAACCGGGTGACGAAAGGGGAAAACGGCATCCGCAGGATCACCCACTTCGATGCAGGCGATCTGGCCTGCCAGATCGCGGGCGAGGTTCCCTCCAAGGCAGAAGACGAACACGGCTTTGATGTCGACGCGGTGATGGATCCGCGCGAACAGCGTCGCTCGGACCGGTTCATCCACTTCGCCATGGGGGCGGTTCAGGAAGCGCTTGCCCATGCCGGTTGGGAGCCGAAGTCTGACAAGGACAAGGAACGCACCGGGACGATCATCGCGACCGGGGTCGGCGGGTTTCCGGCCATGACTGCCGGAACGCGGCTGGTGGACGAAAAAGGCCCGCGCCGCGCCTCACCCTTTCTGGTGCCATCATTCCTGGCGAACCTTGCCGCAGGGCAGGTCTCTATCCGTCACGGCCTCAAAGGTCCGATTGGTGCGCCGGTGACGGCCTGTGCCGCCTCCTTGCAGGCCCTTGGCGATGCCGCCCGCATGATCCGTTCGGGAGAAGCCGACGTGATGGTGGCCGGCGGGTCCGAAGCCTGTATCGACAGGGTGTCTTATGCCGGTTTCTGTGCCGCAAAGGCCATGTCGTCCAAACGCAACGACGATCCCGCCCATGCGTCCAGGCCGTTTGACCAGGACCGCGACGGTTTCATCATGGGGGAGGGCGCCGGCGCGCTGATCCTGGAAGAGTACGACCATGCGAAGGCTCGTGGTGCGACGATCCTGGCCGAGCTGGCCGGTTACGGCACCAGCGCCGACGCCTATCATGTCACCGCGTCTTCGCCGGACGGTGAGGGGGGGCTTCGGGCCATGCGGCAGGCCTTGTCGACGGCCAATCTCTCGGCCGGTGAAATCGGCTACGTCAATGCACACTCCACGTCGACGCCTGTCGGCGATGCCGCCGAGATCGCAGCCCTGACAACCCTGTTCGAAAACCGTGGCAAGGACCTGGCGGTGTCGTCGTCCAAGTCGATGTTCGGGCACTTGCTGGGAGCCGCTGGTGCCGTAGAAGCGATTGCCTGCGTGAAGGCGCTGATGAGCGGCCTGCTGCCGCCGTCCCGTAATCTGGAAGCTGCCGACGAGGCCATGAGCCGGTTCGAAATGATCCCCGGCAAGGCCATTGCTCGCGACGTCAACCACATCCTCACCAACGGGTTTGGCTTCGGCGGTGTGAATGCAAGCGCGGTGTTCTCCAGAGTGTAGGCTTGGTCAAAGGGCATTTTGATACGGAAACCGGACTTGTCGCCTGAGCGGCAAGGCAGGACTTTCGAACATCGGCATGCCCCTGGTCGAATGCGACCGCTCATTTTTTGAGCTTTGAAAACTCACAAATCCCATATATGAGAAAATTCTCGTTTATGGGATTTGTGGTGATGAGCCTTGATAAAGAACTGGCCAGGCGGCTGACCGAGCTGCGCCGGTCCAGAAACTGGCCGCTGGAAGAGCTGGCGGAACGCACCGGCATCAGCCGGGCGACACTGTCGCGGATCGAGCGCGGCGATACCAGCCCGACAGCAAGTGTGCTTGGCAAGCTTGCCGCCGCGTTCGGGCTTTCCATGGCCGAACTCTTCGGCCCGGCTTCCTCAACAGTCGAACGCCTTGTAACCCGGGACGCCCAGGCCATCTGGACGGACCCGGAGACAGGTTACACCCGGCGCACGCTGACACCCGCCGCCAGTGGTTACCGCGGGGCAATGATCGAAGGCTACATTCCTCCCGGTGCCACTGTTGCCTATGCCGCGCCACCGGTGCCTGATCTGGAGCACCAACTTGTGCTTCTGGAGGGCAGTCTGCGGCTTGTCATTGGTCTCGACACTTATGATCTGGACCCCGGCGACGCACTCCGCTTTCGCCTCAATTCTCCCAACAGCTATCATGCGTCCGGCAAGGTGCCGGCACGCTATTTCCTGACGGTGATCACGCCATGACGCTTTCCGAAAACGCCGCCGCTTCCCCGCAGACTGAGCCTTTCGTACCCGAACCCCCGGTCTTTCTGATGTCTGCGGGCGAAGTTCGCAGGTCCCTTTCTGCTCTGGGGCAACTCCTGAAAGCCTGTGTCGAAGATGGTGCGGGCATCGGCTTTATGCTGCCGATGTCACTGGAAAAGGCCGAAGCGTTCTGGACCAGTAAGCTGCCTGCCATCGAGAGCGGCGAGGCCTTTCTGCTCGTTGCCCGTCAGGGCCCGGAGGTTGCCGGAGTCGTGATGCTGGTGAAGGAAGGGGCAGACAATCAGCCCCATCGGGCGGATGTCGCCAAACTGATGGTTCATCCGGACCACCGCCGCAAGGGTCTTGCCAGAAAGCTGATGGCTGCCGTCGATGGGCTCGCCTTGTCGGTGAACCGCTGGATGCTGGTGCTGGATACGGTTACCGGAGACAGGGCGGAAAAGCTTTATCCCACCTGCGGATACCAAAAGGCAGGCGTCATTCCCGATTATGCCTACAACAGCCATGGCCATCTGGACGCAACGACTGTCTTCTATAAGGATTTGCGGTAAGGCGGCGTTTCCGTCTGTGGCGCAAATGCCCGCCGGATGACAGCCTTTGAAAAACAGCAGAGACCCGGGCTCGGTGAGCCCGGGTCTCCTTTTAGGTACTCTCAAGCTGACCGCAGTGACGGCGGATCAGCCGAGGACCTATGTGACAGTCCTGCTTACTCGCTGAACTCCACCGAATTGGGTTTGACACCCATGTTCTCAAGAACGTCCTGAACAGCTTCCATCATGGGCGGTGGTCCGCACAGGTAGAAGTGACGGTCAAGATCCGGCACCAGGTCTTTGATCATGCTGGCATCAACCATGCCATGGTGACTGCCTGCGGTATCTTCATCCGACAGGATGTGCTCGACCTTCAGGCCTTCCATCGCCTCCAGTTCCTGACGATAGATGATGTCGTCCGAGGTCTTGTTGGCGAAGATAAGCTGGTTGCCGTCCAGCTTGCCCTTCTTTTCCAGATCCCGGAAAATCGCAAGGAACGGTGTGATGCCGGCGCCGCCGGCAATGAACACGCCGGGCTCGTCGTACCGGAATGTCTCGAACGGCTGAGCGATCAGTACGGTGTCGCCTTCCTTCAAATTGTGAAGGCGCTCTGTGACGCCGTCACGATCGGGGTAGCCCTTGATGGTGAACTCAAGCGTGCGCTCTTCCGGCAGCGAGGTCATGGTGAAGGGCCGTGTCTCTTCCCGCCAACCGTCTTCATCGACGGCAATCTCTGTGGCGTCACCGGCCTTGAAGTCGAATCCGTCTGGCTCGACAAGACGGAAGCGTTTCACGTCGTGCGTGACCTGTTCGATTTTGAGAATGGTCGCCTTGTGCATTTGTGCGTCTCCTTCTTGTTCATGGAGGAAACGCGACAAGGGGGCGGTGGGTTCCGTCCGGAACAGACTGCCTCATCATCCGCGCCGGCCGTTCGAGGGCGCATGCGGCAGACGGCCGATCGCTCGCTTTCATCACTCTGAAGCGGCGGTTCGTTGCCGCTTCAGCCCAGGCGAGAACTTGAATCAATTTCTGAAGATGAGCGGCTAACCTGTCTGGCTAGCTTGCCTCGTTCAGCATTTCCAGCTCCAGCCACTGCTCTTCCGCAGAGCCTTTTTCCTCTGTGAGATCAGTGATTTGCTGGGAGATCTTGGCAAACTTGTCAGGGTTCTTCACATAAAGCTGCGGGTCGTTCATTTCCGCCTGAAGCTTTTCAAGACGCGCTTCAAGTTTCTCGATCGTGTCCGGCAGGGTTTTCAAGAGGTGCTGCTGGGTGAAGCTCAGTTTCGATTTCGCCTGAGGCTTCTGCGAGGAAACCTCTGTACCGGAAGGTTTTTCCTTCTTTGCCGGTGCGGCCTTGTCGACTTTGCGGGCCGTCACACCTTCGCCCCGCTGGGCCAGCATGTCGGTATAGCCACCGGCGTATTCCCGCCACAGGCCTTCGCCTTCCGAAACGATCACGGACGTCGCCACCCGGTCAAGGAAGTCGCGGTCGTGCGAGACGATCAGAGCAGTGCCGGGATAGTCGGCCAGAAGTTCCTGCAGTAGGTCGAGCGTTTCCAGGTCGAGGTCGTTGGTCGGTTCGTCGAGCACCATCAGGTTCGACTTGTTGGCCAATGCCCGGGCGAGCATGGCGCGAGCGCGCTCACCGCCCGACAGCACACCCACCGGCGTGCGCGCCTGTTCCGGCGAAAACAGGAAGTCCTTCATGTAGGACATGACATGTTTGGTCTCGTCGCCAATCACCACGGTATCGCCGCGACCGCCGGTCAACACGGAAGACAGCGTGTCGTTGAGATTGAGGTTTTCGCGCTTCTGGTCGAGCGTGACCATTTCCAGGTTGGTGCCGAGACGCGTCGTGCCCGTGTCCGGGGCCAGCTCGCCTGTCAGCATCTTCAACAGGGTGGTTTTGCCCGCGCCGTTCGGGCCGACAAAGCCTACCCGGTCGCCGCGCTGGATGCGGGTGGAGAAGTCCTTGACGATGTCGCGTTCGCCATAGGTCTTGGAGATGTTCTTGGCTTCGATCACCAGTTTGCCCGAGACTTCGGCATCCGCTGCCGCGAGCTTGGCAGTGCCCTGGGGGCCGCGATGCTCGCGCTTCTGCTTGCGCAGGTCCGCCAGCTCGCGCACCCGGCGCATGTTGCGCTTGCGCCGGGCCGTGACGCCGTAGGTCATCCAGTGTTCTTCGCGCTTGATCTTTTGCGCCAGCTTCTGCTGGTCAACCTCTTCCTGCTCGAACACCTCGTCGCGCCAGGCCTCGAAGTGGGCGAACCCCTTGTCGAGCCGACGTGCGACGCCGCGGTCGATCCAGACAGTGGTGCGCGACAGGTTCTCCAGGAAGCGACGGTCGTGGGAAATCAGCACCAGAGCGGACTTGAGGCTCTTCAGCTCCTGTTCCAGCCATTCAATGGCGGGAAGGTCCAGGTGGTTGGTCGGTTCGTCGAGCAGCAGGATATCCGGCTCCGGCGCAAGTGTCCGGGCGAGGGCGGCCCTGCGGGCTTCGCCGCCCGAAAGGGACTTCGGATCTTCAGAGCCTGTAAGGCCGAGGACTTCCAGAAGATAGGCGCCGCGATAGGGATCGTCGCCCTCTGTCAGCCCCTCGTTGACGTAGTCCAGCGTGGACGCATAGGCGGACAGGTCCGGGTCCTGCGGCAGATAGCGCACGGTGCGCCCGGGCTGGAAGAAACGTTCGCCCTTGTCCATCTCCACCATGCCGGCGGCGATCTTTAAAAGGGTCGACTTGCCCGAGCCGTTGCGGCCGACCAGGCACATGCGTTCCCCTTCGGAAACGGAAAGCTCTGCGCCGGTCAGCAGAGGTGTGCCGCCAAAGGTCAGATGAACGTCGCGGAGTGTCAGCAGCGGTGGAGCCATGAGGGTTTTGTTTTCCCGGTCGGAATGTCGGATCGGCGCCCGGTTTACTGGCCACGCGTTTGCCGCGCAAGCGGCCCGGAAAGAACGTCCTGTATTTTTGATCGGCATCAGAGAGATTTCACTGCGAAAATGGGGTATTCTTGCTGGCACGTGGACAGGGGCGACCAACAGGCGCAAGACGTGCGCCGACAGGAGAGAGCATCATGTCTGACCTGAAACCGGCGAACCGTGAACGCAGCATCAGTGTGCGCAAGTGGTTCCTGACCTGTGTCACAGCCGCCGCAATCTGTGTGGCAGGGGCATTCGGCAGCCTGAGCGGTGCAACGCGTGCACAGGCCGACGGCATTTATTTCAATGGCGTTGGCATCGGCTTTGGTTTCGGAAATCGCGGGTATCGCGGCGGTGCTTTCTATGCACCCTATGGTCGCTACGGCCCGCCCTATCGCCCTTACGGCGCCCCTTATTATTACCACCCCTATGACATGAGAGCCTATCCTTACCGGTCACGGGTTTATGTAAACCCGCCGCGCTACCGCGGACAGCCGCAGCGTGTCCCCTATACCAAGACCGGTCTGGCTCCGTTTACCCCCGACTGGACCGCCTACTGCGCGCGGAAATTCAAGTCCTTCAACCCCAATACGGGCATGTATCTGGCGCATAGCGGAAAATACCGATTTTGCCGATAGGCACGAAATAATATTGCGCATGATGAGGTTGATATATTTGATTGCGCAGTAAAAACGGGAAAAAATATTCCGCCCAAGTTCGAAAATCTGCAAAAACATCGCCTTTTTGTCGCTGTGATTGGAATGTGCCGCTGGGGTACGCTTGATTGCGCGCAAAGAGCGTGGAATCGTGTTCCCTATCGTTCCATTTGTTTCAACTATAACCCAAGAGGGGAGAGCGATATGTTCAAGTCCATGCGCGTAACAGCGCTTGCGGCTGCCTTGATGGCTGCTACATCATTCACTGCGGTTGCAGAGGTGGTTTACCACCGCGGCAACACTGCCGATCCGGAAACCCTGGACCAGCACAAGACCTCCACAACCTACGAAGCCCATATCCTGCGCGATCTCTACGAAGGTCTGGTCGCCTATGGCGCCGACGGCAAGATCATTCCGGGCGTAGCGTCCGAGTGGGAGGTTTCCGACGACGGCAAGACCTACACCTTCACCCTGCGCGACGATGCCAAGTGGTCCAATGGCGATCCGGTCGTTGCCGGTGATTTCGTCTATTCGCTTCAGCGCATCATGAACCCGGAAACGGGCGCGAAATATGCCAACGTCCTGTATCCGATCCTGAATGCTGAAAAGGTCAACAAGGGCGAAGCCAAGCCGGAAGACCTTGGCGTGAAGGCGCTTGACGATCACACGCTCGAGATTTCTCTGGAGTCTCCGACACCGTATTTCATTGATCTTCTGGGCCACCAGACCGGCCTTCCGGTCCATCCGGCCTCTGTCGAGAAATTCGGCTCCGATTTCGTGAAGGCCGAAAACATCGTCACCAACGGCCCCTTCACTCTGGCCGAGTTCGTCCCGAACGCCCATGTGAAAGCGGTCAAGAACCCTTATTTCCATGACGCTGATCAGGTCAAGATCGACACCGTCTTCTTCTATCCGACGGAAGACCGTGGCGCGGCCCTGCGTCGGTTCCAGGCCGGTGAACTGGATACCAACAACGATGCACCGACCGAGCAGGTTGCCTTCATGCGTGAGAACCTGGGCGACCAGTTCCACGTGGCTCCATATCTCGGCACCTACTACTATGCCCTCAATCACGAAGACGAAGTCCTGAAGAACCCGGACGTTCGCCAGGCTCTGTCCATGGCGATCGACCGTGAGTTCCTGGCCGATGAAATCTGGGGCTCCACGATGGTTGCCGGCTATTCCTTCGTGCCGCCGGGGATCGGCAACTATGGTGAGCCGGCCTATGCGGACTACAAGGACATGTCCCAGATCGACCGCGAGGAAAAAGCGATCGAGCTGCTGACGAAAGCCGGTTACGGTCCGGATAACCCGGTCGAACTGACGATCAACTACAACACGTCGGAAAACCACAAGAACACGGCCGTCGCCGTCGCCGACATGTGGAAGCCTCTTGGCGTCAACGTGAAGCTGATCAACACCGATACCAAGACGCATTACGCCATGCTGCGTGACCGTCAGGACTTTGACGTCGCCCGTGCCGGCTGGATCGGCGACTACTCCGACCCGCAGAACTTCCTGTTCATGGTCGAGAGCGACAACGACGGCTTCAACTATGCCCGCTACAACAACCCAGAGTACGACGCACTCATGGATGAAGCGGCCGTCACGGTGGATCTGGAGAAGCGCGCGGACATCCTGAAGCAGGCCGAAGAGATCTTCATGCGGGATCTGCCGTTCATCCCGATGATGTACTACGGGTCCATGAACCTGGTCTCCGACAAGGTGGCAGGATTTGAGGATAACCTCCTCAACATCCACCCGTCTCGCTGGATGAGCATCTCCGAGTAACCTGGCAACATCGAGACCGGCAGGGATTCCCTGCCGGTTCTTGCAAGGCGGCATCAATCAATCAAGATTGACCGAAAGACCGCCGTTTAACGACAGAGGCAAGGCCCATGCTCCGCTATGTCCTCGGACGATTGCTCGGCGCAATCCCGACGCTATTTCTGATTGTCACGATTTCGTTTTTCCTGATCCGCATTGCACCGGGGGGACCGTTCGATCTGGAACGCCCGCTGGAAGCAAAGGTGATGGAGAACCTCAACAAGATCTACCATCTCAACGAGCCCCTGTGGAACCAGTACCTGTTGTACCTGCAGAGCGTGGCCCGTCTGGACTTTGGTCCAAGCTTCTATTTCCGTGATTTCACGATCAACGAGTTGTTCGCGGAAAGTCTTCCCATCTCCATCCAGTTGGGCTTGTCCGCGCTGTGCCTGGCGCTGATCGTTGGTGGCATTCTTGGCGTGTCGGCGGCGCTTCGCCAGAACAAGCCGGCGGACTATTCGATCATGGCGGCGGCAACGCTGGGTGTGACGATCCCCAACTTCGTCGTGGCGCCCATACTGACGCTGCTTCTCGGCGTCTGGCTTGGCTGGTTGCCGGTCGGCGGATGGAACGGCGGAGCTTTCGTCAACCGCGTCCTGCCGGTGGTCACCCTGGCCTTGCCGCAGATCGCCGTTGTGGCGCGTCTCACGCGCGGTTCGATGATCGAAGCTCTTCGGTCCAACCATGTCCGAACGGCTCGTGCCTATGGGCTGACCTCCTACATGATCGTCGTGGTGCACGCGCTCAGAGGGGCGATCCTGCCGGTGGTTTCCTATCTTGGCCCGGCCGCCGCGGCGCTGCTCACCGGGTCGGTCGTGATCGAAACCATCTTCGGTATCCCGGGCATTGGCCGCTACTTCGTGCAAGGCGCTCTAAACCGCGATTACACGCTCGTCATGGGCACGGTTGTTGTCGTTGCCTGCTTTGTCATCCTGTTCAACCTCCTCGTGGATCTGCTCTATGCACTGCTTGATCCGCGTGTGCGCTACGATTGAGGAGGAGACGACTGTGACCCTCACTGCCACATCATCCACCGGAGCGCCTGCAAAGGGGCGTTCCCTTTGGGACGACGCACGCGATCGGTTGCTCGCCAACCGCGCGGCCGTCGCCTCCATCATCGTGCTCGTGACGATCGCCCTGATCTCTGTCTTCGGTCCGATCCTGTCTGCCCACCACTACGACACCGTCTATCGTGACTACGTGAAGGTGCCGGCCAGCCTGGAGGCCTATCCGAAGGCCGAGCAGGTCGAACCTGGTTTCATGTCGTCCGCCAGACGGGCGCGGCTGACGGTGGAGACCTTCGAGCGCGAAGGCGACACGGTTGTCGCGAAGGTGACGTCCAAACGGGATATCGATCCCCGGTCGGTTCTCTATTTCGACCGCAGCGACCTGTTCAAGAACACGGAGCTTTCGGACATGTCGGCCGACAACAAGTCGGCAACCGTCAAGGCCGACATCAACTTCATGCATTTCTACTTCGGCACAGACGCCAATGGCCGCGATATGATGACACGGACCTTCATAGCAGGGCGCGTGTCTTTGACCATCGGCCTTCTGGCAACGGTCGTCGCGATCTCCATCGGCGTTCTTTACGGAGCAACTTCCGGATATCTTGGCGGACGCATCGACCAGATGATGATGCGTGTTGTCGACATCCTCTATTCGCTGCCCTTTATCTTCTTCGTGATCATGCTGGTCGTGTTCTTCGGCCGGAACTTCATCTTGATGTTCATCGCCGTCGGCGCGGTGGAATGGCTCGACATGGCCCGTATCGTGCGCGGTCAGACCCTGACCATCAAGCGGCAGGAATACGTGCAGGCGGCAGAAGCGCTTGGTGTCGCCGACGGTGGTATCGTACGCCGACACATCATTCCGAACACGCTCGGTCCCGTCGTGGTCTACATGACACTCCTGGTGCCGAAGGTCATCCTGCTGGAAAGCTTCCTCTCCTTCCTGGGACTCGGTATTCAGGAGCCGATGACCAGTTGGGGCGTGCTGATTTCCGAAGGGGCCCGTAACCTGCAAGGGGCACCCTGGATGCTGGTTTTCCCGTCCATCTTCCTCACATCGACCCTGTTCGCGCTGAACTTCATCGGCGACGGCTTGCGCGATGCCCTGGACCCGAAGGACCGGTAAGGAGAAGACCATGACCAGTGAAACCAAGAAAACGGTCCTCTCCATCAAGGATCTGAAAGTCGACTTCGAAACCGCGACCGGCACCATCAACGCAGTGCAGGGGGTCGATATTCATGTCCAGGCGGGAGAAACCGTCGCCATCGTGGGGGAGAGTGGCTCCGGCAAGAGCCAGACCATGATGGCTGCCATGGGCCTTTTGGCATCCAACGGGCATACGCGCGGCGAGGTAATCTACGAAGGCCGGAATATTCTCGGCTTGCCGGCGGGCAAGCTCAACAAGATCCGCGGCGCCAAGATCACCATGATCTTTCAGGAGCCGATGACCTCGCTGGACCCGCTTTACACCATCGGCCGGCAACTGGCCGAACCTATGGTGGTGCATGGCGGATTGTCCTGGAAGGCGGCCAAGGCAAAGGCTCTCGACCTGTTGAAGCTCGTCAACATTCCCGAGCCGGAACGCAAGATCAATGCCTACCCATACGAGATGTCGGGTGGCCAGCGTCAGCGCGTGATGATCGCCATGTCGCTTGCCAACGATCCCGACGTCCTGATTGCCGACGAACCGACAACCGCGCTCGACGTCACCACACAGGCGCAGATCCTGGACCTTCTGGCGGATCTGCAAAAACGGCTCGGCATGGCGGTTATCTTCATCACCCACGATCTGGGCATCGTCCGGCGCATTGCTGACCGGGTGTACGTCATGAAGACCGGTGAGGTGGTGGAAAGCGGAGAAACCGGGCAGATCTTCAATCAGCCCGCACATGCCTACACCAGAATGCTGCTGGATGCGGAGCCGACCGGGCACAAGCTGCCGGTGCCGGACAGCACGCCCGTCCTTCTGGAAGCGCAGAAGGTCTCGGTTGAATTTGAACTCGATTCCGGATTCCTGAAGCCCAGCCATGTTCTGCGGGCCGTCGACAACATCAGTTTCTCGCTGCGCAAGGGGCAGACACTGGGCATCGTCGGCGAAAGCGGCTCGGGCAAGTCCACCCTGGGCCGTGCCGTGCTGAACCTGCTGCCGGCAGGTGGCCGGGTGGTTTTCCACGGACAGCAGATCACCGGCAAGAGCCGCGCGGAGATGCGTGCCCTGCGCAAGGACATGCAGCTGATTTTCCAGGATCCATTCGGTTCGCTGTCGCCGCGCATGACCGTCGGGCAGATCATTTCCGAAGGTCTGATGGTGCATGAGCCAGCGCTCAACGGCCGCCAGCGCGACGAGCGCGCCTGCCAGGCACTTGAGGAAGTTTCTCTCGACCCGGCGATGCGCAATCGGTATCCGCACGAGTTTTCGGGTGGACAGCGTCAGCGCATTGCAATCGCCCGCACCATGGTTCTGAAGCCTGAACTCGTCGTTCTGGACGAGCCGACCTCGGCTCTCGACCGGACAATCCAGAAGCAGGTGGTGGAACTTCTGCGCGATTTGCAGAAAGCCCACGGCTTGACCTATCTGTTCATCAGCCATGACCTTGCGGTGGTGCGGGCGCTTTCCGACACGGTGATGGTCATGCAGCGGGGCAAGGTGGTTGAGGCGGGAACGGTTGATGCGATCTTCGAAGCGCCAAAGTCCGACTATACGAAAGAGCTGATAGGCGCCGCGCTGTTGCCGCAGCAGCAGATGATGGAAACCGCCTGACCGGCGGTTTTCCGAACATCAAGAAGCACAATGAGCCAAGTGAACGTTCAATCGCAAGCGATTGAACGTTCACAGACATAGGAATGTGCCGCTTTCTTCTCAGAGCCCCTGAAGGCCGGGTGCCTGGACGGGCAGAGCTTTGACCTGGTCATGCAATTGCGAGATATCCGCACCGTAAATGTGGGGGGCCAGGTAGACGGCACTCGACAGGATATGGCATCTCAGCGCCTTCACCGTCGCGTCGACATCATGCGCGCCCAATGCTTCGACGATGGTCTTGTGCTTGGTCACATTACGGTCCGCCCACGATTCTTCGGACCGCGTTACTGAGAACATGACCCGCTGCAGGATCATGAAGGTCCTGATCAGCATTGGCTCCAGGACCGGCATGCGGGCGATTCTGAAAAGTTTCAGGTGCAAGGTGCGGTCGATCTCGGCACAGCCGAACACGTCCCGCTTGGCGTGGCAGGCCTCGAACTGATCATCAAGCTCCAGAAGCTCGCTTAGCTGCTCCGTGGTGACATATTTGACCGCTTCCACGATACCGGTCGTTTCAATATCGATGCGAATCTTCAGCATCAGGCGGGCTTCAAGCGGGCTTGGGTCGGTGACGAAAGTGCCCTGATAGCCGCGGCGCACGACAAGACCGCATTCCTGGAGAAGCATGAGGGCTTCACGGATTGTGCTCTGCGAGCAACCATAGTCCTGGGCCAGGGATTGTTCGGTTATCGGGCTCTCGGAGGTCATTTCGCCGGTAAGGATCTGTCGCTTCAGATCCTGGTAGACCGCATCGGACTTGCGTGCCCGTTTGCCTCTGTTCTCTCCGCGAACTGCCGAACGCCGGTCCACGGTAAGTAATACATTCACGTTGTTGCCCCCGTCGGCATCGCGTCTGAATGACAACACAAAGAAGGACTGCAGCCGGTCTCCTCACCAGCGGCAATCTTGTGTTTCTCTTTCCAGCCGGTCATCCGCTTGTGCGAAGGAACGGTCAATGGGACGTGCCAGTTACGCGCAATCGCCTGAATACAAGTACCTGTTTGCATCTTTTCCCACCTGTGAAAGCGGGCTCTGGGTGTGCAATTCAGGTGCTGTTCCGGACCTGATGTTCAGACGGTTGCCAAAATAACAATAAATGCATTGTTTCTCCGCAGCCCTCCAAATGCAATCGATAAGTCTTTACGCTTGGTAACAAATTTGCGAGGAGGCGGCGCAAAGACAGATCGAATGCGGGAGGCGTCGATCAGGCAGAGGCTTTCTCCAGAGCCGAAATCCAGTTCTTCCAGGCGATCTTTTCCAGAACCTGCGTATTGAACCCGCGAGCGTCGAGCTCTTCCATCAACCGTGCCAGGCCAGTGACGTCGCCGATGTCGCGGGGCAGGACGCAGCCGTCAAAGTCCGAGCCAAGGGCGACGCTGTCCTCCCCCAGGCGGTCGACAAGATAGGCTGCATGGTCGGCAATAACAGAAAGCGGCGTATCGCGTGAATGTCCGCCGTCCTTTCGAAGGAACGCAACGTGGAAGTTGATGCCGACGAGACCACCGCTTTCCTTGATGGCGTCAAGTTGCTTGTCTGTCAGGTTGCGGCTGCTTTCACAGATCGCATGGACGTTGGAGTGGCTGGCCACGATTGGCCGGTCGGTGATGCGTGCAAGGTCCCAGAAGCCTTTTTCGTTGAGGTGCGACACGTCGAGCAGGACGCCGAGCTGATTGCAGGCGCGCACGAGGTCTCGGCCCGCACCGGTCAATCCCGGACCGATGTCAGGAGAGGCCGGATACGCCATCGGAACGCCGTATCCGAAGTCGTTCTCACGGCTCCAAACAAGGCCGAGCGAACGCAAACCCAGGCCATAGAGCTCTTCCAGTGCATATAGGTTGGTATCGATGGCTTCGGCGCCTTCGATATGAAGGCTGATGGCGATCTGGCCGGCTTCGACTGCGGTACGGTTCTCGTCCGGCGTCCGGCAAATGACGACATTGCCCTCCGACTGCGCTTCGATCTGTTCTGCGCGTTCCAGCATCCGTCTGGTGAAATCATATGCGCTCTTTTGGGGAACTGGCTGATAGTTGGCAGGATCTTTGGGATTGAAGGGCCGGGTAAAGTCCTGTTCCGGGTTGGAAGGCACGAACATGGCGAAAAGCCCACCGGCAAATCCGGCTTCCTGCGCGCGCACCATGTCGATATGGCCAGTCGTTGATCTGTCGAAAAAGCTGCGCTCTGTGCCTTTCATGGCATCGATTTCGAGTTTCAGAAGCGTGTCGTTGTGACCATCGAACACGGGAAAGGGCGACTTTGAAACGTTTGTCTGCACGGAAGGACCTTGGGTGAGGGGTGAGCCGAAGACTGTCGGCAGGGAATTAATCTAAGGATTCATCTGAAGAATGTAAGGCAGTTCGGAGAATGTGACTTGCAACTGTTGAAAACCTGTCTCAAGAAGGAGCCAGAATTTCTGGAGGTCTCATGAAGCGTTCCAATTTGCCGTTAGACGTTGACTGCGCGCCAGTAACCGGCGTGATCAACCGGCGCGGCTTTCTTGCTGCCGGATTGCTGTTGACGGCAACCGGCCTTGCCGGGTGCCAATCCGCAGGGCTTGTCGGTCTGCCGGACCAGGCCGATCTGCCGGACGAGCAATTCGACTATGCGGCTGCCTATGCAGCGTTGCCTGATGGTGATTTCACCTGGCCGGCGATCAATTACAAGAATTTCGACCAGAAATACTGGCGGCAGATCGTGGAGTACAAGACCCGCGAACGGCCGGGAACGATCATTGTCGATCCCTATAACAACTTCCTTTACTGGACGCTCGGCAACGGCAAGGCGCTGCGCTACGGCATCGGTGTTGGCAAGGCTGGGTTTGCCTGGTCGGGCGAAGCGAAAATCCGCGTCAAGCGTCCGCACCCGATCTGGCGCCCTCCACGCGAAATGATCGCACGCAAGCCGTCGCTGGAGCGCTATTGGGAAAAGGGCTACCCGCCCGGGCTGAAGAACCCGCTCGGCGCGCGCGCCATGGATCTGTGGCAGGGCTCTACGGATACGCTCTACCGTATTCACGGAACCAACAAGCCGAACTCCATCGGCAAAAGCGTGTCTTCAGGCTGTATCCGCATGTGGCAGCAGGACGTGATCGATCTGTTCAGCCGGGTGCCGCTTCAGACGAAAGTGATTGTCCTTAGCAAGGATCCGAACGCGGACGCCTAAGCGCTTCGTGTGTTGAAAAGAAAAAGGCGGTGCCACTCGGTTGCCGCCTTTTTTGTTGCCGGGCGTCAGGCAGCCTTGGCCAGTGCCACGTCGTGAAAGACGGCGGTGAAATGACAGACGGCAGCGGCCAGCACGAAAGCGTGCCAGATCGCGTTCTGGAACGGCAGACGCTTCCAGGCATAAAACGCCGTTCCGATCGTATAGAGAAGCCCGCCTGCCAGGATCATGTAGAATCCGAAGGCCGACGCTTTTTCAATCAGCGGATTGATTGCAAAAACGACGACCCAGCCGAGCGCGAGGTAAATGGGAACGGTGAGGCGGTCCAGTCCGGTCAGATGCGCCAGCTTGACGATGGCTCCCGCAAGTGCGCCGGTCCATACCACCGCCAGCAGCACGCCGCCCGTCCAGCCACCGATGATCATCGCCGCCAGAGGCGTATAGGTGCCCGCGATCATGAGGAAGATGGCCGTATGGTCGAGCCGCCTCAAGATCCCGGTCTTGTTGTCTCTCGCCAGCATATTGTAGAGCGCGGAGCAGATCAGCATTGCCATCAGACAGGCGGCATAGATCATGACCGTGACTTGCCGCGCCGGATCACCCGTATTCCAGAGTGTGGCCGCCAGGATGACGGTTGCCGTCAGCCCCAGGCAGATGCCGATCACATGAACGGCGCCGTCGGCGATGAATTCGGCAAAGGTCTGTGGTCTGAGCGTCGGCATCAAGCTTACCTCTGAGGATTGGAACGAAGCTTTCTTGACCAACACCGTCTCAAATGAAGGTGCAGATAATTTGACAAAGCAAATGTCCCGCAAGCGAGAGCATGGTGCAAAACACTTTTGAAAGCTTGAGGTAAATTACCCGCATTTCACCGGACTTGCTCAAAATTCTCAGACTTGCTTTAAAATTGAGCAGCTCTGGTATCAAATACCTCCTTCCTGTCTGTCCGCTATTTCGGAACGCTGCGATGATGAACCATCTCTTTGACGCCCTGACCGCTTACATTCCAGACCGGTCCAAGGTCTTTCTCGAAACGGTCGATGGCGGGCAGGTGACCTATGCGGACATGCTGGCACGGTCGGCGCAATATGCCGGCGCGCTGCAGAAACTCGGGGTCAAGCCGGGTGACCGTGTTGCCGTTCAGGTGGAAAAGACACCGGAGGCCCTGATGCTTTATCTGGGAACCATCCGGGCCGGCGGCGTGTTCCTGCCACTGAACACGGCCTATACGCCCGCCGAGATCAGCTATTTTGTCGGCGATGCGGAGCCGGCTGTCTTCGTTTGTGACCCGTCAAGAGCAGATGTGCTGGCCGGAACGGCGCAAAAGGCGGGAGCTAAATTGCAGACGCTCGACCAGAACGGGGAGGGTAGCCTCAGTGACCTGGCGGACGGGATGCCGAAAGACTACGAAACCCGTCCGCGCGAAGACGATGATCTGGCCGCCATTCTCTACACGTCCGGTACCACCGGGCGCTCCAAGGGCGCGATGCTCACGCACGCAAATCTGGCGTCGAATTCGCAGACCATGGTGAAATACTGGCGGTTCACGGAAGACGACGTGCTGTTGCACGCCCTGCCGATTTTCCACACGCACGGGCTTTTCGTCGCCACCAACTGCTTGATGATGGCAGGTGGGTCGATGCTGTTTCTGCCGAAGTTCGACCTGGATCAGGTTCTTGCGGCCCTGCCAAGGGCAACGTCCATGATGGGCGTTCCGACATTCTACACGCGCCTGCTTGCATCCGACCGGTTCACCCGGGAGGTGGCCGCCCACATGCGGCTTTTCATTTCCGGGTCGGCTCCGCTGTCGGCGGAAGTGCACAGGGAGTTTCAAGAGCGAACAGGACACGCGATCCTGGAACGCTACGGCATGACCGAAACCAACATGAACACATCCAATCCTTATGACGGCGACCGTCGGCCGGGGACAGTCGGGTTTCCATTGCCCGGTGTCGGCCTGCGAGTGGTGGACGCCAGAACCGGCCGGACGCTGCCTGACGGGGAGGTTGGCATCATCGAAATCAAGGGGCCCAACGTTTTCTTGGGGTATTGGCGAATGCCGGAGAAGACAGCACAGGAATTTCGGGCGGACGGCTATTTCATCACGGGCGACATGGGGCGCATCGACGAAGACGGCTATGTCTCCATCGTTGGCCGGTCCAAGGATCTGATCATCAGCGGCGGTTTCAATGTTTATCCGGCGGAGGTCGAGGCGCTGCTGGACGAACTGCCGGGTGTTGCCGAAAGCGCGGTGATCGGCGTGCCGCATCCAGATTTTGGTGAAGCGGTTGTCGCGGTCCTGGCGCCGAAGACAGGCGCAGACCTGGCGCAGGAGGCCGTTCAGGCCGCATTGAACGACCGTCTGGCAAAGTTCAAGCAGCCCAAGAAGGTCCACATTCTGGAAGCCTTGCCACGCAACACCATGGGCAAAATCCAGAAAAACGTGCTTCGGGAACAGTTCAGCGGCGATTTCGGCTGAGGCCGGCGCCAAATAGGGTAAGGGCGTGGCTTTCTGGGTACAGAACCCGGTTTCGCTCCGGTTTGGTTCAGTCTTCCAGATCTGCTACGGGGCCGTTGCCGCCGAAGGCAAGTGTCGACAAGGCTCTGTCTGTCTGCTGGCTCCAGGCGGTTAGCACCGACGAGAGACGGGCTGCCGGACTGTCCGGCGGGTCGGAGGCGCGCCGAACACACCACCAGTCCTGAGAAATGCCGCCTTCGGCAATCGGACGGGAAACCAGCGTTCCATCAGCCAGCTCCGGCTCGATGGCCCACTTGCTGAAGATTGCGACACCAAATTTTGCGCGCACCAGATCGATCACGGCTTCCGGTGTCGGCATCTGGGTCAATCGCCGAAAGGGCTGGGATGGTGTGCCGAGAAGGGTGGTCCAGTCATTCCCGGGTTCGGCCGTCAGCGGATAAACGAAGAAACGTTCATCCCCCATGTTCTCGCTGTTGACGACCGGCTCGGCCGCCAGCGGATGGTTTCGGGCGAGTACCGCGACAATCGGATCGGTGCCAAGCTTGACCGCACGCAGCGACGCAAGCGCCGGTTCCCGGCCAAAGACCAGAGAAACGTCCACGGAGCCATCAATGAGCGAGGTCAGCGGGTGCGCCGTTGCACGCGACGACAGGTCGACCGTCAGGTTCGGGTCGGCCTGATCCAGATACTTCAGGAACGCGGGAAACCAGTGGTAGCGGCTGTAGGTGGCCTGGCCGAGACGCACAAGGGTTTTGGCATCCCGCGCCGATGCCTGGAGGTCCTGTTCCAGGCGGAACAGCTCTCCCAGAAAGGTCTCGCCCAGATGGCGCAGACGTTCGCCTTCGGACGTCAGTTCGATCCGGTGTTCCGCCCGCCGCGCCAGAACCACACCCAGCCGCCTTTCAGCCTCGCGCAATCTGTGCGATGCGGCCGACTGCGTAACGCCGAGACGTGCCGCGGACGCGGTCATGCTGCCGGTTTCGCCAAGTGCGGACAGAAGGGTCAGGTGATGGAGGGCAAGTCGCGGGATCATGAAGGCATGAAAGCATTTCATGAACTCAATGAAAACTAGGAATTTTGTTTATTTATCGATGCGCGTTATCGACAGATATGAGCAACACTATTTCTTCAAGGATCAGCCTTGGTTCCACAGGCGCCACGCTTGTCATAGCAGCGTCCGCGGTCTGCTTCGGCCTTGTCCCCATCTTCGTGCGGGGGCTTCAGGACACGGGCGCCGGCCCGGCCACGATCGCGCTCTATCGCTATGGCTTTTCCGTCCTGTTCCTGATCCCCTTTTTGCCATTCGAGAAACGCAAACGCGGCGGGGCTCTTTTGGTGATGGGGGCCGGGCTCGTGCTGGGGCTCAGCCTGATCGGTCATTTTGAGGCGATCCGTGTCGCGCCTGTTGCTGCCGCCGGTGTGGTCTATATGTCCTATCCGGTTTTTGCGGCGCTTTTTGCCTGGGTTTTGCTGAAACAGGCGCTCACCTGGCGCTCGTTTGCCTCCGCCGGTTTTGTGGTTCTGGCCGCCGGTTTGTTGCTCGATCCCTCGTTGCTGTCGCCCGAAGCGATGAAGGCCCTGCTATGGGCCATTCCAGCCCCAGTCGCATTCGGCTTTCTGATCGTCGTCCTCAGCGGACTGGCTGGGGAGCTCAATGCACTGGAGCGTACGGCTTGCGGGCTGTTGGGCTCTGTCGTGGGATTGTTGCCGCTTGCGCTCCAGGAGGGGCACGGGTCCGTTCTGCCGTCGACTGCCGGTCAATGGGGCCTTGTCGTCGCCATGGGGCTTGGGACGGCCCTCATTCCGCAGATCCTTTACACTGTGGCGTGCCAGAAGGTCGGCCCGGTGCGCACCGCGGCCGCGGGGAGTTTCGAACTGCCGGCCATGTTTCTGGTCGGTTGGCAGGTCTTTGGTGAAACGATAGGGGGGCGGGAAGTGCTTTCGGCTGCGCTCGTGCTGTCGGCGATCCTGATCGCGCCGTCAATCGGCTTGGCGGACAGACCAAACCGTGGTGTCGCGCCAGCACCTTAAAAAATTATGAGAATATATATCTTGATATCAAGATAATGAGCGACTATCTCCGGATCAACCTGACGGATAGATGCCTTTTGGCCCAGATCCAACACTGGAGATAATGTTTATGACTGCCCGTACGCCCGCTCATCCGATTGAAAGCCTGTTCATCGACCGCTGGTCACCGCGCGCCTTCGACCGTTCGACGATTGAGGAAGCGGATCTGAAAACCATTCTTGAAGCTGCGCGCTGGTCACCCTCCGCTTTCAATGTCCAGCCGTGGCGTTTTGTCTATGCCCGCAGAGGCGATGCCAACTGGCAGGCTCTGGTCGATCTGCTCAACCCGTTCAACCGTGACTGGGCGCAACACGCCTCCGCACTGGTTTATCTGTTTTCCGATACGGAAGTGGACGGCAAGGACGGCAAACCGAACCGGGCAAACGGCACGCATGCATTCGACGCCGGGGCCGCCTGGGCACATGCCGCTCTGCAGGCGACCGCGCTTGGCTACCATGCCCACGGAATGGCCGGTATTCTGAAAGACGAGATCCATCAGAAACTCGGTGTCCCAGAGCGCTTTCAGCCGCAGATCGCCATCGCAATCGGCCGCCGGGGAGAGGTTTCCGAGCTTCCTGAGAGCCTGCGCGAACGTGAAGCGCCGAGCAGCCGCAAGCCGCTTGAGGAAATCGCGTTTGCTGGCACCTGGGCCTGACAAGCACCATTGCTGAAGGCAAATTCGTCTCGAAAGGCAGCGGAATGGTTCTGCTGCCTTTCCCTGCGTCAATCTGCAAGGCGTCTTCCGATCCTGGCCGGTATAGGGTGGCCATGTCGCACCTTGTGGGGAGACCGAACGCATGACCAGAAGAGACAAACTGCCGGAAGATAGTCTCCTGAATGCCTATCACGCGGCCGATGATTTTCTCGACACCTATTCAATCCCCATCCGCGGGCAGGAAGACCTGCTTACTGCTGATATGCGCGTGCTTGCCGAGCGCATTCTGACCGCGGAAATCGGTTGGGTCACGGCTCTGATGTCGCTCCGCGACAACCTGGTGGGCATCATTGGCATGAAGACCACTCATGACCTGGCAAACGAGCAGACGGCCGAGGCTGCGACCTGCAAGGGCGTTGGCGACCGGATCGGTTTCTTCAAGATCTATTCGGTCTTGGAAAATGAGATCATCCTGGGTGAAAACGACTGGCACCAGGACTTTCGGTTGTCCCTTTACCGGAAAAGGGAAAATGGAGCCCGGATCTATGCCTCAACCTGCTGCAAGCGGCACAATCTTGCCGGTCATGCCTATCTTGCGTTGATCCTGCCGTTTCACAAGATGATCGTCAAAACCATGCTGGCCAGAGGTACGGCCACACCCTAGAGCGCAAGGTGACCTGTCTTGCGCCAGACGCGGGCACCCTGTGTCGTGGTGATTTCCTGCCGCGTTCCAGCAGGCAAGCGTATCCATGTGCCTTGATCGTGGCGGCCGGTCTGATCCTCGAAGCTGCCTTCGATCACAAAATACTCCGCTCCACCGGGAAAGGTCTGTGGGCTCAGCCGGGCGCCCTTTTCCCAGTGGAGCATCACCACTTCCTCGTCCGGTCGAACAAACAGTGGCAAAATGCTCTCTCCGGGCCTGCCGGCCTGCCAGCCACCGGGATCAAGCGTGTTCACCCGCACATAGGCATCGTCGTCGGGCTGCATCTGACGCAGCTTTACCAGAATCACAGCTCCCGGCTCGCTTGAGGGGACGTGGCTGGAGCCCGGAGGGTTGCGGACATACATGCCTTTTGGGAAATCCCCGCTTTCGTCCGAAAACACTCCGTCGAGGACCAGAAATTCTTCCCCCATGTCATGCTTATGGGCGGAAAAGGCGGACCCGGGGGCGTATCTGACGAGGCTTGTGGCTCGTGCGACTTCCGCACCATCGCGCTCAAGCATTCGCCGCTCGACACCGGCCATGGGGGAGGGCACCCAGTCGAGTGTGGCGCTGTCGACGATTGCAGGCTGCGTCAGGTCTGCGTGAATTTTCATCCGGTCCATCCCATTATGTTCTTTGTTATGCTCACATGGGGCAGGATATGCGCAATTGGAAGGGTCGGGTATGAACTCGTCGTGAATCCCTGAGACCTTCCACAGGGTGCAGAAAAGTCGACTGTCCGGATAGCTGAAGCCTGCGTGTTGTTCAAAGGTCAGGATGGGCTGGGGTCTGAGCCGCCATTTTCCTTCTTGTCGGGCCACAAAAGACGTTCGTACTCACCGGTTTCACGCAGTTTTTTCAAACCACGATTGAACCGGGTACAGAGATCCTCGCCGTTTTCGATTTTTTTCGAGACAATCACGCGATAGTCCCAGAGTACGGTTACATCTTCCAGCGCCTTGAAACGCTTTGCCTCCTGACCGGGAAACGCAACGGCCAGGGCATCCGCAGCAACCTTTTCATTGCCCATGACAACATCGACGCGCCCTACGTCAAGCATCTTGAAAAGGTCTTCCAACGTGCTTTGGCGGAAGACCGTAATCTGCCCGGACGACACCAGTTTCTGCAGGTCTTCTCCAAAAGCGGCACCATCCAGGGAACCGAGGCTTAACCCGGCAAGGTCCTGCAGGCTGTGCGCCTCAACGGGCCGGGCGGTTGCGTAGAAGAATTGCTCCCGTTCGACCAGAACGGCGTCGCAGAAATGGAAGAACGGTTCCCGGTCCTTGGTCTTGCCCCAACCGGCGGAAGCCTGCCAGCTCCCAGATTGCGTTTGCAGCAAGGCCCGCTTCCATGGAAAGAAGCCGTACTGCACCTCAACGCCCTCCAGTTCGAAGGCTCTTGTGACCACCTGGGCATAGGTGCCATATCCTTCGGCATCCTCGGAAAAATAGGGGTGCCATTCGCCAACGGCGATCGTCACGGTGTCAGTTGTTGCAGAACTTGCGGTAAGGGAAAGCATCAGCAAAACGGCGCCGGAAAGCGGCGCTTTGATCTGTTTGAAAATCTGCCGGCACCAAGAACCAGCCAATCGCTTGACTGTCACAGCGATTTCCCTGAAAAAGCTCCCGTTCCCTCCACCTTACCACAGAAACCCGTGTGGCGTCGGGTTCGGCTGAAATTAAGTCTATGTGGTTCCAGGTCTGACGTTTGTGTCTCCAGTCCAGCCTGTCGTCCGGGGTGGTCTCGTTTCGGTGGAATTCTGGGAAAACCCGGCTTTCCTGGCTGGCCGGCTTTGCAAGCGGCACGGAATCGTGCTGACTACCGCACTGCATGAAATTCAGGAAACGGAGAAGCCGCAGCGCTGCCGAGGCTGCAAGAAAAGTGGTCGCATGACGGTACAAATCGATATCGGTGAAATGACAGGTGGCGCGCGCGCCGGCCTGGATCTGGAAGAACTGCTGGCAACGCGCCTTCTGGTGCAGGGCAATTCCGGCTCGGGAAAATCGCATCTGCTGCGCCGGCTTCTCGAGCAGTCCGCCAAGTGGGTTCAACAGGCCATTATCGATCCTGAAGGCGATTTCGTGTCGCTGGCAGAAAAGTACGGCCATGTCGTTGTCGATGCCGTTGGCACCGAAAAGGACCTCCAGATGATCGCCGCAAGGGTGCGCCAGCACCGTGTGTCGGTGGTGCTCAATCTTGAAGGTCTGGATGCGGACCGGCAGATGAAGGCCGCGGCAACCTTTCTTGACGGTCTCTTCGATGCTGACCGCGATCTCTGGTATCCGATGCTGGTCATCGTCGATGAAGCCCAGCTTTTCGCACCGGCCGCTGCCGGCGAGGTGACCGAAGAAGCCCGGCGCCGGTCACTGGGCGCCATGACCAACCTGATGTGTCGTGGCCGCAAACGTGGACTTGCCGGTGTCATTGCCACCCAGCGCCTGGCCAAGCTGGCCAAGAACGTAGCCGCAGAAGCGTCCAACTTCCTGATGGGGCGTACCTTTCTGGATATCGACATGGCCCGCGCGGCCGATCTTCTGGGCATGGAACGGCGCCAGGCGGAAAGCTTCAGAAACCTCGACAGGGGCCATTTCATCGCCCTCGGTCCCGCCATGTCGCGCCGTCCGGTTCCGGTCAAGATCGGTCCGGTGGAAACGATGGGCCGCGGCGGCAGCCCCAAGCTGATGCCGTTGCCCGAGCAGCCCAAGGAAGACGCCAAGGACCTGATCTTCACGCCGGGCGCCGACGAGGTGCAGCCGGTGCGCCATCGCTTCGTTGAGCCTGTGGTTTCCACGGGCGATGTACTCGACCAGTTGAGCAGTGCGGAGCGTGCCAGCGCCGAGGACGTGCCGCAGGCCGAAAGTCTGCTCGACTTTGGCGAGCGCGAACAGAAAATCGCCGAAATTATCGCAGGTATCCTGGAAGACGAGGACGCTGCGTTCCAGCCCATCGCAACGCTCTATCAGGACTTTCAGGTCCGTTGCCGCATTTCAAAACTGGCGGGTGGTGCGCCGGACCTGCAGACTTTCCGTGAAAAGCTTTCCGTTGCCCGTGCCGGTGTCGAAAAAGGCGAAATGGACGACGGAGCCTGGGCCCAGGCGGAGTTGATTGCCTCGGAGTTGCCGGAAGACATGCGCGGCGTCTATCTGCTCTTGGCGAAGGCGGCGATAGGAAAAGCGCCATGCCCCGGCAACATCGAAATCGCCACCGCCTATGGCACACGCTCCCCAGGCAGGGCGCGCTGGCTGTTGAGCCACATGGAAGAGCGCGGATTTCTCGTGTGTGCCACCGATTTGCGCGGCAACCGCATCGTGACGCTGACCGACCTCGGTTGGCAGACGGCCCCAGGCGATGAAGCCGCGGCCTGACGTTATCGTTTCAGCGTCCTGACTGGCGCCCTCGCGAACTTTCGCGCATGCTTCCTCAGAAGACTGCTAGGGAGGCTGGAATGACGCTGGAAGAAACCATCGACATCTATTGCGCGGCCTGGTCTGAAAGGGACCCGTCCCGCCGGCAAGACCTGCTAGGCAGATCCGTGACAGACGGCATCAGATACACGGATCCCGGAACGGATGTGGTGGGCATTGCAGCGCTTGTCGATCACATTTCGGGCGTTCTGTCCAAGAGTGCAGGTGCGAAGATCGTACGCACCAGCGGCATCGACACGCATCACGGAGCCGCACGGTTTGCCTGGCAGATGGTCAAGGCGGATGGAACGACGCTTCCTGAGGGCCTCGATGTCGTCTGGATCAACGAAGAAACCGGAAAACTCAAGACAGTCCTCGGGTTCTTTGGCGCGTTGCGGCAGGAGTAAGCACGTCGATCTGGCTGGTTGATTTTCCGGGCAGCAAGGCTTCGAATCCGATCAGATTGCAGGGCGCATCCGCATCGTGGAGGCATTGCGCGACGGATCGACGGGCTTTGATGCCAGAAGGTAGTCGAGCTGTGAAAGCTCAAGCGAAATGCCGTCTATGGTGCGCGTCAGCACGCTTTCCAGGTAACTGCCACCAGGAGATCTGTCGCGGATCGCGATAGCCCGCTCCCGGGCCTTGCGAAGGTACAGCATCATGGTGCGGACCTCACCAGGAGTGACGGACGTAAGCTGGTCCGCGTCCGGCGCCGACGCAGAAGCGGAGGAAACAGCGCAGGAGTGCGCAACAGCAGTGTCGGCGAGCCGCATCGATCTTCTCCAATGTTCCTATTTTGTTCTTTTTACGCCAGCTTGCAATTTCGTTCAAGCGCGGAATCGAAAAACAGCCATTTCCACGTCCATCGGATTTGACTGGATTGGACGTACTCGGCGTTGCGATAGCTTGAAAACGAACCACATTTCCTGGGCTTTCACGCCTTGCCGAAAATCAATTCGGCTCAAACCATTTCATCTTCATGTAAGAGGCCATACCTCTCGGGAGAGGCGCGTAAAACAAAATTACGTCACCAGGTTTTTCCCGATTTCGCGCCAGAAAATCGGCAGTGGCCGCAAAAGAATCGACATGCCGCTTGATCCGTGAGATCAGAATGGTTACATATGCAACTAAATTCATCTCCGAACCGGGAGGACGTCATGGATCAGAGAACCGACAGCAGCCAAAATCTTGCTGGAAACGGCAGAAACGCGGCGGGTCTGGAATATATGCCGGGCTTCGGCAATGATTTTGAAACCGAGGCTCTGCCCGGCGCTCTGCCCCAGGGCATGAACAGCCCGCAGAAATGTGCATACGGGCTTTACGGCGAGCAGCTTTCAGGCACAGCCTTTACCGCCCCGAGCCACCAGAACGAACGCACCTGGTGTTACCGTATCCGCCCTTCGGTCAAGCATACCAGCCGGTTCAGGAAGATCGATCTGCCTTACTGGAAGTCTGCGCCGAATGTTTGCGACGACGTCGTTTCGCTCGGGCAATACCGCTGGGATCCGGTGCCGCATTCCGGTGAAGGCCTCAACTGGCTGACCGGCATGCGCACCATGACGACTGCCGGCGACGTCAACACCCAGGTTGGTATGGCCAGCCACATCTACCTGATCACCAAGTCGATGGAGGATGAATATTTCTACTCCGCCGACAGCGAGCTTCTGGTGGTGCCGCAGGAGGGCGTCCTGCGCTTCTGCACGGAGCTGGGCGTCATCGAACTGGAGCCGAAGGAGATCGCCATCCTTCCGCGTGGGCTTGTCTACCGGGTCGAACTGGTGGACGGTCCGGCGCGCGGTTTCGTCTGCGAGAACTACGGCCAGAAATTCGAACTGCCGGGCAGGGGGCCGATCGGGGCCAATTGCATGGCGAACCGTCGCGATTTCAAGACGCCTGTAGCGCACTACGAGGACCGCGAGGTCCCGTCCACGGTGACCGTGAAATGGTGCGGACAGTTCCATGAGACCAGTATCGATCACTCGCCGCTCGACATTGTCGCCTGGCACGGGAACTACGCTCCCTGCAAGTATGATCTCAGGAACTATTGCCCGATCGGGTCAATCCTGTTCGACCATCCAGACCCGTCGATCTTTACGGTCCTGACCGCGGCATCCGGTGTGCCGGGCACCGCCAACATCGACTTCGTGCTCTTCCGCGAACGCTGGATGGTGATGGAAAACACCTTCCGCCCGCCCTGGTACCACAAGAACATCATGTCGGAGCTGATGGGCAACATCTATGGGCAATACGATGCAAAGCCGCAGGGCTTCGTTCCCGGTGGCATGAGCCTGCATAACATGATGTTGCCGCATGGGCCGGACAACAATGCGTTCGAAGGCGCGTCCAATGCCGATCTGAAGCCGGAAAAGCTCGACAATACAATGTCCTTCATGTTCGAAACCCGCTTTCCCCAGCATCTGACCGAGTTCGCCGCCAAGGAAGCGCCGCTGCAGGACGATTACATTGACTGCTGGGACTCGCTGGGCAAAAAATTCGATGGCACGCCTGAAGGAACCTGGAACAAGTAGGCAAGCCATTCGGCATTTGACCGGCCGCAAACGCCGGGTCAACCCTTGCCGGTATGGTGACCTGAACCTTAGGTGACGGTTGCGTACACCACCCGTGTTCCGGCACGCCTGCCGGAGCCCGCACAAGAACAACGGTTAGAAGCCGCAAGAGGCTTTCCGGGAGAAACCATTGCCGGGCACGACGTGTCTGGTGAGTAACAGGAGCAGATAACCCGATGAAACTGGCAACGCTCAAGGATGGCAGCCGCGACGGCAAGCTGGTGGTGGTCAACGACCGCCTGACCTTCTGCACCGACGCAAGCCACATCGCGCCGACATTGCAGGCCGCGCTTGACGATTGGGAGCATGTGGAGCCGAAGCTGAAGCTGTTGGCTGAAAGCCTGTCCCACGAAGCCGTACCGACGCTCCGCTTTCACGAGCACGAGGCCCTGTCGCCGCTTCCGCGTGCCTATCAGTGGGCCGACGGCTCGGCCTACGTCAACCACGTCGAACTGGTGCGCAAGGCCCGCGGGGCGAAGATGCCGGAAAGCTTCTGGACAGATCCGCTGATGTATCAGGGCGGCTCGGATGCGTTCCTGGCGCCACGCGACCCGATTTCCATGCGCGAAGAAGCCTGGGGCATCGATATGGAAGGCGAGATCGCCGTCGTCACCGACGATGTGCCGATGGGGGTGAGCGCCGAAGCTGCGCGCGATCACATTCTTCTGGTGCTGCTGGTCAATGATGTTTCCCTGCGCGGTCTGATCCCGGCTGAACTTGGCAAGGGCTTCGGCTTCTTCCAGTCCAAGCCGTCTTCGGCCTTTTCGCCGGTGGCTGTTACGCCGGACGCGCTTGGCGATGCCTGGAAGGGTGGCAAGCTGCATCTGCCGCTTCATGTCGACCTCAATGGTCAGCCGTTTGGCCGCGCGAACGCTGGCATCGACATGACCTTCGATTTCGGTCAGCTGATTGCCCATGCCGCCAAGACCCGGCCGCTCAGTGCCGGTACGATCATCGGATCCGGCACGGTCTCGAACAAGCTGGACGGCGGTCCGGGCAAGCCGGTTGCAGATGGTGGGGTTGGTTATTCCTGCCTTGCCGAAATCCGCATGATCGAAACGATCAACACGGGCGAGGCCAAGACATCCTTCCTGAAGTTCGGCGATACGGTCCGCATCGAGATGCTCGACTCGGACGGCCATTCGATCTTCGGCGCCATCGAGCAGACGGTGGAGAAGTACGAAGGGCCGTAATCGCGCTCCGCGAGCCTGCGCTCCCATCGACGGTTACCCCCTGACTCCTCTCTCCAAAGGGAGGGGCAGGGGGGAAACTCCGTCTCGCACAAAGACAAAAGCGCAGCGTCAGGTTGAGCCTTTTCGCCGCCAGGATATTTCAGGGAGAGGGTCATGCCTCACGTTGCGCCATTGGAACGCAAGGATCTGCCTCAGTTCGAGGAAAAATTCGCGCGCTACGATGCAATTCGCGGCTTTTTGCCGAACTCGATCCTGACCATGGCGCGCCGGCCGAATATCGCCAGGGCATTCATGGATCTGAACCAGGCGGTTCTTTACGAAGGCACGGTGCCCGAAAACCTGAAGATGATGGTGGCGCTGATGACCTCCATGGCGACTGGCTGCCGCTACTGCCAGGGGCACATGGCCAATCTGAGCCACGTCTACGATGTGCCGGATGAAAAGATCGCTGCTGTCTGGGAGTGCGAGACATCACCGCTTTTCACGGAGGCCGAGAAGGCGGCACTGGTGCTGGCCCGCGAGGCCGCCGGTGTTCCCAACGGTGCAACGGAAGAGCATTTCGCAGCACTCAAGACCCATTTCAACGACGCCGAGATTGTCGAGATCGTCGCCTCGATTGCACTCTTCGGCTACCTCAACCGGTGGAACGACACCATGGCCACCACAATGGAATCCCATCCGGCCGCTGTCGCCAAAAAGGCGATGCCCGTATGGGATGAAGGCAAACACGGAGCTTCTAAATGAGCAAGCAATTCGCATCCGCTGGAGACATGACGGAAAAGAAGATCTCCTTCACCGAAATCGGCAAGGATCTTTGGGCTTTTACCGCTGAGGGCGACCCGAACACCGGCGTCATCATCGGCGACGACAGTGTCATGATCGTCGAGGCGCAGGCGACCCCTGAACTCGCCAACAAGGTGATCGAGAAGGTGCGGTCCGTCACCGACAAGCCGATCAGCCATCTTGTGTTGACCCACTACCACGCCGTGCGCGTGCTGGGGGCTGCCGCTTACAAGGCACCGACCGTGATCATGAGCCAGAAGGCCCGGTCCATGGTCGTGGAACGCGGCGCGCAAGACCGGGAATCCGAATTCATGCGCTTCCCGCGTCTGTTCATGGGCTATGACAACGTCAACGACATCCCGCCGCTGACCTGGCCGACAACCACTTTCAACGACCGCATGACCGTTTACCTGGGCAAGCGCCGGGTGGACCTCAGCTTCGTTGGACGTGCCCACACCGCTGGCGACATCGTCATTCACGTGCCGGACGAGAACGTCATGTTCACGGGCGACATCGTGGAATATCACTCGGCCTGTTATTGCGGTGACGGTCATTTCAACGACTGGCCGACAACACTTGAGCGCATCCGCGCGTTTGATCTTGATGCCATTGCGCCGGGCCGGGGCGATGCGCTGGTTGGCAAGAAGATGGTCAATGCTGCGCTGGATGCCACTGCTGACTTTGTCCGTTCGACCTATGAGCCGGTCGCCCGCGTGGCAAAGCGCGGCGGCTCGTTGAAGGAAGCGTGGGACGCCTGCCGCGCCGCCTGTGATCCGAAGTTCAAGGACTACGCGATCTACGAGCATTGCCTGCCGTTCAACGTCGCTCGCGCATACGACGAGGCCCTGGACATCGACACGCCGCGCACCTGGACCGCGGAACGCGACGCCCAGATGTGGGCAGACCTGCAGGGCTGAGCCATGAGTGCTGTCCTGGATCACCTGCGCCTGATGGCTCGTAACAACGCATATGCCAATGAGCGGTTATATGAAGCTTGCTGCCGGCTGTCTCAGGCGGAGTTCGAGGCGGAAAGAACCGGGTTCTTTCCGTCGATCCGGGAAACGCTGAATCACAACTGGGAAGTGGACCGCTACTACCTTGATGCCTTGAAAGAGGAGGGGCAGGGCCTGTCAGTGTTCGACACGCAGCATCTGCCCTCCGCAGCCGGCCTGCAAGCCGCACAGCAAAGCGTGGATCGGGATCTGATCGATTTCTGCGACCGAATTACGGAAGCGGATCTTGAACGCGACATCGCACAGGACCGGGGTAATGACGGAATCATGCAGGAAAAGATTGCAAGCACGCTGCTGCATCTCTTCCAGCACCAGATCCATCACCGGGGTCAGGCCCATGCCATGTTGGCAGGAACAAGCGTCGCGCCACCGCAGCTGGACGAATTCTTTCTGAAGTTTGACCGGCATCCGTCGGCGCAACGTTTCCAGGAGAGCAACTAGCGCTCGGGCGCGAAGATCAATTGGGCGAGCCAGGTCAGGGCGCCGGCAAGGACGATGAACTCGCACAGCACAATGCTGATCCCGGCCATGCTCCAGTTATCGGCGAGCACGGTTGCAGGAGCGGCGATGAGAAGTGAAACGGCGACCACAGACATCAGCCCGGCAAGGATCCGGAGTATCCAGAGACGGCCGGATGTTGAGATAGTCTGACGTGTCACGCTCGGCATATCACACCTCCGTTTGGGGGACTTGATAACTAGAACGCGTAATTCGGAAAAGGGTTCCGCGAAACGTGCAAAGGCTTGCCGGCTCGGGAGATCGGGAGGCCTCGGCAATTGGGAGAAACGCCTGTGACCAAATTGTTTGAAGCGCCGCTTTATCCGTACAAGAGGTCCCAAGATCAGGACGCGGCGGCACCGGTTCGTCACCCGGTGGTGATCATCGGCGCCGGGCCGGTGGGCCTCGCCATCGCCATCGATCTTGCTCAGGCCGATGTGCCTGTCGTCATTCTGGATGATAATGACAAGGTCAGCGTGGGCTCACGGGCCATTTGCTTTTCCAAGCGATCCCTGGAAATTTTCGACCGTCTGGGCTGCGGCGACGAGATGGTCGACAAAGGGGTTGTCTGGAACGTCGGCAAGGTGTTTTTCGGTGACCGGCAGGTCTATGATTTCAACCTGTTGCCGGAAGAGGGACACAAGCGCCCGGCCTTCATCAACCTCCAGCAATATTATTGCGAGCTCAACCTGGTCGAGCGCATCCGCGCGCTGCAGGTGGAAGGCAAGCCGGTGGAAATTCGCGGTGGCAGTCGGGTCGCAAACCTCAATCAGAGGGACGACCACACGCTGGTGACCGTGGAAACGGCCGATGGTGCCTACAATCTGGAAGCGGACTGGCTGATTGCTTGTGATGGTGCCGGCTCGCCCTCGCGCCGGATGCTCGATCTCGATTTCGTCGGACGGGTGTTCGAAGACAACTTTCTGATCGCCGACGTTATCATGAAGGCAGACTTTCCGACCGAACGCTGGTTCTGGTTCGATCCGCCCTTCAACAAGGACCAGTCCGCGCTTCTGCACAAGCAGCCAGACGGTGTCTGGCGCATCGATCTGCAGCTTGGCTGGGACATCGATAAGGAAGAAGAAAAGAAACCGGAAAACGTCATTCCCCGGCTCAAGCAGATGCTCGGGCAGGATGTTGAATTCGATCTGGAATGGGTGTCGATCTATACCTTTCAGTGCCGGCGCATGGAAAAGTTCCGCCACGGTCGGGTCATCTTCGCCGGTGACAGCGCCCACCAGGTATCGCCCTTTGGTGCGCGCGGCGCCAATTCCGGCTTCCAGGATGCGGACAACCTCGGCTGGAAACTGAAGCTCGTCATGGACGGAAAGGCACCCGAAAGCCTTCTGGACAGTTATGCCTTTGAACGGGAAATGGCGGCCGACGAGAACATTCTGCAAAGCTCGCGTTCTACCGATTTCATTACGCCGAAATCCGAAACCAGCCGCATCTTTCGAGATGCCGTGCTGGACCTGTCTGAACACCACGCCTTTGCCCGGCCGCTGGTCAATTCCGGCCGGTTGTCTGTCCCTTGCGTTTATGACGGCTCGAACCTCAACAGCCCGGACGTGGACGGCCTGCCTGCGCGCACACGGCCGGGAAGCCCGGCGTCGGATGCGCCCCTGGCAGACGGTTGGCTGCTGGATTGGCTCGGCAGCGGCTTCCATCTGCTGGGCATTGGCACCGACGTACCGGAGACCCTTCAGATTGATGGCATCGACATCGCCGGTGTCAGCATTGCACCGGCAACTGCCGGTCAGGAACTGAAAGCCAGATATCTCGGCGATGCCTCGTCGGCTGTTTATCTGATCCGGCCGGACCAGCATGTCGCAGCACGCTGGATGGAATATGACCGTGCTGCAATCGAAAATGCACTCGCAATTGCACTTGGAAAAGGTGGAGAAGCCTGATGGCGGAGATTGTCACCACACCGAACCTTGAAAACCCGGACGGATTTTATGCCGATCTGCTGACCTCCCATGAAGGCCTCACCAAGGCCGAAAGCGATGCGTTCAATGCGCGGCTGATCCTTCTGATGGCAAATCAGATCGGAGACCGTGAGGTGCTTGCAAGGCTGCTTGAGGCGGCCAGACGATAGGCTGGGACCAGCGCCGTGACGGTGCTGGTATCCGGAATATTGAGGGTTTTGACATGTGGTGTGAAAGAGTCGGCTTTCACATCATTGTCAGAATTACACACTCTCGTCATCGGATTAGAGGCAACCGGATTTAATTTGGGCAAAAATTTTTCTCAAGTAAACGCGTAGTATCGCCTTGTCGCAAAAGACTAAAAACCGCCCGATTTATTTTGCGCTGGCGAGCGAAAGGCAGACCTGAAATTATTCACCAATTGTTTATCCGCTCGCACCTTCAATCTCGGAAAGTGCGGGGGAAACAATGTCCAGGTTACTTACACCTTTAAAGAATGTGCGCCTTTCGGCGAAAGTAGGTGGCGGCTTCGCGGCCATGATCCTCGTGGCAGCTGCGGTGGGGGCCGTTGGCACGGTCGCGATTCTCGGCCTCAGGACCCAGTCGGACGTCAGCGCGAAGGCAACGACCGCCATGGCCAACCTTCAACAGGTCGCTCAGGCACAGGAAGCCTATCTCTCTGATCGGACGGCAGATCTGGCCGATGCGGCGAGGCAGCAGATCGATCAGTTGGAAACGTCGCTTGTGACGTTCGACGGTGTTTCGGGCGCCGGAGAAGGCGAACCGGTGACGGCAGAAGCCATTGCGCTGGTCGGTCAGTTGAGCGGCGAGTTTGATGGCGTGGTCGAAGCTGTCGAGAACCGGCAGGTGCAAGTCGACAAGCTGTTGCGGTCGGCCGTCAATCTGGCAACCATTGCTGCGCAGATCAACGACAAGATGAGCAAGATCCAGCGCGATGCCGGCGGCGCCGCCAAGACGGCATCCGGGACCCGTAACCGGGCCGACAAGGTCGGTCGCATGCTGTCGGACATGGAAGACCTCGTAACCGGTCTGGAAGCCAGGATTGCCGAGGCGAGCGCAGGCGCTGATCTTCCGCCTGAAACAGTGGCTGCCGTTCTGGATGGCACGCACACTCTGGCCAAGAGGGCAGCAAAGGCCGGCAAATTGAAGGTGGACGGCGTCGATAAGGCTAGGGTCGAGGCACTCGCAGCGATGGCGGCGGCTCTCGGTGAAAAACTGCCGAAGCCGGAAGGGGAAGGGGCACTACCGGCCCCTGTGCCGGCCACGGTTGCTGCAGATCTTGCTGCCGGCCTGGAACACCTTCACAAACAGGCCTCGGCCTTGCGCAAGGTCGTCTACACGGCAGCCGATGAAGCCAAGTCGATTGCCGGCAAGGCAAACTCCCAGCTGCGCATCGTCGACCTCGTCAATGTGAATGTGAACAAGTACCAGAACGCGTCTCTGGAGATCCGCTCTGCGACCATGGAGTATTTTGCTGGTTTCGATACGATTGGCGCTGATGAAGTGCTCAACCGGATTGAAACGCTGCGCTACATCGCCAACCTGTTGAAGGCGGACAGTGCTGCTTTTCCGGAAATCGCCGACGCGATTGCTGCCATCGAAGCAGAGGTTGGCACCTATGAGGCCGAATTTGCCGCCATGGTCGCCGCCAAGGATGCGTTCGACGCCAAGCGGGAACAGCTGGTTGCGATCTCAGGTCAGGTCCGCAGTGTCATTACCGCCCTGACCGAGGCCCAGTCCGCGGCCGCCTATTCACGGGCGGATACAGCGCTTGGGTTGATTGCGATTGCACTCCTCGGGGCGGTTGCCGCAGGAGGCCTGCTCGCCTTTGTGCTTTCGCTGGTGATCACGCGTCCGACGCGGGCGCTCACGGAAGCGATGGGCCGTCTGGCCGACGGGGACATCGACACAGTCATTCCGTCAACCGGTCAGCGTGACGAGATCGGCGACATGAGCCGCACGGTTCAGGTGTTCCAGGAAAACGCCCGGGAACGTCTGCGCCTGGAAGGTGAAGCCAACGCCCATCGCCAGGCCGAGAACGCGCGTCAGCGGGAAGTTGACGATCTGATCCAGAGCTTCCGGGGAGAAATTCAGGGTCTCCTGAGTGCCCTCGACGAAACGGCAGCCGGAATGTCCAATACGGCATCGGCACTCGGCGGCATCGCTGAAAGCAGTGCGGAACAGGCCGGCGACACCTCCCGTGTCAGCGAAGACGCCAGCATGAGCGTTGAAAACGTGGCAGGCGCGGCTGAGGAACTGTCCGCATCGATCGCTGAAATCGGCGAGCAGGTGCGCCGGTCGTCCGACATCGTCACCTCTGCAACGAACGCGGTTCACGACACCAACGGCAAGGTGCAGGGACTGGCCGAAGCTGCCTCGAAGATCGGCGAAGTGGTCAGCCTGATCCAGGCGATTGCCGAACAGACCAACCTTCTGGCCCTCAATGCCACCATCGAGGCTGCGCGGGCAGGGGATGCAGGCAAGGGGTTTGCCGTGGTTGCTGCCGAAGTGAAGGAGCTGGCGACGCAGACGTCCAGAGCCACGGAAGAAATATCCTCTCAGATCCAGACCATCCAGAACTCAACCAGTGAGGCGGTCGCCGCTATCGGCGCAATTTCCGACACGATGGAAGAGGTCAACGGCTACACGCAAGGGATCACGGCTGCCGTTACCCAGCAGGGCTCGGCCACCAACGAGATTTCAGGCAACGTCCAGCGTGCCGCCCAGAGCACGCAGGCGGTTCAGACCAACATGTCCAGCCTGTCCAGGGCGGTTGACGACACCAAGGAAGCGTCGGGCGATGTCCTGGCAGCTTCCGGCGATCTGAGCAACCGCAGCCGGGCTCTGAAAGAAGGTATCGAAACCTTCCTGAACCGCGTGGCGGCAGCCTGACGCCAGAGGTACGTCAAAAAGTGATGCAGCATGCCGTGGGACGTCGAATGCCCACGACATGCGCCCGACAGGCAAGAAAGCCAGGACAGGAATTGGACGTCTCATCGGCATGATCTGCGGTGGGGCGTCTTTTTTGTGCTGGAGGCAAGGGCGCAGGTCGCATTCGCTGCTTTTGAGACACGGCGCAGGACCTCCCGATGCTCGCGGATTCTCCATCGATACGATATGTCTGAGAATAACAACTCGACATAAGAATGATATTGCAAATCATTCGCAAAAACTTGACAGTTGCAAATGATTTGCAATATCACTTGCAGAAGTGATGTTCACACAGGGATTTGGTGATGCTGAAAAAACTCGTTCTGACGGTCTCTCTCGCGGCGATCGTCGCTGGACCGGCATCGGCCGCCTTGGCAAAGGACAAGATGAAGGTGGTGACCACCTTTACCGTTCTTGCCGATATGGCGCAGAATGTTGCCGGTGAGGCCGCCGACGTTGTGTCCATCACCAAACCGGGTGCGGAAATTCACGGCTATGAGCCGACCCCGCAGGACATCGTTCGGGCGTCCGATGCGGACCTGATCCTCTGGAACGGCATGAACCTCGAGCGCTGGTTTGAACAGTTTCTGTCGAACCTCGGTGACATTCCCTCTGTAACGCTGACGGACGGGATTGAACCGATCTCGATTGCGGCAGGCTCCTACGAGGGCAGGCCAAATCCGCATGCCTGGATGGGTTTGGACAATGCGCTGATTTATATCGACAATATTTCCAAGGCGTTCGCCAAGTATGATCCCGACAACGCGGCGACCTATGCCGCCAACGCGGAGGCCTACAAGAACAAGCTGCGCGAAACAATCGAGCCGCTGCGCCAGGCCGTCGCCGACATACCGGAAGACAAGCGCTGGCTGGTGACCTGTGAAGGTGCGTTCAGCTACCTCGCTCATGACTTCGGCATGAAGGAACTCTATCTCTGGCCGATCAATGCCGATCAGGTCGGCACGCCGCAACAGGTTCGCTCTGTGATTGACGGGGTGCGCGAGCACGACATTCCGGTCGTCTTTTGCGAAAGCACGGTCAACACCTCGCCTGCCAAGCAGGTGGCGCGGGAAACCGGCGCAAAATACGGTGGCGATCTTTACGTCGATTCCCTGAGCGAGGCGGACGGCAAGGTGCCGACGTATCTCGATCTGCTGAAGGTCACATCGGGCACGGTCGTCGACGGACTGAAATCCGCCGCCAAGTAACAGACCGTATCAAGGCACGCCGCGTGGCATGGACACGATGCCACGCTTGATTGTGTCGCAGGAACCGATGAAAGTACTGGAAAGACTAAATGCTGAACGTCATCAAGGACCCGGTTATGGACATGCCCCACGTCAGGGATGATGACGGTATAGCAGCCAAGGACGTGACCGTTACCTATCGCAATGGGCACACGGCACTCTGGAATGCCAGTTTTTCAATCCCTCGAGGCACCGTCACGGCTCTTGTCGGCGTGAACGGGGCGGGCAAGTCGACCCTGTTCAAGGCTATCATGGGGTTCGTTCCGGCAGCCAAGGGGCGCATTCGCATTCTGGATATGCCTGTCCGGGTAGCGCTGAAGAAAAACCTCGTCGCCTATGTGCCCCAATCGGAAGAAGTCGACTGGTCTTTCCCGGTCCTTGTCGAGGACGTTGTGATGATGGGCCGTTACGGCCACATGGGCTTCTTGCGCCGGCCGAAACCGGCGGATCAAGCGGCTGTCGATCAGGCGCTGACGCGCGTGAACATGCAGGATTTTCGGCATAGGCAGATCGGGGAGCTTTCCGGCGGTCAGCGCAAGCGTGTCTTTCTTGCCCGCGCGCTTGCCCAGGACGGCCAGGTGATCCTTCTGGATGAGCCCTTCACCGGCGTTGACGTGAAAACCGAGGAACAGATCATCGCCTTGCTGCGGGAAATGCAGGCTGAGGGCAGGGTGATGCTGGTCTCGACGCACAACCTCGGCTCCGTGCCGGAGTTCTGCGACAGGACGGTGCTGGTCAAGGGAACGGTGCTGGACTACGGACCGACAGCCACAACCTTCACCCGTGCGAACCTGGAAAAAGCCTTTGGCGGCGTATTGCGCCATTTCACCATTTCCGACCAGACACTGCACACCGACGGCGATGAGCGCGCGGTGACCATTCTGACCGACGACGAGCGTCCGTTCGTTCAATATGGCGACAAGGTGCAGACCCGGGAGGGACGCGACTGATGGAGCCTTTCAGTTTCGCCTATCTGCTCGAGCCCTTTCAATACAGCTACATGACCAACGCCATGTGGGTGTCGGCGCTTGTCGGCGGCGTTTGCGCCTTCCTGTCGTCCTACCTGATGCTGAAGGGCTGGTCACTGATCGGGGATGCCCTGTCTCATTCCGTCGTGCCGGGGGTGGCCGGGGCCTATATTCTGGGACTGCCGTTTTCGCTCGGCGCGTTTCTCGCCGGCGGGCTTGCTGCCAGTGCCATGCTGTTCCTGTCAGAACGCTCAGGCCTGAAGGTTGACGTGATCATCGGCCTCATCTTCACGTCCTTTTTCGGCCTTGGTCTCTTCATCGTTTCCCTCAGCCCGACGTCGGTCTCGGTCCAGACGATCACAATGGGCAATATTCTGGCGATCACGCCGGAAGACACCTTGCAACTGGCCATCATCGGCTTCGTGTCGCTGGCAATCCTGACGCTCAAGTGGAAGGATCTGATGGTCACCTTCTTCGATGAGAGCCATGCACGCACAATCGGCCTGAGGCCCGGTCTCCTGAAGGCGATCTTCTTCGTGCTTCTGTCCGCGTCCGTTGTCGCAGCCATGCAGACGGTTGGCGCCTTTCTGGTCATCGCGATGGTGGTCACGCCGGGAGCGACGGCCTATCTCCTGTGCGACCGCTTTCCACGCCTCATCCTCACGTCCATCGCTATCGGCACCCTGACGAGTTTTGCAGGAGCCTATTTCAGCTACTTTCTGGACGGAGCGACCGGCGGCATCATCGTAACCCTGCAGACACTGGTGTTCCTGATTACCTTCGTGCTGGCGCCAAAACATGGCCTTCTGGCCGCCCGCCGCAGATCGGCAGAGGCCCTGCGCCGCGGATACCCCTTGGAAGCGGCGCAAACAGAATCCGGAGATCAGGCGTAATGGACCTCGATACTCTTTTGCTGCCCTTCAAATTTCCCTTCATGCAGAACGCATTCTTCATCTGCATGATTGTGTCGATCCCGACGGCTCTGCTGTCCTGTTTCCTGGTGATCAAGGGCTGGGCCCTGATGGGGGATGCCGTCAGCCATTCGGTGCTGCCTGGCATTGTGCTCGCCTACATCTTCGGCATCCCGTTGATCATCGGCGCTTTTGCCGCCGGCATGGTCTGCGCTCTCCTGACGGGCTATCTCTCCGGCAACAGCCGCGTGAAGCAGGATACGGTGATGGGCGTCGTGTTTTCCGGCATGTTCGGCGTTGGCATCGTGCTCTTTGTGTCGGTGCGCACAAACGCCCATCTGGACCATATCCTGTTCGGCAATATGCTCGGCGTGGAGACCCATGAGCTGGTAACCGCCGGCATCATCGCCCTCATCGTCGGTGGTGCGCTGGTGCTCAAATGGAAAGATCTGCTGCTGCACAGTTTCGATCCCGCTCAGGCGCAGGCGTCCGGCTTGCCGGTCCGGCTGCTGCACTATGGGCTTCTTGCGGCACTGTCCCTGACGATTGTCGCCACCCTGTCGGCGGCGGGTCTCATACTGGCGGTCGCACTGCTGATCGCACCGGGGGCAATTGCGTTCCTGCTGGTCCGCACCTTCAAGACGATGCTCTACGTTGCGGTGCTGGTCTGCATGGCTTCGATGGTGACTGGCACCTATGCCAGCTTCTTCCTCGACAGCGCGCCGGCGCCCACGATCGTGCTCATTCTGACGGCGGCATTCCTGGTCGCTTTCACCCGCCGCCAGGTGCTGACCCGTCAGGCATCCCTCCGCCGCGCGGAGGATGCGGCGTAACAGCCGCTCTCCTGCGTCCTGAACCGGCCAATGCTCAAGGCCTTCGGCACTGGTTCCTGACAGTTTCTACACTATTTGGGTAGGCAACCCGGTATTGAAGCGCTTCAACGGCATTTCAATGCCGGGCTTCATGTTGTGGCTGGGTAAGTGAAGATAAGGCAGCCCTTGAATGCCAATCCGCGCTTCCCAGCTTACAAATTGGTACACGTTATCGATTGTTGGACAACGGGATTTGCCGTAGAAAACCAGTTTCCGCATACAACCGTTCTCGGCAGTGCCGGCAAGTTCTGATCGGAGTTCCACTTGTCAATTTGGAAACAGCTCGTCCTCACACTTCTGGTCGCAATCGTGGCGGCAGGGCTCTGGGTTCGCTTTTATCCGGGCGCGGGCGCGCAACTCAGCGCCTGGGGCATCGATTGGCTGGATTTTGCCGTGGCCGATGGGACACCGGGCCAGGGCGACAAACCGCGCCGGCGCTGGGGAGGGCCGAAGGGAGCGGTCGTGGCAACGCCGGTGGTCGAGATCACCATCAATGACCGCTTGTCCGCCATCGGCACCAGCACGGCCCTGCAATCCGTCGCCGTAACACCTTTTACCAGCGGCCGCATGACCGACGTTCTGGTCAAGTCCGGTGCCACGGTGAAAGCGGGCGATGTCATAGCCAAACTCGATCAGGACGCCGAACAGATCGCTGTCGAACGGGCGGCAAATGCCCTCAAGGATGCAGAGGCACGGCTGCAGCGCATGCAGGTGCTGCGGAAAACCAACACGGCAACAGCCGTGCAGGTGACCGATGCGGAGCTTTCGGTTGAAAACGCGCGGCTGCAACTGCGCGAAGCCGAACTGGCGCTGTCCCGACGCTCCGTTGAAACGCCCATTGGCGGCGTTGTCGGGATTCTGCCCATCACCGCAGGCAACTATGTTTCCTCGCAAACCGTCATCGCAACCATCGATGACCGCAGCGAAGTTCTCGTCGATTTCTGGGTGCCGGAACGCTATGCCTCGGCCATCACCGTGGGCTCTCCAATCACCGCCACGTCCGTTGCCCGCCCGGGGGAGACTTTCGAAGGTGTCATAAGCGCCGTCGACAACCGTATCGATATCGACAGCCGGACCCTTCAGGTTCGGGCGCGGTTTCCCAACAAGGCCGACAAGCTGAGAGCCGGCATGTCGTTCCAGGTCTCGATGAAGTTTCCGGGCGACAAATACCCGGCTGTCGATCCGCTGGCCGTGCAATGGGGGGCGGATGGCGCCTTCGTGTGGGCTGTGCGTGACGGCAAGGGCGCGCGCGTTCCGATCAGTATCATCCAGCGCAACACCGACAGCGTCCTGGTTGATGCGGACCTGACCGTGAACGACGAAGTGGTGACCGAAGGCATCCACCTGGTGCGCAACGGTGCCGACCTGACGGTTGCCGACCGCAAACAGGCACCGGCTGCCGATGCGCCCGCAACGCCTGTTTCCAGCGGAAGCGGTTCCTGAAGTTTGACCTGAGGGTCTTGGAGAGACTGCCATGCAGATGGACCGTTTGAAGGAACTGGGTATCACCGGCCTGTTCGTGCGGCGTCCGGTTCTCGCCTTTGTGATCAACATGCTGATCGTGGTTGCAGGCATCGCGGCAATGTTCGGGATCGAGGTGCGCGAGCTGCCGGATGTCGACCGTCCGGTCATCACCGTCAGCACGAATTATCCGGCCGCCGCCGCCGAAACCATCGACCGCGAAGTGACCGGTGTTATCGAAGGCGCCGTGGCGCGCGTGTCCGGCGTCAAGGCGATTTCCTCCACCTCTTCCTTCGGCCGCAGCCGGGTGACAGTGGAATTTTCTGACGATGTCGATCTCGACGTGGCCGCCTCAGACATGCGCGATGCACTTGGCCGCATCACCAACGACCTGCCGGAAGACGCTGACCCGTCCCGCATCATCAAGGCAGACGCCAACGCCCAGCCGGTCTTGCGTCTGGGTGTGGTCTCCGACCGCACGTCCGTCGAGGACATGACGGTGCTGGTGGAAGACGAGATTTCCGATGCGCTGGCCGCCGTTCCAGGTGTCGCGGATGTTCAGGTCTATGGCGACCGCGACAAGATCTTCCGCATCGATATCGACCAGGCCAAGATGGCCAGCCTCAATCTGACCATTGCCGATGTGGCCAAGGCCCTGTCGTCCATGGCTTTCGACACACCCGCCGGCTCGCTCACCAGTCAGACCCAGGATCTGATCGTGCGCGCGACGGCCTCCATCGATACGCCGGAAGAATTCGAAAGCGTCATCATCAACCGCCGCGCCCGGCTGCGCGACTTCGTGACGGTGACCCTCGGTCCTGATCTGGGTCAGACCCAGCTCCGCGCGAACGGCAAGTCCGGCATTGGCCTTGGCATCATTCGTTCGGCCCAGTCGAACACTCTGGAGATTTCGGAAGGCGTGCGCGCCGCAGTCGAGCGCATCCAGGAAAACCTGCCTGAAGGCATGACCATCGAAGTCACCAGCGATGACGCCACCTTCATCAACGGGGCCATTCATGAAGTCGAGATCGCCCTGGCTATCTCGGTCAGCATCGTTCTGCTGATCATCTTCATTTTCCTGTGGGATTGGCGGGCGACCATCATTCCGGGCGTTTCCCTGCCAGTGGCGCTGATCGGCACACTGGCGGCGATCTACCTCGCAGGCTTTTCCATCAACATCCTGACGCTGCTGGCTCTCGTGCTGGCAACCGGCCTTGTGGTCGACGATGCCATCGTGGTGCTGGAAAATATCGTCCGCAGGCGTAACGAGGGCATGGGCCCACGTGCGGCAGCGGTTCTGGGGGCCGAAGAAGTCTTCTTCGCGGTGCTGGCAACCACGGCAACGCTGATTGCGGTCTTCGTACCGCTGTCCTTCCTGCCGGGGCAGACAGGCGGCCTGTTCCGCGAATTCGGCTTCGTGCTTGCCATTGCCGTGTTCCTGTCGTCCATCGTAGCGCTGTCGCTATGTCCCATGCTCGCCTCGCGCATTCTCAAGAGCAAACCCGCCGGGCAGAGCGGCGATCACGGCGGTGCCGTGGGTGGTCTCGGGCGGCTGTTGAGCGGGCTCTACCGGCGCTGCCTGAGTGCGTGTCTCAACGCACCCATTGTGGTCGTGGCCGTTTCGCTGTTGTTTGCCGCAACCGCAGGGGTGCTGTTTCCCACCATCAAGACGGAGCTGACGCCGACCGAGGACCGCTCGATAGCTTTCATGCGCATCTCAGCGCCTCAGGGCGTAAGTCTGGATTACCTGTCGCAGCAGATGCGCGAAATCGAAAATCTGCTTGAGCCGTACCGGGAAAACGGCGAGATCGTCAGCACATTCTCCATTGCGGGCACCGGCGGTTCCAAGAACAGCGGTTTCATCGTCATGCGTCTGGCGCCCTGGGGCGAACGGGAGCGCTCGCAGCAGCAGATCCTGTCGGAAGTCAGTGCGCTTGTGCGCAATGTTCCCGGGGTGCGGGCCTTCGCCTTCCAGCCCAACAGCCTTGGAATTCGCGGGGCCGGCTCCGGGCTTCAGTTTGCCGTTTCCGGCAGCAACGACTATGCGACGCTGGGCGCAACGGCCGACAAAATCGTCTCGGCGATGGAACAGGACCCACGGTTCCGCCAGGTGCGCCGGTCTACTGAAGCAACCCAGCCGCAGCTTTCCGTTTCCATCAACCGGGAGCGCGCCTCCGACCTCGGTATCGATATCAACGGGTTGGGCACGGCCATGCAGGCCATGCTGGACGGCCGCAAGATCGGTCAGGTCTTCATCAACGACCAGGCCTATGACGTGAAATTCGTCTCCACCACCAATCCGATCAACGATCCAACGGACATGGAGAACATCTTCATCAAGACGGGGGACGGCCGCTTCGTTCCCGTCTCGACCATCGCCAGCCTGGTGGAAAAGGCCGTGCCGCCGTCTCTCGCGCGCGAGCAGCAGTTACGCTCCGTTGCCATCACGGCGGGTCTTGCGGACGATTTCGCCCTCGGCAACGCCTATGAGGAAGCGCTGAAGATTGCCGAACCGCTGCTGCCGCCCGGTGCCCGCATCGTGCCGCTGGCGGAAACGGCAACGCTGGGGGAACAGTCGTCCTCCATGGCCCGCACCTTCGGCTTTGCAATTGTCATCATTCTGCTGGTGCTGGCTGCCCAGTTCGAGAGCTTCATCAGCGCGCTCATCATCATGGCGACGGTGCCGCTCGGTCTCGCCTGCGCGGTCTTTGCCATGCTGCTCACCGGAACGACACTCAACGTCTATTCCCAGATCGGCCTGGTGCTGCTTGTCGGTATCATGGCAAAGAACGGTATCCTGATCGTGGAGTTCGCCAATCAGTTGCGGGATCGAGGGCAGGGGCTGCGCGAGGCAATCGAAAACGCCTCCAACATCCGTCTGCGGCCGGTCATGATGACCATGATCTGCACCATCGTCGGCGGTGTTCCGCTGATCATGGCAAGCGGAGCCGGTGCTGAAGCGCGCATTGCGCTGGGGTTTGTCATCGTCGGCGGGCTCGGCCTTGCGACCGTCTCGACCCTGTTCCTGACGCCAGTGGCCTATCTCCTGCTCGGCCGTTTCATCACCCCGGCCGTTCAGGAGGAAGAACGCCTCCACAAGGAGTTGGACGAGGCAAGGGCAATGGGCCAGCAGCCGGGCGAGTGATGCCTGTCGAACCCTGTCTCGCCTGCACGCCCTCAACAAAGCTGCCCGAGACAATGCACTGAGCAGATCCAGGGAGATACTGGAACGAAGAGGGGCTGCAGGCCCGCCGCGACATTTGCAGGCGGGTCTTTCCGTTAGAGGGTAGACTGGTCGTGGAAGCCGCGCATGCGACTGACCAAACCCGTGCGCGCGCCAGCGCCGCACGTCGTGCGAATCCTCGCAACTTTCGCAGGATCACACGTTCGCGCAGGCGGTGTTTTTCCGCCATCGGTATCAGAATTTTCAGGGAAGAAACTGGCTGGGGTGGCAGGATTCGAACCTGCGCATGGCGGTACCAAAAACCGCTGCCTTACCGCTTGGCTACACCCCAAGGCCGTGGAGACGCTGTATATCGAGCCTCGACCCTTTGCGCAAGTCTCCTCAAGAGCAAACTTCGATGGGTAAGGAGTGGTTTTCCCCAGGTGCGTTGCAGGGCTTTCGACAACACGATTTGAGGCCGTTTTTTAACAGCTTCCACCTTTCAGGACGACAAGCCATGTCTGCTTCCGCCCGCTGCAAAACGGTTCATTTCGCACTTAGTACGCTGACGTTGTTCACAGTTTCAAAAAAGTGACATTCGGCAATTCAAATCGCTTGCGGGATCAGACCAGCTTTGCTACATGACGCTCCACACAGCGAGGGCTTGCCCCGCTGTTCCCGATGAGCCTGGCTTTCCAAGCTCATATTCTGTGTCGGAGTGTAGCGCAGCCTGGTAGCGCACCTCGTTCGGGACGAGGGGGTCGGAGGTTCGAATCCTCTCACTCCGACCATTTCTCTTCTTCCAAGTCTGAAGATTTATCAACCTGCTTGCGCCGCCGATTTCGGCGAAACGACCTCGATCACCGGCGGGGTGATCGCCTCGCGCTCCGGCGACCTGACCCTTGAAACCGAGCGTCCGGAAACGGCGGATATCGACCTTCATCGCAAGGGCCGGCAGGTTTCCGGTTCGGTCGGCGTCAGCATCGGTTCCAATCCGGAAGGCAAGTCCAAACCGGGCATCACGGTGGAAGGGGCCTATTCCAACTCCGAAACCGAGGGTGTTTGAGCTGATGCAGAACCAAAATGGTGGTCCCATACAATGGTAAATACGCCTGCGAGGTTCCCAGATCAGCATCAAGGTGGCATCCATGGGACTGGGAGTGCTTTCAAAAACCTGATGCAGATGATTGGAAGACCATAACGATGTCGTTAAGTATCGAGGAAGTCGACAAAATTTTCTCTGAACTAAATCAGTTTCGAGTACCGGATGACCATCGTGGCAATGCCCAAAAAAATGAATTCTGGAAGATAGAAGAAGCTGAACTTGCAGATGCTGAAAAACGCATGGGGATCGTGATACCGCATGAACTCAGACGTTTTTATGCCAAAGTCGGGAGTGGCCATCTGGTACGAAGTCGCAAAGGGGTCCTACAGACCGATTATCTGAATATATTTGTGGACTTGCGACGCCTGAGTGAACTCTGGCTCCGTGAAGACGTGAGCTTTCAATACGATGCTGAGCTTATCGCCGACGGAGAACTCCCTTTCTTTGATATGGGGAGTTACAGCTATTTTGTCCTTAGACCACATTCAGCTAACCCTAACGCGGTCTATGCCCCATATGACAAAAAACCCGTTTCAAACTCATTCAACGAGTTTGTTTTGCAACTTTACCAGGACACAACATTCTATCTTGACCATGTGGGCGACTACGAAGTCTGAAGGGATTGAATCAGTAAAACAGACTGCTGACCTGAGCCCGAGCTAGAAATGCCCCTATGAGCACGGGGAGACCTGTCAAACCAATACGGATGTGACGGCGGGCGGCAACGTGTCGGTCGCAACCGGCCGGGACCTTGCCCTGAAGGACGCGCGCCAAACCGTCGGATATTAGAGATGAGCCTTGTCGAAGAAAAACTGATTGATCGTGCTCTCGAACTGGACCTCATCGACGATTTAATTGCGATGATGACAGGAGAAAGCCAGTACGCAGACGAAGAGGCGTTTAAGAAAATGGATATGAACTCCTCACGGCTCAGAGGGATGGCATTAAGTCACCTGCAGTTCATGAAAAAATTCGGCTATTGCGACGAGGAAAAATCAGTAAAGGAGGATGGATATATTCTTTCGAGTTATCCTGAGTATTTCAAAGCTTGGAAATTGGCGGGTTGTCCAGGTATTTCGATATACAAATTGGAGAAGTTGTTAGAAGATAGGTCTAAATAATAACGATGCTATATCAAAGTTGATCCAAGGTGCTGTAAAATTTCTGTAGAATCTAGATAATATTTGAATTAATCAAGTTGTTTAAATAAGTTTAATTTATATCTGGTGCGCACCAGAAGCAGGGCTGGAACCTGTTCGACTGGATTATTATGCCAGCACACGCGCAGACTATGTGCTCTATCTGTTTGGGGCTATTCACGGTGGAGCAACGAAAAGCCCTCAACAAAACCATAACGATATGTTCATTAACAGGTTTGGAGCAGACGGTTTCGGCAAACTTGCAGGTGAAAAAGTGGTTGGCAACATAACGATCTATCTACCATGAACATGCTTCTAGAAGTCGAAAAGAAAAGCCCTATACAGGTTTCGACCTTCTCCAAAGTTGAAAAGGCTTTGCGAAAACTGAGGAGCTACGGCCCACAGTCATATGCAAGCTTAACGAGGCAAGATGGCTCTTATCTGCAGGTTGCTGGTGGCGGAGTAACCTGTGTGTTGGAAATGAGAGACCCGCAAGCTTCCAAGCATTGGCGCGCTCACTTTGGACAAGCCAAAGTATCTTTTGAGGGCGAACAAACTCTAATGTTTGGTGGAGGAAATTTGAAAATATGGCCTGACGAAGTCCTTTTCACAGATGACGTAGTTGCGGTGTTTAAAGCCTTCTTTGATGGAGAGGCTCTCCCGAAAGAAATAAAATGGCGCGACATTTCTCAAGTCGTAGGTCTGGTTCGAATCTAACCGGGCCTGCTGGCGTGTCTGGCTCCCATCTTTGCAGCTTTTAACAACCGCATCATAGCACTTAAGGAGCCGGTGCAAGCGGCAGTCCAGCTCATCGGGTCCGGTAAATCTCGGTGCACCATTCAGCTCGCAATGCACCTGACCTGCTCCCCCGAAAACTCCGCCTTTTGAAACAACCTCCTTCCGAGCTCTCCTGTTACCCGGCCGGGCCGCGTCGAGCTTGCCTGTTCCGGTCATATCCCCGTTGCTTGATGTAGTCGCGCAGCAGGCCCACCCGGTTGGGGCGGAAGCTTTCGGTGCCGGGCGCCAGGGAGGCGATCCGGCTGACGTGGAAGTGGCGGTAGTCTTGCCGGAGGCGGCAATGGGCGAGCAGCAGCAGCGAGGTTTCGCTGTAGGACAGGCCCATCGGCCAGATTTCCCGGGTGGTCGTCCGCTCCTGCAGGTCGCGATAGGTGATGATCAGGCTGAACTCTTCCCAGCAGGCCTCGCGCAACAGGTCGAGATCCACCGTCACCGGGGGGCGCTTGTCCGGCTGACGCCAGCTGCGCATCACCGTGTGCATGGCCTGGCGGGCCTGCCGGTCGGGCAGGGTGGCGATGATGCGGGCCATGGCGTTGCGGCCGGCCTTTTTCAGTGTCTCGTCACCGATCTGGTCCAGCCCGCTTTGCGCCAGCATCAATGCCTCGATTTCCAGCCGGGAGAAACTCTGCGGCGGCAGCACGGGATCTTCGGTCAAGGTGTAGCCGACGCCTGCGGCCCCGTCGATCAGCGCGCCGCCCGCACGCAAGGTGGCGATGTCGCGGTAGAGCTGGCGCAGGGAAACGCCGGTCTCTTCGGAAAGGCGTGCGGCGGTGACCGGTTGGGGTAAGCGCCTGAGGGTATCCATCAGGCGCATCAGCCTGTCCATACGGGCCATTTTTGCTCCTGCCGTAAATTGTCAGCAGGGGGAAGCTATACCTTTGGCATCGCAAAGAAAAGGAGCTTTCCCATGATGACGCTTTACCATTCTCCCAACAGCCGCTCTTCAGCAATCGTGACGCTGATCGAAGAGCTGGGCGCCGACGTTGAGGTGAAGGAAGTGACGGTTCGCCGGCTGGATGGCACAGGCGAGCCGGATCCATCCAACCCGCATCCCGAAAAGAAGGTGCCCTACTTGGTGGATGGAGCCGAGGCGATCCGCGAGCGCGGCGCAATCATGCTTTATCTCACCGACAAGTTTCCCGAAGCCGGGCTGGGGCCGATCGAGGGGCAGCCGAAGCGCGGCGAGTATCTGTCCTGGCTGTTCTACTATCAGGGCGTGATGGAGCCGGTCATCATTCTGAAATTTGCGGGGCTTACGCATCCCGCGCTGGAGGCAAGCCTGCGTGATTATGACACGATGGTCGCTCGGCTTGTCGAAACGCTGGAAAAACAGCCGTATCTGCTGGGCGAAAACTATTCCGCCGTCGACCTCTTGTGCAGCGGTCCGTTCCTGTGGCTGCCGGATCTGATGCCGGACAACGAAGCGATCCGCGACTGGGTGAAGCGGTGCAGCGAACGCCCAGCCACCGTGCGGACATTTGAACGTGAGCGCAACGCGGCCTGAGCGACTGTGAACCTGAGTTGACTATTCGGCCTGACGGCTGTCCCGTCAGGCCGCATCTGTTTTACAAAGCGCAGAGGGGCTATAGGGCGTTGTTACTGCTCGCGGGGTGCTTGCTGCGCCGGCAGCGTATCAGCGTCTCTTGCCGAAGGTCGGTTTGCTGCCGATGATGTCCTGTCGGTTACGGCGCACGGAGGCGCGCTCGTCGGGATGCGGTTCGCCCATGTGGCGGCGCTGGAAAAAGTTGTCCGGGCTGTCGCGCCGATTGTCGAGTTCGTTTCTCAAAGCCTCTTCGGAGCTTTGCAGGACTTGTGCGCGCTGGGCCGCAACGGGCCGTTTCTCACCGATGAACTGCACGCCGCACCGCAGGCCTTCTTCCCATCGCCGTTCGCAAGTGACTTCATAATCTTCCAGGTCGATGTGCAGATCGAATTCCTTGGGCAGCATGTAGGCTTGCTCGAACTCCAGCAAGGCACCGCCGTCGGAGATATTGCGCACCACACAGGGAATCGAGCGAAGCCCGTTCTGAAAGACCATCTTGCCTTTCTTGAAGACGCGCGCCCGCCGCTCGCGCGGCAGGTGATCGCTTGCACTCTCATTCGCCGGATGGGGGGCGAAGGGTTTGGCGGCGTCCGACATGGATCTCTCGCATTCTCATTGATTCCAAGGGTACATTAGACCCCATTTGCGGCAAGTTTAGGCTCAAAGCCATTGCTAATCGGTGAATCCACGTATTTCGGGGCCCTGTCCGCACCGGGATTCGGGTCTTGTGAGGGGAAACAAAAGCTCCCATGCGGCGGTCAGAGAAAACGCAGCATTTTCTATTCAGCCTAAAACGTGGAACACCATTCCTTGAATTGATACACTCTCCTTTTCTATTTACGGGACAGCCACGCGAGCGAACAGCGCGGGGGGCAATTTTTCCCGGCGCAAATTGAGGCATTTATGACTGAAGACCAGATATTTTTCTTGAACCGGCTGGCACTGAGTGCCGGAGAGGAAATCCTCAAGATCTACGCAGAACCGTTCGAGGTCGAGAACAAGGTTGACGGATCTCCGGTGACCAAGGCCGACGCTGCGGCCGAGGAAATCATTCTCGCGGGTCTTGCTGAAAAGTTTCCCGATATTCCGGTTGTGGCCGAAGAAGCCGTTGAAGCCGGCAATCTGCCGGCGGCGGGCGCGCGCTATTTCCTCGTCGATCCGCTCGATGGCACAAAGGAATTTCTGAAAAAGAACGGTGAGTTCACCGTCAACATCGCTCTCATCGAAAACGGCAGACCGGTCTTCGGTGTGGTCTCCGCTCCGGCCCTTGACGAAATTTACTGGGGCGGGGACATCCAGGAGGGCGGTGGCCGTGCCACCAAGGCTTTCAAAGGCACCATCCGGGACGGCGGGATCACCGACATCACACCCATATCCGTTCGTACGCCGCCGGTGGATGGCATCAGCGTGCTCGCCAGCCGGTCTCATCTTTCGGAAGAAACCTCTGCCCTGATCGCACGGCTGACCGTCGCGGAGCAGCTTAATGTCGGCTCGTCGCTGAAGTTGTGCTGGGTTGCCGCCGGCCGGGCCGACTTCTATCCCCGGATGGCGCCGACCATGCAATGGGACATTGCCGCAGGCGATGCCATCGTGCGCGCCGCAGGCGGGGCCGTTGTTCTGGCGGAGACCGGCGAAGACTTTGTCTACCGCGTACCGGAAAACGCCGGCAAGGACGATTTGAGAAATCCATATTTTCTGGCGACGGGCTGCAGAAGCCTCTTGCGCGACGTGGCCCCGGCCGCCTGACGACTGGCAAATTGCGCGGGCAAGAAGCCCGTGTCCGATTTTTGATACGGTCGGTTCGCCGGCCAAACGGAAAAGCGAACATGAACATGCAATCTCACGGGCTCACACCCGAGCGCCTCAGCAATCTGAAGCGCCTTGAAGCGGAAAGCATCCACATCATCCGCGAGGTCGCGGCGGAATTCTCCAATCCGGTGATGCTCTATTCCATCGGCAAGGATTCCGGCGTCATGCTGCATCTGGCGATGAAGGCTTTCTATCCGTCCAAACCGCCGTTTCCGCTGCTGCACGTGGATACGACCTGGAAGTTCCGCGACATGATCGCCTTCCGCGATGAAACCGCGAAGCGCCTCGGCATGGATCTCTTGGTCTATACCAACCCGGAAGGGCTGGAAAAGAACATTAGTCCGTTCGAGCACGGCTCGTCGGTTCATACGCACATCATGAAGACCGAAGCGCTGAAACAGGCGCTGAACAAATACGGCTTCGATGCGGCTTTCGGCGGTGCGCGCCGGGACGAGGAAAAGTCCCGTGCCAAGGAGCGCGTCTTCTCCTTCCGCAATGCCAATCACGGCTGGGATCCGAAGAACCAGCGGCCCGAGCTCTGGAGCCTTTACAACGCCCGTGTGGCAAAGGGTGAAAGCATCCGCGCGTTTCCGCTGTCCAATTGGACCGAGCTGGATATCTGGCAGTATATCCTGACAGAAAACATCCCGATGGTGCCGCTCTATTTTGCCGCCAAACGACCGGTGGTAAACCGCGACGGCATGCTGATCATGGTCGATGACGACCGCATGAAACTGCAGCCTGGCGAAGTGATCGAGGAAAAGTTGGTCCGCTTCCGCACGCTCGGCTGTTACCCGCTGACCGGCGCTATTGAATCGGACGCCGACACGTTGCCTGCCATTGTTCGCGAAATGCTGATTGCCCGCACATCCGAGCGCCAGGGCCGCCTCATCGACAAGGATGAAAGCGCGTCAATGGAGAAGAAAAAGCGGGAAGGATATTTCTAAGATGACAATCGAAAACATTGAGGAAGCTGCAGAGACAGCCGTCACAGACTATATCCTGGCCCAGGAAAGCAAGGACCAGCTTCGTTTCCTGACCTGCGGTTCCGTCGACGACGGCAAGTCGACGCTGATTGGTCGTCTGCTCTATGACACCAAGCTGATCTTCGAAGACCAGCTTGCCGCGCTGGAGCGCGATTCCAGAAAGCACGGCACCGTGGGCGAGGACATCGACCTGGCGTTGCTGGTCGACGGCCTTGAGGCGGAGCGCGAGCAGGGCATCACCATTGATGTCGCCTACCGGTTCTTTGCGACCGAAAAGCGCAAGTTCATCGTTGCTGACACCCCGGGCCACGAGCAATACACCCGCAACATGGCCACCGGCGCTTCCACGGCCGATCTTGCCGTGCTGCTGGTTGATGCGCGCAACGGCCTGATGATCCAGACCCGCCGCCATGCCTTCATTGCGTCGCTGCTGGGCATCCGCCACGTTGTGCTGGCCATCAACAAGATCGACCTTGTCGGCTTTTCCCAGGAACGCTTTGAGGAAATCCGCAAGGAATTCGAAGTCTTTGCCAACGGCTTCGACTTCGAAACCCTGCAGGCCATTCCGATGTCGGCGCGCTATGGCGACAATGTCACCGGCCGCAGTGACAAGATGGAGTGGTACTCCGGCCCGACGCTTCTGGAACATCTGGAAACCGTGCAGGTGGGCGAACACGTGCTGGAAGCGCCGTTCCGCTTTCCGGTGCAGTGGGTCAACCGGCCCAACCTCGATTTCCGCGGCTATTCCGGCACTGTCGCCAGCGGCCAGGTTGCGATTGGCGACGAATTGGTGGTTGCCGGCCCCGCAAAGCAATCCAGGGTGAAGTCGATCATCGGTGCAACTGGCGAAGTCAGCTCGGCCCGGGCCGGCGAGGCAATCACCATTGCGCTGGAAGATGAAATCGACATCTCCCGCGGGGACCTTTTGACCTCCACCGCACATCGTCCGGAGGTGGCCGATCAGTTTGCCGCCCATGTCATCTGGATGTCCGACGAGCCGCTGCTGCCGGGGAGGTCCTATCTTCTGAAGATCGGTACCCGCACGGTGACTGCGACAGTCTCGGAGATCAAACACAAGATCAACGTCAACACCTTCGAGCATGTGGCCGGCAAGACGCTGACGCTGAACGAAATCGCGTTCTGCAATTTCTCGCTGTCCTCGGCGGTGCCGTTCGATCCCTATGAAGCCAACCACACGACCGGCTCCTTCATCCTGATCGACCGGATGAGCAACTCGACGGTTGGTGCAGGCATGGTCTGGTTCGCACTGCGCCGGGCAAGCAACATTCATTGGCAGGCGCTCGATGTCGACAAGGCGGCCCGTTCCGAAAAGCTCGGTCAGAAGCCGGCAATTCTGTGGTTCACGGGTCTGTCCGGCTCCGGCAAATCCACCATCGCCTCGATCGTGGAAAAGAAGCTGCACATTGACGGGCGGCACACCTACACGCTCGACGGTGACAACGTGCGGCACGGGCTGAACAAGGACCTGGGCTTCACCGATGCCGACCGGGTGGAAAACATCCGCCGTGTGGGCGAAGTCGCCAAGCTCTTTGCCGATGCGGGCCTGATCACGCTGGTGTCGTTCATCTCGCCGTTCCGCTCGGAACGTAAGATGGCGCGTGATCTTCTGGAAGACGGCGAGTTCATCGAGGTCTTTGTCGACACGCCCATCGAGGAATGCCGCAAGCGCGATCCGAAGGGCCTTTATGCCAAGGCAGACCGAGGCGAGATCAAGAACTTCACTGGCATCGACAGCCCCTACGAAGCGCCGGAAAACCCGGAACTTCATATCCGCAATGTCGGCCGGGACCCGGAGGAGGTCGCCGAAGAGATCATCGAATATCTGCGTGAGCACGGCTACCTGAACAGCTTTGGCTCCGACGGCGAGGGGATCTGACAAGGCTCCGGATCGGAGCGCGGCAGGGTGAAATGCCGCAGAGGACTGAAAAGAACCACCCGCGCGACAACGGCGCGGGTGGTTTTTCTTTTCCAGACGCTGATTGCGGATACCCGGCAAGGTGAGCGTGGATCTCGCTGATAAGCCCGCACACCCTCAGGCCGGCTGGGCATGTGTCACGCAGCCGCAATGCCTTTGCGATAAGGAAGACGCAGCTGGTGCGTGCCGCTGTGCCCGGTCTCCGAGGCGGTTCCGGCAGACTTCACCATTGCCGGTTCTCACGAAGCCTTTTAATACCTTGGGTGACGAGGGTGTGGACCCGTAAATGAAGATGCTATGGTTTGAGGAGGACCGATCCGGTCAAATCCGAAGGACATGAGAATGGATTCACCACATGTCGTCTTCATTTATGGGGGCACACCCCGACTGTCACGTTCTTGCAAAATGAATTTTTGATCGAAAGGCTTTGGCTAAATCATGAAAACCGTTCTGGTGACCGGCTCTGCCGGGTTTATCGGCTATTTCCTGTGCACCCGACTTCTCAAGGATGGCTTTCGGGTGATCGGCCTCGATGCCATGACGGATTATTACGATGTCCGCCTGAAGGAACGCCGGCAGCAGATGCTGATGCAGAACGAGCATTTCAAGCCGATAAACGACCGGGTTGAGGCGCCGGACCTGTTGATGTCCCTGTTCCGCACCGAGCGGCCGGATTTTGTCATTCATCTGGCAGCGCAGGCAGGCGTCCGCTACTCCATCGAGGCGCCGCGTTCCTACCTGGAAAGCAACATTTGCGGCACCTTCGAACTGCTAGAGGCGGCAAGAGCCTTTCCGCCTGAACACATGCTGCTGGCGTCCACATCGTCCGCCTACGGGGCCAACACCGAAATGCCCTATACGGAGACCGACAAGGCCGACCACCAGATGTCGTTCTATGCGGCGACCAAGAAGGCAACAGAATCGATGGCGCATTCCTATGCCCATCTCTATCACCTGCCAGTGACCATGTTCCGTTTCTTCACCGTCTACGGTCCTTGGGGCCGGCCGGACATGGCTCTGTTCAAGTTCACCAAGGCCATCCTCGAAGGCAAGCCCATCGACGTCTATAACTACGGCGACATGAGAAGGGACTTCACCTATGTGGAAGATCTTGTCGAAGGCATCCGGCTGTTGATGGATGCCGTTCCGGTTCGCCCATCCGAGGGAGAAACTGTACCGGAGGGCGACAGCCTGTCGCCTGTCGCCCCCTGGCGTGTGGTCAATATCGGCAATTCCACCTGCGTCCAGTTGACCGAGTTCATCGAAGCCATTGAAGCGGCCACCGGTAGAACCGCCGAACGCAACCTCATGCCGATCCAGGCCGGTGACGTACCAGCCACCTGGGCCAATGCGGATCTGCTGCAAAGCCTGACAGGCTACCGTCCGAAGACGACGGTGCAGGATGGCGTTGCCAGGTTCGTGACGTGGTATCGTGAGTATTACAGGATCTGAGACCTTCAGGAGCGCATCAAAGACGCTTCGAAGTTATCCAGAAAATCAAAGTGATCGGTGGGGTGGAAATCTGCGGCGTCCAGCGTCGACCGAAGGCCGTGAAGGCGTTGTTCAAAGGCGAATGCCGGCGCCACGAAGGGGTGCCCATGGGCAAGCAGGGTCCCTGCGTAGAGCACGCGCGCGGTTCGGCCATTGCCATCCTTGAACGGATGGGTGGCGATGAAGGCACCCAAAACGAAACACGCCAGATTCAATACCGACGGACCACGCTGCCCGGGAGCGCGTGCCGCGGGTACCTGGGAAAGCAGGGTCTGTGCCTGCGGGAAAACGAAATTGTAGAGAAAATACTGACCCGAAATCGTCCCGGGAAAGGCATGCTCCGGTTCGGCCCAACGAACGGCGGAATTCGGGAAGGTTACGTATGCCTCCGTTCTCAGAACCATGTTGTCTAAGTCTGCCGGAGTGAATCTTGGTGAACCCCGACGGAGGCGCGCCCGAAGGTGTTTCAGCTTTGCCGCCGCCCGGGACGCCATGGAAGGACTCGGTCCGTAATAGGTTTTCTTGCGGATGTAAGTCAAAGTTGCGGCCGTGAACATCTGACGATTGGCCGCGATGTGCCTGATGGCCGTTTCAATGTCCTGCTCGGTGATTGGGCAATGTTGAAGGTCCATGGATCCAGAGACATGTGCCACCCATTTGGCTGCCTTCACTGCATCTGCCATGTTGGCGCTGGCGTGATAGCTTGCCGGCGGCATCTGGTTGTGTGGCTGGGCCAGCTCCCGTTCCAGACAGCGGTTCATCGCCCTGCCAAAGATAGCCATTGTCTGGCGGCGGGCTCGGCTCAGCTTGACTTGTTCCGTCGCTATTCGGGTAGACGTATGCTGGACGATCTTCCGGAGTCGTTTCTGCTTTTCCTCGGCGCTCGCGTAAGTCGATGGCAGAATACCCTCGGCTTTCCAGGCCTCACTCGCGAGATGGTTCGCGTATTTTCCTGTCTTACTAGCGTAGATTGCAAAAGATCGATCTGCATTCAATGCGGCTTTAAATTCACTTTCGGTGATCCTGTGGATCATGCGGTTACTACCTCGTGAGGGCTCTCGAGCCAATGGTCAGGGTGAGACGCGACACCATGAAGGCGTCGGTCGGCGCCGGATCTAGGCGAAGAGCAACTCCTTTCCCTGTGACCGCAAACACAGGGAGCGACCTTTTGTACAACTGATGGTTCTTGGTGGGTTGTGGGGCCGATATCTTTCGCAGGATCGATGAAAACCGGGCTGACCGCCGGTCATTCGGCCATTGTCGGAGGGATCAGGTGGTTGCCGGCGGCTGGCACACGTCCACCCATTCGGCACCGGTGATTTCGGCCATCTGGTCCGGTGCGATCCGCACGGCGGCGTTGGTAGCGCCGGCCGCCGGAATGACCACATCGTATTCCTTCAGCGAGATATCGCAGTAGACGGGCAGCGGCTGGGCGAGGCCGAACGGGCAGACGCCGCCGACCGGGTGTCCAGTAAGGGTTTCCACCTCGTCGAGGCCGAGCATCTTCACTTTGCCGCCAAAGGCCGCCTTTGCCTTCTTGTTGTCCAGCCGGGCATCACCGCGGGCAACCACAAGAAAGATCCTGTCCTTGAGCTGAAACGACAACGTCTTGGCAATCTGACCGGGCTCGACTCCATGCGCCTTGGCGGCAAGGTCGACCGTGGCACTGCTGTCTTCCGTAACGATGACTTCAAGTTCAGGGGCGGCACTGGCAAGGTGATTGCGGACGCTTTCAAGGCTCATGCTACGGAAATTCCTCCTGTCGGATCAAACCGGACCGGCAAGGCGGGAGCGCACGATCTGCGCTGGGCCGGACCACAATTCGTGCATATCAATAATTTCATTGTGCTGTAAATTAATAAAACATTCATGGTATTCTTAAACGGATTTTAACCAATGACGACTTAAGCAGTGCAGTGTGTGGCTACGGTAAGAGGTTTCCCGTTAGCCATTGTTTTTGTTGTTCAAGGATTGCCGAAATGGCGAGAGCCGCCGCAGCCGTTACTGAAGTTGAGTCCTCTGGTATGAAGAGGCGGAAACAGGCTGATATTGCAGCTCGTCGGGACAGGTCTGTGAGTTTGCCATTTCTGGTGGCAAAAAATCTCCTCTTCTGGGGGACGATTCTGCTTAGCCTCTATGGCCTATATGCGGTGGTTGCCGCCATATAGGTTGCCGACGTCAGCTGCTCCTGAAAGAGCGAGGCCGCTACAAGATTGCGGTCATGTCATGTCTGACCCGGCCTGTATTTCATCTCATTTCTGCAATGGACTTGCTTCTGCCGCAGCCGGGACCATGCGTGCGTGCGCTGCTTCAGCTGTCGGCGTCCAGCCTGCCGCTGCCAAAGTGGTGCGCGGGGCGGAATGTGTCCGGCAAGGGCACTGCTGGTTCACGGCCGGTCATGTCGGCCACCAGAGCGTCCGCGATGAGATGAGCAATGCCGAAAGATATCTTGAAGCCCCCGGTTGCCGCGAAGGCGGTTTCGAAACCGGGCAGCTTTCCTGCAAGCGGGTCGCGCCTGTGGTTGCGCGGCCGGATGCCGGCCCAATCCGACAGCACCTGACGTCCCTGCAGTTGCGGGCAGAAGGCGGTGGCACGTTGCAACAGCTCGGCTGACCGCGTCGGTGACGGCTTTGCGTCTTCAAATTCCCGGTCGGATGTGCTGCCGATCGCCACGGTGCCGTCATCGTGCGGTACGACATAAAGCCCGTCACAGTAAATTGCAGGCCGGTCCTCCAGTCCCTTGCCCTCCAGAAGCAGGGCCTGGCCTTTCTCTCCCCGCCCGATCCGCTCTCCGGTCAGCGTCTCGATCAGGTCGAAGGCCGCAAATCCACCCGAAACAACGAATTGCCGAGTCTGAATGGAGGTCTGCCCGTCGGCGAGCACAACGGTTTGCGTTGCATCGTCATAACCGGTGACTTCAACACCTTCCCGCAAGATGCCGTTCTGACGGACAAGGCTGGCAAGGCTGGCGAGGTAGGCCCGGGGCGAGATTCGCGCGGCAAGGGTTTCATAAACGATGCCGAAAGGGGCTGAACTGGCATCAAGCCAGTCTGACCGGCTTCCGGCAGGTTCAACCTCATACGAAAATCCGGTTTCCTGCGGCCGCCAGCGCAGACGGCTTTCTTCCGCACGTTCCAGATGATGCTCCAGCTTGTCGGTTGTCGTCAGCGGCAAAATGCGGCCGAAGCGGCGATAGCCGCAGGAGAGGCCGGTCTGGTTTTCCAGCGTTCGAATTCGCTCTTCCAGACAGAGCAGTGCCTGGAACTGGAATTCCTTCTTGGGGTTCCAGCGTGCCGGCATATGCGGCATCAAGGCGCCCAGCACACCTCCGCTGGACCCGGCGCCAACATGGCTTTTCTCCAGAACCACCACCTTCAAGCCGGCCTCGATGGCCGCCCGGGCAATTGCCAGTCCGAAAATGCCGGCACCGGCGATGGCAACATCGAAAGGTTCGGCGTCGGTCGCTGCCATGGGCGGGGTCCTTTGAGATTGATTGATCCGTTTGGCTCTCTTATGAGAACGCGTTGTAAATGGCAAAGGCTGATGAGGTCGCCTGGAAGGAAAGCTCAAGATCATGTCCATCAAGGCACCGGATCTGGAATGGCTGCAGGGCGACGTGCCCCGGGCCGAAGGCTTCAACGACACGTATTTCTCCAAGGCAGGGGGGCTTGCCGAAACCCGTCATGTCTTCTTGCGTGGCAACGGCCTGCCGGAGCGGTTCGACGTTTGCGAGCGGTTCACCATTGCCGAGTTCGGTTTCGGCACCGGCCTCAATTTCCTCACCACCCTTGCGGCGTGGCAAGAAAGGCCCGACCGGCCGGAACTGACCTTCGTCACGTTCGAGCTATTCCCGATGACTGGCGAGCAACTGGCCCGCGCTCTATCGGCCTTTCCGGAGCTGCAGCCGCTGGCTGACGACCTGCTGAAGGCATGGTCTCCGGAACCAGGCTGGAACGGTCTGAAAATAGCCGGAGCCACCTTGCGGATCGGTATCGGCGATGCGCGGAAGTTGATCGATGAACTGCGCTGCGAAACGACGGGCAAACCGGCAGCAGGTGCGGAGCCGATGATACCGCCCGTCGATGCCTGGTATCTCGATGGTTTCAGCCCTGCACGCAATCCGGAGCTTTGGGAGGCCGATCTTCTGAAAGCCGCAGCGGATCTGACGACCTCCGGCGGAACGCTGGCAACCTACACGGCTGCCGGCTGGGTTCGCCGCAATCTTCAGGCTGCAGGCTTTGAAATCGAGAAGGCAGAAGGGTTCGCCGGCAAACGCGAAATGGTGAAAGGGCGAAAGCCGTAACGACGGCGTCAGGCCTCCGTCACCCGGCAACCGTCTCCTGCATCCACGCGCGGAACTTGCGCATGGCGCTTGTCTCTTCGCGCGACTTCAGCCAAGTCAACCAGTAGCTTCCCGTCAGCACACTCGTTTCGAACGGCTGCACAATGGCGCCGGACAAAAGTTGGCGGCTGAACATCGAAGTTGGCACCAGGGCGGCACCGGCTCCCTGCGCAACGGCTTCGACCATGGCCAGCGAACTGTCGAACATCCAGCCGCGTGCCCGAGGCGGGGGAAGCTGTGCCGCCTGAAACCACATGGCCCATTCGTCGATCCGATACGATCTCAGCAGGGGCTCGTTCACAAGGTCTTCCGGTTCCCGCAACCGCATCGCCGCTTCAGGGGAGCAGATCGGAGAAAGCGGGGCGTCCATCAGCTTTTCCGCATTGGTGGCATGCCAGGCGCCGTCGCCGAAGCGCAGGAAACAGTCGAGGCCGTCCGCCAGAATGTCCGCACGGTTGTTGTTGGTCTTCAGCCGCAGATCAATCTGCGGGTGGGCCTTGGCAAAGCCGGCTAGACGCGGCAACAGCCAGCCGGTTGCGAAGGTCGCAACCGCACCGACGGTCAGCACCTCCCGGTAGTTGCCGTCCTCGAACCGGCTGAGCGCTTCGCTCATCCGCCGGAAAGCATCGGTCAGCACAGGCAAAAGGGCCAGGCCCTCGTCGGTCAGGGCAACACCGCGCGGCAGGCGCTCGAACAGGGACACCTGCAGCACATCTTCCAGGGTCTTTACCTGATGACTGACGGCGGTTTGCGACACCCGCAATTCCAGTCCAGCCCGTGTGAAGCTGCACAGCCGGGCAGAGGCTTCAAAGGCCCTCAGGGCATTAAGCGGCAGTTTGGAGACGTCCATCCGGATTCCAGTATGGCCAAGTTTTATTCATGTCTAACCCCAGTATTCATCATTTGCGTTATATCTGAGGCAGCGGCACTGTTGCGGTGTCCCGAAGACGAATGGTGCGGGGGGCAACACGCCACACCGGATCGGGCCATTTGTATTCATCATTGGAGTTGAAGATGAACCCCTGGATACGCCGCAACGCGTTGACGCTTTCTCTTGCCCTTTTCGCCGGGGTTCCGGCCATAGCCGGATCTGCGCAGGCCGCCGGGTTCGATCCCGCACCCCTTGATAAAACCGTCGCGGATGCGGAAAACCGTCTGTCGGCCCGGATCGGGGTTGCCGTTCTGGACACGGAAACCGGCAAGACCTGGACCCACCGGGCAGACGAGCGATTTCCGCTCAACAGCACCTTCAAGGCCTTTCTGTGCGCCGCGCTTCTGGAAAAGGGCGAGCAGGGGGATCTTCAGCCGGAACACCGCGTGAAGATCCGCAAGGAAGACCTGGTCACCTATTCGCCGGTTACCGAGAAAAAGATCGGCTCCGGCGGCATGACCTATCTGGAACTGTGCGACGCGGCCATTACGATCAGCGACAACGCAGCCGCCAATCTGGTTCTTGAAGCCGTCGGCGGTCCGCAAGGTTTGACGGAGTATCTGCGCAGCATTGGCGACACCATTACCCGGTTGGACCGGGCGGAACCGACCCTCAATGAGGGCCAACCGGGCGATGACCGTGACACCACCACCCCGGCCGCTGCTGTCGCAACCTTGCAAAAACTGGTGCTGGGCGATGCCCTGTCACCCACGGCCAGAACTCGATTGACGGATTGGCTGCTGGACAACCAGGTTGGCAAGGCGACCCTGCGCGCCGGCCTGCCGGAGGAATGGCCGGTGGCGGACAAGACCGGGGCAGGGGGGAACGGCTCTCGCAACAACATCGGTGTCATCTGGCCCGATGACAGGAAGCCCGTGGTGATCGCGGTCTATATCACCCAGACCGCTGCCTCCTTCGATGACCGCAACAGGGCGATAGCCGATATCGCCGCTGCGCTCGCCGACAGTCTCCACGATTGAGTGTGCTCGTTCGGGTGGACGTCGAAATCCACCCGGACACCCTCGCTTCTGGAAACGTCCAGCCCGTTACCGGCGGAGGCTACCTTGTCCATTCCAGGACCCCTGTCTTACCGGCTGCTCGCCTTCGTCGCAGTCGCGGTCATGTCTTCGCTGGCCTTTGCAGCGGAGACGCACGAACAAAAGCGTGCCAGACGATGCGCCTACTACCAGGAGGTCGTTCGGGTGGCGTTCGAAAATGTCAGCCGTTCGCAGATGCGGCCAGGCTTTGTTGCCGAGCACGATGCCTTCATCGCCGGTGGCTGTTTCGCCGGGAAAGCCGTTTGCCCGAAAACACCCGCCGAGTTCGCCTTTGCCGACATCCTGACGATGATGACCGTCAGCGCAAACATGGGCAGCACCTTCACGCCGTTCAGGTGTCCGGCCGGCGGATCAGATTGAGACGGTGAAGTCTGGCCCGGATGCTTCCCGCACCTGAATGAAGACCACAACAGGGCTTTTGCCGATATCGCGAAGGAACGTGCCGCGAGCCTTCCCATTGCCTACCGGCTTCCAATCACATCAAGTCAGTCATAGAGAACCGCATGAAATTCAGCACAATATTCACCCTCATATTTTCGCTTTTCCTGCCCATCACGGCCCGTGCCACCTGTATTGAAACCACCGGTTCCGGTTTCATCCTCAAGGGTCCTGAGGCGACGGACGGGGCACGTGGTCTGACCTGGAAAAGATGTGCGATCGGCATGAGCTGGGACGCGGAAGCGAATACGTGTAGCGGAGAACCGCGCGGGCTCACGCTAGACGAGGCGCTTGCCTACGCCGAGCGGGAAGGGGGCGGCTGGCGCGTACCGACAGGGCCGGAACTGGAAACGCTTTACGCCGAGACCTGCGAAGGTCCGAAGATCGACACCGTCGCCTTTCCCAATATCACCGCGTCCGACTTCGGCGAAGGCGCGACCTTCTGGACTTCAACGGAAGCCATGCCCGGGATGTTCTATTTCTTTGATGTGACGAATGGCTATTTCGACATGCACAGCAAGGGCTACCATCTGTCGGTTTTGCTTGTGAAAGGCAGGCTTCTCGGTCCCGCTGCGAATTGACTGGTCCAGAACATGGCACGGCCGAACATGGTCATTGGAAGGCAGTTCCGAAAAGCAACTGCCCCGGTCCGAACGTTCGGACCGGGGCAGGCATTTTTCATATGAACAAACGCGCAGTTATCAGGCGGCGTTGACCTCGTTGAGGAAGTGTTCGACCACCTGACGCATGGTCGTGGACTGTCCCATGAGAAGCTCGGCAGCCTCGACAACGCTTCCTGCGGCGGCATCCGTTTCGCTGGCACCCTTGGACACGACGACGATGCTGCGGCTCACCTCGTTGGTGCCTTGCGCTGCCTGATCGACGCTGAGGGAGATTTCCGAAGTCGCTGTCGATTGTTCCTCCACTGCGGATGCGATGGAGGAGGCAACGGAGTTCAGTTCAGCGATGATTTTCGCAATGCCCTGAATGCCGCTGACGGCTTCACGCGTCTCGCTTTGGATTGCCGAGATCTTGGCGGAAATTTCCTCGGTCGCCTTGCCGGTCTGGCTTGCAAGCTCTTTCACTTCGGCCGCAACCACCGCAAAACCCTTGCCGGCTTCACCGGCCCGGGCAGCCTCTATGGTGGCGTTCAGGGCGAGAAGGTTGGTCTGCTCGGCAATCGTTGAAATCAAGGCAATGACTTCGCCAATATCTTCCGCGACGGTTGCCAGACCGGCAATCTGCTGATTGGTCTTTTGGGCCTGGGCTTCCGCCTCGCTAGCGATGTTGGCAGAATGGACAACCTGTCCGCTGACCTCACCAATGGTGGCTGAAAGCTCTTCCGTTGCAGCGGCAACTGTCTGAACGTTCACACTGGCTTGTTCCGATGCGCTCGCCACAGTGTTTGCCTGATACGCGGTGTCCTGTGCGGTTGCGGTCATCTGGTTGGCGGTCACCTGCAGGTTCCCCGAGGCCTCCGAAATGGAATTCAGCATGCCGGAGACTTCCTTGTCGAAAGTTTCGACAGCCGTGGCCACCCTGGCAGTCCGCAGCTCGCGCGCTTCCTGTTCCGTCTTCTGCTCCGCCTCCAGGCGTTGACGGTCCAGAACGCCGTCAAGGAAGCCGGCGATGGATTGGGCCACTTTCCCGATTTCATCCGAACGTTTCGCTTCTTCAAACGCAATGTCCGTGTTTCCGGCAGCCAGTTCCCTTGCGTCCGCGACGAGGCGCAGCAGCGGCTTGACGATGGCTCTGGAAATGAGTGTCGCAAACGCGATTGCGAGCAACAGGGCAACGGCGGCGACAATGGCGACGTGAACAACCGCCGAATCAGCGCTGTCAATTGTCGCCAGACCAAGAGCCGTGGCGTCGGCGCTGGCGCTATCCTTCATCAGGCGCGCATTTTCCGAGGCGTTCGCACCGGCAGTCAGCAGGACATCGTTTCGCAACTGGTTTCGTTCCAGAATGATGTCGCGAACACGCAGCGCATAGGTCTGATACTCGTTCATCAAGGGAGTCGTCTCTGCCAGAAGCTGCATCCGGGCAGGGCTTTCGATGCTGCGTTCCAGAGACAGAAGCTCGCCGGAGACGGATTCGAACTCATTTTGCAGGCGGTCAATTTCGACAACAGCATTGGTGTCGAGGAACTTGAGCATATCGATCCGGGCACGCAGAAAACTTTCCTGAACCCTGGCTGCAAGAAACGCCGTCTGGTAGTTGCCATCCGCTGCTGCCGATGCCCCCAGCTTTTCAAGGTTTTTGATCGCTTGTGGACCAATGACGCTCAGCTTGTCTTTTACAAGCTCATCTCGTTCGCCATAGAGAACGGCAACTTTTTCGAGAACAGATTTGAAGGTTGCTGTATTCGCTTCAATTTGCTTCAGAAACTCGACGCGAGCCGGATTGTGGATCTCAGCTTCTGCATTGCGGAGGCCAGTCTCTGTTTTTTCAAGATAGCGAGTGACCTGTTCGAGAGCCTCGGGCTTTCGCGTGCGCAGGTAGTCTCCGGTCCCGGCGAGGATCGTCGCAACATCAGCATTCAATTCAGCTGCGATCAAGGCATCGCCATTCATGTCATCCAGACCGGCAACAGCGACGCTGACATTCTTCAGGCTGAAGATGGACCAGGCGCCCAACCCGAGGAGGACAATGGCGACGGCGCCAAATCCTAACGATATTCTAAGTAGTACAGACATTTCAAAAGTAGCCCCGATTGTTTCCTCCCTCCCGGGGACGGTGCTCTGACGTTGGTTAAAACAGTTTTAATTAAAGCGATTTAATTCCTTAAAAGTCATTGTTTCATATGACTTTTTCTGCCTTTCGAGTTTGACGCTAAGGCAGTTTTGGTCAGGTAGGTGCGGCGGATTGCGGCTCACTGCAGGTTGCAGCGTTCTTTCAGGCTGACAATCGAAGAACTGCCTGCCCGTTAAGACCTTGGGCACAAAAAAGGCCGCGTACTTTGAAAGCCGCGGCGTTTAGGTCTGGTTGGCGTCTTGGCCCGAGTGGAGCCTTTCGCAAAGTTGCCGCAGCGTTCGCTCAGGCTGAACGCATTTCCGGCACCGGCGAGACGGCCTTGCCCGTTTCGAACCAGCTTTTCAGGTTGTCGACCACACGCCGGCCCATGGCATTGCGGGTTGCCTGCGAGGCGGAGCCGACATGCGGCAGCACCGTGACCCTTGGCAGTTTCAGAAGGGCATCCGGCACATGCGGCTCCTTCTCGAATACGTCGAGACCGGCGCCGTAGATTGTGCCGTTTTCAAGGGCTGCGATCAGCGCCTCCTCGTCGATGACCGTTCCCCGGCCGATATTGATGACGATGCCATCGGGCCCGAGTGCTTCCAGCACCTCCGCACTGACGGCATGTTTGGTTTCCTCGCCGCCCGGAGCCACCACCATCAGCGTGTCGCAGGCAGCCGCCAGTTCTGTCGGTGTCGCGTGGTAGGGGTAGGAGATGTCGTCTTGCTTGTGGCGGCCGTGGTAATGGATTGTCATGCCGAAGGCTTCGGCACGCTTGGCGATCGCCTTGCCGATGCGTCCGAGGCCGAAGATGCCGAGTGTGCGTCCCTGCATCGTTGCCCCCGTCAGCTTGTAGGGGCCCTTGCTTTCCCAATTGCCCTGCCGCAGCCATTGCTCGGCCTGGCCGAATTCGCGGATCGTCATGATCATCAGCCCAAGCGCCGTATCGGCAACCTCTTCGGTCAGGACGTCAGGCGTATGGGTGACCATCACATTCGCCGCCAGGCAGTCGTCCGTGTTGATGTGGTCGTAGCCGACGCCGAAGCTGGAAACGATTTCCGCATTCGGAACTTTCGCAAGAAACTCCGCATTCACCGGCCCGAACGCCATCGCAACTCCGCGAATCTTCTCGCCGATTTCCGCCAGCATCGCCTCCGGATCATCAGCCTCGTAAAGCCGGTGAACCGTAAAGGCGGCATCCAGCTGCTCCTGAACAATCGGCAGCATCGGGCGGGGCATCAGAATATCGATGGAGGTCATGGCGGGTCCGGTGGGATGAAGAAGAAAGGTGCGGTGACCTTAAGGACTTCGGCAGAGCGAGAAAAGATCCAATTGGGCGGAGTTGGTACGCAAGTTCGGTTACACTTGAGGCGTGTATGGTCCAACCTGCCTGAGAAACGGTGCCTTCCACTGTCATTCCGGACAAGCGAGACAATGTCGAGCGCAGATCCGGAAACCAGAAATATTTCGCGCTAAGCGCGGCAAATTTGAGCAGGATCGCGAGTTCGCTTTGCTCACGCTGATGCGCTGGGTTCCGGATCGGCGTGCAGCGTCGCTGCACTTGTCCGGAATGACCGTGCGGGCAGCGCCCAGGACTTGCACGTAGTTCCGGAATTTGCCGCCAGAGCCTGATGCAATGGGCGTAGTTTGCTTCCTGGAGACTTTAGGTATCGCCAGCGGTTTGTAACTTGCCCAAAGAAAAGGTGCCTTATCCGCAGGTGAAGGCGGGCGGAAGTTGGCGCAGGAGGAGGAGTAATCGGGATTGCGCAGTCAATGACAGAGGGCGATACAAGCTCATGGACCGCTCCCGGTTTAATCCCCCCATTGCCCCCGGGCGTCATTTCCCCTAAAAGACGCCGCAGAATTCCTGAGAATCCCATCAGATTTTGAAAGCGGAGAAGCGGAGCCCCATGGCGCGCCAGTTCATTTATCACATGCATGGCCTGTCCAAGGCCTACAACGACAAAAAGGTCCTCGACAACATCCATCTCTCGTTCTACCCGGACGCCAAGATCGGTATCCTGGGCCCGAACGGTGCCGGTAAGTCGACCCTGCTCAAGATCATGGCCGGTATCGACAAGGAGTATACCGGTGAGGCCTGGGCGGCCGAGGGAGCGAAGGTCGGTTATCTGCCGCAGGAACCGCAGCTCGACAGCTCCAAGACCGTGATGGAAAACGTCATGGAAGGCGTTGCCCACAAGCAGGCCAAGCTCGACCGCTACAACGAGCTGATGATGGACTACTCGGACGAAACCGCCGAGGAAGCCGCACAGCTTCAGGACGAGATTGATGCACAGGATCTGTGGAACCTGGAAAGCCAGGTGGAAATGGCAATGGAAGCTCTGCGCTGCCCGCCGTCAGATGCAGACGTCGAAAACCTCTCCGGTGGTGAGCGCCGCCGCGTCGCTCTCTGCAAGCTGCTGCTGTCCGAGCCGGACCTGCTACTGCTGGATGAGCCGACCAACCACCTGGACGCCGAAACGGTTCACTGGCTGGAACGGCACCTGCGCGAGTTCAAGGGCTCCGTCCTGATCATCACCCACGATCGCTACTTCCTCGACAATGTCACGGGCTGGATTCTCGAGCTCGACCGTGGTCAGGGCATCCCTTACGAAGGCAACTACTCGGTCTATCTGGAAAAGAAGACCAAGCGTATGGAGCAGGAAGGCCGCGAGAACATGGCCCGCTCCAAGGCGATTTCGCGCGAGCGCGAGTGGATGGGCATGAGCCCGAAAGGCCGTCAGACCAAGTCGAAAGCCCGTATCCGGGCCTTTGAAGACCTCTTGACCGCCCAGGAAGAGCGTCAGCCGTCCATCGAGCAGATCCTCATTCCGGTTGGCGAGCGTCTCGGCGCCAACGTCATCGAGGTGGACAATGTTTCCAAGGGCTTTGAAGACCGTCTGTTGATCGACAACCTGTCGTTCAAACTGCCGCGCGGCGGCATTGTCGGCGTCATCGGCCCGAACGGCGCCGGTAAGACGACGCTGTTCAAGATGCTGACCGGCCAGGAAACGCCGGACAAGGGCAAGGTCGTCGTCGGCGACAGCGTGCAACTTGGTTATGTCGACCAGTCCCGCGATGCGCTCAACCCGAACAACACGGTCTGGGAAGAGATTTCCGGCGGCGCCGAAGTCATCTATCTCGATGACAAGGAAATCAACTCCCGCGCCTATTGCTCGTCCTTCAACTTCAAGGGGGCTGCCCAGCAGGCCAAGGTCGGCGATCTTTCCGGCGGTCAGCGTAACCGCGTGCATCTGGCGAAGGTCCTGAAGAAGGGCGCCAACGTGCTGCTGCTCGATGAGCCGACCAACGACCTCGATACCGAGACGCTGGCTGCTCTGGAAGACGCGCTGGAAAACTACGCCGGCTGCGCCGTTATCATCAGCCACGATCGTATGTTCCTCGACCGTCTGGCCACGCACATGCTCGCCTTTGAAGGCGACAGCCATGTGGAATGGTTCGAAGGCAACTTCGAAGACTACGAAAAGGACAAGGTCCGCCGTCTTGGTGCACATGCCGCCGACCCGCGCCGGATCAAGTACAAGCCGCTCACACGCTGAGCGAGCGGCCAGAAAGCTGAAACAGGGGGCTTGCCCCCTGTTTTCCGAATGTGCCGGTCCCGGCAACGGGCCGGCATCTTTTTTGCCCGGTGCTATAAACCAGTCTCCGGGCGATTGATGTCCAGCGGGCGGCACAAGGCATGGTCCACAGAACGATCGTCTTTCTGTTTACGGCTTTCGCCATCGCCGTTCTTGCCTCGTTTCTGGCAGCGGCCGGCTGGCCGCTTGATCTGCTGGCTCATTTTCAGGCCCAATACGTTCTTGCCGGCCTTTTGTTTGCCGCCGGGTTTGCGATTTTCCGGAACTGGAACAGGGCGGCGTTGGCCGTCTGTCTGTCGCTGGTCGCTCTCCTGCGCATGGATATCTTCGACGACGGGCGCTTTGCTGCATCGTCCGAAGCGGCGAAACCGGTCATCAGCGTCGCCACCGCAAATCTCTTCGGCAGCGCCGCAGCGCTCGACAATCTCGTTGAGGAGAACAAGGCCCGCAGCTTTGATCTCATGATCCTCACGGAGCTGCCGGTGCCCGCCGATGACAGGCTGCTTGATCGGTTTCAGGGCATGGTTCATGTAGCAGGCACGCCCGGTCAGGCTGTTTTCGGACGTCCCGCCGCAGTTATCCTTTCGCGCAAGGCTCCGCGTGACGTCGAACTGATCCCCGTGGAAGAGAACCCATACGCGATCACGAAGGCAGTCTACTGCATTGCGCAGGCAGAGCCCTGCCTGAGCGTCTTTGCGGTTCATACGCTGCCACCGCTCATCCCGCGGTTCTATCGCGCCCAGGCGGACATTCTTCGAAAGCTCGCAACCGAAGTATCGCGCACAACTGGACCGGTTCTGGTCGCCGGCGACATGAATGCAACCTCCTGGGCGCCGCTGTTGAGGCAGTTTCAGGGAACCGCTGGGGTGCGCAAGGCGGTCTGCGGCAACCGTTGGACCCCGACATGGCTTGCCCCTGTTCCGGGCCTCGGTCTTGAACTCGACCACTTCTTCGTCAGGAACGGGATCAAAGTGAAGACCTGCGAACCTGGGCACTTCAACGGCTCCGATCACTGGCCGGTCTTTGCCGAATTCGTGCTTGAAGAAGACAAGCCGTCCGACTGACCGCCGTCGGTAGGTCTGACCCCGGCGGTCAAAGCGCCATGGACACGGGCCACTGCAATCCGCATAAGAGACGTGTATTCAGAATGTCAGGGTGTCTGCCCTGAAGAGCCGGGTTCAACTCAAACCAATGCTTCAAGCCGCTTCGGACATAAAGACAAGTCTCCTGCGCACCGATCCGGGCGGCCTGCGGCTGATGCGCGGCGTTCACCTCATGCTGACCGTCCTCGGGGCGGTCTTTCTGGCAAATGCCGTGGCAAGCTTCGTGCCGGGCCAGTCAGCCTTCAAGCTGGCCGTTCTGGCAGCTGCTGCCGGCGGGCATTGCCTGCTGTTCACCCCGGTTTCCACCCGAAGGGCCGAGGTCCTCGGTATCGCGAAGCTTGGGGGGCTGCTGACGCTCCTGTTTACACTCGGGGCTGTTGCCGCTGAGATATCGGGAAAAAGCGGCTCGACCGTTCTGCAGGTTCTCTGGATTGCCGTGATCATGCTGGGCTTTGCGCTGCAGGGGCTCAGCCCCTTCTGGCAGCGCGTCGGACGAAGCATGGCGATCAGCTGGCTGTTTGTGGTCCTCGGCAACCTTGGAGGATCGCCGGGCCTCTGGCTGCCGGCCATGGCAGTGCTTGGAACGGTGACGGCGCTCGTGATCCGCACAGGGCCCTGGCGGCCCTCGACCTATCGAACCTACCTGAGGGTGGAAGCTGCCAACCGTCAGGCGATGGCGACCTACCTCAGGCAACTGTCGGGCAGGTCTGCCGGACCTGCAGGTGGCACGGCCATCCGAATAAGGGATCTGGCTAAGCTGCGTGTGGAACTTCAGGCATGCGCCGATCTGCTCACGCCGGAAGGCGAGATGCCGGGCATGTCGCCGGAAGCGGCAATCATGGTGGAACTTGCCCTGGAGGTCGTGGCGGATGCGCGCGCCCAGCTATCAAAGGACGCACGCAACCAACTTGCGCAAGATGCCGGCTTTCGCCGCACTGTCGACCGACTGGTCCATCGCCTTGAAACCGGTGAGGCGGGTGTTGGGGAAGAAGACAACGGGGAGGGCATACCTGCCGAGAACTGGCTGCAGGCCGCTTCGGGTGCGGCCACACAGGACCGGTTTCAGGAATTGCGCATCGCCCAGGCTTTCAAGCGTTTGTGGCTCCTGGCGGCAAGGGACAAGCCAGTTCGCCTGAGCCCTGGTGGAGATAAGAAGGGGCACACGGACGGCTGGTGGCAGAAGCTTTCCTGGCGCCTGTCGCTTCAGGCGGGTGCCGCGGCCGGAATAGGTTTTTCCCTGGGGCTCGCGTTCAATCTCAATCACGCCTATTGGGTCACGCTTACCATCATCATCGTGCTTTCGAACAGCCTCGGGGCGACGCTGCTTCGAACCGCACAGCGGATCGGCGGGACGGCGGGCGGCGTTGTTCTGGCCATGCTGGTCGATCCGGCCCTGTCGGAGTTTCCGTCCGTCCGGCTCGCGCTTGTTGTTCTTGCCATACCCGTTGTCATCGTTTTCCTCGACCGCAATTACGCAATTGCATCCGGCATCATCAGTTTTCTGGTGGTCATGGGGCTGCAGACTCTGGAACATCTGCCCATCGTTGAACTCTGGTCACGTCTCTACGACACGATGATCGGCGCAGGTGTCGGTCTTGCTGCGGCATGGTTGCTGTTTCCCAACCGCACCGGTGCAAGTTTTGCAGGGCTTGCGTCCGATTACCTCAACGCCTGTCGGAGTTGCCTGAGGGCAGAAGGCGGCCGGGCCGAGACGGACCTTCAGGACCTTGCCCGGCTTCGAACGGCGGCCAGCACGCTGATCGCCACCGCCAAATCCTATCGGATCGAGCAGGCGCCGTGGTCGTCGTTTACGCGCTCTGCCAGCGACCTTAACGTGCTGGTGATCGTGCTGGCCCAATATGTGGTGCTTTACCGCGAAGCCCGCTCGGACGTCATGCGGGAAAAGGGAGAAAGTCCGGGCCAGTCCGGAATAGATGCACTTGTCGCCCGGATGGACAAACGCCTGGAAGACGAGTTTTCTGCCGTCCTTGACGGACGTCCAAGGCAGTCCGTTCCGGGTCTGGAGGACGACTGGATGGCAGCGATACCCGAAGGCGCAACTGGCAATCTCGCGCTTGAAACCGGCTGGGTCGCGATGCTCTATCATGCCCGGAAGGTCGTGAGGTGCCTCGACGGATTGCGCAAGGAGACGTTCTTCTCCGGCCCTGCCTGAAATGATGTGCCCAGCTCAAATTCCCGGCGTTGCGGATCCATCCGCCGCGTTTATGTAAACATCAAGGAGTTTCGTTGGTCAGGAAGGTGTCCACGCCCTAGCATTGGCCCTCGACAGCTACAGGAGACCTTCATGACAGACCAGCTCGAGCTTCTTGCCGATGACTTTCGGATCACGCCGGCATTCAGGACCGACGGCAAGGTGGAGAGTGTCTTGCAGACAACCACTGCAGAAGACTTCAGAACGTCGGCGACAGACGCGCTGGAGCTGACGTTTGAAGGCATTTCGGGAGATCGGCACAGTGGATACACCCGCAAGTCCGGTGGCCGCGAACCCTATTATCCGCGCGGCACCGAGATGTGCAACGAACGCCAGATTTCGATCCTGTCCACCGAGGAACTTTCCTTGATTGCCACCCGCATGGGCCTGCCGGAAATGAAGGGCGAATGGATCGGCGGCAACATCATCTTGTCCGGCATTCCAAACCTTACAATGGTGCCGCCGCGCACCCGGCTGGTCTTCGAGGGCGGCGCGGTTATTCGTGTGGACGGTGAAAACAGACCCTGTCGTTTCGCGGGCGCCGCGATAGCCGAAGCCAATCCGGGCGGAGAAGGGCTGGATCTGTTATTTCCGCAAAAGGCGAAGCGCCAGCGAGGCCTTGTTGGCTATGTCGAAATTCCGGGGCAGGTTACGGCTGGTGAGACGGTCACCGCTCATGTTCCCGAACAGTGGATTTACGAGCGCATCTGATTTTCGAAGCAAGACGCAAGCTAAACCTGTTTCCCGGATGGTGCTAATTTCTCTAGGGTATGGACTCACAAATGAAGACGAAATGGCATTAGACATGGTGAGCCGCGTCAGGAAGCGTGTGTGGAGCGGGCTTTTGGCCCGGCCAAGCAGGCTGACGACACGCGGTGAAGCCGTTTTCATGTCCTTCTGATTTGGCCGGACCGGTACTCCTCAGCGTTGCGAAAGCTTGAAAATGAGCCACATTTCCTGCGCTTGTGCGCCTTGACGAAGACCTGTCCGCCTCAAACCATTTCACCTTCATTTATGTGTTCACACCTTGGGTGACGCTCTGTCATATTCTTCCAACAGGAGCCTCCATGCTTCCGATCCATCACATGATTGACCAGGCACCGCAGCCGGTTGCCCCTTTTTCCCATGCCGTTGAAATTGACGGCTGGGTGTTTGTAACGGGCCAGATGCCAACCCTGCCGGACGACCCGGACGCCCCGCTGCCGGAGGGCATCGAGGCGCAGACCGTGCGGGTGATGGAAAACCTGAAGCTCGTCTTGAGCGGCCTCGGGCTAGGTCTTGAAAATACGACCTTTATTCGTGTCTATCTGACCGAATTCAAGCGCGACTATCAGGCGATGAACGACACTTACCGGTCGTTTTTCGAACCCGGCAAATTGCCTGGCCGGACCTGTGTCGGTGTGTCGGGCCTTGCCGTCGATGCGCTGGTCGAGATCGACCTGATCGCTCGGCGGCCGTGATCTCCTGAGCCCGGTATCCGTAGTCCTGCCGGCTTCCTGAAAAGCGGCAGGCGCAGTGGGGCGGGCCGTGGGCTAATGGCACTCGGGACGTGTGTGACGCGTAGACCTGTACTAGGTGCGCCGTGCTCCGGCGGTGTCAGTCCTCGGACAAGGACGGATCGTCAGCATCAAGCCGTTTCGCACAGCCCCAGGAACTGAGCACATCGTTCATGTCGTCCAGAACGAAGAACCGGGCAGCGTCGCGATCATAGCCCTCGTCCAGCAGCATCTCGTAGTCGGTCAGCGCGTGGCGGACATGGCTGGTGGTGGCCTGCCACAGGGCAATGGAAGGTGGCAGGTGACGCAGATGGCCGGCCAGCGCTCCTTCTAGGATGGCTTCCGCATCCGAAAAGGGAATACGCGGCAAGAGAACCCGCAGTGCCTTGCGCATGTCTTTCTGACGTTTGGTGCCGCCAGTCATGAAGGGTTTCCTTGAATCGGGTGGGAGGACCGGGAAGGCGTAGCCAAAGTCTTGAAACAGTCTGTTGCGCCGCAAGTCTGTTGCGGGGTGCCCGTCAGGCGCGGAAAAACTGAATGCTGTTGGCGGAAGTTGTTCCGGACAAGGGAAGGCCCGCAACCGTTCCATTTTCCCTGGTGCTTGTCAGAATGTCTTCGAACGGCAGGGGCGCGCTGAAGTGAAATCCTTGAACCAGCCTGCAACGCATGGCCTCCAGCAACTCCAGTTGATGGCTCTCCTCAACGCCTTCCACCACGCAGGACATCTTCATCGATCGGCACAGATTGACGATTGATGTGATGACGCCGCTTGCGATCGGGTCCTTGATGCCGGAAACGAAGCTGCGGTCGATCTTGACGCAGTCGATGGGCAGCCGGTGAAGGTAGCCAAGGCTGGAATAGCCTGTGCCGAAATCATCCAGCGCCAGTTTGACGCCGGCCTTTCGAAGAAGCTGCAGACAGGTCTCGGCCGCTTCGTAGCTGCCGATCACGGATGTCTCGGTAATTTCAAACGTGATTTGCCGGGGACTTACACCCGCGCGGCGTATGATCTCGAGAAGCGCAGCCACGGTTTCCGACGACGTGACATCGTGTGCGGAAAGGTTGAACGACAGGGAGAGTGCACCGGGCAGGCTCTTGATCTGGTCGACCGCCTTTTCGAACAGCGACAGGGTCAGCCGATGGATCAGGCCGGCGCGCTCGGCAATAGGGATGAACTTGTCCGGGGCAATCCTGCCCAATTGCGGGCTGTCCCACCGCGCAAGCGCCTCAAAGCCGACAACGAAGCGGTCCGGCAATTGGATCACAGGCTGGAAATAGACCTGGAATTCGTTGGCAAGATCGGCGCTCTGCAGGGCAGCTTCAATCGCCCGTTCCGAGCGAATACGGGCTTCGTGTTCCGCCGAGTAGACGGTGGTTCGGCCACGCACGCTGGTCTTTGAATTGTAAAGGGCGTAGTCGGACCGGTCGAACAACACATGGGCGGACGTTCCGGCATCCGGATAAAATGCGATGCCGCAGGACGCTCCAACGGACACCTGCAGTTCGCCGATCCGGTAGGGGCGGCTGATCCGCTCGCAGATGGATTGTCCCGTGCGTGCCGCCTCATTGAGGTCACCGAGATAGAGAAAACCGAATTCATCACCGCCAAGGCGGCAGACCTCGAGGCCCGGTATTCCAAGGTTTTTCAGACGCAGGCCGACTTCCATCAGCAACTGATCGCCCAACTGGTGGCCATAGGTGTCGTTGATGGGCTTGAACCGGTCGAGGTCGACAACACCAACGGCAAACTTCCTGTCCGTGCCGTTCACCTCATCGATCAGGCTTTCAAGCCTGGTGAAGAAGTGGCGACGGTTGGGAAGGTCGGTAAGGGCGTCGGTCTGGGCGAGTTTGGAGTTCTCCGCATTGAGAAGCTCGGTTTCTCTTTGCTTGGCGGCCAGCTCCGACTGCGAAACGATCAGCTTGCAAAACCCCCTGTATCCGTTCAGGAGGACCTGCAGAACAACGAGGCAGACCAGGAAGATGTTGAGCCCTATGGCGGTGTAAACATCCTCTTTCTGACCAAGATAATACACCAGATACGGGACGGTCACGATGACCATGACCATTAGGGCCGCCTGCGGCAGATGCATCAGGCAGAAGATGCAGCCGATGACAGTGATGGCGATAAAAAGCGCAACATGTCCGCGCTCCATGGGCCCGCCGTAGCCGTCCAGGCTGAGCGACCATGAAATATAGATGACTGACAACACACTGCCGAGAATGACAGTTTGCCGGATCTTGCGGATGGCCTCTTGCGGAGCGAGCTCAATGTTTCGGGCGCGTAGCCATGTCGCCAGGCGCAGCGTGGTGATGAGCAGGATCAGCGCAAGAATTCCGACTGTCAGATAGGTCGGCGCAACGTCGTAGTGGGTATAGGCAACCGCAACCGCATTGACCATGAGGAGAGCATAGAGCGATGGAATCTGGGTCTTGAGCTCATTGTACTGAGCCTGCGCTATTTCCGGATGGCTTGGATCGATCATCATCCATCTTAGAAAAGTCCGGATTTTTTCCATCATTTTCTCCATTGATATTCTTCTAATCGAAATGGGATAAAGAATAGTTATTTCATCAGCTTTCGTGACTTTAGGTCTTTTTTGACTGCTAAAGCGTTTGATAATTCGACAGGTAACCTGCGGTTTTGTAGTGCTAATATTCAAAGATCAAAGTCAGATCGAAAATGTTTTTGTTCATCGCTCTGATGTTGACCGTAGTCGTCTTGTGTTTCGCTGATGGTGCCAGGGTCAAAAAGATTTTTAATTTATCAAAGTGTTCCCGCTGGATCATGTATCCAATTTTTTCGGAAATCAATGTGACTTTCCGACAGCTCTATGTATTCGCACTCAGATACATGGAGTTTATTACCGAACGGTTCCTGTTGAGCCGTTTGTCATCGTCTGCAGCGAAAAATTTCACATGGCTAAAATTGCCGAGAAAAGGACCCCGGATGAATGGTGGGTGCCTAACGGAATTTGTGGGGGCGGGAGCCAGGGAAACAAACGAATCCGACGAGGAGGCGCCAAGGCCTGCTGGTCCGGAGATGCCATTTCAGGGCGATCGCAACAACCGTGTGTCAAGGCCGGCGGACGTCAGCTATTACTCGACGCATCGCGCGACGGGCTTCGGGAATAAGATAAGCAGACTATTTTTTTATCTCGAAACTACGCTATATAGTCATCCATGGCAGATCGTACTCGAACCCGGCTCTTGAACGCGTTGAAATCCTCCGGCCCGCAGACTGCGGCAGACCTTGCCAGGGGATTGAAAGTGACGTCCGTGGCTGCCCGCCAGCATCTGGATGGTTTGCTGCAGGATGGACTGGTGGACTTTGAGGACCTGAAAGGCTCTGTTGGTCGGCCCAAGCGGGTCTGGGACCTGACACCGGACGGGCACAAGCAGTTTCCGGACAATCATTCCAATCTGGTGCTCGGACTGATCAACGGCCTCAACGATATCTTCGGCGCCGAAGGTGTCGACAAACTGATCGCCCACCGCGAAGCGCAAAGCTGGAAAACCTATTCGGAAGCGGTCGGCAAGGCGCCGGATCTGCGCGGCAAGCTGGAAGTGCTTGCCGATCTGCGCAACCGCGAAGGATACATGGCCGACCTGGTGCCGGAGGGGGCGGGGTATCTGCTCATCGAAAATCATTGTTCGATTTGCGCCGCGGCAACGGCCTGTCAGGGCTTTTGCCGGTCGGAGCTCAATCTTTTCAAGGATGTACTTGGACCCGGTGTGTCGGTCGAGAGAACGGAACATCAGCTCTCCGGTAGCCGACGATGTGTTTACAGGATCGAGCCCGCGGCCTGATCCGGCTCCGGTCCTGCTCAAGGAGTAAAGTGCGTGTCAATCGCCCAGCCGCTGCTCGCGCGGCTCATCGATCGGTATTTTCATCCGTTCGAAACCCACATCAAACCGCTGGAACTGCCCGTCACGCCGCTACCGGACGACGGACCGCTGACGCTTGTCTGGCATTTCGCCAAGATGTTCCGTTCGCAGCTGGTGATCGTCTGCTGTCTGGCAATGATTTCCTCCGGTCTCGGCCTTGCCGGCATTTGGGCAATCGCCTTTGTTGTCGACGGGGTGACGGAGGCCGGTGCGCAGGCCTTTCTGAAGGACAATGTGACGATCCTGGCCGGTTTCTTCCTGCTCTTCGTGATCATTGATCCGCTTGCCTTTCTTCTGCGGCAGACTTTCGCCTTGCAGACCGTGCGCATTCTTCTGCCGGCAGCGATGCGCTGGCAGGCGCACAAGGCTGTGGAAGCCCAGGACCTGGCTTTTTTCGAAGACACGTTCGCCGGTCAGGTCGCCTCCCGCATTGCCCAGGTCACCATGTCGGTTCACCGGCAGATGATGCTGGCCATCGAAACGATTCCGTTCCTGGTCATCCAGTTCGGCGGCTCGTTTCTGCTGCTGCTGGCGATGGCCTGGCCGCTGGCCATTCCGGTGCTTTTCTGGATCTGCGCGAATATCCTCGTCGCCTGGCTGGCAATCCCGGCGTATCTACAGCGCTCTGCCAAGGTGGCGGCGGCAAACTCCAGGGCCACCGGGGCGATGACCGACGTTTATTCGAATATCGCCATGGTCAAGCTGTTCGCTGCGGAGGATTCTGAAGCCGGCGCCATCCGCAAGGTCATTGGCGAGACAATCGATACCAGGCACAGCGAGAACCGGTCCTATATCCTGACCGACAGCGGCGTCTACTTTCTCAACGTGCTTTTGATCCTGGCCGTGGTGGTCATCGGTTTCTGGGGCATGGTGGGTGGATGGGTCTCGATTGGCGACTTTGTCGCCGCGCTCACCGTCACGCGCTCGCTGTCTCATGCCTCAAGCAGTTTTATTGGCATCGGCCAGTCGATTACGAGCACGCTCGGCACGATCCGCGACGCCATGCCGATCATGACGAGCCGGCCGGCCATCGTCGACCGTCCGGATGCCCGTGATCTCAACGTCAACGCCGGGGAGATCCGCTTCGACAACGTGTCCTTCGCCTACCAGAGCGACCGGAAGCCCGTTCTCGACAGATTTAATCTGACCATCAAACCGGGAGAGCGCGTCGGTCTTGTCGGTCTGTCAGGGGCAGGCAAGTCGACGGCGGTGTCCTTGCTGATGCGATTGCGGGACGTCACCGAAGGGGCGATCCTGATTGACGGTCAGGATGTGCGCGATGTCTCGCAGGCGTCTCTTCGCAGCCGGATCGGCGTCGTTACACAGGATATTTCCCTCCTGAATCGGTCGATCCGCGACAACATCCGCTATGGCCGCCCCGAAGCCCCCGACGAGGAGGTCCGGGCAATTGCCCGGGCTGCCGAAGCGCTCGATTTCATCGAGGAACAAAAGGACAGCAAGGGCCGAACGGGGCTTGATGCCCATGTGGGAGATCGGGGGGTCAAGCTCTCCGGCGGGCAGCGTCAACGCATCACCATCGCCAGGGTGCTGCTGAAGAACGCGCCGATTCTGATCCTCGACGAGGCAACCTCCGCTCTCGACAGCGAAGCCGAACTTGCCATTCAGCAGAACCTTACCCGCATGATGGAAGGGCGTACGACACTAGCCGTGGCTCACCGTCTGTCGACGATCGCCGCCATGGACCGGCTGGTCGTGATGCACGAGGGCCGGGTTGCCGAAGAAGGCACGCACCGGGAACTGCTCGCATCCGGAGGGCTCTATGCCGCGCTGTGGGAACGGCAATCAGGCGGGTTCCTTACCTTGAGCGCTGCGGAATAGAGCAAACGAACGGTTTTCCCTGAGTGTTTCTCACTTGTTTGTCGGGTCGGACGTCCGGGGGCAGGCGCTGCCTGCCAGAACCAAAGCGCCCGCTTTGAGAAATTGTCCGCCCTTTGTTGATTTTCCGAAACCTGGCTGACAATACTCCTCTCATGGACAAGAGAGACCGCGCCGAACTTTTTCGTGAACGCCTGTCGGATGCACTCCGCAGCCGGGATATGAACCGGTCGGACCTGGCACGCGGGGCGGGCCTCGACCGGTCAACGGTATCCCAGCTGCTGTCGGAAGATGCGCCGCGCCTGCCCAACGGACAGGCGCTGGCAGCCATTGCGACCGCGCTCAGCGTTTCCTCTGACTGGCTGCTTGGCCTGTCCACCCACCGCGGGGCTGCGGCCGAAATCCTGGATCAGGCAGTGCAGGTGGCCGAGACCGACCGGCATCCTGTTGATGAACACCTGCTTGCCTGGTACCGCGACGCGGTCGGGGCGAAAATCCGGCATGTGCCGGCAAATCTGCCGGATGTGCTGAAGACCGAAGCGGTTCTTGCCTTTGAATACTCGGGTGAGACACTGCGCACCGCCGATCAGGCCATTACCGGCACCCGGGACCAGAGAGCGCTTCTCAGCCGGGCTGAGTCGGACATGGAGATCGCTCTGTCAAAAGAGGCCTTGGAGGGCTTCGCGCGTGGGGAGGGGATGTGGCAGGGCTTGCCGGTCGATCAGCGCCGCGAGCAACTGGAGGTCATGGGCCGCACCTTGAGTGAGCTTTATCCCTCGCTGCGTCTGCATCTCTTCGGCGCCACGGACCGCTTCTCTGCACCTTTTACCGTCTTCGGTCAGAAGTGGGCGGCGCTCTATCTGGGGCAGCGCTACCTTGCCTTTTCCAACACACGGCATGTCCAGCTTTTTGCCAGCCATTTTGACGACCTCGTCCGCCATGCGGTTATTCGCTCCCATGAAGCGGGGGACTTCGTGGGTGGGCTGGCAGGTCAACTCGCCTGACGTTCCGCCCTAGACATAGGGGAAGGTTCGGCCTTCGAAATCATGCGAGTGGCCCGCATGCGCCCGTCTTTCGTCCGTGCCACCGCCATGTCCGGAACCTTTCCTTGAGCAGAAGGCGGACGGATGTCCTGCGCCGTCAGGCGTGGTGGCCGGACTTTGCGGCTTCAACCGACTTGACCGCACTAAAACTTTCCGCTTCCGCCATTTCCCAATAGGTCGAAAAGCCCGGAATGTTGTGCGATTGCTCCAGAAGTGCGCCCTTCTTCAGCCAGTTGAGGGCGACGCTGGCCGGCATGATTTCGCGAAGACCCTCGTGCAGGTAGACATGCTCCGGCTTGAATTCGTTCGGATGGCTGAGCCCTGCAGCGGCGGAGAAATCCCGGAGCGACTTGAGGGTGTTGTTATGGAAGTTCGTGACACGCTGAGCCTTGTCGGGAACCACCAGGGCTTTCTGGCGCTTGGGGTCCTGTGTGGCGACACCGGTCGGGCAACGGTTGGTATGGCAGTTCTGGGACTGGATGCAGCCGACGGCGAACATGAAGCCACGAGCGGAGTTGACCCAGTCGGCTCCAAGTGACAGGGCGGCGGCAATGTCAAATGCGCTGATCAATTTGCCGCTGGCCCCAATGCGGATATCCTCGCGCAGGCCCGTGCCGACCAGACAGTTGTGAACAAACGTGAGCCCTTGGCGCAGCGGAGTACCCAGATGATTGGCAAACTCCAACGGCGCTGCGCCTGTGCCGCCTTCGGCGCCGTCAACCACGATGAAGTCGGGTTTGATGCCGGTTTTCAGCATGGCCTTGACGATGGCCATAAACTCCCACCGGTGGCCGATGCACAGCTTGAAGCCCACCGGTTTGCCGTCGGAAAGGTCCCGCAACTTGGCAATGAAGTGAAGCAGTTCGATCGGAGTTGAAAAGGCGGAATGGGCGGCGGGCGAAACACAGTCCGTACCGACCGGAACTCCCCGCGCTTCGGCGATTTCTTCCGTCACTTTCGGCCCCGGCAAAAGGCCGCCATGACCCGGCTTGGCGCCCTGGCTCATCTTGATTTCGATCATCTTGATCTGCGGATCTGCGGCCTGCTTGGCGAATTTGTCGGCATCGAAGTTGCCATCATCCGTGCGGCAACCGAAATAGCCGCTGCCAAGCTCCCACACCAGATCGCCGCCGCCCTGCCGGTGATAGCGCGAAACGCTGCCTTCACCGGTGTCGTGATAGAAGTTGCCCGCCTTGGCCCCCTTGTTCAGTGCAAGGATGGCATTGCCGGAAAGCGAGCCGAAACTCATGGCCGAAATGTTGTAGAGGGAAGCGGAATAGGGATGCTTGCAGTCCGGTCCGCCGATGGTCACCCGCATGTCTTCTCGGTTGTGCGGCTTGGGACAGATCGAATGGTTCACCCAGGCATGGGACGTGTCGTAAACGTTGAGTTCCGTCCCGAACGGCAGAACATCCTCGATGTCTTTCGCCCGGTCGTAGACCATGGAGCGCCGCTCGCGTGAGAAGGGGCGGCCATCCTGGTTGCTTTCAAAGAAATACTGGCGCAGTTCGGGGCGGATCGACTCGAACAGAAAGCGGAAATGACCGGCCACCGGGTAGTTGCGCAAGATCGCATGACGCGTCTGTCGAACGTCGTAATAACCGATTGCCGACAGGACGGCAAAGATCAGAAAGGGCCAGACGAAGTAGCCGCTCAGGGCTAACGTTAGGACAAGTCCAACGAGCGCGAGGGCGATGCAGAGAATGAAAACGGTATAACGGGCGGGAAACACGGACCGGTGACTCCTTTTCGACGGGCTGACTAGTTGTGTCAGGCTGCAGCCAAAAAGGAAAGAGCGATCAACGCCGTTGACCGCTCCAGGGGGCGAAATCAGACCATGTGGTGAACGTTCAGTTTGTTGCCGTCCGGATCCCGAAAATAGGCGGCATAAAAGCCGTTGTCGGCGCGTTGGCCGGGTTTGCCTTCATCTGCTGCGCCCAGCTCGATGGCCTTGCGGTAGACCGCGTCAACCTGCGCGCGGCTGCTGGCCGACAGCGCGATCATGACACCATTGCCGACGGTCGCCAGTTTGCCGTCATAGGGAATGTGCACGGAAAAGGCGGCACCAGCCGGCTGACCGGACCAGACGATGAAGTCATCAAACTCCATCAGCCGTTGCCCGCCCAGTTCGGCGAACAGAGCGTCATAGAACGCTGCTGACCGCTTCAGGTCATTTGTTCCCAAGGATGTGTATCCGATCATGTCTTGCTCCTGAAAAGTGATGTGCGGTGCCGGCACGATCGATTTAGATGTTTGCAAAAATGATTGGAATAGGCAGAAATGAGCCATGAATTTTCAAATTTGAAAGATCTTGATGGACTGGAACTACCTTCGAACGTTTCATGCGGTTTCCGAGACCGGCAGCCTCGCAAAGGCTGCGGCAAAGCTCGCTATCAGCCACGCAACGGCGTTCCGGCACATCCGCGCGCTGGAAGACCAGCTAGGGTCCAGATTGTTCGAAAAGGTGAAGGGCCGTTACGGCCCCACCGAGGCGGGAACTGAAATTCTGGATCTGGCGCAGTCCGTCGTCGTCGCGATGGAAGACATCGACCGGCGGATTTCGGGCGCGGACCTGGCATTGAAAGGGCGCATTCGGCTGACGGCCCCGGCGAGTTTCGCGCTCCACTTTCTGCCTGGATATCTTCTGGACTTCAAAGCCCGGTTTCCCGACATCACGGTTGAGCTACTAACCTCGAACGAGGAGATGAACATGTCCAGCAGGGCAGCCGAGATCGCCCTGCGTGTCACAACATCTCCGCCCGAACACCTGATCGGACGCAAGGTCGCCGATATCCCCTGGGCCTACTTCGCCAGTCAAACCTATCTGGATCGCAAGAGCAGTCCGGCAAGTGCCGCCGACCTTTCCTCCCATGATCTGATTGGCGCAAGCGGATTGCTGTCGCAGCGGCCCGGCTTTCTGCAGATGGACAGATCGCTGCGCGACAGGGTCGTTGTTCGCAGTGATGATCTGATGACCATGGCCGCCCTGGCGCGCAAGGGGCTGGGGCTCTGCCTGCTTCCAATGGATGTGGCGCGAGACGGTTTGAGGAAACTTGCCATTGCCACCGAGGTACCGGCAAACGAGCTCTGGGTTTTGACCCATCCCGATCTTCGGTCGGTCGAGCGGGTCGCCTGCATGGCGCGGTTTCTTGCAACGGCCTTCCGGTCCGAAAAGGCATTGTCAAACGAGTAAAGCGGTGATGGACGCAACGGTGAGATCAGGCCGCGGTGTCAGGCGTTTTCGGCGCCGATCATCGTCAGCAGCCGCTTGGCCGTGCCCTGTGCTCCCGGCTCGCCTGCCATCATGTCGGCCGCCCGTTTCGCACCGACACGGTAGACAGGGTCTTCAAGCTGCATCAGGGCCCGGGCAAGTTTCGAGGGTATGAGCGATTTCTGCCGGATTGGGGCAGGCCCGGCTCCGGCCCTGTGAACCCGGTTGCCCCAGAAAGGCTGGTCGCCGAAAACTGGACAGACAAGCGAAGGTTTGCCCCAGCGCAGGGCTTCGTGAGTGGTGCCGGCACCACCGTGGTGAACGACTGCCGCACAGCGTGGGAAAAGCCAGCTATGGGGCGCTTTCTCCAGCAGGAAGATGCGCTTTGACACTGCTGGCGGCAGATCCTTCCCGGACAATCCTCCCCAGCCGGTGGCCAGAATGGCGCGGTGGCCGGTTTGTTCCAGCGCGGCGAGCACGGTTTCAGTCAGTTTTCCGGGGTTCCTGCTGGGCATGGAGCCGAACCCCAGATAAATCGGCGCAGGGCCGCTTTCCAGAAATGCGGCCAGGTCTTCCGGCGGCACATACCCCGGATCGGGTTCGGTCAGCCAATAGCCGCAGGCCCAGGTGTTTGCCGGCCAGTCCGGGGGCGTTGGCACAAGGGCACGGGAAAAAGCCTGGAGGGAAAGAGGCGCCCCGCCACCGGGCATATGACCATCCATCAGATCGCCGCCCAACAGATCGCTGTTTGGGGCTTGCGCGGCTTCTAGTCCTGCGTGGCCTTCAACAGCCTTCGCAAGCGGCGCGATGCCGAGCCGCATCAGGAGACGCCCCACACTATAGCTTTGACGGTTGAGGAAAGGCCCAAGATCGGGCAGCCCGAAAAGGGGCAGGGGGAAGGCGCCTGTTGCGGCGGAAACAGGCTGAAGCACCGTCGGCAGGGCAGGCACGTTCAGATGTCGCGCCACCAGGGTGAGGACCGTTGCCTTCAGGTTGAAGAGAATGAGATCGGGCCGCTCGTGCGTTCCAATATCCCAGAGGCAGCGCGCAGCCTCCTTTTGCAGATCCATGCTCTGGCGCGCTGCGCGGATTTTCCCCTTCAAGGTGAAAAGCGCAGCCTGTGTGTCTTCCCCTCGCAAAAGGGTCTGATAGTTCAGCGGGACGGGCCGTGACCGCGCACCGACGGCCGTGATCATGTCATCGAAGCCTTCTCCCGTCGTCACTACGACGTCAGCCCCGAGCCTTGTCAGCTCTTTGGCAAGGGCAACATACGGCTGAACGTCACCTCGCGTGCCGAGGGAGGCAATCAGGATCTTCTTTCGGGGACTTGGCATCAGGGCCTCGGAGGGGATAGTCAGGCAGGATGTCGGCAGGCCTCCCTGAAATGGCTGTCTTGGCCCACAATTGCAACCTTAACGTGGATCGCCTCAGCCAGAGCAAGGGCGCAGCACGGTCGTTGGAGTACACAATGCAAACCAGATTCGCACTCGGAACGCGCGGGCAGGGGCTTTACGAATTCACTCCTTCAGTGGCGGACTGGCTTGCGGAAACAGGGGCAGACGATGGTTTGCTCACCCTGTTCGTTCGCCACACGTCCTGTTCGCTGCTGATCCAGGAAAATGCCGATCCGGATGTGCAGAAGGACCTGAAGGCGTTTTTCGAGCGGCTCATTCCGCCCGCCGATCACCCTTCCATGAAGTATCTCGTGCACACGCTGGAAGGGCCGGACGATATGCCCGCCCACATCAAGGCCGCGATCATGCCGGTTTCGCTTTCCATTCCTGTCTCCGCAGGGCGGATGGCGCTTGGAACATGGCAGGGGATTTATCTGTTCGAACATCGCGCCCGGCCACACCAGCGCCAGGTCGCTGCGCATTTTCTGCCCGACCGCTGAAAAATGGGTTTCGGGCGCCGGCCGACGCCCAGTCTTGAGAAAAAAGCCCTTTTCGAAAAAAATGTGACGACTATCACATCCTGAAATTTCGGACCGTCTAGAGTGGTGCATGAACCGGAAGTCCGTCTCCGAAAGTCGGTTGAGATTTAGGAGTTTACAAGATGCGCTTCATCATTGTCTTTGCCTCGCTGTTTCTCGCAAGTCCTGCTCTTGCGGACAACGACCCGAACCGCCTAACTGACCGGATTGCAGCGGACCTCGGGATCGAGGAAGCGGTCTTCATCGAGTGTTTCAAACCGGTCAATCCGGAACCGGGCAAACATCCCAGCGGTGCCCGGCAACGCGCGAACAAGTCTATTCTGCTGCCCTGCCTGCAAAGGGCCAATGCCGCTATCACCAACGACAGTCTGGATGCCGTCATGGACAAGTACCGGCCCGAAGGGGCGGTCCGGAAAAAGGATTGCACCCACAAGGCCGCAAACCGCCCAGTGGTGCGGCGCTGTGTCTTTCTGAAAATCGACTGAGGCTTACTTACGAAGCGCCGGCAGGCCAACCCCCGTGCTTACAAAACCGCCATCGGAGGCGATCACCTGACCGGTGACATAACTGGCCTGCTCCGAACACAGGAACGCAATAACCTCGCCGATCTCGGTCTCCGACCCATAGCGGTTGAGTGGAATGGCATCGTGATAGGCGTCGATGATCTCCTGGCTGTGCACCGCCATAGCGAGCTTGGTGCGCACCGGGCCGGGGCAGACGCAATTGGCGCGAATGCCGTATTCGCCAAGTTCCGCCGCCTGTTGCTTCGTCAGTTGGATGACTGCAGCTTTGGATGTGCCGTAGGCGACCCGCAGCGTGGAGGCACGAAGGCCGGAGATCGAGGCAATGTTCACGATTGCGCCACGGGTTCCCTTCAGAGCGGGTATGACTGCCTGGGAGACCAGAAACACGCCATCCAGATTGGTTTCCATCACCCGGCGCCACATGGCAAAATTGGTCTCTTCTATGGGGCCGAATTCCGCAACACCAGCATTGTTCACCACCGCGTCCAGCCGGCCGAACTGTTGCAGGAGATTGGGAATCGTCGCCTCGACCTGATCGGTGATGGAGACATCGCAAACCAACGGAACGGCCCCCTCCAGCCCCTTGGAGGCAATCGCGAGTTCGTCCGCATCCCGGTCCAGCATGGCAACCTGCCAGCCGCGTGCGAGCATCAGCTTTGCCGTCGCAAGGCCAATGCCGCGGGCCGCACCGGTGATGAGAATGGTTTTCTGGGTCATGAGAGCGGGGTCCGTTCGGGGCAGGGATGGGAAAACGCTTGGGTATGCGCGGTTCAGCGCATGGAAATGCACACGCGGATCGCGCCGGCATTGTCCGGCAAGGCAATGTCCTTGTCGTTGATGCGGAAGGCATAGACCCCGGACGGGTCGCGCGTGTTGACGGCAAGCGCGGCAAATTCCGCGAAGGGCACGATGCGGCCAGCCTGGTCACGCACCAGCATTTCGCCGAAAGCGTAGGCCTGGTCGAATTTATAGCCGTAAAGGGGGCCGAGCTTGCGGGCGTCTTCACCGGAGTAACCGCGTGGCCCTACCGCCCTGTACGTGCTGGCAATAACGCTCCAGCCGCCGGAATAGCGCACACCTGTGATCTGGCCGACAGGCAGCGACAATTGCTGCCAGCCGCGTTTGGCCTGAACATCAATGCAATGATCGGCGGCGAATGCCGCGGACGAGAAGAAAACGGGCAGAAGCAGGCAGAGGCGAACAAGGGTCATGGTCTGATCCTAAGTGAACTCGCTCCACAAAAGAACAGCCCCGCGTGCGGGTCAAGCGATGTCGGGTGCGGGCAAGCCGGCACCCGTGATCATACGCAGGTATCGAGCACCCACACCCAAAGCGAAAGCCGGGATCCATCGGCCGGTAAATCAAGGCCCAGCGAGTGGATAAACCTGCCTTTCATCGACTCTGATGGAATGACCGCTATCGGTTGAACTTCAGAGAGCCTTCGTTGAGACGGAAATCAATTGCGTCTTGCTTCGAGCAGCCGGTCGGTGGCCAGTTTGATTTGGTTCAAGTAGCTCTCGTGCCCGGCCACAAGTGGCATGTCGAGGTCCGGTGCCCCTGTCTTTCCGGCAAGCGCGATCTGTGTGCAAAACCAATTGAGAACCGCACCGCGCGGCAGTGTGTCAGCGGGCGGGAAATCCTGTTCAACTGCGGGTGCTTTCTCAATCTCACCGTTGAGCAATTTGGCAGCGAACCCCGGATCGGCAATAAAGGGACGCCCTATCCCGATCAGGTCGGTCTTGCCGCTGGAAATGGCGTCGTTCATGACACTGGAGGATCGAAAGCCGCCGGTGACCATCAGGGGAATAGTCAAGGCTGCTTTGATCGCAGCGGCATAGTCCAGAAAATAGGCCTCGCGGATCTGGGTCGATCCGCTTTTCGAAGCATGCTGGTATGCCGTCGGCTCTTCAAAATTGCCGCCCGAGATCTCGATGAAATCTACCCCCTCTGCTTCCAGCATGACCGCGACTTGAACAGCCTCGGCGTGGTCGAAACCACCTTTCTGGAAATCGGATGAGTTCAGTTTGACGGCGACAATGAAGCCCGGCTCAACCGCTTGTCGAACCGCCTTGACGACCTCGATTGCCAACCGTGCCCTGTTTTCCAATGGACCGCCCCAACGGTCGGTACGGGTGTTTATCCGAGGCGACAGCGCAGAACTCAGAAGGTATCCGTGTGCAGCATGGATCTCGATACCATCAAATCCCGCCTCCTGTGCAATCCCGGCAGACCGCACGAATTTTGCGATGATCTCGTCAAATTCGGCCTCGCTCGCCGGGGTCGGCCTGCCATAGCCGGGTAAATCCAGCTGGACGTCCGATATGGATGTCGGCTGGGCATTTATTGCCTCGGGTGTTTGCCGTCCGGCATGAGCAAGCTGAGCAAGGATTTTGGCACCACCGCTCTTGCCCGCTGCGGCAAGGGCTGAAACGCGCTCCATGTCTGAACCGGGGTCCAGCACGAAATTACCTGCATGTTCGAGGTGCATCCGATCAACAGGTGTGTTCCCGGTGATCAACAGTGCGGCACCACCTGCGCTCCATTGGGCAAAGAGGTCAATCTGGGCTTGCGTCGGATTGTTGTATTCGTCCGCAAGGGCTTCCGACATCGCGGATTTCACGATGCGATTTTTCAGTGTGACACCATTTGGCAGGACCAGAGGTTCGCTGACGTTCATCTCTATAACTCCTTTGCCAAAACACTCAGCACCGCCGCGATTGCGTCTTCGTCCCGGCTGTAAAAGGTCCATTGCCCATGCCGTTCTGACGTGACCAGGCCAGCATCTTTGAGCAGACGCATGTAGGTTGAAACGGTCGATTGCGAGAGGTTCGCCCTCTCTTGAATGTAACCAACACAGACACCGCTTAGATCAGCGTGTTCCGGCAGGGCTGGCGGGAAGTTGGACCGATCCTTGAGCCAGGCAAGTATCTGCCGACGAACTGGGTTGTTGAGGGCTGACAGCGCTTTATCAATATCCATATATCGCAATATCGCGATATACAGTTTTAAAGTCAAGTTATCTGTCTCAACTTCAGAAAAGCAGACGTTCGCGGCGTTGCAGAGTCTTGATAGCTTTGGTCGCGAAGCGGACTTGCCGCAGAAACGGCACATCGATCCTGACCTTGGCTGGTGCCTGGTCGACGCAAACGGCCCTGAGCGGTCGTTCGATCAGTCAGAGGCGAAGGTCAGGATCGAGCCTAGAATCACCGATGCTGCGGGGCGAATGAACGACAGTTTCTGGTATTTCACATGGACCTAGGTCCGACATCTGTTTCGCTCCAAAGCGCAGGAGCGACCTTTTTGGAACGCCCTACCCGTTTAATGAAAGCGCTGCGTTGGGGTGCAACCTACTTGACCTCCTTCGCCGCAAAGAACTCTTGGTCGTAGGCTTCGACAACCGGCACCGCGCCGGTCAGACGCTCGCGCCCCAATGGCGTGATCTCGACGAGCTTCGACCGCTGATCGGCCTTCGACGCGGGCCGCTCGATCAGCTTGTCCCTCTCCAGCCGCATAGCGATCTGCGAGACGTGCATCCGGTCCATGCCGAGGAAGTCAACGACTGCTCGTTGTGTTACGTATTGGCCGTCGCGCGCCATCCAGCCACAGACGGCCAAGATGGCGAACTGCGGCTGCGTCAGTCCGAACGGCTTCAGACGTGCGTTCAAGCCGCGCTGCCAGAGCATGAACTCATGCCAAAGCGTGAACCCCGGGCTGGCCTGCGGCCCTGGAAGGGACGAAGGTTCCCACCTAGTGCCTTGGCCGCTCACTCGCTTTTCGCCGTACTCTCGCCGGCCCGCTTCAGGCCGAGCAGGGTCGCTGGAAGGGTGGCGTCGATCTCCTTGCCAATCAACCGGCGGAATAGGAAGCTAAGAGGGCCGGAGAAGCGCACCAAGTGGGTCGCGGTGGTCTGTGCGTCGTCACCCACCAGATCGTGCCCAAAGAGCATCCGGCACAGCGGCAATTGGCCCTCCATCGTGAAGGAGCGTCCCGGCACGACCTCAGTGACGCGCACGCGCGCCTTCGGCCCTTTCCGGGGTATTAGCCAGCCCGTCGATCCTTCCCGTAACCCGTCAGGCAGAAAGACCTCTTGGGTCTCGCAATCCCATTCAGGCCATGATGCCACGTCCTCGTAGAGTGCGAACACCTCCCCACGGGGAGCGGAGATGGCAATGCTGTGAATGATCGTCATAAAATTCCTCGGATTATAAATGTAAATGTATTTACATTATGCACGGCGCAGCTTGGAACACAATCCATTCCGTTGCCGAGTGAGACGTTCATCCAAGTATAGCCCAACGAGACATGCCGACATTCGAAACTTGAAGTCGAATGGCAGCTCCGTCCGCGCTGCCGCCGTTGGGTTTACGTGCAGCAAATGCCCGCACCCCGCCCTTGTCGGTCATTCGTTCCGACCGCAGCCAAAATCCGCTCTCCACCCAGAATTTCAATTCAAGGGCATCGCGTCGAACGTCTTGGATGCGCTCTTTCGAGACTTCTGCCGCACAATGCGCCAATGGCCGCATTGCCCTTTAGCACACGCGAAGATGTCGATTGTCTTCGAGTAGCCTGTCGGGTCATTACGCTGCTTATGGATGATGTCTTGGGTGAAAGGCAGCATGTCGGGGAACGCTGGTTCCGGATCACGCAAGCGTCACAAAGGCCTGCCTTGCAACTGTTTACGTGAAGGCCCACATCGGGGGTGAACGATGAGGGTCGTTCCACCCCAGACTGGCGCCGGGCTTTGATGAAAAGCTGCGGCGCCTTCTTTTTTCAATTCTTTGAAGTTATGCTGCGCTTTCCGGCGGCAGGATTGCCGCGACAAAAATACACTCCACTGGGCTCCTGGAGGGCAAGGACTTTGTTCCGGAGAGCTTTAGGTGGTGGCCCGCGCCGTCGGACGGGGACGGCGCGGGCTTTAACACCGGCCTGAAAAGGAGGGGCTCAGGACACGGTGTTAGAGGCTGCAGCCAGGATGGCAGCAATCTGGTCTTTCAGATTAAGTCTCTTCTTTTTCAGGTCTTCCAGCACTTCGTCCGAAGTGGGCTCAACATCCGTCTCGATGCGATGCACTTCACGATTGACCGCGTGATATTCGTCCGCCAGCCGGGCAAAATGGGCATCGTTGGTCTTCAACGCATGCAGCTTTTCCGCGGCTTCCGGAAATTCTTCATGTAGTTCGTGTGGCACGTGGCTCATTCTTTCCTCCTTGTAAGATGCACAAGGTGCCGCCAACCCGTTCCAATCACCTTGAGACAGATCAATCCGGCTTCAAATTGAAAGAGCGTGCGGGGGACGGCGCCGTTTTTCGAACGGGCAAGCGGCTGTAAGCCTGTGGAACGGGCCTCCTGGGGCTTCATTCCGGGTGTGGAAACAGGCTCAGCCCGTGACTGGTTTGATGGTTGCCCGGTGGCCAGTTGACGCCGTCGTTTCTTTCAACGTCTGTTCAAGAAGATAAAGGGAGAAGTCGCGAATGGGCATCGGTTTGGCAAAGAAGTACCCTTGCGCATAATCCACATTGCGGTTTCGGAGGGAGGCTAGCTGTTCGAAGGTCTCGACACCTTCCGCACAGACCTTCATGCCATGTGCCGTCGAGATACTCAGAATCGCCTGAACGAAAGCGCCTCGCGCGCAGTCGGTGGTGCTGCCGAGATCGTCGACAAACATCTTGTCTATCTTCAGAAGGTCCGGGTTGAGTGCCTTGATCTGTGCGAGGTTTGAGTAGCCCGTACCGAAATCGTCGATTGCGATCAGGCAGCCGATACTGCGCAGATACTCAAGCGACTTGACGCTGCTTGTCCCGGACCTGATCCCGGTCTCCAGAATCTCGCAGCACAGAGAAAGGCCGGCTTCGGCTGCCATGGCGAAAACGGGTGACCGAAGAACGGTCTGGATCTGGTCGTCTTCGAGATCCGACTGGAAAAAATTGACAGAAACCTTGAAGCCAGGCCGCCCGGCAAGCAGCGGTTTCAGGTCGCGCAGCGCCTTCGTTATGATGATCTCCGTAAACTCCCAGGTCAGGTTCTGCTGCTGGATGATGTTTACGAACTCGTCGGGGAAAAGTTTGCCCTGCGCATCCTCGAACCGTGCCAGAACCTCACAACCGTCGCACTTCATCGTGCCGAGGTTGAGGATCGGCTGGTAGTGCGGTTCGAAACCCTTGCCGCCGTTGAGAACTGCATGGCGGATCCGTCCGGCCGGGCTGTGCCGGTCGCTCACGATCCGTTTCACCTTCAGAAAAACGAGGACACTGGTCATAATGCCGAAAGCGGCAAATATCACGATCAGTGCGATGTTTTGCTGGACGATGCGGCTGGGGGGAATCATGGTCAGGTAACACAGCCTGACATCCCCTTCACCGCAGGCCTGAGCATAGATCCGCCCGAACACCGGGCCATAGGTGTGCCGGTATCGCTCTAAAAGGCCAGCGTTTCCTGTGGCGTGAAACAGAATGGTGTAGGGATCCTGCTTGGCGGACACGTAGAACAGATCGTCTGCCGCCGTTGCCAGATTGCCGGTCTGATAGAAGGAAACCCCGTAGCGGCCCTTCTTGATCACCGTAATCTCGCCAACATCCCGGGCCCTTTCGAAGGGCACCCGATACCAGGTTTGGCGGCCATCACGAAAAAGCTGCGCCTTTTTGGGCGGGCCAAAATCGTGAGCGGGCTCAAACCGTCCGAAACTGGAGGAACAGGCAGCCTTTGTATCCCCATCGGGAAAGAACCAGATGTTGGTGATCTGATTGTCCTTGAAGACGAGCGTGTTCAGCGCCTTCAGGTGCGCATCGCTGCAATCGGCTTCAGGAAGCTTTTCCAGTGTCGCATAGAGCTTGTTACCCTGGTCAATATTGGACAGCCAGATGGCCAAAAGATCGGCTGTCTGTTTTTCCAGATCCCGCTGGCCGTCATAGGCGACACCGGCCCAGGCAATTAACGACATGGCGGCAAGGGTCACGAGGCCTGCAAGACTGCCTGATAATACTGCGCGGATGGTGGGGGAGGTCCTGTGACGTGCCATTTCATTGCCGGTTATTATTCCGCTCAAAATGCACGGGCGGGATTAAGAACGAGTCAATTGTTAGAATTAACGGTGCTTAACCATAGGGTTATCCCGCTTCTCATCGCTCTTAGGGATGCCTATTTGCCCCAACCAACCGTTGGGCTTTCGCTCCATGTGCCGGAGCAGGTTGAAAGAACCGGGTCGGGCAAACATCCGACACCCCATCTGGCAGACAGGATGGCAACCCCGGTCAACGTGTCAGTATGCCAGGTGATCAGAAGGGCATTGGCCTTGGCACCAACCGAAAGATGCGCCGGGACAAAGGGGAGGGGCGCGGGGGAGGCGTCTGCATTCCGGCCCGCCCGGTCAATCTGCGCTCTCGTCTTGCCGGAAAATTGTCATCAGGCCTTGTTTGAGGATCTCGTCTGCAGACAAAATTTGCGGGTGTTTAGCTGTATTTGCGTGAGATATGCTTGGTGATCTCTCCTGACAGAATGCTGTCAGGAGCGGTTTGATAAGGTGATCCTCATCACAGCGCTTGAGGAGAGCTTCCATGACTTTTGCACCCGATCACTTCACCGTCTGGATGGAGATTCCCGTCTCCGATCTGGACAAGGCAGTCAGCTTTTACAATGACGTTTTCAAAACGGAGCTTAGACGTGTCGCTGACATGGGACCCAATGAGATTGCAATCTTTCCAACGAAAGAGCAGGGCGGGATTGCGGGGCACCTTTATCCGGGAAAACCCGCGCAGAGCGGAACCGGCCCAACCATTCATCTCGCTTGCCCCGACACTCTGGAAGAAACGATGGAGCGGTTTGCCGCCAATGGTGGACAGATCATCTCCGATCCGGCGGCGATCCCGGCAGGTCGGTTTGCCTATGGCATCGACCCGGACGGCAATTCCATTGGCTTGTTCGCACACTGACGCACCCCAAACAGGATGCTGGCTGCCAGGGCAGCCAGCATCATGAGGCGCGCCGACCGTCTGTTCCAGATCGTGCAATATCTGCGCGGTGGCCGGCTCGTGCGGGCGCGTCAATTGTCCGAATGGCTGGAAGTATCCGAACGCACCATCTATCGCGATGTAGCTGACCTTCAAGCCTCCGGCGTTCCGATCGAAGGGGCTGCCGGTGTCGGCTACATCATGCGCGATGGCTATGAATTGCCACCCCTGATGTTCACGCGGGACGAAATTGTCGCTCTGTTGGCCGGTGCGCGTCTGATCCGCGCCTGGGGCGGCGCGGCCATGGCGCGGGCGGCCGAAGAGGCAATGATCAAGATCGATGCCGTTCTGCCCGACAAGATGCGGGTGCGCCAGAATGAGCTCGAGATCCACGCCTTCGCACCGGAAATGACACCGCAAATCCGCGCGCACATCGATTTTCTGGAAGCCGCTGCCGATGGCCGCAAGCGACTGTCCATTGCCTATAGCGACAGCGAGGGCAAACCGACCAACCGGGCGATACGCCCCCTCGGACTGTGGTTCTGGGGCAAGGTCTGGACACTTGTTGCCTGGTGCGAATTGCGACAGGACTTCCGCATGTTCCGGCTGGACCGGATTTCAGAAATGCGTGAGATGGGAGACCGGTTCAAGCCGGAGCCCGGCAAGACGCTGAAGGATTTCTACCGGGGCATGGAACAAGACCGCCAAGGTAAATCCTCAGGGTAACGACGGCGCGGAAGGCCCGTTTTCTCAACCGGAAATCGGTGAAGCTCTTTGAGGGCTGACGCGAGCGCCGCGCGGGCAGCGCAGCGGTCAACGCAGGGAAGCGTAGCCGCTGCCGAAGATTTCCCGCAGCAGCTTGCGCTTCATCGCCTGCGCGTAGTCGTCGTAACTGGCGGCCACCTCGACAAAAGCGCCAGGCCCCTTGATGACCTGGGTTCGGTAGTAGCGCACCGGTGTTTCGTCTGCGCCCGAAATCACAAGGCCGTTGACGGTGATTTCCTTGAAGTCGAAGGCTCTGTAGGCGCTGCCGGGGCCGAAACCCTCATTGTTGATGCCATCACCGGCAACATCGACCACCTTTCGCCCGCAAGAGACAGGTGCTTTCCGCATCAAGGTGGAGGCATGGCCGAGTGCGTAACCGAGCGCTGTCGGAAACTCCGTGTAGCCTCTCGGCGCGTGGCGAAGGATCTCTGCCGCATTCTCGGCGCTTTGCGCATCGGATAGATAGCTCCACCCGAGCTGGAGCTGTTGCTGGTACCGGCCGCTCCATTCGAAACTGGCGACCCAGATACCGCCGACAGCCTCTATTGCCTGCACCACATCGGGATCGCTCAAGGCATCCGCCAGGCCGTTAAGCTGCAACGCGTGTTCTCGGGCGTCGACACTGGCCGATCCGTCCATGGCCAGAACAAGCGACAGGGAGCAGGCCGCTGCCGGGGCAGGGGTCAGGATCAAAGGCGCGAGGCAAACCACACTGCAAGTCCGCCGCAAGACATTGCGCAACGCGCTCATTCCGAGGCGGCGATGATCAATCTGCAAGTGCGAAGGGCGGCCAGTCATGAGGGCATTTTACTGGATCCTGGCTCGAATGGAACGCAAATAAATTGGCCGTGCATCCGCGCGGCGTTCAATTTCCCGGCACGGCAGCGGTCACGTCAGATCAGCCGAAAGGCCGCTATCCTGCTGGTTCCGCCAGAACAATTCAGAGTGTCTTGCGGAAGACGGCCGCGACACGACAAGCCTGCATGATCGGGCGTCTTGTCGTGATGTTCTATGTTGCAGTGCAAGTTTTTTGGCTTAGTCTCTTGAAATTGCTGAAATATCTGGGCAGGGTTAGGGCATGTATGCATCCCATGGGTTTTTGCGGTCGGACATTGGCGACGTCGATGTCGTTTATCACGACGGCGTCTATCATCTGTTCCATCTGGTGCTGCCCAATCACGACTTCATCGCACACGCTGTCAGCACGGATGGCATGACATGGCGGCGCGTCAAGAACGCGCTTTTCGTCGGTGAGCCGGGGGAATGGGACGATGACATGCTTTGGACAATGCATGTGACGCCCGATCCGGACCGAAAGGGCGAATGGCGCATGTTCTATACGGGCCTTGCCCGCGCGGAATATGGCCGGGTGCAGCGGGTCGGGCTGGCACGGTCCAAGGATCTGTTCAACTGGGAGCGCTGCAACCACGGCAACTACCCGCTGGAGGTTCCAGGCCCGCTATATGAAAGCTCCGTTGACGAAGGTCGGCAGTGGGTCAGCTTTCGCGATCCCTTTTTCTATATGGACGAAGAAACGGGCGAGCGCTTGTTGCTGGCCTCTGCCAGAGTGAAAGAGGGACCCGTCATCCGGCGCGGCTGCGTCGGACTTGCGCGGGAGACGAAGGCAGACAAATTCTCCTTCGAGGCGCCGCTCTATAGGCCCGGACTATATGACGACGTCGAGGTGCCGAACCTTTTCCAGCTCGACGGTCGCTATTATCTGATGGGCTCGATCCGCGAAGATACCAAGATCCATTACTGGTATGCCGAGACGATCGATGGTCCCTATCAGAACTTTTTCGACAACGTGATCCTGCCGACAGGCAACTATGCGGGCCGGATCTGCCGCACGCCTGACCGTTTGTTGCTGTTCAATTTCTTTTCCAAGACGGAATACGTCTACGGGCGCGAGCTCGTGAAGAAGTTGCTGCCGCCACCCAAGGAACTGGTGACCGACAGTGCCGGCCGGCTGAAGCTGAAATCGAATTCCGACTTCAACAATCTGGTGACGCAGTGTCAGGTCGTGACGGCGTCCTATCAGTGCAAGGTCCTCTATTCCAATCCGCACGCGTCGGCCGTTGATCGGCCGGACGGGCTGCATCTGTCCTGCGCAAGCGGCTATGAGGCGTTCATTCTGCCCGGCAAGCACGAAGACTTCCGCCTGAAGGCGCAGCTGATGCTGGAGGGCCTGGGCAAGACCGGGCTTGTGCTGCGGATGAACGACGAGGGCGACGGCTATTATCTTTCGCTGGATCTCGTCAACGGCATCGCCCAGATGCGGGCGTGGGGCGCAAATCCGACACCGGAATTCGAACACGCTTTCCGCTATGAACCGCTTCAGGAAGCGCATTTCCGCGGCAGCGATCATGGCCCTTGGCAGATCGAGGTCGTGGCGCACGGCCTCTACTTCGAGTTTTCCATCGACGGTCATGTGGTGCTGTCCCTTGTCGACGACAGTTTCATAGAAGGCGGCATCGGTTTTTACACGGAAAGCGCGGCGGTCTGTTTGAAGGACCTTGTTGTCGAAACACTGAGCCGCCCGGTGTCGGAGCACACGATCGAACCCGTTTATTCCGTCACGCATAGAGCGCCCGACCAGGAAGGGGAGATCCGGTGACCGCTGAGACGGGCACGACCGATACCTGGCTTCTGGTGAGTGACATTGACGACACGCTGACCGGCAACCATGCGGATCTGAAACGGCTTTGGCATCAGCTTCAGCAGGCCGGGCCACATCTGAAGCTGGCTCTCAACTCCAGCCGCCCGGCAGACAGCGTCGACCGGACCCTTTCCGAATATTTTCCAGAGAGCTTCGAACCGGATGCAATCATCACCGGTTTGGGAACTGAAATTCGTCTTGGCCGTTTGTTTCTGGAAAGTTGGCAAAACCGTTTTGCTGACTGGCCTGATGGAGAGGTTCGCGCAATCGTGCGGAAATTGGGGTATGCTGCACACGACGACGCGTTCCAGACGGACGGCAAGGCGAGCTTTGCCGTCGCGGGAAAGGACGGCGTGGACGCAATTCTTGCCGAACTTCGGAAAGAGGGTATCCCCTTCAGGCATATTTATTCAGGAACCAGTGACCTGGATATTCTCGCCCCCGGCGCGGGCAAGGACGCTGCCATGCGACATCTCGCAAGCTATCTCGGCATTCCAATGAAACGTACGATCGCCGCTGGCGATTCCGGCAATGATCTTGCGCTGTTCGAAGCAGCAGGCAAGGCCATCGCAGTCGGCAATGCCCGGGAAGAGCTGCTTGCGGCCCTGCCGCGTGACAAGACCTATATCGCATCCGGCCACCACGCTGCCGGTGTGCTGGAAGGGTTGACGGAGATGGGTCTGCTGCCACAGCGGTCAGTCTGACCCGGTCTTCAAAAGGCCGTTGCCTGATGTGACGCGGGCGGGCCGATGAGCAAAAAGAGCAAAAGAACGCTTGGGACGCTGGAGAGCAAAGCACACGAACAAGGTAACAACACATGAACAAGCACAATATCGGTTCCCTTCTGATGATCTCGCTGCACGGTTACGTCGCCGGATCACCGGAACTGGGCAAACCGGATACCGGCGGCCAGGTGGTCTTCGTACTGGAATTGGCAAAGCGTTTCGCGCGGCTCGGCTACCGGGTCGACGTGATGACGCGCCAGTTCGAAGACCAGCCGGCCGAGGATATCATCAACGATAACCTGCGTGTCGTGCGCGTTCCTTTCGGAGGATCCGACTTCATCCGCAAGGAAGACATGCACGACTGGTACGGTGACTTCGTCACCAATGCGCTGGCGATGATCCGCCATCGCAAACTGAATTACGACGTAATCAACTCCCATTACTGGGACGCAGGCGTGTCGGGCCAGAAGATTGCCGAGGAACTGCAGATCCCGCACATTCACACGCCGCATTCGCTCGGTTGGTGGAAACAGCACGACATGGTCGGCGCTGGCGAGGAAGAGATGACCGGGTACCGGTTCAAGGAGCGGATCCAGAAGGAATTCGTTCTGTACCGCAACTGCGATCACATCATTGCCACCACCGAACAGCAGACCGATCTGATCGTGGAGCAATACCAGCTGCCGCGTGAGCACATCACCATGATCCCACCGGGCATCGATGAAGGCCGCTTCACGCCAGCGACGCCGGATGTGGTCGCGGAGGCGCGCCGAAAACACGATTTCAAGGAAACGGACATCTACGTTGTCGGCCGCGCCGCCGAGAACAAGGGCTATGACCTGATCATCGAAGCCTTGCCGAGCCTTCTGAAGCTGCAGCCCGACGCGCGGCTGGTGTTGGCTGCCGGTGCGAATTCCGACAGCGACAAGGCACTGCTCGCACAATGGAAGGAGATTGCCGCTTCCCTTGGAGTTGCCGATGCCATCAGCTGGCGCGGCTATGTCGAGGATGAAGATCTGGCCGACTTCTACCGTGGTCCAGGCATTTTTGCTCTGCCGTCCCGTTACGAGCCCTTTGGCATGACTGCCGTGGAGGCGATGGCTTGCGGCACACCAACGGTCGTAACCATTCATGGCGGCCTGTTCGAGCAGATCGAATTCGGCCGGCATGCCCTGGTTGCCGATCCCAAACGACCGGAAGAATTCGCGGCAATGCTGAACATGCCGATGCAATACAGCTGGATGCGGGAAACCCTGTGTGTCGAAGGCGCCCGCTTCGCCCGCCGTGTGTTCGGCTGGACCGGTATCGCACGGCGGACACTGCAGGTGTTCGAACAGTTCAAGGGCCGGTACGACGACCTGCAGTCCGACGATATTGCGGTGGGCTGACAGGTTGCCGGAAAGATGTCTGCATGAACAAGGAATGCTGAAGATCTCCAAACGACCGGTTCAGCTTGCGTTCAGGTTAAATTGATTACACCTTGCGCATGAATTCCTGAGCAGACCGGAATCGGAACCGTGAAACAGATATTTGCCTTTTTGATAGTGACCTTCGCCGTCATCGCGCCGGTGCAGGCGGCCTGTCTGTCCCAGTCGCAGGCCCGCGATGCCGTGGCCAGCGGCAAGGCCGCCCCGCTTGGGGCGGTTGCAGGGCAGGCGGGTGGTGAGATCGTCAAGGCGCAGCTCTGCCAGCAGGGCGGAGGATACGTTTACCGGTTGTCGGTCCTGAAGGGCGGCAAAGTGACAACAGTCACAGTCAATGCCAGCAGGTGATTGGTAGAAGCGACATCATTCTGCCGACTTTGGACCGGCTGATCTGGTTACGGCTCCATCATTCGTAAAGTTGAATTTCATGCGCATTCTTGTTGTCGAAGACGATACCGATTTGAACCGCCAGCTTGTGACTGCCCTGGAAGAGGCCGGTTACGTGGTCGACAGTGCGACGGATGGCGAGGACGGTCATTTTCTCGGCGATACGGAGCCTTATGATGCCGTTGTCCTTGACCTCGGTCTGCCGTCCCTCGATGGCCTGTCCGTTCTGGAAAACTGGCGCCGCGACGGGCGGACCATGCCGGTTCTTATTCTGACCGCGCGCGACCGCTGGTCGGACAAGGTGGCCGGCATCGACGCCGGCGCGGATGACTACGTCGCAAAGCCCTTCCACATGGAAGAAGTGCTTGCCCGCGTTCGTGCGCTTGTGCGCCGGGCCGCCGGGCATGCCTCCAACGAACTGACCTGCGGCGCGGTCCGGCTGGATCTGAGGTCCGGCCGTGTCACGGTGGACGGCAGTGCGGTCAAGCTGACCTCGCATGAATTCCGGCTGCTGTCGTATCTGTTGCACCACCAGGGCAAGGTCATTTCCCGGACCGAACTGACGGAACATCTCTACGATCAGGATTTCGACCGCGATTCCAATACGGTGGAAGTCTTCGTCGGCCGGTTGCGCAAGAAAATCGGCTCGGACATGATCGAAACCATCCGTGGGCTCGGATACCGCCTGGGAGCGGCGAGTGACTCCTGAGACCGCGGCCAGCGGGAACGGCCAGCCATTGAACAAGCCACAACGATCGCTTGCTGCCCGCCTCGTCTTTGTGGCTGCTGTCTGGTCCACCATCGCACTTGCCATTGCCGGTGTGTTTCTGGTGAGCCTGTACGAAAGAGCGAGCGAGCGTGCGTTCGATGCGCAGCTCGAGGTTCACATCAAGGCGTTGATTGCCGAAATGCTGGCAACCAATGCCGACCAGGACACCACGACCCTGGCCGCGCCGGCCTATCATGGCGATCCGCGGTTCTCCCTGCCATTGTCCGGGTGGTACTGGACCGTCCGCCGTGCAGACAGCCCGTCAATCCTCTATGCATCGGAGTCGCTCGTCGGCGATCCCTTGAATACGCCGCCTATCGGCCAGGACGAAGCCAACGCAGGCTTCATCATTGGTCCCACAGGTGATGAAATCCGTGTCTTGCAGCGAAGGATTTCGGTTGGCGACACGAGCTACGTGATTGCCGTCGCCGCTGCAACTGCCGGGTTCTGGGCGGATATCTACGAATTCGCCCGGCTTGTCGCCATCACCCTGTGCATTGTCTGGCTCGGGCTCATTCTTGCGATCTTCCTTCAGGTGAAATTTGGCTTGCGGCCGCTAGCGCGCTTGCGCGCGTCGCTTTCGGCCGTGCGGCAGGGCGAGGCCGACCGCATTGATGAGGCCTTGCCGCGCGAAATCGCACCTCTGGCTGTGGAACTCAACGCGCTCATCGTGTCGAACAAGGAAATCGTCGAGCGGGCCCGCACGCACGTGGGTAACCTTGCCCACGGGCTGAAGACGCCGCTGTCTGTCATTTCCAACGAGGCGAGGGCGGCCGGAGGCCCCTTGGCACAAAAGGTGTCGGAACAGGCATCAGTCATGTCCACGCAGATCCAGCATCACCTGGAACGGGCACGCATGGCGGCCCAGCGGCGGGTCATCGGGGTTTCCTGCGAGACCGAGCCGGTTCTTGCCCGTCTGATCCGGGCCATGGGCAAGATCTATCAGGAAAAGGGTGTCGAGGTCGGTTTCACGCAGACAGAGGCACTCCGTTTTCGCGGTGAAAGCCAGGACCTGGAAGAGATGAGTGGCAACCTGATCGACAATGCCTGCAAATGGGCTGGTTCCAGGGTGCAGGTGCAGGTGGCACCGTTGAACGACCCTGCCACCAACCGGGACATGTTCACGATAACGGTTGAGGATGATGGTCCCGGATTGACGCCGGAACAGCGGGCCGAAGCTGTCAAACGCGGACGGCGACTGGATGAGACGGTGCCCGGAACGGGGCTGGGACTTTCGATCGTGGCCGACCTTGCCGCCCTTTACGGCGGCTCCTTCACCCTTGACAGTTCCTCGCTCGGAGGGTTGAAGGCACGCCTTGTTCTGCCTGCACTCAGCAAGGAATAGGGGATTTGTCGAAGGATCGGTGGCGCTGCCCTTGCGGGACTGTGATAGGATGTGATGCAAATCTCGGCAATAAAGACATGTTTGTGGCCAAGTTCGGCCACAAATTGAAAATATCACTGATTCATCCGCCGGTTCCAGCCGGTTTCACGCCTTCTAGCGCATTCGGTTTGCGCTAGCCTATGAAAATGGTCAGCACTCGGATTTCAGCTGCTCCCGGTTGAAATCCTCGGAACTTGGAGCTTTCAAGTATGCGTCTGCGCGGTGCCTCGTGTCTTGGTCTTGCCTTGGTTCTGGCGGGTTGCTCCATGACATCCGGATCGAAAGACAGCAACGCTTGGGGAACCTTTTTCGGTGACCCGAACGCGAATGTGGCAGGCTCTGAGGCGAATACGGCCATATCCGTGCTCGTGAACAACGAGTTCGGCGACGCGCTTGAGCCGTCGGACCGCAGGGCGGCGGAAGATGCCCAGAACCGGGCACTGCGCGCTCGCGGGCTCGGTGTTTCGGTTGCCTGGCAGAATGATCGCACCGGTCGTAGCGGACAGGTCCGCCCCGGACCGGTCTATTTCGTCAACGAGACGAGCTGCCGGGAATTCACCCACGAAATGGTCCTTCAGGGCCGGACATTGCAGGCGCGCGGTACGGCTTGTGAAACCGATCAAGGCAACTGGCAGGTGATCGGCTGATCCTGCCGGCTCATGAAACAGGTTTGAATGAGGCTGCGCCGTGCTGGCGCGCAAGCCCGGGGCCTTGAAATTTCCTGCAGTTTTTCTAAACACTTGCTTAAGTCTCTGTCGTTAAACTCGCCGTGAAACAGATTGCGATGTTGACGCTGTGAATGGCTTATTCAGACCAGCTTGAAAGCAAAATCAAAACCTACCTGAGCAGTCTGAGCCCTAAGGCGGTTGAGGCTTTGGTCCGGAATTTGGAACGTGCCAAGGGTCAGAAACAACCCGACCCGCACATCCAGCTTGTTCTTGCCGCAGCCGTTGCCCTGATCCGTAAACCGCAGTCGACGGCGCCGGGAATGCCCGGCGGTGCGCAGCGGCGCGGCCAGATACAGCGCATGTTCTTCATGCCGCTCGACGATTTTCTGATCAACGAGATGCTGCCGGCCCGGCAAGAGGGCCGCATTCAGCGCGGCATTCTGGACCGTGTCTGGAACTGGCTCAGCCGCGACGTGATGGCTGCCGATATCCGCCTCGTTCTGGAACAGGCCGGCAATGCCTCTGTCAGCGGCGAGCGGGTGGACGCTCTCGTTCAGGCGCTGCGTTCACGTGCCGTGGATGCCATCGGAGACATGCTCCATCGTGCGGAGATATCAGACAAAGACAAGCGCCGCATGGCCGTCGAGCTGGGCGGTGATCGCGGCATTGCGGAACTTCGCGACATCCAGAAGATTTTCGCGGCGGAGCGCTGGCTCGTTCCTTTCCTCCAGAACATACCGGATCGCATCAACGAACACAGGCTGAAGCAGGACACCGATGTTCTGCGTCTGGTCGACAAGTGCTCCGCGCGGTTTCCCGACCACGTCTCCGTGATCGCCGCCGCCCTTGTGGATCGCTCCGATATGCCGTCGGCCCTTTGCGCTTTTGCGGGGCGTCTTGCGGGCGACACCGATCCCAAGGCAATTTCCCAGTCACAGTTCGCGCCTTTCGTGGATGTGGTCATGAGCGAGGCCGAACGTCTGCAGATCCTGGCGCTGGAACATCGCAACAACAATCCGGATCCCGTTGCCTTCTCTCAGGCCCTGTCGGAGTACCACACGCTGGTGCGCGGTGTTGAGCGCGACATGGATCTGACGGTCACCGGCAGGTGGCACAAGCGTCTGGCGGAAACCAAACGCAGCATTTCCAGTGTCGTCACCCGCGAATTGAACAGCGCTCATGGCAATGTGCGCCGGGCTCTGCAGGTGCCTAAAATCGACAAGGACGGCAAGCTGCAGATCGATCAGGCCGCGATTGATGATGCCGTGCGCACGCTGCGTGTCGTTGAAATGGTGCGCAACGCGTCCGAGACCTTTGCGGTCAACGAGATTGGCAAACGCACCCGCCAGGCGGTCGAGCAGACGCTTGAAATCCTGACCCGGTCGTTGATCACCGATCTTGGCAAGGCCAAGGGGCCGGCACTGGAGGCACAGGCGGCCGCGGCCGACGTCGCCATCATGCTGTCGGAGATCTATTTTGGCGACGATTATGCCTCTCAGCTGCGCCGCAGCCGGCAGTCTGCCTACGCAAAGGCCAGCGTGAATGCGGCCAGCGCGAATACCGGTCCCAGTCCGGAGCGCAAATTGGTTGCCAGCGCTCTCGGGCGCCACTGACGGTTTCCTTCAAGCCCGTTCTTCCTCGCGCCGGAATGACATTTTCGGCCAAGTTTGTTGGAACCTGGTTTTACCCACGAAAACGTGGGCACCGCGACCGCCGGTCACAGTTCAGCCACCTTGCTTTTGCCCCCATTGAATTGTCTATAGTGCGCCATGGTGTTCTGGATCCTGATTGCCCTGTTGACCGGGGCTGCGACATTGTCCGTACTCGTTCCCCTGTCGCGCTCTCGGCGAGGCCAGGAGGCCGCGCCCGCGCGTGCGGATGAGGCTGTTTACCGTGAGCAACTGGCCGCGATCGATAAGGAACTCGAACGGGGTCTGATCGATACCGAAGCAGCCGAGGCCGCGCGAACGGAAATTGCGCGCCGGTTGCTGGCCGCGCATGACAGGGGCGATGCAACGAAACAAGGCGGTCCACGGACTGGCCGGCTGAAGCTGGCCCAAGGTCTGGCCTTGCTGGCTCTGCCGGTCCTGGCTTTCGGACTTTATATCCTTCTTGGCTCTCCCGGTCTTCCTGACCAGCCGTTGCTCAGCCGTCTCAATGCGCCGGCTGAAGAACAATCCGTGGACCTGCTGGTCGCCCGCGTGGAGCGCCATTTGACGGAAAATCCGGAAGACGGACAAGGATGGGCCGTGATTGCTCCGGTCTATATGTCCCTTGGCCAGCCCAAGGCTTCCGCGAAGGCCTATTCCAATGCGATTCGCATTCTCGGGCCGCGGCAGACCTGGCTGACCGACATGGGCGAAGCCCAGACGATTGCAAATCAGGGGCTTGTGACCGCCGAAGCCCGCGCCGCTTTCGAGCAGGCTGTCGCGCTTGAACCCTCAGCGGTCAAGCCTCGTTTCTTCCTCGCACTTGCGCTGGGCCAGGAAGGCCGAAAGGAAGAGGCCATTGCCGCCTGGCAGGCTCTTCTTCAGGGGGCTGACGAAAATGCGGCCTGGGTCGGCGCCGCCCGCCAGGAAATGGCGAGGCTCACCGGTGAGGTGCCGGGAAGCGACACCTTGCGCGGCCCCTCGCAGGAAGAAGTCGCCGCGGCCAGTGAAATGGCGGCGGAAGACCGTCAGGCCATGATCTCGAACATGGTTGCCGGCCTTGCCGAACGCCTTTCGACGGAAGGTGGATCGGCAGAGGAGTGGAACCGGCTGATTCGTGCCTATATGGTCCTGGGAAAGAAACAGGATGCGGAACAGGCCCTCACGGCGGCGTTGTCGGCCTATGCTGACAAGCCTGAGGACTTGTCCATGATCAAGGACGCTGCAAGCAAGCTTGGTCTATCTGACGGTTGAGTGGCGAATCTGCTGCGGCCGGTGCAGTTGTGCCGGGAAAATGAAAATCGGACGCTTGGCTGATGACACGCAAACAAAGACGATTGACCCTTATCGGATCGGCAGGCGCGGTGCTGGCTGTCGCGCTGACGCTGATATTGATCGCGCTCAGAAGCGAGATCGTATTTTTCCAGAGCCCGACTGAAATCACCCAGAACGGTGTGGCGCCCGGTCAGCGCATCAGGCTCGGTGGTCTGGTCGAGGAGGGGTCGGTGGTGCGCTCCGACAATGCACATGTGCGCTTTCGCGTGACCGATACGGCCAACACGGTTGCCGTCACCTACAAGGGCATCCTGCCGGACCTGTTCCGGGAAGGGCAGGGCGTCGTAACCGAGGGTGTGGTCGGGTCGGATGGTGTCTTTGTTGCGGACAGCGTGCTGGCCAAGCATGACGAGAACTACATTCCCAAGGAAGTGGCCGAAGCGCTGAAGGCGCAGGGGCACTGGCAAGGTGAAGAAGGCAGCACGAACTGATTGTTCGCACGGCCGGTGAGGAAGAGGAACGGACATGATCGTCGAATTCGGACATTACGCACTTGTGTTGGCCTTCGCTCTGACACTTGTTCAGTCCGTTCTGCCGATTTGGGGCGCGCTCCAGAAGGATGACCGCCTGATGGCGGTGGCGCCGCCCGTATCGGTGATGCTCTTCGTTCTGGTGTTGCTGTCCTTCATGGTGCTGACGGGGGCCTATCTCAGTTCCGACTTTTCGGTGCTGAACGTCGTCGAAAACAGCCATTCAGCGAAGCCGCTGCTCTACAAGTTCACCGGCGTGTGGGGCAACCATGAAGGCTCCATGCTTCTGTGGGTGCTGATACTGGTTTTCTTCGGCGCGCTGGTTGGTATTTTCGGGGGCAACCTGCCTGCCGATCTGAGGGCGGTAACGCTTTCCGTGCAGGCTTGGGTTTCCGCCGGTTTCATCCTGTTCCTGCTGGCAACGTCCAATCCGTTCACGCGGATTTTGAACCCGCCGCTGGAAGGGGCTGACCTCAACCCGATCCTTCAGGACATCGGTCTCGCCATTCATCCACCTCTGCTGTACGTCGGTTATGTCGGTTTCTCGATCACCTTCTCCTTTGCCGTTGCGGCGCTGATCCTTGGGCGGATCGATGCCGCCTGGGCACGATGGGTGCGGCCGTGGACGCTGCTTGCCTGGTGCTTCCTCACGCTTGGCATCGCCATGGGGTCTTACTGGGCCTACTACGAACTCGGCTGGGGGGGCTGGTGGTTTTGGGATCCGGTCGAAAACGCCAGCTTCATGCCGTGGCTGGCGGGTACCGCGCTGCTGCACTCGGCAATCGTCATGGAAAAGCGCGAGGCTCTCAAGGTCTGGACAGTCCTGCTGGCGATCTTCACCTTCTCGCTGTCGCTCCTCGGCACCTTCCTTGTGCGTTCCGGTGTTCTGACTTCGGTTCATGCCTTTGCCACCGATCCGGCCCGCGGTGTCTTCATTCTCGCGCTTCTGTGCGTCTTCATCGGCGGATCGCTGAGCCTCTTCGCCTGGCGTGCGTCGATGCTGAAGCAGGGCGGCCTGTTTGCGCCCATCAGCCGCGAAGGCGGGCTGGTGTTGAACAACCTGTTCCTCACGGCTGCCTGTGCGGCTGTCTTTGTGGGCACGCTTTATCCGCTGGTGCTGGATGCCGTCACCGGCGAGAAGATCTCGGTCGGCGCGCCCTTCTTCAACCTGACTTTCGGTCCCTTGATGGTGCCGTTGCTTATGGCCATTCCCTTCGGCCCGGTCCTGTCGTGGAAACGGGCGGATCTCGGCGCGGCCTGCCAGCGGCTTTACGCGGCCTTCGGCCTGGCGCTTTTGCTGACGCTCGTCACTTACTGGGCCTGGGGCATGGAAAAGGTGCTGGCGCCGCTTGGCGTGGGACTGGCGGTCTGGGTCATGGCCGGTGCGATGTCCGAAATCGTGACGCGCGTCAAATTCTTCGAAATCGGCTTCAAGCGCGGTTTTTCACGTCTCGTCGGTCTACCGGGATCTGCCTGGGGCACGGCCATCGCCCATTTCGGCATCGGCCTGACCGTTCTTGGCATTGTAACCGCCTCCGCTTTTCAGGATGAGCGGGTTCTCACCATGCGCCCGGGCGACACGGTGGAACTTGCCGGATATCAGATGACATTCGAAGGTGCCGCGCCGCGCCGTGGACCAAACTACACCGAAGAAGTCGGTCACTTCTCCATCCGCCGGGGCGGAGCCGTGGTGGCTGAACTTGACCCGTCGAAGCGCATCTACACCGCCCGGCAAATGCCGACGACGGAAGCCGGCATCTATACGACAGGCTTTTCGCAGGTCTATCTGTCGCTGGGCGAAGGGCGCGGCGATGGTGCCGTCGACGTACGCGTCTATTACAAGCCGCTGATCACCCTGATCTGGATCGGCTGTGTGATCATGTCGCTCGGTGCGGTCTTCTCCATCGCCGACCGGCGGCTGCGCGTGGGGGCACCCAAACCGGCCCGCAAGCGTCAGCAGAGCATGGCGGCGGCGGAGTAAACGGATGATACAGCGCCTTCTCCTTGCCATGCTGCTTGGCTTCAGTCTTCTTGCCGGGCCGGCTTTCGCCGTTGCTCCGGACGAAGTGCTGGACGATCCGGTTCTGGAACACCGGGCCCGGGCCTTGTCAGCGGAACTGCGCTGCATGGTTTGCCAGAACCAGTCCATTGACGACAGCGACGCGCCTCTGGCCAAGGATCTGCGCATTCTGGTGCGCGAGCGGCTGGTCGCCGGTGACAGCGACGAGCAGGTGGTTGACTATCTCGTCTCCCGCTATGGCGAATTCGTGCTGCTGAAACCCCGCTTTGCCTGGCACACCATCGTGCTTTGGGCAGCCGGTCCCGTTGCCTTGATCGCAGGCCTGATCGCGATTGGCGCAGCCCTGCGCAAGCGCGCACGTAACCGGTCCGCAGCAACCGATCCTACAGCGCCGAGGCTCACCGCCGAAGAAGAACGGCGCCTGCAGGCCTTGCTGGACAATACTGACTGACGTTTCTGCCCTGTCCTGATTGTCGTCGTGCAGCCCGTTTACGGAACGCGGTCACTGGGTTCACACAAAGGCGTGTCTTGTATCGCGGCAAGGTGTGACTACCTGAGGTCGAGCGACCGCATGGAGGCAGGACAATGGGACAGCGCCCGCTGAAACTGGAATTCGACGGAGCCCACGAGGCAAGTCTGGCCGCCCGGCTGGACCTGCCGGCAGGCAACATCAGGGCGTTTGCGCTGTTCGCGCACTGCTTCACCTGCTCGAAAGACATTGCCGCCGCCCGCCATATTGCCAGTGCTCTTTCGCAAGAAGGCATCGCCGTGCTCCGGTTCGATTTCACGGGCCTTGGCGGCAGCGGCGGAGATTTCGCCTCGACCGGCTTTTCCTCCAATGTCGAAGACCTGAAACGGGCAGCGGACTACCTGCGCCGGAACTATCAGGCCCCCCAGTTGCTGATTGGCCATTCGCTCGGTGGAGCCGCCGTTCTGTCCGTTGCTGCCGACATTCCCGAAGTGCGGGCCGTCGTGACCATTGGAGCTCCCTCCGATGCGGATCATGTCATCCACAGCTTCAACGGCGCGGAAGAGACGATCCGCCGACAGGGCGAAGGCGAAGTCAGTCTCGAAGGGCGCAACTTCACCATCCGCAAGGAGTTTCTGGAAGATCTGGAAGCCCAGTCCGTTCAGGACAAGGTCGCCGGTCTCGGCAAGGCGCTTCTGGTGATGCATGCCCCGCTTGATGAAGTTGTCGGCATCGACAACGCCACCAGCATTTTCGTCGCCGCAAAGCATTCCAAAAGCTTCGTCTCCCTCGATACTGCAGACCATCTTCTGTCCAACAGCAAGGACGCCGCGTATGCTGCCCGGGTGATTGCCAGCTGGGCTGGACGCTATCTCGATCCCGTTGAGAACACCGCCGACGACGAGGTGAAAGATGGCGTTGAGGTGGTGGAGACCGGGCAGGGCAAGTTTCAGGTCATGGTGACCAGTGGCGAGCACCGGATGATTGCCGACGAACCCAAGGACGTCGGCGGCTTCGACAGCGGCCCTTCGCCCTATGGATATCTGTCCGCCGCGCTTGGCGCCTGCACGGTGATGACATTGCGCATGTACGCCGAGCGCAAGGGGCTCGACATCGACCGGATCGGCACGCGCGTTCTGCACGGCAAGGTGCATGCGGCCGATTGCGAAGAGTGTTCTGAAAGCGTGAAGTCGCGGGACGGCAAGATCGACCGTTTCGAGCGTTTGATCACGCTGGAAGGAAACCTGGACGAAGCAACGCGGGCGCGGATGCTGGAAATCGCCGACAAGTGCCCGGTCCATCGCACCCTGGAAGCAGGCGCTGCGGTGGTGACGCGGGAAGTACCGTCAGGCACATCGCAAGCGTGATCTGACGGGAACTTGCGGGAAGCGGGGAGGCGGCCTCAGGCCGCCTGGCCTTCCAGGGTCTGCAAGCGGATTTTCATGAAGGACAGAAGCCGGCGCGCGTCACGATCTGACAGCGACTGATAGTCGTTGGCCCAGTTTTCCGCGGTCGACTGCGTCTGCTTGTTGTGCATCGCCCGGGCCTTGCACAGCGCTGCGTAATCCGCGTTTTCCACGCCCATGGCACGGCACAGAACCGCGACCCCGGTGGAATCGTAGCGCACCATGACGTTGGTGACGTATTTCTGCTCCAGACCTGCCATTTCCGCCAGCAGGAAGCAGATGTCGAACAGGTTGTTCGACAGCGAAAGCTGGGTGATGGCCTTGCTGAGTGTGCGTTGCCCGGCCCGGATTTCCTTCAACGTAACCTTGGCGTTGATGCGGGTTGCCTTGCGTTCGAGCTTCGAACTGGCAACAACCTTGCTGGCCTTGTGGAAGAGATCCTGGATCAGGGTCTCGTTTTCCTCGCGCAGCTTGCGGATCTTTGCCTGCTGGGCTTCCGGCATCTGATTGATCAGTTTGTCGTAATCGGACTCGGTGATGTCCGTCCGTTCCATCATCGCGTTGCGGATTTTCTCATCCTGCTCCGCCAGCTTGATCAGCAAGCGGGAGCCCCATTCGGAAAATTCCGCGCCGGAGTTGGCTGCGACCGATTGCTTGACCGGGCTTTCGCCGCGTTCCAGCAGGACATCGGTAACATTGGCTTCAAGGTGCTCACGTTTGGAGATTGCCAAAAGGTGGCCCTGACCCATGGTCTTGGCCAGCCGGAGAATATCCTCGGCCTTGAGCGCATTGGAGGACGTCAGCATCGGCCGCGCAATGTCGATCTCTTCCCGGGCAAGCTCATAGGCCACCTTGTGGGAAGTGTCGTCTATCGGCGCCAGTTGTTCGGAAATGGCCTTCTTCTGTTCAGGCTCCATGGTGGGAAGCATGCTTTCCAGCACCGTGTTGAACAGGGCGATTTCTTCGGTTTGGTAACTGTTCGCACCGCGTACAAAAAGGTCCGTAACGTGTTCCACCAGTTGGTGGCGTTTTTCCGGAGTGCTTTCCTGAGCGAGATTGAGAAGGTCGTTGAGCATCTTTAAGCTGTCCGTTTTTCTGACAGTACACCTAACTCACAGACAGTTTACAACTGTCTAAAGCACAGGATAAAAAAACGATAAATCTCTGAGGTCGTCCGTATTACTGACAATGTATGCTGTGCGCTTCAACTGCAGATGTCTGGTTCCCGTCACATACTTTATTTGGCAAGCCATCTCATCTCTCAAGGTTAGGTTGCTTCAAGGAGCCAATGTTGGAGACAAAGCCGGGTGCTCCGCTCCCTACGTCTCCTCGCCGGTATCGAGGACAACCTTGTCCATCCGCACGTCCCAGGGCATCGGAAAGATCGACGGCAGCCGGCAGAAGGCAAATCCGACGCCGATCGTCAGCGGTTTGGCCGGCAGGGATGCCAGAGTGCGGTCGTAATAACCGCCACCATTGCCCAGCCGATAAAAACCAGCGTCGACGCCAACCAGCGGAGCAATCACGACCTCAGGCACCAGCGACGGGCCTTCTTCGGGAACGGGAATGTTCCAGACACCTCGCGTCATCGCGCACCCGGGCTGCCACGGACGGAAGGCCAGCGGCGCCTGTTTTTCCAGAACGACCGGCAGAAGAACGGTTTTTCCCACCTTGCTCAGGTCTGCCATCAAGGCGCGTAAATCGGGCTCGCCGCGGATCGGCCAATAAAAGGAGATGGTCTGAAAGTCCGTTGCTTCCAGAACCGTGCGAAGCTGGTCGATCAAGGCAGCGGTCTTTTCCGTCCGCTCCGTGCTGGTCAGTCCCTTTCGCTTCTCATAGAGGCGGACGCGTTCAGATTTGCGGAACCGGCTGACATCGCGAAATGTCTCCTGGTCAACGACATAACCACCCACCAGCATGTCGGCATAGCAGACAGGATCTCCCGGCAGGTCGTCGTCATGACTCATTCAGGTCAGTTCCTTTCACGTCCTTGTATTAGTGCCGCGTCAGGCCGCCTTCCTGTTGGTGGACGGCCAAACCAGAGCTTCAAGCAGAAGAGACCTGGTCAGAAATCCTTCGAACACGTCCCCCGGCAAACCGGAACATGATCGAGATTATCGCGCACCAGGAGATGCAGGGCATCGCGAAGCGGCAGGGCGCTGTCCAAAGACGTCAACGGAGCCCGCATGAGGTTCCGGGCGAAGGGGGGGAGGCCCTTCAACGGCGTTTCTGGACAACACGTGTAATACGCAGTGCTGGTTGAAGAAGCCTCAAGACGGCCATTCCTATTGGCGGCTGCCACGAGACGGGCGGGATCGACCGCACCGAGGTTGCACGATTGGAGAAATTTCGACAGCAGGGCCTACAGATTTTCCGCAGTCAGGCAGCTTGCTCGTGCTTGATGGCTTTGAGCTTGATTTTCATCAGTGACAGAAGACGGCGGGCATCGGTGTCGTCGAGCATGTGATAGTTTGTCAGCCACTTGCTGCCGGTGCTTTCAGGAAACTTCAGGTGCTTGCAGCGTTCCTTGCACACCGCCTGAAACTCCATCGCGCCGATGCCTGCGGCGCGGCAGACCGTGGCGATACCGGTGGAGTCGAACCGGACCATGAGATTGTGGACATATTTCATGTCGAGGCCGGAGAAGAAAGAGAGCAGGGCAACCGCGTCCAGAAGGTTGTGTTCCTGGGCCAGCTGGTAGACGGCCTTGTTCAGGGTCGTCTTGCCGAGCCGGATGCCCGTCAGCCAGGCTTTCGGGCTGATCTTGGATTGTTTCTTCACCAGTTCCACACCCGACGCTACGTCACCGTCGTCGCGGAACAGATCTTCCAGCAACTCTTCATTTGACTTGCGCAAGTGCCGGATGCGGTCGCCAAGCTGCTTGGGCATGTCCTTCACCAGGCTCTCGAACACCGGCATGGTGATCTCTGCACCGAGGTTGGCTGCCAGCGTTTGTTTGACTTCCTTGCTGCCACGCTTGATCAGAACATCGCTGACGTCCTTGCTGACGTGATCGCGTTTTGCAAGGCCGAGAAGGTAGCCCTGGTCCTTGGTTTCCGCGATTTTGCGCTGGTCTTCTTCCCGCAGAGACGTGGATCGTTCCAGAATGGCCTGGGCAACCGGCAACTCGTCGCTGGCCATGGCGGCGGCAAGATTGGAGGACATGGCACGAACGTCCGCAAGTCGTTCTGCCATCTTGCGCTTGGCGTCGAGTTCCAGGGCATCGTAGACGCCCTCCAGCATGTTGTTCAGAAGATGGGTCTCGTCAGAACCTGTATCGTCCGCGCGGGCAACAAGAAGGCCTGTCACGTGCTCGGCAAGCTCGTGTTTTTTCTCCGAAGAACTTTCCCTGGCAAGCTTAAGAAGCGAGTCACTCATGTCCGTACCCTATCGGCATAAGTTTCGCTGAATATTCTTTATAACGTGTGAAAAACACTGCTCGGCTCATTGCAACATGGTGCCATTAGCAGTGTTGACCTGACTACGCCAATGCGTCATTTCACGCCCATGAGCGCAACTTCGATGCCGATCCTCTATTCCTTCCGCCGCTGTCCCTATGCCATCAGGGCGAGGCTCTCGATTGCCGCGAGCGGCGAAAAGGTCGAACTGCGGGAAATCGTTTTACGGGACAAGGCACCCGAGTTTCTGGAAACCTCGCCTTCGGCAACCGTTCCGTGCCTGAAGGTCGATGAAACCGTGATCGACGAAAGTCTGGACATCATGCTCTGGGCCCTGCAACGCGCCGATCCGGAAAACTGGCTCAGACCCGAGAAGGGCGATCTTGATGAAATACTGGCGCTGATCGCTGACTGTGACGGCCCGTTCAAGCGCCATCTCGACCGCTACAAATACGATACGAGATATCCGGATGCGGACAGGGAAACGGAGCGAGCGGGAGCGGCAGACTATCTCTGGCGTCTGGACAGCCGTCTGACCGGGACACCCAGGCTTTTCGGCGGCAAGGCCTCGCTTGCCGATTATGCAATCCTGCCGTTCGTTCGTCAGTTCGCCAACTCGGACCGAAGCTGGTTCGACAGCCAGGACTGGACATCCTTGAAGGTCTGGCTGAAAGCCTTCGAAACGTCTCCCCGGTTTCAATCCGTGATGCCGAAATGGAGCCCGTGGCGGGCGGGAGACACCCCGGTCTTCTTTCCCGCTGAGGCAAATTCCGCCCCTTGATTCCCGTGTCCTGATTCTCTGGTCCGGGACCCGTCTTCTTGTGAGATTGCCCGACTGTTTCTTGCCTCCGACCCCTTTTTCCTGCCCGCCGATGGTGCGACGGACAAAAAAATTTCAGCTTCAGGCCATGAGCTGTTTGCGATTTTCCGATTTGGTTCCCAACGTTACAAAACTGTAATGCCGCCGACAGGCGCCTGTAAGACTGGTTCACATACCTTCACTTTCGAACCTTGAGGGCTTTCCCCGCCAGCGTTCCAGGAATTGGCCTTCAAACCGAATCTCGAAAGAGGAAGACAACATGCAAAACAGTCGCTCAGTTTCTCCCCTGCGCTCCCGCCGCGCCAAGCTGCTCGCAGGCGTCGTCGCGCTCGGCGCAGCCGGACTTCTGACGGCACAGACCATCGTTCCGGGCCAACTGGCTCTGGCTGATCCGGTTAGTGTCGATACCGCGGCTCCGCTGGACTTTTCCCACGTCGTCAGTGCTGTCAGCCCAGCGGTCGTCAGTGTTCAGGTCAAACAGGCCGCAGAGCCGCGCATGATGAACTTCGACGGTGGCAACGACGACCCCGAAGGTTTCTTCAAGGGTCTGCCAGACGGCCACCCGTTCAAGCGCTTTTTCCGCGAATTTGGCGGCAAGGGCGGTGAGCAGCAGCATAACCAGCGCCGCGCGCCGCGCCAGTATGGCATTTCCCAGGGCTCCGGCTTTTTCATCTCCGATGACGGTTACCTCGTGACCAATCATCACGTGATTGAAAACGGCACCGAGTTCACGGTCATCGACCGGGATGGCAAGGAATACAACGCCAAGCTCATCGGCGCCGACAAGCGGACCGACCTTGCGCTCCTGAAGGTCGATAGCGACGACAAGTTCACCTATGTCGACTTTGCCAAGGAAGCACCGCAGGTGGGTGAATGGACCGTCGCCATCGGCAACCCGTTCGGTCTCGGCGGATCCGTGACGGCCGGTATCGTCTCGGCGCGTGGCCGTGACATCGGCGCAGGCCCCTACGACGACTTCATCCAGATCGATGCCCCGGTCAACCGCGGCAACTCCGGCGGCCCGGCCTTCAACATGCATGGTGAAGTGATCGGTGTGAACGCGGCGATCTTCTCGCCGTCCGGTGGCAACGTCGGCATCGCCTTCGCCATTCCGGCCTCAACCGCGCAGGATGTCATCATGGAGCTGAAGGACGACGGTACAGTCATTCGTGGCTGGCTGGGCGTTCAGATCCAGAACGTAACCGATGACATTGCGGAAAGCCTTGGCCTCGATGAGGCCCGCGGCGCCATCGTCGCGGAAGCGCAGGAAAACAGCCCGGCTCAGAAGGCTGGACTGCGCTCGGGCGACACCATCCTTGCTGTTGATGGCACCGAGGTGAAAGGCCCGCGCGAACTGTCCAAGATCATTGCGGCTTACGAGCCGGACAGCAATGTGGACATCACGGTCTGGCGTGACGGTCAGAAAGAAGACATCACCGTGACGCTGGGTCGCCTGCAGGAACCGGATCAGGTTGCCGCCCTTCAGACGGAAGCCGAGGAAAGCAAGACCAGCCTCGACGACCTCGGCCTGATCGTGATGACGAAAGCCGAAGCAGGCATGGAAGGTGACGGCGTGGTTATCGCCGAAATCGATCCGGACAGCCCGGCTGCCGAAAAACGCCTCAACACCGGTGACGTGATCCTGGAAGTCGCCGGCATGAAGGTCAACAGCCCGTCCGATGTCCTGAAGGCACTGGACAAGGCGGAAAAGGATGGCCGCAAGGCGGTTCTCTTCCGGGTTGAAACCAACAATACGACCCGGTTCGTGGCCCTGCCCATGAACCTCGCCTGATCAGGGACCGGTTCTGCCCCGGACCGGACCTGAGAAGCAAGACCGGCCTGCCCTCTGCCCCCAAACCCCGACCGGCCGGTCTTTGCCCAGGGTTTATCTGCTAGACCCTGACTGACTGGCGGCGGCGATACTCACATCCATCGCCGCCGCCAGCCATTTTCTTTAGGGGCAACTCAAGCTAAAAGGATGGGATGTTGAGGATTCTTGTCATAGAAGACGACCCGGAAGCTGCAAGCTACCTCGTCAAGGGTTTGAGTGAACTGGGCCACACCGCTGACCAGGCTGCCGATGGGCCGGCCGGTCTGGATATGGCGCACGACAGAGACTACGACATCCTCATCGTTGACCGCATGCTGCCGAAGATGGATGGCCTTTCTGTCATTCAGGAACTGCGCAAGCAAGGCAATCACACTCCGGTGCTGATCCTGTCCGCCCTCGGCCAGGTCGATGACCGCGTCAAGGGCCTCAAGGCCGGCGGCGATGACTATCTGCCCAAACCTTACGCCTTTACCGAATTGCTGGCCCGCATCGAAGCTTTGGCCCGGCGTCCCAAGTCGGCCAGCCAGATTGAAACCACTTACAGCGTCGGTGACCTGACACTTGACCGCATGGCACATTCCTGCCGCCGCGGCGAAACGGAAATCCCCTTGCAGCCGCGCGAATTCCGCCTTCTGGAATATCTCATGCAGAACGCTGGTCAGGTGGTGACCCGTACGATGCTGCTCGAAAATGTCTGGGAGTACCATTTCGATCCGCAGACCAACGTGATCGATGTTCACATCTCCCGTTTGAGAGGCAAGATCGACAAGGGTTTCGACACACCTCTGCTGCACACCATCCGGGGTGCCGGATACACGATCCGTGACGCGGCTCACTAGGTTTACAAGAACCACAGCCTTCAAGCTGTCGCTGCTTTATATTGCCGTCTTCACGGTGATGTCCGGGGTGCTGCTGTTCTACATTGCGGACAACACGGACAACCTGATGTCCGAACAGGTGGTTCAGACCGTCGATTCGGAACTGAAAACGCTTGCCGATGTCTATGTGCGTGGCGGCGTGCGGGACCTGGTCGAAACCATCGACACGCGCTCCCGCCATCCCGATGCCAGCCTCTATCTCCTGGTCGATTTCGCGGGCAATGCCCTCGTTGGCAACATCGCCCGCCTGCCTACCACCGTTCTGGAAGAAGCCGATGGCGGTTTGCGCCGGGTTCGCTATACGCGGCTCGGTCAGGATTCGGAAGACGTCGAACGCCAGGCCATGGTGCGTACCTTCGAGCTGCGCGGCGGCTTCCGTCTTCTGGTTGGGCGAGACCTGGGCGAGCAGCTCCGGTTTGCAAACCTTCTGGCCAACGCCTTTCGGCTGTGGCTGGTCGTCGTCGTGGTTATGGCAGCGATCACCTGGCTGTTTGTCAGCCGAAGGGTGATGAAGCGTATCGACGAGATCTCAGCCACCAGCCGCACGATCATGCAGGGTGAGCTTTCCGGACGTTTGCCCGTGGCCGGAAACGACGACGAATTCGACCGTCTGGCAGTCAATCTCAATACCATGCTCGACCGGATCGAAGTTCTGATGCAGTCGATGAAGGATGTCACGGACAACATCGCCCATGATTTGAAAACACCGCTGACTCGCCTGCAAACCCGGACTGAAAACGCCTTGCGCGAAGCAAAAGGCGAGGAGGGATATCGCGGCGCCCTGGAAGCAACGCTTCAGGAATCCGATCAGCTCCTGAGGATCTTCAACGCGCTGCTGGGCATCGCGCGTGTTGAATCCATGGCTCCGGCCTCCGTCATGGAGCAGGCCGACGTCAACAAGCTGGTCGAGCAAGTTGCCGAACTTTATGAACCGCTGGTGGAAGACGAAGGCGGCAAGCTTGAAACAGATCTGCCCGAAGACCTGATGGCGGAGTGCAACCGCGATCTGATCAGCCAGGTGCTGGTGAACCTGATTGAAAATGCGCTGAAATACGGCCGGCCGGAAACCGGCGACTTGCGTATTCGCCTCGGGGCCCGCGAAGAGAATGGCCGTGTGGTTCTCAGCGTCACTGACAATGGCCCCGGCATTCCGGAAAAGGACCAGGACAGGGTGAAGGAGCGTTTCGTCCGGCTGGAAGAAAGCCGTTCGGAACCAGGAACCGGCCTTGGATTGAGTCTGGTCAAGGCAGTTGCCCGCTTGCATGGTGGAGACTTGCGCTTCATGAATGAGGACCCGGGTCTAAGTGCCCGGATCGATCTCAAGCCGGTGAAACCGGACAGCAGCAGGAGCGGGCATGAACAAGGCGGCACAGCCGGGCAATCGGGGGAAGGGGACTAACCAGGACGGTGGCGCAGGTATTCTGGCCGACCGGATCGCGGTGGTGCCCAAAGCGCTCGATCCCGCTCATGCAGCCCTCTTCCTGAAAGATCTCCTTTCTGATGCAGAGTCCGGCGAGGCGCTGAAGTCGCTTTTGCAGGAAAAGCCGGATCTGGAAGGGTTCCTGCTCGGGGTTATCGGCAATTCCCCCTATCTGCGCGATCTGATGCTCGCTGATCCCACGGGCCTTCTTCGCCTCCTGCAGGAAGCGCCGGAAACCCGTCTGGAAAACCTGCTGTCGGATGCCCGCGGAGCGCGGGCGGAAGACGAAGCCGGCATCATGCGCACCTTGCGCCTTTTCAAGCACGATCTTGCGTTGACACTCGGCCTTGCCGATATTGCCGGCGCAATCGGCCTGACCCGCGTGACCGGTGCCCTGGCCGGATTTGCGGACGCAGCGCTGACGGCTGCCATCAGGTTCTGTCTTGGCGATCTTGCGCGCCGGAACAAGTTCACACCTCATGATCCGGAAAAGCCGGAAGTCGACAGCGGTCTCATCGTTCTTGCCATGGGCAAGCACGGCGCAAATGAGCTGAACTATTCGTCCGACATCGATCTGATCGTTCTTTACGATCCGGCCAAGGCCCCCATGGCGGGATCGGCGGAAGCTCCGGTGGAATTCGTCCGGCTGACGCGCCGTCTGGTCAAGATCATGCAGGACCGGACCGCGGATGGTTATGTCTTCCGCACCGATTTGCGCCTGCGCCCCGACCCGGGAGCAACGCCGCTTGCCATGTCGGTTCCTGCCGCGCTGGTCTACTATGAGTCTCTCGGCCAGAACTGGGAGCGCGCGGCGCTGATCAAGGCGCGGCCCTGCGCGGGCGACATTCCGGCTGGTGAAGCTTTCCTCCATGAAATCGTGCCGTTCATCTGGCGCAAGTATCTGGACTTCGCGGCAATTGCCGACGTGCAGTCGATCAAGCGCCAGATCCACATGCACAAGGGCCATGGCGCCATTGCGGTTGCCGGGCACAACGTGAAGCTCGGCCGCGGCGGCATCCGTGAAGTGGAGTTCTTCGTCCAGACCCAGCAGTTGATCGCCGGAGGCCGCAACCCGGCGCTTCGCGGACGGCGCACGCTCGACATGCTGGATGCGCTGGTCGATGCCGACTGGATCAAAGACAAGACACGCGACGAGATGGCGTCTGCCTATCAGTTCCTGCGCAATGTCGAACATCGCATTCAGATGCTCAACGACGAGCAAACACAGCTTCTGCCCAAGGATGAGGAGGGAATGAAAAGGGTGTCCGCGCTGATGGGCTATGACACGCTCTCCGACTTCGAGGACGCACTTCTCCATCATTTGCGGACGGTGCAGCACCACTACGCCGAACTCTTCGAAGATGAGCCCGCGCTCTCGTCGGAACTGGGCAATCTGGTTTTCACCGGTGACGATCATGATCCAGGGACGTTGGAAACGCTCGCGAGCCTTGGTTTCAAGCAGCCGGCGGAAGCGGCGGCCATCGTCAAATCGTGGCATTTCGGCCGTTACCCCTGCACCCGCTCAACCAAGGCACGCGAGCGGTTGACCGAAATGCATCCGGCGCTCCTCAGCGCGCTGGCAGCAACGGACAACGCGGATGCCGCGCTGCGGGCGTTTGACAGCTTCCTGGCCAAGCTGCCGGCAGGCGTACAGCTGTTCTCTCTGCTCAGGTCCAATCCGCAACTTCTGACGCTTCTGGCAACCACCATGGGCGCTGCACCGCGCATGGCCGAGACGGTTTCCAAGCGCGTGCATGTCCTGGACGCGGTTCTCGATCCCGCCTTCTTCGGTGCCATGCCGAGCGTCGAGGAGTTTCGCACCGGGCTGGACAGGACACTGTCCCAGGCCCGCTTTTACGAGGAGGCACTGGACCGGGCACGGATCTTTACCCAGGAACAGCAGTTCCTGATCGGCCTGCGGATGATTTCCGACACGCTGTCCGCCGACCGGGTGGGGTTTGCACTAGCACGGCTGGCGGAAGTGGTGGTCGACCGGATACTGAAACAGGTGATCGTTCATGTCGGCGAAAGCCACGGCACGGTACCGGGCGGCAATGTCGCCGTCCTGGCCATGGGCAAGCTGGGTGGGCGCGAAATGACGGCGGCGTCCGATCTGGACCTCATCCTGCTTTATGAAGCTCCGGAGGACGTCAAGCAATCCGACGGCAAGAGGCCCCTGGCGATCACCCAATATTATACGCGCCTGACCCAGCGACTGGTAACGGCCATCAGCGCACCGACGGCAGAGGGCTCGCTTTATGAAGTCGATTTCCGGCTCCGTCCCTCAGGCAACGCAGGCCCGCTGGCGACCAATCTCGACGGTTTCATAGCCTACCAGCAGAAGGAAGCCTGGACCTGGGAGCATATGGCGCTGACGCGCGGGCGGGTGATTGCTTCCACGACGCCGGAGTTCAAGCAGAAGATCGTCAACAGCATCAGCGGCACGCTTGTTCAGTCGCGTGATCTGACGAAACTCGCTGACGATGTCCGCACCATGCGCGCCCGGATCGAGAAGGAAAAAGGTACCAAGGACGTCTGGGACCTGAAACAGGTGGCCGGTGGTCTGGTCGATATCGAGTTTCTAGCCCAGTTTCTGCAGCTCGCACACGCTCAGGAAAATCCGGAAATCCTGGCTCAAAGCACGGAGCAGGCGTTGGAGCTGGCTCGCGACGCAGGCTTTTTGAGCTTGGGGGATGCAGGCCTGTTGCTGGAAGCCCTCAGGCTCTACCACCGTCTGACCCAGGTGCTGCGTCTGGCCCTTTCCGGCAAGTTCGTGCCGGCGGAGGCGCCGCGTGGTGTTCTGGACCTTCTGGTGCAGGCCTCCGGCAGCCCGACCTTCAGTCGGCTGGAAGGGGAACTTGCAGAACTTCAGGGGAAGGTGCGCGATACGTTCGTGCGCCTGATCGGAGAGGTGGAAACGGTCAGCAGTTAGCGGCGGATTGCAAAGCCGTTATCATTGGGCTAGGGAAGGGCCGCGCCGGCGGACGATTTCAAATCATTTTGCGCTCCCTTGAGCGACCCCTTTCCCATTTCTTGAGAAACGTCATGACTCATTCATTTGATGAAGCGGTCCGTCGCCCGGACCGCGGCGGCAACCTCACGCTTGCCGATAGCCGTGTGCTTGCCTGGTCCGAATGGGGACCGCCAACCGGTGACCCGGTTCTGTTTCTGACAGGTGCCGGAATGGCCGGCACGCTTGGGTTCGGGCTGGACCATCTCGAAGCTCTCGATATCCGTTTGATCGCACCGGACAGGCCGGGGCTCGGCGCATCTTCTGCTGATCCCGGAAAGACACTTGTCAGCGTCGCAGGTGATATTGCCAACCTTGCTTCCAGCCTGGGAAGAACCACGCTCCCGGTGGTCGCCTTTTCGCAAGGGGCCCCTTTCGCCTTTGCTGTTGCGGCATCCGGCACGGCAAGTTCCCTGTCGATTGTCTCCGGTCAGGATGAACTTTACCTTGCGGAATTCGCAGACCGGTTGCCGGAACAGGTGACGCAGATGATCCTGCACGCACAGGAAGATCCGTCGGGGTTTTCTGCGATGCTGGAGGGCTTTGCCGAACCCGATGGCTTTTATGATCTTGTCCTGTCGATGAGTTCGCCGGAGGACCAGGCGGTCTATGGCATCGCCCCCTTTGCCTCGGCCTACAGGCAGGCGCTTCGTGAGGGCTTCAGGCAGGGGCCGAAGGGATATGTTCTTGATACCCTTGCAGCGCTCATGCCCTGGGGGATCGACCTTGGCCGGATCAACTGCCCGGTGACGCTCTGGTACGGCGGCAAGGATGGCAGCCCGGTCCATTCACCCGATTTCGGTCAATCACTCGCAGAGAGACTACCAAACGCAAGCCACCGGTTCTTTCCTGAAGAAGGGGGCGCATTGCTGTGGACCCGTGCGCGCGACATCCTGCACGAACTGACGGCGGCAGGCAGCAAGGAGTGATCTTTGCTGCCTTGCTGCGGCAAGGAAACCGGCGAATTTCGAGAAAGCCCGACTTTTTCAGGCAGCTTCGTTGTCGGCAAGCGGCAGCGTGAAGCTGACGGTCGTGCCTTTCTTGACTTCCGACTTGATCACCAGCGAACCGCCATGCAACTCGACCAGCGAACGGGCGATGGCAAGTCCAAGCCCCGACCCCTGGTGGGTCTTGGTGAACTGGTTTTCCACCTGAACGAACGGCTGGGCAAGCCGTTCGATATCGCGCTCGGAAATGCCGATGCCGGTGTCGATCACTTCAAAGTGCAGCTTGTCGCCACGTGGCCGGGCCTTGAGCGTGACAGTGCCATTGTCCGGCGTGAACTTCACCGCATTTGCCAGAAGGTTCAGCAGAATCTGTTTCAGCGCCCGCTTGTCCGCATGAACCGAGACGTTTTCAACGACGTCGGTGGTGACGGTAATGTTCTTTTCGGTTGCCGCTCCAGTGACTATGCGGCTGGCATCTTCGGCAGACTCCGACGCATTGACGGTTTCCGTCTCGATGGTCATGCGGCCAGCTTCAATCTTGGACATGTCGAGAATGTCGTTGATCACATTCAGAAGATAGGTGCCGGAGGAGTAGATGTCCTTGCAGTAGTCCGAATAGCGGTCCGTGCCGACCGGGCCGAACATTTCCTGTGTCATGATGTCGGAGAACCCGATGATGGCGTTGAGCGGCGTTCTCAGTTCATGGGAGATATTGGCCAGGAATTCGGACTTCGCCTTGTTGGCAGCTTCCGCACGGGTCTTTTCTTCCTGGTACTTCTCCGCCATTTCAACAAGCTGGCGGGCCTGCACTTCAAGCGTCTGGCGAGACTTTTGAAGGTCGGTCACGGTCGCCTTCAGACGCTTTTCGGAATCGACCAGCTTTTCTTCGTTTTTCTTCAGCGCGGTAATATCCGTGCCGACAGACACGAAGCCGCCGTCCTTCGTGCGCCTTTCGGAAATCTGCAGCCAGCGGCCGTCTTCCAGCTGCGCTTCGTAAGAGCCTTCCGGCTCGCCGCCGCGCTGGCGCAAGGTGACCGGCTGTGGCGCCACTTCCGCGTTGGAGGCGGCCGCCATCACGTCCTTGTAGGGCGTGCCCTGCTTGATCACGGCATTCGGCAGGCTGTGCAGCGACTGGTAGTTTGAATTGCAGATGACAAGCTCGTTGCGCGCATTCCACAGAACGAATGCCTCCGAGATTGTCTCGATTGCATCCCGCAGGCGCAGATCGGCCATGCGGCTTTGTTCGGCAAGCTCGTGCTGTTCGGTGATGTCGAGACAGATCCCGATGAGATGCGGTTCTGCCCGCCCGGGCTCGGACTGGATCTCGCCGCGGGCGCGCAGCCAGATCCAGCTGCCGTCCGCGTGGCGCATGCGGAAAGTTTCGTCGACCAGTGTCTCGCCGCTTTCCAGAAGATGTTCGGCAAGGCCCAGAAGGTCGATGTCATCAGGATGGGTGATGTCGGAGACATCGGCGAAGCTGAGAATGTCGTCCTTCGGTTCGCGGCCCAGCAACTCGTAGAGCGAGGATGACCAGAACATTCTGCCACGCGACAGATCCCAGTCGAACAGTCCGCAGCGGCCATGGGTGAGGGCGGTGTCGATGCGGGCGCGGGTTGCCGCGTACATGTCGTCAGCTGCTTCCGCACGGGTCGCCTGGCTGAAAAAGCCGTAGATGACGGCCAGCAGAACCAGAGACGTGCCGACGAACAGCGTCACATTTGCAGACAGGTCGTCCCGCCACTGGCGGAAGATTGCATTTTCGGGCTGCAGAACCGCCACCATGCCGAGACGCCCATCAAGATGATGGACGGTGGCCAAAACCTTTTCCTTGCCCTTGCTTCCGCCCAGGTCGGTGTCCACAGGCATCACGCCGGCGCGGTCGCCGAACACCATGAGAGGCTGCGACGGGCCGAGCAGGTCGCTGATCGGACGGCTTTCGAGAGCAGGCTGGAGAGGGGCGGACGCCACGATGGTGCCGGACTGGTCGGTGACGAGATAGATACGGCCCTTGCTGGTCGCCCCGGAAGGCATGCTGTCGGCAAGGATGCGTTTCAGGGTTGTCCGGTAGCCCGTTTCAGGCAGATCGCTTTCCGAAGACATGAGGCCGCTGGCGACGACGGTTGCCATCAGGCTCAACGTCATCTGTGCGGTTTCCTGGGTCCGGGTGTAGTCGGTTACGAGATCGCCTGTGCGGAACAGGGCCAGAATGACGATAAAGACAATGGCGAGGCCCGGAATAAGGCGTCGCATCAGGCTGTCGGAGCGCGCCAGGCTCTCCGCAAGGGAAATGAGCAGGGCGCGCAGAGGCAGCTTGCTTGTGCCTGCGTCTGTGTCCTGCTCAGACTCCTTCTCGCCGCGCCGCGAAGATGCGTCGCCAGCTACTGCTCTCGCCATAGGAAGTGTGCCTCAAAAACCGCCGCGCCGGGGTAACCCCCGAATCACTTCCATTTGAATCAAATCGTCGGTTCTTGTCCAGACCTGACCAAGAATAAAATGGTTAACGCGCGGCCCGTTTTTCGGTTCTTTCGTTAACCTTTCTCAGTATTGCAGACTACTGCAAGGTTCTATCGACAATGTCGCGGCTGTCTCTCGACAGATTTTCGCATGCGGAAACCCTGAGGAGGGCAGATTCGGCCAGGGCACTTCTTTGTGGGTCAAGTACGCGCCACGAGCGGAAGCTCGTCAGAAGTCTCGATGCCACTTGCGGGTTTCGCTTGTCTATTTCCAGAACTGATTCGGCCACCAGTTCGAAACCGGCACCGTCCGCACGGGCAAACTGTGTCGGGTTGCCAGTGGCGAAGGACTGCAGAAGCGACCTGACGCGGTTGGGATTGCCGGCATCGTAGGAAGGGTCGGACATCAGGGCCTTGACCCGGTCCAGGGTCTTGTCGCCCGGTGCCATGGCCTGGGTCATGAACCACTTGTCCATGGCGAGCGAGCTGTCTGCGTGCCGCTGCCTAAAGGCCGCAAGCGCTTCCTCTTCCCGTGGCATGTGATCGTGAACCAGTAGCGTGAGCGCCGCGAGCCGGTCGGTCATGTTGTCGGCAGAGGCGAACCGGGACCAGACAAGATCGGCTGCGTCGTCCGCACCGGAGGCTGCATAGTAATGCAGGCAGCGGTTTGCGAGCGCCCGTTTTCCGGCGGCCTCGGCATCCGGCGAATAGGTTCCGCTGGCGGAGGGACCGGAAATGAAGGGCAGCAGTGCGGAGCCGAGGCGGGCGGCGACAGCCCGCCGCAGCATCTCCCGCGCCGCATGGATGGCATCCGGGTTGACGTCCTTGCCCATTTCCTGGGCGATATCCGCCTCGCTCGGCAGGGTGAGTGCCTGTGCGCGCAAGGCTTCGTCGAGCTGGGTTTCCTCCAGGACGGATGCAAGGACACCGATGACGTCTTCGGACGGAGCGTCTTGCGCGCCATCGCCCACGAGGCCCGCAAGCCTGACGAGATCCTGCATCGCCAGCGTTTGAACTGCTTGCCACCGATTGAAGGGGTCCCGGTCCTGCGCTGCCAGAAACAGAAGATCCTTCGAATCGAGAGGCTGGTTCAGCCGGACGGGCGCGGAGAACCCGCGCAGAAGAGAGAGAACGGGAGCCGCGGCAACATTTTTGAAGATCACGTCCTGATGGGCCTTGTCGAGGACAAGCACATCGCCGCTGACTGTGGCGCCCTCCGCAGGGCCTGTCTCCATATCCTCGCCGTTGGGGCCGATCAGCCCGAAACGCAGCGGGATGACAGCAGGTTTGCTGGACTTCTGTCCGGCGAGAGGCGGAATTTCCTGTGACAGCGAAACGCAGAACGTCTTGCGGTCGGGATCATACTTCGTCTCCACCGACACCACGGGCGTTCCGGCCTGCTCGTACCAGAGCGAAAACTGTTCAAGGTCAGTGGAGGAGGCTTCCTCGAAGCAGGTCAGGAAGGCTTCGATCGTGGTTGCTTGCCCGTCGTGGCGCGCGAAATAGAGATCCAGCCCCGCCCGGAACGCCTGCTCCCCCAGAAACGTCTGGAGCATGCGGACGACTTCGGCGCCCTTTTCATAAACGGTGGCTGTGTAGAAGTTGTTGATTTCGTGATAGCTTCTCGGACGCACAGGGTGTGCGAGCGGGCCTGCGTCCTCGGGAAACTGATGCGATTTCAGAAGGCGTACATCCGCAATGCGCTTGGCTGGACGCGAGCGCATGTCGGAGGAAAACTCCTGATCGCGGAACACCGTCAGGCCTTCCTTCAGGCACAACTGGAACCAGTCCCGGCAGGTGATGCGATTGCCGGTCCAGTTGTGGAAATATTCGTGCGCGATAACGGCTTCGATATTGGCGTAGTCCTGATCGGTTGCCGTGTCCGGGTCGGCCAGAACGTACTTGTCGTTGAAGATGTTCAGGCCCTTGTTTTCCATCGCACCCATGTTGAAGTCCGACACGGCGACGATGTTGAACACCTCCAGATCGTATTCACGGCCGAACACTTCTTCGTCCCAGCGCATGGATCGCTTGAGGGAATCCATGGCCCAGTCGCACAGGCCTTCCTTGCCGTGCTCGACGTAGATATTGAGCGCGACGTCCTTCCCGGACATGGTCGTGAACCTGTCCGGAACTTCCGCGAGATCGCCGGCAACGAGCGCGAACAGATAGGCGGGCTTGGGATGCGGGTCGTGCCAGACAGCGTAGTGCCTGCCGGTGCCCTTGATGTCGCCTGTCTCCACAAGGTTGCCATTGGCCAGGAGAACCGGGCAATCCGTCTTCGAGGCTTCCAGACGTGTCGTGTAGACAGCAAGAACGTCCGGACGGTCGAGAAAATAGGTGATCCTTCGAAAGCCCTCGGCCTCGCATTGGGTGCAATAGGTCCCAGAGGAGCGGTAAAGGCCCATCAATTTGGTGTTCGCGTCCGGATCGAGTTCGGTCACGAGCGTCAACTCGAACGTGTCGGCAGGGGGAGAGAGAACTTCAAGGCGGTCGTCGGTCGCGGTGTAGGCGGTTTCGTCCAGCGTCTCGCCGTTCAAGCTGATGTCGGCAAGCGACAATTCGTCACCATCAAGCACCAGCGGAGCGCCGGCGTCTGTTCCCGGTTGTCTGTTGACCTCAAAAGTTGCGGTGACGCGCGTCGCCTTTGGCGCCAGCTCAACATTCAGGGCGACCTTGTCGATGCGATAAAGTGGCGGTTTGTAGTCTTCCAGCCGTATGGCCGGCGCCGTTTCGGAACGCATCTAAATCTCCTGCTGATGTTAGGCGCAAGGGCCTGCCCGAGCCTGCCTGGAACGTTCTGGCCGGGTCTGGACCGCACCCTCATGAGGTTGTGAGGTTGTTCTAGGCGTTAGCATGATCGCGGATTCCCGCAAAGTCCTCTTTGACCTTCCGCAACGGCCACCGGTTTGTAAGCTTATTGATAATATCTAAATACCGATTGGAGGTTTTGACGCCAGCCGGGGCATTGTCTATGTCATGGACTTCGCAAGTTGCAGGGATCTTTTTAATGAGCCGTTTGGACAGTTTTATTCGCCGAATGACATCGCAGAAAATATTGCTCGAATTTCTGGTCGACGAGGTCAACAAGGTAGAGGGGCCGGTCCTTGAATTGGGGTTGGGCAATGGCCGGACGTATGACCATTTGCGCGAGATTTATCCCAACAAGGAAATTTTTGTGTTCGATTTCGCCATGGACTGCCATCCGAGCTGCGCTCCAGATGCGGATCACATGATCCTTGGCAACATTCGCGACACGCTTGTTTTCTGCGGTCCGCGGATCGGGGCAAAGGCATCGTTCGCCCACATCGACATCGGCTCGGCTGATCCGACCAATGACCTCGCGACAGCCTTCTGGCTGGCGCCGGCAATTGATGCGCATATGGCTGTTGGCGGCACAATATTGTGCGCGCTCGAACTTGACCTGCTGAATTACGAAACCGTGAAGAAACCGGACGGCATTCACCAGGGCCGTTACCATATCTACCGCAAGACATCAGAAGCCTGACCGTCGGCATTCTTCAGGAAGAGACACATGACCGCGCCGCTTAAAGGTATCAAGGTTGTCGAACTGGCCCGCATTCTGGCTGGGCCCTGGACAGGGCAGACCCTCGCAGATCTCGGGGCGGACGTCATCAAGGTGGAAAGCCCGCAAGGTGACGACACCCGCGGCTGGGGACCACCTTTCGTCAAGGACGAGACCGGCACGGACAGGGATGCCGCCTATTTCCACGCCTGCAACCGCGGCAAACGCTCGATTGCAGTGGATTTCCGGACCGAGGACGGACAGGAGCTCGTCCGCCGACTGGTGGCGGATGCCGACATCCTGATCGAGAACTTCAAGGTTGGCGGGCTCGCCAAATACGGCCTCGACTACGACAGCCTGTCGAAGGTCAATCCGAAACTGATCTATTGCTCGATCACGGGGTTCGGTCAGGACGGGCCATACGCGCACCGCGCCGGATACGACTTCATGATCCAGGGCATGGGCGGCATCATGGATCTGACCGGGGAGCCTGAGGGCGACCCGCAGAAGATCGGCGTGGCCTTCGCGGATATCTTCACCGGTCTTTACGGCGTTGTCGGTGTTCTTGCTGCCCTGCGCAGGCGGGATGAAACCGGTGAAGGGGAATGGGTTGACATGGCGTTGCTCGATGCGCAGGTCGGCGTGCTGGCAAACCAGGCCCTCAACTATTTCGTCTCGGGCAAAACGCCAAAGCGTCTGGGCAATGCACATCCCAACATCGTTCCCTATCAGGTCTTTCCAGCCAGCGACGGTCATCTGATCATTGCAGTCGGCAATGACGGCCAGTTCAGGCGGCTTTGCGCGGTTCTCGGTCTGCCTGAACTTGCCGACAACCCGCGCTATGCAACCAATTCCGCGCGGGTTGCCGCTCGCTCGGATCTTGTGCCAATCCTGACGGCGGAAACGGCGACCAGAGCCCGCGACGACCTGTTGGCAGCTCTGGAAGGCGAGGGCGTTCCGGCCGGACCGATCAACTCCGTGGAAGACGTCTTCAACGACAAGCAGGTGCTGCACAGGGAAATGAAGGTCGAATTGCCGTCAACCGGCGTCGATGGCGGCTCGGTCGCCTCGGTTCGCACCCCCATCCGGTTCAGGAATGGCAAGCTGGTGCTGGATCGGGCCGCGCCTGCACTTGGCGAGCATACGGACGAAATCCTGAAAGAACTCGGTATCGCCACCGGCGCGAAATCCTGAACGAAGAAAGCACTCACATGAGCACTCCGGATTACCTCAAGGTGGTCGAAAGTGAAGTCCTGGCCGATGCCTGGGGCACCTTGACCCGTCACCGGATCGAGTACAGGCGCCGGGACGGCGCCAGGCAGGAGCAACTGCGCGAAGTCTATGACAAGGGCCATGGCGCAACCTGCCTGCTCTACGATCCGGAGCGGAACTGCGTTTTGCTGACGCGTCAGTTCCGGCTGCCTGTCTGGGTCGCAGGACGCGACCCGATGGTGATCGAAGCGCCTGCCGGTCTTCTGGAAGGCGCGCATCCAGAAGACCGGATGCGGGCGGAGCTGATCGAGGAAACGGGATTTGAAGTTTCGGAACTCGAGCACCTGTTCGATGCTTTCATGAGCCCGGGCTCGGTCACCGAATATGTGGCATTTTTCCGAGGCACATACCATCTGAAGGACAAGGTTGCCGCTGGTGGAGGCAAGGAAACCGAGGGGGAGGACATCGAGGTGCTTCACGTTCCGCTCGACAAGGCACTCGGCATGATCCGGTCTGGCGAGATCATGGATGCCAAGACCATCGTTCTGCTTCAGGACCTGGCCCTGAAACAGTTGGCCGGCTAAAGGCGAAAGACATCGCGGTCGCAGGCCATTGCGGTGGATAGCCGAAAGCTTGCCTTAATTTGACGGAAACCGTCCTGCAGGTAAGCTGCCTGTTCGCAACAAGGGTCACCGCCCGATGAAAAACTCGAAGCCCACCGGACGGCGCATCATGCTGCCCCTGACGACTGTCGTCGGGCTGGGGTTCGGTGCGTTTGTGGCAATTGCCATCGGCCTCGTTCTTGGCCTGTCTGTTTCCGCAAATTTCCGCAACACGTTTTCCCTGCTCAATGACAAGACGATCATGAGTACCCAGGCGCTCGAAACGCAGCTGCGGACGCATTTCATTTCTGTCGAAAATGCGATTGTGGGTCTGAAACCCTATTTCGACGACGGCACGCTCGGGTTTGACGATGCTGACAGAACCCTGCAGGACCTGTCGATCGCGCTGAAATCGAATAGCGACATCACCACTTTGGTGGCGACAACGCTGGATGGAAGCAAACTGGGGATCTACCGGGCACCGAACGGCAAATTGTGGCGGATCGAGACGGACTCGCCGCCGCCCGGCATGAACATTCAGCAGATGCCGCAACTGAGTGCGGACAGTCCGCCGACATGGGGCAAGCTCGTCAAGCACAAGGTCGGCCTCTTTGCGAATGTGTCCGTGCCTCTGGTACGCGACGGAAAGCTTGCCGGAATGCTGACGGCGGCAACGTCCATGGAAGAGCTCGCGCAAATCGTTTCCGCCCAGGACGAGGGCAGCGACAACACAGTCTTCATCATCGCCGACGGCGATCAGGTGATCCTGCATTCGGATGCGGCCTGGCTGCAGACCGGCGGCAGCATCCAGGACAAACTTCCAGGGACCTGGCAGACGATTGGTGATCCCGTGCTGGCGGCCATGGCGAACGAACAAAAGCTGGACGAATTCAAGAAGGCTGCTGAACTCGGCATCGACGTTTCCATGGTCGAAGCCAATCAAGAAGAATATATCCTCATGAAGGCGAAACTGGACGGCTTCAGTGACCGACCCTGGACAGTCGGCCAGTATTACCTCAGCGCGACTGTTTCGCGGGAGCTTCGCCGGCTGGCCGGGTCCATGTTTGTTGGCTTCGGCGCACTGGTGGTGTCTGTGCTGATTGCCTTCTGGATGGGGCGGCGTGTTGCCCGCCCGCTGCGGAACCTCGCGGTTCAGTCCCAACGGATCGGCAGCCTGTCGCTCAACGAGGTTGAACCGCTGCCGCGCAGCCGCGTTGCGGAGATCGACCAGGTGGCGCTGGCGTTCAATTCCATGGTCGAGGGCCTCAAGGCCATGAACACCTATGTGCCCCGGTCGCTGTTCATCAAACTTATGCGGCTGGGAGGTGGCAACGCCGCGCAGGCACGTGGCGCGGAACTCACCATTCTGTTCACGGATATCGTCGGCTTTACGGCGCTTTCCGAGCACTTGAGCGCCGAAGAAACCGCCAGCCTGCTCAACGAGCATTTTGCCATTCTGGTGGAGGCCGTCGAGGGGGAAGGCGGCACGGTGGACAAGTTCCTTGGCGATGGCATGCTGGCCTTCTGGGGCGCTCCCGACGCCCGCCCGGACCACGCTGAAGCTGCTGTCAGAACCGCGCGCCGGATCGCGGCCGCACTTCATGAGGCAAACCTGAAAGCTGTCGCGGAAGGTCGTCCGTCGATGGCGCTGCGCATCGGCATCCATACCGGACCGGCTGTTGTCGGCAATGTCGGCGGGCTTGATCGCTGGAACTACACCGTTGTCGGCGACACCGTGAATGCGGCCGAACGCTTGCAGACGCTTGGCAAGGAAGTGCCCGAGTGCCCGGAAGTGATTATCCTGGCAAGTGCGGATACTGTTGCTCATCTGCCAAGCGAAACACACCAGCGGCCTGTCGGCGCGCACCATCTGCGTGGCCGAAGCGGACAGATGGAAGTCTATTGGCTTGATCCTTTTCCGCAACCGACGTCGGCGCAAAGGCCAGAGGAACGGCCGGTGTCTGCTGCCGAGTGATTCCCGCCTGTCGCGTTCATGGCCGACAAAGCGTTCCTTTCGTCTGGCTGATGTTCAGATGAAAGCAGAAAAATAAGTTCAGCCGCGTCCGGCAACTGCGGTTTATTCTCCGATTAGCCCCGTTTATCGAAGGGCAGGACAGGTTTGCTCTTGCGATCTGTGACGAACATCGCAGTCATGTTTCCTGAATCCTGCATTGCTATCCACTGGCGAATTTGGTTGTCTTTGAAATGCAATGAGGGCTTAGTAAGCCTCTGTCAGACAATGCTTGCCTGGAAGGAAATGCGCGGTGAATGTTCTCTCGATTGAGGGACTGACGGTAGATTTTAATACGGCGGAAGGTAAGGTCCGGGCGGTCGACGATGTTTCATTTGTCGTGCCTGAGAACCGGACTGTCGCGCTGGTGGGCGAATCCGGGTCGGGCAAGACTGTCATATCGCAGACGATCATGGGTCTATTGCCCCAGGCTGCATCCATTACATCCGGAAAAGTGATCCTTGCGGACCCAACCGGTGCCGAGCCTCCCGTCGATATTGCCACGCTGGAGCGTAAGGGACCGCAAATGCGTCACCTGCGCGGCAACAGGGTGGCGATCATCTTTCAGGAACCGATGACGTCGCTGTCGCCTTTGCATACCATTGGCGACCAGATCGGCGAGGCGGCGCTTCTTCACCGCAATGTTTCCAGATCCGAAGCGCGCGAACTGACCAAGACCATGCTGAGCCTGGTGCAGTTCCCCGATCCCGAACGCGCACTCGACACCTATCCCTTTGAACTTTCCGGTGGTTTGCGTCAGCGCGCGATGATCGCCATGGCCATGATCTGCCGTCCCGCACTGCTGATAGCGGACGAGCCGACCACCGCGCTCGATGTGACCATTCAGGCCGAAATTCTGAAGCTTATTCGCGAAGTTCAGGCAGAGCTGAGCATGTCGGTCCTGATGATCACGCATGATTTCGGCGTGGTCGCCAACATGGCCGACGAAATTGCTGTGATCTATCATGGTCGCATCATGGAAAAGGGGACTGCGCAACAGCTCTTTTCCGATCCGAAACACGACTACCTGAAAGCGCTGCTCAACGCGGTGCCCAGTTTCCAGATGGACCGGGAAGAGCGGCTGGTGCCGATCCGGCCGATCGAGGTCCGCTCGGAGGACCTGACGGCCAATCGCCCGCATTGCGATGTCAAACCCGGTGAGCCCCTGGTCGAAATGCGGGACGTCACCAAACAGTTCACCCTGCGCAAGGGCTCTTTCCTTGGGGGCAAGGTCAAGACAATGACCGCGCTCGACAGCATCAACCTGACGATCCGCCGGGGGGAATGCCTGGGGCTGGTGGGGGAATCCGGGTCCGGCAAAACCACCGCCGCAAAAGCGATCCTGAGAGCAATCAGTATCGAAGGGGGAAGTGTCCTCTACAACCGCGGCAAGGGGCTGGAAGATATTTCCAAGCTCAAGGGTGCGGAGCTGATGGACTATCGCCGCCGCGTGCAGTTGATTTTTCAGGACCCGTTCTCGTCACTCAATCCGCGCATGACCATTAACGACACGCTGATGGAGCCGTTGGAAGTGCATGGCATCGGCACGCCGCAGGAGCGGGCCGAACGCGCACGCAATCTGATGAAACTGGTTGGCCTCGATCCGCGTTTCCTGCGCCGCTATCCGCATTCGTTTTCCGGCGGCCAGCGCCAGCGCATCGGCATTGCCCGGGCATTGGCGCTGAACCCGGAGTTCCTCCTGTGCGACGAGCCGACGTCGGCGCTGGACGTCTCGGTGCAGGCGCAGATCCTGAACCTGCTTCAGGATCTCAAGCGCGACCTGAACCTGACCTACCTCTTTGTCAGCCATAACCTGGCTGTCGTCGATTATGTCGCCGACCGGATCGCTGTCATGTGCCGGGGACGCCTTGTGGAAATGGGCGAGACCAGAAACGTGGTCGGCAATCCGCTTCATCCTTACACGAAGGCGCTGCTTTCGGCCGTACCCGAGCCGGACCTGTCGGCGCCACTGGATTTTGCCGCTCTAGATGCCAACAGAGCATCGGAGCCGCAATCATGGCCGGAACCTTTCCGATTGACCGATGGCCAGGAGCCATTGCTGGTGGAAATGGAACCGGATCATTTTGTCTGCGCACCTGGCCTGAAGAATGCCGGGGCGCTTGAGGGGACTGCAGCATGAACTTTTTGAATTCCTTGAGAGCCGGTCTTTTCCTGACCGCGGCTCTGATAGCAGGGCCATTGGCCGCGCTGGAGCTGAAGGAGACACCGGGCCTTGATCCGTCTCTTCCGCCCGTAGCGGAACGGGTGCCTTCCGAACCGCTGATCGTTGACCTTGAAGCCACGGGACGCACCGTTGGCAAACCGGGTGGCAAGATCGACACGTTGATTGGCCGGGCCAAGGATGTGCGCCTGATCAACGTCTGGGGCTATGCACGCCTTGTCGGTTATAACGAGCAACTGGATCTGCTGCCCGATATCCTCGCGGATGTGGAAGTTGAGGATGGCCGCATTTTCACGCTTCACACGCGTGAGGGCCATAAATGGTCTGACGGTCACCCCTTTGGCGCCGAGGACTTCCGCTATTATTTCGAGGACATTGTCAGCAACAAAAGTCTGACCCCGGCAGGCCTGCCGCCATTCCTGATGGCCGATGGCAAGGCGCCTGAATTCGAGGTTCTGGACGAAACAACTGTCCGCTTTACCTGGGACAGCCCGAACCCGTTGTTCCTGCCGGAACTGGCAAAGGCACGTCCTCCATTCATCTATCGTCCTGCCCACTATCTGAAGCAGTTCCACGAGAAATACGGCGACCCGGATTTCATCGCCAAGGAAGCTGAAAAGGTCAAGGCGCGAAGCTGGGCACCGCTGCACAACAAAAAAGACGACATGTACAACGCCCAGAACGTCGACATGCCGTCGCTGCAGCCATGGGTGCGCAACCGCGATGACAGCGATCTGCGCTTCGTTCTGGAACGCAACCCTTACTATCACCGGGTCGACAGCACCGGCCAGCAGCTGCCTTATGTCGACCAGGTCATCATGACCGTTGCCGATGGCAAGCTGATCCCGGCGAAGGCTCAGGCGGGCGAAAGCAATCTGCAGGCGCGCAATCTCAGCTTTTCCGACATCACCGTGCTGAAGCGGGGCGAGAAGGACAACGACTACGTCACTGCGCTCTGGTCCAACACCAAAGGTTCGGAAATCTCGATCCTGCCGAACCTGACCGTGAATGATCCGGTCTGGCGAGAGCTGATGCGCAACACGAAGTTCCGGCACGCCCTGTCGCTCGGGATCGACCGGAACCTGATCAACCGTGTCCTGTTTTTCGGCCTGGGAACACCGGGCAACGACACCGTTCTGGCCTCCAGCCCGCTTTACGAAGCTGAATTCACCACCAAATGGGCGGAATACGATCCGGAACAGGCAAGCGCGCTTCTGGACGAGATCGGCCTGACCGAACGCAACGGTGAAGGCATTCGCCTTTTGCCAGATGGCCGTCCGCTGGAAATCATCGTGGAAACCGCAGGCGAGGATCAGGCTCAGGATGATGCCCTGGAACTGGTCAAGGAAATGTGGAAGGAAATCGGCGTCGCTCTGTTTGCCAAGCCGAGCCAGCGCGACAACATGCGCGAGCGGGCGATCACCGGTGATCTGATGATGTCTGTCTGGTGGGGTTTCGAGAACGGAATTCCGACGTCCGAAATGCCGCCGGATGACTATGCTCCGGTACACGGCGATTCGTTCTCCTGGCACAAGTGGGGCGACTATTACGAAACGCAGGGTAAGGGCGGTGAGAAGCCTGACTGGGCCCCGGCCGAACGCCTGATGGAGCTCTATAATTCCTGGCTGAATTCCAGAACGGCGGAAGAGCGCACCGCCATCTGGGAGGAAATGCTCCAGATCCATGCCGACGAAACCATTCACATCGGTCTCGTATCCGGTGTCCGTCAGCCGGTGGTGATCAAGAAAGTGGAAAACGTGCCGCTGGAAGGTATCTATGGTTGGGATCCGGGCGCGCATTTCGGGATCCATCGCATGGATGAATTCTACGCGGCCGAATAAGTCGGAACTCTGCCTGTTTTCCGGTCCGGCTGAAGACACCAGCCGGACCGGTGATTTCAGGTTTGACGGATGGATACGCTCCTGCCGGACATGGCGTCCGGGTCAGGAAGACATACGAACCGGAAGCGGAGATGTTGATCCGGTATTCCGCCAGACGTTTTCCGAGGGACTGACTCTTGTTTGAAAAACGTCATATTATCGAATTCGAAGTTGACCTTGAGTGCAGAAGTCAGAGCCTGATCTGCGCAAAGTGCCGGGGCTGAGGGGAGTTTAGGTGCTCTATTATATTGTCCGACGTATTTTGATGATGGTGCCCACCTTGCTGGTGATCAGTTTACTGATTTTCTTCATCATCGAGCTGCCGTCCGGTGATTATATCTCCAATCAGATTGCTGCCCTCAAATCCTCCGGTGAAAGTTCGTCGGTCGCCAAGCTCGAGTTTCTGCGCCAGGAGTTCTCCCTCGACAGACCCTTTATGGAACGCTACCTGATCTGGGTCGGCCTCTGGCCGGGACCTCACGGGTTCGACGGTCTTATCCAGGGCAACTGGGGCTGGTCCTTTGAATTCGACAAACCCGTGGAGCAGGTTATCGGGCCGACGTTGCCCCTGACCGTGGTTCTGAATTTCGCGACGATCCTGTTCGTCTACGTGGTGTCGTTCCCCATCGGTATATTCTCTGCAACCCGCCAGTATTCCTGGGGAGACTACGGTTTCACCTTTCTGGGCTATTTCGGACTTGCAACACCCAACTTCCTGCTGGCGCTCGTCCTGCTCTACTTTTTCAATCGGTGGTTCGGCCTGTCCGTCGGCGGGCTGATGGATCCTCAATACATCGACCAGCCCTGGAGTTTCGACAAGGCGATGTCGGTGCTGGGCCATCTGATCGTGCCCACCATCGTGATTGGAACGTCGGGCACGGCGGCCATGATCCGCCGCCTGCGCGCCAACCTTCTTGACGAGTTGCACAAGCAATATGTCACCACGGGCCGGGCCAAGGGCCTCAAGGAAAACCAGCTTCTGGTGAAATATCCCCTGCGCATGGCCATCAACCCGTTCATTGCAGACATCGGCAACCTGATCCCCTCGCTTGTATCCGGATCGGTGATCGTTTCGGTGGTGATGAGTCTTCCGACTGTCGGCCCGGTTCTGGTGGCCGCGCTTCAATCCCAGGATCAGTTCCTGTCCGGTTTCATACTCCTGTTCGTTGCCGTTCTGACCCTGATCGGGATGCTGATTTCCGATCTGTTGTTGGCGGTGCTCGATCCCCGTATTCGCCTCGGCGGGAGGGCCTCGACATGACCATGGACGTGAAGAAAACGCCCGGGCGCGAGGTGGAACATTACGTCGATCCGACGCCCTTCAACCCGGCTGTCACCGAGGAAATGACCGCCGAACAGGAGCGCTACTACCAGGCTTCCCAGTGGAAGATCATGTGGTGGAAATTCAAGCGCCACAAGATTGCGGTCTGGTCGGGCGTGGTCCTGATCCTGTTCTATCTGTGTGTACCCTTTGCAGAGGTAATCGCGCCCTATGGTGCCAACAGCCGCGACAGCATGCATCTGTATGCGCCTCCGCAACCGATCCACCTGTTTCATGACGGCAGTCTCGTCGGCCCATTCGTCTATGGCATGACGTCGGAAATCGACATGGAAACCCTGCAATGGGTGTTCAAGGACGATCCGAACGATGTCCAGCCGCTCCGCTTCTTCTGCAGCGGCGCTAAGTACAAGTTCTGGGGGCTGTGGGACGCCTCCTTTCACCTTGTCTGTCCGGCGGAAGGCGGGACGATGTTCCTGCTCGGTACGGACCGCCTTGGCCGTGACCAGTTGTCAGGCCTTATCTATGGAGCTCGACTGTCGCTTACCGTCGGTCTGATCGGTGTTGCCATCTCGATTGTTCTCGGGCTCTTCTTCGGCGGCATCGCCGGCTATTTCGGCGGCTGGATCGACAGTCTGATCCAGCGTGCCATCGAGATCCTGCGATCGCTTCCCGAACTTCCGCTGTGGATGGCGCTGTCTGCAGCGCTGCCGGTGACCTGGAGCCCGGTCTGGATCTATTTCGGTCTGACGATCATCCTCGGTCTGCTCGACTGGCCCGGGTTGGCGCGTGCTGTCAGATCCAAGCTGCTGTCGCTTCGGGAAGAGGAATACGCCAAGGCGGCGGTTCTGATGGGCGCCAAGCCGAAGCGGGTGATCACGCGGCACCTGTTGCCCGGCTTCACCAGCCACATCATTGCGTCGGCGACATTGTCGATCCCGTCCATGATCCTGGGTGAAACGGCTCTGTCCTACCTGAACCTCGGCCTGCGCCGGCCTGCCGTTTCCTGGGGTGTTCTTCTGAACGAGGCGCAGAACATTTCGGTGGTCACCGTCTATCCATGGCTGATGGCTCCGGTGTTGCCGATCATCATCGTGGTATTGGCGTTCAATTTCCTGGGTGACGGTTTGCGCGACGCGGCAGATCCCTATAAGTGATGCATCTGAAATCTGAAGAACCGGCGGGCCGTTCTGGCCCGCCTTGCTGTTAGGAAGTCACAATGTCGAAGAATGCCACCACCGCCGCCGGCTGGGACGAGGAATATGAAGCCGGTCGCTGGGCCTTCCTGCGCTCGCTGCCCGAAAGCGGTCGCTATGGCATTATCGGCATGTGGTTGAACCTGACCGGTTCCATGGACGAGGTTCTCGATATCGGCTGTGGTGAAGGCCTGCTTTACGAGCGCCTTCAGCCCATGGGCGTGAAGCGCTACGTCGGCATGGATCTTTCCCCGGCTTCACTGCAGATCGCTAATGTCGACCCCGCGATTGCCAGCCTGCGGGCAGGCGACATGCACACATTCGAGGCGCAGGAGGGCGAGACCTTCTCGGCCATCGTCTTCAACGAGGTTCTTCACTTTGCGGAAGATCCGGCTGCCGTCGTTGCCCGCTATGTCCCGTTCCTGAAGGAAAACGGCGTCATCGCCCTGTCGATGTATTCACCGAAGAAGCCGGAGTCAGGTGCCAACAAGCTGATCAACAAGCTCTGGGAAGCGTCCGACGATACGAGCAAGTGGGAAGTCCTCGATGACTACCGTCTCGTCTCCGACAAGAAAGGCGTCACCTGGCGCATGCGGCTGGTGAAACCGGTTCGCTAATCAGCCGGCATTTACAAGGAACCGATCCTGAGGAGGAAAGGCAGACCCGTCTCCAAGGAGAACCGGCCTCGGCCATGACAACGGGCAGGCCGTCGCGCGCAAACGTGGCGGACGGCCCGGTCAGATCACTCGTTGGCTTCTTCAGGCAGGAAATCGACCGCGTGCTGGGCTGACAGTTCGACGATGCGGGCGACGTCGGTCTGATCGTGCAGCGCTTCGAACAGATCCTTGAGCTGCCCCATCGGAGACACCCAGAAAAGCGCACGGCAGGGTTTGTCCGACTTGTTGAAATAGCCGTGCGGGATGCCGCGCGGCATGCGCACGAGATCGCCTGCCTTCGCCTTTGTCCATACCCCGTCGAGTTTCAGATCCAGTTCGCCTTCCTGAACGAGAATGAACTCGTCCTGATCAGGGTGGATGTGAACGGGCACGAACTGGCCGGGTTCGGAATTCGTCTCGAAGGCGAAAGCCGCCTCGCAGACGGCCTTGGGATAATAGACTTGGCCGAGAATGTTCCAGACGACGTCTTCATAACCTGTGCCATTCTCGGTTATGCCCTTTTCCAGATCTTTCATCGCAATTCCCTCTGATTGATTTGTGGAATTGTCCTCTTTTCGAGACTCTTGTTTTTGGCCGTCATGCCGGAAGCCGGCGTTTCTGGAGACTGCCGTGTTGCTTCCCGCGGAACTGTCGTTTTTTAGGCGTCATGAGTATGCCATGACGGCTGAGGCTATTCCTGGTCTGGCGACGTTCCGCAATGATATGGAAAGCTCACGCTGCCCGGATCAATAGATATTTTCAGCATAAAATATGTAAATGCAATAACTTTGATCAGCCTGCGAGCAGCTCTAGAAGACGCGAATGAACGAGGCAGGCTTCCTCATTGGCTTTTTCCGGAAGCCTCGAGCGCAGGCAGTAGACCTCATGCTGAATAAGGACTGCCAAGCTCGTAGGCTTCACCGCAGTGCGTGCGCCACGCCTCATTCTGGTCCGCGCGGCATCAAATCCGTCACTCATTTGCCGTCGACTGATTTGGATAAAATATTTGTATTTGCATGTATTGGTGTCTAGGCTAACGCTTGCGAGCCAGTCGATCGGTCTCCTTACTTCAAGCAGTCAGAATGCTCTCGGTGGACATATTATCGAAGCTTTGCGAGTTGCTTGGAGGGGGCGAAAGCGAAGGGGGGATCGCAGGCCGGCTCTGGAAAGTCCGTCGTTGAATGTCGCCTTTGCTGGCGCTCAAACCTGGTGTTTGGCAGCTCTTCAGGAGGCGCGCCACACGCTTCTTTCTCCCGAAAACAGAGACCCGTCAATGTCCGCAGACAGGACAGTTGAAGGAGCGATGGCGGGAGGAGGATCGGAAGCCATTTTTCAAGAAGGGAAAAGTCATGACATGTAAGTTAGGTAGCCAGTCTCCCCGGATGGCCGCAGCCTTGGCGCTGTTCGCGGTCGTTGCATTCGGTACGGCCGCTCGCGCCGAGCCTGTGCCTGGCATGCGGGGTGTCAATCATATCGGCCTGACCGTGCCGGACATGGGCCAGGCGGTGACCTTCTTCAGCGACGTTCTGGGCTGCGAAAAAGCGATGTCCTTCGGTCCGTTTCGCGATGACAAGGGCACTTTCATGCAGGACATGCTGAATGTCGATCCGCGCGCCGTCATCGAAGAGATCACCTTGTTGAGATGCGGCTTTGGCTCGAACATCGAACTGTTTAGCTACACTTCTCCCGACCAGCAGACGATCTATCCGAAAAACAGCGACATTGGCGGCTATCACATCGCGATCTATGTCGAGGATATCGACAAGGCCGCCGAGTATCTGAGAGCCAATGGCGTCAGGACGCTAGGCGGGCCTCTTCCGGTTACCGAAGGTCCGGCAGCGGGCCAGACGATCCTCTATTTCTTTGCGCCCTGGGGGCTGCAGATGGAGGCGATATCCTTCCCGCAGGGGATGGCATACGAAAAGGAAGGTGGTCCAGTCCTCTGGTCCAACACGGACCCGGCAAAGTGATCTGCTGACAGGCAAAAACCGGCAAGATCGGAAAGAGTGATGGCATCCGCCCATGCTTGCAGGACGGTCGGGTAGTGCTCTGGAAAAAGGCGTCAGGCCCCACGCAAACCGTCCCGTTCGCACGTATTTGCCGCGCAGTTGCCGGGTAGCTTCAAACCGTCGCGAAGCGATGCGAATAAGGCAGCGCTTCGCCGCTTCTGGTCGGTCAGCCCGGAAGCACGACAATCGTTGATTTGCCACCTTTGTTGCGAAGGGCATGAACGGGGGCAAGGTCGGGGTCGCGGTGCCAGGCCTTGGCGGCTTCCGCGTTTGGGAAGGTCAGCAGGGCCACCATGTTCGGCGCATCGATGGCAGCTTCCAGAACCAGAGGGTCCGGATCGGTGGCGATAACGCTGCCGCCGTGACGGGCGAGGGCGCCTGCGGCTTTCTCCCGGTACGCGCCGAGGGCGTCGCGGTCGGTTACGGTGATCATGGCGAGGGCTTGTACAGACATCTCATTGTCTCCTTTGCTTGAGATGCTGAAATGCTATCGCAGAGCGGTCATGCGAAAAATTCTTCAAATTTGTAATCGAACTGTGCAAAAATGCACCGCCATGTATAGCTGGGATGATCTGAAATTCGTGCTCGCCATCGCCAATGCCGGCAGTCTGACAAAGGCCGCCCGCAGCCTTGGTGTAACGCACAGCACCGTGTCGCGGCGGCTGTCGTCGCTGGAAGAGGAGATCGGCGCACGTCTGTTCGACCGTCTTCCCGAAGGGTTCACGCCGACCACCGCCGGTGAAGAGGCGGTTGAGGCCGCCCGCCGGATGGAAATGGAAGTGCTTGCGCTGGACATGCGCATTGCCGACAAGGATGCCGAATTGGAAGGCCCGCTTCGGGTCACGGCGGCCCAGCTCATTTTCCAGGTGCAACTGGCCGAGATCGTCGCCCGTTTCAAGGAACGGCACCCGGCCATTGACGTGACCATGAACGCGGCCAACGAAATTCTGAGCCTGCACCGGCGCGAAGCCGATATTGCGGTGCGTGTCACCGACAAGCCCGACGAAAGCCTGTTCGGACGTCTCGCCACCGGCCAGAACCGCTGTTTCTACGTGTCGCGAGATTTTGCCCGCCGGTACCGGCACGCTGCGCTTGAAACGGTGACATCGCAGGCTGTGCCGTTCATCGCCTTCAAATGGTGGGGCAACAAGGTGCCGAGAGAATTGCGCGAGCGTTTCCCCAATGGAGAGGTGGCGACGGTGACCGACGACATGATCACCATGCATGCGGCGGTGCGAGCCGGTATGGGTATTGGCCGTTTGCCGTGCTTCGTGGGCGACCCGGACCCGGAGCTGATCCGCTTGCCGGGTGTGGAGCCAAGCCGATACTTCGACATCTGGATCCTGACGCATCCGGACCTGAAGAATGTGGCCCGTGTGCGCACGTTTCTGCGCTTCGCCGCTGACGCCTTCAAGGAAAACAGCGGTCTGTATCTCGGGAATTGAAAGAGGTTCGCAGGTTCATAGCCAGCGGCGGACGCGCGCACAATAGTCAAGGTATGTGTGGCCGAACAGGCGCTTAAGATGCTCTTCCTCGGGCTTGATCTGGAATTCCGTCAGATACCAGACGAAAGCCGGTACAACGACGAAGATCGTGGCTGTGCCGAGATAAGCGCCGAACGCCAGCAACAGCAGAACATCGGCGACATACATCGGGTTGCGCGACACCCTGTAAAAGCCGTCGCTCACCAGCGCCTTGGCCTTGCCCGGTGTTGTCGGATTGAAGGTTGTTCTGGCCAGGATGAAGCGAAAAAGGGCATGCCCGCCAATCGCCAGTCCGGCAATCAGAAACAAGAGGGCGAGCGCGTCCTGTCCTGCAAAGGTGACGTTGAGCGCCGGAAACAGTTTGGCACCTGCATAGAGCAGCAGAAGCCCAAACCCGAGGACGACAGGAGGGGGAAGCAACAGGCGCATGCTTTGCCTCAGGTGTTCTGAAGGACGATGGGCTTGCCATGCGGTGTCGCTTTGGCTGCCTCGTCCCAGGCCCTGCGCAGGTCTGCCAGCTGTCCGGCGGCCGCAATGTTCTTGGCCGTAAGCAGTGCCTCAAAAGCGGCCAGCCAGCGATCGTAATAGCCTTCAGTCTCGCCGCTGCCATCGCCGTCCTTGGCTAGTTCGGCGCCAAGTGCCTCGGCCCATTCGCCCCAGGTGAACACGCCGGCTTGATGCGCCTTCACCGTCATGGCGAAAATCCTCGCTTCCCAGGGGGCGCTGAACACGGGGCCACCGTCTTCATCAAGCGGAAGGCGCGGCGTAGTCAGAAACTCAGCGGGCAAGGTCAAGATAAGGCTCCCAGAGATCAATGCGCAGGGTCAGCTTGGGATCGCTATCCCGCCCCCAGATGTCCGTGCCCTTGAAGAGAACGCCGTAGAGCCAGGCAGGCTGTTCGCCTTCGCCGTGGGCGTTTGTGTCTGGAAACACGTGAACGCCGTGAACGACCTCAATCGTGCCGACGGCATCGCGGGCGTAACGGGGCAGGCGGGTGTGGTGTTCGGGGTTTATGCGTCGTGTGTGAACCTTGTCACCGACCTGGAACCTGGCAGGCTGGTGCACGTCCCGCTCAACCGGCGCACCCTTGGACAGGGTTCCGGCGACGTCATCTGCCAAGAGCACGCGCTTGACAGACTTGGGCTCTTCGAGCTTTCGGCCTTCTTTCAGCTCCTCTTCCGTTACAAGGCCGTTGGAAAGCAGGAGTTTTTCCAGTCCCCGGGTCCAGATCTCGTAATAGCTGGAAGAGAGATAGGTGACCGGCGGCAAGGATTCGCGGGCAAAGCGCGAGGCATCCAGCGTCCAGGATCCGGTCGCGCCCATGGCCAATGTCATGGCAAAGGCACGTTCTTCCCATTTGGCGTGAAAGTTCGGCTCGTTTTCTTCCAGTTCAATGGGGCCGAAGCCCATCTGCCCACCCAGATCCTGCGCACCGTTCATGCTGCATCCTCCAGGGTGGAAGGTTCAAGGGCGAGCCCGGTTCCGATCATGCTGTTGCGGGTGACAAGATCGGCCAGGCGGTCTTCGCTCCAGCCATCGGTTCCTGCAGGACGTTTCGGGATCACCAGATACCGGATTTCGGCCGTCGAATCCCAGACGCGGATCTCGGTGTCATCGGGCAGCGTCACTTCGAACTCGGCCAGAACGCCGCGCGGGTCGCGTACGGCTCTGGAGCGGTAGGGCGCAGATTTGTACCAGACCGGCGGCAGACCCAGGACGGTCCACGGATAACAGGAGCACAGCGTGCAGACGACCATGTTGTGAATGTCGTCGGTATTCTCGACGGCCACCATGTGTTCGCCCTGCCGGCCGGTGAAACCAAGCTCGGCTATGGCTGCCGTTGCGTCTTTCAATAGCCGCTCCCGATAGTCCGGGTCAGTCCACGCCTTTGCCACCACAAGGGCGCCGTTCCGCGGGCCGATTTTTCTCTCGTAGGTCTCGATCAATTCGTCCAGGGCAGGAGGATCGACATAGCCCTTTTCCGTCAGCAGCGTTTCCAGGGCGCGCACGCGCAGCTCGACTTCGCTGAGTTCGGAATGGTCGTGATCGTGGGAATGATCGTGGTCGTGAGCGGACATGAACGGCTCCTGATGTCGCGGGTGTCACATATGAGAACGCAGGTCGAGACCTGTCAAATCAAACACGTGGTGGTTATCTGGAATTACGCGGCACCTGTCCTCCCGGATCGGTATTCGGCCTCGTCTCACTTGTCCGGGATGACGATGTCGGACGGGTCGGTTCCGAAGATTAGTTACATATGTAACCAATTTGACTTAGATCAAGGCGTGGACGCGCGCTTCCAATATGGTTGCATATGTAACTAATTTGGAGGAGCGGTCCCATGAAGATCGAGCAGATGCATCACGTCGCCTATCGGTGCAAGGACGCCAAGGAAACCGTGGAATGGTACGGCAAGATGCTGAACATGGATTTTGTTCTGGCCATCGCCGAAGATCATGTGCCGTCCACCCACGATCCGGACCCCTACATGCACGTCTTCCTGGATGCGGGTAACGACAATGTTCTGGCATTCTTCGAATTGCCGACCAAGCCGGAAATGGGGTTTGACCCGAACACGCCGCGCTGGGTGCAGCATATCGCCTTCAAGGTGAAGGACCGGGACGAGCTGATTGCCTTCAAGGACCACCTGGAAAAGAACGGCGTCGACGTTCTGGGCGTCACGGATCACTCGATCTTCCACTCGATCTATTTCTTCGACCCGAACGGCCACCGTGTGGAACTGGCTTGCCCGGACCCGGAGGAAGACAAGCTTCTGGCGCGCCTGGACAAGGTCAAGTGGGAGATGCTGGAGGAGTGGTCGAAAACCAAACGGGCCCCGAAACACGCTGACTGGCTGCATGCCAAAGAGTTGGCCGATGTGTGAGGAGGACACATGCCGCCAATGCGGCAAATGCCGTTCGATTGAAGCCGCCTTGGCGGATCTGGGAGGAGAGCCCAATGTTTCAGACCTATCAATATCCGCAGTACGACTACCGGCAATCAGAGGAACAAAAGGCCGATACGGTCAAACGCCACAAGGTGGTGGTGATCGGCGCTGGGCCGGTCGGGCTGACGGCCGCGCTTGATTTCGCCCAAAGAGGCATACCCACGGTCGTTCTGGACGACAACAACACCGTTTCCATCGGCTCGCGCGCGGTCTGTTATGCCAAGCGGCCGCTTGAGATCTGGGACAGGCTCGGCTGCGCCACGCGCATGATCGACAAGGGCATTGAATGGAAGATCGGCAAGGTCTTCTTCCGCGACGATCTTGCCTATACCTTCGACCTTCTGCCGGAAGACGGCCACAAGATCCCGGCCTTCATCAACCTCCAGCAATATTATCTGGAGGAATACATGGTGGAAGAGGCGCAGAAATCGAACCTCATCGACCTGCGCTGGAAGCACAAGCTTTTGAACCTGCAACAGAACGAAGACCACGCGGTTCTGACCGTTGAAACGCCGGACGGCGTCTTCAAGATGGAAGCCGAGTGGGTGGTCGCCTGCGATGGTGCCAATTCCGATACACGCAAGATGGTCGGGGCAGGCTTTTCCGGCCAGTTCTTCCAGGACCGGTTCCTGATTGCCGACATCATCATGAAGGCCGATTTTCCGACAGAACGCTGGTTCTGGTTTGATCCGCCGTTCCATCGTGGCCAATCGGCTTTGCTGCACAAGCAGTGCGACGACGTCTGGCGGCTGGACTTCCAGCTCGGCTGGGAGGCCGACCCGGAAGAAGAGAAAAAACCGGAAAACATCATTCCGCGCGTCCGGGCCATGCTGGGCGAGGACAAGGAGTTCGAGCTGGAATGGGCTTCCGTCTACCAGTTCGCCTGCCGGCGGATCGATAACTTCCGCTATGGCCGGGTGCTGTTTGCGGGCGATGCTGCCCATCAGGTCTCGCCCTTCGGTGCACGTGGCGCCAACACGGGTGTTCAGGACATCGACAATCTGGGCTGGAAGCTGAAACTGGTGCTGGATGGCGATGCTCCGGAAAGCCTCATCGACAGCTACCATACGGAAAGAGCCTTTGCGGCAGAAGACAACCTGCTGAACTCGACCCGATCCACCGACTTCATCACGCCCAAGAACGAGGCCTCGCGAAGGTTCCGCGATGCGGTACTGGATTTATCGGAAGTCACCGACTTTGCAAAACCGTTGGTGAATTCCGGACGTCTGTCTGCACCGACACCCTATGTGGAAAGCCAACTCAACACAGCCGATGAATCCAGCTTCGCCGGAAACATGACCCCGGGCACCTGTTGCGCCGACGCACCGGTGAACGTGAATGGCGAGGCGGCCTGGTTCCTCAATCAGATCGGCGACGGCTTCACGCTGCTGATCTTTGGCGATGAAGCGGCAGAAGATGTAACAACTGGCAACGTCAAGGCCCGTGTCCTGCGCGTGGGCAAGGACCTTCAGGACAACGACGGGACACTCGCCGCCCGCTACGACGCTGCCCCCGGCACGGTCTATCTGATCCGTCCGGACCAGCACGTCGCCGCTCGCTGGCGCTATTTCAACGACAACAAGGTAGAAGCTGCCTTGAAGACCGCGATGGGAGGCGCATGAACCATGCCCCTGAATCCGAAGCTGAACCTGACACGCAATCTGCCCGATCCGGACGGCTTTTATGAGTATCTGGTCTCCAGCCAGCGCCATATGAGTGATGAGGACGCCAATTGCATGAATGCCCGGCTGATCCTCATCCTCGCCAACCAGATCGGTGATACGGATGTCATGAAGGCAGCCATCGACTTCGCGGCCAATCCCAAGGCGGCGGAGAAAAGGGAAGCGGCTTGAGCCAGCAGGGCGAACCACCAGTTTCGCTGCATGTTCAAGCAGACGTCACTTGTCCTCCCAGAAAAGGCCGGGATCCAGTAACCTTCTGAGATTGCCCAGTTTTCGGCCGAGATGTGCGAATACTGGGTCCCGGTCCTGCCGCTTAAGCGGCAAACCGGGACGACAAGGAAAGAGATTAGCGCGTGCCTTTCACTCACTCCCTCAGGCGCGCCATCGCGTAAGCATCGACAAATGCCCCGGAGCGGAAGGCGAAGTCTCTCAAGGTGCCTTCAATTTCGAAGCCGAGCTTCTGATAGAGCCGGACAGCAGGATCGTTGTCCGCAAAGACGGTTAGTTCCAGCCGGTGGATGTTCATCCAGTTTTCGGCAATCTCGATCAGTTCGCCCAGCATCGCCTGGCCGATCCCGCGTCCGGAATAATCGTCGTGCACCCCCATCCCCAGACTGGCAGCATGTCCGCGCCTGCCGGCAAATCGGGTAAAGCCGGCGGCGGCGACCAGTTTTTCGCCCAGGTAACCGACCAGGGACACCTTGTCCGGTGAGGACTGGCTCACACGGGCCTCGACGTCCTTGCGCCTTGGGTAGGGCAGGCGCAATGTGCCCTCCCGGAACTTCGGCAGACCTTGCAGAACGGTCAGGCCGTCCACGTCTTCCGGTCTTTCAGCGCGAATGACCAGGCCTTCAGGCCAGCTTCTGGCCATGGAAACCGGAGCAAACTCCGCAGGAATGTCTGATATGTTCATGTTGCTCTCTTGGATGTGATCGAGAGAGCAGGCATCTGGCAAACCCTGCTCCTCGAAGCAGGGTTGCGATGTGATCCGGCTAGGCTTTTTCAGCCAACGGCGATCCCTTCGCGTCCCCTGCGGGAACGACGATGTGCACCATGGTTAGATGTAGGGCCGCGCGATTGATCATGCCTCACAATCTTCTGTTGTGCGTCTTCTGTCAATTGACGGCATACGATCTCCTCTGGGGGAATCTTCGCCAAGCCGTTTTGCAAATGAAACGCCTGACGTCACACTGGGAGCATCGATCATGACATTGGAGGCCGGGGTGAAAATCGGGCTGGGCGGTGGATGCCATTGGTGCACCGAGGCCGTCTTTCAGGCAATTGCGGGCATTTCGAACGTGGACCAGGGCTTTATCCGCTCCGATCCGCCTGAAGACGCCTGGTCAGAAGCGGTGGTTGTCACCTTCGATCCGGTCGCGCTGCCGCTGGAGGTCCTGATCGAGATCCATCTGCGCACCCACTCCAGCATGTCGCGCCACAAGATGCGCGGCAAGTACCGCAGCGCGGTCTATGTCTATGACGCAGGGACAGGCGTAAAGGTCGGGCGCATTCTGCGCGGCCTGCAGCACGAATTCGACGAACCGCTTGTCACCAGTGTGATGACGCTTGCCCAGTTCAAACCGTCGGATGAGCAGTTCCGGAACTATTACGCCAAGGGTCCGGAGCGTCCATTCTGCAAGACCTATATCGACCCGAAACTCGCGCTGTTGCGCAAGCAATATTCTGCCGTGTTGAAGCCGGAGCGGCTGGAAGCGGCGGAATAGACGAGGACGAACGCCAGGTCTTGTCTCTGCCTGTCAGGGGTGAGGATGCGGAAAGCCATGCCGCTCGGTGAGGGCGTCGAGGATCGCATCCTTGTCATCGATGAAACCGCCTTCGGCGAGCACCAGCACCGGCAAAGACTGATTGTCTTCCCCCAGCAAATCTGCAACTTCCTTGCGCGGTTTCGGCCAGGCAATGCGGCGAACATCGAGACGTTCTGCAAGCTCCGGAAAGGAGGCAAGCACGCCTTCCATCAGCGCGCAATGCCAGCAGTAGAAGGTCTTGCCGGGATAGGCGGGATCTTCGAAGCCGGGAGTGAGAATATAAAGCGTGTCTTTCATGACTTGATAGCCTCTCTTTCAGGAGCGCGCTTTAGGCGACACGCTCCAAGCCTCATCCGAACGGCCAGGAGCCATTCTCGCCGAAAAGGCTCTTCACCTCCGGCCATTCCGCACCTTCATGATGGGCGGCAATCTCCAGGAAAACGTCCAGAAACTCGAAGCAGCCATCGTCATGCACCAGATGGTGCGTGAGGAGGCCAACCGGCTCGGTGCCGGTGTTGCGCCGGCGGGTCAGCTGTAGATCGAAACGAAGGCGCGCGCTTTCCCAGCCGATGAAGCGCACCTGCTTTTTCCATTTCAGGATGTCGATGTGCGACTGGAGCTGATGCGCCCGCGGAAAGTTGTGCCAGGTAAAGGTTGAAAGACCCGGCAGGCCGAGGCCAGGCAGACGGCGCGAGATTTCCGGGTCGATCCGGTTCCAGGGCGGCACCATGGCCTTGACGAACTTCTCGCCGAAGAGCTCCTGAAGGCGGTCATGGCCTGACTTGAGCTCGGCCATCAGTTCGTCCGGGTCCCGCCGGGAGCCAAGCTCCGCGGCCTTTTCGCCGAGATCCTTCCGTTGGAAATTCTTGTGCTGCCAGCCATGCTGCAAGACCAGCGCATGAGGCTCCCCGGCAAGCCGCTCTGCAAGGGCTCTGGTGGCCATCTTCGGAATGACGGCGAATGCCAGATCGACGTTGTGGCTGTCGGCGAGCGACAGCATACGCTCAAGGGCAGGCGTCGGCTCGACGGCATCGTCATCCCGCCACCAGAAGCGCACCTTGCGGCCGCGTTCGGCGAACCAGTCGAGATGATCGGTCAGCTCTTGCCGGAAGCGCTTCGCATCAGTGGTCATGTCATCCGGTCCTTCAGGTCTTGAAGCAGGACGCGGGCGCTTTCCTCGGCGCCGCCGAGGCGGACTGTGTGCTTGCTGCGGGAAAGGGCAAGGGCATCGTCAATGGCGCCAGCAAGCCGCTCCGGCGTAAGGTCTGCCTCCGGCGTGACAATGGCCCGGCCATGGCCGGCCAGCGCTTCCGCGCGTTGCGTCTGTTCGGTTTCGTTGATCTGGGCAAAGGGCACGAAAACGGCTGGAACCCCGGCCTGTAGAATGTCGAGCACCGTGTTGTAACCCGCCTGGCTGACGGAAAGCCGCGCGCGTTTCAGAAGGTCCGGGAAGTCTCGCCGGGCCCGCTCCACGATCACGCCGTCGACGGCGCTTTGCCGGTAGATGGCAAAGGCATCGTCGGAAATATCGTGACCGATCAGCACCCGCCACTGTGTGTCTTCGGCTCGCCGGGACAGTGGCCTTGCTTCCAACGCTGCCGACAGCAGGCTTTCGGCAACGGCGCCGCCGCCACAAGAAATGACCACCTCGTCCTCGCCATCGGTGCCTTCAGCGGCAGGCCGGGGCTCGCCGCCCACATACCCGGTGTAGCGAACCAGATGGTCGACCTCCTCGGCAAAGGGGAAACTGTCGGCAAGGCGGATGAAGTCGGGATCGGAATGGATCAGGATCCGGTCGTAGTATTTCAGCGCCTGGTCCGCCATCCAGCGCTCCTTCCAGAGCTGCTTCTTGCGCACCAGAATATCCCGGATGGACGTGGCAATCAGCGGCGCCCTTGTGCGGGACGTTGCCGCTTCCAGCAGCGGGGTCAGCTCAAAGTCGAGCTGGCGGCGGCCGAAAGGGTAGGTCTCGGTCAAAAGCAGGTCGTAGTCGTCGGCATCGAGAACTTGAATCGATGCTTTAACGCGCGCGATTTTCCAAGCCTCGTCAATATCTTCATTATCCAAAGTCACAAGGCGCTTGAAGCTGGCATCCGGGCTTTTGCAGGCTGGGAGCTCGACGACCTTCAGCGGCCCGGTGTCGAGTGTCGGCGGTATGGCGTTGCCGCTGGCAAGGGTAACCTCCACGCCTTCGGCGGACAGCGCCTTGCCGATGGCGGCCGCCCGCACGACGTGGCCTGTCCCAAGCAGATGCTGAACATGAATGAGGGCCTTGAAGCTCATGCGTCTTTCGTCTCCCGGCGGCTCAGGTGGTTCCGCACGGCCTTTTCCGCAAGGGCTTCCAGCCGGGCAGCGCCTGCCGGAAGGGTGTGAAAATGCTGGATGTGATGGCGCGCGGCCAGGCCCAGCCTGTCCACAAGCGCCGGCTCCTGCATCGCACGGCGCAGGTTGGCGGCGAGGGCATGTGCGTCCCCCTCAGGCGACAGCAATCCTGTTTCCCCGTCGCGGACAATATCGGGAACCCCGAAGGTGTCACCGGCAATGACACCGACGCCTGCTGCTTGCGCTTCCAGCAGAACGAGGCCGAAGGCTTCTCGGATCGCCGGCCAGACGAGGAGGTCGTGCCGCGCGTATTGGGCAGGAAGGTCCTCGCCGGACAGAGCGCCGAGCCAGGTGATCCGCTCGGCTGGAAAAAGCCCCAGCACCTGATCGCGCACCGGGCCGTCGCCAATCAGTGTCAGTTGCCAGGGCAGATCCCGAAGCTCGGCCAGCGCCGCGGCAAGCACTTCGTAGGAGCGCTGCTTGTCGCCCTCGCGCATCATGCCGACAGCCAGCAGGTTGAGCGGAGGTGCTGCCAGAGGCTTGGCGTAGGCCGCGGCGGCCAGAAAGGGGTCGGCATCCAGAAACGGCAGCATCACCGAAAGACAGCGATGAGGGACGACCTCTGCAAGGCATTCGGCATCCGCATGGTGGAGCGCAGCGACGGCGTCGGCGCGCTGCAAGGCCGCGTCGGCGGCGGCAAAGCCGGACGCCCAGTCGCCCTGTTGCCGTTTCGGCGCGCGGCTGGCTTCCACGATGGCGTAGGGAAGGTCGAACCGGTCAGCAAGAGCAGGGCCGATCCAGTCTGGCGCCTTGTGGTAAAGATGATAGGTCAGGAAAAGATCGGGCCGGTAGCCCGACTGCTCCCAGTCGGCGCCTATCCGCTCTGCCTCGGCGAGCGCCTGCTCGCGCACTTCAGACTGGATACTGTCGCTGCCGTCCTTGCGCCACGACCGGAACCGGCTGGCAATCGTCACCTCATGCCCGAGACTTTCCAGTGCCTTCACGATCAATCGTCCCATGGTCCGGTCGCCGGACGGGACTGGATGATCCAGCGGTTTCATCGGGGCAGTGAAAGCGATTTTCATGATTTTCCTAAGCGTAGGGCCTAAAGGACCTTGCGGAATTTGTCTGCGAGCCGATCAAGACCCGGGTCTGTCGAGAAGGTCGTTCTGACCCGCTTGGCCGCGGCAAGCCCAAGACGGTGACGTGTTTCAGGCGCGGTCATCAGGTTCTGCATTGCTGCAGCCAGAGCCTCTGGCGCGCCCGGATCAACCAGCACACCGGTTTCGCCATCCAGGATCAATTCAGGTATCGCGGAAACCCTGGTGGAGAGGCAGCAAATCCCCATGGATTGTGCTTCCATCAAGACGTTGGGCAGGCCATCCCTGTCACCGGATCTGGCAAGCTTGGACGGTAGCACGAAGAGGTCCGCCTCGCGGCAGGTCGCAATCACCTCTTCGCGTGGCTGGGCTCCCCGCCAGATGATCCTGTCCGACAGGTTCAACTCATCAGCCTTTGCCTTCAGGATGTCGGAAAGCTCACCGCCGCCAATATGCGTGAACTGCCAGTTGAGAGACGCGGGAAGCTGTACAAGCGCGTCCAGAAGGTCGTCATAGCCCTTCTTCTCGACGGCGCGACCGACGGAAACCAGGCGCACGGGCTCCGCACCGCCGTCACGCGCCGCTCCTTTTGCCTTTGGCTCGGGAAAACCGGAGAAGTCGAGCCCGTGATAGAGCAGTTCGATCTTGTCCGGCTCGTCGGCGAGGCCTTTCAGATGTTCGGCGTTGACCGCCGTACAGGTGACGCCCCAGGCCGCGTCGTTGATCTTGGTCCTCAGGTCCCAGTCCGGGCTGGTCCAGATGTCCTTGGCGTGCGCCGAGAAGGACCATTTCCGCCCGGAAAGATGCGCCGCATAGCGCGAGGCGGAGCAGGGCGTATGCAGATAGTGGGTGTAGATCCAGGTCACGTCTTCCGGCAATTCATGCGCGAAGACGCACCCCTGCGCCCAACGGCGCTGCCGGTCTGCGTTCGGCTGATGCGCGAAGTCGGCATCGAACAGAGCCTTGGCTTCCTTGAAAGTCGGCTGATTTTCTGCCCAGCGTTTGGCACGGGCAACACGTGCCGGGTCGTCTTTCACATATTCCGGCAGATACATGACTTCCGCGCTGATCTGCCGGTGCAGGTCGTGGATATAGGGATCGTAAGGCCTGCGCAGGGCGACAATCAGAATTTCGATTCCCCGCCGCTCCAGACCAAGCATTTCCTGGGCAATAAAGGTTTCGGACAGGCGGGGATAGCCTTTGACCACAACGGCGATACGGGACATCGGTCGGCCCTTGAAAGAATTCGGTTTGCTGGTGACGGGGTGGTCAGAAGTTGACCAGCTTCCTGCTGGTGGCCTGCTGTTCTTCAAAGATTTCGCCGACCCGGCTGGATATGACATCCAGACCGCCAAGCAGATTGTCGACGCCCGCAGCCGAAGGAGATGCCATGCCAGGCAGTTCGGACAAGGCCGCAGCCATCAAGTCCGGATCTGGGTACTGGTCGATCGGCAGCACCTTCAAAAGCCCGCTCTGTTCCGCACGCTCCGCCCGGATTGCCTGCTCCCGGCGTGGAATGACGCGGGGCACCATGAGCGTCGGTTTGTCGAAGGACAGGATCTCGCAGAAGGTGTTGTAGCCGCCCATGCCGACAATCGCCGTGGCCTTGGCAAGATAGGGTTCGATCTGCGGCGTGAAGCGAATGATCTCGACATCGCGCAGATGCTCCGCCCTTTCGCTGAACTGGGTCGCGGCCGCAGCGGGCATGAAGGGACCAAGCACGATGAGGGCCGGGAACAGCGGGCGCTGCCGGGCTTCATAGGCGCGCATCACCCAATCGACCATTTCAACGCCATCGCCACCGCCACCTGGCGTCACGAGGATATACGGTTCTTCATCGAACGGGGCAGGGGCCGGATTGTCGAGCGCCGATTTGGGCAGCTCCCGGCGCAGGTAACCGGTGTAGCGCAGCTTGTCGCGGACGGATTGCGGCAGGTCGATGCCTTCCAGCGGATCGCAGATGTCTTCCGGTCCGTAGATCCAGATCTCGTCGTAAAGATCGCGCAGGGCCGGATAGACGTTCTTGCGATCCCATTCTTCCTTCAGCACCTGCGGGTCGTCCATGACATCGCGCAGTCCAAGAACCAGTCGCGTGTCGGTATCCTTCAGGGCCTCTAGCGTGCGCAGCACTTCGCCGCGCAGCCCGAGGGGCTCCTTGTCGACGATGAAGATGTCCGGATCGAACACCTTGGCAGTATGTTCGATAATCGAGGATCTGATCGCCAGAGTCTGGTCGATGTTGATGTGCAGCGACAGCGGGGTGTACTCGCCGTTGCGCAGCTTGATCACGCCCGGAATCCGCACGAAATCGACACGGGATCGAAACTCGAAACTGCCTATGATCGGGGAACCCGACAGGATCAGTACGGACAAGGTATCGAAGTCGCCGACAAGGGATTGCGCAATTGCCCGGCAGCGTCTCAGATGGCCCAACCCGAAGGAATCGTGGCTGTAAATCAGGATCTTCGGCGTCTTGGAACTCATACTGCCCCTAAATTTGTAATGCTGGCCTAAACCGCTTATGTCTCAATCGATTGGCCCTTGTCACGTCGGTTATCTCTTGACAGGGGACTTTTGACAAGGAACGGTCTGCGGACCCTTCTTATGCAGTTGTGTCAAATGTTAATCCCGGCTGGCGCAACTAACTCGGATCGCTAATATACCAAATATGATCTGCTTGCACATATTTGATCCTTGTCTGTTTGGATGAGCTTATGGAAAAGAGCCTTTTCGGTTTTATTTGGAAATATAGCTCCAGACAGCAAATCTTCATTCTCATGGTCACCGTACTCACGTATCCGGTGGTCTATATCCTTCTCGAACTGCCGAAACTGATCGTCAACGATGCGGTCCAGGGCGACAATTTTCCCAGGACGATTCTGGGAATCGATTTCGATCAGGTCCCCTATCTTATTCTCCTGTGTTTTTCGTTCCTGTCTTTGGTCGTCGTTTCGAACGGGCTGAAGTTCTACCTCAACGTCTACAAGGGCCGCCTTGGAGAACGCATGCTGCGGCGCCTGCGCTTCGAGCTGTTCCAGCGGGTGCTGCGCTTCCGCCTGCCGCATTTCAGGAAAGTCAGTTCAGGCGAAATCATTCCGATGATCACATCGGAAGTGGAGGATGTTGGCGGCTACATCGGTGAAGCCTTCGCGCTGCCTGCCTATCAGGGTGGTATGCTGGTCGTGCAGATCGGGTTTATCTTCATGCAGGACCCGCTTCTGGGCCTTGCAGCCATCAGCTCCTATCCCATCCAGGGGTATGTGATCCCGCTTCTACAGCGCAAGGTGGTGCTGCTGTCCAGGCAGCGGGTGCGCAACATCCGTGTCATCGCAGACAAGGTGGGCGAAAGCATCACAGGCGTTGCCGAAATCCACGCCAACGACGCGGCCGCCTGGCATTCGGCGGATATTTCCGACCGGCTCTATGAGAACTTCAAGATCCGGTATGACATCTTCAACCGGAAATTCCTGATCAAGTTTCTGAACAACTTCATGAACCAGCTCACGCCGTTCTTCTTCTACCTGATCGGCGGCTATCTGGTTATTGAAGGCAATCTCAGCATCGGTGCGCTGCTGGCGGTGATCGCTGCCTACAAGGATCTTGCAGGGCCCTGGAAAGAACTGCTCTCCTTCTATCAGATGACGGCGGATGTCAGCGTCAAATACCAGACGGTCGTCGAGAACTTCGACCCGTTGGATATCTACGACCAGGAGCGGCTGACCTCGGACGACACGGTGGACCTGAGCGGCGACGTCAAGCTGGAGAGCGTCAATTTCGCCGGTGGTGCTGCCGGCCAGGAGGTCGTCGACATATCGATGACGGTTCCTGCGGGAAGTGCCTGTGCGATTGTCGGGCCGGACGGGTCCGGCAGATCGGAAGTGCTGCAACTCGCCGCAGGGCTTGTTGCTCCTGTCTCCGGCAAGGTCTGCATCGGAAACCACGATCTCGACAAGCTGACCGATTCCACGCTGGGGCGCCAGATCGCCTATGTCGGCGGGGCGGTGCATGTCTGGACGGGCACCATTCGTGACAATCTATACTACGGTTTGCGCCACCGTCCGCTCGTCCCGCCCCAGCGGGAAGGGGAGAGCTTGAAGAACTACAATCGGCGGCTCTCCGAAGCCAAGGAAACGCGCAATCCCACCTACGATCTTGCCGCCGAATGGGATGATTTTGAAGCCGCTGGTGTCGGCAATGAAGACGAACTCGACACCAAGGCGCTTGAACTGCTTGAAACGGTCAAGATCGACAAGGACATCTATCGGCTCGGTCTGCAGTCCCGGTTTGACCCGTCCATGGACGACGATTTCGCCGACAAGATCCTGAACGTGCGTAAGGCGCTTGCCGAGCGCATTGCCGATGAACCGGACCTCGGCGGTCTGGTCGAGTTGTGGCACCGGGACCGTTTCAATGCCAGCGCCAGCCTTGCGGACAACCTGTTCTTTGCGGTGCCGGCCGATCCGGAAATCACGATGGATCAGGTGCCGGATCTCGAACAGGTCAAGACCTTCCTGGCCGACACCGGTTTCGACAAGAAGCTCCAGCAGATCGGTCTCAAGATTGCCGAAACCATGCTGGAACTGTTTTCCAACGTTTCCGGCGACAGCGGCCTGTTGGGGGCCTATTCCTTCATCACGCTGGACGAGATCCCCGATTTCGAGCGCATCGTGCGGATTGCCAAGTCCGATCAGCCGCGCCCAGGCCTGACCGACGCCGACCGTTCCCGTCTGACAGGACTGGCTTTCAAGCTTGTCCCGGCCCGGCATCGTCTGGGTGTCATGTCGGATGAGTTGAAACGCGACATCATCAGCGCCCGTCAAACGTTCCTGGACGAGGTGGTCAAGAACAGCGACAACTTCGTCGCGTTTGAACCGGACGTTTATCTGCCGCCGCTGACCATTGAGGATAACCTTCTGTTCGGCCGCGCGCGTGTCGACCGCAGGGATGCCCGGCGGCGGATCGACGATGTCATACGAACCATTGTCGAGGAGACCGGTTTGCGGCGCGCGATCATCTATGCGGGATTCGGTTACCACGTCGGCGTGTCCGGTTCCCGTCTGTCCGCAGGCCAGCGGCGCAAGATCGCTCTGGTGCGCGGTCTTCTGAAAAACGCGAAAATCACCATATTGGACGATATCGCCACCGGTGTGACGGAAGAGGACAGGACGCTTCGTAAAGGCTTGAGGCAAATCCTGTCCGGAAAAACCTTCCTGTTCGGTACGTCCGACGCTGACATAGCCGCAGAATTCGATCAGCGCTTCATTCTGGATCAAGGACGGCTCTCTGAATAAGGATAAGACGGTGGGTGTGACAATAGGTGGGCAACCTTTCTGCAGGAACCGGCCGGACGAACCAGTCAGGACGGAACGGAACAAAATTGGGCGCGGGAGAAGAAGATGACACTTGAAACCGAAGTCGAGGCGCTCCGCAAAGTGCCGTTGTTCCGCGGGATCGACGAGACCAAGTTGCGGCTTCTGGCTTTTATTAGCGACCGGACGGAGTATCCCTCCGGCGAGCGTCTGTGCTCTCAGGGGGAAGAAGGCGATTGTGCCTTCATCATCCTGTCCGGCGCTGCCGATGTTCTGGTTGAAACGCCTGAAGGCGAAAAAAAAGTGGCTCAGGTTTCGGAGAATTCAATTGTTGGCGAAATCGCTATTCTGTGCGACGTACCAAGAACCGCGACACTGGTTGCCGCCAACGACATGGATGTTCTGACTGTTTCGAAAGATGATTTTTTGAAACTATTGAAAGAATTTCCGGATATTTCGCTGGAGGTGATGCGGACACTGGCGCTGCGGCTTGAACGGACGACCCGGGATCTTGCCGACGCCCGTCGAGGCGCTGCCGGCGGTTAGGGAGTAACACGTGGCTGAGGAATTTTCGCTTCGTTGCTGGGGCGTCAGAGGGTCCACCCCGACCCCGGGGGCGAGCACACTCCGCTATGGCGGCGAAACGTCTTGTTTTGAGATCCGGGCAGGCGATGCGCTGGTTCTTGTCGACTGCGGTTCCGGCGCCCGAAACCTGGGTATGGAAATCTGCAGCTGCAAGACACGCACCTTCGACCTTCTGTTCACTCATACTCATCTCGACCACATCTGCGGTCTTCCCTTTTTCAAGCCGGCCTACGATCCCAGTTTCAACGTCACCGCCTGGGCCGGGCATTTTCAGGACGACACCAACCTCGTTGAAATTGTCAGCCGCATCATGTCACCGCCGATCTTTCCGGTTGCGGCCAAGACCCTGAAGGCGGTCGAGTTCAAATCCTTTACCGCAGGGGACCAGCTTCCGCGTACGGACGAGCTCGTCATCCGCACCACCCGCCTCAACCACCCCGGTGGTGCCTGCGGTTATCGCTTTGATTTTCACGGCAAATCGATTTGCATCATCACGGATCATGAACATGGCGATCCGGAAATTGATGCTGCTCTCCCGGATTTTGTCCGAAACTCGGACGTGATGATCTACGACGCCATGTTCACCGACGACGAATACACCACCTTCAAGGGGTGGGGGCACTCCACCTGGCAGAAAGCCGTTGAACTGGCGAAGGCCGGCAACGTCAAGACACCAGTCCTTTTCCATCATGATCCACGCAGATCTGATGATGAGCTCGATGAAATCGGCCTTGCCGCGCAAAATGCCTATCCCGGAACGCTTGTCGCCAGCGAAGGCATGATCCTGAAGCCTTGAGCGGTAGCCGTCGGGCCGAGGCTTGCCGGATAATAAAAAATGGGCGGCTCAAATAGCCGCCCAAAAAACACTAAGGCTAAAAAATAGATCGATCGCCGGTCGCAGGGATGTGGGAATCCCTTTGTTGCAGCCGGAAAACATACCTTTGTAACTTGAAATATCGTTACACGTGTCTGCCGGATACGATCACTAGTTGTTTACAGGTTGTAGGCATTACTTGCATGGTCCATTTGGACTATAAATGTGAGTTTTCTGCATCTGGGGAAAGCTGTGGTGTTTTGTTGCGATAAAAATGCGGCAAGCTTCAGTATCGGAAATCGTTGCTAGAAAATTCGGGTTTTGATCGAGGTTAAAGTGTTGCCTGCGGATTCTGAATATGCCCGGAACCGCAGCGGTCGGGACTGGGACGCGTATCAGCAGCTTGGGGTGGCCCTAAGCGCGCTGTGAGAGTGACAGGACCGGGCCGACTTCATTTGCTGGCGTGATACAGCAGGAGCTCCGGGGGTTGAGTTGGCTGTTAGTGCGGAAGAATTGCGACGGCTGTCGAACCTTGCGGTATCGGCGGCACTGGATCCGGAGCGATGGCAGGTGCTTCTCGACGCGCTGAGCCAAAGCATTGGCACGCGCGTGTGCACGCAATTGATAGGGTATGACGACCTGACCAAAGCCACGCCGCTTACTTTTACATCCGGATATGACCCTCACATTCTAACGCTTTACGAAGAGCACTACGCGGACAAGAACCCGTTTGCCGCCAGGTTTGCCGAGTGCAGGGTGGGAGACGTGATCACGACACAGCAGTTGTGTCCGCCGGAAACCCTCAGGAAGACCCAGTTCTACGCCGATCTTCTGTTGCCGCTTGAAGATATCGTTGCTGGAGGGGGCGCGATGCTGGCTTTGGACGGTGACCGCATGTTTCTGATCGGCGGCAACATGCGTTCGAAGGATCGCGACAAATACGAAGAAGATTGGCTGCAGTTATGTGGCCATCTTGCCCCGGTTATCCGCCAGTCGCTCGAAATCAACCGGACAATCTCTGGCCTGACCTTTGAAAAATGGGCGGCAGAACAGCATCGTCTGGGATCGGGGACAGCAATTTTCGTTGTCGATACCGCCATGCAGATCCATTACGCATGCGCCGAAGCCCAGAAACTTCTGGCATCGGGATCCTTTTTGGGGAGCGGCTGGGACCGGCGGCTTCAATTCCGCACGCCGGAGGATCAGGGACAGTTTGCCGCTTTCGTCAAGCTTCAGTCCATGGGCGAGTTCAACGTGTTCCGGAATTGGCAGTCAAAGGACGGCAACGGTGGAAGCTGGTTGTGCCGGTCGGTTGGTTTGCAGCTGGCCGACCTGGACAGCTCCCCCTTCGGTGCATTCATGAACAAATCCGTTTCTGCGGTTCTGCTGGCGGTCAGGCCGGAAATTGGCATCGAAACGTTCCAGGCTCATATTGAGAAGAAACTCGGCCTGAGCCCCGCCGAGGCGGCAACCGTTCTGAAGCTGGCCGATGGACGGACACCTGCCGAAATCGCCGCGGAGCGACGGATCAGCGTTTTCACAGTCCGCAACCAGATCAAGTCGGCCCTGTCCAAGACCGGTGTCCGCCGCCAGGTCGACCTAGTGCGAAGCATCGAGCAATTACGACTGCAGGGCAGGTAACAGGGCGCGCTCACGTCCACTCACTTTCCCGCGGGGTCGCTTGCGCATTTCTTGCCGCCGGGGGAAACTCCGCGCACGAATAACGTCTTATCAGCGGCAATATGACCTCCATTTCAAAGACACTGCGTTATGTCCTGCGCGGGGGACCGCCCGACACCGGTATCCCTGATCGGGTACGGTCCGAGATCCAGGCGCGTGAAGCGTCTTCCGAGCGTCTGATCGGTTGGGTTCAACTGGGCCTGGTGCTGTTCTTTTCAGTTTTGTATGCCATCGCCCCGAGGGCCGAGGGGTCCGCTGGCTTCAACTTCGTGCCGATTGCGCTTGCAGCCTATTTCCTGTTCACCGTCCTGCGGCTCATGCTGTCCTACAGGTTTGAATTGCCGCGCTGGTATCTGCTGGTATCGATCATCGTCGATATGGCGCTTCTGGTGGGACTGATCTTTTCCTTCCATATTCAATATGGCCAGCACCCGACGTTCTACCTCAAGACGCCCACCTTGATGTATGTCTTCATCTTTATCGGATTGAGAGCCTTGCGGTTCGATCCTCGCTTCGTGTTGACCACGGGCCTTGTAGCGGTGACCGGTTGGCTGGGGCTGGTCTTCTATGCGGTGTTCTCCGACATGGACCACATGCGTGTGACCCGCAATTACGTCGAATACCTGACTGGCAACACTATCCTGATCGGCGCCGAACTCGACAAGACCATGGTCATCTTGGCTGTGACCATCATTCTGTCCGTTGCCCTCTACCGGGGGCGTTCCATGTTGTTCGAGGCCTCGAAAGACCATGCGGCTGCCATGGACCTGAGCCGTTTCTTTTCGCCTGAAGTCGCCGCCTCGATCACAGGCTCGAACACCGAGTTGCAGGCCGGCGAGGGGACTTTGCGCGACGTCGCCATTCTGTATGCCGATATCCGCTCCTTCACCTCGACCTCTGCGTCATTGGCACCGGAGACCGTTCTGAGGGTCCTGGCCGAGTACCAGAACCTTGCGGTGGATGTGATCGTGGAGGAAGGCGGCAGGGTCGACAAATTTCTGGGCGACGGCATTCTGGCGACCTTCGGGGCCGTTTGTCCTTCAACGACTTATGCAGCCGACGCGCTGCGGGCTGCAAGGCGGCTTGTGGAAGCTGTGGAACGGGATCAGCAGCGTTTTCTCGATGCAGGCTGGCCGCAGCCTATGCGTATCGGTACGGCCGCCGCCGCCGGGCCGGTCACGGTCGGCGTGATCGGGTCGAAGCAGCGCCTGGAATTTACGGTCATCGGCGACGCCGTCAACCGCGCTGCGAAACTGGAAGACGCCAACAAGATCCAACGCACAACAGGACTGACGGACAGGGCGACGTTCGAACTTGCACTCAGTCAGGGCCTCGAACTGCCTCTGCTCGAAGCCCGGGTCAAAGCCAATGTGACCGGTATCAAGCAGCCGGTCGATCTGGTTGTTCTGGCAAGTTAGGAACCTGACCACTCTCGGTCTTGTCTTTTTGGTGGATACGGAAGCGCTTGACCCGCACGTCAATCTGGGCCACTTTGCCTCCAAAGTTGACCTTATCGTCAATTAGATAGATTAAATTCATTGATATCAATGAATTGTACCCATTTGGAGGTTGCCTTGAAACTGGACTCAACACTTGCTGCCGTTGTTACGGGCGGCGCATCCGGGCTGGGTGCTGCAACTGCACGCATGCTGGCAGCCGAAGGCGTCAAGGTGACGCTGTTTGATCGTAACGCCGGGCAGGGAGCAGAGGTTGCCACCGAAATCGGCGGTGTCTTTGCCGACGTCGATGTGACGGACCAGGCCAGCGTGGAAGCCGGTTTCGAAAAAGCGCGGGCGGCGCATGGTCAGGAAAGGATTCTGGTCAATTGCGCCGGGATTGCTCCGGTGGCCAAGACCGTTTCCCGCGGCGAACCTCACCCGATGGACATGTTCGAGAAGGTGATTTCGGTCAACCTGATCGGTTCCTTCCGGTGTCTTTCGATTGCGGCAACCGGCATGGCCGGGATGGACCCCGTCACACAGGACGGTGGCCGCGGCGTGATCGTTTCCACGGCGTCGGTTGCCGCCTTCGATGGCCAGATCGGTCAGGTCGCCTATGCCGCGTCCAAGGCAGGGATCGCAGGCATGACGTTGCCTGTCGCCCGTGACCTGTCCAAGTCCGGCATTCGGGTCATGACGATTGCACCGGGTATCTTTGAAACGCCGATGCTGCTGGGCCTGTCGCAAGAGGTGCAGGATTCTCTCGGTCAGCAGGTTCCGTTCCCCTCGCGTCTCGGCAAGGCCACGGAATATGCCCAGCTGGTCAAATCCATTTGCGAGAACGACATGCTGAACGGCGAGACTATCCGCTTGGACGGCGCCATCCGCATGGCTCCCCGGTGAGATAGCTGCACCAGACGCCGCATCACGGATACGCAAACAGCACAATCTGCCCGGCCGATGCTGAAAGGCCGCCGGGCGGATAGGTTGTGTCAAACTCCTCCACGGTCACACTTTTTCGTACGCATGGGCAAAAATCCCTTCTAAGGTTACGTTACGGATTTCGCCATTGTAGGTGGAGTGACCAAAAGGGGAGTATTCTATGGCGGAAAGTGCTCATGAGCTTGCGCCGCATCATCTGCCGCCGTTCATACCGGCAGCGGACGGTAGTGATTGGCTTTTTACCGTGATGCTGGTCGTGCTGATTATCGGTGCGATCCTTGTCGGTGTTTTCTATCTGCATCTGCATTCGATTCCCGAACGGCTCGCCCACAAACACGGGCGCATGCAGTTCGAACTTGTTGCCGTTCTCGGCCTTCTGGCGTTGTTCACACACAACAACATCTTCTGGGTCGCAGCGCTTCTGCTTGCCTTCATTCAGCTTCCCGATTTCTGGACACCGCTGGAATCGATGGCTCACTCCCTGAGTCGGCTGGCTGGAACGGGCGGTATTCCCTCCGATACGCTGGTCGAACGTGATCTCGAGCAGGAGGAGCATGCGGCGCAAGACGGCATGAACGTCACGGACGCAACACTCCACGAACCTTCTGCAGAGCAGGGTACTCCGGTCGTCTCGTCGGCAGAAACGCAGGAGAACAAACATGTTTGAACTCCTGTTCTGTTCCCTTCTCACGATATTGCCAGACTATCTGATCCGCAGATATGTCCAGGGAAAACGCATCGGCCGGGAAATAACGCTCTATTCGGTCTGGTTCGAGCTGCGATATGGCATCGTGCTCTGCCTGATGCTGACCGTTTCCCTGATCACGCTGATCTTCTATTACCATCCCACGGCAACCACGGCCGTTTCGACCTTCCGGACGATCTCCGTTCTGCCGGAAGCTTCCGGCAGGGTCATCGAAACCTTCGTTCCGCGTGAGCTTGAGGTCGAGATCAAGGCGGGCGATCCGATCTTCAAGCTCGACAGCACACGCCAGGAAGCCGATGTCGTGACCGCGCAGCAGCAGGTGGTCGAAATCGAGGGCGAGCTTGCGCTGGCCCAAAGCGAACTGTCCGTTGCCAATGCCCAGGTCGATCAGGCACAGGCTTCACTGAAGCAGGCGCAGGACGAACTCGACACGAGACAGGAGCTTTTCAACCGCAATGCCAATGTTGTCAGCGAGCGGGACATCGAAAAGCTTCAGAACACCGTGGATGCACGGGCAGGGGCGCTGCGTGCGGCACAGTCCAATCAGGAGCTGGTGCAGACCAAGATCACGGTTTTTCTGCCGGCTCGCCTGAAAAGCGCGGAAGCCAGGTTGAGCGAGGCTCAGGTGGAGCTGGAGAAGATGACCGTCTACGCCGGCGTGGATGGAACGATGAGCCAGTTTATTCTGCGCCCGGGCGACATGGTCAACCCGATGATGCGGCCCGCAGGTGTGCTCATTCCCAAGGACGCGCAACGGGAGCGGATCGTTGCGGGCTTCGGCCAGATCGAGGCGCAGGTTCTGAAGGAAGGAATGGTGGCGGAAGCTTTTTGCGGGGCCGTTCCCTTCACCATCATTCCGCTGGTGGTCACAGAGGTTCAGTCACAGATCGCCTCCGGACAGATCACCACGTCCGGACAGCTTATCGACACCGCTCAAAGCGTAAAACCGGCGACGATCACCACGATGCTGGAACCGCTTTACAAGGACGGTCTGGAAAAGCTTCCCCCGGGAGCAATCTGCACGGTCAACGCCTATACCAGCAATCATGACCGCCTGACCTCCGGCGAACCCCTTGGAACGGGACAGTTCATCTTCCTGCATGTGGTCGACACGGTCGGTCTGGTCCATGCCATGATCATCCGTCTGCAGGCATTGCTGTACCCGATCCAGGCCCTTGTCCTTACGGGCCATTAAACCAATCATATTCCGGCGGAACAGCACGAAACCGTTCCGTTCCGCCGGATTGTTGGTCTGTCACTTGGTGTAGCTTACCACTTCGAACTCGATTCCATCGTCATCGTAGAAATAGAACCTGCGGCCCGGCTCGTAGTCGCCGTGATTGTGCGTGCTGTAACCATCGGCCTTGATGAGTGTTTCGGTGGCGTCAATATCGTCAACCACGACGGCGATATGATTGAGGCCGCCGTGCTGGCTGTAGCTGTCTCCGGCAACTTTGCTTGTCGTGCCCGGTGGAGAGTAGGCCGCAACATAGCTGGTTTCATTGCCGATATGGTACGTCGTGCCACCGCCAAGGCTTGCGCCCTTCCAGCGAACTTTCCAGCCAAACCAAGTTTCCAGACGTTTGGAGGTCGCTTCGGGGTCGCTGACCGTGACGTTCACGTGTTCCAGGAATGCGCTGCTCATTTCGGTGTCCTTTCAAGGTTTGACCTTTGGTGGACACCAGAGATAATTCCTCAACCTTAGTTGAGGTCAAGAGAGGCGAGGCGATATTTTGAACAAAGCCATGAAGGGCTCGGATCTGCTGACCATCGGAGACCTGTCCGAGCGAACGGGCCTGTCCGTGTCGGCCATTCGGTTTTACGAAGAAAAGGGGCTGGTGCACCCAAGCCGCAATGCGGGAGGGCAGCGGCGTTTTCTCAGGGCCGACATTCGGCGCCTGTCCTTCGTGCTGGTTGCGCAGGAATTCGGGTTTTCCATTGCGGAAATCGCGGCGCAGCTTCAACGCTTGCCTGAGGGGCGAGCGCCGACGAAAGCAGACTGGACCAGGATCAGCGGCGAGTTCCGGATGCACCTCGACCGAAAAATCGAGCGCATGACGGCCTTGCGAGACAAGCTGGACAGCTGCATTGGCTGCGGTTGTCTGTCGATGAAGTCCTGCCAGCTTTACAATGCGGGAGACGCTGCCGCCAGCAAAGGGCGGGGCCCGCGCTATCTGCTTGGCGACCGTCCGGAAATCACTGAAGACTGAACCGGTTTCAGGTTTCGGAAAAGCCGCCGGGAAGCGCACAGGCACTCCCGGCGGTTGCTCTCATCTGTTGTCCAGCTGTGCCCTCACGCGTTTCAGCCCAAGCGGGGTAATGCGATAGGGACCACTTTTTCTGGAGGCGATCAGCCGTTTGTATTTCAGCTTCCGGAACAGGTGCGGCGAACAGCCTCCCCAGTACCAGCCATCGCGCGTAACGGTTTCATGTTTGACGACACGGCCGTCCTCGTCCTTTTGCACAAGGATATGGCCGCCTTGAGCCAGCAGGTGCAGGACCCGCTGCTCGGCTTTGGAAATGTCCATTGATGTGAAGTTGCCTGAAAGTATGCACAGAAATGCAGCCGCTGCAGCAAACCGCTTGCAGCGCTGTTGTGACTGTCCCCGGCTAACGTCAGCCGGGGTTTACCGGGACTGTTGCAATCCGCGCATAAAACCTCTCAGTTGGAAAAATTCTCGTAGCACAGGCATCAAGATGCGGCAACGCGCCGAGGTTCAACGGAGAGGCGAGGCGTGAGATATGTCGGTGGCTGTTGTAAATCCGCAGCGATCCGGACCATCGGTGTTCGTTTGTCCGGCTTCAGGCGTTGATAGGCCTCAGCTGTGTTCGGCGGGCCAGTAGCCGTTGTCGGGGTCACGGGAAACAGCGACAGCCTCGACATCCTGCGAGCCACAAGAGGCGCAAGTCAGTTTTTCGCTCAAAGACGATACTCTTTGATCTCCCGTGAACCGGGCAAAGTTCATGTAACGGAAGCGGCCACAGTGATGGCAGAATATGGCGAGACGCCTGTCCGTCCTGTAGAGGGTCTCAACCGTGGGATCGTCAGTTTCAATAGAGGAATGCAAAGTCATGGTTTTAAATACTTGCTACAGGTAATGGGAACTTTCGGTGGCAATTCATGGTAAATACTTACTGAGACAAAAGTAGCATAGAGTTTTGCTATGCAAAACCATTTTAATTGATATGAGTGATCGTTCATGTTTCGGAGCCTTGCCGGGACAGGCGGCCTGTTTCATGAAATTACATAGTCTTACGGTAAACCGTTCAGACGGTGCCTGCAGCAATTTGCCACCAATTTAGTGACGCCAAAACCGGAAACCGGCTCGCATTTTGCCCCGTGCGCGGGTATGAGAGGCTCATGATGACGCTTTCCGAAACCTGGTACGACCTCTTAGGCCTTGCTGGCCTGCTCAACCCTTTTGCGCTGCTGATCGGCGGATATTTGGGATGGAAGGCAGACCGGCCGCAAAAGCTCTGGATCGCGGGATTTGCTGCTGCAGCGCTGACGCTTATTCTGGACGTCGCAATAGGCGCGCTGCCTGTACCGCAGCCATTTGCTCATGACGCGGGTGCGCTGGCGGTCTTTCCATTCCGCTTTGTCGGTGGCCTGATCGCCTCTGCCGTGACTTATTGGCTCAGCCGCCGCGCAAAACGCGCCTGAGGCACATCAAAGCCCGGCCCCTGGGTGGAGATGCAAGGGCCAGCGCGGGCCACAGCCTTGAGCTGAAGGATCAGCTTTTGATCCAGCTGTTGAAGAGAGACGCGTTGGGGCAGTTTCGCAGCGCCTCGTCGGCACCGTCCGGATGGCTCTCCAGCCAGGAACGACAGGCTTCTGTCTCAGTGCAATTGATGCAGCGATGAGCGGCAGATCTCAAGGCCGCGTCCGTGTGCGCGCCCGTTGGGACATGGTTCATGGCGCCGATTGTTTCCAGCATTCTGCCCATAAGTTCGGCACGCTCGTTGAGGCGATTCATCCAGTTCAAGCCGTTTCTCCTTCCCATGGGACATGTGCAGACCATGTCTGCCAAGGCCTTCTGTCTGTTGGCACCGTTCTGGTTTTTGGCGCCGAATAAGGAGGACACTCTGCTGCAGAAACAACTGCGTTACCTTGATCAGGGTCAACTCTGGGCAAGCATCGCGAAAGCGGCCATACTGAAGGTTCATGATTCTGCGACCCTGCCAGGCAGCCTCCTGCACTTCGGAGCGCCGCAACACCTGGAGACGGTGTGATGGTTGAAACGGTGAGCGCATCGCCGCTGCCTCAGGCATCCGGCAATGGCGCGGTAAACCAGGGGCTTGAGCCGGGAACGGAACTCAAGGCCAAGGTCGAGGCGAACCTGCCGGGAGGCGTGGTGCGCCTGGCAACTGCCGATGCAAAGCTGGAGCTGCGCGTTCCTGCGCCTCTCCCTGAAGGCGGCGCGGTGACTGTAACCGTATCCGGCACCCGGCAGCAGCCCGCCATCCTGATAACCGTCGGCAAGGAGCAGGCGCAGACGCAGCAGCCGGCCACACCAGCGCCATCGTCGCCAAATCCGGGATCCCAACCCCAGACGCCTCAGGCCCAGTCACCCCAGACACAAACCGTCCAGACTCAGACACCCCAGACTCAAGCACCACAAACTCAAGCACCACAAACTCAAGCACCACAAACTCAGGCACCTCAAGCTCTGGGATCACAAGGCCAGATACCCCAAGCTCAGGGATCGCAAGCGCCAGCCCCAATAGGCCAGGCCGGCCAGGCCCTCTTGCTGTCGGAGGCCGGCGCGCAATTGCAGCCACAGCCCTCGACGGCTGCGGCCTATCCCAAGCCGGCGCCGGTTCTGGCGCATTTGATACAGGTCCTGTCCGTCAACACGGCGCCGGGGCAGGCAACCGGTAGTGGCCAGCCTCTGCCACAGGCTCCACCTTCGGCAGGTCCTGTTCCTGCCTCTGCCCCACAAGGGGGCGCTTCGGCGCAGCCAGCAGTTCCCGGAAACACGGCACAGGCTCAACCTCTGCCCCCGGTGACCGCTTCGGTACAAGTTCCTGTCAATGCGACACCTCCGGCAGGTCCTGCAGTTCAAGGTTCTGCGGTGCCTCCGGTTGCAATCGGCCAAGCTCAGTTTTCCGCGCCGGTTCCAAACAGTGCAACCTCAAGCGCAGGTGCCGGGCAACTGGCGGCAGCTATGCCGCAGACAGCGACCGCGCCGGCCCCAGCAGGTACGACACCTCAAGCAGGGGGCCCTGTCACCACAGCTCCTCAGTCCTCGTCGCCTGCCGCCTTGACGAACACTGCAACCGGTGTGGTTCAGCCGGGGGCAGGAGCCCCGGCACCAAGCAGTTCAGGTCAACCCGGGGTTGGTTTGCCGGGCCAGCAAATCAGCCAACCGGTGTCGACGCCGGCGGCAGCGACCGCTCCAGCCGCTACGGGCTCACCCCTGCAAGCCGCACCGGTGGCGACCGCACCTTTTGCTTCCCCCACCGTCGCATCTGCTCAAGGACTGCCGACCTCACCAGCAACAGGCTCAGCGGTTGCTTCAACGCCGCCCGCTTCGCAGGGCAATCCGGCATCAGCGCCACTGCCAGGTGGTGTTGCTGCAGGAAACCCCAGCCCGCCAGCCGGAAGCACGCCTGGCGCTCCAGCTCCGGTCGTCGGACAGGCATCGGGTTCGATGCCAGCAAGTGGGGGAGGAACGGCTACCCCGCTTGCCAACACAGCACCGGGGCCAGGTCCGACGTCAGGCGTGATCAGTAACAGTTCCAATCTGGGTACACAGCCGCCGCCGCTCGTCTCAACGTCAAATGCCGGTCCGTCTTCCGCGCCCGCCGCATACCCGCCTGGGCCTGGAGCGGCCAATCAAGCCACTGCACAGACAAGCAGCACCTTCTTGTCATCGGGGGGACAAGCGGCAGTGCTGACGCGCACCGCCGTTTCCCAGCCCTATCCGGCTTCTGCAGGCGGATCCGTTTCACAAGCCGCCACTTCTGCCGGACAAGGGCAAGCCGCCAGTCTGCCGCCGGCAAGCTCACAACCGGCCAGCCAGATCGCAGACATGCTCAAGCAGCCGCTGAGCGAGCAGCAGGCCGGTCTGGGCAGTCTCTTTGCCCAGATTGGAAGCCTCATGTCGGCGCAGAGCAGCGGAAACGTTTCTTTGCCTGATCCCGTGGTCAAGGCAATGCAGCAGATCCTCGGGTTTCGCCTGCCGTCCACCCAGGCACCGACAGCGCAGGACTTGCAGCAGGCCGTACGCCTGTCCGGACAATTCCGCGAAGCACAATTGGCTCTGCCTTCTGGCGCGCCTGTAGCGGGGCAAGCTGCGCTGCCCGACCTGAAATCCGCCCTGTTATCGTTCAAGGCCCTGTTGCAGCAACTGGGTGCGCGCTCCGAAATCAGCCGTCCCGCGGGACAGCCCCCGGCGCCCTCCCGGCATGGGGCGCCGCACGGGCAGGCGCAACAGACCAGCAGCGGCTTCTGGGCAGGGGCGGCCTCGCAAAATCTTCAGGCTCTTCTGAAGGAAACCGATTCTGCCTTGGCACGGCTGCGGCTCACCCAGCTCAGCAACACGAAACTGTCGAGGGAGGATGCGCCGCGCGTAGGCTCGCGACCGATGGATCTTGTGGTTGAGCTGCCGCTTGCGTTCGGTCATGAAACGGCCGTCCTCCAGATGCAGGTCGGCCGCGATGGCGCTGGAAACAAGGACGAAGACGAGAGCGAACCGGCCTGGCGCCTGCGTTTTGCGCTCGATCTGACGGCCACAGGCCCACTGGAAGCCGCGATCAGCCTGCGCGGTGGTGGTACCTATGCCAGCTTGTGGGTTGACCGCAAGGAGACCTTCGACAGTCTGAACGCAGTGCGCGAAACCATGGAAGCCGCTTTTGCCGATGCGGGGCTGGATCTTCAGGAACTGCGTCTGATCCGGGGACTGCCGCCAAGAACCGCCGCCAAATTTGGCGCGCTGATCGACAGGCAATCATGAGACGGAACCGGCCATGAGCGAACAGGACAAACCAGGCAAGAAGCTGGCGGTCGCGCTACAATATGCGAATGAGGGCGCTCCTGTCCTCACCGCCAAGGGCACCGGATCCGTGGCGGAGCAGATCGAGCGGCTTGCACGTGAAGCAGGCGTGCCGATTGAACAGAACCCGATGATGGCGGAGGCCCTGTCGCAGATCGAGGTCGATCAGGAAATTCCGATTGAGCTGTATCAGGCGGTTGCCGTGTTGATCGGATTTATCATGCGCACCGGGCATGCCAAGCACCCTCCGCAGGAATGACCCAATCTGGCTGGCCCCAAGGTCAGCCGCTGCAGGGAGGGGATTGTCAGGCCGTTCAGCGACGAAGTTGCGTCCTGCTGTGCGAAAGCCGACGTTTCGGGCAAGGAAAACCTTGCAGCCGGGACAATTCCCGACTAGGTCATCAAACGGCTACAAATTCGCGCCGCAGCAAGTCTTCCCCGCTGTTTGATCGAGCGCGAAATCAAAACGAACAGGATTTTTGACGACTATGACGATTGTCGACGTACGCACACCCGATCCGAAGAAATTCATCAAGGGCGCGACGGGCGATTGGGAAATCGTGATCGGTATGGAAGTCCATGCCCAGGTCACGTCCGAAGCCAAGCTCTTTTCCGGCGCCTCCACGGAATTCGGCAAGGACCCAAACGATAACGTCAGCCTTGTCGACGCGGCGATGCCGGGCATGTTGCCGGTGATCAACGAGGCATGCGTGCGTCAGGCGATCCGCACCGGCCTCGGGCTCAAGGCCGAGATCAATCTGAAATCCGTGTTCGACCGCAAGAACTACTTCTACCCGGATCTGCCGCAGGGCTACCAGATTTCCCAGTTCAAGCAGCCGATTGTCGGCGAGGGCAAGATCCTGCTCGACATGCCGGACGAACAGGTCGAGATCGGTGTCGAGCGTCTGCACCTGGAACAGGACGCCGGCAAGTCGTTACATGACCAGCATCCGACCATGTCGTTCGTCGACCTGAACCGCTCCGGCGTGGCTCTGATGGAAATCGTCTCCAAGCCGGATCTGCGCTCTTCTGACGAAGCCAAGGCCTATCTGACCAAGTTGCGCACCATCCTGCGTTATCTCGGCACCTGCGACGGCAACATGGACCAGGGCTCCATGCGGGCTGACGTCAACGTTTCTGTGCGCCGCCCGGGCGGTGAATTCGGCACCCGCTGCGAGATAAAGAACGTCAACTCGATCCGTTTCGTCGGTCAGGCCATCGAATATGAAGCCCGCCGTCAGGTTGCCATTCTGGAAGACGGCGGCTCCATCGATCAGGAAACCCGCCTGTTCGACGCGGTAAAGGGTGAAACGCGGTCCATGCGCTCCAAGGAAGAAGCGCATGACTACCGCTATTTCCCGGACCCGGATCTGCTGCCGCTGGAGTTCACGCAGGAATTCGTCGACGAACTGGCACAGCACCTGCCGGAATTGCCGGATCAGAAGAAGAATCGTTTCGTTTCACTTGGCCTTTCCCCTTACGATGCCTCCGTGCTTGTATCGGAGAAAGAATTAGCTGACTATTTTGATAAAATGATTGCAACAGGTGTTGACGCGAAGCGAGCAGCTAATTGGTTGATAAACGAACATTTGGGCCGGGTTAACAAAGACGTACCCGTCAATCTGATGGTTGTTTCACCAGAAGCAAACAGTGCCATTGTGCAGATGATATCGAACAGCACAATCTCTGGAAAAATTGCAAAAGATGTCTACGAGATCGTCTACGAAACGGGCAGAGATCCCGCAGAAGTCGTTGAAACAGAGGGCATGAAGCAGGTGACCGACCTCGGTGCCATTGAAGCCATCGTCGACGAGATCATTGCCGCAAACCCGGACAAGGTTCAGCAGGCCATCGCCAAGCCGGGTCTGCTCGGCTGGTTCGTCGGCCAGGTGATGAAACAGTCTCAGGGCAAGGCTAACCCGCAGGCCGTCAGCGACATGCTGAAACAGAAGATCGGTCTGGAATAAGACCATGGCCGGTGAGGGGACAGCTTCGAAAGTCGAGCTGCCCATCACCGGTTCCTGCCATTGCGGGGCTGTGTCTTATGAAATGAAGACACCGCCTCGTCACGCTGTTGAATGCAACTGCTCTCTCTGCCGCCGTCTTGGCACCATCTGGGGCCATGGGAAAACCGGCGATATCGAGATCAAGGCAGCACCCGGTGCAACGCTCAGTTATTCCTGGGGTGACAAGGGGCTGGCGTTCTATACATGCAGCACCTGCGGCTGCACCACGCACTGGCAAAGCCTGTCGGCAGACTATCCCGACCGCCTGGCCGTAAACCTCCGCCTTGCCCCTCCCGGTACCATCGAAGCCATCGGCCTGCGCCATTTCGACGGTGCCGATACCTGGACCTTTGTGGACTGAAGCGGCCCGCTCTTGCTGACGGCCCTGATTTCCGTTTATGTCGGGCGATTACAGTTTGCTCAAAAAAGACCCTGATCAATAAATAGGCAAATGCCTTCGTCGTTCGCTTATACTTAAAGTAGTGTCGCAGATTTACTGCGCAGACCTCCAATTCTTTCCTTTGGCACAAGCCTTGCTTTTTGGGCTCAGGTTCGAACCATTGGAAGAATGAGATGAAGGGTGGCCTTGCTTCTCTGGTTGGCATGAATGTCAAACCTTAGATTTTTCGAGATATACCGGAATCCGGAATACCTGTGGCTTCTTGCCAAGGGGGCTTTCATCAGTGCCGCGCTGACGATCGGCGGCGGCGTTCTCGGGTTTCTGCTGGCCGTACTGTTGGCCGCTGTCCGTCATTACAAGATCCCGGTTCTGGCCCAAGTGGCGGCGGCTTATGTGGAATTCATCCGGAACACGCCCCTGATCGTGCAGATGTTTTTCGTCGCTTTCGGGCTGCCGCTGCTGCTTGGCTATCAATGGCCCTTCTGGGCCCATGCACTGCTGGCGCTCTCGATCAATTTTTCCGCCTATTTTGCCGAGATCCTTCGCGCGGGGTTGGCCTCCCTTGATGATGGTCAGACTGAGGCCGCCGATGCGCTCGGCCTGCCGCGCTGGCTCAGCTTCGTGAAGGTGTGCCTGCCTCAGGCGGTCGCCTCCATGTTTCCCTCGCTCAACAGTCAGTTCATCTTCCTGTTCCTGACGACCGGCATCATTTCGGAAATTGGCGTTACCGACCTGACCTGGGCAGGCCTGTTCATCGACAGCCGGAATTTCCGATCTTTCGAGATCTTCTTCACGCTCACGATCATCTATCTGCTGATGTCGCTGGGGTTCAAAACAGTCCTGTCGCTGCTGCATGACTGGCTGTTCAAATGGAAGGTGGTTCGATGAAAGACGCCTTTGTCGCTATCCTTGGCAAGCCTTTTGGCATCGTCCTGTTCCAGCTTGTGGAAGCGACCCAATATACGATCTATCTGTCGCTGATCGCTTTCATCGGTGGCGGCTTGATCGGTGCGTGCGTCACCGCCGCTCGGGTCTCGCCGGTCAGGACACTTCGCCGGATCTTCACTGCCTACACCTGGCTGTTCCAGTCAGTCCCCCTGTTGATGCTGCTGTTCCTGCTTGGGCTGGGTGTTCCGCATCTATTCAAGATCCAGGTGGATCCGTGGCGGGCGGCCGGCATTGCCCTGACGCTTTATACCAGCGCCTATCTGGCTGAAGTCTGGCGCGGGGCACTGACAGCCATTCCTGCAGGTCAGCATGAAGGCGGCAAGGCGCTGGGCATGACCTTTGCGCAGATCATGCTTCTGATCATTCTGCCACAGGCGTTTCGCCTGGCCATTGCGCCTACGGTCGGCTTCATGGTGCAGATCATCAAGGGTACGTCTCTTGCCTACATCATCGGCTTTCACGACCTTATGACGATTGGCAAACGCTGGGCGAACGCACCCGTGCCCGGCACTCAGCCCTTCGTCATCTATCCGCTGATGGCGATGATCTACTTTTCTCTGTGTTTTCCGTTGTCTGTGTGGTCGCGGCGTCTGGAAAGGCGTCTTGGGTCCGCATCGTCCAGAGGTGGGGCTGCCGCCGCCACCTGACAAATCGCGCTTGAAGAACAACCGAAGGAGGGTCGCGTAATGTTGAAAAGATTTCTGGGGCTGACCGGCTTGGCGGTATCTGCCGCCTTGATGATCGCAAGTCCCGCATCCGCAGAGCTGAAGGACATTCTGGAAGCCGGCAAGATCAAGATCGCTACACCGGAAAACTTTCCGCCATTCGGCTCGCTGGGCAGCGAAGGCGAGTATGAAGGCTACGATATCGACGTCGCCAAGATGATTGCCGAAGATCTCGGCGTCGAACTGGAACTGGTGCCCGTCACCTCCAAACAGCGCATTCCGTTTCTGGAAACAGACAAGGCGGATCTGGTAATCGCGACGCTCGGTGCCAATCCGGAAAGGGCAAAGTCGATCTGGTTCTCTTCTGCCTATGCCCCGTTCTTTTCCGGAGCCTTTGCCAAGCCTGACGTTGAAGTATCCGCCATCGAGGATTTCTCGGGCAAGAAAATCGCCGTCACCAGCGGCACGCTTGAAGATCTGGCAATCACGGCGGATGCGCCGGAAGATGCCGAGATCATCCGGTTTGGCGACAATGCCGCCACCATCGCTGCCTATGTTTCCGGCCAGGCAGATGTCATCGTGACCGGCAACATGGTCGCGCTGGGTATTTCCAATGACAACCCGGACTTCGATCTGGAAAACAAGTTCATCATCGCCAACTCGCCGTCTTTCATTGGTGTGAAGACGGGCAACATCGACCTGCTGCAGTGGGTCAATGTTTTCGTTCTGCACAAGAAGCTGAACGGCAAGCTGGATGAACTTTCGAAGAAATGGCTGAAGACACCACTGCCGCCGTTGCCAGCCCTTTGAAGCCATCCGGATGAACGCTTGAAACGCGCGGTGCCAAGCCGCGCGTTTTTTGTTTTCGCATGGGAAAATGCGAGGTTACAGGCTTCTGAAAATCTTGTATCCCCCTGCCATGATGTTTCGCAGTTCGACCGCCGGGACAAGGCCGGCTCCGTTTTATGCAACGCCTGCTGGCGTCTGGGCCATCGTCGCCCTCTGGGGGCTCGCGCATATCCTGCTGAGGGCACTGAACACGCCGGTGCTCGGCACGGACGACATGTTCGAGAACGTTCTGGTGCAGACCCTGGAGCCCGGTTACATGCTGCGTCAGCCGCCGCTTTACGAGTGGCTGCTCTGGTCTGCGCAACAGGTGTTCGGCCCGACGATCTGGGCGGCGCTTTTCGTCAAATACACCCTGATTTCCATAGCCGCGCTGTTTCTGTTCCTGATCGCGCGCAAGGCCATTCACGACACGCGCCTTGCGGCGCTGTGTGTCTTTTCCTATTCGCTGTTCTACCAGTTCGGCTGGAACCTTCATGAAGGTGTGACCCACACGGTGGTTCTGACCACCGCTTGCGCCATGAGCGCTTTCTTCTTCCTGAAGGCACTGGAGACGGGGCGGCTCGGCTTCTACGTGTTGTTCGGCATGGCGGCCGGGGCAGGGCTGCTCGGCAAGCATTCCTACCCGATTTTCGTTCTGGCCCTGATCCTGGCCGCGGCAAGCGACCAATCCTGGCGCAGCCGGCTGCGTGTTTCAGGTCTGGTGCTCGTGCCCTTTGCGGCGGCACTGATCTACAGCCCTTACGCCTACTGGATCTTCAGCGAAGGGCTGAAGCTGCTGGCATCGGTCTCCGACACCATGGGCGTCAGCGCACAAACATCCCATCTGATGCGCGCCGGCGAAGGGCTCGGGAAGCTTGCCTTCGGACTTGTCGGCTTTTCCGTTCCGCTGGTTCCGCTACTGCTGCTGTTGTTCTGGCCACGCTATCTCGGTCGCAGGCAACCCGAAACACCCCCCGTCAGTAACGTGGCGCGCCTGTGCGGGCGCACGGTTCTGGTGATGATCCTGCTGACCGCGCTGATGATTGCGCTTACCGGCGCGACCTACGTGAAGGAACGGCACATGCACCCGCTGCTGTTGCTGTTGCCCGTGTGGCTGTTCGCCGATCTCGAGCGCTTTGGTTTCCAAAGACAGTGGCGCTGGCTGACAGCCATTCTTCTGGCAGTCGTCGCCGTTGCCTTTCTTGCCCGCGTTCCCGGGTTGATAGCCCCGGACAAATTCTGGTGCGGTGGCAAGTGCCGGCATATGAAGCCCTACGCGGACCTGAAAGCGCCACTGGCCGAACTGGGAGCAGCGGACGCGACCCTGGTTGCTGACGATGGTTACACCGGCGGCAACCTGAGGGTTCTCTTCCCTGACGCCCGCCTTGTAACCAAGGCCATTCCGGCCAGAACGCCGCCACGTTCAAGCTGTTTCTTCATCTGGGAAGAGGGCGACAGGGAGCCGGATGCGCCTGCCGCAGAGCGCTTTCAGCAAGCCGCTTTCTGGGGCGCTGCCGAGCCGCTGGAGGCAACATATCTGACCGGCGCCTGGCCGCATTTGTGGAAGGCAACCGGTTGGCGGACGAGCTGGTGGGGCGTTGCCAAGCTCCCGCCTGAAAGCCCCGTCTGCCGCTGACCGAACACTTTCCCGACCAAAGGCGCGAACCGATCATGCCGGACACAACACACTCAGCGATTTCCATCGAAAAAGCCCGCCCGGAACATCTGCGTGAGATTGTTGCTATCATCAATGCGGGCGCAACCAGCGTGCGCAAGGACAAGGAGTTTGCCGACTGGCAGGACTACCGAGCAGCTTTTGATGCTCTGGTTACGGCTCCTGAGTGCGACATCTATGTAGCGCTTTCGGAAAGGGGCGAGGTGGTTGGTACCTTCCAGATTCATTTCATGAAGGGCCTCGCCTTTCAGGGCCGCCCCAGGGTGGAACTGGAAAGCGTTCATGTGCGCGCAGACCAGCGCGGCGCCGGCATCGGCAGGTTGATGATGGAGAAGGCCGAGGACCTGGCACGACAGGGCAACGCCTGCATGGTGCAACTGACGTCGAACAAGGAACGTGAAGGCTCCCATCACTTCTACAAACGCCTTGGCTATGATCAAAGTCATCTCGGCTACAAGAAGATGTTCGTCTGAGCCTTCAGGTATCAGCCGGTGTCTGGATCGGCGTGCCCTGATGGAACCTCAGTTTCCAGGCTCCGTTATGTCTGCTCCAGATCGAACTGCGGTTCGCCCGTTCAACCTCACCGCTCTCGCGTCGGACTTCGCTGACATAGGTCACGAGCACCGAGTTCGTGTCGATCAGCGTGAACCTCAGGCGGGGCAGGGGCAAACGCATATCGATGGGCCGCTTGGCACTTGCAGGCAGGATCAGGTCTTCACGCGTGTAAACACGGCCGGATCGGCCGAATTCCAAAAAGTCGTCCGCAAAAAGCTGATCCATCAGGACCGGATCGTAACGCGTTTCGGTCTGCCACAGGCTTTCTTCCAGCCTTGTGAGCGTTTCGACATCCGCTGGCTGGAGGCTCGTGTCAGGCATGGTTCACCGGGCTGATCTTGGAAATTGGCGTGGTCAGTCGACCCGGCGCCAGGTTTCCTTCTCGCACACATTGAAGACAACGCGGACGCAGCCCTGTACTTCCAGGGCGGATGCGCTTTTGCGGTGTACGGTGGCATTTGCGCTGAAGCCGCGCCGAGGGTCGTAGACCCGACCTTTCCAGCTATTCTTTTGCGGTGCAAGCCGCCAGAGCACGGTCAGGCCGAGCACCTTCCGCTTGCGCTTGCTTGGGTCATTGTTTTTGAGATCCGGCGTGGATTCCATGGAATAGCCTTTGGGCGCCGGAAACCGGACGATCTTGCCACAGGGCACCTTGCCGCATTTTTCAATCTTGATGACGGCCCCTGCCGGTGTCTGCCATTTGCCGTTGATGTCCGGCGCGGCCGCGGCTTCTCCACCAGCCCCCGCAAGCAGAAGCGCAAACAGACCCGCGCGTGAATAAAGTTTGGAAGCTGGAAAAGCAGACACAAAGAAAGAAAAAGGAACCAAGATTATCCCCCGCCGCAATGCTGGTGACGACTGCGCCACAATCTGTGACCGGCAATTGCGACGGAGGAAAGGCCAAATCAGTTGATTTGGCAATTTCAGGCTCTGGTCAGGCGTTTATTGCACCCGTTTCCAGGTTTCCCCCTTGCAGATCAGGCCACCCATGACGCAACCCTCCAGCTTCAGCGCGTTGGCGGACGTCAGTTCAATGAAACCGGTATAGGTCTTGCCATCCTCGGCGTTATAGACCTTGCCCTTCCACTGATCTTCCTTGTCGGTCGGCTTCATGGCGTGAACGATCTGCACGCCCAGTAGCGGCCGATCCCGTTTGGCCGCGTCCGGGTTCTTCGTGTCATTGCGCGGGTCTCTCAGCCAGATCAGCTTGCCGCACAGGGAGCTGCCGCAGGAGCTGATCCGGATCTTGGAAGCGCCGTTGGGCCGGACCCAGTCGCCCGTGGCATCGCCGGCCAGGGATATCGTTGCCGTTGTGGTGATGAGGGCGCCCGCCAGAAATGCGGACGTCAGAATGGTCTTGAGCATTTGTTCCTCCCAAAGCGGAAAGCCTTCCGTTTACGGAAAGGGAATGTATAGGCCTGAAAACCCGCTGAAAAGCCGTCACCCAACGTCACCTCTACCGAAAACCTTGTGCTGGTGGAGAGAAAGCGAAGCGCTGCGATCTGGTAGCCCCGGAGAGGGACACAGTCAGACAAAGAGATGTGGAAACGAATCCATGGTGAACAGAAGGTTGATCGACCTTGTCAAATTTTCGGAGAATGTGATTGATTGAAAAGAGGAAATTTCAACCACATACTTACCGCATTGTGAATTTCAGACTTATTTAAAATTTTATTCGCATTACGTTAAACCTGTCTCTTAACGCCCCTTTTAACTGCTGCTGATGAAGTAGAGATCAAGAAACAACGGGGAAAGCTTCGTGAAAGCTTGTGTTTCTTGGGTCGGTCCGTGGCGGGCATTTGTGTTCAGCAACGCGACCGATAGGCAGTAGGAACCGGAACGGTCGATCCAGAAGGATCGGCCCGTTCCACAGAAGTCGAAAAGACGACGAAAGGGGAGCGTTATGGCTCGTTTTGAAATCAACTCGGCCGATATGGCCATCATCGGCGAAAAGCCGGTTACCGCTGACATCCTGTTCCAGATGGGTCTGGACAGCGCATGTGGCCGTCATGGCGCGACGGACCTGATCACCGCGCATAAGTGGTTCAACATTGCCGCTCTCAAGGGCAACAAGGACGCAGCACGTTACCGCAAGGAAATCTCCGGTGAAATGTCCTCGACCGAAATCGCCGAAGCGCAGCGTTCGGCCCGTGAATGGCTGTCGATGCATTGAACTGCGTGAAGGCTGCCGGCCATACGGCACCTGAACCAAATTTCACACCCTGACGCGGCAGCACAGTTTTCTGCCGCGTCCAGTTCCCGGACCTTTGCCGGGACCGATCCCGTCAATGGATCGGCGCCAGACCGTATTCGTCCCAGAGCGATCGGTCGATGGGCGCACCAAGCGCATATTCGAACCAGTTGACGACCTTGCCGCTGGCGTCCAGCCGGCACCTATAGGCGATCTCATACCAGACCCTGTTGCTTCTGAGAGCACCGGCGGGCACGACGATCGTATCTTCCTTTTGAAATGAATTTCGGAAAGCATGCGGCGCAAGCCGTGTTGGCTTGAACCCCGGCCGTGCATGGCGCACCTGCTCCATCGCCTCCAACGCGCATATCTGCTCGCGCCCGTCTTCACTAGTAAGTGTCGGAAGAAACTCACGTGCCTGCGCGGAGCGCGGGTCGTCCAGCACGTCAGTGGCAAAATAGGTTTTGGCAGTAACCCACTCCTGTTCAGGTTTGGGGGCAGAAGACGGCGGGGCTGTCTGTTCCGGCACACGGGCACTAGAGGAGGGCGGCTGGTCCGAAGCGCCCGTCGAACCGGAAGCAGGATCGGGCAAACTCTGCGGCGGAACCGCTGCCGTTTGCGGCCGGCTTTCTTGAGGTTCCTCCGCTGGCACTTCCGGCGGGGATGGTGGCAGGAATTCCGGAATGATCTCGACCGAGACAGGCTCAGGCGGAACCGGCAAAACGCTCCGCCACAGGGCTGCGTCGCTCAACACCACATAAAGCACAAGGTGCAGCCAAAGCGCACAGAGCCACGGAAACTTTTCCGCGACAAAGCGTGTCAGGTGTGCCGGATGTGTCGGAGGAGTGAGCTCGGCCATGGCACTTCTCCGATACTCGGACAAGTTGAAGAGTGCCCATCGCACCAGAGGACTGCGGCTTAATTATGAAGGTGCGATGGAACATGAGCGCGTTCAAGAGTGGCACAGGAAGAAGGTCAGAACACGCGCACACGCAGCCGGCTGATTTGCGGTTTGTCTATTGGGCCTGAAGCTGTCTACGGCCCAGTTCCGCCGCGCTGCTCAGCGGGTAATTGAACCGGAATATCAGGGGCGTGACAACATTCTCCCGGAGGCAAAATCAGATGAGTGTGCCATCGCCCGAACGCTTGAAAGTGAGAGAAATTTCACACCGCTTTCAAGGTAAATCTGCCAGGATGCTCTCATTCGCTTGACTGAAAATCGGGCGATACAACCGTGGAACCGGATGGGTCGTCTACCGCGGAAACTTTTCCGACCACGGTTGCCGTGCCGCCTTTGTTGCGTAGCGTTCCGTTGATCATGCCGTCAAACGTCACCCGACTGTTTTCCCCCAAGATCAGATCGCCGTTCAAAATGCCGGACATTTTGAACGAGACGTTTGGCGCGACAGAGATATCTCCGTTTGCGATACCGCTTAAGCGGCTGTCGTCGGTAATCGTCAGCGGCCCCTCGATAATTCCTTCGATCTGTCTCATCGGAATTTCCTAAGTATACGGCCCGGGTTGGGGGCAGCGATGGTATCGACTGATCCTACGAGCAAAGCATACTGCCGTACAACCGGTTGCCGGGTTTCTTCGAAGATGTCGAACAGCCGGATCTTGGCCATGTTCTTCGACAAATTGATTGCGTTCGCAGCGTCGATGTTTCCAGGGCGGGAAAAACGGGTTTGTCCGGTGCGCACAACGAGCCTCAATAATCAGTCCGCGTTTCAAACGAAGTCACAAACCGAACGGTGAGAACCGCGCGCAGCCGCGCGTAATCCGGCAGCGTGGACATCGGTGGTGATTTGCCAGGACAAACCCGTGTATCTCCATTCGCCCGCCGATTATTTCGGCACACGGTTACGCAGCAGGGGGCGTGGAAAACCTGCTCTGTAAATCAAAAAGGGCTTGCTTCCCAAGGCTTCGGGCACTAAACGGGACGGACCGGAGAGGTGGCCGAGTGGTCGAAGGCGCTCCCCTGCTAAGGGAGTAGACGGGCAACCGTCTCGAGGGTTCGAATCCCTTCCTCTCCGCCATTGGCCGCCGATTGCCGCTTCCAATAGCCATCGCGCCGCCGATTGTACGCTACTGACCCCCCCCTCATCGGGCTCGGCTGTTGAGTGCGTACTATCGAATGACTCCCGAACCTTATCTGGCTTCCAGCTTTGCAAGTTCTACGAGGCATCTGTCTCGGGTGAACACGACACGGGGGCTGCGGAGCGCGGCCTTGCGCCATGCGAGGAAGATGCGATTGGCCGGAAGCCGGTTTATCGGGTCGACATGGACTAGCTTTCCCTCGCTGATCGCGGCGCTGCAAAGATAGTCAGGAAGAACCGCGACGCCAGCTCCAGCCATCGCGGCATCCCGCAAAAAAGTCAGCGACCCTGCGATCAGAGCCGGGCGCGCTGGAATGTCGGTGTGAACGGCGGCAAGATAGCTGCGGATCAGTGGCAATGTTTCATCATAGGCCAGCCACGGCCAGTCAGCGCGAGGGATCGAAGTTAGATCGAGATTCGGGGCTGCAACGACAAGCAGCTCTTCCTCGAAAACGGATTGATAGCCAAGCGCCCGATCATCGGGTTCGGAGGCCGTGATCGCAAGCTCTATCACCTCATCCGCGAACCACTGATAGATTGCATCCCGCCCACCCAAGCGGATATGCAGGTCAATTCCCTGCGTGGCCAAGACGGCGGTAACGGGCGGCATTGAAGCCCCCACGAACTCCGCAGGTCCGGCGAAGTGAACGACGCCTTCCAACGCATCCGAACGCAACCGCAGCCGTTCAAACGCAGCGTCAGCACCATCAAGCCTGTCGCCGATCATGTTTACCAGCTCATTGGCAACCACAGTCGGCTCGACGCCTCTCGCGTGACGACGAAACAGGGCATGGCCAAGCTCGGCTTCCAGCGCCCTGATCTGGCCCGACGCGGCGGGCTGGGTGATGTTCAAAATGTCCGATGCGCGCGAAATGGATCTCGTGCGCCAGACCTCGGCGAAGGTGCGAAGATGATTGAGGTTCATGGCCAAAAACCGCGGGTCGACATAAGATAAATTATGGCAGCTACATGAACTTCTTGCTACTGCGAATAACTGGAGCGACCTACATCCTGAGCATGGCTTCTGATGCCGAGCCCTCATAAATGGATGAACGAATGACTTTCGCACCAAATCGAGCCTTGATTGTTCTGACCTCCGTCGGCGCCTTTCCCGCCGAGGCCGGCGCGCAGGCGGGACGCAGGACGGGTTTTTACATGGATGAGATGGCAACGCCCTATTGGGCCTTGCATGATGCCGGCGTGACCGTCGAAATCGCTTCAATTGCCGGTGGCAGACCGCCTGCCGATCCAGTTTCGATAGGCGAGGAAGGAAGCCGTAAATCCTCGGTTCAGCGGTTTCTGGACGATCCTGCCGCGATGGCTGCACTGCAGAGCTCCATCGCCATCGCAGATGTCGATCCCGATGCCTATGGCCTGATCTTCCTTCCCGGTGGCCATGGCACCATGTGGGATTTCGCTCAATCCGCCAATCTGGCCCGTGTTGTTGGCCGCATGTTTGATCGAAATGCCATTGTCGGCGCCGTTTGCCATGGCCCCGCCGGATTGATCGAGGCAAGGACTTCTAGCGGGACCCCCATCGTTCAAGGGCGGCGCGTCAATTCCTTTACCGACGCCGAAGAGGAGGCCGTGGGATTGACGAAAACGGTGCCATTTCTGGTTGAAAGCGCATTGCGGGCCAATGGAGCGATCTTCGAAGGCACCGACAATTTTGCCAGCTACGCTATCCGTGACGGGAATCTGATCACCGGCCAGAACCCGGCTTCGGTTCAGGCCGTCGCCGAATTGCTGGTGGCGGCAATCGACCCGCCGGTCGCGGCTTAAATCCGGGGCCATCCCGTCTGCCGGACCCTGATCGTCGTTACTTCACACGAGGGACAGGTCATGACTGACACAGCTATCCACTACTCCGCTGGCGCGCGCAATTATATCGGCACCTTCATAGCCGCGAGGGTCGAGACACCGCGTGCCGGCGTGGTCCTGCTCCCCGATTGGCGCGGACAAGGTCCGTTGGCGCATGACCATGCCCAGCACCTCATCGCCCTCGGTTGCACGGTCGTCATCGCCGATCTCTATGGCGACGGATTCAACCCGGACAGCCCGGATCAGGTCGGCCCGATGGTGCAGCACCTTCTCGGCCACCGGCACGAAGGAGCGGCCGCAGTGGCGTCCTGCGTCGCAGCTCTGAAAGCGGCACTGCCTGAAGGCACGCCGATCTTTTGCCTCGGGTTCAGCGCCGGCGGCACGGCGGCGCTGGATTTCGGACGCAGTGGCGGCGCTGTTGCCGGGATCATCACATGTTCGGCGCTCCTTAAGGCGGCAGCGGAGGGGATGGGGACGCGGATCGCGGCACCGGTGCTGGTGTTGCAGGGAACGCAGGATCAGGTCTCGCCGATGGCGGTGATTGCCGAACTGGTTGCCGAAATGGATGCCGCGGGCAACGACCTGCGTGTCATGCTGTTCAGTCAGACCGGCCACGCCTTCGACAATCCGGAGGCTGGAAGCGACCCAAAAGCGCGCCTTTGTTATTCACCGCTGTCCGCGGCCCGCGCCCGCTCGGCTATCAAGGCCTTCATAGACGAACAGGTAGAAGCGTCGTAAAAACCGGACCGCTCCGGCGGGGAGATTTCCTGCGACGAAGGATTGAGTCGCCTTGGAGGGCTATGGCGTAGACATGGTTCTCATCGCTATCCCGCATGGCCCGCCACTTGCCCCCGGGCCCATTTTTCTCTCTATTTCTCCCCGATACGTTCAGCCAGTTTTCCTGCCGGGAACTTGTGATCCCTGGTCGAGCCGACAGCAATGTAACGCGCTTGTCTCGGTGTCCTGGAAGCGTGTCTGTTTGAAGACCTATTCTTCCCCACGGCTGCTGGACTGCTTTCTAAGGTGGCTGCAACCCGTTCTTTGATGCAGAGCGCATCACGAACGCCCTTCAGGCGTATGGATCGCGGACCTTTGAGACAGTCACCTTAGCTCAGACGCACACGGCCAATCCAAAACCAAATCAATATCTGGGCGGAGAGCAGTTATATCCCGCTGATGCTATGCCTCAGCTGCCGTTGGCAAGAACGGACATTGGCGGGCCGCTTTGAAGGCGGGGGAGGCTAATGGGGCGATTACGATCAGCGTTGGGTCTGGAGAGAGGCGTGGTATTGATGCCGGCGGGATTTTGGGAGCCGGCGAGACAGATAAATGGAACCTGCCCAGAACTGCCGTCTGCCGGGTCCACGAAAGGGCGCACCGCTATCAGTTGACCGGTTCGTTATGGCCAGCGTTGCGAGGCCCGGGACTTAAGAGCAGGAGCGTTCACCGCGAGGGTTGAATGTTTCCCGTTGGTACACTCTGGATCAATGAAAAGATGTTCGGGTCCTTACCCAGTCACGGCTCTTCATTGCCAGTCAACACGCCATGATATCTGCTTCGCTGTCTCGCGATGCGCCCCTGGAAGCACTCGTGAAAATGGCAAATATTCTTTCTGTAACCTGAAAAAATATTTGCCATTTTGTGGGAGTTATTTGCCAATCAAATGGCTTTTGTTTTGTTCAGATAGTCGTCGACTTCTGTCCGCAAAGCTTGGGATTGGTTGGAAAGTTCCTCAGCCGTATCGGCAAAGTTTCCAACCGATTTGAGATTTCTTTCAGAAACACTGGCGACATCTGAAAGGTTGTCGGCAACGTCTTTTACGCCGTTTGCAGCTTGTTCGACATTGCGAGCAATTTCGCGGGTGGCGCTGTCCTGTTCTTCAATGGCGCTGGAGATGGAAACCGAGATTTCCTTCACCTTGTCGATGGTCTTGCCGATGCCATCAATGGCATCAACAGCTTCCTGTGTGGCGCTCTGAATTTGAGAAATCTGGTCCACGATGCTGTCCGTAGCGCTCGAGGTCTGATTGGCCAGTTCCTTGACTTCCGCTGCCACAATGGCAAAGCCCTTACCGGCATCCCCGGCTCTGGCAGCTTCAATCGTGGCGTTGAGAGCCAGAAGATTGGTTTGTTCTGCAATGGCAGTGATCAGCTGGACAACCTCGCCAACTTTTGAGGAGGCCTTGGCCAGACCCTGAATCTTCTGGTTGGTTTCTTCTGCTTCCCTCGCAGCCCCACTTGCAATGTCGGTTGACTGGCTAATCTGCCCGCTGATCTCGGCGATCGAGGCGGATAGTTCTTCAGAAGCTGCTGCCAATGTTTCGAGATTGCTTGAAGTCTCGTTGGCTGCTTGAGACATGGTCTGGCTTTGTTGGTTTGTTTGTGTCGCTCCGGCGGCCATTTCCTGGGCGGACGCCCGGAGTTGGGTCGATGCGGAGGACAAAGATCCGACAACTTCTGCCACGCTCGTATCGAGTTTCTCGGCCAACGCAAACATGGCTGCCCGCTTGGTCTCTTCTTGTTCTGCGCGGATTCTGGTTTCTTCTACCAGTTGTCCAGCCTCGGTCTGAGCCAGATTCAGATCTTTCATCGCCTGATAATTGTCTGTGAACTGGCGATTGATGCGAAAGGCTAGCCAGAGCATCGGCCCGCCCACCAGCACAACATATGTGGCATGGATGAGGAAATGATGCAGAACATACTCAGCCGACGGCCAGATATAGAGCGGCAAAAGCAAGGAAAAGACCAGGTGGTGCACAGTCGCCAATACGTTGACGATGAGGATTGTGCGCCAGCAGCAATAGATGACCAGCACTGCATTCAAAACGAAAAACAGCATGTGGGCATCCAGAACCAGTCCATCCGGCAATCCACTTGCGCAATAGACCAGGAGCGCCCAGTCAGTGGTCAGGGATGCCCCAATGGCAAATCTGGTCGACGGTCCAATTGGATCCTTGAGAAACATGAGCGTCGAGATGCCGGCAAGAGCTGCTGCGATCACAGATGTCGTCAGAGCTGGTGCAGACGTAAAAGAAGAGACGCCTCCAATGACCGCGACCATGAGCCAAAGGCCGGCAACGAATGCCTTGCTCGCTATTTGGCGAAGTCTTACCAGTTCAGGGGCGGTTTCAACGTCGGATGATGCGGAGGTAGCGTGCATTTGTGGCCTCTGGATAAGCTTGATCAGGATTAAGCTGATTTGGTGCTTTTCTTAAATGTTGCTGCCGTAGCTCGTTGAAGGTTTCGGATTGCAGCCTCCGATACCCAGGGAACTGATGACCGCCCATGCACCAAGCGCCCGGACCTTTGCCGGGTAATCCTGTTGCTCAGGCAAAACTGTCACAAATGTTCCGTCAAAGTCGGATCGTATAAGTTTGGATGCAGGTGTCAGCGCTCTGGTAACCGCCTGTCGTTCGCTGTCCCACGGAGATGAAATGACAATCACCGGGGCATCTTCGGCGAAACTAAACAAGGTCAGATAGCCAACAACCAGAAATCCCGCCACGCTGATCAGGGCAAATGGTACGTAGGTAGAGATTGAATACTCTGAGACGATTTGAGGTTTTACCATCGTCGTTTTTGCTGATGTTACCATATTTGTACGACAAATTATCTTGCGGAACTTCGGTGTTTGCTGGACTTTACGTAATCGAACAATAATACAATCGTTTTAATGAGGGCTTAATTTAACCGAAGACGATATCAACTTTGAGTTGAGATCGGTCGGGGTAAATGCAAGGAGCCGCAATTCGTTTGGACGGGGGGCCGGAATTGTCGCAAACCCGCTTCAGGCCGGGGCGGACAAAAGGTTCTCGGCAAGGGACGGAAGGTCGGTGAAGTTCGAAAAGACCACCGTGTGCGGGATCTCGGAGACCGGGCTTTTGCGGTAGCCCTCGCTGAACAGCGCGAAGGGCATGCCGGCGTTGACGGCGCTTTCGGCATCTACCTCGCTGTCGCCGACATAGACGACGGGGCCACCTCCGAGGGACGATTGCAGATAGTGCAGGCCTGCCGGATCGGGTTTGCGGGTGGTCAGACTGTCACCGCCCACCAGCGCGTCGAAGAAATGCGACAGGCCAAGGTCTTCGATAATCTTCTCGGCAGGCCGCTGTGGCTTGTTGGTACAGATTGCCAGAACATATCCGGATTTCCGCAGTTGGGTGAGCGTCGCTTCAACGCCGGGGTACGGCGCGGTCAGGTCTGTCGCATGCGCCTGGTAGTCGTCTAGGAAGGCCGAAATCAGGCGGGTGCGATCCCTGGGCTGAAGGTCTGTGGCATTGATCATGCGGTCGACCAACGTCGGAATCCCGTTGCCGATAAAAGACCGGATGGTCTCAAGCGACAACGTCGGCAGGCCTTCGCCTTGCAGCAGGCGGCTTGCCGCTGCGTGCAGATCCTGTGCGCTGTCAATCAGCGTTCCGTCGAGGTCGAAAATCAGGATCGGTGTCACGCAGTTTTCCATTTGATGGAGCATCCCATGGACGGGATCTGGTCTTCCGGTCCCTTGCCCGTTTCCGCCACCTGCCGCATGGCTTCGAACAGGTCACGCCGCAGGTCCGCAGGCCCGGTTTCCCGGCGAGACGCATCAAGACGCCCGCGGTATTGCAGTTCCAGCGCGGTGTTGAAGCCGAAGAAATCCGGCGTACAGACTGCATCATAGGCGCGGGCGACAGACTGGTCTTCGTCGTAAAGATAGGGGAAGGAGAAGTTCTCCCGCTTCGCCAGTTCGGTCATTTTCTCAAAACTGTCTTCGGGATAGCTCTCCACATCATTGGCGCTGATCGCGGCAACGCCAATTCCAATCGCCTGAAGATCGCGGGCGTCGCGCAGGATCCTGTCACGCACGGCAACCACATAGGGGCAGTGGTTGCAGATGAACATGATCAACGTGCCCTTGGGGCCGGCAATGTCGGACAGCTTGTAGGTTTTGCCATCGGTTGCAGGCAGCTCGAAATCGGGAGCTTTCCAGCCGAAATCGCAAACGGGTGGAATGGCAGCCATCGTGTCGTCTCCCCCTGGGATGATGCGTTGTTTCAAATGAGAGTAGGTCAGCCCTTTGAAGAATTGAAGGGATGGGCGAGCTGAATTTTGCCAGCGGAAAAAGCCGATGCACAAGCACCTGGCTGGTTGAGAAGGGCTTCAGAAGATCACCAAAAGCCAGACAAGCGCTGGCGAATGCTGAAACAGCACATCTTTCCGCCGGAGATGGAACGCCGATCCGACCGTGCAGACCAGCGCCCCTTCTTCAGAACCAGGCCTGCTGTGGATCTGGCAATGGAATGGCGTCGAGCAGGGTGCGCGTGTACTCCGCCTTTGGATTGGCAAAAAGCTCTGCCGTTTCGGAGTTTTCGACGATCTCGCCCTTGTAGAGCACCAGGATGCGGGTACACAGCCGCCGGATGACCGAGAGATCATGGCTGATGAAGGCCAGTGTCAGGCCAAGGTCCTTGACGAGGCTCTCGAGCAGGTTGAGCACCTGCGCCTGGGACGACACATCGAGCCCGGACACGATCTCGTCTGCCAGGATGAAGTCGGGTTTCAGGGCAATTGCCCTTGCGATCCCGACACGCTGGCGCTGTCCGCCGGACAATTCGTGTGGATATCGGGACGCGAAGTGCCGGAGCAGGCCAACCATGTCCAGAGCTTCCTCGACACGCCCCCTGATATTGTCGAGCCCCTGAAGACGCAGCGGCCCGGCGATGATCCCGCCGACACGCCGACGCGGATTGAGCGAAGACATCGGGTCCTGAAAGATCATCTGGAAGCGCCGGCGGAGGGGACGCAGGTTGTCCTCATGAAGATGGGTGATGTCGGTGCCTTCAAACAGGATCGCACCGCTGTCGGGCTCAATCAGGCGGATCAGCGCCCTGCCGAGTGTGGATTTGCCCGACCCGGACCCACCGACGATACCGAGGACTTCACCCCTGGGAATGTCGAAGGTGAGCCCTTTCAGAACATCGATCCGCGGTGCTGCCCCCAGAAGCGGTTTGCGGGACATATCCGGAAAGGAAACGCGCAGGTCCTTCAGCTCGTAAATCATCTCGCTCATGGCCGGGATCCCGCCTTCACTTGATCATCAAAAGCAGCCACTTCGGCTTCCACTGCTGCAATCACGCTTTCGGGCACCTGCGTCAGCGACCCTTCCGGGTCTGTGTACTTCGGCGTTGCCGCAAGCAACGCCCTGGAATATGCGTGAGACGGGGAGGCAAAGAAATTCTCGACCGTGGTTTCCTCGATTACCTTGCCCGCATAGAGCACGCTCAAGGACTGGGCGATCTTCGAGACGACGCCCAGATCGTGGGTGACGAACAGCAGCGCGGTGCCGTGGCGTTGCTGCATTTCGCGGATCAGCTTGAGGATCTGCTTCTGCACGGTCACGTCGAGTGCGGTTGTCGGCTCATCAGCGATGATCAGCTTCGGTTCTGCTGCAAAGGCGGAGGCGATCAGAATGCGCTGGCGCATGCCGCCGGAAAGTTCGTGCGGGTAGGCCTTCATTACCCGGTCCGGCGACTGGATGTGAACCTCCTCCAGAAGTTCCAATGCCCGCTTCTCTGCATCCGGACGCTTCCAGCCGAGAATATCCACCAGCCTGTCGGTGATTTGCGGTCCGACGCGGCGGGAAGGGTTGAGCGCGGTGAGCGGGTCCTGCGGTATCAGGGCCGCCCGGGCACCGATCCGCTGACGTCTGGCCTTCTGGGGGAGCGTCTGGAGGTCTTCACCATCCAGCAGGATCTTGCCGCCGGTCAGCCTTGCAGCCTTTGGCAGAATGCCGAGAACGGCCTTGCCGATCATGCTCTTGCCAGCGCCGCTTTCTCCAACGAGGGCCCGCACTTCACCCGGGGCGACATCAAGCGAGACCTGCCGGAGCAGCGGCATGCCGTTCTTCAACTGGACCGTCAGGTCCTGAATGGACAGAAAGCTCATCGCAGCACCGGATCGAAATGGTCCTTCAGGCCTTCGCCAAGCTGGGAAAAGCTCAGCACCGTCAGGAAAAGGGCGAACAAAGGAAACACCAGAACCCACCAGGCCTGATAGATCGAGGTGCGGCCTTCAGCGATCATGCCGCCCCAGGTCGGCTGGTCGGTGGAAATGGAGAGGTTCACGAAGGACAGGATTGCCTCGACGATCACCGCAATGCCCATTTCCAGCGTCAGCAGGGCAACGATGGTCGGCAGTACGTTCGGCAGGATCTCCGTCAGGGCCGTACCAAAACGGGTGCGGCCGGCCACCTGCGCCGAAGCGACATAGTCCATCGCCCCTTGGCCCATCGCCTCCGCCCGAACCACGCGGGCAAAGCGCGTCCAGTCGATGACCACAATGGCGATGATGACGGACATCAGCCCGGTGCCGAGCACGGCAATCAGCAGGATCGCGAACAGGACCGGCGGAAAGGCCATCCAGATATCGATGAAGCGCGAGATCACCAGATCCGCCCAACCCCGATAGTACCCGGCGATCAGGCCGAGGGTCGCGCCGATAAGGCAGGTGAGCGTTCCGGCAACCAGCGCCACGATCAGCGCCAGCCTTGCGCCATAAAGCATGCGGCTGAGCACGTCGCGGCCGAGGCTGTCGGTGCCAAGGAGATAGGCTGGATCGGCGCCCTGTTCGAAGAAGGGCGGCAGCCGTCCGGCGAACAGGTCCTGCGCCAGCGGGTCATGCGGGCTGATCAAGGGGGCGAAGACGGCTGCCAGCACCAGGAAGGTGAGCCAGCCCCCGCTGAGCCAGAGTCTGAGGCCGGGCAGGCGGCGGATATGTCCACGGGCATCACGCATGGCGCAGCCTCGGGTTCAGGGCGGCATAGGCCATGTCCACCACCAGATTGACCATTGTGAAGAGCAGGGCAAAAACCAGAACGATGCCCTGGATCAGCGGCAGATCGCGGTTGATCACCGCGTCAATCGCCATGTTGCCAAGGCCTTCGTAGGAAAACAGACGTTCGATGATAACCGTGCCGCCGATGAGGAAGGTGAACTGCACGCCGATCAGCGTGAGTGTCGGCAGGATCGCGTTCGGCAAGGCATCACGCAGAATGATGGAGCTTTCCGCGTAGCCCTTTGTCCGGGCAAGGGTGATGTAATCGTCGTGCATGCATTCCTTCAGGGATTGCTTGAGGAGCTGCAGAATGATGGCTGCCAGCGGGATCGCCAGCGCAAGGGCGGGCATCAGCATGTGGCCCATGAGGTCCAGCACCACGTCGAAGCGGAAGCGAGCGAGCGCTTCGAACAGATAGAAGTGGGAGGTGAACTCGAACCCGAGCGATGGCGAGATCCGGCCGGAAATATGAAACAGCGGCCACAGGACACCGAACAGCAGGATCAGGGCCAGCCCCCACAGGAAATCCGGCAGGGACAGCGCGATGCCTCCGGCAACGTCGATCCCGCCTTCCACCTTGGAACCGCGGTAGAGCGTAGCTGTGAGCGCGGCTGCACCGCCGATGAAAACGGCGATCAGCAGTGCCATTACCGATAGTTCCAGCGTGGCGGGCAGGCGACCGATCACCAGGTCGTAAACCGGCTGGCGCAGGGTGATGGACGTGCCGAAATCGCCCTGGACCACATTGGAGATCCAGATCACGAATTGCTCGAAGATGCCCTTGTCGAGCCCGTAAAGCGCTTTCAGTCGGTCTATGTCGGCCTCGCTCGCCCCGGGCGGGAGCATCATGGCGATAGGGTTGCCCGGAACGACACGAATGACCACGAAAACGATGATCGCGGCCCCGAACAGGGTGATGAATGTTGTGATGAGGCGCGTCAGCAGCGCGCGCACGATTTGCATGGCAATATTTGGCCCAAAAAATCGGAAAAAAGCCGCCGCAACACCCCGGGAGCAAGCTTTGGAGGGTGTTGCGGCGAAGGCGGGTTCGAAAATTCCGGTTTTTAAGGACGCGTCATCAAGGCAGGCAGCAGCGCGCCGGAAGCATGCGGCGTGACCTTGACCTTGTCGCTGTGCAGGATCGGCTGGACGTACTGCAGCAGAGGAATGACCAGGGCGTTGTCTGCAATGTAGCGGTCAACGTCCTTCCAGCCTTCGATGCGCTTGTCCTCGTCGGCCTCGCCCCATAGTGGCAGGATCTTCTGCATCAGCTCTTCGCCATCCCATACGGAATGAGGCGAGGGACCGAACATGGCAAAGCCGGTCGAGGTCGTCGGGTCGCCGATGGCATTGCCCCAGTTGTAGAAAGCGGCCGGAGCAAGCTGGTCGGCTGCGCGCAGTTCGTAATGCTTGGCGATCTCGTAGACTTCGATTTCCGCCTCGATTCCGATCTTGCGCCACAGGCCAACGATCGCCTGGATGATTTCGTAATCCTTGGGCTTGAAGCCGCGCGTGGTCTGGATCTTGAACTTGACCGGATTGTCCGGGCCATAGCCGGAAGCAGCCAGCAGTTCCTTCGCCTTTTCCGGATCGTAGGGAACGGTGATGGAGGCATCATACGCGCTGTACTCGGGTGTCTGCAGCGTGTCGATGGGAACGCCATAGCCGGACAGGAGACGCTCGATGATGGTCTTCTTGTCGATGGAATAGGCCATGGCCTTGCGCACGTTCTCGTCCAGCATCGGATCGACATCGTTGATGAAGATCATGCCGATATCGGAGATTGGCGCGGAGGTGCCGACAATGCCGTCTTTCTCCTTCAGTCGGTCGAATTCCTCGTAAGGCATTTCCAGCGTAACATGAGCGTTGCCGGACATCACTTCAAAGGTACGGCTGGAGGCATCGGTGACGAACTTGATCGTGACCGTCTTGAACTCCGGTACGTCGCCCCAATAGTTTTCGTTGGCTTTCAGGCGAACGAAGGCATTGCGCTCGAACTTGTCGACCATGTAGGGCCCAGTGCCAATCGGCTTGGCTTCAAAGCCTTCTGCGCCGACTTCCTCAAAGTATTTCTTCGGCAGGACATAGCCGGTCAGGAAGCTCATCCATTTGAAGATGGTCGGCTCGTATTCCTTGACGTCGGCAGTGATCCTGTTGCCGTCGATCTGGAAGTTGCCGATCTTGCCCCAGATGAACTGGATCGGGTTGCCGGTGTCCGGATTGCCGGCGCGTTCCAGCGACCAGACAACGTCTTCCGGGGTCAGCGGATCGCCATTGTGCCAGGTGACGCCCTCGCGCACATCCATCCAGATTTTCGACTTGTCGTCGTTCCAGCCCCAGGCGGTGATGATGCCCGGTGCAAAGCTGAGATCGGTGTTCTGATGGATGAACATGTCGAACACGGACTGGTAGATGCCCTGGATGGTCGGGTTGACCGCAGACGGGCCAACAGTCGGGTCCCAGCTCGGAAGGTTGACGTTGTAGGCGATTACCAGTTCATCGATGTCGCTGGCAAAGGCAGGTGTTCCGACGGCTGTCAGCAATCCACTGGCAGCCGCACTTTTAAGCAGTGTGCGTCTTGAAACTTTCATTGTTACTGTTCCCCATTCTTACCTCTGGAGCCGGTGCGTTTCTTTTTGTCGCTATCCGGCAAGTTTTTGTGCGAGCAGATATCCGGGCCCCGCGCCGGTTCCCGCACCCGGCCAGACGGCAGCGCCGGTGTGGTAAAGGTTTCCTACCGGTGTCGTACCGTCGGCAAAGCCGCGTACGGGCCTGAACATGAAATGCTGGCTCAGATGATGGCTTCCACAGACCTGATCTCCGCCGACCAGATTGGGATTGTCCGCCTCCAGCTGGGCGGGCGATACGATATGCCGGCCGAGGATCTTTGCTCTCGTGCCGGGAGCATAGCCTTCCAGGATGTCGAGGGCGCGCTCGGCAAAGGGCTCCGCCGCTTCGCTCCAGTCCGTGGCCGTAATCTTGCCGGCGGCGTCCCCCTTGATGGTGCCAGGCGCCATGCGCACCTGAAGCCAGAGCACATGCTTTCCCTCAGGGGCCCGGCTCGGGTCGACGACGGTTGGCTGGCCGCAGACGATCACCGGTTCATCCGGCAGCAGACCGGCCTGTGCCTGTGCATAGGTTCGGGCCATCTGGTCGAGATCCGGCGCCATATGCACATAAGCGAATTTTTTCAGCTCTTCGCCGGCTGCCCAGTCGGGCAGGGCGTCCATCGCCAGATGGATCATCATCGTGCCGGGCGCATGGGTGAATGTCTTCAGTCCACTGTCATAGCGCTTGTCGCCCGTCTCGCCGGTGAGTTTCAGCAAGGCAGACGGGGCGACGTTGGCAATAACGGCCTTGCTTGCCATAACCTGCCGCCCGTCGCTCAGTTCGACGCCGCGTGCTTGCCCGTTTTCGACAATCACGCGCGTTACCTCTGCGTTGCAGGTCACCGATCCGCCGCCTGCCTCGATCCGCGAGATCATGGCCTTGACAATCGTGTCCGCGCCGCCCTGACCCAGCACCATGCCGAAGGCCTGATTGGTCATGCCTTCCAGATAGGGAAACAGGGCGCCGCCTGACATGTCGGGCGCGAAATCAAGATGCATGCCCCAGGCGGCAAGAAGCGCGCGCACCTTGGGCGAGGTGAAGGTTGTGGTCAGCCAGTCGCGCGGGGCCGAGAGCAGGAAGCGGCCAAGGTCCATGACGCCGCCCGAACCGTTTTTACGCCACTGCTTGAACAATATATATGCAAATGCACGTTTTTTTGCCGGACTGCCAAGAATAGAGAACAATGTCTCTGCATGCTCGGGAAATTCTGACGCCAGTGTCCGCCAGACACGTGCATCTTCCGGGCTGACCTGTTCGATTCTTGAAGCGGTCGTCTCCAGGTCGTTGCTGACGCCAAGCCAGGTCCCGTCCGGGAAAACAGAAGAGAAACAATCGGATACCGGAGCGAATGCAAGACCGTGACCGCCCAGTTCCTCACCGTATTTCTTGAAGAAACCGGAGCCTGCGAACATGGACAGGTTCATGGCGGCCCAGTCGTGGCGGAAGCCCGGAAGAGTGTACTCACCGGTTTTGACGGCGCCGCCGGGTTCTGCAGCGCGCTCGAAAACGCCAATTTTCCAGCCCTGAGCGGCAAGATGCACAGCACAAGCGAGGCTGTTGTGCCCGCTGCCGATAATAATGCCGTCAAACGTCTCCGTCACGATTAATCCCCTCCATCGTTCGAAGAAGATAATTGCAAATACAAATAAATCTGTCTAGCATTGAATTGTGATAACAAGCCGACAGGCTACAGAGGTACAGAGGGAACGAATATGTCTGCACAGAGCGCGCTCAGCGGGCTTGGAGCAAAACTCCTGTCCGGAGAAGTCGAAGTGGTGGATTGCACGGGCGTTCTGGGTCCGAATACGCCGATCCTGCAGCTTCCGCCCGATTTTGCAAAGAATACGCCGAAGGTCGAGATTCACAAGATCAGTGAGTATGACTCTGACGGCCCGTTCTTCGCCTGGAACTGGATGGTGCTGGGAGAGCACTCTGGAACTCACTTCGATGCGCCGCATCACTGGATTACCGGCAAGGACTACAGCGACGGCTTTACCGATACCCTGGACGTGCAGCGCCTGATTGCGCCGGTCAACGTGATCGACTGCTCCAAGGAGAGCGCGGCTGACCCTGATTTCCTGCTGACAGCGGATTTGATCAAAGCCTGGGAAGCCGAGCACGGCGAGATCGGAGCCGGCGAGTGGGTGGTGATGCGCACCGACTGGGACAAACGCGCCGACGACGAGGCAGCGTTCCTCAATGCCGACGAAACCGGCCCGCACAGCCCCGGACCGACCCCGGATGCCATTGAATATCTTCTGTCCAAGAAGATTGTCGGTTGGGGCAGCCAGTGCATCGGAACCGATGCTGGTCAGGCTGGTGGCATGGAGCCGCCGTTCCCGGCGCATAATCTGCTGCATCGGGACAATTGCTTCGGTCTGGCCTCGCTTGCAAATCTCGACAAGCTGCCGGCCAAGGGGGCGATCCTGATCGCCACGCCGCTGAAGATCGAGCGCGGCACAGGCAGCCCGATCCGTGCGCTGGCTCTGGTCGCGAAAGCCTGAGGCGATCCGGGATGGCCGCTCCGCATGTCATCGTAGGGTCCGGCATCAACGCTCTTGTCGCGGCAGCCATGCTGTCGCGACGGGGAGAGCCGGTTCTGCTTCTGGAACGCTCTGACGTCCTCGGTGGCTGTATGCGGACCGAGGAAATCACGCTGCCGGGGTTTCGGCATGATGTGATGGCGGCAACCTTTGTGCTTTTCCTGACCTCTCCTGCCTATGCGGAATTGGCGGAAGATCTTGGCCGTCACGGCCTCGACTTCTGCCACTCTCCGCATCCGACCGCCGTTTTGCGGCCGGGAGGCGAGGCGCTTAAGCTGACGACGGACCGCGCGACCAACATTGCCGCCTTCGAAGCCCTTGCGGCTGGAGACGGCAAACAGCATGAAGCTGATGTCGGCGGTATCGAAGCCGACGCGGAGTTTCTGTTTGCCTTGCTGGGCGGTCCACTCTGGTCCGGCAAGATGGCGCGCCTGATGCTCAGTCAGGCCTGGAAGCGCGGTCTCGGCGGTTTGAAAGCCTGGCTCGGTTCCTGTCTCCAGCCGGCTCGCGGCTGGCTGGAAGGAAGCTATCAGAGCGAGACCCTTCAGGCGCTTTGGGCGCCCTGGGTTCTGCATACCGGTCTGACACCGGAAAGCACCTATTCGGGCCAGATGGGCCGGGTAATCGCATTTGCGCTGGAAGCTGCCGGCGCACCGGTGGCCAAGGGTGGCTCGGGTTCCGTACCCGAGGCATTCAGAAGCCTGATCGAGGCCAAGGGTGGCAAAATCCGCACGGGTGTCGATGTCGAACGTGTCCTGGTCAAGGATGGCAAGGCGGTCGGCGTAGAAACAGTGGACGGTGAAACCATCAAGGGCCAGTCGGTGATTGCTTCCGTCACGCCGACACAGCTTTACCAGCGGCTCTTGAAACAGGAAGCTCTTCCAGAACAAACCCGGACCTATCGCTACGGCCGTGGAAATTTTCAGCTTCACTATGCCCTGGACGGGAATCCGGACTGGATCGCCGATGGCTTGGAAGATGTCGCGCTGGTTCATCTGGCGGACGGCATCGACAGTGTTTCGAAGTCTGCCAACGAGGCCGAGCGTGGCCTGTTGCCGGAAGTTCCGACGATCTGCGTTGGCCAGCCCCATAGGCTGGACCCGTCGCGTGCACCGGCCGGCAAGGGCATCCTGTGGCTTCAGATACCCGATGCCCCGCGCACGATAAAAGGGGATGCGGTCGGCAAGATCGAGACCGGGGCCGAATGGACCGAGGCTGTTCGTGAGGCTTTCGCTGACCGTCTGGAAGACATCCTGAGGCATCACATCCGCAATTTCGATCAGATCAAACTTGCCCGGCGGGCCTATTCTCCGGCGGATCTGAACGACCTCAACATCAATCTGGTCGGCGGCGATCCCTATGGCGGGGCCTGCAGCATCGATCAGTTTTTTGTCTGGCGCCCCTTTGCGCATTCAGCTAATAGCGCCACCCCAATCCGGAATCTCCACATGATCGGAGCTTCGACCCATCCTGGGCCGGGGCTCGGCGGCGGTTCCGGTTACAATCTGGCGAAGGGGATGGGTGCATGAGCGACGAGGATCTGACGGACGTAACTTTGGACGAGGCCCGCTTGCCGCGGCTCGGTGAAATCGGACTGGAAAATTTTCCACCGTATCTGATGAACCGCATCATGGGCCGCTACAACGCCGCGCTGCGCGAGGAAATGGCCAACCTCGGCCTGACGACACCGAAGATGAGAACCCTGGCCGTGTTGTCCGTGATCGACGGCCTGTTGATCCGGGAACTTGCCATCTACGCGGTTGTTGAAGTCTCGACGTTGAGCCGGGCGCTGGACGCGCTTGAGCGGGGCGGTCTGGTACGCCGGGTGTCCGACAAGGAAGACAGTCGCGCTGTCCGTATTCATCTCACGTCCAAGGGACGGGACACTCATGAGCAGCTTTGGCCGCATCTGGCCGGCGCCTACCGGCAGATGTTCAACGGCATCAGCGAAACGGAGCAGAGAGCCTTCGTCGCCACGCTGCAGGCAATTTTGAAGAACGTGCGCAAGCACCCGATATAAGTTGATCGCGTAAGGAGGGGCCTATGGCCGAAAGGTCGTTCAAGGCTGAGGTAGAGCATCTTCGCAAGGGAACCGGAGACACCTTCACGGGTGAGGGTATTCTGGCCATCACGAAGGCGCTTCTGGAAAACGGTGTTGGCTATGTCGGCGGCTATCAGGGCGCGCCGATCTCTCATCTGATGGATGTGCTTGCCGACGCAGAGGATCTTCTGGGTGAACTCGGCATACGTTTCGAGGCCAACGCCTCCGAAGCGGCCGCAGCCGCCATGCTGGCCGCCTCCGTGCATTATCCGATACGCGGGGCCGTCACCTTCAAAGGCTCGGTCGGTGTCAATGTTGCCTCGGATGCGCTGGCCAATCTGGCGTCTTCCGGCGTCAATGGTGGCGCGCTTGTCATTGTCGGCGAGGATTATGGCGAAGGCAGCTCCATCATGCAGGAGCGCTCCTACGCCTTTGCCATGAAATCGCAGTTCTGGCTGCTGGATCCAAGGCCCAACCTGACGTCAATCGTCAAATCCGTCGGCGATGGTTTTGCCCTGTCGGAGGCCAGCAATTCGCCGGTCATGCTGATGGTGCGTATCCGTTCATGCCACGTCACCGGCCGGTTCGAGACCAGGGATAACGTGCCGCCGCCGCTTTCCGTGCGCGATGCGCTGTCCAGTCCGATGCGCGACTTCAAGCGGGTGGTGCTGCCGCCCATGTCCTATGCCCATGAGCATGACAAGATCGACAACCGCTGGCCGGCAGCCGAAAAGTTCATTCTGGACAACCGTCTGAACGAGCGTTTCGGACCGGACGAGGGCAAGGTCGGTATCGTCTGCCTTGGCGGTATCTACAACAGCGTCATCCGTGCGCTGCAACGGCTCGGGCTCGCCGATATCAGTGGCAACACCTCGATCCCGCTTCACGTGCTCAATGTGACTTATCCGCTCGTGAAATCCGAGCTTCTGGAGTTCTGCGCGGGCAAGGAAGCCGTGCTGATGATCGAGGAAGGCCAGCCGGAATTCATCGAGCAGCAGCTGGGGGCCATGCTCTACAAGGAAGGCCGGACGACGAAGCTGGAAGGCAAGGGCATTTTCCCGCGTGCGGGGGAATACACCGGCCAGATCATGCTCGACGGCCTGGATGCCTTTGTCCGCCAATATGCGCCGGAGCTTCTTCCGGGCAAGGTGCTGGCGCCGAACACGCCCAAGCCGGAGTTGCCGGATCTTTCCAAGACGGTGCCGATCCGCCCGCCCGGATTTTGCACGGGCTGTCCGGAACGTCCGATCTTCGCCTCGTTGAAGATGGTGGAGCAGGAAGTCGGCCAGCATCAGATCACCGGTGACATCGGCTGCCACCTGTTTGCCTGCTTGCCGCCCTTCGAAATCGGCGGCTCAACCATGGGATATGGCCTCGGGCCGGCCTCAAACGCTGCCTTCGATGGCGGCGGAGAGAGACGGGCGATCTCCATCATTGGCGATGGCGGCTTCTGGCATAACGGTCTCAGCAGCTCCATCGGCAACATGGTGTTCAACAAGTCCGACAGTGTCGCGATTATCGTCGATAACTATTATTCGGCGGCAACCGGCGGGCAGGACATTCCCTCCAGCCGGGCAAAGAACGAGACCAAGTCGACCAACAATCCAATTACCAGGGCGCTTCAGGGCGCCGGGGTCAAGTGGATCCGACAGATCGACCGGACCTATGATGTCACCCGGATGCGCGAAACCATCCGCGAAGCGCTGACGACCGAATATGACGGTCCGAAGGTGATCGTTGCGTCGTCCGAGTGCATGCTCAACCGCCAGCGTCGGGAAAAGCCCTTGCGCAACAAGGCGATTGCGGGTGGTGAACGGGTCGAGATACCCCGGTTCGGTGTCGATCAGGACGTCTGTACCGGCGATCACGCCTGTATCCGGCTGTCCGGCTGTCCGTCGCTCTCGCTGAAGAAGCTGGACGATCCGCTGCGCGACGATCCGGTGGCCCACATCGACCAGTCCTGTGTCGGTTGCGGCAACTGCGGCGAAGTCGCCGATGCGGCAATCCTGTGTCCGTCCTTCTTTGAGGCGAAAGTGGTTCATAACCCGACCGGTTTCGAAGCCTGGTATGCCGGCCTTCGGACGAAAATCATTTCCTGGCTGCAGACACGGCGGGCCGGTGCCCGGCTGACCTTTACCGGGGAGGGCGCGTGATGTCGCTTGCATTGCCACTGGATGCCAGACCGGCCGATCCCGCGCTCGAAGGGGTTATCAAGCTCGCCATTCTCGCCGTCGGCGGGCAGGGCGGTGGTGTTCTGACCAACTGGATCGAAAGCCTGGCGAGATCGCAGGGCTATCATTGCCAGGCCACGAGCGTGGCCGGCGTTGCCCAGAGAACCGGCGCGACCATCTATTACATGGAGATGGCCCCGGGGGACGTTGACGCTCCGGTCTTTTCGCTCGCCCCGTCTGCGGGTGATGTCGACATCATCGTTGCCGCGGAAATGATGGAAGCCGGCCGTGCGATCATTCGTGGCTTCGTGACCCCGGACCGCACCACGCTTATCGCATCGAGCCACCGCATGCTCGCGGTGTCCGAAAAATCCGTGCCGGGTGACGGCATGGCCTCATCCGAAGAAGTGAGAGCCGCCGCCGAACTGGCGGCACAAAAGCTGGTTCTGGCCGATATGGATACCGCTGCCCTAAAGGTCGGCTCCGTGATTTCCGCTTCCCTGTTCGGGGCACTGGCTGGCTCCGGTGCTCTGCCCTTCGAGCGGGCAGCCTTTGAAGACGCTATTCGTGCAGGCGGCAAGGGTGTGGAAGCCAGTCTCAGGGCCTTCTCTGCCGGTTTCGATCTGGCGAAATACGGCGAGGACCCGAAGGCCGAAGCCGTTAAACCTGCACAGCAGGAAATCGTCAGGCCTGCCGGCCCGGACATGGCGCAAAAGGCCTGGGCCTCGCTGGAAGCCAAGGTCGCGGGCTTGCCGGAACCGGTGCGCGAAATGGCCCATGCCGGACTGCGCAAGGTGGTCGATTTCCAGGACACGGATTACGGTGCGGAATATCTCGGCCGGCTGGAAGATCTCGTCAGCCGGGATAGCGCGGAGAAGGATTACGAACTGTCCCGCGAAGCCGCGAAATACATCGCCAATGCCATGGCCTACGACGATGTTATCCGGGTTGCCGATCTGAAAACACGTCCTCAGCGGTTCAATCGGATCGAGACGGAAATGAAGGTGAAGGACGGCAAGCTGCTGCATCTGACCGACTATCTTCATCCGCGCGCGGAAGAAATCGTTGGCCTGCTGCCGGAAAAGATGGGCCGCAAGATGGAAAGCGATCCGGCGTGGATGAAACGCATCGACCGCTGGTTCAACCGTGGCCGCCGCATCCGCACCGACAGTCTGCGCGGCTTTGCCATGCTTTACTTTCTGGGCGGCTTGCGCGGCTGGCGCCGCAGAACCCTGCGCCACCGGATGGAGCAGGACCATCTGGAGAGCTGGTTGAAGATGGTGTCGGGCTATTTGCCGGACCGCTACGCCATGGCCGTTGAAGTGCTGAGGTGCCGACGCCTCATCAAGGGCTACTCCGACACTCATGCAAGAGGCCTGTCGAAATTCGACAAGGTGCTGGCTGGGGCACGGCTGGTGGAAAACCGGGACGACGGCCCGGAATGGGTCGCACGCCTGCGCGAAGCGGCTCTCAAGGATGAAAAGGGCGCGGATCTCGACGGAGCGCTGAAGACCGTTGAGAGCTTTGCATGAGCCAATTCCGGTCCTGACTTAAGTGACGGATCATCCCACTCGATTGTGACCCCGGGCGAGCTTGGCGAGACCCGGGTGTCGCTCATGCGCGGAGCAGCTGAGCTCCAAGATCGGTTCTCGGGAGAAGGACCGCGAAGCAGGCGAGTGGCTACGTAAGCTGTATCAGATCAGGGTGTGTGGTTGCTGAGTTTGCAGCCCATCCTTCGAGACGGCCTCACGGCCTCCTCAGGATGAGGGGTAGGTTGATGTGAGGCTGAAAGTTCCCCGAGTAAACCTGTTAACTTGTGCCAACCTCATCCTGAGGAAGCGCGAAGCGCTGTCTCGAAGGATGGGCGACATCCGCTGACGAAGCTCCCTCCCGGGGTTACCGGGGAAGCACCGTCCCCAGTTCCACCACAACTTCACGTGCGGCGTCTTCCGACGTCTGAATGCCGGGAGAAAGGCGTAGGGTCGCGCCGCGGGTATCGGCAATGAGGCCCGCATGGCGTAGATGGTCCAGCACGAGCGTGGCCTGTTCGGCTGAGGCGAGACCGAACATCAGGCTGCCACCTCTGTCTTCTTCCGCCCGGGGTGTGAGAAGTTTCAACCCGAGCGCATCTGCCCCATCGATCAGAATACTGCAAAGATGCCTGTTGCTGCGCAAGATGGCGTCCCTGTCGGCGCTTGCATGCCATTGGAGCGCAGGCACGGAAGCTGCGGCAGGCATGATCGACGGTGTGCCGTTGTCGAAGCGGCGAATGTCCGGCGCGTATTCGAAGGCGTCGATATCCCAGTTGAACGGGTTGTCCTGACTGAACCAGCCACGTAGCTCCGGTCTGCAATCGCGGATCAGGTCCGGATGAACGTAAAGGATGCCGGCGCCAGGTGTGCCGCACATCCATTTGAGGCTGGTCGATACGACAAAATCCACATTCGGCGCGTCGACCGAAAAGGGCAGCAGGCCCGCACCCTGGGTAATATCCACGCCGATGATGCTGCCCATCGAACGGCCGTGGGCAACGAGGCTTTCGAGATTCGAACGGCGGGATGTGGTCGAGCTGATCCAGGTAATCAGGCAGAGCGCGACATCGCGGTCCCACTCGGCAATCATGTCTTCATCGGAGACGAAATTCGCACCCTGACGGGCGCGTACGGTCACCAGCTCGAAGCCGAGCCGTTCCTGCAGGCGGGTCAGAAGGAAATGGTTGGACGGGAAGCAGTCCGCGGCCACCAGAACCTTCCGGCCGCGCAGCAGGCCGTCCGGCAGGGCCCGCATCACCATGTCCACGCCCTGGGTGACGTTTTCACACGTTGTGGCAGACCCGGCAGGTGCTTCGATGATTGCGCGCCAGTGATCAATGAAAGCTTCACGCTTGCCCAGCAGATAGGACCACTGCTGATCGTTCGGGGCGCTCCAGACCGAGGCAAATTCCGCCATCGCGGCGCTCAACCCGGCGGCCTTGCCGGGATACTGGCCGATGGAATGATAGAGGAAGTAGCCGTCTTCTCTGGTTGTCATGCGTTTCCCCGAAAGCTCGTGTCCGCAGGTCGGTGAGAGTGCCGAACGCAGTTCCTTCCTGCATCAAACACGCTATTGACCAGTAAGGAAATATTCGTATACAGTTTTTCCGATAGTTCAAGCTTAAAGGACTTTTCAAGTGCGGGAAAATGGGTTGAACATGCGATTGATCCGATTTGCCTTGAATTGTTTCGTATACGATTTTGGTGGTGTGTCGCTGTGTGTGACAGGGGAGGCTTGCTGGTGATTGCTGGAAAATCATCCGCCAACGCGTCTGCGGCTCAAAGCACCAGCGGACAGATCCACGATCTGCTGATGGGGCGCATACAGCGCGGCGAGCTTGGTCAGGATGTCCGTCTTGTCGACACGGCTGTTGCCGCCGAGTTCGGTGTTTCTCGCATGCCGGCACGCGACGCCTTGATGCGCCTGGCTCACGAGGGGTATCTGGAGCCCACGACGCGCGGCTTCATGCTGCCGAGGCTCGATCATCAGGAAATTCTGGAAATCTTCGACCTGCGCCGGCTGCTGGAGCCGCGGGCGGCGGCCATGGCAGCTCTCAGCCTGTCGGAGGAGGAATTGAAGGGTCTGGACGACATCCAGGCGGAAGCACACTCCGCCATGGCAGCGGACGATTTCGAGCGGCTGCATCGGGCTTGCGAGACCTTCCGCAACAGCTGGATCGCCGCTGTCCCCAATGTTTCGCTGCGCAAGGCGTTGCAACGCTACATGACACAGGTTCAGGCCGTTCGCCTGATGACCTTTGCAGACAAGGCCAACCACCCGTTGATCGTCGCCGGCAACACCCAGCTTTATCAGGCGTTCTGCCGCCGGGATGCGGTTGCCGCCAGCGACAGAATCCTGCGGTTCGTCTTCGAGGGGGAGGCGGCCTACCTCCAGGCGCACGGGGAAATCCGCAATCAGAACCAAAACTCATCCGCGCAAGCAGGCTGACGCGCAGTAGGAACAGGAGCGATGGACAGGACATGAGCGAAACCCGCGGGGAAGTCAGACTGCCGACACAGGACCTTTCCAAGGATCTGCCGTTCTTCACCAAAAAGCTGAACATGCGGCTGGACATGATCTATCCGGCCGATAATCCGGAAATCGCTGTTTTTTCAGGCCACGGCCTGCGTGTGCGGGTGGAAAAGGGCGCGAGCGAAGCCCCCGGCACGCTGCGCATCCTCACCGAAAATCCGGATGAATTTGCTGGCGGCGAACGTCTTCTGGTTTCTCCAAGCGGGACGCGCGTCGAGATTGACGAACTCAATCCGCCACTGGTCATGCCGGAAACGGAACACGCTTTCGTGGTGCGCCGCCTCGCCGATCAGGCGCCCTGGGTGATCGGACGGGCCGGCATGTCCTATCGGGATCTGGTGCCCACGCGCCTCGGTGGCGCGATGATCGCCTCGCATATTCGGGTGCCGGACGGTCCGGTGCCGGACATGGTCCATTTCCACAAGGTCGGTTTTCAGCTGATTTTCTGCGTTAACGGCTGGGTCGACGTTCTGTACGAAGACCAGGGCGGCATGCGCCGTCTGAGGGCAGGCGACTGTTTCATTCAGCCGCCGGAAATCCGCCACCGGGTGATGCATGCGGCCGAAGGCATCGAGGTGGTCGAGATCGGTGTTCCCGCGGAACACATTACCGAGATCGATCACGAGATGACCCTGCCAACACCCCATGAGCGGCCGGACCGCGAGTGGCAGGGCCAGAAGTTCGTTCACAGCCTGGCAAAAGACGGCGCCTTCAGTCCGTTCCGCATACCGGGTTTCGAAGCGCGAGACACCACCATCTGCGACAACACGAAGGGCGTGGCGTCTGTTATGGTGGCACGTCCGGCCGGGGAGGCTGCTCCCTGGACACGCCATGACTGCGATATTCTATTCAACTTTGTGCTGGCAGGTGAAATGACCCTGGAGGGCGAAGGCAAAGATCCTTACCGCCTGTCTGCCGGAGACGCTTTCGTAATCCCGCCGCACATGGCGACGCGATACGCGGATGCAACTTCCGACCTGGAACTGCTGGAAGTCAGCTTGCCGGGCCGGTTCGAAACAGAAGTCCTGCGCGACTAAAAAAGACAAGGCCTTTCAAGGAGGAAAGAAAAGGCTGTGCAGGAATTCAAGGTCAAGCAATGAGGGGATGACAGTATGAAAAAGTTGACGACAATTGTGGCCGCAGCGGCTTTGCTCGGCACGGGAACAGCCGCACTGGCGGACGACACCAAGATCGGCGTCCTGATGGACATCACGGGGCCGATCGCCAATTTCATTCCGCCGCTTCAGAACGCGGCCGATCTCGCGGTCAAGCAGGTGAACGAGCAGGGTGGCCTGCTCGGCGGCTCTGCCATTGCCGTTTATGGTGACACCACCGGCACGGCACAGGGCGCGGTCGACGCCGCCCAGAAACTCGTGAACGTTGAAAACGTGCCGATCATCATGGGCTCGCTCATGTCCGGCACCACCATTGCCGCGGCTGAAGCCGCAATCATTCCGGCGGGCGTCCCGCAGATCTCGCCGACCGCCACGTCACCTGCCATGACCACCCTGGAAGACGGCGGCCTGGTGTTCCGCATCGTGCCCTCCGATAACTATCAGGGGGAGATCCTCGCCAAGATGGTGTTGGACGAAGGCCTGAAGAAAGTCGCGCTGACCTACGTCAACAACGACTATGGCGTCGGCATTGGCGAAACCTTCATCGACGCCTACACCGCAGCCGGTGGTGAGATCGTTGCCGAGGCGAAGCACGAAGAAAAGAAAGATTCCTACCGCTCCGAACTTGCCAGCCTGGCCAAGGGCGATGCGGAAGCACTGGTCGTGATCGCCTATGCCGGCGACAGCGGCGGCAAGATCGTGCGTCAGGCCATTGAAGGCGGTCTCTTCACCAAATTCATCGGCACGGATGGTCTGCGCGACGAACTGCTGATCCAGAACGTTGGTGCGGATGCCCTGAAGACATCGTTCTTCTCCTCACCAACGTCTCCGGCCGAAAACCCGGCCCAGAAGGCGCTGCATGATGCCTTCAACGCGGAATATGGCGAAGGTGCAGACAAGGCCTTTGTCGACCAGACCTATGACGCAACTTTCCTGGCGCTGCTGGCGATTGAAAAGGCCGGCTCGACCGACCGCGCCAAGATTGCCGAAGCCCTGAAGGAAGTTGCCATGGCTCCGGGTGAGAAAGTCGGCCCGGGCGAATGGGCGAAGGCGATTGAGCTTATCAAGGAAGGCAAGGACATCGACTACGAAGGCGCCAGCGGCTCCGCGGAGTTCGATGAAAATGGTGATGTCGGCGGTTATATCGGCAAGTTCGTCGTCGATGGTGACGGCTACAAGCAAGTCGAAATTGTTGAATAAGCCGAGCAGGCAACAGCGTGATTGAGCTGGAAAAAATCTGCGTCGATTTTGGCGGTTTGCGGGCCATTGACCATGCAAGCTTCAAGATCGGCGCAGGCCGCATCACCGGCCTGATCGGGCCCAACGGTGCGGGAAAAACAACCGCCTTCAACGTCATTGCAGGCGCCATTCGGCCAAGCGCTGGTCGGGTGCTTCTGGACGGGAAGGACATCACTTCGCTCAAACCCCACCAACGGGCCAAGGCAGGTCTCGCACGCACCTTCCAGATACCGCATGAATTCGGGCATCTCTCCGTCCTTGAAAACCTGATGGCATCCGCCTCCGCACCGGAAGGCGAGAATGTCTTCAACGTGATCTTCCGCCGAGGGCACTATGAGTCCGAGGAAAGGCAGATCTATGAGACGGCGCGCGATACCGTCCACCTGCTGGAACTGGATCATGTCATCGACGAGAAGGCGGGCAATCTTTCCGGCGGTCAGAAGAAGCTGGTCGAACTTGGTCGCGCGCTGATGCGCAACCCGAAGATCATTTTGCTGGACGAGATCGGCGCCGGCATCAACCGAACGCTTTTGTCCAAGCTGGCGGACAAGATCCTGATGTTGAACAGGGAGCGGGGGCTGACCTTCTGTCTCATCGAGCATGATCTCGATTACGTTTCCAAGCTGTGCGACCACGTGCTGGTCATGGCGCAGGGCACGCTCCTGACGGAAGGCTCGGTCGATGAAGTGCGGAACGACGAACGCGTGATCGAAGCCTATTTCGGCGGCGGAAAATATGAGGCGCAGCTATGACCGAACGACTTTCCGTTGCGGCTGTCAGCGCCGGCTATGGCGGACCGCCGATCATCGAGGACGTATCGCTGACGGTCGAGCCGGGTGAAATCGCGGTCATTCTCGGCCCGAACGGCGCCGGCAAGTCGACCCTGCTGAAAACCATTTTTGCACTGACCACCGTGTCCGCGGGGTCGATCAAGCTTGGAGAGAAAGAGCTTGCGGGCTGCAAGACATCAGCCCTTGTTCCGCTCGGCGTTTCAGCCGTGCCGCAAACGAAAAACGTTTTTGCGACCATGTCCGTGGACGAAAATCTTGATGTCGGAACCTACGCAGCTCCACCAAAGGACAAGGCGGCAACGCGCGAACGCGTGCTGTCCCTGTTTCCGGATCTTCGGGACAAATTGAAACAGCCTGCGGGCGAACTTTCAGGCGGACAGCGTCAGATGGTGGCCATGGGCCGCGCCCTGATGAGCGATCCGAAGCTGGTGCTCCTGGATGAGCCGACAGCCGGTCTGTCGCCTGCCTATCTGGAGCGGATCTTCGACCTGCTCATCGACATCCGCAAAACCGGGATCACGATATTGATGGTGGAACAGAATGCCCGCCAGGCTCTGCAGATTGCCGATCATGGCCACATCCTGGTGAATGGCCGGAACTATGCCAGCGGCACCGGCAAGGAATTGCTGGCGGATGACGATGTCCGGCGCCTCTTCCTCGGAGGAGCGGCCGCATGATCGAGTTCGTCAATTTCTATCTGTTTCCGGCGCTGGCCATCGGCAGCATTTATGCGCTTGGCGCTGTCGGCATCTCCATGATCTTCGGCATCCTGCGGTTTGCCCATTTCGCCCACGGCGATCTGATGACCCTGGGGACCTACGGTGTCCTGGCCATGGCCGCAATTGTCCCGGTCAATCCGCTTTTGCTGATCCCCTTCGGTATTGCGCTCACCATCGTTTCGGCGCTGCTGGTCGACCGCTATTTCTACAAGCCCTTGCGTGAGTTGCCGACCATTTACACGGTGATCTCGTCCTTCGGCATCGCGCTCGTCTTCCGCTCCATCGTCCAGTTGGTCTGGGGATCGCAGAACCAGGTGTTCTTCACCGGTGTCAAACCGCCGATGGTGCTGTTCGACACATTCCGGGTGTCCGTCCTGCATCTTCAGGCGGTCATCCTGACGGCGATCATTGCCGTGCTTCTGCACTACTTCCTAACCGTCACAAGAACCGGCCGGTCCATGCGGGCGGTTGCCGACGATCCGGAACTGGCTGAGGTTTCCGGCCTCGACACGGCCAAGGTCATTCGCTGGACCTGGATCATCGGTGCCTCTCTGGCGGCCATTGCCGGAACCTTTGCCGCACTGAACACCAGCGTGCACCCCAATCTGGGCTGGAACCTCTTGATGCCGATGTTTGCCGCCGCCATTCTCGGCGGGATCGGCAAACCTATGGGCGCCATGGCAGGCGGATTCATCATCGGCCTGGCCGAAGAACTTTCCTCCTATCACTGGATTGGCGACGATGCGCTCATTTCGCCGTCCTACAAGACAGCGGTCGCTTTCGTGCTGATGATCGGCCTGCTCATCTTCCGGCCCCAGGGTCTCTTCAAGGGGAGGTTGCTCTGATGGAACTTACCGGTCTCTTTTTCTATGCGGTCAGCCTCCTGATCCTGGGCGGCATCTACGCGATCCTCTGCCTTGCGCTGAACGTGCAATGGGGCATGGGCGGTCTCTTCAATGCCGGCATCGCCGGGTTCTATGGCGTGGGGGCCTATACCTCCGCGATCCTGACAACCCCGGCCTCGTCCAAGCACCTTGGCGGCTTCGGTCTGCCTGTGCCGCTTGGCCTGATTGGGGCTGCCATTCTCGCCGGGCTCGCCGGCTGGGCGGTTGCCAAGATCTGCGTGCGCCTCAAGAGCGACTATCTGGCGATGGCTTCCATCGGGATCGCGGAGATCCTGCGGCTCGTCATCGTCAATGAAAGCTGGCTCACCAACGGCAGCCTTGGCCTGTCCCGCATTCCAAGACCCCTGGCGGATCTCACCACCGGGCGCATGGGCGACGTTGTGTTTCTTGGCTTTGTCTGGTTTGTGGTGCTGCTGGTCTATCTGGCGGCTTCGCGGTTGCACGACAGCCCATGGGGACGCAGCCTGCGCGCGATCCGTGACAACGAGGCTTCTGCGGCGGCCACCGGCAAGGATGTCGAGAAATTCCGGATCCAGACCTTCGTTATCGGCTGCGCCATCATGGGGATCGGGGGCGCTCTATCTGCGCATTATTTCCGATTTCTGTCGCCGACGGCCACAGATCCGTTGCTGGTGACCTTCCTGGTCTGGGTGATGCTGATGGCCGGCGGTTCCGGCAACAACAGGGGCGCCATCCTTGGGGCTCTGACCATCTGGACGCTGTGGTCGGTGACGGAGATCTTCACCAACCGCCTGCCGCCGGAATGGGCAACCCGCAGCTCCTTCATCCGCATGCTGCTGGTTGGCCTGCTTCTTCAGGTGGTGCTGCAGCGCTTCCGGTCCGGGTTGTTGCCGGAAAAATCGCCACCGGTGAAATTCCGGAAGGAATAGGAACACCGCTCGTCAGGTCAGGCGAGCGGTGGAAACACCGCCGTCTTCTTGACAGTGCCATAAACGAAACTGGTATCGATTGACGCAATCCCGCCAATCGGATGAATGCGGTTGCGGATGAAAGTCTCATAGGCTTCAAGATCCGACACCACCACGCGCAGCTGATAATCCATCGCGCCGGTCAGGACGTGGCATTCCAGAACCTCCTCGATGGTCTGCATCCGGCTTTCGAACCGGCGGACGTCCTCCTCGTTGTGTCGCTCCAGACGGATGCGGACGAAGACCGTGATCGGCAGTCCGTAGGCCGCGGCGTCCACATCCACCGAAAACCCCTTGATTGCCCCGGAGGCTTCCAGATTACGCAGCCGGCGCAGGCAGGGTGAGGGCGACAGGTTGACCGCCTCCGCCAAATCCTGATTGGTCATGCGGCCATCCCGCTGCAAGGCGCGGATGATCTGGCGGTCTTTCTTGTCCATCTCGGTCTCAATTGGCAGATTATGCTAATTTGAGTTCTATCACTGACAGATTTTGAAATCTATCACCCCTGAGGTTGGATCATATTGCTCAGGCTGAAGTCAGGGAGACAGCCATGAGTGCCTACAAGGGTTTTGCCAGCCGCGCGATCCACCTCGCTTACAATCCGCACGAAAATGAGGGGGCGCTGACGCCGCCGTTGCATCTGAGCTCAACCTTCGTATTCGAAACGGCCGAGGCCGGCGGCGAGATGTTTGCCGGTGAACGGGCAGGGCACATCTACAGCCGCATTTCCAACCCGACGCTGGATCTGCTGGAGCGCCGCATCGCGGATCTGGAAGGAGCGGAGGCGGGTCTCGCCCTGTCGTCCGGCATGGGAGCGATCACCTCGACTCTCTGGACGCTCGTGGCACCTGGAGACGAGATCATCGTCGATGAAACCCTGTATGGCTGCACCTTTGCCTATATGCGCCACGGCCTGACCAAATTCGGCATCAAGATCACCCATGTGGACCTGACCGACCCGGAAAACCTGCGCAGCGTCATTTCCGACAAGACCCGCGTTGTCTATTTCGAAACCCCGGCCAATCCGAACATGCGCCTTGTCGACATCAGCCACGTTTCGGAAATCGCCCATGAAGCTGGCGCAACGGTGATTGTCGACAACACCTATGCCACCCCTTATCTGACGCGCCCGATCGAACTCGGCGCCGACCTCGTCCTGCATTCAGCCACCAAGTATCTGGGCGGTCATGGTGACGTCGTGGCCGGTCTGGTTGCCGGACGGGCCGAACAGATCCAGGAAATCCGCCTTGTCGGCATGAAGGATATGACCGGCGCCGTGATGGCCCCGTTCAATGCCATGCTGATCCTGCGCGGCCTGAAAACGCTTGCCCTGCGTATGGACCGGCACTGTGCGTCGTCTCAGAAAGTCGCCGAATGGCTGGAAGCACACCCCGCGGTGTCAAAGGTCTATTTCCCGGGTCTTGAAAGCTATGAGCAGCACGAGTTGGCCAACAGGCAGATGAGCCAGCCGGGCGGCATGATCGCCTTCGAACTAAAGGGCGGACTGGACGCTGGAATTTCAATGATGAATGGCCTGAAGATGATCCAGCGGGCCGTGTCCCTGGGCGATGCCGAAACGCTGATCCAGCATCCTGCCTCCATGACCCATTCCACCTACACCCCGGAAGAACGCGCCGACCACGGCATCAGCGACGGCCTCGTGCGCCTGTCCGTCGGGCTGGAAGATCTGGACGATATTCTTGAAGATATGGCGCAGGCCATGCCGCAGGTTCCTGCGGCCGTTGCTGCCTGAGCCACAGGCTATATCCATCCACTCTTCAGTCTCTCCTCTCGTCCCCTCAACCTCATCCTGAGGAAGCGTGAAGCGCTGTCTCGAAGGATGGGCGGCAAGTCCGGGAGCAAGCGGCCCATCCTTCGAGAGGGGCCGTTGGCCCTTCTCAGGATGAGGGAGTCGGAGAGGTTATACGAGGGAGTTGGGGATACGAAGGAATGACGAAGGAGAGGGAGTGAGGGGACGTGAGCTGAGGGCGTGAGCAAGTGACAGGGCCGGCAGCTGGCCCAAATCAGGGCGTCCGCGCCACGCCGGATTTCACGCGTCGCAGCGGTATTGAGCTTTCGATGTTGGCAACGCCCGGAACCTTGGTCAGTTTCCCGGTCAGGAAGGTTTCGAAGGCTGCGAGCCCGGTGGTTGCCACGCGCATGAGGTAGTCCCGGTTGCCGGTCATTAGCCAGCAGTCGACCACTTCCGGAAACGCCTGGATGGCGGCTTCGAACTGGTCCAGCGTGATGTCGATCTGCTTGTCGAGTTCGACGGACACGAAAACCGAGACCTCGTAGCCGAGCTTCACCTCATCGATCAGAGCGCAATATCCTGTCACGATGCCGCGTTCTTCCAGGTTTCGCAGGCGGCGGGCAACCGGCGTCGGGCTCAGTCCGATACGTTCGGAAAGATCCTGAATCGATATTCTGCCGTTCTGGCGCAACTCTCGCAGGATCTGGATATCAAATGTGTCGAGCGTGTCGGAAATCGCCAAGGAAAGCTTCCTTCTTGGTGAAAGTCTCCGAGACTTAGCTCAAAAGATTAGGAATTAGCAAGAAACCGGTTCTTGCCTGAAGCTACAGTAACGGCGAGTACGCACTTAACGGGAACGCCTCCATGAGCACCGAACACCTGAAGACCATAGAACAGCGCCTGTTATGGCTGTCACACTGGATGATCCACCATGCCAACCACATTCGTCCGAAGGTGGACGGCATCAAGGTTGGCGGGCATCAGGCAAGTTCGGCGTCCATGGTTTCCATCATGACGGCGCTCTACTTCTCGGTGCTGAAGCCGGAAGACCGGGTGGCGGTCAAACCGCACGCCTCGCCGATCTTTCACGCGATCCAGTATCTGATGGGCAATCAGACGCGCGAGAAGATGGAGAATTTCCGTGGGTTGGGTGGCGTCCAGTCCTATCCATCCCGCACAAAGGATATCGATGACGTCGATTTCTCCACCGGCTCGGTCGGTCTCGGTGTCGCGATCACCTCCTTTGCCTCATTGGTACAGGACTACATCGCAGCCAAAAGCTGGTCTGGCGACAAGCCGCTTGGCCGCATGATCGCTCTGGTCGGCGATGCGGAACTCGACGAGGGCAATATCTATGAAGCCCTCCAGGAAGGCTGGAAGAACGACCTGAGGAACTGCTGGTGGATTATCGATTATAACCGTCAGTCGCTTGACGGCATCGTCCGCGAGGGGCTGTTCGACCGGGTCGAGAAGATCTTCGATGCCTTCGGCTGGCAGGTGGTTCGGGTCAAATACGGTACCTTGCAGCGCGCTGCCTTTGCAGAACCGGGTGGTGACAAGCTGCGCCAGTGGATCGACGAGTGTTCCAACCAGGAATATTCCGCGCTCACCTTCATGGGCGGGGCCGTCTGGCGCAAACGCCTGATGGACGACCTGGGCGACCAGGGGGATGTTACCGCGCTGATCGACCGCCGGTCGGACGACGAACTGGCGGATCTCATGGAAAACCTCGGCGGCAATTGCACCGAGACCATGGCCGAAGCCTTTGCAGCCATCGATAACGACAAGCCAACCTGCTTCCTTGCCTATACCATCAAGGGGTGGGGCACGCCGATTGCAGGCCACAAGGACAATCACGGCGGCCTGATGAACAAGACCCAGATGGCCGAGTGGCAAAAGCACATGGGTGTTGCCGAGGGGGAGGAATGGGAGCCCTTCGCGACCGTTCCGGACGTCGGCGCGCTGAAGGCATTCCTGAATCAGGTTCCGTTCTTCGCCAAGGGCACGCGGCGCTTTTCCGACGACAAACTCGCCGTGCCTGCCATCGAGCTGGCTTCGGATCGGGATATTTCCACCCAGATGGCCTTCGGCAAGGTGCTGGACGATCTCTCCAAGGGTGACAGCAAGCTGGCGGAACGTATCGTCACCACGTCCCCAGATGTGACCGGCACCACCAACCTCGGGCCCTGGGTCAACCGACGCAAGCTCTTCGCCCGCAAGGCGTTGGCGGATGCCTTTATCGAACACCGGATTCCCTCGACCGCAAAGTGGGACTTCGCGCCGGAAGGCCAGCATATTGAACTTGGCATCGCCGAGATGAACCTGTTCCTGCTGCTGGGCGCTGCCGGTCTTTCTCACTCGCTCTTCGGCGAACGGCTGATCCCCATCGGCACCGTGTATGATCCCTTTGTCTGCCGCGGTCTCGATGCACTCAACTATGCCTGTTATCAGGACGCCCGTTTCATGATTGTCGGCACGCCCTCCGGCGTGACCCTGTCTCCGGAAGGTGGTGCGCACCAGTCCATCGGGACCCCGCTGATCGGCATGAGCCAGGACGGGCTGGCCGCTTTCGAACCGGCCTTTGCCGACGAGCTGGCCGTGATCATGGAATGGGCCTTCGATTACCTGCAGCGCGACGGCGAAGGTGATCCGGATGAGCGCACCTGGCTGCGCGACGAGACTGGCGGCTCCGTCTACCTGCGCCTGTCGACCAACCCGATCGAACAACCGGGAAAACGGGCTGACGATGCTTTCCGCCAGGGCGCCATCGATGGTGGCTACTGGCTGCGCAAGCCGGGACCCAATTGTGAAGTGGTGATCGCCTATCAGGGCGTCGTTGCGCCCGAAGCCATCAAGGCCGCAGGAGAACTCGCCGGTAATCGGCGTGATGTCGGCGTGCTGGCCGTCACCTCCGCCGACCGCCTCAACGCCGGCTGGACGGCAGCACAACGAGCAAGATCACGCGGCCACGCGGCGGCCAGATCCCATATCGAGCAACTGCTTGGCGATCTCCCAGGTCATTGCAAACTGATCACCGTAATCGACGGTCACCCGGCAACGCTCGCCTGGCTCGGCGGCGTCGCCGGTCACCAGACCATTCCGCTCGGCGTCGAACATTTCGGCCAGACCGGCACGATTGGCGACCTTTACCAGCATTTCGGCATCGACGCGGCGTCGATCATCGAGAAGGTGAATGGACTGACGCCAGGGCGGCGCGTTTAAAGTGCTGGGTCGGTCACCAGCAGCCAACATGATGCCGGTCGCCAGCGCCAGACTTTGACGTCACCTCGGCCGACCGAAGGAAGGCCCTGCGCTTCGCTTATCCGGGGCAACGCAGTCGCAAGGTGTCGAAAGTCAGTCAGTGGACTGGCCGGGTGGCCGTATCAGCCTTGCTGCAACGGATGGTTCCGGGCTCTCCAACACTCAGCCTGAAGAAATCCGTCAGGACCGTCTCGAAGGGGGGCGGCATCGTCAAAGCAAGTGGCCCTCCTTCAAGACAGCGCCCGCACACTTCCTCAGGATGAAGGGCAGGTTCAAGCGGACTTGCTCAAATACACCCGCTCGGCATTTCCACCGAGAACAGCCCGCCGGTCCGCGGCACCCAGGTCCCGCAGCAACTCATCGGTGATCCCGATCCAGTCCTCATAGGAGCAGGCGAGGGTACAGACCGGCCAGTCGCTGCCCCAGATCAGGCGGTCCGGGCCGAAGGTGTCCAGCAGGTGCGCCACATAGGGGCGCAAGGTTTCCGTGGTCCAGTTGCTGCCTGCTTCCGTGACCAGACCGGAAAGTTTGCAGTAGGCTGTGGTGTCCCGCGCAACGGTGGCCATATCCTCTGCCCACCCGGTCATACGGCCATCCGCGATATGCGGTTTGGAACCATGGTCGATGACGATGCGTATGCCGGGATAGCGCTCCGCGATTTTCAGGAGGTTCGTCAGATGCTGTGGCAGGGTGAGGGCATCGAACACGAGGTTCTGCTCGATCAGCGCCTCATATGCCGGCACGAGGTCCGGGCGCAGCATCCAGTCCGGATCTTCAATATCCTGGATCATCGGCCTCAGCCCGACCAGCTTCGGATTGCCCGCAAGTTCGGTGATCTGGTCCGGCGCTTCCGCAGCCTCGAAATCGACCCAGCCGACCACGCCCTTGATGAAGCTGTTCTGTCTGGCCAGGTCCAGCATGTAGCGGGTTTCCGCTACGGTTGGCGCCGCCTGAACGAGGATTGTTCCTTCAATCCCGAACTGCTGCAGATACGGTGTGAGGTCGCCAGGGCCGAAATCGCGATAGATCGGTTCGAGCTCGGGCGTCAGCCAGCCATAGTCTCCGCGCTCAAGGGCCCAGAAATGTTGATGTGCATCCAGTCTCATGGCTCGATAATGCCCTTGGTCAGGATGATGTTGCCATAAAGGCGGCTTTCCCCTGTCTGGACCACGGCGAAGGCATTACTGGCCGCTTCATAGAAGGCGTGACGTTCCAGGGTCTGGATCTGCGCAGGTTTGTCGGCGGTTTCATTGATGATGGTCTGAAACTCCGCGACGATCCCCGGCACCGCATCGGGATCGCCAACCACCTGCATTGTCCTGGCGGGCGCCGGAACGAATGTGTCGAGCGGCATTACTGACAGGATCGCCTTCAGCGTATCGGTCGCTGAAATGCCGTCAAGACGGACGCAATCGGGGCCGGAGCTTTCCGCCGGAAAATTGGCGTCGACAATGACGATCTCGTCGCCGTGCCCCATGGCCCTGAGGGCATAAAGCAGCGAAGGGCTCAGGAGGGGTGGAAGGTTACGCAACATGGGAGGTCTCGTTCGGCAAGGGGGCATCGGGACGGATCAGCTCGGCTGACCTGAGGTCCGACCAGAGGGCTGCGGGAATGTCGGTCTGTAAAAGCGCGATATTGGCTTCCACCTCGGCGGCATTCACCGCGCCGGGGACGACGGTTTTCACGCTTGGATGCCCAAGCACGAATTGCAGGGCGGCAGCGATCAGCGGCGCCGAGTGGCTCCGGCAGACATCCTCGATCTTGCGCACGCGTTCGAGGATCTCTGGCGGTGCGTCGGCGTAATTGTATTTCGCGCCGGGAACCGCGCCCGTTGCCAGAATGCCGGAATTATAGGGCCCGCCCAGGATGATGCCCACATCCCGCTTTTCGCAAAGCGGCAGGAAGCTCTCAAGGGCGTCCTGTTCCAGAAGCGTGTAGCGGCCGGCGAGCAGGAAGCAGTCGAAATCGGCAAGACCCAGCAGCTTCTGGCAAACCTGCCACTCGTTCACACCGGCGCCAATGGCGGCAACTTCGCCAGCCTCTTTCAACTCGGTCAGGGCCTTGTAGCCGCCAAGGTCGAAGAGTTCGCGCACGCGGGCATCGCTTGCTTCCTGGGATCCTTGCGAAAAGGCACAGACGTCATGCACGAAAAGAATGTCTGCATTTGCAACCTCAAGGCGCTGTCGGCTTGCCTCGTAGCTGCGCATGACGCCGTCGTAGCTGTAGTCGAAGACGATCCGCTTTTGCGGCACGTCGACAAAGGCCTCCGGCGTCACTTCATGTGGCTCGCAGTCCAGCAGAAGACGGCCGATCTTGGTGGAAAGCTGGATGGTTTCACGACCGAAGCGCTTGATGGCGGTGCCAAAGCGCATTTCCGAACGGCCAAGGCCATATTGCGGCGCCGTGTCGAAATAGCGAATGCCGTTGTCGTAGGCCGCCTGTAACGCAGCCTGGGCATCGTCTTCAGAGACTTTTCGATAAAGATTGCCGAGTGGTGCGCCGCCGAAACCCATCTCCGTCAGGTCGATGGGTCTTGCGGTTCTGCCGTTCAGCCGCTGCGTTTTCAAGGCGGTCATGTGTTTCCTTTGGACATTTCCTGGATCAGATTTTGTTTTGCGCCGCATGACCTGCGGTCTGGTGCCCGGCCGGTGGGCCAGGATCAGTCGAACAGATCAGGTCTGGTTTCAACGAGCGGTTCCAGTCGGCTGACAACCTCACTCAGGTGTTTCTGCATGGCCTGGCGGGCCCGCTCCGGATCGCGGTCGCGGATCGCCTCAACGATGACCCGGTGTTCGTCATAGGCTTCAAAGGCGCGGCCCCGCATGGGCAGCAGCAATTGCCGCGCCCGGTTCACCTGCACCCAGCCGGTGGCGGCAAGCGAGTTGAGTTTCGGATATCCGGTGAACGAGAAGATGAGTTCATGCATGTGCTCGTCCTCCCGATAAAAGCCGGCGTCGTCATGGTCTTCCAGACATAGAGCCTGAAGGCGCATGTTGCGGTTTAACTCCAGAAGTTGTTCCTCGGTGCGATCCGCGGCGACTTTCGCCACGGCCGCCAATTCAATGGCTTCCCGCAGAAAGGCGCCTTCACGGATTTCGGACATGGAAAACCTGGTGACGCGCGACCCAGACTGGGGAACAACCTCCACCAGACCTTCGCCGGCCAGCCGGGTGATCGCTTCCGTCACGGGGGAGCGGGAGACGCCAAGCTGATCGCAGATGACCTGTTTCTTGAGCAGGGTTCCCGGCGGCAGGTCCATGGCCAGAATGGCAGAGCGCAGGGCCTCGTAGACACGCTGTGCCAGCGAGCCGGACAATTTGCCGATGTCGGGCAGGGTGATCTCGGGAAAGTCTTGTTCGTTGGTCAGGGGCATCGTCAACTCGATTTGAATGCTAACATGTTAGTTGACACAGTTGGCGTGTCAAGCTAATCGTGACCAAAGACCGGCCGGATCGGCAACCTATCTCAGATGCCTTGGTTGAGGCGAAAAAGGTGTTTTTCGTCAGAGGGTTATCATGAGGCTCCATCATCGGTTGGTGATGGGGTAGATGGGCCGAGGCAGCCGTAACGGGAGAACAAGACGTGTTGCAGCCACATGCCAATTCAATCCTTCTGAATGCCGATGACAACGTGGTCATCGCCCTTCAGGACATTGCTGCCGGCGCCAGCGTCTCCCATGTCGACGCGCCTCTTCCCGGACAGGTCCAGCGCGGCCACAAGATCGCCTGCAAACCGATCCCTGCTGGTGGAAACGTCATTCGTTATGGTCAGATCATTGGTCAGGCGAAGGCAGATATCCAGCCGGGAGAGCATGTACATGTCCATAACCTTGGCATGGGCGACCACAGCCAGGACTATCAGCACGCCGAAGCGTCCGTTCCACTTGATCCGGCAACGCAGGAGCGGACCTTTCTGGGCTACCGCCGTCAGACAGGACGGGCCGGTACGCGCAACTACATCGGTATCCTGACCTCGGTGAACTGCTCCGGTTCCGTCGCGAAATTTATCGCGGAAGCTGCCGAGAAGTCCGGTTTGCTGGACGAATTTCCGAACGTGGATGGCATCGTCCCCATTGTTCACGGCACCGGCTGTGGCATGTCCGGCAAGGACGAAGGGTACGCGACGTTGTTCCGGACCCTATCGGGATATGCCCAGCATCCGAATTTCGCGGCCATCCTGCTGATCGGTCTCGGTTGCGAGGTTATGCAGATTGCCGACCTCGTCGGCGATCGCAAGATCCGCCCGGATGGCGATCTGCGCTACATGACGATCCAGCAGACAGGCGGCACACGCAAGACCATCGAGGCAGGGTTGACGGAGCTGCGGGCACTTGCCGAACTTGCCAACAAGGCCGAGCGCACACCGGTGCCGATCTCCGAGATCACCGTCGGGATGCAGTGCGGCGGTTCGGACGGATATTCCGGCATCACCGCCAATCCGGCCCTCGGGATTGCCTCCGATCTTCTGGTCCGTCATGGCGGCACCACGATCCTGTCCGAAACCTCGGAAATCTATGGTGCGGAACATCTTCTCACCCGGCGCGCCGTGTCCGTTGATGTCGGCGAGAAGCTGATCGAACGCGTCCGCTGGTGGGAAGATTACACTGCGCGAAATGGCGGGGAGATGGACAACAATCCCTCGCCGGGAAACAAGCGCGGCGGCTTGACGACGATCCTGGAAAAGTCGCTCGGGGCTGCTGCCAAAGGCGGCTCGGCGCCGCTGGTGGACGTCTACAAGTTCGCCGAGCCGGTCGACAAGAAGGGCTTTGTCTTCATGGACAGCCCGGGCTTCGACCCGTGCTCTGTCACCGGTCAGATCGCCTCCGGTGCCAACATCATTGTTTTCACGACCGGGCGCGGTTCCGTCTCGGGTTACATGCCAACCCCTTGCATCAAGCTCGCCACCAACAGCGAGATGTATGGCCGAATGTCGGAAGATATGGACATCAATTGCGGTGACATCATCTCCGACAACGTCAGCCTGGATGCCAAGGGGGAGGAGATCTTCGAAATGATCATTGCCGTCGCCTCCGGAAAACACTCCAAGAGTGAGGAGCTCGGCTTCGGCGGTGTTGAATTCGTGCCGTGGCAGATCGGTGCGGTGATGTAGTCGCATCAAGCTTGATGTGAAGAAAATACCCAGGCCTTCGGGAGAATTTCAGTGCGCTTGAAAGATAAGACAATTTTGGTAACAGCGGCGGGACAAGGCATCGGCCGTGCAAGCGCGATTGCCTGCGCAAACGAAGGCGCGAAGGTCTTTGCTGCGGACGTCAACGAGGAAACGCTGTCGACGCTCCCCGCGGAGTGTCCCGGTATCGAGATCCACAAGCTGGACGTTCGCGACCGCGCGGCCATTGATGCCCTGGCTGCCGAACTGCCGGCGCTTGACGGCCTCTTCAATTGCGCGGGCTTCGTGCACAACGGTACTGTTCTCGACATCAGCGAAGACGATTGGGCCTTCAGCTTCGAGCTGAACGTCACGTCCATGTACCGCATGACGCAGGCTTTCCTGCCGGGCATGCGCGAACGCGCCAAGGCCACCGGAACCGCGTCGATCCTGAACATGGCGTCAATGGCATCGTCCATCAAAGGCTTTCCGATGCGCACGGCCTATGGCGCTACCAAGGCGGCTGTGATTGGCCTGACCAAGGGTGTCGCGGCAGACTTCGTCAAGGAAGGCATCCGCTGCAATGCCCTGTGCCCGGGGACCGTCGACACCCCGTCCTTGCGCGGACGGATCAACTCTGCGCCCGATCCCGTGGAAGCTGAGAAGAACTTCATTGCCCGGCAGCCCATGGGCCGTCTTGCAACCGTCGATGACATGACACCGATGGTCGTTTACCTGCTGTCCGATGAGAGCAAGTTCGTTTCCGGTCAGGCTCTTCTGGTCGATGGAGGTGTCACCATCTGACGGTGACTTCTTCGTCGCGGTTTGGGAGGATCGCGCCATGACAAACCTTGTGAGGATGATGGGGATCGAAATTCGTTTTTTCGGTCTGCATGCCCTCGTGGGAGATAACGGTGCCTGCAAGTCCAAGCTGAGAAAGATCCTCTCCGGCCCCTGTCGATACAGGCTTCTGCGACGACGACAAATCCAACAATGACGATCCAAAGATCGCTGCTGTCTTGTACGACGGATCGAATTTGTCGTACCCAAACCCATCGAGCCTGATTGCATTCGCGACCCGGCTCCAACCAAGCAAGGACGATTCTTTATGAAATTGCTGAGATATGGCGCGCCGGGACAGGAAAAACCCGGTGTTCTCGATGCCGATAACCGTGTTCGTGATCTGTCTTCCGTTGTTGCGGATCTTTCCGGCGACACACTTCTGCCGGAAAGCCTTCAGCGCCTTCAGGGGCTTGATGTGGCTTCTTTGCCGCTGGTCGAAGGGGCTCCGCAGCAGGACCTGCGCGTCGGGCCTTGTGTCGGCAACATCGGCAAGTTCATCTGCATTGGCCTCAACTACGCCGACCACGCTGCCGAATCCGGTATGGATGTGCCGCCGGAACCGGTGGTCTTCAACAAGTGGACCTCGGCAGTGGTCGGTCCCGACGACGACGTGATGATCCCGCGCGGATCGCAGAAGACCGACTGGGAAGTCGAACTGGGTGTCGTGATCGGCAAGGGCGGTGCCTACATCGAGGAAGCTGATGCGTTGAGCCATGTCGCCGGTTTCTGCGTCGTCAACGACGTCTCCGAACGCGAATACCAGATCGAGCGCTCCGGCACCTGGGACAAGGGCAAGGGCTGCGATACCTTCGGCCCGATTGGCCCCTGGCTGGTTACGCCGGATGAAGTCGGCAACTTTGACGATCTGGGCATGTGGCTGGAAGTCGACGGCAAGCGCTACCAGAACGGCTCCACCAAGACGATGGTCTACCGCGTGCCGTTCCTGATTTCCTATCTCAGCCGCTTCATGAGCCTGCAGCCGGGCGACGTCATTTCCACCGGCACGCCTCCGGGCGTCGGCATGGGCCAGAAGCCGCCGGTCTATCTGAAGGGCGGCGAAGTCATGACGCTGGGCATCGACAAGCTGGGCAGCCAGACCCAGAAGGTGACCAAGGCCTGATCCCTTAGGGACCTTGTCTGAACACTTACGGCCGGACGCGGAAACGCGTTCGGCCGTTGGCGTTTTGGGGGAAGGGGGGTGCGCATGCGCCGTGAAAGATCATGCCGGCCAGATTAGCACGTTGCATCTCCAGCTTGTCGTCCCGGTTTGTTGCGTCAGCTTCAAGACCCGGGACCTGGTATGCTGTGGTGCTGGCAGGGGGCAAATGCGACGTGTTGCGATTGCTGGATACCGCCTAACGCTCTCCTCAGTCTTCCCGAGCGATCTGCCAGCCGGCCCAGGACTGGCTGACGGGCATGATTTCCAGCGAGTTGACGTTGAGATGTGGAGGCTGCGTTGCAACCCAATACACCGTGTTCGCGATGTCTTCCGGCTGGATCGCGTTGGCACCACCATAGAGGGCGTCATAGCTTTCCTGATTGCCGCCGGTGCGCACCAGCGTGAATTCGCTCTCGCATAGGCCGGGCTCTATGGAGGTGACCCGAACACCCTTGCCGTGCAGGTCGGACCTGAGGCCCAGTGAGAACTGGCGCAGGAAGGCCTTGGTTGCCGCATAGACGTTTCCGCCCGGATAGGGCCAGTTGGCGGCAATGGAGGAGATGTTGACGATCATTCCCTTGCGCTCGATCAGTTTGGGCAGAAGCTGATCGGTAATGGTGACGAGACCGGTGATGTTGGTGTCGATCATTGTCTTCCAGTCGGAGAGCTTCGTCGCCGGGGCCGAGGCCGTGCCAAGCGCAAGACCGGCGTTGTTGACGAGAATATCGATCTCCTGAAACGTCACCGGCAGGCTGGCAAGCGCTGCCGTGGTAGCGGCTTCATCCATGATGTCGAAGGCAAGTGGATGAAAGGCATCCCCCAGATCCGCCTTCAAGGTTTCCAGCCGGTCCGCGCGCCGGCCGGTGCCGATGACCTGCCAGCCGTTTTGCACGAACAGCCGGGCCATGGCCTGACCGAAGCCGGAGGTTGTCCCGGTAATGAGGATTGTGCCGCGCATGAGTCTGCCTTTCCGAAAGTGTCTGCAACAGTCGTTTGACCGGACCATAGGCAGCTGCTCCGCCAGCACAACGCCAAATTCAGGTCATGGCCCTCTGGCTCCTATGAAATTGAGCGCTGGCTCTACGGTGGCTCAGCCACTGGTCCTAGGAGTGATGACATTGCTTCGTATTCAAGGACCTTGCGCCATGACCAAGATGCCGATCAACATGGATCACCACTGGCTCCCGTTTACCAACAACCGTCTCTTCCACAAGGAACCGCAGATGTTCTCGCGGGCGGAAGGTGTGCGCTACTGGACACCGGAAGGCCGGGAAATCCTGGATGGCTCCTCCGGACTGTTCACCTGCGCTGCCGGTCACGGGCGCAAGGAAATTGCCGAGGCGGTCTACAAGCAGCTTCAGGTTCTGGACTATTCTCCTCACTTCCAGCGGGCAGCGCCGATTTCCTTCGAACTCGCCGAAGCGCTGAGCGACATCCTGCCGGAAGGTCTCGATCGGATCTTCTTCGGATCTTCCGGGTCCGAAGCGGTCGATTCCGCCATCAAGATCTGCCTTGCCTATCACAAGGCGAAGGGCGAGCCGCAGCGCACCCGTTTCGTTTCACGGGCCTGGGGTTATCACGGGGTCAACCTCGGCGGTACGTCGCTGGCGGGCATGGTCAACAACCGGCGAGATTTCGCAGGCGTTACCTGCGACGTCGTGCATATGCGCCATACCTGGAACGAGGATCAGCGGTTCACGAGAGGGCAACCGCAAGATGGGGCCTCGCTGGCGGAGGATCTCGAAGAGCTCTGCAAGACCTATGGTGGCGAAACGATTGCGGCGGTGTTTGTCGAGCCGATTGCCGGGTCCATCGGGACCATCGTGCCCCCCGTCGGCTATTTGCAAAAGCTGCGTGAGATCGCCGACAAATACGGCATTCTGCTGGTGTTCGATGAGGTCATTACCGGCTTCGGGCGGACGGGTTCGGCCTTCGCGGCACAGGAATTCGATGTCACTCCGGATGTCATGACCATGGCAAAGGCACTCACCAACGGTGCTATTCCGATGAGCGCCGTTGCGGTGAAGACGGAAATTCAGAAAGCCGTCATCGACTCCATTACCGCGGATCGGCCGGAACTGATGCACGGCTATACCTATTCTGCTCACCCGGTTGCCTGCGCAGCGGCTCTGGCGACGCTTGGCATCTACAAGACCGAGGGGCTTTTCGAGCGGGCAGCAAGCCTCTCGGCCACTTTCCTGGACGGCGTGTTCAGCCTGCGCAATCTGCCCCATGTCTACGATCTGCGCGGTCATGGCATGATGGCCGGCATTCAGCTGACGCCGGGCGAAACGCCGGGAGCGAAGGGCTCTCTGGTGCAGCGGCGCCTGTTCGATGAAGGCCTGCACGTGAAGGCGACCGGCGACGCGCTCATCTACGCCCCGGCACTCACCACATCGGAGGAAGACCTTTCGATGATGGTCGATGTTCTCCAGAAGGTGTTGGGCCAGGCAGAGCTTTAGGTCACCAGTTTCCAGCGGTCCCGGCCATCAGCCGGGATCGCTACCCGCATTCCGCCAGAACCTGGCCAAGCAGCCTGATGCCGGGTTCCAGCTTTTCTTCGGCAATCGCACCGAAACCCAGGCGGATGCGGTTTCGTGGGCTGTTCGGGGAAAAGTACCGGCCGTCTCCGGCCTCGATCAGGATGCCTTGCCGCGCCGCCCTCGATTGCAGCTCCGCTGCCCGGATCGTGTCCGGAAGCCTGATCCAGACACCGGACCCGCCCGTCGTGGCTGTTGCCTGACAGGTCGGTAGATGCTTCTCGATCAGCCTGAAGATCTTCTTCCATTTCTGAGACAGGATCTTTCGCTGGCGGCGGATGTGGGAATCATAGTGGCCTTCGGACAGGAAGATCGCCATTGCCCGCTGGTCCAGCGCCGAAGGGTGCCGGTACATCAATCGTCTGAGCGCCCTTAGCTCCTTGATGATACGCCTGTCCGCCGCGATGAAGCCGAGCCTCAATCCGGGGAAGAGCGCCTTGGAGAGGCTGGCAACATGAATGACGCGGCCCGTTCGGTCGAAACTGCGCAGAGACGGTTTCTGTGCGCCGATGAAATTGAGCTCATGCTCATAGTCGTCTTCCAGAACGATGAAATCGTGTGTTTCGGCATGGGCCAGCAAGCGAAAACGCCGCTCCATCGACATGGTGACATTGGTGGGGGACTGATGCCCGGGCGTCACGTAAACGAGACGTGCCCCTTTCAGTTCGTCTCCAACCCGCATGCCGTTTGAATCGACCGGATGATACTTCAGCTCCGCACCGAAGGACTGGAAGATGTTGCGCGTGTCGACATAGCCGGGCTCCTCCATGTCCGTTCTGACGCCGGGCCGGCAAAAAAGCTGTGCCACCAGAAAGAGGGCGTTCTGCGCACCGACAGTCACCAGGATCTCGTCCGGTTCGGCGCGGAAGCCTCGCTGAGGCAGCATTCGGCGGATGATCTGGTCCACGAGCATCGGGTCGTCCAGATCGACCAGATCGCCGATCCAGGTTGGGGCATGCTGCGCGGTTCCCGCCAGCCTCACACAATCGCGCCAACGCGTGACGGAGGTCTTGTCGGGGGCGAGCTGTCCATAGATGAACGGGTAGGGATAGGACTGCCAGTCGACCGGTTTGGAAATATTCTCCTGGGCGGCATAGCTGTAGGTCAGAAAGGCTTGCGGATCGAAGGGGTGTTCGGCGGCGGGCAGGATGTCCTTCGCGTGATCGTCCACCCGGATGTTCAACTGCTCGCGGATATGCCGTTCGTTGATGAAGTATCCGCGCCGGCTGACCGATTTCAGATAGCCGTCTTCAACCAGCCGCTCATAGACGATGGCAACCGTGTTGCGGGAGACCTTTATCTCGCTGGAAAAGACGCGGGTTGCCGGCAGTGGCTCGTGCAGGGGCCACACGCCGTCCAGAATGGCCTCGATCAGCCGTTCCTGGATCTGGTGCTGCAATCGTCTGCCCGGATCGAAGGGCGTCTCGAAATAGGTAGAAAGCATTTGTCCTGACAGATTTCCCTGATTTCGGTTAGCCCGCACGCGCCAGTCTGACGGGGCATTCTCAATCTGGAAAGCCCGGCAAATCCTCTGGCTCCATAGTTTTCACTCTCTGGCTCTAAGGGTGAATTTTGCACCGCAATATCCTTTCTTGCAACGCTGCGCAGGATCGTCCGGGCAATGCGACCCTTTCCTAAAAACTGCGACCTGTAATGCGCCAGAGCGAGAACAGTTTGGTGAAACCATCAGTGAAGGGGAAGTCATGATCAGTTTTAAAAAGGGGGGATCCGCGACGCGGCGCGATTTCCTGAAGACCGCTGCGGCGGCAGGCGCGGGTCTGTCCATGCCGGCGATCGTCAGTTCCAGCGTGCTGGCCTCATCCGGTGAAATCAACATCATGATGTGGTCGGATTATCTGCCGGAAAGCTTCGTCAACGGCTTCACCGACAAGACGGGTATCAAGATCAACTTCACCGGCATCGGTTCCAACGAAGAGATCATCAACAAGCTGAAAGCCACCAACGGCGAGGGCTTTGACATCGTTTCCCCGACCGTGAACCGCAACCTCCTTTGGGCCGAACTCGGCCTTTTGCAGCCGTTCGACATGTCCAAAGTGGCCATCGACAAGGTCAACCCGTCCATGGCGCTTGGCGAAACCCATTGGAACTTTGACGGCAAGGGCGTGTTCTGGCTGCCGCATATCTGGGGCACGGAAGGCATTGCCTGGCGGACGGATGCCTTCGTTCCAGGTGGCGAATTCCCGAGCTACTACGATGTCTGGGATGAAGCCAACGCAGGCAAGACCATGGGCCGTGGACACTCCATGCTGCTTGGCCTCGGTCTCGGTCTCGAAGGCCGCGGCGAACTGGAGCCGGGCTCCATGTGGGCCGCATATGAAAGCCCTGAAATGATGGACGAAGTCTGGACCAAGGTTGTTGAGGCTGCCATCGCCAAGAAGCCGAATATCAAGCTGATCTGGAACGATGCCGATACCCAGAAAAACGGTCTCCTGAACGAAGGCGTGATCGTCGGTCAGACCTGGGACGGTCCTCCGCTTGCACTGAAAACCGCCGGTGAACCCGTCATGTACCGGGCGCCGAAGGAAGGGGCGATGGCCTGGGTCGATGGCCTTGCCATGCCGACAGGTGCGAAGAATATCGAACAGATCTATGCCTTCATCGAGACGGCTTACGACGCCAAGCTCGCCGGAGAAGCCATCAAGACCCATGGCTACAATTCACCGGTTCTCGGGGCTGCCGAATTTGGTGGTGAGGTCTATGCCAAGAACTTCGCCGATGCCTATCCGGGCGAAGCGCTGGACAACCTGAACGCCTGGCCGGCGGAAGCCCCCTGGTACTCGGAAAAGCGGACCGAATACACCAACAAGTTCCTGTCCGCATAAGGCCTTTCCGGCTTTCTCAATGGTGTGGTGCCGGGCGCAGTGTCGCCCGGCCTCGGCCGCCTTGCTTGCGTCTTCCTTTTCCGCCGTCCTTCTGAGAGCGTCATGGCCACAAAAGATATTGTTCTGGATCACGTTTCCATTCGTTTTGGGGCCTATACCGCGGTCGACAATGCGCATCTCGTCATCAAGGGCGGGGAGTTCTTCTCTTTCCTCGGTCCATCCGGCTGTGGCAAGACCACCTTGTTGCGGTGTATTTCCGGGTTTTCCGACCCGTCCGAAGGCCGTGTCCTGATCGGCGGACAGGATATGAGAGGCATCGGGCCGAACAAGCGGCCGACGGCCCTGATCTTTCAGAACCTGGCGCTCTTTCCGCTCATGAGCGTTGCCGACAACATCGCCTTTCCGCTGGAAGTTCGGGGTATTGGCCGCAAGGAGCGGCGTAAACGGGCGGACGAACTTCTGGACATGATCGCGCTTCCAGGTGTCGGCGACAAAAAGGTGCACGAGCTCTCCGGCGGTCAGAGGCAGCGCGTGGCCATTGCCCGCGCTTTGGCGGTTGAGCCCGACATCCTCCTGCTCGATGAGCCACTGTCCGCGCTCGACCTGAAACTGCGCCACCACATGCGCACCGAACTGCGCGCCATCCAGCAGCGCGTCGGCTTGACCTTCATCTACATTACACACGACCAGGGCGAGGCGCTGACCATGTCCGACCGTGTCGCGGTGATGAATGCCGGTGTGATCGAACAGGTCGATCCGCCTGAGACCATCTACAATCGTCCCAAGACCTCCTTCGTCGCCTCGTTTGTGGGCGAAACCAATGCCATTGAAGGCAAGGTCGCCCAGCAGACGGAAGCGCTGGTTTCCGTCGAAACCCCATTTGGCCGTCTTCAGGGAAGGGCGGCAGGCGGGCGGCAATATAAAGCAGGCGAAGACTGCATCCTCTTCATCAGGCCCGAGCAGCTGAGCCTTGAAGGCGGTACGCCCAACACGCTGACCGCGAACTGGGTCAAGGAAGAGTTTGAAGGCAACTCGAGGCAGTTGTTCCTGGAAGCGAACGGCGTCCAGCTGCGGCTTACCCGGGTCAACCTTGGCGGCACGCCGGATAATCTCTCCGGCGGTACGGTCTCGCTCGGCTTCACGCCCGAGCAGGCAATTGTCCTGCCTCATGGCGCGCTGGCGGGGGCGTGACGATGAAAGTGCTTCAAAACGTCTTCAGTGAAATCTCGGGCAAGCATGGCCTTGGAGCTGCCTCCTTCGTCGCCGTTGCGGTGCTGTTCTGGGTGATCTGCCTGATCACGCTGCCGCAGGTGGCGATGCTCGACTATTCCTTCCGGTTCAATTTGCCGGCGGCTGAAGTGGGTGGCCCGCAGGATGTCTATACGCTTGAAAACTATGCCTATTTCTTTCAAGGCAATGATGGCACGGTCAACACGCTCGATATAGGAATCCTGGTCAAAACCCTGATCGCGGCGGTGTTCGTCACCTTCATCGACATTCTGCTCTGCTACCCGATTGCCTTCATCCTGGCCCATTCGGCCACCGGGGTGGCGGCGCGAATGATGGTGATCGGTCTGATCGTGCCTTTCTGGGTGAACGAGATCCTGCGCGCCTTCGCCTTCCGTGTCCTGTTCGGCTCCACCGGTCTCATCAACGGCATCGGCATGTCGATGGGGCTGTGGGACCAGCCGGTGGATTTCATCCGGGCCGATGTTGCGCTCTACTCGGGCCTGACATACGCCTACATCCTGCTGATGGTATTCCCGATCTTCAATGCGGTTGAGGCGCTTGACCGAAACCAGATCGAAGCGGCCAGGGACATGGGCGCAAGCTGGTGGCGGGTGCATTGGCGGGTGGTGCTGCCGGTCGCCAAGCCGGGCATCGCTTCGGGAGCGACCATGGTGTTCATGCTCACGGCAGGTGCCTTGGCCGCCCCGCAGATCCTCGGCGGGCCGTCAAACCTCTGGTTCACCCAGCTCATCTACCAGTGGTTCAACGAAAGCGCCAACTGGCAGCGCGGTTCGGCCTATGCGGTGATCCTGCTGATCGTCTGCATATCCTTCGTCATGATGCTGATGCGTGTCTTCAAGGTCTCCATCGGGGAGATCGGCCGATGAACCGGGGCACAGGCGGCGGCGTGGTCGCGACAGGCTTTTCGCTGCTTTTCTTCACCTTCCTGTTCGGTCCGCTGATCATCATGGTGATCACGGCGTTCAACTCCTCCTCTTTCCCGAGGATCACACCCTGGGAATGTTTCACGACGGAATGGTTCGGCGTTCTCTTTGCCAACGACAGGCTGATGAGCGGTCTCGCCAACAGCCTTGTGATAGCCGTCAGCGTGGTGGTCATTGCCGTACCTATCGGCTTGGCGGGAGCGCTTGCGCTGTCGGAGCTTGGCCCCCGCTTGCGTGCAGCCCTCTACACGGTGCTGATCACGCCGATCCTCATTCCGGGGGTGGTTCTCGGCATCTCGACCATCATCTTCTGGGGCGCCTTTGGAAGGTCTGTCGGGGCGGACTATGGCTCGATTTTCTACAGCGGCATGTTTCTGACCCTTGCCGGGCAGGTCACTTTCATTTCCGCCTATGCAATGCTGGTGTTCCTGGCTCGGTTGCAGCGCTTTGATCCGATCCTGACGGAAGCCGCTCTTGATCTCGGTGCAACGCCGGGGCAGGCCTTCCGAAAGATCCTGCTGCCCTTCCTGGGGCCGGCCATCGGCTCTGCGGCGTTCCTGACCTTTCTGGCATCATTCGAAAACTACAACACCACCGTCTTCACGATCCTGTCGGGCAACACCTTCACCACGGCACTTGCCTCCAAGGTCCGGCACGGGACCGATCCTTCGTTGTCGGCGCTGGCGGTCATCATCATCGGCATCACGTTGATCGGGGCGGTGGTGCACGAAGCCCACATGCGGCGGAAGGAAGTGATGCGGACCGGCACTACCGCGCGGTCGCGCATCTATGGCAATCCGGTTCTGCGGACACTTGTCCATCCGTTGACGATTTTCGTGATCCTTCTGGGCATTGCGGGCTTTGCCACCTATCAGGGCACGCAGCATGATGCCGGCGTCTGCAAGCAGCAGATCCTGGACGAAAAACGTGCCCGCCAGCAGGAACTTCTGGAGGAGCAACGCAGGAAAATGGAAGCTCAGAAGCAGAACCAGGCACCCGCATCCACCGCGCCGGCCGAAGAGCCGGTCAAGGCCAACCCGTCGCCTTTCGGCGGTGCCTTCAAGTCCAACGGGCTGAAGCCGGGCGAGTGACAGCCTGTCAGAAGCTTAACGTCTACTGCCCGGAAAGCCGGGACAGCAGCACGGCAACGCTTTTGACCTGAAACTTCTTCAGCAGTCTCGCACGGACATCTTCCACGGTTCTGGGGGAAAGGCTCAGGACGCGGCCCATTTCCTTGCTGGTCTGGCCTTGTGAGAGGAGAAGCAGGACATCGCGCTCGCGCGGTGTCAGTTTCGGACCCGCTGCCGCATTGTCGATCAGGGCGAAACTCAAGACGATCCGGGCCAGCGGCGTTTCCGGCGTCAGGGTGCGGGCGCGGAACCGGCACCAGATCGGCGTCCCGTCGGAGCGCCGCATCAGCCGTTCGTCCGTATAGGGCAGGGACCGGCGCAGGGGCTCAAGGCCGATGTCCCGGATCTGGTGGAACTCCTGGTCCGTGCCGTACAGCAGCCGGAAACTCTGGCCAATCAACTGCTCCTTCTTGAAACCGAACATTTCCACGAATGTCTGGTTGCAGGCGCGAATGATCCGCTTCTCGGTCAGCGCCAGGCCCATGGGGGCATTTTCAAAGGCGAGTTGGTCGAGATTTTCCATGTTTCACCGTGTTCCTACGGTATTGGCACCGTAGTTTGACGGTAGCATAGTTCTTGCCTGTTTTTCCAACGGGAGGCCGAGACGGGATGGCGCTTGCAGACGACCTGATCCGTGAGATCGACGGAAGACGCGAAGACCTGATCGCGCTCACACAGGACCTTCTGCGCATCCCCACGCTCAATCCGCCCGGCGAGAACTACCGCGAAATCTGCGACTATCTGCAAAAGCGTCTGTCCAGATCCGGTTTCGATATCGAGCTGATCCGGGCCCATGGCACACCCGGTGACAGCGACAGATATCCGCGCTGGAACATCGTCGCGCGCCGCGATGGCGACAGCCCGGGTGACTGCGTGCATTTCAACAGTCATATCGATGTGGTCGATGTCGGCCACGGATGGACGAAAGATCCCTTCGGCGGAGAACTTATCGACGGCAAGATCTATGGCCGGGGCGCCTGTGACATGAAGGGTGGTCTTGCCGCCAGCATCGTCGCAGCCGAGGCTTTTCTGGCCGTCTGTCCGGATTTTGCCGGGGCCATCGAGATCAGCGGCACGGCGGACGAGGAATCGGGTGGTTACGGCGGCGTCGCCTATCTCGCCGGCAAGGACTACTTCAGCCCGGACCGGGTCCAGCATGTCATCATTCCCGAACCGCTCAACAAGGACCGTATCTGCCTCGGCCACAGAGGCGTCTGGTGGGCCGAACTGGAAACCTTCGGGGAAATCGCCCATGGCTCGATGCCGTTCCTCGGCGATTGCGCCGTCCGGCACATGGGCGCGGTGATCGACGAAATGGAGCAGAGCCTGTTTCCGGCGCTCGCGCAAAAGCGCACTGAAATGCCGGTGGTGCCGGAGGGGGCCAAGCAGTCGACGCTCAACATCAATTCCATCCATGGCGGACAGTCGGAAGGCGAAGCAGATTTCACCGGCCTTCCGAGCCCCTGCGTGCCGGACAGTTGCCGCATGGTGATCGACCGCCGCTTTCTGCTGGAGGAAAACATCGACGACGTGCAGGCGGAAGTTCTGGAAGTGCTGAAAACGGTTGAAGGGCAGCGTGACAAGTTCCGCTACGACCTGCGCGAATTGCACAGGGTGCTGCCCACCATGACGGAAAAGGATGCGCCCGTCGTGCGGACCGTCGCGAAGGCGATTGCCGAGACCATGGGCCGCGAAGCGGAATATGTCGTCAGTCCGGGCACATACGACCAGAAGCACATCGACCGTATCGGTAAACTGAAAAATTGCATCGCCTATGGCCCGGGCATTCTGGATCTGGCACATAAACCGGACGAATATGTGGGAGTGGATGACATGCTCGATTCTGCGAAGGTGATGGGCCGCTCGCTGATCGAGCTTTTGGCAAGGCCTTGCGAAAGCGGCCTCAATAAAGGGGGAAGTCATGCGTTTGCGTAAGTTTGGATTGGGTCTGGTCAGCGCCCTGGCGTTGGTCGCGAGCGTGGGAATGGCCCATGCGAAGAGCGATATCGTGGTCGCCATGCAACTGGAACCACCGCATCTGGACCCGACTGGTGCCGCTGCAGGCGCGATTGATTCGGTTCTTTATTCCAACGTCTTCGAAGGGCTGACCCGCTTCGGTCCGGATGGCTCGGTCAATCCGGGTCTTGCCGAAAGCTGGGAGATTTCCGAGGACGGCAAGACCTACACTTTCAAGCTGCATGAGGGCGTGAAGTTTCACGATGGTTCGGATCTGACGGCAGACGACGTCAAGTTCAGCCTGGACCGCGCACGGGCCGATGACAGCCAGAACGCCCAGAAGGCGTTGTTCACCGGCATCGAAAGCGTCGAAGTGGTCGATCCGCTCACTGTGAAGGTGACGCTCAAGGAACCGAACGGGAATTTCCTGTTCAATATGGCCTGGGGCGATGCGGTTATCGTCGCGCCGGAATCCATTGCCGATATCAAGAGCAAGCCAATCGGCACGGGTGCTTTCAAGTTCACCGACTGGGTGCAGGGCGACCGCATCGATCTGGAAAAGAATGCGGACTACTGGGGGGAGCCGGCCAAGCTCGACAAGGTCACCTTCAAGTTCATTTCCGATCCGACGGCTGCCTTCGCTGCCGTGATGGCGGAAGACGTCAATGCTTTCGTCGGTTTCCCGGCACCGGAAAACCTGCCGCAGTTCGAGGCCGATCCCCGCTTTCAGGTGCTGGTTGGCTCTACCGAAGGCGAGACCATTCTTGCCGCCAACAACAAGCTGCCGCCGCTCGACAACGTCAAGGTGCGCGAAGCGATTGCCCATGCAATTGACCGGCAGTCAATCATCGATGGTGCGATGTTCGGCTACGGCACACCGATTGGTACCCATTTCGCGCCGCATAATCCCGACTATGTCGATCTGACGGACAACAGCCAGTACGACCCCGAACTTTCCAAGAAACTTCTGGCCGAAGCCGGTTATGCCGATGGCTTCACCACCACGCTGAAGCTGCCGCCGCCTTCCTACGCCCGCCGGGGAGGGGAGATCATCGCCGCACAGCTCCGTGCCGTCGGCATTGAAACCGAGATCACCAATCTGGAATGGGCGCAGTGGCTGGAGCAGGTCTTCAAGGGCAAGGATTACGGCCTGACGATCGTCAGCCATACCGAGCCGATGGACATCGGCATCTATGCCCGTGCGGACTACTATTTCCAATATGATAATGCGGACTTCCAGAAACTCTTTGCCGATCTGACGGCGGAGAACGATCCGGCCAAACGCTCCGATCTTCTGAAACAGGCCCAGGAGATGATCTCCAAGGATTACGTCAATACCTACCTGTTCCAGCTCGCATTCCCGACTGTCGCCGATGCCAAGATCAAGGGGCTCTGGGAAAACCAGCCGACCCAGGCGACGGACCTGACAGCGGTCTACTGGGAAGACTGACCCATACTGCAAAGCGGATGCTCGCACCCCACGTGCGGGCATCTTTCATCCCTCCATTCCTTTTGCCGGTACCTGACTGCCGATAGGCACGCGACGCGTTCATGCTGCAATATTTCCTGAAACGCCTTCTGTCCCTCGGGCTCAGCCTTGTGGCCGCGTCGGTGGTGATCTTCCTGGCTCTGGAAGTGGTGCCGGGGGACCCGGCGTCCTACATGCTTGGCCTCAACGCCCAGGAAGACACACTGGCCGCGCTGCGCCAGGAGCTGGGCCTCGGCGGCAGTATTCTCGAGCGCTACACAGCCTGGGCAGGTGGACTTCTGGTCGGCGATTTCGGAACGTCCTACACCTATCGCACGCCGGTTGCCGGCATGATCGCCGACCGGCTGTGGGTGTCCTTGCCGCTGGCGCTCTATGCATTGGTGCTAAGCACGTTGATCGCCTTTCCGGCCGGCATCTGGGCTGCCTCGCGCCGAGGCTCCCATGCTGATGGGGCCATCATGGGTGTCACGCAGCTCGGCATTGCCATTCCCAATTTCTGGTTTGCAATGCTGATGGTGCTGGTCTTTGCCATCAATCTGCGCTGGTTTTCCGCCGGCGGTTTTCCGGGGTGGGACGCAGGCTTCTTCGTTGCCCTGAAAGCACTGACCTTGCCGGCAATTGCGCTCGCGCTGCCACAGGCGAGCATCCTGACACGTGTCATTCGCTCCAGCCTGCTCGACACGCTCGGGGAGGATTTCATCCGTACTGCCCGGGCCAAGGGGCTGAGCAAGGGACAAGCGCTCTGGCGCCATGCTGTGCGCAATGCGCTCATTCCAGTGCTGACGATCCTCGGGCTGCAATTCTCCTTTCTCTTGGCAGGCGCCATCATCATCGAAAACGTCTTCTTCCTGCCGGGGCTCGGCAGATTGGTCTTTCAGTCAATCAGCGCGCGCGATATTATCGTGGTCGAGAGTGTCGTGATGCTGCTGGTCTTTGCGGTCATCGTCGTCAACTTCGCTGTCGACATGACGTATGCCTGGGTCGATCCGAGATTGAGGAGGCGTCGTTGATGGCCCTCCTGTTCCGCAGCCGAACCCTGCTTCCAGGTGCCGTTTTGACGCTGCTGTTCACGCTCGCAGCGCTGATCAGTCTTGTGTGGGTGCCATACGACACGACGGTGGTGGACATCGCCAACCGAATGAAGCCGCCAAGCTGGTTACATCCCTTTGGCACCGATCAGTTCGGACGCGATATTCTCAGCATGATCATGGTCGGCGCCCGCACCTCCATCGCCGTCGCGCTGGTGGCCGTCGGCATCGGCATGGCCGTCGGTGTCCCGCTCGGTCTTGCCGCTGCTGCCAGAAAAGGCGGCCTGATGGACGAGATCATCATGCGCGCCAATGATCTGGTGTTTGCATTCCCGAGCCTTCTCATTGCGGTCATGATCACCGCTGTGTTCGGGGCATCGGCACTCAACGCCATCATCGCCATCGGCATCTTCAACATCCCGGTGTTCGCCCGCCTGACGAGAGGCGCCGCACTGTCGCTCTGGAACCGGGAGTACATTCTGGCGGCGCGGGTGGCGGGCAAGGGCTCGGCGCGCATCTCGCTGGAACATATCCTGCCCAACGTCGCCAATCTCCTGATCGTTCAGGGCACGATCCAGTTCTCGCTCGGCATTCTGGCCGAGGCAGGTCTGAGCTACGTGGGTCTCGGTGCACAGCCTCCCACGGCAAGCTGGGGCCGAATGCTGGCCGACAGCCAGACGATGATATCGCTCGCGCCTCATCTGGCACTGTTTCCGGGCCTCGCCATCCTGTTGACCGTGCTCGGGCTGAACCTGCTGGGCGACGGCCTGCGCGACAGTCTCGACCCGAAACTCAGGAGAGCCCGGACATGACCCTCTCCGAAACCGGCCTCCTTTCCATCCGGGATCTGTCGCTTTCCATTCATGGTCTGCCGATCCTGAAAGACGTCTCCATGGAAGTGGCGCCGGGGCGCATTCTGGGTGTGATCGGCGAGAGCGGATCTGGCAAGTCGATCACGGCCTTTTCCGTGCTGCAACTGTTGCCTGGCGGTTCGACTTGCAACGGGTCAATCACCCTGTTGGGCAAGGACATCCTCTCGCTGAGCGAAGCCGAAATGTGTGGCCTGCGCGGGCGGGATGTTGGCATGGTCTTTCAGGAGCCGATGACCGCGCTCAACCCGCTGAAGACTATCGGTGCCCAGGTTGCCGAGACGATCCTGATCCATGAGCGTGTTTCCAAAGCCGAAGCGATGGCACGAGCAGCCGATGCCTTGCATCGGGCGGAGCTGCCGCAGGAGCGGTTCCCGCTCAGCCGGTATCCGCATGAACTCTCCGGTGGTCAGCGGCAGAGAGTGGTCATCGCCATGGCGATTGCGCTCAGGCCCAAACTCCTGATTGCCGATGAACCAACCACGGCGCTGGATGTCACCACCCAGGCGCAGATCCTGGATCTTCTGAAGCGTCTTGTCGCCGAGGATGGCATGGGCCTGATGCTGATCAGCCATGATCTCGCCGTCGTGGCCGACCTTGCCGACGATCTGGTTATCATGCGCCAGGGGGAGGTGGTGGAAAGCGGCCCGGCAAAAGCGCTTTTCGGCAATCTGCAACACCCTTATTCGCGCGCGCTGCTGGAAGCTTCGGCCCACGTGCCGGACCGCAGCCACGAAATGCTGGAGCCGCCGCTGCTGCAGGTGCGGGAAGTCGTGCGCGAGTATACCGGACACACGCACGGCTGGTGGGGCAAGACCACGCAGTTTCGCGCCGTTGACGGGGTCAGCTTCGAGATCCGCAAAGGTGAAAGCCTTGGTCTTGTCGGCGAATCCGGTTGCGGAAAATCGACGCTTACGCGGGCGATCCTCGGCCTTGAGGAGGTGCAGGGCGGCGAGATCCTGTTCGATGGTCTGCCGGTCTTCACCCATCACCATGCAAATCAGATCGTGCGCCGGCGCATGCAGGTGGTGTTTCAGGACCCCTATGGCAGCTTCAATCCGCGTTGGAAGGTGGAGCGGCTGATCACCGAACCGTTCCATCTCATGTCAAATCCACCGCGTGGTGCCGAGCGCGACAGGGCCGTTGCCGAAGCTCTTGAAAGCGTCGGCTTGAGCGCGGCCGATGCCCAAAAGTACATTCACGAATTTTCCGGCGGCCAGCGCCAGCGCATCGCAATTGCCCGCGCGCTGATCATCAAGCCGGACCTGATCATTCTGGACGAAGCAGTGTCGGCGCTCGATGTATCCGTCCGTGCCCAGGTGCTCGATCTTCTGGCGGATCTGGCCGACAGGTTCGGCCTGACCTACCTCTTCATCAGCCACGATCTCAGCGTGGTCCGCTCGATCACGGATCGGGTGCTGGTGATGAAATCCGGCAAGATCGTTGAAGAAGGTCCGACAAACACCGTCTTTGACCGGCCCAGCCACCCATACACACAACAACTTGTTGCCGCCGCGCCGGTTCTGCCGGCCGGTATCGCTTGAGGGAGAAGCCCATGACCCAGCACCTGGACCTTTGGTTCGATCCGGCCAAGTGCCTGATCGGCGGAAAATGGGTGGCCCCTGTGGGAGGAGGCGAACTGCCGCTGAACGATCCATCGACCGGAGCACGCATCGGGGCCATTGCCCGCGGCGGAGCGGCGGACATTGATGCGGCGGTCGCGGCGGCGGAAGCTGCCATGGCAGGGGAGTGGGGCCGGACAAACGCTGCCGAACGCGGCCGGTTTCTGTTTCGCCTGCGCGAATTGGTGCTGGAAAAGGTCGACCATCTGGCGCGGATCGAGTCCCTCGACGTCGGCAAGCCGCTGAAACAGGCCCGCGCCGATGCCGTAGCGCTTGCCCGGTATCTGGAATTTTATGGCGGCGCCGCCGACAAGCTCCATGGCGAAACCATTCCCTATCTCGATGGCTACACGGTTTACACCTTGCGCGAACCGCATGGCGTGACGGGACATATCGTGCCGTGGAACTACCCGATGCAGATCATCGGCCGATCTGTCGGCGCTGCCCTGGCAACAGGAAACGCGTGCGTTTTGAAACCGGCGGAAGACGCTTGCCTGACTGCACTCGCCTTTGCGGATCTTGCCCGTCAGGCCGGTTTGCCAGAGGGGGCGTTGAACGTGGTTCCGGGGCTCGGGTCCGAAGCCGGTGCAGCTCTGACAGCTCATCCCCGCGTTCACCACATTTCCTTCACCGGATCGGTCGCAACCGGTGTTCAGGTGCAGACGGCAGCAGCCAAAAATGTTGTGCCGGTCACACTGGAGCTCGGCGGCAAGTCGCCTCAGCTTGTGTTCGAAGATGCCGATCTGGACGCAGCCCTGCCGTTTCTGGTCAACGCGGGCATCCAGAACGCGGGCCAGACCTGCTCGGCGTCCTCGCGCATTCTGGTGCAAAGGTCTGTCGTTGATCAGGTTACCGAACGCATGGCGGCTCGTTACGGTTCCCTGAAGGTTGGACCGGCGCTGAACGATCTCGACGTCGGGCCGCTGATCTCGTCAAAGCAGAAGGGCATCGTTTCCAGCTTTCTGGACCGGGGTGCGGATCTTCAAAAGGTTGCTGAAGGCGTGCTGCAGGATGCACCTGACGGCGGCAACTATGTCTGCCCGACCCTTTTTGCCGGCGTTTCACCCGGCCACGTGCTGGCCCGGGACGAGATCTTCGGTCCGGTGCAGGTGATCATTCCCTTTGACGATGAGGACGAAGCCATCGCCATCGCCAACGGCACGGACTACGGCCTGGTCGCGAGCCTTTGGACCCGCGACGGAGCGCGTCAGATGCGGCTCGCCAAAAAGATCCGTACAGGCCAGGTCTTCATCAACAATTACGGCGCCGGTGGCGGTGTCGAGCTGCCGTTCGGCGGCATGGGCAAATCCGGTCACGGCCGGGAAAAAGGCTTCGAGGCCCTCTACGGCTTCACCACACTGAAGACCGTGGCGGCGTTTCACGGGTAGGAGCCGGGATGCTCCGCTTCGTTGCGCGGCAAAAGAACAATGAAATGTAGCTCCCCGATCCCGGCTCGCGCTTCGCTTGGCCTGGATGACGCCGGAGAGCATGGAACCAAGATCGGGAGGTTTGCATGAGACTTGAAGGAAAGAAGGCGATTGTCACGGGCGGGGCCTCGGGCTTTGGCGCTGGTATCGTGCGCAAGTTCGCTGCAGAAGGCGCCAAGGTGATGGTCGCCGACCTGAACCTGGAGCTTGCCGAGGAAATTGCCTCCGAAGTCGGCGGCCTGGCCATCAAGGCGGATGTGTCCAGCAACGACAGTGTCAGCCACATGGCTGACGTTGCCTCGTCTCTGCTCGGCAGCGTCGACATTCTGGTCAACAATGCAGGCATCACGCATCTGCCCAAGCCGATGCAGGAGGTCACGGAAGAAGAGTTTGACCGGGTCATGGCGGTCAATTGCAAGTCGGTCTATCTGACGGCGAAGCACTTCGTCCCGGCCATGGCGGAAGCCGGCAAGGGCGCAATTTTGAATGTGGCCTCCACCGCAGGCCTCAGCCCGCGTCCTCGGCTCAACTGGTACAACGCCTCCAAGGGGTGGATGATCACCGCGACGAAGACAATGGCCGTGGAACTGGCCCCTTCGGGTGTTCGGGTGAATGCAATCTGCCCGGTGGCCGGTGAAACGCCGCTGCTGAAAAGCTTCATGGGGGAAGACACGCCCGAAATGCGTGCCAAGTTCCTGTCTACCATTCCCATCGGCCGCTTTTCCACGCCGGAAGACATGGGCAACGCGGCCTGTTTCCTGTGCTCGGACGAGGCGGGCATGATCACGGGCGTCGCGATGGAAGTCGATGGCGGCCGCTGTATCTGAGCATTGATCAGCCGTGGCAGAGTCACGTATCAGACAGGTCTGAACAGACTACGCAACGATGAGACGGCTGAGGAGACGGCGAAGATGAAGCGATACACCGGTGGCTGCCTGTGCGGAAATGTCAGGTTCGTGGCGGAAGGCGATCCCTACCGGGTTGGCCTGTGCCACTGTCTCGACTGCCGCAAGCACCACGGGGCATTGTTCCATGCCTCAGCCGTCTTTCCGCAGGACGCTGTAAGTCACGAGGGGGAAACGGGCGAGTACCAGGGGCGGTCCTTCTGCCCGCGGTGCGGGTCGTCCGTTTTCTCGCAAACGGGCGATGAAACCGAGGTGCATCTTGGCGCGCTCGATGCACCCGACCAGTTGAAGCCAACCTACGAACTCTGGACCATCCGCCGCGAAACCTGGTTGCCGGAGTTTCCGCTTTCCGCGCACTACGAACGGGACCGGGAAAATGAGGGCCGCGAGGAGTAGGGCGCGCGGTTAGCCCAGTGACGTCCGCGCACCCCTCGGGTTTCCAGCCGGTGGCCCGTCACAAGATCCTAGGTCTCCTCATTTCCGGAGCAGTCGCGTTTTCAAGAAGCGTTGGCGCGATCAAACCGGGGCTCAATGCGAGTTTGAGAGTGATCTGACCTCGGGATCAGTGCTGCGCTTGTCCCGAGAGCCAGCTGCCGGAACGTCGATGCCGGCAAGATTTCGGGCCCGCTGATTTCCGATATATGTTTGGGCGACCGGCAACGTTTTTCTGGTCCGGAGAGATGAAGGCGAGCGGATTCGATCTTCCTGGCCCCGCTTCTGAACCCTGTCGAGCAAATTTTTCTCACGTTTAATTTCAGGTGAAAGTTGCTGAAATCGCTCGTGATTTCTACGTATGAAATGAATGCATTCAAAAAAATGAAACGTTTCATATTGACGTCCCAATTTGGCCGTGCTTTCAATTATCGAACCTGATAGCGCCCTTGGAATGGCGTGAGAGGTGCAGCCTTTTTGGGAGGAAAATCATGAAGTTATTGAAAATCGCTGCTGCGGCGGCGACAGGCCTCGCTTTGCTTGGTGGAACCGCTCTCGCTGACGAAAAGCCGGTGGTTGGTCTGATCATGAAATCGTTGGCCAACGAGTTCTTTCAGAACATGATGGTGGGTGCCGAAGAGCACCAGAAGCGCCGTGGCGACTACGAGCTCAAGGCCGTCGGCATGCAGAACGAGACCGACTTTGAATCTCAGATCAACGCGGTCGAAAACTTCATCACCCAGGATGTCGACGCCATTGTGGTCGCGCCTGCCGACAGCCGTGCCATGGTCCGTCCGCTGAAAAAGGCGATGGAAGCCGGTATCGTCGTGGTCAACTTCGACGTGGCGCTTGATGAGGAAGCCAAGAAGCAGCAGGGCGTCGAGCTGGCCTTCGTCGGTCCGGACAACCGGGGCGGCGCCAAGCTTGCAGGCGATGCACTGGGCAAGAAGCTGGGTGAGGGCGGCAAGGTCGTCATCATCGAGGGCAACCCGGGTGCGGACAACGCCACTCAGCGCCGTCTGGGCTTTGAGGATTCCGTTGCCGAATACAAGCTCGACCTGCTCGACAGCCGGACAGCGCATTGGGAAACCGAAGAAGCCAACCAGGTGTTCGCCACAATGCTGACGGCTCATCCCGACATCCAGGGCGTCATGGCAGCCAATGACTCCATGGCCATCGGCGTCGTGAAGGCACTGGAAAGCGCCGGTCGCACCGACATCGAAGTGGTCGGTTTCGACAACATTCCCGCTGTCGGTCCGATGATCGAAGACGGCAGGATGCTGGCAACCGTCGACCAGTTCGGCACCGAAATGGCGGCCAACGCCATCGATATGGCGCTCGACGTGGTTTCGACCGGTGAACCGCTGCAAGGCTGGGTCAAGACCCCGATTGAATTGGTGACTGTGAAGTAAGCAGTCTCAAGAAGGCTCCCGCCCGGTCAGCTTCAGGGCGGGAGCTGTTTATCCATTAAAGAACGACTGGACGCATCATGGCAGCAGCATCGCTTGCCGCAGCGCCCGCTGCTGCACCGGACCGCGCTTTCCTGACGGTCGAGGGTCTGAAGAAGCACTTCGGTGGCGTCAAGGCGCTGGACGGGGTTAGCTTTTCCCTGGACGAAGGCGAGGTTCATGCGCTCGTTGGAGAAAACGGCGCGGGCAAATCGACCCTCATCAAGATCCTTTCCGGCGTGTTTCCCTACGATGCTGGGCAAATTGTCCTGGCGGGCGAGCCTTATCGTCCTTCGAGCCCGCATGATGCCAAGGATCATGGCGTGCAGGTGGTTCATCAGGAATTCAACCTGCTGGAACATCTCTCCATCGCCGAAAACATCTCCATCGAGCAATTGCCGAAGAACAGCCTTGGTCTTCTGGACCGCAAGGAAATGAACCGGCGTGCCCGCAAGGCCCTGGACTCAATCGGGCTGACGGATGTGGACGTTACCGCGCCGGTGAGCGCGCTCGGAATTGCCCATCGCCAACTTGTCGAGATCGCGCGGGCACTGCAGTCGAAAAGCCGGATCCTGATCCTGGATGAACCGACCGCGACCCTGACGGAACGCGAGACCAAACGCCTGTTCGACATCGTCGCCGGCATCAAGGCGGACGGGGTCACGGTGGTCTTCGTCTCGCACCATCTCGATGAAGTCTTTGCCATCTGCGACCGTGTCACGGTGTTCCGAAACGGCAAGACCATCGCGACCGATCTCATCAGCGAGACCACGCCGGAAGGTGTGGTTCAGCGGATGGTTGGGCGCAAACTGGCCGCAGAGCAGCATGAGCACCCCGAGGGCCACGTTGTGGGGGCAAGCGCGCTGCGGCTGGAAAATCTTGTGACCTCCGCAAATCCCGGAAACTCGGGGATTTCGCTTGATTTGCGCTACGGCGAGATTGTCGGAATTTCCGGACTTGTCGGCGCCGGACGAACGGAAATCCTGCGCGGCATCTTCGGCATTGATCCACCCCGGTCCGGAAAGATCTTTCGCGATGCCACGGAAGTGCGTTGCAAAGGCCCGCGCGATGCCATCGCGGCCGGGATTGGATTTGTCACGGAAGACCGCAAGGACGAAGGGCTCATTCTGGGTATGCCCATTGCCGCGAATATCTCGCTGGCCAATATGGGATCCGTTTCCCGTTCGGGGCTCTTGAAGCTGGCGGAGGAAACGCGCCAGGCCATTGCAGGCGCAGCCCGGCTGACCCTCAAGTACGGCCGTACCTCGGACCCCGCGTCGAGCCTGTCCGGCGGCAACCAGCAGAAGGTTGTTCTGGCCAAGTGGCTGGCGCGCAATCCGAAGGTTCTGCTGCTCGACGAGCCCACACGTGGTGTCGACGTTGGCGCCAAGGCGGAAATCTACGCCATTCTGAAGGACCTGGCCCGTGAAGGCGTGGCCCTGCTTGTGGTCTCTTCGGAAATGCCGGAGCTGATGACGCTGGCCGACCGCATTCTGGTGCTTGCCGAACACGAGATCCAGGGCGAAGTGAAACGCCCCGACTTCTCAGAAGAAAACATCCTGAAACTGGCCTATGGGCAAACGCCGGGCGCCGGGGAAAACGACACATGACAACCGAAACCTTGAGTGAAACGGCTGCTGCGGCACCGAAGTTCTCCATCCGGACGGTGCTGCACAATGCCGGTATCGGTCTGGCTCTGCTGGCGCTGATCGTCTTTTTCTCGCTCTTCACCGAGCACTTTCTGACGCCGAACAACATCACCAACATCCTGACCCAGATCACCATCAATCTGGTGCTGGCCGTCGGCATGACCTTCGTCATCCTGATTGGCGGTATCGATCTATCTGTCGGGTCTGTGATGGCCTTTGCTGCCGTTGTGGCCGGCAAGGCGATTACCTTGCCCGGCTTCGGACCGGCGGAAGCCATTGCGCTTGCCATTGTCGCGGCCACGCTGACTGGTGTCTTCTGCGGCTTTCTCAATGGTGCCATCAGTGCCTACTGGTCGCTGCCGTCCTTCATCATCACGCTCGGCATGCTGAACATTGCCCGTGGCGCGGCGCTGCAGGTGTCCGAGGCGCAGACCATCTATTCCTTCCCCTTTGCCTTCGAGGAATTCGGGTCCGCCATGATCTACGGCGTGCCGGTGGTGTTCCTGGTGGCGTTGGTTCTGGTCTTCATTGCCTGGTTCGTGCTGAATTTCACGGTCTTCGGCCGCCTGATCTACGGCATCGGCAACAACGAGGAAGCCGTCCGGCTGGCCGGTCATTCGGTGGCCCGCTACAAGATCGCGGCCTTCACCATCTGCGGACTGACGGCCGGAATCGCGGCCGTGGTCTATATGGCGCGTCTCAACATCGCCAGCCCGATTGCCGGCATCGGTTTTGAACTCAACGCCATCGCAGCCGTCATCATCGGCGGTACCAGCCTCAGCGGCGGACGGGGATCGGTCATCGGAACGCTGCTCGGCGCCTTCATCATCGGTGTTCTCGCCAACGGTCTCATCCTGATCGGCCTCAGCGACTTCATGCGCCAGATGATCACCGGTGTCGTCATTATCGTTGCTGTCATCCTCGACTACTACCGTGCAAAGTACACAGCCAAATGAAACGCACAGCCCTGCTGAACCGCCACCTGAGTGCGCTAGTCGCCTCTCTCGGGCATATGGATGAAATCGTGGTCGCCGATGCAGGCCTGCCTGTGCCTGCCGGTGTGGACGTCATCGACCTTGCCATCACGCCGGGCGTGCCAACCTTCCGTGAGCTGCTCGCCGCGCTGCAATCCGAACTCGTCATTGAGGGGGCCGTCTGGGCTGAGGAAGCCTCTGACGACCTGTCGTCGCTGATGCAGCGCGAGGTAGACTTCTGGGCGTCGGAAACGGGCAAGGAGATCGCCGTTTCAAGGCTGTCGCACGAAGCGTTCAAACAGCGGACGCAAAAGGCCAGGGCCGTAATCCGCACTGGCGAGGTTACCCCCTACGCCAACATCATTCTCATCAGCGGAGTAGCGTTTTGACGTCCGTTACCGTTGTCGGCAGCATCAATATCGACCTTACCAGCTATCTCGACCGCTGGCCGAAGATCGGTGAGACCATCTCCGTTCGTGAAACCGTCACCTCGCTGGGCGGGAAGGGGGCAAATCAGGCTGTCGCTGCCGCCCGGCTGGGTGCGAATGTCAATTTCATCGGGGCCGTCGGCAAAGATGGTTTTGGGGCGGAAGCTGCCGCAGCTTTGAGGCCCGAAGGGGTTATGACCCTGCTGGAGGAATTGCCGGACACCGCAACTGGCCTCGCCTTCATCGATGTCGGCCCGGATGGGCAGAACATGATCCGGCTTTCCGCCGGTGCCAACGGCCGGTTGTCGCCCGATACTGTGTCTAAACAAGCAGATATCCTGGGTCAAAGCCGTGTTCTGCTGCTTCAGAATGAAATCGGCCTGGAAACGTCACTGGCAGCGGCGCGGCCGGCGCGTCAGGCCGGTGCGCTGGTGATCATGGATCCGGCACCGGCCCCCGAGCCTGCCTGGCCTGCAGAGGTGTTGACCGCGTTCGACATTCTGACCCCAAACGCGGGCGAGGCCGGTGGTCTGCTGGGAGCGGAACCTCGAACACTGGCAGATGCACGAGAGGCAGCCGATGCCCTGCGGACCCTTGGTCTGCGCGGCGCCATCGTCACGATGGGGGCGGACGGTGTGGCCTGGTCCATCGACGGCAGCGCCGGCGCCTTGCCGGCCCCGAAGGTGCACAGTATCGACACGGTTGCCGCCGGGGATTGTTTCAATGGCGCATTCGCGGCGCGGATCGCCATGAACAAGCCGATTGAAGAAGCGATTGCGTTCGCCATGCAGGCGGCAGCCCTGGCGACCACCCGCAAGGGAGCCGCCGCATCCCTGCCACGTCTGGACGAGCTGGAGGCATTCCCCGTTCAGCGCATCGCCTGAATGAATTCAAATGCTTGATCCTGTCATCGAGGAGTGGTTCAAGGTAGGCATCGCCTGGGGCGCGGGGAGACACGCAAAACATGCCAACAATCAAAGACGTCGCACGCAAAGCCGGTGTGTCGGTTGGTACTGTCTCGCGCGTTCTGTCCAAGAATGAATCCGTCAAGCAACCGCTGAAGGAACGTGTGCTCGCGGCAATGCAGGAGTTGGACTACAAACCCAACCTTGCCGCCAGGGCACTGCGCACCAACAGCATCGACGTGATCGGCCTTGTAGTGCCGGATATCACCAATCCGTTCTTTTCCCAGCTCGCCAAGAACATTGAAATGGAGGCCGCCAAACGGGGGCACTCGGTGATGCTGGCGAACTCCCACGATGATGCGGACGCCGAGCAGACACAGATTGCGGCACTGCTCGACAGGGCCGTGTGCGGGGTCATCGTTGTGGCGACCTCCGACGGCGGCCAGACACACAAGGCCGATGTTCCGATAGTCTCGCTCGACCGCCGGTTCGGACCCTATCCGCTGGTCGCGACCGATCATTTCGACGGTTCGGCGAGGATTGCCGATCACCTGGTTGGCCTGGGGCATCGCCGCATCGCCTATATCGCCGGCCCGCAATCCATGGAGGTTGCCCGCCAGCGGCAGGAAGGTTTCGTTGCCCGGATCAAGTCCCTGTCGACGTCGGACGATCCGATCATGCTCACCGTTCACGAAGGCCATTTCGATTACGACAGCGGTGAGGACATCGGCCGGGAAATCCTGAAAGGCGCCTCAAGCGAGACCCGCCCCACCGCCATCGCCGCCGCCAGCGACCAGCAGGCCATCGGCGTTCTGCGTTGTGCGCGCGACCTGAAGATCGCCATTCCGGCGGATCTGTCCGTCACCGGCTTCGATGATATTGCGCTCGCGGCTCTCGTTGTCCCGCGTCTCACCACCTTGCGTCAGCCAATCGAACGGCTGGCAGGGTCAGCGGTTGAACGGATCTTTGCAAGGGAAGCTGCGGCCGACGAGGCGATTGCAGGGGAGATCGTGGTGCGGGAATCGACGGGGACAGTCTCTTCTTCCTAATACGACACTGAGTGTTGCCAACCTGCGTCCACAAGGCATGATAACCAATTGGCAGAGCTCTATCGGCATTTGTTTCAAGCTTGAAATTTTAGGCTTGAAATAAAAATCTCCCTGTGGTTCGCTGAAGCATAACACAGCAGGGGAGTTTCGTATGAGGATTGCTTGTCTGGGCGGAGGACCTGCCGGTCTCTATTTCGCCATCTCGATGAAACTGCGAGACCCGTCTCACGAGATCGACGTGATCGAGCGCAACCGCGCCGACGACACGTTCGGCTGGGGCGTGGTGTTGTCTGATGAGACCTTGCAGAATCTTGCCGTCAACGACCCTGTCAGTGCCAAGGCCATCGGCGAGAATTTCGCCTATTGGGACGACATTGCCCTGCATATGCGTGGTGAACGTCTTGTCTCTACCGGGCATGGTTTCTGCGGTATCGGCCGTATGAAACTCCTGGTGCTCCTGCAGGAGCGAGCCCGGGAACTTGGCATCAACCTGAAATTTGAAACCGAGGTCGACAGCGCCGAGGACTATCGCAAGGACTACGATCTTGTGGTTGCCAGCGACGGTCTGAATTCCAAGACCCGGACGCTCTATCAGGATACCTTCAAGCCGGATATCGATCAGCGTCTGTGCCAGTTTGTCTGGCTCGGAACCCATCAGAAATTCGCTGATGCCTTCACCTTCATCTTTGAAGAAACCAAGCACGGCTGGGTCTGGGCGCACGCCTATCAGTTCGACGATGAGACCGCGACCTTCATCGTGGAGTGCACGCAGGAAACCTTTGATGCCTTCGGCTTTGGCGAGATGAGTCAGGAAGAGAGCATCCGGACCTGCGAGGAGATCTTCAAGGATCACCTTGGCGGCCATCCGCTGATGACCAACGCCAAGCATATCCGTGGTTCCGCCTGGATCCGTTTCCCACGCGTGCTGTGCGATAAGTGGAGCCATGAGAACGTGGTGCTGCTCGGCGACGCCGCCGCAACTGCGCATTTCTCCATCGGGTCCGGCACCAAGCTTGCCTTTGAATCGGCAATCGCTCTTGCGGAATATCTGCATACGGAAGCGGACATGGCCGCTGCCTTCAAGCGTTATGAGGAAGACCGGCGCCTGGAGGTGCTGCGTCTGCAGTCGGCAGCCCGCAATTCGCTGGAATGGTTCGAGCATGTCGAGCGGTATCTCCATCTCGATCCCGTTCAGTTCAACTATTCCATGCTGACCCGCTCCCAGCGTATCAGCCACGAAAACCTGCGTCTGCGCGACCCGAAATGGCTGGAGTCCGCCGAGCGCTGGTTCATGAACCAGGCGGGCGTATCACCGAACTCACCGGTGCGCGCGCCGATGTTCACGCCGTTCAAGCTGCGTGAAATGGAGCTGAAGAACCGCATCGTTGTATCGCCAATGGCCCAGTATAAGGCTGTTGATGGTGCGCCGACCGATTGGCACCTGATCCATTACGGCGAGCGCGCCAAGGGCGGGGCAGGGCTCGTTTTTGTCGAGATGACCTGCGTCAGTGCCGAAGGCCGGATCACGCCAGGGTGCCCTGGCCTTTATGCGCCTGAACACGAGGCAGCCTGGAAACGGCTGACCGACTTCGTGCATGCCGAAACCGAGGCCAAGATCTGTTGCCAGATCGGTCATTCCGGCCGGAAAGGCTCCACGCGGATCGGCTGGGAAGGCATGGACAAGCCTCTTGAAGACGGCAACTGGGACCTTGTGTCCGCATCCGCCATTCCCTGGTCGGACGGCAATGCGTCGCCGCGCGAAATCACGCTGGCCGAGATGGACGAGATCAAGGCCCAGTTCGTTTCTGCTGCCGAAATGGCCGAGCGCGCCGGCTTCGACATGATCGAGCTTCATGCCGCTCACGGCTATCTGCTGTCGTCGTTCATTTCGCCGGTTTCCAACGCGCGGACGGATGAGTACGGCGGATCGCTGGACAACCGGATGCGCTGGCCGCTGGAAGTCTTCAACGCCATGCGGGCCGTCTGGCCTGAGAATAAGCCGATGTCGGTGCGCATCTCCGCCTGCGACTGGGTGGGCGAGGAAGGCATCACGCCGGATGATGCGGTTGAAATCGCCCGCCGGTTCCGGGACGCCGGTGTCGATCTGGTCGACGTTTCCGCCGGTCAGACAACGCCGAAGGCACGTCCGGTCTATGGCCGCATGTTCCAGACGCCGTTCTCCGACCGCATCCGCAACGAGGGTGGACTGCCGACAATGGCTGTCGGCAACATCTACGAGGCTGACCATGCCAACTCGATCCTGATGGCGGGTCGGGCGGATCTTGTCGCCGTCGGCCGTCCGCATCTGGCAGATCCCTACTGGACGCTGCATGAAGCCGCCAAGATCGGCGACCGCAAGGCTACCGACTGGCCGCTGCCCTATCTTGCCGGCCGCGACCAGATGTGGCGTCTGGCCGACCGGGAAGCGGAGATGCTGAAGGTATGAGCGTCGAAGGTCGCCATATCCTTGTAACCGGTGGCGGCAGCGGCGTTGGCGCTGCCTGTGCCCACCTCTTCGCCGAAAAAGGCGCGAAGGTCACCATTTTCGGCAGGACGGAAGCAAGCCTTGCCGAACAGAAGTTGCCCTATCAGATCTGCGATGTAACCGACACGCAGGCCGTCCAGGCGGCTGTCGACGCGGCCCGGCAGATGAACGGCCCTGTGGATGTGGTGATCGCCAATGCCGGTGCTGCCAGCAGCAAGCCTTTTGCCCGCACCACGGTGGAAGACTTCCAGGCCATGCTGGCGGTGAACCTCTTCGGCGTCTCCAATGTCTGGCAGGCGGCACTGCCGGACATGAAGGCAAGTGGCTGGGGCCGGATGATCGCAATCGCCTCCACGGCTGGACTGCGCGGCTATCCCTATGTCAGCGCCTATAGCGCCGCCAAACACGCGGTGGTGGGCCTGACGCGTTCGCTGGCGCGGGAACTGGCCAGAACCGGAATAACGGTCAACGCCATATGCCCGGGCTTCATCGAGACGCCGTTGTTGCAGCGTTCCATCGACACAATCGTCGAAAAGACCAGTATGAGCCCGGAATCTGCGGCCGATAGCCTGAAAGCGGATAATCCACAGGGACGGTTTATTCAGGTTTCGGAAGTTGCCGAAGCTGCTTTCTATCTGTGTTCTGATGGAGCCGTGTCCGTAAACGGCCACGCGCTGACACTTTCAGGAGGGGAGCTCTGATGGCGGAAACTGCGGAAAAACAGGAAGCCTTGTCCAAGACGCGCCTGCGTCTCTGGCTGAAGCTTTTGAAATCCGTCAATGGAATCGAGGCAGAGATCCGCCGGAACCTGCGTGACCAGCATGGCACGACGCTACCGCGGTTCGATGTGATGTCTGCGCTTGCCCGGTTTCCCGATGGCCTGAAGATGTCGGAACTGTCGACGTTCCTGAAGGTGTCGAACGGCAATGTTACCGGCATTGTCGACAAGCTGACCGAAGAAGGCCTTGTCCTGCGCGTTGCCGTTCCGGGCGACCGGCGCGCCCAGGTGGCCCGGTTGACCCCCAAAGGCAGGACCGCCTTCGAGGAACTTGCCGCCCATCACGAATCCTGGATCGATGAACTGCTCGAGGGCTGGTCGGCGGACGATATCGCTGCGCTTTCGAGCCGGCTCGATCTGGTTCTGAAACGTCAAAGCCAGGAGGAGAGTGGCAATGCGAAGTGACGTGACGCATTTCAAATGTGAGATCGCCAACGGCATTGCGCGCATCGCGCTCGACCGGCCCGAACGCAAGAACCCGCTGACCTTCGAAAGCTATGCAGAACTGCGCGACTGGTTCCGGGATCTCGTTTATGCCGACGATGTTCATGCGGTGGTGATCCTGCCGAATGGTGGCAATTTCAGCTCCGGCGGCGATGTTCACGACATCATCGGCCCGCTGACCAAAATGAACATGAAGGAGCTTTTGGCCTTCACCCGCATGACGGGCGATCTGGTGAAAGCCATGCTCAATTGCGGCAAGCCGATCATTTCGGCGGTGGACGGCATCTGCGCCGGTGCCGGTGCCATCATGGCCATGGCATCCGATCTGCGTGTAGCCACACCAGAGGCCAAGGTTGCTTTCCTGTTCAACAAGGTCGGCCTTGCCGGTTGCGACATGGGCGCTTGTGCGATCCTGCCGCGGATCATCGGTCAGGGACGGGCTGCGGAGCTGCTTTATCTCGGCCGCTCGATGAAGGCCGAGGAAGGTCATGCCTGGGGATTCTTCAACGCGGTGGTCCCGTCGGACGAGCTTGAGCAGACGGCCATGGACATGGCCGGCCGTATTGTTTCCGGCCCGACCTTCTCCAATTCCATGACCAAAACCATGCTGGCGCAGGAATGGTCCATGGGGCTTGATCAGGCCATCGAAGCGGAAGCCCAGGCGCAGGCAATCTGCATGCAGGGCAATGACTTCCGCCGGGCTTATGAAGCTTTCGTCAAGAAAGAAAAGCCAGTTTTCGAGGGTGATTGATGTCGGATAAATCGTTTCTCCGCTGGCCGTTCTTCGAAGACCAACACTGGGGTCTTGCCGAGGACCTGGAGGTCTGGGCAGGCGCGCATCTGGCCGATCTCGATCATACGGACACGGACGCTGCCTGCCGGCATCTGGTCACGGCCCTGGGCGAAGCAGGCTTTCTGCAGCACAGCGGCGCGCCGGATGGCAAGCTGGATGTGCGCAGCCTCTGCCTCATCCGCGAAACCCTGGCCCGTCATGATGGTTTGGCCGACTTCGCCTTCGCCATGCAGGGGCTCGGCACCGGTGCCATTTCGCTGTTCGGCACGGACGAACAGAAAGCCGAGTGGCTCCCGCTGACGCGCAGTGGCAAGGCAATCTCCGCCTTTGCGTTGACCGAACCCCAATCCGGCTCGGATGTTGCCAACTCGACCATGACCGCCACCGACGATGGCGATGCCTATGTGCTCGACGGCGAAAAGACATGGATCTCCAACGGCGGTATCGCTGACGTCTACACGCTCTTTGCCAGAACCGGCGAAGCGCCTGGGGCGAAGGGACTTTCCGCGTTCATCGTGACGCCGGATCTCCAGGGCTTTGAAGTCGTTGAGCGACTGGAGACCATCGCACCCCATCCGCTTGCCACATTGCGTTTTACCGGTTGCCGCATTCCGAAAAAGAACCTGATCGGAACGCCGGGAGCAGGGTTCAGGATCGCCATGTCGGTTCTGGATATCTTCCGCTCAACGGTCGCCGCCGCCGCTCTGGGCTTTGCCCGCCGGGCGCTGGACGAGGCGCTTTCCCGGGTCACGACGCGTGAAATTCAGGGCTCACCGCTGTTCGATCTGCAACTGGTGCAGGGGCATATCGCCGATATGGCGCTGGACGTCGATGCCGCCGCGCTTCTGATTTACCGAGCTGCCTGGACCAAGGACAGCGGTGCCCCACGCGTTACACGCGAAGCCGCCATGGCGAAGCTGTTTGCGACCGATCAGGCGCAGAAAGTCATCGACAAGGCCGTGCAGCTTCATGGCGGTGACGGCGTGCGCTCGGGAATGCAGGTTGAAAAGCTCTATCGTGAAATTCGCGCCCTTCGGATCTACGAAGGGGCGTCGGACGTCCAGAAAATCATCATCGCGCGCCAGACTCTTGGCGCATTTCAGGGAGACTGATCCATGCTTGGTTCCTCCGCACATGTTGATACCTTCACCCGGGACAACCTTCCGCCGGAAGACAGCTGGCCCGACTTCCTTCTGGATGGGTTTCAGTATCCCGAACGTCTCAATGCGGGCGTCGAACTGACTGACAGGATGGTCGAAAAGGGGTTGGGAGATCACACCGCCCTGATCGGCAATGGCCGCCGCCGCACCTACAAGGAACTTTCGGACTGGACCAACCGTCTGGCCAATGCACTGACTGAGGATCTGGGCGTAAAACCGGGCAACCGGGTGCTGATCCGGTCCGCAAATAACCCGGCCATGGTCGCCTGCTGGCTTGCAGCAACAAAAGCGGGTGCGGTTGTCGTCAACACGATGCCCATGCTGCGCGCCGGTGAACTTTCCAAGATCGTCGACAAGGCCGAAGTCGAATTCGCCCTTTGCGACACACGCCTCATGGACGAGATGGTTGCCTGCGCCAAAACCTCCTCCTTTCTGAAGAAGGTGATCGGTTTTGACGGGACGTCGAACCACGATGCGGAACTGGACCGGCTCGCGCTGGAAAAACCCGTGCTCTATGACGCCGTGCAGACGGGGCGAGACGATGTCGCCTTGCTGGGCTTCACCTCCGGATCCACCGGTACACCCAAGGCGACGATGCACTTCCACCGGGATCTGCTGATCATTGCCGACGGCTATGCAAAAGAGGTCCTGGGCGTTACGCCGGACGATGTGTTTGTCGGGTCGCCGCCACTGGCCTTCACCTTCGGTCTCGGCGGACTGGCGATCTTTCCGCTGCGGTTCGGTGCAGCGGCGACGCTTCTGGAAGCTGCGACACCGCCGAACATGATCGAGATCATCGAGAAATATAAGGCCACCGTCTGCTTTACTGCGCCGACCGCCTACCGGGTGATGTTGCAGGCCATGGACGAGGGGGCTGACCTTTCTTCACTGCGCGCCGCGGTTTCTGCCGGTGAAACCTTGCCGGCTCCCGTTTATGAAGCGTGGATGGCCAAGACGGGTAAGCCGATGCTGGACGGGATCGGCGCAACGGAGATGCTGCATATCTTCATCTCCAACCGCTTCGATGATCACAAGCCTGCCTGCACAGGCAAGCCTGTGTCCGGATACGAGGTTAGAATTCTCGACCAGGACGGCAACGACGTTGCTCCCGGGGAAGTGGGACGCCTTGCCGTGCGTGGACCGACCGGTTGCCGCTATCTGGCAGACGACCGCCAGGGCCAGTACGTGATCGACGGCTGGAACATCACCGGCGACAGTTTCTCCATGAGCGAGGACGGCCATCTGCACTTTGCCGCTCGCAACGACGACATGATCATCTCCGCCGGCTACAACATCGCCGGTCCGGAAGTGGAGGCAGCACTGCTGGCGCATCCGGCGGTTCAGGAATGCGCCGTCATCTCTGCGCCAGATGAGGAGCGTGGCGCCATCGTCCAGGCTCACGTGGTTCTCGTGACTGGTGAGGAAGCGTCGGATGATCTTTCCAAAATTCTGAAAGACCACGTCAAGGCGACGATCGCTCCCTACAAGTATCCACGGTCGATTGTTTTTGCCGATACCTTGCCGAAAACGGAAACTGGCAAGATTCAGCGCTTCCGGTTGCGTCCGGACGCCTGATCAGAACTCCGCGTGGGGCACGCGGGAAAACAAGACAACAAGCCCCTTGCCGACCGTGCCGGAAAATGAAGCGCGGCGGTCCAAACTAAAAAAACGGGAACAGCAGGTCCAAAGACCAAGAGGAGCAGCACATGAAATTTGTAACATTGGCGGCGGCAGCCGCGCTGGCGATCGGCCTTTCCAGTGCCAACGCCGAACCAGTGAAGGTCGGCATGATCACGACGCTCTCCGGCGGCGGTGCGGGCCTAGGCATCGATGCGCGCGACGGCTTCATGCTGGCGGTCAAACAGGCCGGCAACAAGGACCTTGAGGTGATCGTCGAGGACGACCAGCGCAAACCGGACGTCGCGGTTCAGCTTGCCGACAAGATGATCCAGTCGGACAAGGTCGACGTCCTGACCGGTATCATCTGGTCGAACCTGGCCATGGCCGTCGTGCCGTCCGTGACCGCTCAGGGCAAGTTCTACCTGTCGCCGAACGCCGGTCCGTCCGCACTGGCCGGCAAAGGCTGCAATCCGAACTATTTCAGCGTCGCCTATCAGAACGACAACCTGCATGAGGCCGCTGGTGCCTACGCCAAGGAAGCCGGTTTCAAGAAGACCTTTATCCTTGCGCCGAACTATCCGGCCGGCAAGGATTCGCTCACCGGCTTCAAACGCTATTATCGCGGCGAACTGGCGGGCGAGATCTACACCAAGCTGGGCCAGACCGACTATGCGGCCGAGTTGGCGCAGATCCGTGCATCTGGCGCAGACAGCGTGTTCTTCTTCCTGCCCGGCGGCATGGGGATCTCCTTCCTGAAGCAATACGCCGACAGCGGCATCGATCTTCCTGTCGTCGGTCCTGCTTTCTCGTTCGATCAGGGCATCCTGCAGGCGGTTGGCGATGCGGCGCTGGGGGTGAAGAACACCAGCCAGTGGAGCAAGGACATCGACAACGATGCCAACAAGGCGTTTGTGGAAAGCTTCAAAGCCGAATACGGCCGCCTGCCGTCGCTCTATGCGGCCCAGGGTTTCGACACGGCCAACCTGCTGCTGTCGGCCATGGCCAAGGCGGATGTGACGGACGCGGACGCTTTCCGGGCCGCTCTTGAGGCTGCGGACTTCCCGTCCGTGCGCGGCAAGTTCAGCTTCGGCCCGAACCATCACCCGATCCAGGACATCTATGTCCGTGAGGTGATCAAGGAAGGCGACGTCTACACCAACAAGATCGTAGGAACGGCCCTGAGCGATCACGGCGATGCCTATTCGGACGAGTGCAGCATGTAAGGTATTGACCCAAAAGCCGGTGCAGGAAGCTGCACCGGCAAACGGGGCGGGGAACTCATGTCTCTGATATTGCTCATAGAGCAGGTTCTGAATGGCCTGCAATTCGGCATCATGCTGTTTCTGATGGCCGCCGGGCTGACCTTGATCTTCGGCGTCATGGGGTTGATCAACCTTGCCCATGGTTCGCTTTACATGATCGGCGCCTTCTGCGCGGCGGCTGTTGCGGCTGCCACCGGATCCTTTCTGCTTGGCCTCATCGGGGCACTTGCCGGGGCCGCCATCGCAGGTGCCCTTGTCGAGCTGGTGGTTATTCGTCGGCTTTATACGAAGGACCATCTGGATCAGGTGCTGGCCACCTTCGCGCTGATCCTGATCTTTTCCGAAGGAACGCGCTGGATTTTCGGTTCCTTTCCCTTGTTTCTCAATGTGCCGGAGTTCCTGTCCGGTCCGGTCACGCTTCCGGGCGGTATCGAATATCCGCTTTATCGATTGACGCTGATCGCGGTCGGTCTTGCCGTTGCCATTGGCCTCTGGCTGCTGATTTCCAGAACGCGGCTCGGGGTGCAGATCAGGGCAGGGGAGAATGACCGCGAGATGATCGCGGCCCTCGGCATCGATATCGCCCGGCTCTACACCATCGTCTTTGCTCTTGGCGCAGCACTGGCCGGGTTGGCAGGTGCGCTGGTCGGTGCCATCCAGTCGGTACAGGTCGGCATGGGCGAGCCGGTGCTGATCCTGGCCTTCGTCGTCATCGTCATCGGCGGTATCGGCTCCATCAAGGGCGCGCTTGTGGGGGCCATCCTTGTCGGGCTGACCGATACGCTCGGCGGCATCTTTCTGCCCGAGTTCTTGAAGCTCTTTCTCGATCCGTCGACCGCCACCTCCATCGGCTCCTCGCTCGCCTCCATGGCGATCTACATTCTCATGGCTGCGGTGCTGATCCTGCGTCCTGCCGGTCTGTTCGGAGCGCGCGCATGATCCGGGAACGCTATCTCAATGCGCTGACACTGGCGTTGTTCGTCGCGATCCCCTTTTGGGCGATCACGGCAGACGAACCCTTCACCATCACCCTGATGACACGGGCCGTTGTCTTCGCCATTGCCGCCGTTGGCCTCAACATCGCACTCGGCCTTGGCGGATTGGTCAGTCTCGGCCATGCGGTTTTCTTCGGTCTGGGCGGCTATGCCATGGGCATCCTGGCCTACCATGCCCAGAATTACACCGCGCTTACCGAATGGCCTTTCCTCATTGAAGGCACGAAGTCCATGCCGGTGATCTGGCTTGCGGCCATTGTGGTGTCTTCCCTTGCTGCGCTGGTGATCGGCATTCTGTCTCTCCGAACGGCAGGGGTCTATTTCATCATGATCACCCTGGCCTTTGGCCAGATGTTCTTCTTCTTTGCCATTTCCTGGGCGGAATACGGAGGAGAGGACGGACTGTCGATCTATGTTCGCAACGGGTTTCCTGGGCTCAATACGCTGGATCCGATCCAGTTCTACGGTCTTTGCCTGGGGCTGCTGTGCCTTGTGCTGCTGTTTGCTTGGCGGCTGTCGGGATCTCCGTTCGGCCTCGCGCTCAACGCCGCCCGGCAAGTTCCCGTTCGAGTGGAAACAGCGGGTCTGGATCCGGTGCGGCTCAAGCTCGTTGCCTTCGTTCTCTCCGGTGCCATAACCGGTCTAGCCGGGGCATTGTTCGCCGATCTGAACCGCTTCGTCAGCCCGACGATGTTCAGTTGGCAGACCAGTGGCGAGATCATGATCTTCATCATTCTGGGTGGGGTTGGCCGTCTGTTCGGGCCTGTCGTCGGTGCTCTGGTCTTCGTCGCGCTGGAACACTGGCTCGGGGGCCTGAGCGACTTCTGGCACATCTATCTGGGATTGTTGTTGCTTGTCATCGTGCTCTTCGGCAGGGGTGGACTGATTGGAATGCTCTGCGGACGGGAGGCTGTTCATGACTGACGCTGTTCTGCAGACAAGCGGCATCTCCAAGAGCTTTGGTGCCTTGCGTGCCAGCAGGGACATTTCCATCGACCTGAAGCCTGGAGAAATCCATGCGATCATCGGCCCCAACGGTGCTGGCAAGTCCACCCTGATCGGCCAGATCTGCGGTACGCTGAAGCCGGATTCCGGGTCGGTCCACCTGCTGGGCAAGGATGTCACGCATCAGCCGACACGGGCCAGGGCGCGGGCCGGTTTGGGGCGAACCTTCCAGATCTCCTCGCTGTCCATGGAAGACACGGTTCTCCAGAACGTGCTGCTTGGCGCTCTGGGCGCCAGCGGTCGGCCCTGGCGGTTCTTCTCCAACGTGCTCAAGGACACGTCCTTGCGCGAAACCGCCGAGGAGGCGCTGGCCCGTGTCGGCCTGTTGGACCAGGCACGCATGCGCACGGCAGAACTCAGCCACGGACAGCGCCGCCAGCTGGAAGTTGCCGTCGCGCTGACACAAAAACCAAAGGCGCTCGTGATGGACGAACCCATGGCGGGCATGGGCTCCGAGGGCTCCAAACTGCTGACCGGTTTTCTCGATCAGCTCCGCCACGAGGCGCCGATCCTGCTCGTTGAACACGACATGGACGCGGTCTTCTCGCTGGCCGACCGCATCAGTGTGCTGGTTTATGGCGAAGTGATCGCCACCGGCACGGTCGATGAGATCCGCGCCAACGCGGCCGTCAAGGAAGCTTACCTGGGAGACGAAGCATGAGCAGTCTTCTGACACTGTCCAATGTGACGGCCTCCTATGGAGCCAGCCAGGCCTTGTTTGGCGTCGATCTGGAAATCGGCGAGGGCGAAGTGCTGGCCTTGCTCGGGCGCAACGGCATGGGCAAGTCGACCACCGTCAAATGCATCTGCCGGATGCTGTCCGCGCAAGGCTCACTGGTGTTCGACGGGCAAGATCTTGCCCGTCTGCCAAGCCACAAGGCGGCCAGGCTGGGCCTTGGTCTTGTGCCGGAAGGCCGCCGCTGTTTCGGAACGTTGAGCGTCCATGAAAACCTGATTGCGGCGGCCCGGCGCGGCGACTGGACCTTCGAGCGCGTGATCGCCATGTTTCCGCGGCTCGGCGAACGGCGCGGTCAGCGGGCGGGGTCGCTCTCCGGTGGTGAGCAACAGATGCTCGCCATTGGCCGTGCTCTGATGACCAACCCGAAGCTCCTGATCCTGGACGAAGCAACGGAAGGTCTCGCACCGGTCATCCGCCAGGAAATCTGGTCGGTGGTCCGCCAGTTGAAGGCCGAAACGGGCCTTGCCATTCTCGTCATCGACAAGTCGATCAAGGAACTGCGCCAGGTCTGCGACCGGGCAACGATCCTGGAACGCGGCACATCCGTCTGGGCGGGTGGTATCGACGCGCTGACTGACGACGTCACTGCCAAATACATTGGGGTTTGAGGAATGTTCCGGTTCGAGCAACCTATCTTGTTCAAGCATTGCGATCCGGCGGGGATCGTTTTCTATCCTCGCTATTTCGAGATGATGAACGATTGCGTCGAAGCCTTTTTCGACAAGGTCGCCGCATGGCCTTTCAAGGACATTCACAAGGTGGGAGCCGTGCCGACCGCCGAGATCCACACACGTTTCATCGCACCCAGCCGGCTGGGCGACTATCTGGTGTTCGACCTGAAACTGACCAAGGTCGGCCGCACCAGCTGCGGCATCGAAATCTCTGCGTCCTGCGACGGCGAAGCACGTTTTCAGACCGAGCTTACTCTCGTCAACGTGGATAGCGGCGGCAGGCCGGAAGCATGGCCGGAACAGGTCAAACAAAGATTTCAGGACCAGTCGGCGTTCGCCTGAACGTGGACCGGTTCAACAGGAGGAAACGATCAGCCTTGAGAGGGTCAATCCAGTCGGATTGATTTTGCTGATCCGGAAGACAAGGAAAGTCAGGATCGATGACGGTCAAAACTATTCAACCGAACGGCTGGGCCCCGGCAAAAGGCTATGCAAACGGCATGCTGACAGAGGGCAAGACGCTCCACATCGGCGGCCAGATTGGCTGGAACAAGGACCAGGTCTTCGAAAGCCATGACTTCGTCAGCCAGATGGAGCAGACGCTCGCCAATATCGTGGCCATCGTCGAGGCCGCTGGCGGCGCCGTGACCGACATTGCCCGCCTGACTTGGTTTATCACCGACAAGCGGGAATATCTCGCGCGCCAAAGGGACGTCGGCGAAGCCTATCGCCGGGTGATGGGCAGGCATTTCCCGGCCATGTCCGTGGTTGTCGTGGCCGGTCTGATCGAAGACGACGCATTGATTGAAATCGAAGCGACCGCCCAGGTCGGCTGACTCGCTGAACACTCCTGATTGACGTATCAGCAGCCCGGCGCCTCGCGCCGGGCTTTTTGTTTGGGTCCCCCTAAGAGGCCGGCGTCTCGCCGGGGGAAGCACAGGACGATCCGGGACTGCAATGAAATAGAATCGGGAACCACCAATGCGTCTTCTCCCGGCTCCAAAACTCCCCGATCCCGGCTCGCACGTCGCCCGGATGTTAGGGCAATACTGAGATGAACAGTCTTGGTTGGAGCTGCTCCTCCGTGGTGGATTTAAAAAATATCAAACAAAACAGATACTTGAGGAGGGTAAAGCTCAGAGGAAAAACTATGTCTGACAAAGTCTTTACAATGTCAGACAAAGTGCTAACGTGACTATGAAACAAGTGGGGTCGACATCTGTCCATGCCGGAAAATGCACAACAGCCGAAACCGGAAGCGGCGTCCGGATCAGCGAGAGAGCCGCGGGATGTGCCGCGTGCTCTGATCGGCCTGATCGAGCAGGAAGGCCTCAAGGTGGGGGATCGACTGCCACCGGAGCTGGAGCTGGTGCGCCGTCTCGGCTTTGGCCGGTCGACCATTCGCGAGACGCTCAAAACCTGGGAAAGCATGGGTGTCGTCAGTCGCAACAAAGGCGCCGGTACAAGGCTCATCGCGGAAATTTCAACGAACACACTGCGTGTGGCACTGACCATCAAACATGAGGCTGATAGTCTGTTGCGCACGCAACAGGTTCGCCGGCCTCTGGAAATCGAGTCGGTGCGCATCGCAACGAGATCCGCAACGCCTGAGCAGCGGCTGATTATCAATGCCCGGGCGGCGGAACTGATGGCGGTCTATGAGGCTGGTGAGGACTGGCGCCCGGCAGACCACCGTTTTCACAACGCCATTCACGATGCGACCGGGAACCCCCTGTTCAGCCAGTTCATTGAACAGATTCAGAAAGCCTTTCACGACATTTACGATGCACCGTTCGGCAAACCGCATCTCGGTCAGGACACCATTCCGCTGCACCGCCCGCTTGCCGATGCGATCATCGCCGGCGACGAGGACAAGGCCGCGGAACTGGCCGGAATGATCATCGACATGGTTTGTGCCGAAACCCAGAAAATTTCAGAGGAACACGATGGCTGACGCTATGCCGGGTGGATATTCGATCGAGACGCTGCTGACGGCAGCTGCCGAAAGTGGAGGCGCCGTCGCTCCGCCAATCGTGCAGACGTCTCTTTTCACCTTCGAGAATTATCAGGCCTTCGAAGACCGCATGGCGGGCCGCTCGAATGAGCCGCTCTACACCCGCGTCCAAAATCCCACGGTGGCTGCGTTTGAAAAACTGATGGCGCAGGCGGAAGAAGGCGAGGCTGCAATCGGTTTTGCGTCCGGCATGGCGGCGATTTCCTCAACCATTCTTGCCTTCGTCAAGCCGGGCGACCGTATTGCCTGCATCGAACATGTCTATCCGGACGCCTACCGCCTGCTTGAGCGCATGTTGAGGCCCTTCGGTGTTGGCGTCTCCTATCACTCTGTCGAGGAGTTCCAGACAGAGCCGGATCTGCTCAAAGGAGTGAAGCTGGCCTATCTGGAAAGTCCGACGTCCATTGTCTTCCAGACGATGGATCTCGGGGTCGTCGCGTCTCACGCCAAGAAGCACGGCACCATAACGGTGGTCGACAATTCCTGGGCAACGCCGCTGTTCCAGCGTCCGTTGACCCTCGGCATCGATATCGTGCTGCATTCCGCATCCAAATATCTGTCGGGCCATTCCGATACGGTTGCCGGTGTGGTGGTGGCCAGCCGGGAGTTCATCGACAGCATCCGGGACCTGACGCTGCCCCTACTGGGTGGCAAGCTGGCGCCTTTCGAGGCCTTTCTGTTGACGCGGGGGGTGCGCACGCTTGGGCCCCGCATGCGTCAGCACCAGGCAACCGCAAATCTGTTTGTCGACCGCTTGTCGAACCACCCGCATGTCAGCGCGGTGTATTCACCCGGTCCGAACATCGTTCCCGGCCTGACCGGCCGCTCGGGCCTTTTGTCCGTCGCGCTGAACGACAACGTCGATATCCCGAACCTTGCCGACAGCCTGAAGCTGTTCCGTCTTGGCGTCAGCTGGGGCGGGTTCGAAAGCCTGATCCTGCCGACGCGGATCGGCCTCAATCAGGCGGGTGAACAGAATTCAATGCAACGCTTTGGCGTCTCCGACAGGATCGTACGCCTCAGCCTGGGGTTGGAAGACCCTGACGATCTTTGGGCCGACTTCGAAACGGCCCTGAGCAAAAGCGCCCGGACATAAGACGGCGTATTTCAAACCAAACCTGAAAGAAGCGGAGTTGAACCATGAGGGGACTGATAGGAGCAATTAGCGCATTGGCGTTTCTGGCTGGCTCGGCAGCGAGCGCGGAAACCCTGAAGCTGGTGGAAGTGATCACCAGCCCGGAGCGCACGGAAGTGCTGCAGAAGCAAGTGGACGCCTTCGAGGCTGAAAACCCGGGCACAGAAGTTGAAATCGTCTCGCTGCCCTGGGGCCAGGCCTTCGAAAAGCTGGCAACCATGGTCGCCGGTGGCGATATTCCGGATGTCGTTGAAATGCCGGACCGCTGGGCGGGCATTTACAAGGACAGGCTGGTTGACCTCAACGACAAGATCGCAAACTGGGAATATGGCGGCACGCTAACCCAGAAGACCCTGGACATGGGGCGTCAGACTGACGGCAAGACCGCCCGGATGATCCCTTACGGCTTCTATCTGCGCGCCATGTTCTACAACAAGAAGCTGCTGGCGGAAGCCGGCGTTGAAAATCCGCCGAGCACAATGGCGGAATTCATGGATGCGGCCAAGGCTGTGTCCGAGCTGGACGGAAAATACGGATATTGTCTGCGTGGCGGACCCGGTGGGCTCAACGGCTGGATCATGATGGCCGCCACCATGAACGGAGACAACACCTTCTTCGACGAAGACGGCAACAGCACGATCAACCAGCCGGGCTCCGTCGAAGGTATCCAGTTCCTGATGGACATGTACCAGAAGGGCTATGCCCCGAAAGACTCCGTCAGCTGGGGCTTCAACGAGATCGTGGCTGGCTTCTACTCGGGAACCTGCGCGTTCCTCGATCAGGACCCGGACGCGCTGATTGCGGTTTCCGAGCGTATGGCGCCGGAAGATTTTGCGGTGGTGCCGATGCCTGTCGGTCCGGCCGGAAAAGCCTTCCCGACCATCGGTTTCGCCGGTTGGGCCATCTTCGACACGACCAGCAACGAAGATCTTTCGTGGAAGCTGATCGCGCATCTGTCCAGCCCCGAGGCCAACAAGGAATGGGCAAAGCGCGTTGGTGTTATCCCGATCCACGAAGGCGCCGAGCAGGATCCGTACTTCAAGACCGAGCAGTTCAAGGGCTGGTTCGACACGCTGAATGGCGATCAGTACATCCCGACGGTCATGCCGACCTATCTGGAGCAGTTCGGCTATTTTGCGGATTCCATTGCACTTGAATCCAGTCAGGAAGCATTGCTCGGAGATCTCACCGCGCAGGAACTGGCCGACACATGGGCTGAGTTCCTGACGGCAGAGTATGGCCGCTGGAAAGCCGCGCAATGACAATGATCGACACCGCCGAGCCCGGGAAAAAGTCCCGGGCTCGGCCCTCCTTCTACTTTCGCTACATGGTGGAGCCTTATCTCTACCTGACCCCGGCAATCGTGCTGATTGCCCTGGTGATGCTGGTGCCGCTGGTCATCGGCATTTCCTACGCCTTTCAGTCCGTCAACCTGCTGCGCCCGTTCCAGTCGGGCTGGGTCGGCCTTGCCAATTTCGAAGCGTTGTGGTCGGACCGGAAGTTCTGGCTGGCGATGACCAATACCTTCTGGTGGACACTCGGATCGATTTTCTTCCAGTTTTTCCTGGGTCTCGGCCTTGCAATGCTTCTGAACACCCAGTTCCACTGCAAGCGCATCGTCCAGGCGCTGGTGTTCCTGCCCTGGGCTGTCCCGACCTTCCTGTCGGCGCTCACCTGGGCCTGGCTGTTCAATCCGACCATCGGCCCACTGCCGCACTGGTTGGCCGCTCTCGGCATCTTGTCTGAGCCGTTCAACATCCTGGGCGACAAGCATCTTGCCATGTGGGGGCCTGTGACCGCCAACGTCTGGTTCGGCATTCCGTTCTTCGCCATCACGCTGCTGGCGGCGCTGCAGTCCATCCCCGGCGAGCTTTATGAGGCGGCGGAAATCGACGGCGCCACGGCCTGGCAGTCCTTCACGAAGATCACTCTGCCGTTCCTCGCGCCGATGATCGCAATCACCGTCATGCTGAGGACGATCTGGATCGCGAATTTCGCCGATCTCATCTTTGTCATGACCGGCGGCGGACCTGCAAACTCCACGCAGATCCTGTCGACCTATATTTTCACAACCGCCTTCCGGAAACTCGATTTCGGCTATGCCTCCGCAATCGCGGTCGCGCTCCTCGGGCTGCTGCTGATCTATGCGGCAATCCTGCTGGTGCTGCGCCGGAAACTGGTCAAGATCTGAGGTGCTTCCAATGAGTACCCTTCGCAATAGCTCGCCTCTGGCGGTCACGGGAAAATATCTGGCTCTTGGGTTTTACGTCGCCTTTGCGCTGTTTCCGCTCTACTGGCTCGTCAAGATCGCGATCACACCGGACAAGCTGATCTTCACGGAAGGGACGGCGCTCTTTCCGAGCGAGTTTACCTTCGAGAATTTCCAGACCGTTCTGATTGCGACGGACTTCCTGTCCTACTTCAAGAACAGCGTGATCGTGTCCGTCGGCACGGCGGCCATCACAACGGCCATAGCTGCTGCTGCCGGATACGCCTTTTCGCGCTTCGTGTTTCGCGGCAAACGCCTGATCATCGCCTTGATGCTGATCACCCAGATGTTTCCGCTGCTGATGATCATTGCGCCGATCTACAAGATCGTTGCTGCGGTTGGCCTGCTGAACTCGCTCACCAGCCTGATCATCGTCTACACGGCCTTCAACATCCCCTTCGCCACGTTCCTGATGCAGTCCTTCTTCGACGGCATTCCGAAGGATCTGGAAGAGGCCGGCATGATTGACGGGTGCACCCGCTTCGAAGCGCTCAGGAAGATCATCCTGCCATTGACGCTGCCGGGGCTGGGCGCGACCCTTGGGTTCGTCTTCACCGCAGCGTGGAGCGAGCTGTTGTTCGCACTCATGCTGATCAACTCCAATGACACGATGACCTTCCCGGTCGGGCTTCTGACTTTCGTTTCGAAGTTCTCTGTCGATTGGGGGCAGATGATGGCGGCCGGCGTCCTCGCTCTCGTGCCGTCCTGCCTGTTCTTCATCTTCATCCAGCGCTATCTGGTCCAGGGGCTAACCTCTGGCGCCGTCAAGGGGTAGGGGACCCGGATCATGGCTCGTATCGAACTCAACAACATCGCAAAGGCCTACGGTCCCGTCGAGGTGATGCGCGATATCAACCTGACCATCGACGATGGCGAATTCATCGTGCTTGTCGGCCCGTCCGGCTGCGGCAAGTCCACGCTGCTTCGCATGATCGCCGGGCTGGAGCCGATTTCCGGCGGTGACTTCACCGTTGACGGCAAACGCATGAACGAAGTGCCGCCCCGTGACCGGGACATGGCGATGGTGTTCCAGTCCTATGCGCTTTATCCGCATATGGATGTAGCCCGCAACATGGGCTTTTCGCTGGAAATCCGCAAAGCGGCCAACGAAGAACGTGTGAGCAAGGTGCAGGAAGCTGCGAGAACACTTGGCCTGAGCAAGTTGACGGAACGCCTGCCGAAGCAGCTTTCGGGTGGTCAGCGGCAGCGTGTTGCCATGGGCCGGGCCATCGTGCGTGACCCAAGCGCTTTTCTGTTCGACGAACCGCTGTCCAACCTCGATGCGGCATTGCGCGTCGAGATGCGTCTTGAGATCGCCCGGCTGCACCAGCGGCTGAAGGCAACGATGATCTATGTAACCCACGACCAGGTGGAGGCCTTGACGCTGGCCGACCGCATTGTGGTTCTGAATGCCGGCGACATCCAGCAGGTCGGCACGCCACTCGATCTTTACGAAACTCCGGCCAACAAGTTCGTTGCCCAGTTCATCGGGTCTCCGACCATGAACATTCTGGAGATCGAACCGAAGCAGGGCGGGCTGTCGCTGAAGAACGGGGCAAACCTCGGTGTTGGTCTGACAAACGCTCAGGCAGGCGCTAGGGAGTTGGGCGTCCGGCCGGAACATCTCAACATTGTTTCCCCGGAGGAGGCTCATATTTCGGGAACCGCCGAACTGGTCGAACACCTCGGGTCGGACACCAACATCCATGCCAATGTGCCCGGCATCGGTCAGGTGCTTGTGCGCGAGCACGGTCATTTCGCGCTGAAATCCGGTGACCCGGTTGGCATCGCGCTGGATCTTGAAAAGACCCACCTGTTCGATGCGGATGGTCGACGCCTGGCTGCCTGAGCGCAAGTTATCGCGACGAAAGCCAGACAGTGGATCAGCGCCGGCGTTCTTAACAAGGTGCCGGCGCAATGCTCGTGAGCAGCCGCTCAGCGCCCGGCATCACCTGTCACCTGATCGCTTTCGAAAACAGCTTCTTTTTCAACGAACACCTGACTGCAGCCCTGTTGCCTGCATGGTTTGGCATTTGCAGGTTGATCTGCGGTTCCGAAATCGTTGAAAAGGAATTTCTCTATCAAAATCAAAAAGTTATGACGGATGCGTGAGGCTCGTTGACCCGAGGTTGTGTGCCGGATGACTACTGCGACCCAGCGGACAAGACAGCCCAGGCATGGCCAGAGCTGTCTGATCAGGCGTGAAGTGTGCCGTTTTTTTCAAAAGGTCACTTCGGAAGGCGCTTTCAACCCGTTTGAGCGGGCCTCCTAAGCTTCAGAACAGTGCTTTTAAGCTGAAAATCTGGAGAAAATAATTCCAATATAATACCAATAACTGTCTCATTTGTTTGATTTAGCTGTCAAAAAATGATTTTCACGAATTTACACTAATAGGTCGACAAGTGGTATCAAATAGGTATTATATACGTTGAGCAGGAGGGCTGATGTTCTCCAGCGCATGTTGTTCTGTATCTGGCGGTAAAACAACAACGTGAATGGCAGCGGCAATCCTCATTAGGGCAGGCCGGGTCAGGAAACGGAAGAGACTCCAACGCCGTGAGCGAACAACCTGAAACGTCCAGCGATGGATGGAACTTTTCGGAGGTGTCTTAATGAAACGCAATATTCTCGCACTGGCGATGGCCAGCACCGCGCTCCTTACATCCGCAGCTTATGCCGAAGACGTCACGCTGACGATTGAAAGCTGGCGCAACGATGATCTGGCGCTTTGGCAGGAAAAGATCATTCCGGCTTTCGAAGCCTCGCATCCCGGAATCAAGCTGAAATTCACCCCGTCCGCACCGACGGAATACAATGCCGCGCTGAACTCCAAGCTCGACGCCGGCTCTGCAGGCGATCTGATCACCTGTCGCCCGTTCGATGCCTCCCTGGCGCTTTATGATGCCGGACACCTGTCGGATCTGTCCGACATGGATGCCATGGACAACTTCTCCGACGTCGCCAAGGCTGCCTGGCAGACAGACGATGGCTCGGCAAGCTTCTGCGTTCCGATGGCCGCCGTGATCCACGGTTTCATCTACAACAAGGACGCGTTTAACGAACTGGGTATCGAAGTTCCGACGACCGAGGAAGAGTTCTTCGCCGCGCTCGACAAGATCAAGGAAGACGGCACCTATATCCCGATGGCCATGGGCACCAATGACCAGTGGGAAGCGGCCACCATGGGCTACAACAACATCGGCCCGAACTACTGGAAAGGTGAGGAAGGCCGCAAGGCTCTGATCGCCGGCGAACAGAAACTCACCGACGAGCAGTGGGTTGCGCCTTACGCCACGCTGGCAAAATGGGCGCCTTACCTTGGCGACGGCTTTGAGGCACAGACCTACCCGGACAGCCAGAACCTGTTCACGCTTGGCCGTGCCGCAATCTATCCGGCTGGCAGCTGGGAAATTTCCGGCTTCAATGCGCAAGCCGATTTCGAAATGGGCGCCTTCAAGCCGCCGGTCCGCAATGCTGGTGACGAATGCTACATCTCCGACCACACGGATATCGGCATCGGCATGAACGCCAAGACCGAGCATCCCGAACAGGCCAAGGAATTCCTGGCATGGGTGGCCTCTCCGGAATTCGCCACCATCTTCGGCAATGCGCTGCCGGGCTTCTTCCCGTTGTCCAAGACACCCGTCGAGCTGGAAGATCCGCTCGCGAAGGAATTCGCTAGCTGGCGCGGCGAGTGCGAAAGCACCATCCGGTCCACCTATCAGATCCTGTCTCGGGGCACGCCAAACCTGGAAAACGAAACCTGGGGTGCATCCGCTGCGGCCATCAAGGGCACGGAAACACCAGAGGCTCTCGGCAAGAAGCTGCAGGAAGGCCTGGCTAACTGGTACGAGCCGCAGAAGTAATCTGCACAAATGAAAATGGTTCCCGCGGCGGCATTCGGATCGCCCGGGAACTCTATTCCCGGACAGGCTTCGGCTTGCCCCCGGAACGTCTGTATCCCGGAGAGGCCAGGCCTGCCCGGGGCATTTGACCGGAGCTTTTCATGAGCAGGCCTCGTTTCCGCTGGCATATCGTCGTGTTTCTGGCCCCAGCGGTCCTTGTCTACACGGCGGTGATGATCTTCCCCCTCTTCAACACGCTTCGCCTTGCGCTTTACAGCAAGATCGATCAGGAGCGTGTCTTCGTGGGGCTGCAGAATTTCACCACGCTTCTTGGCGATCCGCTCTGGTCGGATCAGTTCTGGAACGCGCTGGGAAACAATTTCTGGTTCTTCCTCATGCATATGCTGGTTCAGAACCCGATCGGCGTCGCACTGGCGGCCATTCTCAGCCATCCGCGGCTAAGGTTCGCGGCCTTCTACCGCTCGGCGATCTTCATTCCGACGATCCTCTCCTTCGTGATTGTCGGTTTCGCCTGGAAGCTGATCCTGTCGCCAATCTGGGGCATTGCCCCCTCCATGCTGGATGCCGTTGGACTGAAATCCCTGTTCGCACCCTGGCTCGGCAAGGAAGAATACGCATTGACCACGCTGTCGCTCATTTCGGTCTGGCAGTTCGTGGGTATTCCGATGATGCTCATCTATGCCGCTCTTCTGTCCATTCCCGAAGAGATCCTGGAAGCTGGCGAGATCGACGGCATCACCGGCATGTCGGCCTTCTGGAAGATCAAGCTGCCTTTGATCCTGCCGTCCATCGGCATCATCTCGATCCTGACATTCGTCGGCAATTTCAATGCCTTCGACCTTATCTATACAACGCAGGGGGCGCTGGCCGGACCGGATTTCTCGACCGATATTCTCGGCACCTTCATGTACCGCACGTTCTTCGGGTTCCAGCTTCAGCTGGGCGATCCCTACATGGGCTCGGCAATTGCCAGCGCCATGTTCGCGATCATCCTGATCGGCGTCTGTCTCTACCTCTTCGGCATCCAGACCCGGATGCGCAGATATCAGCTGTAAGGGAGGTCGTCACATGAACAAGGCGCGTACCAATCCGCTCAACACCGCCGCCATGCACGGCGCCCTGATCCTCTACACGCTGATCGCGCTTTTCCCGGTCTTCGTGATCCTGATCAACAGCTTCAAGACCCGCAAGGCGATCTTCCGCGAACCGCTGGCGCTGCCCAGTGCCGACAGTTTCTCGATGATCGGATACCAGACGGTCATGAAGCAGGGGGATTTCTTCCTCTATTTCCAGAATTCCATGATTGTCACCGTGGTATCGCTGACCTTCATTCTGGTTTTCGGGGCCATGGCGGCCTTTGCCCTCAGTGAATACCGATTCAAGGGCAACATGCTGATGGGCCTCTACCTGGCGCTCGGCATCATGATCCCGATCCGGATCGGCACCGTGGCCATTCTGGAAATGATGGTTGCCACCGGCCTGGTCAACTCGCTGATGGCACTGATCCTGGTCTACACGGCTCAGGGCCTGCCCCTTGCGGTCTTCATCCTGAGCGAGTTCATGCGGCAGGTATCGGACGATCTGAAGAACGCCGGACGTATCGACGGGCTTTCGGAATACACGATCTTCTTCCGCCTTGTGCTGCCTCTTGTTCGCCCGGCGATGGCGACGGTCGCAGTCTTCAACATGATCCCCATCTGGAACGATCTGTGGTTCCCGCTGATCCTGGCTCCGGCTGAGGAAACCAAGACGCTGACGCTCGGCAGCCAGGTGTTCATCGGTCAGTTCGTCACCGACTGGAACGCGGTCCTGTCCGCGCTTTCGATGGCGATCCTGCCGGTGCTGGTTCTTTACGTCATCTTCTCGCGTCAGCTCATCCGCGGCATTACCTCGGGAGCCGTCAAATGATCCGGGTTCTGATCGTCGGCCTCGGCAACATGGGGCTCTCCCATGCGCTGGCTCATCACAAGCATGAAGGCGCCGAGATCGTCGGTCTCGTCAACCGTTCCGGCCAGGTCTCCCATGCGGATCTTGCCGGCTATCCGGTCTTCACGGATTACGCCGTAGCGTTGGAAACCACCAAGCCGGATCTGGTGGTCATCTCCACCTATTCCGACACCCATGCGGATTACGCGGTCGCGGCAATGCGCGCCGGGGCGGACGTCTTTGTCGAAAAGCCGCTTGCGACAACCGTTGCCGATGCAAAGCGGGTGGTCGCCTGTGCCGGGGAAACCGGCCGCAAGCTCGTGGTCGGTTATATCCTGAGGCATCACCCTTCCTGGGTTCGCCTGATAGAGGAGGCACGGGGGCTCGGCGGCCCTTATGTCTTCCGCATGAACCTCAATCAGCAAAGCTCGGGTGCTGAGTGGGAGACCCACAAGGCCCTGATGCAAACGACGGCGCCGATTGTCGATTGCGGCGTGCACTATGTCGATGTCTGGTGCCAGATCACCGATGCCGAACCTGTGAAAGTCCACGGCATGGGGCTGCGGCTATCCGATGAAATCGCGCCGGACATGTACAACTACGGACAGTTTCAGGTGTTCTTCGATGATGGTTCGGTCGGCTGGTACGAAGCCGGCTGGGGCCCGATGATGTCGGAGACCGCCTTCTTCGTGAAGGATGTCGTCTCGCCAGCAGGCTCCGTCTCGATCGTTGAGGACGACAAGGGCGCCTCCGCCGATGTCGACGGCCACACCAGGGTCGGCGGGCTTCTGGTCCATCGCCCGGAAGGCGATAGGCACATCAAGCTGCCGGGCGAACCCGGCCACCAGGAGCTTTGCGACGCCGAGCAGGCGTTCATGCTTCGCGCGATTTCAGAAAACATCGATCTCAGCCGGCATATGCAGGATGCGGTCCGGTCGCTGGCGATTTGCCTTGCCGCCGACGAGAGCATCCGCAGCGGTCACTCAGTCATGCTAAAGGAGCTAACGCCATGAAGGCGCTAACCCTGACGAACGTCAACAAGTCATTCGGCGATGTTCATGTCCTGAAGGACATCAATCTCGAGGTGGAAGACGGCGAGTTCGTCGTTTTCGTCGGTCCGTCCGGGTGTGGCAAATCCACCTTGTTGCGCGTGATTGCGGGTCTTGAGGACGTTTCCTCCGGCGAGGTCTCCATCGGCGGGGAGATCGTGAATGCAACGCCGCCCTGCAGGCGCGGCATCGCCATGGTGTTCCAGAGCTACGCGCTTTATCCGCATCTCAACGTGCGCAAGAACATGTCTCTTGCACTCAAGCAGGAAAAGCAGAGCAAGCAGGTGATCGAGGAGCGCATTGCCGAGGCGACCCGCATGCTGAACCTTGAAGACTATCTTGAGCGTTATCCATCGGAACTCTCCGGCGGCCAGCGCCAGCGTGTCGCGATCGGCCGGGCCATCGTGCGCCATCCGAAGTTGTTCCTCTTCGATGAGCCGTTGTCCAACCTGGATGCGGCGCTGCGCATGAACACAAGGTTGGAGATTGCCAACCTGCACCAGCAGCTCAAGACCTCGATGGTCTATGTGACACACGATCAGTCCGAAGCCATGACGCTGGCCGACAAGATCGTGGTCCTCCGCGCCGGGCGTGTCGAGCAGGTCGGAAGCCCGATGGAGCTTTACAACAACCCGGTCAACCAGTTCGTCGCAGGCTTCCTCGGCTCACCGGCCATGAATTTCATGCCCGCAAGCCTGATCAGTGAAGGCGACACGCGCACGCTCGGAGTGCGTCCGGAAGATCTGTTCCAGAGTGACCAGGGGCCTCTCAAGGCGTCTGTACAGCATGTGGAACATCTTGGCGGCGACACCAATGTGATTGCAAAGGTGAAAGACCACCAGATCACCGCACGCCTTTTCGGCCAGCACGACATCAAGCCAGGTGCCGAGTTGAGCTTCGGCATTGCGGACGGCAAGTCGTTCTATTTCGACAAGGACGGCGCGCGATTGCGCGGGTAGGACACTTCTTTTAGAAACAACACAAAGGCCACCTGGAAGAGATCCTGGTGGCCTTTGTTTTTTTAGGGACCGTCAATCCGGACAAGTAAGGCGAAGCCGAACGCCGATCCGGACTCCAGATATATTCGTGCCGAAGGCACACCGAACCGGAATTGAAAGAGTGACGGTGTTCGCTGCGCTCACGCTGATATCCGGGTTCCGGATCGGCGCGCAACTTGTGTTGCGCTTGTCCGCAATGATGGTGGATGGGGCGGGCCTCTACCATCAAAAAAAGCCGCCCCGGTTGCCCGGGACGGCTTTTCGTTTTCTTGCGTTCGATCCTAGCCGATCTGGGTGAGCAGCTTGTCGAGGCTGGCCTTGGCGTCGCCGTAGAACATCCGTGTGTTCTCCTTGTAGAACAGCGGGTTCTCGATGCCGGAGTACCCTGTGCCCTGGCCGCGCTTGGAAACGAAGACCTGCTTCGCCTTCCAGACTTCCAGAACCGGCATGCCGGCGATCGGCGAGTTCGGGTCTTCCTGGGCTGCCGGGTTGACGATGTCGTTGGAGCCGATGACGATCACGACATCCGTTGACGGGAAGTCTTCGTTGATCTCGTCCATTTCCAGAACGATGTCGTATGGCACCTTGGCTTCTGCCAGAAGCACGTTCATGTGGCCGGGCAGGCGGCCTGCGACCGGGTGGATCGCGAAACGCACTTCCTTGCCCTTGGCCCGCAGGCGCTTGGTCAGCTCACTGACCGATTGCTGCGCCTGGGCAACCGCCATGCCGTAGCCCGGAACGATGATGACGCTGTCGGCGTCTTCGAGCGCTGTAACGACGCCGTCGCTGTCGATGGCGATCTGTTCGCCTTCCACTTCCATGGCCGGGCCGGTTGTGTTGCCGAAACCGCCGAGAATGACGGAGACGAACGACCGGTTCATCGCCTTGCACATGATGTAGGACAGGATCGCACCGGACGAACCAACCAGCGCGCCGACGACGATCAGGAGATCGTTACCGAGCGAGAAGCCGATGGCGGCCGCAGCCCAGCCCGAATAGGAGTTCAGCATCGACACCACCACCGGCATGTCGGCGCCGCCGATGCCCATGATCAGGTGATAACCAATGAAGAAAGCCAGCAGTGTCATCAGGATCAGCGTCCAGATGCCGGCACCGTTCAAGAACAACAGCAGCAGGATGACGCTGAGGGCTGCCGCACCGGCGTTCAGCATGTGACCGCCGGGCAGTTTTTCTGCCTTGGAGGTCACCTTGCCAGCCAGCTTGCCGAAGGCGACGACAGAGCCGGTAAAGGTGACGGCACCGATGAAGACACCAAGGAACACTTCAACCTTCAGGATCGACTGCTCGATTGGCGTCTTGTGCGCGAGGATCGCGGCAAAGCCCTCAAGCGCATGGCGCTCTTCCTCGCCCATCGCCAGTACGTTGCCGAGTTCGATGTAGGCGTTGTAGCCGACGAAGACGGCGGCCAGACCCACAAGCGAGTGCATGGCCGCGACAAGCTGGGGCATCTCGGTCATCTGGACGCGCTGCGCCACGAAGTAACCGATGATACCGCCGGCAGCGATCAGGATGAGAGACAACAGCCACAGGCCCGAGCCCGGGCCGATGAGGGTGGCGACAACGGCCAGTCCCATGCCGGCAATGCCGTACCAGATCGCGCGCTTGGCGCTTTCCTGGCCGGACAGGCCTCCCAGGGACAGGATGAACAGAACAGCCGCAACAACGTAAACGGCGGTCGTGAAACCGAATTCCATCTGCCGGCCTCCTTAGGATTTCTGGAACATGGCGAGCATGCGCCGGGTGACGAGGAAACCGCCGAAGATGTTGATCCCGGCCATGAAGACGGAGAGACCAGCCAGCAGGATGACCAGGAAGGATCCGGATCCAATCTGCATCAGCGCGCCGAGGATAATGATCGACGAAATGGCGTTGGTGACAGCCATCAAGGGGGTGTGCAGCGAGTGGCTGACATTCCAGATGACCTGGAAACCGATAAACACGGACAGCACGAAGACAATGAAGTGCTGCATGAAGCTGGCCGGGGCGATGAGGCCCACGAGCAGCAACAGCAAGCCGCCGATTGCCAGCAGGGTCACCTGCTGTTTCGTTTGTGCCTTGAAGGCAGCCGCTTCCTCCGCGCGCTTTTCTGCCGGCGTCAGCTCCTTCGGCTTTTCCTTCGATTTAGCCGCGATTGCCTGAACCTTCGGCGGTGGTGGCGGGAAGGTGATCTCACCTTCATGGGTCACCGTTGCGCCACGGATGACATCGTCTTCCATGTTGTGAACGATCTGACCGTCCTTTTCGGGGGTCAGGTCAGTCAGCATGTGGCGAATGTTGGTGGCAAAGAGCGTGGAGGATTGAGCCGCCATGCGCGAAGGGAAGTCGGTGTAGCCAATGATCGTGACACCGTTTTCGGTGACGACCTTCTCGTCCTTCACCGTGCCTTCCGCGTTGCCGCCGCGTTCGGCAGCGAGGTCGACGATGACCGAGCCCGGCTTCATGGCCTTGACCATGTCTTCCAGCCAAAGCTTCGGTGCGTCACGGTTTGGAATCAGCGCCGTGGTGATGACGATGTCCATCTCCGGAGCCAGTTCCCGGAATTTGGCAAGCTGGGCTTCACGGAACTCCGGAGAGGAGACGCTGGCGTAACCGCCGGTCGCGGCGCCGTCCTGCTGTTCTTCCTCAAAATCCAGGTAGACGAATTCTGCGCCCATGGATTCGACCTGTTCGGCCACTTCCGGGCGGACGTCAAACGCATAGGTGATTGCACCGAGCGATGTGGAGGTGCCAATGGCGGCAAGGCCGGCAACGCCTGCGCCGACAACCAGCACCTTCGCCGGCGGAACCTTGCCCGCAGCCGTAATCTGGCCGGTGAAAAAGCGGCCGAAGTTGTTGCCTGCCTCAATCACGGCCCGGTAGCCGGCAATGTTGGCCATGGAGCTGAGAGCATCCATCTTCTGGGCGCGCGAGATGCGCGGCACCATTTCCATGGCAATGACGTTCGCACCCGATTCCTTCGCTTTTTCAAGCCCGTCGGTGTTGCCGCCCGGGTTGAAGAAGGAAATCAGGGTCTTGTCCTTGGTCAGATAGCCCAATTCCTTGTCGTTCGGCGGCCGGACCTTGGTCACGATGTCCGACTTTTTCCAAAGGTTGGCGGCTGTCTTGACGATTTCGACGCCGGCTTCTTCATAAGCCTGGTCGGAAAATCCGGCGGCAGTTCCAGCTCCGCTTTGCACAAGGCAGGTGAAGCCGAGCTTCTGCAACTGCTTAGCGGAGTCCGGTGTCATCGCCACACGGTTTTCCCCGGGGAAGGTTTCCTTTGGTGCGCCTATCGTTAGGGCTTCTGGCATACGTCTCTCCAGCAAGTGTCGAGGAAATGGCCCGTGGAGGGGGCAGGTTGGCCGGTTCGGCGAACAAGCTGCCCCCATGCGCCCTGTCCCTCACAAACGTGCTGAGATTTAGAAACGAAAATTTTACTTATGACAAGGTGTCTTCCGACTGAATTTGGCGGGTATTGCCGCAACGCACAATCAGAGCTGCGTGATATAAATTTAACGGGGTTTACAAAACAAGGGTATTGGAAACTATGAGAAAGGACATTCCGAAACCGGAATACTCAAAAATGGCCCGGAAATAGTGAATTTTCCCGGCCGCCTAAAATATCCGGCCACATTGATCCAAGACTGATCGTGTAAAAAATTGGAGCAGCGGTTCCTGAAAACAGAACCGCTGCCAAATAAAATTTATTCTGCGGCCGGGTCCAGAGCGGCCTTTGCATCCAGATCAGCGGAATCGTGACGCTCTGCAAGCTGCTCGTGATCTTCGCCCCAGGTCCGATTCACCTTGCGTCCACGGACAACCGCCGGACGTGCATCGATCTTCTCGGCCCAGGCCAGAAGGTTCTTGTATTCGTGAACAGACAGGAATTCGGCTGCATCATAGGCGCGGCCAAGGACCATTCCGCCATACCAGGGGAAGATCGCCATGTCGGCGATGGTGTAGTCGTCGCCCGCAATGTAGGGGCGTTCGGCCAGCGCCTTGTCGAGAACGTCGAGCTGCCGCTTGGCTTCCATGGCAAAACGGTCGATGGGATACTGGTACTTTTCCGGCGCATAAGCATAAAAGTGGCCGAAACCGCCGCCGAGATAGGGAGCTGACCCCATCTGCCAGAACAGCCAGTTCAGCGTTTCGGTGCGTTTGGCAGGATCCTTGGGCAGGAATTCACCGAACTTCTCTGCAAGATACAGCAGAATGGAGCCGGATTCGAACACCCTGGTGGGAGTGTCGGTCGAGTGGTCGACCAGCGCCGGGATCTTGGAATTGGGGTTGGCTTCAACGAAGCCGCTGGAGAACTGATCGCCATCGTTGATCTTGATCAGCCAGGCATCATATTCGGCGCCTTTGTGGCCGAGCGCGAGCAGTTCTTCGAGCATCACCGTCACCTTGACGCCATTCGGGGTCGCCAGGGAGTAAAGCTGAAGCGGGTGTTTGCCGACGGGCCGTTCCTTTTCATGGGTCGCACCTGAAACAGGCCGGTTGATACTGGCAAACTGGCCGCCGCTTGGCTGTTCCCAGGTCCAGACTTTAGGCGGGGTGTAGGTCGGGTCACTCATGAGGCAAGTCTCCGGAACGGGTCGTGCGGTAAACGGATGATAAGAACAGAGCAATGGACAACGTGATCCATCGCAATCTTACGATTAGATAGGCGGTCATGGCAGGATTGCCTAGGGTTGATTTTAGGACAAGAGCAAATAATTGCGTCGACGCGGGCATCTTGAAAATCCCGTTGCAGTTGAAGGCGAGATTGAAGTTTGGCGTTCTATGTATTCTCAAGAAGTTGGAATGCGTTTTCGCCATCGACCCGTGCTCGTATTTCAGGCATTCTTTTGGAATTGCACTCGGAATGGCCGCTTGTCCGGTAGAAGATCATCGGCAAAACCCGGGTGCAAAGCGCATGAGAAGCAGCATTGGAGACGTATTCGGGAGGTCGGCAAAAACAAGAAAAGGAATGCGGACATCCCGTCTTGAATGTCATCACGTTGAGGGAGGACGACATGAATTTGAGGCCCGATCCGAGTTTTTATCCGACGCCACGCATGGCGATGGAAGCGCCAGTTGAAAAACTGGCATTCACACTGATGCTCAGTCCCGATTTCTCGCAGCCCGACGGCCTTGCCGTCGTCAATGTCGATCCGGAAAGCCCGGACTACGGCAAGATCGTGCATTCCGTCTTCATGCCGAACAAGGGCGACGAATTCCACCATTTCGGCTGGAACGCCTGTTCGTCGGCCCTGTCGCCCTTGACGGGCCACGCCTTTCTGGAGCGCCGTTATCTGATCATTCCGGGCATCCGGTCGTCGCGCATTTACATTATCGATGTGAAAGAGCCGCTGCAGGCGAAGATTCACAAGATCATCGAACCGGAAGAACTCTTTGCAAAGACAGGCTATTCCCGCCCGCACACGATCCATTGCGGACCGGAGGGCATCTATGTCTCGACCCTTGGCGGCGGTGGCGCTGACGGCACCGACGGGCCTCCAGGCATCTTCATCATGGACTGCGAGACCTTTGACATTCTCGGCCGGTACGAAATGGATCGCGGCGTCCAGGACAAACATTATGATTTCTGGTGGAACCTGCCGCGAGACTACATGGTGTCGTCCGAATGGGGGCTGCCGCCGCAATTCGAAAACGGTCTCGTCGCGGAAGATCTTCTGTCCAACAAATACGGCCACAGCCTGCATTTCTGGGATCTGCGCGGACGGAAAAACATACAGACCATCGATCTGGGCGAAAACCATCAGATGGCCCTGGAGGTTCGTCCCGCCCACGATCCCGCAAAACAATACGGCTTTTGCGGCGTTGTCGTTGACACCACCAACCTGCAAGGGGCGATCTTCACCTGGTGGCGCAAGGACGACGGCACGTTTGAAGCCAAGAAGACCATCACCATTGACCCACAACCGGCCGACCCTGCGGACCTGCCAGAATTGCTGAAAGGTTTTTCCGCCGTTCCGCCGCTGGTGACCGACATCGATCTCAGCCTCGACGACAAATATCTCTATGTCGCCTGCTGGGGCACGGGCGAGATGCACCAGTATGATGTCTCAGACCCGATGAAGCCGGTGCTTGCGGGCAAGGTCGAGATCGGTGGAATTGTAAAAAAGACCAAACATCCGAACGGCAAGACTTTCGGCTACGGCCCTCAGATGGTCGAGATCAGCCGGGACGGCCAGCGGGTCTATTGGACAAATTCGCTTTATTCCACATGGGACGATCAGTTCTATCCCGGAGAGGGCGGGGCGGCGATGGTGATGGCCCGGGTGGCAACCGGAGGCGGCTTGACGCTCGATCCGGATTTCTGGGTCGACTTTCCAAAGGGCTACCGGTCGCACCAGATCCGGCTTGAGGGGGGCGACTGCTCGACCGACAGTTTCTGCTTCCCGTCGGTCTAGGTTTTGGAAGAGGCAAGTGTGACGGCTCTTTGGTGGGCCGTCATCGCATCGGGGCTATATCACGGCCTGAACCCGGGCATGGGATGGCCCCTGGCTGTGTCGGCCGCCTTGATGGAGCAGCGTGCGCTGGCCCTGCCGCGTGCGCTGATCCTGCTGGCGGCCGGACATCTGGCGGCGATGCTGGTTGTTCTGTTGCCCTTTTCGGCAATGGTCACGCTGGTGAACCTGGAGCGGGAAATCCGCATTAGCGCCGCCTGTCTGGTGATCGGCATGGGGCTTTACCTGCTGATCACCGATCGCCATCCGCGCTTTCTGGCCAGGATCTCACCGGCAAAGCTCGGCCTATGGTCCTTTCTGGTGGCAATCGCCCATGGGGCGGGGCTGATGCTCGTGCCGATCTATCTTGGCATCTGCGCGATGGAGCAGGAGGCGGGCCACGCGGCGGCTGGCACGCTCATGGGGGCGGATGTGAGGATGGCGTTGCTGGTCGCAGCGGTTCACACGCTCGCCATGGCATTTGCCGGCGGTGTTCTTGCAATCGGTGTCTATTGCTGGTTGGGCCTAAGGTTTTTGCAAAAGGCGTGGTTCAATCTTGACCGCGTCTGGGCCTCCAGCCTTGTACTCGTCGGTGCATTCGCCCTGTTCCTGGCGCTTCGCAGCTGAGCCGTTAGGTCCATACCCTAAACCAGCAGATGTGCCTCAAACGGAAACCGGGACAGGGTCTCTATGCCTGTTCCGGTGATCAAGACCTGCTGTTCCAGCTTCACGCCTTCCTTCGCCCCTTCCGCGCCAATGAAGCTTTCTACGCAAAGCGTCATGCCTGGCTCCACGATACCGTCATAGCCGGCATCCGGAAAATCGCCGTGGTGATACAGGTAAGGGTATTCGCCGGTCATGCCGCAGCCATGGGCGGACAGGTAGTAACGGTGGGCATAGTAGCGCTCGGGGATGTTCCACGCCCGGTCGGCATAATCACGAAAGCTCATGCCGGGCTTGAGAATACCCATGTTGTGGTGAACCTGCTCATAGGCAACCTTGTAAAGCTCGCGCTGGGTGACTGTCGGCCGATCCGGGCCGGAATGGAAGGTTCGGGAAAAGTCTGCGTAGTAACCGTGGCAGCCAACGACATCCGTATCGAGAGCGATCAGCTCGTTCTCTCCAATGACATTGTCCGATGTTTCCTGGAACCACGGATTGGTGCGCGATCCCGCGTTCAGGAGCCGCGTTTCGACGTAGTCGCCGTTCTGCTCGATGATCGACTTGTGCAGCACCGACCAGAGTTCGGCCTCCGTGAGCCCCGGGCGGATGGCCTCGCGCAGCTTGCCGACGCCAATCTCCGTTGCGCGCAAGGAGGCAATCACGCATTTCATTTCTTCCGGTGACTTGATCGCGCGCGCCATTTCCACGGGCTGCTGGGCATCAACCACGTTGAGACCGGCCTCTTTCAGGGCGATGGCTGTGCCCGCATTCAGTCGTTCCAATCCCACTGTGGCATCCTTCAGACCCGTCAACTCATGGATCGTATCCGCCATCTCCGCGGCCCAGGCGCGCTCACGTTCAGCAATATGAGGCCCTGCGGCAACGAAACTTGCGGTTTTCGAAGGACGGACCTCATCGACGGTTTCATACCCTTCGCCAAGATGAAGACAGCCGGTGAACTCGAACAAAATGGCGCGGTTCTGGGTCAAAAGCAGGTAACGCGACGGCGCATTGCGCATGGAAAACACCTGCATGTTCCGCGTACCGGTCGCATAGCGGATGTTGACCGGATCGGACAGGATCACCGCGTCGACGCCATATTCGGCCATCTTCTGACGGACACGTTGCTGCCGGTATGTGCGAACGGCCACAAGGTCTATGCCGTCCACCTCGGGTGCCCGGTCGAGCTGCGCCAGACCCTGAAGGTCGCTGCGCTCCGCATGCCAGTCCAGTTCCGCCATCTGTCATCGTCTCCAGTTCAACTGACTGGAATATCGAGCGGTCGATGACGCTTTAAAAGGTTGGAAAAATTCGGGTCGTTAGATAACTTTTGGTAATGCAAGCCTATCGAAAGTCCCTTCCGCCGCTCGACACGCTGGTCTTCTTCGAAGCCGCCATGCGTCATCTGAATTTCACAGAGGCCGCCGAAGAACTCTTCGTGACCCAGGCCGCCGTTTCCAAACGCATCCGGCAGCTGGAAGAGTGGCTGGGCGTTGACCTGTTCGAGCGGTCCGGCCGAAGGCTTCAGCCAACGGAAGCTGGGACATATCTTGCTGAGAAGACAGGCATGACGCTGGACTATCTGACACAGGCGCTGAGCGCGTTGAAAGTGCCGGAGAGGCCCGTCGTGCGGATTGCGTCCGTAACGGCACTCGCTGCCTTCTGGCTTCAGCCGAGGCTAAAGGACTTTGCGCTTTCCGAAGAGGCCTGTCTGTTCAATCTGGCAACGGCAGACGACCTGGGGGACCTCCTCAAACCGGAGCACGACCTTGTCATCCTGCATGGCGACGGCCGGTTTCCGGGCTGGCAGTCGGAACTGCTGTTTCAGGAGGTTCTGACCCCGGTCGGGACGCCGGAGGTTATCGAGCATGTGCTGCACGGCGGGAACGGACTATCGCCATCGCTTCTCAATTACCCGCGTCTGGCGCCAAACTGGATCGACTGGCCGGGCTGGATCCAGCGAACCGGGAGAACGGAACTCAAGAATTGGCCTGTTCACGTATGTGCTAGCTACAACCAGTCCATCGGGCGCGCCTTGAAGGGGCAGGGGCTCGCGCTCGGCGCCTTGCCGTTGTTGCAGGAGGAGATTTCCTCCAGCCGCCTCGTGCCGCTGGACAGCGCCACGCTCAAGACGGGAATGGGTTATTTCATTGCCTGGCCGAACATGCGGCCGCTCGGCGTGGAAGCCGAGCGGATGAAAGACGCACTTCTTTCAGTCGGCTGATACCCTAGTCGCGCACAACATAGACCGAGCACTTGGAGTGACGCACGACCCGGGCCGCATTGGGCCCGAGCAGGAATTCGCTCAAATGCGGCTGGTGGGAACCGATGACGATCAGGTCCGCCCCGGTCTTTTTTGCCGCTTCCAGGATTTCCTCGTAAATCGAGCCGGTGGCGACCAGATGACGGATTTCGCTGTTTCTTTCCGCCCCCAGAATGCTTGAGACTTTCTCGACCAGTTTTTTCTGGGTGTCCGCCACCATCTGGCCCTGGAAGTTCTCATCGAAGTAGGAGGCGACAAGATTGATGCCGGCGCTCGGAACAACGGTGATCACATCGAGCTGGGCATCGTCCAGACGGGCAAGCTTGTCAGCCGTCTGCAACACCATGGTGTCGTTTTCGTGCTGAACATCGAGGGCGCACAGGATGGATTTCGTCATGCCGCTGCTCCTTCTTCACGGGTGGTCCGGCCTGCACGGGCGCGTTGGAGGAGGAAGATGATGGCGAGAAACAGCAGCCCCGGAATATAGATCAGTTCCTTCGGCCACTGATCGGCCTCGAGCCGGGCTTCCTTCACGATCACCGGTTCGTCACCATAGAAGTCGAAGGTGCCAAGCTGCTCGAAGTAGGGCGTTCCCGGGAAGGGTTCATCCAGCTTCAGAACGCCGTCTTCCTCAATGGTCGTCAGGCCAAGCGCCTGCAACCTCGCTTCTCCGCCGTCTTCGCTCCCGGGCGTGATCGCGATGCGCGTTTCCATCGTCTTGCCGGTATCGAAGTCCGGGCCGCTCAGCACCAGTCGGATTTCGCTTCCTGTGGGCGCATCGCCAACCGCCTGGACGAAATGGTCCGGAGAGACGATCTCGAACGGAGGCTGGATCCGGTTCATGAAGAAATCCGGACGGAACAGAATGAAGGCAACCAGCACCAGGGCGACGCTTTCGTAGATCCTGTTCTTGGTAAGGAAGTAGCCCATCGTGCCGGCGGTAAACACCAGGATCGCTATCGTCGCCATGATGAAGACGAGTATGCCCTGGGTGACCGTGACGTCGATCAGGAGAAGATCGGTGTTGAAGATGAAGACGAAGGGCAGGGCGACGGTCCGCAGGGAATAGAAGAATGCGGTGAACCCTGTCTTGATCGCATCGCCCCCCGACACCGCCGCCGCGGCAAAGGAGGCTAGCCCCACTGGTGGCGTCACATCCGCCATGATGCCGAAGTAGAAGACGAACAGGTGGACGGCGATCAGCGGCACGATCAGTCCGGATTGCGCGCCGAGTTCGACCACCACACCGGCCATCAGGGAAGACACGACGATGTAGTTGGCTGTTGTCGGCAGCCCCATGCCCAGCACGAGTGACAGGATGCCGACGAAGATCAGCATCAGCACAAGATTGCCGCCTGAGACGAACTCGACGAGATCCGCCATCACCTGGCCGATACCGGTCAGTGTGACCGTGCCGACGATGATGCCGGCGGTCGCCGTGGCAAGACCGATGCCGATCATGTTGCGCGCACCGTCGATCATGCCGTGACCGAGGTCGACGACACCTGCCTTGAAGGCTTCGACGGTCTCGCTTTCACCGCGGAAGATCGCCTTGATGGGGCGCTGTGTCAGAAGGATCGCAAAAAGCAGTGCCGTTGCCCAGAAGGCGGAAAGGCCAGGCGACTTCTGCTCGATCATCAGGAAGTAGACCAGAACGACGATCGGCAGCAGGTAGTAAAGGCCTGCCTTGTAGATCTGCGAAATATCCGGAAGCGTGATTTCTTTTGCGTTGGGATCATCTGGATGAAGATCGTCGACGCTTGCGGCCAGTTTCAGAAGGGCGAGATAGGCAACGAAAACCAGCAGTGCAAGAACCCAGGACGCGCCTTCCGGTACAAGGGCGACAACCCAGCCGACCGGATATTGCACACTGTAGCAAAGCGCTGCAAAGGCGGCGAAGAAGACGAACATGCCGATGATCGTGCGCAGGGTTGAGACGGACTTGTGCCCGATGGTGGGCATGTTCCGCTTAACGGCTTCCAGGTGCACGATATAGACGAGCGCGATGTAGGAAATCACGGCCGGCAGGAAGGCGTGGGTGATCACGTCGACATAGGAAATGCCGACGTATTCGACCATCAGAAAGGCGGCGGCTCCCATCACCGGAGGCATGATCTGACCGTTCACCGAAGAGGCAACCTCGACGGAGCCTGCCTGCTCGGACGTGAAGCCGACCCGTTTCATCAGCGGAATGGTGAATGTGCCCGTTGTGACAACGTTGGCGATGGACGAGCCGGAAATGAGGCCGGTGGCCGCAGAGCCGACGACGGCTGCCTTTGCCGGGCCGCCCTTCAGGTGGCCAAGCGCACCGAAGGCCATCTTGATGAAGTAGTTGCCCGCTCCGGCCTTGTCCAGCAAGGCACCGAAAAGCACGAACAGAAAGACGAACTTGGTGGAAACACCGAGCGCGATGCCGAAGACTCCTTCCGAAGTGATCCACATGTGGCTCATCGCCTTTTGCAGCGAAGCGCCCTTCCAGCGGATGACCTCCGGAACCCATTCGGAAGAGCCGAAGAAGACGTAGAGCAGGAAAACGGTTGCGACGATGGCCATGGCCGGGCCTAGCGCCCGGCGCGCGGCTTCAAACAGAACAACGATGCCGGCAAGCGCGAACCACTTGTCCATGTTGTCCGCAAGCCCGCCATTGGCAACGATCTTTTCGTAGAAGAAGAAACCGTAGAGCGAAATGAAGGCGCCGAAAATTGCCAGAGCCCAATCCTGGATCGGGACGCGATGTCTCGGGCTGCTCGTAAGCGCCGGATAGGCCATGAAAGCCAGGAACATTGCGAAGGCCAGGTGAAACTGACGGCTGTTGTTGATGATGTCGGACGGCAGCACGTAATAGACGATGGGGGAGGCAAGCAGAACCTGGAAACAGGACCAGATCAGTGCAACGCCGGCGATCAGCAGCCCGACGGATCCCGCAGGGTTTCTGGACCCGGAATCGGAGGACGCTACGAGTTCCTGAAGTTCTTCTTCGGATAGTCCCTGTCGTTGGTCCCGTTCGTTCGGCTGGTTCTGCTCAGACATGAAGTTCCCCCCGGTCTTCCGGCTGAAGCGCAACGGATGTGTTGCGCGAGGCTGGCACCCGAAAACCACGCTGGCCGTGGCATCTGTCAATTGATATATGAAATGCCTTGGCCCGCCTGTCGGTCAATGGGCCGCAGCTGAGAAACGGGCCCGGATAATGACCGGGCCCGCATTGAATGAAGGGCTTAGTTGATCCAGCCCTGTTCCTTGTAGTACTTCGCAGCGCCCGGATGCAGCGGTGCGGACAGACCGTCCTTCACCATTTCTTCCGGCGTCAGGTTGGCAAACGCAGGATGCAGCTTCTTGAAGGCATCGAAGTTCTCGAAGACCGACTTGACCAGCGTATAGACGACTTCATCGTCAACCTTCGCGGAGGTGATGAAGGTCGCGCCGACGCCGAACGTGGTGACGTCCTCATCATTGCCGCGGTACATGCCGCCCGGGATGGTGGCCTTGCGGTAGTAGCTGTTGTCGTCGATCAGCTTGTCGACGACCGGGCCGTCAACGGTCACGAGCTTGGAATCGCACGCGGTGGTGGCTTCCTGAATGGAGCCGGACGGGTGGCCAACCGTGTAGACCATTGCGTCGATCTGATTGTCGCAAAGGGCGGCAGACTGTTCCGCGGCCTTCAGCTCGGTTGCCTGCGCGAAGTCGTCGGCGGTCCAGCCCATGGCCTCCATCAGAACTTCCATGGTGCCGCGCTGACCGGAGCCCGGGTTGCCGATGTTGACGCGCTTGCCTTTCAGGTCCTCGAAGGACTTGATGCCGCTATCGGCGCGGGCAACGACGGTGAACGGCTCGGGATGTACGGAAAAGACGGCGCGCAGGTCTTCAAACGGGCCTTTGTCCTCGAACTTCGAGGTTCCGTTATAGGCGTGGTACTGCCAATCGGACTGGGCAACACCGAATTCCAATTCGCCTGCGCGAACCGTGTTGATGTTGTAGACGGACCCGCCGGTGGATTCCACGGAGCAGCGGATACCGTGATCCTTCCGGCCCTTGTTGACCAGTCTGCAGATGGCGCCGCCCGTCGGATAATAGACGCCAGTCACACCACCGGTGCCGATGGTGATGAATTGCTCTGCAGAGGCTGCGCCGGAGAATGCGATGCTGGTCGCCAGAACGGCGCCCGCAAGGTTCAGTTTCATCATCATTTGACTTGGCTTCCCTTTGTTTCGTTTCTTATGTCCGGCATGGCGATCCACGCTAGACGTTTTCAAATTCGTCGAGCAGACGATTGTGTCTGTCGACCTCCTGGATCCGGGCTTCCGCCTCGGCTCCGGCCCGCGCAACCAGCATGCCTGTGATGGTTTCGATAAGCACGAGCGTGGCTGCGTAAGACGAGAAAAAGTGAGGACTATCAGTGCGTTGTATGAAGTGGTAAGTCGCGAATTGTAATGCCGGGAAAGTGTGGCTGTCGGTCAGGACAATCACCTGTGCACCATTTCCTGCAGCCACTTCGACCGCACGCACCGAACGGTGGGCATAAGGGTGTTTGGACAGGACAATGACCGTGTCTTCCGAGGTGATACTCGCAAGCGTGCTGCCCAGTGTCGCTCCGTTGCGTCCGGCAACAATCCACCTGTCGTCGAACCACTTCGCCAGATAGGCGAAATAGTCGGTGAAACCCGCAGAGGCGAGGGCACCGATCAGGATGATCTTTCGGGACTGGCTGAGCCGGTCGACTGCGGCGTGCAGAACCGCCGGGTCGATGTCGTCCACCAGCGCCTTGATGTTGTCGATGCAGGCGGAAACCTGGCGCGGCAACAAAGGCAGGTCGGCATCGGAGCGAAGCTTCCTGGCCTTGTCCTGAAACGTGTCCCGCCCCCGATGGCTTAATTCGTTCCGGGCCTGCTCACGCAACGCTTCGTAGTCGGAAAAGCCCAAGGCTCTGGCAAGTCTTGTGTAGCTTGCTGGTGAAACACCACTGGCCGATGCGATGGATCGCAGGCTGCGGGTGGCGATTTCCACTTTATTTTCAGCAACATAGTCCGCCGCTGTCCGCAAAGCATCGCTCAACTCGGCATAATTGGCCGAAATGGCGGAACGCAGATGGGGCGGCGAAATGGTTTCCATCCGGTTACTGTTTCATTTGTTTTTTGCATTGTCAATTTGTGAAACAAATGTTTCGTGCGCGAAAACTTCCCGTGCCGCACGCACGTAATTCATGCGTGTTTTTTACACATCAAGGTCTTCTTGGAGATCGGAAGCTGCTGTCACAGAAAAAGAAACACGCGCGGGAACGCGCAGGTCAAAGGGGCTCCAAGGTGAGGGAACGGCTTCGGGAACAGGTGAGGCTAAAGGGTAGCCTCACCTGTTCGTCTGTATGGCCGGAACTAGGCGGCCTGTAGCGTGTAGACGGAGAACCAGTTGTTCTCGTCGCTGTCGACGTCGGTAATCTGCCATCCCCCTTCGTGGGCGATGCCTTCGAAGGCGTCTTCGCTGTATTTGTGCGAGTTTTCGGTGTGAATGGTCTCGCCCTTCGCAAATGCAACGGTTTCACCGGCGATGGTCACCGTCTGCTGTGCCTTGCTTTCCAGGTGCATCTCGATCCGGCTTTCACTGACGTTCCAGACGGCTTTATGCGCAAAGGCGGCGAGATCGAAAGTGCCGTCCAGTTCCCGGTTGATCCGTTGCAGAAGGTTCTGGTTGAACGCCGCAGTGATGCCGGCCGGATCGTCATAGGCATCCTGCAGAACCTGGGCGTCCTTCGGCCGGTCCACCCCGATGATCAGGCTTGCTTCCGGCATGGCGGAGCGAATGTTCGACAGGAGGGCCGCTGCCTCTGATTTTTCGAAGTTGCCGATCGTGGAGCCGGGAAAGAAGATCAGGACAGGCAATTCAGGCAGCAAGGGGAGCTGACCGAAGGGCTGTGTAAAATCGGCGGCGACCGGAATGACAGCCAAGGACGGGTAGGCACGGCGAACCCGTTCGGCTGCGGCTTTCAGGTGATTGGCTGAAATGTCGATCGGCATATAGACGGACAGATCCGGAAAGGCGTCCAGCAACAGGTCGGTTTTGCGGCTGGATCCGCTGCCAAGTTCCACCATTGCTCCGCGTGCCCCGGGAAGCCGGCGGTATTTCTTTGCGTTCCGTTCCAGGATCGAGATCTCGGTCCGGGTTGGATAATAGGCATCGAGTTCCGTGATCGCTTCGAAAAGATGCGACCCCACATCGTCATAGAGCCATTTGCTGCTGACGACCTTCCGGTCTTTCAGGAGCCCTGCAAGAATATCGTCGCGAAACAGATCTGCCTGCGCTTCAGGCGATACATGTTTGGTCATCATAGGTCTCCTGCCAGCCTCAGGCCGAGCATCTGCCAGCGTTGGTGTGGATAGAAGAACGTGCGGTAGGAGGCCCGCATCTGCTCCTTCGGCGTTGCGCAGGATCCGCCGCGCAGAACCATCTGGTTGACCATGAATTTTCCATTGTATTCGCCAATGGCCCCTTCGGGCGGTTTGAAGCCGGGATAGGGGCTGAAGGCGCTGCTGGTCCATTGCCAGACGTCGCCCCAGAGCCCGGGTCTGCGGCCAACCGGCAGAAAGGCTCCGTTTTCCAGAAAATTGCCGTCGATCAGGCTAGGCTCTGCAGCTGCTTCCCACTCGGCCTCCGTCGGCAGCCGGTGTCCTGCCCAACGGGCAAAGGCATCTGCTTCGTAGTAGCTGACATGGACAACCGGTGCGGCAAGGTCGACGGGCCGGGGGCCCTGCAAGGTGAAGGTCCACCATTGATCGTCCTGCTGCCACCAGTAGAGGGGACTGTCCCAACCGTTCTTTTCGCGAACGGCCCAGCCTTCCATCAACCAGAGCGTCTGATTGGTGTAGCCGCCGTCTTCCATGAAGGCGATCCATTCGCCGTTGGTGACGGGACGGTCCGCTAGCCGGTAAGGCTCCAGCCAGACCTTGTGACGCGGTCCTTCGCAGTCATAGGCAAAGCCGGAGCCGTCGTGGCCGATTTCAAGAAGGCCGCCGTCATAGGATATCCACTCTGCATCCTCTACCGCGCTCACCGGAGCCGGTTTCGCTTCGACATAGCCAGGCAGCAGAGGATTGAAGGAAAAGGCATGCAGAAGATCTGTCACCAGCAATTCCTGGTGCTGCATTTCGTGGTGACACCCGAGCGTGATCAGGTCTTCAAGCTTGTCCTGATCCAGCGAAAACGCGTAGCCGACCAGCCCTTCGCGCAGGGCGTCTTCCACGTGTGAGCGATATTCAAGCACATCGTTCGCGCTGGGCCGCGAAAGCAGACCCCGTTTTGACCGAGTGTGCCTCGGCCCTGCCTGAACATAGTAGGAGTTGAACAGGACGGCGAAGCGATCATCACGTGGCTGATAGCCGGGCAGGGAAGGCTTTAGGATAAACTCTTCGAAAAACCAGGTTGTATGCGCCAGATGCCATTTTGGCGGACTGGCGTCTTCCATGGATTGCAGCCCCATGTCTTCAGCAGTAAGTGGGGCGGCGAGCGCAAGTGTTTGCGCTCTGACCTGATCGAACAGGTCCGTTACGTCGGAATGCGGTGCATCCTGCATCCGCCCATCCAGCAAAGTCATATATATCCCTCCACGCGGGAACCGGCTGCTGTGCCTCCAGCCGAACCTGTGTCTGCCACCAAGCGGACCTTAGATAGGCAGCGAACGTGACATTCCAATGCCGGAAATTGCGCCCACCCTGTGCGTAAATGCGCTGTCAGAGAGGTTGGTTGCATGGTGTTGATGAAAAATATCATTGTTTCATTTAATCTGCATTTGAGGTTTGATTGTTGGTAAATTCAACAAGTTGTTGAAAATGATGGTGTTTTTTTCGGGGTGCGATCATGTGGCTTCGGCGTTGTTGCCTGCTGGCATCCTGAATGAGATCTCCTGACAGGGTGTGTCAGGAGATACTGCAACCACCTTTCACATTGATGTGAGGCGCAACGAAATCGTACGGAAACTGCTTAGGAAGCATCGCGAAGCTTCCGTGTTCCCTGTGCGTCTGCGCCCTTGTTTTAAAGCGCCTTCCGTCTACGGCCGAATGGGCTTGACGAATTTGGACGATTGTCCTAATTCTCGGTTAGGTCAAGTGTCCTAGAGGCGCGTAGGAGAAAGCAACAGGAGGTGAATTTGGTGGCGGCAACTGAAACGCGGCAACAGATCATTGATGCAGCGGACGGCCTTTTCTATGCCCAGGGTTTTGCACAGACGTCCTTTGCCGACATTGCCGCAGCGGTCAAAATCTCGCGCGGCAACTTCTATTATCACTTCAAGACCAAGGACGAGATCCTGGACGCGGTCATCGACAAACGATTGTCGGACCGTAGAAAGCTGCTCGCCAAATGGGACGAGACGGCAGACGGCGCACGAAACCGGATCGAGTGTTTTATCCGGATCGTCATCGTCAATCAGGCGAAGATAATGGCCTATGGCTGCCCCGTTGGCACACTGACGACGGAACTTGCCAAGATCGATCACCCCTCCGGGGACAGGGCGAACGAGATCATGGCTCTGTTTGGGGACTGGCTCGAGCAGCAGTTCCTGGAACTCGGCTGCGGTGAAAACTCCAGGGACAATGCCTTGCATGTCCTTGGCTGGAGCCAGGGCGTCTCGACGCTCGCCCAGGCGTTCAAGGACCCAGCCTATGTCGAGCGCGAGGTGTCGAAGATCCTGACCTGGCTGGACGGCATCGTGGCTGCAACGGATCAAAAACGCAGCCAGTAATCCCCCTTTTTTGCCTTTCACATAAACTGGAATGGAGACGAATATGTTTGTCGTGACACTGACCTTTGCGGACAAGGCCCGAGCAGGGGCGCTGATGGAAGGTCACAAGGCCTGGATCCAGCGCGGCTTCGAGGAAGGATACTTCCTGATGGTCGGCAGTTTGCAGCCGAACCGTGGCGGCGGGATTCTGGCCCATGGCGCAAGCCTGGAGAAGCTGGAAGCTTTCGTTGACGAGGATCCCTTCGTTGCGGAAGGCGTCGTGACCGCCGAAATTCTGGAAATCACCCCGGCACGTCTGGATGATCGTCTGGAGTTTCTGGCTGCCTGACCGCAGGAAGGTGTTCATGCAAGGGCAGAGCAGGTTGCCAGAAGCAAGCTTTTGGTGGCACATCGGTTACGCAAGTCAATCGATGGACACGGGGCGGCGCTCTCATGCGGCATGGCTCCGGGAGGATGTCAGATGCTCGAACTCAAGGGATCCATTCCCGCCCTTGTCACGCCGTTCCGGGATGGAAACCTGGACATCGAAGCGCTCGAGCGTCTGGTGGAGTGGCACATAGCCGAGGGCAGCGACGGGCTGGTTGCTGTCGGGACGACGGGTGAAAGCCCGACTGTCTCCAAGATCGAGCATAAGGACATCATCAAGCGTGTCGTCGACCTCGTGGCTGGCCGCATTCCGGTTATTGCCGGCACGGGCTCCAACGCGACGGCACAGTCCCTCGACATGCTACAGCACGCAGAAGCCGTTGGCGCGGATGCGGCGCTGGTGGTGACGCCCTATTACAACAAGCCGAACCAGGCAGGACTGCTCAGCCACTACAAGGTTCTTCACGACAACAGCGCGATCCCGATCATTCTCTACAATATTCCCGGGCGCTGCGTGATCGATATTCTGCCGGAAACCATGGCCGAGATGGCGCGCTGGCCACGGATAGTCGGCGTCAAGGATGCCACTGGCAGCATGGAGCGGGTCAGCAAACAAAGGGCCCTTTGTGGCAAGGCGTTTCTACAGTTCAGTGCGGAGGATGCTGCTGCGCTGGGCTTCAATGCCCACGGTGGACGGGGGTGTATTTCGGTGACCGCCAATGTGGCGCCGGGCCTTTGCGCGGATTTCCAAAGAGCATCGCTTGCCGAAAATCTCGACCTTGCCCGGGATTATCAGGATCGACTGTTGCCGCTTCATTCAGCGATGTTTCTGGAACCGCCCGCGGCCTGCGCCAAATACGCTCTGTCCAGACTTGGGCTTTGCAGGGAAGAGGTCCGTCTGCCACTGACTGCGGTTACCGAGGCAACGCGCCGAGAAATTGACAAGGCCATGGAAGTGGCCGGTCTTGAGATGATTTCTTAGGCCAGCTGAAGAAACAGGCGGGCCGCTTTCTTCACTCTGGCGGGCAAGGCGGGTTCTGGCTGATGTTTGAGCACCAGGTTCAACCACCCGGCGGCTGCCGCCGGGTGGTTTCGTTCCATTCTATCCTCGCCGCGTCTTACTGAACGCGCGGGAAGAGCGTCTCGATTTCACCGAGATCGCTATTGCCTTCCAGCCGGTCGAGTTCCGGTTTCCACGGGCAGGCGATAGCCGGTGCGTTCAACATGGCCAGAGCCCTGTCGGCGGATGCCGGGATTACCTGTGTCAGCGCTTCCATGACGACACGCAGGCTGTCCAGCGTTACGTAGATCACTGTCTGGCAGCGTTCACGGGTCTCTTCGTTCTTGATCAGATCCCAGGGAGCCTGTTCGGCGAAGTAGTTGTTCATTTCGTCGGCGACGGTGATGATCGACTGCACGCGCGCCGGAATTTCAGCGAGGTTGATCCATTCGCCCATGCCCTTGGTCGCCGCAAGTACGGACTTGCGGATGGCTTCGTCCTCGGCTGACAGGGGGCCTGGTGCAGGCAGCTTGCCGTCGAAACGGGCCTTGGAGAACTTCGCTGCCCGCGACAGCAGATTGCCGATCTTGTTGCCCAGTTCCGTGTTGTAGGACTGGGTGATGAAGTCGACCGAAATCTGGCTGTCGCTGTCCGCGCGCATGTGCCGTGCGAGGTACCAGCGCAAGGCATCGACACCCAGCTTCTCGATCACCTCGATCGGATCGACGACGTTGCCGATGGACTTGGACATCTTCACGCCGCCCGCACCAACCCAGTGGCTGTGCACGGACAGCTTCTTCGGCAGTGGCAGACCGGCGGCCATCAGCATGATCGGCCAGTAGACGCCATGCGGCTTGAGAATGTCCTTGCCGATCAGATGCTCGCATTCCGCCCACCAGCTTTCGTAGCCTGCTTCCGGCCAGTTGATGTTGGTGAGGTAGTTCGCCAGCGCATCGAACCAGACATAGGTGACGAACTCGGTGTCGAACGGCAGTTCGATACCAAGGGTCACGCGGGCTTTCGGCCGGGAGATGCAAAGATCTTCCAGCGGTTCGGACAGCATCTGCTTCAGTTCGTTCTTGAACGCTTCGGGCTGAACGAAATCCGGGTTGTCGGCAATGTGCTGCAGAAGGCGCTCGCGGAACGGCTCCATCTTCAGGAAGTAGTTGGTCTCTTCCGTCTGCTCCACCTTCATGGTCGGGTGCAGCGGGCACTGACCGTCTTCGGTCAGATCGGATTCCTTCTTGAACTCTTCACAGCCCTTGCAGTAGGTGCCGGTGTAGTTCTTCTTGACGATCAGATCCTTGTCGAAGATCGACTGCTCCATTCCGGCAACGGCCGTCTTGTGGCCTTCGCGGCTGGTGCGCACGAAATAGTCGTAAGCCACATCCAGGCGGTCGAAGACGGCCCGGAATTCCGCGCAGCGCATGTCCAGGTAGGTCTCAACGGACATACCTTCTTTTTCCGCCGCTTCCTGGTTCTTCTGCCCATGTTCGTCCACGCCGGTGGACAGCATCATGTCATACCCCAGCGCCTGCCGGTTGCGTTTCAGGATATCGGCCATCACGGACGTGAAGGCGTGACCGATATGCGGAGAACCGTTGACGTAGTAGATCGGGGTGGTGATGTAGCTTTTCATCCAAACGCTTTCGAAATGTTTGGGCGGAAACAAGTCCGGTCCGGCTTGTCACGGCGCATCGGCCGTTCCGCCAAAAGAGGTGCGAGCTATATTCCATACTCGCCCGCACAAGAAAAGCCCCGGCCCTTGAAAAGAACCGGGGTTTCACGTGCTGATATGGTGTGCCGGAAGGCTGATGAAAAGATCAGCCGATCAACCAGATCCCGCCAATGACGAAGAGCGCCAGAAACGCCGTTTGCGTGACGAGCATCCAGATGGCCGGACCGCCGACTTCCAGCAGTTTCGGAATTGACGTTTTCATGCCCACCGCCGCAATCGCGGCCAGCAGCGCCCAGCGGGAAACATGGCCGGCGGCATCCTTGGCAACCTGGGGAATGAAACCGAACGAATTGAGCGCGGCAAGCACCAGAAAGGCAACGACAAACGCCGGCATGATCGGGGGACGGGCGCTGCCCGGCTCGGAGCTCTTGCGCAGGATGAGCGCGGCGACCAGCACAATGGGGGCCAGCATGGTGACGCGGATGAGTTTGACAAGGGTGGAGAGGTCTCCGGTTTCCTCGGAGATTGAAAAACCTGCCCCCACGACCTGGGCGACGTCGTGAATTGTGCCGCCAAGAAAAACGCCGGTCGCATCCATGGAAAGGCCCAGATAGGAGCTGAGAATTGGATAGAAGATCATGGCAAGGGTAGAGAGCACCGTTACGGTGATTACCGTGAAGGCAAGATCGCGTTCGGCGTGCTCCCGCTTCGGCAGGATCGAGCCTATGGCCATGGCCGCAGAGGCGCCGCAAATGGCGACGGCCCCGCCGGTCAGGAACGAAAACAACCTGTCCCGCCCGAACAGCCCGCCGATCAGCAGCGAAAATCCGATGGTGGCCAGAACGCCGAGGATTACCAGCAGCAGAAACGGCAGGCCCAGTTGCTGCACCATTTCCACGCTGATGCGCACACCAAGCAGGGCGACGCCGATGCGCAGCAGCGTTCGGGCAGCAAAGGCGATGCCTTCGCCCGTACGCTGTTCCTCCGACAGGAAATTCAGCGGCATGCCGAGCAGGATGGCCATCAGCATGGCCGGCGCACCATAGTGCTCGTTGAGGAACTGCGCCGCGATGGCGACAAGGCCGGCAATCGCAATACCCGGAAACAGCCGGCTTGCCCGGTCTTTCAATGGACTAACCATGAAAAGCTCTAGATCCTTGTTGATGTTTACCGGTCGACCGGAAGGCCGCTCGGGACCGTGGCAGGAATGCCAAAAGGCGGAGACGTAACAGACTGCGCTCCAGTCAGGCTTTTCAGGAAAGCCACAAGATCGGCAATCTCCGAATCCGATAAGGAGAGAGGTTCAATATCTCTGAAATGGGCCTGGCGCGCCAGTTCCCGGGCATCATTCCAGACCACGAAATCGATTGCGTCCAGCCATGGTGCCTGAGGCAGGGCGGCGGTTTGCGGTTTCCAGGCTTTCAGCATCCCGTCCGGGTCGAGGTGATGCCGGATGATACCCTCCAGCGTGGGATAGGCGCCATTGTGCCCGTAGGGCGCCGTCAGCTCGACGTTCCGCAGCATCGGGGTCCGGAACCGGTAGGCATCTTCCAGACGGTCTGTCTCACCCATCACGCCAACATCGCGCACCATCGGATCGAACCTGCGCGTGCGGCCCGGGCCGAAGGGGGGAAGGCCAAGGGCGTGGAACTGCTGGTCGCTCAGCATCTTGCCGGAATGACAGGACGCACAGTTTGCCTTGCCGTAAAAAAGAGCGAGCCCGCGTTTCTGGGTCGGTTCGAGAGCGCTGTCTTTTCCGGCCAGATATCTGTCGAACGGGCTGTCGATACTCTGCCACTCCATCGCCTGAAAGGCCGCCAGCGCATTGGCGATCTCCACGATGGTGACGGCTTCCGGCGTGTCGATGTGGTCGAAGGCCTCGACAAACAGGCGGCCGTATTCGGGGATGATGCGGACGCGCTTGGCCAGGATCGGCCAGGCGTTGTCGATGCGGTCGTAGATGGCGCCGGCGACTTCGTTTTCCTTCGGATTGCCCGCCATTTCGAACTGGGCGGAAACCGGAAAGACGGCCTGGGCTGCGAGCAGGGAGTTGAACCCGGTCGGCAGCCATTCTTCCGCCGGAGAGTTGAAGCCGTTCTCGAAGGTGTCGGCAATCGACAGGCGGCCGTCGTGAAACAGGACGTGAAGCTGTTTTGCCCCCAAATTCCAAAGACCTGGGGCGTTTCGCGGAATCCGTTTCTTAATGCGGTTGTCACCGGTTCCGGCAATCCGCTCTGGGCCCAGCCCTTCACCGCCTTCGCCGATGCCGAGCGACAACCGGTCTCCGGTGCCAAGGGCTGGATGATGGCAGGTCGCGCAGGCGATATTCCTGTTGCCGGAGAGGATCTTGTCGTAAAAAAGCAGCTGGCCGAGCGCTGCCTGCTTTCTGTCGAACGCGATGAAGTCATCGTCCGTCAGTGGGGGCGGAAGTTCGGCGGAAAACGCTGGCACCGACAGGCCGACCACCAGAGGGAGCAACCGCAAGACATGAAGACCACGCTGACCGCCGCTCTTCTCGCCCTTGGGCTTTGCACGGCAACCGCCCATGCGGAAATCGAAGCCGCGCGCGACCTGATGGAGGCCAATCGCTACGAAGAGGCGATGAAGGAACTCTGGCCGGCGGCGCGTTCCGGCAACGCGGATGCCGAAGAGCTGATCGGTGTCATGTACGCCATGGGTCTGGGTGTCGAGCGCGACGACCAGCGGGCGTTCGAGTGGTATCTCAGAAGTGCGATGAAGGGCCATCCCGGCGCACAGTCCGGTGTCGGCTGGTACTACGAGGTGGGCCGTGGCCTGCCGGCTCCCGATCTCGTGCGGGCCTACATGTGGTACACGCTCTCCGCCATCGGGGGAGACCCCGACGCTGCGATCTCTCTGGAAGAGGTGGTCAAGAAGATGACCAGGGAAGAGATTGAAAAGGCGCATATCCTGGTCGGCGATTACAAGGTCTGGATGTATCCGTTCAATTGAAGGTCGGCGGCCGCTACCGGTCGGGACCTGTGAAGGGGCCGTCGTTGTGCAGCGATAGCACGTGTCACGCCCTTTTGAGGCAGGGCGTGACACGGAGTTTCGTCAGTTCAGATCGGCAGAGCGATCAGCATCGATTTCGGCTTCGGCTGTTGCCACAGCTTCTTCCAGAGCGCCGAAGATCTCGCCGCCACGTCCGACATTGCCCTTGAACCAGTCATAGACCGGGGCTGCAGCTTCCTTGAAAGCTGCCTTTTCTTCCGGGGTCGGAACGTAGAGGTCGCCGCCGCCAGCGACGAAGTCTTCATAAGCCTTGATCGACTTGCGCTTCGGCGAGGCGAAGGTTGCCTGCTGCAGGGCATAGAAACCATCCACAACGACGCGGCGCAGATCTTCCGGCATGGACAGGAACTTCTCGTTGTTCATCCACCACAGCGCGCCCATGTAGGCGTGACCGTCGAGGGTGACGTACTGAAGACCCGCATCGGGGAACTTCATGCCCATGATGTCGGTGATGCCGTTCTTGGAACCTTCGACAACGCCTGTCTGCAGCGAGGTGAAGAGTTCCGGCCACGGGATCGGCGTCGGAGCCGCCCCAAGGGCCTTCACCAGTTCCTGCGGCAGGTCGGCAACGACGGTGCGGATCTTCAGGCCTTTCATGTCTTCCGGCGTGGCGACACGGTGCTTGGTGTTGGCGAAGTTGCGCCAACCGCCGGTGTTGCCGATGGTCATCAGGCGGATGGTGTTGCCGGAGTCTTCCAGCGCCATGCCGCGCATGGTGCGGGTGAACTGGCCGGACAGCACGTGTTCGGCAATCCGGTCGTCGCTCATCATGTAGGGCAGGTCGAGAACCTGCACATACGGGAAGATCCCGGCCGCACCGCCGGAGGTGGAGATGTAGATGTCGATCGCACCGTCGGAAATGCCCTGCAGGCATTCTGCGCCGTTGGAGCAAAGCTGGGTGCCGATGAACAGTTCAACTTCAATGGCACCGTTGGAGGCGGCTTCGACGAAGTTCTTGAAAACGACGAGGCCATCATAGTCTTCGTCGTTTTCGTTGGAGTTGGCGGTTGCACGCAGCGTGTAGTCCGCGGCAAGCGCGCTCAGCGACGATCCGGCAAGCATTGCCGCGACGGTGAGCGTTTTCAGTGCAGTTTTGAGCATGAGGTTCCTCCCTTTAAAAGCTCATAATCATTGGGCAAATCCGGTCAGACGCGGGATCGTCATCGAAAGTGCCGGAATATAGGTAATCAGGAAGATCACCGCGATCTCCACCGCCAGAAACGGCAGAATGGCCTTGGCAATGGTTTCAACCCGTTCTCTTGAAACCGAGGCCGCAACGAAGAGCACCAGACCCATTGGCGGTGTTGCCAGGCCGATGGTCAGGTTGACACTCATGATGATGGCGAAATGGATCGGATCGACGCCCAGGTTGACGAAAATCGGTCCAAGGATAGGCCCGAGTATGATGATCGCCGGACCCGCATCCAAGAACATGCCGACCACGAACAGCAACAGGTTGATCAGGAACAGCAGGATCAGCGGGTTTTCAGACAGAGTAAGGACAAACTCGGCCATGATTTCGGGCGCGTGGCTGAGGCTGACGACGGTCTTGAAGGCCATCGCCGCGCCGACCAGCAAAAGCACCACTGCCGAAGTTATGCCGGCCCTGTTCAGGACGCCCGGGATCTCGGACACCTTGATGGAGTGCAGAACGAAGAAACCGATGACAAGCGCATAGGCAACCGCGACCGCGGCTGCTTCCGTCGGTGTGAACACGCCCAGCAGAATGCCGCCGAGAATGATGATCGGGGTTTGCAGCGGGGCGACGGCCTTCTTGCACACAACCCGGAAATCCTCCGAGACGGCGCTTCTGAGGTTCCACAACAGGAAGTGGGAGACAACAAGGAAGACCACAAAAAGCAGCAGCGTGGTTGTGGTGGACAGGTCTTCGAACCCGGCAACACCGCCGATCAGCCCCGCAAGCGTGGTGAACAGGGCAGCCAGGTTCGCTCGCAGGACAACGAAGGAAAACCAGTACTCGACCGGTGCCAGGGTCTGGCCGGGATTGACGATCCTCTGGGCTTTGGGAAGATCGTACTTGTTGGCCATGACCTTGACCATCAGCATCAGACCGATGCCCACCATGACGCCGGGCACGATGCCGGCAAGGAAAAGCGCGGCAACGCTTTCGCCCATCACATAGGCATAGATGATCATGATGCCTGACGGCGGAATGATCGGTCCGATGACGGAACTCGCTGCAGTGATCGCCGCCGCAAAGCGTCTCGTGTAGCCCTGTTTCTCCATCGCCGGGATCAGCATGGACCCGAGGGCGGAGGTGTCGGCAACTGCCGAACCTGACAGACCGGCAAAGAGCATCGACGACAGGATGTTCACATGCGCGAGGCCACCGCGAAGATGTCCCATCAGTGCCTGGCTGAATTCCACCAGCCGCAAGGTGATGCCGCCCTTGTTCATCAGCTCGCCTGCGAGCATGAAGAACGGAATCGCCATCAGAGGAAAACTGTCCATGCCATTGTAGACGTTGCGGTAAAGCAGCGTGATGTCCTTTTCCTGCCCGTTCAGCCAGAGCAGAAGGCCAGGGGCAGCCAGAAGGCCGAAGAAAACCGGCAGTCCGATCAGCAGGAAGACAAGAAAGACGGGGAGGAACCAGATCAGCATCAATCAGCTCCTGCCATGTCGGGGTCGGGAATGGCCGGCAATCGGTCGCTGCCGCCGAAGTTGGCGATGATGTTCCGCAGGATCAGTTCGATGTTGACGAGTGTCAGCAGGAAAACCCCGACGAGGATGGAAGCCATCATCCAGCTTCGTGGGACGCGGATCCATTCGCTGAAGGAAAGATTGCCCGGCACATAGAGGGAAGCGGTCGCGAAACGGCCTCCAAAGCCCGTAACCTCGGAATATCCGATCTTCAGGGCGACGACCAGCACCACGAGCGAAATCAGCAGGAGGAACAGCGATATGGCGCTGCCCAGAAAGCGGGGCAGGGAATGGGTGAACATGTCGATGGCAACGAAACCGCCTCTTCGGAACGCGGTTGGCGCCATCAGTCCCGTCATCCAGAGCATGCAGAAACGGGCTGCTTCGTCCGGCCAGGGCAGGGCATTGTTGAAGACATAGCGGCACACGACCTGCACAAGGATCGCGATCACCATCAGAGCCACGGCGACGATGCCGATGCCCCGTCCAATCCGCAACAGCAGCGAATTGACGAAGTCGAGCGGTGCGAGGACCGCCAGCAATATGCCCATCCGGGCTCCTCCCTGGACCAACCGGTTGCCATGTACGCGAACATGAGAACCGGAAAGCTGATCTCGTTTAAAGTGGCGAAGCAGTCTTCTGCGATCTCCTGACACAGAACAGAAGGCCTGTCACTTTCCTCCTCAACGGGCCGCTTGTCGCCCCGTTTTTCGCCCTTATTTTGGGGCGGTTTGTCCGAGTTTGCCTGCGTAAAACGTCAGGGCTTCTCCCGAGCGCATCTCCGCCTGCAGAACATGCCCCAGAACGATCAGATGATCGCCGCCTTCATAGGCGGTGAACCTCCTGCACTCGAACCGGGCGAGGCAGTTTTCGATCAGCGGCACACCGTTGTCGTCGATCGTGTAGGGAAGCTGATCGAAGGCATGGGCATTGCGCACGAAACTGCTGCAGACTTCTGCCTGTTCGTGGCTCAGAACGTGGATGGCGTAATGCTCGGCGGTTTCGAAGTAGCGGAACCTGCGCGCCCCCTTGTCCGGCATCCACAGCACCAGCGGTGGCTCCAGAGAGACGGAAGAGAAACTGTTTGCGGTAATGCCGACAGGGCCGTCGGCCGATCCGGTTGTCACCACGGTAACGCCGGTGGCGAATCGGCTGAACGCATCGCGCAACAGGCGCGTGTTTTCGGCATCCGGTTCGAAGGTAACGGTATGATTGGCATTCTGCATGGTCATCATGGCACCTCTGTTCCAAGAGCCGCCTCGTAAAGACGGTACCAGGTTTCGCGATCCAGGTTGACTTTCAGCGCATCGGAGATCTGCGCGATGCGCTCCAGATTGTTGGTGCCCATGACCGGCAACAGCTGCGCCGGATGAGCCAGCAGGAAGGCGACCGCGACTGCGGACCGGTCGACACCGGCCTCCGAAGCGATGTCATCCATGACTGTACCCAGCTTTCCGCTTTCGGAAATAAGCGAGCCGCCGCCGAGCGGAGACCACGCCATCAGCCTGGTGCCGAGACGCTGGTGGAACGCCAGGTCGCCATTGGTGAACGGCGAGATTTCCTTCAGCGAGATCTCGATCTGGTTGGTCGCAAGCTGGTTCGACATGGCCGACTGCAGCAGTTCCCAATCCCAGGGACGGAAGTTGGAGACACCGACGCTGCGCACCTTGCCGCTCTTGACCAGATCGTCGAGCGTCGCTCCGGTCTCGTGATGGTCCATAAACGGATCCGGGCGATGGATCAGAAGCAGGTCGATGGTCTCGATGCCCATGTCGGTGAGGGACGTCTCGACGGACTTTTCGATATGAGCGCGCGAGGTGTCGTAATGTTTCACCCTGGCATCGGAATACCGTCCGGCCGGCGCGACGATGTCGCATTTGGTGACGATTTCCATCTGGCCACGCAGGGACGGATTGGCTTTCAGTGCCCCGCCCAGCACGGCTTCTGCGGTGTACCCACCATAGATGTCTGCCTGGTCGAACGTGGTGATACCCTGGTCGAGGCAGGTCTGGATTTTCCGTTCCACATGGGCGGGCGAGGTGTCGCTGTCGTCGCCGATGCGCCACATGCCGTAGATCAGGCGGGAGAATTCCAGGGTGTCAGAAAGTTTCACGCGATCCATTAGCGGCGCACTCCTTCGCCGAGCGGCGTTGCCGGGGTTTCTGCCGGGACACGGCCATATGCGTGCGGCAGGGAACAGGTTTTCAGGTTCGGCAGAACCCGCGCTCCGAAATGCTTGGCTTCTTCCAGATGCGGATAGCCGGAGAAGATGAAGGCGCGGATGCCTATCTTCTGATAGGCCTCAATCTTGGACATCACCTGATCGGTTGAGCCGACCAGCGCAGCGCCGCAGCCGGACCTTGCCCGGCCGACGCCCGTCCACAGGTTCGGCTCGATATAGCCGAATTCATCAGCGATCTCGCGGTTCTTGGCTTGGTGGCTCACCCCAAGAGACTTGGCGTCGAGCGCCCGCTCGCGGATCGCCGTTCCCTGAACTTCATCGAGTTTTGACACAATGTAGTCGGCGTATTCCTGCGCTTCCTTCTCGGTGTCGCGCACAATCATGTGCACGCGCAGGCCATAGTCGAGGGTCCGGTCGTATTTTTCGGCAACTGCGTTGACCGCCTTCATGCGGCCTTCCAGTTCTTCCATCTTTTCCGGCCACATCAAATAGACGTCGCAATGCTGTCCGCACAGGTCCAGCGCATCTGGCGAATACCCGCCGAAATAGAGCAGGGGTCCACCGGTCTGGTAGGGGCGCACCGGATCCGTTGTCAGGCCCTTGAAGTTGTAGATCTGGCCTTCGTGGTTGATCTCGTCCCGGGTCCAGGCCTGCTTCAGGATTTCCACCACTTCCCGCGAGCGCTGATAGCGATAGCTGCTGTCGGCCTGTTCGCCGGGAAAGTCGGACGAGATGATGTTGACCGTCAACCGGCCTTCAAGCATGTGGTCCAGCGTGGCAATGGTCCGTGCCAGCATGATCGGCTGCATCTCGCCGCAGCGGACGGCCGCAAGCAGGTTGATCTTGTCGGTGATCGGTGCGCAGCCGGCGACGAAGGACAGTGTGTCCTGGCCGACCTGATAGGAAGACGGGCACAGAATGTTGCGAAAGCCCTGCTGTTCGGCTGTCTTGACGATGGAGGAGCAATGCTCCCAGGAGGACCGCAGGTGGCCTTCGGGGACGCCCAGAAACTGGTAGTCGTCGGAACACAATGCGGCGAACCAGGATACCTCCGCTGCATCGAGATCCGGTGACGTTACTGGGACTACGGTCATGAAGTGCCTCCCTTGGACCAACTTGTCGAAAAGCGAAACCGGCGTGCGTCACCTGAGGCGCGATTGAGGTTTCGCTATTTTCGTTTGTTTTCGAATGGCTTCATTCTGCCTTCGATTTCTTCTTGCATATCACCCGGTTTGATGTAAATCAATAGTGTATCAATTTTGAAAACGAGACCTTCGAACCGTCATGCCAACCGCCTCGCAAACCTCGACCGCGTTGCCGTTATACGTGCAGATAAGCGAGCTTTTGATCAGGGATATCGCGTCTGGTCGGCTGATCGACGGGGAGCGCTTGCCGCCGGAACGAGAGATGGCGGAGGAGCTTGGTATCTCTATCGGAACCCTGCGCAAGGCACTTGCCGATCTTACGCAAAAGGGCTTACTCGAGCGGATACAGGGGTCGGGAAATTACATACGCCAGGGCGGCACGCATGAAAGCGTCTACGCCATGTTCCGTCTGGAGCTTCTGACTGGCGGAGGTCTGCCGAAAGCGGACGTTCTTGACGTGCAGCGCATGGACAAGCCCGACGACCTGCCAGCCTTCGGCACCAGCGCGGAGGGCACTCGCATCCGGCGTTTGAGGTTCCTCAACGATGTGATGATCGCTGTCGAGGAAATCTGGCTGGACGGGGACGCTGGCTTCGTCCGCCGCGAGCTCCTGTCCGATTCCCTCTACCGCTTTTACCAGAAACACCTGGGGTTCTGGATCGTGCGCGCGGAAGACCGGGTCACCATAGGTGCGCTTCCGGACTGGACGCCTGACATCTTTCAGAAGAAACCGGGCACCTTCACTGGATTTATTGAACGGTTCAGTTGGGCGGATCGCCCCAAACCGGTCGAATATTCGCGAACCTGGTTCGATACGGACCGGGCGCATTACGTGCAGCGTTTGAAGTAGGTGGACAGGGAAAGCCACCACGCATGGAGGACTGAATGCCTGCAAAGGTAAGATATGGCGTCATTGGCTGCGGGATGATGGGGCGTGAACACCTGCGCAACATTGCACTCCTGCCGGACACCGAAGTGACGGTGATCTTCGAGCCGGACGCCGGAATGGCGGAAGCGGCGGAACTTTTTGCACCCCGGGCGCAGTTCGTCGGATCCGTTTCGGAGCTGCTGGACGTGGAAGAGCTGGACTGCATCCTGATTGCCAGCCCGAACCACTGCCATGTACCGCAGATGGAAGAAATTCGCCGCAAGCGCCCGCTGCCGCTTCTCGTCGAAAAACCGCTCTTCACCGATCCGAAGGACGTTGCCGAATTGGAGGCTTTCAAGGCGTCCTATCCGGCGCCTGTGTGGGTGGCAATGGAATACCGCTACATGCCGCCGATCGCCGCCCTGATCGAGCAGGCGGAGCCTGCCACCGGCGGCATCAAGATGCTGACGATCCGCGAACACCGCTTTCCGTTTCTCGACAAGGTCGGCGCATGGAACCGGTTCAACCGCTATTCAGGCGGAACATTCGTCGAGAAATGCTGCCATTTCTTCGATCTCATGCGGCTTATCATGAAATGCGAACCCGTCCGTGTGATGGCCTCCGCCGGACAGGACGCCAACCACAAGGATGAGATCTATGACGGCGAGCAGCCGGATATCCTCGACAACGGTTATGTGATCGTCGACTTTGAAAACGGTTCCAGGGCCATGCTGGAACTGTGCATGTTCGCTGAAGGCGCCCGGTATCAGGAAGAGGTTTCGGCGGTCGGTCCGGAAGGCAAGATCGAAGCCTTCGTACCGGGCCCCGGCCGCTTCTGGCCCGAACACCTCGGCGAGCCGCCGGTTCCCCAGCTCGTCGTGTCGCCAAGATACCCGAAGGGGCCGCGTCAGATCGACATTCCGGTCGATCCGCTGATCCTCGACGCAGGCGACCACAACGGCTCAACCTTCTATCAGCACGAAGGCTTCGTTGCGGTCGTGCGTGGTGAAAAGCCGGCGCCGGAAGTGACGCTGGAAGATGGATGGCGGGCCGTGGAAATGGGGTTGGCGGCGCAGCAGTCTGCCCGGACAGGCCAAGCCGTCACGCTGCGGGCCCAGACGCTTTCATCCGTCGCCTGCTGACAAGCCGGTTTTCCTCCAGATACCTGGCCGGTGCGACGTCCGTCGTGCCGGCCTTTTTCATTTGCACCGGAGGTGAGGTCTCGGCTTACCAGCGTTCCTTCGGCAACAGGGACTGAACGTTGTTGGAACTGAAGCCGTCACGTCCGCGGCGCATGTTGATGGCACGGATCGGTACCTTGTATTCGCGGCCGGTATCCGTCTTTTTGCATTGCTGCTTTCGGTAAGCGAAGTTGTCGGGCACGTTCCTGTGGTTTTGCACCAGGACGCAAAATAGGTCGTAGCGGCCGTTCACATCGATGTTCCGATGCGCTCCCTGAGCGACAATCACCTGCATGTGGCGGGTGAAGCCCTTGTCGAAAAGCAGAAAATTGCAGTAGGGCTCGGTGCCCTTGGGTGTCCGCGTGCTCTCACAATAAAAGACCTCGGCCCTGGCTTCCTTCGGACCGGCTGGCGGGAAGGCGCCGATCGACACAATCCCCGCAAGAACGGCTGGCAGAGCGAAGCGTTTCAACATTCCAATAAACTCCTGGTCGAAATGCGGTTTTTTTCAACGTGATCTTGCGGATTGAATATCACTCAAACTAAGATTTGGCGGTGACGACCCTCACAAGGAATAGGCGTTACGGCAAATTTCTGTTTGTTGCGGGGCCAGGCAGGCTCCGGAAGCTACGCAGACACATGCACTGACATTGACAGAGCTGGTCGAACCGGCCCCTGGGAGGTCCAAATGCGTAAGTCACTCTCCGTTCTATTGTCTTCAACGTTGATTTTGCAAACGGTTTTCATCAACGGGGTGCTTGCCGCGCCTGCCGTCACGACGGCCAACGTCAATTTCCGGCAAGGCCCGGGAACGAACTTCGGTTCCCTCGGAACCGTCCCCTCCGGCACGCAGGTCGAGATGGAAAACTGCGACGATAGCGGCGCCTGGTGTTCCATCAGCTACAACGGTCAGAACGGCTTCGTCAGCGGCCAGTATCTGCAGCTCAGCGAACCGGAACAGACAACCGGCTGGCCCCGGTCCTTCCAGACCGACGCAGGAGCCACGCTGGTGCTCTATCAGCCGCAATTTACAGAGTGGGACAACTTCAAGACGCTGAAGGCGCTCGTGGCCGCGGAATACATCAAGGACAAGGATACCAAGCCGGTGTTTGGCGTAATCGGCGTCAGCGGCACGACTGTGGCAGACACCGGCAAGAGCAAAGTGGATATCAATCAGCTTCAGGTGACGGAGCTGGATTTTTCGGCACTGGACCGGCAGTCGCTCACCGACCTGTCACTTCAGGTCGGCAAGATCATGCCAACCGGAACAATCACGGTGAAGGAAGACCGGATCACCGCCGGCCTTGCCGAATACAAACGCATGGACGATGTCCAGGGCCTGAATTCGGAAGCACCACCGATTTTCATCTCCACCGAACCGGCCATTCTCGTGCAGACCGAAGGCGCGCCGATCTTTGCGCCCGTCAAGGGTGACCAGGGCCTCAGCTTCGTGGTCAACAGCAACTGGGACATTCTGAGAATCGATGAGAGCGGGGAGCTTTATCTTCGCGATGAAAAGTCCTGGATGAAAACCAAGGATGTGTCTGCCGGTTGGCAAGCAGTCGACAAGTTGCCGGATCTGATCGGATCTCTGCCCGATGACGACAACTGGAAGGAAACCAGGGAAGCGATCCCGGGCGAACCGTTTGCCGACAACGCGCCGCCGAAGGTGATCTATTCCGACAAACCGGCGGAAATGATCGTCTTTGACGGCAAACCTGCGCTGGAACCGGTAAAAGGCACCGATCTTGAGTGGGCCTCCAACACCGACAGCGATGTGTTCTTCCTGAAATCCACGTCCACCTGGTACATTCTCGTCTCCGGACGCTGGTTCAAGTCTGCCTCGCTCGAAGGGCCATGGACGTTCACGACACCGGACATGCCGTCTGATTTTCAGAACCTGCCGGAAGATGCACCTTACTATTCTGTCCGCTCCTCCATTCCGGGCACTTCGGAGGCCTCTCAGGCCAGGCTGAAAGCCAGCATTCCGACAACTGCCCGTGTCGAGGTCGGTTCCGTCAGTGCGGACGTTTCCTATGCGGGCGATCCGGAATTTGAAAAGATCGACGGCACGTCGATGTCCTATGCAGTCAATACCAGCGACCAGGTGATCCAGGTCGGCGCGAAATACTACGTGCTGCAGAACGGTGTCTGGTTTGTGGGGGACAGTCCTCAGGGGCCGTTTACCGTCGCAACGGCCGTGCCGGACGAGATCTATACCATTCCGCCGTCTTCCCCGGTCTACAACACCACCTATGTTCGCATCTACGACAGCGAGCCTGGTGCGGTCTGGTACGGGTATACGATGGGCTATCTGGCCGGGTTCCTGTCCTGGGGCGTCTTCGTCTATGGCACCGGATATTATTACCGGCCCTGGTATCGCCCGGGTCTGCGTCCCATCTACTTTCCACGACCGGTAACCTATGGCATCGGTGCTTTTTATAACCCGGTCCGGGGCACTTTCGGCCGCTACGGTTACGCCTATGGACCGCTGAGAGGCATTGCCGGAGGCGGTATCTACAATCCCCGTACCGGCGGCTATATCCGCGGCGGCGCCATCAGCGGGCCGCGCGGCAGTGCCGGCTTTATCAGCGCGTATAATCCGCGTACCGGCAACCGTGTCGTGGCTGGTGGGGTCAGGGGCATTTATGGCTCCTGGGGTGGCAAGGTCGTAAGCGGGCCGGAATGGTCGCGCACGCGTGATGTTCAGGCGAGCACCGTCCAGCGCTGGAAAAAGGACGGCAATCTCGGCCAGGTGGCCAACCTTGATCGCCGGGGTGACGTCTTCGCCGGCCGAGACGGCAGCGTTTATCGCCGTGACGGAGATACGTGGCAGAAATTCCAGGGAGGCCGTTGGGATCAGGTTGCCGCACCATCCCGCGACGCAATCCGGGATCGTGCGGGTGATGTCAGCGCCGGACTGGCTGGCGGTGCGATTGGTGCCGGGGCAGGGGCCGCCCTTGCCAACCGACCGTTGGGCGACAAGGCACAGAACCGGCCCAACGTTCAGCGCCCGACCAACCTTCCTGCCGGCCAGCGACCGAAAGTTGAGCGTCCCAATGTTCAACGTCCCAGTGTTCAACGTCCAAATGTGCAAAGACCGGCGGAGCGTCCCAATGTGCAGCGGCCGAGCGTCCAGAAGCCAACTGTGCAGCGCCCTGCGACCCGCCCGGCCACGCGTCCGGCAGCGAGGCCCCAGGCGCCTGCACATTTGAGCCGGGATCAGCGGGCCAGAACGGCCGGCAACCGGCAGGTCAACCGTCAGCGCAATGTTCAGCGCTCACGCCCGCAGGCGCGGCCCCAGCGTTCTGGCGGTGGTGTGCGCAGGGGAGGCGGCGGACGCCGCCGCTGAGGCTCTTTAAATTGGAAGATCGCGGGCGTCCGCGATCGATTCCATGGTCATGTACGACGTGACCGTATCCAGATCGACCTTCTCGATCAGGCGCTGATACACCCTGTCGAAGGCATTCATGTCTTCGGCAACGACTTTCAGCATGTAATCGTAATCACCGGCAATCCGGTAGAAATCAATCACGTTCGCAATGGAAACCACTTCGCTCCGGAACCTCTCCAGCCATTCCTTGGAGTGATGCCGGGTCCGGATCATCACGAAGACGGTGAGGTTCAGCCCGATCCTGGCCGGATCCAGCCGGATCGTGTGCCCTTCGATCAAACCGCTGTCATAGAGTGCTTTCAACCGGCGCCAGCAAGCGTTCTGGGAAAGGCCAACCGTGTCTGCAAGGTCGCGTTGCGACAGGCGGGCGTCCCGTTGCAGGGCGCGCAACAGCGCGCGATCAATTTGATCGAATTTTTTCTCCATATTCGATCAAATGACACAAATTCAGAAGTATGACAATTGAATGAGGTGAGGAAATCACATCCAAAGTGGTCGTATGATCCGGAAAAGTCGTTTCGGAGCATATGATGACCCACAAAACTGGCACCGCACTCGATCATTTCATCGAGGATCTGAAGGCCCCGGATCTGATCTCCCGCTTGCGAACGGGATTGATCGGCGAGGGGAAATCCGTCTCCGGTCCGTACGGTGAACGCGAGCTGATCTATGCCGACTACGTGGCCTCCGGACGCGCCTTGCGCCAGATCGAGGAGTTCGTTCTGGAAGACATCCTGCCGGTCTACGCCAACAGCCACACGGAAGCCTCCTACTGTGGTAGCGCCATGACGCGGATGCGCGAGGCAGCGCGGTCTGAAATCGCGCGCATTTGCGGGGCAGATGACACCTATGCGACCGTTTTCTGCGGCTCAGGTGCAACGGCGGGGCTCAACCGGCTGGTGCATCTTCTTGGCGTTTCCGCAGCGGCTGAGCGGGGTGAACATCCGCTCGTCGTGATCGGGCCCTACGAGCATCATTCCGACATTCTGCCATGGCGTGAAAGTGGGGCTGAGGTTGTCGAGATTAACGAAGCAGAGAATGGCGGTCCTGATCTTGCCGAACTGGAAGATGTGCTGCGCAACGCAGGCTCCGGTCGACTGATCGTCGGTGCGTTTTCCATGATGTCCAACGTAACCGGCATCGTTACCGACGACGAAGCGGTCACGCGGTTGCTGAAGCGCTACGGCGCTCTCACCGTCTGGGACTGTGCAGGCTCGGGTCCGTATCTGCCGGTCGACATGAAGGCCGGGACGGATGCGCAGAAGGATGCCGTTGTCGTCTCGCCGCACAAGTTCATCGGCGGACCCGCCGCCTCAGGTATCATGATCGTGCGCAAGGACGCCGTGAGCAAGGCAACACCGGTCTTTCCGGGAGGCGGCACCGTGCGTTTCGTGTCGCCCTGGGCACATGACTACTCCGGCAATCTTTCAGCCCGCGAGGAAGCGGGAACACCGAATGTCATTGGCGACATCCGCGCAGCCCTTGCCTTTCTGGTCAAGGAAGCCATCGGACAACAGGTGATGGACGAGCGGAATGCCGCCTGGCGGGCGAGGGCGCTGGCCGTCTGGCGTAACAATCCGGCCATTGAAATTCTTGGAAACGACAAGGCGTCGCACGTGTTGCCGGTGTTCTCGTTCCGTGTGCGTGATCTGGAGCGTGGAGGTTATGTCCACCAGCAGCTTGTCACCCGCATGCTGTCGGACCTTCATGGCATTCAGGCGCGTGGCGGTTGCGCCTGCGCGGGGCCTTATGCTCACCGGTTGCTGGATATCGGACCGGAACAGTCCGAAGCGCTGCGGACAGGCATTCTTTCCGGTGAAGAACTGAAGAAACCCGGCTGGACACGGCTCAATTTTTCGGTGCTCATGACAGAAGACAAGGCGGACAGGATCATTGCCGCCGTTGATGAGCTGGCGTTGCATCCCTATCCGGCCGCGGACGATTACGCGTGCGATGAAACCACCGCCCGGTTCAAGGCAATGCAAGACGCAGCTTGAAGGATACCAAGTCGACATGTGCCGCTGGGCTGCCTGGAGCGGAGCTCCGAAATATCTGGAAGAAGTCATTTGCGACCCGGCGCATTCGCTGATTGATCAGAGCCGTAACGCACTTTCCTGCAAGACGTCCGTCAATGCCGACGGCTTCGGCGTCGCCTGGTATGGTGAGCGCGAGATTCCTTGTGTTTACAAGGACGTGCGTCCGGCCTGGTCGGATCCGAACCTGTTGCAGATCGCCAAACACATACGCTCGCGCCACTTTCTGGCGCATGTACGCGCGTCCACCGGAACGGCGACTTCGCGGGACAACTGCCACCCGTTCACCTTTCAGCGCTGGACCTTCATGCACAACGGTCAGGTTGGCGGTTACGACAAGGTACGTCGCCGCCTCGATAACATGATCCCGGACGACCTCTACCGCGACCGAATCGGCGGCACCGACAGCGAAAGCCTGTTTCTGGTTGCGCTTGCCTATGGTCTTGATCTGCACCCGCGTGCGGCCATGGCACGCGCGGTGTTCGAGGCTGAAGCGCTGTCCAAATATGCCGGAACGACGCCGCACATGCGTTTTGCCGCCGGCTGGTCGGATGGAGAAACGCTCTTTGCGGCACGGTACGCTTCGGACAACCTGGCACCGACACTCTATTACCGTGTCTATGACGACGGCGTGATGGTGGTTTCAGAACCGTTGGACGAAGCGCGCGGCTGCTGGATGGAGGTTCCCCAGGGCCAGATGATCGAAGTCAGGGACGGCAAGGTGAAGCAGGTTGCCTTCCTGAGTGACGAACAGCTTGTTGATGCCTGATCGCACCAACTGATCGACCAGGCCTGATCAGGCCGAACTGCGATTGGCCGGAGGCTCTTTTGCAAAAGACTTCAGGCCGGACTTTCGATCCAGTGCCAGGCGATGTCGATTTCATCCCGGTCAAAGTGTTTTTCCTGAATGCCGACCATCTTGGCGAACGTAGCGTCTATTGCAACAAGCGCCGCCAGCAATTTGCTGTCCGTCACGATGGCGATCTTGTTGAGATGCTGCATGTTGGCCAGCACCCATCTGATGTCCTCCTTGGCAGCCTCGAAGGACACGCCGACATGGTCACCCAGAACGACCAGGACGCTGATCTTGCCCTGGTCCTCGATCATTTCCTCAGCCCGGGCGATCAGGCTCTGTTCCTGTTCGACATCGACTTTTCCGGAAATTTCGACCCCGAGAACAGCACCGTGGCTGCGGGGCAGGATAGTGTACATGCTGCTTCCTCCGGCAGTGTCTGACTGGTACATCCGGAAGCGTAAACCCATTCTCGGCAAATAAGAAACTGTCTGACCGGAACCGGAGCCTCTTCGGCGGGAAACGTCGTCGAGGAGGTGTGTCATGATGGGTCGCTCAGGCGTTTTCCCGGCGGGCATCCGTCATCAAGGCCTGGGTCAGATCGTCGACCGTTTCCCGCATCTGGCGGGTCAGGGCGCAGCAGTCGGTACGATCGCGGCCATAACCCATGTTGAATGCGTAAAACGAAGGGGCCTGCCTGGGCATCAAGACGTGCTGAAGCATGGTTTCCAGCTTATCGAACGCCTTGGCGATTTGAGCCTCCGCCGTTTTTGCCGCTGCATATTCATCCCAAAGCGACAGCAGCTCTTCAGCCACGTCTGCCGGCAGTGGTTCGCACAAGGTTAGAAAGTCCCGCCGTTCCCGATCCTGCCGGTTGTCTCCGGGTGTCTGCAAGGGGGCGGGGATATCTCCCGAAATGGCTTCACCGAGATCATGCACCAGTGTCAGTTTCAGGAGTTTTAGCAAGTCGATCGCTTTCAGCTCCTGTTCGAACAGCAGAACCATCAAGGCGAGTCGCCAGCTGTGTTCAGCCGTGCTTTCAGGCCTGCCATTGGCGGTCGTTCCCGAGCGAAGCGTGTCTTTCAGCTGCTCGGCAGATTGCAGGAAATCCAGGAGACCGGTCAGTCTGGCTGAGGAGATGTCCGGAAGATTGAGGGGAGGGGCGGTCAGTGTCATGGCGGTCAGACTAGGGCTGGCGGCCAGCTCGGGCGAGCTTCCGCATAATTTATGCGCCAGAATTATGTGCTGGTTTACGAGCCAGGCAATTCTTCGCGGACAAGGCGTGCAAAACGCCCGTCGGACAGCGGCAGGCGCGATATCCGGATGGTGCTTTCCGGAATGGTCATTTCCGGAAAGTCGACATGTTCCGTGCTGTAGACAATGTCCGGGGCGTCTGGTTCGAACCAGCCATAGTCGGCCAGCCGATGCTCGGTTGCCCTTATGCCTTCGGACGCAAAACGCCAAAGGGGACGATTGAGAAACTCACTCACCGGGGCGCGCCATTCACAGGCACGCGGGCCGGACATGGCCAGCAGCCTGTGTGTGAGGTCGCAGACCAGATGCACGGGAACGGCTGACCGGGAGACCAGATCGAGCAGGGCCTTGTCGGCGGCGCTCTGCGGACGCGCCCTGAGCAGGCGGGTGATTTTCGTCCTGTCATGACCATCCGGCTGCACTTTGCCGCTCTCCCAGCGTGAAATCCGCGTCTGAGAGACGCCGAGTTCATGAGCCAGGGTTTCCTGCTTGACCCGGTTCAGCACGCGCCAGCGCCGGAGAGACGGGCCAAGACTGCTTTCAAGAACGGCGGTTTCTGTTCCCATACGCCAAGTGTAACGCGTCCATGTCCCTTTGTGCAGCAGGAAACGCCGCGCGGGCCACTCAGGCCAGGGCCACAGCCACGGCAGGGTCAGCGGTATTTTTCGATGAATTCGTCGATAGACAACTTGCGAAAGTCCGGAAGCCGTTGCTTCAGCTCGTCATGGCTCCAGTCCCACCAGGAAATATCGATCAGGGCCTGTTCCTGCTGTTCGGAGAAACGCCGTTTGATTTCCCTAGCGGCCACACCGCCGACAACGGTGTAGGGCGCGACATCCTTGGAAACGACGGCCCCGGCCGCGACAATTGCCCCCGTGCCGATGGAAACGCCTGCCAGAACCGTAGCGTTGTGGCCAATCCACACGTCATGGCCGATGGTCACCCAGTCGTCCTTGCGCCACTGGAAGAACTCAGCGTCGTCCTCGCCGAGGTCATAGGCTGCCGCGCGATAGGTGAAGTGGTGCTGGGAGGCCCGCCAGGTCGCGTGGTTTCCCGGGTTGATGCGCACACGCCGGGCGATGGAACAGAACTTGCCGATCGTCGACCAGACGACATCACCTTCCTGCACGATATAGGAATAGTCCCCCATGCTGCTTTCGCGCATTTCCGTGCGTGCACCCACCTCGGTCCAAATACCGAGATCACAGTTCAACACCCTGGCGTCCGGGTGAATGTTCGGGGCTTCGGTGAGGGCAGGCTTCTGGATCGGCGCGGACATGTGGGCTCCATCATCGGTGGCAGGGATATCTGAGCTGGCTTTTAGCCTTGCCTGTACCGACCGTCATGACGCTTTGATGACCGTGAGGTGACTTCCTTATCTTTTTTCACGCGCATCACCACAGGCGAAAGGGCCCCCGGCAAGTGAGGGCTGTCGTTTTGAACACGGATTTCTGAGCAGACTAAAGTCAGGCAGGTGGAATGCCGACAGGACTCGGAAAGCTCTGAGAGACTTGCGGAATCCCTGCATTGGACGGTTCTCCTGACCGCGCTCCAGGTCTGGATGTCATTGATTTGTCATAAAATTTTAGGCCTCCAGACAAAGGACTGTCATTTTTCTGTAATCGTCCGATGGCTCTTGTCGCGCAGCACAAAGAACACAACGGACAGGGCTGGCGCGTGATTCAATTTAAGGAAGTCACCAAGACCTTCGGGTCTCGGACCGCGGTCAACAAAGTAAGTTTTGATATCGACAAACCGCAAATGGTCGGGATCATTGGCCGGTCCGGCGCCGGCAAATCCACTTTGCTGCGCATGATCAACCGTCTGACGCCGGCAAGCTCCGGGCAGATCCTGTTCGAGGACCGGGACATTCTCGGTTTGAAGGGCGGCATGATGCGCCGTTGGCAGCGCGATTGCGCCATGGTTTTCCAGCAGTTCAACCTGGTTCCACGTCTGGATGTGGTCACCAACGTGATGCTTGGCCGTCTCAACGGTCACGGCACCTTGAAAAGTCTCTTCAACATCTTCAGCCAGGAAGACGTCAATTCCGCGCTCGCGGCGCTCGACAGGCTGGGTATTGCCCAGGAAGCCACCAAACGGGCCGAGGAGCTGTCCGGCGGCCAGCAGCAACGCGTCGCCATTGCCCGCGCCCTGATGCAGGACCCGCACATGATCCTGGCGGACGAGCCGATTGCCTCTCTCGATCCGATGAATGCCAAGATCGTCATGGATGCGCTGCGCGAAATCCATGAACGCGACAACAAGATCGTCATCTGCAACCTGCACACGCTCGACACAGCCCGGACCTATTGCGACCGGGTGATTGGCATGCGCGACGGTTTCCTCGTGTTCGACGGGCCTCCGGAAGCGCTGACCACGGCTGTCGCACGCGAAATCTACGGTGCCGATGAGAGCTTCAACGAGGCGGCGACGTCCACCGCTATCGATGCCGGCCAGGCCGGCTCCACAGAATCCGCCGGTGCGATGACCCCGGCGGTGGCAGCGGTCTGATCCGTCTGCGCACCCGCTTAACGTCATCACTATTGAGAACTCTGGGGGAGTGTCCCAAATGAAACTCGTTGCTAAAGTTGCTGCACTTGCTGCCGTCAGCATGATTGCCCTGAACGCTTCTGTTGCCGGTGCAGCGGAAATCACTGAATTCCGTATCGGCCTGCTCGGCGGCGAAAACGCTTCCGACCGTCTGCGTGCCAACGAATGCCTGCGCGAAAAGACCGAGGAACTGCTCGGCGTTCCCACAAAGCTGTTCGCTCCGGCTGACTACAACGGCGTCATCGAAGGCCTGCTTGGCGGCAACCTCGACATGGCCTGGCTCGGTGCTTCCGGCTACGCAAAAGTGTTCCTGACTGACCCGGAAGCTGTTGAGCCGGTTCTGGTCAAGGTCAACAACGACGGGAGCTACGGCTATTATTCCATCGGCTTTGCCCGCGTTGACAGTGAGATCAATTCCCTCGCGGACATGAAGGGCAAGACCTTCGGCTTCGGCGACCCGAACTCCACGTCCGGCTACCTGATCCCGTCCATCGAAATCCCGAAACTCGGCTACTCCATGGAGCCGGGCGACTATTTCTCCGACGTCGTCTTTACCGGTGGTCACGAGCAGACCATCGTTGCTGTGTTCAACGGCGACATCGCCGCCGGTGTGACCTGGGCTGACGGTCTTGGCGAATGGGAAGACGGCTACAACTCCGGTGCGCTGCGCAAGGCAACCGATGCCGGTCTGGTCGACATGACCGAGATCAAGGAAATCTGGCGTTCGCCAGTGATCCCGGAAGGCCCGGTCGTTCTGTCCAAGAAGCTTCCGGACGACGTCAAGGCGAAGATGACCGCACTGATGGCCAACCTCGTAAAGGACGACCAGGAATGTGCCTATGGTGTCATGGCCGGTGAAGCACGCGGCTTCGAACCGATCACCCATGAAGCTTACGAGTCGATCGTCGCAGCCCGCAAGGCAAAGAGCGAATAATCGCCAGCTTCGAACTTTGCGCGGGCCGGCTTCTGGCCCGCGTATTGCCCTTGGGGGTCGGCAACCGGCCTCAACGCCGCTCGAAGAGCCTGGCTTCGGAAGGATGAAGCCTGCAACGCCACTCCGCTCCGGATGAAGCGAGCATCAAGTAAAGGTTCCAAACAATGGCTGTTGCCGCACTCGAGCAGGAAATCCTGTCCATGCGCAAACGCCGCCAGCTCTATTCAATGATAGGGCTGCTGCTGGTCGTCGCGGTTCTGGTCTCCGGATATTCAAAATCCAATGCCATGAACTCCGGCGGGTTCATTCAGGGCCTGTCGAAGTTCTTCGACTATCCGGGCGAAATCGTCGTTGAAGCCTTTGATGCCGGACCGGCCTTTTTCTCGCTGGTGTTGCAGTTTGTGCCGGCCATGATGGAAACCTTGAACATTGCCGCGGTCGCGACCCTTCTGGGCGGTACAATGGCGGTGGTGCTGGCCATGGCCTCCACACGAAATGTCGATAGCTGGGGACCGTTGATCCCGGTGGTCCGCCGCATCATGGACATTACGCGCGCCTTTCCCGAACTGATCATCGCCCTGTTCCTGATCTTCGTGCTCGGGTCCAGTCCGGTGCCGGCCATGATTGCGGTTGCCTTTCACACGGCCGGGGCGCTCGGCAAACTTTTCTCCGAAGTGAACGAGAACATCGACCGCAAGCCCATCGAGGGCCTGTCGGCCTGCGGGGCCAGCTGGTTGCAGCGCATCCGGTTTGCCGTGCTGCCCCAGGTCGCGCCGAACTATCTGAGCTATTTTCTGCTGCGCCTGGAAATCAACGTGCGCGCTTCGGCCATCCTCGGCTTCGTCGGTGCCGGTGGTATCGGTCAGGAGCTGCGTCGCACCATCGGCTGGGGCAAGGGCGCGGGCGATGAAACCGCCGCGATCTTCGTCCTTCTGTTCATAACCATCATGGCCATCGACCAGCTTTCGTCCTACCTGCGCGGCAAGCTGGTCGGCTCCGGCCGGGCGCATTGAGGGAAAATCTCATGACCGTCGATACGCTCGAAACACCCGTCACCCAGGCATTGGTCTGGGGCCAGGTCCGCCGGCGGGCGCTGATTACAGTGGCTCTACCGCTCGCAGTCCTCACATATCTCGTCTACACGTGGTTTGCTTTCGGCGTGCCGGAACTGCTCTCCCGTGCCCAGCCGGAGCGGGCCTTGATTCTGGCAACCGATTCCGTTGCCTACAAGGTTCATGTCACAAAGGATTTTCGGCATAACGACTTTAAGGTCGCCATAGAAGGCGAGCGCACCGCGACATACGACAATGCGAAGTTGCCGAAGTGGGTGCAGATCGACGGCGAAAACGGCGTGGTCGATCTCGGGGACGGTTACCAGGTCGAGATTGACGGCAAGACGGCCCTGTTCACGATTCCCGGCTACGGCGTGGTCAAAGGCACCGCGACTGCCAAGGGTGTCGACACCGTTCTGCCGGACGGGCCGGTTCCGGACTGGATCAAGGACAATCCGCGCAAACTCGACGTTCGTCCGACGCTTGACCGGCGCCTGCAGATCACAAAGACGAAGATCGAGGTTCACAACTACTTCGGTGGCTGGGAGAATTTCTGGTTCCCGTTCCGCTCGCCGCTCTACGGCATGTCCTTCAGCCAGCTTTATGCGCTGGCGTTGAGCGCGGATCGCATGGACCCGGACACATCGAACCTCTGGTTCATCGTCAACGAGTTCCTGAAGAACCCCGATTGGCAGCACGGCAAGGTCTTCACCGCCTTGTTCGAGACCATCATGATGGCAGTGCTCGGCACGCTGACGGCCGCGTTCTTCGGTCTGCCGCTGGCATTTCTGGTCGCGCGCAATTTCACGCCGTCGAAACTGTTTCGGTTCGGAACCCGTCGTCTCTTCGACTTCCTGCGCGGCATCGACATGCTGATCTGGTCGCTGATCTTCATTCGCGCGTTCGGCCTCGGACCGCTGACCGGGGCGCTGGCAATTGCCTTCACCGACACCGGTTCGCTCGGCAAGCTGTTTTCCGAAGCACTGGAGAACATCGACAACAAGCAGGTCGAGGGCGTGAGGGCGACCGGCGCCAACCAGATCCAGCGGTATCGCTACGGGGTGATCCCGCAGATCCTGCCTGTTTTCGTGTCCCAGGTGCTTTATTACCTGGAATCCAACACCCGGTCGGCCACGGTCATTGGCGCACTCGGGGCAGGGGGCATCGGCCTCTTGCTGGTCGAAACCATGAAGACCTCGCGCGATTGGGAAAATACCAGCTACATCATCATCCTGACCATCGTCGTGGTGATAATGATGGACCAGGCGTCTGGCTGGTTGCGCCGGAAGCTGATTGAAGGAAAATAAGGCCTTCCGACCGGAAAAAGGGATGACTCGGCGCGGCAGTGGCGGCGGGTTTGTCTTGATAACTTCAGCTACCCTCTTTTTGCCGTATTTATGTCGCGCTAGCGTGTCAGCGTTCGGCAAATCGTTTCGAAGCTGCGGAGGGGCCTGTGCGTCAGGGCATGCGAAATCATCTGGTAAATGTTGCGTTCGGAACCGGTCTGTCGATGATGGCCATGACAGGATCGGCCTTTGCCATCGAAAGCTGTGTGGCTTCATTGAAGAAGCAGGCGGTTGCTGCCGGTGTCCGTCCGGAAATCGCCGAGCGCATGTTGTCGGGCGCAACCTTTGACGAGAAAGTCATTCGCTTCTCGACGTCCCAGCCCGAGCACAAGACCGAAATCTGGGACTACATGGCCTTTCTGGTCGACACACAGCGGATCCAGGACGGCAAGGCCAATCTGAAGAAGCACAGCCGAACGCTCTCTTCCATCGAAAAGCGATACGGGGTCGACCGGCATGTGGTGCTGGCGGTCTGGGGGATTGAGAGTGACTACGGTAATTTCCGGGGCGATTTCTATACCCCGCACGCGCTGGCCAATCTGGCGTGCGCCGGCAAGCGGCGCCAGAAGTATTTTCGGGGCGAGCTGATCAAGACCATGCAGATTGCCTCGCGTGGCGATGTTCCAGCCAAGGATTTTGTCGGCTCGTGGGCAGGGGCCTTCGGTCAAACCCAGTTCATGCCGAGTACCTACAACAGCCTTGCCGTCGATTTCGACGGCGATGGCCGCAAGGATCTGGTGAACTCCGTCCCCGACGCGTTGGCGTCAACGGCGAACTTCCTGAAGAACGCCGGATGGCGGAACAGCCGGCCCTGGGGGTATGAAGTCAAGGCTCCCAAGAGCTACAGCGGCCCGTCCGGCCGGAAGAACTATTCCTCCCTGTCGACCTGGGGCAAACGCGGCTTCACCAATATCGATGGCAGCGCCCTTTCCGGCAAACTGGACGCGGCCCTGATCCAGCCCGCGGGCGCGGGCGGTCCGTCTTTTCTGGTGACGCGCAACTTCCGGGCGCTGCGGTCCTACAACGCGTCGACCTCCTACGGTCTGGCGATTGCGCTGTTGTCGGAACTCGTTTCCGGAGGCGAGCCGTTCAAGACGCCGTGGCCAACGGATAACCCGGGCCTTTCCCGTGCGCAGCGTGTGGAACTGCAGAAGCTCCTCAATCGCAATGGCTTCAATGTCGGCGAGCCGGATGGCAAGGTCGGCCCGGCCACGCGTGAAGGCATCCGCAAGGCGGAGGCGCGCCACGGCCTGCCGGTGACGGGCCGCCCGTCCTGGAATGTCTATTCGGTGCTTGGGGGCAAATAGCGGAGAGCGAATTTTGCGCGCTCTTGCCGGAACCGGGTTTCAAGTATGAGTTCACACCCTGGCTTCAGCGCCCTGAGGCAGGGAAACAGTCAGGCTGGAATGGAGGCAGCTTCTGTTCCGGCCTGTTTTCTTTGCCTGATACATGGCTTCATCCGCGCTTCTCAGGAGCTCGTATTCCAGATCAGGTCCATTGGGCAGAACCGCGATACCAACGCTCGCACCGACTGTCCTGTCCTCGGCGCCGTCGATCGGAATCGGCAGGTTGATCTTGTGGACGATTCTTTCGGCGAGGACCGATAGACTGTCGGCTTCTGTGCGTCGCGTCGACAGGACAAGAAACTCGTCGCCGCCCATCCGGACAAGCGTTTCGTCCTTGTGCAGCAGAGCCGACAACCGACTGGCGATCGTCTGGATGACCTGATCTCCGACCGAGTGTCCGTAATGATCGTTGACGCTTTTGAACCGGTCGAGATCGATCAGAACGGCGGCGACCCTGACGCCCGGCGCTAGGCCGGTTCGAAGAACTTCGACATAATCCGGCGGTTGCCGACACCTGTCAGCGCATCGTGCAGGGCATTGAACTCGATCCGGGCGTTAAGGTCCCGCAAGCTGGCGTTGGCATCCCGCAATTCCGCGTTCAGTGTTTCGGTTCTGGTGCGCAGTTCCCGTTCATAATCGGCCTTGCTGTGCGCCAGCCGGAATTCCAACCGGTTCCGGAAGTCGTTGCTTTGGCGTTCCGTTTCCTCGGTGAACATCTTCTGCTGAAGTGTCACATAGGCTTTCAGGTACCCGAGTGCGTTGCGGTGATCTTCCAGAGCTTCATGAGTATGTGATAGCTTCAGGTAGAAATTGCGCGTCCAGTGGTGATAGTTGGCTTCGGCGGCAATCAGAAGGCCGCTTTCCAGTTCGGCTTGCGCCTCATGAAAACGCTGCTCCTCGAAAAGGCTCAATCCCAGCACGTAATGCAGGTGACAGGCGACCCGACGGTCCTGGCTGAACTGAGCAGCGACCAGCCCCTTGGCGGCGAGCGTGCGGGCCTCTTCCAGCTCACCGGCTTTCACCAGTGCGGCCCCCAGAACCTCGTAAGCGTAAGGCAGATTGACAGCGTTGCGATGCTTGAGCGCAACTGCCAGGCAGGCCTTTGCCGCGTCGATGGCAGCTTCAACAGTGCCGCAGCGCAATTCGATACGCGACAAGGTTTGCAGAATATGCGAGCGCTCATAAACAAGGTTCAGCCGGTCGGCGATGGCCATGGCTTCCTGTAGCTTGGAGAGTGCCTTCTCGTAGTCATGATGGTAGGCGCACATGTTCGCGAGCACGGTGAGCGCTTCGATGCCGGCACGGCCATGGGCTTCGGCGCCCAGGATCTCCAGACTTTCACCCAGGATGGCATCGGCCTTGCTGAGTTCACCAAGGCTGTAGACGCAGACGGACTTGATCACCAGAAGCTTGGACCAGCCTTGCGGATCCTGCTTTTGATCCATCATGGAAAAGGCCTTGTCGGCCAGCCTTGTCGCCGCATGAAAATGGCCGGACCAGCGTTCCAGCCAGGAAAGATTGAACTGAAGCGGACGGTTGCCGGGATCTGGCGTCGGGTCCCGCTGCAGCGCGTTGTACAAAAGGCGTTTGCAAAACGCCGGATTACGCCATCGCAGGGCCCAGCTTCGCTCTTGCAAATCCTTCAGATGCGCCTCCTACAACGGTAGGTTCTAAAAATTATCACGGGGTATCATAGGTATATTTTTTTAACGTAGCGGAAATTCATTGGGATAAGCCATAGATTTGTTGCGTTGCGAAAATCAACGGCGCTATATATTGGCGAAATTCTGGAGGGTTACGCATGTCCGGGCGGATATTGACTGTTGCACAGCAAAAAGGCGGGTCAGGGAAAACAACCCTTGCAGCCCACCTTGCCGTCGCACTTGCCAAACAGTCTGGAGAACCGGTGGCGATCCTCGACGTGGATCCGCAGGGCTCACTGGGAACCTGGTTCGAGGCGCGGGAAGAAAACCTGGGCGAAGACAATACCGGTCTTGAATTCCGAACCGCCTCCGGGTGGGGAGCAAGGCGCGAGGCCCGTTCGCTCGCCAAGTCGCATGGCTACGTGGTTATCGATACACCTCCCAAGATTGACAGCGATGCCAAGCCGGCGATCGACGCTGCGGACTTCGTGATTGTGCCGATCCAGCCGACGCCGGTCGACCTGTGGGCGACGGCGCAGACCGTCGAGATGGCGACGCGTGAAGATACGCCGGCACTGCTGGTGCTGAATCGCGTGCCGCCTCGTGCATCCCTGACCGGCGAAATGGCCGATGCCATTGCAGCCTCCGGCTATGACGCGCTCAATGCACGCTTGGGCAACCGCACCGTTTTTGCCGCAGCAATGGGCAGAGGGTACGCCGTGACCGAGGACGCGCCGTCCAGCAAGGCAGCCCAGGAAGTTGCATTGCTGATCGAGGAACTGGTCGGCAGGATCGGTTAAGCTCTCGGGGCTACCCAAGTCTCCTAGCGTAAGCAGAGTTCACTCTAAAATCTTTTTTGCCTTGTCCTTGTCACGTTCCAGTGCCTTGATAGGGCAAACTATGGGCCCCGGAGGATTGGCCATGTTCGTTTTTTCGTTTTTTTCCCAAAGGCTTTCCATGAATTTCAAACATCGCTTCAAAACAGTTGCGAAGACGGCACTGCTGGCCGTCGCAGCCACAGGCCTGGCCGGTATGGTGGCCACATCCGCTGGTGCGCAGGACCGCCGGGTCGTCACCATCGATGACGCCGATTTCTTCGGTGGTGACTATCGCACTGTGAAGGATGTCGATCTGGACGGGTGCAAGTCCGTCTGCCTTGGCGACAAGCAATGCCGCGCCTTTACTTTCAACACCTCTGCGGGATGGTGTTTCCTGAAAACAGACTACGGCGAACTGCAGAGCTTCGCGGGCGCGATCGCCGGCCGTGTCGTTGAAGTCAAGGCGCCGCGCGCCGACCAGAGCGCGGATCGCAAGGCCGAGCTCGTTTTTGTTCCCAAGTCCCAGTTGGAAAGTGCGCAGACCTATTCCCTCAGTATTGCAAATTCGGTGCGCCCCAACGGTCAGACGACGGATCAGTTGCGCCGAAGCGGGCAGGCTGCCCTCAGCGCGCGCAACGGTGCACTCGCCGAAGCCGATTTCCTCCAGCTGATCAAGCTGGAACCAGGCGAGTTTGACGCCTGGACCCAGCTCACCACTGCCTTGCTGCTGCAGAATCCGGAGAGCTGGCGTGATAGGGAAACCAAGCGCAAGAACGCGATATATGCCTCGATCAATGCCTATCTGCGCTCGGTAAGTGCACAGGAACGTGCTTTGTCGCTGGAACTGCTGGGCCGCTCGCTGGTCCAGAGCAGCGAATACAAGACCGCAATCAAGGCCCTGCGGGCGTCACTGGCGGCAGAGGAAAACCCCAGTATTCGCCGTCAGTATGCGGATCTGGTGGCGGAACATGGCTTCCGGATCGTCGATCACGAGGTTGATTCCGACAGCGCGGCGCCGCGTATCTGCCTGGTCTTCTCGCAAAAGCTGCCGCTCGGCCAGGACATGAGCCCATATGTCAGCGTTAGCGGTGAGGGATCGTTCGCCATCGAATCGGAAGGCAACCAGATCTGTGCCGATGGGCTCAAGCATGGTGGCCGCTACCAGATCACAGCACGCAGCGGCTTGCCGGCCGCCGACGGCGAGAAACTGGAAAAGACCGCCGACCTTACTGTCTACGTCAAGGACCGCTCGCCGTCCGTGAGCTTTCTGAGCCGCTCCTATGTTCTTCCCGCTGGCGGTGATCCCACGATTCCCATCGTCTCCGTGAACACTTCGCAAGTCGAGACCTCTATCTACCGCATCGGCAACCGCTCCATCGCCGATATTCTGCGTGACAATCGCTTCCTGCGACAGCTCGACAATTGGCGGGCGGATCAGATCGAGGACGAATTGGGCGAGAAGGTCTGGACCGGGATCGTCGAGACCGGCAACGACCTCAATCAGGACATCACCACGGCCATACCGATTTCCGAAACCGGCATTGAGCTGGAACCGGGTGTCTACGCCATGACGGCGCGCTCCAAGCTGGATCAGAAGAACCGCTGGGGCACATTGGCAACCCAGTGGTTCCTGGTGTCGGATCTTGGTTTGACGGCCCTGTCGGGCGACAACGGAATTGCGGCCAATATCCGTTCTCTGACGAGTGCCAAGGCACTGGAAGGCGTGAACGTTCGCCTTCTGGCCGTCAACAACGATATCCTGGGTGAAGCCGTCAGCAACGCCGAAGGTTTTGCCGAATTTCCAGTCGGTCTCACCCGAGGCCGCGGCGGCCAGGCACCCGGCATTCTGGTGGCGGAAACATCAGAGGGGGACTATTCCTTCCTGGACCTGCGCAAGCCTGCGTTCGATCTTTCCGACCGCGGTGTCGAAGGCAGAGCGGCTCCAGGTCCGCTCGATGTTTTTGCCTGGACGGATCGCGGCATCTACAAGGCTGGCGAGACCGTGCACGCCCAGGCTCTGCTGCGCAACGCAAGCGCAACGGCGCAGGAAGACTTTCCGCTCACCTTCATCTTCAACCGGCCCGACGGGGTTGAGCACGCCCGCTTTACCGTGAACGATGGCGGGCTCGGCGGCCACCTTCAGGACGTGACACTGACAGCGTCTGCACAACAGGGCATCTGGTCCTGGCAGGTCTTTGCCGACCCGAAAGGCCGGGCCCTGATCGAGCAGACCTTCCTTGTGGAAGACTATCAGCCCGAGCGGGTCGATTTTGACCTCAAGACCGACGCCAAGGCCTTCAACCGGACCGGACCGACATCGGTTTCCCTGGATGCCAAGTATCTCTACGGGTCGCCGGCCAGTGGCCAGACGCTGGAGGGTGATGTCATCGTACGTCCCATCCGGACGCTTGAAGCTCATCCCGGGTATCAGTTCGGCATTGCCGATGCAGATGCCTATTCACAGCGCGGCTCTCTTTCGTCTGGCCTGAAGACCGACGACGACGGCAAACTTACCTTTGACGTCTTCATGCCCGACCTTCCAGAGACCACCATGCTTTATACCGGCGAGCTGATTGCGCGCCTCGTGGAAGCCGGCGGCCGCTACGTGGAGCGGGATCTGGATCTGCCCGTGGCCATCGACGGTCCGCGCATTGGCGTGAAGCCGGCTTTCGACGGTGATGTCGATGAAGGCGGCCCTGCAGATTTCTCCGTGATCGTCATCGATGAGGACGGCAAGGAAATGGATGCGGCTGATATTGGCTGGACTCTTTCCAAGGTCGACCGGCGATACCAGTGGTACCGATATGACGGGAACTGGTCCTATGAGCCGATCACCACAACCCGCCGTGTTGCCACGGGTAAACTGCAGGTGACGGCCGGCCAGCCGGCACAGCTTTCCCTTCCGGTGGAATGGGGCGAGTACCGGCTTGATGTCGAAGGCAGCGGACCGCTGCAGACATCCACCCGTGTCACCTTCGATGCCGGCTGGTATTCCGCCGATGCCTCTTCCGATACGCCTGATTATCTGGACGTTGGTCTCGACAAGACCAGCTATCGGCCCGGTGACACGGCCAAACTGCGCCTGAAACCACAGATGGCCGGGATTGCCGTGATCAATGTTGTTTCCGGTGGCTTGCTGGCCAGCAAGACCGTTGAAGTGGCGGCCGAGGAAACCGAGGTCGACATACCGGTCAGTGACGACTGGGGGGCAGGGGCCTACATAACAGCCAGCCTCTACCGGCCAATGGACCTGGAGCAGAAGCGAATGCCGTCGCGTGCGGTGGGCTTGTCCTGGCTGCAGGTCGATCCTGGTGACCGGGTGCTTGACGTGGAATTGTCGGCACCGAACCGGATACTGCCCGAAACGACGCTGGACGTGCCGGTGAAACTGGCGAACCTGAAAGGGGGCGAGCAGGCGTATCTGACGGTTGCCGCCGTTGATGTCGGCATCCTCAACCTGACCGGTTTCAAGACGCCCGATCCGGAGAAATGGTATTTCGGCCAGCGGCGCCTTGGCACAGATTTCCGTGATCTGTATGGCCAGTTGATCGACCGGATGGCAGGAACCCGCGGGCGGGTCCGATCCGGAGGAGATGCCGCAGGCATGCGGCTCGATGCACCCCCGCCGGATGAAGAACCGCTTGCCCTGTTCTCCGGGCTGGTGACCGTGGGCGACAACGGCGAAGCGACGGTCTCCTTCGATATCCCGGCCTTCAATGGCGCGGTCAAACTGATGGCGGTTGCCTGGACAAAGGATGGTGTCGGGTCTGCGGATCAGGAAGTGGAAGTACGTTCGCCGGTGGTGATGACGGCCAGTGCCCCCGCCTTCCTGGCACCGGGCGACCAGTCGCGCATCGCGCTGGAGATCGACAATGTCGATGGTCCGTCTGGCGCTTATGCACTCGATGTGTCCGTGGCGGACGGCCTGCGGCTGGAAGGCGGTAGCACGGATCAGTCGCGCACGCTTGATCTTGAAAACGGCAAGAAAGCGCTGGTTCTCCTGGCTGTGTCAGCGGAAGACAAGCTGACCAAGTCTGAAATCGTGGCGTCTCTCACCGGGCCCCAGGGCGAAGTCTTCGTCAAGCGTTTCAGCCTCGAGGTTGAAGATAACCAGCCCGAGATCGTTCGTCAGAGCGCCTTCTCGCTGGCTTCCGGAGACAGCCTGTCGCTGGATGCGGATACGTTTGACGGCCTGCGGGCGGACACGGTTGACATCACCCTGTCTGCGGGCGGGGCGGCAAGCATTGATGTGGCAGGCCTCCTGGCTGCACTCGACCGCTATCCCTATGGCTGCACCGAGCAGACCACCAGCCGGGCCCTGCCGTTGCTTTATCTGAGCGAAGTTGCCGAGGCTGCCGGTCTCGGCGGCGACAGCGCCATTCGTGAACGGGTCGTCAAGGCGATTGCACGGATCCTGTCGAACCAGTCGTCGTCCGGTGATTTCGGTCTCTGGAACAGCTATGGCGGCGGTGACACCTGGCTGGACGCCTATGTTACCGACTTCCTGACGCGTGCTCGCGAAAAGGGCTATCTGGTTCCCGATCTCGCGTTCACTTCAGCGCTGGACAATCTGGAAAACAGATTGGCCTATTCGTCCGACTTCCAGGATGGCGGCGAGGGCGTTGCCTATGCGCTTTATGTGTTGGCCCGCAACGGCCGCGCTTCGATGGGGGATCTTCGCTACTACCTGGATGCCAAGCTGCAGAACTTTGCGACTCCGCTCGCCAAGGCGCAGGTTGCCGCCGGGCTTGCCCTCTATGGAGAGCGTGAGCGGGCTACCACCGGATTCCGGGCGGCGCTTGCCGCCTTGCCGAAGGAAGCTCCTCAGTATTATCGCGACGACTATGGCTCGATCCTGCGCGACAGCGCCGGGGTGACGGACTATGTCGTTTCAGCATCCATGGACGACAATCTGAAATCCGAAGCCATCGATTTCCTGAAAACCGCTCAGGCCAACAAGCCATACCGGTCGACCCAGGACATGGCCTGGCTGCTGCTGGCTGCCAATGCGCTCAACGAATCCGCGCAGGACGCCCGGATCTCCGTTCGTGGTGAAGTGACACCCGGGCGCCTGGCCTGGTCGCTGGCGGGAAGCGAAGTCGCAGACTTCCCGGCAGAAGTGAAGAACAACGGTGACGCGGCAACGGAGCTTCTCGTTTCCGTGGCCGGTCAGCCGCTGGTTCCCGAACCGGCCGGTGGCAAGGACTATGCGATTGAACGCACGGTCTACGACCTGGACGGCAACCCGATCGATCCAACCGCAGTTCCGGTCAACACCCGGCTGGCTGTGGTCGTGACCGTGCGGGCCCTGACGGATCATCCGGGCCGGCTGATGGTGGTCGATCGCTTGCCTGCCGGTCTGGTGATTGACAATCCGCGGCTGGTACGGTCCGGCGATCTCGGCGGCCTTTCGTTCCTTGATACGGTTGATCAGCCAGAGCATACGGCCTTCTACAAGGACCGTTTCGAAGTGGCTGTCGACCAGACCCGTTCGAGCGGCAAGGAGCTGACTTTGGCCTATCTTGCAAGGGCGGCGACCCCGGGGGACTACTCGCACCCACCGGCGTCGGTTGAGGACATGTATCGTCCCGATCGGCGTGCCATCACGTCGACCGGCCGGCTGGTTGTTCTCGGGCCGACTCGGTAAGGCCCGAAGATGAAGACATTGGCGCGGCGGGACTGGCACATGATCCGGCGGTGGCTGGCCGCCACCGGTCTTGGTGCCGCCGCGCTGTCGCTCTGTCTCTTTGCAAAGGTTGAGCACGACTATGCGTCGCTGCCGGCGCCGCCTAGCGTCGCGGATCTGCCTTTGTCTGTCGTTGTTCTGGACAGGAACGACCGGCTGCTGCGCGCCTTCACCAGTCAGGATGACAAGTGGCGTTTGCCGGTTGAGTTGGCCGAAGTCGATCCGCTGTATTTCAAAATGCTGCTGGCCTTTGAGGACAAGCGGTTTTTCGAACATGGCGGGTTCGATCCTCGGGCTCTGATTCGCTCCGCCCTGCAAAGCCTCCGGAACGGCCGTATTGTTTCCGGCGGTTCGACGCTCACCATGCAGGTTGCGCGTTTGCTGGAAGAGCAGTCGACGAAGTCGCTCGAGCGCAAGTATGAGCAATTGCTTCGAGCCGTTCAGCTTGAAGCGGTGTTCTCAAAAGAAGACATCCTGCACCTTTACGCACTGCGGGCCCCCTTTGGTGGCAACCTGGAAGGTGTCCGGGCGGCAAGCCTGACCTGGTTCGGCAAGGAGCCGGGACGTCTCACGCCCGCGGAAGCCGCGTTGCTCGTGGCGTTGCCGCAAAGCCCGGAGGCACGGCGGCCCGATCGTTTTCCCGAACGCGCGAAAAAGGCCCGAAACCGGGTGCTGCGGCGGGCGGCGGCCGCCGGTGTTCTCAGTTTGGAAGAGGCAGCTTCCGCTGCGAACGAACCGGTAAGAACCGTTCGTTACGCAATGCCGTTCCTGGCACCGCACGAAAGCCGGCAAGCCCGGGCCGACACGCCACAATCGCCCGTTCACCGGTTGACCATAGACCTTGACCTTCAGCGCGCGCTCGAATCCCTTGCAAGGCGCAAGAGCGAGACAATGCCGTCGCCTGTCTCACTGGCAATTCTGGTGGCGGATCACCAGAGCGGAGAGATTCTGGCAAGCGTCGGCGCGCCAGACCTGCTCGACACGCGCCGTCAGGGACATGTCGACATGACGCGTGCGACCCGTTCACCGGGCTCGACGTTGAAACCGTTCATCTACGGCCTCGCCTTTGAGGAAGGTGTCGGTCTGCCGGAAAGTTTCATTGTAGACCGGGCAACCAACATCGGCGGGTATCAGCCGACCAATTTCGACCAGTCCTACCAGGGAACGGTCACCTTGCGCGAAGCGCTGCAGCTGTCGCTGAACACACCAGCCGTGAAACTGCTGGAAGCCGTGGGGCCTGCTCGGCTGATTGCGCGGCTGAAACGGGCGGGCGCCAATCCCGTGATGGAAAAAGGCATTGCCCCTGGCCTTGCCATCAGTCTTGGGGGGCTCGGCATGTCGCTCAGGGACCTGACCCAGGCCTACGCGGCCATGGCGCGCGGAGGCGCGCCTGTCGCTCTGTCAGTCTGCCGTGCGGATTGCGGGAAGATCAGGCAGAGGGTGTCTTCTGCCCATGTCCTGTCTGAAAAGGCCTCCTGGCTGGTCGGCGACATTCTGTCTGGATTGCCGCAGCCCCAAAGCGCGGAAACGCACCATGTCGCTTACAAGACCGGCACGGCATACGGCTACCGGGATGCCTGGGCTGTCGGCTATGACGGGCGTTATGTGGTGGCGATCTGGTCGGGGCGTCCGGATGGCACGCCCGTGCCCGGGGCGACGGGAGCCTCTGTCGCGGTGCCGATTCTCTTCGAGACATTTCAGACACTGGGGCCGGACCGGGTTCCGCTCCCCGATGGTCCGGCGGAAGCCATGGGTGTTGCCGGGCGACAGATTCCCGAACCGCTCCGCTTCGCGCGGTTGCCGCAAAACCGCGGCACGCTGCGCACAGGCGACAGCTTGCAGATCTCCTATCCACCGGACGGCGCCGAACTGGATCTGGGATTCGCAGAGGACAGCACAACGAACCGAGCCGCGCAGCCCCTTGTCGTCAAGTTCAAGGGCGGTGCCGGGCCGTTTTCCTTCCTGGTCAACGGACAGCCTCTCCGCACCGGTCAGCGGGAGCGGCAACTGGTCTGGCAGCCGGACACGCCCGGTTTTGCGGATGTGACCGTACTCGATGCCAACGGCAACAGTGCCGGGATAACAGTTCTTCTTCACTAGACGGGGGTATGGGGCCTCAGCCTAGAGACGTTGTTCGTGGACTGAAGTCACCAAGCGAATTGCAGCTGTGAAATGACTTCCCACAAGGCGGGAGTGGGGAGAGGCTGCCTGACCGTTTCAGCCAGTCATTGGTCTGTTCAACGATGCTTTGGCTTGGCGCGGCAGAATCTCTCGCAAATGCCCTGTTTCACCCGATCGCGGCGATTCTTCCTGATTCCAAATGTTCGGCAAAGTATGCGGAAGACGAGATTCGCATTGCGTTTTCTGGTTTCAGACGAATTTCTCCACTCGTCTGGGAGGTGTTTCCCTTACTCCAACGGAAGGTGCTCAATTTCTTATCTGTTTCTGGTTTATTTTATTAAAAAAGAATAAATAAAGAAAATTAGATAGAATAAGTAGAAATATACATTCTAAAACTCGAAGTAGGTGAATATTTTTGCTGGGGAGTTATCTGAAGTCTCAAACGTAATCGCTTTTTCTTTGTTGTGTTGCGCCGGTATGGGGTTGGGCCCAAACCCGCGTATCCATCATTTCTGTAGGGTTTCTGCCGAGTAATTGCCCAAGTATTCCCTTGGGGAAAGGGAAATTGGTTGTAAAACAGTATGTTGCAGAAAAAGCACACAGGTGCCCGGCTGTGTTGCCGGTTGGCAGTTTGGGCTTGCTGCGCCGCGTCGAGTTTGGTTCTTAGCTTCTGCGACGGCGAGTAATCGCCAGTAAAAACGGTTCTGGCTTTTTCTGCTGAATGGTTTTTGTACGAAATCGCGGGGATGGAACCCACCAGGTCCTTGAGGGTCAGGTTTGGTTCCAATGAAAATTGACTTTTGGAGGTCAGATATGAAACTCAAGAGCTTGATGCTCGGCGCTGCAGCTGCTGCTGCTGCCACCACCGCACAGGCAGCCGATCTTCCGGTTGCTCCGGAGCCGGTTGATTACGTTCGCGTCTGTGACGCTTACGGCGCACGCTTCTACTACATCCCGGGCACCGAAACCTGCCTCCGCGTTGGCGGCCGTGTTCGTACCCAGGTGATCGTCAACAACACGCTGGACAACGGCGCATGGGGCAACCGTGATTCTGACGGCTACTCCTGGCTGTCTCGCGGCTACCTGTACCTGGACGCTCGCACCGCAACCGAATTCGGTACCCTGCGTGCATACGTCTCCATGTACTCCACCGTCACGAACGGTGTCGGTTCTTCCACGCTGGACAACGCTTACATCCAGTGGGGCGGCCTGACAGCTGGTTACCTGTCGTCTAACTTCGACATCTTCACCGGTCAGACCTTCATGGGTGTTGTTGACCGTAACTGGTCCGACCAGACCACCAACCAGATCGCTTACACCGCAGCTTTCGGTAACGGCTTCTCCGCTACGATCGCTCTGGAAGATCGTTCCAACCGTGAAGTTGGCACCTACGGCGGCACTCGTGCACCGGACCTGGTCGCTGCTCTCGGCGTTTCCCAGGGTTGGGGTTCTGCACAGCTGTCCGGTGCTCTGCACCAGGTTTACCCGGATGCAGCATTCAACCGCACCAATAACGGTGGCGAAGACTCCCTCGGTTGGGCAGTCGGCGGCGGCGTCGTCTTCAACCTGCCGATGGCTTCTCCGGGTTCCAACATCTACTTCCAGGGCTTCTACGCAGACGGCGCTCTGTCCTACATCGGCGCAAACAGCACCGTTGGCGGCGTAGCAGTCTCCGATTACGGCCCGACCGGTAGCACTTCCACTGGTTACTCCCTGTCTGCTGGTGCTTACATCCAGGCAACTTCCACGATCGGTCTTGCTCTCGACGGTTCCTACATGGACATCGATCAGCCGACTGGCGCAACCGATCTGACCCGTTGGGCAATCGACGGTTCCGTACAGTGGGAGCCGGTCTCTGGCTTCGTAATGGGTGCTGACGTTGGTTACGCCAACACCGACCCGAGCAGCGCATCTGACGTTGACGAACTCCTCTTCGGTGTTCGTATGCAGCGCACTTTCTAATCATCTGATTAGAATTCTGGCTGTGATCCTCTGAACTCCAGTCAGTCACGCGGCCCGGCAGGCTTCAATCTGCCGGGCCGTCCCCATTTTGATTCCCTGAGAATTTGCATGGGGTGAGGCTTCGAGCCTCCCGGCCAAGGGCCGGTCAAAACGGCGGTTTTGCCGAGAATCCTAACAGTTTCTAAATATCCGATCCATTTTTGTGACATTCACGCAACACCGGTTTTTGAAAACAGCCGCTGCGGTAGGTCTGGACCGTATTCTGTGTTGAACCGGGGAAATGTATGCGTATGGTCATCCATGCGAGCGGCTTCGAGCCGCACTGATTTGTCTGCCTCGGACGTCCAACCTCCGGTCGGTGACAAACTCAGACACAATTCGCGGGGACAATGGCGCTTATCTTTGGTGCCAATTGAAATGACTGATTGGAGGTCAGATATGAAACTCAAGAGCTTGATGCTCGGCGCTGCAGCTGCTGCTGCCGCCACCACCGCACAGGCAGCCGATCTTCCGGTTGCTCCGGAGCCGGTTGATTACGTTCGCGTCTGTGACGCTTACGGCGCACGCTTCTACTACATCCCGGGCACCGAAACCTGCCTCCGCGTTGGCGGCCGAGTTCGTACCCAGGTGATCGTCAACAACACGCTGGACAACGGCGCATGGGGCAACCGTGATTCTGACGGCTACTCCTGGCTGTCTCGCGGCTACCTGTACCTGGACGCTCGCACCGCAACCGAATTCGGTACCCTGCGTGCATACGTCTCCATGTACTCCACCGTCACGAACGGTGTCGGCTCTACCACGCTGGACAACGCTTACATCCAGTGGGGCGGCCTGACAGCTGGTTACCTGTCGTCTAACTTCGACATCTTCACCGGTCAGACCTTCATGGGTGTTGTTGACCGTAACTGGTCCGACCAGACCACCAACCAGATCGCTTACACTGCAGCTTTCGGTAACGGCTTCTCCGCTACGATCGCTCTGGAAGATCGTTCGAACCGTGAAGTTGGCGTCTACGGCGGCACTCGTGCACCGGACCTGGTCGCTGCTCTCGGCGTTTCCCAGGGTTGGGGTTCTGCACAGCTGTCCGGTGCTCTGCACCAAGTTTACCCGGATCGTGCAGCTGCACACCAGACCGGCACAACCAACAACGGTGCTGACGATTCCCTCGGTTGGGCAATCGGCGGTGGCGTCGTTGTGAACCTGCCGATGGCTTCTCCGGGTTCCAACATCTACTTCCAGGGCTTCTACGCAGACGGCGCTCTGTCCTACATCGGCGCAAACAGCACCGTTGGCGGCGTAGCAGTCTCCGATTACGGCCCGACCAGCGGCACCTCCACCGGCTACTCCCTGTCTGCTGGTGCTTACATCCAGGCAACTTCCACGATCGGTCTTGCTCTCGACGGTTCCTACATGGACATCGATCAGCCGGCTGGCGCAACCGATCTGACCCGTTGGGCAATCGACGGTTCCGTACAGTGGGAGCCGGTCTCTGGCTTCGTAATGGGTGCTGACGTTGGTTACGCCAACACCGACCCGAGCTCTGCGTCTGACGTTGACGAACTCCTCTTCGGTGTTCGTATGCAGCGCACCTTCTAATCATCCCTCACTCGAGGTTTGATGGAAAACCCGGCGGAAACGCCGGGTTTTCTTTTGTCTTGTCGCAGGAAAAATCTGCAAGGAGCAACGCAGCTTGCGATGCTGATGCTCAAACGCTCAGCAATACAGAAGCGTAAAAGTCCGTGGCCGGGTGGCCAGGTCAGACGGTTTGCAGAAATTCCGAGATCGTCTTATGCGTTTCACCGTCCCATAGAACCGGGGCGTGTCCCTGGCCTGGAACGGTTTTCACGGCCGCGTTCGGGTGATTCTCCATCATGCGACGGCAGGTGTCCGGGCTCAGCAGATCGGAATGTTCTCCGCGCAGAACAAGAACCGGGCGGTCGGTCAGCTTTTCGTAGAGCGGCCAAAGATCAGGCGAGGGCGCGGCATCATCCAGGCTTGCCAGTTGATGGGCGAGGGCGGGGTCATAATCCATGACCACATGGCCGTCGCGATCCGACGCGAGCTGATGGGCCAGTCTGAGCCAGTCCGCCTTTATGAAAGCCGGAAACTGATATCCGAGTGCATGTTCGAGCTTTTCCGCGACCTCCTCATGAGAAGCGCTTTTCATCTGGTGGCCAAGTGTGGAAGCAATTCGGTGGATCGCTCGCATCTCGATATGCGGACCGACGTCATTGAAGATGACGGCAGCCATTCGGGAAGCCGGATAGCGCAAGCCCATGGCCAGGGCGTGTAGGCCGCCACGTGACGTTCCAAGCACGGCAAAACGGTCCAGATGCAATTCTGCAATGGCAGCATCGATGTCTTTGTCTTCTACGGTCAGTGCGTAATTGCGCCAGTCCGGATCCCAGTCGCTCTTGCCGCGCCCCCGATAGTCGAGAGCGATGACCCTATGCCCGCGAGATTGAAGGAAACGCGCGATCTCATTGAAATCTCGTGTGTTTCGGGAGAGGCCAGGCAAGCAAAGAACCGGAATGGCGGATGGTGTCCCTTCCGGTGCAGCCGTCCCCACTGGCCACTCGCACCCGGAAAGGGTCAGGCCGTCCGGGCTTTGCCATGTAAACTCGACCGCCGGGTGATTTGGAGCAGTGCCGGCGCTGAAGAGCGCCTCTTGTGGCGCAGAAGCCATGAGTGTCTCCCGTTACGTTTCCATCCAAAGGTTGTTTTTTCAAAGATAGAGTGGAATGCGGAAGGCTGCCAATAGGAAGACTTCTTATCCAGGTCTGAAAACAAGGCGACGGGTGTCGCTGGAAGAGCGCAGTTGAGGCAAGAAAAGTCGAAAAGCATCGGTTCTATGGCCTTGGAACCATTGCTCCTTGTTCAGCAGATGAGTATGTTGCGCCTCCATCTGAAACAGATACCCTTCCGCCCGTCGGAACCGCGACAATCATCCAAGAGGAAACCGAGATGTTCAAAGGTTCAATTCCAGCGCTGATTACCCCGTTCAAGGACGGAGCGCTTGATGAGAAACGGTTCCAGGAGTTTGTCGACTGGCAGATTGCCGAAGGCTCATCCGGTCTCGTACCTGTCGGAACGACCGGGGAAAGCCCGACGCTGACCCACGACGAACATAAGCGGGTGGTGGAGCTTTGCGTGGAGGCCGCTGCCGGCCGTGTTCCTGTCATGGCGGGTGCAGGCTCCAACAACACGATCGAGGCTATCGACTTTGCGCAGCACGCCGAAAAGGCAGGTGCCGATGCCTTGCTGGTCGTAACGCCTTATTACAACAAGCCGAACCAGGCTGGCATGAAGGCCCATTTCAAGGCCGTCAACGATGCAGTCGGTATTCCGATCTTCATCTACAACATTCCGGGACGTTCAATCGTCGACATGTTGCCGGAAACGATGGCCGAACTGTTTGAAACCTGCGAAAACATCAAGGGCGTGAAGGATGCGACCGCCGACATGGCCAAGGCGAGCCGTCAGCGCCAGCTGTGTGGCCCGGAGTTCGTCCAGCTGTCAGGTGAAGACATCTCCGCGCTTGCCTTCAACGCGCATGGCGGTGTCGGCTGTATTTCCGTAACCGCCAACGTTGCGCCGCGCCTGTGTGCCGAATTCCAGGCAGCCACATTCGCGGGGGATTACAAGAAGGCACTTGAGTATCAGGATCGGCTGGCACCGCTGCACCGGGCCATGTTCCTGGAGCCGAGCCCGGGTGGCGCAAAATACGCGCTCTCCCTGCTTGGCAAGGTAGATGAGGAGCTTCGGTTGCCGCTTCTGCCGGTAAGCGAGGCCGCGCAAGCCGAGATTCGTGCTGCGATGGCACACGCCGGATTGATCAACTGATCGGAAAAGGAATGGCGCAGGCCGCCGGGAACTGACGTTCGTCTTAAGTGTTTGCCTGTTTGAGACGAACTCAGATCCATGGCGCTGACGCCGGAAGGATAAAAATGGCTCCGAGAAAAGGGGGCGATCCGGGGCGGACCATCATTTCCGACAACCGGAAAGCCCGGTTCAATTTCGAAATTGAAGATACGCTGGAAGCTGGAATCGAGCTGAAAGGCACCGAGGTCAAGTCTTTGCGCAATGGCAAGGCGAACATAGCCGAGTCCTACGCTGCCGAGCACAAGGGCGAGATCTGGATCTACAACGTCTATATTCCGGAATACCTGCAGGCCAACCGGTTCAACCACGAGCCGCGCCGTCCGCGCAAATTGCTGTTGCACAAGCGGGAAATCGGCAAACTCGCAGGCGCGGTCCAGAAGGACGGCAAGACGATTGTTCCGCTCAAGCTCTATTTCAATGAGCAGGGCCGGGCAAAGCTGGAACTGGCGCTGGCCCGCGGGAAAAAGCTGCACGACAAGCGCGAGACTGAAAAGAAGCGCGATTGGCAGCGGGAAAAATCCCGGTTGATGAAGAACTTGAGCTAACTGCGTCTATCCACAGCAGCACAAAACCTCAACTCCATGACTTTGCGTAACCTGTGGAGGGCTTGCGCATAAGATGTGGAAGAGCTGTGCACTGGCTGTGGGTAGCGAAATTGCCAATCCCGGGCTTTTCCCGTGAATTGCCTGTGTAAGGCCGTAGCAAAAAAAGTCTTTCTGCGCACCCATCTTCCTCTAAGCCGTCAAACTTTCCAGGATATCGCGTTTCCAGTCAGGAATGGGGCAGGGCCTGCGCGTTTCACGGTCTACATGAACATGCACAAAGCGGCCATGAGCTGCTGTTGTCTGGTCTTCGCCGGCAAACAGCCCGACCCGGAAAACCACAGACGTTGAGCCAAGTTTCTCGACCTTCAACCCTGCGGAAACGACGGAAGGAAAGGTCAGCTCGGCAAAGTAATTGCAACCGGTTTCCACCACCAGAAAGATTTCCTGGCTGCTGATCGGGTCGAGCAATTTGTTGTCAACGTACCAGCTGTTCACGGCAGTGTCGAAATAGCTCAAATACTGCACATTGTTGACGTGCCCGTAGATGTCCACATCTATCCACCTTGTGGGGATATGTAGAAAAGCTTTGAATTCGGACCGCTTCAAAGGTTCCGGTCTGGTTGCTTGGGGATTAGCTGTGAAATTCATAGCGCTGCCTTGTAGATATCAAACGCGTCCGTTTCGCCCATTTCCCTCAGATTGTTGACCAGAAGACGTGTCTGTTTCATGGCGTCGCTCGCCAGTTTGGGCAGATCGGCTTCGCTGATACCGACATCGCGCAAGCGTGTCTGAAGACCGAGTTTTACGGCAAGGTCCGCCAAGTGTTCCGCGAATAGATCAGACCGGGCCCGCGCATCGCTTACGCCACTAAGCTCCGGAAATACGGTTGGCGCGATCTCGGCATAAGTCTCTGAGGCAACGGCGTTATTGAACTTCAGGACATGTGGCAGGACTAGCGCGTTGGACAATCCGTGGGGGACGTGAAACGTACCGCCGATGGGATAGGCAAGGGCATGAACCGCCGCCACAGGTGAGTTGGCAAAGGCCATGCCGGCAAGCATCGAACCCAGCAGCATTGCCCCCCGTGCGTCGGTGTCGTCAGGCGTAAACACCGCCTTTTCGATATTGGCGCCCAGCAGCTTCAGAGCTTCGATGGCCAAGGTTCTGGACACCGGGTTGTTGTTCGCGGATTTCGAGGCGTAGCCCTCAATGGCATGAACCATCGCGTCAATGCCTGTCGCCGCTGTTACCGGTCCTGGCAGGCCAAGGGTCAGCAACGGGTCGAGGATCGCAAGATCGGGCAAAAGGAGCGGCGACACGACACCGCGTTTTTCTTCTTCTCCAACCGTGATGATCGAAATCGGAGTGACCTCCGATCCGGTTCCTGCGGTCGTCGGAACAAGGATCAGCGGCAAACGCGGGCCCTTGGCGTTTCCGATGCCCCAGGCATCGTCCAGGTCCTCTTTGCTGCCAAGCAGCAGCGCGACGAGCTTGGCGACATCAAGCGACGACCCTCCACCGAACCCGATGACGGATGTCGCCCCGTGAGCGCGGGCTGCGTCCACGGCAGCATCAACGAGTGACCTTGGCGGATCGGCAACGACGTCACTGAACCGGGCCAAGTCGTGCCCGGCCCCGGTCAGTGCGGCTTCGCAGGACGCTTGCAGGCCAAGGGAAACAATTCCCGGATCGGTTACGAGAAAGGGGCGGGGCCCCAGAAAAGAAGCCGTGTGGCTTGCCAGGGTCTCAGCGGCGCCATTTTCGAAGACAATGCGCTGACTGGTGTTGAACGTGAACGCCCCTATCATAAGTCCTCCCGGGTACTGTTTGCTTCACAGTGGCAGGAAAAGACATGCGCAGTCGAGAGAAGATTGATCCGACTTTTGAGGAAGATGAGGCGTGCCACACCTTCACGAACTCCAGCGTCGATAGTGGTTCAGGCGTGCATCTTCGCGCCTTTTGAAACCTTGTCTGCGATCTTCCTGTCCGCATGAAACGCGATGCCGACAACCTTCGCATCGTCCGGGCCAAAGCGTGAAAAGACCTCCCGGTTCGCGCTGTCATGGCCGGTGGTGAACATTTCCTCGATGTAGAGGCTTGCCGGAACCGATCGGTCCAGCGTGCGCCTGTGAATCTTGCTGAGTGTCTCTGCGTCAGCACTGAGGACGATGATCGGCTGAACACTCATCGGGTGATAGACATTGGCTGCTGCATCGCTATAGGCTTCGCCGATTATGCCGGGCTTTGCTGCGGCAACGCCGGTTGACAGGAACGCGGTCACATTCAGCTTCTGCCACACAGCGAGATCTTCTCGAACAACAACGACGAACTTGGTTTCGAACATGACTTTCAACTCCACACGGGGATTTCATCTTGAAGCGGAAGAGCAGGATCTAGCGGAGAGCAAGCCGAGTGGTCTTGAACGTTTGTGCGCCGTTGAAGCGGACACGATCCTCGTTGCGCCACCGGAACAGGGGATCGAGCGCATTGAGGCCCGGTTTCACGGCAATGGCTTTGCGCCGCACCGGCACGATACATACGCCATCGGTTTGACCATCAGCGGTGTGCAGACCTTCAGTTATCGCGGTGAGAAACGTGCTTCATTGCCGGGACAGGTGATCGTCATCCATCCGGACGAACTGCATGATGGCGGTGCGGGAACCGAGCGCGGGCTCCGCTACCGCATGCTCTACATTCCGCCGGAGCTGATCAGTGAAGCGTTGGCGGTCTCGGGCAATGCGCGTCTGCCGTTTATCGGCTCACCGGTTATCTCAGACGAGGGCTTCAGAAAAGATCTGGCAGATGCCCTGTCCGACATTGATCAAGAAATGGGAGCCTTCCGGCGTGATTGCCTTGTCACGGATCTGGCCGCTTGTCTGGCCCGTCACGCCGATGTCCGCAAGGAAGGCAACATCACGTTGAACTGGTCGTCTCTGAGGGCTTGCGCCGAGTATTTGAGAGACGGCTGTGCCGACAGGATCAGCATGGAAGAGCTGGAGGACCTGGCGCAGATGGACAGGTTTTCCCTGTCCCGACAATTCCGCAATATATTTGGAACGAGCCCGCACCGCTATCTCGTCATGCGGCGTCTTGAGAGGGCCAAGACAGAATTGACCCAGGGAGCGTCCCTTGCCGATGCGGCCTTTGCCAGTGGTTTTGCGGATCAAAGTCATCTGACCCGCCACTTCAAGCGCACATTCGGAATGACGCCCGGTCACTGGCGGCGGCTTTGCGCCGCCAGTATGGCTTAGAGCTTGTTCGGTCCAAATTTGTTCGACCGCGGGAACCCTGTGGGAGGCAGGCGGCCGGCCTGGCCGCGTTCGCCGCGCCAATCGGCGAGTTCTTCCAGAGACCGGGTGAAGCTGCGGCCGGAACTGTCGGTCCAGGTCAGGCCGTCTTCGCTCTTGAAGACGCGAATGTCCGAAATGTTGCCATCCCGGTAGCGCTGCAGGCGAACGCCGCGGCCACGGCCCATCTGCGGGATCTGCACCAGCGGGAACACCAAGAGTTTTCTGTTTTCGCCGATGATGGCCACATGATCGCCGGCTGCCTCCACACAGATCGAGGCCGCTGCCGGCGCACTGAGGTTCAGCACCTGCTTGCCCTTGCGTGTGTTGGCAACGACGTCGTCCTCGCTGACGACAAATCCACGCGCCTCGGTGGTCGCCAGCAGCAGATTGCGCCCAGGTTTGTGAACGAAGGCATTCACCACATCCTGCGCCTCGTCCATTTCCACCATCAGGCGGATCGGTTCGCCATGGCCACGCCCGCCGGGAAGACGGTCCGCGCCAAGCGTGAAGAACTTGCCGCCGGTCGAGAACAGCAGAATCTTGTCGGTGGTCTCCGCATGCAACGACAATTTCAGTTTGTCGCCCTGCTTGAACGCGACGCCGGAAAGGTCCGTCTGGTGACCCTTCATCGCGCGGATCCAGCCTTTTTCGGAAATGATGACGGTGATCGGTTCCTTTTCGATCATCGCCTGCTGGATATCGATCAGATCCGTTTCCGGGGCTTCGGATTTGTCGGTCCGGCGCTTGCCGATTTCGGTTTCAGGGCCATAGACCTTGGAGATATCCGCGATCTCCTTGGAGATCTTGGTCCACTGACGCGCGTCGGAACCGAGCAGCTTGGTCAGGTCGTCTTTTTCCGCCGATAGCTTGTCGTGCTCCTTGCGGATTTCCATCTCTTCCAGCTTGCGCAAGGACCGCAGGCGCATGTTGAGGATGGCTTCTGCCTGAACATCCGACAGCTCGAAAGTTTGCATCAGTTCGGCTTTGGGTTCGTCCTCCTCACGGATGATGCGGATGACCTCGTCCAGGTTCAGATAGGCGACAAGATAGCCTTCCAGAACTTCCAGACGGTGGTTGATCTGCCCAAGCCGGTATTCGGACCGGCGGATCAACACTTCCTTGCGGTGGTCAAGCCATTCACGCAGGACCTGCTTCAGGCCCATCACCATGGGCACCTTGCCCATGGACAGGACGTTCATGTTCAAGGAGAACCTGTTTTCCAGGTCCGTCAGCTTGAACAGTGACTCCATCAGGATGTTGGCGTCGACATTGCGCGAACGCGGCACTAGGACGATGCGAATGTCTTCTGCCGATTCATCGCGGATATCGTCCAGAAGCGGCAGTTTGCGCGCCGTCAGCAGTTCGGCGATCTTTTCGATCAGGCGCGACTTCTGAACCTGGTAGGGGATTTCCGTGACGACAATCGCCCACTGCCCACGGCCGAGGTCTTCGACTTCCCAGCGGGCACGGATGCGGAAACTGCCGCGTCCGGTTTCATAGGCTTCGCGAATGGAACCCTGATCCGACACCAGAAGACCACCGGTCGGGAAATCCGGGCCCTTGATGTATTCCAGCAATTCGCCGGTTTCCGCATTCGGGTTCTTGATCAGGTGCTGGCACGCCTGGCAAAGCTCGAACGCATTGTGCGGCGGAATTGACGTCGCCATGCCAACGGCGATGCCCGACGACCCGTTGCCGAGAAGGTTCGGAAAGCCGCCTGGCAGAACAATCGGCTCCTTGTCTTCACCGTCATAGGTCTCACGGAAATCGACGGCATTCTCGTCCAGCCCGTCCAGCAGCCGCTTGGCGGTATCGGTCATGCGCGCTTCGGTGTAACGCATGGCCGCTGCGTTATCACCGTCGACGTTGCCGAAGTTGCCCTGGCCGTCGATCAGCGGATAGCGCTGCGCGAAGTCCTGGGCAAGACGAACGAGCGCATCGTAAACCGCCTGGTCGCCATGCGGGTGGTATTTACCGATGACGTCACCGACAACGCGGGCGCATTTCTTGAAGCCAGATCCGGGGTCGAGTTTCAAAAGGCGCATCGCATAGAGCAGGCGCCTGTGCACCGGTTTCAAACCATCGCGCACGTCAGGCAAGGCCCGGTGCATGATGGTCGACAGTGCATAGGCCAGATAGCGCTCTTCCAGCGCATTCTTGAGATTAATGCTCTCAATGCCGCTTGGCGGCGGTGTCGTCTCTTTTCCCATGAATATCTGCTAACCTGTTCGGCGGGCGGGTTCAATTCGCTTGCACGCGGAAAGGGCCGGAACTGGCCGATTTTCAACGGAAATCGGTAGGTCCAGGCAGGCGTGGCTGGCGATGGCGGGCGAAGAAACCTATTGCGGCTGTTCCCGGTTGTCTTTTACAGGCAAATCCGAAATCATCAATGCAATCCTGGGTAGGCGCTGAAAGCACGGCAGGGCCCAATTCGTTCGGAGAATGAACCGGTGATAAAACTGTCCTTTGCCGCAAGCAGTCTTGCTTCCGCGCTCCTGCTCTTTTCTCCATTGGCCGCTTTCGCGCATTCCGCACCATGGAACACGCCTTACGGTTCCTACTTCGACCGGCCGGACTTGGCACCTGAGTTCGAGGTTTTGTCCGATGGGCTGAGATCCGGAAAGTGATGCTTCCAGGCGATGTTCTGCTGGAGATGGAGCGCAAGGATGGCAAAATACAGATCGCCACCTTTGATCAAAGCGGCCATGGCGCGGTGCTCTGCGTCAAGGGGATCTATCAACTGGCGCGGGCAGCGCTCGACAGCTGTCAGGATGTTGAAAACGAGCGCGTATCGCGTCTTGTGGACGAGGCGCTTGAGCGGATGGATCGTTTCATCCTCGCCAATTCGATCGAGCCTGTCACGATGAGCCAAATGAAGGAGCGTAATCAGGCAAAGCTCAGGAAACTCCGCGACGATCTGAGTGGACCGGATGCATCTGGAAAGTTGAAGAGCTGCAAGGCGGACGTTCCCGAGCGCGTGCAATCCCCTGCGCGTCTGGTGTCTGCGTTTGACGAAACCTCCGACGAGGAGTTCAGAGCGAAGGTCGACGACCTGCTGTTGGTTCCACGCCTGCCGGCGATGAACCCGTGTCTTTAGGACAAGGAGCATCGTCATAGACTGCGTACTTGCCGTTGACGATGCGCGCATGTCTTGAAGCGCGCGCAAGGCTCCGGATATCACCGGGCTCCGGAGATCAGAAGGCGCACGGCGTAGAGCAAGTGCCGATGTGACCGGCTTCCATGCGTCACGCGTGGCCGGCTGTACAATCACCATCGCGACTTCATCAAGCTGATCCGCACTGGCAGGGACCTGAAACGCCATGCCGAGAAACCCAAGCCCAAACAGGATGAAGGCAAGCAGGTGAAAACCTCAGGTTGCGTGAAGGGCTTGTGAGAATCAGCACCATCCCTTAGTTGATCGCCGAGTTTATTTCAGTCACGCAAAACTGCGTGGCGCGTTTTCAGGCGGGTTCATGGCTTCCCAACGCAAATCTTTTCGTTGGCTCTTGGTCGGTTTGGTGGCGCTGGTTCTTGCTGCTGTAGTGGTGTCCTGGAATGATTTTTACCTGTTGCGCCTGAAAACCTATTCCATTCCTTCCGGCAGCATGCGTCCGACCCTGGAGGTCGGTGAAGTTGTTCTTGGGAGAAAAATCTTCCCCTCAATGGGCGAGCACTATGAGCCAGTCCGCGGAGACGTAATCGTTTTCAATATCGCTGCCAAAGGGGCAAACGATTATCTGGAAAGGGTCATCGGCTTGCCGGGCGAGCGCATACGGCTTCAGGACGGCGTGGTGCTGATCAATGATGTGCCTGTTCCACGTCAGGCCCTTGCAGACTATCGCTACGAGGCTTCAGACGGTACTGAGGTCTCTGCTCCGCGATATAGGGAAACTTTGCCGAACGGCAGAAGTTACGAAGTTCTGGATCTCGATCCGCAAGGAGAAATGGACACGACAAGAGAATATGTCGTGCCCGACGGTCATCTGTTTGGAATGGGCGACAATCGGGACAATTCGGCCGACAGCCGTTACACGGATTACGTCGGATATGTACCGCTGAACGAAGTTACCGGTGTCGTTGAGACGATCCTTCTTCGCAAGGGCGAGAGCAGTTCACTTTGGCAGCCGGTTCAGCCGGAAGCAAATTAGGCGTGTTTCTGGAGTTTCAGAAATTCCAGGGGAATTCGGTTCGGTAACGCTTTTCAAGGGCGGTGAGCACCTGGTTTCGTGTGCCGCCGTCCCTGGCCTCATGTTCCTGCACGTATCTGTTCAGGAAAAAGCTCGTCAATTCGAAACCCTGGGTGACATCGGCCCAGGTCAACTCACTGCCCGCCTGCCGTTGCCCGTCAAGAAGAAAGCTGGGCAGGGGGAGCAAGCGGTCATGATAGGGCGCGCCGGCTTCCCGGCAGACAGCACGGGCGGATTTCGGTGAGACATAGGCAAGGTCTTCGTTGCTGCCGGTGGCGACGCAGGATGAAAGATCAAGACCGATACCGAGGTCACGCAAGACCTCAAGCTCGAAGCGGATCAGAAGCGCGGCTGCCGCGTCCGAAGCCTCCAGATGGTCCAGAACCACGGTCAGCGCATTGAACAATCTCGGGTAGGCATGTCTTTCGGGCAGGAGGCGAAGCAGAAAGGCCAGATGCTGGAGCGCTGCCAGACCGAGACTGCTGGTCATGAGGTCACCCGCCCGCAGCGTTTCCGGCTCAATCTGAAACTGGCCGAGATGGTCGGAAAGGCGTGCCTTCCAGGTGAGGGTAAGCTCATTGCCAGGCTGCAGGACAGGCCGGTGCCGCCGGGAACGACCACCACGCACAAGGCCGAGGTGGCGGCCATGATCCAGCGTCATGGCCTCCAGAATGACATCGTTTTCGCCGTGTTTGCGGGTGGTCAGCACCACGCCGCGTCCGCTCCATTCCAAGGGCCGTTTCCCGTTTCACATCTGGCCGGGAGTTTGGCGGATTCGGAGATCCGCGCAAATTATTTCGGAAATTCGAGCCCCATTTCCCGGTAGCGCTCCGGATCGTCCGCCCAGTTCTCCCGAACCTTCACGAACAGGAACAGATGAACGGGAGCTTCGATGATTTCCGAAAGCTCTTCGCGGGCGGCTTGAGAAATCGCCTTGATGGTCTGGCCGCGTTTGCCGAGCACGATGGACTTCTGGCTATCCCGTTCCACGTAAATGGTCTGCTCGATCCTGGCCGATCCATCCTTGCGGGCCTGCCACTGTTCTGTCTCCACGGTGGAGATATAGGGCAGTTCCTCGTGCAGGCGCTCGAACAGCTTCTCACGGGTGATCTCGGCGGCAAGAATGCGAAGAGGCAGATCCGACGGCTGGTCTTCCGGAAAGAGCCAGGGACCGTCCGGAACCTTGGACGCGAAATAGTCCAGAATGGACTGGGTGCCATCGCCGGTCAGAGCGGACACCATGAAGGTCTCTTCAAACGGGACGATTTCATTGATCTTCTGCGCCAGCTGCAGCAGTTTCTCGCGCTTGGCGACATCGGTCTTGTTGAGGATCAGGACCTTGGGCGCCTGTTGGCTGGAAAGGCGTTTGAGGATGTTCTCCACTTCCTCGGTCAAACCTTTTCGGGCATCAACCAGAAGCGCGATCAGATCGGCATCGCGCGCACCGCCCCAAGCGGTATCAACCATGGCGCGATCGAGCCGGCGCTTGGGTTTGAAAATGCCTGGCGTATCGATGAACACCAACTGCGCCGCACCATGCATGGCCACGCCGCGCACGATCGTGCGGGTGGTCTGCACCTTGTGCGTGACAATGGATACCTTGGTGCCGACAAGCTGATTGATCAGAGTCGATTTACCGGCGTTGGGCGCGCCAATGAGGGCAATGAAACCCGCCTTGGTATCGGTCGGCATCTCCGGCAATGGCTCGGGAAGCGGCATGTCGAAACGGCCGGTCGGGGCCTGAAAGCCGTTGTCGTCGTCCTCGTCCATCGGACCGTCATTGGTGGTGTCGTCACTCAACCTGTTCTATTCCTTCCAAACGCCTTCCCGGCGCAGCACGGCTTCTGCCGCATTCTGTTCTGCAATCCGCTTGGAACCACCCTTGCCTTCGCCAGGCGGCAGCCCCTGAACGGTAACCGACACGGTAAAATTCGGAGCGTGGTCCGGTCCGTCCCGGGTGGTCACGTCGTATCGCGGCGTCGGCAGGCTCCTGGACTGTGCCCACTCCTGGAGCGTTGTCTTGGCATCGCGCAGCGGTCCCGACCAGGATAGCATACGCGGTTCCCAAAGGCGCGTGATGAAGCTTTCGGCCGCCTCGAAGCCACCGTCCAGATAGATCGCCGCGATGACCGATTCACAGATGTCGGCAAGCAGGGCGGTCTTCTTGCGGCCACCGGTTTGCGCTTCTGCAAGTCCGATTCGCATGGCATCGCCAACGCCGAGCTCCTGCGCGATTTCCGCACACGTCTCACGCTTGACCATATGGTTGAAGCGCCGGGCCAGTTCGCCTTCATCTGCCCGGGGAAAATGCTTGTGCAGCATGGAGGCAATCACGAGGCCGAGAACACGGTCGCCGAGAAACTCCAGTCGCTGATAACTTCCCGCGACCGTTTCGGACGGAGGCAGGGCACTGGCATGAGTCAGCGCTACCCGCAACAGCTCCAGATCACGGAACTCATATTGCAGCGCGCTTTTCAGGGCCGAAACCGGTCCTGGTTGATGATGTTGTCTTTTCATGCTGCCTGCTTGGGCGACCTGTCGCCAAAGCCCCGGTTAGAGTGTTCGGCCAATCCGGTCCCAGCGAACGCTCCACGGCCAGGACCAGATATGCCAGGCTGGCGTTCCTTCCTTGATGGAGAAGAACAGGATTTCGGCACGGCCCATGAAGTTTTCGAACGGAACGTAGCCAACCCTGTCCAGAAAACGGCTGTCGACAGAGTTGTCCCGGTTGTCGCCCATCATGAAGTAATGGCCTTCGGGCACCTTGTACTCGCGGGTGTTGTCCATCTCTCCGTGTGTGGTGAGATCCAGGGTCTCGTAGGAAACGCCGTTCGGCAGGGTTTCCAGGTAGCGCGGCACGCGGCGCACGAGGCCGGACGGTGATTGTTCGATGTAATCGTCGATCCGCTCACGTTTGACCGGTTCACCATTGATATGCACCACGCCGTCGATGACCTGGATTGTATCGCCGGGCAGGCCGATCACACGCTTGATGTAGTCAATGGAGGTATCCCTCGGCAGCTTGAAGACGGCGACATCGCCCCGTTCCGGGTCGGAAGCCCAGATACGGCCACTGAAGGGGCCCAGGCCGAAGGGAAAGGAAAAGCGAGAGTATCCATAGCTGAATTTGGAGACGAACAGATAGTCGCCAATCAGCAATGTATCCTTCATCGAACCGGATGGAATGTTGAACGGCTGGAACAGGAATGTTCGCACGATCAGGGCAAGCAACAACGCCTGGACAATAACCTTGACGGTTTCAACGAGGCCGCCGTCCTTATCCTTCTTGTTTTCCGTCACGCTCATGTTGTCCCTTGATCAAATTTGTCCGGCATTCTGTTCGGCACTGCCACTTACAGCCGGACTCTTATCCGCTAGCGCCTGTTGACGCAATGAGAGGAAGGCCCTTAAGGCTGGGCTTTCAGGAGGAATCCGCCTTTGGAGGTTCAGGCCGGTCGCCCGGCCGGGCCGAAATTACGGCAGAGGCCTGCGCCAGTGGGTAATCGTCTGTATTTATCTGATTGATGGCAGTCCTGAAACCAGAAGGCCCCACCGCCTGCAATCGTTCTATGCCGCCACCCATAAGGGCTATGGCCGGCTTGCTGGATGCCAGCTTCGCTATGCCCGTCTCTCGCAAGGCGACATCCATGCGAATGCCGCTGCCAAGTGCCTTCGAGCAGGCTTCCCTGAGCGCGAAACGTTTGGCGCAGGAGGCGGCGCGCTTGTTTGATTTGGTTCGCTCGACTTCAGTAAAGACCTGGTAGGTGAAGCGCTCTTCGAACCGTTCGAGAGTTTTCTCGAAACGACGAATATCAATCAGATCGCTGCCATTTCCAGGGATCATGCCTTGCTTTCCAGGTTACGGCGGGATGAGAGCCGGGATCTCAGTTTAGTTGGGCTGGGCAGCCGGCAAAATCAAGCGCTGCCGTCTTCTTCAACGGTGTTGCCCGGGGCGGGAAACAACCGGCCATGTTTGCCAGCACCCTTGTCGGCGAGTTTGTTTCTGCGCCGCCGCTGATAGACTTCGACACTTTTGTAAACGACCACGTAGGACACCGTCCCGACAACGAGGCCGAGCGGGACAGCGCCAATAAACATCGGCTTGAGCATTGGCCAGAGCGCATCGAGCGACTTCTCGAAAAGGCCATGCTGAAACTGCTGGTGTACCTGGTGCGTATCTGTGTGCGGCGCGCGCCCGTAGAGTATCCACTGCCCGATCTTGAAGGTGAAGGCCCAGATGAACGGGAACGTCAGCGGATTGCCGACGGATGTTCCGAGCGCGGCAGCGATCAGGTTGCCGCGTACCACGTAGGCAAGTGCAAACGCCGTCAGAAAATGGAACCCGACCAGGGGCGTGCAGGAGGCAAAGGCTCCCGCGGCAAAACCCAGGGCGATCGCGTGAGGGGTCGCAGTCAGGCGCAACACCCGCTTGCCAAAATAACGGGTTGAGCGCGCCCAACTGTTCCGGGGCCAGACGGCGACGCGCAGTCGCTCAATCCGTGTTGGCCTATTTCTCCGGCGAAACAGCATGGTCTAAGGCTCAATCCCGTGTTTTTTTGTTTAGCTCAATCCGCGGCTGCCTGGCTTGACAGCAGGCAGAGCGGCCAGTTCTGGCGGCAGGTTGTCCGGTTCATAGGCCGGAACCTTGTATTCTGCCAGCGCTATTACCGGCACCGAGGCATCTGCCTCGCCACCGGATCGGTCGATCAGGCAGGCAACACCCAGGACTTCAGCACCAAGAGCTTTCAACGAGGTTACCGTTTCACGGCTGGAAAGGCCGGTCGTAACGATATCCTCCACAACAATGACTCGGGCGCCTTGCGGCATTTCGAAGCGGCGCAGTCTGAATTCACCGTCTTCCCGCTCCACCCACATGGCAGGAACATCGAGATGACGGGCGGTTTCGTAACCCGGAATGAGGCCACCGAGGGCAGGAGAAACGATGTAATCGATCCTGCCGAGGTCGGAGGCGCGGATCTTGTCGGCAAGCGCCTTGCAGAGCTTTTCCGTCTTGTCCGGATACATGAACACGCGAGCCTTCTGCAGGAAGACCGGGCTGCGCAGACCGGAGGTCAGAATGAAGTGGCCTTCCAGAAAGGCTCCGGCCTCGCGGAATACGGCCAGAACTTCATCGCGTGTCATTATCAGATCCCCTCAAAATTCTTCGGCGGCTGCGCGCCGGCCTGTGGTTTATCAGCGGTGTTGTCCACTCGAAAGCGGCTTTGTCGTTTTGTGCCGGTTGCCACTGGCAATCTAGCCATTCACACGACTGACGCTGGAAACATTAGGCTTGCTACGCAGCTGGTTTATGATCCTGTTCAGGTGTTTCAGATCCCAGACTTCAAGATCAATGATCATCTGATGGAAGTCCGAAGCGCGCTGCATCATCTTGACGTTGTCGATATTGCCGCTGTTTTCGCCGATCACCTGGGCAATGGTTGCCAGGGAACCGGGTTCGTTTGCAGCAGATATGTCCAGGCGCGCAGGGAACCGTTCCGGATTGTTGACGTCAATGTCCCAGCGAACGTCGACCCAGCGCTCTGTCTGGTCATCGAATTCCTTCAGGGACGGCGATTGTATGGGATAGATGGTCAGTCCTTCGGACGGGGTCAAGATGCCGACGATGCGATCACCGGGAACAGCTCCGCCATCAGGTGCGAAGGTGACCGGAATGTCTCCGGACAGACCGCGGATTGGCAGGGCTGGTCCTTCTTCGGCCTCGCCGTTGGCGTTTGCTGCGGCCTTGTCTGCATCAATCTCTCCAGGAGGTATGCGGAACTTCAGGCCGTGACCCTGTTTCAGGCCGAACCAGCCTTCTTCCAGCGGCGGGCCGGAAAGGGCCACGCGCTCGTCCTGATAGTCCGGATGGGCTGACTTCAGAACCAGTTGGGCCGAAAGATCGCCGCGACCGACGGCGGCCAGCAAATCGGCAACGCTGGCCTGGTGCAAAAGATCGAGAATTGCTTCCAAGAGGTCTTCCGAATAGGCCTTGTCCGCCCGGGCAAAGGCGCGCTTCAGAATGTGTTCTCCAAGGGCTCCGTACTGCTTGCGCACCGACTCCCTGGTGGCGCGGCGGATTGCGGCACGCGCCTTGCCGGTAACGGCAATCGCTTCCCAGGCTGGCGGCGGCGTTTGCGCGGGCGAACGAATGATCTCGACTTCGTCACCGTTATGCAACTCGGTCACCAGCGGCATGATCTTGCCGTTGACCTTGCAGCCAACGCAGGTGTTGCCGATGCCGGTATGAACCGCATAGGCAAAATCGATCGGCGTTGCGCCCCGGGGCAGGGCGATCAGCCGGCCTTTGGGGCTGAAGCAGAAGACCTGGTCGTGGAAGAGTTCCAGCTTGGTATTTTCCAGAAACTCTTCCGGTGTGTCCCCCTGCGCCAGCAATTCGGTGGTTCTCCGCAGCCATTCGAAGGCGCGGCAGTCTTCCGTGTGCCGGGCAATGTTGCGACCGCCGAACTCACCATCTTTGTAGAGTGCATGTGCGGCGATGCCGTATTCCGCGACCCGGTTCATTGAAATGGTCCGGATCTGCAGTTCCACGCGCTGGCGGGACGGTCCGACAATCGTGGTGTGGATCGACTTGTAGTCGTTCTGCTTGGGCGTGGAGATATAGTCCTTGAACCGACCGGGAACGGTCGGCCAGGTCGTGTGAATGACGCCCAGCACACGGTAGCAGGCTTCCACGGTGCCAACCGTGACGCGGAACCCGTAGATATCGGAGAGCTGCTCGAAGCCGATGGCCTTGCGCTGCATCTTGCGGAAGATCGAGTAAGGGCGCTTTTCGCGCCCCTTCACCAGGGCGGCCATGCCCCGTTCGCTGAGACGTTCCGTCAGCGTTGTCTCGATGTCCAGGATCAGGTCTCGGTTGCGTTCGCGCAGATCGACCAGACGATCGGTGATGGTTTCATAGGCTTCGGGATTGAGCGTGTGGAAGGCAATGTCTTCCAGCTCCTCGCGCATGTCGTGCATGCCCATGCGCCCGGCGAGCGGCGCATAGATTTCCATCGTTTCTTCGGCAATCCGCCCACGCTTGTGCTCCGGCATATGGTGGAGCGTGCGCATGTTGTGCAAGCGATCGGCGAGCTTGACCAGAAGCACGCGGACGTCATCGGCAATGGCAAGCAGAAGTTTGCGGAAGTTTTCGGCCTGCTTGGCTTTCTGAGAGACCAGGTCCAGTCGCTTGATCTTGGTCAGACCCTCGACCAGCTTGCCGATTTCCTCACCGAACAGGGAGTCGATCTCGGCCCGGGTCGCGTCGGTGTCCTCGATGGTGTCATGCAGCAGGGCGACCGCAATTGTGGCGTCGTCCAGGCGCAGGTCCGTAAGGATCGCGGCAACTTCGAGAGGATGGGAGAAGTAGGGGTCGCCAGACGCACGCGTTTGAGAGCCGTGTTTCTGCATGGCATAGACGTAAGCCTTGTTGAGCAAGGCCTCGTCGGCGTCCGGATTGTAGCGCGTAACCCGTTCAACGAGTTCGTATTGACGCATCATGGCCGCAACCGACCCTGGCAAACGGCTGAGACATCAGCGCGACAGACAAAAGCCGTCTGAAGCGCCGGGGCTTTCCCGCCGCGCTTCAGACGAACCTGTGAACTCAAATCAGACGTCGTCGGTCCGCTCCGGCGGAACGAGGCCTTCCAGGCCGCGCAGCAGGTCTTCTTCGGACATGCGGTCAAACTCGACAGCGCTGTCGTCAACGTTGTTGACCTGCGTCATCTGATGCTGGTTGGGGGACGGTACCATCGGCACGGCATCGGCCTCAGGCTCATCCACTTCCACATACTTCTGCAGAGAGTGGATCAGGTCCTCTTTCATGTCTTCCGGGCTGACGGTCTGCTCGGCAATCTCACGAAGCGCAACAACGGGGTTCTTGTCGTTGTCACGGTCAATGGTCAGCGGCGAACCGCTTGAGATCATGCGAGCGCGATGCGCAGCAAGCAGCACCAGCTCAAACCGGTTTTCGACCTTGTCGATGCAGTCCTCGACGGTCACGCGCGCCATTCGACGTCTCCATAGGCTTAAGGAACTTGAAGGACCAGCGTATAGTGTTCACGTTTCCAAAAAGCAACCCCTTGTCATATTTGAGAGGACTATCGCTGGTATTGGAACGCACAGACAAAAAATCCGATGTTTTTTTGTCTCATTTCGCGCAGCCTATTCGCTTTTGCATTGCGGCGCTCCAATATTATGGTGTAGTCCACTAGTAACGGCCCTTTCCAGAATCAGAAGGCCGTTGACAAAACAAAACGATAAGCTGTGTGACGCCGCGGTATACGCGGTAAACTTACAGCAAAATATACGTCGCCTTATAGTGTCTGCCTGGAATTAGGTCGCGGGAAACTGGTTCCTCCAACGCAAAATTTCAAGAGCGGCGTATATGACTCGGAAAGGTTTCAAATAAGATGTTTGACGCTCGAGAAAAAGTTGCTTTGTTCATTGATGGGGCGAACTTGTACTCAACGGCCAAAGCGATTGGCTTTGATATCGACTACAAACGTTTGCTGAAAGAGTTCCAGGGACAGGCGTATCTTTTGCGCGCGTATTATTACACCGCGTTGATTGAAGATCAGGAATATTCCTCCATACGTCCGCTGATCGATTGGCTCGACTACAATGGCTACAAGGTCATCACCAAACCGGTGAAAGAATTTGTCGATAGCGCCGGCCGCCGCAAGGTGAAGGGCAACATGGACATTGAGCTGGCTGTGGATGCCATGGAGCTGGTGGAATCCGTCGACCATGTGGTCCTCTTCTCCGGTGACGGCGACTTCCGCTCTCTGGTTGAAGCGCTGCAGCGCAAGGGCCGCAAGGTGAGTGTGGTTTCGACGCTCAAGACCCAGCCACCGATGATCGCTGATGATCTGCGCCGTCAGGCCGATCACTTCATCGATCTGGCAAGCCTTGCAAACAAGATCGGACGCGATCCCTCGGAACGTCCAGCCCGCCCGCAAACGCCCGCGCACGTTGATGAAGACGACGACGACGACGATTACTGAGGCTTATCCGGGCAATGTCCGAGCGTATTGCAGATAGCTGGCCGGTCGATCCGCCGCCGGATTGCTTGGCCTGTCCGCGCCTCGTCGCCCTGCGCGAGGAGTTGAAGGCCGTTCATCCCGACTGGCATAATGCGCCGGTGCCTTCCTTCGGAGACGCGTCTCCAAGCCTGCTGATCATCGGCCTTGCGCCGGGTATGAAGGGGGCCAACTGCACCGGCCGTCCTTTCACGGGCGACTATGCCGGGGACCTTCTTTACCAGACGATGATCGAGTTCGGCTTTGCCGAAGGCACCTATCAGGCCCGGCCGGACGACGGGTTGCGGCTGAAAGAAGCGATCATCACGAACGCAGTGCGCTGTCTGCCGCCGCAGAACAAGCCGACCGGCGCTGAAATCAAGACGTGCCGTCCGTATCTGCTGTCGACGCTTGATGCCAATCCTTCGATCAAGGCTGTGCTCGCGCTTGGCCGCATTGCGCATGAAACCTTCCTGACGGCCCTTGATCAACGCAGGGCATCATTCCCCTTTGCGCATGGCGCACAGCACGAGCTTCCCGGAACGGGACTGACACTTTTCGACAGCTATCACTGCTCGCGCTACAACACCAACACCGGCCGCCTGACCGAGGAAATGTTCCACTCAGTATTCAGGCAGATCCGCTCGTTCATTCCCTGAGTGGGGGAGGGCCTTCGGCGACGTTTCAGCCGATTGGTGTGTTGGGCGGTCAGCATCCCAGCAAAGGCAAGGATGCTTTCGGAAGTGTGCCACATATTCTGCCTCATCCTGAGGAAGCGCGTGAACGCTGTCTCGAAAGATGGGCCACTTGTTTCTGCTTCTGACTATTCTGCCATCATCGAGACAGACCTGAAGGTCTCCTCAGCATGAGGTAATCTGGAGCGGATTACCAAAATACTCAAAGCTTCAGGCTAACCAGATATCCTGCCATCACTCTTCCGAGTGCGGTGCCTTTTGATAGGCCTCAGCGTCGGCAATCAGCCAGCCATTGGGGCCGAGATGCTCCTGCGGCTTGAAACGGGCCTTGTAGGCCATCTTTTGAGAGCCGTTGACCCAGTATCCCAGGTAGACGTAAGGCAGGCTCATCTTGCGGGCACGCTCGATGTGATCAAGGATCATATAGGTGCCGAGGGGCGTCTTGGTGTAATCAGGATCGTAGAAGGAATAGACCATCGACAATCCGTCCGAGAGTTGATCGGTAAGCGCGACGCCCAGCAACGGGCCTTCGCCAGCGCCGGTAATGAAGCTGTTCGGACCGCGTCGCCGGTATTCCAGCACCAGCGTTTCGACATGGGTGTCTTCAACCATCATCGCATAATCAAGAACGCTCATTTCCGTCATGCCGCCATTCTCATGGCGAGCCTCCAGATAGTCGCGGAAGAGATCGTACTGTTCCGCTGACGGGCTGGGCGGAAGACAGGCGCCAACGATATCGGATCCTGATTTCCAGACGCGCTTGAAGGATTTGGTCCACTTGAAATCATCGACCCGCACACGCACCGAGATACAGGCCTGGCAACGTTCGCAGGCTGGGCGATAGGCTATGTTCTGGCTGCGCCGGAAACCGCCTTGCGTGAGCACTTCGTTGAGCGCACCGGCGCCATGGCCGACAAGATGGGTAAAGACCTTGCGCTCTTGTTTCCCCTCAAGATAGGGGCAAGGTGCGGGCGCAGTCAGATAGAACTGCGGATGATCTGTGGGGTGCCGTGTCACCGTCTTGTCCCGCGAAACCTTTTGATTTGTTCTCTATTCCGGGTCCTATAGTCCGTAATACCATGGCGCGACCAGTGAGAAGGTCAACCATAAAATGAGCGCGAGCGGGGTACCAGCCCGCACAAAGTCGTTGAACTTATAGTGACCTGGCCCCATGACGATCAGGTTGGTCTGATAACCGATGGGAGTCGCGAACGACGAGTTGGCCGCAATGATCAGACAGACGACGAACGCTTCCGGATTTGCGTCGATCTGATTCGCCAGATTGATCGCAATCGGAGTGAACAGAACGGCGGCCGCGTTGTTCGACAGGAAGTTCGTGAGGATCATCACGATAAAGAACAGGGCCGACAGCATCACGGTCGGCGATGACCCGGCCAGCAGATGAACAAGTCCGGTGGCAATGGCATTTGCTCCGCCTGTTCCCTCAAGCGCAACGGCGGCAGCCAATGATGCCCCCACCAGCATGAAGATGCGGCTGTCGATGGCGCGCATGGCCTGCCGAACGTTGAGGCAGCCTGAAACGATCATCGCAAACGTACCGGCCACGGCAGTGGTGACAATCGGGACGAGGCCGCTGGCGGCCAGTGCGACCACAAAGGCAAAAATGACGAGCGCCCGCGGTGCGTAACGCTTGCGCGGCACCTCGGCCATCGACCAGTCCAGCAACAGGACGTCGCGATTGCCGCGCAGGCGCGCAATCGCCTCTTCGCTACCGGCCACAAGAAGCACGTCGCCGGCTTCCAGGCGAATGTCGTTCATTGCCATGCGCGGCATGCGGCTGCGGCGCTGGATGCCCATCACCAGGCAGCCTGTGTCGGTGTAGAAGGCCGACTGGGGCAGGGTGCGCCCCATAAGGCGGGAGGCGGGGGCCACCACCGTTTCCGCCAGGCTGATTGTGCCTGCCGGAGCCTGTGTTTCGCGGCCTGAGCCGTTCGCATCGGAATCGGCTTCCATCAGCGGTTGCCTGCGGGCCAAGGCATTGGCAAGGGCGGTGCGCGTTGCAGCCACAATCACCGTGTCACCGGGTGACAGCACAACGTTTTCAAACGGTGGCAGAACAGGCTTCTGGCCACGCTGAACCAGTCTTACGGTCATGTCCTTCAATTGCGGGAACATGCCGGACACGGATTCCACACCGACCAACGGATGGCCGTAGGTGATTTCGATCTGAGCGATGAACTGTTTTCCGGAAGAACTCTGAAACTCTTCCGCCATGGTTTTGCGCACCGGAAGCAGCTTCGGCATGATGAACAGCACATAGATCGAGCCGACGCCGGCCATGATCAGCCCGATTGGCGTGAAGCTGAAGAAGGTCAGCCGCAGATCAGAGCTTTGCGCGGCGAAATTCGCCACCAGCAGGTTTGTGGACGACCCGATCAACGTCGTCATGCCGCCAAGAATTGCCAGATAGGACAGCGGCATCAGAACCCGGGCAGGGGACTGGCCCACCGTGGCGGCAACGGCTGTCAGGATCGGCAGGAACATGACCACGACAGGGGTGTTGTTCAAGAACGCGCTGAGGGCGGCCACGGTCAACAGAACGGGGATCGCAGCTCGCAGCGACCGTCCCCGTGTCATTTTCACGATGGCCTTCGCTGGTCCTTCCAGGGCATCGGTCTGGAACAGCCCCTGGCCGATGATCAGCAGACAAATGACCGTAATCAGCGCCGGGTTGGAAAAGCCGGACAGGAAGTCGCCGGTGGCTATGAACGACCCATCCGGCTTTTGAACCGGAAACACCGCAAAAATTACAATGAAGGCGGAAACCGAGCCAAGGGCGATTGTTTCAATCGCATAACGCTCAAGGGCGTAAAGGACGACAGTGGACGCGATCACCACGAAGGTCAGCGCCATTGCAATATCAACTGAGTGCATTCACCTGCCCAAAGCCAGCTCGGCCAATTTCAAGAAACCACACTCTAAAGCAGGCGGTCCCGGCAATGGAAGAGCCTTAAGACAATATTGCCGTTGATATATTCGTGTCACGAGATGACACTTTTAATGTTGAACTACCAGATATTGTGATTTGGTCCCAAGATTGGGAACCCTTGAAGTCAAGCCGCGTTGAAGAAGTCATGAGTTCAGAAAATGCAAGTTCGCCGTCGCTAACGAGAAATCTTCCCTTGCTGGTCTTGTTTCTGGCTATCGTTTTGGGGGTGGGCATAACGATCGGCATCCTGAACACGCCTGGCGCCTGGTACGAAGCTCTCACAAAGCCACCGTTCAATCCTCCAAACTGGGTATTCGCGCCAGTCTGGACCATTCTTTATGTGATGATTGCGATTGCGGGCTGGCGAACATACCTGCGTGCGGGCAACAGCCGTATCATGCAAATCTGGTACGGGCAGCTGATCCTCAACTGGATCTGGTCGCCGCTGTTCTTCACCTTGCACTTCATGTGGACGGCCTCAGCCGTCATCGCGGTGATGCTCTATCTGATCCTGAATTTCATCGGAGGCAACTGGCGCGCGGACCGTTTGTCCGCGCTGCTGTTCATTCCCTATGCGCTCTGGACAACATTCGCTGGCCTGTTGAACCTGTCGCTAGCGCTCTTGAACTGACGTTACATTTGTCGGCGCGCGTGGTCCTGATGGTAGGCGGAGTTGATCACCACCGTTCCCAGAACAAGGTCGTGCAACAAGCGTTTTCGGTCGGAAAACAGAGACACCAGCAGAACGAGCGGTGTCAGCAAAGAGATCGAAAACCAGAACAAAATGACATGGACGGCTGCCAGAAGCGGGTAGGGCTTGGCTCCATACCAGAGGCGCATTTCCAGCCCCATGGCGCGCATGCCGAGGGTTGATGCCTGCGGGCCACCAAGGGTGAAGGCGACATAGAGAAGCGCAACAGCCGTCGGCAGGATGCCATAAAGCAGGAAGCCGAGGCCCAGAGTGAAGACGCCTAGGAAGAACACGACGATCCCTGCGCCGAAGGTGAACAGCGTGATCACGATCAGATCGATGAAAAACGCAAAGATGCGCCGACTGCGCACACCGGAAAACAGCTCCGGATTGCTTACAGGATCGAAAACGTCCTGACGGGCATAATCGGAGGTGGTTTCTGCAGACATGGCGCGGCTCCCTTGGGTTCGTTGTCTGTAATGTGGGGATTGGCGGCACGTTTCGCAATTATGTGCCGCGCGCCGCTATCGTTGTCTGCACGTCACCCACACCCGGCCCATTCCTTCATGACGAACCTGACGGTCCAATTCGGGATGAGCGGGAGGCGTGCATACGCTTCAACAGGAAGACACGTCGGTGCCCCGGCTCAATCCATCCGCTCGCCGATTTCCAGATAACGCACCACGAAGGCGCGTTCGCGCAAGGCGGCGATGATACGCTCGCCATGCGGACGGTCGAAGGCTTCGAAGGTGACGTCCAGCGTTGCCCCCTTGGCAGGAACGTTGAGGAACAGACGATGGTGTTCCACATCGACCACATTGCCCTGCATGTCGCCGATGACGGTCGCGATTTCGCCGAGAACACCCGGCCGGTCCGGGGTATCGATCCGAATTGAGACCAGTTTGCCGTCACGGGCAAGTTCGCGGACCACGATCTTAGACAGCAGCCGCGGATCGATGTTGCCGCCGCACAGGACAAGACCAACCCTTTTGCCTGCGAACCGTTCTGGATCCGTCAGCAAAGCTGCAAGACCGGCCGCGCCAGCGCCTTCGGCAATGGTTCGCTGCAAGGTCAGATAGGCGTTGATCGCACGTTCGATGCTGCTTTCCGAAACGAGCAGAATATCATCGACTGCCCTTTTGACGACTTCGGTTGTCAGAACGCCGATGTCGCGCACCGCAATGCCTTCGGCGATGGTTGCGCCCTCGCAGCGCACGTCCTTGCCGTAGAAAGCCCCCCACATGCCGGGATAAAGCGTCGTCTCGACGCCGATCACTTCGATTGAGGGCTTGATGGCCTTGGCTGCAGTGGCAATGCCTGCGATCAGCCCGCCGCCGCCCACAGGCACGACCAGGACATCGAGATCCGGCTGCTGCGCCAGCATTTCAATGCCGATCGTTCCCTGGCCATGAATGACATGGGCATCGTCATAAGGGTGCACCCAGACGAGATTGTTCAGCTCAGCCAGCCTGTCGGCTTCTTCCTTTGCCTCGGCCAGCGTGTTGCCGGCCAGAACGACTTCTGCCCCGTGGTTCCGGGTTGCCGAGATTTTCACGAATGGCGTCAGGACCGGCATGACGATGGTTGCCGGTATGCCGAGTCGTCCGGCGTGATAGGCAACACCCTGGGCATGGTTGCCTGCGGAGACCGCGATCACGCCGCGTTTCTTTTCATCCGCCGTCAGACTGGAGAGTTTCACCAGCGCACCGCGTTCCTTGAAAGCGCCGGTAACCTGCATGTTTTCGTATTTCACGAAGACATCGGCTCCGGTCAGTTGCGAGAGACGCGGGGCAGGCAGGCACGGGGTTTCGATCACGGCGCCGTTCAAAAGGGCAGCCGCCTCCTGAACCCTGGTAAACGTGACTTCGTCAGCACGGCTGACCTCGGCAGAGGTCATTTCCCGCCTGCCAGCATCTCGGCCACCTTGGGGGCGAAATAGGTCAGGATACCGTCAGCGCCTGCGCGCTTGAAGGCCAGCAGGCTTTCCAGCATGGCCTTGTCTCCGTCCAGCCAGCCGTTTCCAGCGGCCGCCTTGATCATCGCGTATTCGCCGGACACCTGATAGGCGTAGGTTGGAACCTGGAACTCGTCCTTGATCCTGCGGACAATGTCGAGATAGGGCATGCCCGGCTTGACCATCACCATGTCGGCGCCTTCTGTAATATCCAGTTCGGCTTCTCGCAGGGCCTCGTCGGTGTTGGCCGGGTCCATCTGGTAGGTGCGCTTGTCGCCGATCAAGGTGCCGGACGAACCCACGGCGTCGCGGAACGGACCATAGAAGGCAGAGGCGTATTTGGCCGAATAGGCCATGATCTGTGTTCCACGGTGCCCTTGTGAATCAAGAGCCTGGCGAATGGCTCCGATACGGCCGTCCATCATGTCGGACGGGGCGATGACATCCGAGCCCGCTTCCGCCTGCACCAATGCCTGCCGGCAGAGCTGATCGACAGTTTCGTCATTCAGGATCGTGTCGCCGTCCATCAGTCCGTCATGACCGTGGCTGGTGTATGGGTCGAGCGCGACGTCCGTCATCAGGCCGAGGTTCAATCCTTCCGCCTTGATGGCGCGCAAGGCACGGCAGGTCAGATTTTCCGGATTGAGCGCCTCGGACCCTGTTTCGTCGCGCAGACCGGGATCGGTATAGGGAAACAGCGCCAGTGCGGGAATGTTCAGCTTTGCCGCCTTCTCTGCGTCGCGCACGGCTTCGTCCACCGACAGGCGCAGGACATCCGGCATGGACGGCACTGCCTGGCGGATATTCTCGCCGTCCACGAGGAAGATCGGCCAGATCAGATCATCGACCGTGAGATTGTTTTCCCGCACCAGACGGCGCGACCAGTCGCTCTGGCGGTTGCGGCGCATGCGGGTACCGGCCAGGAGTGTGTCCATGTGGTCGGAGGTGATCTGCGGAAGGGGGGATTTTGACGACATGGGCCCTGTCTGTTCGCTAATCGACGTTGGAAGGCGTATTCTGATCGAAGTGAGCCGCCAATCTATCACGCAGATTGACGCAATCAAATATTCTGAAAAACAACTGAATTTAATATGGAAAAAGAGATTGTTTGACGTTTGCGTCAAATGTGCTTTAGTGCTGCCGCGAAGTCAGGGCGCAGACCTTTCCGGGGGAGGAAACGCGTCGCCACCGCTTGAGGGAGGATAATCCGTGGACTTTTCACTGAACGAAGATCAGCGCGCCTTTCAGGACATGGCGGCAAGCTTTTCGCGCGACGAACTCGCGCCTTTCGCCAAGGAGTGGGACGAAGAAAGTCATTTCCCGATACCCACGTTGCGCAAGGCGGCAGAACTTGGTTTTGGCGGCATCTATGTGAAGGAAGATGTCGGTGGTTCGGCTCTTACCCGGCTGGATGCGACACTGATCTTCGAGGAATTGTCCAGGGGCTGCACGTCGACGGCGGCCTATATCTCCATTCATAACATGGTGGCCTGGATCATCGACACCTATGGCTCGGAAGAGCTGCGCCAGAAGTATCTCCCCCGACTTTGCACCATGGAGCTGCTCACAAGCTACTGCCTGACCGAGCCTGGGTCCGGATCGGATGCGGCAAGTCTGCGCACCAGCGCCAAGGATGATGGTGACCATTATATCCTGAACGGCTCCAAGGCATTTATCTCCGGCGGCGGCGTCAGCGATCTTTATGCGGTCATGGTCCGCACGGGCGGCGAGGGGCCTTCCGGCGTTTCCTGTGTTCTGGTCGAAAAGGGGACCCCTGGTCTCAGCTTCGGTGCCAACGAGGTGAAGCTCGGCTGGAAAAGCCAGCCGACGGCCCAGGTCAATTTTCAGGATTGCCGGGTGCCGAAGTCTAATCTGATCGGATCGGAAGGCGAGGGCTTCAAGATCGCCATGGCCGCGCTTGACGGCGGCCGGCTCAATATCGGCGCCTGCTCGATGGGGGCAGCTCAGGCTTGCCTGGACCACGCCCTGGCTTATGTGCAGGAACGCAAGCAGTTCGGTCGTCCGATTGCAGACTTTCAGGCACTTCAGTTCCGCCTTGCGGATATGGCGACCGAGCTGGAAGCAGCGCGGCTTTTGTTGCACAAGGCAGCTTCGGCGGTGGATGCGAAATCTCATGATGCCACCAAACTCGCGGCCATGGCCAAGCGGCTTGCTACCGACACCGGCTTCAAGGTGGTCAACGAAGCGCTACAGCTTCATGGTGGCTACGGTTATCTGCGCGACTATCCGATCGAGCGCTATTTCCGCGATGTCCGGGTGCACCAGATTCTGGAAGGCACCAATGAGATCATGCGGCTGATCATTGCGCGGCAGTTGCTGAAGGACTGATGGAGTTTTCCGATCCACTCCGTTGAAACGACTCTTCTTTTTGCGAGGCGCCAGTGAGCGACGACATTCTTTTCCAAAAGCGTGGCAAGGCCGGGTTTGTCATTCTGAACAGGCCCAAGGCACTGAATGCGATCAATCATGCCATGGTCAAAGCCATGGCCAAACAATTGACGCGCTGGGCGGAAGATCCGGAAATCGCTCACATCGTCGTCACAGGCGCTGGCGACAAGGCCTTTTGCGCAGGGGGCGACATTCGCAGCATTTATGATGCGCGCATGGGCGGGCAGACGGATGGACTGAGTGCCTTTTTCCGTGACGAGTATATTCTCAATGCACAGATCAAGGCCTATCCGAAGCCTTACGTCGCGCTCATCAACGGGATCGTCATGGGCGGCGGCGTTGGGGTTTCGGTTCACGGCAGCCACCGGATCGGCACTGAAAAGACGCTGTTTGCCATGCCTGAAACCGGGATCGGCTTTTTTCCCGACGTCGGCGGAACATACTTCCTGCCGCGCATGCCCCGGAACAGTGGAATTTACTGTGCGCTCAGCGCAGGCAGGTTGAAACAGGGCGATGCGCTGGCAACAGGTGTGTTGACCCATGCCATATCCGAAGAGGGCCTTGCTGATCTGGAGCGGGACCTGGAAACGGCAGACGACGTCGGCGCCGTGCTTGCCCCTTATCTCGTTACGCCGGACAAGGGGTCCGTGTCGGACAATCTCGACGTCATCGACGAGGTTTTTTCGGCTGCGGCGGTGGAAGACATTCTGTCGCGCCTGGAAAAATCGGACACGGACTTTGCCGCGAAGACGGTGGGTGCTATCCGGCAAAAATCTCCGACAAGTGTTCTTCTCGCTTTCGAACAGATGAAACGAGGCGGCCAGCTTTCCTTCAACGAATGCATGAAGCTCGAGTATCGCATCGTGTCCCGCATCCTGCAGGGAACGGAGTTCTACGAAGGCATACGTGCGGTGCTGGTCGACAAGGATCAGACGCCAAAATGGTCGCCTTCCCAGATTAGCCAAGTGGACAGCGCCGATCTGGCGTCGTATTTCGAGGAACCTGCTGACGGAGATCTGCCGCTCGGCTAAGCCCAATCTGACCCGGACATTCCATGATTACCAGCTTTCAGGACCTGATCGATTCCCGCCCGCCCTGGAGCACGCTTCTGATCTGGTATCTGCGCGGCATCGCGATCATTCTCATTGGCGGTGGCGTTATCTATTGGGCGCGCATCATTGGCATTGTCGAATGGCGCGGCCTGTGGTTCTGGGACATGCCCGTAGCCATGCAGGGAGCCATCGTCTTTTTCGCTGTGCTGGATCTTGTGGCCGCGACCGGCCTTTGGCTGACCGTTTCGTGGGGCACGGTCATGTGGATCTTCCGCTGTGCTTGCCAGATCGTCATGCACACCGCCTTCTCCGATCTCTATGGACGACGTCCTTATGAGATCGCCTTCTATCTGCTGACAATCGCGATTTATGCGGCGCTGGCGTTCCTGATGGACAGGGAGAACAAGGCCAATGCCATCTGACCGCAGTTGAATCAGTTTTTGAAGAGGCTGGAACGGCGGTTCAAGACGGCCAGCCAACAGATTCAAAACCAACATGAAATCTTTCTGGGAGGAAACCATCATGAGCACTATCGGATTTATCGGCCTCGGCAACATGGGTGGACCGATGGCGATCAATCTCGTCAAGGCCGGGCACAGGGTCCTCGGCTTCGATCTGTCCGATAAGGCCATGGCGGCGCATGAGGCGGAGGGCGGTGAAAAGGCCGCTGGCGTCGCCGAACTGGCTGCCGCAGCCGATGTGATCGTCACCATGCTGCCGGCCGGCAAACATGTTCGCCAGATCTATGAAGGCGAGGGGGGCATCCTGGACAATGCCAAACCCGGTACTCTCATGATCGATTCCTCGACGATTGACGTCGACAGCGCCCGCGCAGTCAGCGCGGCTGCGCAGGCCAAGGGCATGAAGATGGTCGACGCACCGGTCTCCGGCGGTGTTGCCGGCGCCGCCGGTGGCACCTTGACCTTCATGGTCGGGGGGTCGGAGGAAGCGTTCGAAGGGGCCAAGGCCTATCTCGACATCATGGGCAAGACCATCGTTCATGCCGGCGATGCGGGAACCGGTCAGGCAGCGAAGATCTGCAACAACATGATCCTCGGCATTTCCATGATCGCCGTGTCGGAGGCATTCGTGCTTGCCGAGAAGCTGGGTCTCGACAAGCAGAAGTTGTTCGATATCTCGTCGACGGCCTCCGGCCAGTGCTGGTCCCTGACATCCTACTGCCCGGTGCCGGGGCCGCTACCGGCCTCGCCGGCGAACCGGGATTATCAACCTGGGTTTGCAGCCGCGATGATGCTCAAGGATTTAAAACTTGCTCAGGAAGCAGCAAATTCGGCAGGCGCGGCGACGCCTTTGGGCGCGGAAGCCGCGGCGCTCTACTCTCTCTTCTGTAACGCGGGTGGCGAAACCCAGGATTTCTCTGGGATTGTGAAGTTCCTGCGGGGAACATCATGAACAACAAGTTAAAGGGAAGTCTAAAACGGCCCTGAGAAGTTAACGGATGATTCAGCGTGTCTCTTAAGCGGATTTTAGAATCGCTCGGTTAGATTGCGAAACAAGGCGGGAAAATATCCGTCCAAAGACAGGTACTATAAGAGGCGCAATCACATGATCACCGCAAGTAGGGCAGTTGATACTGTTGGGCAGAACGAAGGGGAAGAGCTTGAGATCAAGCCGCTTTACCTGGAGGCTCTGACACTCGTTGAGAGACTGCATCGCCGTCTGCTCGACGTCATCAAGGACGAATTCGACCGTATGGGCCGGTCCGATGTGAACAGCGTGCAGGCTCTGCTGCTGTTCAACATCGGCGACAGCGAACTGACGGCCGGTGAGCTGCGGACACGCGGCTACTACCTGGGGTCGAATGTCTCCTACAATCTGAAGAAGCTGGTTGAGACAGGATACATCCACCATCAGCGTTCGCGCATGGACCGTCGGTCTGTCCGCGTCAGCTTGACGGAAAAGGGAACGGAAGTCGCCAAGATCGTGAACGATCTTTATGAGCGTCACATGTTGTCCGTCGAACAGGTCGGCGAAATCGGCCCGCAGGACTTCGTGGCACTGAACAAGTCCCTGCGCCGCCTGGAGCGGTTCTGGACCGATCAGATCCTGTACCGGCTGTAAGACAGTCACGGCACTTTCAAATGAAATGGCACCGTCCAGCGGGCGGTGCTTTTTCTTTTTGAGCCTGAATTTGCTGGCTGCACACAAATTGTCGCATCGCAATTTGCTTGCTGCGGAAAATCAAAGTTATGATGTCAGCGGTTTCGTCTTCTAACGCTGCGTTGACATCTTGTGGTCACATTGAAATGGCTTTGTGCGGTGCTCCTGACACCGAGATGGTTAAAAAATCAAGCGATTTGTTAACTCCCTTCCGATAGGACTGGGGGCAGGAACCGCCGGGGTGGTCCTATTGTGTTGGGCTGATCCCGAGTACATGAAGAAAATTTGCGCGGAAATGCGCTGCAACATGGGGTCGGCGATGAACCTTTTATCCGGATCGTTCGGGATAAAGCGTCACTTGAAGTGGACTGCTGGAAAAACGCTCAAGAGCATGATCGTGCTTGGCGTGGCAACGCCGGCCATGGTTGCAAGTGCTGCCCAGGCACAGACGGCCCCGATGACATTCGCCCAGAACCAGCAGGTTGAATGGACGGATAACTTCGATATCGCGACAGACCACATCACCGAAGTGAAGTCTTCCGCTCCGACGTTGTCGCCTCAGACGGCCGACTACATCGCTGCGGCAATCGATCGCTATCAGCGCATCGTCCAGGCTGGTGGATGGGGAACCGTCTCCACGGGTGGCAAGGCGCTGCGCATCGGTGCCAAGGATCCGCGCGTTGTCGAACTGCGCCGCCGTTTGATAGTGTCCGGCGATCTGGAACAGCAGGCCGGCCTGTCGGATACGTTTGATTCCTATGTGGACGCAGGTTTGCGCCGCTTCCAGCTTCGTCACGGATTGATCCCGGACGGGGTAATGGGCGACAGCACCGTGACCGCCTTGAACATTCCGGCCGACGTACGTCTCCGTCAGCTCGAAACCAACATGATCCGCATGCGTTCCATGTCCGGTTTCCTGGGGGACCGCTATGTGATGGTCAACATTCCGGCTGCGGAGATCGAAGCTGTTGAAAACGGCATGGTCCGCTCTCGCCACACGGCCGTTGTTGGCAAGATCGACCGTCAGACGCCGATCCTCAACAGCAAGATCTACGAGCTGAACTTCAATCCATACTGGACGGTTCCGAAGTCGATCATCCGCAAGGACCTGATCCCGAAGATGAAAGAGGATCCGCAGTATCTCGCGAAGAACAACATTCGCATCTTCGACTGGAGCAACAACGAGCTCACCTGGCAGCAGATCGACTGGAACACCGACGAGGCGACCCAGTACCGGTTCACCCAGGATCCTGGCGCTGAAAACTCTCTCGGTTCGGTGCGCATCAACTTCCATAACAAGCATCAGGTCTATCTGCACGACACGCCGTCAAAGACCCTGTTTGGTGAAGCAAACCGGTTCCACTCCTCGGGTTGCGTGCGCGTCCAGAACGTGCGCGAGCTGGTGACCTGGCTGTTGCAGTCGACCACTCCGGACTGGGATCGTGGCCGTGTTGACAGCGTCATCCGCACCGGTGAGCGGGAAGATGTGAAGCTGAAATCGCAGATACCGCTTTATCTCACCTACATCACCGCCTGGGCGAATGCCGACGGCGTGGTGCATTTCCGCGATGATATCTACGATCGCGACGATCTCTATGGAACGGGTGAGCAGGCGCGCCTGTAAGCGGCGCTCAGCATCACGCAGTTTTCCTTGTTGTGAAACGCCGGTCTTGATCAGGCCGGCGTTTCATGGATTCTAGCTCCATTCGCACACCTGTTCGAAGACAGGATGTTGGATCAGGAGAACGGCAATGAGTCGCGACGAGCGGCGTGGTGAAATCTATCTTGAGTTCCGGCCAATCGGGCAGCAGGTCAAAGTTACTGCGATTGACGCGGACACGGGACTTGAAGTGTCGGTTTTTGGCCCATCCTCAGCCGCGCAGGAAGATCTCCAGCGCCTTGCCGTCCGCAAGCTCCGCCGCCGCATCGAACAGGAAGCCCTGACCGCCCAGGACAGGCCTGACCCGACCCTTTATTGAGGGGAAGTCCGAAACGGCCGCAAACGAATTCGTTCGCGGTGAACAAGATATCCAGTCACATCGCTTCAGAAATCAGCGGAGCGGAAACGCGCTTTTCGGTAAAAGAGTTCAGATCGTTTCAGCGAATATTTCCGCCTCACGCTAAGTTGAGGGTGTAAAGGGCTGAAAAGTTACAAGTGTAACCTGTTTACCTGTCCGACTATGTCCTGCCCCTGGCGGTGAAGACTTTGGTTCTTCAAGATTTCCCGGCGGTGTCGTTTTCCAAGCTGGACGCGTCGGTATGCCTCTTGGTTATGGCCGGGGTGTGTGTTAATTCCTCGCCTCACACAGGCATGACGGTCGATAGCGTCCTTCCGGACATTGGCCGCCGATGCTCCTGATCTATCAAAAGAACACAAGGATGGCGCTATGTCTTTGATGGAAAGCTCCGATCAGTCCCTGCAGTCCGGTTTCTTCACCCGCAGCCTTGCTGAGGCCGATCCGGATATCTTCGACACGATCGGCAAGGAACTCGGCCGTCAGCAGCATGAAATCGAGCTGATTGCTTCGGAAAACATCGTGTCCCGCGCAGTGCTGGAAGCACAGGGCTCGATCTTCACCAACAAATATGCCGAAGGTTATCCGGGCAAGCGCTACTATGGTGGCTGCGAGTTTGCGGATATCGCCGAAACGCTGGCAATCGAGCGCGCGAAAGAACTGTTCGGCTGCCAGTTTGCCAACGTTCAGCCGAATTCCGGCAGCCAGATGAACCAGGCCGTGTTCCTGGCGCTGCTGCAGCCGGGCGACACCTTCATGGGCCTGGACCTGAACTCCGGCGGTCACCTGACCCACGGGTCTCCGGTCAACATGTCCGGCAAGTGGTTCAACGTCGTCTCCTATGGCGTGCGTGAAGACGATCACATGCTCGACATGGACGAGGTCGAGCGCCTTGCCAACGAACACAAGCCCAAGCTGATCCTGGCTGGCGGCACCGCCTATTCCCGTATCTGGGACTGGAAGCGCTTCCGCGAAATCGCTGACAGCATCGGTGCTTATCTGATGGTCGACATGGCGCACATCGCGGGTCTGGTTGCAGGTGGCGTTCATCCGTCGCCGGTGCCGCACGCGCACGTCGTCACCACCACCACCCACAAGTCTCTGCGCGGTCCGCGCGGCGGCATGATCCTCAGCAATGACGAAGCGATTGCCAAGAAGATGAACTCGGCCGTGTTCCCCGGTCTTCAAGGCGGCCCGCTGATGCATGTGATCGCTGCCAAGGCTGTTGCCTTCAAGGAAGCTCTGCAGCCGGAATTCAAGGCTTATGCCCGCGCTGTTCAGGAAAACGCCAAGGTACTGGCCGAAGTCCTGAAAGAGCAGGGCCTGGACATCGTTTCCGGCGGCACTGACAACCACCTGATGCTGGTGGACCTGCGTCCGAAGAACGCCACCGGCAAGGTGGCTGAGAAATCTCTCGGCCGTGCCAACATCACCTGTAACAAGAACGGTATTCCGTTCGATCCGGAAAAGCCGTTTGTCACCTCCGGCGTGCGTCTCGGCACTCCGGCAGCGACCACACGCGGCTTCGGTGTTGCGGAATTCCGCGAAGTTGGCCTGCTGATCACGGAAGTGTTGGACGGTTTGAAGGCCGCAAACAGTGAAGAGGGCAACGCAGCAGTTGAAGCCGCGGTCAAAGCCAAGGTAGAAGCACTGACGGCCCGGTTCCCGATCTACGGGGGCTAATCGCGGGCTCGGTCAGGAGCTTTAAGACATGAGATGTCCGTTTTGCGGGGGCGAGGAAACCCAGGTCAAGGATTCCCGCCCGACCGAGGACAATACAGCCATCCGCCGCCGCAGGATCTGCAACACCTGCGGCGGCCGGTTCACCACTTTCGAGCGCGTGCAGCTGCGCGAGCTCCTGGTGCTCAAACGTTCCGGACGCCGCGTTCCTTTCGACAGGGAAAAGCTGATGCGGTCCGTGCAGATAGCGGTGCGCAAGCGGCCGGTAGATCCGGACAAGATCGAACGCATGGTCTCCGGCATCGTTCGCCAGCTTGAAAGTTCTGGCGAAACGGAAATCACTGCGGAAACCATCGGCAACCACGTCATGGAAGGCCTCAAGGCCATCGATGACGTTGCTTATGTTCGTTTTGCCTCCGTCTACAAGAATTTCCGCGAGGCGAAGGATTTCGAAGCCCTTCTCGATGAGCTGAGCGATCCTGACGGACATCCGCTCAAAAATCCCTGACCCGCAGTATCCGGTTTTTCATGTCCGAGCTTTCCAATCTTGATGCCCGTTTCATGGCGGCCGCAGAGCGCCTTGCCCGTCGTGGTCTGGGCCGGGTGTGGCCCAATCCGTCCGTAGCCGCCCTCATTGTTCGTTGCGAAGAGGGGAGTGCCGTTGTTGTTGGCAGGGGTGTCACCTCGCGTCCCGGCATGGCACATGCGGAAGTCAACGCTTTGAATCAGGCGGGGGAAAGGGCGCAAGGGGCGACCTGCTATGTCACCCTGGAGCCATGCTCTCACTATGGCCGGACACCGCCCTGCGCCAAGGCTCTCATCGAAGCTGGTGTGAAACGTGTCGTCATTGGTATGCTGGACCCCAATCCGCGCGTCGCGGGTCGGGGCGTTGCCATGCTGCGCGAGGCGGGCATCGAGGTGAAAGTGGGCGAGCGCGAGAAGGCCATGCAAGCGCTCTATCGCGGCTTCACATACAGGCAGTTGAAACAGCGCCCTGTGGTGTTCCTGAAACTTGCGGTCTCCCGGGACGGGTTCATCGGCCGGGCGGGCGAAGGCCAGATCAAGATTTCCGGGCCTCTGTCGATGCGTAAGGTGCACGGTTATCGCGCCGAATGCGATGCAATTCTGGTCGGCTCCGGCACTGCACTTGCCGATGATCCGCAGCTCAACTGCAGGCTGCCCGGCCTGGCGGATCGCTCGCCCGTTCGCGTTATCATCGACCGGTGTGCCCGGTTGCCGCTGACGTCCAAACTGGTGCGGACCTGCGCGGATGTACCGGTCTGGCTTGTCTGCAGCAACACTGCGGATGCCGACAAGATCGCGGATCTGGCAGCGGCCGGTGTCAACGTCATCCGCGTTCCTGCGGAAGAGGACGGCATCAAGCCCTCGGTCATGCTCAGTGCGCTGGCGACGCGCGGCGTTACGCGGGTCATGGTGGAGGGCGGCTCCCGTCTGGCATCGTCCTTCCTGAAGGCCGACCTGGTGGACGACCTGTGCGTCGTCACCGGGGATATCGTCATTGGCGAGGGCGGCATATCAGCTCTGCACGGTCTTGACCTTGCAGATGTTCTCAAAGACCCCAAATTCGAGCGGGTCGACGCCGGCCGGTTCGGTCCCGACAGTTTTGTTTATCTCAGACGGCGCGGAGCCTGACATGTTCACCGGAATTGTGACCGACCTTGGCGAGATCCTCGCCGTCGACAAGATCCCTGCCGGGATGCGGACGCGGATACGCACCGTGTATGACACGGACAGCTTCGACATCGGAGCGTCGATTTCCTGCGCAGGCGTCTGCCACACGGTGACGGCCAAGGACAATGGCTCCAACGGCAACTGGTTCGAGGTGGAATCGGCAGCCGAAACCCTCGCGTTGACCAATGTTGCCTCCTGGAAGGTCGGCCAGAAACTCAATCTGGAACGCTCGCTGACGATGGGGGCCGAACTGGGTGGACATCTGGTCCTTGGCCATGTCGACGGACTGGCGACGGTGACCAAGCGGGAAGATCATCCGGATTCGGTCTATTTTCAGTTCGAGGCACCCGAGGATGCAGCTCCCTTCATTGCCAAGAAGGGTTCGGTCGCGCTCGATGGCACGTCCCTGACAGTGAACGAGGTCGACGGTCTGCTCTTTTCCGTCTTCCTGATCCCGCACACTCTGGAAGTCACCACCTGGTCGGACCGGAACATCGGTGACAAGATCAACCTGGAGGTGGATATGATGGCCCGCTACGCCGCCCGCCTTGCGGAATTCTCCAAGACCGGATAGGGGACAGTCCCAACACCTTCTAAAAGAGCCAATATCGCTTGCCGCCTTAACCACGGGACGAACTCGTCACCGGGATGTCGCGGTCCTTCACGAATGAGACTGGACAAACCGGGGCAGACGTGGTTCCTGTCGCGGCCTTACATAGGAACGAAAACCCATGAGCGCTGCACCGAAACTTCTGATCATCGAAGCCCGTTTCTACGAAGACCTGGCCAATGCGCTTGCAGAAGGCGCGATCAAGACCATTGAGGCTGCCGGCGCAAGCTATGACCGGATCGCCGTACCGGGCGTTCTGGAAATTCCGGCTGCCCTTTCCATGGCTCTGACGGCAATGGAAAATGAAGGCGTGCTCTATGATGGCTTCGTTCTGCTGGGTGTCGTCATCCGCGGCGAAACCACCCATTACGACATTGTTGCCAATGAATCGAACCGGGTGATCATGGATTTGATCGTCGATGCGGATCTGGCTGTCGGAAATGGTATCCTGACCGTTGAAAACGATGAGCAGGCGTGGGCGCGCGCGAAGGTGGACGACAAGGATAAAGGCGGTGCGGCTGCCCGTGCTGCCCTCGACATGATCGCCCTGCGCGAGCGGCTTGGAGTATAAGAAGAATGACCGGAAAGGCCGACCCGGAAAAACCGGCTGGAAAAACTGTGCGACCTGCCAACAAACGCGGCGTGGCGCGCCTTGCTGCCGTGCAGGCTCTTTACCAGATGGACGTGGGTGGTGCACCGCTGACCAGTGTGGTCAGCGAATTCACCGCCTTTCGTCTCGGCAAGGAAATCGACGGCGAGCAATATCGCGAAGCTGACGAGCAATGGTTCAAGCAGATCCTTGCCGGCGTTGTGGAGGACCAGAAGTTTCTGGACCCCTATATCCACACTGCGCTGGTCGAGGACTGGCCTCTGAAGCGGATCGACAGCCTGCTGCGGGCGATCCTCCGCTCCGGCTCCTACGAGCTTCTGCGCCGCAAGGACGTTCCGGCCAAGGTGATCATTTCCGAGTATATCGACGTCACGAAGGCCTTCTTTGAAGACGACGAGCCGGGGCTCGTGAACGGTGTCCTCGACCGCCTTGCGCATGAACTGCGCGGCGGTGAATTCGATGAAAAGAAAACGGACGGCGCTTCCTGATCATGGACGCTGACCGGCCAGGCGAATTCGAGCTGATCCGGCGTTTCTTTGCCCCTCTGGCAAAAGACCCGGGCAGCCTCGGTCTGACCGACGATGCCGCGGTGTTGACGCCCAATCAGGGCTATGACCTCGTTCTGACAAAGGACGTGCTTGCGGCTGATATTCACTTTTTTGCTGAAGATGCGCCAGAGGCGATCGCTGCCAAGGCCTTGAGAGTCAATCTTTCGGATCTTGCTGCGAAGGGGGCCCGTCCGCGTGGCTACCTGATGGGTCTGTCCTTGCCGTCGGACTGGACGGTCGACTGGCTGGAGCGGTTCTGCAACGGCCTCGCCGCCGACCAGGCAGCCTATGATTTCCATCTCTATGGTGGAGACACCGTTCGCTCCGGTAATGGACTGCAGGTGTCGATCACGGCCATTGGCGAGGTTGAAACCGGCCGGGCCGTCCGGCGTTCGGGGGCGCGGCCGGGGGATCTTCTGTTCGTCACCGGAACCATCGGCGACGCTGCCGCCGGTCTGCAGGCACGCCTTAACCCCGACTTCTGCCGCGATCACGAACTGACCGAGAGCGAAGAAGCGCACATCCTGGACCGCTACCTCTTGCCGAGACCGTGTACGCGGCTTGCTGGTGCTGTGGCCGACTATGCTTCGGCAGCCATGGATGTTTCGGATGGCCTGATTGCCGACTGTGCCCACATGGCCAGAGCGTCCGCTTTGGAGCTGACGATCGATCTGGACCGCGTTCCGCTGTCACCAGCGCTCGCTCACCTCAAGGCCAAGTCGCCCGAGACCCTTGCCCGGTGCCTGAACGGCGGCGACGACTACGAAATCCTGATGGCAGTGCCGCAAGAACGCGCCGAAACGCTGCGCCGAGCAGCTCAACTGGCCGGTTGTCCTGTCACGCAAATCGGCCATGTCCGGAAAGGGGAGGCAGGGCTCCGGCTTGTGGACGCCGGCCAGCCTGTCGACTACAGGCGCTTTGCGGGTTTCAGTCACTTCTGACCGCTCCATGTGCAAGCCTAAAGCACTTGCCGAGACGATTGCAGTCTTTCGACGTGGCTGTCTTTGCTGCCGTGCCGCGCAATAATACGCCCGGTGATGATGGGTTTTTCCTGGAAAGTGGCCGGGAATAAGTGCCTGTAAAAAAATCTATTTCCCACACTTGGTCTGCTGAGCCTCTCTTGCGGGTGGTCGCTTTTAGCCTCTTGTTCGTGCAGGTGGTGCTCGCGACATCAATGGCTGCACAATGACGTTGCGCTTTCGCCGGTAGGCGCTTTTGGCGAGTGATTTCCTGAAAGGGAGCGATCACCAAAACTGAAAGGTCTTGCCGATGATGCACATCACGTTTTGGCAGGGTGCCAGGCCTTGGACATCGCCTGAAGACGTCGCGGCTTTCGGTATTGGTTCAAGTTACAAATGAAACTTCTGGTCTTTCCCGCTCAGCCCTTGGCGTGGTATGTGCCATGTAAACTTACGCACTCCTGAAAGTATCCGAATGACCGTGACCACCCCCGATAGCTTTGTCGACGACAGTCTGGCAAAACGAAACGCGCTGCTTCTGGCTCTGGCCCAGGCGATTGGCGGGGCTTCTGCGTCTATCGTGATCGCGACGGCGCCTATTGTCGGTTATGCGATGCTGGAAACGGACAAGTCGCTGGCGACCTTGCCGGTCTCGGCCATGGTCCTGGGAACCGCTTTTGGAACCATACCTGCAGGCATGATCATGCGACGCTATGGCCGCCGCGCCGGGTTCATGGGGGCGGCGCTTCTTGGTGCCATAGCGGGGCTTCTGGCATCGTTCGCGGTTTTTCAGGATGCGTTCTTGCTGTTCGCCCTTGGGTGCTGCATCAGCGGGTTTGCCGGCGCATTTGTGCAGCAATATCGCTTTGCTGCAGCCGATACCGCAAGTGATGCCTTCAAACCCAAGGCTATCTCATGGGTGCTCGCGGGGGGCGTGCTGGCCGGCATTGTCGGTCCGCAAACGGTTATCGCAACCAAGGATCTGTTTTCACCGATCCTGTTCGCCGGCACTTATCTGGCTCAGGCGGCCTTGTCGCTGATCGCCTTCTTCCTGGTGTCTTTCCTTCGTGTTCCCAAACCGAAACGGCAAAGCCATGCCCAGGCGGGGGGACGTCCGCTGCTTCAGATCATGACGCAGCGCCGTTTCATTGTCGCGGCTGCCTGCGGCATCTGCTCCTACGCGCTCATGAGCATGGTGATGACGGCAACGCCGCTGGCCATGATCGGTTGCGGTCTGTCTCAAAACGACGCCACGCTTGGCATTCAATGGCATGTGCTGGCCATGTTCGGCCCAAGCTTCTTCACCGGCAATCTCATTGCCCGCTTCGGCAAGGAGAGGATCGTTTCCATCGGCCTGTTGCTGCTGGCCGGGTGTTCAACCGTTGCACTGATGGGTGTGGATCTCGCCAATTTCTGGATCGCTCTGATCCTGCTCGGCCTTGGCTGGAATTTCGGCTTTATCGGCGCCACCGCCATGCTGACTGACACCTATCGGCCCGAGGAGCGGAACCTGGTGCAGGCGGTCAATGATTTCCTGGTTTTCGGCTTCGTTGCCGCTGCCTCTTTCTCATCCGGTGCCCTGTTGAACGTTTACGGCTGGGACACTGTCACCACGCTGGTCTTTCCCTTCGTGGTGCTGTGCATCGGCTTGCTTGTCTGGCTCTCGGTTGCAGAAAGAAGAGTGGATACAACTGCTTAAAGTACCGTCTAAAATCCATTTCGTCAGCGCAGCATAAATACTGCATCGCACCAAAAAATAACGCAACGGAAGTTTTAAATTAAACAATGTAAGAGCTTGACGAGACGCTCCGCTTTGCTGCTATCGTGACTTTCCCTAACGTCGAGGAATTGGTGTGTAGGGCCGTCAGGCGGAAAAAACGACAAGAAAATCAATCCGCCGCAGCTTTGGGAGGAAGTATGATCGAGCTTGTCGTCATCTTTTGTGGCCTCTTGTCCCTTGCCTATGGGGCATGGGCTATCCAGTCCGTTATGGCAGCGGATGCAGGGAACGCGCGTATGCAGGAGATCGCCGAGGCGATCCAGGAAGGGGCTAGCGCTTATCTCAACCGTCAATATACGACTATTGCCATCGTGGGGGCCGTTGTTTTCGTGCTCGCCTGGCTTCTGCTGTCCGGCACCGCGGCAATCGGTTTTGCCATCGGGGCCATCCTCTCGGGAGCTGCCGGTTACATCGGCATGATGGTTTCTGTCCGGGCCAATGTCCGCACCGCCCAGGCGGCCAGCCAAAGCCTCGGGGCAGGGCTGGAGATTGCGTTCAGGGCCGGTGCAGTTACCGGCCTTTTGGTTGCTGGCCTGGCCTTGCTTGGCGTTGCCGTCTATTTCGCCATCCTCACCGGCATGATGGGCTACGACCCGACCGACCGGACCGTGATCGACGCGCTGGTCGCGCTTGGCTTCGGTGCATCCCTCATTTCCATCTTCGCCCGTCTCGGCGGCGGTATCTTCACCAAGGGGGCTGACGTTGGCGGCGACCTGGTTGGCAAGGTGGAAGCCGGAATTCCGGAGGATGATCCACGCAACCCGGCCACCATTGCCGACAACGTCGGCGACAATGTCGGCGACTGTGCGGGCATGGCGGCCGACCTGTTCGAAACCTACGCGGTGACGGTTGTCGCCACGATGGTTCTGGCGTCGATATTCTTCACCAGCAGCCAGGCCATTGATCTGATGCATCTGCCGTTGCTGATCGGTGCAAGCTGCGTGGTGACGTCCATCATCGGCACGTTCTTCGTCAAGCTTGGCAGCAACAACTCGATCATGGGAGCGCTCTACAAGGGCTTCATCGCCACGTCGGTGCTGTCCGCAGTTGCCCTTGGGATCATCATCTTCGGCTGGATCGGGGCAGGTACGGAATTCACCACGTCGGGCGGAACGACCTTCACCGGATTCGACCTGTTCGTCTGTGGTCTCGTGGGACTGGTGGTAACCGGGCTGATCATCTGGGTGACAGAGTATTACACCGGTACGGAGTACCGTCCGGTCAGGTCCATTGCACAGGCTTCGGTCACCGGTCATGGCACCAACGTGATCCAGGGTCTTGCCGTGTCACTGGAGGCGACAGCCTTGCCGGCCTTGATCATCATTGCCGGTATTCTGGTGACGCACGCCTTCGCGGGCCTTTTCGGGATCGCGATTGCGGTGACGACGATGCTGGCGCTGGCGGGCATGGTGGTCGCGCTCGATGCTTTCGGCCCGGTGACGGACAACGCCGGCGGCATTGCCGAAATGGCGGACCTTCCGGCTGAAGTGCGCTCCACCACGGATGCACTCGATGCGGTTGGCAACACCACCAAGGCGGTCACCAAGGGCTATGCCATCGGGTCTGCAGGCCTCGGAGCGCTGGTGCTCTTCGCCGCCTATACGGAAGATCTGAAATTCTTCTCCAGCAATGCTGCAGAAGGATCGATTTTCTACGGTATCGACGTCAGTACCCTGTTCACGCTGTCCAACCCCTATGTGGTCGCGGGGCTCCTGTTCGGTGGCCTGTTGCCCTATCTCTTCGGCGGCATTTCCATGACCGCCGTCGGCAGGGCGGCCGGTGCGGTGGTGGAAGAAGTTCGCCGCCAGTTCAAGGAAAAGCCAGGCATCATGCAGGGGACGGAACGGCCGGATTACGGCCGTGCAGTGGACATGCTCACAAAGGCGGCGATCCGGGAGATGATCATCCCCTCGCTGCTGCCGGTGCTGTCGCCCATCGTGGTGTTCTTTCTGGTCAAGGCCGTGGCGACACCTGCGGATGCCTTCGCGGCGCTCGGGGCGATGCTGCTCGGTGTGATCGTGACGGGTCTCTTCGTGGCAATTTCCATGACCGCCGGTGGCGGTGCCTGGGACAACGCCAAGAAGTCCTTCGAAGACGGTTTCACCGACAAGGACGGCGTAACCCACCAGAAGGGCAGCGAGGCCCACAAGGCCTCGGTGACAGGCGATACGGTGGGAGATCCCTACAAGGATACTGCCGGTCCGGCCGTGAACCCGATGATCAAGATCACCAACATCGTGGCTTTGCTGCTGCTGGCGATCCTGGCGCACTGAAGGAGCAGAAAAAGAAAGCCCCGGCCGCTGGCCGGGGCTTTTTCATTTGCTTGCAGCTTTGGCCTTAGAGGCCGAGGCTCGGGTTGGTCGCACCGCGCAGGATCTGCGTCAGGAAGCCGTAGTCGGCGCCGCCCGTCCGGGTCTTGCGCGTGACGATGTCGACGATCTTGCCGTCTTCCAGCGAGTAGTTGCCGAGATCCTGGACGTAGCCGTCCTTGTCGAAGTAAACCGCAACCACGCGCTGCTCCACGATATCCGGCGCCATGAAGGCGGTCGTCGCGGTTTTTTGGGAGATGTAATAGTAGGCGTCACCGTTGAGGCTGGACGTCGTTGACGGGGTTCCCAGAACAAGCTCAACCTGTTCGCGGCTGGAGCCGACCTGAACCTGGTTCAGCATGTCGCTGGTGATGACATGCCCGTGCGTATACGTGGATGTAAAACAGCCGCCGAGCGGTAAGGTGACCAGAAGCGGAAGGATCAGGGCGCTTGCCTTGAAGTTCATCTAAGAATTCCCGTTTCGCCAGACCGGTCTGGCTGCTCTTGAATTTCGTTGCTTGGCAAAGTCACTATCGTGGGATAGGGCACAAGGCAACACCTGACTTAAAAGGAGATGCCATGCTGTTTGGCCTGTTCCGCCGACGGACCCGCGATGCCGAGCACAAGGTTTATTGTGAAATCGTGGCTCAAGCACGGCAGCCAGTCTTTTATACTGACTTTCACGTGCCTGATAGTGTTGACGGCCGATTTGACATGATCGTGGCCCATGCAGTGCTGTATTTCCGCCGGATGCGCGGGGAAGGCAAAAAGGTTTCGGAGTTCACACAGAACGTTTTCGACCTGTTCTTTCAGGACATGGATGCCTCGTTGCGCGAAATGGGCGTCAGCGACACGCGTGTGCCAAAGAAGGTGAAAGTCATGGGTGAAGCTTTTTATGGCCGCGCGGATGCCTATATTCCGGCGATCGAAACAAAAAGAGTTGATGAGCTGGCCGAGGCACTCGGTCGCAATATCTATCCCGATGCCCCGGAACCGGTCGCGCAGGAGCGTTTGGCGTATTATATGCTGGAAGCAGCCGAAAGCCTTGAGGGGCAGACGGTGGAAGCACTGATGAACGGGAGCATCGTCTGGCCCGACCCTGAAAAATTCAAGGCATTGCCGGTCTGAGAGCCAAGCCGGCGGTGAAAGAGGCCGCGACAAAGGTGCCAAGGTAAAAACAAGAAATGAAAAAACAAACTTTCCCCTATTCCTACAAGATCAACGCGGCCCGCGTTGTCGACAAGGACGAACGCGTCACTGTCAAGCCGGATGAGGCAGCTCTGAAAGCCATCGCGAAAACCTATGAGCTGGATGGCATTCGTGACCTCAAGGCGGATTTCCTGCTGAAGCCGTATCGCAAGGCGGGATTGCGTGTGGTCGGTCCGCTGACCGCTACGCTTGAGCAGACATGTGTCGTGTCGCTGGAACCCTTCGAAAGCCAGCTGAAGATCGATGTCGACCGCACTTTCGAACCCCAGTCCAGCCGCCCTCGCAAGGTCAGCGATCTCAATGATGACGGCGAGATCGAGATCGATCTTGAAACGCTCGATCCGCCCGATGTGATTCTGGATGGTGTTCTCGACCTGGGAGCTGTCATCTGCGAGGAACTGGCGCTGACGCTTGACCCGTTCCCGCGCAAGCCGGGTGTAGAGTTCGAGGGAGGCGATGGCGAGGACGTAAGTGCTGACGAGGAACCAGAGGCCAAACCGTCGCCTTTCGCTGCGTTGCAGGCGCTCAAGGATCAGTCCGACAGCTGATTGGTCATCGTATTCACAGTTGCCCGAACGATATGGACAGGGTCTTCATGCAGGTTTTCAACGTCAGAACTCTTCGCGATCAGGAAAACGGTTGTCAGTCTTGCCAAAACCGTTATGTTCGCGCCCGTTCTAGGCCCTTGCCGGACCTGCAGGACTTTGTCTGGAAGCACCGCTCGGTGCTGTTCTTGGTAGCGAAACGTCAAAAGACCTTCTAGATGGCGAAAACTATTCCGATTTCTCTGGATGCCATGGGTGGCGATCATGGGGCTGACGTCGTCATTCCCGGGGCGGAAATCGCGCTTGTCCGTCATCCCGACATCCGCTTTCTGTTGTTCGGTAACGAAAAGGTCGTTCTGCCTCTTCTGGAGAAGTATCCAAGAGTTCGCGACGCTTCGACCTTCCATCATTGCGATGTCTCCATTGCCATGGACACCAAGCCCAGCCAGGCGCTGCGCCAGGGCCGCTGGCGTTCGTCCATGTGGCGGTCCATCGAAGCCGTGAAGACCGGCGATGCCTCTGTGGCCGTTTCTGCCGGAAACACCGGCGCGCTCATGGCCATGTCGAAGTTTTGCCTGCGAACGATGGCCAATATCGAACGGCCAGCCATTGCGGCCATCTGGCCAACCATGCGCGGCGAGTCCGTCGTGCTTGATGTCGGCGCGACGATTGGCGCCGATGCACAGCAGCTCATCGACTTCGCCATTCTCGGCGGCGCCATGGCGCGGGCCTTGTTTGGCGTTCAAAAGCCAAGCGTCGGCCTGCTGAACATTGGCGTGGAAGAGGTCAAGGGTCTGGAAGAAGTTCGTACCGCTGGCCGGCTCCTGCGCGAAACGCCACTGCGCTCGCTGCATTATGCCGGGTTCGTGGAGGGCGACGATCTGGGCAAGGGCACGGTCGATGTGGTCGTGACCGAAGGTTTTGCCGGTAACATCGCGCTCAAAACCGCGGAAGGTACCGCCAAGCAGATCGGCAGTTACTTGCGTTCGGCCATGAATCGGACCTTTATGTCCAAAATCGGCTATATCTTCGCCAAAGGCGCCTTTGATCTGCTGCGCGAGAAAATGGACCCGCGCAAGGTCAACGGCGGCGTGTTCCTGGGACTGAACGGCATCGTGATCAAAAGTCACGGCGGGACGGACGCCGAGGGCTATGCCTCGGCCATCGACCTTGCCTACGACATGGTCAAAAACGAACTGACACACAAGATCGCCCAGGACCTTGTGAATTATCATCGCGGCCGCTTCGCTGAAGCCGCGCCGACATCGGAAGGTGATTTGTGAGCGTAATCCGTTCCACCGTAACCGGCTGCGGAAGCTTCCTGCCGGAAAAAATCCTGACAAATGACGATCTTTCCAAGATGGTCGATACGTCTGACGAATGGATCGTTCAGCGCACTGGCATCCAGCAGCGCCACGTTGCCGCCGAAGGAGAGGTGACCTCGGACCTCGCTCTGGAAGCTGCCAGGCGGGCGCTGGAAAGCGCCGGCAGGGACGCTCAGGAGATTGACACCATCATTCTGGCAACCGCCACACCGGACAACACCTTTCCGGCAACGGCTGTCACCGTGCAGGCCAATCTGGGCATCTATCACGGCGCCGCATTCGACGTGCATGCCGTCTGTTCCGGGTTTGTCTACGCTCTGACGACCGCTGACGCCTACATTCGGGCCGGCCTGTCAAAGCGCTGCCTGGTCATTGGCGCAGAAACCTTCTCGCGTATTCTCGACTGGACCGATCGCACGACCTGCGTTCTCTTTGGCGATGGCGCGGGTGCTGTCGTCGTTGAAGCTGGTGAAGGTGAGGGCACGACGGCGGACCGGGGTGTTCTGACATCTCACCTGCGCTCGGATGGCCGCCACAAGGAAAAGCTGTTTGTCGACGGTGGTCCGTCCGCAACCCAGACAGTCGGTCACCTTCGGATGGAAGGCCGCGAGGTCTACAAACACGCCGTCGGCATGATCACCGACGTGATCGAGGATGCCTACAAGGCTACGGGTACGACATCGGAAGACCTCGACTGGTTCATTCCGCACCAGGCCAACAAGCGCATCATCGACGCCAGCGCCAAGAAACTCCGGATCGCACCGGAGAAGGTCGTGACGACCGTTCAGCATCATGGCAACACTTCCGCTGCGTCCATTCCGCTTGCGCTGGATACGGCCGTAAAGGACGGGCGTGTGAAAAAGAACGATCTCGTGATGCTGGAAGCAATGGGCGGCGGATTCACCTGGGGCTCTGTCCTTTTGCGCTGGTAAGCCTCGCCTTACGCTCTACGACAAATCTGATTTCCACCAAGAGTTCCGGTTGACCGGCTCGCCGCAAGGCCGTACCGTATGGCGTTGCATTGGAGTTCTTGTGCAAAATCAGCCAGATGATGGCGTCGTTGAGGAGGGGTTATGGGCAATCGGACTATTACCCGTGCTGATCTGTGTGAGGCTGTTTATCAGAAAGTTGGTCTGTCCCGGACCGAATCTTCTGAGTTGGTCGAACGCGTACTTTCTGAAATTTCCGACTGTCTTGTGACAGGAGAATCAGTAAAATTATCTAGCTTTGGGTCTTTTGTGGTCCGCTCCAAGGGGGAGCGTATCGGCCGCAATCCAAAGACCGGCGAAGAAGTACCTATTTCACCGCGCCGCGTGATGGTGTTCAAACCGTCCAACGTCTTGAAACAGCGGATCAATGATGCGCTGACAGGGCAGGCCAGCAAATAGTAAGAAAACATTAAGACCGAATGAGCTCGCAGGAAAAAAGCCCCGACGCCTTTCGTACCATCAGCGAAGTCGCAGAAGACCTGGATCTGCCGCAACACGTGTTGCGGTTCTGGGAGACACGCTTCTCGCAGATCAAGCCGCTGAAGCGGGGGGGCGGCCGGCGGTATTACCGTCCGGACGATGTCGAGCTTTTGAAGGGCATCCGTCATCTGCTTTACGGTGAAGGCTACACGATCAAGGGCGTGCAGCGCATCCTGAAGGAGCAGGGGCCGCGCTTCGTCATGCAGATCCGCCATGAAGACATGTCGACCCTGGAGGCGGTTGCAGCGTCCGAACCGGTTCCCGCAGAGCCGGCACCGGCACCGGTCGCAGTTGCTCAGAACGGCCAGCATGAAAACTACTATGGCCCGCTGCCGAATGGCGTCCTGGCTGACGATGCACCGGATCCAGCTTCAGCCCATGGTCACTTCAGCATCCTTGGCCGTCTGCGCGGAGAAAAACCGGCGCAGGGCGCGGGATCACAATCCTCCGTAACCAAAGAAGACATTCGCCGCCTTCAAGCGACCCTTTTTGAGTTGCTGGAATGCAAGCGCACGCTGGATCAGGCGCGCTGACGGCTGAGCGCTGAACGTTTACGCCTTATCTGTCTGCCTTCCGTTTGAACAGCTTTGACAGGAAGCCCGGTGATTTACCGGCGTTCCCCGGAGGGGTGGTTGAAACCTGTGCCTGCTTTGCGAATTCGCGCAATTCAGCAAGCGACATCCGATTGGTCGGGGGAGAAGGCTTTCTGGCAGCACCAGTGTCTTCAAACCGGACAGATGCCTCGGCGATGGTCTCACGGAGATCCTGCGCGGTTGAGGGCGGGACAGTCTCAGACGCGTCGGCGTGAGCCGGTGTCGAGGACTGCTCAGGCAGATCCAGTCCCGACATTTCCAGCTCAAGGGTTTCCTCGTCCGGACCTTCAGCGGTCTGCGGAGCAGGCGTCTCGTCCTTCATGTCCTGCAAGCGTTCCAGGATAGCAGCATCCACCGGGTCGTTCGGATCCAGCCCGGCGCCCTCGCTGTCCATGGTCTGGGGACCTGTCTCCTTGCGGACCCCTTCATGGTACTCGTATATCGCCGATGCGTTTTCGCGGATGATGCCATAATCGGGATTGTGGACGACCTTGAGCTCGATCGTGCTCAGGTCATCATCGTCCTCGTCATGGTAGATCACCTGAATCTTTTCGTTTTCATTCCGGCCGAAGACGTCGCCGTCATCGATCATCTGGTCGTTTTTCCGTGTAACCTTCGCAAAGGCGACGATGATCTCGGCAAGATATTCGGGAGGCAGTCCGCAGGGCAGGACTTTCACCCGGTGGCCGGTCAGCCACTGGGCCCCGGTTCCCTCCATGCCGATCAGCCGCTCGCCGGTTTCCGGATCCTGCTGCGCGAAAGGGTTGGGCAACAGGTACAGGTCGTCGAAATTCGAAGCACGGGAGAGGGCAGAGAAGGCGTCCGGTTTCAGCAAGAAACGGCTTGGCGCCCAAAGCACGGCCTCCGGCTGTGATCTTTCCACGATGATCGTCGTAATCAACCTGGCGATCTCCATCGCCTGCAAGGTTTCTTCAAGTTCACAGAAGGCTATATTTTCCACACCGGAAAAGGTCTTCAGATTGTCGGGCAGCGAATCCGTTGGAATGACGCTTTTTCTCACCGAAACCTGCGTACAGGCCGCAATGTCGTACATAAGATCAACCGCCTCCGGAAAGGCGGTTCGCGCATAGTATGTCTCGAGCGCAGCATCGATCAGCGGCGTCTGCTCGAAAGGCTCTGATTGCGTTACGAGGATGTGGAACTTGCCGCACAAGTAGCGCTTGTCGATCTCGTCGGACGTGTTCAGCAACTGACAGGCGCTCTGCGGCACACCCGCTTTCTCCGCGACTGCCAGAATGACAGCCTTGATCTCTTCACCGTCAAGCGGCTGGTAGCGCTTGTAGAGAATTTGGGAATCGACGCTTGGAAGCGGGTGCGTTTTCAATTGTTTGACCACATGTGGTTGGAAAGATGGACCACAGGTTAGGCAACTTTGGTGAAAAAGGCATTATCGCCGGATTTCCAGTTCAGTTGCCGTAACCCGGGCACTTGTTCATTCCAGTCCAAGGCAGGATGCGTAGAAGCTGGTGGTTGCCGGCCAATCGGAGAAGATGCCCTTGACGCCGACCTGACGCGCCAGCACGTCGACAACCTCATAAAGCTTGCCGTCGCCGTCTATTGCAGCGTTGACTGTCTGATAGTACCAGCCACCGCCGGAAGATAGGGGGCCTGATCTTTCAAGGCTCCAGGCAATCAACTCGAGCCCCGCTTCCTTTGCCGCCTTTGCATAGGCCGAGGGAACGATCTTGCCATCTTCCTGCGCGAGCAGGACGAAGAGCGGCGGCGCGAGATAGTTGACGCCCAGGGCTTTCAACTCCTCCATGGAGGGGGAGAAGGTTTCCGGGTCCGCAGGATCGATATCGCGGCGGCCTTCCAGAAAAATGGCCTGCTTGCCGAAGTCCGGTTCGTTCTCGATCCAGTAGAGAACGTCTTCAAGGTTGAACGACTGAGGGTAGACGTCTTCCGGCGGAATGCCTGCGGCCTTGTATGCGTCGATCAGCTTTTGCGCGTAGGCGGCCTGGGTAAAGCCCTCAAACGGCATGTCGACTGCAGGAGCTTTCAGTTCCGGAGTGAATTTCACGCCAAGGTCCTTGAAGAGACGGATCGAGGCTTCGTGGGTCATCAGTGTACCCGTGCCCGCATAAAGTTCGGTGCGCCAGGGCGCAGTTCCTTTCTGGTAGGCTTCAGGGGTGGCGGCAGTCTTGTCGGCACCGTCCATCTTGCCTCGCAACGACTGGAATTCGGCAAGGGTCAGATCGCTTGTCCGGCACTCTGCCGACGCGGGCCTGTCACCAGATGCGGGAGTGAAGGTCTGTGTGCATTTGCCGGCAAGATCGGTCGTCAGAATGTTGGTGGTCGTATGCAGATCGTTCTGGGAGTGCCGGCAGACCAGTTCCTTGTCCTTGGTAAAGGTGACGTCGCATTCCAGGATACCGGCTCCCATCAGCGCAGCGGCACGGTAGCCTTCTTCCGTGTGCTCTGGAAACTGCAAGGGCGCACCGCGATGGCTGATCGAGAACTGGGTGCGCTTTGCCGGTTCGCCGATGCAGGCCATCAACGTGTCCTTCAGCGGACCATCCGCCATCTGGGAAACCAGATAGGCGGGACGGGGCCCAAGCTCGACCGTCTCCGCTTGGGCAGGCAAGACGGCACAAAGCCCGGTCAGGCAGAAAAGAACTGGTTTGAGGCGCATGAGGTATCCAATGGCTTGATGGAATGAAGGGAAATAACTAGCGGCGCTTAGGGGCGGAGCAAGAGTAATTCCTGCAACTAGGCGGGTCGCCAGGCAAGTCTGAGCGATTCCGGCCCTCTCACCGACAGGCCACGCTTGTAGGAGACACTGTCTTGCGCAAGTTCAATCGACTTGAACCTACTGAGCAGTGTGGAGAAGATGATGTCCATGTCCAGGCGCGCAAGGTGGTTGCCGAGGCAGAAATGTGCGCCACGGCCAAAGGCTATGTGCCAGTTGGGCGCCCTGCCGGCATTGAAGCGGTCGGCATCGGGAAACTGGGCCGGATCGCGGTTGGCGGCCCCGTAAAGGACACCAAATTTCGTGCCGCGCGGATAGTCGGCACCGCAAACCGTCATGTCTTCGGTGGAATAGCGATGGAAGAAGGGAAGGGGCGATTCATAGCGGAACATTTCCTGCACCGCTGTTTTCATCAACGACGGGTCCTGCCGAAGACGCTGCAGCTCATCCGGAAATTTCAATAAAGCATGCATGCCGCTGCCGAGCACGTCGATGGTCGAACCGTGACCGGCCATCAGGATGAGCATGGCGGTCGAGATAAATTCGTCCTCGTTCATCTGACCGGCCCGTTCAGCCTCGATCATCAGTGACAGAAGATCGTCCTTCGGCGCGCGTTCGCGCTCTGCCTTCAGTCCTTGCAGATAGCGGTAAAACTCGGTCGTGTTGCGTTCGGCCAGTTCCTTGCGCTCATCCGTCCGGTCGATGTCGAAATACTGGACGATGTTTTCCGACCAGACACGCAGTTGCGGGCAGTCCTCGTCGGGAACGCCGAGAACGCGACCGATGATATGGCCTGGAACATGGGCCGCGAGATCTTCGATAAAGTCGATTTCGGTACGGTCCGCCAAACTGTCGAAAAGGCGGTCGACATACGCCTGGATGTCGTCACGCAGCTTGCCGACCATCACCGGAGTAAACAGCTTGAACACCTGCTTGCGCAGTCGGTCATGTATTTCTCCGTCGCTGTCCAGGAGCGAGAACTGCACGAAGCGCGAATGGTGCGGCATGTCGTGCCAGTTCTGAGCCCGTTTCATCGCCGCGATTTCGTCCGCGTCGGCGATGTGGTCCATGGACCTGACCATCTTGCCGTTTTGCACGATTTCCGAAACGTCATCGAACCTTGCGGCCAGCCAGATGTCAAAATCCTCGAAGTAAGTCAAACCCTTGCGTCCGCGCAGTGCGGCGTAGAACGGGTAGGGATCTTGCGCGAAGGCATCTGACAAAGGCGCGAAGGAAAGGTCTGTGGAAGGGCTCATGAAGGGCTCTTGAGGTCGGTTTGGATGGGGTAGAATTGTGATTCTTGGCAGGGTCGAAGATTTGGCTGGCCAAGTGCAAGCGAAAAGCGGGAGCTATGGGCCAATTTGTTGTCTTTGGGAAAGTTATCCCAAGCAACACCTTTAGCTCTTGGGGATTGTGAGGAAATGACATTTCTGACGATATCGGCAGAGGATTTGAAATCTTAACAATTTCTAAACGCGGGCTGAGAGGCCTGCTTGCACCAACCAGCAGAACAGAGTGTGCGTGAGGCCGTAATGCGTGTGCCAAAGGCTTTCAATGACGAGTATCAAACCTTCTTGCGGGAAACGGGCCTGGACAACCCTGATCCGCAAGCACTCCTCATGGAACTCGCCTCGCTGTCGATGGAAGTCTACCTGAAAGAAATAGCCTGGCTTTCCGAGTTTATCGGCAAGATCGAGCGCGCGAAAAAAGCAGCGGCGTAATTACAAGGCGTTGACCGGACGAGGTCATTGTCTTCGCATTGGCAGTTACTTCAAAAAGACCGAAGCTCCCACTTCAGATTGTAAGGGGAGCTATTGCAATTTAGATGACGAGCGACACAGCTTGGAGCATACTCGTACGGAGCACCGTTCGGAGCAGCTGTGTCATGTCTATCAGTCAGTTCTCCACCACCAAGGAAATTCTGAAGTTCGAGGGCGCCGACAAGGCAGCTTATTGGCGCAAATTCGCTTTGCTGTTGTCGCTTGCGGTGATCATCGCAACGATGGGACTTCTGCGGAACTCAGGCGCGGTTGTGATCGCAGCCATGCTTGTCGCTCCCTTGATGACCCCGATCCTTGGCATCGCTTCATCCATCGTGATGGGCTGGGTCGGCCGGGCGCTTTTCCTGATGCTGACAGTCTGGCTCGCGGCCGGCTGCAGCATTGTCATCTCGTGGCTTATTGTCTGGATCGCGGACGCTCCTTCGACTTTGCTGTTGCCCGACGAGGTGCTGAGCCGGAGCAACCCCGGTGCGGAAGACATGGTCGTCGCGTTGGCGGCCGGCATCGCGGGCGCTTACGTGCAGATCCGAAAGTCGGAAATCAGTCTTCTGCCCGGTGCAGCCATCGGCGTTTCGCTTGTTCCCCCGCTTGCTGCTGCCGGAATCCTGTTTTACTTCGGCGAACAGGAAGCGGCCTACGAGGCGACGCTGCTGTTTGCCACCAATTTCGGTGCAATCATCTTCTCCGCCAGCTTGGTCTATATCATCCTTGGTCCTCGGGAGCGGCTCTTCCGCAAAGCACATCGGGGCCTCAAGTTTACACTCGGCATGGCAGTCACGCTGGCGTTCCTGACCGTCGTTCTGGTGCAGCTTCTTGCAGCGACGTACCTGCGCTACATCGAAACCGGAACAGAGGCCATCCTGGCACAACGCACCAAGGAATGGGCAGGGGATACCCCCGTCGAAATCATCCGGGTCGATGTGCATGCGCGCACCAAGATTGCGGAGATCTGGGTTCTCCTCGATCTGCCATCGGACGCGCAATACAAGATCGGCTCGCTTGACGACTTTCTGCCGGCAGCGATGAAGGAGCATCCTTTCAGGGAAGCCGCACGCGAAGTTCTGGGAGAAGACTACAAGGTGGTCGTCAGGTATCAGACACGTATCGCCTGGCAGGTTGATCTCGCTACGCAAGCGATTGATGTTGCACCTTCGGTCGATGCCGTGCAGGAGGATTGACGATCACGGCAAAATAAAACCCCGCCGGAAAGGCGGGGTTTTAAACAACTGCGTGTCCAGTTTGGCCTCAGGCGCTCGCCTGCAGTGCCCGGCTGGCGAGATAGGCGGCCTTGGCCGGCAGCGAAAGCAAGCCTTGCGCCTGGGCAACGCGTTCCGGCGTGTAGTGATGCTCCTCATCAAGCATGTTGACCGTACCGACCAGCGTATCGCCAAGAACGACAGGCAGGTTGATGACCGAGCCGCAGCCAAGCCGGCCGATCAGCTCGTAATCGGGAAATACGGTTGCAATCTCGGCTAGCGTGTTGGCAACAAAGCTTTTCCGGTCCTTGTGCACGGTTTCGAACCAACTGTCATAGGTGATCGGCTTGGTGCCGGACACAGGATAGTCGTCCGGGTGCGATGTATAGGAACGCTGTGCCAATTCGGTTTTCATGTCGGCTGTCATGAAGGTGAACAGCTTCACGCCGACGGTTTCCCGTGTCAGCTTCAGCAGGGCATCAAAAGGCGCATCCGGTATGGTTGCGATGGACAAGGCATGGTCAAACGTGGCCAAAGGGCCTGTGAAATCGGTCATTTATCGAAGTCTCGGACAAATCGGGTTGAAGTGGTTCAGGCGGATTGCAGAGTGCCGCCGCTGGCAGCATAAAGTTCGCGGGAATACGGCTGGGAAAGCTGGCCCGACTTGAGGGCGTCGACACCGGCGATTTCGACCACGCGGCCATGGCGCATGACAGCCAGCCGGTCGCACAGGAACGAGACCACGGGCAGGTTGTGGGTGACCATCAGATAGGTCAGTCCCTGTTCGCGCCGCAGCTTCTTCAAGAGGTTCAGAATTTCCGCCTGTACGGAAACGTCCAGCGCGGACGTTGGTTCGTCCAGCAGCAGCACCCGCGGTTCCAGCATCAAGGCGCGCGCGATGGCAACGCGTTGGCGCTGGCCGCCGGAAAGCTGATGCGGAAAACGGAAACGAAAGCGCTGATCCAGGCCCACCGCGGCCAGCATATCCTTGACCCGGCTGTCCCGCCCACCGATGCCGTGAATGGCCAGCGGTTCGGCAAGGCAGGTGTCTACGGTCTTGCGCGGATGCAGCGAGCCATAGGGATCCTGAAACACCATCTGGCAGGTTTCGGCAAAGGCCCGGTCCGGGGAATGGCCCCGGGCTTTACCTTCAACGGAGATGGTTCCCGTCCACTCTGGAGCCAGTCCGGAAATGGCTTTCAGGATAGTCGATTTACCGGAACCGGATTCCCCGACAAGGGCAAAGCTCTCGCCTTCGGCAACGTCAAACGACACATCATGAACCACGGTGGTATCGCCGTAGCTGACGGTGAGATGTTCAAGATGGATGGCGGCATCGGTCATGTGCCGGCTCCCGTGGTCCATGTGCTGCGGTCGAGAACGGGCAGCTCATCGCGGTCTTCATTCATGCGTGGCATCGCGGCAATCAGGCCACGGGTATAGGGATGCTGTGCGTTGTGCAGGTCGCTCGCCTTGCATTGCTCGACGATCTCGCCGCTGTTCATCACCAGGATGCGATCGCAATAGCGGGACACCAGGTTGAGGTCGTGACTGATCAGGATCAGCCCCATGCCCTTGCCGGTGACCAGATCATCGATGATGTCCAGCACCTGCGCCTGCACGGAAACATCAAGCGCGGAGGTCGGTTCGTCGGCGATCAGCAGATCCGGTTCCGGGATCAGCATCATGGCGATCATGATGCGCTGGCCCATGCCGCCGGAAACCTCATGCGGATAAAGCCCTGCCACACGCGACGGATCGTTGATGCGCACAGCTTCCAGCATGGCCAGCACCCGTTCCTTCAGCTCCCGGCGCGGCAGCTTCTTGTGCGTGACGAGCGCTTCGGCGATCTGCTCGCCAACGGTCATGACGGGGTTGAGCGAGAATTTCGGGTCCTGCATGACCATGGAAATGCGCGCCCCGCGCAGATCGCGCATCTGTCGTTCGCTGAGGCTGAGCAGGTCGACGCCGTCGAAAGTCATGCGCCGGGCGGTGACTTTGCCGGGTTTGCGGATCAGGCGCAGGATCGACCGGCCGGTCATGGATTTGCCGGAACCGGATTCACCCACGATCCCGAGCCGTTCCCGGCCAAGCGTGAAGGATATGCCCTTGACGACATCGACCGGGCCACGCGCCGTCGGGAAGGTGACGGTCAGGCCATCGATTTCAAGAAGAGGGGTGCTCATTGCTTGTCTCCCTGCTTGGGATCGAGCACGTCACGCAGGCCGTCACCGAGGAAGCAGAAGCCGAGGCTCACCAGAATGATGGCAAAGCCCGGCATGGTGGCGACCCACCATTGGTCGAGAATGAAATTGCGCCCACGCGAGATCATTGCGCCCCATTCCGGCAGGGGCGGTTGCGCGCCCAGGCCGAGAAAGCCGAGACCGGCAGCCGTCAGGATGATGCCGGCCATGTCCAGCGTCACGCGAATGATGGTGGAAGACGCACAGAGCGGCAGCACGTGGCGCAGGATAACGCGAGCGGAGGAGGCGCCCTGCAGGCGCACCGCGGCAATGAACTCCGCATCGCGGAAGGTGATCGTCTCCGCCCGGGCGATCCGTGCGTACGCAGGCCACGCGGTGATCGCGATGGCGATGATCGCGTTTTCGATGCCGGGTCCAAGGGCCGCCACGAAGGCAAGCGCAAGGATCAGTTTCGGCATCGACAGGAAGATATCGGTCACGCCCATGAGTACCCGGTCAGTCCAGCCTCCGAAATAGCCGGACACTGCACCAACGACGAGACCGATGGGTGCGGCAATGACGGCCACCATGGTAACGATCATCAGCGTGATCCGTGCCCCATAGACGACACGGGAATAGATGTCCCGGCCCAACTCGTCCGTGCCCATCCAGTGGGCCGCGGACGGCGGCATCAAGCGGTTGGCGAGATCCTGGCCGATGGGCGAGTAGGGCGCGAGCAGGGGCGCGAAGATCGCCATCACGATCAGCACCAGGATGATGAAGCCCCCCACCACGGCAAGCGGATTGCGCAGGAGCGCGGCAAAGACATGCCAAGCGCGGCCAAGGTTTGCCTGCAGGCGCGAGGAGGGGCTGTCGTCGAGAAGCCAATCGATCATTTGCGGGCCCTCGGATCGAGAATGCGGTAGAGCACGTCGGATATCTTGTTGATGAGGATGAAGACAGCGCCAATGACAAGGGTCGCGCCAAGCACGGCGTTCATGTCGGCATTGAGCAGGGCATTGGTCAGATAGTTGCCGATACCGGGCCAGGAGAACACGGTCTCGATCATCACAGATCCTTCCAGAAGTGCGGCATAGGACAGGCCGATCACGGTGATCAACTGGATGCGGATCGGATAGAACGCGTGGCGCCAGATGACACGGCGTTCCGGCACGCCCTTCACCCGCGCGGTGGTCACATATTCATGGCCAAGCTGGTCGAGCATGAAGGAACGGGTCATGCGCCCGATATAGGCCAGGCTGAAGAACCCGAGGATCGAGGCCGGCAGCATGAGGTGATCGAGCGCGTTCCAGAAAATATCCCACTCGCCGGCGACGAGACTATCGATCAGGTAAAGCCCGGTGACGGGTTCAACGATGCCGTCATAGAAGATGTCGATGCGGCCCGGGCCGGCAACCCAGCCAAGCCCTGCGTAGAACACCGCGAGGCCAACAAGGCCAAGCCAGAAGGCGGGAACCGAATAGCCCAGCAGCCCGAGCACGCGGATCAACTGGTCGATCCAGCTGCCCTGACGTGTTGCCGCCAATACCCCCATCGGCACGCCAAGCAGAACGCCGATCAGGATGCCGATGGTTGCCATTTCCAGGGTCGCTGGAAAGAACCGCGCCAGATCTTCAGCAACCGGCCGGCCGGTGGAAATCGACATGCCGAGATTTCCGGTGAAGACGTCGCCCACATAGGAGAAAAACTGGATGACAAGCGGACGGTCGAGACCCATCGCCTGCCGTGCGGCGTTATAAACCTCGTTTGAAGCCCTGTCGCCGACAACCGCCAAAACCGGATCGATCGGCACCACGCGGCCGACGAAAAACGTGATCGCAAGCAGGCCGAGGAACGTTGCAACCGTCACGAGGCAAAAGCGCAGCACGGCCGTGGCGCTGCCCAGAAGCTGGCTCGTCAACAGGCCTTCCCGCGCATCGGTCGCACTCTCGGACGGCTCAAAAGACATGCCGGTATCGGCATGTCGCCGTTCCCTGTTCAACCGGTTTCTTCAAGTCGGCTCTCCACGCTCGTGTGACTCAATTTCTGAAGCAGATCTTTCAGGGCGTTGTTTTTAAACATCTTTCAGAAACCGCCTCTGGTGAGGCTTTTCCAAAGCTGCCTAAAAAAGTACTTGGAGCATACAAAAAAATCTGGTTACATCAAAAAAATTTTGATGGGAGTAAAAATCTTTGAGCAGTTCGACGGCGCGTGCCGCCTCCGATGCCGATACGAAGGTTGGCGCGCTGATCCGGGCGCGGCGGCGGCAATTGGGGTTCACCCTGCAACAGCTGAGCGACGCTTCAAACCTGTCAGTCAGCTATCTCAGTCAGGTCGAGCGGGATCACGCAACACCGACACTCGGGTCTCTGGCGGGCATTGCCCGGGCGCTCGGTGTCGGGCTGGACTATTTTGTCGCGCAGCCGCGTGCCCAGGATGCGCTGACCCGCGCTGCGACACGGCCGAATTTCTCCATTTCCGGTTCCGCAGTCAGCTATGAACGGCTGGGCACCGAGTTTCCGGGAAACCAGCTCTCCTCTTTCATTCTCACCGTGCCGCCAGGATATGCCTCGGAAACGGTGAGCCATGAGGGTGAAGAGCTGATCTACATCCTGGAAGGGTCCATCACCCAGTATCTCGACGGGGAGGCGATGGTGATGACCGCTGGCGACAGCCTGCATTACCGGGGAAACACACCCCATGCCTGGTCCAACCCGAACGACGAGCCGGCAAAGCTCCTGTGGACCGGCACTCTGACGATTTTCAACGCAGGTGACGAGAAAACCAGCCGTATCGAGCTGGTGTCGCCGGACAAGAGTGCGGTGAAGGCGTCGCCTGGCCGCACCAAAAACAAGAACAAATCCTAACCCCTGACAGACGGAGACGAAGGAATGAAGCTTTTAAGGACCGCACTTCTGGCTGCCGCCCTGGCAATGCCGATTGCGCAACCTGCCAGTGCCGCGACGCCGGACAACATTCTGGTCGTGGCTCAGAATATCGATGACATTGTCGCCATTGATCCGGCACAGGCCTACGAGTTTTCCTCCGGCGAACTCGTGACCAATGTCTATGACCGGCTTGTGCAATATGATGCCGAAGACCCGACAGTTCTGGCCCCGGGCCTTGCAGCCGAGTGGCAGACCGATGCCGATGCAAAGACCATCACGTTCACGTTGCGCGATGATGCGACGTTCCATTCCGGTAATCCGGTTCGTGCGGAAGACGTCGTGTTTTCCTTCGCACGCGTCATCAAGCTGAACCTCACCCCGGCTTTCATCCTGGCCCAGCTCGGCTGGACGGCTGAAAATGTCGAGGACATGGTCACGGCGGACGGCAACAAGGTCATCGTCAAATACGAAGGTGATTTCTCGCCGGCTTTCGCCCTCAACGTCCTGGCTTCCCGTCCGGCCTCCATCGTCGATGAAAAGACGGTGATGGAGCATGAAGAAGACGGCGACATGGGCAACAAGTGGCTCAACGCCAACTCTGCCGGTTCCGGCCCGTTCGAACTGCAGACCTACCGCCCGAGCGAATTGGTGCGTTACAAATCCAATGCCGACTACTTCAAGGGCGCTCCGAAGGTTGAAGGCGTCATCATCCGTCACGTTGCCGAGGCTGCCACCCAGCAGTTGCTGCTTCAGTCCGGCGATGTCGACATGGCCCGCAACCTGACGCCGGATCAGATCGCCGGCATGGATGGCGACTCCATCAAGGTCGAAACCTATCCGCAGGCAGCAGTGCACTTCCTTTCCTTCAACCAGAAAAAGGATGTGTTGCAGCCTGAAGCGGTGTGGGACGCGGCCCGTTACCTCGTCAACTACAAGGGCATGACCGACAGCTTCCTGAAAGGCCAGATGGAAATTCATCAGGCGTTCTGGCCAAAGGGCTTCCCGGGCTCCTACGACGAGACGCCTTACACCTACGATCCTGAAAAGGCCAAGCAGATCCTGGCTGACGCAGGCATCGAGACGCCGATCACGGTAACGCTCGACGTGATCAACTCCACGCCGTTCACGGACATGGCCCAGTCGCTGCAGGCAAGCTTTGCCGAAGCCGGGATCAACTTCGACATCATCCCGGGCACAGGCTCGCAGGTCATCACCAAGTACCGTGAGCGCAGCCACGAGGCGATGCTGCTGTACTGGGGGCCGGACTTCATGGACCCGCATTCCAACGCCAAGGCCTTTGCGTATAACAGCGACAACTCCGACGACAATTATCAGGCAACCACCACTTGGCGGAATGCCTGGGCTGTTCCGGCGGAGATTAACGAGATGACCAAGGCAGCGCTTGCCGAGAGCGATCCTGAAAAACGCAACGAGATGTATGTCGAATTGCAGAAGGAAGTTCAGGCCAAGTCGCCGATCGTTATCATGTTCCAGGCAGCCTATCAGGTTGCCATGGACCCGAAGGTCGAGGGCTACGTCAACGGTGCCACCTCTGACTTCGTCTACTATCGTCTGGTGACGAAGAACTGACGCTGAACACCGAGCCGTCCCGGTTCTCCCGGGGCGGCTTTTTATTGCTGACAGCCGTTCGCTGATTGACCAATCCTTCCGGAGTTTCCTGAAATGTCTTCCCTTTCCGATCAGCGTCTTGCCGCGCTGCGCGAGCGTATGTCCGCGACCGGAACCGATCTTGTCGCCATCGGTCCGTCCAGTCACATGATGTATCTGGCCGGTCTCGATCCCCATGGCGACGAGCGGCCCGTGATGCTGCTGGTTTCGAAAAGCCACGCAGGATTCCTGATGCCGGCGCTCAATGTCGACAGCTCTCGCCGGAAGACCCACCTGCCGTTTTTCCCCTGGCGCGATGACGATGGCCCGGACGCCGCGCTCGCCACCTTGCTGGCCGTTTCCGACCTGCCGGAAGCGCCGAGCGTCGTTATTGACGAAACCATGCGCGCCGATTTTGCCCTGCTGCTGCTCGACGCGCTTCCCGGCGCTTCACGCCGGTTCACCGGTGACACGGTCGGGCACCTGAGATCTCGCAAGGATGACGATGAATACCGACGCTTGAAGGCCAGTGCCGTGCTCAATGATACGGCTGCCATGGCCGGCTTCGACGCGCTGAAACCCGGCATTACGGAACTCGAGATCGCCGCCGCCATCCGCGATGTCTACAAGCAGGCCGGCGCGACACCGGTTTTCACCTCGGTCTGCTTCGGCGGCAACGGCGCCTTTCCGCATCATCACACCGGCGAGACGCAGCTGAAAGACGGTGACGCGGTGCTGATCGATACGGGCGGCCGTCTGGAGGGGTACCCATCTGATATGACCCGGGTCGGTTTCTTCGGAACACCGACAGCGGAATTTGAAAAGGTCCATGCGATTGTGGACAAGGCCGTGGAAGCCGCTCTTGCGGCTGCAAGGCCAGGTGTCGCCGCGAAAACAATCGACAAGGCAGCCCGGGATGTCATTTCAGCGGCAGGCTATGGTGATTTTTTCACACACCGGACAGGTCACGGCCTTGGAATAGACATACATGAGCCTCCATATCTGACGGCGACTTCCGAAACCGTACTGGATGAAGGTATGGTGTTTTCAATCGAACCTGGGATCTATCTTCCCGGTCAATTTGGCCTGCGTCTTGAGGAAATCGTCATCCTGCGCGCCGATGGACCGGAAATCCTCTCCGACTTGCCGCGCGTGGCGGTGGTGAGGTGAACGCTCGGCGATAGATGGGCACGAAGGTGTTTCGGGAACGGGGTCGGATTGCCGCTCCTTCGTCATTGAAGGAGCACGAACTTATAGAGCTTCGCGGAAGGCCAGCTCTGAAGCTTGGTCTTTCGCGGAACCTGACCGCGAAGACCGAAATGGATTCATGCTTGAAGTAATTGAACTCGACATTCCCGAAGTCAAGATTATCTGCCCCAAGCGGCACGGCGACAGCCGTGGTTTCTTTTCCGAAACATACAACAAAGCTCTGCTGAGTGATGCCGGAATTGACATCGATTTCGTGCAGGACAATCACGCCTATTCCGCGGAAAAAGGAACGGTTCGCGGATTGCATTTCCAGATGCCGCCCTTCGCGCAGGACAAGCTGGTGCGTGTGGTGCGCGGAGCGATACTGGATGTTGCTCTCGATCTGAGACTGGGCTCGCCAACCTACGGCCAGCATGTGTCGTCGGTCATTTCAGCTGAAAATGGGAAGCAGATCCTTGTTCCCTCCGGGTTTGCCCATGGATTGGCGACGCTGGAACCGCACACCGAGGTTCTCTACAAGGTATCGCAATACTACGCACCGGAGCACGACCGGGGCATCCTGTGGAACGATCCCGACCTCGCCATCGATTGGGGCCTGGCAGAAGCCGATGCCATCCTCTCCGCAAAGGATCGGGGCCTGCCACGGTTTGGTGAAATCGGCGCCTGTTTCTCATGTCCGGAGGCAGCGGAAGGATGAAGGTTCTCGTTACGGGTGGTGCCGGCTTTATTGGATCCGCGGTCGTCCGAAAGCTGGTGTCGCAGGAGCTTGCGGACGTCGTCACGGTCGATGCCCTGACCTATGCCGGGAACATGGCCTCTCTCGCGCCAGTCATGGAAGCGCCCCAGCACCGCTTTGTGCACGCTGACATCCGCGACGCTGAGGCAATGGCCGGTCTCCTGGAGACGGAAACACCTGACGCGGTGATGCATCTGGCCGCCGAAAGCCATGTCGACCGGTCAATTGACGGTCCCGCTGACTTTATCGATACAAACATCGTGGGCACCTACACCTTGCTGGAAGCGGTGCGAACCTATTGGTCCGGCTTGCCATTGCCGCGCAAGGAAGCCTTCCGGTTTCATCATGTCTCCACGGATGAGGTCTATGGCAGTCTCGGCCCAACGGGAGCCTTCAAGGAAACAACCGCCTACGCGCCGAATTCGCCTTATTCCGCTTCAAAGGCTGCGTCAGATCATCTGGTCAGGGCTTGGCACCATACCTATGGGATGCCGGTGGTCACCACCAACTGTTCCAACAATTATGGGCCTTACCAGTTTCCGGAAAAGCTGATCCCCTTGATGATCCTGAACGGCCTTGAGGAGAAGCCGCTGCCGGTTTACGGCGCGGGAGCCAATATTCGGGACTGGCTTCATGTGGACGATCATGCGGATGCGTTGTGGCAGGTACTGACGCGCGGAACGCCGGGGCAGGTCTACAATATCGGCGGCGATGCCGAACGGCGGAATATCGACGTCGTTCACCTGATCTGCGATCTTCTCGATGAGTTGCTGCCTGCCGGTAAACCCCGGCAAGAGTTGATTACCTTCGTAACTGACCGACCCGGCCACGATGCGCGTTACGCCATGGATATTTCCCGGATTTCTGCCGAACTGGGTTGGCGGCCCCGACATTCTTTTGAAAGCGGATTGCGTCAGACGGTCGATTGGTATCTGGGCAATCGCAACTGGTGGGAAGAGGTTCGCACCGGCCGCTACGCCGGCAACAGGCTGGGGCTTGGGACCAATGGGGTTTCAAATGCAGCCGCCGGTGCATCATGACACGCATTCTGCTCACCGGAGCGAACGGCCAACTTGGCCATGAGGTTGCCAGGCAAGGCCTGAAAAAGGGGTTCGATCTCGCAGCGCTCGACAGATCGCAATTGGATATTACGGACCGCACTTCTGTTGCGGAGGTTATCGGGCGGCTTGCCCCCGATCTGATCGTCAATACGGCTGCCTATACCGCTGTTGATCGCGCGGAAACAGACCGGCAGGCCGCCTTTGCGGTCAATCGCGATGGAGCGCGCAATCTTGCGGAAGCCGCGCAGAAGCACGGAGCGGTCCTGATGCATTTTTCCACGGACTATGTCTTCGACGGTACACATCAGCATGCTTATGTCGAACAGGACGACGTTGGCCCCATTGGTGTGTACGGCGAAAGCAAGGAAGCAGGTGAAGCGGCCATCCGCGCCGCGACCGACCGTCACCTGATCCTGCGCACCTCCTGGGTCTACGGCGTTCACGGCGCCAACTTTGTCCGGACGATGCTGAAGCTCGCGCAGGAGAGGGGGCAAATTCGCGTCGTCGACGACCAGCGCGGATGCCCGACATATGCAGCGGATCTCGCGGAAGTCGTGCTGCGACTGGCCGAACGGATTTTGAACAATCAGATTGGGCAGGACGGTTACGGAACGTTTCACTGTGCCGGTCAGGGTGAAGTGACCTGGCATGGTTTTGCGGACAAGATATTCGAGCTTGCCGGCGAGCGCTTCTGCAAAAAGCCGGAGTTGATCGCCATTCCGGCGTCTGAATTTCCAACACCCGCAAGGCGGCCAGTAAATTCGGCGCTTGATTGCTCAAAACTGGCGCGGGTCCATGGCCTTGCCATGAGACAGTGGCAGGCCGCACTGCGCGACATGCTGGATCAACTGGAACGAAATACCTGATTTTATTTAGTCATGTGGACGGAAGTGGAGTTGGAAAATGAAAGGCATCGTGCTTGCGGGCGGAAGCGGAACGCGTCTCTTCCCGGTTACCAGATGCATCTCAAAGCAGCTGTTGCCCGTCTACGACAAACCGATGATCTATTATCCATTGAGCGTCCTGATGCTCGCTGGGATAAGAGATCTCCTGATCATCACGACACCACGTGATGCGGCAGCCTTTCAGAGCCTTTTGGAAGACGGTACGCAATGGGGCGTGAACATACGCTATGCGGTGCAGCCTGAACCGGCCGGCATCGCGCAGGCATTCCTGATTGCCGATGACTTTCTTGCCGGGCAGGAATGCGCCCTCATCCTGGGGGACAATCTCTACTATGGCCATGGCCTGACGGAAATGCTCGCGCGGGCCTCGCAACGAAAGTCCGGCGCGACCTTGTTCGGTTATGAAGTTGCCGAGCCGGAGCGCTATGGCGTCGTTGCGTTGGACGCCTCCGGAAAACCGACTTCTATTGAGGAAAAGCCGAAAACCCCGCGCTCCTCCTGGGCCGTGACGGGGCTCTATTTCTACGACAAGGACGTCACTGATATTGCCTCCGACATTCGTCCGAGCGCACGGGGCGAGCTGGAAATCACGGACGTGAACGCCCGCTATCTGGAACGCGGAGACCTCCATGTAGAGCAACTCGGCCGCGGATTTGCCTGGTTCGACATGGGTACGCACGACAGTCTCATCGAGTCCGCCACCTTCGTTCAGGCCATTGAAAAAAGACAGGGGCACCGCATCGCCGTACCGGAAGAAATTGCGTTCAAGAACGGCTGGATCAGTGCGAACGATCTGGAACGCCTGAGTGAAGATTATTCCAACAGCGGGTATGGGGACTATTTGCGGAAAATCGTCTCTAGAAGATTTTGAGAGAATTTCTCATAGAAGAATAAAAAAATATTTTCGGTATTTTTTGTAATCAGAAAATAACTATTTCATTCAATTGGGTGTTTTTCTGAAAGTGCCAATTAATATTTTGATGACAGATAAGCTTCCAAAAGGCGAAGATGTAATAGGTTAGTCGGGATCGTGTAAGCTCGGCGTTGGAACAAAACGCTTCAAGCACCTGCTCCACACACCAAAGCGTTGTTTCTGAGCGCCTTTTGAGCGTTCAGAAATCCAAAAATTCCATAAGTCTTTGAAATTGTTGGTCGGGCAGGCCGGATTTGAACCGACGACCCCTTCACCCCCAGTGAAGTGCGCTACCAGGCTGCGCTACTGCCCGAACGGACCCTACCTAGCTTGTTCGCATGACAAGCGCAAGCAGGTTATTGCGTCTGGGGAGGAGCTTTTCCAGACTTCTGTAAACTCCGGCCAAAGACCGCACCGCCGGATACTGCAGGGCGCCCGTGGCCCAGCTTTTCGGCGGCGATCAGGCCCCACGCAAGTCCGTACAGCATATACATATGCCGCCAGTGGTCCGTGTCGATAATTGCGGAGAGGATCAGATGTGCCGCAAAAACTGAAAAGACACATTGCGTGAAGGCCGTCCACGGACGTGATTTGAACAGGAGCGGCACAAGGGCACAGAATGTCCAAAGCGCCATCAGAATATAGACCGAGCCGCCAAGCCAGCCGTAGGTGGTGAAGCCTTTCAGATAGACGTTGTGCTCATCCTCCGGGAAATACTTGTGGAACTCCAGCGCCCCAAGTCCGAGGGGGCGGTCCATCACCATTTGAAACCCGAGCGAGTATCTGGCGAAGCGGCCAAGGCGGGCACCATCATAGGATTGCACGAGCTTTGCGCGCTCGGCGAACATGTCGGCGACCGTGTCAATGGACAGCGCCGCGCCCAACAGGGCGACCACTGAGAGAATGCCGAGTGCCCCGAGCATAACGAGGCGCACTCGGCGCGGGCCGGCCTTTTCGGTGACAAGCGCCAGAAAATACACCATCAGGACCGATGCCGTCAGAACACCCCAGGCACCGCGCGAAAAGCTCAAGAACACGCCAAGCATCAAAATGGCGAGCGGCACCAGCAGATGCAGGTTGCGCAGGACAGACTGGCGAAGCAGCTTTTGGATCAGGAGCAACGTCGGCAGCACCAGAAACGGACCGAACACGTTGGGGTCCTGGAAAGTGCCGCGGGCTCGGTCATACAGCGTGAAATAGGATGCACCGGGGAAGAGGTGGAAATAACCGGCGATCCCGATGGCCGCCACCAGCACGGCGCTGGTGATATAGCCGCTCTGGATGACCCGGACCCGGCCGGGATCTTCCGCAATGATGGCGGCATAAAAGATGGCCGTGATTGCCAGAAAGCCGGAAACGGCAATATACATGATCGCATCGCCCATTTCCTCGGCCATGGGAATGGAGGCTATGCCGCCGGCGATATAAAGCATCAGGCAGATGATCAGCGGACCGAATTCCCGCCGAAGTTTAAGGCCGCAGGCCAGCCAGACGACCAGTAGAAGCGCCATGTACAGTTCATAAGGCGCAGGTTCCTTGATCACGAATCCCGAAAGGAAGGCAGCAAGCCAAAGCGCACCGTTGCCCAGACTCTTCGTCTGAAGACCGATGGGCGCGCGCGCATGGGGCGTACCGCCGAAAGGTTCGATCGCAAGGCTCAATAGGCGTTCTCCGTATTGAGCAGCCGAAATGGCGTTTGAAGAAGGATCTTCAGATCGAACAGGATCGACCAGTTTTCGATGTAGTAGACGTCGCACTCTACACGTTTCTGGATCTTTTCCGGTCGGTCGACTTCGCCGCGCCAGCCGTTGATCTGGGCGTAGCCGGTAACGCCAGGTTTCACCTTGTGGCGGGCGAAATAACCGTCGACGACGTCGTCCCAGGTCTTGTTGTCGGTGTGGGCGTTCACCGCATGGGGACGCGGACCGACGAGCGAGAGGCTGCCGCCAAGAACGTTGAAAAGCTGGGGCAGTTCGTCGATCGAGGTTTTGCGGATGAACCGCCCGACCCGTGTGACGCGCGGATCGCCCCTCGTGACCACCTTTTTCGCATCCGGATCGGCCATTTCCGTATACATGGACCGGAATTTCAGAACTTCGATGATCTCGTTGTTGAAACCATAGCGCTTCTGCCTGAACAGGATCGGTCCCTTGCTTTCCAGCTTCACGGCGATGGCAGCGGCGATCATGACCGGAAACAGCGTGAGGATGGCCAGAGAGGCAAAGACCAGGTCGAAGACGCGTTTGGCCACCATATCCCAGTCGGCAATCGGCTTTTCGACCACATCGACGAAGGGAACCGTGCCGATGAAACTGGATCCGCGGTTACGGAAGCGAACCTTGTCCGTGTGGGCCGACAACCGGATGTCGACCGGCAGGACCCATAGTTTTTTCAGAAGCTCGAGAACCCTTTTCTCTGCGCGCAAGGGAATGCAGACAATGAGCATGTCAATGCGTGCAAGCCTTGCGAACTCCACAAGGGCGCTGATGTTGCCGAGTTTCGGGTAGCCGGCCACGACCGGTGGTGACCGGTCGTTGTTTCGGTCATCGAAAATACCACAAATACGGATGTCATTGTCTGGCTGAGCTTCCAGATCATGGATCAGCTCCTGTGCGGCCGTGCCGCCGCCGACAATGATGGCGCGCCTTTCCAGGCGGCCCGATTTCATCCAGTGGCGTACCAGCCGGTAAACAATGAACCGCGACAGGCAAAGGCCCGTCAGACTTGCGGCGAACCATGTGCCGATCCAGGTTTCAGAAACCTCCGTGCCCACGCCTGTCATGGTTCGCAGAAGTGCAAACATGGCAAACACAAGGGTCCAGCCGGCAGCAACGCGCCCGATCTGCGACAGGCCCTGGCGCATGACCGGCACCTGATAGACATCCGCCGCCTGGAAAAAGGCGAGCGCAAAAAGGATGGCGGCGCTGGTGACAAACAGATTGCCAAGTCCGAAGCCCGCGGCTTCCGGGCTGCTGATGCTTGCGACAAGAGCCGTGCCAACAATCAGCAGGACATCCGTCAGGCGCACCATGCCGGTCAGAACAGTGGCGGAAATACCCTTGCCGCCAAGTCCTTTTGCAATTTCATAAGCTTGGGCTGAAAGGCTGCTGTTGGCGGCAGACAGAACCTTGATGTTGGTTTGTCCGGTTGCCCCTTGCACGCTTTGCCTGAGGTGTTTTTCCAGCCGGTTGCCCAAAGCGGACGCATCGCCTGAGTCGGGATTGGGTTCGAACGGATCTGTAGGTTTTAAAACACGGCTTCTCATTATTGGTTGCTCGATCTGGCAAGTACAGTCTGCACGTGGCTTGCCGCGGAGACACTTTCAACCCTGGCGGACGACGAGCTATCGGTCGGAGCGATGCCCTGGATTTCCTGATAGAGGGTCGTAATTCTGTCGTTCATCAGGTCGACCGAGAATGTTTCGGCAAGACAGCTGCGCAGACTTTTTGCCTGCTGAGCCATTTGTGCCGGATCTGCAAGGGCTTCTTCCATGGCCGTGGTGAGTTTGCCGATATGACCCGGCGCCACCAGGCGGTTGGAGTAGCGGCCGAAAATTTCCGGAATACCGCCGACCCGCGTTGCGATCAGTGGTCGTTCCGCGGCCACGGTCTCCAGAATGATGTAAGGCATGGCTTCCGCACGCGACGGAACAACCACAGTTCTCGCGAGTTTGAACGCCTCTCGGGCGGGCAGGGCACCGTGGAACGTAATTGCGCCCTCCAGCCCCAGCTTTTTGACCATGTTCCGATAGCGCTCTTCGTCGGGGCCTTCGCCAACGATGTGAGCCTTCGGCGCGGTGCCGGTTTTCAGGCGAATGTTGTAAATCGCCTCGATGAAAAGGTCCGGTCCCTTCAGATCCCGCAGCATGCCGATGTAGAGGAAATCGGCGGCATCATGATTGGGGGAAACGGGTTGGAATTCGTCTGCTGTCAGCCCGTTGTAAACGATTCGCGAGCGCGCTCTCGGAAGACCGACCTTGCTTTCATAAGCTGCCGCCTCGTAGTCCGAGACGAAGATCAGCCCGTCCGTCATGCGGCCGAGAAGACGCTCCAGCAAGTGATAGACACGGCCTTCGAACCGGTTGGGATCGTAATGCAGACTGCCGCCGTGCGGGCAATAGACCCGGGCGGTTTTCTGGCCGCGCAACCGCAGCACAGTGCCGATCAGGCGCGCATACGCGCCCCCTTTGGCTCCATGTCCATGCAGAATGTCTGGTTTGAGATCCCGGATGTGCCTGTAGAGGGAAACAGTCGCCGTCAGGTCCTGGATGGTGAGCTGACGTTTCATGGGAAATCGCGCAAGGCCAAGCGAAAGTTTCGGCTTCACTTCCTCAAGAAGCTGATTGTCGAACGCACTGCCCGTGCTGCTGTCGCATACGATCCCGACATCGTGTCCCGCTTCCGACTGGCAGATAGCAAGATCCCGAATGTGGCGGAAAATGCCGCCAATGGGCGAACGCACGCAATGCACGATCCGCATTGGGGTCGTTGTCATGATGCAATATCCCTGTATCCACCCCCAGGTTTCTTTTTGAACCTGTGGGGCCCTGAGACTGCATCCTAACAAAGGGTAGTGAGTCCACCGTTAACTTAGCGGAGGCCTAAAAATAACGTTCGCGGACGTAAATTGTGTCACCGGGGCGCACTGGGTCCGAAATAGGAACACGACCGTTTAGAATTTCACCGTTGAGCTGCCGGGTGATATCCACATTCGATTGAAGCGCCCGCGCACTGAAACCGCCCGCCGTTGCGATGGCGTTTTGAACGGTCATGCCGGCGACGTAATTATACTGGCCTGCATTTTGCACCTCACCCATGACGAAGATCGGGCGATAGGTGTCGACTTCCACCGACACGTCCGGATCGCGGATATAACCCTTGCGCAGCTTGGTTGCAATTTCGGCTGCCAGCCCTTGCTGCGTCTTGCCGCGTGCTGCGACGTTGCCGACCAGCGGGAAAGAAATATATCCAGCCTGATCAACAACATAGGTGTTCGACAGGTCGTCCTGGCCAAACACGATAATGCGCAGCTTATCGCTCGAGTCCAAGCGGTAAGGCTGGGTCAGTGTTTCATGAAACGCTGTCGGCGGCTGTCTGTACCCGCTGCATGCAGCAAGGCCTAGGCACAGGCCCAGGACAACAAGCGCTCTCATTCGCATCAACGACTCTCCTACAATTCGGAGACAGGATCGCGCTTTATGGTTAATTGAGGGTGAAGAGCAGAAAAGACATGCTGGATACCCTGTCAAATATGCGCATGCATTTCTTAACAGGGCCGCCAGGGAAACTATATGCGCCTTAACCGAACGCTTACCATAATTCGACATAGTTTGCCGATATTTTGGAGTTTCAAGTGATGAATGCTGAACGGCAGACACATTCCGAAGACGACATGGCGCTGGATCTGGGTGGTCTGTTGCGGACGATCGCGCGATCCCTGGGCTGGCTTTTGCCGCTTACGCTTTTCGTTACGGTTGCCGTTTTTCTGGGGCTTCAGTTTGTTGCGCCCAAATACAAGGCCGAAGCGCGTATCATCATTGAAAGCACGGACAACCTGCCCGGTGCTGCGCGAGGGCAGGAGGAAGAGCGGGCCCTGCTGGACAGCGAAGGTGTTGTCAGCCAAGTGCAGCTTCTCAAGTCCGCTGACCTGGCACGCCGCGTTGCGAACAAGCTCAACCTTGCTGCGATTCCCGAATTCGATGCCAATGACGATGGCAGCCTCGTGAACATTCTGTTGTCTCTGGTCGGGCTCGGCACCAAGACGGAAGGCAACAGCCAGGAAGAACGGGTCCTCAAACACTATTACAAGAATCTGGAAATCTACCGGCTGGAGGGTTCCCGCGTCATCGCGGTCGATTACACCGCCGAAAGCCCGGTTCTGGCTGCCAAGGTCGCCAATACGATTCTTGACGAATATCTGTCGGTTCAGTCCAGCGCCAAACGTCAAACGACTGAGCGGGCCTCCGCAGCTCTGGAACCTCAGATCGTTGAATTGCGCAAGGAAGTTCAGGCGGCGCGGCAGGCGGTGTCTGATTTCCGTGCGCGCGCCGATCTGCTGATAGGCGCCGATAACATCCCGCTCAATCAGCAGCAACTTGCCGAAACAAGCACGGCTTATTCCGAAGCTCAGTCCGCCAAGGCTGAATCGCAGGCAAAGGCCGATCTCATTCGCGAATTGTTGAATTCGGGTGGATCGCTTGAAACCGCCAGTGAAGTTCTGAGCTCCGCGCTCATCCAGCGGTTACGCGAACGCCAGGTCGAAATTCAGTCGAACATTGCCGAACTTTCCATCACGCTGCTGCCCAACCATCCCCAACTCAAGGCTCTGCAGTCTCAGCTTGGGGATTATGACCGGCAAATCCGGTCGGAAGCGCGCAAGGTTCTGCAGGGCCTGGAAAATGATGCCAAGGTGGCAGACCAGCGCGCAAAGGCGCTCGGAGCTCGCCTTGACGAGTTGAAAAAGGCCGCCGCTAAATCCAACGCCGATCAGGCACGGCTAACGGAACTGGAGCGGGAAGCCAATGCCAAGGCGGCCCAGCTTGATCAGTTGCTTTTAAGCTATCAGGAAGCCGACTCCCGCTTGCGGGCACAGGTTCTGCCCGCCGATGCGAGGATCATCTCGCGGGCCAGCGTTCCGGTGGAGCCGGATTCGCCAAAGATCATTGCCAGCACCATCATCGCCGCGCTTGTGACCTTTATTCTCGGGTGTGCATTTGTGCTCATGCGCGAATTCCTGAACGGAGCCGCACTTTACAGGATGCAGGATGGCCCCTCTGCCGGGCAACGCGTTGCCCCGCCCATGGAAGAGCGGCCAAAGACCGGGCCTGACGATTCCTCGCGAGGTGGCAACCCTGGCTGGGGCGGGGGCTATGGTCAGACCGTCGCCAGCTACAGGATAGAGCCCGGCGAGTGGAACACATCCGATACGCCTCGTGCGGCAGAACCGGACGTGCCTGAAGCCATTGAGAGTGTTGAAAGCGTAGAGAGCGTTCCGGAACCAACCGAAGAAAAGGTTTCCGAGAAAAGACCTGAGCCACAAGCCGAGACCTCGGAGAAGCCCGTTCGACCGAAGGGCCGCGTTGGGATTCTGGCCGGCAAGCTTCTTGGCCGTGGAAAAAAGACCGGCCAGGATGCCGAAGTCAGCCAGGCCTCTGTTGCAGGCAGCCCGGTCCCGGTGGCAGACAGCCAAGACCCGGTCGACGACATACGGGGTTCCAAGGACATCGACGAGGACGCCCCGGAAGCGGACGTCATGCCTGCAGCGGTTGTCGCGGCAACCAGGTCCAAAAGACGTGACAAGCCTGAAGAGCAGCTGAAGACGATGCATGCGGACGATGTTGAAGCAGCAGGCCGCGTCGTTGTTCTCAGTGTGGACGACGAAGCCCTGTCTCATGAACTCGCGTTCGATCTGATCCGGAAAGCCGCCGGACGCGGCAAGTCTTCGCTCATCATGGAGGTCTTCCCCGACCAGTCCAACTCGAAGGGTGCGGAAGGCTTTTCCGATATCGTTGCCGGCACGGCTCCCTTCGCCAAGGTGGTTTACAGGGATGCAGGGTCAAAGGCGCATATCATTGAGGCAGGCCGGGTCGAAATCACGGACGAGATGGTGAATTCGGAGCGTTTCAAACTGGCCCTGGAAGCGATCAAGTCGACATACGAAACCGTTGTCGTTGATCTCGGGGCGATTGATGGATCGCTGGCAAGTGCCCGCATGTTGAGTTTTGCGGACAGGGTTTTGATAGCTGCGTCTGCCCCAGACCACAGTCACGAACTGCAGAGCGCGGCGAACCTTCTGGCGCACAACACCGGAGCAAAGGTGGAAGTCGTGATACCAGACGGCGCTGGTCCGGGGCCGCGCCGAAACGGCGACGGACACGCCGCCTGAAGAGCTGGCCTGCAACAGTAGACAGGCGCTTTGCTCAGCCGCCCTGGCCGATGCCTGCTTTCCACTTCCTCAGACGCCGGATCAGCGGCCATAGGGTCGCGGAATTGCGCAGACGGGCCTTGGTGTTCAAGCGTGCTGCCTCCAAGCGCAATCGCAACGCTCCCTTCCAGCTCATCGCCAGCAGACTGTCTTTCAGCAACACAGGCTCCGCCCAGCCGGTCTTGTAGCGTTCTTCGCCAAGGCCGAGGTCAAGTGTTTCGAACCTTGGGTCCGCACATGCCCGCTCGATGATTTCCTTGATCAGCACCAAGCCGGGGCTGTTGGGCAGCATGTCGTCGTGGGCGACGCTGTTGCTGTAGGCGTAAAGGGTCGCTCCATGTTCGACGCACAGATAAGTGGCCCGGATTCGACCGTCCGTTTCCAGAAACCAGAGGTCCAGCGGATTTGGCTCCTGAACCTGTGTGTCAGCCGTTGCGTTGAGCCCCAGCGCGGTGGAGAGAAACGTTCTGGCGGGACGTTGCGAGAAGACATTGGGGATGCCTGCTGCCTTCGCTCTAAAGGCTCGTTGCTCGAAAAACGCATCCAGGCCGCGTTGCTTGTCGGCGCGGTCAGAGGCTTTGACAACCCTGTAGTCACCGGCGGCACGCAGGTGCCGTTCCTTGCGCAGAAGGTTCTTGCGTGACGACTTGCTGTGTGTGGCATTGAAAAACTGCTCGAATTCATCGGGCAGGGCAGAGGCAAAAACAGGGCTCGGGCTTGCAGTGGCGCACTCCAAGACCAGCGGATGGCCGCGGCCCTGCCAATTGTCTGGAACGTTTTCCAGTTTCAGGAGGTCTGCACCGATCTGCCGGCAGACGTCAGACAGCAAGTCCTGCATCTCTGCCGGGGTGACAGTGCGGTAAAAATCTGCATTCCAGAGACCGGTGTTCTGGTTGCCGTTCTGGTGGCCGAGAAAGGTCAGGGTGGACGTGCCTGCGGATCTTTCCAGTTGCAGAGGCAGCACGAAGAGAGGCTCATCCTGTCGCCGGCCGACGACGATTACAGGAACGCAGTTCAAGCTTTTGCCTATCGTCTCGAACCAGCTGATGAGCCAGGAGGGGGACTGGTAGGGATTACTGTGCGGCACACTCTTTAGTTGTTGCCAGTCGGGCTGCGCTTCGCTAAGCCTCGAGAAAATGGACAGTTCAAGATTGGCTGCGGCCATGGTGTTCACCTTACAACCGTGCGCTTGGTGAACAGGCTGATACGGCATTTGAAAATTGGATAAACCATTTTGAACGAACATTGAGGAAAGACTGGACGCCGCGATGGCAGATCGAGCTAAGTCTCGATAGATTTAGCAATAATTGTTAAAGAAACCGTGCCTAACTGGCACATTCTAGCAAGGCGGGCATTGCGGCCACATGGGCATGCGGCAAAAAACGGTAACACGCGCATTCAGTGTGCTGAAGGGAACGGGGCTCGGCCGTATGCTGGCACCGTTCACCCAGGGCTGCGGTGCCGTGTTCATGATGCACCACGTGCGGCCGGCACGCCCTGATGCCTTTCAACCCAACCGTCATCTTGAGATCACGCCCGAGTTTCTGAAACTTGCGGTCGATCGTATCCGCGCCAACGGCTATGAAATCATCTCTCTGGACGAAGCCGTCGATCTGCTCAAGTCCGGCTACGGGCACCGCCGCTACGCGGTTTTGACATTCGATGACGGCTACCGGGACAATCTCACTGTTGCCTATCCGGTCCTCAAGGAACTGGAAGCACCTTTCACGGTGTTCGTCACCAGCGGTCTGATCGATCGGACCAGTGAGCTGTGGTGGCTCGCTCTGGAGCAGATCGTTGCGGAAAATGAGGAAGTGGTCTTTAGCGACGCGCAGGGCAGCACCGGTATCTCGTGCAGAACCGTCGCGGAAAAGAATGCGCGTTTCGATAAGATCGTCGATCATCTGACGCTGGAAGTCGCCGAACTGGATCAGCGCAAGATCATACGGTCGCTTGCCGAAAGATATGGTGTCGATCTGAGAGCGCTGGCCGACAGGCAGATGATGTCCTGGGACGAGACGCGCCAACTGGCTGGCGACCCGCTGGTGACCATCGGTGCTCACAGCCGCAATCATTTCGCCATGGCACGGCTGGACGAAGACGCTGCCCTTAAAGACGTGAGTGAGGGGCTGGAACGGCTCGAGAAAGAGCTTGGCCGCCGACCAAAACACTATGCATATCCGTATGGAAAATCACACGCTGTCTCCCAGCGCGATGCGGATATTTTGCGGGAGATCGGCTTTGCTTCGGCTGTAACGACGCTTCCCGGGGTGCTTCAATCCGTCAACGCACGGGACCCGATGATGTTACCGCGCGTCTCGCTGAATGGCCGCTTTCAGGACCCTTCGGTCGTTGACCAGTATCTGACAGGCGCACCTTTCGCGCTGTACCGGGTTGCCCGGTGGGCCGCCAATGGTTTTGGTGTCAGGTCCGGTTTTTCCCGCCTCTTTCCATCCACCAGATAATCGCACCCGCCGGGATCACCCAGGCCAGTCCTGCGATGCCGAAGTAGATGAAGCGGATCGTGTTCGACGATTGCTGCAGGGTCAGGTCACCGATCACCATCGCGGTGAGGGCATAAACCACCACGAAAACCACCAGCAGCACCATGCCGATAAACTTGCGAAACGAGGGAACCATTGTCAGGCGTTTCCGTAATGCGAGTGTGAAGCCGCGATGAGGGACCTTTTGCCGCAAATTGCCCCGCACCGCTTGCCGTCTTGCTTCAGCACCTATATCTCCGCAAGCCAAAGGTCAAACTCACGATAAACATTTCCGGAAGCGGGTCATGATTGCAGTTGCAGAAGGTGTGAAGAGCGAGCAGATGCTTCCGGCCAAATTGCAAAAGGTGCGGCAGAACAGGGCTCTTATCCGATGGTGGCTCTATTGCGTGTGTGCGCTGATCCTTGCCATGGTCGTTGTCGGCGGAGCCACGCGGTTGACCGAATCCGGCCTGTCGATCACCGAATGGAAGCCCATTCACGGTGTCATTCCCCCGCTCAGCGAGACCGAGTGGGAAGAGGAGTTGGAAAAATACCGGCAAATTCCTGAATACCAGCTCATCAACAAGGGCATGAGCCTGGAGGAATTCAAGTTCATCTTCTGGTGGGAATGGGCACATCGGCTGCTCGGCCGGTTTATCGGTGTCGCCTTCTTTGTGCCGATGGTGGCCTTCTGGGCAATGGGGCGGATCGAGCCCTGGTTGAAGCCCAGACTGCTTGTCGGCCTTGCGCTTGGCGGCCTTCAGGGATTCGTCGGCTGGTGGATGGTGGCGTCCGGGCTGGTTGAACGTGTGGATGTCAGTCAGTACAGGTTGGCGACCCATCTCACGCTCGCATTGTTCATTTTCGCCTATCTTTTCTGGATTGCGAGGCGGCTGACACCGCTGCCAGCTCCCGAGCGCACGGAACAGGAGCGTCTCGCGGGGCTGGGAAAACTGGTCCTTTGTCTGGTCTTCGTGCAAATTTTCCTGGGCGGTCTCGTCGCCGGATTGAATGCCGGTTTGACCTTCAACACCTGGCCGCTGATGGATGGCCAGTTTATCCCGCGTGGCATGCTGGCCATTCAGCCTATCTGGCTGAACTTTTTCGAAAACGTGATGACGGTCCAGTTCCAGCATCGCATGACGGCCTACGTGCTGGTTTTCACCGGTGTAGCGCTGGCCTGGAGCACGTTCCGTGTGAGCCAGCGCAAGGAGCTGCGCAGGGCAGGCGCGCACGTGGGTGGATTTGTTATGTTGCAGGCACTCTTCGGCATTCTGACGCTGCTCTGGCAAGTGCCGCTGTCCATCGCGTTGGTGCATCAGGGCTTCGCGGTCGTCGTCCTGGCGGCTGCCGTCGACTATGTAGCTGTTCTGAAGGGGCCGTTTGCCATCCGCAACTAGTGTGCGGAAAAGGCCTTTCCACGCGTAAACACGCAGCCGCGAGGCGGTGCCAGGCGAGTTGCCCCGAAGTTGAGATCGCAAAGAAAAGCCCGCCGGTTGGCGGGCTTTTCGTCTGTTTCGCTGATGTTTGTTATCCGGCGAGCGCCTGATCGAGATCGGCGATGATGTCGTCGACATCCTCCAGCCCGACCGAGATACGCACCACATCCGGGCCTGCACCGGCAGCCGTCTTTTGTTCGTCCGAGAGCTGGCGGTGCGTGGTGGAGGCGGGATGGATGATCAGGCTGCGCGTGTCGCCGATATTGGCCAGGTGCGAGAACAGCTCCACCTTGCTGACCAGCGCGACACCCGTGTCATATCCGCCTTCCACGCCAAAGGTGAAGACTGCACCGGCGCCCTTGGGCATGTATTTCTGCTGCAGGTCGTGGTGCTTGTCCTCCGGCAGGGCTGCGTAGGACACCCATTTCACCTTGTCATGGGCAGCAAGATGAAGCGCGACTTTCTTGGCATTGTCCGAATGACGTTGCATGCGCAGGGGCAGGGTTTCGATGCCTGTCAGGATCATGAAGGCGTTGAAGGGCGAAATAGCCGGTCCGAGATCGCGCAAGCCAAGCACGCGGCAGGCGATGGCGAAGGCAAAATTGCCGAAGGTTTCGTGCAGGACGATGCCCTGGTATTCCGGCCGTGGCTGGGACAGCAGCGGATAGTTGCCGCTTGCGGACCAGTCGAAGCTGCCGCCGTCGACGATGATGCCGCCCATGGAATTGCCGTGACCGCCCATGAACTTGGTCAGCGAGTGCAGGACGATATCCGCACCGTGTTCGATCGGGCGGCACAGGTAAGGCGTTGCCATGGTGTTGTCGACCACTAGCGGCACACCCTTGGCCTTTGCGATTTTCGCAATTGCTTCGATGTCGACAACGATGCCGCCCGGATTGGCGAGGCTTTCGATGAAGATCGCGCGCGTGCGGTCGTCAATGGCCGCTTCGAAGGATGCCATGTCTGCCGGGTCGGCCCACTTCACGCCCCAGCCGAAGCTTTTGAAAGAATGGTTCAGCTGGTTGATCGATCCGCCATAGAGCTTGTTGGCAGCTACGATGTTGTCGCCCGGCTGCATCAGACTGTGGAAACACAGGAGCTGTGCCGAATGGCCGGAAGCTGTCGCAAGCGCGGCGGTGCCGCCTTCAAGCGCTGCAACGCGCTCTTCAAGAACAGCCGTCGTCGGGTTGGTAATCCGGGTGTAGATGTTGCCGAATGCCTGCAGACCGAACAGGGAAGCTGCGTGATCGACATCGTCAAAGACGAACGACGTCGTCTGATAAATTGGTGTCGCCCGCGCGCCTGTTGATGGATCCGGCGCAGCGCCAGCGTGAATCGCAAGAGTGGAAAAACCCGGAATATTGTCGCTCATAAAAGACCTCCCTGTTGGATTGGCGGCCAGTTTGACCGAAGCCGCATGGCAGGTCAAAGAACGATTTTGCGGTTTTGTGAGCTAAAGGAAATTAAGTTTGTCAAAGCTTTAGGCTGAATTGGCCGGTGCGCTGCATATCGAGGTCTGGCGAAAACCTCTAATGGTCGGACCAGGTGTTGCGGTTCTCCAGCTTTACGCCGAAATAGACACCGAACAACAGTGTGGCTGCCAGCAGCGGCAGGCTCCAGGCCAGAAAGGTCATATCTGCGAGGACAGCAAACAACGCGGCCTCCTTTGAGCCTCAAAAATGTCGATGCGAGGGAGAAGGTTAACGATGTCTTATGGACGAAAGGGAAAGAAATTCGCGAGCATTCGGGGCAAATTGAGTGAAAGCTCTTATAAATAGAAATTAAAATTCTCAGATTTCGTCGGAGGGAACGGCTCTGTTGCGTTTGGTATCGCGAGCTTTCTCCGCAGCCGCCTTCTGCAGATGAATCAGCACTGCGATACAGACGACGAATGCGACAGTCGCCAGAGCGAATATCATGACCCATGCCCTCTCGAAACTGCCCTCATAGGCGGAACCTCGCCAGAAGGCAGGCCAATACCACAACCCTCGATCAACCTATCCTAGCAGAAACAAGCAGAGCTTTGCAGCAGGAGCGCATACGTTGACCCCAATTTATTCGCCACTTTGCTCCCGTTCGCCGGAGCCGGCTTTGTCGCGGGTCCAGGTTTCGTCGCGATCGGCGAAGGGCGAACCGTGTCGAGCCTTGTGAACGAATGCAAACAGCAGCAGGGCAACCAGGCCCGCCATGGCCATGAGGACCCACTCAAATGCGGTAAACAGGTTCGGGTCTTGGGTCATGCTGCCTCCCGCTGCTGATGCCATCCGGTTGCTCGGATCTCGATAAACGAGCTACACGCGAGCATTGTGCGAAGCTGATGCGTTGGGGAAAATCAGTTGTCTTTTTCCCCGGAAAGCCCACGATGCTGGAACCCGGCCTTGAGGGCAGGGCGTTTGGAGGAAAGGGTTCTGGAATTTACGCCGGCCCAGCCGATTTCACCGGACAATCGACCGTATTCAATCTTCGGGCAGCGATCCATCACCATTTTGATGCCCGCTTCTTCCGCTCGGGCCGCGGCCTCGGCATGGCGAACTGTCAGTTGCATCCAGATGACCTTGGGCAGCTTTCCGCTGGCAATCACTTCATCGACGATTGCACCGGCAGCTTCGGAATTGCGAAAGATATCGATCATGTCCGGCACCGCCGGCAATTCGTCCAGAGACGCATAGACCTTCTGTCCCAGGATCTCCTTGCCCGCCTGACCCGGATTGATGGGCCACACTTTGTATCCTTTGGACAAAAGGTACTTCAGCACAAAATAGGACGGCCGGACATTGTTGGCACTCGCGCCGATCATGGCGATGGTTTTCACCTCGTCGAGAATACCCTTGATATAGGCGTCCGCATAAGTGTCGTGATTCATGGAATGGAGATCCTCAGATTTACCGGGTCATCCAATTCGAAATGCCGCCGGGCCGCAAGGGGCCTTGTGCCGCATTCCGGTCTTCCTTGAAGATTTATGAAACTGCGCAGGGACGGTCAGGCGCCCCGAACCGTTCACCGGTAAACAGGAGAGGCCAGACAGGCAAACGGAAGGCGGCGTCGCATGGGTGAATTGAAACAGCGGTTCCAGAAGGTATTGGAGGCAATAGACCAGACGCTGGACGGTCCGCTTGACGTTTCTGCGCTTGCCGGTGTTGCCGCCTATTCGACGTTTCATTTTCAGCGCCAGTTCTCGGCGTTCTTCGGCCTGGGCGTTGCCGACTACCGGCGGCTCCTGAGGCTCAAGCGTGCCGGACAGCAGCTCGCATTCAGACGCGAACTGCCGGTCACCGAGATCGCCTTCGATGCGGGCTATGAAAATCTTGAAAGCTTCTCGCGTGCGTTCAAGCGCGTTTTCGGGCACAGCCCGTCGGCGTTCCGGTCAACACCCGACTGGTCTGTCTGGCACAGAACCTACGACCCCTTACTGCAGTTGAAAGGACAGTTCATGTCGGATCAGTCCCTTGATGGCTCGGCCGTCCGGATCGTCGCTTTTCCTGAAACAGCCGTCGCCATACTCGAGCATCGCGGACCGCCGCAGGAGGTACCAGCGACCGTCCGGCGTTTCATCGCTTGGCGGAAAGCACATGCAAGCCCTCCGTCCAGAAGCGTGACGTTCAATATTCTCTATGACGACCCCAAGACGGCGCTGCCTGAGGATTATCGGATCGGTGTTTGCTGTGCTGTCAACGGGCCAGTCACGGAAAATGATGAGGGTGTGGAACCTGGAACGATACCGGCAGGGCGCTGCGCTGTTATCAGGCATTCCGGTCCGCTCGACTTTGCCGAAGAAACGATCCGCGCCCTGTATCGCGACTGGCTGCCGCAAAGCGGGGAGGAGCTGCGCGACTATCCGTTGTTCGTTCAACGCCTCAGTTTCTTCCCGGACGTTCCCGAGCACGAGGCGAAAACCGACATTTTCCTGCCGCTGAAATGACGGGGAACCTCGCTGAACCTCACTGGCAGCAGTGTGAGCTGCCGGTAGGGTTTCAGGCCAGTTTTGCCGCCTGATCCTTCCGGAGTTCCTTGCGGATCATCAGCTTCAAACCGGACCAGATTTCGTCGACGGCACAAACCTTGACGTCCACGAGGTCCATCGGCAGGCAGAGTTCGCGAATGGTATCTTCGGTGATATCCGTTGGCACCTTGCTGGCCTTTTTCGGCCAGGACACCCAGATCATGCCATTTGGAGCCAGTACGTCCCGAAGGGCTGCCAGATGGCCGGCGAGATCCGCCCGTTCCGTAACAAACACATGCGCGCAATCAAGAGCGGGCTCCGGTGTGGGGATTGTCACCACGCCGGGGTCTTGGGTCTGCAGAAGCTTGGCAATGCCTTCCGGCATCCGGTGACGCCAGCAAACCATTCCGGGTTTCAGCCCGAGCTTTGCAGACAGCGGACGTCCGGAGTAACCGGCTTCTGGCATGGCTTATCCTTGAGGCCTTTGAATAGCTGGCCGGATCAGCTGTCCGTCCATTCGGGTTTGCGTTTTTGCAGAAAGGCATTGATGCCTTCTTCCGCATCCCGCGCCATCATGTTGTCCACCATGGTCTGTGCTGCAAAATCATAGGCATCCGACAGTGGCATTTCCAACTGACGATAGAATGCCTCCTTGCCGATTTTCAGCGTCTTGGAGGACTTGGAAGCGATCGTTTCCGCGTATTTCTGGACGACCTGCTCCAGGTAGTCACGCGGGACGATGCGGTTGATCAGGCCGAAATCCTTGGCCGTGGACGCATCGATGCTTTCGCCCGTCAACAGCATTTCCATGGCCTGTTTCGGCGCAACATTGCGGGACAGTGCAACCATGGGCGTGGAGCAGAACAGGCCGATGTTGACGCCCGGTGTGCAGAAAGTGGCCGTGTCGGTGGCAAGGGCAAGGTCGCAGGAGGCAACCAGCTGGCACCCGGCTGCGGTGGCAACGCCCGTCACCACGGCAATCACCGGCTTGGGCAGACGGACGATCTGCTGCATCAGGTCCGAACACTGGCGCATGATCCGCTCATAGGTCGCCTTGCCGCCGTCAGCGTCTCCGCGCGCTGCGGTCAATTCCTTCAGGTCGTGCCCCGCGCAGAATACCTTGCCTTCCGCACCGAGCAGGACAACACGCACGGCAGGGTCTTCAGCGGCTTTGCGCAACTCGCCGGCAAGGGCGGTCATCATCTCGCTCGACAGAGAATTCATCCGCTCTGGCCGCTGCATCACGATCCGGTAAACGCCCTCATGAAGAAGCGTTGCGAGCATCGGTTTCTGGATCTCGTCATTTGCTGCGGTTTCGGACATGGAACGCTCCTCCAGGGTTTGCTTTGCTGTGGTTATAGCCGAGGCGGGCAGGGCGGCGAAAGTGTTCCTTCGGCTGGTGACCGCTTCCGATCACAGATGGTTTATCTGACGATGCGCCAAGTTGCTGGCGGTTCCCCCTGTTTCGGTTATCCTTTGGTCATGTGGAGGCTTTCCCAAGTCCGCTCACTTGCAGGTGCAGTCGCTCTGCTTCTGGCTCCTCTCGGTCCGGCGCTCGCGCAGGAACAGGTTGATGTCGCTCTGGTTCTTGCGGTTGATGTCTCGCGCTCCATGTCGCCAGAAGAGCTTCAGATTCAGCGTCGCGGCTATGCGGCCGCCATTGCCAGCCCGGAAGTGGTGCGCGCCATCGGCTATGGCGCCCATGGTCGGATCGCCCTGATGATGTTCGAGTGGGCCAACGAAAGCCACGCGCGCGAGATTGTCGGATGGTCGGTGATCGAGAACACGGAGGACGCTCAGGCCTTCGCCGGCAAGGTTATGGCCGATAGCACCTACGGGCAGCGGCGCACCTCGATTTCCGGAGCAATCAGACATGCATCGGCCTTGCTTGTCGACGCCCCCTTCAAGGCGGACCGGCGGGTGATCGATATTTCCGGGGATGGTCCCAACAACCAGGGCGCTGCTGTGGAGCAAGCCCGCGATGCCGCGGTGGAGGCCGGGCTGGTGATCAACGGATTGCCACTGATGACCACCGGCGGCATGGGCTTCCAGTTCAATATCCCGGATCTCGACGTCTATTATCAGCGCTGTGTCATCGGCGGGCCCGCCAGCTTCGTCATTCCGGTGGACGACTGGGAACAGTTTCCCGAAGCTGTCCGCCGCAAGCTCATTCTAGAGATCGGCGGCGTCACTCCTCCAGAGCCGAAAGTCATTCCAGCCCAATTCACCTTCGAGGAACCCTATGATTGCCTCGTGGGCGAAAAGATCTGGCGGCGTATGCGGGATCAGTATTTCTGGGATCAGTAGCGGCGGATCCGTTCTGCCGCTCTTTCATGCTTGCCCGCTTTTTCGCTCAGGCTGTCAGCCCCGGCGCCGCCTCCGTCGGCGCTCGCCCCCGCTTGCATCCGAACCGGCGTCTGCTTCCTTGCGCTCGGGCAATTCGACAGCGGCGCGGAGATTGGGGAAGGGATCGACCTTGTTGGGCAGCGCCATGGCATTGACGAAATGCTCCTGGAACTTTGGCTCCAGGGCTGTCTCGATTTTCTCGATATCCCGAACGGTCTGTTCGATCTCGCGCCTGTAGCCCCGGTTGAGCAGCGCCATGCGCGCGCCTGTGCCTGCGGCATTGCCAACGCCGGAGACACCCTCCAGCGGGCAATCGGGAAGGAGCCCCAGGATCATTGCGTATTTTGGGTCGATGTAGCTGCCGAAAGCACCAGCCAGACGAATGCGATCCAGTGCATAGGTACCCAGCTTGTCCTGCAGCAGTTTGACACCGGCATAGAGCGCGCCCTTGGCAAGCTGGATCGCGCGGATGTCCGTCTGAAGGATCGAGATTTCGACCCCATCGCTTGCAATCACATATGAAAAAGTCCGGCCGGTGGATTTGACGCGCGGGGTCCGCTCGGCCATCGCGCCATTGATCACGCCATCTTCGGTGATGAGCCCGGCCAGATACATCTCGGCAACCGCCTCGATGATGCCCGAACCGCAGATGCCGGTGACGCCGACGGTGTCGACCTTCTCGGCAAATCCTTCTTCGTCCGACCATTCATCGACGCCGATCACCTTGAAGCGCGGCTCAAGCGTTTCCTTGTCAATGCGGATGCGCTCGATGGCGCCAGGCGCGGCGCGTTGTCCGGAAGAAATCTCGGCGCCCTCGAACGCGGGGCCAGTGGGAGAGGAGGCCGCCAGCAGCCGGTTTCTGTTGCCCAGAACGATTTCCGCATTGGTGCCGACGTCGACGAGCAGGGTGATCTCGTCAAGTTTATACGGGCTTTCAGCTAGCGTTGCAGCCGCGGCATCGGCACCGACATGGCCGGCGATACAGGGCAGCATGTAGACACGGGCTCCGGGGTTCAGTTCCAGGTCCAGATCGCGTGCGTTCAGTACCATGGCGTCGGAAGCCGCCAGCGCGAAAGGAGCCCCGCCAAGTTCCACCGGATCGATACCAAGAAACAGGTGGTGCATCACCGGATTGCCGACAAAGGTCGCGTCGAGCACATCCGTGCGGTCCGCGCCGACATCGCCGACAAGTTTGCCGATCAGCGCGTTGATGGCATCGCGCACGGCCTTTGTCAGATCCGGCAGCTTTGACGGGTTCATCTGCACATAGGACACCCGGGACATCAGATCTTCGCCAAAGCGGATCTGCGGGTTGGACGTACCGGCGGATGAAACCGTGCGGCCGTTCTGCAAGTTACACAGATGAGCTGCAATGGTTGTGGAGCCGATGTCGACGGCAAGCCCGTAGACCGCAGGCTTATCCCCGGGCCGGAGGGCGACCAGCGTCGGCAGGACGCCTCTATCCTCGTGGATGGCGGCGGTCACATGCCAATTGCCCTTGCGCAACGTCGTCTGGACGCTCGGCAGCAAGACCGGGTCGATTGCGAGATCGGCAATTCCCGTCTCTGCAATCAGGGCTTCACGCAACCGGTCGATGTCTCCTCGCGGCGTTTCCATGTCCGGTTCGGCAATCGCAACGGAAACAAGAGAGATCGGGCTGTCCGCTTCGATAGTACGAGCCTCTGCGCGTTTGCGCACGACCTGGCGGTTGGTCTGGGCATCGGTCGGAACATCGACAACAAGATCCCCCAGAATCTTTGCCTGGCAGGAAAGCCGCCTGTCGGCAGGCAATTTGCGCAAGGTTGCATAGCGGGTTTCCGCCTCGGTGGCTCCTTCCAGGTTTTCGGCTCTACTGGTCAGATTTTCCTTGGCGAACGTGCCTTCGGAAACCGAAATCTGGCAGCGCCCGCAAATGCCACGTCCGCCACATACCGATTCCACATAGACCCCGAGCGAGCGGGCTGCGTCGAGCAGGGGCGTTCCGACGGGAAAAGTTCCCCGGCGTCCGCTCGGTTGGAAAACGACTTTGGCGTGTTTAACGGTCTCGGTCATGGCTCGCGTTCTGTCACTACCGGTTTTCAAAACTCTGCGGGGATGTCCCCCGACCCGCTCCACCCCGGTAAAGGGAAGAGGACTTGGGCTGTACCCGCCGCAACGAAGTCATCCTAACGACGACTTCGGGTCCAGCGGTTTGAAACGTTTCCCACGACACGCAAAACCCCTCCCACTTGCGGGGAGGGGATTGGGGTGGGGATCCCATCCTGAAATTGGTGAAAAGCCACCCCGTTTGCAGACGGGAAAGAACCGCAAACTTTTATGTCTGGGAACTCAACCTGCGGACCGGCGTGCTGCGCGTCCGCCGCGGCGGCGCCCACCTGAGGAGCCTCCGCCTTCGGACGGTGCCGCAACTGCGCCGGGGGCTGCCGGCTGGTGGTCACGGTAGGTCATGATCCATTCCTGGCAGTTGGGATCGGCACCGTTGAGCACGTTGGCAGCGCGTACGGCTTCCATTTCCTGCGGACGGCATGGGTTCATGATCGCAGACGTCATGCCGGCACCGATGACCATCGGAATGAAGCCTGCATTGATGCCATGTCGATGTGGCAGACCAAAGGAAATGTTGGACAGGCCGCAGGTGGTGTTGACCTTCAGCTCCTCACGCAAGCGGCGCAACAGGCGGAACACCTGCTGACCGGCTGTGCCCATGGCACCGATCGGCATCACAAGCGGGTCCACGACAATATCGTGCGCGGGAATGCCGTAGTCGGCCGCGCGCTGGACAATCTTCCTGGCCACTTCAAAGCGTACGTCCGGATCTTCCGAGATGCCGGTCTCGTCGTTGGAGATCGCCACAACCGGCACGTTGTACTTCTTGATGAGCGGCAGGATCGCTTCCAGCTTTTCCTCTTCACCGGTCACGGAGTTGACCAGCGGACGGCCCTTGGCAACCGCAAGCCCCGCCTCGATGGCGGCGGTCACGGATGAATCGATAGACAAGGGAACGTCGACAAGCTCTTGAACAATCTCGATAGTCTTCACGAGCAGCGGTGGTTCGGTCTCGTTCGGATTGACCGCGGTCACGCCGGCGTTGACGTCGAGCATGGTTGCGCCCGCGGCCACCTGGGCCAGGGCGTCGGCCTTGACGGTTTCGAAGTTGCCTTCGGCCATTTCCGCCGCCAGCTTCTTGCGGCCGGTCGGGTTGATCCGCTCGCCGATCACACAGAAGGGCTGGTCGAAACCGATGATGATTTCCTTGGTCGCGGAGGCGACAACAGTGCGGGTCATTTATGCGCTCTCATTGGCAGTCAGGATTGAAGACGAAGTCTGAAAAGACCAACTCCCGCGGCTAATCAGCCACTCAGCAGTTTTCTGGATACCGCCAAAGGGGTAGGCGTGAATCTGGGCCAATTGGGTGTCGGGCTGGCTGGTGACGCGGGTCTCCAACGGATCGACCATCGTGTTCGGGTCGTAGCCGGACAGCATGGAGACGACGGCGCCGCCACGCTTTTTCAGGAAGTTGAAGGAGTTTTCAACACCGGCAAAAGCGGCATATTTCAGAAGGGTCGTCATCTTGGCCGGACCAGCAACACCGACATGCACCGGGAATTCGTTGCCCCATTCGCGCAACTCGTCCAGCCACAGGCTGACCCGATGCGGATCGAACCCGAACTGGGTCACGATGCGGAACTCGGCATCGCTTTCGCGGGCAAGTTCATGCTTGCGTTGCAGGAAGCTTTTGATCACGTCCGGCTTGATGTCCGGTGCGCCTTCGGGGTGTCCGGCAACGGCGATCTTCTTGATGCCGAGCTTGTCGAACAGACCGGTTTCCAGAAGAGCGACAGAAGAGGTGAGGGGACCGGCTTTCTCGGCTTCGCCCGCAATGGCCAGAACTTCGGTGGCGCCTGCTTCCTGCGTCAGCCGGGTGATGCGGCGCTCGAAGTCCTCGCGGCTTGCATACCGGCGGGCCGCCATATGCGGAACGGCGGTCAGCTTGTTGTCGCGCAGGATGCGGGCTGCGTCGACGATCATGTCTTCCGAGCAGTTGCCCAGATCCGTGACATAAATCTGCGTGCCCGCGGGGATGAACTGCAGAAGCTCGGTCTTTTCGACCACCTGCCTGGGGGACATTTCGGTAGAGGCGGGAAGCCGCCCATTGGCCAACAGGCGCTGATCAGTCATGTTCCGAGCCTCCATTTTCAAGCAGGGTTTTAAGTCTCTCTTTCGGATAGGCAGAGACCAGGTCGGTCAAGGCCGCGTCCGCTTCCGTTTCAAGATCGTCCGTCACCGAAACCGGGTCGGTCCGGCGCCACTCCGCCATATAGGCGTCGCTGTCCTTCGCCCCGATCCGCATGGCGCAGGCGTCGATGGCTTCCATGAACATGGCAGGCAGTTCCCGCCGGGCGGATTTACGCCCCTGCTTCACCAGGATCTGTGCCGGGATGTCCCGCCAATAAACGATGATTTTCTGCGCCATTCTCGGAACTTCCTCCTGAGAAACATCATTGCCGGAAGCTTGCTGGCCCAGGACGCCTGATAGCGGCATCAGCACGTGAAAAACCGACTTGTCCGAAGGCTATTTTGCGACGCTCAATCCGCCCGGCCTTTGCCCAGAAACGGCTGCAGCAATCCATACCCCGTTCGTCGCATTTCAAACGGCAGGCCCAGCCTGTCCGCAGCGCGCCGTGCCGCATCCTCAAGGGCCGGGTCATCAGTCTGGGCCAGGTAGAGAACGCGGGTGTAATGGGCGAAATACATGTCCCTCAAGTGCGGGTGCCAGTCGAGACCCAGCGGTTCGATGACCATGGTCTGGAAATGCCGGGCCAGGAAATCGGTCAGATAGAATGTGCCGAGCTGGTCGTCTTCCATCTGGTCGAATTCTTCAATGCCGGTGAAAAAGGCGTAGCAGTGCGCGCCTTCGATGCGCCGCGCGCCGGTTTCCTCCAGCACCCTGTCTAGCAGGCCGCCGGTGCCGCAATCGCCATAGGCCACCAGAATGTCGGAGTAGGTGTCCGCGTTCTTCAGGATGGTTCGGCGGACTTCATCCGGTATCTTGTCCGGCGTGTTGTGCAGCTTCGCCGGAAGGCAGGTGATGTCGACGTGGTCGAGGTTGTTCTTCTCGCGAATGGCGATGACCTCGCGCGCCAGGGCACCGCAGGCAATAACAAGAACGCGGCCGACCTTGTCGTCCGCGCTCCCATCCGTCTCAATCGGAAACAGAGGCTCGCCCACCAGCATTTCGGCAGCCTCCTTGAACATTGCCGTCAGCCCTTGTTGGCCAGCATGTTGTGGCGGCGAGCGATCAGGTCTTTCGCCATTTCCACAGCAACGGCCGCGTCGCGGCAATAACCATCGGCTCCGACAGCTTCACCGAATTCCTCGTTCAGCGGTGCGCCGCCGACGAGCACGATATAATCGTCGCGAATGCCCTTGGCCTTCATTTCGTCGATCACGACCTTCATGTAAGGCATCGTCGTGGTCAGAAGGGCCGACATGCCGAGAATGTCCGGCTGATGCTCTTCGATGGCCGCAAGATAGTTTTCGACAGGGTTGTTGATGCCAATGTCGATCACTTCGAAGCCGGCACCTTCCATCATCATCGAGACAAGGTTCTTGCCGATGTCGTGGATGTCGCCTTTCACGGTGCCGATGACCATTTTGCCGACCTTCGGTGCACCGGTCTCCGCCAGCAGCGGGCGCAGGATGCTCATGCCGGCCTTCATGGCGTTGGCCGAAAGAAGCACTTCGGGAACGAACAGGATGCCATCGCGGAAGTCGACGCCGACGATCCGCATGCCTTCCACCAGAGCCTTGGTCAGGATGTCGTAGGGAGCCCAGCCGCGTTCCAGAAGAATGTTCACGGCATCCAGGATTTCTTCCTGAAGACCGTCGTAAAGGTCGTCATGCATCTGCTCGACAAGTTCGTCGTCAGAAAGGGAGGCGAGATCGATATCGTCTTCGTCAGACATTGGCAGCTCCAGCAAGGCGCAACAGGCCATCAACTCAGTGCAAAAGCTTATGCCTCAAGCCGGATTCGCCGATATCTCCAAAGCGACACGGCTAGTCGTTTACGCGACAGGTAAATCGAGCCGGGCCATTCAACTTCAATTTTCTACGCCAACGGGAAATGTTTGTAGCTGTCTAAACTTACGAGACGGTGGCGATACTGCCACCGGAAAGAAGTCGAACCGCATTCCAGGCGCTGTCCGCGCGGGCCTCGATGTCGGTATCCGCCACATGTGGCAGGGCGCGTGTCACCAGCCGAATTTGAAGATCCCCGATCAAAAGGGACAGGTAAAGTTCGGCAGCAGCAGCCATCTCAAGGTCTGCCAGAAATCCCTTGTTCTGCACTTGCGCGACAAGATCGCAAACGAGCGGCAGAACGGCGTTGCGGCCGCTTTTTGCCAGGGCTGTTCCTAGCGTACCCGTAGCGTCGGCAGCCGCCGCGCGGTTGAGAGCGATCGCGGCCGGATTCGTGAGTACGCGGAGCAAGCTTCGCCCGAAGCGTTTCATCGCCTCGTCCGGAGAGGAGGCTTTGCCGATACAGTTTTCCAGCGCCTCACGGATGTCTTCTGCGTTGCGGTCCACCAGAGCTGTGAAAAGTCCGGTCTTGTCGCCATACCAGCGGTAAAGCGTTTCATTGGAGGCCTTTGCTTTTCTGGCGACCGCCAGCATCGACATATTGTCATAACCTTCGGCCAACAGCAGGTCGATTGCTGCCGTTTCAATGGCCGTTTTTCTTCGTTCTCTGGCTTCCGCCCGCATGCCGGTCTCTCCATTGCTTGCCTGAAACCGTAATTGATGTTACGGAAATTACAATCCGTACACATAATTACGGTTTTGGAGGGTGGGATGTATCGACTTGCACTTGGAACCGGTCTTCTGGCTGTGCTGTTTGCCGGGGCCATTTTCGGTTTCTTTTACGCCTGGATCTGCTCGACGATGTGGGGCCTTGATGCTGCTGATCCCAGGATCGCGATTGCGGCGATGCAGGCGATGAACGCCTCGGTTCGAAACGCGACCTTCGCGCCGGCCTTCTTCGGCACGCCCCTCGTTCTAGCGCTTGCCGGGCTGATCAGCCTGGTGGCGGCGCAGCGCGCAGCGGGAGTGTCCTTTTTTGTGGCTGCCCTTACCTACGCCCTTGGCGGTATGGCGCTGACAATTCTGGTCAATGTGCCGATGAACCAGGAGCTTGCCGGGATACCAGTTCCGGAGGACCTGAAGGAAGCGGCAACGCTTTGGCGGTCCTATTCCGAACCGTGGCAGCTGTGGAACCAGACCCGGACGGTCTTTTCGGGTCTCGCACTCCTACTGGCAGCAACTGGACTTGTCTTGCTGGGACGAAACCAGCACCGCGCCTAGTGCTGCAAACTCCCAGCCACACCTCCATCCGCTTCGTCCTGCCATGGCTCAACCATGGCATCCACACCGCTTCGCTTTCGCACCGCTTCGCTTCCGCACGTGACGCTCCCGTCTGAGGCAATGGAACGGTATGGGTTGCAGGATTGGGCTCAGCAATGACGGGGAGCGAGGGGCTGTTGGTTTTCTTTGACTGGGGTGCCGCGACAGGCAAATTCACAAGAAAAAGGCGGGTCGTTCGACCCGCCTTGTCCTGAGGGTAAACATCGCTCGCGATGGATCAGAACAGGCCTTCGATCTGGCCGTTGTCGTCCAGCTTGATGTGGTTGGCCGACGGCACGCGTGGCAAGCCCGGCATGGTCATGATTTCTCCGCAGATCACCACGATGAAACCGGCCCCTGCCGACAGACGGACTTCGCGGACAGGCAGGCTGTGGCCGGTCGGGGCTCCGCGAAGCTGCGGGTCGGTGGTAAAGGAATACTGGGTCTTGGCCATGCAGACGGGCAGATGGCCGAAGCCGTCCGCTTCCCAGCGTTTGAGCTGGTCGCGCACCGACTTGTCCGCCAGCACTTCGTCTGCCCGGTAAATGCGCTTCGCGACGGATTCGATCTTCTCAAACAGGGACAGGCTGTCGTCGTAAAGCGGTGCGAACTGGGCGCCGCCGCTTTCCGCCAGTTCCGCCACTCGGGTGGCAAGCTCTTCCGTACCGGCTGAACCGTTGGCCCAATGGGTCGCCAGGATCGCATCGACGCGATACTCGGCGCAGTAATCCTTTACCGCCTGAACTTCCGCGTCCGTATCTGCCGTGAAGTGGTTGATGGCAATGACCGCAGGAACGCCGAATTGCTTGATGTTCTCGATGTGGCGGCCAAGGTTGGCGCAGCCCTTTTTGACGGCCTGGACGTTTTCGGTGCCGAGGTCTTCCTTGGCAACGCCGCCGTTCATTTTCAAAGCCTTGATGGTCGCGACGATCACCACGGCATCCGGGGTTAGTCCCGCCTTGCGGCATTTGATGTCGAAGAATTTCTCGGCACCGAGATCGGCACCAAAGCCTGCTTCCGTCACGACATAGTCGGCCAGCTTCAAGGCCGTCTGGGTGGCAACCACGGAGTTGCAGCCGTGTGCGATGTTGGCGAAGGGGCCGCCGTGGATAAAGGCAGGATTGTTTTCCAGAGTTTGCACGAGGTTCGGCTGCATCGCTTCTTTCAAAAGCACTGTCATGGCGCCGTCCGCTTCCAGTTCACGCGCGGTGATCGCCGTCCGGTCGCGTCTATAAGCAACGATGATGTCCCCGAGCCGTTTCTGCAGGTCGTCCAGATCGGTTGCCAGGCACAGGATCGCCATGATTTCGGAGGCAACCGTAATGTCGAACCCTGCTTCCCGCGGGAAGCCGTTGGCGATGCCGCCAAGGGAGCAGACGACAGTGCGCAGTGCCCGGTCGTTCATGTCCATCACCCGGCGCCAGACCACCCGGCGGATATCGATGCCCAGTTCATTGCCCCAATAGATGTGGTTTTCGATCAAGGCGGCGAGCAGATTGTGCGCAGAGGTGATGGCGTGGAAATCGCCTGTAAAATGCAGGTTGATGTCTTCCATGGGAACGACCTGCGCATAGCCGCCGCCGGCTGCACCGCCCTTCATGCCGAAGCAGGGGCCAAGCGACGGTTCGCGCAGGCAGATCATCGCGTTCTTGCCGATCTTGTTGAGACCGTCGCCAAGACCGACCGTCGTGGTTGTCTTGCCTTCGCCGGCCGGGGTCGGGTTGATTGCCGTCACCAGAATGAGCTTGCCGTTCTTGCGGCCGTTCAGGTTGGCAATGTACTCGGCGGAAATCTTGGCCTTGGTGCGCCCATAGGGCAGGAGAGAGTCTTCGGGAATATTCAGCCTTTTGCCGATTTCCTGAATAGGTTTCATTTTGGCTGCACGGGCAATTTCAATATCGCTGGCCATGGGGTTTCTCTCCGAAGCGTTTCCGAATTCTTGTTTTCCGGATGCGGTTATGGACCGCCCCCAGCTTATGCGGAAACGCTATGGGAGGGCGCAGTGCAGCAAATGTTCCGAAAGCGACAGGATGCGCTCCGGAAGCGACGGCGGCCCGTTCGGCGTTGGGGAGCAGCACGGTTCCCGGAAAAAGAAGCATGGTCAGAACCGCCGGTAGGAGGTCGATAAGTCGTAGCGAATGACAGCAGGTGTGCGAGGGCCGCCTTGCAAGGAGAGCAAAATTGGCACCGAAGACGAGTTCCGTCATCGCAGGCCTGATCAGGGTAATAAGTGTGGCTGATTTGAACTGGCCGAAGCGACGCTTATGCGGCTCGTCAAGTCGGATGACAGGAAAAGAAAATTGCAATATCTGGCGAAACGGATTTTAGTTCCGTCATGACAGATTCGGACATTCTTTCCCGCTTGCCAGCCCGCCTCAAGAAGGCGCGGCGTGCCCAGGGCCTGTCGCTGGAGGCGGTTGAAAAACTCTCGGGTGTTTCCCGCTCCATGGTTAGCCAGATCGAGCGCGGAGAATCCAACCCGACTGTCGCGACCCTGCTCAATCTTACCAGAGCCCTGAATGTCGATTTCGCCGGTCTGCTGGGGGAGGAAACTGCAGAGGACCGGGTCGAGATCGTGCACGAACACCAGACCCCTGCGCTCGACAGGGCCGGAGACGGTTGCAGGATCCGGATACTGTCGCCACCGCAGGACGCGGGCCGGTTCGAAATCTATGAACTGATCTTCACCGAAGGCGGCAAGCTTGAAAGCAAGCCGCACGAGCGCGGAACGCGGGAACAACTGATAGCCGAAGACGGCCAGCTGGAAGTTACCTCCGGCGTGGCCAAAGGCATCATCGGCAAGGGCGATACGGCCCGTTACGCGGCGGACGTGCCCCATTGCATCGCTTCCGTGGGCGGTCCAGCGCGGGCGATCCTGATGGTGGTGAAATTCTGAGGGTGGCGTACCGCATGCGCCGGTTCTGCCTTGCGTAATGCTGGTTTCCGTATGGCGGGTGTCATAGCCATGCGTTTGCACCTGTGCAATCTTCCTGACCGAAAAGGTTGATTCAACCGCCTGTTTCTTGCGGATGGGTGGCTGCAAAAATCCGTGATACTGGAAATTGAATCTTTTATTGCGAACAAAAATCCGACATGATGGAGGAAATATCCATCTTGCCGGAGGAAGCCCCGTGTCCGATGCCTTTCTGTCGCATATTTCCGAGACGCTTGAAGAAATCGAGGCCGAAGGGCTCTACAAGCGCGAGCGGCTGATCACCTCGCCTCAGGGCGGCTTGATCACGGTCGGCGGGCGCGAAGTCATCAACCTTTGCGCAAACAACTACCTGGGTTTGGCCGATCATCCGGCTCTTGAGGAAGCTGCTCGCAAGGCTCTTGAACCAAAGGGCTACGGCATGGCGTCCGTGCGTTTCATTTGCGGAACGCAGGACATTCACCGCCAGCTTGAACAGCGTCTGGCCGAGTTTCTCGGCAAGGACGATGCCATTCTGTTCGCGGCCTGTTTCGACGCAAATGGAGGCCTGTTCGAACCGTTGCTTGGGGCTGAAGACGCGATAATATCGGACGCGCTCAATCATGCGTCGATCATTGACGGCATTCGCCTGTGCAAGGCCCAGCGCTATCGCTACGCCAATTCCGATATGGCGGATCTGGAGGCGAAACTGAAGGAAGCCCGGGCTGCCGGGGCTCGTCACATCATGATTGCCACAGACGGCGTCTTCTCGATGGATGGTTACCTCGCCAACCTGCCGGGTGTGACCGAGCTGGCCAGGCAATATGATGCCGTTGTGATGGTCGACGATTGCCATGCGACCGGCTTCATGGGGCCAAAGGGGAGAGGCATGCCGGCGCATTTTGGCGTCGATGTCGATATCCTGACAGGAACGCTCGGCAAAGCGCTGGGCGGCGGCATAGGCGGCTATATTGCAGGACCTCAGCCTGTCATAGATCTGCTGCGCCAGCGGGCGCGACCCTACCTCTTTTCCAACTCTCTGCCGCCGGCTGTGGTCATGAGCGGACTGGAAGCCATCCGTCTGGTGGAGGAGGGCGACGATCTGCGCAAGAACCTCTTCGAAAACGCCAGCTATTGGCGCGCCGGTCTGGAAGCGCTTGGCTTCACGCTTCTGCCGGGGGAACACCCCATCATTCCGGTGATGCTGGGGGAAGCCCAACTGGCGCAGGACATGGCGGCAAAGCTGTTCGAGGAGGGTGTCTACGTCTCCGGTTTCTTCTTTCCTGTGGTGCCGCGCGGTCAGGCCCGCATCCGCACGCAGATGAATGCGGCATTGACCCGGTCCGATCTGGATCGCGCGCTGGAGGCCTTTGAAAAGGCCGGCAAGGCGACGGGAGTGCTGTCATGAGCAGCAACGAAATGAAGGCGCTGTGCAAGTCCGAGCCGAAGGAAGGTCTCTGGATGACACGTGCGCCGGTTCCGGAAATCGGCCCGGGCGACGTTTTGATCAAGATCCACAAGACCGGTATTTGCGGCACGGATATTCACATCTGGAACTGGGACGACTGGGCGGCGAAGACGGTGCCCGTACCGATGATCACCGGTCACGAATTCGCGGGTGAAATCGTCGAGATCGGCAAGAACGTCACCGATCTGGAAATTGGCCAACGGTGCTCCGGCGAAGGCCACCTGATTGGACGGCACTCCCGTCAATCGCGAGCGGGCAAGTTTCATCTGGATCCGGAAACCCGCGGCATCGGCGTCAACGAGCAGGGCGCTTTTGCAGAATATCTGCGCCTGCCGGCCTTCAACGTCGTTTTGCTGCCGGACGAGATCGATGACGAGATCGGTGCCATTCTCGATCCGCTCGGCAACGCGGTTCATACCGCGCTCAGTTTCGATCTGGTCGGCGAGGATGTCCTGATTACCGGTGCCGGTCCGATAGGCATCATGGCCGCAGCCGTGGCTCGTCATGTCGGGGCGCGCAATGTGGTTATCACTGATGTCAACCAGGCCCGCCTCGACCTGGCGACGAAGGTTGCCGATGTGGTGCCGGTCAACGTGGCCAGGGAAGATCTGAAAGGCATCGAAAAGAAGCTCGGCATGAAGGAAGGCTTTGATGTCGGCCTGGAAATGTCGGGCAACCAGGCGGCGCTCGACCAGATGGTTGAGAACCTCGTGATGGGAGGTCGGATTGCGCTACTTGGCATTCCTCCCGGAAAATCGCCGGTGGATTGGTCGCGCATCGTCTTCAAGGCAATCACCATCAAGGGCGTGTACGGCCGCGAAATTTTCGAGACCTGGTACAAGATGATTGCCATGCTGCAGAACGGCCTGGACGTGCGCAATGTCATCACACACCGCTTTGGTGCAGACGATTTCGAGAAGGGCTTTGCTGCCATGAAGTCAGGTGAAGCGGGCAAGGTGGTGCTCAGCTGGACGTGAGCCAGCTGTCCGGCGGGAGAGATTTCGCTCAGCGCATCTGTAAACAGGAGTCGCAAGAACGCCCTCGATAATATCGAGGGCGATATTTTTGTGCGCGACGATTTTCTTGCGGCGTCGCACTTCTTTACAAAAGCCAAGGTTTTCAAAGAGAATTTTGCTTTCCAGGATCACGACCGTCAGCCAGTCGCTTGCGATAGGCCTTTGCGAAATGGAGGCAAGAAATCTTCTGGGCCGCAGCTATTTGAACCGGTGTTTGTTTCCGGCCTGACGGCCAATCGAGTGGGCAATTCGTCGGCGGGCTTGCCACTCCTTCCACGTCGAGAAGCGAATAATACTCATTTAGAGTATTATTCGCTTGATAATGCTCTAAATGAGTATTAGGTATTGGGCAGCCGAGGAGTTCGGCTGCATCTCAACAGTTCGAGGGAGTCTCGAATGTCTAAATATCATTACGGTGTTTTTGTCGGCCGTTTTCAGCCGCTTCATACGGGCCATGAGGCCGTCATCAGATCGGCGCTGAATGAAGTCGATACGCTGATCGTGCTGATCGGATCTTCCTGTCAGGCACGGACCCCGCGAAACCCATTCACCTACACCGAGCGCGAAGAGATGTTCGCCAAGGTGTTCAAGCACGAGCTGACGACCGGTCGTTTGATCCTGAAACCTGTTTTGGATCATCCCTATTCGGACGCTGCCTGGTGCGCAGAGGTTCAGCGGGCCGTCAACGAAACAGTGCTGGCCCATTACAACAGGGGCGGTGTCGTTCTGCACGGTTTGCAGGACGTCAGGATTGCATTGTCCGGCTACGGCAAGGACCGCACGAGCTATTATCTGAAGTTGTTTCCCGAGTGGGGCAATGTCCAGTTGGCCAGCCAGCACGGTACCTTCTCGTCGACTGATGTGCGCAGGCAGTTGTTCCAGCGCATCCCGGTTATCTCCCGCTCGGTTCTGTCTGCCGGCGTGGCGGAGTGGCTGGAAGCTTTTGCCCTGACGGAGACCTTTCGTGCTCTGCTGGAAGAGGCCGAGTATCTGGAGGCTTATCCCGGCCAATGGGGCAGGGGCCCGTTCGTGACAGTGGATGCCGTTGTCATCCAGTCCGGCAACATTCTTCTGGTCGAGCGCGGACAGGCGCCCGGCAAGGGATTGCTTGCACTGCCCGGCGGGTTCCTTGATCCCAGCGAAAGCATCAAGGACGCCGCGATCCGCGAATTGAAGGAAGAAACCGCCATCAGCGACCACAAGGGCGAAATCCCCCCGGCGATGCTGGCATCCTTCATCGACGGCACCAAGACAAGGGTCTTCGACCATCCCGACCGGTCGCTGCGCGGCCGCATCGTCACCCATGCGTTTCTGTTTCGCCTGCCGGAACGGCGCGAACTGTTTTCGGTCATGGGGGGGGACGATGCCATGTCAGCCAATTGGCATCGCCTGGGAGATCTGAACCCTGAGCAGTTCTTTGAAGATCACTGGTCCATCATCCAGCTTATGGCGGACCTGTAACAGCGTCTGCGGGGGAGGCCCGCAGACAATCGCATCTGTCACGTGAGGAGTTCACAATGACAAACCCACTTTTGGCGACCGACAGCTACAAGCAGTCGCATTTCAAGCAATATCCACCCGAAGCCCGCAGGATTTCGGCGTATCTGGAAGCAAGACCCAATCCGTTTTCGGACAGCGTCCTGTTCTTCGGATTGCAAGCCTACCTGAAGGACGTGCTTCTCAAGCCGATCACCGCATCGGACATTGAAGCGGCTGCGCGCATCTGCGCGGCCCATGGCGTCCCCTTCAACCGGGAAGGCTGGGAACAGATCCTGACGGATCATGGCGGTCTGTTTCCGCTAGAGATCAAGGCGCTGCCGGAAGGAACGCTTGCGCCGAGCGGTGTGCCGCTTGTTCAGCTGGAAAACACCGACGAACGCATGCCATGGCTGACCACCTGGGTGGAGACCGCCATGTTGCGGGCGGTCTGGTATCCATCGACGGTCGCGACCCTTTCCTTCATGTGCAAGGAGATCCTGTATCGCGGTCTTCTGGAAACTTCTGAGGATCCGGACAGCCAGATCCCGTTCAAGCTGCACGATTTTGGCGCGCGCGGTGTTTCCTCTGCCCAAAGTGCCGCTCTTGGTGGCGTGGCCCATCTGGTCAATTTCGCCGGCACCGACACCATGGAAGCGCTTGAAGCGGCCATGACCTGGTACGGCGCAGATGTCGCTGGCTTTTCGATCCCCGCAGCAGAACACTCGACAATGACCAGTTGGGGACGGGAGCGGGAAATCGATGCGTACCGGAACATGCTGGCGCAGTTTGCCCGGCCCAATGCGCTGGTGGCGGTTGTTTCCGACAGCTACGATCTGGGCAACGCGGTCGAGAACCTGTGGTGCGGACGCCTGAAGGAAGAGGTGCTCGCCTCGGGAGCAACGGTTGTCGTTCGCCCGGATTCCGGTGATCCCGTCGAAACGCCGCTGAAGGTCATGGAAACCTTGTGGCAGCACTACGGCGGCTCGGAGAACAGCAAGGGGGCGCGCGTGCTGCATCCCTCGGTTCGCGTCATTCAGGGCGACGGCATGAAGCTCGACACCATCAGGCAACTGGTGGAGGAGCTGGTGCGGCGCAACTGGTCGGTCGACAACATTGCCGTCGGCATGGGCGGCGGTCTGTTGCAGCGGCTCAACCGGGACACCATGCGCTTTGCCATGAAGGCAAATGCCATGAAGGCTGCGGACGGCACCTGGCGTGATGTGTCCAAGACCCCGGTCACCGATCCGGGCAAGGCCTCCAAGGCCGGACGACAGGCGACCGTCCTCGAAAACGGAATGCTGACCGCAGTTCGTTTTGAAGAGGCGGGCAGCAGACCAGATCAGTTGCAGACGGTCTATCGCAATGGCGCGCTGGTGAAGGACTGGACCTTTGAAGAGGTCCGTCAGCGGTCCCATCAGCATCTGCTGGACAGGGTCGCAGAGTGACCTTCTGATTGATCAAGGGCGCAGGCGGAGTTGGCAACTCCGCCTGCGCCTGAAGCTTCTGCGCGGGAACCAGACCCTAAAGGGGCGTCCTTTGCCAGTCCGGCTCGTAGGTGATGTTGGAAACACCGGCAAAGCGGGCGGTGCGTTCGAGCTCCGCCTGAAGCTTCGCCTCACGCCCCTTCGAGGCTCTGATGCCTTGCTCCGGCCAATAGGCCCGCACGTGGAGTCTGTTCTCGCTTCGGAGAGCCTTCATGTCGATCCGGCCAATCAAACGGTCACCTTCCAGAACAGGGAAGACGTAATAACCGTACTGGCGTTTTGGCTCGGGCACGAATATCTCGATCCGGTAGCAGAAGCCGAACAGCCGTTCGGCGCGTTTTCGGTCACGTAGCGCCGGATCGAACGGCGACAGGATGCGCACGCGCGAAGGGGGCTCTGGAAGCTCCGATAGGGTGTTGAGCGTTTCCGGATAGACGAAGACCTTCCGCCAGGATCCGTCGACACATTCAACTTCAATCTCGATAATTGTGCCCTCGGCCAATGCCGCGGTACACCAGTCCCTGGCTTCCAGAGGCGTGATCAGGTCCCAGAAGGCCGCGATCTCGCCGGAGGTTGCGAAACCCAGACGGTCGAGGGCTGAGCGGGCCGCCCAATCGGTCGTCTCATCGAAATCATGTGCGGCGTGAAGATGCTGCGCTGGGATGACCCGCTCCGTCAGATCGTAGACCTTTTGAAATCCGTTCCGGCCGCAAACCGACAACTCACCGGTGCGCCACAGAAACTCGAGTGCGGCCTTGGAGGGGTGCCACTCCCACCAGCCGCCGCTGCTGCGTTTTTCATCTTCACCGACAGTTGCCGACGTGACGGGACCATGGTCGCTGATCCGTTTGAGGATCTCGTCGAATTTTCTCTCGAACTCGTTCTGGTGCCAGTTGCGCCATCTGTTGATGAGATTTTCCTTGTCCCGGCTGAACCGCAGGCGCCAGTGTCGGAAGAATTCCGTTGGTATGACGGACGCATCATGGGTCCAATGTTCGAACAGATGCCGGTCCCGCTCGGTAAGAAGCTTGAGGTTCTTCTCCTTGTAGGCAGGTCTTCTGGCGGCGAGGATCATGTGGTGCGCACGGGCGACCGTGTTGATGCTGTCGATCTGGACGAAACCGAGCTGGTCTATGACTGCGGCAAGATCATCCCCTTTCCCGCTTCCCCTGGGGGCGGAGGCAAGGCCGTGTCTGTCCAGGAAGAGGCGCCGCGCGAGACGATTCGGCAGCCGAGGCAGCGAGGTTGCATTCATGCTAATGAGGCTAGCATCTTCCTCGCATCATAAAAACGGTTGTCAGTCGAATATCGTCAATATCGACTATGATGTAATTGCAATCAGAAGTGGCGAACCAGCAATTACAACGTACATACACGTAAAACGTGTTTTTTGATTGACCGATCAGTCAAAAGGCGGTTCACTTGATTGCCCGGCTTTAATCGAGGCGTTGTTCGAGCGGTCAAAAAAATGAATTTTTTCAATCGATTGAGAAGGCGATTGTGCGTCACGGCTCTGGCGTATGCGCTTTTTTCGCTAACGCCTGCGAGCTATGCGGACACGGGTGATTGCTCAAGAATCAAGCTGAACGGATCAAGTGTCTGGTACCCGGTCTCCATGCGCCGGCAAGCGGACGGCAGTCTCGATGGCGTTTTTCCAGACCTTGCCCTGGATGTCTTTAACGCCCTGGGTGTGCCGTTGATGGTCGGATCGGAACTTCCCTGGAAGCGGCTTTTGACATTGCTGGAGCATGGGCAGATCGACGTTCTCGCCGGGGCATATCTGACCGATGAGAGGCTTGCAAAATATGGTGTCAGCCTGCCGGTGATGGAGGAAGAAGTCAGCGTCATTGTCCGTTCCAATCTCGCTGTCCGTCCACAATCATTGAAAGACCTTGCGGGACTGAGAGGCGTTGCGCCGTTTGGAGCGACGTTCGGCGAGGAATTCGAGAACTTTGCCGCAGCCAATCTAGCAATCGAAAGACAGCCGTTCGAGGACTTCAAAACCAATGTTCTTCTTGTGGCAGAGGAAAAGGCGGATTATCTGATAATCGCTCGTCAGGAAGGCGAGGTGATGATCAGGGAGGCGCGGGTTGAAGGAAAGGTCGAGGTCTTGCCATGGCATGCTTCGGTCAATACGCTTCATTTCCTGTTCTCCCGGGCAACGCCGTGTATAAAAATGCTGGAAGCGTTTGACGAAGAACTGCTTCGCCGCCGGGAGTCCGGCCAGTTGGAAGAATTGATCGAAGGCTACAATCTGCCAACGGGCGACGGGTAGCAGAAACAAGAGACCCACATGCAGCATCAGGTATACGCGTGACGGATCTGGGTGCATCCGGCCCGTGGCTGGTTATCGTTGCCGTGGTGGTATTCCTCTGCGCGGGCTTCATCAAGGGGCTGGTCGGGTTCGGTTTGCCGACCATCGGTCTTGGTCTGATGACGGTATTTGTCGGTGTCGAAAAGGCGATGGTCCTCATTCTGTGGCCGGCATTTCTGACCAACCTTTGGCAAAGCGTGTACGGAGGTCACCTGCGCGTTCTTGTGCCTCGTCTCTGGCCGTTTCTGGTTTCCGCTGTTGCAATGCTTGCTGCCGGGACATTCATCCTCACCAAGGTGCCGGACGGGGCTGCCGATCTGCTGCTCGGACTTCTCATGGTTTTCTATGCCGTACCGATGTTGGCGGGTGTTGTTCTGCGCATTCCTGAAAACCGGGTCATTCCGATTGGGGTGGTCGTCGGGCTGATCAACGGTGTCCTGTCGGGCCTGACTGGGTCCTATTCGGTGCCGGGGGTCATGTATCTGCAGGCACTTGGGCTCAAGCGGGACGAACTGATCCAGGCGATGGGGCTCTTGTTTCTTTTATCGACGATTGCGCTCGGGGTTTCTCTTGGTGGCTTCGGGCTGATGGGTGGTCAGGAAGCGCTGGCATCTGCGGCACTGGTCGTACCGGCCCTATCGGGTGTCTGGGCAGGGCAGGTCACACGGCGCAAAGTGTCGGAGATAGGCTTCCGCCGTCTCGTGCTGGCCGCCATCCTCGCACTCGGCCTCTATCTCATCCCCCTTGGTCTCTGGCGGCTGCTCTAGCTTTTCAAACGGGAAGCGAAATCGTGGTGCTCTGAAGCCAAATCGAAGTATTTGCTCCCCGTCCTCATGTGGGTCCAGCGAAGCACAAGCTGTAACCGGGGAGGTTCCGCGGTTGCCATCTGCGTAGGATTGTTCGTCGGACCTTGGCCAGGCCACGTCCGGGAGTATCAGCGGAAGGCTGCAGCAAAAACGCCGCGGAAATCGCGGCGTTCGCTTTCGGCACGTTGCCGCATTTGTCTTACTTCGCGACCAGACGCATGGGGGTGGCTGTGCCGACACCGGATGTCGACTTGGTGTTGGCCCACTGGTAGGACTGGCGCTCTTCTGTCGGCGTACACAAGAAGCGCTCGCGATAGCACTTGGTAAAATGAGACGTTGACGCGAAACCGCAGGCAAGCGCGACATCCAGAACAGGTCGACTGGTCCGGCGCAACAGATCCCGCGCGGTTTCCAGGCGCAGTCTCAGGTAATACTGGCCGGGGGTGCAATTGAAATGACGGCGGAAAAGACGTTCCAGTTGGCGCGGTGACAGGTTAACCGTCATGGCAAGCTGCTGGCAGCTCAACGGATCCTCGATATGCAGGTCCATGATCCGGATCGCATCGAGGATCTTGGCATTCGAAATGCCGGTCCGGGCTTCGATGTCGTGGCGCTGAGCGGATTCGCCGGAGCGCATGTTCTGGTAGAGCGACCCTTCGGCGACCTCGTGAGCCAGATAGGCGCCGTGCTGGATCGCGATCAGGCGGAGCATCATGTCGAGCGAAGCCATGCCACCGGCACAGGTCATGCAGTTGCGGTCTATCGCGAAGATGTCGGAGGTCACCTCGACATCCGGAAATTCTTCACGCAGGGACCTCAGGTTCTCCCAATGGATGGTGCAACGGCGACCGTCCAGAAGATGATACCGCGCAAGAAGATAGGCGCCGGTGCAGATGGCGCCGAACGTGCGCCCCATGGCATTCAGCCGGCGCAGCTTGTTGCCAAGATCCGCGTCCAGCGGCAGGCGTTCAACATCAATGCCTGTACACAAAAGTGTAATGTCGGCGTCTTGCAGATCGCGAACAGATTTTTTAACTGCGACTTCGCAACCATTACTCGCCGTGACCGGATTCCCGTCAAGCGAATAAGTTGTCCACTGGTAGTATTCTCTCCCCAGTAGGCGATTTGCTATTCGGACAGGTTCGATAACGCCGGCGAAAGCGTTCATGGAAAACCGATCCATGAGCACGAATGCTATTCTCTGGCCTGTTTCTTCGTGCGTGCGTCCAGACATTTACTTTGCCTCTGTGGAAGGTAATATTGTTTCTTGTCTTTGATTTTCTCCGATTTTTGCAGTTTGTATTTGTCTGTCAAATAAAAAACTCTTACAAAGCCGACATTCCAATAATTGTTACAAACGAATTGGTGATGTTGCCCAGCCTGTCATCCAGGTGCGTAACATTTCATCGGCAAAAGTCGTCTTTTTTACCGCGACGCCAACGCTGCGTTTTTCCAGCCCCCATGCTCCAGCGGAATCCCCGTCAGAGCGCTTTTCATCTTCAAATGACCGGCCGGCAGGATGGCTGCGCCAAAGCCTAGTGCGGTCAGTTCCAGGACCTGCTGATCGTTGACGGCTTCTGCGGAAATGTTCAAAGGGGCATCTGCGAGGGCGAGTTCAGCCAGAAATGCATCGTGCCTGGGGCAATACCTGCGGGAGACCAGCGTTATGGAGCGAAGATCCTCGATCGAAACCTTGGTCTGTCCCGCTAGCGGATGAGACCGTGCAACGGCGACAACATAGGGCTCTGTATAAAGTTCCGTGTACCTGTGCCCCTTCGGGGCGCAGATCTTGTCGACAATCGCGAGTTCCGCATCCTCCGCCGCCTGCTCGAAACGCATTTCAAGCGTGGGGCAGGACGTGCGCAGCGCATGAAACGCGCCTTGATATGCGGACAAGAGGATATCTGGAGCCACATAAAGGCTCAGATGGAGAGGAGGTTCTTTGCGGAACCGGCGTTCCGCATCCTCGACAGTACGAAGGATCGACTGGGCGTGGTGATAAAGATCCCTGCCGGCCGGTGTCGGGCGTAACCCCATACGTGAACGAACAAAAAGGGGCGTTCCCAACGTGTCTTCTAGTTTCTGCAAGGCTTGCGACAAGGAGGGTTGGGAAATGCCGTGCCCGGCAGCCGCTGAACTGATTGTTCCCATTTCAAAGGCGCTGACAAAGTAGCGGAGCGGGGTTAGTTCAAGCATAGGCGTTACCTATATCAAGGATAAGAAACATAAGACTATATTATGGAAAGGGACGGGCGCACACCTCTGACTGTCAATGACTACGTCAGGTATTGAAGGAAGCCCCGTATGAATTCCGCATCCGCTCTTTCTCAGTCAGAAACCTTTCCACTGGCTCGCACGGAACCGATCACCATTCACCGCGTGCTCGACCTCTTTGAAATGGGGGCTCCCGAATTATTCGGGGAGCTGTCGGATCAGTTCGATTTCCGTATCGATCACTATCGCGATGAAACCGATGTTTCCTGGCAAGTCGCCTCGGGGCTGGCGGAAATGGCGCTTGTGTTGCAGCGCCTTGCACGGGACGTGTTCCCAAAGGGCACGCACGTACTCGGGTTGGCTTCCCAGGCATTGGGGCAGGGGTGGTATTTGACCCGCTTCGAGCAGCGGTTTTTCTATCCCGTCAAAGGCCGCGAATGTGAAAGTGTCACTTATATCCTCAGCCACGAAAGCGAGGGAAAGCTTGATTTCTTCCGCGAAACCGTGACGACGATTTCAGATAGATCCTGACCATTCTTGCTCTTGGGCTGCCTTCCGGCAATGCAAGGATAGCGGCCCGGGAGCCCACGAGAACAGCGCTTGCCCCGGGTTCCTGACCTTTTTTAGAATGATTTTTTTGCACTAAGCGCCTTTAGGGGATCTGAGTTGCTTCAAGTCAAGGCCGGACTAGTGCTACATGAGGCACAATCTATCAAGAGCGCTGACTTACGGACCCTGATCGACATGAACGTACTTGCCAAACCCGCCGACCTCGAAGCTGCCGCCCCGGCTGGCGCTTTCGTCGAGGAAGTGAAATCCGTCCAGCATTACACGGACCGCCTGTTCCGCTTTCGTATGACCCGTCCGGCGAGCTTCCGTTTCCGGTCCGGCGAATTCGTGATGATCGGCCTGATGATCGACGGTAAGCCGCTGTACCGTGCCTATTCCATCGCCAGCCCGGCATGGGACGAAGAGCTGGAGTTCTTTTCGATCAAGGTCCCGGATGGTCCGCTGACGTCGCATCTCCAGAAGATCCAGCCCGGTGATGCGGTGCTGATGAAGAAGAAGCCGACTGGCACGCTGGTGAACGATGCCCTCATTCCCGGCAAGCGTGTCTATATGTTCTCTACCGGCACCGGAATCGCGCCGTTTGCCAGCCTGATCCGCGATCCGGATACCTATGAAAAGTTTGACCAGGTGATCCTGACGCATACCTGCCGCGAAGTGTCCGAGCTGAAATACGGTGAGGACCTTGTACAGGAAACCATCAACGATCCGCTGATCGGGGAATTCGCGAAGGACAAGCTGGTGCATTACACCTCGGTGACCCGCGAAGACTTTCCGCGTCAGGGCCGGATTACTGACCTGATCAAGTCCGGCAAACTGTTCGAAGACCTAGGCGTGCCGCCGCTCGACCCGGCCGTCGATCGTGGCATGATCTGCGGATCCATGGACATGTTGAAGGACACCAAGATCCTTCTGGAAGAAGCTGGTCTCACGGAAGGGGCCAACAACAAGCCTGCAGAGTTTGTTGTCGAACGTGCTTTTGTCGGCTGAGTCGGCGAAAGCTTAGTCTGTTAATTTTGCTTAGATCTTTGGCTGGGGGCGCGTGTTTAACACGTGCCCCCGCAGCTTTATTAAGGGTCTGTTTTGGGTTTTCCAAAGAAAGCAGGGTCGATAACCCTTAATATGGGGCTCGCGGGTGGACAGACCTGACCGGCAGTGGCAAGAATCTGTCTTAAAAATGGCAAGTCAGCAGGGCCACTAGAACGCTGCAGGCCAAACATCAAGGTACTGAGCCATGATCTCCGACAGTCGAACCTACGTGATTGCCGAAATCGGTATCAACCATAATGGCGATATCGATCAAGCCCTCGAAATGATCCGCAAATCGAAGGAGGCCGGGTGCGACGCAGTCAAATTCCAGAAGCGCACGGTTGATATCGTCTATTCGGCCGAAGAGCTGGCGCGTCCGCGGGAAAACGTCTTTGGCACAACCAACGGTGATCTGAAGCGCGGTCTGGAATTCGGCAAGGCCGACTATGATCGTATCGACAAGTTGTCGAAGGAACTGGGCATCGACTGGTTCGCCTCGCCCTGGGACGAAGGGTCCGTGGATTTCCTTCTGGATTATGACACGCCCTATATCAAGGTCGCGTCTGCCATGGTCACGGATCGCGACTTTCTCGAATATTGCGCACGCAGCGGGCGGCCACTGCTGGTTTCCACCGGCATGAGCGACATGGCGATGGTCAAGAGCTTCGTCGATGTGATTGAGCGCTCTGGCGGGGAGATCGCGTGCCTGTACCACTGCACCTCCACCTATCCGACCCGCGATGACGAGATCAATCTGCGCGGTATCTCGACCCTGAAAGAAGCCTTTCCCAAACTCAAGGTCGGCTTCTCCGGTCATGAGGAAGGCATCTTGCCAAGCGTCTGCGCGGCAGCTCTCGGAGCATGTTCGATCGAGCGGCACGTTACGCTGGACCGTTCCGACTGGGGTTCCGACCAGAAGGCATCGCTCGAAATGCCGGAAGTTGCCGAGATGGTCGCACAGATCCGGCGAGTAGAGGTTGTGCGCGGTGACGGCGTTCTGCGTTTCTATGAAGACGAGAAGCCGATTGCAGAAAAACTGCGCCGGAAAGTCACGCTGCAGGCGGCGTGAGACAGCTGATGTATTGGTGGGCTGACCGCGACCGGTCGGCCCTTTTTTGTTCAAGAGATTTATATGTCCATTATTGACAGCTGCCTGGATCTCTATCGGGGGGAGAGCTACTACGTGGCGTATCCCGCCCGGCCGCTTCCACAGGACTATTGGGAAGCAAAGAAGGATCCGGACGGCAAGGTCAGGGATATTGAAGCCGAGCGCGACCAGCGCAAGGAAGATGTTCGCTACATCGCCGACTACGTCAACGCGCGGGCTCCCGGTCGGGTGCTGGACATCGGATTTGGCCTTGGCGAATTGCTGGAACAGGTGACCGGCAAGAACGAATGTTTTGGTCTGGACCCATCTCAAAAGGCTGTCGAGGTCGCCCGGCAGTGGTTTTCCGCTGACCTTCGACACGGCGTTCTGGAGAAGGGCACCTTTTCGGAAGGCATGTTCGATGTGGTGACCGCAAACCATGTCATCGAACATGTCGACGAGCCCATACCTTTTGTTGAAACCATCTTCGAGATCCTGAAGCCCGGCGGGGATTTCATTTGCGGCACGCCGAACTTCGCGTGTGCGGCCGCACGGGTCTATGGGGACCGTTTCCGGTTGCTGCATGACCCAACTCATGTGAGCCTCTTTACGGACGATTCTCTTGTCAGGCTGCTGCGTGACACGGGGTTCCGCATCGAAATGGTCGAGTATCCCTATTTCGGAACACGTTTTGCCACCCGCGAAACGTTTGACAGCATGGTGCGGGGCGACGCGGATGTGTCGCCGGCGTTCTGGGGGTCCTTCGTAACGGTCTTCGCGCGCAAACCCGAGTGAACACAGCTTTCCCGAGGTGGTTGAACATAAAATGAAAATTGTAGCGGCCATTCCAGCAAGAGGCGGTTCCGTCGGTCTTCCGGGAAAGAACATCCGGCCCTTGAACGGCATTCCGCTTGTCGGGCGAACGGTGCGTGCCGCGCGCGGATCGCGCTTTGTGTCCGAGGTGTTTGTTTCGAGCGACGCTGCGGAGATTTTGACCGTCGGTGAGAAATATGGTGCAAAATCCGTTCTGCGTCCGGCGGAACTTTCCGGGCCGACTGCGAGCTCTGAATCCGCGTTGATCCATCTTCTGCAGAACGAGCCGTCCCTGATCAGCGAACCACCGGACGTTCTGGTCTTCCTTCAGTGCACGGCGCCTTTCACTCAGGCCCAACACGTGGATCATGTGGTGGAGGCCCTGCTGGCCAAGGAAGCGACAAGCGCCATCTCGGTTGTTGACGATCACGGCTTCTACTGGGAAGTGGGCCCCAACGGCGAAGGCGTGGGCCTGAATCACGACCCCAGAAAACAGCGCGTCCGCCGCCAGGACATTTCTGCAAGATACCGGGAAAATGGCGCTGTCTATGCCATGCGTGTGCCGGAGTTTCTTGAGGCAGGCAACCGATACTGCGGGAAAACGATCCTGGTGCCGTTGGATTCGACCTGGATCGAAATCGACACCTCGCAGGACTGGGACATGGCGGAAGCCTTCATCCGCTCCGAACCCTTCACCGGTTTCCTGACCGACACCGAAACATCTCCGTTGCGGGCGCTGGTAACGGCTTTTGCCGGTGTGCACACCGACAATACGATTTTCGTCAATCGCGACGGCACTGAGTCCATCGTCTGCAACCGCTATGACGAGATCGGTCTCGACCGTCTGCTTGGACGGGGCATGATGCTGCTGATGCTGGACCGGGAAGAGGACAGCCTTGCCGTCCAGCGTGCGCGCAAACTTGCCATGGATTACAAGCACCACCTGTTCGACAAGATGCAAACACTGTCGGACTGGCGCACCAAAAAAGGGCTGGACTGGTCCGAGATTGCTTATATCGGCGCAGACATTGCCGATCTGGATTGCATGAAAGCCTGCGGCCTCAGCATCGCGCCGCGCAATGCACCGGCAGAGGTGAAAGCAACGGCAACTGTCGTTCTGGAAAGTGCCGGCGGCGCAGGTGTCTTGAACGAAGTCGCCGAACTGCTGATCGCGCGTGGGATGATCGCCACTTGATCTGATCAGTTTTTCGTTTTGACTGATCGCAATGGAGGAGACAGGACGAGATGAGGTTACAGGCGGTGTATCTTTCGGCCTTCTGAAAACTTGATCATCTGTTATCGGTCGCAGATCTTTCGAACAATGGCATTTTGAGTCCTTGCAGAACCGCAGGCGGAAAGAGTGCGCGCTCTGCGTGCGGCCTGTTGGTGAAAAGGTGATTTCTCTATCGGTTGCCCTGGCAAAAGACGGATTATTCACAATTGAAAGCCACTTCCGGTGAGAGGTTAACCATCGATAATAATGTCGTGAAAAATTATAATCGATCGCTATTCTCTCTCTCTCGGTGACCCCGGAATAGGTAATTCTCTCTACTAAAAAGAAAAAATGGTATTTTTTGAAGGATTGAGGTGACCGAATGAGTTCGGGTTCAATTTAAAGTAGAAAAAAATTTCGAGATTTTTAAGTGGTCAATTTTCAATTTGGTTTTCTATTTATTGGTGTGGTGTATCGGCTGTCGAAACCATAGTAAGATCAATCATGACTTAACGTTATTTTGGTGGTTGTGGATGGATCTTGCAATCCGACAGGCAAGCGTCTCGGTGTTCGACACGTTGCATCGGCTCGGCCTTGCTTCCCTGGAAACGCAAAGTGTTCTCGCGCCGCGGACCCGCGACAAGGAAGGGCTGACCGTCTATCGCGACACGGTTTCCGGCGTCGTTTACATCAATGACTACTATGTCGGGGACGAGACCTACGAAGGCGCTGAACACCGCAAGGACGATTTCTACAAGCGCATCGACTGGGACTATGAATACCGGCAGGACCAGTTCCGGCGTCTGGACGCCTACGAACAGTTTTATACGGGCAAGACCATCACCGAGTTCGGCTGCTGGAAGGGGCTTTTCCTGCGGGAGGCGGCGAATCGGGGCGCTGATGTTACCGGGATCGAACTGCACAGGGGCTATATCGAGGCCCTGGTCGCAGATGGCTATCGTTGTGTCGACAATGCAAACCAGATCGCACCGGGCACACAGGATGCGGTCTTTGCATTCCATGTTCTGGAGCATCTTCCCGATCCGCTATCCACCTTGCGGGACCTACGGGCGCTTCTGACCGACACTGGAACACTTGTTGTTGAGGTTCCCCATGCCTCCGATTTTCTGTTGTCCAATCTTCAGAACGAAGCCTTCCTGAATTTCACCCTCTGGAGCCAGCATCTTGTTCTTCACACGCGCGAAAGCCTGAAGCGTCTGCTTGCGGCAATCGGTTTTGAGGATATCTTGATTGAAGGGGTGCAACGGTATCCGCTGTCCAACCACCTCGGCTGGCTTGCCAACGGCAAGCCCGGTGGCCAAAAGTCCAGCCTGTCCGCTCTGGATACGCCGGAACTCCGGTCGGCTTACGAGGCTGCGCTTCGCAAGATCGACGCGACAGATACGCTCGTCGCAATCGCCAGGAAAGCCCGGTAACAGGCCACGTCAAAAACGTCCGAAGGTACCACCTGGACACGGAGTAGATCGGCTTTTGGAGAACTGGCAGGCGTTTGGGTGCTGGACCTGTTACAGCCCCAGGCGTTCCTTGCGCCTGTCTGGATAGCCGGCCGCCAGTTCCTCGCGCATGGCTTCGATGATTTGCGGCACCATGTCAGCGGTTGGCTTCGTTTCGTCGATGTGAAGGTACTTCATGCTCGGATACCAGGGCGGATTGGCCTGGCCGAGCAGCAGGGCAGGTTCGACAGGACCGAACCGCACACACGGAACGCCCAGAACACCTGCCATGTCCGCGACGCTGGTATTGGAAGAGACAACGACATCACAAATGGCAGTCAAATCGGCTGCCGCAAGCAGGTCGTTGAACAAATCGATGTCCCGGAAAAAGGTGAACCGACCCTCGGAACGGGTGACCAGAAAATCAACCTCCTTTTGCAGCGCCAAATACTGAAGATTGATGTAAATCGCGTCTTCAGCATCAAGGATCGGCGCGAAATCCGGTGCGGACAGGTAATAGCGTGCCCGGTATTTCTCCAGATTGCGCGAGCGCCAGGAGACGCCGATAACCGGTTTCTCGTCGGCACCCGGCAACAGGCTGAGATATTGCCGGGCTCTTTCCTGGTTGAATTTGTAAACCGGGTACGGGGCTTTTTCGAAGCTTTCGAAGTCCCGACGGAAATAACGCGCAAGGTCGACCATGTTGGCTGTGAGATCGTAGTCAGCATCTTCTGGACTCTGGTCTTCCTTCGGCGTACCCGGCCTGACATGGATGTCTGGAAACGAATTCTGGAAAAAGGGAACGGACTTTGCGGAGACCTCAAGAATAAGTTTTTTCGCCCGCGCCTGGATGTCGTGAAACATCGTGCCGCATTTGAGTGCGTCGCCCAGCCCCTGGTCGCCCCACAAAAGGACGGTGTTGTCAGAGATGTCCTCGCCCTGCCATTCGGGCTTGGGGAACTTCCGTCGTTGGGACTTGGCTTTCTTGTCTTCAAAGCGCGCGGCGTGAATGTCCCAGCCTGTTTCCAGATCCCCCTTGGCCAGATAGGCAAGCGATAGGTTCCAGTCGAGACCGGAAATCGCACCGCCGGGCGCTTCCTCCTTGGCCTTTTTCAGGATGTCGATGCTGTTCTGGCTGCGGCCGAGCATGAGATAGTGAACCCCGAGCGTGACCTTGCAATGGTAGTTGCCCGGTGTGCCTTTCACCGCTTCTTCGGCATACTTCAATCCTTCGTGCGTTCTTGAAAGCGAGAACAGAACGCGGGCCTTCTCATGGATCAGAAGTGGATTATCCTTGAAGCGTTCCAGAGCCTTGTCGAGCGCCTCGAGCGAAACGTCAAACTGTTTCAATTCCAGCCGGCACCGCGCCTGTTCGATGCAGTTCTCGACATTGTCAGGCGCCAGTAATTCTGCTCGCTGGAAGAATTTGAGTGCATCTTCGTACCGGTTGCTCTTGCGCAGTAGCAGGCCATAGTTTGTGAAGATTTCACCGTAGTTCGGGTTGGCCACAATCAGGCTTTTGAAGATCGCTTCGGCCTCTTCAAACTGCTTCAGACCGGTCAGCGCGATTGCCTTGATGTTGAGCGCCTCGCGCTCTGCTGGATTGAGCGACAGGGCCTTTTCCGAAACGGCGAGCATGCTTTCCGGATCCGTTCCGACGTCCATCATCGCCCGGGCGAGGTTGGCATAGAACGAAGCCTGCTTCGGGTTCTGGGCAATTGCCTTCTGGATACATTCGACAGCCTTTTTGGGCGATCCCAGTTGCCGGTAGGTCACGCCAAGCAGATTGAGTGCATCAGGATTGGTCGGTGCCTTTTTCAGAACCAGCTTATAGCACCGCTGCGCCTTTTCGATCTCTCCGGACTGATGATAGGCCAGTCCTTTGACGAGCTTTTCACGTAAAGGATTTTGAGCGGTTTGCGTGGCCATATTCTATCTGCTCTTTGGGAATCACTTGAGCCAGAATAGCAGGAAGGGGGCGGAAAGGCAGGCACGCTAGCCTGGCAGCCAGTATTACCTTGGGGATTGAGGCCAAACTTGCCTGACCCAAAACTTGCCTGAGCCAAAACCTGCCTGAGTACGTCTACTGCCGGCGGAACTGCTGCGATTGATATTGCTGGTGTCGATATTGTTGCGGCTGTCCCCGCTGAGGCCGGTAGTCTTCGCGCTGAAATTGCTGGCGCCGATAGTAAGACCGGTTTTGCGGCAGGCCGAGGCGGCGTTGTCTTTCGATTTGCAGCAGGCGAACTCTTTCCTCACGCAGTTGCTGAACACGCTGCGCTTCCTCCAGCTTCCGCCTTTCCTGTGCCAGTCGTTGCCGCTCGAGTTCCAGGATCAACATCTGCTGCCGCAGCAGAGATTGGTTGAGTTGCTGCTCCTCCTCGTTCAGAAGGGGCGCTGCTGGAAGCTGCGGGTCTTGCGTCGTCTGTGCGTATGCAGCCGGTGCGCACGCAAAGGCCGCAATAAGTACCAAGAATGCCAAAGCTATGTTGGTGGCGGAGCGTAACATGTCATCCATGCCCTTTGCCGAAGCGGGGGCTTTGTTGTCGGTCAGCGCAACACCGGACCTTATCCGGTGCATCCGATCTTCAGTATCTGCTCAACGGAACGGACATTGGCAGTATACACGCTCACCTTTTACGGCGCTGATCTTCAACCGAATTTGCCCAGCTTTCTGGCAAGACTTGCAATCGTTGTGAACGAGGTCACTCCAAAGTTTTAAAAATGTTACTGCTGGACTTGAAAGTTGGTAGAGGACTTTCGTGGGTGAGGCTGGAACAGGACTGTCCAGCCAACTGATTACTATTTTTGGTCAAGGCGGTTCTTCAGCGCGATGCAATGGATACTCCAGAAGTTCGAGGATACCGGCAAGCTGGCAGAGGCGCTGGATCAACTCGGGCAGGCATAGACCGCTTCTCGAAGTTAGCAGCGGGTATCCCGCTTCAGCTTGATCAAAACAGAATGCCAAGTCGATCGAAGTTGCCGATTGCGGCGGGAACACAGCCGACCGGATCAAGGACTTTTTGGCAGCGCTTCATCGGGCAAGCAAAAAATGCTCGTGCATCCATCCCGCTGCCTGGACTGGAACTTTGATTAAGTAAGAAATGGTGGGCGATACTGGGATTGAACCAGTGACCCCTCCCGTGTGAAGGGAGTGCTCTCCCGCTGAGCTAATCGCCCATGCCTTGGTGGCTGGTGGCGCGTGTCTAGGGCAAATCGACAGCTTGCGCAACACCCTTTTTGCCGAACCGAATTCTGATCGCGGCGCTTTCCGGTCTTTGAGGACGGTTGTCAAATGATTGCTGGCTCCGCTTGCGCGGCTGGATGCTGTTCTCGGTGGTTTGAGGCTGCGACGCCGGGCATGAGTGCATGCCGATTTGGATTGCTGGCGCGGCGTCAAGAGGGGGAGCCTCGTGCCGGATATTGACGCTCCAGAAACCTGTGGGAGACGTAGCAAGGCGCCGGTTGAAACGGGCTGGTGACTGGCCTGACAGATAATGTGAGGGGCAGAGCTCAAACTTCCCGAAAAGGCCGTATTTAAAGCGGACGATCATTTTACTGACTGTTTTTGGGAGTGTTTTTAAATGATTACGCGCGTTTCTTCCCTCGCGGTTGTGTGCCTGTTTCTACCCGCACAGGCCTTTGCTGCAGACAACGGCCCCATAACCAGCATTACGCTTTCCTCTGGTGGGCTCGCCGAAGTGGTGCGCAAGGCGGACATTGACAGCAGTGGCCTCATCAACATGACCGTCCCGCTTGATCAGGTGAATGATGTGCTGAAGAGCATTGTCGTGTTCGACAAGGTGGGCGTTGTCGAGGGCATCACGCTGCCAGGCCCGAATCCGCTGGCGGAAACCTTCAAGAACCTGCCGTTCACCGTGGAAGATCTGCAATCGCCTGCGCGCCTTCTGGCAAAACTGCAAGGTGCGCGGGTGCGTCTGGAAAAGGCAGGCTCCACGGTCGAAGGGCTAGTTCTAGGCGTGTCGGTACAGGACGATGGCGACAAGGGGCAGTCTCACGTCGTTTCGGTTCTCAGCGATGGTCACATCACCGGTGTCGGCTTGTCCGCGGACACCGAAGTCACGTTTCTTGATGAAGACATTCAGCAGAAGGTCGCAAAGGCCTTGTCGGCGGTGGGCAACGGAAAGTCCGACGGTGCGCGCACAGTTGCGCTGAAAGTGGCGGGCGAGGGGGAGCGCGAAGTCGCCGTTTCGTATGTGGTACCAGCCCCCATCTGGAAGACGGCTTACCGGGTGGTGACCATGGCAGGTGGCAAGGCCCGACTACAGGCCTGGGCGGTGCTTGAAAACGCCAGCGGCGAAGACTGGGACGATGTCAGGATCACCTTGTCCTCCGGCGCTCCGGTGACGCTGAAACAGCGGCTCCATGACCTTTACTGGAGACAGCGACAGGAAGTGCCGGTGGATGTTTCCAGCGGTTATGTTCCGCCTGTCGACATGGGTGCACAGCCGCAATTCGATATGGCCGAGAGCGCGGCCCGTAGGCCTGGCGCTCCAAGGTCCAGTGTCTTCGCCTCGGCTGCGGCTCCGGTAATGGCCGTCGACATGGCGGCCGCCAATGTCGGCGAAGTGAGCGAGGGTGCTGTGACGGCATCCTTCACGCTTCCCTGGCCCGTCGACCTTGAAAGCGGTGAAACCCTGTCGGCGCCGATTGTCGATCAGGTTGTGTCCGCTGAAACGGTGTCTGTGTTCCAGTCGGAAAGCGGTCTGCAGCATCCGATTGCGGCGATCCTGATCAAGAACGAGACGAAAACCAGCCTGCCTCAAGGCATTCTGACGGTCTATGACGAAAAGGAGGGGTATGTCGGCGATGCGCAGATCAGCGGCATGCCATCGGGCGAAAGCCGCATGGCAAGCTTTGCGACCGACAAGAAGGTCAGGATCGCACAGTCGACGTCCGCCGACAGCCAGATCGTTTCGATCAAGGTCACCGATGGCGTATTGAACGCCACGGTGCGTGAGCAATCGTCAACGCAATATGCCATCAAGGGCGCACCGGACGGTGACCGGACGATTGTCATCGAACAGACCAAACGGCCTGGCTGGACGTTTTCTTCCGATCAGGAACTGGACAGCACAGCCACGCATCATCGATTGAAGGTCGAAGTGCCCGCCGGAAAGACCGAGACGGTTTCGGCGCTGCAGGAGCGGACCTTGTCTGAGACCTATTCGCTGATGTCCACGGATGCGCGCCAGTTGCTTTACCTTTCCAAGCGGTCGCCGGACACCGAGACCGCTGAAAAATTGAAGGAACTGTCGGACCTTCAGAACGAGATTGCCCAGATCGAACGTCAGATCCAGCGGTTGCGTCTGGAAAAGGACGAGGAGACCCGAGACCAGGAACGGCACAGAGCCAATCTGGCGGCGCTTCAGCCAGGTGCGGATCTCTACAAGCGCGCCGCGCGCAAACTGGAGGAAAGCGAAACCCGGATCGAGGAGGTCGATACGCAAATTGCGGACCTCTCCGTGCGCCGGGAAGAAATCCGCGAAACCCTGGGCAACGCCATCAGGACGTTTTGAACCTTCGAGACATCTGCCTCAGGGGAGGGGCGTATCAGGACTTTAGCGACGCGACCGCATCCGCCAACTCGTCGAAATGCGAAATCACCCGGTCCGGAGAAAGATCCCGGACCGGCACAGTCGTATAGCCGAAATCGACCGCGATCACCGGAATGCCGGCATTGCGTGCGGCGTCGATATCGGTACCGCTGTCTCCAATCATGATGGAGCCGCCTATCTCTCCACCTGCCCGGTGAATGGCGCCATGCACCGGCTCTGCATGCGGCTTGGCGACCTGGAACGTGTCACCCCCGACCACAGCGTCGAAATGCCTTGCAAGATCTAGTGTTGCCAGGAGCGGATGCGTAAGGCGTTCTGCCTTGTTGGTGCAGACCGCCAGCTTCCATCCGTCTTTTCGAAAAGCTTCGAGCGCGGCCACGACACCATCGAACGGTCGCGTATGAACCGCGATGTTGTCGGCATAATGCTTCAGAAAATGGACATAGAGCGGAGCGATGGTTTCATCCGTCCAGGAGATGCCGTTGAACTCGAGGCCGCGCTGGATCAGCACTTTCGCGCCCAGGCCAACCATGTTGGCCACGTTTTCTTGCGGAATGGTGGAATGCCCTGCGGACGTCATGACAACGTTCAAGGTGGCGACGAGATCTTCCATGGACGACACCAGCGTGCCATCCAGATCGAAAACCAGAACGGACATTTGACCCTTCCAAAAACAGAAGCGGAACGGCGCAGATGCATTCATGCTAGCCAGCATGACGGCGGGCGGGAAAGCCGGTTCCGGAATATGAGATCGGCCTGCATCCGAACCAACGCAGGCCACCCTCAATGCCTAGCTGCATCGCCGTAGCGCCGCAAGGCATCGGCAATGCCTTCTTGTTCTAAAGTTTGTAGGCGGTGCGGAAACCACCCCAGTGACGGCCTTGAACGATGATCGGTGCGTCGATCTCCTTCATCCAGACGATGTTGCCGCCGCCCATGTCCCGTGCGTAGGACTGGATCAGGAAGGGGCGTGTGTTGCGTGCGGCGCTAAGGCCGGCGCGATCGTCGAAGATCCGTTTGTTGCGGCAGTTGGCGGTGTTCCAGGCCACATCGTCCGGCTTCTGCGGTTTGGAGTAGAGCAGATTGTGCACGGGCAGATAGCCGTTGCGATCGACCGAAGCGCAAAATGCCATGCCCTGGCCTTGACCATGAATCTCTTCCTGGATCGCGGGAAGGATTTTTTCAAGATGCGGGAGCGCGCGCGTGGAGACCTGTTGCGGATTGGTTCCGGCAATGTGCTGGTAATCAGTGTCGAAGAGGTCGTCCATGCTGAGCTGACGTTGGCTGATAAGCTCTTCCATTGCAGCGGCAATTCGTGAGGCCCCCGTCTGGACGCGTTCCACTTCAACGGCGTGGCTCGCATGAATGTCGGCAATCTTGCGCTCCAGCGCGGCCTGAAACTCTGCGTCCTTGTTGACAAAGCAACCGTGGCAGCCGTGTTCGGAAACCGCAACGATGCGCACGTCCACCTGACCGATGCCGGCAAGATCGAGACGGGCATTCATACCGGGCTTCAGGTCGGCGTCGCCTTCCGGCCTGAACAGTGTTCCGCCTTCCGAAATGTCGTGCGTTTCGATTTGTGCAGACCTGCCACCCGCAGTCACCGTTCCGGACAGTTTGATCGGAAGTCGGTCATGCTGACGGCGGTCGCCGATTTCGGTCTGCCGGATCATCATCGTGAAGCGGGATTGCAGCGCCTTGGAGGCCGTGCTCATTTCCGCTCCGGTTTCGCGCGCAAGCATGCCGCCTTCTTCTGCCTCGGCTGCAGAATCAGTAATCGTGCGCGCGGTGCGTAGCACCTCCTGAACGAAGTCTGCCGTCTGCTGTGCCTGATCCCCAATTCTACCTGTGGTTTCCACCTGGGTTTGAACGGCGTTCTCGACAGCGGCGAAGCTTGGACGGATTTTTCCGATAACCTCGATGATCTGGTTGACCGATCCGAGGCTGTGTTCCGCAGACTGGTTGAGGCGGTCGATATTTGCGACGATCTGCTCTGTCGCCGATTGGGTCTCCACCGAAAGCGCTTTCACCTCGCTGGCAACAACGGAAAATCCACGTCCGGCCTCTCCCGCACGGGCTGCTTCGATGGTGGCGTTGAGGGCCAGCAGATTGGTTTGTTTGGCGATATCCGAAATCAAACTGACGACATTGGCTATGGCGTCGATAGCGTTTTTGAGCTCCAGGACACCCTGATTGACCTCGTCAGCAACGTCACGCGCCTCCTGGGCCAACTGGTTGGAAACGCTGACCTGCACTCCAATTTCGCTGCTGGTGTTGGTCAGGTCCTGAATGGAAGCCGCCAGACCGGAAGCGTTTTCATTGGCGACGGCCGACTGGTCCACGAGAGACTGGCTGTCGCTGCGGATGGTTTCCAGTTTGTCCATCTGACCGATCAGCCGGTCCTGAACCTTTTCCGCCGCAGCGTTGATTGTCTTGGCCGCGACTTGCAGATCGTCTTCCAGACTATCGAGAACGAAGCTCGTCTGGTTGGCCTCCGGCGGTACATCCGTTCGGATTTCGGAAACATTAGCAGTTTCCTCAAGGGTAGGTATCTCTTTGTTTGAATTATTGTATTCGTAATTCTGCCGTGTTTTCAGTCGAAAAATGTTCATGAGATTCCGTGCTTTCCACACCCTAGACATTTGATTGTATTATCTATAGCTCGTCTGAAATGATGGTTAACAGAATCCGAATAGGGGTGGAGGCAGAGTGTTTACCCGTTGAAGAGGGGGAATGTCACTGGACCGGCGGATACCGGCCATGTTAAGCACCCGGCGGCCGGATGGAGATGATTGGACAGTCTTCTCCCCCATCAGGTTGGCCCTAGGAACGGTATATGAGCGACCAGTACAAGAAACTGGCGGCGGAACGCGCTGCCGACGATGTTACATCCGGAATGCGTCTTGGAATTGGGACCGGTTCGACTGCCGAGTTTTTCGTCCACGCTCTTGCGCGCCGGGTGCAAGATGGTCTGGACGTTATTGGCGTGCCGACATCCGAGCGCACACGGGAGTTGGCGTCGAGCCTCGGGATTCGCCTGACCACGCTCGACGAGATGCCGGAACTGGATCTGACCGTCGACGGAGCGGACGAACTGGACCCTCATCTGTCGCTCATCAAGGGCGGCGGGGGGGCACTGCTGCGCGAGAAGATCGTCGCGTCGGCTTCAGCCAGCATGATCGTCATCGCGGACGGCAGCAAGGAAGTCGCGACGCTTGGCCGCTTTCCCCTGCCGATCGAGGTTGTTCCTTTCGGCCTGGAAGCAACGCGGCGTGCCATCCTGAAAGTGTTTGAAGGCCTTGGCCTGCCGCAGAACCTGGCATTGCGCGGCGGATCGGAGCAGCCTTTCGTCACGGACGGCGGGCACTTTATCCTGGACGCGCAGCTTGAAAGCATACCTGAGGTCCAGACTCTGGGCGACCGGTTGGTTGCCATTCCGGGGGTTGTCGAACACGGCCTCTTCGTTGAAATTGCAACAAAAGCTTACGTGGCTGGCACAGATGGGGTAAAGACCGTCTTGCCCATCTAAGTGGTGTGGAGTTGGCTTTCCAGACTAAGATGAAAGCCGCCTAGGAGTAGAAAAATGAAGCTTATCAAATCTATCACGCGGGGAGCTGTATTGGGCGCAGCAATGATGGCCGCGGGTTTTGTCGCCTCCGGCGCGGCTGCACAGGATGCCGTTTCGGAAAGCCACCTTGCCGCAGCCAAAAAGGTTGCCGTCGTGACCAAGGTTCTGGAACCGTTCGACGACATCCTGCCGATCCTTGCCGAGCAGACCCGGACCGCTTTCATCCAATCCGAACCGACGCGCGCCGAAGAGATCGTAGAAGTCGTGCAGAATGTTGCGCTGACACTGGCTCCGAAGCGGACTGAGCTCAACAACCTGGTTTACAAGGCCTGGGCCGACAACTTCACCGAGGAAGAGTTGAACCAGCTTGCCGAGTTCTACAGCACCGACCTTGGCCAGAAGCTGACCGAAAAGATCCCGACCATCACGCAGTATTCCGTGAGTGCTGCCCGTGAGTGGCAGGACAAGATCTCCACCGAAATGGTGACCCTGGTTCAGGAAGAGCTGGCCAAGATTAACGCTGCTCAGTAAAGGCGGGGTTTCCGCATTGGCCATGCCAATGGCTGGGAACACGCTTTTAACACGAACAAGTGAGACCGGTGTCATGACCGGCTATTGGGCCGCGCAAGCGGCCCAATTCTTTTGGAATGAACCCGGACATCCCGGGCTCTGGCGTTCACTCCAGGCAGGCTTGCACACTTGTACCGCGGCCGACGTTGCCTATCTGCGGGGCTGGCGAAACTTTGCCGGACGGCGGCAGGCGGACTTTTGATCACGATGAGGCATTGATGACCGACTACGATTACGATCTTTTTGTTATTGGCGGCGGCTCCGGCGGTGTCCGTGCTGCCAGAATTGCCGCGACGCACGGTGCCCGGGTCGGTATTGCCGAGGAATACCGCTATGGTGGCACCTGTGTCATCCGCGGGTGCGTTCCCAAAAAGCTGTTCGTCTATGCCTCCAAGTTTTCCGAAGAATTCGAAGATGCGGAAGGTTTTGGCTGGACGGTCGGCGAACGTGCCTTCTCGTGGGAAAAGCTCGTCGCGGCAAAGGATCAGGAAATCACCCGCCTCGAAGGCATCTACCGGGGCAATCTCGAGCGGACCGATGTGAAGGTTCACGACAGCCGAGCGGTGATTGAAGACGCCCACACCGTGCGCCTGCTGTCCACCGGACAGACCTTGACCGCGAAATACATTCTGGTGGCGGTCGGCGCATCTCCGAACGTCGACAAAAGCCTGCCGGGGGCAGAGCATGTCATCAGCTCCAACGAGGCCTTTCACCTTGCCGAGCTGCCAAGCAAGATCGTGGTTGCCGGCGGCGGATATATCGCGGTCGAGTTTGCGGGCATCTTCAACGGCCTCGGGGTCGACACGACGCTGATTTATCGCGGCGAGGAGATCCTGCGTGGTTTCGACCGCGAACTTCGCACCGCGGTCCGGCAGGAAATGGAAAAGAAGGGCATCAAGGTGGTGCTCAACGACACGTTCTCCAAAATTGAAAAAACGGATGACGGCAACTTGATAGGTCACACCAGTGGCGGGCTTCAGCTGGAAGCGGGGCAGATCATGTTTGCCATCGGCCGCAATCCGCATACAACAGACCTCGGCCTGGAAAAGGCCGGTGTCGAAATGGACAGCGCGGGCGCCATCAAGGTTGAGGCAGACTCCCGCACGAGCGTTGAGTCCATCTATGCCGTCGGCGATGTGACCAATCGCGCCAATCTGACGCCGGTTGCCATCCGTGAAGGCCATGCCTTTGCCGACACCGTCTTCGGGAACAATCCCTGGACCGTCGATCACAGCCTGATCGCAACAGCGGTGTTCTCGCAGCCGGAAATGGGCACTGTCGGTCTGACACAGGACGAGGCGCTGCAGCGCACGCCCAATCTCGACATCTACAAGTCCAGCTTTCGCCCGATGAAACACACCTTGTCCGGACGTGACGAGAAGATGCTCATGAAAATGATTGTCGACGCGGATACCCAGAAGGTTCTCGGCGTTCACATCATGGGGCCGGACGCCGGCGAACTGGCGCAGATCCTCGGTGTTACGTTGCAGATGGGCGCGACCAAGGCCGATTTCGACAGGACGATTGCCGTTCATCCGACTGCCGCGGAAGAACTCGTCACCATGCGCGAACCAACCGAGCGCCTGCGCGGTTAATCCGTCCTATAATCCGAAGTCGCCGCGGGGCACAGTGTTCCGTGGCGGTTTCATTCTGCAGGCCCGGATGCGGCGCGTGGTTCCCGAACGTTGCCGGAAGAAGCCAACATGCCGTCCGTCCCGACCTCCATTTCCAGAGAATCCGAATAGAACGAATACCGGCCCCGACCCAGTTTCTTGGACTGGTAGAGGGCTGCGTCCGAGCGGGTGACGAGCAGCTCGGCTGTGCTCCCGTCCGTGGGCGCAATCGCGATGCCGATGCTCAATCCGATTTGCACAGTTTCTTCGCTTGAGATCGGCACGGGCAGCTCACCCGCGGCAACCAGTGCCCGGCATAGATCGCTCAGACTTTCCCGGACAACGCTGCCCCGATAGATCACCATGAACTCGTCGCCGCCGATACGGCAGACCAGGCCGGGTTTACCGACCGCCTGGGTCATGCGTTCGGCCATCGTTTTGATGACGATGTCGCCAGCAGCATGGCCATGGGTGTCGTTTACCGCCTTGAATTTGTCCAGGTCACAGTGAATGACCGCGAAGGGTTTGCCGGGAAGGTTCTTGACCGATGTTTCCAGGACGCGGTTGAATTGCAGGCGGTTTGCGAGGCCCGTCAATGTGTCGTGCAGGGCCAGGTATCTGTTGTGGCGTTCACTTGCTTGCAGCGAGGTCGTCAAATGGCCGATTCGCCAGGCAATGCCGAAGGCAAGGATGCCGAGAGCGGCGCTCAAGATCACTATAACAGGGACAACGGTCGGCCAGACGGATTCCCCGACGGTCTGACTGTCCCAGTGAAATACCCCCAACGGGTTTCCGTTTGGGTCTGTGACGAGATGATGCGGCGCACTTTCAACGGTGTCTGTCTCGGTGTCGAACCCGAAATTTGCGAAATTGAGTTGGGCATTAAGCTGACTGAGCAAAAAATCGTCGATGTAATGCGCCGACAAGAGCATTGTCGGCGGGCCATCCGGCAATGTCTCCTGATAATTGTCCGGAATGATCGGCATCGCTCCGAAAATGGCCGGCTTGCCATCAATGTGGACAAACCCCATCACCGCGTATTCGCCAGGATCTACACCTTGAAGGGACTTGTGCCCGAAACCGCCCGGCACGCGCACCCGGTTTTGCAGGTAGAGCGCCTTCTGTTTTTCATGGATGACCTCAAGCTCCGGCGTTTCGGAGATCGGACGCCGGATGACATGGGTGTAGCTGGCGAAAGATTCTGCAAGGACATGACCGTCTCCAGATATGAGCACCACTTTGCTGTGGAGATAGGTCGACCACAGGGTGTCGAAGCTGCTGCGGACGTAGTCGGGATCGAAATTGCGCACGAGCTTGTGCACCGACTCGTCCGATGAGGCGATGGCGATCTGTTCGCGAACAATGGTGCGCAGATGATCGGCGAGGGCGCTGCGGAACAGGCGTTGCTCGTTGGCAATCGCTTGTTGTCTGGACGCCTGGGAAGCAACATACCCGACGAAAAGCAGCGAAACGGAAGTCACGGCAATCAGCAAGCTGGCAAGCAGAAATGCCAGCCGGGAAATACGCTGCCGGGGAATTTTCGCGTTTTGGTCGCTATATCTACGCCGGAACTCGGTCAAGTTGCGATCCCGATTGGGTCTCTATAGGTTATTTTGTATTTTTAACACCCAAGAGTAAAGTGATCGTAATGGCGAATACATAAGAAAGACGAAAGAATATTAAACTTGAAGTTTTTTGTAAGGTTAGATTTCTGTCGATTTCGCAGAAATCGTATAAATTACAATGTCATTTAAGGCTGATGGGAGCGCGGTGTCAGCGTGAGACGTCAGCGACTTTCGGCTCCAAATGTTCGCGAAGCTTGGCTGCTTCAAGACCGTAGGGGCCGGAGAACTCAAACGTATTTCGGCCTTTTTCCTTGGCCCGGTAGAGCGCCATATCGGCCCCACGTATAAGGTCCTGCTCGTTCATGCCTGATTCCGGCGCGCTGGCGATACCAATGCTGACACCGACACCGACTTTCTGACCAGAGCCGATGTCTATGGGCTCGGCAATCGATCGGCAGATGTCGGCGGCCAGCGCAGCGAGCCTGTCTCTGTCCGTTTGCCGGGTCAGGAGGATGATGAACTCGTCGCCTCCGATCCGGCTGACAACGCCAATCTTGCTGACCAGAAGCTTCAACCGGTCGGCAACCGTGCAGATGACCTTGTCTCCGGCTTCATGCCCGTAGGTGTCGTTCACGGGTTTGAAGCGGTCGAGATCGCAGGCAAAAATCGCAAACCCGCGATCCGGCAGACCGTCCAGGGCGAAGGCCAGAGTATCGGAAAAATGATGCCGGTTCGGCAGCCCCGTCAGGGCATCGTGCCGTGCGAAGTAGCGGTTCTTTCGCTCGCTTTCCTCCAGTGAGGCGGACAGGCGGCTGATCTTCGTGGCAAGAGCAAAGGCAACGATGGCGATAAAGGATGCCAGCAGGACGATCAACGGCAAGGCCATCATCCAGATTTCGCGCCCGGGTTTGGAGTGGTCCCATCTGAAATAGCCGAATGTGGAGCCGTCCGCCGCCTGTAACAGATAGTTCGTCGGTTGCCTGCGTTCAGGCTCACCCGGATAAAACCGGAGATCCTTGTAGCCGAGCTGTTCTCTCAGACCGCTGAGCCAGTCTTCATCGATGTAAGTGGCATTGATCAAGATTGCCGGGTACGGCTCCTCCAGTTGGACGACGCCTTCGTCGGGAAGGATCGGCATGGTACTGACGAACGCCCGGGTTCCATCAATCACGGCAAAGGCGGATTGAGACGTTTCCAGCAGAGCGGACTGAGGCACATACCAGTCCGCCAGAACCGAGTTCGAACCGTTCTGGTGTCTGCGGAACGCGGCGGTGGTTCGTTCAGCAAGTTTCCGGATCGGATTGCCGGACTTCAAGTGCCTGTTTTCAAACAGAACATCATCCTTGAACGCCTGTGCGATCAATGTCCCGTCCGGTGTCACCACAAAAGTTCTGTCGAGATTGAAATCGTCCCAGAGGTCACCGACCAGGTTTTTTGCGATGAACTCGCGGTCGAGAGGGGCCTGAAGGGCGTTGAAAGTCTCATCCCACTGAGCCACCGTTATCTGATCCCGCGCAATCTGCCGGTGGAAGTCGTTCAGGGTGCGCGTGAGCTGCAGTTGTTCGGCTTCAAGGGCGCGCCTGTCGGCTTCGCCCCAGGCCATTTGGGCGATGAAGGTGAGCGAAGCTGTCGACAGGAAAATCAGGAGAGCCGCAAAGCTGTAGATCCAGACGGTAATCCGTCGGCCAGCCTTTGGCGAGTCCAGCTCTGGAGGCACCGCAGCCGGTGTCTTTTTCTTCCGATGGAACAAAAACAGTCATCCCCTCTTTCCCGGATGGGACGACTGTCTAGTGCAAGAAATTTAACACCGGGTGCGGGAAGCGTTCCTTCCGGCCTTCACCTAGCGAAAACTACCGAGACACTTAACAAAGCGTTCAATTTCCTCTTCGCAGTTGAAAGCGTGAACCGAGGCACGTACCACTGCCTCAAGGCCCCGAAGCGGCAGGTCGATGCGGGCTGAACTGGCCTGGCTGACCGAAACGTTGATGCCGGACTGACTGAGCCTTTGCTTGGTCTGTATCGGGCTCTCACCTTCCCACGTGAACGTCACGATGCCCCCCTTGCGCTGTCCCTTGTCGTGCAGGGTTGCCTCGGCGCGCGCGGATAGCTCCGACCTCAACAGCGCGCCGAGCCCGCAGATGCGTTCCCCCAGTCGCTCCATTCCGAAGCCGATGGCATAGCTCACCGCAACACCGAGACCGATCTGGCCGGCGACATAGCGCTCCCAGGTTTCGAAGCGGCGGGCATGGGGGACGAGTTCATAGCGATCCTCATCGATCCATTCAGCGGCCTGGAGATCCACAAACGGCGGTTCCACCTGGTCCAGCACGGCATCGCTGACGTAGAGAAATCCGGTTCCGCGCGGGCCGCGCAGATATTTGCGGCCCGTTCCGGACAGCATGTGGCAACCGATCTCTTTCACGTTCAGCGGGATCTGCCCGGCGGATTGGCAGGCGTCCAGCAGGTAGAGCACACCGGTCTTCCGCGCGATCTCTCCAACATCTTCAGCAGGATTGATCAGCCCGGAAAACGTTGGAACGTGGGTGAGCGCGATGAGCCTTGTTCTGGGGCCAATGGCTGCCTTCAGGGCTTTGAGGTCGATTTGCCCGAACGCATCGTCCTCCACCACATCAATCTCGATACCCTTGCGCCGTTTCATCTGCAGGAGGGCAACATAGTTGGAGACATATTCCGCACGGCCCGTCACAACACGGTCTCCCTCACGGAAGTCGATGCCGTAAAAGGCCATGTCCCAGGCGCGGGTGGCGTTTTCGACATAGGCAATTTCGTGTGGTTTGCTGCCGATCAGGGCCGCAAGGGAGGTGTAAAACGTATCCATGGCGGTGTTGGCGGCCGCTGCGGCCTCGTATCCGCCGAGGCTGGCTTCAAGGTCCAGGTGCTGCTTGACGGCGGCCAGAACCGGGGCAGGGGCCAGGCCGGTTCCGGCATTGTTAAAGTGAATGAGCTGACGTACACCCGGAGTGTCGTCCCTCAAGAGGTCGACATCCTGCTGGGAAAGAGGCGGAAAAATCATGACACCCTCGGGAACAGTTTAAGAAAGACAGCCAGGCACTAGAACAAGCACCTGATGACGATCACATATTTTGGATATGGCTCTCTAGTCAATGTTGACACCATCCCTGCCGGCGTCGAGGTGACGCCCGGCACCCTTCATGGCTGGGTGCGTGAGTGGAAGGTGTGTGGAGAGGCGGAGAACGGCCAGGGACGTTGCGCGCTGACGGTTCGCGAGCAGGAAGGCTCGCGCATCATGGGTGTGATGGCGCGTGAACCGAAGACGCGCCTGGCGGAGTTGGAGCTTCGCGAAAAACGGTATCTGAAAGTCGAGGCGGTCGGCAGCGCATTTCGATGCGATGCGGCAATGCAGCCCGGACCGGACGAGCTGTTTCTTTTCCGGGCGGCTCCTGAAAACTGTCGTTGGGGCACCGACACCCATCCAATCCTGCAGAGTTATCTGGATTGCGTTCTGGCCGGGTTCTTCCGGTTCTGGGGCGAGGCCGGGATCGATCATTTTCTGGAAACAACCGATGGCTGGCACGTGCCTGTGTTGCCGGACCGGGCGCAGCCGCAATATCCGCGCAAGATCGTTCTGGATCCGGAGCTTGCGGATCTGATCGACAGCAAGGTCAAAGCGCTCGGCGTCCGCTTTCTTACGCCTCTCGGCTAGCTGTCAGGAAGGGGTCAGCCAAGCAGCGCCTGCAGTCCGTACCCGACACCGAAAGCGATGCCCGCGGCAACAGTGCCGATTGCGGTCGTTTCCAGCCCGCAGGAAATCCAGTGGCGTTGCGACCAGCGCGCCCGCAGGGATCCAATGGCGAAGAAGGCAAGGATCGTGAGAGCGGTGGCGGTTATAGCACTGGCTGGCACAGGAAAGACGAACGGCAGCAGCGGGATCGAGCCGAAAAGAACGAAAGCCGCAAAAGTGTAGAGAGCTGCCTTGAGTGGTAAGCGCGCGGAATCCGTGAGGCCGTACTCTGCCTGCATCATGGTTTCGATCCAGATGGATTTTTTGGACGAAACCAGATCGACCAGCGTGTCCAGATCAGAGCCGTCATATCCCTTGGCACGGAATATCTGCCGGATTTCCTCGCGTTCGCCTTCGGGCGCCACGGCGATGTGTTTTTCCTCCACGGCCTTCAGACGCGCGTAATCCTCGATTTCGGATTTGGAGCCAGTGTAGTTGGCTGCCGCCATGGAGAAGCCGTCCGCAAACAGGTTGGCAGCGCCCAGGATCAGGATAACCGTCGCGGAAAGATCCGCACCGATTGAACCCGCCACGATGGCAAAGGTTGTGACGGTGCCGTCAATACCGCCATAGACCCAGTCTCTGAGGTAACTTGCGTCCGGTCCTGACGCGAGCCGGTTCGCGATGTCGTCGGGCCTGTGGCTGTGCTCCAGACGAGGTGTCGGCATGAGGTCTTCCTCTGTTGTTTCCTCCACGATGCAGCCCCTGATCCATGCGAGCAATGATCCGTCTCAAAGGCGCGGTTCTCGTGTCCGGCGAAACAGAGCGAAAATGATCCTGAAAACTGGACCAAATTTGGAGGAATGCCCTGTGGCCTTGACGGCGCATGAAGTGTATAAGGCCGCACGTTTGCCTTGAAATGGCAGGCTCAAACGAACGAAAATGTCGCGGACCGCGCGATCATGGGTGATATACACCTGCGGGTCCAGTGAGGAGTAGGAAGTATGGCGGAGAAGTGGAGCCCGGAAAGCTGGAGATCAAAGCCGATCTTGCAGGTGCCGGAATACCCGGATCAAGAGGCTTTGGCGGATGTTGAACAGCGCCTGTCGACTTATCCGCCGCTGGTTTTTGCAGGTGAAGCGCGTGCGCTGAAGAGCCAGCTTGCAAATGTCGCGCAGGGCAATGGTTTTCTGCTGCAGGGTGGCGACTGTGCCGAAAGCTTTGCCGAGCATCATCCTGACCACATCCGTGACTTCTTCCGGGTCTTCCTGCAGATGGCGGTCGTGCTGACCTATGCTGCCAGCCAGCCGGTCGTGAAAGTCGGCAGGATTGCGGGACAGTTCGCCAAGCCACGGTCTTCCAATTTCGAGAAGAAGGGCGATGTCGAGCTGCCGAGCTACCGCGGCGACATCATCAACGACATCAATTTCACCCCGGAAAGCCGCATCCCGGATCCGGGCCGCATGGCCATGGCGTACCGTCAGTCCGCTGCAACGCTGAACCTTCTGCGCGCTTTCGCGCAAGGCGGATTTGCGAACCTTGACCAGGTCCATCGCTGGATGCTCGGCTTCATTTCCGATAGCCCGCAAGGCCATCGTTACAAGGAACTGGCCAACCGGATTTCAGAATCGCTGAACTTCATGAAAGCCTGCGGCATCAACGCTGATAGCGTGCCGCAGCTTCGGTCGACCGATTTCTTCACCAGCCACGAAGCTTTGCTGCTCGGTTACGAGGAAGCCCTGACGCGTATCGATTCCACGTCGGGCGACTGGTACGCGACCTCCGGTCACATGATCTGGATTGGCGACCGCACGCGTCAGCCGGACCACGCGCATGTGGAGTTCTTCCGCGGCATCAAGAACCCGATCGGCCTCAAGTGTGGTCCGTCGCTTTCGCCGGACGGCCTGCTGGAACTGATCGACATCCTGAACCCGGAAAACGAACCGGGCCGGTTGACGCTGATCGCCCGTTTTGGCGCCGACAAGGTATTCGACCATCTGCCGCAACTCGTTCGTGCTGTCGAGCGCGAAGGCAAGTCGGTTGTCTGGTCCTGTGACCCGATGCATGGCAACACGATTTCCGCCGGTGGCTACAAGACCCGTCCGTTCGACCGTATCCTGAAAGAAGTGGAATCCTTCTTTGAGGTTCACCGAGCGGAAGGCACTCATGCCGGTGGTGTTCACATCGAAATGACCGGCCGGAATGTGACCGAGTGCACGGGCGGGGCACGCGCCCTGACCGAAGACCAGCTCGGCGACCGCTACCACACCCATTGCGACCCGCGTCTGAATGCGGATCAGGCACTGGAACTGGCCTTCCTCATCGCGGAGAACCTGAAGAAGGAACGCGACGACCGCCAGGTCGAGCCGCTTGCGGCAAGCGCCTAAAAGGGCAGCCTATTGAGAGCATTGATTGAAAGGGCGGCAGTTGCCGCCCTTTCGTATTTTTACGTATTTTCCAAGCAAATTTGCCCTGAGGTAAGCCTAGCTTAACGCTCACAGCGCATACATTCTGATGAGGAAAGCAGGTGAAGCGGGGAGAATGAGTTTTGCGTGATAGGTGGGATCTAACCAGGATTTCCTGTCTGATTGCGGAAGACAATCCCCACATGCGCTCCATTCTCCGCTCGGTTCTGGCCGGTTTCGGCATCCGCTCAGCCTATGAAGCCACAGATGGTGCGGAAGCGCTTGAAATGGTTGTCGACCGCAAGCCGGACATCGTCTTGTGCGACTGGATGATGAATCCTTTTGGCGGCAATGAATTTCTTCGCATCCTGCGTGCCGACAGGGATCTCGTGATCAGTACCACACCGGTGCTGATCGTGACGGCTCACGCCAAGCGGGCCACGATCCTGGAAGGCATCGAGATCGGCATCCACGGGTTTGTCGCCAAACCAATTGCACCCGCCATTCTGTATCGCCACATCGGCGAAATCCTGGAACGGCAGGACATGTATGGACGGTCTAAGGGGATTCTCGGCCCCGGTCAGCAGCCGCCGCTGCGCAAGCTGGACGCGACCGGCTCCGATCCTGTCGCGCCGCCGGCCCCCTCGGCCGAAGTGGACGGCCTGGCCTTGCTGTGAAGCAGCCCAGCGATAAACCGTTTGCGGCCACACATCTGGCAGAGCGTTGGCAAGCAACTTCTGGACGGGTGCAAATTCCGATTGGACGTTCACCGATCTAGCGGCTACACCAGAAAGCAATGTCACTTCCTGGTAATTTTCCGATGATTTCAGACCGTTTCAGACTGGCTGTCGCGCAGCTAAACCCGACCGTTGGCGATGTGGCCGGGAACGCAGACCTGGTTCGCAAGGCCCGGCAGGAAGCTGCCGCGCAAAGGGCGGACCTTGTGTTGACCTCCGAGTTGGTGCTTGCCGGGTATCTGCCCGAAGACCTTGTCCTGAAACCGGCCTTCGTTGCGCGCTGCATGGAAGCGGCCGAAACGCTGGCCAGAGAAACCGCCGACGGCGGCCCGGGCCTGATCCTGGGGTCTCCGTGGCGAAGCGAAGAGGGCAAGGTCTATAACGCCGCTTTGCTTCTGGACCAGGGCGAGATCAAGGCCGTTCGCTACAAATACGACCTGCCCAACTATAGCGTCTTTGACGAAAAGAGGGTGTTTGCCGCTGGTCCCTTGCCAGGGCCTGTCGACTTCCGCGGCGTGCGCATCGGCCTTCCCATCTGCGAGGACATCTGGAACGACGAGGTCTGTGAGTGCCTGGAAGAAACAGGGGCTGAGCTGCTTCTGGTTCCCAACGGCTCTCCTTATTGGGAGCACAGGGCAGAGCATCGCCTGCAAGTGGTCGTCTCGCGGGTGGTCCAGACCGGTTTGCCGCTGATTTACTGCAACCAGCTTGGCGGTCAGGACGAACTGGTTTTCGACGGCGGCTCCTTCGCGCTTCACGCGGACAGGTCGCTGGCGTTCCAGATGCCTCAGTTTGAAACGGCTCTCGGCATCAGCGACTGGAAACGGGACGGCGAGACCTGGGTCTGCGAAAACGGTTCTGTGGCAAAGCTGCCGGACCTGGATGAGGCCAACTGGCGCGCCTGCGTCATGGGGCTTGGCGACTATGTCACCAAGAACGGCTTTCCGGGGGTAGTGCTTGGGCTGTCCGGCGGCATTGACTCCGCCATTTGCGCGGCCATGGCCGTTGATGCGCTGGGGGCCGACAAGGTTCATGCGATCATGCTGCCGTATCGCTACACCTCGGAAGAAAGCATCGCAGATGCAGCTGCTTGCGCCAAAGCCCTCGGCATCCGTTATGACACCGTGCCGATTTCCGAACCGGTCGAAGGATTCCGGTCTGCACTCGGCGAGCTTTTTGCCGGCACCGAGGAAGACACGACGGAAGAAAACCTTCAGTCGCGCGCACGCGGCGTGATCCTCATGGCGGTGTCCAACAAGTTTGGCCATATGGTCATGACAACCGGCAACAAGTCGGAAATGTCGGTCGGTTACGCCACGCTTTATGGAGACATGAACGGCGGCTACAACCCGATCAAGGACCTCTACAAGACCCAGGTTTACCACCTGGCAGCATGGCGGAATGACAACCAGCCTGAAGGTCTGCTGGGGCCGGGCGGCGAGGTGATCCCGAGCAATATCATCACCAAGGTGCCAACCGCCGAACTGCGCGAAAACCAGACCGATCAGGACTCCCTGCCGCCCTACGATGTTCTGGATGACATTCTGGAATGTCTGGTGGAAGACGAGATGTCGGTGGGCGACATTGAAAAGCGTGGCCATGACCGGGCGCTGATCCATCGCATAGAACATCTTCTTTATATTGCCGAATACAAACGCCGGCAGGCGCCTCCGGGGGTGAAGATCACCGAGCGCAATTTCGGCAAGGACCGGCGATATCCCATCACCAACAGGTTCCGGGATCGCTCCTAAGGGGCCTTGAAAGGCGCTTCCCTGACGGGCGTTTCGCGGCAACTGACCGATTGAATTTGAATGGGCGCAGCAAGGAAAGTCGCCCTTATCCTTGATCAGGCGCGCCACCGCTGTCTCGAAGAATAGGCTGCTTGCCCAGACAACTGCCGCATGTTCTTCGAGACGGGCGTGATGGTTTTCCTCAGGTTGAGGATGAAATCCGATACCGCACATCGCTTTTTTATCTGCCTGCCCTTGAAAGGCTTTTGGCTCAATGCCCTATTTTTCGTTCGTGCGTGAAAACCTCCGCTGGCTTGCTGCCTGTTACCTGCTGGCGGTGTTTTCCGGCTTTGGGCAGACGTTTTTCATCTCGCTGTCGGCGGGCGACATAAGGGCGGAGTTCGGTCTCAGCCACGGTGATATCGGCTTGCTCTATATGGTTGCGACGCTCGGCAGCGCGCTGACCCTGGCCTATGTCGGCCGCAGCCTTGACCACTTCCCGGTGCAGAAGATCGCAGCCGTGGTCATGATTGGCTTGGCCTTGTTCTGCCTGGCGATGGCCAATACGTCTTCCGTCTGGATGGTCGGGCTAACCTTCTACGGTCTTCGCCTGTGCGGACAGGGCATGATGACCAACACGTCGATAACCGCAGCCGGCCGCTGGTTCACCGCGCAACGCGGCCGGGCGGTTTCAATCGCCGTTCTGGGCTTTCCCACCGCCGAAGCCCTGTTTCCGCTCTGCTTCGTTGTTCTGGCCAATGCCTTTGGCTGGAGGGGCGCCTGGACGGTATCGGCCGTGGTGCTCGCAGTCGTCGCCATGCCGGTGTTGCTGACGCTACTGGCAAAGGATCGCATACCCTCCGCATTGGAAACCGCGTCGGCCAAAGCGGAAGGCCGTCAGTGGACGAGGGGGGAAGCACTTCACGACGTTCGCTTCTGGCTGGTCAATAGCGGCGTCAACGCACCTGCCTTCATCGGCACGGCGATCTTCTTCCACCAGGTTTACCTGGTGGAACTCAGAGGCTGGACGCTGGAACTGTTTGCAAGCGCCTTTCTGCTGATGGCTTCCGGGGTGGTTTGCGCTTCTCTGGTAATTGGCCCCTTGATCGACCGGTTTTCCGCCCGTCAGTTGCTGCCCTTCGCATTGGTGCCCCTGACGCTGGCCTGTTTCGTGCTCGCCAATTTCCACGCACCGGCGGCCGCCTTTGTCTTCATGCTGCTTGTCGGCATCTCGAACGGGTTCAACAGCACGCTGGTCGGGGCGTTGTGGCCGGAGGTCTACGGAACCAGGCACATGGGGGCCATTCGATCCGTGGCCTTCTCCGTCATGGTGTTTGCTTCTGCTGCAGGCCCCGGTCTGGTCGGCTGGCTGATAGACAGGGGCGTCTCGTTCGATCTTCAGGTCACGATGATGGGACTCTACTGCCTCGTTTTCTGCGGTGTCCTCGGCTTTGTGTCGCGAACCTACCGGTCTGGAGAACATTCTTCCTAAGGTCAGATAGTTTGGGGTTGCCGTCCGGTTCATCCCCGGCTAACTCATCGCCATGACTGTCACCGTACGCTTCGCGCCGTCGCCGACCGGCCACATCCACATCGGCAACATCCGTCCCGCACTCTACAACTGGCTTTTTGCCAGGAAGATGGGCGGCAGGTTCATCCTGCGTTTCGATGATACGGACCTTGTCCGTTCGAAGCAGGAATACGCCGATTCCATCGAGACCGACCTGCAATGGCTCGGCATCGAGCCGGACTTGAAAGAACGGCAGTCGGACCGGATCGCAAATTACGATGTGGCAGCCCAGAAGCTGAAAGACGCCGGGCTGCTTTATCCGTGCTACGAAACGCCGGATGAACTGGAGCGCCGCCGGGCACGTCAGCGAGCGCTTGGCAGACCCCCGGTCTATGACCGTGCAGGCCTGAAACAGACGGCGGAAGAACGCGCCGCCCTTGAGGCGGAAGGCCGCAAGCCACATTGGCGGTTTGTTCTGCCGAACCACGACGGCAACCCGTTTGAAACCAGACGGACTGACGTTGCCTGGTCGGATCTGTGCCGGGGCGACCAGACTGTCGATCTGGCGTCCATGTCCGATCCGGTTCTGGTTCGGGCGGATGGGTCGTATCTCTACACTTTCACCTCCATTGTCGATGATATCGACATGGACGTGACCCACATCATCCGCGGCGAGGATCATGTCTCCAACACTGGTGTGCAGATTGCCATCTTCGAAGCGATGGGCGCCAAACCACCGGTGTTCGGTCACCACAACCTGCTGACGACGATCGATGGCGAAGGCCTGTCGAAACGCAAGGGTGCGTTGTCCATTGGCTCTCTGCGCGAGGACGGGCTGGAGCCGATGGCGGTCGCTTCCCTGGCTGTTCTGACCGGGACAAGCCAGGCGGTCGAGCCGGTAGCGACCATGGATGCGTTGATCGAGAAATTCGATCTGACCAGCGTCTCGCGGTCCTCCGCCAAATTCGATCCGGAAGAATTGAAATCTCTCAATGCCCGCCTGGTGCACGACTTGCCTTTCGAAGCGGTCCGGAAACGCCTTGCTGACATGGGCATTGATGCTGGAGCCGAATTCTGGGACACCGTGCGCGGCAATTGCGAGACCGTTGGCGATGCCCGTTCCTATTGGCAAGTTGTCACCGGCCCGGTCGAAAGCCGCATCGAGGACGAGGACCGGGATTTTGTCTCAGGAGCGAAGGCCTTGCTGCCGGATGGTGAAGTAACCGGGGAAACCTGGGGCGAGTGGACTTCAGCTTTGAAGGCGGAAACCGGCCGCAAGGGGCGTGGCCTGTTCATGCCGCTGCGCCGGGTGCTCACCGGCATGGATCACGGTCCGGACATGAAGGCCTTGCTGCCGCTTATTGGGCGACAAAATATTCTGGACCGACTACCCTGACAGAGGCCTTTCGGTCCGGCGCCTCGTGGTAGCCGTCGTCATCGTCCTTGAACACAGGGGAAAAGGCCGTCAGTTCCTCCTCGTCCGGTTCCTCGCGGGAACGGATCGAGAGGACCGGGAAACCGTCCTTGAACCCGGAACTTGAGGCAACTTTGTTCTCGCCGCTCTCAACTCGTGTTGCGGCGAGGTCCAGTCGTGCAGAGACGTCGAAACCCTTTTCCATGTTCATGAGGGTATCGGGATCCTCAAAACGCGGTAATTGCGTTCTATCGAGCGGAGTTCTTGCAAGCGGAGAGGGGAGGTCCTCTTCGTGCTCGAAGGTGCCGCCACGGCTCGGCTGAAGCGTTCTGCGCGGCAGGCCGGCGCTGATATCGGTGAAAAACACCCTGTTTCCAGAGCTGGTGCTGAGATCCGTCCAGGCAGACTGCGCTTTTGACTGACGGGTCTTGCGGCAGCTGCAGCCTTCCACGAATTCACTCTTGTAACGGTAGGCGAAAGGCTGTTCGGAGTAGAGATTGCCGGCAAGGGACATCATCTGGGACTGATCCCCGCCCGGGTTGCGATAGACATAGAGCTCGGTTTCGGCGGCAGGACAGATTTCCGAACACCGCGCCTCATCGTAGGCAAAATGGTTCTTGCCTGTCGAAAAGCTGACCGGGAAGAAATAGCCGTCGCAGGTTCTGACGCAAACGGTCCGGAAAGCTCCACCCGACGGAAGGGAATAGCGTTTGGTTTCGCTGCGGGTCTGGCGGCGCACGGCGGCAATTTCGCGGTCGCCCGTCTTCGCGGAGGTGCGTTCGACACGAGGCTGTTCGGCGTGTTGCTGCGGGTTGAAAATACGGGCCAGAAACGACTGCGGCCTGGTTTCGGCGCCCGTATTGCGTTGCTGGGCTTCGCGGGCCGGGGCGTTGCAATTCTTTTTGGCGAGCGATGCCTTGATCTGCCGAACGCGTCTGGTGTTTTTCGACGATCCTCCGCCTGATTTGGCAAGCTGCCGTTCAATTGCAGCGAGGTTGGCCTTCATGCGTTTGATCTTGCCGTTGAGACCTTTGCATTTGGACGAAGCGGTAGAGGCACATCCGAAATAGGTCGCGTCCCGTTCCGCCGCATTGATCGCTTTTTGCTGCTGGGACTTCGCGGTGCTCCATTTGCGGGCCGCGGGGGATTGTGCGCTGGAACGCTGTTCGAGCCGCTGAAGCTCGGCTTTCAGGCTGGAGCAGCTGGCGGCGCTTGCCGCTTGTGCGCCCAGCATCAGTCCGGCAGTGAGCGCAACAGCGCGTGCCAAAACCTTTGACCTGCCAGACCAACAACGTCTCATCACCCAACCCCTGCAGCGTGTTTTTCACGCCGTATCGGCTCCCGGCCGATCACCTGTACTATCGCTGCCGATCATATCAATAGCAACGAAAGCTCTCACGTTAGGTTAATGGCGAAACGGCAGAACCATGAAAAGTTTCAGTCGCTTTGGCCGGCTCGGGCAGCTTCGTGAAGACGTTCAAAAACCTCGTCCAGGACGGATTTCTGTTCCTCGGTCAATGCGTCTTCCAGGTTTTTTGAGTAGGCGAGCGCTTGCGGAACAATGTCTTCGTACATGGCGTTGCCTTTTTCCGACAGGCTCAAGCTCTGCTCCCTCTGATCGTTCCTGTTCTTGTCACGCACGAGAAGATCGCGTTTTTCCAGCGCTGCGACGGCCCGGCTGACCTTGGTCTTGTGCATGGACGTTGCCTGGCTGATGTCCCGGGCTGTCATGGCCTTGTGTTCGCCAAGTGTTGCAAGCACCCGCCATTCGGGAATGCCAATGCCGTATGTGTCTGCATAGATTCTGGAAAGGGACCTGCTGACGGTCTCCGCCAGATGGTTTAGCCTGTAAGGCAGAAAAGCGCCCAGCTTCAGGACTGGTTTGGCAGGTTCCTTGCCGGAGGGGGCAGCGGATTTGGGCCGTTGCTGATCGCACATGTATAAGTCGACGCCTTGGAGCTTCGTTATGCCCGATTGAGCAGGCAGATGAACAATGCCGTTATCCGGCCATTTTCTTTGACTAGCAAGTATATCCTAATGAATAATGCTGGAAAGACACCCGGGCCAGTTCCGAAAAAGTAACAGGATAGAAAGCAAGCGTGACGGAGAGCTTTATCAAGCGCAGTCAAAATAGGGCGAATGAGCCGATCTATCTGTTGATAAAGAAGGAATATTTAAGGAATTGGTAATTGAAAAATTGCGAATCAGACATCGAAACTGAGACGCTGCAGTCAACAGGAAAATGCGCGGCAACATTGGCGCAGGCCGATATATGCAGTCAGGCATCTGGCAGGAAAGCGAGACCGCAATGGTAGAGATGACAAACAGATCCGAAGTTGTTCCGGGCGAAAACGAACGGTTCGAGGAACTTGGACGCGGCTGTTATGCCTATAGTGCGGATGGCTGTTCAAACACCGGAGTTGTCATCGGCAGCAAGGGTGTGCTGATTGTCGATGCGCAGGCAACCCCGGCACTTGCCGAGAAGGTTCTGAAGAAGGTTCGCGAGCTTACGGACAAGCCGGTCAAGCAAGTCGTTCTGACCCACTTCCATGCCGACAATACGCTTGGGGCCTTGGCGTTTGAGCCCGAAGAAATCATCGCGTCCGATCTTACCAAGCGGATGATGGAAACGCGCGGCGTTGAAGAGATTCGCGTGGCGCGGGAGCGGGACACCGCGTTGTTCAACGGTCTCCCTGTACGGGCAGGCGTGAGCAAGCCGTCCATGACCATAGCCTCGTCGATGACTATCGATCTTGGCGGGGTGGAGGTTCGGCTGATGCATCTGGGCCGGGCTCATACGATGGGTGATCTGGTGGTCTGGGTGCCGCAGAGCGGCGTGATCTTTGCTGGTGATCTGGTGCAGAAAGCCGCCGTTCCCTATTGCGGAGACGCGCATCTGGCCGACTGGCCCCGCGCGCTCGACCGTATCACGGCCTTCCGGCCAACCGCGCTGATGCCGGGCCGGGGGAAATCTGCAGTCGGCGCGCAAGCCGTTGCGACCGCAGTGGAAACAACCCGCGATTTTGTTATTACCCTCCGGGATGCCGCCGCTGCATGTGTTGAGCGGGGCCTTGGGCTGAAAGAGACCTTTCAGGCGGTTTACGACGCATTGGCCGGTCGCTTCGGGTCGAGGACCGACTTTGAGTTCCATCTGCCAATCAGCGTCGCACGGGCTTATGACGAGGCGCTTGGCCTGGACCAGCCGCAGGTTTGGACGCGGGAACGGATCGTCGATCTGTACGACGCGCTGGACGGAGCGGTTGCCACTGCGGATGCCACGTCTAATCAGACTGTAGAAGACACTGCTTCGAGCGATGCTCCGTCGCAGGAAGCAGATGCCGAGGCACCCCTTGCCGGCAGCGAGGCAAAGGCGTCCGATCTCGTGTCGGACAGCGAGTTTGCCGCCTCGCTTGCGCTTGGTTCTGAAGAAGACGTTGCGGCAGATGACGAAGACATGGAACTTTCGGCAGGCGACATCGTTGAAGATGATAAGCCGTCAGACAAAGCTGAAACCGCGTCATCTGACAAAACCTCTGCCGACAAGGTTCTTGAAGACGCCCGCTAACAGCGCTTTGAAAATCCGGTAAAGACAACTCGTAAGACGCGCGCCATCTGGGCGCGCGTTTTGTTTTGTGCTCAACGCTTGATCGCGCGTTCGTGAACCCCACATGTTCTGGCGGTCGAAAATCTGGAGGATTTCTAATGCGTTTTCTGGTTGCTGCCGCCCTTGGCGCCTCTTTGCTGCTGCAAGGCATGGGCGCTGCCCTTGCGGCGGACGAGCCTGACCTGATCTTCAAGAAGTCGACCGTTTGGAAGTTTCTCACGCCCGACCACAAGCTGGCGACCTACGCGATAGACGACCCTATCGTTGACGGTGTCGCCTGCCACTTCACCGTTCCGGAGAAGGGGGGCGTTTCCGGTTGGCTGGGTGTCGCGGAAGAAGTTTCAGACGTGTCTCTGGCCTGCCGTCAGGTGGGTCCGATCACGATCAAGGAGAACTTCGAACAGGGCGAGGAAATGTTCCGCCAGCGCCGTTCGTTCATCTTCAAGAAAATGCGCATCGTGCGTGGCTGCGACGCCAAGCGGAACGTTCTTGTCTATCTGGTCTATTCCGACAAGCTGATCGAGGGTAGCCCGAAGAACTCGACTTCGACCGTTCCGTTGATGCCCTGGGGCGATCAGCCACCGCCCAAATGCGGTGACTTTTTGAAGGACTGAGGCTGAAGACTGATGTCTCTGAGGGGCGCGGATCAATCCGCGTCCAGCGTTTCCATTTGCTGGGGGCCGGGCAGTTCTGTATCCGCGCAAAAATTCTTGTAAAGCACGGACATGATGTCCCGAACCGGTTCGCTGGCGAGCTGGTAATAAATAGTTGTGCCTTCGCGGCGGGTGGTGACGAGGCCCTGCGCCCTGAGAAGCGCAAGCTGTTGCGAAACGGTTGGCATGCGCATGCCGGTTTTTTCCGCCAGTTCGCCAACACTACGTTCGTTGTCGAGGACAAGACACATCAACAGCAATCTCGGCGCGGATGCCATCATCTTTAAGAAATCAGCTGCAGCTTGTGCTTTATCTTCTAGTGCTTTGTAGTCCATGGGAAGACCTTGCCAAACATCGGAGTAAACTGCAAGCAAAGAGGCTGGAACTTCCTCTGCGTGATTGGTTGCGAGTAAGATTCCCACTGATTTCAAGGTGTCTCAACTTTAAAGATACACCCTTTGCCAGGGCAACTTGTACCGGTCTCATCAACGCTCGCGAACGTGCTTTTATATCCGACCGGCCACTGTGACAATAATATTTCCGTTGCCGCAGCCGGTGCCGGTGGTCAGGCACATGCCTTTCTGCTGAGCTTCCTGGCCAAACGCCTTGGTGCCGTCGGTGATCGCGATGATGGCCGCAAACGGGCCGCCCAGGATGATGGCGAGGAACATGAGGACGAAAAGGCGGTTCAGCATGGGGTAACTCCAGATGGCAATCCGTATCGATTGACTGGAGATTAGTGGGGCCGCCTTGAACCCATGCTGAGTGTCGTATTCAGCTAACGTTCAGATACGTAAACAGGGATAAAATTGTTATATAACAAGGGTTTGTCCTGTCAGAGGTTCTGTGTCATCGCTTCACGCAGTGCCTTTAGAAGCACTTTGTCGCGGTTGTAGATGTCTTTTCTGAAATGGGTCGATCCGTCCTTGTTCATCCATGCGGTCAGATAGGTCAGATGAATGTCTATCTCGACCTTCGGCTTGACGACTGTGCGCTCTCCGCTGTCGCGGATGGCTTCCCAGTGCCCGGGTTTTGCATCTGAATCGACCAGGAGAATATCCGCCAGGGCAAAAGGATCCGAGACGCGAATGCAGCCGTGGCTGAAGGCGCGCTCGGCCCTGGAGAACAGGGATTTGGAAGGGGTGTCGTGAATGTAGATGTTGAACCGGTTCGGGAACATGAACTTGACGCGGCCGAGCGCATTGTCCGCCCCCGGATCCTGGCGCAGGCGGAACGGAAAGTTGCCACCGGAATAGCTGTTCCAGGCAACCTGTGTCGGCGCGATTTCATTGCCTTCCTGAAAGATCCGAATACTCTTGCTGTTAAGCGCTGTCGGGTTCTGTTTCAGTTTCGGAAGGTATTCCTTGGTGGCAATGGAGTAGGGCACATTCCAGTAAGGGTTGATCTCCACATATTCCAGCCGATCGGAGAACACCGGCGTCGCATGGTAGGGCTTGCCCACGACGACCCGCGCTGTGTGAATGGTCTTGCCGTCGCGTACCACTTTCAGGTTCTGGTCTGCCAGATTGACGAAGACATAGAACTCCCCTGGATCGTCCGGCATCCAGCGCCGCCGCTCCATGTTGAGTTCCATCTGGATGAGCCTGTCCTGAATGGGGATGTTGAGCTGGGCAATCGTGTCCTTGCCGATGACGCCGTCGGTCGCAAGGCCGTGATATTCCTGAAACAGCTTCACGGCTTCCACCAGCGCACCATCGTAGATGTCGCCGGTATGGTCGGCTGCGCCTGGAATGTCCTCTTCCATCAGCCGGGTTCGCAGAACGGCAAGGCGCGGATCGCTCATGCCAGGTTTCAGAACTTCACCATCAGGCACCGACGTAAAGCCGCCGGCTGCCGCCTTTTCCCGGTATTGCGCAAGCCGCCGCTTCAGGCGGGCGTAATTGTCGGTCTGTGGGGCAAGGCTCTCCAGAAACGCTCCGAAATCCACGGCCTGTTCTGCATTTTCAAACAGGACTTTGGGATCTGGTCGGTCGGGAAACAGGTTCAGGGCCTTGTTGACCTTGTTGGGCTGGACGCGGCCTGAGGAAAGATGGGTCGCATAGCGGAGGAACTGAACGGACAGGTCCAGATCGAACTGGGCCCATTCTTCCTCACTTTGAGAGGTTTCCGAGCGCTTGATAAAGCCGAGGGGATCGTAATTGTTGGGGTTGAGTGCGTGGTCGTTCGCCGCTGCCATTGCGGCGATCGCCAGGTGAGCATCCTCCGTCAAGCCGTTTTCAGTGAACCAGATGGGGGCAAATGCGCGTTCGCCATAGTAAAGCGCCAGGCCCTCGGGCACGTCCGGCGACATCTGCGCCTGAATTGCCTTGGCAATCGGGGTTTGCGGCTCGTTGACAGCAGGGGACGGGACGACTTGAGTCTCGCTCGCCACAGGAGCCTTGGTCTGGGCTGGGGCCTCGGCGGCGGATGCCGAAAGTGGTCCTGACAAAAACGCTGTCAGTGTGAAAAGAAGACCGACATATCTGTTACGGCACGTGTAAATCATTCCCATCGGAAATGCCCCCTTTGATTCCCAGCCGGCAAAGTCTAGTGCATCTTGCGAGCAATTGAACTCAGTTCAGCTACTTTGTCCTTCTATAACGGTTCACAATTGTTTCCGTTGCAGGAGATGGTGTGCCGGTTTCGAAAATTGTCTGCCGCGGTGACGTACCTGCGCCACAACACAGGGAAATTGGTGTTCTGGCGGCAACAGCAGCCTTGACCGGGTTCTGTTTTCCGGTCCATAAAGCGCACCATGATGACGGCCACACGGAACATCATTTCGATCACCATTATTTGCAGCTAGCGACACCGCTGGCTGTGGCCGTTCCCTCTTGGCAAAATTTCCTTTGAGACGGACCGCCCGGCCAGCCGGCCAGGAGACCGTTTGACATGAGCGCCGCTGAGACAGAGATATCCGGCACTTTCAAGGGCTTGAAGCTCACCAACACATTGACGCGCCAGAAGGAAGACTTCCGGGCGATCGATGACGGGAATGTGCGTCTCTATGTCTGCGGACCGACCGTCTATGACTTTGCACATATCGGCAACGCGCGACCGGTCATTGTCTTCGACGTGCTCTTCCGGCTTCTACGCCATCTTTATGGTGCGGAGCACGTTACCTACGTGCGCAACATCACCGACGTTGATGACAAGATCAACGCACGGGCCCTGCGCGATTTTCCCGATTTGCCGCTCAACGAAGCCATTGCCCGGGTGACGCAAACGACGGCCGACCAGTTCCACAAGGACATCAAGTCTCTTGGCGTACTGGAGCCGAGCATCGAACCGCGCGCGACCCAGCATATTGGCGGCATGGTTGAGATGATCGAGGCACTGATCGAGAAAGGCCACGCCTATCGGGCAGGCGGTGAGGTGCTGTTCGACACCCAGTCCATGCCCGACTACGGCGGCCTGTCAAAGCGCAAACTGGACGAGCAGCTTGCCGGCGCCCGCATCGCGGTGGAAGCGCACAAGAAGAACCCTGGCGACTTCGTACTCTGGAAACTTTCTTCCGAAGAAGAGCCCGGCTGGGACAGTCCGTGGGGCAGGGGCCGTCCTGGCTGGCACATCGAGTGCTCGGTCATGAGTGCGCACCATCTGGGTGAAGTTTTCGATATCCACGGTGGCGGGCTCGATCTGATCTTCCCGCATCACGAAAACGAAATCGCCCAGTCCCGCTGCGCGCATGGCACCAAGGTGATGGCCAACTACTGGATGCACAACGGCTTCCTGCAGGTGGAAGGCCGGAAGATGTCCAAGTCCGAGGGCAACTTCTTCACCATTCAGGAGCTTCTGGAGACAGACAGCTTCGGCGGTCGCAAGTGGCCGGGCGAAGTGCTGCGCCTTGCCATGCTGATGACCAACTACCGTGAGCCGATCGACTTCTCCAAGCGCAAGCTGGAAGAAGCGGAAAATCTGCTGGCGCGCTGGCCCGATCCGGTCGAAACGGACGCAGCTCCCGCCGCCGAAGTGCTGGACGCCCTTCTGGATGACCTGAACACGGCAGGCGCGATCCAGGCACTCCACGCGCTCGCCGGCGAGGCTTCCAAGGATCCCGCCAAGCTGGAGGTTTTCTCGGCATCCGCTGCGCTCCTCGGCGTTCATCCGGTCAAGGCGGATCTCTCGGGGGTTGATGAAGCCGGTATTCAGGCGGCTATCGAAAAACGCCTGGAGGCCCTCAATGCCAAGAACTGGGCGGAAGCCGATGCGATCCGGGACGATCTGACGTCTCAGGGAATTCTTCTAAAGGATTCAAAAGACTCAGAAACCGGTGCTCGCGTGACCACCTGGGAGGTAAAGCGGTGAGATTGTGCCGGGCGGAAAGACGGGATACCCCCCTCTGTCCGCTGGCGCGGACATCTCCCCCGCAAGGGGGAAGAGGGGCGTATGCCGCCCAGCTTCACTCTGGCACCCGACGCTACAAGGGGCAGACGGGGAAATCTCTGAAAGTCGGACTGAGTCAGGATCTCACTGTTTGGCTCCGAGGTGCCTCACATACCTGTCTCCCCCCTTGTGGGGTAGATGTCCCTGCAAGGGACAGAGGGGGGGATGTGACCTTCGCGACATATGCCGGGTATCGATCTCGGCAAGGGGCGCGCTACATGCCGCACCAGTCTGCTTCCAAGCAACTTGGATCAAACGCCAAACGCCTGCGCTCGCAAATGACGGACGCCGAAAAGAGGCTCTGGCAGGTGATCCGGGCGCAGCGGCTGGAGGGGATTTCCTTTCGCAGGCAGATGCCGATCGAAGGGGTTATTGTCGACTTTGCGGCGCCTGCCAATCGATTGATCGTTGAACTCGATGGTTCCCAGCACGGGGAAACGCGGGGTCTGGCATGCGATGCCGCCCGTGTTCGCAAACTTCAGGCTCTTGGCTGGACGACCCTGCGCTTCTGGAATGCGGAGGTCATGCAGGACCTTGACAGTGTCTGCCGCAAGATCCTGAACGCTTGTGACAAGGAGCACCTCTGATGGCTGGTGGTGTTCACAAACTGAGCGGCGGCTGTCAGTGCGGGGCCCTGCGGTTCAAGGTCGAAGGGCCTCTGGGCGAGGCTTCCATTTGTCATTGCCGCATGTGCCAGAAAGCCCTCGGCAGCTTTTACGCGCCGCTGGTCAGCGTGCCGGAGACCTCCAGGTTTGTTTGGACACGCGGGTCACTGAAGCATTTCCAAAGCTCCAATCACGCGTACCGGGGCTTTTGCGCCGAGTGTGGCACTCCGCTGACCTACGAGGCGCCGGACGGCATCGCACTGGCTATCGGAAGTTTTGATGATCCCTCGCAGATCCCGCCGACCATTCAGTTCGGGGTAGAAGCGAAGCTGCCTTACACCGACCGCATGGGGCAAATTCCCGAACGGGTGACGGAAGACGATTTGGAGGCAGCACCTTTTCTGGCGTCGCTGGTCTCTTTCCAGCACCCCGACCACGATACGGACACCTGGCCTCCGGTTCGCACCGGGGCTAACGACAACGAATAAAAGACAGCTCAACGCTGCTCAGGAAACGGATATGACCAAGGAACGGCTTTTTCTTTTCGATACGACACTGCGGGACGGTGCCCAGACCAGCGGGGTCGATTTCTCCGTCAACGAGAAGGTTGTTGTCGCTGAACTGCTGGAGCGTCTTGGCGTCGACTACGTTGAAGGCGGCTATCCGGGCGCCAACCCGACCGATAGCGAGTTCTTCAGTGAAAAGAGAACGCGCAGGGCCACCTTCACCGCCTTTGGCATGACCAAACGCGCTGGCCGGTCGGCCGCCAATGATCCGGGGCTTCAGGAAATACTGTCCGCCAGTTCAGATGCCTGCTGCTTTGTGGCCAAGGCGTGGGACTATCATGTGCGGGTCGCGCTTGGCTGCAGCAACGAGGAAAATCTGGATTCGATCCATGAGACCGTCACCGCGGCGGTAGCTGCCGGCAAGGAAGCGATGATCGATTGCGAACACTTCTTCGATGGTTTCAAGGCCAATCCGGACTATGCGCTCGACTGCGCCCGCACCGCCTACCAGGCCGGAGCCCGCTGGGTGGTTCTGTGCGACACCAACGGCGGCACATTGCCCGACGAGATTTTCGACATCGTCACCAAGGTCCAGGAGGTCGTTCCCGGAACGCACCTTGGCATCCATACCCACGACGACACCGGCCATGCTGTCGCCAATTCGCTGGCAGCGGTGGACGCAGGCGTGCGCCAGATCCAGGGGACTTTGAATGGCCTTGGTGAGCGCTGCGGCAACGCCAACCTGATTACCCTGATTCCGACGCTCAAATTGAAACCGGCATTTTCCGACAGGTTCGAGATCGGCGTCAGCGATGAGCAGCTGAAGGAGATCACTGCGATCTCCAACGCGTTCGACGAAATCCTCAACCGGTCTCCGGACCGGCAGGCGCCCTATGTGGGCGAGACCGCCTTTGCCACAAAGGCGGGCATTCATGCCTCGGCGATCCTGAAAGATCCGCAGACCTATGAACATGTCACGCCGGAAAGCGTTGGCAACCACCGCCGGGTGCTGGTGTCGGACCAGGCTGGCAAGAGCAATCTTCTGGGCGAACTGGCCCGGGTCGGCATCGACGTCGACAAGGCCGACCCGTGTCTCGACCTACTGCTGGCAAAGGTCAAGGAGCGCGAAGCCGAAGGCTATGCCTATGAAGCTGCCGACGCCTCTTTTGAGCTGCTCGCCCGCCGGGAGCTGGGCGAGGTGCCGCGTTACTTCGTGGTCGAATCCTTCCGTGTGATGGTGGAGCGCCGGTTCAATGCAATCGGTGATCTGGTCACCGTTTCAGAAGCCGTGGTCAAGGTGGATGTGGATGGCGAGACCCGGATGTCGGTCTCCGAGGGCAACGGCCCCGTCAACGCCCTCGACATGGCGCTGCGAAAGGATCTGGGGAAATATCAGTCGGCTATCGATGGTCTGGAACTGATTGACTATAAGGTGCGCATCCTCAATGGTGGCACGGGCGCGGTTACACGCGTTCTGATCGAAAGTCAGGATACCGTCACGCACCGGCGCTGGTTCACGATCGGGGTATCCTCCAACATCGTCGACGCCTCGTTCCAGGCCCTGGTCGACTCCATCACATTCGCGCTGATGAAATCCAACGTGACCTGACCCCGGCCACGGGTTGTTCAGGCACCAGAAAGGCAATGCCATGTCGCAGACGGTGACAAGCACCGAAGCGAGCACCGAACTCCGTCACGGCCTCCTGTTCGGCCTGGCGGCTTATGGCATGTGGGGCTTTCTTCCGGCCTACTACAAACTGACGGAGACCGTTCCGGCAGACCTGGTGGTGTCGCATCGCATTCTCTGGTCGGTGCTGTTTGTCGGCCTGTTTCTCTATGCGCGCGGCCGCTGGCATGAAGTGTACGATGTTTTCCGCCAGCCGAGGGTGCTGATGGGGCTGACGGTGTCGGCCACCTTGATTGCCGTCAACTGGCTGACCTTCGTCTGGGCCATCGCTCAAAATCATGTGCTGGATATTTCGCTCGGATACTTCATCAATCCGCTGGTCAGTATTCTGGTTGGCCTGTTCGTGCTGAGGGAAAAACTGACAACCTGGCAGGGCATTGCCGTTGGGGTTGCTGCCGTTGCCGTGGTGTTGCAGGCGATCCTGGCCGGTGGCTTGCCCTGGGTGTCGCTTGTGCTGGCGTTTTCCTTTGCCGGCTATGGCTACGTGCGCAAGGTCACCCCCGTTAAGGCAACGACAGGGCTGTTTGTGGAAACCATCGTTTTGTTTCCGCTCGCAGCCGGTTACATGCTGTTGAGCCTGAGCTGGGGCGAGGATGCGCTGGTGTTGAATGATCCTCCGGTTCTGCTTGCCCTCGTGGGCACGGGGATCGTCACGGCCTTGCCCCTGATCTGTTTTTCAGCCGCCGCCAGACGCCTGCCGCTCTTCATGCTCGGGCTGATGCAATATATGGCTCCGTCCATGCACTTTCTGATGGCCGTCTATCTCTGGGGTGAGCCGCTGGACTCGACGACGCTGATGACCTTCGGAATGATCTGGGCTGCTCTTGCCGTGTTTTCCTACGACAGCTGGCGCCGCTACCGGCACTGAACCAGCGTTTGCGGGGGCAGGGTGTGTGGCCTATCCCTCAGTTGAAGCAAGACTTGTCTCTAGTCAGTGTAGACCAAGCGTCCGCGGCCACTGCGTTTGGCGGCATACAGTCTGTGGTCGGCGGTTTTCAGCGCATCGCCGAACTTTCCGCCTTCCAGCTGCGCTGCTCCGATGCTGGTCTTCATCAAGTGTTCGTCGCCGTCCTGCCGGACGGGTGACGTCTGAATAGCGTCCAGAAGGTTTTGCAGCCCTTCGATGACCTCAGTCTCTTTCTTGTCCCGGAAAACGATGCAGAACTCGTCGCCGCCGAGCCGCGAGACAATGTCGCCGTCGCCGGCGAGCTTCATCAGATGTCGGGCAAAGCTGACCAGAACCGCATCGCCGAAATCATGCCCGAGTGAATCGTTGATGGCCTTGAAGGAGTCGAGGTCCAGCAGGGCCAGCCAGTGCGCGCGCCCTTCGGAAGCCGGCCAGGACTCAATCGCCCTGGTTGTTTTCTCCAGCAGATAGCGGCGGTTGTGGAGCCCTGTGAGAGCATCCCGCATCGCCATGTTGTTGAGTTCTTCGATCCGGTAGATGTAATCGAGGTTTTGCGATACCCGCAGCAGAAGTTCTTCCGGCGGGCAGTTCTTGTCGACGAAATCCGCCGCGCCGTATTTCAGGAACCTCACCCGGTTGTCCGGATTGGCATAGGACGACATGCCGATAACGCCGACTTGTTCCGGGGCATGTACCCGGCGAGCTGCCTTCAGAAAGGTAAAGCCGTCTTTGTCCGGCATGAAATAATCCGCCAGAACCAGCTTGATGTCCTTGTGTTCCTTCAGGGTTTGAAGAGCTTCGTCGGCGGAGGCCGCCTGATAGATCTTGTAAAGATGCTTGCCGACGATGTTCGAAATCAGCTCCCGCTCGACTGCTGAATCGTCCAGAATCAGAATGCCGATCTTCGGGTTCTGAGCCAGCTTTCTGATCAGGTCCGTGACATAGTTCAAGCTGCCGGGAGAATCTTTCAGAACATAGTCGATGACGCCCTTTTCCATAAACTTGCTTCGGGTTTTCGGGTCGAACCGGCTGGTGAAAACGATGGTGGGAATGTTCCACTTTTCGCACAGGTCGACGATTTCGCCATCCGGCGCGTCCGGCAGGGTCAGGTCGACAAGAGCGAGGTCGGGTTCGCCAATCGGCAGATTGAGGCAGTTTTCGGCTTCTTCGTAGCTTCTCGCTACCATGATTTGATTGCGGCCAACTTCATGCAGTTTCTTGACGATTGCCTTCTCGAAAAATGCTGCGTCCTCAACAACAAGGGTAGTTTGCATCGAGTAGCCTGTTCTGCCAGCGTCTTACACAAGGTTCCATTCTACTTCGAGAGCTGTAACTCGAAGTGGTTCCGACAATCACAGTCGCGCGAAAGTATTACAATACATTATACATTGTAGGGTTTTACAGATCGGTTACCGTCGCGCAGGCGTCTTCTGCAGGCAGGGGTTCGCCGTTGATGGCCCGGCGCAACATGGGCAGGATATCGTCTACGGACCGGGCAACAAGATAGGGAACTTCCGTGTCCGGACGGATGTATCCCTGCGCCCGCATGTGATCCAGAAGTTCCAGCAGGGGAGACCAGAAACCGTTGATGTTGGCCAGTGCCACCGGCTTGCGGTGCTGGCCCAACTGAGCCCAGGTCATCATTTCGACAGCTTCTTCCAGCGTCCCGACGCCGCCGGGCAAGGCGATGAAGGCGTCGGCTTTCTCGAACATCAGATGCTTGCGTTCATGCATGTCCCGCGTGACGATCAGGTCTTCCAGCGTGTCGAGCATCACCTCGCGTTTTTCAAGGAAACGCGGAATGATCCCCGTCACCTTGCCGCCGGCTTCGAGCGCGGCGTTCGCCACCGTTCCCATGAGGCCGACAGATCCGCCGCCGTAGACAAGTCGAAGACCAGCCTCGGCGATGAGCTGTCCCAGACGCGTGGCGGAGGCTTCGTGTGCCGGGTCGGACCCAAAGCTGGACCCGCAATAAACACAGACGCTTGTAAGCTGATTTTGAGAAACCGTATTCATGACGCAAAGATGTGGCATTCAGACCGGCAAAAGGTCAAGCATTCTGTTTGAGCGGCCCTGGTTCTGAACCAGGTTTTCTTGCCGCGCCCGGAAAAGACGGTTATGCATGAAACGGGATCTGAAGATGGCCGGTAACAAAGCAAAACAGGGCTGGCAAAGCCAGGGGATCTGCTGAGACAGGCAGCACCCGGAAGGGTGTAAACAGGGGAACGGATTTGGAGAGCGCCGCATCAGCTGGCAGCTTTCCCGGCGGGACGCAAAATGAACAACAAGACACTCATCTGGACTTTGATCGTAGCCGTGCCCGTAGGCCTGGCTGCCCTGGTAACAGGGTATATTTACCGCGACACAGGGCATCTGCCATTTCAAAACGGCGCCGACATCGCCGCAACGCCGACCGTTTCCGGCGACAAATCGACTGCGCAGCAATCCGATGGGTCGCAAACAAACGCAGATGACACGGTAGAGAAAACCGCTCAGGCGGACACCGCGAAAGACGAGCCGGCTGTGGACGCTGCAAAAGCCGGTCCGCATTTTGACGTTGTCGGGGTGGAGCCGACCGGGGAAACGGTCGTGGCCGGCCGCTCTGTTGCAGGTGCCATTGTTGCCCTGACCGCAAACGGCAAGGTAGTCGGCAAGAGCATCGCCAACGAAGTGGGCGAATGGACCATCATTCTGGATGAGCCGTTGAAGCCGGGCGACTATGACGTTGGCCTGGAAGTGCATGACGACACCGGAAAGGCGATTGCCACCTCCGAAGAACGGCTTGCCGTTTCGCTGCCCAAAGGCGGCAAGGAACAGCCCCTCGTGGTGCTGAACACGCCAGATGGTCCGTCCGACATCCTGCAGAAACCTGCGACCGAACAACAGGTTGCCTCGGCAACGACTGCAACATCTACAGAAGAAGGCACCGCCGCGCAGGCAGAAGGACAAGCCTTAGAGACTGAATCTGCTGCCGGCAAAACACCGGCAGAAACAGCCGCGAGTGTGGCTAAAAACCAGCAATCAGCTTCCAAGGCGCTGTCCACGGCACTGAACGAAAAAGCCGCGGACGTCCAGGACCAGACCGCAGTTGCGTCTGCCGAAACGAAAACAAACGGCATCACTGCTTCCGCTTCCTCGGCTGAAGCCCAAGGCCAACCAGCCACAGATACGCCAGCTGGAGCGACAGAAGTTGCGTCAGCGCCAGCGGCGGGTGCAGCTCCATCTACCGACGCCCGCCAGCAGGCAGCGTCTGACACGGCTGATGCTGGCGGGCAGCAGGGGAGCAGCACCGTCGTTGCCTCTGCCAGCAAGGATGAAGCGGCTGCCGTTCCCGAGGCGGCTGCTGACGCCCCGACCGTGACCGTCGAAGCTGTGGAATCCGAAAAGGACAAGGTCTTCATCGCCGGAACCGGAGAACCAGGCTCATCCGTCCGCGTATATGTCGACGACGATTTTCAGGGTGAGGCCAAGGTCGGCTCGAGCGGCAAATGGCTCGTCCAGGGCGGCAAGAATGTTGACGAAGGCAATGTCGAGATTCGCGCCGATCTGATTGGCGAGGATGGCAATTCGGTCGACGCTCGTGCAGCCGTTACCTTCGAGAAGGAAGAAGACAAGCAGATTGTGCTGACAAAGGTCATCGCAAGCGGCGAGGGAGCGGGGGCTGAAGGCCAGGGGGCGGAAGTCAAGAAATCCCTGCCGGTGGTGATCATCCGCAAGGGCGACAATCTTTGGCGCATCTCCCGTCGTCTTTATGGCGAGGGCTTCCGCTACACCACGATCTACAAGGCCAACCAGGAGCAGATCCGCAATCCGGACCTGATCTATCCGGGACAGGTGTTCCTGACACCTGAGGGCGATCTGAACTGGCCGAAGCCGAAAGGAAACAACGGTTGAGAGCCGGCGGTTCCTGCTGAAGACATCGCATCACGCGACGGGACGACATTTGCCTGGCCTGACCGAACGCCGGGAAAATCGCCTAAGTCCTTGGATTATTTCTAATCTTCCAATTGAAAACCTGGGAAGGACCGGCATCGGTGCTCTTCAGACAGGGCTCGACAGGACGCCTTCGCGAAACATGAGCAACAAGGGTCGGGGGTGGAACGAGCCTCGGCCTTTTTGCCGCGGCCCCTTGTCTTTCTTGCCTTTCATCGCATATCAACGATGAAACAAATAATTGTAATGAGGAAACCGCCCCATGAGCGGGACGGATCTGCCGGCGGGTGGAAACAGCAAGGACGAAACGGAAGATCTTGCAAGCTGCGAGAAACTTGCGGCTATTTTCCGCGCGCTTGGACATCCGGCCCGGCTGGCAATCATCCAGCAGCTTGCAAGTCAAAAGGGCGCTTGCTGCGGTGAGATCGTCAGTCATCTGCCATTGGCCCAGTCGACTGTGTCCCAGCACCTGCAGGTCCTGAAGGACGCAGGGCTTCTGTTGTGTGACACGCGGGGCAGAAACTGCCACTACGCGCTCAATTGGCAAATGCTCAGGCAGGCCGAATGCCGGACGAGTCATTTCTGGGAGCGCCTGAATGCGGCGCAGCCTGAAGAGACAGAGCAGCCAGCCGGCTCACATTCGGTTTCCACGACAGACTAACCCGAACGGCCACCTTCTGTGGCCTGGAGATTTTATGTGAACGATCAGTCAGCGACCACGCCGCAAAAGCCTACGGCTGCGGCTTCCGGCAGCCAATCCGCTCAACCGCACATCCGCAAGCCCGTCAATGCAGACGATGGCAGTATCTTCGCGACGCTGGCCAATCTTTGGCCCTACATCTGGCCGTCAAACCGGCCGGATCTCAAGCAGCGTGTCCTGTTCGCCATCTTCGCATTGATCATTGCCAAGATCGTGACGGTCCTGTCGCCATATTTCTTCGCCTGGGCAACGGATGCGTTGACGGGGGAAGACTCAAACCTGCCTGCTTTTCTTGTGGCTCCGGTCATGCTGGTGCTTGCCTATAACGCGGCCCGCGTCATGGCGGTGGCTTTCAACCAGTTGCGCGATGCCCTGTTTGCCCGGGTCGGACAGCATGCCGTGCGCCAGCTGGCGATTCTGACGTTTCGCCACTTGCACCAGCTTTCCCTGCGCTTTCACCTTGCTCGGCGGACAGGCGGGCTCAGCCGGGTTATCGAACGCGGCGTCAAGGGCATTGAGTCGATTGTCCGCTTCACCATCTTGAACGGCATTCCGACGGTTCTGGAATTTGCCATCATGGCGGCGGTGATCTGGTACCAGTTCGGCTTTTTCTATGTTGTCATCGTCGCGGTGATGATTGTTGCCTATGTCTGGTTCACCATCAAAACCTCGAACTGGCGCATCAGCATTCGCCGGGAAATGAATGACAGCGATACGGATGCCAATTCCAAGGCCATCGACAGTCTGCTCAACTTTGAAACGGTCAAGTATTTTGGCAATGAGAACATGGAAGCCGAGCGCTTCGACGTGTCCATGGCAAGATACGAAAGTGCCGCCACGAAAACCTGGACGTCCCTTTCCTGGCTCAATTTCGGCCAGGCGGTCATTCTCGGGATTGGTATGGCGGCCTGCATGGGGCTGTCTGCACAGGCCGTGTTGGCGGGCGAGCAGAAAATTGGCGACTTTGTCCTGATCAACGCCCTGCTGATGCAGATTTCCATTCCGCTCAATTTCATCGGCTTTCTCTACCGGGAAATCCGTCAGGGCCTTGCGGACATTGAATCGATGTTCGACTTGTTGATGGTACCGGCCGAAATCGAAGACAAGCCGGATGCCAGCCCGCTGAAGGCTGTTGAAGGCAAGATTGCCTTCAAGAACGTACACTTTCACTACGATGCCGACCGACCAATCCTCAAGGGGATCGATCTTGAGGTTCCAGCCGGCAAAACGGTCGCCATTGTTGGGCCTTCCGGGGCAGGCAAATCGACGATTTCCCGTCTTCTGTTCCGGTTTTACGACGTCACCGATGGCGCCGTGGAGATAGATGGTCAGGATGTGCGCGACGTGACCCAGGAAAGCGTGCGACACGCCATCGGGATGGTTCCCCAGGACACCGTGCTCTTTAACGACACGATTGCCTACAACATTCGCTATGGCCGCCCGGATGCCAGCGAAGAGGAAGTTCGGGAGGCCGCGCGCATGGCGCAGATCCACGACTTCATCGAGCGGCTGCCGCAGGGCTATGACGCAGAGGTCGGCGAACGCGGACTGAAGTTGTCGGGTGGCGAAAAGCAGCGTGTCGCCATCGCCCGGACGATCCTGAAATCGCCACCGATCCTTATTCTTGACGAGGCAACCTCGGCGCTCGACACCCACACGGAACGTGAAATTCAGTCGGCCCTGGACGAGGTTTCGCAGGATCGGACGACGCTGGTTATTGCTCACCGCCTGTCGACCGTGGTGAACGCAGATCAGATCATCGTTCTGGAAGCCGGCGAGATTGCCGAGCGCGGCACCCATCAGGAACTGCTGGCCAAAAACGGTCTTTATGCGTCCATGTGGGCCCGCCAGCGCGAGGCCGACGAAGCCGAAGAACGGCTCCGGGCGGCGCGTGAAAACGACGAACTTGGCATCGTCACTCGTGGCCAGAGGGCAGACTACGTTCCGGCAAAATAAGGTGGTGGTAATACCGATGCGTCGTCATCGCGGCCAGGCAAAGCGCAGGCCGAGTTTGAGAAAGCATACGCGCCCGCAATGATGTCGATCTGTTTACGAGATGTCAGGGCTCAGCGAGCCCTCTGGTCTGTGTTTCGTTTTGTGCTGAATGACAAGCCAGGAAATGGCGGTGTCCGCTCAGGCCACTCGAACTGTTGCCTGTCTCAGGTCATTGTCACAAGCTGCCTGGTCTGTTGAAGGCATTTGAAGAGCAGGGGCAGTCGCTGCCCTTTTGAAAAACAGGCTTGAGATTGCACCTGCCAGGTGACGCAGTTCGGCGTGGCGAGCCGCGCGGGCACGGGCTTCGAAAATATCTCCTGTATGTGTCATGGCGCTCTCCATCGCTAAGGGTGTGAGCCTTTGTCTCATATTGCCAACTTTCGAAGAATGAGGCTTACATAAAAGTAATTCTTCGAAAGGGTGGGATAATGAGGCTGGAAGACCTGCAATTTTTTGTCCGTATCGCGGAACTTGGCAGCATGGCTGCGGCCGGGCGGGAAATCGGCCTGTCTGCATCGGCGGCCAGCACACGCTTGACCGGTCTCGAAAAGGCTTTCGGATCCCAGCTTTTTGCCCGCACCACCCGGCGCACGACACTGACCGAAGCCGGGCGTGTGTTGTTGCAGCACGCGCGTACTGCGGTTGGCGAAATCGAGCAGGCCCGCTCCATACTGGAAGCGTCAACGGAAGCTCCACGCGGTACGCTCCGCTTCTCCTGCAACACCTTTTTCGGTCGCAAACACATTCTGCCCTATCTGGTGGAATTCCATGACCTTTATCCGGACATTCGTCTGGAAATGGATTTTTCCGACCGGATCGTGGATGTCATCGAGGAAGGCTACGACATGGCCGTGCGGGGCGCGCCGCTTACCGATTCCTCGCTGCTCGCCCGCAAGCTTGGCGGTAATCCCCGGGCCTTGTGCGCCTCTCCGGACTATCTGGCCCGCAAAGGCGTGCCGCGCACACCGGAAGATCTTGCCAATCACGATTGTATCGCCATGGCATCCATGCCGTACTGGTATTTCAACGGACCGGACGGAGAGATTGCCTTTGAGGTCCACAGGCCCATCATGAAGGGGGACAGCGGGGATCTGACCTACGATGCCGCGCTTCACGGCCTTGGACTCAGTCTGAAATCGCTGGCGCATGTCTGGGAGGATCTGCGCGACGGGCGGCTGGTCGCCGTGCTGCAGGATTATACGATCGCCCGCACAGGGGCGATCTGGGCTGTCTATCCGCCAAGTCAGTTTGTCCCGCCCAAGGTGACGGCTTTTGTAGATTTTCTGATTTCCAAATACGGACGGCCACCCTATTGGGAGAGTGACTACCGAACGGCTTCAGCCACTAAAAACGGGTCGTAAACCGTGTGGTTTTCAAGAAAAGCCGGTTCTCTTTGCCTTGAAAAGCCACTAGAAGCGGGGCAGAAGCTAACGCGCAAAGGGTGCGTTTGGCTCTTCGCCGCGACCGCGCCTGCCGGCAGGCAGCAACCGAAAGTGAAGATAACAGTATGTCGATAGTCGATTCCGTCTCCAAGGCCATGGTGCCGATCCATCGTGAAGGCTGGCCCTTCATTGCGATTGCTCTGGTGGCGACACTCGTTATCGGCTGGTTCATCGATCCCCTGTTCTGGATCGGGCTTTTGCTCACTGGGTGGGTCTGCTATTTCTTCCGCGATCCCAAGCGGGTGACACCGGTGGGAGAAGGACTGGTGATTTCCCCGGCCGACGGTGTCGTAAGCCTTGTCGGCCTCGCACGTCCGCCTGCGGAGCTGGAACTGGGCTCCGAACCGCTGATGCGGGTCTCTGTTTTCATGAATGTGTTCAACTGCCATGTGAACCGTGCGCCCGTGGGTGGACGGATCGAACGGGTGGCTTATCGCGCCGGCAAGTTCCTGAACGCCGAACTGGACAAGGCCAGCGAAGACAACGAGCGAAATGGCCTGGTTATCGACACGGGACATGGCCGCATCGGCGTCGTTCAGATTGCCGGTCTGGTGGCCCGCCGCATCGTCTGTTTCGTGCGCGAAGGTGAAGATCTCTCTGCGGGCGAGCGGTTTGGTCTGATCCGCTTCGGATCACGTCTCGATGTCTATTTTCCGGCTGACACCCAGCCAAAGGTCGCCTTGGGCCAGACGATGATTGCCGGGGAGACCGTGCTGGCCGATTTGTCCGCGCCGCAAAGCCCGGCGCAGTCCCTGACCCGAGTAAGCTGAGGCTATCGTGAACGAAACGCCCGAGCATGGCCAATCCGAAGCCCGCAGGACACCGCGTTTCCGGCGTGTGCCGCTGCGTCTGATCATCCCGAACATGGTGACCTTGCTGGCTCTGTGCTCCGGTCTCACAGCGGTCCGCATGGCCTTCGAGGAGCGCTGGGAATTTGCGGTGGGTGCCATTCTGGTGGCTGCCGTGCTGGACGGGCTGGACGGCCGTGTAGCCCGAATGATGAAGGGCACGTCGCGTTTTGGAGCAGAACTCGATTCCCTGTCCGATTTCGTCAATTTCGGCGTAACGCCGGCCTTGATGCTCTACCTGTGGATCCTCAAGGATGCCGGCAACATGGGGTGGATCGCGGCACTGATCTTCGCAATTTCAGCGGCCCTTCGCCTGGCACGTTTCAATGTGGCGCTGGATGACCCGAACAAGCCGGCCTGGGCGTCGCGCTTTTTTACCGGGGTTCCGGCACCTGCCGGGGCGCTGACAGTGCTCCTGCCGCTTTATCTGGACTTCCTTGGCCTGTTTCCCCACTGGTTTGCAGATGATGCTTTCGTTGCGGTCTACACCATCTGCGTTGCTTTCCTGCTGATCAGCCGTTTGCCGACCTATTCCGGCAAGACGCTCGGAACGAGGGTACGCCGCGACTTTGTGCTGCCGCTGTTCCTGGTCGCCGTGCTGATCGTGGCCATGACTGTCTCCTATCCCTTCCGCATGCTTGCCGGAGGCGCGGTGCTTTATCTGCTGACCATCCCGTTCTCCTGGCGGGCGCACAGAAAACTCATTCTCGCCGATGCTTCCCTGGGTCTCGATGACGATGGCGACGAATGCGATACGGATCTCGACAACATCGCCGACAGGGACAAGGACCACGGTGGCTGACGCGCTCCTGATCGCAAATCGGGTTTGAGCGAACGGTTTTCTGGTTCAATTAGGCCTCCTCACCAAATGAGGAGCCTTCTCATGCTTGATGGAAAGACAATTCTGATAACCGGCGCCAGCAGTGGCATCGGAGCGGCTGCCGCGCGTCTTCTTGCCGACGCAGGTGCGAACCTGATGCTGGCTGCACGGCGGGGAGACCGTCTTGAAGAGGTGCGGTCGTCATTGCCTCATGCCTCAAACCGGATCGCACTGTTCGTTGGCGATGTCTGCGATACCACATTTTCCGAAGCTTCTGTGAAAGCGACGCTCGATGCTTTTGGCGGTCTCGATGCTGCATTCAACAATGCAGGCACACTTGGAGAAATGGGGCCAGTGCCGGACATGAGCCTTGATACCTGGAACCATGTCGTTGCAACCAATCTCAACAGCGCCTTTCTGGCTGCCAAATATCAGATCCCGGCCATGCGAGAGCGGGGAGGCGGTTCGATTGTGTTCACCTCGTCTTTCGTCGGCCATGGCATCGGTTTCCCGGGCATGGCCGCCTATGCAGCAGCGAAGGCGGGACTTGTCGGCCTGACGCAGGTTCTGGCCGCAGAACACGGACCGGAAAACATCCGCGTCAATGCGCTGCTTCCTGGCGGCACAATGACGGACATGGCTGGCAACGACCCGGCTTTCCACGAGTACATTGCCGGTCTCCATGCCCTCAAGCGGATGGCAGAGCCTGAAGAGATCGCCGGGGCGGCTCAGTTCCTGTTATCGGACGCCAGTTCCTTCGTTACCGGCTCAGCGATGTTGTGTGATGGCGGAAATTCCATCTTCAAAGGCTGAATGGACGCATGAAACGGTTCGGGCGGTGACCCGGACCGTTCGTTGTCGCTGACAGGTTGAAATGCGCTCAGTCGCAGGGAACATCCGCGAGCGGCACATTCACTTTGGACGCACCCTTATGAATTTCTGTTCCGTGACGGACTTACCCCACTGGTCACCGACGTATTCCTCAGCAAGGGTGAAGCCGTTTTTTTCGTAAAGCATACGCGCCGCGTCGAGACCCTTCAGCGTCCACAGGTGGATTTCGTCGAACCCGAGGCCGTCCGAATGATCGAGGGCTTTCTGGAGAAGGGCTCTTCCCAGTCCCTTACCACGCAGGCGTTCCGACAGGATGAACCAACGCAGATGGGCGATGTTGTTGCCGAGATCTTCACCGTCAATGGTGATCGATCCGATGACAGCCCCGTTCTCCAGCACGCTCCAGCTGTTGTTCATGGGATTGTCGACCCGCGGCATGAATTCGGCCATGGCTTTTGAAACCACGCTTTCAAAGGTCGGGCCCATGCCGATGATGTGGCCGTGGGTGCGGGCATGCATGCTGGCGATGTCCCCGATCATCCCGGTTTGATAGCCCTCGGCGATGGAGAATTGCGGCTGATGTTCGGCTTGCGCTTCCTGCGGGATGGCAAGAGCCTCAGCATAGGCGGACATGGCGTCGCAAATTTCCTGCGCCTTGTCGCCATTGATCCGGCCGAGAGCCCTTCGGGCTTGAGCGTCGCCATAGCGGTCAATTTTTGAAAAAGTCGCCTTTCCGGCTTCCGTCAGGTTCAGGCCAAACGATCGGCCATCACTGTCAGACCGCGTTTGCGTGATTTCGCCGCGTGCTTCCAGTGACTTCAGCAAGCGGCTGATTGTCGATTTCTCGAGTTTGAGTCTTGTCGAGATTTCCTTGGCGGTAATGCCGGGGTTCAAACCGATCTCCATCATCGCATGGACGCCTGAGCCTGACAGGTCGGTGCCGGCGATGGTCTTGTCCAGAAAACCGAATTCGCGGACCAGTTGGCGGGACGCTGCACGGATATCGCTGACAAGGGTGGGGGAATGCTGGGACATGCGTAGACCTATATAGTTGTATGTTGCAACTATATGACCGCGAAAGCAGAAGTTCAAGGGGAGACGGTTTGTTCGGACTTTGAAACCCGGATTTTCCGTCAACGAAAAAGGCCGCCAGAAACCGGCGGCCTTTTGACGAAGGTTCTTGGATCATTCCGCTGCGTGCGGAAGATCCTCCTGCGGAGGAGCTTTCGGCTGCGAAGGCGATGGCATGGACACCACCTTTGCTGCCGGGCGCTGTTCGGCCTGATCGCCGAAAGCCACCGGTTCCGGAGTTTCTTCCGCTGTGCCTTTTCCAGACTTGGACCGGAAGTAGGCGACGGTTTTGCGGAAGACGCCAGCCCACACACTCGGCACTGCGATCATGACCGGGATCATCAGCAGCGTCAGCAGCGTAGAGAAGGCGAGACCGGAGATCACCGCTGTTGCGAGCTGCACCCACCAGACCGCCGTGATGCCGCCGAATGAGGTCACCTGATTGAAGAAATCGAAGTTGATCATGGTGGCCATGGGCACCAGGCCGGCAATGGTCGTGATCGTTGTCAACAGGATCGGACGGATACGCTGGGCGGATGTTTTCAGGATCGCATCCACGGGTTCAAGGCCATCTTCAAGAAACCTGTTGTAGGTGTCGATCAGGACGATGGCGTTGTTGACCACGATGCCGGCAAGCGCAACAACCCCGGTCCCGGTCATGATGATCGAGAATGGCTGATTGGTTACGAGCATACCGAGCAACACACCGAACACCGACAGGATCACCGTCGAGAGCGTCAGGATGGTCTGGTAGAACGAGTTGAATTGGGTCAGCAGGATCAGGAACATCAGGAACAGTGATGCCACCATCGCCTTGACCAGGAACTCGCCAGATTCCTGCTGGTCCTCATCCGCACCGCGGAACTTCAGGAAGACGTTTGCAGGCCATTCCTGCGTATCCAGCCATTTCTGGAGCGCGGCAACCTGTTCTGTCGGGTTGGAACCGCTTTCCGGGTTCACTGCCGCCTTCACGAACATGGAATAGAGCCCGTCGCGGCGCACGATCTCCGACACCTTCTGGGCCGGTTGGCGGCTGATGAAATTCGCCAGCGGCACAAGCCCGAGCGGCGTCTGCAGGCGAAGCTGGTCGAACCGGTCAATGCTCCGCTCATTTTCCGGCAGGCGCACACGAATGTCCACCTCGTCCTCGCTGTCACCAGGACGATAGGTACCGATCAGGACGCCGTTGGTGACAAGCTGAACCATGTTGCCGACGGAGGCAATGCTCGCCTGGTAGCGGCCGGCCTGCTCCCGGTCGATGGAGATCTGCCATTCGATGCCGGGCAGGGGACGGTCGTCCTCCTGGTTCATCAGCGTGTCCATGCCGTTGACATGCTCGCGAATGCGGGCGACAGCGGCAACCATGTCGTTGTAGTCGGTCGACTTGATCTCCAGCTGGACGTCCTTGCCCGTTGGGGGACCGCCTTCGATCTTGCGGGTCTCCACCTTGATGCCGGGGAGGTCGCTGGTTGCGTCACGAATGTCGGCGAAGATTTCCTTCGCCACCCGGCGGCAGCAGAAGTCTGCAAGTTCGATGTTGATCTCGCCCATCACGTCCGCGGGCTTGTCCTGAACGTCGCCGACGGACGGGCCGCCGGAAGAGCCACCGGGTGTGAACGCGTTGGTGATGACGTTGTCGACACCCGGAATGGACAGGACCCTGTCTTCTACCTGCACGACGAGATCGCGGGCTTCCGCAGCCGACATGTTGCCGCGACCGGAAACCAGAACCACTGCCTGTTCCGGTTCTTCATCAATGAAGAACTGAACACCGGTCGGGTTTGCCGCGAACGCAAGGAAAATCGCCGCGCAGCTGCCGATCAGCAGCGCGATGGCGGCGATGTTTCCGAACGGATTGCCTGCAAACATCTTCAGGATGCGCACATAGACACCCGTAAATCCGCGCACCTTCCTGACGTCGAACGCTTCGGAGCCGGAAAGCGTGGCTGCCTCGGCCCGGTCGAGTGCAGCCCGTTTGGCAGCACGCGCCTGCGACCAGCGCACATAGGGGCGCAGCAGCTTGTAGGAGACGAAGGCGACGAGGACGAGGGCCACCAGCCCGCACGCGATAGCAATGCCGAAAGCAACGCCTGCGGGCACGGCGCCTTCCAGGACCATCGGAACGAACGGACCGAGTGCCACGATGACGCCGACCATGACACCAAATGTTAGCGCCAAAAGCACTGCGGCATATCGGTCGAGGAAATGCGATAGCTGCGCCAGGATGCCACCTGTCACCGGCAGGAACACCATTGCGGTGAACAGCGAGGCCGTCAGGACGATGATCACCATGATCGGCAGGTAGCTCATGAACTCGCCGGCAACACCCGGCCAGAGCAGCATTGGCAGGAACGCCACCAGCGTGGTCGCCGTCGAGGAGACGATGGGCCAGAACATCAGCTTAGCGGCGCGGATGTAAGCCTCGCGGTCCTCCATGCCTTCCTGGATCTTGCGGTCCGCATATTCGGTCATCACGATGGCGCCGTCGACCAGAAGCCCCACGGTCAGCACGAGACCGAACATGACCATGTTGTTGACCGTATAACCGACCCCGCCGAGGATCAGGAAGCCGACCATGAAGGAGGTTGGGATCGCCAGCCCGACAAGCAGGGCCGACCGCATTCCAAGCGCCGCCAGAACCAGGATCATTACCAGGAAGATCGCGGTCAGGATCGACGACTGCAGCGAGCCGAGCACTTCGTAGATGTTGTTGGACTGGTCCAGCATCATGTCGACGCGAATGGTTTCCGGCCAGTCCTTGGAAGCATGTTCGACAACTTCACGGACTGCCGCGTTGTTCTCGATAATGTTGGTTCCGATACGCTTGACGACCTGCAGCGCGATGGCCGGGTTGCCGTTGACGCGCGTATAGGCGTTGGGGTCCTTGAAGGTACGCCGGATCTCGGCGACATCCGCAAGCGTCACAACACCTTCACCGCTTTGTTTCAGCGGTAGCGTGTAGACATCTTCCGCCGTCTCGACGAGGCCGGGAACCTTCACGTTGAACCGACCCTTGCCACCGTCGATAAATCCGGCGGGAACAAGCTGGTTGTTCAGCTGCAGGGAGTTCAGCAGCTCCTGCTGGGTGATCGAGTACGATTCCAGTTTCTGGGTGTCGATCAGGACTTCCAGCAACTCTTCGCGGTGTCCGGTCAGATCCGCAGACCGTACGGTGTCGATGGCCTCGATCTCGTCCTTGAGTCGCCGGGCATGCTTGTAGAGCGTGCGTTCCGGCACGTTGCCGGACAGCGCGATGATCATGGTCGGCGCAAGCGCGAAGTTCATCTCCGTGATCGTCGGCTCTTCGGCCTCTTCCGGCAGCTTGCTCTTGGCCTGGTCGACCTTGTCTCGCACGTCCGCCAGCGCCTCGTCCTTGTTGAACGAGATGTCGAACTCCAGCACGATGCCGGCATGACTTTCGGCGGCGATCGCGGTGATTTCCTTCAACCCGTCAAGGCCGCGCAATTCCGTTTCCATCGGCCGCACGAGCAGGCGCTCGGAATCTTCCGGAGAAATGCCCTGCTGGGTGATCGAAATATAGAAGATCGGCAGATCAATGTCCGGACTGGCTTCCTTCGGGATCGAGATATAGGTGGCCACACCGGCGACAATCAGCGCCAGCATCAACACGAATACCGTCTTGGGGCGCCGAAGGACGCCTTCGAGCATGTCTATCATTGGCTCACCTCTGCCGTCTCAAAGACCGGTTGAACGAGCTCTCCATCCGAGACGTATTCCTGCCCAACAGTGATGGCGACGACCTCATGGGGAAGTCCGCCAACCCACATTCCGTCCTGATCTCCGCCCAGCACCTTGACCGGGTAGAAGACGGTCTTGTTGTTTTCGTCGACTGCGCGAATGCCCACCTGGCCCGCATCATTGAGGGTCAGGATGGCGGGCGAAATCTTGTGCGCCTTTTCTGCCGCCAGCTCCAGTTTTGTGACCGCCGTAACGCCATCCCTGGCCTTGCCGTCGGGATTAGGCAGCTCGACCTCGATGCGGAAGGTTTTCGTATCCGGATTTGCGGTCGGCGAGATGTAACGAACCTTGCCGCTGAGCGTTTCTCCCGTCACGAGGGTAACCGTTGCCGGCATGTTCAGCGTAATTTCGGAGATATTGAGTTCCGAGACTTCGCCGATGGCAATCATTGGATCAGAATCGACAACGGTCGCGCAGATGCCGCCTTGCTCTAGCTGGCCACCGATTTCAGCCATCGGGCTCTGGATGACACCGCCAATCGGCGAGCGAATGACCGTGTGCTCCAACTCCTGTTCGGCTTCTATGAGGCGTGCCTTGGCGGCATCGAGCTGAGCCTGCAGGGCCGCCACACGGGTTTGGGCGGTAAAGCCCTTGCTGTTCAGCTGCGTTGCCGCCTCATGATCCAGTTCCGCCTGAGCCAGCGCTGCCTTGGCCTCCAGAATGCGCGACTCCCGCGAGCCCTTGTCGAGGACGCACAGCACATCCCCGGCAGCAACATGAGCGCCTTCCTGTGCCGGGCGTTCCACGACATCGTCCGTTGTCTTGGACCTGACGGCGACCTTGGCTTCCGCCTCGGTGCGACCGCGCACCTCCAGAACGGCCCGCCGGTCCTGCGCTACAAGACGCTGAACCTGAACCCGAAACGTTTCATCGGTGGCCTGGCTGACCCGTAGGGCAGGCGGCGGGGTTGAGTGCTCGCTGTCGCCGACACCGCCGACAACAACCGTGCCGCTATACATCCAGAATCCGATACCCGCAGCAATGCCGGTCGCCAGGAGGTAGGAAAACTTTACTCGCATTTATCTAAAGCTCCGAAAGGTCTCGCTTACTCAGCGGCCGCCGCAACCGGCTGTACCGCTTCTTCGGCAATCTTGATCAAGGTCTCGCCATGGTCTTCCAGATAGGCGAGATTGAATTTCATGCAGGCAATCCCGTAGTCACGCGTCCATTTGGATCCGGGGTGGGCGATTACCTGGTCTTTTTCGTTGTCTGTCAGCAGGCGCAACTCGGCTTCTACCTGCGCCTTTCGCCGCTCGACCGCCCGGCGGATCACCTCGGGAGGTAGCTGCGCGGCATTGAGAGCTATGAGCAGAAAGGGAGACTTGAAGGTATCCGGAGCCTGGGGATCGCACAGGGAGTGGATGAAGTCCTCACGGCCGGCATCGGTTATGGAATAGACCTTCCGGGCGGGCTTGCCTGCTTGCGGTTCCTCGCGCACGGTCACGAACCCTTCAGACTCCAGGCGCGCCAATGCCGGATAGATGGAGCCGAAGCTCGCATCGTCGAAATAGCTGAACCGGCCTTCGGTTGATTCCTTCCGGATTTCGTATCCGGTGGCATCTCCAAAAGACAGGATCGCAAGACAGAGGCTGCGTACACTCATTCACCACTCCGCGCCTGGAGGGCGTCCTCCTGGCATGACAGCCTTCCTACGAGCCTGGTTGCGATCTGGATGATACAAGCAGCTTCGTGAGAAGTCATATGTTGGTCCGATATATCGAACAAATATATGCTTCCCTATTGGTAATCAAGAGTGCGCTGCACAATTCCCGGCTTGAAGATGAACAAACCATGAGCTGACCTTCAAATTTATCCAATTCGGTCTATTTGACAGCTTGTTGCCAGGTGACGATCGACGCTAGGCTGGCATGACAACGCAACTGAATTGGAACCACAGGGAGTGTTCGGCATGAAGACGTCAATAAAGGCCCTGGTTCGCCCGAAGCTTCCGCGTGACCCGCTGTTCCGTCTGCTTGCGGTCAATGGCCTCGCAGGAACGGCAATAGCCGGACTCGTTCTCGGGGGCATCTTTCTTGGCAATATCGGTAATCTGAGGGTTCTGGTAATGTCTGCTGAAGATCCCGTGCTGCCGGTAATCATGCTGGCATTCGGTCTGTTCATAACCCTTGGATCCGTTGTCATGGGCTCAGCTATCATGCTGCTGGGCCAAGGCGGTCAAAATGGAAATGGCAAGGGTGGGGGCGCAAGGCGCAGACCGCCTGTGTTATTCACCGGACAATTGAAGCCCGTGCCGGTTCCCGCAAAAGCCGGATACAGGCACGATCTGCGTCGGTGAACCGTTTCAGGCGGTTCGACACCTTGCGTAAACGGTCAATGAGCAAGTTGCTGGTAGACTGACGTCGTCTTGGCAGACGCCGTTGGCTTTGATCCAAGATCAGCAAACAAGGTCATGGCCGCAGCTGCTAGAAGTAGCAGCATCCCGAGGGATGAGAGCCTCATCTCACCGGTCCTTTCGATCATGACATCCTCCGTTTTGATGCAGAGGCTATACAGCCGCAGGGTATAAAGCCCCGGTAATACGTCTTGTAAAATTTTACATACATTCAATTACCTACATGAAAAACGGGCAGGGTCTCATTCCTCTGCTCCCGATGCATCCGTCTGAAGTTGCAATCAACGGACCTGCGGTGCCTCCTGAGCCATTAAACGACACGAAATCGAGGAGGCCAGCGCAAGTCCCCGCGACAGACGCCGCCATTAACCATCGACAGCGAAAAACATGTCATTTCTGCAAGGTCAGGTTGCAGCCCTCTGAGGTTTCTTATACGACCAATGGTAGTTTAACGCTTTGTTAATCAATTGTTGGGGTTGTAATGCGATTTCTGGTTCGGAACTTGCACATATTTGTTTTCACAAGTCTTTCAGCGTCTGCTGCCTTATGGGTCGCAAGCAACCCGCAAAGGGCAGCAGAGTTGGCGCGCCCTCTGGTTGAAGATGCTGTCGAGCTTCAGGTGATGGCGAAAAATGCCTATCGCGAAATCCGTGAAGTGGATCTGCGGGAAGCCGCGGATGAGGCTGTTTCCTACTATGTTGCGACGCTGCGTATGCCCAGTCTGCTATTCGAGCGGCTGGCCGATCAACTCGACGACGTCAATGACAGGCTGGAGCAGCGGACGCAGGCGGGACATTCCTCGCGCACAGGGCTCCCGACCGACCAAGATCGTCCAGTCCCGGTCAGGTCTGGCCCGCACCCGCGTCCGGGAGAGGGCCATCTCGTTTCAATATCGATCTGATTTCGAAACGAAAGGCTTCAGGCAGCCGCCAGGGCCAGCGCAATGCCCTGACCGACACCGATGCACATGGTCGCAAGCGCCAGGTTTCCGCCACGCTTTTTCAGTTCCAGTGCCGCTGTTCCGGTAATTCTGGCACCAGACATCCCCAGCGGATGGCCGAGGGCGATCGCCCCGCCGTTCGGATTGAGGATATCGCTTTCCTCGGGCAGACCAAGGTCCCGCATCACGGCAATACCTTGTGCGGCGAAGGCCTCGTTGAGTTCGATCACGTCGAATTCCGGTAGCGCAATGCCCAGGCGTGCGCAGAGCTTGCGCGTCGCCGGAGCCGGACCAATGCCCATGATTCGCGGTGGTACACCGGCGGTTGCCCCGCCAACGACGCGGGCAATCGGCGTAAGATTGTGTTTTTCCACCGCAGCTTCAGAGGCAATAAGCAACGCGGCTGCGCCATCATTCACGCCCGAGGCGTTGCCTGCGGTCACCGAGCCGTTTTCCCGGAACGGTGTCCTCAACGCTGCGAGTGACTCCAGTGTTGTGGTTCTGGGGTGTTCGTCCTTGTCCACCAGGATAGGATCGCCCTTGCGCTGCGGGATCATGACCGGCACGATTTCTTCTGCGAAACGGCCGGATTTCTGAGCCGCGGCAGCCCGCTGCTGGCTGCGCAGAGCGAAGGCGTCCTGGTCCTCGCGTGAAATCTGAAACTGTTCGGCAACGTTCTCTGCCGTTTCGGGCATGGAATCGATCCCATACTGGCGTTTGAGAAGTGGATTGACGAACCGCCAGCCGATGGTCGTGTCGAAAATGTCAGCTGACCGGGAATAGGCTGCCTCGGCCTTCGGCATCACGAAGGGCGCACGAGACATGCTTTCCACACCGCCGGCAATGGCCAGATCGATTTCGCCTGCCTTGATTGCCCGTGCCGCAGTGATCACCGCATCCATTCCCGAGCCGCAAAGCCGGTTGAGTGTCAGGCCCGGAACGGTGTCTGGCAGACCAGCCAGCAGTGCCGACATGCGCGCGACGTTGCGATTGTCTTCACCGGCCTGGTTGGCGCAGCCATAAAAAACGTCGTCTACCTCCGCCCAGTCCGTATCCGGATTGCGCTCCATCAGCGCATTGATCGGAATTGCGCCAAGATCGTCGGCGCGGACTGAGGACAGCATGCCTCCATAGCGTCCGATGGGAGTGCGGACATAATCGCAGATGAAGACATGGTGCATGGGTGAATTCCTGTCCGTGGCAGTGAGAACGGCGTTTGGAGAAAGTCCGATTTGGATGAAATCTTGCCGTAAAGCATTTATCAAGGCAAAGACACATCACGTAAATATGTGAGGAATAGCTAAGTTTGTGATGTTTCCGAATGGCGCCGGATATCGTCTTCCTGCAAATAGGTTCCGGACTGCACCTCGATCATCCGTACCGGGATCTTGCCTGGATTATGCAGCGTGTGTCGCGCCCCGAGGGGCACATAGGCGGACTGGTTTTCACTCAGCAGCCTGGTTTCTCCGTTGATCGTGATTTCGAGTGTACCAGACACCACCACCCAGTGCTCTGTCCGGTGAAGGTGACTTTGCAGGCTCAGCCTCTTGCCTGGCTTGATCATCATGGACTGCACGGCAAAACGGTCTCCGGCGTTGATCCGTTCCGTGTAGCCCCACGGGCGGTAGGACCGTGGATGCCGGTCAACCTCGTGCCTGCCTTCCGCCTTAAGCTGTTCCACCACGGTCTTGACGTCCTGAGCGTTGTCCTTGTGGGCAACAAGGACGCTGTCGGTGGTTGCGATCACCATCACGTCTTCAAGCCCGATGACGGACACAAGGCCGCGTTCGGCGTAGGCCAGGCAATTGTCGCTGTCGAGAAAGCGTGCATCACCCAGTCCGGCATTGCCCTGGGCATCCTTGTCCAGCACCGTCCAGATGGCAGACCAGGACCCCAGGTCGTCCCATTGCGGTGAAACCGGGGCGCAAACAACGTTGTCGGCCTTTTCCATGATCGCGTAGTCAATGGAAATATTATCCATCGCTTCGAAGGCTTCCTGGTCAAGCCGGGTGAAATCGAGATCTCCGTGCCGTGTCTTCATGACGTCGACGATTTGCTCGTAGAGGTCCGGCTGGTGCTGCTTGAAAGCGTCGACCATGGTCGTGGCCGCATAAAGAAAGATGCCGGCGTTCCAGACGTAACTGCCATCCTCCAGGAAGGCATCGGCCCGCTCCTGATCTGGCTTTTCGACGAAGGCCTCCACTGGCCTCACGGGCTCCGATCCGCCCGCCACTTTGATATAGCCGTAGCCGGTGTTGGCTTCGCTGGGCTGAATGCCGAAGGTAACGATCTTGCCCGCCCGGGCTGCTTCCTGGGCCTGCTGGACGGCCTGCAGGAAGACATCTTCCTTGCGGATCAGATGGTCGGACGGCAGAAGCAGGATAAGGGCGTCGGGGGCCGTTTCAGCGGCGATCAGAGCGGCGATCAGGGCAGGCGGGGCGGTGTTGCGTCCGACCGGTTCCAGCAGGATTGACAGGGCTTCCAGTCCAAGTTCGTTGAGCTGTTCCCCGATGAGAAAACGGTGCGCGTTGCTGCCGATAACTATGGGAGCGGCAAAATCAGGATGGTTGACCCGCTTGCAGGTCTTCTGAAAGAGACTTTCCCCGCCAAAAAGTGGCAAAAACTGTTTTGGCCGGTCGGTGCGTGACAGCGGCCACAGCCGCGAACCGACACCGCCAGACAAAATACAAGGGAAAATCATGTTTTGGTTCCTGTGCTGCTTCTGTAAATGAGGCTCTCGCGGGCAAATCACGCTTGCACTGAGTGATATTCAGCCGAGGGACAAGTTGCAAGCAAGTGGCTTGAACGCTACATACGTAATAACGTAACGCCGGGGCGTTGGTTCCCATTGAGCGCAGCAGGCTTTCAGGACTATGACAAATTCAGACACCAGGCTTGTTCAGCTGGACCGTGCCGGCATTCGCAAGGGCGGTGATTGGCTCGTGCGCGGTGTTGATCTTTCAGTCTCGCCCGGTGAAATCGTGACGCTGATCGGCCCCAACGGCTCCGGCAAGTCGACCACGGCCAAAATGGCCCTCGGTATCCTGAACCCGAGCGAAGGCCGCGCTGACCGCAAACCCGGTCTGACAGTCAGCTATGTGCCCCAGAAACTCGCCATAGACTGGACTTTGCCGCTGACAGTTGCCCGGTTCATGCGTCTCACCAATTCCTTGTCAGACGCCGAGTGCCGCGCGGCGCTGGCCCGCACGGGTGCCGAAAGGCTGATGACATCGCAGATGCGCACGCTCTCCGGCGGAGAAATGCAGCGCGTCATGCTGGCACGTGCGATTGCCCGCAATCCCGGCCTGCTGGTGTTGGACGAACCGGTGCAAGGTGTGGATTATGCCGGCGAGATCGCGATTTACGATCTCATTTCCGAAATCCGCAAAACGCTCGGCTGCGGCATTCTAATGATCTCGCACGATCTTCATGTGGTGATGGCGGCGGCGGATCAGGTCATTTGCCTCAACGGCCATGTCTGCTGCCGTGGGACACCCTCGGATGTCAGCCGCGACGACCGGTATCATGCGCTGTTCGGCAACCGGCGCAATGCAGCGATTGCGGTGTACGAACACCATCACGACCATGTGCATCTGCCCGACGGAAAAGTGCGTCACGCCGATGGTTCCGAGTGTTCCTCCTGTTCTGGCGAGCACCATCACCCTTCGCACGGCGACGCGTCGGCGGAAAAAGAGGGCGGCATTCGAAATGCTGGATGATTTTTTCACCCGTGCGCTGATCGCCGGCATTGGTGTAGCCCTTGTTGCCGGTCCTCTTGGCTGTTTCATCATCTGGCGGCGAATGGCCTACTTCGGCGATACACTGTCCCATGCGGCTCTGCTGGGAGTGGCCCTGTCGCTGCTCCTCAACGTCAACACCACCCTGGCGGTTGGAGCCGTTTCGATCCTTCTTGCAATCGTGCTGATGGCCCTGCGGCGCAGCGATACGCTTTCTTCCGACGCGTTGCTTGGCCTGTTGTCCCATTCCGCGCTGGCTCTGGGCCTGGTGTGCCTTGCCTTCATGACCTGGGTGCGGGTCGATTTGCTGGGCTTGCTGTTTGGCGACATTCTGGCTGTAACACCTTTGGACATTGCCATGATCTACGGCGGCGGCGCGCTGGTGCTTGCCGTTCTGGTGATCATCTGGCGCCGCCTGTTCGCCGCAACCGTCAGCCCCGACCTTGCCGCGGGGGAGGGCCTTAAGCCCGAACACACAGAGCTCATCTTCACGCTGCTGACGGCCATCGTCATCGCCATCTCGCTCAAGATCATAGGGGCGCTGCTGATCACCGCGCTTTTGATTATTCCGGCTGCTACCGCGCGCCGCTTTTCAGCATCACCGGAGCAGATGGCCGTCATCGCCGCCTTGATCGGAGCTGCCGCCGTCGTCGGCGGGCTCTACAGTTCACTGAACTACGATACGCCGTCGGGGCCCTCCATTGTCGTTGCGGCAATGGCGCTTTTTGTCGTCAGCCTTGTCCCGGGTGTGCAAATCGTGAGAAGGGTGACATCAAGTACGAAAGGAGATCGTCCGTGAGCGTTGAGACACATCCCGACCTGACCAAGAACCAGGCCCTGGTGTTCGGCTCATTGTCGGACGCTGGCGGACCTCTGACGGCTTATGCGATTCTGGATCTGTTGCGCGACAGCGGGTTCCGTGCGCCGCTCCAGGTCTACCGGGCACTCGACAAGCTGGTGGAATACGGAATGGTCCACCGCTTGGAAAGCCTGAATGCTTTCGTCGCCTGTTCGCACAAGGGCTGCTCAAGCCATGGCACGGCAGCTTTCGCCATCTGCGAAAAATGTGGTGTCGTCAGTGAGTTTACGCCGGACAAGGCCATGTCCCTGCTAAGGGACTGGACAAAGAGCGAAGGCTTTCAGCTGTCCCGGACGACTATCGAACTGCGCGGCACTTGCAGGCAGTGCGCCGTACCGAATTGATCCGCGCCGCACGTCCCGGCATCCAGTCGATTTCCTGGACACGGTCTTTGCCCTAGGATGTCTGCATCGATTCTTGGGAGATGTTCATGGCAGACAGTTTGGGCATCGGAATTATCGGATGCGGCACTATCTCAAAGACCTACTTTGAGCTGGCGCCGAGGTTCAACGGCCTTGAAATCAGGGCCTGTGCGGATTTGAACCGCGACGCAGCGGAAGCACGTGGGTCTCAATATGGCGTGCGTGCACTCACCGTGCACGATCTGCTTCTTGCTGATGACATTGATCTGATCGTCAATCTCACCGTTCCTGATGCCCATTATCTTGTGTCCCACGAAATTCTGGCGCACGGCAAACACGTCTATTCCGAAAAACCACTGGCCTTGTCGATCAAGGACGGACAGGCGCTTGCTGATATCGCCCGCAAGAAACACCTCAAGGTCGGATGCGCGCCGGATACGTTTCTGGGCGGGGCGCATCAGATTGCCCGCAAGGCGGTGGACGAGGGGCTGGTTGGCGAGATCGTCGGTGGAACATGTCATGTCATGAGCCACGGCATGGAGCACTGGCACCCCAATCCCGATTTTTTCTACAAACCCGGTGGCGGCCCGATCCTCGATCTCGGACCGTATTATATCGCTGCACTTCTCAATCTGATCGGTCCGGTCAAGCGCGTGTGCGCCATGGCGGGCATGCCGTTCAAGACCAGAACGATTGGGAGTGGTGCTCGAAAAGGCGAAAAGATCGACGTCACCACCCCGACCACGATCCATGCCATCCTGGAATTCCAGACAGGTGCCAAGGTGACGCTGACGGCCAGTTGGGATGTTCTGGCACACAAGCACCAGCCGATGGAGCTTTATGGAACCAGGGGCTCTCTCTTTCTTGCGGATCCGAATTTTTTCGGCGGGGAGGTAAGTCTGGCTGCCGAAGACGGAACATCAAGGCCACTCGATGGCGAGATGCATCCCTTCGGATCGGCGAATGTCAATGACAACGGCACGCCGCGCGCCAACTACCGCTCGGCAGGTCTGGCTGATATGGTCCAGTCGATCCTCAAGGATGACGAGGGCGAGTTCCGCTGTTCTCTCGAACGGGCCCAGCACGCGGTTGATGTCATGGTGTCCATTCTGAAATCGGCCGAAACAGGAACTTTCGTGGGCATTGAGTATCAGGCCAGCCGCCCGCAAGCCCTTGGGGCCGCAGAGGCAGGCAAGTTGCTTGCCTGAAGCCGGTTGCGGCGGCTTCGTCAGCCTCCTATCTTCGCGGCGAGGGACGCCTGGATATCGAGGGCGAACGCCCGTCTGTGGGCAAAAGAGGGAGAGCGGGTATGGCCTTGTTGATCGCCGGCCTGGTGCTGTTTTTGGGAATTCACACGCTGCCGATGTTTCCGGCAACGCGCAACCGGCTGGTCTCCGGGCTTGGCGAGGTCCCCTACAAGGGGCTTTACACGCTCTTGTCGTTCGTTGGTCTGGGCCTGATCGTCTTTGGCTATGGTGCGGCCCGCTTCCAGGGGCCTCCGCTGCTCTATGACCCGCCGTTCTGGCTGCGTCACGTCACCATGCTTTTGATGGTGCCCGTGTTCATTTTCCTGGTGGCGGCCTATGTGCCTTCCCGGATCAAGACGGTCATGAAACATCCGATGCTGGTGGCGGTTAAGCTGTGGGCGTTTGCTCACTTGCTCGCCAACGGGGATCTGGCGTCGGTGCTTCTTTTCGGCAGTTTTCTTGCCTGGGCAGTGGCCGACCGGATTTCGGTCAAGCGCCGTGGGCCGGGGGCAGGGCAGATCGGTGCATTGGCGTCGGCAAAGCCTGGAAAATACGCCGACGTTGTTGTGATTCTGCTGGGTCTCGTTCTCTACGGACTGTTCGTCTGGAAACTGCACGCGCTGTTGATCGGCGTACCGGTGATGTGATAGCCGCCGCAGTGCTTGAAATTACGTTAGAAATCCGGCATTTCCTGCCGGATTGCCCCACTTGCGCCACGAAGGGCCGTTTAAAGCCCCTTCAGGGAATTGCCCGAGCCGGATCAAATGGATAATGTGCGCCACTCATGAAGGGGCCACGCTCGGCCAGACGTGCCGGGCCGCAGAAGTGAATGCAGGAAATAGACACGCATGTCTGACATTTTTCGTGAAGTCGATGAAGATATCCGCCAGGAGAAATACCGTCGGCTTTGGGACCGGTTCGGTCCGTGGGTGCTTGGCGTTGCGGTCTTGATCGTTGTAGGCACCGGCGGCTATCGCGGCTGGCTCTACTGGCAGGAACAGCAGTCACAGACCGCGGGCGATAAGTTCTTCGAAGCCGTGAAGCTGTCCGAAGCCCAGAACTACGAAGAAGCAGCAGCTCTCTACGGAGAACTGGACGATGCTCTGGGCGGATACCCCGCTCTTTCGAGACTGCGCCAGGCCACCGATCTGTCCAATTCCGGCAAGACTGAAGAAGCACTCGCAGAGTTCGATGCCATGTCACGCGACAGCAGCATCATGGAAGCCCTGCGGGATGTCGCGGCCTTGCGCGCCGCTTACCTTGCCGTCGATACCCAATCCTATGGCGATATCGCCGACCGGATCGAGAAACTGACCGGTGATGCCGGTCCGTTCCGTGCAGCGGCACGTGAACTTCTCGCTCTAAGTGCCTGGAAGTCAGGCGATATCGAGACTGCCAAAAATTGGATTTCAGCAATTGAAGAGGATCCTGAAACGCCTGCGGACGTAAGTCGGCGCGTGTCGATCCTTGGTGATGTCATCCGGTCCAGCAACGGCGAAGCCAAAGCGGACAGTGAAGGAAACAACCAGTGAGTTTTGTAACCGTTTCTTTCCGCAGACGCGGTGTTTTTGGCGCAATTGCGCTGTCTCTCCTCCTGACAGGGTGTGGGTCGGTCAGCGAGTTTACCGAGAATATCAACCCGTTCTCCCGCGAGAAGATCCTCAAGGGTGAGCGTCAGCCTGTGTTCGACGGCGCCGATCCGGCAGCCGAAGCACTTGGTCAGACTGCCAAGATCGGCGCGGCGACAGGCGGTCAGTCTTGGACAACGGCCGGTGGTGGCCTGACCAACGATCCGGGCAACGTCGCCATATCCGTTTCCGGCAACCGTGCCTGGCGTGCCCAGGTCGGCTCGTCCGGCGGTGGACTGACGACATCCGCACTCCGGGTGTCGTCCCGCCCAGTCAGCGATGGCAGCCGCATCTACATCTACAAGCCCAATGGTGAAGTTGTTGCCCTTTCGACGGGTGGCGCGCGCCAGTGGACCCAGAACCTGCGTCCGGAAGGCGAGAGGGATGTCGGGCCCGGCGGCGGTGTCGCGGTTGAAGGCGGCGTTGTCTACGCGGCTACCAGCTATCGCCAGGTCGCGGCGCTTGAAGCAGGCTCCGGCCGGGAAATCTGGAAGGTCGACATCGACACACCGGCGCGTGGCGCACCTGTTGCCGGCGCCGGGCATGTCATTGTCGTGACCCAGTCAAACGAAGTCTATGCGCTGAAACAGTCTGACGGTAGCGTTGCCTGGTCCTATGCAGGCATCGAGGAAACCGCTGGCCTGCTGTCTGCAGCCAATCCGGCCATTTCCGGCAACCGTGTCATTGTGCCGTTCTCCTCCGGTGAGATCATGGCCATCGACATCAAGTCGGGCGAACCGGCCTGGATCGACGGCGTGTCGCGCGGCTTCAGGACGCTTGCATTGTCCGGTCTTGCGGATGTGTCGGCGAGCCCGGTTGTCGCCGGCAACACGGTTTACGCCACCGGCGTTGCCGGTCGTACGGTTGCGGTGGATGCCCGCACGGGCCAGCGCCGCTGGGAACAGAATCTCGGCAGCGTGCATACGCCGGTTGTCTCCGGCAGCACGTTGTTCATGGTTGATCTTGACGACCGCATGGTCGCCCTCAATCTGAAAAACGGGGAAACCCTCTGGGCAACGGCCTTGCCGCGCCCGGAAAAGAAGAAGAAGCGCCGCAACTGGGCTGGCCCGATCCTGGCGAACGGGGCACTGGTTGCCTTTTCCAGCGACGGCCAGATCGCAATCGTGGATGCCGCTTCCGGTAAAACCATGTTGACGCAGCGGACCAATACGGATGTCTATGTGACACCGATCGTCGCCGGGGGCAGGATTATCGTGCTGACTGGCAATGACGGCGTCGCTGCCTTCAACTAGCATTTGAGGCTGGGCCAGAAGAGGCCCGCCTATCAGGAGAAATTGCTGTGGGCGCTACTGTCGCCATTATCGGACGGCCGAATGTCGGCAAGTCCACCCTGTTCAATCGCCTTGTGGGCAAGCGCCTGGCGCTGGTTGACGACACACCTGGTGTGACGCGTGACCGGCGGCCGGGCGATGCCCGTTTGGGCGACTTGCGCTTCACGATCATCGACACCGCCGGTCTCGAAGATGCGGACAAGGAGTCCCTTGAAGGCCGCATGCGCCGGCAGACAGAGGAAGCGGTGGAAACCGCCGATGCCGTTCTGTTCGTGATCGATGCCCGTGCCGGCGTCACGCCGCTCGATGCCCATTTCGCCGAAGTTGCGCGCAAGACCACCCGTCCGGTGATCCTGCTGGCCAACAAGGCCGAAGGCCGGGCCGGGCAGAGCGGGCTTTACGAATCCTATTCGCTTGGCCTGGGCGATCCGATTGCAATCTCCGCCGAACATGGCGAAGGACTTGCCGATCTCTATGACGCGCTGAAACCTCATGTCGACCGGGTAACGGAAGAAGAAGACGCCAAGCGCGAAGAGGCGATCACCAATGTCGATGTCGACGAAGACGGTGAGTTCGTCGAGGAAGAAGATCCGGTCGGGACCGCTGAACGGCCCCTGCGTGTTGCCATCGTTGGCCGTCCAAATGCGGGCAAGTCCACGCTGATCAACCGCATGCTGGGCGAAGACCGTATGCTCACGGGACCGGAAGCGGGCATCACGCGCGATTCCATTTCCGTAGACTGGGTCTGGCGGGATCGGCATATCAAGCTTTTCGATACGGCCGGGATCCGCAGAAAGGCGCGTGTGCAGGAAAAGCTGGAGAAGCTTTCCGTTGCTGATGCCCTGCGCGCGATCAAGTTCGCCGAAGTGGTCGTCGTCACACTGGACGCCACCATGTCCTTTGAGAAACAGGACTTGCAGATCATCGATCTGGTTGCACGCGAAGGCCGTGCGCTGGTGATCGCGATCAACAAATGGGATCTGATCGAAGACCGGGAAGAAGCCTGGAAAAAGATCAAGGACGCCAACGAGCGGTATTTCAACCAGATCCGCGGTGTTCAGATCGCCACGTTGTCCGGCCAGCAGGGGCAGGGGATTGATCGCCTCATTGAAAGCGTCTTTACCGCCTACGAAGCCTGGAATTCGCGTGTCTCGACCTCGAAGCTGAACCGGTGGCTGGACAAGGTCACGGCGAACCATCCGCCTCCCGCCGTTGCCGGGCGCCGGGTGCGCCTGCGCTACATGACCCAGCCCAAGACGCGGCCACCGCATTTTGTCGTGTTTTGTTCGCGTCCGGAGCAATTGCCGGAAAGCTACACCCGTTATCTGGTCAATGCACTGCGCCAGACCTTCAATATTAACGGGACCCCCATTCGCCTGTCCTACCGCAAAGGCGAGAACCCTTACGCTCCGAAGCGAAAACGGGGCTGAGTGGGGAAGGTGCGGCCGGCTTTTGCCGGCTGCCAGCCAGAATATCTCTTTCCTGGCGGAAACGCTGCTTGCCGCCGCTATCGACACTTAAAGGGAGTTTGAACCATGTCCATCGACCGGCTGGAATTCGCCGTCGCGCTTGCCGAAAAGGCTGGTGAGCTCGGTCTCGATTATTTCCGCAAGCTGGACACGCTCACGGTTACGCAGAAGGGCCATCAGGACCTTGTGTCGGAAGCCGACCGCAACGTGGAAACGCTCATCCGGCAGGAGCTTGCAAAAAGCTATCCGGACGACGGCATTCTGGGCGAAGAGCATGGCATGGAAGAGGGCTCCTCAGGCTATACCTGGGTCACCGACCCGATCGATGGCACGGCAAACTTCGTTGCCGGTATTCCGCAGTGGTGCGTCATCATCTCCTGCGTTCATCAGGGACAGGTGATTGTCGGTGTGATCCACGATCCGGTGTCCAGGGAAACCTTTAAGGCAGCCGCCGGTCACGGTGCGTTCCTCAATGGCAAACCGATCCGGGCGTCCGACAGCGAAAGCCTCTCGCATGGTTCGGTCGGCGTTGGCTTCAACGGCCGAACCGCTGTCACCGACGCGGTCAACGTTGTCGGTGCCCTGGTCTCCAAGGGTGGAGTGTTCTTCCGCAATGCCTCGGGTGGTCTGATGCTCGCCTATGCGGCCTCCGGACGTCTCATCGGCTATGTGGAGTCCCACATGAACGCCTGGGATTGCCTTGCAGGCATGCTGATCACCAAGGAAGCCGGCGGTGAAGTTCTGGAACAGGACGTACACCAGTCCCTCTATCACGGCGCGCGTGTCGTTGTTGGGGCTCCGGGCGTCTTTGCCGATCTGAAGGAAATCGCCGAAAGTTCCTTTGCCCCCTTCGAAGCTGCCTAAACAGCCTCAGACATGCTGGTCGACAAGAACCGGGTTTCCGTCCGGGTCGACCAGCATGAAGCTGGCCCGGCCACTGCCTGCCTCGTTGGCCTCGGATACGAAAGTGTATCCCTTCGCTTTCAGCGCTTTTTGTATGTCCCGCACATCCTGAAAATCTTCAAGCGTCCTGGCATCCTGGTCCCAGCCGGGATTGAAGGTGAGGATGTTCTTGTCGAACATGCCCTGAAACAGCCCGATAATGGTGTCTCCGTTCTTCAGGACGGTCCAGTTGTCCGCGTCTGAAACGCCGACATCCACGAAGCCGAGGCCTTCGTAAAACGCCTTTGATTTTTCAAGATCCTTGACGGCCAGACTGACCGAGAACGCACCGAGTTTCATTTTCCTGGCTCCTATGCGCCGACATCTGCTGCGCGCCCTGCATGCTGTCAGAGGCCAAGAAAAGAGACAAGCTCCGCCCGGGTGTCGTCGGTGAAATGAAATCCTTTCCAGCCGAGCGCTTTCGCCGTGCGCACGTTTGTCGCGCTGTCGTCAATCAACAGGATCTCCGACGGGGCAACCATGAGAGCGTTGCTGACATGGGCAAAGAAAGAAGGTTCCGGCTTGGCTGACTTGATGCGGCCGGAGGAGAAAACCTGGCTGACGAGTGCCCCGAAGCCGGCCTGGTGTTCAATGTAGTTTGCCCGCCGTTCTTCATTGTTGGTCGCAATGACCTGAACCAAGCCTTGCGCCGTCAGGCGTCGAAGCAAGCCGCATGTGAACGGGTCCTTCAGGTCATCCTTGGCGAACCAGTAGTCAAGTACGGCACCTGCATCCAAGGCATGATAACCGGACCGGTCAAGCCAGTCCTGCAGGTGGCATTTTATGTCCTGTTTGCCGGAGATGACGTCAGCGAAGGAAGCATCGAAGACTCCGCGCTCGAATGCATCTAGTGCGATACCGAGATCGTCTTCCAGCTTATCTGCCCAGACAAAGCGCCCGCCGACAATGTTGCGGTTGAGAACACCGTCGAAATCCCAGGCGATAACGCTGATATCGGAGCGCATGGCGAGTTTCCCTTCCGATCATCGATCCGGAAGGGCGTAGAGACAAACCAGAGGGATTGCAACCGGTACCGGAAGCCTGCGGGGTGGCAGGCCTCAGTCGGTGGGAGCCCATTCTCCGCTGACGCGGTCGTAAAGGCTGCCGGTTTCCAGAACGTCGGGCATCAAGAGAGGCAGAAGATCCGCCGCGACTTCCTCGGGCGTGGCGAGGTTGGTGGCGAGCTCTCCCGGCATTGCCTTGGCCCGCAGGCCTGTCCGGGTCGGGCCGGGGTCGGCAATGTTGATCTTCATCTTCGTCTGCAGGCTTTCCTTCGCCCAGGTCCTCGCCATGGCTTCAACGGAAGCCTTGCTGATGGACTGAAGACCCCAGAAAGGTGTGCAGGTGCTTGCGTGGACGGAAGACAGGAACAGCGCACGGCCAGCGTCAGACTGGCGCAGAAGCGGGTCCAGAGACCGGATCAGCCGCCAGTTGGCGACGACATTCACCGCCGTCACTTTCTCGAAGTCCTTGGGGCTGATATGGCCGATGGGCGACAGCACCCCCAGCATGCCCGCATTGGCGACAAAGATATCGAGCTTCTTCCAACGCTCGTAGATCGCGGCACCGAGCCGGTCGAGCGCGTCGAAATCGGTCAGGTCCAGCGGAACGAGTGTGGTTTCCCCGCCCGCAGAGCGAATCTCGTCATCAAGCTCTTCCAGACCGCCGACGGTCCGGGCAAGCGCAATAACATGCGCTCCACGTTCGCCGAGCTGCTTTGCAATCTGATAGCCAATTCCGCGGGAGGCGCCGGTCACGAGTGCGAGCCGGCCTTCAAAGTCTTTGATCATGCGTGATCTCTTAGATCAATTTGCCTTCCGGCGGTACCGCCGGAAGGCATTAATTCATGAGGTCCAAAGGGTTTTGAGTGCTTTAGCCGACCTCGACCAGACGCGGTGCGCTGACGAAGTCCTGATCTTCGGAAAGATCGGTCAGCGGCGTCGGATAATCGCCGGTGAAGCAATGGTCCGTGAACTGCGGATTGGCAGCGTCACGGCCTTCGTATCCCATGGCCTTGTAGATGCCGTCCACGGACAGGAACGCCAGGCTATCGGCTCCGATATAGGCGCGCATTTCCTCAAGGCCGTATTTCGCGGCCAGAAGCTTCTCGCGGACCGGCGTATCGATACCGTAATAGTCGGAGTACTTGATCGGCGGGCTGGCGAGGCGGAAGTGAACTTCCTTGGCACCTGCATCGCGGATCATCTGCACGATTTTGACTGACGTGGTGCCGCGCACCAGGCTGTCATCCACCAGCACCACACGCTTGCCCTCGATCTGGGCCCGGTTGGCGGAGTGTTTCATCTTCACGCCGAGCGCCCGGATCTGCTGGGTCGGTTCGATGAACGTGCGGCCGACATAATGGTTGCGGATGATACCGAGTTCGAACGGCACACCGCTTTCCTGGCTGAAGCCGATAGCGGCCGGGACGCCGCTGTCTGGAACCGGAACGATCACGTCCGCTTCGACATTGGATTCGCGCGCAAGCTGGCGGCCCATTTCACGGCGAACATCATAGACGCTGCGACCGCCGACGACGCTGTCGGGACGGGAGAAGTAGATATATTCGAAGATGCAGGGCCGGGCAGGACGCTTGCCGAACGGGAAGAAGGATTCAATGCCTGTCGTGGTGCAGACTATGACTTCGCCGTTTTCCACTTCGCGGATGAACTTCGCACCGATGATGTCGAGCGCGCAGGTCTCGGACGCCAGGATCGGCGCGCCGTTCAGGTCGCCCAGAACCAGCGGGCGAATGCCGAGCGGGTCGCGTGCACCGATCAGTTTCTTCGAGGTCAGCGCAACCAGCGAGTAGGCGCCTTCCATCTGGGTGATCGCATCGATGAAACGATCGACGATCTTGCCCTTGCGCGAGCGGGCAACGAGCTGCAGGACCACTTCGGAATCGGAGGTCGACTGACAGATCGCGCCATCACGGATCAACTGGCGGCGGAGCGTGAGAGCATTGGTGAAGTTGCCGTTGTGGCACACGGCGATACCGCCACCGTCCAGCTCGGCGAACAGCGGCTGCACGTTTCTCAGGATGGTCTCGCCGGTCGTTGAGTACCGAACGTGGCCAACGGCGGCCATGCCGCTCAGTCGTTCGATCGTATCGGCATCTGAGAAATGATCGCCCACGAGGCCAAGATGACGTTCCGCGCGGAACTGCTCGTTGTCGACGGTCACGATCCCCGCTGCTTCCTGTCCGCGATGCTGGAGCGCATGAAGCCCGAGCGCGGTTAGCGTGCTGGCATCCTCATGACCCAGAATGCCAAAAACTCCGCATTCTTCGCGCAAGGTATCTGCGTTGATGTCGAATGGTTCCTGCACGTCGGTTCCGCCAGCCATGGCGAACACTCCTTCGTTCTGGCCGGTGGGAGGACCGGCCTGGTCTTGCGGTCAACGGTCTGTCACCGTCACGACGATGGACGAATTATCGACCGCTTTGCAAATGGTACATCGTCCCGCACATATCAGGGCGCGGGATGCCTCATTCAACGTCACACCGTCAGTCGGTGCACGATACTGCCCAGTCTCGGTTATTATCCCGGGATTGTAACCAAGTTCTGTTAGTTGCTGTCCGTCGTCAGTTGTTCAAGTCCCTGACGTTCTGAATCGCTGTACGCCGGCTCCTCTGCCGGGGTTGCTCCCCCTCCGGCCTGATTGTTCTGCCGGATCTTGTCCAGGATCGCCTTCTCCGGGTCTTCCGGCAGTATGGCCACCAACCGTTCGCCGATGGACAGCAGGATCGGACGCGACTTGGCGGTCTTGACCCAATTCGGCTGCTGATCCGGCTGGACGAACCAGTTGAAGAACATCATCGCCACGACGACCAGCAGCAATCCACGCACCGCTCCGAAAACGAACCCGAGGGTCCGGTCGAGCGCGCCGATCCGGCTGTCGAGCACGAAATCGGAAATCCGCATGGTGATATAGCTGACAACAAGCAGCGTGACCAGAAAGACCGCCGCGGCAGATACGCCCATGGCAACCAGATCGTGGTCAATATACTGCTTGGTGTAAGGAAGAACCCGCTCATAGAGCAGGAATGCCGCAGCTGCCGCTGCCACCCAGGAAACGATGGAAAGAACTTCTCTGACAAATCCGCGGATCATCGCAAGGACCGCCGAAATGAACATGATGACCAAGAGCAGTCCGTCCAGCAGCGTTATCGGCATGTTCCTGAAAAATCCTCTGTATGGCGCTCTTTCGAGAGCTTAAACCTTTCGCCCAAACCCGTCACCATCTTGTGTCAGGTCTGCCCCTTAGCACTAGCCTCCGCCGAAAGTTTGGCAACAAAGTCCCCAAGTTCCGGCACTCCTGTCGTCCTGAACGAAGACACGGTGCCATCCTTTAGATTGCCTTCCGGGCAATAGGCCTGGTCGAAGCCGAGTTTCTCTGCTTCTTTCAGCCTGGAAGGGGCCTGGGCGACCGGCCGGATGGCCCCTGACAGGCTGACTTCGCCGAAATAGACGCAATTGGCCGGAAGGGCAAGTCCGCTAAGTGAGGAGATTAAGGCTGCAGCAACGGCAAGATCGGCTCCGGGCTCGTTGATCTTGAGCCCACCGGCGACATTCAGATAGACATCGTGTTGCGAAAAACGGACGCCGCAGCGTGCTTCGAGCACCGCCAGGATCATGGAAAGGCGGGCACTGTCCCAGCCGATCACGGCCCTGCGGGGTGTTCCGAGCGAAGACTGCGCCACCAGCGCCTGGATCTCGATCAGAAGCGGGCGGGAACCTTCCAGCCCGGCAAAGACCGCCGCCCCGGGAGCGGTGGTATTTCTGTCTCCCAGGAACAGGGCGGAAGGATTTGGCACTTCCTGGAGGCCCTTGCCGGTCATCTCGAAGACGCCGATTTCATCGGTTGCGCCGAAGCGGTTCTTGACTGAACGCAGGATACGGTACTGATGCGCGCCATCGCCCTCGAAATAGAGCACCGCGTCGACCATATGTTCGACCACACGAGGACCGGCAATCTGGCCGTCCTTGGTCACATGCCCGACAAGAACAAGGGTGGTGCCATTCTTCTTGGCATAACGCACCATGGCCTGGGCCGATGCCCGCACCTGCGTAACGGTGCCGGGAGGGGATTCCACTTGATCTGTCCACAGGGTCTGGACTGAATCGAGGATCAGGAGGGCGGGTGCCGTGTCGGATTCCAGCGTCGCCAGAATGTCCTCTACGCTGGTTTCCGCCGCCAGCGAGACCGGGGCCTGGGCAAGTCCCAGCCGTTCGGCGCGAAGCCGCACCTGGCCAATGGCTTCTTCGCCGGAGATATAAACGGTCTTGTGCCCGAGGTTGGCCAGTTGGGCCGCCGCCTGAATAAGCAGCGTGGATTTGCCGATACCCGGGTCACCACCGACGAGCAATGCGGACCCGCGAACGAAACCGCCACCGGTCACCCGGTCGAGTTCCGGCACCTTGGTCTCAATGCGTGGGGCTTCCTTCGCTTCGCCGGACAGGCCCACAAGCGGTATGACGCGGCCCTTGGAGCGCGAAGCCCGGCCTGGGCCGCCCCCGACGCCGCCACCGGTCTGCTCCTCAACGATGGTGTTCCATTCACCACAGCTTTCGCAGCGGCCAACCCATTTGGCGGTCACGGCGCCGCAGGACTGGCAGACGAAGGAAGTGGAGCGCCGTGCCATAAAAAATTCGCCTTTCGCTCTCGGCTCAGCTCAGGGGCGCGTAGATGCGCTCAAACCGTCGGCCGAGGCTTGTCAGATATTCGTAATCGATGGTTTCGGCATAAGCGGCAAGATCGGAAGCTGCAACACCCGGCCCCAGCATTTCCACAAACGCTCCGCGCTGAAGCAGATGGTCCGGCACGTCCGTAACGTCAAGGGTGATCATGTCCATGGAGATCCGGCCAAGAATCGGCGCCTTGTACCCGCCGATCAACCCGAAGCCACCTGGCCGGTCATCCGTGGAGCCCGCCCGCCGGATCATGCCATCTGCGTATCCGGCCGCGACGACGGCGTTGCGCAAGGGACGTGTCGCGGTTTGCTTGGCGCCATAGCCAATGGTGTCGCCCTGCGGTACGTCGCGTACCATCATGATCCGGGCCTCCACCTTGGCCACCGGCTTCATGGGGTTGGGCTCTGTTTCAATGGCCAGTCCGCCGTAAAGCCCAATCCCGGGACGAACAACCTCAAAGTGGTACTCCGGTCCGAGCAGCACCCCGGCGGAATTTGCCAGTGAGCGTGGAATCTGGGGGAAGGGAGCGGTGGTTTCCGTGAACAGCTTGAGCTGGCGCCGGTTCATCTCGTGCTCAGGGTTCGAGCCACAGGCAAGATGGCTCATCACCAGCGACGGCTGGAACGGTCCCAGCACGGCCTTGTCTCCCAGAGCCTGGATAAACTCATCCGGCGACAGGCCAAGCCGGTGGATGCCTGTGTTGACATGCACTGCGGCGGGAAAACTCTTGCCCGCTGCCTTGCAGATCTCCGACCATTCCACAAGTTCTTCAAGGCTGCCGAGGACGGGGCGGATATCGTGCTTCAGGAAATGCTCAGCCGTGCCTGGTAACAGCCCATCCAGCACATAGATGACAGCGCCGGGAAGGCTCGCGCGCAGCGTGAGGGCTTCGGTCGGCACCGCGACGAAGAATGTTCTGCATCCCGCCTCATAAAGCGCGGCACCGGTTTTCCCCTGACCTGTTCCATAGGCATCAGCTTTCAGAACGGCGGCGCAGTCAGTGCTGTCGCCCACCTTGTCCTTCAGCAAAGACCAGTTCGAAACGATTGCATCAAGGTCGATCGTCAGGCGGCCGCCATAAAGGGCGGGCGGAAAGGTTTGGTCACAAGTCGCAGGCACGGTCCGGATATCTCTCCAGTCAGAATCAATGTCTGAAATTCGAGCGGGAGCTTACCGCATTGCGAGATAATTGCACCAACGGGCAAACCGTTGAATGCGTGACCAAATGAAGCGCTGTTCAGTGTTTTTCGCAATTGTGCCGGTGTGCCAGCCGGACGCTGGGCTCAATCCATATACAGAAATTCGATGCCCGCTTCGCCGGACCGGACCCAGCGTACTTCGCCATAGAAGCGCAGCTTGCGGCTTTCGATTTCAATGGTGATGCGTTGATGCGGCTCCAGCCCCTTGGTGTTGGTGGCAATGCGGCAACCGCCAACGCTGATGTCTTCCACCACACAGGGGCGATGAAACGCATCCTGCTTCAGGAGACCAGGCCACTTGCATCTTTTCCGAGGAAAGATGCGAGCTTCCTCTAGGAGCTTTTGTGCCAACGAAATCAAGATGCGGTCACCTGAAAGGCATTTTGAGCGAAATTCTTTCTACCTAAAGTAAGTGAGGAGTTTTAACAGTGGCTTAATAAAAAGCAAACGCGCCGGGTTGCGAACGTCCGCAAGCGGAAGATGTCGCTGGTGCTCTGGCCACCTGCCAAGGCGTGGGTCGCCTTGCGCAGACGGCCCTGTAGCGGACGCTTGCCGCCAAACTATTCGTAGCGCTCGGGCAGGTGGTCTTCTTCCGCGAGATCGGAAAAGCGGGTGTACTGGCCTTCGAAGTGAAGGTTGGCAGTGCCGGTCGGGCCGTGACGCTGCTTGGCGATGATGACTTCCGCCTTACCTTTAAGCCGCTCCATGTCCCGTTGCCAGTTTTCATGCTCTACCGATCCGAACTCCGGTTCGGTTTTGGACAGATAATATTCTTCGCGGAACACGAACAGGATCACGTCGGCGTCCTGCTCGATGGAGCCCGATTCACGCAGGTCCGACATCATCGGCCGTTTGTCGTCGCGCGATTCCACCTGACGGGAAAGCTGTGACAGGGCGATGATCGGAACATGCAGTTCCTTGGCGAGTGCTTTCAGGCCCGTGGTGATTTCGGTGATTTCCTGAACACGGTTGCCGGAGTTCTTGTTCGAGCCAGACAGGAGCTGGATATAGTCGACCACGAGCAGGTCGAGACCGCGCTGACGTTTGAGGCGGCGCGCCTTGGCCACCAGCGAGGCGATGGAAATACCACCGGTCTGGTCCACATGCAGCGGGACGGCCTGCATGGTCTGCGCGCAGGCGGCCAGTTTCTCGAATTCGGCCTCTGTAATATCGCCGCGCCGGATTTTGGACGACGAGATTTCCGCCTGTTCGGAAATGATACGGGTGGCTAGCTGCTCGGCGGACATTTCCAGCGAGAAAAAGCCGACGACGCCGCCGTTGACCGTCTTGATCGAGCCGTCGGGCTGTTCCTCGGCCTTGTAAGACTGGGCAATGTTGTAGGCAATGTTGGTCGCCAGCGAGGTCTTGCCCATGGCGGGACGACCAGCAAGCACGATCAGATCCGAATGCTGCAGACCACCCATCAGCCGGTCGAGCTCCCGAAGTCCTGTGGAAATGCCGGACAGCGCGCCTTCACGGTTGTAGGCGGCATGCGCCATTTCGATGGTTTCGGTCAGCGCGTCGCCGAAAGCGACAAACCCGCCTTCGCTGCGACCGGTCTCAGCCAGCTCAAACAGGCGCCGTTCGGCATCGTCGATCTGCTGGGTCGGCGGCACGTCGATCGGGGCATCGAATGCGATGTTGACCATGTCCTCGCCGATGCGGATCAGGTTGCGCCGGATGGCCAGGTCATAAATGGTCCGGCCATAATCTTCGGCGTTGATGATCGATGCGGCATCGCCTGCCAGGCGCAGAAGAAACTGGGTCGCGGACAGGTCCGCAATCTTCGCGTTGGCCGGATAGAAGGTCTTGAGTGTGATGGGCGACGCGGTTTTACCGGCGCGGATCAGATGGCTGATCTTCTCGTAGATGTCCTGGTGGGCCGGAACGAAAAAATGATGCGGTTCCAGAAAATCGGAGACTCGGTAGAACGTCTCGTTGTTGACGAGAATCGCCCCCAGAAGCTGACGCTCCGCCTCGGCATTGTGTGGTGCCAAGCGCTGGATGTCTTCTTCCGTTTCGACCTTCTGCAGCGTGCCCTTCATATCGTCCCCCGTTGACCCAGTTGCATTGGGAATACTCTTTGACGGGGGAGGGCTCAAGGAACAAAAAAAGGTGTTTTCGATTCTCTCCGGCTTGGGCAAATCAGCGGGGAAAGAATCGAATCCAGCTTGACTCTGAACTCGATTGCAGACTCAAGGCACTAGGTCTTAGTTGTTGAATTTTATGATATTTTTACAGGGGTTAATAAGCGGTTAATGAATTTTCGAGAAGTTTCAAGGCCTTGGGCTAGAATCTGAAAAGCCAGCATGAGGCGCTGTTCGCGGTCTTCAAATAAAGTTGCCGGCAAACAAAAAAACGGCGCCGAAATCGGCGCCGTTTTTCAAGGTCAACAGGGGAAGGAAAGCGCTTAGGCTTCTTCTTCCACCTCTTCTTCAGAAGCTTCTGCACCTTCTTCGGCGTCTTCTGCTTCTTCATCTTCTTCGAATTCGAAGACGTCCAGTTCCGGCGTGGAGAGATCCTCACCAGCTGCCTGACGGGCGGCTTCGTCTTCAGAACGGGCGACGTTCACGCTGACGGTGACTTCGACTTCCGGGTGCAGCTGAATCAGAACGCTGTGCAGGCCGATCGTCTTGATCGGGTTGCGCAGTTCAACCTGGCTGCGGGAAACGGAGAAGCCTGCCTTGGTGAGGCCTTCAGCGATATCGCGTGTGGAAACGGAACCGTAAAGCTGACCGGTTTCGCCAGCGGAACGGATCATCACCAGGGATTCGCCGTCGAGCTTGGAGGCAACGCCTTCAGCTTCGTTCTTGCGCTCAAGGTTACGAGCTTCGAGCTGAACGCGCTCGCGTTCGAAACGCTCGAGGTTGGACTTGTTGGCGCGCAGCGCCTTGCCCTGCGGCAGAAGGAAGTTACGAGCATAACCGTCGCGAACGCGAACGGTGTCGCCCATCTGGCCGAGCTTGGCAATGCGCTCAAGAAGGATAATTTGCATGTCATTTCTCCTACTGTCCCACCCGGTGCGGGTGGTTAGAGGCCGTTTGCCCGCGGCCCCAATTCGGGTCTTCCGGGCTGACCCGGAAGAGACGTCTCAAGCTACTTGAGAAACGCTTAGCTGATCACGAACGGCAGCAGGCCGAGCAGGCGGGCGCGCTTGATCGCACGGGCCAGTTCACGCTGCTTTTTCGCGGAAACCGCGGTGATGCGGCTCGGGACAATCTTGCCACGCTCGGAAATGTAGCGCTGCAGCAGACGGATGTCCTTGTAATCGATCTTCGGTGCGTTGGAACCGGAGAACGGGCAGGTCTTCCGACGGCGGAAGAACGGACGGCGGCTCGGGAGCTGTGCAATATCAACCATCAATCTTACTCCCCTTCTGCGCGGCGCGGAGCGCGCTCGCCACGGTCACCACCGCGTCCACCGCGGTCGCCACCACCAAAGCGGCCACCACGATCGCCACCACGGCGGTCGTCACGGTCACGCTTCTGCATCATTGCAGACGGTTCTTCGTCCAGTTCATCGACCTTGAAGGTCATGAAACGCAGAACGTCTTCGCTCAGGCCCATCTGACGCTCCATCTCGGCAACCGCGGCGTGCGGAGCGTTGATGTTCATGAGGGTGTAGTGAGCCTTGCGGTTCTTCTTGATACGGTATGCGAGGGAACGCAGACCCCAGTTTTCCACCTTGCCGATAGTACCACCAGCGCCTTCGATCAGGCCCTTGTACTGTTCGACGAGTTGCTCGACCTGCTGGGCCGAAACGTCCTGGCGAGCCAGGAATACGTGCTCGTAAAGAGGCATGGAAATAGCCTTTCTTCGTGTTGACAACGCGGGGTCGGCGCAGAGCCTCCTCGTAGCCCCGGAAAGGCACGAGAATTCTAACGAGAGCGGGAACACGGGAAGTCGGATCCGATCAAAGATCCTGGCATCATGCCCTTCCGTTCAGCCCCCGGCCAAACCCCGGATGAAGCGCGCTCTATAACGTGTTTTATGGAAAATGCAAGCAGCATCCGGCAGAACGTACCGAAAAGCGAACAGCAGCACGAGGGCTTTCAATTTGGAAGATCGCCCGGCTGTCTATATATAGCATGTTTGTGAAGCGGGTAATGGGAGGATCGGCTTCGCAAGCACACCAAGGCCCAACGGGTTGCCGGGCATTTCCAGGATAATGAGGACAGAGGAAAACCGGCAAAACCGCCTGAAAACGGGAAATGATAGGCCTTCGGGCCTTGACAGCTCGGGCAAGACCGTATCATAGCCTCGCGCCAAGTTTGATTTCAGCCTGCATGGGCTGTCTTCCCCGCTTTCTATTAAGCCGTCGACCTGTCGCTATAAAAAGAACAAGGTCCGCTCACGAGTCACGGAGGCGTTTCCAGATGACCATTGCATTCACATTTCCCGGCCAGGGCAGTCAGGGCGTTGGAATGGGCAAAGCCCTTGCGGACGCTTTTCCCGAAGCGAAGGCTGTGTTCGATGAAGTCGATGAGGCGCTTGGTCAGAAGCTGTCCGATGTCATGTGGACCGGCCCGGAAGAAACGCTGACGCTGACTGCGAATGCACAGCCGGCTTTGATGGCCGTCAGTCTTGCGGCCATGCGCGTTCTGGAGGCCCGTGGTCTCGATCTCGCCGGTAGTGTTTCCTTTGTTGCGGGGCATTCGCTGGGTGAATATTCGGCGCTGGCCGCCGCCGGTAGTCTGGACATTGCCACTGCAGCGAAGCTGCTGCGGGTGCGCGGCGAGGCCATGCAGAATGCAGTGCCGGTCGGGCAGGGGGCAATGGCAGCACTCCTTGGTCTGGATTTCGATGTTGCGGTCGAAGTGGCGGAAGCTGCCGCGCAGGGAGAAGTCTGCCAGGCTGCAAACGACAACGCACCGGGACAAGTCGTTGTTTCCGGTCATCTGGCCGCCGTCGAGCGCGCTGTCGAGATCGCCAAGGCCAAGGGCGCGCGCCGTGCGGTGATGCTGCCGGTCAGCGCACCGTTCCATTGCGCCTTGATGGGCCCGGCTGCCGAGAAAATGGCCGAGGCACTGGCGAATGCGGAAATCCGGTCTCCGGCGGTTCCGCTGGTCGCGAACGTGCTGGCACGTCCGATCACCGACGCGAACGAAATTCGCGACCGCCTTGTCCAGCAGGTGACAGGGACTGTGCGCTGGCGTGAAAGCATCACCTGGCTTGCCGAAAACGGCGTCGATACCTTTGTCGAGATCGGGACCGGCAAGGTTCTGACCGGCATGGTCAAGCGTATTGCCAGGGAAGCAACCGGCATGGCGGTCAACTCTCCGGAAGATATCGACGCTCTTCTGGAAAAGATCTCCGGATAAGAGGTATATCGGCGGGGACGTCGATCTGGTCCTCGTGGGCCTAACAGAAACAATGGAAGGATTCCAAATGTTCAGCTTGGAAGGGAAAAACGCGCTTGTCACCGGTGCAACCGGCGGGATCGGCGAAGCAATCGCCCGATCACTCCACGCACAGGGCGCGACCGTCTCCTTGTCCGGCACACGGGCTGAAAAGCTGGAAGCGCTTGCTGCCGATCTGGGGGAACGCGCCTTTGTAACCCCGGCAAATCTGTCTGACCGCGCGGCGGTCGATGCCCTGTTGCCGGCAGCCGAAGAGAAAATGGGCTCCGTCGACATTCTCGTGAACAACGCCGGGATCACGCGCGACAACATTTTTATGCGCATGAAAGACGAAGAGTGGGATCAGGTTCTGGAAGTGAACCTGTCGTCCGGCTTCCGTCTGTGCCGTGCCGCGATCAAGGGCATGATGAAGCGCCGTTCCGGCCGCATCGTCGGTATCACGTCCGTGGTCGGCGTGACGGGAAATCCGGGGCAGGTGAACTACGCGGCAGCCAAGGCCGGCATGATCGGCATGTACAAGTCGCTGGCGCGGGAAGTGGCCAGCCGGAACATCACGGTCAATACGATTGCCCCCGGTTTCATCGAAACGGCAATGACCGATGCGCTGAACGACAAGCAAAAAGAATCGATTTTGACGAGCGTGCCTGCAGGGCGTTTGGGCACTTCCGCCGAGATTGCTGCTGCCGCCGTCTATCTGGCCAGTGAAGAAGCCGCTTACGTGACCGGGCAAACCCTGCACGTCAATGGCGGCATGGCTATGATTTAAAAGGAATTTTTGCCGAGCAGGCAAAAAGAATCCGGGTCGCTGTGAAGCGGTCTGGATCGGCTGGTAAAGGTCAACAAAGTGTGTTACCAACCCGCCGATTGTTTCGAATTGCATATTTGGGTCAAATGAACCGTCCTGAATATGCGGTGACGTCTTATATACCGCGAGTTCACGCCACCGCTTGTTTGCAAACCGGATGGGGGCAGTTTCGCGAGTGACGAATAGATGAAAACTAAGGAAGTGAAAGATGAGCGATATCGCGGATCGGGTAAAGAAAATCGTCGTTGAGCACCTCGGCGTTGATGCGGACAAAGTTGTTGAAGGCGCGAGCTTCATCGACGACCTGGGCGCAGACAGCCTTGACACCGTCGAGCTGGTCATGGCCTTCGAAGAAGAATTCGGCGTTGAAATTCCGGATACCGCAGCAGAAACCATCCTGACCGTTGGCGACGCTGTCAAATTCCTGGAAGCCAACAAGTAAGGGCAACGCCCTTCTTGTGAATGTTTGAAGATCGGGCCGGCGGGGACTAGCCCCGCCAGGCCCTTCCAACGTAAGTGCGGGTGTATGAGGCGAGTTGTCGTAACTGGGTTGGGCATGGTGACGCCGCTTGGCTGTGGTGTCGATGTCACTTGGAAAAAGATCCTCGAAGGAAAGAGCGGGGCCAACAAGGTCACGAATTTCAAAGTTGACGATCTGGCCTGCCAGATCGCATGTCAGATCCCGCGTGACTCCTCCGAAGAAGGCGCGTTCAATCCGGATGACTGGATGGACGTCAAGGAACAGCGCAAGGTCGACGATTTCATCGTCTACGCGATGGCCGCTGCCGATCAGGCAATGGCAGATTCCGGCTACAAGGCCGAGACTTACGAACAACAGGCCCGCTCGGGCGTCCTGATCGGCTCCGGTATTGGTGGTCTTCAGGGCATTGAGCAGGGGGCTCATCTGCTGGCTGAAAAAGGCCCGCGTCGCATTTCTCCGTTTTTCATTCCTGGCCGCCTGATCAATCTTGCCGGCGGGTATGTCTCTATCCGCCACAGCCTGAAGGGCCCGAACCACGCGGTTGTGACTGCGTGTTCCACCGGTGCGCACGCCATTGGCGACGCTTCCCGGCTGATTGCCTTTGGTGATGCGGATGTCATGGTTGCCGGCGGAACGGAATCCCCGCTTTGCCGTCTTGCGCTTGCGGGCTTTGCAGCCTGCCGCGCTTTGTCCACGGGTTTCAACGACAGCCCGGAAAAAGGATCTCGTCCATACGACGTCGCACGCGACGGTTTTGTGATGGGTGAGGGCGCCGGTGTTGTCGTGCTCGAAGAATACGAACACGCGGTCCGCCGTGGGGCGAAAATCTACGGTGAGATCATCGGATACGGTCTGTCCGGCGACGCCTATCACATTACCGCTCCGTCCTCCGACGGTGATGGCGCCTACCGTTGCATGGCAGCTGCGTTGAAGCGCGCTGACGTTACGCCGGCCGACATCGATTATGTGAATGCGCACGGAACATCGACGCCCCTTGGTGACGAAATCGAGCTCGGCGCTGTAACCCGTCTTGCCGGGGAGCATGCTGCGGGCCTGACGATGTCGTCGACCAAGTCTTCCATCGGTCACCTTCTGGGGGCTGCGGGCGCGGTTGAGGCCATTTTCTCCGTCCTGGCCATTCGTGACAGCATGGCTCCACCTACGATCAATCTCGATAACCCGTCGGTCGAGACGGTCATCGACTTGGTGCCGCACAAGCCGAAGAAGCTGGAAATCAATGTCGCCCTTTCGAACTCGTTCGGCTTCGGTGGCACAAATGCCTCGCTTGTCTTCCGCAAAGTTGCCGCATAACCCATTCAAATTATTCAGGCCGGTCCGATTCTCGCGGACCGCCCTGAAACTTTGATTGTGACAACTGGTCCGTTTGAGCCTAGGTCAGGGATTCGGGGGCTCAATCTTGGAGGTGCGACCCAATATGCGCATTAAGCCCAAAAGCCCGCGTGAAGCTTTGCAGCCCGAACCGGCGCCTGCGCCTCCGCAACGCTCTCGGCACGTACGCAACCCCTTTGTCATTCTGATCAACATGGTCATCACCTTGACCGTGTTCGGCCTTGCCGCATTCGGGGGCGCGCTTTATTTCGGTCAACAGACGTTCGAGGCAAAGGGCCCGCTGCAGAAGGAGGCCACTGTCGTGATTTCCTCGGGCGCAGGTCTTTCCGGCATCACCGACAGGCTTTCAGGGCAGGGGGTCATCAATGACAGCCTCCTGGACGAGTGGATCTTCAATCTGGGCATCCGCTTCTACAAGAACGCCACCAAACTGAAAGCCGGGGAATACGCCTTTAAGCCAGGTGTTTCCATGCAAGAGGTCATGACCGATCTGGTGGAAGGCAATGCGGTCACCCATTCGGTAACGATCCCGGAAGGCTGGACAACTGCCCAGATCATCGATCGTGTGCGCGAGCATCCCGTGCTTGTTGGCGAGATCACCGAAGTGCCGGCTGAAGGGGCCTTGCTTCCCGAAACCTATACGTTCGCGCGTGGCGCCTCCCGCCAGGATGTTCTGAACCAGATGAAGGCAGCACAGTCCAAGCTGCTGGCCGAAGTCTGGGATCGCCGCACCGAAGGACTACCGGTGAAAACGCCGGAAGAGCTGGTCATCCTGGCCTCCATTGTGGAAAAGGAAACGGCCCTTGCAGATGAGCGCCCACGTGTGGCCGGTGTCTTCGTCAATCGCCTCAACAAGAACATGCGCCTGCAATCGGACCCGACGATCCTCTACGGTCTTTATGGCGGGGAGGCATGGCTCAAGGATCGCTCGGCGATCAAGCAATCCGAGTTGAAGTCGGAAAACAAGTACAACACCTATCAGATCGACGGCCTGCCACCGGGACCAATCGGTAACCCCGGTCGGGCGGCCATGGAAGCGGTTGCCAATCCGTCGCGCACCAAGGATCTCTACTTCGTGGCGGACGGAACTGGCGGACACGTCTTTTCCGAGACATACGAACAGCATCAGGCAAACGTCCGCAAGTGGCGTAAGGTGGAACGAGAACGCCGTGAGGCGGAGCAGAATCAGGAAACGCAGCCGGCCACATCCAATTGACCGGAGGCCCGCCAATGCGGTGGGCAGGAAGGCGGCACTTTCGCAAAGGGGCATACATGGCACTTGCCAGCATGACGGGCTTTGCACGGGCTTTGGGTGAATCCGGAGCCGTGCGCTGGACCTGGGAACTGAGGTCTGTCAACGGCAAGTCGCTTGACCTTCGCATCCGGATCCCGACAGGGCTGGAGGCGCTTGAGCCGAAGATACGCGAGCGCTGCGGCAAGCTGTTGCGGCGCGGCAATGTCTCCATCGGTCTCTCCATGCAGCGGGACCAGTCCGAGCAGCAGCTTCAGGTCAATGAAAAAGCGCTGGAAGCCGTTCTGGCGACTATCGATCTTCTCAAAAATCGCGTGCCGGATCTTGCTCCGCCGACGCTTGACGCCATTCTCGCGCAGAAAGGCGTCTTCGAGCTTCAGGAACCCGAAGACGACGAAGACGTTCAGGCAGCGCTTCATAACACCTTGCTGACGACACTGGATGCGGCGCTGATCGACCTCGTCGACATGCGCCACAGCGAAGGGCAGGCCATCGGCAAGGTGGTGCGAGATCAGATCGACAGGATCGCGGAACTGACCCAGGCCGCCGAAGAGCTCCCGGCGCGCAAACCGGAGGCCATCAAGGCGCGGCTGAAGCGACAGCTTTCCGAGCTGATGGATGCCGCGGACGGACAACTGGATGCGCAGCGCCTGCATCAGGAAGCGGTTTTTCTGGCAACCAAGGCAGACATCCGTGAAGAGCTGGACCGGCTGCATGCTCATGTGGCGGCCGTGCGTGAGCTGATGGACACCGGCGGGGCAATTGGCCGGCGCCTGGACTTTCTGGCTCAGGAATTTAACCGTGAAGCCAATACTTTGTGTTCAAAGTCCAACGATGTGGATCTGACCGCCATTGGACTGGACTTGAAGTCCGTTATCGATCAAATGCGTGAGCAGATACAAAATCTGGAGTGAGCCACATGACCGACGCACCTGCCGGGACCTCATCGGGAACCATTGTCAGTGCGGAACAGGCCGAGCAACAGCGCCGAGGCCTGATGCTGGTGCTGTCGTCGCCGTCCGGGGCTGGAAAATCGACCATCGCGCGTCTCTTGCTTCAGAATGAAGACAATCTTGCCCTTTCCATTTCCGTGACGACGCGTCAGCGCCGGTCCAGCGAAGTCGATGGCGTTCACTATCGCTTTATCGATGCCGGCCGGTTCGAACAGATGCGTGAGCATGACGAACTGCTGGAGTGGGCCGAGGTCCATGGCAACTACTACGCCACGCCGCGTGGACCGGTTGAAAACGCCATCGAGAACGGCAAGGACATTCTGTTCGATATCGATATCCAGGGCACCTTCCAGCTCTATGAGAAGATGCGTGACGACGTAGTCTCCATTTTCATCCTGCCGCCGTCCATTGCGGAAATGAAGTCGCGTTTGAAGCGGCGTGCCGAAGATGAGGACAGTGTTATCCTCAAGCGCATGAAGACCGCCGTCGGAGAAATGCGGCACTGGTCAAAATACGACTATGTTGTCGTCAACGATGATCTGGAGCGCGCCTATGAGAATGTGCGCGCAATCCTGAGGGCAGAGAGACTGAAACAGTTTCGCTCGCCCAAGATTGGGCCGCTCATCCAGGGAATGGTCGACGATCTCGAAACGGAACTGGCTGAAAAGTCCTGACCGCTTGATACCTTCGTGAAGGGCAAGTTCGAGAATTAGGTGCGGGACGGAGACAGAGCCGGGGCCATTAGCCCGGGTGCGTCTCGATTTCGAAAGCGACCGAGTTGCCCAAAGCCTCCGCCGGTCATCTCTTTTCGTTCAGGTCACGACTTTCAGAAACACCGGTCGTTTGGACAGACTTTCGTGAGTGGTCGTTTAGGCTCTGCCATGTTTGGTCGTGGGGCTTGTTCGGACCAAACCCGCCTGGATTTGCCAATCTCTTCGAGTGTGATCCCTGTGGTTTGAATGCTCGAAGGGGAAACGCAAAGCAAACCGCAAGAGCCTTCAATCAGCGCTTTGTCAAACTGCCTGAGCAGCCCGGAACGTGTTTGCTAGGTCCACAAAGCCTGCAATGTCGATCTCTTCTGCGCGTGCTGTCGGTTTCAAGCCGGCTTTTGTAACAAGCTCTTCAGCGTCCACAGAAAGTGACTTCAGGCTTGCCCGCAGCATCTTGCGCCTTTGGCCGAATGCGGCAGCGGTGATCTTTTCGAGGGCTTTCAGGTCACAGGGCAGCGGCGAGGCGTTTGGTTCCAGATGCACCACTGCCGACGTCACCTTGGGGGGCGGTGTGAAGGCCTTGGGGCTGATATCGAACAGGATGCCTCCCTTGCAACGCCATCCTGCCAGCACGGCAAGCCTGCCATAAGCCTTGGACCCTGGTGGTGCACTGATCCGTTCGCCAACTTCCTTCTGGAACATCAGTGTCAGAGACGACCAGAACGGTGGCCAATCGGGTGTCGTGATCCAGTTGACGAGTAACTGGGTGCCGACGTTGTAAGGCAAGTTGGCCGCGATACGGACTTTGTCACCACCTGTCAGCGCCACGGGGTCGATTTCAAGCGCGTCACCCTCAATGACGTCCAATCGGCCCGGGTAATGCGCAGAGATCTCCGCGAGTGCCGGCAGGCAGCGGCTGTCCTTTTCGATCGCAATCACGCTTTTTGCTCCGGCCGCCAGCAAGGCGCGGGTCAGGCCGCCTGGGCCAGGTCCGACTTCCAGCACGGTGCAATCTTCCAGGCTGCCGGCGGACCGTGCAATGCGCGAAGTGAGATTGAGATCAAGCAGGAAGTTCTGTCCGAGCGATTTCTTGGCATTTAGGCCATGCTCGGCGATGACATCGCGCAACGGAGGCAGATCGTCTATCTGTGCCATTTTATCCGGCGCCGCCCTAGAAACGTTCGGGATTGGCAAGCACATCTGCCATTCGCAACGAAGCCGCGAAACTGTCAATCCGGGCTGTTCCGCTTCCCGCAAGATCATAGGCCGTGCCGTGATCAGGGGAGGTACGGACGAAAGGCAGGCCAAGGGTCACATTGACGCTATCGTCGAAGCCGATGGTCTTCGCCGGTATCAGCACCTGGTCATGATACATTCCAAGCACACAATCATACTGCTGCCGGGCAGGCGGGTGAAACAAGGTGTCAGCGGAATGCGGGCCGCTGGCTTCGATGCCGAGTTCCTTCAGGCGTGCAATGGCAGGCTCGATGACGTCGCGGTCTTCGGTTCCAATCGAGCCGTTCTCGCCAGCGTGAGGGTTCAGACCGCAGATCGCAAGCCGGGGAGAGGCATAACCAAATCGAGTTCTGAGATCGTTCGCGGTGGTTGCCGCGGTTTCAACGATCAGGTTTGTCGTGATCGCGGTGGGAACATCGCGAAGTGGGATATGGATGGTGACAGGAACGACCATCAGCTCCGGTCCGGCAATCATCATCACGGGTTTTGCCGGTTCTCCGGGCCAGTGCTTTTTGGCCAGAGCACCCAGATACTCCGTATGGCCTGGAAAAGCGAAGCCGGTTCGGTAGAGCGCTGCCTTGTTGATTGGATTGGTGACAACCGCACAGGCAAGGCCCGACTTGATGTCTTCGACACATCCTTCAATCGCGGCTACGACAGAAGCTGCCGTTTCCGGCGCTTCCACACCTGGCTGGTCAGAGAGAGCCGGCCCTGTCTGCACGACGGGAAGCGCTTTTGCGAAAGCTGTGGCAGCTTCGTCCTGAGCCACCATCTTGAGCCGTGCATTCAGACCTATTCTTTTGGCTCGGTCCTGCAGTAGGGATGCATCGCCGCGAATGTAGAACGGCGGCAATCCAAGTGCCTTGCGATTGGCCCAGGCGATCAGAGCCAGATCAGGACCAATCCCGGTAGGTTCTCCCATGCTGACAGCAATCGGCTTTTGGTTGGAGCGCATGCCGGATCAGCGATAGATGATGGTGGCGCGGCGACGAACTTCCATGAGATAGCGCCGGGACTGGCTTTCACCTTCCTTTTGCCGCAGCTCGTTTTCAAGTTCCGTGCGCACGGCAATGTCCGAAGCGATTTCACGCTTTCCGCAAACGGCGATCATCTCGTAGCCGACCGGCGTGGCGGTTGGTTTGGTCAACTTGCCGGGCGTCATCTTTTCGATTTCAGCCCGCATGTTTTCCGGCAGCTCCGTTTCCAGCCTGCGTCCAATCGGCTGGACGACCACTTCACTGTACTTTCCGAGAATGGCACCGGAATCATCGCATCCGTTGAAGGCTGCCCGGATCTTGTTGCTTTCGTTCTTGCGCTTCGACTTGAAACCGCCGGAGGAGTTCTTCGGCACGACGACGATGACCCTCTTCAGGTCATATTCGACGGATTTTTGACGGTCTTCTTCATCGGTCTTCTTCAAGGCTGCGATTACATCGGACTCATTGACTTCAATCTGGCCGCTGAAGCGTGACCGCAGAACCTGGTTCCAGGCAAGCTGCGCCTTCAGGCGATCCTTCAAGGTGTCCGGCTTGACGCCGCCGCTGCGGAGCGCCTTGGACAACTGTGCCGGCGACATTTTCACATTTCGGGCAATGTTGTTGAAGGCGTTGTCAACTTGCGACTTGCTGATGTCTACGCCGACACGTTCGGCTTCGGCAAGCTTGACCTGATCATCGACCAGTTCCTCTTCGGCCTGCTTCTTTGCTATCGAAGCTGACTTGCGCTGGGTCAGCGTTATCAGCCGGGCGCGCTGGCTAATATCGTAGTCCGTAATCGGCACATCGTTGACGATGATTTTTATCGCAGCATAGGAAGGGGTGGCCAGCGGTGCTGCCAGCATCAAAGCTAGTCCAAAGATAACCGGAACGATACGAAGTCGCATTTAATAACCATCCGTGCTGGCTTGAGGCCAAACCGAAGTTTGTTGTTTTGTGGCATGATGTTTCGCATATCATGCCCGAAATTTCAAAGGTTCCGCGCATCATGCGTTATTTCGTGGCGGCATGATGGCCTGTACCCGGCGATCAAGATTAGTTGAGCGCGCCGCTGGAAACCTGGGTCGTGCCGATGGTCCTCAAACCGATGCGGAAATAGAGCGTCCGGTTGACTTCATCGCCATCGTTGCGGCTCCGGTCCTCTGCATAAGTAACTGACAGGGAAAAGCCTTCGTCGTCATACCCGACACCAAGACCGTCCTGCACGATGTTGCTGTTTTGCAGATCGTACCGCATGGACCCGAAAATGCGCCAGTTTTCTTCCAGACGAAGACTTGCGGACCCAAGCAGTTCCTCGCGCGGATCATCAATACCGACATCCGGCTGTGCGTTCAGGAACGCATAGGCAAGCGAAGACACCACCGGACCGTAGATGCCGCTGGCCTGCGCCTGTAGCCGGTTTACGGAGAAATCTTCCTTGTCGAGCCGGGCCTGGGCACCGACCTTGATGCCGTATTGCGTGTCCAGATAAAGGCTGCCGACGTAATCGGACAAGGTGGTTTCCAGACCGGAGTCCTCTGTCGCACCGAGAATGTCCGGAATGGCATAGGAGTTGTCACCGGCAAGCTGATAGGACCGACCGAACAGGCCGCTCACATAGTAGCCGCTATCCAGCTGCAGCTTGTAGTTCAGGCCGACGTTCAGACGCGTGCCGCCTTCGGCGCGGTCGAAGCCGGAGAATTTGTCATAATCGAACAGGGTTGTCGTGTCGAAGACGATGCTCTGTGCGTCGTCGTTCGGCAGTTCGCCGATGCGCTGCTCGTTCGGGCGCGCGACAATCTGGGCCACGGGTTCGAGAATCTGATTGCCGCCGTCAAATGTCGCAATGAAAGGATAGCGGTATTCCAGACCGATCGCTGGCATCGCACGACCGACAAAGCTTTCGCCGGACAAGGCGGTCACGTCGGAATCGGGGGAGGCCAAAAAGAACAGATCGCCGCGCATGTAGGCAAATGGCGTGAAGGACTGGCCGAGCGGATCGATAAACGTCCGGCGCCAGTTGCCCTTCAGGGATACGCGCGAGAAGGTGCCGTCAACGCCACGGAATTTCGCTGTTGATCCACCATCGATGGAAAACGCGTCCGTTTCATCTCGTGTCAACGAAGTGAAGTTGGCCGTCAGCGAGAGTTCCCCGGCAAGGATCGGGTCTGCGAACACATAGTCATAATCGACGACTGGCAGAACGAGGGGCTGCTTGTCCTGCAAGGAACTGCCGACTGGAGAGAAGCCGTTGGCATTGAACTGGCTGTCCGTGTAGTCCTCCTGAGAGATCTGATAGGCGATGGCTTTTGCACTGAGTGCGTTGCGATTTGTCCTACCCTCTAAATAAACTGTCGAAGTATCACCGTTGCCGCCGAAACTAGTGAACGAGTAGTCCTCGAAGAACTGACGGTCGCTCTTGTACGTCAGGTTCCAGCCCAAGGTCCAGTCACGCGCGATACTGAAGCTGGCCGTAGAGTTGACTGCACCGCGCCAGCGATCATCCGCGCGATCAGTGGTGAAAAGGTCCGGTTGTGCCTGGTAAAGGCCCGCTGCGGACACGCTGACTTCGCCTGCCGCGAACCGGTGCCGGTATTCGACATCACCGAACAAGCCCTGTTTCGTCAGCGGTGTCAGGATCGTGGTGACGTCGTAATAAGGGCTGAGAGCCCAATAATAGGGAACGCTGACGCCGTAACCGAGTTTGTCGGAAATAATACCGCTCGGCATCAGGAAGCCAGACTTTCGCGTCACGGAAGGGTCCGGCATCGAAAGAAACGGCAGATACGCAATCGGCTTACCATAAACCTCGAAGGCTGCGTTTTCGAACCGGATGATCTTTTCCTGCTGATTGTGGATGATCTTTTCGGCTCGTACGCGCCAGAGAGGCGGTTTGTCCGGCGGATTGGTCGGTTTCGTGTAAACCGTGTAAACGCCGTTTTCGATGGTCGTTATATTGTTGCCTTCGCGCCGGGCCTGCTCGGCCAGGAAGCGCGTGCGCCGCGTTGTATCGATCTGCAAGGCGCGCGCAAAGCCTTCCGAGAAGTCCTCTGAAAGGACCATCTCTTCCGTACGCAGAACATTACCGTCCGCTTCAATGAAGATCACGTTGCCCGACGCTTTGAGCTGCTGGCTCTTTCGGTCGAACACGATCTGTTGGGCCTGGACGGTGCTGCCGTCGTAATAGACCTGCACATCGCCATTCGCGACAATGAGGTCGCGGTCAAAATCGTAGGTGATCTCGCTGGATTCGAGCAGCAATTCCGCATCGGGATCAAGGTTCCCGGCTAGGTTGCTTGTCGGGTCCTGCGCGGCTGCAGGTGTTGAGTACCCATGACAAAGGGTTGCTGCAATGGCACATACGCTTGCCGCAGCCAACAGTCTGCCCTTTTTGGCCCAAGTCTCTGTTCTCAGAAAAACAGGAAAAGTCATCGCTTTATCCGTCTTCCTGATTCAAGAGAATTGTCAAACCCATGAGTACTCCAAATATTCCCGGCGCCCATGCCGCCACCAAGGGAGGGACAATACCGGCGCCCCCGAAGTCCTTGGCAAGTTCGGTTAGAACGTAAAGCACGAACCCGGACAGGATTCCACCCAGAATCATACTTCCCAATCCGCCAAACCTCGAAACTTTAAGGGAAACCGCGGCTGCTATTAAAATCATAGCGACTAAAAGAAGCGGGCGTGCGAGCAGAGTCTGATACTGCAAATTGTACCTGTAAGCAGGTAACCCTGCGTTTCTGGCCAATTCGATGAAACGCGGCAAATTCCAGAACGAGATCGATTCGGGCGAGCCGATGCTCTCGCGAACTTCAGTTGCTGTCAGGAAAGTGCTGATCTGATACTGCCCGTAAGGCTGTGGATCCTGTTCGGTCGTATAGACGATGGCATTGTCCAGATACCAGATCTGGTCTCCAAGCCGTGCTTCATCAGCCTCGATACGCTCGCGGAAAGTGCCATCCTTGTCGAAGGTGAAAATGGTGACACCCTTCAGTAGCGTGCCCCCTTCCAGCAATCGCTTCGCAAGCAGCACCGATTCCCCGTCAAGGCCATCCTGGCGTACCCAGACGTCGTTTGAGGATTGCAGCAGGAAACTCTGTTCCGAACCAAACAGCCCGGCGGCTGCTTCGTCTGATTTCTGCTGAAACCAGACAGCGGCGGGGTTGTAGACCGTGATGGACAGGATGCCGAGGATGATCCCGACCAGGATCGCTGGAAGAGAAAACTGCCAGACCGAAATGCCAGAAGCACGTGCAACCACGAGCTCAAGCGCTCGGCTCAGCGTTACGAAGGCAGCGATGGCCCCGAAGAGGACGGTGAAGGGAATGACCTGCTCCAGAAGCAGCGGCACCCTGAGCGCGGAAATCATAGCGACGCGCAAGACCGAAAATCCTTCTCGGTCACCGCCGCGCCGCACCAGTTCCAGAACGTCGAACAGATAGATCAGAACCGCCGCAAACAGGAAGAGTCCGAGAATGGCTTTCAGAAATCGCCCGGAAAAATAGAGCGATAGTGTCCGTCCCAGGATCATGCGACACCCCCTGGTTTGCGTCCGTGGAAACGGTCGCTCAGAGCGTCGAGTTTATCCTGAACGGAATGCTGCATATCGGTGAGCCAACGTGGCTGCGAGCCACCTTGCTCCCGGAAAATCGAGATAAGCGCAAGCACGGCACCGGAAACCGGAACGATATACAGCAGGCTGAGAAGCGCAGTGGAACCGCCCGAAATTGCGGTAACGCCGAAGCCGGTCGTTCGCAATAGCACACAGGAGCAAATCGCACCAAGCACGGCAAACCCGCGGCCTTGGCGCGTGGTCCTGGCCTTGCCCAGAAACGCGAATACGATCAGGCCAAAGGCCAGGCAATAAAGCGGCTGACTGAAGCGTTCGTGCAGTTCCTGCACCAGTTTGTCCGGATTCTTCAGCGCGTATTCGTCGTGCCTGCCCGGCGACATCAAATTCAGGGTGCTTCGCTCACTTGCCTTGAAGACAGGCTCACCGGCTTCCGGGATGAGATTTGAAAGATCGAACGCATAGGACTGGAAACGAACGATAGAAATATCGCCCTGCTGTTTCGGACGTCTTTGGATCGTACCGTTCTGCATCACGAGCAGCGTGCGGTCCGAGGCCTCCACGATTTGGCCGGTGTCGGCCTGATAGGTAAAGGCCGTCTCCGGATCACGCGTGTCGTGCATCAAGAGACCGTCAAGGGTGCCTTGGCCGGAGCGGTTGCGGATATGGAAAGTCAGACCATCCTCGACTGTGATGAAGCGGCCAGGCTTGACAATATTGGCGACAAGATCCGCGCGCACGCGCGTGATTTCGGTGCGCAGCTGGGCCAAGCCTGCCGGAGCCACATAGAGCGACATACTGGCGGTCAGCAGCATGACCACGAAGGCGAAGAGCATGACCGGCTTCAGAACAAGAAACCTGGAGCCGCCGCTGGCGTCAATGACAATGAGCTCGCTGTCTCCGGACAGGGAGTTGAGAACGAGGATCAGGGCGATCATCAGGGCGAACGGGGCAACAATGACGATCAGGAAGGGCAGGGCAAGCATCGTAATGCCGATGAACTGGACGATGGTCTGACCCTTGGAGGTCACAAGGTCCAGTTGTCGCAGGGCCTGGGTTGCCCAGACCACACCCGTCATCGCTGCAATCGTGAGGGTGAAAGCATAAGCGGTCCGGCGAATGATGTAACGTTCAAGCGTTTTCATAACAGTGCCGGTACATGTCCCTGCAAAAATGACGATAATCGGCCTGGGACCGAATAACACGGAATGTGGTGAATGGCCCATGAATAAGAATGGTTAATATACATTAATTTTTGCTGCTCTTGCCGAAAAGCTGTGGAAACCCCATGCTTTGACAGGAAAATCACAATTCAGGGGATAGGGCGCTTTTTCTTTCCACCGCCCAACTGCTCCAACCAGAAAACCAACAGGACCGAAGCATGACCAAGCTTGCAAAACTGAATTTCTCCAAGGCTGAGGCGCCGCAAGGCGGAGTGGCCGTAATCCTGGCCGGGACCGACCTCAGCCTGGGCACGGTTGCAGGGGAGGTTGTTGCGGGCATCGAGGGCGGCTTGCAGCGTCCTGCCGGGATCGCAGGTTTTTCAGGAAAGAAAAAGACAAGTCTCGATCTGGTCGCGCCCGCCGGGTCGGGTCTCGACCGCCTGATTGTTTTTGGTGTCGGCGATGCTGCGGAGTTGACCGGCGATGACTGGCGGGCTTTCGGCGGCGTGGTCTTTGCCGAGCTGCAGAAAACAAAAGCCGAGGCAGCAACAGTGCTTCTGGACCTGCCGGATTCTGTGGACCCGTCCGGCGCAGCGGCAGCCGAATTTGCCATGGGCACAAAGCTCCGCGCCTACGCCTTCGACACCTACAAGACTGTCAAGAAAGACGATGACAAGCCCAGGAATATGAAGGTGACACTGTCCGTTGCCGATCCGAAGGTGTCGAAAAAAGCCTGGTCATCTGCAGAGGCTATTGCCGACGGTGTGATTCTGGCCCGTGAACTCGTGAATGAGCCTGCAAACGTGCTGGGGCCTGTAGAGTTTGCCGCCAAAGCCAAGGAGCTGGAGGCGTTAGGTGTCGAAGTCGAGGTGCTCGGCGAAAAGGAAATGAAGAAGTTGAAGATGGCGGCCTTGCTTGGGGTTGCCCAGGGCTCCACCCGCCCGCCCCAACTGGCCGTGATGCGCTGGAATGGCGGCAAGAAGGGGGACGCTCCTGTCGCTTTCGTTGGGAAGGGCGTGGTGTTCGACACCGGTGGCATTTCCATCAAGCCGGCCGCGGGCATGGAGGAGATGAAAGGCGATATGGGTGGCGCTGCTGCCGTCGTCGGCGCCATGCATGCGATTGCGGGCCGCAAGGCCAAGGCAAACGTGATCGGCATCATAGGTCTCGTCGAAAACATGCCGGACGGCAATGCGCAACGCCCCGGCGACATTGTCACCGCCATGTCCGGAACCACCATAGAGATCCTGAATACGGATGCTGAAGGCCGTTTGGTCCTGGCAGATGCGCTCTGGTACACTCAGCAGAAATACAATCCTGCGATCATGATCGATCTGGCGACGCTTACCGGTGCGGTTCTCGTTGCGCTCGGCAATCTCAATGCCGGGCTTTTCTCCAACGATGATGGACTTGCTGACAAGTTGCTGGCATCTGCCAAGGCAAGCGGTGAACCGCTTTGGCGCCTGCCACTGTCCAAGGAATATGACAAGATCATCGACACGCCCAACGCGGACGTCAAGAACACCGGTGGCCGCTGGGCCGGATCCATCACCGCTGCCCAGTTCCTGCAGCGTTTCACAAACGACGTGCCCTGGGCGCATCTGGACATTGCAGGAACCGCATTTGGGGCGCCGAAAGACGATATCTGCCAGAGCTGGGCGTCAGGCTACGGCGTTCGTCTACTGAACCAGCTTGTCGCAGACCACTACGAAGGCTGAGACCAACCTTGCGCCCTTCCTGTTGTCTTTGCAGGAAGGGCCGCATCGAGTTTCATCCCCGACGAAGGCAAAGAAAAACCCGCCGTAAAAGGCGGGTTTTTCGAAATAGACTGTCGACCCTGGATCAGCAGGTCTTGTAGGTCTGGCAAGCCGTTGCCGGTTCCACCAGAAGACCGATACCCAGTGTCGCGCCTGCAACGACAGCAACCAACGCAAAAAACACAACGACACGCGCAAGCATTCACCAAATCCCCTTTTGCGCTGACTCCCGAAACCCGGTCACCAGCCAAATTACTGATCCATGGCCAAATCAGCTGATCATTGGATCGTCCCCGGAGACAAACCTAGCCAATCGACATTTTCGAAGGGTTAATGATACGAGTCTTGTGGCCTGTCCATGTCATGTTGTTCCCTGGGGGAATTTGGACACACGGGTGTTGCAGGCCTGCACCACATTCCGGTAGGCCAGTGGATAACGGGAAGCGAAAGTGCAAATGAAGCGTCGAAACAGGGTCAAGCATGAGCGTTGAAGTTGTATTTTATCACCTTTTGCACAAGCCGCTGGAAATGGCGCTGCCGCAGCTTTTGCAAAAGTGCCTGGAACGGGACTGGAAGGTCGTTGTCCAGACAGGAACCGCAGAGCGATGCAGTGCTCTGGATGCCCATTTGTGGACCTTTGCGGACGACGGGTTTCTACCGCACGGTACCAAGGCAGACGGGTTTGCCGAACACCAGCCGATTTATCTCACGTCAGATCAGGATAATCCGAACGAAGCCGATGTGAGGTTTCTGGTCGACAGGGCCACGCCACCCGCGCTGAGCGGCTACAAACGCGCAATCTACATGTTTGACGGCAACGACACCGACGCCGTGCAGGAAGCGCGTAGCCGCTGGAAAGACGCCAAGGCGGAAGGCTTCGAAATCGCTTACTGGCAACAGACCGAAGCCGGCGGCTGGGAACGCAAGGCCTAGGCTGAAACGGCGCCGGCGGTGAATGAGCATTTTAGGATAAGATCGGCCGTGTTGCTGCGCGTTGCCGGCAGTGGAGGAAAGTCTCATGAAGAAACTGAAAATGTCCTCGGCGGATATGGTTGCCAACGCCAGAGCCCGGATTGAGGAAGTCGACACCGATGCTGCCATTGCGCTGGTGGAAGACCCCGATGTCGTCTTCATCGACCTGCGAGATGTGCGCGAGCGTCAGAAACTTGGTTTCATTCCCGGAAGTGTTCATTGCCCACGCGGCATGATCGAATTTTGGGTAGATCCGGAGAGCCCCTATCACAAGGAGGTCTTCTCACAGAACAAACGCTTCATCTTCCATTGCGCCGCAGGCTGGCGCTCTGCGCTCACGGTCGCGATGCTTCAGGATATGGGGTTTGAGGCCGCACACCTGAAAGACGGTTTTGCAGATTGGGTAGAGCAGGGCGGTCCTGTCGAACAGAAAGACTGAAAATGTCGCCCCACTTCATTGAACTAGTTGGAAGTCGAGATCAGGCGCAACTCATCCGGATCGGTGTCTGACCCGTCTGGTCCGTTCTGGTCGTCGCCGGCGTTGGCGGTTTCATCGGGATCAAGAGGGTCTTCGCCCTCGTCCGGGGCTTCGGTCGCCTCGCGGATTTCATCAATCTTTCCGACATAGTCGCCAACACCGAGAACTTGCTTGGCCCAATCGAGCATTTCCTCGTCGACGTAGTCGTCGCCATATTCGCGGACACGGTTCTCGTTTGCCATCGCAAGCAGAGCGTCTTCAAGCGCTGTGTCAGAGATATCTTCGGAAAGTGTGTCCTGGGTGGTCTTTCCCGTTTGATATTGGCTTTCAGCCGTTTTGAAATCCGAATAGGCGTCGCTTTGCAGTGCGTTTTCAAGCGTCCGTTTTTCGGTTTCGAGAGCGGTCAGCTCGCTTTCCGTCAAACCGGTCGGATCGAGGCTTTCAAGTTCCGCAAGCCGGTCTTCAAGCTGTTGAGACGTGAGATCTTCGTAGGCAAAGCCATCAAAGCTTTCCACATCCTGCAACTGTCCTTCGAAAAAGGTGCGAGCCGTCAGAAAGTTCTGTTCGAGACCCTGCAAATCTGCGGAGAGCTGCTCGTAGGCGAGGCTGTCGTTAATATAGGCCTGGATGGCGGACAGATGCGGGTCGTTGGAATTGAGATAGGCGTGGTAATTCCGGTTCAGGGAATTAAGCCGGCCGAGCTTGGCATTGAAGTTCTTCGGTTTACCGGCGGGGCTTGCCTGCGGGGTTACCGCAATACTCGCCAGCGTCGCCCGCTCGGCCTTGGGAAGCCGGTGGCTCGTCGTAGCGCTCTTGCCCCTTGAGACGGTGTGACGCTTGCCGGAATTTTTTGAATTCTGGGTGCCGAAAACGGAATTCAGAAAGCCCCCGAGGCCTTTTCCATTCCCGTTGCCATTGTTCGATTTGGCCTGCTTTGAACCGTTGCCGCGGTTGAATATCCCAAGTCCCTTGTTGCCGTTGGAAGCGGAGTTGCCACCCCGGTTGGCGTTGCCGCTGTTGCCCTTGTTGCCGGAATTGCCCTTGTTACCGCCGCCGTTGCCATTTCCGCCGGAGTTTCCATTGCCACCACCGCCGTTTCCATTCCCGCCACCATTGCCATTCTTGGCAAAGGCCTTGTCCACGTGGAAAGAAAGCTGAGGTACATCCGGGGAAAGGGAAGGGGCAACCACGAGTGCAGTTGCACCAAGGAAAAGCGTGACGGTTCTGGAGAGAGGCATTGCATATCCTGATTTGAAGCGTGCGAATAATCGAACCTTTCGGAAGCAATGGCGGCTATACCGTCAAGGTGCCGCCAGGTTCTGAATGTTCACTTACGACAACCCGTCAGAATTTAATTGGCTTCGCCTTCAGCCGAAATTTTCCGTCATGGCGCACCGCATTAGCTCAGGCGAGCAAGCAATTGCGGCAGCTTGCCGATATGGTCCAGCCGGTAGAATCTGTCGTGACCACGGGGCTCATCCGCTTCTTCCAGCGCCCAGGTAAGCTCATAGGGGACATGGGCACCAAAAGCACCTGCCTCCAGAGCCGGCAGAATGTCCGACTTCAGCGAGTTGCCAACCATCAGTGCCTCGCCAGGGCCGCTGCCGTGGCGGGAAAACAGGGAGCGGTATGTCTCGTCCGTTTTTTCCGAGACGATCTCGATAGCATCGAAATAGACGTCAAGGCCGGAGGCTGTCACCTTGCGCTCCTGGTCGAACAGATCGCCCTTGGTGATCAGCACCAGCTTGAACGCCGACTTCACCGTCTTCAGCGTCTCTTCAACGAAAGGAAGCGGTTCCACCGGGTGTGTCATCATTTCGCGCCCGGCTTCCAGGATCTCGGCGATGACATCCGCAGGCACCTGCCGGTCTGTCACTTCGATCGCCGTTTCGATCATCGAAAGGGTGTAGCCCTTCACACCGTAACCGTAATGCAGAACATTACGCCGTTCTGCGGCCAGCAAGCGATCTGCCAGATGAGCCTTGTCGGTATAGTCGCCCAGCAGGGCCGCGAAGCGTTCTTCCGTCAGCCTGAACACCCGTTCGTTGTGCCAGAGCGTGTCGTCGGCATCGAAACCGAGTGTCGTGATCGTGGCCATCAGGAAGCCTCCTCGAATTCGGCGGAAAGTTCGAGCCAGTCCTCTTCGGTCTTGATCAGCTTTTTCTCGCAGAAGGCCCGTTCCTTGGCGAACTTGGCGGCCCGCTCTGGGTCTTTGGTAAAGAACTCCGGATCAGCAAGCGCATCGTCCAGCTTGCCGATCTTGTCCTGCAGGCGCTTCATTTCCTTTTCGGCGGCATCGATCTTCTGTTTCAACGGTTTCAGAAGTCCGCGTTTGACGGCAGCATCGCGGCGTTTTTCCTGCGCATTTGCCTTGTCGGCTTCCGCAGCGGCCTTGTCACGGGCTTTCTGAACCGCTTCGGGCCCCTGCAGGATCAGCCGACGATAGTCTTCCATGTCGCCGTCATAAGGTTCCACCTTGCCGTCGGCCACCAGCCAAAGCCGGTCTGCGCAGGCTTCGACGAGATGCCTGTCGTGGCTGATCAGGACAACAGCTCCCTGAAAGTCATTCAGGGCCATCACCAGCGCCTCACGGCTGTCGATATCGAGGTGGTTTGTCGGTTCGTCGAGGATCAGCAGGTGCGGACCGTCAAAGGTTGCCAGTCCTAAAAGCAGACGCGCCTTTTCTCCGCCGGACAGGTCCTTCGCGGGCGTGTCCATCCGGTCGGTCGGAAGGCCCATGCGTGCAACGCGGGCCCGCACCTTTGCCTCCGGCGCATCTTGCATCAACGTGCGTACATGGGCGACGGCATTTTCCGCCGGTTTCAGCTCATCGAGCTGATGCTGGGCGAAAAAGGCGATCTTCAGTTTCGACGCCTTGGTGATCTCGCCATCCATGGCGCCCAGGCGACCGGAAATCAGCTTGGCGAATGTCGATTTGCCGTTGCCGTTGGCCCCCAGCAGAGCAATCCGATCATCGGTGTCGATGTTCAGCGTCAACCGAGACAGGATCTTGGTATCGCCATAGCCTGTCGACACGTCTTCCAGTTTCAGGATGGGCGGGGCAAGCTGATTTTCCGGATCGGGGAAATGGATCGGTTTGCTGCTCTCGTCGGTGAGGGCGGCTATGGGCTGCATCTTTTCCAGCATTTTCAGCCGGGACTGAGCCTGCCGGGCCTTGCTGGCCTTGTAGCGGAACCGGTCGACAAAGGCCTGCATGTGCTTGCGCTGGGCGTCCTGCTTTTCCTTGGCCTTTTCGGCCAGGATCATCGCTTCGCGCCGTTGCCGGTCGAAACTGTCATACCCGCCGGAATAGTAGGTCATCTTGCCCCGGTCCAGATGGACGATGCTGTCGACGGCCTTGTTCAGAAGGTCTCTGTCATGGGAGATCAGAAGCACCTGATGCGGGTAGCGGGCAACATAGTTCTCCAGCCACATCGTGCCTTCCAGATCGAGATAGTTGGTCGGCTCGTCGAGTAACAGAAGGTCAGGTTCGGAAAACAGGACAGCTGCCAGGGCGACACGCATGCGCCATCCGCCGGAAAAGGATGAACAGGGCCGCTGCTGTGCGGCAGCGTCAAATCCGAGACCGGACAAAATCGCGCCGGCCCTGGCCTCGGCCGTGTGCGCACCAATGTCGGCAAGCCGGGTGTGGATCTCGGCGATCCGTTCCGGATCAGTCTGCGTTTCTGCTTCCGCGAGCAATTGGCTGCGTTCCTTGTCCGCGGCCAGCACTACTTCCATCAGGGTTTCTTCCGTGCCGGGTGCTTCCTGCGCGACCTGACCGATGCGCGCACGCTTCGGGATCTGCACAAAGCCGGTCTCGGTGGAAAGATCTCCGGTGATGATCTTGAACAGCGTTGATTTGCCGGCGCCATTTCGGCCGACAAGACCTGTCTTGGCCTTGCCGGGAAGTGTAACGCTGGCTCTGTCGATCAGGAGGCGATCTCCGATCCGATATGTAAGGTCCGTAATCTGCAACATAAGGCGGATGTTTGGCGGAGCGCCCTTAAGGATGCAAGTGGAAACCGGAACGAAAACTCGTTCGGGCGGCGGGCTGTGGCATTGCTGCACTTTTGAGCCCGCCGCGCCCTGTCTTAAGGCTGCAGGAAGCCAAGAATTTCCATCAGGATACGTTGATGCTGCTCTTCGCGTTCCTTGCTGCCTTTGATGCAGACGATTTCGTCGCCCGGCTCATATTCTTCCAGGATGGCAAATCCTTCCGGCTTGCACACACCCATGAAATCGAAATGACCGGCATCAGCCATTTCCACATGACGGACCTTGTCGGCAGGCAGGGCAGCGGCCAGCGCACGCGACTCGACTTCCTGCTTCAGCATGTCGGCACGCTGCGACCCCAGTACAAGAACCGGAATGTTTATGGCGCTCAGGCTGTCGCGTGAAAGGACCGGCGTTCCACCAAGATCCAGGCTGATGACCTTGGTCAGCCGCGGGTCCTTTCGGGATTTTGCCATCTCGCTCCGGTCGGCCTCCGTTTTCGCGACGGACCAATCCGTCAGCACCTGGCAGGCCGTCGGCAGTGCCTCACCCGAACACACGCGCTCATACCGCTCAGGCTCGAATTCAGCACCAGCCAAAAGCAGGACTGTGAAGCCGCCAAGGGAATGGCCGGCCGCATAGATCCGTTCCGGGTCGATACTGTCCTTGTAGGGGCTGTCCTCGATCAGGAAGCTGATAAGGCGAGACAGGTCGACGGGCCTGTCCCAGAGCTTGCGGGCCTGGTCAGGATCGCGCAGGAACGAGCTGGTCCCCGGATGGTTGACCATGGCAACGAAATAGCCGCGACGGGCAAGTTCGGAACCAAGCCAGGCCTGGTTTAACGTGTTGCCGTACATGCCGTGCGATACGACGACGAGCGGAAAAACGTCTTCGGCGGCTTTACCGTCAGGATCGGCCAGTGCCATTTGCCAGACCTTGCTCGTGTCTGCCCGGGGCAGGATGTCTGGCGTTGCGGTTGGATACCAGAGGTCACCTTCAAGGGGCCGATCCTTGCGCGCGTCCTCGACGGTGATCTTGGTGACACCCGGCCCGTAGCGAAGTGTGTCCTCGGCAAGTGCGCCTGTCGCGAGACCGAGAGCACCGGCAAGTGACACGGCAAGCCTGAGCAGCCGGATGGGCCGAACGAGACGGTTGGATGACGGATACATGGAACCTCCAGGGGTGTTAGCAGGAAGTCCTTGAGATGCGCTTCGCCAGATCTGTTGACAATTGCCTCGGAGGCGATGTCCTGTCCTCAAACGTGATAAAGGACAGGAGCTACAAGGTGTTTTGTCACCACAGCCGAGCGCGTTGAACCAAAGATGATCAGCATTCCGGTGTCTTTCCTGCTTGCCGCATTGTTCGGAGGGCTCGCCTTGGCGACCCTGGCCTGGCGGTCTCTGCCTGGACGGGCACGGGGAATGTTTGCAGGCGTGTTTTGCCTGATGGCGATCGAGGCGTCCTTGGTCGGACTGCGCTTTGCCTATGGGCATTTCGAGTTTCTTGCGGTTCAACGGGTTCTGCCCGTGTGGATAGCGCCGCTCATTTATCTGGCCTTCGTTTCCCTGACGGTCCCTATCGAAAAGGCCCGGCGACTGATTGTATGGAATCTTGGGGCGGCGATCATTGTAACGACTGCCTTGTATGTGCCGGTGCCGGTGACGGGATATGTCGATGGAGTGATCGGGATGAGCTATGCGGTCTATGCGCTGGCTCTCGCACGGATCTGGATCAACGGGCAGGACGTCTTTGTTGAAGCGCCGACCAACATGGGTGGCCTGCTGCACAAGCTGCTTCTCTTCTCCATTTTGATCATTGTGGCCACGATCCTGATCGATGCACTCGTCGCCTATCTGTTCGCGCAAGAAAGACAGGGGGCAGCAGCTCTGGCAATTTCAGGGGCAAGCCTGTTTTTCCTGGTGCTTGCAGTTGGGGCCGGCATCGGATTTCTGGGCACTCGGCTTAGGCAATCCAGGGATACCGGGAAAGAGTTTGCTGCAAGCGATGCGCAGCAGGCAGAACTGGTTGAAGCTGCCAGAAGGGTTCTGATCGCTCAGGAGTTTTTCAGAGATCCTTCGCTGACACTCACGCGGTTGGCCCGCCGGGTCGGTGTTCCGGATCGTGATCTTTCCAGAGCTGTCAACGCGGTGGAAGGTGTCAACGTCAGCCAGTTCGTCAATCTGGTGCGCCTTGAGGAAGCCGCCCGGCTGCTAGCCTCGACCGATGACCCGGTGGGCCGGGTCCAGGAACGGGCCGGTTTTCTCACCCGGTCGAACTTTTACCGGGAATTCCAGAAGGCATATGGCGAAGCGCCAGGCGCTTACCGCAAGAAGGCTCAGTCCGCGTTCTGAGCGTTTTCGTCCACTTCAGGTACGCTTAGATAGAGCTCTGCCAGGCCGGCGAGCAACTCGTGGCAGAGGATCACTTCACGTGTATCTGGATCCCAAAAGGCATTTTCCTCGCCGCAGGCAGCCGAGCGGAAGGTGACGGGCCTGGGTAAATCGTAAAACGTGTCGAATTCTCGGGCGACCAGTTCCATCAGGCCACTTTCCTTCAGAAACAGGGCCATGGTCTCCATATCGCGGGACGCCGGATCATGGACAACCGTGATCTTGCCGCCGGGTGTATCGCTGTCCCTGAGGTGGGGATCCGTTACGGCCTCCCAGGAGCCAGACGCCTGGTCATAATCGAAGGCACAGCTTTCGATCCGCTCCTCAGGCAGCTCCAGGTCCCTGGCGAGATCCAGAAAGGCATCTTCGTCGACCCCCACCATCAGGCACAGCATCTTGTAGCCGCGTTGCAGGTCCAGATCGTGTTCGTCGTAGAAAACGAGATCGTCGTAATTCTCGTCTGCGATCAGGAACCAGCCGATCATCGCCTGGGTGAGATAAAGGTCCATGTCGCCGGTGTCCGCACCGAGCATGGAAATGGTGGCCAGATTATCGACCGCATCCTCTTCCTGCGCCAGCACGGGAAGTTCCAGCTCCGAAATCAGCATGTGTCCGCTCTCGTGGTAGAGCGTGAACAGCGTGTTGCCGGAAACGAAGACGAAGAGCTCTTCGAGCTGTTCGGGGGAAAGAGCTGCAAGCTTTTCTGATAGAGTGCGAGCGGTTTGCGGGGTGTCGCTTTCCGTTGTATTGGCTACTGCTGGCCCGTCAGCAAAGCTGAGCCACAGCGATGCGACTGCGGCGAAAAGGAGCGTCGGCAAGAGCGCGAAGCGTTCGACCATGGTGTCATTTCCTGAAAAGAGCGCCGCGAACCGATCGCGCAGCTTTGCCTTTGCGAGCGAACTTAGGCAGCCGTTGAAATGTTTGCCAGCACCGTATTCAGACACATACCGGTTACTGACATCAAAATGTCATGACCAGGCCCCCTTGCGGGCGTGGCAGTGCCCCGGTATTAAGGCCGCGAAATTCTAGAAATCCGGAACCGGCACTCCGCCGGTCCGCTGCTGAAACGAGAAAGATGAAACCATGGCGATTGAACGCACGTTTTCCATGATCAAGCCGGACGCCACCAAGCGTAACCTGACCGGTGCCATCACCGCCAAGCTCGAAGAAGCCGACCTGCGCGTCGTTGCGTCCAAGCGTGTTTGGATGTCCCTGCGCGAAGCAGAAGCATTCTATGCGGTTCACAAGGAACGTCCGTTCTTCGGCGAACTGACCGAATTCATGTCTTCCGGCCCGACCGTCGTTCAGGTTCTGGAAGGTGAAGACGCCATTGCCAAGAACCGTGAAGTCATGGGTGCAACCAACCCGGCTGACGCCGCAGAAGGCACGATCCGCAAGGAATACGCGCTGTCCATCGGCGAAAACTCCGTTCACGGCTCCGATGCGGCTGAAACCGCTGCCGAAGAAATCGCCTTCTGGTTCTCCGGTGTTGAGCTCGTCGGCTAAACTTCGGACAATCAATTGACTTCAAAGCCGGTCCTCAGGGGCCGGCTTTTTCTGTTTTTCGGCCTACCTCCCGTTACATCGCGTTACACTTTGATGCGATTGCTCGACAGCTTCTCGCTCTCTTAACCGCCATACTCTGCTCGTGGGCGAAGAGATCGGGAGAAAGCGATGCGCATATCCATAGCGCTTGCCGGAGTGTTGATTGCAGCACCGGCTGCCGCGCATGACAGCACGGCACGGCTGGCGGGTGAAGAAACCGTCGAGCATGCCCATGCCCTGGAGGAAGTCTGGAACTTGCTGGTGCCGAAGGCAGAAGCCTCGGCCGACATTTCCGTTGAGGGGAACTACCGCCATATCCACGGCAACGGCTATCCGTCGAAACCGCCTGGGCAATTTCCCAACCGTGGCAACCCGCACACAATTTCAAAGAAGAACTACAATCTGAAAGTCCCTTTGGTTCCACACAGGAACGCCAGCGCGACCAAGGCACAAGGTGCGGTCTTCGGCATCGCCGTGAACGGTGTTGTCATGGACCCAGGTACGGCTGAGTTCTGGCAGAACGACCGGCGGTCCGGGTGGAACTACGAGGCGCTGGGCGGTGGTTGCAAGCTGGGGCTCGACCAATACAACGCCCATGTCCAACCGGATGGAACCTACCACTATCACGGCATTCCGACCGGGGTCATGGCTTCGGAAGAAGGCAAGTCGGTTCCAGCGTTGCTTGGCTTTGCCGCCGACGGCTTTCCGATTTACGGCCCATATGGCTATTCCGATCCTCAGCGGAAATCGGGTCTGAAAAAGTTGAAGAGCAGCTACAGGCTGAAGTCAGGCAACCGGCCAGGTGGGCCGGGCGGGCGCTACAATGGCAAGTTCACGCAGGACTGGGCCTTTGTTGCCGGTGCCGGCGACCTCGACCAGTGCAACGGCCGCTTCGCGGTTACGCCGCAATACCCCAGGGGCACCTATCACTATGTGCTCACAGATACGTTTCCGTTCATTCCGCGTTGCTGGATGGGTACTCCCGACAGCAGTTTTCTGCGCCTGAAGCGTGGCGGTATGCGGGGAGAGCTTCAAGACGAAAGCGATCCTCCAACGATCGACTTTGCCGCGTTGTCGGACAATCGCGATGCTGCCGTAACGCTTGTCCAGGCCCAGGGCGGGAAACCGCCGAGGTTTCTGCCGGGAGGCCGCCCGCCGCCTCCGGGGCAAGGACCGGGATTGGGTCCGCGCAATGGCGGCCCGCCACCCGGCGGACGGCCGAATGCGGGACGAGGCGGACGGTCTCCCTGTAGCGGCAGTTGATCGGAAACAGAAAGTGCGTGGCCATCACGCACTTTTTTTGAAAGAATAACATTCAATAATTCGAACATAATGAAGAAAGGAAAGAACATGAAAACGATCACTCTCGGAGCAGCTCTTTTTCTGGCAATCTCCAGCGCTGGATGGGCCGCAGAAGGCCCGGGCGCTCACTTCGTGGAAAACTGGGACCTGGATGGCGACGGGGCCGTGACGGCTGAGGAAGCGCGTGAACGGCGCAGCGATGTCTTTGCCAGCTTTGACGCCAATGAAGATGGTTTTCTGGATGCGGAAGAATACGTCCTGTTCGATGAGGCAAGAGCGCAGGACCAGGCCGCGAATGAACCCCAGGGAATGGGGAGGGGCGCTGGCAACCCTGCAAACGGCATGGCGCTGGACGTCAATGATACCGATGGTGACGGCAAGGTCTCCGAAGCCGAATTCCTGAATAACGCACAGGCATGGATCGAATTGATCGACCGCAACGGCGATGGTGTCGTGACCACGGCGGATTTCGGTCAGCGCAGGTGATAATTCCCGCTCCGATAGCGGGTAAAAGCGGCCATCTGACTTGACAGGTGGCCGCGCTGGGGGAACCTTGCCGGGCTCACGTTCGAGAAAATTCAGTAAGGCATCATGAACCAGCAGCCGCCCAAGAGCACTTTTTCCGCCTGTCCGCACGATTGCCCGTCGACCTGTGCGCTCGAAGTGCATTTCTATCCGCATGGCGATGTGCGCCGGCTGAATGGTGCCAAGGACAATGCCTACACCGCAGGCGTGATCTGCGCGAAGGTCGCCCGCTATCCCGAACGGCTCTATCATCCGGACCGCCTGCTGAAGCCGCTGCGGCGCACCGGCAAAAAAGGAGAGGGCCGGTTTGAGGAAATTTCCTGGGATGCGGCGCTTGACCTGATCGCCGAAAAGTTTCTGGCAGCTGAAGCTGAATTCGGCGCCGAAAGCGTCTGGCCTTATCACTATGCCGGAACGATGGGCATGGTGCAGCGGGACAGTATTCATCGTCTGCGCCATTCCAAGGGCTATTCACGCCAGTTCGACAGTTTCTGCACCAACATGGCCTGGACGGGATACGTCGCCGGAACTGGCAAGCTGGCGGGTCCCGATCCACGTGAGATGGCGGTTTCCGACCAGATCGTCATCTGGGGCACAAATCCGGTTGCGACCCAGGTCAATGTCATGACCCACGCCATAGCCGCCCGTAAGAAGCGGGGAGCACGCATCATTGTCGTAGACGTCTATGAGACCGAGACGATGAAGCAGGCGGACGTGGGCATCATCCTGAAACCCGGCACGGACGCCGCACTTGCCTGTGCCGTCATGCATGTGCTCTTCCGCGATGGCTACGCTGATCGGGACTATCTGGAAACCTACACCGACTGCCCGGTCGAGCTGGAAGCGCATCTGAAGGCGAAGACACCGGAATGGGCGGCGAAGATTACAGGACTGGAAGCCTCCCGTATCGAGGAGCTGGCGCGCCTGATCGGGACAGTCAGGAAGACGTATTTCCGGCTCGGCTATGGCTTCACCCGGTCTCGCAATGGGGCCGTCGGCATGCATGCCGCCAGTTCCATTGCCGCTGTCACCGGTTGCTGGAAGGAAGAAGGCGGTGGCGCCTTTCACAACAACGGTGCCATTTATCAGCTCAACAAGGAGATGATTGAAGCCGGCTCACTGAAGGACCCGACGGTTCGTACCCTTGATCAGAGCCTCGTCGGACGCATTCTGACCGGCGACGAGGTGGCGCTGCTCGGCGGTCCGCCTGTAAAGGCGATGCTCATCCAGAACACCAACCCGGGTTCCGTGGCACCGGAACAGGAACTGGTAAAGCAGGGCTTCGCCCGCGAGGACCTCTTCACCGTCGTCCACGAGCACTTCCTGACAGAAACGGCACAAATGGCCGACATTGTGCTGCCGGCAACCCAGTTCCTGGAGCATGACGACCTTTATAAAGGCGGCGGTCACCAGTATCTGATGTTGGGTCCCAAAGCGGTGGAGCCGCCTGCGGGTCCAAGAGAAAACATATTTGTTATCAATGAGATTGCCAGGCGCGTTGACTCAAAATCTCACCCCGGATTCGATATGAGCGCGCGCGATCATATCGACTGGCTGTTGCGCAATTCGAACTATGGAACGCTTGCGGACCTTGAGGCTGGAAAGTGGGTCGACCTGCAGCCCGATTTCGAAACGGCGCACTACCTCAAAGGGTTCGGCCATGCCGACGGCAAGTTCCACTTCAAGGCCGACTGGGGGCGTTCTTACTCGCCCAACAAGCCGGAAGACGGCACTGCTTTCGGCCCATGGCAAACGATGCCGGAGCTGCCGGACCAGTGGGACAGCATCGAACTTGCCGACGAGCAACATCCGTTCCGTCTTGTGACATCACCGGCGCGCTCGTTCCTGAATTCCACATTCAACGAGACCGACAGCTCGAAAAAGAAGGAGGGCCGTCCGGAAGTCTGGCTGCGTCCAGAAGAGGCAGAGCGCTTCGGCATTGAAGATGGCGCCAAGGTGAAGATGGGCAACCGGCGGGGTGTCGTAACACTGCATGCGCGGCATGTCGCGACCGTCGCACCGGGCACCGTGATTTCAGAAGGCATCTGGCCGAACGACGCCTTCGAGGATGGGCGCGGCATCAACACGCTCACCGGCGCCGACCCGGTGGCCCCTTATGGCGGCGCCGCCTTCCATGACACTGCTGTGTGGCTGAGGGCGGTTTGACGTGGCCAGCCAGCCGGTTTGTACGGAGATCGCGCCCCATCCTTCGAGACGCGAGCAGGCTCGCTCCTCAGGATGAGGTGGAAGTGCGTTCAGACATAAGCAGAGCAACACATTCATCCTCATCCTGAGGAGGTGCGAAGCACCGTCTCGAAGGATGGGGCACTTGCTCCATAGCCTCTCGAATTCAGAAAGAAAAAGGCGGTGCATCGCTTTCCGATGTCACCGCCTGCCTCGAAAAATTCAGATCCTTGCCCGGCTTGGGGCGTCCAGACGTCAGACCTGGTTTTCCGGGGATTGAGAATCGGGTGTGACCAGCCGGCCTTCTTGCGCCTTGTAGAAAAACTGACTGGAGACCAGCCATCCCTTGAGTGGTCTCAGCATCGGGATGCAGGTCACGAGAATCAGTGGCAAGGTCGTTACCAGATGCACCCAGTAGGGCGCGGTGAAGGCGATTTCGAGCCAGATCGCAAAGGCGACTGCCGGAATGCAGCCAAAGCAGATGACGAAAAACGCTGGTCCGTCCGCAGGGTCGGCAAAGCTGTAATCAAGTCCGCAGTGTTCGCATTTCGGCTTCAGCTTCAGGAACCCGTCGAAGATGGAGCCTTCGCCGCAACGCGGGCAGCGACCTTTAATGCCGGTCTGGATCGGCGGAATTTTCGGCCAGCTTTGTTCAGTTGTCATGGAACACCTTTTCCTGCGAGAGGTCTTCCGGGAAGCGCCGGAGACGTTGATCCAGTCAATTGATAAATGATTGGAATTATTTGCAGTCAAAGATAGCGCAAATTGCCGCTATAGCAAGTCGCTCACCTGCGGCAGATTGGCCGGGGGGGGCTACGCAGTCTTTCTGTTTTCGCTCAGAAGTATGTGGAGGTCCTGTCCGGCGTTGAGGCCAGTGCCTGGGAGATGACCCTGAGCGCGCTGTCGATCTGCTTCCGGTCATGCGGCCCACCCAGGCAGAGCCGGACGGCTTCGTCTGCTGTGCCGTTGATCGTGAACGCATCGCTTTCGACAACACCGACCGGCTGGTTGCGCATCTGGCTGACAAAGGCCGCGCGAGACCAGCCATTCGGCAAAGTGAGCCACAGATGAAAGCCGTCCGGGTCGGCTTCGGTTTGCAGGTCTTTCAAATGGCTTGCAGCCAGGTCCTGCCGGGCTGTGCTTTCGTTGCGGATGTGCCGAAGTAACGCCTTGGCGGTGCCGTCCTCGAACCACTGAGTGGCGAGGGCCGTCGTGAGCGGCGAGACCATGACGCAGGATGTACGCTGCGAGCGGGCAAATTGCCAGGCCGCACTGCGGTCGGGAGCAAGGACGTGGGCCAGCCGGAGGCCAGCGCCGACGCTTTTCGAAAGAGAACCAATGTACCAGGTTATGTCCGGCGCGAGGGCGGCAATCGGTGGCATTTCCTTTCGGCTGAGCTGACCGTAGGGGTCGTCCTCCAGAATAGGCACGCCGTGGCGCTGTGCGACGGCCGCAAGGTCACGGCGCCGCTGCTCTGAAAGGGTTCGGGTGGTCGGGTTGTGAAGCGTCGGATTGACATAAAGCGCTTTCAAACGTCCATCCCGACAGGCGTTCCGAAAGGCGGCAGGGTCAATACCATCTTCATCGGTTGGCAGTCCTTGCAATTCCAGGCGGAGTTGACCGCAGATGGAGCGGATCCCCGGGTAGGTCACAGCTTCACAGGCGACCCTGTCGCCCGGCTCGCAGAGCGCTGCAAGGATATTGGCAAGGGCCGCCTGAGCGCCCGGGGCATACAGAATATCTTCCGGCGAAGGCTTCAGGCCGACGCCGGCAAGCCAGCGTGCAGCCGCCTGCCGGTCCGGGTCTTTTTCGGCAAAGGTCTGATACCGCAATAGCGGGATGAGGTCAGCTGACAGCGCAGCGACGCCTTCTCGCATGCGCGTGATCAGGTTCGGATCGCTGACTTCCGGCGGCAGGTTCATTGAAAAATCGGGCGGCGACTGACGTCTGATATCGCGTGCCGCAAGGCCGCTGCCCGGCAGTCCACGGCTCAGCAGACCGTCCGGATTAGTCACGAAAGTGCCGCTGCCGACCATGGAGGAAATCACACCGCGACGCCGCGCCTCGGTATAGCCGCGGGCAACGGTCGTGAAATCCAGCCCCAGCCGGGCCGCCAGCTGGCGTTGCGCGGGCAACCTGTCTCCCGGCGAAAGGCGTCCGGCGCGGATATCCGCTTCTATGGCGTCAGCGATCGCGGCGTAGCGCGGGGCGTTGCTGGCGGAAAGATCCGGGCACCATTCGGTCATGAAGGATTGTCTTTCAAATTGACTGGATAATGACTGTATACAGAGCAGGCATCAAATTGTCATCAGTCATTCGCACCAGCTGTGGCCCCTGTGGGAGCACACACAGCAACGACGGCCATCGAAGCACACGCCGCCGGAAAACTTCGGACGGTTCAGCGGGGAGGCAGGAGGTCCCCTTGCGGATGTGTGTTCTGCGGGCAACGGACCACCAAGGTCCGATATGTCAGCCCCGGTCCAGCACTTCGACGGCCAGAACGGTTGGCAGGTGGCGGGCGATTTCCTGCCAGCTTTCGCCTTCGTCGAGGCTTGCGAAAACAGAGCCCGAGTTTGTGCCGAAATAAAGCCCGGCGGGATCCCGCACGTCGCCGCCCATCGCCTGACGCAGAACCGTGAAGAAACAGGCCTCTTGGGGCAGGCCGTTGCGTTTGTCGCGCCAGGTTCGGCCGCCGTCTTCGGATTTCCAGACAGCGGCAGATGCGCCCGGCGGAAACCGACCCTCGGTGTCGCCATTCAGCGGCAATGTCCAGAGAGTGTCCGGATCACGTGGGTGCACACGGATCGGAAAACCGAAGGTGGAAGGCAGGCCGTCGGTGATATTATCCCAGTTGAGGCCACCGTCCGAGGAACGCCAGACCCCGTGGTGGTTCTGCTGATAAAGCAGATCGCCGCTGCCTGGGCCACGCATCATGTTGTGGACGCAATGGCCCGTTTCGCCGTCACGCGGGGCGGCAGGGTGGTCGTGTCCTTCACAGGCAGCGGCGTTTGACAGCCGATTGCGCCGCTCCCACGTGACGCCGCCATCCTCGCTCGCGAAAACGCCGGCAGCGGAAATGCCGATCCAGAGCTTGTTCGGATTGTCGGGGTCGGAAACGATTGTGTGCAGAACCAGGCCTGCCGCGCCCGGATTCCAGCTGTCTGCCGACGGGTGATTGGCGAGACCGTCCAGATGCGTGAAGCTTTTTCCCCCATCCCGGCTGGCGAGAAACCGCGCCGGCTTCGTGCCAGCGTAGAGCGTTCCATGAGCATAGCCAAGCGACCAGACTTGGGAGAAGTCGTCGCCGAAAGGCAGATCCTGCGGTGTCCAGTTGAGAAACCTGGCCGTTTCAGGATCATTGGCGGCCCACTCGTCAATCGTGCCCTTGGTCAGTCGCGTGACTTCCCAGGTCTTGCCGCCGTCGATCGAGCGCCAGACGCCCGCACCGGACCATTCACCGCCGCCGCCGGCCCAGATCGTGCCAGTGTCTGCATCGCCGACCATATGATTGATCGACCAGCCGTCGCAGAAAGGACCATTGACCTTCCAGCCAACCCGGTTGTTTCCGCCCTCCAGCAGAAACGCCCCCTTTGTGGTCCCGACAAGTACTGTCACACCCGAAGTCATGGTTCACCTCCACGAGAGAGAAATTGAGATTACCACGAGTTTGTTCGGGAGTGGATGGGGTGCTTTGCACCTTTTGCGGGTGTTTGGGGGCGGGGAACTGGTCCTCTTGTACTTGCAAAACTGGATCTCCCTGCGGCGCCTGTGACGCGCTAGACAGACGGAGCCTGCCGGTAGCACACTGTCGGCACCTGCAAGCCATGCCCTTTCCGGAGTTGACCATGCCTGAAGACCTGAGCCGCTGGACCGCGCGTCCCCGGCCGGAGCACAAGCCGATAGAAGGCCGTTACGTTTCCCTTGAGCCGCTTGATCCGGAGCGTCATACGTCTGGCTTATTCAAGGCCTCCGATGTGCCGGACGGCGATCAGAAATTCCGTTGGCTGCCTGAATATCCGCCCGATACGGAAGCCGGATTCCGTCCCTGGGTGGAAAAGGTTGCGGCCAGCAAGGACCCGCTATTCTTTGCCGTCATCGACAGGGAAACCGGCACAGTGGCGGGGCGGCAGACGCTCATGCGGATTGATGCGGCCAACGGCGTCATCGAAATCGGCAACATCTATTGGGGGCCACTGATGTCCCGCAGACGCGGGGCGACCGAAGCCCTGTATCTGTTCATGAAATACGTCTTCGACGATCTCGGCTATCGCCGTTTCGAATGGAAGTGCAACAACGAGAACCTGCCATCCAAACAGGCGGCCCTTCGGTTCGGCTTCAGTGAGGAGGGCGTCTTCCGTCAACACCTCGTGGTCAAGGGGTTCAATCGCGATACCGCATGGTTCTCGATTATCGACAAGGAATGGCCTGTACTGAAACAGGGCTACGAGGCTTGGCTGGCACCGGAAAATTTCGGGCCGTCAGGAGAGCAGAAACACAAGCTCGGCGAGTGTCTTGCGGAAGCGGTGGCAAGCCGGCAATCATGAGTGCACGGCGTTCACCGGATTCGCTTCACGAGACCCATCAATGATTTCCAGACATATCGGCATCTTGCAGCCCGGACACGCTCCAGACGAACTGGCAGAGAAGCTGGGCGACTATGACGCCTGCTTCCGGCAGTTGTTGGCAGATCGCGAATTTTCCTTCACGACTTATGATGTCGAGGCGGGTCAATTTCCGGAGGGGCCGAACGATGCGGACGCATGGCTCATTACCGGGTCCCGTCATGGGGCCTATGAAGACCATGGCTGGATTGCGCCGCTGGAAGATTTCATCCGTGCCATCCAGCAGAGTGAGCGTCCGCTGATCGGCGTGTGTTTCGGGCATCAGATCATCGCACATGCTCTTGGTGGCCGGGTGGAGCGGTCAGAGAGAGGCTTCACCGCTGGTCCGCAAACCTATCACGGGTTAGGCCACGAGAAGCTGGTGCTCAACGCATGGCATCAGGACCAGGTGACCGAGGTCCCGAACGGGTTGGAGGTTGTTGCAAGAAGTGCAGGCTGTCCGATAGCCGGACTTCATCTGCCCGGCCGAATTCTGACCTGCCAGCCGCATCCCGAAATCACTCCGCAGTATCTTGGGAAGATCGCCGAACTGCGCGGACACGTGCTGAACGAGGCACAGCGCGTCGATCTGCCGAAACGGATCGAGACCATGCCACTTGATACGGATAAGGCGGCCGATCTTTTCGCACGGTTTCTGAAGGGGGAGGATCTCGGCGCGCTGATGCCGACTGCCATTGAAGCGTGAACGCCGTTACGGAGCGCTGGAACCGGTTGTGATGCGGGAAATCGCATAAGTAGAATATACTTCAAATTAAAACAATAAATTGAAATCCCCTGGCTTGCCGGTGTTAAATGAAGGTGCGGATCAGCATTCGCACATCATTGCAAACACGGGCATTTTGAGGGGCATCATGCGCAAGACCATTTCCACTGTCGACCGGACCGCCATCAGCGGATATCCGACCTATTGTGACGGTTATGCTCGGCCAGGAAACCTCGGCAACGGCTATGTTTCGGTGGTCAAGGTGGCCACGGGAACTGTCGAGAAAACGGACGATTTTCTGCTGGACGGTATTGTTGCGTACGACAGGTCCGAGGCAAATGACGCCTATATCGGCCAGATCAACATGGAAACGGCGTCTTCCTTCTGTGGTATCGCCGGGAACGTCTGGGGTTATGACCTTGCCTACAACAGCCCGCTCGACACGCTGAAACCCATGTTTAGCGCCAAGCAATATGACGGATCGGAGTTGCCGGTCTATGACGCCGGGCCGCTCATCGATGCCGGTATAGCCCTGTTCGGAACGGAGCCGCACCGGCGCTTTCCGCCGGCCCCCGGTGCGCATGTCATCTGCGCCAACAAGAGCACCACAAACTTTCGCCCGCGGGACCGGGAGCCTGATCCTGACAAGGGGGAGGCCTATGGGGTGTGGTGCTACATCGCGCTGTCGATCACCCGCGACCGCTATAACTCTGCGGATCTGTTTATCGAGGATGCCGGAACCTGGACCAGGAACGACAACGAGACCGAGTTGAAGGCGTTTCTGGAGGAGCACCAGAAATCCGTGGCGTGGAGCATCGTTGCCTGCGGCAAGGACCAGTCCGTTCTCTATGACCGCACTTTCATGGCCTATGCCTATGTCATCATGCAGCCCGGCTTTGTCGGTACGGCGCTCACTGTCGCGCCCTATGTCACGCTGGCCCAGCGGGCAGTTCCTGCCCCGGGCTTCAACACGCTTTACGACCTGACCTTGAACGACTGGGAGCAGGCTGTCGGCCTGACGTGAGCCGGTCCTGTCCACCGGTCGGAAGCGCAAAGGTTTTGTCCGCGAATGAAAAAGGCAATCGGACGGACCCGTCCGATTGCCTTGCTTGTTTCGACTGAAATGGAAGTGCTGGTGCTGTCTCAGTGGCTCTTTGTGGCGGATTTGCCTCTGACGAGCCGCCAGAGCGGCACGATCACCTTGGTGGTGATCGGGATTAGCACCATGCCGAATGCCAGGCCGAAGATACCGTCCAGGGTCGCGGTGACCGCCCAGGTGACGAAGCCTTGAGCGACGTGGACCGCGTGCGCAACGTTGTGCGCGATATCATGGATGGTATCGTAGATCAGGCCGAAGCCCAGAACTTCCGTGCCATGAAGCACGATGGACCCGCCGACCCAAAGCATGGCAGCGGTGCCGACGATCATCAGCAGTTTCATGAAGCCGGGCATGGCTTTCACGATGCCGTGCCCAATGGCGCGGGTTACCGACAGGCGGCCATAGCGCGTCAGCATCAGGCCGAAATCGTCCGCCTTCACCAGCAACGCGACCGAGCCGTAGACGACGGCGGTGATGCCGATGGCGACAATGGCCAGGGCTGCCGCTTCCAGCCAGAGGGTGCTCTCCGGAATTTCCGACAGGGCGATCGTCATGATTTCGGCTGACAGAATGAAATCGGTCTTGATAGCCCCTGACACCCTTTGTTCTTCCAGATGCAGGGGGTCGGCGACAAAGTCTTCGGGTTGGTCGGCGTCGTGATGGTGCGGCTTGAAGAGGTGGTAGATCTTTTCGGCGCCCTCGAAACACAGATAGGCGCCCCCTAGCATCAACAGGGGCGTGATGGCACCGGGCAGAAACTCGTTGAGGGCAAGACCGGCAGGCAGCAGAAAAAGCAGCTTGTTCTTGATCGAGCCCTTTGCGATGCGCCAGACAATCGGAATTTCGCGCGCTGGCGAAAACCCGGCGACATATTTCGGGGTGACGGCTGCGTCGTCAATCACGGCCCCTGCCGCCTTCGCGCCTGCCTTGGCCGCCTGGCCGATCACGTCATCTGCGGACGCTGCTGCGATCTTCGCAATTGCGGCAACGTCATCGAGAAGGGCAAGCAATCCGCTCATGGCAGCTCCAAATCTGTGTCTCTCCGGAGGGGAACCTTACATGGTTTTGTAGTCGGCGCTGCCAGGTTTCAATTTATCCACAATGCTGATGTGGCAGGTGCGGCATGGGTGCGGGTGCGCGGACGTCATCGCCCCGGTACCGGGGTTGAGGTCAGGTGTCGGTGGAGGGGGGGGAGGCGGCTTCACTGGGCGCGGACAGCGCCAGGGGGGCTTATGAGAGGAAGCCAAACCAGCTCAGTCTCCGCACGCGGTGGAAGGCGCTGTGTCTTACGTCGACGCCTTCGTGGAGCAGTTGGTGCCGAGTTCCTATTGGAGCTTGCTATTCTGGTATGACAAATGGCGTGAAAAGCCCTTGCCTTGCAGTCGGAAGGAGTTGGCGGAAAAATATATTACTAATAATTGTTACATGTAAATATCAGAAAAGTATAGTGAAAATTTAGAAAATTAATGAAAATGACGCAGCGGCGTTGACACTGGTTAATTCTCTCAGTAGGTATTTCTTGGTCCAACAAATAAGCTGGACCGATTGGGCGCGACGCATTTTCAGGAACAGGTGATGGACGCGGAAACGGGTGAGGCCTTGGTGCGGACTGGGCAAGCGGGTGGCTCCGCAGTGGACGCCGTCGTGCAGCAAATCCGTGACCTTATCGCGCGTTCCGGGTTGACGGTGGGGGACAGCCTGCCGACCGAGCGCGAACTATGCGCCCAGTTCAACGCCAGCCGGAACACTGTGCGCGAGGCGATGCGTATCCTGAAGGCCTACGGGCTCGTGGATGTGCGGCCGAAAATCGGCGCCACCATCATCGACAACCGCATGTCGCGCGCCTTCGAGCTGTTTTCCTTCAACACCATGGAGCTGTCCCGAAAGTCCTTCAGCGATGTGCAGGCACTGCGCGGTCTGTTGGAGGTCGGCTCAGCCGAAATACTGGTCGACAAGGTCAACCGGAACGATCTGAACGAGCTCAACGACATCAACGCAGAGCTGGCCGCCAACCACGACCTGAACGAGGCTTCAGAGATCGACTACGCCTTTCACGTTCGTCTGGTCTCGATCCTCGACAACGCGGCCATTCTGGATGTCTACGCGGTCATGAAGCCGGTGATCCTGCGGATCATGCAAAAGGGCAAGACGCGCAGAACCTTCATGACCGAAACCTTCAGCGAGCATCAGGGCGTTATCGACGCTCTCGCGGCGCGCGACAGGCTGGCCTTTCAGTACCGGTTGCGCACGCATCTCATGTTCGGCGCCCGCCACTTCAGTCAGGAGACGGAAGCAACGGTCTGACAGGCTGGCAAGGAAGCAGGGAACAAAAAGCGGTGGCTGGACGCGTCGACCAGCCAAGAGGAGCCGCAGCTTGACGCAAGTACGGGAGGAAGTGCGATGATTAAGAAACTGAAAGTGACGACTGCGCTGACAATGGCACTGCCGGCGTTTGTTCTGTCCTCGGCCATGGCCCTTGCCGGGCCGGCTGAAGTGTCCGGACCCGGTGTGAACCCTGAGTGTTTCGCACCCTGGTCGGCAGACACCAAATTCCTGCAATGGGACGCGAAACCCGGGCCGTACAGGGTTGCCGTTGTCAACGGCTTCGTCGGCAACACCTGGCGCATTCAGATGATCAAGACCGCAAAGGCCTTTGCCGAAGATCCCTCGCTGAAGGAAAAAATCTCAGACTTCAAGGTCGTCTCGACAGGCACGGATGCGCCGGCCCAGCTGGGCGCTATCGAGGATTTCATCAACCAGGGTTACGATGCCATCGTCACCATTGCCGTATCACCCGATGGTTTTGACCGGGTCATCCGCCTGGCCGACAAAAGCAACGTCGTCATCGTTCCGTTCGACAACGTGCTCGACACCGACAAGGTGATGCAGGTCAACGAGGACCAGCTGAAGATGGGCCGCATGTGGGCGGAGTTCGCTGTCAACGAACTGAAGAAAAAGGGTGTCACTTCCGGCAAGATCCTTGAGGTGCGCGGGCTGCCGGGCAACTCTGTGGATCGTGACCGTTCCATTGGCATCAACGAGGTTCTGGATGCATCGGGCGGCGACTGGGAAGTCGTGCAGGTCGTCGGCAACTGGGATGATGGCACCACACAGAAAGTGGTTGCCGATGCGATTGCGGTTCACGGCGAGTTTGTCGCCGTTGTCGGACAGGGGGGCTCCAATGGCGTCGTTCAGGCGCTGAAGGATGCAAACCACCCATGGGTCCCGGTGGCCGGGGAATCGGAAAACGGCTTCCGCAAGGCGATTGCCGAATATTCCGACGACGGCCTGAAGGGCATTTCCATCGGTCAGTCACCGGGCCTCGTTGCCATAGCAATGAAGGCGGCGGTTTCCGCGCTGGAAGGCAATGTCATGCCGCAGCTCATTTCCGTACCGCTGCCGGTCGCAACATACGACCAGCTGGAAGACGGCAAGAACTACTGGTCTGACCTTCCGGACAATTTCTTCACGGTCAACGAGTTCCCGCCTTGCGGCGTCAACATTTCCGGTCCGGAAATCATGTCGCAAACCGAAGAAGACGTGAAGTAACCCTGAGCAGCCAACAGAAACGGTCCCGGGCACGCCCCGGGACCGTTTCGCAAACCATGGACCGGGCCTTAAAGCCCGGCGAACGCACGCGCATGACTGAAGCCATTGTTGAATATCAGGGCATTTCCAAATACTTCGCCGGCATCCGGGCGCTGGAAGGCGTCGATTTCAAATGCCGCTCCGGTTCCGTCCACGCGATCCTGGGCGAAAACGGCGCCGGCAAATCCACACTCATCAAGATCATGGCCGGCGTGCTGCAGCCCGATGCAGGTTCGGTTCTGATGGAGGGCAAAGAAGTTTCCTTTGCAGGGCCGCAGGCCGCGGTCGATGCAGGGATCGTCTGCATGTTCCAGGAACTGTCGCTTATTCCGGATCTTTCGGTCGCGGACAATATTTCCATTTCCAGCCCGCCGCGCCGCTTCGGCTTGATTGACCGGCGGGCGCAGGTCAGGCGCGCCGAAGAGTTGCTTGCCCGCGTTAGATGCGAGGATGTCGATCCGAATGCGCTGGTGCGCGAATTGTCTCTGTCCCGACGGCAGATGGTCGAGATTGCCAAGGCGCTCGGGCGGAACCCCAAGGTGCTTATTCTCGATGAAGCGACATCAGCGCTGACGGCACGCGATGTGCGCACCGTTTATGATCTTCTGGCCGAATTGAAGGACGCCGGGGTTGCGAGCCTGTTCATTTCCCACCGGATGCATGAAGTCGAGGCCCTGTGCGACACGCTATCAGTGTTTCGAAACGGCCAGCACATCGAGACCTTCCAGAAAGGCGCGAAGTCCGAACGGGAGATCGTGCGCCTGATGATCGGCCGCGATGTTGACGCCCAGTTTCCACCGAAACCGGACCGGGCAGGGGATGCAGCGATGGCGGAACCGATCCTGGAAGTGAAGAATCTGAAATGGGGGAACCGGCTCAACGGCATAGACCTTTCCCTGAGGCGCGGCGAAATCGTCGGGCTTGGCGGACTGGACGGGCAAGGTCAGAAGGAACTGTTGTTAGCTCTTTTCGGTGTGCTGAAGGATGTCGCGGGCGACGTGCGTGTCGGTGATCGAAAGGGACTGCCGACATCTCCAGCCACGGCGAAAAACGCTGCGACGCGCATGGCTCTGGTTCCCGAAGACCGCAAGACAGAGGGGCTTATGCTCGACATGTCGATAGCCGACAATCTGCTTGCCTCCAGCTTCAGGAGAATTTCCAGAGGGCCGTTCATCGATCCAGGCAGGGCAGCGGCCGAGATCGGCAAAGGCATCGCGAAACTGCAGATCAAGATCGGCTCTGCCGATGACCCGGTCATGACCCTGTCAGGCGGCAATCAGCAGAAAGTGGTGCTTGCCAAGTGGCTGATGATCGACCCCGACATCATTCTGCTGAATGACCCGACCCGGGGCATCGATGTCGGCACCAAGCAGGAGATCTACCGGCTCATGCGTGAGCTTGCGAATGAGGGCAAGGCCATTCTGTTTTATTCTTCCGACTATGCGGAGTTGATCGGCTGTTGCGACCGGGTCTCCGTCCTTTATGGCGGCCGGGTCGTCAGCGAGCAGTCAGGTGATGGGATAACCGAGGAAAGCCTTGTTGCGGCCTCTCTCAACATCGATGTCGAGGCAGCATGAAAAGGAGTTCGACACGGTCCTCTTCCCTGACACGCTGGTTGTCTCAGAACACCGGATTTGCGGCAGCCTTGCTGCTATTCACGGCCCTTTTCCTGACCTACAACGTAATGCATCCGCGAGGTTTCTCTTCGGCGGTGGCCATTCAGAACGCCAACGAGACAGTCGCGATCGCTTTTGTTGCCATGGCCCAGACCCTGCCGGTGCTCATTGGTGGTCTCGATCTGTCTGTCGGTGCTGTGATGACACTCGCCAATTGTGTGGCCTCGGAGCTGTTGACAGGCTCACCGCTGCAAATTGTGTTGGGGGCGGTCCTGACGCTGCTCACCGGGGCCCTGTTCGGTTTCATGAATGGCTGCATTGTTGTCTACGGCCGCATTCAGCCGATCATCGCGACCCTGGCGACCGGGGCAGTCGCCATCGGACTGGCTCTGCTCATCCGGCCGAAACCGGGCGGCAATGTCGATGATGATCTCAGCTGGGCGCTGACCAACTCCGTCTGGGATCTTGCCGATACCTATGGCTTTGCAGATGGGGGAGAAGCCTGGTGGCTGCGGCCCTTTGCCGATATCCCGGTACCTTTCCTTCTGGTCGTACTCATTGCGGTTATCGTGTGGGTGCCTTTCCGCCGCTCTGTCACGGGGCGGACCGTGTACGCCATCGGCTCGGCGGAAGGTGCTGCCTATATGTCCGGACTGCCCATTCAGCGGGCGAAGATTACCGCCTTCACCCTTGCAGGGTTTCTGGCGGCCTGCGGCGGCCTTTACCTTGCCATCCAGACCTCATCGGGCAATGCGGACGTGCAGCAGGCGGGCGCCTATACGCTTAACTCCATCGCAGCGGTGGTGCTTGGCGGCACATCTCTGCTTGGCGGAACGGGCGGGGCCATTGCCAGCCTGGTCGGCGCAATGATCCTCAGGGTCATTTCCTTCTACTTCCGCATTCTCGATATCGACCCGCTGCTCCAGCCGTTGATCGAGGGGCTCGTGTTGCTGACGGCCGTTTCCTTCGGGGCGTTTCGCACCTTGCGGGTCAAAAACCAGCTCGACTTGTTCAGGTAGCCAGGCATGCAGATTTCCCTTTCCAAAGAAAACCGGCCGATTGTCATTGCGTCCCTGTTCGTGGGCGTCATCCTGATTGCCGGCACTGCCTACACACTGTCGACGACAGGCACGGCGCCTCTGCTATCGGTCAACTATCTGTTGCAACAGCTGCAGACGGGCTCGTTTCTGGGGATTTGCGCGGCCGGAATGATGATGGTCATATTGCTGGGCCATATCGATCTCTCCATTCCCTGGACATTGACAGCAGCGGCCATGACGGCGACGGCAGTTGGCGGAGATCTCGCCATTCCAACCGCCCTTGGCGTCGGCGTTTGCGTCGGCCTTCTCAACGGCATCGGTGTCGCCTGGCTCCGCATTCCCTCGATGATCTTCACCCTTGGTGTCGACACCGTGCTACGCGGATTGATGGTCGCGCAGACGGGTGGCTTCGCACCGCAAGACAGGGCAACGCCGGTCATGCTGTTCCTTGCCAAGGAGAGGATCTTCGGCGTTCCGGCCGCCATTCTGGTCTGGGCAGCGGTCTCAATCGTGATCGCTACCCTGTTGACCCGGACAGGCTTCGGCAGGTCTCTCTATGCGACCGGGGCACGTGAGGGGGCGGCGTATCTTTCGGGCATCCGCACGCGTTGGGTCATCGTCGGAGCCTTTGTCACATCCGGCTTGTGCGCCGCCATCGCCGGGGTGCTTCTGACCGGATATTCCGCCAAGGCCTACCAGGGCATGGGCAACGCGTTCCTGCTGCCGGCGATTGCTGCGGTCGTTCTCGGCGGCACGCATATTCTCGGGGGCAAGGGCAGATATGTCGGTACGCTTGTCGGCGTGATCCTGATCGTGCTTCTCAATTCCGTTCTGTCGATCATGCAGATGCCGGAAGCCGGCCGGCAGATCATATATGGCGCGGTGATCATCGGCATGCTGCTCGTCTATGGGCGCAATCAACGCGTCACGTCCTGAAGACTGCCCGGTTGGCTGCCCGTACCAGTTTCGGCAGTAGAGGAATTGTTCTTCACGGCCAGACCGCCTCAGGCGAGGGCGGCCAGCGAAGGCACTTCTACTTGAAGCGAGGTGGAAAGCTGCGGAGGCGCGCTTCTCCTCTTCGGCACCGGGCTCGGCACGGCGGACAGGAGGCGGCGCGTATAGGGATGCTCCGGGCTCTTCAGAATTCGGTCCGTCGGCCCCGTTTCTACGATCTCGCCTTTATACATCACCGCGATGCGGTGGCTGACCCGTTCCACCACGCCGATATCATGCGATATGAACAGGAACGACAGGCCTTCCGTGCGTTGCAATTCCAGCATGAGATCGGTGATCTGCCGGGCGATGGACACATCCAACGCGGAAACCGCTTCGTCCGCGATGATGAGTTTCGGCTCCACAGACAGCGCACGGGCAATGCACAGGCGCTGGCGTTGACCGCCGGAGAACTGGTGCGCAAAGCGATTGATGGCGTCGCGCTCCAGCCCAACGCGTTCAACCAGATCCGCTGCGAGTTCCTTCTGGTCCTTGTGTGAAACGAGCCCGTGGATCCGGGCCGGTTCCGTGATCAGCTCATGAACCGGAAGCCGCGGATTGAGGCTTGCATAGGGGTCCTGAAACACCATCTGCATGTCTTTCCGCGTTTCGCGGAGCGCCTGTTTGGAGGAGCTGTTCAAGACCTTGCCGTCAAGACGGACAGATCCGCTTTCAGGCTCGATCAGATGCAGGATGGAGCGCGCCAGGGTCGACTTGCCGCAACCGGATTCGCCCACAAGGCCAAGTGTTTCGCCGCGGGCAACCTTGAGCGACACACGGTTCACGGCGAGAACGCCACTGGAGTTCCTTGAAAAGAGGCCGGATTTTCCGGCAAAGCGCGTCGACAGATGCTCAACCTCCAACACTGTTTCGGTCCCGGCCTGTCGCGTACTGCTGCCTGAGCCTGGTTTCGGCGTTGCTGCCATCAGCGCCTTGGTATAGGCGGCCTTCGGCCGTTCGAACAGATCGTGTACGCTCGCTTCTTCCATCATTTCGCCGTTGCGAAGGACGACCACCCGATCTGCGATTTCGGCAACAACGCCCATATCGTGCGTGATGAACAGAACACCCATGCCGATCTCGGCTTGCAGGTTCCGGATCAGTGTCAGGATCTCCGCCTGGGTGGTGACATCAAGAGCCGTTGTCGGTTCATCGCAGATCAAAAGTTTTGGCCGGCAGGCGAGGGCCATCGCGATCATCACCCGCTGACGCAGGCCGCCGGAAAGTTCGTGCGGATACTGGTGCAGCCGCCTTGCCGGGTCCGGAATGCGAACCTGGTCGAGCGCTTCTTCCGCAGCCTTCATGGCCTTGCGTCTGTCATATTTCCTGTGACGGATGAAAACCTCACCAACCTGGTCGCCAATTTTCAGCACCGGATTAAGAGAGGTCATCGGTTCCTGGAACACCATGGAAATGGCATTGCCGCGCAAAGCAGTCAGTTGCGCATCCGACAGGTTTCGCAGGTCGTGGGACCTGCCGCCGTCGGTCAACACGATCCGGCCACCGCCAATTGTCCCGCCTTCACGTTCGATCAAGCGCAGGATCGAGAGCGCCGTAGCCGATTTGCCGGAACCGGACTCTCCAACCAGTGCAAGCGTTTCCCGCGCATGAATGGCAAAGGAAATCCCTTTGACCGCTTCATGGGCGCCGAAAGAAATCTTGAGGTCCTGAACGTCCAGTACCGGCAGTGTCATTTGAGGTCTCCACGGCGTCTTGCGGCAAATTCCGGGTGCTGGGTGAAATCCGGAAGTGGCGGTGTCCAGCGGTCGGCATGCCGCTTGAAGGAATGGGCAATCGGGTCGAGACCCTGCACTTGCCAGGAAACGGTTTCGCCCAGTTCAATCAGTCCGAAGGCACCGGCAGGTTCGCCCTTGGTGGTGAAGCTTTCGGTGAGGGACTGCTGGGTCAGGTGGGTAATGCCGTCAACCGTGGTGATGGTGTTCCAGTGAACGTGGCCGGACAGGCAGACCACCGGATGGCGGGATTGAGCCAGTGCGGCGCGGGCGCGCTCGGCCATCGGGTAGGTCGATGCCGACGGATTGCGTTCGAAGTAGTAGTTGCCGATCTGGCCATGACCGGACACAGGCACGTGGCTGAGGACCAAAATTGGCCTGTCCGTGTTTTGGGCAACGCGCGACAGCCACAACAGATCGGCTTCATGCAGAATGAAACCGGTATGGTCTGGCGTACGATGGATCTTGCTGTCCGCGCGCCACAGGGCAATTCTCCAGTCACCCGCGTCGATGGTCGTATTGGCGAGGGACTGACCGAGAATTTCCTCGTTGTCCGAAACCTCCAGGTGATCGCGGTCGTGATTGCCGTTGATGTGGTGGATCGGAGCGTTGATTGCCTTGAAGGCGTCGGCGACCTCGCGCTCCAGCCGAAGGTCCGTGTCCCGCTCGACATCCGAAATACGGTCGCCCAGATCGATGACGAAATCAGGCGCAGCATCATTGGCGAAACGGGCAAACTCGGCCATCAGATCGAGGGCGGTGTCACCGCGCTTGGTTGCGGAAGGTTTGCCGTGGTGGATGTCGGCGACGACTGCGATACGTACGGACACGTTGAATTTCCTGAATTGATCGAAGGTTCGGGAGAGCGCCGCCGGCGAACCGGCGGCGCTTTGTTGCTTAGTTGAAGGAGATGGAACCGGCGCGGAAGTCGAGCACATAGGGAATGTGACCCGGCTTGGGTGCCCAGTTGACGTTGGTCTTCATCGCCCAGCTTTCGTAGGGACGATACAGCGGCAGCATCGGCGGATCCTGCTTGATGCGTTCCATCAGCTCGGCATAGGCTGCGCGGCGCAACTCGATATCGCCGGAATAGCGGAACTGCTCCCAGCTCTTGGCGTAGTCTTCATCGGTGTTGAACCGGCCCTCGGATTCAGACGGTCCGTTCGGAGCCCACATGACGCCGAAGCAGCCGAACGGATCGGCAAAATACATCGGGTTGGACCAGTTACGGGTCATCATGTCCGGCGAGTTGCCGCTCCATTTGTCCTGGACGTTGACCTTGCCGTTGATGCCGACTTCCGCCCACATCTCCATGATCGCCTGGGCAGCCAGAAGACCGTTGGTGTAGTAACCCGGTGCCGTGTCGTAGGTGATCTCGAAACCGTCGTAGCCTGCTTCCTTGAGCAGTTCCTTGGCTTTCTCCGGGTTGTATTCGAAGGTGGTCAGCTCCGGCTGATACAATTCGCCGAATTCCTTCAGCGTATGCGTGGAAGGAACCACGGCCTTGCCGCCCCACAGGGCTTCATTGAGCGTGTCGCGATCGATGGCAAGCGACAGGGCCTGGCGGATGCGGGCATCCTTCAGTTTCGGATGGTTCACATTCATGATCATGACGTGAAAGAGAGCCGTGGCGCTGCCGACAGCTTTCATGTCCGGATCGTTCTCGATGAGCTGGAGCTGGTCCGGTGCGATGTTGGTGACGATGTCGGCTTCACCGGTCTTCAACGCCGTGATGCGTGAAGCGGTTTCCGGTATATGCTTGACGGTAACCTTGTCGAGCGGCGCCTTTTCGCCCCAGAAATCGTCGAAACGTTCCCAGACAACGGTCTGGCCCGGAACGAATTCGGCAACCTTGTAGGGGCCTGTGCCGACAGGCTTCAGCGAAAACGCTTCAAAGTCGTCATGCTCAAGCTTGTCCGGGTCGCCTGCAAGGCTCTTGGTATAGTCTTCCGGAATGATCATGACCTGCTGCAGGTTCAGCAGCGTTTCCCAAAGCGGCTCCGGACGTTTTGCATGGATGCGGACGGTATGGTCATCGACCTTTTCCGCCTTTTCGAAGTTTTCCAGACGGTCGCGTGCACGCACCTGATAGGGCGGGAAATCGGCCTGGTACATCCGGTTCAGCGAGAAGACAACGTCGTCGGCGGTCATGTCAGCGCCATTGTGGAACTTCACGCCTTCCCGCAGCTTCAGTTCCATGATCGTCGGTTCGATCAGCTTCCATTCGGTCGCAAGGCCTGGCTGCCATTCGGTTTCGGTGGTGTCGTGGTTCTTGGCGATCAGCGTATCGAAGGCGTTGTAGTAGAACTGCGAACCGACATTCGAATGGTCGCGGCCCGGATCGAGATAGCTGGACACGTTGGCGGCGCCAACAGTGAGTTCGGTTGCAAAGGCGCTTGTTGCCATAAGCGATGCAAGAGCGGTGGTTGCCAGTAGTTTGGTCATATCGAGCCTCCAAGGCTGCTAGGGTGAACGTTGGCCGTTCCGGCTTCTGTGGGTGGGGTCGGTCAGCGGGACCTGAGACGGACATCCGCCTTGTCGCGCAGCCAGTCGCCAAGGATCTGGACTGCGAATGTGAGGAGCAGGATCACCATCGCTGGGGCGAGAACGATCCACGGGGCGGTCGGCAGGTAGTCCCGGCCGATGCCGACCATGGATCCGAGCGTTGCGGTTGGCGGTTGAACGCCGAGGCCGAGGAACGACAGGGTCGATTCCAGGATGACGATGTTGGAAAAGTTCAATGTGAACTGCACCACGATGGGCGAGACGACATTGGGCAGGATGTGCCGCATCGCGATCCGGACCGGTGTTGCGCCGGCTGCCCGTGCCGCTTCGACGAAGGGCATCTGGATCAGTTTCTTCACTTCGCCGCGCACGATCCGGGTGTACTGCTCCCAGCCGTAGACGCCGAGCACGAAGATCATCACGTCGATGGAAGATCCCATGATCGACAGGATGAGCAGCGCAATCAGGGTGAAGGGGATGGCGATCTGTGCATCGACCAGACCCATGACGATCTCTTCGAAAAGACCTCCGATGATGCCGGCCATAAGACCAAGCGTGCCACCGATCAGAAGCCCGATGACAGCTCCTGCGAGGGCAAGGGCGAAGGTCAGCCGCAGGCCGTAGATGCAACGGGAGAAGATGTCTCGGCCGAGTTCATCCGTGCCGAAGTAGAAACCGTCCTTGTAGCGGTCGAACCCAATCGGCGGCCGCAGCCGGGAAATAAGGCTCTGGGCATTCGGGTCGAAAGGGGCAAGCCAGGGGGCGGTGAGCGCGGTCACGATCAGGATCAGGCCGATCAGCAGTGCGATCCGGACGATCCAGTTCGCATCCGACCAGATCGGGATACGGAAGCTTCTCAATCCGGTATTACGCGGCGAAGACAGGTTATGCGTTGCGTCGGTCATACGCTTATCCCTTGGCAAGGCGGATGCGCGGATCCGCGAAGGCGTAGGCAATGTCGACCACTGCGTTGATGACAATGACCGCAACAGCGACGGACAGGACACCGAACTGGAGGACGGGGTAATCGCGCAGGATGGCGGAGCGGACGAGAAGGTCGCCGATGCCAGGCCATGCGAAGATCGCTTCCACGACAACGCTTCCCGACGCCGCAAGGGCGGCGATCTGCAGCCCGACCACCGAAAGCAGGGTGATCGAAGCATTGCGCAGGCCGTGTTTCAGAATGACGATCCACTCCGGCAGGCCTTTGGCCCGTGCGGTGCGCATGTAGTCCTGGCTGAGCACGTCCAGCATGGCGTTGCGGGTGAAGCGGGTGATCGCGGCGACCAGCATTCCGGAAATGGCCAGCGTCGGCATGATGAAATGCAGCGCCGTGCCATCCCCGATGACGGGCAGCCAGTTGAGCGTGTAGGCGAAGATCAGCACCAGCAGGATGCCGATAATGAAAGACGGAACGGCATAGCCGAGGAAGGCGACCACCATCACGACGCTGCCGATGATGCTGGTGCGGTAGATCGCAGCCAGAATACCCAGCGGTATGGACACAACGAGCGTGAAGCACACCGCGCTGAGCAGCAGTTTCAACGAAGGCCACGCCCGCTCGAGGACGATTTCCGAAACCGGCCGCCGCTCCAGGAAGGACAGTCCGAACTCGCCGGAAAACACGGAGCTGAGATAGCGCAAGTATTGGGTGCCGATGGAGGAATCCAGACCGTAATAGGCAATCAGAAGGTCCCGGTCTTCCTTGGTGATACCCTCGCCGAGAACGAAGTCGACCGGGTTTCCCGAAAGCCTGGTGGCGAAGAAGACCAGCGTCACGATCAGAAACAGGGTGATCGCCATCCGCAAAAGGGTTCGAAGGACATAGGTCAGCATACGTTCGCCTCCGCAGCGGCCGGTTGCACAGGTTCTGCCGTGTCCCTGAGGGCGTTCACGTTTGCCATCGGCATTGGCGGTGCGACGAGGTGAATGAAATCGAGGCCGGCGAGGGCGGCCGCAGCCCCGTCTGTGGTGGCGTTGTCCCCCACGAAGGCAGCATCGGCTGCCCGAACCCCCGCAGCCGAGAGGGCCGCATCGATGAGGAACGGTTGAGGTTTGCCGATGACCCGTGCCGTTATGCCGGGGCAGCACGCCTTAAAGGCTGCCAGCAGGGTTCCTGTCTCCGGCACGGGCAGACCATCCGGGTTCGGGTGGGAAAGATCCGGATTGGTCACCACCAGCTCGGCGCCTCGCTCCAGAAGCCGCAGCGCCTTTTCCAGTCCGTTGAGGGTGAAGCGGGTGTCGCGGGCCAGAAGGACGGTGTCAGCCCGCTCATCTGCCCGCTCAAGACCAAGGTCGGCGGCGAGTTGGTGAAGAGGTTGCTCGGCGATGACGTGAACGCGTGCACCCGGGTGCTCGGCGGCGATCATGCGCACAGTCAATTCACCGGCAAGAAAGATGCTTTCCTGCGGCAGAGGCAGGCCGATTGCCGTCAGCTTTCGGGAAAGGGTGACACTTGTATCGGCTGAGTTGTTCGAGACGATTGACAGTCTTTTGCCAGCGGCCCGGACAAATTCTTCCGCACCCGGCAGGGGGCTCCCGGCGGAAACCAGACAGCCGTCCAGGTCGCACAGGATTGCGGCGTAGTCGTCAATGTCTGCGGCGCCAAGCCATTGGATCGTCGTTGTTTTGTGAGCCCGCATTGCCAATTCCATATCTGTCCGATTGCCTGCCGGTCCGGCCGTCAGCCATTGAATGGCTGCCGAAACATCGGGCGGTTGTTTCCTTGATCAGGGAAGGCCGTGCTCCTTTGTCTCGGCCCGCTGAAACCGCCATCAAATTGTCTTCACTCTGTGACGCTGCCGTAACAGAGCCAACCTATGGTTTGAGGCGATCAAACCTTTGGCTTTGCTGTTTGGAGAAAACGAGGAATGTCCCTTTCCCTGTCGCGTATTCGGGCCATCAATGCGGTGGCGTCCGGTGGCTCCTACGCTGCTGCGGCAAGGGCCCTGAAGATTTCGCAGCCCGCCGTCGCGCGTCATGTGAAAGACCTGGAAGCGGAATTCGGCGTGCGCCTGTTCGACCGGAAAAACGGCGTCCTGGCGCCCACACCGCTGTGCAACGAACTTTGCGATGTCGCCGAACGCATGGCCGAGGCAGAACGCGCTGCGACCCGGCTCCTGTCACGTCACAACACGTTGCTAAATGGCAGATTGAAAATCGGGTTGGGAAATTCCATGCCGGGCATGGCGCTGATTGCGCAGTTCCTCAAGCGGCATCCGGGCATCGAGATCGCGGTCGAGACCGGTTCGCACGAACGGATCACGCGGGCGGTGCTGACGCGCGACGTCGATATCGGTGTTCTGCCGGATGTGCCAGCCGATGGCCGGTTCCGCCGGGCATTGCTGGCAAGGCAGAACGTCGTTGCCATTGTTCATCCGGACAGTCCGCTTTCCCGCGAGACTGCCGTAACCTGCGAACGGCTGATGGCCGAACCACTGATTTTCCGCACAAAAGGATCCTCCACCCAGCGGGTGGTCGACAGGGCCTTTCGTTCCGCCGGGTTCGAGCCGTCGCCCCTTCTGACGCTGGACACCCGCGACGCGGTCTACGAAGCGGTGGTCAACGGTCTCGGGGTAGGGTTCATGTGGCGGTTCGGCACAGGGCGCACGGACGTTGTGCACCGGGTTTCGGTCTCGGACATGCAGCGTCAGTATGAGGAAGTGGTGTTCGCGCTCGGTGACGAGCGCAGCATGCTGTTCGACGTTTTCTTTTCTGCTGTCGAGAGCTTTCGGACGGAAGCGGACGCACTTCTGGATCACTAGAAGGCGAGGTGGCTAACCTGCAATTGCCTCGGTGAGCCGCACCGCGGACGCCACACCATCGATGACAGGCACCTTGAACTGCGCTGTCAGGTCCACGGCCAGATCAGCCATGCCTGCGCAACCGAGCGCAATCGCGCCGACGCCGTCCAGCCGGAGGGCCGTTTCGATTTCCGTCTCGACCTTGTGACGGGCATCGCTTTCAGGGTTTTCCAGTTCGAGAACCGGCACGTCCGACGCGCGAACTCTGGCACAGCGGGACGCAAGGCCGGTGCGTTGCAGGTTTTCTTCCAGAACCGGCACGGAAACGGGCAGGGTGGTGACAACGGAAAACCTTTGGGCCGCAACGGCTGCGACGTGGTAGGCGGCCTCGCCGATGCCGATCACCGGAACGCCTGACGACGCTTTCAATTCCCAGACGCCGGTATCGTCGAAACAGGCGATGATCACGGCACGGATGCTCGGATCGATCTTGAGGGACCTCTCGAAGAGATCGAAAAGACCGGGCAGGGCAGCCTCGCCGTCGGCAGGTCCCTGAATGGCTGCCGGTCCCTCCAGCGGATTGATGGCCGTAATCCGGGTGAAGGGACCGGCTGCGGCGCGAGCAGCCGCCGCGATCTTCTGCGTCATCGAAGCCGTGGAATTCGGGTTGATGACGAGGATATGCATGTCGTCCATGTCTGGTCCTAGACCATGCCCTTGCCGGCGTCCGAGCCGTGCCTGGACCTGCGTTTGTTGAGGATCACCACAATGGCCAGGAACAGACCGATGATGCCGAAGGAAAAGGCTGTCGTTAGAGTGCCGAGGGCAAAGATCACCGGCGTCGTGACGTTTGTGGTCATGCCGTAGATTTCCAACGGCAATGTGTTGTAGCTGCCGGCCGTCAAAAGCGTGCGGGCAAACTCGTCGTAAGACAGGGTGAAGCCGAACAGAGCGACCCCGATCAACATCGGCGCGATAATCGGCAGCACGACATATCTGACGGTCTGCCAGGCGCTTGCGCCCTGATCGCGGGCGGCTTCCTCGTAGGACTTGTCGAAACGGTTGAACACCGCAAACATGATCAGCAGGCCGAAAGGCAACGTCCAGGTGAGTTGCGCGCCAAAGCCCGAGGTCGACCAATGCACCGCAAGACCGGATTGCGAGAAGATCAGCCCGACGCCGAGAGAAACCAGGATCGACGGGATCACCAGCGAGGTGATGATCAGATAGAAGATCGCCCCGGACCCCGGAAACCGCTTGCGGAAGGCAAGGCCGCCCATCACGGAAACGACGACCGTCGTCACCATCACCATCAGGCCAAGTGTGAGCGAGCGGGAGAAACTGCCCCAGATATCGCCGACGGCCTGTTGTTCGAAAAGGTCATGGAACCAGTGCAGCGAGACGCCGCGCATGGGAAAGGTCAATCCGCCTTGCGGGCCTTGAAAACTGAGGATCGCGATGGTGATCGTCGGACCGTAGAGGAACACCAGGAAGACAGCGAAGAACGCGGCGAGCACATAGAACGAGCGGGACCGTTTTTCCATGATCAAAGCTCCTTCCGGATGTCGACAAAGCGCAGCAGGATCGAGATCACCAGAAGCACCGTGATGAGCAGGATGACCGCCGTTGCCGCAGCTGAGGGATATTGCAGAAGCGCGATGTCGTTGGAGATCAGCCTGCCGACATTGGCTTTCTGGCTGCCGGACATGAAGCGCACGGTGATGAAGTCGCCCATCACCAGCGTGACGACAAAGATCGAGCCGATCATGATGCCGGGTTTCGTCAGCGGGATGATGACGTTGGTGAGTGTCTGCAGTCCGCTGGCGCCATTGTCATAAGCGGCCTCGATCAGCGAGCGGTCGATCCGCATCATGGTGTTGAAGATCGGAACCACCATGAACAGCGTGTAGAGGTGGACGAACGCCAGGATCACCGAAAAGTCGGAAAAGAGCAGCCATTCCAGCGGCTCGTCGATGACCCCCATTGAGATCAGGGTCGAATTGGCGATGCCATTACGGCCCAGGAACGGGATCCACGAAATCATTCGGATGATGTTGGACGTCCAGAAGGGGATTGTGCACAGCAGAAACAGGACGATCTGCCAGGTCAGCGTGCGCACGTGAAAGGCAAGGAAATAGGCGACGGTAAACCCGATCACCAGCGTGATCGCCCAGGTGATCAGGGCGTATTTCACGGTGTTGAGGAACACCTGATAGGTCACCGGAGACGTGAGCAGGAATTCGTAGTTGTCGAACTGGAAGGCCGGGTAGATCGAGAATTCCGTCGCCCCCCAGAAACTGACCACGACGATCATGGCAATCGGCAGAAGCAGAAAGAAAAACAGCACCAGCACGAGGGGGAGGGACAACAGCCAGCCGGTGACTGCATCGGGCAGGCGGCTGAGACTGAAGGGCGCTTTTGCCCGGGCTTTCGCAGCCGGGGCAGTGCTGGAGACAGGCTGTGTCTGATCCGTCATGAGAGTCGGGTCCGGTTGAAGGAAAAGGCGCATGTCATGGTCGCCGGAATGGTGGGGTGCCCCGGGAAGGTTCCCCGGGGCACCCGTTTGTCGGTTCAGCCTCAGGCGGCGATGAACTCGTTCCACTTGCGGACCATGTACTGGTTTTCGTCCATGACCGAGTTCCAGCAGGCCACCGCACCCATGCGGTCGTAGAAGGAGCCGCCATCGCGGGTATCGCCGGCTTTCGCCAGAACATCGCCGAACGGGCTGGTGATGTCGCCGGTGGCTTCCTTGCCCTCGAACCAGTAGCCCCACTCGTTCTCGTCCATGTAGTTCTTGGAGGTTTCCGGAACGGCCGAGTAATAGCCCTGGCGCATCAGGAACCCGCCGACCCAGCCATCGAGATACCAGTTGATGTATTCGTAGGCTGCTTCCAGCTCCAGGCCTGTCAGGCTCTTGGAAAGGCCGATGCCACCGCCCCAGGACCGGTAGCCTTCCTTCAGCGGCTGGTAGACGCACTCGATGCCGCGGGACTTCACGGCGGTGATTGCCGGCGACCACATGGACTGGATCACCACTTCACCGGACGCCATCAGGTTGACGCTTTCATCAAAGGTTTTCCAGAAGGCACGGAACTGGCCGTTCTTCTTGGCTTCGGTGAAGATCGCCATGGTCTTGTCGATCTCTTCGCGGGTCATGTTGCCCTTGTCGCCATACTGGATCTCGCCCATGGCTTCGCAGACCATCGCCGCATCCATGATGCCGATGGATGAAATGTCGAGGATCGACGCCTTGCCTTTGAATTCCGGGTTCAGAAGCTCGGTCCAGCTCTCGATCGGGCGGCCGATCAGGTCCGGGCGGATGCCGAGGGTATCGGCGTTGTAGATGGTCGGGATGAGCGTCATCCAGCCGGTTTCTTCCTTGGCAAACGCCTTGCCGTCCGGGCCGTCGACGAAACCGACCGTGTTCGGGGCGGTGCCCTGGGCAACCACGGAATCCGGTGTCAGCTTGCCGCTTTTGAAGATGCCGACGATCTTGTCGTAATTCTTGATCTTGGAGGTATCCATTGCCTGCAGGTTGCCGGTCGGCCAGACCTTCTTGCAGATCCAGTATTCGATGTCGGCAATGTCGAAGCTGTCCGGCTGGGTGGCGGCACGCTGGGTGACGGCGTCACTGTCGAGGGCGGTCATTTCCAGGTTGAAGCCCAGATCTTCCTTCACCTTCTGTGCCACTTCATTGAGGTTGGAAACGCCGGTGCCAAACTGGCGCAGGGTCACGTCCTTGATGTTCTGCGCCCATACGGTCGGGAAGCCGGTGATGGCCCCGGAGCCGAGGGCAGCACCGGCAACGGCAGCGCCGCCCTTCAGGATGCTACGGCGGCTGACGCCCGTCTTGGTCATCTGGTCAGTTGTTGCCACTTTATCTGTCATCTTCTTACTCCTGTTCCCCTCTGGAGTTTGTTTGGCCTCGGGAGAAGGCCTTGCATCGGCAACCGTCAGGCTGCCAGTTGATGTGCGTCCTCCGGCTTCCATGTCAGGAAGACGGTTGCACCAATTTCGATCGGGTCCTGAAAGAAGGCGTCGTCGGTAAGGGCGGCCGTCAGGTCGCCTGCACCGCCCGCATCGAGGGCCAGGTTGACGGTTGAGCCGAGGTATTCGACATCCTTGACGAAGGCCGTCAGCACGGCGCCGTCTTCACCGGCAGCTTTCCTGACTTTCAGCCGGTCCGCCCTCAGCGCGACCGACGATCCTTTCTGCTGCAGCACGTTGTGGCCACCAATGAAGCGGGCGACGAACTCCGTCGCTGGCGTGTTGAAGACATCGCGGGGGCTGCCGGCCTGCTCGATCTTGCCGCCATTCATGACGATGATGTCGTCGGCAAGTGCCAGGGCTTCGTCCTGGCTGTGCGTGACGTGAATGAAGGAAATGCCGAGCTCGCGCTGTAGTTTCTTCAGTTCAAGACGCATCTTGATGCGCAGGAACGGATCAAGCGCCGACAACGGCTCGTCAAGCAGAAGCACGGAAGGTTCGGTGATCAGGGCGCGGGCCAGGGCGACACGCTGCTGCTGACCGCCCGAGAGTTGCGAGGGCAGCCGATCAGCGTAGGTGGCCATGTCGACCAGCTCCAGCAACTGACGGGCCTTCTTCAGACGGACCGGCTTTTCGACACCCTTCATCTTCTGGGAAAAGGCGACGTTATCGATGACCGAAAGATGCGGAAACAGCGCGTAGTTCTGGAACATCATTGCCGTGCCGCGCCGCGCGGGTGGAAGATCGGTGATGTTGGTGCCTCCCAGCACGATATCGCCGGTCGAGACGCTTTCGTGGCCCGCGATCATTCGCAGGGTTGAGGACTTGCCGCAGCCGGATGGGCCGAGAAGGCAGGAATAGGTGCCGGCGGCGAACTTGTGATTGATCGCGTCGACCGCGATGGTCTCGCCGTAGATCTTGGTGGTGGCTGCCAGTTCAAGGTCCAGGGACTTCGCCATGGCTGGACGTCTCCTTCAGAAAACTGTTTTCGGGTCCAGAAAAAGCAAGTGCTGTGCCAACGCGAAAAATCGGCAGAATATCTTGGGTTTTCAGCAGATGATGCAAAAGTGGATGGAATCTCTTCGCCGAAAGTGCACAGTATTTCGGCAGATTAAATACGATGTGAGTAAAAATTGTATACGATCCAAGATTGCCGGTTTCTGCGGCCAGGAGTAAGATCGGAACATCGCTCAACCCCCAATTGGGCACTTCAAGAAAAAAATGACCAAACCTGTGACCTCTGCCGAACTCGATCAACGCAGCAAGCTGCATGAAGTCTTTGCCCTGCCGCAGGGCCGGGCACTTGATATCTGCTTCAAGCTTCAAACCGCCATTCTGGAACACAAGCTGACGCCAGGGTTGAAACTGTCGGAAGACGAGGTTGGCGAAATCTACGGCGCCAGCCGCACCGTTGTGCGTGCTTCGCTTCAGGCGCTTGCCCACTCCGGACTGGTTGCCATGGAAAAGAACCGTGGTGCCTTCGTTGCAAAACCGTCGATCCGCGAGGCACATGAGGTGTTTCAGGCGCGCGCATTGATAGAACCAGCGGTGGCGCGCCTGGCGGCAGACGTAATCACGGACCGGCAGTTGGCGCAGCTACACGCACATCTGGACGCTGAGCATGCCGCGCTTCATTCGGGCGATATGGGCAAGGCGCTATTTCTGTCCGGAAACTTCCATACGGAAATAGCCGACATCGCCGATCACCGGGTTTTTGCCGGCATGATCCGTTCCTTGATCTCCCGGTCCTCGCTGATCATCGCGCTCTACTGGAAACGGTCGGATACAGCCTGCGAAAGTCATTCGCATCATGCCCTGATGAACGCCTTCGAAAAGCACGATGGCGCAGCAGCGGAAAAGATCCAGAAAAGTCATATCGTCGATCTGCATTCAGGCCTGGACCTGAAAGAGAAGCCGGCGGGCGGCACGTCGTTGAACGAGGCGTTGCGGGGCTGACACCTTTGCCCTTCGGCTCAGGTGTCCTGCTTGCCCTGGTCACTTGTGCCGGACGCGATTACCGGCGTCTCGACGAGGGCGTCAATGAAGGACGACACGAAATGTCCCCTGTTGTGCGTCTGTGATTTTGCATAGATGCTTGCCTGCTGTGCTCTCACCGTGCTTGTGGCCGTTTTTCGGAGCCGCGCAATTTCCTCTACGTCGAAGCCCTTGATGGTCAGCAGCGCGACATCTCTTTCGGACGCTGACAGGGACCAGGTCTCGAAGCGCTCCGTGATCATTTCGCCAAATGCATTTGCCGCGATCTTGAGCGAATTCTCGGCCATCCTCGCCGAGCGTTGAATGCGCGCCATTTCAGCGACACCGAACAAGACACCGGAAACAAGCCCAAGGGTTGCAAGACCTTCGAACGAGGTATGGCTTACCAAGCCGGACAAGTGAATTTCCCAGAAGAAGTCGCCGATAAAAAAGATCGCGCTCGCAGCTTGCAGCAGGACGACTGCCAACAGCGTCGTCAACCTCAGCGATGAGAACGGGTGACCCGGTAAAGTCCGCATCTGAAGAATTGTCTGTCTCCAAAAATGAAAAACGTAGTGTTTTGCGCTCGATAAGCATCTGCTTATAGACAAATTTAGCAGAAAAAGGCTGTTGGGAGAACGTATTTGCAGATCACGGTTCGGTTGATTGCTGAAATTAAGAAGGGAGTTCAATGAAATTCTGCAAATATGTGAAAATACGTAAGTAAAAATATAGATAAGGGTCAACTTTTGCTTTCGTTCTGAGGGCGCAGGTCAGTTTGGCGGAAAAGCGTCGCTCCAGAATGCAGCGTGGTCGGCTCTCAAGCGTGATGTTGGGACCCCGTCCAAAGGACTGTCGGGGTCGCAGGGACATTGGGGTGGAAAAGTGCAAGGAGAATGGAAATGAAACGAGTGCATGTGGTGTTGGCAAGTGTGTTGCTGTTCTGCGGATCCTCAGCTGCCATGTCGGAGGACAATGGCTTTTTGCATAAGCTGATATCTGGCGACTTTTCTGGTTCCAGTGCCGGGAATACCCGGAATGACGACAGGAGAGGCGGGAACGGAGAAACCAGGTCTGCGTCCTACAATGATGACCGGGGGCATAGGGATGACGACCACGGCCGGCGGGGCGATGACGACAACGGGCGTAGCGGAAATGATGACCACGGCGGCGACCATGACAACGGTCGTGGCGACGACAATGGCCATAACAGTAACCACGACAATGGCCACAACGATGACCACGGCCGTGGAGACGATAACGGCAATGATGATGACAACGGCCGGGACGATGATTGACGTAGACCGAAAGTGACCGGCATCCACGTCAGTTGAGCCTGAGCGAGACGTGCCAACTGAAGCGTCTGTACTTGAGGCGGCTAGAGGTATGGTTGCTGTGATCATTGGCATCCCGCGATCAAATAATCGCGGGATGCATCTGTTTTTTGAGTGCCTGCCGCGCAGCGGCACCACCGATAGGGTGATTTTCCAGTCACCGGGATTGGCGCCGGGCCTGCGGTCTTCAGGAATTTCATGAAACCCGGAATGGCGAAGACGGTTCTGGCCCCGGGGACGCAGGTTGCGGTGATGTGGCGGTCTTTAGGTAGATGCCGGCGAAATGGTCGACTTTGACGATCAAGCAGACGGAGCCGTAAATCATCACCGAGGCATCGACGGGGTCACCGCCTGCGTCGTCTCTTCCATCCTGATAAGGCTAAAATCAGAAACCGGAATTCAAATTAGCGTCCGACAGAGACGCCGCCAACGTTTGCGCTGACACCGCCACCACCGACAGAAGCCCCTGCGTTTACTCCGCCTGCCGAGGCATTGGCACTTGCGCCGCCACTTCCTGCGGAAGCTCCGGCGTTGGCTCCCCCGGCCGAAGCGCCGGCGCTCGCTCCGCCAGACGAGGCACCTGCGCTTGCGCTACCTCCGTGGGAAGAGCCGCCAGAACCGGAATTGCCAGAAGAGTTACCAGAAGAATTGCCAGAAGAGTTGCCAGAACTCGAACCGTGGTTGCCGCCTGAGTTTCCGGCGGAATTTCCATGTGATTCATGATTGTCGGAGTGGCCGGAAGAACCGCCGTTGCCATTGTCATTCGACAGATTGTTAAGCCCGCCGAAGATGCTGCGCCGGGGGGTCTGCCCGGCAGGGGAAGGGCTTGTCTGGATTTTGCCGAAAGAAGGTTTGCCCGGTTTGCCTGGCTGGATAGCGGCGCGTGTCTTGCCGACGGATTTCAGGCCGGTGTACTTATCAGGGGCGCTGCGAACGCTTTGTCCGGATCGCAGGTCGCTTCGTTGTCCCGTTTCAAGGTCCTGGACACCCACAACCCCGCGACTGACCGTCACCTGACTTTCCTTGTTCCGAACCCTTACAGTGAACCGCGTTCCTTTTACGACGGCCGCAAGATAGGGCGTTTCAACCTTGAAAAACGGAATGCCGCGCTTCTCGACATCGACTTCGATCGTGCCTTTTCGCTGCAGGAGCGTGGTCTGAGTGTCGTTACTACGATATTGAGACAGTGCAAATTCCGTGTTGGGGCCAACGGTGATGGAATCGTGGCCTCGTTGCAGGACGACGCGTGCACCCTTTCGGGTCGCAATCGTATATCCCTTGTTCAGGGCCATGCCCTTGCGGGCCCGATGCGCCTGAATGCCAGGTGCGACGAGGTAGACTGTTCCGGAAAGACGTGTGATCAGCCATTCGGCGGCAGCCGCTTTAGACAGTCCGCCGGACAGGGGAACAAGCAGCAGCGTCAGGAGTAACGCTGAAACGAAAATGTTCAAGGAGTTGCGTCCGGCCAACCGGCTGTTGAAGGAGAACTTGAAAACAGCGCAGCCAGCATGCATGACGAATACTCGATTATTGTGACGTAATAAATCCTAATTGATGTCCGATTAACGCAGGGTGAAGAATAGATATCCTTTTTTACATTTGCAGGTGCGGGTTATTTAGAAGCTTATTTATACATCACAGGTTGAAATTATTGGTTGTTTTCTTTAACCCGTCGAGCAATCTCCATGCTTAAGGCGTGTCATTTCAGCGCGCAGATCGCGTAGCGGTGCTGAGTGGCTCTCTCCAATCCCTTGAAGAAGGGGAGGTGACGCCGTTGGGCCCTGTGAACGGCCTTGAGATCTGTGTCGACGACAATCTGTCTGAAGCCTGCGTCCCGCAGCAGGTCCACCACTGCTTCCGCTTTTGCTCCGTTTGAAAAATGAACGCGCGACAAGATGTTGCGATGGGTTTCCATCATGCTGGCCGGCTTTGCTTCCGCTTCAGGTTGGTTGCCGAAAAGCGCTCTAGTTTTCGACACGGTGGCGAGAAGTCTTGCGAACCAACCTGGATTGACAAAGTCTCCGTCGACAATGAGCAATCGCCCTTCCGGTTTCAGCACCCGGTGCCATTCGGCAAAAGCTGACGCCGGGTCAACCAGCGTCCAGACGAGATGCCTGCAGGTGATCGCGTCATAGCTGCCGGACGGTTCCATCGTGCGTTCGGCATCCCCTAGCAGAAAGCGGATCGCCCGTCCGCGTGTCTTCGCCTTCTCACGTGCCTTCGCAAGCATGGGCTCTGCCCAGTCCATGCCGGTGACATTGAAGTTCAGATCATCAAGCAGGTGCGAGATCACGCCGGTTCCAGAGGCAAGATCGAGAACACGTCGGGAATTGCCGGGGCCGAGATGCTTTTTGAACAGGTTTTTCCAGGCAGTGTGCTCTTGGGTGGAAAAAATTTCATGGCCGGGTTGGCTGTCGAACGTCTCCGCCCGCATGCCCCAATATTCCTTGATTTCCTCACGCAAATCGAAATTCGAAAGAGTGTCCGCGTCGCTCATATGGGCTGCCGCTCCGGTTGGTTGGAACCATTCCAAAAGATATTTCTTGACTCATATACTCAGGAAAAATACCAAAAACAAGAATTTAAAACTCAACTTATAACCTCTGGAAAATTCGAGGCGGATGTGAGCAAAATCAAAGGCTTGGCAGTCTCTTTGCTGGTGACGGCAACTCTTGTTCCCGTGGCGGCTCTCGCCGGTGACATGGTAACGGTGACGGATATTACCGGCCGCAAGGTCGAGGTCGAAGTGCCGGTGGAAAAGGTCATTCTGGGCGAAGGACGCCAGATCTATTTCACGGCGGCACTGGATAGTGAAGATCCCTTCAAACGTGTCGTCGGCTGGCGGGACGATTTCGAGAAGGCGGATAACGACGGCTACCACCAGTATCTCGAAAAATATCCGGAAATGACCGATCTGCCGACCTTCGGTGGCACGAAAACCGGCACCTTCGATGTGGAGCAGGCAGTTGCGCTTGAGCCGGACGTGATCATCCTGAACCTGGATGCCAAGGTGGCCACCGAAGAAGGCGGCTATATCGAGAAGCTCAACAAGGTCGGTATTCCGGTCGTTTACGTCGACTTCCGTGAAAAGCCGATGGAAAACACCGAGCCTTCCATGCGCCTGATCGGCAAGCTCTTCGGCAAGGAGGAAAAGGCTGAGGAATTCATCGAATTCCGGGCGGCGGAAATTGCCAAGGTGACCGACAAGCTGGCAGCGCAAAAGGATCTCGTGAAACCCGTCGTGTTCATGGAGCGCGCCGGTGGATATTCCGACGATTGCTGCATGTCTTTTGGCGATGGGAACTTCGGCAAGATGGTGGAAATGGCCGGTGGCGTAAACTTGGCGGCCGACATCATCCCGGGCACTTTCGGCACTGTTAATCCGGAGCAGATCATCGCTTCCGATCCGGACCATATCATCGTGACCGGTGCAAACTGGGAACTCTATATTCCTGGCGGTAACTGGGTTGGCGTCGGACCTGGTGCCGATCCGGAGGTCACCGGGGACAAGCTTGCAAAGCTGATGAAACGCCCTGGTTTTACCGGTGTAAAGGCCGTTCGCGAGAACAACGTGCACGCCATCTGGCACCAGTTCTACAACAACCCTTACCAGTTTGTGGCGATCCAGCAGATTGCCAAGTGGTTGCATCCAGATCTCTTTGCCGATCTTGATCCCGATGCCACCTTCAAGGAACTGCACGACCGTTTCCTGCCGATCGATTACCGGCCTGGCTACTTCGTGTCGTTGAATTCGAGTAAGTAACATGGCGGTTTCGGACCTTATTCCGGCTGAGGAGGGGCGCGGTCTTTACCGCGCCCTTGCGTTCAGGCGAATTCTTGTCATTTGCGGTCTGATCGTCGCATTGGCGTTCAGCTTTTCACTGGATCTTGCTCTTGGGCCGGCCCGCTATCCCTTGTCGGAAGTGCTCGCCGCCCTGATAGATCCCTCTGGCGCGGACCTGCAGACTCGTGTGGTCCTGTGGGACATCCGTATGCCGGTCGCACTGATGGCGATCAGCGTCGGCGCCTGTCTGTCATTGGCGGGCGCACAGATGCAGACGATCCTCGCCAATCCGCTGGCCAGTCCGTTTACGCTCGGCATTTCAGCTGCGGCCAGTTTCGGCGCGGCTCTCGGTCTTGTCGCCGGCGTTGCGATCTTTCCGGCTGCGGTACACTACATGGTTCCGCTCAACGCCTTCCTGATGGCCATGGCCGCTTCGCTGTTCATCTATCTGATGTCGACCGTCCGGGGCGTAACCGTTCAAACCATCGTGCTTCTCGGCATTGCGCTGGTGTTCACCTTCAATGCGCTGCTGTCACTTTTGGAATACCTTGCATCCGAACAGGCGCTCGCTGCCGTCGTGTTCTGGACCATGGGATCGCTCACCAAGGCAACATGGGGCAAGGTCATGGCGACATTCGCCATCCTTATCGTCTGCATTCCGTTTTTCGCGCGCCATTCCTGGGCCTTGACGGCACTGAGGCTCGGCGACGTAAAGGCAGCCAGTTTCGGCGTGAACATCAAGTCCCTCCGTCTTAAGACGCTGCTTGGCGTCAGTCTCCTGGCCGCCATACCGGTTTCCTTTGTCGGCACCATCGGCTTTGTCGGACTGGTCGGACCGCATATCGCCCGCATGCTGGTGGGTGAAGACCAGCGATTTTTCCTGCCTGCCGCCATCTTGTGCGGTGCGCTGATGCTCTCGGCGACATCCGTCGTTTCCAAGATCCTTCTGCCGGGGGCGATCCTGCCGATCGGCGTCATCACGGCGCTTGTGGGTGTGCCGTTCTTCTTCGTGCTCATCTTCGCGGATCGGAGGCAGTCATGGTAACCCTGCAATTAAAAGACTTGGGGGCTCGCTACGGCTCCACACTTACGGTGGAAGGGGTTTCGACCCCGGTTTTTTCGGGCGGTGAACTGACTGCCGTCATCGGACCAAACGCTGCGGGCAAGTCGACGTTGTTCAAGCGCATCGCAGGGCTGTTGAAAGGTCCGGGCGAGGTGGTCCTCGAAGGCAACAAGGCATCACCGCGCGACGCGATCCGCTACATGCCCCAGGACACGCACGCCAACGCCGTGCTGACGGTTTATGAATCCGTGCTGCTGGCAGCCAAGCAGGGCGAAGGCTGGCGTGTGAAAGATACCGAGCTGATCGAAATCGATCAGATCCTGAAAGCCCTGCAAATCGATGGACTGGCCTTCCGCAACCTCGGCGAACTGTCAGGCGGTCAACGGCAGCTTGTTTCAATTGCACAGGCTCTGGTGCGCCGCCCCGAAGTGCTGATGATGGATGAACCGACATCCGCGCTGGATCTGTACCGGCAGGTCGAAGTTCTGAACTTCATGCGTGACCTCGCACGCCGCCAGGGCACTCTGGTGCTGATCGCCTTGCACGACCTCAATCATGCACTGCGCTTCTGTCGGAACACCATGGTGATCTCCGGCGGACGCCTGATGGCAGCCGGCCCGTCACAGGATGTCATTACCGCCTCGATGCTGCGGGATATCTACCGTGTGGAAGCGCGTGTCGAAGCCTGTTCGCGCGGTGAAAATCACGTCATCATCGACCGGTCTGCCGCCTGACGGCAAAAGACAGCCCGCGTTGATCAATCCTGATCGACGTCAATGCGGGCTTCCTCGACGGTTGAGGCCAGATCCCGGTTCGCGTCCAGAAGCACATTCTGGTGCAACCGGATCCGCCAAAGATGATAGGCGACCCTGTGTAGCCAGCGCAGGGCATCCAGTTTCAGCCAGACGGTTTCCGCCGGCACCTTATCCGCGGCCGCCATCGCGATCAGCCGGTCCCGATTGAGCCGGCGCTGCCGCCGCATCAGCAGCCGAAGCCGGTCGAGTGTCTTTTCCTGTGTCTTGATGTCCTGCTGTCTGGCGGACGTGCCGGTAACACCAAGGATCAGACCCGCCAGACGCTTCAGCCTGTGATCCAGCGCCAGCTCATCGATCCTCTGTCTCTGCTCGCAGCGGTAAAGCAGGCGGGCCAGGTGATCGAGGATATGAAACTGCCCCTTTAGCGCTTCCTGGAACACCATGTCATTGGGCGGGACGATGATCCTGTCCAGATAGGTCCTTGTTTCTGCAATGGCCTTGACCAGGTCTTCCCTATCCAGCTCCTCATGCGAAGCAGGCTTAGCACCCAGCCGGTCACGCAACCTGTCGATGATGGCGGCGTCCAGCTCGGCTATCGTCTGCCCGGCCAGTGCAGCGGCGGCATGCGGGTCCCGCAGCACGAGCGGATCAAGACGGCTGGTCAGGTCGGAGCCTTTTTCGGGAACCAGTCTTTCCACCAGTCGGGCAAAAGGCCGCGCAAAAGGCAGGACCAGAAGCACGCCGAGCGCATTGAAAGAACTGTGAAATGCGACGAGGGCAATCTGCGCGTCACCGTTTCCGGTCAGCGTTCCTGCCACAAGCTGAAACGGGCCCAGAAGAAAAAACGCCATGACACCGGTCAGGACGTTGTAGATCACGTGTGCATAGCCCGTGCGCCGGGCCATGGTGCCGCCACCGATGGTCGCCAAGGCTGCGGTAAATGTGGTCCCGACATCCATGCCGATTACCAGGGCGGCTGCCTGCGGAAAGTTGATGGCACCGGCACCGAGAGCCGCCAGCGCTGTTGCGACACCTGCGCTGGAGGACTGGGTCACGACGGTTATCAGCATGCCGATAAACAAAAGCTGCAGACGACCGAAGAGTGTGTCCGGGGGGAAGTCGGTGGGCGTGACGACTCCACTAAAGGCGTCCAGACCGTCTTTCATGTGCTCGATGCCGATAAAGATAAGGCAGAAGCCGGCGAGTGCCTGGCCGATCAGCGCGATACGGCCGTGGAAGACCAGCCTGGCGATCGCACCGAAAAACACGAAAGGCAGGGCGATCTGACCGAGGTCCAGCTTGAAGCCGAGGACCGCAACCAGCCAGCCTGTCAGGGTGGTGCCGACATTTGCGCCGAATATGACACCAAGCGCCTGGGGAAAGGTGAGGAGGCCCGACGCCACGAAACCGACGGCCGCAACCGTGGTTGCGCTGGAAGACTGGATGACCGCTGTGGTGAGGGCGCCTGTCGCGGCACCGGACAAGGGCGTTGACGTGAACCTGGACAAGACATCCCGCATGCGCTGCGCAGCGAGGGCCTTCAGCCCGTCGGTCAGAAGCATCATCCCGATCAGAAACAGGCCAACGCCACCAAGCGCCGACAGGAAACTTGAAAACATGCGGTGACGTTATCCGACCGGATGAGCGTCCACAATCAGGCAAGATACTATCCGTAGCGCTGTCGCGTGAACTGTGAACGTAAAGCCTAACCTGACGTGCTTCTGAGAGCGGTTGCAACGTCTGGCGGAAAGTCCTTTGCTCACCGGGGCGACTGTGGGAGCCTGTACCGGGCAAGCGCGTCAAGCTTCTGCCGGAGGCCGCGTCACGAGGAAGAGCAGATGAAGAAGTATGAGGCTCCGGGAGTCTACATCATCGAGAAAAATGCCTTTCCTGAACAGGTTGTGCAAGTCGCGACAGATGTCCCGATCTTCATCGGCTACACGGAAAGGGCCGCGCAGCAGGGCGCGGATGTGACCGGCGTACCGGTCCGGGTCACTTCATTGAAGGAGTTTGAACTATGTTTCGGCAAAGCACCGGCAGCACGGTTTGACTTCAGCCTGCGGGCAGGGGAACCGGTTCTGGAACAGGAGGGCGCAAGCAACCTCATTCTGCACTCGGCCATACGCCTGTTCTTCGAAAATGGCGGCTGCAAGTGCTGGATTTTGTCGGTCGGTTGTTACGGCGAGGGAGAGCCCGCGATTGCAAAGTCCGCGGAGCATTTCAGTGAGGCTGTCTGGCAACAAGTCGCCCTGCAGGAAGAGCCGTCGATGGTCGTCATTCCGGAGGCGGTGCTCCTGCCGTCACCGGAGGACTACAAGACTGTCTGGGACAGGGGCCTTGCCCATTGTGCCGAGACCCAAAAACGTGTCGCCATTGTGGATGTGTTCAACGGTGACAGAAAGAGAACATACGACGAAGCCGACGTGATCTCGGGGAAGACCGGCCTACGTAATATGCTCACGGCAGAAGACTTGAGCTTCGCGGCCGCATATTATCCCTGGGTGAACACCACCCTGCATGTCGCCTCTGATTTGACCTTCGACAACATCTCTGCCGACACCCGAAAGGCTTTTTTCGATTATGTCCGGCAGGATCCGAGCGCACAGGGGAGCGACGCCCAAAAAGCCGCGCTGGAAAGAACGCTTGATCTGGTGGTGGATGACAAAACATCCGACGCTGATAAGGCAGGTTGTGAGCAAGGCTTGAGAGTTCTTTCGAAACGTTACAAGGACCTCATTGAGCATGCGGTCGCAGCGCTGAATGTCATGCCTCCGTCAAGTGCGCTGGCGGGTGCCTACGCGAGGACCGACAACCATACCGGCGTCTGGCAGGCGCCTGCAAACATTGGGCTATCTTCCGTCGTATCACCCTGCATAGTTATCTCCGATGCGGAGCAGGAAGATCTGAACGCCCCATTGGACGGCAAGGCCGTGAATGCGATCCGGTCGTTTCCGGCACGCGGTACATTTGTCTGGGGCGCGCGCACGCTGGCCGGTAACAGCTCTGAATGGCGCTATGTGAATGTCCGCCGAACGGCGATCATGCTGGAACAATCAATCGAGGCAGCGCTCGATGCATTCGTGTTTTCACCCAATACCGAACCAACCTGGGTAACGATCAAGCATTCGATTGAGTATTTTCTGAATTCTTATTGGAAAGCCGGAGCGTTCGTCGGAGCCACTCCTGATGAGGCTTACCGCGTAGACGTCGGACTTGGTACGACCATGACCGCTATGGATGTCGAGACCGGCACCATGAACATTGTCGTGCAGGTTTCCCTTCTTCGGCCAGCTGAATTTCTGGTGCTGCCGTTCCGGTTGCAGGTCCAGACAAAGCAGGATTGATCCGAAGGTCAGGAAAATTTGCCTGAGGAACCCGCGATCAGTTCACTGTCAGTGAAAAAGCGCCATGCCGTCTACGGCCAGATAAGCGTCTCTGTGTCTACGCTGTCGCTGCTGCCGGTCACACGTGTTCCGGACACCCTGGCCTTGCCACTGGCAACCATCGAGAGCGCCTTGGGATAGATCTGGTGTTCTACGTCCAGAACGCGGGCGGCCAGCGTGTCGGGCGTGTCGGCATCAAGAACGGGAACGGCGCCCTGTACGATGATCGGCCCATCATCCATTTCAGCCGATACATAATGCACGGTCGCACCGTGCAATTTGACGCCTTCCTGCAAGGCCCGCTCGTGTGTGGCAAGGCCCTTGAACGAAGGCAGCAGGGCCGGATGGATGTTGATCATCCTGCCTGCCCAGGCATTGACGAGATAAGGCGTGAGGATACGCATGAAACCGGCAAGAGCCACCAGCTCAATCTTGTGATCCTTCAACACGGCATCAACGGATCGTTCAAACGCTTCGCGATCGCCTGCGTAGTCCTTGTGGTCGACGACCGCCGTCGGGATGCCGATTTCCGCAGCCCGCTCCAGTCCCTTTGCATCCGGACGGTTGGAAAGAACCAAGGCGATTTCGGCCGGATAGTCGGGAGACATGGCGGCGGAAATCAGTGCGCCCATGTTGGAGCCGCGCCCGGAAATCAGGATGGCTGTCTTTTTCCGGCTCATGCGCCGAGGTCCAGACTGCCCTCAAAGAGCACCGGTGCTTTGCCCTCAGCCTCGATGGTGCCGATCTTGCTAACCGTTTCGCCTGCCTTGGTGAGGACATCGGCAACCGTAGCTGCTTCTTCCGCGGAAACGACAATCACCATTCCGGTGCCGCAGTTGAAGGTGCGCAGCATTTCCTTTTCGGCAACGCCGCCGTTTTTTGCAAGCCAGCCAAATACGGCCGGAACCTTGATCTGAGAAAGATCGATGTGCGCGGAACAATTCTTCGGCAGAACGCGCGGCAGGTTTTCCGGAAGACCACCGCCTGTGATATGGGCAAGCGCCTTGATGCCGGATGTTTCTTTCAGCGCGGCCAACAGAGGTTTGACGTAGATGCGCGTCGGCTCCATCAGAGCTTCGCCAAGTGTCTTGCCGGCAGCGAATGGGGCTGCATCCGACCAGGTCATGCCGGACAGTTCGATGATCTTGCGGACCATGGAATAGCCGTTGGAATGGACACCGGAAGAGGCCAGGCCAAGGAGTACATCTCCTGCGGCAACATCCGGACGCGGCAGGATTGCGCCACGCTCAACCGCACCAACGGAAAAACCGGCCAGATCGTAGTCGCCTTCCACATACATGCCCGGCATTTCAGCCGTTTCACCGCCGATCAGTGCAGCGCCTGCCATCTTGCAGCCGTCTGCAATGCCAGCCACCACATCCGTCGCGGTTGCCACGTCCAGCGCGCCGGTCGCGAAGTAGTCGAGGAAGAACAGCGGTTCCGCACCCTGAACCACGAGATCGTTGACACACATGGCGACAAGATCGATGCCGACTGTGCGGTGCTGGCCGGTTTCAATGGCAATCTTCAACTTGGTGCCAACGCCGTCATTGGCCGCCACAAGGATCGGATCCTGAAATCCTGCGCCCTTCAGATCGAACAGGCCGCCGAAGCCACCAATGTCGCTGTCGGCCCCGGGCCGGGATGTTGCCTTGACCAGCGGCTTGATGCGGTTCACCAGTTCGTTTCCGGCGTCGATGTCGACACCTGCATCGGCATAGGTCAGGCCGTTGGGACCAGAGGATTCGCTCATGGGGCACTCCGAGACTGCGTGCGGTTGGCTGTGCCAGTGCGGATTACAGTCTGCCGCCAAGGAACACAAGAGGCGAGCCGCTCTGTGCAGGGCTTAAGAACAGATGCTGAGGAAACTTCCGCATCTTTCTTTGTTGCGAGGTCCATTCACGGGCCCGAAAGTGCATTTTCGGCAAAGCCAGGGCCGGTACGCCGCATGAACCGGTTGGTGCCTTCGCGAGACGATGAAGACGTCTGTCGACCAGTCCGGTGCGGATCCGGCCGTTTTTAAGACGGGCTGATGCGGCCCTGAGCTGGACCAGGACCGCGCAAGGCTGACTTTTCTGGACTTGACCCGAGGCAGGGTTTAATCCCATGTCCGGAGGAAAGCCATTTTCACGCGCCGGAACAACCGAGGAGCGCCATTCATGACCCTTCGCCGTCAGGTACAGTTCTGGCTGATCTCCCTCTTCGTCTTCTGTCTTTTTCTATATGTCTTTTCCAGCGTGCTTCTGCCCTTCGTTGCGGGCATGGCCGTCGCCTATCTGCTGGACCCGGTGTGCGACCGGCTGGAAAAGCTGGGTATGGGGCGCATGTGGGCGACGCTTTGCATCCTGTTTGCCTTCGTGCTCATTCTGGTGATGTTCTTCATTCTGATCTTGCCGCTTCTGGGAAATCAGCTCTCGCTTTTCCTTGAGAAGTTTCCGGAGCTGATCCGCAAGCTACAGGGCCTTCTGTCGAAGAACTTTCCGGCCAATCTTGCGTCTGTCGCCGGCATAAGTGCGGAAGATCTCCAGTCCTCCATGTCCAATCTCATCGGGCAGGGGGCTTCCTTTATCGGCAAGCTGGCGCAGTCGCTGTGGAGTGGCGGCCAGGCGTTGCTGTCGATCCTGTCGCTGTTCGTCATTACGCCGGTGGTTGCCTTCTATCTGTTGCTGGACTGGGACCGCATGGTTGCGCGCATAGACAGTTGGCTGCCGCGCCCTCATTTGTCGAAAATTCGCGAACTTGCGCGGGAAATGGACCAGGCGGTCGCCGGTTTTGTGCGCGGGCAGGTGTCGGTTTGCCTGATCCTTGGTTCGTTTTACGCCGTCTCGCTGGCGCTGGTCGGACTGAACTTCGGCCTCCTGATAGGCATGGCTGCCGGCCTCGTCAGCTTCATTCCCTTCGTGGGGGCCGGATTGGGCCTTGTTGTGTCCCTCGGCGTGGCCGTTGTTCAGTTCTGGCCGGACTGGCCCTGGATTGTCGCCGTCGCAATAGTTTTTGCTGTCGGCCAGTTTCTGGAAGGCAATATCCTGCAGCCCAAACTTGTTGGTGACAGCACGGGACTTCATCCCGTGGCGCTGATGTTTGCCCTGTTTGCCTTTGGATATCTCTTTGGATTTGTGGGGATGCTGATCGCTGTTCCGGCAGCCGCGATGATCGGCGTGCTTGCGCGCTTCGCCCTGAACCAGTATCTGGCAAGCCCTGTCTATCAGGGAGCAGACCATCCCGCGTCGAAACAAGAAGAACAGGTTTCAGAGTAGAAATGGCGGAAACACCGCGCCAGTTGCCGTTGGAATTGCCGCATGAAGCGGCCCTGAGCCGTGATGACTATCTGGTTGGAGGCTCCAATCGGGCTGCGTTCGAATTGCTGGAACGCTGGCCGGACTGGCCGTCACCGGTCGTTGTGCTTGCGGGGCCGGTCGGGGCGGGAAAGACCCATCTTGTGCGGGCGTTTCAGGATGAAACCGGTGCGGTCGTTCTGCCCGCGGCTGAGCTTACTGCCAACTCTGTGCAAACGCTCGTCGCAGCGCCGTCCACGGTGATCGAGGACGCGCACCTGGGGTTCGACAACACGGCGCTGTTTCACCTTCTCAACGCAGCGCGCCAGGCCGGCAAAACAGTGCTCATCACCAGCCGCACCTGGCCTGCAAGCTGGAAGATTTCCCTGCCGGACCTTCAGTCCCGCCTGCGAGCGGCAACCCCTGTGGAAATTCTGGAGCCGGATGACGACCTCCTGCGGCGGGTGCTGGTGAAACTGTTCGCCGACCGTCAGATTGCGGTCGATCAAGGCGTTGTCGACTATCTTGTGGTGCGAATGGAGCGGTCGCTTGAGGTTGCCATGCGGGCTGTCGAAGCGATTGATCAGGAGGCTTTGGCCGGACGGGTGAAGATCACAAAACCACTGGCCGGGCGGGTTCTGGAAAATGTGCATAAAGGCCAATAATCGCCGATACTGCCACAGGACTGTCATTTGCCCGCTTGGAACTTCATGTTAGTCACGGCGGCATAAGCGCAGAATGGGCATGTCCGGTTTTGGCTGATAGAAGCGGGCGCTGCACGGAAAAAGGGAAGATGCCATGAACGAAGTCTCTGATCTTTCTGACATTCTACCGGCTTCCACAGTTCCTGCCGATGCCAAGGGAGCCACGCCGGATCTGGTGCCGGAAGGTGAGCTGGCTACATCTCCGGCCCGTTTCATGAACCGCGAACTGTCATGGTTGCAGTTCAATCTCCGGGTTCTGGAAGAAGCCATGAACCCGAACCACCCGCTGCTTGAGCGTGTACGGTTCCTGTCGATCTCTGCCAACAACCTCGACGAATTCTTCATGGTGCGCGTAGCCGGTCTGCGCGGCCAGCAACGGGCGGACGTCACCAATCTGTCCGACGACGGCCTGACACCGACCGAACAGCTTCAGAAAATCAGCGACGCCGTGCGCGACCTGCAGGCCTCGCAACAGAAGATCTGGGTGGAACTGCGCCGTGAGATTGCCGACAAGGGCATCGAGATTCCGCAAGGCGAGACGCTGGACCAGGCGGACAAGGTCTGGCTGCAAGACTATTTTCTTGCCTATGTCTTTCCGGTCCTGACGCCTCTGGCCATCGATCCGGCCCATCCGTTCCCGTTCATTCCGAACCTCGGCTTTTCCATCGTCTTCGAACTGGTGCCGACGTCCGGCGGGCGCGGCATGATCGCGCTGCTCAGAATTCCGAGCCAGGTCGACCGCTTCGTGCAACTGCCCAACGGTGAAGATGGCGCAGCCCGGTTCATCGCGATCGAGAAGGTTGTCAGCCTTTTCATCGGGCGCCTGTTTCCCGGCTACGAGATCCGCGGCAAGGGCGCCTTCCGTGTCATTCGCGACAGTGATCTGGAAATCGAAGAAGAAGCGGAAGACCTCGTCCGCCTGTTCGAGAGCGCCCTGCGCCGCCGCCGCCGTGGCTCTGTGATCCGCCTGGAGATTCAGGAGACCACACCGCCGGCGCTGCGTGAATTCGTGGCCGAGGCCCTGCGTGTCGGGCAAAGCGAGATCTTTCTGGCAAACGGGTTGCTTGCGCTCAACAACCTGTCCCAGATTGTCGATCTTGAGCGGCCGGATCTGAAGTTTCAGCCCTATACCGCGCGCTTTCCCGAACGCATTCGCGAACACGGCGGCGACTGCCTCGCGGCGATCCACCAGAAGGACATCATCGTTCACCATCCATATGAATCGTTCGATGTGGTGGTTCAGTATCTGCGGCAGGCTGCGCGTGATCCCGATGTGGTGGCGATCAAGCAGACGCTTTATCGCACGTCCAATGACAGCCCCATCGTGAAGGCGCTTGCAGAGGCTGCCGAAGCCGGTAAATCCGTTACGGCGCTGGTGGAACTGAAAGCCCGTTTCGACGAGGAAGCGAACATCAAATGGGCGCGCGACCTGGAGCGGGCAGGGGTGCAGGTCGTTTTCGGTTTCATCGAACTGAAGACCCACTCCAAGCTGTCCATGGTGATCAAGCGCGAACACGGCCAGCTCAAGACCTATTGCCACATCGGGACGGGGAACTACCATCCGATCACCGCGCGGATATATGAGGATCTTTCCTTCTTCACGGATGATCCCGGCATTGCCGAGGACGCCGCCCGCGTGTTCAACTTCATCACCGGCTACGCTCAGCCGGCGGAGCTGAACAATCTGATGGTCTCTCCTGTCAATCTGCGTCAGCGCATGCTGGAAATGACCGAGAACGAAATCGAGCACGCTCGGTCCGGACGTCCCGCGCAGATCTGGTGGAAGATGAACTCGCTTGTGGATCCGGCGATCATTGACGCGCTCTACCGTGCGAGCCAGGCCGGGGTACAGATCGATCTGATCATTCGTGGCATCAGCTGCCTGCGTCCCGGCATTCCGGGCCTGTCCGACAACATCCGGGTGAAATCCATCATTGGACGTTTTCTGGAGCATTCGCGCATCTATTGCTTCGGCAACGGACAAGGACTGCCGTCGCCGGAGGCCCATGTCTACATCGGGTCTGCGGATCTTATGCCGCGCAACATTGACCGGCGGGTCGAGGTTCTTGTGCCTCTTAAGACGCCGACCGTGCACGAACAGGTGCTCGACCAGATCATGGTGGCCAACCTGAAGGACAACCAGCAAAGCTGGCGCATCCTGTCCGACGGCAGCCATGAGCGCATCGTTCCGAATGCCAATGAAGAACCCTTCAATGCGCATCAATATTTCATGACGAACCCGTCACTGTCAGGGCGTGGCAAGTCGTTGAAGAGTGACCGTCCGAGGCCGTTCCTGGAACGGCAAAAACGAGGTTAGCATGGCTGCTGAGTTTCACCCGGCACGTGGCCGTCTCAACGGGTCCGGCCCCATCGCAGTCGTGGACATCGGTTCAAACTCCGTGCGCCTCGTGATCTACGAGCGCAAGGCCCGCACACCGACGATGCTGTTCAACGAGAAGCTGCTGGCCGGTCTTGGCAAGGGCATTGCCGCCACGGGGCGTCTCGCCGACGATTCCGTCAGTCTGGCGCTTGGTGAGCTGACCCGTTTCAAGACATTGATCAAACACACCGGCTGTCAGGACATTTACATCGTCGCGACTGCAGCTGCGCGCGATGCGAAAAATGGCCCTGAATTCGTGCGCGAGGTCGAGCGGTCTCTGGAGGCGCCTGTTCGCATTCTCGACGGCAATGAGGAGGCCTATTATTCCGCCCTTGGCGTGATTGCGGGCTTCTGGGTGCCGCGTGGCATTGTGGGCGATATGGGCGGCGGCAGCCTGGAACTGGTGGAAATCGCTGACAACAAGCCTGGTACAGGGGCAACGTTCCCCCTTGGCGGCTTGCGCCTGTCGGAGGAAGCCGACGGCAAGATCGCAAAGGCCCAGAAAATAACCGAAGCTGCGCTCAAGGACTTTCAGTGGCCTGATCTGGCACCCGGAGAACGAACCTTCTATGCCGTCGGTGGCACCTGGCGGTCGTTGGGTCGTCTGCATCTGAAGCAAAACAATTATCCGCTGCACGTCATGCACAATTACGAAATCAGTGCGGAAGAGGCGATTGCCTTCTGCAAGCGGATCGCCGTTCCCAATCTCGAAGGTGTGGAACTTGCCGAGATTGTCTCCAAACAGCGCCGCCCGCTGGTGCCGATCGGCGCGGTCGTGCTGGAGCAGGTGCTGCTGTCGATGAAGGCGGAGCGCCTGGTCTTTTCCGCAACCGGCGTTCGCGAGGGGCTGCTGCACGAAAAGCTGCCTTTGGAAATGCAGGCCCATGATCCGGTGATCGAAGCCGCGCGCGAACTGTGCATTCTGCGGGCGCGCTCTCCCGCCCACGCCGAGGAGTTGATTGTCTGGACGGACACGCTGTTCAGGGAACTCGGCATCGAAGAAACCGCCAATGAGACGCGGCTGCGTCATGCGGCGTGTCTGCTCTCCGATATCGGCTGGCGCGCTCATCCTGATTATCGCGGCGAACAGAGCCTCAATATCATTTCAAACGCGTCCTTCGTCGGTCTGGATCATGCCAGCCGCGCCTATCTGGCAGCGGCGGTTTTCTATCGCCACCAGGGCCTGCGCGAAGGCGATCTATCGCCCGTCATCCGGGAACTGTTCACCGACCGTTTGCGCATTCGCGCCAAGGTTCTCGGCGCAACCATGCGGGTCGCATCGCTCCTGAGCGCGTCGATTGCCGGTATGCTGCCAAAAGTGGGCATCACCAAAACGGACAAGGGATTGTCGCTCGACCTTGGCAAGGAACTGGCCAACCTTGACGGCGAGCGCCTGCGTAAACGGGCGAACCAGCTCAGCAAGGTCATCAAGGCCGATGTCGCGGTCAACGCCGGCTGAGGTCAATGCGCCGGCGAATGGTGGGGATCGTCAGTCAGGGGACTTGAGGAGGAAACAAAGCGGCAGAGGTTATTCCGCCGCTTCCTTTTCGACATCTTCCGGCTGTTGCGCTTGCTCAATCGCCACGATCTGCCGATTCCGAAAGGCGAGGGCGACTTCACCGCGCTTCAGCTTGAGCGCGGTTTCGCCGAAAAGTTCGCGCCGCCAGCCTTTCATGGCGGCCACATCGGCAGCGTCGTCGGCGGCAATCTTTTCAAGATCATCCACGGTGGCAATGACCTTGGCCGCAACGCCATGCGCTTCGCTGACCAGTTTCAGAAGAACCTTCAGGAGATCGACTGCTGCTGCTGACCCATCCGGAGCCTGGCGGCCCTTGGGCAATTTCGGCATTTCGCTTTTCGGGAGCGAAACCGCGCGTCTGACGGCTTTCAGGATTTCATCCGCGGACTTCGAGCGTTCAAACCCACGCGGAATGGTTCTCAGGCGCCCAAGCGCTTCAGCATCCTGAGGCTGCTGAGCTGCCAGTTCGTAAATGGCGTCGTCCTTGACAACCCGGCTGCGAGGAACGTCGCGCGACTGGGCTTCCCGCTCACGCCATGCGGCGACTTCCATCATGACAGCCAGTTCAACCGGCTTGCGCACGCGCAGCTTCAGACGTTTCCAGGCCTGTTCCGGATCGGTGCGGTACGTGTTGACGGATGTCAGAACCTGCATCTCGTCCTGAACCCAGTGGATGCGGTCTTGCTCGGCGAGGTTCGCTTTCAGGAACTGGTAGGCGTCGCGAAGATGCGTGACGTCCGCCAGGGCGTAGTCCAGTTGCTTCGCAGTCAGCGGCCTGCGGGCCCAGTCTGTAAAGCGGGAGGACTTGTCGATTCGGGCGCCAGTGACCTTGTAGACGAGCTGATCATAGGAAATGGAATCACCGAAGCCGCAGACCATGGCCGCCACCTGTGTGTCGAACAGTGGCGCCGGGATCAGTTCACCCAGGTGATAGATGATTTCGATGTCCTGGCGAGCAGCATGAAAAACCTTTGTCACACTGCGGTCGCGCATAAGCTCGAAAAAGGGCTCAAGGTCCAGCCCTTCGGACAGGGCGTCAACTATGAAGGCCATGTCAGGCCCTGCCATCTGGATGACGCAGAGCTTGGGCCAAAAGGTCGTTTCACGGAGAAATTCCGTGTCGACGGTCACATAGTCGTGAGCGGCAAGACGCTGACACGCAGCGGCGAGATCTTTTGTTTTTGTAATCACGTGCATGGTGACAAAAAGCTATACCCGAGTTCTGCCGCTTTGTCGCCACGAAATGGTAATTTTCGTGCCCGAAGCTCTTGAAAAGGCGCATTTTGTGCGCCTATGGTGAAGCTTAGGCGAGCGTCTGCGAGAGAACACACAGAGGAGTGGAAATGCGCAAGATACTGGTGGTGAATTCCAAGGGCGGTTGCGGCAAGACGACCCTCGCCACGAATCTTGCTGTCGCACTCGCCGCTCGGGGTGAGGATGTTGCGCTTGCCGATGCAGACTGGCAAAAGTCCAGCCTGTCCTGGATCAAACGCCGGCCCAAGAGCTTGTCGCGGATCGAAGGTCTCAACTGGACCAAGGAAGAGGCTATCGGCGACAAGGACAAGGATCTGGATGCCGTCGTCATCGACGGACCTGGCGGGCTTCGCTCGGAGTTGGCCAAGAATCTGATCGCAGAGGCGTCCGATATCGTTGTGCCTGTTCTTGCTTCGGCGTTCGACTGGGACGCCACCTTGAAGTTTCTCGACCGCATTTCCGATATCAAGCGTGTTCGCAAGGGCAAGGCCGACATTCACGTGGTCGCCAACCGCATTGACCGCCGGTCCAACCAGGTCGGCGATCTGGAGCAATTGCTTGCCAAGAAAGGCTATCCGCTGCTTGCGCGGATTTCCGAACGGGTGGTTTATGCCCGCCACGCCGCAGCGGGCTCAGGAGTGTTCGATTATTCCGATGCCGGTTCTCACGAGATCCGCGGACAGTGGCATCCCCTGTTGCAAGCCGTCGACGCCTGAGAGAAATTCCCGAACCGTTCCATGATCAGAAGGGGAGAGGCAGGCGGAGCGCAAGCCTTTTCCTTGACTTTCCTTCCGCAACATGGATTGTGCAGCCGGACTCGGCCTGCCTGCGGCGGGCCGTTACGATTTTCTATGCCAAGAAAAAATGTCGAGGAATGAGAATGCACCCCTACCGTAGTCACACATGCGGTGACCTCCGTCTGTCCGACGAAGGCCAGACTATCCGTCTTTCCGGCTGGGTCCACAGGGTCCGCGATCATGGCGGGGTGCTGTTCATCGATCTGCGCGATCATTACGGCGTCACCCAATGCGTGGTCGACCCGGATTCGGCCGCCTTCCAGCTGGCCGAAACCGTTCGCTCCGAATGGTGTATCCGTATCGACGGCAGCGTGAAGAAGCGCACGGACGAAACCATCAACTCCGAGCTGCCGACTGGTGACATTGAAGTCTTCATCCGTGAGATGGAAATCCTGGGTGCGGCCAAGGAACTGCCGCTGCCGGTCTTCGGCGATCTGGAGTATCCGGAAGAGGTTCGTCTCAAATACCGGTTCCTGGATCTGCGCCGCGAGAAACTGCACCAGAACATGATTCTGCGTTCCAATGTGGTGCGCGATCTGCGCGACCGCATGTGGAACATCGGTTTCAATGAATTCCAGACGCCGATCATCACGGCATCGTCTCCCGAAGGCGCGCGCGACTTCCTGGTGCCGTCGCGCCTGCATCCGGGCAAGTTCTATGCGCTGCCGCAGGCACCGCAGCAGTTCAAACAGCTGTTGATGGTCTCCGGCTTCGACAAGTATTTCCAGATTGCGCCGTGCTTCCGCGATGAAGATCCGCGTGCCGACCGGTCGCCGACGGATTTCTACCAGCTCGACGTGGAAATGTCCTTCGTCACCCAGCAGGATGTGTTCGACACCATCGAGCCGGTGATTGCCGGCTGTTTCGAGCGTTTCGGCAACGGTCGTCCGGTCAACCGCAACTGGCCGCAGATCTCCTACAAGGATTCCGCGCTCTGGTACGGCACGGACAAGCCGGATCTCAGAAACCCGATCAAGATGGAAATCGTTTCCGAGCATTTTGCCGGCTCCGGTTTTGCCATCTTCGCCAGGCTGCTGGAACAGCCGGGCACGGAAATCCGCGCCATTCCGGCACCGAAGGGCGGCAGCCGCAAGTTCTGTGACCGCATGAACAAGTTCGCCCAGGAGCAGGGCCTGCCTGGCATGGGCTACATCTTCTGGCGCAAGGCCGAAGACGGTTCCACGGAAGCTGCCGGCCCGCTGGCCAAGAACATCGGTCCGGAACGCACCGAAGCGATCCGTACGCAGCTCGGTCTCGACGTCGGCGATGCCGCGTTTTTCCTGGGTGGCAAGCCGAAGCAGTTCGAGCCGGTTGCGGCCAAGGCCCGTGTCATCATCGGCGAAGAACTCGGTCATAGCGACAAGGACCGGTTCGAATTCGCCTGGATCGTGGATTTCCCGATCTACGAGCGCGATGAGGAAACCGGCGAGATCGATTTCTCGCATAACCCGTTCTCCATGCCTCAGGGCGGAATGGACGCGCTGGAAGGCGATCCTCTGGACGTTCTGGGGTATCAGTACGATCTGGCCTGTAACGGTCACGAGCTGATTTCGGGGGCGATCCGGAACCACAAGCCGGAGATCATGTACAAGGCGTTCGAGATCGCTGGCTATCCGGCAGACGAAGTCGACAGGCGCTTTGGCGGCATGGTCAATGCATTCCAGTATGGCGCCCCTCCGCACGGTGGTTGTGCCGCTGGTATCGACCGTATGGTCATGCTGATGGCTGACGAGGCCAACATCCGCGAAGTCATGCTGTTCCCCATGAACCAGAAGGCGGAAGACCTGATGATGGGGGCCCCGAGCGAACCGGCATCGGCTCAGCTTCGCGAACTGCATTTGCGTCTGAACTTGCCGGACGCGTGAGAACATCCTACTTGCGGGTGACCGCAAAATAGGGATACCCCTCTGCGAAAGAGGCGAGAGGCCGGCCTTGCCGGCCTCAGTCGTGTTATGCTTTGCAAGTTATTGGAAAGGCGGCTTACAGTGCTCAACCCTGCAAAATGGGAGATCTGGCAAGACCCGGATGGCACGGTTCAAGTCATCAAGCGCCTGTTGAGCGAAAATCTCCGGGCCTATATCCCGCGCTACTTGGTGGCCTTTGTCTTCATGGGCATGGTTGCGGCAACGACTGCGGCAAGTGCCTGGATCATGAAGGATGTCATCAACGAGGTCTTCATCAACCGCGACAAGATGATGATCTATGTCATAGCCGGAGCGGTCATCTGCATATTCACCCTGAAGGGCGCTTCGACCTACGGTCAGATGGTTGTTCTTTCCAGGGTCGGCAACGCGATTGTTGCGGATCTGCAGAACCGCCTGTTCCATCGACTGACCAAACAGGACCAGGCTTATTTCGACCGGATGTCCCTGCCGGAACTCGGCATCCGCGTGAACACGGGCGCCGGCAGCGCGCGTTCGGTCATCGACATGATCGTGCTCAGCCTCGGCAGGGATGTTCTGACCCTGATCGGTCTTGTCGGGGTGATGATTGTCCAGGATCCTTTGATGAGCCTGCTGGCCCTGGTCATCATGCCACCAATCGTTGTCGGCGTGAGTTTCCTGGTGAAGCGGGTCAAGACCTATGCCAAGCGGCAGGTGGTCTCAAACGCCAAGATCGGCTCAACCCTGCAGGAAACCGTTCTGGGTATCCGCATCGTCAAGGCTTTCAGGATGGAGCCGACGATGCAGCAGAGAATGGCTACATCCGTTGCCGAAGTGGAGCGCCAGTCCAACAAGATCGCCTCCCTGACGGCCCGGACCTCGCCTTTGATGGAATCTCTCGGTGGCTTTGCAATTTCGCTGGTCATTTTCTACGGCGGATATTCGGTGGTGGAGCTGGGCAAGGACCCGGGTGCCTTCTTCGCATTCATCACGGCGTTGCTGCTTGCTTATGATCCCGCGCGCCGTCTGGCCCGGCTGAATGTCAATCTCAGCAAGTCGCTGGTCGGTGTCCGCCTGATGTACGAGCTGATCGACGAGCAACCGGATCTGGAGCAGGTTGAAGATGCATCGGATCTCAAGGTCGACAACGGGCAGGTCGAATTCAGGGACGTCAAGTTCTCCTACGGGGAAGGGGCCGCGCTCAACGGATTGAACCTGACGGCTGAAGGCGGCAAGACAACGGCGCTGGTCGGTGCGTCCGGGGCCGGCAAGTCCACCGTCTTTGCCCTGATCGAGCGCTTCTACGATCCGCAGGAAGGAACGATCACTGTCGACGGACAGTCGATCAGGTCGGTTACGATGAGCTCTCTGAGACGGAACATTGCCTACGTCAGCCAGGACTCCTACCTCTTCAACATCAGTATCCGCGATAATATCGCAATCGGCAGACCGGGTGCTTCACAGGAAGAGATCGAGGCAGCGGCACAGGCGGCGAACGCCCATGACTTCATCCTGGAAATGCCGGATGGCTACAACACCCTGGCCGGCGATGGCGGCGGCCGCTTGTCGGGCGGTCAGCGTCAGCGCATTGCCATTGCGCGATCGATGCTGCTGGATGCGCCGATCCTCCTGCTGGATGAGGCAACTTCCGCTCTTGATGCTGAGTCCGAAGCCAAGATCCAGGCCGCACTCGAAAAACTGATGGAAGGGCGCACCACGCTGGTGATCGCTCACCGTCTCAGCACGGTTCGTCACGCACACCGGATCCTCGTCATGGACAGGGGGCGTGTCCTGGAGAGCGGCACGCATGATGAATTGTTCGAGCATGACGGCATTTATCGGCGCCTGTGCGAGCTGCAGTTCCAGAACCGCACCGAGGCTGCCGAGTAAGGGAGCGCTTTTGCACGAAAACAAAAAAGCCCGGGACACTGCCCGGGCTTTTTACTGTCTGAAGCAGATTTACTGGTTGGCGGTAATGCCGACTGACAGGATCTGCGGGATCATCTGAGGTGCAAACATCGCCGTGCCCATGATCTGGGACAGCGGAACAGGTGCACCCGGAGCGGCTGTCAATTCCAGCGAGCCGGGCGTGTTCAGGAACTGGGTCACGGCCTTGGTCACCTGGCCTTCCAGCTCCTTGTTCTGCAGCATGCCAAGCATCATCGGCAGCGTACCGGTAAGGCCGGCAACATAGGTCGGCGTATCGACACCGGCCTTTTCCGATTCCAGATCCAGTACCCGACCTGTCAACGTGTCATCGTCCAGCCGGATCTTGGCGTTTTCGATGGTAACATTCTGCAGGAGCGCCATCGCTTCTTCAGGCTTCTCCGACTTTTCGTTGAGCTGGGTAATCACTTCGCGGGTAACGCCGCCCATGGAGAGAGAGACGGACAGGCTGGCCGCATCCTTGGCGTCGATCTTCAGTTCGGGAACCACGAGTGTGGCCGTTTCCGGGTCCCATTTGCCAGATCCGGAAATGTCGAGCGTCAGAGTTTCATAACCGAGGTCCGTAAGGGACTTCGTTTCCTTTGTTTCCAGTTCCTTGACGTCGATGGTGGCGCCGGTCACAGCAAACTGGGCTGCGGTCGGAAGGTCGCCGTCCATGGCGTCGATCGAGGAGGAGATTTTGACGATGTCGGCAATCTGGTTGTCTTCATCGCGGATCTGAATGCTGTTGGCTTCAAATGTCTTGTAGCCGGGGCCGACCGGTGGCGTGTCGGCAGAAGCTTCTTCCGGCGTCGGCAGGAGAAGGTCCGTGACCTTGAGGTCCGCCAGCGACATGCCGCCGTCCTCAGCCGTGAGCTCAAGATTGCTCATATCGAGGCTTGAGAGCTTGAGCCGTCCGTCGGACTGAATTTCTCCGCCCGTCAAAACGGTCGACGCGATGGTAACGCTGGCGTTTTCTTCGTCTTCCTTGCTGATGACGATGTCGCTGAGCGTTACGGCATCGGCTGCTTCGTCAACCGAACCATAGCTCTCGACAGTGCCTTTCTCGGCATCCAGCAGGCTCAGAAAAGCATCGGCGATCTCGTTCCCGGACGGATCGAAGGCAAGCGCCGGAGTGGCTTGAAGGGCGAGCAGACTGACGGCGGCCGTCAGACCGGCTGCGATCCGGGGCGAACGGGAAAACATCATTGAAAATCTCCACGAAATAGAGGCGGACTTCACTCTGAGGGAAGTTCCACGGTGTAGCAAGGCGAAAGCCGGAGCAAGCAATAGCCGGGCTTATTCGGTCAAAATATGTCCTGCGTCACATTTTACCCGGTTGAAATGCGAGGGTCGCATATACACCGGCTTTGCCAGCCCGTTCTTCGGCAAAAATTGCCTTTGTCAGGCGACGGCTTTTTCGGCGAAGGTGATGTTGGCGCGCTCGATGTCTTCCAGGGTCGGCAGGCTGGCCTCGTTGCCCAGGTGCTGGATGGCATGGGTCGAGGCTCCGCGGGCAAAGCGGAAATGCTGATCCCAGCTTCTCTCCGGCCAGCGCAAGTAGGAGGCAATGTAAGCGCCATGGAAGACATCGCCGGCACCGTTGGAATCGACCACCTTCGACAAGGGCACGTTGAGCGAGGGCATCACCTTGTCCGGACCACCGGCTTCGTACCAGACCATGCCTTCGCTGCCGAGCGTTACAGCGCCGACAGGACAGTTCTTGGTGCGCAGATACGAAAGCGTTTCACCGGTTGACATGCCCAACTGCTGGCAGAAACGCTCGGAAACGACCGCAATATCGATCTGATTGAGCAGTTCATCGGTGTTTTCGCGCACGGCGCCGCCGTCGAGTGACGTCAGGATGCCAAGGTTCTTGCAAGTGGTCGCATAGTGCAGCGCCGCGTCCGGCATATGCCCATCGAGGTGCAGGGCCTTCATGCCGGTGAGGGTGAGGGGAGGGAAAGGATGCAGGAACTCGTTGTCGCGGCAGCGCACAATGGCGCGCTTGCCGCCCTTTGGCATGATGAAGGAGAGGGAGCTTTCCCGCACCTTGCGCCCGTGAATGGAAACGCCGTAGGTCGCTGCCATGTCCAGGAACATGCGTGCCAGCCAGTCGTCCGCCTGCGAGCACAACAACTCCGGTTTGCCTCCCAGTTTGGCGCAGCAAAACGCCGCCGTGACCGCATTTCCGCCAAAACTGATTGCGTAATCCCGGGCGATCGTCTTTTCGTCGCCCGTCGGCAACTGGTCCGTCAAAAAAGTAACGTCGATATAGGCTTGCCCAATAAACAATGCCTGCATGTAACCCTCCCGAAGTCCGGCTTTTCTCGTCTGTTTTGCAGCTAACATGGCAAAGAGGCAGGTGGCTTTGATCTGAATGAAATGACTGAATCTTCAGTCCTTGTTTACCCAGATCAGCCATGTTCAGAAAGAGTTTATCATGAACAGGTTGTCGACTTGTCTTTCCGCTATGTTGGTTTCGTTAAAACGGTGCTGATCGCCCTTGCGCTGGCGACTGCTCCGCTGTTTGCGATCAACATCATTCTCAACCAGTATGCGGAACGCCGTGCCGTGGTTGAGATGGAGGCCATGGGAAATGTGGCCATCCACCGCGCCGAAGAGGCAATTTCCACTACCGTTTCCGTGCTTCAGAGGCTGGACCGGGACGATGTGCAAACCTGCAATGCCGAAGACCGGGTCATCTACGAGAAGCAGATTGTCGAACATGGGATGATCGACGCCATCGGGCTCGCCGATGCCGCCGGTCAGCGCATGTGCATCATTCCGGACGCGGATCTGGCCGGCAAGATTGTGCTGCCGCCGATGCGTGAGGACGGCCCGCTTGTCGGCATCGGCATGCTGGACCGGAGCTATCTGGGAGCCCGTGCGGCAGTGATCAGCTGGGATCTCAAGGACCAGACACGCCTTTTCGCGGAAGTGACACCTGCCGTGATTGCCATCGATCCCGGCCCGGAATATCTGCGCTCTTACCGCCGGACCGAATTACGCCTTGGCAACAACCTGCTCTGGTACACTGTCGGTGGCTATAATTCAGAGGCAACGGATCCTTCCGAAATTCTGTCTGTCGAAGTTTCATCGCAGCTTTATCCTCTCGTGGCGACGGTCACCGCACCGCTGTCTGCCGCCGACAAGGTCGTGCAGGACCTGAAGGTCGTTGCTGCCGCCGCCTGCGCGGGGATTGCGCTCCTGTTCGTTGCCATCGGTGTTTGGTTGTCCTGGCGGCCCGAGAGGGAAGCCGACGACGAATTCATCGCCGCGATCCGCAATGGCGAGTTCATTCCCTATTATCAGCCCGTGATGGATATCGAGAGCGGGCGGTTGCGCGGGTGTGAAATCCTGATGCGCTGGCGCCGTCCGAACGGCATGATCGTGTCACCGGGGCAGTTCATGGCCTATGCCGAAAACAACGGCCATATCTTCGACATGACCCGTCACATCATGCGCGTCTCTGCCGAGGAAATCGGCGAGCTTTACGGGGACAATCCGGACCTGAAGCTGTCGATCAACCTATTCGCGGGGCACTTCCTGGATCGGGAAGTCATTTCCGATATTCGTTCGATCTTTGAAAAAACGCGGATTTCCTTCCAGCAGATCGTTGTGGAAGTGACCGAGCGCCAACCGTTGGAGGACATGGAACTGGCGCGCAAGATCATCGCGGAACTGCAGGCACTGGGTGTGCGTGTTGCTCTGGATGATGTCGGCACGGGCCATGGCGGCATGGCCTATCTGCAAAAGCTGGGCGTCGACATCATCAAGATCGACAAGATGTTCATCGATACCATCGGATCGGACGACAACTCCACGACGATTGTCGATTCCATGGTCGAACTGGCCGACAACCTGGGCATGGGCATCATTGCCGAAGGTGTCGAGATGGAAGAGCAGATCGACCGGTTGCTCGAACTGGGTGTGACCGCCGCTCAGGGCTATTTCTTTGCTGCGCCCATGCCGGCTGACGAGTTTATCGCCTTTGCGGAACGCACCGAAGAAGAAGCCAACGAACGTTCGCGGCTTGCAGCCGAAGCGGCCGCGGCTGAGAAGGCGGCCAACGAAGCTGCAATGCGGAAGAACGCAGCAGCCTGACCCCTTTCTGGTGCGCTTCGCCTAGCCTCCCGCAAGAGTTACCCTCACTAAATCCAGTCAGTTAACTGGCGGAATTGCACACTTCTTGTGCCGCCAAAGCTCTGTCTTGCGCCATCTCGCACAATTAACGGGCGTGATGAAAATGCAGGTTGATTTTTCCATGTCAGATGTTCTTGTCTGTACCGGCTGGACGGTATAAAGAGAGCGAAACTGTACTGACTGGACGGTATACAATGGCAGCGCGTTCGACACGCACTTCGCATGAATCGAAATCGGAAATACTGAAAGCTGCAATCGAGGTCGTCCGGCGCTCGGGCGCGCAATGCCTGACCATGGATGCCGTTGCCGAGGAAAGCGGTTTTTCCAAAGGCGGGGTTCTCTATAATTTCCCCACCAAGGATGCGCTGATCACCGGCATGGTGGAGTTTCTGGCAAGCCAGTTCGAAGCTGAAGTGGCTGCCGAGAGGGAGCGCAACCTTTCTTCCGAGTGCCCGACCTTGAGCGCAATGATCGAGGTCTCCGAAGGTTGGTTGGGCGAGCGGCGTGACCTGGCGCAAGCCATGCTGGCCACGAAAGCGGACCGTCCCGACCTGAGTGAACCCTTCCGGGGTGTGAAATTACGTCTCAAGGAGGCCATCGAGGCCGAACTTCCCGACCGAGGCAAAGCCTGGTCTATCTGGGCCTGCCTGGAAGGCCTTCATTTCTCTGAGGCGCATTGCGTCACGATTTTTTCTGACGATGAGCGCGCGCTGGTGTTTCAGGACCTCCGCATGCGTCTGACCCAACTCAAAGACTAGAACGGAAGACCAAATGCTGGCACTTCACAAAGCCCCAATTCGCCGTTGGGTCGCCCTTCTTTTGGCTGCCGGGATGCTTGCATCCTGTCAGGACGATGCTTTTGATCCGGTTTCCGAGGCGGAGGCAAAACTCAATGCTGCGCCCAGACCCGCGAAAGTCTTCACGGTGACAGACCAGATCGGGCTTTTGGAACGGCGGTTCGCCGGCCGGGTGGAGGCGGTGAAAACCGTCGCCCTGTCTTTCCAGGTGCCGGGTAAACTTGTCGAACTGCCCGTGCTGGAAAGCCAGCGCGTGAAGGAAGGCGACCTGATCGCCAAACTGGATACGACGGACTACGACAGGGCATTACGAGAAGCGACCATCAATGCCGAACAGGCAAAAAGGGAGCTCGATCGGCTGGAAACCCTGCGCGAACGGTCGGTCATCTCACAGTCTGCCTATGACGAGCAGAAGAACAAGTACGACCTTGCGCTGGAAACACAAAAGGAAGCCACACAGAACCTTGAGTACACCACGTTGAAAGCGCCTTTCGACGGGATCGTCTCCGTGCGTCTGGTCGACAATTTCACCACGGTCAGTGTCGGAACGCCGGTTGTACAGCTTCATGACGTTTCGGAAGTTCAGGTGGACATCAACGTTGCCGAGGCCCTGTTCGGACGGGTTTCAGCATCCGAAGTGACGTCCATTGAGGCCCGATTTCCCGCCTACGGGGATAAGCAATTTCCGCTGACGTATCGCGAACATTCCAGCCAGGTCGATGAGGTAGCGCAGACCTATCGCGTTACCCTGGCAATGCCGCGCGAGGGGGCAGAGCAGCTCTCGCCCGGCATGACGGCATCGGTGACCGTGAAGTTTCTGCCTGAAGGGCTGCAACTGGGAGAACAATTCCTGGTGCCGTCGAGTGCCATTGCCCTCGATAGCGAGGGAAATTCCTACGTCTGGAAATACGATTCCGGCTCTGGGGCCGTGTCCAAGCACCCGGTCGAAATCGGCACGGTCATGGGGGATTTCATTCCTGTCAGTTCCGGGCTGGAAAAAGGCGACGAAATCATCTCCGCCGGCGTTGCTTATCTCAGCGACGGCCAGGTCGTGCGGCGTTTGAACTGATCCGGTTCCGGACAGGCTAGAGGATCAGATACCTTGGATATTGCACGCTACTCAATTCAAAAGCCGGTCAACACGTGGATGATCGTGATCATGTCGCTTCTGGGGGGGCTTTGGGGCCTATCCACCGTGGGGCGGCTGGAAGATCCTGCATTCACCATCAAGCAGGCCCAGGTGATCACCAGCTATCCGGGCGCGACCGCGGCTGAAGTCGAAAACGAAATTACCGAAAACCTTGAAACAGCCATCCAGCAGATGCCGCAACTGGATCTGATCAAGTCCGTGTCGGAGCCGGGCTTGTCGCGCATCAGCGTGGAGATCAAGCCGACCTACGACGGCGAAGAATTGCCGCAGGTCTGGGACGAGTTGCGGCGAAAGGTCAACGACGAGGTCCGGGACCTGCCGGCAGGGGCGGGGACGCCTCTGGTTTATGACGACTTCGGTGACGTTTACGGCCTGTTCTACGCCTTCACTGCCGACGGCTATACCAACCGGGACATTCGCGAGACGGTCAAGCGCATTCGCCGCGAAATTCTGACCGTACCGGGGGTCGGCAAGGTCGAAGTCGCCGGGGAACCCCAGGACGTCATCTACCTGAACGTCAATCAGGACAAGATGGCCGGGCTCGGCATCACTTTCAACGATGTGATCAGTGTTCTGGACGCCGAAAACCGCATCCAGACCAACGGGTCGGGCGTTTCAGGCGACAAACGCATTCGCCTGATGACAGCCTCCGCCTTCGATGATTTCCGAGGCATTCAGGATCTTGTCATCGGCCGTGCGGGATCGACCGCAATGATCCGCCTGTCCGATATCGCAACACTGGAACTGGGTGAACCGGAACGGCCGAACAGGCTGATCAGGCACAATGGCCACGCGGCCGTCACGATCGGGGTGTCCCAGGTCGATGGTACCAACATCGTCGAAGTCGGCGAACGCGTGATCGAAAAACTATCCCAGGTCGAAGCGCAACTGCCCGTCGGCATGCAGATCCATCCCATTTACGAACAGAATATTGTGGTCGATGAATCCGTGAATGGCTTCATCACGAACCTGGCCGCCTCCGTTGTCATCGTGATCGCGGTGCTTGCGCTGTTCATGGGGTGGCGTGCGGCCATCGTGGTGGGCACGGTGCTGCTTCTCACGGTGATGGCAACGGTCCTGTTCATGCGGATCTTCGCCATCGAGATGGAACGCATTTCGCTTGGAGCGCTGATCATCGCCATGGGTATGCTGGTGGACAACGCCATCGTGGTCGCAGAAGGCATGATGATCAACATGCAGCGCGGACAAAAGGCAATCGAGGCCGCCAGCCGTGTCGTCGCTCAAACCATGTGGCCGCTGCTGGGAGCAACCATCATCGGCATCATGGCGTTTTCCGGCATTGGTCTGTCACCCGACGCGACCGGTGAGTTCCTGTTTTCACTCTTTGCCGTTATCGGCATTTCATTGCTTCTGTCCTGGGTGTTTGCGATCACGGTCACGCCGCTTTTCGGCAAGTATTTCTTCAGAACGGCCTCCGGCAATCTGGACGATCACGATCCCTACAAAGGCATTCTCTACAGAGCCTATCGGGCGATCCTGGTCGGCACCTTGCGCGTGCGGTTGCTGACGGTCGTCGCTCTGGTCGGGATCACGGTTATGTGCGTCATGGCCTTCGGCAATGTGAAGCAGGCGTTCTTCCCGGACAGCAACACCCCGATCTTCTATCTCCATTACTGGGCTCCCCAGGGCACTGACATCCGGTCGACCGAAGCAGACCTGAAGGAAATGGAGAAGATCGTCCTTGCCGATGAGCGTGTGGAGAAAGTCACCAGCTTTGCCGGTGGTGGTGCAACGCGTTTCATGCTGACCTATGCACCGGAAGACGCGAACCCGGCCTATGGCCACATGATCATCAGAACCCATGGGCGCGACGAGATCGATATGCTGGCGCTGGATCTGAAAGAGCGCTTCGCAGAGCGTTTTCCCTCAGCGCAGATCATTACCAAGCGCCTGGTATTCGGTCCCGGTGGCGGCGCCAAGATCGAGGCACGCTTTTCGGGCCCGGATGCGAACGTGCTCAAGCGGCTTGGCAACGAGGCGAAGGCGATTTTCGACAAGGCGGAGAACAAGCTTGCCGACGTCAACACGGACTGGCGGCAGCGGGAACTCGTCGTGCGACCGATCTTCGATGAGGACCGTGCCCGGATTTCGGGTGTGACCCGGGAGGAATTGTCTGTTGCCCTGCAGTTTGCGACCGAAGGCGTCCGCGTCGGTTCCTTCCGCGATATCGACGAAAGCGTTCCGATCGTCGCCCGCAAGGCTGATCAGAACGGTATCTCCGTGAACGAAAGCGTATCGGACGCTCTGGTCCTGAGCAGCACCGAAGGCCGCTATGTGCCGATTGAGCAGGTCGTGCGGGAATTCGTCATGGAGCCTCAGGACACGCTCATCCATCGCCGCGACCGTGTTCGCACGCTTACGGTGAAGGCTGAAACCACCGGGGGCGAAACCGCATCCGCAGCCCTTGCAAGGGTCCGACCGCAAATCGAGGCGATAGAACTTCCGCCTGGATACGCGCTGGAGTGGGGCGGAGAATATGAAAGCACCAACGATGCACAGGCATCCCTGGGCGCGCAGCTGCCGCTTGGTTTCCTGGTCATGCTGATCATCTCCATCCTTCTGTTCGGTTCCGTGCGTCAGCCGCTGATCATCTGGCTCATGGTGCCCATGTCGATCAATGGTGTTGCCATCGCCCTTCTGACCACTGATACGGCCTTTGGCTTCATGTCCCTGCTGGGCATCCTGTCGCTGTCCGGCATGCTGATCAAAAACGCTATCGTCCTGTTGGAGGAGATCGATCTTCTGATTGGCGAGGGCAGGGAAAAATACGAAGCCATCGTCGAAGCCAGCGTCTCGCGTATGCGTCCGGTGATGCTGGCGGCAATCACCACCATCCTCGGCATGGCACCGCTTCTGTCGGACGCCTTCTTCCGCGGCATGGCGGTGACGATCATGGGCGGTCTGGCGTTTGCCACAGTGCTCACACTGATCGCCGCACCGGTTCTCTATTCTCTGTTCTTCCGGGTGCGCCCTCCGAAGAAAGGCAAGCCAGAGTCCGAGCCGTCAATCCCGGGCGATGCTGTTCCGGCCACATAGGACCCAACAAGGTCATCAACATGAAAAGGCGGCCTCTGGGCCGCCTTTTGACTATGAACCATCGCGCATCAGATGACCTCGGGCACGCTGCAAGTCGTCAGGATGTTGAGCTGAGGCTGCAGAGAGAGCGGAGTTTTCACTTCCCGGATACCGGACTGCGTCTCGTTTGTCCGGGACGAGGAGGGAGCTAGGTCGTCAAGATTTGTGATCTTGTTTAGTTCAGAAATCTCAATGCCTTGCCGAAGGTTCCAGACTCATTTTCTGAGTCGGCCGCCTAGTCGCGTCTGAGCTTCATGTGCCGGTTAACGTCCTTGTAGAGCAGGTAACGGAACTTGCCTGGCCCTCCGGCGTAACAGGCTTGCGGGCAGAAGGCGCGCAGCCACATGTAGTCGCCTGCCTCAACCTCCACCCAGTCCTGATTGAGCCGATAGACGGCCTTGCCCTCCAGCACATAGAGCCCGTGTTCCATGACATGGGTTTCGGCGAACGGGATCACGGCTCCCGGTTCAAAAGTCACGATGGTCACATGCATGTCGTGGCGCATGTCTTGCGGATCGACGAAGAGGGTGGTGGCCCATTTTCCGTCAGTCCCGGGCATATCGGTCGGTTTGACCAGTTTGTCGTTGGTGACAAAGGCGTCCGGCTTGGACAGCCCTTCGACCGCTTCATAGGCCTTGCGTATCCAGTGAAATCGCACCGCGTTGCCACCGGCGTTTTCGACCGTCCAGGCACAGCCTGCTGGAAGATAGGCATAGCCGCCGTCTTCCAGCACATGCACCTTGCCTTCTATGGTCAGTGTCAGCCTGCCATCGACAACGAAAAGCACGGCTTCTGCCGCTTCATCCGGCTCCGGCTTCCGGCTGCCGCCACCTGGCTGGACCTCCATGATGTACTGCGAGAATGTTTCTGCAAAACCGGAGAGAGGTCGCGACAATACCCAGAGCCGGGTCTTCTCCCAATACGGAAGATAGCTTGTGACGATGTCACACATCGTTCCCTTCGGAATGACGGCATAGGCATCTGTAAACACGGCCCGGTCTGTCAGAAGTTGGGTCTGGGGCGGGTGGCCGCCGGATAGCGCGAAATAAGGCGATGAATTCATGCGGATTTCCCCGGGGTCGTTGCCGATACACGTGATTTGGGGTGAATTAGAAAACGCGGCTTCCAGCAAGGCAACGAAAAAGAAACCCGCCCGCGAGGGTTGCGGGCGGGGTGTCCAGCTTGACGGCTTTCAACGCGCCGGATGGCGGGAATCCGGTGGGCAGGAACCCGTCGTTATCGTGGCCGGCGTTTTAACGCGCCGTGACCATCTCGCGCTGGACTTTGCTCCTTGCGGTTTTGACGTTATCGAGCACCTTGGGGCAGGTGGTGTCCGACGTCTGTTTTTCGCGCAAGAACGAGGCCATTCGGGCGTCAATATCCCTCAGACGTGATTCTCGGGAGGGCGCGCGGTGCAAGGCAGCAAGGGGGGCAAACATGGGCAGAAACGGGTTCATTAGAACCTCCCGATTAGCGTGGTGAATTTGTTCAGTAGGCCAGCTGCGGAGCTCTGAGCCTGGTTTCAATCCGCGAGATTTCGTCGCGCAAACGGAGTTTGAATTTCTTCAGGGACCGTATGTGCTGCGTATCCGGATAGGGGTGCAATTCCTCCCTGCGGATAAGGGCATCCAGGGTGTTGTGCTGGCTGCGCAGCGATTTCAGTCTTTGGTACATCGCTCTCCTCCTCTCTCGTGGGCAGTGTCTGTGACACCCTTGATATGGAGGCTGAACGAGAATAGATGAAATACATTGTTTCGATTGTTTTGATAGATATTGTCTATCACTCATGGAGGTGCAATGCGTTTTCGGCCATCGTCACGGCAACTGGACTATTTCGTTGCGCTCGCAGAAACCTTGCACTTCGGCAAGGCGGCTGCACGGTGTCACGTGTCGCAACCGACACTTTCAGCCCAGTTCAAGCTGCTTGAAGACCAGCTCGGCTGTACATTGCTGGAGCGTGGCAGCGGTGGCATCAACCTGACCGCCTCCGGCGAGCGTCTGCTGCCGCTTGCGCGGCGCGCGTTGGAAAATCTCGACGAAATCGTGACGCTGGCTCAGTCGGGGCAATCAAATCTGGGCGGTTTGATCCGGCTTGGCGTCTCGCCCACATTCGGGCCGTATTTCATGCCCTACCTGTTGCCGATTCTGAAGCGTGAGTTTCCACTCCTAGAACTCTATATCCGCGAAGACAGGCCTAATCTTCTGGAAGAAGGCCTGATGTCGGGGGCGCTTGACTGCATATTGACGCCGGATTTCGCCGCGTCGGACCAGTGGACAGCGCGGGAGCTTTGCCGGGAAAGCGTTTCTCTTGCCGTGCCGAAGTCGCACCCATTGGCCGGTGTTGATGTGATTCCCGTCGATATGTTGCGCGGTGAGAAGCTGCTCGCGCTGGGGCAGGGGTTCCGTCTCCACAACGACGTTCAGGCGCTGGCGCATGCTGCCGGAGCTGATTTCCGGCAGGACTATGAAGGCACCAGCCTCGACGCTTTGCGTCAAATGGCTTCGATCGGCATGGGGCTGGCACTCTTTCCTGCCGCCTATATTGCCTCAGAGTTTGGAAAGGAGCCTGATCTTCTGTTGAAGAAGGTCGAAGGCCTGCCGATGCGCCGGATGATGTATCTCGTCTGGCGATGCGGGTCATCCCGCACAACTCATTTTGAAAAGCTGTTGTCGCTTGCCCTGCAGGCAGTGGGAGACATGAACGTCGACGGGATCGAGCCTGCCTGAGTGTAGACCTGAAAACATCCGGAACTGCCGGGCAGGGACGTCAAATAAGCTCTCTATTGGTCCACGTAATCCTCCCCATATTGCCGGTCACTTAAAAACGTGCCAGCCTCGAAACAAACGGCGGAGGAGGAGAGCCATGCCCGAAATATCAAGCGACCGAGACTGCCAGACCGTCATTACCACCTTCGAGATGACGCCAGGCACCTGCTACGACCTTCTGGACGAGTTGAAGGATGCGTACGAGAGCTTCATTCGCCATCAGCCGGGCTTCATCGGGTCAGGACTGCATGTGAACGATGCGCAGACCCGGATCGCCAATTATTCGCAGTGGCGCCGGCGGGAGGATTTCCTGGCAATGTTGCGAACCCCGGAAATGCGTGAGCGCAATCGGCGCATCAGTTCGTTGTGCAAGAGTTTTGAACCCGTGATGTACGATGTCGCGGAGGCATTCGATTGACCTGACTTGCTTGCCGGGAAATGACGGTTGCGGTCTTTGCTGGCCAGCGCTCTCACTTGCCCGGCTTTTCCGGGGCGGGATTCAGTGCTAGCTTTCGCAAGTCTTTGAATTCCTCCGGAAATTTTCCATGTCCTATCAGATTGTCGATTGCCGCTCGTTCGATGCTGCGCAGCTCTGCGATGCCTTGAACCTGGCATTTTCGGATTACGTTACGCCGATGCATTTGAGCGTGGAGGACTTTCGGGAGTTCCAGCGCCAACGCGGCTTTTCTGCAGAACACTCCTTCGTGGCTCTTGCGCAGGACGAGATTGCCGCCTTCTGGTTTTCCGGTCAGCCACACCCGGAATATGGCAACAGAGCCTATACCTTGTCCGTCGGGACGAGCCCGGAACATCGGCGAAACGGCTTGTCTCGGCAGCTCCTGGAGGCGGTGATCGAAAAACAGCGGAAGGAAGGTTCGAAAGGCCTTCAGCTTGAGGTCATCACCACCAACGAAAGAGCGGTTTCCGCCTATGAAGCCTTCGGTTTTCACCGTGAGCGGACGCTTGGTGTGTTTCGTCTCGGAGGTACCGGTGTGCTTGCGGCGAAGGGGCGAGACTGGACTGCCGCCAAGATTGGCCTCGACGCGCTGCCACATGACACAAGCGCATTTTTCGACACGTTGCCAACACCCCAGAACAGTTTAGCCGCGCTCCGCGGTCTCAGTCCGGATATTCATCTCGTGGCCGTTTGCCGAGCCGATAATCTGCTGGGCTGGGGGGCAAGTTTTGCAGATGGGGCGGTTGCGCAGATTGCCGTTCACAAGGACCACCGCCGAAAGGGCATCGGCGCCGCCTTGCTAAAGGCGATAATGGAAGCTGCGGGGAAATCTGAACTGCGTTTTGTCAACGTCGACGCCGCGACGCAGAGCGCCAATGCATTCCTGCGGCAGGCAGGCGCGGAAGAACTGCTTCAGCAATACGAAATGCAGCTAGGTTTCTGAGCGGAGACGAGAGATCAGATCTCTTGATCGGTCTTGCGGAACGGCGCGTGTTCGGCAAGAGCCTCGTTCTCGCGCTCAACGGCAAGGCGCTCTTGTTCCAGATAGTCGGCGACAGCCTGATGCAGCCCTTCATGGGCGATCCAGTGGGCTGAATAGGTGGTGGTCGGCAGGTAGCCGCGCGCCAGTTTGTGCGCTCCCTGTGCACCAGCCTCTACACGCTTCAGTTTGTTGGCGATGGCAAAGTCGATTGCCTGATAGTAGCACAGCTCGAAATGGAGGAAGGGATGATGCTCGGTGCAGCCCCAGTGGCGCCCGAACAACGTCTGTGAGCCGATGAAGTTGAGCGCGCCGGCAATATATTGGCCGTGCCGTTTGGCAAGCACCAGCAGAGTGCGGTCCGCCAGCCTCTCGTTGATCAGTGAATAGAACTTGCGATTCAGATAGGGACGGCCCCACTTCCGTGAACCTGTATCCATGTAGAACGTGTAAAACGCGTCCCAGTGAGCTTCCGTCAGATCGGATCCGGTGACCCACTCCACCTCGATGCCCTCGGCGCTCAGGGCTTCGCGCCGCTCCTTCTTCACGGCCTTGCGCTTGCGGGACGCGAGATCTGCCAGAAAGCCGTCGAAACTGTCATAGTCGTGGTTTTCCCAGTGAAACTGCTGGTCGGTCCGTTGCAGATAGCCAAGGTCTCCCAGAGTGTCCCACTCGGGCTTGGTCAGAAATGTTGCATGAACCGAAGACGCGCCCGAGCGCTGACACACCTGCACCAGACCGGCTGCCAAAGCCTGGAGGCCCGCCTCGCGGTTGACGCCGGCACTCGTCAGAAACCGGCGTCCGGTTGCCGGGGTAAAGGGAACGCTGATCTGCAGCTTGGGATAATACTCACCGCCCGCGCGATAAAATGCATCCGCCCAGCCGTGGTCGAACACATACTCGCCCTGCGAATGGCTTTTGAGATAGGCCGGAACGGCGCCGAGGATCTGCCCGCTGCCGTCTTCCAGCAGCATATGCCTGGGCAGCCAGCCGGTCGCTTCGGTGGCGCATCCGGATGCCTCCAGGGCCTCCAGAAAGGCATGAGACAGGAAGGGGTTGAAATCGACTTCCTCGCTGGCTGGTTCGGAACCGCCACCGAGTGCTCCGGAAAGCTCGGCCAATGCCTCGTCTCTCGGGTCCTTCTGCAAGAGCCCCCGTCCGGAAAGCTGCCAGCCCGGGTTGGCCACCTGGTCCCAGTTGGAAGCAGAGACATCCTTCAAGGAAGACAGAATGCGCAAGGTGGCTGTCTGTCCGCCGTCATTTTTCGCCGGGGCGTCGCTGTCCGTGGACCGGGAGGAGGTCATGCGTCAGAAGAAACCAAAGTTTGAAACCATCCTCTTGATGTAGAGCTGGCATTTTGCAGTGCAAGAGGCTGAGGCCATGTGATGGCTAATTCTAAACGGAACGGGCCGCACTCTTGTCCGGGTCAAAGCCCTCGAAAACGATCTGATCGGCGTAACGCCTGGCTTTTTCCCGTTGTTCCGTGGTGCGTACGGTCCAGGACATCAGCGGGACTTTGAACACCGACCGCAGCAGGCTGGGGCCAGCCTTCGGCAGGTCCTTGATGCCATAGGAAACGAAGTGCGGCCGCGTGCGCGGTGCGTGCAGGATATGGCGCAGGATGAAACGGTCGACGCGGCTGTAGCGTACGTAGTCGCGACCAGGCTCGGCACCGTCCGCGACGACGCCGCGCAGCACCGAGGCATTGCGCGCCTTTGCAATCGACAACATGTCCGGATCGAACGACTTGATGCAGGCAGGGCCTTTGTAGTCCGCCACCTGATCGGTGACATGACGCACAAAGTCCATTTGTGCGTCGCGCCGCATGAGGGATTTGATCTCGATCACCAACGGCACGCGGCCGTCCACAAGGTCAAAAAGGTCCTTCAGAAGCCAGAGCTTGTCCGTCCCGGTCTTCATGTGGATTTTGGTGAGCTCGGACGCGGTTAGATCGATAACCTTGCCGCTTCCCTCTGCCAGCCGTTCCAGGGTGTAGTCATGGAACACCAGCGCTTCGCCGTCTGCCGTTTCCTGAACATCCACCTCAATCGCGAAATTCTTGTCGACCGCACGCTGGATCGCGGTCGGCGTGTTTTCGATGACGCCGTTATCGGCATCGTGATAGCCGCGGTGGGCAATCGGGCGGGCGAAGATGGCTTCGAGTTCCGGTGTCATGTCGGCGGGCTCGGTTGATAAGAAATGCCTCACCGGCCGGAATGGCATCGGGAGGGGCAGGGGGGCAAACACCCCCCGCTATCGGTCAGTCTTCGATTTCGAAAATTGCTTCGATCTCGACAGCTGCACCAAAAGGCAGGGACGCGGCACTGACGGCAGAGCGTGCATGGCGGCCTTTATCGCCCATAGCCTCGACCATGAAGTCGGACGCGCCGTTGATCACCTGTGGCTGGTCGGTAAATTCGCTTGTCGAGTTCACGAAGCCCACGATTTTCACAAGCCGGGAAACCTTGTCGAGATTTCCGGTCGCAGCTTTCGCCTGGGCAAGCAGATTGATGGCGCAAAGCTTTGCTGCGGCCTTGCCTTCGTCGATCCCAAGACCGTCACCCAGCTTGCCGGAAACCTGAAGCTTGCCGTCCGCCATCGGAAGTTGGCCGGAAACGAACAGCTGATTGCCCGATTTTACGAAAGGCACGTAATTGGCTGCCGGGGCCGCTGCTTCCGGAAGGGTGATGCCAAGCTCGCTCAGCCGGGCTTCGATCGCGCTGCTCATGGGGGGCTCCAAGTTTGAGAACTGTTTGCGTGTCTTGGCGTAATTCGTCTGAGGTGACAAGGTCAAAAAGGGCCAGTTCCAGTAAAAGGAAACTGTGGAGGAGCTTGGTTTCGTATGCCGTGAGCCCCACTTTAGGGCGACGATTTGTGAAATAACAGACCAACGGGGCTTGAGGCAGGGCCGTATATTCGCGGTGGCGGAATGTGCAGTTTGCCGCATAATGTGTGGAACCGGTCCAGGTGGCGTTTCCACCCGGAAGAAAATGAGGTTTTTTTGATGCAATGCGTTTCGAAGTCAGTGTCCTCGACCGTTGGTGCGATCGTTCTTGCCGTCGCGGCTTATGCGGTGCCTGGCACGGCCAGCGCAAATCCGAGCGGCACTGCCGGTTTCAAACTCGTGCCTCATCGTGCCGTCTACGACATGAACCTGGGGGACAGTGAGGAGCAAGCCGGGATTGCAGGCCTGAACGGACGCATGGTCTACGATTTCTCCGGAAGTGCCTGCGAAGGTTACAGCGTCAATTTCCGTTTTGTCACCGAGTTCCAGGACACTGACGGCGGATCCCAGATCACCGATCTGCAAACCACTTCGTTCGAAGAGCCGAGTGCCGAAAGCTACCAGTTCCTGTCCAAGACTTTTGTCGACCAGAAGCTGGTGGAGGCAACCCGCGGGACTGCGCGCAACGGGAAGAAGGTGCGTACCGTCGAACTGAAAGAGCCCAAGGAAAAGTCGCTGGAGATCGGCCGGGAAGTGCTGTTTCCGACGGAACATCTGCTGACGATCCTCAAAGCAGCCGAAGCCGGGGTCCATTTCGTTGCTGCTGATATCTATGACGGAGCTGAAACCGGAGAAAAGGTTTACGCCACGACGACGGTGATCGGCGCCAAGGCGGTCAACGACGCAAAGACCGACGCCGACCATGTGGACGCTCCGCTGTCAGGCAAAAGCTACTGGCCGGTTACCGTGGCCTATTTCGACCCCACTTCTGAGGACGCGACCGGAGAGTTGTTGCCGGTCTATCAGCTTTCGTTCTGGCTGTATGAGAACGGCGTCAGCGGCCACCTGAAGCTCGACTATGGTGATTTCACCATTCAAGGCAAGATGGCGTCTCTGGAACTTTTCGACGAAACCGAGTGCCCGCAGCAATAACAGCGACAGGCTATCCCGTTCAGAACAAAAACAGTGGCGAGCCGATCAGGTCTCGCCATTTTTTTTGGCTTCCCTGGCCGCTCGCGCCGCATGCGTGAGGCCAAGTTCAACCGCTGAATTGCCGAATTTGTCCCGCAGGCGATCCACGGCAAGTTCCGCATTCTTCCGCCGTTCGGCCGCCTGGTCGAGCAGGTCCCTGGGGTCTGCCCGATCCGCGTTTTCCAGATCGCTGACACCGATGCCGATAAGCCGAAAACGACGACCGTCAGCCTCGATCTGAAGAAGACTTTCGCCCGCTGCGTAGATCTTGTCGGCCAATTGGGTTGGGTCGGGAAAATGCCGCGCCCGGGTGATTGTCTTGAAGTCTGCTGTTTTGAGTTTCAGCGTAACGCCGCGTCCAGAAAGTTCGGCTTTCTTCAGCCGAGCCGACACCTTTTCCGCAAGGTTTCTGAGGATTGGACGCAGGGTGTCGACGTTTGAGATGTCCGTGAAGAACGTGGTTTCCGCGGAAACGCTTTTCGCGCCACGCTCGGGCGTGACCTCCCGGCTGTCGTCGCCGTGCGACAAGCGGGCAAGACGCAATCCGATGGAGCCATACCGACGGGCGAGATCCATCGCCTCCATTTCCTGAAGCTGACCGATGGTGCGGATGCCGTCTTTCTCCAGCTTCTTCTGGAACACCTTGCCGACACCCCATATGCGGCCCACTGGCATGGCCGCCAGAACCTCTTCCGCTTCCGCGGCACCAATTACGGAAAACCCGCGCGGCTTTTCCAGATCGGAAGCGAGTTTTGCCAGAAACTTGTTGGGGGCAAGACCGACGGATGCCGATATGCCGATGTCGGTTTCCAGGTCGCGTATGAAGCCAGCGAGGGTTTCGGCGGGAGACTTCTTGTGCAGGCGTTCGGTCCCCGTCATGTCTAGAAAGGCTTCATCAATCGACAATGGCTCCACCAAAGGTGTGAGCGCCCGCATGCGTTCCCGGATCTCCTTGCCAACGCTAGCGTATTTCGCCATGTCGGGCTTGATCACAATCGCCTGGGGGCAAGCCTCGAGCGCCTTGAACATGGGCATTGCGGACCGCACACCGTAGATGCGGGCAATGTAGCAGCATGTGGACACCACGCCGCGCTGGCCGCCTCCCACGATGACCGGTTGGTCCTGCAGCTCCGGATTATCGCGCTTTTCAATCGAAGCGTAAAAGGCATCGCAATCGATATGGGCAATGGACAGCATGTCGAGTTCCGGATGCCTGACCAGCCTCGGGCTGCCGCAACGGGGGCACCGCGTCGCCGAGGGGGCGGGGCGGTGCCCCCGTTGCGGC
>NZ_VIRG01000084.1 GCF_008107695.1 Stappia sp. BW2 | reverse complement strand
ATGTATGTGTCGGCTGCTGTTCGCAATCGAGAATTTGGCACGATTTCGGAAATCGCTCATATGTATCCGGCCTGTTAGTCGGCTCGCGGGCCGTGGCCTTGATGGGGTTACGCACGCGCCGTGGTCTCATTACCGGTAAGGTCCATGATGACCATTTGGGCCGTCAGACTCTGGGGGCGTATCTTCTCCGTTCCATGCTGTTCTCTCTATCGCGAACTCCTTGGTGGCCGTGGAAGGCTTCAGATCGCTTCCATGGCCGCGTCTTTTGGCGCGTCGAACCGGGTGCCGTGCCGCAGAAGGCTCCAGGCAGTTCGAGCGAGTTTGTTTGCTAGCGCGATGGCCGCTTTGTTTCGCGGCATACGGGCGACAACCTCGGTCAGCCATGGGCCGAAACTGAAGTCGGACCATCGCTGCGGACGCATCATGATCACTTTCGCCGCCTGCACGAACAACATCCTCAGATAGCGGCTGCCGCGTTTGGTGATCCTGCCGAGAATGGTGCGACCGCCGGTGCTGAATTGTCGAGGCACCAGACCAACCCATGCCGCGAAATCTCGCCCCCGGTCGAATGCCTCGCCTTTGCCGACGGCCGCGACCATCGCCGTCGATATCATCGGCCCGATGCCGGGTATTGTCATGATGTTGGCGCAGTTCTCTTCGGTGCGGCTGATCTCTTCGATCTCACCAGAGACATCCTCGATCCGTTTGTCCAGCCAGAGCCAGTCGCCATAGAGCCCGATCAGAATGCCGCGCATCCGGGGCGATATCTCATCCTGTCGCTGTTCGAGGATCGTCTCGAAGGAATTCTTCAGCGCCCGCAGCCCCGATCTAACGGTAATACCCTGTTCGATCAGAAAGGCACGGATCTGGTTGATGGTGGCCGTGCGCCGCGAAACCAGCCGTGCCCGGACCCGGTGCAGGGCCTGAAGGTCGAGCTGATCTTGGTTCTTCTCTGAAACGGTCCGAAGGTTGGGCCGCAACGCCGCTTCTGCGATCGCCTCGGCATCGTTGTAATCGTTCTTCTGACCCTTGTTGAACGGCTTCACGTAAATCGCCGGTATGATCCGCGGCTCGAACCCCATGCCCCGCAGCGTTCGGCTGACAAAATGGGCGCTGAGGCAAGCCTCCATTCCCACGATGCAGCGTGGGAGTTGATCAAAGGTGGTATTCAGCGCCAAGCGCTTGATCTGCTTGCGCATGACCAGTTGGCCAGACCGATCAAACCCGACCAGGTGAAACGTATCTTTCCCGATGTCGATCCCGACGACGGCGAGGTCTTCGATGCTTCCTGTCTTCTTTGCACACATGGCTGCTTCTCCTTGTTGCGCGGTTGATCCCGGATAAGGATAACCCAACGGTGGGGAAGCAGCCGACACATCCCATTAC
>NZ_VIRG01000078.1 GCF_008107695.1 Stappia sp. BW2 | reverse complement strand
TGTTCCCCGTCAGCAACCATGAGACATATCGGCGAAATTGCCTAAGGAGGATTTCTGGCACATCGTAGCCCGCCAAGGGAGCGAAGATGAGACAGAAATCCGGGCCGCAGGAGTCGGCCGAAAAGCATGTAAAAGACATTCGCCGAAAGACCCGGCGCAAATTCTCAGCCGAGGAGAAGATCCGTATCGTGCTGGAAGGCTTGCGTGGGGAGTATTCGATCGCCGAACTATGCCGGCGTGAGGGGATCGCGCAGGGGCTCTACTACACCTGGTCGAAGGAGTTTCTCGAAGCTGGCAAGAAGCGACTGTCGGGTGACACCGAGCGCCAGGCGACATCCGGCGAGGTGACGGGCTTGAAGCGCGACATGCGCGACCTGAAGGAAGTCGTGGCGGATCTGACTCTAGAAAACCGCATTCTGAAAAAAAGCGTGATCAGGGATGGGGAGGATATCGAATGAGATACCCCGCATCCGAAAAGCTTGAAATCATCCGACTGGTCGAGCAATCGCACCAGCCTGTGAAAAGGACGCTTGAACAGATCGGCGTGTCGCGGCCAACCTTCTATCGCTGGTACGATCTGTATCGCAGGTTCGGCGAAGCGGCACTGGAAGACCGGCGCGGTGGCTCAGGCCGCGTGTGGAACCGTATCCCGAATTCCGTACGCGAGCAGGTGCTCGAAATGGCGCTCGACGAGCCTGAATTGTCCCCCAGAGAGCTGGCCATCAAGTTCACTGACGAACGTCGTTACTTCGTCTCGGAAGCCAGTGTTTACAGGCTTCTGAGGACCTGCGACCTCATCACTAGCCCGGCCTTCATCGTGATGAAAGCCGCCGATGAGTTCCGGGAGAAAACCACGGCGCCCAACCAGCTCTGGCAGACCGATTTTACGTATCTGAAGGTGATCGGCTGGGGATGGTTCTATCTGTCCACCGTGCTGGACGACTTCTCCCGATACATCATCGCCTGGAAGCTCTGTTCCGGCATGGCCGCGAACGATGTTCAGGACACACTCGATCTGGCACTGGAGGCCTCCGGGCTTGATGAAGTCAACGTCGTCCATCGCCCGAGACTTCTCTCAGATAACGGACCGTCTTACATCTCTGGCGATCTGGCAGAATATCTTGCCGGAAAGGGCATGACGCACACGCGCGGTGCCCCCTATCATCCGCAGACCCAAGGCAAGATCGAGCGCTGGCATCAGACACTGAAGAACCGGATCCTCTTGGAAAACTACTTTCTGCCAGAAGACCTGGAAGCGCAGATCGACGCCTTTATCGGATACTACAACCATCGGCGCTATCCGCTGGCCGGCAGGCGTTGCTTGCAACGCCGAGAGGCACGAGAGCCTGGACAATCTCACCCCGGTCGACGTCTATACCGGGCGCGGCCAGACCATCCTGCTCGAACGGGAGAAGATCAAGAGGAGGACCATGAAACAGCGGCGCTTGCAGCACGCCAAATCCGCTGCTTAACTGAAACCCAGATGTGCCAGACCCTCCTTTAGTCAGGCCGCTTGATGTCTCAATTTACCTGACGACGGACA
>NZ_VIRG01000051.1 GCF_008107695.1 Stappia sp. BW2 | reverse complement strand
GGCTTGAAACACACATCAAAGACGCGGGCCAGTGCGCCGACCTCGATGCCATTGAACGCGTCCGTGAAAGCTGGAAATCGGTTTTGCCCGTCAATCCGGCTGACCTTTGGGATTGGTGCATGGGTGTATCGCAGGAGGAATTGCTTCGGCTGCAAGCTTTCCTTGTCGCCCGGACAATCAACGCTGTCAGCCATGGCGACGGCTTCATCGGCGCGGGCGTGGATCACGGCAACCGGATCGGCGCGGCGCTCAACCTCGACATGGCCGATCACTTCCAGCCGACCGCCGAAACCTACTTCGCCCGCGTCAAGCTCGATGTCATCCATGACAGTCTCGTGCAGGCCTGCGGCGAGGACGCGGCCGCGCCCGTTCTCAAAATGAAGAAAAAGGAGGCCGCAGCCTATGCAGCCGAAAAAGTCGCCGGGACGCGTTGGGTGCCGAACATCATGACTTTCACAGACGAAGCTCCTGCGTCCGAGGAAGTCATTCAAGAGGCAGCGTAACGCTGTCCAATGAAGGGCCGCCCTGCGAAAGCTCCCGCAGGGCAGGCGAGTATATCAAGTAAAACCCTTGACCTGTTTGAAACCACATCGAGAATGGCGTTGCAAGAGATTGTCACGACTATACAAGGTTGTAAGAGTATGGAGCTCCTGCTTTCCCTTTGAGGCGAGCACCGGTTGCGGACCCCCATACAAGGAACCGGTTAAGGCGTTTCATACAGCCCAGCCGAGCGGTAGCCCACCGCTCGGCTGGGCCATGTTTTGCTTGGCCGTCACGCACTTCTTGTGATTTTTTGCCTTCTGCTGACATCATACTCGTATGTGCAATCTCTACTCCCACACTTCGGCGCGGCAAGCCGTATTGGATTTTACCCGAGCGATGAAAGTTGCCGACACTATCGGCAACCTGGCACCGCAGCCGGGCATCTATCCGGACTATTCCGCTCCCATCGTCCGTAATATCGGTGCCGACCGGGAATTGACCTTGGCACGTTGGGGAATGCCATCACCGGCATTTGCACTGAAAGGCAAGTCGGCCGACAAGGGCGTGACGAACGTTCGCAACACTAAAAGCCCGCACTGGCGCCGCTGGCTCAGCATCGACCACCGTTGTGTTGTCCCGTTCAATTCCTTTTCCGAGTTTGATTCAAAGGCGCGTGAGCCGGTCTGGTTCGCCTTCAACGAAGACCGCCCGCTTGCTGTCTTTGCCGGTATCTGGACGAACTGGACCAGCGTTCGAAAGGTGAAGGAAGGCGAAGTGACCGCCGACCTGTTCGCGTTTTTGACGTGCGAGCCAAACAAGGAAGTCGGAGCGATCCACCCCAAGGCCATGCCGGTTATTTTGACGGAACAGCAAGAAATCGAAACTTGGCTGTCCGCGCCGTGGGACGAAGCGAAAGAGCTTCAGCGTCCTCTTGCGGATGACACGCTCGATTTTGTTGCGCGCGGCGGTCGTCAGGACGGCAAGGACTGACACGCGGACCAGCCCTGACGGGCCGGGCTGATCCTCGGCAGGGGCGTTGCCCCTACGGTGAGCGGCCCAGGTCCTCCAAAGCAACATGATCGCGCCTGCACACCGGCCCGACCCCGTTCCTTTTCCAGACCTGACCCGCTCCCCTACCCCTCGAACAATGACCGGCCAGGGCCGGACTTTTGCTTGCTGAAAAGGGGCTCCGCCCCCGCCAGGTCAAGGATGAACCGCTGCGCGGCCATGGCAGGGGTATCCCCACGCTCCGCGGCTGCGCCTTGTGCGCGCGGGTGATCCCCCTCCCCTGCCATGGTCCTTGACCCGGCTCCCCCGTTTCCGACGACGCGGAAAATGAAAGGCGATACGCCGCGAACGAGGAGCACAAAATGAACCGCACCGACTGGAAGAAACTCTATCGGCAAATCAGGGCAAGCGAGGAGCCGGAGGCCGTCAACGCCAACGGACGGAAATACTATGTCGGAAAAATGGGTGTGAAGCCGGTAACTGGCAGGGCCGTCCTGTTCTCCCTGTTCGGCTCTTGCCGGATGCTTGAGCGGCGTTCGTCCCGTCTTGGGCTACTGCGCAACGCGCGTAAGTACCGGCTGGAACTGCAAGAGGCTGTTCAGCTCGAAATCTCGATTTTCGGGCAAGCCAGTCAACCCGGCTTCGCCTTCCGCTAATCCATCGACAGGAGATTTCGACATGCTGAAAACGAAGACGATCCCGAGCGTGGATGCAAACGCCGCAGACTATTGGCCGTCAGTGCGCCGGAAAGCGAAATTCAACAATGCCTTGCGGCTCGCAGCCGAGCGCTTCGATAGTATCCGCGTGGGACGGATCTATGAGGCGTGGGTGGGTGAGGTGTCCAGTATGGTGCGCTCGGTCGCCATCCAGTGCCAAATCCTCGCCACAGACGACTATCGGGACTTTCGGGAGTTGGCCGCTGCACGCTTTGGAATGCCCGAGCTTTGCAGCAATGACGAAGTCATCCAGACAGAGGCGTTCGACGCGATCCAAGAGGCGCACGAGTCCTTGTATGGCGGGATGAGGGGTTAACCTCTCGTTAACCTATTGACCGCCAGATGTGCTATCGGTGAGCCAATCAGTTTTGAGGGCGAAAGCAGCAGCGCCAGTCCAGGGGCGCGACCGGGCAGGATCGGCCAGCCCGGCCGAGGCAACGGCCTTGCCCTCAAACCGGAGGTAATGCGATGTGGTTCATACCCATTAGCGTTACCCTAGAAATGAAAAGAACTCGGACCACCTGGACAGTGAAGCTCCGAGTTCAATTCGTGATCTAGGAAAGGAGGCGGCGGGGAAACCTGCCGTCTCTCTCCGGATCTAAAAGTAGCACTTTCCGCCGAAAAATCAACAAACCTATCTAAGAGCAAGGTTCAGCCATGTCTCAATTGGAGCTCTTTGAGCGCGACGACAAGGGTGTGGCCGGTGCCGTCTGGTGGGCCGGGCACTGGCAGTGCCGCAACAACAACGGTTTCTTTCAAGATAGGGAAGACGGCAAAGGACCGTGGAAATTCGTGATCTACGGTTTCGGTGAAACCGATTGTACGGTTTACCGAATAAGCGAAGACGGCCAGCTCTGCTCATTGCAGGGTGCCGATTGACGAGCGCAATCGTGTCTTGATCAATGGCCGCAGACATGGCCCTGAAAACTGGCGGCATTAAAGGCTTGCCGATAGGCCGCTGGACCTGACCAGCCCTGACGGGCCGGGCTGATCCTGGGGAGGGGCTCCGCCCCCCGGCAAATCAAGGATGAACCGCTGCGCGGCCTCCTGCGGGGTGTCCCCACGCTCCGCGGCTCTCGCCTTGTGCGCGCGGGTGATCCCCCTCCCCGCATACGGTCCTTGATCTGCCGCCCCCGTTTCCGACGACGCGGAAAATGAAACGAGCCACCCCGGCCAAGTTCAGGAAACAGGAGCAAACCAATGAACTCAGTATATGCCAGCACCGCACGCTTTGATTCCGCCCGCGCTCTCAG
>NZ_VIRG01000075.1:0-2500 GCF_008107695.1 Stappia sp. BW2 | reverse complement strand
GGCGCAGGGTTAGCCGGCCCCTAAGGCGAGGCCGAAAGGCGTAGTCGATGGGAATGCAGTTAATATTCTGCAGCTTGGTGGTAGTGACGGATGCCGTGTGTTGTATCTCCTTATTGGATTGGGGGTGCAGCGAAGGTGTTCCAGGAAATAGCTCCACCGTATAAACCGTACCCGAAACCGACACAGGTGGACTGGTAGAGAATACCAAGGCGCTTGAGAGAACTATGCTGAAGGAACTCGGCAAAATGCTCCCGTAAGTTCGCGAGAAGGGAGACCTCACGATGGGCAACCGTTGTGGGGTGGCACAGACCAGGGGGTGGCGACTGTTTATCAAAAACACAGGGCTCTGCGAAGCCGCAAGGCGACGTATAGGGTCTGACGCCTGCCCGGTGCTGGAAGGTTAAGAGGAGGTGTGCAAGCACCGAATTGAAGCCCCAGTAAACGGCGGCCGTAACTATAACGGTCCTAAGGTAGCGAAATTCCTTGTCGGGTAAGTTCCGACCTGCACGAATGGCGTAACGACTTCCCCGCTGTCTCCAGCATAGACTCAGTGAAATTGAATTCCCCGTGAAGATGCGGGGTTCCTGCGGTCAGACGGAAAGACCCCGTGCACCTTTACTACAGCTTCACACTGGTATTCGTCACGACATGTGTAGGATAGGTGGTAGACGTTGAAGCAGGAGCGCCAGCTCTTGTGGAGTCACCCTTGAAATACCACCCTTGTCGTCATGGATATCTAACCGCGGTACTACAATATCCGGGACCGTGTGTGGCGGGTAGTTTGACTGGGGCGGTCGCCTCCCAAATGGTAACGGAGGCGCGCGAAGGTGGGCTCAGAGCGGTCGGAAATCGCTCGTTGAGTGCAATGGCATAAGCCTGCCTGACTGCGAGACTGACAAGTCGAGCAGAGTCGAAAGACGGCCATAGTGATCCGGTGGTCCCTCGTGGAAGGGCCATCGCTCAACGGATAAAAGGTACGCCGGGGATAACAGGCTGATGATGCCCAAGAGTCCATATCGACGGCATTGTTTGGCACCTCGATGTCGACTCATCACATCCTGGGGCTGGAGCAGGTCCCAAGGGTTTGGCTGTTCGCCAATTAAAGTGGTACGTGAGTTGGGTTCAGAACGTCGCGAGACAGTTCGGTCCCTATCTGCCGTGGGTGTAGGAGAATTGAGAGGATCTGTCCCTAGTACGAGAGGACCGGGATGGACGTACCTCTGGTGGACCTGTTGTGGCGCCAGCCGCATTGCAGGGTAGCTATGTACGGAAGGGATAACCGCTGAAAGCATCTAAGCGGGAAACCCACCTCAAAACCAGTTCTCCCTGAAGAGCCGTGGAAGACCACCACGTCGATAGGAAGCGTGTGGAAGTGTGGCAACGCATGAAGCTTAGCTTTACTAATAGCTCGTTCGGCTTGATCCTCTCATTAGTCAATGTTCATCTCTCCAAAGCGCCTCTGGCGCTTTGAAGAGATCATCTTAAGTGCGCTATCGCCCTTTGGGCTGCTTGAGCGCGTTTGAAATCATGGTTTTGTTCTCACGGACGTACCGGTCCTTCGGACCTGTCCTGTGAACCAACCGGCCTGACCGGCCGACGGCCACTTGGCCTTGCCTTTGCTGCGCTCGGAGCTCTTGTTCCTTGCAAGGCAGAAGGAAAACCAGATCAAAATCAAATAAATATATAGACCAGTTCACGCAAATTGCGCTTCGCCGGCCTGGTGGCCCTAGCGGGGAGCCCCCACCCGATCCCATCCCGAACTCGGCCGTGAAACTCCCCAGCGCCAATGGTACTGCATCTTAAGGTGTGGGAGAGTAGGTCGCCGCCAGGCCTGCAAATCGCAATTTGAAACCTCTTCAACAGAGCGCTCACGGCCGTATCGGGCTTCGCCCTGGCCTCCGCGAGGGCGGCCAAACTTGGCTGGCGGCCACTTGGCCTTGCCTTTGCTGCGCTACGGAACTTCTTGTCACCTATCAGCGCAGCAGCAAGGCAACACGAAACACGCTGCGGCAGCAGCACACTTTGCCCCCAGGCGAAAAGCGCCCAGGACAAACAAAACGAAAATCTCCGGGCTTACTCAAGCCCATCCGGGATACATCGGTACCCCGATAAAAAACGAATAACGCGGGATGGAGCAGTCCGGTAGCTCGTCAGGCTCATAACCTGAAGGTCGCAGGTTCAAATCCTGCTCCCGCAACCAAATAAACAAAAGGCCGTCCAATGGGCGGCCTTTTGTTTATTTGCTCGTGGGGTCGTGGATTTTGACATGACCGGGCCCCTTCAAGGAGGGCTTCGCCCGACGCTGAAGGGCAGATAACCCCAAATCCTGCTCCCGAAACCAAACAAAACAAAGGCCGGCCAGATAGGACGGCCTTTTTTGTTATTCGCACAACGGCATCCAGGTTCTTAAACTCACAAGGACACCGATAGCTGGACTCCAGTCCCACACAAACAAGCAAAAACTCACAGCGAATCCTTGTCGGTCGGAGCTCACGGCGCA
>NZ_VIRG01000061.1 GCF_008107695.1 Stappia sp. BW2 | reverse complement strand
CCGCCTCGTACCGGCATTCAAGGGCAGATGCATTCGGCATATGGGAAGACTACACCGCTGAGATGAACGCCTGAAATCCGCCCAAACGGGGAACAATGCTCGCCGACCAGAATAAGTTGGCAATGCCCTTTCGACAGCTCGAACGACGCGTCGATTTCCTTGAGCGGCTTGAAAAAGCCCCCAGTATAGAATTCGGTGAAGAACCCCGCGTTCATGATCAGAAGGTCGAAAGGGCTTTCGCCAGCACGCACTGCGGTCCGTTGTTTTTCCAGGCTGCCGGCAAACGGGTTGACGTCCAGATTGACGGTGTTTCCGCTTGTCTTTTCATAAAGTTCAACGACCGCCTGAAACCCCGGCAACCAGGGCGACTGGTTGATTACGATTGTGATCGGCTCTTCGGCTTGCGCGGTCGTGATGACCGGCAAGGCAATTGCCGCAGCAAGCGACAGAGCGCCATATTTCAAAAAACCTGACTTCATCGTTTCCTCCCAATTCAGTTGAAGATGCGAGACCGCTTCCCCTCGCAACGGGTAGCAGGCTTGAGGTGCGAGAAAAAATGATAATATTGCAGGTCTCCATAGCCTGCGGCTATGGCATCAGTTTCTCGGATCTTTCGAGCAATACATTTTCAACGCCTTCGCAACGCGTTCCGCGGAAGGCGAGAGCAGCGCGCCGGTGCGCCAGATCAGGCCTGCATCCCTGCTTGTCATCAGTTCGGGAACATCGATCTCGACAAGATGAGATCCCTCCAGGGTCTTCATCTGGCTTCGCGTGGTGTAGAGCAATAGATCGCTGATCCCAGCCAGTGTCATCAGGAACGTGTGCGATGAGGAGATCACCGTCTTTTCGGGAAGGTTGAGGCCTAGACTGGTGACCTTTCCGACGAGTTTGCGGTGCGCCAGGGTATCGGCTGGCGGAAGCCCCCACCGGACCCTCATTGCTTCCTGCGCCTTAACGCCGGAACGACCAGCCAGGGCATGCTCTGGACGTGCGATCACAACCAGATTGTCCGTCGTCAGGTGTTCAAAGGCGTAGTCACCGTCGCGTTCAAGTGGCAGCTCGGCAACGACAAAGTCCAGATCGCCCGTTGTCAATCCAGTGAGCAGGTTGGCGTCGAAACCACCCACGACTTCAATGTGAATACCATCCGCATCTGACAGCACATATTCGACTGCTTCCGGCAGGTAACGCCTTACCCAGGACGGGCCAGCCCCGATCCGCACTGTTCCCGTCGTTCCCAGCCGTCTTTGTTCAAGTTCTGTTTCTGCCTGCACAACCTGCGCTCTTACAGCGCGGGCGTGCTGAACCAGACGTTCGCCCACAGCCGTCAACGTCACACCGTGGGCGTGCCGAACCAACAGAGGCATTCCGAGTTGGTGCTCAAGGACCTTCAGGGCCTTTGAAAGGGTCGGCTGGGCAATATTCAACTGCTCAGCCGCGTGGGTAATATTCCCGGTCTCGCCAACTGTCAGCAGGTAGGAAAGCAACCTCAGATCAAGCTTCGGGTGTCTTGTTTCTCGAGATGACACTTTGGGCATTCCATTCAGGTTGTCAGGAGCGATAAGCGAACCGGCGAGAAGCAGGCAAACTGATCGATTGGCGCTTGCTTAACTACAGGTGCGACTCCTGACCCTGCAATAGCCACCAACAACGCAATCCTAATTGAAGCTGTCCGTCTCTGGAGCACCTTCGTCCCAAGTTTTACGTCCTATCGTGCGAGCGATACTTGAAAGCCTGCTGCTTCAGTGCGCGAGGGTAGGGGGCACCCTCTCATCTTGCCAGCATTTTTGCGAGAAAACTTCCTCCGGCGTCTTCCATCCAAGTCATTTGGAGGTGTTGCGTCAAGCTGCTCGCAGATCGGCTCCCTGAGCAGGTCAACGCCATATAATTTTGCGACACGCGTACTCGCACTGTGCCGTCGGTTTCTCCAACATTAAAATTTAGAGGAACCAGAGACTACCGCTGAGTGCATACCACGGACCCCGAACGAACCCATCGCGCCCCGCTACGGACTTGGAACAGCTCACAAAGCATTAAAATACAAATGCTTACGGAGTAATTACGCCCCTGAAAACCTTTTCGATGCGCCGATTTACTGTAAGGGAAATTTAATGGGCGACTATCCCCGTTGATTTTGATATGGATAATACTGTTTTTAATTTTTGTGATTTCAAATGAGTGATCATCAGTTCAACACATCGGTCCGGATGGGCTCCGAACGCAATTTCGGGCTCGTCTTCGCGGCAGTCTTTGCACTGATCGGGTTGTGGCCGGTCACGGAGGGGGACGCGCCGCGCTGGGTTTTGCTGGGTCTCGCGGCGGTTTTCATTGCCCTCGCCATGTTTGCGCCGCAGATCCTGCGCCTGCCCAACAAGTTGTGGTTCAAGCTGGGCCTGCTGCTCGGTGCCATTGTGGCGCCGATAGTGATGGCGCTTGTTTTTCTTCTGGTCTTCATTCCAATCGGGCTGGCGATGCGGGCCAGTGGAAAGGATCCGCTTTCAAGGAAACTGGATCCGAATGAAAAATCATACTGGATCTCCAGAACCGAGCAGCCGAAATCCATGAAACTGCAATATTAGGACAAATACCGGCACGGTTTCAAAACGAAGCAGGGAGGAGGAGTCTCTATGTCGATGATAGCCGAAATGTGGGGTTTTCTGCGCGAAAGGCGGAAATTCTGGCTTTTGCCTGTTTTCATTGTGCTGGCGATTTTCGGGGCGCTGATCGTGCTCAGCCAGGGCTCGGCAGTCGCACCCTTCATCTATACGCTGTTCTAGCCCCGTGACGGCGATCCTCGGGATCTCGGCGCTGTATCACGACAGTGCAGCGGCGCTACTGGTCGATGGCCGGATTGTGGCCGCCGCACAGGAGGAACGCTTTACCCGGCGCAAGCACGACGCCGGGTTTCCCGCCCATGCCATCGCGTATGTGCTGGAGGAAGCCGGGCTTGACCTTGCCGGCGTCGATCACGTCGCCTTCTACGACAAGCCCTTCCTGAAGTTCGAGCGCCTGCTGGAAACCTATCTGGCCCATGCCCCGCGCGGCCTGGCCTCATTCCGGATGGCGATGCCAGTCTGGCTGCGCGAGAAGCTGTTCCTAAAGGACCTGCTGAAGCGAGAACTGAGCCTTTTCGACCCGCGCTTTTCCGCGGACAAGCTGCTGTTCGCCGAACATCACGTCAGCCATGCCGCCAGTGCCTTCTACTCCTCGCCCTTCGAAGAGGCGGTGGTGCTGACCATCGACGGGGTCGGGGAATGGGCGACGACCACGGTCGCCATCGGGCGCGGCAAGGATCTGGAAATCCAGCGCGAGCTGCATTTCCCGCATTCGCTGGGCCTACTCTATTCCGCCTTCACCTATTACACCGGCTTCAAGGTAAATTCCGGCGAATACAAGGTGATGGGGCTGGCCCCCTACGGACAGCCGCGCTTTCGCGACCTGATGCTGGACAAGATCGTCGATGTAAAGCCGGACGGTTCTTTCCGGCTGGATCAGCGCTATTTCAACTATGCAACCGGGCTGACCATGACCAACAAGGCCATGGCGGACCTGTTCGGCCACCCCGTGCGCCAGCCCGAGACCGAGCCGCTTACCCAGTTCCACATGGATATCGCCGCCTCGGTCCAGGCCGTGACCGAGGAGATCCTTCTGCGCATGACCCGCGCGCTGGCGCAGGAATACGGCATTCCCTCGCTGTGCCTTGCCGGCGGCGTGGCGCTGAACTGCGTGGCCAATGGCAAGATCCTGCGCGACGGTGCCTTTCGCGACATCTGGGTGCAGCCGGCGGCGGGCGATGCCGGGGGCGCGCTCGGCGCGGCGCAGGCGGCGTGGCATATGGAACTGGACCAGCCTCGACAGGCGCTACCCGGTGATGCCATGCGGGGCGCCTATCTGGGCCCAGCCTTCGACGACGACAGGATTGCGGCAGATCTGACGGCGGCGGGAGCCAACTTCACCCGGCTTGACGAGGGTGAGATACTTGCCCGCAGCGCCCAGGCGCTAGCGGATGGCAAGGCCGTGGGCTGGTTTCAGGGGCGGATGGAATTCGGGCCGCGCGCGCTTGGCAACCGTTCGATCCTTGGCGATCCGCGCTCGGATACCATGCAGAAGCTGCTGAACCTCAAGGTGAAATACCGCGAGAGCTTCCGCCCCTTCGCGCCCTCGGTCCTGCGCGAGCATGTCGGCGAGTGGTTCGATCTGGACGGCGACAGCCCCTATATGCTGCTTGTCGCCGATGTCGCCGAACAAATCCGGCGCCAGATGACGTCCGAGGAGGAGGCCCTGTTCGGCATCGACAAGCTGAACATCCGCCGCTCGGCCATTCCCGCCGTGACCCATGTCGACTATTCGGCCCGCGTGCAGACCGTGCATCGCGACACCAACCCGAAATATCACGCGTTGATCTCCGCTTTTAACGACCTGACCGGCTGCCCCTTGCTGGTCAATACCTCGTTCAACGTGCGCGGAGAGCCGATCGTCTGCACCCCGACCGACGCCTTCCGCTGCTTCATGGGTACCGGGATCGAGGTTCTGGTCGCCGGCAATTGCCTGCTGGAGAAAGAGGCGCAGGACACCTCTCTGCAAGAAAATTACGAAAACAGGTACGAACTGGACTGACTGGAGAAGCCCTTGCCCATCGTTGGCCGCCATCGGCGGATCGCCATCATCCTGTGCCTGATTCCGGCGGGGTATTTCGTGCTGACCGCGATCTTTGCGCTGGCACATTTCGACGACTACGCCTCGGACCTGCCCCGGCTGCTGCGCTATGTGGTGGGACCGCTGGCGATTGCAACGCTGCTGGTCGGTTGCGCCACGCTGCTAACGCCCGACAACGCGCTGATGATGGGGATCACCGTGTGCTCGATCCTTGCCGCGATGTTCTTGTTCGAAGGTTATATGCGCTGGCAGCACCTGCCGCAGCGGATGGGGCTGGCCGGGATCGTTGATGGCGGCGCGGACGCGGACCGCTTTGGCGACGCCATGCCCCCGGCCTATACGATCAAGGCTCTGAATGCCAAATTGGGAACCGAAACTCTGGCCGATGCAGTGCTTTCCGGGATGCCCGGAGCCGAGATGCTGCTGTGCAGCCGCATGGGCGTGCCGGTCACGACACGGAACGACCGTTACGGGTTTCGCAACCCGCAGCCGGAAACCACTGCGCCGGTCGATCTGATGGTGCTTGGCGACTCCTTTGCCGAGGGCATCTGCCTTGAAGATGGCCTGCATCTCGTCGACCAGATGCGCACGGGTGGGGCCACGATCCTGAACACTGCCAGCCGAGGCGCAGGCCCCTTGTATGAACTGGCGGTTTTTGGCCGCTATGGACCGTATTTCCGCCCACGCGTCACCGTTGTGGCCTTTTTCGAGGGGAATGACTGGGAAAACCTGTCCGTCGAGATCGAACAACCCTGGCTGCACGAGGCCCTGACGCCGGGCGCCGATTTCGGCCCGATCGAGATGGACGCGGCACAGCGTGCGGACTCGGCCCGGATCATTGCCGACTGGTGGCAGGGCACCGCCGCCAGTCTGGAGGAATATCTGAGCCGCCGGTCCTACATGCGTAATTTCCTGGCTCTTCAGGAAACCGCCAGCATTCTGGGCCTGCACTACCCCAAGGCAGCCGGCGACAACCCCGCTTTCGAGCAGATCCTTCATCGCATGAAGGAGATTGCGGAGGGCTGGCAGGGGCAGGTGGTGGTGGTCTACATCCCCGCGCTCGACCAGTTCGGGGGGCTGTTTCCGCATGGCTTCGTCAGCGCCCCGCTACGCCGGAACGTGGCCCGCGCGGCCGAGGACGCAGGGGTGGGCCTGATCGACCTGACCCCGACCTTTCGCGACCATCCGTCGCCGCTGGGGCTTTACGCGCCGGATGCGCATCTTAATCCCCAGGGCGCGGCGCTTGCCGCCGGCAGGATCATGACCGACCCGCTGCTGGCCCTTCCCTGACCCCGGCTTGCCGGAAGTCGAGGACGCGGCCAGGATACTGGTAAGGTTCAAACCGCCTGAGGGCGACGGTCGGGCTTCCCGAATATCGGATCGATACTGATCACGGTTAGAGCGTTTCCCTTGAAGTGGGAACGGGATGGCTTCCGTCTGATAGCGATTTGCGCTTCAAACTGAGGGCTGGACAAGGAGGCCGGTCCTCATGACACGGCCTCTATCGGCTGATTTGCGCCGGCGTTTTACGGAGCTTCACACCTAGCGCATCATGCCCAGGCGTTTGAAGATCCAGAGTTGTGCGCCTCCTAGAAGTAGCAACAGACCGCAAACGATCGAAAAGGCCCACGGATCACCGGTCCCGGGAATACCTCCAACGTTGATGCCCAACAAACCGGTCAACAAACCGAGGGGGAGGAAAATCGAGGTAACCACAGACAGGACGAACATGCGCCGGTTCAGAGTTTCCGACCGTTTATCTGCTATTTGATCATGCACCACCTGAGCTCTGTCTCGAATGGCATCGAGCTCCTCTCCCAAGCGCGTCACGCGATCTGCAGCTTCCCGGATCCGGCTTCGATCCCGATCAGTCAGCCAGGGCAAATCCTCAATCTCGAATGACGTGAGCGCATCACGCTGCGGAAACATGTAACGACGGAGAGTGATTGCCGAGCGACGAATATCGGCAATTGCGCCCTTGGACGCACTGAGCGTTTCGTCCAGAAGATTTTCTTCCAGTTCGTCAATGCGTTCGTTCAGATTTGCAATTGTCGGTTCCGCCCGATCTGCAAGCCGGAGGGCAAGCTTTGCCACCAGGTCTCCTGGCGAGACAGGAGCCCTGTTTGCTTCGATTGCGTCGAAAAGATCACTTATTGCCTTGAGCGGTCTGATCCATACACCGATCACCCGCTTTTCTTCGATCCAAAGTCGAGTGGAGATCATGTCTTCGGGTTCGGCGCCCGGATTAAGGTTGACACGGCATTGCCAACTTATTCTGGTCGGCGAGCATTGTTCCCCGTTTGGGCGGATTTCAGGCGTTCATCTCAGCGGTGTAGTCTTCCCATATGCCGAATGCATCTGCCCTTGAATGCCGGTACGAGGCGG
>NZ_VIRG01000072.1 GCF_008107695.1 Stappia sp. BW2 | reverse complement strand
CGCTCGCAAGAACCCCTGCAGAAACCTTGCGAAAACTCGCAATCTGCTGAGCAGTGGACATAAGTCCCCCTTCTCCGGAAGCGACCCAACGCGACCGGACCTATGAATTTTGAATGGGAGACAGGCAGAAAGACGCAATAAGCAGTGCCCTGCCGTTAGACAGAACTTGCCTTGCGCCACAAGTGATTCTAAAATCCTAGTTGTCGGACTGAGATTTTAGGTACCTGTGCCTATCTCAATTAGGACCCGCCCTTGTGGCGGGTTCTTTTGTTTAACCTCTAGTCGTTTGCCTCCTTTCCTGATTGATATTCTGCGAAAAGACGATCCAGATTGTTCGCGACATACGCGCCAAAGTCCTGAGCTTCTGCAGTCCTAAACTTCAATTGCAGACCAGCCTTTGATTTTTGGATATCGGCGGCAAGATTGGTGCTCGGCCCCTTCCAAGTAGACTTTTCGGAAGTCGCGACGCTTTGAGCCCTATCGCACTTATTCAACTCCTTGAGCATTGCACTAAATCGACCGTCAGACTTAAGACCTGCCCAGGCTTCAGACTGAAGTAAAGCGTCCAGCGCCTTCTGTTTTTTCGACGGGAGTTCCTTAGCTTTGAAATGCGCTGCCAGCGTTTGCCATTTAGGCCCCTTTATCGAGGGCGCAGGGCCGATTTTTCGCAAGACAGATTCGGGAATATCTTCCGCCGTCGTGTAATAGTTGACTGCGTTTTTCGTTCCAGCACTGCCAAGAGCTTTAGCGATTAATGCCCGAGTGACGCCACGCTGCTTAAGCGTGGACACAAAAAGACACTTTTCGATAAAGGTGAGGTCTTTGCGTTCCCGGTTTTCAATTGCCTGAGCAACTATCAGTTCATCGTCAGACAGGTTCTTCACAATCGCCCGGACATAGCGATCAAGCTGAAGGCATGCGCGTTTCCGCCGATGACCATACGCTATCTGATAACGATCAGGAATTTCCGGATGCGGCCGCACTAAGATTGGAACTTGTTGACCGGCAGTCCGTATTGTTTCGGTGAGCCCTTCTAACTCCGGATCAGAATCGACATCCATACGGTCCCGGAACGGAGAGTCATCCAAGATGTTAGGATCCAACATCTGGATTTCGTTTCCTGGAGTTGCGCTCGTGGGTGCGCCAATGCCAGCCATCACATCGGACATTAAATCCAATGGATTTGCATTTGAGCGTTCGGCGTGTTCGCTGCCCTCATGCTTTGGTCGAGACTTTTGCGACCGCGGCTTATTCCAAATTTCGGTTAGTGCGTCTCGGGCGTCTGCGCGTTTGCTCATTTCCGACCCCATGAAGATGTAATTATGTGTTCAATTTCTTGATTCACTGCCTTCATCGCCTCCATTACGCGCTCGAAGGTCTTACGTGTGAAACGCCCGCGATCAGCCTCATAAAGTGATTGCTGGTACGTGCCTGCTTCAGCGATTGCACTAGATTTCACCATGATATTGTGGAGCACATTTGAAAGGTGATTTCGAAGCATACCAATCACCAGTGCTTCCGGTGACGAGTTGGTATCATGTCGGGTGATCAAATAATGCAGGCTCTTCGAAACGTCATAATTTGCGCCGCTGATGCTGGTCATAGCCAGCTCAAACTCTTGCTGCTGCCGAAGATAGGTGTAGAGATACTGAGCCATGGACTCACAATCGAGCCATTGTGGATGTATGGTCACGACAAGATGATCCGCTGCAAACATCGCAGCATTTGTCACATATCCAAGGTTGGGTGCCGTGTCGCAAACGACGATATCATAATCATCTTTCACGTCCTGCAAGGCCCAGGACAAGCGAGCGAAATAAGCGCGGTCGAACCAAAGATCGCGAACCTCCTGCTGTAACTTCGCGATTTCAACCTTAACGGTCTTCGACTGCTCAATGTTCAGCGATCCAGAAGACAGCCTCTCATTCAATTCCGCGACACGGCTCAAAAGCTGCCCTTGGTGATATTTCGCCTCGACCGATACACGCGGCGCGTCGAACTCCCAATATGAAAGGCTCCGGCCACCCGGAACTAAATCCAGTCCCTCAAAATAAGTTTTGAGAGCCACTTCGGAAATCGACCGGGGATCCTCGGACCTAAGAAAAGCATAGCTAGTTGCGTCGTCGTCAGTCTTTTCAGGCGGGACCCCAAACATAGCACTGGCGGACCCTTGAGGATCCAAATCCAGCAACAAGACACGATATCCGCGGAGGGCAAGGTGTTGCGCTAGATGAGTGGCAGTAGTTGACTTGGCAGAGCCACCCTTAAAGTTTGACAGTGCAATCACTCGCATAGGATCGCCGTCTCGGCGTCGAGGCATATAGCCAATACCCTTTGCCGTATCGTAGCCTGCTTTTTCGGCAAGAGCGGTCCGTAACGTATTCATGTCGCTGAGGCTGTACGATCTGGCATTTCGACCGTCGCGCTCGGTCTCTAGCTCAATTTCATCAGCTATCATTCCGAGGTAACGAGTTGAAACACCGATCAGCTCTGAGGCCTCGGAAGCGGTAAACCGCCTTAGCCGTTTTTGAGCGTTTGGCGGGAAATGTACTTTGCTTGTTTGATCGATTGTTTCTGTGAGCGCATTATAGTCCTCACACATTGACCGCAAAAAAGCAGACATGTTCGTGTCTGGCACGATTTCTTCAAAACGATGCTCTGCTGCTCTCTTCACGATTTCCGCCAAATTTAGAGAAGACGCCTTTTAACCGGAAATAAGAATAGACACGATTCTTTGACGGTCAACAACTTTAAAGTTAACGGCCATTAACGATTAATCAAACCTGTCTAAGATACTGACTTCATACGCGAAAACTAAAAAAGCCCAGGACTGCTGTGATTGAGCTGAAGACGAAAATGGGGCATTTGATAAAGAATCGGTGCGCCACCCCTTCAGGCAACTAGAGGGGGGGGGTAAAAATTTTTACCCCCCCCTCCAGACCGCTGACAAACCCGTGGACTTTGCCGGGATTTTTGACCCTCTGTTTTCATGTTGAAGAAGCCTCACCTAGATCCGAAGGCGCTCGATCAGCGAGTTCCCGCCGATGACCTGTTTCGCAAGATCGACGCGGTGGTCGATGTTTCATTCATCCGCAACCGTGTTGCGGATTTCTATTGCGCCGACAATGGCCGTTCACCGCTCGATCCGACGCTTTTGCTCTAGCTCTGTTCATCGGCTACCTGTTCGGGATCCGCTCGTAACACCCGTTGGTGCGTGAGAACGAGGTAAATGTCGCTTATCGCTGGTTCTTGCGTCTGAAGCTGGCGGACTAGGTATTCGATGCTTCCACGCTGCCCCAGAACCGATGCCGGTGCTATAACGACGTGAGCCTGGTGTAGGACATCTTCGACAGCATTCTCGAGCCGGCGATTTCTCATCGACTTGAGGATGGCACGGTGCCTTACACGGACTCAACCCACCTGAAGGCGAATGCCGACAAGGCAAATGCGATCTGGATCAGATCAAGAACCCGGGGCGGACTACTGGGCGCGTCTGGACAAGGCCAAGAGGCATGGAAGTAGACTGCACGGCCAGAAGCCGCTGAAGGACAAGACTCACGAGCCGCATGTCAAAGGGCGAGGGTCCCAGCCGTGCCGACCCGGACAGCGGTTACACGGTGTGCGAGGGCAAGCTAAGGGGCTCTTCTATCTGGACCACCGCATTGTCGACGGCAGACTGAAGGTCGCCGCGTGCACCTTCACTACACCGGCAAACGTTCATGACGGCATTACTTATCTCGCTCGACTGCATCGCCTTGCCTTCAATGTGAAAGCATTCGGTCTAAATTCGGAGCATGCCACTCCGGGGATCGCCTGGGGATAGGAGGCGCGGGACATCCTCGACATCACCGGTTACTGCCGCCCCACTGACCCAGGCCCCGGCTTGATGCGCATTGTCGGCCTTCGCCTACGAGTAGCAGGCCGATGGCTACCGCCGTCCGGAAGGTCAGTTGCCGCGCCAGGCCACGACGGACGGGAATGGTTACAAGCACTATAATTCCGATCCTGCGGTCTGCGGAACCTGTCTCCTTCTGGCGTCCTGCACGTCCAATACCAACGCGGAACAGACCCTGATCCGCCATGTCTGGCAAGAGCACGGAAGCCCATCGGTCTAACGACCTGGGGCAAAGCTCTCTACAAACGCCGCTAGGAAACCGGCGAGCGCTCATTTGCAAATGTAAAACAGCTACAGGTTATCGCTATACCACATTCCGGGGTCTGGTCAGTGTCAAAACCCAGTGCCTGCTTGCTGCTACAGCCCAGAATAACAAGAAAATCTCTATAGCCATCACCAAGGCCCTAAGCCAAGCTCCTGCGTGACAGCCATAAGCAGTTATCGGACCAGACAGGAACAAACAAAAGCCGGCTCAAACAAAACCAAAAACCGCCGAAATTGAGTGGTTTGTAAGCACTCTATGGTGGGGGTAAAAATTTTTACCCCCTCCCCCTCCCCTTCACCCTTCAATTCGCACGATCTTCGTCCTCACTCGACACGTCGAAAACGTGTCCTCCGGCAGAATCTCCATCGTTTCCGCGCCCTCATATTCAAACGCGATCGGCACGAGAGCAACCAGGGTCGAGGGGCCTTGATGGCCGTTTCTGCCGAGCAACGAGCGCGCGGCCTTGATATGCTTGCGCACCTGGGAAAAAGGCGGGTTCATGATGATACGCGGAAACTCAACTCGGCCCCTGACGCGCTCCGCATATTCCAGAAAGCATTCCTCAAATACGGCAACACCCAAGCGGCGAACAGAGCGGGCAAGTTTATGGTGGCGCTCCACTGAGCAGATCTCATTTGGACTATGGCCACTGGCCAGCAGCGCGGATACGAGCGCGCCGGTGCCTGCGCTCGGCTCAAGCGTGTTTAAGTCGCCAGGTCGGCCGAGATAGTCGACCATGCGGGCCGCGACATCTGCGGGCGTCACGTGGCATTCGCTGGCCCGATCAATCACAAGCGGTTCTTGGATTTCACGGACTTCTGGAATTGCCCCACTGTTGCGACGCTGGACGGGAATAAACATGGGTTTGTTGGGGCGGCTATAGACTGACTTCTTCATGACTGGCCTGCATACGCGGAAGGTCGGGAGATATTGAGGGGGACACGCCCCCTCACGTGCTCGAATGGTCAAGCGGCGTTGGCTTGCTTCTTGAAACTTTCCGGCGCCGGGTGCTCCTTGGAGTCGGTCAGGAACACGGCCACCCAGGGACGCGAAAAATACGCTCCGGGCGCGGTCGGATCGATGCAGATCTTGAAACGGAACATCCCGCAAACGCTGGTTCTGGTTCCGCGCTGGTCAACCCAGACCTTGGCATACTCGGCCTTGGTCAATTCGATCTGCCGAAAGGTCTGCGTTTCACCGGCATGGAAGCGGTTCGGTGCAACAAGCTCCCCTGCCCTGAAATTCAGGATCGGCGGTTTAGCATCTTTTTTCTCCGGCACCGAGTACCCGACCGACTGCATCAGATCGCGCCAGTCGTCGGAAGAACGCGTCACAGCCTTTTCGCTCGCAATGTGAAGCGGCAGTGGAACAGCGCTTTCCAGGGCAAAGCCTTCCGGAACCGCCTTTGCGCTCGGTTTCATCGCGCCATGTTCACGGGCAAAAGCTTGCAGGATGACCGGCGACAGCTCGCCTTCATATCGCGCCACCGGTCCCAACAAGTCCCGCTCGTACGCAAGCCGGTTGAGAATGTGGTCAATCCAGCGGCGGCGCTTTGGACTATTGATAGCCCTCTTGGCGCTCTCAATGCAGCGTGTGCGGAAGTCCTGGGGGCTGATGTCGCCGTCTTCAAGCTCCTTCGCTCGCTCCCAACTGACGAGGGCATTACCGCTTACATGGGCACGGCTGAGCTTCCTGATCTGGTCTTCGGTTTCCGCCTTCTGCCAGATGGACAAGCACACTTGGGCATGATTGACGTCACGCTGAAGGTCACGCAGCTCGGCAAGCAGCGTCTTGATGCGATTGGCGCGAACGCGTGGGCTGTTCTTCATGTTCGCGAAGCTTTCCACGCCTGCCGCTTTCCATTGCCAATACTGAACGGACTTTGCAGCCTTAACCGACTTGTCCATGGCGCTGTGCATCCGCTCTTGTGTCTTGCGGGCTTTCCGTTCTGAGTGGTGACCAACAAGGATGGGTTGGCCCATGTGGAACGCTTGTGAAAGATCGTCAGCGGCACGCAGGAATGCACTCGACTGAGCCTGTCGCTTGTCCGCCAGAGCATCCAGGCGCTCGGCCTTCGCCTCTGCGCGTTCGGCCAGCGTCGTAAATTCCGGCTCAATCTCGCCAGCAAGCTCAACGCACAAATCCTCACGGTCGGGCGTCCAGCGCGGCGCAACGAAAAGCTCCTGTTTCGGAGCCCATTTAAAGCCCATGCCTTTAACCCGGGCGTATGTCTCAGCGTCAAGCCTGCGGTCTGCGTAGAGGCGCAGCTTGTTGTCTTCCGGGCTGTAGGTGGCGGTAAAGGTGGCGGTCATTGGTTTGTTTCCTGTTTCCTGACTTGGCCGGGGTGGCTCGTTTCATTTTCCGCGTCGTCGGAAACGGGGGCGGCAGATCAAGGACCGTATGCGGGGAGGGGGATCACCCGCGCGCACAAGGCGCAGCCGCGGAGCGTGGGGACACCCCGCAGGAGGCCGCGCAGCGGTTCATCCTTGATCTGCCCGGGGGGCGGAGCCCCTACTTTCAAGAGAAAAGCCCGGCTTCTCTGTCGGTCGATCTTTCATGGGGTAGGCGCGCGGGTCAGGTTCGGAGAAGGAACGCGATCGGGCCGGTGGGCCGGCGCGATCCTGTTGCTTTGGAGGACCTAGGCCCCGCGCCGTAGGGGCGAAGCCCCTCCCCAGGATCAGCCCGGCCCGTCAGGGCTGGTCCGGTCCAGCAGCGGCGATCCTCAATTTCGAAGTGTGCAGACTGGCGGCAGAGTTCCTGCCGCCCGTGCTTTGCGCGTTAGGCTGCGGCTCTCAAGCCTTTCAGTTCCCCCATCTTCTCAGAAAGCGTCCAAAGGGCCTTGTTCAGTTTTACGTCCTGATCGATGCCCTTGACCGCTCGGGAGGTAGAGCGGCGAAGGCGGCCATGTTCATCGCGGAAACGTGCCTCCAAACCGCCCCGGATGGCGTTTTCCTGAACGACGTTAAAAGTTGTCCAGAGGTCGTTTTCCCGGTCGCCCGTGCGGCGGGTGTTCAAAAGCTGGCTCGGCTGAATGTGGGTCGTGGTTTCCCCTTCGCTGT
>NZ_VIRG01000097.1 GCF_008107695.1 Stappia sp. BW2 | reverse complement strand
TCGCAAGATGACAGACTCAGCAGCGATAAGTACTGCTTATCGAATGTTAGACATCTTGGCCGTCCCATGCTAGAAAACAGGTCAGTGCCCACCTCTCATGAAGCTGTCAGCGATGCCCGAAAGCCCCTATCAAGACGCCATGCAGCAGTCCCGGCACCGGTCCCTCGCCCAGGCCACAAGCTACTATAACGATGCGGAACGAAGCCGGAGACGGTCTGCCAGAATGCTGGCGTGATTTTCCGACCGTTGGTGGCAGGAACAAATCGCTTTTCGCTGTCTGAAGTCAGAGCTTTCTACGCAAAAAGCGAAGCACGATGTTTCCAGTCAAACGCGATACGCGCTAGCGAGGAGCCCCGGCTTCAAGTTCCTGAATTTCATCTTCGACGATCTCACGCAGCTGTTGAAGCTCGCCGCTTTCGATTGTCTCCCAGACGGTGTCCACATCGATCCGGAAATATTCGTGGACGACCCTGTCCCGGAATCCAGCAATGGCGCGCCAGGGAACGTCGGGATGCCGGGACGTGAGGTCTTCGGGCAGTGCCTTGGCGGATTCGCCTATGACGATGAACGAGGCAGACACCGCCCGAAAGGTCTTCCGGTCATTGGTGGGCGTTAGCAGAAATGTCGCGCGATCCATGCCATCGACAAATTCGTAGATTTCCGTGATCGCCTCATGCATGTCCTGAAGGCGATGGAGCGTGCTTCGAGCCATCAGAACACCTGGATCTCATCCAGCGACGCCGTTTCCGTGACATGGTCACGTAGGCTTGTTCGTGGGGCCAGATCGATCCTGACGTCATTCGCCAGCGCCTCCCGGATCTGGCCTTCGATCCTCCCTATTTCGAAGAGAGACAGTTTTGCCCCTGGCTTCAGTTCGTAGGCCAGGTCTATGTCGCTATCGGGACGAGCATCGCCCCGGGCGACGGAGCCGAATAGGTACAAATGCGCCAGTCCCTTTTCGGCCAGCGCGGTCTGGTGACGTCGAAGGCGGCGCAGAACATCGGTTGCGGCCGGGGCTTGCCTGTCTTCTTCAGCGACATAGTCGGCCACCAGTTGGTTGAGCAGGTCCTGCACCTTCAATCCTCGGCGGGCAGCCAGGGATTTGAAGCGGTTTTTCAGTGGCACGGGAACGCGTGCAGACAGGTATGCGGTTTCTGGGTTCGACATGGTTTGATCGCTTGTGTATTTGTGCACAAATGCACAATAGAGCATTCAGAGCGATAAAACCAGAGGCATCCCTTGCTGTCGCCGTCCACGGATCGGGACGAACAATCAGGGGGGAGGGGCAGGAACCGCGAACCAAGACCTCACCGGACAAGCCCGGAGTCTGTGCTGCCTGTTGAGCCCTGCCCACATAATCGTGTTTGTAGTCCAAGGCGCGGCCGTTAGCGAGCACAGCCTGTACCTCTGGCCAGAACGCCTTACTTCTTGCGCGGCTTGCGCGTCTGTGTGGCCCGTTGTTGCCCGAGGCCCATTTTCTTGGCGAGTTCGGAACGAGCTGCAGCATAGTTGGGGGCGACCATCGGATAATCCGCCGGAAGGTTCCACTTTGCCCGGTAGTCTTCAGGAGTCAGGTCATAGTGGGTCCGAAGATGCCGTTTCAGCGATTTGAATTTCTTGCCGTCTTCCAGGCAGATAAGAAAATCGTTTCCGACGGATTTCTTGATCGGCACCGCGGGAACGAGTTCCACAACTTCCGGCTCCTGAGCTTTCTGTGCGGATGACGTCAGAGCCTTGTGCACCGAAGCTATCAGGCCTGGCAAATCGGGAGTGGCAACCGTGTTGTTGGCCACATAGGCCGAAACGATATCGCTTGTGAGCTCGATGAAGGCTGCGTTCTGAACGAAGTCGTCTTCTGGTGTATTAGGCATGATTGTCCTTGTGAGCAGGGTGTCTCTTGAGACAGGCGCCAATAGTTATTCCGGCTGAAACACAATGAAACGTTTTACATTCCATTTATTATTTGTGCAATGAGACCAAGAGCAAAGAGTATATTTCGTCTTTATTTCTCGAGCGGGTTGTTTGACCTTCAATTATAAAAACTTTGAAGCGGTCGAGGTCGCGTCCTACCGGACCACGCTCTCTTCCGGCCGCTATGCGGCCTCCACCGAGCCAAACACGATTTCTGCCGGGACTTGTCTAAAGCCGGCAGAAGTCTCAAAGAGCCTTCCGCCGGCAAGATAGTCCATCGGCCGAAACCGCCCTTGTCTCGGCCCATTCGGGGTACGATCGTTCGCGCTGGATCTGCTTTGCAGATATCTGCCTGGCTGCGCCAGACATTAATTTGCTAGCGGGGCTCCGCCCCCGGCCGGTCAAGGATAAACCGCTATGCGGCCGGAAAAGCGGTCTCCCCATGCTCCGCGGCTCTAGCCTTGTGCGCACGGGGACACCCCTCCGCCTTTCCGGTCCCTGACCGCCCTCCCCCGTTTCCGACGACGCGGAAAATGAAACGAGCCGCAACGGTCAAGTTTCATGGAAACAGGAGCAAACCAAATGACCAAAACCGACACAAACCGCCTTGAAATCTCTTTCTCGAAGCTGGTGCTTGATCCGAAGAACGTCCGCAAGACCTACACGCAGGCAGGCATCCTTGAGCTTGCTGAAAGCATCGCCTCAGTTGGCGTCCTGCAGAACCTTGTCGTGCGCCCAGGGGAGAAAAAGGGAACCTACCTTGTGACCGCTGGCGGGCGTCGGTTCCGGGCAATTGAGCACCTGATTTCCAACAAGAGAGTGCCCGCATCCGTCAAGGTGACGTGCGTTCTGAGCGACGAGGCTGACGCAACCGAAATCAGCCTTGCCGAGAATATCATGCGCGAAGGCATGTCCCCTGCCGATGAATACCGGGCTTTCAAACAGATGGCCGACGATGGCAAGACCGTCAGCGAAATCGCAAGCCGTTTCGGTGAAACCGAACTTGTCGTGACGAAGCGCCTCAAGCTGGCCCGCGTCTCCCCTCGCTTGTTCGAGATTTTCGAAAAGGGAGAAATGGAACTTGCCCAATTGCAGGCATTTACCGTCTGTGATGATCATGAAAAACAGGAACGGGTTTGGGATAACCTTTCGCCGTATTATCGCAGCAGCCGCGAAATTCGTCAGGCGTTGACCGATGGCAAAATTCCCGCATCCGACAAACGCATCAAGTTCCTTGGCGGCCTCGATGCTGTCCGCGAAGCGGGCGCCACGGTGATCTGTGACCTCTTTAATACAGATGGCGGATATGCCGAAGACGGGGCGCTGATTGATAAACTCGTGGCCGAAAAGATCGACGCACTCACCCTTGAGGTTGCTGGCGAAGGCTGGAAGTGGTGCCGCTATCAGCCGGAAATCGACTACACCGACATGCAGAAATACGGTCGTGTCTATCCCATGGCCCGCGATCTGTCCGACGAGGAACAGAAGCACCTTGAAACACTGGAAAACGCGGTTGAGACAACTGGCGATGTTTACGACCAGTCTGGAGACGAAGACGACCGGCTTGCCTTCGAAGCAGCGGAAAACGCTCTTGAGGACTTCCGCGCCGCGTGGAAACCGGAGTTCAGCGACGAGCAGAAGGCAAAGGCCGGGGCAATCCTGTCGCTTGGCTATCATGGCGATCTGCGCATTGAACGCGGCTTGATCGATCCGAAGGACGCGAAGGTGGCCGCACAAGCCTGCTCTGATACAGCGTCAGACGAAAAGGCCGGTTCCGATCACTCGAAAGCACTGGTCGCCGAGTTGACCGCTCGCAAGACCGCAGCGCTCCGTCTTGAGCTTGCCCGGAACCCGAACCTGGCCCTTGTTGTTAGCGTTCACTCCATGGCGATCAAGACGCTGTACGAGCACCGTGCGGCATGGACCCATGGGGCGGTTGAAGTGTCGCTCGACAGCGCATGCCTTGAAACACACATCAAAGACGCGGGCCAGTGCGCCGACCTCGATGCCATTGAACGCGTCCGTGAAAGCTGGAAATCGGTTTTGCCCGTCAATCCGGCTGACCTTTGGGATTGGTGCATGGGTGTATCGCAGGAGGAATTGCTTCGGCTGCAAGCTTTCCTTGTCGCCCGGACAATCAACGCTGTCAGCCATGGCGACGGCTTCAACGGCGCGGGCGTGGATCATGGCAACCGGATCGGTGCGGCCCTAGACCTCGACATGGCCGATCACTTCCAGCCGACCGCCGAAACCTACTTCGCCCGCGTCAAGCTCGATGTCATCTATGACAGTCTTGTGCAGGCCTGCGGCGAGGAAGCTGCCGCGCCCGTTCTCAAAATGAAGAAAAAGGAAGCTGCAGCCTATGCAGCTGAAAAAGTCGCCGGAACGCGTTGGGTGCCGAACATCATGACTTGCAAAGACGAAGCTCCTGCGTCCGAGGAAGTCATTCAAGAGGCAGCGTAACGCTGTCCATTGAAGGGCTGCCCTGCGAAAGCTCCCGCAGGGCGGCCTTTCCCCTTCGGGGAAACCTCATCATCGAATACGGAGCCCCTTGCCTCCCGATCAAACGATAGCCGGTTGCGGACCCCTCTAAAGGAACCGGCTGAGGTTTGATAAGGGGCTTCACTCTGGCCCGGTCGAGTACATACCCCACTTGACCGGGCGAGCTCATTGAACGAAAGAGTCTTCCCATGATCGACAGCCTCAAATCGCTACTGCACATCGACGGATGGCAACCTATTGAAACAGCACCTAAAGACGGCACTCCTGTGCTGCTCTTGGAAGGCGACATTATCGGCCTCTTTTATTTTGGGACGGAGCCCGACTTTGTGAATTTTCGCGGGAAACCCATGAAGCCGAATTGGATCGGAACAATCATCGTCAGTGATCTGGTGCGCAACGAGAGCGGCTGCAAGATGCTCAAGGTGTACGGCTCCGATGCAACGCATTGGATGCCGCTGCCCCCTGTTTCGGGAGCGGACCAGCCCTGACGGGCTGGGCTGATCCCTTGTTATTTTTTGCCGGCTGTTGAAGTGTGGTTTGATGTGCAATCTCTACTCCCACACTTCGGCGCGGCAAGCCGTCCTGGATTTCACCCGAGCCATGAAAGTTGCCGACACTATCGGCAACCTGGCACCGCAGCCGGGCATCTATCCGGACTATTCCGCTCCCATCGTCCGTAATATCGGTGCCGAGCGGGAATTGACCTTGGCACGTTGGGGAATGCCATCACCGGCATTTGCACTGAAAGGCAAGTCGGCCGACAAGGGCGTGACGAACGTTCGCAACACTAAAAGCCCGCACTGGCGCCGCTGGCTCAGCATCGACCACCGTTGTGTTGTCCCGTTCAATTCCTTTTCCGAGTTTGATTCAAAGGCGCGTGAGCCGGTCTGGTTCGCCTTCAACGAAGACCGCCCTCTTGCTGTCTTTGCCGGTATCTGGACGAACTGGACCAGCGTTCGAAAGGTGAAGGAAGGCGAAGTGACCGCCGACCTGTTCGCGTTCTTGACGTGCGAGCCAAACAAGGAAGTCGGAGCGATCCACCCGAAGGCCATGCCCGTTATTTTGACGGAGCAGGAAGAAATCGAAACTTGGCTGTCCGCGCCCTGGGACGAAGCGAAAGAGCTTCAGCGTCCTCTTGCGGATGACACGCTCGATATTGTTGCGCGCAGCGGGCGTCAGGACGGCAAGGACTGACACGCGGACCAGCCCTGACGGGCCGGGCTGATCCTCGGCAGGGGCGTTGCCCCTACGGTGAGCGGCCCAGATCCTCCAAAGCAACATGATCGCGCCGGCACACCGGCCCGACCCGCTCCCCTACCCCTAGAACAATGACCGGCCCGAGCCGGACTTTTGCTTGCTCGAAGGGGCTCCGCCCCCGCCAGGTCAAGGATGAACCGCTGCGCGGCCATGGCAGGGGTATCCCCACGCTCCGCGGCTTCGCCTTGTGCGCGCGGGTGATCCCCCTCCCCTGCCATGGTCCTTGACCCGGCTCCCCCGTTTCCGACGACGCGGAAAATGAAAGGCGATACGCCGCGAACGAGGAGCACAAAAATGAACCGCACTGACTGGAAGAAACTCTATCGACAAATCAGGGCAAGCGAGGAGCCGGAGGCCGTCAACGCCAACGGGCGGAAATACTATGTCGGAAAAATGGGCGTGAAGCCGGTTACTGGCCGGGCCGTCCTTTTCTCCCTGTTCGGTTCTTGCCGGATGCTTGAGGGGCGTTCGTCCCGCCTTGGACTTCTGCGGAGCGCGCGTAAGTACCGGCTGGAACTGCAAGAGGCTGTTCGGCTCGAAATCTCGATTTTCGGGCAAGCCAGTCAACCCGGCTTCGCCTTCCGCTAATCCATCGACAGGAGATTTCGACATGCTGAAAACGAAGACGATCCCGAGCGTGGAGGCAAACGCCGCAGACTATTGGCCGTCAGTGCGCCGGAAAGCGAAATTCAACAATGCCTTGCGGCTCGCAGCCGAGCGCTTCGATAGCATCCGCGTGGGACGGATCTATGAGGCGTGGGTGGGTGAGGTGTCCAGTATGGTGCGCTCGGTCGCCATCCAGTGCCAAATCCTCGCCACAGACGACTATCGGGACTTTCGGGAGTTGGCCGCTGCACGCTTTGGAATGCCCGAGCTTTGCAGCAATGACGAAGTCATCCAGACAGAGGCGTTCGACGCGATCCAAGAGGCGCACGAGTCCTTGTATGGTGGGATGAGAGGTTAACCTCTCGTTAACCTATTGACCGCCAGATGTGCTATCGGTGAGCCAATCAGTTTTGAGGGCGGAAGCAGCAGCGCCGGGCAAGCGGCGCGACCGGGTGGGATGGGCTTACCCGGCTGAGGCAACAGCCTTGCTTTCAAATCGGAGGTAATGCGATGTGGTTCATACCCATTAGCGTTACCCTAGAAATGAAAAAGACCCGGACGACCTTGCAAATCGTGATCCGGGTCCAATTCACTATCTAGGAAAAGGGACGACAGGGAAACCTGTCGTCCTGCTCCGAGAAAGATGTTAGCAGTTTCAGCCGAAAAATCAATATGAAGGCTTGCCGATAGGCCGCTGGACCGGACCAGCCCTGACGGGCCGGGCTGATCCTGGGGAGGGGCTTCGCCCCTACGGCGCGCGGCCCAGGTCCTCCAAAGCAACAGGTTCGCGCCGGCCCACCGGCCCGATCGCGTTCCTTCTCCGAACCTGACCCGCGCGCCTACCCCATGAAAGATCGACCGGCAGAGAAACCGGGCTTTTCTCCTGAAAGTAGGGGCTCCGCCCCCCGGCAGATCAAGGATGAACCGCTGCGCGGCCTCCTGCGGGGTGTCCCCACGCTCCGCGGCTCTCGCCTTGTGCGCGCGGGTGATCCCCCTCCCCGCATACGGTCCTTGATCCGCCGCCCCCGTTTCCGACGACGCGGAAAATGAAACGAGCCACCCCGGCCAAGTTCAGGAAACAGGAGCAAACCAATGAACTCAGTATATGCCAGCACCGCACGCTTTGATTCCGCCCGCGCTCTCAG
>NZ_VIRG01000057.1 GCF_008107695.1 Stappia sp. BW2 | reverse complement strand
TCGCGTGGCAGACTTTCGAAACATCCTTAAGCGGTTTCTGCACTTCCCGCACCGACCGTGTCACGCGAGCGGCCGCCCGATTATCAGCCCGCCGGGTCAGGATGCCCATGATCTTCTTGAACATATCGATGGCGCAGTCCGTCAAGTGACGGGAAAGGTGCAACGCCGTCGCAGCCAGGACGGCGTGCCGACGTTCGGAGTTGAGGTCGCGCAGATGCTGCGCGCTCATCCGCATGCCCTCGGCGGCGAGTTCGTCAAAGACCTTCGCTGGAATCCGCTCCATCAAAGCCGCTGACAGGTTCAGCGAACGCAGAAAGCGAATGCGCTCGGCGACCCTGTCGAGGTTGGCGGCGGCTGGCGACAACGCCGGCGTTCTCGCCCATGCAAGGACGGTCACGCTCGTCCCCTCCCGCAGATCGAGAAGTCTGTCGAGATCAAGCTTCTGATCATCTGACAGCCCACCGGCTAAAGCCCGATGAGCGATGCGGATACCGCGCCGGATCGCGACATGGATGATGGCTTCGAGCGCCGCCCGCGTTGGCAGGAGAAGTCTTCGGCGCCGTAATTCCTTCACCACCATGTCCGCTAATTTGTCGGCCTGGCGGAGTGTTTGGGCAGCCGGTGTCAACCAACCAGTCAGCACCCTCACATCCGAAGGAGCAAACGGTCGGATCTGCATTCGGTCGAAAAGCAGAATAAGATGTTCGCGCCGGGTCTGCGGCCGCTCGAAATAGCGATCGATCTCGCGGTGATCGACACCGATCTGCTGTGCCAGAAACCCGAGGACGCCAGGTGGCAGGATCTCGCCGTCCGCAAGTGGTCGGCCAGGATAACGCAGCGTGGCTAGAACACAGGCAAGACCTAACCGATTGGCGGCCTTGTTCTGCCGCATGACGAGGTCGAGGTCGGATCGGTCCAGTGTATAGTGCTTGGCAATCTCCCTGTCGTCATCCGGGATGGTTGTCGCTTGCTGCCACCATGCCTCGCTCAACAATGTCCTTCGTGCCATTCTCAGGTGCTCCAGTTTCGTTGCTCAGGTGCAGCGAACTGGAAAATGGCTGTCCGACAAACGGACGTTTTGCGGTATCCACAGATGTTGTCCGCAAACCTTGCTATTCAACGGCAAATCGGACATTGTCCGCATTGAATGAGAAAACGGACAAATTGCGCTTTATGACAGCGATTGGCTATGCAAGGGTCTCAACCGGGGACCAGGATTCGGCGTTGCAACTCGACGCCCTGCGCAATGTGGGTTGTGAAAAACTGTTCGAGGACAAAGCATCAGGTGCGAAAACCGATCGGCCCGGCCTGTCTGATGCTATCCGCTACGCGCGAGAAGGCGACACGTTGACGGTCTGGAAGCTTGACCGTCTCGGCCGGTCGATGAAGCACCTGATCGAGGTCATCACCGATTTGGAAGCCAAGGGCGTCGGCTTCCGGTCGATAACCGAAAACATCGATACCACGACCTCAGGCGGCCGTTTGGTATTCCACCTGTTCGGAGCACTCGCTCAGTTCGAACGTGATTTGATCCAGGAGAGAACCAGAGCAGGTCTAAAAGCTGCAAAGGACCGTGGCCGACGCGGCGGTCGGCAGGCAGTCGTGACACCTGATAAACTTGCAAAGGCACGCCAGCATCTTGCAGCCGGTCTCAACGTGAGGGAGGCTGCGGCCCGAGTGAAAGTCGGGAAGACAGCACTCTACGAGGCACTTAAATCAGAATAATGTCATGTACGCTCCGGCGAGCATACCAACACCGAAAAGGAAGCCCTTGAACTCAAGACGGATGATTGCGATCCCGTCGCAATTAATCAGATCTCATTCGAATTGTATGTGAGTTTGGGGCACCAGGTAGCGTCAAATAAATTGAGCCAGATTCTGGGCTGTTCACAATCCGACCGCCGAATAAGGGCAGTTCGCTATAACTAGATGCTGGACTGCAAATCCGAAAGCACGCAATGAAGGCTCGGTGCGACGGATACGCCCAAACGACGGATTTCCTCCGTTGGCGGCAGCATATCTGGCACCATGACCGTGACCATGCCTGCGGCGGTTGCGGCACGGATGCCGTTATAGGAATCTTCCAAAGCAAGGCAGTGCGAAGGACGGCCGCCCACTGCGGCAGCGGCCTTGAGGAACGTCTCAGGGTGCGGCTTGCCAAATTCGACGTCCGTTCGCGTTACGACGGCATCAATTCGATCAATGATCCCAGCTCTATCGAGATGATCCAGAGCAAGCACCCGAGGGGTGGAGGTGGCTACGGCCCTCGGAATGTTAAGCTCTTTCAACCAGTCAAGTATGTCGCTCGCGCCATGACGCAACGGCATATTCGTCGCGCACAAGGTGTGAAATCGAATTCGGCATTTTTCATGGTATGCATCAATCGCGAAATCATCGCCAAAGTGGGCCCTCAGCTTCGCATCCCCGATCTCCTTCGGAGTGCCGACGAGGCTGAGATGAAGCGAATCTTGCATGTTATGACCAAGGTCTTCACATGCGCCGAAGATTGCCGTCCGGTAAAGCCTTTCGGTATCCAGCAACAATCCATCCATATCGAAGATTACAGCGTCCAACGGAACTGGAAACATCCACGGCTCTTTCGTCATGGCAGCATTTGCGGCTAGAACTTCACTTTAGGATGAGCGGCAAATTACCCGTTGCGCAATTGCCAACGAAAGCTCTTCCGAATCTGACGCCTTCAGCAGCCAAGTTCTTACTATGTTTCCAAAAGCCGGACAAATCCCGCACTTTCGTGTCGTGACGCCGACGTGCTGTTCTCCCGCCGAAATCGTAGCTGGACAGTTCGTCGGCTCGGACGCCGATCTGCTCAGCCAAGTATTCGACAGCATCGTTTGGGATCAATGTGCCATCGTCAGCAAAAAAGCCGCGTGCGCTGAAAAACTTCAACTGCGAGGCCAAGCCGAGCCTCGTCGCGGCCGGTTTGGAATTGATGAAATCAATGTCGGCGAAGCTCAGGCTCCATTGGCCGACAATGTCCGAACTCGAAATACCCGCACTCATCAAAACGCTCCTCAAATTGGAGCGCAATGTCACGACCGGGCACTTCTCGGGTCAATTCTCCGCGCCGTGTTCCCACAACGTTCTGCGAGTTGGCCAAAATCGCAGCTTCGGGCCGACTGGGCCCTGTTGGTCTGGCTACCGTCAATCACAATGCGCTGTGGACGCCCATGCCGTTCAATAGCCTTTGTGAAGAACCGCTTGGCTGCGGCCAGGTCCCGCTGTTTGCTAAACCAGAAATCAACGGTGTCTCCGACGCTGTCGATGGCCCGATAGAGGTACATCCATTGACCCCTCACCTTGATGTAGGTCTCATCTGCATGCCATTTGCCAGTCACAGCCCGTTTTCTGCGATTGAAGCAGTCCAAAATCAAAGGCGAGAAGTGCACGACCCAGCGATGGATCGTTGAATGATCCACGCTGATGCCTCGTTCGGCCATCATTTCCTTCAAGTCCCGAAGGCTCAAGCCGTAGGCCAGATACCAGCGAACGCAAAGCAAGATGATCGACTGGTCGAAATGGCGGCCCTTGAACATGGTCATCTCCCAAAACATCGGGAGCTGATTATCGGTCGCAGGTTAGCGAAGAGTTTGCAACAGAACCACTGGGACTCCATATGCTTTAAATCTTTCAGCGACTAATCGCGCCGATCGGCATCGAACGCCTATGCCGAATTAAAACCGAGCCATCAGACTACCACGATGGTCCGATTGCGGCTGGCTCGGTAACCGAGGATAAGTGAAGCCGTGCCAACGAAGGCAAAGAAGAACGCCACGACCGACCAGTCACCTGTCATATCGTGAAGCAGCCCCACCGCGAAGGGACCGACAAGGCCGCCTATGACGTAGCCGACACTCTGAACGACGCCGGAGAGTTTCGCTGCCACCTGCGGCGTTCCGGCTCGGAGCACGATGAGGGTAAGGGCCATCGCGAAGCCACCGCCCTGTCCGATGCCGACCGCGAGGGCAATGCCGGGGAGACTCCAGGCGGGAGCGAGCAGCAGGCCCATGGCACCCATCGTTCCCACAACAATCATCGTGGTCGTGATGAGACGCTGGTCGCGCATCTTGCCGGCAATAATCGGCACGAGAAGTCCACTCGGCATCTGAGCCAGGAAGTAGATCGACATGATGAAACCACTGGTTTCGGGATCAAGCCCCCGGGCCATCAGCATCGACGGGCCCCAACTCATGACAGCATAGGCCAGGGACGCGAACAGCGCGAAGAAGCCCATGATCTGCCACGACAACGGGTCGTGCATGATCCTAAACTTTTCCTGGGCGGTCGACCGACTGCGGTTGTCCCCCATTGACAGCAGTGCCACGGCGATCAAAGCCGTTGGCAGCAGCGGCAGCATCCAGACGGCAAGGCCCATCTCCCACTGGCCGCCAAGGGCTTGTGTGACGGGAATGACGGCCGCCGTCGAGGCCGCCGCGCCGAGGCCCAGCATCATCGCGAAAAGGCCCATCATCATGCCGACCTTGTCGGAGAAGTCCCGCTTGATAAGGACCGGCGTGAGGATGCCGAGGAGCGAGATGCCTGCCCCGATGAGGACGGTGCCGACATAGAGCGGCACAAGCCCAAACGAGCGCAGGAGCGCCCCAGCAAGAGCAGTCGCGACGGCGGCCAGAAGGACCCCCTCGAGCCCGAACCTGCGGGACAGGGGCGCCGCCAGCGGCCCGAATATCCCGAGGCAGACGACCGGAACGGTCATCAGGACGCTCACCCAGAGGTTCGACAGGCCAAGGTCAGTCTGGATATCGTGCAGCAACGGGGCAACGCTGGCCAGCAGCGGCCGAAGATTCAGCGCCGCGAGAAGCACGAGCAAGATGCTCAGCGCCGTGCGGATCGCGGGAAACTTCGAACCTTCGACAACGGGTGTCGATGCGAGGGCGGGCTTGCAGGCGGGCATGGTGGAACGATCTGAAGTTTGCATCCCGCGGCTATACTTGCAGCGCATCATTGGCTCAAACGAATATATCGGATAGATTTTATCTCCCAGAGAGATCAATTGGAGTGCCGATGGAAATCCGACAAATCGAACTTTTCGTGGCGGCCGCTGAGGAACAGCATTTCAGCAAGGCCGCCGAACGATGCGGCATCGTCCAATCCGGTCTCTCGTCAGCGATCAGATCGCTGGAAGCGGAGATGGGTGCCTCGCTTTTCATCCGGAACACCCGCCGGGTGGAACTCAGCCCTGCGGGGCAGGCCTTTCTCCCCGAAGCGCGCCGCGTGTTATTGGCCCTTCGGGACGCCCGGCGATCCATCGGACAAGTGCGTGCCGGCGCTTCCGGACGCATCGTCGTATCGATGATCCAGAGCCTCGTTCCGAGCCTCGACATCCCGCGCCTGATGCACGAGTTCCGGACGGTCTACCCGAACGTGGAGATCAGCGTGCGCGAGACGCGCCCCAGCGACCTGAGCCTCGATTTGCGTCGTGGAACGGTCGACCTCGCCTTCATTCCGACCTATGCCGTGAACCACAGCGGGCTCGACGTCGTGTCGGTGGTTTCGTCGCCTATGGCGATTGTGGGCTCGGCGGACCATCACCTCGTCGGCGAGCGGGATGTTCGGTTCGAGGCGATTCGGGAAGAGCGCTTCGTAGATCTGACGGCTCGGTGGGGGCTGCGCCAGATGGTCGATCAGGTCTTCTCGGCCGAAACTATCTATCGGACTACCTCGTTCGAAGTCGACGACTTCTCGCTGCTGCTCCAGTTCGTCGAACGCGGGTTCGGTTTGGCGATGGTGCCGCGCGTTTTGATCGAAACCCATCGGATCGCCGCGCTCGACGTCACCCTTCGGAACGGCCGTTTCCCAGTTTGGGAGCTTGGCATGTACTCCGCCCGGCAGAGGGACGGGCTTCCGGCAAATCCAGTCGCAGAGCTGTTCCGGGACGCGATGCGGCGGTCGGTCGAACCGTAACTGGCGCTGCGCGAAACCTACGCGCTGCCGCCCTCACTGGCTCAACTGGGGGCCGTGCCGTCAGGCGTCGTCGTTCTTCTCGTCGAAGGCCTGCCTCGACTGCCGGAAACTCGCCGCGTTGTCGACGATCCAGGTCCAGAGCGGGACCATCCGGATGAGCAGCTCGAGGCCAGCGTCCGAGAGGGAATATTCGACGTGCGGCACCACCTCGTCAAAATCATGGCGAATGACAAGACCGTCCCGCTCCAGATGGCGAAGCGTGCGTGTCAGCATCCGTTGCGTGACGCCGTGCATGCGCCGACCGATCTCTGTATGGCGAAGCTGTCCGTAAACGCCGAGCGTGTGAATGACGCCGAGCGACCAGCGATTGCCGGCATGGGCCAGAACCTCGCGTCGCAGTCCGTCGTCATCTTCCCTCAGCCCGTCACAAACGGTCTGCGAATAGCGCAGGATGTCCTCCTGGCTCAACGATCTGACAGCAGTATCATCCATGTACCGTTCTTTCGCAGGTTTCGATGGATCACCAAATGGGGAAGGCAACCAATTGTGAAAGAGTTCAAGACATGGAAAATACACCATCCGAGGTGAAGTCACACAATATTCTGGTGCTCGGCGCCGGTGAGCTTGGGATGCCGGTCCTGCGCAACCTTGCGCGCCGTGCGAAAGACAGCGATGGCGCGAAGATCAGCGTCCTCCTCCGCGAAAGCGCCGTGGAATCGGGCGACCCGGCCAAGCAGCGCGACATCGCCGAGATCCGCGAGGCTGGCATCGAAATCGTTCTCGCAGACCTGGTGAACGATACGATCGACGAATTGGCCTCCTTGTTCTCGGGCTACGACACCGTGATCGGCTGCGTTGGCTATGCGGCGGGCATTAACACGCCGATGAAGCTTGCTAAGGCAGCCTTGCAATCCGGTATTCCGCGCTATTTCCCGTGGCAGTTCGGCGTCGATTTCGAGGCGATCGGCCGTGGTGGCCCGCAGGACATCTTCGACGCACAGCTCGACGTGCGCGAACTGCTGCGCTCGCAGGACAAGATGGAGTGGGTCATTATCTCCACCGGCATGTTCATGAGCTATCTATTCGAACCTGAGTTCGGCGTTGTCGACTTGAAGAACGACGAAGTCCGCGCACTTGGTAGCCTCGAGACTGCGGTGACCCTGACGACGCCCGAGGACATCGGCAAGCTCACCGCCGCGATCGTGTTCTTCGAGCCGACCATCCGCAACGAGATCGTCTTCCTTGCCGGGGACACCGTCACCTACGGCGAAGTCGCGGACAAGCTGGAGGCGTCGCTCGGCCGTCCGTTCAAGCGGTCGGTGTGGACCGTGCCCTTCCTGATGGACGAACTGGCAAAGACCCCGAACGACATGATGGCCAAGTACCGTGCCGCCTTCGCGATCGGCCGTGGCGTATCGTGGGACAAGGCAGGAACGTTCAATGACCGAGAGGGTATTGCCGTCACCGAACTGCCAGACCTGATCGATGCAGAGCTGCGCGAGAAACAGCCCAGCCTCTGATCGCCAATTTCGACCACAAAAGGAGACCGACCATGACCTATCGTATTGCCACCCTCATCGGCAGCCTGCGCAAGGAATCATTTAACCGCACTGTCGCCGAGGCGCTGATCCGGCTTGCGCCCGATGATTTCGAGTTTTTCGAAATCTCAATCGGCAACCTCCCGCACTACAATCAGGATGACGACGACAACCAAGCTGATACGGTGCGGCAGATGAAGGCCGCAGTGAAAGGCTCCAACGGTGTCTTTATCGTCACGCCCGAATACAACCGTTCGGTGCCCGGCGTGCTCAAGAACGCCCTCGATCTCGGCTCGCGCCCCTATGGTGACAATTCCTGGTCTGGCCTTCCCGCAGGCACCGTCGGCGTCTCGCCCGGAAGCACGGGCACGGCGATCGCCCAATCACATCTGAGAACGTCGCTTGCCTTCTTCGACATGCCCACACTGGGCCAGCCCGAGATGTACATTCAGTGGCAAGACGACCTTGTGAATGAAGACGGCGCCTTCGCCGACGATAGCAAAGACTTCTTCCAGTCCTGGATGGACACCTTCACTGAGTTCGTACGGAAGAACGCTGGCAAGGCGTAGCCGAGCGGGACTGCGTGAAAAAAGAAGCGGCGTGAGCATCGCAAGCACGCACCAGGCGCCAGGGAGAGGCGTTCGGGAAGCCGTGCAGAATTCTGGTTGTCTCCTCGGCCGAGATTGGACGAGGATAGAACGCTCATGAACCAGCAGTTCTTCGATCGGTAGCCGAACGGCAGCTTCTCTAATTGGGTGTCTGGGTCAAGCTCGTTTTCCTTCTTTTGAATGATCAAGGATCGTTTGTCCGGGTCACGCTTCTCTTCGCAGTCTGGTTTGGCGTTCGAAATGGCGCCGCTGCATGCATGTGTCGGATCGGTAGTGGAGAGCCCTGCTTTCCGGCGCGCTTCAAGTTGCGCAGCAGACATTTTCGGCTTCATCCACGAACCTCGTCCGGATTGGACGATCCCGTCAGGTTAGGTGGTAGGCTACTTGTTCATGCCG
>NZ_VIRG01000068.1 GCF_008107695.1 Stappia sp. BW2 | reverse complement strand
CGCTCGCAAGAACCCCTGCAGAAACCTTGCGAAAACTCGCAATCTGCTGAGCAGTGGACATAAGTCCCCCTTCTCCGGAAGCGACCCAACGCGACCGGACCTATGAATTTTGAATGGGAGACAGGCAAAAGGGCGCAACAAATCGTGTTCTGTTCACAGACAGAACTTGCCACGCGGCCAAAGTGATTCTAGAATCTCAGGTGTGCAGTTGAGATTTTAGGCACTTAGCCTATCTCGAATGAGGACCCGCCCTTGTGGCGGGTTCTTTTCGTTTCAGTCTTCCTCGTTGCTTTCCCCTCCCCTTTCCAGATTCTCGAATTCGGTGATCAACGTCGCCATCCGCTCCGCGACGAAATTCGCGAATTTCGGCTCGCTCTTGACGTTGATGGTGATTTTCATCGCACTCGGAGATCGCTCGATATTCCCGTAGGAACGCGTGCTCGACTGGATCGGCATTTTCGATGGTTTCGGATTCGCTGTTCTGGCTTTGTCTGCCTTTTCTGCAGCGCGCATCGCCAGCTCGAAGCGCTTGTTCGAATCCGCGTTCGTCCAGATTTCGTGACCGGGCAACCCCCGCACAGCCTCGACAATGGATGCCTTACGGCTGCCTTTCTCAATAAGCTGTCCAAAAGCTTCCCACCTGGTTCGCCCGATTTTTGGCGCCGGTCCGATGGAAATGCAGATATCTCTCGGAACTTGTCCGGCAATCGCCGTCATCTTGGAGATGATCGTCTCGTTCCCCACACCGACGGATTCAGCAATCACCTTTCGGCTGTAACCAGCCTGCGTCAGGGCCTGCGCATACATCGCTTGTTCAATGAAGCTGAGGTTCTTTCGCTCATTGTTCTCCAACCCCTGCGCGACGACGAGCTGCTCGTCCGAAAGGTCTTCAACAAACGCCCTGACCTTGCGGCCCAGAACCTTGGCCGCTTTGTTCCGTCTTGCACCATATGCAAGCTGGTAGGCACCATCGACGTCGGGGTGTGGCCGAACCAGGATTGGCAGTTTCTGTCCGGAAGCCTCCATCGAAGCCACCAAACTTTGAAACTGGGGATCATCCTCCGTCCATTCCATGCGATCCGGAATCAAGGACGCGAGTACGAGATCAGGGTCGAGCTCATGTACCTTTGATTTTTTAAGTTCTTCCCTGAGGCTGAGATTGTCCTTCTCAATGCTTGCAAAGCTTGCCTGCAGCGCCTTGGTTGGAGCCGTTGTCATCGACTTTTCGGTCGATTTTTCGTTCGCCGCCTGCTTGGCAAGCGCTTCGGGATCAACCTGGCCGAACATGCCTGCCAGCTTCTTCGCCCTGGTGGAAGCTTTTGAGCTGGTCATTTGCGGCCCCAGACTTTCAGGATTTCACCGTAAATCTCTTTATTCGCCGCGTTCACAGCTTCGATCGCACGAATATAGGTATCTCGGCTAACGGCCCCGCGTTCCAATTCATACAGTGTCTTGTTCTCAAGACCTGCGTTTGTGATGGCGGTCGTCTCCAGCACGGCAGACGTCAGAACGCTTTCGCCAAACAGTGAACGAAGCAAGGCGGCAATGTTCACCTGAGGCACGTCGTGAGGAACGTGTCGCGTCAGTAGAAAACGGAGGAAGTCATGATCAACTGATGCACCGAAGTGAGCCATCTGTTCGAGCATTTCGTCCAGCATATAGAGAAACTGGTTCATGCTCGCGACGTCTATCATCGCCGACTGAACCGGTATGATGAGACCGGTCGCTGCATACACCGCATTCAACGTCAAATACGACAACTGCGGCGGAGCATCGATCACCACAACATCATACTTGTCCTCCACGCTGCGAAGCGATGTCGCAAGGCGGCGTATGAAGTACTCGTCGCCCAGGAAGTTGTTGCTGACAATTGCTGCAGGCGTCTCATAGTCAAAGTACTGAAGCTCGCTCTGACCAGGAACGATATCCAGTCCAGCGAAATACGTAGGGCGGATCACTTCCGGGAGCGTCCGTCGCTCTTCATCATACCGCAGCACCGCAAAGACCGTTTCGTTGTCGCCCACCTCCAGAACAGGCTGCACGCCAAGCATCTCAGTCAGGCTGGCCTGCGTGTCCAGATCGATCGCCAACACTCTGAGGCCTTGCAACGCAAGAAACTGAGCCAGGTGCAGTGCGGTTGTCGTCTTGGCGCATCCACCCTTGAAGTTCGCAATAGCGACAACCTGCATCTTGTCGCCATCGCGGCGCTGCGGATCGAAAGACGTCGCCTGCGAAGGACGCCGCTCCGCCAGGAACTTCCGCAATTCATTGATCTGCTCAAGAGAGTATATGCGCCTGTTGCCTTCGGAGCGGTCCGGCATCGGCCCCTCCCCGTCCAAAGACATCTGTCGCAGCGTAGCAGGTGAAATGCCGACAAGATCGGCAACTTCAGATGAAGAAAACGACCGAAGTTGCTTTCGCGCTTCTGGCGGATAGTTCACTTGCCAGTTATTTTTGATTTGCGTGCTGAGCAACGCGGAAAAACGAGAGATTTGCCCTCGCGTGCTGCTGGGATCCAAAGTCTCCTCAACCTCGACGGTTTCGGTCATGTCTTCTAGCTCCGACGCAAAAAACTGCGTTTTAAGGAAAAAAGTGTCGGTTACGAAAAAGAATGAAATAACGATTCCTGTCAATGCGTTTTTGGTTAACCCCTGTTAACTTTCTGAGTCAATTCAGACGGTTAGACTGCACAGCATTTCCAGAAACGGCTTTTCGACGAGCCTGCATCCGGAACACCAATGCGATCTCACAGGATTTGGTCGACACCGCGTGACAGATGTCACGGCCTTAACAAGCTGACAAACAACACTTTTTTTCACGCACCTCGTTACGAGGCCATTTTTGTTGGCCGAAACCCTGCAGATGAAACCTGTCTGAACGCAACAATATCCGGCAGAAAGGCTCGCCCGCTTGTGCACCGATTTGCGTTTGAGGGAACGCGGCTCTTCTCTCAAAATACATGGCGTCAATAAACGATGGCCGTCACGACATCGCCTGACCGGAAGTGATTCTCTCTATTTTAGCCGTCGCCCGGCAGGTGGAGGCAGTCTCATCCAGCAAAGCTTCAATCACTTCCACGTCGCCATATTCAAAGGCGATCGGAACCAGGGCGGCAGGATTTGCAGCTTCTGTGCGTCCATGTCGCCCGAGAAGACCAACGCTGCCTTCTGATGTTTCCGGACCTGAAAGAACGGCGGGTTCAGGATGACGCCTGGAAACTCCAGCTAGTCCCTGACGCGCTCCGTACATATTCCAGAAGACATTCCGCAACCACGGCAACGCCAAGACGGCGCTCGATGTCGCTCCCTTTATGCCGACACTCGACCATGCAAATCTCATTCTGACCACGCCTGTTTTCAAGCAGAGCAGACACTTGAACCGCCTCCCCCCTACCCGGTTCAAATGTGCTGTCGTCCTCAGGCCGGGCGAGATGGTCGAGACCATACGAGCCGCGACGTCTGCGGTCGTCACATGGCATTTCCTGGCTCGGCGGAACAGGCGTGTTTTACCGGGTTCGTATAACGCCACTTTTCAAACTTGCTGCTGGTTCCTTTACGGGGGCGCAATCGGCCAGTGTTTGACTCGGGCGAAGTTGCGCTTCGGTGGTCGGCTGGAAGTAATCGGCTACGTCGAGGTCGAGGGGCTCGGCAATCCTGTTGTAGTGCTCCACGCCCGCACCGCAGAAGCCCTGGCCATTGCCGATTGCATTCATCGACTGATCAACAGGGAAGGCTTGCAGGTGAAGCAACTCAGCCTGGAAGCCGCCCATACACCAGTCCCAAAGCACAACGGGCCGCCGGGAAGGACGGAACTCTCGCATATCAGAATGGGGTCAATTGCAACGTGATCTGGGCCCTGGGCCGCGTCCTTGAAGGACCTGTCAAGGCAAGCGCTGTCGAGCGACACTAAACCCGCGCCATGAGTCCATGTTCCTGATGCTTGCAGAGAACCTTGATGGCCACGGAGTGAGCGCTAACGCCAAGGGGAAGGTCGGGGGTCTTGGCAAGTTCATAACGAAGTGCTGTGGACTTGCGGGCGGTCAACTCGGCAAAGAAAGCTTTGGAATGATCCGAACGTCGCCCTTCGTTCGGCGCTGTATCAAGCCACGCTTTTACCGTCGTCTTTGCATCCTTCGGATCGATCCGTTTGTATCGCAATGTTTCCCGGATCAAAATCGGCGGTGTCTATCAGGCCCGCTCAGCCGGTTGTTCCTGGGACACCCGTAAAGGAGCGATTTCTGTTCTAGTCGAACGCACTCGAAACCGGGGCCGCCTTCGAAGGAAAGCGGCCCCGTGTTGTCCGGATACATATTCAGATTCAGCCGGTCCCTCGCCGAGACCTGCTGCTTCTCATCCCGCTCAGATATATTCGTCACCGGGAACGCAGACTGCTCTCTCGTCGTCAAACAGAAACTCGGAAATGTGCTTCATCACGTTGACGCGCCCATCATTTGTATGGAACCCCAACTCATTCAGGCCGTCGGTATACTCTTTGAACGTGGGGTCCGGCGTGTGGGGATTGGGCGTAAAAAAGAGCTCCTGATAGCGGAAAACCGGCTTGTATCCGGCAAACGACAGTCCGATCAGCTCCCGGGCCAGCACCTTCGGAACTTGGTGGTGCTGGTTCCACAGCATTCCAATATTCCGGTTCATGAATTCCTGCCAGGCCCATGTGGGATAATCGATCCGGATGCCCAGGTTCTGGGCCTCCCATTGCCTGGCTTCTTCCTCGCACTCACGCCAGATCGCGGCTTCGCGTGCTTCAAGCGCAATGTGGACTGTCTGATGGCCCGTCGCCGCACCGATGATCAGGGCGTCGTTCAGAATCGGAGTCCAGGCCTTTTCGCTCAGAATGCTTCCGACGCCTTGCACCGCTATCGGGTTTCTTCTTGCCACCTTTTTGTCTGCCCCGTCCTGGCCCTCGCCCCTGCCTCTCCTGCGACGGTATTCTTCCTGCTGTGCAATCCAGACCGTTTGCTGATCCTGAATGCCGTTTGCCGCGGTTATCCCGAAATTGGCGATCAGTTCCTTGCAAGTCCGGATACTGGCCCCCCCGAGAATCGTCATCTTCAACTGATTCCGTGCGGTCGTCTGGTAAAGCCGGAAAGCGGCATCGATATAATAGTCCATGTGATTGGGTTGGTCCCAGCGCGTCCAATGGGCAATCCAGGCATTATCCGCCCTGTAGACGCCTACGAGCGCATTGATCTCTTGTCTGAATTGCTGAAAGTTAAGTGGCATGATCAGGTCTCTTCGAAAAGTTCGGGATGTCCTTGAACCACATGTAAGCCTATGAAGGGAAGGAACCTGTGATCTGCAACACAGCAGACGCAGGCTGTTGGATTATTTAAACAAAACGCTGTTGATGCGCTTTTCATACGTCGAACTTGATGGGCATCACGACTAAGAAGGGAAGGGTGGCCGAACCAATCGTCGCGACGGCAGTTCGGAGAAGTTGGGGCAGACCGGCACGTCGAAAATCAGCCGTGATATCCCACGTGATCATTCTAGGTGGTCGACCCGAAGCTGATCGCCAAACACCCGCACCGTTTCCCGGCTTTTGTCGGCAAGATCTTCTCTACCTTGGCGCGGAGCAAGAGGGAGCGCGAGGTCCGGGACCATCTATGGATCCGACGACACGATACCGGGTGAGGGGCCATGGAACCGTTCGAAACCTGCGATGGGAGCAGCCTAACCCGGCGATCGCGCCGAGCTGGTAGAGAAAATAGATCGATCTGATCCCGTTCTTCGCCTCTCTCGAAAGCGTACGGCGGATCCTCTAAACCCAGAACGCCATCGAGGCGCTGAACTCGAAGCTGCTGTATCTGGTTTTCAATCAGACCGCCGCGGAATGTAAGTAGCTGCATCACAAGTGGTTGGGGGCCGAGACCAAATTCGCCGTCAAATTCGGCAAACGGTTCGTCAGATGGTGAGGGAGACAGGCCTCAAGCACAAATTATCCGACAGTCCGTCACACGACCCGCTCGAGAAATAAAGTCGAAATATACTCTTTGTCTTGGTCTCATTGCACAAATAATAAATGGAATGTAAAACGTTTCATTGCGTTTCAGCCGGAATAACTATTGGTGCCTGTCTCAAGAGACACCCTGCCCATAAGGAAAATCATGACCAATACACCAGAAGATGACTTCGTTCAGGATGCAGCCTTCATCGAGCTAACAAGCGATATCGTTTCGGCCTATGTGGCCAACAACACGGTTGCCGCTCCCGAATTGGCAGACCTGATAGCTTCCGTGCACAAGGCGCTGACCTCGTCCGCACAGAAAGCCCAGGAGCCGGAAGTTGTGGAACTCGTTCCCGCGGTGCCGGTCAAGAAATCCGTCGGAAACGATTTCATTATCTGCCTGGAAGACGGAAAGAAATTCAAGTCGCTGAAACGGCACCTTCGGACCCACTACGACCTGACCCCTGAAGACTACCGGGCAAAATGGAACCTTCCGGCGGATTATCCGATGGTCGCCCCCAACTATGCTGCAGCTCGCTCCGAACTCGCCAAGAAGATGGGCCTCGGGCAACAACGGGCCAAACAGACGCGCAAGCCCCGCAAGAAGTAGCTTTTGGCTTCGAACCGAGGCGCATGAAGTCGATCCAGGTTCGGTCAAACAAGGGATAGTTCGAGGATCTTGACGTTAATGCTACTGAGTAGCACCTTCTTGCGGAACGAGAACACCCGTGAGCGTTAAGTCCTCCATTTCGTTGACCGAACAGCAGGATGCTTTTTGCGCGCGCTCTTGTTGAGTTCCGCGAAACTTCAAGCCTGAGTTCGGTTCAGTAGCAGGGGCTGGAGCGTTTGCGCCAGAAAACCGAGCTTGAGTCTCTCGAAACACAAGCTCTCCGTGAGCTCATCGGGCAGAGGATGAATGGTCCTTCTGTCTCTGCTGCAGAAATGGGAATCCGCGTGGAAGCCATGATCGAGCGAAAGCGGCGTGGCCTCCGTGTGGACCCTTGAGTATTCGACCACTGCTGAGCGCGACTTTGAACTGATCTTCGATCACCTGCTTGATACCATTCCGATCTCGGGGAATACCGGGAGGAGGCCTTCGAACGCGCGGCCTAGCGCGTCAGATCCATTCGGTTCGCCATTGATCAATACACGGAAACTCCCCTCATAGGCACGCTTCGGACCGCCTTGTGCTATGACCAGCGTCGCGGCATTTGCGGGAGGTCTGGGCGAGGGACCGAACCAGGAGACCGTCCACATCCTCAAGCCCACTCAAAGCAGTGAGTGAAGCAATTCGGCTGTGGCCGGCATGCGCTTCAGACTTGCCAGGATTCTCGTTCGCCACGCCGGACCGGACCCGATCGCCAACTCGTAAGCTTCAATCAGATCGTCGGGTCTGATTTCCCTCAAGGCTTCGATCAGAAATGCCGCCTGTGCACGGTCCTTGTGGGCTTTAAGGGCATCCGGTCCGCCTTGTCTTCTGTCGGCGACAATCAGCTTGTGAACTGCAAAGCGTTCCGGCCGCGGGACTTGCACCAACACTCCGGATCTATACAGAAAGGGAACACGAACTGGCTCGGCAATCAGGTAATTGAGGAAGTGTAAGCTCTGTGCATTGACCCCAAGCGCAGGAAGATCTCGGATCCCCTCATCCTCTTCAAAGGAAGGCGTCAGGAATTCCACCAGAGTCTGGCGGGTTGACTGCCGCCAACGCCAGGTTTTGTCGCTCTCAAGTGTTGGCAGCGGATCAAATTGAAGTTCGGAAAAGACCTCTGCAAGCGGAGGTTCAACCGTATCCGCGAGAGCGAGGGACAAGCGCTCAAAACTCGCAATATCAACATCGTCCGTAGTTGCCGATTGATCAAAGCCAATCCGGAAGCCGAGCTCGCCTTCATAGCAGCGAAAGGCGTGCGTTCCGACGATCGTTCCCCCCAGACGAAAGACACCGGCTTTGGCCATTGCCGAGACAACCTGACCGGACCCTACATCCGCGAACAGATACCCTTCGGCCCGCAGCACACGCATCAACCTGGCGCGCTCACGATCTGCCTGCTTGGCAGCATCTGCGATTTCAGTTTGCCGGTCCAATCGGTTGCGCAGCTCCGGTGTGTCTTCGCCGATGTATCGATCTACAGTTTTGTTGCCGACGCGGAAGTGATCATACCAGTAGGTTTTCGTACCGACCACTTTGGATCGTGGCACACCCCGGAGATCCGAAACGGTGCTGTCGATCAACGAACGACGCAGGTCGGTCCAGGCTGCAGTTCCAATTGCACTATGATAAGAGATCGGCATCTTACCCCACATACTTTTTTTCGTGGGGTATAAATAGCATACTTGCTACACCACAGACTATTTTTTGTGGGGTAAATCGCACATGACAGACCCAATCAAGATCTGTCCGGATCTTACGGACCTGATGACCTGCCCCCAAAATCACCCCAGCATTCTGGCCGACCGTCTCCGGTTGCGTCCCGCATCGTTATAGTAGCTTGAGGCCTGGGCGAGGGACCGGTGGCGGGACTGCTGCATGGCGTCCTGAATGGGGATATCGCGATTGGCGGCCTCTGTCAGAAACCCGGAGCGCAGACCATGGGCGGAAAACTCCGCCGGGTCGAGCCCGGCCAGAACGCAGCGGCTTTTCACGATGGCGTTGACCGATTGCGGCGTGAGACCACGCGCCTTGACGTTGCCCCAGCGATCAATCGCCCGGAAAACCGCGCCTTCTTGAAGATTTGCAGCCTCCAGCCAGGTTTTCAGCGCCTCGACCGGACGCCCAATCAGCAGCACCGCATTGTCGTCGGAAGCGTCTTCGGTCTTGGTGCGGCCAAGCCGCAGGCTCGCCGCCGGCAGCAGAGGGCTGTCAGGATCGGCAGGATCCGCAGGCAGGGGTTCTTCCCAGATGATCTGGCTGAGGCGCAAACCGGACAGTTCGGATCGCCGCCGGCCACCGGAGGCGAAGCCCGCCAGCAAAAGCGCCTTGTCGCGCAGATCGGCAAGAGAGGGTGTGGCAAGATCCGAACCGTTGCAGGTCGCAAGCAATCGCTCCAGCAGATCCGCGGTCACTGCCCGCCGGCTTTTTCTAACCTTCGGCCTGCCGGCAACGCGGCTGGCCAGACGCAGGGCCGAGCGCACGTCGGGAGCCGAGAACGCCCCTTCAAGACCGCGCCAGCGATGCAACGTCGACCAGGAAGCAAGACGTCTCTGAACGGTCGAATGCGCATGAGGCTGCCGGTGCGCTCCGTCTCCCTTTGCCTTCCTGAGAAGCTTCAGATCCTCCAGCGCAAGGGCGACGTCCTCGGGGATACCATGTGCAGGATAAGCTTTTCGCCGCTCCGGATCCCACAGGTGATGGGCAACGAATTTCAGGATCAGCGGCACCGGCGCCGGCCAGGGCAGGGGATCTCCCGTCGCCGCCAGGCACCAGCCTTCCAGATAGGAACAATCGGAGGTGAGGGCCCTGAGGGAGTTTTCGCCAATCCCTTCGCTTGCCAGATGCCGCAGGGTGGCAATGTCCTCCTCACTGAGCAAGGCGACCAGCTGATCGGTACGATCCGGCCCGGCAAGGGCCGGCAAGATGGCGGCCAGCGCATCCAGGTTTTCGATCTTCCGGCTCAAAGGCTGATCTGAAGCCTCGTCAATCGCGGGCCGCGACGTGAGACGGGAAGCGGGGAGGGGGCTTTCGGGCATCGCTGACAGCTTCATGAGAGGTGGGCACTGACCTGTTTTCTAGCATGGGACGGCCAAGATGTCTAACCTTCGATAAGCGTTACTTATCGCTGCTGAGTCTGTCATCTTGCGA
>NZ_VIRG01000064.1 GCF_008107695.1 Stappia sp. BW2 | reverse complement strand
ATCTGCCGAACCTGTCCGCCGGCTTGCGGAAATCCCCTTTCCGCTGGCGCCGCAAGGATCCGTTCCAGACACGCATCTCCGGCTTCCTCACCGGCTTTGAAAAAGCCGCCCAGGAAACCATGGATCAACTGGACCGGCTGTCGATCGCACAGGAGCAACTGGCGCGCCATTGCCAGGCGTGCCGAAGCCACTCCCGGCTGCCGGAGTTTGCGCAGATGTTCCTGTCCCGGCCGTTGGTAACCATTCCGATGGCGCGCCAGACCCTCGGCGTCACCGCCGCCGCCGTCGACCGCATGATCCGCCAGCTTGGCCCGGCATTGCCACGCGAGCTCACAGGCCGCGACAGATACAGGGCCTGGGGTATTCTGTGATTTCTGATTTAGTGATCTGTCAGAGGAAGATCCCATGAAACGTGGGATCAGGCGCCCGCCACTGCCTCACTGCGGACAATACCCGCGCCTGTGTTTTTGCGCTGCCAGTTTCTGCTGATGGGCCACAGCCGATGAGACATCGGCAAAGAGATCCAGCCGCGTCCGTCCCCAGGTGCCCACACGTCCCCATGTCCGTCGCACGGCAAATCCACCGAACAGGGTCGGCTCGACCGACAGGTGGTAGAACCGGTCCATGTTCCGGCCGGGGTCCACGCGTTTGAGCAGAAGAGGGGTATCACCAGGTTCCATCCCCCAAGTCTCGAGGACTTCCCATCTGCGGTCCAATGAATCATTGGAATCGATGCGTAGGGACAGATTCAAATGGATGATGTGTAACGGAGGTGGGGGCGGCCAAGTGGGATAAACGTGTCGTGACGACTTAGAACGCCCCATGATTTTCTCGTCGTCCTGTCAGCCTGTAATTTCCCTCAATCCGATTGCGAAAACCTTTGTTTGCACGATAGCCAGCCCAGGGTGCCAGGAGCACGATCGGCTTGGTATAGTTATCGGTGACGTCGACCCCGGGCTCGCCGAATTGCGTGACCAGCGCGCCGAAGAAACCCCAAGCCGCCTTTGCATTGAGATGAGATTGAGCAGGATGTCATGCGATCATCGTTTAAATCGACAGCCCGCCGCTAGCACAGTCTTTCGCCGTTGGCCGGTATGACGAGCTCTTCCACGTGCAATTTGTCATTTGGGCGTGGTCGGTCCCGGCGGATACAGGTCGCAACCTGTGTGTCAAATCAGTTGACCTACAGGCGGGTCACTTGGCGGCTAAAGATGACGACGCGTGAAACCAAGTACGGTCCTGGAAAGTGAGGTCGGGTTGCGGGGACTAAGATTGCCGGGGCGAATGCACCGGTTGAGGCACCGTCACGAAATAAGCGAGACGGCGCTAAATGGGGGCGATAGTGTGAGAGGCGAAAGCGATCTCTTCGATGAGGCGATAGTCGAGCCGGAGCGCTTCGGGCTGATCCATGCCGTGCTAGGAGCGGACGAAGTGCCGGTCAAACCGGTTCATCCATTTGCCGATCGCTTCCCGACTGGCACCAATATCCCGCTGCGGTTCTGTCGCCAAGGGCGGCCTACGGGTCTGTCGTGAAGGCATCGAGTAATGCTCGTCGGGGTGTCCACATAGTCACTTGATAAAGAAATGCAGCCGCGATTTGTCCGTCCTGTGTTGCGCAAAATACAGCTCGATCCTGCGACCATTCTGATCGGTAGAGACGGACTGAATATTCAAAATTGCGCTGCCCGGTTCTATATTCAGCAGCGAAGCAGTATCGGCGTCGGAATTTGCAGCGCTGACCCAGCGTTCGGCTTTTTTCAGGACGATTCCGTATCGCTGCTGCAACGTTTGATAGAGAGAGCGGTTGCCCATCGGAGTTGCGGCAAGGCCCGGCACCGCCGAAGCCCGCAGGACCGCCGTCACGCGCGTGCGGGGTTCGCCATCGACGAAAAGTACCCGGTCGATCTCGACAATCTCGGCCTCATCGTCGGTCAACTGAAGCAGCCTCGCTTCTTCATCAGTTGGCTGGCGCAGGCATTGGTTCAATAACTGGCGTGTTACGATGTGCCCTGATCGCTGCAGATCGCTGGTAAACGACATTGTTGAGCCGACGAAATCCTGATCTGTGCGAGGCTCGCTTACGAAGGATCCTTTGCCCTGCATCTTGTAGATGCGCTGTTCCATGACGAGCTGTTTGAGCGCCTCGCGCACCACTGTTCGCGACACCCCAAAGCGGCGGCAGAGTTCAGCTTCGGATGGCAATTGGGTGTGGGGAGGCAGCTCGCCACTTGCGATCTGGGTCATAAGCCAGACCTTCAGCTGTGCCCAAAGCGGTAGCCGCAGATTGTCGTCAGACCGTGAAACGACATCCGTGTTGGCAGCACCCGCGATATCAGGCAACGGTGGCTTCGTCATATATGTCTGCCTCACTCTTGTCATGTATGTACGAAACATGATGCCGATCCCGGAGCTGCTCAAGAAGCTCCGCGACTTCATCGTCTCGCTGCGTCTGGGTCCAGCCCAACTCCGGCGCGATAATATCCGCCAATGCATTCAGGTTGGCCTCAGATGCGAGACCCTCGAAAGCCAGCAGGCTGCGACGTAGCACGATATCATGAAACCGCGAGACACGCTCGTGCCGCGCCATATAGCGGATTTCTCCGACAAGATACCCCGGGACACCGGGCAACTCCACGCGCCCGGCCTCATCGAGGTCCAGAGCGATTTTCCTGGCGCGGGTGCCGTACCGGTTGACAAACCGCTCTGCCGCCGCTGTCTCGATACCGCCGTCCCTGGCCACCTCGGCAACCAGCGCATTGCGCGCAGCGGCCTCCTTTGGAAAATCCCGACCGCCACCGACCGGAAGCGTCAGAGTCGAGCGGATGCGTTTCTTGTTCAGGCGGGGCAGGATATGGTCAACAAGCTGTTCGGCGCAGGCGCGGTAGGTCGTCCATTTGCCGCCAACCAGCGTCACCACCTCGAAGGGCCGGGCCTGATTTGTCGGAAAGTCGCGGAAGCTGTGATCTCGGCTGATTGCCCCGGTTGCGCCGGCATCGCTGCGCGGCAGCGGACGAACGCCAGCGAAGCTGTATCGTATCTGTTCGCGTTCCGGGCGACTTTGGGGCAAGACATCTTGCAGGACGCCGAACAGGTACTCGATCTCTTCGTCGCTGCACCGTGCGGTATCAATCTCCTTCGTACGCAGATCGGTCGTACCCAGAAGAACCATCTTATCATCGAGCGCATAGACCAGGCAGGCGCGATGGTCGTGCGTTTCAAAATAGAGCATCGCGCCGTTGAGATCGCACACGAGGTCCGGGCGTTCAAGCACCAGATGCGATCCCTTCGTTCCTTCGCTGAGCGGCTCGGAAATGCCGATATTCGCATCGACCTCGTCGATCCAGGGGCCAGCGCAGTTGATAACCAGCCCTGGCCGCACCGTCATTGTTTCGCCAGTGATGCCGTCAGTCAGGCTCAGGCGGCCATTGGCCAGTCCGGAAACCTCTGTATAGGGAAGCGCGCCGGAAGAGGGGCAGTCAGTTTCGGCATCCTCGACAAGTTCAAGCGTGTAGCGCTCTGGTGAGACGATGCGAGCATCCCAATATTCCAGCACTGCCCGCACTGCGCGCGCAAGGCCGATTTGCTTGCGTGCCTCTGAGATAGGGACGGGCCGATGACGGGGCATGGTGCGACCCTTGTCGCCGAAGCGATCGAAAAGCGCGAGCCCCATACGCACCACGATTGACCCCTTCGCGCCGGGCGTTCGTTTCAGCCGCAAAAAGCGGAGCCCTGCGGACATCACGCCACCTAACCGGCTGAGCGCCGGAACCCAGACCGGGATCGGCTTTACGAGATGTGGCGCGTTCAGCAGCAGGCGATTCCGTTCCTCGACGGACTCGCGCACGAGTTGAAACTCTCCGGTTTCGAGATAGCGCAAGCCGCCGTGTATCAGTCTCGACGGCGCTGAGCTGGTGCCGGACGCAAAGTCGCCCTTGTCAACAAGCAGCGTTGACACACCCTGCGCAGCCAGATCGCGATAAACCCCGACCCCGTTTATGCCGCCACCGACGATGAGGACCGCGCCATCGAATTCTCCAGTTCTCAGGCGGTCCAATATCTTGCTGCGTTTTTCCATCACATCCTCCCAGCAGCCGGTTACGAAGGCCGCCCAACATATAATTACAAGTATGAGAAACATGTGTCAATTCGAGCTAATTCAGCATCACTCTTCAGCCGCTCTCTAGAACAACCTTTGGTAGACTGGCCTTTTTCCGCTATTTTTCACGCAAATTTCTTTTCTTGACAGGAAAGCCCGTCTGTCTCCATAGTACAACATGTAATTACAAGTTAGGAGGTGAGTGCAGAGCACGGCAAGACCGCCAGAAGGTCGCGGGAGAATTTGGGAGGAGGAAAAATGGTAGCTCGGCTACTCGGTATCGACTCGGGCGGTACCATGACGAAGGTTGCGTTGTTCGACGACGTCGGCAACGAAATCGCCTGTGAACATAGTCCGAACCGGATTCAGTTTCCGCATGCGGGCTGGACAGAACGGGATCCGGACGGCATGTGGCGTGCCGCCTGTGAGGGTATCCGCACATTGCTCGAAAGAACGGGCACGTCGCCGGGTGATATCGCAGCCGTCACTGCGGTCGGCTATGGGGCCGGTCTCTATTTCGTGGACGACGACGGGCGAGTTGTCCGGCCTGGAATAGGCTCGACCGACACCCGATCCTCGGAAACCATCGCTCTCTGGGAACAGACTGGTCTGAAATCTGAACTGGAATCCGCTATTCAACAGGCGGTCTGGGCCGGGCAAAGCCTGCCGATCCTCGGGTGGTTTGGGCAGCATCACCCCGACGTGCTGAAACGCACCCGCCATTTACTGCTGTGCAAGGACTTCCTCCGCCTGCGCCTTTGCGGCGACATCTCCACAGATCCGACTGATGCCGGCTGCGCCGGGTTCGCCGATGTCTCAAAAGGTTGCTATGCGAAGGATGCATTCATCGCGGCGGGCCTTGAGGACTGTATCGAGAAGCTCCCGGAAATCGGTGCGTCAACGGACATCGCCGGTTATGTGACAGCCGAGGCGGCGGCACAGACCGGACTTCTCGAAGGAACTCCGGTGTGCCGTGGCGTCTATGACGTGGTGGCCTGCTCACTTGCTTCGGGTCTGACCCGCGCTGATGAACTCGGCGTAGTCGCCGGCACGTTCAGCATCAATTCGCGCCTTCACACCATTCCTTGTCTCGATCCGCTGCCAACCTTGCAGGTCGCCTATCCGCTTGAAGGAAAATATCTTGCCACGATGGCCGGGGCGACTTCGGCCAGCAACCTCGAATGGGTCTGTAGCACTTTGCTTGCAGCCGAGGCAGATGTCGCCCGGCGTAACGGGCGCTCGATCTACGAGGTGTGCAGCGATCTGGTGGAAAGCGCGATCGATCGCGATTGCGGCATCCTTTTCTTTCCCTATGTCTTTGGCGGACCAAGCGGCGCGCCGGCGGGTTTGCTGGGCGTCCAGGCTGGAAGTCAGTTACCGGACGTGTTGCGGGCCGTGTTCGAAGGCATTGTCTTCGCTCATTGCCAGGACATCGGCTATCTGCTCGGCGAGGCTGGAACCGATGGCATCCGCCGCGCCCTGCTGTCCGGCGGCCCGTCCAAGAGCCCGGTCTGGTCGCAGATCTTCTGCGATGCGTTGAATATGCCGCTTGTGGTGGCTAACGGTTCAGAATTCGGCGCCAAGGGCGGTGCGATGTGCGCCTCCGTTGCCGTGGGCCTGCAGCCCGACCTGACAAGCGCCATCTCGGCGATGACCCGGGTCTCACGCACACACACGCCTGATCCGGACCGTGTGGAGGTACTCAAGGCGCGCTATCGCCGATACCGGGAGGTTGGCGAGCGGCTTGCTGCTGCCTGGGTGCCGCACACACCCCCCGATTGTGCCTCCAGCTATGTCGGGGCCTCAGCATGACGTTTGCAATTAACAATGTCGGCTGCACGGTGGCCGGAGAAACCTGGCTAGAGGATGTGACCCTGTCCTTCGAGCCCGGCAATCTCTACGTCCTTCTGGGTCGCACAGGCGCTGGAAAGACCTCACTGCTGCGCGTGCTGGCAGGGCTTCATCGCCCGGATAGCGGCACGCTGGTTCAAAACGGGACCGATCTCACCGGAATGCCGGTGCGGCGCCGCGATATTGCCTTTGTCTACCAGCAATTCGTCAACTACCCGTCCTTCACGGTCTATGACAACATCGCCGCGCCGTTGCGGCGCAAGCGGATGGACCGGACCACACTCGATGCCAAGGTCCGGGATGCCGCGCGAATGGTGCATATCGACCACCTTCTCGATCGTCTGCCTCAGAACCTTTCCGGCGGACAGCAGCAGCGGCTTGCCATCGCGCGGGCGCTGGTCAAGGAGGCGGGCGTGTTGCTGCTCGACGAGCCGCTCGTCAATCTCGACTACAAGCTGCGCGAAGAGCTTCGTGCCGACCTGCGACAGATCTTTCGCGGCGGCGGCGCAACCGTTGTTTATTCCACCACTGAGCCGGACGAGGCGCTGCAAATGGGCGGCACCACGATCGTCATGGAAGAAGGTCGGGTGATCCAGGTCGGTCCGGCTGCCGAGGTGCACGCCAACCCCTGCTCGGTCAAGGTCGCCGAAATCTTCTACGACCCGCCGATGAACGTGATCGAAGGGCATGTCTCAGACCAGACGATCAACTTCGCCGGCATCCGCACAGCGCTGCCCGCACACATGCAGGGCCGTGTTTCCGGGGCGTGCCTGCTTGGCGTGCCGCCGCATCGCATCCGTCCCGCCACCTGCGAAGAAGCCGGCGATCTTGCCGGCCGCGTGAGCCTTTGCGAGGTCGATGGCTCGGCGACTTTCGTCCATTTCGAATATGGCGGGCATGAATGGGTGATGAAGCGGGACGGCGTGCATCCCCAGGCCAGCGGCAGTGATTGCAAAGTCACGATCGATCCGGCCGGATGCTTTTTGTTCGACGCATCCGGCCAGTTGCTCGCCACACCCGGTCCTCGCCAGGCGGAGGCTGCATAATGGCCCAGATCGTGATCGACTCGCTTCGTCATTCCTATGACGGGAACCTGTCCGACCCAAACGGGCTCGCGCTGAAACAGATTGACCTGACCTGGGAAGACGGCCGCGCCTACGCGCTGCTGGGCCCCTCGGGTTGCGGCAAGTCCTCCATGCTGAACATCATCTCGGGCCTCGTGCGCCAGAGCACTGGTCGTATCCTGTTCGATGGAACCGATGTTTCGGACCTGCCGACGGAAAAGCGGAACATCGCACAGGTGTTCCAGTTCCCGGTGCTCTACGACACGATGACCGTCGAGCAGAACCTTGCCTTTCCTCTGAAGAACCGCCGCCTGCCTGCAGATGAAATTCGACGCCGCGTCGCCGACGTGGCCGAGATGCTGGAGCTGGGACCTCTGCTGAAGAAACGGGCAGCCGGACTTGGTGCAGCGGAAAAGCAGAAGATCAGCCTGGGACGAGGCCTGGTGCGCTCGGACGTGGCGGCCGTGCTCTTCGACGAGCCGCTCACAGTGATCGACCCGCATGTGAAGTTCGAGCTGCGCCGCAAGCTCAAGCTTTTGCACGAAGAACTGGGGCTGACCCTGATCTACGTGACACACGACCAGAGCGAAGCCCTGACCCTGGCCGACGAGGTTGTGCTGATGGCGGAAGGCGAAGTGATGCAGGCCGGTACGCCTGAAGAGCTTTACGAGCGGCCCAGCCACACCTTCGTGGGCAATTTCATAGGCTCGCCGGGCATGAATTTCATTCCCTGCCGCGCCGAGGGCGAACGGCTTGTCTTCTCAGGCGGATCGCTGCCTTTGCCGCCCGCCCTGTCGCGCAAGATCGAACGTGGCCAATCCCTGAAGGTCGCCATCCGTCCGCAGCATCTGCGGCACTGTCAGCCGCGCACAGAGCAGATCACCGCGCAGCTCGTCGAGCTTCTTCCGCGGGGCGACAGCTACGTCGCGGATCTGAGGATCGGCGAGACCGCCGTGGCAATGCGCATTCCCGATGATGCCGAACTGCCTTCAGGTGAGCTTGGGGTCACCTTCGCGCCGAAACACACCCTGCTTTATGCCGACGACCGTCTAATTGGAGATCTCGATGCATAAGACCCAAGACAACAGGGCCTGGTTCCTGATCCTTCCGGTGGTGCTGTTGGTGGCCTTTTCCGCCGTGATCCCGCTGATGACGGTGGTCAATTACTCGGTGCAGGACATTTTCGGACCTGGCCAGCGCTATCTGATCGGACTGGAATGGTTCCGTGAGACCCTGCGCGATCCGGAAGTGCATCGCGCCTTTCTTCGGCAGATCGCATTTTCCGGAATCGTACTGGCGATCGAGATCCCGCTTGGTGTGCTGGTGGCGCTGGCGCTGCCGCGGGCCGGTTGGAAATCCTCGCTTGCGATCGTCGTCCTCGCCCTGCCTCTGCTGATCCCGTTCAACGTCGTGGGCACGATCTGGCAGCTCTATGCACGGCCCGAGATCGGTTTTTTCGGCCGTGTCATCAACGATCTCGGCATCGGGTTCAACTATACCGCCGATCCGGTGTCCGCATGGGTGACAATCGTTGCAATGGATGTCTGGCACTGGACACCGCTGGTGGCGCTTCTGGCCTTTGCCGGGCTGCGCTCGATCCCCGACGCCTATTACCAGGCTGCCCGGATCGACGGCGCCAGCCGCGTAGCGATCTTCCGCTACATCGAACTGCCGAAAATGCGCAGCGTTCTGACCATCGCGGTTCTGCTGAGGTTCATGGACAGTTTCATGATTTACGCAGAACCCTTCGTGGTCACCGGCGGCGGGCCAGGCAGTTCCACGACGTTCCTGTCGATCCGGCTGGTGAACATGGCAGTGGGCCAGTTCGACCTTGGACCCGCAGCGGCGTTCTCCTTGATCTATTTCCTCGTGATCCTGCTGGTGTCCTACGTGTTCTACACGATCCTCCAGCGCATCAGCGCCCAGTGAGGTGACGATATGACCATGACAACCCACACATCCGCACCACCCCAGACCGGCATGGCTGCCCTGCTGAAGGGCACAGTCCTGAACAGCCGCGCCGCCGGACCGGTTTTGCTTGGCCTCTATTTGTGCTTCCAGATGCTGCCTATCTACTGGCTCGTGCGTATGTCCCTGATGCAACCCGGAGACATCATGTCCAGCTCGTCGTTTCTGCCGAAGGCGCCGAGCTTCGACAACTACAAGACAATCTTCACCGATCCGGCCTGGTACATGAGCTACGTGAATTCGTTGAGCTATGTCATACTGAACGTGATCATCACGCTCTCGGTAGCACTGCCGGCGGCCTATGCGTTCTCGCGCTACAAGTTCATCGGCGACAAGCATGTCTTCTTCTGGCTCTTCACGAACCGGATGGCGCCACCGGCGGTGTTCCTGCTGCCGTTCTTCCAGCTTTACTCGGCGGTCGGGCTCTTCGATACGCCGCTGGCAGTGGCGCTTGCGCATTGCCTGTTCAATGTGCCGCTCGCAGTCTGGATCCTCGAAGGTTTCATGTCGGGCGTACCCCGTGAAATCGACGAGACCGCCTATCTCGACGGTTATTCCTTCCCGCGCTTCTTTCTGACGGTGTTCCTGCCGCTGGTCCGCGCCGGGATCGGGGTCACTGCCTTCTTCTGCTTCATGTTTTCCTGGGTGGAGCTGCTGCTGGCCAAAACGCTCACCTCGGTCGAGGCCAAGCCCATCGTTGTGGCGATGACACGAACGGTATCGGCCTCGGGTCTCGACTGGGGATTGCTGGCCGCCGCAGGCGTTCTAACCATCCTGCCAGGTGCTGCAGTCATCTACTTCGTTCGCAACTACATCGCCAAGGGCTTTGCCCTGGGCCGCGTCTAAGGAGGATCGGACATGAATCTTGAATGGATGGCCTGGACACAGGTGACGGCAATCTTCTTCTTGACGGTCGCGCTGATACTAATTGCCATGACACTGGCCGAACTCAGGGTCCCCACGGTTGAGCGGCAGGGCTTCCTGCCGATGCCGACAACGCGGGGAGACCGGCTGTTTCTCTCCCTTCTTCTCGCAGCCTTCATCAATCTGGGCTTTGTCGCCTTCACCGACGTGCACACCTTATGGATACCGCTTTCCGTCTCGGTCCTGGCTGCGTTTGTGATGATGCGCTTCGGCTGATCCCCCACTCTCATTCGTCGTCGACGACCACGTTTTCAACCACCGGCCGGGAGGAGACTCAGCCGGTCAACACAGGAGGAGTGCAACTATGCGAAGATTTTCACTGAAGCGCGGAAGGGGCCTGATGGCCGTGAGTGCCGCGCTATTGACCGGAACCGCCTTCTTCGCCGGTGCGGTTCAGGCACAGGACTACAAGGCCGCCGCCGAGCGCTGGATTGAGGAGGAATTCCAGCCCTCGACGCTCAACCAGAGCGAACAGAAGTCTGAGTTGGCATGGTTCACACAGGCAGCGGAGCCGTTTCGCGGGATGGAAATCAACGTGGTTTCCGAAAACATCCCAACCCACACCTATGAATCGCAGGTTTTGACGAAGGCGTTCGAAGAAATCACCGGCATCAAGGTGAACCACGACCTGCTGCAAGAAGGTGATGTAATCGAGAAATTGCAGACCCAACTGCAATCCGGTCAGAACATCTATGACGGTTATATCAACGACAGTGACCTGATCGGCACCCATTATCGGTATGGCGCCGTGATGCCGTTGACCGATTTCATGGAAGGTGAGGGCGCCGACGTAACTTCACCAACGCTCGACCTTGACGACTTCATGGGGCTCAGCTTCACCACTGCGCCCGATGGCAAGATCTACATGCTGCCCGACCAGCAATTCGCCAACCTCTACTGGTTCCGTCAAGACCTGTTCACCAACCCTGACCTGATGGCGCGGTTCGAGGAGAAATACGGTTATCCGCTAGGCGTTCCGGTCAACTGGTCAGCCTATGAGGACATCGCCGACTTCTTCACTAACGACGTCAAGGAAGTGGACGGCGAGCCGATCTTTGGCCACATGGATTACGGCAAGAAGGACCCGTCGCTTGGCTGGCGATACACCGATGCGTGGTTCTCGATGGCCGGCAGTGGCGATCGTGGCCTCCCCAACGGCAAGCCGGTCGATGAATGGGGCATCCGCGTCGAGGATTGCCATCCGGTCGGCTCGTCGATCACGCGTGGTGGCGACATAAACGGCCCTGCCGCTGTCTATGCGCTCAGCAAGTCGATCGAATGGCTGAAAGACTACGCACCTGCCGAAGCTCAGGGCATGACCTTCTACGAATATGCCTCTGTGCCGACGTTGGGGAACATTGCCCAGCAGGCCTTCTGGTACACCGCCTTCACCGCCGATTACGCCAAACCTGGCATCCCGGTGGTCGATGACGACGGCAACCCCAAATGGCGTGTTGCACCCTCTCCACGCGGAGCCTACTGGAAGGAAGGCATGAAGCTCGGATATCAGGATGCCGGCTCCTGGCTGCTCCTGAAACAGACTCCGATCGACCGTGCCAAGGCCGCCTGGCTCTATGCCCAGTTCGTCACCTCCAAGACTGTCGACGTGAAGAAGTCGCATGTCGGTCTGACCTTCGTCCGCGACAGCACGATCCGGCACGAAAGCTTCACCGAGCGCGCACCGAAGCTGGGCGGTCTGGTGGAATTCTACCGTTCCCCGGCACGCGTGATGTGGACGCCCACAGGCACCAACGTTCCCGACTACCCCAAACTGTCACAGCTTTGGTGGCAGAACATCTCGACCGCTCTGTCGGGTGAGAACAGCGTGCAGACTGCGCTCGACAATCTCGCGACCCAGCAGGACCGCGTGATGGAACGGCTTGAGCGCGCCAACGTAATGGACCGGTGCGGACCGAAGCTGAACCCGGAAACCTCGGCCGAGGACTGGTTCGAGAAAGCTGAGGCAAATCCGGACTGGCTGGCACCGCAGCGCAAGCTGGAAAACGAGAAACCGCAGGGACTGACCGTGAGCTATGACGCACTGCTCAACGCCTGGGCCAGCGGAAAAGCAAAGCCGGACAATCTCTAACCCGGTTCCTCCCAAGGGCCGTGCTCACAGTGGGCACGGCCCGCCAAACAGAATGAAAAGGAAGATGGAAGATGGCCCATATCGGCGACTTGGTTGCGGAGATGCTTGCACAATTCGGAACGGATCTCGTATTCGGCATGCCGGGCGGGCAGACGACGGCGCTCCATGACGGCATCTCCCGGAGAACAGACAGGATCCGCCACGTGCTGATGCGGGACGAACGTAACGCGGCATATGCTGCGGATGCCTATGCACGGTTGACCGGCAAGCCTGGCGTCTGCGACGTGACGGTCGGGCCCGGTGCGAACCTGCTTCCGGCAGGATTTCTTGAGGCACTGAACGCCTCAATCCCGATGATCGGGATCATTGGCGAACTCCCGCTGGACTGGTTGTCGTTGAAAGAAAAGGGGATTGCGAGCCAAGGCTTCGACCAGCTTGCCTTTTTCAAGACCTGCACAAAGGACGCGTGGCTTGTGCCCTCGGTCACCGCCTTGCCGGAACTCATTCGCACCGCTTATCGCACTGCAACCGGACCACGACCCGGGCCAGTTGCATTGATTATTCCGCATGACATCTTCGATGCCGAATGGGACGAAGACCGTGTCAGGATAGTCGTCGATGACCGCGCCTGCAAAGCGCCCTTCGTGCGCTTCAATGCTCCGGCCGCGGATATCGTCGAAGCGGCGGCGTTAATCCGGCGCGCCAAGCGCCCGGCCCTGGTGTGTGGTGGCGGTGTCCACGGGTCGAACGCCACTGCAGAAGTATCTGCCTTTGCCAAGAAATTCAGCGGCCTCGTCGTCACCTCTCTGTCTGGAAAGGGGTCAGTCGCTGAAACCGAACCCTATGCGGCGGGAGTTCTGAACCCACTCGGTTCCTGGTCGGCTATTGAACTGATCCAGGAGGCCGATCTCGTCGTCTGGTGTGGCTCGAAGGTCAGCCAGAACACGGGCATGAATTGGACCCTGCCGAAACCCGATCAGGCGACGATCACCATCGACAGTGACCCGATGGAACACGGCCGCACGTTCCGCCCGACCGTGCCCCTGATGGGCGATGTGCGCGAGGTTGTCAGCACGCTCGATACGGCTCTGGGCGCGCCGGTGGAGCGACCGGAGTGGATGGCACGAATTGCCGAAGTGAAAGCCGAAGGCGAGGCGATGAAGGCTGCCGAAATTGCCTCCAAACAGATCCCTATCCAGCCACCTGTGATCATGGACGAGATCGCCAAGCGCTTGGGCGAGGACGACATCGTCGTTTCGGACGCCTCTTTCTCAGCGGGTTGGATTTCCGGCTATATCCCGGCGCGCAAACCGGGACGTCAGTTCTTGTTCGCACGCGGGCAGGGTGGTCTGGGCTATTCGGTGCCCGGTGCCATCGGTGCGGCCGCGACACGGCCCGACGTGCGGATCGTGACCGTGGCCGGCGACGGTGCTTTCTCCTACACGGTGGGCGAGCTCGCGACGCAGGCACAGTTCAATCAGCGCGTCGTCAACGTGGTGATCAATAACGGCCGGCTTGGCTGGATCCAGCTTTGGCAGGAGATTTTCTTCAAGAACGTACAGTCGGCACTGCTTGAAACCCAAAGCGTCAAGCCAGGCTTTGCGGGGGCTGCGACCGCGTTGGGACTGAAGGGGATCTATGTCGAGACTCCGGACGAAATTGGCGCGGCGCTCGACGAAGCCTTCGCACATGACGGTCCGTCCGTTGTCGAAGTCCGCATCGACGACAGAGCGACACCTATCCACTCGTTCAAGCGACGCATGAAGGAAGGCGCCGATGCCCCCCGTGCGCGGCCTGGTACGGTCTACAAACTGCGGGAGTTCAAGATCTCGCCGGATCTGCCGAAGAACGACGCCGAGGCAACCGCCCCGCTGGACATGGCTTGACGCGGATGATCCAAGCCTTGGAAGCGGCTTGATCGGTACTTGAAAATGCGTCCGGGTCGACCTGGTCTGCGGGGAAAACCGCATCACCAGAACGTCGCCTCGGACGCAGGAACGCAGAGCCAGAAGCAAGTAAAGGGCGCAGTTCTTGCAGGTCTGGTGGGGTGGCCGGGCTTGTCACGTTAACGACGAGACAGGTGTTGGCAGGACAAACTGATCACTATGAAGATCGCCTCTGCCGGTTAGAAACGCCTTCGCTTCCCCTCCGAGATCATCGCGCGTGCTGTCTGGCTGCATCTCCGGCTCCCGCTTAGCCTCCGCATGATCGAGGAAAAGATGTCGGGGCGCGGAATGACCGTTTCCTATGAGACGATCCGACGCCGAGATAGGAAGTTCGGCCCTGCATATGCGCGTGACCTGCGCCGTAGGCAGCCATCCCGCAGAGAGGTATTGCCAACTCAGAATCATGACGCGGAGCTCCAATTCCTGGAGCGCTCTTGCAACAGCCAAATCTCAAGGCGTGGTTAACGCGCCAAACTTTGCAACACACCCCTCGATCTTAGCATAAGTCTGCGGGTGATAGGGGGCACCGCGCGTGTGCGTCATGCCCTTGTCCGCAAGGTATTCGGTCAGCCAATTTTTTCCAGCGGCCGGCCACGCAGAGGCGATCGGCGACCTCAACGCCCGCTATGCTTAGAAGATTATTCGCTGGGATCAACAAGCCTGTTGAGGGCTTGTTCAAGTGTTGCGGCCTCTGCTTTGTCTGTTACAAGCTCATCGAGCGCGGCTTTGATCGTTGCCCGTGTCACCGTAGCTTCGGTCCAAAGGTGGCTGATCAGTCCGATTAGGCCTTTCTCGGGGCACTTGTACTTGTCATAGATCCAAGCGCCCTTCACATCGTTGGAAGCATCAACGCTTAAGCCGCAGCGTTTGGACGGCGAGGGGTTAAGCCAGATCAGCGACATGATGTCGGCAAGTGCTGAGCTGTCATTTGCAAAATAGGTATGGGCCAACATATCCTTGCCGAGGATCGACATATCCACGGTGTCAAATTGACTATCGTTCAGCACTTCTTCGCCGCCTTGTCCGGCTCTTGGCGCGTTGCCGTGTAGCTTGCGCGAGGCCTCCAGCGCCCAGTCGTTTTGCGATACGTAGAGCGTTGTGCGCCGTGCGAGTGGACGAATCGTTTTCAGCATCTCCTTGAAGAGGCCCGCATCGACATCGGGCGCGGCAAAAAAAATCTGACCGAAAACCGGCTCGTCGCCTTCATGAATATTGTTGCGCAGGGCAAGAAGTTCCAACGCGTCCGTTACCGCACGATTGCCCATGCTGTGGGCCACGATATGAATAGTCTCGGCGTCCGATTTTGTCCTAAGTTCTTCCAGAAAATGAAGGAGCCGGCGACCACTCAAGCGCACGGCATTGCCAATTTGTTGATCTGGTTTCGGTTTGGTAGATCGCTGTTATGTTTCCAAGTTCAGATTTGCCGCGCCTCAAGGGCTTCCGTTTTCCCAGATCGATTATCTCCTATGCGGTTTGGCCGGCATTTCGCGTGCTGCATTCGCCGGGACAGACCAAAGCCCAACAGCAAATGGCATCTGGATGAAGCCGTGATCGTCATTGGCGGAGTAAAATACTGGCTCTGGCGGGCAATTGACG
>NZ_VIRG01000070.1 GCF_008107695.1 Stappia sp. BW2 | reverse complement strand
GGCGGGCGCCGCAGTCTCGGCAAAGGGGGCGTAAGGTCGGAACGGTTTGGGACACGATGCTGGCAATCGGCTGCGGTGCGGACGGGCAATCAGCCGCTTTACTGGTTGCGGCTTGAGCCTTGCAGAATAGCGCTGATAAAGGCGGCCGTCTCCTGCCAATCGCCGCTTAGAAGATCGATATGGCCGGCCATTTCGGTGGCGTTCAGAAACCTGGTATCGGCAATGAACTGGATCTGGACAGCGGACGGCAGCGTCGCGTGGACGGACGCGTGGTTGGTCGGGCTGTCGTCGATGAAGACCACCGGTTCCGGGCGGCCGCGTGACAGGGCCGCGACGGCACCGCCCTTGGGACCAGAATTCGTCAGCAAGGGAAAGGAGATGTCAAATCCGGACAGAAGTTTTTCCCGCACGGGCTTGTTGTGGCCACCGGGCAGGTTTGTCAGCAGGATCACGTCCCAGTCCTCTGCCAGTGCATTGAGAGCGTCGCCCGCACCGGGCACCATATCCTGATGATGGCTGACCTCATCGAAGAACTCGAGAAGAAGCCTGCGAACCTCATCGGATGACAGTGGCTGCCGATTGTCCTGGTGGCCGATGTTGCCGGTCAGTCTGTATTCGTATTTCAGGAAAGCCAGATCGCGCGCATGAAGATAGTCTTCCAGATGCGCGATCAGATGCAGAACGACTTCATCGACATCGCAGATGATCAAGGGACGGCTTGAAGCTGGCAGCTTCTGGATCTGGCTCAGAACCTCGGGAAGAACCTGCGTCGGCTCAGGCATAGTCTTCGTCTCCACCGGCGATTGCGTAGCGCGCCGCCGCCATCATTGTCGGTCGTATGCCGGCATTTTCACAAAAGGCAAGCAGGAGCGCCTCGTCCATCATGTAGAACTCCAGCACCCCGGCCAGAAAGCCAGGTTCACCCGCGGCTTCTCGAATCATTTCCGGCCCAATTCCGGAAAATGCGAGAAACCTACCGATCTGTTCCGGATCCCGGCTGAGTTGCAGAAGGGCTTCAGTGGCAATTCCTTGTGCCTCTTCAACGGACAATGACTTACTCTGCATATTTTTCATTGTGTTTTTTTGCCTTTCTGAAACGATTCCGGGTTAGAAGAAATTTAAAGTGGACCGGGGAAGGGTTCTACCGCGGACTAAATCGTGCTGCGAAGATAAAATGGGACCGGCAAGTTGCCGGGTAAAGGGCCGGACATATGGCAAAATCCGTGTTGATCGTCGAAGACAACGAGCTGAACATGAAACTGTTTCATGATCTGCTCGAAGCGCACGGCTATAATACATTGCAGACCCGGACCGGCATCGAAGCGTTGCAGCTGGCCCGTGAGCATCATCCTGATCTCATCCTGATGGATATTCAGCTTCCGGAAGTTTCAGGACTTGAGGTCACCAAGTGGATCAAGGAAGACGAGGACATCGCGTCCATTCCGGTGATCGCGGTGACGGCTTTCGCCATGAAGGGTGACGAGGAACGCATCCGCCAGGGGGGCTGCGAAGCCTACATTTCCAAACCGATCTCGGTCGCAAAGTTCCTGGAAACAGTCCGCGCCTATCTTGGCGAAGCATAACGAGCGACCCGGTGCCGGGGTGCAACTGGCAAAGTTTTCCGCAAAGGTTTCACGGTTGAATGGCGCTGCCATCTGCCGAAATACAGCGCGAATCGCAAATCCTCACGCTCACGCGCCGTTCATATTAAGGTTACGGATTTACTAAGACCGCATTGTTCCTGTGCATATTTTGCGGAATATATTGCAATCAGGCAACATTCAGGTAGGGTGACCCGCAGGTCAGGGTTTTCCCTGATCGCCTCTATGGCGCGGCCAAAAACACTTAGGCGTCATAACAGGCGAGAAAGTTTCCCCTCGGAGTGCTCAGGTCCGCCGCATCTCCTGGGTCCGTGGGGCAGGTCGGCAGGGAACCGGCCGAAGAGTGGCCTCCTCGAATGCCGTGTTCCCGCCGACCACTAATTTTTCTGGTGAAAACATTGAAGCAGTGTCAGCAGTCATGCTGAAACTGCTTCGTCGTGGCTTTTCATAAGCAGGCGTCGCCTTGGCAGGCGCGCGTCACGACAGCGAACTGAAGCGGCAAAACTCCAGCAATTCTTTCTGTCAGACATCAAAAAACCCGCCGTTTCCAGCGGGTTCTTGAAAGATCGTCTGAAACCGGATCTTACTTGATCTTGGCTTCCTTGAACTCGACGTGCTTTTTCGCAACCGGGTCGTATTTCTTTTTGACCATCTTCTCGGTCATCGTACGGGAGTTCTTCTTGGTGACATAGAAGAAGCCGGTGTCAGCCGTGGAGAGGAGCTTGATCTTGATTGTTGTCGCCTTGGCCATGGCCTTGGATCCTGTTCTCTGTTGTCGGGCAAAGAGTTCTTGCGGCCAGATGGCTGGCGATGAATCTGCCCCAATGTCTGAAATCAGCGCGCAACCTACTCATCGCAGCGCGAAAGTCAAGCACTTGCTAAGGTCTGGCTGCCTTTTCGAGCCATCTCAGCCATTCTGCCGCAGGGCTGTCAGAGCCTCCAGTATCGTATCGACCGACTGGTCCACTGTCAGAGCGAAGCTGTCCAGTTGAAGACGGTGTTCCGTCCATGGTTCGTAGGCATGATTTTGAACCTCAGACCAGCGGGGCGGGAGCAGCCCATCGATCTCCGAGATCCGGTTCTCGACGCGATTGCGGTGTTCACGCTCATCCAAACAGACGATTTCGACATTCAATAGTGCTGCCCCGGCAGACTGCGCGGTGTTCGCCCACATTTGTCTGGAGGCGGCAACCGGGTTGACCGTATCGGTAACGAGTTTGTGGCCAAGTTCCAGATTACCGACGGCGATTGCAGCAAGGGCAAGATAGCCGGCATCTTCGGGGGCATGGAGCTTCAAGGCACTACGCTTCAGCGCAGTCTCAACGGAAACGACGCGCAAGAGAACTGCGGGCAGGCTTCGACATAGTGTCTTGGCAATGGTCGACTTGCCGACGCCGGGCAAGCCGGAAAGCGAAATCAGGAAGGGCATATCTCGAAATACACCTTCGTGCGCCGTAAGCCCGCGATGCGTTGATCGGAGGTGACCCTAAAGTTCTTGCTTCACGAAGCCGCCCTTGCGGAAGAAATAATACGGTACCGGAGTTGTGGGCAAAAGGTCCGGGTCTTTGGCCAGTCTGCCTTCAAGGTCCGTCAGGATCTTGTTTGTGATCATCGGCAGCTCTTTTTGCCGTGCTTCTTCGATGGTCAGCCAGGCACAATCTTCCAGTTCACCGGACGGCCCCGTACCATCGGGCAACCTGTCGGCAATAGCATCCGCCCAGACGGCCAGAAAACGGGTGTCGAAGCGCCGCGGGCGTTGCGGTGGGGTGATGGCCCTCGCAATCATGCGCAGGCCACCCAGGTCCGGCTGTATGCCGCGCTCGGCAAAAGCCTCAAAGCCGGTACCAAGGCGAAGATTGTTCCCTTGCGTCGGACGGCCAATGAACAGCCCGGCCTCTTCATAGGTTTCCCGAATGGCCGCCAGCGCCAGCGCGCGAACACGCGCGGCCGATTTGGCGTTTTTCAGGTCGCGTCTCAGCTTGGCCTCGACGTCCGGATGATAGGGAAGCACATCGGTAATGCGGGAATCGGAGACATCCACCCGGCCCCCCGGGAACACGAATTTGCCCGGCATGAAGGCATGGCGCATATGGCGGCGGCCCATCAGAAGCTTGACCGGGCCCTGGCCGTCACGGTCCAGAATGAGCAACGTTGCGGCATCTTTGGGACGGATATAGGGGTAATTTCCGGCTTTTTCGTCTTTCGCCAGCTGCTTTTCGAACGAACCGCTCATGTGATCCTTTCGGAAGGAACCGGAATGGGGGGCGTGTCGTCTTCCGCATCCGGGTCGAAACCATGCATGTAAAGCGCCCATTGCAGTCCGATCAGCGCTCCCTTGATCGGCCGCAGCAGCGACAGCGACAGGATCAGCGTCAGCGGCACCCAGAGAGACATATGGATCCACAGCGCGGGATGCCACAACACTTCCACGGCCAGAAGCGCAGGGACGATGATGTGGCCCACAATGGTGATTGTGAAATAGGGCGGTGCGTCGTCCGCACGGTGGTGATGGAATTCCTCACCGCATTGAGTGCAGGCATAGTGTGGCTGAAGAAAGCCTTCGAACAACTTGCCTTCGCCGCAGTTCATGCATCGGTTGCCTGCTCCACGCAGCACGGCCTGCAGAACGTTGCGTTTCGGCTTTTCGGAAGCCATGTCCGGCGTTTCCAGTTTGTCGTGCAGTTCATAGCGGACCGTCACGAAGACCTCCTTCGACCCTGTTTCTTCGGTGAGGTCTTGCCGCGTCCGCCCTTGGGCGGTCCGCGCCGCACCTTGGGCGCGGCTTTCCGGATGCGTTTGCCGGCAATGCTGCCGTGGCTCTGCATCTCGAATGTCAGAGCACCGGCAAAGGGGGCTGCTTCCACCAGCCGGACCTCCACTTGATCGCCAAGTTGGTAGGTCTCGCCGGTTTTGTCACCTATCAGGGCATGCGACCCTTCGTCATAGCGGTAATAATCAAGGCCGATGGTCGAGGCCGGTACGAAGCCGTCAGCGCCAGTGTCCGACAGACGAACGAACATGCCGGACTTGACCACGCCGGCAATCCTGCCCTGGAAAGTCGCGCCGATCTGGTCGCTCATCCAAAGGGCGATCAGACGGTCGATGGTGTCGCGTTCGGCAAGCATGGCCCGCCGTTCTGCGGCCGAGATCTCGGCGCCGATGGCTTCCAGCTTTGTCTCGAAGCCTTCCGGCAGACCGTCCTTGCCAAGCCCGAGCGCGGATATCAGCCCGCGGTGAACGATAAGGTCGGCATAACGGCGGATCGGTGACGTAAAGTGCGCGTAGCGCCTCAGGTTCAACCCGAAATGGCCGATGTTCTGTGGTGCGTATTCTGCCTGGGCCTGGCTGCGCAACACCACCTCGTTGACGAGGTGCGCCTGGGGCGTGTCCTTCACCTTGGCCAGAATGCCGTTGAAGGCGGATGGGCGAAGGCCCCCGGAAGAAGGCAGCTTCATGTTCAGCGTCGACAGGAAGTCTTTCAGGCTTTCCAGCTTCTCCGGCGTCGAGGCATCGTGGATGCGGTAGAGCAGGGGTGTTTTCTTCCGCTCCAGCGTTTCGGCGGCAGCCACGTTCGCCTGGATCATGAATTCTTCGATCAGCTTGTGCGCGTCGAGACGCTCCGGAACATAGACATGGTCGACTGTCCCGTCCGGTTTCAGCTTGATCTTGCGTTCCGGCAGATCCAGTTCCAGCGGTTCGCGCGCCTCGCGCCCCTTCTTCAACAGGTCATAAGCTGCCCACAGGGGCTTCAGGACGCCGTCGAGCAAGGTTTCGGTCTTCTCGTCCGTGGTGCCGTCAATCGCCTTCTGGGCCTGCAGATAGGAGAGCTTCGCTGCCGAGCGCATCAGCACCCGGTGGAAAGTGTGCCCGGTCTTGCGGCCGGTCTTGTCAAAGATCATCCGCACGCCGAGCGCCGGCTTGTCTTCCTTTTCTCTCAGCGAGCAGAGCTGGTTGGAAATCCGCTCGGGCAGCATCGGAATAACCCGGTCGGGAAAATAGACCGAGTTGCCGCGCAGGTTCGCTTCCCGGTCCATGGGAGAGCCGGGCGTGACGTAATGAGCGACGTCCGCGATGGCCACATAGCAAATGTAGCCACCTTCGTTGGAAGGGTCGTCGTCTGCCTCGGCGTAGACGGCATCATCGTGGTCTTTTGCGTCTGGCGGGTCGATGGTAATCAGCGGCACCTGCCGCCAATCCTCACGCTTGCCGAGTTTTTCGACCGGCTGTGCGCTCTCTGCCTGCGCCTCGACGGCTGCCGGGAAGACGTGCGGAATGCCGTGCGATTGCAGGGCGATTTCCGAAACCGCCTTTTCCGAATTCATCGAGCCGAAGCGCTCGACAACGGCGGCAAGCGGATGGCCATAGCGGCCGGAGCGCGTCACCTGAACGCTGACAAGATCGCCGTCGTCGGCGTCCTTCAACTCACGCGCATCGACATCAAGTTCCCGTTGCTTGCGATCAATCGGTTCGAGGTAGGGCGGGCGGCTGCCGTCCCGTTTCCGGAGAATGCCCAGGATTGCACCCTGACGCTTTTCGAGAACCCGGATGACGCGCGCCACGTGATCTGTTTCAGGGCTGCCTTCGGCCTCTGTCAGGCGAATGAGAGCCCGGTCACCGAGGCCGGGTTGGGTCGACTTGGTTTTGCCGGTCAGGACAAGAATTTTCGGCGGTGCACCGATCTCATCATCCCAGTCGACGGGCGTTGCGATCAGCTCGCCGTCCTTGTCGCGTGCGATCAGGTTGGCGACAAAAACAGGCGGCAGGTCGCCCGGACGGATCATGCGCTTGTTGCGCTTTTCCATGAGACCGTCGTCGGCCAGGTCCTTCAGCATCTTTTTCAGATGGATGCGGGCGCCGCCGATAATGCCGAAGTGGCGGGCAATCTCGCGCTTGCCCGCGCGGCCCGGATTGTCGGCAACAAACGCGAGAATATCCTCGCGAGAGGGCATTTCACCCGGAGTTTTGGTGTGTTTTCGATTGGTGTGCTTGCGCGTGTTAATCCGTTTTGCGCTCAACTCGCATCATCCCAGGGCACCTCATCTGACGACGCATCGACCTTTGCCTTTGCAGAAGACTTGGACGCCGTCTTCTTGGTGGCCGTCTTTTTGGTTGCCGTTTTCTTCGCAGCCGGTTTCTTGGCGGCCGCTTTCTTCTTGGTGCCACCCTTGGAGGCTTTCGCCGCGATCAGCTCGACCGCCTGTTCCATCGTGACAGTTTTGGGATCGGTGTCCTTCGGCAGTGTGGCGTTGATCTTGCCGTGTTTGACGTAGGGCCCGTAGCGGCCGTCATACACATTGATCGGGCCGCCTTCGGAGGGATGCTCGCCGAGTTCCTTCAGCGGCGTTGCCGCCGCACCGCCACGACCACCACCCTTGGCACGTTTTTGCGCCAGCGCATCCACCGCACGGTTGATGCCGACGGAGAATACCTCTTCCGGCGCGGAGAGGTTCGCATAAGTGCCTTCGTGCAACACGAACGGTCCGTAGCGTCCGATCCCGGCCGTGATCATCTTGCCGTCTTCCGGGTGCGGACCGACCTCGCGCGGCAGCGACAGAAGCTGAAGCGCCTTTTCAAGGTCCATGTCCGCCGCGGACCAGCCACGGGGCAGGGACGACCGTTTCGGCTTGGCTTCCTCGCCCAACTGAACGTAAGGGCCGAAGCGGCCGTTGCGCAGGGAAACATCAAGACCGGTATCCGGATCGGTGCCGAGAACCTTCGGACCGTCGTCGCCTTCTCCATCTTCACCGCTCGGTTTGCCGAGCTGCCGCGTGAAGCCGCATTCCGGATAATTGGAGCAGCCGATGAAGGCGCCCCATCGGCTGACCTTCAGGGAAAGCTGGCCGTTGTCGCAAGACGGACACTTGCGCGGGTCGGAGCCGTCTTCCTTCGCCGGGAAGATATGCGGCCCGAGCAGCTCGTTCAGGGCGTCGATCACATGAGCAACGCGCAGATCCTTGATCTCGTTGACGGCGCCGGAAAAGCCGGTCCAGAAATCGCGCAGCACGTCGAGCCAGGACAGCTCGCCAGCGGAAATCTTGTCGAGCTGTTCTTCCAGACTCGCGGTGAAATCGAATTCGACATAGCGCTGGAAGAAGCTTTCCAGGAACGCAATAACGATGCGTCCCTTGTCCATCGGAACAAGCTGCTTCTTGTCGAGTTCGACATAGTCACGGTCACGAAGTGTCTGAAGCGTCGAGGCATAGGTGGACGGCCGGCCGATGCCGAGCTCTTCCATCTTCTTGACGAGGCTCGCTTCGGTGTAGCGCGGCGGCGGGGTCGTGAAATGCTGCGAGGCTTCGATTGCCTGCGCGGCTCCATCGACCGAGGCGGCTGTCAGGGCAGCGCCTTCGTCGACAGCCGGCAGACGCTTGGAGTTTTCGTCTTCCTCGTCGTCGCGGCCTTCTTGGTAAAGTGCAAGGAAACCGTCGAAGCGGACAACCGAGCCCGTGGCACGCAGGTTGGCGCGCTTTCCGGATCCGTCAGCAAGGATTTCGATGGTGGTCCGTTCCAGCACCGCCGATTCCATCTGCGACGCCATGGTCCGTTTCCAGATCAGCTCATACAGCTTGGCTTGATCCGGATCCAGGAAGCGGGCGACATCCTTGGGATGGCGCGAAAGGTCCGTTGGCCGGATCGCTTCGTGCGCCTCCTGGGCATTCTTTGCCTTGGACGTGTAGACGCGCGGCTTCTCGGGAACGTATTTGTCGCCGAAATCCTTGGCGATTACGGAGCGGGCCGCGTCAATTGCTTCGCCGGCGATCTGGACGCCATCGGTACGCATATAGGTGATGAGACCGGAGGTCTCGCCGCCGATTGCAATACCCTCGTAAAGCTTTTGCGCTACCTGCATGGTGCGCGAGGCCGAAAACCCGAGCTTGCGCGAGGCTTCCTGTTGCAGGGTGGAGGTGGTGAAGGGGGCTGCCGGATTGCGCTTGGCCGGTTTTGACGCAACGCTGTCGACCTTGAAGCTGGCGCTTTCCAGCATGGTCTTGATCGCGGTGGCTTCCGCTTCATTGTTGATATCGAGACGGCCGATCTTTTTGCCGTCGAACCCGGTCAAACCAGCCTGGAACATATCCCCGGTCGGCGTCTTCATGTTGGCGAAGATCGACCAGTATTCCTGCGGCTTGAAGGTTTCAATCTCCATTTCCCGGTCGCAGATCAGCCGCAGGGCGACCGACTGTACGCGGCCCGCGGAACGGGCGCCGGGCAGCTTGCGCCACAGGACGGGAGACAGGGTAAAGCCCACGAGATAGTCAAGGGCGCGTCGGGCGAGATAGGCGTCGACCAGCGGCGTATCCAGCTGGCGCGGATTGTCCATCGCCTCAAGGATCGCTTTTTTGGTGATCGCGTTGAAAACCACGCGCTCGACCTGCTTGTCCTTCAGCACCTTCTTCTTCTGCAGCACTTCCAGAACGTGCCACGAAATCGCTTCCCCTTCGCGGTCGGGGTCAGTCGCGAGAATGAGGCGGTCGGCATCCTTGACCGCATTGGCGATTTCAGTGAGCCGCTTCTGCGATTTCGCATCCACTTGCCAGCTCATGGCGAAATTGTCGTCCGGCAGCACCGAGCCATCCTTGGCCGGCAGATCTCGCACATGGCCATAGGAAGCCAGAACCGTATAATCGGAACCGAGATATTTGTTGATCGTCTTGGCTTTCGCCGGCGATTCCACAATGACGACGTACATTCTTACCCAAATTTTTTTGCCGGATACGGTGCCCCCGTCCGGTAGAGAAGGTGATCTAAGTGCTATTTCGGTGGCGCAGACGATCAAGGATCAAGCGCCGCCTGTCAAATGGACCTTTGATCCTTCCGGGTCAAGCGGTTCGGTCCAGATATGGGTTATCCACTGAGATTCAAGGAAAATCGGACCCTTACATCAAAGCGGAGATTTTGTTGCCGCGATGTCTTTCAAGCCGTCCGGCGAGTTCGAGTTCCAGAAGAACGACGTGAACGGATCGTGCGTCGCCATCGGCAAAGCGGATCAATTCGTCCATATCCACTGGCGTCGGACCCAGTGCGGCCAACACACGCTCACGCAATTTTTCGTCCGGGTCGGATCGGGTCAGCGGATGGGTTTCGCCGTCTTCACGGAACTGTCTGCCGAAGGGAAGGGTGGGCGCCAGGCGGCCACCGAGGCCTTCCAGAACATCGTCGGCGGTGGAGACGAGCGTAGCGCCTTGCCGGATCAGCCCGTTGGCGCCTTCGGAACGCGGGTCGAGTGGAGACCCGGGCACCGCGAAAATGTCTCTGTTTTGTTCCAAGGCATAACGAGCGGTATGGAGCGAACCGGAGGCCTTCGCAGCTTCAATGACGATAACCCCAAGGGAGAGACCGGAAATCAGCCGGTTGCGCCGTGGAAAATCCCGACTGCGCGGTTTCCAGCCCAAAGGCATTTCGCTGATGACGGCACCGCCTGTTTCGAGCACTGCCGCGAGCAGCCGGTCGTGTTCTGGCGGATAGAGCACATTGATGCCTCCGGCAAAGACGGCGATGGTGCCGGTTTGCAGAGAGGCTTCATGGGCGGCGGCGTCGATCCCGCGGGCAAGGCCGGAGACAATGGAGAAGCCCTCGGCGCCAAGGCCCTGGGCAAACCGTGCGGCGAGTTTCCTGCCGGAAAGCGAAGCGTTTCGCGCGCCGACAATGGCCATCATGCGCTCGCGGGTCAGCGCGGCTGCGCCGCCCTTGACGGACAGGAGCGGCGGCGGGCCATCGATGTGCCGAAGGTGCTGTGGATAGTCGGGCTCACTGAGACCAACGAGCCGGGCTCCTATCCGCCTGTGGGCCTCCAACTCGGCTTCTGCATCTTCAACGGAACAAATCCGGCCAGCCTTGCCACCACGCCGGGCAAGATCGGGAAGCAGCTCAAGCGCTCTTTGGGCGGTGCCTGCATGTTTGAGAAGTTCGGCGAATGTGACAGGGCCAACGTTTTCCGAGCGGATCAGCCGCAACCACGCAAGACGCTCGGCCTCGCAGAGGTCGGCCGGTTTGTTGTCAGCAATGGAGGTCACGCGCTTTCGTCACCAGTCGCCAGTTTCGATTTTGCACCGATCTTGCTTTCGTCGCCACGCAGCAGCCTGCTGATGTTCTCATGATGCTTGGCCCATAGCAGAACCGACAGCAGCACGAACATCTGTGCGATCTGAACCTCATGGAAGACGAAATACAGAAGGAGAGGGGTCAACAAGGTCGCCGTGAGCGCAGACAGCGAGGAGTAGCGGAACAGAAAAGCCATGCCGATCCAGATGCCTGCAGCCAGCAGGAACATCGGCCAGAACAGGCCAAGCAGAATGCCGAGATAGGTCGCAACGCCCTTGCCGCCCCTGAACTTCAGCCAGACAGGGAAGAGGTGCCCGAGAAACGCTCCAAGTCCTGCAATCAGGGCCATTTCCTGGCCATAGAAATGATTGACGATCAGAACGGCAACGGTGCCCTTCAGTCCATCGCCAAGCAACGTTGCGGCGGCCAGTGACTTGCGCCCGGTGCGCAGCACGTTGGTGGTGCCGATATTGCCGGAGCCGATATTGCGGATATCGCCAAGTCCGGCCATGCGTGTGAACAGCAGGCCGAAGGGAATCGAACCGAGCAGATAGCCGAAGGCAAGAACGCCGAGATAATATGGCCAGGCAAGCGCCCAGCTGATCGGTTCAGGCACGCGATACTCCAATGACGTGCATAATTAAAAGCCACCGCAATGTAACGGCATGGCGGCCCGGATCAAGCCCGCCAGCCGTGAAAAGAGTGTCTTTGCAGGGAAATAGACCCGGACCTACTGGGACAGCTTGTATTTTTCCGCTTCCACCAGAAGCGACCCGAATGGAAGAAAGATACTGGCCCTGAGCGGCACCAGATACGGCTTGTCACCGACGGGAGCGAGCCAGACTTCCATGGACTTGTTGGCCGCGAGTTGCTGGATCGACTTGCGCTTCGGCCTGTGCCCCGAAATGGGTTCGTACCGGACGCTGCAGACAAGGACATCGCCCTTGAACCGGCCGTCCGACGTTCTGGCGGTCTTGCGGGCTTTGTAGCGAAGGTGAACGTCATAGCGTTCCTTGCCGTCGAATATGCGCAAGGTTCTGTTGCAGCTTTCTTTCGAAAGCCCTTTAGGAGCGGGCAGAACGGCGGCTGTCAGGGGATCAAGAACGCCCTTCAGATGCGCCGCTGTGACCTTCACCCGTTCTTTCATCCGGTCCTGCGGTGGCTGAACCGAAACATCGTCGACAGAACCTTTGCGCATCCGCATGGCTATGGTCCCGGTCTCGTCTTCGCTTTTCAGGTCAAGATCGTAGCGGGCCGGCTCCAGATCGAACGCATTGGCGGTTCCCGCCGCTTCAACGGTGCCTTTGCCATCGGACACCAGCCGCCCGAAGGCCGCGGTCTGGCCATTGGCGCTGACGGAATAGGACTTGCTGTCGACATCCAGCGACAGAACGCCGGATCCGATGGGCAGTCCCAGGGCATAAAGCTTGTATTTCATGTAGAGATCTGACGCCGAAGCGCTGCCGGTGAACAGCGCGGGTATCAGAAACGCGAGGGCAATCAGACGCATCTGCATGTTCCGTTCGAATTTCCGTTCGCGCCAAATTCAGGGAGAATTGTGGCGCGAACAGGATCAAGGAACGAACGGAAACAAGCGCAAAGACTTGCTTATGCGTAGTTGAAAACCGTTTTGCCGCCGACAACGGTTCGAAGCACCCGTCCGGAAAAGCGGGCGTCTTCAAAGGGTGAATTCTTCGAGCGCGACTTGATGGCGCTCTTTTCCAGAACCCACGGACGCTCGGGGTCGAACACGGTCACATCTGCCGGAGCCCCTTTGGAAAGACGTCCGGTCTCCAGTCCGAGGCGGTCTGCCGGGCGGCAGGTCATGGTGCCAAGCAGGGTGACAAGGTCGACCTGTTCGGAATGATAGAGCCGCAAGGCGGCCGCCAGCAGGGTTTCCAGGCCAATGGCGCCGTCTTCTGCTTCCGCCCACGGATGACGTTTTGTTTCCACGTCCTGAGGGTCATGGTTGGAACAGATGATGTCGATGGTGCCGTCGGCAACCGCAGCAATCATCGCCTGCCGATCGTCCTCGTCGCGCAGCGGCGGCGCCATCTTGAAGAACGTCCGGTAGGCGCCGATGTCGTTTTCGTTGTGTGTCAGATGGTTGATCGAGACCCCGGCCGTGATATCCAGCCCCTTCGCCTTGCCGGCCCGGATGACGTCGGCGCTGTCGGAGGTGGAAATAAGGTTTGCGTGGTACTTGCCCTTGGACATGGCGACCAGGCGCAGGTCCCGCTCCAGCATGATGATTTCCGCTTCGCGCGGCACACCGGAAAGACCTTTCCAGCTAGCATTGAGGCCAGCGTTCATGACCCCGCCGGCAAGATCCGGATCTTCCGTGTGATGGATCACCAGCGCGTTGAAATCGCGGGCATAGGTCATCATCCGGCGCATGACCTGAGCGTTCTTGACCGACTTATGACCGTTGGTGAAGGCGACGGCACCGGCTTCCTGCAACAGGCCGATCTCGGCCATTTCCTCACCCTTCAGACCCTTGGTCAGGGCTGCCAGGGGCAAAACGTTGACGATGGCGGTGTCGCGTGCCCGGCGCAGGATGAAATCAACCAGCGCGGGATCATCAATGATCGGGTCCGTGTCCGGCATGGTGCAGATCGTCGTCACGCCGCCGCTGGCGGCAGCCTGGGAAGCGCTGGCCAGCGTTTCACGGTGTTCAGCGCCCGGTTCCCCGACAGAGACGCAGAAGTCGATGAGGCCGGGACAGGCAATCGCTCCCTTGCAGTCGATGATTTCAGCGCCGTAGGGCGAGCCCTGGTTGGCGGCTTCCGGCCCGGCGGCAAGAATGGTGCCGTCTGCAATGATGACCGATCCGGGCGCGTCCAGATCACGTGCCGGGTCGATCACTCTGGCGTTGGAAAGAACCAGAGGCTTGGGTGTGTCGTATGCCACGTTACTTGTCCCCTGGATCAGTTGTTCGGCAGATTGGCGGCAAGGGCTTCCAGCACGGCCATGCGTACGGCGACCCCCATTTCCACCTGTTCGCGAATAAGGCTTTGCGGGCCATCGGCTATCGAGGCGTCGATCTCGACACCGCGGTTCATCGGCCCGGGGTGCATGACAAGGGCATCGTCCTTGGCATAGGCCAGCTTTTCCGCATCCAGCCCGAAGTAGCGGTAATACTCTCGAACGGAGGGGATGAAGGCACCGTTCATGCGCTCGCGCTGCAGACGCAGCATCATGACGATGTCCGCCCCCGCCAGGCCTTCCTTCATGCTGGTGAAGACCTCGACGCCCATCTTGGCAATGCCGGACGGCAGAAGCGTGGTGGGCGCGACGGCTCGGACGCGCGCTCCCAGTGCATTCAGAAGAATGATATTGGAGCGGGCAACGCGGGAGTGGGCGATGTCGCCACATATCGCGACGGTCAACCGCGCAATCTTGCCCTTGTGTCGCCGGATCGTCAGCGCGTCGAGCAGGGCCTGGGTCGGGTGCTCATGCGGACCATCGCCGGCATTCACCACGGAACAGCCAACCTTGCGCGCCAGCAGATGCACCGCCCCGGCTGCATGGTGGCGGACCACCAGAAGGTCGGGATGCATCGCATTCAGCGTTGCAGCCGTGTCGATCAGCGTCTCGCCCTTTTTCACCGAGGACTGGGACACTGCCATGTTCATCACATCCGCCCCGAGCCGTTTTCCGGCCAGTTCGAACGAACTTTGGGTGCGGGTGGAATTTTCGAAAAAGAGGTTGATCTGGGTTCTGCCCTGCAGGACCAGCCGTCGTTTGCTGATCTGGCGGGAAACCTCGACGGCTTCTTCCGCCCGGTCCAGAAGGCCCAGAATTTCGTGGGGGTGAAGGCCCTCTATGCCCAGCAAATGACGATGGGGGAAAGGGCTGTCTCGATGGGTGTTGCTCGCGGTCATCGAGATCATCCCTATAAGGGTGAATGCGTCCTTCGACAAGCCAGGAATACACATGATACCCGCTGTCCACACGCATGCTAAATATTTGATCGATTGGACAAAGTTTTAGCCTGCGCCGTGCCGCAGCCTGAAGGGCTCGAAAAAGATGCCGCCGGGCGATCTCACCGGGGGCTCAAAATGCCTCAGTCAGGTGACAAGCAGCAGCGTGAGCGGGAGAGTCAGGGTTGCGGCCAGGGTCTGAAGCGTGATGATTTCGGCCATCAACTTGGCATCACCGCCCATCTGGCGAGCCAGCAGATACGAATTGCTCGCGCAGGGCACCGAGCTTGCAATGATGACGATGACCAGCGCAGGGCCGGAGACACCCAGGACACTTGCAAAGCCAAGCGCAATCAGCGGCATGAACACTGGCCTCAAGAACGTGCCAAGGGTGAGGGCCGGTCCAGGTCTGCGCAGCGAGCCGAGGTCGAGCCCGGCGCCAACGCAAATAATGCCGATGGGGAGCGCCGCTCTGGAAAAAATTTCCAGCGTGTCGTTGATCACGAACGGCAGGCCAAGCCCGCTCACATTCATGATGCCGCCTGCGCCAATCGACAGGATGAAGGGATTGGTGAAAAGGTCTTTCAGGATCTTCGTAGCGTTTGGAGTTGTCCCGCTGGCGTAATGGGACAGCACCAGAATGCTGGCCACATTGAGCACGGGGATCATGAACACCATCGCGACCGCCAGCATGGCCAGCCCGGTTTCGCCGGCGACATTATCGGCGATTGCAAGTGCGATCATGGCATTCCAGCGCAAGGTGCCCTGAAAGATGGAGGTAAAACGCGGTGCGGCAATTCCCCAGACCCGTTCCAGGGTGGTGCGCGCCAGCAGTAGAAGCAGCGCCATGACCAGGATGGAGCCAAGCAGAGCTCCGCCCATGTTGAGTGTCGGAAAGCTGTTGAAATCCGCTTGCGAGATGGTGCGAAACAGCACGGCGGGGAACAGGACGAAATAGGCAAGCCGTTCGACACCGCGCCATTGCTCACCGGTGATCAGACCGGTACGGGCGATCAGGTAGCCGGAGGCAATCACGAGGATGACCGGCATCAGGGCGGCAAGTGTGGTCAGCATGTATTCGGCTTTCGCGTTCGACAGGCCTTGAAACAACGGCCTGTGCCCGGCAGTGGTGGGATCAGGTGTTATCTAAGCCCATAAAGCCGAGTCGGTCCAGAAAGCCCTGCAGGATGTAGGCAGCAGCCATCTTGTCGACCACATCCGCCCGTTTCGCCCGGCTCGTATCGGCTTCCAGCAGGGTTCGTGTCACTGCCGCCGTCGACAGACGCTCGTCCCAGTAGGTGATCGGAAGGTCTGTTTTCTGCGAAAGATTGCGGACAAAGGCGCGGGTTGCCTGGACGCGCGGCCCCTCGCTGCCATCCATGTTGAGTGGCAGACCGAGCACGATGCCGCCGACGCCCTTCTTGGCGCAGATGGCAAGCAGTTGCTCCGCATCCAGGGTGAACTTCTTGCGGCGGATCGTCTCCATGGGCGAGGCGATGCCACGACCGAGATCGGAGAGCGCCAGACCGATGGTCTTGGTGCCGAGATCAAGACCGATCAGGCGTGTGCGGTCGGGCACCGCGGCCATGAAGTCTTCCAGAGAAAGTGCGGAGTCATTTGCCATTCGGCGGCTTTAGCAGGGCTTTCAAAAATTCGCCAGAAAAACCGTAACCAGCCCTAACTCCGCTCGCCTGCATGACCGTGTTCGGCAATCTCCAACGCGCTGGTCGGGTCGTCGCGTAGATCCGCCGACAGGAACTGCGCCGTTTCCGGCACGGCGACGTGGAAATCGGTCTCCAGATGCAGTTGCGCGGTGAGACGCTGCGCAGCCATACCGATCAGGTGGCCGCCCTTCGTCCGGTCTTTCGAGATGAAATGCAGATGATACCCGGAAATTGCCATTGTCTTTGCATGTCCGGGCGACCAGAAGCCGACGAGGGTTCCATCGATATCGTCAAAGGCGAATTCGCTCTGGTGGCCTGTCGCGGCGACAAGATTTTCGCCGGGTGCGGCCTTGCAGGCTGCGCGCAATTCGATCCTGTCGAAACAACCGTCAATGCGGATGCCGACGAAGAAATTCTCGGACGGGCGCAACCTGTCAAGCCGCTCTTCCAGGTCGGCCTGGCTGCGGACTGTGTCCAGGTCGACCTGGTGTTCCGGCGTAAACTTGGTGACCGTCGCAAATGGCGTCAGCGCCGTGTCGGGCGCTTCCACGACCACGCCGCCGGCACGCGCCTGATAAGCATGGCCTTCGAACAGGATCATCTCACCGTCGAGATCCTCAAAGGTGCCGAGTCCGAAATCTCCGTGCCGCTTCATTTCCGCAATGGTCGCACATCCCTTGAAAAGGCCCTTGGTGATTGCGGTGCTCGTAGACACCTGAAACACCGTATGGTGATCGATGTCGAAAGCGCTTGCGAGTTTTTCCTGGACGATATGCGAGAGACTGTGTCCGGTCCGCTGCCTTTCTGCCTGCAGTTCAAGCCAAAGGCTGTTGGAAATTCGGCAATTGAGATCTCGGTACATGGGGCCCCCGGGCTCGTTGGCGTCGGACACGACAAGTTGCTGCCACTATACCCGCAAAGCCCGGCTTCAGAACCCGATGGCAATACGAAGTTGCCCTTCCCAGACGTCCAGCCCGTTCTGGCCAAGGCTGAGGTAGCCACCCTTGGCATCCAGTGTCACGTTTTCTGAGAGAAGGGCGGTCGCCCCGCCGCGCAGTGTAAAGCTCCAGGCCGAGGCGGTGACAAAATTCAGCTCGTCATCAAGGATCTTGCCGTCGTTCGGCCGCAGATATTCATAGACAGCGCCTGCTTCCACATAGGGCTGGATCAGAAACCTGTCCTGCAAGGTGAACTGCCGGCTGAACTCGGTCGAAAGCTCGACGGTGCCGAGAGAAGTGGCATTGCCTGAAATGGGAACGCTGACGGCCCTGTTGCGAATTGTCCCGTTCAGATCGTAACCATCTGAAAACAGGCGATTGAAGGTCACGGTTGCCTTGGGGCGCACCTGAATGTCGCTCAGGGCATATTGACCGTGAACGCTGAAAACCGCGCCAAATTCATGCGTGTTGTAGTCACCGCTCAGAACTGAAATATCCGATTGGCTGTTTGAAAAGCCGTAGCTGAGCGAGCCATCGACCGCCCAATGCTGAGACAGGCGCGCAGCGACATAGGGGCCGATCTCGAATCCTTGAGTATCGATTTTCAAGGCGGAATTGAAACCGTCGGTGTTGACGGTTTCAAAGGTCACCGACAAACCGGCAACAATATCGTCGGTCAGTTTGCGGTCGGCGCCAATTGCTGCGGTCCCGCTGAGGGTTTGAAAGTCCCTGCCGAAACGCCGGTCGTCGCTGTAGACACCGGTCACCGTGCTCCAGCCGTTCCAGAGTGTCGGTTCGAGAAGATCCCGGCCCGGAGTGATCGGAACTTCCTCCTGTTCTTGAAGACGCCCGGCGGCCAGCAGCTGTTCTCTGGTGCAGAACGCCTGTTCGCTGGCAGCTTGTGTCTCGTCGGCTGAGCGTGGATCGACGCAGTAACTGATCACCTGACCATCGGCTCGTCTCACAGGCACGAAACCGGCCGGAAGGCCAGGTTGATTTGGATTGCGACCTCCAGGTGGCAGAGTGCCGATTGGTGGTGTGACCGTGCCCGGTCCTCCGGGTGCGCCAGGCAGGCCACCGGATGGGGGAAGTGTTCCGATGGGTGGTGTTATGCCTCCTGGAGCTCCCGGCAACACGCCGGACGGTGGCACCACCCCTATCGGCGGAGTGATTGCCCCTGGGCGTCCGGGAGAAAACCCACCCGGTGGCAGTGTCCCGATTGGCGGGGTAATACCTGACGGCGGCAAGGTGCCTATGGGCGGGGTGATCCCGCTTGCGGGTGGCGAAACAGGGCCCGGTCGGCCGGGCATTACGCCGCTTGGAGGCAGGATCGCAATTGGAGGAACCGGCCTTCCGAAATCCGGAAACAGCCTGCCGATGGGAGGCTTTATCAGGCTGGGTGGCTTGATGTTTTCGGGGAGCTGAAAATCGCGTTTCTGATTCTGCGTATCAATAAGGCAGTCAGACCCGCCGTCGACGCCGTAAAGCTTGTGGGTGCCGCCGTTTCCGGTCGAAACAACCGGAGACGTGGAAAGGTGCAGCCCGGTGCTGGAGCGCGACCAGGTGTCGACGGTCTGATTGCCCTGGGCGGCATCAAGCCTGTAATCCCCTGCAACGGTTCCGGAAACCCAGATCGAACGGCTGTCGGACTTGTTCGTCCCCAGGAAAAGCAGACCGCCATCGTTCTTGCAATTGGCGGCAAGGGCAGGTGTCGAGAGACTGCTCAACAGCAGCACAGCCGGGAAGGTAAGTTCCTGCCACACACTTCTCCAACGCTCCCGCATCGGCGATCCTCCTCATTCGCAAGAACCCGCTGCGTCAGTTTGGAGTGAAGAAGGAGTGGAATCTAGCACAGGTTGTCGAAATAGATGGGGCGTTGCCTGAATTGCACAGTCGCCTAGTGAATAGTCGCGATATCTGTTCACACTCTTGCAAGGCATCGTGAGTGCAATCGGCTTGTTGAGAGCCGTCCCGGACTGATAGGGTCCGCTTCAACTTGTCCTGAAACTAGGAGACCTCAATGAAACTGACCTGGTACGGCCATTCCGCCTTCAAGATCGAAATTGACGGCGCATCCATCCTCTTTGATCCTTTTTTCACCGGAAATCCGGCCTTTCCGGAGGATCTGTCAGTCGATCAGGTTGCAGAAGGCGTAACTCATCTCATCCTGACACACGGTCACAACGATCACATTGGCGATGCTGTCGACATCCTGAAAAAGACCGGCGCGCAGCTGACAGCAAATTTCGAGATCTGCATGTGGGCAAACCGGCAAGGTATTGAAAACATCAGTCCCATGAACACTGGTGGCAAGGTGAACGTCGGTCCGTTCAGCGTCGCACTGACACGGGCCGATCACTCGTCATCCTTCCAGGGCGGCGAAGAGGCCATCTATCTCGGCAATCCTCATGGCGTTATCGTAGAGGCGCCCGGCGAAAAGGTGCTCTATCACGTCGGAGACACCGACATTTTCTCCGACATGGCCCTGATCGACGAGATCTATAAGCCGAAGATTGGGCTCGTTCCAATCGGCGATCGCTTCACGATGGGTGGCAAATCGGCTGCGCTTGCCTGTACCCGCTTCTTCAACTTCGATACAATTGTCCCCTGCCACTTCGGCTCGTTCCCGATCATCGATCAGACGGCGGACACGTTTATCGAGGCAATGGGGACCAGTGCGCACAAAGTGCAGCAGATAAAGCCGGGCGCCGTGCTTGAACTCTGATCGCAACAATTCGAACCAGAAGCTGAAAATGACACGCATTTCCCTTTCCAAAATTTCCGTCGGCATATTCACGCTGGCGCTTCTTGCAAGTGCTCCCGTGTTGTCAGCAGACAAGTCGATCACGCCTGATGGAAAACCGGCCCCCTCCAAGCCGCACGCCAAGCCTGGATCCAAGGCAGCGCAGGAAGAAGAAGCGGCGTCGAAAACACCCTACGCTACGGTCCGAGATGTTTTTTCCGGGGATGAGACGATTGCGGGCGAAAAGATCACCTTTCCGCAGTCGAACCCTTCGGTAAAGGCCATCGAGATCACGATGGAGCCGGGTGAAGTTACAAAGTGGCATCAGCATCACGCGCCGCTGTTTGCCTATGTTCTTGAGGGTGAAATTACAGTCACTTACGAGGAACTCGGCAAAAAGGTCTACCGGGCAGGCGAGGGTTTGCTGGAAGCAATGGACGTCACCCACCGAGGGCAAAACACCGGAGAAGCACCAGCCAGGATTCTGGCCGTCTTTCTGTTGGGGGATGACGGTGTGGCCACGGTTGCCGAAGACAATCCCGGAGCAAACAAGAACAAGGTCGAATGAGCGCGGGAAACCGCGCCATTCTTCTTCTGTACATCCATTGATTGAGATGCTCAGTTGCGGTTGTCATAGCAACTGGGGACGGCGAACTTTCTGTAAATTATCGAAAAACCTTGTCACGCCTGAAAACTGACCTAAGGTAATGTTAGGCTGCGGGCTGGAAGCTGCAGGACCATGCCTGCAATCATAAGGCGCAGTCAAAACAACCATTCGGGTGGGAGTTTTCATGAGCCAATTTCGCATTTTGCCGCGTTGGAGCGCGGTGGTTCTCGGTCTTGCGGCCGCTTTTGCCGTAACACTCCAGACAAGTCAGGCACAGGAAGCACAGAAGCCGAATATTCTCGCCATCTGGGGAGATGACATCGGCACCTGGAACATCAGCCACAACAACCGTGGCATGATGGGCTACCGAACGCCCAACATCGACCGGATTGCGCAGGAAGGCATCGCCTTTACCGACTATTACGCCCAGCAAAGCTGTACAGCCGGCCGGGCCGCCTTCATAGGCGGCAATGTGCCGGTGCGAACCGGCATGACGAAGGTGGGGCTGCCGGGTGCCGAGCAGGGCTGGCAGGAAACCGACGTTACCATGGCAACCATCCTGAAGGCGCAGGGCTACAAGACCGGCCAGTTCGGCAAGAACCACCAGGGAGACCTGGACGAGCATTTGCCGACGAACCACGGCTTCGATGAGTTCTTTGGCAACCTCTACCATCTGAATGCGGAAGAAGAGCCGGAAAACCGGGATTACCCGGGTGACATGGTGCTGGCAAACGGCAAGACCTTCCGCGAGCAGTTCGGTCCGCGCGGTGTGCTCCATACCTGGGCCAACGAAGATGGAACGCAGAAGATTGAGGACACCGGTCCCCTGACAAAGAAACGCATGGAAACCGTCGATGACGAGACGCTGGCGGAAGCCAAGCGTTTCATCCGCGAAGCGGTGGAGGAGGGCGTTCCCTTCTTCGTCTGGTGGAACGGGACCCGCATGCATTTCAGAACCCATGTGAAGGCAGAGCACACGGGGATTGCCGGTCCAAGCGGAAATCCCTACCACGACGGCATGGTTGAACATGACATGCACGTCGGTGAGCTTCTCGACCTGCTGGATGAACTCGGCATCGCCGACAACACGGTGGTGATGTATTCGACGGACAACGGCCCGCATTTCAACACCTGGCCGGATGCTGGCACGACGCCGTTCCGCAGCGAAAAGAATTCCAACTGGGAAGGGGCCTACCGTGTGCCGACCTTCGTTCGCTGGCCTGGAGTCTTCCAGGAAAACGTGACCTTGAATGGTATTGTCGCCCACGAAGACTGGTTGCCGACCTTTGCGGCCATTGCGGGGGCGCCGGACATCAAGGAACAGCTTCTTGAAGGGGTTGAAATCGGTGGCCGGACATACCGCAACTACATCGATGGGTATGACCTGAACGCCTACCTCAAGGGCGAGGCCGAGGCATCGCCGCGTCATGAGTTCTGGTACGTCAACGACGACGGCCAAGTGGTAGCAGCCCGATATGACGACTGGAAGGTTGTGTTCCTGGAAAACCGCGGGCAGGCGTTTGGTGTCTGGCAGGAACCGTTCACCGAACTCCGTGTGCCGGCGATCTTCAACCTGCGCCGGGATCCGTTCGAGAAGGCGCAGCACAATGCCAACATCTATTTCGACTGGTTGCTCGACCGGGCTTTTGTGATCGTACCGATCCAGGGGCTGGCGGCTCAATTCCTGCAGACGATGCAGGAGTATCCACCGAGCCAGAGCCCGGGTTCCTTCAATCTGTCCGCGATCGAGGAAAAGCTGAAGTCAGGCATGAGCGGCAGTAACTGAGCCTTGTGCTGATCATCAAGAAAAAGGCCCGAGACCTCAGAAGGTCTCGGGCCTTTTTGTGCATCTGCAAGCCTGGCGTCAGGAGACCGCTACGATTGTGGTCTCCAGGTTTTAGAGCTTAAAGACGGTTCAGCAGTGCTGGCGTCGGCCAGGCGTCGGCCGGCATGCCAAGTTTCTGCTGCACCTGCTGCACAGCGTTGCGGGTACCCGAGCCGAGGATGCCGTCGATCTTGCCGACGTCATATCCCATGCTGGAAAGCTTGGTCTGGAGCTGCTTCATCTGGGCATCGTTCAGGCCAGGGTCCGGGTTGCCCGGGGTGTAGACGGGTGCTCCGGCAAGCCTGGTCGCGAAATAGGCAGCGGTTGTGGTGTAAACGAACGACTGGTTCCATTCGAGATAGATGCTGTAATTCGGATAGGCCAGGAATGCCGGTCCCTTGCGGCCCTGAGGCAGCAACAAGGACGCTGGCAGGTTGCCGGCAATCTGGCCCCAGCGAGGCTGTACGCCAAGGGCTGCCCACTGGGCACCCGTCTTGGTATGATCGAGGCCGCTATCGGCCCAGTTGAGGTTTTGCGGAACCTTGACCTCCTGCAGCCACGGTTCGCCGCGGCGCCAGCCCAGATGCTTGATGAAGGCCCCGGCGGTCAGGATCGCATCAGCGGCGCTTTCCTTCAGCTTCACATGGCCATCGCCATCACCGTCGCGGCCGAACTTGATGATGTCTTCCGGCAGCATCTGCACCATGCCGATCTCGCCCGCCCAGGCGCCCGTTGTGCTTCTGGGGTTAAGATCGCCATGCTGAACCATCTCTATGGCTGCAATCAGTTGCGGACGGAACAACTCCGGGCGGCGGCAGTCGTGGGCAAGGGTCGCCAGCGCATTGACCGTGTTGAAATCGCCCTGCACAGCGCCAAAATCTGTTTCCAGCGCCCAGAAGGCGGTAATCACAGGGGCCGGGACACCAAAGTCGGATTCCGTTCGCTGGAAAACGCTGGCGTATTTCTTCATGTTCGCGGCACCGTTCTTCATCCGGTAGCCGGAAATCACCCGCTTGGAAAAATCCAGGAAGGTCATCTTGAATACGCCCTGCGCGCGGTCCCGTGAGAGCACCTTGCGGTCAATCTGTGCGCCGGCCAGGGTCTGGTCCGCCGCCTTTGCCGACAGACCCTTGGCAATTGCTTCCTGCTTTACGCCGGCCAGAAACTGCTGGAAGTCGCCGCCGCACTGCTGCGCCTGAGCAGGCGCGGTGGCGAGCCAGAAACCGGCAAGAGCGGTCGCGGCGATTTTCGGGGTGAAGCGAAGGCGGCTTGTCATGAAAAATCCTGTTGTTGGGCGCAATACCAGGCCGAAGCCTGAAAAATCGGCCATAGTTGACTGTGCTTCGCCCGCTAGGTCAACCCGTTGTCACGGCGCGGGGAAAGCTCTTCCACGATGTCTTTTCTGGATACCTTTTGGCTCAGCGGCAGTTTCCGAAATCGGAACCGACCATGATGCCGCCATTCGGGTTTCTTTTCAGCGGCGCGTTGACGCTGGCCGATGAGCGGCAGTCGGATGAAGAGGTTCCAACAGACGGCGCTTGATAATAAGGAGCGTTCACACCCGAGGTTTGCTGCTGGCACATCTGATAGGCCATGTCGTAAAGCGCCTGCCAGCCGCCCGGCATGGAGCCCATGTTGTTCAGAACGCCGAGCGCAGCACCGGCGCGCGCGCCGCGGTATGCACCTGATGGGCCGCGCCATTCGCCACCTGCTACCGCTCCCGCCATGCCGCCGGAAACCGCATCGCCAACAACATCGCCGCTGCCCATGCGGGCATTGGCGTAGTCGGTCGCATAGACCGTGCAGTCGGTTCCATCGGCTTGAGCGGCTGAAATCGATGCTCCGAAGGTGATGAGAAGCGAAGTGCTGAGGCTCAGGGCTGCATGGTTGGCCATGGTCCGTCTCCTGTCGGTCGTGCCTGGCAGGCACCACAAAAGCGGAGCATTCCGAGTGCCGGTGTCAGGCGTCAGAATGCTCCAGCCTGTAATGAACGGTCGACAGGGACGCTGCCAAGTGTGTCCGTCGACTTCACCGCACCTGCTCTCGGCAGGTCCGAATTCCAAATCGACGAGATTTTACTCTTCGACGCTTAACAAGCCTCTACCTTGCAAGTGCAGGTTTTAGTCATGGCTGCGGCGCGGTTTCCAGGAAGTTTTCGCCCACATAGCCGGTCTTTCCGTCGTATTGGACCCCGCACCACCAGTCGCCGCACGAGCTGTAACGCACTTCGGTGCCAGCCGGGATGACGGCCAGGACTGTTGCATCCTTGTTCTGTGCTTCTCGCAGATTGACGGACGACTTTATCTTGCCCGCATGCGGAAAGGCATCACCAGACGTATTGGCATCAACGGCCACTGGTGCAGGTGCTGGGGCAGGGACGGGCGCTGAAACTGACGCCGTTGCGGTGCGCGCGTCAGCCTTTGGCGACAGTGCGTTCGAAACCGGATTTACGTCTGCTGCCGGAGACGCCACAGCCGCACTGGCGACAACAGCGCTGTTGGTTTGCGCTGCCTGCGGCGTGATCTTGACGGGGGCAGGTTGGCGGGGGGCAAGTCTTGCCTGTATCTTGCCGTCGGCGGCTTTGCCCGCGTCATGACCCACCGGGTTGGAGGGATCCTCCGGCGCCAATGACGCGGTCGGCCTCGACGCAAACACCTGGCGGATACGGTCCTTCGCCAACTTGATCTGCTCTGCACTTGCCTTCGGTTCGGCGGTCAGGTCTGTCCGGCCTTCAAATTCAGACTCGACCCCTGCGATGAGGCTTTCGATCGTCGTTGCGGCATTGATCTGCTGGGTTTCAACCGTGCGGCTGTCAGACGTTTTTCCGCCGAGCAAACCGCTCAGGCTGAAAGCCACGGCACCGGAGCCGATGCCGACAATCAGCAAGGTGCTGACAAGAAGTGTTCTGAAGCTCGGTCCCTGTCGGAAACTGTCCGCTGCCTTCGCCACCTTGGCGGGCGCGGGAACATGTTCCGGCTGAAGACCGGCTGTGTGCGTTCCCCGCAGTGGAGTGCGCAAGACGCCCGGCATGTCGAATCCGGCTTCATCTGTTTCGCCTGACAGGGTGGGGCGGCGGGACGTCGTCGGCTTCAGGTCAGCGGATGTTGCGTGCATCTGCAGGACCTTGGCAGCAAGTGTTGTCGCGTCAGGATCGGTGTCTTCCGTCTTTGCATGGTTGTCTGGGACGTTGTCTGGTGCGTCATCGCCGTTAAGCGTGGCAGTCGGAGCGACGAGCTTCAGCCCGTTCTTTTGAGGTGCATTGTCCGGATCGTGGCCTTCTGGGAAGTCGCAAGCGGTGGCAGGCGCGGTTACAGAATACATGTGGCCCTCCTGGTTTTGCGGTTCGGGCACGCTCGGAGCGGTTGCCAGAGTTGGGTACCGAAACATTAATCTTCGTTATTGCGTCGTCACGCAGGCCGGATTGCGGCGGTACTGGGGAAATTTGTGCGAATTGTGACGGGGCTGTGGTCTTGAGCAGCTGTTTGGCCGCGTCGTTTGCAAAAGCCTAACCTGTCTCTGGCAGACTTTCTGCAAACAGTCTGCCAAAGGGCACAGGCGAAAGACCTGTCCCTTGGTCAGGACGATGGCGAAGCCAGAAACAACGGGCAATCAACATGACGTGCTGGATCTCTCAACTCATCTGCCGCACGACCGGAGCCGTGGTCGGAATGGCCACTGGATTGGCAATCACCTGCCAGGCGGTGACGGCGCAGGAGGTTGAGGAACTGAAGATCGGCATGTTGGCGACCCTGTCAGGTCCGGCCGCGATCTACGGCGAAGAAATGCGCGACGGTTTCATGCTCGCGGTCGAGCAATCAAATGGTGCCCTTGGTGGATTGCCGACCAACGTGATTGTGGTCGACGACAAACTGGACCCGGATTACGCGGTCGAGCAGGCGACAAAACTGATCGAGGAAAACGGCGTCGATCTTATCGTCGGTGTGAATTTTTCCAAGGTGATGTTGGCCGTGCACGATCCTATCGTGCGCTCAAAGACGCTATTCATTGGCACTCATTCAGGGCCAGCGCCGATTGCAGGGCGCAGTTGCAGCCGCTACTTTTTTTCCACGGCTTCGCAAGACGATCAGGTTCACGAGACAATGGGACGTTATGCAAGCCTGAAGGGGTATCATGACGTCGTCACGATCGCTCCCGACTATGAAGCAGCCCGCGATGCCGTGTCCGCTTTCCGCCGCCATTTCAAGGGGCAGATCGCCCGGGAACTGTTTCCGAAACTCGGGCAGACCGATTTTTCGGAAGAGTTCAAGCAGATCGAGGAGATCGAGCCGGACGCGATTTATGCGTTCATGCCGGGCGGAATGGGGGTGGAACTGGTGAAGCAGTTTCACACCTCCGGACTGAAGGGCATCGTTCCCTTCCTGTCTTCCGAAACGGTCAATGCCATCACGCTTCCCTATACGGCCGAGATGGCCGAAGGGCTCTTTAGCGCTTCCCATTGGGCGCCGAACCTCGACAATCCATCCAATAAGAGGTTCGTGCGGGAGTTCAGCCGGGCGTACAATTACGAGCCGTCCGTTTATGCCGCTCAGGGGTATGACGCTGCCAAACTCATCCATTTTGCTTTGGAGCTGACAGGCGGCATCAAGGACCAGGAAGCGTTGATCTCGGCCATCAGTGCAGCGCCTTTTGAAAGCGTTCGGGGTGATTTTCGCTTCAATTCCAACCAGTTTCCCATCCAGGACTTTTATCTGGTGGAAGGTGTCCGGCGCACCAGCAAGCTTTATGAAATGGAAGCTGTTGCCCGGGTTTTCGACGATGTCGGCGATGCTTATGCCGGGTCGTGCCGGATGTAGTTCAAGCAAGGGCTTGTCACCTGTCCGGGTGATATGAAACGATCAGTCCAGAAATCAATCGTACGCCTCTTGCATTCTGGACTGCATAGTCCATATCATGTGTCATGAGAGACAACGAAACCCATATGTCCAGCCCGGAAAAACGCACGGCAGGTCCGGGGCGTCCGCGCAACTTCGACGAAGCTGCGGCGCTGCAGTCTGCCATGCATGTGTTCTGGCAGAAGGGCTTCGAAGCCACCTCTCTTGATGACCTCACCAAAGCCATGGGGCTCAGCCGCTCCAGTTTTTATGCCACGTTCGGATGCAAGCAGACACTGTTTCTGCGGGCACTCGAGCATTATTCCGAGAACGGAATTCGCGGGCTGAAGGAAGTTGCCGAAACCGCTGCAGATGATCCGGTGGATGCCATGATGCAGGCATTGTCCGACCCGAAAGGCGGCCCGAGAGGCTGTCTTCTGGTCAACTGCATCACCGAACTTGCACCGCACGATGACAAGGTCGCGGAGATCGGACGTCGGCATCTGGAAGACATCGAAGATCTTTTCGCTGCGGCGATCGATCCTGCCAACCCGGATGGTGTCCGGGACAGAGCCAGCGCCTATTCATCGCTCGCCATTGGTACCTTGGCATTGCGCAAGGCAGGTCTTCCCGCAGAGCGCATCGCAAGAACCCTTAAGCAGGCAAGGACAGTCCTGACGTCCTGACCAACAGGGCCATCCTGAAAATGAAGATCAACAACCATTGTGCACATTATTGGACTGAACGGTCCAGAAACAATGAAACAGACAAACGCCAGAAGGAAAGTTGAACATGTCGCAAGCCAAACTGTTTTCGCCCGCCAAGGCTGGGGCAATCGAATTGAAGAACCGCATCGTGATGGCTCCTTTGACCCGGAACCGGGCGCGCCATGAAGACGATGCGCCGCACGACCTGACGGTGAAATACTATGATCAGCGTGCCGGAGCAGGCCTGATCATTACAGAAGCCTCGCAGATATCGCCGCAGGGCAAGGGCTATGCCTGGACGCCGGGCATCTACTCCGATGCACAGATTGAAGGTTGGAAGAAGGTCACCGATGCCGTGCACGCCAAGGGCGGCAAGATTGTCATTCAGCTCTGGCATGTCGGCCGGATTTCGCATCCGGTCCTCCAGCCTGAGGGGGCAGATCCAGTGGCTCCGTCCGCGATTGCAGCAAAGTCCAAGACTTTCGATGGCGAGCAGTTCGTCGATACGCCGACACCGCGTGCACTGGACGCCAGCGAGATTCCGGGCATTGTCGATGACTTCCGGAAGGCTGCCGAAAACGCGAAAAAAGCGGGCTTCGATGGTGTCGAGGTTCATGCTGCCAATGGCTATCTGATCGACCAGTTCCTGCGTGATGGCTCCAACAAGCGTGACGATGCTTACGGCGGATCCGTCGAAAACCGGTCCCGTTTCCTGAAGGAAGTCATGGATGTGGTTGTTGATGTCTGGGGCGGCGACCGGGTCGGCGTCCGGCTGAGCCCGTTCTCCAAAGCCAACGACGTCGCAGACAGCAACACGCAGGCGACTTTCTCGCACGTGATCAAGTTGCTGAACGGCTATGACCTTGCCTACCTGCATCTGGTTGAAGGCCAGACCGGTGGTTCGCGTGACATTCCGGACGGCGGTGATTTGTCTGCTCTCTATGCGCTGTTCGATGGAGCGCGCATGGGCAACAACGGTTACGACCGCTCCAGGGCAATCGAGGCGGTGGAATCCGGCGCAGTCGATCTTGTCGCGTTCGGCCGTCCGTTCATTGCCAATCCGGACCTTGTCGATCGGCTGGAGAAGAACGCTCCGCTGAACGATCTCGACACCGATACGCTCTATGGCGGTGGTGAGAAAGGTTACACGGATTATCCGACTTTGGCCGAAGCGTCGGTCGCGTCCGAGTAATCCGAGGTATTTCAGGCCGCCCGACATCCACCCCCTTCGGGGGGGCGGTCTGAAAGTTAGCCGGTGCAGGGTTTCGGCCCGCACCGGCTTTCTTTCGTCATGCCTGCGGTGGGGGCGCTGCCTTTCCAGCGAGCACGTGAGCGGCACACCGCCCACTAGCAAGCTGATAAGCAGGCCCGCGCTCGAACTAGGCAGCAGAGCGGCAGAGACAAACAGTCCGAAACGATGCCCAGGATCGGGCGGGCACTAAAGGCATCCCACCGGTCACCACGAAATGGCTGGACCATTGCGCAGTGTCGGCACGTCGCCGGGGAATATAGCAGGCGAAATACTGGAGCGAATTCAGCTTCCGGAACGACCGCGAACGCCAACCGTACCGGAGCGTACTCTTTTTTCCCTTTCAGGCCTTTCGCTTGGCAAAAAAAACTGTCAAACCCATATCAGAGCCAAATCGGGCGCAGAAACCTGATCGACTTCGGCAGCACATCTTGCCGGAGAGACAAAGGCCTGCACATGTAGGGAGAATTGAAAATGCCCCCGTATCGTTCCAGAACATCAACCCACGGCCGCAACATGGCCGGTGCACGCGGCCTTTGGCGCGCGACCGGCATGAAGGACGATGATTTCGGCAAACCGATCATCGCCATTGCCAACTCCTTCACCCAGTTTGTGCCGGGGCACGTGCATCTGAAGGATCTCGGCCAACTGGTCGCCCGCGAAGTTGAAAAAGCGGGTGGTGTTGCGAAGGAATTCAACACCATTGCGGTCGATGACGGTATCGCCATGGGCCACGACGGCATGCTGTATTCGCTGCCCTCGCGCGAAGTGATTTCCGACGCGGTCGAATATATGGTCAACGGCCATTGCGCGGATGCGCTTGTCTGCATTTCCAATTGCGACAAGATCACGCCGGGCATGTTGAACGCCGCCATGCGACTCAACATTCCCGTCGTGTTCGTGTCCGGCGGTCCGATGGAAGCGGGCAAGGTGGTCTTGGAAAACGGCGTTGCCAAGTCGGTCGATCTGATCGACGCGATGATTGCCGCTGCCGACGACCGGATGTCCGATGCCGACGTTCTGACAATGGAACAGAACGCCTGTCCGACATGCGGATCCTGCTCGGGCATGTTCACCGCCAACTCCATGAACTGCCTGACGGAAGCCCTTGGACTGGCCCTGCCGGGCAACGGCTCGACGCTGGCAACCCATGGGGATCGCGAACGGCTGTTCGTTGAAGCAGGACACCTGATCGTCGACCTGGCGAAACGCTATTACGAGCAGGACGATGAAAGCGTTCTGCCGCGCAACATTGCGAACTTCAATGCGTTCGAGAACGCAATGAGCCTCGACATCTCCATGGGTGGATCGACCAACACGATCCTGCACCTTCTGGCAGCGTCACATGAAGGTGAAATCGGCTTCACGATCGATGATATCGACCGTCTGTCGAAACAGGTTCCGGTGCTGTGCAAGGTCGCGCCTGCGGTTGAAAATATCCATATGGAAGACGTCCACCGCGCAGGCGGTATCATGGGCATCCTTGGCGAACTGGACCGGGCAGGGCTTCTGCATACGGACAATCCGACAGTCCATTCAGCCACGATGAAAGAAGCACTGGCGCGCTGGGATATCCGCCAGACGAATTCGGAGAGCGTGCATACGTTCTTCCGGGCGGCACCTGGCGGCGTGCCCACACAGGTCGCCTTCAGCCAGGAGCGTCGTTGGGATGATCTCGACATGGACCGCAAGGCTGGCGTCATCCGCGAAGCTGAACACGCCTACAGCAAGGACGGCGGCCTCGCTGTGCTTTACGGCAACATTGCCGAAGATGGCTGCGTGGTGAAGACGGCCGGTGTTGATGAAAGCATCCTGAAATTCTCCGGTCCGGCGCGTATCTTTGAAAGCCAGGACAGTGCCGTCTCGGCGATCCTGACCAACAAGGTCAAGGAAGGTGATGTGGTGCTGATCCGCTACGAAGGCCCTCGTGGTGGACCGGGTATGCAGGAAATGCTCTATCCGACAAGCTATCTGAAATCTAAGGGGCTCGGCAAAGCCTGCGCGTTGATCACAGATGGCCGTTTCTCAGGCGGTTCATCCGGGCTGTCCATCGGCCACATTTCGCCGGAAGCTGCCGAAGGCGGCGCGATCGGGCTGGTTGAGGAAGGTGATCCTATCGTGATCGATATTCCGAACCGCGTTCTGAAAGTGGACCTGCCGGATTCAGTCTTTGCCGAACGTCGCGCCGCGATGGAAGCAAAAGGCGATCAGGCCTGGAAACCGGTCGAAGTCCGCAAGCGCAAGGTTTCGACAGCCCTGCGCGCCTATGCAAAGCTGACGACCAGTGCCTCCAAGGGGGCTTTCCGGGTGGTCGACTGACACCCAGGCAGCCTGACGTTTCGATAAAACGGATTTGCAACGCCCCGCGCCCGTAAGGACGCGGGGCGTTCCTTTTGTCGCGCTGGCCGGACGGCAGAGTATCGGTCTCATTTGGAGGCTGGTGGGCAGTTCGGGCAATCAATTCGTCCCGAGCCCTTGCCAATCGACTGCGTCCACCGCAAATACTCGGCTTACCTTCCGGTTCAGGACCAAGGCTGCAAATGGATTCCCTTACCCAGTTCGTTCTCGGCGCCGCGGTTTCAACAGCGCTCCTCGGCAAGAAGCTCGGCCCCAGAAAAGCTGCCCTTGTCGGCGGGGTGCTCGGGACGTTGCCGGACCTTGATGTTCTGATCCCCTATGACGACCCGGTCGACAGCTTCGTCTTCCATCGTGGCTGGACGCATTCTGTCTTTGTCCATGCTTTGGCAGCGCCGCTGCTGGGCGAGGGGCTGGTAAGGCTGTTCAAGGGGTTGAGGGATTGCCGTTGGCAAACCTGGCTCACCGTTTTCTTGTGTCTCGCCACCCATGCCGGCATCGATGCGATGACTGTCTATGGCACACGTCTGTTCTGGCCCTTTTATCCCGATCCCGTCGGCGTCGGGTCGGTGTTCATCATCGATCCGCTCTACACATTGCCACTACTGGGTGTCGTGATATGGGCGTTGTTCAAGGGAACATGGACAAGGCGTCTTCAGACCTTCACCGTGGCCGCTCTGGTCGTTTCGACAGGCTATCTTGGCCTCAGTGCGGTCCTTCAACGTCATGTCGAGCAGCAGGCGCGGGACATCTTCAGGCAGGAAGGCATCGTTCCGGACACGGTGTTTGCGATCGCCGCACCGTTCAACATTCTTCTCTGGAAGGTCATTGGTCTTCAGGAAGGGCGATATGACAATCTGTACCTCTCTCTTCTGGACGGCGAAAAGACCCCCGAAATCTATCCCCATCCGAGGCATCCGGAACTCGTTGCCTGTGTTGAGGAGACGGAGGCGTTCCAAAAGTTGCAGTGGTTCAGCCGCGGCTATTACCGCGCTGAACTGGAAAATGACAAGATCGTAGTCTCTGATCTGCGCATGGGCATGACCCCGAATTATGTTTTCCGCTTCGCGATTGCCGATGTTCTGGACCAGGGTGTCCGGGAGATATCTCCTGTCAAGGTTACGAGTGAAGTGAGGGTGAACCCGGAGGACTGGGCATGGCTGACATCCCGTGTCATGGGGGAATTGGCGATCAGAAAAGCTGAAGCTGCAATTTCGGGCGTCGGTGAGACATATCGCGGACAGTCCTGCACGCTGGCAGACGCATCTACCAGCTAACACGCGAAGATTGATGCGTCCTCGTGGTGTCTAGTGACGGTTCATTTGCGTCGAAATCTGCAGGTTTTGACCGAATTTCTACCGATTTTACAAATTGTTAGCTGCTTCAATTTTGAGCATGGTCTCCTAACGGAAGATTTTGCTGCTGGAACTGGCGTCAGCGGAATTAAGTTAATTATTACAATTGCTTGATTTAAAAAAAGGATTTTTGACAGTTTTGCGGAGGTTGCTGAAGAAGTGTGCATTCATTTTTGGGTAAAACACTTGTTGAAATTAGCAATACAGAATTAACCTCTAACCGAAATCATGCCCTTGTTTCCGAGCTGGTGGGGCAATTACATAATGAACCGGGCGGCATACATCAGATCTGTTCTCTGCGGTGCCGGTGTTCTGGCGACAGAGCCGGCAATTGCGGCGCAGGCAATTGACATGGCGTCGTTTCAGAAGAGCCTGGACATGGTCTGGGTGCTGCTGGCAGCCGGACTGGTGTTGCTGATGCAGGTGGGCTTCATGTTGCTTGAGGCTGGCCTTGTCCGGTCCAAGAATTCCATCAACGTTGCCCAGAAAAACCTTCTCGACATTGCCGTTTCCGTTCTGATTTTCGCATTGTTCGGCTTTTCACTGGCCTTTGGTGCAGGCGGAAGCTGGTTTACAGGGTTCGATCCTCGGCTTTTTGGTCTTTCGGACCTTGATCCGTGGGGCCTGACCATTTTTGCATTCCAGGTCATGTTCTGCGGTACGGCGGCGACAATCATCTCAGGCGCGGTGGCAGAACGCATGCGTCTGTCGGCCTATGTCTGGTGCTCGGTCCTGACCGCCGGTCTGATTTACCCGATCTTTGCTCACTGGGCCTGGGGCGAAGCCTTGTTTTCCGATGCAAAGGCGATGCTTGCCGATATTGGGTTCGTCGACTTTGCCGGCTCGACGGTGGTGCATGGCACAGGCGCATGGATCGCTCTCGCCGCTTGTGTGATCCTGGGGCCGAGATCCGGTCGGTTCGGTGAGGACGGACGCGCCCATCGCATCCAGGGCCACAGTTCGGTTCTGGCAACCTCCGGAGCGCTGATCCTGTTTGTCGGCTGGCTGGGTTTCAATGGCGGGTCCACGCTCGCGGCGTCCTGGCATGTGCCCATGATACTCGCCAACACCGTGATTGCCGCCGCTGCGGGAACGGGAGCAGGGTATTTTCTGGGTCGTATGAGGGACAAGGTCATTCTGCCGGAAAACTCGATCTCTGGCCTTTTGGGTGGTCTCGTCGCAGTGACGGCAGGCTGCCATGTGCTGACCCCTGCTGGCGCGCTTGTTATTGGCGCGGCCGGTGGTGCCTTTGCGATCTTCGGTGCGGTCTTTCTGGAACGCACACTGAAGATAGACGATCCTGTCGGGGCCATCGGTGTTCACGGATTTGCAGGCGTTGCCGGAACACTGGGACTCGCGTTGCTTGCCCCCGCTGAGCGGTTGCCCATGGGCGCTCATCTGCCGCAATTTCTGGTCCAGTTCACCGGCGCGCTCGCTTGCTTTGTCTGGAGTTTCGGGGCTGGCTGGTTTGTCCTGTCCGTCCTCAACAGGCTCCAGCCGATGCGGCTCGACGCGGCCAGCGAAGATCTTGGTCTTAACGAAGCAGAACATGGCACAAGGCTCGGCATCGGCCATGTGGAAGAGGCTCTTGACCGGCTGATCGCGGGCAAGGCCGATCTTTCCATGAGATTGTCTGTTGCCAAGGGCGAAGATTCAGAACGTTTGACACGCCTCTTCAATGCGCTCATGGACACTGTTCAGAACGAGGAGCAGGCACACCACCGCGCAGCAGACGCCAAGCGCACGCGCGAAGAGGCCGAGCGTCTTTCAGCCCTTGCCAATGCAACATTCGACGCCATCGTGATCTCGGTCGACGGCCGCGTACTGGACGGCAACAAGACTTTCGAAGATCTTATTGGCTACCGGATTGAAGAGCTGAAGATGCGAGGCCTTTACGAGTTTGTAGACAACGAACTGGCAGGCAAGCTCGAGGATCATCTGGTCAAGGCAGAGAAGGAGCCGCGCGAGGTTACGCTGATCAGCCGTTCCGGCGAACGGGTGCCGGTCGAAATCCGCACCCGGGTGATTTCCTATCGCGGCGTACCCACGCGCGTATCAGCGTTGGTCGATCTGAGGGAACGGAAGAAGGCCGAAGCCCAGATCCTGCATCTGGCACAACACGACCCTCTGACGGATCTGCCCAATCGCGCCGTCTTCAACGCGGAATTGAACAAGGCCATAGGCAAGTGCAAACGGCATGGTCTTTCCGCCGCGCTGCTGATCATTGATCTGGATCGCTTCAAGGACATCAACGATCTCCACGGTCATCCCGTCGGTGACACCGTCATCAGGGTCACTGCTGATCGCTTGCGCCAGTGGTGCAGGCATGGCGATACCGTGTCGCGCCTTGGTGGCGATGAGTTTGCGATCATTCAGAACGGCCTTCAGTTCGCCAATCAGGCAGAGGACATGGCCATGCGTCTGGTCAAGGTTCTGTCCGAACCGATAGATTGCGGTCATGGGCTTATCCTCAAGCCGGGCGCCAGTATCGGTGTTGCCCTGATGACCGGCTTTGACGCCGAAGATCAGATCATTTCCAACGCTGACATAGCGCTTTACAATGCCAAGAACGCGGGACGGCACACCTATTGTGTGTTCCTGCCGGGCATGGGGGACGAAGTCCGCCAGCGCCGGACGTTGGAAAAGGACATGAATGCCGCGCTTTCGGCGGGCGAATTCGAACTGTTTTTCCAGCCGCGCATGTGTCTGGCCACTTCGGAGATCGTCAGCTACGAAGCGCTCATCCGCTGGAACCATCCGGACCGCGGGCTTGTCAGTCCAGATGAGTTCATTTCGGTTGCAGAGGCCTCCGGCCAGATCGTGCCAATCGGGAAGTACGTCTTGGCCGAAGCTTTGCGGATTGCCGCGACGACGATCACCAGCGCCAGCATCAGTATCAATGTCAGCCCCGTTCAGTTCCGCGACAGGGATTTCGTCGACGTTGTGCGAAAGGCCATCGAGACGTCCGGTGTTGCGGCAGAGCGGATTGAACTGGAGATCACGGAAAACACGCTTATCGAGGATGATGCCCGGGCATTGGCCGTGCTGAAACGTCTGAAGGAAATCGGGGTGAGGATTGCCCTGGACGACTTTGGCGTCGGTTATTCGTCCCTGAGCTATCTGAGTCGCTTTCCGTTCGATTGCGTCAAGATCGACCGGTCCTTCGTTTCAGAGGCGCAACACAATTACGGCTCGCTCGCAATCATCGAAACGGTTGTCAGGCTTGGCAAGACGTTCAAGATGCGGGTCGTGGCCGAAGGTGTGGAAGACGTCGAGAAGCTTTGCCTTGTGGCCCAGCGTGGATGCCACGAGGCCCAGGGCTTTCTGATCGGCATGCCCGCACCGGCAGCAAAACGTGTGCAAGCGATTTCTCAAGACGTGAGTGAGGCGCTGGACCGTTTGAGTTTCGATGGGCAGCAAACCTTCGAAGCTCTCCATCAGACCACTTTGGCGAGCTGACCCGGATAGTTCAGTTCACACCAGTTTCAGTCAGCGGCAGCAGCGCGGTCCGGTTCAGCAATGTATCGGGATCATGTATTTCCGGCACCTGCGTACAGTCAGGATGCGGTTCGCTGGTCTCGCCGCGCTTTTCGTTCAACTCGGCACAAATGGGAATGGCTGCCTGACGCGTTCCGTTTACGGCGGTGGTCATGACGTCCTGCAACGTTCCTTCGTCGGAGTGCAGTGCCAATGCGAGATGCTTTGCGAACAGAGAAATCGTTCGGTCTGCGGAATAGTTGGCTGCCTGGCCCGGACCGGAAGAAATCACAAGAGCTTCTGGCCTGTTCTTGTCGTCGACCGAATGATGTTCCAGAAGGCCAAGGTCAAGCGCCTGGGGATTGTTGGCATCCAGAATGACAATGACCTCACCGGCGGGAATGGCATGGATGAGGGCCGCAAAAGCAGATGCGGACATCCAGGTGCCATCGCCGATTGCCTGGAGCGACGTTTCCGGTTCCGCATTGGCCCATAGTTCGAGTGCGTAGATGCTTGCGCCATCGCCGTCGGCCAGGTCGACAAGACCAAGCGGCAAGTTGGCATAAATGATCAGCCGGTCTTCGCTGCCGAGTGTGTTGGCGAACTCGGTTGCCTTGAGTTTGAGCGCTGCTGCACTGGCTCCCTCGTTGACAAGCATGTGTTGCCGCTCTGGTCCAACGTCCAGCCTTGGGGCCAGCGCCGTCATCACCTTGTCGACGCTATGACGGCAGATTTCGACCGATTGCGGGTTCCAGGGCGGGCATGTTCCAAGACCGAGAATATGATTTTTCAGCACGACGCCATCGTCGGCGGACAAAGGCCCGCAGTACGGCAACGTCAGAAGCGCGGCCGCTGTGAAAAAGCGGCGTGCGGTCCTCCACGACGGGGCGCGTCGTGTCCTGGCCTCTGGTGCACTTCCGGCCATCATGTCTCCCTAAATCCTGTTTTGACAGGAATTATGTTTTTACTTTCCAACAATGAAGGGCGGAATAAATCTGCCGACGTAAATCCATAGAACTCTGTTGTAGTCCGTTAATCAACTTTCTTCTGGTCACGCAGTCTTCAGCATATGCCAAAGCTTATGAGCCATTGGGGTAGACAATCATTTTTCGATACGAAAATGACGTTACGTAATATTTAGATTCAGTTGCTCAGTTGTTTGAGGCATGAGTTTATTTGAAGTGGGCCGGCTGTCCGCTTACAGGCCTCGACCTCGCCGATACCGCTTAAAATGCAGATCGTGCCCAGGAGAGAGTCACTGCCTTCCGGACTTTCGGTCAGCCTGGTTGGTCACCCGATCATGTCAGCCAGATTGCTGCTTCGGTTGGTGCGCCATTTCGTGAAAAGAACAAAATAAACGTCCGCATGCGCTGGCGTTGCGAACATCGGGAAAAGCTGAGCGAGAGTGAAGTCCTGCTTTGCTCTTGAAATCCCACGTCCGTTTGGCAACGAAAGCAGGGAGCGTTGCGACCGAACCTACGGGAAGCATCGATACGCTCTTTCGTGAGCTGATGGGTCCAGGACGTGAAATCAAATCGGCGTGCGGACGAGAGATTCGCGAAATCGATATCCCAAATCACCGGCGATCAATATGCCTGGAGCGGCAAGGAGAATATGTGAGAGAGATTTCTCTGATATATCTTTGAGATATTTGGTCCGGCGGTGGGAGTATTTCTCGAAAAGATAGGGAAGGGAAGCGAGCGCCCGAAGCGTGAGAAAGGCAAAAAAAAGCCGCGCCTTGAAGGCGCGACTATTTTTCACGGCTCTTGTTAGGAGTCGTTACCGTTGGTGGTGTCGATGATCGGCTGGTTGGTCGGTTCGTCACCATTCAGGTCCATTGAGGTCGAAGCGTGGTTTACGGCATCGCCTGTAACCTGCTGCTCGGCCGTCAACGGCTTGTCGCCATCAAGGTCACCAACCATGTTTTTGGTGCTATCGACAGGTGCCTGTGCAGCAGCTTCTGCGTTAGCCGCAGGACACTCGGTAATCGGCTTGTCGCCGCTGCCGTCGCTGCCGCAAGGGTCGTCTGCCTGTGCAAAGCCGACCATAGCGGTGGAGGCGATGAAAGCACTCATGAGGGGAACGATCGTCTTCTTAAGGGTAAGCATCAGTTTTCTCCTTCAAACTTTGACAAATACAGCGGCGGGACGTTGATCTGTTGTCCGTACCGTTGTGGCGGTCGAGGAGAAAATGCGATGGCATCCGGATTGGTTCCGAATTTTAAGTCACGAAAATTTCAGTGCGAAATCGCAAAATTCCAGGAACAAAATGGCGAATTGAACATCGTGCACGCGTAGAGAAACCGAATTGAAAAACAAGACGTTGATTGGGAAAAAATGAAACGGCGCCATCAATGGCGCCGTTGGTAAGTGCAACAGACAGAAATGGCAGGTTTTGGCCCGCCATTGGCTGTTCAGGAGGCTGCTGAGGCCTGCTGGACTTTTGCCGAGACGAGACGGCTGACCACGTTCTCGATTATCTTGTGACCAGCATCCTGATCCAGCGACATGATCGATTCCGGATGGAACTGAACCGCGGCGATCGCTTCTTTTTGGTGTTCGATCGCCATCACGACACCGTCCTCGGTCTCCGCCGTAACGCGTATGTCAGCCGGAACGGTGTCCCGTTTGGCATGAAGCGAATGGTAACGCCCCACGACCACAGGCGCGTTGAGGCCTTCAAACAGGATGGAATTACCTGAAACCGAAATCGGCGAGGGTTTGCCGTGCATCGGGATGTCGAGTTGTCCCAGTTCCGCACCGAAGTATTCGGAAAGCGCCTGCAGTCCAAGGCAGACACCGAAGATAGGCAGAGCCCGTGCCCGTGCCCGTCCGATAGTGGCAGCGCAGTCAAAGTCCTTCGGGTTGCCCGGGCCAGGTGACAGCACCACCAGATCCGGATTGACGTCGTGGAAAACATGGTCCGCCACCGGGGTCCGGTAGGTGACGACCTCCGCGCCGGTCTGGCGGAAGTAGTTGGCGAGCGTGTGCACGAAACTGTCTTCGTGGTCGACCAGCAGGATCTTGAGACCTTGACCAGGTTTATGGTTCTCGTGTTTTTCCTGCGCGTTTACCGCGAGACCGGCCTCGCGGACAGCGGCCCGCATGGCTTCCGCCTTCAGTTCGGTTTCGGCTTCCTCGTCTTCCGGAACACTGTCGTAAAGCAAGGTTGCACCAGCACGGATCTGGGCCATGCCATCCTTGATGCGAACGGTGCGCAACGTCAGCCCGGTGTTCATGTCGCCATTGAAGAGGATCGCGCCAATGGCGCCGCCATACCAGGCACGGGGGGACTTTTCATGGTCCTCGATGAACTGCATTGCCCAGCGTTTGGGCGCACCGGTCACGGTCACCGCCCACGTGTGCGACAGGAACGCGTCCAGTGCATCCATATCCTCACGCAGGATGCCCTCGATGTGGTCCACCGTGTGGATCAATCGCGAGTACATCTCGATTTGCCGCCGCCCGATGACGCGGACCGAGCCTGGCACACACACACGGCTCTTGTCGTTCCGGTCGACGTCGGAACACATGGTCAGTTCCGCTTCGTCCTTGGCGGAATTCAAAAGCTTGCGGATTTGCGCTTCGTCTTCAATAGCGTTCTTGCCACGTCGGATCGTGCCGGAAATCGGGCAGGTTTCAACCCGGCGACCACCGGTGACCCGCACATACATTTCCGGCGAAGCGCCGACGAGATATTCCTGATTGCCCAGATTGAAGAAGAACGAATAGGGGGAGGGATTGATTTGAGCAAGGCGCCGCGAAACGGCGGACGGAGGATTGGCGCAAGGCTCGTAGAAGGTCTGGCCCGGCACGGTCTCGAACAGATCGCCTCTGCGGAAATAATCCTTGGCCTTCTCGACGAGCTTTGCATACTCCCCGGGCTCATGGTCACCGCGGCCGGGATCCTGGTTTGCCGGCGTATATTGGTGGCTGGACCCTGTCCGTTCCATGCCCTTTGTGGTTCGGCCGCCAACAACAAAGTCATATTCCAGAACGTAGGCGCGCTTGCCGTGGTGATCGACGATCAGAATTTCGTCGGGCAGAAACAGCACGACATCTCGCTGGTCGCCCGGCCGGTCGAGCTTCTGCTCAATGGGTTCAAACTGAAAGGCAACATCATAGCCGAAAGCGCCATAGAGGCCGAGCTGGTCATCGCCGCAGGCAAACATGTCCTTCAGAGCGCGTATGATGGTGAAGGTTGACGGCTGGCGGGAGCGTTCTTCTTCGTTGAACAACCGCCCGGGCCGCCTGACCGTAAGCTCGATCCTGGCGGCGTCGGCTTCGAACGTTTCCACATCGTCGCATTTTTTCAAGACCGCTGCGATTGCCGGCAGCAGCAAACTGCCGCGATCGTTCAACGCACGGATCTCGACCTGTCTGTCCTTGGCTTCCAGCACCAGAGGCGGGTTCACCAGCGCCATGTCCCAGCGCGTGTACCGGCCGGGATATTCATAGGAGGAGGAAAGCACTGCCCCCAATTCGGCATCCAGCCGGTCAATCCACTCAGACGTTCCGGTTTCGTAGTCGGAAGGGCGCGATGTGCGCAGAATGGTAATTCCGCAGTCGGTTTCATAGGTCTGGTCTGCCAGCACCGGCATATTTCTTGTCCCGTTCTGGTGGCTGCCTTTGCGACGGCCTTATAAAGAACCAAGGCCGCCAGCGGTGTCCCGCGGCGGCCTTTGGTTGGATACTCGATCCCTTCAGAGCATGAGTGATTGCTGGCCGCCTATTTCGCGCCGCGCCACCACCAAGCTGCTTTCAGGTTCATGTTCATGGCAAGAGGGATAGATTATACGGATCTGTAAGGCAACGAAAAAAGCTTACTTTGCGTTCTGTCCACTTTCCCAGTGCGGGGCCGGTCGTCCTTCTTTCAGTCCGTGCTGCAGCCACTCGTCCCAGTTGGCTTCAATTTCACCATAGGTTCCATCTTTGTGGATGGCGTTCAGTCCCCGGTCGAGGACGGCGGCCACCGCCTTCGACCGCTCGGGCATTTTTTTTGAGAAAGACACGAACAGACCCAATCTGGCGAGTTCATGTCTGGCTATCGGAGCCGGAGAGACCAGGTACTGGCTGTTGCTGATGTGGAACGCCGCGACCTTTTCGTAAACGATGGCGTAGTCGGTGCGTCCCTTTGCGGTCAGCGCGAGTGTTTGCAGATCTGAGTCCACTTCCACCTTTGCAATCGTCTCATCTGCATCGAACGCGTCGGTATAAGTGTAGCCTCTGACCACTGAAAAGGTCTTGTTCTTGAAGAAGTCGGGATCAAATTCCGCAGTATTTTCCGGATGGCTGTAAACCAGGACCCTTTCGAAAAAGAGGGGCGTCTGATGAAAAATGTAGTTCCGCCGGTTTTCGTCCGACCCGGTGGTGGTGAAACACGCGAGTTGCCGACCCTGGGCGACCTTCCGGACGCACCTGTTATAGGGCATGACATTGAGTATGACGGAGCACTGTTCCGCATTGAAAGCCGCGTTGATGAGGTCGACGGCAAATCCGCGAAGCTCTCCCTGGTAAAAGCCTGAGTAAGGAAAAAAGGAATCTTCTGCCGCAATGACGATATCTTCGCTGACCGGACACTCGCTTGAATGGCCGGCAATTGCGGGCGCGGTCGCCCAAAACAGCATTGAGCCGCAAATCACAGGAGCAAGGGACAACCTCAAGGAAAGCCTCTCAAGCAACCCCTTTGCCTGGCAGGCTGTCCGCGAATGCGATGAACCCATCTTGGTGGTCAATCCTTTCTGTGGCGGGAAGCCAGTTCACTTCTGGCTCGCGGGCAGTTAGTTCAATTCGCCGTAGCGGTCTCGTACAATGGTTCTTTAATAGATCCCGCAATAGCAAGACACTTGGCGTTGCAACGACCAAGAATCTTATCAACGATCAGTATACAGACGAGCCGCCACGTTTGTCTTGCGCCATTGTAAGAAGTAGCAATTGTCACCGGGTATGCACCAAAGCTTGCCGCAAGCCTGCATTTTCCGCTTGCCTTCTTGACCCTCACGCCGAGATGCTGTTTTTGCAGTGCAGCGATTTTGCAAGATGTCTCCGACGAACGGGGGCCGGCAGGCTGACAAAAAAACTGGCAGTGAGGGGCATATGGAACACTACGATCTTGTTGTGATCGGCAGCGGACCAGCCGGACGCAGGGCGGCAATTCAGGCAGCAAAATTCGGCTATGACGTTCTGGTGGTGGAGCGCGGCCGGCGGGTTGGCGGCGTATCCGTCCATACCGGCACCATTCCTTCCAAGACGCTGCGTGAAACCGTTTTGAACTTGACGGGATGGCGCGAGCGCGGCTTTTACGGCCGTTCCTACCGGGTGAAGGACGACCTGACGGCAGCGGATCTTCGTGCGCGGCTGCACATTACCCTCAACCACGAAGTCGAGGTTCTCGAGCATCAGTTTGCCCGCAACAAGGTCGATACGATCCGGGGTGAGGCCAAATTCGTCGAACCGCATAAGATCGAGGTGGAAGGCGACACGGGGGAAATTCACCACATTACCTCGGACAAGTTCATCATCGCTGTCGGCACGAAGCCGTTCCGTCCCGGCTATGTGCCCTTCGATGGAGAATTTGTTCTCGACAGTGACGAGATCCTGGAACTGACCGAACTGCCACGGTCGATCGCGGTCATCGGCGCGGGTGTTATAGGTGTCGAATACGCTTCGATCTTCTCCGCGCTCGATGTGCATGTCACGCTGATCGAACCGCGCGACACCATGCTCGACTTTCTGGACAAGGAACTCGTTGCTGATTTCACGCACCAGCTACGTGACCGTGGAATTGCGCTTCGGTTTGGGGCGAAGGTCGAAAAGATCGAGAAAAACGGGCCCGCGGATTGTGAAATCACGCTGGAAGGCGGCCGCTGTGTGCGGTCGAACGTCATTCTGTTCGCGGCTGGGCGCATGGGGGCGACGCCGAACCTGAACCTGCAAAGTTGCGGACTGGACGTGGATCATCGCGGTCGACTGAAGGTTGATCCCATGACCTTCCAGACCGACGTGCCGCATATCTTCGCGGCCGGTGATGTCATCGGCTTTCCCAGTCTCGCCTCGACATCGATGGAGCAGGGGCGCATCGCGGCTTGCCATGCGTTGGGGGAGAAAGCCTACGATCCGCCCGAGTATTTTCCCTACGGCATCTATGCCGTACCGGAAATTTCCACTGTTGGCATGACCGAGGAAGAGATCAAGACCCGCGGCATTCCTTACGAATGCGGTGTCGCACGGTTCCGGGAAACGTCACGCGGCCACATCATGGGCCTCGATACCGGCATGCTGAAGATGATCTTCTCCCTCAAGACCCGCCGTCTTCTTGGATGCCACATAGTCGGAGAGGGGGCGACGGAACTTGTCCATATCGGACAGGCTGTTCTCAATCTGCGCGGTACGCTGGAGTATTTCGTGGAAAATACCTTCAACTACCCGACACTGGCCGAGGCTTACAAGATCGCCGCACTCGACGCCTGGAACCGCATGCCGCCGCTTGACGATTGATCACTCGGCATGGACCTTGCTTCACAAGAGCGGCGTCGATGGCCTGCCAAGTGCGGAAAACGGGGCAGGTGCCTTGGGGGGAGTGGCGCTCAGCAGAGCCAGCAATTCTCCGGCAAGGTAGCCTGGGTAACGTCGCCACCGTCTTCGATCCAGCGGGCGATTCCCTTTTCGACGTTGACCACGTTGGTAAACCCGGCCTGACCCGCCAGATACTCTGACAAGACCTGGCTTCGCTGACCGGTCTGGCAGAGAAGCACAACTTCATCGGACGGGCTTGAAATCAGCTTCTTCAGCTCGCTGCCGAAAGCCGGGTTCACCTGGCCGCTGTCGTTGAAGAACGTTACCAGGTGGCTTCCGGGAATGACGCCGGTTTGTTTCCATTCGTCTGGGCGCCGGATATCAATAACTGTTGCACCCGAGGCGAGCTTGGCCTTGAGGGTGCCATTATCGATATCCGAGAATTTCTTTGCCTTGACCTCAAGCAGTTCGATTTCGAACTTCAAGGTGGCATCCGGCGGAATGACGCCACCGGCCCCTTGTGAACCGTATGCCATGTCCGGCGGGATGATGAGCTCGCGCTTGCCGCCGACCTGCATGCCCTCCACGCCTTTTTCCCAGCCGGGGATAACGCGGCGTTCCCCAAGGGTGAACGAGAACGGTGTGCCGCGGTCGACACTGGAATCGAACTTGGTTCCATCCATCAGCCAGCCAGTGTAATGCACCACCACCGTTTCACCGACATTCGCTTCTTCACCAGTTCCTTTTTCAATATCGCGAATCTGCAGCTCTTCCTGGGCCAGGGCCGGCAGAGTGAAGAGCAGGATGGCGAGAATGCGCGTAACCCATTTGAGCATGATGTGTCGTCCCGGTGTTTTGTTCGGTCAAAGAATTGGTCATCTGGGGCTGAAAAACAATCCGGATCGTGTTCACAGTGACGGTAAGTCACAAGACCTGCAGCTTGCCGGAGGCTGCCAGACCGACACCGCTTCTGAACGAAGCGAGCAACCTGTCAGGGTTTTGCCAGGGGATCGTTGACAGAGCGAATGAGCTTTTCAAGAAGGTCTGACAGTTGACCTTGTTCTTTGGGACTTAACCCGCTGACAGCGCGTTGCTGTGTCGCAATGTAGTCGGGCATCTGATCCTTGATCAGCTTCAGTCCTTTTTCAGTCAGGCACACGGTAAGCGCCCGCCTGTCGTCCGGGTGCGGGCAGCGTTCCACAAGGTCCGCCTTTTCCAGCTTGTCCAGACGCGCAGTCATGCCACCCGAACTCATCATCGTTGAGCGGTAGAGTTCCGTTGGCGTGAGCTTGTAGGGCGGGCCCGAGCGTACGAGCGTAGCCAGAACGTCGAATTCACCCGACTTCAGTCCGATTTCCGCATAGGCAGGCACAAGATAGTCGCGAGCCAGTACCTGTGAGGCTTCGTTCAGTCGCCCCAGCAGAACCATTGGCGAAAGCTCATCCGCGATCTCTGGTATTTCCCTTTGCCATTGTCTTCGCGCGCGCTCGGCGCGGTCAATGAGCAGGTCTTCCGGATCGCCAAAGAGGTGACCCGATGGCTTCGATGGGGGGCGCGACGGTGTGGTCATCGCAGAATTCTCCAGATGATTTGAAGCCATACGAAGCGCTGCTTCGTGAGACCGTGCGAGGTTACGTAAATAGCTGACATCTCGACCGTTTTTAAAATCAGAATAGTGTCGGCTTTACAGGGGGGTGTCAACCGACATCAAGAATCTTTAAATCAAGTATCTTGAAATCAAGATAAAATGAGTTATCTCTTTCTCAATTGGTGCGGCATCGTGCTGGCGCCGACTTGTCAGGAAGGACAGTCCCATGGTGGACACCCCCAGATCGGGAGCCTCCGCCAGTGCGGCCTCCCTTCAGCAACAAGCACCGTTTTCAGGCGACCGGCGCGGTAGTCCGCTGGATCAACCGCTGGTGTTGTTATTGATTGTCGGCGGATTCCTTGCCGTCTCCACCGTGATTGCAAAAGCTGCTCCGATGACGGGCTGGCACCCTTTGGCGTTGTTGCAATGGTCCATTCTGGGCGGTGCCGCGGGCTTGTTCGCCATTACCAGGATCACGGCCAGAGGAAGTATGGCCGGGGTTGGGCGCGCGCGTGTCAGGCGAGGAACGTATGCCTTGTACCTTTTGGTCAGTGGTCTGCTGTTCATTGCCCCGAACATGATTGCGGTCGCTTCTGCCCCAGAGGTTGGCGCAAGTTTCGTTTCCTTGAGCTACGCCTTTCCACTGGTTCTGACCTACGGCTTCGCTGTGCTGCTGCGCATTGAAAGGTTTCAGGTTCTGCGCGGAGCTGGTGTTCTATTCGGTCTTGCCGGTGGTGTACTTCTGGCAGTGTCAGGGCGCCAGCTTTCCGTTGAAGCTTCCTGGTGGGCGATGGTGGCCTTGTCGATCCCGGTGTTCCTGGCTTTCGGCAATATCTATCGCACGCTGAAATGGCCCGCAGGCGCGCGTCCCGTGGATCTTGCCCTCGGCATGATGCTGGTCGGGTTTCTGGTACTGGGGGCTTTCACTGCTATCGCCGATATTCCGGTCTCACCGGTCGCCTGGACGGCAGAAGCGACCGGGCTGCTGGTTGCTCAAATTGCCATTTTCGCATTCCAGTACGGTCTTTATTTCCGCCTTCAGCACACTGCCGGGCCTGTTTATCTCAGCCAGATCGGCTCTGTTGCTGCCGTGATCGGCCTCGGTCTTGGATATCTGGCCTTCGGTGAAGTGCCGAACGTTCCGAAATTGGCGGCTGTTGCCGCTGTCGGGATAGGGATTGTACTCGTCAGCAAAGGGCGCGCCAGCGGAGCCAAAAAGACGAGCTGAATTTTCAGCTGCTTGAAGACCGGTCCAGCAACCGAACGCCGGACCGGTTTTTAATCTTCGCGGCAACATGGCTTGGCCCTGGACTAAGACCCAAGCGTGACGTGCGGAACATGGCGAGAGCGGGAACGCTCATGCAAACGTGCAGGATCTCCGGTTCTGGTGAGGATCACTCCCAGAGCCAGGCGGCTCCCCGCACGCCTGAGCTGTCGCCGTGTGCGGCCTTGCGGATTGGTGTTTCGTAGGTGTCGGAGAAGATGTAAGGCTCCATGGCCGCCGGAAGGTCCGCATAAAGCTCATCGATGTTCGACATGCCTCCACCCAGAACAAACACATCCGGGTCGAGCAGATTTGCAGACATGGCAAGTGCACGGGCAAGGCGGCTGACGTAGGCCTCGTAGACAGCAGTTGCCACTTCATCTCCGGAGCGTTTCAGCGCCATGATTTCGTGGCCCTTCAGCAGCGTGCCAGTCCTGTCCTTGTAATCGAGCTGAAAGCCGGTTCCCGAGCACCAGCGGTCGATGGCGCCCTTGTGGCCGATCCAGCTATCCGGACCGGGATACTCCTCCGGCTTCATCCAGGGAACGGTGATGGCGCCCCATTCACCGCCGATGCCATTGGCCCCGAGATGGGCTTTTGCGTCGATGGCAATGCCTGATCCGCTACCTGTGCCGATAATGATGGCGTGTACGATATGAGCTCCAGCGCCCGCACCATCGGTCGCTTCCGAGACAGCGAGGCAGTTGGCATCGTTCTGGATGCGGACCGGACGTCCGAGGACCCTTTGCAGGTCCTTGTCCAGGGGCTTGCCGTTCATCCAGGTGGAATTGGCGTTCTTGACGAGGCCAGTCCTGGGGGACAGCGAACCAGGAATGCCGAGGCCGAGCGTTCCTGTCTGGCCGGTTGCCTGCTCCGCTGCCTCGACCAGCTTGCGGACGGCTTCCAGACACCCCTCATAGTCGTCTCGGGGGGTGTCGACCCTTTGCCGGAACAATTCCTCGCCCTCGTTGGAGAGAGCGATGATTTCGATCTTGGTGCCACCCCAGTCAATTCCCAGCCGCATTTTCAGTCCACCCGTCTTGGCAATTCGAAGGCAGCCGTCTGGCCGTCTTCAAGTTCGCTTGTTTGTTTCCCGTAGGTCTTGAACTTTTTCAAGATTGCGCTCATTTCCTCGGCGTCCAGTATCACGGGGTCACCGAGTGTCAGAGCCGACAGATACTGATCCGCCAGATCTTCCACGCCTTCCGCCGTCGCAAGAGCCTTTTGCAACGTCGCCCCTCCGGCGATCTGTCCGTGGTTCGCAAGCAGACAGGCGCTCCTGTCTCCAAGGGCGGCAATCATCGCCTCTGACAGGGCTTTCGTGCCGAAGGTGGCATACTGCGCACAGTCGATGCGGTCACCGCCGGCAAGCGCGACCATGTAATGGAACGCGGGAATGCCGCGCCGATGACACGACAGGGCAGTGGCGCGCGGACTGTGGCAATGGACCACCGCGCCGCAGTCCGGCTTCGCCAGATAGAAATCGAGATGCATACGCCACTCGGAAGACGGCAGCGTCTCACCGCGGTAGCAGCCCTCCCAATCCAGCGGAACGATCATGTCTTCGGTCAGATTTTCGTAAGGTGTTCCCGACGGCGTCACCAAAAAACCGGATTCGGTGCGTGCACTGACATTTCCAGAGGTGCCTTTCGTCAGTCCAAGACGCGGCAAGGCGCGGGCGGTCTCGATGATCGCGCGGCGCAGTTCAGACGTATCGCCTGGAAAGGTGGGCATTCAGGGCCTCTTTGGTTCTGTTTCGGCCGCAAGCATATCGTTTTGCAGCGCCGCCGTGGAAGCGGAGCTTAGATGACAGGTATCCGGTTGCCTTTTCAAGGTATTGGTTTGATAAATCCCGAGCCTACGACCAGAGGGTTGAAGAACGCGGTGTTAAGGGACTGAATGGCTGGATTCGCACACAAGCTCAGGCATTTGTTTGGATCGGCTGCAGCGCCAGCAGGCCGGACAGGGCGGGGTGGGCAATCCAGACCGAGGCCCGGACCTCGTTCCAAGGGGCCGCGCTGGGCAGAGCCGGACATGGAAATGCTGCCTGAAGAGGGCAAGCCCGACAAACATGGTGGCCTGCCGCCGCGCGCTGCCAGATCTCAGAGCCGCTCTCACGTGACACCCTATTACATTTGGGGAACACTGGCGCTTCTGGCGGCAGGGTTTGCTGGTGGCGGTCTGTTTCTGCACCTTGCTCAGCTGAAGGGGGAAGACAGCGTTGTCACAGCTCCTCTGATGCCGGATCCATTGTCGTCCTTGCAGACGCCGGCCCGGGAAGTCTTGCTGGCGCCGGAACCGGAACTGTCTGCGGAGCTGAAGCGCAGCTTTCTGGGGAAGCCTGATCAGCTCTGTGACGAGTTAAGGTCGCTGGGGCTGGGAAATCCGGGTTGGCGCCGGGCGCCCTTCAGCAAGGACCGTTGGCAATGTGCGTCGGACCTGGTGCCCTTGACCACGCCGAGCGTCGACTATGGCTCGACAACACTCTTCTTCCTGCTTCGCGGTCCTTCTGAAAACAGCATCGACTATTTGCGGCTGAAACTGGTGGTGGAGGATCCGCGCCAGATACAGATCGGACTGGATGCTGTCTGGCTGGTGATCGACGCTCTGGCGCTACGTTACGGCTGGACGGTGCCGGAAGTTTTTCGCGAGGCCGTTTCCGGGTTCAGGCAACTGGAAACAACCCACAGGGGCGTAAGGTTGTCGGTATCGCCGGAAGATCCTGATCTGACGGGTGACCCGTTGGCGCGCCAGCGGCTGAACATCATTCTGGACTTTGGCGAGCCGGATCTGATCCGTCCCGCCGATCGGTTTGAAAAAGCACCGCCTCTTGAAAGCGGCTGGAGCGTCAAGGCCCCTAACGCTCAGGCAGCGGAATGAATTCTTCCGCGTCGCCCGGAACCGTATCGAACCGTCCCAGCCGCCAATCTTCCTTGGCCTGCTCGATGCGTTCTTTTGATGAAGACACGAAGTTCCACCAGATATAACGCCGGCCATCCATCGGTTCGCCGCCAAGCACGACAAAACGGGCGGGCAGGGGGGATGCGTTTTCGATCACCAGATGATCGCCAGGTTTGAACACCAGAAGCTGCGCCGGATCGAAACTCTGGCCTGCGATGGTAATCTGGCCCGAAACGGTATAGAGGCCGCGTTCTTCCCACCCCGCATCGAGCGGGATCCTGGCTCCCGGTTCCAGCGTTATATCCGCATAGAACATGTCGGAGGCTGTCTTCACCGGCGCCTTGTGACCATAGAGCTCACCAGCAATAAGCTTGACCGATGCGCCCTTCTCGGAAAACTCCGGTTGTTCGTCAGTGCCGTGATGCTGGAAGGTCGGGTCTGTCTCTTCCAGATGTTTTGGGAGGGCAACCCAGCTCTGCAGGCCGAACAGGGGGCGTTTTTCCTGCAGCCGTTCCGGGCGTTCGCGTTCGGAATGAACGATGCCCTTGCCCGCGCTCATCCAGTTCAGAGCGCCGGGGGCAATCGCGATCTGCGTCCCGAGGCTGTCACGGTGGTACATCTCGCCTTCAAAGAGATAGGTCACGGTCGCCAGTCCGATATGGGGATGCGGTCGCACGTCAATGCCGCCGCCAACCAGCAGTTCTGCCGGTCCCATCTGGTCGAAGAAGATGAAGGGGCCAACCATCCGCCGTCTGGCAGAGGGCAGGGCGCGCCTGACCGAAAATCCGCCGAGATCGGAGGTCCGCGGTACGATGATCGTTTCGATCGGGTCACAGCTTGCAGCATTTCCCGGCACGGGATCAGGGCTATTCAACCAGCTCATCTGCCTCTCCATCAAACAACAGTGCGTCTGGCAGAGTAGATAGGCACTGACAAGCTGAAGTGTCCATTGAACAGTCTGTTTCGGGTTTTCATCTCCGGCACGATCTGTATAACGGCCAGCCCTTCCTTGCTTCTCTTTGGTGCGTCATGAAACGTGTGATGATTGTTGGAGGCCCGGGTTCGGGCAAAAGCACGCTCGCCGTTGCCCTTGGACAGAAAACCGGACTGCCAGTCTACCATATGGACAAGATCCACTACCGGTCCGGTTGGAACGAACGGACGCGGCCGGAAAAGGACCGGATGACGCATGAGGTCCATCTGAAGGAGGCATGGATCTTCGAAGGTGGCCATTCAAGCACCTACGCGGAACGTGTCGAACGCGCCGATACGTTCATCTGGTTGGATTTTCCGGTCTCGCGCCGCATTTTTCGGGTGCTGAAGCGGTCCGTGCAATACCACGGACAGAGCCGGCCAGATCTGGCGGAAGGCTGCCCGGAGCAGTTCAACTGGCAAACCGTCGAATTCCTGAGGTTCATATGGCGAACCAGACACTCGGCCAGAGCCAAGCTGGAGCGCATCTACCGCGAACCTCCGCATCATCTGACAGTCTATCGTCTCCGCACCCTTGCAGAGATCAACGACTTTCTGGCCGGATGTCAGGAACGAAGCTGAAGATCTATTCGGTCTCTTGACAGTTACACCCGACGAGCGGCACAACAGACGCTCACCCGGGGGGCCTCGACAAGAGGCTGAGATACTGCTGGCGCGATTGCGCAGTGCAGGGACCCGACGAACCTGATCCAGGTCATGCTGGCGAAGGGAAGGTGCTCTCGGCCAAGTGCAATTGCCTCCGCAATGCGACCACCCCGGCCACCTTTCCAAGCTGACTGTCCGAAGTGCGGGGCCTGTTCCGGTCCTTGCGGAGAAGCGTTGAATGCAGGCGGTCTACCAGACATTCCGCGATGGCGAACGATTGACGTTCTCCATGGCAAGAGAGGCGGGATGAAGGTCGGTATCAAAGGCGCCGGAGTTGCCGGTCTGGCTCTGGCGCATGAGCTTATCTCGCGCGGTGTGCAAGTTGAGCTGCTGGAAAAGAACGGGGATCTGTCCGCCAGTGCCTCCTGGCTTGCTGGCGGTATGCTGGCGCCCTGGTGCGAGCGGGAGAGTGCCGAGGAAGATGTTCTGCGGCTCGGGCAAACATCCATCGGCTGGTGGAGCAAGGTTCTGCCAGGGCAGATCAGGCATAAAGGGACACTGGTTGTTGCCGCGCCGCGCGATGCTGGTGAACTCAACCGGTTTGCCTCTCGGACCAGTGGCTTTACATGGCTCGACAGTGACGCGCTGGGCGCACTCGAGCCGGACCTTGCAGGCCGATTTGCAAAGGGACTTCATTTTGCCGGAGAAGCCCATCTCGATCCTCGGCAAGCTCTCACGGCGTTGCTGGCAAAAGTGTCTGCAAGCGGTGCAGAGGCCAGTTTTAAGACCGAGCACTTTGCTTCGGCAACCGATCTTGTCGCCGATTGTACCGGCATGGCTGCGCCCGATCCGCACCTGCGGCCCGTTCGCGGTGAAATGCTGCTGCTCCACGCGCCGGATGTCTCACTTTCGCGGCCTGTGCGTTTTCTGCACCCGCGCATCCCGGTCTATGTCGTGCCGCGTGACAACGGGGTCTTCATGGTCGGGGCGACCATGATTGAAAGCGGCGACCGGGAGGCGGTCAGTGTTCGGTCGACCATGGAACTCCTCAATGCCGCCTACGGCCTGCATCCGGGCTTTGCGGAGGCAAAGATCATCGAGACCGGGGCGGGCCTGCGCCCGGCCTATCCCGACAATCTTCCTCGCGTCACGCTTTCCGGCAACACGTTGTCACTGAACGGATTTTACAGGCACGGCTTTCTGCTTGCCCCGCATTTTGCCATGGAGGCAGCAGACAGGATCGTGCAACATCTTCAGGAGAAGTCCCTTGAAGCTAACCATTAACGGCGAACCTCAGGAAGTTGCCAGCGCGACGCTGGCAGCGCTTCTGGATGAGCTGGCCTATGACCATGAGTTTCTGGCCACGGCGCGCAACGGCGATCTGGTGTGCGCAGAAGAACGGGGCGATTGCGTCCTTGAGGCGGGAGACCGGATCGAGATCCTGTCACCGATGCAGGGAGGCTGACGATCATGTTTGAAGTTTATGGGGAACCGTTCGCATCGCGTTTTCTGCTCGGAACGGCGCAATATCCTTCACCGCAAATCCTGGCGGATGCGGTGAGGGCATCGGGTGCAGAAATTCTGACCGTGTCTCTGCGGCGTGAAACGGCGGGAAGCGGCACAGGTGGCAGGTTCTGGGATCTGATCCGGGAATTGAACGTCAAGGTACTGCCCAACACAGCCGGATGTCATTCGGTGAAGGAAGCTGTTACGACCGCAAGGATGGCGCGGGACCTTTTTCGCACCGACTGGATCAAGCTGGAAGTAATCGGCCATCACGACAGCTTGCAGCCGGATGTCTTTGGCCTTGTGGAGGCGGCAAGCATCCTAAGCGATGACGGCTTCAAGGTGTTTCCCTATACGACAGACGATATTGTCGTCGGCGAACGGCTGCTTGAGGCGGGCTGTCAGGTGTTGATGCCCTGGTGCGCGCCGATCGGTTCGGCGAAAGGGCCGGTCAATACGGATGCCCTTCGTGCTTACCGCAGCCATTTCAGCGGCGTTCCTCTTGTCGTGGATGCCGGTCTCGGCCGGCCGTCTCACGCGGCCGCTGTTCTAGAACTCGGTTTCGATGCAGTGCTGTTGAATACGGCTGTCGCAAAGGCCGGACATCCAGTCGCCATGGCAAAGGCCTTTGCGATGGCAATCGAGGCCGGACGACTGGCCTGTGAAGCCCAACCCCTGGAACCTCGCGACATGGCGGTTCCTTCTACCCCGGTTCTTGGAATGGCGGTGTTTGAATGAAACTCGACCCCTTTTATCCCATCGTTGACAGTTTCGACTGGATCGCGCGGCTGGTGCCGCTTGGCATCAAACTGGTTCAACTGCGGATCAAGGACGCAAGCGAAGACATCCTGCGCAAGGAAATCGCAGCTTCCAGAAGCGTTTGCGTGAACCACGGTTGCCAACTTGTCGTCAACGACTATTGGCAACTCGCGATCGAAGAGGGCTGCGATTTTGTCCATCTTGGTCAGGAAGACCTTGCCGACGCCGACGTGGCAGCCATTTGCAAAGCCGGTTTGAAACTTGGCGTGTCGACCCATGACGGCGAAGAGCTGCAAACAGCTCTTGCTACCGAGCCCGATTATGTCGCGCTCGGGCCCGTCTATCCGACGATCTTGAAAGAGCTCAAATGGGCACCGCAAGGCCTTGAAAAGATCGGCCGGTGGAAGCAGCAGATCGGCAGCCTTCCTCTGGTGGCCATTGGTGGCCTCAACCCGGAGCGTCTTCCCGGCGTGTTCGAAAATGGCGCGGATATCGCAGCCGTCGCCACTGACATCACGCGCAATGCCGATCCGGAAGCGCGCACGAGGGAATGGATTGAGGCGACACAGCGCTGGCGCTAGCGGTCCTGCTATCCGCTCTGATATTTGCTATCCGAAGATAGCTCGATCGCGCACGACTTGATCGCGTAGAAAATCCTGTACCACCGCGACATGACGGAGCGGACGTGAGCTTTCGTGTGTCACCATCCAGTAGGCGCGGTGAAGCTTTATGTCCGGCAGGACGGCGACAAGGTCGCTGTCATCGCGCGCGATAAAATCGTGAAGGATACCGATCCCTGCACCCGATCGGACAGCTTCGGTCTGGCCAAGAGCCGAGGCTATCTCGAAACGTGCAGTCCAGTTTTTCAGAATTTCTGTGCCGTAATTCAGAGATGGCGAGTAGAGCAGGTCTTCCACGTAACCAATCAGATCGTGAGCGGTAAGATCGTTTGCGATGACTGGCGTGTCGCGGCGTATCAGATAGGTTTTCGAGGCATAAAGCCCGAGTGAGTAGTCAACGAGTTTGCCGGCAACAAGCCGGCCGGTTTCCGGCCTGTCGATGGTTACCGCAATATCGGCCTCGCGGCGGGACAGGGAAAAGGAGCGCGGAACGGGTACGAGCTGCACCGTCAAGCCTGGATGTTTTTCTGTCAGTTTGCCCAGCCGAGGCGCAAGATAGGCGACACCGAAACCATCGGGCGCGCCGATGCGCACTGTTCCCGAAATTTCAGGCGTGTTGTTTGTCAGGTCCGCTTCCGCCGCGACCGCCTCCGCTTCGATCCGTTCTGCCCTGTCGAAAAACCGACTGCCCGCTTCGGTCAGAACGCAGCCAGAGGTCGATCTGTCGAAGAGACGGGTGCCGACGCTGTCCTCAAGGCTCGTCAGTCTGCGGGCGACTGTCGCGTGATTGAGGCCGAGGCGGCGCGCCGCCGCCAGGATCTGGCCTGTTCGTGCAATGGCGAGAAAGATGCGGAGGTCATCCCAGTTCATGTCTATTGCTTTCTGCGATGATCGCCTTGCACTTGTTGTTGTCAGATGGGTGAGCGCCAAAATCGGAAGATGTGCTCACGGGGTGTTTGGTGCGGGCTCTTCGCCGCGCTCATGCCGGGATGACAACTGAGGGCTATTGGTCCTATCGTTCGTTTGAAACGCTAATGGAGCTTTATTGGCATAACTTTAAAAAACGCACAACGGCTCCGGAATTCTGGTTCTTGTTTGCAGCAAAAATAAAAGTCAAAAAGACAGCACCTCGGACGCTCGCCCAAAATCCTTTTGGCTGGTGTCAGAACATATTGGGAGAAACGCGACATGCGGAAGATCGGTCATTTTATTGGCGGCAAACAGGTGGAGGGCACCTCTGGCCGCTACGCAGACGTCTTTAATCCGGCAACCGGTGAAGTCGAGGCGCAGGTCGCCCTGGCCAGCCAGGAAGAAATGGATGCTGCGATTGCCAACGCCGCTGCTGCACAGCCGGCCTGGGCTGCCACGAACCCGCAGCGCCGCGCCCGCGTGATGATGAAGTTCGTCGATCTTCTGAACCGCGACATGGACAAGCTGGCTGAAGCTCTCTCCCGCGAACACGGAAAGACGCTGCCGGACGCCAAGGGCGACGTTATTCGTGGTCTTGAAGTTGCAGAATTCTGCATCGGCGCACCGCATCTCCTGAAGGGCGAATTCACGGAAGGCGCCGGCCCGGGCATCGACATGTATTCCATGCGTCAGCCGCTCGGCGTTGTTGCCGGCATCACGCCGTTCAACTTCCCGGCCATGATCCCGATGTGGAAATTCTGCCCGGCCATCGCTTGCGGTAACTCCTTCATCCTGAAGCCGTCCGAGCGCGATCCGTCCGTGCCGATCATGCTGGCCGAACTGATGATCGAGGCTGGACTGCCGGAAGGTATCCTGAACGTCGTCAACGGCGACAAGAGCGCGGTCGATGCCATCCTGGACGATGAAACCATCCAGGCTGTCGGTTTTGTCGGCTCCACGCCGATTGCCCAGTATGTTTATGCCCGCGCAACCGCGTCCGGCAAACGTGCCCAGTGCTTCGGTGGCGCCAAGAACCACATGATCATCATGCCGGATGCCGACCTTGATCAGGCAGCCGACGCTCTGATCGGTGCCGGTTACGGCGCGGCCGGCGAGCGCTGCATGGCCGTTTCCGTCGCTGTGCCGGTCGGCGAGAGCACTGCAAACGCCTTGATCGAAAAGCTTGCTCCGAAAATCGAAGCCCTGAAAATCGGGCCGTACACGGCAGGTAACGATGTCGACTTCGGCCCGCTGGTAACCAAGGAAGCCCTTGGCCGCGTCAAGGGTCTTGTCGAGCAGGGCGTCAAGGAAGGTGCGAAGCTGGTTGTCGACGGTCGCGACTTCTCCATGCAGGGCTATGAAAATGGTTTCTTCATGGGCGGCTGTCTGTTCGACAACGTCACCAAGGACATGGATATCTACAAGACCGAAATCTTCGGTCCGGTTCTGTCCGTGGTGCGCGCGGAAAACTACGAAGAAGCTCTCGATCTGCCGCTCAGCCATGAATATGGCAACGGCACCGCGATCTTCACCCGTGACGGCGACACTGCGCGTGACTTCGCGTCCCGCATCAACATCGGCATGGTCGGCATCAACGTGCCGATCCCGGTGCCGCTCGCCTACCACACCTTCGGCGGCTGGAAGAAGTCCGGCTTTGGCGATCTCAACCAGCATGGTCCGGACGGGTTCAAGTTCTACACCCGCACCAAGACAGTGACGTCCCGCTGGCCGTCCGGTCTGAAGGATGGAGCTGAATTCGCCATTCCGACGATGAAGTAAACACAACGAACGAATGTTCGACAGAACGCTCCCGGTCACCGCAGGGAGCGTTTTTGTTTCAAAACCGCGGCTCTCTGCGTCAGGGGCAGGCAAACACCTGGTGCCTGGATCGCTGAACTGGCATGGGTGGCTGCAGCTCTTTTTGTGCAGCAATATAAATTGGCCGAAAAAGGCATGGCTCCGACATGGCAAACCGGAATGCGCCGTGGCAATGTGTCCCTTGCATTTGAAATGGGAGAGCGACACTAAACGCCCGATGAAAACGAAAAGGCAAAAGATCGGGAATGTGGCTGAGGATGTGGGGCAGGGCTGCGGAACCGCAGCTGCTTTCGGCTGGCCGGACGATAGAGAAAGCCGATGCCTCAAAAGGGCCGGCAGGCTTCTTGCCGTATCCGATCTGCTGTGGATCGCTCAGGCCGGATTGATTTCCTGGGCGCTCGGATCGCTTCCCGACATTTTTTCCGCTACAGACACCGGCCGGATCGCTGACAGCGATTTGACCCGGTCAGCGTTGCTGGCTGCTGCCGGCATAGCGCTTGTCGCCCTGTTGAGAGTGTTTCTGCAAAACCGCGCAGAAACGGTTGCCCGGCAGACTGCCCGTGCGATCCAGAGCAGGGCCCGCGGAGACCTTCTCTCCATTGCGGCTACCCGCTCACCGTCGGCAGAGTTTCCCTCTTCCGGTGCCTTTGCCGCGCATATCACCGAACAGGTCGATCTGCTTGGACCCTACTATCGGAACTTTGAACCGCAGAAACTGCGTTTGCGCCATGTGCCTCTTGGGATCGTTGCCGCCACTGGTTTTTTCAGCTGGCTAGGCGCTCTTATCCTTGTTGTCTGCGGGCCGCTCATTCCGGTTTTCATGGCGCTGATCGGCCTGCGCGCCAAGGCGGCAAGCGAGCGACAACAGGAAGAACTTGTGCGGTTGAGCGGCAGCTTGCTCGACAGGATCAAGGGGCTGGAAACGCTGACGTTATTCGGCGCAATCGGGCGAACGCAGCAGCAAATTGGGGACGCTGGCGAACGCTTCCGGACCGGAACCATGCGAGTCCTGAAGATCGCGTTCCTGTCGTCTACAGTGCTGGAGCTTTTTTCTGCACTCGGTATCGCCTTTTGCGCGGTCTATGTCGGCTTCTCGCTGTTGGGGGAAATCCAGGTCGGCACCTGGGGAGGGCCTTTGACCTTCGCGCAGGGCCTTTTCATTCTCCTGCTCGCACCGGAATTCTTCGCGCCCTTGCGTGCCTACGCCGCTGCCTATCACGACCGGGCGGGGGGGCTTGCCGCCCGGGAGAGACTGGCGACGCTTTTCCCGCCGGAAGACAATCCAAAGCCGCGTCCGATTGTTGCAGTTGCCGCCGAGAAGGCCGGCGCTTGTCAGCTTTCCAGCCCGCCGGCGATAGAGTTCAGGTCTGTCTGCATTTCCCATAAACAGCGAGATGTCTTCAAGGATTTCAGTCTGGAAATTGGATCTGCCGAAACGCTTCTGCTGGAAGGACCGAGCGGCAGCGGCAAGACCACTTTGATTGATGGAATACTCGGATTTCAGGAACCGGATGACGGTGAAATCCTGGTGGATGATCTGCCCGCAGCTGCGCAGGCTGCATTGCTGCGCCGAAAAGTCATCTGGCTCGGCCAGTCTCCACGTCTGTTTCACGGCAGTCTCCGGGCAAACCTCTTGAAGGCGGTGGAAACACCAGAAGCGGTTACGGAAGACGATCTGTGGCATGCGTTGCGGCTTGCCGGGGCTGAAACGCTTGTGCAACGACTGCCTCGGGGTCTTGAAACGCTCTTGGGGGAAGATGGTTTCGGCCTTTCCGTGGGTGAGATCCGCCGGGTCGCGCTGGCACGGGCGGCCATGAGAAAAGATGCCGTTCTTTTGCTGGCGGACGAGCCGACTGCTTCGCTTGACGAGGAAACGGCGGCTGACGTCATCGACGGTCTGCGGAGCCTTTGTGAAGGGCGCACTGCCGTCATCGCCACACATGACAAGGATCTTCGGCAAATTGCCTCGCGGCGGATCGATCTGAAATCTGTAGGCGCTGTTGCCGAGGGGAGGGCCCTCGCGTGAAGTCTGTCTGGCAAATCATTCGCACCCAGCACCGGTACGACAGCTTTCATTTCTGGCTCGGGATATTTGTGGCCCTGCTGCCTGCAACTGCCGGGCTTTTGCTGCTCGGGGTCTCCGGCTGGTTCATCACGGCGGCTGCCATCGCGGGACTAAGCGGTGCATTCCTGAATATCTTTGCACCAAGCGCGCTCATTCGTGCCTTTGCGATTGTCCGCACTGCGGGCCGTTACGGTGAACGCGTTTTGACCCATGATGCGACGTTTCGCTTTCTGACCAGGTTCAGAAATCGTCTGTTTGCGTCCATGGCGCACAGGACGAGCGATGGGCGAAGATCAGGGCTGCTGCTGAACAGGTTGACGCTCGACATCGCCGTCCTCGACACTGTTTATCTGCGCCTGGTGGTTCCCCTTGTGCTGGCGCTCGTTGTTGCGGTCACGCTGCTTCTCGTATGGAGCACCATCTCTCCGCTTTTGCTTGTCACCGGTGCGGTTTTCATATCCGCCTGGGTCTTTTTGGCGGTCTGGACCTTTGTACAGTCCGATACCAAAAACGCCCGCCGTACGGATGCGGCGCTGGATGCCATGCGGCTTCGGGCGGCTGATCTGGCTGCAGGGCGGCGGGATCTTGCGATCTACGGTGGGCTGGAGACTGCGGCCGAGACGGTCCTGGCCGCGGAAAACCGCCTCGCGGAGGCACAGGAGACTGAGGATCGCCGAACCAGCAAACTGACAGCTGGATCAGCACTTCTTGGCCAGTTGTTTCTTGCGGCCACACTTCTGGTCTGTCTGCAAGAGGTTGGTCGTGGCACGCTGACGGCTGCTTTCGGCGTTGGCCTCATACTGGTAGTCATGGGGCTTCCGGAAATCTTTTCGATGAGCCTGCCAGGTCTTGCCAAATTGCCACGCGTTTCGCTGGCTGCAGGCCGGATCATGCGCTTGATGGATGATCGCCGGGAGTCTGAACCTGCTGGTAATCGGGAAGCGACACTATCGGACGTCACTACGCCTACGCCTGTACTCTCCTTCAAGGACGTCAGCTTTGGCTATCCTGGGGCTGAGAGAAGCGTGCTGGAGGGACTGAGTTTCAACGTTGCGCCGGGAGAAATTCTCGCACTGGCCGGGCGCAGCGGTTGCGGCAAGTCAACGGTTGCGGCATTGGCCGCACGGTTACGACATCCGGGGCAGGGGCGGATTGTTCTGGGCGCGGAAGATGTTAGCCGGATCCCGGAAGCTGAGCTCCGCCGCAAGATCACGGTCATTGGCCAGAAGGCCTATCTCTTCAACGAGACGGTCGCGGAGAATTTGCGTATCGCAAATCCCGATGCCAGCGATGCAGACCTGTGGCGTGCGCTCGAGCAGGCAGCGCTTGCCGACCGTATTTCGGAAAATCCGGAAGGGCTGCAAACCATTCTGGGTGAAGGTGGGCTTGGCCTCTCCGGCGGAGAGCAGAGGCGTCTGGCCCTGGCCAGAGCCTTCCTGACACAGCCGGTTCTGTTTGTTCTGGACGAGATGACCGAGGGACTGGACGCTGCAACTGCTGGCGATGTTCTGGACCGGTTTCTGTCCTATCGTGGAAATTCCGCCGTCTTGATGATTGCGCATCGTCGTCAGGAAATGGAACGGGCCGATCGCGTGCTGGATCTGACAGCGCCAACTGAGGGCGGTAATCCGTCGCCGGAAATAATTCTGTCCGAATTTCAATGAGTTCCCGCACGGTTTTCAGCAGCTTATGGTTGCCGCGTCCTATCTGTCGCATTGACCTTGCGGGGGCTCTGGGCCACGATCACTCCATAGGAAGACTCGTTTTCTAAGCCGGTTCATTGACAGGATTGGCGGTTGCAATCCGCTTTCACTGCGTAGTTGCGTGCCGCCGCTGGATCGGGACGAAATCAGGGTTTTCGATCAAGATCGACAAGGCTCTGTCCCCTCCCGACCGGGCCTCAACACGTCGATCGTCCTGATGTGCCGAAGTACCTTTTTCTGTTCGATAGAATATTGGGTGCTTTGGCGAAAATGCTCGGACCGTGTCCGGTCCGTAAGGGGTATACGATGGAACTGAACGTCGTTGACCTGTCTCGGCTGCAATTTGCCATGACAGCGCTCTACCACTTCCTGTTTGTGCCTTTGACCATCGGCTTGTCGATTCTGCTGGCAACCATGGAAACAGTCTATGTGATGACCGGCCGCGAGGTCTGGAAACGCATGGTCAAATTCTGGGGCACTCTTTTTGGAATCAACTTTGTCCTGGGTGTTGCCACAGGTCTGACCATGGAGTTCCAGTTCGGTATGAACTGGGCTTATTTCAGCCAGTATGTCGGCGACGTCTTCGGCGCGCCGCTGGCCATTGAAGGCCTGATGGCCTTTTTTCTGGAAGCTACCTTTGTCGGTCTGTTCTTCTTCGGCTGGGATCGACTCTCCAGACGCCAGCATCTGGCGGCCACCTGGGCCGTTGCAATTGGAACGAACTTGTCCGCGCTTTGGATTCTGATCGCCAATGGCTGGATGCAGCACCCCATCGGGGCGGCGTTCAACCCCGAAACCATGCGTATGGAAGTCAACAGTTTCTACGACGTGTTGTTCAATCCGGTGGCACAGGCCAAATTCGTTCATACGGTGTCCGCGGGTTATGTCACTGCGTCGATGTTCGTTCTCGGTATTTCCGCCTGGTACATGCTCAAAGGCCGCCATATCCCGATTGCCAAACGGTCCATGGCTATTGCCTCCGCCTTCGGTTTTGCATCGGCTCTTTCCGTTGTGGTTCTGGGCGATGAAAGCGGTTACGAAGCCAACCTGAACCAGAAGATGAAACTGGCGACAATCGAAGCCATGTGGGATACGGAGCCCGCGCCGGCCTCGTTCAACGTGGTTGCCTGGGCGGACATGGAAAAGCGTGAAAACGTTTTTGCCATCGAAGTGCCTTATGTGATGGGCCTGATTGCAACGCGCTCTCTCGACACGGTCATTCCGGGCATCAAGGATCTGGTGTCCCGAACCGAAGATCGCATTCGGCAGGGTGCCATCGCCTGGGACGCTCTGCAGAAGATTCGCAAGGATCCGGCCAATGTCAGTGCCGATGTCCGCGAGACCTTCCTGCAGAACGAAAACTCGCTCGGTTATGCCTATCTGCTGCTGCCGTTCACGGACAATCCGATGGAGGCGACAACCGAACAGGTGGATGCGGCTGCCTGGTCGACCGTTCCAGAAGTCATGCCGATGTTCTATGCCTTCCGGATCATGGTGGCGTGTGGCTTCTTCTTCATCCTGATAACCGCGATTTTCTTCTATTATTCCTCGTCCGGAAAGCTGGACATCCTGAGTGAAAAGCGCCGTTGGCTGTTGCACGTCGCGGTCTGGTCAATCCCGTTGCCGTGGATCGCCTGTGAAATGGGCTGGTTCGTGGCAGAATACGGCCGTCAGCCCTGGATCATCGAAAGCATGCTGCCGACATCCGTCGGCGTCTCGAACCTGAGCGTAACAGAAGTTCTGATGACGCTTGCCGGTTTCGTTGCGCTCTACAGCACGCTTCTGGTGATCGAGATCATGCTGATGTTCAAATACATCAAGATCGGTCCTGAAGACGGCGTGAACCCGGATGCAGCTCGCCCCGCATTCCGGCAGCCGGCTCCGACCGCAGCCTCAGTTCCAGCGGAGTAATCGAAAATGATCCTCTATGAAATGATCGACTACTCTGTCCTGAAGATGATCTGGTGGCTTCTGCTGGGTGTCCTTCTGATTGCCTTTGCGGTGATGGACGGATTTGACATGGGCGTCGGCGCGATGCTGCCCTTTGTTGCCGAGACGGATATCGAGCGCCGCGTCGTCATCAATACGATTGGCCCTACCTGGGAAGGAAACCAGGTCTGGTTCATCCTGGGGGGCGGGGCGATCTTCGCTGCCTGGCCACCGCTCTATGCCATCAGCTTTTCGGGATTCTATCTTGCGATGTTCGTGGTGCTGGCGGCGATGATCCTGCGGCCGGTCTCCTTCAAGTACCGGTCCAAGCGGCCAGACCCGTCCTGGCGGAATTCCTGGGACTGGGCGCTGTTTACAGGGTCGTTCGTGCCGGCGCTCGTCTTCGGTGTTGCCGTCGGCAATGTGCTGCTCGGCGTGCCGTTCTCGCTCGATAACGACCTGCGCATGACCTATGAAGGCTCGTTCTTCGGGCTGTTCTCGCCGTTCTCGCTACTGTGCGGGGTCTTGTCCGTAGCCATGCTGGTAACGCACGGCTCGGTCTGGCTGGTGATGCGGACCAACGGCGATATTGCCAAGCGCGCACGGCGGTTTGGAACCGTCGCGGCCGGTCTCAGCATCGCGCTGTTCGCCCTCGGCGGTTATCTGATTGCCAGCGGCTATGTGGAAGGCTTCCGCATCACGTCCGAAATCGATCCGAACATGGCAGCCAATCCGCTCGCGAAACAGGCGATTACGGAAGGCGGGGCATGGATGGCCAATTACACTGTCCACCCCATTCTCTGGCTCGCGCCCGGTCTCGGGTTCCTGGGACTGTTCGGAACCCTGGTGCTGTTGCAGACCCGTCTGGAAATGCCGATCTTCCTCTTTTCGAAGCTGGCGGTTTTCGGAATCATATCGACGGTCGGTGTCTCGATGTTCCCATTCATCCTGCCGTCCTCGATACAGCCTGGTGCCAGCCTGACGGTCTGGGATGCATCTTCCAGCCATCGAACACTGTTCAACATGCTGGTGGTGACACTCATCTTCCTGCCGATCATCCTTGTCTACACCGCTTGGGTCTACAAGGTCTTGTGGGGCAAGGTGGATGAAGAAACCATCGAACGCGACAACCACACCGCTTACTGAGGAGACTGCTTCATGTGGTATTTTGCCTGGGTCCTCGGAATGCCTCTGGCCTGTGCTATGGCGATTCTGAATGCGATGTGGCTGGAGCTGCGGTCGGAAGACGAACGTCGCCGCCTCGAAGGCCGCGACTAGGCGAGGCTTTTTTCCAAAGCATTGTCACGAAACGAAAAAAGCCCCGGATCGCTCCGGGGCTTTTTGCTGAGCTTGTGCCTGTTGGTTCAGGCGGCCTGCACTTTTGCAGCGCGCAGCTTTTCCAGGATGTTCTGCGGTGCAGAAACACCATAAGGGTCGCTCTCGCAGTTGTCGGAGAAGCCTTCTTCTTCGAACCACTGCTCGACAACGCCGTCGTTGACGACAGCGCCATAGCGCCAGGAGCGCATGCCGAAGCCGAGATTGTCCTTGGCAACCAGCATGCCCATCTTGCGGGTGAACTCGCCGGAACCATCCGGGATCACTTTGACATTCTCGACGCCTTGCGCTTTCGCCCAGGCATTCATCACGAAAGCATCGTTGACGGAGATGCAGTAGATGTCGTCGACGCCTTCAGCCTTGAACTCTTCGAACAGCTTTTCGAAATCCGGCAGCTGATAGGTGGAGCAGGTCGGAGTAAAGGCACCGGGAAGCGAAAACAGAACGACCTTCTTGCCTTTGAAATAGTCGTCGCTGGTCTTGTCTTCCCAACGGAACGGGTTCGGACCTTCGATGGATTCGTCGCGGACACGGGTGCGGAAGGTAACGAACGGAACTTTTTTGCCGAGCATCGCAAACTCCAGAAATTGAACGGTTGCAAACTGTCCAGAGCGCTAAAAACTGACCTTGCCCGAGGGAGGAGAACCGGGCAGGGCACGGACGCCCTGAAAGCGGATAAGGTTTTGGCCTAACGCATTTGTTGCGATGCCGCAATCCATTTTGCTCTGCAAAATCCAAGAACTTCGTGCGAAACAGCCCGCCGGGGCGATATGCCGCTTCGCACATGCGAACAACTGTCCGTTGAGGACCTTGGCGAGCAGGCGGAATTTTCCGTAATAAGCACCCAAATCATTGTATACACGCCCAATTTCGGTGTTTAAGTTCGGGCGTCCCCCCGGTTCGCTCTGGGCTTGGTGCGGGGCAAAGCCGGGGGCTCCACAGGGCCGGGTCGAGCATCCGTGCCCCGGGGCGAACATGACTTCCAGCGTCACGAGTGATGAATGCATAGGGTCTTTCGAGCGGTGCACATGCTTTGCATGGGATTGGCCGCGATTGTCTTTCTGGGCCAATTGGCTATGGTGCTGATGCGCTATCTGCTCGGCTTCGGGTTTCTGGAAATTCAGGACGCGGTCAATTATGCCTTCGCAGCTCTTGTCGCTCTTTCTGTCGCCGTTTCCTTCGATGCGGACAAGCACGTGCGTGTAGACGTCTTTCGCCAGAACTGGAGCGATCGCACGAATGGCCGCATCGACTGGCTTGGGTACCTCCTGCTGGCACTGCCGGTTTTCGGGCTCATGCTCTGGACGGCATTTCCGCTGGTCCGAAGCTCCTGGGCGATCCTGGAAGGTTCTCCTGAAACCGGCGGCCTGCCTGGCCTGTTTCTGGTAAAGACCTGTCTCGTCATCCTTCCGGCCCTTGTCGTCATCTTCATTCTTCAAAAGCTGTTTGGCGCGACCCGGCGGAACGATTCATGACAGCCGATATCATCTGGCTCATCATCCTGGCCCTGTCCGTATTCGCCTGCATTCTTTCCGGTGTGCCTGTGCTGCTGGCAATTGCCGGCGCCCCGACGCTTGTGGCGCTTGTCGCAGCCGCGACCGGGCACTTCGACCTTGTGTTCTTCCAGGCTGTTCCCCAGCGTGTCTATGGTGTGATGACCAATCCGCTGCTGCTGGCGGTGCCGTTGTTCGTGCTCATGGGGCTCCTGCTGGAAAAATCACGCCAGGCAGAGCGGATGTTGCAGAGCCTGACGGCTGCGATGGGCGGGCAGCAGTCTGCCCTGGCGCTTTCCGTCGTTCTGGTAAGTGCGCTCATTGCCGCCTCCACCGGCATCATCGGGGCAACCATCGTCATGCTTGGAACGATCACTCTGCCCGCGCTGCTGGCGGCCGGGGTCAACAAGCACATGAGCAGCGGTCTCATCTGCGCCAGCGGCACGCTCGGTCAGATCATTCCGCCATCCATCGTTCTGATCCTTCTGGGCGACCAGGTGTCCAATGCCTACTTCGAGGCGCAGCAGGAAGCCGGCAACTTCGCGCCGGACCCTGTCACGGTGGGCGATCTGTTCGCCGGGGCGTTGATCCCGGGTCTGCTTCTGGTTGCTCTCTATGCAGCCTACGTTCTGCTGCGCCTGCGCCGAAACACGCCGAAAGGGCAGGAGGGGCAAACCCGGTCAAGGCAGCCGCGCGTGCCGGGCCGTGAATTGGTCCGGAACATTGCCCCCACACTCGGGCTGATCGTGGCCGTGCTCGGCAGCATCCTGATAGGCATCGCAACACCCACGGAAGCCGCCAGCGTCGGCGTCGCCGGTGCCATCCTGATTGCTGCGGCCGCAGGCGACGGCAAGGCCGCCCGCATCGCCATGGCGTGTGCGGGCTTTGCCATCGTGCTGCTTGTCCTGCGCCGGCTCGGACTGTTCGGTCTGGAATTCGAAGGCGGGCGGATCAGCTGGACTGCGCTGACGATTGTCTCCGTTGCGATGACGGCAGCGGCGTTCGTCATGCTGGCCATCGCGGCAGCGTCTCTGATGCGGGAAGGCGTGCTTGTGCCCGCGCTGCGGGAAACAGTCACAATCACCGGGATGATCTTCGGCATCGTGATTGCCGCCAGCATCTTGTCGCTCGTCTTCCGCGGCTTCAATGGCGACGAGCATGTCGCCGAACTGCTGCATGCCTTGCCGGGTGGCGCCTACGGCATGTTGCTGCTGACCATGCTGGTCATCTTTCTGCTTGGGTTCATTCTCGAATTCGTCGAAATCATTTTCATCGTCGTTCCGATTGTCGGGCCGATCATCCTGCAGTCCGACATCAGCCCGGTCTGGTTCGCGGTTCTGATTGCGCTCAATCTGCAAACTTCGTTCTTGACGCCGCCATTCGGGTTTGCACTTTTCTATTTCCGGTCGGTCGCACCGGCGGATATCCGCACCTCTGACATCTATGTTTCGGTGATCCCGTTTGTCGCCATTCAGCTTGTGGCGCTCGGTCTGGTCGCTGCCTTTCCGGCCCTGGCGACCCAGTTGCCGGACGTCCTGTTTTGAACACCATGGGAGATTCAACAATGAAAAGACGTGATTTTCTGAAGGCAGGCGCCGTTGCCGCTCCGGCCAGCCTGCTGGCGGCCCCCGCAATTGCGCAGGGCAAGATCCATTGGAAACTGCCGACGTCCTTCCCGGCCAAGGCGCCGGGTGTCGGCACCAACGTGACTGCCTTTGCCAAACGCGTCGAGGCGATGTCCGACGGTCAGCTGACCTTCAAGGTTTATTCCAGCGGCGAACTTGTGCCGCCCTTCGGTGTCGAGGACGCCGTGGAGCAGGGCACCGCCGAAATCGGGCACTCGACGCCGTACTATGCCGCTTCGAAGAACTCGGCCCTGCATTTCTTTTCCGCCGTTCCCTTCGGCATGACCGCCGTGGAAACAACCGCCTGGCTGCGGTATGGCGGCGGTCAGGACCTGTGGGACAGCCTTTACGAAGAACGCGGCCTCAAGCCGTTCTACTCCGGCAGTTCTGGGGTTCAGGCTGCCGGCTGGTTCAAGAAGCCAGTTGAAAGCCTGAATGACCTGGCAGGCCTCAACATGCGCATCGCCGGCCTTGGCGGCGAAGCCATGCGCAAGCTTGGCGTCAACGCGGTTTTGCTGCCGCCTCCGGAAATCTTCCCAGCCTTCCAGTCCGGTGCCATTGATGCTGCCGAGTGGGTCGGTCCCATGCTGGACCAGGCGTTCGGTCTGCAGAAAGTCGCCAGCTATTGCTACGTTCCGGCCTTCCACGAACCCTCGGCAGCACTTGAAATCGTCGTCAACAAGGAAGCCTATGACAGCCTGCCGGCAAACCTTCAGGCAATCATCGCTTCTGCGGCGGAAGCTGCCTCGGTCGAGACCACAGCTCAGTTCGACTATTACAATGCAGTTGCGATGAAGAAGCTGAAGGAAGACGGCGTGACCTTTGCCAACTTCCCGGATGATGTTCTGGCCGCGTTGAAGAAGGCAGTTGCGGAAGTGATGGCGGAAAACGCTGCCGCCAATCCGAAGTTTGCCGAAGTGCAGAAGAGCTACGACGCGTTCCTGGATCTTGCCAAGGACTACGCCGCATTGGTCAAGGCGACAACCTTCACCCAGCGCATGTAAGCAGGCCTTGCCCCGCCGGCCGGCAAACCGCGCCGGCGGGGCTTCAGGTTTCAAGCTGCCGTTCGCGCAGCACGATGGCGATACCGCTGGCAATGATGATCGCCGCTCCGACGTAGGTCGCCATGTCGGGAATCTCGTCCCACAGTAGCCAGCCCAGCAAGGTCGCCCACAAGAGTGCGGTATAGTCGAAGGGCGCGACAACCGCTGCTGGAGCAAGACGGAAGGCCTGCGTAATCAACGTGATGCCAATCGTACCGAACAAGGCAACACCCAGGAACAGCCAGATGTCTTCAGCGTGTGGCTGCACCCAGACGAATGGCATCGCAAGTGCGCTGATGAGGGCACCGGCTCCGGTCAGGTAAAGCATCAAGGTCCACACACTCTCTCGCGGGTCTACAAACCGTGCGCTGAGCATCAGCATCGCATAGACGAAAGCCGTTGCGATGGGCAAAAGCGAAGCTGCCTGAAATGCGCCCGAACCCGGGCGGACGACCACCAGAACGCCAACAAATCCAACGAGCACTGCTGTCCATCGCCGCCAGCCAACTTGTTCGCGCAACACCAGTGCGGAAATCGCTGTCACGAAAACGGGCATGATGAAGACCAGTGCCGTCGCCTCGGCGAGGCCCATGAGGCTGAGGCCGGTGAAAAACAGTGTGGCGGCGCAAATCCACAGCGCGCCGCGCAGAAGGTGGGCCGCCGGACGGTGAGAAATCAGGGCGGTTCTACCACCCATTTTCAGTGCAATCAGAATGGCTATCGGCAGAGCGATGATGTTGCGCAGAAACAGGATCTGGATCGGGTTGTAGTCAGCGGTCAGTGTCTTGGCTATGGCGTCGTTGAGGCACAGGCACACAACGCCTGCGCACATCATTCCTATTCCTGCCGTTACCCGATTGCGGCTGCCGGTCATGGCCATTTCCATTCCACTGCCTCCCTTTTTGGCGCAGTGAAACACCGGGCAGGGCAGGGCAGCAAGGTGTGATTGAGAGGAATCCGGCCTGTTGGGATGCAGACAGAGATGTCCATATAAAAATGCATTTCCGCTACGTAATTTGTTTCGGTGTGTGCGTGTTTTGCAGTAAAAATCAATCTTCGATTGTTGATCGTTTACCCCTGCAATTTCCCGGAGTTCTCGTCCCATGGCATTGACGTCTCCCTATTTCCGCAATGTTCCGCAGTTGGAGGCAGCCGCAACCAACACCCCCTGGCTCAGCAGCGGATCCAGTGGGCACGGTGTGCATCTGGTTCAGTTCGGCTTGATAGACTTGGGATTTCCCATGCCAAAGTCCATCGGTGGAACAGGGCTCAGTCCTGATGGCATCTACGGCAATGAAACCGTGCAAAAGGTCAAGGAGTTCCAGCGTTCCACACATGGTGGGCCGCCTGTCAAGGACGATGGCGCCGTGGGTCGAAATACCATGACCAAGCTCGACCGGGCACTTCCGGTCTTCAAGCACAAGGTTCGTGTGCATATCTTCGTCGTGGTGACGCCGGACGCCCCGGTCTCGACAGCGGAAAGCACCGCCAGGGAACTCTACGGCCACTACGGCATCAACTTCGAGGTGACCTCCATCCAGTCTCTGGCTTTGACGGCCGCCGAAGAGACGGAGTTTTCCCAGCACGGTCTTTTGTTTGCCCGCATGAAGGAACTGGCAGAGGCACATACGTCTATCAGGGTGCTGCCGAACGAAATCATGGTGTTCTATATCCGCCGCTTCAATCCGGACAATGACCTGGCCCTTTCCAAGGCAAACCATACGGGCGCTGTCACGCGGATCAAGAAAAACGCGGATGCCAGTACTCTGGCCCATGAAGTCGCTCATAACCTCATCGACAGCCCTCGGGGAATAAGCGAGCATGTCGGGAACAAGCAGAACATCCTGGCGACGCTGCCCCGTACCACACCCTTTGTGCTGAGTTTCGAGCAAGTCGAGCAGATGCGGCGAAACATACGGTTGTTGCGGGCCTGATCTGGAAAAGCTGCGGTTCAAGGAACTGGTCAGCATCGCCTGCGAACCTGGCTTTGCGCACGCCCATCCGATTTTCCAACGACAGCGAGAGCCAAGACAGGCTTTCTTTCCAGCAAATACCGGCGATGCCGTCATCTCCTTGCCAGAACTCTGGCGTCGTTTGGAGACGGGTACCTGCGGCGCCGACGCTCTTGGCGCCACGCTGGCAGTCTTAACTGAGGTCGACGATCACGACGTTGAAATGACCCTTTCCGCAATCCGGAGCTTTTGAAAAGCGCGCAAATTTGCTATCTCGCGTCAACTTATCATGTTCGACATGAGATCTAACTCGGACAAAACCGTACGACAGTCGTCCCAGCCGGATGATGGATATCCGGTGTCAGTTCCGTGCAAATGAAGAAAAATGCAGAAGTATCAAGAGCATAAGTTTTCCGTCGCGCCGATGATGGAGTGGACAGATCGTCACTGCCGTGCGTTTCACCGGCAGCTGACACGGCATGCGCTGCTCTACACGGAGATGGTGACGACTGGCGCGGTGATCCATGGCGACCGGCAGCATCTTCTGGGTTTTTCCGATATCGAGCATCCGATCGCCTGTCAGCTTGGCGGATCGGATCCGAAGGATATGGCGGAAGCGGCGCGGATCGTTGCCGACTTCGGTTATGACGAGGTCAATATCAATGTTGGCTGCCCGTCCGACCGGGTTCAGTCTGGCCGCTTTGGTGCCTGCCTGATGGAAGAGCCGGCTTTGGTGGCCACATGTGTCGCGGCGATGAAGGCGGCCGTCGATATTCCCGTGACCGTGAAATGCCGGATCGGCGTGGACGAACAGGACACTGAAATGGCACTAGATGCCATGGCGGATGCCATTTTTGCCGCCGGAGCCGATGCCCTGTGGGTGCATGCGCGCAAGGCCTGGCTCAAAGGCCTTAGCCCGAAGGAAAACCGGGACATTCCGCCTCTCGACTATGAGCGGGTTCTGCGGCTGAAACAGCGGCTGCCGGACAGGTTCATTGGTCTCAATGGCGGACTGCAGACGCTGGATCAGGCGGAACCGTTTCTGGAAACGCTGGACGGGCTGATGTTCGGCCGCGCGGCCTATCACACTCCGCAGATCATGGGCGAGGTGGACCGGCGGCTTTATGGTGCCGCTGGGGCGGATATCTCGCCCTGGGACGCGGTCAAGGCACATATGCCTTATCTGGAAGGGCAACTGAGCAGGGGCGTGAAGCTGGCGCATATGACGCGGCACATGCTGGGCCTGTTCCATGGGCGTCCGGGTGCCCGGTCCTGGCGGCGCATTCTGACAGTGGAAGCGATCAAGCCCGGAGCTGGATTGGAAGTTGTCGAAAAGGCGCTGGCAGCGGTCAGCCCGACCGGCGCCGATCTGGCGGCTGCTGAATAGCACCCCTCCGAAAGTTTCAATCCGCTCAAGGCGTCATGATCAACTTGTCGCCCTCAATCCGCCAACTGCGAAGATGGTCGAGCGCCGTCATGCCGAAGAGGCTGGAATCGAGCGTGCCTTGACGGCCGACGAAACCCCGGATGTTGCGCAGCGTGTGATCGCCAATGGTGATCGTGTCGATTTTGACGGGGGCGACGAGGGCGCGACCATTTGCGGTTGAAACGGGCACGGAGAAGGTCAGATCCTGCGGACGGTATCCTGCCCGTATTGCGTCTTCATAGGTGAGGACAACGGCACTGGCTCCCGTATCGAGCAGAAACTCTGCGCGGGCACCGTTGATACGACCATCCAGCACAAAATGCCCGCCCGCATCCCGGACGATCAGGATGGTTCCATCCGGCTGGGTGACGGCGAGACCGGGGGCCAGCGCACCGAGAACCCGGTAACCGGCCTGAACCAGTTCCGCCTTGTAGACATAGCCGACAACAAGCAGAGCGCAGAAACCGCCCCAGAAGACAGTGCCGTGAAGGATCTCGCGTGCCTTCGGCTGGCCGAACAGGAAACTGGCCAGAAACACGAAGGCAAGAGCGGACAGCGCCACAATCCGGGGGCCACTGTCATCGAAATTGACATTTGCCGGGTCGGTCGGGTCGCCAAAAAAGGCATAGAATGCGGCAGCGGCCATCACCAGAACCAGAATGACGACCATCAATCCGCGGAAGCGTTTCGAGTTGTTCATCCGCGCTCTCCGGCCTCTGGATACTGCCTGGTCCGGTTTGGCAATTCCGCAAGGATCTGGCTGCGTTTGGCGTCGGAGTAGCCCGCCCAGGACGCGATTTCGTCCAGCGTGCGCAGGCAACCAGTGCACAGGCCTGATTTGGCGTCGATCTGGCAAATGTTGATGCAGGGTGACTTCATGAAGCGCATATGGCCGCAGATTATGGCGTTGCCAAGACTAGTTTGGGCGGAAAGCTGCGAAATGTGACAGCATCAATACCCGCCAGACGAATAGGTAAACGGTGCGGTGATGACCTTGATCGGCAAGGTGACGGCTGCCTGTGCCGTCGTGCCCACAAAGGATCCCAGATCGTCGCCGAGATTGGCGCCGCGCTGTCGGTCAGCACTGGAGCCAAGCGCCGAACTTCCGAGCGCCTTGCGCAACTCCGGCCTGAGTTGTGCCAGCTGCGCGAACTTCGAGTGGTTGGTGCTGTCCAGCGATTGCAGTTCGGTCACGTCGATAACGACCGCGCCGAGCTCTGCAAGCTCCTGGTCATTCGAATAAGCGCCAACACGTTCCTTGCCACCGGCAATGGCGCGCGAGATACGCAGAGCCTTGTCGTCCTGGGAAACGATAACCGTAAAAGGCCGGGGCTGTGGACCAAGCCGCTTGAGTTGAGCCTTGAAGAGGTCGATGTCGATGTCCGGTGCAGCCATTACGATGTCGTCGACATGTTCCGCGACCAGTCGGCGGTTCTCTGTCCGTGCCTGAACCGCGGTTTCCATCAACAGCCAGTTGCCCATGGAGTGGGCCAGGACGGTTATGTTGTCGGCCCGGGTCTTGGACAGTTCGACCAAAGTTTCTTCGAGCGCGCCACGCGCGATCGCGGCACTGTTGAGGTCATAGACATAGTCCCTCAGGTTGCCGCGTGAGGCCCAGGTAAACAGAACCGGCACACCCTCGAACTGACTGTCATTGACGAACTGGACGAAACGATAGAGCCCTTCCGCAAAACGCGTATTGTAGCCATGAATGAACAGGATGATGTTGCGTTTGCCGGGTGGCAAGGCGGCCAGCCTGGCATTGACCGATTTCCGGAAGGCAGCCTTGTCGGCGATATAGCTGGCTTTTCGCGCGACAAAATCAGTCTCGGGGTTTCCGGGCAGTCTGTCCGGCCATTCAATCTCGCCGGGTTTGTGATCAGGCGGTACGGAAATCGAAGCCTCGGCGTAATTGACCTCCGACGCGCGTTCACCGTTGAAATAGGTGTCCGGCCGCTCATCTCGTTTGCGGGTGGTGACGATCAGAATATCGCTCACCTTGGCACCGGCGGCGGGATCTTCGTTCAGAGCAAGGACGCCAACATCCGGCCGGCCGGAACAGGCGGACAAGACGGCAAGAACGATCAGCAGGACTGTCGACCGCAAACCCCACCCCTGGCGTTCCATTGAACTGCCCGATACCAACATGTCAGCCATTCCCGTGTCGCCCCGGCCTTGTGCCGGTAAATCTGTTTCTCAAGGCACCATAAGCATCCCGGTCAGAAAGCCAAGGCCGCTGAGCTGCTGAACTGCGCCTAAAACATCGCCCGTGGTTCCGCCAATTTTCGACTGGGCAAGCTGGCCGGTGCTATAGGCTGCCGCTAAGGCAATAAAAAGGGCTAGCAGCAGGGCGGGCAAGGAGAGCAACAGGACGGCCGGCAGCAGCAGGGGAAGCGTGACCAAAGCAGCCTGGAGCACCGTTTGGCGGGATGGCTTGCCGAAGCGCGCTCCGAGCCCGCCCGGTCTGGCAGAGGGCAGACACTGCCACTGCCAGACAAGCAGTGTCCGACTGAGAGCTTCGCCAGCAAGAAACAGCAGTGCCGCATCTGCCGGATCGAACTTTTGCCACAGCGCTGCAAGCAACGCGACGCGCAGCAGCACCGAGATCATCATGGCAAGGGCACCGAAGGCACCGATGCGGCTGTCCTTCATGATGTCGAGCCGTCTATCCCGTGTTGCTCCGCCAAAAAAGCCGTCGGCAACATCGCTTAGGCCGTCCTCATGAAGAGCGCCGGTGGTCGCGGCAAGGATGCCGGTTATAAGAATGGCGATGACCAGAAACGGCAGTTGTGAAAATCCGAGCGCAACGCCGACGCCGGCTGCAGGCAGCGCGATGACGGCACCCGCCAGAGGGGCTGCGCGAGCAATACGCAAAAAGTCTGGCGGAGCCAACGGATTGTCGAGTGCGTTCACGGATGGCAGTGAGAGACGGGAGAAGAATCGCACGCAGGCAGCGGTGTCCGCGACGAACTCCGTCAGCCCGTGTAGGGCGGACTGGCTTCGATCCCTTGTTTTCTTGGACCGCGATTTCACCTGTGAATCAGGCTCTTGGTCGGTTTCAGAGCTCATCAGGCCGGTCCCATGCTTGAGTTTTTGCCGGGCGAAGTTATAGAACAGCGGCAAAGCCAGACCAAGTGGCCGTTGAACGGCCGCGAACAACCGGAACCTAAAAAACATGTCCCTTTCCGAGACCGCGTTGCCTTTTGACGATATCCGCAATCTGGTGAAGTCCATGCCGGGGCCGGACGAGGATGCGCTTGCGAAGGTGAAAGCACGCGATGCGGAACTGACCAAACCTGCCGGTTCGCTCGGACGGCTTGAGGAAATCGCCGAATGGCTGGCGGCATGGTCCGGCAAGGCGCCGCCGAAGATCACACGCCCGATGGTCGGTATTTTCGCGACAGCCCACGGCGTTGCAGATGAAGGTGTGTCCGCCTTTCCAAGTGCGGTAAACCGACAGATGGTTGAGAACTTTGCGGCCGGTGGGGCTGCAATCAACCAGCTTTGCCGTTCCTATGATGTTGGCCTGAAGGTATTCGACCTGGCGGTTGACATGCCGACCCCCAGCATCACCCGGGAAGACGCCATGGACGAGGCCAACTGCGCTGCGACCATGGCTTACGGCATGGAAGCGCTCGCCGGAGGCATCGACCTCATCTGTCTCGGCGAAATGGGCATCGGCAACACCACCGTCGCCGCCGCGGTTATCAATGCGCTCTTCGGCGGCAAGGCCGAGGACTGGATCGGCCGCGGTACAGGTGTTGATGACGAGGGCCTCGCCCGCAAACGGGACGCCGTCGACAAAGCGGTTGCACGGTTGAACGGTGAGCGGGATCCGCTTGAAATCCTGCGCCGTATCGGCGGTCGCGAAATTGCAGCCATGACCGGCCTCATCATTGCCGCGCGCTTGCAGCGCGTTCCGGTGATTGTCGATGGTTTCGTCACGACGGCGGCGGCCGCTGTCGTCTATGCAATGGATCCGGCGGGTCTCGATCACTGCCTGTTCGCCCATGTTTCCGCGGAACAGGCGCATGGGAAGGTGCTGGACCATATGGGCAAGGAAGCGCTGCTTGATTTCGGCATGCGGCTGGGTGAGGGCTCCGGCGCCGTGCTTGCGGCCGGCATTGCCAAGGCGGCGGCCGAAATGCACTCCGGCATGGCGACCTTTGCCGATGCCGGCGTGTCTGAAAAGGACGACTGAGGCTTTGAAAGGCTTCGAACCGGCTGAAACGGCCCGACACTGCAGACGCGGGCTGGTTCAGGCAGACCGTGCTTTGCCCGAGGGATAACCGCTGTCCTTGTCGTTCGGATCCACCCAGATGACATCCGGCGAATAGTTCATGATCCGCGCCCTTGGCAGGGTCACGATCACTTCTGTGCCTTCGCCCGGTTTGGACGTTAGCGAGAACTTGCCGTCATGCATGTTGACAAGAGCCTGCACGATGGACAGGCCGAGACCCGTTCCCGGTTCCGCCGACTTGATGGCATGGGACCCCTGGCCAAAGGCTTCCAGAACGGTTGGAATTTCATCTTCTGGAATGCCAGGGCCTGAGTCCTTGACCGAAACATATTGGCCACCGTCTGAGGTCGGACCGACCTTGATCCAGACGTCGCCATTCACCGGTGTGAATTTCACGGCGTTGGACATCAGATTGAGCACGACCTGACGCAGGGCACGTTCGTCGGCCCACACGCGCGGCAGGTCCGGCTCGTGCGTGTGGTGCAGCGAGATGCTCTTTACGTTTGCCCGAACCTTCATCATGGTCCCGCATTCCTCGACAATGTCGTCCAGAAAGATCGGTTCCTCGTGCAATTCGTGCCGCCCGGCCTCGATGCGAGACAGGTCCAGAATTTCGTTGATCAGGTTGAGCAGATGCTGTCCGGAGCCGTGAATGTCCTCGGCGTAGGACTGGTAGTTCTTGTTGTGCATCTTGCCGAGCACTTCATCCTTCATGATTTCGGAAAACCCGAGGATGGCATTAAGCGGCGTCCGCAGTTCATGGCTCATCGTGGCCAGAAAACGGGACTTGGCAAGGTTTGCCGCTTCCGCGCGGCGGCGGGCTTCGTCCGACATCGCGTTCGCCGCTTCCAGTTCGACGATCAGGTGGTCCTTGTCGGCACGGTATTCCAACATCGTATTTGCATTTTTCAGAAGCTGGTTTCCCAGGATCAGGAAAAAGCCTTGCGCCCCGATCGCCATGGCGGCGAGCGTGTAATGGATCGGGTTTACCTGCTGCAGAAAGCTGACAGTGACGACCAGGGTCATGGGCAAGGTGCTGGCCAGCAGGCACTTCGGCAAAGTTGCCGACTGCATCGTATTCATGGCAACGACGATCAGCAGTGTCGCGAAATGAAAGATGACAAACCCGTCTGCGGATTCGCTTGTCTGCGGCAGCAGAAAAAAGCTGGCCCAGCTGCAGCCATAAATGAAATCGCCAAAGGCGAACCTGCGCCGCCAATAGATCCGGGCCTTCTGGTCGGGCTGTGCCTTCTCATAGGAATGGCTTGTGATCACCATCATGAAGTGGGTGCAAAGCGTGACCGCGAACCAGGCGCCGATGAAGAGGGGATTGATCCACAGCACGGATATGGCCGCAACGATCAACGCCAGCAGCGGCACCGCATAGGCTGCGTTGATGCGCGTGTCGGCAAACAGATGTTGGCGTTCGAGATCGAAAGTCGTGTACCTGTTGTCGGGCGCACCGAGTCGTGTGCGCACATCATTGACCGACCGCGCCATCTCCCGACGGCGCTTGGCGCGCTGTTCGTTGATGGTGACTTTTTCGTCGCCGGTATCTGATGCAACGGAGCCCATTTGCCGCCCAAGTTTTGATTTGGTTATCGCGCTACCGCGTGTTTATTCAACCTGACTCACCATTCCTTAAGATCGTCCTCAAGATCGTGGTAAGAGAAGTGTTAACCGGCTGTGCCAAGGTGCAACTCATTGTCAGAAAAGACGAATTCAGAAACGCTCGAGACACTTGCTGCTGACGTGCGCGCGTGTCGGATCTGTGTTGAGAAACCGGAAAAGTCCACCTTGCCGCATGAGCCCAGACCCGTGCTGCAAGTGTCTGGAACGGCAAGGCTTTGCGTGTGCGGACAAGCCCCTGGAACACGGGTTCACCAGAGCGGCAGGCCGTTTACCGATCCATCGGGTGACCGGTTGCGGAACTGGATGGGCATTGATGAGGAAATTTTCTACGACGCCGGTAAATTGGCGATCGTGCCGATGGGGTTCTGCTTCCCGGGACTGGACTCCAAAGGCGGAGATCTTCCGCCGCGCCCGGAATGCCGCAAGGCCTGGCATGACCGTTTGTTCGCCGCCATGCCGCAAATCGAACTGGTACTGGTCATCGGTCAATACGCCCAGGCCTATCATTTGGGCCCCAACCGGCAGAAATCCCTGACGGAGACAGTGTCGAACTGGCGCCAGCATTTCGACAAACGGGAAGCCGGTAAACCAGCCGTTTTGCCGCTTCCGCACCCATCGTGGCGCAACAATGCGTGGCTTCGGAAAAATCCCTGGTTTGAAACAGATCTGTTGCCGGTTCTAAGGGAAGAGGTGCAGCGCCTCACAGAGACGGCATAAATGCCAAAATTCGAAAATAATTCTCATTTCAGTGAGAATTGACATTTTCATTGAAACTCAGTTACGGGTTTTTATCTTCAACGAAAATGATTTCCCAACATAGTGCGGTCAGCGCGGTCGGGAATGTCTGTCGTTCCAGGCCGGATCTTGTAATCATGATTGATCGTATCGACCGTCGCATCCTGTCCATTCTTCAGGAAGACTGCACCGTGCCCGTGGCCGAAATTGGCCGCAGAGTGGGCCTGTCGACCACACCTTGCTGGCGGCGCATCCAGAAGATGGAAGAAGACGGGGTCATCACCGGCCGCGTTGCATTGCTGGATCCGGCAAAGGTCAACGCGAAGGTGACAGCCTTTGTCGCTATCACCACCAGCCAGCATTCCGAAGACTGGCTGAAGAAATTTGCCGATGTCATTCGAGAGTTTCCGGAAGTGGTCGAATTCTACCGGATGGCCGGGCAGGTGGACTATCTGTTGCGTGTCGCCGTCCCGGACATTGAGGCCTATGACGCGTTTTACAAGAAACTGATCGCCAGGATCGACATTTCCGATGTGTCGACGACCTTCGCAATGGAGCAGATCAAGAACACCACGGCCCTGCCACTCAGCTATGTGGCGCCGGAAAAACCTAAGCCCGACCGGGACAAGTGATCTGGCGGGCAACGGTATCCATTCCAACCAGTGAACTCTGCCGGTTCAGGTATCTGTCTTTGGCCAATAGGTGCCGATGCTCCAGATATTTCCTTCGGGATCCTGGCAGGTGAACTCCCGGCTGCCGTAGTCCCGCTCCGTCAGGCCTTCCAGGATCGTTGCTCCCGCTGCACTGGCACGGCTGAAGAGCGCGTCGGCATCCTCTACGGCCAGATAGATAGCCTTGCCGCACGGGCCGCTCGGATGGCCGATGGCCTTTGCAAAAGCATCGTCCCGGGCCTGACCGATCATGATCATGGCCGATCCGAACGCCAGTTCTGCATGAACGACCACGCCTTGGTCGTCTCTGAACACTTCGTGTTCGACGAACCCGAATGATTTGCCAAGCCAGGTGATCATCGCATTCGCATTTCCAAATCGGAAAACGGGGTAAACTCTGCTTGCTTCGTGAGACATGTCGTACCTCCTTTGATGAAAGGAGGTGATAGCGCGTCGCAATCTGGCTGGATTGAAGGTTTGTTACCTACCAGGCGCTGGCAGAGCCATTCAGGACCGACGCGTGCCAGGCTGCGGGTGACCTGCCGGAGAATTCGGAAAAATCCCGAATGAGATGCGCCTGATCCGCGTAGCCGCAGTCGACAGCCACACCGGCCCAATGGATGTCACCACCGCTTTTCAGATGTTTCAGTACCTGACCGAACCGAATGACCCGCGCGACAGTCTTGGGCCGAAGGCCAATGTCCTTTCGGAATTTTTGGGCCAGGTGTTTGCGGCTCCAGCCTATTTCAACCGCCAATGTGCGAACCGAAACTTGCCCACCGGTCTCGACAAGCCGGCGCAGAACGTGGTCGGCGGGTGTTGTCTGGACAGGGTTCTGACGCAAACGTCTGGCAACGGAGGCAAGGGCATGGTCGAGCCGCTCCGCCCAGCTTGTCATGTCTTCGATCTGCCGGACAAACACGGCAAGATCAGCTTCGGCAACATCGGCAAACGGCAGCATCTGGTCCGTCAGCAGGTCCATGGGAAACCGGAAAAAATGGCGCGCACCGATAGGTGTAAAATTGATCTGCAGGCATCTGGCACGGCCGTTGGACTGAATATAGACCGGCGCACAGCTGAGCCCGGCGAGGAAACTGGGAAGCCCATTTTCTGCGGTTGGAACCTGGCCAAGAGCGATTTCGAAGGGATCGCCGAAACTCAGGATAAGCGGAATGGTCAGCGATGCGGCTTCAACCTGCCTGTTCGTCTTCAGCTGCCGTTCTTCATAACCGATGATGTCGGTAAAAAGGCTGCGCAGGTCCGGTGGTGCGACACGGCGCCAGAACCCGGCATCAATGCCGGATGGAGCCGATGACGAAGGCGGTACTGGTGCCGGCGATTGCGAGGTTGTCATGATCCTTCCTGGTAAGGTCAGGATAGGATCAACTTCTGCCGCGGTCACCCATAATCAATCAGATTGGGTGGATGGCAGCTGATGGCGTGACTGAAACCTCGCAAATTCGGCGTCGGATGCGGGCTTTCCGGTAAAGATCTCGATATAATAGGGCATGCGCTGCAGCCTGGGGCCCAGCGGTTCGCTCGGTCGGTCCTTGACGATGGAGATGTAACCGATCTGCGTCAGATACATGGTGTTGGCTCTGACATCAGCAGACGCGTGTTCATAGCCGAAACGTTCGAACATTGCCGTAAACGCCTCGATGCGTACCCGGTCAGCCTCTTCCAGCATGGGTGTAAGGCTGGTGTCCGCATGTGCCCAGTTGCGCATGGCAAATTCCAGTCGAGAATCGAACAACTCCGGCAACAGCCACAAATCGAAGAGGTTCAGGATCGCTTCGGTAATGGTCTCCGCATAGTCCTCGGTCCGCTTCACCAGATTGCCGGTGTTTTTCGTTTGCCACAGGGTGATCAAGGCGTCGAGCAGGTCGTTCCGGTCTGAGAAATGACCATAGAAACTGGTGCGAGAAAGGCCGAGCCTGTCCGCAAGAGGCATCACCTTGACGGCATCGATGCCATGTTCGATCAGCGCCTGGTAGGCAGCTTCGATCCAGACCTCGCGTGTGCCTCGCCAGCCGGATGTTTTTTCGATCAATAGGTCGCTCATCAGCTTGCGATAACAAAGCTCAAGGCGTTCAACAATCAAAATTGACACCAACGTCGACAAAACCGACACATATGTCGCTTTCGTGTCTTTTCAAAAGCGTTCAGCGGGATTTAGTCTTGGCAAACCTGAGTGAATTCGCGATGCGATGGCGCGCCTGGAGAGGGAAGAGATGTCGAAAGATCCGTTGTTGCAGCCCTATCAGCTGAAGCATTTGACGCTGAAAAACCGGATCATGATCACATCGCATGAGCCTGCCTATCCCGAAGATGGCATGCCCAAGGATCGCTATAGGGCCTATCACGAGGTCCGGGCAAAGGCCGGTGTCGCGCTCACCATGACGGCAGGTTCCGCGGCGGTGGCGCGTAACTCTCCTCCTGTCTTCAATAACATCCTTGCCTACAAGGACGAGGTGGTGCCGTGGATCAAGAAGATGACGGACGCCTGTCACGAGCACGATTGTGCCGTGATGATCCAGCTGACCCATCTTGGCCGGCGTACGCACTGGAACAAGGGGGACTGGTTGCCTGCGGTTTCCTCCAGCCATCAACGCGAACCGGCGCACCGGGCCTTTCCCAAGCAGGTGGAAGACTGGGACATCACCCGCATCATCTCCGACTTCGCCGATGCCGCGGAGCGTATGAAGGCAGGTGGGATGGACGGAATCGAACTGGAGGCTTACGGCCACCTGCTGGACCAGTTCTGGTCGCCGATCACGAACACGCTGGATGGCCCCTATGGAGGGTCTCTCGAGAACCGTATGCGTCTTTCACTCGAGGTGATCGAGGCCATTCGGAAAAGGGTTGGTGACGACTTTATCCTGGGCATCCGTTTTACGGCGGACGAAACTCTGGAAGGCGGGATCACAGAGGACGAAGGGCTGGAAATTGCCCGGCGGCTGAAGGCAACCGGACATATCGATTTCCTGAATGTCATTCGCGGACATATCGAGACCGATGCGGGATTGACCGACGTGATTCCGGTTCAGGGGATGCGCAATGCTCCGCACCTGGATTTCGCCGGCCGCATCAAGAAGGAAATCGGCATGCCGACCTTCCATGCGTCCAAGATCCCCGATGTTGCAACGGCCCGACATGCCATCGCTGAAGGCCTGTTGGATATGGTTGGCATGACACGGGCTCATATGGCCGACCCGATGGTCGTCAGGAAAATTGCCGAGAAGCGGGAAGGGGATATTCGCCCCTGTGTGGGCGCTACCTACTGCCTCGACCGGATCTATCAGGCAGGTGATGCGCTGTGCATTCATAACCCGGCAACTGGCCGGGAACTGACCATGCCTCATGAGATCCCGCCTGCGGAGACAAAAAAGAAGGTGGTTGTCGTTGGGGCAGGACCGGCTGGCATGGAAGCTGCGCGCGTCGCGAGTGAGCGGGGGCACGATGTAACCGTGTTGGAGGCAGCTCCCCACGCCGGTGGTCAGATCCGGTTGACCGCGCAGTCCGAGCGCCGGCGTGAAATGATCTCGATTATCGACTGGCGCATGGATCAGTGCCTGGCAAAGGATGTGAAGTTCCGCTTCAACACTTTTGCTGAAGCAGATGATATCAAGGAAGAAAATCCGGATGTTGTAGTCATCGCTACTGGTGGCTTGCCGCACACGGACGTCCTGAGCGAAGGCAATGATCTTGTTGTCTCCTCGTGGGATATCATCGCCGGCGACGTCAAGCCTGGCAAACGCGTTCTCGTCTACGACGATGCTGGCGATCACCCTGCACTTCAGGCAGCCGAGGTCATTGCAAAGTCGGGTGCACATGTGGAGATCATGACGCCGGACAGATCCTTCGCACCCGATGTGATGGCCATGAACCTCGTGCCATATATGCGGTCTCTGCAGGACAAGGACGTCCGCTTCACCGTGACCTACCGTCTGAAAGCGGCAAAACGCTCCGGGAACATGATCACCGCTGTTGTCGGCACGGACTATTCAAGCCACACCGAAGAACGGGAATTCGACCAGATCGTTGTCAATCACGGAACGATACCGATGGACGAACTCTATTTCGAGCTGAAGCCGCTGTCGAAAAACCTTGGTGCCGTCCAGCAGGACGCCTTGATTTTCGGCCGCCCACAACCGCTTGATGCCAACCCGGAAGGCTCTTTCGCGCTCTATCGCATTGGGGATGCGGTCGCCGCACGAAACACTCACGCGGCGATCTACGATGCGTTACGTTTGGTCAAGGACATTTGATGGGATGCTGCACTGCACGCGTAAATTTTGGGCAGCGTCTTACACGGATAAGCAAATGACGCTTTTGCGCTATGGCGGCATGGGGGTGTGAGCCTAACCTGCCGGGCAAAGAAGGGCCGGGAGACTCGGCCGTAAGGGATGTTCACAATGTTCAGCGATGCAGAAATTCTGTCACTATTGATGAGCCGCCGTTCCGGGTATTCTTTGCCCCAGGCCTTTTACACCGATGCCGATGTCTACCAGGCGGACCTGAAGAATATCTGGCAGAAGGAGTGGATTTTCGCCATTCCATCGGCCGAATTGCCGAAATCCGGCAACTACGTCACGCTTCAGATCGGCGATTATTCCGTCATCATCGTGCGTGGTGCCGATGGTGTCATTCGCGCCTTCCACAATTCCTGCCGTCACCGGGGCAGCCGCATCTGTGCGGCCGCCAAGGGATCGGCTCCCAAGCTGGTCTGCCCCTACCACCAGTGGACCTATGAACTCGACGGCAAATTGCTTTGGGCGCGCGAGATGGGGCCGGACTTCAAGCCGGAAGACCACGGCCTGAAAACCGTGCATTGCATCAATGTCTCCGGAATGGTGTTTATCTGTCTCGCGGCGGTTGCTCCGGATATCGCGGAATTTGAAAAGCAGGCGGAACGCTATCTCGGCCCGCACGACCTTTCCAACCTCAAGATTGCCCATCAGTCGACCATCGTCGAGCAGGGCAACTGGAAGCTCGTGCTGGAAAACAACCGCGAGTGCTATCACTGCTCCGGATCGCACCCTTCGCTTTGCCGGACGTTCCCGGAAGATCCCAACCTCGTCGGGAGTGACGATTCCACCACGTCGAGCGTTGGCAAGGCCCATGTTGAACGCTGCGAAAGTGCGGGGCTCCCGTCCAGATACATGATCTCGCCGTCCGAACAGTGGCGTTTCGTGCGCATTCCGTTCCTTGGCGATGCGGTCAGCTATACCATGGACGGCAAGGCTGCTGTTTCCAGGAGGGTCGGATCTGTACCGTTCGACAATGCCGGCACCTGCCTGTTCTTCCACTACCCGAACACCTGGAACCACTTCCTGTCCGATCAGGTGCTGACGTTTCGTGTTCTGCCGATAAGCCCCATGGAATCCGAAGTGACAACCACCTGGCTGGTGCACAAGGATGCTCAGGAAGGCGTCGACTACGACCTCAAGCGTCTGAGTGAAGTGTGGATGCACACAAACGACGAGGACCGTCAGATCGTTGAAGAAAACCAGATTGGCATCAAATCGCCGGCCTATGAACCGGGGCCGTATTCTCCGGTACAGGAAAGCGGCGTCATCCAGTTCGTCGACTGGTATGCCCGAACTCTGGAAAACGGCCTGATGGGTCGTTTCCGTATCGCAGCGGAGTAGACCCATGATCCCGATGCCCGGACGCGATACGCCAGTCTGGTCCGACACTGAAGTTCTGGAATGCGTCAACGTTTTGCCGGAAACGCCAGGGGTGAAGACTTTCACCTTCCGTCCGCCTTCGGGTGCAACCTTCCTCTATCGGGCTGGTCAGTTCATCACGCTTGACCTGCCGGTGCCTGGCGGAAACATCCAGCGGACCTATACGATTTCCTCTTCGCCTGTAAGCAACGCCTACATATCGGTGACGGTAAAGGCTCAGAAGGACAGTATCGGCACGAAGTGGATGCTGGAAAACCTCAAGCCCGGTATACGCATCAAGGCTTATGGTCCAGCTGGCCTGTTCCATCTGCCGCGCAATCCGGACAGCAAGTATCTGTTCATCTCCGCCGGTACCGGTGTCACGCCCATGATGTCCATGGCGACGACGTTGTTCGAGCGCGGCGAGGACCCGGATGTCTGTTTTATCCAGTGTGCAAATCGGCCCGTCGATCTGATTTTCCGCAAGCGGCTTGAATATATGGCAAGCCGCGTCAACGGCCTTCAACTGCATTTCGTCGTCTCCGACAGCGATCCCTATGATGTCTGGACCGGATACCGCGGACACTTCAACCAGTTGATGCTGGGCCTGATGTGCAACGACTATCTGGAACGCGAGGTCTATTGCTGCGGCCCGGAAAGCTTCATGGAATCCGTGCGCGAAATCCTGAATTCGCTCGGCTTCAACATGGAAAACTATTTCCAGGAGAGTTTCCAGGCACCGGCAGAAACCAAGGAGGAACTCACCGAGTTTGATGACGTCGTGCCTCAGGACGACGTTAAGGCCCAGATCGTTTTCGCCAACTCCAAGGTGTCTACCTGGTGTTCGGAAACCGATACGGTGCTGGCGGTTGCCAAGGATGCCGGGCTCAATATCCCCTCAGGTTGCACGTTCGGTGTCTGCGGCACCTGCAAGGTGAAGAAGCTTTCCGGGGATGTTCATATGGTCCACTCCGGTGGCATCAGCGAAGAGGATATCGAGGCCGGTTACATTCTGGCGTGCTGCTCAAATCCGATCGGAACCGTCGAGGTCGACATCTGACGCAGTGGTAGTCGAGGAAATATTCAAAAATTGCGATGTATCAATGGCGCGGGCACGAAGAGCAGAGTATTCTGCTCTTCATATTCGGGAGGACGTCGCATGTTTGATCATTTCAGGAAGCCACTTCAGGTGGCAATCGCCTTTGCCGGTATCGCAGCTTTCGGCACGATGGCCGCCAGTGCCCAGTCCATGCCGGAGGGTGTTACCGCCTATCAGGTTTCGGCAGCCTTTGACGACGTGCGTTTCGATCTTGAAAATGCCATCGTCAACCACGGCCTGGTCATCGATTATGTCTCACACATCGGCGACATGCTGGATCGAACTTCGGAAGATGTCGGCGGCAAAAAGCAGATCTTCGTCAAGGCCGAGTCCATGCTGTTCTGCTCGGCAAATCTGTCCCGCAAGGTGATGGAAGCCAATGCTGCCAACATCGCCTATTGTCCCTATTCGGTGTTCGTTTTCGAGACCCCGGATCAACCCGGTACGGTAACCGTCGGATACCGTCACCTGGGCGAGACAGGCTCGGAAGCCTCGCAGGCTGCCATCAAGGAAGTGAATGCCTTGCTGGATGCCATCGCAAAGGAAGCGACTGGTCAGTAGAGAATGCGGTGAAGGACGTCGCCGGCGGCAACTGGCTAGACGTCCTGAACCTTGTTCAGTCGGATCAGAACCTTTTCGGATGAAAGCTCGCGCTCGGCTGCGTTGCCGACCTTGCGTGCCGTCCGGTTTTCGGAAGATGCCAAATCCTTCGCAAGTTCGAGAGCTGAGCCGTGCAAGGGCAACGAGCGCTTGCCGATCTGGCGAAGGGACCAGTGCACCGCTTTCCAGACAAAATTTCTCTCGTCGGTGGCTGCTGCTCGGATCAGGGGCAGGTAGCCCAGAAATTCGCTGTCGGGTGAAGTCTTTGCGTGAACGGCGCGCCAGGCAATCAACGCAAAGGCAGCACGGCGGACAAATTCCCGTTCGTCGGCGGCCAGTGCGGGAACGAGTTCGTTTGACCCGGCCCGGCGGGCGAGGACGTTTGTGAGCTGATCGCAAAGATCCCAGGAGCCGATGTCGTTCAGCCACTCAAGGGCAAGCTCTGTTGCCAGGTGTTTGGGCGGCGTCAGGAGGATGGCAAGCAGGCGAGCCTCGTGAAAGCCGCTGGCCCAAAGCTCTCGCGCTAGGTCCGGGCAGGGGCCAATCGACCGGGCCAGAGGGCGAAGCACCGAGAGCGGCACACCAAAGGCCTTGTCGGTTGCGATGCCGAACCGCGCCATTCCGGCACGGTTCGTTTCTGTTCCCGCTTCGCGCAGATCGTTCAAGACGCTTTCGAGCGTGAAGGTGTTGTCCGGGGAGCGGGGCATGGGTCGCGCCCGTTTATGACTTGTCGGCGTTTTCCAGACGGGCAATCAGGCTGGAGGTATCCCAGCGCTTGCCGCCCATGGCCTGAACCTCGGCATAGAACTGGTCGACGAGCGCCGTGACAGGCAGACGGGCACCGGTTTCATTGGCAGTCTTCAGGCAGATACCCAGATCCTTGCGCATCCAGTCGACCGCAAAGCCATAGTCGAACTTGCCCTCATTCATGGTCTCCCAACGGTTTTCCATCTGCCAGGACTGGGCAGCGCCGCCCTTGATCGCGGAGATAACCTTGGCAACGTCGAGATCAGCTTTCTTGGCGAAGTGAATGGCTTCGGAAAGGCCCTGTACCAATCCGGCGATGCAGATCTGGTTGACCATCTTGGTCAGTTGCCCTGCGCCGCTTTCGCCCATCAGACCGGCGAACTTGGCGAAACATTCTATGAACGGCTTGGCCTTGTCGAAAGCATCCTGGTCACCACCGCACATCACGGTCAGAGCACCGTTTTCAGCGCCCGCCTGTCCGCCGGAAACCGGAGCGTCGATGAACCCGCAGCCCTTTTCCCCTGCTGCGGCATAGAGCTCGCGGGCAACTTCAGCGGAAGCGGTGGTGTTGTCGATGAAGATTGCGCCTTTCTTCAATCCATGAAAGGCACCGTCCGCACCGGTCGTGACGGAGCGTAGATCATCGTCATTACCGACGCAGGCAAATACGAAATCGCAGCCTTCGGCCGCTTCCTTTGGCGTTTTGGCAAAGTTTCCGCCAAATTCCGAGGCCCATTTCTCGGCCTTTGCGGTGGTCCGGTTGTAGACCGTGACGTCATGGCCGCCCTTGGTTTTCAGGTGTCCCGCCATCGGATATCCCATGACGCCCAGACCGATGAATGCAACCTTTGCCATGACGACGCTCCCTTCGCATGCGAAGGCCCGGTACGAGCCGGGCCTTTTGACTGAATTGGTTCATCATGGTTTTAGGCTATTTGCCGCCTGCTGTCAGCTTAGATCCAGTAAGGACCGCGCTGCCAGAGACGGAAATGGCGTTCCCGCTTGTTCGACTTTGCATCCAGGTGCTGCTGGGTGCGCGGATCGGGACGGGTGTTGCTGGTGAAGCGGGTTGCTTCCAGGAAGCTATGTGCGTAAATACCTAACATGTTCTTACATCCTCTCGCTGCGTTGTGTGAGAATAATGTGACCGGTACTGGCGATTCATGCCAGTCAGGAAGATTTTTGAAATGTAAGGAAAAGTTACATATGGACTGGCGCTCGCTTCCATCCCTCAACAGTCTGAGAACCTTTACTGCCGTTGCCGAGACCTGCAGCCTGTCAGCTGCGGGGCGAGAGTTGAACGTCACGCACGCTGCCGTCAGTCAGCAGGTCAAGGCTCTGGAGCAGTTTCTGGGATTGAAACTGATCGTCCGCGAGGGCAGGGGAATTGCGCTGACGCCCGAAGGCAGGCAACTGTTCGAAGGCGTGAGCGAAGGCTTCGAAATCATCCACGCGACCGTCGATGAATTGACACGGGAAGATCTGGTTCGACCGCTCAATATCACCATGACGCCATCCTTCGCCGTAAGCTGGCTCATGCCGAGAATTAGCGACTTCAGGCACAAGAATCCGGACGTTGAACTGATGCTCAATCCGACGGCTGAAGTGGTGGAACTCAAACCCGGTGGTGTTGATCTTGCCATTCGCTTCGGCAGGGGCAACTGGACGGGCTTTGAGTCGGAACTGTTCATCCCGACGAATTTTGCGATTATCGGGGCGAATTGCCTGATCGGCGACAAGAAGATCGAAAGCCCCGAAGATCTTCTGGAATTTCCGTGGCTTCAGGAATATGGCACCAATGAACTGACCATCTGGCTGGAGCGCCAGGGTGTCGTTCCCAAGGGCAAGCTGAACATCACGCACTTGCCGGGCTACATGGTGCTGGAAGGGTTGCGGCGCGGCGACGGCATTTCGGCCACCGCCAAGACCTTTGTCGAACCGGAGATCGAGGCGGGCAACCTCAGGGTCTTGTTCGAAGACGGCGTTTATCCCGGAACCGGGTACCATCTGGTGACCCGCCCGGGCGTCAAACGTCCGCCGCTCAAGGCCTTCATGAGCTGGCTGCGCAGCATGCGGGCCGAGCAGCTTACCGATTAAAGCCCGTCAGGTCGCAGCGAGAGCCTGTTCCATGTCTGCAATCAGATCGTGGCAATGCTCGATGCCGATGGACAGGCGCAGCAGGTTTTCCGGAATACCGGAGCCTTCGCCTTCGATGGTGTAGCGATGTTCGACAAGGCTTTCGGTGCCTCCAAGGGATGTCGCGCGCTGGAACAGGGCGAGCGCCCCTGTGACCTTCAATGCTTCCGTCTTGTCCCCCTTGACCAGAATGGACATCAGTGAGCCGAAGCCGCCTGTCATCTGGCTCTTTGCAAGCTCGTGGTGAGGGTGGCTTTCGACGCCGGGATAAAGCACGGCTTCCACCTTCGGGTGCTTTTCGAAATGCTCCGCAAAGGCCTGCGCAGTCTGGTTCATCCGCTCAACGCGCAATCCAAGCGTTCTCATGCCCCGCAGCAAGAGCCACGTTTCGAAGGACCCGAGAACGGCGCCTGCCAGTTTGCGTTCCTCGGTGAGAAAGGCCCAGGCCTCGCTGCCGGCATCATTGGTTGTCACTACACCACCCAGCAGATCGGAATGGCCGTTAAGGGCCTTGGTTGCCGAATGCATCACGAGATCGGCGCCAAGCGACAAGGGCTTGAGAATAAGCGGGGTCGCCGCTGTTGCATCGACTGCAAGCAGGGCGTCAACCTCTTTACACTGGCTGGCAATGCTCTTGATGTCGGCGACTTTCAGGAACGGGTTGCTGGGCACTTCCAGCCAGACTAGGTCCGGGCGTGTCACGGCCATTTCGTCTTGAAAGGCCTGAAGATCACTGGCATCGGATTCCACCAGCGCGATCTTGTTCCGTGCGCACAGTTTGCGCAGGAACAGGGTGGTGCCCCAATAGATGCCGGACTGTACAAGGAGCGTACCGCCCGGCTTGACGATGCGGGCGACGGCGGCAACAGCAGCCATGCCGGAGGCGAACAGGCGGCTATCCTCGCCGCCTTCAAGCGCGGCAATCAGTTTTTCGGTCTTCTTGTAAAGGGCATTGTCGTCACGGCTGTAGATATGACCCGGATTGACCAGCTCATAGGTTTCGTCCCGCACGAAAGTTGTCGCCGTCTGGAGCGGCGGCACGACGGCACCCGTTGCCGCATCAAAACCGCCGCCGCCATGGGCAAGCAGGCTGTCAAAGTGAAGGCCATGGGCGATAGAGGGTGTTTTCGGCATGGGAGGGCTCCGTGATTGGGTGCCTTTCCGGGTTATCGCGCTCTGGTAGAATAATCAAATGAAAACAAGTGGTTTGAAACTGCAGATGCAGGTCTGAAACGCCGCGTTAAGCCGGGAGGTTGCCGCCTCGCAAACGGGCCGAGCTCAAAACGCTCGGTCCGTGTGCGATGAGTATGTCGTTCAAGCTCAGCGGATCAGGTGCCGCGTCAGACGCGCTTCGATCTTGTCCCAAAGTCGGCGCAGCATCTCCACCAGAAAGAGGTAGATAACCGCTGCCCAGATATAGGCCTGGAAATCATATGATCTCGAGTAAGCCCGTCTCGTTTCTCCAAAGAGGTCAAACACCGTCACGATAGCCGCAATGGCAGAGCCCTTCAGCATGAGGATGATCTCATTGCCATAAGGACGAAGGGCAACAATCAGGGCCTGAGGCAGGATGATCTTGTAGAAGGTAATCTTCTTGCTGAGGCCCAGGGCGGCGGCCCCCTCCCATTGACCTTTCGACACATTTTGAATGGCGCCGCGCAGGATCTCGGCCTGGTATGCAGAGGTGTTCAATGAAAATGCGAAGATCACGCAGAACCAGGCTTCCCTGAACATGCCCCATAGGCCAATTGCTTCCAGCTGCGGCTGGAAGGTTCCCGCGCCATAGTAGACAAGGAAGGTCTGCGCCAGAAGCGGTGTGCCGCGGAAGAAGTAGACGAAGCAATACGCGGGCTTTGATATGAACCACCATTTCGAAGCTCTGGCGGCCGCGATAGGGATGCTCAACAGGGCGCCAATCAGCAGGGACAGGCCGACGATTTGAAGGGTGACAAAAAAACCGCTGAGATACTCTGGCCAATATTTCAGTACGAACGGGCTGGCGATGTTTATCGCCAGATAGTAGAGCAGCCAGGCGCCCGAAACGATCCAGAGGGCCATCAGGACATGGCCGAGTATTCTTGTCTTGGTCCAGCGGCGAGCGGGTGCTGGCGGGCGGCTCATGCCGGTGGTCGGGTTTGCGGAGATCATCGCGTCGCTTCTCCCCGTTTGCTCCAGCGCTCAATGCGCACCAGCCCGGTAGACGAAATCATCGCCAGCACAAGGTAGATCAGGCAGGCGACACCAAAGAACATGAAGGGTTCCTTGGTTATGCGCGCCGCGATCCCGGACTGTCGCATCACGTCCGACAAACCAACCACGGAAACAAGGGACGTGTCCTTGAGCAGAACGAGCCAGCTATTTCCCAGTGCTGGCAGAGCAAGGCGGATCAACTGCGGTAGAACCACCAGGCGAAGCGTTTTGCCCCTGGAAAGACCTAGCGCATATCCACCTTCGTATTGTCCTTCCGGGATGCCGCGAAAGGCGGAGAGAAAGGCCTCGGAGGCGTAGGACGAAAAGACAAAGGAGAGGGCGATGACACCGGCCACGAAGGAATTGACTTCGAAATAAAAGTCGAAGCCGGCCATCTTCAGCAAGGCCTGCACCGCGATCTGAAGGCCGAAATAGACCAGGAACAATGTCAGCAGTTCCGGCAAGCCGCGGAAAAGGGTCGTGTAGAGGTTGGCCGCCAATCGCAGGCTGGGTTCCGATGACTTTTTTGCAAGTGCAATCAGAAATCCCAGAAACAATCCGAACGGCAAGGTTACGATCGCCAGGCAAACGGTCACGACCACGCCCCAGGCAATCTCGTCTCCCCAGCCCTCGGGTCCGAAGGAGAGTAGCGTCAAAGCTTTGTCCATAAGCCGGCGCTTCTTTCTGTTTGTTGTTGTTATTCCGGCCGCCCCTACGGCCTTACTGCGGGATTTTTCCCTGCAGGCGGTGCGGCACGCTCAGCGCCGCACCGATTTTCCGTCAACAGAAGGCTAATCAGCCGCCGTAAACGTCGAACGTGAAGTACTTGTCGTTGATTTCCTTGTACTTGCCGTTCGCCAGGATGCCTTCGATGGCCTTGTTGAACATTTCCTTCAACTCGCCATCATCCTTGCGGATTGCGATGCCGGCGCCTTCGCCGTTGATCACCGGGTCCGGCGTCAGGGTGCCAAGCAGCTTGCAGCAAGCGCCGTCTTCGGTGGCCAGCCAATCGGACAGGACCACAACGTCGTCGATCACTGCGTCAATGCGGCCGCTGGCAACATCGAGCTTGTACTCATCCGGCGTCGGATAAAGTTTCAGGTCCGCGGACGGCAGTTTTTCTTCCGCATAGTTGGAATGGGTGGTGGAGGACTGTGCACCAAGCGTTACACCCTTGAGGTCTTCGTCCGACGTACCGGTCAGAGTGGAATCCTTCGGCACGGCAATTGCCGGCGGAGTGTTGTAATATTTGTTGGTGAAGTCGACCTTTTGCTTACGCTCGTCGGTGATCGACATGGAGGCGATGACGGCGTCGAATTTGCCTGCCTGCAGAGCCGGGATCATGCCGTCCCAATCCTGAGTGACGAATTCGCATTCGACTTTCATTTCTTCGCAGAGTGCCTTGGCAATATCGACGTCGAAGCCAACCAGCTGGCCATCTGCAGTCAGGGAGTTGAATGGAGGATAAGCGCCCTCGGTGCCGATACGCACCTTCGTCCAGTCTTTCGCCTCGGCGCCACTCACGGCCGCCAATACTGCTACTGCTGCAGCAGCCATACGCAAAACACGCATATTTTGTTCCCCTAAAATTATCTTCGCGGCGCAAGCGGGTTCTTCCCACCTTCTTGCCCGAACGCACTATTCCATACACTTCGGGCCAAATTTCAAGCAGACAGGCGAAAAAAACAGAGCGCGATTTGGCCGTATTCTCAGTTTTTTCGGCGTATCGTTGGGGAAGAGGCGGGCCGTTGTGGAAACTTGGCGGGTGCGCCAGGCCGTCGTCGCGGCTTCAGAAGGCGCGCAACGGGTTCGAATGCCTGGCACAGGGTACGCATCAGGCTTTCGAGTCGGCTGTCGCGTCGGCGGCTTCAGCTTCCTGAGAGGCGTCATGGACCTCGAGAACGGACTGCAGGGTTATGACAGGACGGGACAGCACATCACCCGCCTTTGCACCTCGATAAGGTGTTGGCGATACAATCGGCTGCTTGGTCAATTCGGCAATCTTCTCTTCGTGGATAGCCCGGTTTCTGGGGGACAGATTGTCCAGGCTGAGTTCGGTCAATCCGTGTTCTTCCAGGTACTCGTGCCGAATTCTTTGCTCTTCGGGAAGTTCCCTCCAGTCCTGATATTGTTCGGCCAGAAAAGTCCGGAACTGCAGGAAGCGGTTTTCTGTCTCGCTCGGTTGCTTTTGTTGCGTTCGGGTGGTTTGCGGTAACGCGGCGGGGACGGGCGGAAGGGCAGACGACATCGGGTCCTCATTCTGGTAGCGGCTATCTCCATAAATACAAGCAATAAGTGTGCCGGAAAGGGACATTCCAAACCCTGATGAATTTCATGAACTTATTGAATTTGAAGCCTGAAGCCGATGCTCTTAGGAAAAGTTTACCCGGCGGCGCATGGAGATTTCTGCCGGGTATCGGAAAAGGGCGTTGATATGTCGGATTATGAACTCTTCATTGGAAACAAGAACTATTCTTCCTGGTCGTTAAGGCCGTGGATTGCTCTCAAGCACAAGGACATTCCGTTTCGGGAAACACTGGTTCCTTTTGATTTTGAAAATGGCAATCCGGAATTCGCATCATTCTCGCCGACAGGAAAAGTTCCCGTGCTCAAGGATGGCAATCTGACGGTCTGGGACAGTCTTGCGATCCTGGAGTATCTGGCCGACAGCTTTCCGGACAAGGGCCTGTGGCCGCAGAACAAGGCAGAGCGCGCCTGGGCCCGCTCTATCTCTGCGGAGATGCATTCCGGTTTTTCGGGTCTTCGCGGCGAATGCTCGATGAACATGCAGCGCCCTGCGGCGCCGAAGACTGTCAGTGAAGCTGTGAAAAACGATGTCGCGCGGATCGTGACCATCTGGAAAGAATGTCTGGAAGCGTCTGGCGGTCCGTTCCTGTTCGGCGACTTCACGATTGCCGACGCCATGTATGCGCCTGTCGTCAGCAGGTTCGAAACTTACCAGCTTTCCAGCGATCCTGTGGTCCGCAAATACAGTGAGGCTATGACGGCAACACCGGCCTGGAAGGCTTGGGAAGAGGACGCGCTCAAGGAAACCTGGGTAGTCGATACCGAGTGAGGCATGACGGCCCGGCAAACACAGCCGGGCCGTTTGCTATCGCACCACCGCGCTTCCGGTCTCGGCAGTGTCTTCAGGCCGCTGTCCTCCGAGGCCTTTCGGCGCGCGGAGATCAGTGTGCAGGAAAGCACCTTCCTCTTCGAAGAAGCTGAACAGGCTGTCGACAAAACGGCGGACCTTCAGCGGAATGAACCGGTTGGAAGGATAGACCGCATGCACAGGGTGGGGTGGATATTGCCATTGTGGCAGCACGACCTCCAACTCACCTGTGCGCAGGAGAGGCTCGATAAGCCACCGGTTGGCAATCGCGATGCCGAGACCAGCAAGCGCTGCCCGGCGCAGGGTGGAGGAGTTGTTGATCTGCATCGTCGGTGTGATCGTGATCGAGAGCTGTTCGCCAACCGGACTGATGAAAGGAACACGGTTGCCGGTCATGATGTTCTTGTAGAGAAGATAGTCGTGGTCCGGCAGTTCCTTGGGATGCGTGGGGCGGCCACGCCTGTCGAGATAGTCCGGCGATGCGACCAGGCACCGCTGCGCCAGCCCGAGCCGTCGAACGATAAGGCGGTCGTCTTCGATGTCACCCATGCGGATCGCCACATCGAGGCGTTGTTGAATCACATCCACAAACTGGTCTGACAGCGACACATCCAGCAAGATGCCAGGGTGATCGAGCTTGAAGCGGATCAGGAAGTCCGAAAGCACCGTTTCGGTAAACCCGAGCGGTAGCCCCACGGCCAGCGGGCCGGACATTTGCGCTTCCTCGCTCTGCACCGACCGGTCGGCCTCGGCGAGACGTTCCAGAATATCCCGCGCATAGGCGTAGTAGCGTTCGCCAGCCTCGGTCAGGCTGAGTTGTCGCGTTGTCCGGTTGAGCAGTCTGATGCCGAGGTCGTCTTCAAGTGCGCGGACTTGCTGGCTGACAGCGGGTTGGGAAATGCCAAGGTATTTCGCGGCCGCTGAAAAACTGCCGAGATTGACGGCCTGCACGAAGCCGGAAAGAGAGGAAAGCTTGTCCAAATCGGCCTCGTGTCTTTTGAGAGAAAACCTGAGCACTCTCATACATAAGCACGGATTATGAGTAATATAAGATATTAGGCGCTTCAAAATTGAAGCGAATGAAACACCTTTAAGGCTGCCGAACCGATCCCAAAGGTTCGAGCGTGATCGTTTTCCATCAGGTCGAGCCGGGAGGCCCCATATGACCAGTTCTCAGATTTCAGTTTCCAGACGAACGCTGCTCGGTGCGGCAGCCGGGGCAGGGGCGCTTGCTGCTGCCGGCGGAGTTTCATTCGTTTCTTCACCCGCACAAGCCGCCGCTGCCAAGGCGGGCAAACCCATGGCCGGTGCGCTTCGCTACAAGGTTGGCGACCTCGAAATCACCGCCTTGCTCGATGGGTACCTTGATGTGACGCCGGAACTGGTTATCGGCTATGAAGCCGAAGAAGGCCAGCGCCTCAGGGACACCGCAATGATCGAAGGCGAGGCGCTTCGCATTCCCGTCAACGCCTACCTCGTCAACGCCGGTGACCGGTTGATTCTTGTAGATTCCGGCACTTCGGATGCTCTCGGTCCGACAATGGGGCGCTTGCCTGATGCCCTGGCTGCAGCAGGTGTAACGCCTGATCAGGTCGACGCAATCCTGATTACCCATATGCATCCGGATCACCTTTTTGGTGTTGTCGATGGTGACGGCAACAAGGTGTTCAAGAATGCGGAATTGATCTTGCCGGAAGTCGATAACGCCTTCTGGTTCGATGATGCCGCCATGAACAGCGCTCCCGAACAATTCAAACCGTTCTTCGTGGGTGCGCGCAGGGCTGCCGACGCCTACAAGGGTAGTCAAACACTGATTTCCGGTGACAAGGAAGTCCTGCCCGGCATCCGCCCGATGCCTCTGCCGGGCCATACCCCGGGGCACACCGGCTACCTGTTTGACAGCAACGGTGAAACCCTCGTGATCGCGGCTGACATCGTTCATATGGCCGCCTATCAGTTCAGCCGGCCGGACTGGGGCATCGGGTTTGACATCGATCCGGCGCAGGCCGTCTCGACGCGCAAGAAGTTCCTGGATCAAGCCTCGGCCGACAAGCTGTTCTTTGCAGGCGCTCACATTCCCTTTCCGGGCATGGGCCGCGTTGCCAAGGACGGTGAGGGGTATCGCTTTGTGGCTGCCAGCTGGCCTTACGCCTACTGAGGAAATTGGCCTTGCTGACCCGGAGAAAGCGCCGGGTCAGCGCAATCCGAAGCCGGAGAAGGGCAGGAACGAGACCATGTCTCCCTTCCGGATCGAGGTGACGTCTTCGGGGATCTCGACAAGACCGTCCGCTTCGCGCAGGCCCGTGATCAGACCGGATCCGTCGCGCTGGAATTTATGCGCGGCCATTGACCCGTCGGGGCGCGGCTGCAGGAAGGCGCGGTAGAATTCGCGTCGGTCCGGCTTTTTCTTGGGAACGTCAAACGCCGCCGGAACCTCAAAGGCCTGAGGTTCCAGAAACGCACCTCCGCCAAGGAGGCTGAAGACCGGCCGCGCGTATAGCAGAAAACAGACCATTGCAGCGACCGGGTTGCCGGGCAATCCGAGGACGACGCACGATCCGATATTCCCAAACATCATCGGCCGGCCCGGTTTGATCGCAAGCTGCCACATGTGGCGGGTGCCGATCTTGTCCAGAACCGCGAGCATGTGATCTTCCTCACCGCGGCTTGCTCCGCCTGTGGTCAGGATCACGTCATGGCTGGCTGCAGCTTTCGCCAGAGTTTCTTCAAGCGTGTCTGCATCGTCTTTCAAAATGCCTAGGTCATCAATCTCCACGGGCAGCGTCGCGCACAGGCCACGCAGGAGAAAGTGATTGGAATCATAAACATCGCCAAGGGTGATGAGATCGCCAGGCCGGCGCAGCTCGTCGCCTGTTGACACAAGGGCAACCCTCAATTTCCGGTAAACGGAGACGTCAGCCAGTCCGGTGGAAGCAATGGCCGCGACATCTTGCGGGCGCAGCCGTTGGCCCGGGCTCAGAAGCGTTGTTCCCTCTGCCACATCCTCACCCGCCTTGCGGCAGTTCGCGCCCGTCTTCAGCCCCTGCGGCACGATCACGAAGTCCTGGCCGTCCTGCTGGTGGGGTTCGCAATCTTCCTGCATGGCGACGGTGTCAGCCCCTGGTGGCATCACCGCACCAGTGAAAATCCGGGCCGCCGCCCATGGGCCGAGGTCGGCATTGCTGGCATGGCCGGCTGCGATCCTCTGTTCCAGGCGGAAAAAACCGCCGGCTTCCTCGAAATCGGAATTGCGGAAGGCATAGCCGTCGACGGCTGAATTGTCTGCCAGCGGTATGTTGCGGGGTGCTGTCACCGCAGTGGCCAGGATGCGCTCGCCAGCATCTTCCAGGCGTACGGTTTCGGTCTTGGCTATGCTCTGCAGCCGTTCTTTCAGGATGGACAGTGCCTCGTCGTGACGCAAACGGTCCTTGTCGTGCAGGAAACAGTCGTCCAGGAGTGGTTTGCCGGTCATGCTGACGACCTCTTCAGACCGAGATGGGTTTCGATGAAATCCGCCATGGCGCCTATGTCGTCCAGATGAAACACCGGCAAGACCTCATCCGGCAAAGCGTGATCCGTCGCGATGGCCAGAATGTTTGGGTCGGAGACAGTCAGCGGCCCCCGCTCACTCGCTTCGGTTCTGCGCGCCTCGATTTTCGGATGGGGTTCCTTCTTGTATCCTTCGATCAGGATCAGGTCGCAAGGCGCAAGGCGCTCCAGAACGTCTTCCAGCGGCGGTTCGTCTTCCTGTTTCAGTTCATGCATCAACGCCCAACGGCGCCCGGAGACAAGCGCAACCTCCACCGCGCCGGCCTCACGGTGCCGGAAACTGTCCGTGCCGGGCTTGTCGACGTCGAAACCATGATGGGCGTGCTTGACGGTGGAGACCTTGAGCCCACGAGCTGTGAACTCGGCCACAAGACTGGCTACAAGTTGGGTCTTGCCGGAGTTCTTCCAGCCGGTAATGCCGAATACGGGTGTGGTGGTCATCTGGGGGGGGAACTCAGCGCGTCCCTGACGGTCGCCAGATCGTCAGGTTTGTTTGCATTGAAGAAGGGGTCCAATCCGCTGACAGGGTCCGCGTCGAAGGCGACTTCGACGCTGTCGTAACAGTCGACAAAGGCAAGCACCTTGCCGGTCTTGCCGGAGCGCAGCCAGTCTTCAAGATCCGCCTTCAGGCTGACAGGCCAAAGTCCGAAGACCGGATGCAGCTTGTCCGCAGAAGAGGCCAGCGCGATCACCGGTCTGTCGCCTGGAACGGCAGCGCAGAAGCGGGCGACAAGGCTGGTCGGAAAAAAGGGGGTGTCCCCGGCGACGGAAATAACGTGAGTGACGTCTGGCCTTTTGGTTTGTGCGTAAGTCATTCCGGCCAGAACGCCGGCAAGAGGTCCGGCAAAGTCGCCGACTGGGTCGGCGGCAACGGGCAGATTGAAGCGCGCAAACCGGTCCGGATCGCCATTGGCGTTCAGGATGATGTCGTTCAGTTGAGGTTTCAGCCTGGCAAGGATCAGATCCAGCATGGACTTGCCGCCCAGATCCATCAGGCTCTTGTCGCCGCCACCCATCCTGCGGGACTGTCCACCGGCGAGGATACAGCCGAGCACTTTGTTGCTTTCCAGCGGCTTTGCGTGTCTCGTCATGCTGCCGGCATGCTCCCTTTTCTGCGGGCGGTCTCAGGCTCGTCTTCAACATCGCCTGCCGACATGTCGAACACGATCCTATCGTGACCGGACAGAGCCACGAACCGCTTGCCGCGGGCACGCCCGATCAGGGTCAGGCCGGCCTGGCGCGCAAGCTCTACACCCCAGGCGGTAAAGCCCGAACGTGAGACGAGGATCGGAATGCCCATCATGACGGTCTTGATGACCATCTCGGAGGTCAGTCGGCCAGTGGTGTAAAAGATTTTATCGTGCGCGGGGATATCGTTCAGGACCATCCAGCCCGCGATCTTGTCGACTGCATTGTGGCGGCCGACGTCTTCCATGTAGACCAGCGGTCGGTCTTTCTGACACAGAACACAGCCGTGGATCGCCCCGGCCTCAAGATAGAGGGAAGGCGTTGTGTTGATGGATTTCGTGAGCGCATAGAGCCAGGAGGTGTTGAGGCGGGCGTCCTTGGCCAGTTGAACGGTCTCGAACCCGTCCATGACATCGCCGAAGACCGTGCCCTGGGCGCAGCCGGATGTGCGCACCTTCTTTTTCAGCTTTTCCTCGAAGTTGGTCTCACGCTCGGTGCGAACCACGACGACGTCCAGATCATCGTCATGGTCGATGCCGGTGATGACGTCGTCATCGGCAAGCATGTTCTGGTTCTTGAGATAACCGACGGCCAGAAGATCCGGATGATCGCCAATGGTCATCATCGTGACCACTTCCTGAGAATTCAGATAAAGCGTCAGCGGTTTTTCCGTGACAACTCGCGTTTCAACCGGCTGTCCGTCCTGATCGATACCGGTAACGGATGTTGAAAGGCGCGGATCTTCCGGGTCGGGTTGCAACACATATGAGCCTGACACAGGCGAACGACTCCACTTGCTTCGATTGTCCCAACACTATGGGACGCGATTGCCGGGGGGCAAGGTGTTACTTTGCCGTTTTGGTTCGCGAAAGTGTCATGAAAGGCGCCACCTGCACGCAGCGCCCGAAGTGCCCTAGAGGCACCGGATTATCAGACGCCTGAGGTTGGGCCATGAGGGCAATGATCGTGTCGTTCCTGTCAGCTGGAACTTTGGAGGCTTCGCTGATGAAGAAGGCAAAGCCGTCAATGGCGGCAAGCAAGCCGGCTGAAGGCTGGAGCGCCAGCCTGACAAGTGGCGCCTCCAACGGAGCAGGGGCGCGACGTATCAAGACTGTAGGCAAAAGGACCATGGCTCTGCGGCCACGGGCAGTATTTTACGGAACCGGTGATGAGCCGAAGCACTTTGCTGGGCCGGAGCGCCTCAGATCATCAGCATCTCGTTGGTCAGGCGGCCTTCCTGAAGCTCCTGCGCGAAGTGGCCGAACGCCCTGTAGGCTTCTTCCCGCGTTACATCAGCCGGATGGTCAAGCAAGGGGCGCAGCACATCGTGCTCGGAAGCGGCAAGGCCATCGGTCAGATCCCGGAAAAACATCAGCGAATTCGGGAACAACCGGAAATCAGCCGGTTCGTGAATGATGCCCTCAATGGCTTCCAGACGCGGATCGTTCATCACACAATAGACGGTATCAAGCACCGGACCTGTCCGGCCTTCCAGAACCTGAATAATGTGCTGATCGACCAGCAGAAGCGCTCCGGTTACACCGGCCTTTCGGTTGATCCGGCGAATGCGCAGCAACGTTTTGTCGATTTCGTCCGGCAGGGCCAGGTGCATCTTGCCCCAGTTGATCTTGCTTCGGTAGCAGGCGCGGTAAAGTTCCATGGCGTTTCCATCCTTTTGCCGATGAAACCAGCCTGCGCCTCAATTCCTCACATTTGCTTAAAATTTGAATCAAATAGGAAGAAGATCACACGGTGTTACCGGTGGGTTGCAAAGTCCTCCGCAAATGTGTGCTTTGCTGCCTGGTGAACAGAACAAGAAAACTGTGCAAAACAACGTGAGCACTTCTTTGTGTGGAAAAGGAGGTTAGCCCCGTTCTTCAAGCTTGAAATCGAGGCTGGCTTTTACCGCGGGCCACTCATGGGGAAGAATCGAATAGACCACCGTATCGCGAAGCGCCCCATAGGGTGAGCGCTGGTGAGACCGCAATACGCCGTCCAGTTTGGCGCCTAGCCGTTCAATGGCAGCGCGACTTTGGCGGTGCATGAAGTGGATTCGAAATTCAACCGCGATGCAGTCCAGCTCCTCAAACGCGTGCGCCAACAGCATGCGCTTGCATTCCGTGTTGAGGCGGGGGCGCTGGACGGCCTTGCCGGTAGAGGTCAGCACGGCAAAAGGAGGCATTGATCCAGCTTCCTGAAGCGACAACCGTCGGTAAGTTTCAGCTGGAACAGCCTCCGGCTTCGGCACGCGGGTGTGCCAAATCTTCCACAGCTCCCCCTCGGCGGCTCATCAGAACGGGCGCTCTTCACCACTCCATTTGAAGAATTTGCCGGTATCGGCGACGGTGAGGGAAGCTGCGATCTTCAGAACTCCCCGCGCAACATCCGCCGGGTCATTGTCGGCCTGCTGACCACCCATATCTGTACGCACCCAGCCCGGATCGATCAGAGCGACGGGAATGCCTTCTGGTTCCAGATCGGTCGCAAGTCCCTGCATCACCTTGTTCACCGCTGCTTTGGAAGCACGGTAGGCGAGTGTGTCGGATTTCCGGTATCCCATCCAGGCCATCTGGCTGGAGATAGTCAGGATCCGGCCAGCCCCTGACTTGCGCAGATGCGGCAGGAAGGCTTGCGAGACTGCCAAAGGCGCAAGGGTGTTGACGGCCAGCGTTTCGGCAAAGCCCTCAAAATCCATGTCCAGAGCGCTTTGACGTTCCGGAGTGATGATGCCTGCATTGTTGATCAGCAGGTCCAGCGGGCTGTCGAGGCCGCTGGCAACAGAACGAACACCGGCATGATCGGTCACATCGAAAACAAGCGGATGAAAACTTTTGCCCAGCCGTTCGGCCGTCGCGTTCGCAGCTTGCTGCGTCCGGACTGAACCATAAACGGTCCAGCCGTTCTCAAGGGCTGCGCGGGCAAGCTCGAAACCGATCCCGCGATTGGCCGCGGTGATGAGGCAGGTTGGCATGACGGGGTCCTGAGGCTTGAAATACTAGGAAGAGAGTTTGCGCAAGGCGGTTCCAAATTACCCAGGCAGTGACCCGGTTCAATGAAAACATTGTCCCCATCGCGGCTGGGTAACAATCTCGGCGTCCAATGGCACTCGGCTTCACCTTCGGTTTGGCAAAGACCCAGGGCGACAAACCATTCAGCACTGCGCGGCCATCAACTGTTGAATGGTTGGGCTTGTGTCGGAAAATGACCCCTTCTATGACTCCCCATCAGAGAGCGAAACGCGCCATGCTTCATTTTGGCAGCTTGCCTGAGTGAGGCGGCGGCCTAGATTTTGCACCGGAAAATCGGCTACGGGCAGTGGCCGGTGAACGAAACAGGACCGAAGAATGACCGACACCATAAAAAGCGCAGTCATGGAACGATTAAGGCAAATCAAGGGACCGGACCTTGAGGGCGATATTGTTTCATTGGGCCTTGTTTCGGACGTGTTCGTGTCCGATGGCCGTGTTGTCTTCTCCATCACCGTTCCCGCAGAGCGCGCGCAGGAATTAGAGCCTCTGCGTCAGGCTGCCGAAAAGGTGGTCAAGGAAGTTGAAGGGGTGGAAACGGTGATGGTCGCGCTGACAGCCGAACGGGCAGCAGGCAGCACCCGCAACACAGCGCCTCCACCAGCTGCGAAACCCGCTCCGCAGCAGCCTCGGCGCGCGGCTGAGGAACAGGCGCCAGCAAAACCCGGCGTTCCCGGCATCAAGCACATTGTTGCTGTCGCCTCCGGTAAAGGCGGCGTTGGCAAGTCCACGACAACGGCGAACCTTGCTCTTGCAATGGCTGCTCTTGGCAAAAGGGTAGGGGTTCTGGACGCTGATATCTACGGCCCGTCCGTACCGCGGCTTTTCAACGTCTCCGGCCGTCCCGAAGCCTTGTCGGGCAGGATGCTCAAGCCAATGGAAGGTTATGGCATCAAGGTGATGTCCATGGGTTTCATGGTGGAAGAGGAAACCCCCATGATCTGGCGCGGGCCAATGGTCATTTCCGCGCTCACCCAGATGCTTCGCGAAGTCGCCTGGGGGGAACTGGACGTTCTGGTGGTCGACATGCCACCGGGCACCGGCGACGCTCAACTGACCATGGCTCAACAGGTGCCTTTGGCCGGCGCGGTGATTGTGTCGACACCGCAGGATCTTGCCCTGATCGATGCCCGCAAGGGGCTCAACATGTTCAAACGTGTCGACGTTCCCGTGCTGGGGATCATCGAGAACATGAGCTTTTTCCTGTGTCCCGACTGCGGCGGCCGCCACGATATATTCGGCCATGGCGGCGCTCGGGCGGAAGCCGATCGGCTGGACGTGCCATTCCTGGGCGAAGTCCCCTTGACCATGAAGATCCGCGAAACCTCGGATGCCGGTACACCTGTTGTTGTTTCCGATCCGGAAGGTGAGGTTGCCGGTATCTACAAGGACATTGCTGGCAAGGTGCTCGCCAGCATCGATCGCGAAAGTGCCGAGCCTGCCCGCGCCGCCCCGAAAATCGTCTTCGACTGAACCGGGAACTTCCCATTCGCCTGCCGAGGAAGACCCGCAGCAGGCCGATAAAACGAAAACAGGCACGGCTTACGCCGAGCCTGTTTTTTTATACCCGTGTCAACGTCGGCAACCACTGCTGAAGATGGTGCGCCAACGCATGAAAAGTTGCCACTTGCGGACACGAACTTTCGCACCCGATACGGATTCGCGGGGGATACAATGCATGAAACAATTGCTTGAAATCGCTGAATTTTTGCGTCGCCTCGAGGCTATCGACTGTATCAATTGAAGTTTTCACGCCCGGATCACGGAACCAATATACATATTCAAAGTTGAATATTTAGCCCGCAAGGCATGACGATAAAAAGGTTCCTTCCCGGGCATGGTTACAAGCAAATCCCACACTTCCAGCGCCGGTGCGAAACCTTCGCTTGCGGTGCTTATGGCGATTTCATCTGTCAGCCCGCTTGCCATGCAGATCTACCTGCCATCCCTGGCAGGAATGATGCTGGTCTTTTCCGCGACCGCGGGCGAGATTCAGTTATCCATGTCCGCTTTCTTCATTGCGGTTGCCGTATTCCAGCTCTTCTGGGGGCCCCTGTCGGACCAGTTCGGCCGACGGCCGGTCATCATACTCGGCTCGGTGCTTTTCGTTATTGGCACCGTTTTTTGTCTGTTCGCACAAAGTATCGAAGCGCTGATCGCCGCTCGCGTGATTCAGGCTGCAGGCGGCTGCACGGGACTGGTGCTTGGCCGGGCAATCCTCCGCGACCTATATAGTCCCAAGCAAGCGGCCAGCATGATCGGCTATGTCACCATGGGCATGGCGGTGATGCCGACCGTCGGACCGGCAATCGGCGGCTTGCTGGATCATTATTACGGATGGCAGGGAGGCTTCATGCTGCTCCTGGTGTTCGGGGTTGCCACTCTTTGTGCGAGCGTTTTCCTCCTGCCGGAAACCCATATGAACCGCAATCCGGTTGGAGGGCGCCAGATCTTTAAAGCCTATGCAACGTTGTGCCGTGAACCGCTCTACTGGTGCTACACGCTCACCGCTGCTTTCAGTGCGCTCGCCTATTTCGCATACCTTGGGGGCGCACCTTTCATTGCTGCCGATCTTCTGTCCCTGAGCGCCGGCGAAATGGGCTTCTATTTCATGTTCGTTGCACTCGGCTATATCGCCGGCAACTTCATATCCGGCAGGTATTCCGAACGGGTCGGCCTGTTTCCAATGATCCTGTCGGGAACGCTCATCGCGATTGTCTGTGTGGCCGTCATTGCAGGGTTTACCTATTTTGGCGCTCTAAGCGCCCCCAGTCTGTTCCTGCCCATGTTCCTGCTCGGGCTTGGCAATGGCGTTTGCCTGCCAAGCGCCTTGTCTGGCGCGGCAAGCGTTCGGCCGGAACTGACCGGAGCGGCCTCTGGCATGACGGCGTCTTTTCAGGTTTCCATGGGAGCCCTGGCAGGATCAGTCGTTGCCTGGCTGTATGCCAACGGCATACTGGCCGGATCGCCCTGGGGAATGATCCTGGTGATGGGTGTGGGGATCGCCTGCAGCCTGATTGCTGCCCTGAGCATTCGTTACTACACCACGCGCTCCAATCTGGTCGCAGCAGAGTAGCGCCGCTGATCCAACGATCAGCAGCTGCGTCGGCTGGTTGCTTTGAAAAAAGCTCCGGCGGCTTTACCCGCCGGTGACGCTCATATGCCGGGAAACGGCAGGCTGGTTGCGGTTCCGGTCGATCACGAAATCATGACCCTTGGGCTTGCGGCCAATGGCTTCGTCTATCGCCGCATTCAAGAGGTCGTTGCCTTCCGAGGCACGCAGCGGCGCGCGCAGGTCCGACATGTCCTCCTGACCAAGACACATGTAAAGCTGGCCTGTACAGGTGACGCGTACTCGGTTGCAGCTCTCGCAGAAGTTATGTGTCATCGGCGTGATGAAACCAAGACGCCCACCGGTTTCCTCAATCGTCACATACCGCGCAGGACCCCCGGTCTTGTACGGAATGTCTGTCAGCGTGAATTCGTCAGCGAGCCGTGCCCGCACCGTTGACAGCGGCAGATATTGGTCGGTGCGATCACCGTCGATCTCGCCCAGAGGCATCGTCTCGATCAGGGTTAGGTCATGGCCGTGCTCATGACACCACTTCAACATGGTCACGATCTCGTGCTCGTTGACATCCTTGAGCGCAACCATGTTGATCTTGATCTGCAGACCTGCGGCAGTCGCCGCGCGGATCCCGTCCATCACTTTGCCAAGATCGCCCCAACGTGTAACGGCCTTGAATTTCTGCGGATCGAGCGTATCGATCGACACATTTATCCGGCGTACACCGCAATCGTAGAGCTCCTGCGCATAGCGGGAGAGCTGTGAGCCGTTGGTGGTCAAGGTCAGTTCTTCAAGAGCGCCGCTGTCCAGATGCCGACCAAGGCTGCGGATCAAGCCCATGATATTCTTGCGCACCAGGGGCTCTCCGCCGGTAAGGCGTAGCTTCCGGACACCTTTTTCAATGAAGGCCGTGCACAGGCGGTCGAGCTCCTCCAGGCTCAGCACTTCTCGTTTCGGCAGAAAAGTCATGTCTTCCGCCATGCAGTAGACACAGCGAAAGTCGCAACGATCGGTTACGGAGACACGAAGATAGGTGACGGCACGACCGAAGGGATCGATCATCGGACCTTGCGCGTCCACCTGTCCGATTGCCGCTTGTGCCGGGACCACAATCTTGCCGTCTGTCACGTTTCGCTCTCCCTAGATTTTTCTTATCCAGATCATATGGCGTCGATGCGGACAAGATCAATTGAAACCGGACTGCAGATATCCAGTTTACGGTGTCAGGTAAACTTGTCGGTGTACAGTTGTCAATTCACGAGCAGAAACGTCGCATTGCGACTTCTGCCTCAAAACGCGAAGTGCCGGAGCTGCTGCGGCGGATGAATGGATGCGCACCGACTGACGAACGCTGCCGATCCTGTATCTTGAAAACATAGGAACCAACAAAACCCTTACATCGTTGATCCGTTGGCGCTTTGCGGCGTATCTGACCAGTGGAAAGCGGTAGGAGCAGCATGACAACACTCGTTTGGTTTCGGCAGGATTTGCGCATCAAGGACAATCCAGCTTTGTATGAAGCGGCGCGCAACGGGCAGGTTCTTCCGGTTTTTATTCTGGAGCCTGCGGAGCAGACCGGCGAAACACACCCGTTAGGCGGTGCCAGCCGTTGGTGGCTTCATCACAGTCTGAAAGCCTTGAAAGAGGATCTGCCAGGACTGGTCTTGCTCAAGGGCAGTGCAAGACATCTGATTCCCGAGGTTGCGAAGGAAGCTGGCGTTGAGGCTGTCTTCTGGAACAGATGCTACGAGCCGCAAGCGATCGAGCGAGACACCGATCTGAAATCGTCGCTGAAAGACGACGGATACGAGGTCAAGAGTTTCAAGGCCTCACTCTTGAACGAACCTTGGGAAATCGAGACGCAGTCCGGTGGCCCCTACAAGGTCTATTCGCCCTTCTGGAAAGCTGCGCGGCAGATCGAGATTGATGATGACTTGCCGGCTCCGGAGAAACTGGAAATTGCCGATTATGACGGCGGTGAGGGCCTGGAGAGCTTTGGCCTTCTACCGAAGAAGCCGAATTGGGCAAAGGGCTGGGAAGACCTTTGGACACCGGGCGAAGCAGGTGCTTCGGAACGGCTCGCCAGTTTTTTACAGGAAGGCTTGAAGGGCTACGGCAAACTTCGTAACCGCCCGGACCTGCCCAATGTCTCTCGCCTGTCTCCACATCTCCATTTCGGGGAAATCTCGCCACGCCAGATCTGGCATGAAACCCAGGAGGTCATGGACAAGAAGCCGTCGCTCGGTGACGACGGCATGAAATTCCTGTCCGAGATCGCCTGGCGGGAATTTTCTCATAATCTGCTGTACCACTTCCCGAAGCTGCCATCCGAAAACTGGCGCTCCACCTTTGATGAATATCCCTGGAAGGAGCCGGATGGAGAGCTGGAGAAATGGCAGCAAGGTCAAACAGGCTATCCGATTGTTGACGCAGGCATGCGCGAACTTTGGCAAACGGGTTACATGCACAACCGCGTGCGCATGATCGCAGCAAGCTTTCTGATCAAGCATCTGCGTTTGCACTGGCGTCATGGTGAGGCCTGGTTCCGGGACACCCTGGTGGACGCGGACCTGGCGAACAATTCCGCTGGCTGGCAATGGGTCGCGGGGTCGGGTGCGGATGCGGCTCCCTATTTCCGCGTGTTCAATCCGATCACCCAAGGCGAAAAGTTTGATCCAGACGGTGAGTATATCCGCAAGTGGGTGCCTGAATTGCGTGACTTGGAAACGCAATATCTCTTTGCGCCGTTCGATGCGCCTGCTGAAGCCTTGAAAAAAGCCGGGATCGATCTTGGCAAGACCTATCCGAAGCCCCTGGTTGACCATGCCAAGGCCCGCGAGGCCGCGCTGGAGGGCTACGAAGCCGTGAAGAAGGCGGCGCAAGACGACGCTTGACGATATCGGTTCTGCCGGTATCGTCCGCGCGCAATTCCCGGTGCTGTTGGCCGGGTGGAATCAGAGGATCCGGATATGACCGACCCGACCGCGCCATGGCCGACGGAGCTGCGCGTATCGAAAGACAGAAAAAGCCTGACCGTTGCCTTCAACACGGGTGAACGGCACGAACTGTCTGCCGAATATCTGCGGGTGTGCTCGCCTTCGGCGGAAGTGAAGGGGCACAATCCATCCCAGAAACAAACGGTTCCCGGCAAGCGCAATGTCGAGATCATGAAGATTGAGCCTGTCGGCAATTACGCTGTCCGTATTCATTTCGATGACATGCATAACTCCGGGATTTTCACCTGGACGTATTTCATCGACCTGGGCAGGGACCCTGAAGCCCATTGGGGTGTCTATCTGAAGGAACTGGCAGACAAGGGCCTGAGCCGCGATCGTTGATGGGAGGTATCGCGCGCTGGCTGGTGTCTGAGCGAATCTGCTAGAAAGAAGGCGGCTCGACCCACGCCATCCCCCTCCAACTGGAGCAGCAGCCGAACTGCAGGGTCAATTCATGTTGGCAACCAGGTAATCGTGCGTTCGCATATGGAGGGACTGCGGCTGATGCACGCGATCTGGAGGTCGCAATATGAAACTCTCCGCACCCGTTTTCCGTTTGAAGCGTGAAGCCCGGGCTCTCGCCCGTAGCAAGACCATCGCGTTGAACCGGGCACTGGACGCAATTGCTGTTCGCGAAGGCTTCAGAAGCTGGAGCCATCTCGTATCAGCAACTCGTAACCAGGGCCCTTCGATCAGACTTCTGTCAGCGTTTGAGCCAGGCGATATGGTGATCCTCGGAGCACGGCCCGGTCACGGCAAGACGGTTCTGGGGCTCGAATTGCTTGCTGAAGCGGCAAAGAGCGGACGATCTTCCGTCTTCTTTTCATCCGAATGTTCTTATCGGGATGTCCGCACGAAGCTTTCCGACTGCGGATACGCCGATCCTGGAAAAATTGAAAAGTTGAGCATTGTGCTCTCAGACAGCATTTGTGCCGGAACAATTCAAGAAACGCTGGCAGATCCGGCGCCGGGCACGATAGCCGTAATCGACTACCTTCAGGTCATGGATCAGCACCGCTCGCAACCGCCGCTCGGTGATCAGATCGAAGACATGAGACAGTTTGCAAAAAAGCGGCGTGCGACGCTTGTCTTCCTCTCGCAGGTTCATCGAAGCTTTGATCCCCAGAGCAAATCGCTGCCGGGGTTCGCCGACATCAGGACAACAAATCCAGTCGATCTTGCGCATTTCGACAAGGGGTGTTTCCTGCACGACGGCAGGATGATCCTGTCTGCGCATTGAGCAAGGACTCCTGACAGGAAGATTGTTGACCGGTGTCCGGCAGAGGGCCGGGCACCGGTTGCCAGAGTGTCTTAAAAGATTCAGAGGTGGCAGTAATTGCAAGACCTTAGGCTGATCAAAGCCCGAGTTCGCTGAGCCCGGGATGATCTGCCGGGCGCGGTCCCAGAGGCCAATGCATCTTCCGCTCATTTTCGAATATGGCGAGATCGTTGATGCTTGCAAAGCGGCGATGCATCAGGCCATTCGGTGCAAATTCCCAATTTTCGTTGCCATAGGAACGGTACCATTGTCCTGTCGCATCGTGCCATTCATAGGCAAAGCGGACAGCAATCCGGTTGCCAGCAAAGGTCCAGAGTTCCTTGATCAAACGGTACTCGTGTTCCCGCTGCCACTTGTTAGTCAGAAACTCCACCACTTGCTGGCGACCGACTGGAAAATCTGACCGGTTCCGCCAGATTGTATCCGGCGTGTAGGCAAGCGAGACCTTTTCCGGGTTTCTGCTGTTCCAGCCATCTTCGGCGGCGCGCACCTTCTGGCGGGACGTTTCCAGCGTAAATGGAGGCAGGGGCGGGCGCTGTTCTGTCATCGGGTAAGCTCCAGGGCATAGATTTGAGGAGATGAGGACAGTCCCGCGTGAAGGCGTGCATCCAACGGCTGTGTAGCAGGACGCAGGGCGGAAACGATCAGCAGCGCCCCGGCGACGAATGCACCAAAGAGATAAAAACCACGTGGATATGCAGGTCTTGGTGTGAACATGGGTCTGCCTCACAATTTTAAACAGGATTAGGTGTACTGATCTGTTCATTTACAATTCGATATATGTACCGATCTGTTCATATTCGCAAGGCTGGAAGCGAGAGTGTGAGATCATATGTTTGTGAGAATAGCGCGTCGGGCAGCAGTGAGGCGCGTGTTTCCGTGCATACCTTGACCGGAGGACGATGAATGCCTATTTACTGATCGGTACAGAAAGGGAATTCATGCGACCTAGCAAACGCGATGAACTGGTGCGAAAGTCGCTGGCTGTCTTTTACAGGGACGGTTTCCACGCGACCGGAATGGACACGCTTGTTGTCGAAACGGGCATATCCAAGACCACGATGTTCAAGCATTTCAGAACCAAGGAAGATCTGATCCTTGCGGTGTTGAGATACCGGGACGAAACCTTCCGGAACTGGTTTTTGCGCAGTCTTGACGAACGCGATCTTCCCCCAAGGCAAAAACTGTTGGCGATATTCGATGTTCTCAGGGAGTGGTTTGAGGAATCCGGTTTCAGGGGATGCATGTTCATCAAGGCATCTTCGGAATTTCAGGACCCCGCCCATCCGGCTCATACCCAGTCGACTGAGCACAAACGATTGCTTTTGTCGGCGTTCAAGAGCCTTGCGGAAAAAGCGGGGGCTGCCCGGCCGGAGCTGCTGGCGCGGCAACTTCTTTTGCTCAAGGAAGGGGCGATCGTCGCAGCACAAATGGGTTTCGATCCAGACCCTGCAGGCGCGGCCAGGGAGGCAGCATCGGCTTTGATCGAGGCTCATATTCCGGACACCTGAACGGCGGCCGATTACTGGCGAGCCGAGCAGACGGCGAAGCGCTGGCGATGGTCCGATAAGGTACCCGGCACTTAAAATGAAAAAGCCGGGAGTGACCCGGCTTTTCGTTGTCGCAACCGTTGCAGCGGGATTAGCGCTTGACGATAACTTTCGACCCAACCTTGACGTGGTTGTAAAGGTGGATCACGTCTTCGTTTGCAAGACGGATGCAGCCGGATGAAACGGCAGAACCAATGGTCCACGGCTCGGTCGTGCCGTGAATACGGTACAGGGTAGAGCCGATATACATGGCGCGTGCACCCATCGGGTTGTTCGGACCGCCCGGCATGTAAGCCGGCAGGATGCGGCCCTTTGCACGTTCACGAGCACGCATCTGCGAGGGCGGAGTCCAGCTCGGCCATTCTGCCTTGCGGGTGATACGGTGCGTACCGGCCCACTGGAAGCCTTCCTTGCCGACGCCAACACCGTATTTCATTGCCTTGCCGCCAGGCAGGACATGATACAGGCGACGCTCGGACGTATCGATGATGATCGTGCCCGCAGGGTAGGGGCCATCGTATCTCACACGCTTGCGCTTGACCGGAGACGGTCCGCCCGGGTGGTATTTCGGTGTGACCCAGGTGTTCGTGCTATGGTCAAAATAGCCATATCGCGGCGCTGCCTGGGCTGTCAGCGCGAATGCGCCCGCCAGAACTGCAACCATTACAAAAAGTAGTTTCTTCATTCCGATCCCCCATCAGCATCGGGCCCATGCCTCAAAGATGCGATTCTCAATCAAATTGACGTTACGAAAATGTCGTTGCCTCACTCTTAATAAGTATGTCGCAAAACGAAGATTGGGAAAATCTCACGTTGATGTGACCGGGTCTCATGTCCCGCCTGTGTGCCGAAATTGCAACGAATTTTTCGTGAAAAACGCGTCGGTTGCGGGGGTACTCGCCGAGATTGCAGGATTTCCCGATCCCCGGCAAAAGTCGCCAGCCATTTTTGATGGAATTTTGAATATACCGCGTTCAGGTTCGAATCGAATTTATGCGGATTGCAGTGAATCAACGTGCGGTTCCCGGGGACTGCGCGCTGTCTGCAACTGGAGGCCAAAGAATAGACAAAAAAGAACCCGCGGCAGGGCCGCGGGTTGTGTTTAATCGGCAAAAGCAGGTGCTCAGCTGAGGTTCAATTCCTTGAAGAAGTCGTTGCCCTTGTCATCGATGACGATGAAGGCCGGGAAATCCTCGACTTCGATCCGCCAAACGGCCTCCATGCCGAGTTCCTCGAATTCGACGACTTCCACCTTCTTGATGCAATCCTGCGCCAGGCGGGCAGCCGGGCCGCCGATGGAGCCGAGATAGAAGCCGCCATGGGCCTGACAGGCGCGGCGGACCTGTGCGGATCGGTTGCCTTTGGCCAGCATGACCATGGAACCGCCGGCTGCCTGAAACTGGTCGACATAGGCATCCATGCGTCCGGCTGTTGTCGGGCCGAAAGATCCCGACGGCATACCCTCAGGCGTCTTGGCAGGCCCCGCGTAATAGATCGGGTGGTTTTTGAAATAGTCCGGCAGCGGCTCGCCGCTTTCCAACCGGTCACGCAGCTTGGAGTGGGCAAGGTCGCGCGCAACGATCAACGGACCGGTAAGGGACAGGCGGGTCTTGATCGGGTGCTTGGAAAGTTCACCCAGGATCTCGGACATCGGTCGGGAGAGGTCGATCTTGACCACACTGTCGGACAGATGCTCGTCTGTCACCTCGGGCAGATATTTTTCCGGGTGCATCTCGAGCTGTTCCAGGAAGATCCCGTCTTTGGTGATCTTGCCGACGGCCTGCCGGTCTGCGGAGCAGGAAACTGCGAGGCCGATAGGCAGCGAGGCGCCGTGACGTGGCAGACGGATGACGCGTACATCGTGGCAGAAATATTTGCCGCCGAACTGTGCGCCGACTCCCGTCGCCTGGGTCAGCTTGTGGATTTCCTCTTCCAGTTCAAGATCGCGGAAGGCATGTCCCAGTTCCGAGCCTTGTGTCGGCAGTCCGTCGAGATAGCGCGCGGAAGCCAGCTTTGCCGTCTTCAGATTCATTTCCGCAGATGTGCCGCCGATGACGATGGCAAGGTGATAGGGCGGACAGGCCGCGGTGCCGAGTGTGAGGATCTTTTCCTTCAGGAATTCCACCAGCCGGTCGTGCGTCAGCAGCGAGGGCGTGCCCTGGAACAGGAACGTCTTGTTGGCCGAGCCGCCGCCCTTGGCCATGAACAGGAACTTGTAGGCATCTTCGCCTTCGGCATAGAGCTCTATCTGCGCCGGCATGTTGTTGCTGGTGTTCTTTTCCTCAAACATGGAAAGCGGAGCAAGCTGGGAATACCGCAGGTTCTTCTTGAAGTAGGCATCGCGGGAGCCTTCGCCGAGGGCAGCTTCGTCGGAACCGTCGGTCCAGACCCTGCGGCCTTTCTTGCCCATGATGATCGCGGTGCCCGTGTCCTGGCACATCGGCAGAACGCCATGAGAGGCGATATTCGCGTTCTTCAGGAGATCGAAGGCGACGAACTTGTCGTTTTCCGTCGCTTCCGGGTCCTCGAGGATCTTTTTCAGTTGCTCCAGGTGACCGGGGCGCAGGTAATGGTTGATGTCCTTGAACGCTTCTTCGGCAAGCAAACGGAGGCCTTCAGCCTCTACCACCAGCACCTCTTCGCCGTTGAACTCGGCCGTCTTGACGTGGTCTGACGTTAGTTTGCGGTAAGGCGTTTTATCTTCTCCCTGCGGAAAAAGAGCACTGTGCTGGTAGGTGGGAGGTGTGAGCGGAGCGTTCATAGGAGGCTTTCCTGATCTGGCTGCTTCCACTTGCGTCCGGAAGCGCTGGAACGTTGAGTGCTGTTCTCATACGGCAAAAAGGCTGCGGACGCCAAGTGCCGCAGCCTGATCAAATGGTCGGAACTGAAAGTCTTGATTGTCCGGCTGGATCTCAGCGGATCGCGGTGAGGTCCAGGGTCACGGTCACGATGTCTCCGACAGTGTCCTTGCCGACGCCGCTGCCAAGCTGATAGTCAAGCCTGTTGACAATCGCCGTGCCCTTGGCTGTTGCGGTGTCGCCTTCAATGTCCAGCGTGAAGTCCATTTCGACAGGCTGGGATATTCCCTTTATGGAAAGCGTACCTTCAGCCCGGTAGCTGTTGCCTTCGACCAGCTTGACAGTGTCTGACTTGAATTCGGCAGTCGGGAAGTCTTCCGTGTCGAACCAGTCCTTGCCCGGCAGAGTACCGTCGAACTGGGCGTTGCCGGTCGTTGCGCTTGTCGGTTTGATTTCGGCACTGATTTTAGCGGTTTCCGGAGCTGCCGGATCAAAATCAATGTCAGCTTCCCAGGAAGCGAACACACCCGTCAGCGTGCCGCCACCCTGTTTGACTTCGAAACCGAGCTTGCTCTGGTCCGGATCGACTTTCCAGGTGTCGGCGAAGGCCGGTACGGTAAAGGTCGTCGCCGACAAAACAGCAACGGCGTAGGAAAAATGCTTCAATGTCATCTTCGGATTTCCAGTTCGTTTTGTCAGCTCTCGGCTCTGGCCGGAGCCGTCGAAATCATGCGTTTCAGCGTGGCGTCGCGTGCAATGAAATGGTGTTTCAGCGCTGCAGCCACGTGAACCACGATCAGCGCGATCAAAAGGTAGGCGCCGTATTCATGCAGCAGTTTGAAGAAGCTCTCAGCTTGCTCTTGCGAGCCGAGTGCACCCGGCACAGGAAGATGCGGCACAGGCAAGACATTGAACAGGACGGTTGGGATGCCCCAGGGCGACGCAGACACCATGAACCAGCCGGTCAGGGGCATCGCAAACAGAAGCGCGTAGAGCCCGACATGACCCAGATGCGCCCCAGCCTTTTCCAGCGGGTGCATGTTTTCGGGCAGCTTCGGTGACGGGTTGAGAAGGCGCCAGACAAGACGGAACACGGCAAGGGCCAGCACGACAAAGCCAATGGACTTGTGCAACTGGTAAAGTTCAAACGTCGCCTGCTCGGTCTGGGGCAACTGCTGCATATAAAGGCCGAGGCCCAGCATGCCGATGATCAAAAGGGCCATCGTCCAGTGGAAAGCAATCGCGATCCTTCCATAACCGGTTGAGGTGTTGCGCAGCATGGCAGCTCCTGGAAAGCGGAGGCCGGTCGGTCCGGCCCCCGTCGGTGTTTTATCAGTTGGTCGCGTCAGCCTTGAGCGCTTCGGAATAGAAGGTCACGGTGACCTCGTCCCCTACATAGGGAACATACATGTCCATTCCATAGTCAGAGCGCTTCACCACTGTGGATACGGCAAAACCAGCAGCTTCTTTCTTGGCCATCGGGTGTTCGCCAAATGCGGTAACGTCAACGGTCAGGGTCACCGGTTTGGTGATGTCCTTGATGGTCAGGTCGCCCGTGACTTCCAGCTGGTTTTCACCGGTCCGTTCGACTTTGGTGCTTTTGAAGGTCGCTTTCGGAAAATTTTCCGCGTCAAAGAAATCCGCACTCAGGAAGTGTTGGTCGCGCTCCGCCCAGAAGGTATCGAGGCTGCCGACATCGATCGTGAATTCGATGGAAGAGTTCTCAGGCTTGTCCTTGTCGATCAGCAGCGTGCCTTCCCATTCGCCGAACCGGCCTTCGGTCGTGGAGTAGCCGAGGTGATTATAAGAGAACGACAGGTTGGTATGGGACTTGTCGAAGTCGTAGGCAACAGGCTCGGCGAGGGCCGAGCCCGCGACGAGGGAAAGGGCAAGCGCAGAAGCTGCGAGACGGATCATGATCAAACCTCATAGTGTTTTCAGTGGCGTTCGCTCATGAACGCTGAAATTGGAACATAGGTTTAAAATTGTGCGGTGCAACTTGACTGACTGTTCGCAAATACTGAACAAAAATTCAGTTGATTTCTTCGTTGTTAACTTTCCAGCACCTCGGAAAACTTCAATTGAAGAGGCTTGGCTTCGGCCGCCCTGCTGTATCTCGATAGAATCGGGATAAGATGCAGAGCGTCAGGTGAAGTAAAATTTCACGCAAGTAAGGGTTGTTTTTGCCGATAAGCGTATGAAATCGTGATGGAAGTTGAACTGTCATCATTTCATCAAGAATTTCAGGCACCTATCACACCAACTTCCCTCTTAGTATCGGGGCCGGCCAGTCCCACTCAAGCTCTCGACCCCGGTCTTGAGACACAGGAGATCAAACGTGAAACAAGCCGTCGTTGTGTGTCACCGCGGAGCCAGCCTTCAGGCGCCGGAAAACACCATCGCCTCTCTGGAAGGAGCCATCGCCCTTGGCGCCGAGGTTGTCGAGTTCGATGTGCGACCGTCCAAGGATGGCGTGCTTTATGTGATGCACGATGCAACAGTAGACCGGACCACGGATGGCACAGGACGCATTTCGGATATGACCTCGGATGAGGTCGACCGTCTTGACGCCGGTTCCTGGTTCGATGAGGCGTTCGTGGGAGAGCGTGTTCCGAGACTGGATGTGTTTCTCGATGCTTGCAAGGGCCGCATCAACACCTATGTCGAAATCAAGGAAGGCGATCCCGCGGAAATCCGCGATATGCTGGCCGCCCGCGGTATGCTGGCCGATGCATGGACATTCTCATTCGACCAGGCTATCCGCGCCGAAGCGCGTGCGAAGGTACCTGACCTGAGGCGGATGGTTCTTTATGCACATGTCGGATCTGTCGAACGCGCCGTTGCGCTTGGTGCGCACATTCTGGAATTTCATGAAGACGATCTCGAAGAAGACTTGATCAACGAGGCAAGGCAGGCGGGTTTGATTACGCAGATGTTCTATGCCGGTTCTGACCGGGGTGTATTCGAAAAAGCCGTTCGTTGCGGCATCGAGCAGATGAACATCGATCAGGTGGAAATCTTCAGAACGGTTGAAAGAGACTTGCTGACGCCCGTCTGACACCGAAACACAATGTGATTTGTGCGAATATGGCCGTCTCAGAGTGCTGTGGCCCGAATTTTTCGGGAATTAGGCCACCAGTACGGGGATCTGATTGCAAAAAAATTCTGATTACAGAACACAGTTTTGACGGTGGCGCGCAGGTATCTGCGATTGCGAAACCTAGCCAGAATCCCAAAAACACAATCTTAAATAGTTTTAAAGCTAAAATTTTATCGAATGTGTGAAAATGTTGAAAACGTTAGAAGATAGAGAAAACTTTACTAAGAGTAAGAAATAAAAAAGTTCCTCAGCATAATTCAAGTCTTGTTAACGGGCCCAGAATAGCGTTCCGGAGTTAGAAAGCCTGACCAAAAAGGGGCCACTTATGTTTAGCGGGAAGATTGTCAGCGGATCAAGTAGATCAGGTCGCTCTACGGCAATTTCTGATCGCGCTGGACGTTTCTGGGAGATGAAAGTCCGCTTGGCGGCCTCGTTTCTGCTCGCAGCCCTCGCAATCTTCTGGTTCTCGCAACAGGCATTTTCCCAAGATGCGGAAACAAGTGGCGCCCCGTGGCACTGGTCCGTGGAACGAGTCAGCGGGCGTGTGATGGTTGAAACACGATCTGGCGAAACCTTTGCCATCAAGCGCGGAATGACAGTCCGAAAAGGGTGGAAGTTAAAGACCGGGGGCGGACGTGTTGTGGTCAGCCGCGGCAAGGAAACATTCGTCGTTTCACCGCATTCTGTCGTAACGCTCGAGCCCAAGGGCGTGTTGATCAAACGCATGGTCGTCTATCAGGACCGCGGTCGGGTTGATGTTGACGTACAGCGCCGGTGGTACAGGCATTTCAAAGTGGAAACGCCGTTTCTGGCAGCTGTTGTCAAGGGAACACGCTTCACAGTCCAGGTGGGAAACAGGACGGCATCGGTCAAGGTTGGCCGGGGTGTCGTTGGCGTTCACGACTTTGCGTCAGGGGACCGCGCCAACGTTGGGGCGGGACAAGCAGCTGCCACCAACCCTTCGCGCCGCGTCGGATTGTCCGTCAGCGGCAAAACCAGACCTGAGGTGCACTCCGGGCCCAAGCGGGCACCGGCATTTGAAACGCGTGTTGTAAAGAACGTGCCGGCATCGAAGGCGCAGGCGAGAGCCGCCAACGGTTTCAACCGCGGCAACGCCGTAAGTAACCGCTCAGGCAACAATGGTAACTCGGGCGGGAACGGTAACTCTGGAGGTAACAGTAACTCCGGAGGTAATGGCAATTCGGGTGGTAACGGCAACTCCGGCGGTAACGGAAACTCGGGCGGTAACGGCAACTCCGGTAACGGCAATTCTGGCGGGAACGGAAACGGCAACGGTCATTCCGGCAACAATGGCAACTCCGGCGGAAACTCCGGAAACGGAAACGGCAACGCCGGCGGCAATGGCAACGGCAACGCAGGCGGAAACGGAAACGGCAAGGGACGGTAACAGACCTCGCCCCTGAACTTGTCCAGCTCCATGCAAGCGTTTGGAGCACTTGTTCGATACGGCTTTGGGCCGAGAAAGCAAGTAGCCCGGCAGGAGTTGTTCAAGATATGGAGCGGACTGTGTAGCTCCATGAATTCCTAAATAATACTTAGTAATTTTCTTCACTAATGTGTTGTTTTGTCCTGATTAATAACGAGCATAGGTAATATTTCGGGCTCAAATTTACGTCGGGTTAAGTGCTCAAATGCTACACAATTTATGTGGTGTTTGAAAATTGATCGCGGTTTTGCCGCTTGGTTTTAAAAGTCACTCGCAGTGTGTTGAAGAGTACGATGAGAAAAGTCGCTATGTATTCGCTAAAACGAAAAGCAGTTTCATTTGTGTGCACGCTCTTGCTTGCGGCTCTGGTCCTGCATCCTGCTTCCGCGAATGCGTCAGACTGGGTCGTGAAACGTGTGTCAGGCATCGTTTATTTTGTCGCACCTGGGGTGGAAGCCTTCCGCGTTAAACGGGGCATGGTGTTCAAAAAAGGCTACACCATCGGAACGCGCGCAGGTGCCCGTGCCCTGATAGCGCGAGGCGCTGAGACCATCGCAGTCGGACCAAACACAACCTTCGCCATGTCAAACTTTCGCAGCAACGGGGTAAAAACCACTTTGCTGCAGAGAAAGGGGACAATCGAAGTCGACGTTCAAAAGCGGCAACGGCCACATTTCACAGTGGAAACCCCGTTCTTCGCCGCGGTTGTCAAAGGCACGCGATTTGAAGTGCGGGTACAGGCAAAACAGGCCCGCGTTTCCGTCGATCGCGGCGTGGTCGCGGTGGAAGATTTCGCCTCCGGCGACCGGGTGGATCTGACAGCAGGACAAACAGCAGCCAGCGCCCCCTCCAGCCGGGTTGGCCTTTCTGTCGGCGGTCGTACCAAGCCATCTGTGAAACCGGGCGCAAAGCGTGCTCCAGCCTTCGAAACGCCTGCGGTCAAGAATGTGCCCTCAAATGCAGCGGCCGCAAAATCCGCCAATGCCAACAGGAAAGCAAACAATTCTGCCAACGGGATTGGCAGAAGAAACTTCGGTGCTAATGGCAATGGAAACGCCGGCGGCAACGGCAACTCCGGTGGCAATGGTAAAGGTAATTCCGGTGGCAACGGGAACGGCAATTCCGGGGGGAATGGCAACGGGAACTCCGGTGGTAACGGCAACGGCAATTCCGGCGGGAATGGCAACGGCAACTCCGGCGGGAATGGCAACGGGAACTCCGGTGGCAACGGCAACGGCAACGGCAATTCCGGTGGCAACGGTAACGGCAATTCCGGTGGCGGTAACAACAACTCCGGCGGTAACGGAAACGGCAACTCCGGCGGTAACGGAAACGGCAACTCGGGTGGCAATGGGAACGGCAACTCGGGAAGCGGCAACAACAATGCCGGTGGAAACGGCAAGGGAAATTCCGGTAACGGAAACGGAAAAAACAGGAATTGAAGATATTCAGTACGCCTCAAGACAGCGCAGTGCTGTTGTCAGCTGATTGCGTGCTGAATGAGAAAGTGGGGCGGTGGGTGTGCTGATCGTTAGCTCGGAGCGGCTGAAAAGAATTGCGAGTGCGATTCTTATCGTGATCGGCGTCATCGCTACCGTCGCCGTTCTGCGATCAGTTGCTCTGACAACCGCCTTTGACCGGTTTCTTTGGGAATTCCGCTTTCAAAGCATCCATAGGCCGGTTACCGGCGACCTTGTGGTCGTTGATATTGATGCCAGAAGCTTGAGTGAACTTGGCGTATGGCCATTGCCCCGCCGACTTTATGCAGAGCTCACGGACCATTTGGCCGAAGCCGGCGCACGCGACATCGTATTCGATGTCGACTTCAGTTCTGCCTCCAATCCGGAAGACGACGCGCTGTTTGCAGACGCCATAGAGCGTGCTGGCAACGTCAGCCTTGCTGTCTTTCAACAGGCTGCTTCATCCGACCAAAATTCCGGTGAGATCGTCAACCAGCCCATCGACGAACTGCTGAAGGGGGCCTGGCCGGTTGTCGTCATGGTGCCGATGGAATCCGACAGTCGCATCTGGCGGAATCTTTACGGCTTTGGAATCAACGGAAATTCAGAAGTATCTGCGGCCGCTCTGCTGGGGGAGCACACCGGGAACACATTCGGGAGTTTTGGCCTCGATTACAGTATCTCTCTGGATGGCCTGGAGAGGGTGTCCCTTGTGGATGTCCTTAAAGGTACGCCGGCCCCGGGGCTCTTTCTCGACAAGAAGGTAATCGTTGGCGCAAGCGCGCAGGAGCTTCGCGATCTTTTTCCCGTTCCCGTCTACGATGTGCTGCCAGGCAGCGTTATTCAGGCCCTTGGTGCCGAAACGCTCTTGCAGAACAGGGCCATCGAAATTCGGGGCGAGTGGATCACGATCCTCCTCGCGGTGTTTGTGTTTTTCGTTCTGCTGCTGACCAAGATCGAAGGCTGGGCCCTGAAGATCGGCATTCTTTCGCTGTGCGCGATCACGTTCGAAGTTACGGCCATTGCAATTCAGAAGTCGTCTCCCATTCTTGTGCCGACTGCAAGCGCTCATCTGATCCTTATGCTTGCTGCCGCCAGCATCGTTTTGCGGGAACTCGGCTTTCACAAATTTCTCTCTCACATTGCAAATGTCAGACGCCGCAACAGCGAGCGCATGCTTGGCCTGGTGTTTGACGACAGCTTCGATGCAATCGTCGTTGTTCAGAGCGATGGACAGGTTTCTGCTGCCAGTCAGATGGCTCGAAAACTGTTTCAAAGCGAAAGCCTGGTCGGCAAGGCGGCAAGGTCCGTCCTACCGCTGGAACTGGTTGAGGAAGCCCAGTCTGTGCTTGCCAACCCGGAAAACCGGCAGCCGGTGACCAAGGTCCTGGATATGCGCCTGGACGACGGCCGCCGCCGGTTCATCGAATACGTCGTCACGCGCTCTGTGCACACAATAGCGAAATCGAAGAAGCTGAGAGATGTTGAAACGGAAGCGGTGGCCTGTCTCACGTGCAGAGACGTGACGGAAGAAAAGGAATCCGCTGAACGGCTGGCCTATCTTGCGCGGTTCGACCCTGGCACCGGACTGTTCAACCGGAACGGTTTTGAAGAAAAGATTGCTGCAACACTCAAACTTGCTCGCGGGACAGACGAGGAGGTTTGTCTGGTGCAGTTCGCGATTGCAAATTTTGACCAGATCGTTGCATCGCTCGGGTTTTCCTACGGTGACCAGCTTCGTGAAACTGTCGCGATGCGCCTGAAAAACCACCTTTCGTCACGGGTGACATGGGGCGCCATGACCGCAGACGTATTCGCCGGCGTCTTTCGATGTGAGACGGATCAGGACCTGGACTTGATCGAGGCGCTTCAGGAGGTCATCGGCGAGGACTACAAGATCGAAGGTGCCAGGGTCTCGGTGCAACTCAAGTTCGGGTACATCGTCTCCAGAGGTGATATCACACCCGAACATCTGATGAAGAAGTCGGGCAACGCCCTGGCCAAGGTACGGCGCGACAACCGTTCGCCAGTCTTGCGCTTTTTGCCGGAAATGGATGCGGCGCTGCAACGCCGCCGCCAACTGGAAACCGAACTTTTCAAGGCGATTGTCCGGGACGAACTCCATATGGTCTATCAGCCCCTGACCAATCTAGCCGACCAGTCGATCTTCGGTGTCGAGGCCTTGCTGAGATGGGACCACCGGGAACTCGGACCGATCTCACCCGTCGAATTCATCCCGATAGCCGAGGAAAACGGATACATCGTGGAGCTGGGGGCCTGGGCGCTCAACAGGGGAATGAAAGAGGCACTGACCTGGTCGAACGGTCTCAGGCTGTCCATCAATGTATCGGCTGTTCAGTTCACGCGCGGCAATCTCGTTGCCACCGTTGAGGAAGCCTTGCAGAGAACGGGATTTCCGTCTGAACGTCTGGATCTTGAGATTACGGAGTCCCTGTTCATCGATGAAACAATCGACCTGAAATTCGCGATGGAGGAAATGCGCGCATTCGGCTGCAATTTCTCGCTCGACGATTTCGGAACCGGCTATTCCTCGCTCGGCTATCTGCCGAAGTATCCGTTTTCAAAAATCAAGCTCGACAAGACATTCGTTCGTGAGTCAATCGCTAACAAGCAGGATGTCTCTGTGATTGAGGCGGTGCTCCATATGGCCAAAGGCCATGGAATGTCTGTCCTCGTCGAAGGGATCGAAACCGCCGAACAGGCGGAGAAGCTGCGCGACCTTGGATGTGTATACGGCCAGGGGTATTTCTTCGGGCGTCCCATGAGTTCCGCGCAACTTCAGTCGTTGCTCCTCAAGGCCGCATAAGGATGTCCCGGCACGAGGCCGGGACGCCAGACGTTAAAGGCCTACATGCCGAGGCCGCCGATACAGCTGTATTTAACGTTCAGATAGTCATCCAGACCGTACTTTGAGCCTTCGTTGCCCATGCCGCTGTCCTTGACGCCGCCGAACGGTGCGACTTCTGTAGTGATGACACCTTCGTTGACGCCGACGAGACCATACTGAAGCTGCTCCATGACACGGAAGGTGCGGCCAAGGTCCTTGGAATAGAAGTAGCAGGCGAGGCCAAATTCGGTGTCGTTGGCAAGACGGATGGCTTCTTCTTCAGTGTCGAACTTGAAGAGGACGGCAAGCGGGCCGAAGGTTTCTTCTCGGGCCACTTTCATCTCGGAGCTTGCGTTGGTGATCAGTGTCGGCTCGAAGAATGTTCCCGGACCATTGGGGCGACGCCCGCCCGTTACCAGCTCACCGCCCTTGGACAGGGCATCCTCTACGTGGCTGGAAACCTTGTCGACTGCGGCTTCGTTGATCAAGGGCCCCTGTGTGACCCCTGCATCGAGACCATTGCCCACCTTCAGTTGCGCATCCATCGCTGCCTTGAGCTTTTGCGCAAAAGCATCATAGACACCTGCCTGCACATACAGCCTGTTGGCACAGACACAGGTCTGTCCGGAGTTGCGAAACTTGCTGGCAATGGCTCCGTCTACAGCCCGGTCGAGATCTGCGTCATCGAAAACGATAAAGGGCGCGTTGCCGCCCAGTTCCATCGAGATCTTCTTCATGTTCCGGCCGGCATTGCCTGCCAGCAACTTGCCGACACGGGTCGAGCCGGTGAAGGTCAGCTTGCGCAGCGCCGGGTTCTCGCACATCTCTTCGCCAATTGCCGGCGCATCGCCGGTGACGATGTTGATCACTCCTTTTGGAAGGCCGACTTTTTCCGCCATCACGCCGTAGACCAGTGCGGAGAACGGCGTAAATTCGGCAGGCTTCATCACCATGGTGCAGCCTGCCGCAAGAGCTGCCCCGAGCTTGCGAGCGATCATCGAATTCGGAAAATTCCAGGGTGTGATCGAGCCGACAACACCAACCGGTTCCTTGGTGACCAGAATACGCCGGTCTGCCCAGGGCGAGGGAATGGTATCGCCGTAGATCCGTTTGCCTTCCTCGGCAAAGAAACGGATGTATTTCACACCAAGCGAGATTTCGCCCTTGGCCTCGGCCAGCGGCTTGCCCATTTCCGTGGTCAGAAGGACGGCAAGATCATCAAGGTCGGCCATGATGGCATCGCACAGCGCGTGCATGTGTGTGGCGCGTGCTTCTGCGGTAAGCGCCTTCCAGCCGGGGAGGGCAGCTTCGGCCGCTGCAATCGCTCTGGCGGTTTCAGGCCGGCCGCAGAAGGGCACGGTACCGATTGTCTCTTCGGTCGCCGGATTGGTAACGGCAACGGTCTGGCCGCTGTCCGCGTCGCTCCATGCGCCGTCGATAAACACCTTTTCCTTCAAGAGTGCAGCATTCAATGACATGGGACGTTTCCTGAACCGTGATAGGGGCAGACGCTTTCGGTCTGAAGATCTCACGGCAAGGACTGTGTCCGGTTGAACACAGAAAGCGAAGCCAGAAAGTCTGGTGGGGCCAGCTTTCAGACAGTCACTCGAGCCCGATCGTGAGAGCGTTGTCCATAGAGATAGGGGGGAGGCGCGAGGTCTGGCAAGGGATTTCCCCGGCTAGGCGTATGGGGCCACGCAAAATGAGACACGAGACAAGTGACTGACATCCGACTTGGCAGCAGTTCTCCCATCACGCACCGCTCGAGGTCTTCGCGCTGACGGATGCAGCAAAGACCTTGGTCTCAATGACCTTGACCTTCCAGACCTGCCGTTCTCGCAAACGGCATACGTCACCCGCTCTCTTCAGAGGTGGCGAGCGGAAGTCCAATGAACTGGCGACAAGAAAGAAGGATCAGGCGTCGAGCCGGTCCTGAAGTGCTGCAATCTCATCGGCAAGCGTCTGAGCCTGGCGTTGCACCCGGTCGAGGGCGACGCGCATGCTGTCGAGATCGGATGTTGGGGTGTTTTCCGAGAACGGAGGTGTACCCCGGCCAACGAGCAGCCAGGTCGGGCTGACATTCAGGATGCCGGCAAGCAATACAAGCTTGTTGGAGCGCGGCTCAGAGCGGTCGCTTTCCCAGCTTTGCAGAGTGGAGGTCTTGATGCCCAGGCGACGCGCAAGCTGGGCGGTCGAAAGACTGGAGGCATCTCTTGCCTTGCAGATTCGCTCTCCCAGAGTGTAGTCACTGCTGTTCACCGACATGATGTCACTCCCGTCATTCCCAGCTGACTCCCTCACCGAAAAAACGGTTTCCTCCGGATAGGACGGAGCGTTACTTCCATTTTGTTTGATCATGCGGGCACACTCGCACGAGACATGAGGCCACCGCAACAGCTGCCGGGAAATTTGTCGCAATAGCGGTTTCCCGCGGCGGCTACACGCTCTGACCCTGTAAGATTTGCGAGGACAAGGGGGCCGCTTTAGTATTCCCGTTCAAAAAAGATGCCGGCCTTTGAAGAACCGTCCGCACCAACTTCGCCGCGCACCTTCAATCCGCGATCCAGATCAATATCGACCTTCACACGGCTGGAGCCGGTTCCCGTTCCCTGTTCGACGCCAACATAAATATTGTCATTTATGTATTTTCCGACGGCGACCGAGGGGCCGTTTTCTCCGTCCGTGTTGATGTCGATGGCATCCAGACCGAGAGATTTCCGGATCGTTGCAAGCGGTCCGTTATCGCTGCCACCTGTGAGTGTGGCGATGGCTGCCGCAAGGCGTGCCACCTGTGTGGGCGACAGATTGCCGACGCTTTTGCCAAACAGAAGCAGGGCAAGCACCTCGTCCTGGGGCAGTTCGGGGGACGAGGAGAATGCGATCTGAGGATCATCTGCCTGACCGCTTACGGTGACGGTGATGGTTGTATCGCTCACCACGGTCGCCGCCGCGAAATCAAGGACGGGGGTCAACGAGCCCTCGAACGTGGCGTTGCCGCGTGAGAAGATCAGGCGGCGCGTGAGAATATCGAGTTGGCCGCGTTTCAACCCGAAACCACCAATGGCCTGCGGAGACGCGGTCGTGCCGACGATCTTCAAATCGCCCTGAAGTTCCGCATCGAGGCCTCGGCCGCGAATGAAAATCCGTCCGGGCGCGGACAGGACAATGTCCAGGCGCGGGGGGAAAGTCTTTTGCTGTGTCTGCGTTTGCGGAGCCTCTCCGCCCAGATCGGCAACCTGCTGCTGGACGGCCTTAGGGGCATTGATGTGCCGGACATCGACTGGGGGAATGGCACCAGGAAGATATTCGGGAATGGAGACGTCCGCTTTTTTGATCGCTACCTTTCCGCTGATCAGGGCCGAGGAGCTTGTGGAGGCAAGCGGCCCTGAAACCTTGAGATCCGCATCGACTTCCGCCGTTACCAGGCCAGGATCCACATAGCGCCCATTTGCCAGTTTGAGGCTGAGGTCTGCCGGGAAACCATCCTTCATGCCCACGGTTCCGGAAGCCGACATCGAACCGCCAGTCGCCAGATCGCCTGCAATGCCATTGAGCGAGGCCTGGTTCTGGCTGACAGATGCCGTGCCGCGGATGTTCTGTACGGTAATACCGGTCGACAGGCTGGTGATCTTCAAACTGTTTGGTGTTGCTGTGATCTGATATGTGGGCGCTGCCGCGGTGCCACCGACATTTCCGCTCAACGCAATTGTGCCTTCGCCGCGCAGACCGGAATTGAGCATCGGACGCCTGAGGGCTGCTGTCGGAACGGTCCCGTTCAGGGTGAGCGAGATCGGATTTGGTTTTTGCAAGCCGACGGTTCCGGCTGCGGTCAGGTTCAGGCCATTTGGATCCGTAACCTTGGTCGTCTGTTTGATCCTGTTGTCCTTCAAGGTGCCTGAGGTTGTCAGGTTGAGCGCCGCAAGACCGTTTTTGCGCAGCTCGCTTGCTGTCAAACCTGAACCGGAAATCGACCAATTCGCTTCGGGAGCAGACGAACTGCCGGTCGCGGACACGTTACCTGAAAGCGAGCCGCCAAGACCCAGCGATGGCACAAAGGCGTTGGCCAGGTTGAGCGGGATGGATTTCAGGTCCGCATTCAGGTCAAGCGTTTGACCCGCCTTTCCGGAAACCGCAAGCGACCCGTTGCCAAGCTGAAGCTCCAGAGGTTCGATCGTCGCTTCGCCGCCAGCGTAGGATATCGTCGTCGGGTTTTTCAACTGGCTGGCAATGCCCTGATAGCGCATGGCAAGGTCCGATAGGGCGACGACGTAAGACCCGGCTTCCGGTTCGTTTACCTGCGCGGCCAACGTCACACCGTCCTTGCCGTTCTTGTCCAGCTTGACATCCGCCGTGATCGAGGTTCCCCCACCTTGCGGCTGAGCTTGAAGCTTCACGGCATGGACCGGGGTGGCATCCGTCAGGATGTCGGAAAGTTCGATATCCGCTGTAACGGTTTGTGGTGCATAGGGGGCCTTCAGATTGGCTTTCAGCTTTACGCTGCCAATGCTGACCGACGGAACACTGATATCTTTGCCGGACACATCGAAAGCAAGTTGCTGCGTTTCCGGGGTTGCAGTCACGGTTCCCTGAACTTGTCCGGCTATTTCCGTCAGGAGCAGCGGGGAAAGCGAGGCAAGATCCGGGGCATCTATGTTCAAGGTGCCTTTAAGCGTTTCGACCGGTTTGTCGAGGTCCGCGAGGGAAAGTGAGCCGGTTACGGAATTGCCAGCCAGCTTCACGGAAAGGGGGCTGACACTTGCGCCGCCATCCTTGCTGGTTAGTTCGACATCGACTGCAATGGGCTGACCGTTCAGGCTGGCGCTGCTGGTAATCTTGGCCGTTGGGGCGGCAGGGTTGGCAGTCGCCTCGGCAGAAAGGTCTAGGTCGTCCAGAGGCGTTCCGGCGAGCATGATCTGTTTCGAAGAGGCAAGGGCCTGCACTTCGAGTGCATTGAGTGGCCCCTTCGTGCTGGCTTCAAGATCCAGAGAACCGGCAAGTTGCGGATCGACCTTTGAAAGATCGGCAAGGCTGGCAGTCAGGCTGGAGCTGAGTTCGTTCTGCTGGTAGCGAGCGTCCCCTTTGGCTTCCAGCGCCTTGTTCGAAACGGCGAGGCTGGTGACAGCAATATCGTCCGATCCCTCAAGATCGACGGAAACGTCAATGCGTGTCTCGCCTTCCAGAAGGGCGTCAGCCTGTGGCATTGCCGTGGTGATGTCCTTGGCGACAAGGGCGCTGGTGATCGTGCCCGACAATTGAGAGGGATCGAGGTCCAGCGAGAATGTACCGTCCAATGAGCCCGTGAGGTCGCGGCCTGCCAGACCGGAAAGAGCGGAAAGGTCGGCAAGGGAAAGCCTGCCGGATCCGTCAATATTGTCAGCCGAAAGACTTGTATCCGACAGGGCAAGCCTGCCGACTGCGGTCGACAGGGTCAGGTCCTTGATGTCCGCCGACTGATCGGCGCCATTCAAGGTTCCCTTGGATTTCAATTCAAGGGCGCCCGTCAGGGGCTCTGTCTGTGGCGTAATGCCTTCCAGTTGGTCAATGACGAGCGTCAGCGAAAAGGGAGAGGTCATCACGCCCTCGGAAAGGTCTGCACCGTTTCCGAAAGCTGTCAGCGTGAGGGCCCCGGTCCTTGCTTCCGTGGTCTGGAGGGACTTCAGATCGATGTCGGTTTTCCAGTCGACTGCGGACCGTTGCCCCGAAACACGGACCGATCCGTTCAATGGGCCAAACGCAATGCGCCGTTCGCCCAGATCGACCGCGATCAGTGCTCCGTTTCCGGCACCAACAGAAAGATCTGCGGTTGCATTCACCGCGTCGTTTTCCAGATCCGCTTTGGCGTCAAGGGAAACCGTCTGCGTTTTCAATGTCAGGTTTGCTGCCAGAGGTGCAAACTCCGTTGAGAACTTGGCAGACCCTTTTGCATTCGTCGTACCGAGCAGAAAGGCTTGCGCTGCAGGAGGCGCAAGGGGGGCCAGGTCGCCGTCCAGGTCGAAAGCCAGATGCCGTTCGGACGCTTTTTCCTCGATGCGGGCAGACCCGGTGACGGTGGTTCTGCCGTCCAGGGCCAGACTCAGTTTTGCCGCCCAGTCGGTCAGTGGTCCATCGCCCTTGAGGGATAGATCCAGCGCAGGCAGGTCGGGCACTTCAAGCAGACGTGCCGCCAGGCCACCGCGCGGCTCTGAGGCTTCAATATCGAAGGCCAGCGTTTCGGCCGCAGGTTCAAACTGCGCCTTGGCCATGAGGCCGGCTTCGATGCCGTCAATCCGGTGCACGTCAAGATCGGCCGTCACAAGAGCCGGATCGAGTGCGAACGAGCCAGACCCGGCAGCCGTCAGGGAAATCGGCGCACCGAGAAGCGGTGCGCCAAGATTGATTTCGTCAAGGCTCAGGCGGTCGAGAGTGACATTGAAGGGCAGTGAGAAACCACCAGAAGCGCTGCTTTCCTCCACCGCACCGGTTTCTTCTGCCGGCGGCGAGACAGGTGTTCTCTCCAGGTCAATCCGGTGTGCCGTCAAAGAAGAGATGTCAAGGTCGCCGGAAAGCAGCCGAATAGGATGCCAGTCGGCTGCGATATCCTCCACATTCAGCCAGGTTCCTTCCTGGTCCGCCAGCGTGACCTTGCCGACTTCGGCATTCAACCCGAAGCTGATGTAGAGACCTTCAATCGTGATGGTCTGATTGTCGGAAGATGCAAGCGAACTGACGACATTCGACACGAAGGTGCGTCCCGCCGGTACCTGCAGGGCACCGAGGGCAAGAACGGGAACAGCGATCGCAAGCGCGATCAGGAATCCGAAGATCCGTAAGGAAAGTTTTAGAAAACGCATGTGCGTTAGAACGCCTGGCTCAAACCGACATAAAGGGCAAAATCCGGATCATCCTGTCCCGGATCCAGAGGCACCGCTGCATCGACTCGAAGCGGGCCTATTGGAGTAAAGTAGCGCACACCAGCGCCGACGCCCACCTTCAGGCTCTCGGAAAAATCGGGAATACTGTCTTCATAGGCGTTGCCTGCGTCGACAAATCCAACAATTCCAATGGTTTCAGTTACCATCACCCGAACTTCACCGGAAAGCTCGATTATCGAGCGCCCGCCAATAACCTGCCCGTCCTTGCGAGGGCCGACGTTGCGATAGGCATAGCCCCTGATGGAGCCTCCACCGCCTGCAATGAAGCGCCGGCTGGCGGGGACCGATTCCACGGATGGCGCCAGAATGGTGCCGGTGGAGACACGGCCCGCAAGAATGAAGCGTTTGGCCTCATCAAGCGCATAATAACTTGAAACGGTGCCCTTGATGAAACCCATCGGATTGCTGTTCAGGGCATCGTAGGCGGGCTCTGCAAACAGTGCTGCGAAGATGCCCTTGGACGGATTGAGCTTGTCATCGCGATTGTCGAACGTCAGTTCGGCAGGCAGACCGATCAGAAAATAGTCATTATCGCCGAAGGCATCATCTTCGTTGGCGAAGAAAACTTCCGCGCCTGCACGGCCTTTCAACTGCTCGGAAAATTCCCGATTGAGGAAGGCGTCATAGGTGATCGACCGGCTCTTATAGGCGTCGGGATGTTCCTGGCGTGCCTGCAGGCTGGTGGAAAAACTCGTAAGTGGTCCGAAAACGCCAGGCTTTTCAAAGGCAATTCGGGCGGAGTACTCCATGTCGAGCAAGCTCTCATTGCCAATTCTGCCCACAGAGCCTTCGAGAGAAAGCAGCTCGCCTTTTCCGAAAAGATTGCGTCTGCGCCAATAGGACTCGACGCCGAACCCTTCGGTGCTGGACCAGGAGGCACCTGCACCAATTACGTGGCGCTTGCGTTCGCTCACCTCGATTGTGACCGGCATGGTGCCGTCAGGGCCTTCGATTTCTCCTTCCACCAGACGGATGGACGAGAAGATACCGAGTTCGTTCAGGCGCTTGCGTGCCCGTGCAAGATCTTCCGGAGAGTAGACTTTCCCAACGGGCAGCATCGCTTGCTGGACCACGAAATCAGGGTCGGTAACTTCCGTACCCTTCACGGAAACGGTGCCGAAACGTGCCTGATAGCCGGCGTCGGCTACGAGAGTTACGGCAAGTGTCTTGGTGCTGTGATCAGCGGTAATCCTGCGTTCGGCAATTCGCGCTTTCGGGTATCCACGCTCACGCAGAAGCACGATCATGCGCTTTTCCGCCGTGAGGATCTTGCCGGAGTCAGCGACATCGCCCTTGGTCAGCCCCCAGAAAGACGGGTCTGTCGAGAGATCGCCGTGCTGGGAAGACACATCAATGTCGCCGAAGCGGAACACCGGGCCAGGATTGACCAGAATGTCAACCTTTACGGGGCGCGCATCCGGCAGGTCGCTCTGCTCGAGGGCGGTTTCCAACGGAATGCCCGCAAGGGTGATGTCGACTGTGCCACCGTATCTGCCGTCGGCGTAGAGTTGGGCGACCAACCGTTCCCGATCTGAAAGAGAACGTGCAAGCAGACCGGCTTCGCCGGAGGGCGGCTTTTCCTGTTGCTGGACCAGCAATGAGGCGTCTTTCAGCTCCTTGGAGAGGTCTTCAGCGCCGTCGGAAATCGTGAGGTCAGCTTCATAGGGCAGGGGATCGGGAACCGCGTTCTCCTCGTCTTCCGCCGATTCGAAGAATTTCCAGCCGAAAATCTCAAACGAATGTGCCGGCACCAATCCGGCCATAAGCAGGGCGCAGGCTAAACCGGCGCCAGCTGGCCGCAAGGCAGCAAAAGAAGCACCGCCAGCCAACCGGGCTGCCAATGAAGACAATGCGTTGAAACGCGTGCCGGCGACTTTGCCGGACTTGCAAGACGGTAGACCCTTCACTCACTGCCGCCTGTTGATTTGGCCTGTTGAATTGCATCTGGTCCCTATGCAATTCAACAATCTGCTTTTGCAGCCCCTACGTTACACACCTTAAAGGGCCATGGTTAAGCGAATACAAACACGATAGAACATGGCACCGGATCGAGTTCAAGAGAGAAGGTGGCACAACACTTTAGGGGATGAGCTCATAGGTCGAGAAGCTATTTCTTGTATGCGTATTTTTGTCAGTGAGTGAATACTCAAAAAAGCGCTTCTTCCTCTGGAAGGCCAAGTAGACGGCGGGCAGCCGTCAAGGTGTTGACCATCAGCATGGCGATCGTCATGGGGCCGACGCCACCAGGAACCGGTGTAATTGCTCCGGCAACGTCGACAGCTTCAGAAAAAGCAACGTCGCCAACAAGCCGCGTTTTGCCTTCCCCGCGTTCCGGGGCTGGAATTCTGTTGATGCCGACATCGATAACGGTCGCGCCTGGCTTGATCCAGTCGCCCTTGATCATTTCCGGGCGGCCCACCGCGGCAACGACGATGTCCGCTGCGCGAACGACATTTGGCAGGTCTTTCGTACGGCTATGGGCAATCGTGACTGTGCAGCTTTTCTGAAGCAGAAGGCTGGCCATGGGTTTTCCAACGATGTTGGACCGACCGACCACCACTGCGTTGAGGCCCGAAAGCGTGTCGCCCAGTGCGCGCTTCAGCAAGATGAGGCTGCCGGCAGGGGTGCAGGGCACCAAGGCGCTCTCCAGTTCACCAGCCGTCAGCAAACCGACATTGACCGGGTGGAAGCCATCGACATCCTTCTCCGGCCGGATCAGTCGCAGCACCTTGCTTTCATCGATATGCTTGGGCAGCGGCAGCTGCACCAGAATGCCATGAATGTCGGCATCGTTGTTCAACTGGTCGACAAGCGCCAGCACATCGGCTTCGCTGGTATCGGCCGCCAGGGTGTGTTTGACCGAGTGAAAGCCGCAGGCCTCCGCCGCCCTGTCCTTGTTTCGGACATAGACCTGGCTCGCAGGGTCTTCCCCCACGAGGACAACCGCCAAACCGGGGCGTTTGCCGCTGGTTTCCAGCAGCCTGGCTGCCCGGTTGGTGATTTCTTGCCTGACACTTTCCGCGATAGCCTTGCCATCGATGATCTGAGCCTTGGGCATTCGGCCTCCTCATTGGTCGCGCGCATAACTAAAACCGGCGACAAGCTATAGAGGTCTGTCTCGAAATGAAAAAGACCGAATGCGTCTTTTCCTGCTCTGGTTTCGCCATGTCTGTGGTTTACGGCAACCAGTCAGGTCACAGTGTCCTTGCGAAGTCATGGAGTTCGGAAATCGCGCAGACGATGTGATAGAGCGAACTCGCCGGTGCCGGCTCGTCGGTAAAGGTTCCGTCAGGTGCCAGCTTGTCCCGCCAGAGACCAGCAGGAACGTCGGCAAAGTAAATCTGCAATGCCCTGCCGGCTTCGGGGATATCAGCAAGATAGGCATCGCGCTCCGTTCCGGTAGAAACATCGGCCAGCGCAATCGCTGCCTTGATCCATTCCGTCTGCCCCCAAAGGCGGGCCATCGGATCACGAACGGAAAAATCGTCGTTCAGGGCCATGAAGGCAACGCCGCGGCTTTCATCTATGCCGTAGGTCCAGGCGATATCGTAGAAGCGCCGTGCAGCGATCAGGGCACCTGCGTCCTTTCGCGATTGTCCCCATCTCGTCAGCAGCCAGGCCCATTCAAACTGATGGCCTGGTTCCATGACGCGGCCTTTGTCACCATCAAACGGAGTCCAGTCGCTGTTGAAGAATTCCCGCAGCCCACCGGAAACCGGATCTATGAAGCGTGTGAGAGCGAGTTCGGCAATTTCATCAGCCAAATCAGCCCAACAGGCGTTTTCGGAAACGGCTTCCCACGCCAGACAGGCCTCGAACATGTGCATATGAGGATTGGAGCAAAGCGGTACTCGTGCGGGAGAGGCTTCCTGAAAGCCGGCTTCCGGATGGCGATAGGTCGTCATCAGGTGTTTCAGCAAATTGTCCGCATTTTGGATGGCGCTGGCTTTACGGTCCGGTAAAGCCGCAGCAATCTGTGCGAAGCCGAAAAGAGAGAACGACTGATTGTAGAGGTCGAAGCGCGGGTCGGTGACCTTGTTGTCGATGTCGACACTAGAAGCGTAATGTCCTTCCGGCATCAGGAACGTGTCCGTGTACCAGTCGAAAAGCGCCGACGCTCTTTCCTCTGCCGGGCCCGTCCACCCAAGTCTCTTACCTTCAAGCAACGAATAGATCTGCCTGTTCACAACCCTTGCGCGCCGCGGAACTGGTAGCCCGGCCTGGGTCTTGAGATCGATGGCGTCGAGCGTGGTGTTGGTTTGCTGGTCGATGCCTGCGGTCGACCAGAGAGGCAAGGCGGAATCTCGTAGCCAGTTTGTTAATTCTGACGAGAGGTTTTTAATGTTTTTAATGTCATCATGCCGGTTGCTTGCGGTCATAAGATACCCCGAAAAGAGATGTTGGGCGCTCAGGCGGTGAATTCGATTATCGACGCTCACATGCCGAACAGAAGACGATAAATTGGAATTTTATCAATTCACTAGGAAAAGCGGGTGTAGTGTTACAGCAAAGTCACAGCCGGTAGGTTTCTCCCGGGGAAAGCCACGATGCGTCTTGGACATCCTACCAAGAGGGTGTTACCAGACTGGGCAGCAAATGGGTGGATTGGGTACTAATGCGTTTTTTGTCAGTATTGGCGGCTGCCGGGGTTCTGTTTGGATGCTCCGCCCTGCCGGGCGAAGGTCCGGCTGCAATAAATATTTCGTCACAAGACGTCGAGAACAGTGCGCAGACTGGCGATTATACCGTCGTCGTTGTCTCCCCATCCAACATTGATACCATCAAGAGCTATCGTCCGCTCGCGTTTGCTAACCAGTTCCACGGTGTGGGAAGTGGTGGTTCTTCGACCCTCCTAGGCGTTGGTGATACGTTGAACGTCACAATCTGGGAGGCGTCACCCGACGGCCTGTTCAGCAGTGCCGGTGGTGGGTCGAGCAACATCCCCTCCGTCGTTGACGAAAGCGGCTATATCTTCGTGCCCTATGCTGGCCGCATCCGGGCTGCCGGTCTGAGCATCGAAGGTCTGCGCCAGTCGGTGCAGCAGAAGCTCGTCGGAAAGGCCGTTGAACCGCAGGTTCTCATTTCCCTGAGGGACAAGCTGAGTTCGACCGCTGTTGTCGTCGGCGATGTCGCCAAGCCCGGCGTTTATCCGCTACCGCTTCGAAACACACGGCTTCTCGACCTCGTTGCGCAAGCAGGCGGCGCACGTGATGCAACCTACGAAACCGTGGTGACCCTGAAGCGCGGCAACCGCGCAGGAACCACCCGTCTGGAAGATCTCATCGATTATCCGGAAAACAACGTTCTGGTCGCGCCGAACGACAATATTCTGCTGTCGCATCGCCCGCGCACGTTCTCCGCTTTCGGAGCTCTCAAGGCCAATCAGCTGGTTCCGTTCAGAACAAAGACGGTAACGATGGCCGAGGCGCTGGCGACAGTCGGTGGTCTGCGAGATGACCGTGCAGATGCCAACGGCGTCTTCCTGTTCCGCTTCGAAGATGCGGCACTGGTGCGGAAGCTTAAGCCTCAAATTGCCGACAAACTGACAGGTGCGCAGAGCGTACCGCTTGTCTACAAGTTGAGCCTTCGTGACCCCAAGGGCTTCTTCCTGTCGCAGAAATTCGAGATGAGAGACAAGGACATCCTGTTCGTTTCGAACCATCCGACTGCTGAGCTTGGCAAGTTCCTGCAAATTATCGCGCCGCTCATCAGCAACTACTCTGTGGTAAGTAACCTCACGGATTAACAGTTGCCGTAAGAAGATTTAACGGCTCAGATAAACAGGGTGGGCCGTTAAAGCCGGTAGGTTGGCAAATTGCATGGTTTCAGTCAGTTCAATGGTGGTGCTGTTTCTGCAAGGGCCGCCTGGTGTTTTTGCGAAAACCATTGCCGACAGTCTTGAAAAGGCGGGAGCGTCGACACGCAGGATAAATCTGTGTGCCGGAGACTGGATCGCTTGGCATGATCGCAGGTGCACGTCCTATAGAGGGTCTTTGCGCAAATGGCCCGACTGGCTGAGAACCTACTGCCGGGAAGAGAAGATCACCCACATCGTTTATTACGCAGACCGCGTGCCCTATCACGTGGCTGCCGCGGAAGTGGGGGCTGAACTTGGCATAACCTGCCTGACCTTTGAAAACGGCTATCTTCGCCCGGACTGGATAACGTTGGAACATTGCGGAATGTCCGCGCATTCCAGGTTCCCGGACAGTCCGGACCACATCATGCAGGCTGGCAGCAGCCTTCCTGATATTGACCGTCAGCCACTCTACAAATACCCGTTCATAAACGAAGCGGTGAACGAGGTGACCTATAATATGGCCAACGTAATCTTTGCGTTGTCCTATCCACGATATGTCCGGGACAAGCTCTATCACCCGCTGATCGATTACCTGAGCAACATTCCGCGGTTTGCGCGTGCGAAAAGCCGGAACAGGCATGCGCACCACGTGATTGACGACATCATCGCAACCGGCTTGCCCTATTACGTCTTTCCTCTTCAGCTCCAGAGTGACTATCAGCTTCGCTACAATTCCCAATACGATCATATCGCCGATGCTGCGGAGGAAGTGATCAAGTCCTTTGCAGGAAACGCTCCATCCTCTGCACGTCTTGTCTTCAAGGTACACCCACTAGACAACGGCATGGAGCCCTGGGGCCGTATCCTGCGGACCCTTGCCAAAAAGTACCGGGTGAAAAAGCGCGTCTTGCTCGTGGATGGGGGGAACCTGAACCGTCTTCTGGAGCATGCAGCAGGATCCCTGACGATCAACAGCACCACCGGGCTGCATGCTCTCAGAGCGAATTGCCCCACGAAAGTGCTTGGTATCGCGCTTTACGACATCGCAGGGCTGACCTGTCAGAATCCTCTCGATGATTTCTGGCGCAACCCGACGATGCCAGATCAGAACCTGCTGGATGCGCTTGAGCGGCTGCTCGCAGCGTCCATTCAGGTCAAGGGATGTTTCTACACCAAGGAAGGCAGGGAAGCGGCTGCCGATCTCATGGCGGAGCGGATGATTGCCGACACGGTAAATCTGCCGCAAGCCTTCTGCGAAACGCCACCGCGTTTACAAAAGGCACAGGCAAGAGGGATTGTGACCACCTTTGCCGAACAGTTGGACCGTCGTGGCAAAACCGAAAGGTGGACGCATGTCTGGCGTGGCTGAGCATTCTGTGCCTACGGAAGCTCGCTCAAACGCTGAACGACAGGTCCTTTTTCTGCAAGGGCCGTTATCTCCACTCTACAAGCTGACGGGGGATCGTCTCAAAGCCCAGGGCTTCGGTGTTCACCGGATCAACTTCTGCGCGGGCGACTGGCTGCATTGGCACGGAAAGGGCTGCGTCAGCTACAAGATGCACCCGTCGGAATGGCCGGTCTTCATAGACGACTACCTGCGCAATCACGGAATAACCGATCTCGTCCTTCATGGGGACCAGCGCCTTTATCATCGCGTGGCAATCGAAAAAGCGATTAAGCAGGGTGTTTATGTTGCCGTGACAGAACTCGGGGCTTTGCGGCCCGGCTGGATGACACTGGAGCGCAATGGCCTCTCCACTCTCAGTCATTTTCCTTCCGATCCGGCTTCGATCCGGCGCGTAGCGGAAGCTGCAGGTCCGGTGGACCTAAGCCCTCGTTACCCTTCAAGCTTTTGGCTGCAGACGGCCCCTGATGTTGTCTACAATCTGACCAATGTGTTTCTGAAACCTTTGTATCCAGCGTATCAGCGCCATACGATCTATCCGCCTATTCAGGAATATCTGAGAGGCGCGGCGCGGCTGTTGAAAGAAAAACAGAGAGATCGGGCAGCGGAAAGCTTGCTGGCAGGCCTCAGGGATAAGGCGGTTCGCTACTATGTTTTGCCATTGCAGCTTGAAGGTGATTTCCAGCTTCGCAGACACTCTCCATTCGAGAGTTTTAAGCAGGTCCTTGAGATCGTGTTCCGGTCATTGGCCAACGAGGCCCCTGAAGACGTCCATCTGGTTTTGAAAAGTCACCCGCTTGATGTCGGCTTTGAAGATTGGCCGGGTGTTTCAAAAACGCTGGCGGATCGCTTTGGTGTGCGAGACAGGGTTCATTTTCTCGATGGCGGAGGCCTCGCAAAGCCATTTGAAGAAGCTCTTGGGGTTGTGACGCTGAATTCAACCGCTGGACTTGAAGCCTTGCAAGCTGGCCTGCCGGTAAAAACACTGGTACCGGCCCACTATGACATCGCTGGTCTGACCCACCAGGACGATCTCGCAACTTTCTGGCATGCCCCGGCCTATCCGGATAAAGACCTGCTTTCTGCATACATTCAGGCTCTCGCCGCTTCGACGCAGGTTCGTGGATCGATCCACAATGCCGAAGGTGTGTCGGTTGCCGCGGACAACATTGCCCGCAAGGTTGCCGAAAGGGACTTGAATGCCTTCGGTGCCTACGTCGATCCTCCACCGAGGCTTGCAAGGGCGCGTGCGCTCGGGGTGCCGTTATGATCGGTTGGTTGAAAAGACAAAGGTCAGCGGTAAAGATCATCGACCCGGACCTTCACCCAGTGGCAGACCGACTGCGTGCGGCTGTAGAAGCCGGACTTGCAGAGGGGGCCGGTACCAAACCGTTGCACGCGGGGTGGCTGAGGAATGCCAATCTGCCTGGCAAGGCGCTTACTAATGCCGGTGGAGCCCTTCTGATCCTGGAAGGACCGACGCCTCATCAAGCACGTCGCCTGCCATCCAGCCTCATTCTTTTACCGGTGTCGGGTTCCAAGCAGAACGACCAATCCTTGAGGAGTGCCGCCTGTAAAGCGTTGCTCAGGCAGTTCGACAAATCGAATGGGAGCAACGCGTCGGTCTACGATTTTACAGGGATATGGCGTAAGCGTTTGTTTTCCTGCGCCGCGGCGGGCGAGGATGCCAAGCTCGGAACAGATGGTCTAAGCCTGGAGAGAATTCTGGCCGGCGAAGAAGGCCAAACAGACGGCGAAACGTTCTGGACCGAGCTACTGAAGAAGGCTGCGCGCGAGCAGATAGCTATCGACAGCCTTCTTAATTGGGTTCTTTCTTGCCGGACCGCCTGGTTCTCGCCTTATGGAAATTCTCTTCTGAGCCCTGACGAAGCGATAGAAATCTATACGCTGATGCAGGAGCAGTGGCAGGCCAATTCCGTTCCCGGCCATTGTTACGGCGCACAGTACTGGAACCACCCGTCCATCAATGCCACCTTTTCCGGAAAAGGTGGGGCAGTCAGGTTTCACGATGTACAGCAAGACGCAGTCGCAGCCGCCCGAGCCGACAGCGGACGCATATACTCCTGGGCCGGCCGAACCGATCCTGCGTTTGAAGCGCTTTGCGCACGGATTTCAGTTCCGTTGTTGCGCATTGAGGATGGTTTCCTGCGATCTGTAGGTCTTGGCGCGGGCCTTGCAAGGGGGGCGATGCTGGCGGTAGACGACCTCGGGATCTATTACGATCCTTCGCGACCTAGCCGGCTGGAAGTTCTGCTGAAGGAATACGAGCTGACGCCTGCTGAAAGGCAACGCGGCGAAGCGCTGATCGACCTCATCATTCGCGCCCGAGTTTCGAAATACAATTTCGGCAAGTCGCAGGAGTTTGACTATCCGGCCGACAGGGAAAAGATCCTTGTGCCGGGCCAGGTCGCTGACGATGCGGCAATCAGAAAGTCCAGGTCCGCGACAATCGATTGCGCCAACACGCCGAATGTCAATCTAGACCTGTTGCGGCTTGCTCGTGAGCGTCATCCGGAAGCATTCCTGATATTCAAACCGCACCCTGACGTTGAAACAGGTTTGCGCAAGGGCCGGGTGCCGCGTGAGACTGCTTTGCAATACGCTGATGATATTGCTGAAGATGCAAATATCATCGATCTCATCGAGGCCGTTGACGTCATCGAGACCTTTTCGTCCTTATCCGGCTTCGAGGCGCTGTTGCGAGGCAAGAAGGTTTGCGTTCACGGAGCGCCCTTTTATGCGGGTTGGGGGCTTTGCGAGGACCTGACGGAAATTGAGGGCAGGGGCAAAAGCCGCACCTTGCCGGAACTGGTCTATCTGGCACTCGTTAAATACGCCCGTACAATAGACCCGGTGTCCTTGCTGCCTTGTTCTCCGGAATTTCTGGTCGCAAGGCTTGCAGAGCAGCGGACTGACAAGCGGCACCTTCTGGTGACCTCCCTCAAGCGTCATTCATCGTGGCTGGGCAGAAAACTTGGAATTTAATCCTCATGGGAGAGGCGATTATGGCAGGCGAAACGCAGAAGGTCATCGTATTGACCGGTGCCAGTGGAGGCATAGGACAGGCGCTCGCGCGTGAATTCGCCGGCCCCGGCATCTATTTCGCCCTGATCGCCCGCGACCAAACCCGGCTTGAAGCTCTGTTGACGGAAATACGGGCGCTTGGCGCCGACGGCGAAACCAGCGCTGTCGACATTCGTGACCGAGACGCATTGCACGCCTACCTGAGCGACCTGGACATGCGGCATCCACTGGATCTGGTCATCGCGAATGCCGGCGTTACGGCAGGACTTGGTCCGAACCGGACACGGGAATCGAACGCTGACAGTGATCGGCAGATCGACGTGAATTACCGCGGCGTGGTCAACACCATCTCCGGTGTTGTCGATGGGATGCAAAAACGCCGGAAGGGACAGTTGGTGCTTATTTCATCTCTGGCTGGAATGCGCGCCCTGCCTGACATGCCAAGTTACAGTGCCACCAAGGCGGCGCTGATAAGCTACGGCCATTCTCTGCGTGGCTGGCTGAAACCCTTCGGTGTGTCCGTGACGATCATCTGCCCGGGCTTCGTGACTTCACCGATGTCCGCCCGCCACCAGGGGGCAAAACCTTTTGAAATGCCGGCCTCTAAAGCCGCAATGTTGATGCGGCGCGCCATCGATCGCCGCAAGCCGTTTTACGCATTTCCGTTTTTGCTTGCGTGGGGGATCCGGCTTCAGAACCTTCTGCCGACGAAAATCGGCGATCTGTTCATGGGCGGTTTTGACGTAACAATTGATCAGGACCCACGCTACCGGGATGGTTCCGACAAGTAGATTTTGATCCCTTCCGGACACGACACAAACGCCGTGTCCGGGTCGTTCTGCAACGAGGCTGAGCCGCTGGAAGTTTAGCGCGCTGCCTTGATCAGCCTGTCGACGGCAGTTCCATCGGCGCGCATTGCGTCCAGTTCCGAAGCCGTTGTCTCGACGGCGCGACGGATCTGCTCTTCCGTATGTTCGCTCGTGATGAAGAACCGGATACGTGCGGACTTCTCCGGAACTGCCGGGAAAATGATCGGAAGGGCGTTGATTCCCTTTGCGAGCAAACGATTGGAAAGCGTTGCAGCACTTGCAGAATCGCCGACAATCACTGGAACAACCGCATAGCCGGCACTGGGGCCGGTGTTCAGTCCGGCTTCCTTGGCAAGTTTCAGAAAAAGAGCACCGTTTTTCTGAAGTTTTCCCACCCGCTCCGGTTCCTGCTCTAGCAGTTCGGCAGAGGCAATGGCTGCCCCTGCAAGCGCGGCAGAAAGTCCGACGGAAAAAACGAAGCCCGGAGCCGATACCTTGAGATAGTCGCAAAGCACTTTGGAACCGGCGATATAGCCGCCACAGGACGAGAAGGTCTTGGACAGTGTACCCATCCAGATTTCGACTTCCGTAGGGTCTATTCCGAAATGTTCTGCAATGCCCTTGCCGGTCTTGCCGAGGACCCCGATGGAATGTGCTTCATCGACCATCAGCCAGGCGTCGTAAGCCTGTTTGAGCTTCACGACACGTTTCAGATCCGGGAAATCTCCATCCATCGAATAGAGACCTTCGACGACAACCAGCACCTTGTCGAACTTGTGCCGCTGATCTGCGAGCATCTTTTCCAATGCATCCAGATCATCATGCGGGAAATTCATTCGGGTAGCGCCGGACAGACGAACGCCTTCGGCAATGGAGTTGTGGACAAAGGAATCGGTCAGAACCAGATCGCCTTTGTGAACAAGATGGCCAATCGTTGTGACGTTGGTGGCATGCCCGGACACCATCACGATTGCTGATTCCACACCGTGAATTCTGGCCAGGGCTGCTTCCAGCTCCGCGTGAAACGGCCGCTCACCCGCAACGATCCGGCTTGCTGAAACGCTTGTGCCGAACTTGTCGACATGCGCTTTCGCAGCTTCATTGACCTTGGGATGCCCGTTGAGACCAAGATAGTTGTAGGAGGCGAAATTGTCGTAGTTGTTGCCGTTGATGAAGCTCGTTCCCGCAGCAAGTCCATCATGCGGGCGGAAAAACGGGTTTTCAATTCCCATCATGTCCGCCGCAGCCCGGTGCATTTGCAACTGCTTGACCTGCGGAAGCTCCTTGAAATCATAGACCTTTCGCTTCGGGGCTGCTTGCGGGCGAGCCGACGAAGACGCCGTACGTCCGCGCGCAGAACGGCGGTTGGCTTTCAAGCTGTCCATCAGCTTGGCGCGATCATCAGCGCCCATACCAGTAAATCCTTTTATGAGGCCGCTTACAGGAAGGAACCAAGTTCGCGGCTCTTGTTCTCAACTTGAGTAGCGATATCGGAAAGATCTTCCGATTCCTGACGCTGGTCATCCACATGAATGCTGGCAAGTTGCTGTGTTTCATCCGAAATACCGGAGGCATTTTCTTCGCCCAGAACCCGGTTGGCAACTCGGCCAGACAAGTCGATCAGTGTTGCGCCATTTGCCAGAGACATCAATGGAATGTCGATCCCCAGCTGCCGTTCCGCACTCATGCGCAGTTCCAGAGCCATCAGCGAGTCCATGCCGATATCGGACAGCGGCTTGTGCGGATCAATCTCCTCGGGAGCAATTCGCAGGATCTTGCCGATTTCAGCAGCCAGAAGCTTGGCAACCGTCTGAGCGGCAGTTACCTGATCCATGCCGTCCAGCATGGCAGCCAGATTGATTGCTCCATCTGCGCCGGTCTCGTCCTCGTCGCCAAGGCCGAGCAGGCTGACAAGCGGGGTTCCAACGAGAGTCAGATCTTTCCGTGCTGCTTGCCAATCGATACGCGCGTAGCCCATAGCGGCAAGGCCGGTATCTTCCTGTGACGGCTGCACCATAAGCGACATCAGGCCATCGAGAGCTTCCTTGGCGGTCAAGGCATGGCGCCCGAGCTTGCGGGACAGCATCTCGTTGACCTCTTCGTTGCGGGCAAGGTAGCCCGCATCGGAGATCGCACCCCACGCAACAGCCAGTCCGGGACGGCCTTCTGCGCGGCGTTTGCGCGCAAGCCCTTCCAGGTAGCCGTTGGCGGCAACATAGTTTGCCTGCCCCGGATTGCCGACAAGCGTCGTGGCGGACGAATACAGCACGAAGTGATCGAGCGGATCGTCGGCCGTCAGCCTATCCAGGAGCTCCGCACCGCGAATTTTGGGTGCCAGCACTCTGGTCAGGCCATCGTGATCCATGTTGGCGATCAACACGTCATTCAGCACCATCGCGGTATGGAACACGCCCTTGATCGGGCGCCCTTCGCCTCGGATCTCCGCAAGCGCTTTCTTGACAGCAGCTTCATCGGTGATGTCGCACGCGTAACCTTTGATGGAGACGCCACGCTTGGTCAGTTGGCGGATGACTTCCTGAGCGTCTTCACTGGAATCGCCCCGCCGGCTGAGAACCGCCAGTGACTTGGCTCCGTGATCGGCAAGGCGGTGAAGCAATGCCGCACCGAAACCGCCGAACCCACCAGCAATGAGGTAGACGGCGTCGCCGTCGAACGAGATTTCACGCTTGGTCGGCACGCTTTCGGGAACTGCCGGTGGGCGGATCACGATCTTGCCGATATGTCCGGCCTGCTGCATCAGGCGGAAAGCATCGACCACATCCGCCGCCTCGAACAACCGATGCGGCAAGGGACGCAAGGTTCCGGCTTCGAAGAGCTCGACCAGCTTGACGAACAGATCGACAGCCAGTTGGGGTTGGCGGGTCAGCAACTGGTCGGCGTCGATACCGAAGTAGGTCAGGTTCTGACGGAATGGACGCAGGCCGATCCGGGTGTTGCCGTAGTAATCGCGCTTGCCCAGTTCCAGGAAGCGGCCGAATGGTTTCAGAACCTCAATGCTGCGTTCCATGGCCTCGCCAAACAGCGAGTTCAGAACCACATCGACGCCTTCGCCGGAAGTTTCTTCCATGACGGCATCAACGAACGCCAGGCTTCGAGAATCCAGAACAACGTCGGCCCCGAGCAGTTTCAGCGTGTTGCGCTTGTCTTCCGATCCGGCTGTCGCGATAATTTTGGCACCGCGCCACTTGGCGATCTGCAAAGCAGCCAGACCGACACCACCTGCGCCGCCGTGGATCAGGACGGTTTCACCTTCGCTAAGGGCAGCCAGATGCACGAGGGCATAATAGGCGGTGAGGAAGGTAACCGGGATCGTAGCTGCTTCTTCCGCGCTAACCGTACTCGGCATCGGTGCACAGCCGCTTTCATCGACCGTCACATGAGAGGCAAAGCAGGCCGGGGCGAAGGTGATGACCTTGTCGCCCGGTTGGAAGCGGGTCACATCCGGACCGCAGCCGACGACATGACCACAGCATTCCATACCCAGTGTCGGGCCGGCAAAACCGTCTTCGAGAGCTTCTTCCGGCAGCAGGCCAAGCGCCCACATCACATCTCGGAAATTGAGGCCGCTGGCTTCAACGGCGATTTCGATATCCTTGCCTTCAAGCGGCTTGCGCTCCACGGCATGCCAGGCGAGCTGGTCCAGAGATCCTTGCCGAAGGATATCAAGCCGCATGGCCGGTTTTGCGCCTTCTGGCAAAGTGAAGCTTGAAAGCACACCGCCTTTTACCAGGCGGATGCCGGAGCGAGTCTTGCTGTCGAGTACGATTTCCCGTTCGCAATTGGCAATCAGAATTTCATCTGCCACTCGGGCGGCGGCAATGCCCGGTTCCAGATCTGGCGAAACGTCGATCAGCTTCAGGTTCGCATCCGGGTATTCGTTCATGACTACGCGGCCGAACGCCCAGATACCGGCCTGCTCGGGGGCGGCGGGTTTGCCGCCGGCAATATCCTGAGCACCGGCTGGAGCCAGAAGCGTGAATTCACCACCATTCGGCCCGAGCGCCTTGAGGAGTGTCATCAGGCTGTAGGCACGGCCATCGACAGAGGCCAGAGCATCTGCCGGAGCAGCATAGGCACCCAGCAGATGAATGACCCGGCCATTGTGGGCCGCCACGAGTGCGTTGAGCGCTTCGTCTTGTGCTTGGGCGTCACCTTTGTCACCAAGCGCGACGCTCCAGATGTCGTCGCCAAGTTGTTCGGTAACTTCGCCCGGTACCAGAAGGGTGGCCGCGTGACCTTTCCGATTCAGGCAAGCCTTCAGGCCTTCCGCGAGACGGTGAGACGCGCCTTCGGAACTGGTCAGGAGCAGATACTTTTTCTGCTCGGCCTCAACGTCCGATGCTTCCTCGCCTGTCGTGTCTGCCACTTCGGCGACGTGCTCGCCAGCACGTGCGCAGATCAGATCGGCTTCGATCAACGCACTCTTGAGCGGCACGGTCTGGACGTCCGTCAGGCCTGCAGCTTCCAGCGCCTTGGTCCAGTCGGCTTGCTGTCTGGAAATCGGGAATTCGGCAGTGGCGCCTTCGTCCCACCAGGAAGAACCGACACCCATGATAAGGTCGGTGAGAGGATGCGGCAGCGGTTCCGCGCCCAACACAAGACCGCCGGGGACAATGGACTTCGTGAAACGCTTCAAGCTGTCGGCATCGATCTCGGCAAGAGACGTGTCGAACAACACGATGTCGAAATGCCGGTCATACGTGAAGGAAGTTTCGCCCGGTTCGACAAATTCTGTCGCCGAGCTACCCTGCCAAAGCCGCTCGCCGCGACCGACTGCAGACGATGTAGCATCGGTCACAGTCAGCGCCATGTAGGTAGGATCGAGCGCGTTGTCGATTGCCGCCGCAAGTCCGCTGTTGGCTCCAACCAGAAGCACTCTGAGAGCCTGATCATTCGGCCAGCCGGCAATGAGGCTCTGTACACCCGCCTGCAAGGCAGAGGAAAGCGCGTGCTTTGCCGGAGACGACGTACGGTAGGCATCGAACAGGCTTGAGGAATATTCCTTACCGGAAGCTTCCTGCAGGCCGAATTTGAGAACATCCGGCAAACCGGTCCAAAGACGTGCCAGCAAGGCCGCCTCGGCAATATGTTCGCCGCCACCATCGGTCAGGGCTTGCAGAAGCTGTGAAGCATCCGGATTGCCGGATGGGTCCGAAAGCTCGAAACCATCGTCGCTTTGCGTGCACAGACCACTTTCCACCAGCCAGCCGAAGAGGCTCGCTGCCAGAGGGATCGCGCTTTCATGCAACTCTCCAGCTGTGACCAGCGCTTCCAACTCGACCTTTCGACCCGAAAAGAGATCGAAGAGAGTCTTATGCGCAATCGTTCGGCCAAGAGCTTCTATCAGAACCCTGCTGTCGTCGAGTTCCTGATCGTCCGAGCCCAGAAGATCGAGGTTGCCAGCCAATGCAGGTAAACCTTCGAAGGTTTCCTTTAGCGGGGAGATACGGTCCTGTGCGGGGAGAAGTGTAGCAATCTGCCGATAGACCAGATCATCGGGGCGTGTATCCTGCCCAAGGGTCACCGCTTTGAAGCGGGTCTTGGTGAGGCGGGCGATTGTCAGCCCCTCGGCATCCAGGAACTCGAAGCTTGCTTCGATTGACCGCGGCGAGGCCTTGGTCACTTCAATGCGCACGGAAGCTGGAAGAGTTTCCGGCGCCAGAAGACGCAAGGTGCCGAGACGGATCGGAAGGAACGACGTGTTTTGCGGAACGTCCTTGACGCCGTCGAGCAACGCAAACAGGCCGTGGAAACCGGCATCCACCAACGTCGGGCAGAGCGAGAACGAGTAGTCAGCCAGGATTTCGTCCTGCGGCAACAGCGTGACGGTTGCGCTGGTGTTCGAGTGTTTGACGACTTTATCTGCCCGGCGGAAGGCCGGGCCGTAGTTAAGGCCGAAGCCCTTGGTGACCGTATAAAGGGTCTCGTGATCAAGTTCGGAAACGACGCCGTCACCTGTCTTCAGCCAAGGCGTTCGGGATGTGGTCGAAGGCGTCAGAAAAGTTCCGCGGGCGTTCAGCGACCAGTCGTTGTCGGACAGGCGCGGGCGCGACAGGATCTCAAGCACATGGTCGTCGGGCGAAATACGGACCTGAGTCTCCCACACTTCGTCGCCTTCGATCACCAACGGGCGCAGAATGTCGAAATCGCGCAGTTCGATCTGGTCGCTCCGGCTCCAACGGAGCGCTGCGCGCAGGCTCATCTCGATGTAGCCAGCAGCCGGATAGACGACGCTTTCCTCAACCTTGTGATCCTGCAGGAAGGGAAGGGAAGCGCTGTCGATGTGGTTGAACCACTCGGCGGTATCCTGACGCAGCCGGTAGCCGAGCAGCGGCCAGGTCTGACCGAACATGAAATCGACGCGTTCAGAGCTGTTTTCCGGACGATACTCGGAATTCTGCCAGGGATAGGATGGCAGCGGAACCAGATGGCCTGGGCGTTCACCAACGAAACTGAGCAGATCCGTCTGACCGCCATGGGCAAGAACGGACGCCGCGATCCGATCAAGCGGGTTGCCTTTGGTCGCAACTGCCTTCTTGGACGGTTCCTTCAGTGTTTCCAGAACCTTGGCCTTCTTGCCCTTCGCCCGGAGAACATCGTTCACATAGGTGCCGAGTACAGGCTTCGGGCCGATCTCGATGAGGACGGAGAAATCATCGGCAGCCATGTTTTCCATCGCGGCTGCAAACCGGACCGGCTGGCGCACGTTGTGCCACCAGTATTCGGCATCAACGCTCACATCGCGCTCATCCGGGGTAACGGTGGAATAAAAGGGCAGTGACGCGGCGGTGGGCGAAAGGCCATCCAGAGCTGCAAGAAGCGGTTTCTCGATCGGGTCAACCAGGGCGCTGTGGAAAGGGTACGCCAGGTTAAGGCGGCGCATGGCCCACTTTTTCTTGCGGGCAAATTTCGCGAAGGCATCAAGGCTTTCGCTGTCGCCGGAAATGGTGACGCTGCGCGGGCTGTTGTCTGCGGCAAGCTCCAGCTTGGGTAGACCGCTTTCCTTGATCGCGGCAATTGCCTGATCTGCCGGCTGAAGCAGGGCGGCCATCGAACCCAGGTCGCGAACGACTTCCTGTTCACTGGAACGCGCACGGATAACCCGAACCGCCTGTTCGAGGTCAAGAGCACCTGCACACCACGCTGCGGCCACTTCACCGACCGAATGGCCTGCCGTACCGGCCGCGGTAATGCCCCGCTGTCGCAGGGACTCCACGATACCGACCTGAATGGCAAACAGAAGTGGCTGAGCGATCTCGGAGCGCTCCAGATCGGCTTCAAGGTCTTCCGCAAAAAGCGTCGTGACGAGAGACCATCCGCTCAGACCCATGAAGATCTTGTCGACCTTGTCAAAAGCAGTCCGGAAGGCGGTATCAGCCTGATAGGCTTCCTGCCCCATGCCGGCCCATTGAGACCCGTTACCGGAAAAGACAAACCCGACTTTCGCGTTTGCCTTGATGACGCTTCCGGACACAAGGTCGGTGCTTTCATCGCCACTTTCGGCAAACGACCGCAGTGCGTCGAGTTTTTCCGCTCTTGTCTTGCCAAGCACGACCAGACGCTCCGACAGAAGGTCGCGGCCATGGGCGCTCGAGGCAATGATGTTTCCGGCGGTTTCATCCGCTTCGCTGTCGAGGCAGTCGGCGAATTTTCCGGCGAGTTGCTGCAAGGCATCCTTGGATCGGGCACTGATCACGAGAGGCGCTTCGACCGGCGCGGACGAAGCCGCGTTGGTGACGGGATCCGGATCGCCGATGACCGCGTGCGCATTCGTACCGCCGAAACCGAAGGAATTGACACCTGCAAGCCTGCGGCTGCCATCACGCTCAAGGGCCATGGCTTCGCCGGCAACCTTGAGGTTCAGCTCGTCAAAGGGAATATCCGGGTTGGGGTTCCTGAAATGGAGCGACTGCGGCAGCAGATCTTCCCGCAGAGCCATGATGGCCTTCAGAAGGCCGACGAGGCCCGACACAGGTTCTAGGTGACCGACATTTGTCTTGACCGACCCGATGGGCAGCACCTTGTCGCGTTTCTGACCGATAACCTTGCCAAGCGCGTCAGCTTCTGCGGGATCGCCGACACGCGTACCCGTGCCGTGAGCCTCGATGAAGGCAAGCTCGTTCGGATCGATCTCCAGGCCGTCGTAAATTTCGCGCAGAAGATCTGCCTGTGCGTACGGGGAGGGCAGCGACAGGCCAACGGTGCGGCCATCGGCGTTGATGCCGGTCGCCAGCAGCTTGCCGTGGCTCTTGGCACCTTCCGGAACTCCCGCCCGGGCTGAACGCAGAACGATCACTGCGCCGCCTTCCGAGCGAACGTAACCGTCACCATTGGCATCGAATGCCTGGCAGAGGCCGGTCGGAGACAGCATCGTGGCGCGAGAGAAGCCGACAAAGGCAAATGGGCTGAGCAGAAGACTGACGCCGCAGACGATGGCAGTGTCTATCTGGCCGGACTCGATGGCTGAACCAGCTTCGTGAAGGGCAACAATGGACGAGGAGCACGCGGTATCGACTGTAAAGCTCGGGCCGCGGAGGTCGTAGATGTAGGAAATCCGGTTGGAAACGATCGACAGCGTGTTGCCGGTCATGAACTGCATGTCGGCCATGGCCGGATCGACCAGGAAACGATGGTGGTAATCCAGCGAGGACGCACCTACATAAACGCCGGTATTTGATCCCGCCAGGTCGCTCGGGCGGATGTTCGCGTGTTCCAGCGCTTCCCAGACCAGCTGCAGCAGCAGGCGCTGCTGCGGATCCATCTGCACGGCTTCACGCGGGGAGACGCCAAAAAAAGACGGGTCAAATCCCCAGACGTCATCAAGCTGTCCGGCGGCCCAGGTGTAGCTTTTGCCCGAGGTGCTTTGAACAGGATGGCCAAACCGGGCGAGAGGCCAGCGGTCATTGGATACGGATGTGACGGCACATTTGCCGTTTTTCAACAATGTCCAGAATTCGGCAGAATCATTGGCGCCGGGAAGTCGGGTAGAATAACCAAGAATATCGATGTTTGATGTAAGCGACGCCACAGAACAACCTGTTTTTATTAGTTGGGAACAGTCAAGTTATTGAGTTACATATGGAAACTTACAATTTGTAAACAGTCATTCGTGCAAGCTCCCTCAAGAAAAATCGAAGACCGGCGCGACCCAGTCCCACTGCTGCCCTGCGTAAGCTTATCCCATGCCAAACAGCGTTTCCAGCTACCTCGCAAACGCAGGGTTTGGCAACCTTTATCCCATGCAGAAATGCTGGAAAAGGCTACATACATAAAAAAACGTAGTTCTTCTGATTGTTGTTAAAAAACGTGGCAGGTTTGCAAGAGCAGGATTTGAAAATCACTTTAAAACAAACGCCCCGCAAAATTGCGGGGCGCGTAGCTGAATTTATGAACAGGATCAGACGTTGCTGTCCGGGAAGGAGCTCTTGCGCTCGGTCATGAACGCTATCAGGGCCTCGTCAATGCCAGGGTCCAGCTCAGGGCCGGTATAGCCCGCCAGCTGTTCCTTCCAGCGTGCGTTGGCCCGCTGTGCGGCATTCAGTTGCCCGTCGGCAAGCCATTGCTCGTATGAGTTGTTGTCCGCGATGGAGGACCTGAAGAAGGCGCTCTCAAAGTTGCGCTGCGTGTGCGCGGCGCCAAGGAAATGGCCGCCTGGGCCCACTTCCTGAAGCGCATCCATCGCCAGGGTCTCTTCGGAAATCTCGATCCCCTTGGCCAGAACATGCATCATGCCGAGCTGGTCCGCGTCCATCACGAATTTTTCGTAAGACGAGCACAGGCCACCTTCCAGCCAACCTGCCGCATGCAGACAGAAGTTCACACCGGATTGCACTGTCGCCAGAATGGTCTGGGCGGACTCCTGTGCGGATTGCGCGTCCGGGGTCTTGGAGGCGGTGAACGAACCGCCCGAGCGGAATGGCAGATTATGCCTGCGGGCGAGCTTCGCTGCACCATTGAGAAGCAGGGACCCTTCCGGGCTGCCGAAGGTCGGTGCGCCGGACTGCATGGAAATCGAGCTCACGAAGGCACCGAAAACGACCGGCGCACCGGGACGAATCAACTGTGTGAGGGCGCAACCTGCCAGGGCTTCTGCCAATACCTGCGACAGTGTACCGGCAACCGTCACCGGGCTCATGGCACCTGCCAGAATGAACGGCGAAACGATACAGGCCTGATTATGCCGGGCGTAGACCTTCAGGGCGCCAAGCATGGTCGCATCGAAAACCAGAGGTGAATTGGCATTGATCAACTGGATCATGACGCAGTTCTGGTCGACGAATTCTTCCCCGAAGGTGATCTGCGCCATCTTGACGGAATCTTCGGCGCGCTCCGGCGCGGTGACCGATCCCATGAACGGTTTGTCGGAGTACTTGATATGGGAATAGACCATATCGAAATGCCGCTTGTTGACCGGCAGGTCGACAGGCTCGCACACGGTGCCCCCGGAATGGTGCATCCAGGGCGACATATAGGCCAGTTTCACGAAGTTGCGGAAATCCTCGATCGTGCCATACCGACGACCCTTGTCGAGATCGGTGACGAAGGGAGGACCGTAGACCGGAGCAAAGACGAGGTTGTTGCCGCCGATCTCCACGTTGCGGGCAGGATTGCGTGCGTGTTGGGTAAATTGCGAGGGAGCCGTTTTCACCAGCTCCTGCAGCATGCCTTTGGGAAAGCGGACGCGTTCGCCGTCGACATCAGCACCGGCTTCCTTCCAGATGCCGATAACCTCCGGATCGTCCCGGAATTCGAGGCCGATTTCGGCGAGAATTCGGTCGGTGTTGGCTTCAATTCGTTCCGCGCCTTCGTCGCTCAGAATGTCGAAGTTCGGAATGTTGCGCGAGATATACGGAATGGCCAGGCTGGCGGGGCCTGCTTGCCGGCGTTCGCGGCGTGCGCTTCTTCCTCGACGGCCAGATGGGGCGGCGTCTGACATCTTATGCTCCCAAGATGAGTTTGGTTGCGCTTAGTCTTTCTCAGGAGCCTTGACAACCCGGCTCCATAACCGTCGCACAATACCGTAAAAGCGTCATAGCGCTTTGTTGCTTCATTTTGGCAGGAAAGTCCATTGACTTTGCACCCTGAAAAGTGATTTCGGAAATGGCATTCAGGCGAGGGAAGACGTTTCGTTTCCAGGATGGCCCGGCAGTCGTTTCAGGGGAGTGACCCACCGAGGGCAACACTCGCTCGGCAACAACCGCAGGTTCGATTATTTTGGAAGAAAAGAGGCGTCTATGGATTTTCTTTCGCGGTCTGCTATTGCAGGCGAAAGCCCCCGAACGGGTACAAACGACACCAACAAGACGAAAGACTGCTGAATGTCCAAGCTGGAAGAGCTGCTTGCCCGAAAGGGAGCGTTGCTTGCCGACGGCGCTACCGGAACCAATTTGTTTGAAATGGGTCTCGTTTCCGGCGATGCGCCGGAACTGTGGAACACAGACGAACCGGAAAAGATTATCGCGCTTCACAAGTCCTTTGTCGATGCCGGATCCGATATTATTCTGACGAACACCTTCGGCTGCAATCGTCATCGGCTGAAGCTGCACAAGGCGGAAGGTCGCGTTGGGGAACTCAATATTGCCGCCGTGAAACTGGCGCGCGATGTGGCGCAAGCCTCGGGACGAACGGTTCTGATCGGCGGTTCTGTCGGACCAACCGGTGAGCTTTTTCAGCCTCTGGGTGCGCTCAGCTATGAAGAGGGCGTCGCAGCCTTCAAGGAGCAGATGGAAGCACTGGTCGAAGGTGGCGCCGACATTCTGTGGGTGGAAACCATGTCTGCCGTCGAAGAGATGAAGGCGGCCGCAGAAGCTGCGCAGAATTTCGACGTGCCGCTTGTCATTACCGCCAGTTTCGACACTGCCGGCAAGACGATGATGGGCCTGTCTCCCAAGGGGCTGGGCGATCTTCAGGCGCAATTTGCCTGCACGCCGGTTGCAATCGGTTCCAATTGTGGTGTCGGTGCTTCAGATCTTCTGGCAGCCATCATGGACATAACCGAAGCCTACCCGGATGCCATCGTTGTTGCGAAAGCCAACTGCGGCATCCCGCAGATCAAGGGCGATGAGGTTGTCTACACTGGAACCCCGGAACTGATGGCCAAATACGCACATATGGCGCTCGATGCGGGCGCACGGATTGTCGGTGGTTGCTGCGGCACGTCACCGGTTCATCTCGCGGCAATGCGTGCCGCGGTGGATGCGCATCAGGCAGGTGACCGGCCTACGCTCGAAGAGGTCATCACCGAAATCGGCCCGCTTGTATCCCCGCCGAACAAGGAAGCCGACGCTGCCCGCGCGGAAAACGATGCCTCTGGTTCCGGACGACGCAGAGGCCGCCGGCGCGGCTAGAGGCCGCCCGTCAGCTTAACAACAAAGCCCTCGCTTCTGGAGACAGCCAGAAGCGAGGGCTTTTTTCGACTGGTTCAAGAACTCCGGGGGATCTGCAATCCTGCTGCAGGCTTCACTGCAGCCAGGGAGCCGATGCGCTCCAGAAGATGATGTCGACCCCGAGATATCCTGTGGCATACTCGACAAATTCCGACCGGGTAAACGCCTTGCCCGTGTCCGGATTGACGTATTGCAGGGTGGGCTCCTGAATCGCCATCGCGATCACCGGCAATTTGTCCTGATACTGGTGGAAGAAAGGGTAGGAGTTTTTCATCTGCGCCTTTCGGTTTGGAACGATGTCCGGCCCACCCAGACCAATGCCCAGTTCTGCTGCCTTCTCAAAACTGCGCTGCATATAGCCTTCGCTGTTTGCCCATTCGCAGGGCCAGAAGTTTATGTATTGCACCACTTGGGATTTCTGGAAGGCGCTTCGGGCAAAGGCCATGTTCTCCAGGGTCGCATCGAAATAGGCATCGCAGGTGAATTCTGTCTTGTCCTTTGCTCTATCGATGTCCATGGAGCTTTCCGGCAGGTTGAGACCTTCGATGCGGCCATCGAAATTCTCCGCGAGGGCGGTCAAAAGGGCCTGAAACCGACCGCGAAGGGCTTCGTTCCACTGAACGGCGACCCAGCCCTCCGGCTTTGGGTTTTCAGCTTCGCTGTCATCGACCTGACGGGCCAGGCCACCTGCATAAACAGGATCTTCCAGAATGTAGTCCGGCAGGTAGCGGGCATCTTCGGAGAAGAAACGGTCCTGAAGCTGAAGGAAGAATGCCTTGTCATACTTTTCAGCAATGGCCAGATCGCGTTCGATTGCCGTGAAATCGTAACGCCCTTTTTCAGGTTCAAGCATTCTCCAGTTGTAGAGGATCTGTACTCCGGAAAGCTCTGGATTGGTCAGCAGAGACTGCGTCTGCGAGAACGCGCCGGCGCTTGTGTAGAGATAGTTTCTGACCTCGGCCAGGGCGGCCTGAGGTGAGATCACGGCAGAGACCACCGCTACAAGCGGGGGCAAAGAGTGAAAACTTCGAACGGAAAACACTTTGCTTAAAGCTGAAATCAGTTTGGTCAACGGACGAACCCTTTGTCTGAAAAAGGAAGGCAACCCGACAAAGGTTTGAAGTGAGGCACTTGTGTGACCGGATATGGTTTTGCTCAAGAAACAAATTGACGCAAACGTAAGATGAAATCAGATTACGGTCGGAAAATGAGAAGGATAGGGGGGAGGCTGAATGACGCCGGTAATGACAGGTACGGAAATCATGGAGATGCTGGACAGAGAGTTCCCGCAAATCCATGCCGGTGGGCGCGTTTACGCGATCGACAGTGTTTCACCCGGAGAAGCGGTGGTACGCCTGTCTGCCAACGAGTTGCATCTGCGTCCAGGTGGTACTGTGTCCGGTCCTTCTATGATGGCGCTGGCTGACCTTGCCGCCTATGTCGTGATTCTGGCTCACATCGGCCCGGTGGCGCTTGCGGTCACCACCAACCTGAACATCAACTTCCTGCGCAAACCGGACGCGGGCGATCTTCTTGCCACGTGCCGGCTCCTGAAGCTTGGCAAGCGTCTTGCGGTGGTTGATTGCTCAATCGCAGGTGAGGGGCAGGAAGAACTCGTTGCCCACGCGACGGCTACATATTCCGTACCGCCGCGATGATCGCACCCCGATCAGTTCGTGTTGATCCCGGATATCCGCCTGATCGTCGCCGGGATCTGCCAGGCAAGCTGCAAATTTGGAATGTGTTTCGAGGCCAACAAACAGCGCAATCAAGCTTCCATTTGGGGTAAAGCGTGCTGAGAAATTCTCGGGACGCCTCGAATTGCAGGAGTCTGGTACGCTCAAACAGGCGAAAATATACGGTATTATGATACCGTTTTTTTAAGTAATTGAAAAATAAAAGAAAAATAGAACGTTGTGAGAAATAAGGTTCTTGACGCCCATTCCGGGTAAGCGTATAAGCGCCACCGAACGAAATTTTGGTCCGTTCGCTGGCTTGATACAGGCCGCGCGGGCCTTTTCTTTAACCGACCAGTACGGATCAATCTCATGAAGACCTTCTCTGCCAAGCCGGCTGAGGTCGAGAAAAAGTGGATCTTGATCGACGCAGAAGGAATGGTTGTCGGCCGTCTTGCCGCATTCATCGCCAATCACCTGCGCGGCAAGCATCTGCCGACCTTCACGCCTCACATTGACACTGGTGACAACGTCATCGTCATCAATGCCGACAAGGTTGTGTTCACCGGCCGCAAGTACGACAACAAGAAGTACTACTGGCACACCGGCCATCCGGGCGGCATCAAGGAGCGCACGGCTCGTGCCATCCTGGAAGGCCGTTTCCCGGAACGCGTTCTGGAAAAAGCCGTACAGCGCATGATGCCGGGCGGTCCTCTGTCCAACAAGCAGCTTAAGAACCTCAAGGTCTACGCTGGTCCGACCCACCCGCATGAAGCTCAGTCGCCGGAACTCGTCGACGTCAAGGGCCTCAACGCAAAGAATGATGGCAAGAGGGCTTAACGATGGCTGAGCTGCAATCCCTGGAAGAACTGGGCGGCGCGGTCGAAACCGCTGCCCCCGAAGCTCCGGTCCATGTCCAGAAGCTGGACTCCAATGGCCGGGCCTATGCAACTGGCAAGCGTAAAGACGCTATTGCCCGCGTCTGGATCAAGCCGGGCACCGGCAAGATCGTGGTCAACAAGAAGGACTACACCGAGTATTTCGCTCGTCCGGTTCTTCAGATGATCCTTCAGCAGCCGATCATGCTGACCGACCGTGCAGGCCAGTACGACGTTATCGCAACGGTTACCGGCGGTGGTCTGTCCGGTCAGGCTGGCGCCGTGCGCCACGGCCTGTCCAAGGCTCTGACCCATTACGAGCCGGAACTGCGTGGCGTTCTGAAGAAGAACGGCTTCCTGACCCGCGACAGCCGCGTTGTTGAACGTAAGAAGTTCGGTAAGCGCAAGGCACGCCGGTCGTTCCAGTTCTCCAAGCGTTAATCGCTGGATCTGGAAGTTACCAGTTCGGAAAACCCGCCGGAGCGATCCGGCGGGTTTTTTGTATGTAGCAATACCTGCCGGCGCTTGGGATAGTCTGGGGCCATGCACGACGAGGGCAAGCCGCTGAATTCGAATGTGAAAGATCAGGAGCCTGCAACAGAGGCAAAATTTCTGTCCGGCAGTCTGTTTCGCCATGTGACCGTGATGTCGCTGACAGCATCTGTGGGACTGATGGCGATCTTTGCCGTCGATTTTGTCGACATGATCTTCATTTCCATGCTGGGCAAGGCTGAACTGGCAGCCGCGGTGGGCTATGCCGGCGCGATCCTGTTCTTCACCACATCGTTCAACATCGGAGTTGCCATCGCTGCGGGTGCGCTTGTGTCCAGGGCGCTGGGGGCAGGGGACAGAGAAGGTGCAAGGCAGCAGGCCTCCAATGCCCTGACAGTGGGCGTTCTCTTCAGCGCTGTCTTTGCCGTGGCTGTCTGGTTTTCCCTGGGGCCGCTGGCCACGTTGATCGGTGCAACAGGACGAACGCACGATCTTGCGGTTCATTATCTGGCGATCATCGTACCGACCTTGCCCTTGCTGTTGCTTGGTATGGCGGGCGGCGCCGTTCTGAGGGCGCATGGCGATGCCCGTTGGGCAATGATGTCAACCATCATCGGAGGCATTGTGAATGCGGTGCTCGATCCGATCCTGATCTTCGGCTTCGACCTGGAGCTGACGGGTGCGGCGATAGCAAGTGCAGCGTCTCGGGTTGCCATAGCCGTTTTCGCGCTCGCACCAATCTTTCGTTTTCACGGTGGTTTGGCTTTGCCGCGTCCTATGGCTCTTTTCAGGGATATGCCGTCGATTGCGGCAATTGCCTGTCCTGCCATACTGACCCAGCTTGCGACGCCAGTCGGGCAGGCCTGGGTAACCCGGTCCATGGCCGAATTCGGAGAAGACGCCGTGGCGGGAATGGCAGTGGTTGCCCGCATGTCGCCTCTGGCCTTCGCAACCATCTTCGCCCTGTCCGGTGCTGTGGGCCCGATTGTGGGCCAGAACTACGGGGCCGGACGGTTTGACCGGGTTCGTGACACGTTGCGCGAAGCGCTTCTGTTCACAGCCCTTGTGGTCGGCTTTGCCGCACTTGTTCTGTTCTTGCTCCGCGGTCCGATTGCACATCTGTTTGAAGCGGATGGCGTCGCCCTGACCCTGATTTATCTGTTCTGCGGCCCCTTGGCTCTGGCCTTCTTTTTCAACGGCGCGATTTTCGTTGCGAATGCCTGTTTCAACAACCTGGGCCGTCCGTTCTATTCCACCATGCTCAACTGGGGGCGGCACACCGTCGGCACCATTCCCTTTGTCTGGGTCGGTGGAATGCTATACGGAGCGCCCGGGGTTCTGATCGGACAGGCGGCCGGAGGTATCTTGTTCGGGGTTGCCGCCATCCTGATCGTGCGCGGTGTCATTCGGTCGGTCGAAGAACATCACGAAAAGCCACCGAAACGCGGGCTCTTCCAGCGGCAGGCACGTCAGCTCATCTTGTTCTTTTCAAGACGGTGATGACCTGCGGCGTCCGGAAATCGATCCGGCTGGTTTTGGTGGCCAAAGAACCCGTTCACCACGGTTTCTACGTCCGCTGATCCGGATCAACTGCTGAAATTTCGGACATTCCGTGTGTGAGGAGGCCGGACAGTCGGCGACGTGACGGATCATGTCGCGCAGCGCTTCCAGGGTGTGGATCTGCCTGTCGAGTTCATCCGCTCTCTGGTGAAGGCCTGGCCGGGAGAGGGCGGGTCGACCGTCAGGACCGAACATCGCCTTGATCTCTTCCAGTGAAAACCCGCCGGTCTTGCCAAGGGTGATCAGCGCGAGCTGGTCCAGAACGTCGGGCCCGAACAGACGTTTCAGCCCCCGGCGCCCCACCGACGTGATCAGGCCTTTTTCCTCATAGTGGCGAATTGCGGACGCTGCGATGCCGGTATGCTTCGACACTTCTGAAATATCCATGAATTTCATCTATTGACCTCAAGTCGACTTGAATTTGTAGGCTGTGCTCCTGGCTTTCAAAACGCAAGGAAAAAACAAACATGTCGGATAAAGCTTCATCATCGGGGCGACCGCTCTGGCTGGAAACGGCGGCAATCGCGCTGCTGATGACGGCTACTTTGAAAATCATGGCCAATGCCACCATAAGCCCGGCCTTGCCGGCGCTTGAGGCAAGTTTCCCGGATGAACCCGGCGCGGCCTACCTGACCCGCTTCCTGGTCGCAGCGCCGTCTCTCTCGGTTGTCCTGATTGCACCGTTTGCAGGTTTGGCGGCTGACAGGTTCGGTAGAGGGCCGCTGCTTTTGTTCGGCGTTCTGCTGTTTGCCCTTGCTGGCAGCGCAGGCGCATATCTGCCGGATCTGCAGTCGATCCTGATCAGCCGACTGTTGCTGGGTGTTGCTGTCGCCATAACGATGACAGCCCAAGTTGCGCTGGTAGGAGACCTGTTTTCCGGTCAGCGCCGAAGTGCCTTCATGGGTTGGCAGACAGCGGCGGTCAATTTCAGTGGGTTCCTGTTCATCGGCTTTGCCGGTTGGCTCGCGGGACTGTCCCCCCGATTGCCGTTCCTGGTCTTTATGTTGCCGGTTCTGCTTGTGCCATTGCTGCTGCCGATCCTGAAGCGGGAACGGAACACCCGGCGCGAAAACTCTGGCGACAGATCGGCAAGCCACGTCGCTGTGCCACCAAAAGGCTGGTTCGTTCCCGCTCTGGCCTTGGGCTTTCTGACAATGGTCACCGTGATGTTCTTTTTCCTGATGCCCAGTCAGTTGCCGTTTTATCTGGAGGAAAACGGCCTTGAGAGCGCGTCGGGCACAGCGATGGGGCTCGGTGCACTAACGCTCACGGGAGGCATCGTTGCGATAGCCTACCGGCGGATCAGCACGCTTCTGGGTCTGTCAGCGTCTTTTGGTGCCGGATTTGCGTTGATGGGGCTGGGCTTCGCCGTTCTTTCGGTTGAAGCCATCTGGCCGCTCATCCTTGGTGGGGCCGCACTGGTTGGGGCTGGCTATTCTCTGGTCCAGCCGTCGTTTCTGCTGCTTGCCTTGCAAGTCGCGCCTGAGGAACGGCGTGGCAGTGTTTCGGGAATCGTGACGACGGCGATGTTTCTGGGGCAGGTCGTCTCGCCGCTACTCTTGACCATGCCCATACAGGAATTCGGTTTTGCTGCTGTCTATCGTGGGACGGCTCTGGCGTTGTCCCTGTTTGCGGCAGCCGGGTTCAGTCTGCTCCTGTTCCGCCCTTTCCGGGCAGGGCACGCTGGCTGATGCGGCCGAACGCCGGGGCATGTTGTATGCCCCGGCCAAAGTGTCACGACTTCAGGGCTGTTCCGGCAGCATAGGTTTCAACGACAGCACGATCATCGCCAAGGGTTTGCAGCACGAAAAGTTCTTCCGACAGTGTTTCGGCAGTTTCCATCCGCAAGGCCATCGGCTGGGTCGCCCGCGCATTCAGCACCACCAGGTCTGCGTCCGTGCCAGGCTCAAGGGTGCCGATCCTGTCTTGCAGGGACAGCGCTTCGGCATTGCCGAGCGTAACCCAGAAGAAACACGCGAGCGGGTGGAGGCGTTGGCGCTGGAGCTGCAGCACCTTGTAGCCTTCATCAAGGGTTCGCAGCATCGAATAGTTTGTACCGCCGCCGACATCGGTGGCAATGGCCGTGCGAACGCCGGCTTGCTCCAGCCCGGCCTTGTTGAAGAGACCACTGCCCAGGAAAAGGTTGGATGTCGGGCAGAATACGGCAACGGCGCCGGTCTCCCGCATGGCACCCAGTTCCCGCTCGTTCATGTGGATGCAGTGACCGAGCAAGGTCTTTCTGCCAAGTAGACCGTACCCTTCGTAAACGCCGAGATAGTCTACCGCTTCCGGATAGAGCTCCAGCGTATAGGCGATTTCGTTTTGGTTCTCGTTGATATGCGTCTGCAAATGGCAGTCAGGATGTTCCTTCAAAAGCGTTCCGGCGGCTTCAAGTTGCCCGGGCGTCGACGTGATAGCGAAGCGCGGAGTGATGACATAATACGCCCGTCCGCGCCCGTGCCACTTCTCCAGCAAAGCCTTGCTGCCGTCATAGCCACTTTGAGCGGTGTCACACAGGTCGGCAGGCGCGTTCCTGTCCATCATTGTCTTGCCGCCAAGCATCAGCAATCCGCGCCGCTCCGCTTCCTCGAAATAAGCATCGACCGAGGCAGGATGACTGGAGCAATAGGCGGACGCCGTGGTGGTGCCGTGGGCGGCAAGCGCGTCGAAAAAGGCGGCTGCGATCCGGTTCGCGTGCGCCTTGTCGGCAAACTTCATTTCCGCTGGAAAGGTGTAGTCGTTCAGCCAGTCCAGAAGTTGATCGGCCCAGGACGCGATCACCTGTGCCTGCGGAAAATGAATATGTGTGTCGATGAAGCCGGGCAGGATCAGATGCGGCCGGTGATCGATCACGGCCGTTTCTTCACCTGAAACGGAAACCACGTCCTGAAAGCTTCCTCTGGCCGCGATCTTGCCGTCCCGAACCAGCAGGGCGCCGTCCTCGATATACCTGTAGGCCTGCGTATCGTCTGGTCCCTTGGGGGCCGCGGAAAAGGAGAGCAGCCTGCCGCGCAGGATCTTCTGGGTCTTGTCTGCCACGGCAGGAAATCCTCATGGAAATGGAACGGCGTTCGCCGGTTTGGTTTCCCGTTTTAATCCCGGGGGCTGAAGGCGACAACGGCTCAACCGTATTTGCCAGAGGGAATCAGACACTTTTTCGGGAAGGTCGAGGAATATGCCCGAGGACACTGGGGCCGTGGCGAGCGAGGATTACGAACCGAATCCGGCCGCGGCAGACAGGGCGCCGCCCAGGGCAACAAGCGTTCCCAGAATGGCAAGGCACACGTAGACCGTAAATATGGCTGGAGCACCGTCCGAAGGAGCGGTGTTTTCGCTTCTGGCGTTCCAGGCCGGAGGAGCCGGATCCTGCGCCGAGTTTCTGTCATAGCCAGCCATCAGACCCGCACCTTACCTGCCAAGATATAATCCTGTGTAAACGGGCCGAATATTTGGCCGCCGCTGTTTTCGTGCCCGAAGTCCGGGCCTGGACCCTCAAGAGCGTTCGCTTGTCTCGATGGTTACGTGGCCGATTCCGTGCCGGGCTTTCAACCGCTCGCGAATTTGCCTGAGCACGATTTCCGCATTGTCTTCCCGCTTCAACGTGGCATGCATGGTTGCGTTGACCTTGCCCTCTGCGAGCGACCAGAGATGGATATGATAGACATCTTCCAGGCCGGGAACTGCGTTCAGCAAATCGGTTTTCAAGGTTTCCCTGTCGATGTCATTCGGCGCCCCTTCAAGCAGAATATGGGCAGACTGGCGCATGACCGTGACAGCGGAGCGAACAATCAGCAGAGCCACGAAAACTGACAGGATCGGATCAATGGGATACCAGCCCGTGAAGTAGATCACGACGGCGGCGGCAATCGCTGCAACCGAGCCGAGGAGGTCACCAAGCACGTGCAGGATAGCGGATCGCATATTGAGCGATCCGTCACCACCGCGCTGAAGGATGAAAAACGCACCTATGTTCACCAAAAGACCGATGACGGCGATCACGAACATCGGTCCTGCAAGCACGGTTTCAGGCGTCATAAATCGCCCGGCGGCTTCGATGCAGATCCAGCCTGTTACCACCAGCAGGAAAATGGAATTGGCGAAGGCAATCAACACCGGTAAACGGTCACGGCCATAAGTGAGCCGGGCGTCTGCCGGTTTCTTGGATTGCTGGAACGCCCACCAGGCCAGCCCCAGCGAAGCGGCATCCGTTACCATGTGGACGGCGTCCGCCATCAGTGCCAGCGATCCTGCAAGCCAGCCTCCAACCAGTTCGGCAAACATGAAGGCCGCGATCAGCAAACCGGCCCACGCGACGGCGCGCGCGTTCCTGTCGGTCACTTCCGGCGTGTGATCGTGACCATGTTCGTGGTTGTGGCTGTGACCGTGAGAATGACCGTGGGAAGCGCCGTCGGCATGGTCGTGTTGGCCGTTGTCGCTCATGACAATTTCCTTTGGTCGGAGGCTGAAAAGATCATGCAATCTTTCGACATGTACCACCGGTTGACAAGAACTGCATCCGGATCAGCCCCCTTCAAAGGGGATGAACACAATCGCAGGTGCTACCAACGGGCATCGCCGGCCGGGATTGGCGGGAGGTGACTTCGCTGGTAAAACCTGAAGCACCGTCCTCGGGTGTCCGGTAAATGACACACCCGGCAGTCCGTGCCGATTGATCCGGATCGGCACACCAAGATCCTGCCACACCAGACTTCAAGGAAATTGTCATGTCAGCAGAATTGCCTCGGGAAACCGACAACGCATTTCTGGGTAAATCGATCAAGGGCGGTTCGCATGAACCGACGTATGCTGGGGCGCTGTCTTTCATGCGCCGCCGCTACAGCCGCGATTTGACGGGGATTGACCTGGCCGTTTGGGGCATCCCGTTCGATGCTTCCGTTTCCAACCGCCCCGGCGCCCGGTTCGGGCCTCAGGGTGTTCGCCGTGCATCCGCCATTTTCGATGGCGATCCGCAATATCCGTTCGACATGGATCCTTTCGAGGTTCTCGCCTGCGTGGACTATGGCGATTGTGTTTTCGATTATGGTCGCAACGCGGACGTCCCGGGGCACATTCAGGCCCAGGCGGCCGACATTCTCGCCTCAGGCGCCCATTTGTTTTCCATTGGCGGGGACCATTTCGTCACCTATCCGTTGCTCAAGGCCCATGTTGCCAAGCATGGACCGCTTGCCCTGGTGCAGTTCGATGCCCACCAGGACACCTGGAACGATGAAGGCGACAGGATCGACCATGGCACCTTTACCGGACGAGCCGTTCGCGAAGGTCTGATCGATCCGGACAGGTCAATCCAGATCGGCATCCGGACCCACGCGCCCGAAACTTGCGGGTTGGATATCATTTACGGCTACGAGATGGACAACCTGGGCATCAGTGGCGTGATCGAAAGGATCAAGGAACGTGTGGGGACCGGACCGGCCTACATGACCTTCGATATCGACTGTCTGGACCCGGCTTTTGCTCCCGGTACGGGAACACCGGTTGCAGGTGGCTTGTCATCTCGCGAGGCGCTCTCGGTGCTGCGGGAACTGGGGTCTTTGAACTTCGTGGGCGGTGATGTCGTCGAAGTCGCTCCGGCCTATGACCATGCGGATATCACGTCCATAGCCGGTGCAAGCGTCGCATTGACCTACATTGGCCTGTTTGCTGAGAAGCGCAAACAGGCTGGCTAGACCAGGGCAGGGCTGCAACATGGCGAAGGTCCTCAGTTTGCGGTTTGTGAAAACGCCGGGCAGCATTTCCTTGCCGCCCGGTGTCGCCCGACAGTTCAAGGTGTTCTCGGGGGATCACTGCCTTGAAGGCACTCCTGCGATCGTGTTTGAACTGGACAAGGCGCATATGAGAGGCGTCACATGCATTCACTTGCGTGAAAGGCCTGATTGGTCGCTCGAATGCACGGCCAAGGCCGGAACCGGAAGCTGGGATCTGATTTCCGATGCCGGTGTCAGGACGGGCCACATCGCCGGACGCGGATCATTGAAGCAGGGCTGGAAACTTGAGCTGCCGAGGAGCGGTGCGCTTTATGAACTTGCCGATCCTGACAGCATCGCCAGGCAGACCGTTCGAACCATGCTTGGCGGTGATATGGACGCGTTGGTGCTTCTCGAAAACGGTAATCTCGCGGGAACATTGATCCGCAAACACCGGGATCAGTCAAACGGCAAGAGGGCCGGGTTGCTGGCGGGGCTGAAAAGGTTTGTCACTGGCAGGGACTGGGTGCTCGACGTTCAGCAACAAAATGGCCGGCTGGAACTCGCGGGCACGGACCACCTGGCCGCTCTGGCTTGCCTAGGGTTGGTCGCTGTTGTGAGCCTTGACCTGAGCACTGCCGACTGAACTCGCTTATTTCCCGATGACAGGTGCTGAAAGCGAAGCAGGTTTAACGACGGTTGCTGCGCGCGACGGTTTTCGGGAGATTGTCGTTTTGCGGAACGGCCGTCCAGAAGCGATAAAGCGCGGTTTTATCCTTCATGGTCCGGTAAAGCTGGACCAGCTTGACGAAGCTGACGAACTGGGCCGCGTGCGCGACGGTCAGGCCGGTCAGCGAGAGGATCGGCGACATCAGGAAGCCACCAAGCAGGGCGATCATCCCCCCCATCCAGAAAACGAGGTAAAGCGTCGTCAACCTGGTGCTGTCAGTAGCCGGGACCGGGAGGAACAACCTGTTCAGCCAGACCTTTTCGCCGAAGCTCACCTGTTTGGCCCAGGATGTTGTCTTGCCGGTTTCTCCGATGAGCCCCGGAAGGATTATGACGCATGCCAGAACGCCGACAGCAACCAGAAGCGCGCCCCAAATTCCAAGCCAGACCTGCGACCACAAGGCGGCGGTCAGCAAGCCTGGGGCAACGATCTTCATCATTGTAGAAAGAGCTGGCGCAGGTTTGCCCGATGCAGCTTTCGGCAAAAGAACGGGAGCCTTCGGGCCATTGGCATTTTTCAATGCCGGACGGGCAAGGGGACTCAAGTGACGTCGCGAGGTTTGCATATGCCGCAGCCAGCCTTTCAGATAGGCATCAATCTTACTCGGCGACATGGGGGCTTGGCAAATGACAATCTGTCTCAAGCAACATCAATTTCCGTAAATTTACCAATGTGGACATGTGGTGCGAGGAAGTATTGAGTGCGACGTCACGCGGAGGATTCGGTGTATCCTCAAAGAGCTCGACCGTAATGGCCGGCTACAGGAATGAATAATAAATAGTCAAGAAGCTAACCGAGCCGCCTTCTATTCGATTCATTGTTTTTTAGTCTGAAATCAGTAAAAACATACTAATTGTTGAGTGCGTTAATTTCTATCAATTGGGTTGGGGCATGGTCTTACATACGAGCCAAGATGAAAGGGGCGTTGAAAACAGCGAGATTATTGCGTCTCTGGGCTCCGAGCTGGACCGGCTGAACCGCATTGCGACGTTGTCCGCAAGCGATGAACTGCGGCTAAGCAGTGTCTCGCTTCATACGCTGCTGAACGAGGTTTCCGATTACCTTTTCGTGAAGGATCGGAGCTCTCGCTTCGTTATGGCCAACCTCCAAGTTGCACTTGATGTTGGACTGCAAGACGTTTCTCAATTGATCGGCAAGTCGGATCTGGACCTTCAGCCGAAAGAGGCAGGCTTGAAATTCTATGCCATCGAACAGGAAATCATGGCATCGAATATTCCGCGCATCGATTTCGAAGAACCCTTGGTTCTGGAAAACGGCAAACGGAAATGGTTTTCCTCTTCCAAGTATCCGGTGACAAACAGCAAAGGTGAGGTTGTCGGCATCATCGGTTTGTCCAGGGATATCACTGATCGCAAGAGAGCCCTGCTGCTGCAGCAGGGGCAAAACAAGGTTCTTCAGGAAATTGCTGCGGGCAAGCCGCTGGAACAGGTGCTGACAACCCTGGTGCTGACCATTGAAGACCAGCTGGACGGTGTCATGGGGTCGGTCATGCTGCTGGACGACGCCGGCGAAAAGCTCTTGTCGACCGCAGGGCCCAACCTGCCACAGGAATACCTGGACCTGACGCACGGTGTACCGGTGAGCCCCAAAATGGGGTCATGCGGTACAGCTGTTTTCCGTCGTGAAAGCGTTATCGTTGAGGATGTCCAGAAAGACAGCCTCTGGGAGGATGTCCGCCATCTCATTGCGCCCTTTGATCTGCGATCCTGCTGGTCAGTGCCGTTTTTCGGCAAGGATAGCAAGGTTCTGGGCACTTTCGGGCTCTACACAAGGTCGGCTCGCAGCCCGACCGATCACGAGTTGAAACTGGCGTTCGAGGCGGCCCGGCTGGCTTCAGTGGCGGTTGAACGTGACCGTGCCGAACGCAAGATTCGCTATCTGGCGAACCATGATGTTCTGACCGGCCTGCCCAACCGGCAGGAGTTCAAGACCAAGCTGGAAGAAAAGGTTTCCGAAAGCGACAGAACCGGAGATCCCGTTGCCGTCGTTTTTGTCGACCTCGACAATTTCAAGTTCGTCAACGATAGCTTTGGACATGCGATCGGCGATCAGGTCCTGATGATTATCGCCGAGCGCATCATGTCCGTTCACACCGGCACACATCAAGCCATCCGGTTCGGCGGGGATGAGTTTGTCCTGATCGTCGATGGCGAGTCGGCGCTGAAACCCGCTCTGAATGAATTCATGACGAGGTTGCGCGACGAGGTTACCAAGACGATCCACATTGATGATTTGTCTTTCCACGTTACCTGCAGCATAGGGGCCGCCTGTTACCCGCAGGATGCGGACTGTGCGGCGAAGCTGCTGAGCAATGCCGACAAGGCCATGTTCGAAGCCAAGTCCGCCGGGCGTGACAGCTACAAGGTTTACGAGAAGACCCGTCCGGAACGTTCAGTCAACAAACTGACGCTTTTGGAAGAAATGCGGAAGGGCATCGATAACGGCGAGTTTTTCCTCGAATATCAGCCACAGTACAACCTCGTCAGTGGACGTATCGTGGGTGCAGAAGCGCTGGTCCGCTGGCAGCATCCTGTCCTCGGGCGCATGATGCCTGGCGAGTTCATTGCTCTGGCTGAAGAAAGCGGTCTCATCGTGCCGCTCGGCAGATGGGTGACGCGAGAAGCCTGCCGGCAGAACAAGGAATGGCTGGACAATGGCCTGTTGCCGATTACGGTCGGCGTCAACGTGTCCGCCCGCCAATTCCGGGACGACAGCCTGATTTCGGACGTCCGTGAGGCGTTGTTGGAAACGGGGCTCGGATCGACGTATCTGGAGCTGGAACTGACGGAAAGCCTGTTGATTCAGAATGCGGAGCAGGCCGTCGAACTGATGGACGAATTCCGCCGGCTGGGCGTGAAACTTGCGATAGACGACTTCGGAACGGGGTATTCAAGTCTTACCGCATTGAAGATCTTTCCGCTGACCAGGCTCAAGATTGACCGCAGCTTCATCAGCGATCTGGACTTTGACGAGAGTGACCGCTGTATCGCAAAGGCGATCATCTCTCTTGGCAGGGAACTCGGTCTTTGTGTTGTGGCTGAAGGCGTGGAGACGGCAAAGCAGCAGGCGTTTCTCGCCAGTTGCCAATGTGAAGTCGTGCAGGGCTTCCATTTCGGACGTCCAATGGAAGCGAGCAAGTTCGGCAAGCTGCTAGCGATGACGCTGACACCTCTGGACGCACATTTCGGCTGAAAACTCATTGCACGTAGATGCTTGCTGACTAGCCTGCGCGCGTCACACCTTCATCATCACATACGATCCCGGTGCATCTTCCAGGATCTTGATCCGGTTTGCACCCGGTTTGCGGGCCTTGACCTTGGTGTCGTCGTGCGAACGGATCCACTGATCCCAGTACGGCCACCAGGAGCCGGGATGTTCCTCGGCATTCTTGAGCCAGTTTTCCAGCGCGCCCTTGGCAGCAGGACCCGTCCAGAACTGATACTTATTCTTGGCAGGCGGGTTGACCACACCGGCGATATGACCTGAGCCGGCCAGCACATAATCGACCGGACCGCCAAAGCAGCCTGAGCCAAGAAAGACCGATTTCGGCGGGGCAATATGGTCTTCACGCGTTGCCAGGTTGAAGATCGGGATCTCGACCTTGGCAAGATCAAGCTGTTCTCCGGCGATTTCCATCTCACCCTTGGACAGCTTGTTGTCCAGGTAGCAGTTGCGCAGGTAGAAAGAGTGGTTGGCGGCTGGCATGCGCGTGGAATCGGAATTCCAATAAAGCAGGTCGAACGGGAAGGGGTCTTTGCCTTTCAGATAGTTGTTGACCACGTAAGACCAGATAAGGTCGTTTGAGCGCAGCATATTGAAGGCAGACGACATCTTCGAGCCGTCCAGGTAGCCGTGCTCGGCCATCCTCTTTTCAAGTACCGAGATCTGTTCTTCATCGACGAATACCTTCAGGTCACCAGCGAAGGTAAAGTCCACCTGCGTGGTGAAGAAGGTTGCTGTCTTGATCCGTTCGTCACCGATCTTCGCCATATAGGCGAGCGTGACTGCAAGCAGAGTACCGCCGACGCAATAGCCGATGGCATTGACCTCTTCCTGTCGGGTTGCCCGTTTGATCAGGTCGAGCGTATTGAGGATGCCTTCCTTCATGTAGTGCTCAAAGCTCTTTTGAGCCTGCCGCTCGTCCGGATTGACCCAGGAGATAACAAATACGGTGTGTCCCTGGTCCACCGCCCACTTGATGAAGGATTTTTCCGGATTGAGGTCGAGAATGTAGAACTTGTTGATCCAGGGTGGAACGATCAGCAGAGGGCGTTTGAGGACCTCATCGGTAGACGGCGAATATTGGATCACCTGACAGACGTCGTTCTGCGAGATCACCTTGCCGGGGGTCGTGCCAAGGTTCTCTCCGAGCTTGAACTTGGTCGGATCGGTCTGCCGGATCTTGAGGTCGCCCTTGCCGGTTTTCAGGTCCTCGACCAGATGCCGCATGCCTTTGACCAGGTTTTCGCCATTGCTTTCCAGCGTCAGGCGCAGCAGTTCCGGGTTCGTCAGAACGAAGTTCGAGGGAGAGACGGCGTTTGCAATCTGTGTGACGTAGAACTCGGCCTTATGACGCGTGTGTTCATCCAGCCCCTGGGCGTCATGGACCATGTCCTCCGCCCATTTGCTTGTGATCAGGTAGAGCTGCTTGATGAAATCGAAGAACTGGTTCTTCTCCCATTCCGGATCGGCAAAGCGCTTGTCCCGGACCGGCGTTTCGATTGCCGGTGCCGAGGGTTCGCCCATCATCCGCTTCAGCGAGGAATTCCAGAGGTCGATATAGCCGCTCCACAAGCGCGACTGCGCTTCGATGGCGCGCTGGGGATCTGACACCCAATACTCGCCAACCTGCGCGAGGGTTTTGACGACACCCGTCAACTCGTCGGTTGACTCGTGAGTGATCTTGCCTTGTTCCCGGGGCTCGATATAGGCCGCCAATGCCTTGCCTGCCTGCTCGAGTGTCTTTGCCAGATTCTGTGCAAAGGCCTCCGGGTTGTTGATGATATACTGCAACATGGGATGGTCGCGGTCATCAGCCATAGGCAGGATCTTCCTCCGGTTTTTTGCCCCGTTTGGCCCAGGGAAGGCCAGCGAGCCCTTGTTATTAAATCGCGTTATCTTGTTATTTTTTCGCCGATATTTTGAACTATCGGCTATTTATGACACAAGGTAACAGCTCCGTCGATTGGATTTCAATCTACAGTCATGCGCTCTGGCTAGAGTAACTTTGTGACGATGGAAAGGACAAGGAGCCAAAGTTGTGGAGGAACGATTGATCTGCAAGCGGAACATGCTGGCTCTCGGAGGATGCCTTTTTTTGCTTCTTGCTCTATCGGCTTGTGCGGTTGGGCCCGGAACACCCTTGATTGATGCAATGAAGACCGGGCCTGGAAAAGGCAACGGCAACGTGCCGCGGCCGGAAGGGTATGGAGCAATCGTCAATCCTGGTGAGTCCGCCGGTCTTATCAATCCTGAGGAGAGGAAAGAAACGCAGGCCTATCTTGAGACGCTTGCGTCGCAGTGACGCAGGGGATTCTGCGATGCAGCCGTGAAAGAGTCGTGTCCAATATAGATGAAGTAGTATTGGCGAATATACTGATTAAATCATTCCTTTACGACTGACGATCTAGGCTGCAAACCTTGATCGCAAGGCCCTCTTTTTCATGACGCTCGACATACCGACATTGTTTACCTGCATTATGATCGCCGAGTTTGCCGGTAGCGTCATCCTGTTGGTTTTTTACTTGTTCTGGCCAAGCCGAAGCATGGCTTGTTCAAGAAGCCTGGCTCTGTGGTCCGTCGGTATGTTCCTGGCCGGGTGCGGCACCGTTCTCTTCGCGCTGCGCGGGACGGCTCCGGACATCTTGAGCATCGTCGCCGCCAATTTCCTGCTCATTCTCGGAACGGGGATAAGGCGAAGCGGGTTCGCCGTCTTTCTGGGGCTTCGCAGCCATGTCTGGCTGTTTGCCACGATCGCCTTCGCCTGGATCGTTCTGTACCAGTTTCCGGAATTTCGCGACAATTTCATTGTCCGCGTGAACTATGTTCAATCGGTCATGATCCTGAGTGCGCTCTGGATGGTCTGGATGGCGTTTTTCGAAAACCGGGAAAAACTGTATTCCGCCCGAATGCTCGGCATGACGACCCTCGTCGAAGCGGCAGCCTTCATGTGGTACACGGTGAACCAAAACATCTTGGCTTTACCGTCCTTCCAGTCGGGCTACGCGGAAGGCTTCATGAGTGTCTATCTGCTCATCGTCATGTTCTCGATCATCATGACCATCGTGTTGCCGGCCTCCATGGTGATCGAACGATCCCAGCATGGTTTCAGGGAGCAGGCACTTCAGGATGAGCTCACAGGATTGCCGAACCGGCGTGCTTTTCTCAACGATGCGGAGGACTGGATTTCCGTAAACGCATCGCCATCGGGCGTCTACAGCCTCATCCTGTTCGATATGGACCAGTTCAAGTTGGTCAACGAGCGTTTCAACCAGGCAATGGGCGATGCATTGCTTCAGCTTTTCGCGCGCATTCTGAAAGACACCTTGGCCGAAAATGCTGTTCCAGGCCGCGTTGGTGGAGCGGAGTTTGCTGTGTTCCTTCCGGCGGGCGACAAGGAACTGGCTAATTTGACCGCACAGAGAATCTGTCGACGCTTCGGACTGGAATGCCAGGAAGCGTCCGGCGGCCGGTTGATCGTGACGACGAGTGTTGGCCTTGTCAGCGCGGGTGTCTCGACGCCGCTGGAACGTGCCATGGAAGCGGCTGAAGGTGGCCTGCACCGCGCCAAAAAGCAGGGGCGCGCCCAGATTGTCACCATGGATCTGGCGCCCAACGGAAAGCTTGTAAAGGATGCGAAAACAACCGGTTTCTCGGTTCTTCGCAAAAAGGCAGCCTGATCTTTCCGCATCCTTGAACCGCTAATGCTCTCACCCGAAGCTGGGTGGCGAAGGTCGTTCTGAAACCGCCGGGGCTTTCAGGAGACCAATTGCCTCGTTCCCGTAGGCTTCGATGCCAGGCGTACCACTTGTATTTGTAGGACATTTTCGCCCGCTTATCGGCTTGGGAGTGGGCTGCCCGGTGTTAGAGCAATCCTGTTCTAAAAAACGATACAAATTTAGTCTGCCAGCGACGCAAAGACGGGTGCGCATTTTTTTCCGGACTGCTAAAAGAGCCCCGCTGCGCTGCCATCGCGCCTGGCATGGGCGCGCAGCTGATACTGTCAACTCGCAAGGATATGCGCCATGGAGGAATTCCATAAGATCAAGCGGCTGCCGCCGTATGTCTTCGAACAGGTGAACCGTTTGAAGGCGAAGGCGCGCGCGGCGGGAGCGGACATTATCGATCTCGGCATGGGCAATCCGGACCTGCCGACACCCAAGCACATCGTCGATAAACTGACGGAAGTCGTGCAGGACCCGCGCACGCACCGCTACTCCGCGTCCAAGGGGATCGGAGGTCTGCGCAAGGCGCAGGCGTCTTATTACGGTCGTCGCTTCGGCGTCAAACTCGATCCGGAGACGCAGATCATAGCGACGCTCGGCTCCAAGGAGGGCTTCGCCAACATGGCACAGGCGATCTCTGCGCCCGGCGATGTTATCCTGAGCCCGAATCCCAGCTATCCGATTCATACATTCGGCTTCCTGATGGCCGGTGCCTCGATCCGTAACATTCCAGCAGAACCCGGACAGGCGTTCTTCGACGCGCTGGAACGTGCGGTGATCCATTCCGTACCGAAGCCGATTGCCATCATCCTTTGTTACCCGGCGAACCCGACGTCCTATTGCGCGGATCTCGAGTTCTACAAGGATGTGGTCGCATTTGCCCGCAAGCACGACATCTTCATTCTGTCCGACCTGGCGTATTCCGAGATCTATTTCGGCGAGACACCTCCGCCCTCGGTTCTGGAAGTGCCCGGTGCGATGGATGTGACGGTGGAATTTACGTCGCTTTCCAAGACATTTTCCATGCCAGGCTGGCGAATGGGATTTGCTGTTGGCAACGAGCGTTTGATTGCCGCGCTGTCCCGGGTGAAATCCTATCTCGACTACGGAGCCTTCACGCCCATTCAGGTGGCTGCGACCGCTGCCTTGAACGGACCCGACGACTGCATTCGGGAAACGCGCGAAATCTACAAGAAGCGCCGCGATGTTGTCGTCGACACGTTCGGCAGGGCCGGCTGGGACATTCCGGTGCCGGAAGCCAGCATGTTCTGCTGGGCGCCAATTCCTGAAAAATTCCGGTCACTTGGCAGTCTGGAATACTCGAAACTCCTGTTGGAGCAGGCCGAAGTGGCCGTCGCACCGGGAATTGGTTTCGGTGAGCATGGCGACGATTACGTCCGCATCGGACTGGTGGAAAACGAACAAAGACTGCGGCAGGCAGCCAGAAATATCCGTCGCTTCCTTGAAACAGCCGACCAAAAGCTGCACAACGTCATCCCGCTTGGGACCAAAAGTTGATAAGAACTGGACTCATTTTTGTATGGCAGACGCATTGAAGGTAGGCATCGCTGGCCTTGGCACCGTGGGGGCGGCCGTGGTGCAGCTCCTTTCAAAACACGGCGGACGGATAGCAACGAAAACCGGGCGCGCGGTCACCGTGACAGCGGTCAGTGCCCGTGACCGAACCCGTGACCGCGGCATTGATGTTTCAGCATTTGAATGGTTCACCGATCCCGTGGAAATGGCGCGGTCGGCGGATGTCGACATTTTTGTCGAACTGATCGGCGGCGACAACGGTCCGGCTGAGGAAAGCGTGCGCGCTGCGCTGTCGCGTGGCATTCACGTTGTCACGGCCAACAAGGCTCTGCTTGCGCGCCATGGTGTGGAGCTGGCGGCGCTGGCGGAAGCCAACAACGCTTGCCTGAACTACGAGGCTGCGGTTGCCGGGGGCATTCCGATCGTCAAGACGCTGCGCGAATCCATGGCCAGCAACGACATCAGCCGCATCTACGGTATTCTGAACGGCACCTGCAATTACATCCTGACCCGCATGGAAGCCGAAGGCATCAGCTTTCAGGACTGTCTGTCGGATGCGCAGCGGCTCGGTTATGCCGAAGCGGATCCAACCTTCGATATCGAGGGCAACGATACCGCGCACAAGCTTGCCATTCTCACCAGCCTGGCCTTCGGAACGGAAATATCGAGCGACGACATTTACGTCGAAGGCATCACTTCCATCACGACTGCCGATATTCAGGCCGCCGACGAACTCGGCTTCCGTATCAAGCTCCTGGGCGTTGCGCAGCGCACCGATACGGGCATCGAGCAGCGGGTCCATCCAACCATGGTGCCGAAGTCATCGGCAATTGCACGGATCGACGGCGTCCTGAACGCTGTGGCGGTGGACGGTGACTTCGTCGGCGAGATCATTCTTGTCGGTCCCGGTGCCGGTGGCAATGCCACCGCGTCATCTGTCGTTGCCGATCTGACCGATATTGCCCGCGGGGATGAAACGCCGGTTCTTGGCATGCCTGCTGCCGAGCTGGACAGTTATCAGCGCGCCCGAATGCGTCTGCACGAAGGCGGCTATTACATCCGCCTGTCCGTTTACGACAGGCCCGGCGCTTTTGCCGAAATCGCCAGATGCATGGGCGAAGCCGGCATTTCGCTGGAATCGATTGTCCAGAAACGTCACGCAAATAAGGACGTTCGTGTGAAATTTGATGCGGACATGCCTCAACCTGTCATCCTGATTACATATGAAACGACGGAAGTGGCGATCAAAGAGGCGTTGGACGTGATCATGTCCAAGGGGGTCGTTTCCGAACAACCCCAGATGATCCGCATTGAAAAACTGAATTGATGAGAGAGTGCCCGCCGTTGTTTCTTGTGGGGGGATAGACTGGAGATGTTGATGTCCAATACTGATAAACAACCGTCGAGTGGCCTGGACCGTATTCTGACGCTCGAGTTGGCCCGTGTGAGCGAAAGAGCTGCTGTATCGGCGGCTCGGTTGCGCGGTCACGGCGACGAAATGGCAGCCGACCAGGCGGCCGTGGACGCAATGCGGCGCGAGCTGAACCGGCTTCCTATCGACGGCACTGTGGTTATCGGTGAGGGCGAGCGCGACGAAGCTCCGATGCTCTACATCGGCGAAAATGTGGGCACCAAGCAGGGGCCGAAGGTCGATATTGCACTCGATCCTCTGGAAGGCACCACCATCTGCGCGAAGAACCTGCCGAATTCTCTGGCGGTGATCGCACTGGCTCCGGCAGGCGATCTTCTGAACGCTCCCGACAGCTACATGGACAAGATCGCCATCGGCCCGGGCTATAAAGCCGGTTTGATTGATCTGGATGCGCCGATTGCCGAAAACATTGCTGCTGTCGCCAAGGAAAAGGGTGTCAAGGTCAACGAAGTGACCGCCTGCGTTCTCGACCGTCCGCGCCACGCCCGCCTGATCGAAGAAATCCGCGCAACAGGGGCCTCGATCCGCCTGATCGGCGATGGCGACGTTGCCGGCGTCATTCACACCACTGATCCGGATGAAACCGGCATCGATATCTACGCCGGTATCGGCGGTGCTCCGGAAGGTGTGCTTGCCGCTGCCGCCCTGCGTTGTATTGGTGGTCAGATGCAGTCTCGCCTCGTCATCACACGTGATGAGCAAGTCGAGCGGGCGCATCGCATGGGCATCGAGGACATCAAGAAGAAATACACGCTTGAAGAAATGGCCGGCCCCGATGTGCTTTTTGCAGCAACGGGCGTGACCGACGGCAATTTCCTGCAGGGCGTGCGCTTCGGCCGTCATCACATCACCACGCACACCGTTGTCATGCGGTCCTCCACGGGCACGGTGCGCTACATCAAGGCCCAGCATACGGATCTTGAGAAATTTCATTTGGATTAAGCGCGGCTGAATGCTGGGACAATCCGGAGAAGATGACAGGCGGCTCGTACTTGGGGTCGCCCGTTCCGCAAATGACAACGCCTGGCGTGAGCGTCTGAGCGCGGCCGACCTGCGAACCGCCATGGCTATTTCGCAGGTGCACGGCCTTCCGGACGTTCTGGCACGTGTCATGGCGGCGCGCGGTGTTCAGGCGGACGAGGCGACCGCTTTCCTGGAGCCGTCGCTCAAGCAGCTGATGCCCGATCCCTCCGGCCTGGTTGACATGGATGCCGCCGTGGCGAGGGTTGCGGATGCGGTTCAGGCCGGTCGCAAGATCGCGATTTTCGGCGACTATGACGTCGACGGAGCAACCTCTTCGGCGATTTTTGCCAAGTATCTTCAGTGGCTCGGCCTGGATCCGGTGATCCATATCCCGGACAGGATCATCGAAGGTTACGGACCCAATGGACCGGCCATTGAGCACCTTCGACAGGGCGGTGCAGATCTGCTGGTGACCCTCGACTGCGGCAGCACTTCTTTCGAAGCTTTTGAAACCGCCCGGCAACTCGATCTCGATGTTGTCGTGATCGACCACCACCAGGTCGGCGAAACGCTGCCGGCTGTCGCAGCACTCGTCAATCCAAACCGGCAGGACGATCTGTCCGGGCAGGGGCATCTGGCGGCTGTTGGCGTTACGTTCCTGTTTCTTGTCGGACTGAATCGAGAATTGCGGCGGCGTGGGGTGTTTCAGGGCGCGCAGGAGCCCGACCTGATGGCTCTGCTCGATCTGGTGGCGCTTGGCACCGTATGCGACGTTGTTCCCTTGCAGGGGCTGAACCGCGCCTATGTCACACGCGGCCTTGCGGTGATGCACCAGCGCCGGAACTACGGTCTGACAGCACTTGCCGACACAGCCCGCGTCAGCGGAAAGCCCGCTCCCTATCACCTCGGTTTCCTGATAGGTCCGCGGATCAATGCGGGCGGCCGCATCGGTGATGCTGCCCTTGGAGCTAGACTTTTGACGACGGAAGATCTGCACGAAGCCAGAGCAATTGCCGAGCGGCTGGACCAGCTCAACACGGAACGCCAGGCCATGGAAGCGGTGATGCTGGAGCAGGCCGGCGCCGAAGCCGAAATGGCAATCCAGGCGCGTGATCCGGCGGTGCTCCTGACCGGTTCCGACGATTGGCACCCGGGTATCGTTGGCCTGATTGCCTCCCGTCTCAAGGAAGCCCATCGCAGGCCTTCCTTCGCAATAGCCTTCGACGAGACCGGCAAAGGCACCGGTTCGGGGCGCTCGATCCCCGGTGTGGACCTCGGCAAGGCTGTTCGCAGCGCGGTCGATCAAGGTCTGCTGGAAAAGGGCGGTGGCCACGCCATGGCGGCGGGGCTGACCGTTCTGCGAGAAAAGAGAGAAGATCTGGAGGCGTTCTTCAACGATGTTCTGAAGGACGACGTCGAAGCGGCAAGCGCGAACCGGGAACTGAAGATCGATGCCGCACTGACGGCAACGGGTGCGAATCTCGACCTTCTTGAACTTCTGGAAAAGGCGGGTCCTTATGGTGCCGGCCATGCCGAGCCCGTGTTCGCCTTTCCCGCCCACCGGATTTCCTTTGCCGATGTGGTTGGCAAGGGGCATGTCAGGGCATCGATCACGTCAGGTGACGGCACGGCGTTGAAAGCGATCTGCTTCAAGGCGGATGACAAACCGCATGGTCAGATGCTCCTTCAGGGCAGGGGGCAATCGTTGCATGTGGCTGGCACGCTCTCGATCGACACCTGGCAAGGTACACCCAAGGTGCAATTGCGTATTCTGGATGTCGCGGATCCGCGGAAAACCAAGCTTTGACAAAGTAACTGTTGGTTCGAATTAACCAAACGCTAAGTCAGCACGCCTACACTTTGATCCTACGAAGAAATCGTGAGGATCAGGCATGCGCGCTCAGAATGAGCTTTCGCCATATTTCGCGGAAATCGACAGGCGCACCGACCGGGCCCTGAAGGGGATTCGGGAAGTGAGACGTTCAGCAAAGCTGACAGCTCTGCCGCAGGAGCCGAAGGCAGCTGTTGTCGGCACCGGATTTCTGATTGTCCTGATGGCCTTCCTCGGATTGTTTATCGACTAGAACGCGTCGCGCTTCACCGGGAGCATCATGCATCGCTTCTTGCGTTGAAATCTTTGATTTCAGACAGCGAAATGCGATTCCGATAAAACGTGACATGTTCTAAAGCAGCGGAAAATCCGCAAAGCTTCCATATTCGGAGGTTTGTGGGACAAACGGGGCTTGCAACGCTCCGTGGGCTGTTCTTAAGTCTGGCGTCTGATTTGAACGAGACACCGGACACCATGACTGATTATCCCATTGCACTTTGGTCCTTTAACCTCGGGCGCGCTCCGTCTTCTGTGTCTGCATTCGCTTCGCAGATAGAAGAGGGACTGAAACGCGCGGCCGCAGACGGTGCCAAGCTTGTGATGCTTCCGGAATACCTGGTGGAGTGCTGTCTGGCGTTCAAACCGGAAGGACTGCCGCCTGATCGGGAGATGGCGTATCTGGCAGAGGTTGGAACTGATCTTCTCAAGCTGCTTGCGCCCTTGCCAGCCAGATATGGCGTGTCGCTGATCGCCGGATCGATGCCTGTTCACACCTCAGCAGGCTTCACCAACACAGCTGTTCTGCTGACCGCCGATGGACGGGAGATCCGCCAGGACAAGTTGTGTCTCACGCCATTTGAGCAAGATCCGGAAATCTGGCACCTGGTGCCCGGTGCGGAGTTGAAAACGTTCGAACTCGACGGCCTGAAAATGGCGATTCTGATCTGTCTGGATGTGGAAATGCCGGCGCTTAGCAGCCTGCTGGCCAAACAGGATCTGGATCTTCTTCTTGTGCCGTCGATGACGGAAAAACTCTCCGGTTACCACCGTGTGTTTGGGTGCGCCAAGGCACGTGCGGTCGAACTCATGTGCGCGGTTGCCGTATGTGGTGTTGTCGGCACGTCGAAGGGGACGACCCAGAACGAAACAAATGTTTCGGGTGCCGCACTCTATCTTCCTTGCGAGGAGGAATTCGGTTTTTCAGGTGTTGCCGCAGAGGTAGCCGCGACTTCTGGAAGCAATGGTGAAGAACCGTTTCTGGTTACTTCTGTTCCACTCGATGAGTTGCGAACGCTGAAGTCCGGAAAGGCTGAGGTTTGGCCGGGGGCATGGACCGCTGATCATGTTTCCGTCACGGTCGCCTGAAGGCAAATTGTAATATTTGTAATAAAAATGTGCGCGCACCGAGTGCACTTTTCTGTAGACCTTCCTAAAGGAAATCCCTATACACCTGCAGTTCCTGAACAACAGGTGTGGAGATGGGATTCGCTAAGGCACTTACAGCGCGGGATACATCATGGCTGCACGGGATTACCGGTTTGTTTGTCAAACCGCTCCGTCTGCAGATCGCGGCTGTGTGCGTGCGTCCAGGCGAGACAGAACCAGAAATCCTGCTTGTTTCGACACGGGACACGGGCCGGTTGATCTTGCCCAAGGGCTGGCCGGAAAAGGATAAACCTGCATTTGAAACGGCGTTGATCGAGGCATATGAGGAAGCGGGCATTGTCGGCAAAGCCGAACCGCGTGCCATCGGCAGCTTCCGGTCTTACAAGGGTCTCGCAGACGGATTGAAGATCCGCACCAAAGTGGTTGTCTTCAAGATCCGTTTTGAAAAGCAGTTGAAGGAATATCCCGAACGCGGACAACGCAAAACAGTATGGCTGCCCTTCTCAAAGGCAATCGAAACGGTGGAAGAGCCGGCGCTGAAGCGGTTTTTACGGCGGCACAAACCGCAAATCTGCTAGACGTTTCCTGGGGATAGCAAGGCGTGTTTGAGTGCTCACCAGCAAGGATTTGAACAAGAAGGCACTGGACAAGGATCTCGACAAGATCAGCTTTGTCAGTGAGGCGGGAGAGGCCATGGGCCGGCGCCTCGTCGGACCAGGGCTTGCGTTGGTCTTTCTGGTGATCTGTTCCTGCGTGGCTGCGTTTCAGGTGTCAGCCAGCGGTTTTTCCCACATTGTCATCCTTGTTGCCGCCAGCGCCATCGGTGGCTACATGGCGCTGAACATCGGCGCAAACGATGTTGCCAACAATGTCGGTCCGGCCGTCGGCGCGCGCGTTGTCAGCCTCACCGGTGCCCTGCTGATTGCTGCTGTTTGCGAAAGTGCGGGAGCCCTTCTGGCCGGGACGGATGTTGTGTTGACTGTTTCCGGCGACATCCTGAGCCCTGGCGATGTCCGCAACAGTTCGGAATTCACGCTGGCAATGCTGACCGCAATGGCGGCCTCTGCTTTGTGGATCAACTTTGCAACCGTGGTCGGCGCGCCTGTTTCAACAACGCATTCGATTGTCGGTGGTGTTGTCGGTGCTGGTATTGCGGCAAGCGGTTTTGCGGCCATCAACTGGACGACCATTTCGACAATTGCGGTTTCCTGGGTTCTCTCGCCGGTGCTGGGTGGTCTCGTCGGGGCCGGGATCATGGCCTTTATCAACTCAAGGGTCATCTATACGCCCGACCGTTTGCAAGCGGCCCGATACTGGTTGCCGATACTTCTGGGTCTGATGGGCGCAACATTTACCGGTTATGTTCTGCTGAAGATCTCCGCTCGGCTGGTGTCTGTTCCCGAATGGCTTGCCGTCGTCCTGTCGCTTTCCGTCGGCTTCATTGTCTGGCGAATCTATTGCCGAGTGATCGTTGCCCAAACGCTGACGCTCGAGAACAGTGGACGCGCCTTTCGCAACCTGTTCGCGGTTCCGCTCATGATCGCAGCCGGTTTGCTGTCCTTTGCGCACGGCGCCAATGATGTTGCAAATGCCATCGGACCGCTGGCGGCCATTGTGCTGAGCCAATCCAATGATTTTCCGGACCTCGTGTTCTGGTATCTTGGAGCTCTGAACCCCGAGGTGCCGATCTGGGTGAGTGCAGTCGGGGCATGCGGCATTTCCGCTGGCCTGCTGCTGTTCGGCAGGCGTCTTGTGACCGTTGTTGGCAAGAAGATCACCAAACTTAGCCCGGTACGGGCCTTCTGCATCACATTGGCAACTGCCGCCACGGTGCTGACAGCGTCTGGCGTAGGGCTGCCGGTGTCGTCCACCCATATTGCGATTGGTGCCTTGTTCGGTGTCGGCTTTTACCGGGAATGGTATCGCAACAAGTATGTTGCCGAGGGCGGCGTCATGAAACCGCGCAAGATGATGAAAAACAGGGAAGAGCGCCGCAGACGTCTTCTTGTCCGCCGGTCAAGCCTGATTACCATAGTCGCTGCCTGGGTGGTTACTGTTCCGGCATCGGCCCTCCTGGCTGCGGTTCTTTTTACGGTGCTCAAGCTGGTCTTGTCTTGAGATGCCGACCCCGGCCAAACAAGTTGCCAGGATAAATAACGGCACACAGTGCGCATTTTCTGGACAGGTGCCTCTTTGCGCCGTATCCTGTTGATGCTGTCAACTATCGGGAAAGGGCACTATGGCGCAGCTTTATTCAGCAATCGATGAGCGGACTTACTGGTTCCAGAACCTTCTTCTGATGTTCAGGAGACCGTCAAGATTGCAGATCGCGGCGCTGTGTCATCGTTTGCGCGACGGGCAGCGAGAAGTGCTGCTTGTGACGACCAAGTCGACGAATCGCTGGATTCTTCCCAAGGGTTGGCCAATCCTCTCTCATAATGCGCACCACACCGCAGCTGTGGAAGCTTTCGAGGAAGCAGGCGTAATCGGAACCGCGCAGAAGAAACCTTTTGCCAGCTTCCAGTCCCACAAGGGCGGCGAGGGTGGTTTGCGTTTGAAAACGGAAGTGCTTGTTTTTCTGGTGGATGTCGAGAGCACGACGAGCAGTTTTCCGGATAAGGAGGCGCGGGACGTCCGTTGGCTTCCGATACAGGAAGCTGTCCGACTTGCCAGCGATCCGGGGCTGGCGAAAGTGCTTCGAAAGCTGGAAAATTTACCCAACTAAGAAATATTGGCGAATAAGGGCCGTTTTGGTTGACCTTTTCGGACGATTGTTTAAGGCAAGCGCCAGAAGACGCTTGGCTTGCAACACTTGCCTTCAAAGGACTTCCCGACAGGAACGCCCATGCCAAATTTGAAAAAGCCAACCCTCGACAAAGATCTCGACAAACTGAGCTACATGGAAGAGGCCGCTGGGTCTCTTGGCCGTGGGTTGATTGCGCCCGGTATTTCTCTGGTCTTTATCGTCTTGTGTGCCCTAGGCGCCGGGGCTTCCATGTCGGGAGCGCCGGGAACGGTTATCATCGTGGCCGCTGCCGCCATTGGCGCCTACATGGCGCTCAACATCGGCGCGAACGATGTTGCCAACAATGTTGGCCCCGCCGTTGGTTCACGGGCCATGACGCTGCTGACAGCGTTGATCATCGCAGCCGTCTTTGAAAGTGCCGGTGCCCTTATCGCCGGCGGGGATGTCGTCAGCACAATCTCGAAGGGCATCATCGATCCCGCTTCGGTTGCCGATGCCAACGTCTTCATGGCAGCGATGATGGCGGCGCTGGTGTCCTCCGCGCTCTGGATCAATCTGGCCACCTGGATCGGCGCCCCCGTATCGACCACGCATTCGATTGTTGGCGGCGTTATGGGCGCCGGCATTGCAGCGGCAGGTTTCAGCGCGGTCAATTGGGCAACAATGGGCGGCATCGCAGCAAGCTGGGTCATTTCGCCGTTCCTTGGCGGTCTGATCGCCGCCGCGTTCCTGGCCTTCATCAAGACCTTCATCATCTATCAGGACGACAAGATCGCCGCGGCCCGCAAATGGGTTCCGGTCCTGATCGGGGTGATGTCCGGAACCTTTGCCAGTTATCTGGCGCTCAAGGGCCTGAAGAAAATCGTGAAAATCGACATGCCGATGTCACTGATGCTCGGGGTTGTCGTCGGGCTTGCCGTGTGGGCGATTGTTCGCCCGCTTATCCGGCGTCAGTCGGAAGGGTTGGAAAACCGCAACCAGTCGCTCCGCATCCTGTTTTCCGTGCCGCTTGTGTGCTCGGCGGCATTGCTGTCTTTTGCCCATGGGGCCAACGACGTTGCGAATGCCGTCGGGCCGTTGGCCGCCATCGTGCATACGGCGGCACTCGGTGATGTGGCCTCGAAGGTGAGCATTCCGCTGTGGGTGATGGCCGTCGGCGCTTGCGGTATATCTTTCGGCCTGCTGCTCTTCGGGCCTCGTTTGATCGAGATGGTCGGCCAACAGATCACCAAGCTCAATCCCATGCGGGCCTACTGCGTCTCGCTGTCCGCCGCCATCACGGTGATCGTTGCCTCGGGTCTCGGGTTGCCCGTCAGTTCCACCCATATCGCTGTGGGTGCGGTCTTTGGCGTCGGGTTTTTCCGGGAATGGTATACGGAGCGCTCGCAGCGGCGGCTGGACTATGTGAACAAGATGCAGGGCGACGGCAAAGTGGTGCGGCCTGTCCGCAATCGCGAGGAGCAGGCCCGCCGCCACCTTGTGCGCCGCGCGCATTTCATGACCATCGTCGCCGCCTGGGTGATCACCGTTCCGGCAGCTGCCGTGCTGTCAGCGGGGCTCTACTTCGTCATGGTCAAGCTGATCGCCTGATTTCAGTGTTTTATCCGGGAAGATGTCCGGCCGGTTCAAGGGTCAGGTTGGCCCAGACCGGCAGGTGATCCGATGCAACGCGCGCTGTCTTGGATTTATGAACGCCTGCCTGCCTGACGATGAATTCCGGGCTGGTGATGATCCGGTCCAGGCTGCCGACGGGAAGGGGGCTTGGAAAGCTTCGTCCCGGGGTTGTCACTTCATAGCGTTCTTCGAACAGTTTGATGCTGCCTGCCGAATCGCGCCACTCGTTCAGATCGCCGATGAGTACTGTGGGCAGATAGGCGAGATGCTCATGCAACTGGTGCATCAGAGACGTTATCTGCTTCTTGCGGAAGTGGCTGAGCAGGCTGAGGTGCATGGCCGCCACACGGATTTTTTCTCCGGCAACCATCAGGTCTACAGCAACGGCTCCACGTGGTTCCAGCGTCGGCAGATCCAGCCGGCGGTGTTCCAGAATGTCGATGGAATTTCGCACAAGAATGGCGTTCCCATGCCAGCCGAGGCTTTTGTCCCCGGTCGCGAAGGGCACGGGACGATAGTCGGTCTCATGCAGAATAGTCTCTCGGTCGAGCGTGCTTTCGCGCGGTCCGAACCGTTTATCGGCTTCCTGCAGGGCCAGGATGTCGCAGTCCAGTTCCTGAATCACCTTGAGTGTCCGGTCGGGCCGCCTGCGCGCATCGACACCTATTGATTTTTGAATGTTGTAAGAACCGATTTTCAGCATGAGCGCAGAATGAGAACCTTGCGGGAAAGGAAAGGAGAGTAACAGATTGTTTTGGGCTTCCGTGCGTTCAATTTAGGCAGCGTTGGAGTGCTCCATGCGTTCCGTTGCCCGTTTCAGCGCCGCAAAGCATTTTGGATCCAGCGCTGTGCCCGTGTCTCCTTCCATGATGCCAAGAGCCTTTGCCATTGGCATGGGACCACGATACGGCCGCGATGCAGTCAAGGCATCAAAGATATCTGCAGTGGTAACGATCCGCGTTTCCATGGAAATCCTGCTCGCTGTCAGCCCGTCCGGATACCCGCGGCCATCCAATTTTTCATGATGACCCCGCGCAATAGGCGAAAGGTCCTTGAAGGTGTCGATCCTCGACAGGATCTCATCGGAATAAACGGGATGCATCCGGATTTGTTCCCACTCCAGATCATCTAGCTTGCCGGGTTTGTCGAGAACCGAATTGCTGACACCAAGTTTTCCGATGTCGTGCAGCAGTGCGGCTCGCTTCAACAGTTGGCGGTCGCGTGTTCCATATCCCAACTCCTCGGCGATCATGTCCGTGTAGAGCGTGACCCGCTCACTGTGACCTGCGGTGTAGGGACTTTTGGAATCGATTACCAGCGCGAAGCCATGGGCAATGTCGTCGAGCTGTTCTTCATCTACAAAACGGGTGTTTTGCGCCGGCTCGAGACCATAGACGATCTGGTCGAGGTTATCTGATTTCAGTGTGTTCCAGAACACGGGATCACTCGCAACACGTTCTGCTGCTGCGACGAGAGCCGGGTCAAACCAGCTGCCGGCCCTTTCCCTAATTTCCTGCAGGGCGGCCTGTTTGCCGGCATTGATCTGAAAGACATCAATCACCTGCGCCAGCAAGGCAATCTGGGAAAATGGCGAAATGTCTGAGCCCGCAATGCCGTGGGGCCGGCCCTTGCCGTCCCAATGCTCATCTAGGCTGTAAATTCCGGAAACGACCGTTTCGGAAAAATGCATCTGCCGGGCAATGTCGCCCCCGCGCGTACAGCGCGTTTCGATCATCTCGTTGGCAATGTCACCGCCATTTTGAAGTATGTTGACGATGGCACGTACCCGTTCTGCAAACCCGTGTTTCAATCCGGTATGGGAAAGAACGAAACGCAAAGCTGCAGGCAGACTGTCGCTGATCGTCTTGAAGTCGTGTTTGAAAGTCAGATCGTCGGTGAGATACAGCTCGCAGATCCTGGCGGCATTGCTTGAGCAGCCGAGATCTTTCAGAAGCAGGGTGTAATAGAGGTCGCTGAGTTGGGTATTGTCGAGGCCGATTTGCCGACCGACATGAATGCCGATCCAGCAACAGCGCACGCAGTGGCCTCGGGGCTGCCCTTCTGTCAGGTCCAGTGCGTGACTGAGCGCACCTAGCAGCTCGGCCAGCCTGAGTTTTCTGGAAACCTGTTCGGACATAAAGCGAGCCTCGCGCAGCAATCAGTTGCGCGAGGCTCGCAGAGCTTTGTTAAGATCGGGTGTTTGCACCAAGTCCTGTCAGGCTGCTTCAAGCTCTCCCGCGGATTGCACCAGCAGACCGGCCACATACTCCATAAAGGAGACCCAGGCTTCGACCACGAAGGTGTCCGGGCCGGTGCGCCAGATCATGACCGGTGCCTTGTGAAACAGTGTCCGCGTCACCGTGCCGACGGGAAAGAGCTCCAGCGAGAAATCGATGAAGATCCCGGTGTTGAGCAACCAGACGGCTTTATCGCCGCTGACGATGACGGCTTCTGACCTGTCGGAAATATCGACCAGGGCATGTGGCTGTGCAGAGAGCTTTTCCTCGATCCCGTCAAAAACAGTCCGGAGGTCGTCTTCCGGAGCCAGCAACGTCCACTCGTCCGGACCCATCCAAAGTGCGGCCCGCTTTGCCGCTGTCGAGTTCGACAGGGGCGACAGCGGTAGCTCGGCACCAAATGCAGCACCGGCGTCCTTTTGAGCGGCTTCACGGCAACGCAGCGAAAGGCGCGTCAACGGGGCGGCTTTCAGTATCGAGATCGACGGCAGGCTGAGGAGCGGCGTTTCACCTGCATCCGGCGTGATCAGGTCGCTTGCCAGAAGTTCAGACATTGATCCGTGCTCCTTCCTTGTCATAGAAAACCGTGCCGGTCACCTCGACCGGAATGCTGCCGGTCGGCATCGGCACATAGAGCGTCTTGCCTTCCAATGCGTGGCCGTTTTTGACGATCGCAAGAGCAATCGTTCGGTCAAGCGCCGGGCTGTAGTAGGAAGATGTTACGTGACCTTCTGCAGGCGTCCCTGTCGCGGGCTGTTCGGCAGTCGTGATCTGCGCGCCTTCTTCCAGCTTCACTTTCGGATCCTTCGTCAGAAGGCCGACAAGCTGCTTGCGACCGTCAGCAACAAGGTCCGGACGGGCAAGACCACGCTTGCCGACGAAGTCGAACTTTTTCTTGCCGATGGCCCAGGTCATGCCCGCATCCTGCGGGGTTACAGTACCGTCCGTGTCCTGACCGACGATGATGTAGCCCTTCTCTGCGCGCAACACGTGCATGGTTTCCGTGCCATAAACGGTGCCGTTGTGTTTTTCGATTTCCTTGGCGAGCGTTTCCCACATCATCTTGCCGTGACGTCGAGGCACGTTGATTTCGAAACCGAGTTCACCGGTGAACGAAATCCGGAACAGCCGACAGGGAACGCCGCAGAAGGTGGCTTCCTTGACGCTCATGTGCGGGAACGCATCCGCCGAGAGATCGAGACCTTCGATAAACGGCGCGATGACTTCGCGCGCTTTCGGCCCCTGAACCGCAGCGACCGCAAACTGTTCCGTGGTCGAGGTGATCCAGACATCGAGATCCGGCCATTCGGTTTGCAGGTAGTCTTCCATGGTCGCGAACACGCTCGGCGCACCGCCGGTCGTGGTGGTCACGTGGAACCGGTCTTCCGCGAGACGGCCGATAACACCGTCGTCGGTGATGAAACCGGCATCATTGAGCAGCAGGCCATAGCGGCAGCGCCCTGGTGCCAATTTCTTCCACGGGTTGGTGTACATCCTTTCCAGGAATTCAGCCGCATCCGGACCGACAATCTCGATCTTGCCGAGGGTGGAGGCATCGAATAGGCCGACGCTTTCCCGAGCCGTTTTGCATTCGCGCGCAACGGCCGCATGCATGTCTTCACCGGACTTCGGGAAATACCAGGCGCGTTTCCATTGGCTGACGTCTTCAAAGACACCGCCGTTCTCGACCACCCAGTCATGAGACGGCGTCTTGCGAACCGGGTCGAAAAAGTCACCACGGGAGATACCGGCAAAAAGACCGAAGGTCGTCGGCGTATAGGGCTGACGGAACGTTGTGAGACCAACATCCGTCATCGGCTTCTGCAAGGCGCCTGAAGCGATTTCCAGAGCGTTCATGTTCGATAGGCGGCCCTGGTCTGTGGCCATGCCGGTTGTGGTGTAGCGCTTGATATGCTCGATGGACTGCATGCCTTCACGCACGGCCAGCTTGACGTCCTTGGCGGTCACGTCGTTCTGATAATCGACGAAGGCCTTGACCCGTGACGCGTTGCGGTCGTGAGGCAGGGCACCAAGGATTCCACCGGACCCGGCTTCTCCACCGCTTGCGGAAACATAGGTGACTTTGGCGGACTTGCCGGTTGCGGTCTTTGCGGCTTCTTCACCAGCCGCATAGCCGTCTTCAAGAGTAGCCTGCAGGCCATAAAGACCTTTGGCGCCACCCGCGGAACGTTCTTTCTGAACGGAGCGACCTGGAACATAGGCGCCCTTGTCCGCATCCCAAACGACCTTGCCGCGAGACTGGGAATAAAGGCTGACAGTCGGTGTCCAGCCGCCGGACATCAGGAGTGCATCGCAGTCGATCTGGCCGCCGGAGGCAACCTGGCCGGAGGTCATCATGCGGCCGAGCAAGGCTCCCTTGACCCGTTTGCGACCGAGCGTGCCGGTGACAACGCATCCGGCCTCTACGCGAATGCCACGGGCTTCAGCGATGGACATCAGGCTTTCCGGCGGTGTTTCACGCATATCGACGATTGCGGCAACGTCTACACCATGATCGGCAAGGTCGAATGCTGCCTGCCATGCGCTGTCGCAAGCCGTTGCCACAAGAACCTTGTGTCCGACCTTGACGCCGTAGCGGTTGAGATAGGTCCGTCCAGCGTCCGCAAGCAGAATGCCGGGCCGGTCGTTTTCCGGAAACACCATCGGACGTTCGATGGCACCGGCTGCGATCACCACTTCCTTGGCTCTAACCTGCCATAGCCGTTCGCGCGGCAGCTTGGGATCCGGGGTCGGCAGGTGTTCGGTAACGCGCTCAGCAAGCGAAATGTAGTTATGCGCAAAGTAGCCGAAAGCCGTTGTTCGCGGAAGCAGTGTGACATTGTCCATCGCTGCAAGTTTGGCGATGGTTTCCGCCACGAATTCCGCAGGGTCCTTTCCGTCGATGCTCGCACCGGCTTCAGACAGCAGTGAGCCGCCGAATTCAGCCTGCTCGTCAACCAGCATGACCTTGGCACCGGTTTCCGCGGCAGCCAGTGCAGCGGCAAGGCCGGTGGGACCCGATCCAACGACGAGGACGTCGCAGTGGGCATAGATGTTGCCGTAGAAGTCGTGATCCGGATTCTTGGGCGGTTTGCCGAGCCCGGCAGCCGAACGAATAATCGGCTCATAGACCCTGTCCCAGAAAGCGTGCGGCCACATGAAGGTCTTGTAGTAGAAGCCGGCCGGAAACAGCGGCGACAGCAGGTCGTTCACGGCGCCGATATCAAACCCAAGCGACGGAAACCGGTTCTGCGAAACGGCTTCGAGGCCTCGATAGAGTTCGACCTGGGTCGCGCGCAGGTTGGGCGTCTGGTCGCCGTTGCGGTAGACCCCGACCAGAGCGTTCGGCTCTTCCGAACCAGCGGTCAGAATCCCGCGCGGACGGTGATACTTGAACGACCGGCCAACCAGATGAACTCCGTTGGCAAGAAGCGCTGAGGCAAGGGTGTCGCCCTTGTGACCCTGCATCTCCTCGCCATCAAAGGTGAAGGTCAGCTGCTCGGCGCGGTCGATCCGGCCGCCTTTTTCAGTACGGAATGGCTGGCTCATTTGCCGGCCTCCTTGGCAAGCGCTTCAAGATCCGGCTTCGGTTCGCCGGCCTTGTAGAATTTCAGGAAATTGTCGCTCACGGTATCGCGGACCGCGTTGAAAAAACGCCCGCACCCGTGGATATGTCGCCAGCGTTCAGCGGCGATGCCCTTGGTATTGTCGCGCATGTACAAAAACTCCACCCACTCTTCGTCGGTGGTCTGGCTCGGATCGGCCGGACGCGCGATATGGGCTTCACCGCGGCAGGCAAATTCCGTTTCCGCGCGCTCAACCTGGCAATAGGGGCAATAAATCAGCAGCATTCTTGTGATCTCCCCTAGTGGGCTACGGCCGCGGCAGCGGCTTCGTCGATGAGGCGGCCGGTGCGGAACCGGTCGATGCTGAAAGGTGCGTTGATCGGGTGTGGCTCATCCTTGGCAATCGTATGCGCAAAGACATTGCCGGACCCGGGTGTCGCCTTGAAACCGCCAGTGCCCCAGCCACAGTTGACGTAGAGACCCTGAACAGGCGTTTTGGACAGGATGGGCGAACGGTCAGGGGTCGTATCGACGATGCCACCCCAGTTGCGCAGCATGCGCATCCGCCGGAAGTGCGGGAACAGTTCGCAGATCGCGTCGATGGTATGGTTGGTAATGTGGATGCCGCCTGCCTGGGAATAGGAGACGAACTGGTCCGTACCGGCACCAATGACAAGCTCGCCCTTGTCGGACTGCGAAATGTAGGCATGGATCGTGTTCGACATGACCACGCAAGGGAAGGCGGGTTTCACCGGTTCGGATACCAGAGCCTGCAGCGGGAAGGATTCCAGTGGCAGACGGACGCCGGCCATGTCCATGACGACGGACGTGTGACCGGCCGCGACGACCCCGACCTTCTTGGCCTTTATGAACCCCTTGACCGTTTCGACACCTTCGACAGCCCCGTTCTGGCCACGGCGGATGCCGGTAACGGCGCAGTTCTGGATGATGTCGACACCAAGGGAATCCGCACCGCGTGCATAGCCCCAGGCAACGGCGTCATGGCGTGCGGTTCCCCCAACACGTTGCAGGGCCGCACCCATGACCGGATAGCGGATGTTTTTGGAAATGTTCAGCGGCGGGCAGTATTCCTTCGCCTCTTCGGGCGACAGCCATTCGTTCTGAACGCCAGCCAGACGGTTGGCGTGGATGTGTCGCTGCGCGCTCTGAACGTCGTGGACCGTGTGCGCCAGCATCAGCACACCACGTGCGGAATACATGACGTTGTAGTTCAGTTCCTGCGACAGGTTTTGCCACAGACCAATGGCGTGATTGTAAAGCGCGGCGCTTTCCTCCCAGAGGTAGTTGGAGCGCACGATTGTCGTATTGCGACCCGTATTGCCACCGCCGAGCCAGCCTTTTTCGATCACGGCGACATTGCGGATGCCGTGTTCCTTGGCAAGATAATAGGCCGTTGCCAGGCCGTGCCCGCCAGCACCGACGATGACGACGTCATACTCGGCCTTGGGTTCCGGAGCGCGCCATTGACGGCCCCAGTTCTGGTGCGCGGAAAAGGCGTTTTTCGCCAGTTCCAGAAAGGAATATCGCTTCATGAAGCAGCGGCTCCGCACGTTGCCGGCAAGCAAATCGGGTGAATCCGTTCGGCAGGCCGTCAGGGTCAATACGCAATAGGAAGATGACTTTACCGTTGCCGATAGAGCTTCATCCATTGCGAGCATATTCGCGATTAGGGTCGAGGTTGCGTATAAGGTTTCAGTCGCATGCTTGTCTGAATGCGACATGGGTGTCGCAGGGCTTGCGGCGAATTGCTCCAGGCGAGCGATATCCGCCGGGAAACAAGGAAATTCAGCGCTTCACGCAAGGTGTTGGACAGAGCAAATTTCGTTGAGATGCGTATTCTCGACAAGGTAAGCCGCATCGGTTCTTGCATTTGCTGATATGGAGGTTAACTCTGCCGGAGAAACACACATCAGGAGATCCTTCATGGAAGTTCGCGCCGCTGTGGCCGTTGGGGCCGGAAAACCGCTTGAAGTTACCACTGTAAGGCTGGAAGGTCCGCGCGCTTTTGAAGTGCTGGTGGAAATCAAGGCCACCGGCATCTGTCACACTGACGAGTTCACGTTGTCGGGAGCGGATCCGGAAGGCTTGTTTCCAGCCATTCTCGGGCACGAAGGGGCAGGCGTCGTTGTCGAGGTCGGCCCGGGCGTGACCACCTTGAAACCGGGTGATCATGTCATTCCGCTTTATACGCCGGAATGCCGGACCTGCGAATACTGCCTCAACCCGAAAACGAACCTCTGCCAGTCGATCCGTACGACACAGGGGCAGGGGCTGATGCCGGACGGCTCATCCCGATTCTCGACCCTCGATGGCGATCCGATTCTGCACTACATGGGCACATCGACGTTCTCCAACTACACGGTCGTTCCCGAAATCGCTCTTGCAAAGATCCGTCCGGACGCGCCTTTCGACAAGGTTTGCTACATCGGCTGCGGCGTCACCACAGGCATCGGCGCAGTGATCAACACTGCAAAGGTCGAAATCGGTTCTCGTGCGATCGTCTTCGGTCTCGGTGGAATTGGTCTCAATGTGCTTCAGGGCCTGCGTCTCGCCGGTGCCGACCAGATTGTAGGCGTTGACCTGAACCCGGAAAAGAAAGAGATGGCCGAGCGCTTCGGCATGACCGATTTCGTCAATCCAAGCGAGGTCGACGGAGATCTGGTCGCCCATCTGGTGAACCTCACCAAGGGCGGCGCCGACTACACCTTCGATGCAACCGGCAACGTGAACGTCATGCGCACCGCGCTGGAATCTGCCCACAAGGGCTGGGGCGAAAGCATCATCATCGGTGTTGCTCCGGCAGGCGCCGAAATCTCGACCCGTCCGTTCCAGCTTGTGACAGGACGCGTTTGGAAAGGCACCGCATTCGGCGGCGCTCGCGGTCGTACGGATGTTCCGAAGATCGTCGACTGGTACATGGACGGCAAGATCGAGATCGATCCGATGATCACCCACACGATGCCGCTCGAAGACATCAACAAGGGTTTCGACCTGATGCACTCCGGTGAGTCTATCCGTTCTGTGGTGGTCTACTGATCGGACGCCAAGCGTAGAGCGCCGACACTTTACCGAAGCGTCGTCCCTGCGGTAGCAGGGACGCGTTTGCTGTGAGCACAGACATCTCTCTGGTCTGGCGCCACAAAGCCGGAGAGACACCATTCGGGTTCGCGGCTATTCAGAGATTGGAATTGACTGACGATGAAAACCCTTTCCGAAAACAAGTCCTTTGGTGGCACGCAGGGTGTCTACAGCCACATGTCGGAAGCCTGCGGCTGTGAAATGACCTTTGCGGTCTACATTCCCCCACAGGCCCAGGACGGGCCAGTGCCGTGCCTTTGGTATCTGTCAGGTCTGACCTGCACCCATGAAAACGCCATGACCAAGGCCGGGCTGCAAGCCCATGCTGCGGAGTTTGGTATTGCTGTCGTGTTCCCGGATACGAGCCCGCGCGGCGAGGGTATTGCCAACGACGAGGCTTACGATCTGGGTCAGGGCGCCGGATTTTATGTCAATGCCACCGAAGCACCTTGGGCACCACACTTCCAGATGGAAACCTACATCGCCAGTGAACTGCGCGACCTGGTGACCGAAAACTTCCCGGTCTCGGTCCATCACGGAATCACGGGGCATTCCATGGGCGGACACGGCGCGCTGACACTGGCGATGAAATATCCTGGGCACTACCAGTCGCTGTCCGCCTTTGCGCCAATTGCAAACCCGACAGCTTCCGACTGGGGCCGCAAACAGCTTGGTGCTTATCTCGGAGACGACGAAGCGCTTTGGAAAGCGCATGACGCAACGCTTCTGGTCGGGGAAACGGGCTGGTCCGGCGACGTCCTGATCGATCAGGGTGCAGGCGATCAGTTCTACGATCTGCTCAAACCCGCTGCGCTCATCGACGCTTTGACCGAAACGAAGACGCCTCATACCTACCGGCTGCAGGCAGGCTATGACCATTCCTACTATTTCATCGCGACATTCGCGCGCGACCATGTTGCCTGGCACGCCGAGCGATTGAAGGGATAATCTAGCGCCTGCTGGCCTGGTTCTTCTTGCTCAAAGCTTTGATATAGGCACTTTGGGCGTATTCTGCGGGTAACCTCAGTTCGCTCAACATGTACCATTCTTCGATGTGTTCGAGGACGACTGGCTCGAACACATCGTTCATGGACTGAACAGTTTCCCGAACATCGTAGCTGTCGCGGCCTTCTTGCCTTTCCAGGGGCGGCAGAAGGACCATCTTGAAACGGGCCGGTCCAAGCCGGGTCAGATAGGTCGGGATGATGGTACCGCCGCAAGAGTTGGCGAGTTTTACGGCAACAACCGCATTTCCCTTGGTCGGCAGCGGACGGCCGAAACACGGTAGATGAACCTGTTTGTCGCGAACTTCATCCACGAATATGGTCATGGAATACCTGCCACTGGTCATCAACCGGTGCAGCCGATAGGCGCTTCGCTGGCCTGGCGGGAAGAGATACTGGTTCCGTTCCTTGCGGATGGCATGAACGATGCGGTTCTTGAAGCGGTTTGGTTCCGGTTGAAACGGTCCAATACTCGGTCCGGCAAGACCCTCGTGGATTGCAACGAAAAGCGCTTCCCAGGTGGCAAGATGCATGGAAGTGAAGATCACCGGCGCGCCATTGGACTGCGCGTTTTTCAGATGCTCTAGTCCTTCTACTTCAATCTGAGAGGTTTTCCATAACCTATTGACAATACAGAACTCTGATATTGTCCGCCCGATGTTGCACCACCACCTGTCCAGTGCCGCTGCCTGGTCTGCTTCATCGCTCCAGCGGCCCTGGGTCAGGGTTTCAAAGTTCCAGCTGATACGCTGTGGAAACAGTTTGTCGCGATAGGACCAGCGCATCATCGGTACGAGCAGATTGCCGAAGCCCGAGACGAAGGTCGGGGGACACACTTTCAGCACATGATGAAAAACGCTGTTGAGCACACCGTCTTTCACATGACGGAGCCAGTGAAGGCGAGCGGCCTCCCGCTTTGCATCATCCTGAGATAAGACATCACGAAGGCGAGGGGCAGCCGGCTCATCCGCAAGGGTTTCGGCGAAGGGAATATCTTCCAGCCGTGTCTGTTTCGTCATCTATGGCGCGGGTGCAGTGTCATCGGCAGGTTTTCGCCCGGGCGTAGTGTCAGCCGGGCGACCGGTTGAACGTCCGTTCCCTCTTTCAGCTTCAGCTCAAAATCCTGAGCGAGAATAGCCAGACTGAGAATGGCTTCCGTCATGCCGAACTGAAGTCCGGCACAAATGCGCGGTCCGATGCTGAAGGGTACATAGCCATATTTGTTGGGCTTCTTCGACTTCGGATCAAGGAACCGTCCCGGATAAAAGACATCCGGTTTTGACCACAGCACCGGATTGCGGTGCATCAGCCATGGCACCACCATGACCAGGGACCCCTTGGGAACGGATTTGCCGCCAATGCTGGTGTCCGCCATTGCTTCGCGTGCAAGGATCGGCACCGGCGGGTAAAGCCGCAAGGTTTCTTCAATCACAGCCTTGGTGTAAGGCAGGTTCGGAACGTCCTGGAATGTCGGTGACCGGCCGGCAAGGACCGTATCGAGTTCGGCCTGTAGTTTGGCGCGGCTCTTGTCGCATTGGGACAGCAGGAACCAGGCCCAGGCGAGTGTGTTGGCGGTTGTCTCATGTCCGGCCATGAAGATGACCGCCGCTTCGCTGATGATCGCGTCGCGGCTGAGCGGCTCACCGTTTTCATCTCTCGCGTCCAGCAGGCCTCCAATGACGGATGCCTCACCATTTTCCTTTTGCGCTTCGTAGCTGGCGATAATCTTGTCGAGCACCGTCATGATACGCTCGACAGGCTTTTTGATCGCGCGGCCACGAAAGCGCGGCAGCCACTCGGGCAGACCGAGCAGGGACAGAATATCGATCTGGTCGATATGGCGCTGGTAATCTGAAAAACCCTGAACGACTTCCGCAGCATAGTCCTTTCCGAGTTGCCGTCCGAAAATGGTTCGGCAAATGATTTCTGCGGTCAGGTGGGCCATGTCGGCCAGTGCGTCAACTTCAACACCTTCGCCCTGGGTAGCCCAGTCGGCGCGTTTTTCCTCAATGGTTTCGATCATGATCGGAGCGAAGCCTCTGACCCGCGAGCCGTGGATGATCGGCGCTACCACCTTGCGGCGTCTGGCCCAGGTCTCCGTATCACTGATGAACAGTCCGTCGCCGAGCAAAGGCTGCAGCGCATGGCGCATTTGTGGGCTTTTGCGTTGCAGCACTTCATGATTGGTCTGAAACGCCTCTCGCACCACGTCCGGCCGGTTGCAGATCACCAGTTCCCGCGTGAAGATCTTTTTGCTTCTGAGGCGGCCTTGAAAATCGTCAACACCCCAGATGGAAAGGAAATTGCGCTTGGCCATCCCGATCAGACTCCACACCGGCGGCATCTTTTCATAGCGGAACGGGTAGGGTGGCACGAAGTCTTTGGCTTTGGCGGTTGTTGCTCCGCCCTTGCGGGTGTCACCTGAATTTTGCGCGGAAACAGTCACTAAAAAAATCCGAATTCGGTCTGGTTTTACCGGGAATAACCTACCAGATGGCTTTTAGTCACTTGGGTCGAACACGTAAAGCACAGAGCGCAAGCACCAGCCATCCAAGGATCACCATCATGCCGCCGATCGGAGCGGACATCGGAAAGAGGCGCCTTTCCAGAAAGGCGCGCATCAGCAGATCACCGCAGAACAAGGTCAGGCCCGCAGCAAGCAATACCAGAACGGCAGGAAGCAGCGGCACTCGTCGGATTTGAGCGAGAAGGCCGATGCCCAGAATAACCGGCGCGTGAAACAGAAGCATATGTGCGGCGGTTTCGATCAGGCTCGATGCGTTGGCATGGGCGGAAAGCGCCAGGCTCACGACACCGCCAGCACCCAGGATGCCGGCCAGGATCAGGCCCACTCTGAGCATTGGGGCAGTTGCGGTGGCCTGTGGCTGCATGATGGTGATGTCCGGTGCTTGGGAAAAATTTGCCCGCCGGGTTGACCCGGCGGGCAATGATGATGAGTTGATCAGGCGGCGAACCCGCGCTTTTCCAGAAGAGCATCAATTCGGGGAGATCTGCCCCGGAATGCCAGGTAAGCAGCTTCCGGGTCCTGTCGGCCACCGGCAGAGTAGATGTGAGTCAGCAGTTTTTCTGCCGTTTCCGGATCGAACACATTGTCCTTCTCCTCGAAGGCTTCGAAAGCGTCGGCGTCCATGACTTCCGACCACATGTAGCTGTAATACCCGGCCGAATAGCCATCGCCCGAAAAGACATGCTGAAAGTGCGGAATGCGATGACGCATCGTGATGGCACGCGGCATGCCAATCTTGCCGAGCTCTTCCTTTTCAAAGGCCGCAATATCGAGTTCAGATGGTGCGTCCAACTGATGCAGTTCGAGATCCATCAGTGCGGAGGCGGTGTATTCGACGGTTGCAAAACCCTGGTTGAAATTGGCGGCAGCGAGCAGCTTGTCGAGAAGCGCCTCAGGCATCGGCTCGCCAGTTTTGTAATGAACTGCATATTTCGAAAGCACTTCGGGCTGGGACAGCCAGTGTTCGTAAAGCTGCGACGGCAACTCGACGAAATCGCGCGAAACGCTGGTGCCCGAGATGATCGGGTAGGTGACGTTCGACAGAAGCCCGTGAAGGCCGTGACCAAACTCGTGAAACAGCGTGCGGGCGTCATCGAAGGTCAGAAGTGTGGCCTGCCCCTTGGCGCCTTTGGAGAAGTTCATCACATTGACGATAATCGGCGTGACGTCGCCCTCCAGCCTGTGCTGTGAGCGGAAAGCACTCATCCAGGCACCGGACCGTTTCGATGACCGTGCGAAATAGTCTCCAAGAAAGAGACCCACATGTTTGCCGTCCTTGCCGAAAACTTCAAACACCCGAACATCGGGATGGTAGACCGGCACGTCTTTCAGTTCTTTGAAAGAAAGCCCGAAGAGACGCGTTGCGGTGTCAAAGGCGGCTTGGATGATGTTTTCAAGCTGCAGATATGGCTTCAGTTCCGTTTCATCCAGATCGTGCTCCGCCTTGCGGACTTTTTCTGAATAAAAGCGCCAGTCCCAGGCTTCTATCGAATGGTTTTCGCCGGCACTGCGTGCCATTTCCGCCAGCTTGGCTTCTTCTTCCCTGGCCTGGGCGACAGCCGGTTCCCAAACTTTTTCGAGCAAACCTCTGACATTGTCAGGCGTTTTGGCCATCGTGTCGTCGAGCTTGAATTCCGCAAAATTCTTGAAACCCAACATCCGGGCTTTCTCGTCCCGTAGCTTGAGCGTTTCGATGATAATGGCCTGGTTGTCCGTCTGGCCTCCGTTTTCGCCGCGGGCAGACCAGGCTTTGAAGGCTTCTTCGCGCAGGCGCCGGTTCGTGGAAAACTGCAGGAAGGGCTCAATCGAAGATCGGGAAAGCGTGATGACGTGTTTTCCATCCAAGCCGCGTTCGTTTGCAGCTTCGGCTGCCGACGTCAGCAGAAAGTCCGGCAGTCCGGCAAGGTCTTCCTCGGTTTCCAGAACGAGCTGATAGTCCGCCTCGTCCTTGAGAACGTTTTGGGAAAAGCTGGTGCCGAGGGTGGCGAGCCTTTGCGAAATTTCCGCCATCCGTGCCTTGCCCGCCTCGTCGAGACCAGCTCCGGCGCGCTGGAACATTTTCTGGTACCGCTCCAGAACGCGTGCATCCTCGGCGTTAAGGCCGAGCGTGTCCCTCTGTTCCCACAGCGTCTCTATACGGCTGTACAGCTTGGAGTTCAGCAGCATTTCCGATGAGTGCTTGGCAAGTTTGGGTGCGACGTCGCGTTCGATCTTTTGCAAAGCCTCGTTGGTATGGGCGCCGCTCAGGTTGAAGAACGTTCTTGCAACCTTCGTAAGCGTCTTTCCCGAGGTTTCGAGAGCGACAATGGTGTTCTCGAATGTCGGCGGCGCATCCTGGTTGGCAATCCTGTCGGTGTCTGCCTGGGCTTCTGCCATGGCAACGTCGAACGCTTCCTCGAAGCGCTCTGGAGCGATGGCTTCAAAGGGCGGCAGGTCGAACGGTGTGGTCCAGTCGGCAAGAAGCGGATTCGCGGTCATTTGAGCCTCGGAAGGTAGCTTGAGGGGTGTGAGCGACATATGGCGTAGTTTACAGCCGGTTCCAAGCACTCGGCTGCCAAATTTTCGATCGAGGCTACACCGGCAGCGTTCAGCGCGGAGGGCCTGACGATGGGAAGACCTTTGCTATGTCTGTTGCCGGCTGGGCGGTGCGGCTGCAAAAGCCTGGAGGTTTCTACCACATGGAGGTTTTCGCACGCTCAGGCCACTCCTGATCATAGGTTTCGCCATCGAAACTAGATTTGATTTCCTGCATGATTGCACCGGGTGTCGGAAGATCCCCTCTGGCAATTTTGTTCTCGGGGTCCCAAAGACCGGCGCGCATGATCGCCCGGGCACATTGAAAGTAGACAGAGCCGACCGTGACGACGATGACGGAACGCGGCAAATGGCCTTCCTTTTCGAAGCTGGCGATAAGGTCTTCGTCGACAGAGACGACCGCCTTGCCGTTGATTCTCAGAACGTTGTTCCAGCCGGGCACCATGAACATGAGCGAGACGCGCGGATCGCGAACGATATTGCGCAGTGAGTCGATCCGGTTGTTTCCGCGCCTGTCGGGCATCAGCAGGGTCCGGTCATCTCTTATCCTGACAACCATTCCGTCGTCTCCGCGCGGAGAACAATCCAGCCCTTCTGGCCCGCTGGTTGCGAGCGTGCAGAAGCTCGACGCTTCAATAATGGTTCGGTAAGCGGGGCTCAGGTGGTCGATTTCCTTGACCAGGGACGCTTCACCGGCCGTGCCGTAATGTGCGTGAAGGTCCTCAAGGGAGGTGAGGATGCTCATGTAAGTGAATCCGGGCGGTTTGCGCAAAAGAAGGCGAGGGCCGCAGCTTATCCGTCCGGATTGGTCTCCGTCAATTTTGCACCGGAGGCACTCGGACCTTCATACGGCATTGCACTTTGGTCTAACGCCTTGAATTCTTGGAATTTTGACTTCTTCCGTTAAGGTAATTGTGCATTGCGGTAAAAGAGAGGCGCAAGTAGCTGAATTTGAACAATATTAAAAATGATGCAATGCAAAATTGATCGAAAGAAAATCGTGCATTCTCTGAAAATACTTCAAAAGTATAATGACTGTTTGAGGCTAGTCGATCCGATAGTCGTATTGCTGTTTTGTAGATGAATTTTTTACAGTCATTGCAGCTTGCAGTTTTGGTTCGGAGGAATCGGGTTCCCACACGGGAAAAAGCCGGAATTGCTTGCAGCTGTACAGCTATTGCAGGCGTGCCCGAGGTGGGCACGCAACGCCTTTCTGGGAGGAAAGTATGAGCTTTTTTCGTAAACCCCTCAATCGTCGCTCCATTTTGCGCGCTGGTGCTCTGGGCGGTGCCGCTTTGGCAACACCGACCATTTTCACAAGCCGCGCATGGTCTGCCGGTTATCTCAACGAGCCGACCGGCGCTGAAGTCGTTCTGGGCTTCAACGTTCCGCAGACCGGCGCTTACGCCGACGAAGGGGCAGACGAACTGCGGGCCTATCAGTTGGCTGTGAAACACCTGAACGGTGAAGGCGACGGCGGCCTGTTGAACACCTTCTCGTCCAAGGAGCTTCAGGGCAACGGCGTCAACGGCAAGAAGGTTGCCTTCGTAACCGGTGACACGCAGACCAAATCCGATGCGGCCCGTGCATCCGCAAAGCGCATGATCGAAAAAGACGGCGCTGTGATGATTACCGGTGGTTCGTCCTCCGGCGTGGCGATTGCCGTGCAGTCGCTCTGCCAGGAAGCTGGCGTCATCTTCATGGCCGGCCTGACCCACTCCAACGACACCACCGGCAAGGACAAGCGCAAGAACGGTTTCCGGCACTTCTTCAATACTGAAATGTCCGGCGCTGCGCTGGCTCCGGTGCTGAAGAACGCCTATGGCACCGACCGCAAGGCCTATCATCTGACTGCCGACTACACCTGGGGCTGGTCTCAGGAAGAATCCATCAAGAAGTACACCGAAGGCATGGGCTGGGAGACGGCAGCTGCCGTACGTACGCCGCTTGGCGCAGGTGACTTCTCGCAGTACATCACGCCGGTTCTGAACTCCGGTGCCGACGTTCTGGTCCTGAACCACTACGGCAAGGACATGGTGAACTCCCTGACCCAGGCCGTTCAGTTCGGTCTGCGTGACAAGCAGGTCAACGGCAAGGAGTTCGTAATTGTCGTTCCGCTGTATTCCCGCCTGATGGCACAGGGTGCCGGTGATAACGTGAAGGGCATCTTCGGTTCCACCAACTGGCACTGGTCGCTGCAGGATGAAGGTTCCAAGGCTTTTGTGAAATCCTTCGGCCAGGAATACGGCTTCCCGCCGAGCCAGGCTGCCCACACCTGCTACGTGCAGACACTGCTTTATGCCGATGCTGCGCAGCGGGCAGGCACGTTCGATCCCTGCGCGATTGCCGCAGCCCTCGAAGGTTTCGAATTCGACGGCATGGGCAACGGCCCGACACTTTATCGCGCCGCAGACCACCAGTGCTTCAAGGACGTTCTGGTTGTGAAGGGTAAGGAAAACCCGACCTCCCAGTTCGACCTTCTGGAAGTGGTGGAAATCACTCCGCGTTCGCAGGTTGAATACCCGGCAGAGATGCTCGGTGGCGAACTCGGCGCGTGCAACAACGGCGCATAAGCCCTTGAACGTTTGCAGCCGCCGGAGGGTCTCCGCCGGCGGCTGCTGCTTATCAAGAGGCAAGTGACGCAGCAGATAGCGGCAAAACCATGGATGTGATTATTCTTCAACTGCTGAACGGGTTGGACAAGGGCGGAGCCTATGCGCTGATCGCTCTCGGGCTGACCCTGATTTTCGGAACCCTCGGGGTCGTCAACTTCGCGCACGGTGCCTTGTTCATGCTGGGTGCGTTCTGCGCGGTAACGTTCAACAAGCTGCTCAGCCTGGAGATCGTGACCACGGACCCGACCAAGACAACGGCCTGGGGCACTCCTCTCGAGATTCGGACTCCGTACATCGAAGCTTATCTCGGCGATTTCGGTCACTGGGTTCTCAATTACTCGGTGCCGTTTTCCATCCTGCTTGCCATTCCCGTCATGCTGCTTTTCGGCTTCATCATGGAACGTGGCCTGATCAAGCACTTTTATAACCGGGCGCATGCCGATCAGATCCTCGTTACGTTCGGTCTGGCCATTGTCCTTCAGGAAATCATCAAGTCGATTTTCGGGGCCAACCCGATCCCGCAAGCAGCGCCCGATGCTGTGCGGGGTGCCGCAGATATTGGCGCTGCCCTCGGTATGGATCCAGGTGTGATCGTCTATCCTTACTGGCGCATGGTCTATCTTGCCTTTGCAGGCGCAGTCGTCGCGGCCGTGTTTGCCTTTCTGCAATTCACCACATTCGGCATGGTCGTGCGTGCCGGCATGGCTGACCGCCATACGGTCGGGCTGCTCGGCATCAACATCGAACGCCGTTTCACCATTGTTTTCGCGATTGCTGCCGTGGTCGCCGGTCTGGCCGGGGTCATGTACACGCCGATCCTGCCTCCGGACTATCACATGGGGATGGACTTCCTTGTCCTCAGCTTCGTCGTGGTGGTGGTTGGTGGCATGGGCTCGCTGCCGGGTGCGGTTGCTGCAGGTTTCCTGCTTGGCATCCTGCAGTCCTTCGCGTCGATGAACGAAATCAAGGCCATCCTGCCTGGCATCGATCAGATCATCATCTATCTCGTTGCCGTGGTCATTCTTCTCGTGCGTCCGCGCGGGCTGATGGGCCGCAAGGGCGTCATGGAGAACTAAGAAATGTCAGCAAAAACATCTCCTGCACGCGACTACATCCTCTTTGCGGTCTTCGCTGTCGCGGTGCTGACCATGCCGATCTGGCTCGCGCCTATCGGCGCCGGTTATCCCGATCTTCTCCAGAAGTTTGCAATCTTCGGTCTCTTTGCAACCGGGTTCAACATTCTGTTCGGTCTGACGGGATACCTGTCCTTCGGTCACGCAGCCTTTCTGGGTGTCGGGTCCTATACCGCGGTCTGGACGTTCAAGCTGCTTGGAATGAACCCGGTCCCTGCCGCAATCATGGCGATCATCGCGTCCGGTATCTTCGCGCTTGGCATTGGCTACGTTTCGCTGCGCCGGTCGGGCATCTACTTCTCGATCCTGACGCTGGCGTTTGCCCAGATGTCTTACAATCTGGCCTATTCGGTTCTGACACCGATCACCAACGGCGAAACCGGCCTGCGTGTTCTGCGCAGCGACCCACGCCTGTTTGATGGCAAGGGCGCTGAACAAGGACCGTTGATCGCAAACCTGTTCGGAATTGATATGACCGGGTGGGGCGGGTTTTACTTCTGCGCAGTCATCCTGTTGATTGGCTTCTTCATCGCCCAGCGGATCTTCCGTTCGCCTTTCGGCATCATGCTGCGCGCCGTGAAGACCAACCAGAACCGCATGACCTACACCGGCCTCAATCCGCGTCCCTACACACTGGCGGCGTTTGTGATCTCTGGCATGTATGCAGGTCTCGCCGGAGCTTTGATGTGCATCACGGATCCGCTCGCAGGTGCTGAACGCATGCAGTGGACCGCGTCCGGGGAGGTTGTTCTCATGACCATTCTCGGCGGTGCGGGCACATTGCTCGGTCCAATCTTCGGTGCAGCCCTGATCAAGTATTTCGAGAATATCTTCTCAGCCTTCAACGAGCAGACCCTGCACGAGATTTTCAGTTTCCTTCCGGATTTTATCGAAGGGCCGGTCATTTCTGTTGCAGGCCTGTTCGTGGGTGAAGGCTGGCATCTCACGCTCGGTGTTCTCTTCATGCTGATCGTTATCTTCCTGCCTGGTGGCATCATGGAAGGCGTGTCCAGGATCGGCAAGCTGTTCAAGCGGTCGTCCGGCAAGTCCGAGCCGAACCGCGCAACGGCCCCTGCAGAGTAAGGAACAAGAAAATGGAAATCCTACGTGTAGAGGGTGTCAATAAGTCGTTCGGCGGTTTGAGAGCTCTCAACAATGTCAACTTTTCAGTAGAGCAGGGCACCGTTCACGCGATCATCGGACCGAACGGTGCAGGCAAGTCGACCTTCCTGAACTGCATGATTGGCCGGTTGGTGCCGGATACGGGCACCGTCAAGTTCGGTAATGTCTCGCTGACAGGCATGAAGCCCTACGAGATCAACCAGGTCGGGGTATCGCGGGTGTTCCAGACACCGGAAATCTTCGCAGAACTCACTCTCCTGGAAAATGTCATCATTCCAACGATGGCCAAGCGTGACGGCCAGTTTTCGCTGCGACCGTTCAAGCGGCTCGATGGGGATGCAGAGATCCAGGACAAGGCGCTCCACATGCTGGAGGACGTTGGTCTGGCGGAGAAGAAGGACGTCATCTCAGGTTCCCTGTCACGAGGTGACAAGCGCCGGCTTGAACTGGCCATGTGCCTCTCGCAGGATCCGAAGCTTCTGCTTCTCGACGAACCGACTGCGGGCATGTCCCGTGCCGACACGAACAACACGATCGATCTTCTGAAACGGATTGCCGGTCGCGGTATCACCAAGGTGGTCATCGAACATGACATGCACGTCGTGTTCTCGCTGGCCGACAAGGTGACCGTGCTCGCACAGGGAACGATCATTGCGGAAGGCAAACCCGAAGAAATCAAAGGGGATCCGCGCGTGCAGGAAGCTTATCTCGGAGGAGCGCATCTGTGACCCTAATAGACGATCAGTTCAGCGGCAGATCCGCTCCCGGCGTGCCGCCGCGCAAATCAAAAGGCGGGGCCCCGGCGTTTTTCTCGGCGTGGGATCTGCATGCCTACTATGGCGAAAGCTATATTGTTCAGGGTGTCAGCTTCGACATTCGCGAAGGCGAGATTCTCGCTCTTCTTGGCCGCAATGGCGCTGGCAAGACCTCGACATTGCGTGCGATCGCCCGCATGGACGACCCGCAACTGAAGCATGGCGAGATCTGGCTTGATCACAAGCCGCTCCACTCCATGAAAAGCTATCAGGCAGCCCGTCAGGGTGTTGGCCTTGTGCCGGAAGACAGGCGTATCATTCCGGGGCTCACAGTTCAGGAAAATCTGGAACTGTCGCAGATCGCCGAGCCGGTTGGCTGGTCTATCGAGCGAATCTACGAGCATTTTCCCCGCCTGGCAGAACGCCGGTCGCAAGAAGCAATCACCATGTCCGGCGGCGAACAGCAGATGCTGGCCGTTGCGCGTATTCTTGCACGCGACATCAAGCTGCTGTTGCTGGACGAGCCCTACGAAGGTCTTGCACCGGTGATCGTTCAGGAGATCGAGCGCATTCTTGAAGGCGTGAAGGATCTCGGAATCACGACCATAATCGTCGAGCAGAACGCGATTGCGGCGCTTCATCTGGCGGACAGGGCTGTCATCCTTGACATGGGCGAAGTCGTGTTCGATGGATCGGCACAGGATGTTCTCGACAATGCCGACTTGCGTCAGGAATACCTGGCGATCTGACCCGCCGAAGTATTTAGGGATAATCGACCGGCGCAATGCGCCGGTCTTTTTTGTTTGCGGGGATTGATTGAAGGTAGTCGCAGCGGCCTATAGTGTGTTCTCAATGCTTTCATTTCTTAATCGGGTTTCTTTGTGACCAGCCTAAAATCGGAATTGCCTAGCCTCGCAGGTTTCGCGGTCTTCGCTGCCTTCATCTTCTCGGGCGATGTGTTGAAACCGGAAAAAATCGGGATCGTCCCATCGCTGTTGCTGCTTGCAGTCATTTTCGTGACGGTGATGTGGTGCGCATTTTCGGTTGTCCGGCATGCGGAATGCCTGGCAACACTCCTCGGAGAACCCTTCGGGACATTGATTCTGACACTGGCTGTCATCGGCATCGAGGTTGCGCTGATCGTTGCGGTCATGCTGTCGGGAGACGCCGTGCCGACAATGGCGCGCAACACAATGTTCTCTGTGGTGATGATCGTCCTCAACGGACTGGTTGGGGTGTGTCTTCTGGCGGGAGGTCTGCGTCACAAGAACCAGACCTATAACCTGCAGGGTGCAAATGCGTTCTTGTCGGTTCTGGTCCCGCTTGCCATTTTTGCGCTGGTGCTGCCGCGCATTACCCACTCGGCGCCCGGTGGAGAATTGTCTCCGTTGCAATCGGTGTTCGATGTCAGCATGTCCTTGCTGCTTTACGGCGTCTTCCTGGCGATCCAGACGGTCACGCACAGTGATATTTTCCGGCAGCCTGATCTCGACGGCGAAGAGGAGGGGCATCATCCTGTAGTCGTCCGGTCAATGCCGTTTCACATCGTTGGTTTGCTTGCTTCTCTGCTGCCGATCATTCTCCTTTCGAAGAAGCTCGCGCTCTATGTTGAATTCGGCATCGAAGGACTTGGAGCGCCGCTGGCGCTGAGCGGCTTTATCGTCGCAGCTCTCGTCTTGATGCCCGAAGGTCTCAGTGCTCTGCAGGCCGCCCGCGAAAACAAGCTGCAGCGCGCTGTGAATATTTGTCTCGGCTCTGCCGTGGCAACTATCGGTCTGACAGTACCTGCCGTTCTTCTCGTTGGGTGGGTCACCGGTTTGAAAATAGAACTTGGACTGGAACCCGCTGAAATCATCTTGCTTGTTCTAACTCTGTTCATCAGCTTGCTGACGTTCGGCAGCAAGGCAACGAATTATCTCCAGGGCGCTGTCCATCTGGCACTTTTCGCCGCTTACGTGATGATGATCTTTGATTTGTCCTGAAATTTCGGCGCCACATAGATTTCAATCAGTCTTTTACTTGGACTGCTCTCGCGAATGTGATTTGTATCCTTAAAAGTTAACTCTCAACAGATTGGCCCAACATGCTGCTTTTGACCGAAAACCAGACCCGCGATGCGTTGCCATTTCCTGATTTGATAGACGCATTGGCAAACATGTTCCGGTCGGGCTGCGTGATGCCGACACGTCATCATCATGACATGGAAGTGCCCGGCGAACCGGATGCAACAGTGCTGTTGATGCCGGCCTGGGTACCGGGAGGCTACGCTGGGGTGAAGGTGGTCAACGTGGTTCCGGGCAATTCAGAACGAAATCTTCCCGCTATTTCCGCGCAATATCTGTTGTCCGATGCCCGGACCGGGGAAATGCTTGGATTGATCGACGGCGGTGAACTGACTGCCCGCCGCACCGCGGCCGCTTCCGCACTGGCTGCCAGTTATCTGGCGCGCTCTGACGCGCGGCACCTGTTGGTTCTGGGAACGGGACGGCTCGCGCCCAACCTCATCGCCGCGCATATGGCCGTTCGTTCCATCGATGAAGTCACCATCTGGGGGCGGTCCAGAGACAAGACCGACGAACTCGTGCGTTCGCTGACTGAACAGTTTCCGGTGAAGCTCAGGACTGCAGTAAGTTTGAAGGAAGCGCTCGGGGAAGCGGATATCGTGAGCGCTGCGACGCTTTCATCAGAGCCGCTGATAAAGGGGGCTGTATTAAAGCCGGGCACGCATGTCGATCTGGTCGGAGCCTTCAAGCCGAGCATGCGTGAGAGTGACGATGATCTGATCAAACGAGCCGAGATCTTTGTCGATACGCGAGACGGATGCCTGTCTGAAGGCGGCGATATCGTGCAGCCGATCAAGTCCGGTTTGTTGACGCCAGGCGAAATCAAGGCTGATCTTTACGAGCTTTGCCGCGGCGAACACCCTGGCCGGCAGAGCGACGACGAGATCACCATGTTCAAATCCGTCGGCGCTGCCCTGGAAGATCTTGCCGGCGCCATTCTCGCCTATCAGTCCGTCGAACATTGATTGAACGAGCAGAAGGGTGGGGCCGTCCACGGCCTCAACCCAGTTCGAATGTCGTGATGCCATAGAGCTGGTCAAGCGGCAGATCGGGCACCGGGCCGCGGTACATCCGGAAGGTTTCGAATTCCGGTGACAGCTCGTATTTCTCTGCCATCAGCAGCGCTGCGGCGTTGGGCTCGGGCGTATCCAGGATAACGGTTTGTCCTTTGACCTGGCCGGCGAGCGTGCGGAAGAGGGTGTCGGCGATTTCCGGTTCATCGGCAAACAGCGGCCCGATCTTGAAGCCTTCATGGCACTGGCGGATCACGCCGTAGCCCCTCACATGGCCATCTTCAACAAATGCGAAGCCGCGGCGTGTTTCCAGCATGGGCGCAACCCATGTTTTTAGAAACTCAGTCCGTTCTTCGGGGAAAAAGCGCCGGTCGTAATCCCTGATACCGGGAAAGAGGCCATGGCCGAGCGGCGCAAGGCGCGGGTCCATGGGGGTGTCGCACATCGAAATCCCTGCATGCCGAATGTTCCGGTACACGGACTTGAAGCCATGCTGGGCATAACTTGCGGTTTGTTCGTTGACCGCATCCAGCCCGATAACCCTCGGTCCCAGGTATTCCATCGCATGGGCCCATATCCGGTGGCCATAGCCCATGGTCCGGAATTCCTGCTTGCAGATGTAAAGTCCGATGAAACCGAATGTCTCGCCGTAGCGCACAGCGGATATGACGTTGATCAGCTTGCCGTCAATTTCGCCGGCAAAGAACCCGTTCGGGTCTGCCCTGAAAAAGGCTGCCCCGTCTTCCAGTCCAGGATTCCATCCTTCCTCCATAGCCAGCTCCAGCGGGATATGGATCTCGTTGTCAGTCAGTTGGCGAATCCTGAATGCGTCAGTCATCTGGCCTCCGAAGAATTTGCAGGCTGTTGTCTCAGCGTAGGATGACTCGGAATGAAAAGAAACACTTGCACCAGAAACGGATTTTAGCCGTACTTACATAAGCTGGCGTCGATTGCGAACGCCGTCTCCCTTGTTTCGGCATTGCAAGTGTGCGTCACTTTCCCCTAGGTTATCTGGCTGTTGGGCACGTCGCATACATTGGAGTTGGAAGCGCCTCTATGTGAGTCTTGTCACAGACATGCAGTTCCTCTCGCGCTACAGTTGTGCGCGAATATTAACGCTGAGGATGTTATGCAACGCAGGGATTATCGAGCTCTAGCCACTCAGGTTGGCAAATTAATGAGCCCCAATAAACCGGCCGTTAAATTGAAGAAAGCTGTCAGGATTGGGCTTTTGAGCCTTCCGGTCGGCATTGCTCTTGCGTTTCCATCCACTGATGTGAACGCGCAGACCGACGACGGCAGGAGAGTAGCGCTGGTCATTGGTAATCAGGATTACCAGTATGTCACGCCACTGGACAATCCCGTCAAGGACACAACGGAAATCGCCAGGATCCTCCGGGAGGCGGACTTCGACGTAACTGTTGGCACCAACTTGGACAAGAAGGATCTGGAGCAGGTCGTCCGCCGCTTCCTTCGCGAGCTGAATGATGGCGATACCGCTCTGTTCTATTACTCAGGTCACGCGCTGCAGGTTGGCGACGCCAATTTCATTCTTCCCGTCGATGCGAAGCTATCGTCTCAATATGATCTGGAGTTCGAAAGCCTCAACGTTTCCAATCTCCTCGACTACATGAAGGCTGCGTCGAGCCTGCAAATCGTCATGCTGGATGCGTGCCGTGACAATCCGTTCGAAATCGCCAGCCTTTTTTGGGGTGAGGAAGAATACTCGCTCGGCAAGACCAGAGGGCTGCGCCGGATTCCGAACAAGCTCGGCACTTTCATTTCCTACGCAACGCGTCCGGGTCAGGTTGCCTATGACGGCAAAGGTCCGTTGAGTCCGTTCACATCCTCGGTGGTCGAGAATGCGCTCGATCCGGCGCTCGAAATCAAGGACCTGATGACCAAGGTTCGGGACGATGTGGTGCGCAAGACCGGTGGACAGCAGATCCCCTATGAGGATTCTACACTCGTCACCAGTTTCTACTTCGTGCCGCCCAAGCCGGCGCCGATCGTGACGGCCCATCATAGAGTGAGTGTCCCGGCATCCGCGGATCCCGTGCCGATTGGAATACCCGAACCGGTCCAGCCGGAAGGCGGATGGCTCAAGGCGAAGCTCACCCTGGTTCCCGAAAAGGGGTCCCTGAAGCTTCCCGGCGGAAGGGCCGTTGCCGAAGGTGACGTAATCGACGCGGCACAGCTTGCCAGTCTCCAGTTCGTCCCGGAAGGTTCACAGCCAGGCGACGTGGAACTGATTTCCTACGAGGTGGAAGACCAATGGGGCGGGGCAGCGTCGGCGATCGCCTCGATTACCGTGGCGCAGGCTGAAGCGCCGGTTCAGGACAACAAGGCGGATGAAAACCGCACCAAGCGTCTTGAGGCCCTTTTGGCATGGCTTGAAAATGCGGCGTCCAAGGGCGCGGTTGAAGCCGACATCGGTGTTGGCGCTGTACCTGTCTATCCGGAAGCTCCGGTTCAAGATCTGCCGGCCACCAGTGAGTGGCTGAAGGTCGTTTCGGTCGATGCCGATCTGCAGCTTTCTTCCGACAGCCGTCTTCTGCAGGCTGGCGACAGGTTCCCTGTCTCTGCACTTGCGTCGTTGACTGTTCGCCCGCAGATCGGCAGCGAACGCGAAGCGCAGAAATTTGCTCTGGAATTGCCGGCTGTCGAAGGCGAGGCAGCTCAAACCATTACGCAGATAGTGCAGCCCCGCGTCACGCAATGCGACCGCCTGGCAACCCAGCCGTTCGATCTGCAGGCCGTGACGGAAGGTCGTCTGGCAAATGATCTGGATGCGGCTGCAGTGGATGCAGCCTGTGCGGACGCGATGGCATCTTATCCGGAGATTGGCCGTTTCGTTTTCCAGCGTGGCCGTGGTGCATTTGCCGACGGTAACCTGCAGAAGGCAATCGGCTACTTTGAACAGGCCTACCAGATGGGGCACGTCCGGGCAGGCCAGGTGCTGGGCCGGATGTATTTTCTGGGCGCCGGCATTGACCGTGACCGCAAGAAGGCCGTCGAACTTTATCGCAAGGCTGCGGAGCGCGGCGACGCCTATGCGCTTCATTCCCTTGGAATGGCTGAAATCAAGGGCGAGGGTACCGCACAAAACGAAAAGGACGGGCTGCAGAAACTGCTTCAATCGGTGGAAGCAGGGCACACGTTCTCGTTCAATGCCATCGGTGGGTTCTATCTCAATGGCCAGCACGTGGAAGAAAACATCGACCGTGCCGTTTATTACTACAATCGCTCGGCATCGCGGGATGACATTTACGGCTTCCTGAACGTGGGAACGCTCTATCGCGATGGCAAAGGCGTGCCGCAGGATTATGAAGCGGCACTTGGCTGGTTCATGAAAGCGCACGAAGGTGGCCATCCCGCCGCAGGGACCGCCATCGGACTGCTTTATTACAACGGCCAGGGTGTAGAGAAAAACGACGAAGAGGCGACGCGCTGGTTCCGCGAGAGCGCCCAGCATGGAGACCCCTGGGGCGCGTTCAACACTGCGTGGATGCTCGGCCAGAAGAATGGAGAAGCGGCCGGGAAGGACCGTGTTCGCATGCTGGCCATGGCAGTGGCTGTCGAACCTTCCTCGCAGGCTGCGGACCAGGCAAGGAAAGCTCTCGGCGAAGCGGGGAAAAACCTCAAGGCGAAGGTGCTGCAGCAAACCCTGACCGACCTTGGTTTCGATCCGGGTCCGGTCGATGGTCAGCCTGGCCGGAAAACCCGTGAGGCCCTTGCGGAGTTTTTCAAAGAATCGGGACGCTCGCCTACCGACGGCGACCAAGCCCTGATTGCACTGATCAAACATCAGTGGGAACAGGATCGTCCCAGATATGATCTGTTTTAATCACTGAAGGAGATAGTCAGGTGAAAGCCTTTTTGTATTTATTGCCGGTCACCGGAATGCTCGGACTGATGCTCGCAGGATGCCAGACACAGCAAAACCCGGCTCCGCAGACAGTAACGCAGCCAGTATCAGCTCCTTCAACGAGCACTCGGGCATCCAGACCCACGTACGACCCGATCAACGACCCAACCGCACGCGATAACGACAATGGCGGTGGCAACAGCGGCGGCGGCAACAGCGGCGGTGGTAATAGTGGCGGCGGTGGCAACAGCGGGGGTGGCAATAGCGGCGGAGGCAGCGGCGGCGGCGGCGGTGGCGGCCCGAGCGGAGGTGGCGGTGGTAGCTGGGGCTGACCTAGCGCAGAAAAGGTAACACCGATGTATGTTTCAATTGGCCTGGCAACCAGACGAGATGTCTGGGCCAGACTGTGCGGCCTGTTTTTCCTTGCAGTAAGCTTCAGCACGTCTGCTGATGCCGGGCAGTGGCGTGCGCTTGTCATTGGCGTGGATGCCTATCAGCATGTATCGCCTTTGAAAGGGGCCGTGAATGACGCCAGGGACATTGCCGAAACATTGACCGCCGCCGGTGTTACCGATCTGACCGCGTTATTCGATGAAGATGCGTCCAGGCAGGCCATTCTGTCGTCCTGGGAAGACATGATTTCCCGATCCGATTCCGATGATGTTCTTGTTTTGTCCTACGCGGGGCACGGAGCCCAGGAGCCCGAATGGGTAAAGGGATCGGAAGAAGACGGCATGGATGAAGTGTTTCTTCTTGCAGGCTTTGACACTTCTGCTCCGGGAAATGGCGAAAGACTGAGAGACGACGATATCGCTGCAATGCTTCGGGCCGCAGGAGGGCGCAATGTGCTGGTCCTGGCCGACAGCTGCCATTCAGGAACAATGACCCGGTCTGTGGACCCTCGTATCACGAAGTTGGGAACACGGCTGGTCGGTCTGCCTCCATTCGAGAACGATGCCCTGCGCTCTCAAGCTCTTCCCCCCATGTTGGCCGAAAACGCGCCCCAGTCCGGGGACGTTCAGGACCTTCCCAATGTCATCTATGTCGGAGCTACAGTAGACGGACAGGTGATCCCTGAATTGCTGATCGGCGGAGAACCGCGTGGTGCGCTGAGCTGGGCGTTTGCGCGGGGTGTTGAGGGAAGGGCAGATCTCGATCGCGATGGCGGAATATCCATGGAGGAGCTTAGCCTGTTTCTGAAGGAAACCGTGCGGGTTGCCACAGAGGGCCGCCAGTCGCCCAGCCTGAGCATCAGCAGTCAAAGCCGCGCCGCTGTCCTGCCACGCGTCAACCAGCAGCTTTTTGTAAAGGAAGCAGGTGTCTTGACCCTCTCCGCAAGCACGGACAAGGCCACGCCGGCGTTGCAGCAACTTGCCCACAAACAGGAAGGCCGCTTGAAAGTGGTTGAGGATGGAACGGCGGATCTGTTCTGGGATGTGGAGGAAGGTGACGTCCTGACAAAATTCGGCGACGTGGTGCTGCGTGGCAAGGCGGCAAATATCGACCGGTTTGCGGACGTTGTGACCAAATGGGGCTTTCTTGCCGATCTTTATGCCTTGTCCCGAGAGCGGCAGCCTATCGAAGGAACGCTCCAGCCCTCTGTCGGTCATATACCCGAAGGCGATCCCTTCAAGGTTGGACTTACCTCGGACCAGGCAGGGAATATGGTTGTGTTCGCACTGGAGGCAGATGGCACGCTGCGTCTGCTTGCGCCCAACAAGAAGGCAGACCCGCTGGGCAAGGACACCATGGTCGAGGCGCAAAGGCCCTACGTGCTGAATCTGCGAGCGGCCTTGCCGTTCGGTGCCGATCACATCATCATGGTGCGGTCATCTAAACCGATGCCTCAATTGGTCGGTGTGTTGTCTGCGCTGGACGGAACACCTCTGAGCGCTGAGCTGACCCCTAAATTGCTGGAGTTGATCAAGCAAAATGCCGATGCCGTTGGTATCGCAGGTGTCTATACGCAGCCTGCCGGCTAAGGTCTGGGATCGGCTACTATCCCGTTGCGGCTGAAGTGAATTTTTGTGACCATGGCCACACTCATTTCGCCATGCTCTGGTAATATCGAAAAATAGTCAGCGCCTGGCTGCAAAATAATGGCCGGGCGCATTGGAAAGACCAGGGAATCAGGAGCCTTTCATGAAAAAGATTTTGAAGCATGCCTGTTCAAGGCGAAGTCTGCGGAGCACTTGTGCTTTCGCCGGTATGATGTTCGCAGTGTCTGCGGGGTCTGCACTTGCCGACCCGATCGCGCTTGTGCTCGACAAGTCGGAAGATGTTGATGTGTCCGCATTCACAGAACTTAAGCCTGGCGATGTCGTGGAGCTCGGTACCGATGGACATGTCGATCTGCTCGATTATTCGGCGTGTCAGGAAGTAAGGATTCAGGCAGGTGTCCTGAAGGTATCTTCCGAAGGCTATACGACCGAAGGATCTGAGCAACAGGTTCTAAGGGCAGGCAACTGCCTGCAGGCCGACAGCGGAACCGAAAGCGAGAAGGCAGACAAAGGCCTGACTGTTACGCTCCGTGGCCTGACGTTGGAAAACAAGAAAGCCGCGTCACTGATGCTGCGTTTCGACAACAAGTTGCGCGATCAATACGACACTGTCTTTGTTTCCTTCGGTGGAGGCGAACCCAAACGCTTCGACATGCTCGACAACATCCTCACCGACATGCCAGACCGCGAGCCGGAAGACGAGGCCGTTGAAGTTGAGCTGTTCCTGCAGGGCAAGGCACCGGACTATGGTGTCGTCATGCGTACGATCACCATAGACCCGGTCCAGGTCGGACGGAAAACCGCTGTCGTCATCGTGAAATGATATTTGGCGGCCGATTTACGGACGCAGCCATGGGACGAAAGCAGCTCATTTTTCTCATCGCATTCGTTGCGGTGGGGGCTGGCATCGCCATCGGTTTATCCGCCCAAAAGGCCATCTGGGAAGGGTGGGTGACAGACCGCCTGTTCCAGATCAAGGCCCTCTTGCACAACAAGGAGCAGGCAGAACCTGCGCCTGTGGTGGTGGTCGGTCTTGACCAGAAAGCCCTCAACTCCGACCGGCTGGCGCCTATACCGCGGGTTCTGATGACCCCGGTTCTGGCGGAAGCCGGGCAAGCGATGTTGAACGCCGGGGCAGTGGCGCTGGGCTATGATTTCGTGTTCGCCTACAGCGCAGATGGTTTTGTGGATCCAAGTACAGGCGAAGCAAGGTTGAAAGGGTTTGACCAGCCATTTCAGCGGTTTCTCTATCAAAACCGGGGCAAGGTCTTTATTGCGCACACCGAAATAGGCGTGCCCCAACGCATGTTTTCCGCTGCGGCCGGTGAGGGAGGGGTGAGGTCGGTCATCGTATCGACGGATAGCGACGGTGTGGTGAGACGGCACGAGCCGCAGTTGCCTCTCGGCGCCTCACCCCATTTGATCGATGCGCTGCTCGGCATTGCGGAGGCAGAGGTCACTGAAACCTATATTCCGGTTCCCTCAGCCCGCCTGGCAACCTCCATTCCATATCTTTCCCTGATCGATGTCTTGCAGCTTTTGGAAAGTGAGGAAGGCAGACAGGAATTGGCCCGGTTTGCCGAAGGTCGGATCGTGCTGTTTGGGGGGCTGCTGCCTTATGAAGATGAGCACCTGTTTTCCGACCGTTTTCTGCCGCATAACGCAGGCGAGCAGGCGGAAACAGGACCAAGCGGAAGGCCTCGGGTGCAGCCTCAAACGGCTGGTGTGTTCGTACTGGCCGATTTCATCGGTGCTCCGCTGGCTGGCAAGATCGTGACCGAGCCGCCTGCCGGGTTTGTTCCGGCTATTGCCGTGCTGTTCGCAGTGATCGGCACCCTTGCTGGCCTCTCCCTGCCATTGTTCGTTTTGCCCTTTGTTGTCGTGGGCGGTGTGCTCTGCGGCCTTGGGGTCAGCCTTGGCGGCATCGAATTTGGGATGTTTCTTTCACCGGGTGTCGCGCCGGTTGCCTTTGTCTCCGCAACCGTTGTCGCCGCTGTCGGAAAAGTTGGCATCCTGCAACGCCGTCAAAGATCTCTGGTCAGGCTCTTCGGTCACTACCTTGCACCCGATGTCATCAAGCTGATGGCGAGTTCAGAACAATTGCCGGCGCTTGGAGGGGAGACCCGGCATGTTGTCGTGGCTTTCATCGACATCGTCGGGTTTACCAAGATGTCGGAGAAGCTCGCGGATCAGGACGTGGTGCGCGTGGTAAACTCCTGTTTCGACAGGATCGGGCAGGTGATTACCGCCCATCAGGGGTACATCGACAAATACATCGGCGATGCCATCATGGCGGTCTGGAACGCACCCAATACGGTCGATCACCCGGAACAATCGGCCGTCGACGCCGCGACAGAAATCATAAATCTGCTCGACCGGTTACGGGAAATCACCGGTCAACCGCCCCTGGACTTGCGTATTGCGCTGAATGCAGGACCGGTCCTGGTCGGTGATATTGGCGGCGAACATCGCCGTTCCTTTACGGTTATGGGAACGACCGTCAACACGGCCAGCCGGGTTGAATCCGTTGCAAAGGACCAGAAGGTTCGTCTGGCGGTCAGCCAGACGGTCGCTGAGAAACTGCCCGGGTCCTATCCGGTTTCGGAGATCTGGCGGGGGCAGTTGCGTGGTCTCAGTTCCGACATTTGTGTTTACACACTGGACCTTCCTGAAATGTACATGGAGCCGGAAGATGCGCGGGTGAAAGCCGGCGAAGAGCAGAACAGGAGCAAGCTGGTGACCTTTCCACGTTCCTGAGGAAGTTCCTTCAATCACAGCATTTTTTGCATCTTTTCCAATCATCCGGCATGATCGGATAACTGTTTTCGGCAGCCTGAGCAGCTTAGGCGCTGCGCTTAAGGTCTCACTATGGTCCAATGGTCTGATAACCAAAATCCGGGTGCAAATCGCCCTGAGTTTGACAGGACCGTTATCCGTCCGTCGCACAAGGCCCCTCCAGCAGCTGGCTCTGCCGGCAACGGGTCGGCGAAGCCAGCCGCTTCAACTGAAAAAGCAGCAGTTCCAAAACGGTCACCCATAATTCTCTATGCCGCACTGGCAATAGGCTTTCTCGTGCTGGGCGGCGCTGCAGGAGGGATTGCGCACCTGATTTCCACCGGCGCGATTTCCCTCTCTCCGCCCGAGGAAGCAGGACCGCAGCAAACCGCCGACACGCTGGCGAGGAGTTCGGAAACGGAAAATGCTCCGCCACAAGATCCAGAGGAAACCGGTGGCACTGACCAGCCCCTTGAAGAGGAGGGTGAGAATGCGGCACTGACCAACGAGGAGGATCTCGACGTCCCGGCTGACCCGTTTTTTGATATGGCTTTGTCAGCCGTCATTCCGTTGGCAGGAGACCCGGTACTCTTGAAAGACGGTGCTGCCAACCGGCGCATCGATCTGTCGGAACGGCCGGTACCTGCTGCTGCAATCGGCGACGGTTCAGCATCAGTGCCATCTGCCGCGGCGTACATTCTCGACAGTCAGATGCTGGACGATGATGGCAATCTGGTTATTCGTGCACCTGGCAGCGAAGCGGACTTTCAATTCGGTAATTTCGGCGGTGGCGACGAGGCTGAGGGCATTGTGGTTGAAGAAGACGCCCGTCCCGCGGACGATAGTTCACCCGACTTGCCGGTGTTCTTGAAACCGTCGACCGACACGCTGAACCTTTATCTGACCGAGCGCCCGATCGGCCAGGGACGAAGCCGGATCGAAGTTCGCGAAGAGGTGGAAAAGCCTGGCTCACTCAAGGATTTTCTGAAAGGCAAGGGCTTTGACGAGGAGGTCCTTGAGCCGCTGGTGAAATTTGTCCGGGACCGTTTTGATAAAGGCGATTTGATCGCGGGCGATAAAATCGCCGTTCGTGGTGTTCGTATACCGAATAAGCTGGGTCGGATCGGCGACTACTACCGGCCTGTGCAGTTATCGATCTACACGCGCGAAGGATACCTTGGGACAGCTGCATATTCAGTCGGCCGAGATGGGGACGGTTATGTCGCTGGCGCCGATCCCTGGTTCGGCAAGACCATCGTTGCGGAGAAACCTTCGGGCGAGGAGGCCAAGCAACCTGCCAGCACTCATCGCCTGATCGACGGGCTTTATGCGACAGCGGTCCGCAATGCCGTGCCCGCTTCTATCGTGGGCGAGGCAATCGCGTATCTCGCTCCGATGACCGACCTCAAGCGGGCGATCAAACCGGACGAAAGGGTCACACTCGTTTTCACGGACACCGCCCGGGACGAGAAGCGTGGTGGTGGCAGGGTGCTCTTTGCTGGTGTTCGGCGGGGAGACGATTGGTCAGTTCGCTGCTACGTGCTCAAGGCACCTGGCAATCGCGGTTTTGCCTGTGTGAACGAAGGCGGCAAGGTCAGCCTGTCGGGTGCGATGCTTGTGCCGGTGAAAGGTGTCCTGACCTCAAAATTCGGGTTGAGGTTTCATCCGATCAAGAAGACCGAACGCCTCCACGCCGGGGTCGATTGGGCGGCTCCCACCGGAACTGCGATTCACGCGGCATTTTCCGGAAAGGTCACTTACCGGGATGTCCGAGGAGGCTACGGCAACTTCATTGAACTTACCCATAAGGGCGGCATCACAAGCCGCTATGCGCATATGCATGAGTTTGCCGACGGTATTCAGCTTGGATCGGTTGTGCAGGCTGGCGATCTGATCGGATATGTGGGAACCACGGGACTTTCTACCGGCCCGCACCTGCATTTTGAAATCAGGCACAACGGCGAACCGACAGATCCGCTGGCCTTCGAAATGGAAACCGGAGCAGATTCACCGCAGTCTGTCGGAAGCAAGGATCTTAAAGATTATCGGACGGTGATCGCCGACATTCTGAGCGTGCAGTGAAACAGGCCTTGCACAAGCGCTGAAATGCCCCAGACTGTGATCCATGTCCCAGTAATTTTTGCAGGAAAGTTCATTCTGGCAAGAGCGTAACAGCACAAGAGGCTGCCATGACGAAACCAGCTGCCCGACTGGGCGACTTACATATGTGTTCGATGACGCCGGTCCCTCCCGGACTGCCGATCGCACCACCTTGCAAGATCAATGTTCTGATCGGCATGCGTCCTGCCGCGAGAATGACGGATCTATGTGTCTGTGTCGGTCCACCACCGGCAAATGTTGATCCCATCGTAATGGGGTCTATGACGGTTTTCCTCGGAATACTGCCGGCTGCACGCATGGGTGACCCAACACTCAAGGGCGGGATGATCACCACGGGTGACTTCACCGTCCTGATCGGTGGCTGACTTCAGGTTTTCAATAATCTGAGAAATTTCTACTGCACAGATTCGAAACGCCGGACAGGTATAAATTCCTGTCCGGCGTTTTCTGTTCGATCCATCAACTTTCCGGTTCGATTTCGATACCGGTCTCTGTGGCCTTCAAGGTAACGCTTTTCAACTCCTCACCGTTCATCTGCGCAGTCAGGAACGCGCGCGAGAGTTTGGGCAGAAGATCGTTGGTCAGAATGTTATCGATCATGCGCCCGCCACTATCCGGATCGCGGCACAGCGATACGATGTAACTCACAACATCTTCACCATAGTTCAGCATGGCGCCCCGGTTCTGCTTGACCCGTTTGACAATGCGGTTGAGCTGCAGCCGGACAATAAACCCGAGCATCGAAGGCGATAGCGGATAATAGGGTATGGTCACGATACGGCCGAGCAGGGCCGGGGGGAACACGTCGAGCAAAGCTGGTCTCAGGGTCTCCGCAAGCTTTTCCGGATCGGGTGCATTGGGGTCAGTCGCCGCGAGTTCCGGATCACTGGAAACCGGCGCATCCAGCATATGGCTTGCCGCATTCATGATGATGTCGGTGCCGACATTCGAGGTCAGCAATATCAAGGTGTTGCGGAAGTCGATCTTCCGGCCCATGCCGTCTTCCATCCAGCCCTTGTCGAAAACCTGGAAGAAAATTTCATGAACATCCGGGTGAGCTTTTTCGACCTCGTCCAGGAGGACTACCGAATAAGGCTTGCGGCGCACCGCCTCGGTCAACCGCCCACCTTCGCCATAGCCTACATATCCTGGAGGAGCGCCTTTAAGACCGGAAACTGAATGCGCTTCCTGGAACTCCGACATGTTAATGGTGATCAGGCTTTCTTCACCACCGTAAAGTGTTTCTGCAAGCGCAAGCGCGGTTTCGGTCTTGCCGACACCGGAAGGACCGCACAGCATGAACACCCCGATGGGTTTGTCCGGATTGCCCAACTGGGCACGGCTGGTTTCGATGCGCTTCGAGATCATCGCCAGCCCGTGAGCCTGACCGATCACCCGTTTGTTGAGACTGTCCGTGAGCGAAAGGATCGTTTGCATTTCATCTTGCACCATCCTGCCGACGGGAACGCCGGTCCAGTCGGAAATAATGCTGGCCACAGCTTCATCGTCGACATAGGCATAAACCATGCGCTCGTCTTCCGGGATTTCTGAAAGCTCCGTGCGCATGGCCACGAGGGCTTCCCGAATGGCGTCTTCGCTGGTCAGGTCGACATCGAGATCAAGCTCGATCTCATCGATAGAAACGAGAGCAGGTTTGTCGTCCTGCGGATCTTCGATTTCCTCGCTTTCCGGGTGAGGCGCAGGATCACCGCCGCGCAGCTTTGCGAGTGCAGCATTCAGGCGCCGGATGCCGGCAACAAGTTTGCGTTCGTTTTCCCATTGCGTGCGGACAGTCTCGATATCGCGTTCGGTTTCCGCAATCGCATCGGAAAGAGCGTCGAGCTGTTCCTGATTTTCCATGCCCAGTTCGGCGTCGTTCGTAAGAGCCTTTTTCTCGGTCTCCAGAAAGCCTTTCCTTGCAACCAGGTCCAGCAATCGGGCGGGCTGGGCTGCTTGCGAAATGTTGACCCGTGCCGAGGCAGTGTCCAGAACACTCACTGCCTTGTCCGGCAACTGGCGCGCTGGAATGTAACGGTGGGACAACGACACGGCAGAGCGAACAGCACTGTCCAGAATGCGAACCTGGTGATGATCTTCCATCGGGCCGAGAAGGCCACGCACCATGGCAAAGCATTTCTCTTCGTCAGGTTCATCAACCTGAACCGGCTGAAAACGGCGGGTCAGGGCCGGGTCTTTTTCAAAATGCTGTCGGTACTCCGACCAGGTCGTGGCAGCGACGGTTCTGAGTGTGCCGCGCGCAAGCGCGGGCTTCAGAAGGTTGGCGGCATCACCTGTTCCCGCTGCGCCGCCGGCGCCGATCAGCGTGTGCGCTTCATCAATGAACAGAATCGTCGGGACGATGGACCCGTGAACCGCATCAATCACCGCACGCAACCGCTTCTCGAACTCGCCTTTCATGGAGGCGCCAGCCTGAAGCAGTCCAAGGTCCAGGGCACAAAGACGTGTGCCCAAGAGTGCAGGGGGAACGTCCCCGGCGACAATTTTCTGCGCGAAGCCCTCAACGATAGCCGTTTTGCCAACGCCGGCTTCCCCAGTCAGGATTGGGTTGTTCTGGCGGCGACGCATCAAGACGTCGATGACCTGACGAATTTCCTCGTCCCGTCCCACGATTGGGTCGAATTCCTCGGCGCGTGCGCGGGCAGTGAAATCCACTGTGAACTGGCTGAGCGCATCTTCTCCAGGACCGCCCGCGGACAGGGGCTCCGATCCCGGCTCGCCGGAGGCTGAACCGGGAACAGGGCCGGAGCCATCGATTGGCCGGGCCCGTACTTCGCCGGATGATCCGGCAATGGCATCCAGTTGGCTCTCTATTTCATCGTGCTTGAGCTTGTTGAGAGCTTTAGACAGCCGGAAAAGCTGCGTCCGCGTGCTCTCGTCCCCAAGGATTGCAAGAAGCACGTAGGCTGTCCGTATCTTGTAGTCGCCGTGGGTAAGCGTTCCAACGAACCAGGCTCCCTGCAAGGCTTCGCGAAAGGGCTTCGACATTGTGGGGAGTTCGGTTTGATTGATCTTCAGTTCCGCGAGGGCAGCCTGCAGATCCTTGTCAACGGCACTCAAATCGACATCGAAATGGCGAAGAATATGAAACAGGTCGGAATTTTCGTTCCGGATCAGATAATAAAGCCAGTGGAGCAATTCGAGATGCCTGTGGCCGGCATCCTTGGTAAGCCGCATGGCCTTGTCCAGGCTTTCGTAGGCAACCGAGTTAATTTTGCTGGTAACTTTTTCAACCGTAATGTCACTCATAATTTCCGGTCCTTCGGACTTGAGACCTATTGATAGACGGTAGTGTGGCGGCGCACTGGCCGGAAACGGGTGTCGGTAAGCATGTCTTCTTCCTCTGCCTCCGGGGCGGCATCATCGCCGGATCCGGAAACAGCTGGCTTCAGCCAACCGATATGTCCCAGTGTTGCAGAATTGGTCGCATCCATCCGAACGGAAGACGCGCATCTCTTGGGCAGGGCCAACTCGATTTCGTATTCGATCTCGAGGCCAAGATAAAAATCGATGAGGTCAAATAGTTTTTCTGTCCATGGATTGGGTTTAACCCGTGTTGGTGGAAGAAACTTCCGGTATTCCTCCAATGTGCTGGTAAAAATTCTGATCCGGATCTTGTCGCTAACACTGTAGACTTTTGAACCCACAATGGTGTCGGCGCCAAGTTGCCCGGCACCTCCCGGACCGAAACCGCCCAGCTTGAGCTGATCATCCTTGTCCAGATGAAGCCACGTTCCCACGCACTGATCGATTTCCACCTTCACGTCGAAAACACCCGTGATGAGGGCTTTCAAACGGGCAGCGCTTTTTGTCTTTGGCGACATAAGCCCGCCATAGAGCAGCTTGAGCCGGTCATCTATCCTGTCGAGATCGCGGTAGATGGGAGAGCCGATACCAATTGTCGAGCCGAGGTAGGCAAGGAACCGGTCATCGTCTGGCCGGTCATGCTGAACGATTGGTCGCGCATCCGCCCATGCGCGGTAAAACAATTGCACGAAGCGATTGTTGAACATGTCCAGGAACCGCGGAAAGCTGTCTTCGCCCTTCAGCCCGCTCATAATCGCTTCGTCGGTATAGGCGGAGGGAAGGGCGCCTTGCGGGCCGAGCATGCCGAGGAAACGCTCCAGCAAAACGAGCCCGCCGTCACCGTCACGCGTAGCGCGTTCTATTGTGGACGTCGCGAACTCGCTCGACGGGTCCTGGCCGAAGCGAACGATGTCTTCCATCATGCGCCGACTCTTGCCGATCCTGGGAGGGGCAGGTTCTTCGGCGTTCTTGGGTTTCACGCCAGGCTCGGAATGTCCGGGTGCTGTCTGCCCTTCAAGCATTCTCAACACGGCCAGAAGGTCGTGTCCGCCGGGATGTTTCTGGATGCGCTCAGCCAGCGCTGCGAGCAGTGAAGCGTATTGCTGCTGGACAGGGACTTCGATACGAGGCGCTTCCGGCAGAGATTCTTCATCTGCTGGTTCTGTCGTGGGAGGCAAGGCTTGCGGGCGCAGGTCCTCGTCAACCTTCTCCGGGACTGCATCGTTATCAGAAGAAACTTCTCTATCTCTCGTTTCTGACTGCTGTGGTTCGGACAAGGTAGGGGTGGCGTCGACTACTGCCGAAGCAGGCCTTGCCTGTTCGATCGCGTGCGATTTTCTTTCGTGCGATTCAATCGAGTGCTCGGACGGGTCGTCTTCTTGAGCGACTTCGGCCCAGACCGTGTCCGAACTGGCGGTTTCGGAGCCGTCTGCCGTCGTCGTCTCGTCTTCTTTTTCAGGCCACAGCGGAGCCTTCCGTGCAGACGATGGTACGACGGTCTTGTCTCGTGCAACGCTGGTTTTGGTCAGATCCTTGTCCGCCGGCCCAGTCATAGAATTCCTTTCGCCCCTATACGCGGCGGCCACTTCATGATTATCCCGCGCTCAGTCGTTGCGATCACGCATTGGGTGAAATGGTTGATTGAAGCGTATTCCGCCAGGAACCGGTCAAGAACAGCCCCCAACAGGAAAGCACTTGCACCTTCGAAGGCCTTGTCATCGAGTGTGATCGTGACTTCCAGACCTCTTGCAACGCCTGTTCCGGACTTTTGTTGCAAACGACGCACCACCGGCCTGGTCGATACCGACTGGACGGATTGGGCCTGACGGTCAGCTGCACTGTCTGAAAGCGGCGCGAACACGCTCAGCACATCGCGAAAGGACTGGCCGTCGCGGCCGGCAGCATCGTGAACGAGACCAGTATGGTTCAAAGCCAGAATATTGATCAGTCTCCAGGCAATGGCTCCGGCATGGCCCTGTTCCCCGAGCCTTTCGTTGTAGGATAGCAGCGGCGGTCTTGGGGATGTCGGTCCGGCCACGCAGTCCACCTTGAGACCCGTATCTTCCAGGATCCGGAAATCCCCCATAGTGGACTTATCCGGATTTGTTCCCACGGGGAGATCTGCTGCGAGTGACCGGTTGGACGCCAGCACCTTCAGCGACAACTCCGAAAGGCGTTTCTTGCCTGTTTGCATGAGAGCGGCGGCCTGAGCGCCGCTGGAAATGGAGATGAAGGTTTCCGTACCAATGTAAGAGCTCGGCTGCATACGCCGGACTTCGGAAGATGACTGACGCCTCGGCAGACGGCGGATGGTATAAAACCATTCGTGGCCGGCTTTTTCAGTATCTGGAGCAACACTGTAGAGCGGTTCGACCGGGCGCTTTTCGCCGCCCGAGAAATGAGCTGACACCTCTGTAACCGCATGTACCTCGTAATCCAGCGGCCTCGTCCGGTCCGTTATGACCGCAAATTCGTGCTGTCCTTTCTTGATCGGTACCCTGTCAGTCTGCCGCTCGAAAAGGTTGACGGCGGGTGCTGAATGGAGCGCGAAAATCTTGCGCTCAACGTGCGCCGGCAAGCGGTTTTCTACTTCGTCAAAGACAAAGATCAAGTCGAAGGACTTGGCTTTGATCCTGTCCAGGTACCGGCGCAAGCCTGTCAGGCGGAAGCCCAGGAAACTGCGTGGAAAATTGAAATAATCGCGAAGATGGTCGAAGCCGGTGAACAGGCGCAGATCATTGTGCAGCAGGGCATCTTCTTCGTCGAAACCAAGTTGTTCGATGGCATCGACAGGCAGACGCTGCAAACTGGACTGACCGAAGGCGTCCTCGGTGCGGATGTAGAGCGCAATCGTGTGTCCAAAGATCTGCTCGTAGACCTTTGCCGCCAGATCCAGTGGCCCAATCAAGCGGACAGGAAGCGTGTCGATCCTGCAACCCGATACCTGGTACTCAGGTTTTTTCAGAGCCTCCTCGGCGGATACTTCGTTTTCCGCATCATCGGACATCCTGTGGGTCATCGAGATCGAAAGGCCCGCGCGGGTCCGACGGTCCTCGGCCATCTCGGCACCGAGACCAGACACCTGAGCCGCCGAACTCAGATACTTTGCCCCGGTGAGTTCAAGCGGAGTGAGTGTGATCGGTGAGGTGAGGGTGAACCGGCAGCGAACCTCTCCCTGCCGTTCACGGAACACAGCTTCCATGGGAGCGTGACGTTCGATCTTTATGCCATTTCGTAGATTTGCATCGCCATACTTCGGAGTGATCCGTGCAAGTACGAGAGAGGGAATCGGTGCAAGCGCGGTCGGATAGAGTTGCTCGAACAGGTTTGAGGTGAATTCGGCAAATTCGTGCTTCATTTTCAGTTGAACGCGCGCCGAAAGGAAAGCTGTGCCTTCAAGCAAACCGGACAGCATGGGGTCGGACCGGTCTTCCAGGAGACCGCCCAGACGTTCTGCGACAGCCGGATAAGCCTCCGCAAACGAGGCCCCTTGTTCCCGCAGATACGTCAGTTCCTGATTGTAAAGGTCGAGAAATTCGCGGTTCATGCAGTCGCCCCGATGATCTTGATGCGGCCAAAGGCAGGATCGACGTCTGCAACGAATTCACTTGCGACCCGGATCGGATCGCATCGAATCTCAGCCTTGATGATAAATCTGACCTTGAACGTATCGCTTTCGAGACTGTCGTCGCGCTCAACCTTCAATGTGCGAGGATCCATGCGAGGTTCGAAATGAACAAGTGCCTGGCGGATGTCTTCGGCGAGCCGATTGATACGGATGGTATCGACGATATGGACAGACAAGTCTGGCAGGCCGTAATTGATGATTGAACTCTCGACTTCCGGAAAGTCTGATAGGTCCTGCGCGGAATTGAGGTTGACCGTGTTGAGCAGCGCTTGAAGGTCGCGGCGGACTTCGGCAAGTAACGCGTGCTCCGAAACACCGTAGGATCTGGAAAGTCGACGGCCGGACCTGAGGTTTTCGTCACCCTGTGTCTCTTTTTGTTTGGCTTGAGCGGCCTTGTAGTCCGGGTCGTCCATTGCACGGAAGGCCCACATCAGCGGGGAGTGCATTTTCACATTTGATTTAGCCATCGGCCAAGCCCACGCTGACTGCTGCCTCAGAAATTCTAAAGTATGACCTTCGCGGAACTGCTTAGACGGGCGAAATTCCACATCGCAGGTCCAAACCAAAAAAGGCTGCCGCACCGAAGCGCGGCAGCCTGACCGGCCGAAGCCTTATTTCTTTTCGTTTGCTGCAATGTCCCAGGCAAACTCGGGAGTTGCACCCTTGGAACCGTCCGGCTTCTGCTCGGTGTACATATATTTGTACTCACCGAAGTTCAGCGTAACGCTTTCCGTGATGCGGTCATCAGAGCCGCTGCCGCCGCTCGACACGTTGGTCACGATAATGTCCTTCATTTCGAGTTTGATGTATTCCAGCGGGGTTTCACCGGCAGCCTTGCGAACGAACAGGGTGCCTTTGGCGATATGCTTGCCGGTCGACACATGCTGCAGCAGTACCGGGGTTGATTTGTCGACGAACTTGGTGACGCTCAGGTCCTGGAAATGTGCCTTGCCGGAGCCTGAACCCGAACCCATGTGGGTGGTACCGGACTGGGAGGCGCCCCACGACCAGGACAAAACGTCAATCTCATCCTTGTGGCTCTTGTCCTGAGATTCGCCGTTGATGCCGTCAAGTTTCAGAAAAAAATCTACAGCCATTTTAATAAATCCTTTTGGTTGTTGAGGGCCAGGTAAATAGTCCTGGCTCAAACTCTGCTATTTCTAACAACTACCTCGGACCTCATGGTCCAAACCCCTAAGCGCATGCGCGCCATGTTCTTACCTCCGCCCGGGAAAACCGGGTTGCATCCGGTGAGGATGCTTGCCGTGGGGCGGGCTTCCGCCCCGCCGGCAATTCGTGAAATCAGTTGCCGTCTTGCGGAATGCGGGACGCCAGGCTCATGCCGATGTCCATGCCTTCCAGCTGATAGTGCGGACGAAGGAAGAACTGAGCCCGGTAATATCCGGGATTTTCCTCGTCGGGCACGATCGTGACCTTGGCTTCCCGCAGCGGCTTGCGCGCCTTGGTTTCCTCGGTCGAATTGTCCGGATCACCATCGACGTAGTCCATGATCCAGTCGTTCAGCCAACGTTGAAGCTGCGCCGTTTCCTTGGTCGAACCGATCTTGTTGCGCACCATCACTTTCAGGTAGTGGGCGAAACGAGTGGTTGCGAACATGTAAGGCAGACGGGCGGACAGGTTGTCCGATGCCGTTGCGTCCTTGCCGTCCGGTCCGGAGAACTGGCGAGGCTTGAAGACAGACTGTGCGCCAAGAAATGCTGCCTGGTCCGTGTTCTTCCGGTGGATCAGCGGGATCAGACCCAGACGGGAGATCTCGTGTTCGCGCCGGTCGGAAATCGCAATCTCCGCAGGGCACTTCTGATCCACACCGCCATCGTCGGTTTCAAAAACGTGGGTCGGCAGATTTTCCACCAGACCGCCACTTTCGACACCGCGGATACGCACGGTCCAACCGAATTCCTTGTAGGCGCGGTTGACATTGGTCGCCATGGCGTAAGCCGAACTCATCCAGGCGTAATTTTCGTGGCTGTCTTCGCCAAACTCTTCTTCGAAGGCGAATTCTTCCACCGGGTCGGACTTTGCTCCATATGGCTGGCGGGCCAGAACGCGCGGCATTGTCAGGCCCAGGTAACGGGCGTCTTCGGATTCCCGCAATGTCCGCCACTGAGCATGGATCTCTGTATCGAAGATCTTGGACAGGTCGCGCTTGGCGGGCAGTTCCGTCCAGCTTTCCATCTGCATCAGCTGCGGATCGGCCGCAGCCAGGAACGGTGCGTGTGCAGCCGAGGCAATCTTGGCCATGCCGCGAAGGACGGTGATGTCCTGCGGATCGTAGGAGAATTCGTAGTCCCCCACGAGGCAGCCATAGGGCTGACCACCGAGCTGTCCGAATTCGGCTTCATAGATCTGCTTGAACAGCGGGCTCTGGTCCCACTTTGCGCCACGGTAGCTCTTGAACACGCCTGCAAGTTCTTTCTTGGAGATGTTCAGGAACTGAAGCTTGAGCGACGCGTCGGTCTCGGACTGATGCACGAGGTAATCGATACCGCGCCAGGCGCTTTCCAGGGTCTGGAATTCGGGCGCATGAATGATCTCGTTCACCTGTGCCGTGAGCTTTTCGTCCAGCTTGGCAATCATCTCGTCGATCGTGTCGTAGACGTCTTCCTTGATGAGCGCCTGATCGGAAAGGGCTTCGGCAAGGAAGGTCGACATAGCGTTGTCAACCAGCTGATTGGCCGTATCGTTTTCGTTCTTGATCCGGAAATTCTGCTTCAGGATCGAGGCGAATTCCTCGGGGCTTTTTTCAACCGCGACTTCGCCGGCTGCTGCGCCACCTGCTTGGGCGCTGGTATCGGTGTTGCTCATTTATGCCTCCTCCGTGCCTTCGCCGTCTGCCGGCTTGTCGGCGGACGTTCCCTTGTCAGCTTCCATTTTCTGAGCAAGTGCCTGCATCAGGGCCGGGTCTCGCGTCAGCTCTTCCAGCTGGGAGATCGCCTGAACACGCCCGTCCATCATTGTGCGCAACGCGGCAAGGCTGCGACGTGCATCGAGCAATTTTTTCAGGGCAGGAACCTGTTCGGCAACATGGCCCGGGGTGAAGTCGTCCATGCTTTTGAAGCGCAGCTGAACGCTCATCTTGGAGCCTTCGTCGCCGGACAGTTTGTCCTTGACGGTGAAGGAGGTGCCGGGTTCGATCGCTTCCATGCGCTTGGAAAAATTATCCATGTCGATGTCGAGAAATTTGCGATCATCGATGTCGGCTTTTTCAGCGCCTGGGTTGTCGCCGGAAAGGTCGGCCATAACGCCCATCACGAAAGGCAGCTCTACCTTTTGTTCCGCGTCAAAAGGATCTTCGTAGAAAATGTGGACCCGCGGAGGTCTGTTTCGTTTGATAAAACCTTGCCCACTGTTCGATGCCATTTTACTTGCCTTTCAGTTTTTTGACCCAGAAGAAAAAAGGTCAATTTTAATCAAAAACTATCGCGCAACTCTTTTTGTCTAATTTTCTTATTGGGTTGGCGCTGTGTTTCGTTGATATCTATGTACTTCGTTTTTGAGGGTTTGGAAGTGATGACTGTCACACTATCTATGGTTTGTATTTTTCTGAAAATATTGAGGACCCGTTGGCGTTTTGAGTCAAGTAAGAAGCTGGAAACCCAAGGTAATGGGCGGGTTGTATCTCCTGTCGGCTCAGTCCTCTTCGGGCCGCAGAAACAGGTTGAGAAGACCGGCAAATGACCCGGAACTCATGTTTTGAGCCTCATCCAGCAACAGGGGAATAGGGCTGGTGGGTTCGTTGGACGTATAGTAACCCTTGACCGCTGCAATTCCCTTCATTGCGTCGTTCCTGCTTTCGATCACCATCACGGTAAAATCGTCAATTTCACCCAGGTCCCGATCACCGCCGTCGTTCAGATCGACAAGACGGTCGTTGGAAAGCTGAAGGCCACTTGCGCCCAGTATCAAGGAAACATCGTCGAACCGGCGAGGCATCAGGATTTTCAGGGCATCCAGATAGGACTTGCCGACCAGGCCGCGCGCTTCGCGAACGAGAAAAAGAGCAGGGTGGGAAGGTTCCCGTGTGGCAAAGTATTCCTCGACCGCATCAAGAATGAGTTTCGCCTGGGCAGCGTTCTTTATTTCAGACTGAGCCGCCTGCGGGGTGGTTGCTTCTGCCGTGTTCGAATCGTCGTCTTCGGCTGAAGACGCTTCCGTCTCCTCGGGAGAGAGACGTCCGAGGCGAGTGTTCAGCTCGACATTCATCTCCTTCAGGAGAGTCGACAAGGTCTCGTAATTTGGAGGCGCGGCCTTTGCGCCGCTCGCCTTCAGCTTCTCGGTACACAGCTCGGCAATCTGCTGTAGTTCATCAGGAAGCTCGCCGAGATCCTTCAGAACTTCTTCGATGGCATCTTGTTCAAGCTCGCCAGAGGTCAGTGCGGCCTCGATGGCGCCGAGCGAAATCGTATGCTCATCCGGTCGCGGGGTTGTGTCGCCGTTGGCAATCTGAATGGCGCGATAGCTGATAGGCCCTGTTCGGCGGGTCTTCAGGAGCGGCGCAGCTTCCAGTGGAAGTATGACTGAGGGCCGATCATTGAGTGACTCTAGAGCTCCGATTCGCTCCATATGGCCGAAATCGGCATCGCTCGGATGAACGTCGTCCCAATGGTTTTCCAGCAGCTTACGAATGATTCGAATGGCGTTTGCAAAGGTATGGACCTGCCCGCCCAACAAACCGAACTGAGCGAGAATCACCAGCAATCTCAGGTCTCTGGACTGCTTCAGAAAACCGTCCATCTGCTTGAAGAGATCGGTGAAGTCGATCTCCGTCCGGTCGAATTCGCTGAACCGTTCAGGCAGCAGCTCCTCGCACGAATCCAGCAGTGCCGCGAAGGCAGGCTCCGTATCGTATAGGTCCGGCCCGCAGCCTGCACCCGGCGCAATCTCAGTGCCGTAGGTTTCCGGATCGAAATTCATTCGTGCTCCCCAGCCCGGTGTGCATGCCGGATCTATTTTCGGGACCGGTCCCGCTTATTGTTCAGGCAAGCCGGACCGGAAAGCTCACCGGTCCGGCGTTTTCGATGTGTGGAAAGTTACTGTTCAAGCACGAGCTTGCTCTCGACGCGGCGGTTGGCCGGGTCGTTGACGTCGGCAACCTTCGGCCGTGTTTCGCCATAGGCAACGGTCTTCAGACGTGCCCGGCTAACCCCGAGGTTCACCAGAAACTGCGTAACAGCTTGTGCCCGGTCTTCGGAGAGGCGCTGGTTGTAAGAGGCAGAGCCAATTCCATCCGTGTGGCCTTCGATGACGAAGGTGGCTTTGGCGAGATCCGGGTCGTTGATGCCCTTGGCAAACTCGCGCAGATTCGCCTGCGCGGATGGACTTAGTCGCGCCGATGCATATTCGAATGAAACCAGCAGATTGAAAGCCGCGTCGATGGCGTTGGTTTCCGGGTCGACAACAAGTGTCTGCTCGGTTTCACCGCCATCCTTGGAGACTGCAACCTGGCCGCCTTCGTTCGGTTTGGCATTCGGATTACATTCATCTCGCGTCCCGATGCACAGTGCCCGGGTTCCGCCGGCCGGCTTCAGCGAACGCGTTTTGAGTTGCTTGAAATGCTTGCTGACTTCATCGGCCGAGTAGGTGGCATCCTGGGCGAACGCAGGCGCCGAACCCACGATCGGCAACGCTGTGGCAAGCGAAATCGAGGCGGCAAGCAAAGAGCGGCGAAGGCCGGAGCGAACGGCAGGGGCTTGAGCGAGCGAAGTTGCAAAAAGGGTCACGATTTCAATCCTCCCTTGTGGAGTGTTCAGATGCGATAGCGCATTGGGCTTCGAAATGGATCGTGCCATATGAATAAGAATAATAGTGTGGCGTAAGTCACTAAAGTGCGATTTGATGTCAGTATGTCGTTTTGCAGGCAAGAAGCAAGAGGAGAGCTTTGGGGGAGACGTGGGTGAGCTGGTCTTAATATATTAAGGCGGCAGGAGCCCTTCCGACCGCAGTCGGGGAGGGGTTTACCCTCTTCGTCACAAAAGGGTTTGAAGTTCAAAATAATTGCATCAACTGTGTTGTTGAGCACACTATTTTTGCCGGAAACGCCCTAGTGTCTGAAACGTGGTAGCCGCCAGGCTGCCAGATGCTCAAAGCGCGTTATTTCCGAGGAGACTTTTCGTGGCCGTAGGACAACTCAAACAAGCCAAGCGAATGGCCGAGCTGACATCGGTCTTTGGCCAAGACGAGCTTTCCGTTGTCACCATCGAGTGCGACGAAGGACTCAGCGAGGATTTTGAGATCAGGCTTGAGGTTCTGAGTCAGAAAGAAGACCTGAATTTCGACAATGCCATCGCGACTCACATGACGGTGAAGGTCGTCACCAACAACGGTGACACGCGACATTTCGATGGTCTGTTGACCGACGCGAAATGGATGGGCTATCGAGATTCCTATTACATTTACAAATTGACACTGCGTCCCTGGTTTTGGCTGCTCACCAAGAATTCCAATTGCCGAATCTTCAAGGACATGTCCGCGCCTGAGATCATTTCTTCTGTTCTTGGGGAACACGATTTTGCCGATTTCCAGAACAAACTCACGGAAGCCTATGACCAGATCCACTACTGCGTCCAGTACAGGGAATCGGACTACGATTTCTGCTGCCGGTTGATGGAAGAATTCGGCATTTCCTATTTCTTCGAACAGCGCGACGGCAAGCACACCATGATCCTGGCGGACGCGAAATCGTCCTTCAGCTCAATCGTGGGAAGCAGCTCCATCCCCTATATCGCTCTTGGCGGTGACAGCCAGAGGAAGGAGGAGCACCTCTACCACTGGATCCCGACCCGCAAGTTCCGGACTGGAAAGTTTGCGGTCAATGACTATGATTTCGAAAAGCCGAGCGCGTTGCTGGAAGCTGAACGCGACGCCGGGGCTCGCTATCGGGCTGGGTCACTTGAAAATTACGACTATCCGGGCCGCTACACCGAAACGAACCAAGGCACCAAATTCAGCAAAATTCGCCTGGAAGCCGAACAGGCTGCCGACAAGCGAATTGAAACTGCGGGTGAAGTACCGCGTTTCTTCGCAGGCGGTCTGTTCACGCTGAAAGACCATCCCCACTCTCCGCAGAACAAGGAATACCTGATCGTGCGGGCGAGCCATCAGATCATCACCGAGCAATATCGTACCGGTGGTAGCGGGGCCCAGGGAGAGGCCTACACCGGGACATACGATGTTCTGTCTTCAGACATACCGTTCCGCTCGCCAGCCGTGACTCGCAAACCGCGGATCCCCGGTCCTCAAACGGCGAAAGTCGTGGGACAAGGCGAGATCGACGTGGACGAGTACGGCCAGATCATGGTCGAATTTCACTGGGATCGCGAGAAGACTCAGTCTCGGCGCGTGCGTGTGGCTCAGGTGTGGTCAGGCAAGAACTGGGGTGGCATCTACATCCCGCGTGTGGGTCAGGAAGTCATTGTGCAGTTCCTGGAAGGTGACCCGGATCAGCCGATCATCGTCGGCACGGTCTATAATGCCGAAAACATGCCGCCATACGATTTGCCTGGAGAGAAAAATAAGGCCGGAATCAAGTCTGATTCGACAGTTGGCGGCGGTGGATACAACGAGTTTGTGCTCGACGATACCAAGGGGCAGGAACTCATTGGGATGCATGCCCAGAAAGACATGGAGACCGTTATCGAGAATAACGAATTGCTGCATGTCAAGAATTGCCGGGAAACGAAGATCGATGTCGACCGGACAGAAAAGGTCGGCAAGAACACGACAGAAAAGATCGGCATGAATTGGAAGGTGACCGCTGGTACCCAGATTCAGTTCATCTGCGGCACAAGCAAGATCACCATGACCCCGGCGTCGATCAAGATCGAGGCATTGAAGATCGATGTGGTGGCAACGACGGCGGTGACGACGAAGGGCCTTTTCAACAACGTGAAAGCCGACGCCTTGGTCACGGTCAATGGCGCTCTTGTGAAGATCAACTGATGCATTGGTCCTTAGCCGCGGAAACGACAAGACAAGAAACGGAGTAGAGCTGATGGGATCACGAATCCGCTTTACAAAGGCAAAGCAGGTTTTCGAAACATATCCGGAGTTGTCGGAGACGGTCAGCGAACCAGGTGGTGATGTAGCTCCTGAAGACTATACGATTGAACTTCAGGACAGCGAGGAGCCGAACACGGCAATTGAATACTTCGCCCATGTTTTGCCGAAGCGCGAGGCGGTCTGGTGGGCCATGAATTGCGTCAAGGGACTTGAGAACGTCACAAGCGAACATGACCGTGAAATCCTGAAGCTGAGCGAAAACTGGGTCCGCGAAGGCGATGAAGAGGCCCGGGCTGCCGTGCACGCGGCGGCGGAAGCTGCAAAGAGCGACAGCGCCTCCGTTTGGGTTGGATTTGCCGCCGGCTGGTCCGGTGGGTCGTTGTCTCCGAACCCGGAATACCGCGTCGAGATGCCGGACCATCTGACGGCAAAAGCCGTGAATGCAGCCGTCCTGATTGCTCTTGGAAAACTCCTGCCGGACGAACGCGAGCAAGCTCTGAGATCCTGTCTTTCGGCAGGTCTGTCCTTCGCTGGTGGTGATGCCATGCCGGTGGTGAGAGTGAAATCTTCGGCGTCTGCCGTTTAAAAAACAAAGGAAAGACGCGGGAATGCGCATAACGCTCCAGATTGAAAATGTTGACCGGTTGGAGACCGGCGGTCAGCTGTCTTACAGCTGTGCCGACCGTGGCTTTGATATTGGCCGGCACGAACATCTGGACTGGAGCCTGCCGGATCCGCAACGTGTGATTTCCGGCAAGCATTGCGAAGTGCGTTTTGAAGACGGGCAGTTCATTTTGTACGACTGCTCCACGAACGGCACCTTCCTGAATGGCAGCCAGACGCGTATGGATAAGGCACATGTGCTGCGTTCAGGCGACCGTCTGATGATTGGCGATTACATAATTGCGGTTTCGCTGGAAGCCCCTTCCGCCTATCAGGCGGGGTCGGCGACACCAGTTGCCACTGCACAATCTCATCCGTGGGACGCCCCGCAACATTCGTCCCCGCCCGCAGGCTCGGCGTGGCCTACTGGTCCCGGTCCGGCCGGTGCTGCGCCGGCTCACTATCCGATGGACAACCAGGGTGGCCCCTGGGCATCTCCGGTAACCGGCATGGAAGGGCGGCACGCACCGCCGTCTTCTAACCCGGGCGTCGGCACGCCAGTAGATGATGTCTGGAGCCAGCAGGGCCATGGCTGGGGAACGGCTGACCCGTCGCTCTACGATCCAAATGCGCATGTTGGTGAACGGGAAGCCGCGCGGCCTGCTCAGGCGGATCCGCTCGATCATCTGGCCCAGCAACCCCACCTGCAATCTGCCGGGTCGTCTCCGGTCGATCCGGTTTTCAGCGCCCCTTCGCCGGACGCGCAGTCTCCTTTCCCGGCTCTTTCCGACAATCCAGGCGGGGAAGCTGGCGAACCGCTCTTCCAGATGCCGGAACTTCAGCAGGACACGCCACCGCAGGAGAAAGCTTCGGAAACGGTACCGGCACAAGCAAGCGAACCAAGCGCATCACCTTTTCCAGAGGCCCCGGTCTGGACCGCTCCGGTTTCAGAAGCAACGCAAAGCGAGCCTGTGCCTGCGCAACTGCCTGAACAACCAGCGCCCGTAAAGCAGGCTGTTGAGGAGGCACCTGTCATTGGTGCCACACAAGAAACTGGACAGGCATCCCTTGCACCGCGAGAAATGGCGGTCACTTCCGAGGCCGGGAACGTGGCGGCCAATCTCGACTTCATAAAGGCCTTCGCGGAAGGAGCCGGTATTCCGGTAGCCGCGTTGGAAGGGCGCGACCCGGAGGCATTCGCTCGGGAAATCGGGGCCATTCTGCAAGGCATCACCGGTGATCTCATGGGGCTGCTCCAAGCCCGCAGCCAGGTCAAGGCGATGACGCGCAATACGAACCGCACGCTGATCATGCGCAGCGGCAACAACGCCCTGAAGTTTTCGCCAACCCCGCAGATGGCGTTGCAGACAATGCTGGCACCGGGCGCAGAGGAAAACGGCTATTTGCCAATTTCAAAGGCGATGCAGGCGGCGTTCAAGGACATCCAGAAACATCATGTCTGGACGTATGCAGCCATGCAAAAGGCTGCCGGAAGGTTTGAGGAAAAGCTGTCCCCAAAGGCAATCGAAGCGGAAGGCCAGATTGCCAAAAGCACGTTCGGCAACCAGAAGGCCAAGCTTTGGGAGCGAATTGAGGAACGCTGGAGTTCCCTGTCCGGTTCGTATGACGATGGCGTGGTCGGGCTTTTCACGCAATACTTTACCGAAAGCTATGAAGAATTGAGCAGTGACGATCCGGAACAGAACTCCGGATTGATGAATTAAGACCTTCGTGAGTTTTCAAGAACGCGAAGGCGCGAAAGCGTTAAGGGAGCAGTACCTTTATGTCGTGGTATAGCAAGGTTGCATGGACCGAAGGCCTGTTTCTGCGGCCTCATCATCTCCAGCAGAGCGACCGCTACGCGGAGCATCTGGTGGACGAACGGGTCCGTTTTGCCTCTCCCTATCCCTGGGGTTTCTCGGAACTGGAAATAGACCAGGACGTCGGCCAGCAATGCCGATTTGCACTGCGCTACGGGCGCGGCATCTTCTCCGATGGGACAGTGTTCAATTTCCCGGCAGATGGTACGCCGCCGCCTGCCATCGACGTTCCAGAGGATGCTGCTGGACAGATTGTCTGGTTGGGCATTCCTGAGACGACCGTCAATGCGGTTGAAGTCGCCAACGGCGGCGACGATGCCGCCACGCGCTACATTCAGGGCAGAGAGACCATAATAGACTCGACCTCCACCATTCGGCAGGAGGAAGAGATCGACGTCGCGCACCCGCGCTTGCAGTATTCAATCCGCTCGACACCGCACCCCGGGCAGGTCTGCTTGCCGGTTGCCCGTATTACGGAAATCAAGGACCGTATCGTCATCACCGACGGCACCTTTGCTCCGCCGGTCCTGGCCTGCCACGTTCATCCGGTCATTACCGGCTGGATTGATTCCGTTATCGGCTGGGTGGAGCGAAAACTGAGTGAACTGGCGCGTTACGCGGCCGACACGTCGGCTGGTGGCGGGCTGCAGAATTTCGATTATCTGACCCTTCAGTTGCTCAACCGCACGTACCCTTTGCTGATGCATCTGCGCAAGTCGGCGTATGTGCATCCGGAACGGCTCTATTCCCAGTTCTTGCAGCTTGCAGGAGAACTTGCGACCTTCGCGACGGAAGAACGCCGGGCCCGTAACTACCCGGTTTACGATCACGACAAGCTGCATGATGTTTTCAAGCCAGTCCTTGCCGATATTCAGGCGTTCCTGTCTGCCGGATACGACAGGCGGGCCATCCGTCTGCCTCTGGAGCAACTCGCGCCGAATGCGTTCAAGTCGACCATTGTCGATCGCAATCTGTTCTCGCAGGCGGGCTTTGTCATCGAAGTGGCTGCCCGCAGGCCATTGACGGAAATTCAGAACGAGTTTCCCCGGCTCTTCAAGGTTGGCCCTTTCGGCCAGATGCGCCAGATCGTTTACTCCAACCTTCCAGGCATCCCTCTGATCCACATGCCGGTGCCGCCGGCGCAGATCAGGGCGCTGACCGACCGGGTGTATTTCCGGTTGGACAAGACAACGCCTCTTTGGCGCGAATTCAGCCAGGATTCGGCAATCGGGCTGCAATTTTCCGGCAACTGGCCGGACCTGCAGCTTGAGTTCTACGCCGTCCGGGAGGGCCGCTGATGTCGGACAATGACGATCCCTTTGGCGTCTCCAAACGCAAGGGAAAGACAATTGTTATGCCCAATCCGGGCGGGCGATGGAGCGAAGGGCAGCAGGGGCAACAGCCACCGCAGCAACCAGCTCCGCCGCAGCCGGCACCACCTCATGCGCCGCCCGGACACGCGGCGCCTCCGCCGCCCAATCCGCCAGCCGGGGGGCGTGACCCCTGGCAAAGTGGTGGAGGAGGTGGCCGGGACCCTTATGCGCCGACGCCGGCCGGTTACGAATATGGCGAGCAACAAGCACCGGATCTCAGAACGCCGCCGGGAGGATATCAGACACCGCAGGCCGCGCCTCCGCAGCCGGGTGCAGCTCCAGCGCAAGGGGCCGGGAAATTGGCCCATATGCCGGACATCAACCAGATCCGCGTTGCCAACAGAAACCCGATTTCCCGCGCGGCAGCACCGCTTCTTCTTCTTCTGGGCCGGCTTCACCTGACAATGACGGATGCCCAGTTCGACCAGTTGATGCGGGATGTTTACAGCTCCATCAAGACGTTCGAAAAAGAATTGCGCAGCGCCGGAATTACGGACGATCAGATCCGTTCTGCTGCCTATGCGCTGTGCGCGACTTCCGATGATATCGTGCAGAATCTCCCCTCGGCGGGACGTCATCAATGGACACAATATTCCATGCTGACGCAGTTCTTCGGTCAGGCAACCGGCGGCGTCGAGTTTTTTCAGTTGCTGGAAAAGGCGAAGCAGGACCCAGGCCGCAATTATGGTGTGCTGGAGGTTATGCATTCCTGTCTGTCGCTCGGTTTTTACGGAAAATACCGCGCGATCCAGGGAGGGCAGCAGGGCCTTGAACGCGAGCGTCGCGACCTTCACGAAATTCTGCGGCGCGTCCGGCCGCGGCCTGGCGACGATCTTTCTCCTCATTGGCGCGGCCTCGACCTGTTGCAGAAGCGGACAGGGTTTACTGTGCCGATCTGGTCTGTTGCGGCAGTCGCGGGCGCCTTGCTCCTCGGCGGCTATGTGACCCTGATGCTTCTTCTGTCCAGTGGTAGCGAAGTTGTCGCCGGACGGGCGACCGCGCTTTATCCGTCAGGTCCGATAGAGTTGGCGCGCGAGGGCTATCAACCCAAACCGCCGCCAGCGCCACCGCCGCCCGAAGACGCAACCATCGATGAGGTTTCCGCACAATTGGCTGGTCTCGAGGGGCTCGAAATTTCCCAGGCCGGTCCGGCGATCATGCTGCGCATGCGCGCGCAATTCGATGTCGCAGCGGCCACATTGCGTCCGGAATTTCAGCTACTGGTCGAGCAGGTCAGCCAGACACTCGATAAGGTGGATGGGGAAATTCTGGTCGTCGGTCACACCGATAGCGACCCGATCCGCAACAATCCAAGGTTCCCGACCAATTGGCACCTGTCTGTCGAAAGAGCGAAAGCCGTCGCAGCCGTCATGGAAGCCGTCTTGCAGGAACCTGGGCGGGTCGAAGTGGAAGGCCGCGGCGCCGACGAGCCGATTGCTCCCAACACGAGCAGGGAAGGCAAGGCGCTTAACCGACGCGTGGAAGTCTTCCTGAAACCACCGGCCAAAGGGCTGGTGATTGACAACTGATATCCGGGGCAACCGCAGAACAAGGCTGTATTTATGAAATTCTGGCTCGGAATAACGGCAATCGTTATCGGCATACTCGCCCTGATCGGTCTGATCTGGTTTGGCGGGCCGTTCCTGTCGATTGCCGGTGTGAGGCCCTTTGAACCTCTCTGGGTAAGGTTGTCGCTGATCGCTCTTGTTCTGCTGACAATTGGCGGTTGGACTGGCTACCGGATCTACAAACGCATCAAGGCAAATCGGGAGCTTGAACGCGAGATCCTGCAGCCCAAGGCAAGCGACGCCGACTTGCAGATCATGTCGGAGCGGATGAAGGATGCTCTGAAGACACTCAAGAGTTCGAGTGGAAACGGCCGCACCTATCTCTATGACCTGCCCTGGTACCTGATGATCGGCCCTCCGGGCGCCGGCAAGACCACGGCCCTCATGCATTCAGGTTTGAAATTCGCAGGCTCGCGCGCCAAGGGGGAGGCCCAGAAACTGGAGGGCCTTGGCGGCACCCGGTATTGTGATTGGTGGTTCGCTGAAACCGCTGTGCTGATCGACACGGCAGGGCGTTACACGACACAGGATTCCGACGAAGAACATGACCGCGAGGCCTGGCTCGGCTTCCTCAATATCCTGCGCAAGGCCCGGCCGCGGCAGCCGATCAATGGCGTCATGGTGTCGATCAGCCTTGAAGACCTGATGACGCTGTCGGACGATGAACTGAAGCAGCATTCCGATGCTATCCGGACCCGGTTGATCGAACTCTACAAGACCTTGAAGGTCGATTTTCCGGTCTACGTAATCTTCACCAAGGCCGACACGGTTGCAGGCTTCATGGAGTTTTTCGGTTCCTATCCGGAAACCCGCCGCAATCTTGTTTGGGGTGCGACCTTCCAGACGCGCGAAAAAACCAAGAACATGGTGTCGGAAGCCCCTGCGGAGTTCGACCTTCTGGTGGAACGCCTCAACGAGGAAATGGCGGACCGTCTTCAGGAAGAACCGGATCCGCGCGCCCGCTTGATGCTTTACGGTTTCCCGACACAGGTCGCGGCGCTCAAGGACCGTTTGACCGGGTTCCTCAATGCCATTTTCGAACCGAGCCGGTATTATCCGAACGCCGTCCTGCGTGGTTTCTATTTTACCTCCGGCACCCAGAAGGGCACCGCCATCGACCGCGTGATTGGCTCCATGAGCCAGGCCTTTGGCACAGCCTATCAGGCAGCGGCCCTGTCCGGTCAGGGCAAGAGCTACTTCCTGCGTGATCTGCTTTCGAAAGTGATTATCGGGGAAGCGGGCTGGGTGACGCACAACCGTCAGGCCGTGCGAATGGCGACAGCATCCCGCATTGCGGCTTATGCGGCCATTGCCCTTGTAACCCTGGGTCTCGGCAGCTTGTGGGGGATCAGTTATCTCAACAACAAGGCGTTGATCGACGAAACCGCCAAGGCCGTGGACACGGTGCGCGTCAACGGTGAAACCGTTCTTGCGGAGCGAGTGGTGCGTGACGATAACTTGGCGGACACAGCCTACATCCTGTCCATGTTGCGTGACTTGCCTGCCGGCTACGACACTCGTGACACGCCCACGCCCATCATGGAGCAGTTTGGTCTAAGCCAGCGTGATCGTCTGGAAGCGGCCGGAGTGACCTCCTACCGAAGTGGTCTGGAACGGCTTTTGCGACCACGATTGCTTTTGAGAATCGAAAAGCAGATGACCGAGGTGCTCGACAACCGCACCGGGCCGGGTGGGCAGGATGTTGACACGCTCTACAGTCTTGCGAAGCTCTATCGCATGGTCGCGGGCGACGCGCCGGAGATCGACAAGGATCAGATCAAGAATTCGTTCCGCGCCGACTTCCTGCAGAGCTTTCCAGGTCCGCAGGGCGAGCTCCTGCGGAATGAACTTAACACCCATGTCGCGGCGATGCTGGATCTCGACTTTGGCGGCAACGTCCTGACCGATCAGCTTGACGGCATTCTTGTTGCCGAGGTGCAGCGGGAACTTGGTCGCGTCAGCCTTGCAGAACGGGGTTATGCGCTACTCAAGTCACGCGCCAAGGGGTTGGCCAGTGAGGACTGGATCGCGGAACAGCGTGGCGGGTCCGACATGGAGACGGTTTTCGAAACCGTAAATGGCGACACGCTGGATACGGTCTCGGTCGACAAGTTCTTCACCTACCCGGGTTTCCATCTTTCGGTGCTGCCCAACCTTGCCGGTATCCGTGAGGAACTGGAGCGTGACAAATGGGTGTTTGGCGACGTGGGTGAAGCCGATGCCTTTTCCGATCAATACCAGTCGCTCCCCGGTGAGATTCTGGCTCTCTACACCCAGGATTTCATCGAAGCCTGGGAAGAGGCGCTCAGTAACCTGAAGTTCAAGTCGATGCGCAACGACAAGCCGCTTTATACGACGCTTCAGGCCGTGTCGGCGCCCACGTCACCCGTCGTGCAGCTTCTGGAAAGCATTCGACGCGAGACCCTTCTGACACAAGACATCTCCAGCGAAGGCCTTGCCGCAAACCTGTCAGGTAGCAGTGCGCAGAATGCTGGCACTGACGCAGCGCAAAAAATATTCCAGCGCTACGTGTTGGATTCGTCGGGCGGTTTGAAGCGTATCGGCCTTGAAGCCGGACTTCAGGCAATCGCTCCGGGAGGTTTGTCCGGTGCGCTTGGTGCGGCCACAGGCAGCGGTGGTCCGGCCATCATTCCAGGCAAGGCAATCGAAGATCATTTCCGGCCCTATCATGTGCTGGTGGAGGGGGAGAACAGCCGCAAGATCGATGCCTTGCTGCTGAACTTCAAGAACATCCTCGACAACCTTCTGATCGTGGCCAACAACCCGCTGCAAAGTGAAACCGCGAATTCCAACGTGCAGATCCAGGCGTCTCTTCTGAGAAGCAACGCCACGCGTTTCCCGCCGCCTTTTGACAAGCTGATCATTCAGGCCGCGAAGGAATTCGACGAGGAATACAAGGAAACCTCGATCACGCAGTTGAACGAAAAGCTGAGTACCCAGGTTGTTGGTGAATGCCGCAGGATCGTTGCCCGGAACTATCCGTTTGAAAACGGTCGTTCCGAAGTGCCGATGACGGAGTTTGCGAAGCTGTTTTCTCCCACCGGCATCATGCAGCGGTTTTTCGACGAAAACCTGAAGCCCCTTGTCGATACCTCGACGCGACCGTGGAACTGGAAACCAGAAGTCTCGCAGGCAGACCGCCTGTCGAATGCAACGCTCAGACAGTTCGAACGCGCGGACCTGATCAAACAGGCCTTCTTCCCGACAGGCAATGCGTTCCCGTCCGTTGGACTTCAGGTGGTTCCCCGGGCGCTGTCACAGCAGGCTGACGCGGCCAGCCTGGAGGTAAACGGTAATCTTGTGCTGGTGACGCGTGGCCCCGGTTTCAATGCGGAAATCGAGCCGCTGCCGGCCAACTTCGACTGGCCCAGCAACACGGCAACGCCGCGTGTGGTTCTGGTGATTCAGCCGGAAGTTCCGGGCTACCGGTCACGCCGAGAAATCCATGGCGACTGGGCCTTTTACCGCTTCGTCCGCGACAACAGGGTCAGTTCCGGTCAGAACAAGTTTGTTGTTCGTGAGACGCTCGGCGGCAGACAGGTTGCCTTCACGGTGACGTTGAGAACGAAACCGAACCCGTTCTTCCTGTCGGCAGTGGGGGACTTTAGCTGCCCCACGAGTTTCTAGAATGTGGGCCGGCTATTTCGGCAAGTTGCCGGCACGTGCGGATTTCGTAACGGGGCAGTGCCCCGCCGGGTTTCTGAAAAGCTGGGAGGCTTTTCTGATGGCAGGACTTGCACAGTCTCGTCAGGATCTGGGTGAGGGGTGGGAGGAGGCTTTCATGACCATGCCGGTGTGGCGCTTCTGGCTGAAGCCCCGCGAAGAAGGTGAAGCGTTTGCTCAGCCTGTCGCAGGTGCTCTGATGCCGAGTGTCGACAAGGTTGGCCGGACATTTCCGCTGACGCTGGTCAGCAGCATTGAACCGACCAAGCAAAACAGTCGGCCCGCGGAGGACTGGTACGACCGTGCCGAAGAGATCTTGCGTGCCACGCTGCGGGAAGAGGCGAGTCTGGAAGATTTTCAGCAGGCAGTCGCTCACCTGGAAATGCCGCACGTAGGAGAGGTCCGCAGCGTGAAAGGCCGCGAGGCCGAACTGCGGCCGATGCCTGGATCGGAGGCTGTACGGTCCGAATTCTGGTGCCAGGCAGGCGACGCGGGATTTGAGTTTTCGTGTGCCGGCCTGCCGGATGCAGGCGCCTTTAGATGGCTGCTGCTGCCGGAGGCTTTTGCCGACACGGAAACTGCAGAAAAAGTGGTGGGGAATAGTCATGGGCGACTTCTTCCGGAGGATCATCGAACATGATCGAGCAAATGGACGCTTCCATGCGTGGTTTTGCGATTGGACTGACTCACGTTGGGCGGGTTCGGCAGCAAAATGAGGACACGTTTTACGTGGACGAAGACAAAGGTATTTTCGCGGTGATGGATGGGGCAGGCGGTATGCACAACGGTGCAATGGCGTCCGGTCTCGTCAGGGAGGCCCTTACCAGCATAGCGCAACCCCGCAGCGCGGAAGAGCTATTGGAACAATTCGAAAGCAGGTTGATTACTGCGAAGGAGCGGATTGAAAACGCGGCCGCCAAAGCGAACGGGGCTGCCATGGGCACGACGATCGCGGCGCTTTTGATTTCCGGGTCGAACTTTGCCTGCCTGTGGGCAGGTGATAGCCGCGTCTACCGATTGCGCAACGGTCGTCTCGAACAGTTGACGACAGACCATACAGAGGCTCAGGAACTTGTGGATCAGAACGTTCTGACACCTGAAGAGGCCAGGACCTTCGCACGCAGGCATGTCATTACGCGTGCAATCGGATCCGGGATTGAGCTTGAGCTTGAACTCGTGTCGGGAAATCTGCGCCAAGGCGATCGATTTCTTTTGTGTTCCGATGGCCTGACGGGTCACCTGGACGATAATGTAATCGGTACTTTTTTGATGAACGGTGCACCCAAGGCTACGGCACAAAGCCTTATCAACGGTGCTCTTGAAGAGGGTGGGTCGGACAACGTGACCGTTGTGATTGTCGATATCGATGCAATGTCTGCGCGCGAAGGAGTTCGCAACTGATGACCGTTGGTGACCACCTGTTGCCCGCCGGAACCCGGCTCAACAATCTCTATGAGATTGAAGAACATCTTGCCGATGGCGGTATCGGGACGGTTTATAAGGCGAAGGACGTGGAAAGCGGCGACCCGGTCGCCATCAAGGTCCTTCTGGCAAGTTTCTCACGCGACCCGATGATCCTTGATCTGTTCAAACGGGAAGCCAAGATCCTTCGCAAACTCAAGCATGATGCACTGACGCAATATTACGTCTTTGCAAAGGAGCCGACGCTCGGCATCTACTACCTTGCAATGGAATTTGTCAGCGGCCCGTCACTGAGCACTCGTCTTGAAGCCGGCCCGCTGGAGCCGGAAGCCGTCTTCCGGCTCATTAAGCGGCTCGCCGAAGCCTTGCAGGCTGTTCACGATCGGGAGGTGATCCATCGGGACCTTTCGCCGGACAACGTGATCCTACAAAATGGTGATGTCGCCCAGGCCAAGATCATCGATTTTGGTATCTCCCGGGCCAATACGGGCGGCCCAACGATCATCGGTGACGGATTTGCTGGAAAGGTGAACTACGTCTCGCCTGAACAGGTCGGTATCTTTGACGCCAAGGTCACCCCGCGCAGCGATATCTATTCGCTGGGGCTCGTCATAGCGGAAGCGCTCACTGGCAAGCAGATCGACATGGGTGGCACGCAGGTGCAGATCGTCGACAAGCGACGCCAGACACCGCCGCTGGAGGGAATCGACAATCGTTTTCGCCCTTTGCTGGAAGCGATGCTGCAGCCCGATCCCGCGAACCGCCCGGCCAGCATGAAGGAAATTGCGGACTGGACCCTGGGTGCCCCCATGGGGCGGCAGGATCAGGACCGCACGATAATTCGGCCGTCCTCCGCTCCGCCACCGGAGCAATCGTCACTTGATCAGCCACCGCCTCAGGCAAACTGGGGCAAACGCATTTTGGTCGCTTTGTCCCTTCTTGGGTTCGCGGGTATCGGTGCTGGCGGCGTCTATTTCCTTGTGGGGCAATCGGTGCCAGAGCAGGACCAGAAACCCGTCCTCGTTGCCTCGCCGCGACCGAATGCGCCTGACGCGCCCACGCAGCAGACAAATCTGAAACCTCCAGCTCAGACGCCAGCACCCCAGCAACAGGCGCCTCAACAACAGACGACCCAGCAACCGCCTGAAACGCAAACACCTCCGGTGCAGCCATCTTCAGGGCAAACGCCGGAAACTCAAAAGCCATCGACGTCACCAAGCACAACCGTGCCGGAAATTCCGACCAAGCCTGCACAGGCGCCAGTCGAAACCAAATCCGAACCGACTGAAACCGTTAGGCCACCGGTGGCAACCAACACGCAGCAGGCTACCGAAGACGTAAGTCCCGAAACGCGCATCCGGAACTTTATTGGCAGCTATCAGGCTGGCGACTGCATGTACTTGCAACCGATTGAGATTGCCAACCGAACTGCAAGGATCGAGGGGTTCGCCTCGAGAACGCCGCCTTTCATCAGTTTCGATAGCGACTTTACGCAGTCCCAAGGGTTTGAAGCGAAGATCCAGGTCAATCTGGTCAGCGATGCCCAATGTCCGGCGATTGCCTTTCTGAGGGGAACACCTCAGGGGAGCGCGAACACCGAATTGCATCTCGATATGCAGCGAACGGTTGTCCCGAATGGCAGCAACATGGCAGGACGTATTTCCGGCTATGACCCATCGACAGGCGGGCTCGGGTTGATATTCGTCAACAGCAAGGGTGAAGCGGTCAACCTGTCGCCATATCTCCAGATGGAGGACCGTGGAGCGGGCTTCGTTGTACCTCTGACGTTGAAAACGTCTACGGAAGAAACCGGTTTGATCATTGCGATGGTCGGGACGGACATTTCCAAAATGCTTGCCGAACGACGAGAAAAAGACCCACAGGACTATTTCGAAAAGCTGATGCAGGATGTTCCGGTCTTGCGGGCGACAGCAACCACGGTCAAAGTGGTACCCTGACCGGGAAAGACCCTGGCGCAGCGGACCTTCTGGCCAAGCATGAAACGCTACACCAAACCGATCCACTTGCAGGAGTTGAAGCCGCATCGCAGGGCGGACAGTTCGCTCGCGCTGATCAACGTGGTGTTCTTGCTGCTGCTTTTTCTGCTGGTCTCCGGAACGCTTCGGCCACCATTGCCAGAGGGGTTCGACTGGGCTGAAACGCAGCAAGGCGAGGGCAGCGGCAAGTTGGAGGGAAGTCTTGTTCTGGACAGGGAAGGGACTGTCTGGCTCGATGGTGACATTCTCTCCGAAGACGGCCTCGGCTCATATCTCGAAACCCGGCAATCCGACAAAAGCCGCATGGTGGTTCAGGTCGACAGGCGGACCCGCATGGAGGCTGTTTCTGCTCTTGCCGACCGGTTGAAGGCTGGCGGCGTAAAGCGACTGACACTGATGACCGTTGAGGCAGGTGCACCTTGACGGTGGCGGCCTACAACCAGGACCGGCAATCGGATATTCCGGGATATGTCTGGCCGGCTGTTCTGGGTGTTTCAGCAGCTATGCACATTTCAGCTCTGGTCTATGGTTTGCCGGCTGTGCCTTGGGTAGAGGAAGCCCCTTTGCCGCCGGTCGAGACCGAAGTGATCTTGGAAAGTGGCGGTCTGCCGTTCGAAGAACTTTCAAGTGTTGAAGGGGAAATAGCGCGCCCGCTTGAGCCGGAAACTCCCCTGATGGTTCCGACGGAGACCCTGGTGGAAACAGTTCCTGGTTCCGGCAACACAGCTGTCTTGGAACCGGTGACGGCAGAGCCGGTCTTGATGGAAAGTCAGGAGACTTCCCTGATTGAACCAACTCCAGTCAACGTTGTAGAACAAGCGGTTACCAGCAATTCACCCATTATTGAAGCTGAAGATGTTGCACCGGCCAACCCTGAAACGGTCTCGGCAGCATTGCCGGAGCAAGGTGAAATCCTGCAGCCATCAACCGTTCCGGAAGTGGCTCCTGCTGTCGTTGCGGTCACACCTGTTCCTGAAGCTGTGGCTGCGCTAACGCCAAACGAACCGAATTTCATGGTGCAACCGGACGTTCCAGTAACCAGTGTTCAAGTTCCTACTTCTGTCCAAGTGGTTCCATCAGCGTCCGTCGTAACGGAAATTGGTGAGGTTGTTCCAGCAGGAACGCCAGCTACCGTCACTTTGGCCGATAAGGACAGCCCGATTCTGGCCCCGCTCGCACTCGATCAGCTTCCTGGCGAAACAGTAACCAGCGCAGCCTTGCCAGAGGTTTTTATACCGCAAACTCAAGCGCCGGAAGGCGGTGGCATCGATGTCACACCGCACACCGTTGTTCCTGTGGATCCGGTGGTTACGGCAGAGGTCGAGGCTGTGTTGCTGACCGAACAGCAGATTGCTGCTCTCCAGCCGACCGAAACGGAAACGCCGGAGATAGCCCCCAGCGCACCTGTTTCCTCAACAGTTCCGGCAACTCAGCCTCAAGGTGAGCCAACGGAAAACGTCGCGCCTGTCGCCGTTGCCTCCATCGATCCGCTGGCAAAGGTGACGGACTATGTCACCAGCTACGCATTCGGCGACTGTACGCACATGTCCGTTCTTTCGGCGGGGCCAGACAGCGCGGAAGTCACGGCCTTTGGTGCGGGCATCGCACCTTTCGCGATCTTCGATAAGCGGTTCAAGGACGAACAGGGCTTTGAAGCGAAGATCGAGGTCAGGCTGGTGACGCGTAAGCAATGTGCCTTGCTGAATGCCCTCGGCATGTCCGAAGGGATCGAGACTGCAGGGCTTGTCGATCTCGATCGGACAGTGGTTCGCAGCGGAACGCAGGTATCGGGCGTGATCCAGCGTGATCTTCCGCTGGAGCGGATCGCAACTGCGGAGCAGTCCGGACTGGATCTCAGCGGGAAGGGACCACCCGAGCTTTATCTGATCGACAATACCGGACAGATACACGATGGCCGGGAGTTTCTGCTTCCCGCATCGAACAGCCAAACGGCAGGCGGCTGGCGTTTCAGAGTGCCGGTCACTATGACAGCCAGTGACGAAACTGATGAGACTGCGCTTGTACTGGCCATTTGGAACAGACCCGCTAACCGTCAACCAGCCCGTTTCGGACGGCTTCCGGCAGAACGGGTCGCAAAGATACTGGCAGAGCCGGGCGTCTACTCGCTGACCGCGTTCAAGGTGTCACGCTGACGTTTGCGAAGTTGAGGCCCCGGCTGTGAAAACACCGGTCAGGAGAACCTCCAGAGCAGCGCGTTCCTTTTCCAGTCTTGTTTCAAACCAGGTGACTGCAATGGATACGGGCATGGCGACAGCCAGGCCGCAGGCTGTTGTCAAAAGCGCTACCCAGATACCGCCGGCAAGTGTTGCAGGGTTGGCGGAGGCTCCCGATTCCTGAAGGGTCTGAAACGTCTCGATCATCCCGAGGACGGTACCGAACAGGCCCAGCAAGGGCGAAATTTGCGTCACCAGATCAAGCGCTTTCAGCCAACTGGCGAGCCCGAACAACCGATCCGCTGCCCGTGCCGAGATTTCCTCGCGTAGCCGTTCCTCCCTGATGTCCCGCACCTGGGAAGCCAGAGCTTGCTGATCCAGCATCTGGATGGCGTCCATTGCACTGCGTACCAGGGCACCAGACATAGACCGGTCCTTCAGAAGGTTCTGGGAGGCTTTGGCGCGTTCGCCGCTTCGCCATTGCGAAACCGCTTGCCGGACAGGTCCGTGTCGGCCCACACGGGCGGTCGAAAACTGGACGGCTTTCGCAAGGATGACAGCGATTGCGGCAATGGAGATTGCAAGCAGGATGAGCACGACCGGCCCGCCAAGTTCCAGAAGGGAGGAAGATGTCTCGACCATGCGCAAGACGCTCCATCAGGTGTTGAAGGGAAGGGTCAGTCGCCGAATTCGATGGGGGTGCGATTGCTCAGGTCAAGCAGATCCGGGCAATAGACATCGGTGATGCTGGGCGGTACACAATTCTTGACATCGTTGATATGAAGCCTGGAAAGACTGTCACATGCCTTTCCGGCCAGGTCGAATTGGAGGACCTTGGTTTTTCCAGCGGAAATGCGGGAGAACTGAAGCCTCAGAAACTGGTCAACGAGACCTTCTTTGTTGAACGCGACCATTTCCAGGCCGAGCTTGTCCATGGGGCGTTCCAGTCCATTGGTTGCGATGATTGACAGGCGGCAGCCGCCGTCTGCAGTTGGCTGCAACTGATTGAGCTCCAGGCTGATCTTGCCCGTGACTTGCTGCGCCTGCACTGGCGCTGCGAAGACCGCAATCGCAATCCCTAAAATGGCTCGCTGGACAAATATCCGCATCTTGTTCCCCCGATTATGCGTCAATGAATGATGGAAAGGTATCGTGGTCGCCGACCTTAGTCATAGGACAAAAGAACCGTCCAATCCTGTTTCCCTTCGGTTTCAACCTGAAAGAAGTCTGCCTCGATCAGGCCGCGTTGCCAGCACTGGTCGCCATCATAAAGAACGAATTTTTCCTCGCGAATGCACAGCGTGATATCGCCCCCAAGCCGGCTTTCACCGAAACCATCCGCCACATGCAGATAGTAGCGAGCTTTCTTGAGCGGCTCCTGCAGCACCTGGCTGCAGGCATTGGCGGTAATGGTCCACCAGCCTTCAGTGCGCATGCCTTCATCGGTCTCATAACCGAGCGCAACATTCACGAGATCGACAGAGCCGTTACACACGCGCAGCCCCGCGTGCGCGCTAGAGGCCGACAAAATGCCGCCCAGTGCCGCCGCGCCCAAAAAAAACAACCAGCGGGTACCTGTCAGGTGTCTTGCGAGGAGTTTGCCGCTGTCGCGGTCAATTGTCATGGGCGTGTTTCCAGTTTGCCAACCTGCAAAATACGCTAAGGAATTGCACGTCCCTGGTCAATTTAGGAAAGACGATTGAGTTGACGAAGTATTCGGTTGAAACTCGATGTGTTGAAAGACCAGCAGCTCCGGAATTGCGTGATCCATGATTTCCATTGAAACACCGCTCGTGAGACGGAAACGCATTCCGCTGACCCCTCTGATCGATGTCATTTTTATCCTGATCATGTTCTTTTTGCTGTCATCCACCTTCGGCGTCTGGCGTCCACTGGATGTGGTTCTTGGAGGCGGCGCTCCGGCCGGGGGAACTGAGGAACAAAAGCCCGCAAGCGTGGCAGCTGTTTTGATCGTGGTGAAGACAAGACCCGGCGCCGAGGCAATTGCCCTTACGGTCAACGGCCGTGATCTGGCTCTTTCGGCTCTGGCGGAGGAATTGGACCGACTGGCAGACGCTGGTGCAAGGGATGCGGTGCTCTTGCCGGACAGGGGGATGGATTTCCAGCAGGTTGTTCGGATCCTGGATGAGGCCCGAAGCTCAAAACTGACAAGTGTTCGTCTGCATCTGAACTGAAAAGGTGCGTGTTTCCGCTCACATCCGAAAAACGCAGAATATGCGATGTATCGCACCGACAAACAAAACGGCCCGGTCTTTGAGATCGGGCCGTTCTGATTTTGCAGATGGTGATGTGGTGTACGATCAGCGGCCAATAGCACCGCCGATGATGCCACCCACAACACCACCAATGAAGGCTGCACCAGCCGGGTTGAAGCTACCACCGTTGTTATTGTTGGTGTTCGCACGGCGGGTCGTGGTGTTATTCGTGCGGCGGGTGGAGGTCGCACTGCGTGACGCGCTTGCAGCAGCCTGCTTCTTCCGGTTCACTTCAGCCAGGTACGCCGAATATTGCGTTGCTGTCTGGGTGGTCAGCAAGGCATATTGAGCGGCTGTGAAGTAACCGGTGGCAACGATACCGTTTGCAGTCTGCCAGGCAATTACACCGGCGCGGGTCTTCGGACCGAAGGCACCATCCGGGCGGCCAACATTCTGACCGGCCAGGTTCAGGCGGGTCTGAACTTCGCGGCGCGCTGTCCGGTTCCAGCCGAGAGACGCTTCAGTTGCCTGAGTGCCCGCAACAGCCTTTTGCGGATCAGGCAGGGTTGCTGTGACGCCGGCAGTGCTTGCTGCAGGAGCCGTTGTTGCACCCGGGACGACGGTCGGGTTGACCGAAGCGACCTGATTGCCGGCTTCAAGCCGTTTGATGGAATTGCGCGCGAAATCCGCGAACAGACCAGACGGGTAGGCGTCCAGGTAAGCCTTGTAATCGGCAACAGTGTTGCTCGACTTGGCTGTTTCCCAGATCAGCTTTTCGCGTTCCCAGGCAATCGCGGACTGGCTGGGGGAGGTGCTGACGGCATTGTTGACGGCCGGCTGCTGCGGAGTGGCAGTTGCAGTGTTGCCAAGCGATGCGACGGTCGTCGTTGCAGCAGGAGCTTCCTGCTTGTTCAGGAACACTTCTCCGATCAACGAGGCATTCACCCACGGGCGCTGCTTTTTTTCCGTCTCTTCATAGACTTCGCCGGTGACGCGGGTCATGACGGTCTGGATAGACGCGTTTGGTGTGTCGATGTGTCTGATCAGGGCGGACGTGAAGGGCGAATTCGCACCATCGCCGTCCAGAGCGACATCGCCCGGGCTCGTCGCGAATGCGATCACGGAACCTTCGCCACCGGTTTCCTGAATTTTGATTTCAGCAAGTCCTGCCCCCACGCTGCCGGAGCGGCTCGGGCCCATGCGGCGTGCGAGTGTGCGTGCCAGCGGGTTGTCCCGGCAGGCATCCAGGAACACCATCTGAACCTTCACGTCCTTGGACATCTGACGCATGATGAAATCGACTGTGATCGTTTCAAAGTCGAGTGAGGTTTCATCCTCAATCGTTGCGTCGATTGGTACCAGATGGTTCTGACCGGCGACTTGCAGGCCGTGCCCGGCGTAGAACAGAATGGCGATATCAGCGCCATAGGCCTTTTTCGCAAAATCCATGACGGACCTGCGCATTTCACCGTAAGTCTGGTCCTGACCGGCAACGACATCGAAACCGAGAGACCTTAGTTTTGCGGCCATCTGTTCGGCATCGTTCGCCGGATTTGGAAGTTGTACTGTGTGCTCGTAAGCGCCGTTGCCGAGTACGAGGGCAACGCGCTTGGCCAATGCCGGAGCCGTCCCTGCGAGAATTATCGTCAGCACGGCGATCAATCGTTTGAACATGTCCTGTCCTCTCGTAGATCAAGGTTGCCTGTCGGTTGCACCGATCTTTACACGAGGTTTTTTGTCCTCTTGAGAGGAACAGGTACCCCGGATGGCCCCATAGTTCTGTAATAAGCGTCACAGGAACGTCAAAACGAGAAAGCTGTCCTGCAACAATTGAAGCAAGTCCGGAATGACCCGGTCATGGCTTCATTAAAATCAGGCTCGTAGAATAGCCATATAATTCCTAAAAAAGCCACTTTTCAACGGTGGGTTGTCACCATACTTGCATCGCATCAAAAATACCTTAGGGAAAGTGGTCAACGCCGGTCTTTAGACTCCGCGTGATGTGAAAAGCAACTCCTTTCGATCATCAAAATCAGGTTTGTGACGTCAGTCACTCCGGTGGCACGCCGAACTGGTAATCTGCATTCCCTGCAAATTGCAGTTCGGCATACTCATGGAGTTTGCAAGCGGCGGAGGAGCGACTGATGGCCGGAAGAGCAGATATCCTCAAACATCTTGAAACCAAACATATAGGCGTCTTCCAGTCTGCGGCCCGGCTCTACAACGTTGCCATTCTCGTGCGGCGGACCAACACTGCATCCCTGCAGCATATCGGGGAACCCCACGCCACGCCAAAGCGTCTGGATTGCAAGGCCAAGACAGCGGACTATGACATCAGGCCAAGAGAAAGCACGTGTGCGGAGGCTCGGCGCAAAAGTTTTGCCGGACTGGTGGTCGACCCAAAACTTGCCAGCGAAAAGGCCTTCAAACCAGGCAAATACGCGAATGTGATCGAGGCCTGGAACGACTTCAAAAAACAGTTGCGACCGGAAATGGCCACGTTTGAACAACAAAAAGCGATGACATACGTTCCCCGTGGCGGACTTTATTTCGTCGAGCGGAACCCGGAAGACCCGTATTTCGCCTGTGTGAAATTCACATCCAGTTCACTGATCACCGCGGCGAAATGTGTGCATGGAGACTTTGATCTCTACGGTATCGTCGATATGGATGCCCCGCACCTGATCGTGCGTGTGAGGGAAGACCGCCTGGGCGCCAAACATACGCGCTCGCCGAAGTTTTTTGACGTGCAGAATTTCGTCAACAGTCGTCTGGGAACTGCGATGGTCCTGCATGGATCGCAGGAAACCTACGCAACGGAGCACAAGGACGACGATCTGGACATTTTCTTCCCGAGCGGGCGCGTTGAATATGCCGGCCCGTCGGCGATGGACATCGAAGCATTCTACAAGAAGGAATTTCCAGGCCGGACCTTGTTTCGAAAGAACGAACCTGCGCAGGAAATCGAGGGCAGGTACATTTCGCCAGGTTCCGTTTGACATCCAGCATGTGCTGAATGTCATGTGCCTGCTTCTAAGCCGAAAGGGAAGAAATTGGCACGCCCAACGGGACTCGAACCCGTGTTTCCGCCGTGAAAGGGCGGCGTCCTAGACCGCTAGACGATGGGCGCGCGGTCGACGCGGCTGCGTCGTGGGGAGGCTTATAGGCGGGATTGGATCAGCCCGCAAGAGCCTTTACGACAATTTTTTGCAAGCCCGGAAACCCGGGCCTGCACCTGTTGAAAACTGATCGAATTTACCATTCGCCGGTGTTGGGCATGGAGGCCCAGGGTTCTTTAATTTCAAGCGCTTCACCCTTTTGGAGCAGCTCGAAGGAAATGTTGTCCGGCGAACGGACGAAGGCCATGCGGCCATCGCGCGGAGGCCGGTTGATGGTGACGCCCTGTTTCTGAAGGTTCTCGCAGAAATCGTAGATGTTATCGACTTCATAGGCGAGGTGGCCGAAGTTGCGTCCGCCCGAATAGGTTTCAGGATCCCAGTTGTAAGTCAGCTCAAGCAGCGGCGCTGAATTGGCCTTGCCGGCTTCGACGTCGTCGGCACCAGCGAGAAAGATCAGGGTGAATCTTCCTTTTTCGCTTTCATGACGGCGGATCTCCGTCATGCCCATCTTGTTGCAATAAAAATCGAGAGAGTCTTCAATGTTGGTCACGCGGACCATCGTGTGCAAATAACGCATGTCCTATCCTTTTCCTCATCCGAGGTTTTTTCCCAACGGGCACCGGACCAGCCGATGAATTGCATTGACACCTTGCCCGAAGCTCAACGCTTTGTGGCACAGTTCAAAGTCGGTTCCTACCGGCGGATCGTTGCCCTGACCGGGGCGGGAATATCGACGGAATCCGGAATTCCGGATTTCCGTTCACCCGGCGGGATATGGTCCCAACGCCAGCCTGTTCAATACCAGGACTTCGTCGATGACGAGAACAGCCGTCTGGAAGACTGGGACAGACGCTTCGAAATGATGGATTATTTTGCGAGGGCAGAGCCGAACGCGGCACACTTGGCGCTCACAAATCTGGCGCGCGCAGGAAAGCTCACCTGCCTCATTACGCAGAATGTCGATGGTCTGCACCAGCGTGCCGGGTTTCCGGAAGATTTACTTGTCGAGATACATGGCAACTCCACCTATGCGACCTGTCTGTTCTGCGGCGCCCGGGCCGACCTGGAATCGCAGAAGCCGGCTGTCGAGATAGGGAGAAGTCCGAGATGTTCTCGATGCGACGGATTGTTGAAGGCAGCGGTTATCAGTTTCGGCCAGCAGATGCCGGAACTTGAGCTTCAGCGTGCTGCTGAAGCCGCGGCAGACTGCGACCTGTTTCTGGTCCTTGGGTCTTCACTGGTGGTACACCCGGCCGCGCAATTGCCAGCCATCGCGGTGCGTGCGGGCGCCGAACTGGTGATTCTCAATGGTCAGGAGACGCCCCTGGATTCCTATGCATCAACAGTCGTTCGAACGCCCTTGGCGCAAACATTTGCTGATTTCGGCGAATAAAGGGACTGATTTCCGTAAATGGTCTGTGGTTAGTCCGACAATTTTCCTTCTCGCAAGAAAGCGCAATGTTATCCTTTTGTTAGGAATCAGCTGGCTGGTGAGTCGAATTTGCCTTCAGCTTTATAATGCGGACCAGAGACGGGACAAAAGGCTATGGGGGTCAAAACCGCACGGGAAGCCCGCGCACTCGAAACATTGACGGACGATGTTGCCGTCGATGTACTTGAGATTGCCGGAACGATTAAGTGGTTCGACGTCGGAAAAGGTTATGGCTTCATCGTGCCGGACAGCGGCAATGGCGATATCCTTCTGCACGTCACCTGCCTCCGACGGGACGGGTACCAAACTGCTTATGAAGGCGCGCGCGTTGTGTGTGAAGTGCTCGACCGGCCTCGTGGGCTTCAGGCGTTTCGCATTCTGTCGATGGACGAAAGCACGGCGACACACCCTTCGCAGCTCCCCCCGTCGCGCACACATGTTCAGGTTGTTCCGGAAGGCGGCTTCGAGAAGGCGACCGTGAAGTGGTTCAACCGTGTAAAAGGCTTCGGGTTTCTGACGCAGGGTGAGGGATCGGAAGACATCTTCATTCACATGGAAACCCTGCGCCGGTTCGGAATCACCGAATTGCGCCCCGGTCAGGATGTTCTGGTGCGCTTCGGTGAAGGTCCTAAAGGGCGTATGGCCGCCGAAATCCGGCCGATGGGTACGGGCACGCATATTCCCGCCTCCCACTGATTGCTTGTTTCCGTCATTCTGCACATCGACTCGGCCGGACATGATCCGGCCTTTTTGTTTGTCGACCTTGAGACGATCAGTTTCGACCGGCGGGAAATGGTATTGAATGCCGACCATTGACTGCCAGACATTCAATCCGGTCCGGCCGGGTCTTTCAGGAAGTTTCCAGAATGCGTCCTCTCTTAATGTTCCTCTCGATTTTTGCTGCAACGCTTTGGATCGCCTTGCCGGGCTCGGCAGGACCGGCGATGGCACAGGAACCGCAACTGGGCTTGCCGGTAGAAGATCTTGTCATCCAGTCCGGTGACAAGGAACACAGATTCGAGGCCGAAGTCGCGTCGACGGACAAACAGCGCTCAAAGGGCTTGATGTTCCGGAAAGAAATGCCGGAACAACGAGGCATGCTGTTTCTGTTCGAAGGGGAGGGGGACCGCTATTTCTGGATGAAAAACACACCGCTTCCGCTCGACATCATTTTCATCGACGCTTCAGGGGCTATTGTCAGCATTGCTGACAATACGACACCGTTCTCCGAAGATGTCATCCCCTCGCTTGGCCCGGCGAAATTCGTGTTCGAGATCAACGCTGGTCTGGCAGAAAAACTTGAGATTTCTGCCGGAGACGCCGTCATCAGCCCGTCACTGGGGCTGGATTGAACCAAGTGGAATTCAGGCCAAAATGTCGGGCTAGCCCTTGCCTGCGATGTTAGCCTGTCCACAATCAACCGTATAAGCTGATGCTTCTCCCTTGACGAATGCGGCCCTTGGAGATACACCCGCAAAAATCAACGGATCGGGGTATAGCGCAGCCTGGTAGCGCATCTGGTTTGGGACCAGAGGGTCGCAAGTTCGAATCTTGCTGCCCCGACCACTCACTCTTCCCAAAATCTATTCTTTCACGCCCATGTGAACAGGCATTCGGAAACGAACAGCCCTGCGACTCCGGCTGTGCTGTGTCTAAAGGCCGGGATAACTACGGCCAAGCTGCGCTCGCGTCTTGTGCAACTTCTCGCAGAACAACAGACTGTTCCAATGGGCGTTTTCACGCCTTGGGAGCTGACACAGTCTGCGAGGGCATGCAGGCTGCGCCGGATGGGGTGTATGATACCGGATCCTGACGACCAGGCGACGCTGGATGTATCGGCGGCGATCGCCGCGCTGCAGTCCAGAATTGAAGAGGCCGGGCTTTCCCTCAAAGAAAGCGCGGATTTTTCGCTTTTCGAAAAAACCGTCAGAGGGACAGAAGACAAGTACCTGATGGAAGATTTCTCCCCGCGGTTTTTCGATCTGCATGGGGCGACAGCATTCTGGGTGGCTGCCGTCAACAGTCACGGAAACGTGGTGTCAGTCCAGGCTGCCAAGGTGGAAGACCTGAAAGACCGGAGCCTGGCCGAACACTGGCAGCAGCAGCAGCGCCGGATCTTTGTCGATCCCGATCCTCAGGTCCGGTTCGGAACCGACCACGCGCATGACGCTTATTTCATGCGCGGGCGTATCGTTTATCACGGCAATCTCTGGCTGCGGCGCGACATACGGGGGCAGGGCCTTGCAGAGCCCTTGACCCAGCTGGGCTTTTTGCTGTCCCTTCTGAAATGGTCACCGGACTATCTCTATGGACTGATGGCTGCGAAAAGTGCCGAGAAAGGTTTCGGCATTCGAGTTGGCTACCGGCGCTTCGTGCCGCGCGGCACTCATTGGGAAATTGCACCCGGGCATATCAGGCCGGATGACTGGCTGGTCTACGCGACCCGAAGCGATCTTCACGGCCTGGTCAAACTCATCCTCAGAACGTGCGCTGAAGATCCTGAATAACGCCAAGATAGGCACAAAAGCGAAGATCAGAGTGGGCAGATGGCCGCACTGCGACGATCAGCCGTTCGAATGCGATCTCGTACAGTTCGCCGTTGACCTGAATCTTCGTACGGGCATAGCCGTAGTAGGGAGTGCCCTCCAGAGCCTTGCGATATCCGTCCGCCGAAGCCTCTTCCAGATCCGGGTCGGGGGTACGCAGCCCTGAGGTGGATTTTGCAGGGCTTGCCCAATCTTCGCCGAACAGGTGCCGTTGACCGCTTTCCTTGCCCACATAGAAAATTGGAGGCGGAGCGTTGTCGGGCATCTTGTCCGAGCAGAGGCTCAACTGCGGCAGAAACGGTTTCAGACATTGCTGGATATGATTCGCGTCTGTCGACATGATGCTGTCGTAGAACGCAGACACAGCAGGATCGGCAAGTCCCTTTTCAATGGACTTGATACCGAGTTCCGAAAAATAAGTGTCGGGGCGTGTCAGCACGTTCCTCTCTCGGGTTCTGGTATGCTGAAACCGGGATGAGTTCACATCGCTCAGCACATTGATTTGCCGGCTCGCCAACGGTTGTTGGGGTCAGCCTACCGGTCGAAGGCCTTTAGCAGCAGCGACATGACGTTGATAAATTCATCGCGTTTCTCCGGCGAGAGTTCATCTGCGTCTGAAACAGAATAATCCAGCGCTAGGATCATATCCCACATTTCGGTGAGATTGGCTGCGTCGATTGCATCTTTCAGATTGGCTGGCGCTGCCGGGACCGGCTGCACGTGTTCTGGAACATAGTTTTCCAGTCTTTTTAGAAATTCGTAATGCATGTCAGAGCCTTATCGTATTCTTCCGGGAAAAGGACGTAGTGCTTTGTCCGGCCCTTAGATACTTTTTTTACGGAACATGTACTGTTTCCGGAACGTCGGCGACGTAAAGACAAGTTCACGCAAGGGTAGTTAATAGCACGAAATGCGCTTCCCTGTCATGTTACGAGATTGTTATAAACTGCCTCTCCGCCAACACCGTTAACGCTTGATTGTTCGAGAGGTTGACGTGCTTCCCGGATAAAGATTGCGGGGTATGGCCAATATCGGTGTTGACACCGGCGGCAAAGGCAGGAAAAAGCTGATGCAAGGAATTGCATCTCACACTTTCAGACTTGAGGGCACTGTCACATGGTTGCGCGCATCTACCGTCCGGCTAAAACCGCCATGCAGTCAGGCAAGGCGAAGACCCAGAGATGGGTTCTGGATTACGAACCGGAGGTCGCCAAATCCGTCGAACCGCTGATGGGCTACACGTCTTCGTCCGATATGAAGCAGCAAATCCGGCTTTACTTCGAAACTTCGGAAGACGCTGTCGCTTATGCGAAGCGCCACGGCATTCCGCACAGGATTGAAAAGCCGCAGGAACGCAAGGTGCGCGGTTCCGCCTATGCGGATAATTTCAAGTTCAACCGCTCAGCGCCCTGGACACACTGAACCTGTCTATCCGGTCGCGAGATAACTCCGTAGAAGCCGGATTGCCTGTTGAAAGCGGCAATTTCGGATCGACAGAGACCGGAGTTTTGTCGCAATAGGGCAACCGAGGCAATTGCGGGATCGATTTTGCCTCCGGAAAAGCAGGTCGATCCAAATTTGCCGGATTTCTTTCCGGCCCTGGTTGCAATCGCAAGCGGTCCGATGTGGAACGATTGCCATTGCTGAAAATGGCTCCGTAGCTCAGCTGGATAGAGCACTCGCCTTCTAAGCGAATGGTCGCAGGTTCGAATCCTGCCGGAGTCGCCATCCCCCTGAAGATTCTTTGAAAACGCCTGCCGACTGGCCAGATATGCTGCATTCCGGTTGTTCAAGAGCGTGCGAGTTCGCCGGATAGGCTCGTCGTGGGAGGCGCCGGAAAATCCACTGAAAAACAAAAAAAACCGCCAGCCCCTGCAATATAGGGGCATGGCGGCATGTCAGAACACAAGCATATTGAAGGTTCAGAGTGTCTCGGACTTGGCCGTTTCCACCTTCTGTCCAACCATCAGCGGCGTGATCTTGGTTTTAAGGATCATGTCCACGTCTTCAGACCCATCCTCAAGGGACTGAAGCGCCATATCCAGGAAATAGGAACAGAACGTCCGTCCGTCCTTGTCCGATTCTTTTTTCGTGTACCGGATCATGCGCTTGATAGCTTCGATTGCAGGTTCCTGCTCGAGCCCTGCACGGTCCGGTTTGCTAACGGTCTTAGACATTTTTACTACCCACCAGTATTAGATTTGCCGATTGCAGCAACGCTGCTGTGACCATCCGATAAAAGCATGCTGTTGCAGCGTGAAATGAGCGTGATAAGGTGCTGTTGTGTTTCAGGTTGCATTATATTCGCGGTTGCGTAACGGCAACATATAAAAGTCTGCATTTCAATTACGGGGAATTAATGGCAAACGCGTTCTGCTTTGCGTGCCTTGGGCGGCCTCTGCTCCTTAATAGTGAACAGGAACCTGTTGCGGTAAAGACGCGGAAGGCCCTGGCGATTATGGGGTATCTGAGCCGCATGAGCGGCATGGCGTCACCAAGGGAAACCTTGGCGGACCTGCTGTGGAGCGCTGCGGACCGCCACAAGGCAATGCAATCATTGCGTCAGGCATTGCGCCAGTTGAAGACCGCCGAGGAGGCTGCGGGCATTGATGTTGTCAGGTCTGCAGCTGGCCATATTCAGCTTGACCCATCCACTTTCACTTCCGATCTCATGCGCATCCATTCGCTTCTTGAGCATGGGAAGGCCGCTCATTTTCGAGAAGCGGAGACACTGTGGCGCGGTGAATTCCTGACCGGTTACGACGACATTGATCCTGAGTTTTCTGAGTGGCTGACGGTTGAGCGTGAGCGGGTGCGCTCAGAACTCATAAGTGCCGCGTTCAAGCATCTGAACAGGATATCCACTGATGACGGCGGCGTTCTGGCTGAGGCAGGGGCGCGTTTCGTTCTGAAACTCGATCCTGCGTTTGAAGCGGCCCACCGTGTGCTCATCCGTCTTTATGTGATGCTGGGTCAGATTGAACGTGCGGAACAGCAGTTGGTGTCGTGCGAACGGGAGATGCGGCTGCAACTGGATGCAGAGCCCGATGAAGAGACGCGGAACTTGCTGAGTGAGCACGACGTCGGCGCTTCGGCATCTACTTCCGTGCCAAATGATGGGAGCAACACCACCAACAGAGGTTTCCTGCCCAACTATGACGACCAGGTGCCGTTGCCCGAGATATCCATTGTTTCATCGTCGTTGATGAAAAAGGGCTTGAATGACGCTATTCACCTGAGAGAGGAAATCGTCTCCGGTCTGTCTTCGTTCCGTTCCTTCGAGCTGTTTGAATCTGAATATTTCGGCGAGGAAAACATTCCTAAGCCGACATTGATGGAAGGTCATGAACTTGGTAGCTACATGCTGCGTTTCCGTCATGATCAGCGATCTGGCAAAGTCGTCGTTCAGTTTGAAGACAGGGGCAACGGTCAAATTGTCTTTAATGAAATCATCGATATGCAGTTCTGGGATGGGCTGGTCCCTGCAGCGAGCCAGATTGTAAGCCGGATCCACAACCACGCGACCAACAGGCTGCGAAATCCTGCCAAGACTTCCGTTTTTGCGCGCTGGTGTCAGGCAGAAGCCCTGCTTTGGGATTTCACACCACAGTCTGATGAAAAGGCAATGCGGTTGCTGGATGAGCTGGAACGCACAAACCGCTCATTCTCGATGACCTATGCAGGCAAGGCTTCGATCATCATGAAGCAGGAACTTCATTTCCCGCTCCTGAACAAGCCATTTGCCGGCGAAGAAAACAATCTCCTGAATCTGGCCGAGAAATCGATCAGGCTTGATCCTTGGCAGGCCGTCAATCAGCGTGTCTATGGTTGGGCGCTTATCCTGTCCAATATGCCTGAAGAAGCCCGGCGGGCGTTCCACAACGCAGGCCGGTTGAGTTCCGCAGATCCGGCCAACCTGATGTCCGTGGCTGAGGGGTTGGCTTTTTCCGGTGATATCAACGAAGCGCGCGCAACCGCAGACAGAGCGTTCTCGCTCTTCGCTTTCGTCCCGCGCGTGTTTTACGAGTACCTGGCCAACATCTTTTTCGCAGCAGAAGACTACGACAGCGCTATCAAGCAGATTGAGCGTGGATCGGGTGTGGGTATCAGTGGATTGACGACACGCGTGGCAGCGCTTGTATGCTCTGGTCGGGAAGAAGAGGCGATACAAACACTCCAGCGCTTTGGAGAAAACCGGACTGCCTTGTTGAAAAATTCGCCTGTGCTTGCTCAAGACCCGCAGAGCTGGAGAAAGAAGATCAATTTCTTTCAAAACGAAAAGGTCCGGAACGATTTCGACAAAGGCGCTGCCTTGGTGCAACGGTTCCTTTTTAACGGGACGGGCTCAATTTAGAGAGAACGTTGCGCTCAGGCCCTTCAAGTATGCCTCATTGGAGCTTTCCAGCTTCTTGTCGTTCAGACGAAACGGCAATGCCACTGCATTTGGATTGCTTTTCTGATCGACGATCTTGAATCGCATCAGTGCAACAGTTTCTTTGGGTAAGCCGATTTGGGACAGTGCTCCCTCCGGGTCTCTTTCGAGTTCGCGTCGAAAAAGCTCGTCGGTCGCCGCTTTGGCAATAAGTCTGCCTAGTTCTTTTACGTTGCGCTGATAGTAGGGAAATCTGGCCATCGTAGCATCCACTCGGAAGAACGGCGGCCTCCCTGCACCAGGCAAGGAGGCCAGAGAAATGTCGTGATGATCGTGCCGGTTACTCCGGCATATCTTCGTAGAAGCAGTTGCCAAGAGCTGCCTTGCCGAGTTCCTCATAATAGCTTTCATCGCCGTCGGAGAGGCGAACAGCATCGATTTGTGCCGGAATGACCAGGTGAACCAGGTCGGCAGTATCCGCAAAGATTTCGGCATCGGACTCGATGCCAACTTCGGCCAGCACTTCAGTCGGATTGGCAACCAGACGCTCACGGGCCGTTGCATTCTGGATAATTGCACCAAGTTTTGCGCCAATTTCCAGTTCATTCCGGGAAGTTGTATCAGCGTGCATAATGAGCCTCCGGTAGTTTAGGTTGCAATGAATCCTGCCTGGTGGTGGGATGGCCGCCCGGCGTTTTTGAAATTCGGTCAAACTTTAGTAAATGGTTATGTATTGGGTATATTTACTACTGATTGACTGCTTTCCAGAAGAACGTAGAACGTGGAAGTGAACTCACTCAATGGTGGTATTGTTATTATATGGTGGGTGCAATTTCAGGGTGAGCAGTAGTAAAAGAAGCCATGAAGACATTGGTCGTTGGCGTCTGGGCCCGCCAGTGCTCGAAGTGTCGTTGAAATGAGTATTGAAACTGAATTTTCCAGCACCGTTCTCTCAGATTTGTCACGGCTCGGTCTCGTTTCGACACAAGCCGTGTGCGGGACGGGCGGGACCCAGGTGCTTGAACCTGACCTGCATCTGTTTTCCAAGCTCCTATCGACATATGCCCCGAGGCTCGTCCCCTTTTCACGCTCAGGGTGCCCGGTGCATTTTTGTACCGGGTTACTCAAATTGCGAGGTGTAGAGGGGACGAAGGGCGGACCTCCGTTTCCTGCAATTCCTGCCGGCGGACAAGGGGCAACAGAGCAATTTGCAGCTTTGAGTTGTCTTGGTGAGCTATCGGAAAGATTGAGTCTTTGTAGTTTTGGTGCTTGCGACAATCGGGTAGTTGCGCTTGATCATAATCAACCACAGGTAGATTTTGCTTCATTGATGGGCTTGAGTGAAAGTCAGGCGAGCGCAGCCTTCGAAAACATGATGCATGGGGGTGAATTGCCCTCTGGTTGGGGTGGTCTGTCTGACAGGAGAATTCAGCTTCGCAACCTGCAAACAGGTGAGGGGGCGCAATGCCTGAGCTTGGGTGTTTTGTTCCATGAGGTCGATGAGGCGACAGGTAGGCGTTTACCCTTTGCGTCAAGTGTCGGATGTGCTGTCTGGCATGATCTTGAAGGAGCGCGAAGGCGTGCACTTCTGGAGCTCGTTGAACGCGATGCAGTGGCGCAGGCCTGGTACAACCGCCTGGGGATAACCTTTCTGCCGGAAGGTCTCTTGGTGGAAATTCTTCCGCCTGAACTTACGCAATATCTGAACGATCAACCGCGGGCTTGGGGGCTCTATCACGTCGAGACAGACCTTCCGGTTCAGGTGGTGATGGCCGTTTCTCATGACGGATATGGCCGAGGCTGTGCGTTTGGATCCTCTGCCGGCTGGGATATCGGGCAAGCATGTGTCAGCGCTCTTCAGGAGATGCTGCAATCAGAAAACGCTCTGTCTTTGATGAATAAGGCTTATCCTGTCACCAGCAGTCCGTCAGGATCTGCCACCCCCCTGCCGAAGCAACTGGCATATGCCAGAGAGCGCGTCATTTTTGATGACCTCCCGCTCAAGAAAGTGATCTCCTTGGGCAAAGAGAGCGCGCAGAGGACATCCTCTTTCGAAGCCTTGCTGCAAAGCTGCTTTGAACGCGGGATTGGTCTTTGGGAATTTGATGCAACACGCCAAGACCTGGGCATACCCTGCATAAAACTGATGTCTGACGAACTTTGCTCATGGGAGCCACGTTTCGGAAAGAAAAGACTATTCCATGGGGTCATCGAACGTGGTTTGCGTAACGCACCCGCAACGGAAACAGAGTTTGCCGAACGGCCGTTTCCGTTTTGAGCGATTGGCAGGGCGCATAGGCGTTTTTAATGAAACACGAGTAGCACGCATCCTTGTATGGGACGAGAGCATCCGGAGGACGACTGCCGTCTCCGTGATCTGGATGAAACCTATCTAAAAAGGTGTTAATCCGCTCGTTTCGTGAAAAACCTTTACCGGACTGTTGGCCGGCCATCCGCATAGGGTCGGGCCAGCGTCATTACCCAGAAATTGCGCCACTTGCCATTGTTTCGGTTGGTTCTGGCAATGCCTACGCGCGTCACGTAGGGGTTGAGAAGGTTCTTGTTGTGTCCTTCGGATCCCTGCCACCCGCGAAACGCTGCTGAAAGATCCGCATAACCTGCACCGAGGTTCTCAGCACCCGCGTAATTGGCGTATCCCGCCTTATCGAGCCTCTGAGACAGACCGAACGCACTGTGTGCCCAGGTGTCCATGCTGTCACGTTCGGCAATATGCCGTGCCATTTTCTGGGAAACCGCATCCAGTTCCGGGTCGTGGCGCAAAGCGGGCAGCCCCTTTTGCTGGCGATAGGTGTTGATCATCGACAGCATTTGAGCCTTGTCGACCGGCTGGTCTGTCAGCACGGTCTTGTCTTCCAGCTCGCTTGACCCGGGCAGCGCGCCACAGGCGCTGAGCGCCGCTGAAAAGACGATCAACAGGAACGCTGAAAAAATGTGTTTTTGCAGAGCTCTTGCTGACATCAGGCTTCATCTCCCGGCCAGACGACGCCTTCATCGGCGTAAAAATGATGAGGTCCTGGAAAGGCTTCCACATAGGCCATGTGAGATACAACACCGGTCTTAGGCGCGTGATAATGCAGAAAGTAAGCTGCCGGTTCGAAGTTGAACATGGCCGGGCCGTCCTCTGTCAGGTCGAGAACGACCTGATGTCCCGTGCTCGGTGCAAGCGTCATGATCTTTCCGGCGAAGCTTGCGATGATGGGGCGGTGGAGGTGACCGCACAGCAGGCGGGCAACATGTCTGTGTGGTGAGATGACTTCCGCAAGTGCATCGGCATCCACCAGTCCGATATCGTCCATGTGACGGATTCCGGAAAGCGCAGGGGGGTGGTGGAGGGCGATCAGTGTCGGTTTGTTGCTTTCTTTCAGTTGACCATCGAGCCAGTCAAGCTGCGCTTGCCCGAGCCGCCCTCTCGGATCTCTAGGAATATGTGTGTCCAGAGCGATCAGACGAATGTCGCCAATATCAGCGGTGTAGCAGATCTTGTCTTCCAGGCCGTCAGCAAGACCGGGAAAGCCTGCCAGTTCTCGGCGCATGACTTGTGTTCCGTCATGATTCCCCGGAACAAGAAAAACCGGCATGTCGACGCGAGATAGAATGGAGCGCGCCAGCGCATATTCCCGCGGGTCGTTTCCATCGGTAATGTCGCCGGTAATGACGAGAGCGTCGGGTTTCGGGGTGAGGCTCTTCAACGACCGGATTGCACGCTCAGCAAGCATGTTGGTGTCGGAGACGCGATAGCAGGCCAGTCCCCGTGGACGCAGATGCAGGTCCGTCATATGAGCGATCAATGTCATGGAAAACCTTGTGACTCGTCAGGTGGATGTTCTGCTCGGACGATAACCGGGCGGTTGAAGAGGGCAAGCACTAGTTTCCCTTTTTGAAAAGCTCATGTAGGAGAAGCGTTAAGAAACGGGCGGACTGGTGCGGACCGCCCAATGCAGGAAACCGGACGCAGGAACTGGACAAGAAAGTTGATGCCGGACACGCGCGACGATCACAAGCCTGAGGCAGCAAACGGTTCTGCCGCGAATACCGAACGCAAAGACAAGGCAGACGGTCCTCCGGCTGTGCCGGTTCGAAAGCCGGTCTGGCTGCACATTTTCGGGCATGACATAACGGCTCCGTTCCTGTTGTTGTTGCTGTCGCTTGTTTTGTTCGCTCCCGGTCAATGGACCGTGCCCCCGCTTGACAGGGATGAGCCTCGTTTCACCCAGGCAACCAAGCAGATGCTGGAAACGAACGATTACATCGATATCCGTTTTCAGGATCAGGCCCGCTACAAAAAGCCCGTCGGCATTTATTGGCTTCAGGCGGCCGCCGTGAAACTGACCGGGCAGGGGGCGGACGCACCGCTTTGGACCTATCGATTGCCCTCGATCATAGCCGCCACGATAAGTGTTCTGGCGACCTTCTGGCTTGCCCGGGCGTTCATGGGGCCTGCCGGCGCGCTCCTGGCCGCCGGTTTCGTGGCGATGGCCATTATCGTCGGGGTTGAGGCTCGGCTGGCGAAAACCGATGCGGCGCTATTTGCAACGATCATCATTGCACAGGGGACGCTTGCAAGAATCTGGCTGAAGGACCCGGGTAGACGGTTATGGGGGCTCGGGTTTTTGTTCTGGACCGCTCTTGCGGCCAGTGTGCTCATCAAAGGCCCCGTCGGACCCATGGTAATTGGCCTCACGGTGGTGGGGCTTATGGTGTTGAAGCGGAAGGCTGCCTGGTTCAAGGGAACCGCTCCTCTTCTTGGGGTGTTGTGGTTTGTCCTGCTCGTTTCCCCCTGGTTCGTTGCCATCTGGCTTGCGACCGACGGCACGTTCTTCACCGAAGCGATTGGCAAGGATCTTCTTGGCAAGGTCGGGCAGGGGCAGGAAGGCCATGGAGCGCCGCCTCTGACCCATCTTGGAGCGATGTTCGGCATTTTCTGGCCGTTGCCGGCGTTCTTTCTGCTCGCCCTGCCACGCATCTGGCAAGAACGGAAAAGCCCGCTGGTAACGTTTGCCGTGGCCTGGTTCATTCCCAGCTGGGTTGTCTTTGAACTGGTCGCAACGAAGTTGCCGCATTACACGATGCCACTCCTGCCCGCCCTGGCGTTGCCTGTTGCCGCTGCCCTGATGGAAGGCGCCGGAGCCACCGCAAAAACCTGGCTGCGTTGGGTGGCTGCAGTACTGCTGGTGGTCCCCGCGGTGGGTTTGGCTGTTGCCGCGTTTGCCGGTCCCGTGGCGCTGGGAGCCTGGCCATCGCCTCCCGGCGCCGTACTGCTTTCTCTTGGGGCTGTTTTCGCAGTTGCTGCAGCATCACGCCTTTTGCGCGGCCCGGCTCTCTATGCATATCCAGCCATCTGTTTGACTGCTGTGTGCGTCAGCATCGGTTTCTGGGGCTTCGTCGGCCCGGCTCTCACGCCTATCTGGGTCAGCCCGCGGCTTGTCGCTGCCATGGACGAGATCCCCGGCTGCGCGGACAAGTCGAAGCGGCTGGTCGTGACCACAGGCTTTCACGAACCCAGTTTCATTTTCCTGGAGGGGACGACGACGAAGATTGTTTCAGCGCAGGACGCGGCAGCCTTCCTGGCGGCCACTCAAGCCGATAATTCCGACACCTGCCGCATTGCCGCTATCGAAAGCCGGGAAGAACCGGCGTTTTTGGCTGCTGCAAAAGAGATTGGTCTTGTACCGAAGGCGGTAAAAAGGGTAGACGGCCTCAATATCAATGGTGGGGACGATGTCGACATCGGGCTGTATCGCAAGTCCGTGCCGACGGCGGTTTCAGAAGACGACAATGAGCAACAGCAGTAAATTTGTCTGGCATATTCTGGCGCGCATGCGCGGGAATTCCCGGCGCGCTGCCATACTGTTTTCCGGGCGCAAGGAACGTGTGCGCCACAACAGGGATCCGTTGCCTCCCGGGCAAAGGCCGCAGGATATCCTTGCAATCCTGTTGCTGACGGTCGGTATAGCGGTCGTCGCGTTCGACGTGCCAACCTATCCATGGCTGCGCTCCCTGCCGGGAGAATACAGGGCAGCATTTCGGACTTTTACCGACATCGGCAAGGCAGACTGGATCCTGGCATCCACCGGAATTGCCTGCCTCTATCTGCTGGCGCTGGATGCAGGGCGTTACGCATTTCGCCTGCGCATGGCGATTGGCGCCGTGTTCACCTATGCAGCGTTCATTTTCTATTCGGTCGCCGCAACAGGCCTTTTGGCAATCGCTTTCAAATGGTCGTTAGGTCGGGCCCGTCCGAAGCTTTACGAAGAGGTTGGCCCCATTCGGTTTGACTTTCTGGCCTTCGACGGCACGTTCACCAGCTTCCCATCCGGCCACTCAACCACAGTTGCAGCACTCGCAACCGCGCTGGCGTTTATTTTCCCTGCCTATCGCTGGCTCATCATTGTGGCGGGCTTCTGGCTTGCATTCAGTCGTGTCATGGTCGGTGCGCATTATCCAAGTGACGTCATCGCAGGCACGCTTCTGGGAATGACCTTCACCTTTTTCACGGTTCGCGCCATGGCCCGGCGCCGGATCGGTTTTCACCTGTCTTCCTCCGGAAAGATTGAACCCAACATGAATGCCCTGTCTGCCAAAGCTTGTGTGCGGGCGGTGTGGCAGGTGCTGCGCGGTCAGCGCGGCGCCGCCCGTGTGGAGGCCAACCTCCCCGTTGCAGACAGGACAGAACGGACAAGCGCATGACACAAAGTTATCTGGAGGCACTGGCTGCCAGCAAAGGCACGCTCGCTGTCACGGTCGTGGTTCCCGCGAAGGACGAGGCGGAGAACCTGCCAATCCTGCTGGATGAAATCGAAGCAGCGCTCAAGAACAGGCGTTTCGAAGTTATCGTCGTCGATGACGGTTCATCCGACGGCACGGATATCGTGTTGCAGGACTACGCGGCCACCCATGACTGGCTTCGACCGGTCAGGCACGAGAAATCCTGTGGCCAGAGCTGCGCTGTGCGCACCGGTCTTTTGAATGCAAGGGGCGATGTCGTCGCGACCATCGATGGCGATGGTGAAAATGATCCCGCATATATCCCGGCACTGCTGGACGCGCTCGAGGCAGCGGGGCCTGCTGTCGCTCTTGCTGCCGGACAGAGACTTGGCCGCAAGGCCAGCGTTGCCAAGCGGTACGCGTCCAAATTCGCCAACAAGCTGCGCGGCGCCATCCTGCGGGACAACACCCGAGACAGCGGCTGCGGCCTTAAGGCCCTGCGGCGGGACGTGTTCCTGCAACTGCCGTACTTCGATAGCTGGCATCGCTTCCTGCCCGCGCTGGTGATCCGCGAAGGCTACGGCGTAACACACATCGACGTGCAGGACCGGCAACGACGTCATGGGACGTCAAAATACGGGATTTTCGACAGGGCCCTTGTTGGCGTGCTCGATCTCTTCGGTGTGTGGTGGCTGCGCCGACGCCGGAAAAAAATTCCCGATGTCCGGCCGCTGACCTGATTACTGCCCCAATCCGGGTGGAGAAGCCCGCCGACCTTCCAAAACACTGACTGGACGTGAGACATGAGTGCTCTTTACGAATGGATCCACACGGTTTTCATCGCGCAATTCGATTTCTGGATCATCCTCGGTTTCTTTGCCCAGGGGATGTTCATGATGCGCTTCGTGATTCAATGGATCGCGTCCGAGCGGGTCGGTCGCTCAATTGTGCCCGTCGCATTCTGGTTCTTTTCCATTGCAGGCGGGGCATTGCTGTTGATCTACGCAATTCAGCGTAAGGACCCAGTGTTCATTGCCGGGCAGGGACTGGGGCTTTTGATCTATTTCCGGAATCTGTGGTTGATCTTCAAGGAAAAGCGGAACGACCCGACGATCTGAGCCGCTCCGCTTTTTGGGTCGCATTCGTTTAACCGAGTGCTTTCGTCAGAGCCTGCTCGAGATCGCCAATCAGGTCTTGCGGGTCTTCAAGGCCGATATGCAGGCGGACGGATTGCAGATCCGGGTTCACCGGAGTGACCGTGCGCGAGCCTTTCAGGCGAACGGGAATTGCAAGGCTTTCAAAGCCACCCCACGAGTAACCGAGACCGAAGAGTGTCAGCGCATCCAGGAAGGCATAAGCCTGTTCCTGTGTCGTCCCTTCGCTGAAATCAAAGGCGCACAGTCCCGAAGCGCCGGAGAAATCCCGTTTCCAAAGCTCGTGTCCGGGGTCACTCTCCAGGCCCGGATACCGGATACGGCCGATCTGTGGCTGATCCTTCAACCAGCCAAGCACGGCCAGTGTGTTGCGCTGGTGCCTTTCAAGGCGCACCGAAAGCGTCCGGAGGCCGCGCAGGCCGAGGTAGATATCGTCCGGTGCTACATGACAGCCCATGGCGCCACAGAGCGTGTCCAGCTTCTCCCAGGCGCGTTCGCTGGCAGCAATCGTGCCGAGCATGGCGTCGGAATGACCAACAAGATACTTGGTGCCAGCCTGGATCGACAGGTCTACCCCAAAGGACAGGGGCTGGCAGTAGAGCGGGCTGGCCCAGGTGTTGTCCATCAGAACGGTCGCGCCGATGGCGCGCGCCTCCACGGCAATCGCCGGAACATCTTGCATCTCAAAGGTGAGCGAGCCCGGTGCTTCGGTGAAAACAGCGGTCGTGTTGTCCTGAAACAGCGTCTTGATTTCCGCACCGATCCGCGGGTCGTAATAGGTCACGGCAACGCCGAGACCCGGGAGAACCGTGTCGGCGAAATGGCGGGTAGGTCCGTAAGCGGTATCGGCGATCAGGATGTGGTCGCCGGTCTTCACGCAGGACAAAATGGCCAGCGCGATAGCGTTTAACCCGGAATTTGCGATTTTGACCCCAGCCGCTCCCTCGATCTCCTTCAGGGCGCCTTCAAGGGAATCGGAGGTCGGTGTGCCTCTGCGGGCATAGGAGTAGGTCTGGGCGCCCGTGACCATGGTTTTGGTATCAGGGAAGAGGACAGTCGAAGCGTGCACGACAGGCGGATTGACGAAACCGTGAAATGCAAGCGGGTCGCGCCCGGCATGTGCAAGCTTGGTATCTTGCTTCAATGGCTGCTTGGAGCTGGTGGAAGACATGAAAGCTCTTGAGTGTGAGTGCGTGGTGGGAAGGCGCGGCCATGAGCAGCCGTGCGCCGGGGCACACTTTAGTCATTCGCCTCATGGCTGCAACCGGCATTTCAGACGCAGGTGCAGGCATTTTTCAGCAAAGAAATTCCAGTCAACAGCACCTCGCTCAAGAACTCACCCAAATGGATTGAACCCTTTTTAGGCATTCAATGATTTCGAATTAGACATGTTCGCTGTTTGTGCATCCGTGCCGATGGCAAATGGCGGATACCTAGAGAAATTTGACGAGATATCCGAAGCAAGTACTTGACCCGAACAGCTAAATGCCATCGTATGGAAGTGTTGGGTGGAACGGAAGATGTCTGGAGGAAGCAGCCGTTAAGGCTGGCATCCGTCCGCAATTAAGAGACGGAGAAGATGTCTTTCGAACAAACCCGACATAATAAAACTATGGGTAACAAATAAAGGCTGCATATCCATGTCCAACAAATTCCTTCCGCTCGTAATCGGCGCTGCTATGGGAGTCGCCGTAACGACGGCTGCTGGTGCAACGACGCTGGAAGACGTCAAGGCAAAAGGCTTCATCCAGTGTGGTGTGAGCCAGGGCCTGCCGGGCTTCTCGAATCTGGATGCTCAGGGGAACTGGACCGGTATCGACGTTGACTACTGCCGCGCTATGGCTGCAGCAGTGTTTGGCGATGCTTCCGCCGTGAAATTCACTCCGCTGTCTGCAAAAGAGCGCTTCACCGCACTTCAGTCCGGCGAAGTTGACGTTCTGTCCCGCAACACCACCTGGACCATGTCACGTGACACCCAGCTGGGCCTGAATTTTGCTGGTGTAAACTACTACGATGGTCAGGGCTTCATGGTTCGCAAGGACCTGGGCGTGACCTCCGCACTGGAACTTTCCGGGGCTTCGGTCTGCACCAACACCGGTACCACCACTGAGCTGAACGTTGCCGACTACTTCCGCGCCAACAACATGCCGTACGAAATCGTTGCCTTCGAAAAGGCTGACGAAGTTGTGGGTGCATATGACGCTGGCCGTTGCGACGTTTACACCACTGACGCCTCCGGCCTCTACGCACAGCGCCTGAAGTTGACCAACCCGGGCGACCACATGGTTCTTCCGGAAATCATCTCCAAGGAGCCGCTTGGCCCGGTTGTCCGTCAGGGCGACGATGAGTGGTTCAACATTGCAAAGTGGACGCTGAACGCGATGCTCAACGCAGAAGAGCTGGGCGTGTCCTCTGAAAACGTTGACGAGATGAAGTCTTCCGACAACCCGGCCGTCAAACGCCTTCTGGGCGTCGAGGGCGCATTTGGTGAAGCTATCGGCCTGCCTAACGATTGGGCCTACGCCATCATCAAGAACGTCGGCAACTATGAAGAGTCCTTCAACGCAAACGTTGGCCCGGACACTCCGCTTGGCATCTCCCGTGGCGTGAACGCTCTGTGGAACGACGGCGGCTTCATGTACGCTCCGCCGGTCCGCTAATCCTCTCCTTGTTTGAGGATTGAAGGGGTTCCGGCGGATTTCTGCCGGAACCCTCAATAAATTCCACGCAACAAAAACCGGACGTCAAAGCCGGCAACCGCGTGGGGGAACAGACCGCTTCCGTCGATAGGGGAGTGCTGCCAATGCGCAGCCAGGAAGCGGATCAGACACGATTGAGGAGAGGCTTCGTGCCGGGCTCTCTCGTGAAAACTTGGGCGAGGTTTTATGTCAGTAATGGAGCAGGACTCGGCGGGGGCGCCGGCGCGTGCTTCGCTGTTGAACGATCCTAAAGTCCGCGGCATCTTTTACCAGATTGTTCTGGTCGTCGCGATTACGGCTTTGGGGTACGTCATCGTTACGAACACGATAGCCAACCTGGAGAGGCAGAATATCGCCTCCGGTTGGAGCTTTCTTGAAAATACAGCCGGGTTTGGAACCAACCAGTCTCTGGTTTCCTACTCGGAGACATCGACTTACGGAAGAGCGATCTTTGTCGGCTTCCTGAACACTTTGCTTGTAGCGGCTGTTGGCATCTTCTTCGCCACGGTGATCGGTTTTATCATCGGTATCGCCCGCTTGTCGAACAACTGGGTCATTAATCGGCTGGCGTATTGCTACGTCGAGCTGGTCCGCAACATTCCGCTTCTGCTGCAGATCTTCTTCTGGTACTTCGCGGTGCTTCGGTCGATCCCGGGAAAGCGTGAAAAGTGGTCATTGTTCGATACGTTTCACCTGAACATCGGCGGGCTCCGGCTACCCAAACCTATCATGGGAACCGGGTCTGAATGGGTCGGTTACGCATTCCTCATCGGGATCGCGATTGCAATCTTCGTGGCTCGTTGGGCGCGCAAACGCCAGGAAGCCACCGGTCAGCCGTTTCCGGCTTTCCTGACCGGTGTCGGACTGATCATCGGGCTGCCCATCCTGACCTATTTCGTTATGGGCATGCCGATCGGTCTGGAATTTCCGAACTTCGTCGAAACCGGACCGATCCTGCGTCAAGGCTTCGAGTTGAATGTCGGATTGAACATCATTCCTGAGTTCCTGGCTCTTACCGCTGCCTTGTCGATCTACACGGCGTCGTTCATTGCAGAAATTGTACGCGCAGGGATTCAGGCAGTCAGTCACGGTCAGACCGAAGCGGCACATGCTCTTGGACTGCGGAATGGACCGACCCTGAGACTTGTCGTCATTCCGCAGGCGATGCGCGTGATCATTCCACCGCTGACAAGCCAGTATCTGAACCTGACCAAGAACTCGTCGCTGGCTGTGGCCATTGCCTATCCGGACCTTGTTTCGATGGGCGGTACGGTGCTCAACCAGACTGGTCAGGCGATTGAAATCATCGGTATATGGATGGCTGTCTATCTGTCGCTCAGCCTTATCACATCGGCCTTCATGAACTGGTACAACCAGCGCATGGCACTCGTGGAACGGTAAGGGGCACATACAATGGCTAATACTGATCTGTTTCATATCAGAACCGAGGAAGCGCCGCGTCTGCCGGCGCCGATCTCGACCACCGGTGTCATCGGCTGGATGCGCCAGAACCTGTTTTCGTCAGTTGGAAACACGGTTCTGACGGTAATCGGCATCTTGATTGCCTATTCGCTCATCGAACCCTTGATCAAGTTTGCTTTGATCGATGCTGTCTGGAGCGGTAGCAATCGCGAGGCCTGCCTGCCTCAGGATGGCGGCCATGGCGGTGCTTGCTGGGCCTATGTGGAAGCCTTCTTTCCGCAGTTTATCTATGGCCGATATCCGAGCGAGGAAATCTGGCGTGTGAACATCGTCTACTTCCTGTTCGCGGCGTTGCTTGTGCCGTTGGCGATGCCTAGCGCGCCATTCAAGAAATTGAACGCGATCCTGTTCCTGGTCGTCTTCCCGATAGTTTCCTACTACCTTCTGACCGGTCTGGTCTTCGGGGATTGGGTTATTCTCCCGATTGTGGAAACAGCAGTCTGGGGAGGCTTGCTCGTTACGCTTGTCATTGCGGTAACCGGCATCGTTGCCTCACTGCCGCTCGGCATCGCTCTGGCGCTTGGACGGCGGTCGAAAATGCCGATCATCAAGCTGGTCTCGATCATCTTTATCGAGTTCTGGCGCGGTGTTCCGCTGATCACCGTTCTGTTCATGTCTTCGGTGATGCTGCCGTTGTTCCTGCCGGAAGGCGTGACGTTCGACAAGTTGTTGCGCGTGCTGATCGGGGTGACCCTTTTCTCGGCGGCCTACATGGCCGAGGTGGTTCGGGGTGGCCTGCAGGCAATTCCGAAGGGTCAATACGAAGGCGCCATGGCGCTCGGGCTCCGGTTCTGGCCGATGATGTATCTCATCATTCTGCCTCAGGCTTTGAAGCTCGTGATCCCCGGCATCGTCAACACCTTCATTGGCCTGTTCAAGGATACGACCCTGGTTCTGATCGTCGGCATGTACGACCTTCTGGGCATGATCCAGTCGTCCTTTACGGACCCGACCTGGTCGACCCCCAGCACCGGTCACACGGGTTACCTATTCGCCGCATTGGTGTTTTGGACCTTCTGCTTCGGCATGTCGCGCTACTCCATCTTCATGGAGAGGAAGCTGCATACAGGGCACAAACGTTAGCAAATCACATCCGGGGCGCGCGATGGACCGCGGCGCCCCGGCCAGAGGACACTTTTGGAGCTAAGAACTATGTCTGAACACGCTGTACGCGATGAGGAACTCGCAGCCGACCGTACCAGAATGGTCATTTCCGACACGGATGTGGCTGTCGAAATCAAGAAAATGAACAAGTGGTACGGGGATTTCCACGTATTGCGCGACATCAACCTGAAAGTCATGCGCGGCGAACGCATCGTTATCTGCGGACCGTCCGGTTCCGGCAAGTCCACCATGATCCGTTGCATCAACCGTCTGGAAGAACATCAGGCCGGGCAGATCCTTGTCGATGGCATCGAACTGACGAACGATCTCAAAAAGATTGACGAAATTCGCCGGGAAGTCGGCATGTGCTTCCAGCACTTCAACCTGTTTCCGCATCTGACGATCCTGGAAAATTGTACACTGGCACCAATCTGGGTTCGAAAGATGCCCAAGAGAGAAGCCGAAGAAATCGCGATGCACTATCTGGAGCGCGTCAAGATCCCCGAGCAGGCAAATAAATATCCGGGTCAGTTGTCCGGCGGTCAGCAGCAGCGCGTTGCCATTGCACGGTCGCTCTGCATGAGCCCGAAGATCATGTTGTTTGATGAGCCGACTTCGGCACTTGATCCGGAAATGATCAAGGAAGTTCTGGACGTGATGGTCGGCCTTGCCGAAGAAGGCATGACCATGTTGTGCGTGACCCACGAAATGGGTTTTGCGCGCAAGGTTGCCAATCGCGTCATCTTCATGGATGCGGGCCAGATCGTGGAACAGAACGAGCCGGAAGAGTTCTTTACCAACCCGCAGCATGAACGCACGAAGCTGTTCCTGAGTCAGATCCTGCACCACTGATCTGCAATCTCCAAAAGATGATGAAACTGCTGCGCAGGACACTCACTGGATTATTTCTTGTCGTTTGCACCATCATCCTGGCTCTGGGCCTCGGAACACTCGTTCCGAGGCCCTTGTTTGATAGTGCGCCAGACACAGGTGCCGCTTTGCAGCCGTCAGATGGCCGGCGCATTCTTGTCCTGAGCAACCCCATTCATACAGATATTGCTCTTCCTGCTGATCCAGATGTTCTGGAGGCATTCGATTTCATTTCCGATGCCGGCCTGGACCTCGATTATCCTGGGGTCTTTTGGGTCGCATTCGGCTGGGGAGGCCGGTCCTTTTATATCGAAACGCCAACCTGGGCAGACTTGAAGCCGGGACCGGTGATTGACGCCTTGACCTGGGACACGTCAGTCATGCATGTCCGCCGGACCGGGGATATTCCGAGTGATCTCGACAGCGTCAGGGAACTTTACCTCAGTCAGCAGCAATTTGATGAGCTGGTCGCCGATATCAAGGCCAGTTTCCAAGCAAACGACACAGAAACGCCGCCAGCTATTCCTGGCGGTGCTTATGACGCGCACGATATCTTCTTTCCAGCGGTAGGTGGTTTCAATGCGCTGATGGGATGCAACACCTGGACAGCCGACATATTGAGGCGGGCAGGGGTGAAGACAGGCGTTTGGACACCGCTTCCTGTAACGCTTGACTGGTCGCTGGATTTACACAACCGTTTGTGATGCCGTTTCCGGTACAAGCCGGTCGACGGCAGCTTCCGCCAACTCCTGAAGTGCGGTTCTCGATTCACCGGTGCGAGCCCGAACTGAAATACCATGCAGGATCAGGGACAGATGCTGGGCGGTAAAGCGCAGGTTCGCCTCGGGAACGAGGCCTTTCGTCTCTTCGCGTATCAGATCGGCGAAACCCTGATCCATTCGCTCGACGACGTGGGCCATCATGGACTTGAAGTCCGGATCGTCAGCCACTTCTGTGGTCAGGGTGGAAATAGCCAGACACCCGTAGGCCGCGTTGCAGAGTGAAGACTTGCCGCAATAAAGATCGATTGCAGCTGTCATTATAGCCTTCAGCCTTGGGTGTAGTCCGCTTGCCGTCAGCCCTGCGTCATGCAAGTGGGCCTGCATCTGGTCGGCGAAGCGCCCAATCACCTTGAGATACATTTCCTTTTTGCTTCCAAATGCGGCGTAAAGGCTTGGTCGGTTCAGGCCGGTGGCTTCCGCAATCTGATCGAGACTGGTGGCTGCGTAACCTTGGCGCCAGAAAACCAGCATGATGCGGTCGAGCGTAACGTCTTCGTCAAATTTGCGCGGACGCCCGCGTTTGGTTTCCGTCTTCATTTTATACCACTTCGCATATAATCATCGACATGTCTATTTATGTGCGATACGGTACAAAAAAAATGAGAAGGAGATGCGTCGGGAAATGCCTGAAAACGCTGCAGACATGGGTACGATCGCCTGGGGAAGACGACAGGGTGAATTCAGCAAGGGGCGGTTGACCAGAGCTGAAAAACTGAAAGTCCTCTCGAACCTGGGCCGGATGGGCATGCTGGAAGCCTTGGACGCCTTGAAAGCAAAGCTTGGGCTTATCAACACCTACGGCGCAGACCTGGAAGGGCTGCAGCCACCTGACACGGCCCTAACCAGGGACGCGTTTGACTTCGCTGACGAGGTGCAAAACCTGGTCCTCATGAGACATAGCTGGCGGACGTATTATTTCGGCCTTTTGCTGGGTGGCTATCGGAAGCTCACCGTGGACAAGGAAATTCTCTTTTGTGCCGCAATACTGCATGACGTTGGCTTGGCCTTCCGCCGCACCAGCGAGCCCGGGGATTGTTGTTTCGTCGTTCATGGGGTCGAACGCTGCCATCATCACCTGACTGGCAAGGGACACGACCGAGCCAGGGTCCGTCGGATTGCCGATGCCATCGGCCTACATCTCAACGGCTACGTTTCTGAAAGAACCTACGGTGCAGAAGCGCACCTTCTTTCTCGTGGGGCAATGTGCGACGTATTTGGATTGGGGCAGCGTAGGTTTACTCGGGAGGTTCGCGAAGACATCTCCTTACGACATCCAAAAGGCAATCTTGCCGATGCCCTGGAAATTTGGCCCGGTCATCACCTGCCCGGAACGCGAGCGGACTTCCTGATTAATCTTGAGACATCGCGAAAAAGGGCTGACGGGATGAAAGTTTGACCTGGACCAGGTAACCGAACTGCCATTTTTGGGACCGCGATTCGGTCAATACCGGGTGATTCTCTTTTTGGGGTTGTATTTGTTATTCGCCTTTGGAAGATTCACCGACGGCTATCGTTTCGGGAATAAACCGCAAAATCCTGCGGTGTTGTCAGTATTTCTGAGGCATCAATGTTCGTGGTTCGGTGAGGCATTGTCACTATGTCGTACGTAAAAATACAATTTATGGTTTTTTTATAATTGTAGGAGACGTTGGGTCAGTTCTTATCAAGGTAAATTGCCATGAGCGACCAGGAATACGATTTTCAGACCCGTTTAAAATTCGCCCAGATCGATGAAGCGACGATCGAGAGCCTCAAAAAGCTCTGGCCGGTGATCGAGCCGGTGTTGGACGATGTGTTGGCAGGGTTCTATGAGCACATCAAGACCCAGCCGAACCTTGCAGCTCTTGTCGGGACACATCAGCCTCGGTTGGTTTCAGCGCAAAAGGGGCATTGGAAGAAGCTGTTCACATCCGGCTTCGATGAGGGCTATCAGCAAAGCATCAATCAGATCGGACATGTTCATTGTCGCATTGGTCTGGAGCCGCGCTGGTACATCGCTGGTTACCTGTATGTCCTGCGTCACCTGCAAGCGCATTTGACTCGCAAATACAGGCGGACATTTCAAAACCTCGCTGTTCTGTTAAACGATGTCACGGCCGCTGTTTTCCTGGACATGGACCTCGCGATTTCGACTTATGAAGAACAGCTCCTTCTGGAACGCGCCGCACAAACGGAACGGTTGAACAAAGCCATTGAGAAATTTCAGCTCAATGTCCAGAAGCCGCTTGCAGATGTTGAAGACGGCGCGCGCAGTGTCGCAGGGGAAGCGGAAAATCTGACGAACGTATCGCAGACCGCGAGAAGCCAGGTTGAAAATGCCGGCCATGTCTCGAAAGACTCCAGCGTGAGCGTGCAGACGGTTGCGTCGGCGACGGAAGAGCTCTCCAGTTCTATCCAGGAAATTTCCAAACAGATTGCGGGGGCATCCCGTATTGCAAGCCAGGCAGCTGGAGGAACCGAACAGTCGAGCCTTCAGGTGGCAAGCCTGGCTGGCGCTGCGCAGAAGATTGGCGATGTGATCGGGCTTATCCAGGCAATTGCCGAGCAGACCAACCTTCTGGCTCTCAACGCCACGATTGAGGCTGCGCGTGCCGGTGATGCGGGGAAGGGCTTCGCGGTGGTCGCCAGCGAGGTGAAAACCCTGGCGGAGCAGACCGCGAAGGCAACGGAAGAAATCAGCCTGCAAGTGAACGAGATTCAGAGCTCGACCGACAATGCGGTTGCGTCCATCCAGTCAATTTCCGAAGTGGTGAAACAGCTAGATGAAATGACCTCCTCCATTGCAGCCGCCATTGAAGAGCAGGGGGCTGCGACGCAGGAAATCTCGCACAGTATCCAGACAGTGGCTTCCGGTACGCAGTCTCTTGATGAGAACATCAACGGGGTCGAACAAGCGATCAATGCCACAGATCAGGCCGCCGACAGTCTGATGACGGCGTCGGGCAGAATGTCATCGAGCACCAATTCGATTTCAGATGAGATCCGTGACTTCTTCGAGACCTTGAAAACCGGAACCTGAAAAAAACCGTCTGGGGTTATTCCGTATCGGTGACGACATCCGTGTCGTCCCGGCTTCCCCATTCCGCCCAGGAGCCATCGTACAAAGCAAGATCACGTACTCCCAGCACGGTGAGGGCCAGTGTCAGGATTGCTGCAGTGACGCCCGAACCGCAAGTCGTTGTAACGGGCTTTTCAAGATCCACTCCCGCGTCCTGAAAGGCCTTTGCCAGGTCTTCCTTAGGCAAGAAAGTCCCGTTCTCGGCAATGAGCTGGGTAAAGGGCAGGTTGAGGGCAGTTGGCATGTGTCCTGATCGAAGGCCCGGGCGGGGTTCGGGAGCTTCTCCGGCAAACCGTTCGGCGGATCGGGCATCCAGGATCTGGCGTGATCCGTTTTCAATTGTAGAACGGATCTGAGCTAGGTCCGCCACCGCGCCGTGGTTCAGTCGGGAAGAAAAATGGCTTTGTACCCGGCGGGGCGTGTCATCGTTGAATGCCCGGCCTTCTGCGCGCCATTTGGGAAATCCTCCATCAAGGACATAAACCCGCTCGGCCCCCATGCTGCGCAGGGTCCACCAGACGCGCGGCGCGGAATAGAAACCGAAATCGTCATAGACGACGAGTGTCTGGCCATCCCCTATACCCATTTTCCGCATGGTCGATGAAAACACGTGCGGAGCAGGCAGCATATGCGGCAGGTCCGTGTCCTTGTCACAAACTTCGTTGACATCGAAAAAGACCGCGCCGGGAATATGGGCATTCGGATAAACGGCGGGAGCGTCCGGATGCGTTACTGGCGGCATCCAGGCATTGATCACAATCAGATCGGGCGAGGAGAGATGATCGTCCAGCCATTGGGTCGATACGAGAGGATGGTCGGTCATTGGGTCTCCTTAGGTCTCCAGCAAGCCTTTTGACTTGTGCCAGTCTTCGATGGATAGGTCCGGATAGTTCTGGAAATGAACATGTCCGGGACCGTTCGGCACCTCTATCCAGTCAGGCTTGTACGCCAACATGATATGGACAATCTCCGGCGGTGTTGGCAAGGGGCTATCGACGGCGCCAGCGTGTGGATGCACAAGCTCTGGCCAACGCGGGTCGCTGACCCAAAGATGAGAACCGCAGGCCTTGCAGAAATGACGTTCCGCGGGGCTGGTTTCGCCATCGATGACGGCGTTGTAGGTCGCCTTCGTTTCCGCACCCATCACTTTCAGGCTGCCTGCCTCTCCCATGAGGTTGATGGCATAACCTCCACTGCCGCCTGTCTTGCGGCAGATCGAGCAGTAGCACCGCATGAACGGGTAGGGTGTTTTGCTTTCTACTTCGAAGGAAACAGCACCGCACCGACAGCTACCTGAGAGTTTCATGCTTACCACTCCATTCGTTCATTCGGTCAATCCGTCAGACGAATTCGAACGCGCCTGTTCTGCTTTCCCTTTTTTTCGATCTTTCCAAGTTCGAGCGCGCCGATTTCGGATGTCCTGGTCACATGTGTTCCGCCGCAAGGCTGCAAGTCAACATCGCCACCGATCCTGACTAGTCTCACCTTGCCTGACCCGCGCGGCGGCTTGACCGACATGGTTTTGACCAGGCCCGGATTGGCGTCGAGTTCTTCGTCCGTGATCCATTGGGTGGTGACCTCATGATCTCCTGAAGCGAGTGCGTTGAGCTGCTCGACAAGCTCTTCCCGGTCGATCGTCTCGTTACCCATGTCGAAATCGAGCCGTCCTTCAGGATCTCCAATCTGGCCACCGGTAACGGGATAGGGCAGGGCCACGGACAAAAGATGCAGCGCCGTATGCATGCGCATCAGCCGGTAACGCCTTGCCCAGTCAATATGGGCGGTCACAAGGGCACCGGGGCTGGGCAGGCTTTGCCCTTCGGACGGCACATGGACGATTGTTTTCTTGTCCTCTTCATAAACAGCGGTAGCAATCACAAGTTTTGTGCCGTCTTCCAGTTCAAGGGTGCCGCTGTCCCCGGGTTGTCCACCGCCAGTGGCGTAAAACACCGTTCTATCCAGCAAGATACCGCCCCGCTCGTTCACGCCGACCACTTCAGCTTCACAAGTTCTGAGGTAGGCGTCGTCGCGAAACAGTGGCGTGGTCATCTTGAACTCCCTGGACTTAAGAGCGTTGAATTGATCAACGAAACGCCTTTCGCGCAAGGTCTATTTGACGTTCACCAGGGCTTGAAAAACCAACGCCCGCAATCCGGCCGGATTGCGGGCGTCGTTCTTAAGTGAAAGAAAAATCAGTCAGCAAAATTCAGGTCGACAAAGCCTTTGGTCCAGTTCTGGCTGTTTGACTTGCCCTTGGCATTGGTGAAAACCGGTTTGGCCGGGTCCTCCCGCGTCACCGTGAAACAGAGCTTGCCCCAGCCATCGCCGCTCCAGTCTTCGCAATAGTGTCCCGTCCCGTCTATTTCGACAGCCTCCCACGGAATGTTCCGGATCTTGTCGCCCTTGACGACAACAACAGCAATGCCATCGGCGTGGTTGTTCTGCCTGTAGGCCGTGACGCCGTCTGGAAAGAACCCGTGGATGGAGTTACCCGACATCATCTCGTCGATTTCAGCCACTGTCAGGTTGGCCGGATCGGCAAGCGCGGAAGTGGTCGCGGACAGTGTGGTCAGCAATAGGAAGGATAACCCCGGCAGACCAGTTCTCAATGTGCGCATGTTCCCTCCATTTCGATGCTTGCATTTACCCTAAACCCTTGGTTTCGTTTGAGGGCACCTAGCATCCTGCAACGCGGTCGAAAGAAGGCCTGTGAATATCGACGCCAAAATTGTCCCCGTGAACCGCAAATCTGCGGGAAACCAGCGCGTCAACGAGCCGCTCGGCGAAGCTTATTCTGCCTATTGGAACTGGTGGCTGGACCATTTCGCACGCCAGGCCGAGACACGGTTTCCGGATGTTTATGAAAAGTGCTCTCTGCGGGACGACCATGGCAAGGATACGTTGTCTCGCATCGGCATGCTGAATGACGCACGCGGATGCGGTGTGATCTTCGATCTGGCTCGTGCGCTCGGGCGGCCTGCCGGGTTCGATGTGATCAGTCATCTTCTGACAAGTGCACCAAGTGTTTCAGCCCTGGTCCAAAGATGGTCGGGTGTTCTGGCGTTGCAGTCGTCCATACGGTTTCAGGAGAGCTGCCCCAGACAGGAATTTATTGTCGCTGATCAGCACAATTCACTGGTCCTGTCTCCCTACAAGGTGCGCCCAGCCAACCAGAAACCCTTCGGGCCGGCAATGCTGGCAGGGGTTGCGACGGGAACGCTGGAAAGTGCCGGCGCGCATATTCAGGGTATCTGGTCGATAACACGCGGTGGCGCTTCCTATCCGATTTACCGGTTCGGCACCTTTCTGGGAGACCAAATTGACTTCGATAGCGATATCCTGATCGTTCTTTCAGAAGAGACAACCGGCCTCAAAAGCGACGTCGGGTTGGTGCCACCTGCTCGCAGCCTTTCGTTTGGCCACCTGTTGAACAGTCAATCGGGCGCTCGGGGGAACCGTCTTCTGGTGCGGGTTGTCGGCAGCCTTGAAAGGTCCGAGGGAGAGCACCCCGGTTTGATGTCGACAGCCGCTGAACTCGGATTGTCTCCGAGAAGCCTTTCACGCCGGTTGACGGAGGCAGGGTTGGGCTATGCCAGGCTGGTGCGTTTCGTCCGTTTGCGCAAGGCAACGCGCCTTTTGGCGTCCGGCAACTGCTGCCTGGATGATGTAGCCTACCAGGCTTCCTATTCAGATCGGCATCACATGAGTCGGGATTTTCGCATGATGGCTCAAGTCACACCTGCAGGTCTCAGGGAGTTGCTGGCCCGCTAGTAAATTCAGCACGGGTTAGCCCGTCAGAGGAGACGACGAAACGCAACAAGCTGCCGGATCAGTTGTTTGCCTTGGCCACAAGAAGCTTCAAGGCGAAGGTTCCCATGATGCCGGCAAAGGCCCAGTCGAAGGCGCGCATGAATTTGGGCGAGTTTTTCAGGAAACGAGCAAAGGCGCTGGCGCAAAGAACCATCGCGATGCAGATCGGCATGCCCAGCGCAACGAAGTAAAACCCGAGGAACATGAGCTTTCCCGTCGCATTCGGATCGGATGCGCTAACGAATTGAGGCAGGAAGGTCACGAAGAACAGAACGATCTTGGGATTTAGAATGTTGATCCCAAGCGCCTGAAGCCAAACCCGGTGAAACGGCTGTCGCTTCGCGGAAGCTGCTTGCAGCGCAAGGCTTGACCCATTTCTGACAGCCTGGACCGCCAGCCAGATCAGGTACACGGCGCCAACGATTTTCAGCACCGTAAATGCAAGCGTTGAGGCTGAAAGAAGGGCCGAAACACCGATGGCAGCGAGCACTGTGTGCAGGATCAATCCGCAGGTGGCTCCCAACACTGCGGCTAACCCGGCGCGGCGCCCTTGCGTCAGCGTCTTGCTCATGAACAACGTCATGTCTGGTCCGGGTGTTAGCGCCAGAACCAGCGCCGCGGCTGTGAAGGCAAGCAGGGTCGTGTCGTCAGGTACGTAAGTCATGGTTTGCAAGTGCCGGTGAAGGTGGTCTGACAGATGTTTAGATCATTCGCCTCTGCGGCACCAGCTCTGACCAGCCGCCTGCAAACTGCTCCATGACTGATTTCAAAGGACCAAATTCAATCCTCGGGATTGAGCGCGCGAAAAAATCAGCAGCAACAGTTAAATGTCCAACGGCCCTACGTCCGATGTCAGTTGGTTTGGTCTTTTTAAAGGATCGGAGACAACAGCCGGGCACCCTGGGCCAAGACACGGAACACATAGCTGCGCGACTGAAACGCGTCGGGCCAGGTTAGACGTGAGTTCTGGAAGTCAGTCTCCAGCATGCGTTCAACATTGCTGATCGTACGTGGATGAGTGAACCAGAGGGTCAGTTCAAAATTGATCTGGAATGACCTGTTGTCAAAATTCACCGTGCCGATGGAAACGAGTTCATCGTCCATGAGCGTGACTTTCTGGTGCAGGAAGCCATCGATGTAGCGGTAAACCTTAACCCCGCGCTGCACCAAGGTGTCCTCATAGGCGTGGCTTGCCAGCCAGACAGTCCAATGGTCCCGCTTTTCCGGCATCAGAACACGTACGTCCACACCACGCATGGCCGCTGAACACAGAGCCGTCTGGATGTCGAGAGAGGGCACCAGATAGGGTGTCGTGATCCAGAGCCTTTTGCGTGCGCGGGCAGCCGTTTCTACAAAGGCTAGCGCACATTCCTCAAGCTTGTCTGCCGGCCCGGTTGGCATGACCAGCACGGCTTCGTCGCCCGGCATCGGGATCTCGCCGACCTGGGGCAGGTCGATGCGTTCGCCACTTGCCCACAACCAGTCTTCCACGAAGGACAGCGCGCAGGCAACGGCGGCCGGGCCTGCGACGCGTACATGCGTATCGCGCCAGTGCCCGAACCAACTGTCCCGGCCCACATACTGGTCCGCAACATTGTGTCCACCGACAAAGGTCACCTGGTAGTCAACGACAACCAGCTTGCGGTGATTGCGATAATTCAGGCGCATCGGTCCGAGAAGACGCAGGAATTTGTGGTTTTCATTGAACCCGCAAACCCTGACGCCGGCAGCCTTCAGGCGGGCCAGATAGTCCTTCGAAAGGGAATGGCTACCGACATCGTCGTACAGAAAATAGACCTTGATGCCGTCCTTGGCTCGCGCGATCAGGGCGTCGGCCATTTCACGTCCCAGTTCGTCGTCGTGAACGGCGAAGAACTGAAAGAAGATGACGTTTCTGGCCTTTGCAATCTCATCCTTAATGGCACCAAAGGTAGCATCGCCATCGATTAGAAGATCCGCCTTGTTGCCGGCCATGAAGGGCACACCGGCAACGCGGGACAGAACGGGCCAGTCCCTTGTTTCTGCGTGATCGGTCAGGCCCAGTTCGTCGGCACGCCTGGCACGCTCTGCCCGGCCAAGGGTCGCCTGGATCTTCTCGTAGTCGGAAAAAGACCGCCAACCGAATACGAAATAGAGTGGAACCGTGAGATACGGCATGAAAAACAGGGACAGCAACCAGGCAACAGACCCCTGGGAGGTCCTGGAGTTCATTACTTCACGGACAGCGCAGATACCTGCGGTCATATACATGATCGCGACAAAGGCCGCGACCAGTCCGAGATTGTTTGCCATGACATCCAGAACACCGGCGTCGGTGACGGCATCGTGGATGACCGCTTCCGCGGCATTGCCACCTTGTGCCAGTGCTTGTTCTTGCGAACTCATGAAATGTCATACCCCCGGTTTCGATAAATCAGGCAAACGGAGGCTGGATCGTGACCTTTCGTTCCAGCCAGTCGGGAACAGGCAGGTTTTTCGATCTGAGGAAGTCCGCATTATAGAGCTTCGACTGATAGCGCGATCCGTGGTCACACAGGATGGTCACGATGGTTTTTCCCGGGCCGAGTTCGCGCGCAAGGCGTCGTGCACCTGCAATGTTGATTGCTGAAGAACCTCCCAGCAGGAGACCTTCCTTCTCGGCAAGGTCGAAGACCAGTGGCAGGGCCTCCTCATCGGGAATGGTGTAGGCGTGATCGATTTTGAGATCGCCGACAATCGGTGTGCTGCGGCCCAGTCCGATGCCTTCGGAAACCGAACCACCTTCGGAAGCAACTGCCTTGCCGGTCGTGAAAAGCGATTGCATCGCAGCACCGCGCGGGTCGGCACAGCCAATCACAATGCCGGGCTTGTTTTCCTGAAGGTGGGTAGAAACACCGGCCAGCGTGCCGCCGGAGCCGACAGCGCAGATGAAGCCATCAACACGCCCGCCCGTTTGCGCCATGATTTCAGGACCAGTCGTAACGAAATGGGCTTTCCGGTTGTCCAGGTTGTTCCACTGGTCAGCGAAGATGACGCCGTTGGGCTCCGTGCGCGCCATGTCTTCTGCAAGACGGCGGGCAACGTGCTGGTAGTTGTTTGGATCGGAAAAAGGCTTGGCTGGAACTTCGACAAGCTCGGCACCGCACAGGCGCAGCATGTCCTTCTTTTCCTGGCTCTGCGTTTCTGGAATGACAATCACGGTCCGGTAACCGCGCGCACTGGCAACAAGCGCCAGGCCAATGCCTGTGTTGCCGGCCGTGCCTTCAACAATCACACCGCCAGGTTTCAGGTCTCCACGGGCCTCGGCTTCGAGAATCATCTGACGGGCAGGGCGGTCCTTGACCGATTGACCGGGGTTCATGAACTCGGCCTTTCCGAGAATTTCGCACCCCGTTTCCTCGGACAACGCTTTCAGGCGTATTAGGGGCGTGTTCCCGATTGCATCGACAACAGAAGCGGACACAGACATTTATTCTTTCCCGGCTGATCTGGTCCGGTTGCACTGACCGGCCAGAAGAAATCTGATGAGCCCAGGACGCTAAAGGTCTGATGGGCCTTGATCAAGGTCGCAATGTAAGGGTTCAAAGGGGGATTGCCAGCACCAGAAGGCAATCAGGTTTACTTTTCCCTCTGCCGTGAAAAACGCGCCATCAGTTGTTCCGCTCAGGCTGCTCACTAAAATTCTATTTCCAACAAATTTGGTGTAATTAATGATCTGAATTTTGTTGCTTGTCGTATGGGCGGTAGGGCAATTTAGGATTCTGCAGCCAAATGAGAGTGGTAATGGAAAAAAATGTGACTGGAATGGACGAGTTACTGGCAGGTTATGCGGCCGGAAGCTTGACCTATCCGGCACAGGCTCTGGTCGGTGCGCATCTTGAGATGAGCGACTGCAACAGGTCCTATGTAAGTTCACTCGAAACACTTGCCGGGTTCGAACTCGAAACGGTCCAGCCGGTCTCAATTGCCAACCGAGACTCAATTCTGGGATCTATCCTCGATGGCCAGATCGATAGTCTGAACGACAATGTACCTCCTGCCGAGATGGACGACGGCGGCGATTCCGCGGTTCCCGCATCTCTTCGGTCGATTATCGGGTCTTCCATGGACCAGCTTCCCTGGAAAACGCTTCTGCCGGGTGTGAAGGAATGTAAGCTCGGCGAGATAGACGGCTGTACCAGCAGCCTTCTGTGGGTGCGGGCCGGCCGTGCGATGCCATCCCATACACACCACGGCACCGAGTTGACGCTGGTTCTGAAAGGCGGCTTCAAGGACGAGGACGGTCACTACGTGGCTGGAGACGTGGCCTTTGCCGATGGCGACATTGATCATAAACCGGTGGCCGATGAGGAGGAGGACTGCATTTGTTTCGCCGTCACCGCAGGTCGCCTGCAACTGACCGGCCCTGTCGGCCGATGGTTCGCGCCGTTCCTTCGCTGAAAAACGATCCAAATTCCGGTCTGTTTGCGTAGAAAGGCAAACAGACTCGGAGACTGAATTGCCCAAGACAAACTACGTCGCCAGACCCGACCATGGATGCGCCTGGATAACGGGCGCGAGTTCCGGTATCGGCCGAGAACTTGCACTCGATCTTGCTCGTTCGGGGTGGACTGTCGTTGTGACTGCCCGCTCTGAAAAGAAATTGGCCGAGCTGGAGAAGCAGTCGGAAGAACTGTCAGGGGCCATTCATTCTTTGCCGGGTGATGTCACGAAGACGGACGTGATGGCTGAGCACGTGAAAAAAATCGTGCAAGACTACGGTGGTTTGGCCCTGCTGGTGGCAAATGCGGGAGTTTATCTGCCGCAGGACGGTCTCGATGCTGACACCGAAGCCTTTCGCAAGAGCTTTGACGTCAACCTCATGGGCACCGTCAATGTGCTCGTGCCCGCTATCGCTGCCATGAAAGCAGCCGGAAGAGGACAGATCGCGGTCGTCGCATCTGTAGCCGGGTATGGAGGTTTGCCGACCTCGGCAGCGTATGGGGCAACCAAGGCGGGGCTCACCAATTTGGTGGAGTCGCTGAAATTCGATCTGGACCTTGCCGGTATCCGTCTTCAGATAATTAATCCCGGTTTTGTGGATACGCCAGCAACACAGTCCAATCCATTCCCGATGCCATATCTGATGTCTCCAGAGGAGGCCGTTCAGGAAATCAGGAAAGGCCTGTCCCATCCGAGCAGGTTCGAAATCGCCTTTCCACGTAAATTTGTCCTGCAACTCAAGGTCTTGCGCTGGCTGCCTTACAGCGCCTATTTCGCGCAGGTCGCCCGATCAACGGGTTGGAACAAAAAACAGGCCGGATAATTCCGGCCTGCCGACAGGAGAGCGTTCAGGTCCAACGATCACTTGGTTCAGGCGGACTTGACGTAAACCATCTGGCGAACGTCAATATTGCCGGACCGGAAACCGGCTTCGCAATAGTGGAGGTAGAACTCCCAGAGGCGCTTGAAACGTTCGTCAAAGCCCAGTGGGCTGATCCTCGGCCAGGCCTGCCGGAAACTCTGCCGCCATTCGGCAAGCGTCCGCGCGTAGTCCTGCCCGAAGATTTTCTGGTCCATGAGGTCCAGCCCAAGCGATTTGCCGATTTCAGCCAGACGTCCGGGTGGCGGCAGCATACCGCCGGGAAAGATATAGCGCTGAATGAAGTCCGTGCCTCTGCGGTAATCCTCGAACATCTTGTCCTGGATCGTGATGATCTGCAGACCAGCCTTGCCGCCAGGCTTCAGGCATTTCGACAATTGACGGAAGTAGGTCGGCCAGTATTTTTCGCCGACGGCCTCGAACATTTCGATAGAGGCTATCCTGTCGAAGACGCCGTTTTCGTCCCGGTAATCCTGAAAGACCACTTCGACCTTGTCGTTGAGGCCTGCCTTGTAGATCCGTTCGCGCGCATAGTCGAACTGTTCCTGAGAGATGGTCAACGCACGCACATTGGCACCAACTGATTTCGCTACATATTCGGCAAAACCACCCCAGCCACATCCGATTTCCAGCACCTTATGCTCCGGCTCGATACCGGTTTGGCGCACCAGCGAGGCGTATTTTTCCGCCTGTGCCTGCTCCAGATTATTGGTCTCGTTGCTGTAGATCGCCGAAGAATAGGTCATCGAGGGATCGAGCCATTCCCGATAGAAAGCATTGCCGAGATCGTAGTGGGCCGAAATATTGCGTTTCGATCCACGTTTGGTATTGGAATTCAGCCAATGGCGAACAGACATCAGAAAGCGTGTGAACGGTTTTCCCTGGAGAGCTTCCAACGTCGATTCCTGGTTGATGCAGAACAGTTCGAGAAACGTTGTCACGTCAGGTGACGACCAGTAGCCGGCCATGAACGCTTCGCCGACACCGACGTCGCCAGACTGAACGACCATCCGGAAAAACGCCCAATTGTGGATTTTGAGGACACCGTGTGGGCCGGCTTCCAGCCCTTTTATGTGAAACCTTCGACCGTTCGGAAATTGAACTTCGAGTGATCCGTAGCGGATCTTGAGAGCAAGACCGGCAGCCATTCTGGCGATGCGTGGCGTTCCCTTCAACTCCGCACGGAAGTTGTCCTTGGTCAGAACAATAGGCTCACTCATAGCAGAACCTCTTGGAATTTCAGTTGTTTGAAAGTGGCAGAACAGTTTCCGCCTGCCTGGCCAACTCTTCGTCCCCTGTGGGTCGTGCGTGAAATGGTACACGCTTGCGCCAGATTTTAAAGGCCTCCCAATGGATGGCGCCGATGACCTTGTAGGTCAGCAGCGGCACCCGCAGACAGGCCCGCAGGATCGACTTGCTGGTGAGCGGGGACTTCGTTCCGGAAAATGTCGCTGACAACAGTGGCCCTTCGGCATCCTTTTCCAGGATACGCACGCGAACGGTGTTTCCAGGCGGCAACATGCGGAAGAAGTAGTGTTGTTCCATGCTGATGAAGGGGGACACATAGAACAGCTTCTTCTGGTCTTGCCGAATGCCGGCGTTGCTGGACTGAGCGTCTAGAACGGGGGCAACGTAAGTGTGCATAGCGCCAAATGTGTTGCTCACCTCGTACACGAGGGCAATCAGCCGATCCGACCGATCGTAGGCGTAATAAACGCTGAGTGGGTTGAAGCCATAGCCCAGCATTCGCGGATAGGCGAGCAGCAAAATACGCGCTGGTGATCCAAGGCCTTCCTTGGCCAGGAGGTCGTCCACATAAGACCGCAGGTCCGAACCATCTCTTGGCCCGTGATCCTTTTGGTGAAACGACAGAAGATTGAACCGGTTGACGGAGAAGAACGCACTGGATTTCGCTGCCTCCTCCAGACGATCCAGGTCGAGCAATACGGAAAACACCTTGTAGGAAAACCTGTGTTCACGAGGTTTCATACGATGATGCATGACCGTACCCGTGAACAGGGAGGCCGCCGAGTTGGGGGGCGGTCCATTGTCGTTCAGACGATTGCTCGGCCTTGCCTTCATTCGGCAGCCTCCAGATAGGTGCCTTCGGTGGTCTCCTTGTCCCATGGTAGGCGCGCGCCAAGCGATCTGGCAACGTCGAGACCCGAGGCCAACCCGTCCTCATGAAAACCGTGGCCACGCCATGCCCCACAATACCAGGTGTTGTTGACGCCCTGTATGTCTCCAAGGCGCTCCTTGGCCTGCCGGGCGGCGGCATCAAACTGCGGATGGTCATACACATACTTTGCGAAGGTCTTGTCTTCGCGCGGCGGTGCGTAGGGGTTCAATGTCACAAAGACTGGCCTTGAATGATCGAAGTTCTGCAAACGGTTCATCCAGTAGCTGACAGTGACATCCCGGGTTTCACCGGCCTCGCGGTCAGACATGTAATTCCAGGAAGCCCAGACCTTCTTGCGCTTGGGCATGAGGGCCTCATCCCGGTGCAAATAGACCTCGTTTGGACGGTACCGGATTGAACCCAGTATCTCACGCTCTTGCGGACTGGAGTCGCCCAGCATGGCGAGGCTCTGATCCGTGTGGCTTGCCAGGATCACATGGTCGAAAACATCCTGATGGCCTGAGGTGTCACGCACGAGAACCTGACCGTTTTGCCGCAGAATTTCGGCGACCGGTTTTCCAAGCCTGATTTTGCCTTGAAGGGGAGCCAGAAGCTTTTCGACGTAGTTTCGGCTGCCTCCGGAAATCGTCCGCCAAAGTGGACGATCGAAGGACAGGAGGCGGTGGTTTTCAAAGAAAGCGACGAAGCTTTCAGCCGGATAGTCGCGCATTTCATTGATCGGGGTCGACCAGATTGCAGCTCCCATCGCCAGCAGATAATCGTTTATGAAACCGGCGGAATAACGCTCGCGTTCCAGATAGCTTCCAAGCGTTTCCGCGCGCAGGCGCCCAGCCTTCAGATCTTCAACGGACTTGCTGTTAAAGCGGAAAATATCGCGCAGCATCCGTAGGAAGCGCGGAGATACCAGATTGCGTCTCTGGGCGAAGACCGAGTTCAGAGAATGCCCCGACCATTCAAGTTTGCCGTTGTCCGCTGACAAGGCAAAGCTCATGTCGCTTATTTCATTGGCAACACCAAGATGGTCGAGCAGGGCAGTGAAGTTCGGGTAGTTAAGTTCGTTGTAGACGATGAAGCCGGTGTCTACCGAAATCTGTACACCATCATAGTCGATATCTGCTGTGGCGCTGTGGCCACCGGGGCGCTCACGCTTTTCGTAAAGAACAACGTCATGAAGATCGTTGAGGGCCCAGGCTGCACTGTTTCCGGAGATTCCGGAGCCGATTACGGCAATCCGCATGTCTTATCCTTCGGCGCGTCGCTGTTAGCGCGGAAAACCTGTTCGCGTGTCTGGTTTTCCGGTTCATATGCAGCGGTTACGCCTCGGCGAAAACGGCGGATCACATAGAACGATGAATTTTCTGGATTATTTTTGACGAGGCACCGTTGAAAAGCCTTCCGCAAACGGCGTCAGGCCGAGAGATGCCGAAAAATGGCGGGGAAAGCCTAAACGCAAACCGACCCTGCCCGGTAAAGCCCGGGCAAGGGTAGTCGTCCATGTCGGCAAACCATTTTGACCAGTTTGCGCATCAGGCCTGGATTGTGTCGACAATCCAGTTCCAGGCGACCTGCACGCGTGTTCTGGCTGCGTCGAAGAAGGCAACAACCTTCTGCCAAACGAAGTCACCAAAATCTGCGACCTGCAGCATGGTGCCGCGTTTTTGCGTGGGTTCCTGACCGGTTTCAATCAGTTCGATCGTGGCCGCCTCTGCACCTTCATTGACCACACGCCGTGTGACCGTGAGAGTGCCTTCATTGACCAATCTGGATTCGTCCTTGCTAGCGACGACGGTATCCTGATCCATGGCGCGAACGACAACGGCTCTGCCATCTGGAAGCAGATGGGTTTCGTTGGTGTTCACCTCACTGTCGTAGATCACTTCGCCGAAGGAATCGATCAGTTCTACCCAGATCGTTTTCCGACCTTCCAATTCGATTTCGCCCACCCAAATGGTGAGCTCACTTTCCAGCGGATCGGCCTGATCCTTTGAAGCTGACGCAACTGTGACCGCAAGGCGATCCTCAGGTAACGTAATCGTTTCCTGAGGCAATGGGGCCGCTGCAGCGCTTCCCGCAAAAGCGAGGAAAAGGCCAAGCGCAAGAGTTCCTGCTCTGGTATTCCGTTGCATGTACGCCTCCCAAGGCTAATACAACTTGATTTACCGCGCGTGGGGTCTTTGAACGGTGGTCCTTGAAAGGACTTTTTGGTCTTCCGCGCTTTTGCGCCCCATTCGTGCGGTCACGATTTTGCCATTATCGCACCACAGTTTCCCAAATGCGTGTAACAAAGATCACAAATTCGGGCATTTTCAGTTACATTTCGGTAATAAGTATGGTTTGACCCCTGAAGTTCAAGGCCAATCACTGGTTTGTGAACGTTTGGGCATCGTCATAACTGACAATGTACGTAGAGTAAGAATCTTGACTGTTGCATCTTTGTCGAAGGTTTTTGATGATTTTAAACGCATGACGGGAACTGCTTCGAGCTTGATTTGACCGTTTTCTGAAGTCGGTATTCCCCAAGAGTTTATCAGCCTGGTAAACCAGACCTAAAAACAAAAGCTCCACCGGGCTAGGCCAGATGGAGCTTTTCGGGATCGGCACGGTCGATGGGGTGAGTGCATATGTCCCTTGGGACCAATTCCTTTATGTTTTTCGGGCCGTTTGTCTGCCCGTTTATCAGCCTGTGGGATTTGGTCCCAAGGCTTGAATTTGGTCACGTCACAAATTGATACTGACCGGCCATTCACATTCAACCTTGGTAAAAATAACAATAATCGTGAGTGACGGGTCGCTTTCAGGCTTAAGGTCCCACCTAAGGCTATGATAGATTTGAGAAATGTATTTCTGTGCGAGTGTTGCAACTTAAATTCGATGTTGAAATTAATATGAATAAAATTTTGCGAATGCTTTATCTTTGAATAAAAACAGAGCGATCCCTAGCTCATCGATAGAGTTTGAGGAGCAGTGCTTGCGTTTTTACCTTACGTATACGATAGCTGGTCAATCAGCACTTACGATCGCATCGGGGACAAACTTTGTCCGGCGTGCCAACCTGGAAACCGGAGGCCAATCGAAGGACCGTCGATAAGGGAAGCTTGGATCCGGTCGGTGCCTGTTTTCGTGCCTTTCGATGTCCTGATTGACCGCCCATCCGTGAGAGCTGTGCGGGCGGGCTTGGCGATGGGGCCCAATTCTGGCGAAAGATACCCAGACTTGACGATCAGGCAACTGACGGTCCACGGCTCGATTTCGAAACGTCGAAAATTGTCAAAATAAAGGATCGGGCGCCTGTGTTTTGTCAGGACGGTCTTGTTGTCTGCGACCTCTATCAGAACGTCCCGGTCGCGAGCTGTTTCACCGCCTGTTCCAACCAGCTTCACAGGTAACGGACGGACAAAAGGTGACGACCGCAAATTGCTAATCATCGACGCCGGCCTTGCTAAGCGGATGCGCCCCACGGGCAACCTTGAACTCAGCGGCAGTCTGGAGAGCCGGCGAATGAGTGCTGCAGCCGGTGTGAATACCGCCAACTGCGATTTTTATCTTTTTACTTCGCCACGCTCTCATAGCTGGGGGAAGAAAGGGGCCTGCGCCGCAAATCTTAGCCATGCCTTGTTGGCAGGCTCGGTCCAGCCCGCTTCGGCGACCGCATAAAGCCTGGGAAAGACCATGTGGTTGAATATGGTGTTGTTGGTCATATGCTCGCACCAGATGCAGGCCTGAACACCCTTGAGGCGGTTTTCGCTCCCGGCGCTGAGACCAGCGGATGCCTCATACGTGTAGCAGTCTTCCGGTGTCGAAACGCCAGCCCAGCCCGCGCCCGGTTCCTGCCAACCTGAAGCCTGAGCCATGTCCATGTAATAACTCTGGCCCGGGGTGCAAACAACGTCATAGCCCTGGTCTATCAGGTCTTTGGTGACTTCCTGCTTTTGCCAGGCCATCAGCAGGACACCGTCCGGATCAATGCCTCCGCCGTGAGAAACCTCATCCCAACCCGCAAGTTTCCGGTTGAGCTTTTTCAGCATGTCACGCACGCGGCCCATAAAATAGGCTTGCACCTCCAACGTATCCGCAAATCCCTTTTCCTCCATGAGGCGTTGGGTCTTGGGAGAGTCTAGCCACGATTTGACGCCCACTTCATCGCCGCCGATATGAATGAACTCGAAAGGGAAAAGGCTTGCGACTTCTGCAAAAATCTTTTCCAGAAACGCGTAGGTTTCATCCATTGCGGGGTTAAGGGCATTGTTCGGAAACCCCTGAACAGAGTGATAACTCTCCGGTGCTTCCGCCTGATCGGCAAAGTGCGGGTAGGTTTTCAAGACGGCAGTCGAGTGTCCGGGAACATCGATCTCGGGAAGAATGTCGATGTTGAGGCTGGTCGCATGGGCAACGATCTCGCGCACCTCGTCTTGCGTGTAGGCGCCTTCATAGACTTCGGTTGCAAAGCCAAGCTGAGGAACCTGCTGACAGCCTGGCCCGCGCCGAGCGCCGCTAACGGTCAACTCGGGATAGGCCTTGATTTCAAGCCGCCAGCCTTCATCGTCGGTCAGGTGCCATTGGAAAACGTTCATCCGGCCCCAGGCCAGAATGTCGAGCAGCCGCAATATGTCCTTGGGGCCCCGGAAGTGACGGGAAACGTCCAGGTGCGTGCCGCGCCAGGAAAATCGGGGAGCGTCCTCAATCGTTCCCCGCGCCGGAAACTTGAACGTCTCCGGGGCCCGAAAGCTGCCAAAGGCGATCTGGGCGAGTGTTGTCAGGCCATAATCACGGCCTGCAGCTCCGCTGTAGCTCAAAGTTGTCTTTGAATGGTCAAACTCCAGTCGGTAACCGTCATCTGCAAGGCTGGTGTCTTGCCGGAATTCGATTCCGATCTGGTGATGCGATGGCGCAAACCGGAATGGGTGGGGTGAGTCTGGAAAGAGTCTTGCAGCGAGTGCACTGATCTTTGCGGCAGCTGCCTTTTCTTCAGCAGAGCCTCGATCAACAAGGAAGCTTGTCTTGTTGTCGGCATACTCTGAAACGTCAACCTTTTGAGGCCAGGGGACAATATGAAGAGGTCCGCAGAGCTCTCCGTCCGGTATGCAGCGCCGTTCTCCGCTGTCCAGTTCTTCCGGTGCTTCCAGGTGATTGCACATGACCTCGATGACACCGCCTTCAGTACTGACGTAGGCCGACTTCGGACCATCGAGGCGGTGCCTTGCTACATTCGCGAGACCGGTTATCGCGAAAGACCAGGTTTCACCGGGCCCAATTGTTGTGCCGGCCTCCGGCGTGATTTCATGAAAGCTTGCGACCCGGCTGAAGCTTTTGGCGTTTTCGAGTTTTGCATCAGCTGATGCCCGATTGAGCGCCGTAAAAGCCAGGGTAAAGGCCTGCAGGGGCTTGGAGCCGGTATTGGTCAGCGCAAATTCCTGTCGCGAATCTGCAAGGTCCTCTGCAGGGCGATAGAAACAATCGAGCACAAACCTGGTCATGATCTGAATTCAGTCGAAGTCGGCAGATTGAGTGAAGGTTCGCGCCAGGGAGGGCGACCCGGCGGTCAGTCCGCTGTCGACTGGCAGGCAGACACCGGTGATGCAACGGGCCGCCGGACTGACCAGAAAGGAAACGGCTGCGGCAATGTCGTCTGGCTCCGGGAGTGATTTGAACGGATACCAGGCGAGGGCTTCTGCAAAAACCTGCGGATTGGCTTCCTGACGGGCCTTCCAGGCTTGGGTTTTAACGGTTCCAGGCGCGATGGCATTGGCCCGGATGCCATACTTGCCATACTCGACAGCAATGGACCTTGTCGCCTGGATCAATCCGGCCTTGGCTGCGCTGTAGGAAGGGTGACCTAAAACGGACAGTCCGTTGACAGATGCGATATTGATTACGTTGCCGGCACCGCAAACAATCAGGGACTTTTCAAACGTCTTGAAGCAATTGAGCGCGGCTTCCAGGTTCAACGCGAGATCCCTCGACAAGGTTTCTGCGGTCATCTGATGCAATGACAGGGCAGCTGCCGCCCCAGCATTGTTGATGAGCGTAGCAACCTCACCCAGCCTTAAGGCTTCTTGGGAGAGCCGAACAAGATCGGCCGGTTGGGTCAGATCGCATTGGATTGCGGCAACCCGTGCACCATGGTTCTCAAGTTCTTCTACCGCGCCTTCAAGGGCCGTCCTGTCGATGTCGACGGCGGCAATCACGTGTGTTTCTGACAATTGGGTTGCAATCGCCATGCCGATGTCACCGGCAGCGCCTGTCACCACCGCAACAGGCTTCGTTGTTTGATCAGTCACCGAGTGCTTCCTTATCGTCAAGATCGCGCGTGTTGCTAAGCTGGTATTTGACTCGTCTGAGGTTCTCCCGTGCCTCATCCCCCCGCCGCATTGCGACGAGCGTTGCCAGAAGGTCCGTTACAAACAGAAAGGCATAGCGACTGGTGCTCGGCCGCAGGATGTTTTCGCCTTCCGGCAGATCAATGGCGATCGTGATATCTGCATGGTCCGCAACTGGACGGGCGGGCCGGGTGAGGGCGATCACGACGGCTCCATAGGTTTTCGCAGCTTCCAGGGCGCGAACCATCTGAAGGTTTCGGCCGGAAACGGATGACGCGACGATGACGTCACCGGTGCGCATGGTGGCGGCCTGCATCAACTGCATGGCATGATCCGTGACGCTGACCGTGCGTAGGCCAAGGCGAAAGAAACGGTTCTGGATTTCATCTGAAATCATGGAGGACGTACCGCCTGCACCGAAGGCCGCCAGCAGCTTGGCCGTCGAGATGGCATCCGCCGCGGCGAGAACGCTCTCCATGTCGAGCGCTTCGCGCGTACGGGCCGCAGCATCCTGGAACTGCGCCAGAAGGCTGTCGGCGATGTCCGAAGGTGCGTCGGACGCTGCGTTTGCGGTCAGGTACCTGGTTCCGGCGAAGGTGACCTGTGCGACCTGAACCTTGAAGGCCGTGTAGCTTTCGCAGCCGAGGCGGCGGCAAAAGCGGGTAACCGTCGGCGGCGAGACACCTGCGCGTTCTGCAACATCCGTAATGCCGGCGTTGACGATGAATTCGGCATCGCTGCGCAACAAGGCCGCCAGGATCCGTTCCGATTTGGAAAGGTCTGGCTCGATCTGCTGCAGAACGGACAGGAGATCCCGCATGGGATCAGGCCGGTTTCTTGTAGGCGACGCAGTCGATTTCGACCTTGCAGTCGACCATCATGGTTGACTGCACGCAGGCGCGTGCCGGCGGATGCTCGCCGAAATAGGTCTTGTAGACACCATTGAACGACCAGAAGTCGCGCGGGTCATCAAGCCAGACACCAACACGCACAATGTGCTCAAGTCCGTAGCCGGCTTCTTCCAGGATCGCGATGACGTTCTTTATGGTCAGGTGGGTCTGTTCGACAATTCCTGTGCCGACGATCTCACCATCCTTCATTGGCACCTGTCCGGAAACATAAAGCCATCCATCAGCTTCGACGGCTCTTGCGAAGGGCAGGTTCTGGCCGCCGGCACCAGATTTTTCAGCCCCGTAACGTTTGATCGACATTTTAAGCTCCAAAATGAAAACGATTTACATAGTGGTTTGACATTGGTTTTATTTCACCCGTATATTTTTTAAAAATCAACCGTCAAAATGAAAATGGTTTCCGGTATGCAGGCGCTTCCCACCAGTCAGACAAATCCCTTCGCGGGCGAAGACGAAGATCGGGCAGCGATCTGGGAGATGCTCGTTTCGCGTGATATCGATGCCTTTGTTTCGGCGGACTGGTCGAAGGTTTCCAGCGATTTCGACGAGCCTGCGTTCTTCGGTATCGACGGCCGAAGGGAAGACAATCCCGACAACTGGCGTCTCGGTTTTCCTGACCTGGAAACCTACAGAAACGAATGGCTGCGCCAGGCCAATGAGTTTTCCAAAACAGAGTTTGCCGAAGATGCCCGCGCTGCGATCTTCGAGGCGACCCGCTTGAATGACATTGAGATAACTGGCGCGCGTGCAATCGCCCGCAAGAAGTTCGACGGCCGGATCAGAAAGGCCAATGGCGGTGAGGATCGCCTATTGTGGCAAACGCTTTATTTCTGTGTCCGAAAAGAGGGGCGCTGGAAGATTTGCGGGTTTGCCGGATATCTGCCTAATCCCCTTGGAGCCGTCTCTTAATCATGACCCAACCACGCGCCTTCACCGCTGTTCTGGCAACGGAAACCAACACGTTCTCGCCAATCCGGATCGATATCAACGCGTTCAAGGCCTCGTTGCTGGCGAGGCCGGGAGAGCATCCCGAAACCCCGACATTGTGTTCGGCGGTCGTCACGGTCGGCCGCCGGTTTGCCCGGGAAAACGGTTGGGAACTGGTTGAAGGGACTGCCGCCTGGGCGGACCCCGCTGGACTCGTGTCCAGGCAGACCTTCGAGGGTTTGCGCGACGAGATCCTGGAGCAGCTTGCCGCCGCCGGACCGTTCGACGTCGTTGTGATCGGTTTGCACGGTGCGATGGTGGCAGACGGCTATGACGATCCGGAAGGGGATTTTCTCAGCCGAGTTCGATCCATCGTCGGCCCGAGCGTTCCGGTCATCGCGACATTCGACCCGCACAGTCATCTGACAGCAAAGCGTGTTGCGGCGGCAGATGCCCTTATCGCCTTCAAGGAGTTTCCGCACATCGATTTTGTGGACAGGGCTGAAGACGCCTGGCGGATTGCCGGTCAGGCGGTTGCCGGCGAGGTCAAGCCGGTCATGAGCGTCTATGACCCAAAGATGATCGATGTTTTTCCGACCACGTCCGAGCCCATGCGAAGCTTCGTCGATGACATGATCCAGCTGGAAAAGGAAACGCCGGGCCTTTTGTCTGTCTCGGTCGTCCATGGTTTCATGGCAGGAGACGTTTCCGAAATGGGAACCAGATTGCTGGCGGTGACAAACAACGCGCCGGAGTTGGGGCAAAAGACAGCGCACGACCTGGGCGAGGCTCTTTTCAAACTGCGCGGCAAGGTGCGCAGCCCCGAACTGACACCGTCCGACGCCTATTCAACGGCATTGGAATATGATGGCGGCCCGGTCACCATAGCGGATATGTGGGACAATCCCGGCGGAGGAACGGCGGGCGACGCTACAGTGCTTCTGGCGGAAGCCATGGCCAGAAAGCTGGAGAGCATTGCCTTTGGTTCAATCTGGGATCCAATAGCCGTCCAGCTTTGCCATGCGGCGGGCGAGGGGGCACGGATGATGCTTCGGTTCGGCGCAAAATCTGCGCCGGAAACAGGTGATCCCATAGATGCCGAAGTCGAAGTTGTCCGCAATATTCGAAACGCCGAACAAGCCTTTGGCCAAAGTGTCGTTCCCATCGGGGATGCGAGTCTGATCCGGGTCGGCGGTATCGAGGTGATCCTGAATTCGACACGTGCCCAGTGCTTCGACACCAGCCTATTTTCGAACTTCGGCATTGATCCGGCCAAACGAAAAATCCTCGTGGTAAAATCGACAAACCATTTCCATCAGTCTTTTGCTCGCATCAGTCCGCTGATCCTTTATTGTGCAGCCGGACGTCCCTATCCCAACGACCCCCGGGTTACGCCCTACAGGAAAGCGCCGCGGGACATCTGGCCTATCAACGAAACTGTTCCGGCGAGCAGCCTGGCAACCGGGACCAGTGCAGGCCGCGCCGGACGTAATGGAGACTGAAAGATGAGCGTCGGGTTATCCATCCAGGACCTTCTGACCCCGGTTGCCGTAATCGACGAAACGGTTATGGAAACAAACATCAAGGTCGCGCAGGAGTATTTCGACCGGATTGGCCGCAAATTCCGGCCTCACATCAAGACCCACAAGATCCCGGCACTGGCGGCAATGCAGCTCGCCCATGGCGCATGCGGCATCAATTGTCAGAAATTAAGCGAAGCGGAAACCTTCGCGGAAGCTGGTTTCACCGACATTTTGATCACATTCAACATGCTCGGCAAATCACGGCTCGACAGGCTCAAACTGCTGAACGCCAAAGTGAATTTACAGGTCGTTGCTGATAGTGATGTCGTTGTTGATGGCCTTTCAGGGGTGTTTTCGGGAGGTCAGCCGTTAAAGGTTCTGGTTGAATGCGACACCGGTGGCGGACGAAACGGCGTCCAAAGCCCGGCTGCTGCAGCCGACCTTGCAAAGCGGATCGATGAATTGCCCGGGCTGGTGTTTCACGGTCTTCTGACCTATCCGAAACCATCATCTGAAGCGGCAGTAGAGGCCTTTTTTTCGGAAACGCTGGCGCTCCTGAAACAGGCCGGTCTTGAATGTCCCGTCGTCTCGCATGCAGGTTCGCCGAGTTTGTTCGACAGTGATCAGGTCCCGAGCGCGACGGAACACCGAGCCGGTACCTACATTTTCAACGACCGCGCCATGGTGCGTGCCGGCATGTGCGACCTTGATGATTGCGCCATGCATGTTCTAGCCACCGTTGTCTCGCGGCCCACCGAAAATCGCGCGGTCCTGGATGCCGGTTCCAAGGCCTTGACGTCGGACCTGCTGGGCTTTTCCGACCACGGTTTGCTGATTGACTATCCTGAGGCGTCCATTGCGTCGCTCAGCGAGGAACATGCGGTTGTGGATCTGACGAACTCAGGCAGCAAACCGCAAATCGGTGAACGGGTCCGGATCATTCCGAACCATACGTGCGTCGTTTCCAACCTGTTCGACCGGTTGGTGTTTCACCGAGACGGCGTGGTGACTCGCATTGAAGCTGTCGCCGCGCGTGGGCAGGTCGTCTGATCCTCCCGACGGCTTGCCCGCCTCTTGCCACCACAGAAACGGCCACCCTTCGGGGTGGCCGTTGTGTTTTTTGACCTCGGGCGGCGTTTGTCAGATGTGCTTGTCCGGTGCTACCAGTGAGGGCAGGTCGGGGCTCAAGTTTGTGTTTGTGACAGAGAGTCGGAACGTTTCGAACAACGGGTAGGCAACGATGGCCAGCATCAAGAGCGAGGCCGACACCAGCAGAAGAAGCGGGAAGGCGTCTTTCTTTCTCGATGATCGCGTCATTGTGCCCCCTATGCCACGCCGTAGCTGTCGAACTGCTGCCAGGTGTCGGTGAGATCTATGACGCTACGCGTCCGGCGCGCTTCATCCAGTTTGATTGCCGTCAGACCGGCTTCCAGTGCATCCAGAACCCCAACCGGCAGATTTCCGCCATTCTTGAAATAATCGACGAGGTCTCGCGCCATGGCTTCATCCGCGCCGTAATGGCCGTGCCTGCTTGCATCGACGACCTTGGGTTTGTCGACCAGACAGGCAGAGGTGAGGGCGTCATGAACGCGATAGTAGTTGCGGATGAAGTCGCCTTCCGCCATGCCCTTAGTGCCCATGACCGCAAATCGGCGGAATTCGTCCGGCACATACATGTTGGTGTGAAAGCAAAGGTTTGCGCCGTCCTGATATTCGATCAGCGCCGTCTGATAGTCGATGATGTCGCCGTCGCTGTCGAAGTCGGCATTGCCCCCGCCCCAGCGAGGGGTGAAGGGGTCAACCCTGCCTTCGATCTTGGGTGTCGGGAAAGTGTGGTCCTGATCCGGCCGGTTTTCGGGAACGAAGCTTTTGCGTCCGCCGAAGCTGGACACGAAACGCGGACGGCAGCCGGTGACACCCTGATAAAGGTCGAGGTCGTGGCAACATTTTTCCAGCATGAAGCCGCCGGAGTTTTTGTCGTAGCGACGCCAGTCGCGCATGAAGAAGGAGCCATGGTAGGGGCCGATATGCTCTGAGGCCTCGATGGAGACCACCTTGCCGATCTGTCCGGATTTCAGGCTCTTCTGAAGCTCGGTGTAGAGCGGCGAATAGCGCAGGACCAAACCGACAAGGACACGCTTCGATCCGCCATGCTTCTTCATCAGGGAAAGAAGCTCGAACGTTTCCTCCTCGCTGACGACAATGGGCTTTTCGCAGAAGATGTAGCGGACATCAGTCTCCAACGCGATTCTGAGGTGATCCAGATGCATGAAGTTGGGCGACCCGATCATCAGAAGATCGAGCTTCTCCCTTTGGATCATCCTGGCGAGATCCGTATAGGCAGTCAGGCTGTGGCCGCACTTCGCTTCGACATGCTTGAGGCCGGTCGGTGTCGGGTCGACGTAGGCGCAGGGCTCAAGATCTCCAGAAACCTTCTGCAGGCAGTTGCTGACGTTGGCAATTCTCGCACCCAATCCGACATAGCCGGTCTTCATACTGCGGTCTCCGTAAATTGATCCATGGCTTTGCGAAGGGCCTGGACTGCGTTTCCATCGGTATCCTTGCTGCCTGCCTCGGCAACGAAGCCGAGGCGCGTTTCCAGGTCCTGCGGCTGCTGCGAACGCTTCACCGAAGAACAGGAGGCATGCAGTTCACTCACTCCGGATGTCTTGAGGATGCGATTGGCATTGGCGGCGGTGATGCCTGATCCGGCCATGACCGAAATCCGGTCGTCCGCGAGCCTGACAGCCTGTTCAAGCAGGAGAAGCCCCTCTTCTGCTTTGGGGGCCTGACCAGACGTCAGTACCCTCTCGAAGCCGAGTTCGATCGCATCTTCGATGGCTTTCAGGTAATCCTGAACGGTGTCCACGGCGCGATGCAGAGTCGCCGGTAGTCCGGTGCCCTTAAGGGCCACGGTCAGGAAGTCGCGATCGAGATGACGCTGGTTGTCGACTGCCCCGATAACGATACCGGCCAGCCCGGCCTGTTCAGCTGCTTCCATGTCGCGCAGCATCACGGTCTTTTCCAAATCCGAATACAGAAAGTCTCCGGACCTTGGACGTATCATTGCATAGACGGGGACGGGGAGCTTGGCGGCCGCCACCATGAAACCGTGGGATGGAGTCAGGCCGCCTTCGGAAAGGGCCGCGCACAGTTCGATGCGATCGGCTCCGTTTTCGGCTGCCGTCCAGGCACCTTCGAGGGTGTCTACACATACCTCGAGGGAAAGCCTGGTCACCGCAGCGCCTGCTTGAAAAGCGTCCGGGCAACGATTCCGGCCCCGTGCAGGCCGCCATTGGCGGCAAACGCGCCTTTGATGACCAGCGGTTCGCTGTAGTCTGCTAGCACGAGGTCCCGCGTCTTCCTGTCGATCACGTCCAGAAGGACAAGATCGTTGGAAAGGCCTCCGCTTACCGGAATGACATCCGGTCCGAGCGTGTTGACAAAGGCAGAGAGTGCGCGAGAGAGCAGTGTTGTGAAGGCCTCCAGCGTTTGCGTGGCAGCTGCTTCACCAGAATGCCAGGCGGCGGTAATGTCCTTGCTCGGTTGATAAATTCCATGCAGCGACCGATGGATCTTTTCCATTCCGCGCGCCGAGCAAATCGCGTCAATGCACCCAGTCTGGCCGCAGCCGCAGGGATAATGCTCAATGCCCTTCAATTGCCCGCCAGCGGTCGGGTCCATGATGGGGCCATGTCCCCATTCGCCCGCGATACCGCCATAGCCGGTGACGAGATTGCCATTGACGACAAGACCGCCGCCGACCCCGGATCCCAGAATAATCCCGAAAACGACAGGTTTGCCGCGTCCGGTACCGTCAACGGCCTCGGCAAGGGCAAAGGCGTTGGCATCATTTGTAATGGCAACGGGGCGGTTGAGGGCAGTCTCCAGATCCGATTGAACTCGTCGCTTGTGAAGGCAAGGGATATTGGCCACATCGGCGATACCGCTGCGCGCATCGAAGGCACCGGCAAGTGAAATCGAGATGGGGGAGCCTTCGGGTCCAGAGCAGGTCGCGATGGCATCGACAAAGGCCTGCCAGTCGTTTCCAGGCGTCGCTACCCGGCCCCTTTCCGCTACGGTTCCATCCACTTGGAGCTCTCCATGTCGAATGAAGGAGCCTCCAATATCAAAACAGGTGGTCATTGCCTGCTCAAACGCCTCTGGGTTATATTTGTTAACGACCAGTTATAATACCAATATGCAACCAATAACATGGATAGTAAACTTAAAAAGGAAATTGGCATCGTTTTTAAAACGAATTGGACTTTTTAAACCTTTCAAAAACGACGGTTAATGCTGCGTTGCGGCAAAGGGGGTAGCATGGCATCTTATTTCGAGGGACGATGCCGACGAGGGCTTGGCCTGCGCACCAAGGGCCTTAGAGGAAGGGGCGCAGGTTTCCGTCATGCTCAGCAAGGGACTTTTCAGCGTCTACCAGATCGAGACCTTCCCGTATCATAAGCACCGCGATCTTGACCCGCCCCCCGGCCTGCTGAAGCTTTTCAGCGGCAGCCTCGGCCGTGCAGCCCGTGAGATCCTGGAGAATACGATAGGCCCGCTGGCGCAGTTTCTCGTTGTCGGCCACGAGGTTGACCATGTGGCCACGAACCGCGTGCCCCAATCGCAGAGCAACCAGCGTCGAGATCATGTTGAGCGCCGCTTTTTGCGCGCTTGCTGCGCCGAGGCGTGTTGAACCGGCGATAATTTCCGGGGGCGTTTTCAGGAAAATCGGGAAATCCGCCTGGTGGAGCAGGGGAGTGTCTGGATTGTTCGCCAGACCAACTGTTCGTGTGCCAGCCGCCTGTGCGCCTCTGAGCGTTCCGAGCGTATAAGGCGTTGATCCGCTGGCGGAAACAGCGATGAGAATGTCTCCTTCGCCGAGGCCGGATGTCTGGAAGTCCGCAAATCCCGCTTCTTCATCATCTTCGTAAGTGCCGGCAAGATGGAGCAGGTTTGCGGCGCCCCCAGCATAGAGCATTCGCATGCGTTCCACAGGGAAGCCGAAAGTGCCGGGCAGTTCCAGACAATCTGCCAGCGCCGTCAAGCCGGCGCTGCCGGCACCTGCGTACCCGATCTTTCCGCCCGACACCGTTACGGCCTGCAACGCTTCGGCTGCCTTTGCGATGTTCGGGATGGCTGCTTCCGTGGCCTTCAACGCATCTTTCTGACGTTGCAGCAAAAGGGACAGAACGTCTTCATCAGACCTTTTGGACAGGCCGATGGAAAGCGGGTCACGGTCTTCTGTGGTTGGCAAATTCATGGGGCAGGAGCTCGGAGATACGCCGGGTTTCATGTCTTGGAATTAGGTCTCTCGGCCAACCCCGCCTACGGACGGCGTGTCCGGGGGGACTCCGATTGCGGTGACGCAGGTACGCAAATTGTTTTAACACTTGATTTTGGGTTTCGATAGAGTTTAAATTGGTATCGGAAAGGTATTATTTTCATCTCCAAGGCGCCTTGTTTAATGACTGACTTCATTTCCCTGCTGGAAAATGGTGACTGGCTGGCGAACTCCAGCGGTCCACGATACTTGCAGCTGCGGCGTCGCATTCAGCAGGCAATTGACGACGGCGTGCTGAGGGAGAATGAACCGCTTCCGTCCGAGCGCGAAATTGCGTCCATCACGGACCTTTCCCGCGTAACGGTGCGCAAGGCGGTTGCTGGTCTGGTCGAGGATCAGGTCGTTGTCCAGAAGCGTGGCAGCGGATCGTTCGTGGCGCCCAAGGTCCACAAGGTCGAACAGCGTCTTTCCAGTCTGACCTCCTTTTCCGAAGACATGGCACGCAGGGGGCTTTCCGCTAGCAGCGAATGGCTGCGCCGTGGGTTGTTTCCGGCATCACCAGAGGAAATGTTCACGCTGGGTCTTACATCCGGTCAGCGTGTTGCCCGTGTCGACCGGCTTCGCAAGGCTGACGGTACCGCGATGGCAATTGAGCGCGCGTCCCTGTCCGAGACCGTTCTGCCGCATCCTGAACGTGTGACAACATCCCTCTATGCCGTCCTGAGGGCGGCAGGCATGCAGCCGGTGCGCGCCATTCAGCGCATCTCCGCGCGAAACCTTGAGCCCATTGATGCTGACATACTCGGTGTGCCGGCGGGGTCAGCAGGGCTCAAGATCGAGCGTGTGTCCTATCTCGCATCCGGAAATGTCGTCGAATTCACCCGTTCCGTTTACCGCGGCGATGCCTATGACTTCATCGCCGAACTTCAGATTTCGGAAGACTGATCCTGATGAGTGAAGCAAGTACCCTTGCCACGCCGACGCATATGCGCCGGGAAATTGAAGAAATCCCGGACGCTGCCCGTCGTCTGTTGGCTGATGGACATCCGCTGATCCGCGACATCGCAAAAAAGTCGGGCGCGCCAGTGTTTCTGGCAAGTGTTGCCCGCGGTTCGTCTGACCACGCCGCGACGTTTCTGAAGTATGCCTCGGAAATCTACCTCGGCCTTGCCATGGCCTCTCTGGGACCGTCCGTTTCCTCGGTCTATGGCGGCAAGGTCAAGCTCGGCCAGGCGCTGGTGATTGCAATCTCTCAATCCGGCGCCAGCCCGGACAGTCTCTCGGTCGTCGAAAATGCTACGAAAGAGGGCGCTTTCACAGTTGGCTTAACCAACACATCGGATAGCGAACTCGCAAGGCTGTCCAGTGCTGCCATCGACATCTGCGCGGGGCCTGAGCGCAGCGTCGCCGCGACCAAGACCTTCGTCAATTCCGTATTGGCCGGACTGCTGTTGCTTGCGGAGATCGGCGGCGACAAGGAATTGCTTGAGGCTTTGGCAGCGTTGCCGGAGCATTTCGAGAAAGCGATCGACAAGGACTGGCGGGCCCTCGCCAAGCCGATCGAACAACGTGGCTCGCTCTATGTCATTGGTCGCGGCCCGGGTTTGGCCATAGCCAATGAAGCCGCGCTGAAGTTCAAGGAAACCTGTCAGGTCCATGCCGAGGCTTATTCGTCTGCCGAGGTAATGCACGGTCCTGTGTCCATTGTCGAAAACGGATATCCGATCCTCGCCCTTGGCGTACGCGATGCTGCTGAAGAGGGCCTTGCTCAGGCCGCGGATCGCATGGTGGATCAGGGCGGCAGTGTTTTTGCAACGACGGACAAAGTCAGCCGCGCAGAAAAGCTCGCCTTCCAGGAGACGGGACATCCCTTGACCGATGCATTGGTCCAGATCGTCTCCTTTTATGCCTTCATCGAGTGGTTCGCGCGGCACCGAGGTTTCAATCCGGATGTTCCAAAGCACCTGAAGAAAGTCACCCAGACGGTATGACCTCCAGAACCGCCTATCTGTGCAGCCAAGTTTTCGATGGAGAGAAAATCCATGCGAATACAGCCCTGCTTGTCGAGGAGGGCAAGGTGGCAGGTCTGTGTCCCGCTGAGCAAGTGCCGGCTGGTATGGCGTCTAAGGACCTCGGAGACGGTCTTCTCACCCCGGGGTTGATCGATCTTCAGGTCAACGGCGGCGGCGGCTTGATGCTGGGAGATGCCGAAACGGTCGATGATATCGAACGTATCTGCGCTGCCCACGTGAACCTTGGAACGACGGCCCTGATGCCGACCCTGATTACGGACACTCCTGAGACAACTCGGAAAGTCGTTGATCTTGGAATTGCTGCCTGGGCGAGAGGCGTGAAGGGGTTTCACGGATTGCATCTGGAAGGGCCACACCTCTTTGTCGGGCGCAAGGGGGCGCATGACCCGGATCTTATCCGGCCTTTGACCCGGGAAGACATGTCTCTCTACCTGCGCGCGGCGCGGGAAATGCCGAGCCTGATCATGACTGTGGCACCGGAAACGGTGCCGCCCGAGCAGATGCGGGAATTGGCCGACGCGGGAATTCACGTCAGCCTCGGCCACAGCAATGCGACCTATCGTCAGTGCAAGACAGCAGCGGAAGCAGGCGCTTCGATGGTCACCCATCTCTTCAACGCCATGAGCCCGTTGCAACACCGCGAACCGGGCGTTGTCGGCGCTGCGCTCGATCTTGGCGCGCTCAACGTGGGCATCATTGCTGATGGTGTCCATGTCGATCCGGTCGCAATGCGGGTTGCATTCAAGTCCAAGACGGGTCCGGGCAGGATCTTTATCGTGACCGACGCAATGTCGCAGACCGGCACCGATGTCACATCCTTCTTCCTGGGTGGGCGCGAAATCTTTCGCCGGAACGGCACTTTGACCCTGGAAGACGGCACTCTGGCCGGCGCCGACATCGATCTTCCCGCGTCCCTGAAGTTTCTGACGGAAACGCTCCAGCTTCCGCTTGAAACGGCGCTGGCGATGGCTACCAGCGATCCCGCTGATGTGCTTGGTCGCCCTCTCGGCCGTTTCGAAGAAGGCTTTCCGGCCGATTTTGTGCAGTTCGGCAAAAATTTTGGCGTTGAGAGCGTTTGGATTGCAGGACAGCAACAGGCAAGAGCTTAGCCATGAAAGTATGACGGCGAAAAGCTGTCTGCCTGGTATTCGAGGGGGGATGGGAAGTCTTGGAGTCTCGTCGCTTACGTCTTGTCGACCTTTTTCAGCGTTGATCGAACATTTGGAAGCGTCAGTAGTGTGTTCGGTATTTGCAGCAGTTCCTTGAAAAATCGGCTAACCAGAGCAGCGCGGCTCGGTCTATAGGGCGATGAAATGAACGATTTCAGACCCCAGCCAATCCCGCCGACATTGGGAAGGGCGCGAATGGCGGTGTCATAGCTGCGCCGAACCAGCGCGGAATCGCTGTTCTTGAAGGAATGCAGCAATCCGCAGCGCTCCATATCTCGCTTGAATTCCTTCGAAACGACCGAGGTTTCGCGCTTCGTGAACGTCCAGTTGATGTTGATGTTCTCGTCTTCCTTGGCAACCACGCGGTGGTACCAAAGCGGCGGGAGGTAAAGAAGATCGCCTTCCTCCAGGTCGAATTTGTAAAACTGTTTGTTTTTCAGAAGTTATTCTTCGTCTTTCAGAAGGGAAAAATTGGTGAACGGATAGCAGGGCAGCGGAGTGTCAGGCGATACGAGCACCCATTCCTTTCGCCCCTTAACCTGTACGGTGATGACATTCTCTGCGTTGGTATCGTAGTGAAATTCCGTTCGGTTGTTCCTGCTGTTCACCCAGAATCTCCAGGCGACGGAATCTTTCATTATCCGGTCAGAAGAGAGGACCTCCTTCAAAAACTCCGGCATCTCGATGTCCTGCTCAAGAACAGGTGACCGGCTTACGAAAAAGACGCCTCTGTCGCGAACGGATGGCAGGCTATGCAGGTCCGACCGCAGTCCTTTGGAAATCCATTTTTCTCGCGCTGGCCAGCTTTTAGCCAATCCCTTGATGAGCAAGGGCTGCTCCTTGTCACAGTAGCTTTCGAGAAACTCCGCATAACCGGGAGCTGCTGTGACTGCTGGAATGGATCGCTCTGTATCGCCGATCATGAGAGGTGTCCGGCTTTTGAGATCTGCAGGTGCAATTCTGGCGATGAAATTGCCCAGAAACCAACGCAAGTAACTTAACGTTATTTCACGATACGAGACGTCGTGGATTTTATCAAGAAAGGGACTCTCGTCATCGTCTCCTGCGCGCATTCACGCGAGAGCCGTCAGGGATCAACGGATGAATGTCGACGTGACGATAGGGAGATGTTCTGCCCCGGAACGCGGCTCACTTTTTCGGTCCGCGGCGATGTGACCTGTTGGTTGCAAGGCGCAAGAAAACCTTGCCGCATGCAATCGCGAACGGGAGGAACTCGTTGTTTCCAACCAATTTGAATCGGACGTTTTGGGAAAAAAGAAGAGGTGGTGATGGCTCCCCAGGCCGGACTCGAACCAGCGACCCAGCGATTAACAGTCGCTTGCTCTACCAACTGAGCTACTGGGGATCACCACGCTCGGGGCCAGCGCGTTGCCGCCCCGTCGATGGAGATGCGTATATCAAAGGCTTCATCCGTTTGCCAAGCCCCCGAGGGTGTTTTTTTCATCGCGCCGTCATTTTTTTGAAGGCTATGTGGAAAACTCGATATATTTCAGAACGCTAGACCGACTGTGGAGCTTGGAAAACCCTACGTTCCGCGCTGTTTGATAGCGCCCTTGCGAGGCAATTGAGCAGTGCCATCGCCGGACTTTGACTCAAGATGGCGTAGGCGTGGGTGGATATGCCGGATCACCGGGGCAAGTGACCGAGTCTTTCTGCTGCTTGTGTCGGCCTCAAGATCCGTTTAGGAAGAAACCGACGGTTCCGGAACAGGCAATGCCCGATCCGGATGAAACGGGAATCCGGTGCGGACTTTTTCAAGTCCAGGTCCGGAGCTGCCCCCGCAACTGTGAGCGGTGAGTGGCTGTACGAAAACCACTGGCGTCCTTATGGGGCCGGGAAGGGGTACAGACCGCGCTGAGCCGCAAGCCAGGAGACCGGCCGTCGCATTGGCAACCCTATGGCGCTGTCGGGCGGACGGCGGGGAGAAGGAATGACGCATTCAACTGGCGAGAGGACGACACTGGTCCTCGGCGGTGCCCGCTCCGGCAAAAGCCGGTTGGCGGAAAAGCTCGCCCATGAAACCGGTCTGCGGAAAATCTATGTCGCGACTGGCGCTGCCCACGACGACGAAATGGCCAGTCGCATCGCCGCCCATAAGGATCAGCGCGGCCCGTCCTGGTACACCGTGGAAGAACAGCTCGATCTGGTTTCCGTTCTTCAAGGCGAATGCGGAGCAGACCGCGTGGTTCTGGTCGATTGCCTCACGCTCTGGCTTTCCAATCTCATGTTCGCTGACAAGGACGTTGTGGCTGAAACTGCGCAACTTCGCTCCGTTCTTAAGGATCTGAGAGGCCCTTGCGTCTTCGTTTCCAACGAAGTCGGCATGGGAATTGTGCCGGAGAACAGACTGTCGAGGTCGTTTCGCGATGCGCAGGGGCGTTTGAACCAGGATATGGCACAGGAGTGCCACCAGGTCGTCTTTGTCGCTGCGGGGCTGCCGCTGCTTTTGAAACCCAATTCACAACCGGATATCAAACTATGACCACTTCTTCCTTGCAGCCCGGCGCGAAAATACCGGCAACCATTGTCACTGGGTTTCTGGGCGCCGGCAAAACCACGCTGATCCGCAACTTGCTGACCAACGCCAATGGCAAACGGATCGCGTTGATCGTCAACGAATTCGGTGACATGGGATTCGACGGCTCCCTGGTAAACGGATGCGCGGACCCTGATTGCGCCGCAGAGGAAGTGGTTGAGCTGACCAATGGCTGCATCTGCTGCACCGTTGCCGACGATTTTCTCCCGACCATGGAAATGCTGCTCGCGCGGGACAATCCGCCGGAGCACATTGTCATCGAAACTTCCGGTCTTGCGCTGCCGCAGCCGCTTGTGCGGGCCTTTTCCTGGCCGAGCGTGAAACCGAAGGTAACGGTCGATGGTGTTGTGACCGTGCTTGACGCAGCCGCACTCGCCGAAGGCCGGATCGCACTTGATGAGGATGCGCTTGCTGCACAGCGTGCTGCTGACGAAGCCCTGGATCACGACAGTCCGGTCGAAGAACTCTTCCATGACCAGCTGCGGTGCGCCGATCTTGTTGTGCTGAACAAGGCCGATCTCGTTTCGGAAGACGCCCTGAAACAGGTGCACGAGAAGATCGCCGCCGATGTCCGTCCAGCCGTTCACGTGGTGGCATCCGAAAACGGCACGCTCCCGATTGAAGTTCTGCTCGGTAGGGGCTCTGCTGCCGAGGACGACATGACGGACCGTCACGAACATCATCACCACCATGATGACCATCATGATCACGACGATGACCACGACCACGACCACGATGATGACCACCATCACCACGATCATCACCATCACGATGATTTTGAAAGCCACGTGCTGGACGTCTCGTCCTTCGTGAGCCTGAAAGAGGCCGAGACAAAGGTTCTTGAAGCCATGACGCAAAAAGGCGTTCTGCGCATCAAGGGCGCCGTGAAGATCGAGGGTAAGGCGGCGCCGGCAATGGTGCAGGCCGTTGGTCCACGGGTCGAAATCTGGTTCGCCGCTGGAGCCGAAAGCAGCGGCAAGCTTGTCGTGATTGGTCTGAAAGGTCTGGATCTGGCTGCGGTGCGTGGTCTGCTGGGTGAATTGACGGCTGCTGCCTGACACGCTGAAAACAAGCCGGAAATAAAGACCAAGCATGCACATTCTTGCCAGTCAGACACGCCGGATCGATGACGGTGGGGACGCGGTCGATCTCGGCCAGTCTCCGGCCGACATTCTGTTCCTGTCCGCTGCAGACACCGAACTGGGCAGCTTTGCTGCGGCGCAAGGCCGTCTCGGGGCGGACCGGGCGGAGCTACGGCTCGCCAACCTGATGGCCTTGTCGCATCCCTACTCGGTTGATCTTTATGCGGAACAGACAGTTCGTGGGTCCCGGTTGATTGTTCTGCGGATTCTGGGCGGAGTGGAATACTGGCGCTACGGCCTGGAAAGGTTCGAAGAGGAAGTCCGTGCGAACGGTATCGATCTGATTGTCGTTCCGGGTGACGACAAATGGGACGAAGACCTGACGTCGCGGTCCACCAGAACATCGGCCGAAGTGCACCGTTTCTGGCGGTACTGTGTCGAAGGCGGAACGGAAAATTACGCCAACGCCCTGAGATACGCAGCCTATCTGATTGGAAAGGGCGAAGAACCGGCGCATCCGGTGCCCCTTCCTCGTGCCGGAATTTATCTTGCCGGGAAAGCAGCACCCGACATTGCACAATTGAAGGCATCCTGGCGTGACCCTGCCAGACCGGTGGCCGCAATCACCTTTTATCGCGCCCTGGTTCAAGGCGCCCAGACCGCGCCTCTGGACGCCCTCATCGATGCGCTCGACAAGGCAGGCATCAATGCGCTGCCGATCTACGTTTCCAGCCTGAAGGAAGCGGAATCCGTCGCCATCCTGCAAGGCCTGTTCGACGCGGCTCCACCCGACGTTGTCTTGAACGGCACGGCCTTTGCTGTCTCCAAAGCCGGTGCTGCCCATCAGCCGACACCGCTGGACCGACCGGGCAAACCTGTGCTGCAGGTCGTCTTCTCATCATCCTCGAAAGAGGGCTGGCAAGAAAGTGATCAGGGCCTGTCGATCCGCGACCTTGCCATGCATGTCGTGTTGCCGGAGATCGATGGCCGTATCCTGACGCGGGCGGTTTCGTTCAAGGAAGAAGGTGTCTTTGACGAGACCACGCAATCGACTCCGGTTGCCTTTACGCCTGTGCCTGACCGGATCAGGTTCACAGCAGAACTGGCAGCCGCCTGGGCCAAACTCGGACGGAAACCGGCAGAGGCCAGGAAATCCGCGCTTATTCTTGCAAACTATCCGAACCGGGACGGGCGTCTTGCCAACGGCGTCGGGCTTGACACACCGGCGTCTTGCGTACGCCTGCTGAAGACCATGACCGCTGCCGGATACGACACCGGAGACGGGCCGCAAACATCAGCCGATCTGATGGATATCCTGACGTCCGGCGTAACCAATGCGCTGGAGGGCCGGGCCGGCAAGGCAGACTATCAGGCGCTGTCACTTGAAGACTACGAGCGCTCGTTCAACAGATTGCCTGACGCCGTGCGATCGGCCGTTGTTGAGCGCTGGGGCGCCCCTTCAGACGATCCCCACGTAACAGGTGGTCACTTTCGGCTGGCGCTGCACCGGTTCGGCAATCAGGTGGTCGGTATTCAGCCCGCGCGTGGCTACAATATCGATCCGAAGGAGACCTATCACGATCCAGCGCTTGTGCCGCCGCATCACTATTTTGCCTTCTACATCTGGCTGCGCGAGCATTTCGCGGTCGATGCCGTCATCCACCTCGGTAAGCATGGCAATCTGGAATGGCTGCCCGGCAAGGCCTTGGCACTCGCCGAAAGCTGTTTTCCTGAGGCCGTTCTGGGGCCGGTTCCGAACATCTATCCGTTCATCGTCAACGACCCGGGCGAGGGTGCCCAAGCCAAACGGCGCACGGCGGCTGTCATCGTCGATCACCTGACGCCGCCCCTGACGCGCGCAGAGAGCCATGGCGTTGCGGAAGAGCTGGAGACCTTGCTGGATGAATATTACCTGGCAAGCGGTGTCGATCCGCGCCGTCTGAAGGCGTTGACGCGCGACATTCTGGACGCCGCCGCACGACATGGTCTGGACAAGGATATCGGCATCACCGACGCGATGGACGAGGAAACACGTCTTGCGCGCCTGGACGCCCATCTGTGTGATCTCAAGGAACTGCAGATCCGGGATGGGCTGCATATTCTCGGGGAAAGCCCGGTTGGCGATCTTTTGACCGACCTGCTGGTTGCGCTCGCAAGGGTGCCGCGTGGCAGCAAGCCAGAGCAACAGAGCCTGCAACGGGCCATCGCAGCGGACCTTCATTTCGATGGCTTCGATCCTCTGGATTGCGATTTCGCTGCCCCCTGGCAGCAAGGTCGGCCAGACGTCCTGGCAAATGTCCTTGAGGCTCCCTGGCGCTCACAAGGCGACACGGTCGAGCGGATTGAGAGGCTTGCTCGGGAGTTCGTTGCAGGGAGCCGTGAAGTGCCTGAAAGCTGGCTTTCGACGCTTGCCGTTATGGGCGATCTGAACGCGGTCCTGCGTCCGGCTGTAACCGGCTCCGGCGATGCTGAAACATCGGCGGTGCTGACCTCGCTCGCTGGCGGCTTCGTAGCCCCTGGACCATCCGGAGCCCCGTCGCGTGGGCGTCCGGATGTGCTGCCCACCGGCCGGAATTTCTATTCTGTCGATGTGCGCGCCGTTCCAACCGAGACCGCATGGCGGCTCGGCTGGCAATCCGCGTCACTCGTTGCTGAACGGTTTTTCCAGGAAGAAGGCGAATGGCCGCAATCACTCGTGTTGACGTGCTGGGGCACAGCCAACATGCGAACCGGCGGCGACGACATTGCCCAGGCACTTGCTCTGATTGGCGCGCGGCCGGTCTGGGAACAGGGATCCGGTCGGGTCACCGGGTTTGAAATCCTGAAACTGGCCGAACTTGGACGTCCGCGTATCGATGTCACCTTGCGGGTTTCGGGGTTCTTCCGCGACGCCTTTCCCCACCAGATGGACCTTTTTGACAGCGCTGCCCGTGCGATCGGTGCGCTGGAGGAGCCGGACGAAGCCAACCCGGTTGCTGCGCGGATGCGGTCGGAAAGCATGAGGCTTCAGGCCGAGGGGCTGGACAAGGCCGAAGCCGACCGCAGAGCAGGGTTCCGCGTCTTTGGTTCAAAACCGGGTGCCTATGGTGCAGGCCTTCAGGCATTGATCGATGAGAATCTCTGGGAAGAACGCGCGGATTTTGCCGATGCCTTCCTCACCTGGGGCGGATACGCCTATGGGGGCGGAGCGGAAGGCGCTGTTGCCAGAAACGATCTTGAAACCAGACTAAAAACCGTCGATGCCGTCCTGCACAATCAGGACAACCGCGAGCACGATCTCCTCGACAGTGATGATTACTACCAGTTCGAAGGCGGGTTGGCGGCCACGGTGGAAGCGCTGAAAGGCGACGCGCCATCGGTCTATCACAACGACCATTCGCGGCCGGAAAGCCCTGTGGTGCGCACCTTGTCTGAGGAAATCGGCCGGGTCGTGCGTGGACGGGCGGCAAATCCGAAGTGGATCGCGGGTGTCATGCGGCATGGCTACAAGGGGGCTTTCGAGATGGTTGCCACGCTCGACTATCTCTTTGCCTTTGCCGCAACGACCCGGGCCGTTGGTGATCACCATTTTGACCAGCTCTATGATGCCTATCTGGACAACGAAGCAGTCCTGGACTTCCTCAAGGACGCCAATCCGGCCGGGCTCAATGAAATGCTGGACCGGTTTCTGGAAGCAATCGAACGCGGCCTCTGGACGCCGCGGCGCAATTCGACCCATGCTGTACTAAATGATTTGAAAACAAGACTGGAAGGGACGGACGCATCGTGACCGCCGACAAGGACAAGCCGGAACAGACCGAAGAAGAACTCAATGCCCGCCATGCGGAAAAGATGCGCAAGAAAAAAGCCGCGCGTGACAAGATCATGGCGACCAAGACCCTTGAAAAGGGCTTGCTGATCGTCCACACCGGCAAGGGCAAGGGCAAATCGACAGCCGGTTTCGGAATGGTGTTCCGCTCGCTCGGTCACGGCCACAAGGTGGGCGTGGTGCAATTCGTGAAGGGGCGGATCGAGACCGGCGAGCGCATGGCTCTGGAACGCTTCTCCGATCTTGTCACGATCAAGCGGATGGGTGAGGGCTTCACATGGGAAACTCAGGACCGTCAGCGGGATATCGATGCGGCGAACGAAGCCTGGCAAGCCGCCAAGGAGATGATCACTTCCGGCGAGTATCGCCTGATCCTGTGCGACGAGCTCAACATCGTGCTGCGCTACGACTATCTCGACATCAACGAGGTCGTCGACTTCCTGAAGAACGAAAAACCGGAGGACGTCCATGTCGTCATCACCGGGCGCAATGCCAAGGACGAGCTGATCGATATCGCCGATCTCGTAACCGACATGACCCAGATAAAACACCCGTTCCGGTCTGGCGTGAAACCCCAGGAAGGCATCGAGTTCTAGGACCTGTCCTCAGGGTCGCTCAACACGATGAAAATTAGGGGGAAACGAGGATGAAAAAGCTATTCGACCATCGTCTCCGCACGGCCTCGCAGACGCATGTGGAAATAGTTCGAAAATACGAACTTTATCGAACCATCGTCGAGTTTCTGGCCGCCTTGACCTTTCTTGTCGGCAGTATCTTCTTTTTCTACGACAGCCTGATTTATGCGGGTACCTGGTTGTTCGTTATCGGGTCTGTTCTGTTCGCTGTGCGTCCGACGGTCCGCTTGATACTCGAGCTGCGGCTCGCCAACCTGCCGATCCCCTCCGAGTTCCGGCCTTATGGGGCGCCTCCTTTCGGCAAAGACTGAAATTGAATGGCAGAACAGATGTCCACCGGCAAGGTGCCGGCAATCATGATCCAGGGTACGGGTTCGAATGTCGGCAAAAGCCTGATCGTTGCTGGTCTGTGCCGTCTGTTTGCCAACCGCGGCCTGTCGGTTCGCCCTTTCAAGCCACAGAACATGTCGAACAATGCTGCCGTGACCGCCGATGGTGGCGAGATCGGGAGAGCCCAGGCGTTGCAAGCCATGGGCTGCCGCGTGCCCTTGAGTGTTCATATGAACCCGGTTTTGTTGAAGCCCGAGACGGACATCGGTGCGCAGGTGATCGTCCAGGGGCAGCGCCATGGGACGATGAGGGCACGGGAGTATGGAAAGCAGAAAGCGGAATTATTACCGAGAGTTCTGGAAAGTTTCTCGATAAACGCTTCAGGTGCGGATCTGGTGATTGTGGAAGGCGCTGGCAGCCCTGCGGAGATCAATCTAAGGTCTGGTGACATCGCTAACATGGGCTTCGCCGAAGCCGCTGATCTGCCGGTGATCCTGTGTGCAGACATCGACCGCGGCGGTGTCATCGCCTCCGTTGTGGGAACCTGCGCGGTTCTGGAAGATGAAGAACGTCAGCGCATCAAGGGCTTTTTCATCAACCGGTTCCGGGGCGACCCAAGCCTGTTTGATGAGGGCTTGCGGGAAATCGAAAGACGCACCGGATGGCAGGGTCTTGGCGTTGTGCCGTGGTTTGCCGACGCAGCGAAACTTCCTGCGGAGGATGCACTCGGTCTGTCAGACGGTTTTGGGGATGGCGGCCTGAAGATTGTCGTGCCCGTGATTTCACGGATTGCCAATTTTGATGACCTCGATCCGCTCCGGCTTGAACCGGGCGTAACACTGGAGCTTGTTCAGCCCGGCACGCCGTTGCCGGGAGACGCCGACGTTGTGCTTTTACCCGGGTCGAAGTCCACGGTCGGAGACCTTGCTTTCTTTCGAAAGCAGGGGTGGGACATTGATCTCAAGGCACACCATCGCCGGGGCGGGCATATTCTGGGCGTTTGTGGCGGTTACCAGATGCTGGGCAAGACCATCTCCGATCCGGAGGGTATCGAGGGATCTCCTGGAACGGCGGAAGGACTCGGATATCTGGATGTCGAAACCATCCTGACGGCAGAAAAATCAACCATTGCCGCACGCGGTACCCATGTTGCCAGCGGAGCCCCTGTCTCCGGATACGAAATTCATGTCGGCCGCACGTCCGGGCCGGATTGTGCCAACCCCATGATGCGACTTGATGAGGGGCGGGCAGATGGTGCGGTCTCGACGGATGGTCGCGTCTATGGAACCTACATCCATGGCCTTTTCACCGACGATGATTTCCGTGCCGCATTTCTGGAGGCTCTCTGCGTCCGGTCAGAGCTCAGCTACGATCAAGACATCGACCGGATTCTGGACGATCTCGCACGGCATCTGGACCAGGTCCTCGATGTAGAGTCCATCCTGAAGATTGCACGCAGAACAGGTGACAACGCCTGATCTAGAAGGCCAACAACAGCGCCAGACCTGCAATCAGCAATGCTTCAAGCGCGAAGCAGCCGACCAGGATCCTCAAGGCGCGCGTGATATCTTCCGCCCTTGCATCCTTGCGTCCGCTTGTATTCAGGTAGCGGTCGTTGACCGTATACCCCGGATAGACCCGCGGCCCTGCAAGCGCCAGGTTCAGCGCACCTGCCATGGCGGCTTCCGGCCAGCCGGCATTCGGCGAGCGGTGTTTTCTCGCATCATCCAGAATACAGGCGATGCTCTTGCGCACCGAACCTCGGGACAAGGGCGCGCAGAGAGCGATAAAAAGACCCGCGAGGCGTGACGCGGGCAGGTTGATCAGATCGTCGAACCTGGCAGCGGCCCAGCCGAAGTCGGCATAAACCTCGTTCTTATGGCCGATCATGCTGTCGGCCGTGTTCACTGCCTTGTAGGCGATCAATCCGGGAAGGCCGAGCATGGCGAACCAGAAGACAGGTGCCATGATCCCGTCAGAATAGTTCTCGGCGCAGGACTCGATGGCTGCCCGCGAGACACCGGCCTCATCCAGTCGGTTCGGGTCGCGTCCGACGATCATGGAAACCGCTTTGCGCCCCCCGTCCAACCCGTCTTTGATCAACCCGTCCCGGACCGCGGCGACGTGACGGTAGAGACTGTTCTGGGCAATGAAAATCGCGGCCACGACAGCCTCAAGCACCCTGCCATAAGGCAGCCAGTTGGCGGTTGCCTCAATTGCGGCACCGATAAATCCGGCACCGGCGAGCAGAACAAGCAATGTCAGAACGCCACCGAGTTTTCGCGTTTCAGGGGCGTATTCCGTCTTGTTGAAACGACGGTCGAACAGCCCGATTACTTTGCCGATCCAGACGACCGGATGTGGCAAGCGTTGCCACATCCAATCAGGATCGCCGATCAATGCGTCCAGTAACAGCGCGGCGAGAAGCAGCCAGAGGGCGTGGTCGTAGAGGAGCATTCCAGTCCGTCAGACCTCTTGCAGCGCTTCGTCAAGAGCGTCGGTCAGACGTTTCAGGTTTTCCGGGCCACCGGGCAGGCCGAAACGGATCCAGGTTGGGGCGTAGTCGAATATCCGTGTCCAGATCCGTCTGCGGGCGAGGCTTTCATGCAAGGCCTTCGGATTCCGCAGACCGGCGAGCGCATAAAGAGGTGTGCCGCCGAATACGCTAAGGCCGGCTTGTGAAAGGGCAACGGTGAGGTCCGCCATATCCTCAATCAACTGCCGGGTGATCCGGTCCTGCCAGGCACTGTCTCTCAAGGCTTTGGCACCGATTTCCAGTGCCGGACCGCTGAGGCTCCAGCTATTGAGAAGTCTGGACATGCTGGAGATCGCAGTCTTTTCACCGGCGAGAAAGCCGATACGCAAACCGGCAAGACCGAAGAACTTGCCGAAGGATCTCAGCACGACGACGTTTTCCGTACCGATATGCGGCAGCAGGCTGGCTCCCGGAACGACATCCGCAAAGGCTTCGTCAACCACCAGATAGCCGCCTCTTGCACTCAATGTCTGTGCGATCTCGATGAGGCTTTTGACATCTGTCAGACGCCCGTCCGGGTTGTTCGGGTTGACGAGTACCAGGATTTTCGTATCGGCGGGCAGGGAGTAGACGCTGGACACCTCAATTGGTGCGCGGCTTTCCCTGGTCCAGGCATCCTTGTGACTGGTGTAGGTCGGAGTGGCCACGACCACCGGTCCATCCGGCAGGATCGTCGGCAGCAGCGACAGGAGGATCTGCGTCCCCGGCGCTGCAATGACACCGAGATGGTCTGGAATACGGTATGCGTTTCGGGCGGCTGCAATCAGATGTTCTTCCGCGCCGCGTGCGGGCAGGGCGGTCCAGGCTGAAGACGGCAGAGCGTCCGGCACAGGGTAGCTGTAGGGATTGATCCCGGTCGACAAATCCAGCCAGTCGTCCCGCGTTCCGCCAAAGCGCTCAATCGCAAGGGTCAAATCCCCGCCGTGTTCCATCGAATATGCCTCTTGCAGTTGGCGGATCGGACAATCCACCCTTCGTCCAGTCATCTAGCCGGTTGAAAGATCAAAAGTACAGACGGTTCCCGACATGCGCTGCCGCAGGAACGTCTCCAAAGTCTGCTCGGAGGCAGCATCTCGTTGTTAAGCGCAAGGTGCTCGTGCTTTCAAGCGTTTATGGCGAAACCTGTCAGTTCGGTTACCGATTGCGTGCAAGGGCGGCGGGTACGGCACACCACAAAGCAACCTGAGGCGCATTGACAGGCCTGGCGATTTGCAGAAGAAAGAACAAAAGAAGAACAAATTGATCATAAAGTGCACGAAAGGACGCCCGATGCCAAAAAGCAGCCGTCATTCACCATTGCAGGATACCGAACGTGAAGCTCTGCTGGTTCAGCTTGCCCTTGCACGGCAGGCGTTGATCAAGGCACAGCGCGGCATGCGCCCCAGGTCGGGCCTGTCACGCTCGGCAGCGGCGGTTATAGAGGAAATTGACGAGTTTGCGTTTGTGCTCACCGGTTCTTCGGACTTTTTTCACACAGGCACACATGGCACGCCGCCGCGATAATTCGGTTGTTATCACGTTTCAAGACCTGGGAAGGTTTCCTTCCGTCAAAGCCCTTGTTGAGTCTCCGAAATCAGTTGGTCGACAACCTTTACAAGGGTGTCCTGAGGTATCTGACCGTCCTCTGGAATGTCTCCGGCCAGTTTGAGTTGGCGTTCAGCGGATGTTCCCCTTGCAGCAATCTCTCTCAGGTGGGCCACATCGGCCTCACAGCCAAAATGAACGGCGTCGGGTTGGATGAGTTCGATCAGCTCTTCGATCATGTCCGGGAAAGCTGTTGTTTCATTCAGGCCGAAATCGATCAGTCTGGCAGTGCTTCCGTGCCGTTGTGCCTGCCAACGGTTTTCCGCCAGCAGAAACCGCGAATACTGCCGCCAGCCCTGATTGACACGGCGCAACCTGAAAAGCATTCGGCATAGGCATCGGAAAGTTGCTGCAATCGCCATTGCATCGTCCAGCAGCGGGCAGACATCGGTTATGCGCATTTCCAACGTTGGAAACCTGTCCGAGGGTCGCAGGTCCCACCAGATCTTGGTGGCATCCTCAATGGCGCCGGCGCGAACGAGAATATCAACCGTGTGCAGATAGTCGAAATAGCTATTGAAACCGGGCGGCAGCCCCGTTCGCGGCATCTCGTTGAAAACCGACAGCCGGTACGATTTCAGGCCGGTGTTCCGGCTTCGCCAAAAAGGCGACGATGTGCTGAGGGCCAGCAAGTGCGGCAGGAAATAGGCGAGCTGGTTGAACAGCTCGATGCGCAATTCCTCATCCTCGATGCCGACATGCACATGCATGCCACAGATCACCATGCGCTTGACCACGACTTGCATGGTCCTGGCGATTTCGTTGTAGCGTTCCTTGTCTGTGTGCGGCTGGTCCGTCCAATCTGCGAACGGGTGCGTTGAGGAAGCAATTGGTGCCAGGTCGAACGCTGCGGCTTCGTCCGCAATCGTCTTGCGGAGGAACCCGAGTTCAGATCGCACCTCCTGAAGACTGGAGCAGACCGGTGTGCCAACCTCTATCTGGCATTTCAGGAATTCAGGACTGACCCGTCCTTCAAGGGCGCTTTCGCAAGCCTTGAAGAGCTCGGGCGGCGGCGAACTCGCCAGCTTGCGGGTCGATTTGTCCACAAGGAGATATTCTTCCTCGACCCCGATGGTGAAACTCGGTTCCTTCATGAGGTGAGCTTCCGGGAAATTGTAACGTCAGGTCAAGCCAGAAAGTAGGCGCATGGGATGTTCAGGGACCGACGGACCGCTGCGATCTGTCCGGCTCGGCTATAGGTCTTCGACATCAAACGTCGAGGCAAAGCGGGCAAGCGGGCAAAGGGGGGGAGTTGAAGGTCGCCGTTTTCGGCAGGCCACGAATCCTAAAAAAGGGGAGCACATCCTAGTCGTTTTCCAGCGGTCTTGAAGTTGCTGCGTGAAGATACGCTCAAAACTTACCGTTCGGCAGCGGCGTTTTCGGATTGCACATTCACGAGGATTTCCCGTTTGCAGCGCTTCTGAAAAGAGGCCAAGGTGCAACGGATCAAGAAATCACCAGCACCGTCCAGGCGACGGCACGTGAAAAACGATCTGAGCGAAAACAGGAAGTGGAGGCCCCGACCGGAATCGAACCGGTGTACACGGATTTGCAATCCGCTGCGTCACCACTCCGCCACAGGGCCCCTAGGTGGTGTGCCGCGCCTTATCAAACAGTTGCGCGATTTGGTCAAGCCCTGAATTTAACGCCGTACACATTTCCACCGTTGCGGGAGACCGATTTGAAGAAACCCCTTTGTCGCAGTCTATTTTCCGCAGAAACGTGGTGCGATTGCGGGATCTGTTTGCACGGATACTTGTCAGGCAGCCTTTGCATCGCTAATGAACGTTTCTCAAGAGGCGCCGGTAATCCGGCATGTCAAAGTGAGGGCCGATATGACGGACTTTAATCAGTCCCGCCGCAAGATGGTGGATAACCAGCTGCGTACCAACGATGTGACCGATCACCGGATTCTGGACGCAATGGAACTGGTGCCGCGCGAGCGCTTCGTACCGGCATCCAAGCGTGCCGTTGCCTATATTGATGAGGACCTTCCGGTTGGCGGGGCCGATACGGGCCGCATGCTGATGAAGCCGCATATTTTCGGAAAGCTGGTGCAGCTGGCTGAAATCCAGGAAGGCGATATCGTTCTGGTCATCGGCGCGGGAACTGGCTACAGCGCAGCCGTGGTCTCCAAACTTGCTGCTTCTGTCGTCGCTCTGGAGGAAAATCCGGATCTCGCCAAGACCGCCACTGAGGTTTTGGTAGACCTCGGCATTGAAAATGCGGTGGTCGTGGAAGGGGCATTGGCCGAGGGCTATTCCTCCGAGGGCCCTTACGATGTCATTCTTGTGGATGGTGCTGTTGAGGTATTGCCACAGACGCTGACAGACCAGTTGAAGCCCGCTGGCCGCCTGGCCGTGATCGAAGGTCGCGGTGGATCCGGTGTCGCCAAGCTTTACCAAAAGTCGGGCACTGCGGTCAGCAGCCGATTCGGCTTCAATGCATCTGTGAGCCTTTTGCCGGGCTTCGCCAAAGCGGAAGAGTTCGTATTCTGAAGCGTCGACGCCATGTCAGATAATTGGAAACCCGCTGGAGTCCGGCGGGTTTTTCTTTGACAATCAGATTTGGACTTTATGCAGCGGGAACTTGTTGCCATTAAGCCGCACTCGGGGAAATTCGCAATTATCCGCTCTCAAACGGTTGAAGAATAACACCCATCAGTTTACTCAACATGATCAAGTCGGTTGACCCGTAAGGAGTGTGGGGTGTCTGGTCGTTCAACTCTAAAAGTTTTGACCATTGCTGTAGGGCTGATGGGGGGCGTTTCCGCTGCCTCGTTAACTGGTGCCTCCCTGTCTCCCGCTGAAGCGGAAACGATCAGAGAAGCGCTGGCTCTTGCCTATTCCAATAACCCCACCTTGAATGCAGCCCGTGCGCAGCTTCGTGGTGTGGATGAAAACGTGCCGCAGGCGTTGTCCGGATGGCGGCCGACAGTGACGGCATCAGCAGCGGCCGGGCGTCTCGCAACAGGGGCCGACTCGACGATCGACTACCGCAACAATGCGTCGATCTCCCTGACCATCAGTCAGACCCTGTTCCGTGGCTTCCGGACGATCAACTCCACTCGTCAGGCAGAAGCTGTTGTTCGCGCTCAGCGCGAAAGCCTTATGTCGACGGAACAGGACACACTGCTCGACGCCGCCACATCCTATGTGGATGTGATCAGGGATACCGCTCTTGTGTCGCTGCAGCGTAGTGACCTTGCTTTCCTCCAGGAACAGGTCAGGGCCGCTCGCGACAGGTTCGATGTAGGTGAAGGCACCCGGACGGATGTGAGCCAGGCGGAAGCCCGTGCTTCCGAAGCACGTGCCAGCCTCAACACCGCAATGGCCAACCTGAACACCAGTCGTGCCATCTATCGCCAGATCATCGGTGTGGAAGCACGCAGCCTGTCGGCCGACACGTCCATCAGCCGTTTTGTTCCGAAGTCCATCGAAAACGCGATGCAGATGAGCGAAACGCACCAGCCGCTGATCCGTCAGGCTCAGCATCTGGTCGATGCCGCCATCTTCAACATCAAGACGATCGAAGGTGAGCTTCTGCCGACAGTAACACTTGATGGCAGCGTTTCCAGATCTTGGAACCCGTCACCCGTGACCGACTATAGCGACAATGCCCAGATCTTCGGGAATGTCAGCATTCCGCTGTACCAGGGTGGTGGCGTGTCCTCGCGGGTTCGTCAGGCGAAGGAAGAACTGGGCCAGACCCGATTGCAGCTGGATGTCGCACGCGATCAGATTCGGGCCAACGTCATTTCCGCCTGGGGCAATTACCAGGCTGCTGAAGCGTCCATTGTTGCGGCACAGGCCGCCGTCAAGGCGCAGCAGCTCGCCTTGGAAGGTGTCATTGAAGAGCAGCGCGTCGGTCAGCGGACAACGCTTGATGTCTTGGATGCGCAGCGTGAACTGGTGATACAGCAATCAAATCTCGTGACCGCACAGCGTAACCGGATCGTAAGTGGCTATCAGCTGGTCGCCTCTGTAGGCCGGTTGGATGCAGAATCGCTCGGCCTCAGTGTTGCCCGCTACAATCCGAAACAGCATTACCAGGCCGTGCGCGATCAATGGTTCGGACTGCGTACACCGGATGGGCGCTAAGAAACTCGTAACTTGTCTCCGTCACGATGGTGGCTGATGGTCGAAAGATCTTCAGCTGCTTTTGTTGTTTGGCATAACATCCTGATAAATTTACGAAGGATGACGAGAAACGCCTGGGCGATATCCACCCGTGGTCGGTAATTTCCGACTAAAAAGGGGATAAGGCGATGCATCGGAGCGCGTTCACTTTGCGCGTTTCCTATGGACCCTCATAATTTCGGTTAACGAATCATTTTGACGGAACCGATTGTTCCTGAGCGTAGCCGGTAAGTACGGGGGAAGTCATGGCGCAGGCGAAGAAGGCTGATGAGCCGTCGATGGAGGAAATCCTCGCATCGATCCGCCGAATCATATCCGATGAGGACTCCCAGGGAGCCGACGAAGGCGAAAACGGCAGCACTGAACCCGTAGAGACACCAGTAGAAGAAGAGGCGACGGACGATATGGGCGATGCCTCCGAAATGTCCCAGGACGATCTCGACAAGCTGTTCGACATGAGCAGCGACGACGAAGAAGACATACCCGCGGAAGACGATGATGCGGATGATATGGCAGCGGCGATGGCCGCGGATGCCGAGGAAGACGAAGGCGACGATGTTCTTGAGCTGACTGAAGAATTGGCCATTCCCGAAGACGATGCAATGGACATGGTCGAGGGTATGGCTGAGGACCTGGACGGTGACGACGGCGACATATCTTTCGCGGCTTCTCCAGCACCCGAGCCGGAACCGGCATTCGATCCTGAGCCGGCCATGGAGACCAGCCCGGTACCGGACGACCTGCCGGATGTGCCCGTCGACGCCCCTCTGACCTCGATGAACACTGGCGAAGCGGTTCACGCAGCTTTCGACAATCTGTCGAACATGTTTGTGGGGACCCAGGCGCAGACAGTGGAAGAGCTGGTCAAGGAAATGCTGCGGCCGATGCTGAAGGCCTGGCTCGACCAGAATCTGCCCGGCATGGTGGAGCAGATGGTCCAGAAGGAAATCCAGCGCGTGACGCGCCGGCGCTAGGCCGAAATTGTCCGACGTTTTCAGTCAGGGGGTGCCAGATGGCATCCCCTGTATTTTTTCCGGGCAATTGACGAACACAGGTCATGCCATTCGCATCCTTCGCAAGCCTTTCGGAGTGCGCCGTTGGCGAATGCATTTCTCAAAAGAGCTATGTCCTGGCCGGTTAAAACGAAACTGTCGCCGGTTTCGACAGAGTGCCCGAGAGCATGTGCGATATCGTTGGCCGCCGTCCGGTCTCTGTTACGAACGCTTTCATTTCGGCAATGGCAGCACGGTTCGCTCAACATGGGGTGACACAAGGCGTCAGGACCATCCACCAACGCGATTGGCTCACCGTCATTCAGGCGTTGAACGATTATGCTGTAGTTCTCGACGAAGGCGGGCGTATAGCCCTTGCCCAGATAGGTCAGCATACAAAGCAGGTGGTGCGGACGGATTGAAACGGTCATGATCTGCTTATCGCAGCAAACGCCTTCGGACCCAAGTTCGGATCGACGGATAGGCGTTTCTCCTTCCAAAAGCGCCACATGGCTGCGGGATTGGCCTGCATAGGCGGTTGACTTGCGGCATCGCATCCGATTTACACGGTGCTTCACGAAAATCGAAATTCATTCTCCCATTGAGTGACCCTGATGCTGGATAAGACCTACGATGCGGCCAGCGTTGAGCCGCGGATTTACGAAACCTGGGAAAAGGCGGAGGCCTTCAAGGCCGGAGCTGGTGCCAAAGAGGGCGCAGCCTCCTTTTCCATCGTAATTCCGCCGCCCAACGTGAACGGTTCGCTGCATATGGGGCATGCTCTCAACAACACCCTGCAGGACATCCTGATCCGCTGGAAACGCATGCAGGGTTTCGACACCCTTTGGCAGCCGGGAACGGACCATGCAGGCATTGCGCTACAGATCGCTGTCGAAAGACAGATGGCCGAGCGCAATGAGCCAAGCCGCAGAGAAATCGGCCGCAAGGCATTTGTCGAACGGGCGTGGCGCTACAAGGGAGAAGTCGGCAGCGCAATCATCGCTCAGCTGAAGCGTCTGGGGGCGTCGTGTGACTGGTCGCGCGAACGCTTCACGATGGACGAAGGCCTGTCCGAGGCTGTTCGCAAGGTTTTTGTCGACCTCTATAACGAGGGCCTGATCTACAAATCCAAACGGCTGGTCAACTGGGACCCGAAAATGGAGACCGCCATTTCGGATCTTGAGGTCGAGAACATCGAGACCGATGGCCACATGTGGCACTTCCGCTATCCGCTGGCCGGCGGCGCGACCTATGAATACGTCGAGAAGGACGAAGAGGGGAACATCACTCTTCGCGAGACCCGCGACTATATTTCGATTGCCACGACACGCCCGGAAACGATGCTCGGCGACGGCGCGGTTGCCGTTCATCCGGATGACGAGCGATACAAGCCGATTGTTGGCAAACTCTGTGAGATTCCGGTCGGGCCGAAGGAGCATCGTCGCCTGATCCCGATCATCACAGACGAGTATCCGGATCCGGATTTCGGCTCGGGTGCGGTCAAGATCACCGGTGCGCATGACTTCAACGACTACGGCGTCGCGCAGCGTAACAAGATCCCGATGTACCGTCTCATGGACACCAAGGGTGCGATGCGCGCCGACGGTGCGCCTTATGTCGAAGAAGCCGGCAAGGCTCAGGCGATCATCAATGGCGCTGAGATGACCCTTCAAGAGGTCGACCTGATCAACATCGTTCCGGAGGACCTGCGCGGTCTCGACAGGTTCGAAGCGCGTAAACGGGTGATTGAACAGATCACGGCGGAAGGTCTGGCCGTCACGGTTCCGGCCGATCATCCAGATGTCGCATGGATGAAGGGACAGGCGCCGGAGTGGAATTCACTTGGCCGGGCAGTCGTTCGTCCGCTGGAAGAAGGCGCGGACGCGCCCGAACGTCTTCCACTGGTTGAATCCAAGAAAATCATGCAGCCGTTCGGAGATCGGTCCAAGGTCGTCATCGAACCCATGTTGACCGACCAGTGGTTCGTCGACGCCAAGACATTGGCGGCACCGGCCCTGAAAGCCGTTCAGGACGGCACGACCAAACTTATTCCCGGCAACGCCGACAAGGTCTACTTCAACTGGCTCAACGACATTCAGCCCTGGTGTATTTCGCGCCAGCTCTGGTGGGGCCATCAGATCCCGGTCTGGTATGACGAAGACGGCACGGAATACTGCGCGCATTCCGAGGAAGAAGCCGTTGCAATGGCCGGCGGCAAGGCGCTGACGCGGGATGAAGACGTTCTGGATACCTGGTTCTCTTCCGCGCTCTGGCCGTTCTCGACGATGGGCTGGCCGAACAAGACGCCGGAACTGGCACGCTACTACAAGACCGATGTGCTCATTACGGGCCTCGACATCATTTTCTTCTGGGTTGCCCGGATGATGATGCAGGGACTTCATTTCATGGATGAAGTGCCTTTCCACACGGTCTATTTCAACTCGATCGTCGTCGACGGCAAGGGCAAGAAGATGTCCAAGTCGACCGGCAATGTGATTGATCCGCTGGATCTGATCGGACGGTTCGGGGCCGACGCGACCCGGTTCGCGCTTGCAAGCCAGGAAGTCCAGGCCCGCAGAATGCTGCGGATGTCCGACCAGGCTGCCGAAGGCGGTCAACGCTTTGCAACCAAGCTCTGGAATGCGGCAAGGTTCGCGGAAATGAACGGATGCGCGCGCGTGCAAGGGTTCGATCCGGCAGCAACCACGCACACGCTCAACCGCTGGATTGCGACCGAGACGGGCCGCTGCATCGCCGAAGCAACCGCGGCTCTGGAAGACTTTCGGTTCAATGATGCATGTGGTGCGATCTACCGCTTTACCTGGAACACGTTCTGCGACTGGTATCTTGAACTGGCCAAGCCGATCTTCAACGGCGAAGACGAAGCTGCCAAGGCAGAAACCCGCGCGACTGCTGCTTGGGCACTGGACGAGATCCTGAAGGTTCTGCACCCGATCATGCCGTTCCTGACGGAAGAGCTTTGGGAGCGCCTGGGTGATGAAGGCAATGCTCAGGACAGTCTGCTTATGTTGGCGGCCTGGCCGGAAGCGAAGGTTTCTGACGAGGACGCAGCTGGGGAAATCAACTGGCTTGTCGATCTGATTTCCGAAATCCGGTCAGTTCGCGCGGAAATGAACATTCCGGCAGGGACAAAGGTCTCCGTGATCGTGACGGGGGCCAGCGAGAAGACCAAAGCCCGGCTGCAGACCCACGAGTCCGCCATTCTTCGTTTGGCCCGAGCTGTGACAGTGACGCTGGCAGATGCGGCTCCTTCAGGCGCAGCCCAGATCATTGTTGGTGAAGCCACGGTTTGTCTTCCGCTCGCCGGTGTGATCGATCTCGGCGCCGAAAAGACTCGTCTTCAGAAAGAAGCCGGCAAGCTGGAAGGTGAAATCACCAAGATCGAGAAGAAGCTTTCAAACCCGGCATTCGTTGCCAAGGCCCCGGAAGAGGTTGTCGACGGTGAACGGGAAAAAGTTGCCGAATCCAGAGAAAAGCTGGAGAAGGTCCAGACGGCTCTCGGCCGTTTGGCGGAAATCGGCTAGATCATTTCGAGGCTCGGAACAAGCTTTGTCTTTTCCGGGCCGCAATTCGGTGCTAGCGCCGCATAAAAGAACATACGTATGCTTGGCATCCGAGGAATCGAATTGAAGCTGATGGCGGACCAGTTTGACATCATGAGAGCGGTTAGGCGCCTGCGCGCAGGCCTTGGAATAGCGGCGATGGCGGCGGTAATGCCCCTGGCTTCGGCGCACGCGGAAAAGATCGAGAATCCGGTCGCTGTCTTCTCGGGGCTCGACAAGATCACTGGACGTATCATCTCCTTCGATGTCTACATCGGCGAGACAGTTCAGTTCGGGGCGCTGCAAGTCACGCCAAGGGTCTGTTACACACGTCCTCAGACAGAGTCGCCTCTGACGACAGGATTTGTTCAGGTCGATGAAATCACGCTCAACAACGAAGTGCGGCGGATTTTTTCCGGCTGGATGTTTGCGGCCAGTCCCGGCCTCCATGCTGTCGAACATCCCGTCTACGACATCTGGCTGACTGATTGTAAGGCCGCCTCCACCGTTCCGCCGCCTGACGACTATGCCGGACCGCCGATAACAGGCACCGCTGCAGAAGGCGATGACCCGCTGGCAGGTCCTGAAGATGGTCAGGATCACGGCCCAATTGTGCCGCGTGCAAAACCTTTTGAAGGGTAATACCAACCTCAAAAGAGCGGGTCTTGTGTGTCGAGGCTGGGATAAGCCGCTGGGGAGGCTGGTTTCGGAGCACTAACGGGTGAAGCGTTCCGCTCCGCTCGTGGCCAGCCCGGAATAAAGCTGTCGTGACAGGGATAGCCCACAACCTTCCACCATGCGGCGTGACGTCATATTCGTCGCCGACACCAGCTCATATAGATGGCTTGCCGCAAGCCCGGTCAGGCATGCGTCCGCCATCAGTGCGTTGACATAGGTGCCCAGGCCCTTACCACGATGAGCGGGGGCAACCGCTACGAGACCGCCCCACGCATAGCGGCAAAATGGGCTGTGCCGATTGTGTGGCAGATAACCGTGCGCGCAGGCCGCGAAACCGCCCGTTGCATCCAACACTCCGACGGAAACAACGGAGCCGTGGTCTCCATTCAGAAATGAACCGGATAAAGGCGCAATGCCAGCCGCGGCAACGAATTCCTGAAACGAACCCGTCAGCGGCCCCTCGGCTCCGTCCAGTCCAGAAAATGTATGAAGTCCGTCCGGAAGGTCCCTTGAAAGGATTGGCGTCGTTGCAGCTTTGATTGCCTCAGCGTCGCCGACAAATACATCCCAGGTGTCCAGCCGGTAGCCCTTTTCAGCCAGTGTGTTCTCCAGATCTGCGTGTCCGTTTGTGTCAAGCAGGCGAAATCCGAAGACACCGTCTTTTTCGAGTGAGTTGAAGATAGTGTCGAAACCCAAAACCTCAGGGGCGTCTGTCCCGAGCATGCGGACGTTACAGCAGGCACCAGGAGTTTCCATGGTCCAGCCATACAGCTCTTCAGCGCGTTGCTGCAGTTGAACCTGCTGCTTTGTTCCGAAGTATCCGGCCATGATGTTTTACGCCTCCCGTTTTTGCCTTTTGAAATGAAGGCAGGCAAATGCGGGTCTGTCCAGACCGGGGAGCGTGATTGAAGCAAAGTGCTTGCGTCTATGTCCGTGCGGGGTATCCGGGTGCGCGCATTTCAAACCCCGTCTTTGTGGTGGCAAAACCAAGGTCTTTGTAAAATCGATGCGCATCCTTGTTGGCCGCACCAGACAGCAGCATCACCTTGAAAGAACCAGACGCAAAGGCCGTGTCAGTGGCGCTTTCAAGCAGCGCTCTTCCGATTCCCTTGCCGCGCCAGTCAGCGTGTGTGACGACATTTTCAATAAGAGCGAAGGGCGCACAGCCACGTGTGATGTTCGGAACTATGACCAGCATGCATGTCGCAACCAGTTCGCCGTTCAGGTCTGCGACAAGCAAATTGACGCCAGGTTGAGCCAGAATTTGGTCAAAAGTTTCGTGCTGCAACTTTTCAGCGGCGTCAATGTCATCCGAAATAAGCTGCGCGTAGAGTGCACACAGACCTTGAAAATCTTCTTTGGTAGCCGATCGGATAACGGGAGTGCCTGTTGAAACGGGCATGAGAACCACGGGCGTTCCAGGAAACAAAAAGCCCGCCGGGTGGCGGGCTTCGATGTCGTGTCAGTCGATGTCGACGTAATCGGATGGCGAAAGCCCCAGCCGGCCATCGACATAGGTGCCGCAACGCTGCATCAGATCATCCATATCGTTCTCGAAGAAATGGTTGGCGCCCGGAATGGTCTCGTGATCGATTACGATGCCTTTCTGGGTCTTCAGCTTGTCGACCAACGTCTGCACATCCTTTTGCGGAACAACCTTGTCGTTGTCTCCATGGATGATCAGGCCGGAGGACGGGCAGGGGGCGAGGAAGGAGAAGTCGTGCAGGTTCGCCGGCGGAGCAACCGAAATGAACCCTTCCACTTCTGGACGGCGCATAAGAAGCTGCATGCCGATCCAGGCACCAAACGAGAACCCGGCAATCCAGCAGGCGCGAGCGTCCGTATGAACGGTTTGCACCCAGTCGAGAGCGGCAGCCGCATCGGAAAGCTCACCCTGGCCGTGGTCAAACGTACCCTGGGATCGGCCCACGCCACGGAAGTTGAAACGCAACACCGCAAATCCGCGCCGGGCGAACATGTAGTACATCTGGTAGACGATCTGGTTGTTCATCGTGCCACCGAATTGTGGGTGCAGATGCAGAACCAGGGCGATCGGCGCGTTGCGTTTTCTCGCGGGATGGAACCGGCCCTCAAGCCGGCCGGCGGGACCGTTGAAGATCACCTCAGGCATGAAACGCTATGTCCTTGTCATTTTGTCGCGCGAGTGAAGGTCGCGCGGGAATTCTGGGCTCACGATACGTGGTTTCCCGTAAGTCTAAACTTGACTCTTTGTCTCCGAGTTTCTAGAACCCTGTTTAGAATTATTCGAAAGTTCGCACCTTACCTCAGCAGGCAGACGATGCTCGGTTCGACCGGTTGGGGGCAGTTATCGTCATGATGGCGGAAAAATTCAAGGTTTTTCGCACATCTACCTGACAACAAAGCAAGTTTTCGATTTTTGCAAGGCTTGAGATCAAACGATAAGAGGCGCTATGCAGCATCAGCCTGCTCCGATCTATCTGGACCACAACGCGGGCGCACCCCTGCGCGATGCCGTTCGTGAGGCCATGATCGAAGCACTGAATGATGCTGGTAACGCGTCCTCTGTCCACGCACATGGCCGGAAGGCGCGTGGTCGTATTGAGACAGCGCGCGACCAGGTCGCACGGCTTTGCAACGCGAAAACCCGCGCCGTGACATTCGTCTCCGGCGGCACCGAAGCAAACATGACGGCCCTGTCACAGGGCTGGCAGGATCAGGGCGCTCCGGTCTATCTCGACAAACTCTTCAGAAGTGCCGTTGAACATCCTTCCGTAATGACCGGCGGGCGGTTCCCCGTTTCCGATCAGGTGGTCATACCTGTCGACGGAAACGGCCGCGTTGTACTTGACGCTCTGGAGCAGGCTCTCAAAGACGTCGAACCAAGTCTCATTTCCGTAATGGCCGCCAACAATGAAACCGGTGTCATTCAGCCGTTGGCTGAAATCGGTGCCATTGCCGAAAAATACGGTCACTTTTTTCATGTGGACGCGGTTCAGGCTGCCGGCCGGATGCCGATCGATCCTGACAGCTGGCAGGCGGATGTGCTGACGTTGTCGGCTCACAAGTTCGGCGGTCCACAGGGCATCGGTGCTGTTGTGGTGCGTTCCACGGCCCGCGTTCCAGCGCCGTTGATGGTTGGCGGCGGACAGGAGAACTGGCGCCGCGGCGGAACGGAAAATGTTTCCGCAATTGCCGGCTTCGGCATTGCCAGCAAAGCCGCCCTTGAAGAAGCCGCCGACATGCGCCATTTGAGAGAGATGAAGGCGAAGCTCGAAGCCGGGCTGTGCGCGATTTGTCCTTCGACAGTGATTTTCGGCGACAAGGCGGAAAGACTGTCCAACACCTGTTGTTTTGCCGTTCCGGGCATTCCGGCAGAAACCGCGCTGATCGCTTTTGATCTCGACCATATTTCGGTTTCATCCGGTTCTGCCTGCTCCTCCGGCAAGGTGTCCGTGTCCCATGTGCTGACCGCCATGGGCGTTTCGGAAGATCTTGCACGTTGCGCCTTGCGCGTCAGCATGGGGTGGAATACCAGCGGCTCCGACATAGACAGGTTTCTCGAGCTGTGGCCAAAAATCGTTGGCAGGCTCAACCCGCAAGCTCGTCACCAGGCAGCTTGATGACAGGAATTCGGCAGCTTTGCTGCCAGACATGGCGCAGGTGACAAGGTCCCTGCAGGGAATAACCGAAGCAGGCACGGGGCCTGTTGAATGGAGGCAAGATATGCCAGCTGTACAGGAAACCATCGATAAGGTGAAAGCCATCGATGTCGACCAGTATAAATACGGCTTCGTGACCGATATCGAGTCGGATAGAGGCGCCAAAGGCCTGTCCGAAGAAACCGTCCGCTTTCTGTCGGCAAAGAAGAACGAGCCGGAATGGATGACGGAATGGCGCCTGGACGCGCTTCGCCGTTTCCAGCAGATGGAAGAACCGACCTGGGCGCGTGTTTCCTACCCGAAAATCGATCTTGACGATCTCTACTACTGGGCATCGCCGAAATCCGTCGAGGGCCCGAAAAGCCTGGACGAAGTTGATCCGGAACTGCTGGCGACCTACGAAAAACTTGGTATTCCGCTGCAAGAACAGGAAATCCTGGCAGGTGTCGAGCCGAAGAACAGGGTCGCCGTCGACGCTGTGTTCGATTCCGTTTCCGTTGTCACCACGTTCAAGGAAGAGCTGAAGAAGGCCGGTGTCATCTTCTGTTCCATTTCCGAAGCGCTTCGCGAATATCCGGACCTGGTAAAGAAGTATCTCGGTTCCGTCGTTCCGGTCACCGACAACTACTACGCGACGTTGAACTCGGCTGTCTTCTCGGACGGGTCGTTTGTCTATATTCCTGAGGGTGTTCGCTGCCCGATGGAGCTGTCGACCTATTTCCGCATCAACGAACAAAACACCGGTCAGTTCGAGCGAACGCTGATCATTGCAGAGAAGGGCGCCTACGTCTCCTATCTGGAAGGATGTACGGCACCTCAGCGTGACGAGAACCAGCTTCATGCGGCTGTCGTTGAACTGGTGGCCCTGGATGATGCGGAGATCAAATACTCCACCGTCCAGAACTGGTTCCCCGGCGACAAGGACGGCAAGGGCGGCATCTACAACTTCGTCACCAAGCGTGGCGACTGCCGTGGCAAGAATTCCAAGATCTCCTGGACCCAGGTCGAAACTGGCTCGGCGATCACCTGGAAATACCCGTCGTGCATCCTGCGCGGCGAGAATTCCCGTGGTGAATTCTATTCGATCGCCGTTTCCAACGGATACCAGCAGGTCGACAGCGGTACCAAGATGATCCATCTGGGCAAGAACTCGTCCAGCCGGATCATTTCCAAGGGCATTTCTGCAGGCAAGTCACAGAACACCTATCGTGGTCTGGTTTCCGCTCATCGGAAAGCGTCGCATGCACGAAACTTCACCCAGTGTGACTCGCTGCTGATCGGCCAGGACTGCGGCGCGCATACCGTGCCTTACATCGAGAGCAAGAACGCCTCGGCCCAGTTCGAACACGAGGCGACCACCTCAAAGATTTCGGACGACCAGATGTTCTATTGCCTGCAGCGCGGCCTTTCCGAAGAAGAAGCCGTGGCGCTGATCGTCAACGGTTTCGTCAAGGATGTCATCCAGCAGCTGCCGATGGAATTCGCCGTCGAGGCACAAAAGCTGATCTCGATCAGTCTGGAAGGATCCGTGGGCTAACGGCCCTGCAAACTTACGAATTGATTGGGGCTCTGAACGCCCTCCGAATTACGAGGAACAATCTCAATGCTTGAGATCAAAAACCTGCACGCCCGCATTGCGGAAGACGAAACAGAGATCCTGCGCGGAATCGATCTGACCATCAATGCGGGCGAAGTACATGCCATCATGGGACCGAACGGCTCTGGCAAGTCGACGCTGTCCTACATCCTGGCTGGCAAGGACGACTACGAGGTTACCGAAGGCGAGATCCTGTTCAACGGAGAGAACCTTCTGGAAATGGAGCCGGATGAGCGCGCTGCTGCGGGCCTGTTCCTGGCGTTCCAGTACCCGATCGAGATTCCAGGGGTTGCCACCATGGAATTCCTCAAGACGGCGATGAATGCACAGCGCAAGGCGCGTGGAGAAGATACGCTGTCGATCCCCGACTTCATGAAACGAGTGAAGGAGGCCGCAGGCCACCTGAACGTCTCCATGGACATGCTGAAGCGCCCGCTCAACGTCGGTTTCTCCGGTGGTGAGAAGAAGCGCGCGGAAATTCTGCAGATGTCCTTGCTGGAACCGAAGCTTTGCGTGCTCGACGAGACGGATTCTGGCCTCGACATCGACGCACTCAAGATCGTTTCGGAAGGCGTGAACAAGCTGCGTGGTCCGGATCGTGCCATGGTTGTGATCACCCACTATCAGCGTTTGCTCGACCACATCGTTCCGGATGTCGTCCACGTTCTGTCCAAGGGCCGCATCGTAAAGACCGGTGACAAGGACCTGGCGCTGGAGCTGGAAAAGAACGGTTACGCCGACTACATCGACACGGCCGCCTGAGGGAGCAAAGCTATATGAACGCCAGCGCACCCATCAAACACACACAGGCGGAAAGCGACCTGCTGGAACGTTTCGACCGCGCGAAAGACGGTTTGGCCGGTTCGGTTGCCGTCAAGGCTCTGCGCGACGCCGCGCTTGGCCAGATCCGTGACCGTGGTCTGCCGCACCGCCGGGTTGAGGAATACAAGTATTCCGACCTTCGCGCCTACATGAAATCAGCTGCCCCGCTTGCTGGCGCGGCTGATGAGGCTGAGGCTACAAGCCTGATTGAGACTCAGGACGGTTTCGGAGATATCGACCGCTACCGTATCGTCGTCGCCAATGGCTCTTTTCTTGCCGGGCTTTCGGATGTTGAAGCACTTGCCAGTGAAGGCGTGACGCTGACAAGCGTTGCTGAAGCGCTTGCCGGCGAAACGGGCACCCAGTTGGTTGCTTCGCCGAAGTCGGGCCTCACTGATGGCGTGGTCGCCTTGAACACTGCGTTTCTCCAGGGGGGCGTTGTCATCACGGTCAAGAGCGGTGTGGAAGTATCCAAACCGGTCGAACTGGTTCAGGTGGCGACAGCCAAAGGTGCTCAGGCAGTCCGCAACCGCGTGGAACTCGGCGAGGGGGCTAAGCTGCGTCTTCTGGAAACCTTTGCCGGAGATACCGGCGAGGGGGAACTGAACACGGTCTTCGATTACGATATCGCCGACAAGGCAGCGCTCGCCGCCACGCGTCTGATCGTCGGCAAGACCGACGCAGCGCAGCTGTTCACGACAATCGCGACGCTTGGCGCAGAGGCGGAACTGAAATCGCTCGGCTTCATTGCTGGACCGCAATTTACCCGCAACCAGCAATTCATCAACTTCACGGGCGAAAACTCCGAAGCGAAGATCTACGGAGTGACCATGGCTGGTGGCAAGTCGCTTGCCGACCAGACATTGATTGTCGATCACGTCGTGCCGAACTGTAACAGCCGCGAGTTCTTCAAGACCGTGCTCGACGGCGAGGCCAAGGGTGTTTACCAGGGGCGGATCAACGTTGCCCAGCATGCCCAGAAGACCGATGGCGAGATGATGACCCAGGCTCTGCTCCTCTCCGAGGACGCGGAAATGGCCAACAAGCCGGAACTGGAAATCTTCGCGGACGACGTATTGTGTGCCCATGGTGCGACCAGCGGACAGATCGATGAGGATCTGCTCTTCTATCTGCGCGCTCGCGGCATTCCGGAAGACGAGGCGAAGACCTTGCTGGTACTCGCATTCCTTTCCGAAGCGATTGAGGAATACGGCGAAGACGATGTGACGGAAGGCCTGGAAGCACGCGTGCGTGACTGGCTAGCCGACCACTGACATCTGAAGCGAACGGGAATAAGGAGCAGCGCCGCATGACGGTCGCGACCGCAGAAAAAACAACCGGCAGCGCCGGTTACGATGTCGATGCCATCCGCCAGGATTTTCCAATCCTGGCGCGGGAGGTTTACGGCAAGCCGCTGGTCTATCTGGATAACGGTGCTTCCGCCCAGAAACCCCGGCAGGTGATCGATGCGGTGACCAAGGCTTATTCCGAGGAATACGCCAATGTTCATCGTGGCCTGCATTTCCTGTCCAACACCGCAACGGACAACTATGAAGCTGCGCGCGAGAAAGTGCGCCGCTTCCTGAATGCACAGTCGGTCGACGAGGTGGTTTTCACCAAGTCCACCACGGAGGCAATCAATCTGGTGTCCTATGGCCTTGGTGGCGACCTATTCGCTGATGGCGGCGAGATCGTTCTGTCGATCATGGAACACCACTCCAACATCGTACCCTGGCATTTCCATCGCGAGCGTCACGGCGCGAAGCTTAAATGGGTCTATGTCCGGGAGGATGGCTCGTTTGATCTTGATGCCTTTTCTGATGCCTTGACGGACAAGACAAGGCTGGTTGCGATCACGCATATGTCGAATGTTCTTGGTACAGTCGTTCCGGTCAAGGAAGTCTGTCGTATCGCGCATGAACGTGGCATTCCGGTCCTGGTGGACGGCAGTCAGGCGGCGGTCCATCTACCCGTCGACGTTCAGGATATAGACTGCGACTATTACGTCTTCACCGGTCACAAGGTCTATGGGCCGTCGGGCATCGGTGTTCTTTGGGGCAAGCCTGACAGACTTAACGCTTTGCGCCCATTCAACGGCGGTGGAGAGATGATTCTCGACGTAACCGAAGACATTGTGACCTACAATGAGCCGCCACATCGGTTTGAGGCCGGTACGCCGCCGATCGTACAGGCGATCGGCCTTGGCGCGGCGCTCGACTACATGGATGCGCTCGGTCGGGACAACATCGCGCGGCATGAAGCGGATCTGAAGGACTATGCCCACCAGAAGTTGCGCGAGATCAACTCGCTGCGGATCTTTGGGGATGCGCCTGACAAGGGAGCAATTGTCTCCTTTGAACTGCAAGGTGCTCACGCACATGACGTTGCCACGATCATCGACCGGGCGGGGGTTGCGGTCAGGGCAGGGACCCATTGTGCTCAGCCGCTCTTGGCAAAATACGGTGTGACTTCTACATGTCGGGCTAGTTTCGGGCTTTACAACACGCGTGCGGAAGTGGACGCGCTGTATGAAGCCCTGTTGAAGGCTCAGAGCTTTTTCGGGTAAGGACGGACCCTATGGAAAACGCTACCACAATTGATACCAGCGCGGATGGCGAAGAGTTGCAGACGGAAGTCTCGGCAAAAAGCGCGATTCCGGCAAACGAACTCGACCAGCTGACCACCGATATCATCGGTGCTCTGAAAACGGTTTATGATCCGGAAATCCCCTGCGACATCTATGAGCTTGGCCTGATCTACAAGGTCGATATCGAAGACGACAGATCGATCAACATCGATATGACGCTGACAGCTCCCGGGTGTCCTGTGGCAGGCGAAATGCCTGGCTGGGTGGAAAATGCCGTTTCAGCCGTTGCCGGTGTTGGACCGGTCAACGTCGATATGGTCTTCGATCCACCCTGGACACCTGACCGGATGTCGGACGAAGCCAAGGTTGCGCTCAACTGGTATTGAGCTTCAAGCCTTTAATCGGATAAGCTGACACCCCATATCAGGTTTAGCATTCGCTTCACTGAACGAGGATCATATGGCTTCCGCCGCTAAATTCCAGGTTATGACCCTGACTGACGCTGCCGCCGAGCGCGTGAAGGAACTTGTCGAGAATTCTGACAAGAATGCCATCGGCTTGCGTGTCGGTATCAAGAAGGGCGGCTGTGCCGGCATGGAATACACCATGGAAATGGTGGATGCCGCGAAGCCCGGAGATGACACGGTCGAAGACAAGGGGGCGAAACTCTTTGTCGATCCGTCTGCGGTGCTGTTCCTGCTCGGGACTGAAATGGATTTTGAAGTCACCAAGTTCCGGTCCGGTTTCATCTTCAAGAACCCGAATGAAGTGTCTGCCTGCGGTTGCGGTGAATCCGTCTCGCTTCAGGCGGCGGACGTGAACGCCCTGGCGCGCTGACCACGCTTGTTCATTCTTTCAAAGAGTGTTTCATGAGCCTTTTCGAGCGGCTGAAAGCCGACGCAGGCCCGCAATGGGCCGACTACACCCGTCACGCGTTTGTTCAACAGCTGGGGGCCGGAACGCTTCCGCTGCCTTGTTTCAAACACTACCTAGTTCAGGACTATCTGTTTCTCATTCAGTTTGCCCGTGCCTATGCATTGGGGGTCTACAAGAGCTCTTCCATCGCCGACATGCGTCAGTCTTTGGAAGGGGTGAAAGCCATTCTGGATGACGAACTCGATCTGCATGTCGAGATGTGCCGTGACTGGGGCATGGATCGGTCAATGATTGAGACTGCTCCGGAAGACACACCAACGATGGCCTACACGCGCTTTGTGCTGGACGCTGGCATGGCAGGAGACCTTCTGGATCTGCAGGCAGCGCTCGCCCCTTGCGTGATCGGTTATGCGGAGATTGGTGCAAGGCTCTCGGCGGAAGGTTGCGACACTGACAGTAATCCCTACAACCGCTGGATCCAGGAATACGCCGCAGAAGGCTATCAGGAGCTGGGACAGGGCTTCGTGGCCTGGATGGATGGGACTGCAAGCCAGGTACTGACGGGGCACCGCTATCCGCGTGTTCTATCGATTTTTGAAAAAGCCTGCCGCCTTGAAAGCGACTTCTGGCAGATGGGGCTGAACGCAAAAGCCTGAGACAGAAATCTACTCAAGCCTGACCAATCTTGACCGGTGCGGAAAACAAGTAATTGGAAAGAAGGGGCCTGAGTTCAGGCGACGTCTTCCTGCTCTTGCGTATCATTAAGTTCTTTTTCGGTTTTGACAACGTTCCGGCCGGCGTCCTTGGCAAGGTACAGTGCCTCGTCCGCGCGTGAGACGATGGAATGCGCCGTATCCATGTCTTCGAAGGTTGCTATCCCGACTGAAATGGTGACCCGGCCGAGGTTCTCGCCTGTCGAACGCTTCACCAGTTCCTTGGACATCACGGCGTTGCGGATGTTCTCACCAATCACAGCTGCTTCTTCCAGTTCGGTATGCGGCAGAATGATCGCAAATTCTTCACCGCCGTACCGGCAGGCAATGTCCTGCGCCTTGATATTCTGCTTCACTGCAAGCGCTACAAGCCTCAGAACCTGATCGCCTGTCTGGTGACCGTAGGTATCGTTGAACTTCTTGAAGTGGTCGATATCGGTCATAAGCAGCGAGAAACCACGCCCGCTTTCCTTGGAGTGATCGATGACCCGTTCAATCGAATTCTCGAAGTGTTTGCGATTGTTGAGCGTGGTCAATTCATCCGTCAGGGATTCGTAGCGGATCGCTTCCAGAGAAGACTGCAGGTTCTCGATGTGCTTTTTGGATTCCAGAAGCTGGCTCTCAAGCTTCCGATTCGACCCAACTGCGTTTTGGGTCGACTTGACCAGATGGGTGACATAGATCTGCAGTTTTTCGGGATCCGAGACCGATTTGATTTTCTCAACGGCCTGTTCAAGAGCACTGCCATAGTCGGATGTGGCATCTGCGCTCAGCTTCAGAGTGTCGACGAGTTCTTCGACTTCTTTGGAAACCTTGGAGCCAACCTCATCCAGACGATCACCAAGCCTCGTTGGTGACAGGAAGCGGCCATAAAGAGTCAGCATCTCGTCAGTGCTGATTCTGCCGTTGGATTTGATGGATTCATTGACGGCCCGGTTCAGGCCCTGATTGTAACCAGCAGCGTATGTGTACCAAAGTTCGTAAGAACGAGGGTAGGCTGGCAGTACGTTTTTCTTGATGTAACTGATTGCGGATTCTCCGTACTGGATAGTCCGCTTATGGTCATCTTCATCCGCCATCAAGTTTCTCTCACCCATGCCTTGCGTATCCCCCCACAAGGACACAAGAACTAGGGTTTAAACTCCAATGGAAGGCTTAAGGAGTCGTTAAGCTTAAAGCGAAACCTGGAGAGTTTCCGTGGTTAGGACGCCTTTTTCGGCCGAGGCTCACGCAGAAGGAAAGCAGGAATATGAACGCCAGCACTGAAGGCCGGTTCCAGCTTCTCGTTTCTGGAACGTTTCCCGGTCTGTCGTTGCGGAAGATTTGAGACCGGAGTCGGGTTCAGCATTTCCGGAAGCTCCTCAACCTGCTCTTCCACGACTTCGCGCGGCTTGTTCTGTGACCGGCGACGATTGGACGGCTTGGCCTCAGCGGCCTCGTTGTCGTTGCTCGAACGCGCGTTCCTGGGCGACTTGCCGCCACCCTTGCGGCGTGCCTTGCGCTCTTGCGCCGCAGCTTCGAAGTCTATCGCGTCGCCCAGCCAATCGATGTCTTTCTTGATCAGCGTCTCAATGGCATCGAGATATTTCTGGTCGTCACCCGTTACAAGCGTAAAGGCCGTTCCCTTGCGCCCCGCACGACCGGTTCTGCCGATCCGGTGTACGTAATCTTCAGCGTTGCTCGGGACATCGAAATTGAAAACGTGACTGACCTCGGGAATGTCCAGGCCACGGGCCGCGACATCGCTTGCTACCAGCAGCTTGATCGTTCCCTTTCGGAAATTGTCCAGCATCATCATGCGTGTGCGCTGATCCATGTCGCCATGGAGCGCTCCAACGTTGTATTCATGACGCTCGAGAGACCGATAAAGGGTCGTGACGTCCCGCTTGCGGTTGCAGAACACAATCGCGTTCTGAAGATCTTCAGCACCTTCAAGCAACTCGCGCAGGGCAGCGCGCTTTTCATAATCCTTGGATTCAGTCGCTTTGAGAAACTGCGCGACGTTCTCGGCCGTGGACGAGGTCGGCGCAACTTCGATGCGGGCCGGATTCTGAAGGAACGTTTCCGTCAGACGTTGGATTTCAGGCGGCATGGTTGCCGAGAAGAAAAGGGTCTGGCGCGTGAACGGGATCAGTTTGCAGATCCGTTCGATATCCGGAATGAAGCCCATGTCGAGCATGCGGTCGGCTTCATCAATGACCAGGATTTCAACACCCTGAAGCAACAGCTTGCCGCGTTCGAAGTGATCGAGCAGGCGGCCCGGCGTCGCGATAAGCACATCCGTACCACGGTCCAGCTTCTTGTCCTGCTCGGAGAAGGAAACGCCGCCAATCAGCAGAGCGACGTTGAGTTTGTGGTTCGTGCCGTAACGCTCAAAATTCTCTTCAACCTGCGCAGCGAGTTCGCGCGTCGGTTCGAGAATGAGCGTGCGCGGCATGCGTGCCCTGGCGCGGCCCTTTTCAAGCAGCGTCAACATGGGCAGTGTGAAACTAGCGGTCTTGCCGGTTCCGGTCTGGGCGATGCCAAGAATGTCGCGGCGCTCAAGCACCTGCGGAATGGCTCCCGACTGGATTGCCGTGGGTTCTTTATAACCTGCTGCTTCAACTGCAGCGAGGACCTTCTCGCTAAGACCGAGAGTATCAAATGCCATGGAGCGTTTTGCCCGAATGTTGTGATTGTTAATCGGCGGCGCCGTGGGGACCACCGGTGCCAACGTGCGCACACCCTACATTCATGCGCTCAGGTGTCAATGCACTTGTAGGTAAATTTTCAAGAAAACAGAGTAATACGGGGTACGATTTGCCATCTCAGTTAATAGTGCAGTCAAGTTGGATCATGAAAAAGGTTGGAACATCAGTATGCATTGCCCAAAAAGACGGCGTGGTCAAAGGTGTCTGTTTCCGAAAAGTTCGCTTCAGCCGGTAATTAATACGTAAAATTGCGCAGCGTCAGGCAGTAAGTGCAGCTGGCTTGTAGAACAGGTCGTAATCCGTCTTGTAGCGGCGCCTCAACTGCTGAACCAACCGGTCTTCGGTGAAAGACAGCAGCGTATCCCGTGAAATGTAATTGCTCACGTTATAGGTGACTGGTTCCTTTGAGCGAAGTCTGAGCGAGCTTTCAGAAAGAAACTTTGCGAAAGACCGGTCGAAATCTTCAAGCTGCAGAACCAGATCGGCCGTCAGTACGCCTTTGTAGGTCAGTGCGGCGGTCTGGCTCCGGAAGAGGTTGTCTGCTTCCAGATCCGAAATCGACGCAACATGGGACACGAATTGCTGTGGCGTCATGTCCTGAGTGAACTGTCGTTCTTCGTAGTAGGCGGGAAGGGAATCTGAACTGAGAATGACTTTCTCATAGCAATAGGCAAGCCTATGCATCGGGTCCTGGACCCAGGCAGCAACTGTCATGTCGGGGTGGCGGCGCTTGAGCTCCCGTGCCGTCAACAATTCAACATTTCCATGGAACAGCAGACGCTCGGTGGCCGCAGCCTTGAGATCAATTTCGGAAAGAGCCTTGAGCTTGTCGGTGCCGGCGAGCCGATGAAGAACAGGGCGCAACAAATGGAATGCTGGCTCTGCAATACGGGCAAACGCGATTTTATGCTTTGGAAAAGCCAGGAAGACGTGATTTCGCAATGGGCGAAGTCGTCTGTCCATTATCGAATACATCCAGTTTAACATACTGCTTTTCCGACCGGTCAATTAGGCCACGCGGGTAAAACAAATTACACCCGATCCGCCACCTCAAAAAAAGATTTAGATCAAACTACTCATTATTGCGGCTAAATATCAAGATCCTCAGCGAATTCAGCGTTGTCCTGAATGAAACGGAAGCGCGCTTCCGGTTTGTTGCCCATGAGACGCTCGACGGTGTCGTTGGTATCCGCCACAGCGTCTTCTTCGACGACGACTTTCAGCATCGTTCTCTTGGACGGATCCATGGTCGTTTCTTTCAATTGCGCCGGCAGCATTTCGCCCAAGCCCTTGAAACGGCCGATTTCCACCTTGGACTTGCCTTTGAAGACAGTCTCCATCAGTTCGTCCTTGTGGGCATCGTCGCGTGCATAAAGGGTTTTGCCGCCCTGGCTGAGACGATAGAGCGGCGGGACGGCCAGGAAAAGGTGACTGCCACGGATCAGTTCAGGCATTTCCCGGTAAAAGAAAGTAATTAAAAGTGAAGCGATGTGGGCGCCGTCGACGTCGGCATCCGTCATGATGACGATCTTTTCGTAGCGCAGGTCGCTTTCCCGGTACTGGGAGCGGGTGCCGCAGCCAAGGGCCTGAATGAGATCGGCGAGCTGCTGGTTGGCGACGAGCTTGTCACGTCCGGCATTTGCAACGTTGAGGATCTTGCCCCGCAAAGGCAGAACAGCCTGGTTGGACCGGTTGCGCGCCTGTTTGGCGGAGCCACCTGCCGAGTCACCCTCCACGATAAACAGCTCGGTTCCATCCGACTGGTTCGCCGAACAGTCGGCAAGCTTGCCCGGAAGGCGGAGCTTGCGCACGGCGGTCTTGCGAGCGACGTCCTTTTCCTGGCGGCGGCGCAAGCGCTCGTCGGCGCGGTCTATCACCCATTCCAGAAGTTTGTTTGCCTGGTTGGGGGAAGCCGTCAGCCAATGATCGAACGCATCGCGGACGGCCGTTTCGGTGATGCGGGTGGCTTCGTTGGTCGCAAGCTTGTCCTTGGTCTGGCCGACAAACTCGGGCTCTCGAATGAAGACTGACAGCATCCCGCCGGCGGATGTCATGACATCGTCGCCGGTGATGATGGAGGCCTTCTTGTTGTTGGTCAGTTCGCCATATGCCTTCAGTCCACGCAGCAGCGCGTAGCGGAAACCCGCTTCGTGGGTTCCACCTTCCGGCGTCGGCACGGTGTTACAATAGGAATTGACGAAGCCATCGCCAGCATACCAGCTAACGGCCCATTCCACGGACCCATGTTTGCCGGCATTGTCGGTGCGTCCAAAGAAGACATCATCCACGACGCGGCGTTCCTTGGACAGCCGCTCATTGAGGAAGTCACGAAGTCCGCCGGGAAAATGAAAAACGGCCTCGGCTGGTGTTTCGTCCTTTTCTGACAGCAATTCAGGAGCGCAGTGCCAGCGGATCTCGACACCACCAAAAAGATAGGCCTTCGACCTGGCCATCTTTAACAGGCGGCCAGGAGTGAACTTGGCGCCTTTGCCGAAAATCTGCTCGTCAGGCTTGAAGCTCACCTGTGTGCCGCGCCTGTTCTGCGTGTCGCCGACAAGTTCCAGCGGGCCTTGAGCATGCCCCCGGCGGAAGATCTGGCGATACAGCTTACGGCTGCGTGCGACTTCGACGATCAGTTCTTCGGAGAGGGCATTGACCACAGAGATGCCGACGCCGTGCAGGCCGCCGGAGGTCTCGTAGACCTTGCTGTCGAATTTACCGCCTGCATGAAGCGTCGTCATGATCACTTCGAGGGCAGATTTGTCCTTGAACTTCGGATGAGGGTCGACCGGAATGCCGCGGCCATTGTCCGTGATCGTCAGGTAGCCATCTGCCGAAAGGGAAACGTCGATCCAGGTCGCATGACCGGCGACCGCTTCGTCCATGGAGTTGTCGATCACCTCCGCAAAGAGATGGTGCAACGCCTTTTCATCCGTGCCGCCAATATACATGCCTGGTCGGCGTCGGACCGGTTCGAGACCTTCGAGAACCTCGATATCGGCCGCGGAATAGTCGTCGCTGACCGCGACGGGCGCAACGGGACGCGGTTTTTGCGGCGCGGGGGCGGGTTTATCCCGTGTCATTGGGGCAGAGACAGCCGCGTTGCCTGCAAACAGATCGTCTTTTGCGCTCATTCCGTATCGCCTGATGGGTCTTGGGTCACAGTTTTTACAAACTCAGCGCTGGTACCTACACCGAATCATGCCCCAGTTTGAAGGACAAACATAGAACGGCAAAGGCAATTGGCCAAAAGCCCCCGTTTTCAACAGCCCTCGGCGCAGAAACGCCTGTCTGGCAACACATCATCAACCCGCATGTGTTGAAATGCAGCCCTTGAATGGGAGGGGTGGCAACGAAATGTGCCAATTCCGCAACAGTTGCTGACAGAGTCTTTTGCCGGGTCCCGGTTTGCCTCAGTTGCCCCTGTTCGGCCATGTTTGCCCGTCACCCGTTACGCTAATGTTTTGAGACAGTCCGACCGGTAGTTGCTTCCGGGCTGGACACCGTCCGGACATAAGAGTCAGGAAATTGTCTTATTTCGGCGCCGTATGGCCCAACTTAGGACGAAATGATCGGCCAATTTGGGCCACTCCGAAAAAGTTGATCCTGCGAGCGAAAGCTTTGGGGTCGAAGAGACAGCAAATGCGCTTTGCGCGGACAAAAAACAAGAGCGTCCGTCGGGTATCTGTTTCGTTGCCGACGGATAATAGTGTGACTGGGATGCCTAAGAACAGCACAAAGCTTCAACGCATGGGAAAAGCCGGAACCGTGCTCGGTGCGTTGATCCTGATCGGACTGACCGGTCCTGTAGCCGCCTTTGACGGGCAGCCGGCGCCTGCACGTGCGATCGGACCGACAGATCTGTCCCCCTCTGAAGCATTGCGGGCAGGTGCCCGCCAGTATTATTCCGGCGACAAGGCTGCAGCGCTCGGCTCGCTGCAATATGCGGCCGAAAATGGTCAACCGATGGCCGCCTGGAAGTTGGGGGAAATGTATGCCTCCGGCGATGGCGTCAAGGAAGACGACCTCAAGGCCTTTGAATATTACAGCCAGATCGTTCGCGAACATGGTGAAGACCGTCCGGATGCGCCGGATGCGCCTTTTGTGTCCAGCGCTTTTGTCGCCCTAGGGACCTATTACCTGAATGGCATAGATGGCGCTGTTCCCAAAAATGAACCGCGTGCGCGGCAGATCTTTACGCATGCTGCATCTTATTTTGGTGATGCCGATGCGCAGTATGAACTGGGCCGCATGTACCAGGAAAACAACAGCCGCATGGCCGTGCGGTGGTATAATCTGGCGGCACTGAAAGGGCATGTCGGAGCTCAGGCCCGGCTTGGTGAAACGCTTTATGCGCTCGGCACGTCAGACAAGAAAAAAGCACGCGGCCTCATGTGGATGACGGTTGCCCGCGAACAGGCAAAAGGAACGGATGCGAACTGGATCCATTCCATGCATGAGCAGTATTTCGCGGTTTCGCCCGAGCCTGTCAGGCAGATGGCAAGATCCATGGCAGATGGATGGCTGAAGCAGAACCGTCCGGACATGCTCACCGCTCAGCAACTACCCGCACAATAACCAAAACCTGCTGAAACCGGCTCCTCTGATCGGAAGCGCGGCGCCCATCGGGCGCCACGCATACGCAGACCATTGCCGCAGGTGCGTTGTATCGCACGCGGTGTGGTTCTCTTCCGTACCTTTATGTCGTCTTTGAAGAAGCTGGACTTAAAGTGTGGCTCGCGCCCAACGCGTTTGATGGATGTTTCCGGATTGGTTGGGGATGAGCCTGTCGATAGCCGGGCTCTGGTTCTGCGTGAGCGGGCAGGGGGCGTTGCTGAATTGCCAGGACGTGTTGTTCAGCACCATTTCACAAGTTGCCATTCGCAATCCGGATGGGCTTTTCAGGCAAATGGATTCACCGATACCGTATTTCTCGCCCTTGTAACGACACGTGCAAGAAATGTCTTGAGCGATGGCGCTTGCGCGGAAACCCAACACCTCTGCAAAAATCAAACCGGAAAAAACAAAAGTTGCAACGGTCAACAACCTACGGCCAGCGACCTTTGTCGTTGCCGGAAAGTGATGTCCGCATGTCGCCGTCGCGGAAGTTGGTCGGCCGAGCGTTATCCCATGATGGTAAAAGTTTACCATGAGTTCTGCCGACTGCAAGCCTGGTTTTCACGTTTCAGCAGTGCGGACAGGCAAACACAACCTGTGGGCCTTCGAGTGATTCCGCAGAATTCAGGCTCAAGCGGCGAGTTTGACCCACACTGGTACATGGTCGGACGGCTTTTCCCACCCGCGCACATGCTTGTCGATACCGCAGCCGGAAAAACGATCCGTCGCCTGTGGTGACATCAATATGTGATCGATGCGAATGCCGTTGTTCTTCTGCCACGCACCGGCTTGATAGTCCCAGAAGGTGAACGTTTCCGGCGCTTCGGTGCAGGATCTCACAGCTTCGGTAAGGCCAAGATGCGTAAGCGCGCGGAAGCGCTGCCTGCTCTCGGGTTGAAAGAGCGCGTCGTCCAGCCAGTTTTGAGGGGTCTTCGCATCAACCGGATCCGGAATGACGTTGTAGTCTCCGAGCAGCAGGAACGGCGTCTCTTCATCAAGACGCTTTTGCGCATGCGCGATCAACCGGTCCATCCACTCGAGCTTGTAGGGGAATTTCTCCGTTCCGAGCGGATTACCGTTCGGTAGATAGAGGCAACCGATCCGAACAGGACCTTTGTCCGTCGAAAGACTGGCCTCGATATACCGGGCCTGTTCGTCTGCGTCATTTCCCGGCAAGCCGCGCTGCACATCGGAAAGCTGTGTTTTCGACAGGAGCGCGACACCATTGAAGCCCTTCTGGCCATGCGTCTCGACCACGTATCCGAGGTCTTCAAACGGCTGTCGAGGGAAGTTTTCGTCAACGGATTTGATCTCCTGGAGGCAGGCAACGTCAGGGGAGCTTTCCTTGAGCCACTCGAGGACTGTGTCGATACGTGCCTTGACGCCGTTGATGTTCCAGGTCGCAATTTTCATGAGCGCGGTTGCCTCAACTGTTCGAAAGTGCCGGGGCAACCGGCTGCAAGGATGGAGCCTATGGGATCAGATCGTAAAACTGGTGCCGCAGCCACATCCGGCGACTGCATTTGGATTGTTGATCTGAAAAGACTGTCCGATCAGATCGTCCACGAAATCGATTTCCGATCCGCCCATGTATTGCAGGGAAATGGAATCGATCAAAACCGTCGCTCCCGGTTTTTCGATCACCAGATCATCATCCTCGCGGCTGTCGACCACGTCATATTTATATTGCAGTCCGGAACAGCCGCCGCCTTCCACGCTGACGCGCAGCATGCTGCCGCTCGGTTCCTTCGACAAAATCGCAGCAATGCGCTTGGCAGCGCGGTCGCTGACTGTTACGCCAATTTCAAGTGTTTCGGTCATGTTTCACCGACTCGCTCTGTTCCGGCCATGTGCGGGAACGTTAAACCTGATTTGTTCAGATAAGTATGTTTTGCGGTCGCTCACGTCAATGTATTGCCAGCGGCTGATGGAACAGGAAACACGGACGAGGTCTGTGAAGGATGGCTGGAAGCAGATGAAGGCGGATATCGGATTTGGGGGACAATCGCGCGCGATCTACGCGCAAAACCCTCTGGAAAGCCGGGGCAGGCTCTTCCCCGAGCCTGACAGCCCGACGCGTACACCCTTCCAGCGGGATCGGGATAGAATTATTCATTCCTCCGCTTTTCGCCGTCTGAAGCACAAGACGCAGGTTTTCGTTTATCACGAAGGCGATCATTTCCGCACACGGCTGACCCATACCATCGAGGTATCGCAAATCGCGCGCTCGCTGGCACGTGCTCTTCGGCTCGACGAAGATCTGGCAGAATGCCTGGCTTTGTCGCACGATCTGGGACACACACCTTTTGGTCATGAGGGCGAAGATGTCATGCATGAGTGCATGGCACCTTATGGTGGGTTCGATCACAATGCCCAGTCGCTCAGGGTCGTGACGCATCTGGAGCAGCGCTACGCGGAATTCGATGGCCTGAACCTGGCATGGGAAACGCTGGAGGGGCTGGTCAAGCACAATGGGCCACTGGTTGATGCCAACGGAGCCCCCCTTGGAAAGTTCAAGGGGAGCCAGTTGCCGTTTGCGATCCGCGACTATGCCAAACAACAGGATTTGCTGTTGCACACCTGGCCGGGCGCTGAAGCACAGGCCGCGGCGATTGCTGACGACATTGCCTATGACGCACATGATCTGGATGACGGATTGAGGGCAGGTCTCTTCGCGATCGAAGATATGCGCGACGTACCTTTCCTGGCCGATATCCTCGAAGAAGTGGACGGCAAGTACCCCGGCCTTGAGGAAAGCCGCCGTATCCATGAGATTGTCAGGCGGTCGATAACGCGAATGGTTGAGGATGTCATTCGCGAGGCGATACGCAATCTGAACGAGGTCGAGCCCCAAAGCGTGCAGGAGATTCGTATGGCCGGCCGTTGCCTCGTTGGTTTCTCGGCGGAAATGGCTGCTGCGGAAAAGGAAGTGAAGCGATTCCTTTTTTCCAGGGTGTACCGGCATGAAGATGTGCTGGCAGTTCGAAGACTGGTTGCAAGGGTCGTTCGGGACCTGTTCACACGGTTCCTGGCCGAGCCGGACCTTATGCCGAAACCCTGGAACAGCGGCCTAGGCACTCTGAGTGACACGGAAACTGCGCGGCTGGTTTGCGACTATATCGCCGGCATGACGGATCGTTATGCCATAGAGGAGCACCGCAGACTGTTTGACGATACTCCCGATTTGGGGTAGGCGCAGTAGCGACTTACAAACCCTGTGGCGCCGAAGGCCTCACCTTCGCAGCGCGCGGGGGCTTTGTGTTTGAAAACCAAAACCTGACCGGTGTTCTATGAATATCTTCGCGGACTTCACGCTGCGCGTCAAAGACGCTCTCCAAGAACTTGATTTAAAAGATACAAACGGAGAGTCGCCAGACCTTTCGCGAGTGGTCGTGGAAGCGCCCCGCGATCCTGCGCATGGAGATCTTGCCACCAACGCTGCAATGGTGCTGGCAAAGCCACTCGGCATGAAGCCGCGCGATGTTGCCGAGCAGCTTGTTGCCAGGCTCAACGCCGACCCGGAAATCACCGAAACGTCCATTGCCGGACCCGGCTTTATCAACCTGCGCGTGGCACATGTTGTTTGGCACAGGGTTCTGGCCAGCGTTCTGTCTGAAGGGATCTGGTTCGGCGCCCAGGAACGGTCTGCTGCGCGCAAGGTCAACGTCGAATACGTTTCCGCCAACCCGACAGGCCCAATGCATGTCGGCCACATCCGCGGCGCGGTCGTCGGCGATGCCTTGGCGAATATTCTGGCGTTTGCCGGAAATGATGTGGTCAAGGAATACTACATCAACGATGCCGGCTCGCAGATCGACACGCTGGCGCGGAGCGCGTTCCTGCGTTACCGCGAGGCGCTTGGCGAGGGCATTGGCGAGATACCAGCCGGTCTTTACCCAGGGGACTACCTGAAACCGGTCGGCGAAAAGCTGAAGTCCGAATTCGGGTCTTCACTTACCGGCATGGAAGAAGGCGAATGGTTGCCGCTGGTGAAGGAGCGGGCGATCGCCGCCATGCTCGAACTGATCCGTCAGGACCTGGCTGCGCTTGGGGTCGAGCATGAGGTGTTCTATTCCGAGAGAACCTTGCATGATCGCGGCGATGGCAATGGTTCCAAGATCGACCACATGCTCGAAACGCTCCGGAACAAGGGGTTGATCTACGAAGGAACGCTGCCGCCGCCGAAGGGGCAGGTTCCCGATGACTGGGAAGACCGCGAACAGACCCTGTTTCGCGCAAGCGACTTCGGAGACGACACCGACCGGGCTCTGAAGAAATCCGATGGCTCCTACACCTACTTCGCTGCCGACGTGGCCTATTTCCAGGACAAGTTCGAGCGCGGGTTCTCTGAAACGATTTATGTGCTGGGTGCCGATCACGGTGGCTACGCCAAACGCCTGCAGGCTGTCGGCAAGGCGATCTCAGACGGCAAGACGGAAGTTGTTGTCAGGTTCTGTCAGCTTGTAAAGCTGATGCGTGATGGCGAGCCGGTGAAGATGTCAAAGCGCTCCGGCGACTTCATCACCTTGCGCGATGTCGTTGACGAAGTCGGGTCGGACCCGGTTCGCTTCATGATGCTGTTCCGCAAGAATGACGCGCCGCTGGACTTTGACTTCAAAAAGGTCACGGAACACTCGAAAGACAATCCGGTCTTCTACGTTCAATACGGGTATGCGCGTTGCTGTTCGGTTTTGCGGCAGGTGGCTGATGAATTTCAGGATGCCGGGTTCTCGGACGAAGATCTCGCCGGAGCCGACTTCTCCTTGCTGGACGATGCGGGTGAGCAGGAACTGTTTGCCAAGATGGCTGAATGGCCGAAAGTGGTAGAAGCCGCAGCAGAAACACATGAGCCGCACAGAATTGCATTTTATCTACACGAACTCGCCAGTTCTTTGCACGGACAGTGGAACAAAGGCTACGAATTGCCTCATTTACGTTTTATTCAATCCGGTAACTTGAAATTAACCCTAGCGCGTCTTGCTTTGGTTCGTGCAGTATCTTTGGTGCTCGCTTCAGGTCTAACGATTCTCGGCGTGAATGCTCCTGAAGAAATGCGCTAGTTTTAATGGGCGCTGGGAACGACTTAACGGTTCACCAGCGACTTGAAGTGGACCGGTTTTCGTACAGCTCATGTCACAAGACTACGAAACAAAGCGATCAGATTTGCGCGCCTCGCAAAGCGAGGCAGGCGACGAACGGCCGGCTGCGGAAGATCCGCTGGTTGAATTGGCGCGGATTGTCCACAAGAATAAGCAATCGGGGGCAAATGTGAACAGCGGCCGCGTTGGTAGTACTGATTATTTTGCGGGGCTTGACGATGTTCCGGGTGATGGGCGCGAGCAATCCTCCCCAGCACCGTCGCGCATCGAACCATCTTTTTCAAATCTGCAACCGGTATCGAATACGCCGGCGCCCAACACCGAAGAAACGACCGCTGAAGAGCCAAGCGTAACACCTGGCGTTTCAAAGGACGACTATTACGAGGCAGCGCCGACCACCGGTTACGAGCAGTCCTACGAAGCGGATACACAGGCAGACGTGCCGCCGGTGATGCCATCGTCACACGTGTCATCTCTATGGCCGAGCCAGCCGGAGCCGGTACAGCCGGTGGAAAGCACTCAATCGCCGGAGCCGGTTGATCAGGGCGCTCAGTTCCGCACGCCGCAGGCGCCTACGGTGCAGGCCGATCCTGAAGGTGCTGATGACTCATCTTATCTTGCCCCTTCAGTCGCCTTGTACCTTGAGCAGAACCTGACTGCTGAACTCGAAGACGAACTTATAGGCGCGTTGCGCCAATCTGTTGACGAGACCCAGTCGGCAGTTCTGTCGGATGTGGGTTTCGAACAAGAAGCAGAAGATGCTGCGCCCGCCCAACCGCAGACGCACATTCATGGGCGTGAGACGTCCGAGGCCTCGGGTTCCGACACCCTTTCCCGTGCTGGGCAGTTGCCAAGCGGCTCGAGCTTGTCTTCCGGCACGGGCTTTGCGGCATCAACAGTGTCAGCGCCTGCCGAACCAGTGCGTCCGACACAAGATTATCGTCTGGGTGGTGTTCGGCATGAGGAGCCTGCTTCTCCGCCCTCAGTTGATGAGACGCCTGAGAAAACACCAAGCTATCAGCAGCCGGTGACCAATGATCGTCCGAAGATTGACGAGAATGATTTCTTCGCAGCTCTTAACCCGGTCCAGTCCGCGCCTGTTTCGCATGACGTGGAACCCGAAACCGAAAAGGCCGGGGACCCTGCTGGAATAGACGCCCTGTTTGCCGATCTCGATTTTCCGGCTCCAACAGCGCGAAAACCAGTTGGTGCGCCTGTTAATACGCCAGTTGATCAGCCCGTCCAGGACGCACCGGCCGCGGAGCCGGATGTGGATGACATGACGTGGCCAGCTGCTGCCACCGCCGTTCCTCAGTCCGAAGACGACGAAACACCGCCGCCGCCGGAAGGTTATGATCTGGATGCGGTTGCACGGGCGATGCAGGAAAGCGATCCAAGCCTTACCGGCGCTGGTGTTCTGCCCCCTCATTCGTCTGCGGAGAAAAATGCGGTTCCTCACGGGGGCGAAAAATCCCGCAAGGGCTTGTTTGTTGCTGCCGGTGTCCTCGGCGTGGCTGTTCTGGGTGGCGCCAGCTTCTTTTTGTTCGACAGCGATGCCGTTCCTGTGCCCAGCGGACCGCCGCCGATCATCGCCGGTTTGCAAGAGCCTCTCAAGGTCTATCCGGAACAGAGCCAGGAACCCACAAACGACCAGGCCGGCAAGCTGATTTACGACCGGGTTGATGGCACCGGTGTCGCCGGTCCCGACAGGCTCATCCCGACAGAATCGCCACAACTGGCGGAATTGCCGCCGGCTCCGGTCGGAACAAACGGCGACGCCGATCTCGTCCCAGGAACACCAAAGCGGGTGAGAACTGTCGTCGTGCGTCCTGATGGAACCATCATCCCCGAAGGTGAAGAACCTGCTGCGGCAGCACCGGCGCAGCCGCAACCGGCAACGCCCGTGCAACCTGATGCGGCTTCCGGGGATAGCGGCTCCCAGGTGGTAACAACGACACCTGTCGTGACAGGCGCGGATGTTGCGCCGGCCGATCCTTCGGATGCAGTACCAGAGCCGGCTCAGCCCGGTACACCGGCAATCGTGACGGGTGCCGACGTGGCACCGGAGCCGGCTGCAAGTGAACCTGTCGCGCCAGTGCCGACTGTCATTCCGCGTAAGAAGCCGGCTGCACCGGTTCAGGTTGCCAGTGCGCCGCCAGCGGCAACCGCTCCGGCAACACCGGCGGCAACGGCTCCGGCAGCACCAGCGACCCCTGTTGCCAGTACGACCGGCAGCATTCCGTCAGGTACCTACATCGTTCAGGTGACTTCCCAGCGTTCGGAAGCGGCTGCCAGAGATGCTTACTCTGGACTTCAGCGTCGATTCCCCTCTGTTCTGGGTAACCAGAGCGCGGTGATCGTTGCCGCGAATGTCGAAGAAAGAGGCGTGTTCTACCGCGCACGAATTCCGACCGGTTCGCGTGATGAAGCGATAAGGTTGTGCGAAAGCCTTCAGGCTGCTGGCGGGGATTGCTTCGTGCGCAGACAGCCCTGACGGTGGGCGATTGATTGCAAAAGATGTTTCACAGACGGCCGGGATTTCCCGGCCGTTTTATTCTGCGGCGGCAACAGGTTTATCCAACTGCCCACCGAGCAGATGCGGCGCCATCCGATGGAAGACTTCAGTAATGGCATCCATCGCCTTGCGGACAGCAGGTTCCCTGCGCAGGTCTCGATGAACGATGATGTGCTCGACGTTTGTAAGCTCAGGAATCGGGTCGGTCAGTCTGACCAGATCCTGATGATTGTCTCCCATGAAAACCGGCAGAAGACACAGTCCAGCGCCGGAGGCTGTCATGTTCATCAGCGTGGTCATGGTGTTTGAGCGCAGCGTAGGCATGTGAGGAACCCGGGTTTCGAGCCAGCGCATCTGAGCCGGGTACCAGAGGTCGTCGGGAGCAAAGCCCAGCCAGGTGCACAGCTTGTAGCGGTCAGTGGTTCTGGCGGCCGGATGGTTGGTGACATACTTCGCCGAACCGTAAACCGCATAAGCAAGCTCACCGATTTTCCGGGCAATCAGCGTGTCTGTTTCAGGCAGGCAGTTACGGATCTGGAGCTCAATACTGCGGGACTGATGATTGACATGCTGATGGCTGGAGATGAGTTCCAACTCAACACCGTCGAGCAGCGCGGTCAGCAGGTCGAAACGGTCGGTCAAGACACGCGCACGCACTTCGTCTACGGCAACGCGAACAACCTTCAATGCAGACCCCGATAGATCTGGCAGGATCCTCGCAGCCGCCTCGGCTTTTTTGCGCATGTCTTCTGCAAGCGGGATCAGGCGCAGACCCGCATCAGTCGGTTTCAGCCCAGTCGGCGTCCGGTCGAACAGCCTCGCACCAATTCGGTCCTCGAAGCTCTTCAGGCGGCGGCTCAGTTGCGGTTGGCTGATGTTGAGAGCCTTCGCAGCACCTGAAAGCGAACGCATGCGCGCAGCGGCATCGACAAGTTTGAGATCATCCCAGTTCATGACAGGGTTATACCAATTTACAAAGGCAGCGGCAATGCGATGCGTTTTTGCATACCCGTTATTGGAATTTCAGGACTGATCCTGACGAGTACCTGGTGTTATGACCGGAACAAATTCAACTGGTCTTGGTCTATGTCGCAAAACTCGATCTATCACCGCCCGGAAAATATACTGCTCGCCCTTGCGTTGGCCCTTGCAGGCATGACTGCCTTCACCCCGATATTTGCCGCAGGCAAGCTGTCGGGAGGACTGGTGCCGGTCGTGGTTCTGGTCTGGCTTCGGTACGTGGGCGGAGCGGCTACAATTGTCAGCGTCGCAACCGTCAGGCGGGTTCCGGTATTCACGCGTTTGAGTGCACTCTGGAAGCTCCACCTCATGCGCGCCTTTTGTGGGGTTGGCGGGCTTGCCTGCTCCATTTATGCCGCCAGCGCATTGCCGCTGGCGGATGCGACGGCGATCGGTCTGACAAAGGGCATAATCGCTATTGCGTTGGCCGGTTTGATCCTCAAGGAAGTGATCTCCGGCCGTCACTGGATCGCAGGTGTCTTGTGCGCCGCTGGTGCGTATCTCGTGGTTCGGTCGGCGGAAACAGGCGCCGGATATGATGAACTCGCGCTCTCGGGCGTCGTTGCAGCTCTTCTGGGAGCCGTCTTCATGGCCTGTGAAGCCTTGATCATTCGCTATATCGCCCAGCGTGAAGATACAGTCACCATTCTGGCCTATGTCAATGTTTTCGCAGCAGTTCTGCTGACCGGACCTGTTCTCTGGCTGATCTTCAAAGGTGGGGTTTCCTGGCAGGACCTGCTTTTGTTTGCCTGGATGGGGCCACTGGCAATCATTGGCCAATCCATGAATATCTCCGCCTACAGGCGGGCGGGAGCGGCCACGCTGGCACCCATCTATTATGGCTCGGTACTGTTGTCCGCGGCGTTCGGCTTTGCAGTCTGGGGCGAAATACCAACGCGTATCGCGGTTCTGGGCGCTGTGCTGATCGTCGCCGGCGGGGCGGTCCTGACGTTGCCGAACCCGTTCAGTAAAATCCGCCAGGCCTCCTGAGAGGCCCGGCGTCATCCGTTCACTCAACTACTGAGTTTTTCCGCAAGAAACGGCAGGCTTTCATCCAACCGGTAATCCACGGAGGAGTGATTGTCGTTGAACTCCTGATAAACGTGGTCAACGCCGGCGTTGGTCAGTTTCCGGTGCAGGCGGCGGGCGCCATAAACAAGGTTGTACTGATCCACGTCACCGCATTCGATCCAAAGACCTTTCAGGGACTTCAGCGCATCGATGTGATTGCCGACGATGTGCACAGGATCCCAATTCAGCCAGGCGTTCCAGCGCTCTTCGATCAGTTCGCAGGTTTCCAGATCAACAGGCAACCGGATGCCGCAAAAGACGTTGGGGTCGGGATCGGGATCGTAGGTTGCTGCCATCGCGAAGGTCATCAGATCGTGGAGCGAATTGCCCGGATATTTTGGTCCCTTTTCGAAATCCTTGACAAAGGCTTCGATGGAACCAGCCTTGGCAATCGTTCTCAAGGCGTTCGGCATGTCGGACAGGTAACACAATTCGAATGCCATATCCCCGGAATGGCAAGCTGCAGCTGACCAAACGTCGGAATGTTTCATGGCGTGGATAATTGCGCCGTAGCCGCCGGATGACTTGCCGAAGATGCCACGTTTGCCGGCTCCTCCACACTTGAAACGGCCTTCGACGTCCTCAAGCATTTCGGTTGTCAGCCAGGTTGCCCACGGTCCCATGGCGTCACTGTCGATATACTGGTTCCCTCCAAGGCGTGTGAAACAGTCGGGAAAAGCGACAGTGACAGGGGGCATGTGGCCGTCGTGGATGAGCCGGTCGAGCCGTTCGGGAACATTCTCACCGAAATTCTTCCAGTTGGTATGCGCCGGACCGCCGGCGGTAAAGCCAACGATATCCACCAGAAGTGGCAAACCGCTGCCGTCGTGGCCATGCGGCGTATAGACGTTGATTTCACGCGTTGCCGTGTCGCCCAGCCGATTTCGCCCAAGGATTTCAGATCTATGGGAAAAACGGTGCAGGGTGCCGGCAGGGATGTCGAGACGCGCGCGCATGGAGGCTCCAATCAGATCTGGGGACGATTGCCGTCTAGATTGCAAGATCGTGACAAGCGCGCAAGGGGCGCAGGTAGCATTTCTTGACGGGTCCGGGCGCTGCGGCTAAGCCGGATCAATGACCAAAGCCTTCGTATCCGGATGTGCCGGACTGACCCTGACAATATCCGAAATCGATTTTTTCCGGCAGCAAGACCCCTGGGGGCTGATCCTGTTCGCGCGCAATATTGAAACGGCGGATCAGGTCAGGGCACTCACAGCAGCCTTCCGGGAAGCAGTGGGCCGTGAGGATGCTCCTGTGCTTGTCGATCAGGAAGGCGGCCGGGTTCAGCGTTTGAAACCACCGCACTGGCCGAAGTATCCCGCTCCCAAGACATATGGCGATCTTTTTTGCCGGGATGCGGACGGTGGCAGAAGGGCCGCATGGCTCGCCGGGAAACTGATCGCCGATGATCTTTACCAGGTCGGCATTTCCGTTGATTGTCTGCCGTGTCTTGATGTCAGGTTCCCCGACACTGTCGATGCCATTGGAGACCGAGCGTTTTCGCAAAACCCGGACGTGGTTGCGGTGCTGGGCAAGGCGATGGCGGAAGGCGCCTTGGCGGGAGGGGTTCTGCCGGTGATCAAACACATCCCGGGTCACGGCCGGGCACGTGTCGACAGCCATCTGGAGCTTCCACGTGTCGATGCGCCTATTTCTTCTTTGGAAAGCGTTGATTTCCGGCCCTTCAAGGCGCTTTCTCACGTGTCATTGGGGATGACAGCCCATATTGTGTACGAAGGGATCGATCCGGACACAGCCGGTACGCAGAGCGCGAAGGTCATTCAGGATATCATCAGGGGTGAAATCGGGTTCGACGGTTGCCTTATGAGCGACGATATTTCCATGAAGGCGCTCGGAGGAAGTTTTGAGGATCGGTCCGGCAAGATCATCGAAGCAGGTTGTGACATCGTTTTGCACTGCAATGGTGATATGAAAGAAATGATCGCAGTCGCGAAGGTTGTCCCCGAGCTTGAGGGGGAGGCCAGGCGTCGATGCGACAAGGCCTTGAGCGGGTTCCAGGTTCCTGATCCGGAATTCGACAGACCTATGGCCTTTAAAGAGTTTCACTCCTTGACCGGCTGGCAGGGCGTTTGACCGGAGCAGCAATGGCGGACATGGAAAACAGCACGACGCGACAGGAGGATGGCTCCTATGACCTCCTCAGTTCTGTCAGTGCTCCGGAAGAGCGGGCCACGTCCGATCCGCAGCTTGTTGTCGATGTTGAGGGTTTCGAAGGACCGCTCGACCTTCTTTTGGGTCTGGCGCGAACGCAAAAGGTTGACCTGGCGCGTATTTCCATTCTCGAACTCGTTGAACAATATCTGGAATTCGTGGCCGAAGCCCGCAGGATGAGACTTGAGCTTGCCGCGGACTATCTGGTGATGGCCGCCTGGCTTGCCTTTCTGAAATCCAAACTGCTGTTGCCGGAGCAGAAGAACGAAGATGAACCGACCGGTGAGGAACTTGCCGCTGCCCTTGCTTTCCGCCTCAGACGTCTGGAAGCGATGCGTGAGATATCCGAGAAGCTGTTGACGCGAAACCGGCAGGGCAGGGATGTGTTCCATCGCGGTGAGCCTGAGACCGTGTCGGTGCAGCACAAAAGCATCTGGGACGCTTCCATCTACGATCTTCTGTCCGCATATGCCATGCAGCGCCAACGTCAATCCGTGACCTCCGTCCGCGTCTTGCGCAGGACTGTCTGGTCGTTGCAGGAAGCGCGTGAATTGCTCACCAAGCTCGTTGGCAGGATCGGTGAATGGGCGCCAATGAATGCCTATTTGCGTGACTATCTTTACGATAACAAGGATTGGGCGACGATTGTCGCAAGCACATTCAGCGCAAGCCTGGAAATGGTGCGGGAAGGCCAGGTCGAAATCCGTCAGGGCGAGCCTTTCTCGCCGGTCTATATCCGCGCTGTCAAAAAGGAGCCGGAACATGGCGCCTGAATTCGATCTCTTGCAGAAGGAAAGCGAAGAGCCTGCTGACCGCCCTAAGCCGCTGGATCCGTCAGGCCTTCGGATGGTCGAAGCGTTGCTGTTTGCCTCGTCCGAACCGCTTTCACTTGAAGAACTGACTTTGCGTCTGCCGGAAGGCACAGATGTGCTGTCCCTTCTGGAACACTTGCAGATCACCTATGCGCCAAGAGGCGTCAATCTGGTGAAGGTGGCTGGAAAATGGTGTTTTCGGACAGCTGAGGATCTCGCTTATCTGATGCACCGGAACGTTGAGGAGCAGCGCAAATTGTCGCGCGCGGCTCTCGAAACGCTTGCTATCATTGCCTATCACCAGCCGGTCACGCGCGCCGAGATTGAAGAGATCCGAGGCGTTTCCACGTCGAAGGGAACGCTGGACGTGTTGCTTGAAACAACCTGGATCCGAATGCGCGGACGCCGCAGAACTCCGGGCCGTCCCGTCACTTACGGGACCACGGACCACTTTCTGATACATTTTGGCCTCGAGAGCGTCAGGGATCTGCCGGGCATGGAAGAGCTGAAGGGGGCAGGGCTGTTGGACAGCGCCGTACCGGCCTCTTTCCTGGTGCCGACGCCGAATGACGATAACGCATTGACGGAAGACGAAGATCCTCTAGAAGACGGGTCTCTGTTTGATGACGATGAAGCGGACGAGACCGCCGGATCCTGATGCAAGATCGCAAGAAGCCGACTTCAACCAATGGCAGCGGCCATCCGCTGAGCTGGGGTGCGCCTGGAACAGCCGGTGCCACCATTGCCGCCGGCCTCGTCTTTGAGAACGTGTCCCACGACTATGATGGCGTCACTTCGGTTCAGGATCTCAGCCTGTCCATAGCGCCTGGCGAGATCTTGTGTCTGCTCGGACATTCCGGCTGCGGCAAGACCACGTTGATGCGTATTGCCGCAGGCGTTGAGCGCCAGAGCAAGGGCAGGGTACTGATCAACGGTCGGGAAATCGCCGGCGACGCGCAGTTTCTGCCGCCTGAAAAACGTGGCGTTGGTCTGATGTTCCAGGACTACGCGCTCTTTCCGCACATGAGCATTCTGGCAAATGTCATGTTCGGTCTGACAAACATGCCCAAGCGCGAAGCCCAGGCAGCGGCCCTGAGTGCGCTCGGCCGCGTTGGCCTGGCAGATTATGCAGCCGACTATCCTCATGCGCTTTCCGGCGGTGAGCAGCAGCGTGTTGCACTTGCTCGTGCACTTGTTCCCCGGCCTGGCATCCTCTTGATGGATGAACCGTTCTCGGGCCTCGACAAACGGCTGCGGGACAATGTGCGCGATGAAACACTTGCGGTTATTCGCGAAACGCGTGCCACGTGTATTATCGTGACCCACGATCCGGAAGAAGCCATGCGCATGGGCGACAGAATTGCCTTGATGCGACAGGGACGTTTGGTGCAACACGGAACGGCAGCGGATCTTTACAAAGCGCCTGTAGATCTTTTTGCAGCCAGGTTCTTTTCCGAATTGAACCAGCTTGAGGGCATTGTGACGTCAGCCGGGGTCGAAACTCCGGTCGGTGTGTTGGCCTCGGATGGTCTGCCCGCCGGGCAAAAGGTAGACGTTTGCGTCCGCCCGCAAGGTGTTTTGCTGAATAATGCCGGTTTATGCGGCGTTCCGGGCAGAATTCGTTCGAAACGATTCGTCGGCGAGGTCGATTTGTTGTCTATTGTCATAGACGGGCTCAATCATCCGCTTCAGGCACGGGTTCGTGCGGGAAGCCCATGGGAGCGTGGAATGGACGTCGCCGTCACGACTGATCCGAAAGACGTGCTTGTTTTTCCGCGTGTACAGTCCCAAGTCTAGGGGAAGGGCAACTTATTCTTCTGTCTGGATGATTGAAAACAGATAGACTGACTTGTTGCAGGGAGTGGGCCGTTTTTGTAAGAAGGGCCTTATGGCTTTTAAAGCCGCTTATCAGGAGTTTGGCGTATGGGCATTAGTATTTGGCAGATCTTGATCATTGCAGTGGTCGTTATTCTGCTGTTCGGACGTGGCAAGATTTCCGATCTCATGGGTGATGTCGCGAAGGGAATCAAAAGCTTCAAAAAAGGCATGGCCGAAGACGACACTGCCGACGCTCCGAAGACCATCGACCATAAGAACAGCGAAACGGCTTCGTCCGTAAACGCTGAAGATCAGACCAAAGCGAGCTGATCTTAATCTGCATCGCGTCTCCTTAAGGGACGATACATCTCATGTTCGATATCGGGTGGACCGAACTTTTGGTGATCGCCTGTGTGGCGATCATCGTCGTGGGGCCAAAAGACTTGCCGCGCATGCTGCGGATGCTTGGCCAGACGGTTGGTAAAATGCGAAAGCTTTCGCGTGAGTTCCAGTCGACCTTCAATGACGCGCTTCGCGAGGCCGAACAGCAGGCCGATATTGCGGACATGAAGAAACAGGTCGAATCGGCGGCCAACTTCAATCCGCTGGGTGATTTGAAGAAATCCATCGAAGAAGACGCGACCAGAAAAGCCGACAAGCCCAAAGAGGCTGCCAGCGAACCGGCGTCGCCGCCGGCAGATAACGCAAATGCGAACAAGGCATCCTCGACCGACTCAGCCAAGGCTGAAGCCGAGGCCACGCCGAAAGCCGCGCCGGTGACGGAAGATGTAAAGGCATGAGCCAAGACGATATTGACGCCTCGAAGGCGCCACTGATCGAACACCTGATCGAATTACGCCAACGGCTGATGTGGTCGATCGGCGCGATTCTCGTGATGTTCGCTATCTGCTTCTACTTCGCCACGGATATCTACAACATCCTGACAGTGCCCTACCTGCAGGCCGCGGGTGATGGACATCCGGTGGAAATGATTTTCACCGCGCCGCAGGAATGGTTCTTCACCCAGTTGAAGCTGGCCCTGTTCGGCGCGCTTTTCCTGGCGTTTCCCGTGGTGGCCAGCCAGATCTACATGTTCGTGGCGCCCGGGCTCTACAAACATGAGCGCGGAGCTTTCATTCCGTTTCTGATCGCAACACCGGTATTGTTCCTGATCGGTGCCTGCCTCGTCTATTTTCTTGTCATGCCAATGGCCATGGGCTTCTTCCTGTCACAGGAACAGGCTGCCGGCGCAGGCAAGGTTGCCATTCAGCACCTGGCCAAGGTGAGCGAATACCTCGGCCTGATCATGATCCTGATTTTCGCCTTCGGACTGGTTTTCCAGCTTCCGGTGGTACTGACCTTGCTTGGCAGGGCCGGTCTGGTCAGCTCCGAAACGCTTCGCCATAAACGCAAATACGCTATCGTCGGTGCATTTGCCGCTGCTGCAATTTTGACACCACCCGACCCGATCTCGCAGATCGGTCTTGCGCTGCCAACGCTGCTTCTCTACGAAGTCTCCATTCTGTCCGTCAAACTGGTGGAACGCCAGCGTGCCGAAAGGGAGGCTCAACGCGAAGCCGAGGATGCGGCTGCCTGACGCCCTGGTCGCTTTGCTTCCTGGATTGACCGACGGAATGAATTGAAACGACCGTCGTTCGGGAAGTGAAGATGTTTGATATTAGATGGATACGGGAAAACGCAGCCGCCTTTGACCAGGCCTTGGCGAAACGGGGTTACGAGGCCTCCGCGGCCAAACTGATCGCGCTGGACGATTCCCGACGTTCCCATATCACCAAGCTTCAGGAAGCCCAGGAACGGCGCAACGCCGCCTCCAAGGAAATCGGCAAGGCCAAGGGCTCGGGCGATGATGCCCGCGCTCAGGAGCTGATTGACGAGGTCGCGCAGATCAAAGCTTTCATTCAGTCGGGTGAGGAAGAAGAGCGCAAGCTCATCGCCGATCTGGAAGCAGCCATGGCTGTCATTCCCAATCTGCCGCATGATGATGTGCCGGTGGGTGCGGATGAAGCCGACAACGTGCTGTTGAAGACCCATGGTGAAAAGCCGGTGCTCACCTTCAATGAAGCGCCAAAAGAACATTACGAACTGGGCGAAGACCTGGGCGGTATGGACTTTGCCGCGGCAGCGAAGCTGTCCGGATCGCGTTTCGTGGTCCTCAAGGGTCAGATCGCCCGGCTGGAACGTGCGCTTGGCCAGTTCATGATTGACCTGCACACCCAGGAAAACGGCTACACCGAGGTTTCGCCGCCGCTTCTGGTTCATAGCGAACCGCTCTATGGCACCGGGCAGTTGCCGAAATTCGAGGAAGACCTCTTCAAGACCACAACGGATCACTACCTGATCCCGACCGCGGAAATTCCTCTGACCAATCTCGTTGCCGGCGAGATCCTGCCAGAAGATCAATTGCCGCTGCGCGTAACCGCGTTGACCTATTGTTTCCGCTCTGAGGCCGGTTCGGCAGGGCGTGACACGCGCGGGATGCTGCGCCAGCACCAGTTCCAGAAGTGCGAACTCGTTTCCGTGACCAAACCGGAAGAGTCGCTCAACGAACTGGAACGTATGCTGGGGTGCGCTGAGAAAGTTCTGCAGAAACTCGGCCTGCACTACCGTGTGATGACGCTGTCCACCGGCGATATGGGCTTTGGTGCGCGAAAGACCTACGACATCGAGGTCTGGCTACCGGGGCAGGATACCTATCGTGAAATTTCGTCCTGTTCCGTTTGTGGAGATTTTCAGGCGCGTCGCATGAACGCCAGGTTCCGCCCGGCAGATTCCAAGCAGCCGCTCTATGTGCACACGCTCAACGGATCCGGCATTGCGGTCGGTCGGGCTCTGATTGCCGTTCTGGAAAATTATCAGAATGGCGATGGGTCGATCACCGTTCCCGATGTTCTGCGGCCTTACATGGGCGGGTTGGAAAAAATCGGCTGACTTAAAAAGGCGGGAAGGGGCTCCAATTGGAAGTCCCCCGACCCATCAGCATCGGCGTTTGGATACGACATTTCGCCGATCGATTTAATAGGTATGGACGGCAACCGAGCAAGATTGCCGTCCATCTTCATTTCGGGCGGCTCTTCCGTTCTTGTGACGGGAGGCCTCGTGGGAAAACGGAGCAGTATCTAGATGCGTATCCTCATCACCAATGACGACGGCATTCAGTCAGCGGGATTGACCGTTCTGGAAAACATTGCCAGGACACTGTCTGACGACGTCTGGGTCATCGCTCCCGAGACTGACCAGAGCGGTGTCGCCCATTCCTTGACGCTCAGCGACCCCTTACGTCTTCGCAAGATAGATGATCGGCACTTTGCCCTTAAAGGAACGCCGACTGACTGTGTGATCATGGGAGTGCGCAAGGTGCTGCCAGCTCTACCGGACCTCGTGCTGTCCGGCATCAACCGCGGCCAGAACCTCGCAGAGGATGTGACATATTCGGGAACCGTGGCAGGTGCCATGGAAGCTGCCATTCTCGGCATCAGATCCATTGCCGTTTCCCAGGCCTACAATTGGGATGTGCGTGCAGAGCCGGACTATTCCACCGCCGAAACGCTGGCTCCGGATCTCTTCCGAAAATTGATCGATTTCAAGCTTCCGCAATACACGCTTCTAAACGTCAACTTCCCGGCCTGCGCTGCAGAGAATGTGAAGGGCGTGAAAGTGACCGTCCAGGGCCATCATGAACAAAGTGGTTTGTCCATCGACGAGCGACAGGATGGGCGCGGCTATCCTTATTACTGGCTGCGTTTTCAGGATCGCGGCAAATCCGTGCTTGATAATTCCGATTTGCATGCGATTGCGGATGGATATGTTTCCGTTTCGCCGCTACGCATAGATCTAACAGCCCACGATCTGGTGACTCACCTGGCGGAGGCGTTGGGTTAAACCCTGGGGGAACGGTTTATGGCCGGTCATTTGTCCGGCAAGGACAAAAGGGCGACAGCGTCCGCATTGCCGGATGAGGCGGAAGCCCGCGCATCGTTGGTTCTGGCCTTGCGACAACGCGGTGTCGGGGCAAGGGACGTCCTGGCGGCCATAGAACGCGTGCCCCGGCGGCTTTTTCTGTCGGCTCGCCATCACAGCCTTGCTTATGAAGACGCGATGCTGCCAATAGAATGCGGGCAGATTGTTTCAGCCCCTTCCGTTGTTGCCTACACGGTGCAAGCACTCGCCATCACGAACAGTCAGGCCATTCTGGAAATCGGGACGGGCTCCGGTTATCAGGCCGCCGTTCTTTCCCATCTCGCTGCCCATGTCGAAACGCTGGACAGATTCGCGACCTTGACCGACTTGGCGACCCGCAGGTTCGAAGCCTTGAAACTGACAAACGTGAAGGCTCGTCAGGCGGACGGTTTGAGCGAATTTCGTCAGAAGGCACCTTACGACAGGATTGTCGTCAATGCAGCGGTGGAAGAAGTTCCGGATGCCTGGCTGCAGCAGTTGAATCCGGGAGGCATTCTGGTGGCTCCGGTTGGCAAAGCCAAGCAGCCGCAGGCACTCATTAAATTCCAGAAGACCGAGAGTGTCGTGACAGCGGAAACGCTGATGATGGTGCGGACGGTCATGTTGCAGCCGGGAATCGCCAAGAAGCTGTAAATCGAGGTTTCTGACCGATTCTTAGCGATTTTCATGCAGAGCGCCTGCTCGTCCATTTTCCTGATTAAATTTACTATAAGTGGCGTGATTGCTGGCTTTCTGGCTTGCTTTAATACTGAGAAATCTCGGTTTTTCACCATAAGTCGAAGCGGTCTTTAGCCTTTATAAACCTTACTGGCGTCTACTCTTAACCATAACAGCCATAGTTAGCGGTTAGAGTTAAGGCGATGATGAAGCGGATGCGTACCCTCCGCAGGGATCTGATGGGCAAGGTGGCGACAGTGTCGCTGGTTGCAGTTGCTCTCGCAGGATGTTCCGGCGCGGTCGAGCGATTTGGTGAACCACCCTATTATACGGGCAACACCCAGAATCAGCGGGATATTCTCAACGGCGGCCAGAAGCAGCCGTCCTATCAGGACATCGTGAATGGCCCGGGTGGGACCTCTGCGGGGCTTCCGCAGGGGACGTCCCAGCCAGTGACGACCGGGTCCATTCCAAGTAGAGCGTCGCAGGTTCAGTCCGCGCCGTTGCCGTCGCCCGTGACGACAGCGCAGCGCGCCGCACCTGCCCGGACCGCTCCTGTGGAGACGCTGGCAACTCCAGAAATTGTGACCGCTTCAAGCGGCGCAAAAAGCTGGAAGGGGTGGACGTCTGCTGGTGGAACAAGTGTTCAAATGCGCCAGGGCGACTCCCTAAATTCCATGGCACGACGGTATGGTGTTCCGATCCAGGCTATCGTCGCGGTCAATGGCATTAAAGATCCGGCACAGGTACAGCCGGGTCAGAGCGTTATCATCCCGACTTACGTATATGCCGAACGCAACGGCTCAACGAGCACGACCGATGGCGAAAACCGCAAGGTGAAGCTGCCCAAGGTTGGGCGTAACGATAACGTTGTTACGGGGACGGTGCCGACGTCAGTCGGAAACATTCAGCGGCCCAGTGGGAAAAACGGTCAGCAGCCGACCTTTGCCGACATACGTCAAGGCAACGTCGACATTGTTCACGTGAGCGCCTTGCCGAAACGCAAGCCGGGCGGCTCCGATCAATCTCTGACCACCGCTTCCATTTCCTCCGGCGCATCTTCCGGCGTTCCGACACCGCGCCGTCAACCGGCTACACATTCCTCCGGTGCAAAGGCCGTTGCTGCTGCCCCTTCCGGAACGGTTGAGAAAACCAAACTGCCGCAGCCGGCCCTTACCCAGGAAGCCAAGCCGACCAAACCGATCAAGACACCAACTGTCGTTGCCAAGGTTCAGGACGATGATGGTGTCGATGCCAAGTTCCGTTGGCCAGTTCGCGGCCGCATCATCTCCGACTTCGGCGCCAAGCCGGGTGGCGGCAAGAACGAAGGCGTAAACCTTGCTGTTCCGGAAGGAACGCCTGTGCACGCTGCCGACGACGGATCCGTGATCTATTCGGGTAATGAATTGAAGGGGTACGGCAATCTGATCCTCGTTCGTCACAATGACGGATGGGTCTCTGCCTACGCGCATAACAGTGAGCTGAAGGTCAAGCGGGGCGATACCATCCGCCGTGGCGACGTGGTTGCGCTCGCCGGTGCGAGTGGATCGGTCAACCAGCCGCAGCTCCATTTCGAACTGCGTCAGGGCAACAAGCCGGTCGATCCGCTGAAATACCTGCCGCGACGCTGACGCTTGCCAAAGTCACATCCGGCCGGACCATCGTTCCCGCCGGGTGAGACACAAGTTCAGCGACATAAGAGACCTGAGTGTCTTTCAATAAGCCCGGCCTTTGTGCCGGGCTTTGCTGTTTCAGGAAATCGTCTTGCCAAGACGCCCTGCAATATCCTGGATGAACTGGAAGGCGACACGACCGGACCTGCTTCCACGCGTCGTTGCCCATTCAAGAGCCTTTGCCCGCAGCTCTTCAGCTTCGATTTCCAGGTCAAAGTGTGCGGCATAGCCACGCACCATATCCAGGTAATCGTCCTGGCTGCACTTGTGGAAGCCCAGCCAGAGGCCAAACCGGTCTGACAGAGAGACCTTTTCTTCAACGGCTTCGGCAGGGTTGATTGCTGTTGAGCGTTCGTTCTCGATCATGTCCCTGGGCAGGAGATGACGCCGGTTCGAGGTGGCATAGAAGATGACGTTGTCGGGCCGACCCTCGATTCCTCCCTCAAGCACCGCTTTGAGTGATTTGTAGGAAGTATCGTCATTGTCGAAACTCAGATCGTCGCAAAAGATGATGAACCGGCAGGAGGTATCCCTGATGAGGTTCATGAGTTTGGGCAGGGATTCAATGTCTTCGCGATGAATTTCGATAAGTTTCAGGCCATCGGATGCCTTCTCCCTGGCGATTGCCGCATGGGCTGCCTTGACGAGCGAGGACTTGCCCATGCCTCTGGCACCCCAAAGCAAAGCGTTGTTGGCAGGAAGGCCTTTCGCAAAACGGCGGGTATTGTCGAGCAGAAGGTCGCGGACATGAGAAACCGCACATAGAAGTGTGATGTCGACGCGGTTGACCTTTTTAACCGGAACCAGTTCTCCCGGATCCGGCGACCAGATGAAAGCATCAGCAGCTGAAAAATCAGGTTTGCCAGGAAGGGCCGGCACCGCACGAGCAATCAGGTCGATCAGGGAATCGAGTTTGGCATTTAATGCCGTGAGGTCGTTTTCATCGTTCATTCTTCTTGCAAGCCCTGTCAAAAAGGCCCATGTGAGGCCCTGAATTAAGTGGTGGCAGGATTAACACGGTGCGGGAAACGCGAAAACGTCAGTTATTCCCATACCGGTACGCTGGAAACTGCTTGCAAAGCTTGAAATGAGGCGCGCCACAGTTATAGTCCGCGCCACCAGAATGAGAGCGTTTTTGCCGATGTCCCGCCAGTAGGGGCGTTGGTCATCAAAAACGCCACTTAGGAGAAGTGAATGTTTATAACCCCAGCCTATGCGCAGGGAGCCGGTGCGGCAGGCGCTTCCGGATTCTTGATCCAGATTCTGCCTTTCGTGGCGATCTTTGCAATCATGTACTTCCTGATCATCCGCCCGCAGCGCCAGCGCATGAAGAAGCATCAGGAAATGGTTGCCAACCTTCGTCGTGGCGACACCGTCGTGACCACCGGTGGCCTGATCGGTAAGGTTTCCAAAGTCGTAGACGACGGTGAAGTGCAGGTGGAACTGTCAGAGGGCGTCAAGGTTCGCCTGGTCCGCTCCATGGTGCAGGAAGTGCGTTCCAAAACCGAACCGGCCAAGGACAACGCGTAACGCGATCCCCGCTGCTTCGATGATATCGCCGGGCCGGTTTCAGATCGGCCTGGCTGCATTTAAGGCTTGACCATGCTCTATTTCGCACGCTGGAAAATCGCGCTTATCGTGCTTGTGGTTGCCGCTGGCATCCTGACCACGCTGCCGAATTTCTTCTCCCAAAAACAACTTGAAAGCTGGCCGGACTTCCTGCCGAAGAACCAGATGGTTCTGGGGCTCGACCTTCAGGGCGGTGCTTATCTGCTCTATGAAATCGACAAGCAGGACTACATCCAGAAGCGCATGAAAGCGCTTGTCGGTGACATCCGGTCGACCCTGCGCGAAGATCCGCGCATCGGGTATACAGGGCTTGGAGTTCAGGGAGACACGGCTCAGGTCCGCATTCGCGATTTGACCCGGCTGGCGGATGCGCAGGAGCGTTTGCAGCCTCTCGTCAACCCGCTGGTGTCCAGCGTCTTTGGCGGGCAGGCGGTCAATGAATTCGACATGACCGCCTCGGAAGACGGACTGATCCGTTTTTCCTATTCCGAGCAGGGCCTCGAAGATCGCATGACGAACATCGTTCAGCAGTCGATCGAGGTTATCCGGCGACGTGTTGATGAAATCGGCACCACCGAGCCCAGCATTCAGCGGCAGGGAACCGATCGGATCCTTGTTGAGGCACCGGGTGAAGACGATCCGGAACGCCTGAAGGCTCTCGTTGGTCAAACCGCACAGCTCACGTTCCACATGGTCGACACATCCATGTCCGGCGAACAGGCACTTCAGAGCCGTCCGCCTGCAGGTACGGTTGTCATGATGTCGGTGGACGATCCCCCCATTCCATATCTTCTTGAGGAAGCTCCGCTTTTGTCTGGGGAGGATCTTGTCGATGCGCAGGTCAGCTTCGATTCCCGAAACAACGAACCGGTGGTGAACTTCCGCTTCAATCAGTCCGGTGCACGCAAGTTCGCCCAGATTACGCAGCAGAACGTCAACCGTCCGTTCGCGATCGTTCTCGACGATGAGGTGATTTCCGCGCCGGTCATTCGCGAACCCATCACCGGTGGGTCCGGTCAGATTTCCGGTAACTTCACGGTTGACGGTGCCAACGACCTTGCCGTGCTGCTGCGCGCAGGCGCGTTGCCGGCTAAGCTGACCGTCATTGAGGAACGTTCCATCGGTCCTGGCCTTGGTGCGGACTCCATTGAGGCGGGCAAGCTGGCGTCGATTATCGGTGGTGGTCTGGTCATCATCTTCATGATCCTGGCCTACGGCCGCTTCGGTATCATCGCTGACCTCGCCCTGTTAGTGAACGTCTTCCTGATCTTCGGGGCATTGACGCTGCTGCAGGCAACACTGACCTTGCCCGGAATCGCCGGTATCGTTCTGACGATCGGTATGGCGGTGGACGCGAACGTGCTGATCTTTGAGCGCATCCGCGAAGAAGCAAGGGCAGGGAGGTCTGTCATATCAGCCGTGGATGCCGGTTTCAGCCGCGCCCTCGGCACCATCCTGGATGCCAACATCACGACGTTGATCGCAGCCGTGATCCTGTTTCAGCTCGGCTCGGGCCCGGTCAAGGGCTTCGCCGTGACACTGGCCATCGGTATCTTCACCACAGTGTTTTCTGCTTTCACGTTCAGCCGGTTGCTGGTTGCCATTTGGCTCCGCCGCCGCCGTCCGTCGAAATTGCCGATTTGATCCGGGAGACTGACAAATGTTGCTGAGAATTGTTCCGGACAACACGAAAATCAAATTCATGTGGCTGCGGAAAGTCAGCTTTCCGCTGTCCATCATCCTGGTGATTGCCTCGTTTGCGGCGTTCTTCACAGTAGGGCTGAACTACGGCATCGACTTCAAGGGCGGTACAATCATCGAGATCAAGACCGATGGTCCAGCCGATATCGCCTCGATCCGTTCAGATCTGTCGTCTCTGAATCTGGGTGATGTTCAGGTGCAGGAATTTGGCGGGTCGGACGATATCCTGATCCGCATTGAAGAGCAGCCCGGTGGGGAGCTTGCGCAGCAGGCCGTCGTCGGCAAGGTGCGGACCATCTTCGAAGGCCAGAAAGTGGACTTCCGCCGGGTCGAGGTTGTCGGCCCGCGTGTCTCTGGCGAGCTTGCGCAGGCAGGTGCAATCGCGGTTGCGGCCTCTTTGCTCGCGATCCTGTTTTACATCTGGTTCCGGTTCGAGTGGCAATTTGCGGTTGGGGCTATCCTGACGACAGCAAACGACGTCGTCATTACAATTGGTTTGTTCGTGCTGCTGCAGCTCGATTTCTCGTTGTCCAGTATCGCTGCCGTGCTGACCATCATCGGTTATTCCCTCAACGATACCGTGGTCGTCTATGACCGGATTCGCGAAAACCTTCGCAAATACAAGAAACGGCCGCTGACGGAAGTGCTCGACATGTCGATCAACGAGACCCTGTCTCGTACGACCATGACCTCCCTCACGACGTTGCTGGCGCTTTTCGCGCTCTACATCTTCGGTGGTGAAGTCATCCAGTCGTTCACGCTGGCGATGATCTTCGGTATCGTCATCGGCACCTATTCGTCGATCTTCCTGGCTGCTCCGTTTCTGATCCTGTTCAATCTCCGTGCGGAGGCCATGTCGCCGAACGACGACGATGGTGAAAAGGATCCAAAAACCAAAGCGTCGGTTTAAGGACGGTACGATGGACATCCGCGATGCGCACTTTCCGGGCCGGGCGCCGCTTGAAGCCTATGGCAATGGCGGCTTCCGGTTTGCCGGTATGTCTCATCGCGGATCGTTGCTTTGTGTTCCGAGTGGCATTTACGGCTGGGACGTGCACGATACGTCTGCTTTTTCTCCTGAAGCCTTTCAGAAGGTTCTGGACGAACAGGAAGATATTGAAGTGCTTCTGGTTGGAACAGGCAAGGAACTCCAGCCCTTGCCGGCAGATCTGAAAAACCTGTTTCGCGAGGCGGACATCTTGTCCGACCCCATGTCGACCGGAGCGGCGATACGCACGTTCAACGTGCTTCTGTCAGACGACCGGGCAGTCGCTGCTGCACTTATTGCTGTCGACTGACGCTCTTCAAAGGCTATCGGCTCAATGACGACCGACTTTGATCATGCCGCCGATGTGGTTCGTCAATTCGACAAGGACCGCTATCTCAGCGCGTTGCTTGCACCTGAAGCGCATCGTGATGGTCTGATGGCGCTTTATGCTTACAGCGCCGAGATCGCCCGCATTCGCGAATTGGTGTCGGAGCCGCTTCCTGGCGAAGTGCGGCTGCAATGGTGGCGGGACTTGCTGGAAGGCACGGAACATGGAGCTGTTGCGTCCAATCCGGTTGCCAACGCGTTGCTTCAGACCATCGAAAGATACGCATTGCCAAAGGGCAGCCTTGTGGCCATGGCGGATGCGCGGGTCTTCGATCTCTACAACGACCAGATGCCAACCCTTAATGACCTTGAAGGATACGCCGGCGAGACCGTTTCCGGTCTGATCCAGCTAGCGTGCCTCGTCCTGAACAATGGCAAGGAATCAGGTACGGCGACAGCTGCCGGGCACGCGGGTGTAGCTTACGCTCTGACCGGGCTGATGCGCGCGCTTCCCTGGCACGCCTCCAGACAGCAAATGTATCTGCCAAAGGACGTTTGCGACCGGCATAATCTCAATACCGAAATTGTCTTTCGCGGCGAGACGACACCGGAACTCCGTGCGGTACTTGCCGAAATGCGCGGCCATGTTCGCCATCACCTCGGGCGCGTTCGTCAATCGGCCAAGGATGTTCCTGCCGCCTGCCAGTCAGCTTTTCTTCCGCTTGTTCTCGTGGAACCGTTCCTGAAGAAACTGGAAAAGGACAACCTGGATCCATTGAAGCAGGTGGCGGAGCTTTCTCAACTCAAGCGCCAGTGGATACTCTGGCGGGCCTCAGGAAATGTCCTGAAGGCCATCTGATCCGGTCGAAGCATTAAATGCGAACAGGCGCCTTCGCAAGAAAAGTGCCTGTCGTTGGAAGCTCAGAAGTTGACGCAGCCAGGTGCTGCCTGAAATCAACTCCCGACAACTTGTCTTATTCGGCCGCCTGTTTTACGAGGCCGAGCTTTGCCTGCCAATCGGCGAAATCCGCCTTTGCACGGTTGGTCATGGCCAATTTCTTGGCCCGTGTCTTGTCCTTGCCCTTCAATCGCTTGCCGTTCTCGTCCTTGTTTGGCGCGTCCACTTCGGGAAACAGCCCGAAATTGACGTTCATTGGCTGGAAGGATCCCGGTTTGCCGGCACCGTCGTTCCGTGTGATGTGCCCACCGGTTATGTGGCCGAGCAGTGCGCCCATGGCAGTTGTCGCCGGTGGTTGGACGATATCCTGACCACGGGCTTCAAGGACGGCGAAAAGACCGGCAAGGCAGCCGACACTTGCCGACTCCACATACCCTTCACAGCCGGTAATCTGACCAGCAAACCGTAGCCGGGGATCGGCTTTCAACCGAAGCGTTCCGTCGAGGACCTTCGGCGAGTTCAGGAACGTATTGCGGTGAAGTCCGCCAAGGCGGGCAAATTGCGCACTTTCAAGGCCTGGAATCATGCGGAAGATATCAGCCTGGGCGCCATATTTGAGTTTCGTCTGGAACCCGACCATGTTGTAGAGCGTACCCAGTGCATTGTCCTGGCGCAGCTGTACAACGGCGTAGGCTTTTACATCCGGGTTATGGGCATTGGTGAGGCCCATGGGCTTCATCGGTCCATGACGCAGCGTTTCCCGACCGCGCGCGGCCATGACTTCAATCGGCAGGCAGCCGTCGAAATAGGGCGTATTCTCTTCCCATTCCTTGAAGTCGGCAGTTTCGCCAGCAAGAAGCGCATCGATAAAGGTTTCGTATTGAACTTTGTCCAGCGGGCAGTTCAGATAGTCCTTGCCGTTACCTCCGGGGCCAACCTTGTCGTAGCGGGATTGGAACCAGGCCTTGGAAAGGTCAACGCTTTCGAAATGGACGATCGGGGCAATGGCATCGAAGAACGCGAGAGCATCTTCCCCGCTTTTCTCCAGAATGGCCTTCGAGAGGGCCGGTGATGTCAGCGGACCCGTTGCAATGACCACTTTGTCCCAGTCTTCAGGCGGTAACCCGGCAATTTCCTCGCGGGAAATCGTCACATTCGGATGATTTTCAAGAGCCGACGTAACGGCGTTCGAAAAGCCGTCCCGATCTACCGCAAGCGCGCTGCCTGCAGGCACTTGATGGGCATCCGCACAGGACATGACCAGGGAGCCGAGCTGGCGCAGTTCGTGATGTATCAAGCCGACTGCGTTTTGCTCCGAATCGTCCGAACGGAAGGAATTGGAGCAGACAAGTTCTGCAAGACCATCAGTCTGATGGGCATCCGTTTTACGGACTGGGCGCATTTCGTGAAGAACGACCGGCAACCCGGCTTGTGCAATCTGCCATGCGGCCTCTGAACCGGCAAGGCCGCCGCCTATGATATGGATGGGGGTCATTTTGTGTCCCTGGGACTGATCCGGCCGCCTGTCGTCGCCGTCATACGGCACGGCGCACCCGGACAATTGCTTTGCCGTCCTGATTACAGGCAAAGTCGGGCTTCCGCAATCTCCGCAAGGCCATCGCCTCTTGATGTCACGACGGGCTCTTGCGAATGCGCTGCTGAAAAGCAAAAAAAAACGCCTGCCGGTGGGAGGAGGTACCGGCAGGCGCTTTTGAAGTTCCACACACGAGGTGTGGAGATGCGGTCATCAGATTGGGAGGAGGATACCTTCTGACCGCGAAACTTTTTACTTTGCGGACATGCGCGCGTAGCGAGCGATGTCGGAGCGGGCAATGCCCAGGTCGTCCAGTTCGCGGTTGGACAGGTTGGACAGCTCGTCATAGGTCTGACGGAAGCGTTTCCAGTTATTGTATTTGCGAACAACAGTATCGATCATGGTTTAGGCCTTTCGCTATCTCATGGCCATGGCACCGCGGATCGGCGTCTGGCCCGTTCATCTCTTACAGGCCGGAAGATAGGAGCTTTGTGCAGTGCGAGGTAGATCTAAAATCGCGAAGCAGATATGCAGAAAACGCAGATTAATAGAGTCTTAAAAGGGTTGAAGTGGCAGTTAGCTGCGCCCCTGTCGCATACCTGTCATGTTTTTCGTGTTCGCACATGCGAGAAGGAAGGGGGGGTAACCCATGGCATTCCGGCGGGCAGGCACGTGGTGCGGAAGCACAAAAGGCCAGTCCTGACTTTCGAAAGCAAAATACTGTTTGTAAGGGGACATCACTCATCTACGCTTGCCGAATTGCGGCATCTGCGGCGATGAAAGTCTCCGGGTCGTGACAGGCATATCCTGCGAAATGATCGAATCGGATCATTTCGAAGTCGTCACGGGCAACCACACACCTTGCATGCAGCACAGTCGGGAGCGTGAATCCGTTTTTCCACAGGCTGCTTCAAATGATCTGATGCGTGTTTCCTTTCTCGTTGGTCCTGCAGTCATCTGTCAAAGCAGATCAACGCGACTCAACGAGGCAGCGCCACCTGGTTCCAATCCAAGATGGGCATAAGGTGACAAGCTGAAGCTGAACGATCGGGAACTGTCGTTTTTGAAGAATGCCGACTTGCCGAATGATGTGAGGCAGAATCGCTACGCCAGAAAAACGAACGCCCGCCAGCGGGAGGAGGTGCTGGCGGGCGACGTTTCGACGTGACAGGGCTGGGAGGAGGATGCCCTGCGTGTCACACGTCCGTTGGCTGGGAGGAGGATGCCTCGGGACGCGATCTCTTTATTTCATTCAGCCAATCTGACGGCGGGCGACAAACTTAATGTCGCTGCGGCAGATGCCGAGGTCGGCAAGCTCACGGGCCGAAAGGCGGGACAACTCGTCAACCGCACGGCGGTAGCTTACCCAGTTGCTGTACTTTTGGCGCACGGTGTCAAACATCTTCTTATTCCTTATTTATCGAAACGCGTGTGCGTTCCGCGCCGTTGTTGAAACATTATATATTTCACCACGCGAAATAAAAGAAGTGCCATCTCTGCATGTCTGACATGCGTTTGGTGCAATGCAGCAAAGTCTGAGCAGCGTGAGCCATGCCGATTCGGATAACATTCAGAACAACAAACGGAAAAGGCCTGTGTGCGGCGCACACAGGCCCATCGTCGCGTAACTAAAGAATGGTTAAGGCTTATTCAGCCGCGTCGTGAGCCCTTTGTGGCCGTCGCTGGAGCAGTTCCTGCAGAAATTGACCCGTGTAGCTTTCGGTCACTTCGGCAACGTCTTCCGGTCGTCCGGTCGCGACAACCGTACCGCCGCCGTCACCACCTTCCGGCCCAAGGTCGATAATCCAGTCGGCCGTCTTGATGACTTCCAGATTGTGCTCGATCACCAGCACCGTGTTTCCCTGATCAACAAGCTCATGCAACACTTCCAGCAGTTTGGCGACATCATGGAAGTGAAGGCCCGTTGTCGGCTCGTCCAGAATGTACAGCGTACGTCCTGTCGAACGTTTTGAAAGTTCCTTGGCGAGCTTTACCCGTTGCGCTTCACCACCCGAAAGCGTCGTTGCCTGCTGGCCGACCTTGATGTAGCCCAGACCGACACGTGCTAGGGTCTCCATCTTGTCGCGCACTGACGGAACTGCGGAAAAGAAGACGGCCGCTTCATCTACGGTCATGTCGAGAACGTCGGCAATCGACTTGCCCTTGAACTCCACCTCGAGCGTTTCCCGATTGTAGCGTTTGCCTTTGCACACGTCACAGGTGACGTAGACATCCGGCAGGAAGTGCATCTCGATCTTGATAACGCCGTCGCCCTGACAGGCTTCGCAGCGACCGCCCTTCACGTTGAAGGAGAAACGGCCGGGCTGATAACCTCTGGCCTTCGCCTCCGGCATGCCGGCAAACCATTCACGGATTGGGGTAAAGGCGCCTGTGTAGGTCGCAGGGTTGGACCGGGGCGTCCGCCCGATGGGTGACTGGTCGATGTCGATGACCTTGTCGAGAACCTCCAGCCCTTCGATGCGATCATGCGGGGCAGGGTTGTCCCGTGCACCGTTGAGGCGGCGGGCAGCCGCCTTATAGAGTGTATCGATCAGGAACGTGGACTTGCCGCCACCGGAGACGCCGGTAACACAGGTGAAGGTGCCCAGCGGCACGTCGACATCAATATCCTTGAGGTTGTTTCCGCGGGCACCGCGAACGGAAATCTTCCGCTTCTTGTTGATTTTCCGGCGCTCTTCATTGCACGAAACCATCTTTGCTCCCGACAGATACTGGCCTGTCAGCGAGTTCGGATTGGCCATGATTTCGGAAGGTGTGCCCTTGGCGACGATCTCTCCGCCATGGACACCGGCACCCGGTCCCACATCAACCACGTAATCGGCCGTGATAACCGCATCCTCATCATGTTCAACGACAATCACCGTGTTGCCGAGATCGCGCAGATGCTTGAGCGTTTCCAGAAGGCGGGCATTGTCGCGTTGATGAAGGCCGATGGAGGGTTCATCCAGCACATAAAGAACACCTGTCAGCCCAGACCCGATCTGCGATGCGAGGCGGATACGTTGGCTCTCACCGCCTGAAAGTGTTCCCGAAGACCGGGACAGCGTCAGATACTCGAGCCCGACATCGTTCAGGAACTTCAGTCTCTCCCGAATTTCCTTCAGAATGCGGCCGGCGATCTCTGTCTGTTTGTCGTTCAGCTGCGCCGGAAGAGCTTCAAACCATTTGCTGGCATCACGAATGGAATGTTCCGTGATCTGACCGATATGCTTGCCGGCAATCTTTACGGCGAGTGCTTCGGGCTTCAGGCGAAAACCGTTGCAGGCCGGGCAGGCGTGATCCGACTGGAACCTGGAGAGCTCTTCGCGAACCCAGGTGGATTCCGTCTCGCGCCATCGCCTTTCGATATTGCCGATGACACCTTCGAAGGTCTTTTCGGTCCGGTAGCTGCGGACACCATCGTCGTAAACGAACTCGATCTTCGCATTGCCGGTGCCGTGCAGGATCGCTTCGCGAACCTCAGACGGAAGATCTTTCCAGGGTGTCGCCATGGACACTTTGAAGTGACTGCAAAGCGCTTCAAGCGTCTGCGCATAATAAGGAGACGTTGACCCGGTCTTGGCCCAGGGCAGCACAGCACCTTCGCGCAAGGACAGTGAGTGGTCAGGCACCACCAGATCATCCTCGAACGCGAGCGTCGTGCCCAGACCGTCGCACGTGGGGCAGGCGCCGAAAGGATTGTTGAACGAGAACAGGCGTGGCTCGATTTCGGAAATTGTGAAACCGGACACGGGGCAGGCGAATTTTTCGGAAAAGATCATCCGTTCCGGATTGCCGTTCTCATCGGTCTTGTCGGCAAATTCGGCGATGGCGATGCCATCTGCGAGTTTCAGCGCGGTTTCCAGAGAATCGGCAAGCCTGCCCGAAATATCGTCCCGAACGACAATTCGGTCCACGACAACATCAATATCGTGCTTGAACTTCTTGTCGAGGGCAGGGGCTTCTGAAATTTCGTGGAAAGTGCCGTCGATCTTGACCCGCTGGAAGCCCTTCTTCATCAGCTCGGCAAGTTCCTTGCGGTATTCTCCCTTGCGGCCGCGTACCATTGGAGCGAGCAGATAAAGGCGCGCGCCTTCTTCCAATTCCAGGACACGGTCGACCATCTGACTGACAGTCTGGCTTTCGATCGGCAGACCCGTCGCGGGCGAATAAGGTATGCCAACACGCGCAAACAAAAGGCGCATGTAGTCGTAGATCTCGGTAACCGTTCCAACCGTGGAACGCGGGTTACGAGACGTGGTCTTCTGTTCAATGGAAATTGCCGGTGACAGGCCATCGATCTGGTCGACATCCGGCTTCTGCATCATTTCCAGGAACTGACGAGCATAGGCCGAGAGGCTTTCCACGTACCGGCGCTGTCCTTCGGCATAGATGGTGTCGAAGGCCAGTGAAGACTTTCCGGATCCCGATAAGCCGGTCATCACAATCAGCTTGTCGCGAGGCAGGTCCAGGTCGACACCCTTGAGGTTATGTTCCCGCGCGCCACGAATGCTGATGACCCGGGTGGGGTCCGCCATCCAGGTTTCCTCCGACTGCGATCCCTTGGCTGTCTTCATCGTCGTTCTTCCTGACCGCACGCGGCGCCTGATGCCGTTTGATGCTGCGCGTGCGTTAGAGATGTTCCATTAAAGATAATGTCTGTTGCCCCGATATAGCAGTTTCGGGCGGAGCTTCCAGTGAGGCATATCCGATATCTTGGTCAAAGCCGTTTCAGTTTCGATGCCTGATTGAATCGCTTTTACAGAAATGATAAGAACAAAACAAGTACATTGACAGGCACCGCGTCAGGAAGCGGTTCTGAAAGGGAAGCCAAACCGGGGAAAAGCGTGTGTTCACGTCCGCCCAGACAGCCCGGAGGCGCCCGGAGTGACAACGGAGCAAATTGTAACGAACTGCAATTCATGGTGGTATCGTTCAGAGGTGCTCGAATTTTGGGCGCATGAAACAGGCCGCTGAGTGCATGCTGCCTTGTGGAAAATGGGTGAAGGCAGGCGAAAATAGCGGCGAAGCTGTTGGCGTACCGTTAGGGTTCTGGTTTCTAGCAGCGAAGCTTGCAGCGCGGGCTGATTGCCGGAACGTGCCGGAGAAGCACGTGGAAATCGGCAGTCACTTCAGCGAAAAACAAACAGGAGTGCAGTATGGCGGGCAGCGTCAACAAAGTAATTTTGGTCGGCAATTTGGGAGCAGACCCGGAAATCCGCCGCACGCAGGATGGCCGCCCGATCGCCAATCTCCGGATTGCGACGTCGGAAACCTGGCGTGATCGCAACACCGGTGAACGTCGTGAAAAAACGGAATGGCACCGTGTGGTGATCTTCAACGATGGCTTGTGCAAGGTCGCTGAGCAGTATCTGCGCAAAGGCTCGAAGGTCTATCTCGAAGGTCAGCTTCAGACGCGCAAATGGCAGGATCAGTCCGGTCAGGACCGGTACTCAACTGAAGTCGTGCTGCAGGGCTTCAACTCCAACCTGACCATGCTTGATGGCCGCGGCGAAGGCGGCGGTGCCTCCGGTGGTCTTCCCGATTACAGCAATGACTCTCAAGGTGGCAGCGGCGGCGGCTTTGGCGGTGGTGGTTCCGGTTCCGGCTCCGGCGGGAATTTTGGTGGCGGCTACGGCGGCGGTTCCAGCGGCGGTGGCGGTTATGGTGGCCCGTCCGGTGGCGGCAGTGGCCCGATGGACGACGAAATTCCGTTCTGATCCAGTCCGATTTCTCCATGTGCGGCCCTGACATTAGGGCCGCGCACCATGGAATGTTGATCAGCCACCTACGTCGGGATCGTAAGGTGTGCTTGGATCGTCAACACCGTCATAATATTCCTTCGCAGTACCCAGGCCGCAATGATAGACGGCCTCTTCGGCGCGCGTGTCGCCACCTGTGATCGGCGCACCGTTGTGATGTGCGAACTCGTGGATAATGGTCGCCAGCACCATCCACCTGCCCATACTGAAGGCTCTGTCGCCAACCGCGATCTCACCAGTGGCGGCATGTATTTCCCCGTGCAGCGGCGATATCGTCGGGCCGTAGTTCACCCAAATCGTGCTGTCGTTGATCATGTCCGTGAGGCTGCGCCCTTTGGGCAGCGTGCGGAAATAGGCATTACAGGAGGGATTGTTCTTGACCATTTTGAACAATTTGTTTCGAGCCCACTTCAGCTTTGAATACTGGGATGAATCGAAACGGCTGTATTTCCAGACGGGTGACGAATGATCACCGACATTGAATTGAAACGGCATGTTGCTCTCCGGCTTTTCTCACTTAATCGTGAAGCCGTGATACGTCTTTGAAGTGACGGGTGAAGTGACACCTGTCACTTTGAAACGCTTTTGGAAATTACAGCGTTACCGCATGAGGAGAGTTCGCGAAGGCCAATTCGGTCGCATCGGGTACGAGGCATAATCGTCACACTCGACGGATATCAAAACCTGTGCATGACGACGTCCCTTAACCATCTGATGAACCCTGTTATAGTATCAATCGGGTTACAGATGCGGTTCCAGGGAGTTGAAGGGTGCGCTCCGGTCACATTGAAGCTGCAATGTCCGCATAATGCGCATCGAACCGAAGTCGGGAGCGCTTATGACGGAACGCCGTCGGCCCTGACAGGGAATGAAAATACCTGGAAGACTTGGCAAGGCGTCGGGTTCTAACAGACTAAAAAAACGGGTTTAAACAATGCGAGCGAATGAAATGGCACTGGGCGAAGGTTCCAGGAAAAACCGGACACGCTCTGTGCTTGGCGCCTCCCTCAGGGCCGGCCTGATGGCGACGGTCCTTTTTTCCGGGGTTAATCTTGCGACCGTGGAAACAGCGTCTGCGCAAGGTCTGTTCCAGCGCCTGTTCAATCCTGAAGCGCACCGGCGCCAGCAGGAACGGGAACAGCAGCAGCAACAGAAGGACCTGCGCAAGAAGGCAGCCAAGGCCAGGGTCTCCGCGCCGCGGTACCTGAATTACACGCCCGATAAATGGAAAACGGTCTCTCTGGCCGAACTGTCAGAGATGAAGACGGCGGAAGTAAAGCCGACCGTGCAATCTGCTGACATTCCGGAAGCGCCGGCTGTCGAGAACGATAGCGTGCCTCAGGCTCCGGTCGTTTTGACAGCGTTCGATGCTGCGCGTCCGGCTTTGAAGGACATGTCTCTGACCGTCCTGCCGGAGGTTGGGGCTGCAGTCATATCTTTTTACCGCGAGCATCCTGATTTCGTGTGGGTCAAGGACGGCAAACCGACCGACAAGGCAATTGCCGTGCGCCGTGGCCTTGGCGACACTGCCAAATACGCGCTGAACCCGGATGACTACCTTGTTGATCTTCCCTCGACCGCTGGACTGGAAGGCGAGGCGCTCGATGCCGCGATGATGCGGTTCGAAATGGAGATGAGTGCAGCCGTTCTGACGTATGTTCTGGATTCCAGACGCGGTCGTGTCGATCCGAACCGGATCTCCGAGTATCACGACCTGCCTCGGCACGAAGTCGATCTCGTTGGCGCGTTGGAAGGTTTCAAGAATACATCGGACGTCGAGAAGGAATTGGCCGATGTTCAGCCGCAAAGTGATCACTTCCGCGAACTGACTGAAGAACTTGCCCTCTTGAGGGCGGAAAACGAAGACGCCGACCAGATTGTCATCGCACCTGGAACATTCCTCAAGGCAGGCAAGTCCAGCCCTGAAATGAAGAATATTGTTGCCGCGATCAACAAGAACGGCTCCGAAGAACTCAAGACGGCTCATGCCGAAACGCTGACCGCATACAACGGAGCTGAGCTTTATTCTCCGGAACTTGTGGACCTGGTGAAGGCCTTCCAGAAGGAAGCAAAGCTTACGCCGGATGGCATCATCGGCAAGAACACCATCAAAGCGATGGTGGGGGAAACCAACGCGGCGAAGATCGCAAAGGTCGAACTGGCAATGGAGCGCAGCCGCTGGCTGCCGGAGAACCTTGGCGAGCGCAAGGTCTTCATCAATCAGGCCGCCTTTACGGCAACCTATACGGCACCGGGTCAAGATCCGCTGAGCATGCGCGTGGTTGTCGGCAAGAAGTCCAATCAGACCAACTTCTTCTACGACAAGATCGAGACCGTTGAATACAATCCCTATTGGGGTGTGCCGTATTCGATCATCGTCAACGAAATGCTGCCGAAACTCGCCAAAGATCCCAGCTATCTGGACCGCGCCGGATATGAAGTCACAACGCCGGGCGGCCGCAAGGTTTCCTCGTCGGCCGTGGATTGGTATGCGGTGGCCTCCAAACAGCAGTCCATCAATGTGCGCCAGTACCCGGGCAGGTCAAACGCACTTGGGGAGGTCAAAATTCTCTTCCCCAACAAGCATCACATCTACATGCATGACACACCGTCGAAGAGCCTCTTCAAGAAGGACATGCGCGCCTTCAGCCACGGTTGTGTCCGCCTTCAGGACCCAAGGGCCATGGCTGCTGCCGTTCTCGGAAAGTCGAAGGATTATGTAAGCTCCCGTATTTCGAATGGCCAGAACGAACAGGAACAGGTGACCGGTGATATTCCGGTTTATGTGTCCTACTTCACAGCATGGCCACAACAGGACGGGACTATCGCGTTTTATACCGATGTTTATGACAGGGACATGCACCTGTTGAAGGCAATCGAGAAAACGGAAACAGCGCGCGAAAAACTCAGAGCCTCCTGAGCAGGAACTGACAAAAAAACCGCCGAAGGGAGACCTTCGGCGGTTTTTTGCGTTTATCGATTAAACGGCCCGTCTCAGGACGCGTCGCCCAGACATGCTTTCAAGGAGACTGCAAGCCCTTCGAGCATTTGCGGGTAAAGGTTCGGTCCGTTTTCAAGCCCTGTTCCCAGCGGATCGAGTGTGGCCGATTTTGCGTTGCTGCCTTCCATGACAACGGAAACCAGCTTGGCGTCGAATTGCGGTTCCTGAAAAACACAGCTGACATTGAGTTCGCTGATCTTGTTCTGAATTGCCTTGATCCGGTCCGCACTGGCCAAAGCCTCCGGAGAAACGGTAACCGAGCCGCTTGCCTCAATATCGTAATGATGTTCGAAGTGGTGGTAGGCATCGTGGAAAACGATGAACTTGCGATCCGCCAGGGGGGCGAGTTCAGCGGAAATCTCCTTGTCGAGGTCACCGATCCGATTGGCGAACGCTGCTGCATTCTTTTTGTAGGTATCGGCATTGGCAGGATCCCGTTCTGCAAGGGTATCTGCCATTATCTTAGCAATCTCGACGCCGTTTTCCGGGTTTAGCCAGATATGCGGGTCAACGGCTTCGTGCTCCGCGTGATGATGCTCTGCTTCGTGGTCATGATCATCGTGATCGGAAGCGCCATGGGCTTCGTCGTGGTCATGTTCATCGGCTGAATGATCATGGTCATGATCATGGTCGTGACCAGCATGTTCGTCTTCTTCGCCGCCCTCATCATGATGGTGATCATGAGCGTCGAAGGTAGCGCCTTCCCGGACGTCGAGTTGATGGATTTCCGGGGCCTCGATCAGCTCGACAGTCACGGCATTCTTTGCCATGTTTTCAATCGGCTTCTTGAGGGAAGGGGCCAACTCCGGCCCGACCCAGAACACAACATCGGCACCCTGAAGCAAAGAAGCCTGTGACGGTTTCAACGCATACCCGTGCGGGGAAGATGCTCCGTCGATAAGGACCTGCGGAGTGCCGACACCTTCCATCACGGCCGAGGCAATGGAATGGAGCGGTTTGATGGAGGTGACAACCTCCGGGACTTCAGCATGCGCGAACACTGTCAGGCTCAAAAGCGCAGCTGTGGTTGGAGCCACTAGACGGAGCGAGCGGGTAGCGCCGTTTTGGATGGCGGGAAAGGAGAGGGGCATCAGGTATTACCTTTAGAAAGATGTAATCTTATTACGTGTTATTTTATAACGTTCAGGATTTTGTTTTTCAAGTCCACGTGTGCCGGTTTGTTTGCGGGAGTGTTTGCGAACGTCTTGGTTTGCCGGAAACCAACGGGTAAACCTGCAAAAATGCCGATGGATCAAAAGCTTCATGCACTCTGGCAAAGAAACTCTGGCGCGCAGTTTTCTACAGCCATTTCCGCCCAAAGCTGCACAACTGATCATGACAATCCCCTGACCGCATAAGCGGTGCATTCGGTAGAGGCGTTCGGTCCGGTAGCGACATTGATGCCCTACGACGAGTTGGAAGAATCTGTTGAACTAACCCACAGAGGCGAGGGGGCTCTGGTCGCGTTTCTTTTCACGAACGATCCGTCCGTCGCCGAAGAAGGACCGGTTCTGGCGAACTACGGCGTCGACAACCTGCGCTTCATGACGCCCGTCAATGCGGGCGATGCACTCAAGGTGCAACAGACCGAAAAGGAAATCTCGCCAAGAACTTCAGCCAGCTACGCGAAGTCCGGTGGGAGTGTCTTGTGACCAATCAAAAGGGCGAGTCGGTCGGCCAGTATACCGTTCTGACACTTGTCGCTAAGGAATAGCCGGTATCTGCCTAAGGCTCCTGCATCTTCAAACGAAAAGGCCACCTGATCGGGTGGCCTTTTTCTTTGTCGAAAGCGTTTGGCAAAGTTGCCGCCGTTTCTTCCTCGGTTCAATGATCCCAGCGCGTTTTGCCTGGCCGAGACAAGAGCGAGGGCTTTGTGCGTCCAGGAGAGCTGCCTCCCAACGGGAGGCTTACGCGTCTTCGTTACTTCTTGGAACGGTTATCGACCACCCGTTTTGCCTTTCCAGCAGAGCGTTCGACCGCGCCAGGTTCGGTGACGTTGATCTTTGCCGAAACGCCGACCACGCTCTTGATATGGTGTGAGAGTTCACGGCCGGAGGCCTGCCGTGCATCGCTCGCGGCCGCATTCGGCAGGGCTTCCACATGCACTGTCATGACGTCGAGACGGTCAGACCGGGACAGCTCGATCTGGAAATGCGGAGACAGCCCTTTACATTTCAGGATCTGTTCCTCGATCTGGGTCGGGAACACATTGACACCGCGCAGAATGATCATGTCGTCGGAGCGACCCGTAATTTTTTCCATCCGCCGCATGGACCGGGCCGTCCCAGGCAAGAGCCGGGTCAGGTCGCGGGTGCGATAGCGAACCATCGGCAAGCCTTCCTTGGTGAGGGTGGTAAACACCAGCTCACCAATTTCGCCGTCCGGCAGAACGTCGCCAGTCACGGGGTCGACGATTTCAGGGTAGAAATGATCTTCCCAGATATGCAGGCCGTCCTTGGTCTCCACGCATTCGTTCGCGACACCTGGGCCGAGCACTTCCGACAGGCCGTAAATGTCGACGGCATGCATGTCGAACGCGTCTTCTATCTCCAGACGCATGGCATTGGTCCAGGGTTCGGCACCAAAGATCCCGGTGACCAGTGAGGTTTCACGCGGATCGATACCCTGTTTTCGGAACTCGTCCAGAATAGACAGGAGGTACGATGGCGTTACCATGATGATGCGCGGTTTGAAGTCCTGTATCAGCGTCACCTGGCGTTCCGTCATGCCGCCCGAGACCGGAACAACAGTACAGCCGAGCTTTTCAGCGCCATAGTGGGCGCCGAGCCCACCGGTAAAGAGCCCGTAGCCGTAGGCAACGTGAATGATATCGCCAGGCCGTCCGCCGGATGCACGAATAGAGCGCGCGACAAGTCCGGCCCACATGTCGATGTCGTTGGCTGTGTAGCCGACCACCGTCGGTTTTCCCGTTGTTCCTGAAGAAGCATGCACACGTACGATCTTGTCGCGCGGGACAGCAAAGAGGCCGAAGGGATAATTGTCCCTGAGATCGCTCTTTGTCGTGAACGGAAATTTCGACAGGTCGGCGAGGGTTTTCAAGTCTGAAGGATGCACGCCTTTTTCATCGAAGCGTTTCCTGAAAAGCGGAACATTTTCGTAGGAATGATTGAGAGACCATTGCAGCCTTTGCAATTGCAGGGCCGACAATTCGTCCCGGCTTGCTCTTTCAATAGGCTCAAGATCTCCCGGTCGCGGAGCCAGATCTTCCATAGTTTCCTCCCTTTGGCAGCCCGTAGGCCACCAGCCGTCAATCCGGCAAAATTGTACCCTTAGTTGTTCTGGAATTTCCTCGGAATTCTGCAATAACAGTGCCCATCTGGTTGGCCACTGTTATGTCGTAAAGACCTGACCGGCCCGTACGCGATCTTTCGCTGGCCACGGCCGTCAAGCGGTCGCCCAGGTGGGCAGGGGCCAGAAACGTGATGTCACAATGTTGGGCGACCGTAACCTGGTTGTAGGTGTTGCAGGCAAAGGCAAAAGCGCTGTCAGCAAGCGTGAAGATATAGCCGCCGTGGCAGATCCCGTGGCCATTGGTCATGGCATTTGTAACCGTCATTGCCATTGTCGAATGGCCGGCGCGCACGGCCTCGAGTTTCATATCGAGGTTCTGTGACGCTGTGTCCTGAGACCACATGCGGTCGGCGCAGGCACGAGCTAGTTCGTCCGGTGTCATGGGGGGCCTCATTCAAACGCCGGTAAACCGGGCAGACCGTTTTTCCAGGAAAGCGGTTACGCCTTCACGATAGTCATTCGTGCGACCCGCCTGGCGCTGGCTGTCACGTTCGGCATCGAGTTGCCGGTCGAGCGACTGGTCGGCTGCAGCCTGAATGAGGTCCTTGGTGAGTGCCAGTCCCGTGGTCGCCCCGGTGGCCAGTCGCGTCGCCAGCGTTCCGGCTTCTGTCATCAATTCCGCGTCCGGAACCGACTTCCAGATCAGCCCCCAAGAGGCAGCGGTTTCGGCTCCCAACGGTTCCCCGGTCATTGCAAGCGCCTTGGCACGCGCTTCGCCGATCAACCGTGGCAGCAACCAGGTGCCGCCCGAATCGGGCACCAGTCCGATCTTCGAAAATGCCTGTATGAAACGTGCCGACTGAGCGGCCAGGACAATGTCGCAGGCAAGCGCAATATTGGCGCCAGCGCCCGCTGCAACGCCGTTGACCGCACAAATGACCGGCTTTTTGAGGGCTCTGATCTGACGGATCAGCGGATTGTAGAGCGTCTCAATCGTCACCCCAAGATCGGGAGCCTCGCCACCATTGCGCATGTCACGGTCGGAAAGGTCCTGACCTGCGCAAAACGCGCGGCCGGTTCCTGTCAGCAATACCGCACGGATTGAGCTGTCTTGCGTCGCGGCGGTCAAATGCTTGCGAAGCGCATGATGCATCGCCTCGTTGAAAGCATTGAGTCGATCCGGTCGATTCAATGTTAGAAAAAGACAACCATCGCGCTGTTCAGCGAGCACGGTATTAGCGTCCGTCATACGCCCCTCCCAAAGCATCACGTGTTTTTCAAGCAATAGGATATTCTTGTGACATCAATGCACGACGATCCGTTCTGGTCAAAGCCAGAATGCAGATTATCCCTCCGTTTGCTCAATTTTGGCCGTCTGCGGGGCGGGGATCCTTCTTAGAAACCGAGGAAAAATGGTAAACGCGCGATTCAGCTCATATTTACTTTAATCATCGATAGTTAGCGCAGCTACAGCCAGCTCCAGGGCATCATGTTTATCCGTAAAAATACCGCTGACAATTTTTCGTGGGACATCCCCCTGGAACTGGAGGAGGGGCCGCCACCGGTTGCCTACCGTCGCGTCCTTCAGGTCTTGTCGGTGACTGCAGCTGCATTTCTTGTCTGGGCTGCTATCGGTCAGGTGCGTGAAGTTGCAAATGCTACGGGTGAAATTGTTCCCGCAGGCAAGGTCCAGACTGTTGGCCATCTTGAAGGCGGTATTGTTGCCGAGGTGATTGTTCAGGAAGGCCAGCTGGTTAAAAAGGGAGATCCGATCGTTCGCCTGCAGGAAGCAGCGACGTCGAGCGACCTCGAAAAAGTGCAGACCCGGCTGAAATTTCTGGCAACGGAAGAGCAACGCCTCGGCAATCCCGACCTTGGTACCGGCGCGAATGGTCTGAGGCTCGGTGCTGAAGCTGGCTTCAGCGAGGCCCAGCAGGCTGCTTACGATGCACAGCGCCTCGCGTTGGAAAAGGAACAGCAGGCCCTGCAGGCCAGGGTCAGCGAAAAGCAGGCCGAGCTGACCAGTATTCTGGAACGGATTGCGCTTCAGGAAATGCAGGTCGAGATCGAACAGGAAAAATACCAGATCCAGGAAAGCCTCTTCGAGCAGGGATATACTTCCAAACGGCGTTTTCTGGATTCCAAGTCAGCTCTTCAAGTTGCTCAGAGCCAGCTGAGTGAACTGAAAGGTATGAGCGGCAGCGTCAAGGCACAATTGGAAGAGGCAACAGCCAGCCTGGAACGGTCGATCGCCGTCGCAGAAGAAGAGCAGGCCGTTGAGCGCAGCCGTGTCACGCAGGAGCGCAGCGAACTGATTTTTGAAGCCGACAAGCAGAAAGACCGTTTCGATCGTCTGTTCGTGCGGGCCCCTGTCAGCGGACACGTGAAGGCGCTTTATCTCAAAGGTCCAGGAAGCGTTCTGGCGCCCGGTGATGTCGTGGCCGAAGTGGTGCCAAGCGACAGCGATCTTGTCGCCGAGGTTCGTGTTTCCCCGCGAGACATTGGTCATGTGGATGTCGGCGACGAAGCGGAGATTGCCGTTACAACATTTGATCCGAACATCGAGGGGACCTTGAAAGGCGAGGTGTCCGTTATCTCGGCCTCAAGTTTCCGGGATGAATACGGCAACTACTATTTCAAGGCCACGATCCCCCTCAAGACCAACACCATCGGTCACGGCGCGCATGCGGAAACAATCTCGCCCGGTATGGTCGTTGATGCGAAGATCGTTACCGGCTCCAAGTCGGTACTGCAGTACATGCTGAAACCTGTGACCCGCGCAATCGGTGATCCACTCAGCGAACGTTGAGCGCGCGTTACAAGACTATCCGGTTTTCCTCGATAGTGCGGCAAATGAAAAGCCCCGCCGTTTCCGGTGGGGCTTTTGGTCAATTGCCGCTGTCTGGTAGCATGGGCTACCAGCGAATTTCCTCGACATCGTTGAAGTTGACCCGGCTGCCATCGGCAAAGTCGATATAACCATCGGCATCCTGTGAAAGGTCAATCCTGCCGCCGTCGGTGTCTGTCGATTCAATCGAGCCGCTGGTGATCGTTACAGTCCAGTCCGTCTCATAGACGCCAGCCGACGCGATGTCAGGCCCTCCGCCCAGATCGATGACGTCTGTCCAGCCAGCCCCTGCGCCGGCATCGATGGTGTCGTTTCCATCGCCAAGGCCGTGCATGAAAAGGTCCGAACCATCGCCGCCGTAAAGCGTGTCGTTGCCGGCTCCGCCGATGATCGTATCGTCTCCGGCGCGACCGTAGATTACGTCGTCGCCGCCGCGGCCAAACATCAGATCGTTGCCGCCGCCGCCGTCGAGAGTGTCGTTTCCGCCGTTTGCACCGCCGTCAAGCCGGTCGTTGAAGTCACCGGTCGTGATGGTGTCGTCTCCGCCACCACCGTCAACACTGTACGATTTGTCGGTGCCGGTGAATGATCCTGCTTCGTCTCCACCGGTGAACGTACCGTCGTATGCCCCCGTGACAGAGACCGCGAAAGACTGGTTCGACTGGGACCCGTCCTCAGAGGTGGCAGTAACGGTCAGGTCGATGGAGTTTTCGACCTGGCTGTCAAAAAACGCGTGATCGGCAACTGTGACCACGCCATCGGCACCAAATTCGAAACGGTCGTCACTCAGTGTGTAGGTGATTGCCTCACCGTTCGGATCTTCGGCAAATGCAGTGATCCCCACATGCGTGCCGGCTCCGTCCAGTTCGTGTATCGTGTTTTCAGCGGAGTCGGTGTCGCTGACATCGCCAACTGGCCTGTCGATCAGTTCGTCAGACTGAAGTTCGACATCGGCAAACCGATAAGATTCCACGTTGGACACTGTGTCGACACCATCTGGAGCATCGGCGCGAAGATCGGAAATCGTGTAGCTGCCATCGTCGTTGTGTACGATGTCATAGTCTTCCCAATTACCCGAGTAGATGGCGGTGTCTGTACCGGCGCCACCGACAAGAGTGTCGTTGCCTGCGCCACCGAACAGGGAGTCGTTGCCTTCACCGCCAAGGATCGTGTCGTTGCCAGCTCCCGTCCAGATGATGTCATCGCCTACACCACCGTCAACCGTCATGTCCGTGGTGTAGGCATGGGTGTCGCTGGTCATGTCCAGGATGTCGTCACCGGCTCCCAGGTTGACATTTTCAATACTGACAAGCCGCGGTTCTGATGCGTCGGCATGCTTGTCGGAATAGGTATCATGCAGGAAGATCGCATCGGAGCCATCTGTGCCCAGAAGGGTGTCCGTGCCTTCGCCGCCCTCGAAAACATCGGAGCTTCTGATGCGTCCAGTAATAGATACAGTTTCATCGGTGACGGTATTCTGCGCTGAATAACCTGATGACCACGTGCCGTCGCCGCCGACCTGGAAAGTGTCGTCACCGGCGCCGCCCTGCAGAAGGTCGGCTCCTGCGCCGCCAATCAACATGTCGTTTCCGGCACCGCCCTGGAGTTTGTCGCTGCCATCTCCGCCGTCGATGGTCGTACCGCCATCGTTGTGTGCGGTAATCGTGTCGTCGCCCGTGCCGCCTGTAATGGCGGTTTCGGCGACACCGGTGTCGGTGAAGGTGACGCCACCATCGGCCAGCTGCAGGTTTTCCGATACATCTGACACGCTCAAGGAAAAGCTCTCGCTAGAGCTGGAGCCATCCGTGGACGTCGCGGTCACGGTGATGTTGATCTCGGGCTCGCTCTCGTAGTCGAAGCTTGCACCGGCCGCAAGACGCACGGTCCCGTCATCATCCACCGAGAAACGGGCGTCATTGACACTGTATGAGACGGAGTCGGACGTGTTGGCGTCATCGGCAAATGCCTTGATTCCGACCGTGGACCCTTCTTCTCCATTTTCAATGATCGTATTGGCGGCTGTGTCGGAATCCGAAACCGTAGAAACATCTTTTGCGACTAGATCGCCTGCGAGAACATCGCCATCGGAAAAGCAGAATTTCTCAACGTTCGCAACGGTGTCGGTGCCGTCAGGTGAATCGGTCCTGGTGTCGATGACAGTGTAGGAGCCGTCGGAGTTTTCCGTGATGTCATAGTCGGAACGGGTCCCCGAATAGTAAACCGCATCATTGCCGCTGCCGCCGTCGATACTATCGTCACCAACCCCACCTACAAGGATGTCGTCGCCGTCTCCGCCGTCCAGGGTGTCGTCGTCACCTTCACCGCGCAGAGTGTCGTTGCCGGCCCCGCCGATCATCGTATCGTTGCCGCCACCCCCGTACATGGTGTCGTTGCCTTCACCACCATCCAGGTAGTTGTCTCCTGTATTGGGCTGTGAACCGCGTTCATCGTCGATGAAATCGTCACCGGCCCCACCGTAGACGACATCGGCGCCTTCGCCGAAGAGGATCGTGTCGTCACCCGCACCGCCGTAAATGGTGTCATCGCCGGCGCCACTGTAGATGGTGCTGCCGTCGTCATGGGCAGTGATGGTGTCCGCACTGTCGTTGCCGGTGATCGATGTCTCGGCAACACCGGTGTCGGTGAAGGTCGTCTGGCCTTCGGCAAGTTGATAGGTTTCTGCGACGTCAGAAACCGCCAGTTCAAAGGTTTCCTGCGACGTGGACCCGTCTGAAGACGTAGCTGTGACGGCAACTTTGATGGTCGGCTCGCTTTCGTAGTCGAAAGTCGCACCGGCTGCCACCGTGATCACCCCGTCGTCACCAACAGTGAACCTGTCATCGGAAACCGAATAGGTCACCGTGTCGGTTGCGTCTGCATCCGTTGCCTGGGCGGTGATACCCACCACGGTGCCTTCTGTGGCATCTTCCGCAAAGCTGTTGGCCGACGTATCAACGTCAGTGACAGCAGAGACAGATGTTTCATTCACATCGGAAACTGCGATCGTGAAGGACTCTTGCGATGTTGAACCGTCTGTGGAGGTTGCCGTCACCAGGATATCGATGGAACCCTCAGTCTCCGCATCGAAACTTGCACCGTCTGCAACACGGACAACTCCGTTATCGTCCACCGTGAAGCGGTCATCATCGACGGAGTAGGAAACCGTGTCGGACGTGTTCTCGTCGTTTGCGGAAGCGGTAACGCCAACTTCCGTTCCGGCCGCGGCATCTTCTGCAACCGTATTGGCGGCTGTGTCGGAATCCGAAACCGTGGAAATATCTTTTGCGACTAGATCGCCTGCGAGAACATCGCCATCGGAAAAGCAGAATTTCTCAACGTTCGCAACGGTGTCGGTGCCGTCAGGTGAATCGGTCCTGGTGTCGATGACAGTGTAGGAGCCGTCGGAGTTTTCCGTGATGTCATAGTCGGAACGGTTCCCCGAATAGTAAACCGCATCATTGCCGCTGCCGCCGTCGATACTATCGTCACCAACCCCACCTACGAGGATGTCGTCGCCGTCTCCGCCGTCCAGGGTGTCGTCGTCACCTTCACCGCGCAGAGTGTCGTTGCCAGCACCGCCGATCATCGTATCGTTGCCGCCACCCCCGTACATGGTGTCGTTGCCGTCACCACCATCCAGGTAGTTGTCTCCTGTATTGGGCTGTGAGCCGCGTTCATCGTCGATGAAATCGTCACCGGCCCCACCGTAGACGACATCGGCACCTTCGCCGAAGAGGATCGTGTCGTCACCCGCACCGCCGTAAATGGTGTCGTCGCCGGCGCCACTGTAGATGGTGCTGCCATCGTCATGGGCTGTGATGGTGTCCGCGCTGTCGTTGCCGGTGATCGATGTCTCGGCAACGCCGGTGTCGGTGAAGGTCGTCTGGCCTTCGGCAAGTTGATAGGTTTCTGCGACGTCAGAAACCGCCAGTTCAAAGGTTTCCTGAGACGTGGACCCGTCTGAAGACGTAGCTGTGACGGCAACTTTGATGGTCGGCTCGCTTTCGTAGTCGAAAGTCGCACCGGCTGCCACCGTGATCACCCCGTCGTCACCAACAGTGAACCTGTCATCGGAAACCGAATAGGTCACCGTGTCGGTTGCGTCTGCATCCGTTGCCTGGGCGGTGATACCCACCACGGTGCCTTCTGTGGCATCTTCCGCAAACCCGTTCGCTGCTGCATCAACGTCAGTGACAGCGGAGACAGAAGTCTCATTCACATCGGAAACGGAAATGGTGAAGGACTCTTGCGAGGTCGAACCGTCGGAAGAGGTTGCCGTCACCAGGATATCGATGGAACCCTCAGTCTCCGCATCGAAACTTGCACCGTCTGCAACACGGACAACTCCGTTATCGTCCACCGTGAAGCGGTCATCATCGACGGAGTAGGAAACGGTGTCTGTGACATCGTCATCCTTTGCAAACGCGGCTATGCCGACCTGCGTGCCAGCTTCCGCGTCTTCCGCAACCTCGTTGGCCGCTGCGTCGGTGTCTGACACACTGGAGACGTCGTATTCGTCAACATCGGACACGGAAACGGTAAAGGTCTCCGCTGAGGTTGAGCCATCGCTGGATATCGCTGTCACGGTGATGTCGATGGAGCCCTCAGTCTCGGCATCGAAACTTGCGCCATCTGCAACACGCACAACACCGTTTTCATCGACGGTGAAACGATCGTCGTCAACCGTGTAGGAGACTGTGTCGGAGGTGTTCTCGTCCTCTGCGAAAGCGGTAACGCCCACTGCCGTTCCGGCCGCAGCATCTTCCGCAACCGTGTTCGCGCCGCTGTCCTTGTCCGAAACTGCGGAAATATCTTTTGCGATCAAATCGCCTGCCAGAATATCGCCATCCGCAAATCGGAAGTTTTCAACGTTTACAACGGTGTCGGTGCCGTCGGGGGATCCTGCACGGTTGTCTGTAACAGTGAAGATGCCTTCGTTCTCGGTGATCGTGTAGTCAGCGAAATTGCCGCTGTAGGTCGCTGTATCAGTACCAAGACCGCCATCGATAGTGTCATCGCCGGCACCGCCTGTCAGAGTGTCGTCACCCGCGCCGCCTGCCAGGGTATCGGCAGCACCGTTTCCGGAAATGGTATCGTCACCGTCGGCGCCATAAACGTTGCCGCCGTCGGCATGCGCCACGATGGTATCGTCTCCTGAACCACCGGTGATGCTGGTTTCAGCTACAGAGTTATCCGTGAAACTCTGACCGCCATCTTCGAGCTGATAGTCCTCGGCAACATCTGTTACGGAGACAGCAAACGCATCTGAAGAGGTGGAGCCGTCTGAAGAAGTTGCGGTTACCGTCAGCGAGATGTTGGGTTCGCTCTCAAAGTCGAACGACGCGCCATCCGCAACGCGAACAACACCGTTTTCGTCCACTGTGAAGCGGTCATCATCGACGGAATAGGAGACCGTGTCGGTAATATCGCTATCGGTCGCAAGAACCGTGATGCCGACTTGCGTTCCTGCGGAGACATTTTCCGCAATCGTATTTGCGCCTGTATCCGTATCGGCTACAGAAGAAACAGCGCTTTCGTTCACATCAGAAACGGCAATCGTGAAGGTCTCTTGCGACGTTGAGCCGTCCGTTGAGGTCGCGGTCACAGTGAGGCTGATGGAGCCTTCGGTTTCAGCGTCAAAGCTTGCGCCTTCTGCAACGCGAACGACACCATTTTCATCCACGGTGAAACGAACATCATCGACCGCATAGGAAACCGTATCTGTGGCGTCCTTATCTTCAGCAAAGGCGGTGACGCCGCCCTGCGTACCCTCGGTCGCATTTTCAGCGATGGAGTTCTCAGCACTGTCCGTATCCGTCAGTGCGGAAACACCGTATTCATTGATGTCGGAAACTTCGACTGTGAAGGTCTCCTGCGACGTTGAACCATCCGTAGAGGTCGCGGTCACAGTGAGGCTGATGGAGCCTTCGGTTTCTGCGTCAAAGCTTGCGCCATCCGCAACGCGAACAACACCGTTTTCGTCCACTGAGAAGCGGTCATCGTCGACGGAATAAGAGACCGTGTCGGTAATATCGCTATCGGTTGCATGAACCGTGATCCCGACTTGCGTTCCTGCGGAGACATTTTCTGCAATCGTATCTGTGCCTATATCGGTATCGGTTACGGAAGAAACAGCGCTTTCGTTGACGTCAGAAACGGCAATTGTGAAGGTCTCTTGCGACGTTGAACCGTCCGTAGAGGTCGCGGTCACAGTGAGGCTGATGGAGCCTTCAGTTTCTGCATCAAAACTGGCGCCTTCTGCAACGCGAACGACACCGTTTTCGTCAACGATGAAACGTGCGTCATCGACCGCATAGGAAACCGTATCTGTAGCGTCCTGGTCTTGCGCAAAGGCCGTGATTCCAATCTGTGTACCTGGCGCAGCGTCTTCCGCGACAGAATTGGCGGCTGTGTCGATGTCCTGAATTGCGGAGGTTGCAAATTCATTTTCGTCTTCGACCGACAGCGTGAAGGTTTGCTCTGATTGCGAGCCGTCGGTTGATGTGGCTGTAACGGTGAAAGAGACGGTTGCTTCTGTTTCGGCATCAAAGACGGCGTCGTCGGCAATGCTGACCACACCCTGGTCGTCAATCACGAAACGCGGGTCATCGACTGAGTAGGAGACACTGTCCGACACATCTTGATCGGTAGCGACAACTGTGATGCCAGCTTCACTGCCGCCGGCCACACCTTCTGAAATTGTATCCGCTACCGCGCCAACCGTTTCGATCGCGCTGACGTCATGTTCGTTTACGTCGCGGATCTGAATTGTAAAGGTTTCGGTTTGAGTCGAGCCATCAGACCCGGTCGCAAGCACGACGATCTGATGGCTTCCGGCCGTTTCAGCGTCCAGGGCACCTGCGACGGTAACAATTCCCGTTTCCGGGTCGATGGCAAAAAGCCCGCCAGCATCATCGAGGAGGCTGTAGACAACACTCGCGCCATCCGCAGTACCGGCTTCTGCCTGAATGCCTGTCGCGGAACCAGCAGCAGAATTTTCGTCGACCGCGTTTTCGCTTTCATCAATATCCGCGACCGCCCCCAGATCGGAAGCTCTTGCGCCAGCAGCTGTGTCGTCGCTTTCGCCGCCAAAGGGTGCCGCGAAAGAATTTGTGTCATCCTGGGTGCCAAACGAACCGTCAAACTGTCCTGAAGACGTGCTGCCGGCGTAGGTCAGGTCAGGACCCGCGTTCAGAACAGACGCGATGCTTGCTGAAGAGCTACTCCCTGCCGGCGCACTGTCATGGTCGAAATCAGGACGATCTTCGGGGAAATCATCAATGTTCGCTGATAGATCTATGCTTGGGCCTGGCGTTTCGCCGTCGTCGTGAGATGAGGGCTCGACAGTTAGATTTTCAAAAACCAGGCTCTGCGCGCCGAACGAGGGATTTTGTTGCTCGACGTATCGCTGCTCTTGCTCTTCGTCACCAAGATGCAGGTTGGCATTCACCTGCTCCATGGAGTCGCCCATGTCCTGGTCGAGATGATAGTCGTGCGCCTTATCGAGAGTCTGGTCCCGATCATCGAGAAGACCCGAATGCAGAGCGTTATCGGAATTCAGGGTCGTCCTGGTTTCCGTCGTTTTGCCTTCTGCACCGGCTTTGTTCTGGGTGTCTCGATTTTGAGTATCGCTTGCCATTCCGGTCGCACGTCCGCACAATTTACGATAACGTCAGTGAACGGCAGCACCCTTAACAAAGCGCAAAATTGCTCTTAGAATCTGAAAGTTAGTTCTAATAAAATTTAGAAATCAAGGCATAGGGTAAACGGTTTTTAAACCCGATCAGCACAGTTTGAGTGAGTAAATTCATCACCCCGGTCCGACTATGCTGAAATTGCTACTTTCATCGTTCTTTTTGCCACGTTTGAAAATTCGGCATTCACCGTCCGGACATTGGATCTCTTCACCCGGTTTGCCGCGCGATGTAATCGTCGCATCCGTTTTTGCGAACATCATGGGCCTGGCACTGCCGTTGGCTATTCTCCAGGTGTACGACCGTGTTCTGCCGAACGCCTCCACGGACACGCTTCTCGTCCTCGTCCTTGGTGTTGTTGTTTTCCTTGTTGCCGATGCAATCATCAAGGTGTCGAGGATCGCAGTTGTCGGCAGGCTGGGAGCCGGTTTCAATCATCAGGCTCATATGGAGCTTTTTCGAAGGGTGCTCGGCGCGGAGCCTTCCGAGTTTGCCAAAACGCCGGTTTCCGTTCAGGTGCACAAGCTTCGCTCGTTGCAATCCATTGCAGATCACTACGGTGACCAGAAACGCCTTTTGGCGATCGATCTACCGGCAGGAGGCATCTTTCTAGCGGCTCTGGCATTCATTGCAGGCCCACTGGCTCTGGTTCCAGTCACTTTTTTGGGCATTTTCATGCTGTTTGCGCTCAACAGAAACAAGGTGCTGCAGAAGGTCGTTGCAGACAGAGCGGATCAGGACGACAGAAAGTCCGATTTTATCCTCGAGGTGCTGTCCGGGGCAAAGACAGTCAAATCCCAGGCCATGGAAGCGCTGATCATGCGCCGTTTCGAACGGCTGCAGCGCGCTACCGCCGAACTCAGTTCCAGGTACATGCGGCTGTCCGGGCGGGCGCGGGATGCTTCGGCTCTTTTCGGAACCCTGACCACAATCTTTGTCGTCATTTTTGGGGCATTGATGACCATCGACGGCAATTTCAGTGTGGGTGGTGTCGCGGCCAGCACCTTGTTGTCCGGGCAATTCGTGCAGCCGTTCCTGCGCGCGATCAACCAGCTCACCGACATGCAACGCCTGAAACACGATTACAGCCAGGTCGACTCGCTGTTCCAGCTGCCGGAAGTTGCGCCGCAAGAGCCATTGTCCATAGAGACCGATGGGTCCATTCACCTGGTCAACGTGTCCGTTGAACGGGGAGAAAACCGCCGCCGGGTGTTCGACGATATCAATCTGACGATTGAATCCGGTCAATCCGTCGGGTTCCGTGGAGCCGACGGCAGCGGCAAGTCAACGCTCATGAAGTTGTTGACTGGCGAAGTTACGCCAACGTCCGGCAAGGTCATGATCGGGGGACAGGACTACGAAGGCATTCATCAGCACGCACTGCGCAAGACGGTCGCCTACGTCGACAATCAGTCTTCCATTTTCAACGGAACCATTCTCGAAAACATCACCATGTTCGGCGCCATTTCCGATATTGCCCGCGCCCGCATGGCCGCAAGCCTGATTGGCCTCGAAAAGGAAATCCATCTTCTGCCACGCGGCTATGAAACGCAGCTCGGTTCGGACCTTGGAGGCAAGGTGCCCACGTCAACGCTTCAGCGTATCTGCATTGCCAGGGCGCTGGCAGGTGAGCCGAAGATCCTCATTTTGGACGAGGCAAATGCGCAACTCGATCAACAGGCCGAAAAGCTACTTGTCGAAGCGCTGATCCGTCTGAAGGGCCATCTGACTGTGATCATCATCAGTCACCGTCCTTCGATGCTGGCAGTCGCCGATCACCAATTCGAACTCAGCGATGGCAGCCTTCACGATCTTGGCTCCATGAATGTCACCGGAACCCTGCAAAAGTTGGGGATGCCGGCATGACCAGGCCGCTATTCAACCTCAAAGATATTCAGACCGCCGAAAATGCCGTGCACAGGCAGTGGCACGATCTTTCGGAAAAGCTGTCAGCGAACGGCGGTGCATCCGGCAGTTTGGGTCTGCCGGACGAAGATGCTGCTCCTGCGGAACGGTGCCTGATCCCACTCTTGAGAGAAATGCGCTGGCAGGGAAATAACAGGTTGCTCTTCGAGGCATTGCCGCATTTCGACCGCATCGAAACGTTCCTGGCAATGCGCACCGTTCTCAGCCGACTGGCGGTGAAGACGACACTGTTCCACGGAAACGCTGCAGAGCTGACTGCAGCGCACTTGCCCTGTCTGCGCGTCACCGGCGACGATGTTCAGGTGATCGTGGGCAGAACCGAAACCGGTGAGTTTCGGGTGTTTTCCGGACGGCAGGGAGCGGCGGTTGTCCTTCGTGCTGCGGACATTCTGAAAAACGAGATTTATCTCGCGCAGGAAGACACCGGGGAACAAAGCCAGGTTCAGAACAACCGAAGCTGGTTCTCAACCGTGACCCGGCGTTTCCGGACCAGCATCATTTCGATTTTGGCTCTGGGATTTGTTCTGAACATTCTCGCCCTGGCACCGCCATTGTTCATCATGGCGATTTACGACAAGGCGATAGGAGCAAAATCGACAGAGGTCCTTCTGACCATGGCTGTCGGAATTGTAATCATCCTCCTGTGCGAAACCACACTACGGCGGATGAAAACATGGCTGCAATCCTATCTCGGTGGACGGATCGATGCCATCGTCGGCAACAAGACCTTTGAACGGATTCTGCATTTGCCGTACGCGAGGCTGTCTGAAGCGCCGATTGGTACGCAGGTTATGCGGCTGCGCTATTTCGATAGCGTGCGAGACATCTTCCAGAGTTCGCTGTTCAACGCGATCGTCGATATTCCCTTCACACTGATTTTCATTGCCGCGATTTTCCTGATCGGCGGCCCGGTAGCGCTGCTTCCGCTCTCGTTGCTCACAATTTACACTCTTCTGGCGGTTTACGTCTTGCCCAAGGTGCAACGCGAAGTCGCGTCGGTTGGTGAGCAAAAGTCGAAGCTGAACAGCTTCATGATCGAAACCTTCCGCAATCAACGTGCGCTCAGAAACCTCTCGGTGGAAGATACCTGGCTTGAAAGGTTTTCCGGCCTTTCGACCAACTTCAACAAGCTCAATATTCATGCGCGGCTGATCACGCATGTTCTGCAAATCCTGTCGCAGACCCTAATGACCATTTGTGGCGTTCTGGTTCTGGGTATCGGGGCCATGCGTGTCATGGAAGGGGATATGAGCCTCGGAGCCCTGATCGCCACCATGGCCCTGAGTTGGCGCGTGCTCAACCCGATGAACCAGGCGTTTCTGAGCGTAACCCAGCTTGCGCAAAGCCGGACTGTGATCGAGCAGATCAATAATCTGATGCAAGTGCAGCTCGAACGTGAGCCAAGTCATTTGCCCAAGATAACGCGCGACATTCGCGGCGACCTGAAAATGTCATCGCTCGTTCTCAGATATCCAGGCGCAACGGAAGCTTCGTTGAAAGGGATCGAACTAACCGTGAAGGAAGGCGAAACCGTCGCCATCACAGGGCCTAGCGGATCGGGCAAGACTGCGCTGTTTCAGTCAATCATCGGTCTCTTCCAGCCGCAGGTCGGATCCATCCTGTTCGACGGTCTGGACGTGCGCCAGCTGGACCCGGCCGAGTGGCGATCTTCCATTGGCTATGCGCCGGACGATCTCGACTTCTTCTACGGCACTGTAAAACAGAATTTGCTGATGTCAGATCCCGCTGCAAGCGATGAGCGGCTTGCCGAGGTTACCGGCAGACTTGGCTTGCTGTCTTATCTGGAAGAAAATTTCAATGGACTGGAAACGCGGCTCAACGGCGAGGTTTTGAAGCAGATCCCGGACAACATGAAACAGCGCATCGTGTTGGCCCGTGCCTTCGTGAAGACCGCACCGCTCTACCTGTTTGACAATCCGGGAACGCATCTCGATTTCGACGGCGACAAGAAGTTCATGTCAATGATCGAGGAACTCAGGGGCAAGGCGACCATCGTCATCAACACCCAGCGGCCCAGTCACATGAAGATGGCCAACCGGGTGGTCGTGCTCAGAAGTGGTCAGATTGCGATGATGGGTCCGCCGGAGCAGGTGGTGCCGGCATTGATGGGACAGACTGCGAAAGCCGGATAAGAAGATCTCGGCTTGCAAGCAAAAAAGCCCGCCGGATCGTTCCGACAGGCTTTGTCATATCGTTTGCCTGGGGCTCAGAAAACGGATTTCACCGCTTTTGCGGCCGCATCGACAACCTTGTCGATTTCACTTTCCGAAATGCACAGGGGAGGGGCAAACCCGAGGATGTCGCCCTGTGGCATGGCCCGTCCGATAACCCCTTCCTTCAACAGTGCCGCAGCTACCTGCGGTCCGGTTTTGCTGGCCGGGTCGAGATAGGTTCTGCTGGACTTGTCTGCAACGAACTCGACGGCACACAGAAGACCATCGCCGCGAATGTCGCCGACATTCGCATGATCGCCGAGGGCATCCGTGAGAGCTTTCTTGAAGTAGGCACCCGCGGACTTGGCGTTGGTGACCAGGTCCAGGCTATCGATAAGCTTGAGGTTGGCGACGCCTGCCGCTGCCCCGATCGGGTGCGCGGAATAGGTCCAGCCATGGCCGATCGGGCCGAATTCATCTGTACCGTCTTCGAGCACCTTCCAGACCTTGTCGGAAACGATGGAACCGGACAGAGGCGCGTAGGCAGACGTCAGGCCCTTCGCGATGGTGATGAAATCAGGTTCAATCCCGTAATGGTCAGATCCGAACATGGAGCCGAGACGGCCGAAACCGGACACGACTTCATCTGCGATCAGAAGGATGTCGTGTTTTCTGAGAACGGTTTGAATGGCTTCCCAATACCCTGCCGGGGGCGGCACGATCCCGCCTGTTCCAAGGGCGGGTTCGCCGATGAAGGCCGCAATCGTGTCGGCGCCTTCCCGTTCGATCAGGGCTTCGAGATCCGCGACGCAATAGGCAACGAAATCGGCTTCGGAAAGAGAAAGATCTTCCCTGCGGAAATAGTCAGGAGCAACTGTATGCAGAACCTGCGACAAGGGGAGATCGAATTTCTTGTGAAACAGTTCGAGACCCGTCAGGGAACCGGTCATCAGCCCGGAGCCATGATAGCCTCTCCAGCGGGAGATGATCTTCTTCTTTTCAGGACGGCCGAGAATGTTGTTGTAATACCAGACCAGCTTGATGTTCGTTTCATTCGCATCTGATCCGCCAAGCCCGAAATAGACCTTGGACATGTGATCGGGTGCCCGCTCCATCACCATCTTTGCAAGCGTGATCGAAGCTTCGGTGCCGTGTCCGACATACGCATGATAGTAGGCCAGCTCACGCGCCTGTTCGGCGATTGCATCGGCAATTTCAGATCGGCCGTAACCGACGTTGACGCAGTAAAGTCCAGCAAATGCGTCGAGAAGCTTTGTGCCGTCGCGGTCTTCGATATAGACACCGCTGCCACCGGTCACGATCCGGTTCGGGCTTTCTCCACGTGCATGCTGTGCGAGATGGGTTGAGGGATGGAAGAAGTTTTCTCTGTCCCAGGCATCCAGTTGATCGTTCTTGAGCATGTTCAGGTCCTTCTTGTGTATTCGTGGCCAGGTCAGCTCCAGTCCCGGCAGACATATTTGATTTCGGTAAAGGCCTCCAGACCGTAGCGGGCTCCTTCGCGGCCAAGTCCGGATTGCTTCACACCTCCAAAGGGGATCGGATAACCCGTCACTTTCGTACGGTTGACGGCAACCATGCCGTACTGAAGCGCGCGGCTGGCCCGGTAGATGCGGCGAGGATCCTGGGTATGGAGATAGGCGATAAGTCCATATTCGGTGTCGTTCGCTCTTGCGATGACCTCTTCTTCCGTGTCGAAGGCCGCGAGTGCGGCAACGGGGCCAAAGGTCTCTTCCCGGAAGATCGCCGCATCGGCGGGAACATCGGCAAGCACTGTCGGCTCAAAGAACAAGGGTCCGGCTTTGTGACGTTGGCCGCCGGTCAAGAGGCGCGCACCGCGCGCGATTGCGTCGCATACATGGTCCTCCTGCTTGGCGATGGCCCTTTCATGCATCAGCGGACCGATATCCGGATCCGTAAGCCCGGGCCCGACGGACATGCTTTCAACGCGATTGGCAAAAGCTGCGCAAAACGCCTGGTAGACCGGTCTTTCAATCAAAATTCGATTGGCAGCGAGGCAGTCCTGACCGGAGGTCGCGAATTTTGCTGCAATTGCCTGATCGACGGCATGGTCCAAATCAGCATCTGCAAAAACCAGAACAGGGGCATGGCCGCCGAGTTCCAGCACAAGGCGCTTCACCGTTTCGGCGCCCTGCGAATAGAGAAGCCTGCCAATCTCGGTCGATCCTGTAAAGGAAACAGCTCTGACACGCGGATCGGACATCCAGGGCTTTACGATGGCGCTGGCGTTTCCCGGAATCACGTTGAAGACACCAGCCGGAAAACAGGCCTGGTCGGCCAGTTCAGCAAGAGCAAGTGCTGAGTAGGGCGTTTCCTGCGAGGGATGAACCACCACGGTACAGCCTGCTGCAAGTGCGGCCGCCGCCTTTCGCGTGATCATCGCACAGGGAAAGTTCCAGGGCGTTATCAATGCCGCAACGCCGACAGGCTCACGCCAGACTTCCATCTCCGCATCGGGCAGATGTGAGGTGATACTCTCTATGTTCGGGCGCTTGGCTTCTTCCGCATAAAACGAGACGAAAGAGGCCGCATAATCGATCTCTCCCCGGGATTCGGAGATCGGTTTGCCCTGTTCACGAGTCATGAGGCGTGCCAGGTCCTCGCGGTTCTCAAGGATCAGGGCATGCCATGCCATTAGAACCGTTGCTCTTTCCTGCGGCAACAGGGCGGACCATTTTGAAAAGGCGTCATTGGCAGCATCAACGGCTTCGGCGGATTCTTCCCCCGAGAGGGACGTCACTTCGCCGAGAAGACTTCCGTCCGCCGGATCCGTGACCGGAAAAGTCTCACCACCTCGTGCGGCTATCCAACGGCCACCGGCATAGGCAAAATGCTTGACCAGATGACGATTGTCGATCTGGTGAAAAAGCGAACTTTCAAGAGTTGTCTCGGCAAGGGTTCGGGACTGCATGGTGTTGCTCTCCAAGGTGGTGAGCAAACGATAGAAGCGCGATCGGGAACGAAACGCCTTTTATCAAAAGGCAATGCAGTCGTTTCGTTCTTATTCGGAGTGGTCCGAAGTCACATCCGTTCCCAGCATGCCGGTGAGCAACAAATCGAGGGCAGGAGAGGCGCTCTGTTTGACCGGCTTGGTGACCACATAAGTGAAGTAGCGCACCACCCCGAGTCCCCGGTTGAGCAGCGCATCCATGAAGCGTTGGTAGCTGTCGATATCGCGCGTGACGGTCTGCATCAGATAATCAAGCCCGCCGCCGATGGCCCAACAGGCCACGACTTCCTCGCTGCTGCGGATTGCCCTTTCAAAAGCTTGAAAATATTCAGCGCGGTGATGTTCCAGCTCAACCGTCACGAACACCGTGACATGAGGTGCAATATGCCTGAGAGAGAGGCGAGCGCCATAGCCTTCAATGATACCGGCTGCCTCCAGTCTCTCGAGGCGCTTCCAGCACGGGCTTGGACTGAGGTTGATGCGCTTGGCAAGATCGGCTTTCGAAATGCGCCCTTCTTCGGCGAGAACTTTCAGAATTTCCAGGTCTCTGTTGTCCAGTTTCAACATGCAGATCTCTTGCCCGTTCAGGAAAGGAGCGTAGTGCCCGCGTTCGATTTCTTGACCATGCCAAGTGCGAGCGTTGCAATGGCCGTATCCTGAACACCTGTGCCGGTCAAATCGCAGACTGTAATATCCGTTTCTTGCTGCCTGCCGATGGCACTCCCTGCAACAACGGCTCCCAATTCGCGCACGGTGCTTGTGTCCTGCAAAGCCCGTTCTTCAAGTGCCGTCCGCAATTCACCAAGTTTTTCACATTGGCTGATCCGGTCGCAGACAACGGCATCTGCCCGGGCCAGAATTTGAGGGTCCAGCTCGTTCTTGTCTTCCTGATCGGATCCCATGGCCGTGATATGCAGGCCGGGATGAAGACAATCTGCGCTCAGGATGGCTTCTTTCGCGGGGGTCGTTGTTACGACAAGCTGGCTGTCGGCAACAAGCTGTGCTGGGTCCTCGACAGCGGTAACACCGATCCCGAGGGCAGTGGCCATATCCTTGGCCAGACGCTGTGCCTTGTCTCGATCCCGACCCCAGATCAACGCTCTTTCCGCAGGACGTACTTTGGCGGCTGCAATCAGTTGCAATCTGGCCTGAACACCGGTGCCCAGAATGCCGATAGTCGAAACGTCCCTGGGGGCCAGTTGGCGTGCCGCAACGGCTCCTGCAGCGGCTGTCCGGATGTCTGTCAGGTAACCGTTATCCAGAAAGATGGCCAGGACCAGGCCTGTCTTGGCGGAAAAAAGAACCATCAGACCGTTGAGACTGGAAAGCCCAAGCGTTGGATTGTTGAAGAAACCGGGAGAAACCTTGATCGCAAACCCATCCAGTCCGGGCACATAGGCCGTTTTTACATCGACTTCGGCGTTCTCCTCAGGCAAGGCCATGGAAAGGACGGGGGGCATGACCACCGTACCGGTTGAAAGCTTTGCGAAAGCCTGTTCGATACAGTTGATGACCTCCAGATCCAGGTGAACGGAGCGACGCAAGTCAGCCTCATTTACCAGTCTGATTTCATGCGCCATAACGCGTTCCCTTTACCAAATAGCCATCAAGGTGCACGTCCTGACCCATCATGATTTTCGTGAACTGGGTCATGTCGACGTTCCGCCCGGTAATGATTGTCGCAACAGGGCCTTTCAGACCGGGGAGCTTCCCGGCAAGACACGCAGCAATGCCGACGACACAAGCCCCTTCGGCAACGTGGCTGTCTTCATAATAGAGCGTCTGCATCGCACGGTAGATCTCCTCTTCGTTCACAAGAACGATTTCATCGAGAAGATCCCGGCACATGGCGAAGGACAGCCTGTTTTCCAGCCCGATGCCGCCACCCAGCGAGTCTGCAAGGCTCGCCACCTCCTGCACTTCCACGGGATGCCCGGCATCTATGGAAGCTTTCATGGCGGCACCCCGGTCCATCGTAAGGCCAACAATATGGATCGACGGATTGATGGACTTTGCCGCGAGCGCAACACCGGCGGCAAGCCCTCCGCCAGACAGGGGAATCAGGAGCGTGCCGAGGTTTGGAAGGTCTTCGAGGATTTCAAGACCGATGGTTCCTTGACCCGCGATTACATAAGGATCATCGAACGGTGAAATTTCGAATACGCCGGGTGATTGCGCGAGCGCCCGGCAGTCGGCGAGAGCGTCATCCTGACTGTTGCCGACGATGCGTGTTTCAGCGCCAAGAGCCCTGATGCCATCAAGTTTGGTTTGCGGCACCAATGAAGACATGCAGATAACGGCCTTCATTCCGAGTTGGCGCGCTGCAAAGGCAACCCCGCGGCCATGATTGCCGGTCGAACAACAGGTGAGGGTGTTGGTGCCTTTGGGCGCGTTCAAGGCGGCATTCATGGCACCACGCAGTTTGAAGGCACCTGTCGGCTGCATGGTTTCCATCTTCAGAAAAAACGATTGACCCGACTGCTGCGACATAAAGCGTGAGGGCAGCAAAGGTGTCCTGACGACGTCGCCTGCGATGGCCTTTCGCGCTTCGAGAACATCTGCAAGCGATAACTGCATCGACCGTCTCCGGTACCGTTCGTGGCTGAAAATGAATCCTGCATGGGAGATGCGTCACGTATTTGTGTACAAATGCACCCAGTCACGCAAGAGGCACCATCGGGAAATGGTTATTTCCTTGATTTTTGAAATGCCTGAGTTCTTATTTGTGTACAAATAACCGACGAGGCCCAATCATGCCAGGTCACGACCTTCCTTTCAGCGATGCCGAGTACCAGCGCCGTCTCAACCTTGTCCGTACTGACATGGTCAAGCGGGGCATAGATGTTCTGTTTCTCGAGGACCCCTCCAATATGGCCTGGACCACCGGCTATGACGGCTGGTCTTTCTATGTGCACCAGGGCGTCGTCGTCTTTCTGGACGAAGAACCGATCTGGTGGGGACGCAGACAGGATGCCAACGGGGCCCGCCGCACCGTCTGGATGGATGACGCGCGTGTGGCGTCCTATGCCGATCATTTTATCCAGTCGTCCGAGCGGCACCCCATGCAAGACCTGGCCCGTTTGCTGGAAACCAGGGGCTACGCGGCCAAGAAAATCGGTGTTGAACTTGAAAATTACTACTTTTCGGCCAAGGCGTTCCTGACGCTGCAGCACGAACTGCCAAACGCTGAATTCATCGATGCCACCAGCATGGTCAACTGGTTGAGAGCGGTCAAATCGGATGAAGAACTGGTCTTCATGCGCAAGGCGGCACGAATTTCCGAGAAAATCATGGACGGTGTTTTCCAGCGTGTCGTACCTGGCATGCGCAAGGCTGACCTGGTCGCGGAAATCTATGCCGATGCCATTCGCGGTCTGGACGATGCCTGGGGAGACTACCCGGCGATCGTGCCGCTTCTGCCAAGTGGCGCGGATGCGTCTGCGCCGCACCTGACATGGGACGGACGGTTCATGCAGGAAGGCGAAGCGACGTTCTTCGAACTTTCCGGCTGTTTTCGCCGGTACCATGCCCCCCTGTGCCGTACCGTATTTCTCGGGAAGCCTGAGCAATATCTGCTCGATGCTGAAAAGGCTCTCGTCGAAGGACTAGAAGCCGGCCTGGACACCGCCAGGGCAGGCAACACAGCTGGCGACATCGCTCGGGCATTGGCGAAACCACTTGAAGCGGCAGGTATCGAGCGTGGCGCGCGGGCAGGGTACCCAATCGGCATTTCCTATCCTCCCGATTGGGGGGAGCGTACGATTTCCATTCGTGAGGAAGACACCACCGTGCTGAAACCCGGTATGACCTTTCACTTCATGCCGGGGCTTTGGATGGATGGCTGGGGATTGGAAATCACCGAGAGCATTCTCATCAAGGAAAATGGCCGCGCGGAATGCCTGTGCAACAGACCCCGCGAATTGTTCGTGAAATCCTGAGGTGGAGATGCGCTCGGACCTGTTGAACCGGACGATTTCGATTCTGGACCGGCTGATCGGTTTTCCGACCGTCTCCGCGGACAGCAATCTTGAGCTGATCAGCTTTTCTGCGACCTTGCTGCGCGAAGCCGGCGCACGGGTGACAGTCTCAAGGGACGCAACAGGCAGGAAGGCCAATCTCTTTGCCACGATAGGACCAGATGTTTCCGGCGGCATCGTTTTGTCGGGGCACACCGATGTCGTCCCGGCTGATCTGGCGGAATGGACCTGCAATCCTTTTCAGATGAGGGAAGACAACGGGCTGCTCTACGGGCGCGGCACCTGCGACATGAAGGGCTACATCGCTGCCGTGCTCGCCAAGTCGCAGGATTACGCGTTGCTCAACCTGAAGCGGCCGCTGCATGTTGCCCTGACCTATGACGAAGAGGTCGGATGCTTTGGCGCGCGGCACCTGGTTGAAGAACTTCAACAAAGTGCCATCCGCCCCTCTGTGGCAATTATCGGCGAACCGACGGAAATGCGGGTCATTGAAGGCCACAAGGGCTGTTACGAATACACAACCGCCTTCCACGGCACGGATGGACATGCCTCGGAACCGGACAAGGGCGTCAACGCAATTCACGTTGCTGCTGCCTACATATCCCGGATGATGCAACTGGCTGAAACCATGAAGGGAAAGTCCGGGCCGGACAGCGAACGGTATTCTCCCCCCTGGACGACGCTACAGGTCGGCAGGATTGATGGTGGGTCCGCTCGCAACGTCATTGCCAGACATTGCGCTGTCGAATGGGAAATGCGCCCGGTGCGCACGGAAGACGCGCTCCAGATAAAGACGGCACTTGAGGCCTACTGCCGGGATGTGTTGTTACCGCAAATGACGTCCGTTTACCCCGACGCGGAAATTGTTACGGAGATAATTGGCGAAGTGGCGGGACTGGCCGTGATGCCACAAAACGAAGCACGGGATATCGTTACCTCGCTGACCGGTGCGAACCTGTGTGATGTCGTTTCTTTCGGCACCGAAGCGGGATTGTTTCAGTCGCTTGGCCTATCTGCCGTGGTCTGCGGGCCCGGCTCCATCACGCAAGCTCACAAGCCGGATGAATTTCTGGCTGTCGAACAGCTCGACAAGTGTCTTGCCATGCTTACGGGGCTGGAAAGAACCCTGTTGCAGGCCCCATGACCGATCAGGATGTGACCGCGTCGTCAGACGTCGCAGAACTGCTCAGCCAGGCCTCCAGCGCGCTGGAACGATTCCAGATCATGTATTCTGTCCTGAGGGATAGAATTTGCATGCTTGTGTATCCACCGGGGACGCAATTGAGCGAAGAAGCCCTGGCGTCGGAATTTGGCGTCAGCCGATCGCCTTTGCGAAAAGCCTTGCAGATCCTGGAAGCCGACGGACTTCTGCTGTCGCAGCAAGGCGTCGGCACCCTGGTAACGGAAGTCGACCTTCAAGAGCTTTCACAAGTCTACGAACTCAGACTGGAGTTGAACGAATTGACGGGCAGGCTCTGTCCACGTCCACTCGATCAGAAACTGGTGGCCTTGTTCGACAGCCTCAAGCGCAGGGCCGAACGACTGAGCGCGGCACCGGACCGGGCAGTTTTCGCCCGCTTGAATATCGATTTCTTTCATGCTTTCCAGCAGTTGACACTGAACGAACCACTGCGGGACGTTTCGGAAAAACTCTTTTACAGGACCTGTCGGATCTGGCTGACGTTGATCGATGAAAAGGATCTACCGAAAGAGGTCACTATTTTCTGTGGTGAGATCGTGGAAATCGCAAATGCTGTGCGTCTTGGTGATTATCAGGCCGCAGCGTTGATACGGCGAGCCCATCTCTCCATGGGGTTCAACCGGCTCAAAACCGCCATACAACGCAGTGCCGACCTGAAGGCTAGCTAGCAATGTGTTTGTCCCCGATACGCTGGAAATGACGGAGCTGAACAGGACCGCCCCCGGAAGCGATTGTGGTGGGAGACAATCGTATGCTTCCGGGAGGAGCCTGGGCTTTCAAAGAAGATGAACAAACTTCTCTGAACTTATTTAAGTGCAACAACCTAAAAATAATGCAGTCAAGTTTAATTCTAATATTCAGCGGGATTTCAAAAGGTCTAAAAAATCTCAGTGTTTCTTTGATATCTTGGTCAATCTTCTGACCGTAGAAGTGGAAACCTTACAATCAGATTCTATATTTCTTTGAACGTATTTTCCTTTTTCAAGGGAGTATTCCAAAAAGACGCACAGCTCGTTTGCATGGGCCACAAGGACCCTGTGGCCGGACACAACAGTGTCGGTCACTTCCAAATCCTGACCCCAGGCCCACCCCCCGTAAGAGGTCCCACCGCTCGACCTGAGAACGATTTCAAAGAAATTGCCTCCGTCGCTTTCGGGCATTTTAAAAACGAGGTCCAGATTGTCCTCATCATCTTTCGTCGGCTCGCCTGCACCGAGCCAAACGGAACTGATAGTCGCAGAGACCAAGTCGCCAAATGGATAAAATGGGGCGCCTTCGTACCAAAGAAACTCCGTAATAACGGAACCGATGTCGTTAGCTCTCTCAAATGGTCGAACATTGTCTCCGTATGCTGCGTAGTTCCTCCTGAAGGAGATCTTACCAGACATGAATGGCTTCCTTACTATCTGATAATACGAAGTGTTTTGCTTTTAGCCGCGAAGCGTCAACACACTTCGTCCCGCCGGCATGCCTACAGTCACAATTGCACCGTCACACCGGCGTGACACGCGCATAGGACTGGTATTCTTCTGTGCGGGGAACTGTGTTAGAAAAAATCACAAGGGGTATAGTGATGAATAAAAGTAGTTCAGACTCTAATATTCGACTACTTGGCGTTCCGTCAGTGTATTATTCACGGAATACCCCGTTCCCTGCCAAGGGATACGCACTGCTCGCAGTATTACTTCTGGTTCCCGGCAACGAACTCGCTCGCCAGAAAGTTGCAGCCTTGCTTTGGGAGGATGTTTCTCAGTCCAGAGCGATGGCGAATCTCCGGCAATTGCTGGTGAGGGTTCAAAGCCGCCAGCCTGAAGCCGGACCACTTATCGAAACGACCCAGACGAGAGTCAGCCTTGGCCCCGGGGCACAAGCTTCTGATCTGTCCGCTTTTCTTCAGTCATGCAGCGCAACCGATCTCGAGGGCATGATGGCCGGCATCGAAAAGTTCGGCGGCGAATTGCTTGACGGAATGGAATTTGAGGGTGAACAACTCAATCTGTGGCTTTTGACCGAGCGTGCGAGCCTCCGGGAAAAGCTGTTCAACAGAGCGGCGGCAGCGCTTGAGGAAACGACGCGTTTCGGCGCTGACCGAGGCGGCAACATTGCGAAGATTGCCGACAAGCTTCTGGCATTCGAGCCAGACAGCCCCGAATGTTACCGGATCATTTCAAAAGCCTATGGCCGGTGTGGAGACCAGGATGGTGTCGACCGTATCGACCGGTTGATGAATTCGGTTCTCAATCCGTCCTTGCCGGGCGTTCCTGGCAATGTCAGTGGAAAGCCGGCCGGGCAGGGAACGACTGTTCCGGCGAGTGTCAAAACTGTAGAGCAGCGTGCTGCGGCCCCACAGAAGGCCCCTGTTCCGCGAGTCGCTTTTTCGTCGCCGCGCCATATTGATCAACATCCTGACGCTCAGCTTGCGGAAGCGTTTGTCGAGGACGTTGCCAACAGTTTCTCCCGGTTCAAGACGTTCGTCGTGGTGTCGCCTTTCAGCACGATGCGAGACTTTCGTGGAGGAAACATCAGCAAATGGGAAAAGATCCGGTCGAACTACTCTGTTCAGAGTTTCCTGCTCCCCGGCAGCCAGAGGATCTCCTTCACTGTTCTTGACGACGGCACTGGCGAGATCGTCTGGTCTGCCGAATATTCCATGGAGCCCGACGACCTCCACTATACATTCCGGCTGCTGGCGAAAACCGTTGCAGCCAATCTTGCCCAGCAGATTGAGCGTCAGATGCTTGATACTGGGCGGGCGATCAATGCTCAGAGTTATCTGCATGTCCTAAGGGGGCAGAACCTCATCAAGACGTGCAATCTCAGCATGATACGCCGGGCGCGGAAAGAGTTTCGCCAGGGCCTGACCTATGACAAGGATCTGTCGATTGCCCGTGCGCGCATCGCACAGACGATGCAACTGGAATGGCTGCTGCTCGGGGGAACGGATCCTCACCTTCTTCATCGGGCAAAAGCGGAAGCCGATGCAGCCATCGAAATCGATTCATCTGCCGGCATCGGTTACTGGATGGCGGCCGTCATTGCGTTGTATCAGCGCGATTACACGTCCTCGGAAGCAAAATTCCACGAAGCCGAAACACTGAGCCCCAATTCCTCGGACCTGCTTATCCAGCACGCAGACGCACTTGCACATTTTGGCAAGCCCAAGGAAGCCTGGAAACGCTTCAAGCACGCGATCGACCTGAACCCGCTCGCACCGGATATCTACTGGTGGGCAGGAGCCAGCATTGCCTTCAAGCTGGCTGACTACGCTGAAGCGGTCCGGCTTTGCAAACAAATGGAAGACGAGGAGCCGGCATTGCGCGTGCTGACAGCGAGCCTTGCACTCGACGGCCAGATAGAGGCAGCAAGACAATACGCGCGGCGTCTGATGGATGTTTATCCAGGAATGACCGCACAAGAAATCGTTCGCTTCCAACCAGACAAAAATCCCGAGAACAACAGGATCTTTCTGGAAGGCCTGAGACTCGCCGGTTTCGACTAACGCACGGTATTAAAAGGAGAAAATTATGGCTCAATCATCATTTTACGTCATTGGAAAACGTGGTCACGGTGTCGTCTTCCTCAGGATGGATCCGTTGCGCGTGTCACGGGTCTCTCATGAAACAATCATGAGGTATGAGGAACAAAATGCTGGCGTGGACGGTTACGCCAAGATCGCTGCCGCCGCCCGCGTTCTGTTTGCCGAAAGTGACGGTAATCCGGAAACCAGCCTCAGCCAGGTCGAGTCGGAAGGTATCTACCAGGTCATCAAGCAGGGCAGCACCATTTCCGACGTCGACTTTGCCTTTCTGACGGACGTCGACGACAGCGATTGGGACCTCAACAGGCTGAGCTGGGCTCCGATCCAGGACCCGGTCTCCAAGACCGGTTCAGGCCTGGGTAATTCCGAATCGCTTCAGGACGCAGTTCTTTCGGACGATTGATCCGCAAGGCATCACCACCGCGAAATCATGGCGCTACAGGAGGTATTCGTTGTGCAATGCGATCCTTTCTCTCCGCAATTCCTGCGCAGCTTCGGCATTACCAGATTGGGTGAGATCACCGGACTGGACACGATCGGGATACCCGTCTGGTTTGCGACCAGACCAAATTCCCGGTCACTTTCCATTTCGCAAGGGAAAGGCGTAACGGACGACCAGGCGAAGATTTCGGCGGTCATGGAAGCCGTGGAATGTGCCGTTGCGGAACAACCGCGACAGCACGTAACTGAATTTGCGACGATTGAAGATATGGCGCGCCAGCACAGAAAAGTCATACCGTTCTTCGATCTGGCGAGGGTCAACTCGCATCAACTTGATCCGACACGCCAGCGTGCCTGGGTTCCCGGAACGTCTCTGATATCCGGGGAGGAGCGTTTCGCGCCTTATGAACTCGTCGGAATGGACATGCGAAGCGATATGCCGTGGGATCGACAAGCGTTCCGCATGACGTCACAGGGCTTGGCAGCTCACTTCTCGATCGACAAGGCAATCGAACACGCATTGCTTGAACTTGTGGAACATGATGCATCGAGCCTGGTCGACACCTTCGGCCTGTCCGTCAACAACGTCCGTGAAGTGACAGACTACAGGGGCGCAGATTCGGATCTCGACACCATATTGGACAAGGTGGCCAAGGCTGGCCTTGATCTTCACGTCTATGCTCTGCCGGGTCGCGTCAAGTTGCCCGTGATTGCCGCTGTGATATCGCGCCAGGTGAACGGTCCGACTGGTGTCATTTCACGGGCTCCCGCCGGCATTGCCTGCCGAACCACTGTTGCCGAAGCCATACTTTCGGCTTTGTTGGAGGCGGTACAATCGCGCCTGACAGACATAGCCGGTGCACGCGATGATCTTGCGATGGAGCGCTTTCAGCAGTCGAAGGAGGGCGTAAGCACCAAGCAACCGCCGCTCGTCACTCTTGCGCAGCTTGAAACAGAGCTACAGCCGGCCAGGCAAAACTCTTCCATGTGTTGGCAGGATATCCTGAAACTGATGCAGGCAGCCGGCGTCAAGGATGCTTACCTGTTCCCGCTAAAATCACCTGTTCCCGATGTTCACGTCGTTCGAGCGATTGTCAAAGGTCTGGACGCGCATTCAGGCAGCTTTTCTGAAATGTCCATGAATTCGATCCTGCTGACGACGGAAGTGCTGAGCACTGCATGCTAAAACCCGTCGTCTTCGCCGGTCCGAGCATCCATGGACTGTCCGGTGATCTTTTGGGAGGGCTGGACGTTCGGCCTCCCGCCTCGCGAGGTGACATCCTGCGTGCGGCGGGGGAGGGGCGAACCGTGATCGGACTGATTGACGGGTATTTCAACTCGACCCCATCTGTCTGGCACAAGGAGATCCTGTTCGCTCTCCAGGCCGGTTGCTGCATCTTCGGCGCTGCCAGCATGGGGGCGCTTCGGGCGGCCGAATGTTCAGTGTTCGGGATGGTCGGCGTGGGATCGATCTTTGAAGACTATCGGGCAGGTAAGCGCCTTTCCGACGCCGACGTGGCAGTCACCCATGCGCCGGCGGAATTGGGCTATTGCCCGCTTACGTTGGCAATGGTGGATGCTGAATCGACACTCTCTGCCGCTGTTCAAAAGGGCTTCATCTCCGAGAGCATCCACGACCGTTTACGGAACGCTGCAACCGGCCTGCATTTTACGAGACGAACCTGGCCGCAGGTGATCAAGGATGCCGGACTGTCTGAAAACGAAGGTGCCCGGTTCATGGACAAGCTTCCTGAGTTTGAGCGCAGTTCGAAACGGAACGATGCGGAAGAGCTTCTGCTCATGCTCAAAGAAATCACCGAACCTGAGAACGACGATGGTCCGACCAATTGGAAACTTCAGAACACCCTGTTTCTTAAGTCTCTTGAAAAAGACATTTTCGGCAGGTGACAGGCTATGAAAATGGAGAGCATCGAGGCAAATACCAGATGGTCAATCGTTCCGGATTGCGGAGGCTTGATTGACAGGTTCGCGGTCTCCCTGCCCAACAAAGTGTTTGATTCTGAAAATCCACACGCCGCGAAGATCCTCACTGCGATAGGCAATTTGCTGCAAGCCATGCCACCTGCCGTTTCGATCCTGGTCTTTACCGACGCCTGCAATGAAGCGGCAGCGGAAACCTGGCTCAATCAGCAAACCTCCTGCCACCATGAGATTATCCTGGCGAAGGGCGCCCCTCTGAAAAGCGCGGATATCTGGGCGCAGGATTCCATCCTTGTTCAAGCCCATGGTAACGAATTGCGACTGGGTGCGCCGAAATGCGACTGGCCCGATGGAACCTTGCCATCGCTGCTCGCAGATCACCTGTCGGTTGCCTGCCATGACCTGCCGCTGTTTCTGCCGGGGGGCGACCAGATCGTCGGCGAGGACTTCCGACTCATTGGACAAACGAGCCGGTTGAGGTCTGCGGCCTCGAAGTTTGGCGGCGATGGAACGTTGCTCGAGGCGGACAGGCGCATCAACCAACTCGATCACAGGCCTGTCTGCTATTGGGGATACCGTAGAAATGACCTGACAGAAAAGCCATCTGTCCTTTTGAGGAACACCAGTTCCGACAACGAGACCGCCTTTGATCACGACCGGAAAGAAGACCTCGTCGTATCGCATACGGTTTTGCAAAGAGCCCTGCAGCTGACGCAGCTTCGGCCGGATCTGGTAACCAGGATCGAACGCTGCGAAAGCCACGTCGACAGATATGTTTCGCCGACAGGGCTCCGGCTCAACGGCAAAAACCTGCTCCTGCTCGCAGATCCCGTGGCTGTTGCTCCTGAAGCGGCAAGCAAGGCAAAAAGGGAAAAGCGGCTGCTCGATGCATCCGAACATTGGTTGAGGGATCAGGGCTTTGAGATCATCCGCAACCCTGTTCCCTTTGGCACTGACGTCAAAAACGCAGTCCGCCCACGCCTTTACAACAATATCCTGCTGGAAAACGCCATCCGGGAGGGAAACGACAAACCAATGATGTGGCTACCGTGCTTCGGCGACGATGAGCGATTCACGGAATACGATCTGGAGAATAGCAGGATCTGGAAAGATCTCGGTTTCGAGCCAAGACATGTCAACGGCTGGGAAAGCCTCGCCCACGCAAACGGCGCACTCCGCTGCGCTTCCAAAGTCATCAGCCGGCTCCCATGAACCGGTTAAACCGCCCTGAATCTAAAGCGCTTCAGAGGTGAGTTATCTACTGTTTTTGGAAGAAAGTTGGCTGGGGAACCTGGATTCGAACCAGGACTAACGGAGTCAGAGTCCGTGGGTCTACCGTTAACCTATTCCCCAACACGGCTCATCAGATGAGCTGCCAATCGATCGGTAGTGAGCAAGAAGGGTGTCTCGCTCCCGATTGGTGTGCCGCATATACATCTATCACATCGGCGATTGCAAGACCTGCCTCGGACTTTTTTCTGAAATCGAACACCTGTGGAAAGTCTGGCGAAAGACTGCATGCATTCGTGTCACGGAGAGCTTTTCCAGCGACGGGCAACCTGTTACAGTTTTGTCAACGAAAGACGCGGTCTTCAGAAGCGCCCCTTTGAAACGGCGGAAGCTCTGAAGATCTGAAAGGCAATAACGTGACTCAGTCAGGTCAGGAACCGCCCGAAAAAGGGCGTCGTACCCCTGATGTGTCCGGAACCAGCGGGGCTCCCATGGAGTCCAGGGGACCGTCCAGACGGCGCCGAAAGCGCAAGTCCGGCAAGGGCCCCAAAGGCAATCCTGCGGCACAGGCGAACTGTGCCGAAAATGGTGCGCCTCCAACGGACGGGCAAAATCCGTCCAAGGCTGTGAACGGACCCGTCGACCAAGCACTCTCCGTGCAGGGGCAACCTGCGCGCAAGGGGGAGGGTGCGTCATCATCCCAGAAGCGCCGCAAGAAAAGAAAACGCGGGCACACCCAGAAGGCTGAAGGTGCGCAACCGGTCGGCGCGGACGCAGCACATGGCTCTTCTGTTCAGCATGGATCGCAACCGCAATCAGACACAGCAACCAGTCTGAAAGGCAAGAAAGCTGCGCGCAGGCGTGGTCGTCGCCGCAAACAGGCTTCCAGAGGTGCTGAACAGTCTGTTGCTGCTCAAAATGCAGAAGCCAGCATTGCGGTCTCTCCGCAGTCCACCGGTCGTAGCCAATCTACGCCAGTGGACCGAAACCAAGAGACACGTTCGCGCAGGAACGGCGAAAACCGTTTTCCCTCCGGCCACAGGGAGCAAGGGGACGGGGCTCGAAGCGGCGCGACCTATGAAAGACCTTCAAGCCGATTCAGTGCGCCACTTTATGCCGCGCTCGACTTGGGAACCAACAATTGCCGCCTCTTGATCGCCCGGCCGGAAGAGCGGGGATTTCGTGTCGTCGACGCTTACTCCAGAATTGTTCGCCTTGGAGAAGGCGTCGACTCCAACAGATTGTTGAGCGACGCCGCAATGGAAAGGGCCATCGATGCCCTGGCGCAGTGCCATCGGAAACTTGCCGACAGAGGTGTTGTCAGGTCCAGGCTAATTGCGACCGAAGCCTGCCGCGCCGCAGAAAATGGCGCCGCTTTCATCGAGAGGGTCCAGGCGGAAACAGGACTGGCTCTGGAAGTCGTCAATCGCGAGACGGAAGCCAGGCTCGCCGTTGCCGGCTGCGCCTCGCTTGTGGATCACGATGCAGACGGTGTGATTCTGTTCGACATTGGTGGCGGCTCTTCGGAAATCGTCTGGCTGGATCTGCGCAACCGTTGCGGCGCGCGAGGCTATGCGTTGACCCGCTTTATCCGGTCGTGGATTTCCCTGCCTGTCGGCGTGGTCAATCTCGCCGAAAGGCATGGTGGTGTCCATGTGACCCCAGACATCTTCGAGGCCATGATCGAGGATGCGGCTGAACACCTTTCGGCCTTTAACCTTGCCAACAACCTGACAGAGGCTATTGCCTCTGGAAGGGTGCATATGCTGGGCACATCGGGCACAGTCACGACCCTGGCGGGTGTTCATCTGGGCTTGAAACGCTATGACCGACGCAGAGTTGACGGAACATGGCTAGAGGACGGTGACGTCTCCAGAATGATTGATCAACTGCGTGACATGCCTTATGAGGCGCGCGTGGATAATCCCTGCATTGGTGCGGATCGGGCTGATCTGGTTCTGGCGGGCTGCGCCATTCTGGAAGCCATACGGCGCCGCTGGAGTTGCTCGCGTCTGCGTGTTGCGGACAGGGGGCTGCGCGAAGGCATTCTTACGGAATTGATGGCGGCGGACGGTGTCTGGTCGCACAGGAAAAACGGCGCGCGCCAGGATCGTGGGCGCCAAAGGAACAGAACATGAGCCGAGGCAAAAAAGGAACGGGTGACCGGGGTCTCAATGTCAAGGTGAAGACCTCAGCGGGCCGGAGAGAATCCTCAACCCGCTGGCTTCATCGGCAATTGAATGACCCTTATGTTCGCCGGGCCAAAATGGACGGCTACAGGTCGCGCGCCGCCTATAAACTGATAGAGATCGACGACAAGCACAAAGTGTTGAAGCCCGGCTATCGGGTGGTCGATCTGGGCTGCGCACCAGGTGGCTGGTGCCAGGTGGCCGTGGAGCGTGTGCAATCGTCTGTCGAAGCGCCCAAGGTGGTCGGCATCGATTACCTGGAAATGGACCACGTGCGCGGCACGACGTTTCTGCAGAAAGACTTTCTGGACGACGATGCACCAGCAGCCTTGCTGGAAGCTCTGGGAGGGCACAAGCCGGATGTCGTCCTGTCCGACATGGCGGCTCCCACAACCGGTCACAAACAGACAGATCACCTTCGGACGACCCATCTGTTCGAAATCGCGATCGATTTTGCGAGACGCAACCTCGTGCCAGGCGGCTCCTTCCTGGCGAAGGTCTTTCGTGGCGGAACGGAGCACGCTCTGCTGAACGATCTGAAGCGGGAATTCAAGTCAGTCGCCCACCTCAAGCCTCCGGCAAGCCGCAAGGAAAGTCCGGAACTTTACGTGATCGCCAAAGGCTTTCGCGGTAGCGATCTCGATCCTGACTGATGTGATTGCCGGGCAATACCGGACACCGGCTTTCAGCTACGAACGAGGGCGAACATCGCAGAGCGGTCGGCACCCCCTTTTCTTTCTGTCACCTGCGTGTTATTGACCCGCGCCAACTTCTCCGGCACAGCCGAAGCGACTCGAAAGATGCAGGCTTTTGAAAAAAAGCGTGCGTCTCAGCTATTTTTTTACAAAGGGGAATTGGCAATGGCATCCTTCTACGTCCCTACCACCGGACAGCAAGCCCTGACGTTCGACGACGTCCTGCTGATCCCCGGCCACTCGGAAGTTATGCCGGGTGAGGTCGATCTGCGGACCCGCGTCACGCGGGAACTTGAACTTAACATTCCGATCATTTCGTCCGCCATGGATACCGTCACCGAGGGTCGTCTGGCGATTGCCATGGCTCAGGCTGGCGGCATTGGCGTTATCCACCGCAACCTGTCTCTCGACCAGCAGGCCGAAGAGGTTCGGATGGTCAAGAAGTTCGAATCCGGAATGGTCGTCAATCCGCTGGTGATTGGACCGGACGCGACGCTTCAGGATGCGCTGGATCTGATGAAACGATACGGCATCTCCGGTGTTCCGGTCGTGCAAAACGGCGGATCGGGCGGTCAGACCAGTGGCAAGCTGGTCGGCATCCTGACGAACCGGGATGTTCGTTTTGCCTCAAATCCGGACCAGAAAATTCATGAGCTGATGACGAAAGAAGATCTCGTCACAGTGAACGAGAATGTCACCCAGGACGACGCCAAGCGTCTACTGCATCACAACCGGATCGAAAAACTGCTGGTTGTTGATGAAAACCGCAACTGCATCGGCCTGATCACCGTCAAGGATATGGAAAAGGCCCAGCTCAATCCCAATGCGTCTAAAGACGACCAAGGGCGCTTGCGGGTTGCCGCGGCAACCAGCGTCGGCGAAGAAGGCTTTTCACGTGCAGAACGTCTGATCGACGCAGGCGTCGATCTTCTTGTCGTTGACACCGCGCACGGTCATTCCCAGAAGGTTCTGGACATGGTTGGCCGGGTGAAAAGCCTGTCCAACTCCGTTCAGGTTCTTGCTGGAAACGTGGCAACGACCGAAGCGACAAAGGCCCTTATCGATGCAGGTGCAGATGCCGTGAAGGTCGGCATTGGGCCGGGATCCATTTGCACCACCAGAATTGTCGCGGGCGTCGGTGTGCCGCAGCTCACCGCGATCATGGATTCGGTGAACGAAGCAGACAAGCAGGGTGTGCCGGTTGTCGCGGACGGCGGCATCAAGTTTTCCGGCGACCTTGCCAAGGCAATTGCCGCCGGTGCGGCATCTGTCATGGTCGGTTCACTGCTGGCTGGCACCGAGGAAAGCCCAGGCGATGTCTATCTGCACCAGGGACGTTCCTACAAATCCTATCGTGGTATGGGATCCGTTGGAGCCATGGCGCGCGGCTCTGCCGACCGCTACTTCCAGGCAGAAGTAACCGACAGCCTCAAGCTCGTTCCGGAGGGGATTGAAGGCCAAGTGCCTTACAAGGGCCCCCTTAGCAGCGTATTGCATCAGCTTGCCGGCGGCCTGAGAGCTGCCATGGGCTACGTTGGCGGCAAAACGATTCCCGACTTCCAGGAAAAGGCACGTTTTGTGCGTATTTCCGGAGCTGGCCTGCGCGAAAGCCATGCGCACGATGTTACCATTACGCGGGAAAGCCCGAACTACCCGTCCAACGTATAATCACCCGGCATCGGGGCACCTGATGACAGGCGCCCCCGCAAAGGAACAGCATGAAAGACGGCGGACGCCTTGCGGCGGCGATAGAAGTTCTGACAGAAGTGGAAACACGCCACAGACCGGTGCAACTCGCCTTGAAAGACTGGGGCGCCGCGCACCGGTTTGCCGGGTCTGGTGATCGCACGGTCATTGGCAACCTCGTGTTCGACGCCCTTCGCAACAAGGCGTCTCTTGGCGCGCGGATGAACGACAATTCGGCGCGCGCGGTCGTAATGGCAACCTATTGCGTAAGCTGGGGCAAAGGACTGGAAGCGCTGACGGACGTCCTGGAAAAGGACCATCACGCACCTGAGGCCTTGTCAAAGACAGAAATCGCACGCCTGACGGCAGCTGAGGACGAAACACCGGCTCCCCATGAGCAGGCAGATGTTCCGCAATGGCTGTGGCCACTGTTCGAAGCTATCTTCGGTGAAAATGCCGTCGAAGAGGGGCAGGCGCTGGCAACGCGCGCTCCTGTCGACATGAGAGCCAACACGCTGAAGGCTGATCGTGACAAGGTTCTCAAACGCCTGGCGCACACCGGAGCGAAGCCAACGCCGCTGTCACCCGTCGGCGCACGCATCGAGGCAAAGCCGGATCTTGGCCGCATGCCGCATGTTCAGGCTGAAGAAGGGTACCGTAAGGGGTGGTTCGAATTGCAGGACGAAGCGAGCCAATTGGCAGCGCATCTCGCCCAGGCCAAACCCGGGGAACAGGTACTGGATTTCTGCGCTGGCGGAGGAGGGAAGACGTTGGCACTTGCTGCGGCCATGCAGAACAAGGGCCAGCTTTATGCCTATGACGCCGACCGCCTGAGATTGGCTCCAATCCATGAACGCCTGCAGCGGGCTGGCGTTCGCAACATTCAGGTGAAGGACCCTGCGAGTTCCAGCCTGGACGAACTGACGGGTCAGATGGATCTGGTGTTCATTGACGCACCCTGCACGGGGACGGGTGTATGGCGCCGTCGGCCGGACTCAAAATGGAAATTGGCGGAAAAGGCACTGCAGGATCGGATCGAAGATCAGCGCCGTGTTCTGGAGGCCGCGAGCAAATACGTGAAGCCGGGCGGGCGGCTTGCGTACGCCACCTGTTCAGTCCTTCGCGAGGAAAACCAGGATCAGGCAAGCTGGTTCCTGGAGCAAAATCCGTCATTCAAGCCTGTTTCCGCACTGGATATCTGGGAAAAGACGCTGCCTGAAGCTCAGCTTCCCAAATATGTTTCCGACCGCGGCGATATCTTGCTGACGCCGGCCTCAACAAATACCGACGGTTTCTTTATTGCCCTGTTTCAGCGAGAGCAGTGATGTCTCGCGGTTTTTGCCGTCAGGATCTGTCCTGACGGCGTAGCCCGAGAACATTCGGCAACTGATCGCCATCAGTGCCGATATGCTGTTTTGACCCGGCAGGCTTCTCTTTGGGTTTATCTTTTTCCTGATCTGGTTTTGCCTGTTGTGCGCCTTCAGCTTCTGAAGTGTTCGAAGGCGTGCTGTCAGGTGTTTCTGAAGACCCATCTTCTTCTGCCGAATGCGACTGTTCCGTCACCGCCTTGGTTTCGGTCTTGTTGTTGTCGGCGTCGGCCAGGCCTTCAACAAGTTTGCGAATTGCTGGCTCAAGGCCGTCACCGCGAGACATGGCCGTAAGGACGGAACGGGCCTGGTTCGAATATTTCAGAGCTGCCAGAGCAGCCCCCAGAGCGTTGAGAGGCTCCTTCGCCGATTTGTCCAGATCATGCGCAGCCAGGGCGTGTTTCAGCGCAGCGCCATGATCGCCAAACTTGCGCGCAATACTGCTGAGCCGGACGTGCGTCGGGATGGAGCGGGGAGAAAGTTCCAAAGCGGCAAGGGCGGCTTCCCTTGCATCTTCCAATGCGCCTTTCCCAACCAGAGCATCGGACAAGAGATCAAGCGGCAGCGGATCGGCCGGTGCGCGTTCATTTGCGCGTATGGTCAGCTCGATAACTTCGTCAAACCGTTTTCGAAGCAACAGTGTCTGCGAAAGCCCGATCAGCGCCGGTCCGTAATCCGGATCGGCCTTGAGGGCTTTCCGGTAGGCCGCAATCGCCGCCGCCTTCTGATCGATACGTGCCTGAGTGTCGGCAAACAGCGACAAGACCGCCGGCGTATCCGGCAAAAGCTCTACCAGCCGTCTGGCTGGGGCGGCGGCTTCCTCGGGCTTGTCTTCCTTCAGCAACACGCTGGCAAGACCATATAGGGCATTGCGATTGTCGGGCGAAAGGGCGAGCACATCTGCAAAATTTTGCTGGGCATTCACCGTATCGCCGAGCAGCAGCTGGCAATTGCCTAGGCTGGCGCGCGCATTCAAATGATCGGGTTCGGCAAAGACAATCCGGCGCAGCTGCGATTGTGCTTCGTCCAGATACCCGGTTTGAAGAAGGGCGGATGCCGTTCTATAGGCAATTTCCGTGTCGTCGGGAGAAAGTTCCTGCGCCTTGAGATAAGATACCAACGCCCTGTCGAGATTGCCGGAATTCTCCAGAGCAATGGCTTCTTCGAACGCTTTACGGGCGGCTGCGGTCATCTGGGTCGTTTTTCCTAAAAGCACCTGCCTGCAGCTTGTCTCACCGGAGACGAAGCAGGGGGCTTATGGTTAACCTAAGGAGCGGGTGGGCCCCGGTCAAAAGCGAAATTCAGCCGTACACAGCTTGTCCGCCGGAAACGTCCGTCAGCCAAACTTAGGCCACAGGAATGCCATGGAAGCGACTACGCTGGTAAAATATTGTGCGGGACAGCAACTGGTGTGAAATTCGGGTTCAATTTACTGAAAAGACCGGTTAAAAGCTGGCCATGACCCACCATCAGCGCCTCCTTATCATCGACTTCGGCTCCCAGGTCACGCAGCTCATCGCGCGGCGCCTGCGCGAGTTGAACGTTTATTGCGAAATTCACCCCTATCAGAACGTCACCGACGCATTTCTGGCCGACTTCGCGCCAAAGGCGGTGATCTTCTCGGGAGGACCGGATTCGGTTACGCGAGCCGGTTCGCCGCGTCCGCCGGAAAGCGTCTACGCAATGGGCGTTCCGATCCTGGGGATCTGCTACGGCCAACAGGTCATGATGCAGCAGCTCGGCGGGCAGGTCGACGGCGGCAAGATCTCCGGCGGTGGTGGAACGGCGGAATTCGGCAGGGCCTTTGTGACACCTGCCGAAAGCAAGATTTCTTTGCTGGATGGGTGGTTCGCGGACGGAAAAGAACAGGTCTGGATGAGCCACGGCGACCATGTCAGCCAGATCGCGCCAGGCTTCGAGGTTTTTGGAACCTCCCCGAACGCGCCTTTCGCGATTACGGCAGACAAGGCGAAAAACTTCTACGCCGTTCAGTTCCATCCGGAAGTGCATCACACGCCGAACGGCAAGAAGATTTATGAAAATTTTGTCCGCCTGGCCGGCTTTTCCGGTGACTGGACCATGGGCGCCTACAAGGATGACGCGATTGCCAGGATCCGTGAACAGGTTGGCGACAAGAAAGTCATTTGCGGTCTGTCCGGCGGTGTCGACAGTTCCGTTGCCGCTGTCCTGATCCACGAGGCAATCGGGGATCAGCTTACATGCGTCTTCGTCGACCACGGCTTGTTGCGCCTGAATGAGGCCGATGAAGTGGTCTCCATGTTCCGCGACAACTACAACATTCCCCTGATCCATGCGGACGAAAGCGACCTGTTCCTTGGAGAACTGGACGGCATTTCCGACCCTGAAACCAAACGCAAGATCATCGGGAAGCTGTTCATCGACGTGTTCCAGAAACACGCTAATGAGATCGAAGGCGCAGATTTCCTAGCTCAAGGCACGCTCTATCCCGACGTCATCGAAAGCGTCAGTTTTTCCGGCGGTCCGTCCGTAACGATCAAGTCGCATCACAACGTCGGCGGTCTGCCGGAAAAGATGGGCCTGAAGCTGGTCGAGCCGCTTCGCGAACTCTTCAAGGATGAGGTGAGGGCGCTTGGTCGAGAACTCGGCTTGCCCGAGACGTTCATCGGCCGTCATCCGTTCCCAGGACCAGGTCTTGCAATCCGTTGTCCAGGCGAAATTACGCGCGACAAACTGGATATCCTGCGCAAGGCGGATGCTGTTTATATCGACCAGATCCGCAAGCACGGCCTCTATGACGATATCTGGCAGGCTTTCGTTGCGATCCTGCCCGTACGCACAGTCGGCGTCATGGGCGATGGACGAACCTACGATTATGCCTGCGCTCTGAGAGCAGTAACGTCGGTCGACGGAATGACAGCCGACTACTATCCTTTCACGCATGACTTCCTGGGAGAAACCGCAACCCGCATCATCAACGAGGTGCAGGGCATCAACCGGGTAACCTACGACATCACGTCAAAACCTCCCGGCACGATTGAATGGGAATAAAAGCGGGCAAGCCGGATCGCACAGGTCCGGCTCCGCAGGCAAGACGTACCCAATGAAGTTGGTTGCATGTAGCCGGCAAGGCCCACCAGGCGCCGCAAGAATTGACGTAAATTTGGACTGAATCTGGAAGACACCCGTGAATTGAAAAGGGTGGTCGTTTTCCACAACTCGCTCTTTAACCGTGAGCCATCTACAGGTAGCGGTTGTTTGACTGAATACCTGTAGGCGTTCAACGTTTGATGAACCAGACCAACGCCGAGCAAATCCCTTTTTCAGGCGCAGGACAGGAAGATAAATAGTGAGTATATTTACTAAAATTATTGCTGGATATGAAGGTGATGGCTTCAGCCTAGGGAAAATTGCAAGAAAAAGAAGAGTTAAAAACTTTTGCGACCTTATTGAAAAGGTGTTCAACCAAAAGGGATCGGTAAAAATTCTCGATATCGGTGGAACCGTTCAATACTGGAAGATAATCGACGAAGAATTTCTTGAACGAAACAAGGTACAGATAACGCTTCTCAATCTACCGGAGTCGCAGGCGTTTGAGGCTGTTGGCAGATTTGATTTTCTAACTGGAGACGCAACGGATGACATATGGAGCCAGTTGAACCAGCAGGACTTCGACCTGATACATTCAAATTCAGTGATCGAACATGTGGGTGATTGGGCCCAAATGAGGAAGTTTGCGTCAAATATCAAAAAATTCCATGGCGGATATTTTGTTCAGACTCCCAATTTCTGGTTTCCTGTTGAACCGCACTGCTTGACGCTCTTTTTTCATTGGTTGCCGAAACCGCTCAGGGTCTGGCTTGTTACCCGCTTTTCACTAGGGCACTGGCCAAAAGGCGCTAACACGGACGAAGCCGTCGAAATTGTCGAAAGTGCTCGTCTGTTGAGCAAAGCCATGTACCAGGCGCTTTTTGATGACGCGTTGATCAAAAAAGAAAAGATACTGTTTTTGACCAAATCCTTCATGGCTGTCAGGCAGGACGGTGACAAGGTCTCGTCCTGACACGAAAGGCTGTCCGCAGGCGCCTTTCGATGCGGAAAATAGGCAACTCCCTTAAGTGGGCGCCGTGATTGAGCAGGCTTGGCACTTGTGACAGTTTTTTGAGTTTGGACCTGAATGAACACAGCGCGGCATCCAGATCTGACAGCAGACTGCGCATCGTGCGCTGCGCTTTGCTGCGTTGTTTTTGCGTTTGATCAGTCCGAGTCCTTCGGCATCGACAAGGCAGCAGGCGAGGTTTGTCCAAACCTGGATTGTAACGGTAGCTGCAGCATTTTTGACGACAGGTCCCGACTCGGGTTCAGCGGCTGCATTGCCTATGATTGTCATGGGGCAGGCCAGGTGGTGACACAAGAAGTGTTTGATGGGCGCTCCTGGCGGGATGATCCCGGGCTAATGACGCGGATGGGCGACGCGCTCTCGGTCCTTCGTCAAATTCATGAAAAGTTGCTGCTGTTGTCAGCCGCCGAAAAACTCCCTCTTGGCAAATCGGAACAACTGGAACTTTCGGAGCTCCAGCTTCAGCTTGCTCCTCAAACGGAATGGACCGAAGCAAAACTGAGGGAATTTCCGTTGGTCGAAGCCTCGCGTCAGGTCTCAGATTTCCTCACTGGCCTTCGTCGGCATATCAACATACCGCGTTGAAGAAACGCCAAAGGGTTTTTCCGGCGCATTCAATCATCACTTCATCGACGAACAGGCGCGCACCAAACATGCAGTGGGCGGGCGACCTGAAGCCGGCGACAGCCTTAATGGGATCATGAAAAAGCATCATGCCTTGGCGCTGGTCCAGCGGTTCAATTGAGACCGCGCACTTCTTCCCAAACACGGTGCGATCTAGGGTCAACTTTCATCCAGCCCCCAGATTGCCAGGAATGCCGCTGTTTCAGCCTCCCGAAAGTTGGGCTGTCAGCGCTTCCTGATCTTGCCTGCACCTCATCACCGGAAAGCGCCTCCCTTGGCTTGTCATTCTGCGTGATTCCGCAGAACTGACATCCTCCTTCAGTCTAGGCACTGCGGCTGATCGTCAGGACGTCACGAGCGAACACGTCGATGTCCTGCGGGTCGATGTGGATGTAACCCGTGGGGAGGCACATGCCCGCCGCTATTCCTTAAGCTCAAGGGCGGCAGCCTGCTCCTCGGCCAGCATTTGCTCATGATGTTCCTTTGCCTGAACTTCGATGAACAGACGTGTCACCGCAGGCATTTCCATCTTGATGGTTCTTTCCAGGGAATAGATCGTTTCTTCCACAGTCCCTGCTGTCACTTCGTCAATGAAGTCGACGGAAAGTGCGAGCAGGATATCCTGGGGCCCTCGATGCAATGTCCGAATTTCATTCAGGTTATTGATGGCAGCAGTCGCGTCGATGATGGCTTCTATCTTTGCGATAATTTCCGGCGACGCGCCTTCGCCAATCAGCAGTCCCTTGGTTTCATAGGCAAGCAGGGTAGCTGTTCCCCCGAGGATGACGCCGATCAGGATTGAAGCAACACCGTCCAGCCAGGGGAGGCCCAGAAACTGCACACCGAGCAATCCGACAAATGCGACGACCAGACCGAGCATGGCAGCGGAATCTTCAAACAGGACGGTGAAGACAGTTGGGTCCTTGCTGTCCTGGACGGCGGAAAAGATGGACTTCTTTCCCCGCGCCTTGTCGAATTCCTTGAACGCAATCCACCAGGCCGTGGCCTCGAAAATCATCGCAAGTGCCAGAACGATGTAAGCAACGTAAGGATCGGACACAGGATGAGGATGCAGGACCTTCTGGATTCCTTCGTAAATAGAGACACCGGCACCGACGGCAAAAATCAGGATCGCAACGACAAAGGACCAGAAATAGAGTTCGGCTCCGTAACCGAAGGGGTGTCTCTTGTCTGCCGGCTGCTTGGCTTTCTTCAGGCCATAGAGAAGCAGGCCCTGGTTGCCGGTATCGACGAGAGAGTGGATACCCTCCGACAGCATCGCCGAAGAACCGGTGTAGGCTGCCGCCGCAAACTTCGTTATGGCGATCAGGGAGTTGCCCGCAAGGGCCGCGAATATCACTTTTCTGGATCCATGGCCTGCCATGCTTGCCCTTTCCGGTCGGCTTGTTCCTGTCTCTTTGCACCGCAGCCTATGACGCATTCGTGACTTTGTTCAAGCACGCTGCATTGCAAGGATACCCCCGCATACGCCAAGGGAGACTTGTTTCATGATTGTCAGAAATTCGGCAGTGGTTGCGCTGTTTGTGGTCCTGTCAGGGTATGGACTGAATGGGTCCATTGCGGGCGAGGTGGAGATAGTCACGGCAAAGGCAAGCAGCTCCACAAGAGGATGGACCTTCTCAGTAACCCTCAAACATGACGACACAGGTTGGGATCATTATGCGGATCTCTGGCAGGTCTATACGCCAGAGGGACACCTGCTCGGCGAGCGGGTTCTTCTCCACCCGCATGTTGACGAACAACCCTTCACGCGCTCGCTTTCAGGCGTCAAGATCCCTGAAAGCGTTTCGCAAGTCGTAATTCGGGCGCGAGACACGGTGCATGGCGTCTCTTCACAAGAATACAAGCTGAACTTGACGCGCTGAAGCGGTTTCAGGTGCGGATGAAAGCCAGCACGCCGTCTGCCACAAACTGAACGGAGAGCGCGGCAAGCAGCACCCCCAGCAGGCGGGTAATCACCAGTTGCGCGGTTTCCCCCAAAAGCCTTTCGATCTTGTCGGCCAGCAGAAACGCGCCCATGCAACTCAACAGAATAATCGCGATGACGGCGCCCAGCCCTGCATAAGCAAGCGTGTCCGGGGCCTGGCTGGACAGCAGAATGATTGCCGAAATTGCGGCTGGTCCGGAGATCAGGGGGATCGCCAACGGAAAGATTGCCAGTTCGTTCAGCGTTCCGTGATGCGTTTCAGATTCCATCGCCTTTTCGGCGGTCTCGGTTTTGCGGGCCTGACGTTTGCCGAAAATCATTTCGATGGCGATCAGGAACAAGAGGATGCCGCCGGCAACTCGGAAGGCCGACACGGATATACCGAGAACATTGAGCACCGTCTGTCCCGACGCATAGAAAATCAGAAGAATGCCAGCAGCCGTAATGGTTGCCCGAACGGCGACTTTGCGCCTGTCGTGCTTGCTCATTCCCGCCGTGATTGCCAGAAACATCGGGGCCAAACCAACCGGATCGATGGTGACGAATAGCGTCGCGAAGGCATTGATGTAGTAGTCCAGCATATCGATTCCCGGGCCGGTTTTTCAGGTGCTTTTGCCACCTTACTATAGTGCTTTGCGGGGTCCGCAGACCTTGTCCGGCGAAATGATTTTCAATCCCTGTGTATATTTCTCGTAACACATTGAAAATTAGACCTTATTACTTTGGCGGAAAAGCTCCGGGAATTTGGAGCGGCGTCTTGAATCGGATATAAAAGGAGCAGCAATAACAATGAAATGAGTGTCTTCCTTGGCTGACCAGGACAATAGCACGCCCACTGACGGTCTTCCGTCCGATATCAAACCGGTCTCCATCGTCGATGAAATGAAGCGCAGCTATCTCGATTACGCGATGAGCGTGATCGTTTCGCGTGCGCTGCCTGACGTCCGCGACGGCCTCAAACCGGTTCACCGGCGCATTCTCTACTCGATGCACGAAAACGGCTACGAGTGGAACAAGCCCTATCGTAAGTCCGCCCGCGTGGTCGGTGACGTGATGGGTAAATATCACCCGCACGGCGACAGCGCGATTTACGATGCTCTCGTGCGGATGGCGCAGAATTTCTCGCTGCGGCTGCCGCTTATCGACGGGCAGGGCAACTTTGGGTCCATCGATGGCGACCCGGCCGCGGCCATGCGTTATACCGAGTGCCGGCTGCAAAAAGTCGCCCACAAGTTGCTGGACGATATCGACAAGGAAACGGTCGACTTTCAAGAGAACTATGATAACTCCGAAAGCGAACCTGTTGTTCTTCCTGCCAAGTTCCCGAATCTTCTCGTCAACGGGGCCGGCGGTATTGCGGTCGGCATGGCCACCAACATCCCGCCGCATAACCTGGGCGAAGTCATCGACGCCGCCATTGCCGTGATGGAAAATCCGGCGATGTCGCTTGAAGAGCTGATGCAGATCGTCCCTGGCCCGGACTTTCCGACAGGTGGCATGATCCTGGGTCGGTCTGGCATTCGCAGTGCTTATGAGACTGCCCGCGGATCCATCGTCATGCGGGCAAAGGTCGATGTCGAGGAAGTGCGCAAGGACCGCACCGCCCTGATCGTTACGGAGATCCCGTATCAGGTCAACAAATCGACCATGATCGAGAAGATTGCCGAACTGGTGCGCGACAAACGTATCGAAGGCATCTCCGACATCCGCGATGAAAGCGACCGCTCTGGCATGCGTGTCGTGATTGAACTGAAGCGTGATGCGGTTCCGGACGTGATCCTGAACCAGCTTTACCGCTTCAGCCAGTTGCAGACGTCCTTCGGTGCGAACATCGTTGCGCTGAATGGCGGCAAGCCGGAGCAGATGACCCTCTCCGACATGCTGCGCGCCTTCGTAGCGTTCCGTGAGGAAGTGATCCAGCGGCGCACCCGTTACCTTCTGAAAAAGGCGCGTGACAGGGCCCACATCTTGGTCGGTTTGGGTATCGCAGTTGCCAATATTGATGAAGTCATCAAGCTGATCCGTGCGGCACCGGACCCCGCGACGGCCAGAGCGCAGCTCATGGAGCGCAACTGGCCGGCAAAGGATGTGGAATCACTCATTCTTCTGATCGACGACCCGCGCCACATGGTGCAGGACGACGGCACCTACAAGCTGTCTGAAGAACAGGCGCGAGCTATTCTTGAACTGCGTCTGCAGCGTCTGACGGCGATGGGCCGCGACGAGATCGAGGAAGAACTCAACAAGATCGGTGCGGAAATTTCCGACTATCTCGACATCCTGCGCTCACGGGCCAGGATCCAGGAGATCGTGCGCGACGAAATGCTTGAAATCAAGCAAGAATTCGCCACGCCACGCAAAACGGAAATTATCGAAGGTGGCGCCGATTTCGATGAAGAAGACCTGATCCAGCGCGAAGACATGGTCGTGACGGTCTCTCACGGCGGATACATCAAGCGTGTACCGCTGGCCACCTACCGGGCGCAGCGGCGGGGTGGCAAGGGCCGGTCTGGCATGGCGACCAAGGACGAGGATTTCGTCACCCGGCTGTTCGTTGCCAACACCCACACGCCGGTTCTGTTCTTCTCGTCGCGCGGCATCTGTTACAAGATGAAGGTGTGGCGTCTACCGCTCGGCGGACCAACCTCGCGCGGAAAGGCATTGATCAACCTGCTGCCGCTCGAGCAGGGCGAGCAGATCACCTCAATTCTTCCGTTGCCGGAGGACGAGGACAGCTGGGCAAACCTGGATGTGATGTTCGCCACCATTCGGGGCACCATCCGCCGCAACAAACTATCCGATTTCGTCAACATCAACCGGAACGGCAAGATTGCCATGAAGCTGGAAGATGGCGACGGCATTGTCGGCGTCGACACCTGTTCCGAACATGACGATGTGATGCTCACGACCAACTTCGGTCAATGTATCCGCTTCCCCGTCACCGATGTTCGCGTGTTCGCTGGCCGTAATTCCGTCGGGGTGCGCGGGATCCGTCTTGCCGATGAGGACCGTGTGATCTCCATGCAGATCCTGCACCACATCGATGTGAGCGCGGAAGAGCGCGCAGCCTATCTGAAACTTTCCCGGGCGATGCGCGGTGAAGCGGATGAAAACGGCAATGGCGCAGATGAAGAAGGCGTTGTCGCCGGTGAGCTGCCGCAGGAACGCTACGCACAGATGAGCGCGGCTGAACAGATCATCCTGACCATTTCGGAAAACGGCTACGGAAAGCGGACATCTTCGTTCGAATACAGGGTCACGGGCCGAGGCGGAAAAGGCATCACGGCCATGGCCGTCAACAGCCGGAATGGCGGTCTGGTATCGTCCTTCCCCGTTGAAGACGGCCACCAGATCATGCTGGTGACGGATGGCGGTCAGTTGATCCGCTGTCCGGTGCACGGTATCCGCATCGCCGGCCGAGCAACGCAGGGGGTTATCGTCTTCAAGACGGCAGCCGACGAAAAGGTTGTTGCGGTCGAAGGGATCTCCGAAGTCGACGAGGAAGATGTTCTCGAAGATGGCCTGGAAGGAGACAGCGAGGGCTCTGCTGCCCCAGGCGAAGAGAAGGATGCCGGTACCGACACGGCCGAAGGAGATGACACACCTCCTGAAGCCTGATCTTTGATTGGCTAACCTTTAAACGACAACAGCGGCCAGGGTGGAACCTGAGCCGCTGTTTGCCGTTACGGGGAAGAGAGGTCTGAGGCGAAACTCAGTTGGCCACGGGATAACGCGCCAGAATGGTCTCGTTGACAGTCGGCGCGCTTCTTTCGACTGTAACAAAGGAAACATTGCGAACGCTAGTGGCACCAGTCAGGGCCGCAGCACAATCTTCGCTCCAGGCGCCCCAGGCTTGGGATTCGCAAACTTTCGTGGCGGGAACCTGCACCGCGCGGTCTGATTTGGTGCTTGCAAGCCCCTGCGTCGCCATGCTGGTCAGACCTTGCGCCTGGGATACGTTGCCCGGGTACATGGTCATCATGCCCGCCCCAATCATGGTCAGCAAAGCCAGAACGAAAATGGCTGCCATCTTGAAATGGCCGGCCGGATCGATTGCCTTGGCCGGAAATGAAAACGGGCGCAGCGCGATTGCGGTTGCGGTCCGGTCGATTGTGGTAGTGCTCCTCATGGTGCTGGCTCCTGCTCACGCCAATTGATTTCGATGGAGCCAACATTACCCAAGCCTGCATAGAGAGATGTGACGACCGTCACACATTGTCAGTTACTGGCAAAAGTCTCGTTCGGGTCTGCGTTCCACTTGTTAGGCCGAAGCAGGCAGAGTAAGGAAGGGACCATGAATCGTATTGCGCTTTATCCAGGATCCTTTGATCCTGTCACAAACGGCCACATGGATATATTGCGCCAGTCGCTTGCGCTGGCAGACAAGGTTGTGGTTGCCATTGGCGTCCATCCCGGCAAGACACCCCTGTTTTCCTTCAAGGAACGGGTCGAACTGATCCACGCATCCGCAAGGTCCGAGTTCACAGCAGACGAAGCTGATAGGATTGATGTCATTGCGTTCGACAATCTGGTGATCGAGACAGCAAGACAGCAGAAGGCTGCCTATCTGGTTCGCGGCCTGCGGGATGGCACCGATCTTGACTACGAAATGCAGATGGCCGGCATGAACGGCACGCTGGAGCCGGACATTCGGACGGTATTTCTTCCTGCATCCCCGACGGTGCGCCACATCACGGCCACCTTGGTGCGTCAAATCGCAAAGATGGGCGGTGAAATTTCCGCTTTTGTTCCGGAACCGGTAGCCGAACCATTACGGCTGCGGGCAACAACCGGCGCATGAACCGAAGCCAAGCTCTAGACCTGAACCTTAGGAGTCTCCAGTGTCGCGCTTTTTTGCAGTTTTTGCCGTTCTGGCATCGCTCTTGATCCTGCCTTCAGCTGTAAACGCCCAGGCAAATGATCCTGAAAACACGCTTTATCTCGACCTGAAAGACGGTCGGGTCGTCATCCAGTTGCGCCCGGATCTAGCACCGGCGCACGTCGAGCGCATCAAGAAGCTTGCCCGCGAAGGGTTTTACGACGGTATCGTCTTTCACCGCGTGATTGACGGATTCATGGCACAGACCGGTGACCCCACCGGAACAGGCACCGGCCGCTCCGACGAGCCCAACCTGAAAGCCGAATTTTCCGACGCGCCGTTCAAGCGTGGCACGCTCGGCATGGCCCGGTCTGCCAGCCCGGATAGCGCAAATTCGCAGTTCTTCATCATGTTCGCGGACGGTGACTGGCTGAACGGTCAGTACACTGTATTCGGTGAAGTGGTCGATGGCATGGAATACGTCGACAACATCAAGCGCGGCGAACCGCCGGCGAACCCGGACAAGATCATCAAGATGCAAGTTGCTGCAGACGCACAATAAGCATCTGGCCTCACAGATTTCAAAGACACTCAAGGAGATACTCGATGGCTGATATCAAAGACGCCGAAAACACCCTTCTCATGGAAACTAGCCAGGGGCCGGTCGTGATCGAGATGAAACCCGATCTTGCACCAACCCATGTCGCCCGCATCAAGGAACTGGTTCGCGAAGGCTTCTATGACGGCGTCGTGTTTCACCGCGTGATCGACGGCTTCATGGCCCAGACCGGTTGTCCGCAGGGAACCGGCACCGGCGGTTCCGGCAAGAAGCTGAAAGCGGAGTTCAGCAACGAAAAGCACGTGCGTGGCACCTGTTCCATGGCCCGTGCCATGGACCCGAACTCCGGAGACAGCCAGTTCTTCATTTGCTTCACCGACGCACCTTGGCTTGACGGTCAATACACCGTTTGGGGCAAAGTCATCGAAGGCATGGACAATGTTGACAAGATCAAACGCGGTGAGCCGGTGTCCAATCCGGACAACATCGCGTCCCTGAAGGTGGCGGCTGACGCAGCCTGAACCTGCTGAAAATCATTGGTCTTGAGGCAGCGCGGGCAAACACCCGCGCTGTTTTGTTTTGGATCAGGCTCCAGAAGGTTGACCTGCTTCTCCGTCGCCAGTAAGAGCCGCTTACAGTATGTGCGGTTACCGGTCGAAACGGATCTGGCGCTGCATCCTGAAGCTTTCCAGATATTTGGCAGTAGCAAAACGCCATGCGCGTCGACCAATTCGATTTTGAGCTCCCAAACGAACGGATCGCCCTGCGTCCCGCCCGACCGCGCGATTCTGCCCGCATGCTTGTTGTGCGACCAGATCAGCAACCGCAGCTATCTGACGCGGGGGTTCGTGACCTGCCGCAACTGCTGGAACCTGGCGATGCGTTGGTCTTCAACGACACCAGGGTAATCCCCGCGCAACTCGAAGGAACGCGCCTGCGTGGTGAAATTAGCGCAGGCATTGGTGCGACGCTTCACATGCGTGCAGGACCCGACCGCTGGAAGGCTTTTGTCAGGCCGGCAAAGAAGCTCCAGGTTGGCGATACAGTGCTGTTCGAAGGATTCGGTACCCGGTTGACGGCGGACGTGACTGAAAAAGGCGACAGCGGCGAAGTGCTGCTGACATTCGACCGTTCCGGCCCTGACCTCGACGTAGCCATAGCTTCTGTCGGACACATACCCTTGCCACCCTATATCGCGCAAAAGCGTGGTGAGGACGACCAGGATCGCAAGGACTACCAGACGATATTTGCCGAGAAGGACGGTGCGGTTGCCGCGCCGACGGCGGGGCTTCATTTTACACCGGAATTGCTGCAGGCCGTGAGCGATCGCGGTATTGAGCAGCACCGGGTAACGCTGCATGTCGGCGCGGGCACCTTCCTGCCGGTGAAGGCGGAAGACACGTCCGATCACAAGATGCACGCCGAATGGGGCGAAATCTCCGAAGAGACTGCCGCGGCCCTCCTGGCTGTCAAGGCGCGGGGAAACAAGGTCGTCAGCGTCGGTACCACATCCCTGCGTATCCTTGAAAGCTCAGCCCAGAAAACCGGTGCCATTGCCGCATTTGCTGGTGAAACATCTATTTTCATCACGCCGGGCTACCGTTTCAGGGCAATCGATGCGTTGATGACCAACTTCCACCTTCCGCGCTCCACGCTCTTCATGCTGGTGTCGGCTCTTTCGGGCCTGGACACAATGCGTGAGGCCTATTCACACGCGATCTCGCAGGAATACCGTTTTTACAGCTACGGCGACGCTTCACTGCTGTTTCCGCAGGAAGGGGCTCTCTGAGGACCGAACATGACAGAAGAAACCGGCAAGACATTCGGCTTCAAGCTGATCACGACCGACGGCACGGCGCGGCGAGGTGAGATCACCACACCTCACGGCGTCGTCCGCACGCCTGCATTCATGCCGGTCGGCACCCAGGCGACCGTAAAGGCGATGTACCCGGAACAGGTACGCGAAACGGGGGCCGACGTCGTTCTCGGCAACACCTATCACCTGATGCTGCGTCCAACCGCGGAACGGGTTGCTAAACTTGGCGGGCTCCACACCTTCATGAACTGGCCGCACACGATCCTGACCGATAGCGGCGGGTTCCAGGTGATGTCACTTGCGCAACTTCGCAAGCTGGATGAAGACGGGGTGCGCTTCCAAAGCCATATCGATGGTCAAAAGTACCATCTGACGCCGGAACGTTCGGTCGAGATCCAGGGATTGCTCGGGTCAGACATTCAGATGCAGCTGGATGAGTGCATCAAATTGCCGAGCCCGCGTGAAGAAGTCCAAAGAGCGATGGAATTGTCTCTCAGATGGGCAGAGCGTTCCCGCACCCAGTTCGAAGCCATGGGCGGGCCTGGCAAGGGGCAGGGGCTATATGGCATCGTTCAGGGCGGCGACCAGCCGGATCTTCGGATTCGGTCCGCGGAGGAGCTCGGCAAGATGCCATTTGAAGGTTACTCGGTCGGCGGACTGGCGGTTGGTGAGCCGCAAGACGTCATGCTGAGCATGCTCGACATCACCACACCGGTGATGCCGGTGGACAAACCCCGTTACCTGATGGGTGTCGGTACACCGGACGATCTTCTGGAAAGTGTGAAGCGCGGCATTGATCAATTCGATTGTGTGATGCCGACAAGAGCCGGACGTCACGGTCTGGCCTATACCCGCTATGGCAAGGTCAATCTGAAGAATGCCCGCCACCAGGAAGACCCGCGTCCGCTGGATGAGGCAAGTGCCTGTCCCGCAACAAGCGTCTACAGCCGTGCCTATCTGCACCATCTGGTGCGCACAGGGGAAGGGCTGGGCGGCATGCTGCTTACCTGGAACAACATTGCCTACTACCAGTTCCTGATGCAGGGCATGCGCGATGCGATCGAGAACGGACGCTTCGAGGACTTCTATGCCGAAACCAAGGAAGACTGGGCACGCGGAGATATCGCGGCGCTGTAACCCCGCACAATCAATCTTGGCTCCGGCAGAAACAGACTAGGCGGAAAACCCGTCCGCTGTTGTCAGGTAGCAGCCGGAAATTTTCCACGTGCCATCTTCCTGCTGCTCGAAACTGTAGAGCGCCAGCCAATTCTTGCCTTTGGGACCTGTCACATAGACTTCCTGTGTCGGCCCGAGCTTGGTCATTTTTGATCGGCCGAACGTGACGCTTTTAGGCTTGTAGACCGGTTGATAGCCTTGACGCACCATTTCCATGAAGAACTCAGGCGTCTGGAATCTCTGTTGCAAGGAACTTGTTGCGAAAGAGAAGGCCGCCTGGGCATTTCCCTTTGCAAAGGCACTCATCTGATTTTTGATGATATTGTGAAAGGCACTGCTGTCGAGGCTGTCCTCGGCACGGACCGACCCGGAGGCCAGCAAGGCACTGACGCCGGCAACCGCCACCATCTTCCAGAAACGAGCATGAGCCATGTTCGGTGTCTCCTTTCCTGAAACCCGATAAGTATACGGCTCAAAACCCTTTTTAGATTGCTAAAATACCAGCAATCCTCTGCGGTAATTATCAGCAAGCTGAAGCATTTGGAGGCAGGTTCCTGTCGTCGTTTCCAGACAGTGCGGAGTGGTCTGCGCTTTGTTCAGGACAAAAGTCCTGTAAAATCAAAGACGCCAAAGCCGAATTCCATCCGGACACGTTGACCGGTCGAGCAGCGCGGGAATATCGGCAACAAGACCGCGCTCGTTTTTCAGGATTTCCTTCAACACCTGCCAACCCGTGCCATCATGGAAAAAATGCTGATGCGGGACAGCCAGAACGGCGACGTCTGCTGCGGCAAGTTCATTGGCAGGGGTAAGAGTGATTCCGTATTCTGCGCTTACTTCATCGGGATGCGCGAGCGGATCGCAGACCTGAACGCTTGCGCCGAACTTCTCCAGCTCCCGGATAAGATCGACAACCTTGGAATTGCGCGTGTCGGGCACATTGGCCTTGTAAGTGATGCCGAGAACAACGACCTTCGGCGGCATGGGCATGCCGAGCTTCACGCTTTCCTGAAAAATCTTGCCTGCAATGAACGTCGGCATTGCCTCGTTGGTCCCGCGTCCAGCCAGAATGACCTGAGGTGTCATGCCGATTTCATGCGCCTTGTGCGTCAAGTAATAGGGATCGACACCGATACAGTGACCACCGACCAATCCCGGCTGAAACGGCAGGAAGTTCCATTTGGTCGAGGAGCCCTCCAGAACATCCCTGGTGTCGATGCCCATCTGGTCAAAAAGCATGGCCAGTTCGTTCATGAGAGCAATATTGAGATCGCGCTGCGTGTTCTCGATGACTTTCGCCGCTTCCGCCACCCGAATCGACGGCGCAAGATGAATTCCGGCCGTTACGACCGCGCCATAGAGTTTGGCGAGCGTATCTGCAGCTTCCGGGCTTGAGCCCGAAACGATTTTGGTAATGTCCGCAAATCCGCGTTCGGTGTCGCCTGGGTTGATACGCTCCGGAGAATAGCCGACAGCGAAATCCCTTCCGAGGGTCAGCCCCGATTGTTGCTCCAGAATTGGAACGGCAACTTCCTCGGTTGCCCCTGGGTAGACGGTCGATTCAAACACAACGATGGCGCCGGATTTCAGGTTGCGGCCAACAGTTGCCGCTGCACTCCTGAAAGGCGACAGGTCAGGCCGCTTTGCATGGTCAACCGGTGTCGGCACAGCCACGATAAGAACATCCCGGTCGCTCAGATCGGTTTCCTGACTGGAAAAAACGAGCGTTTCCTGCCGCAATTCAGCTTTCCCGACGGAGGCCGTGCTGTCGCATCCGCTGCGCAATTCGCTTAGCCGGTTTTCGTTAATATCAAATCCGAGAACATCAAACCCCTTCGCGGCGAAAGCGGTTGCGACCGGCAAACCGACATAGCCAAGACCGATGACTGCGATCCTGGTGGCGTAAATGGAATTGTCGTGCATAAGGCATCCGGGATTGGTGCGAACGAAATAGGCCGGGTCTGCGCAAGACCCGGCCCACTCCTAAAGGCTTCTGGCGAACCTTTTCAAGTCCGCAGTGAAGACGGTCGCGGTTTATTCTGCGGCCAACGGTTTGCGGATCATCTCTTCCATGAACGGAACCAGTTCCCGAGCCAGTTTTGGATCGTCCATGCCGAATGCGATATTGGCGCTCAGGAAACCGGCCTTGTTGCCGCAATCATAGCTTCGACCTGCAAATTTGAGCGACGCGAAGTGTTGTTCCTTCATCAATGCAAGCATGCTGTCGGTCAGCTGGATCTCGCCGCCTGCACCCTTGCCTTGATTGGACAGAAGATCGAAAATCTGCGGCTGCAGAATGTACCGCCCCGTGATCATCAAATTGGACGGGGCCGTACCGGGGGCAGGTTTCTCGACCATGTTGGAGATCTTGTGAGCGTTGTCTCCGATTTCTCCGGCAAGTTCCACGATGCCGTATTGGTCGGTCTGATCTTCCGGAACCTCTTCCACGGCTATGATGTTGCCACCAACATTTTCATAAAGATCGACCATCTGCTTGAGGCAGCTTACCTGAGACTTGATGATCACGTCCGGCAGCAGGATGGCAAAGGGTTCCTCGCCAATGATATCGCGCGCGCACCAGATCGCGTGGCCGAGGCCGAGTGGAGCCTGCTGGCGGGTAAAGGAGGTTGAGCCGGGAACAGGCCGGTGCTTTTCAAGCAATTCCAGCGCCGCCGTCTTGTTTCTCGCCTTGAGCGTATCTTCAAGCTCATAGGCAATGTCGAAATGGTCTTCGATGACGTGTTTGTTTCGCCCTGTAACGAAAACAATATGTTCAATGCCAGCGGCCCGCGCTTCGTCCACCACATACTGGATGATCGGCCGATCGACGATTGTCAGCATTTCCTTGGGGACTGCCTTGGTTGCGGGCAAAAAACGCGTACCAAGACCTGCCACCGGCAGGATCGCTTTGCGAATGGGCTTGTTCATGTCAGGCCTTCCAATTGTCTACAAATACGAACTCAATCGTTTTTTTCACTAATAGTCACAAGAGCCGTCAAACGCACGTTCAATACTCAGTTCGTCCGTTATCTCGACCTTATGCCCCGCACCGCAAGCGACAACCGGACCAGTTGCCTATCGCGGGTTGTGGGCTTGTGAACTGCAATGCTAGCGCAATAACTTCTACAAAGTGATCATATTATGTCGTTGATCGCTTTCACACTTTTAAATCGATTTAAGATCGAATCGCGTTCCACCAGAGCAATGTTGCGAGGAGAGCAAAAGAGCGCTATGGAACAGCGCAAGTTCCGGTACCGGATCTTTTTCTTGCAATGAGTTGCTGCACACAAGCGACAACCTTACGGCGAATGGTGGAAAATGACCGAGGCAAACCGCGTAGTTTCCGTTGGCAATGTAACTTTCAGCAATGACGCGCCTTTCAGCCTCATTGCCGGCCCTTGCCAGCTTGAAAGCCGCGAACACGCACTGGAATGTGCTGCGGCCATCAAGGAAATTGCGGATCGCCTTGGAATCGGCGTCGTTTACAAGACGTCCTACGACAAGGCCAACCGGACATCACTCGCTGGAAAACGTGGAGTCGGCATCAACGAAGCTCTGCCAATTTTCGCGGAAGTGAAAGAAAAATTCGGCATGCCGGTTTTGACCGATGTGCACAGCCCTGAGCAATGCGCACCGGTTGCGGAAATTGTGGACGTTTTGCAAATTCCTGCATTTCTCTGCCGCCAGACTGACCTTCTTGTTGCCGCAGCGAAGACTGGACGCGTGATCAATGTCAAGAAAGGCCAGTTTCTGGCGCCTTGGGACATGAAGAATGTTCTGGGCAAGGTAACCGGTTCAGGCAACGCAAACGTGATGTTGACCGAACGCGGAGCCAGCTTCGGTTACAACACGCTGGTCACAGACATGCGCTCACTGCCGATCATGGCACAGACCGGTGCTCCGGTTATTTTTGATGCGACCCATTCGGTTCAGCAACCGGGCGGGCAGGGGGCATCCACCGGTGGCGACCGGACCATGGTGCCTGTTCTTGCCCGCGCGGCCGTCGCTGTTGGCGTTGCCGGTCTTTTCATCGAGACGCACCCTGATCCGGACAACGCTCCGTCGGACGGTCCGAACATGGTGCCGCTCAATCAGCTCGAAGCGTTGCTGGCGCAGTTGAAGGCTCTCGACAACGTCGTCAAGGCCCCGGCCGTCGCCGCAGAATAATCCAATTAAGCCGCGCCTTGTGTGCGGCTTTCTTTTGTGGGGCAAACGCTCCCGGAAAAACCGCCGGTATTCCGGCTTCCGAACGGCCGGAGAATCTCCGGCGAACTTTCAATTCAGGTGCATGCGACAAGGGAGTTCTTTCCATGACCGCCATTATCGATGTCATCGGCCGTCAGATTTTCGACAGCCGTGGTAACCCGACCGTAGAAGTCGACGTTTTCCTGGAGGATGGCTCCTTTGGCCGGGCTGCCGTGCCGTCCGGCGCTTCCACCGGCGCACATGAAGCAGTCGAACTGCGCGATGGCGGCGACCGTTTCATGGGCAAAGGTGTCCAGAACGCCGTTGACGCTGTCAACGGGGAACTCTTCGAGATCGTTGGCGGTCTGGATGCTGAAGACCAGCTTCAGATTGACCAGGCGATGATCGATCTCGACGGCACCCACAACAAGTCTCGCCTTGGCGCCAACGCAATCCTGGGTGTTTCGCTTGCCGTCGCCCGCGCAGCCGCCCAGGCATCTGGCCTGCCGCTCTACCGCTATGTTGGTGGCACGTCTGCCCGCACTCTGCCGGTTCCCATGATGAACATCATCAACGGCGGCGCGCATGCAGACAATCCGATCGACTTCCAGGAATTCATGATCATGCCGGTCGGCGCCGAGTCCCTTGGCGATGCCGTACGCATGGGGTCGGAAATATTCCACACGCTGAAGAAGGCGCTGAGCGCAGCCGGTCACAACACCAATGTTGGCGACGAAGGCGGTTTTGCCCCCAATCTGGAATCCACCGATGCTGCTATCAGCTTCGTCATGAAGGCAATCGAAACTGCCGGTTACAAGCCAGGCGAAGATGTCTTCCTGGCTCTCGACGCAGCTTCGACCGAGTTCTTCAAGGACGGCAAATATCTGCTGGAAGGCGAGGGCAAGACCCTGGCGCCTGAAGAAATGGCGAAATACCTCGCTGACCTCGCATCCCGCTACCCGATCATTTCGATCGAAGATGGCCTTGCAGAAGATGACTGGGACGGCTGGAAAGCAACGACCGACCTTATCGGCAACAAGTGCCAGCTGGTCGGCGACGATCTGTTCGTGACCAACTCTGATCGCCTGCGCAAGGGCATTGATCTTGGTGTGGCCAACTCGATCCTGATCAAGGTCAACCAGATCGGAACGCTTTCTGAAACGCTGGACGCGGTTGAGACCGCCCACAAGGCTGCCTACACCGCAGTCATGTCCCACCGCTCGGGCGAAACCGAAGACAGCACCATTGCCGACCTGGCTGTTGCCACCAACTGCGGCCAGATCAAAACCGGTTCGCTGGCGCGTTCAGACCGGCTTGCAAAGTACAACCAGCTTATCCGTATCGAGGAAGAACTGGGCGCACAGGCCGTTTACGCAGGTCGTTCAATCCTGCGCGGCTGATTTCCGTCAGAACTGAAAATCGAAAAAGCCCCGTACTTTCGTGCGGGGCTTTTTTAGGTTTTGACCTCAAGAGGAAACCGCTAGTTAGAGATTGCGGCCTGCGGATCGGTTCGTGTTTCTTCCGCGTGGAGAAGTGCCGCAGCAATAGTCTCCGGTTTTTCAGCGCCGGCCAGCACAAACCGACCGTCTATGATGAAACAGGGCACTCCGGTGATGCCGGACTTGTGCGCATTGGCAATCTGCGCCTCAACCTTGTCGAGATCTGTTTCCGTTCCCAGTAGGTGCTCTACCAGATCGGATTGCATACCCGCTTCCTCGGCAATGCGAACCAGAACCTCTGAGCGCGTAAGGTCTTCCCCGTTCAGGAAGTAAGCCTTGAAGAGCAGCTCAACGACCTCATCCTGCAGATCATCATCGCGAGACCAGAGGATCAGCCTGTGACAGTCGAGCGTGTTAGGCGATAAGGTGATGTCTTCAAAAGCAAAGTCTATACCTTCTTCCTGCCCTGCGGCCCTGATCTGACCATAGAAAGCTTCCGCCTTGTCCAGGCCGCCAAATTTGTCGCTCAGATACTGTTTTCGGTCCTTGCCCGATTTGGGCAAGGTCGCGTCGAGCTGGAATGGATGCCAACGAACCAGCACATCGAGCTGGGGAACCGACTTCAGCGCCGCTTCCAGGCGCCTTTTTCCAATGAAGCACCAGGGGCACATCACATCGGATACGACATCGACGGTAAGAGCGGACGGTAAGGTCATCGGACATCCAGAACGTTGGAGATAATTTTATCAGGCTAAAGGCTCTGACAAATATGCCAACCCCAAATTCGCGGCAGTGTTAAGGCAATCACCAAAACATACCGCAGGAACTGCATACCTTCACAGAACAGTGTGCGTAAGGATCGAGCTGATCCGTTTCTGTAACCTGGTTGTGCCGGCTTCATTTTTCAAAACAGCCACCGGCCCGAAGTCCTTCACGAGACAGACGAGGTCTTCGTCCCGGCTGGTCGCGTCGGCAATGGACAACAACGTCGTATTGATATCTTCCAGTTCCTCAGGAGACGAAGCGACAATGCCGAAACTTTCCGGTTGAAGCCTCATTTCCCAAAGATCTAGGCCTCGCGCGGCAAGGGCATTGCTGCAGGCTTCCAGATACCTGGTGTACTCTTCCACACCAAGACCGCCTTGGGTGATCTGCTGGCGCAACCACATGTGACTTTCCGCAAGCACTCTGTCAGCAAGGCGCCGCCGTTTGCCAAACCGGGTCGCGGTGTTCAGGCGTCGGGCCAGGGTTTCCTTTCGGTTTTCTCCAACAAGAACGTCGGAAGCACCATTCCTGAAGAGATGCGCGAAATCTTCCTCACGCTCGCAAACTGCCAGCACCGGCAGTCCGGCAAAGCGGGCATCCCTTCTGATCTGCTGCATGTAATCGACGGCGTCATCAAACGGCGCGTCGATCACAACCGCGTCGAATGCACGCTTCGACATGAATTCGACTGCCATGTTCCCGTCGAAAGCGCCAACAACTTCCACCTTTTCCTCGCTGGCATCTTGCCACTCCAGAAACCGGCCGCTGAGGCCGACCACAAGCAGGCTACTCGTTCCGGAATGATGCGGGGCACGACCGAAACCCGGAATTCTGCCAAAGATACGTCTGCGAAGTTGTGCCTCGTCTGATCGGAGCAAGGCACGCTGATGAACGCAGATCAGCATCAACAGCACTTCGTCGGGCACCACTCTATCGATGATCGCGGTCGGTTGAAGGCCGTTTGGAAGAATATCATCGCTACCGGTGAGAACGTAAAACGGGACTTCGCTCGCAAGGTTTTTTATCTGGGGCAACAGCCAGGAAAAGAAGTCGTCGTGGTGCTCGCTCTCAAGGCTGCTGATATCGACAACGATCGCAGCTGGCAGAGCCATGGGAAGCATGCTCCGCCGTTCGTACATGTTGACGAGAGAGACGTCTAAATCCTCAGGCGCATCGCCACTGCTGCTTCGCCTCGGGCGCCGTCCTGCATACCAGTAAGGGCCGCGCCAGGAAAGCGACGTTTCAACATCCATACGCTATCCCACCTACGCCACGGCAGCAGGCAATCGCTGCGTCCGCATGGTCAGCCGTTCCCGGTTGATCGTTCCATCCGCGTTCCGCGGCAGAGACTGCAAAATCAGCACACGATGGGGGATCTTGGCAAGATCCACACCTTCGGCATCCAGATAGGCAAAAAAGGCGCCTGCGTCAGGCACATTCCCGGCCTCTGGTACGAGCGCTGCGTACATCCTGGCTCCCAGGAGAGGATCTTCCACAATGAAGGCTGCTGCTTCCCTGATCCCCGGATAACCAGCATAGACCCCATCTATCGTCTCGAGATTTCCAGTACCAAGGGCGTAGTGCCCCGGCACTCCGAACCCGGCGATACCGCCATCTGTCAGTTCGACCTTGATGTTGGTGTTCAAAAAACCGGTACCTTCCCAACGAACGCGCCGCTGATCGCCGTTGATGGTGCGCCAGCCAACATCGGGAACGATGGGCCCCTTTACCAGAAGCGTTGGAAATTGCTCTTCCACCTCGTCGGTGACCGCAATTTCAAGGAGGGCTGGCCCGCTTTCGCACCCGATTGGCCCACTATGCTTTCCCAGCGCAGTGGCTTTCATTTTTGCCGAAGGACCTCGTGCCTTTGCCACGAGAGCAAACTCGTCAGCGATTTGAAGGTCTACGAGCCGGCGCCTGGCAACAAAAGTCGTCGGGTGAGGCGCTGCAATGTTCCAGGCCGCAAGCAGGGTTGTTTTTGTGTTTTCCAGTTTCCGGTCGAGCGTCTGCGCAAGCGGTCCGGGCGTCATTACGATATCCGCTTGAACCTCGTTTGCATGTGCGGCGAGATTTGCAAGTGATGTCGGGTGATGCAGGTGCAACGTGCTGCCGGTCAAAAGCCAGGGCGCAAGTCCTCCGCCAAGGCCGGTCAGACCGCTGAGCGAGTAAGGCAGAACGATCGAGCTGGCATCGCGCACATGGGCTTCCTGCACGATCATTTGCGCGACGGACACCCAGTGATTATGGCAGCGTGTGACAGGTACGTTTTCTTCGCCGCTGCGGCTCCAGCAAATGGTGGCGGTGTGGTCCGCCGGATCTGAGCGCTCACTGGGTGTGAACTTCAACTCATCACCCATTTCGGCAAGCATCGGCCCAAGCTCGATCAAGCCGTCGGGAATATCCTTGCCAAGCCCGAAAATAAACCGCAACGAGAACAGATCCGCTGCAACATCACGTGCGGCAACGCCGACCTGACGCGTTTCGACACGGTCTGCAGCGACAAACCCCTTGGCACCGATGGAATTCAGGGCTTCCAGAACGTTTTTCTGCCGCCAGTGCAGTGGCAGGGGGGAAATGATCAGATCAGCCCGCAGCGCAGCCAGGATCGCAATGACGGTATCGACCGTGTTGGGGGCCTGAACACCGACAACGTGATCAGATGAAAGGCCAACGGTCGTATAAAACGCCGCAAGCCGATCAATCTCACGGTCAGCTTCTGCATAAGTCAGCGCACGTGGGGCGCCGCCGGTCCAGTTGGCCCTGTCCGGAGCATCGACCAGAGCGACCCGGTCGGGGTGTTCAGCGGCTGTCTTTCGGAACATTTCATCAAGCGGCACATCGGACCAGGCTCCGCTTTGATGGTATTCCTCGGACAGGCTTTCAGGCGTGGCTTTCATTTTTTTCTTCGTCCATTGGTCCGATTATTGCGCTTTGGCTGACCACCAGGTGTCGTACTCATGGCCATAAAGCGACTCGTTTTGAGGTGGAACGATCTGCTTCCAGTGAGCAACCCAATCATCTGCGACGTGGTAGAGCGGAACTGCGTAGGCCCCGGAAATCAGGACGCGATCGAATGCGCGAACAGCTGCGATGAAATCATCCCGGCTCCGCGCGCCGACGATCTCGTCGATCATCGCATCGATTGCCGGCTCGTGGGCGCCAACAAAGTTGAAGGAGCCTTCCGCTTCCGCGGCTTTTGACGACCAGCGTCCATATTGTTCGGCACCGGGAGACAGTGACGCGTACCAGGTGTTGAACACCATATCGAAATCGCGTTTCGTCCTGCGGTCTTCAAACTGGGATGGGTCGACACTGCGCACGCTTGCGTCAATGCCGAGCAACTCCAACGTCCGAATGTAGGCGAGCGCCAGTTTTTCTTCGTCTTCGTTCTTGGCAAGTATTTCAAAAGAAAGCTGGTTTCCGGTTTCAGCGTGAACGAGTTTCCCGTCCTTCAGCCTGTAACCAGCTTTACCGAACGCTTCGAGCGCCGCCCGAAGCACCTTCCTGTCCCGCCCGGAACCATCCCCCTGGGCCGGACGCCAGGTGCCGTCCATGACCTCTGGATCCACTGCATCGGGGAAGGGGGCAAGCAGTTCCTTTTCGCGATCGCTCGCCGGGCGGCCGATCGACGACAGCTCAGAATTGTCCCAGTAACCAGCAGTACGCGTATAAAGACCGTAATAAAGGTTACGGTTCACCCACTCGAAATCGAACAGCATGCGCAAAGCCTTGCGCACAGCTGGATCGGAGAATTGGTCTCGACGGGTGTTGAACGCAATGCCCTGCATGGCGGCCGGGATACCGAGCGGAAGTGACCGCTTGAGAACGTCACCATTTTTCACAGCTGGAAAATCGAGGCCGGTTGCCCAGCGGGCCGGATCCCTAAACTGAAGAGCCTGAACCAGGCCCTTTTTAAAGGATTCCTGCAAGGTGGTCTCGTCGCGGAAATATTCGATCCTGATTTCATCGAAGTTGTCGAAACCGGCCTTTACAGGCAGATCCTTGGCCCAGTAATCCGGGTTCTTCTCATAAACAACCAGCCGGCCCGGCTCGATGGTCTTGAACGTGTAAGGCCCGCTTCCAACCGGCGGGTTTAGAGAGGACTTGTCAAAATTCTCCGCATCAGTGCTGGCCTTTGAGTAGATCGGGGCCAAAGCTATCAGGAGAGGCAATTCGCGATTGTCGCCGTTTTCAAACACCAGCTTCAGCCGGTTGGGTGCGGTCACCTGTTTCTCGGTGATGGCCGCATACCAGTTCCTGTAAGGCGGGCGTCCCTTGTCGCGGATCACGTCCAGAGAAAAGATGACGTCATCTACGGTAACTGGCGTCCCGTCGGAAAACTTGGCATCCGGGTTTAGCTCAAATTCGATCCATTCCCTGCTCTCCGGCATGCGTACGCGTTGAGCCAGAAGCCCATAAAGCGAAAAGGGTTCTGCATAAGAGCGAACCATCAGGCTTTCCAGAACGTTGTTGCCGAACTCGCGTTCCCGCATGCCACGGGCCGAGGTCCAGCCGCCCTGAACAATGAAGGAATTCAGGCTGTCGAAGGTTCCCTGTACACCAAGAGTAATCGTACCGCCTTTGGGCGCATCGGGATTAGAGTAGGGAAATGCTTCGTCTGGACCTAGAGTGGGCGTTCCATGCATGGCGATGGCATGCGTCCAGGGTACGGTTTCTTCATCCGCAATCGCAGGCAGGCAGAAAGAGATGGCGAGCACACAAACGCTCGAGGCCGCCAAACCGATCGCCCGGCCGGCACGAAAAAGGAGACCGGAAACTGTCGAACTACGCATCACCACCGCCGGAGATTCTATTGATTCCCAGCGTTCAGAATAACACACGGTTAACAGGGAAGCGCCCGGGACAAACAACAAACCTCAAGATATTCAGCTCTGAATTGCCCATTGGGCGTGCGTTGCAAATCGGCCACCCTCTCGCCCAAATTAAGTGTCTTACCATGGTTTCACGGTTTGAATGTTGTTACGGGCCTTGCGGTTGGTTCCGGAATGCCCCAGAACAACGCGAAAGTTTCGTACACGCACGATTGAGGACGTTTCGATGACGAGTGTTTTGAAAAGAGGATTGTTCGGATGTGCAGTAGGTGCATTCGTGGCCCTATCTTCTTTTGCTGGTACACCCGCAATCGCCCAGGAGGAAAAAAGCCCATGGACGAAAGCGTGTAACACCAATCCGAACACGCAGAAGCAAATCTGCTTTATTTCGATTGAATTGCGCACCAATACCGGACAGTTCCTGAGCAACATTGCTATTCAGGAAACTGAAGGGGAAGCCCGCAAGAAGCTGCTGGTCGCCGTACCGACCGGCGTTCTGATCCAGCCCGGCGTTCGCATTCAGATCGATGATGGCAAGCCCGTTCAGGGCAAGTACAGCATCTGCGCACCCAACGCCTGCTATGCAGAACTGGCGATTGATGACTCCTTCATCAACACCATGAAGCAGGGCGGCGAAATGATCGTGGCTCCGTATAACCAGCAGGCCAAGGAAATCGTCTTCAAGATGACCCTGATCGGCTTCACCAAGGTTTACGACGGCGAGCCCATGAACCTTGCTGAACTGCAAAAGCGTCAGGAAGAGCTGCAGAGCGAATTGCAGAAGCGGGCTGACGAAGCACGTCAGAAGCTGATCGACGCTCAGAAGCAAAGCCAGTAAGAAACTGCGTTTTCAGAATTGAAGAAGGCCGGAACTTTCAAGGTTCCGGCCTTCTTCGTATTTGAACTGCCATGTCAGCAGACAAGCCGGATACATCGCCCGTTCAGTGGATCTCCACGCTGCGCGGCAGATAGGACCCGTCGGTCTGTTCCTCGAAAATTTCTTCCACCTGCGGATGGCGCACCGGTTCACCGGTCATGTCTGCTTCCAGGTTCTGTTCGCTGACATAGGCCACATATTCGGTTTCCTCGTTTTCGGCGAGGAGGTGATAAAACGGCTGATCGCGCAGAGGACGCACGTCTTCCGGGATCGCGTTCCACCATTCTTCCGTATTGCTGAAGGTCGGATCGACATCGAAAATAACGCCCCGGAAGGGGTAAATCCGGTGCCGGACGACCTGGCCAATTCTGAATTTTGCCGTTCGCATGGTTACTCGTCCGCATACTGCATGCACTGCCGGGATACCGTGTCAGCCCCCGGCGTGCAAGCATTGTAACATTAAACCTTAAATGACGAGCATTGCGAAAGTCTAAAGGCCATAGACCTCCGCGAGTTCCGAATCCTTCGATGCAACCAGTTTTGCAAGATCCACGATCACCTTCGCCTGTTTCCAGGTTGCATCATCCTGCATCTTGCCATCGATCATCACCGCACCGGTGCCGTCCGGCATTGCATCAAGGATTTTGCGCGCGAATGCAACTTCGCCCGGGTCTGGAGAAAAGACCTTTTTGGCGATCTGGATCTGCGTCGGATGCAGGGACCAGGCCCCCAGACACCCCATTAGAAAGGCATTGCGGAACTGGCTTTCGCAAGCGTCTGCGTCAGAAAAATCGCCGAAAGGCCCATAGAAAGGCTTCAGGCCGTAAGACAGGCAGGCATCGACCATCTTGCCGACCGTGTAATGCCACAGATCCTGCTGATAAGCCGTTCGCCCGTTTGCACCGTCGACGTCGGACAGGACCGCGTAGTCCGGGTGGCCGCCGCCGACCCTTGTGGTTTTCATGCCGCGAGATGCTGCGAGATCTGCCGGTCCAAGGCTCATGCCATGCATGCGCGGGCTTGCCGCCGCAATCTCCTCAACGTTCTTCACGCCTTCCGCCGTTTCCAAAATGGCGTGGATCATGATCGGTTGGGAAAGTCCGGCCTTGGCTTCCAACTGCGCCAGCAATTGGTCAAGGTAGTGAATATCCCACGCGCCTTCGACCTTGGGCAGCATCACCACATCGAGTTTTTCACCGACCGCGGGGACGATTTCCAGAAGGTCATCCAAGAACCATGGGCTATTGAGACAGTTTACCCTGGTCCACAGACCCGTGGTGCCGAAGTCGTTATCCTGTGCCATCTGGATAAAGCCTCTGCGGGCATCCGTCTTGGCATCTGCGGGAATGGCGTCTTCCAGGTTGCCAAGCACGACATCGACGTTCTTGATCAGATCCGGCACCTTGGACCGCATCTTCTCGATATGCGGCGGGACAAAATGGATCATGCGCTCCAGCGAGACGGGAAGCTCACGGAACGGGTCGGGCGCGCCGATGGCGAGCGGCTTGTAGAATGCGCTTGGGGTTTTCATGAAACAGCTGTCCTCCACCAGTTGAAGTCATAGCTATAACGTCAATGTTGCGCTGCAACCATACCCCGAAAGGAGAACAGGCTAATCGTCTTCCAACCGCGCTGCTGCCGCACGTCGGGCCTGCTTCTGCGCGGACGTTTTTCCCGGAGGCGCCCACTTCTTGTGGATCCACATCCATTGTTCGGGATGTTCGCGGATCCATCCCTCGAAAATCGAATGGATTTGTGCTGTTACCGCCTCGATATCCGCCTGGCGGTTGTCCGTTACGGGCACTTCGACAGCCTGGGCTTCTATTCGGAAATGCACGCCCTTCTTGCGCACGACCCGGCCCAGAACAATCGGCACATTACAAGACCTGGCAAGAGAGGCCGGAACGGGCGTCGCGTAGGCCATCTGGTTGAAGAAGGGAACTTGCACGCCCCGTGTTTCACGCAGATCGCCCATCATGGCAACAATCCCGTCGCCCTTAAGGGTCGCCAGGATCTTGCGTGCTGTCTGATGGCCTTTCGACAAGAGACCGCCCTTGTAGAGATCTTTTCTGAGCGCCTGAAGAGCCTTGTCGGCTTCCGGATTGCGGAGCGCCTGGTAAACACCTGTGATTTCAATGCCGCGGCGCACTGCAGGCTGAACGCACAGTTCCCAGTTTGCGCTGTGAAACGACACGAACAGGCAGGACCGTTCACCGTTCAGAACCTGTTCAGCGGTCTCGTCCGCCACCGCCTCGAACCGGTAGTCTTGCTTCAGAAGTCGGTCGATATGGAAGGTCTCCGCCGCCACACGGCCAAGGTTTTCCCACATCCCGCGCACAATCTTTTCTCGCTCTGCGCGCGGCATATTGGGAAAAGCCTTCTTCAGATGCCGAAGGGCGCGTTTATGCCTGGCATTGAAGGGCGCCAGCCGGCGCCAGAAAGCGCCCATGACGTAGGAAGCAATGTCGACGGGGATCAGGCGGAAAAGCCAGATGGCCACAGTCAGCGCAAAGCCTTCCACCCGGTTTTGCACAGCTGTCAGCTTCGGGTGTTTACGCTGCTTTTTTTTGCGGGACATTACGACCGAATGCTTTCATGTTGTCCGCCCGTCCTGAAAAGAGGGCACTTCCGACCTTGTCCGAATGAATGGGCCTTGCGATGCGCCTTCAGACCTGATTGGAATGCGGATCACCGGGGTGACCCTCTAGTCACGCGTCCATATCCAAGCCAGGCGCAAGATGCAAGCGCCTTGAGACCCACCAAACCGCCGTGCAGCGCGTCGTCTTCATCTTTGGTAATTGAATGCAGAATGTCATTTCACTGGCTCTTCCGTTTTTCGGGCTGATCCTTCTCGGCTTCGGAGCTGGCAAGATCAAAAACCTGCCTGAGGCAGGCCTGAGCTGGATGAACTTCTTCGTAATCTACCTGGCGCTTCCGGCGCTGTTTTTCCGCCTGTTGTCGGAAACGCCTATCGAGGAACTGGCAAACGCGTCCTACATCACTGCAACGACCTTCACGACCTACATCGTGTTTGCGATCTCCTTCTGCATTGGCGTTGTGGCAACACGCGGCAACATTGGCGAATCCACAATCCTGGGCATCGCCGGTGCCTATTCCAACATCGGCTACATGGGGCCGGGACTGACGCTGGCGGTTCTGGGCGAACAGGCGACTGTTCCAACAGCCCTCATTCTGGCCTTTGACAACGCGCTGATGTTCATTCTGGCGCCGCTGATGATGGCTTTGGCCGGTACGGACGACGAATCGATCCTCGGAACCTTGAAGAAGATCGGAATCAGGATCTTCACCCACCCCTTTATCCTGGCGACCATTGCCGGGGTCATAGCCGCCGCCTTCCAGATCAAGCCACCGGAAGCAGTGGACACGCTGTTGCGCTATCTCAGCAACGCAGCTGCTCCCTGTGCCTTGTTTGCGATGGGTGTCAGCATAGCCTTGCGGCCCATCGGCCGGATTCCTCTGGAACTGCCGATTGTACTTGGGGTGAAGCTCTTGCTGCACCCGATCCTGATTTTCCTGCTGTTGACCTGGCTGGGAGGCTTTGATCCCAACTGGATTGCGACCGCTGTCTTGATGTCCTGTCTTCCACCGGCCACAAACGTCTTTGTCATCGCGCAGCAATATGGAACCTATGTACAGCGGGCGTCGAGTTTCGTTCTCATCGGAACTGCCCTGTCGATCATCACGGTGACCGGTTTCATCTGGGCCTTGACCAGTGGGTTCCTGCCAACCGGTGGCTAAACTGCCCGATTGAACGGTCGTTCGAGATCAAGAGGTCATTCCGTGAAAGACAATCCGGACGTTCTGGCACTTTTTGAAAGCTTTCCATCGGACATACGAGACTGCGTGCTGACGATCAGGGCGATGATCTTAGACACAGCTACGCAGCGGGACGATATCGGAGAGCTCGAAGAAACCCTGAAATGGGGTCAGGCCAGCTATGTAACAAAGCGGCCCAAGACCGGAACCACCATCAGGATCGACCGTGACAAATCAGGGGCAGGAGACGTTGCTCTTTTCGTCAATTGCCAATCGTCGCTTGTTTCCGATTGGCGTGCGATGTTCCCGGATCTTGTCTTTGGCGGCGACAGAAGCGTTCACTTCAGTCTGGCAAAGCCACTGCCCGAGGACATGCTTCGCCAGATGATTGCCATGGCGCTGACGTACCACGCCGCCAAGCGAACGGCGGCCAAACCACGCGCTTGAACGCAGCGCGCCCTTGTCCCTATCTGTGAAGTTGGAACGCCGTTCCCGGCGCCAGGCCTTCCCGCATGAGAATGCGACGCAACGGCCCGACCTTGCCGGTCAGATACATACCGGCGCTTCGCGCAGCCTGAACCGGCAGGAATTCCGTCAACAGCGATCTGTTCAGCACGTCAACCGCGTTGGTACGGGACCGGATATCACTGAACCGTTTCTTTTCATAAGAGGCGAGTAAGGCCGCGGCCCCTATGTCTGCGTGCGAACGCGTAGCTGCAGCGACGACGGTGGTCAGATCGCGAATGTCTCTCAAGGAGAGATTCAGCCCTTGCGCACCGATGGGCGGGAACACGTGAGCGGTTTCACCAACGAGGGCAAGGCGCGGCCCCACGAGAGACGTCGCGGTGAGACCTGCAAGCGGAAAACTTTGCGGTTTAGATGCAAGTTTGAAGCTCCCCAGAATTGAATGGGCCCGCCGCTCAAGCTCCGCTTCCAGCTCCTCCTGGGTCATCGCCAACAGGTTTGCTGCACCTTCCGCAGTCTCCACGCAAACCAGCGATGATTGCCTGCCGGGCAACGGTACCAGAGTGAACGGCCCCGTTGCTGCATGAAACTCTGTCGAAATCTGCTGGTGCGGAAGACGGTGCTCCAGGTTCAGAACCACCGCAACCTGCGGATAAGACCAGCGCTTGACCTCGATCCCGGCGGCTTCACGCAGTGTGGACCTACGGCCATCTGCGGCAACGGCAAGCCTTGCGGAAATTGTTCTGCCGCCGCTTGTGAAAAGTGTGGCCCGCTCATCACCGAACTCGGCGGTCTTGACGGTGTCCGATATCACCTCAAGACCGGATTGAGCAGCACAGGCCTTTTCAAGAACTACATTAAGTTCGCTATTCAAGATATTGAAACCGAACTCTTCCAAACCAAGTTCGCTGCAGTCGAAGACGACTTCGGGCGCTCGGAAAAGCCGCCCTGTGCTGTCGATCATCCGCATCTTCTTCAAGGCCTCAGCGCTGCCTTCAATAGCCGACCAGACGCCAATATCACGAAGAAGATCTATGGATCGCTGCCACAATGCGGTGGTGCGGCCATCCTCTCGGTTCGCCGATGGTGCAATCAGAACGCAGGAAAGGCCCTGCTGAACCAACGCAAGAGCGGCGATGCGCCCGGAGGGACCTCCGCCGACGATTGCGATATCGAATTTTTCCGGCGAGTGGCTGCTGGACATGCTGAAAATCCATCTGGTTTATGCGTACCGACTTAATTGCTGTTTGCCGATCGAAAATCAACGGGACGAATACACGCAGGGCATCCGCAGCCAGTTATGAGCAAAATCAAACACCAGACCGGAAAAATGCTCTAAGACATCTCGATTGCAACCAAGAGAAACATCGCTTTACGGCCACCATGACGAGTTTGCGCACCATCCGTTCCAACGAAACCGGTTCCACTCCTCAGGAGCAGAACCTGCGTGGCTGGCCACTTGTTCTGGCGCTTGTTGCCCTTTTGACTGCCTGTGGCTGGGCGTATCTGATTGCGATGGTCGCCGACATGATCCCGGTGATGGACATGAGCGAAGCCGGGCCCGGCATGGTGATTCTCAACAGTTTCAACCAGTTCGCGGGTTTGCCGGAAGAAGCAAGAGCCGCACTTGCCGTGCTTTGCCTGCCAACCAGCGCGACCTTCGGCATGCCAGGCACAGATATGACAGCTGTCGATCTGGCGAAGATCTTCCTCATGTGGGCAATGATGGCTCTCGCGATGATGCTGCCAACGGCCGTGCCGATGCTGCGCGCCTATCATTCCGCGCTCGCGGCCCGTCCCGGGAAGACAGCTCAACCCGGAAGACCTGTGGTCGCCGCCATGGTCGGTTACCTGGCAGTTTGGCTTGGGTATGCCGTTGTGGCCACAGCAGCTCAATGGGCATTGTCTGTTGCCGGAGCCATGACGACCATGATGGCGCCCGCCAGCATGGCCTTGACGGCGTCCGTCCTTCTTGCCGCTGGGTTGTACCAATTCACGCCGGCCAAAAAGGCCTGCCTCAGCCGATGCTGGTATCCTCGCTGGGTCTTCGTCACGGACGAGGCATCCGCCGGCGTCTTGTCTGGATTACGGGAAGGGCTGGTCCAGGGGTGGGTTTGCCTTGGTTGCTGCTGGGCCGTCATGACCGTCATGTTTGCGGTCGGGTTGATGAACATCGTCTGGATCGCCTTGCTCGGGGCATTGATGGCCGTTGAAAAGACCTTCCCGAGCAAAATCCTGCCACCGGCAATCGGCACCGTTCTGCTTGTGTGGGCAGGCATCCTTGTTTCGCTCATCCTTTTGGGAAACGCGGCAGGTTAAATTCACGGCTATTGGCGTTGGGACTGTTTTTTCAGTTCACACTGTCATACGATTGCAATAAAGGATCGTGTCAGCATAGGTGTGTGCTCCATCGGGTCTGAGGCCCATCGCGGGCAGTGCACATCTCAGAACGACGCCAACGCTCCGACATGTCGTGTTCGGATCACAAAAGCGAGGAAACCCCGTGGCGGATATCACACCAGGCAAAGAGAGGACCGAGCCCGCTCTGTTCCTGATCCATATCCTGACGGCTTCTGGCGCTCCAATCGCTCTGATCGCCCTTCTGGCAGGTGCCCGGGAAGACTGGGCCGAAATGTTCGCCTGGCTGGGGCTCGCCTTTTTCGTCGACGGTATCGATGGTCCCCTGGCTCGCCGCTACAAGATCGCGGAGCGCCTGCCTCGCTGGTCAGGTGCGTCACTGGATTTTGTGATCGACTACGCCACCTACGTATTTCTTCCCGCTTTCGCGCTTTCCTGGAGCCTGATGCTGTCCAGTCCCTGGAACTGGATTTGCGGCGGTCTCGTGGTGTTTACCGGCGCTCTCTATTTTGCCGACAACGGCATGAAGACGCCGGACGGCTCTTTCAAGGGCTTTCCCGCCGGCTGGAACATGGCAGTGTTCGGCCTGATGGTATTGTCACCATCACAGACCTTCACGATCTTCTTCGTGCTCTTGTGCTGCGCATTGACTTTTGCTCCCATTCGCTTTGTCCATCCTGTCCGCGTACGCCGGTGGCGCATGATCACCTTGCCGGTGACGTTGCTCTGGATGGGACTGGCCGCCTACGCCATTCTTGATGGCATGGCGCTCAATGGCCCGGCCGCATGGGTGTTCACGGCAGCCAGCTTTTACCTGCTTCTGGTCTCTGCCGTTCAGCAATTGCTGGATAGGGTCGACTGATCTTTTCGACACTTGAGAGATTTTGTCTGCATCGGCGCACCGTTTAGCGCCGGTGAAGAGCCGTGCTATTTCTCCTGGCACCCGGTCAGCACGCGGTCCACGGATTGCCGAAAGGCATTTCCGTTTCTGAATGACCTTTCCCGATCGCGTTGAAATCATTTATGGTCTTGCCAACATCAATTACCGCAAGACCAAAAACGGTCTCGGCCCATCACTTCGGGGTAAAAGTCATGGTTCAAGCAATCTGCCTACACGAAACTGGTGGACCGGATGTCATGCGTTGGGAACACATTGAAGTCGGTGAACCCGGCCCAGGCGAGGCACGTATCCGGCACACCGCGGTTGGCCTCAATTTCATCGATACCTATTTCCGGTCCGGTCTCTATCCAGCGCCCAATGGCGTGCCTTTCACGCCCGGCAATGAAGGGGCAGGGGTTGTTCTTACGGTCGGCGAGGGCGTGACACACCTCAATCCGGGAGACCGGGTGGCTTATGTCGGCCCGCTCGGCTCCTATGCTCAGGAAAGACTTGTCCCGGCAGACCGTCTCGTTGTTCTGCCGGAGGGGATCGATGACAAGACAGCAGCCGGCATGATGCTGAAGGGCATGACTGCGCAATACCTTCTGCGCCAGACGTATTCCGTCGGCCCCGGTACAACGCTGCTGTTCCATGCGGCCGCCGGAGGCGTCGGGCTTATTGCCGGTCAATGGGCATCGCACCTTGGCGCGACCGTCATCGGCACCGCTGGTTCGGAAGCCAAGGTCGAGCTGGCAAAAGCGCATGGCTACGACCACGTCATCAACTACCGGACAGAAAACTTCGTCGACAGGGTGAAGGACATAACCAGCGGCAAAGGCTGTGACGTCGTTTATGACAGCGTCGGCAAGGACACCTATCCCGGATCGCTCGATTGCCTGAAACCGCGTGGCCTGTGGGTCACCTTCGGACAATCCTCCGGCCCGATCACCGACTTCAACCTGGCCCTTCTCGCCCAGAAAGGCTCGCTATTTGCGACCCGTCCTTCTCTCTTCAGCTATATTGCAACTCGCGAAGCGCTGGAAACGACCGCTGGAGAATTGTTCGATGTCGTTCAGAAAGGCATCGTCAAGATTGGCGTCAATCAGGAGTACCGGCTCGCCGATGCGGTGCAGGCGCATCAGGACCTTGAAGGCCGAAAGACCACCGGCACCACAGTTCTGATCCCGTAAGGCCGGCAATCTCATGCGGTCCGCACGAGCACAGGATCTGTCTCGAAATCTCTACAGCCCGGCGATGCGCTATTTTCTGGCCGTCGCCGACGCTGGCTCGATCCGCGCCGCCTCCCGAGATCTCAATGTGGCATCCTCTGCCGTCAACAGACAGGTTCTCTGGCTGGAACAAGCCCTCGGCCTGCAATTGTTCGACCGTGTCGGCCGTCGCTTGCGCCTGTCTCAGGCAGGGGAGTTGCTGCTGGCGCATATCCGGCGCACCTATTCAGACTTTGAAGGCACGGTTGCCGAACTCGACGCGCTGAAAGGACTGCGCCGCGGGACGGTGTCTATCGCAAGTGTGGAAAGCGTTGCCGAAAAACTTCTCCCGGCAGTCATCAGCACATTCCGCAAGAGTTATCCCGGCATTCATGTGAATGTCTCGATTTCATCTTCAAAGGAAGCCGCTCGCAAGGTGGAGGCTGCGGAAGCGGATGTTGGCTTCACGTTCGATCCGCCGGAAACCTCAACCCTGACCATCGCCTTTCACCACGATCTCGTCATCGGGGCACTGATGCGTCCGGATCACCCGCTCGCGGGAGCAAAATCTCTCGGTCTGCAGGACTGCCTGAAATATCCGGTCGCGCTTCCCGCGGAAGGCCTGTCGCTCCGCACGCGCCTCGACATCGTCCGCAGCCGGATCCCCGGAGCGTCCCGCACGTATGTTGAAGCCAATTCTCTCAGATTGATGCGGGCTCTTGCCCGGGAGGAACAGGTGATCGGCTTTCAGACGATGATTGGCTGTGAAGACGATCTCGCCAACGGTGTTCTAATCTTCAAACCGCTGTCCGATGCGCCGCTTCAGGCCGACAGACTCTGTGTGGTAACGTCGTCTCTACGTGCTCTTGCGCTTGCGCCTGGCATGTTTTTCGATCACGCCGTGCTCGCTTTGAAGGACCAACTTCCGTCACTTGATGCCAAATAGGCATCATTACGGTCTCAAATGAGCGCTTTGGTTCCTGGTTTTTTTAAGGCACATTTTTTGTGACAGTTTTGCGGCAGCGCGCCGCACAAGGGAGAAAATTGATGGGGCGTTTGTCAACGCAGGTTCTGAACCCAGCCTTGGAAAGCTCAGCCGGGCGCCTGATCGCCAGACTGAGAAGCTGCACATGCGCTTTTCTTTCGTTTCTTGTAGCCTCTTTGGACGCCGTCCGACCTTTTGCGGAAGAAGGAGAGCTCCACCATGCGTGATACGGTTCGTTTTCTCAAAGGTGGCAAGGTTGTCGAACTGGGAAATGTCGGCCCAACGGAAACAGTTCTCGATTACCTGCGCCTGCGCCGCCGCGAAACGGGTACGAAGGAAGGTTGTGGCGAGGGCGATTGCGGCGCCTGCACCGTGGCGCTTGGCCGCCTCGTCGATGGCAAGCTGGTCTACCAACCCGTCAATAGTTGCATCCAGTTGCTTGGCATGATTGACGGCGCTGAGCTGGTGACCGTGGAAGATCTTTCGCAGGACACAAGGCTCCACCCCGTCCAGGCCGCCATGGTCGAAATGCACGGATCCCAATGCGGGTTCTGCACACCGGGCTTCATCATGACGATGTTCACGCTCTATCACGACGCGGGGGCGGAAAAATCACGGAAGACCGTGACTGAATGGCTTGCGGGAAATTTATGCCGTTGCACAGGTTACCGGCCGATCATAGATGCCGCGCTCGAAGCCTGTTTCGACGCTGCCGACGATGCATTCTCCTGGCGGGCGCACGAAACGCGGGAACAACTGCGGCAATTGTCTGACAGCAGTGACATCTTCATTGGAGACAGCGACTGCTTCTTTTCCGCCCCGGCATCACTTGACGGTCTCGCGGCGCTTTATGGTCAGCACCCGAACGCAACACTGGTCGCCGGCGCAACCGATGTCGGTTTGTGGATCACCAAGCATTTACGTGACCTTCCCAGGATGATCTGGCTTGGCCGGATAGAAGGTCTCGACCGTGTGGAAGACAGCCCGTCGGGCGTTCTCATCGGCGCAACAGCAACCTATGCCGCCACTGAGGAGGCGATGACCGGCTTGTCCTCGAATCTGGGCGAACTCTGGCGCCGGATCGGCTCAAAACAGGTGCGCGCCTCGGGAACAGTCGGTGGAAACATCGCCAACGGCTCGCCGATCGGCGATACACCGCCGGCATTGATTGCACTAGGAACGACCCTTGAACTGCATTCGGCGGATGGCTCCAGAGCCCTGCCGCTTGAGGACTATTTCGTCGACTACGGCAAACAGGACCGTCAGCAGGGAGAATTCGTCACCGGTCTTTTCGTGCCCCGGCTTTCCGCCAATCAGGCGTTCCGCTGCTACAAGATCACGAAACGCTTCGATCAGGATATTTCCTCTGTCATGGGCGCTTTCCGGCTGACGCTGGACGAGGAGGGCGTGATAACAGAGGCGCGGATCGCCTTTGGCGGCATGGCCGGCACGCCGAAACGGGCATCAGGAGCGGAGGCCGCCTTGAACGGAGCCACGCTGGACGACCCGTCCACATGGGGAGCAGCCATGCAGGCGCTCCTGTCAGACTTCACACCCCTGACGGATATGCGCGCTAGCGCCGAGTATCGCATGGAGACCGCAAGGGCCTTGCTCGCCAAGGCCCTGATGGAGGTCAGCGGAACTGCACCGGAAGAAGTTCGGGTGCTTGCGAAGCGGGAGGCAGGCCATGACCGCGCAGCTTGACCCTAACGATCTGGACACACCTTTGAAGCACGTCCGCAAGGCGTTACCGCACGACAGCGCAGCAAAGCACGTTTCCGGGACGGCGACCTATATCGATGACATGGTCGAACCTGTCGGCACACTTCACGTAGTCCCGGGCTGGTCGCGGCAGGCTGTCAGAGGCAAGATCCTGTCAACGGATCTTGACGAGGTCAGGTCGGCCCCGGGTGTGGTTGCCGTCCTGACTGCAGAAGATATCCCTGGAAAGAATGACTGTTCGTCTGCCTTTGGTGACGACCCGGTTCTCGCAGAAGGTGAAGTCCTGTTTTACGGTCAGGCCGTTTTCGCAGTCGTTGCCGAAACGAGAGACCAGGCGCGAAAAGCAGCGCTGAAGGCGAAGATAGACGTTGCCTCGATCACGCCCATTCTGACGGCGGAAGACGCGGTGGATGCCGACACGACGGTTCTTCCTGACTATCAGTTCCGGCGCGGGTCCCCCGAAACCGGGATGAATGCAGCCGAGGAAATTCTTTCCGGAAGCATGCAAATCGGCGGTCAGGAGCATTTCTATCTGGAAGGCCAGGTTGCCATGGCGCTGCCGCAGGAAGACGGCGGGATGCTGGTCTATTCCTCAACGCAGCATCCGACCGAAATCCAGCACACGGTTGCCAAGGTACTTGGCGTTCCAGATGCAGCCGTCACGGCTGAAGTGCGGCGCATGGGCGGTGGCTTCGGGGGCAAGGAATCGCAGGCAAACCAATGGGCAGCCCTCGCGTCCATCGCCGCCAGCCACACCGGGCGGGCCTGCAAGATCCGCCTGGACCGCGATGATGACATGATCATGACCGGCAAGCGCCACGACTTTAAGGTCAATTGGCAGGTCGGACATGACGGCGAGGGCCGCATCCGCGCTGTCGACATGGAGTTCCTGGCCCGCTGCGGCTATTCTGTCGACCTCTCGCTAGGCGTGAATGACCGAACGCTTTTTCATGCCGATTCCAGTTACTTCTACCCAGACGCGCTCATCCGCTCACGCCGTCTCAGGACGGACACTTGCTCCAACACGGCGTTCCGCGGTTTTGGTGGTCCTCAGGGCATGCTCGCCGCTGAAAGAATGATCGATGCGATCGCGATCACTCTCGACAAGGACCCGCTGGAAATTCGCAAACTGAATTTCTATGACGGCGAACGAAACCTGACTCCCTTCGGCATGCCGGTCGAAGAATTTCAGGTCATGCATGACCTGATTGCCCAGTTGGAGGAAAGTTCAGACTATTGGGCCCGCCGGGATGATGTTCGTTTTTTCAACGAAAACAACGCCGTTCTGAAAAAGGGGCTGGCCCTGACGCCGGTCAAGTTCGGCATTTCCTTCACGCTGAAACATCTCAATCAGGCCGGCGCGCTCGTCCACCTTTATACCGACGGTTCCGTTCATCTGAACCATGGCGGCACCGAGATGGGGCAGGGGCTCTACCAGAAGGTGGCCCAGGTTGTTGCGGAGGAATTCGGCGTCAGCCTGAACAAGGTGCGTATCACCGCCACCAACACTTCCAAGGTTCCCAACACCGGCCCGACCGCGGCCTCCTCCGGCACCGACCTGAACGCCATGGCGGCTAAACTGGCAGCCAAGGAAATCAAGAACCGCCTCATCACCTTCCTGTGTGAGCAACACCAATGCGGCCCGGAAGCGATCTTCTTCGGTGACAACAAGGTGGTTGTCGGAGACCAGAGCTTTTCTCTGGCGGATGTCGCCAAACAAGCGCATATGGCGCGCATCCAGTTGTCCCATGCCGGGTATTACGCAACGCCTGGCATCACCTGGGACAGGGACAGCGCAACCGGCCGTCCTTTCTTCTACTTTGCCTTTGGCGGCGCTTGCGCAGAGGTAACAATCGACACCATGACCGGTGAAATGACCGTGGACCGCGTGGATATTCTTCACGACGTCGGCCATTCGCTGAACCCGGCCATCGACCTTGGCCAGATCGAAGGCGGATTCGTGCAGGGCATGGGGTGGCTTACCACCGAAGAACTGGTGTGGGACGAGGCGGGACGCCTGCGCACCCATGCGCCTTCCACCTACAAGATCCCGACCGCCTCAGATATACCTGAGGAATTCAATGTCCGGCTTTATCAGGGCAGCGGAAATCCGCAGGCAACCGTTTACCGGTCAAAGGCTGTCGGCGAACCGCCTGTCATGCTGGCCAATGCGGTGTTTTGCGCTATCAACGATGCGGTAGCCAGCCTCAGTCCTGGCCTTGTACCGAACCTGGACGCCCCTGCAACGCCTGAGGCGATCATGAAGGCCGTGCAGGATATGCGCCGGAGGAAAATCTCCTGATGAGGGTCTGGGGGCACATTGCCGACTGTTTGAAGCGGAGCGGCGCTTGTGCTCTCGTAACCATTGCCCGCGCCGATGGCTCGACACCACGCGAAGACGGTGCGCGAATGGTGGTAACGGCTGAAGGCGGCTTTTATGGCACCATAGGGGGCGGCACGCTTGAGTTCGAAGCTATCCGCCGCTCTGTTGCAGCGATCCGTGAAGGTGTCGCTTCCTTCGTACTCCAAAATGTGTCACTCGGACCCGATCTCGGCCAGTGCTGCGGTGGCCGCACACAGATTGCCATCGAGGTTCTGACAAGGGCATCGCTTGAAATGGCGCAGGCACTCTCGCAGAAAGAGGCCGAACGTCACCCAATTTCAACCGAGGCTCTGATTGTGGATGGCGTCGTGCAACAGCGTCGCCTGCTTACGGATGATCCAACGAGCAGAATATCTCTTCAGCACGATCAGGAAACGGGCAATCAGTTGCTGGTCGAGAAATTCGGTAGCCAACGGCGCGAGCTTTATCTGTTCGGGGCTGGTCACGTCGGCAAGGCGGTGGTTCTGGCCCTTGCACCGCTGCCCTTCAGCGTGACGTGGGTTGATAGCAGAGCAGACCAGTTTCCAGGCGCAGTTCCCGGAAATGTCAGGAAAATCGCCAGTACAGATCCGGCAGCTATCCTCGATCAGGCGCCCGAAGGGGCGTTTGTTCTGGCGATGACCCATTCACACGCACTGGATGAAGACATCATGGCACGTGCCCTGCTTCATCAGCGCTTTGCCTATTGCGGCGTCATCGGCTCCAAAACCAAACGCGCGCGCTTCCTGAAACGCCTGAAAGCGCGAGGGCTGACCGACGCCTTGACGTCCAACATGGTCTGTCCGGTGGGCGTGACAACTGTCAGATCAAAAGAGCCTGCGTCAATCGCCGCAGGAATAGCTGTCGATCTTCTGGTTCGGGACGAAGCTGGAAATAGTCAACAGGCAGCTGCAGGCGGGGGGCTTGCACAAAAACTAACACTTGGTCAATAAGGCGGCATTCGCTCGGGGGACGGCGTGGCAGAAACGGTAACAACGACAGGGGACGCCAACACGGGACGGCAAAGCAGATCCGGCAAGGATACTTTGCTAGACGCCCGGGGGCTGACCAAACGCTTCGGCGACATTTTGGCAAACGACAGGGTCGATCTCGTCATCAACAGGGGCGAGATACATGCGCTTCTGGGTGAAAACGGCGCGGGAAAGTCCACCCTGGTCAAGATGTTCTACGGCTCGCTGGAACCGGATGGCGGAGAAATCCTGTGGCAGGGCCACCGGGTGGACATCGGCAATCCTGCTGCAGCGCGCGATCTCGGCATCGGAATGGTGTTCCAGCACTTTTCGCTGTTCGAAGCCTTGAGTGTCGTTGAAAACATCGCGCTGGCTTTGCCCAATCCCGGACGGATGTCGGACCTCTCAAACCGCATCCAGACCGTGTCGCGCGACTATGGTTTGCCACTCAACCCCAATGACATTGTCGCGGATTTACCGGTCGGTATCCGGCAGCGCATCGAGATCGTCCGGTGTCTGCTTCAGGAACCGCAGCTGATCATCATGGACGAGCCGACTTCGGTGCTCACCCCTCAGGAAGCGGATCTCCTGTTCCTGACGTTGGAACGTCTGGCAAAGGAAGGTTGCGCTGTCCTTTACATCAGCCACAGGCTGGAAGAGGTGAAACGCATCTGTCACCACGCCACGATCCTTCGCCATGGCCAGGTGGTGCGCGAGTGTGACCCGACAAAGGAAACACCAGCTTCGCTGGCCAGCATGATGGTGGGCGCGGATGTTGCCTCCGTCAGTGCCAGTTCTCAAAAACCGGTCATCGGTGAAACGCGCCTTGCCTTGAAGAACCTGTCCGCGAAAGCCGCGACACCCTTTGCAACTGCCCTCAACAACATCTCGCTGGATCTTCGTGCCGGTGAGGTTGTCGCGATTGCAGGGGTTGCCGGCAATGGTCAGGGTGAGTTGTTCGATGCAATTTCCGGCGAAATGCCGCTCGCAGCCGATATGGTCGTCCTGGACGGAAAGCCCTGCGGTAACAGGAACATAACCTGGCGCCGCCGGCAGAAAGCGGCTTTCGTTCCAGAAGAACGACTCGGTCACGGTGCCGTACCGGGCATGAAACTGTCACAGAATATCGTGCTGACACGTCACAGCACGGGCGACAAGCTGGTGAACGCCGCATTCGTTTCAACCGCCAACGCCGGCAAAATGGAACAGCGCATCAAGAAAACCTTCGACGTGCGTATGTCACACGACGACCCGGAGGCCCGGTCTCTCTCCGGGGGCAATCTGCAGAAATTCGTCGTTGGCCGGGAACTTGACCGAAAGCCCGGTGTGCTGATCGTCAATCAGCCTACATGGGGTGTAGACGCCGGTGCCGCCGCCCTTATCCGGCAGGCATTGATCGACCTTGCCCGTTCGGGATCGGCGGTTCTGGTGATCAGCCAGGATCTCGATGAAATCTTTGAAATTGCAGACCGAATCGCGGTGATATCAAGAGGATATCTGTCAGAAGCAGAGCCAACGGACAACATGAATCGCGAGCGGGTCGGGCTGCTCATGGCTGGCGGCGCGGAAGCGCAAGGGGAGGTTGCCTGATGCGCGTCGAACTCGTGAAACGTAAGGAACGCAGCCGCAAAATGGCGCTGCTGTCCCCCTTGATCGCCGTCGGACTGACCGCAATCGCAGCCGGAATCATTTTCTCAATATCCGGACACAACCCATTGTCTGGACTATATAAGTTCTTCATTGAACCGCTCACGCAGGAGTGGTCGTTCAACGCAACGATCGCCAAGGCGACACCGCTTATCCTGATCGCTTGCGGCTTGTCCGTCTGTTACCTGTCGAACAACTGGAACATTGGTGCGGAAGGTCAGTTCATCGTTGGAGCGCTGTTTGGGTCTGCCCTACCTATCCTGATGCCGGAGTTCGAAAATGCGGCGACGCTCCCGTTGATGATGGTCTTCGGCATGATCGGGGGAGCCCTCTGGGCGTTGATCCCGGCACTGCTAAAAACCAGGTTCAACACCAATGAAATCCTGACAAGCCTGATGCTGGTTTATGTCGCGAGCCTGCTTCTGGACTATCTGGTGCGCGGACCTTGGCGAGATCCAGGCGGCTACAATTTTCCGGAATCAGCGCTCTTTTCTGACGCAGCCACCTTGTCCACGATCCCCGGAACCTCGATCAGCTTTGCGGCGCCGATCACCTTGATCGTCGCAATCGTTCTGGCTGTCGTCCTTGGCAAGACCCTCAAGGGTTTCGAGATCAGGGTGATGGGGGAAAGCCCCCGCGCGGGTGGCTTCGCCGGTTTCTCGGCCAGGAAGCTGACCCTGTTTTCCTTCGCGACGGCCGGGGCACTTGCGGGCCTTGCCGGAACGATGGAAGTGTCCGGCGCGCTCAACCAGCTCCTGCCGACAATCTCACCGGGCTATGGCTTTACCGCGATCATCGTTGCCTTTCTCGGGCGGCTGAACCCGTTCGGGATCATCGTCGCGGGCTTCGTCCTGGCATTGTCCTATATCGGCGGGGAGGCGGTACAGTCTGCCATGGGGGTGTCCAACAAGATTGCCAGCGTCATTCAGGGGCTGCTGCTGTTCTTCGTGCTCGCCTGCGACACGCTCATCCTCTATCGCGTCCGATTTGTCGGCCAGCGCGGGTCTGCCGGGGAGGCCTCCCATGTTTGAAGCTGTTCTTCTAACCATCATCACCGCGGCAACACCGCTGCTGATTGCCGCAATCGGCGAGCTCGTTGTCGAACGCTCCGGTGTTCTGAACCTGGGTGTCGAGGGCATGATGATCATGGGGGCCGTCGTCGGCTTCGCGGTTGCCAACCAAACAGGGTCCGGAACGCTCGGCGTCATTGCCGCAATTGCCGCCGGCATGGCCATGTCGGCCCTGTTTGGTTTTCTGGTCCTCGTTCTGGTTACCAATCAGGTCGCGACGGGCCTGGCCTTGACCATCCTCGGCATCGGGTTTTCCGGCCTGATCGGAGAAGCCTTCATCGGCATTCCGGGATTGAAACTTCCGGACCTCTACATTCCGGGGCTGTCGGACATTCCCTTCATCGGGCCGGTCTTCTTCCAGCAGGATGCTCTGGTTTACATCAGCTTCGCGCTGGTCATCGCGGTCGCCTATTTCCTGTTCCGAACGCGCCTTGGCCTCGTGCTTCGTTCCGTCGGCGACAATCATGGTTCCGCCCACGCGCTCGGCTATTCGGTCATCCGGATCCGGTTTGCGGCCGTTCTCTTCGGTGGCGCCTGCGCCGGTCTTGCCGGCGCTTACATGTCGCTTGCCTACACGCCGCAGTGGGTTGAAAACATGACGGCGGGCAGGGGCTGGATCGCGCTTGCGCTTGTCGTGTTTTCGTCCTGGCTGCCTCTGCGTGTCGTGATCGGCGCCTATCTGTTCGGTGCGGTCAGCGTCCTGAACCTTCATGCACAGGCTGTTGAACTGGACATACCCTCGCAGCTTCTGTCCAGTTTGCCGTACCTTGCGACTATTTTGGTGCTTGTGCTCATCTCAGCAAACCGCAGACTGACGCTCGTCAATACGCCGGCATGTCTCGGCAAACCCTTCGTTCCAGACCGGTAAGCCTCCCAGCTACCGGTCGGCCAGGCCCCGGTGCGATCGGGGGTTCGGCCAGAAACAAGATCGCAACCAAGAAATCGAACCATAGGGGAAAGATTCAGATGAAATCTCTTTTGAAAGCAACCGTCGCCGCCGTTGCCTTCGCCGCAGCCGGTTCCGCAGCAAACGCTGCGGACGTTAAGGCCTGCTACATCTATGTCGGACCGGTCGGCGACTTTGGCTGGTCCTATCAGCACGACCAGGGCCGTCTTGAAGCGGAGAAACATTTCGGCGACAAGCTGGAAACAGCCTATCTTGAAAGCGTTCCGGAAGGTCCGGATGCAGAGCGCGCGATCGAGCGTTTTGCCCGCGAAGGCTGCAACATCATCTTCACGACCTCGTTCGGCTACATGAACCCGACGATCAAGGTTGCCAAGAAATTTCCAGACGTGAAATTCGAACACGCCACCGGCTACAAGACCGCCGACAACGTTGCGACCTATAACTCCAAGTTCCATGAAGGCCGCTACATTATCGGTCAGATTGCGGCAAAACAGTCGAAGACCGGCGTCGCAGGGTACATCGCTTCATTCCCGATCCCGGAAGTGGTTTCCGGCATCAATGCGTTTTTGCTGGGTGCCCAGTCAGTCAATCCGGATTTCAAACTGAAGGTCGTCTGGGTCAACTCCTGGTTCGACCCGGGCAAGGAAGCTGATGCAGCCAAGGCCCTGCTCGATCAGGGCGCCGACGTCATCACGCAGCACACCGATTCCACGGCGCCTCTTCAGGTAGCTCAGGAACGCGGCGCTCATGGCTTCGGTCAGGCATCCGACATGATTCAGTTCGCTCCGGAAGCCCAGTACACCGCAATCGTCGATGATTGGGGTCCTTATTACATCGAACGCATCCAGGAAGTCATGGACGGAACCTGGGAATCCAAGAGCACGTGGGGAGGTCTTGCAGAAGGCCACGTCGTCATGGCTCCCTATACAAACCTTCCCGATGACGTTGTTGCCATGGCCAAGGAAACCGAAGCCAAGATCGCCGGTGGTTGGGAACCGTTCACCGGCCCGATCACCAAGCAGGACGGTACCGTTGCGGCTGAAGAAGGTGTCACCCTCGATGATGGCGCCATCCTCGGCATGAACTGGTACGTCAAGGGCATCGACGACAAGCTGCCCCAGTAAGAGCGTTTATCGCCTTTCAAATGCGGCCTGGAGCTTTACGGTTCCGGGCCGTTTTGTATCCAAGGCCTGATGTCTGGACCATAAGCCATGACACTGGTTGCCGGGCACGGTCTGTGCTTCCATTGCTTGAAGCCGATTTCCGGCACCTTGCAAAAAGAACAAAGGTCTCCGTTCCTCCTCCTGGTGGACTGAAGGCATGAACCAATACAGGATCCGTGAAGTATGATCCGCCGCCGCGAACTTATGCTGGCTGCAGCCGCTGCCGGGTCCGGCAGCATCGCCGACCTGGCGTCAGCAAACCTCTCCGCGCAGACTGAGTCAGCTCCTCAGGAACTCCAATCGGAAAAGGGGTTCAGACTTGCCCTTGGGGGCGGTGCCGCAAAGGCCTTTGCTCATATCCCCATTCTCGAAGCGATGGATGATCTGGGCGTCAAACCCGTTGAGATAGCCGGCACGTCAATGGGCTCCATCCTCGGAGCATTTTATGCAAGTGGTATGAGCGGTCGTGAAATCAGGCAGTTTGCAATCGATCTTTTCACGCAAAAGACGCAGTTGATCCAAAAACTGTTTCTGACGGACGGTCGCACATGGTCGTCGCTGTTCAATGTTGTCCGCCCGGCGATCATCGATCCGGTGGTTCTGTTTGAAACGCTCTTCCCGTCGGCCCTTGCGGAACGTTTCTCGGATTTGGAAATACCGATGAAAATCATCGCAACGGATTTCTATACCCAGTCGCAGGTCATTCTCGACGACGGACCTTTGCTTCCGGCGATCGCGGCATCTTCCGCTCTTCCCATGCTTCTGACACCGGTCAAGAATGATGGGCAAGTGCTGATCGATGGCGGCTTCGTCAACCCGACACCCTTTGATGTCTTCCCGGATGACGGAGTGGCGACGGTCGCAGTCGATGTAACGGGAAGTGATTTCACGGAACGAAAAAGCGGGCTTCCAACTGGCCTGGAAACCTGGATCGGTTCGTTCTCGATTACGCTACACTCGCTTGTCGCCGCCAAGTTGGCCTGTATGAAACCTGATCTGTTGATCGAACCACCAATAGGCCGCTTCAAAACCATGGAATTCTTCAAGATTGCGGACATTGTAAAGGCTGCAGAACCAGCTGGAGAGGCCTTCAAGCGCGGGTTGGCCAACCTTCTGGAAAACCGGTAACTTATCAGCTGATTCCGGCATTTCCTCACATGGCCTTGTCACGTCGCTGGAAAATTTTCTTCAGCACCTCTGCTTTTTCAGCTGACCATCCCTCCGGATCAATGACCGCAGCCCAACCGTCGATGTAATCCGGTGCGACGTAGTAGTGCCCGTGACGGGGCACATCCAGTGCAAACAACGAATCCAGCGCGATCTGAAGCATCGTTACCAACGGAAACCACGACAGTTTCTCCGATACGTCAGGCGCACATGGCGTCGCCATCCAGGCTGGCGGTCTGAACGCTGTATCAAACGTGAAATTGACAATCGGATCGCTGCCGTAGTTGAGAAACACAGTACGGATTGGACCCCACGGCGCATAATTGCCCTTCAGTCCGCCATATTGATCCATCACCCGGACAAGCGAGCCATTCCCATAGGTTGGACGCCAGGCAGGACTACCGGCATTTCGCTGGTTACGAACTTCCGACCAATAGCGGGAGAAAAAGGGAGATCCCGCCCAAAAGGCGCCCTGTATCGGATCCCCCAACATATCGAACAGCGGCAGTGTTGCCTGGGAATTGAAAGCACCCTGACTGAGACCTTGCACATAAAGATCCGGCCGGCTGTCCTTGGGCAACTGCGTCCAGTGAGCGTACACCGTCTTGAAGAGAACGCGTGCCTGATCGACGCCATAGTCCGGATGTGCAAGCAACGCCAGAAAACTGGAGAGATAGGAATACTGCACAGCCACCGTTGCGACATCGCCGCCAAGCATGAAATCAAGCGTGTCGTAGGCTCCGGGGTCCATCCAGCCTGTGCCGGTTGGCACCACGACAACAAGAGCGGACCTTTCGAAACCGCCTGCGCGGATCAGTTCACGCAAGGCAAGTTGCGCACGCGCTTCCGCAGTGTCGCCGGATCTGCGTCCAACATAGACACGTACCGGATCGATAGCGTTGCCCGGCGAAAATTCGGCGATCTCTTTGGCCGTAGGAGCGGTAGCGACGTAGTTTCGGCCCCAGCGGCCCATTTCCTCCCAGCGAACCAGCGACTGGCTGCTACCGGTCTTTTCCGGTGCCATGGGTTTCTCGATGTCCGGTTCAAGCATCATGTCGGCAGCCAGCAAGGATGCATCAGCCGCTCGAAATGCGTTGCGCACCAGAGCTCCATCGACGATGGCCCAAAGAAACCAGCCGACCAGAACAACGGACAGGACAACACCAACACGCCTGGGCAGGACTTTCGCCAATAGGGCGGCAACGGCCCGCCGAGCAGCTCCTGCCATCCGGAAAATCACCCAGAAAACAAGAGCAATCAACAAACCGACGGTGACGATGAACAGGGGGGCTGCGGTTTCTAGGGGAGGCAGTCCGACCGCTTCTCGGGTGGCATTTTGCCAACTGGCCGCTTTCGCAAGGCTATAGACGATGATCGCGAGTGAAATCCCGATAGCAGCGAGAAGCCAGAGCCTGCAGATCCGCCCTTTCGGCTCCGGCAATTCAAGGTAACGCCAGATGCCTCGCGCAAAGAGGGTTATTTCATAGCCGACCGACGCAGCAACCGCGGCCAAAGCGGCCTGGACAATCGGCTCTCTTGGCATCATCGAGGGTGTGAGAGCGGCGCCGAAGAAGCTGGCCGCAACAATCAGACCTAGCGGCGAAATCCCATCTCTGAATGTCTTCAAGACCGGCATTCGCACACACTCCCCGATGCATTTTGCTTGGTCTACCGCAGAATTTCGTGATGGAGACGAGACGTCAAGACAACCTTGCGCAAACAATGGCAGCACTGAAGCAATCTTTTGCCAATCCCCGTTATCCACCTAAAGTTGAAAAAAGTTACGTTGCGTCTTTTGGAGTTTAGACGGTCTTAACCGTTGTCGGCTCTAATTTTCATTGTCGTGGATCGATGGGCAGAAGGATCTATCCGCGCAGATTGATCACGTTGTTTTTCGTTCGCAATTTTCTTGAAAGATTGCGGCGCTAAAAAACGAACGTGATCCAATGCCGGTCCAGCGCAGCAGGTCCAAGATCTCTCGCTGATGACCGGACATGACAAGCCGGGGGGCACCGGTTCGTCTGAGGCAGAGACATTTGGGCCGGCAGGACTGTTAACAGGCTCCATTCGGGAGCTAAGGACTCTGTCATCAGGGCGGTAAAGCCAATGCGTTTTGATAAACTGTTGCGAATTGGGTTTCCGGCGCTCTGCGTTACCCTTACGCTTTTTCTTGGTGCAAACGCCTCTTCTCTCTACCGTGCACAAGCTGACTACCTGCACAAGGATCAGTTGGAACGCTCTGTTCTCATTGATGCGCTGGGTTTCAACACAAAGACGCTTGTAAAGCTGATTGCGCGGTATGGCGCACTGAAAAGCCCGGAAGACGCTGCTGAAGCCAGGCAAACATACGAAACCCTGGTAACCGCTTTCGAAACATGGCCCAGCGATGCCTACAGCGAGATCGTTGGTCCGTCGGACTATATCCAGCAAAAGTTGATCAACATTGTCTACGCGAGCAATCGGGTTGAACCGTACCTTGACGCACTCGACGACCAGACATCTGTCAGCAACGCACTCATCATTTTGCAGGGAATAGAAAGTTCTCTTGAGCAGATAAACCAGATGGTGACAGAGGAAGCCGGTGCGCAGATGGCGGCGGCCAGAAACACCTTTCACTTTCATCAGATCGTACAAGACGTTCTGGTTGTTGCGTTCCTGCTGGCGAGTCTCGGGTGGATATGGTTCGCCAACAGGCGCAGCCAGATGCTGCAACGCCAACTGGATACAAGCCGCGAGCAAACAGACCTTCTGGAGCACCGGTTAAACCATGACAGCGTAACCGGTCTTATAAACTATCGCATTTTTGCCGAAACCGTACGGTCTGCCCATGAAAAGCTATCGGATGGGCAGACCTTGAGCATTCTCAATATCGATCTGGAGTCCCGGCTGCCCGCGATCAACAAATTCAGCCTGGCGACCGAAGAAGCCATCCTAACGTCGACTGCGGACTTGTTGCGACACGCCGTTGACCGGATGGAGGGAGAAAACTGTCTGGCTCGATCTGGCGGCAAGGGATTCTTGCTGATGACTATCAGCGACGAGGACCTTGGTCTCACCGCATCTGTGATAGCAAAGCGCATCCACGATATTTTTCTGCGTCCGGTTCCCACAACGGTAGGCTCATTCTTGATTTCGCCAGCCATCGGCTACGCGGATTCGTCAACTGTCGAGCGAGATGCGGCAGACATTATCCGCAATGCTGATCTGGCTGTCAGCAACGCGGTCAGTTACAGCCGCCGCCGCGTCGTGACATACGAACCGGCCATGCGCGCGGAAATGGAACGGCGCACAATCGTCGAAAATGCACTTGCCCGTGCTATCGAGGCGAACGAGTGCCTGCCTCACTTCCAGCCGCAGTTCAATCTCATGACCGGGCGTATCTTCGGCGTGGAAGCTCTGGCGCGCTGGTATCATTCCGAATTGGGCTGGATTTCCCCATCGGAATTCATCCCGATTGCCGAGCGCAATGGCGACATCGTTTCACTCGGCTGGAAGATCCTGGAGACTTCCTGTTCTGAAGTTCAGTTGCTTCCAGTGGACCTGAGCCTTTCGGTCAACCTGTCGGTCGCTCAAATTCTCAGCGATGATGTCGTCGCAATGCTGGACGAGTGCCTGGGACGCACCGGATTACCGGCTTCCAGACTGAAACTGGAAGTCACCGAAACAACCCTGATGAGCGATTTGCGCCGCATTCAAACAACACTTTCCGAATTGCGGTCGCTGGGTATCGGCATTTCGCTGGACGATTTCGGCGTCGGGTATTCGGCTCTGTCATATCTGACGGAATTCGACTGGGACGAAATCAAGATCGACCGTTCCTTTGCAACAAAGGCAGTCAAGGACAAGAAACTGCGCGACATCCTCAAGATGGTTCTCGGTATCGCCGAAACCATGGGCTCACAGGTCTTGATCGAAGGTATCGAGACCGTTGAGCAGCGCGATGTGCTGGTAGATATCGGCTGCACCATAGGCCAAGGCTATCTCTTCGGTGGCCCGATGGCGATTGACGACATTACGACGCTGTTCTTCTCCGATCACTCCAGAAGCACCCTGGCGGGACTTTGACAGCCGAAAGGCAAAGTCCCGCCTAAGCGGCCGTTGCTCAAGATGTGCGTTTGGCTGCCAATTTCTTCTTTGTTTGTCTCGACTGCCTGACCAGAGAAACCAGCAGAACGAGACCTCCAACGGCTGCAACGAACACAAGCTGATGGAATGGCGATCCAAGCAGGTGCGCTCCTGCGCTTTCCAGGCCGGTCAAATGATCATGCGCACCAGGGTGGGCGAGGGCCGGTGTAGAGGCCACGGCGAGAAGTGACGTCGTCACAAGCTGTTTCATTCTGCGATATCTCCATGGGACAGGCGAGTGGTGAGGATGTCGATCAGGTCGATGTCTGACCGCTCCGACAGGGATACAAAAGTGAAGGTCATGGTTTCCCGGGCTTTGACCATCGAGCCGGGCAAACTCATGTAGACGAGTTCACGGGACGCGAAGGCAGGCGAAGCTGTGCCTACCTGCCAATTACTGACAATCTTCGCGTCGACCAGGTGCTGCACGAGACCATCGGTGCCGGGGCGGTGAAATGGGACGCCGGCAAGACGCAGATAACTGGTCTTGTCTTCCGCTGCCCGAAAGCCATCGATGAAGCTCTCCGCAAGCGCCCGCAGTTCTTCCGCCCGGCCTGTTTGGGAAGCCCCATGCACATGTGAATGCAAATGGTCCGGGCCGGCATGATTGTGGCCGGCGAGGTCTCCATGATCGTGCGTGTGCTCATGGGAATGTTGGTGGTGGTGATGACCATGGTGAAAGTGGTGGTCATGCGTGTGATGATTTCGCGCCATCTCCTTACTCCACGTCCGGACCGGCCGGAATGGACACCGGCTTGTCGATGATGGATTTATGCGCGCCCATCTTGCCGTGGGAAACCAGCGTACCGAGGACGTCCACAATCACACGTGTCGCAAGCAGGGCCGTTATATCGGAGCAATCGTAAGGCGGTGAGACTTCCACAACCTCCAGACCGCAGATGCCTTCCTTGGCCACCAGCGACACCAGCTCAAGCGCCTCTCTCGGCAGGAAGCCACCCGGTTCCGGCCATCCGGTGCCTGGCACAAACCCGCAGTCGACACTGTCGATATCAAACGAGATATAAACCGCATCGGCGTCCTTCCACGCCAGCTCAAGGGCGCGGGCGGCTGTTTCCGCCAGTCCCAGTTCTTCAACATCGCGCATGGTGAAGATGTTGGTGTTGCGTTGACGGGCGACTTCCACCCCTTCACGCGGCACCTGCCAACCACCGATGCCGATCTGAACCAGATTGACAGCCGGCACGTTGACGAGATCCGTCGCGTGGAACCAGGGCGTCGTATGCATCCGTTCATCCAGATCCTTTTCCTGAATGTCGATATGCCGGTCGAAATGCACGATGCCGATACGTTTGGACGTGCACTGGGCAATCCCGCGGACACAGGGAAAACCAATCGAGTGATCGCCGCCAATCATGATCGGCAGGGCTCCGGACGAAGCGACGTGGGACACTGCCCGCGTGATCTGGTCGAAGGTCTTCTCGATATTGGCGGGAATGGTGAAAATGTCGCCGACGTCGCAAAGCGTCATCTGTTCCCGAAGGTCGACGCCCATCTCATAATTGTAGGGCGTGTAGAGGGCGGAAATCTTGCGAACGCCCTGTGGCCCGAACCGTGTGCCCGGCCTGTAGGTGGTGCCACCGTCGAAAGGAATGCCGATGACGGCCGCATCATAGGCGCCGACCTTCGTAACATCCTCGATGTAGGGTGCCTTCAGGAAGGTGTTGATACCCGCGTAGTGGGGCAGTTCACCACGGGCGAACGTCGGGATGGATTTGTCGGTGAGACTATCCGATCCGGTCAGTCCCATCCGCAGAGCCCAGGCTTTTTCCTTTTCCCAGGCGGCAGAGGGCAGGGCACTTTCCTTCTCAGCAGCCTTCCAGCCACGCAGTTGCAATTTGTCAAAGTCTGGATGGTGCTGTCGCCGGTTGGGGCCTCGGTTGACATACCCCGCGACACGGTGTTGCGTCCTGGGGCCTGAGGTTCGATGGAAACTCATGGGCTTGTCCTCATTCCTGAGCGTTTTTGGTAAAGGGTGATTGTTGGGCCACGCCGATGGCCCCGGCGATTGCCTCCGGAGACTGCACCGGCTGTCCCGTTGGCGATTTGAGTGGCAGGTCGTAAGTAACGGTCGCGCCATAGGCCTGTGGCGCTTGCGGGTCATGACGGATCTTGTCGAACACCAGCAGCCGCGTACCCAGCTTGAAGGCCTCATGGATATCGTGGGTCACCATGAACACTGTCATGGAGAGCTCTTTCCAGAGCCCCAGAAGCAATTCATGCATGTCAACGCGTATGCCGGGGTCCAGCGCGCCAAACGGTTCGTCGAGCAGCAGGATGCTCGGCTTCTTGACCAGGGCTTGAGCTATCGCGAGCCGTTGCTGCATACCGCCGGAGAGCTGCGCCGGGTATTTGTTTGCAGCCGGCTGCAACCCGATCCTGTCTAGAAGGTCATCGATCGTCTGAAACGCCGCCTTGCGGGCCGTCCCGAAAAGCCGTCCCGACCAACGCGAGGCTTCAAATTCCTGGGCCAGTATCAGGTTTTCAGCCACGGTCAGATGCGAAAACACCGAGTATTTCTGAAAGACGATCCCGCGGTCCGGTGTTGGTTCCAGCGGCAAAGATGTTCCATCCAGCAGGATCTGGCCACGGCTTGGATGTTCCTGTGAAAGCAGCATGCGCAGGAATGTTGATTTGCCGCAGCCGGATGCACCAACGATTGTGCAGAAGGACCCGCTTCCGACTTCCAGGTTGACCCGTTCCAGAACAGGCATTCCGTCGTAGAACTTTGCCAGGCCCTGGACGGAGAGTTTGGGCGAAGTGGTCATAACGCATCCCCTCCCAGATGGTGCCAGCGGAAGGCGCGGCGCGACAACAGGAGCAAAGCTCTGTCGAGCAGGAAGGCCAGAAGCGTGATCCAGACGACATAGGGCAGGATGATATCCATCGCGAGATAGCGTCGAACCAGGAAAATCCGGTAACCGAGCCCGGAAGTGGACGCGATGGCCTCAGCGGAGATCAGAAAGATCCAGGCCGGCACGAGAGAGAGCCGCAGGCTGGTAATCAGGTGCGGGAGGACTTGCGGCAGAACAAGCCGCGTCACCATTTGCCAGACGCTTGCCCCAAGCGTTTCCGCCTTGATGATCATCTCGCGCGGAATGTCCAGAACGGCCTGTGCGGTGGAGCGGATCATCACCGGCGCCGTGCCGATCACGATCAGGGCAATCTTGGCAAGCTCGCCAAGACCGAACGTGATGAACAGGATCGGCAGGATGGTGATCGGCGGGATGAGCGAGAAGGTTGACAGATAAGGTGCCAGCGCGCTGCGCACATGCGGAATGAACCCGATGGCGATGCCGAAAGAAAGAGCCAGCACCGTTGAGACCGCCATGCCCGTCCCGAGCCGCCATAGGCTGTCGAAACTGTCCAGCCAGAGCAGCAGATCGCCCGACCGCCGGTCCGGCACAGTCGCCATACGCCAGAAGGCTTCCCCCATTCTGGCAAAGGACGGAAGTAGTTTGTCAGCCGGGTTGTCGAGCCGACGATAATGACTGGCAATCGCGTAAGTGATCACCGTCAGCGCGAAGGGCAGGAGCCCAAGCGCCAGGGCGGTAACCGGGGAGGGTTTCCGGTTGATGATGCGCATGAAACGGTCCGATCGGTCTCTGGCTGCGGTCCCGGCACAAAGGCACCGGAACCGCCGGGTCAACAGCGGATGCTTAAAGCGTGCCTTCTGCGGCCATCGCCATGAAACTCGGGTCGAATTTCAGTTTCACATTGCCCTTGTCGCCATAGATCGAGCCGTCCGGGAAAGAGACGCCGACGAATTCCGGGCTCGGAGCCCCTTCACCCAGGATTCCCTTGTCGAAGAGAAACTCGGCAACGAATTTCATCGTCTTGGGCAGTTCAGCGGATTTGGTGAATTCCACGGCCTCTTCGGGGGTATAAAACATCTTGGTGGTTGCGAGCTGAGCGTCGTAGCCGTCAAGATCAGTGCCGGACGCTTCGGCCATGGCGGTGCGTGCCGCGACGCCTTCTTCGCTATCGGAAGACATGATCGACATCAGTTCGTACCAGGCGCCGACCAGGGCCTTGCCGAAGGCGGGGTTGTCCGCAAGCGTTTCGGTATTGACCATCATCACATCGATGATTTCCCCTGGAATGCCCGAGCTGTCGAAAACCTTGGTTGCATTTGGTTCCGCCTCGATTTCAGACAGGAGCGGGTTCCAGGTCACCACCGCCGTAACGTCCGGCGTCTGATAGGCCGCGATCATGTCCGCATCGGATGTGTTGACGACAGTCAGGTCCTGTTCGCTGAGGTCAACCGTGTCGAGTGCCCGGGCAAGCAGGTAGTGAGAGACCGAAAGCTCCACCAGATTTACATTCTGACCCTTGATATCGGCGAGGGAGCTTTTGTCCTTCAGGATGATGCCGTCGTTACCGTTGGAGTAGTCGCCGACGATAAGCGCAGTCGTGTCGACGCCGCCGCCTGCAGGAATGGAAAGAGCGTCCATATTGGTCATGGAGCAGCCGTCATATTCCCCGGCGGTGTATTGATTGATCGACTCGACATAGTCATTGATCTGAACAATCTCGACGGAGATGTCGTATTGGTCGGCCCATTTCTTCATAAGGCCGCTGTCTTGCAGATACCCCCAGGGCATCCAGCCCACATAGATGGACCAGCAAACCTTGAAATCCTTCTTTTCCTCGGCCTTGGCCGAAGTGAGGGAAAGAGGCAGCGTCAACGCTGCGGCGAGGAGGGAAGCTTTGGCAATCGATTTCAACATCTGTGCGCGTCTCCTGTCTTGGGCCCGGTCATCAGAACCGGACTTACGTCATGAGGTTTTTGCGCACGGCCGGGAGCAGGTTCGCGCGCGCGAAACCTCGTGCAGTTGTCTCCCGGGTTTTTGTCCCGCCGTGTCACCGGTCTATGTTGGCATATGCCACGCAACCGGCTTGCGCCTCTCGGTCCTGCATCGTCTTGCGATCGGATCCCTAGGCGCTCTGCACATCAGTTGTTAAGCAAGAGGGGTGCCAGAAAGGTCAGGAGGCGAATTTATCTTTAGGTTTCAGATAATTAAAAAGAAAATGATGAAATAACCTTACAAGCCGATCTGGAACTGATCGTTGCAATGGGCAGTTTCTGGGCACAGTGGTCAAGTTTGCACCACGCCAGGACTTTGAGCTGCCACCTTCTGCATGACCACTCGAAACCTTCAAATGGCGGTTAGGTTCGCAGCCAACCGTGAACGTTCGAGCAGGCGAAAGGTCGCTAGTTCGCAAAGGAACAGATTTGCACCGCGGGCAGGAAATGCTGTTCGGTGATACCCAGACAGCAGGCGTGAGCCACCAGCAAAAAAGCGGTCAAGGCAGAACCGGTAACGAGTGCCAGCAGAAGCGTCGGATCGCGCAGAACTTCGCGAATGTCGCCCAGCGTTTGAATTTCGGTATGTGCCATAACAATTCCTCCGGTTTGAATATTCTCAAGAGCCAAGCTGGTGCCTCTTGAGGTTAGGACTTATTCGGCAGGTTCGTCGATCTTACCCTTGTCACCAGGATCGTCCTGTTTTTTCTTGCCCCCGAAAATACCTTTGATCCACCCTGTCTTCTCTTCACTGCCAGCAGGGGGAGCGTCTTCTTCGAGGGTAGGGGCATCTGCCGGGTCCCCTGTTGCGGATGTTTGCGGAGCGACCTGTTCGCCAAAAGCGGCAAAAAATTCGCCAGCCAGGCGTTTGGCCGTCGAGTCGATCAATCTGGCACCAAGCTGCGCCAGCTTACCGCCAACCTTTGCATCAACATCGTAGTAAAGGATCGTCGCGTCAGGACCGTCTTCTTCCAGACGCACCTTGGCAGCTCCTCTGGCAAAGCCGGCGACCCCACCGGAACCTTCACCCTCGATAGTATAGCCATTCGGCGGGTCGAGATCGTTGAGGGTGACCTTGCCGCCGAACGTTGCCTTGACCGGCCCCACCTTCAGGCGAACCTTGGCCTCCAGTTCGGTGTCGGAATGCTTGATCAACTCTTCACACCCCGGGATGGAGGCCTTCAGGACGTCCGGGTCATTCAACGCTTCCCAGACCTTTTGCTTGGGCGCTTCGATCCGCTGGCTGTCATTCATTTGCATGTGACTGTTTCCCTGATGGGTTCAAACATTGAGAGTGTCGGCTTCGCGATGCCCGCTTCGGCGGATCATCAAAAGTTCGGCAAGGATGGAGAGTGCGATTTCTTCCGGCGCAATGGCCCCCAGATCGAGGCCTGCCGGCCCCTTGATCCGATCAAGGGTCTGTTCCGATACCCCTTCCTCGCGCAGCTTTTCCTTCAGTGCCGCAATTTTTCGGCGACTGCCGACGAACCCGATATGACGGGCATCCGTCATGAGCGTTGCCTTCAGGGCTGCAAGATCACCGCGCCCCTGAGTGGAAATGATTGCGTAGATTTGACCGTTGCTTGGAACGGGACTTTCGAACCCGTCCACCCTTGTACCTGAACCTGGAAAAACCGACAGATCGTCGCCTGGCGCACACAAGGTCAGATCGAAACCAATGGCGGGTGCCTGGTTTGCCAGCGCCACAGCGACCGGGCTGGCGCCGTAGATCACAAGCGTTGGTCGGGGCAGGACCGGTTCTATGAAAATATCCATCGTGCCCTGGCTGGGGCACATGTTTTTCGCAAACTGGATGCCCTCGCGTTCGTCACCGGCCGCCACACCGATTTCTGCCAGGAGTTCTGCGGGTTGAAGGGAGATCAGTCGAGTCTGTCCATCCTCAAAGGCGGACTTTGCCGCCTTGACGACAGCCGATTTTGCACACCCACCACCGATCCAGCCGCCGACAATGTCGCCATTCCGGTCTATCACGGCCTTGGCGCCCGCCTTGGCCGCGGTCACCGAAATGGTGCGCACGACGGTTGCCAGAACGAAAGGTTCGTTCTCGTCCTGCAAACGATTCATCAGTCGCGGCAGGTCTTGCACGACATCAGCCGAGGCTTTTTTGCCGGATACGGGAACGGAATGCTTCATCTGAACATCTCCCATCGTTCAAAGTCTCGCCAGATAAGGTTCCAGGGCTGAAAGACTGGCGAGGTTGTGCGCCGGCGCGAAGAAATCGACGTAGGGCAGGGCAGCGGCCATGCCCCCGGCTGTCGGTTCATATCCCTGCCAGCCAAGCAGCGGGTTGAGCCAGACAATGCGCCGACACCGACGCCGCAACCTTGCCATTTCATCCCCAAGCGCTTCCGGTGCACCGGTGTCATAGCCATCCGACAGGATCAGGATGCAGGTGCGTGAATGGACGACACGGGCAGCGTGCCATCTGTTGAAGTCAGCCAATGCGGCACCGATCTTCGTACCACCGCCAACCCCTTGCGCCATCAGTCCCATGCGATCGAGTGCACGGCCCGCATCCCGCTCAGAGAGAGCGGAAGAAACGTGGACAAGACGGGTGTGAAAAAGAAACGCTTCTGCCTCGCGGAAGCTGTCCAGCAAACCGTGCACAAACCGTGTGAAAACACCGGTGTAATTGTTCATCGACCCAGACGCATCAAGGAGAATAACCAGCCGCAACTGTTTCTCGCGCGGCCCCTTGCGCACAAGATCGATAGGCGTTCCGCCATGGGCTATGGAACGCCGAATGGTCCTGCGCAGATCCAGCTTTTTGCCCGATCGTTTCTGCCTGTCCCTGCGGGTCAGTCGTATGCGCATGGCCCGGGCGAGCCGTTCGGCAAGGTCATGCGCCTGCTTCAACGCGTCCGGATCGCTGAGATTCCGAAAATCGACCTGCCCGAGATTTTCGGCAATGCTTGCTCCCTCCCGCCGCCCGGAGGGTGTGTCATCGCTCAGTTCATCCTCTTCCCCGGGAAGGCGCTCAACATCGCCGACAATTGTGTCCTGACGCCGTCCACTCGCATCGATCATCTCGCGTATGGTCTTCATACCCTTGCGCGTGCTCGTACCGGAGACCTTGACGCCCGATTTGACACCCTTGCCGGACCAATAGGCGTCGAAGATTTCATCGAAACGCTGCCAGTCGGACAACCGACCGCAAAAAAGGCTGCGAAAAGCGGCTTTCAGACTGTCGGGGCGCTTGATCACCTGCGTACACAACAGCCTGCTCGCGTCCCGGGTTTCAGCCAAACCAACCTTGAACCCACTGTCGCGCAACGAATGGACGAACCCGGCAAGACGCAGCCTGAGCACCGGACCGATGTCTGCACTGCTTTCAAGGCGAAGGCCAGACATCGCTCAGGCCACCTTTCCCAGAAGCCTGTCGGTGACTTCACGGCTGACCCGGGCACTGTCCTCCCGGGTTTTCAGAACACAGGAAAGCGTTTCGAAAACGAGTTCGCGGTTATCCTTCAGGTTCTTCGCACCAAGACCGAGCAGAGCAGCGGCCCAGTCTATGGTCTCTGCAACGCCGGGAACCTTCACAAGGTCTTCCTTGCGCAGTTTGCCCATGAGATCAGCGATCTGCACGGCGAGAGCGGCATCCAGACCAGGGACACGCGCGAGCAGGATGCGGGTTTCGCGGTCGGGTGAGGGGTAATCGACGAAATGATAGAGGCAGCGGCGACGCAACGCGTCCGAGAGCTCGCGCGTACCATTGGAGGTCAGAACCACGCGCGGAATAGACGTTGCCTGAACCGTTCCAAGCTCCGGAATGGACACCTGAAAGTCAGACAGGATCTCCAGCAAAAAGGCTTCGAACTCCTCGTCCGCCCGGTCAATTTCATCGATCAGCAGAACAGGCGGCACGTCCCGGCGGATGGCAGCCAAAAGAGGGCGCTCCAGAAGATATTTCTCGGAGAACACAGCCTCCTCGACAGTTTCTGCACTGTCACCCGATCCTTCGCGCGCCTTGATGGCCAGTAGCTGTCGCTGGTAGTTCCATTCGTAAATGGCGTCTGACCGGTCAAGGCCTTCGTAGCATTGCAGACGGATGAGATCGGTATTCTCCAGCCGCGCCAGGGCTTTGGCCACTTCCGTCTTGCCGACCCCGGCTTCACCTTCCAGAAGCAGCGGGCGCGCGAGCATTGAAGTCAGGAGAAGCGCCGTCGCAAGTCCCTCGTCCGCGATATATCCGGCTTCTGTGAGCTGAAGTGCTATCTGATCCTTGGTCTGGGTCATGCTGATCCGTTTGGTGAGAAGGTCTTCCGTCGTATTCGCCCGGCCTGATCCGGGATCAGGTCATCAGAGGACGAACGAAAAGGCACCGCAGACCAATTCCCGGCAGAACCGGCCTGCGGTGATGCGCCCTTATCCGTGCGCGCCAAGATCCTTGGCCGCCTGCCAGATCCGCCAGGCGTCGTGCGGCATCTGGATATGAGTTGACCCGAGGAACTTGAAGGCGTCGTTCACCGCGTTGGAGAATGCCGGCACACCGCCGACATTCGGGCTTTCACCCACACCTTTGGCTCCAATTGGATGGTGCGGGCTGGGGGTGACGGTGAAATCCGTTTCCCAATGTGGTGTTTCAACCGCCGTCGGCAGGAAGAAGTCCATGAAGGAGGCACCGAGCACATTGCCCATCTCGTCGTAGCGGATCTCCTGTCCCATCGCGATGGCGAAGGCTTCTGTCAGGCCGCCATGGACCTGTCCTTCAATGATCATCGGATTGATCCGGGTGCCACAGTCGTCGAGGGCATAAAAGCGCCGTGTCTTGGCAACGCCGGTATCAACATCGATGTCCATGACGCACAGATACGCTCCGAACGGATAGGTCATATTGGGCGGGTCGTAATAACTGACCGCTTCAAGACCGGGCTCCATGCCCGGAGGTGGGGCATGATAGGCAGCCCAGGCGATCTCCTTCATGGACTTGCGCGCCTGCGGATTGCCCTTCACCTGAAAGCCGTCGACATCCCATTCCAGATCGTATTCAGAAACTTCCAGCATATGGGCGGCAATCATCTGCGCCTTGTTGCGGATCTTGCGAGACGCAAGGGCGATCGCGGCACCGGCCACCGGCGTGGACCGCGACCCATAGGTCCCAAGACCGTAAGGGGCTGTGTCCGTGTTGCCTTCCTCCACCATGATATCGGCTGCCGGAATGCCGATTTCTGTCGCGATGATCTGGGCCCACGTGGTCTCGTGCCCCTGGCCTTGCGATTTGGTGCCCATGCGGGAAATCACCGAGCCGGTCGGGTGAACGCGGATTTCGGCGCTGTCGAACATTGCGACACCCAGGATATCGCAATTCTTGGACGGACCGGCGCCGACGATCTCGGTAAAGAACGAAACGCCAATGCCCATGATCTCGCGGGTCTCACCGCGTTTGAAGGCTTCCTGCTTGGCCTTTTGTTCGGCGCGCAACTCGCGATAGCCGATGGTGTCCATCGCCTTTCGCATGGCGGTGTGATAGTCGCCGCTGTCATATTCCCAGCCGAGGGCCGAGTGATAAGGGAACTGTTCTGACTTGACGAAGTTCTTCATCCGCAAGTCCGCAGGATCCATGTCGAGCTTCTGGGCCAGAATGTCCATGGCCCGCTCGATGCAATAGGCAGCTTCCGTCACACGAAACGAACACCGGTAGGCCACTCCACCGGGCGCCTTGTTGGTGTAAACGCCGTCGACTTCCAGATGCGCGGCCGGAAAATCATAGGAACCGGTCACGATATTGAAGAAACCGGCCGGCCATTTCGAGGGGTCGGCGCAGGCATCGAAGCCGCCGTGATCGGCCAGAACATGCACCTTGAGCCCGGTAACAGTGCCGTCGTTCTTTGCGGCGATTTCAGCCGTCATGTGATAGTCGCGGGCGAAAGAGGTGGTGGAAAGGTTTTCCATCCGGTCCTCGACCCATTTCACCGGAACCCCGGTGACGATCGAGGCAACAATGGCACAGATGTAGCCCGGATAAGCCCCGACCTTGTTACCGAAGCCACCGCCGATATCCGGTGCAATCACATGGATCTTCTGCTCGGGGATGGTCGACAGAAGCGAGGCGACCGTGCGGATGACATGAGGGGCCTGGAACGTGCCCCAGACCGTCAGTTCACCCTTGATCTTGTCCATGGACGCAACGCACTGACAGGTCTCAAGCGGTGAGGGATGCGTCCTGTGATAGGAGATCAGTTCCTTGATGGTGACATCGGCCTCCTCAAAGGCCTTGTCGGTTTCCTCGCGGTCGCCCACTTCCCACGTGAAAATGTGGTTGTGGTGTTTGCGCGGCCCGTGGGCCCCTTCTGTCTTGCCGTCGAGATCCGGCCGCAGAACAGGGGCATCCGGGTCCATCGACTTGAAGGGATCGGTGAGGACGGGAAGCTCTTCGTATTCGACTTCCACAAGCTGGATGGCATCGTCGGCGATATAGCGGTTTTCGGCCACCACAAAGGCAACTTCCTGGTTCTGGTAAAGCACCTTGCCGTCGGCCAGCACCATCTGCACGTCACCGGCCAGGGTCGGCATCCACGCCAAGTTGACGCCTTTCAGATCTTCCGCCGTCAGAACGGCGATCACGCCAGGCAGTTTCAGGGCCTCGGAGGCGTCGATCTTGGTGATCTTCGCGTGGGCATGGGAGGAGCGGACAAAATCGCCGAACACCATGCCGGGCAACTTCAGATCGTCGACATACTGGCCCTTGCCCTGCGTGAAGCGAATATCTTCCACGCGCTTGCGCTTGCAGCCCATACCTTCCAGAGCGGCCTCACGCTGTTCCCGTGTCGGGGTCATGTCGTTCATTCTGCAGCCTCCTGAAATTCAGTGCCGTTCAGCTTGGCAGCGGCATACTGGATCGCCTTGACGATGTTCTGGTAACCGGTGCAGCGGCAGAGGTTGCCCGAAATGCCCATGCGGATTTCCTCTTCCGTCGGGTTCGGGTTTTCCTTCAGCAGCGTGTGCGCGCGCAGGATCATGCCCGGCGTGCAAAAGCCGCATTGCAGCCCGTGCATCTGCCGAAACCCTTCCTGAAGCGCGGATAGGGTGCCATCCGCATTGGCCATGCCTTCAATGGTGGTGAGTTCGGCCCCGTCTGCCTGCACGGCAAACATGGTGCAGGATTTCACCGACATACCATTCAGTTCCACCGTGCAAGCTCCGCAATGGGAGGTCTCGCAGCCGATATGCGGTCCGGTGATGTTAAGATCCTCGCGCAGAAAGTGAATCAGAAGCGTGCGCGGTTCCACGAAGCGCTGCACCTTCTTGCCGTTGACGGTCATGGTGACCGGGATCTGTTCGATATCGCTCATGATTTATCTCCTGGGTCCCGGTTCAGCTCGCGGCGCGTGTTGCAGCTCTTGAGAGAGCCTTCTGCAGCATCACGCCGGCCATCTTGGTTCGGTATTCCGCAGGTCCCCGACCGTCCGATGCGGGCTCGGTGATGGCTTCAGCCGCCGCGACAGCGCGGGCAACGGTTGCCGTATCCAATGTGGAGCCAGTCAGGATCTCGCCGGCCTCCTTCGCATAAAGGGGCGTATCGGAGACATTGGTGAGCGCGATGGAACAGAAGGTGACGGTGCCACCGTCCAGTGTCAGCACCACGGCCGCAGCAGCCGTTGCATAGTCGCCAACCTTGCGCTTCAGCTTTTCATAAGCGTAGCCATGGCCCGCTGGCGGGACGGGAATTTTGACGGCCGTCAGAATTTCTTCCGGAGCAAGAGCGGTGAAATAGGCCGCTTCATAGAAATCCCGCGCCGGAACGTCGCGCTCGCCATCCGGACCGGTCAGGACATAGGCAGCATCCAGACACTGCATCAGCGCCGGCATGTCGTTGCCCGGATCTCCATTGGCGACATTGCCGCCGAGCGTGCCGACGTACCTGATTTGCGGATCGGCAATCAGAAGCGCCGTCTCACGAATGATCGGCAGTTTTTGTGCAAGCAGGTCCGAGGCAATCAACTCGTGCTGCGTGGTCATGGCGCGAATGGTGATCGTGCTGCCGTCATCCGTAATGCCCTTGAGATCGGCGATGCCGCCAAGGTCGACCAGATGTTCCGGCGCCGCCATGCGCAGCTTCATCATGGGGATCAGGCTATGTCCGCCTGACAGGGGCCGCGCCTCGTCGCCATGACTGACCAGGATCGCAACCGCTTCTGCAACGGACGATGGCCGGTGATAGGTGAATGCACCAGGTATCACGTCTTTCTCCTCCCTCTGCCGGCCACAAAAGGACCGGATGCCGAGCGTTCCGAACCACGACAACGGTTCACCCTCGGCCGGCAATGTCGTGTCCAGACGCAAAACGGCTGGACAGTTCACGTTCACAAAGGGTGCGGAAGGGTGCGGCGCACACTCAAGGCTGCTTGCACAAACGGCTCGCAAGTCCACACGGACGGCGGATTGCCTTGCACGAATTGCGTCAGTTTTGCTGTCGCATATCATGAAGAAAAATCACGAAATTCATGAAAGGCATTTTTAGTTTCAGGGACTTCCCGTGTCTTTTACTGCGCCGAGGGCAAATCACAAAGGAAGCCCTCCAACCATGCAGGTTTGCACGAACAGCGTGTTTTCAGTCCGGAAACGCACTGCAACACGCCTAAGTCAGCGAAGCGGAACTGTTCTTATTGCGCAGCAACTGGCTGTTCGCGTCCCGCATGGCGTTGATGCCGGTTTTGACCAAGCGTTTTCAGACGCGCTTTCACCCGTCTCCAGCGAGACCGGCTGACCGGAACACTTTGCGCAGCCTGGCCGGCCAGAACAAGAACGCCGCCGTCACCGGAGCGCTTGTAGCTGACGACGCGGTTGAGGTTGACGATGTGGCTGCGGTGAACCCGGTTGAAAATTTTCGGATCGAGCTGCTGTTCCGCCTCGCTGATGGAAAGGGGGCAGAAGAACTCCCTGTTGCCATCACAGATGCGCGTGTAATGCGCATCCGCATGAACGGCGCAAATGTCGACAATGCCAATCTTGGTCTTCTGGCCATCCCGCTCAATCGGCAGCATTCCCTTGGCAGCAGGTTGACCCGGCCGAACAGCTTGCGCTGCGGCCTGTAAACCGGATGCAGATTTGCCTGTTGTCGCTGACACGGGTCGCTCTGACAGATCCGTCTTTTCCGCGCCTGTACCTTGCAGGGCGTTTTCAGGCTCAGTGTTGGTTTGCCTTGAGGAATCGGCTTGATCTTCCTGCGCGGGAACAAGCGCCAGAAGAAACAGACCAGACACAAGAAACGCAACGCAGGAAACCAGAATGGCGAGCATTCCAGGGCTCAGTGCCGGAGCAAGCCCCATGGCAATCGGTTGCCGCGTTTCATAGGTCAACCCTGCCATGGCCGTGTAGTGCATGGCCGAAATCGCAAGTGCGAGAACCGCCGCCGAAATGACCAGAGGCGGGCGGCGGCCGAGCCCGAAAAGAAGCCACATGGCAAGCCCGGCAGCGTTGAAGGCAATCAGGAAGCTTGCAAAGACGTAGGCAGGGTCATGCTGCATTCGCAAAGACCCGTGAAGGGCATACATGCCGAGATAGTGCATGGTGCAGATACCGCTTCCCATGACGAAAGCGGACAAGCCGAGCCGAATAGGCGTCAGGCGCGCATTGCTGGCGGCAAAAACCGCAATGCCGACAACGAGAACACAGACGAGAAACGACAACAGCGTCGGCAAAACAAGAAAGTCTACAGCGACCGGCAATTGCGCTGCCAGCATGCCAACGAAATGCATGGACCAGATGGCAAGCGCAAGCGTCAGCGCAGCACCCGCAAGCAGAAGCCGCCGACGCTGATCAACCGCGTTTCTTACCTGAATGGCAAGGTTCAACCCCACAAAACTGCCCTGAAAAGCCATCAACAGGGACAGCGCAACAAGCCAGGGCTCGTGCATCACCGACATGTCGGCTATCTCCTCCCAGTAGCCGCCGCCGCATCGAGCGACGGGTTCCTCCGGATTCAGATGATAGGGGAAACAGAAATCCGCATCAAACTGCGAGTTGCGCCAAAACCGCCATCGGCTTTCGGATTCGAGATACTGAAGGTGAAATTGAAAAATGGCGGTGAGGGTGGGATTCGAACCCACGGTACGCTCTCACGCACGGCGGTTTTCAAGACCGCTGCCTTAAACCACTCGGCCACCTCACCAAACCGAAGCCGTGGCGGCCCGGTTGTTCAAACCGTTTCCTTTTTCTCAATCGGAAAGTCAAGCCGGAATCACCCGCAAGAGGTTCAAGCTTGAGAAATGGTGTGGATGCACGGCGGGAGAGGGCTCCTTTGGGATGTTCCTGCGTCGCTCGCTTAACAGGGGCAGGACGGGCACTGCGAGCGCAGGAACATCGCCAAAGGGCAGGGCCGCCGGTCCGGTGTCGTGGGCAGGGTTTTGAACCGGCGGCCAAAGCTGGAGGTGGGGTCCAGCATTGCTGTGACAGGGCGGTCATCAGCAACAAATTCACCCTAAGCGGAATTGACAGGGCAGAATGTGACCTGCGTCACATCCGAACCGAATGACGATTTCTTGTTACCTGTGCTCTGAGAGCAACACGTGAAATTAGGTGAATTGGCACAAATTTTCGTACTATATTTCAGAGAGTTACGCCATCTGGACTTGAAGGAACAAGCCTCAGGTTCCCTGAAAGCGGTGGAGAGTTGAAATTGGGCAACGCCTGGGTCTCGACGTTTAGTTTACTTTGAAGTAATAAAACTGCGCTTAAACAAGGGCATATGCAGGATGTACAGCGGGGGCAGTGCATCTTGCGGGGACTGATCTGAAGATCGGAACAATGCCTTGAAAACCGTTGCGGACCGAACCACGCACCGGAATGATCGCGTGAGCCGCGGGGCCGCCAGCGCGTAATGAGTAGGACGGCAGTATGCAAGGGACAGGCGGGAAATCTTGCCGGGTGAAAAACCAGGTGGCAGGAACGTCTTCAGGGGAGCTGGCTGCGACGCTTGAGATTAACTCGCGTCCGGGCAGCAAACTCGGTGCGCAATTGCGCACGGGGTTGATTGTTGCGGCCGCTGTTTCGGCTGTTGCCGCATGTAGCAGTGCCCCACAGCAGAAATCCAAGTTCAGCCCGGAAAAATATGGCGTCAAGGGCAGTCCGCGCGTGGTCGCGGAAGGCCAGGCCGTGCCGAAAGGTGGCGGACGCTACATTGTGGGCAAGAAATACAAGATTGCCGGCAAGTGGTATTATCCGAAAGAAGATCCGGATTATAAGAGAACCGGTCTTGCTTCCTGGTACGGGCCGACATTTCACGGCCGCAAGACAGCCAATGGCGAAATCTTCGACCGGAACTCCATTACCGCCGCACACACCACCATGCCGCTGCCGTCTTATGCCCGCGTAACAAACGTGGCAAACGGCCGTTCAATGATCGTGCGCGTCAATGACCGCGGACCGTTCCACGGCAACCGCGTGATCGACCTGTCGGAACGTGCGGCAACCATGCTTGGCACCAAAAGCGCCGGTGTCGGCAAGGTGAAGGTCGAATATGTCGGTCGCGCACCGCTGCACGGACAGGATGAAGCATTCCTGATGGCGTCTTACCGCGGGCCGGGTGCTGTCGAACCTGGCGCGACTATGCCCGGCACGTTGCTTGCCCAGGCAGACCCCAAGCAAGTCGCACCTCAGCGGACCACTCCGCAGGTTACATTCGGTGCCGTGCCCGCTCCAAGCACCCGTCCTTATATGACCACCGCATCGTCAGCTACGGCTTTCCGGGCTCAGCGAACCACAGTTGCAGTCGCTTTCGACCCGGCACTGGCATTCGAAGCCGGCAGACCAAACATCGAAGTTGCGTCGAACAATCGTTTCGAGCCGGTTGAAACGGCGTATTCGCCGTCAGGCCAGGCACCTGCAGAAGGAACGCTTGGTGTGCTGCGCGTTCCGGCACCGGGCACATCCACCAATCTGGTCAACGGCAGTGCGATTTCGTCCTTCGCAGCAAATCGCCGAGTTTCCGACGCGCATTCGCTCCTGGCAAATGCTTCCGCCACGGGCCTTTCCATGCGGGAGTTGGTGGTCAAACTGCAAAACGGCGGCTAATCGGACCGGAAGCCGGATGATGTCCGGCTTTTTCCGCGAACCGCGCCTGTATGGATGAATAAGGCAAGCGGTTTTATGGCCTCCGCACATTCTGTATTCGTACTTCTAAAAGCGTCCCGTCGCCTGTTGAGGCGAGGGGCGCTTTTTTCGTTCCTGCTTGCTTCATCCCTTTCGGTCCCCACGCAGGCTGCCGAAACCATCGTGACCAAAGCTCCGATGGCTTTTCTCTTTGAGCCCGCGTCCGGCACTATCCTGTTTGCGAAGGAACCGGACCGTCCGTTTTCCCCCGGTGCGCTCGTCAAGGTCATGACAGCAGCGACGGTTTTCAAAGCGCTCAAGGACGGTGAACTGAAGATCGATCAGACCTGCAAGGTCAGCGAGCATGCCTGGCGAACCGGCGGTGCGCCCTCTGGGCGTGGCGCAACAATGTTCGCCGCCATCAAGTCTGACATTCCGGTTGAAGATCTGCTCAAGGGTCTGCTGGTACACAACGGCAATGATGCCGCAATCGTGCTGGCGGAATGCCTTGACGGATCAGAAGAAGCCTTCGCGGTGCGCATGACCGAACTTGCGCAATCCATCGGCATGAAAAACAGCCGCTTCGGCAATCCCACCGGCTATCCTGAGGTTCCCAGTCAGACAACGGTCCGGGACCAGGCAAGGCTTGCGGAATATATTCTGGAGAACCACGCCGATCTCTATCCGATGTTTGCAATCCCAGATTTCACCTGGAACAAGATATTTCAGCGCAACAAGAATCCCTTGCTTGGCGAAATCCGGAACCTCGACGGCCTTGGCGGCGGCAGTGATGCTGAGGCTGGGTATTCCGGCCTTGGTTCGGTGGACCGGAACGGGCGAAGGGTGATCGCGGCCGTTGCCGGTCTCTCCTCCGACAAACACCGGCTACAGACGCTCAAGGAAGTCATTGAGGGCGCCTGGGAATATTTCTCCGTCCAGACGCTGTTTTCAGCGGGCGAGGTTGTTGCCGATGGCCGTGTTTTCGGCGGCGTTTCCGGGTCTGTGCCCTTGATCTCCGAAAAGAGCGTCAACGTGCTTCTGCCGCGTGGCGGCACGCTGGACTACCGCATCAGGGTCATCTACAACGGCCCGCTTCCAGCGCCTGTCCAGGCCGGAGAGAAGGTTGGCGAAATCCGCGTGATCGGCAAGGACGGCATCGTCTACCGGTCTCCTCTCGTGACCGGAAATGCGGTTGCGGAAGGGACCATGATCGGACGTGCTCTCGACGGCCTGCAGGAACTTCTGTTTGGCTGGATCGGCTAAACGGTCCACAACGATTGCATTTGCTGTTAAAGCCGGTGACAAAGACCAACAAGAACAAGCGGAGCCGGGAACGGGTGGCAGGATATTTCATCACCTTTGAAGGCGGCGAGGGGGCCGGAAAATCGACCCAGATCACCCGCCTGAAAACCTATCTGGAAAGTCTGGGCCAGTCAGTCGTTGTCACGCGGGAGCCTGGTGGCTCACCGGGGGCTGAAAAGATCCGGGCTATGCTGCTTTCTGGCGGCGCCAAGGATCTGGGACCGCGCGGTGAGGCAATGTTGTTTGCCGCTGCACGGGCAGACCATGTCGATACGACCATCAAGCCGGCGCTTGAGCGCGGAGATTGGGTGCTTTGCGACCGGTACGCCGATTCAACCTGGGTCTATCAGGGCGAGGCAGGTGTCGACCGTGACTATCTGAAGCTGCTGGAAACGGCAGCGGTCGCCGGTGTTTATCCAGACCTGACGATTCTGATCGACGTTCCGGTTGAAATCGGGCTTGCCCGGGTGGCCGAACGGTCTCGCACAGATGACAGCGGCGGACCGGATCGGTTCGAGGACGAAGATCTCAAGGTTCATCAGTGCAGACGCGACCTGTTTCTCGAACTCGCAAAAAACGAATCCTTTCGATTTGCGGTCATTGACGGTTCAAAGGACCTTGATGAAGTCACAGCCGCCATTCGTGATGCCGTGGTGAAAACCTTTTCCGGCGACCTGCCACAAGACAAAACCTCAACCGGCATACCCGCAGAGGCATATTGATGGCCCGTGCCAATGAACCAATCGACATTCCAGAGGTCGATGCCCTGCCGGGGTATCCATTGCCGCACGAACGCGACCGCCTGATTGGGCACGCCAGGACCGAACAGGCGCTTCTGGAGGCTTACAGATCCGAACGGCTACATCATGCCTGGATCCTGGGTGGGCCGAAAGGCATTGGCAAGGCGACACTCGCCTTTCGTTTCGCGCGTTTCGTAATCGCCAATCCGGACAGATTCGGCCCACAAGTCTCCGCCGCACGGGACCTTGCCGTCCTGACGGATCATCCCGTTGCACGTCAGCTCAAAGCAGGCGGACATCCGAATATCCTGCATCTGCGCCGCCCCTGGGACGACAAGTCTAAGCGGTTCAAGGCTGATCTGCCGGTGGACGAGGTTCGCAAAACCGTCTCCTTCTTTGGCACAACCGCATCGGCGAAGGCCTGGCGAGTCTGCATTGTCGATGCGGCGGACGACATGAACATCAGTTCCGCCAACGCTCTTTTGAAGATCCTGGAAGAACCGCCGCAAAGGTGCCTGTTCCTGGTCTTGAGCCACGCGCCCGGGCGTCTTTTGCCGACCATCAGGTCCAGATGCCGACGGCTCGATCTTGATCCGTTGACCGAGGAAGAAATCGCAGAGGGCCTGCAGGATCTGTCTGGTGCCTCGGTTGGCTCACCGGAGGACCTTCGTGAATTGGCGCTGACAGCTGATGGCAGCCTTCGCTCTGCCATCACGTTGCTTTCCGGCGATGGTTTGGCCATTGCCAAGGGCGTTCGTCAACTTGCCGATCGGCCACAACAGCTAGATCTGGCGGCAGTCCATGCACTGGCGGATCTGGTTGCCGCTCGTGGCCAATCCGACAATTGGGAAAGCTTCCAGCACATCATGCAGATTTGGCTGCATGACCGCATGCGCCGGAACCTTGCCAACGGTGTCCGCGAAGCTCACGGAATCGTCGAGCTCTGGGACAAGATGAACAAGGCGGTCCGGGACGCGGATGCGCTCAATCTCGACAAGAAACAGGTCGTGCTGGACTTCTTCTTCGCGCTGCGCGCCGCCTGACGGCCACAAGGTGTATCAATGATGCGCCGGAACGAGACGAAAATCGCTCTAGTCGGCGCTTCGTGACTTGGGCAAGATCCGATTCTCTTGTTAAAAGGCTGCTATAGCACCTATATGCGGCTTACCAATCAATGACATTTGGATCCTAAATGCTCGTCGACAGCCACTGCCATCTCGATTTTCCTGATTTTAACGGCGAACGCGCCGACCTGATCGCCCGGGCCAAAGCGGCCGGTGTGGAGCTGATGGTGACCATCTGCACCCATATCCGCAAATTCGACCAGGTGCGTGCAATCGCGGAAGAATATCCGGACGTCTATTGTTCGGTTGGAACACACCCCCACAACGCCGGGACGGAGCGCGGCATAACAGCCGACGAAATCGTGCAGTTGACGAACCACCCCAAGGTGGTGGCGATTGGTGAGGCTGGTCTGGATTTTTTCTACGACAAGGCTCCGCGCGACGCACAGGCGGAAGGTCTGCGCATCCATATTGAGGCAGCACGGCGCACTGGTTTGCCGCTTGTCATTCACTCACGCGACGCAGATGACGACATGGCCACGATCTTGCGCGAGGAAATGGGGAAGGGGGCCTTCCCCGCCCTTCTGCACTGCTTCTCGTCCGGCCGCGATCTCGCACTGACGGGTATCGAGCTTGGCCTTTATGTTTCCTTTTCCGGAATATTGACCTTCAAGCGCTCTGAAGAGATCCGCGACATAGCCCGTGAACTGCCGGCCGACCGTTTGCTGGTGGAAACCGACGCTCCCTATCTGGCCCCGCAGCCCAAGCGCGGCAAGCGAAACGAACCGGCCTATACGGCCATGACAGCAGCGGTTCTGGCGGAAACGCGCGGTGTCTCGAAAGAAGAGATTGCCCGGCAAACCACAGACAATTTCTTTCGCCTTTTCAACAAGGTGCCTCGCAAGAGCCAGCAAACAAAAGCGATTGCTTCATGACATTGACGCTGACCATTCTCGGATGCGGTTCGTCCGGTGGCGTGCCGCGTGTCGGCAACGATTGGGGCGACTGCGATCCCAATGAGCCGAAGAACCGACGCGGCCGCTGTGCGCTTCTTGTGGAAAAGCGTGTGGATAACAAGTGCACAACGGTGTTGATAGACAGCGGCCCCGACATCAGGTCGCAGCTTCTGGCTGCGAACGTGAAGCAGCTGGATGCCGTTCTATACACCCATTCCCACGCCGATCATCTGCACGGAATTGACGACTTGCGAGCCTTCTGGGTCCAGTCCGGCAAAAGAGTGCCTGTCTACATGGATGACGTAACCTCCGACAGGGCACTCTCGGCATTCAGTTATTGTTTCGAAACACCGGCAGGGTCCAACTACCCACCCATTCTGGAGCGGCGTGAACTTCAGCCGGGTAAGCCTGTTACAATCGATGGAAGCGGCGGCGCGATCACATTCGAACCATTCGATGTCGTCCATGGCGAGATCCATGCACTCGGGTTTCGCATCGGTGGCGCTGCCTACATTCCAGATGTTTCGGACATTCCCGAAACGACCCTTAACCAGTTGAAAGACCTCGATCTTTTGATCCTGGATTGCTTGCGCCGCAGACCGCACCCAAGCCATTTCTGCCTTACGGATGCGCTTTCGTGGACTGGTAAAATTGCACCGAAACGCGCCATTTTCACCAATCTTCACAATGACTTGGACTACCACGTTCTGTCCGCTGAACTGCCTGAGACCGTAGAACCGGCATATGATGGAATGGTTCTGACCGCGGAAAACGCCGTCATGGGCAAAGAAAGCATCCTATCGACCGATGGCTGATAAGCCGCGATATAAACCACCGACCGAAGACCGGCTGATCAGGTCTGCGCTTCATTATCTGGAACGCTATGCAACATCGGCAGCCAATCTTCGCAAGGTTCTCGAACGCAAGGTGCTCAAAGCCTGTTTGAGCCTTGAGCTTGAACCGGCCGACTATTCGGATGTGATCGACGCTGTCGTTGAAAAATGCGTCCAGACAGGTCTCGTCAACGACAAAACCTACGCGGAAACCAAAACCGCCGGATTGCGGCGCCGTGGCGGATCAACCCGTAAGATCGAAGCGCAGCTCACAGCCAAAGGTGTCGACAGAACCACAATTCAGACGGTGCTGGCACAGGACGAGCGGAGCGACGAAGAAGCTGCCCAAATCTTTGCAAGACGCAGACGTCTCGGACCGTTCAGAACGACACCGGCACGCGATGACCGCCGCGACAAGGACCTGGCTGCCTTGTGCCGCGCCGGATTTTCCTACGACATCGCGCGAAAAGTGATCGACGGCTCCGAAGGCGACTGAGCCACGTCGTCGACCAGTCAGCCGTACATGAAACGACGCGCTTTCCAGAGCAAATCTCAAGCGACAGTCGATGGCTGCAGCTAAGGCACTGGTACACCGAAACAAACTGCCACTAACACAGATGTTCCATAATATTGATTATGCGATTTGTTTGTGTAGACGCCGGACTAAAATGTCTCACATGTCCAATTCAAGAACGTCACGCTTCCCGCTTTGTTGAGCGTCGGTCGCTAGAGCATGGAATACAAGCCGACTTGCTTGCCATACAGAACAACGTCTATTTCTGCAGAATGAAAAAGTATGGACGAACCTTCCATTTGCCCATGTCGCCTGGAAGCACCAGCGACGACAAGACCATGGGATCGGTGCGAGGTCTCATGGTGGAAGATCTCGTCATTACCGAAAAGATGGATGGTGAAAACACGACAATTCACAACGGTGGTACATTCGCCCGCAGTCCTGATAGCCGTTACCATCCGTCCCGTGACTGGCTGAAGGCTTTTGCTGCCAGCATTTCTCCGCAATTGGCAGACGATGAACGCATCGTTGGCGAAAATCTTTATGCGTGGCACTCTGTCGCCTATACTTCGTTATCGTCCTATTTCCTTGGGTTCGCATGGATTATCGGCGAGGAGATCCAGAGCTGGGACAAGACCTTGTGCAGGTTTGAAGAACTCGGCATCAGTTCCGTGCCGACGCTCTTTCGCGGGGGATTCAGAGCCAGTCTGTTCGAAGAGATTATTGCGTCTTTGGACTTCACCAAACAGGAAGGCTTTGTGGTGCGCATTGCCGACGCGTTTAACGAAGGCGACATGCCAGTTTCTATGGGCAAGTATGTCCGAGCCGGTCATGTTCAAAGCGAGACGCACTGGATGAAGGCCGAGTTGATTGCCAATCAGCTGGCACGCGACTGATCTCTGATGCGTCAATTCACAAAGTTCCCAGCGCACCTTATCCGTCCTCCCTGGGATAGCGGACAGCCTCCTCCCCTGACCAGCATGTCAACCTGTTGGCTTCGTGGCGAAGGCTATAATCTTGGCGTGAGGCATTTGTAAGATGGCGAACTTGGAAACCGATCGCTTGCAACTGTCTCCTGTACGTTCTGAAGACTGGGAAGCGTATCACGCCATTTTGTCGGCACCAGAAATATCCGAATATACCGACCTGCCCCGAAAGCCTTCTGAGAAACGAACGAAGGCACTAGTCAACTGGATGGTCCAGGCTGCCAATCCAAAGGGTATGGCTGGATGGTTCGAGAGAGCAGGACGGGAGCCATAGTAGGTTGCATTCGCTTGAACTCCATCAGCAGGCAAGCCTCGTTTGCGGTTGTCGGTTACGAGTATGACAAACGCTATTGGGGCAAAGGATATGCGACAGAAGCATTGATAGCGGTCACGAACCACTGTCATAAAAACATGCTGCTATATCGTCTTGAAGCTTGGACATTGGCAGGAAACGAAGCGTCGGATCGCATTTTGCAGAAAGCTGGCTTTCGACTGGAAGGCACCCAGCGGCAGAAAATGATCCTGCGTGGACAGCATTTTGACCAGCGGCTATTCGGGAGATTGGCAGACGATCATTTTGCGTGATTTAACGCGCTGCCAAGCCCAATTCCGGAATAAGAACGCCCTCCTTCCACATCATGGCAAAGAGAGGTAATCGAGCATGGAACGGTGAAACGGTTCGCCTCTCCCGAGGAACGCCGGCCCTTGTTGGTTTCTGAGGTCCCTTTCCGTTCTTTCTCCTATTCAGCAAGACGATGCATCGTGCAACTCCATCGGCATTCCATAATTCGGCGCAAGGCGAAGCTGGCAAGAACCGAATACTGATTTTGAGCGTCAGAAGTCAGCACAGACGTCTCAGAACAAAGTCCGCACGGTTTTTGACGTCAATCTTTGGCAGGATGATTACATCGTACCCAAGCTGCTCGAAGGTTGCGAGCAATCGCTGGTATTCTGCAAGAGCCTCATCAAAAGAATGCTGACGTTCACTGTCTGTCTCATAAATCTCAAGCCAGGGCGGAGTCAGAAAAACCTGGTGATGATACCGGGCTGTTTTGCTGACAGTATCAGATGCTGCTATCCCGGTTGCGTGCTCCAACGCGACCGCTGCGTCGATAAGACCGCGATCGAAAAAGACCCAACTGTCGGCACTGGAAAACTGTTCCCGGTCTCGGGATGACATCTCGATGGCACGCCTTGCGAAAGCTTCAAGACTAACCCAGGGAAGCGCCTTCCCCTCGCCGCGCTGTTCTTCCGCGCCAATCCTGCGGCCTGGTTCCGGAACTGTCTGAAACTCGCGTCGGGCAAGTTCCTCCAAAAGGGTCGACTTTCCACCACCGGAACATCCGGAAAGAATGACGTGCCGGCTGTAAGTGTAATTCTGCATCGCGATTTCCTGTTGGGAACAATCTGTTCTGAAGACGACGCCTCACGGGCTCGGTAACCCGCAATGAACCGCCGTTGAGTTTCCATCTGACATGGATCTCTATTCTTCGTTGCACATTGCCTGCAAAGCTCTGGCTTGTGTCCCATCGATGTCTGGGCTCGACAACCCAGACCGGCAAACCAGAGCCTTCCAGAGCGCCCACGCCTTTGCCCTTTGCCAGGTCTGATTGTCTGTCGCGCAGGTCTCTCGGAAGGCCTTTCAAGCGTCGCCAACGAAATAGGTCCAGGCCATCACCAAATCGCACGCAGGGTCTCCGATACAGCTTTGGCTTCCGGAGGATTACACGATGTGACGAACAGGAAGCCGTCCCGCTTCGATAATTCCTATGATATTTAACGGACATGTCAGCAACCGATCGATACGCTTTTCGAAGGGTAACACCAGCCGATTTTGGTCTGCTGGCGGAATGGCTATCCCGACCGCATGTTCGTGCATGGTGGGACAATGTTGAGCCTTACACAGAGCAAAAGCTGGCAGATCCTCAGGTAAGACGATGGATTGTCTCAACGGCGGAAGGCGCCTTTGCCTACATACAGGACTACACGGTCCATGGCTCTGAAGATCATCATTTTTACGGGCTTCCCGCGGGCGCCAGAGGCATTGACCAATACATTGGCGACCCTGTTCTGACAGGCAAAGGTCATGGACCTGCTTTTATCTCGCAGCACGTGAAGATGCTGTTTGAGGAAGGCGCTCCCGTCGTCGCAACCGATCCTCACCCGGAAAACATTCGTGCCATCACGGCATACAAAAAGGCTGGATTTCGCGCGTTCGGGCCGCCTCAGGAGACACGCTGGGGCCTGATACGCCCCATGAAAATCAGTTCACCCTACTTCGCATAGCGCTTATTACGCCCCTCGCCTGCCCGTCATTTGCGGGCTGAAATCGGGTTAAAAACACGCTTGCTGAGCTCGCCCGCACACCATCACCAGGCTGGCATTCGGCTGGCGACATCTAGGGCTTTGCTGCAACCAGACAATACGACATCGGCACCTGGGCATCCCGGTTCTCATAGAGGTCGTACTCAGGTTCGCGAATGGAATGGCCGTATTCCTTCAACTCGATAATTTGTAGACCTGACGCGGCGGCCGCGCTGACGATGTCACCGAGTGAATGAATAAACCAATAGCCGGTCTCCCCCTTCCCGTGGTTCTTGCCGTCGTAACTGATGGCATCGGATACGACTTGCGGTCGACGGTCAAAATAACTGAATGAAGGTTCGTACGGCGTTTTGCTGTCCGGATCGAACATCTCGAGAAACGGATGTGTCTCGTAAATCACCAGAGCCCCACCGGGTTTCAGGAGACCGGCCACAATGCGGAAAAAGCCGAATAGATCGGGCATCCAGTTCAATACACCGATGGTGATAAGGGCCAGATCGTAACTGCCAACATCTTCTGGCAGATCATAGACATCAGCTTCCAGGAAGCGAAGCGCCAAACCGGCGGCGTCAGCAAGCTGACGAGCCTGCGCCAAAAATTCACCTGATTGATCGATCCCCAGGGCGGGTCGAATTCCAAGGGATGCCAGTGACAACAGCTCTCTGGCGTTGTTGCAGCCAATTTGAACTGCTGTTTTTCCTTTGAAATCCATACGTTTCAAAGTTGCAATCAAGTGCTCGTCCAGAACACTGAACCCGGGTCTTGAAGCCTCTTCCAGCAAAAGCTTCCACCGTTCACCACTGCTGTGCAACGATGCTGACGCATTCCAGGCCGCCTTGTTTGCTGACGTATATGTTTTGCGGAGTTCGTCTTTCATTTAACAAATTTCTTCTGAAAATTTCACGTTGCCAAACGGTCTTTTTCTATCACCATCTCAGCTCGGCCAATGCGTCAATTCAAAACCATCCTTTTCGGAAAACCAATACCACGACGGTAAGATTACGATCGGAAGTTCTCTCAGGTCGGTCACGCCGCGGATAGATAGAAGGCCGGTGTCGCGTGAAATGCTTGCGTAAAAGGTCGTCAGACTTTGCGGCGCCGTAATATCGCGCTATCGCTGATGCCAAGTTCAATTTTCTTATGCGATTCTACTGGAGACTTTTTTGACCTCTCAATCTCAGAAACTCCACGTTGCCGTCCTCTTCGGTGGCCGTTCCGCCGAACACGAAGTCTCAGTTCTTTCCGCCACGAATGTCATGCACGCGCTGGACCCTTCCAAGTACGACGCTGTACCCGTGTATGTGACCCGAGAGGGGCAATGGCTGTTGAGCAGTTATGAAAATGGAAATCTGACACGGCCCTCTTCCGGCAGTGAGATTTGCCTCGTTCCGGGTGGCAAGGGACGAGCGATAGCGCTGGACGAAAGCGGAGCACCTCATGATCTTGCAAAGCTCGATGCATTGTTTCCGGTGCTCCACGGTCTCCACGGTGAAGATGGCGCCGTGCAAGGGCTTGCGGAAGTGGCTCGGGTACCGCTCGTTGGATGCGGTATCGCCGGGTCAGCGAACGCGCTCGACAAGGACCTCGCAAAACGGCTTCTGACCGAGGCAGGCCTTCCAACCGCCCGTTCGATTACCATTCGCCCGGATGATGCTCCGGCTTTCGAGTTACTGAAGACTGATCTTGGCCAGCCTGTTTTTATCAAACCTGCGCGGCAAGGGTCCTCTGTCGGTGTCAGCAAGGTTACGACCGCGACCGAGTATGACGCTGCCCTTGAAGAAGGCTTCAAGCACGACAGCAAGCTTCTTGCCGAAGAATTTGTGCTTGGACGTGAGATCGAGTTTGCGGTTCTGGAAGAGTGCGATGGCACGCTGTTCGTCTCCCGGCCAGGAGAAATCGCCCCTGCCGAGAGCCACGGCTTTTACACCTACGACGCCAAATATGTCGACGAAGACGGTGCGGCGCTGAAAGTGCCGGCGGAACTGCCGAGCGAAGTTGAGAGCCGGTTGAAAGAACTGGCAGCAAAAGCCTTTCGCGCACTCGGCTGCGATGGAATGGCCCGTGTTGATTTTTTTGTTACCCAGAGCATGGACGTCCTCATCAACGAACTCAACACGATCCCGGGCTTTACAAACATCAGCATGTACTCGAAAGCCATGGCGGCGAGCGGTGTCAGCTATCCGGAAATCATCGATCGCCTGATTGCCCACGGCATTGCCCGATCCGGGCGGGATATCTGAAAAATCAATTCCACACGTTCAAGGCAGAGATTTCCGCTCGGTCTTGTCATCAATGACCAGAAGCGCGGCGGGGTGTGAACCGGTCCAACAGCGGATATGCGCCCATGTTACCAACCAGGGATGCCCCGGAAAAAGCAGCCGGCTCCGGTTTACGAACCGTCGTAACCCGCTGACCGGCCGCGCATCTTCTTGATCTGGCCACGCTGTTTCTTTGCATCGAGACGGCGTCTCTTGGAGCCGAGGGTCGGTTTTGTCGCCTTGCGAGGCTTTGGCTTTTCCGTCGCCTTTCGAAGCAATCCCAAAAGACGCTCCAGCGCGTCTTCCCGGTTCCGTTCGCGTGTCCGAAACCTATCTGCCTGCAAGACAATCTCGCCGCCGAGGGTCAGCCGGCTTCCGGCAATTTTTGCGGCACGCGACTTGACGTCCTCCGGCAGCGTTTCATTGCCCGCAAGATCAAACCGAAGCTGAACAGCCGTCGACACCTTGTTGACATTCTGCCCGCCAGGCCCGGAAGCTCGAATAAAGTCTTCGGTCAAATCTTCCCTGAGTATGAAAAGCCGACCGGTCACCTCGATTCTGGATGACGCGTGCGGATCATCGCCGCCGCTCATTCCGCCAGTCCGTCTTCACTTGGCAAACTCAGGCCGACACCGTTCAGGATCAGCGTCGTCACCGCGGCTTCCGTTTCAGCCTGGAAGGCCGCATCGGAAAGGTCTTTTCCGGTCAAAGCTTTGATCTGTACGGAAAAATCAGCGTAATGCTGCGTTGTTGCCCAGATCGTGAAAATGAGATGCACGGGATCGACACTGCGCATCTTGCCTGCCGCAATCCAGTCTTCGATCACCTGGCTCTTTTCGGCAACCAGCCGCTTAAGGTCCGTTTGCAGGATCGGCAATATCTGTGGTGCGCCCTGCATCACCTCATTGGCAAACAGCCGCGACGCCTCGGGAAATCTGGCCGACATCTCGATCTTCTGACGGATATAGGCGGCTAATTCCTGCGCCGGCTCTCCGTCCGGATTAAGCGTCTTCAGGGGCGCCAGCCAGACTTCCAGAATATGAGCCAACGTCGCGTTGTAGATCGCTTCCTTCGATGAGAAGTAATAGAGCAGATTGGACTTCGACATTCCCGCATCCGCGGCAATGCGTTCAACGGTCGCGCCGGAAAATCCCTTCATGGAAAACTCGCCGAGAGCCGCCTCCAGAATCAGGGACCGGTTCTTTTCCTGGATCCGGCTCAGTCCGCCTGATTTCAAAGATGCCTGTGCTTGCCCGCCCAAATCCGCCATCAATTGTTCCGCTTTCTGCCCCGAAGGATACCAACCCTGTTCCCAATTCATAACAGTGTAATTTCCTGAAATTACACCGATTCAACGCTTGGCAAATGCGGCATCGGAAGGAATGACCAGAAATTAGTCATGACAACCGGATTTGCATCTTGACCATTTGGTCAAATCCCTCCTAGGGTAAATTGACCAGTTGGTCAGAAGGCTAGTCGATTGATCCGTCCCTCGCAATGGGGATGTCTTGAACCACCGGCGACCTTCGGCCACTACATAAATCCGGGCAAAACCGGACAGGCTGCAAGGCCAGACAGAGGATTAAGGCGGACAGGAAAGAGGCAAAAGCCCATCCGGAACGCCTAGGAACAGTGTGGGGAGAGGACCGGCGCAGTGGGCACTGCCGTTGACGCGGTGCGCGTGCTATTCCTTCCAACACAATTTCGCAACAGTCGGCCGCTTCCATAACGAAGGGTCGCAAGGAGGACGTATGTCAGCATCGAGCCAGGCTGCCACCAACAATCTCGAAGCTTTCTGGATGCCGTTCACGGCCAACCGGCAGTTCAAACAGTCTCCGCGCATGTTCGTATCCGCCAAGGACATGCACTATACCACCGCCGACGGCAGGCAGGTGCTCGACGGCACGGCAGGGCTCTGGTGCTGCAATGCCGGCCATTCCCGGCCCAGGGTCGTTGAAGCGGTGCAAAAGCAGATTGCCGAACTGGACTACGCTCCCGCTTTCCAGATGGGCCACCCCAAGGCGTTCGAACTGGCCGCCCGTCTTGCAGCGATGATGCCCTCCCCGCTGGACCATGTCTTTTTCACCAACTCCGGATCGGAAAGTGTCGACACCGCTTTGAAGATCGCGCTTGCCTACCAGCGCGCCATCGGTCAGGGCACACGCACCCGCTTGATTGGTCGCGAGCGCGGGTATCATGGTGTCGGCTTTGGAGGCATTTCGGTCGGCGGCATTGTCTCCAACCGCAAGACCTTCGGCACGATGCTCACCGGCGTCGACCACATGCGCCACACGCACGACCCCGAACGCAACGCATTTTCCCGCGGCATGCCGGAAAGCGGCGCCGAATATGCCGAAGAGCTGATCCGTATCATCCAGCTTCACGATCCTTCGACAATTGCCGCTGTGATCGTCGAACCTGTTGCAGGCTCGACCGGCGTTCTGATCCCGCCGAAGGGGTATCTGGAACGCCTGCGCGACATCTGCTCACAGAACGGCATTTTGCTGATTTTCGATGAGGTCATCACCGGCTTCGGCCGTCTGGGATCGCCGTTTGCGACCGACTTCTTCGGTGTCACACCGGATCTCGTTACAACGGCGAAGGGGCTGACCTCCGGCGTCATTCCAATGGGCGCCGTATTCTGCACGTCCGACATCTATCAAGCCTTCATGACCGGTCCGGAACACATGATCGAATTGTTCCACGGTTATACCTATTCCGCGCATCCCCTCGCCTGCGCGGCCGCACTCGCAACGCTCGACACCTATGAGGAAGAAGGTCTCCTGACGCGCGCCGCCGACCTTGCCCAATACTGGGAGGACGGCCTGCATTCGCTAAAGGATTGCCCGAATGTCATCGACATCCGCAACCTGGGCCTGATTGGCGCAATTGAACTGACCCCGATTGCCGGCGAACCGACCAAGCGGGCGTTCTCGGCCTTTCTGAAGGCCTATGACGACGGGCTGCTGATCCGGACCACTGGAGATATCATCGCCCTCTCTCCACCCCTGATTATTTCAAAGGAACAGATCGACGAACTGTTCGGTAAGCTGCGCAGCGTGCTGAACGCAATCGACTGACATCCGGCAAGACCAGAGACATAGACACGTTTTAGGAGACACAGACATGGCAGCCCCCGGCGAAAACCTGAGGATCAACGCAGAACGCCTCTGGGACAGTCTGATGGAGATGGCCAAGGTTGGACCGGGTGTTGCCGGCGGCAACAATCGCCAGACCCTGACCGACGCAGACGCCGAAGGCCGTAAGCTGTTCCAGAAGTGGTGCGAGGAAGCCGGCATGAGCATGGCTGTCGACACCATGGGCAACATGTTCATGACGCGTCCGGGAACAGACCCGGACGCCCTGCCTGTCTATGTCGGCTCCCACCTCGATACGCAGCCGACCGGCGGCAAATACGATGGCGTTCTGGGCGTTCTCGGTGGGCTGGAAGTCGTCCGCACCATGAATGACCTCGGCATCAAGACAAAACATCCGATCGTTGTCACCAACTGGACCAACGAAGAAGGCACACGCTTTGCTCCGGCAATGCTTGCCTCCGGCGTCTTCGCCGGTGTTCACACCCAGGACTGGGCCTATGACCGGAGTGATCACGAAGGTCTGAAATTCGGCGACGAGCTGAAACGCATCGGTTGGGTTGGCGATGAAGAAGTCGGTGCCCGCAAGACCAAGATGCACGCCATGTTCGAGCTGCATATCGAGCAGGGCCCGATCCTGGAAGCGGAAGGCAAGGACATCGGCGTCGTTACTCATGGCCAGGGCCTGTCGTGGACACAAGTCACCGTTACGGGCAAGGACAGCCATACTGGTTCCACACCGATGCCCTTGCGCAAGAATGCCGGCCTCGGCATGGCCCGCATTCTTCAACTGGTCGACGAAATCGCCTGGTCGCATGCACCACATGCCGTTGGCGCCGCAGGCCATATCGACGTCTTCCCGAATTCTCGAAACGTGATCCCCGGCAAGGCCGTCTTTACCATCGATTTCCGCTCTCCCGACATTGCCGTCATCAAGGATATGGAAGACCGCCTGAAAATAGGCGCGAAGAAGATCTGCGATGAGATGGGACTGGACGTGGAGTTCGAAAAAGTCGGTGGCTTCGACCCGGTGGAATTCGACAAGGGGTGCGTCAAGGCTGTCCGCAGTGCAGCCGAACGCCTCGGCTATTCCCACCAGAACATCATTTCCGGCGCCGGACACGATGCCTGCTGGATCAACAAGGTCGCTCCAACCGCGATGATCATGTGCCCCTGTGTCGACGGCCTGTCGCACAACGAGGCAGAAGAGATCTCCAGAGATTGGGCAAAAGCTGGTGCGGACGTCCTGTTCCACGCGGTCGTCGAAACGGCGGAGATTGTGGAATAGCAAAAGATCGGCAGACCGGTGCGGATCCGCGCCGCGTTTGTACAAGCCAAACTGTCCCGGGCTTGATCCGGAACCGGAAAAGAGGAACGGCGAATAGATGCTCGCAAACGGAAAGGCATTGGTACTGCTCTGCGGCCTGCTCCTGGTCGCAGCACCTGCCCATGCCTTCTCCGTTGGCGACAGTTGGGATTGGCAGCTCACCGAACCGGTCGATCTGAACCGGCAGGTCAGCGTTCTGGATCTTCACCCCGATCTGGTGACACCGGACGACCTTGCCGCGCTGCAGCAGAAAGGGGTCCGAACCATATGCTACGTCAGCATCGGTACGCTGGAAGCTGGCTCGAAGGACTACAAAGCCTTTCCGGAAGACGTAGTGGGCAAGACCTATGAAGATTGGCCGGATGAACGTTTTCTCGACATTCGCCGACTTGATGTCCTGCTTCCCATTATGAAATCCCGTTTCGAGGCCTGCAAGAACGAAGGCTTCGACGCGATTGAACCTGACAACATGGACGTTCATGACAACGACAGTGGATTTCCGATCACTGCGGATGATGTCGTCGCCTATGTCGCCAGGCTGGCTGCCATCGCACATTCTCTCGACCTCGGTATCGGTCAGAAAAATGTGCCCGACCTTACAGCCGACCTGATCGATCACATGGATTTCCTGATCGCCGAAAGCTGTTTTCAGGACAGATGGTGTGCCGACGTTGGCGCTTATGTCCGGGATGGCAAACCGGTTTTCGACGCAGAATATACGGACCGACCGATAGACTTTTCAGAAGCCTGCGAGGTCGCCGCGCAAGAGAATATCGCCATGATCCTGAAGGACCGGGATCTAACGGCACCGGTAGAAACCTGCCCCTGAGGCAGACTACCGCCAGAAATACCGGCAATTCGCACCGGGCAAGTGACAAACGAAAAGGGGAACACAAATGGCCAGCAAAGTGATCAAGGGCGGTACGGTTGTTACCGCCGATCTTTCCTACGAAGCCGATGTGAAAATCGAAGACGGCCGCATTGTCGAAATCGGACCCAACCTGTCCGGTGACGAAACCCTGGATGCGACCGGCTGTTACATCATGCCAGGCGGCATCGATCCGCACACCCACCTGGAAATGCCCTTCATGGGCACATTCTCGACGGACAATTTCGACAGCGGAACGCGCGCGGCACTTGCCGGCGGTACGACCATGGTTGTCGATTTCGCCCTGCCCTCGCCCGGCCAATCCCTGCTGGAAGCGCTGCAGATGTGGGACAACAAGTCGTCAATGGCCCACTGCGACTATTCCTTCCACATGGCGATCACCTGGTGGGGCGAGCAGGTCTTCAATGACATGCAGACCGTTGTGCAACAGAAGGGCATCAACACCTTCAAACACTTCATGGCCTACAAGGGCGCCTTGATGGTGAATGACGACGAGATGTTCGCCTCGTTCTCACGCTGCGCCGAACTCGGCGCCTTGCCACTGGTGCATGCAGAAAACGGAGACGTGGTTGCCACCTTGCAGCAAAAACTACTTGCAGAAGGCAACAACGGTCCGGAAGCCCATGCCTATTCCCGTCCGCCGGAAGTGGAAGGCGAAGCCACCAACCGCGCGATCATGATCGCAGACATGGCTGGCGTGCCGGTCTATATCGTTCACACGTCTTCCGAACAGGCGCATGAAGCCATTCGCCGGGCCCGTCAAAATGGCATCCGGGCTTACGGCGAACCGCTTATCCAGCACCTGACGCTTGATGACGGCGAATACAAGAACGCCGATTGGGACCATGCAGCCCGCCGGGTCATGTCGCCTCCGTTCCGCGACAAGAAACACCAGGACAGCCTTTGGGCAGGTCTCGCCTCCGGCTCGCTGCAGGTGGTTGCAACGGACCATTGCGCCTTTACGACCGATCAGAAACGCACCGGTGTCGGCGATTTCACCAAGATCCCGAACGGCACCGGCGGCCTTGAAGACCGTATGCCGATGTTGTGGACCTATGGGGTGAATACCGGCCGTCTGACACCGAACGAATTCGTCGCCGTCACTTCAACCAACATTGCAAAGATCCTCAATATCTATCCGAAAAAAGGAGCAATTCTGGTTGGCGCGGATGCCGATCTCGTGGTCTGGGATCCGGAAAAATCAAAGACCATTTCCGCCTCCAGCCAGCAGTCGGCCATCGACTACAACGTGTTCGAGGGCAAGGCTGTCAAAGGGCTGCCACGCTATACGCTGACCCGTGGCCGCGTTGCCGTTGAAGATGGCACGGTCAATCACAGCCAGGGTCACGGCGAATTCGTCGCGCGCAAACCGCATCAGGCCGTCAACAAGGCGCTGAGCACGTGGAAGGAACTGACCGCACCGCGTAAGGTGGAGCGTACCGGCATTCCCGCCAGCGGCGTCTGATCCAAATTCGTCCCCGCCCTTCAGAAGGGCGGGGACTTTCAAGAAACGAAAGTGTCAAACCGGACCCGTTTCGTGCCGCGAGGAAATTGATGACTGCACTTGCCAGCGCAAAGGACACCGCAATGGTGGAAAACAAACAAAGCGCCAGCCCGAACCGGGTAATCGATATCGAGAACCTCTCGCTCACGTTCGAGACCAACGACGGGCCGGTTCATGCGCTTTCAGACATCGATCTGAAGATCGAAGAGGGAGACTTCGTTTCCTTCATCGGTCCCTCTGGCTGCGGCAAGACCACCTTGCTCAGGGTCATCGCCGATCTTGAAAAACCGACAGCCGGTTCCATCTCGGTCAACGGTGTGTCTCCGGAAGACGCCCGCCTTAACCGGGCCTATGGCTATGTCTTCCAGGCTGCCGCCCTTTACCCCTGGCGCACGATTGCCAAGAACGTGGCGTTGCCGCTGGAAATCATGGGGCTGTCAAAGGCTGAACAGCAAGAACGCATTTCCCGCAACATGGAACTGGTCAACCTGACCGGCTTTGAGAAGAAGTATCCCTGGCAGCTCTCCGGTGGAATGCAGCAGCGCGCTTCCATCGCCCGTGCCCTTGCCGTCGAGCCGGATCTGCTCTTGATGGACGAGCCTTTCGGCGCGCTTGACGAGATCGTTCGCGACCACCTGAACGAGCAGCTTCTGCAACTTTGGGCAAAAACCAACAAGACCGTTGTCTTTGTTACCCACTCAATCCCCGAAGCTGTTTTCCTGTCGACCAAGATCGTCGTGCTCTGCCCGCGGCCGGGACGTATCTATGACGTTATCGAAAGCGACCTTCCGCGCGAGCGCAGTCTCGATGTTCGCGAAACACCTGAGTTTCTGAAAATTGCTCACCGGGTGCGCGAAGGCCTGAAAGCGGGACATTCCTATGAGGATTGATCGAGGTGCAGACAAATGACAATTCGAAGCGATCTCGAAGATTGGATTATTTCAGCAATAGATTTTCATGGCGGCAAAGCAAGCGTCACTGCGATCAGCAAATATGTATGGGAGAACTATGAGCCACAGATAAGGGCTCATGGGAACGCTCTTTATACATGGCAATATGATCTTCGTTGGGCAGGCGAAAAACTTAAAGACAAAGGCAAGCTGATCAAACAACGAACCGGATGGGAGATTGTCACATGACCGACACCTCTCTTTCCCCGTCCCGCAGCACCAATCCGTTTTCCGGCCTCATGTCCGGCACAGTTGGCCCAGTCCTCGTGGTGGTGCTGGCCATTCTGGCGTTGTGGTACGTCTCGGCAGTTGCTCTCAACGCGCCTTTCCAACGAGACATCTATAAACGAGCCGGCCAGGAGAACGTCGCGTTTTCACAGCTCGTTGCCGATACGCTTTATCAGGAACGCCCGGTCCTTCCCGCTCCGCACCAGGTGCTGGTGGAAATCTGGGACACGACGGTGAACAAGAAAATCACCTCCAAGCGGTCCCTGCTCTATCATACCGGCATTACGCTGTCCTCGACGCTCCTAGGATTTCTCATCGGCACGACGCTCGGCATAGTTCTGGCGATTGGAATCGTCCATTCGCGTGTTCTCGACAAGTCGCTGATGCCCTGGGTCATTTCCTCGCAGACCATACCAATTCTGGCCATTGCGCCCATGATCATCGTGGTTCTGAACGCAGTCGGTATCTCCGGCCTGCTGCCGAAAGCCATGATTTCGACCTATCTGTCCTTCTTCCCGGTTACGGTTGGCATGGTGAAGGGGCTGAGATCGCCTGAAGTCATCCACATGGACCTGATGCACACCTATTCGGCGACGCGTATCCAGGCCTTCTGGAAATTGCGCCTGCCCTATGCGGTGCCCTACCTCTTCACCTCCATGAAAATCGGCATGGCGGCCTCGCTCGTCGGGGCCATCGTCGGTGAACTGCCAACCGGTGCCATTGCCGGCCTTGGAGCAAGGCTGCTTGCGGGATCTTACTACGGCCAGACCGTCCAGATCTGGTCCGCACTTTTGATGGCCGCCTTCCTGGCAGGGGCTCTGGTTGCACTGATTGGTGTGATCGAAAAACGCACGCTGAAACGCATGGGGATGGCCTGATGAGCACCATGACCGCGAAAAAAAGCCGCCTGGATATGCCCGCGCTGCTGGCTTGGTTCATCGTTGCCATGGTCGTAATCGGCCTCTTCAGTCCGATCTTCGGCCCCGACTACGGCGTCATGGATGTGCCTCGGCTGGCCATCTGCCTTGTGATCCTGGCAATTGCCGGTGTGCGTTACGAACTTGGTTTCATGCGCAATCCGGTTGGCGATGTTGTACTTGGTCTCGTGACCGCCGTTGCTGCCTGGTTGCTGATTGCGACGGCCTCAAACCATATCGGAGAGGCCACGCTCGGTTTCTGGGCTCTTGTTGCAGCTACCTGGGCGGCGTCATGGCTGTTCGTGGAGCGTCTTGCTACGTGGCGCCGCATGTCTCCGCTCGCAACCCGGCTCATCAACATCGCCATTCCGACACTCTTTGGCATCACGCTTCTGGTGCTGTGGCAGATCATCGTGACGGGCGCAGGCATTCCAAAGGTTCTGCTACCGGCCCCGTCCGAAATATGGGTTCGCCTGACGAATTCCGGTCCGACACTCTGGGCTGACTTCCGCCAGACCTTTCTGAAGGCTGTTCTGGCCGGTTACGCCATCGGCTGCGGGTCCGCGTTCATCACCGCAATCCTGGTGGACCGGGTGCCTTTCCTCCGCCGAGGGCTGCTGCCAATCGGCAATCTGGTGTCTGCCCTACCGATCATCGGTGTCGCCCCCATCATGGTGATGTGGTTCGGCTTCGACTGGCCATCAAAGGCTGCGGTCGTCATCATCATGACCTTCTTCCCCATGCTGGTGAACACGGTTTCGGGCCTGTCCGCCTCCGAGGCCATGCAACGCGACCTGATGCGCACCTATGCCTCCAACTATTGGCAGACGCTCTTCAAGCTGCGCCTGCCGATGGCCATGCCCTTCATCTTCAATGCGCTCAAAATCAATTCGACGCTCGCCCTGATTGGTGCCATCGTCGCGGAATTCTTCGGCACACCGATCGTCGGCATGGGTTTCCGCATCTCCACGGAAGTCGGCCGGATGAATGTCGACATGGTCTGGGCCGAGATTGCCGTCGCTGCCCTCGCCGGTTCCCTGTTCTACGGCCTCGTGGCACTTCTGGAACGCGCCGTCACCTTCTGGCATCCGTCTCTCAGGGGGTAAATTCTCACTCCACTTGTCATCCTGGATATGTCAAAAGGCATCATCCCGGATGACAAGAAGACAGGATGTTTTCCCTCAATGACACCCAGCCGCGATATCACCCGCCTGATTGAAATCATGGCAGCGCTCAGAACGCCCATGACCGGTTGTCCCTGGGATCTGGAACAGACATTCGAGACCATCGCGCCTTATACGCTGGAAGAGGCCTATGAGGTCGCGGACGCCATCGCCAAGAACGATGTGGTGGAACTGCGCGAAGAACTCGGCGATTTGTTGCTTCAGGTCGTCTATCACGCCCGCATGGCGGAAGAAGAAGAACACTTTGATTTCGGCGATGTGGTGGAAGCCATCACAAAAAAAATGATCCGCCGGCATCCGCATGTTTTTGGTGACGAGAACGGCGAAAAACCGGAACATGTCAAAGGTATCTGGGAACGGATCAAGGCGGAAGAGCGGGCAGAAAAACGCGCAGCCAAGGAATCGCTCGGCATCGAAGAAGCAGCAAAGGGCTTCCTCGACGACGTCCCGACTGCCTTCCCGGCCCTCCAGGAAGCTGACAAGCTTCAGCGACGGGCTTCAAGGGTTGGATTTGACTGGAATGACGCAAGGCTGGTTCTGGACAAGATCCGAGAAGAAACCCACGAGCTGGACGAGGAACTTGCTGGGCCGTCACCGGACAAAGACCGGATATCAGATGAACTCGGCGACACGCTGTTCGCGCTTGCAAATCTCGCACGGCACCTGGACATCGATCCGGAAGAGGCACTTAGGCGCACCAACCGAAAATTCCGCAAACGTTTTGCAGCCATTGAAGAGCAGGCTGTGAAAACGGACACGACGCTTGAAGCAATGACGCTGGATGAGATGGAAGCAGCTTGGCAAGCCGCCAAGAACAAATAGTCCGTGCGGCTCGTCCCGATTTTGCATACTTTCGACGTGACTAGCTAAAGATAAGCTGCATAAAACTCGCGGAACGGACCGCGCTGCTTGTCGGAAACGCGCACTTCGGCCGTCACGAAATCTTCGGCGTCCGTACGTTCCATCACCTCGGCCATCTGATAGAGTTTCGCCAACAACGCTCCTTCGGCCACAGGTATCTTGACGGTCAGAATGTCATCATGCTGCGCCATAAAGGCATCGACGCGCGCGTAAAGCTGCTCGATCCCTTCGCCCGTCAAAGCGGAAAGGGCAATCGGACCTTCTTCGCCGGCATCTTCCAGCAGCTTTTCGCGATAGGCAGGATCGAGGCAATCGATCTTGTTCCACACTTCGATGATCGGCGCACCGGTCAAAGCATCGACACCAAGATCCGTCAGCGTCTTCTTGACGTCCTCTGCCTGCGCTTCTGTGTCTGTATGCGAAATATCCCGCACATGCAGGATGAGATCCGCTTCAAGCACCTCTTCCAGCGTCGCCCTAAAAGCGGCCACCAGATGCGTTGGAAGATCGGAGATGAAACCCACCGTGTCCGACAGGATAACTTCCTTGCCATGCGGCAAGGCGACCTTACGTAAGGTTGGATCAAGCGTCGCGAACAGAAGATCCTTGGCGAATACATCGGATTCGGTCATCCGATTGAACAATGTCGATTTTCCGGCGTTGGTATAGCCGACAAGAGCAATCACCGGCTGCGGGATCTTTTTGCGCTTCTTGCGGTGCAGATCACGCGTACGGCGAACCTGCTCAAGCTGCTTCTGAAGCGCAATGATACGATCCTGAATCTGACGGCGGTCAGCTTCGATCTGGGTTTCGCCCGGACCGCCCATGAAGCCCGCCCCACCGCGCTGACGCTCAAGGTGGGTCCAAGACCGCACAAGACGGCTTTTCTGCCAGGTTAGATGCGCCAGATCGACCTGAAGGCGACCTTCCTTGGTCCGTGCCCGGTCACCGAATATCTCAAGGATCAAACCGGTACGGTCGATCACTTTGGTCTCGAGACGGCGTTCAAGGTTACGCTGCTGAACCGGCGTAAGTGGATGATCGATAACGACGAGGTCAAGATCCTCGCTCGCGACGATGCCGGCAAGTTCGGCAACCTTGCCATCCCCAAACAGTGTTGCGGGCCTGGGATTATTGATCCGGACAACGCCGGAATGCGCAATTTTGAGATTGATGGCGGCGCTTAGGCCGAGGGCTTCTTCCAGACGCGCTTCCGGACTGCGGTTGCCACGAAGGTCTGCCTGGCTGGACTCGCCACGCAATTGCAGAACCGGCTCCAAAATCATCGCACGAAAAGGCTGGGGCAGACGGTCAACCCCAGTATCCTTCAACCTTAGCGATTTCTGGCCTGGTTCTTCGGAACCATTGGATTTAGAAAAATCGTCTGCGCGAGACTTCGGTTTCAATCAGCTTGCCTTTTCAGCGTTTTCCTCTGCCTGATCGAACAGTTGAACAGGTCCGTTTGGCATAATTGTGGAAATCGCATGCTTGTAGACAAGCTGGGAATGCCCATCACGACGCAGCAGAACGCAGAAGTTGTCGAACCATGTCACAACACCCTGCAATTTCACACCGTTGATCAGAAAAATCGTCAGAGGAGTTTTTTGCTTGCGAACGTGATTTAGAAAAGTGTCTTGAAGATTTTGTGCGCGCTCAGCCATCAGTCTTTTTATCCTATTTGCCCCGGATGCGGCCGAGCATCCGGCGTTTCAGCAGCATTCCGTCAAAAGCCGTTGAATATCAAAGGCTAAGGTTTGACGCACCGCCCGCTTTTCGTATAGCCCACCAGTCAAGACCGTCTGCCTCGGTCTGAAACAGTTTCGTATTCTCGGCCCAAAGAAGCCAATCGAATCATACCGCCTGCAAATCAGTAGCAGTATGGAACAATTCGCGCAATCGGGTTGCAACGTATCCAGGATGACCGTTTCCGATGGTTCTTCCATCCAGACGTGTCACCGGCATCACGACAGTGGTGGCCGCCGTGACAAAGGCCTCCTTGGCGTCGAAAGCCTCTTCTAGGCTAAACGCCCTTTCGTCGAACGTCAGCCCTTCCTTTTGTATGAGATCCAGAATCACTGCTCGGGTTATTCCCCGAAGGATGCCGTTTTCAGCCGGACGGGTGACCAGAACGCCATCTTTTGTCACGATCCAGGCATTGGTCGATCCGCCCTCGGTGACATTACCGTCGGCATCGACATACCAGGCTTCCTTGCCACCGTGTTCCTTTGCGTTCTGCTTCGCCAGCACGTTAGGCAAAAGAGCGACGGTCTTGATATCGACGCGCGGCCACCGGTTTTCAGGATAACTGACAACCGAAATACCCTGTTCCGCCTGCGCCTGCGCAGCAGCCGGGCTGGCCGAACGGGCCGTCACGACAATCGACGGCACAACATGTGCCGGCGGGAAGAAGTGATCGCGCTTGGAAACACCACGTGTCACCTGAATATAGACCAGTCCGTTGCGGACAAGGTTTCGGCGAACCACCTGATGAAGCACAAATTCGACGGCTTTGCGCGCCATCGGCCATTCGATGCGCAGCTCACTCAACGATCTTCCGAGGCGATCCAGATGCCTTGGAACATCGACAATCTTGCCTTGCCAGACTTCACACACTTCATAAACGCCATCGGCAAATTGATACCCGCGGTCTTCTACATGCACCGCAGCGTCGGCATGACGAACATACTGGCCGTTGACATAGGCAATCCGGCTCATGGATCCTCCAGAACAGGGTGGTTCGAAACGAACCGATTGGTATTTTTGAAAGTTTTGGCCTGTAGATCACACAAAAGCAAGGCCAGAAAGAAGCCAGTCAGCCTTAAAAGAAGTCAAGACTCACGCGGAACATTTGTTCTACCTGACGCACACGGTTCGCAACCGCGAAGATCACGATACGATCCTGCGCCTGGATTTGCAGTTCGCCGTTCGGAGTGAGCACTTCGCCACCGCGGAAAACCGCACCAATACGGATGCCGGACGGAAGATCGATGACCCGCAACGGCTTGCCAACCAGCGGGGACGTGTCGAGCGCCTCCGCTTCAACAATTTCAGCAGCACCATTCTGAAGCGAATGCACGCCTCGGATACGCCCGCGCCGAACATGTTGCAGAATGCGGGAAATCGTGACGGCGCGTGGGTTGATGAACGCATCGATCCCAAGCGCATTTGCAAAAGCTGGATAACTCGGATTGTTCAGAAGCGACAGCGACCGCTTACAGCCAAGTTTCTTGGCCATGACGGAGGACAGGATATTGACTTCATCCTCGTTGGTGAGAGCCACCATGGTGTCAGCGTCGCCTGCGTCCGCCTCATTCAGGATCGTCTGATCCAGTGCGCTACCATGCAGGATAACCGAGCGCTTCAATTCATCTGCCACGGCCATCGCCCGTTCGCGCGAGGCTTCGATCAGCTTGATCTTCGTGCCGGATTGACGTTGTTCGAGAGCTTTGGCGACATAAAGCCCGATGTTGCCGCCGCCGCAAATCACGACACGCGCGGCTTCCGGCTCCTCGTGTCCGAAGATGCTCAACGTCCTGCGAACCTGGTCGCGGCGGGCAACCACGTAGGCAAGGTCTCCGGTCAGGATGGAATCGCTGCTCTTGGGAACAAACAGCCTGTTGTTACGGTAGAGGCCGACCACAACGGCGCCGAGATCCGGAAAGAGCTCGGTAAGCTGTCGCAAGGGCGTATCCACAACCGGGCAGTCTTCCTCGCACATGATGCCGACGACAACGACCTGATCGTCCGCAAACCGCACTGTTTCGACAGCTCCTGGAAGAGCCAGACGGCGCAGAACCATCTCGCCTACTTCGATTTCCGGTGAAATGATCACGTCAATCGGCATGTGGTCGCGTGAGAAAAGATTGCGCCAACGCCCCTGCAGATACGACTGGGCCCGGATGCGGGCAACCTTGGTCGGCACGTTGAACAGCGAATGCGCCACCTGACAGGCCACCATGTTGACCTCGTCATAGAGCGTCACGGCAACGATCATGTCGGCTTCTTCGGCGCCGGCCTGCGCCAGAACGTCCGGATGCGCCCCGTGCCCGACGAAGCCACGCACATCGAGTTGATCGCCGATGGCATTGATCAGTTGCGGAGAAGAATCGATCACAGACACGTCGTTCTGTTCCGCAGCCAGACGCTCGGCAATGCCGTAGCCCACCTGCCCCGCGCCACAAATCACGATTTTCATGGAAAGATCCCTTTCCCGCCTTGCCGTTACTTATCGCTTCCCGAAGGGCCTCAGGTCATGCCCAAGGTTTTCAGCTTCCGGTGAAGCGCAGACCGTTCCATACCGACAAATTCGGCTGTCCGCGAGATGTTACCGTCAAATCTCTTGATCTGTGCCTGAAGATATTCACGTTCGAAGATCTCCCGTGCTTCGCGCAGCGGTACAGACATCAGGTGTTCGCCCGTGCCGGACGTCGGCAAGCTCGGCAGGGTTTCGCCGATCTCGGCCGGCAAAAGATCCGCAGTAATGGTGCTGTCCGGATCGCCGCGGCTCAGAATCATCAGGCGCTCGACGTTGTTTCGCAACTGGCGCACGTTGCCCGGCCAGTCGTGCGTTTGCAGCACGGCCATCGCGTCGTCGCCAATTGGCCGTTGCGGAATGCCTGACGCCCCCGAAATCTGTGTCATGAAATGCTGCACCAGAACCGGAATGTCTTCCCTCCGCTCGGCAAGCCCCGGCACACGAAGCGGAACCACGCTCAGCCGGTGATAAAGATCCTGGCGGAACAGGCCAGAGGCGATGTGTTCTTCAAGGTTCTTCGATGTGGAGGACAGGATTCGAATATCAACCTGAACCTTCTGGGTGCCCCCGACGCGGGCAAAGCTCTGCTCAACAAGGACGCGCAGGATCTTTCCCTGGGTCTCGGCAGGCATGTCGGCAACTTCATCGAGATAGAGCGTGCCGCCATGCGCTTCTTCGAGCGCACCAATCTTGCGAAGATTGCCGCTTTCATCCTCGATCCCGAAGAGTTCTTCTTCCATACGTGAAGGTGTGATCGTCGCGGCATTCATCACCACGAACGGACTTTTGGCGCGCGGCGACATGTCGTGGATCATCCGGGCCGCCCGTTCCTTGCCGGCCCCGGAAGGTCCAACGATCAGAATACGGCTGTTCGTCCCGGCAATCTTCTGAATGGTCTGACGCAGATTGTGCGCAGCCGAAGAGTTGCCGATAATCTCGCTGGTCTCGCCACTGCGCTGCTTCAGGTCGCGTATTTCACGCTTCATGCTGGAGGCTTCGAGAGCCCTCTCGACGATATGGACCAGCCGATCAGCCTTGAACGGCTTTTCGATGTAATCGTAAGCGCCGCGTTTAATCGCCGAAACAGCCGTTTCGATATTGCCGTGACCGGAGATGATAACAACCGGCATTTCCGGGTCGGTTTCACGGAAAATATCAAGCAGCGCCAAACCGTCGAGGCGGCTTCCCATCAACCAGATATCCAGGATCACCAGAGAAGGTTTGCGCTCCTTCACTGCGGCCAGTGCGCTGTCGGAATCATGTGCGGTCCGCGTTCCATAGCCGTCATCATCAAGGATGCCGGCAATCATCTCGCGAATATCGGTTTCGTCGTCTACGACAAGAATATCATGCGCCATGGGAAGTCACAGTCTGGTTTTGCAGGTCGGTTTCCGCCTCGATCTCGGCTTGTGCTGCCAATGTCAGTCGAACGAGCGTGCCCGTGTCCTCTGGGTTGCTTTTGGGGGCGTCGAGCAATTCGATGCCACCGCCGTGGTCTTCCAGGATCTTGCGGACGATGGCGAGGCCAAGGCCCGTCCCCTTCTCCCGGGTTGTCATATAGGGTTCCAAAAGCCGGCTGCGATTTTCTTCCGGCAGGCCGATGCCATTGTCGATGACGTCAATCACGATCCGGCCGCTGACTCCATCGGAATCATCGCGCAAATGAACCATCACCTTGCCCTTGGGCAAGTCGTCACCGGTGCGTGCGCTTACAGCTTCCGCTGCGTTCTTGACCACATTGGTCAAAGCCTGTCCAACCAGACGCGCATCGAAAACGGCTGACACCGGGCTGGAGGGCACATCTGCGGTGATACTGATATCCGGATTTGCGACCGACTGCATGAAGGCCGCATCCCGCACAGCTTCACGCAAGTCCCCCTGCGTTTTCGTCGGCTTGCGCATCCGGGCAAAGGAAGAAAACTCGTCCACCATCTGACCGATGTCGCCAACCTGCCGCACAATCGTGTCGATGCATTGATCAAAAACCTGGCGGTCTTCCTCAATGCGTTTGCCATACCGGCGACGGATTCGCTCGGCGGACAACTGGATCGGCGTCAACGGGTTCTTGATTTCATGCGCGATACGCCGGGCAACGTCGGCCCAGGCCGAATTACGCTGTGCTGAAACCAGATCGGTAATGTCGTCCAGCGTCACCACGAACCCGTGCTCGCGCCGGGTCGATTGTTCCCGGGTGATGCGTACGTTGATGGTGCGCAGACGCCCTCCCCGCGCGATCTCGATCTGCGTTTCCGGAACCCTGTCGGTCTCAAGTTTCAGGACATCCGAAATGCATTCATCAAGTTCCGGCACCACTTCAACGAGCGATTTGTTCAGAATCTGAACCTCGTCAAGCTGCAGCAACTCCAGCGCGGAGCGGTTGATCAACATGATCGAGGCTTCGTCGTCAACGCCGATGACACCAGTGGAAACACCCGAAAGCACAGCTTCATTGAAGCGGCGACGGCGGTCGATCTGTTCGTTGGCAGCCAGCAGTGCGTCGCGTTGCCCAAGCAACTGCCCGGTCATCTTGTTGAAGGTCTCGCCCAGATTGGCAAGGTCACCGCCGGACTTCTCTGTCGGCACCTTGACGACAAGATTGCCTTTGGACACCTCATCGGCCGCCGATATCAGCGTTCGGATTGGTGAGACCAGTCGGTTGGCAAATCCGAATCCGATCCAGATTGCCGACAACAGCAACACCAGCGCCACCCCCAGATAAACGAGAGCGAAGGCAACCTGAACGCCGAATCGACTGTTCTCCATCTGCTGGTACTGGGAAGCTCCCGTCTCGGTCAGACGCAGATATTCAACCACACGCGGGTCAATGGCGCGCACGGCATAGAGGTAGAAATTGTCATAGGCCGACAATTTCATGACCCCGCCGACAAGGTTGGAACTTCCCGGCGCAATCAGGATCGGATCTCCGGATTTTGCCTTGAAGAAACTGTCGGCAGGCGGCAACGGCACTTCCGCTTTCGGATCAAGGACGACGCGGGTGACGACCTCACCATTCTCGTTCAGAATGAAAGCCGCAAGAATACCGCGAAGCGAAACCTGCGTTGAGAAGAACTGATCGAAACGGGTCGGCTCGAAGTCGTAGACCGCCTTGGCCCTGTCAATGTCGTTGGTCATGGCGATCAGGTCACCACGCAGAACTCTGGCATGTTCCTGAAGATAGGCCTGCGCAACCGTCAGGGCATTGTCGACGATTTGGCGCGTCCGGTCTTCAAACCAGCGATCAAGTCCCCGGTCGAGCGTAATGGCTGCCAGAATGGCCATAAGCACGGCGGGAACCGCGGCAACGACGCTGAACAGGGTCACGACACGCACATGAAGACGTGCGGCAGCACGGCCGCGCCGGCGCGCTTGCCAAAGCTTCAGGATCTCGAAGGCAATAACACCCAGAAGAATCGCTGCCAGCGCACCGTTGATCGTCATCGCGACCGTGATGACGTCCCGCGTGGGATCGATGGAAGTCAGGCCCATCAGGATAACGAAGGTGACCCCGATGGAGACAAGAGCAAGCAGAATGATCGCAAGCCCAATCCGCCGCGAGAACTTTCCAGCGGCGCTTGATTGCGCGACGGGTTCTTTTACTGCTTCCAGTATCATTCGGTCTCTGTTGCCTAACGCCCGCCAAAAGCGGACCGTCTTTCTTGATTTGCGGCAAACTTATCACACAATGTTGCGAAATTGCGACAGACGCAAAGACACGTCAATAAATTGCGGTGGACAGGCCATCACTTTATCATAGAGGATTGATTTCATATCTCTTTTGAGGGGACGTCTAGCGTCCTGCCGTTGCCGCCTGAAGGGGCATGTCAGCAGTCTGGTTCCATGAAACCGGCCCGATTTGAGGTTCAATCGAACGCGTTGTCGATCTGATTCACTCAGATGTCCGAGGCATTGTCGTCGCCAGTAACAAGATGCGGCCAGACCTGACGGTCTGACCGCAGCATCATTTGATCCTGTTTCGTCAGTCTACCGGGTGGACCGCATAACCTGAATATCAAGATCCCGGATCTTCTTGCGCAGCGTGTTCCGGTTGACCCCGAGTAGTTCCGCAGCCTTGATCTGATTGCCTCTGGTGGCAGCCAGGGCCGCGCTGATCAACGGATACTCGACTTCTCTCAGAATACGATGGTAGAGGCCCGGAGGTGGCAAGGCGTCGCCGAAGGTGTCGAAGTAACCGGAGAGATAACGTTCGACAGACCCTCCGAGATTGATTGTCTCCTGGGTGTCTTCTTCCAGCGGCGAAACCGATGGCTGGCTCAGTTCCTGCTCTAGAAGGTTTTCGCTGATCACGTCCTGAGGATAGAGCGCGGCCAGACGGCGAACGAGGTTTTCGAGTTCACGTACGTTCCCGGGCCAGCGATAACGGCGCAGCAGATTGAGCGCCCCCTGGTCGATCTGCTTGGCCGGCAGACCTTCCTTTTCCACGAGCGCAAAGAAGTGCCGCACCAGATCCGGGATGTCTTCAACGCGTTCGCGCAGCGGTGGCAGGCGGATCGGGACGACATTCAACCGGAAATAAAGGTCTTCACGGAAGAGGCCCTGATTGATCAGATGTCTCAAGTCCTTGTTGGTGGCGGCGATGATCCGGACGTCCGTCTTGATCGGGGTGCGGCCGCCAACGGTGGTATATTCCCCTTGCTGCAAGACGCGCAGCAACCGGGTCTGGGCCTCCATCGGCATGTCACCGATTTCGTCCAGAAACAGTGTTCCGCCGTCGGCCTGCTCAAACCGGCCGGAGCTGCGGTTCTGAGCACCGGTAAAGGCCCCTTTTTCGTGGCCGAACAATTCGGCCTCGATGAGATCTCTCGGAATGGCTGCCATGTTGATTGCGACAAACGGGCCGTTCCGCCGTTTGCCGTAGTCATGTAGTGCGCGCGCCACAAGCTCCTTGCCGGTACCGGATTCGCCGTTGATCATGACCGTGAGGTCGGTCTGCATAAGCCGTGCGAGTACCCGGTAGATCTCCTGCATCGCGGGAGAGCGTCCGACCAGCGGCATGCCCTCGCCGGCATCATCCAGATCAACCGCCGGCCGTTTCTTCGGCTCCTCCAGCGCACGCTGGACAATGCTGGTCAATTCCTTCAGGTCGAACGGCTTGGGCAGATATTCATAGGCCCCCTTCTCCGAGGCCTTGATGGCCGTCATGAAGGTGTTCTGCGCGCTCATGACCAGAACCGGAAGCTCCGGCCGCATTTTCTTCATGCGCGGCAGAACATCAAAAATATTCTCGTCCGGCATGACCACATCAGTAATCACAAGGTCTCCATCACCCGAGGAAACCCATCTCCAGAGCGTTGAGGCGTTGGAGGTCAGCCGCACCGTATATCCAGCCCGGGAGAGGGCCTGGTTAAGAACGGTGCGGATGGCTGCGTCGTCGTCTGCAACTAAAATCGTGCCCGTCGGCATGGTTACTCGGTCCCTCTGCTGGTCCGGTCGGACGAAGCCGTGATGTCACCCGTGAACGCGGGCATCAATATTCGGAAAACGGTTTTCTGGCGTTGGCTGTCACACTCGATGACGCCGCCGTGGTCGCCAATGATTTTGGCCACAAGCGCAAGCCCCAGGCCTGAGCCATTGGTCTTGGTCGTGATAAACGGTTCAAACAAATGAGGAAGCAGATCTTCCGGAACACCTGGCCCATTGTCCTGAACGCAGAATTCCAGTGGCAGGCTTACCTTTTCGTCAGTACCTGGAACAGATAATCGAACGCCTGGACGAAACGCTGTCGTGATGCGAATTTCGCCGTCGGGATCATCTCCTATCGCTTCGCTGGCATTCTTGATCAGGTTCAAAAACACCTGAATGAGCTGATCCTTGTTGGCATAAACCGGCGGCAAGGACGGATCGTAGATTTCGACGATACGTTTGCCGCGGGCAAAGCCTGAATCCGACAAGCGCTTCACATGATCCAGAACCACATGAATATTGACGGGTTCTCTCTCGATTGGCCGCTCGTCGGAAAAAACCTCCATCCGGTCGACCAGTTTCACGATCCGGTCGGTTTCATCCATGATCAGGCGCGTCAGCGCGCGGTCTTCGGCAGGAACCGACTGCTCTATCAATTGCGCCGCGCCGCGGATGCCGGACAAGGGATTCTTGATTTCATGCGCCAGCATGGCAGCAAGACCGGTAACTGTGCGAGCCGCGCCCCGGGACGTCAGTTGCCGGTCGATCTTTTCGGCCATGGTGCGCTCCTGGAACATCAGCACCACCGCCCCTGGCCGTTCAGCAACCGGTGCTGCGTTGATGTCCACCACCTTGGGCGCACCAATACGCGGAGAACCGATGTCGACCTTGTATTCATTCACCGGCGCACTTCGCTCGCGCACCTGTTCTATCAGGGTCAGTAAAGGACTGCCGAAGGGAACGAAATCACTGATCGGATGACGGCGGAGCACGGACACGCTGGAGCGCATGAAAATTTCCGCGGCCATGTTGGCCGTCTCGATAACACCATCGGGTGCAACCAGAAGCACCGGGTGTGGCAATGCATCCAATATAGTCGGGCCGTCGCTCGCAAGCGCGGCCGTACGGCCTGTCTGAGACATGGTGTCCTTCAAGCTGCTTTCCGTATGTTCGAGGAAGAAAGCCAATCACTCGCGAGCCGGAGAACTTCCGACGGCTGATTGGAAGTCATAAGGGTTTTGCGGACAGGTCCGGGAATATCCGCATTGCCTGCAGTCACAGCCTCGTCCAGATACCAGCCGAGGTGTTTGCGCGCGATACGAAGGCCCTGCCGCTCGCCATAGTGGCTCAGGATTGCTTCGTAGTGCTCTACCACCAGCTCCGCCAGCTCAGATCCCTTGGGCGCTTCCAGCTTCTCCCCGGTTGCGAGGAAGTGACCGATGTGACCGGGCAACCACGGTCGCCCGTAGGCACCACGACCGATCATCACGCCGTCCGCGCCGGAAAGTTCCAGCATGCGCACAGCATCGTCAAAACCTTTGCAATCACCATTCGCGATCAGCGGCACGGAAACAGCTTCCTTGACGGCCGCGATCGCCCGCCAGTCCGCATTGCCTTTATAGAACTGGCAACGGGTTCGCCCGTGAACGGTGATCAGCCTAATTCCTGCTGCTTCTGCCCGGCGGGCCAGTTCAGGCGCGTTCAGGCTCTTGTCGTCCCACCCCAATCGCATTTTAAGCGTGACTGGAATGTCAACTGCCGCGACAGTTGCCTCTATAAGCGTCAAGGCATGATCCAGATCCCGCATCAACGCAGACCCGGAGTATCCGGACGTCACCTTCTTGGCCGGGCACCCCATGTTGATATCGATAACATCTGCACCGAGACCGGCGATAACCTTTGCAGCTTCGCCCATCCATCTGGCTTCACGGCCCGCAAGTTGAACAACATGAAGCCCTTTGTCCTGAGCTTCCGCACGCATCTGCGTTTCGGCATCTCCTTTGACAAAGGATTCGCTCGCGACCATCTCACTGACAACCATGCCGGCGCCATATCGGGCAGCCAGTCGACGGAAAGGAAGATCGGTCACGCCGGACATCGGCGCGAGCACTGCCGGGTTTGCGAGTTGATACCGGCCAATGTTGAGTATTTTCATAGACGGCAACACTGCATCTCTTTTCTGCTTATTGACTGTGCAGATTTAATTTTGCCTATATTGTAGACATTTTTCGCAATGCAACAAGTCAAAATTTGCGGTTCGAACTGGTTCATATGTAAAGACGGTTCCAAGCTGACGGTTTGATGCAAAGCACGAGGAGCCCGTTAATGACAAAAACAGCCGCCGCCCTGATTGTTGCCGCAGGGCGTGGCACCCGTCTTGCGGGTTCCGGTGATGCCCTACCTAAGCAATACAGGCCGCTTGCTGGCCGTCCGGTGCTGACCCATACACTGAATTCACTTGGGAATCACCCCCGGATCTGCCGTATCGTAATCGCAATTCACACTGACGATGTCAGTCTGTTTTCACACGCTGCCGCAGCTGTTGATCCCGATTGCGCCCACAAGATCGGCCCGCCCATTTTTGGCGGTGCAACCAGACAACAATCGGTTCTGGCCGGCCTTAAGGCTCTCGCAGCCGAAGGATTTGATTTTGTATTGATCCACGACGCAGCGAGACCGTTTTTGCCGGCGGCCGTGATCGACCGGCTAATTGAACGGCTGGATGCCGGCGAAGAAGGAGTTCTCGCGGCCTTACCCGTCGTGGACACTTTGAAAAAGGCGGATCAAACAGGCCACTCGATTGAAACTGTCGACAGAACCGGTCTTTGGGCTGCACAAACGCCGCAGGCATTTTCCTTGCAGCGCATTTTAACGGCACACGAAAAGGCACTCGCCGCCGGTAAAGTTGAGTTCACCGACGACACCGGACTTGCGGAATGGGATGCGATGACCATTGTCCTGACAGAGGGCGACCCTGCCGCGTTCAAAATCACAACTGCCGCTGACCTGCTGCGCGCAGAACAACAAGCCGAGTTACAATTGATGTCCACCTCTTCCGTCGCGCCCCTGCCGCTTTCTGCCCTTGCCGATGTCAGAACAGGGATCGGATACGACGTTCACGCCTTTGAAGACGGTGATGCCGTCATATTGGGCGGGGTGACCATAGAGCACACTCAAAAGCTCAAGGGTCATTCAGATGCAGACGTGGTCCTGCACGCCATCACTGATGCGACACTGGGCGCCATCGGAGATGGTGACATCGGCCAGCACTTTCCGCCAAGCGATCCGCAATGGAAAGGCGCCTCCTCCGACAGGTTTCAGGAGGACGCCATGCGCCGACTGTTCGAGCGTGGCGGTCGACTGGCCCACATAGATGTCACCATCGTGTGCGAAGAACCCAAGATAGGTCCGCACCGCGAGGATATCCGCGCGTCGATTGCCAGGATCTGCTCCGTGCCTGTCTCAAGGGTATCCATCAAGGCCACGACGTCCGAGCGCCTCGGCTTCACAGGCCGAAAGGAAGGTATCGCAGCACTGGCCAGCGTGACGGTTCGCCTGCCCTTTCAAGACGAGGACTAGACATCGATGACTGAAACATCCCCCAACAGTCTGGAAGAGCTTGCCCCTTTGACAATCGCCGTGCTCGACGGGCTGATGGCCGCCGGTAAAATGGTGGCGACGGCAGAATCGTGCACTGGAGGGCTGATCAGCGGAGCGCTTACCGAAATTGCAGGGTCTTCAGCCGCCGTGGACAGGGGCTTCGTGACCTATTCCAACGAAGCAAAGACCGAAATGCTCGGCGTTCCAAAAGACCTCGTCGATGCATACGGCGCCGTCAGCAAGGAAGTTGCCATAGCAATGGCCGAAGGTGCTCTGGCCCGCTCCAATGCGGATGTTGCGGTCTCTGTAACCGGCATCGCAGGACCAGGGGGCGGAAGTGCCCAAAAACCTGTCGGGACGGTTCATGTCGCGGTTGCGGCGAAGGACCGGCCGACGGATCATGTCCATTGCCGGTTTACGGACAACGGTCGACAATCTATCAGGCTGGCGACAATCAGAACTGCCCTTACATCGATTTTAAATGCAATTTCCTGAGTAAACGCTCATTAACGCTCTCAGGAGTTCGCGCTGGGCATACAATTGGCCATATGTATATTTCCGGAAACCTGACCTCTACGTAACTCAAGATCCGATCCCAGATGTTGAAACCAGCGACCCTTCTGGCTGCATGTTTGTGCGCAAGTTCCACTGCGTTGGCAGGAGCCATTCCCCGGCCCGGTGATTTCTACCTGATTTCACGTGATCGTAGCGGCAACTTTGTCGGTAGCCACAAGCTGTTTACCGATTACGCTCGCGGGCTGAACAAGGTCTCTTATTGCGAGCGCAGCTATTTCGTGCGCAGTCATTCCGTCGCCTGGACGCAGGTAGAATCGGAACGCGGCAACACTGTTCAGGTGGAATTCAACTTCGGCCGGGGCTGGCGCCCTATCTGCGGCAATCCTGAGCAACAGGTGACGCTTCAGGATATCGGCATCACGGTAAGTGCGCGCGACCTGCTTGCCAAAACGGACGAGCCTTCCGCTCCACGAAGCCGACTTTCCGTGATTGGATCGATATTCCAAAGCGACACTTCCGAAGAAGGGCACAGCACTTACCACACGCGCTAAACCCAAGCCCCCAAAAGATCTTTTTTAGAAAAAATACATAAAGAAATCAGCGACTTTCAAATTTTAGTAAAACTCATTTCCCTTGCGAAATCTCTCTTACAACCACTTGCAGTATGATCACCTTAAGCAGGAACAAACGCGCGAAATAAATGCGCGGTAAAGGAAACGGGATATGTCAATCCAGCGTGCGCTTCTTGCAGGAGGTACCTTTGTCCTTGCTTGCGCAAACGCACAGGCGGGCAGCATGACGCCAAAGCCGGGCGACACCTATATTATTTCGCGCGACAGCAACAAGCTTTTCCGCGGATCGCACCGTATCTATGACCGGATGGCGGACGGACTTGTGCAAGTTCAGTATTGCGGGAGATCCTACTGGGTGCGCTATGCAACCGTTGCCTGGACGCAATTGGAAGTGCAGCAGGACTACGAAGTTCGCGTGGAGTTCAACCGGGGCAAGGGTTGGCGCCCTATATGCGACCATCCTGAAGAACAGGTGACGCTGGAAGACCTTGGCGTGGAGGATGACCCGCGGCTTGTCGTTCAGAACGACGGGACCACCTTGAAAAGGGTGAACCGTTTTTCCGTCATTCGCGAAGCCTTCAAAACAACCGGCGGCGACACGGCTGCCAAGACGTATCACCGCAACTGATAAAAGCCGGCACCAGGCCAGTAAGGCTCGGGTAAGCTGGTCAGCTTAGACTTTCAACAACAACAAGGTGACGAAACGCAAACGAAAAAGGACCTGGACATGAAACGCGCCCTCGCGTTCTTCGCAACTCTGATCGCTGCCGGTAGCACGTTTGCCGGCAATGCATACGCTCAGAGTGACTTCTATATCCGGTCCCAATACTCAAATGGCACGTTCACCGGTTTTCATGAAATCCTGACAAAACCCAAAGAAGGCTACTACAAGGCCCGCTATTGCGACCGCACCTTCTGGGTATCCTCCAACACGGTCATCTGGACGGAGGAAGAAGCTGCTGCAGGCAGGGATCTTGTCGTGGAAGAGAACGTCGGCTCCAGCCGCACGCCCGTATGCACCGACTACACTTCCTTCGCAACGCTGGATAGTCTTGGACTGAAGAAGAAGGAAATCGAAAAGATCCGGCGCGAGGCTCAACCGCTTGACATGCAATCGAGCCGCATACGCATCATTCGCGACGCCTTCAAGCAGTTCAAGTAAAACGACCGGACGACGATATCAGGTACCGTAAACCTGATCGGCCCGGGCTTCAAAGGCGCTCGAAAACTTCCTGAACGCCTTCTCGAACATGACACCCATGAGAGAGCCGAGCGTTCTGCTGCGAAATTCATATGAAATATAGAAACCGACGGTGCAGGTCCCCTCGCCTTCGTCCTCGAAGGTCCACCTGTTTTCCAGGTGCTTGAACGGCCCATCCAGATATTCCACCAGAATTGTCTGCTCCTGTGGCCGCAGTTCAACGCGACTGGTGAAGGTTTCCTTGAACAGCTTGTAGGCAACCGTCATGTCCGCCACCAGCACCGTCCGTCCGCCATCCAGTTCCTTACGGCCACGGACCTGTAGATCCTGGCAAAGCGGAACGAATTCGGGATAGTGCTCCACGTCGGCAACAAGGCGGAACATTTCGTCCGCCTTGTGGTTGACCTTTTGGTCGGATGAAAAACTGGGCATACGGTGTCCAGTGTCCTGTTGCTTTGGCGTTAGTGGCCGAGCTTGGCTTTACGAGCTGCACGAAGATCTGCGAAATCTTCACCAGCGTGGTGTGAAGACCGCGTCAACGGGCTGGCCGACACCTTCAGAAAGCCTTTTGCATACGCAATGCGTTCATAGCCCTTGAATTCCTCCGGTGTCACAAAGGACACGACCGGATGGTGCTTCTTCGAAGGCTGCAAATATTGCCCGACTGTCAGGAAATCGACATCGGCGGCTCTCAGGTCATCCATCAACTGCAGAACTTCGTTCCGGACTTCACCGAGACCGACCATGATGCCCGACTTGGTGAACATCTCCGGGTCCAGTTCCTTGACCTTCTGAAGAAGGCGGATCGAATGGAAGTACCGGGCCCCGGGACGTACTGTCAGATATTTCGACGGCACGGTTTCGAGATTGTGATTGAAGACGTCGGGTTTTGCCTCGACGACAATCTCCAGAGCACCGTCCTTGCGCAGGAAATCAGGGGTCAGAACCTCGATGGTGGTCGATGGCGCAGTCTTGCGAATGGCGGTGATCACATCGGCAAAATGCCGGGCGCCGCCATCGTCCAGATCATCCCTGTCGACAGAGGTGATCACCACATGCTCAAGTCCCATGGCGGCAACCGCATCCGCAACGCCTTGCGCTTCCTTGGGGTCGACCGGGCCAGGCATGCCGGTGCGCACATTACAGAAAGCGCAGGCACGCGTGCAGGTGTCCCCGAGGATCATGAAACTGGCGTGTTTTTTCGACCAGCATTCACCGATGTTCGGGCAACCCGCCTCTTCACAGACCGTGACAAGATTGTTCTCGCGCACGACGTTCTGCGTTTCGCGATAAACCGGAGACGTAGGCGCCTTGACTCGGATCCATTGCGGTTTGCGCTGGATCGGATTGTCCGGACGGTGAGCCTTTTCCGGATGGCGCGGGCGCGCTTCGGATTGCTGCTGCGGGCGATTGAGCGTGTCGACGATCGTAACCATGGGCCTTAAGTGTCGTTATTCCGGTGAAAGGTCAAGACGGATTAGTGTTGAGCCAGCTATGTGCTTAACGCAGGCCCGGTCAGTTCCTGTAGTCGTTTCCTTGCGTGTTCCGAAAGCGGCTGAGACTTGCGCGTGCTCTCGTTCATCTGGACGATTACCGTGACAGCCTGTGCCACCGCCCTGCCATCCTGAAATACCTTCTGGAACAACTTGAACGAGCTGCGTCCTACGTCAAGCACTGCGGTTCCGATCTCTACATCGCCCGGCCAATTGACCTCCGCCAGGAAGTCCAGTTCCAACCGCGCGATCACGAAAGCTGCGCCATCGTCTGCCAGTGCGTCATTGTAGAGCAGCTCGACACGGCCGGTTTCCAAAAACGTGGCGAAAACGGCGTTGTTGACGTGTCCCTGCCGGTCCGTATCTCCGTAACGAAGCTTGTCGGCTGCCCGAAGCGGGAATTGGTCTGGTGACGCCATTCGTCAATTCGCTTCCGATTGCCCCAAAGGCTCATCGGAGGAAGATGACCCGGGAAATCTGGTTCTGATGCGCTTGTACAAATCCACGATAGGCAGAAGACAAAAAATGACGATAAACGATAGTTCAATACCAACAGTAATAGCGCCCACAACAAGGACTACTGCGGCAGGTACCAAAAATAAACGGCTGAAAATCGTATTACGGAAAATTGCTCCGTAGAAAATTAGAAAAAGATATTTTGAAACTTCAATTCCCTGACCCGTCATCCAATAAACTCCTGTCCTCGCCGGCTCATTCCCATCAGGTCACCGAAACATCTTCTTCCAGATGAACAGGAACAGGATCGAGCCTAGAACGGCGATGATCAGCCGATCGAGAATCCCGCCTGTCACGTGCAGATTGAAGAGATGCGCCAGCTCACCACCGACAAGCGCCCCGACAAGGCCGACGACAAGACTGCCGAGAAAACCACCGCGGCTGTTCAGCACACGGTGAGCAACGGCGCCCGCAATCAGGCCGATGATGATTGTGATGATCCACCCCATCGCGGGCTCCTATTTTCCGAAAGTTCGTTTCCTCAGGAGAGCAAACGCGCCAGAAGAACAACGACAATCGCCCCAACGGCGGCCACGACAATCTCATTGACATAGGCATTGCCCAGATTGACGTTGATACCCGCGAGCTTGAACAGGAAACCGCCGACAAACGCTCCGATAAGACCGCTGATGAGATAACGGATCAAACCACCGCCGCCAACGACAATGCTTGCCAGCCAGCCAGCGATAATGCCGATTGCGACCCAGATCAGAATTGCTTTTACATCCATGAATGACGGCTCCTTTCAGCCTTTTCCCAGGTAGCCTCACGTTACCCTTTTCAGGAATGGCGTCCAGCGTTTATGTCTTGATTGGCCTTTAGGGTGTGGACCCTAGGCCTGCCCAACGCCGTTGACTGTTTTCTGATTCCAGGAGCAGCACAAGAGGGTCGGCCCCGGAACATTTCCGGGGCCGACAGGGATCAGGCGTTCAGCACCTTGCCGTATGCATCAAGCACGGATTCCTTCATCATTTCCGACAAGGTCGGATGTGGGAAGATCGTGTGCATCAGCTCTTCTTCGGTCGTCTCAAGGTTCATGGCGACAACGAAGCCCTGGATGAGTTCGGTTACTTCGGCACCGCACATATGTGCGCCGAGAAGTTCCCCGGTCTTCTTGTCGAAGATGACCTTGATCATTCCATTGTCTTCGCCGAGCGCAATCGCCTTGCCGTTGGCATTGAACATGTAACGGCCAACACGGATTTCGCGGCCCTGCTCCTTGGCTTTTGCTTCTGTCAGACCGACGGAGGCGACCTGGGGATTGCAGTAGGTACAGCCCGGAATCTTGCGATGATCCATCGCATGAACACCCGGAACAGCCGCGATCTTCTCGATACAGATCACACCTTCATGTTCGGCCTTGTGGGCCAGCATCGGCGGACCGGCAACATCGCCAATGGCGTAGATGCCCGGAACATTGGTGCGCCCATACTCGTCGATGACGACACAGCCACGATCCGTCTTCACGCCAAGTGTCTCAAGACCAATATTTTCGATATTGCCCTGAACGCCGACGGCGGAAATCAGATGGTCTGCCGTAATCTGGCTGACCTTGCCATCCTTGGTCTCGACATGAGCGGTAACCGAATTTGCCGCCTTGTCGACTTTCGTCACCTTGGCTTCCGTAATAATCTTCAGGCCGCGTTTCTCAAGAGCCTTGCGGGCGAACTTCGAGATTTCCTCGTCCTCGACCGGCATCACGTTGGCCATCAGTTCGACAACAGTGACGTCAACTCCCATGGAGCGGTAGAAGGATGCGAACTCGATGCCGATAGCCCCGGAGCCCATGACGACAAGCGACTTCGGCATCTTGGCGGGCTTCATGGCTTCGAAGTAGGTCCAGATCAGCTTGCCGTCAGGTTCGATGCCCGGCAGCGAACGCGGACGGGCGCCGGTCGCCACGATGATATGCTTGGCCGTATAGGTGCCTTCGCCCTTCACGCCTTTCGGAACCGGGTTCTGCGGCTCGACAACAGGCTTGGACGATTTTCCGACCTTGACTTCGCCGGGTTTGGTGAGCTTGGCTTCCCCCCAGATCACATCGATCTTGTTCTTCTTCATGAGGAAACCGACGCCACCATTCAGCCGTGCGGACACGCCGCGCGAACGCGCAACGACATCCTTGACGTCGGCCTTCATGGTGCCGTCCAATGTGAGACCGAAACTCTTGGCATGGTTGGCATGGTCAAGGATTTCCGCAGAGCGCAGCAGAGCCTTCGTCGGAATGCAGCCCCAGTTGAGGCAGATGCCTCCCAGGTGCTCGCGCTCGACGATCGCGGTCTTGAAGCCCAACTGGGCGGAACGGATAGCGGTTACGTAACCACCCGGCCCGGAGCCGATGATGATCACGTCGTAATTGGTATCAGCCATGGTGTTGTTCCCCGGCGATTGATGTCATCGATTGAAAACGGCGCGGAGTTGCCCCCGCGCCGCAGATGAGGCTTAGACAAGCATGCTCATCGGATTTTCGATGTAGCCTTTGAAGGCGGCCAGCAGTTCGGCACCAAGAGCGCCGTCCACACAACGGTGATCGGTCGAGAGCGTGACGCTCATCACCATGGCAACCGCCAGTTCACCGTCCTTGACCACGGGCCTTTTTTCGCCAGCGCCAACGGCCAGAATGGTCGCGTGCGGCGGGTTGACGACGGCCGAGAAGTTCTTCACGCCCATCATGCCCATGTTGGAGACCGCTGTTGTGCCTCCCTGGTATTCTTCCGGCTTCAGCTTCCGCTCTTTCGCCCGCTTGCCGTAATCCTTCATCTCGTTGGAAATGACGGAAAGCGGCTTTTCTTCAGCTCTGCGAATGATCGGCGTGATCAGACCACCGGGAATGGAGACAGCGACACCGACATCGGCATGCTTGTGCATGACCATGTTGTCGTCGGTCCAGGAGACATTCGCATCCGGAACATCACGAAGGGCAAGAGCCAGAGCCTTGATGGTCATGTCGTTGACAGACAGCTTGTAGGCCGGCTTGCCGTCCTTGTCCTTCGCGGCCGCTTCGTTGAGTTGCGCGCGAAGCGCCAACAAAGCATCAAGTTCACAGTCCACGGTCACATAGAAGTGCGGAATGGTCTGCTTGGACTCTGTAAGCCGCTTGGCAATGGTCTTGCGCATGCCGTCATGCGGCACGAGTTCGTAGCTGTCCTTGTCGAACAGTTTCAGAACCTGCTCCGCGGACGGTCCGGTTGCCGGTGCAGATGCTGCGGCAGCCGCGTTGGGAGCTTCAGCAGCAGCAGCAGCCGACTTGCCTGTACCAGCTTTAAGAGCTGCCTCGATGTCTCGCTTCACGATGCGGCCATGAGGACCGGAACCGGAGAGCGCTTTCAGATCGAGATCGTTCTGCTTGGCAAGGCGCCGGGCAAGTGGCGACGAGAAGATACGGTCGCCATCGGCGTTTTTCGGAGCCGGAACCGGATCCGTCGCGGCCTTGGCCCCAACTTCGATAGCCGGCGAACTTTCCGGCACGGCCGGCACCTTTTCGCCACCGGACTTTTCTGCCGGAGCAGACCCACCCGAGGTGTCGATGGCACTGGCGTCTTCACCGTCTTCCAGAAGAACGGCGATCAGCTCATTGACCTTCACGCCCGCGGTTCCCGCAGGCACGACGATCTTGCCGACCGTTCCTTCGTCAACCGCTTCCACTTCCATGGTCGCTTTGTCGGTTTCGATCTCGGCGATCACATCGCCAGCCGAAACCTGATCGCCTTCCTTGACCAGCCATTTGGCCAGGTTGCCCTCCTCCATGGTTGGAGAAAGGGCCGGCATGGTAATATTGATTGGCATGTCCGTCTCCCTGGCCTCAGGCGGTATAGGTTACGGCTTTAACCGCATCGATGACTTCGCCAACGTTCGGCAGAGCCAGCTTTTCCAAGTTTGCGGCGTAAGGCATAGGAACGTCCTTGCCGGTCACCCGAAGAATCGGCGCATCGAGATAGTCGAACGCTTTTTCCTGCACCTGGTAGGCGATTTCCGAAGATACCGAGCACATCGGGAAGGCTTCTTCGATCGTCACGATACGGCCCGTCTTGCGGACGGATGCCAACACCGTGTCAATGTCCAACGGCCTGATCGTGCGCAGATTGATGACTTCGGCGGAGATTCCCATCCCTGCCAGTTCATCAGCCGCTTTCATGGTGTAGGTCATGCCGATACCCCAGGAAACCAGCGTCACGTCCGTTCCGCTACGTTCCACCTTGGCCTTGCCGATAGGCAGGACAAAATCGTCCATGTCCGGAATTTCGAACGAATGGCCGTAAAGGATTTCGTTTTCCAGGAAGATGACCGGGTTCGGGTCACGGATGGCCGCCTTCAGAAGGCCCTTTGCGTCCGCTGCCGAATAGGGCTGAATAACCTTCAGGCCAGGAACATGGGCATACCAGGAGGCATAATCCTGCGAGTGCTGGGCCCCAACGCGAGCCGCGGCGCCATTCGGACCGCGGAAAACAATCGGAGCGCCCATCTGTCCACCGGACATGTACAGCGTCTTGGCAGCCGAGTTGATGATCTGGTCAATCGCCTGCATGGCGAAATTGAAGGTCATAAACTCAACGATCGGCTTCAGACCCGCCATCGCGGCGCCAACACCAAGGCCGGCAAAGCCATGTTCGGTGATCGGCGTGTCGATGACACGTTTGGCGGTAAACTCGTCGAGCAGGCCCTGGGTGATCTTGTAGGCGCCCTGGTATTCGGCAACCTCTTCCCCCATGACGAACACGTCGGGATCGCGGCGCATTTCCTCGGCCATGGCATCGCGCAGAGCTTCGCGCACGGTGGAGGACTTCATTTGAGTGCCTTCCGGAACTTCCGGATCATCGGCAGTCTCCGGCGCAGGTGCTGCCGGTGTTGGTGCGGACGCGACAGCCGGAGCGCTCGAAGCTTCGGCCTGAGCCGGGGCCGGCTTATCTGCAGCAGGTGCATCCCCGCCGGAGTCCATGGCACTGGCGTCTTCGCCTTCGGCCAACAGAATCGCGATCTTGGCATTCACCTTGACGTTGTCAGTCCCTTCGGCAACCAGGATCTTACCAAGTGTGCCCTCGTCGACCGCTTCAACCTCCATGGTGGCTTTGTCGGTCTCAATTTCGGCGATCACATCGCCTGCGGAAATGGTGTCACCCTCGGCCTTGAGCCACTTGGCGAGCTTGCCTTCTTCCATCGTCGGCGAAAGCGCCGGCATCAAAATGTCAATCGGCATGTTGTCCCCCGGCCTTAGAGCAGAATGTCGGTATAGAGTTCAGACGCATCCGGTTCCGGATCTGTCTGGGCAAATTCGGCGGCTTCCGCGACCCGGGCACGAACTTCCTTGTCGATCCCCTTGAGATCGTCTTCGGAAGCCCATCCATTTTCCATGAGGCGCGCACGCACCTGCTCGATCGGGTCGTGTTCGGTCCGCATCTTCTGGACTTCGTCCTTGGAGCGGTATTTCGCCGGATCCGACATGGAGTGGCCGCGATAGCGGTAGGTGATCATTTCGAGAATGAACGGCCCCTTGCCCTCACGACACCATTCCAGCGCCTCTTCAGAGGCTGCCTTTACGGCGCGCACATCCATACCGTCGACCTGCTTGCCTGGAATGCCGAAGGAGTCTCCACGCTGGGAGAGATCCGTGGTAGCAGATGCCCGGGCGACGCTGGTGCCCATGCCATATTTGTTGTTCTCAACGACATAAACGACCGGAAGCTTCCAGAGCTCGGCCATGTTGAAGCTCTCGTAGACCTGTCCCTGGTTGGACGCACCGTCTCCGAAGAAGGCCATCGCCACGTTGCCGTTCTCACGGTACTTGTTGGCAAATCCGAGACCGGTGCCGAGGGACACCTGGGCACCAACGATGCCATGGCCGCCATAGAAATGTTTCTCCTTGGAGAACATGTGCATGGAGCCGCCCTTGCCTTTCGACAAGCCGCCGCGACGACCGGTCAATTCCGCCATCACGCCTTTCGGATCAAGGTCCATCGCCAGCATGTGGCCGTGGTCCCGGTAACCGGTGATCATCTGATCGCCGTCTTTCTTGGCCATCTGCATACCGACGACGACAGCTTCCTGTCCGATATACAAATGACAAAATCCACCGATGAGGCCCATACCGTACAATTGTCCGGCTTTTTCCTCAAAACGGCGGATGAGAAGCATTTCGCGGTAAGCGTGAAGTTCTTCGTCCTTATCGAACTTGGCGATCGCAGGCTGCGCCTTCTTGGCGGAGCTGCGTGTCCGGCTAGTGCTCTTGGAGCTGGCGGAAGTAGTTTTTCTTGCTGTGGCCATAACCCTCATCTCGGCGTGACGTTTCCCCTAAGATAGGTAGGAGCAACTTATCCGGTTGGGTCTGTCAATCCAATCCACATATCTCGCACTGCACCAATTGAGATAGGATGATGATTTTTATAGAGAATACCCTGATTAACCGATTTATTGTTAATTATCCAAAATCAACCAAAAGTCAGTTAACACCGTAACGGTGCCCGGGCCGCAGCACTACCAACTCGTAAGGATGGACCAAATTCAGATTGAGCCTCGCACGCTCATCCAGCATATCCGGATCGAGGCTCTCCGGCCGAAGAAGACTGACCTTGGCAACCAGTTCCTGACGTTGTGCGGTCAGGTCGGCCAATTCCGTTTCAAGTTCCGACACCTGACGCTCGATCATGGCTCGGCCAACCATGCCGAGTTCGCCGCTCATGGCATGAAAGCCAAAATAACCAAGCGCCGCAATAGCGATTGCGGGCGTGATCAATCGGCGGAGAAAGGATTGTTTTCGCTGACGGGTAGCTGCTCGGGGCACTCTTTGGACCTTAACGCTGATACAATGGCCTCTTGGTCTGCCCACTATGCGGACTTAGGTTTAATAGAGTCTTGATACCGACCATCAAATGCACGGTAAATTTGTACCGGGCAGGAGCAGTCTTTTATGGATCAATTCGCGTCTGCCCGCGCAGAAATGGTCGAACTGCAGTTGCGGGCACGCGGCATTCGTGACGAAAGGGTATTGGCTGCCATGTACAGTGTCCCTCGTCATCTTTTTGTTCCCCAGGACCAGAAAAGCCGCGCTTATTGGGATCGGCCGCTGTCCATCGGTCATGGTCAGACAATCTCCCAGCCCTACGTGGTCGCTCTCACCTGCGAACTCCTCGAAAGCGCGGAAAACGGCAAGATTCTTGAGGTTGGAGCCGGGTCGGGCTACGCGGCGGCCGTGCTTGCACAGCTGGCGGATCAGGTTGTCACACTTGAACGTTTTCCGGACATTGCCCGGTTGGCACGGGAAAATCTAGAGAAGGCAGGCTGCAGCAATGTTGAGGTCCTTTGCACCGACGGCACTCTTGGATGTCCAGCCAAAGCGCCCTTTGATGCAATCGCTGTAGCCGCGGGTGCGCCGATGGTTCCTGATTCTCTGAAAACACAACTCAAAGTTGGAGGGAGCCTGGTGATTCCGGTTGGCCAGTCACGGCGGCTGCAAGATTTGTTGAGGGTGCGCCGGATTTCAGAAGCGGCGTTCGAAACAGACACTCACGGCACAGTTTCCTACGTACCGCTTGTCGGCGCGGAAGGCTGGACGGTCTGGGATTGAAGCCCGTTTGACTTGCATCCGCCTTGAGGTCGCCGATTGTGCCCGAACATCATCTCCAAATGTTATTGCAGGCAAGTTGGGAAAATCCGAGTTCTGAGCTGGAACCCAAACATCTGGCTGAATATGGCGAACACCCGAATTACCCAGATGGTCTCGCCTTCAACGTACAACATGCTTTGGATGTTGCGCCCCGCTTCAGGCAGCCGCTAACCGCGCCAGCTTGGTCAGCACCGTTGCAGTGCCTTTCAAACGAGCGTCTGTTTTTTCCCAGTCGCGCGTCAGAACCACCTTTTGATCCGGCCTGATCTTTGCAAGCACTCCCTGTTCGGCAATATAGGAAACCAGCCCTGCAGGATTAGAAAATTCGCTGTTGCGGAACGTGATGACGATTCCCTTCGGACCGGCATCGACCTTTTCGACATTGGCTTTGCGACATAGCCCCTTGATGAAGACGATCTTGAGCAGATGCTGCACTTCTTCCGGAAGCGGTCCAAAACGGTCGATCAGTTCCGCACCAAAGGAATCGATTTCCTCAGCCTCGGTAACATCCCCCAGGCGGCGATAGAGCTGAAGGCGTAGCTGCAGGTCGGCGACATAGTCTTCCGGGATGAGCACCGGCGTGCCGATGTTGATTTGCGGCGACCATTGCTCGTCGCCAAAATCCGCTCCGCCATCCTTGAGCTGGGCAACCGCCTCTTCCAGCATCTGTTGATACAGCTCGAAGCCGACTTCCTTGATGTGACCGGATTGTTCTTCGCCAAGCAGGTTCCCTGCCCCGCGAATGTCGAGATCGTGGCTTGCCAGCTGGAAGCCGGCCCCAAGAGTTTCCAGTGACTGAAGCACCTTGAGTCGCCGTTCAGCCGTTGTCGTAAGCGTCTTGTTGGCAGGAACGGTAAAGAGCGCATAGGCACGGGTCTTGGACCGGCCGACGCGGCCCCGCAACTGATAGAGCTGCGCAAGTCCGAACATGTCGGCCCTGTGCACGATCAATGTGTTAGCGGTGGGAATATCCAGGCCGGACTCCACGATGGTCGTGGACAGAAGCACGTTATACTTGCCCTCATAGAAGGCATTCATGACGTCTTCCAGCTCGCCCGGCGGCATCTGGCCATGAGCGACCGCCACTTTCAATTCAGGCACCTGATTTTCCAGGAACTCCAGGCGCTCGGCGATATCCGCCAGACGCGGACAGACATAGAAGCTTTGTCCGCCGCGATAGTGCTCACGCAGAAGCGCTTCACGAACCACCAGCGGATCGAATGGCGAGACGAAGGTTCGTACCGCCAGCCGGTCCACCGGCGGCGTAGCGATCAGCGACAGTTCACGCACGCCGGTCAGCGCAAGCTGCAATGTCCGCGGGATCGGTGTAGCCGAAAGCGTCAGCACGTGAATGTCCGACTTCAACTCCTTCAGCCGCTCTTTGTGCTTCACGCCGAAATGCTGTTCCTCATCGATGATCAGAAGGCCGAGATCACGGAACTCGATGGACTTGCCGAGCAACGCATGGGTACCGACGACAATATCAACGGACCCGTCGGCAATACCCTTCTTCGTAAGGTTCAGCTGCTTGGTCGGCACCAGGCGGGACGCATGGGCCACGTTGATCGGCAGGCCGTGAAAGCGTTCGGCAAAGGTCTTGAAGTGTTGGCGGGCCAAAAGCGTCGTCGGCACCACCACAGCCACCTGCCGACCGGACATGGCGGCAATGAAGGCCGCGCGAAGTGCGACTTCGGTCTTGCCGAAGCCCACGTCGCCGCATACCAGCCGGTCCATGGGCCGGCCGGAGGAAAGATCCTCGAAAACGGCATCGATGGCCGTCAGCTGATCGTCTGTTTCTTCATAGGGGAACTTTGTTGCGAACTCGTCGTAGACACCGTCCGGCGTTTCCACCACCGGTGCCGTCTTGAGCGCACGCTGCGCCGCAGTCTTGATCAGCCCGTCGGCAATTTCAAGAATACGCTTCTTGAGCTTGGCCTTGCGGGCCTGCCAGGCACCGCCGCCAAGTTTGTCGAGCTGAGCTTCCTGGTCTTCCGACCCGTAGCGGGACAGAAGTTCGATGTTTTCGACCGGAAGATAGAGTTTGTCACCACCGGCGTATTGCAGCTCCAGGCAGTCATGCGGCGCGCCGACAGCTTCAATGGTCTTGAGGCCGATGAAACGACCGATACCGTGGTCGACATGAACCACGAGATCGCCTTCCGAAAGGCCCGTCGCTTCGGTGATGACATTGGCGCCCTTTGCCTTGCGGCGCGACTTGCGCACCAGGCGGTCACCAAGAATGTCCTGCTCGCCAATGAAGACGACGTCTTTGAGCTCGAAGCCATGCTCGATGCCGAGAATGCACAAAGCAGTCGTTTTTGCGGGAAGACCCTCAATGTCTTTCAGTGTCTCAGCGTTCTTGACGGCCCCAAGACCATGATCTTCCAGGATCTGACCGAGACGGTCCCGCGAGCCTTCCGACCAGCAGGCAATCACCGTACGTTTGCCTTGCTTTTGCAGCTCGCGCACATGGGCAGTCAACGCATCGAAAATATTGATATCGCCCGCAGCCCGCTCGGCAGCGAAACTCCGCCCCTGACGCCCGCCGAGCTCGACAATTTTCTTGCCGGTGCCTGGTGGCGGGGTAAAGGGATCAAGCGCAGCGCTTGCCCGATCTGCAACAGCTGCGCGCCACTCCTCTTCAGTGAAATAAAGAGTCGCCGGCTCCACCGGCATGTAGGGCACCGTTCCGGCGCTTGCCCCCATTTCACGCGCTTCCTGGCGCGCGCGATAATATTCGTTGATCTGGTCGACCCGTTCACGCACCGCGTCGCCCATGCTGGTGTCGAGAACAACCGGCGCATCGCCGATGTAATCGAACAGGGTTTCCAGCCGGTCATGGAACAACGGCAACCAGTGTTCCATGCCTGCATAGCGGCGGCCGTCACTGATCGATTGATAGAGCACGTCCTCGCGGCTGGCCGCACCGAAATTGGCAAGGTAGGAACGGCGAAAGCGCGAGATGGCTTCCTCTGAAAGGACGACCTCGCTCATGGGAACCAGATCAAGCCGCTTCAGCTGTTTGGAGGTTCGTTGCGTCTCCGCATTGAACGAGCGGATCGATTCCAGCGTATCACCAAAGAAATCGAGCCGTACCGGCTCTTCCTCGCCCGGCGCGAACAGATCGACAATGCCGCCACGCACTGCATATTCACCGGTCTCACGCACCGTCGGGGTTCGCGAAAAGCCGTTCATTTCCAACCAAGTCGAAATCGCCGTCATATCGACCCGGTTACCCGGTGCCATGGAGAAAGTCTGATCAGCCATGAACGAACGCTCGGGAACACGCTGTAGAGCCGCGTTGAGCGTCGTCATCAAAACGGTCTTCTTGCCTTCCTTCATGCCGCGCGCAAGTTGGCCAAGTGCCAGCAGGCGGCGTGCACTGATGGCCGCATTGGGGGAAACGCGGTCGTATGGCAGGCAGTCCCAGGCGGGTAGTTGAAGGATTTCGACTGTCGGATCGAAAAACTGGAGCGCTTCGCTGACCATGGCCATACGCGTGGCATCGCGGGCGACAAACACCAGGGCAAGACCCTGCGAACCGGATTCGGCAAGCAGCCTTGCAAGAGCGTAGCTTTCAGCGCCATCCGGTACGCCGGCAAGCGTCACGTTGGCCTGATCCTTCAGCAGGCTGTCAAACACGGCTGGTGTCCTTGTTGTTATTTAACGAACCCAGCCGGACCGGCGGCTTCGTGGTATACGATGATGCGTCGGTAAAGCGGCCCGTCCCACTCCGGTGGCAAAGGCGTGCGCCCGGTCATCCAGGCGTAAAGATCCTGGTCATACGCGGTCAGCAGGTGTTCGAGTTCGCGAAGCTCTTCATCCGACAGGTTGTCGATCTCGGCATCGGCGAAACCGCCCAACAGAAGATCCATTTCCTTCATGCCCCGATGCCAGCACCGAAACAGTATTTTCTTGCGCCGGGAATCCCGTTCGCCGCCATTGGGATCGACTTGCGTGCCGGACATTTCGGACATGTGAAACAGACCTGTGTGAAGCTGACCGGCATGCGGCGAAGGCAGATCTGCTTTCACCGGAGCAAACCGGACGGGTGAATTCGTGCCGGTTATATAACGCCAGAGTTCGTGCTTGTCAGCGCCCAGTTCACAGAATGTTCTATTTGTTGCGCAGCACTCCGCCTTCGTGGCAGAACAGGGGCCCTGATGCCTGACGTCCGACCACCTTCCAAAGGTTCACACGCCGAACATGCGCCCGCCGGTTCTCGATCCCCTGTTTGCCCCGGTCTCGACCCTGCCCGGAATTGGGCCGAAGATCGAGAAGCTCGTTTCAGGACTCGTCGGCAGCCAGCCGGACCGCGACGCGACAGTAGCGGACCTGCTCTTTCACATTCCCCATAACCTGATCGATCGGCGCCACCGCCCGGGCATCGCCTATTCGGAAAACGGCGAAATCGTCACGCTGGACGTCACTATCGGCAGGCACATGGCCCCGCCCCGGCATTCAAAAGCGCCCTACCGGATCAACGCCTTCGACGAGACTGGGCAGATCACCTTCGTGTTCTTTCACCCACGTCGCGATTGGCTGGAAAAAACCTTTCCCGAAGGCGAACGCAGGATCGTTTCCGGCAAGGTCGAATGGTTTAACGAACGCCCCCAGATGGTGCATCCGGACTATTCTCTGAAACCCGAAGAAGCAGAAGAAATGCCGGCAATAGAGCCGGTCTACCCGCTGACTGCCGGACTGGCTTCCAAGACCTTGCAAAAGGCCGTCAAGGCCGCGACTGAGCGCATACCGCCCCTTCCGGAATGGCTGAATGAGGCACATCTTCATCAAACAGGCTGGCCGGACTTTGCAGAAGCCCTGAAAACACTTCACGCTCCACACGAACGAAGCGACATCGAGCCTGCATCCCCTTACATGCAGCGCCTTGCCTATGACGAATTGCTTGCCAGTCAACTTGCCCTTGCCATGGTGCGCGCGCACATGCGCACGCTCGGCGGCATAGCCCGCAGACCAAAGGGAGATTTGCAAAAAACGGTAATTGGGTCTTTGCCGTTTCAATTGACTGGCAGCCAGGCGAAAGCGATAGAAGAAATAAACGAAGACCTCGCCAGGCCTGTACGCATGTTGCGGTTGCTGCAAGGCGATGTCGGCGCCGGAAAGACCGTGGTTGCTCTCGCCGCCCTGGCGCAGGTGATCGAAACCGGTGCCCAAGGGGCGCTGATGGCGCCGACGGAAATCCTCGCCCGCCAGCACTATGCGTCGATGTTGCCGCTTTGCGAAAAAGCTGGCATTCGCCTTGCCCTGATGACCGGAAAGGACAGCCAGAAGGAGCGCCGCATCCGGCAAGAGCAGCTTGATGCTGGAGAGATTGATCTCGTTGTCGGTACGCATGCCCTTTTCCAGGGAACTGTCACGTTCCGAAACCTGGCCATGGTCGTCGTCGACGAACAGCATCGCTTCGGCGTCCATCAGAGGCTCGCCCTGTCTGCCAAGGGCAATGGCGTCGATGTTCTTGTCATGACCGCAACACCGATCCCGCGAACGCTAGTCCTGACAGGCTTCGGTGATATGGATGTTTCGCGCCTGACGGACAAGCCGGCAGGCCGCAAGCCAATCACAACAGTCTCGGTGTCATTGGACCGACTGGACGAAATCATCGGCAGGGTCGGCGCAGCAGTCGGGGACGGCCAGAAGGTCTATTGGGTGTGCCCGCTGGTGGAAGAGTCCGAAAAGATCGACCTAGCCGCTGTCGAAGAACGACATCGGGTTCTGGAACATGCTCTCAGACAAAGGGTTTCACTGGTCCACGGCCGCATGAACGCCGACGAAAAAGACGCCGCAATGGCAGACTTCAAGTCCGGGGCAACGAAAGTGCTGGTAGCAACGACCGTGATTGAAGTCGGCGTCGATGTGCCCGACGCCACGATCATCGTGATCGAACATGCCGAACGGTTCGGTCTGGCGCAATTGCACCAGTTGCGGGGCCGTGTTGGCCGTGGCGACAAACCGTCCTCCTGCGTTCTGCTTTACAAGGGACCGCTTGGTGAAACGGCGGGCGCCCGGCTGAACATCATGCGCCAGACCAACGACGGTTTCCTGATCGCGGAAGAAGACCTGAAGCTGCGTGGTGGTGGTGAAATTCTGGGCACCCGTCAATCGGGCACTCCGGGTTTTCGTATTGCCCGGGCCGATGAACACGCCGACCTGATGGAAGTCGCCCGTGACGACGCACGGCTGATCCTTGAACTTGATCCCGATCTGAAAACAAAACGCGGCGAAGCTTTGCGGTGCCTGTTGTATCTGTTCGGACGGGACGCAGCCATCAGGCTTCTCCGCGCAGGCTGACCCCACTTCAGAAAGCTGCAAAGCCGATACGAGCGCTCGACATGATCGCGCGACGGCTATTGATCACCACATCCTTCGCGCAGCGAACCAAACCAATCCCGCGTCAAACCGCAAAAGCGCCCGCCGCTTCAGCTTAAATCCGGGTGTTACTCAAGGAGGTTGAAACGCTCACGCGTCTTCGGAGGTTCTCACCCGTTCCAGTTGCGCGGGGTCCACGATATCATCTGCAAGGATCTCTGGGTATTTTGGATTGACCAGGCCAGCCGAGATGACAAGCTTTGCCGCATCCTCGACGCTCATATCCAGCTCAATGACATCTTCTTTGGGCACGAACAGCAGAAAGCCCGACGTCGGGTTTGGCGTTGTCGGCAGAAACACGGAAAGCGTATCGGCCTTGTCCTTCAGCCTGCGTTCCACTTCCCCCTTTGTGTCGGTGGAAATGAAAACGATTGCCCAGAGACCGCGGCGCGGATACTCGATGAGTGCGGCCGTTGTAAAGCTGCTCCCGCGCTGATCAAGCACCGTCTCAAAAATCTGCTTCAAGCCACTGTAAATATTGCGAACAAGCGGCATTCGACCGACGATTTTTTCGCCAACCGAAAGGAAACTACGACCGAGAAAGTTTGCCGCGAGAAAACCGACGACCGTCAGTACGAAGACTGCAACGATGAGCCCGAAGCCCGGTATCGGAAACGGCAGGTAGGTGTCAGGATTGTATAACTTGGGCACAAATGGCTTGACCCAACCATCAACCCATTTGATGAAGGTCCAGGTCAGCCACAGAGTGATGCCGATAGGGCCGGCAATGACCAGCCCCGTCAGGAAGTAGTTGCGAAGACGGGTTGTCGAACGCGACCGATGGCCTATCTTGTTGGCCTCTTCTGTTTTATGTTTGTGTCGGCTCATGGGTTAAACCCGAAACTTCCCTGTGTATGCTCGTCTTTTCAAGTGATCCGCACTTAGATAAGCATCTTTATCGCAGCGTGGTATCTTTCGCTCGATTTATTTTTCAGCGATATATTCAGACTGTGCCGGATTTGGAGGCAGTGTTGCGGCGGACCACGTTCAAACTTCTGGGAACCGGATGCGTCGGCCTCGGGATTGTCGGTGCATTCCTGCCCATCCTGCCAAGCACCATCTTTTTCATTCTGGCTGCGGCCTGCTTCGCCAGGTCATCTCCCGCGCTCGAAGCCCGCATTCTCAACCATCCCATTTTCGGACCACCCGTGGTGGCCTGGCGCGAACATGGTGCGATCCCGCCAAAAGCGAAGATCTTCGCCGTTTCCGGCATGACCTTCGGCTACTGCGTGTTTTATCTGTCAGCCCATCCCGGCCTGTGGCTTGCGATTGGTGTCGGACTGTTCATGATCGGCTGTGCCGCCTACGTGCTGTCGCGTCCCTCCGGGCCGGGTAGCACTCCGCCTGACGGGTGCAAGGATCCGTCCTGAGCTTTAAGGTTTAATGTCCGGAATAAGCCTCTTGCCCAAGGCAACGGCTGTTTCTTCGGCATAACCGAGCTGTTCGTAGAACCTCAGAACCTTTTCATTGCCCTGACGCACCATCAGATTGATCTTCGGGCACCCCCGGGCAATCAGGAAGGCCTCACAGCGGCTCATCAGCATCTTGCCAAGTCCAACCGTCTGGAAATCCGGGTCGACAGAAAGATAGTTGATCGACCCGCGATGACCGTCATAACCGGCCATGACAGACCCAATCAGCCTGTCTCCACGCAGCAGCACGAAAAAAGCGCCGTTTTCGTCGGTCTGCTTCCGGTCGATGTCCTTGTCAGGATCATTCCAGGGACGCGTCAGACCGCATTTGTCCCAAAGCGCGATCACATCGCTCCTGTACCGCTCTTCGAACGGCAGAACCCGGTCGTGTGTGCTTATGCCGTCCACGGACTATTCAACCGTCACAGATTTTGCCAGGTTTCTCGGCTGGTCGACATCTGTGCCCATGAACACGGCTGTATGGTAGGCAATAAGCTGAACCGGCAGAGCGTAGATGATCGGCGCCACAATGTCGGTCATGTCCGGAAGGATAACCGTATTCTCAGCGGCGTTACCGCATTCCGATGCCCCACGCTGATCGGTGATCAGGACGATCCGTCCGCCGCGAGCCGCAACTTCCTGCATGTTGGAAACGGTCTTCTCGTAAATCGCATCGAAGGGCGCAATGACGAAAACCGGCATATTTTCGTCGATCAGCGCAATCGGCCCGTGCTTGAGTTCTCCTGCAGCATAGCCTTCTGCGTGGATGTATGAGAGTTCCTTCAGCTTCAACGCGCCTTCCAGCGCAAGCGGGAAATTGGTTGCCCGGCCAAGATAGAGGGCATTGCTTGCCTTGGAGAGCGGATGCGCCAGTTTCTCTATGTCGACTTCGCAGGCCAGAGCCTTCAGCGCGAGGCTTGGAACTTCCGTCAATTCTGCGACCAGTTCCTGTTCCCGCTCGGGTGTCAGAACGCCGCGTTCCCGCCCGGCCTGCAACGCTAGTCCGGCCAGAACTGCGAGCTGACAGGTAAAGGCTTTCGTGGAGGCGACGCCGATTTCCGGTCCCGCGACGGTCGGAAAGACCTTGTCGGCCTCACGCGCAATCGTGCTTTCAGGAACGTTCACAATCGCCCCGATCGTCGCGCCATTGTCTTTGCAATAGCGCAGCGAGGCCAGTGTGTCGGCGGTCTCCCCGGACTGGGAAATCACCAGTGCCGTATCTTTGTCGCTCACCGGCGTTTCCCGGTAGCGGAACTCGCTGGCAATGTCGATCTCCACCGGCAGACGGGCATATTTCTCGAACCAGTATTTGGACACCAGACCAGCAAGATAAGCTGTCCCGCACGCTGTGATGATCAGCCGCGACAAGTCCTTGAACTTCAGCTCTTCGGCACCTTCCACCCGAGCGCGTTTGGTTTTGTAATCGAAATAGCGCGACAGCGTATGGCCAAGAACTTCAGGCTGCTCGTGTATCTCCTTCGCCATGAAGTGCTTGTAGTTGCCCTTGTCCATCAGGCTGGAAGTCACAGAAGACTTTGCCTCGGGGCGGGTGACGGGACGGTTCTGCTGATCGAAGATCTGAACACCCGCTCTCGTGATGACCGCCCAGTCCCCTTCGTCGAGATAGGTAATCCGGTCGGTAAACGGCGACAGGGCGATAGCATCCGAACCGACGAACATTTCACCGTCACCATGGCCGACGGCAAGCGGAGATCCCTTGCGGGCTCCGATGAGAAGATCGTCTTCGCCGGAAAACAGCATGGCGAGCGCGAAGGCGCCTTTCAGGCGTGGCAACACTTCTGCGACAGCATCCTTTGGAGAAAGGCCTTTTGCCATCGCCAGATTGACCAGATGGGCAACGACTTCTGTATCCGTTTCCGTGTCCAGCACTGCGCCCGCGGCAACGATTTCCTCACGCAGGTCCAGATAATTTTCGATGATGCCATTATGAACGACAGCAACCGAACCGGCCTGATGCGGATGGGCGTTGGCAACAGTCGGTGCACCATGTGTTGCCCACCGGGTGTGCCCGATACCGGACAAGCCCATCAGAGGCGCTTTTTCGAGAGCTGCTTCCAGGTTGCGGAGCTTGCCTTCAGCCCTGCGACGCACGATGGCGCCATCCACCAGTGTGGCAACGCCAGCAGAATCGTAACCCCGGTATTCCAGACGCTTGAGCGAATCCACAATCCGAGGCGCCGCATCAATCGTTCCCAACACGCCAACAATGCCACACATGCAAAAAGCCCTTTAAAAATAGATCCAGCGGACCGCACTGCTTTAAACGACGGTGCCAATCAATCAGAAATCAATACCTGTTTCAGAAAATGACAGGGGTGGGGAAATGTCTATACCTCAGGATTTGTTGTTCTTGGCTGCCTGCAGCCGTGCGCGCAATTCCTTGGCCTTGCCTTCCTTCACGGTCTGACGCGCCCGCCCGAAAGCCATGGAATCCGGCTCGACATTGGCCGTAATGACGCTTCCAGCAGCAACAAACGCGCCGCTGCCGAGTGTTACCGGCGCAACGAGCGTAGAATTGGATCCTACAAAACTACCGGCTCCAATGTCCGTACGGTGTTTCAGATACCCATCGTAGTTGCAGGTGATCGTGCCCGCTCCGATGTTCGACTTGGAGCCAACGCTGGCATCGCCGATATAGCTGAGATGGTTCGCCTTGGCCCCGTCCCCGAAGGTGGCGTTTTTCACTTCAACGAAGTTTCCGACGCGGGTATCAGCTCCAAGAACTGCGCCTGGCCGCAATCGCGCATAGGGACCAACGACACTGTTTTCACCGACGGTCGCACCTTCCAGATGACTGAAAGCCCTGATCCGCGCACCAGCGGCGACCTTCACCCTCGGCCCGAAGACCACGCTTTGTTCAATTATACAGTCCGTTTCCAGGACCGTGTCGTGCGAAAAGTAAACCGTATGCGGCGCCAGCAGTGTGCAGCCGTTTTCCAACGCGGCTTGGCGCATCCGGTCCTGGAAATCCGCTTCACAAGCAGCCTGTTGAGCGCGCGTATTGATGCCTTGCGTTTCTGCTTCGGAAGCGGAAATTGCAACGACTTTCAATCCCCTGCTGTTGGCGATTTCAACAGCATCGGTCAGGTAAAACTCGCTCTTGGCATTGGCATTGCCAATTGAATCCAGCAAAGAGAGTGCGTGCTTGCCTGAAAAGCCCATGATGCCGGAATTGCAAAATGTGATCTCCCGCTCATCGTCCGAAGCGTCTTTTTCTTCGCGAATGGCGATCAGACGGCCATCTTCAGTCACAAGCCGCCCGTAACCGAACGGCTTCCGGGCTTCAAACCCGAGAACAGCAACCTCCGCCCCGTCGGCCAAAGCGTTGCGAACTTCTCCGATCGTCTCCGGCGTTACCAGTGGCGTGTCGCCGAAAAGGATCAGAATATCGTCTGAAATCGTTTCCAGTGCAGTTCGCGCAGCAAGAACCGCATGCGCCGTCCCCAACCGCTCGCGCTGAACCGGGCAAGTCGCCTCTGGCGCCAATACATTCACCAGCTTTTCAAGCTCTGGCATGTCTGGCCCGACCACCACTGAAATTCGATCGGATCCCGCTTGCTTCAAAGTCTTGATCACATGCCCGACCAGCGGCAAGCCACCAATCTCGTGCATCACCTTGGGCAGGTTGGATTTCATCCGGGTACCGAGCCCGGCGGCTAGAACAATCGAAAGGCAAGAACGTTCAGTCATCAATGGTCCACTGTCAAATATCAGGGCATCACCCATACGTGTCGGCCACTATATGCCCCGATCCACAGAACATTGAAAGATCTGACTTCCGGAGCGTTCGAGTTTGCGTTTCCTTAACCATAATACGCACCTGATGGGGTATCTTCTTTGAGATTCGGTTTCAGGTGCGGAAAGCAGGACTTTTGGCAAAGCGGAAGGCACAAAAATCTGTTCGGGACATAGTCCGCGAGACGTTCACGCCTTCGCGTGTCGGCGTGCTTTCGTGGGCGTTTGCGGCCGTTTGCATGGGCACAGTCGGGCTTGCGTCGTACCAGTTCAGCAACGCCCCACAGCAGTTCACTCCGAAATTTGATTTTCCCTCTGGCCTTACGCTTCCTCCGATGGGAGGCGTTGCAACGACGGCCTCTATCTCGACCTCTTCCGGTAAAGGTGTCCCGATCGAGGTCATGCAGTTGCCGGACGGTGGTAAAGATGCTCCGTTGCCCGCTTTGAGCCAAAGCCAGATTGAAGTCCTGCAAAAGGAAATCGTCGGATTGCGTCGACGCCTGGGCGCATTAGCCGAACAAAACGTCGCCTACTCGCGGCGCATTGCTGCGCTGGAAAAGGAAGCCGCCCGTTCAAAGTCATCCAGCTCCCACACCACGGTTGGGAGCAATGGTGAACCGGCAGAGCCTGGTCCCGGTGTGATCCGTACAGAAGCTGCAAACTCAAACCCCAAGACTTCGCTTCCCGTTCCGCACCCCTCTCCGAAAATGAAAGTTGAGGTCAACCAGCAGGTTTCGGCAACTTCTGCGGCCCTAGCTCAAACGGCCAGAAAGGATGCGTCTCCGCAACGCGTGACGGAAGCTTCCAAGGCTCCACCCAGAATGGTCAGCATGCAGGCCGGAACCAAAGCATCCAATGCACCTTCTCAGAAATTCAATCCCAGCGAACCAGTTCGGATTGTCGATCTGCCCAGGGTCAACCTGCCGGCTGCTGGTGAAGCGCCACAGGCAACCGGATCCATCCCCTTGACGGTTGAAGAAAACACGCCTTCTTCTCAGGCAACAACGGATGCGTTCGATGCAACTCCCACGCAAACGACCAGCAGACCAGTGGTGGTCACACCCTCAAGTCCAGCCGGGCGACTGCGTGGTGGCGGCGACAGCAAACTGAAGCGGAGCGATTTCGGGGCTATCATTGGTCACTACAGCTCCACGGCTGCGGCCGCGAAAGCATGGGCGGATTTCAAGAATCAGAACGTGGAACGCATGCGTGACCTTCGCCCGCTTCTGATGGAACAGACCACGCCACAAGGCGGCATTGCCCTGATGGTCGGCCCCTTCGCTAATGCGGCAGATGCCGCCGTTGCATGCCTGCAGCTGTTGGATGTCACGGAACTCTGTCACCCGGCCCTGTTCGCAGGGGAACCGCTTGTGACCGCCGCCGAGTTTCGCGACACGGCGTTTTAAGTCTACCCAAATCAATAACGAACAGTGTGGCACGCCAGAGCGCCAATTTCCCGGCGCTGTTATTCAATTGATGCGCTAACCGATCGTCTGAAGTGCGGGAAACGTCTCCAGGAGCCAGTAGGACATAACAGCCATCTGCCCGGTCAGGAACATGACCCCGGTCAGGACAAGCACTACGCCCATGGTTTTTTCAACCGCGCCCATATGTTTGCGGAACTTTCGCATGAATTTGAGGAACGGCGACGCGAAAAGGGCAGCAATCAAAAACGGGATACCGAGTCCGAGAGCGTAGGCACTCAACAGCAAAGCGCCCTGCCCGACCGTTTCCTTGCCGCCTGCGACAAACAGAATGGCAGCCAGAATTGGACCGACACAGGGGGTCCAACCAAATCCGAATGCCAGGCCGATCACGTAGGCGCCAAACGGTCCTGCAGGCTTTTTCTCCACATGAACACGCGCTTCCTTGTAAAGCATGCCGATGCGGAAAATGCCCAGGAAATGAAGCCCCATGACGATGATTGCGGCGCCCGCAATGTAGCTCAGATAGTCCAGATAGGCTCGAATGAACTGGCCCAGGAAACTGGCTGTCGCACCGAGAAGAACGAACACAGTCGAAAAACCCAGCACAAAAAACAGGGCGCTTAGAAAAACACGCCGCGACGCTGCGTTGCTGTCTTCGGCTTCACCAGACAGTTGCTCCAGCGAGACACCCGCCAGGAACCCGAGATACGGTGGCACGAGGGGCAGAACGCAAGGCGAGACAAAAGATAGAACGCCGGCAAGCGCAGCGCCTACGATGGTGACTTCCTGAATCATTCGATATTCCGGTTGTTCTGGCGGCCACACCGGCAATCCGGTGAGGCTTGGGGCGACCTTCTTAGCCGTTTCCCAACGTTGACCAAAGACACAAGTGCTCACCATTTGGAGAGCGACGTTCGCCCGGTCAGTTTGCCTGCGCCGGAGCGGTTGCGGGCACTAGGCCTTTTTCCTGGAAGTAGGTCAATGCGCCAGGATGTAGCGGCGCCGGCATCTTGTAGGCCACCAAGTCCTTCTCGGTCAGGCGGCTTAAAGCCGGATGAAGACGCTTGAAGCTCTCAAAATTTTCGAAAACAGCCTTCACAAGCGTCCTGACGATCTCTTCCGGCATACGCGCGGATGTCACGAAAGTGGCGACAACGCCGAAAGAACCAACGGGCTGATCAAGGCCATATAGACCCGCCGGAATATCGGCAGGCATATAGTATGGAGCCTCAACCACAAGCGCATCGATTGCCTTGCCGTCTATCCCGATCAGGCGAATGTTGCAGCGAGCCTGAGTTTCCTCAATCAATGCGGCGGGGTGGCCGATAAGTTCGAAATAGGCATCAATCCTGCCCGAACACAGTGCCTCCGACAATTCGGAAGTTTTGAGTTCCTGAAGGCTTTCCTGATCGCTCTCAGACCAGCCCAATCTGCTGATAAGGGAATTCCAGGAAGCCGCCGATCCAGACCCTTTGCCGCCTATGTTTATTCGCGCCCCTTTCAAATCGTCGAACTTCCGATAAGGAGAATCTTCTCGAACGGCGATGGTCGCAACCTCGGAATGGAGTGAGAAGATAGAGCGCAGTTCCTCGAACGGGCCGTCTTTTTCGAATGCGGATGTCCCCAGATAAGCATGGTGCTGCCAGTCGGACTGGACATAACCGAAATCGATTTCGCCGGAATGAATTTTCCCGATGTTGGCGATTGAGCCGAGTGTGGTTTCGACAGAACACCGAACACCGTGCTCTGAACGGGTCATGTTGACGATTTTGCAGGTCGCGCCACCGGAAGGATAATAGACGCCCGTCACCCCGCCGGTTCCTATGGTTATGAAATGCTGTTCATCCGCACGGGCACTTCCAAGCGCCCAACCGACAAGAAGCAAGCCGGCGCCAAGGAACGCTGAAAGGCGGGTGCGTGTGGGACTGAAACCGGTCCAGTGGCGCCTCAAGCGCTTCGTAGCAACGACAGTCTCCAGTAGCTTTGCCAACAGTTCAGCCCTTCTGCCGTTTCTTGGAAGCGGCATCCCTTTCCAACTGACGAGCACACCGAACGCGACCCGTGCATTTAGGAACCCGCATCGGTTTCCATTGATCCAGTGGCGCTGTTTCCGCACCAAACACGATATCCAAGGAGTAGCAAAGGTGTCTTATGAACACCAGCTGGCAACAACCGGTTCAATCACAAAATACCTGAACTGAGAAAGCGGATCGGTAAGGGCTACAAATTGAAAAGTGAATTTTTAAAGTTCAAATAATCTTCGTTTCATCAAGGTCGAGCAACGAAATATGCCACGGCCCCCTACCCTGGGCCGGCCATACTGAAGAAAAATCAGTTGTGACGGCCTCCCTTGATAACTTCAAAAAGCTTGCCCTTGAGCTCTTCGTCAGCGTCTCCATCGCGAAGGCCCTGTCGCCACTGATCGAGGATCAGACGCAAGCCAAGCGTTTCCCGGCTATGCGGAAGATCTCCGATAAATGACGCAAAAAACAGGTCGAGCCGTTCCCGGTCGATCAAGCCCTGGTCGATCAGTCCATGAATCAGCGTCATCGTCGCAGCGATGTGCCCTTTCACGAAATCAAACTCGACGGAGCTCGTATGGGTGTCGATTGTCGTGGTGTGCATGTAACCTCTCATGTATCCAACAACGTTACATCACCCGACTTTATTGCGCTACCTGACAGTTTTCGCAGGAGAATGATCGTTATTTTCTTTAAAGCGAAACTTTGCAAATATATTCTGAAATAGTAAATCGACTTTCTCTAGGTATTACTATTAGCTTTCAATTTAACACTATCAACAAGCGGTATTGTAATTCATCACTACGCGAATTTTCCCCAGTGTATTCATCGACGTGCATACAAAAATGCCGATTTTTCCTAGCTTGTTGAAAAAGTCGATTTTGCCTCTTGCATTGTCCTCAAGCTCGGCCTAAACACACGCCACCAACGCGGTCGCGCTGCAACAACGCACTGAACCGCTTCGGAAATTGGTGAGAGCCGATAGCTCAGCTGGTAGAGCAACTGACTTTTAATCAGTAGGTCCAGGGTTCGAACCCCTGTCGGCTCACCAAAAATTCCGGAACAAAATCAGCCTCTTATCACAAAGTCGAAATAAAACAGAATGAGAACATGTGAGGCGAATTTTTTCCTCACATCTCACACGTGTGAGATTTCGTTCTAATTTTGTTTTTCCACGGCTCATTCTATCGTGCGCGACAAAAAGTGATGCGGATACCTATTTTCGAGGCTTCAGATCCCACTCCAGGCGCTCCAGCGTAGCGCGGATCCAACGCATATCTGCTCTCATATCAGCAAGATCTCGAGCCTCTCTAATGCGTTCCTGGCCGAGCGTCTTCCAACCTTCCTCAAGGTCAGTTATGCGTCGGCCGTAGTCTTCGCGCAGTGATCTTAAATCCGACGACAACATTCCCCACTGCACCGCAAAACCGACGATGAGTGCGAAGATGGTTAAGACATTGCCCAGTGAAATTCTGCTGTCGACCATACGCGACTTCTGCTCCGCCATCAGGGGCACCCCAGGCGTTGATAGTTTGCATCATTTGCGGCAACGCGCTCCAGGCCTGGCCGGTCAGCCTGCGCCAGGGCAACAGTGCCGGCCGGGCTAAGGGCGTTCGCCCGGAAGCCCGCGCAGTTGCTGACATGCTTCGACGGGCAGCCCCCGAGAGCGAAGGTAGCCGGCACAAAGATCATGATCAGAAAGGCCCTTGAGCCGGGTTTCATCCTGGACGCGTGCGCGCTCAGCTTCCGCAGCACCTTCCGCCAGTTCCGTTTCATATGCCGCATAGCCGGCCCTCCAGCGCGTTTCCCCGTAGATCCAGATGCCTGACAGCATGGCCAGGCAGAGAAGCCCGCCCAGGGCGTATTTGTTGCCCAGGACGCGCTTTGCGATTTCATAGGCGGCAATCATGCCGTCACCCGGTCACGCTCAAGCCGGTAGATGAAATAGATCCCGCCGGCGACCAGGCAGCCGGCAACTGCCCAGGCGATGGGGCCGGAACTGGTGGCAATGGTGACCAGACTGGAACCGAAGGCCCCCAGCAGCGTGAGCCACTTGGGATCCTTGGCGATTTCCTCGACAACGGCAATCGTGCCCTTGTCTTCCTCCAGAGCCTTGCCGGGAGCCTCCGCATTCGGCGCGGGGATCGGCACGGGCGTCGGCCGCTGCTCGGCATTCATGGCCAGCAACACGCCCCGGTCGATCACGCCGTAATCGTCCGTTTGCACGCCGAGCTTTTCGCCCATGATGCGCCGCGTCCAACCCTTGCCGAAGGTCGACCAGTGCTTGAGCCCCCGGACGAACTTGTAGCGCCGCTCGCACAGCTGGCGAACAACGGTATCGGCGGACAGATCGCCAAGCGCCGCCAGGGTGACGTTGCCGATCCAGCCGTCCGCCTCGACGCCCAGGACGCGCTGCAGATCCTTGATTGCCCGTTTCGGCCCGGAGTTCACCCCATAGTCGAACACGGCATAGTCAACGCCGGCAGGAAGCTGGTCGGCCGCGACCGCCTGCCAGTATTGCTCCCGGTAGATCGCGCGGACTTCCGCATCGGTGATGTGCTTGACGCTTTGCCTGGAAAGGTTCATCCGCCGGCGATAGCCGTCATAGGTACGCTGGATCACCCCCTTGTTCGTGGCGCCGCCCGGGTCCTTGGGGTGGTTGGCGTATCCACCTTCATGGACGAGCACCCAGGACAGGCATTCCTCGAAATTCACCGCCGTCATAATCGCGATCTCCGGTTGCCGGATTGGTTTCTGATCGCGATTATCGGCCTATGCAGGTAGGGTTAACTGTTGAACGCATCAGCAAAGGTTGGAACGTCAAGATGCATTACGTGCCGGAAGACGAACATGAGCGCAACGCCCTTAAGGAAATGTTTAACTCCTCAGATCACGCAACAGCCTTGCTCGCCGGGGCTTTTCTCGACAACCTTCTCAAAGACCTTTTCAAACACAAAATGAGAAAAGAGGAAAATAGCAAAACAAAAAAAATATTTGAAAGCATTTTTCACGCAAGTGGCGCACTAGGAAGCCTGAGGACAAAAATTAACCTAGGATACTTGCATGATTTTTACGGTGAATTATTGCACAACGACCTTAATTACATTGCAGTAATCAGGAATGATTTCGCTCACAAACTAGAAAGACTCCACTTTAACGACATTCACTGTAAAGATCTTTTGACAAATCTAAAAATAGTAGACTTTGTTCACAAACCGCCAACCGGTATCAGGGACACAGCAAAAAACAGAGAGGAAGTCGTTTCCCTCGTAAATGACTTCAGCGCTCACGTCGGCAATACGGCCGAAGAACGAGCCGAATTTTACCACCAACAAACCACTGACCCTAGAGGGCGTTTCATCAGCAGTTTTTTCTTGTGCGCACGCGAGCTGAAGGGCTTAACAGCTACGTACATGAGCGTGACACATGGCAAATTCATTAATCACAATTACAAATTGCCAAAGTAAGAAGCCCGAGCTTTAACCAGTTTCTTATGCCCAGGCGTCGCGAACCCAGTCGGAGATGTAAGTCACTTCGATCTGGAAATCATAGTCCGCCACGGCATCCGTGCTGTACGCCTTGGTGTAGACCGTGCAGCCCGTGGTGTTGACGTTCACCGCCTGTGCGTAGCCGTTGACGTTTCGGCAGGAAACAGACGCGAAGACCCTGTTTGCAGAAGGCAGCGCCGGCCAGGTCAAAGTGTAATTTCCGGTACTGTTTCGGCTGACGGAAATATTTCTGCCGGAATAAAGGGTGCCGTCAGATCCCTTGACAAGGGCCTGCGAAGCCACTCCCGAAGACCCAGACAATTCCTCGACATGGAGCTTGTCGTAAACGGCAATCATGGGCGCTCCGTTGAATGCCGACCGACCGATGGCCTTTTGAATTCCGTGTGTTTCGAGCTTTTCATCATCGACACGGATCTTTGTCACGATGATATCCGGAACGCCTGTGCCAACACCCGGGTCTTCGTTGTCGGTGGAATGCATCAAAATTAGACCACCGTTAAAGGAGATGATGTCTCCAACAAAGACAGCGTTGAGGCCCTCGAAGTCTGACCATTTGTAGGCTGTGCCGAGATAGATGAACTCGACGGCGTCCCAATAATTCGCCTTGAAGTCCGTCTTGTCGGCCACCAGCAGATAGAGCGGCACCTCCCGCTTTTCGTAGTTCCCGGAAACGTCATCCGTTCCTGTCCGGTTTTCAGACGCAAAGGCGAAAATCGTATCGCCGATCATCGTCAACGGAATGGGCGAATACTGCATGAAACCAACAGGCCCGCCTATGTTGGTGTTCATCGTGACGCCATCGTTATCGCTCCACCAGGCGAGCGGCGAATTGTTTGTGAACTGGGTTCTGGCAAACCCGTAGAGCGTGCCGTCAGTATCGCGATGCACCGTCGCCTCTACGCGGGACGCTGTCGTGATTTTCCTGCTGTATTCAATGGCCGGACTATTTCCAAGCAATCCGGTAAGCTTGACCAGCGACGGGCCTGCGGTTGCCGAACCGCCGTGCACGCAGGTATAGACCGTTCCCCCACTGCTCGGCACGCAGGCCATGCTGTGGAACATGGTCGGCTGGCCCGTCTGGTCGGCGATATCTGCAATCAGCTTGGATCCGAGCGACGTGCCACCCCAGTTGATTTCGGTCCAACCGCTTTCCACGAAAGTCAGCACATGGTCCGCAGAGGCAAGTGTTTCGTCAGACGAGGCTGACGGTCCGATGAAATAGAACCGGCTCGGCGTGCCGTTGGTCACCGTGTACTCGGTCCCGGCGACAAGCGTCGTGCCACCAATGGATACGTTCGAATTGAACTTGATCTTGTTGCCTGAGCGCACCCCGTGGTTCGGCGCGATGAATTGATAGCTCGTGCTTCCGTTGCTCGCGACGATCTGCCCGGTCAGTTTTTTCTTTTGCCCCAAACGCCGCGCGTAGAGCTTGTGCTCGGTCGCCGTTTCACTCTCACGAACAATCGCGAATTGCTGACCGTCATTTGCATCCGCCGCCCAGCATGTGACACCGCCGGTAAGTCCGGACTGCTGGAACAACCGCTCGAAGTCCTGCGCGGATTGCGCACCGTCAAATGAACGCACCATGCACGGGTGCAGGTCATCCGCAAGGTGACTGGTCCCCTGGTTCCAGGGGAAATAGATCACCCCGTCGCTTTCATGGAATTTACCCTGCGGCCAGCCGTCATAGCGCCTCGATGAGGTCAGCTTTCTGGGCTGGCTCACCTGGAGCGTATCCGCCATCGGATATTTGATGTCCTTGGGATTAACGGCTTCACCGTTGGAGACCTTCCAGTAGCCGTGCTTGTAGTTGTTTCCGGTTGGAATGTCGGACAGGGAAGGAAGGGAGATTGTCTTCCAGCCTGCATCGATTTCCCGGCCGGAAAGAACCAGCTCCAGGTTGGCCAGCGCCGTCTTGTTGTCTGCAGCGGAATTTTCTTCCGAGACTGAAAAGGCCTTCAGAAAATCGACCGCCCCATCCGACAAATGGCTGAACTCAATCGACTTGTCGATGATCAGGTCGGCGAAGACCTCCGCGCGTGTCATGGGCACAAATGCTGTGCCTGAGCCATTTCGCTTGAGGTAGGTGCTGGCCGTTGCCGGAAGCGCCTCCAGATCCTGGTCAACAAGCACCTTGTTGACCAGCTTGGAGCCCGACCACCCTAAAACAGCTTGGTCAGAGCCTGGCGTCGGGAGTTCTTGAGCGCTTTCTCCGAAGGCAACCTTAACCGCTCGATCAGTGTCACGCCTCAATTCCTGCTGAATGATCCTGTGACGATCATGTTCGTCATCTTGCGTTTTGGAGCTGAAAATTCCGTTCTGCACAACAGAACTTTTTCGATCGAGAACCGCCTCGCCCCAAATTTCCAGCGTATCTCCCGCTGCTGCCCCTGCAACAAGCGTGAAACTGCCGCCATTATAAACATCGGCACCGGCAACGGTGTAATCGGCACCTTCGGTCAGAACGGTAGGGCTTCCACCAGCCGCGGCCGTTTTCTGAACCTTCACATCGCGGTTTTGCTGAAACTCGAAGGGAATATCAAACAGCGTCTGCCCTGCAGTTGCCGTGTATTTCGCATAGCGGGCTTTGGTCTCGATTGGAAAAACAGCGCTCATTGAAGGGGCCTCGCCTTTTGGGATAAGGCGAGGCTAAGCGCCTGGAGGTATGGTCAACCGCCGGCAGGTATGACCTGCGGTTTCGAGGCTTCTGGTCGCTTCAGGCCGCTAGAAATGGCAAAGCCTTCTGCCTCGACACTCGCAACCAGATCGATCGTCAGTGCATCAGATCCATCAGACAACAACCTGGCCTGCAGTTCGGGCCAGGCACGTTGCACCGCGTCGAAAGACCAGACCTTCTTTTCGGCAAAAAGCGAGCCAAGGGTCTCAAGGAGCGCCGGATCAATAGCCTCGAGCTCGCGGTAGAAACCCATCTCGTCGATCGGCGTGCGTTGCGCCCACCCTTCGATCCCGGTCGCCATCAGGGCATTGCGAGAGATCGCCATGGACAGCGTCCCGAGAACATCGTCGGCCGCGGACTTTGCCGCCGGCGTCACGGCCTGGGGTTCGCCCATCTGATTGCGCAAGGTTCCGGAAGACATTTCCCGGCGCAAGATGTTGATCGCCTGGACGGCACCACGGGCACGGACAAGCGGGTGGATCCTTTTGACATCCGCCTTGTGTGTCGATAGCGCGATATAGGCCTTCCCGATTTCGTCTTGCGCGGCATAAAAATCAGCACGCTCGACAGGGCCGAGTTGCTTCCAGCTCTGCGCCTTGCCTTCCAACGCTCCGGAGCGGCTTGCCATCAGATCCCAGAACATCGTCACCGACTGGCTGCCTTTGGCTGCATCCTTGATGAACCGGCGCGAAATCGGGGCGTCGTCCCACCCCGGAACAGGTGCGTCAGGTTGCGCCATATCGTAGAGGGAAAGCGCGGACCGGCCCCAGCTCGCCAGGTGGTTCATGATCAGATGATCGATGATCGCCGGCGACATGTTGAACGCTTCTCCGAGCTGTTTGGAAAACTCTGTCGTGCGCGATGTATACTGAAGCATGGGCTCGAGGGCAGTCATATGCTCCGGAACGATCGGTGCATCCGTGAACAGGTTCTTATTGGTCCGGACTTCGAAGTAGCTATTGATCGTCGGGTTGCCTTCCAGGATCGAAGGCGGCGTCAGCGAATAATGAAGGCTGTCCAGCCAGCGGCCAAAAGCGATCGGATCCTTGAGCTTGATCGCTTCGAACGTTGCCTCTGCCAGGTTGAAGACTGTCGCCAGTTCGAACGGCTTCGGGATGGCCAGCCACTTCTCGCCCATCTTGACGGTCCAGTGCGTCGACCTGGTGTAGGTCGAGATCTCGTCATGGTCTTCGTGACGGGACATCAGCGCATATAGAGACACCGTGCCGGCAGTCGCGACCGCCATGCGGGCCCAGGCCTTCACCGCCTCGCCAAGCGCTCGCGCATCTTCCGGTCCGGAGGAAAGTCCTAAGGCCTTACGCGCGAGCGGCATCAGCATGTGACGGCCTGTCTTGTCCAGGCCCTGCAGGGACGCATTCAGAAACGGCACAATCCGGGCGACCGCCGCCATCTGGGATCCACGCCTGTCAAAATCGATATAATCGCGCGCACGCCAAGAAGCCTCGAGCGCTGCCTCATAATCGTCAAGCCCGCGTGCCTTGGCCTCGTCCTTGAACGTGCGGTAAAGGCCGATCCGCGAGGCAGTCTCGGCCACTTCCGCAGTTTCCAGAACGCCTCTGAAACTGGTCAGGCGTTGAGCCACCCAGCCCTTGCGCTTCAGTTTCGAGATGTCACGCTTGATGCGGGCCTGGCCGAGGCTGGCCGTTTCCTGCCCGCCGGAAATGCCGTATGAGCGCGCATAGGCGCGAGCCGTCTCCGATCCCATCAGATCATCAGCAGCCCCCTGGAGGGACCGGCCGAGACGCTTGAGCGGCTTGCCGTAATAGATCGCTGCCATTGCCTGGTCGCGCACGAAGTTTGCCCCAATGAAGTCGAGCGATGTCGTGATGCCGATCCGGAGTACACGCGCCGGCATCGCGATCAACTCAAGCCAGAAGTTCTTCTCGGCCTGGTTCATCATGGTTAGAGCCGAATACATGTCGCGGCCGAATGGTCCGTCCGCCAGGCGCAGTGCCTTCAGGTCGCCGCCATCGCGGAAGAACACGATCGGCTCCCCCGCCTCGTTGATCATGGCCGGCCGGAAGATGGCGGCCTTCTCGTCGCCGACCGCGCTCTCGACCGCGTCGCGGATCAGCATGATGTCCTGCTTGCTCATGCCGGCGTTACGAGCCGCACTCTCCACTGCCTCGAGCGGATCCACCATCGAGGCCTGCAGCTGCTTGACGGGGATCTCCTCGGCAATGCGTGCGCTGCCGACACCCGCCACCTTTGTCAGGCGATACAAGGCCTTCAGAACATCGTTGCGCGCAATTGTCATTGCAGTCTCGTAGGCATCAGCAGCAAGGCTTTCGAGAGGGTTGATCACATCCCGCTTCGACCCCTTGAACCGGCGCGCGATGCCATACTTCAGATCTTTCGCCTTGCGCGTCTTTCCGGCCGGCAGTTTCTCGTCTGTTTTCGATGTCGCGAAATCGCGAAGCCCGGGCACATAGTCGACGATGGCAAGCCCTTCCTGCCAGGTCTTCCGGTCGATCAGGCCAGCGTCGTATTTCTTTTTCCAGAGCGCACGGCTGTACTGGTAGACTTTCTCGGCCGCCGCCTCGAACTGAGGATTGGCTTTCACCAGGTCCTTGACGTTCTGAAGGTGATCGCCTTCGGTCAGCTTGTCCGGCGCATTCGGAATGTCACCCGCCTTGAACCGCTGCCACTCGCCGATCGCGCGCCGGCTCCACAAATAGGACCCGAAATCTCGTACCAATGCATCGTCCCAGGCGGAAAGGGAATTGGGCTTGCCGGTCGCCTCGATGATCGCATCACGCAGCGACGGGCTTTCGGGGTTGAGGCCTTTATACGGAGCAACGCCATACATGACGTCCATATGCCCGGCCGAGAACGCGCCGCGGCTGATCCGTGCGAGCTTGTAGGCGTCGCTCGACACATTCAGGTCCAGATGTTTTCCGGTATTCTCGAAATGAAGGTCTTTCAGATGGGAGACCGCGCGCTGCAGCGGATTGAGATCATCAAGAAAGAAACCGTAGATCCGCTCCAGGACATCCGAAATCGTCCCTCCAATCCCACCTTCAGAGAATTCCTTCCTCGCAGTCTGGATCCAGCCCTTCTCTTTTGAACTGACAATCGTTGCAGCAACGGCCGCCTGGCTCGGAGCATCCATGAATGCCGACCAGGCCTCGGCCGCATCATCGATACCCTTCATCAGATCCGGATGTTTCTTCAGGACCTCGGCAAAATCGGCAGCAAGATCCGGCATCTGTTTTTCGACATAGGGACGGTTTGTGATCCACAGCCGGAAGAACTCGGCAAAACCTTCGAAATCCCGCTGTTTCGTGCCGTCGTAATCGAGCGGCCGGAGTGCTTCGGAGTTTCGTCCGATAAAGGCCTTCACTTCCGGGATCTTGTTATCAAGGTGATGACCGTATTCGTGGGTCAAAGTGTCGAAGTCATCGAGCGACTGGACACGCACGCCACCTGTCTTGGTGTTGTATTGGCCAAGCACCTTTTTGGATCCGCGGATCCGCCCCTGCCGGGTTGCCGGAATATCGAGGGCGAGCGCCAGCGCTTCTGCAGTTTCACGCACACGCGCAACCGGCTCGGCGGCCGCCTCATCGCCGGTTGAAGACTTACCTTTTGCCGGTCGCGCTCTCGTACCCTTGTCGATAACATCCGATCGGGAGACCGTTTCCACCTGCAGAAACTCGGCCGCGGCAGACGCCTGTTTCGCTGCCCCGGCAGGCTTCGCCGGTTCAGCCGCCTCCGGATCAACCTTCGGCCCAGGATCCGGGGCCTTGCCTGCGCCTTGCTCCGGGACTTCCCGAGAAACAATTTCTCGAGCCTCGAGGCCGCGATCGGAGAGATCGTCGCCGAGCCTGCGTGCCGCGACGGGGGGCGCATCGACATCTGCAGCGTTTGGTGTTTCCGCCGTGTTTCCAGAAGCCGCCTTGTCTTTTGCCGCGGGAGCTGCAGGGGCGTCCTTTACCAGTTTCTGGCCGAGAACATGTTCGGTGCCATCCTCGAGCCGAACCTTGACCATCCCGTCTTTAACCCCGGCTTGGTCCTCAAGGATCGTGACGGCTTGACCGTTCAGTGGCTCGGCCTCTATCCCCTTGGCAGGATCCGCCGGAGCCTCGACAACACCGGGACGGCCGGCAACCGGCTCGACGGCTTGCAACGGCGGTCGCTTCGGCGCGAGTGCCTCTTTCACTTTCGGCGTACCGAGCTCAACACCGCGCGCTGCGGCACCGGCAGCACCGCCGATGCCGGCTCCCAGCAGAACGCTCGCACCATATTGAACGGGGTCGAACTCCTCACGGAAATCCGCGCCGATCTCAATCCCTTGTATGGCAGCATCTGAAACTGCGTTGACTGCGGCGCTATCGACCGCACCTGCAAAGACCCGAGCCCAGAGGCCGGTGACGGCTGTTTTGGTTGAGGCAAGCACCTTGCCCCCAAGGCCGACAGGCACGAAGTTTTCAACGCTCGCGGCCGTACCGGCAATCTGCCCACCCAGGGCGACGGTTCCCTCGGTAAATCCCTGCCATTCGGGCAGCGCGTCATAAGCTGCATCGAACCGCTCGCGATCGCCGCGCCGGCTTTCCGTCGAAGCATCACCGACGGCACCCAGGATCGTGTTGTAGCGATAGCCGGCATCGAAGTTCTTGCGGAAACGCTCGCCAAGTCCAGGCGCGGCACCTGGCTGGAGAACCGGATCGTCGTCGTATTGATCGAAATGATTATTGGGCATCCGGAATGAACCCCTCTCCGGTCTCGTCTACATACTCGATCCCGCCTTCAACCTTGCGCCGATAAGGATCGGCCGGCCGGGCATCGAGGATCCTGGCGGCTGCGCCAGTTCCATACTTCTCATCGAACTGAGCAGCGAGATCCGGATTCTTCAGAAGGTCCTGGACAGCTCGATAAGGCGGGACCGGGTCCGTCCCGGGATCGACACGCGCGCCGAAGGACTGTTCTGAGGCTGTTGCCTCGCTGCTAACGCGCGCGGCAGCCTGATCGCTGCCGCTCGGCCGGTCGAGCTTGTTCACCTTCGCGAACACGGCCGCGCCGTACCGTGCCAGATCCTTATCGATGCCCCGCACCTCAAGCACCTGCTGCAGAACCTGATCGGCATGAGGACCATAAGCTGCCTGAATTTGACCGACGAGCTCGTTCATGGCCGCCGCCTGCGAGCTAGCGTCTCCCGATTTTATGGCCCGAGCCAGGTTCGACGCTTCTTCGACAGTCAATGGCTGACGGGCGAGCTCCGGGATATCCAGAGCCCCTTGCGCCTCCAGGCGAGCCTGGACGAGGTTGACCAGCGTTTCCGGTGCTTCCGGATCGGCAAGATCGGCCAGCTCGGCAACCTCCGGAAAACTCTCCTCGACAGCCCGGGCCGGATCGCGGGCACGCAGCTTGATGACATCAGCGGCTTTCTTTTCTGCGGCGGCCAGGACAGCTTCCTGATCGCGGAAACCAGGCGACCCCGGATCGGGTTCCAGCAACTCGAGCCGCCGCTCGATGTCATCAGCCGAAAGCGTTTCCAGATCAGCTACAGCCTCATAAACACGACCAGCCAGGTCGCGTCCCTCCTGCCAGGTTTCATATTCCTCGGGGGTCAGCGCAGAGAGAACGGTCTCGTCATCGAAACCGGCCGCGGTGAAATCAACCGGTTTTCCCGTCCGTTGGATCGACGCAATATCGTCCTTGAGCAGATCCTTGATCCGCACTTTCTGCAGTTTCGTTGTTGCGTCTTTTCGGTTGGTCTCTGCCCGGGCATCGCGAAAGAGCGTTTGCGAAAGTGCCTTGACAGTGGAGAAGTCAAGCGCGGCCAGCGCCCCCTCACCGGTCTGCCAGTCCTCGAGGAGTGACAGGGCGAACTGTTCCTTCTGCGCCGGCGTTTCAAGTGCGTCGAATACGCCCTGGACACGTGCCCGCGCGGCCGTCTTGCCAAGGCTCTCTTTCTGCCTTTGCCCTTGCAGAGGAGTGATCGTTCCGGCCTCGACAGCCGCATCGACCATGTCGCCAGCCCGCGCGAGCTGCTGGGAAAGGATTTCATCCCCTTCCGGATTTGCGCCAAGCGCATGTGCCTGGCGCTCGAGGTCGCGCTCTCGAGCAGAAAAAGCCCCCTCTGCTGCAGCAACTTCTTCCGCCTTCAGCCGTGTTTCCTGCCGGCTCGCGACGTTGAGCCGGTAGGATCGTGACTGCTGGGCGAACGACTTCTGGAAGGCCTCACGCAACTCGGGATCCTGCAGGCTCGGATCTGCCAGATACCGTTTTTCGATTTCACCCAGACGATCGGCGAAGCCGGACGGATCGTCGCCAAAATCGTCATAGGCATTCGCAAGTTCGGTCGATAGTCCTTCAGCCATCCGCCAGCTGTAGGCTCGAGTAGCCGCGGCGTCGAAGGCGTCTCCGCTGATCGTTCCATCCCGGCGGAGCGCCAGCGGCTGGGAGTTCAGTGACGGCAACCCGTGTCGAACATCTCCCGGCTCATCACCAGCCTTCCGGAGCCAAAGACCGGCAAATTCCGCCGCCGTCATATCCTTCTTGCCGCCATTCAACTTGACAGCATCCGCACCAACCAGGTCGACTGCCTTGGCATCCGGATTGGCGAGGAGCTTAGCAGCTCCACCCTTGCCTTGCTGATGGGCGAGATACAATTCGCCAACGGTCGGCTCACGACCGAGAACCTTCGCCAGGTATGCTCGATTGTCACGCAAAAGGCGTGCACCGGCGTCCGACGCCTCAACCGGATCAAAACGGTTCTTCAAGCCATAATCGGCAGCTGTCCCATCAATAAACTGAAACAGGCCGCCCGCACTCGACGAGCTGTTTTTCGCGGCTGGATTGAAACTGCTCTCCAGCTCGGCAATCTTCAGAAGTTTTGCCGGGTCCTGACCGTGGCGTTGCGCCGCCTCGACGATCGACGATCGAATGTGCGCCGGCGCGTTAACCTGACCACGGGACGGCCGTGACCGCGTTCCAGTGCGCGCGTCCTGCTCGGCAGCACGCGACTGCATATAGGAAACAGCGCCACGCTCACCCGCGGACAGTCCGGCCATTTCGGCCTCGCGAACAGCAGCCCGGTCGGCAAGCGTCTTCAGCTTCGACGACAGCGACACGGCAACGTCCGCCAATGCCCGGGACGCATCTCCCGTATCGACTGCGAACGAAGGAACGCCGCCGATCCGGGCCTGGCTTTGAATATTGCGGAAGCTCCCCGGATCCCGGCTCTGCCTGTTTGCCATGTTATCCCCGCTGGTAAAGACTGATGCCGTAATCGAGGCCGGTACCGACGGCACTCAGGAGGCCGGCTGTTCGCTGACTATCCGCCTTTCGGCGCAGACCATTTGCCCGAAGGCGGTAAAGGGCAGAGCGGAACTCCTGGTCATTCCGGCTTACAGAGAGATTTGTCTGCGCCTCTCGCTTGGCCGATGCATTGGCTTGCTGGCCGATGCCGGCGGAAATATCGATGCCAGCATTCGCGGTTGCGACTTCGTTTGCCCCAAGGATCCGCATCAGCTCCCGCTTCATCTGCGTCTGCTGATTGGTGGCATCGACCTTTTCCTGGCCAGCCTCCAGATCGGCCTGCACCGCTGCATCTTCAGATGCACGTGCGGCCGCATTCGCTGACCCGATTTGGCCGAGAATGCCAATGCCTGCGGAAAGACCCTGCAGGACGGTCAAAGCAGTGGAACCGATCCCGCCTGCCGCGCTGGCGGTGCCGGCCGCCGTGCTCGCAGCCGTACCGAGCCCCGATCCAACAACCTTGCCGATCGCTGCCAATGCCAGGTGCATATCTACCTCCTAAAACGCAGGTTCGGGCGTCACCGATCGGATCGTCAGTTTGCCCGGCCGCAATTGAGACAGTGTAAGCTTGGGTTCCTCGTGGAAACCGGTCAGGCCGGCGATTGACAGTGTTCCCGTTACACCTTGCTGCAGTTCCGGCACATCTGCCTTCAGTCCGTAGCGAAACAGCCCGACACTCTTCAAAGGACCATCGTTGATCGCGACAGCGAGCGACGTCGTATCAAGCACAGAGATTTTTGCCGTCGGGATCCGGATCGGCCGCTTGACAACCACATTCGGCGCAACGTCGCGCGGAGGCGGCAGCAAGGTGACCTTGGGAGGCGACCAGGTGCCGAGATACCCAGTCGTCACACCGTAATCGAGTGTGATCGCGCCGGAAGCGACCGTATAGGGGCCGAGCACGTTGTCATCTCCAATGACCCAGATTTCCCGCCCCTCGAACCGGGACAGGCCGCTGATGGAGGTTTGCGGACTGCCGTAGCTGAAGGTCATCACCTCATCGAGGAGATACCCCGTCGTCAGTCGCTCTAGCCGACGGCCGCCTGGCCGCTCGACGATCCAGGACATTTCGTTCCGACCATTGGCGCAAACCGCCTTGAATGAAGCGCTGTCGGATGTCATCCGCGAAAACGCCGTTATGTCCTGTTCGCGCAGAAAGATCCCGAGCCTCGCGGAGCCATCTTCCAGAACAACGCCATTCAGGTTTCCGCTTGTCGATTTTTCGGCCCGGCGCATGGCCTGGTCTTTGACATCCTCGACGAGATGGGACGCAAGCAGAGAAATATCGCGCGAGACAAAATTGCCCTCAACGTCCGTATAGCGGAATTCACCGATCACCGATCCGGTGCTGGAAACGAAATTGAGTGCGCCCTCGTTCTTGACGACAGGCACGCCGGCCTTAACGCCGCGCTCGCCCGACTGGACATGGTTCGGAGGCTCCGTTCTGTCGAGACCGCGTTCGGCAATCCAGTATTCGGCCGAGTTCGTGAAGATCGCGAGATTGCGGGAAGGAACGAGCTGCTCGATCGCCTCGCCGCCCTCGACGTCCATCGGGATCAACGCCGGACCATTGGCGCCAGTGAACCGTTCGTCGTAATTGTAGTAGTCGCCCTGAAGCGAAAACATCCAAGCGTTGGGCAGGCTTTTGAAACCACCGAGCAGGAGACGTTGGTTATAAAACGCACCACAGCGCGGCCACCCTCGATCGGCAGAGATCACGTCTTCACCAGGCGCAACTCCCGCCGTCGTCTTGGCTGCAAGGATCGCAGCATCGGCCTTGTTGATGACCGTCCCGGACACCGCCCAGCCATCACCTTCATTTCCGGTACCGGAAAAGGTGATGTTGATTTTCGTTCCGCCCGCACCACCACTCGCTGAAACGGCCGTTGCGCCGCTTGCGACGTTCGGCAGGTCCAGGATCGCCGCCTGGATCGCCGCGGCCAACACGGTCATGTCGCTGTTGTAAGACAGCGAAACGGTCTCCTGTTGAGACACGGTCAGAGTGAAGATTGATGTGCCGCTGGTGAGCCCGACAAATTCGAGACGCCACACGGCCGCAACGCCGTTGGTATAGGAACCACCGCCAATCGGCCCGCCGTAGTCGTAGCTGGGGATCGCCTCGAGCGGCGCATCATCGCGAGCCCAGCTCGTGGGACCTGCGTGCTTGATCCGTTGCGGTTTCAGATCCTGGTGAAACAGAAGCATCGTATCCAGAAGCTGGGCCTGGTTGAGCTTCGGCAACATGCCAGCCGTAAGGGACGAGATCGTCACGGTCTGAAGTTTGGCTGTTGCGCTCCAGGCTTCCATCTTGCCGCTGGCAAAGACCAGGTCATAGGCGGATCCGTCAGAGGCTCGAAATCCGAAGATGCGCTCGGCTGTGCTGTCCACCTGGCCGATATCGACCAGCCCGCCTCGCAGCGTGAAACCGCCCTGAGGAATGGTCACGACATTCTCCATCCGGTTGGCACCGGTTCGAAAATACTTGAGCTCCGTCCGTTCCTCGAGGAGCGGATCGAGTTCGCCGGCGGTAAAGGCGGATTGCAGGCGGCCGGGAACAGCGACCATCAGGACCTCCAGGCGCTAAGTAACGGATTGTCGTCGACAGGCATCGAACGAGGCGGTGTTGCCTGGGAGTTGTTGTTGATGGCGTTGCGCATCTCTCCACCCCGGTTCTGTTCCTGGGGAGAGCCATAGGCCCGGGCGTGAAGTGTGTTATGCGTCTTGAGATCGCTTGCCAGGGCCAATGCCAGGTGAGCCGCAAGTGCAGTCACGGTCGCCTTTCGGAATGCCGGCTCCCAGTTCTTCGGATCGGGGCGAAACGGAACCGAGGCATAGAGCGGGCTGTGCATCGCGTGCACCTGCCCCTTGATAAGCCGGAACTGATTATAGATCCGGTTCGGATCCGTGAGATCATCTGAGAGCCATCGCGGTGGACCACTGCGCGAGCCTGGAATATCGAAGAGATAGGTATAGCCCGAAGGCGGCGCCTGACCGGCGATCAGACTGAGTTGCCGGATTTCGAACTTAAACTCGAAAGGCTCCAGCCCCAGATTGAAGTCGACAACGTTCTCGTAAACCAGAGAGGCGGCCTGGCCGCCGATGGTGTCCTCGTCCAGATCCTGCAGCGGATCCGCGCCGATCTCAGCGCAGGCAGCATTGACGATATCGAGAGTAGAAAGAAGGGACATTGGCACCTCACGCGACAAGTCACGCGGGACCGAGAACCCGCGTGACTGTCCGAACCATCAAGCCTTAGGAAGCAGCGAGCAGTCCGGAAGCTACAAGCGCGGCCTGAAGGGCGTTCAGTTTTGCCGCAACCTCGCGGATCGCCGCGGCGTTGGTCGCTGCGTCAGGAGACGAAAGGTCCGGCAGATCACCATCGTTGGTGCCACCGATCGCGCCGGCATTTTCCGTGAGCGCTGCAATTGCCGTCTGATCGCCGGTGACGACCGAGGTCTCGCGGGCGATGGTCACGCTCGAGGCCGAGGACGCAGTGACAACATACAAGCGCACCGTTGGTGTGCCATCCAGATCAAGAGAGCAGAAGATGACGTCACCAATCTTCAGACGATCGTAGAGCGTCAGAAAATAGTCGGTGGTTTCGACGCCGGCGGCATCGTCGTTTGTGATGTAGGCGTGAATGTTACGAACCGAACCTGCGAGAGAGGCATCGACAGTGCCGATATGAGCGATGGTCCGGAAGCCGCTTTTTTCAAGAGACATTGTTCAGATCCAGATTTCGAGAAAAGAACGCCGGCAGCGCACCGCCGGCGGCCATATCGTCAGACGATCGCAATCGCGCTGTTGGAGGATGTGGTAAAGCGCTTGATGCCTTTGCCTTCCTGAAGCTCCTTGGCAGCGCCCTTGGCCTTCAGGTTGATGGTCCAGACATCGTTACGGTTGTCCCACTGTTCCCGCATTTGCAGATCGGTGTGAGCACCCCACCCCATGGCGGACTTGTGCCAGATGAACAGGTCCTGTTTGTTTGCAGAGGGAACGGGATAGAGATCCTGGGCCTCTTCCTCCTCGAACAGGAACCAGTTGACCCCGTTCCAGAACCGGGTGTCGGTCGCCTTCACGAACGGAATGTCACTGCCGACATGATCGGCACTGTTGACCACCTTGTTTGCCAGAAGCTGGTTCCACTGAAGAGACGGCAGTCCGCAATAGACGTTCCCATCCCAGGGAACCTTATCCTGCTGCAGCGCGGAGCAGAGCGTCAGTGCGTTGGCGGCATTGAAAGCTCCGGACGAAAAATCGAGGCCAGCCGGGGCAGACGTAATTTTCGCTGCCATCACCTGGTAAATCTCGATGTCGGTCGCACGGCCGAGCGCCATAGCACCGCTTTCGTAGACGATCTCGCGCTCGTCGATCGACATACGGTCCAGATCCCATTCTTCGACTTCGTCGAAGGCGGTCCAGGTGTACATGTCGACTTCGAATTTCTTCCGGGCAGAACCGGAAGGGGTGTTCTGCTGATTGCGGTCCTTCTTGACGGCTTTCATCTTGCCGGCCAGATAGAAGATCGCCTTGCTCGAGCCTTCGAAACGAACGGCCGGAGAAACAGTTGGGCGGAGACGGTTGCCTCGCTCCTGGTAGATGTGCATGGCGCGGGCCGGATACTGTGTCCGGAACCACTCAGGTGCCTGCGCGGTCATCGCGTGTACCTCGATGTTGATTGAGCTGAAAAACACCGGGGCTGGAGAGGCCACTTGCAGACACGGGTCCGAAACCGGAGAAGGCCGCGCCGCTTGCAGGTCCGCCCTTGGCAAAATCAAGCCTAAGGCCGCGTGGCTATGGTAAACCGACTACATTTCAGATTCAGGAGGAATCATTTTGCCTATCGTCAGTACTCAAACACTAATGGTCTATTCCACAGTTCGCATTGTCGCGCATACAAGCGCTGGAACTGCCTTAGGCACAGGCTTTCAATTCGCATTTCGAATCGAAGGTAAAACAGTGCCTTTCCTGATTACGAACCGGCACGTATTAGAAGATGCACATGAAGTTGAATTCTACTTACACACTATAGATAGCGAAGCAAAAATTATACCTGAGGGCCAGCAGCGCATGAAGCAAGAAAATGCGCAAAACTTGGTAGTCTATCACCCTGATCCTGAAGTTGATGTCGCGGCAATACCGCTAGGACAGATGTTTCATATTCTCAAAGAGAATGGACGCCAACCGCTCTCAGTACAGATTGACAGCAACCTGTTCGCCGACCCTGAAGACCCAAAATGGCAAGACGAAATATTGCCGGTACAAATGGTCGGCTATCCTAACGGGCTGATGGACGAGGTGAACAACATTCCCATCGTAAGAAATGGGTACACCGCTACTCCCTACAAATTTAGGTACAACGGCAAAAGTGAATTTATGGTCGACATCGCCTGTTTTCCAGGGTCGAGCGGTTCACCGATCTTTTCACACACTAGAGGAACGATAGTGAACTTGGATGGAAGCTATGGTGTTGGGGAAAAAACTTCGCTCCTCGGATTACTATATGCCGGACCAATATACAATAAATCAGGTGAAATAATAAGAAAACCAGTCCCTACAAATTCGTATGCAGTGAACATAGGTGACATGATGCATCTTGGATATTGCATTAGGGCTTCTGAAATTATGGCGTTATTGCCGCAGATCAAAGCAAAATTTCGGCTTTGACCTACGGCTTGTAAGCTACACTCGTTACTTTACCCGACTGCACGCCGCATCGTAACGCCGGCGAAGATCCTCATCGAACCGCTTGTCGGGATCCGGGTGGCTCCTGTTGCGAGGATCGATACGAGGATCCGTGTGAAGTCGCTTCACATCCTCATCCGTGAGCTCGCCCTGCGATCCGCCCTCGCCACTCACCCGGATCCCGTTCTCTGACAAACGTCCGGAGAGCGACTGCAGGAGAAAGTTTCCCGCGGCCGTATCGGTCATCGAGACAAGGAGCGCCTGCACATCGGCCTTCATGCTTTCCGGTACGCCCTTGAGCTGCGCGCCGAGGCCGTTCGCAAACGCTTCCGTGTTTTGTAGCGCCGTCGTCGCCGCGGTGCGGTCCATTCCGCTCGCGGTCATGAACGATTTGACCTCTGCCGCAGGATCAAACGGCGTCGACAACATGCCGGCATCGGCCATTGGGCCATACACCCCGCCGATGAACTTCTGCAGCTGATCCTGGCTCAATCCCGCCTCGAACGCCGCTTTGCGCGCATGGTCCCATGCGGGATTGTCCTTGAGATCCCCGAGCCAGGGTTTCAGTTTGTCGTCGGCCTCAAACGAATAGGCATCGGCTGTTTCAGGCCGCGCCGGCATCTGTGCGAGCTTGGTGCGTAGTCCTTCAACCCGGCCGTTGACATCATTGAAGGCCGGCAGAAGCTTCGACAGGGTCTCATCGGCTGTCGTGCCGGCAAATTCAGCAGGAAGGCCTTCCGGCGCTGCCCAGGCTTCACCGCCTCCGTTGCCACCGCCGCCACCGGCATCGGCCGCGTCAAAGAACGGCCCTATCCTTTCAAACAGAAACATTAGACATCTCTCGGTTTTGTGGTTTCACCACGGCCTTCCGCGATGGCCGAGGCGATCATGTGCGCGACGGCATTCTGCCCCTCGCGGAACGCGCCGAATGTGGCCATCGACTGCATGTCGAGGCCGAGCGAGACGAAAAAGACTGTGCGGTAGAGCGTGTTGGCAAAGAGGTTGTCCAGAGCCTTCCGGCCGCCAGGTGTCTCAGCAAACTGAGCCCAGGCGGAAGCGATCGCAGCCCTGTCCTCAGTCTCTTTCGCCTCACTCAGTTCCAGCGCTTTCTTGATCTTTTCATCCGCGCCCTCGAACCATTCCCAGCCGCCAGAAGGAGCGTTCTGGATCAGGTTCTCAAAATCGGTCATGGGGAAGCTCCTGCCGTTTCTGTTATCGCGGCCGCAGCCACCGCTGCTGCGGTGGCGTCCGCGTTGTCCGCGTCCATCTGTTTTCGCTCGTCGTCGGTAACGATGTATTCCGAGGGAACGCCAAGCTGGCGGCCCACGTCCGTCAAGGCGCTCTCAAACTTCGCAATCCTACGCGCGAAATTCGGATCGCCGAGAGACGCGGCGATCATGAGGACCATCTGCAGCCATTGGATAATCTTTTCGATGCGCTGCGCCTCCCGAGCGATCGCCAGCGGGCTTTTCACGCGGACGCGCACGAGAAGCTGATCAATGCCGATCTCCTGGCGGATCAGACCCTTGTTGTAGGCGATCTCGATGGTCCGCTTGACGGCAGGAATGACGATTTCCTTGACCAACCGGCCATAAGCGCCGAGATGGTCGGATGCCAGACGCTTCACGCGCTCGAGGATCTCGGTTGCCGATCGGACTGCAGCCCCATCCGCCGGCAGGCTCTGATCCATCATGGTCGCCTTGACGCCCATGCGCATATCGTTCAGCACCAGGTTCGAGAGATCCAGGCGAGGATCCGGAAACCGGTTGATCGACGGACCAAGCGGGCCGCCATTGCGGCCGACCTTCCAGAATTTTCCCGGTGCGAGTGGGGCAAGGTCCGGATTGAACACACCATCATCGACGGCGGTATAGATCCCGAGCATTGCGATCGCCGCGGCCTGCAGCTGTAGCCTGGCCGCCGTGTTCAGCGTCTTGATCGTCGGCATGGCCAGCATGACGGGACCGCGGCCATAGGCTTCGCCGGGAACCCGGAAGTAACGCGCGAAAAGCCAGGGACAGGTCCGGCTCTGGTTCATGTAGACGGCGGTATCCTGCTGTTTGCACCAGACCGTCATCAGCCAGCGCTTCAGTTTTGGATCCCAAACCGTATCGACGCAGACCTCGATTTCCTTTTCCGGCTTGTCCTTCAGGAGCTTCTTGAGGTTTTCACCGAATTGGCCGTCCGGCCAGGTGTCCTTCAACACCCGAACCGTCATCTTGCGCTTCCAGAAAATGGCCGAAATCTTGTTGTTCGGGCCGTTCTCGATCAGGAGCTCCTCGATCGGAACACTGATCGGCTCCCAAAGCTTCTCCGGCTCGTTTTCGTTTGCCGGGTTCATCAGGATCGCGCCATTGCCGGCACTCAGATCGAGGGCCATTTCGTGAAACGCCATATCCCAGTCGCCGTCGTCGAAAAACGCCTGACAAACGCTGCTGACAGGGGCAAGGATCTCCGTCAGACGGTCTTTTTCGGCCTGGTCGCGGACAATGGGGCCCGGTTCGAGTTGAAAGTTTTCCTGACCGGCCGGCCAAAGGTCCTGCTGGACCTTCCCGGCGAAGCGGAACGCGCTGTCGATGGCCGTATGATCGAAGACATCATTGACGCGCTTGTCGCCCTTTCCGGTTTTCGCGGACGGTTTGCGGAAAGGAATGGCGTATTGATAGGCCTCGTCCAGCAACGGCTGGAAGCTGTCCCGTTCCCGTTGCGCATTGTTGCGCCGGGCCTTGAGCGCGGTCAGATATTCCATTTAGCCGAGGGTCTCCTGCCCCGCACCGGACAGGAAGGTCAGCAACTTACCGCCGCGCTTCTTGCCACCACCAGGATTTGAGGTTGCCTGGTCGGTTTCCGCCTGGCTGGCAGCAAGCTGCGCAAGGCTGCGCCGTTGCTGTTCTTCCGCATTCCGTTTAGCGAGCTCGGTCGCCCCGTTATCGCGTTTGCCGCCGCCCATTAGAGCTTGCATGTCCAGATTTCCCCGTAGTCACAACGTTCCGAAAACGAAAAGCCGCAGCGCCGCGCCATGACCTTGCCGGCCCGCGTGGTGCAGATGACGACGATTTCACGATAGTCCGCGGTCTGAAGCGTCAACCGGATCGCACGGAACAGCGACGGGAGGTTTCGGCCGATCGCCGGCGCGAGGTTGAACCAGGCCTCTCCGACGCCATCGGCGATCGGATAGATGCCGGCGATCCCGACGAGGTCCTCACCATCACGAAATGCCCAGGTTTGCCCGCCGCTCCACATTTCCCGCAGAATGGCCCAATGCACCCGCGTTCTCGCACCTCCGAGCTCGGCCATGTCCGGCAGCGTTGCGGAACTTTCCACCTGCAGCATCAGCAGCCAACCTTGTGAACGTCGAAACTGCCACCGGAGCCACCGCCCTGGCCGCCCCAAGGTGTAGGACGCGAAGTGCCAGGGAGCTTGTCGAGACCGGCCGCGGCCCTCAGAGACCCAACCTTGCCGCGTATCCCGAGGATCCCGTACTGGTCGGCATCCATGATGTCCGAGTGCGGATGCGTTTTTTCGGGCTTTTCTTCATACTCGAAGGAGGATTTTTCCGGCTTCCGCTTGAACCGGTACTTACCCTCATAGGCCTCGACTGTCAGAGGACAACGCACCGGGCAGATCAACAGTGTCGTGTTGGGCTCGAGGTAGCCCCGAAGCTCTGCCTTCTGCGCATCTAGGCGCATGCCGAGCTCGTTGCTGCCTCCTGCAGGAATGAGAACAGGCAGGCCCATGATCATGGCGATCGTTTCCATCGCCGTGAGCTGGCCGCCTTCCTTGTCGGCGCCATACTGCGCGGCCGGATCCATGAAGATCCGGATCGATCGGGCGTTTGGATAACGTTCCTCGACGCGGTTCTTCAGCGCTTCCCCGAACCGCGCCGCGCCTACCCCGTGCCCCAGATAGAGCTCATCCATGTTGCAGATCCGGCCAGGCGCATGCACCTGCTTGAAGGAGGCGGCCGGGTTCAGCGTGTTCATGGAAATGTCGATGCCGATTACGAGCTCGAGTTCCGGAAAGAAGCCGATTTCGCGCGTTGCGACATGGATCCTGCGATCGAATGTCTCCAGGACAGGCTTGCCGGCGCGGCTATAACCGAACTGGTTGTCGACCATCCTGCGCACGAAATGCTCGTCCTGGTTCTGGACAATCCGATCGTAGTAGTCAGGCTCCAGATTGAAGCGGTTTTCCGCTTCATTCGAGCGGCCGCTAGGCTGCTCGTGGAACGCGCGCCCGGGGCCTCTGTTTTTGACCAGGCACCCGTAAGTCCAGTTGTCGAGCGTTGGCGCGTTCATATCACCAATAACAAAGCCGCGCCTTGGCGCGTCCGCATCAAGCATGATGCTCTTCATCGGATAACGGCCGACGCGTTGTTCCGCATCGTCGAGCGCCCCTTCCGCATGGGTGTCGAGCTCGTTCAACCAGACGCCGGAGTATTCCCGGCCTTTCATCAGGGTTTCGATATCGTTTTCGTTGAGGCCGGCAAATTCCGTGATCGCCTCGATGCGGATCCCGTCCTTACCGATGAACCGCAGCGTATGGGTTACAGGCCGATCGTTGCCGCCGGTCCACGACGAGCCCGGGTATGTCTTTGGGAACCATTGCTTCCAACTCTCCAGGACAGTTTTCTCGGCCGAGCGGAACGTATCGCGCAGAACGATCCAGCGGCACATCCGGGTTGGCTTGCCGTCGACGGGATGCTTGCAGATCGGCGCGAGTGTTGCGGCGTAGATCCGCTTGAATGCACAGGCTGTCGTCTTCCCCCCACCCAGGGGCCCCATGATGACGGCGGTCTTGAGCGTTTCCAGAATGAAGGCTTGCGCAACCGGCCCGGGAGGCACATAGCGGACCAGGTCGAAATCGCCGAGGATTTCGTACTCAAGTGCTTTCTTCCGCACCTGCTCATCGGAGTAGACGCGAAACTCCTTCTGCCCGACAAGGTCTGAAATATGGCCGCTCATCCCCTCGCCCCCCGACCCCCGGGCCGAACCGAAAATTTCCCGGTGACCCGAGATCCCGTGCCGTGAGGCCATTTGCAAAAAATGGGATCGGTGTGAGAGCGCTCCCCCTCTTGGGTGCCCAGCCCCCCGCCTCGGGGGAAGCCCTCGGCTCCTGCCCCCCAGGCAATCGATCCACGCCGCGGGGCCAGGCCGGCCAGGTCGCCGGCATTCCGGATCGGTCGTGTCGCAAAATGGGGGCATCCCCCTCGGAGCAACTGATTTTCGATTGGTTGCTCAACCGCCGAAAACATACGCGCATTCAATGCCTTGCGGGTTTCATGTGAGGTTTGCCCATGTGAGGTCATTCCTCGTCCTCCTGCAAGTCATTGATTTCATTAGGTGCGGTGGTGATCGTCGAGCCCAGGCTCAACGCCTTCCGGCCGGCGATGATTTCGCCCTCCTCGAGCTGGTTCGTGCCCAGGTCGACGATCAGCGTCGGCAGCCGCTCGTCGATGATCGCGACCTCAACAGGCTTCTTGCCGTGGAGATACGGAGCCAGGACACTCGCCACCGCATGCTGTTCCTTGATGATGTCCATCAGGCTCGGCATCGCGGTCATGATCTTCTTCCCGACCGCCACCTTCGCCCGATCGTGATCCTCGAACCACGCCTGGAGCGCGACAGGATCTGCCGTGAGGAACTGCGCCATCGCCGCCAGCGGATCCCGGAAGCCCTGCGCCTGGTAGAACCGCTCGAAATCCTTGGTCTTGCGGTTCATCGCGCCTTTCGGCCGCCCAGGTCGCCGCTTGCCGTTGATCTCGCCCTCGTCCGGCCGATGACGCTCCAGCGCCTCGCCCGCATCGGCGAACGGGTCGACCCCGTATTCGTTGTCGTCAAACAGGTCGCCATCAGCCATCGAAACCGCTCCTCGAATATTTAACTACCGAGCGGCCGGCGCAACTGTCTAAGGACTGTCTAGAGAAGTGTCTAACGAAATTACCAATGAAATCAGTTACATATATACAACTAGACAGATTAGACACATTAGACACACACAATCTCATGTATGTACGCAGGTGCGCCCACATATGAGGCTCATTGCTGTCTAAACTGTCTAATCTGTCTAATGGGGTAATTCTGGCAATCATGTCAGACACTTAGCTCTAGACACCTGTTAGACACTTTAGACAGTTTCCTGTCTTCCAAGTGTCTTGCCCTGCCGCTGTTTGAGGACGATAAGCTGCCATCAGGCCGGTCAACCGGTCTGTTCCCTGCAGGGCAAAGGGTCGGGGTTCTCGATTTCCCGGGTTTCGGCGGCGACGAGGAGGCATCGGGCGGTGCTCAGCCGCCCGGTCTGAACCGGGTTCTGGTCATGGTTAGCCTTCGAATTTCATGAGGTTTTGCAGGGAGATAAAGGTGCAACGCTGCTGTTGACCGGCCACCGTGTAGCGGTTGTCCAGCTTCTCGCCGCCGTCCTTGTCTTTCTTCTTGATGCCCTTGTGCACGATGTGCGGCGGCCCGCGCCGCAACGCCCAGGACCACGATCCGGAGCCGCCACGATCGCCATAAGGCGTGTCCGCCAGCATCCTGCCGATCGTCCGGCTCTTGTTGGGGATCGCCAGGGCGTAGCCGTCGTCGACGTGTTGTGTCGGAACCAGGCCGAGATCCGCAAGCGCCAGGCGCGATCGCGCCACGCCCTCCTCGATCTCCTTCAGCTTCAGGTCCTCGAGGACCTGCGCCACCGTCTGGCGGGAACCGTGGCTGTAATTGTCAATGGGCGAGGACATGATGAAGCGCAGGCACTCCTGCCAGCTCGGCTCCTTGTCCTGCAGCTCCGGCACGGCATCAGCCGCAAGCGCAGCCCCCCAGGCTTCCAGGTTCTCGTATGCCGGCAGACCGCAAGCCTCCAGGCCCTCGTCTCCCAGGAGAAGATGCGCGCAGGCCAGGAACGTCCCGAAAGTGTTCTGGCCGCGGCTGTCATGTCCGGCCTCGCGCAACACCGTCCGATAGGCCTCAAGGATCCGTGGCAGGTCCTGCCACTGGTCGACCAGGCGTCGCAACAGCCTGGCACCTGTCGTCTCCGGATCCGCGAGCTTCGGCACGATGCCGTCGAGCGTTTTCAGAGCGTCGAGCTGGATGATCGCCAGGCGCGTCAGGTTTGCCGGCGGGATCGGCGGCGGGTTGATGGCGGAAAAGCCGAAGGCCGATCGCGCCTGAAACTCGACGCCCTTGTGGTCCTGGCCGCCACGGATCCGGACCGATCCGGACGCGGCATCGCGTGCCATCTTCAGAACCTTCTTGGCCTGCTCGATGTTGTCGTCGCCCTCGAGCTCGTCGATCCAGATCGGCAAACTATCGTGCCCGACATGTTGATAGAGACCGGCCTCCGTGGCGTTGGTGGTCGAGACCATCCCCCGGCCGAGGACTGTCTTCAGCAGCTTGATCAATTCGGATTTGCCGGTACCGGCCTCGCCCACGATGAAGGCAGACGGCCGCCAGTCGAGCGCCGCGCCCAGCATGGCAACGCCGATCCAGCCCATCAGCAGCATGGCGTCGGTCTGGCCGCGGCCCATGTTCCAGGTGCGGAACAGCCGGTAGAGCTCCATCGCCGGATTGTCGTCATGCGGCACGGCCGCCGGCCAGGGCACGATGCCGGCAGGCCGGCGCACATAGAAATGCGCCCCCACTTCGCCCGTGTCGGCCAGCTTGCCATCGATCCAGAGATATTCGCCGCAATGAAGGACGAGCTTGCCGTCACTGGCGATCCAGGCACCACGGCCGCGCACAAGTTCCGTCGGGCTCCACGGTCCGCGCGCATGGGCAGCGGCATAAAGATCCCGCCGGACGAGCTCAGCCTTGAAGCCGATCACGCGTTTGCCTTTGCGATCGTAAGACGGCCAGGCCCAGCACAGAAAGTTTTCGTGGCGGGAGAACAGCTTCTGGATCCGCTCCACGCCCATGGCCTTGTCGCCGGTGCAGAACACCTGCCCCTTGGTATCGACGAAATAATAGAGCTCACCGTCATAACCGAGCGGCCGCACCGGGCAGTCCTCCGGCAGGCAGCCGGTCTCATCGACGTCGCCCTGCTCGAGCCACTGCCCGGGTTCGATGCCGTCGAGCGGCATGCCGGGTATCGGCCATCTGTTCTCGGCCGAGCGATGTTCGGCCATTTCCAGCTTGGCCCGTGCCGCGCCGGTAATCGCCGCAACACGCCGTTTGCCTCTTTCCTGTGGAAAACTTCCGTCTTGTGGTTCAGAACCGCTCATTTCCGCCCGTTTGGTTGTCGTTTGTCATGACACTTTGCCCGCCAAACGGCGTTATTTTTGACGTTTTGCGGTGCTGGAGCGGCCCTTGCGCTGCGCCGGCGTTTTCGGTGCCGGCGGCAAATCGGGCTCCTGGGCAGGCTCCCTGCCCGTCTCAGGCACACCCGACTGACCGGCCGATGCCGAATGGACGTTCTCTCCCAGGGAAAGCGCACCGCCCGGCTCGTTGGCCTGGTTTTCGTTCTGCTCGGCTGCAGCGGCTTCTGCTGTCGCACGCTGATAGTCGGCGATGGCCTTGGAGGCCTCGACGGCATGGGGCAACAACTCGCTCATGGAACCGATCGGCTCGAAGATCGTGTCTTCGATCGGCAGCGGTTTCGCCGCCTGCGCAACCTGGTCGCGCCGCTCGGCCTCTATCTGCCGGCAATGCAGTTTGGTGTAGGTCGACGAGCAGACCTGGACGAAAGTTTCGAAGGTCAGGACGAGCTCCTGGTCGAGCGTCTCCCAGCTTTTCCCGAACAGCCGCTGCCCCATCAGCCAGCGATACAGGCGCTCCCCGGTCTCGCAGCCTTTGAAACAGACATAACCGCCCATGCCCTGGATACAGCCCTCGAGTTCGCCGGGATCCTCGATCGGTAGAAATTCCCGCGGATGGAAATCTTCGTCGTCAGCATCGAGCGGAACGATCAGCAGGTTGTAGAGCTGATGTGCCGCCGCATAGGCGACCCGGGTTGCATAGCTCTCGCAATGGATTTCGAGAATGTTCATCTTCACCCTTCCCCGCCCCTCAGGGCGTCGTTAACGTCCTTGCCCCAGGCGCGGGGCATGGTGATTGTCTCGACCGGCTTTCGAAATGATCGGAACCGCCGCTCGGCCCGCCGGAACGTCGAAAGCGCCTGCGGGTTGGTCCAGTCGCCGTCCTGGAACAGGATCCAGGAGCTCACGCAGGCATGGTCGTAAGCGGTCAGGAAATTCGGCAGCGAACCGGCTGCATTGGAGCGCAGCTCCGGATCTGCATATCCGGCCGAGATCGCATCCTCGATGCCCTCGGCCGCGCTGGCGATGCCGCGGATCCCCGCGTCGGCCGCCTTCTCCATGTTCAGCCCGCTCGGCCCGTATGTCGTCCGGATCATCAGTCCGGACGTATCGGGAAACATCATCTTGGCCTTCGGCTCGTCCTTGCCGAACGGGATCGCCTCGGCCTTGTCGGTGCCGTCCGGCCGCAGGAAGGTGTAATGGCAGGCCCCCAGGCGGCCGTCCTTGTCGACCATGGCGGAAATCAGCGCCGGAAAGACCGGCCCCCGGTCCAGCTTCTTGCCCTCCGCATCGCGCGGGGCCCCCAGCCAATATTCGCACGCCGGGTGAAACCGGAACGCCGGCGCCAGGTTCGGCACACCGCGCAGGTCCAGCCCGCGCTTCACCCGGAAATATGTGTCGATCTGCGTTCCCAGGATCTCCGGCGCGCAGGAAAAGAAGAACTTGCGGGCCCGGTCGCGCGAGGCCTTCAGTGCCCGTGCCGCCTCGGCCTCCATAGCCTTGCGCTTGGCTTCCGCCTCGGCTTCAATCTGCCGGCGACGTGCCGGCGACATGGCACGGATCCCGAACCGGTCCTCGATCCAGGCTACGGCATGCAATCGCGTTTCGTCGGTAACGGCCCCCTGCAGGCCGACCGCGACCAGGTCGATCGCATCGCCCCGCTCACCGGAAACGAAATCGCACCAGCCGCCTCGACGCGCACCATCCAACCAGATAATGGTCTGGTCCGGCTTCGACCAGGTCCGCCACGGCCAGGCAATATTCCAGGAGCGCCCGCGCCGGTGATGACGCGGATCCGCATTGCCGCCGAACAACTCGGGGATCAGGGTTTCCAGATGGTCCAGCACATGGGCCTTGGCGACGGAAAAGCGCGACATCAGCCGGCCCTTTCCAGCAACATCGCCTCCAGGTCGCGAAACGCGCCGCCGAGCTCCGGGTCCTCGCGCAGGTCCTCCACCTGGCGCACGGCCTTGGAAACATATTGCTTGGTGCAGCCGTAAACGCGCCCGGCCGTCGCGCTCGGCACATTGGCCCCGGTCACCAGCAAGTAGAGCGCGGCCTTGCGTTCATACTTTTCGGGAAGCCGTCCGCTCACCGCGGCCAGGAACCCCTGGAACGCCATCCGCGCCGCAGCCTCCAGGCCGCTGGCCCGCACACCGAAGGACGCCCTTTCCATGGGTTCCTCCCGCTCGACCGCGCGCAGGGCAAAGGTCAGCTTGCGGATGTCACTGTCGAAACCGCGCCGGTCTCGCCGTATGCGATAGATCTTGCGCGCGGGAACACCTGAAAGCGCAGCCAGCTCGTCGAGTGACACGCCCAGCCGAAGCCGCTTCTTTTCCAGGCGCTGCAGTTTTGCCGCCTGGTCAGGTCGTTGAGTGTTGGCCATGGCCGCCTCCGGTACCGGTAAAAATCACTCATCCGGCCGGACGCAGAACCTGCCGGCCGATACGCGAGGGAACAAAACTCAGGAACCGGGCTTTACCGGCTCATGTGCTTTCGACAGCACCGCGGCCATGGCCAGCAGAGCGCCGGCCAGAACCATGGGAGTCGACTGATGGGTGATGTGCCGGGCGGATCCCGCCAGGATGTGCTCGGCGTGGTCCAGCGCTTCGGCCAGGCTGAACGGCTGTTGCAGCACTTTCGGCTCGTCGCTCGAGGCATTGGTCTCGATCACGACCAGGCGTTGGTCTTGGGTTTCGGCCAGGTGCCGCAACCGGGATTTCTGGCCGAGAACGGGCACGGTCGCGATCTGCCAGCACTCGACAGGTGCCAGTTTCTGGTTGCTCATGATGCAACTCCAACGTTCGAAGCAGCTGTGCTATGACGCTTTGGAGTAAAACCAACCATTTGGGGGACTGGATGAAAGAAGACAAATCGTGGGTTTTGCCGGCGGCGTTTGTCACGTTCGGTCTGGTTGTTGTCGTGGCGATTTTTGCGATGTTGTCGAAGCAAGATTTGTTGCTTGGCCCTAAAGCGACGGCCGTCGCGGGGTGGCTGACACTTATCGTTACTGCCGCAGGTTTTGGCGTCACTATCTACATAGTCAGCATGACATCGCGTCAGGTTCTTGCCGCAAACAAGCAAATCGATTTTCAGGATATGGGGCTGTACAAAGAACGAATTGAACGCATTTCCGAACTTCAAAACGTCGCATTCACCCTCTTCGATGACATCCATGAAATCGCCTGCGACGAATACTTGCTTATCGACAACGGAAACCTCGCTAGAACGACGGCAGAAAGGTTGCTTGAAAAGTTCAAAGTAATCCAAAAACACCACAACGATGACGATCACAACGATACGGCGCCGGACATTAATAGTGGCAACAAATATTTGAATTCGCTTCAATCCGTGATGCTCTCGATAACTCCTGTCAGATGGGACGGAGACGACCGAACACGCAGGCAAATTGCTCTGTTCATCGAAAAGAAATGTCAGACGTTTTTCAAAGAACAGACAGCTTACGTTGATTACCTGCAAAAGCGAGAACAACAACTTCGAGCAGAAAGAGATAATCTTCTTTCCCAGTATTCCCGTCGCTAAAAGGCTCACTGCAACTCCAAGGTTTAATTGGGCTGTGTTATGAACCGTCGGAAGAGAACAACTCGATTGGGGGACTGAATGAAGGAAGACAGATCTTGGGTATTGCCGGTAGTTTATGTGGCTTGTTGCGGAATAATTATTATCGCGGCGTCCAAAATCCTGTCTGCGCAAGACATGTTTCTTGGCCCGAGCGCGACGGCTTTGGCTGGTTGGCTGACATTGCTCGTCACAATTGGTGGCTTCAGCGTGACGATTTACGCGGTGAGTTTGACAGCACAACAAAGCGCTCACACACGAAAACAGACAGAACTTCAGGACCTTGAAATTTACACTGACCGAATTGGTAAGCTCGATAACATATCCAGTTGCATTTCCACCTCTGTAAACCATGCAAGAAACATCGAATATAGTCTCGGTGACCCTACAGGGGTTGTCATCGAGAACCACTGCGAAAAATTTAGAGAAGCTTTTGTAGATAACAAAAATGCCATGAAAGCTGACATCCATGGCGATGCAAGAATTGAACTTGAAAAATACTCCGACTTCATGGGCGCTTACGCAGATCTGATATTTGAACTTGAAAACATCGGAACGATTTTTATTACAGAAAAGCGCCGTACGTTTTTCGAAATGAAAATTGAAAAGTTCAATAAATTCATGTCTTATGCACGCGCCTACTCCGAAGCGATCGACAACCGAAAAGCCAAACTTCTCGGCAAACGCAGAGCCATAAGTCACAAGCACTACCCAGACTAACTGGTCTTCGCCTAGACCTATCAGTTCATTGAGTTGTGTTGAAAGTCGTTGAAGAAGTTCCCTCAACAGCGGTGAGGCCTTGATGGCAATAAAGCCGAACGAGCTTTGACAATCTCTCATCGCGCAGCCGCCTCCGGTTGATCGTCGCGCCCTTCCATGAGGCACACCGTTGAAACCTGTCCGTTCGTCAGGTTTGATATGCGTTTGGCGGTCTCCCAGCTGGGCCGGGAGTGGCCATGGCGTATCCGTGACAGCTGCGCCGGAGTGATGCCGACTTGCTCCGCAAAGGTCAGTGCCGGTTTCCCGGACTTGGAGAGAAATTCGTCGAGGGTCATAACATCAAATTGCAAATAAATTACATTATATGCAATATACGAGAGATAAAAATTTCCTCGGAGAATTACATGTGGTGTTATGGCATTACACAAGGCTTTGAAAATAATGCGTATATGAGCAAGACGCCTGTGAATATCGCACTCATTTTAAGCGGCCTTAAAGGTGAAGACCTGGCCGATCGGATGGGCATTTCCGCGCCACATCTCTCTCGCCTGAAGACAGGCAAGAGCCCTACCACGAATATTCACGTCCAGAAGCTGGCTGAAATTTGCGGCATCACCGAACAAGAATTCTACCGCCTAATGGCAGGTGACGAGAACGTCTCACCAAAAGCATCCCGATCGGTTGCCGGCGTAGATCCGGACGAGCGGCTCATGTTCAATTCCGATTGGATGGAAGACGCGCTCGACGCGGCCAGGTCTATTGACCAGAAATATGCGAACGGACGCGCAAAGACCGAAGATTTCAAGCCTTTACTTCATGCCATTTATAGATTTCTAGAAGCCGTTAAATCCGAAAAGAATAATTAGGGCATTGGGAGGCTTAACGTGAGGGAGCGTTATACGCATTTATTAGATGTTTCACTACAACTTGCTGTTGAGGATGTTGTTTCTGCTGCCAGAGCGGACAAAATGGATAACCTACCCGAGCTCATTTGCTACAACATTGCGAGACACGAAGATCCAACGAGACTGACACCGGAACAAGCTGAACGGTTCGTCGCAAAAATGAAGGATTTGCTTGGAGTTCACCACGTTCACAGGGCGATGAAAACATGACAAAGACATTCTCAGTGCGCGCATCGATCGAAGATATCGATAAGGGCGATGGGGACGCATTTGCACAACACGTCTTGTCGATCTGGCGACGAACAGAAGGAAACCTGACCTCCGAATACATAAGGGCGTTCCCGCAGATGATCCTTTTCGATGGCTCGCCCAAGGTCAACGACAGTCCGGATCTGCTGGAATGCGGAGAGGAAGCTCTTTCCGTCAAGATCCTTGGCGACGGCTGGGCAGAGAACCGCGATAAGGCCCGGGAGTTCCTCGGCAGAGATTACTGCTCAGTCGTGGGAAGAGACTACTTTGATGCGACGACGCAACAGCTGCCAATGTACAGCATCGTCCAGGCTGAAATGCAAAACACCGCCGGCACAACAATAAACGTACGGTATCAGCGACTTATATTGCCGGTTCGGACGATGGGCGGAGCCCATTTTCTTTTTGGCTATTCTTTCTGGTATCAAAAAGAGCGGCAGGTACAGGCTGCCTTACCAACTTCCGAAAGCCCTGTTCGTCGCAAGTCAGAAACGCAAGATTACGCCAATCTGTTTCTTCCGGCTCAATGATCCAATCGAAGGCAGAGCAGTGGCAGCCGTTGAAGCCCCAACGGGTCGCCAGTCCCCGATACGCATGCCAGTCACGCATCCAGCCATAGGCAACACACGGCCGCCATTCGTCGAACGCGAGAAGTAGCGCCAGGCGCACAAGCACATAAGAAAGGTTGTTGTCTCTGCAGTCGGGACGAACCAGACCTTCACCTAGGTACGCATAACGCCCCTTGTACCTCTGAGCGTCTACAGGACTGCCATCTGCAATCTTCACTCGCTTCCCGGGCTCGGATCCGTCAAAGGCCCTTTCCCAGTATTCCTGGATGAATTTTTGCAGCGTCCAGGAGCTTTCATCGCAACGCGCTGCGACTGTCCCAACAATCGCTCCAGACCGATAGGCACCAAGCCAAAAAACCCGATTTGGCGGCAGGGTATCGACAGCTCTACGGAAGTTTTCCCCTGTCCCCTTCCCGCCAAGCTCGAGCGCCGCGGTTTCCAGGGCCTCGACATCAGTCGAATACCGAATGTCGTAATCATCGATTTTTTGCGCCTGGTCGACTAGCGCAGCAATGGCTTTATGAAGTGCGATCTTGTCAATTTGGTAATCTGGCATTGCGCTCAGTCCGTTAAAGAGCCGGAGGATAGTCAAAACCTACAAAACGGTCGAGCAAGTAAACCGCTGCCAAACAATCAGCTTTTTCCAAAATTACATAATACGTAATTTTTGGATTGCGTTTTAGATTAATATTACATTACCCTTACGCTCACTGGTCACCATGGAGTGAGCGAAAATGCCCGCAAAAGCCATCCCCGCCGCTGAGGTCGCCAAGAAGCTCAGCTGCAACGAGACGACGTTCCGCAACAAGCGGCGCAAGCTGGAAGTCGAACACGGTTTCCCGCCGAAGCTGCCCGGCTTCAACGCGTGGTCGGAACCGGCCGTCGATCGCTGGATCACAACCAACGGCCACACCTACCTCCCGGGTTTGCCCGGCAGCCAGGACCGTGCCGGCACCCTTCAGATCGTCACCGACGCAGCCGAAAGCCTCGCCCGCGAATTTGGCCATGGCACGAAGGAGCACGCAGCATGACCGCGCAACGCTACGAATACCGCGCTCCGGACACGTCCGATCTGATGCTGCACCTGACAAAGGCGCAGAAGGACCTTCTGGTCGAAATCTCCGGCAACAAATGCGCCTGGCGCACCTCCACCGGTGGCAAGGGCCGCTGGCGGCCGAAGGGGCAGCGCTCCGGCCACACCCTGTCCACCGGCGATGCGCTCGTCCACCGGGATCTCGCCATGATCCTCTACGGCAAAGGCCCTCCTCGCCTGGTGCTGAACTACCGCGGCGAAGGCCTCGCGCTGGAAATCAAGAAGGAACGCCAGGACAGGCAGAGGTCAAGATCATGAGCCGGCCGCTGGAGCCGAACGTGCTGCGCGCCCATGCCGATTACGTCGACCAGGTTCTTGCCAGCCTGCGCCGCGAGCAGCTGACGCCCGAGGGCAATTACCGCCGCGCCGGCGAGATCCTCGACGACCTCGTGAACGAACATGGCGCCAGCCGGCGCTTCTACGGCGGCACGCACTCGCTGCGCATGGCCGGCCTGCAGGCCAGCTGCACCGCCGGCGGCATCGGCCTCCTGGAAAACTGGGTGGCCGCTGCCCGGCGCAAGATCGCCGCGCTGGAGGCAACGGATCCCGCCACTCGGCCGAAGGCCGCAAGCGCGACTGCGCGCCGGAGCCTTTGCGAGGCGCCCCCGCAGGCCAGCGAAGCGTGCGGCCGTGAGGGAGAAAGCCAATGAAGGCCGACTTCAACCCTTTCGAGCTGATCTGGTGGTCAATCGGAAGCCTGGGCTTCGCCTCACTGGTGATTGCCCTGCTCCTCGGCGCCTTCGCACTGCTCTACCCGATCGCCGCCCGCTACGCCATGCGCGACCAGCTTCCCCGGGACCAGTTCCTGGACTGGGACAGGCCATCGCGCCGCAGGAAATAAGCCGGAAGAACGGGACAACCCGCACCGGTGCACATGCAGATGATGTGGAACCCTATTGCATCGCGTTGTTCAGCCACATCCCGCGCGATGCCACCTGAGGGGCGGCCACATGTGCCGCCCCTTTTTTCTGGTACTCTTGGATTTGAAAACAGGTGCCCTGATGAAGAAAAATTCGAAGTTACCTGAAAAAGCGCCACCTCTGGAGAGGCTTGAGGTCAACATGACTTTCGGCCCAGGGCTCTATGCGTTCGACCTCGGCTGGCCCTTTGACAACGAGCGTTCATCACAACTGGAGGGGTATTCCTGTTCAGTCGACTTCAACTACGACGCGGAAAACAAGGTGATGTACGTTTCCAGTCACCACCCAGTTGGCGAATTTGACGCCGGTTTGTTTCGCCTTTCCATCCAGAAAGCACGCATGAGCGTGGACTATGGATCAACCGGTAAACCCGTCTCTATCGAGATAACTGGAACGGTTACACTGCCGGGTCTGTCTGACTTTGTGGTTGATATGGAGGCACTCAAAGATGCCGAAGAAGATTGAGATCAGGATCCCGCTCGTCACCTGGCGCGATGGCCGGCCGCGGTTCTTTCCTGCGCCCGAGCTGCGCAAGGCTTTCGGAATCAAGGGCGAGGATCTGCGCCATCCGGACGGATCGTGGTTCACGGTTGAAGAAGCCAGTGCCTGGTCGGAAGCCAAACAGGACGAGTTGCGCACATTGCGGCAGAAGTCCAGGGGCCAGACACCGGCACGAAGCCGGCGTATGGCGGCGAGCCTGGCACGAGCCTCAGGGCTGCCGACGCTCTCCCAGGTGGTGACGGATTTTTGCGAAAGAAACCCGCGCATGCTGGGCAAGGATGTGATCGAGGGCAAGAAAACCCGCAAGGGCCTGTCGCCGAAAACCATCCAGAATTACAAGGCCGCCGCGCGCCTGGTCGAGAACCTCGAGGACGGCCGTTTCTGGAACGAGCTCGCCGCGGCGCTGACGCCAAAGAACATGGAAATCCTGCTGGACCGCTTCGAGGTCAAGCATGGCCTGGCGCAGACACGCCAGCTGCGCGCGCTGCTGTCGGTCGCCTATGCCCACGGGATCCGCACCAACCTGGTGCTGACCAACCCGATCCGGCACATGGAAGAACGCCTGCCGACACTGGCACCTCGCGTGCGCTACGGCTCGATCGAGGCGATCCGCAAGCTCGTCGCCGCCGCCGACCTGGTCGGCCGGCCGGAAGTGGGCGACATCGTCATCCAGGGCGTCTGGTTCGGTCAGCGCCAGGCCGACAGGCTCGGTCTTCTGGAAAGCCAGATGGAACAGAACATCGAGGCGCTGTTCCGCCAGCGCAAGAAGGGCGGCCAACCGCTGCTCATCCCGATCGCCGATATCGTTGCCAGCCGCCACAGCGCGGCCCAGGAGCGTCGCAAGGACTGGCGGGTCAACTGGCCCCATGTGAACCTCGACGAGCGCCAGAGACGCCCGTTCAACGGCCAGCATTACACGCATCTGTTCCAGGAGATCCGCACCGCGGCCACATACGGCATCTGGCGGATGGAGGATGGCACCCTCGCCTCGCCCCTGCCGAAGGACATCAGCCTGAAGAAACTGAAGCGCACCGGCCTGGCTGTGCTTGCCTACGTGCCGGCGTGGGATGCGGAGCTGCCCCCGTGCGAGGAGCTCGACGGTTTCCGCGACCAGGACCTGCGCGACACGGCCGTGACCTGGCTCGCCCGCGCCGGCTGCGACACCTCGGAGATCGCCTCGATCACCGGCCACAGCCTGAAGTCAGTCAACGATATCCTGAAACACTACCTCGGCCTGCATCCCGATCTCGCAAGACGCGCGATCGGCAAACTGTCGGCCTGGTATGAGGAGGCGCAGGGGTAGGTCTAAACTCAATCCTGCAGTCGCAAGTATAACAATTCGATGACTCGACTTTTGCGAGTAACCATGCATGATCCAATTGTGTTGAACTAGGCAGCGTTCCAGTCACGTAAGGGGGAAGTGCCTCGAAACCGCCAGAGTTCAGCGCGAGAATGCTTATCAGCTTGGTCCCGCGCACAATCTGAAAATGCCCCCCAAAAAAGAATAATTATATGGAGCATTTGAAAGAGGTAATTGAGGCCGTCTCCGTTGCGGCAGAAAAATTTGGGGTCGGGTTTACAGGTTTTAGTGTTCTGATTATCGGGATCGTCTTTGCTTTCAAGTTTCCCGAACTAGTTAAGGCAATATCGACTTTTGTGAACGATTATCGAAAAACGTCCGCCGAGATTAAAAAGATGCAAAAGCTTCTAGATCTTGAAATCGAGACCAAGAGACGCGAAATCTGCGGTGGGGAGAAAAAGGAGACAACAAATGGCTCAGCCTGAGTTGATTATCGTTGGCCTCTCAGTGACCGGACTTCTGGCGATTTGGTATTTCAATCTCCGGATCAGGCGGCTGCGGCGTTACAAGAAGCACGCGGATGCATTTTATGCAAAGGCTCGGCCTTTGATTGAGCATCCGAAAACACCGCTCGAAATCTTGGACACACTTCAGTTCATGAACCAGCACATAACTGATCGCCGTGCGGCGCACAGTATGGTTCGTGCGATTACGCACGCGAAGAATAATCTGAGTGAAGTCGAAAAGATCAAGGCGCGCGCCAAGTTCGCCGTCATGGACACGTTTTTCGATGATGCTCCGGAGCTTCAGAGAACGTTCTCTGAATGCTTGGCCACTGGCCTTCTCGCTATTTCCTATAATAGCGGTGCGATTGGCTTTTGGGGCTGGCTTGCGCGAAAGGGCTTTGTCTCGTTCGTACAGGCGGAAAAAGAGGTAGCGGCCGGCGTCGTTCGCACCTACGCACGTAGTGAGCAAGCCATCCATACGAAGACCCGTGAACTCGAGGTAGCCTGACTGACTTACCACAAGTGAACAGTCGGCAGATCACCGAGTTAGACGCATGAAAAATCTGATAAACCCGGGCACTTAGTGCCTGGGTTTTTTGTTGCCCATCTAACAACCTGCGGTTAAAGCTGCGTGTATCAAAAGCTGTTGGGGGCAACAATGAAACTGAAAATCGTAGCGACAATCGCGCTTGCCGGATCGTTTTTAGCCGGCTGCGCAAAGGGGCCGGATGCCATCAAACCTGCGGACATTCCGCTGGCGGCCTACACGAGCAGTTCCTGCTCATCGCTGTCCAAGGATCTCGCTCTGGAAAAATCCCGCCGTGAAACGCTCGAGAGCGCACAGAGAAGCGCGCAGACCGGCGATGCTGTCGGCGTGTTCCTTCTGGGCGTTCCGCTTGCCAGCGCCACCGGTGGCGACAAGGAAGGCGAGCTTTCGGTTTCCAAGGGTAAAGTGCAGGCGATAGAATTGGCGATGAAATCTAAAGGCTGTCGGGGCGCATAACCCCCAAAAATAAGCGGCACGGCAGACAGTGAAAGAGATTTGTCACGATTGCTGTGCCGTTCGTACTATAGGACAGGCGCACCTAGCTTTTTCATCTCGATGTCAATCTCGAGCATAAGCCCAATGAAATCGCCAATCTTCATGTCTTCCGAATAGATTTTGCGCCCGTTGTCTTCTGGTGAGTATGCTAGAGATCTCCAACTCACTCCTTTAGAGTTTGGTGATCTAAAACAGATTTCTCCGTGGTGAACGACGGCGTTTCGAATAACACGTGCAAAGTTCATCAAGCTCGAAGGCCATTGATTTGTGTTCTTTGAATATTTTTCATTCATCCAATCCGTTTGTCTTTCTACGTAGTTAGAAAAAATTGGGGATACTATGTTCATAAGAAGCTCGCCAACTTCGACCTTATATTCATCTACATCATTATTTTGATCGTAGCACTCGGCACTAATCGTAAGGTCTACTGGATCGATGTTGCGCACCAGACACTCAACCGGTCCATGGATCGGCAATTTAAAACAAAAATCATATTGATTTGATGGACAAAAAAAACCTCTCTTCGGAATAATTGCCGGCGGTTTTCCATTCCTAACCGACACAATTGAGTAGTATAGACAAGAATTTAATATGATAATTTCAGCAAGAGAACGAAATAACCTGTCTCCTTTCGCAAGCTTTATAATTCCAATATCAAGGGACATCTAAATAACTCCATCAAATATTGATTTTGGAGACTTTAGCGTCAGTCTCCCAAACTGACCACCTGCCAGGTCTGGATCATTTTGACCGGACCTGGTCGGCGGATCCGCATCGATCCGTAATCGCCAGGCTCCGGATGATGAACCTTCACCTTCACATACCGATCGTTCCCGCAACCGCTGCAGTCAAACGGCGGCCAGACCACCGGCCGATCGCCACCGAGCAAACGTGCGAGATCCGTCGCCAGGTAGTTCGCCCGCTTCCAGCAGCACTGGCACGTGACCTGCAGCACGACGCCGTCCTTGGCCGCCTCGCGCAAGAGATAGTGCTGGCTCAAAAATCGCGTGACCGTCACATTGAAACCCCGGTGAACCCGGGTGCAAAATACACGAGAACAAAATAAGAACAAGTGGGCGGTTTTGACAACCTCCGGAAACCCGGATAAGCCGCGTGAGATTTTGAAGTTTTTCGGGAAGCCACTTCCTGTAAGAAACTGAAAAACCTTAGGTGACTTCCCTCTTTTAATCAGTAGGTCCAGGGTTCGAACCCCTGTCGGCTCACCAATATTTCCAAGGTCTTATCCCAAAAATTTTTAAGCTTGCAACATCTGCCGTTGTGCTGAACCAGCGTGCGGCTAGATCTTTTTTACATTGCCTGGCTTGGATCGCTCTAGATTCCAAGCTTTACCCAATTTGCTCTCAAAACGAAAAACCGGGCAATCCCTATGGATCGCCCGGCCTTGATTACTTTACGTCACTTTCAAACAACGCAAATAGGATTGCGAACTGAAATTATTTTACAATCAGGAAGCCGCAGGCTCCTCTGCCGTCTGCCCTTTTTCCTTCCCGCCAAACCAGCCTTTGACGGTTTCACGCATGGTCTGCAAGTTCACGTACAAAATCGGGATCATCAGAATGCCGATGCACGTTGCAAACAGCATTCCTCCGAACACTGCGAAGCCGATGGCTTTCTGACTGGCGGCACCAGCGCTTGAGGCTGTCATGAGTGGGACAACCCCCAGCAGGAACGACAACGCGGTCATCATCACCGCCCTGAACCTGAGATGAGCCGCTTCCACGGCCGCGTCCTTGATACTCTTGCCATCTGCCCTTTGTTCTATCGCGAATTCCACGATCAGAATGGCGTTCTTCGCCCCCATCCCGACCAGCATGATCATTCCAATCTGCGTGTAGAGATTGACGTCCCCTCCAGTCACGAACACCGCCACAAGCGCTCCGAGGATCGCAAAGGAAACCGACATCAAAATCGCGATGGGCATTGTCCAGCTTTCGTACTGGGCAACCAGAAACAGATAAGTAAACAAGATCGACAGGAGCAGGATCAACAGAACAATCTGGCCTGATCCCAACTGCTGCAAGGCTGTTCCCGTCCATTCGAGCGCATAGCCGGACGGAAGCGCCTGAGCGCCGGCGGCGTTGATTTCGTTGATCACCACACCGGTCGATGCGCCGGGTGCCGGATCAGCCATCACAGCTGCCGCTCTGAACATGTTGTACCGGGTCAGGATCTGCGGACCGAGCACGTTCTGCGTGGTCAGAATACTTCGCATGGGCACCATGGTGCCGTCGCTCGCCCGTACATACAGCGCCCCGATATCCTCCACCCGATCGCGGAACTTGCCCTCGGCCTGGATCATGACCTTGTAAACACGGCCGAAGATGTTGAAGTCGTTGATGTAGTAAGACCCAAGATAGGCTTGCAACGTTGTGAAAACATCAGAAACGTTGATGCCAAGCGTCTTGGCTTTTTCTCGATCGAGATCGACAAACACCTGCGGCACATTGGCCCGGAAGGTTGAATAGGCCCGGCCCACCTCAGGGCTCTGATTGGCAGAATAGATCATCGAGCCCAGTGCCGATGCCAGATCTTGCGGCGTACCGCCTCCGGTCTGCTGCAGCATCGCCTGAACCCCGCCAGTCGTACCCAGACCCGGAATTGGCGGAGGGTTGAAGGCGATGATATTTGCGCCGGGAATGGTCGAGAATTCCGCCCAGAACTTTGCAAGAATCGCGTTGATACGCAGATCGGGCGCCTGACGATCCTCCCAGTTCTTCATGGTGGCAATCACCAGAGCCGCATTCGAAGACGTTGCGCCATTCAGGATCGAGTAGCCGTTGACGATGACGATGTCTTCGACACCTGCGGTTTTTGAAGCCAGTTCAACCACCTGCTTGGTGACGGTCTCGGTCCGCTGCAGCGAGGCTCCGTCGGGAAGCTGTACGTCGACCATCAGGTACCCCTGATCTTCCGAAGGCAGAAAGCCTTGCGGCAGAGATCCACCAAGCGTCACGATCAGAGCAACCGCACCGGCAACGACCGCCAAACCGATGATGGCGAAGCGGACGAGACGGCGAATGACAGAGGTATAGCCATTGCGGACCGAGGTGATCCCACGGTCGAAAAGCCCCATGATGCCACGCGGGGGTCCCGAGCGAGCCTTGAGGATCAGACCACAAAGCGCCGGCGACAACGTCAGCGCATTGATCGAGGAAATAAGCACCGAGACCGAGATCGTCACTGCGAACTGCGAATAGAGACGTCCGGTAATGCCGGGCATGAAGATGGTCGGGACGAACACAGCCAGAAGCACAAGCGTGGTGGCGATCACCGGACTGGTGATCTGTTCCATCGCCTTTGTGGTGGCTTCCTTCGGTGGCAAACCTTCATCGGAAATGATGCGTTCCACGTTTTCCACGACGACGATCGCATCATCCACAACGATACCGATGGCCAGCACGAGCGCGAATAGCGAAATCGTATTGAGCGTCATGCCGAGGGCCAGCAACACGGCAAACGTACCGATCAACGACACCGGAATTGCAACAGTCGGGATAATCGTGGCCCGCCAGTTCCCGAGGAAAATGAACACCACCGAGACCACCAGAAGGAAGGTCAGGAACAGGGTGGTAATAACGTCGTTGAGCGAGGCCTGAACGAAATCCGTGGTGTTGAAGGGAACACCGTATTCCATGTCCGGCGGAAAGTTCTTGGCCAGTTCGTCAAGACGCGCGAGCACGTCTTGCGATACCTGCAGCGCGTTTGCGCCAGGGGCCTGATAGATTGCCAGAACAGTGGCCGGCTTGCTGTTGAATTCGCCCGAGGCATTGTAGACCTGAGCGCCGAGTTCCACCCGGGCTACGTCACCAATCGTTACGACGGCACCATCAGCTCCCGTCCGCAGCACGATCTGTTCGAACTCTTCCGGCGACGACAACCGCCCCTTTGCCTTGATGGTGTATTGAAACTGCTGCCCGTCCGGCACCGGAGGCGAACCGATCTGACCGGCAGCCACCTGAATATTCTGGTCGCGTACGGCTGTAATGAAATCGGTAGGCGTCAGGCCAAGGCTGGCGAGCCTGTCCGGATCGAGCCAGATACGCATGCCATAAGAAAAATCGGTCATCACGTCTGCACGACCGACACCTGGCACGCGGGCAAGCGCGTCCTTCAGATTGATCGAAGCGTAGTTTGACAGGAAAACCGGATCGAAACTGCCTTTCGGCGAATACAACGTAATCACCAGCAGCATGTTCGTGCTGGCTTTCTGCACTGTCACGCCATTGTTGGTCACGTCACTTGGCAGCTGGCTGTTGGCCTGACTGACCCTGTTCTGGGTGTTGACCGTCGCAATGTCCGGATCTGTTCCGACCGCGAAAGTGACATTGAGAGAATAGTTGCCGCTGTCGTTACTCGTCGACTGCATATAGATCATATCGTCAACGCCGTTCACCTGCCCCTCGATGGGGGCGGCTACGGTTTCTTCCAGCACTTCGGCGTTTGCGCCGGTATACGTCGCGGCAACATTGACGACCGGCGGCGTGATATTCGGAAACTGTTCAACTGGAAGCGATAGATAGCCGAGCACACCGGCAATCGTGATCACAATGGAAATGACCAGCGCGAATTTCGGCCGGTAGATAAAAAAGCGTGAAAACATTTAGCTTTTCTCCGCCGGCTTGGAAGCAAGAACCGGGTTGACGACGACACCGGGGCGCACTTTCTGCAAGCCTTCGACGATGACCTCGTCGCCTTCTTTCAGGCCCTTGGTGACGACGAATTTTGCCCCTTCCTGCTGACCCAGTGTCACATAGCGCTGCTCGACTTTCTTGTCCGCTGTAATAGCGAGCGCGAACGCGCCTTCCTGATCCCGCTGAATTGCAGCTTGCGGAACAACAAGTGCTGTTTCTGTCTTGGGGGCTTCGAGGACCACGGTGACATAGGTACCGGAAATCAGGCGGATGTCCTTGTTGGCGAACTGGCCACGGAACGAAATCGTTCCCGTGGCCGTGTCGACCTGGTTGTCAATGAAAACGATCTTTCCTTTTTCGTCGTAGTCTTGGCCATTTGGCAGCACCAACTTGAGGTCTGGAGATTCCTCCGGTGTAATATCGGCCGGATTGATGCCGTGGGTCTTGACCGCGTTCAGATACTGCGCCTCGCTGACGGAGAAATTAACGTAAACGGGAGCCAGGCTGATGAGGCTTCCAAGAGACCCGGTCCCTGGCCCGACAACCTCACCGACGCTATAGGTGGTCTTGCCGAGCTGCCCGTCGAAAGGTGCTGAAATGTCTGTGTAACTGAGATTGAGTTGTGCCTCCTGAAGAGACGACTGCGCTGCTTCCACTGACGCTTCTGCCTGCTGTTTCTGAGCAAGAGTCGCTTCATAGGCCGCCTCGGACAGGTGCCCCTTGTCTCTCAGGTCTCTGTCCCGCTTTTCGTCGGCCGACTTCAAAGCGGCGTCAGCCTTTGCACTCGCAAGATCAGCCTGCGCCTTTGTCAAAGCCGCCTGGTACTGGGCTTTTTCAATGGTGAACAAGAGGTCGTCTTTCTTGACGACGGAGCCGTCGGGAACGGCCTTCTTTTCCAGGAACCCTTTGACACGGGCCATCAGATCGACCTTGTCGATGGCGGCAACCTGACCGACGAAGCGCGCACTTTGACGAATACTCTGAGACTCGATCTTGGCAACGCTTACCGATGGTGGCGGCGCAGCTGGTGCCGCCTTTTGCTTGTCGTCAGAGCAGCCGACCAGCAGCACCGAAGTGGCCGCAACCAGTGCAAGCGTGCGAGGGATAGAGGCAAAAGGCAAAAAAGTCATTCGTGAACTCCGCAGTCCGACCACCAGGCCAAGGCGCTAAATATGAGGATCACTATAAAAGGACTGGTTGATTCAACAAGAGAATAGTGCCCGAACCGTGTGGTCTCAGGGGATTAATTCCTTAACGTTTTCAAAGTCAGCCCTGTATCGCCCGCCTGGAGAGCCAGGAGCGGCAAACTTCAAATCTAGGACTTGGTGATTTTCGGGATGTGGCAGGACGTCGAGGCGTCCCAGGTCAAAAGGCGACACACGTTCATGACACCTAAAACAGCGCTTTAGTCGGAGATTATTGAGGAGACAGGATCAATGTCAGTCCGTTCAGCTTGTTCGCCGGAACTGTTTTTCGCTCAGCCAGTCCCCTGCAGCCGATTTCGAGAGCCGCAATTTGCGGCAGAGGCCCGGCAATCTGACCAGCTTCTTCGGCTCCAACCAGCGACGCATAGGCTGATTGCGTCAGGACAGAAATCGTACCGCGAGCTGTGTTCAGCTCCAGACCGAGACTGGTCGCGCGCATTTCTCGCTGACCTGTAAAACCACCCAGAAACGCGTGATGGTCAGACGGGTCACCTGCGACGAGATAAACCGCCTTGACCGTTGACGCACCATTGGCGTGGTTTTGAAAGGAGTCCTTCCAGAAGTTCTCCGGAAACCTGTTGCAGCAAGTGAAATAGCCGATCTCAGGGGCAAGCGGATCACTGACGAATGTCAGATCGAAGGCAACCTGTGCCTCGCTGCCATCCGACAGATTGGCAGTACGCTCGAAGGAAAACGGTTCGTAGAGTTTCAGTCCCGCTTTACGGAAATCGTCCCTGTCCTTCTGCGGATCGGCACTCTCCAGAACCAGCATGCTGGCCCCTTCCCGGCTGACCAGAAAGTCGCGATTGAAGGCTCCAAACGAAAACACATTTTCGGAGGCTTCGAATATGAGATCCCGATCAGCGACGCTCAGCAATTCGACGAAGAAACCATCGAGCTGCACCAAGCGATTGGCCGTTCCCCAGGAATGCCGATTTTCGGGCGTAACCGTGAAACCGAGTTCGCTCCAGGCTTGGCCCGCGGACTCCAGATCCTTGACCGCAACAACGATATGATCGAGCCCGCGAACCATGTTTCCTCCCCTTCCCACTCAGGCTGATTAGACCAGGCGGCCCTGATGGACTGCCGCGCTGATGAAGGAAGCGAACAACGGATGTGGATCAAAGGGACGGGACTTCAGTTCCGGATGGTACTGAACGCCGACGAACCAGGGGTGATCAGCAATTTCGACTGTTTCCGGAAGAACACCGTCAGGAGATGTACCGGCGAAAATCAGGCCGCATTTCTCGAGTTTGTCGCGATAGCCGATATTGACTTCGTAACGGTGACGATGACGTTCCGAAATGCTTGTCGTGCCGTAGATTTCAGCGATCCGCGACCCAGTTTTGAGAGCTGCCGGATAGGCCCCAAGGCGCATTGTTCCGCCCAGATCGCCCTCTGCATCGCGCACTTCCTTGTTGTTGCCCTTCGTCCACTCGGTCATCAGGCCAACAACAGGTTCCTTCGCGGGACCGAACTCGGTGGAATTGGCATCCGAAATACCGGCGAGATTACGGGCAGCTTCCAGAACAGCCATCTGCATGCCGAAACAAATGCCGAAATAAGGGATCTTGCGGGTGCGCGCGAAGTTTGCGGCTGCAATCTTGCCCTCTGCCCCACGTTCCCCGAAACCACCGGGAACCAGAATGCCGTGCACCCCTTCCAGATAAGGGCTCGGGTCTTCCTTCTCGAAGGTTTCCGATTCGATCCACTCGAGGTTCACTTTGACCCGATTCGCGATGCCGCCATGAACCAATGCCTCGATCAATGACTTGTAGGCATCCTTGAGAACCGTGTACTTGCCGACGATGGCGATCTTGACTTCGCCTTCCGGATTGGCGACCGCCTCCGATATGCCGTTCCAGCGGTCGAGAACCGGCGCAGGTGCGCCCTTTATGCCGAAGGCCGCCAGAACTTCGTCGTCCAGGCCTTCCTTGTGGTAGGCAATCGGCACGTCGTAGATAGACTTGACGTCGTAAGCCGGAATGACCGCACTTTCACGCACGTTACAGAACAGCGACAGCTTCCGTTTTTCCGTTTCCGGGATCGCGCGGTCGCAGCGGATCATCAGGATATCCGGCTGAATACCGATAGACCGCAGTTCCTTGACCGAGTGCTGTGTCGGCTTGGTTTTCATTTCGCCGGCGCTTGGAATGTACGGCATCAGGGTCAGATGCACATAGACGACGTCGCCACGCGGAAGATCGTTGCCAAGCTGGCGGATCGCCTCGAAGAAGGGCAGCCCCTCAATATCGCCAACCGTTCCGCCGATCTCCACGAGGACAAAATCGTAGCCCTCGTTGCCGGTCAGAACGAAATTCTTGATTGCGTCGGTGACATGCGGAATGACCTGGACGGTTCCGCCCAGATAATCGCCTCGCCGTTCCTTGGCAATAATGTCCTGATAGATCCGCCCGGTGGTTATGTTGTCCTGCTGGTTGGCAGGACGACCGGTGAACCGCTCGTAGTGGCCGAGATCGAGGTCTGTTTCCGCACCATCGTCAGTGACAAAGCATTCGCCATGCTGATACGGGCTCATGGTGCCCGGATCGACGTTCAGGTAGGGATCGAGTTTGCGGAGACGAACCTTGTATCCACGTGCCTGAAGCAATGCGCCCAGTGCCGCGGAAGCAAGACCTTTTCCAAGCGAGGAGACCACGCCGCCAGTGATGAAAATATATCGCGCCATGGACCGATACCATATCCTTGCCGAGGGCGCTTTGGCCACTCGGGAGTTGCGTTCTCAACACATAAAAATGCCCTGCGAGATAAGCCGCAGGGCATATGTCAGGTGAATGGGTCCGAAGACCCGTTTGGCCGCCTTATTGCGCGGCCGGGACCTGGGGTCCTGAAGGTTCTTGCTGATTGAGCTGTTTCAACGAATCGAGAACACCGCCTGAACCGCCTTCGGTCGCACCGTCCGTTGCGGCGGGCGCTCCCTGGGTTGCCGTCGGCACGGCATCAAGAATCGAACCAGGGCGGTCCTGATTCTTGGCAATCAGGCTGAGCGTCAGCGACGTGGCGAAGAAAGCCACCGCCAGCACAGCAGTCGCGCGCGTCAGAATATTCGCAGTCCCACGGCTGGACATCAGACCACCGCCCCCGCCGCCAATGCCAAGCGCCCCACCTTCGGAACGCTGCAGGAGGACAACAAGCACAAGGGCCAAGACGACCATCAAGTGGATTACGATGACTACGGTTTCCATCGAACGCCATTCTTCATTAAATACAAGATTTGCGGCCTTCTACACCAGACGCCGTCAGCTTTCCACCCTTCAATTGCGCCTTCATCACAGAACCTTCAAGGCCAGGCGCAATATTAAGGGTAGCGTCAGGAGTAAGCCGCGAGGATGCCAAGGAAGTCCTCGGCCTTGAGACTGGCGCCGCCGACCAGCGCCCCATCGACATTGGCAACCGCCATCAATTCGCGGGCGTTGGCCGGTTTCACCGAGCCGCCGTAGAGAAGGCGCATGGAATCTCCTTCTGAACCGAACCTTGCAGACAGGTTGTCACGCATGGCCTTGTGCATTTCCTCCACGTCGTTTGTCGTCGGGGTCAGACCGGTACCGATCGCCCAGACGGGTTCGTAGGCAACAACACAATTTTCGGCCGTCGCACCGTTCGGAATAGACCCGTTCAGCTGACGCTCGACAATCGCAAGCGCCTGTCCCGCCTTGCGCTCTGCTTCCGTTTCTCCAACGCAGATAATGGCAACAAGGCCCGCTCTCCACGCGGCCCGGGCCTTCTCATTGACATCGACGTCACTTTCACCGTGATCGGTCCGGCGTTCGGAATGTCCGACGATGACAGCTTTTGCACCAGCATCCGCGAGCATTTCAGCGGAAATATCACCTGTATGGGCGCCCGAAACGGCCGTATGACAATCCTGCCCGCCAACGCTCAACGTGCCACTTCCCGTCTTTTCGGCAATCGCCGCAATCAGCGTTGCCGGTGCGCAGATCATCGCGTCGACCGAATCCGCCAGATCGTCGCCGATCCCGGCGCACATCTTGTAGACTTCAGCCTGACTTGCCTTGAGGCCGTTCATTTTCCAGTTACCGGCCACCAGCGGCTTGATCGCTGCACTCATATTCAATTTCTCCCTCGGCATGATCCAGGATTTGCCGCCTATAGAGCAGAAGCGCCGTTGCGTTGCAATCACCCTGAAGGCGGGAAAACCCAAATCGCTTCCGAAGTTTGTCAATGGCCGCCTTGCGGCAGCGGCGCGGCGTCTTTATGATCCGCCCGCTCCGGCCAAGGCCGGCGCTGAATTCAGCCGGTGATGCCGGCTGCCGGAAAGAAGAAGAATACGGGAGTCGTCATGCTTGACGCGCTGCGCAAGGGCGCTGGCACCTGGGTTGCCAAACTGTTTATTGCTCTGTTGATCATGAGCTTTGCCGTGTGGGGCATTAGCGGTTTTTTGACCGGTACCGGCCAGAACACTGCCGCTAAGGTCGGTGACACGGAAGTCTCCCTGTTCGATTTCGACCGGGCTTACAGGCAAGACCTTGGGCGGCTGGCTCAACAATTCGGACGCCAGTTGACACCGGCGGAAGGTGCGGCTCTCGGTGTGCCGCAGCAAACGCTCGGCAAACTTGTTGCCGAAGCGGCCATGAACGATACAGCGCAGACCATGAAGCTGGGTGTCTCAGACGCACGCCTCGCAACGATCATCCAGAGCGATCCCGCATTCGAGGGTCCCGGCGGACGCTACGACAAGAACCGGCTGCAACAGGTTCTGCGCGCAAGCGGTTACCGGGAAGACGAATATGTCGTCGAACGCCGCAAGGTTGCCGAGCGTGCGCAGCTTGCGGAAGGTATTGCCGGGAGCATGAAGGCACCGGTGACCTATCTGGAATTGCTGGACACCTATCAGGGAGAAGCGCGCAGCGCCGATTACCTGCTGGTCACGCCGGAATTCATCGGAGAGATCGAAGATCCCACGGAAGACGTTCTCAAGTCCTACTTCGAAGAAAAGAAGGATGACTTCCGCGCACCCGAGTTTCGGGAAATCAAATATGTCGCTCTGACGCCAACCTCGCTGGCCCGTCCGGATGATATCTCCGACGAGGACGCGCGCGCGGAATACGAACGTCGGTCGGAAGATTTCTTCCAGCCTGAACGGCGCAAGATCCGCCAGATGTCGTTCCCCTCTCAACAGGCCGCGGAAGAAGCCGCTCAGGAACTTGCAAACGGCAAGACTTTCGACGAGCTCATGAGCGAACGGAATCTGACCAACAATGACGTAACCCTGGGCGTTATGGCAAAAGCCGATTTTCTGGATGAAGCGATAGGCAACGCGGCGTTCAGTCTTGAGGACGGCGCGACAAGTGGTCCGGTCGAGGGTCGGTTCTCCACTGTCATTCTCAATGTCGAGGAGATCCTTCCGGAAAGCACCAAACCCTTTGAGGAAGTTAAGGACGAGATTGTCCAGAGCCTCGCGAAGGAACAGGCTGAGAGGGAAATTCTCGATATTCTTGATGAAGTCGAGGATGCCCGTGCAGGCGGAGCGCTTCTGGATGACATCGGTGAACGTTTCTCGCTGAGCGTGGAAACTCCGCCCGCTTTCGACGCTTCCGGAAACGGGGAAGACGGGAAGCCCGTCACCCTGCCAGATGCGGAAGGCCTGGTGGCAGGAACGTTCGACAGCGACATCGGGATCGAGAACGACGTTCTGCAGTTCGGGGACCAGGGATTTCTATGGTACGACGTTGCCAAGGTCATCCCTTCGCGTGAACGCACGCTCGACGAAGTCCGGGCAGACGTCATCGCAGCCTGGAAGAAGGATGAACTTGCGAAACGCCTGAGCGATACCGCCGCAGACCTGCTGACCAAAGCCGAAGGTGGCACGCCGTTCATCGCCCTTGCAGCGGAAACCGGACTTGATGTGAAATCTGCCGCGGACCTGAAGCGCAACACACCGTCCGGAGATTTTGGCCGCGATGCGGTGTCAGCTGTCTTCAGTGGCCCCGTCGGAACGGCTGCTGTTGCCGAAGCCAATGACGGAAAAGGCCGTCTCGTCCTGAAGGTCACGGGTTCGAACATTCCGGAATTCCAGGAAGGTGCACCGCAAGTTGCCGCCCTGGGGCAGCAGCTTTCCCAGCAACTTCAGGATACGCTGCTCGGCCAGTTCATTACCGATCAGGAAAACAAGGCAGGCGTTGAAGTCAACAATGCCGCCATTTCCCAGATGATCGGATTGGACCGGAATTGATCCGTTTGAAAGTGGAATGACGAGATGAGCACATTCAAGGACTTCATTGCCAAGGTTTCAGACGGTCATGCCTTGAGCCCCGAAGAAGCCCGCGAAGCCTTTGAGGTGATCCTGTCTGGATCTGCAACGCCATCTCAGCTTGGCGGCTTTCTGATGGCCTTGCGGGTGCGCGGCGAGAGCATCGCCGAGGTGACCGGCGCTGTCGCGACCATGCGTTCCAAGATGGTCCCGGTAAAGGCCCCGGCCAACGCTATCGACATCGTGGGAACTGGAGGCGACAACTCCGGCAGCTACAACATCTCCACCTGCACGGCTCTGGTCGTTGCCGGCTGCGGTGTCCCGGTCGCCAAACACGGCAACAGGTCGTTGTCTTCCAAGTCCGGCGCGGCGGAAGCCCTCGCCGAACTTGGCGTCAACATCGATATCGATGCCAACAAGATTTCTGACTGCATCACCAGGGCGGGAATCGGTTTCATGTTCGCCCCATTGCACCATGCTGCCATGAAGCATGTGGGCCCGACACGCATGGAACTGGGCACGCGCACCATCTTCAATCTGCTCGGTCCTCTAACCAATCCTGCAGGTGTCAAGCGCCAGATGGTTGGCGTCTTTGCCCGCAAATGGGTGGAACCGTTGGCGGAGGCCTTGCGCGAGCTGGGTTCGGAAAAAGCCTGGGTGGTTCATGGCTCTGACGGAATGGACGAAATCACCACCACTGGGCCGACGGCCGTCAGCGAGCTCATGAACGGAACGATCCGCTCCTTTGAAATTTCACCGGAAGACGTCGGACTTGCCATTTCCGATCCGAAAGATCTCAAGGGCGGGCTTCCTTCCGAAAATGCCAAAGCGCTGCGTGGCGTCCTTGCCGGGGCGAAAAATGCCTATCGCGATGTAGTTCTTTTCAACGCGGCCGCGTCTCTGCTTGTTGCCGACAAGGTGGACACCTTGAAAGACGGTGTAGAGATGGCGACTCAATCCATTGACAGCGGCTCGGCAGCCGACACACTGGAAAAGCTGGTTGCAGCGTCAAACGGGTAAGAGATGGCTGATATCCTTCAAAAAATCGAAGCCTACAAGCGTGAGGAAATCGCCACCGCCAAGGCGGCTGTCTCGCTTGACGATCTCAAGGCGCGCATCGGCGAGGTGAGCGCTCCGCGCGGGTTCCAGAAGGCGATCGAAGCCAAACACGCTGCAGGCGATTACGCCCTTATTGCCGAAATCAAGAAAGCCAGCCCTTCGAAGGGGCTCATCCGGGAGGATTTCGATCCCCCGATCCTTGCCAAGGCTTATGAAAAAGGCGGGGCAGCTTGTCTGTCCGTGTTGACGGACGGGCCGTCCTTTCAGGGAAAACCTGAGTTTCTGACCGCCGCACGTGACGCAGTCACCCTGCCCGCGCTGCGCAAGGACTTTCTCTATGATCCTTACCAGGTGTATGAAGCCAGAGCCTGGGGGGGTGACTGTATCTTGATCATTCTGGCTGCTGTCGATGACGACACGGCCAAAAAACTGGAAGACACCGCATTTGAACTTGGGATGGATGTCCTGCTCGAGGTGCATAACGCACAAGAACTGGAGCGCGCTCTCAAGCTGTCTTCCCGTCTGCTCGGAATCAACAACCGCAACCTCAAGACCTTCGAGACCAAACTGGAAACCAGTGAAGATCTCGCGCCCGGAATTCCGGACGACAGGATCATCGTCGGTGAAAGCGGATTGTTCACCCCAGCCGATCTCGCCCGGATGAACAAGGTTGGTATCTCGACCTTCCTGATCGGCGAAAGCCTGATGCGCCAGCAAGACGTTGCTTCAGCCACCAGAACTCTTCTCGCCCGTCAGGCGATCACCGAAGCGGTTTAGGCGGATATGGCCAGCCAGGACCCAACATTGACCCATCTGGATGCGGCAGGCTCCGCCAACATGGTGGACGTCTCCGAAAAATCTGTCACCCATCGGATTGCCGTTGCACGCGGCACTGTCGCCATGCGTCCCGAAACGTTGGATCTCATCCGCTCCGGCAACGCCAAAAAAGGCGATGTCATCGGCACGGCACGGATCGCCGGTATTCTTGCCGCCAAAAAGACGCACGAGCTGATCCCACTCTGCCATCCACTGATGTTGTCAAAGGTCTCCATCGACATCGACACGGACGATGGTCTGCCCGGCCTGGTCGTAACTGCGACAACCAAGGTCAGTGGTCAGACCGGCGTCGAGATGGAAGCCTTGACCGCCTGTTCCCTCGCCTGCCTGACAATCTACGATATGGCCAAGGCCGTCGACAGGGGCATGGTGATAGGCGATATCCACCTGGTCGAGAAGTCCGGAGGCAAGTCCGGTCACTGGACGCTCGATAAAGACGGCAGCCTGGGTGGCACCTGATGAGCCTGATGCCCGTCTCGGATGCGTTGACGAAGCTGCTTTCCGGGGTGATGCCCCTGGAAACGGAGCTTGTTTCGCTTGAGAACGGCAACGGCAGGTACTTGTCGGAACCGCTCGTCTCCACGCGAACGCAACCACCGTTCGCAGCCTCCGCGATGGACGGATACGCCATACGTCACGATGACCTGACGAGCGAACGCACCACCTTGACCGTTATTGGCGAAGCACCCGCCGGCCATGGATATGCCGGGACTGTTGGTGCGGGCGAAACGGTGAGGATCTTTACCGGTGCACCGGTTCCGACCGGCGCGGACACGATCCTGATTCAGGAAAACGCGGAGCGTGACGGCGAGCGGATAACAGTTTTGGAAAACCCGGCGAAGGGCGCATACGTGCGGCCAGCCGGGTTGGATTTTTCGGAAGGCGACGCGCTTCTACAGCCGCCGCTCAGGTTAGCCTATAGGCATCTTGCCCTCGCCGCAGCCATGAACCATGCCGTGCTTCCGGTACACCGTCGTCCCAGGGTCGCAATCCTGGCAACCGGCGACGAACTCGTTCGCCCGGGGACGCAACCCGGTCCGGACCAGATCATCGCCTCCAACCATGCCGGGATCGCGGCTATGGTCGAAGATTGTGGCGGTGAACCACTGGATCTTGGAATATCCCCGGACGAACCGGTCGCGCTCGCAAACCACGTCAGACGTGCGATCAACGAGAAAGCCGATATCCTGGTTACACTGGGCGGCGCTTCGGTTGGCGACCACGATCTCGTACAGGACATTCTTGGACAGGAAGGCATGGACCTGGCGTTCTGGCGAATTGCCATGCGTCCGGGAAAACCGTTGATGGCCGGACGGCTTGGCAACACCAAAGTACTTGGCCTGCCGGGAAATCCCGTTTCCAGCCTCGTCTGCGGCCTCCTTTTTCTGAAGCCGCTCATGCAGGCCATGCTCGGTCAGGGACAGGAAGGGTCCGACACGCAACGTGCCACCCTCACTGCCCCCCTCCCGGAAAATGACCGCAGACAGGACTATGTCCGGGCAACGCTTTCCACATCGGAAGACGGCCAACTCATGGTTACGCCCTTCTCGCGGCAAGACAGTTCCATGCTGAATCTGCTGGCAATATCCGGCGCACTTGTGGTCCGTCCACCTCATGCACCGGCGTTGGACGCAGGGGCCGAAGTCCCTATTCTGGTGCTCTGAAAAGCACTGCCCACCGAGCGACAGTTCGCGCTCCCTGCCTGTTTGAGCGGTTGAAAACACCCAGTTGAACAAACAAAACCCGGCCGAGTGCCGGCCGGGCTCACATTTTCAGATCAATTCGACGTCCGTCAGGCCTTCTGGACAGCCCGCTTTGCCATGACCGTGACCAGGTTCGCGCGATAGGCTGCCGACCCGTGAATGTCGGACAGAAGATCGTTTGCATCTGGAGCGATACCGGCGACCGCATCTGGCGAGAAATTGCCGGAAAGTGCGGTTTCCATGGCAGACATGCGGAACACACCGTTCTGCCCGGCGCCTGTCACCGCCACCTTGACCGATCCATCGCTGGCCTTGGCAACAAAAACCCCTGCCATGGCATAACGCGATGCCGGATTGGGATATTTGGCGTAGGCACTTGCGGCAGCGCCCGGAAACTTGATGGCGACGACAATTTCGTCTTCCTCGAGCGCGGTTTCAAACATGCCCGTGAAAAAGTCTTCCGCTACCAGTTCCCGTTTACTTGTGACCACGGTCGCTCCAAGAGCCACCAAAGCCGCAGGATAGTCGGCAGCGGGGTCATTGTTGGAAATCGATCCGCCCATGGTGCCCATGTGACGAACTGCGGGGTCGCCGATACCGCCGGCAAGTGAAGCCAGCCCAGGAAGCTTCTGCTTCACCAGATCGGAGGTTGAGACCTCGTAATGGGTTGTCGCTGCGCCGATGGTCACACCATCGCCGTTGGCACTGATCCCCTTCATGTCTGCAATCTTGGTGACATCGACCAGATCGCTTGGGGCGGCAAGCCGCTGTTTCATGGTCGGCAGCAAAGTCTGGCCGCCACCAAGGAACTTGCCGTCATCGGCATTGGCCATCAGTGAAGCGGCTTCCGCCACCGATCCGGCCTTGTGATATGTCGTTTCATACATTCTGGGTCTCCCCGTATTTCGAACTTGTAAAATGGCGGGCGGGTTATCCCGCCCGTAAATCACGATTTTGGGCGTTATTCGGCCGCCTGCTTCACACCTGCGTGGTAAAGCGCCCAGACCTTTTCCGGAGACGCCGGCATGGACAGGCTGTTGTCCCCGATCGCATCCGTGATCGCGTTGATGACAGCCGGCGGAGAACCGATGGCACCTGCCTCACCGCAGCCTTTCATGCCGAGCGGATTGCCCGGGCACGCCGTTACATGTGTCGACAGACTGTAGGACGGCACATCATCGGCACGCGGCATGCAGTAATCCATGTAGGACGCTGTCAGAAGCTGGCCGTTTTCGTCGTAGGACGCATTTTCAAGCAGCGCCTGACCAATGCCCTGCGTGATACCGCCATGCACCTGACCTTCCACGATCATCGGGTTGATGATGTTGCCGAAATCGTCAGCAGCGACGAAGTTGACAACTTCGGTCTTGCCCGTATCCGGATCCACTTCGACTTCGCAAACATACGTGCCTGCCGGGAAGGTAAAGTTGGTCGGATCGTAGAAGGCGCCTTCCTTGAGGCCCGGTTCCATGCCTTCCGGCAGGTTGTGAGCCGTATAGGCAGCAAGAGCCACCTCGGTGAAGGTCAGCTTCTTGTCGGTACCGGCCACTTTCAGCTCACCGCCCTCAATCTGGATGTCGCCTTCGGAGGCTTCCATCAAATGAGCTGCGATCTTCTTTGCCTTGGCTTCGACCTTGTCGAGCGCCTTCACGATTGCAGACATGCCGACCGCTCCGGAGCGCGAGCCGTAGGTCCCCATGCCAAACTGAACCTTGTCCGTATCGCCATGTACGATGGACACTGCACTGGTATCCAGGCCGAAGCGTTCGCTGATGAGCTGGGCAAAGGTTGTCTCGTGTCCCTGGCCATGGCTGTGCGAACCGGTCAGAACTTCAATCGACCCGACGGGATTGACCCGGACCTCAGCAGATTCCCAAAGTCCGACGCCTGCACCGAGAGAACCAACGGCAGCAGACGGCGCTATGCCGCACGCCTCAATGTAGCAGGACAGACCAATACCGCGAAGTTTGCCGCGGGAGGCTGCTTCAGCCTTGCGCGCGGCAAAGCCATCATAGTCCGCAGCCTTTAGCGCAGCGTCCAGCGTCGCATCGTAATCGCCTGCGTCGTAACACATGATCACCGGCGTCTGGTGCGGGAACGTTCGGATGAAGTTCTTGCGGCGGAACTCAGCTGGCGACAAGCCAACTTCGCGAGCCGCCGTTTCCATGATCCGTTCCAGAAGATAGGTCGCCTCCGGCCGGCCAGCGCCGCGATAGGCGTCCACCGGGGTGGTGTTGGTGTAGACCGTCTTCACGTTGGCATGGATCGCAGGAATGTCGTACTGCCCCGACAACAACGTTGCATAGAGGTAAGTCGGCACGGACGACGAGAACAACGACATGTATGCGCCAAGATTGGCGATGGTCTTGACTCTGAGACCCAAGATCTTGTTGTCGGCGTCGAGTGCAAGTTCCGCTTCCGACCGATGGTCACGGCCATGCGCATCCGTCAGGAACGCTTCGGTTCGGTCAGACACCCATTTGACCGGGCGGCCGACCCGCTTGGACGCCCATAGGCAGACCATTTCTTCCGGGTAGATGTAGATCTTGGAACCGAAGCCACCACCGACATCAGGTGCGATCACACGCAGCTTGTTTTCCGGGGCAACGTTATAGAAGGCCGACAAGACAAGCCGGGCCACATGCGGGTTCTGTGAAGTCGTGTAGAGCGTGTAGTGCTCTTCAGCCGCATCGTAACCGGCAAGAGCCGCGCGTGGTTCCATCGCGTTCGGAACAAGACGGTTGTTATGGATCTCCATGCGCGTGACATGGGCGGCCTTTTCAAAGGCTGCGTTTGTGGCAGCCTCGTCGCCAATTTCCCAATCGTAGATCAGGTTGCCTTCGGCTTCTGGATGAATCTGTGGTGCGCCTGACTCAAGCGCCGCCAGCGGATCGATAACGGCTGGCAGTTCTTCATAGTCGACGATCACCGCATCGGCAGCATCGCGTGCTTGCGCCTGCGTATCGGCCACGACCACGGCAACAGCCTGGCCCACATGGCGGACGATTTCCGGCTCAAGAGCGCGCCAACCACCCATCTTCATCGGCGAGCCATCCTTGGAATGGATCATCCAGCCGCAGATCAGGTTGCCGATACCATCGCCGACGAGTTGATCGCCAGTCAGAACGGCATCCACACCCGGCATTTCCAGCGCAGCGCTAGCGTCAATACCCTTGACCTTCGCGTGCGCATGCGGCGAGCGAACGAAGGCGGCATGGCCCATGCCCGGCATGGTCATATCGTCGGTGTATCTGCCTTTGCCGGTAATGAAGCGCTTGTCTTCCTTACGCAGGGCACGAGCACCAATCCCCTCAACAGCCATTTTTTCTCTCCCGAATATCTGCTCCGGCTCCGCCTGTACCGGACATCCTCCACACGCCGGACAATCCGGCTGCTGCCTGTCAGGCAACGATCTCTCAAGACCTGGCGGTCAATCCGAAGATGCCCGTTCCTCCCGGCATTGCATTCGGTTGATTGGTCTTGTCGTCCTGCTGCGCGAATTGCTCCGCGCATCATACTTTGGGAGTTCGGCCCTTGCCGTTATTCGGCAGCCTGAGCCATGCCGGCCATTTGATCGGAGGCAGCTTTGATTGCCTTGACGATGTTGTGGTAGCCGGTGCAACGGCAGATGTTGCCTTCCAACTCGTGGCGGATAGTCGTCTCATCGAGATTGCCGGCACCGTAACGATTGATCATGTCCACGGCGGTCATGATCATGCCGGGCGTACAGAAACCGCACTGAAGTCCATGATGTTCACGGAATGCGGCCTGAACAGGGTGCAGGCTGTCTGCCGTACCGATCCCTTCCAGCGTCACCACTTCCGCGCCATCTGCCTGGACAGCGAGCATGCTACAGGATTTGACGGCCTTGCCGTCGACATGAACGACGCAGGCCCCGCATTGCGAGGTGTCACAGCCCACGTGCGTGCCGGTCAAGCCGCGCACATCCCGGATAAACGATACGAGCAGCGTGCGGTCTTCGACATCAGCCGAAACCGTCTTGCCGTTCAATACCATCGATACTTTCGACATGAATTTCTCTCCCTCATGAAAGTCCCTGGACCATGGCTTTCGAGACAGCCTGTCTGCAAACAATGACAGACAAATCCATCCGAAAATCCGGTCCAGACCAGCGAATGGAAAAACAATCCGATTGGATTGTTTCTCACTGACCCAATTTCCCGGCTTGTCACCGTGTTTTGTACTGGGGCTCTGGCGGTTCCTGAATTGTCAGAGCCCGATCATTTCAAGTTTTATACGGCCCGGTCAACTTGCAAGTGCAAGCACCACAATCACGGCTGCGAGCAAGACAAGCCCCCAGACCATGGGACCGCCAAAAACGTTACGTCCAGCAGCGGCTTCTATATTCTGTTCCGCTTGATGGATTTTTTCCTCGACCGCATGCTCTGCGTCCTCGATGGCATGCATGACTTCGCCAGGCGTTTCCTCAATCGCGATCCGCTTGGCCTCCTCCGCCACGCCGGGATCCAGATCATCGCTCGCCGCGGCCGCTGTTTCCTGCGGCTCGGCAGGCGTTCCCACCATCTCGGAAAACTTCGTGAAGAACTCCTCCGCCATCTTCTTGGCGGTGGAATCGATCAGCCGGCTGCCGAGCTGGGCAAGCTTGCCGCCGACCTGTGCCTTGGCTTCATAGGCAAGTATGGTCTCGTCGCCCTCTTCCGTCAGCTTCACATCCGCGGAGCCTTTGGCGAAACCGGCAACACCGCCCTTGCCTTCGCCCACGATCGTGTAACTCTCCGGAGGATTCATGTTCTCAAGGGTAACTTCCCCTTTGAACTTCGCTTTGACAGGCCCGATTTTCGACGTGACCGCAGCGGTCATTTCGGTGTCCGAGGTCTTTTCGAGGCTCTCGCAGCCAGGAATGCAGGCCCGGAGGACGTCCGGATCGTTCAAGGCTTGCCAGACGGTTTCCCGTTTGGCCGGGATCCGGTGGGAGCCGCTCATATCCATGTATTTTCTCCCCAAGTCGCGCTTTGGCGCATTTTTTCAAAGGTCCAGTCAGCATTCAACGCGATTGGGGCGTTCGCCGCAAACACGTTTTCCCGTATGAGAGCGTGTTTCGTACAAATTTTCAATCGCTTATCTAAACAGAATTGCAGAACACAATCCCTGGAGGCTAGCGTCTGGACCCATCCACGAATGAACCGGCTGGCGCAGTCTACACGGTTCGAACGGTCTCGTCCTGACAGTTCCGGCCAGTATTGTTCAGTTGGACAGACAACCCATTTTATCCGAAGGCGACACCGGGTTCGACGGTTTTCTGAACGAACCCTTCGAGCTCGTCGGCCGGCAGGGGCTTGGCGTAGAGGTATCCTTGCAGATAGTCGCAATGAAGCTCCTGCATGATGTCTCTCTGGGCAACCGTTTCGACACCTTCGGCAGTGACATTCAGGTCCAGAGCCTGCGCAACAGCGATGATCGACTTCACGACTGCGAGCGCATCGGCATCCTGATCCATGTTCATGGTAAAGCTTCGGTCAATCTTGATTCCGTCCACGGGAAGTTTGCGCAGGTAACTGAACGAGGAATACCCCGTACCAAAATCGTCAATAACGACGCGCGCACCTTTTTCACGGAGCCAGGTGAGCAGAGCCAGTGTCACCCGGTCATTGCTCAAGAACAGCCCTTCCGTCACCTCGAAAACCAGTCGGTCGAGCGGCAACTTGGCTGCAGTCACCGCATCTTCGATATCCTTGTAAAGCCGATTGGTCTGAACCTGCTTGGGAGACAGGTTCACATTCAGCCGAACGTCGTCTGATATCCCGGTCAAGCTGCTGAATTCGGCGAACGATGTCTTGAACATCCATGCACCGATTTCGGTAATGAGACCACTGGCTTCGGCGGCTTCGATCATCCGTGCCGTATTGAGGAAGGTACCGTTCGGCGTGCGGAAACGCATCAGGGCTTCAAACGATGCCAGACTTTCGTCCCGGGCCCGCATGATGGGCTGATAGCTCAGCGAGAACTTCGTCTGATTGGTGGAGCCGGTCAGGAGTGAGGCGAGCCGCAGACGCTCGAAGGCTGCTTCCTGCATCAAGGGATGAAAGACAGCGTGATTCGCAACGCCCTTCTGCCGGACATCGTTGAGAGCAATCGAGGCGAAGCGCACAAGCTGTTCCGCGTTCTGGGCTTCCGCATCGGTCGACGCGAACCCCAACCGAAGCCGCAGGCTGATCTGGTTATCCTCAAGCGTGATCGGTTGCTGAAAGGCATCTTCTACGCGCGCGACCACATCCTGAATTGTGTTTTCCTGCCCGCCCTTCAGAAGGATCAGAAACTCGTCCTTTTCCTTCCGGGCAATGGTAAGCGCACCTGGAAATGTCTGCGAAAGCCGGTGTCCAGTCCGCTTCAGAACCGCGCCTGCCTTTTCGTCACCAATCCCGTCGACTATGACCCGGAAGCGATAGATGTCGCAGTGAATGACCAGTAGCTCCGGCCCATTGGCTGCATGTCTCTGGAAGGTTTCGAGAAATCCTGAAAAAGTCGACAGGCCGGTGACACGGTCAACGTAAGCCAGGTTGCGGATATGCTCCAACAGACCTGTTTTTTCGTACCCCAGCGCCACATTGGAAACGAACAGCTGCACCACTTCGGAACCAACGAGCTCTTCGAGCAGCTCCTCGGTCATGCCAAGATAGAGCGCGCCTGTCATGCCGTTCCGGGTAACAAGCGGCAACGCCACTCCATCGGGAGACGCAATTGTCGCCTGGCTTTCGACACATCTTGATACCGCGTTGCGAATGGCGTCGTCACTGATGACATCCACCGGCAAGTCGATCTTGTCTTCGAAGTTTCCGGTGGCGGCCAACACTCGAATGCTGGACTTGTCGAAAGATCCATAGTCCGGCAGCGTTTCAAGACCGCACAAAAGACTGTCGACAGGTTGCCCGGCCAGAACCGTGAAGTGCTTCAGTACGGCGGCGGCAAATTCACTCAGGGCGTTCTTTTCAACAATCGCAGCAAAATGCTCATTCAACTGTTTGAGTTTCTTGCGATTTGTCTCAAGTGACATGACCAGCTTGTAGCCGCGCAAACCGGTGACAATCGCGGTAATCAGCTTGGTGCGAGATAGCTCGGCTTTTTCCGTATAGCCATCAATATCGAACTTCATGATCACATCGGTCTGCGGAGCATACCCGGGCTGGCCCGTACGCAGGATCAATCGCGTAAAATGATTGCCGAGTTCCGAACGGATCCAGCTCACAAGCCCAAGCCCTGCCGTGTCGCTCTCCATGACGACGTCGACCAGGGCCACGGCAATATCCGCGTTCTCCAGCAGGATTTGCCGGGCTTCCTGGGCAGAAAGAGCATGCAGCAGTTCAAACGGGCGGTTTTCGAACACACAACCGCCAACCGCTATCTTGGTGACCTCATGCACGTCGGGGTCGTCATCGACGATCAGGATCTTCCACGGCGCCTTGACAGGCTTCTTCACTTCCGGCTCGGAAGGGGCAAGAAAGTCCATTACCATCTCAATGCACCTTCTGTCCGAGCTTCTTCCGGGTGTCCTGAACAACGACCGCGGGGAACTCGATTGTGAATTCTGTTCCGGAGCCGACGTTCGATGACACGGAGATGGTTCCACTCAGGGCTTCCGTGACCAGCTGGTAACAAATCGCCATCCCTAAGCCGGATCCTCCTTTGCCAAACTTCGTTGTGAAGAACGGCTCGAATACTTTTTTCAGATTCTTCTCCGGGATGCCTACACCGAAATCCTGACATTTGAAGATAATCTTGCATTCATTCGAATTGCCGCGCCCAATGTCGCTGGAATGGACAACCTGAGAAGACAACTTGATCAATCCGTCGCTCCGCCCTTCGTACCCGTGTTTCATCGCGTTTTCGACGAAATTCGAAACGAGCTGACTAACGGCCCCCGGATAACTGTCGATAGTTTCGTCCGCATGGAGATCCAATTCTATCCTGAAGGGCGTTTTCTTCAGTGTCGGCTGTAATGTCGCCAAGGTCTCGCGAATGATGTGATCAAAATTGAAAGCCCGTTTTTTCTCGCTCTGGCGGTCGACAGCAACTTGCCGGAAGTTCCCCACCAACTCGCGAGCCCGCCCAAGTGTTTTCTCGATAATGTGGGCCGTATCCGAAATACGCTCGATTTCGCTCTCAAGAGCTTCCTTGCTCAGCTTCTGGTCTTCCAGCTCACTGCGCAGGTAACCGGTTGAATCCTTGATGGTGGTCGCTGCCATCAGGGCATTCCCCAAAGGCGTATTCAATTCATGAGACACGCCGGCGACAAGCGCTCCCAGCGCAGCAAGGTTGTCTGCCTGAATAAGCTCTTCCTGCACCAGCTTGAGCTGTTCCGTCCGATGGGCCACCAAATCCTCGAGGTTCGTCTGATATTCTTGAATTTTTTGCAGGTCGAGATGGCGACGCTGAACCATGGACTGCAGACTGGCCGCAAGTATGCCGATCTCGTCCACGCGGCCAGGCATGAGTTCGGCTTTGGGCGGGTCCTCGATCAGTCGCGGTGTCGACAGGTAGTCCACGATTGCAGACAACGGCTGCCCGATCAGACGGCGAAAGACGGTCCTGATGACAATTGCCAGCAGCAGGAGATAGACGATGATCGCAGTGACGATAAAACCCACAGTGGAGACAATCTCATAGGAGATCGTATTCCTGTCGATCAGAATGAAGACCCGGCCGATTGCATCCTTGTGCAGAATTGTGCTTGGCGAATTGAGAGTATAGGTGAGCGCTTCAGCAGCACGTTCCCCGCTCGCAGGCTCGCCGAAATTGCCTGTGTCGGGCGTCTCGACCCAAACCTTTTCAACCACTTCAAGACTTTCCAACCCTCGGATGAGCTGCAGGGTCGCGTCGGCGTTCACCGTCCAGATGGCACGCTCGAACGGTCGCTTCGTTGCCTGAAAAAAGGCCTCGGTTACACGAATGGCGCGAGCGTGAGACGCATCCCAGGTTATCTTGGTGAGAATGCCAATGAAAATGATACCAAGTACGGCGAAAAGACCGAGCGTATAGAGAATGAACGTCCGGGACAGGCTGGCCCGGCCCATCTCCTTGGATGAATATGGCAGCGACGTACCGCCGTTAAGTGTCAAGACGCCCACCTCAATTCATGGTGCCCGTTCCAGCTCACATAAATCCGGCAAACCCGGTTCACGTGGCTCCGGTCAAGAACGAAAACCTAACCGCCTTTACGGGCAGTCATTTCAATGCTTGATTCACAGACACATCGATATTGCCCCTCGCCTGATCAACGCCCCTCATTACGGGTCTCATTCAATCAAAGCGCCAATGTATCTTCTATATTCGCCTGCTTTTCTAAATTTTCCATAAAAATCAATTGTAAATTGAAACAGCCTCCATTCTACGCTGCAACAGTTAGTCTTGAATCTACGAAAATATGAAATACCAATAATTTGAGCGGCATCGCATAAGGTTTACACTCCGGACAGGCTCGTACGGAGGAAAGACTTCGCAATACTGGCGCTCAGCGAATAATCGCGCGCGATCCAATCAGCTTTCATCGGCTTTCTGGGGCTTTGCTGATCACTGTCGGGAACGGCCCAGGCTGTTGGCGCGGAAGCTTGGCTTTTAGGCGCTGGCAATGTTCTCGGAAATGGTTGCCTGACGGACAGATTGCAAAGCTTGTCCGAACCTGTTCGACCGAAACGTGCACGCCGGCGGCATGCAGCCCCAAAGACCGTCGCTGGGGTTCAGTTCCGCTGGCAAAACGGCCAGCCATCCGGAGTTTTGATCTGGAGCCACCAGCAAGTATACGTCACCTCAGGAACGACGGCACCAGGAAACTGGCGTAAAGGCTATACACTTTCAACGGCCAAATTCTCAGTAATTGTCCTACAAATTTAAAACGATTTGCCTCATTTCATTACGAAACAGCCAATATTTAGCGTCGCAGAAACGTTAATAGCGACGGATTAGCTTACTAGAACGTTATTTTAGATTATTATTTCTAGTATTTTAAAAAATTGCCTTGTAAGACATGCGAAGGATGCAACGCCGGTCTCACCGTTCACGATCCGTATGTGAGACCCGACTGCCCGAGTCTGTTGAATGGATAATAAGAAACGCAATTTCTTCGAACTACCGGACAAAGTCCTCACATCTCTGCCGACCGGAGCGGTCAAAGATACAGTCGAACATCTTGGCAAGAAGATCGCGCATGGTGATTATGCGACGGGCGCGATTCTTCCGCGCGAGGATGAACTCGTCGAGAGTCTCGGCGTTTCTCGGACGGTCGTCCGGGAAGCCATCAAGGTATTGTGTGGCAAGGGGCTTATACGAACGGCCCGCAGATACGGCTCCCGCGTCTGCCCGTTTGACGACTGGAACCTTCTTGATCCGGACGTCATTCGCTGGCACGATCCGGAAAGTCCGCAAACGGCGAGAATATATGCCGAAGCGACAGATCTCAGATTGATATTTGAGCCAGAGGCGGCCGCACTGGCCGCGGTCAATGCAAATCGGAACCAACGCGACACCATTCTGGCGGCCGCACGAGCCATTCACCCCCTGGATGGTCGAGCCAGCATGATTGGTGCCGACTACATGTTCCATGCCACGATCCTTCAGGCCAGTGGCAACCAGATGCTTTCCCAGCTCCAAAACCTTATTTACGCGGTCATGCTGTTTTCCTATGCCACGTCCCTGAAAACACCACCGGAAGAAAAAGTTGCCCGCCGCAATCATGTAGGCGTGGCTGAAGCCATCGATTCCGGCGACGCCGAACTGGCGCGTGGACGCATGAAAGACATGCTGGTTCTGAACAAGGCAATGGCAGACAAACTGGTCGCTTCAATGTTTCAGGAATAACACTGGCAGGGGAAGCGTCCTATCGGGCGCACTGAAATCCGCGTTTCCACATTTGTTGGACAAGTGAGAATTTTCCCAGCAGATTAGGGAAAACCAACAATGACGGCCTTGCGGCCAATCAGGAAACGCCATGAGCTTTTATTCAGAAACCGAAATGTCCTCCGGCACTTATCTGGGTCGTGTCTGGCGTCCCGGCGCCAACGGACCTGCTGTCGTTACCCTGCGCGACAACGACGTCATCGACATCACCTCGAAGGCCGCCCCTACCGTAAGAGACATCTGCGAAATGCAGGATCCGGCAGCTTATGTTGACGCGGCAGAAGGCGAGAATCTCGGCCCTCTTGGCACGATTGCCGCAGCATCCTCCGACAATCCCGCCAATATCCATTTTCTTGCCCCATGCGACCTGCAAGCGGTGAAAGCCTGCGGCGTGACCTTCGCCAATTCCATGGTGGAACGCGTTATCGAGGAAAAAGCGGCCGGTGATCCCCAAAAGGCGGAAGTAATCCGCGCACGGGTGGGCGCAACTATCGGCGACAGCCTGCGAAACCTGCGCGCCGGATCAGAAGAAGCCGCGAAGGTAAAACAGGCGCTGATCTCGGAAGGGCTCTGGAGCCAATATCTGGAAGTCGGAATCGGTCCGGACGCCGAAGTCTTTTCCAAAGCTCAGGTTCTTTCTTCCGTCGGGCCTGGTGCTGACGTCGGTCTGCATCCAGTATCCAGCTGGAACAACCCGGAGCCGGAAGTGGTGCTGACGGTCTCTTCCAAAGGCGTGATTGTCGGCGCGACGCTTGGAAACGATGTCAACCTGCGCGACGTCGAAGGTCGCTCGGCACTGCTCCTGTCCAAAGCCAAGGACAACAATGCATCCTGCTCGATCGGTCCCATGATTCGACTGTTCGATGACGCCTTTTCGCTGGATGACGTACGCCAGGCGGAGTTGGATCTGACCGTCGAGGGAAAAGATGGATTTGTCCTGAAGGGTCGATCTTCAATGAAGGAGATAAGCCGAGATCCTCAGGATCTGGTCCGGCAGACATTGGGCCGGCACCACCAGTACCCCGACGGCATCATGCTCTTTCTCGGCACCCTCTTTGCCCCAACCCAGGACAGGGATGTCCCGGGTGAAGGCTTTACCCACAAACTGGGCGACGTTGTCACGATTGAAAGCCCGGGCCTGGGCAGCTTGAGCAATACGGTCCGGCTTTCGACGGAATGTCCCGAATGGACTTTCGGAATAAGCTCCCTGATGCGCAACCTTGCAGACCGTAGCCTTCTGTAGGCGGCTAAAGGTCATCAGCCCAGCGCACGGCGAAGACGCACATCAGGAAGCAGCCGAGCTTGTCAGAGCGATGGCTGGACCATTTTCGCAGGATCGACTGTCCGGTCGAACTCCTCTGAACTGACAAAGCCAAGGTCGAGGCAGGCCTGTTTCAAGGTCATATCATGCTCAAAAGCGTGATGTGCGGCATGACTAGCCTTGTCGTATCCGATGAGTGGACTGAGCGCGGTCACCAGCATCAAGGACTGATCGAGGAATTCCTTGATGCGCTTTTCGTTCGGCTCCATGCCTTCGACCAGAAACCGCGAGAAATTGGTACAGCCGTCGCCCATGATCCTGACCGACTGCATGATCGCATTGATCATCAACGGCTTGTAGACATTCATCTCAAGGTAACCGCTGGCGCCACCAATCCCTGCCACGACGTCATTCCCCATAACCTGCGCTGCGATCATCGCGAGCGCCTCGCACTGTGTCGGATTGACCTTGCCCGGCATGATCGAGGACCCGGGTTCATTGGACGGTATTTTTAATTCGAAAAATCCGCACCGCGGTCCGCACGACAAAAGACGAATGTCGTTTGCTATCTTGAACAAGGAGACAGCAAGCGTCTTCAAGGTCCCGCTCAGCATGACAAGCGCATCATGCGCGCCCTGTACGGCGAACTTGTTCCCAGCCGTATAAAACGGCAAGCCGGTCAATTCAGCGATCTTTGCGGCAGACAATTCGGCGAAGCGAGGATGTGTATTGATCCCCGTCCCCACCGCAGTGCCGCCCAGCGCCAGTCCATAGACGTCGTTGAGCGCAAAACGAATACGCTCAATGTCCTGACGCAGCATTTCGGCATACCCGGAAAATTCCTGACCCAGTGTCAGAGGCGTAGCGTCCTGCATGTGGGTTCGGCCGATCTTGATGATACCGTCCCAGGCATCGGCTTTGTCCTGAAGGCTTTTCTGGAGTGTCTGAACCCCTGGCAGCAGCCGGTGTGTCACCTGGAGTGCGGCAGCCATATGCATGGCGGCTGGAAAGCTGTCATTGGACGATTGTGACAGGTTCACATGATCGTTGGGGTGAACCGGATCTTTTGTTCCCATTACGCCGCCTGCCAGTGCGATTGCGCGATTGGAAATCACCTCGTTCACATTCATGTTGGTTTGAGTGCCACTACCAGTCATCCAGACATGCAGCGGGAAGTGGTCGTCCAGTTTTCCATCACTCACTTCATCCGCGGCCCGGACAATCAAGCGCGCAAGGTCTCCAGGCAGCAGGCCCAGCTCTTCGTTTGATAGGGCGGCCGCCTTTTTCAAGATGCCATAGGCGTGCACGAGCTCAATCGGCATCAGGTCACTGCCGATTGAGAAGTACTTCAGGGAACGCTGTGTCTGCGCACCCCAGTATTTGTCTTCCGGCACATCTATTTCACCGATGCTGTCGCTTTCAGTACGCATAAGCGTCTCCTCGTCGGGTGGCTCAAGAAGTCAGCAAGGTTTCAGTCAACTCGCTATCCGGCTTTTGAAGACCGTCGATGACGTCGAAATGATGCCGGTCTGCGTCTTCCCGATAGGTTGCCGTCGACCAGGCATCGGCAAGCAGTTTCGACTGCCGGAGAAATTCCGGTCGTTCCGAGCCTCCAACCCAGGCAACGACCGGACAGTCAATTGCGGGCTGCATAAGTGCAGCGCTCTCGGCAATCGCATCCTCTTCGCTCAACTGGAACGACTTGTTCATCACGGTGTTTCTGAGCGGACGGAGGTCGTGTAGCCCGCTAATGGATACAACCCTCTCGATCCGCGCCAGAACGTCCTCTGACAGGCGGGTGTCTTCACAAATCGTCCGCGTAACCAGGTGGCCTCCGGCGGAATGTCCGACGAGCCGGATCGGCCCGGCAACGCGAGCTGCTGCTTTCGTGACCGCCGAACTGATCTGCCGTGTCATGTCTGCGATTCGCGCATCTGGAGCCAGCTCATAGGATGGCATGCACACCGTCCAGCCCTTTGCCAGACAACCACTTGAGAAATGCGACCACGAACTTTTGTCGAATCTCAGCCAGTAGCCGCCATGCACGAAGACGACGAGACCTTTGGATTTTCTCTCAGGCCGAAACACATCGAACCGTTGACGGTTCCCCTCCCCGTAAACGACATCCAGATCCTTTTCGACCCAGCTTTTCCGGAAGGCTTCGGCATCTTGTGCCCAACGCACGATAAAATCGTCTGCACCTGCAATATGAGCAGCGTTTGAATAGGCATCATCCCAGTCAGTAATCGTCATCTCGCTCATTCGAAATCCTCTAACAACCATCGAAACCGATTAGTGGCATCCTTGCACGATTTGCCTTCAAAGCGGAACGGCCTGAATGCCAATCGCAACTTGTCAAACAGACTGCGGTCAACCTAACGTCAGAAAAAACCAGTAACCGGGAGGCAAACTCAGATGGTGGAGCGCTGTTCCAATCGCGTGTCCAATCTTGCGCATTTTCTGACCAGAAACGCAGCACGATGGCCGTCTCGACCGGCGGTTGTTCAGGATGGGACCACCTGGACCTGGTCGCAGGTCGATTCGCGCGTTTCAGCTCTTGCGACAGGCCTCAAGGCGGAGTTTGGAGTTACCAAGGGTGACAGTCTGCTGGTGCAGGCTGAAAACTCGGTTCAGATGATCGAGATCATGCTGGCAGCTTTCCGACTCGGGGCCATATGGGTTCCCTGCAACTTCCGACAAGCCCCTGGCGAGACTGCTTATGCAGCAGAAAAAGCAAGGGCGACGGTATTCCTGTGTGACTCAAGTTTCAGTGCCCAGGCCGAAGCTGTGCAGAACGCAAGACCCCAGCTAGCAGGGTGTGTGACAATAGGGTCGAGCGATTTCGGCACCAACTACGAGGATCTCGTCTCCCGCCACTTGGGACACGCCTTTGCCAACGAGCGCGTAAACTACGACGATCCGTGCTGGTTGTTCTTCACGTCTGGCTCCACAGGCCGCCCCAAGGCGGTCGTCCTCAGTCACGGGCAAATCGGCTTCGTCTGCGTCAACTACATGGCGGATCTGGTGCCAGGAACCACGGAACAGGACGCGTCGCTGGTGATAGCGCCGTTGTCGCACGGCGCTGGGCTTCAACTCATCGCGCAGTTTGTAGCCGGTTCCGCACATGTGCTTCTGCCGCGAGGTGGTTTCAATCCAGCCACCGCTTTCGAGCTCATCGAAAAACACAAGATCAGCAATCTTTTCACGGTTCCGACAATCGTCAAACGCCTGGTGGAAGATCCTTCGGTCGACCGGTTCGATCACTCGAGCCTTCGCCACGTCATCTATGCGGGCGCCCCCATGTACCGGGAAGACCAGAAACTGGCGCTCCAAAAACTGGGCAACGTTCTGGTTCAATACTACGGACTTGGCGAGGTCACCGGAAACATAACTGTGTTGCGGCCACAGGATCATTTTCTGGAGGACGGGCCCGAGACACGCAGTGGCACCTGCGGCACGGAGCGCACCGGCATAGAGGTGTCGATCCAGGACGAAGACGGCAATCACCTGCCCCCCCAATGAAACGGGTGAAGTCTGCGTTATAGGTGCGGCTGTCTGCGCAGGATATCTGGATGACGTCGAAGCCAACCAAAAATCATTCAGAAATGGCTGGTTCCGAAGGGGTGACATCGGCCACATGGATGAACAGCGCTACCTTTTCCTGACCGGCCGTGCTTCGGACATGTATATTTCGGGTGGCTCCAACGTCTATCCGAAGGAAGTCGAGGAAATACTGCTCACACATCCGGAAATCTCCGAAGTCGCAATTCTCGGCATTCCAGACAGACAATGGGGCGAAGTCGGACTTGCCGTTTGTGTCGCAGCCCAGGGCAAAGCCCCCGACCCTCAGGCCTTGACAGACTTTCTCAACGGCAAGATCGCACGTTACAAGCTGCCGGCACGCTACCTCTTTATTCCCGCGATGCCGACCAGTGCCTATGGCAAGATCACGAAGAAACTGGTGCGAGAGCATCTGACAGAGAAGGGCTTGCTGTGAGACAGCTGCCCCCAAAGGACACCAAAGAACACTTGCCGATATCCAGCGTTCAGGTCCCTTTGCCGAAAACCGGCTGCCACACACCAGATGCCGAACGGCCCCTTTAGAGATAGACGTCAGGGGAGCAACTCCCCGTTCTGGAGGTTCTGGGTCGTCACGCCGAGCGGCATGAGCTGACTTCGGCCCTACTCAATCTTTCCGGTCTGACGCGTGAGGCGTTTGACTTCGTAATTCCTGCCTGCGCGATCAATGACCGCCACGCGGCCTGGTAAAGCGATACCCATTCCTCCAAGGGTGCCACTCTTGAAACAGCTATCGAAATTCTTGGCAGGAAGGACGGCGAGAGGTTCGCCCATATACACGCCTACTGGCACGAGGAAAGCAGAGAGCTTCTTGATCACCTGTTACCACACACGCTTCAGATAGCGCGCTGGCCTTATCAAGGGGTATGGTCTGCAAGGTGCAGCGTTAGAGGCTTCGCACAACCCGGAGACCGAATTCACGCTGTTTCGTGTACAGCAAGCCGAGACCCACTCCAGACCCATCAAGAACAACGACCTCATCACGACGCTGGCTCCATTTGCCGACCCTACTAACAGCATCCGCGAACTTGCTCTCCTGCTGGAGGGTTCGCCCTATGAAGTCCACGGCCTTGGCAGCCTTGCCGGAGCCGTCTTTCGCGATGCAGATGCCATGACAGGTCTGATTTCCGAAAAACTGCTTTCTCCGTATGCCGGGACAACACCAAATCAGGAGCTCTGTGTTCCCATACGAGCCATCGATCAGAATTGCGGATTGCACGAAGTCATTCTTGCTGCCGGTGGAGCCCCAACGCTTGTCACCTGCGAATTAGCGATCAAAAGCCGCGTAACGCATGACGACGCTGCGACATCAGCCACGAATTGAACGCGGCGGCTTGCAGAACGCCAAGAACAGTAAGAGAACATTTACCCTTGCAGAACACAATGAGAACAGGTACCATGTTCTTGATTTGTACCAGATGTTTTCTCGGTCAGGGGACGCCTACATGCTGACGCGCAAGCAGTACGAACTGCTCATGTTCATTCACGAAAGACTGAAAGAAACCGGTGTGCCGCCGTCTTTCGACGAAATGAAGGATGCGCTCGATTTGCGCTCCAAGTCCGGCATTCACCGTCTGATCACCGCACTTGAAGAACGTGGCTTCATCCGGCGCTTGCCCAACCGGGCCAGAGCCATGGAGGTCGTGCGCCTCCCCGATTCCATCGCGCCGGGCCTGGGCGCTCCCCGGCCGAGGGGCAGCTTCTCGCCCGAAGTCATAGAAGGCTCACTCGGCAAACCGGAACCTGCGAAAGCGGCGCCGGAACCCGCTATCGGTGTCACGGAAATTCCAGTCATGGGCAGAATTGCAGCCGGCGTTCCGATCGAGGCAATTCAAACCCACAGCCACTCGATCACCGTGCCTCAGGACTTGCTTGGACGCGGAGAGCATTACGCACTGGATGTGCGTGGCGATTCCATGATCGAAGCCGGCATTCTGGATGGTGACACGGTTCTGATCCGCAAGACCGACAGCGCCGACAGTGGAGATATTGTCGTCGCTCTTGTGGACGATGAGGAGGCAACCTTGAAGCGACTGCGCAAGAAAGGTGCCTCAATCGCGCTGGAAGCAGCGAACCCGGCTTATGAGACACGGATCTTCGGGCCTGGTCGTGTCCGTGTTCAAGGCCGCCTCGTTGCCCTGTTTCGGCAATATTGATCCTCTACTCGTCCTCGCGCCCTTTTGCACTTGATGCATGGCCGATTTGACGCAACCCATCCCTTGTGACCGTACCTGGCTGATGCCAGGGACGCGGCGGATCTGGGATGGCAAACACCAGCTTTTCGATTTTCAGCTTTCCGTCAGGTGGGTTCTCCCGGGCATCGGAAAGCCGATTGGTAGCGGTCTCCTGCCGAGTGGCGCTTCTTGATAACCAGATCGAAACCGCGCCGCGTGCGGAGCGTATCTTCTGGTCAAGAACAACCCCTGAGCCACATCCCTTCGGAGCGACTAGATCGGTCTCGATCAAATCGGCATACCTACAATCCATCTGAAACGCTTCGAACGTCCTGGGCTGAGCTATCGCAAAATACGGCATAGCCTGCTCCAGTGTCTCTGATCCTTCTCCTGGTCCATATGCTCTGACGACGCAGCCATCATCATCGCATTTTCTTTGTGGTGACTTTATCTTGCGCGACAAAATCGCCTCTTCAGGAACGCCTTCGGACTGGAGCCAGAGGTCGGTCGCAAAGGACCTTCCTCTGGCAGCGTATCTCAAGGATCCGGCATCATCCCGAGCAGCTATACGAGAGCCGCTTGCAGCAATCTGGATATCCGGAGGCCGGCCAGTGATGACAATCAGCAGCCCGGCGAGCAGTGGCAATCCGGCAAGCAGACGCCTCCTTCTAGGCAGCAGCAGGCCGGCAAAAAGCGCCGACAACAGCAGGCTTGCAGCCATTCCGTCCAGCCTGCCCGATGCGCCGCCGTCGGCATCAAGAGCGGCAGTAAAAGAGGCCACCTTCAACAGGAGCGAGACACCGAAAGACATCACTGTCAGAGGGAGTGCAGCCAGTCCGAAGGGCATCAGAACGAAGGCCAGCACACCCATCGGCATGACAAGCAACGAAAAGACGGGCATCCCCAGCAGGTTGCCCACGACGCCATAAGGCGCAATTCGGCTGAAATGATGAGCTCCGATAATGCCAGTCGCCAGTCCGGCAACCAGCGCAGTCACAATCAGACCGGCAACCCACCTGCCAAGAAAAACGCCTGTCGCCATGCCCCATCCTGACACTTTGTCACCGGTAGATCCGAAGCGCTCTCTGTGTCGCCACAAGTCATAAACGGCAACCAGACAGATCACGGCTGCGAATGACATTTGAAAGCCCGGGAAAAACAGTCGCTCGGGCGCAATCAGGAGGAGCAGGAGGCCTGCCAGTGCCACACTGCGCAAAGTCAGACCGCGCCGACCGACCAGAATTCCGACAAAGACAATGGCAATCATCAGAAAGGATCGCTGTGTGGCGACTGCGCCACCGGAGAGGAGCAGATAGACGACCGCAGCACCAAGAGCTGAAAGTGCTGCCCACTTATGCACGGGCCACCTCAACGTCAAAATCGGAACAAGCGACAAAAGAAGCAACACAGCCCCATAGGCGCCCCCGGCGAAGAGCGCCATATGCAGCCCTGAAATTGCTAGGATGTGAGCCAGCCCGGCTGAACGCAAAACGTCTTCCTGCTGCTCACCGATGCCGCTTCGGTCGCCAACCAGCAAGGCGACGATCAACGCGGTCTCGGGTCCATCGGCAAGACTGGCTTTGATCCGTTCCGCGATATCGCTACGCAGTTTCGCAACAGCGACACTGGGATGAAGCCAAAGTCCGCGACCTGGAACCTTCATGACCTGAGGTGGCCCGAAACTGAAACCCGTCGCACCTATCTGCTGATAAAACGCCCGGAAGGAATAGTCATACCCTCCAGGAAAAACAGGGCCAGGCGGCGGAAAGAGGCGCGCATTGACACGAACAGTTTCCCCAACCTGCACCCCACTGTCAGCGGGAACACGCAAGCGCACCTTGGCCGGAAACTCAGGTTCCCTCGCCGGTTGACCATTCACGGCGGTTACCGCAAGCACGAGCCGACTACCCCGCGCCCCTGTATCCACCTCCTCAACAACGCCGGTCACATCGGCGTTTATCGGTTCAGCAAGGCGCGGCGTTGAAACATAAGCAGTGCGAAGACTGGACGTAGCCAGCCCGGCGAAGAAAGCCAGGCAGAGCATGGCTGAAACCGCCACCTTTCCGCGTTGTCCTACGCGCAAGACTGCGACCGCTGCGATAATCATCACAGCCATCAACAGCATCCAGGACGGTTCCTCAGGCAACCAGACGTAAACGCCAATTCCCGCAGCGAACGCGAAGGCAACCCACAAGAGCCCCTGGGCATCCCAAAGACGATCTGTCGCAGAATTTATTCTCGAACTGGCATGGCGATTGTCGCCCGATACCCACAAACGCCGCCTCAAACGCTCGTCAGATCCGAACGCAGCAGGCGATAAACTTTGCCCCCGATCATCATGCTGTGCCGTTTGCAACCGGCTGTCAGTCGTATCCTGCGGACCGGTCAGTGACGTCACCCCAGCTCCCCGTTTGGTCCAAGAAAGGGCAGAAGCCCCTATTTAGCCTCGCCAAAGCCTGTGCTAAGACCGCGCCACCAATTCGGCGCGCTCCGCGCCGTCATACTGACAGAGACTTTTATAAAGCACCATGGCACAGAACATCGTCACGCGCTTCGCCCCGTCTCCGACCGGGTTCCTGCATATCGGCGGCGCCCGCACCGCGCTTTTCAACTGGCTATTCGCTCGCCATCATGGCGGCAAGATGCTGCTGCGGATCGAAGATACGGATCGGGCCCGCTCCACGCAGGAAGCAGTGGACGCGCTGATCGACGGCCTGTCCTGGCTTGGACTGGACTGGGATGGAGACCCAATCTCCCAGTTTTCGCGTGTTGAGCGCCACAAGGAAGTGGTCGAGCAAATGCTGGCAAACGGCACGGCCTATCGCTGCTACAGTACGCCGGAAGAACTCGACGCCATGCGCGAGAAAGCCCGAGCCGAGGGCAAACCGCCTCGCTATGACGGTACCTGGCGCGAACGCGACGCCTCCGAAGCCCCTTCAGGTGTTGACCCTGTCATCCGTATCAAGGCGCCTCAGGACGGTGAGACCGTTGTCGATGATCTCGTGCAGGGTCGAGTCGTGATCCCGAACAAGGATCTCGACGACTTCGTTCTGATGCGGTCGGATGGCACTCCAACCTACATGCATGCCGTCGTGGTGGACGATCATGACATGGGCATCACCCATATCATCCGCGGTGTCGACCATCTGACCAACGCTGCCCGGCAGACGCTTATTTTCCAGGCTCTTGGCTGGGATGTGCCGGCAATGGCGCATATTCCGCTTATTCACGGGCCGGACGGTGCAAAACTGTCCAAGCGGCATGGCGCGACCGGCGCTGAAGCCTATCGCGAGATGGGCTATCTGCCGCAGGCCATGCGAAATTATCTGGCCCGGCTTGGCTGGAGCCACGGCAACGAGGAAATCATCTCTCTGGAAGACATGATCAAGTGGTTTGATTTCGACGCCGTCGGCCAGTCGGCTGCGCGTTTCGATTTCAAGAAGCTGGAAAACCTCAACGGGCATTACATGCGCGCGACCGAGGACAGCGAATTGCTGAGCCATTGGAAGGTCTATCTCGCACATGCCGAAGGCGGCGATAAGGTTCTTTCCTGGCTTGCAGACGGCAACAACGAGGAAACTGCTCTCTCTGCGCTTCCAGGACTGAAGGAACGGGCCAAGACCCTGGTGGAGCTGACGGAAAGCGCTTCTTATCTCTGGCGTCAACGCCCGCTAGACACTGATGAAAAGGCCCGGAAAATACTGGACGACGATGCTAGAGCTATCCTGAAAGATCTCCACGATGTTGTCGCGAGTGTCTCTGACTGGACTGTGGAACCACTGGAAACAGCGGTAAAGGCCTACGCAGAGAGCAAGGAATTGAAACTCGGCAAGGTAGCCCAGCCGTTAAGGGCCGCGTTGACGGGCCGCGGCACGTCACCCGGCATCTATGATGTTCTGATCGCTCTCGGCCGGGAAGAATCTCTGGCCAGAATTCAGGATCAGGCTGCCTGATATCAAGTGCCGCCGGGTGCACCTTACAGCAAAATCCAAGCTTCCGGCGGCTGCACTGGCGGGCGAAATACGTCTTTGACCAAAGCGTTATATCGCCCAGCTTGCGGCAGTGCAGTAAATGGGATACGCAATACGCGAAAAGTCTCCAGTGCTGGTCCGGCAACCGGAAACGGGACCCATCGCCTGAAGGGTCGAACCAGGACGGCACATCCGTTTAACGTAAAGGGGTTTCTGAATGGCCGACAACAACGCCAAGCTCAATGTCGGTGGTAACGACCACGCATTCGACGTTCTTGACGGATCCATCGGACCGTCCGTCGTGAACATCTCGTCCTTGTACAAGGACACCGGAATGTTCACCTACGACCCGGGCTTCACCTCCACCGCGTCGTGCGAATCCAAGATCACCTATATCGATGGTGATGAAGGCACCCTGCTCTATCGCGGATATCCGATCGAGCAGCTCGCAGACCACGGTGACTTTCTGGAGTCCTGCTATCTTCTGCTTTACGGCGAACTGCCGACAAAGACCCAGAAGGAAGACTTCGTCAACCGTGTGACCTATCACACGATGATCCACGAACAGATGAACCGGTTCTTCTCCGGTTTCCGCCGCGACGCTCACCCGATGGCTGTCATGGTTGGCACGGTTGGTGCGCTGTCCGCTTTCTATCACGACTCGACAGACATCACCGATCCGCACCAGCGGATGGTCGCGTCGCTGCGCATGATCGCCAAGATGCCAACCATTGCCGCAATGGCCTACAAGTACCATGTCGGTCAGCCTTTTGTTTATCCGCGCAACGACCTGAGCTATGCAGCAAACTTCCTGCATATGTGCTTTGCCGTGCCTTGTGAGGAATACAAGGTGAACCCGGTTCTGGCCCGCGCCATGGACCGCATCTTCATTCTTCATGCCGACCACGAACAGAACGCTTCGACCTCTACGGTGCGTCTGGCCGGCTCCTCCGGTGCAAACCCGTTTGCCTGCATCGCGGCCGGCATTGCCTGCCTTTGGGGTCCGGCACATGGCGGCGCCAACGAAGCTGCCCTCAACATGCTGTCGGAAATCGGCTCCGTGGATCGTATTCCGGAGTTCGTCGCCCGCGCGAAGGACAAGAACGACCCGTTCCGCCTGATGGGTTTCGGTCACCGCGTCTACAAGAACTACGATCCTCGCGCTCGGATCATGCAAAAAACGACGCACGAGGTTCTTGGCGAACTTGGCATCAAGGACGATCCGCTTCTGGACGTTGCCATGGAACTCGAAAAAATCGCGCTCAACGACGAATACTTCGTCGACAAGAAGCTCTATCCGAACATCGACTTCTATTCCGGCATCACGCTGCGCGCGCTCGGCTTCCCGACAACAATGTTCACCGTTCTGTTCGCTCTGGCCCGTACTGTTGGCTGGATCGCCCAGTGGAAAGAAATGGTGGAAGATCCGTCCCAGCGTATCGGCCGCCCGCGTCAGCTCTACACGGGTGAAAAGCTGCGCGACTACACGCCGATCGAACAACGCCGTTAAGGCGCACGCCGGCAGTCGCCTGTAATTTTTCGCAGCTTATATCTGCGTACATGCCAAAATGAAGACGCCCTGCTTAACTGCCGGGCGTCTTTTTTGTGCCTAACTGGAACCGTGAAACACGTATAGAACGCACCCGGTTTATTTGTATGTATTTGGCTAGACGCAAAGCAGCCTGAAGAAAGCTGATGTTGTTCGGCATTGGAGAGGTCTGTTGCGTTGCGCTTCTGCTGGGTGTCTGCCTGGTCGACTGGTCTCAAACACACATGGAGAAACCGTCGATCTTCCCAGCCTCGCAGAGCTATTCCGTCTGCTTGAAGATCCAACTTCTTCCTGTCAGCAGTCAGTCAATTTAGGAAATCGTCAGGCCTTAGCCTTCATAGCCTCAAGCACCACATCTGCAGCAGCACCCCGCTGGCTATGACCATCCGGCAGTCGCATGACATCGTCTAGTCTCTGCAGATTCTCGATCTGCTTCTGACGCTCTGGACCGTTCTTCAGAAGCTCGACAAGATGACCGGCGAGCACGTCCGGTTGCACTTCCTCATCAAGGAATTCCGGTATCGCTTTTGTCCCGAGGATAATATTCGGCAGCACGAAAGAATCGACGCTGGAGAATTTGAAGATCCGGTTGAGATCCTTGATACGCCTGAAGAACCAGTCGACCTTGTAGGCAACCACCATTGGAACGCCTGAAAGGGCAAGTTCAAGCGAGACAGTACCCGACGCGGCCAAGGCTGCGTGCGCTTTCCTGAAGGCTGCCCGCTTTGCCTCAAGTCCCGTGACGATCTCGACCGGGACGGACCAACCGGCAGTTTCCAGGCGGATTTTGTCTACGGAATGCGCAACAGCAGGCAAGACCACCTTGAGGCCAGGCACCTTTTTTTCAACGAGTGCGACCGTTGCCCCGAAGTCCGCCAAGAGCCTGTCGATCTCGCTTCGCCGGCTTCCTGGAAGCACGAGCAAGATCTTCTCGTCTGCGTCGACCGATGATCTTTCGCCCGCCGTGGGGCGGAGCTCGTCTGCCTTTTCGCTCAAAGGGTGGCCAACATAATGCGTGCGTGGTCCACCGAGCTTGCGGTGAACGTCTGGCTCAAAAGGCAGCAGGGCCAGAAGGTCGTCTACATAGACACTCATCTTGCGGGCGCGGCCTGGACGCCAGGCCCAGACGGACGGCGAAACATAGCCTACGATGGGAATATGCGGTGCCCGTTTTCGCACGCGCTTGGCAACGTTGTGGGTGAAATCCGGACTGTCGACAATCACCAGCACATCTGGATTGGCCGCAACAACCGCATCCACGGTCTGGTAGACACGTTTGATGATCAACGGAAGTCTGGCAAGCACTGCGGTTAGTCCCATGACGGAGACATCGGACATATCGAAGAAACTCTTGAGCCCCAGAGACGTCATCCGTTCGCCGCCAACACCGCAATAACGAATCCCTGTCCCCAAACGCTCGTTGAGTGCCTTCATCAACTCCGAACCAAGCTGGTCTCCGGATTCCTCCCCGGCGACCACGCAGATCGAGGGCACCTGTCCGTTCATCACGAACGCTCGTCCGACTGATCAGGTGAAGCGCCATCGAGTTTCGATTCGTGCTCTATTCCGACAACAAAAAGACCCGCGTCATCAGCCCTTTTGAGGGTAACTTCCTTTTCGGCGATCAGGGCACCGCTCGCCTCAACAGCGATTCCCGCGAGACCTGCGGCCGCCGCCAAATCGATGGTTTTCGGCCCGACAGTAGGCAGATCCACGCGCAAATCCTGATTTGGTTTGGCCGTCTTCACGAGAACACCGGCGCGACCCTTGGCCCGTATCCGGCCATTGCGCTTCAACTCCGCACACCGCTGAAGGACGGCATCGGTTCCTTCCGCCCCCTCAAGCGCAACAACCCTTCCTCCCACAGCAACGGCTGCCTGGCCGATATCGAGTTCGCCAAGCTTTTCACACGCCCGCAAGGCGAGTTCCGCATCCCGCCAATCCGTCTGGGTTGGCTGCACTTTTCCCAGCACCCCGCTTGAAGCCAGCAGTTGCGGCGCTACATCCTTGATCCCCACAACCCGATACCCCTCGACTTCGAACAGGCGGATCACCTTGGTCAAAAGACTGTCGTCACCACCGGCCAACGCCCTGATAATCGTCGGCAATCGCTTCAATGTACCTAAATCACCAAGGATGGACGTGAAATCGGGGCGTCTGGAAACACCACCGATCAGAAGCACGTCCTGACAGCCCGTTTTTTCCAAAAATTTGTAGAGCCGACCGATTTCGCCCCAACCAAGCTCAGCGTCGGCCTGAACGCGTGTGCGTTCGTCCGCTTCACCCTTGATGGCGATAATCTTGAAGTCACGTCCGGCATTGCTGAGAGCATCCGCGATCTGGCAGGGCAAACTGCCATTCCCCGCAATCAGGGCAAGGCGTGGTCCTGTCGCCGTATCCGCCCCGGCCATCCGTCAGTCGTCGCTGCGCGGCGTGCAGAACCGGCGGTCTTCCTTTTCAAGGATGAAGTCGGTAACCGTCTTGACCAGAGGTTGATCAGCACCTTCAGCGGCCACCGCTTCAGCCCGGCTGCGCAAGGTTCCTTCATTGCTCTCAAACAGTGCCCGATATGCTGCACGCAGGGCATGGATCTGTTCCCGAGGAAAACCCTTGCGCTTGAGACCGACAAGGTTGAGCCCGGCAAGGCGGGCGCGGTCACCGATCACGGAGCCAAAAGGAATGACGTCGAATTCGACACCAGTCATGCCCCCCACGATTGCGCCCGTTCCTATACGCGACCACTGCCTGACAGCACTCAAACCGCCTAGAATGACAAAATCATCAAGTTCGACATGCCCCGCAAGCGTGGCATTGTTGGCCAGAATCGCATGGTCGCCGACCTTGCAGTCGTGGCCGACATGCGAGCTCATCATGAAAAGACAGTTATCACCGACCCTGGTATAGCCGCCGCCACCTTCCGTACCCGGGTTCATGGTCACATGTTCACGGATCTGGTTGTTGGCACCGATTTCCAAAAAGCTGACTTCACCAGAAAACTTAAGGTCTTGCGGTTTGTGGCCAATGCTTGCGAAGGGGAAAATATGCGTATTGGCCCCAACGCTTGTGTGACCCGAAACAACGACATGCGATTCCAGGACAACTCCGTCGGCGAGTTTCACGTCCGGGCCGACAATCGAATATGCCCCGATACGAACGCCCTCGCCGATCACGGCCCCGTCTTCGACTATGGCCGTTGGATGGATGTCAGTCATATATCCTCACGCATCTACCAGCATCGCGCTGACTTCTGCTTCTGCAACCTTGTTGCCATCGACTTTGGCGACAGCATCGAATTTCCAGATGTTGGAGCGTTGCTTGATCTTCTTGACGTGGAAATAAACCTGGTCACCAGGTTCCACCGGCCGGCGGAATTTCGCCTTGTCGATGGTCATGAAGTAGACCAACTGCGGCGGAGCATCGTCACCGCGCGCATGCACGCAGAGCGCGCCGGCCGTTTGAGCCATGGCCTCGATCAGAAGAACGCCCGGGAAAACCGGTCTCTCTGGAAAGTGTCCTGTAAAATGCGGTTCGTTGATGGTGACGTTCTTGATGCCGATACAGCTGTCGTCACCGTCCATCTCGATGATCTTGTCGATCAGAAGAAAAGGATACCTGTGCGGCAGGAGCTTCATGATCCTCATGATGTCTGCGCTGGCAAGTGTTTTGTTTTCTGCGTCTACCATATACCACCCCTTGGCGAATGACCGCCGCAAAGTCCTGTTTGTAATCCGTTTACGATCCGCTGCCGCGCTCTGCAAGCTTTCTGACGGCAGCGACCTCGCGGAACCACTGTTTGACCGGCTTAGCCGGTGTGCCGCCATAGCGCCCGCCGGCAGGCAGGTCATCATTTACAACGCTTACGGCAGCCACCTGAGATCCCATACCGATGGTAACGTGACCGCGCACTCCGCTTTGCCCGCCGATGGCGACAAAATCCTCAAGCGTGCAACTTCCGGACAAACCAACCTGGGAAACAATAACGCAGTGGCGTCCAACCACCACATTGTGGCCAATCTGAACCTGGTTATCGATCTTCGTGCCCTCGCCGATGATCGTATCCCTGTTTGCCCCACGGTCGATGGTCGTATTGGCACCGATTTCTACGTCGTCCTGAATGATCACCCGGCCGACCTGGGGAACCTTGAGGTGCCCCATGGGCCCCATTGCATACCCAAAGCCATCCTGGCCGGAGCAAACGCCCGGATGCAGATAAACCCTGTTACCAATAACAGTGTGCTGAACCGTAGAATTTGGACCTATTACGCAGTCGCGGCCAATCTTCACGCCTTGCCCGATGACAGCATTCGCACGAATGACCGTACCTGCACCGATTTCTGCACCGGCTGCGATCACAACGCCCGCTTCCACGGTGACATTGTCTTCAAGCGAAGCGGCCGGATCAATTACCGCCCGTTCTGAAATCACCGCAGGGCCTGCGTCTACCGGCACCATGGCCGCGGGGTAAAGTTTGGCAAGCACCTTTGCCCAGGAACGGTAGGCATCTGCACAGACAAGAACGGCAACGCCCTCAGGCACCTTGTCCTTGTGCTTCCTGTTAACCAGGCAAGCTGCTGCCGTGGTGCCATCCAGTTTCTTGAGATAAGCAGTGTTGTCGAAAAAGACCAGGGCGCCGGGCGTGGCATCTTCCAGCGGCGCGACACCCGTTATCATCAACTCAGGTTCGCCGCGAGCGATCTCCGCATCCGCCCAGGACGCGATATCTGAAAGAGAGACCGGAGCCGGAGATTCAAAAAAATTTGGCTCGGACATGATATTATCCTTCTTGCCAGCCAACAAAAACGGCCGCCGAACGGATCGGCGGCCGTTTTCTATCCTATGTGACCGCAGTTTAGAAGCGCGTACCGCCGCTCAACCGGAAAATCTGCGTTTTGTCAGAGTCGTTCTTGACAATCGGGTATGCAAAGTCTGCCCGCAGAGGTCCGAACGGAGAGTTCCAGCGGATACCTGCTCCAACCGACGCACGGACGTTGAAGTCGTTCGAGTCGATCTGACCACCATTGTTATCCACGAGGCTCACGAGGCTGCTGTCTGCATCCCACAAGGAACCAGCATCGGCAAACACCGCACCACTCAGGCCGAATTCCTTGGGAATGACCGGGAATGGGAACATCGTTTCGGCTGTTGCAGCGAAGTAGAAGCGGCCACCGATTGCATCTTCAGTCGTGGCGTCACGAGGACCGATACCCTGGTTTTCGAAACCACGCACTAGGTTCCCGCCCAGCATGAACTGCTCGGACACACGCAAGCGCTCGTCACCAAGGGCCATGATGTTACCACCACGCACCGACAGGCTTCCGATGAGACCGTAATCAGCCAGGATTTCCTTGTAGGCACGTGCCTGGACTTCGGTCTTGATGTAGAAGCTGTCACCACCCAGACCAGCGATTTCCTGACCGAAGGACGCATAGATACCGTCGGACGGATCCAGGACACGGTCCAGCGTATTGTAACGCAGCTCGTAACCAACCAGAGACGTCAGATAGGTACCGAGGGAGTCACAGACCGCCAGGGAAAGGCTTGCAGTGTCACAGTTGTTGATGTCGGTCGAGTTGTTGTCCGGATCGGAGTTCTGCTCCTGGAAGATGTTGTAGAACAGACGGACAGTCAGCTCATCTTCCCGTAACGGCAACGTGAAGCCGAAACCACCACCGGTCTTCTCCTGATCGAAGGAGCGATAGTCGTTGGCATCATCCACCTTGCGGTAGAGATCAAGATCCAGCGCGACACGACGCCCCATGAAGAACGGCTCCACAAAGCGGAATTCGTAGGACTGCGTGTCCGTGCCGCCACCAACAGCAAGCTTCACGAACTGGCCGCGGCCCAGAAAGTTCTTCTCGGTGAGCGAAATGTCGCCAATGACACCGTCGACAGTCGAATAACCAACACCGAAAGAGATTTCGCCGGTCGGCTTTTCCTCGACACGAACGTTCACAACCACGCGGTCGGGCGCACTGCCCTGCTGTGTGGTGATCGAGACCCTTTCGAAGAAACCAAGGTTACGCAGACGACGTTCAGCCTTATCGATAAGCGCACGGTTGAACGCATCCCCTTCGGCAATGTCGAACTCGCGGCGAATAACATATTCACGTGTGCGGTCATTGCCGATCACGTTGATCCGCTCGATATAGGCGCGCGGACCTTCTTCGATGTAGTAGATCAGCGAAATCGTGTTGTTGTCGTAGTCGCGAGCACCCCGCGGACGGACACGGGCAAAGGCATAGCCTTCTTCCGAGACACGCAGCGTGATGTCTTCGACAGACTGTTCGACACGCAGAGAATTGAAAGTCTGGCCACTCTTGGTACGTACAAGGCGGCGAAGATCTTCAGGATCAACGTCAGGGATCGTGGAAACGATCTCAACGTCACCAATCTCGTATTTCTCACCCTCTTCCACAGTGAAGGTCACGTAGAAGATGTTTTGCTCGCGATCGAGATCCGCACTCGTGGAGACAATACGGAAATCCGCATAGCCTTTCTTGTTGTAATACTGACGCAGCAGCTCCTCATCCGCGGCCAGACGGTCCGGATCGTAGGTGTCCGTGCTGCGAAGCCAGCTCAGAAGGCCGCTTTCCCGGGTACGGATAACATCGCGCAGCCGGCCATCGCTGAATGCGGAGTTGCCAATGAAGCTGATACGCTCAACGCCGGTCTTGGCACCTTCGTTGATCTCGAACACGAGATCGACACGGTTCTGACCACGATCAATGATCTGCGGCTCGACGGACGCGCCATAGCGACCGGAGCGGCGATAAGCTTCAAGAATGTTCTGAACGTCGGCCTGAACCTTCGCACGGGACAGCATCGAACGAGGCTGTGAGCGTACGGCCGTTTCCAGCGCACCGTCCTTGATCTTCCGGTTACCTTCGAAAGACACCTGATTGATGATCGGGTTTTCTGTAACCGTCACAACGACAACGCTACCACGCGGGGTGATGTCGACCGTTGCAAAAAGCCCGGTTGCGTAGAGCGCCTTTAGAGACTCATCGACATCGAACGCACTGTACGAACGCCCGGGAACGATGGTCATGTAACTGACAACGGTTTCGTCCTCGACACGGGTATTGCCACGCACGTCAATGCTTCTGGCAACGGCCGCCTGAGCCTGTGAAACCAGGGACACCGGCCCGAAAGCTTTCGGCAAAACAGTCCCGATCGAAAATACGGCCACCGCCAACAGTACGGCCCGTGTAAGTCTCTGCAATCGCTGCATTATTGCGCTATGCCTTTATTTTTAATACCCCTTCCGGGAATCCGCACTCACCCCAGCAGATTCTCGGAACCGACGAGTGTTTTATAGGTTTTTACCGATAACGCAACAGCCCTTCCGGGCGGAAAGCGATTTAGTCTGAAGACGTTGCGTCAATGTCACGGGTGTCATGAATTGGTCCCCACAAGCCGCATGATATCTTTCCAGGTGACGAACACCATCAACATGAGAACAAGCCCCAGTCCGATCCTGAAACCGACGTCCTGCACCCTGTCGCTAAGCGGTTTGCCACGCAGGGCTTCGGCAGCGAAGTAGACGAGGTGCCCGCCGTCAAGAATCGGCACCGGAGCCAGATTGATCAGACCGATGCTGACGGATAGCACGGCCGCAAGCGAAATAAGCGGCATGAACCCGAGGTCTGCGACTTGACCGGAGATCTGGGCGACGCGGATCGGGCCGCCGAGCTGATCGGCCGATTGCCGCTGAGAGATGATATCCCCGATATAGCTCACGGTGCTTTCAATAATGCGCCAGGTTTCCGCCGTGCCTTCAACAAGAGCTTCGCCGAGACCGTATTTGATGTGAACGAGGTGGGACGGATCGGAAACACCACGGAGACTGATATCGCCGGCCACCTGTCTCTCGCCAAAAAAGACTTCTTTCTCTTTTGCGTCAGGAGTAACCGTCAAGGTGACATCCTTGCCGGCACGCTCGACTTCAAAGACAAGAGGCGTATTGGCATTCATCAGGACGATCTGTCGCATTTCACCGAAAGTCTGAATCGGCCTGCCGTCAATTTCCTTCACGACATCACCGGCAAGAAGGCCATCGCGCTCAGCAGCCCCACCGGGCATCACCTGTTCGACGACAGGTTCGAAGCCCTGTTTGCCCGAAGTGACGAAAAGTGCCGTGAAAATCACGATTGCGAGGAGGAAATTGGCAATAGGGCCGGCGGCGACCACAGCCATGCGCTGCCAGACAGGCTTGGCGACAAACGCGGTTTTCCGTTCTTCCTCGCTCATTTGCGCAATGGCTTCCCGGCTGGGAACACTTGCCGCATTGTCGTCGCCGGCAAATTTGACGTAGCCGCCAAGCGGGATCCAGCACAGTTTCCAACGGGTTCCTTTCCGGTCGTTAAAACCGAAAAGCTCCCGCCCGAAGCCGACAGAAAAGGCGTCAACCTTCACATTGCACCAGCGAGCCACTGCGAAATGGCCCAATTCGTGGAAGAAGACCACGATTGTCAGCACGAATAAAAAGGGAATGATCGTGCCGACTATCAAGGAATAGGCGGAAGCAAGAAGATCCATGAAGTGTGTCCGATCCTGCGCAGCTAGGATTATTTTGAAGCTTTGTACTAAAAAGAAAATTACGGCGTGTTAATGGTCGCAAACCAAATTTCCAGAACCGTCAACACGCCATATGCCGCGCCTCTATCCATTCAGCGGTCTTTCGCCGCACTTCGGTATCGAGAGCAAGAACGTCTTCCACACCGGCGGCCTCGCTCAACAGCCCTCCTGCCCCCATGGCTTCAAGCACCGTCTCGATGGCAGCCGGAATATCCATGAAACCGATGCGTCCGGTAAGAAAAGCCTCCACGGCAATTTCGTCCGCGGCATTGAGGGCCGCCGGCGCCATTCCCCCTGCCCGCATGGCCTCCAGTGCCAGATGCAACGCCGGGAACCGATCGAGATCGGGAGCTTCAAAAGTGAGTGTGCCGAGTTCGGCAAGGTCCAGACGTTTCACCGGAACGTTCATCCGTCGCGGAAACGCGAGACAATGGGCAATCGGTGTGCGCATGTCCGGACTGCCGAGTTGCGCCAGCAACGAACCGTCTTTGTATTGCACAAGACCATGAACAGTTGATTGCGGATGGACGAGCACACCGAGCTGATCATGAGAAACCGGAAAAAGATGAGAAGCTTCAATCACCTCGAAGCCTTTGTTCATCATGGTGGCACTATCGATGGTGATGCGCGCGCCCATGTCCCAGTTCGGATGCTTGAGCGCCTGCTGCGGCGTCACCCTTTTCATGTCGTCTTTCGAAAGCGCCCTGAACGGCCCGCCGGAAGCTGTGAGAATTACCTTTTCGACCATATCGGCCTTGTCGGTTTCAAACACCTGAAACACAGCGTTGTGTTCGCTGTCGACGGGTAAAAGCTCCGCACCGGTTGCCCGGATCTTTTTCATGAACAAGTCGCCCGCGCAAACAAGGCATTCCTTGTTGGCAAGTGCAATGCGGCGTCCAGCGCGAATAGCGGCCATGGTCGGCTTTAGTCCAGCCGCGCCCACTATGGCACCGACGACAATATCCGTGTCCCGGTCGACCGCCTCCAGGACGGCAGCCTCCCCGGCTCCGGTATTAATCCCGCTGCCTGAAAGCCGATCCCTGAGTTCCGGATAGAAAGTTTCGTCAGCAAGGATCGCCGAACTTGCTTTCAGCGTTTTCGCCATGTCGGCGAGAGCCGCGGCATTCCGGTTCGAAACCAGCGCCACAACCTCATAGCTGTCCGGATTTCTTTCTATAAGGTCCGCCAGGCTCTGGCCGATGGACCCGGTGGCGCCGAGAACAGTTATCCGGGTTTTCGCGCCAGGGTCGCGTGCTGCTAAGGCAGCTGCCATGCCTGTTACTCCAAATTTAGGTCAGACCGAGACCGGCAAGCGGATCAGCGAGGCTGCCGCCTGCCGCCAGGCCAATGAGCACGGCGAAGATCGCAGCAGCGACCAACCCGTCGATCCGGTCCATGATGCCGCCATGTCCTGGAATAAGCCGGCTGGAATCCTTGACGTCGAAACGCCGTTTGATAGCTGATTCCAGAAGATCTCCGGCTTGAGAGACAACCGAAAGACCGGCGGCCAGCAATGCCCACAACACAAGATGCTGTGCATTGGCGACAAGGGCGACTCCCGTGCCGAACAGCGTCGCAAGCACCAGTCCGCCAATAGCACCAGACCAGGTCTTTTTAGGTGATACACGCGGCATAAGTTTGGGGCCGCCCAACGCACGGCCGGTAAAATATGCGAAGATGTCCGTGGCCCAGACCACGAACACCAGGAAAAATGCCACAAGAAGTCCTTCGCTGCCTTCGCGAAGCGCAAGCAGCGAAAACAGGGCAAGCCCGCTATAGACAATCCCCTCTATCGCCCATCGGCCAGTCTTCGAAAAGCCGCTGACGGCATAGGCGATGAAAGCGCCCAGCACCATAGCTACCAGCCCAGGCCCCGGATGCCCGGCGACGCACAGGATTGCAATTGCAAAAAGCGTGACGAACCCGGTCAGGGCCCCTACCGACTTTGCCGGGGTTCCTGTGATCGAAAACCATTCCCAGAGAAACAGACCGGACGCGACCAGCGTCAGTGCAGCGAAGGAAAGACCGCCAAGATACGTTATCAGCAGAACAAGCGGACCCAAAACGAGAGCCGAAAGGAACCTGAGGCGAAGGTCGGATAGTTTTTTCGGGTGCTGGTCGGGTTCTGCCATTGCTCGAGCCGGAGGTCAGTTTGCCTTGGCGTCAAGGCCGCCATACCGGCGCTCGCGGCTGCAGAAGCAGCTCAAAGCCTTGTCGAAGGCCGCTTCATCGAAGTCCGGCCAGTAAAGATCGCAAAAGTAGAATTCCGAATAGGCGGCCTGCCACAGAAGGAAATTGGACAGGCGCATTTCCCCGCTCGTGCGGATGATAAGATCCGGATCCGGCAATCCGGATGTGTCAAGCGCTGCGGTAATCGATTCCTCGGTTATGTCAGCCGGCTGAATTTCGCCCGATTGAACCTTTGCTGCCAGCTCCTGTGCCGCCCGAACGATTTCCGACCGCGAACCATAGTTGAAGGCAACCACAAGGTTCAGACCAGTGTTGTGACGGGTCAGGTCTTCAGCTTCGTTGAGAAGTGCGAGGATGCCCGGCTCCAGGTCGCTACGCCCGCCAATGATACGGATGCGCACATTGGCTTCGTGAAGCTCACTGAGATCACGCTGTACGAACCGGCGAAGCAGCCCCATCAGGAAGGACACTTCGGTCTGCGGGCGGTTCCAGTTTTCAGAGGAAAAGCTGTAGATCGTAATGGTTTCGATGCCGACCTGACCGGCATGACGGATAACCTTGCGCAGCGCGCCAAGTCCCTGCCGGTGCCCCTCAGTTCGCGGCAAACCGCGCGCGGTTGCCCACCGCCCGTTGCCGTCCATGATGAAGGCAACATGACGGGGCATTTTCGCACCGGTTTCATCTGCAGCAGGTGCATGCAGGTTGCGATCCGGGCTGACGCTCATATGCTCCCCCAACTCACCCTTCCCTGGTCGATCAAACCTGGGAAATTTCCTGCTCTTTTTTCTCCAGCATGGTGTCGACTTCCGCGATCATCTGATCGGTCAGCTTCTGCACCTCATCGGAGGCGACGCGACTGTCGTCCTGAGAAATGTCACCGTCTTTTTCCGCCTTCTTGGCGGTGTCCATGCCATCGCGGCGGACGTGACGGATAGAAACCTTCGCCTGTTCAGCGTATTTGTGAGCTACCTTGATCAGTTCCTGGCGGCGTTCCTGGTTCAGCTCGGGAATCGGCAGACGCAGCAGCATGCCGTCCACAACCGGGTTCAGACCCAGATTGGATTCCCGGATCGCCTTTTCGACGGCCGACACCATGCTCTTGTCCCAGACCTGAACCGCAAGCATACGAGGTTCGGGAACGGAAACGGTGGCCACCTGGTTGATCGGCATGGACTGGCCATAGGCTTCAACAGTAATCGGATCCATCATGGACGACGACGCGCGGCCGGTACGCAGTCCTGCAAATTCTGTTTTCAGAACCGACAGCGCTCCCTGCATGCGGCGCTTCAGATCATCAAGGTCCACACCTTCTACCGACATTGTTTCCTCACTGTTGTTTTGTGCTTGGCTGAATAGAGTCTCGGCGCGCGCCAACATGGCATAAACGCACCGAAACACAAGAGCTTGAACCGGGATTGGTTCTTAAAACTTTCAGTCACCCACGACAGTGTAGGTGCCAGTTTCCTGAAGCACGCTGACGAGAGCGCCGGGAGAATGAATGGAAAACACAATGACGGGAATGGAATTGTCACGCGCCAGGGCAATGGCCGTGGTGTCCATGACTTTCAGGTTCCGGGTTATGATTTCCTCATAACCGAGCGTCTCGTAGCGCTCGGCGTTCGGGTTGACCTTCGGGTCATCGGAATAGACGCCGTCCACCTGTGTGCCCTTCAGGAAAGCGTCGCATTTCATTTCCGCGGCCCGAAGAGCCGCGCCGCTGTCCGTGGTGAAGAAGGGATTTCCCGTACCGCCTGCAAAAATGATCACATCGCCGTCTTCCATGTAGCGGTCGGCGACACGCTGCGAGAAGGTCTCGCAGATCGACGGCACCGAGACGGCAGACAGAACACGCGCGTTGACTTTCAGGCGGCGCAGGGCATCAGCCAGCGTGAGGCTGTTCATGATAGTTGCAAGCATGCCCATGTGGTCGCCGGTCACACGATTGCCGCCCTTGGCGGCAACGGCAACACCGCGGAAGATGTTGCCTCCGCCGACGACAACGCCGACCTGGGCTCCCAGAGCCACTGCGTCGGCGATTTCCTTTGCGATCCTTTGCACAATGGCCGGGTCAATTCCAAACGCCTGCGACCCCATCAGGGCCTCGCCGGAGAGTTTAAGAAGGATCCGTTTCCAGCGCAAGGAATTCGTCATGGGTGCACCCTTTAAAAATTGTCTTTCTAAAAAAAAAAACGCCGGACTTGCCGGCGCTTTTTCTTGAGCTTACTGCCCGGTGGCTGCTGCCACCTCTGCGGCGAAGTCTTGCTCTTCCTTCTCGATCCCTTCGCCTAGGGCGAAGCGGACAAAGCCGGTAAGTTTGACTTCGGCGCCGATTTCTTTCGCGAGCGCCTCTACAGCCTGCTCAACCGTCAGATCCGGGTTGATCACAAAGGCCTGCTTCACGAGGGTAACTTCCTCGTAGAACTTGCGCAAACGGCCTTCCACCATTTTTTCAATGATGTTGTCCGGCTTGCCGGATTCGCGTGCCTGTTCGGAGAAGACGGACTTCTCACGCTCGACAACTGCCGGATCCAGCTGTTCGGTGTTCAGCGACAGCGGGCTGGTTGCCGCAACGTGCATGGCAATCTGACGGCCGAGACCATTCAGCTTGTCCTTGTCACCTGCTGATTCCAGAGCCACCAGAACGCCGATCTTGCCGAGACCATCAGCAACGGAACTGTGAACGTAGGTCGCAACAACGCCCTCATTCACCGCCAGAACCGCCGTGCGGCGCAGCGTCATGTTTTCGCCGATCGTGGCGATTGCGTCCGTGATCGCGTCTGCAACCGGCTTACCGCCGAGATTTGCAGTCGAAACGGCTTCAACGGAACCATCGGTGCCGACAGCAACCTTGGCAACGTTCGAGACCAGCTCCTGGAACCCTTCGTTGCGCGCAACGAAGTCGGTTTCGGAGTTCAGCTCGATCACGGCAGCTTTAGTGCCTTCAGAAGCAACACCAACCAGACCTTCAGCGGCCACACGGTCCGCCTTCTTGGCAGCCTTGGCCAGACCTTTGGTACGCAGCCAGTCAACAGCTGCTTCCATATCGCCGCCCGCTTCAGTAAGGGCGGTCTTGCAGTCCATCATGCCAGCGCCGGATTTCTCGCGGAGCTCTTTTACCATCGCAGCGGTAATGCTCATCGATTGCCTCGTGCATGGGGGTTTCAGATAAAACACGGTTTAGCCGATGGCCTTCCGCGTCTTTATGACGAGGCTGCAACAAACTGCAGCCCGCCTTGCGAATTTCAACAGTATTCTGCCGCGGCGAACCGCGGCAGGAGAGGCTTAAGCCTCGGCAGCTGTTGCTTCAGCCGGAGCTTCCTCGGAAGCCGTGGCAAGAACTTCTTCAACCGGAGCTTCTTCCGCTTCGCCGATGTCCATGCCGGAAGCACCCTGTGCACGGGAGATACCGTCGATGGCAGCACGTGCGATCAGGTCGCAGTACAGCGACAGGGCGCGGCCTGCATCGTCGTTACCCGGCACCGGATAGGTGATGCCTTCCGGATTGGAGTTGGAATCGAGGATCGCAGCAACCGGAATACCCAGACGACGGGCTTCCTGAATGGCGATGGCTTCACGGTTGGTGTCGATCACGAAGATCAGATCCGGGATACCGCCCATGTCCTTGATACCACCAAGGTTCCGCTCGAGCTTTTCACGCTCACGGTCCATGAACAGACGCTCTTTCTTTGTCAGAGCGTTAGCAGCATCGGAAGACAGGGTTTCTTCCAGCTTGCGCAGGCGCTGGATGGACTGGGAGATGGTCTTCCAGTTCGTCAGCATGCCGCCGAGCCAACGTGCGTTGACATAATACTGAGCGGAGTTGCGCGCTGCAGAAGCAACGGCTTCCTGAGCCTGACGCTTGGTACCGACGATCAGAACGCGACCACCACCGGCAACCGTGTCGGACACGGCCTTGAGTGCCTGGTGAAACAGCGGAACGGTCTGTGACAGGTCCATGATGTGAACATCGTTGCGTACACCAAAGATGTACTGACCCATACGCGGGTTCCAACGGTGTTTCTGGTGACCAAAGTGAACGCCAGCTTCCAGCAGCTGACGCATGGTGAAATCGGGCAATGCCATGGCCCTTATCTCCTGAGTTTTCCGGTTTGACCTCCGCAAGAGGATGTGGACCGTAGAGATTTCCCTTCGGCCACCGGAAGGATACCGATAAGCTCGGTTTCCGCCCCTTGCGTGTGGAATGCGCGCCTTATAGTTGGCTGGAAAGTTTATTTCAAGGCCTAAGGGCCGGTTTTCTTGCCGGTTTTGCACCTTTGCAGACCTTTGCCTGCATCGCCTGCATCCTACCTTCGGTTCAGCTCTATTTCTTGACTTCGATTTTCTCCAAAACCGCCTGCGACCACTTTTGCGACCAACCGCCGAACGGCGCCAGCAGTTCAAACAGTTCCAACCCAAGGTCTGTCAAAAGGTAGCCACTGCCGTCATGCTTTACCAATGCGCATTCCTTCAGTTCTTTCAATCGCTTATTGAGAACCGTTGGCGACACACCTTCGCAAAGATCCTGCAACTGTCGGAAAGTGAGGCTGCCTTCCGAGAGCTGCCAGATGATTCCCAGTGCCCAGCTGCGCCCGAGCAGATCGAACAACGCCATGATAGGTTTGCCGGACTTTGATCCACGCACCGGCAGCCCGGGCCTGGGTATGGAAGTTGCCATGTATTTTCCTTGCTATTATTTATGTAGCATTGGTATCGCTACTGAATATGTAGCAAACCAAGGATCACCTGTCATGCTGCTTCTGCCAATCGCTGCCGCCGTCGGCGCTTCAACCGGTTGGGCAACGGGCATTGTTCTTGCCCAGACACCAGCAAGGCTTCTAGGAGCGTTCGAATTCACGCGAATCCAGTTGACCGCCTGCGCGGCACTTGTCTCTGCGCTCTGCGCCATCCTCGGATACTGGTCGTCCATCCCCTGGCACCACTGGCCCGCATTCGTTCTGAGCACGACCTTCGGCATCCTCGCCGGAAATCTCGCCATGGTTGAATGCCTGCGCCTGGGAGGACCGAGGCGGACGGAACTGATGTTGTCGCTGAAGGGACCTGTTGTCGCCGTGATGGCATTCTTCTGGTTCGGTGAAACCCTCGGCACTTGGGATATCATTGGTGGTCTTGTCGTTCTTTCGGGTCTGCTGCTGGCAGTCCAGTTTTGCAGCAATGAAAACTCGGACTGCGATCGGCTCAACGGCCAACTCTGGGCCGTTGTTCTGCTGGGTCTTGTTGCGGTTCTGTGTCAGGGGTTCGGTTTTCTGGCGGTAAAGCCCGCTATGGCGGAAGGCATGAGCCCCCTCGCTGTTTCCGCGGTCCGGCTTCCTGGTGCCGCCTTTATCATATCCGTGATCGCGCTGTGGCCCACCCTGGTTTTCAAACCCAAGAGCCAACTGACCGTTCCGCTTCTTGGGCAGACGATCCTTCCTGGCGTCATTGGCTACATCATTTCGACATCGCTGCTGCTTTACGCCTTCAATAATTTCCACGCCGGCCTGGCTGCCATCCTGGGGTCGCTGTCTCCGGTCCTTGTCTTGCCGATCCTCTGGCTTAAGGAAAAACAGGCGCCAAAACCTCTGGCCACGCTTGGCGCCTTTGCAGTGGTCGGCGGGACGGCAATCATTGCGCTGCTCTGACGGTAAGGACAGAATCAGTCCGCGCATGTATGGATAGGCTTCCGCTACTTTTCACGGAGCCTCGTCTTGACCACCAAAGGCATCAACCACCTCGGCCTCACCGTCCAGGACCTGGACCAGACCACCGCCTTTTTTACCGAGCTGCTCGGCTGGAACCTGCTGGCGCGCGATGACAGCTATCCGCGCACCACCGTCTCGGACGGCACAGCGCGTTTCACTCTCTGGCAAGCCGACCGCTCGCGGCCCACGACGAAGTTCGATCGCAAGACCAATATCGGCCTGCACCACGTGGCGTTGGAAGTTGAAAGCGAGAAAAAGCTTCTTGACCTTGCAGCCAGAATTCGCACGTGGCCGGGCATTACAATTGAATTTGAGCCTGAGCCCCTCGGCGGCGGCCCGCGCAAGCACATGATGTTCACAGAGCCGGGCGGCATCCGGCTGGAGATTATCTGGCCAGCCGGAACTTAGGCTTAAACAAGCCTATGCAACCTGAACGTCGGTGACGCCCGGCACCGCCTTCAACGCCCCGGCGATTTCCGGAGAGAGACGGAAACGTCCTGGAAGCTTGACTTCGACTTCCCGTGCACCGTTTTCAAGAAGAACAATCACCGTCACATCGCCTTCCCCCCTCACCTGCAGCTGCTTGGCAAGGCTCGGGATCGGCCGCTCGTCACGGACGAAGACACGCATGCTTTTCTGAAGACGCGCTGCCATCTGATCAATCGGATCGACCTGCTCGATCCTGAGAGACGGTTCGTCGTCGCGCATGTCAGCCCCGACAAGCACCACCACAGACCGACCCGCCTGCAGGGCGTCGCGGAACTGTTCAAGCTTCTCGCGAAAGAGCAGCGCTTCATACTGGCCTGTCGCGTCGGAAAGACGGGCGATCCCCATGCGATTTCCGGTCTTGGTCTTGCGTTCCTGCATGGAAACCACTGTGCCGGCGAGGCGGCCATGGGAAGCCCCCTTCTTGACGGCCTCCGAAAACTGGCTCCAGGGCTGAACCCGCATCTTCTCCAGCACGGATGCATATTCGTCTATCGGGTGGGCAGACAGATAAAAGCCGATGGCGGAATGCTCGCGCTGAAGCTTTTCCTCGTTGGTCCAGCCATGAACATCGTCGAGCTGCAAGGGTTCTTCACTGTCGCTGCTGCCGAAAAGTTCGTCCTGACCGAGCGTCCTGTTTTCTTCCGTACGCTGCGCCAGCCCCATGATCCGGTCCAGACCTTCAAAGACCCGCGCCCGGTTCGGCTCCAACTCGTCAAAGGCGCCGGCCGCCACCAGGTTTTCAAGCGTGCGCTTGTTGAGAGCTTTGGGTGAAATTCGCCGCGCAAAATCACCAAGGCTCTTGAACGGCTTGTCGCCGCGAACCTCAACAATATGCTCTACAGCTTGCTCGCCGACACCCTTGATGGCCCCCATGGCGTAAAGGATCTTGCCATCGGCCACGTCGAAGTAGACCTGCCCCCGGTTGATGGAAGGCGGCTCGATCTCGATCTTCATGCGCCGGGCTTCTTGCCGGTAGTCTCCCAGCTTTTCGGTGTTCCCCAAATCCAGCGTCATGGAAGCTGCCATGAACTCGACCGGGTGGTTCGCCTTCAGCCAGGCGGTATGATAGGAGACCAGCGCATAAGCTGCGGCGTGTGACTTGTTGAAGCCGTAGTTGGCGAACTTCGCCACAAGGTCGAAGATCGTACCGGCGTGGCTCTTGTTGATGCCGCGCTCAACTGCACCATCGACAAAGCGCGCCCGCTGAACTTCCATTTCCGCGGCGATCTTCTTACCCATGGCGCGGCGCAGAAGGTCAGCTTCACCGAGAGAGTAGCCGGACAGAACCTGCGCGATCTGCATCACCTGCTCCTGGTAGACGATAATGCCGTTCGTCTCCATCAGGATAGGTTCGAGCAGCGGGTGCAGACAGTCTGCATCCTGCTCGCCGTGCTTCACCGCGTTGTAGACCGGAATGTTCTCCATGGGGCCGGGGCGATAGAGCGCCACCAACGCAATGATGTCTTCAAACCGGTCCGGCTTCATGCCGGCAATCGCGCGGCGCATGCCCTGACTTTCCAGCTGGAACACGCCGAATGTTTCGCCCCGGGCTAGCAGCTGGTAGGTTTTTTCGTCGTCAATCGGCAACGCCGCAACGTCTACGTCGATACCGCGCCGCTCGATCAGCTTCACCGCCGTATCGATAACCGTCAACGTCTTCAGGCCGAGGAAGTCGAACTTAACAAGCCCGGCATCTTCCACCATCTTCATGTTAAACTGGGCGACCGGCATGTCAGAGCGTGGGTCTCGGTAGAGCGGCACCAGCTGTTCCAGAGGTCTGTCGCCAATGACGACCCCCGCGGCGTGCGTCGAGGCGTGCCGGTAAAGGCCCTCGAGCTTCTGGGCCATGCCCAGCAGGCGCTCGACGATTTCCTCTTCCTTCGCCGCTTCGCGCAGACGCGGCTCTTCTTCGATCGCCTGACCGAGCGTTACCGGATTTGCGGGGTTGGCAGGCACGAGCTTGCAGAGGCGGTCAACCTGGCCATAGGGCATCTGCAGAACGCGCCCGACATCGCGCAACACCGCGCGGGCCTGGAGCGACCCGAAGGTGATGATCTGGGCAACCTGCTGACGACCATATTTTTCCTGCACATACCGGATCACTTCTTCACGCCGGGTTTGGCAGAAGTCGATGTCGAAGTCAGGCATCGACACGCGTTCAGGATTGAGGAAGCGTTCGAACAGCAGCGAAAACCGCATGGGATCGAGATCAGTGATCGTCAAGGACCATGCGACCAGCGACCCCGCACCTGAACCACGGCCCGGCCCGACCGGAATGCCCTGCCCCTTGGCCCACTTGATGAAGTCCGCAACGATCAGGAAGTAGCCGGGAAACTTCATGCGCTCGATGATGCCGGTCTCGTAGTCGAGACGGTCCCAGTAGTCCTTTTCCTCAAGCCCCGGCGCCAATCCATGTGCATCGAGACGCGCACGCAACCCTTCACGGGCCTGGCGGATCAGTTCCTCTGCTTCTGCCTTTTCAGCTTCTTCCGCATCCGCATCGGCTCCTGCAAAGCGAGGCAGGATTGGCGCGCGCTTCAACGGGCGGAAGCTGCAGCGACGGGCGATCTCGGCTGTGGACTCCAACGCTTCCGGCAAATCCGCGAAAAGCGCGCACATTTCCGCACGGCTCTTGAAATAATGCTCAGGCGTCAGGCGTCTGCGGTCGTCCTCGATCAGCACCCTGCCCTCGGAAATGCAGATCAGCGCATCATGAGCCTCATAATCTTCCCGCTTGGGAAAGAAAGCTTCGTTGGTGGCGACCAGCGGCAGCCCTTGTTCGTAGGCCAGATCCAGAAACGCATCTTCCGTCTTGCGTTCTGCTTCCATGCCATGGCGCTGAATTTCGACATAGCAGCGGCCTGGGAACCGGTCGGCGAGCGTCTCAAGGCGGCTTTTTGCAAGATCCTTCCGTGCGGCAAGGAGCGCAGCACCAATTGGCCCGCCAACCCCACCGGTCAAAACAATCAGCCCTTCGGACTTTGAAAGAAGATAGCCAATAGAAACATGTGGCCTCAGACCAGTTTCCGTATCGAGGAACGCGCGAGAGCTCAGCTCCATCAGATTGCCGTAACCGGCTTCTGTCATGGCAAGCAGAATGACATCGGAAAGCGCAGGCTCGCCCCGCCGCCCACTCTCCAGTCCGTCGTCAAAAAACACAGAAAGCTGGCAAGCGGCGATAGGCTGAATACCGGCTCCCCAAGCTTTGGTCGCAAATTCCTGCGCGCCAAAAAGATTGTTGGTGTCGGTAATCGCCAAAGCCGGCTGATCATCTGCTTTGGCAAGGTCAAGAAGTTTCTTGATCGGCAAGGCGCCTTCCAGAAGCGACAAGGCGGAATGCACGCGAAGATGAACGTAACCGGGACCGCCTGAACCGTCGCCGGCACCTTCTGCCAAACCGGAAGACCGGGAAATATTGGGATCTGTACCAGACATGGCGGCTCTCTTAGCATCTTCCAGAATCAGCGCTCAAGTGAAGCGCGTTCAGAATTGCCTGTCGAGACGCCAGGAGAGTTGTTCCCGCTGTTCTTTGCCCCAAGGCCTGCCACCCCATCGGCGGCATAGGCCCCGGTTCACTATGAAGTCGAACCGGCATTAGCTGCCGATACGAGACTGACACAGCCGGAAAGGATCAACCGACGGAGAGCAACACATCGCCCCAGACGGCAAGCGTCGTGCAGAAACAAACCATTGCACCGAAAGCGGCAAAATCACGAGCGACATGGATCATCATCACACCCTCCAACCTTGGCTCATTACGTAATTGGAGTATGTTCCATATTTGTTCTCTTTGCAAGCCCTTTTTGTTCCTCTTGCCACCAGACAAATCAAATTTGCTGAAAACTGAGAGTTTTTGCTTTGTTCTTCATCGCAGCAACACCTGAAGACAGCCAGGCACAGCCACAGTGGAAACTTTTGGCTTCAGAGAACTGTTTGGGGAAACTAGAGGTCCTTGACGAGACCATCGGCGAGCGTGATTGCCCTGTCCATGCGGCCCGCCAGTTCCAGGTTGTGGGTCGCAAACAGCGTTGCAACGCCAGACGCCCGCACCAAAGCCTGCAACGCGTCGAACACGTAACCCGCTGTATTGGGGTCCAGGTTGCCCGTAGGCTCGTCCAGAAGGAGGATCCGCGGCGCATTCGCAACGGCACGTGCAACGGCAACCCGCTGCTGTTCCCCACCGGAAAGCTCGGACGGGCGGTGGCTGCCACGATCCCCAAGACGCATGTATTTCAGAAGTTCGTCCGCACGCTCTGCGGCCATCTTACGCGAAAGACCGCGGATCATTTGCGGCATCATCACGTTCTCCTGCGCGGTGAACTCCGGCAGCAGGTGATGGAACTGATAGACGAAACCGATGTCGTTGCGCCGGATGGCAGTACGATCGTCATCCGACAGATCGGAGCAATTGACCGGCCCCAGAAATACATCGCCCTCGTCCGGACGCTCCAGCAAGCCGGCGATATGCAACAGGGTTGACTTGCCGGTCCCGGATGGCGCCACCAGGGCAACCATCTCACCTGCCTCGATGCGCAACTCTGCACCATTCAATATATGAAGTTCGCGGCTCCCCTCTTCAAAACTGCGGGTAATACCCGACAGTTGGAGGGCGGCTGGTGCCAGTCCGGGTGTCTGGCTGGGGTCAACGGCCATGTTCATCTCCCGTCTCCCTATTCATATCTGAGGGCTTCGACGGGGTCGAGCCTTGCCGCCCGCCAGGCCGGATAGACTGTCGCCAGCAGCGACAGAACAAGCGCCATGATGAGCACAGTGGTCGTCTCGCCTGAATCGATTTCCGCAGGCAACTGGGACAGGAAATAAAGTGTCGGGTCGAAAAGTTCGGTTCTCGTCAGCCAGGAAACGAACTGACGGATAGATTCAATGTTGAGGCACACCAGAAGCCCCAGAAAGAACCCTGCGAACGTTCCGACGAACCCGATGCTGGCCCCGGTAATCAGGAAAATGCGCATGATCGACCCGCGCGTTGCACCCATGGTCCTCAGGATCGCAATGTCCTTGCCCTTGTCTTTCACCAGCATGATCATGCCGGAAATGATATTGAGCGCTGCCACCAGAACAATCAGCGTCAGGATGATGAACATCACATTGCGCTCGACTTCCAGTGCCGAAAAGAACGTCACATTGCGCTGGCGCCAATCGGTCACAAACGTCGGACGGTCCGCGGTTTCCTCGATCATGCTCTTCATGGCGCCGACCTTGTCCGGGTCCGCCACATAGACTTCGATACCGGTCGCCTTACCGTCCATGTTGAAATAGGCCTGCGCCTCTTCCAGCGGCATGAACAGGAAGGTCGCGTCATACTCGCTCATGCCGATTTCGAAGATGGCGGTGACCGGATAAGCCTTCAGCCGCGGTGTCACACCCATCGGGGTCACGCTGCCGCGCGGCGAGATGATCGTGACATTGTCACCGAGGGTGACCCCAAGTTGCTGCGCCATGCGCGAGCCGATCGCAATCCCTTCGCCTTTGTCGAAACCATCCAGCGAACCCAGGCGGACATTATTCGCGATCAGCGGCACCTGGCGCAGATCGCTTTCATGAAGACCGCGCACCAGCGCTCCGAAATTTCCCGCGGGCCCGGAGACCAGCGCCTGTCCTTCGACGAAGGGCATCGCGCTGATAACATCCGGCACGCCCTTGAGCCGGCCGGAGACGGCATCGTAGTCCGTCAGAGGCTGATCGATGGGCTGAACCAGCATATGCCCGTTGATCCCAAGGATCTTGCCGAGTAGTTCCGTGCGGAAACCGTTCATCACGGCCATCACGATAATCAGCGTCGCAACGCCAAGCATGATGCCGGCGAACGAAAAGCCTGCAATAACGGATATGAAGGTCTCGCGCCGCCTGGACCGCAGATAGCGACCTGCGATCATCCATTCAAATGCGGAAAAGGCACGTGTTGGAGCTGCCGGTTTGCGACCGTCGTCAATGTCCGCCGTCTCTACCGCTGTCATTGTCCATCCAGTTCAGCACAGCCCCAAAATTCAGCACAGCCGCCCACCGAAGCACTGCAGGCAGACCGACTGGCCGCAACTTCCGCTGCGACCGAATCCCCGCACAGAGGATCACCGGACTTGGTTAGTCCGTCAATGCCGCCGTCAGCTTGTTCAAGGTGGCTTCCGGAGAAAGCATTTCCTTTTCCCCAGTTGCCCGGTCCTTGACCTCCAGCAATCCGTCTTTCAGGCCGCGCGGTCCGGCAACGACCTGGAACGGCAAGCCGATCAGATCCATTGTCGCGAACTTGGCGCCTGCACGCGTGTCCGTGTCGTCGTAAAGAACCTCGATGCCGGCAGCTTCAAACTTGGCATAGAGATCTTCACACACCGGATCCGTCAGCTCGTCACCCGGCTTCAGGTTGACCAGCCCCACATGGAACGGTGCGACGGATTTCGGCCAGACGATTCCATTCTCGTCATGATTGGCTTCGATCAAGGCACCAAGAAGGCGCGACACACCCACCCCGTAAGAGCCCATGTGGACCGGCACTTCCGTGCCTTCTGCAGTCGCGACCTTGGCCCCCATAGCGTCGGAATATTTGGTGCCGAAGTAGAAGATATGGCCCACTTCGATACCGCGTGCCGAAACCCGGGTATCCTCAGGCAACGCGCCGAATGCGGCTTCGTCGTGCATTTCGTCCGTCGCCGCATAGGGAGACGTCCACTCGGTCACGATCGGCGTCAGATCTGAGAAGAAATCCGTGTCTTCCCCAGGCGTCGGCAGCTCCAGCAGCGACTTGTCGCAGAACACTTCGCTCTCGCCGGTGTCGGCCAGAATGATGAACTCATGACTCATGTCGCCACCAATGGGGCCTGTGTCGGCCTTCATCGGAATCGCCTTCAGCCCCATCCGGGCGAATGTGCGCAGGTAGGCGACAAACATCCGGTTATAGGCATGACGAGCCGATTCCTTGTCCAGATCGAACGAATAGGCATCCTTCATAAGGAACTCACGACCACGCATGACACCGAAGCGCGGGCGCACTTCGTCGCGGAACTTCCACTGAATGTGATAGAGGTTCAGCGGCAGGTCCTTGTAGGAACGCACGTACCCGCGGAAGATGTCGGTGATCATTTCTTCGTTGGTCGGCCCGAACAGCATGTCCCGCTCATGACGATCGGTGATGCGCAGCATTTCTTTGCCATAGGCATCGTAGCGACCACTTTCCCGCCACAGGTCCGCCGACTGGATGGTCGGCATCAGCAGTTGAATGGCCCCTGCCCTGGCCTGTTCTTCTTCCACGATCCGCTCGATCTTGCGCAGGACCTTCAACCCAAGCGGCAACCAGGAATAGATTCCGGCAGACTGCTGGCGAATCATGCCGGCACGCAGCATCAGCCGGTGGGACACGATTTCCGCTTCCTTGGGTGTTTCTTTCAAAATGGGCAGGAAGTAACGGGAAAGACGCATGAATGTTCTCTCAATCTAGGGCATCGCCTGTTTTGTGCGCAGTCAAAGCGCAAGCAGCCACCAAATACAAGTCCTTTGCGCAGGCAGGGCTGCCTTATACAGAAATGACGGCAAAAAAGCGCACGAACGCGGGCATTGGCTGCGATTTTCCGTCTAATTTTTAGACAGTTTTGGAACCAGCAACTTGGCCCAAATTACCGCCAAGGAAATAGGCAAGCAAAAAAAATAGCCTGTGCACGACAAATAGGTGACAAGACTGAATCTATCCGCTAGTTTCCCTTTCAATAAGAAAAAGATGCCTTGGCAGAAATGCCAAGAGGCTCAAGGACATCGCGGTCTGAGTCTTGGGAGGAAGGACCCTTAGGCGCACCTTCTGGGTTGCAGCCGCCCAGCCATACGGGAATACCGGATGGTAAGGGTACAGGGTCGAATTTAGACGCGGAACTTTTCAAAGGCAGAGCTTGGCTCTGCCTTTTTTCTTTGCAGCTACGCTGCCGGTTTTCTTTGCTCTGAACTTCGATACTCATAGAGCCCGGTTCGAGACATCCCGACAGCGCCTCGTCAGTCGGACGGGTGGCTATAGCTGCCTGCGGGCGGGTTCAGGAACGGGATATCGTCGAGCCCAAATCCTGAACTGCGCAAACCGAGATACCCGACAAAGACCACCGTCGTCACGACGGTGGTCAGGATGATGACCCGACTGAAATTGGGACGCTCCGGAGCGCTTGGCTCGGAGCCAGGAACAATCTCGCCTGCTTCCTCCTGCGTCCGGTGCAACCCGAAGGGCAGCATGGCGAACAGGAAAATCCACCAGAGTATGAAATAGATGGCCATGCCAAACGGGATCGACATGAATTAAGCCTCTTCCAGTTCGGTCAAGGTGCCGAGAAAGTCCTTGGGATGGAGAAACAGAACAGGCTTTCCGTGCGCACCGATCTTCGGTTCACCATCGCCAAGCACCCTGGCACCATCTGCCAGCAGCTTGTCGCGGGCGGCAATGATGTCATCAACCTCGTAGCAGACGTGATGAATGCCGCCGGAGGGGTTCTTTTCCAGAAACTTCGCAATGGGAGAATTCTCTCCGAGCGGTTCGAGCAGCTCGATCTTGGTGTTCGGCAGGTGGATAAACACCGTGCTGACGCCGTGATCCGGTTGCTCTTCCTTGGCTGAAACCTCAGCCCCGAGCGTATCCCGGTAAACTGCCGTTGCCGATTCGATATCCGAAACCGCAATGGCGACATGATTGAGCCGTCCGATCATTTGACAAACCTCCGCTGTCGGCGGCCACCCGGGCCGCCGAGATGACTATAGTTGGGTCACCATCACCTTGCAGAGCGTCTTTTTGCCCCAGACCTTCTGGATCTCGGATCGAGCTGCACGGCGCGCGGCCTCAGCAACCAGATCCTTGTCCTTGCGCCGACCCTTCGGGATGCTGGTGACAGCCCCCCTTACGGCCTTGATGACGATATCCTCCATCGGATCACCTTCATCATCGGTGTCCGGCAAGCCCAGAAGCGCCACGTTGGGGTCGTCCAGAAGATCCCCTGCCCGGTTGACCACCAGTGCAATCACGGCAGCGCCTGCGAACGACAGTTTACGCCGTTCTCTTACGCCGGTGACTTCCGGATCGTCCAGGATGTCGCCGTCTTTCACCAGAATGCCCGAAGGAGCCTCATCGATGATTGCGGCACGGCCCGCGCTCAGACGGATGATGTCCCCGTTCTTGCCGCGCACCACTTCAGGCACACCAAGGTCCTTTGCAAGCGCAGCGTGGGCCGCAAGATGCAACGGTTCACCATGAACGGGAAGCACGACTTTCGGCTGGAGCAACTTGTAAAGCTGCTCGAGTTCGCCTCTGCGTGGGTGACCGGACACATGCACGAGCGCGTCGCGGTCGGTGACAATGTTGACATCCTTGTCAGCAAGATTGTTCAGCACCTCAGCAACGGCTTTCTCGTTGCCGGGAATCGTGCGCGAGGAAAAGATGACCATATCGCCCTTTGACAACGCGATATTACGGTGCTCTCCGGCCGCGATCCTGGCAAGTGCGGCACGCGCCTCCCCCTGGGAGCCAGTGCACAGGAGCACCGTCTTTTCGCGGGGCAGATAGCCGTAAGCCTCTTCATCGTGGAACGACTTCAGCCCATCCAGATATCCCAGCTCGCCGGCAACCTCGATCACCCGATGCATCGAGCGGCCGACAATCACCATGTCGCGGTCGTTGGCAGCAGCTGCTTCCGCGATGGCGCGAATACGCGCCACGTTGGACGCAAATGTGGTGACGGCAATGCGCTTGCTGGCCTTGGCCATCACTTTCTTCAGCTCGACGGAAACATCGGCCTCGCTCGGGCTGACCCCTTCGCGGATAGCATTGGTGCTGTCGCAGACAAGCGCCATCACGCCTTCCCGCCCAAGCTCTGCAAGCCGATCGAGATCGATCGGAAGCCCGACGCCAGGCGTGCGGTCAATCTTCCAGTCGCCGGTATGCAGCACCATTCCGGCCGGTGTACGGATCGCCAGAGCACAAGGCTCGGGAATGGAGTGCGCCATCGCTACAAATTCGACATCGAATGGACCGATCTTGTGGCGCTCCCCCTGCTTGACAACCGTCACCGGCACTTCTTCAGCACCCGGCTCGCTTTCCGTCTTGGCGGCGAGCAGCCCGGCAGTGAAGGCCGTCGCATAGACCGGCACCTTCAGGTAAGGCCAAAGGTGCAGGATGCCACCGTAATGGTCCTCATGCGCATGGGTGATCACCATGCCGGCGATATTGTCGACTTCATCTTCCAGAAACTTGATATCCGGGACGACCACATCGATACCCGGGAGCTCCGGTCCGGCAAAACTCACGCCGCAATCGACGATGAGCCATGTCCGGTCGTCCTCCGGCCCGTAGCCGTACAGACCGAGGTTCATGCCGATTTCGCCAACCCCGCCCAATGGCAGAAACACGATATCGTTGTTGTTGTTCTTGTTCTTGGCCGAAGCCATGAATTACTCCTTTAAACGTCAGATCGGGCAACGGCCCGGCGCTCAGGCACCAGGCAGAAACACATCACCCGCATAAATCGTACGCTCGCCGCCACCGTCCTGCTTCAAGACCAGGTATCCGCGTGCGTCCAGATCGGCAAAAGTGCCGGTAATTTCTTCCTGGGCGGTTCGAACCGTTATGGTCTTGCCCAGATGCGCCGCCCGTTTCAGCCAGGCAAGGCGAATTTCATTGAACCCATCTGGTTGCTGCCAGCGGGACAGATTGTCCGCAACCGTCTCTGCCAGACAGTCGAGCAGCCGCTGAGCTGTAACCTGATAGCCCAGGCTCCTCAGATCTGTCGCCTGGTACAGAGACAACGGCGGGTGGGAAACACAATTCACACCGAAACCGAGGACAACCGCCTGGCGTCCATCCGCCAGTGTTTCAGCCTCCAGCAGTATGCCGGACAGCTTCGCCTCCTCAACAAGCAGATCGTTCGGCCACTTCAGACTTACCAGTTGCAGTGTACCGGCAGCTTTGTCAACGGCTTCAGCAAGCGCAACAGCGGCAGCAAGCGGCAATTCGCCAATCCGTTCGGCCGGTTTGGGGTCGATCAAAAGCAAACTTGCGAACAGATTGCCCTTCGGTGAGGACCAGTCACGTCCCCTTCGGCCACGCCCGGAGGTCTGTTCTTCTGCCCGGATCCACAATCTCCCGGCGTCGCCTTGCCGGGCACGGTCAAAACAGAGCGAATTAGTGGAACCCACAGTTTCGAGTTCCACAACGCGAAAGTCCGGCGCACCGGGCGCCGGACGTTCAGATCCATTCAGCATCATAAGGTCGGTCAGAAGAGCGACTGCGCAGCAGTGCTTGCCGCGCCGACGATCTGCCCTGGTGCCAGCCAGAAGAAGATCACGAACAGGCTCGACAGACCAAGAACAACGCGAAGCTCCATCGGCATGGCCTCGAAGGCTTCAGCCGGTTCATCGAAGAACATCACCTTGACGATACGCAGGTAATAATAGGCCCCGACAACAGACGCGACCACACCGATAATGGCCAGCGGGAACAGCCCCGCCTCGACTGCCGCGCTGAAGACATACCACTTGCCAAAGAAACCGACCAACGGTGGGATACCGGCGAGCGAGAACATCAAGAGGCCCAGCAGAATAGCCATCGGCAGATTGGTCTGAGACAGGCCGGCCAGATCGTTGATCTCTTCGACCATGCCATCCTTGCGGCGCATGGACAGGATGCAGGCAAAGACGCCAAGCGTCATGCCCATATAGGCGATCATGTAGAAGATCACGCCTTCTACACCCGTCTGGGTGCCGGCGGCCAGGCCGACCAGCGCGTAACCCATGTGACCAATGGACGAATAGGCCATCAGTCGCTTCAGGTTGTGCTGCCCAATAGCAGCAAAAGCACCAAGCACCATGGACGCAATCGACACGAACACGATGATCTGCTGCCAGTCACTCGTAACCGGCTGGAAGCCCTCGATCACGATGCGGACCAGCATGCCCATCGCAGCGACTTTGGGCGCAGCCGCCAGGAAGGCAGTGACTGGAGTTGGCGCACCTTCATAGACATCCGGCGTCCACATGTGGAACGGCACCACGGAAATCTTGAAGGCAATACCGGCAAGAATGAACGTCAGACCAATCACGAGACCGATAGACGCGCCGTCGTGCGCCAACGCTTCTGCAATGCCATCGAAAGCGATCTGACCGGTAAAGCCATAGACCAGTGACATGCCGTAGAGCAGCATGCCAGAGGACAACGCGCCGAGCACGAAATACTTCAGACCGGCTTCCGTCGAGCGAACGCTGTCACGGTTGATGGCGGCAACGACGTAGAGTGCGAGACTCTGCAGCTCCAGACCGAGATAAAGCGCGATCATGTCGTTGGCCGACAACATCAGCATCATGCCGAGCGTCGCCAGAACGATCAGGATCGGATATTCGAAATGGTCGAAGGACTGGCTCTTGGCATAGGCCCAGGACATGGCGATGGCAAAGAACGAACCCGCCAGCACTAGCAATTTGAGCAGGTAGGCGAAATCGTCCAGGATGAAGGAACCGCCGAAGGTTTCACCATAGGCCGGCACGAACAGAAGCACCAGGAAGGTGCCGCCGAGCAGGCCCATTGCTCCGCCGAAGACGGCGTAGCTGACACGCTTGCCGCCAAAGGCGCCGATCATCAGCAGCACCATGGCTCCGAGGGCCAGGATGATCTCCGGCAGAACCGGCTTGAGATCTGGCAATAGGGTCAATTCAGACATAGCTCTGTCTCGTCCTCGAAACCTAGTGGGCCACGGCGGCGGATGCTGCGTGCTGGACTATGCCAGCCGCGTCGAGCGCCGCGGTGTATTGATTGATGAGATTGTCGACTGCCCCCTGTGTCACATCCAGGATCGCCATCGGATAGAACCCGAAGAAGATGGTCAGGATGATCATGGGAACCAGGATGACCTTTTCCCGCAGGTTGAGGTCGAGGATCGACTTGAGGCTTTCCTTTTCCAGCGCGCCGAAAACGACACGGCGGTACAGGAAAAGCGCATAGGCGGCAGACAGGATAACACCCGTGGTCGCAAAGAACGCCACCCAGGTATTGACCTGGAACGCCCCCATCAGCGTCAGGATTTCACCAACGAATCCGGATGTTCCCGGAAGACCGACGTTGGCCATGGTGAAGATCAGGAACGCGACCGCATACTTGGGCATCCGGTTCACCAGACCGCCATAGGCCGTGATGTCACGCGTGTGCATCCGGTCATAGATGACGCCCACACAAAGGAACAGCGCACCGGAGACAATGCCGTGGGAAAGCATCTGGAAGATACCACCCTGCACGCCCTGCTCTGTCATCGTGAAGATGCCCATGGTGACGTAGCCCATGTGAGCAACCGATGAATAGGCGATCAGTTTCTTGATGTCCTCCTGGGCGAGTGCCACGAGAGACGTGTAGATGATAGCCACCACAGACAGGGTGAACACGAAGGGCGCAAACATGTCGGAGGCAAGCGGGAACATCGGCAGCGAGAAGCGCAGCAAGCCGTAACCGCCAAGCTTCAGAAGCACGCCCGCCAGAATGACGGACCCGGCAGTCGGCGCTTCCACGTGCGCGTCCGGCAACCAGGTATGCACCGGCCACATCGGCATCTTCACGGCAAAGCTCGCGAAGAAAGCCAGCCAGAGCCAAGTCTGCATTCCACCCGGGAACTGATGCACCAGCAACTCTTCAATGTTGGTGGTGCCGGCGTTCCAGTACATTGCCATGATGGCGATCAGCATCAGAACGGAGCCGAGCAGCGTATAGAGGAAGAACTTGTAGGACGCGTAGACTCTGCGTGGACCGCCCCACACACCGATGATCAGGAACATCGGAATAAGGCCGGCTTCGAAGAAGACGTAGAACACGACCAGATCCATCGCGCAGAAGACGCCGATCATCAGCGTTTCCAGAACGAGGAACGCGATCATGTATTCCTTTACCCGCTTCTGTACGCTGTCCCAGGAGGCCAGGATGCAGAACGGCATCAGGAAGGTGGTCAGGATCACGAAGAGGACGGAAATACCGTCAACGCCCATGCGGTAGCTGATGTTGCTACCCAGCCATTCGCGGTGCTCCAGGAACTGGAAACCGGAGTTCTCGTAGTCAAAATTGCCCCAGATGAACAGTGACAGAAGAAAGGTCACCGAGGTGGTCACCAGAGCGACCATACGGATGTTCTTCTTGCTGCCCTCGTCATTTCCCGGAACCAGGAGAATGAAGAGCACGCCCAGCAGCGGCAAGAACGTCGTGAGTGACAGAATTGGCCAGTCAATCATTAGTGTGCACCCCCGCCGGTGCCCGCACCGGTGAACATCGACCAGGTGATAAGCGCAGCCACACCGATCAGCATCGCAAATGCATAGTGATAGAGATATCCGGTCTGCAGTCTGACGACCCAGTCGGTCAGGTTCTGGACACGGGCGGCAACACCGTTCGGGCCGTAACCGTCGATCACGGTTCCATCGCCCTTCTTCCAGAGGACCCGGCCGAGCCACATGGCAGGACGGACAAAGATGAAGTTATAGAGCTCGTCGAAGTACCACTTGTTGAGCAGGAACTGATAGAGGCCGGAATGGCGCTCCGCCAGCTGCTTCGGCATCTCCGGAGAGCGGACATAGAACTGGTAGGCAACCAGGAAGCCCAGAACCATCATCACGAACGGCGAGACCGTCACCCAGCCGGGTACGTCATGCATGGCATGCAACACGTGGTTGGTTTCACCTGTGAACAGCGCGCCCTTCCAGAACTCCGCATAGCCCTCGCCATAGAACGAACCGTAGAAGACCATGCCGGCAAGTGCGGCGCCGATGGACAGGATGAACAGCGGCACGGTCATCACCAGCGGCGATTCATGCACGTGTTTCATGACATCGACAGAAGCACGCGGCTTGCCGTGGAAGGTCATGAAGGTCAAACGCCAGGAGTAGAACGACGTCAGTGCAGCAGCGATCACGGTCATCCAGAAGCCGTAAAGCGCCATCGGATTGGCGTGTTCGCCCGTGGAGCCTGCAAAGGCCGCCTCGATGATCGCATCCTTGGAAATGAAGCCTGCGAAACCGATATGGGTGAACGGAATACCGACACCCGTCAGAGCGAGCGTGCCGATCATCATCGTCCAGTAGGTAATCGGAATATGCTTCCGCAACCCGCCCATCTTGCGCATGTCCTGCTCGTCGGAAACGGAGTGAATGACCGAACCGGCGCATAGGAACAGGAGTGCCTTGAAGAAGGCGTGCGTGAACAGGTGGAAGATACCGATTGAGTAAGCCCCTACCCCAAGCGCGACGAACATGTAGCCGAGCTGAGAACAGGTCGAATAGGCAATCACGCGCTTGATGTCGTTCTGCACCAGACCGATGGTCGCGGCGAAGAAGGCCGTCGTTGCACCGAAGAACACGATCACTGTCAGCGCTGTGTGAGAGAGTTCCATCAACGGCGACAGGCGCGCCACCATGAAGACACCCGCAGTCACCATGGTTGCCGCGTGGATAAGCGCCGACACCGGCGTCGGGCCTTCCATGGCGTCCGGCAGCCAGGTGTGCAGCAGGAACTGAGCCGACTTGCCCATGGCGCCCATGAAGAGCAGCAGGCAGACGACCGTCATCGCGGCATGCGGATCAAGATGATAACCGAGGAACGTCATCACCTCGCCGTGCTCCTGAATGAAGGACGGCGCATCGTTGAAGATGGTCGTGAAATCGATGCTCTGGAACAGGTAGAAAACGCCGAAAATGCCGAGCGCAAATCCGAAGTCACCAACGCGGTTGACGACAAATGCCTTCATCGCGGCCGCGTTTGCAGATGGCTTCTGGTACCAGAAGCCGATCAGGAGGTATGAGGCAAGGCCCACACCTTCCCAGCCGAAGAACATCTGCAGCAGGTTATCGGCTGTTACCAGCGACAGCATCGCGAACGTAAACAGCGACAGATAGGCAAAGAAACGCGGCCGATGCGGGTCGTGATGCATATAGCCAATCGAATAGACGTGCACCACCGCGGAGACCGTGGTCACCACGATCAGCATCACGGCAGTCAATGTATCGACCCGGATGGACCAGGATACCTTCAGGTCACCGGCATTGATCCAGCGGAACAGATCAACGACCTGCAATTCGGAGCCGCCGAGCCAGAACCCGAAGAAGGTGATCCAGGACAGCAGTGCTGCAACAATCAGCAGACCACTGGTAATATATTCACTGGCCTTGGCTCCGATAGCGCGGCCAAAAAGACCGGCGATCAGGAAGCCGATCAGCGGCAGGAACAGGATTGCGGAATACATCAGCTCCTACCCTTTCATCACGTTGACGTCTTCCACGGCGATGGAGCCGCGGTTCCGGTGGAAGACCACCAGGATCGCAAGGCCGATGGCGGCCTCTGCGGCAGCCACGGTAAGAACCAGCATGGTGAAGATCTGGCCCATCATGTCGCCGAGGAACGACGAGAAGGCGACAAAGTTGATGTTCACCGACAGCAAAAGCAATTCGATAGACATCAAGATAACAATCACGTTTTTCCTGTTCAGGAAGATCCCGAAGATCCCGATTGTGAACAGGATCGCCGCGACCGACAGATAGTGCGACAGACCGATTTCCATGGGCGCCTCGCCGTGCTCCCCTCGTTTACCCAAACCGGAAACAGCACGGAGGAGCGTGCCGGTTCCCGGACTTTCTCGAAAACGCAACGTGGTTGCGTCAGATACCCTTGCCCGTTTCCACCTTGCGGACCTCGATAGAGGTTTCGCGATTGCGCGCAACCTGGTCCGGAATGCTTTGACGTTTGACATTTGGCTTGTGGCGCAGGGTCAGGACAATTGCCCCGATCATGGCCACCAGAAGAACCAGGCCAGCGACCTGGAAGAAGTAGATGTACTTGGTGTAGAGCACCGATCCGATTGCCTGGATGTTGCTCACCTCGCTCAGCGCGGGCATTGGTTCGGCCCCATGGCCGAGAACGCCCGGTGCGATGACCCAGGCACCGAGGCCCATCAGCAGCTCGACCAGCAGAATCACACCGACCAGAGTGCCGATAGGCAGATACTGCAGGAAGCCCTGTCGTAATTCGACAAAGTCCACATCCAGCATCATGACGACGAACAGGAACAGCACCGCTACCGCGCCGACATAGACGACCACCAGCAGAAGGGCCAGGTATTCGGCACCCAGCAGAATGAAAAGACCTGCGGAATTCACAAACGCCAGGATCAGGAACAGAACCGACGTCACCGGATTGCGCGACGCGATCACCATGAATGCTGACGCCAGTGTGACGCCGGCAAACAGGTAGAAAAAGAGGGCTTTCAGGATCATTTCGAAGACCTGCCTGTCGTGTGGCCTTGCGGCCGGAAGTGCTGTGCCCGACCGGATTGCCGGGCTAGAATCCATTGGTGTGTATGCTCCTAACGGTAAGGAGCATCCATTTCAATGTTGCGGGCAATTTCGCGTTCCCAACGGTCGCCGTTCGCAAGCAGCTTTTCCTTGTCGTAGTAAAGCTCTTCACGGGTTTCCGCAGCGAATTCGAAATTGGGGCCCTCGACGATCGCATCCACCGGGCAGGCTTCCTGACAGAAGCCGCAATAGATGCACTTGACCATGTCGATGTCGTAACGCGTGGTGCGGCGCGTGCCATCGTTGCGGCGCGGACCGGCCTCGATGGTGATCGCCTGTGCCGGGCAAATCGCTTCGCACAGTTTGCAGGCGATGCAGCGCTCTTCGCCGTTCGGATAACGGCGCAGAGCATGTTCCCCACGGAAACGCGGGCTCACCGGGCCCTTTTCAAACGGATAATTGACCGTTGGTTTCGGCTTGAAGAAGTAGCGCATCGCCAGAACGAAGGCAGACACGAACTCCTGCAGAAACAGCGATTTGACGGCTTGACTAAGTCCCATCGCTTTTAGCCTCTCTTTCCTCAACCAGCCAGTTGACTGGCGGCCCAATAGCCGATGATCGGGAAACCGAACACCGGAACTCCAAAAACCAGTGCGCCCAGGAGCGCCTTGTGTCTGGCTGCGACACCACCGTCGCCGCCAGCTTGTCTGTTCTTCGTCTCAGCCGCCTGAAGCATACCCTTCAGGATCTTCCAATCGAGCCAGCCGACATAAAGTCCGACGGCGGCGCCGATCGCACCGGCGAGCGAGATGGTCACGCTGAGCCCGGTGCCCAGCCCATGATCATCAAGACTGCGGCAACGACCACGACCATGGCAAGCGACAGCGGCAGGAACACTTTCCAGCCCAGGCGCATCAGTTGGTCATAGCGGTAGCGCGGGACCATCGCCTTCACCATGGCGAACATGAAGAAGCCAAGGAGACACTTCAGAAGGAACCAGACGATGCCCGGAACCCAGGTGAAGGGTGCGAAGTCGAACGGCGGCAGCCATCCCCCCATGAAGAAGATGCTCATCAGGGCGCACATCAGGCAGATGGCGACATATTCTCCGAGCATGAACATCATGTACGGGGTCGAGCCGTATTCCACCATGAAGCCGGCAACCAGTTCCGATTCCGCTTCCGCAAGATCAAATGGCGGACGGTTGGTTTCAGCCAGCGCGGAGATGAAGAACACCACGAACATCGGGAACAGCGGCAACCAGTACCAGTTCAGAAACGACAGCCACGGCACGCCGAGCATGTTGGCAAGACCGGTTTGCTGAGCGTGTACGATCCCGGACAGGTTCAACGTTCCGGCGCACAGAAGCACGGTTACGATGACGAACCCGATGGAAACTTCATAGGAAACCATCTGCGCGGCGGAACGCAGCGCCGACAGGAACGGGTACTTGGAGTTGGATGCCCAACCACCGATAATGACACCGTAGACTTCCAGCGATGACACCGCGAAGACAAAGAGAACGCCGAGGTTGATGTTGGCGATCACCCAACCGTCCGCCACCGGGATAACAGCCCAGGCTGCAAGAGCCAGAAGCACGGACACCAGTGGCGCCAGCAGGAACAGCACCTTGTTGGAACCGGACGGGATCACCGGCTCTTTCAGAACGAACTTCAAGAGGTCGGCGAAACTCTGCAGCAAGCCCCATGGGCCAACCACGTTCGGACCACGGCGGATCTGGACGGCAGCCCAGATCTTGCGGTCTGCGTAAAGCACATAGGCGACAATCACCAGAAGCACGACCATCAGCAGAATGCTCTGGAACGCCATCCAGAGGAACGGCCAACCGTAGGTCGTCATGAACTCAGACATATCGGTCCCCTACCCCTTATTCTGCTGCTTCTGCCGCTCGCGTTTTGGCGAGCGCCGAACACTCGGCCATCGTCTTCGACGCGCGAGCGATCGGGTTGGTCAGGTAAAAGTCGCGGATCACATTGGCGAAGCCCGCGCTATCCATATTGGCCTTGGCGTTACCGAGCTTTTCGATATCGCCAGCATCACCGGCCTCGATCGCATCGATGCCCGTCATGTGCGGCACAGCTTCAAACAGCTTGGCACGCAATTCGGCAAGAGAGTTGAACTCCAGCGTCTGACCAAGAACCGCAGACAATGCCCGCAGGATTGCCCAGTCCTCGCGGGCATCGCCCGGAGGGAACGCAGCCCGGTCAGCCATCTGAACGCGGCCTTCGGTGTTGACGTAGATCGCGGATTTTTCCGTGTAGGCGGCACCTGGCAGAATCACGTCGGCACGATGTGCACCGCGGTCGCCATGCGTCCCCTGGTAGACAACGAAAGCCCCTTCCGGAACTTCAACTTCATCGACGCCGAGCAGGAACAGCACATCCAGTGCGCCCGGCTCGAGCATTGCGCCGGTGTCCTTGCCACCCTCGCCCGGTACGAAACCGAGATCGAGCGCGCCGACCTGCGAAGCTTCGGTGTGCAGGATGTTGAAACCGTTCCAGCCGTCTTTCACGACACCCAGAGACTTGGCAGCCTCGGCAAGCGTTGCCAGGATTTCAGCCCCGTCCGGACGGTTCAGCGCACCCTGGCCGATGATGAACATCGGACGCTCGGACTTTGCCGGAGCGTGCTTCACGAATTGCTTCAGGCTGTCCGGACCGGCCCCCAGATAGGTCACCGGATAGGTCAGGTCTGCATTTTCGCCGATCAGGCCGATGGTCACGTCGCCCCGGACCCAGCGTTTGCGGATACGGGCGTTCAGAACCGGTGCTTCCTGGCGCGGGTTGGTGCCAATCAGCATGATCGCGTCAGCGTCTTCAATGCCCTGGATGGTGCTGTTGAAGAGATAGCTTGCACGGCCATTTTTCGGATGCAGCGGAGATCCCGGGAAGCGGCTGTCGATGTTGGCAACACCAAGCTTTTCCATCAGGGTCTTCAGCGCAAACATGTCCTCAACGCCTGCCATCTGGCCGGCCAGAGCACCGACTTTGTCAGCGCTCGTGGCCTTCACCTTGTCGGCGATGATCTGGAACGCTTCGCCCCAGGACACAGGCTGCAGCTTGCCGTCCTTCTTGGCATAAGGCCGGTCGAGGCGCTGGGTCTTCAGACCGTCCCAGATGTAACGGGACTTGTCGGAGATCCACTCCTCGTTCACCTCTTCGTTGAGGCGTGGCATCACCCGCATGACTTCCTTGCCGCGCGTGTCGACACGGATCGCAGAGCCAACCGCGTCCATCACGTCGATGCTTTCGGTCTTGGTCAATTCCCAAGGACGGGCGTGAAACTCATAAGGCTTGTGCGTCAAGGCACCAACCGGGCAAAGGTCTGCGACGTTACCCTGCATTTCGGACGACAGAGCCGCCTCGAGATAGGTGGTGATTTCCGCATCTTCGCCGCGGCCGATCAGGCCCATATCGGTGACACCGCACACTTCCGTCGTGAAACGGACGCAACGTGTGCAGTGGATGCAGCGGGTCATGATCGTCTTGATCAGCGGACCGATTTCCTTGTTCTCGACGGCGCGCTTGTTCTCGTGGAACCTGGATCCGTCGACGCCATAGGCCATCGCCTGGTCCTGCAGGTCACACTCGCCGCCCTGGTCACAGATCGGGCAATCCAGCGGGTGGTTGATGAGCAGGAACTCCATCACCCCTTCGCGGGCCTTCTTGACCATTTCGGACTTGGTCTCGACCACCGGCGGCTCGCCGTTGGGTCCCGGACGCAGGTCCTTCACACCCATGGCGCAGGAGGCGGTCGGCTTGGGCGGTCCACCCTTCACTTCCACCAGGCACATGCGGCAGTTGCCGGCAATCGACAGCCGGTCATGGTAACAGAAGCGCGGAACCTCGGCGCCCGCCTCTTCACAGGCCTGAAGCAGCGTGTAATCCGCCGGGACTTCCACTTCCTTGCCGTCGATGATGAGCTTCGTCATCCGTTGCTCTCCAAATCCCGTTCCGCTTACTCAGCCGCCACCATGGTCGAAGAAGACTTCGACTTGGCGACATAGTCATCGATGCGTTGCTCGATAACAGGCCGGAAATTCTTGATCAAACCCTGGATCGGCCAGGCGGCCGCGTCCCCGAGTGCGCAAATCGTGTGGCCTTCGACCTGCTTGGTCACCTTGAACAGCATGTCGATTTCCTCATAGGAGGACTCACCCTTGACCATGCGTTCCATCACACGCCACATCCAGCCCGTGCCTTCACGGCACGGCGTGCACTGGCCGCAGCTTTCGTGTTTGTAGAAGTAGGACAGGCGGGCAATGGCCTTGATGATGTCCGTCGACTTGTCCATCACGATCACGGCCGCCGTGCCCAGGCCGGAGCCAAGGCCGCGCAACGTGTCGAAGTCCATCGGCGCGTCCTTGATCTGCTCCGACGTCAGACACGGAACAGATGAACCGCCCGGAATAACGGCAAGCAGATTGTCCCAACCGCCCCGGATGCCACCGCAATGCTTGTCGATCATCTCGGCAAACGGAACGCCCAGCTCTTCCTCGAAGGTCGACGGCTGGTTGACGTGACCGGAAACGCAGAAAAGCTTGGTACCTGTGTTGTTCGGACGGCCGAGCGCCGAGAACCATGCAGCACCGCGGCGCAGGATGGTCGGAGCAACAGCGATCGATTCCACGTTGTTCACCGTGGTCGGGCAACCATAGAGGCCGACGTTGGCCGGGAATGGCGGCTTCAGGCGCGGTTGGCCCTTCTTGCCTTCCAGGCTCTCCAGCAGCGCAGTTTCCTCGCCGCAGATGTAGGCGCCTGCACCGTGGTGGACATAAATGTCGAAGTCGTAGCCGTTCTTGTTGTTCTTGCCGATCAGACCGGCATCATACGCCTGGTCGATAGCTGCCTGAAGGCGTTCGCGCTCACGAATGAACTCGCCGCGTACGTAGATATAGGCAGCAATGGCACCCATCGCATAACCGGCGACGAGGCAACCTTCGACCAGCGTGTGCGGATCGTGCCGCAGAATTTCGCGGTCCTTGCAGGTGCCTGGCTCGGACTCGTCGGCGTTGACGACGAGATATGCCGGACGGCCATCGGACTCTTTCGGCATGAACGACCATTTCAAGCCAGTCGGGAAGCCCGCACCGCCACGGCCACGCAGACCCGAATCCTTCATTTCCTGAATGATCCAGTCGCGCCCCTTGTCGATGAGGCCCTTGGTATCGTCCCACTGTCCGCGCTTCTTGGCGCCTTCCAGGCCCCAGTCGTGGAGACCGTAGATATTGGTGAAGATCCGATCCTGATCCTTCAGCATCTCTTCCCCCTAGTCTTCGCTCTTGGAGGAGGCCACTTCACCGGCTTCCACGCGCTTGGAAAATTCCGTTTCCTCGCCGGAAGCGAGGATCTTTGCCTGTTCGACCCAGCCATCACGCTCGATCCGGCCCTTGAACTTCAACCGGCTATCGACCCAGGCAATCTCCTGAGGACCCCAGTTTGCGACCTGGTCGAAATGGTAGAACCCGAGTTCGTTGAGCGTTTCTTCCAGCTTGGGTCCGACGCCCTTGAGTTTCTTGAGGTCGTCTGCCTTGCCGTCACGCGCTGACTTCAGCAGCTCAGGCTCTTTCTCGACCTTACCGCCCTTGTCCGCTGCGGAGGTCTCGTCATCACTGGCATCAGCGGTGCGAGCAACCTCGACTTCTGTCCGGTCGTTTGAATCGGGACGACCCTTGTTCTCGCTGCGTGCCTTGGGTGTGGAAGGAGACGTTGCGGCGTCGCCCCCGCCAGACTGCGCCTTTTTGGGCGCTGCAGGCTTTGCTTTCTCCGGAGCGGCAACTTTGCCAACAGGTTCTTCGGTCTTCTGCTCGGATTTGGCTGCATGAGCAGCTCTCACACGAGCGACCGCGTCTTCAGCCGGCGTCGGCACACCATCATAATCGTTGCCGCCTGCGTTGATCGAAGGACCGGCAAAGGCATGAGAGGCTACTTCAGATCCATCGACCAGATGCGGGACAGGCAGAACACCCTTTGTATCGTCATCGATCTCGGTCAGGCTCGTTTGACCGCCTTCGGCCATGGCAAACCGGCGACCGTTTTGCGGGCCCGGAGTCACTTCCTTGCCGGCGGCAATATCATCGATCAGTTCGTTGAAGCTATCCGGCGTGAGGTCTTCATAGGTATCCTTGAAGATCTGCACCATCGGCGCATTCACGCAGGCTCCCAGGCACTCGACTTCTTCCCAGGAGAACATGCCGTCCTCGGAAATTTCATGCATGTGCTTGGCAATGCGGCTTTTGCAGATCTTGATCAGGTCTTCGGAACCGCGCAGCTGACAGGGCGTCGTACCGCAAACCTGGATGTGCGCCTTCTTTCCGACCGGCTGCAACTGGAACATGGTATAGAACGTTGCCACTTCCAGAACGCGGATCTTCGGCATGTCCAGCAGCTCCGCTATATAGCGGATCGCCGGCTCACTCACCCAGCCATCGTTCTGTTCCTGCGCACGCCACAAAAGCGGAATGACCGCGGAGGCCTGACGGCCTTCCGGATAACGGTCGATCAGCTTCTTCGCCCACTCGAGGTTCTTCTCGGTGAACGCGAAGCTTTCTGGTTGTTCCGCGGCAAGTCGACGAACTGCCATGGTGTTATCCCCGTTCTGTCATAATGACCGGAGCCGGACGGGCGGCTGCCAGGATCGAAAATTGGTTGTGAGCCGCCCGCATCAGCGGTCGACCTCACCGAACACGATGTCCATCGACCCCAGCACTGCCGAAACGTCGGCAAGCATGTGCCCGCGGCACAGGAAGTCCATGGCCTGTAGGTGGCTGTAACCCGGAGCCTTGATCTTGCAACGGTACGGCTTGTTGGTACCGTCCGCGACCACGTAGACGCCGAATTCACCCTTCGGTGCCTCGACGGCGGCGTAAACTTCGCCCTCGGGCACGTGATAGCCTTCGGTGTAAAGCTTGAAGTGGTGAATAAGCGCTTCCATGGAACGCTTCATCTCACCACGCTTCGGCGGCACGATCTTGCCGTCGATAGAGGAAATCGGACCGGTTTCGACGGTCAGCTTTTCAAGACACTGCTTCATGATCCGGACTGACTGGCGCATTTCTTCCATGCGGATCAGGTAGCGGTCATAGCAATCACCGTTCTTGCCGATCGGGATATCGAAATCAAGTTCGGAATAGCATTCATAAGGTTGCGACTTGCGCAGATCCCAAGGTGCACCGGAACCGCGAACCATCACACCGGAGAAGCCCCAAGCCCAGGCGTCATCCAGATCGACAACGCCGATGTCAACGTTACGCTGCTTGAAAATACGGTTGTCGGTCAGAAGCCCCTCGATATCGTCGAGCGTCTGCAGGAACGGATCGCAGAAGTCCCAGATATCGTCGAGCAACTCGCGCGACAGATCCTGGTGAACCCCGCCCGGACGGACGTAAGCGGCGTGCATACGCGCACCGCAGGCTCGCTCGTAGAACACCATCAGCTCTTCGCGGGGCTCAAAGCCCCAAAGCGGTGGCGTCAGGGCGCCGACGTCCATGGCCTGGGTCGTCACGTTCAGAAGGTGCGACAACAGACGGCCGATTTCCGAGTAAAGGACGCGGATCAACTGGCCGCGTTTGGGAACCTCAACACCGAGCATGCGCTCAACAGCGAGGGCAAACGCATGTTCCTGGTTCATCGGCGCCACATAGTCGAGGCGATCGAAATAAGGAACGGCCTGCAGATACGTCTTCTGCTCGATCAGCTTTTCGGTTCCACGGTGCAGGAGACCGATGTGCGGATCCACACGCGTTACCACTTCGCCGTCGAGTTCCAACACGAGGCGCAGCACACCGTGCGCCGCCGGGTGCTGCGGACCGAAGTTGATGTTGAAATTACGAACCTGAGCCTCAGCCATTTTGAGGTTCCTGCATTTTTTGCGTGAAATAGGCGATGACTTCGGGACCGGTCATTCTGCGGGTTTCATTAGCGAAAGCGTAGTTTTCCGGCTGTTCGTCAACGAAAATTTCGGACATGAACTTGAACACGGAAGGGTCGTCAAAGGCTTGCGCGGAAACGTTCACATGCGAGCCATCGGCCATGCGCCACATCAGTGAGGAACCGCATTTGCTGCAGAAAACCCGTTCGCCGTAGTCGGAAGACTTATACACGCCGAGCGCATCCTCACCTTCAACATCAAGACTGTCCATCGATCCGCAGCTGACGGCCATGTAGGTACCACCGGTCCAGCGGCGGCACATGGCGCAGTGGCAGACCCCCATTTCGCCGTCAACGGGCGTTGCGGTAAACCGCACTTCGCCGCAAAGACAACCACCTGAAAGTCGTTCGCTCATTCCTGCTCCGCCCCTCAGTTCGTCGTTGCCTTCTCGTCACCAGGCAGCACGTAGTCCGTGCCTTCCCAGGGCGAGAGGAAGTCGAAGGAGCGCATTTCCTGATTCAGGCGTACCGGTTCGTAGACAACGCGTTTCTTCTCGTCGTCGTAGCGAACTTCCACAAAGCCCGTAACCGGAAAGTCCTTGCGCAGCGGATGGCCGTCGAAACCGTAGTCGGTCAGGATACGGCGAAGATCCGGATGGCCGGAAAACAGAATGCCATACATGTCGTAGGCTTCCCGCTCGAACCATTCAGCACCAGGAAACAGCGGTGTCAGGGATGCGACCGGCGTATTCTCGTCGGTGGCCACCTTCACGCGGATGCGCTGGTTCTGAACAGGAGACAGGAAGTGATAGACAACGTCGAAGCGCTTTTCGCGCGACGGATAGTCCACACCGCAAATGTCCGTCAGATTGACAAACTTGCACGAACTGTTGTCGCGCAGAAAGCGGATCGCATCGAGAATATCGGTCGCGTTTACGGTCAGCGTCAGCTCACCGTATTCGACCTTCCAGGACACAAGGGACTCACCCAGACCGAGCTCGATATGCTCAGCGAGTTCCTTCAACGTCTCGTCCATCGTGTTCGACCTCACTCGTGGATCAACAGGCGGCTAACCGGTTCCGGTTACGTGCCAACTGCAGATCGATCCAGTTTGCCGGGTCTTCAGTGCGCCCCACAGGACGCGGCCCGGTCAGTCAGTTTTACGGGCGCCATGCGCCCATTTCCTCAAAAATCCGCCGCCTCTCCGGCGGCAGATCCTTATCGCTCGATCGTGCCCGTACGGCGGATCTTCTTTTGAAGCATCAACACGCCGTAGAGCAGCGCCTCGGCTGTCGGAGGACAGCCCGGCACGTAGATATCGACCGGCACGACCCGGTCACATCCACGCACCACAGAATAGGAATAGTGGTAGTAACCGCCACCATTGGCACAGGAGCCCATGGAGATGACATAGCGCGGCTCAGGCATCTGGTCGTAGACCTTGCGCAGCGCCGGCGCCATCTTGTTGGTCAGCGTTCCGGCAACGATCATGACATCGGACTGGCGTGGAGAAGCGCGCGGCGCGAAACCGAAGCGCTCGGCATCGTAGCGCGGCATGGACATCTGCATCATTTCCACGGCGCAGCACGCCAGACCGAACGTCATCCACATCAAAGAGCCGGTGCGGGCCCACTGGATGAGGTTGTCGGTGGAGGTGACGAGGAAACCCTTGTCGGCCAACTCGTTGTTGACTTCCATGAAGAATGCGTCATCCGCGCCGACAGGCTTGCCCGTGTTCGGGTCGATAACACCCTGCGGCTGCGGCGCGACGAGCGGCTTGGTCGTGGTCAATCCCATTCCAGCGCTCCCTTTTTCCATTCGTAGATGAAGCCGACGGTCAGGACACCGAGAAAGACCATCATGGACCAGAAGCCGAACCAGCCAAGGTCACCGAAAACAGTTGCCCAGGGGAACAGGAACGCGACTTCAAGGTCGAAGATGATGAATAGGATCGAGACCAGATAAAAGCGCACGTCGAATTTCATGCGCGCATCGTCGAAGGCGTTGAAACCGCACTCATAGGCCGACAGCTTTTCCGGATCCGGATTCCTGTAAGCCAGGATGAACGGCGAAATAAGCAGCGCAAGGCCGATCACCAGCGCAATGCCGATGAACACGACGATCGGGACATATTCCCGCAAGAGTTCTTCCATGTCTTTCGCGTCCTTGCATATGGAGGCGGATCGGGAGGCGATCCGGTGCCGGGGCTGCGCGCCCCGTTGCCTCATTATACCGGCAGGTCACGCAGTGCCCGTCGGCATAATGAAACCAACATGCGATCGCACGCTTAGCTTACGACTTGGTGCAACGCAAGACCCACATGCGGTCAAACTCTTGCCATGTTTGCACCTACTTCGCACCTACCCCCGACAAATCCTTAATTTCAGCCAGTTTGCAGGTGGGCAAAAACTTTGCACAACCCTTCAGGAAATATGCCGCACCTGCGTTCGTATTCAACCCGCGCGCAGAATCGCGAACTGCGACATTCAAACACCAAAAGAGCTGAAATTTGAATGAACTGCGCCGCACCTGCATTGAACGCATGATAGTCATATTACCGTCGATGCCAAGGGGGGCGACGACCGACGCAACAAGACAACCGCTTCAAGCGCGGCGTAACCATTTCGGCAGATTTATCTGGTGAAGAAGAGAAACCGTGAGTGGCGCGAGTGACGGGGCTCGAACCCGCGACCTCCGGCGTGACAGGCCGGCACTCTAACCAACTGAGCTACACCCGCACATTCACGGTATCTGCGCCATTTCCCGTTGCACCAAAGTACATTGATGGGAAGTGGCGCGAGTGACGGGGCTCGAACCCGCGACCTCCGGCGTGACAGGCCGGCACTCTAACCAACTGAGCTACACCCGCTTCGTCAGGCAACGCGTTGTCGCCCTGAAGTGGCGCTGATGTACGGCGGCTGGTTTGGGAAGTCAAGCACCCTATTCCATCCGAATTGCCGTTTTTTGACAAAGCCGCGCCCAATCGCAGATTTTCCCCAAGGCTGCTTTGCCATTCAATGTGGATAACTTCCTGTTTCGTAACGGAATTGTCTGTGCCTTGAGCGGCCATTTTCTGTTGGCTTCAAGCAAGACCGTTTCGCCGGCACACAAGGTGACTCAGGTTTGCGCGGCTCCAGCAAGCTGGCCGGGCATTATTATTCCGCAGGCACCAGCCGCGTGTCGCGCAGCAGGCCTTCCTTGGCGAGAATTGGAACGGCCGCGGCAGCGAACAAAGAATTGATTTCCTTGAGACTGCGCATCACCTCCAGATGGGCGTTGCTCGATTCCATGCTCTCAACCGTCTTGGACTTCAATCGCTCAAGATGCCGGTTATGGCTTTCCCTCTCCAGCGTGCGCATCTTGTCTTTTTCTGCAATCAGCTCACGCGCGGAAGCGACATCGGCGGAGACCAGCACATTGAGGGCCAACTCCATATTTGCCAGAACGCGGTCGTGCATCCAGGTCAGCTCCTTCAGCCCTTCCTGCGAAAAGCTGATCTTGTTTTTCTGCAGTTCAAGCGCAAGTTCGAGAAGGTTCTTTGCCACCAGGTCACCTGCCCTCTCCAGATTGACCGCGAAACCGACCAGTTCCATGCTGCGTTCGGCCTGTTCTCCAGTCAGCTCTCCTCGGTTTACCTCCGCGATATAGAGTTTGACCGAGGAGTGGATCGCGTTGACCTGATTGTCCAACTGCTGCAGGCGCCTGATTTCCGGCTCACTGCCCTTCTCCAGCATCATGAGAACCGGTCTGGCCATCACCTCGACCAGCTCTCCCATGCGCAGCAACTCGCGTGTAGCGCTGGCAAGGGCGAGCCTGGGATTGCCGATCAGTTGTTTGTCGAGCGCGCTTTGCGGCATCAGCCGGTCCCTCTCCTCTGCTTCCTGAGTGTCAGGCACCAGGCGCTCGACCAGCCAGGCCACCGGCTTCGTCAGTGGCAGACAGACAAGAACGAGAAGAAGATTGAAGAGGACATGAACGGCAACAATCTGCTGTGCCGGATCCGTGCTGAGCGCTGCCAGCGGCAAATCGTGAACTTCTAGCGCCAGCATCACCAGCACAGCACCGGTGGATCTGAACACAAAATTTCCGAGTGGCAGAAGCTTGGCCTTGCGGTCCATGCCGCGCGTCAGCCAGAGCGCGACGATACCGGCACCGATGTTTGCCCCCAGAACAAGCGGAATGGCGGCCTCGTGCGGCAGACCTGTCTTCTGCACCAGGGCAGCGATCATCAGAACAGCTGCCACGCTGGAATGCACCAGAAACGCCAGCAGAGCGCCAACGGCCATTGCCGTCGGCGTGTCCTGCGCAAGGTAGCCTGCAAACTGCGGCATGAATCGCGCTTCCTTCAAAGGCGTTGTCGCCTCGCCGATCATTTGCAGCGCAATCAGAATAAAGGCAATTCCCAAAAGAATGCGTCCGATCTGCTTTGCAGACCGCGCGTCGAGCTTCAGGAACAGCCAGGCGCCACCTCCCAACAAGAGAGGCACCAGCCAACTGAGATCGAAGACCAGGAACTGTACGACAAGCGCCGAGCCGAGATCGGCCCCCAACAGCACCGCCAATCCGGCAGCGGTGGTAATAAAACCGGATGTCGCAAATCCTGCCGCCAGAATCGCAACCGCTGTTGCGCTTTGCAGCAAGATGGCAACAGCTGTTCCCGACAAGGCGCCGGCAACCGGCCCGGCAGACGCCTTGCCAATGGCACGCCTGAGCGAGGGCCCGGCAGCTCTTTCAAACCCCGTTCGCACCATCCGAACCGCGTACAGGAGCAGCATGACCGCCCCGAACATCTTGATGAAAACTAGGATCCCCATCGCGCCAAGTAGCTACCTTCAAACAGTTTTTTATTTAGCCGAAGAAGTTTATCGGACAAAAAGGAAAAAGAAAACTCACCAATCGAAGGCAAAACGAAATCAACACAGCACAAAAGCGCAACCGAGCGCAGGAACCCGGGAGACAATGTGAGTTTGACCGTCTCCGCCAGCCGGTCGCTTGGCGGAGCCTAACGACAGCAAACAATGCAAATAGCCCCCGATGCACAGACACCGTGGGTTCAATTGGCGGATTTTACGAGGGGGAATGGTGGGCGATGAGAGACTCGAACTCCCGACATCTTCGGTGTAAACGAAGCGCTCTACCAACTGAGCTAATCGCCCTCAACGAGGTGAGACGCCTTTTAGGGGCTCGCCAGCTGCTTGGCAAGAGCAAAATCTCAGATTTCTACTTCCATGCCAAAGCCTGTGGATGACGGTGGGAACTGAAGGCAAACTGGCTATTCCGGAAGCAGGAGAAAGCCAACACCATGCTGACGTCACGCCGGTCAATTCTGACAGGAATTTTGTCAGGTCTCTTCGCTCTGCCGCTTTTGAAAGGAGCCCGCGCTGCCTCTTCTGCCAATGGCCGCAAAGCGTTGGTCATCGGCGCAGGTATCGCCGGTTTGGCTGCGGCGAAAACGCTGGCAGACAGTGGTTTTTCTGTAATCGTGCTTGAGGCTCGCAGCCGGATCGGCGGCCGTCTGCATACCGACAGGTCACTGGGTACGCCGCTGGATCTTGGAGCAAGCTGGATCCACGGAACCAGAGCCAACCCGATCACGGAGCTCGCACAGCGTTTCTCTCAACCACTGTTCGACTGGGACTATGATAACGAGGAGGTCTTCGATCTGACCGGACATGATGGCCGCTCGGTCGAGCGTTTCGAGATCTTCGCAGATGCTCTGGAGGGCTTCATGGAGGAAAATGAAACCTCCCTCTCCCGGATTTCCGCCAAGAATGCCATCAGGAAGATTCGCCAACAGAGATCCCTGTTGCAGCTCACAGATGACGAAATCGGCTTTCTGGCGCATAGCCTGCTGGAGCAGGAATTCGCAGCTTCAACCACCGAATTGTCGCTGGCGGGCGTAGACGAAGGCACGGCATTTGGTGGACCCGATGCGGTGCTGCCAGACGGCTACGACAAGATTGCACTAGGGGTATCTCAAGGATTGACCATCCTCACCGAAGCCGTCGTGGACCGCATCGAGCATTCCTCGAAAGGCGTCAGCGTCAGCGTCGCAGGCAAGGTTCTTGAGGCTGATTATGCGGTCTGCACGGTGCCTCTCGGTGCCCTGAAGGCTGGTTCAATCGCCTTTTCCCCGCCTCTCCCCGATACCAAGCGCCGCGCTATCGATGCTCTCGGGATGGGCTTGCTCGACAAGGTCTATCTGTCGTTTCCAGAACCCTTCTGGCACGAAACCGTCCTGAATTTCGGCCGCATCTCCACCACCCATGACGCATTTGCCTATTGGCCAAATCTTTTTCCCGTCACCGGAAAACCGATTCTCTGCGCACTGAATGCCGGAGCCTTTGCGCTGGAACTTGAAAAGCTCAGTGAAGAGAACCGCAGACGCGCCGCCTTTGAAGCGCTGCAGACCATGTTCGGACGCGACATACCGCCACCTGTCACCAGCATAAGCTCAGCCTGGCAACAGGATAAGTGGACACAAGGCTCCTACTCTTTCTTGCCGGTTGATGTGGCGCCCGGTGCAAGAACAGCTCTGGCTGCGAACCTCAACAGCCGGGTCTTCTTTGCTGGAGAAGCAACAGTTGCCGACTATCCGGCAACCGTACACGGCGCCTGGCTTTCCGGACAACGCGTCGCGCAAGAGGCAATCGCGCACGCCAGGTAAGCCTACTGGAACTTGTAGGCAAACTCGAGCATGTCGACGAGCCCGCGCTGCGGGTTGTCCGCGGCAAGACCGTTCTGATTGAAGAATTGCACCAGACGGGCAATCCCTTGCTGATCGTTCGGTCCCCTCGGCGGCGGCTGATCCATGAGCTTTGCGGCTATAATCCAGGACATCGTCCGGCGAAGACGATTCTGATTTGCGCTGAAGTCGGGATTGCTGGCGGCACGTTCGAACAAGCCGCCCCAGGCCTGATTGACGGCATCATTGATAGCCTCGACCCGAATGAAACCGGCCTTGTTGGGACTGCGCGCCTTGTTGAGAAGGTGATCGATATTATAGCCGGCAAGGTCGGATGGCGTCGCCTTGATGCCATAGACCTGTTCGACAAAACGCAGCCAGGCTTTCTGATAGGAGGAATAACCCGCCCTCACCCAGACGCTGGCATATTCATCCGGATTGCCGGGTTTCCGCACGACAGCAACGTTTTTCAGGCTGCTCCTGCCGACTTTGGCAGTGTGTACGTCATCATCAAAATCATCGAGGAACACCAGGTGGCCAAGGGCTTCAGGGTGTTCCACCTGAACCTGCACCAGAGGGTTACGGACCCAGGCATCAAAAAGCGCCCGCTGGCGCCTGCGGATCAAGGCTTGCAGTGACATTCCAACTCCTGTCGAGCAATTGGCATCGCCTCACGACAGGCGGACTATACTGAAGACGGCGCACGTCGCCAGCCCTCCACCCAAAATAGATCAGCCAGACAAGAAAAACCCCGCATCCGTTTCCGGATACGGGGCTCAGCGAAGAAATCGCAGGTGAGCGCTATTAGGCGTTCACGGCGTCCTTCAGGCCTTTGCCGGCCTTGAACTTCGGCGTCTTAGAAGCCGGGATCTGAATCGTTTCGCCAGTCCGCGGATTACGGCCTTCGGTTGCTGCACGTTCGGAAACAGTGAAGTTACCAAAACCGATGATGCGGACTTCGTCACCGCTTTTCAGCGTTTGGGTCACAGCATCAAAAGTTGCGTCAACTGCTTCGCCTGCCTGCGCCTTGGTGAGGCCGGTCTTTTCTGCAACAGCTGCGATCAGATCGTTCTTATTCATAGCAGATACCTTTCTAAGAAACGGCAGATTGCCGACGATTCCTGTCAGCGCCGTTGCGCGAAATTCGGTTGATTTGAACTGAAACGCAAGTGGTTTTTTCGCAGAAAACAGCCATTTCGACCGATTATTCAAAAGAAAAGCCCCGGTTTTCCCGGGGCTCTCCAATTTATGCACTGCAATGTCGCGATTAGTGGGCAAGAACACCGGAGGCGTCATCGTCCTTTTCACGCGCTTTGGTTGCGGCCTCGTGGGCTGTCTCATCCCATTCGATGGGTTCAGGCTGACGGATAAGAGCGTTTTTCAGCACTTCTTCCATGCCCGAAACCGGGATGATCTCAAGCGAGTTCTTGACCGAGTCCGGAATGTCCGCCAGATCCTTGGCGTTGTCTTCCGGGATCATGACCAGCTTGATGCCTCCACGCAGAGCGGCCAGCAGCTTTTCCTTCAGACCACCGATCGGAAGGATGCGACCGCGCAGGGTGATTTCACCAGTCATCGCCACATCCCGGCGAACCGGAATTCCAGTCATGGTCGAGATCACGGCCGTTGCCATGGCAATACCCGCGGACGGGCCATCCTTGGGGGTGGCGCCTTCCGGAACGTGGACGTGAATGTCCTTCTTCTCGAAGGTCGGCGGTTCGATGCCGTAATCGATCGCCCGCGAACGGACGTAGGACGCCGCTGCAGAAATCGATTCCTTCATCACGTCTTTCAGGTTGCCGGTGACGGTCATCTTGCCTTTACCAGGCATCATGACGCCTTCGATGGTGAGCAACTCACCCCCGACTTCCGTCCAGGCAAGGCCAGTCACGACACCGACCTGATCTTCAAGTTCAGCTTCACCGTAACGGTAACGCGGAACGCCGAGATATTTCTCGACAACTTCGCTCGTCACCGTGATGCTTTCCTTGTCGCTCATCAGGATGTCCTTGACCGCCTTACGGGCCAGGGTTGCCATTTCACGCTCAAGGTTACGCACACCTGCTTCACGGGTGTAGCGGCGCACGATGAAGTGAAGCGCTTCATCCTCGATGGAGAACTCACCTTCACGCAGGCCGTGATCCTTCTCGGCTTTCGGAATGAGGTGACGGCGGCAGATTTCCACCTTCTCTTCTTCCGTGTAGCCGGCAATGCGGATCACTTCCATACGGTCCATCAACGGGCCCGGAATGTTCAGCGTGTTCGCCGTCGTAACGAACATCACATCCGAGAGGTCGTATTCGACTTCCAGATAGTGGTCCATGAAGGACGAGTTCTGTTCCGGATCCAGCACTTCCAGCAGAGCCGAAGACGGATCGCCGCGGAAATCCATGCCCATCTTGTCGATTTCATCGAGCAGGAAGAGCGGGTTGGACTTCTTCGCCTTCTTCATCGACTGAATAACCTTGCCGGGCATCGAGCCAATGTACGTCCGGCGGTGACCGCGGATTTCCGCTTCGTCACGCACACCGCCAAGCGACATGCGAACGAATTCACGTCCAGTGGCCTTCGCAATTGACTTGCCGAGCGAGGTCTTACCGACGCCGGGAGGGCCAACGAGACACAGGATCGGACCACGCAGCTTGTTGGCCCGGCTCTGCACTGCCAGATACTCCACGATCCGTTCCTTGACCTTCTCCAGGCCATAATGGTCGGTGTCGAGCACCTTCTCGGAGAAGGCAAGATCGTGTTTGACCTTGGACTTCTTGTTCCACGGAATGCCGATCATCCAGTCCAGATAGTTGCGCACGACGGTCGCTTCCGCGGACATCGGGCTCATCTGTTTCAGTTTCTTTATCTCGGCCGCGGCGCGTTCACGCGCTTCCTTGGTCAGCTTGGTCTTCTTGATCTTGTCTTCGAGTTCGGCAATCTCGTCGCGGCCGTCCTCGCTGTCGCCGAGTTCCTTCTGAATGGCCTTCATCTGCTCATTCAGATAATACTCGCGCTGGGTCTTCTCCATCTGCCGCTTGACGCGGGAGCGAATGCGCTTTTCAACCTGCAGGACAGAGATTTCACTCTCCATCATGCCCAGAACGCGCTCAAGCCGCTCTGCGACGGAAACCACGCCGAGGATTTCCTGCTTTTCCGGAATCTTGATTGCCAGATGAGACGCAACCGTATCGGCCAGCTTGGAATAATCGTCGATCTGATTGATCGCACCCAGAACTTCCGGAGAAACCTTCTTGTTCAGCTTCACGTAGTTTTCGAACTCGGACACGACCGAGCGCGCAAGCGCTTCGATTTCGATGTTCTCGCCATCACGCTCCGGCAGAACCGTTGCGGAGGCTTCGAAGTAGTCGGTACGGTCGGTGTAATCGCCGATCTGCGCACGTGCGCCGCCTTCCACCAGAACCTTGACCGTGTTGTCGGGCAGCTTGAGAAGCTGCAGGACGGTCGCAAGGGTGCCGACGTTGTAGATCTGGTCCGGATTGGGATCATCGTCAGCGGCATTCATCTGTGTCGCCAGAAGAATGTGCTTGTCGGTGGTCATCACCTCTTCGAGCGCCTTGATTGACTTCTCGCGGCCGACGAACAGCGGCACGATCATATGCGGGAAGACAACGATGTCGCGCAGGGGCAAGACGGGGTAGACAGACGTGCTGTCCTGATCTGTGGCGCGAATTTCTGCGTCGCTCATTTTTTTTCCTTTCTCAGCGTGTCCCGGCCCCACTCGGTAAAAGGCAGCCAAAACACTGGAAAACGGCTTCGAACCGAAGGTCCTGAAGGCCAGACCACGGCACCCCTGATGGGCGCGCCGACAATCCGCATAAGCCGTCCTTAGGCCTATTAGGTGGACACCAGACCTGCCGGTGTCAAGGCAATCGGTTGCTGCCCACAGGTCTTGTCTGTTGACGACTCATCGTGCCGGTGGAAAACGCTGCACCACATGGCCCTGTCGCCCAAAAACAAAATGCCGCTCGGTTGGAGCGGCATTTCGTCAAAGTCACTGGAAACAGACTTCAGCGCCTCAGGCGCTGGTAGCCGATGTTTCTTCACGGTCTTCGTAAATGTAGAGCGGGCGCGCCTCGCCCTTCACGACTTCCGGAGAGATCACGACTTCCTTCACGCCCTTCAGACCCGGCAGCTCATACATCGTATCGAGCAGGATGGATTCAAGGATCGAGCGCAGGCCACGAGCACCGGTCTTGCGTTCGATGGCCCGGCGGGCGATTGCCTTGAGGGCTTCCTCGTGGAAGGACAGTTCAACCTGTTCCATTTCGAAGAGACGCTGATACTGCTTGACCAGAGCGTTCTTGGGCTCTGTCAGGATCGTGACCAGGGCGTCCTCATCGAGGTCTTCAAGGGTCGCAATCACCGGCAGACGGCCGACGAATTCAGGAATAAGACCGAATTTCAGCAGATCTTCCGGTTCCAGTTCGGAAAACAGCTCACCAATGCGGCGATCTTCAGGTGCATGGACCTTGGCCTGGAAGCCGATGGAGGTCTGCGTTCCGCGGTCGGAGATGATCTTGTCGAGACCGGCAAAAGCACCACCACAGATAAACAGGATGTTGGTCGTGTCCACCTGCAGGAATTCCTGCTGCGGATGTTTGCGACCACCCTGAGGCGGAACAGAAGCAACAGTGCCTTCCATGATCTTCAGAAGTGCCTGCTGAACACCCTCGCCCGAAACGTCCCGGGTAATCGACGGATTGTCGGCCTTGCGGCTGATCTTGTCGACCTCATCGATATAAACGATGCCGCGCTGCGCACGCTCGACATTGTAGTCGGCGGACTGCAGAAGCTTCAGGATGATGTTCTCAACGTCCTCGCCCACGTAACCGGCTTCGGTCAGCGTGGTGGCATCTGCCATGGTGAAAGGCACGTCCAGAATGCGGGCAAGGGTCTGCGCAAGCAGCGTCTTGCCGCAACCGGTCGGCCCGACCAGCAGGATGTTTGATTTCGCCAGCTCGACATCGTTGTTCTTCGATGCGTGATTGAGGCGCTTGTAATGGTTGTGAACGGCGACCGACAGAACCTTCTTCGCGCTGCCCTGCCCGATGACATAGTCATCCAGAACATCGCGAATTTCCTGAGGAGTCGGGATCCCGTCCCGTGATTTCACTAGCGAGGATTTGTTCTCCTCACGAATGATATCCATGCACAGCTCGACACATTCATCGCAAATGAAAACAGTCGGGCCGGCGATCAGCTTGCGAACTTCATGCTGGCTCTTGCCGCAGAAGGAGCAGTAAAGCGTATTCTTGGAATCGCTGCCGCTGGCCTTGGTCATGTAGTCAACCTCGCGTTTACGGGGGATATTTCCCCTTAATCTCTCCGGTTAAGGCCAAATTATGACTGAACCGGTTCAGAAGCGGCGCACACGCGCCACTTCACATTGTGATGTCATCATGCTTCGCCAGTAAAAATCAATATAGGTTTAAGGCGAAGATGAAAACCCGGCATCACCCGAGGATTTTCCGGCTTTAAGCGTGGAAATTCAATCCATGCTTAAAGCCGGGTAACTCTCTCACTTCTCTTCGTCGCTGCCGAGCGTGTTGCGGTCGGTGATCACCTTGTCGACGATCCCGAATTCTTTAGCTTTTTCAGCGGTCATGAAGTTGTCACGTTCCAGCGCGCCCTCGACCTGGTCGAGAGTACGGCCGGTGTGCTTCACGTAAATATCATTCAGCCGGCGCTTCATAGCCAGGATTTCCTGTGCATGAAGCATGATGTCGGCCGCCTGACCGCGGAAACCGCCGGAAGGCTGGTGCACCATCACCCGCGCATTCGGCAGGATGTAGCGCATACCCTTCTCGCCTGCGGTCAGAAGGAGCGAGCCCATGGAAGCGGCCTGGCCAATGCAGAGCGTCGACACAGCCGGACGAATGAACTGCATGGTATCATAGATCGCGAGACCGGAGGTCACGAGACCTCCCGGGGAATTGATGTAGATCGCGATCTCTTTGCTCGGGTTTTCAGCTTCCAGATACAGAAGCTGAGCGCTTACCAGGGTTGCCATATGATCCTCGACCGGGCCGGTCAGGAAGATGATGCGCTCCTTCAGCAGGCGCGAATAGATATCGAAGGCCCGCTCTCCCCGGTTGGTCTGCTCGACCACCATAGGCACGAGAGTGTTCATGTAGATATCGACAGGATCCTTCATACCTCATCCATATGCTTGAGATGTTGCCTGGAGACTCTCCAGACAGGAAACAGGCCTTGAAGCGCATCGATTCAGGGCCTGACTCGAAAAAAGCGACACCCCGTATATATGGGATGTCGCCCTCAACGCAAAGTCATGACAGATGCGGCGTGAATGCAAGGTTAAATCTGCAGCCACATCTGGGGATAGACGGGAAAACCGATTGGCCAGATTGGCCGCTATCGAGAGGATGCTCTCGATAGCGGTTTGACCTTAGGATTCGTCTTCTTCCTCAGCGACCAGCTTCTCCAACTCTTCCTTGGTCACCGTCTTGTCGGTCACCTTGGCGAGTTCCAGCATGAAGTCGACGACCTTTTCCTCGTAGATCGGCGCACGCAGGGAAGCCAGAGCCTGCTGGTTGTTCTTGTAGAATTCGAACACCTGCTGTTCCTGACCCGGGAACTGGCGGACGCGGTCGTACAGAGCGCGCTGCAGTTCTTCGTCAGTCACCTGGATGTTGTTCTGCTCACCGATTTCGGACAGGACAAGACCAAGACGGACGCGGCGTTCAGCGATCTTGCGGTATTCCGCTTTCGCTTCTTCTTCCGTCGTTTCTTCGTCTTCGAAGGTCTTCTCGTTGCGCTGCATGTCTTCTTCGACCTGACGCCAGACGACATCGAACTCGGAGTTCAGAAGCTTCTCGGGCAGGTCGAACGAATAGTGCTCGTCCAGCTTGTCGAGCAGCTGGCGCTTGACGCGCTGACGGGTCATCTGACCGAACTGGCCTTCGATCTGGCCGCGGACGATTTCCTTCAACTTGTCGAGAGACTCAAGGCCGAGGTTCTTCGCAAACTCATCATCGACCTTGGCTTCGCCGGGAGCTGCAACTTCCTTGACGACGACGTCAAAGGTTGCTGCCTTGCCGGCCAGATGTGCAGCCGGATAGTCGTCCGGGAAGGACACTTCCACGACCTTCTCGTCGCCAGCCTTCACGCCAACGAGCTGCTCTTCGAAGCCCGGGATGAACTGACCGGAACCGAGAACCAGCATGCCGTTTTCGTCGGCACCGCCTTCAAAAGGCTCGCCGTCGATCTTGCCAAGGTAGGACATGGTGACGCGGTCGCCGTCGGCAGCCGCACCGTCTTTCGCGTCGAACGGAGCGTTGTTCTTGGCAATCTGCGAAACCTGCTCGTCGACTTCTTCTTCGGCGATTTCAACGACCGGACGCTCGATTTCGATACCGGAAAAATCGACGATCTCGAAGCTCGGCAGAATGTCGTAGGTCATCTTGAAGGAAAGATCGGCGTCACCGGCCATGATCTTCTCGGCATCTTCTTCCGGCAGATCGATTTCCGGGGTCAGAGCCGGGCGCTCGGAGCGCTCCTCAACGGCCTTCTGAGTCGTTTCCTGGATGGTGTTCGACAGGATCTCGGCCATGGCCTGGCGGCCATACATCTTTTTCAGATGGGCCAGCGGAACCTTGCCCGGGCGGAAGCCCTTGATGTTGGCCTTGGATTTCAGGTCGGCCATGTAATCGTCGAGCTTGGCGGCGAGATCACCAGCCGGAATGTCGATTTTCAGCTCACGCTTAAGGCCCTCGGAGAGGGTTTCGGTTACCTGCATGGGTTTTGTCGTCCTCGGTCCCGAGCGGCAATCCGCCCCGGAGGTTTCGTTTTTAAAATCCCGTGTGCCGCATTGCCTGCACTCCCCTTTTGCCGGGAGCGTTCAAACGGCAACGCATCGCCTTGAACACAGTCCAAGACGCACGATGGGAGCGCGATACTGCGTAGGCCCGAAAGTGTCAAGGGGAGACAAGGGTTTTGCTGGCGTAAATCGCCTGAAATCGGCTCTTTCGGCAAGGTCATTTGATCTTTGCCGACCACCTGGGCCGAAACGTTCGCCCCTGGCTTCACCGGTATTCCCGCAGCACATGTCGCAGCCGAACACTGCGCCTGCCGCACCAGCTGCACCACAACGATGCTCCTTACCAAGGCGGCACTTGAGCGCGTAGCGCCTGCAAGGCTTTCAACACCCAGCCCAACAAGTGACGACCGCACCGGATCATGGCTCAAAGGGAGAAGCCTAAATCAGCCCGAATACCAGCAGGCATGGAAATATCGATCATAGAGAAGAATGGTGCGGATGGAGGGACTTGAACCCCCACGCCTTGCGGCACCAGAACCTAAATCTGGCGTGTCTACCAATTTCACCACATCCGCATCGCAGTGAGTGACCCGGCACCCAGCGATTTAAGCGGGGCCTCTATAGCATCGCAAATTTTCCCGTCAAAGGAAAAAGCGGTGCTTTGCCTCATCGGAAACCGGACTTCTCCACAAGTGTGCGAAGCGCAGGTTTCAGGGCTGTCTCAAGATCCTCTGAGGTCAGCCCCGGTCCCGCCTCCCGGCCCGCTTCACCGTGTAGCCAGACCGCCATTGCCGCCGCCTCAAAGCCGGGAACGCCCTGCGCCAGCAGACCGACAACGATTCCGGCGAGCACGTCGCCGGACCCTGCCGTTGCAAGCCATGGCGGCGCATTGCAATTGATCGCCGCCCGCCCATCCGGTGCTGCAACAACACTGTCCGGCCCCTTCAAAATCAAGACAGCCCCGGATCTACGCGCAGCCGCGCGAGCGCGGGATAACTTGTCACCGGAAAGATCAGGGAAAAGACGGACAAACTCCCCCTCATGCGGCGTCAGGACAACAGGCTCCGGATGCGATTTCAGACGAACGAACAATTCGGATGGGTCGTCCGCGAAACTCGTCAGCGCATCGGCATCGAGAACGCTTGCCCGCTTGCCATCCAGAATATCCGCAGCTGCCAAGCGCGTCTTTTCCCCGACACCATAGCCTGGACCTATCAGAACCGCATTGAGGCGCCTGTCTGACAAGAGGTCGCGAATTCCGGTTTCGGATGCAACCTTCTTCAGCATCACTGCCGTCAGATGGCTGGCATTGACCAGAAGCGCATCCGGGGGCGAGGCCAGCGTGACGAGGCCCGCCCCTGCCCGCAATGCAGCTCCGGCAGACAGCCGCGCAGCGCCTGTCGCCGCAACCGGCCCGCCGAAAACAACCGCATGTCCTCTGGAATACTTGTGTCCGGTGGGCGCGACTTGCGGCCAACTGCCCAACCAGAGTTCGGGACCGTTGGCGAATACGGCGGGCGCGATTTGATCGAGCACACCCGCTTCGATGCCGATCTGCGCAACACTGATCCGGCCACAGAGTTGCCGGCCGGGATAAAGCAGATGTCCCGGTTTCTGACGGAAAAAGGTGACAGTCTCACGTGCGCTGACGGCCTCGCCATCAACCACCCCGTTTGCCCCCTGAACTCCCGACGCCAGATCCACGGCAAGCACAGCGGTACCGGAAGCATTGACAGCTCGGACCACCTCCGCAACACCACCGGTCAAAGCCCGGTCCAATCCGGCACCGAAAAGAGCATCTACAATCAAATCGGCATCTGTCAGAGAAGTGTTTAAGTCGCCCACGACATGATCGCCCTCTGCCGCAAGAAGGGCAGAAAGTTTCATACGCTGAAAAGCTTCAAGCGCATCCCCTTTCAGACCATCTGGTGACTTGAGCAGCCTGACTTCAACGTCGTATCCCGCCGCGGCCAGACAACGCGCTGCAATGAAGCCATCGCCGCCATTGTTGCCGGGTCCGCACAGAACGACGATCCGGCCCGATGCATGCACCATATCCGCGGCAGCTTTCGCCACGGCCAGGCCCGCACGTTCCATCAAGTCAATTCCCGGAACGCCGCCCTCTATTGTGAGTCGGTCCGCAGTTCCCATTTCCTGCGGGGTCAGCAGCGCACATTGCAACATAGCGTCGTGCTGGCTCATTTTTCAGCCACCTCTTCTCTTCGCCCCAGCCTAACCGGATCTTGCGCCCTGCAACCAGGTTCAGACCAGAGGCACGGAAATGCGGATGGCGACACCTTTGGCGGTGAATTGCCGATCGATCTTGCCGTTCATCTCGCCAGCCACCAAGGCTTCCATAAGCCTGCTGCCGAAGCCGAAGGTCTTCGGAGACTCGACCACCTTGCCGGTCTCCTCAAGCCAATCGAGCTCAAGCTGCATGCCCTTTTTTGCCGGGACGACCCTCCAGACCACTTCGAAGCGCCCGTTCTGAGCGAAGACATCGGAATATTTCATCGCGTTCGTCGCAAGTTCGTGAAACACCAGCCCGAGTGCATGAGTGCCGGTCTCACTGAGCTGAACCGCCGGCCCCGCAAGTTTGATGCCCTGGGCTCCTTCGCCGAAAACCTGTTCAAGCTCTTGCAGAAGCAATGCCTTCAGATCGGCCTTTGACCATCTGGAGCGGGTCAGGAGATCCTGGGCATTTGCCATCGCCTGCAACCGTGAACTGAACGAATCGTTGAATTCCTCCAGACTTTCGGAAGCTCCGGCTGTCTGGCGGGCAATTGCAAGAATGCGCGCAATCGAATTCTTGATCCTGTGCTTCATTTCCTGAAGCATCAGGTCCTTTTCCTGGATCGTCTTTTCAGACATTTCCTTCAGGCGCTGATTGGCCTCTCTCGCCCGCAACCGGGAACGAATCGAAACCGCGAAAGCCGCAGAGAAAAGCAGAGAGACCGAGCCAAGCATGAAGGTACGCCAATAAAGAAAGGCATTGTCCTTGTGGGCTGCTTCGATAACCGAGATCTCCCAAACTCTCCCGCCAACTTCAATCTGCCGCGTTACAAGATAGCGCGCCTCTCCGGCACGCTCTTCAAAACCTTCCGATGTATAAAGGTGTTCGGCGGCACCGTCCGTAACATCGGTGGTGTTGACGAGAACCGGAACCGGAGTTGGTGACGTCAGCGCAGCCTTGTGCAGATCTCCGGTACGAAATGGCGCATAAACAAAGCCTTCGATCCGATCTTCCCCGTTCAGCGTTTCTCCGCTGCCATCCTCCACTGCCAAAAGGGGCAGATACGCCAGAAAGCCGGTTTGCTTTTCGTTTGTGATTTCCTGAACAAGCATCACAGGGGCCGAGGCCTTCACGTCAAAATTTTCAGCTGACGCAATCATCGCTTTACGGCGTGTTTCATCGGCAAACATATCGTAGCCCAGAGCAGCCTTGTTACGCAGATCCAGCGGCTCAATCAAAACGATGGGAGTACGATACGGCTGATCTGTAGCCGGCCAGACCTGACGTTCCAGGTCATAGTTCTCCAGCAACAGCTGGCTGGCTTCATCCTCGCTACCGGCCCGTGTCAATCTGGCGAAGCCAATCCCCTGCATTCCCGACAGATGCCCCTTGAGGAAAAGCCCCAAGGCAAAGCTCTGAAACTTGGGCCGAGATATCGACCCGCGATCGGCTTCAAAAAACGAATGCGTTGCCGCAATGAGGGAAAAATTCTGTTCGGTGCGTCCGCGAATACGGTCAACAGCTTCTTCGGCGAGTATTTCGAATTCGCGTCGCTCAACGGCCCGCTCCCTGTCCAGAATGACATAGGTGAGCGACAGGCCAATCGCCGCACTTATCACGAACACAAGAAGGGGTATGTGTCTTTTCATCGCCGCTGGCCTGACCCTGGAAGAAAGCTTGAAGGACTCAGAATTAGAAAGTTTTCACGGGCCCGGCAACAAAATCATTTGCAAAACGAACATGAAAACAACAAGAATCTTCATAACATTTGTTAATTTCAGTATTCGCGACAGTATCAATCAAAAAATACGTAAGCTTAAATCCGGGAACAACGTTAAGTCGAACACATTCCCTCAAGGCCTTAAGCAGATCAACGAAAATCCTAGGCCCAGATCATATCTTCACGCCCCTCCTGACGAACGTTGTAGTCTGTTTTGGGAAACAACAGGCTGTACGAAATGCTGCCGGCGGACACACTGAATGTAGCAGACCCGCTCAGGGACTGCGGTAACACCGTTTCGAGCAACAACGCTGAAAAGGCACTTCTGTGCTGCTCTTCCACGCTACCTGCCGTTTTCTCATCAGCTTCCGGTGCAGCGGCACAGCCGGCAGTCCAGTTGATGGACAGACACGCCCGCCCCCGATGCAGTATCGTCTTGCAGGTAAGAGATATGTTGCCAACACCCTCCAGCCCTGAATCGGAAAACGTCGAAGCAATCAATTCATGCAGCCCAAGCCCCACATAAAGCGCAGCATTGGGCGTCAGCAGCGGGTTTTCGCCTGTCGTAGAAATCGGAACAACGCGCCTTGCGCCGAACAGCAGCATTTGAGATCGCGCAAGATCGAAAAGGCGCACACCGAACCAGTCAGCTTCCGTCACAAGGTCCTGGGAATTGGAGAGGGAAAAGATACGCCCCTGAAACTCGGCTATGAACTGCTCAAGAGACCCTGAATAGCGCGCGGACTGCGTGGCAAGGCTCTGAATGACCGCCAGAAGATTTTTCGACCTGTGGCTGACCTCAAGCAGCAGATCCTTGAGCGCCTGCTCCCTGCGGCTGCTTTCAGTGATGTCGACGATGGTTGTCAGAACCTGTGAAACGTCTTTGACACCGGCAATCGTTTCGATGTGGACTTCAAAAATCTGACCACTGTCGGTCATGACCTGCAGTTTAGCCGCTTGCCCGGTTTGCAGCACCACCTTCTTTGCCTCACCGAGCTGCCTGCCGATGCCCGCACCAAAGATTTCCTCATCCGTCGGGGCATCCCCGACAGGCGCTGACCAAATATGCGGCAGGTTCGTGATGTAGAGGTAATTCAGCAAGTCGTCCTGCAGCATGACGCAGGTACGCGAACGCAACAGGGCGAGAATGAGGTATTCCCGAAGCTGCTCATCGGACTGGCTGGCATTGTGCCATGTAAGCCTGCGCAAAGATTTCCTCACTAAAATTTGCAGACCAGACGCTGCGTTCATCAAAAACCAGCAGGGACTGGCACTCTCGCGTTTACCTTCGTAGCACGCCCGCGATGAGCGAAAGTACTAAAACCGCACCAAACAATCCGGCCAGGATGAGAGCAACCGGCACCGTTGCACCTCCCATTCCCAAGAAACCGAACGTGCCGGCGACAAGTGCGATGGCCACGAGAGCCAAAGCATAAAAGAGCATAAGTGTCTCCATTCTCCCGTGTGTCTGCAACGCACAACGATAAGGATGGTTCCTCGCTCGGAAATTGCGCTATCTCGGCCTACGTCCTTTTCACCGCCTTGTTGCCGCACTCGATTGACGTGAGATTGTGCAAATCACCATGCGCACAGCGGATGTACGTCTGGACCAAATGATAAAATACAGCCTACTTTTTAATCTGTTTGCTCAATTTAACATCATATGACCAATGTCATGTGTGGTAGGCAATCATTCCGTTCGTATAATTTGCCGCTTTTAGTGGCGGATTTCCCCGAACGGGTAAAATTTCCGGGGTGGCATGCCGGGTTGGCACACATCGTGCTTTATTGCTGACAACGGTCCCTTCCGGGCTCGGGTGGGTCGCTTTGACCTGCGCACCGGAAAAGGGCACGCCGAACTTATCCGGCCTTTAAAGTGGAGAGAGACACAAGGTGATGAAAAAGATCGAAGCGATCATCAAGCCCTTCAAATTGGACGAGGTCAAAGAAGCTCTGCAAGAGGTCGGTCTCCAGGGCATCACCGTCACGGAAGCCAAGGGTTTTGGTCGCCAGAAAGGCCACACGGAACTTTATCGCGGCGCAGAATACGTCGTGGATTTCCTGCCGAAGGTGAAGGTGGAAATCGTGCTTGGCGACGACATGGTTGAAAAAGCCGTTGACGCCATCAGATCCGCCGCGCAAACAGGCCGCATTGGCGACGGCAAGATCTTCGTATCAAATATCGAAGAAGCAGTCCGTATCCGTACCGGTGAATCCGGCATAGACGCTATCTGACCCACCCATTCCGGCAACCGCCGGCAATCCGAATTCCGGTCCCACGCAACGGAGCCAAATATTAGACACTTTGCAGGACCGGAACAGTACCCAACCGTTCACATGAAAAACTAAAGGGATGGACACTATGACCACTGCCGCTGAAATCCTTAAGGAGATTCAGGAAAAAGACGTGAAATTCGTCGACCTGCGCTTTACCGATCCTAAGGGTAAAATGCAGCACGTCACCATGGACGTAGCACTCGTTGACGAAGACATGTTCGCTGAAGGCGTTGCTTTCGACGGCTCGTCCATTGCCGGCTGGAAGGCCATCAACGAGTCCGACATGATGCTGATCCTCGATCCGGAATCTGCACACATCGACCCGTTCTTCGCGCAGTCCACCATGGCGATCTTCTGCGACATCGTCGACCCGGTCACCGGCGAAGGCTACAACCGCGACCCGCGCATGACCGCGAAAAAGGCAGAAGCCTACGTCAAGTCCGGCGGCTTCGGCGACACCGTGTTCGTCGGTCCGGAAGCTGAATTCTTCATGTTTGACGACGTCCGCTTCAACGCTGACCCGTACAACACCGGCTTCATTCTCGACAGCTCGGAACTGCCGTCCAACATGGGTTCCGAATACGAAACCGGCAACCTCGGCCACCGTCCGCGCACCAAGGGCGGCTACTTCCCGGTTCCGCCGGTCGACAGCGCTCAGGACATCCGTTCCGAAATGCTGTCCGTCATGGCAGAAATGGGCGTTCCGACCGAAAAGCATCACCACGAAGTGGCTGCTGCCCAGCACGAACTCGGCATGAAGTTCGACAACCTGACCCGTTGCGCCGACAACATGCAGAAGTACAAGTATGTCGTCCATCAGGTAGCTCATGCTTACGGCAAGACCACCACGTTCATGCCGAAGCCGGTATTCGGCGACAACGGCACCGGCATGCACTGCCACCTGTCCATCTGGAACAACGGCGAGCCGACTTTTGCCGGTAACCAGTATGCCGATCTTTCGGAAAACTGCCTGTACTTCATCGGCGGTATCCTGAAGCACGCCAAAGCGCTGAACGCTTTCACCAACCCGTCGACCAACTCCTACAAGCGTCTGGTCCCGGGCTATGAAGCTCCGGTTCTGCTGGCCTATTCCTCGCGTAACCGTTCGGCTTCCTGCCGTATTCCGTTCACGGCTTCTCCGAAGGCAAAGCGCGTTGAAGTTCGTTTCCCGGATCCGACCGCGAACCCGTACCTCTGCTTCTCCGCTCTGCTGATGGCCGGCCTCGACGGGATCAAGAACAAGATCCACCCGGGCGATGCAATGGACAAGAACCTCTACGACCTTCCGGCCGAAGAGCTTGCAGAAATCCCGACCGTTTGCGGCTCTCTGCGTGAAGCACTGGAAGAAGTCGATGCAGACCGTGAGTTCCTGAAAGCTGGCGGTGTGTTCGACGACGACCAGATCGACGCTTACATCGAACTGAAGATGGAAGAAGTCGAGCGTTACGAAATGACCCCGCACCCGGTCGAGTTCGACATGTACTACTCTGTCTGATCCCATCAGGTTCAGATCAACGGAAAGGCCGGGCATTTGCCCGGCCTTTTTGTTTGGTCAGCGTAACGATGTCTTTGCATTCGCCGGACACCTGTGACGCTGAAAGTGTCCTGGTGGCCACCGCCCTCAGCAGGCCTCAAGCTCGGCTTGAAATGGATCTCGCTCAAATAAATCGCACACGATCTAAGCGTTTACGCGCAACCAGTCAGCAAGTGACGGCCGCTTGCTGCGCCCCCGTCCGCGCATCGCCGGAGATGCGATCATTGCGTTAAGAACGGATTCCTGCGTCGTTTCGGCAGCCGCCTGAAACAGGACGTCGATCTTGTCTTCTCTAAGAATATCGCGAGCGACAAAGTCGCTCTCTTCGAAGTGCGAAACCCTTGAGGCAGTTGAAAAAGCGAGCGCGATATCGCCGCTTCCATTGCCATAGTAGGCACCCAGCCGAGCCAACCCTGCCCCGGCCCGCCGCGCAATCCGTTTCAATTGCCGGCTTTCCAGAGGCACATCCGTCGCCAGAACGACGATGACAGAACCGCGTTCTTCGCTTTGCCTGGCCTGTTTTGGGTGCGGCCGCCGTCCATCCGGCAGCACCAGATCGCCGGGCCGGCCAAAATTGGCAAGCACCAAAGCGGCAAGCCTGTGTTGACGTTCGCCAAGATCAAAGACACGAGACGCCGTACCAACACCACCTTTGAAACCAAAGGCACTCATGCCCGTCCCGGCCCCGACGCTGCCCTGTTCAACCGTTCTACCGGCCGCATTCAGGGCCGCCTCGGCATCGGCTTCGCTCAAGGCCATTGCCTGAATGTCGCTCAGATAGCCATCGTTACATTCCATCACCACTGGATTGATGGTTCCTGTAGAGCGGCCAATCTCCGGGTTTTCGGCAATCGACCGGCGGATAAGCGCGTTTACGCCGGTTCCAACGCCAAAGGTGTTTGTCAGCAGGATCGGTGTTTCCAGCGTTCCCAGTTCATCGACCTGGATCAGACCAGCGCTCTTTCCAAAGCCGTTGATGACTTCGACAGCGGCTGGAAGCTTCTCGCGAAAGAGATTGCCGGGATGTGGCACAAGAGCGGTGAACCCGGTTCTGAGATCGCCCTCGTTCAAGGTCCGATGGCCGACAGCAACACCGTCGATATCCGTGATGGCGTTCAGGGGACCAGGCTCCAGAGTGCCGCAGATGAGGCCATGAGCCCGGGAAGGAGACTGTGGGAGATTGGAAGACATGGAACACCGGATGAAAATTTCACTGTTCCGTGTTGAAAAGCAGGATCAACCAAATCTCAAGACGAAAAAGCCTCCCGAAGGAGGCCATTCGCAGACATTGTGGATGAGATCAGTAACAGACGCGCTGGTAACCGACGACAACGTAGCGGCCGTAATAACGGCTCCAACGGGTCACCGGGCGCTTCTGGCAGCGGACCGGCTGGTAGTAGCGCGGCTGAGCCTGGGAAGCGATGATGGCGCCGGCGGCAAGGCCGATGATGGCACCAGCGGCAATCGCACCGCCGCGGTTCTTGGCATGAGCTTCATTCGGAGTAATGGTGACGGCAGCGGTAGCCATGGTGGCGACTGTGACGGCGGCTATTGCAAACTTGCGAAACATGACGACTCCTTTCGATTGTTGAACAGCGGCTTTCCGTGCGCTGCTGATGATTTCAATTTAGGAGTTGCCGGCAACTTTGGCTGTGACCACCATCACGATGCTTCACTTTCGCCGGATTAAGCTTGAAAGTATGTTTGAAGTCGCCGGCCCCTCGCGGTCCGGCAAGAAAAAAGGAGTTTTCCATGTGGGTGATTATGGCGGTTTCCATTCAGCTTTTAAGTGGTCCGAATGTCTGGGCTGTTGCCGATCAAGGCACGTTTCAGGATGAGACGGAATGCCAGGCAGCACTCAGCGAAGCCGTCCCGCGGACACTCTCGGAAGGCATGCGCCTTGCCTGGGAAGGTGGCGAGCTGAAATTCGTCTGCGTGAAAGTGCGTGCCAACGGCCAGGCAGGCAACTAACCGCCGCCTGAGAGCATCTGCGCTCCCGATTTTCCGGCCGTCGCAATTTACAAGTCCTGCGGCACGCGCTAGAGCACGACCGCAGGAATGCCGGCAGGCACACAAGACGGACGGACAGGCGAACATGAGCGAGTTCAAATCGGACTTTCTAAACGTTCTTTCAGAACGCGGTTTCATTCATCAGATCTCCGACCCCAACGGTCTGGACGCTCTTTGCGCGAAGGAAACCGTAACAGCCTATATCGGCTTCGACTGCACCGCTCCGAGCCTTCATGCCGGCTCTCTTGTGCCGATCATGATGCTGCACTGGTTCCAGAAAACCGGCCACCGTCCCATCGCGCTGATGGGTGGCGGCACAACGCGCGTCGGAGATCCCTCAGGCAAGGACGAATCCCGCAAGATTCTCACCGAAGAGGTGATTGAGGAAAACAAGGCCGGCATTCGCAAGGTTTTCGAAAAGCTCCTCACCTTCGGCGACGGCCCGACGGATGCCATTATGGTAGACAATGCCGACTGGCTGCTGAAACTGAACTACGTCGAATTTCTGCGCGATATCGGACGGCATTTCTCGGTCAATCAGATGATCCAGCGAGACAGTGTGCGCTTGCGCCTGGAACGCGAGCAGCATCTGTCCTTCCTCGAATTCAATTACATGCTCCTTCAGGGCTATGACTATCTGGAGCTTTACCGGCGTACGGGCTGCCGCCTTCAAATGGGCGGCTCCGACCAATGGGGCAATATCCTGTCTGGCACGGATCTCGTCCGCCGACTGGGCGATGTCGAAGCGTACGCCCTCACCTCTCCGCTTCTGACCACTTCGTCGGGCGCGAAAATGGGCAAGACCGCCGCCGGTGCGGTGTGGCTCAACGAAGAGCAGCTTTCCGCCTATGACTACTGGCAATTCTGGCGCAATACGGAAGACGCGGACGTTGAGCGATTCCTGAAGCTGTTCACGGTTCTGCCGATGGACGAAATCGCCCACCTGGCCGCGCTTGAAGGCTCCGAAATCAACGAGGCCAAGAAGATCCTGGCCACGGAAGCAACCGCATTGATCCACGGGCGGGAAAACGCCGAAGCGGCTGCAGAGACCGCACGCAGGGCCTTTGAAGAAGGCCAGACGGCCGAGGGCCTGCCGACGGTGGAAATCGCAAAAGCGGATCTGGAAGCGGGCCTCGGGGTCCTGTCCGCATTCGTAACCGCCGGGCTTTGCGCCTCCAACGGAGACGTTCGCCGCAACATCAAGGGTGGTGCCGTGAAGATCAACGACAAGGGCGAACAGGACGACAAGCGCCAGATCACGCTTGCAGATGTCACCGGAGACGGCATCGTCAAACTGTCGCTCGGCAAGAAAAAGCACGTGCTTCTCAAGCCGGTCTAAGCGACCCAAGCTCTCGACGGACAAAAGCCGGGCCCATGCCCGGCTTTTTTGTTCCGCCCTCCTGACCAGTCGTCTCGAACGCAGCCAGACGGAGACCGCAAATCGGAGAACCGGCCCGGCGCGGAAGAGCTTTTACTCAGTTTGGCTGAAACTCGAACATCTTGCGGAAGATACCAGGGGCAATCGCCGAAATCGGATTGACGGAAAGCACCGGATCGGAAACGGGCCCCGACAGACGATAGGTCACGCCGATCAGGCCTTCGCCTGAACCGCCGCCGAGCGCAAAACCCAGCAACGGTATCTTGGCGAAGAAGTTGTTGAGTGCGTAGATCGGCACGAAAGTGCCTGTCAGGTTGAGCGTTTGTCGCGACAGATCCACCGAACCGCTGACAGTTCCTCCAAGAGCATTGCCTTCAAGAGCACCGCGGCTGATGGTCAGCAAATCGCCGTCCCGCGAGAAGTTGATATCGAGCGTTTCGAAACTCGCGGTATCCGCCGCTTCACTGCTGTTGACCGGCCGCCCGTCGGGAATTTTTTTGGCACGATTCTGTTCCCGGATACGCTGGATGGCCGGATCTTCCGTGATCCTTAGCGAGCGAACGTTGAAGTCGCCAACCCAACTGTTCTCGTCGGCCATTGCAACGTTGAGGACGCCAGTTCCGCCGCGCATCCGCTTGTAGAGATCGAGAAACCGAAGCGTCGCACCGGTGTTCTCGAACCGGCCGATGGCCGCTTGCGAGCCTCCCTGGTCCGTCACGGTGAATTCGAAATTCGCGCGACCGTTCACCAGCCCTCTCAAATCTGCTGAAATCAGTCCCTTGGCGCCGGTATCGATCTTGCCCACGAACTTTTCGATGGCCTGATTGTTGAACCCGGTGACCCGGTCGATATTGGCGGCAATTCTTGCGCCACCTGAAAAATCGCCCGCGCCCTTGCTGCTGCCTGGGCTGCGCATGCTCTTGATCAGCCCACGGCCGTCGAAAGAGGATCCGGCAAATATGATATCGTAGCGCCCGTCGGACGCTTTCTGGATGTCGACTTCGACATTGTCACCCGGACGCAGCTTGAACGTGCTGAAGGCCGCGCTGACGAGATCACCGGCCAGCGACAATCGCATGGAACCGGCAACGTCGACCCCTTCCGAGACAAGTTTGAAGTCCTTCACCCGGCGCTGCTTATCTGTCTCGACCAGCTTGAAGGATGCCTTCGCAGGAACGCCCTTGGCTTTCTGCCATCCAAGCGCCTGAAGCCTGACATCCGTCTGCTTCAGATCGATGACAAATTCCTGTCCGTCACTGACCTTGGCAACGCTGAGCTTCATGTTGCCCTGAAGAAAGGTCGTCAGATCAACACCCTTGTCCTTCAGTTGCTGGGCGTTGAGTGACACCACCACATCCTGGCGCGCAGCAACGCCGGACTCGCCCAAGGGCACGACCAGGTCGATATCGGCCTGAAGTCCATCCAGGATGCCCTTTCCGGTAATTGCGACCTGATCCTTGTTGGCATCCAGCGCAACATCCGACTTGCGGACCGTGTGCCCCATTATCGGGTTGCTGTCCGAGAAATTCTTCAGCTGGCCTGTCGCCTGCCAGTCGATATCGGTAAGATCGATTTCCCTGCCCAACGGAAACGACGCGGTAATGTCGAGTTCACCTGATCCTTCAACGCCGTCATTCTTGAGGTCTGCCCGGTCCAGCACACGGAAAGGCGCGCTGTTGACCATTGCCCCGAGATCAGCCGCTGCTCCCTCCATACGCGCGTTCACGTTTGCCATCTTGCCATCCCGCAGCGGCAGGTGATGAATCTGGAAGACACCATCCGGCACGGCAACCGGGCCACCTTTCGAAGACGTCGCCGTTCCGTTTTTAGCTGAAACGGTCAACGTCTCATCCTTGATTGTGAGCGTGCCTTCGAGACCGGCGATCTCGGGAACGTCACCCACAGGCGTCACCGCGCCGTCGGAAAACGTCATGTCGAGGCTCATATCGTTGCCCGACCAGCCCGGATCAGGGTTACGCGGATCGAATGCCGGCGGACGCAGCGCACCCGTATAGGAAACCGTCTCGATCAGACCGTTCTTCAGGCGATCGATGATCCAGCGGCGTGCCGGCGGCACAAGCGTGATCGGCCAAAGCTGCTTCGCGACGGCAAGCGGTATAAGTTCGCCGTCGGCGGCGAGCGCCAGATATGGCCCTTCAGGGGTAATCTGCAGAGAAGCAACCCCATGGACTACCGCCTTGCCGGCGCGAGCCGTGAAACGGTCAACCGTCAGCAGTTTCTCAAGCGGATCAAACCGTGCACGGACCTGGATGCCATCCAGCATATTCGGCTCTTCCGGAACATCGGCAGATCCAAACTGCGGATATTCCGAATCGAGATTGATCTGCCACTCGTGTGAATCACCTGCGACAGGCCCGATAGACCCTGTAAAAAAGATGCGCGAGTTACCGCGAATGACATGCGATTTGGTAATTTCAATCGTGTCCTGTCCTGCCTCGAACAGCAGCGACAGTGCTGCATCGTCAAAGGCCACCAGTGTCTTGCCGAGTTGAAACCAGCCATTGCGAATGCGGGCAACCGCATTGGCAGAAATGAATTTGCCGTCTCCCGTCAGCCGGCTTTCGATTTTCGCGGAAGCCGGAAGTCCCAGTCCCTTGCCCTGCACCGATCTGGCACTTGGACCGAGCAATTCGGCAAGTGTGATGCCGTTGACCACAACGCCGATGCTCTTGGCATCCGCACCTGGGGGGGCATTGCGGGCAAGCTCCAGCCGCCAGGTTGATATGTTCCCGGCGACACGGGCGAAGGCGCGTATCGAGCGGTTCTCGTCGCGAAGAATGTCCGCATCGATGCCCGAGTAGCGCCTGGGAAATGATCCGGCCAATTCGAAAGTAGCATCCCGGATCTTGACGAAGCTGAGCCCCCGGCGGGCGAACTGGTCGTCCACGACATCGCTCACCCTGTCGACCGCCTCCATGAGCGGCCCCATTTTGGGGAGCTTTGCCGGCCCACCAGCCAGAACGATCCGGACATGAGGTTTCACGAGGTTAAGCGACGAGAAATGAACCTCGCCGGAAAGCAGCGCATCCCGGTTCAGCGGTGCGGTCAATTCAGGAAAACTGATGCTGACAGGCGATCCGCCGGCAATGTCCACCTTCGCATCGGATACCAGGATATTGATGCCTTCTGGAGCGGTAAAATCGACGCTCGCACTGCCGATGGACAGCTGCACCTGGCCGCGCGTGCCCTGATAGGCAAGAAGGCTCCCGAGAAGCGGAATGCGTACCGGGCCAGTGGCAAAAAGAAAGATGAGACCGGCAACGAGACCTATCAGAACCGCGGCGGCAAAGTAGCGCAAACGCTTGCGTTTTTGCCGCCCCTTTTTGGGCGTGTTCTCAGGTTCGCCGGATTTTGGCAAATACGTCAATCCAATCTTTCGCCTGTATGCGTAAGACAGGCGCTTGGGTTCGAGTTTGGAGCAAGGCAACGCGTTATGCCGCCGCTGTTCCGGACGAGTCGCTTGGCGATTGATGATACTGCGAAAGCTTTGCTAAAAGCGACCACAGCCATTGCAGTAGCAGCCGGAAACCGGCATTAACGCACAAACTTTGACAGAAGGAAGGCATGATGAGCGAATTGGCCGTCGGGGATGTCGCACCGGATTTCGAACTGGAGGGGGATGGCGGCAAGAAGGTGTCGCTGAGCGCCCTGAAAGGAAAACCCGTCGTGGTGTATTTCTATCCCAAGGATGACACTCCGGGCTGCACCAAGGAGGCTATCGCCTTCACGGAGCAGACCGACGCGTTTGCCAAACTCGGCGTGACCATTATCGGGCTGTCGCCTGATACTGCCGCAAAGCACGACAAGTTTATCGCCAAACATAATCTTGCGATCAGACTTGGGGCGGATACGGAAAAGGAAGCCGCTGAAGCTTATGGCGTCTGGGTCGAAAAATCCATGTATGGCAAGAAATACATGGGCGTCGAACGTTCCACGTTTCTCGTCGGTCCGGACGGCAAGATCGCGCAGATCTGGCGCAAGGTAAAAGTTCCCGGTCACGCGGACGCCGTGCTTGAGGCTGCGCAAGCCCTGTGAGGTCTTCTCCTCGACAACGACCTGCCAACCAGTGAAGCGTCCCGGAATGGAAACCATGCCCCACAGCCTCGTTGCCGGAGCAAAGGCGATTGTCTGCGCACCAGACACGACCGAAAAGGTTCGGCTTGCCTATGCTGTTTCAAGGGCGTGGTTTCAACGGGACCTGGCGCTCGGCTCCCCTTCCCTTGACGGAGAAATGCCGGACCGGCCGGGGCGGCCCGACAAGCCGGTTCTGCTGGCACCGCGCGACATGCCCAAACGCAATTTGAAGGGCAAGGCAGGCCGCCTTGCCCTGATTCACTCGCTGGCGCACATCGAACTCAACGCAGTGGATCTGACATGGGATCTGATTGGCCGATTTGCGTACGTCCGGCTGCCACGCTCCTACTATGACGACTGGGTTCGGGTCGGGCTGGAGGAAGCAAAACACTTTGCCATGCTGCAGGAGCGCCTGGCGAAGCTGGATGCCTCCTATGGAGATTTTCCCGCCCATGATGGTCTATGGCAGGCAGCCCAGGACACCGGGCACGACCTTGCAGCGCGTCTGGCCATCATTCCCCTGGTCCTGGAGGCCAGAGGCCTCGACATCACGCCGCCGATGATCGAAAAGGCACGCGAAATCGATGACGAGGACACCGCAAAATGCCTCGACATCATTTATCGCGACGAGAAGAACCACGTCGCCTTCGGTGCAAAATGGTTCCGATTCTTGTGTGACCGGCAGGGAATCAGACCCGAACCGGCTTTCCAGGGCTTTGTGCGGCGCCATTTCCGGGGAGCGCTGAAACCGCCTTTCAACGACCGCGCGCGTTCTGAAGCAGGACTAACCCCCGGTTTTTACAAGCCTCTTGCGCGTCTTGCCGGATAAATTTCACGCGCATGAAGACGAATTATTAACCTTACCAAATTCTAATCAGGCTCAGATCTCTTGCAGAATGCAGACAGTGACTGAGTGACAATGCAACAGCGCCAAGAAACGACGCGGACCTATCAAGCCCCCCGGACAGAGCCACATCACCCGGCTCTGGAAAAGGGCGCAAAGACAACCACCTACAGTGTGAGGCCGGTTCACCTGATTTGCGGGGCAATCGGTTGCGTGACGGCAACCTTGGCAGTCGCAGGCACGATAGGTTACTACGCCCTGCGCAGCGACATGATGGCTGAGGCCAGCGCGGAACGGACGGAACTGGTGCTGGAGTATCAGGACCATATCGACCGTCTGCGCACCGAAATCGCCAACCTGACGAGCCGCCAGATGGTCGACCGGGAAACTGTCGAGATCAAGGTCATGGACGTGCTTCGCCGGCAGCAGGATCTCAATCAGCGCCACGCCATCGTTGCCGACCTTGTGGCACGGGCAGAAAGCGTCGGGATCTACCTGAGCGATAGCAAGCCGATGCCGCCGGAAAAACCCTCCATCGATGAGCGTAACCTCGCCTCCCTGGATGGCAACGACAAGTCGGCAATCGGCGGCGAGAGCGAACTGATTGAAGAACCGGTCAAGGCTCTAGGCTTGCGTGATGGGTCGACACGGTCGTTCGATCCGCTGACCATTCTTCAGCAGCCGGTGAAAGATGCCGCCGCATCAGACGCTGACTTAAAAAAAAACTCTGAAAAGCAAGCTGCGCTTGATGCCGTAAAAGCGCATATCTCCGTGATGGGCGAGGAAAGCACGGCCGCTGTCGACGCGATCACCATCGCCACGGAAGGCCGTATAGAGGACATCCTGGGCATCACGCGGTCCATTACGCCCGGGCTTAACGCGACATTACGCGAAAAGACATCTCTCGGCGGTCCGTTTCAGCCGCTCAATGACGAGAACTTCCCTGACCGCCTGGACCGTGCCAACACCGCCCTTGAAACTCTGAGGCGCGTGAAGTTCACAGCGCTGCGTCTCCCAATCCAACGGCCCGTCCGCAACGGCTCCGTATCCAGCACCTATGGCCCGCGCGTCGACCCGTTTCTGGGACGGCTGGCGATGCACACCGGTATCGATTTCAAGGTCGCCTATGGCGCAAATGTTGTTGCAACGGCACCTGGCACGGTGATCAGCGCGGGACGTCATGGCGGCTACGGCAATATGGTGGAAATCCGCCATGCCAATGGCTTCATCACCCGTTACGCCCATATGAGCCGTATTAAAGTTTCAAAAGGCGATCATGTCCTGGCTGGAGACCTAGTCGGCAATGTCGGTTCCACCGGTCGGTCCACTGGCCCGCATCTTCACTATGAGATTCGTCGAAACAACAAGCCCAGCAATCCGGCTCCCTTTCTGGCCGCCGGCGATCGCTTTGCTGCGCTGGCACTTTGAAAGTCATTCCAACAAAAAAAACGGGGCCAAGACGGCCCCGTTTTCATGTGCGTTGGACGATGTGTCCTTAATCGATGTCCGCAACTTCGACCGGGTCTCCACCAAAGACACGCTGAGCCAGCGCAGCTTCCATGAACTCGTCCAGATCGCCATCAAGCACATCCCCCGGAGACGTGCTTTCAACGCCCGTGCGCAGGTCCTTGACCAGCTGATAGGGCTGCAGGACGTAGGAGCGAATCTGATGCCCCCAGCCGATATCGGTTTTTGAGGCAGCTTCTGCACTCGCCTCTTCTTCACGCTTTTTCAGCTCGGCTTCATAAAGACGGGCCTTCAGCATCGACCAGGCGGTTGCCCGGTTCTTGTGCTGCGAGCGCTCGGACTGGCACTGCACCACGATGCCGGTTGGCTGGTGTGTGATACGCACGGCGGAATCGGTAGTGTTCACGTGCTGACCACCCGCGCCGGACGCTCGGTAAGTATCGATGCGGCAGTCGCTCTCGTTGATGTCGATCTCGATGGAATCGTCGATCACCGGATAGACCCAGGCGCTGGAGAAGCTGGTATGACGGCGCGCGTTGCTGTCGTAGGGCGAAATCCGAACGAGCCGGTGCACGCCCGACTCCGTCTTCATCCAGCCGTAGGCGTTCTCACCCTTGATCAGCAAGGTCGCGGATTTGATACCCGCCTCTTCACCGTCATGATATTCCAGCACCTCGACCTTGAAGCCGCGCTTTTCCGCCCACCGGCGATACATGCGCAGCAGCATGGAAGCCCAGTCCTGGCTCTCGGTCCCACCGGCACCCGAGTTGATTTCCAGGTAGGTGTCGTTTGCATCAGCTTCGCCGGACAGCAGCGAATTGAGCTGAAGCTGGTTGACCTTGCCTTTCAGACCGCGAAGAGCTTCCTCGGCATCGGCGACGACAGACTTGTCGTCTTCCATCTCGCCAAGTTCGATCAGTTCGATGTTGTCGGAAAGGTCCTGCTCCAGAGACTTGATGCCAGAGATGCTGTCATCGAGCTGCTGACGCTCACGCATCATCTTCTGCGCCTTCGAGGGCTCATTCCACAGGTTCGGATCTTCAGAAAGGGCGTTCAGCTCTTCCAGACGGACAACGGCCTGGTCCCAGTCAAAGATGCCTCCTCAGCAGGCTTATGGCCTGCTTGATTTCATCAACGATCGCTTCCATTTCGGCGCGCATCGGATACCTCGCTTTTGATGTGAAGCGGCCCGGTCTCCACAAAGAGGCACCGGGCCGAGAATTGGAGCGGGACATTACTCAAGCCGGACTGCGCTGTAAACCGTCGAAACGGATCGCCAACCGCCCGGCCAGTCAAGCTGCCTCTCGGCCGGCTGGATCAGTAAAGTCCACCTGTGCCGACCGTTACGGCCTGCTGCGCTTCCGGAGAAACGGCCGTCGGAACCCCCATCGTGTCCTGGAACCCGATGACGGAGTAGCTGTCCGGCGGAGCCATGCCCGGTTTGAAGGCTTCCAGAATAGATCCCGGCGCACCTGCCGCGGTTCTCAGACCGGTGCGGCGGTTGATCGGAATCAGCTGGAGGCCCTTGGGCACCCGGAATTCCACCGGTGGCTTGTCGGCCAGCGCAGCCTTCACGAAGTCGATGAAGATAGGCGCTGCCACCTGACCGCCGGTTGCACCGCGGCCCATCGGTTTCGGGGTGTCATAGCCAACGAAGACGCCAACGGCCAGATCCGGGGTGAACCCCATGAACCAGGCGTCTTTTTCGTCGTTGGTGGTGCCGGTCTTGCCGGCGACCGGACGCCCGACCGCCCGCACGGATGTCGCCGTGCCGCGCTGAACCACACCTTCCATCATGGAGGTGATCTGATAGGCGGTCATCGGATCGAGAACCTGCTCGCGGTCATCAATGAGGGTCGGCTCGTCCTGCCCCTCCCAGACGTCCTGCGTGCAGCCGTCGCAAATGCGGCTGTCGTGCTTGTAGATGGTGCGGCCATACCGATCCTGAATACGGTCGATCAGGGTCGGCCGCACTTTCTTGCCGCCATTGGCGATCGTTGCATAGGCGGTCGTCAGGCGCAGCACGGTGGTTTCCCCCGCACCAAGCGACATGGAAAGGACCGGAAGCATGTTGTCGTAAATGCCGAAGCGCTTCGCATATTCAGCAACCAGCGGCATGCCCATGTCCTGCGCGAGGCGGACGGTCATGACGTTTCGCGACAGCTCGATCCCCGTGCGCAAGGTCGACGGGCCGTAGAATTTGCCGCCGTAGTTCTGCGGCCGCCACGTGCCGAGGCCCGGTCCCTGGCTGATTTCCAGAGGCGCATCCATGATCACCGATGACGGTGTGTAGCCATTATCTAGTGCAGCAGCGTAAAGGAACGGCTTGAAGGACGAACCCGGCTGCCGGTAGGCCTGCGTTGCGCGGTTGAACTCACTCTGCGCGAAGCTGAATCCGCCCACCAGGGCAAGCACACGGCCTGTATAGGGGTCCATCGCAACCAGCGCGCCGGATACCTTCGGGATCTGACGCAGTTCGTAGGTTCCCGGTGCAACCGGGCTCTCTTCCACATAAACAACATCGCCAGGCGTCAGGACGTCAGAGACGGCACTGGGCGTCTTGCCCTTGACGCGGGCCCATTTCATGGTGCTCAGGAACAAGGGGCCGGTCTTGCGTTCGTCGGAGAGCTTGCCACTGACTTCACGTTCCGGCTGAAGGCCTATCTTGGCTTCGTCGCCGCCAGCTTCCAGAACCACTGCGAGCTTCCATTCGGGAAGGTCGCCCAAGGCTTCCACCTTCGCCAGATCAATTCCCCAATCAGCGCCAATCTCGATTTTGTCGACCGGACCTCTCCAGCCTCCGCGCTTGTGATCGAAGTCGATCAGACCATTCATAAGCGCCTTGCGGGCGAGTTTCTGCATTTCCGGATCAAGCGTGGAGCGAACCGAAAGCCCACCTTCATAAAGGCGCTTGTCGCCGAAAATGTCAGCCACTTCGCGGCGGACTTCTTCGGTAAAATACTCGGCGGAGACCAGTCGGGAACCGGTTTCACGCGGTTTGACGACAATCGGCTTCTGTTTGGCTTCCTCGCCTTCCTGGGCACTCACGTACCCATCAGCGATCATTCGGTCGAGCACGTAGTTGCGCCGCGCGATTGCAGCTTCTGTCTTCCTGTAGGGATGATAGTTGCTTGGCCCCTTCGGCAGAGCTGCCAGATAGGCGATTTCTTCAAGCGAGAGCTCGTGAACGGACTTGTCGAAATAGATCAGCGACGCGGCAGCAACACCATAGGCACCAAAACCGAAATAGATCTCGTTCAGATAAAGCTCGAGAATTTCGTCCTTGGAGTAGGCCTGCTCGATACGCAGCGCCAGAATGGCTTCCTTGACCTTGCGCTCATAGGCGGCAGAGCGGCGTTCGCGCTCCTCGCTCACGAGATCCGACAACAGAAAGTTCTTTGCCACCTGCTGCGTGATGGTCGAAGCCCCTTCCGGACGACGGCCCGAGCCGTAATTCTGGATGAAGCGCACCGCTGCACGGGCAATGCCTTCCGGGTCGACACCGATGTGGGTGTAGAAATTCTTGTCTTCGGCCGCGATGAAGGCTTCCTTGACCCGATCCGGAATCGCCTGGATCGGCAGGAACATGCGCCTCTGGGTCGCATATTCGGCCATCAGACTGCCATCGGCCGCGTGCACGCGGGTCATGACCGGCGGCTCGTAGTTCTTCAGGGCGGTATAATCCGGCAGATCCTTGGTCAGGTCCTGCAAATACATCCAGACTCCAGCGGCAATCAGCAACGCAAAGATCGCGCCGATTCCGAACAGGTAGCCAAAAAACTTCACCAAAAATCTCATACCGCGGGCTCGTCTTTCCCCGTTCCTAGCGCTTCCAGCTTTTTAACACGGAAACTTTTGCTCAGCATCACCGATGCAGACAGTCGCACAAACTTGTTCGTCTTCCTCGTGCACCAATATGGCGATGCTGAGGCAATCGCCAGTGCAAACCTGCCAATTTTAAAGCAATACAATGATTTTTACTGGGACGGCAAAGCTTGCTGCCGGGCCAGCCGGGGCCGGAAGAATCCATCAACGGCCTCTGTTACGGCGTTGGCCATGCGGTCACGCCACTCGTCTGAAATGAGAAGCTTTTCGTCATACTCGTTGGACAGGTAGCCGAGTTCGATCAGAACCGACGGCACATCATGGGCTTTCAGCACTCGGAAACCAGCAGAACGATGCGGATTATTGATCAGCCGAACCGCGCTTTTCAGCTCCTCAACCAGCGATCTGGCGAAGTAGACCGAAAACGACCGCGTTTCGCGCCGCGCCAGATCGATCAGAATATCGGTAACCTCGGTCGGCTCCTCTGCAAGATCCACACCGGCAATCACATCCGACATGTTTTCCGACTGAGCCAGATCTTCGGCCAGTTGGTCGGATGCCCTGTCGGAAATCGTGTAGACAGTTGCGCCGCGTGCGAATTTCTGGCCGCGTCGAACAGAATCGGCGTGAATGGAAATGAACAGGTCGGCTTCGAGTTCATGACCGATCTCAACCCGGCGCCCCAGGGGGATGAATGTGTCGTCATCCCGGGTCAGCTTCACATTATAGAGACCGCTTTCGTCCAGTTTTTCCTTCAGAAGCTTCGAAAAATCGAGGACGATCGCTTTCTCGAGGGTTCCATGAACGCCTACCGCCCCGGTGTCGATCCCGCCATGGCCCGGATCGAGAACGATCAACGGCTTGTCCTTGTTCTTTGGCGCGGTCAGCCGATCACTCTTGGGTTTGGAATTGTCCTTGGTAGCGACACGTTTCGGCCTGGAAGTTTCGACGAAGGTCCTGAAATCCTCAGCGCTCGCAGTCACCAGATCGACCACAAGCCGGGCCGGCTGATCATCGACGGCGGGCAGGAAGAACGTCTTGTCGACCTTGACCGGCCCCGTCAGATCCATCACCACACGGGATCTGCCGACCGCGAACAGGCCGAAGCGCCAGTCGGCGACGAGCCCTCGTCCGCTTTCGCCGGAATCGGCCGGTATCGAAAATTCCACTTCCGGAAGATCGATAATCAGCCTGTCCGGATTGGCCAGGCCGGAAATGACCGGTGAGACTTGCCGATTCATATCCAGAACGAATCGCGTGCGCGTTTCATCACCCGCCACGCGCGCTCCGGTCACCTGGGCTTTCTCCGGCTCGGCAGATGCGGTCATCGTCAGCGCGGCGAGCGTGCCGGCACTGAGGCCCAAAACCACGGCAACAGACATCACCAGTGTCAAAACTGCGCTCAGGGCATGGTTTACTTGCGGTTTCATTCCGTCCTTGAACTCAATTATTTCGGTCACGTTGTTCGAAAACTTCGCATATTGAGCCCCCACCGGCCCTGTCATACGCCATACGCTACGCAAGGAAAATGCCATATCCAATTCACATTGCTTGCAATGCGCAGCGTCGGACCGTAAAAGTACCTTACGGATTTCGGTTTGAAACCGATACCGTCCCGGGTAGCGGACATGGGTATCTATCCACAACGCTATCGCATTCCCAGGCCTTCTAACGACAGAACAGAGGCCGTTCTGCCGCTTCAAGACAAGCCCTGGAAGAAAGTGGACCTGGTATCGGCACCTCTTTGAGACCGCCCGCCTCGCGACGTGATGCCCTTACAAAACGGCAATTTCCCCGGCGAGGTTTTTCGGCGGCCGTTGGGAGCGAACCCATTCCGGAACCGGATGCAGGTCCATTGGCGATGCCAGGCTGCATTCCGGCGCAAGGTATAATGACTTAACTAGAGGGCCTGCGTTGCCTGAAGGACCCGCGCGATGCACATGGTGATCGACATACAGCAAGGTACCGCTTCAGCGGCTGCCTGCGTTGATCATACGACCGCGCCGGGCGCAGATGCTCTCTCTCATCTTAGCAAAACAAATACGGCAGATATCCTCCTACTGGGCGATGCGCGTTTCGCACATGCGCCCATGAGCGCTGCCGTGGAGAAGTTTAATAATGGCAAACAAAATGCTGATCGACGCGGGCCACCCGGAAGAGACCCGGGTCGTCGTCGTGCGTGGCAATCGGGTTGAAGAATTCGACTTTGAAGCAGCTAATCGCAAGCAGCTTCGCGGGAATATCTATCTTGCAAAGGTGACGCGGGTTGAACCTTCCCTGCAGGCCGCATTCGTCGAATATGGCGGCAATCGCCACGGGTTCCTTGCTTTCAGTGAAATCCACCCGGACTATTACCAGATCCCGGTAGCTGACCGCGAAGCTTTGCTGGCAGCGGAAGCAGCCGACAGGCAGCGCGATGATTCGGATGGCGAGGAAAAACCCAAGCGCCGCCGCCGCTCCCGTGCAGCACGCAACGAAGCCACCGACTCTGTCGCCAGTGACAAGGTTGAAGCGGACGCTTCCGACGAAGCTGCCGAAGGTGACGAAGAAGCTGTAAAAGCCACCGAAGAGACCTTCACCGACGAAGCGGATGGCGAAGCTGTGTCTGCCCGCAGCGCGGACGAGAGCTCCTCTGACGAAGACGACGACGAAGCTTCATCTTCCGCGGAAGAAACAGACGAAGATGAGGAAGAGGAAGAAGCTCCGGTTCGCTCGCGTGGCCGTGGTCGCGGCCGTCGCCGCCGGCACCAGAACGACGATGACGATGATGCCGACAACGATGTCGACGCCGTCGAATCCGTTGGTGCGGAAGATGCGATGGAAGAAGTTCCCGAGCGCATTGTCCCGCTGCGCAAGCAATACAAGATCCAGGAAGTCATCAAGCGCCGCCAGATCATTCTGGTGCAGGTGGTCAAGGAAGAACGCGGCAACAAGGGTGCTGCGCTGACGACATATCTGTCGCTGGCAGGCCGCTATTCCGTCTTGATGCCGAACACCGCCCGTGGCGGCGGCATCTCGCGCAAGATCACCCAGCCGACCGACCGCAAGCGTCTGAAGAAGATCGCCTCCGAACTGGATGTGCCGGAAGGCATGGGCGTTATCCTGCGCACGGCCGGTGCAAGCCGGACAAAAGCGGAGATCAAACGCGACTTCGAATACCTGATGCGGCTTTGGGAAAATGTCCGCGAACTGACCTTGAAATCCAGTGCTCCAAGCCTCGTTTACGAGGAAGGCAGTCTGGTGAAACGGTCGATACGTGACCTTTACAACAAGGACATCAACGAGATCCTTGTTGCGGGCGAAGAAGGCTACCGCGAGGCAAAGGACTTCATGCGCATGCTCATGCCGAGCCATGCAAAGAACGTCCAGCCCTATCGCGACCCCTCCCCGCTGTTCATCCGAAACGGTGTGGAACCGCAGCTCGATGCGATGTTCTCTCCGCAGGTCACGTTGAAATCCGGCGGCTATATCGTCATCAACCAGACGGAAGCCCTGGTGTCGGTTGACGTGAACTCCGGCAAATCGACCCGCGAACACAATATCGAGGACACCGCACTCCAGACCAACCTGGAAGCTGCGGAAGAAGTGACACGTCAGCTGCGCCTGCGCGATCTTGCCGGCCTGATTGTCATCGACTTCATCGATATGGAAGAATCGAAGAACAACCGGTCCGTCGAGCGCAAGCTGAAGGATTGCCTGAAGAACGACCGCGCCCGCATCCAGGTTGGCCGCATATCGCACTTCGGTCTTCTGGAAATGTCGCGTCAGCGCATCCGCACCGGTGTTCTGGAAAGCTCGACCACCCCTTGCCCGCATTGCCAGGGAACCGGCATGATCCGGTCGGTGGAATCTGTCGCCCTGCACGTGCTGCGGTCAGTTGAAGACAACCTGCTGAAAGGCGCGTCCCACAATCTGATCATCCGCACCACCACGCATGTCGCACTTTACATCCTCAACCAGAAGCGTTCGAACCTGGTCGATCTGGAAACCCGCTTCGCCATTGATGTGGAAGTTCATGCGGACGACATGGTCAACGGCCAGCTTTATGTTCTGGAGCGCGGTGCACCGGTTGATCGCGACCGTGTGCCGATGCCTGCGCCGGCGATTGTCCAGCCGGACACGATCGAGATCATCGACGAAGAAACAGAACAGCCCGAGATCGAGGAATTTGCGCAGCAGGACGACGACAATGATGGCCGTCGCAAACGCCGCCGTCGCAAGCGCCGGAGAGGCGGTTCCGACAACCAGCAGGATGATGGCGAAACGCGGCAGGTGAACGCTGAGGCGGACGATGCCGATAGCGATGACGAACAGCCGCAGGAAGCCCGTTCAGGTGAAGAAGACGGCGATGACGAACCGCGCCGCAAGCGCCGTCGCGGTCGCCGTGGCGGACGCCGCGGACGCCGCAACGGTGACGAGCTTCAGGCTGAAGGTGGCGCCGAAAATGACGGCGAAGGCGACGGTGACAACCGCGACGCAGCTGCCTCCGGTGAGACCCAGGACGATCAGCCCGGTTCAGATGCCACCGCTGCCGCCGAAAACAGCAACGACACAGTGGTCGCTGAAGCAACGTCGCAGGATGATGCCCAGGCTGACGACTTGAAAGCTGCTGACGGTGAGACAGCCTCGGACGCGAGCGGTGAAACCCCGGCGGACAAAGCTGCTCAGCAGGACAATGTTGCCGCTCCGGCTCAGGCCGAGGCAGCAGAAGAAAGCCCGGTGACGGCTGAAGCCGAAACCATTGTGGTCGACACGCCAACGTCCGAACAACCGGTTGCCAGCGAAGCCGACGCCGAAGAAGAAGCCCCTGCCCCCAAGGCACCGGCCGAGCCGGTTGTCACCAGCGAAACAACTGGCGACGACACCAAGGACGACAAGCCGAAACGCGGCGGCTGGTGGCAGCGCGGCCGTTCGTTCTTCTGAAGAGCATTCGACAAGCTTTGAAATAGAAAAAGGCGGCCAATGTGCCGCCTTTTTTATTGCCTGCTTGAGACCCCTAACGCCCCGAGCCGAGAAAGCCGGAAAGCCTTTCCAATGCGTCCTTCATGTCTTCATGAGCACCGGCAAAGGAGAAGCGCAAAAATTCGTGGCCATGCACCGGGTCGAAATCAACTCCCGGCGTTGCCGCAACCCCTGCCTCGTGCAGCATCCGTTTTGCGAAGTCGAGACTGTCTGTGCTGAAGCGGCTTATGTCCGCGTAGATGTAAAAGGCTCCGTCCACCGGCAACAGCCGGTCGAGACCGATCTTCGGCAGGCCATCCAGCAACAACGCGCGATTGGCTGCATACCCTGCCTTGACCGCTTCCAGTTCCTGCACCGCACCAAGGGCTGCTTCCGCTGCGATCTGAGACAGCTCCGGCGGGGAAATATACAGGCTCTGGGCTATCCGTTCCGTCGGGCGCACCAGTTGCTCGGGCAACACCAGCCAGCCAATGCGCCAACCGGTCATGCAATAGTATTTCGAGAAGCTGTTGACGATGATGACGTTCTGCGACGTTTCCAGAGCGGTCCTCTCATCGCCGTCATAGGCAAGGCCGTGATAGATCTCGTCCGAGATGAACCAGATCCCCGCATCGTCGCAATAGCGGATCAGATCCTCCAGGGCGTCCGGCGTCATCATGGTGCCGGTCGGATTGGCCGGGCTGGCAACCAGAACACCTTTCACGGGCCCTTCTTTCCGCGCCTCTTCCAGATGGGCCGGTGTCAGGCTCCAGCGGGTTTCCGCGCCTACCTCGATCTCGACCGGGACAAGGCCGAGCGCTTTCAGGATGTTGCGATAGGCCGGGTATCCGGGCGCTGTCAGGACAATGCGGTCACCTGGATCGAACGCAGCCAGAAACGCGAGATTGAATCCTGCCGAAGAGCCGGTGGTCGCCATGATCCGCTCTACGGGAACCTCGACGCCATAGGTCCGGCGATAATGAGCAGCCAATGCCTCACGCAAGGGGCGGATACCGAGCGCCTCAGTGTAGCCGAGACGACCGTGGTCGAGCGTCTTCCTTGCCATTTCCAATGCGGCTTTTGGAGCCGGAGCCGACGGTTGCCCGACTTCCATATGGACAATCCTGCGCCCCTCTGCTTCCAGGCGTGCCGCTTCGGCTAGAACATCCATGGCGATGAAGGGCGCAACATCACTGCGGCGAGACGGCTGAAGAAGAGACTTTTGCATGTGTCCTGAAAATCCGGCTGAGAAACTGGCTTCACCCTATCGCGGATTTTTCCATTCGATGCAACGCAACGGGGCCTCTGCGGACTTTGAAACGTTCTTCTGCCATGCAAGCTTGAGAACCTTACTTTTTTGTCATGCCGGTTTCCTTGACCCGCAACGCACACCTCCATACCTTCGCCACACATTCATGTCCCAAGATGAGATCTGTCTTTGAAGATGAGCCTGGAAAGCATTCCGGTCCGGATTGGAGTTTTGCACCTGTGCCTGGTTCCGACATTTTGAACATCGGTTTTCCGCGCAACATGGCGCGCAAGGCGGTCGCTCTTGCCTGCGCTACCGCCCTCGCCTTGCCCGTTTTATCTTTGCCCGCAACGGCGCAGGGGCGCAGCCTGCCGCTGGTACGGGATGCGGAAACGGAACATCTTCTGAAGGACTATGCGACCCCCATTTTCAAGGTTGCCGGTATTTCGAATTCAGAACCGGAGATCATTCTGGTCAACGACAAGAGCTTCAACGCTTTTGTCCCCGACAGCCGCCGCATGTTCATCAACATCGGCGTCATAATGGAATCGGAAACGCCGGGCGAAGTGATCGGCGTCATTGCCCATGAATCGGGGCATATTGCGGGACGCCACCTTGTCCGTCTGCGGGCCGCTGCCGCCAACGCCCAGATCATCTCGGTCATCGGCATGATCCTCGGTGCGGGTGCCGCCGCAGCGGGGGCAGCCTCCGGGTCCGGCCAGGTTGCCACCGGCGGTGGCGCGGTGATCATGGGGTCGGGCTCCGTCGGCCAGCGGTCATTCCTGTCGTATCAGCGCGGTGAAGAAGCCGCGGCAGACCGGGCAGCTCTAAAATTTCTGAGCGCCACCAAACAAAGCCCGCGCGGACTGCTGAAAACCTTCGAACGCATGTCGGAACAGCAGATGTTCACGCGCAAATACGCCGATCCCTATGCGCAGAGCCACCCGATGGCTCAGGACCGCTACAACAGCCTGGTGACCGACGCGCAGAAATCGAAATATTTCAATCAACCGGAAGACTACGTGCTGCAATACCGGCACGATATGGTCCGCGCCAAGCTGTTTGCCTTCACCAGCCACCCGTCCGCAACGCTGCGCGCCTATCCCCGCAGCGACAAGAGCCCGCCGGCTCAGTACGCCCGTGCCATCGCCGCAATGAAGAGCAAGGGCAAAGGCGCGGTCAAGGAAATAGATGCCCTGATCCGCACCCAGCCGAACAACCCCTATTACTACGAGCTCAAGGGACAGGCCCTGCTTGAGGGTGGCGATCCGAAAGCCGCCATCGCCCCCTTCCGCAAGGCATTGTCGTTCAAACCGACAGAACCGCAGTTCCTGACCTGGCTCGGATATGCGCTGGTTGCCTCCAACGACAAATCAAAACTGCCGGAAGCCGAACGAATCTTGAAACAGGCAATCCAGCGGGACAAGAACTCAGGCGTTGCCTACAGCCAGCTGGCCATTGCCCATGGCCGCCAGGGTGAGCGTGCGGAGGCTGATCTGGCGACCGCGAAGGGCCTGATGGTGAGCGGAGATTTCCAGGCGGCGAAACGCTACGCGGCCCGCGCTCAAAAAAGTTTGAAGAGAGGAACGCCAGCATGGCTTCAAGCCGACGACATTGTAGCGTACAACCCACCTAATCTGCCGAAGAACGGCCGCTGACACCTGTGACACGTATGGGATGCCGTCCGAACGCAAGAGACGGTTGCCTGAGGAGCCTTGAATGACCCAGATTTCCCCGAAGCCCCTGTTCCTGAAGACCGGGTCGCTTTGCCCGCCGGCGCTGCTGCGCATCCTGTCGGCTTGTGCGCTTGTGCTCGCCCTGCTGGCCGGCCCTGTTGCCGCACAGGAGGTGGACCGCAGCGAGATCGAAAAAATCGTGCGGGAATACCTGCTGGAGCATCCTGAAGTGATTGCCGAAGCCCTGACCGAACTTGATCGCCGAGAAAAGGAAGCCGCTGAAGCAGCACGCGTGCAGACCCTGACCGACAGCGCAGATGTTCTTTTCAATTCGTCCCGCCAGGTCGTGCTTGGCAATCCGGAAGGCACCGTGACGCTGGTTGAGTTCTTCGACTACAACTGCGGCTACTGCAAGCGCGCACACGGCGACATGGTCAAGCTGATCGAGGAGCATCCGGACCTGAAGGTGGTTCTGAAGGAATTCCCGGTTCTTGGCCAGGGCTCCGTTGAAGCGGCTCAGGTTGCTGTTGCGGTCAACTCCATCGCACCGGAGAAATATAGCGAATTTCACGAAAAGCTTCTGCTGAGCCGCGGACAGGCCAATCGTGCCAGCGCCCTCGAAGCAGCGAACTCAGTCGGCATTTCCGAAGATGATATTCTGGAATCCATGAAGACCGACGAAGCCAGCCAGACAATCGAAGAGGTCTATTCCCTTGCCAACCGTCTCGGCTTGACGGGCACCCCCTCCTATGTCGTGGGCAACGACGTGGTTATGGGCGCAGTCGGTTACCAGGAACTGAGCCAGAAGCTCGACGCACTGCAGAACTGCGGCCAGACAACCTGCTGACCCGGTGAGCCGAAACAGCGTTTCGGCTCACACTTGCCTGTTGGAAACCCCCATTCCTCATGTCAGTGAGAAATCGGGGGTTTTCCTGTTTCAATTGAATCCCTATAAGAAGCGTGGCTCGTCTCCACGAAGAGATGAGCCAAAGATCTTTGTCCGCCCGAACAAACGGCGGAGCAAGAGCGTGGTTGCGGCCCCGGCCTGACGGACCCTGATCGAGTCGCAGGGCAGGAAATTCCGGGTCTGACCCCATCCCAGTATGGAGCAGTCGCCCGGCAAGCCGGCCAGTCGCGTGTCTTGCGGACCGAGTATGAGAGCCAAACATGATGCGTAATGATAACAAGAAATTTGACACGGCCCTGATCCGGGACCTCGCTGTTCTCCTGGACGAGACAAATCTCTCGGAAATCGAACTGGAACAGGGCGATACGCGTATCCGCGTTGCCCGTCAGATCTCGATCAGCGCACCGGTGAACGTTGCAGCGCCCATGGCCGCCCCTACGGCGCCGGCAGCAGCACCGTCCCAGGCCGCGCCCGCACCGGCAGCCGAACCGGCTCACGCCGGCACAACCGTCAACTCCCCCATGGTCGGTACAGCCTATCTGGCAGCCGAACCAGGCGCACCGAACTTCATTCAGGTTGGCGACAAGGTCACCGAAGGTCAGACGATCCTGATCATCGAAGCCATGAAAACCATGAACCACATTCCTGCCACCAAGGCGGGCACCGTCAAACAGATCCTGGTGGACGATGCGCAGCCGGTGGAATTCGGCGAACCGCTCATTATCGTCGAATAAGGAGCCGTCGTGGCCATGTTCTCCAAGATTCTCATTGCCAACCGTGGCGAGATTGCCCTGCGCATCCTGCGCGCCTGTAAAGAGCTTGGCATCTCCACTGTTGCGGTTCACTCCACGGCTGACGCGGATGCCATGCATGTTCGCCTTGCAGACGAAAGCGTCTGCATTGGCCCACCTGCAGCGCGCGACAGCTACCTGAACATCCCGCAGCTTCTTGCGGCATGTGAAATCACGGGTGCTGATGCCGTCCACCCGGGCTACGGCTTTCTGTCGGAAAACGCACGATTTGCGGAAATTCTCGAAGCCCACGGGGTCGAGTTCATCGGCCCGACGGCCGAACACATCCGCATTATGGGCGACAAGATCCAGGCCAAGCAGACGGCCAAGGACCTCGGCATTCCCGTTGTTCCAGGTTCCGACGGCGCCGTGACGGCAGGAGATGACGCTCACGCAATCGCTCGTGAAATCGGCTACCCGGTACTGGTCAAGGCCGCAGCCGGTGGCGGCGGTCGCGGCATGAAGGTTGCCCGCTCCGAGGCCGAACTCGACACGGCTCTGTCTACCGCGCGCTCGGAAGCCAAGGCAGCCTTCGGCGACGACGCGCTCTACATGGAAAAATATCTCGGCAAGCCCCGACATATCGAGATCCAGGTTCTGGGTGATGGCAAAGGTAACGCGGTTCACCTTGGTGAACGCGATTGCTCGCTGCAGCGCCGCCACCAGAAAGTGCTTGAGGAAGCACCCTCCCCGAGCCTCAATGCGGACCAGCGCAAGGAAATCGGCGAAATCGTTGCCGTAGCCATGCGCAAGCTGAAGTATCGCGGCGTCGGCACGGTAGAATTCCTCTATGAGAACGGTGAGTTCTATTTCATCGAAATGAACACCCGTCTGCAGGTGGAACACCCCGTCACGGAAATGATCACCGGTATCGACCTTGTCAACGAGCAGATCCGCATTGCCGCCGGCGGTACGCTGGACATGACCCAGGATGACATCAAGTTCGAGGGCCATGCCATCGAATGCCGCATCAATGCGGAAGATCCGGTCAACTTCACGCCGTCTCCGGGCACCATCACCTATTACCACCCGCCGGGTGGTCTGGGTGTACGCGTCGACAGCGGAGTCTATCAGGGCTACAAGATCCCGCCTTACTACGACAGTCTGATCGGCAAGCTGATCGTGCACGGACGCAATCGTGTGGAATGCATGATGCGTCTGCGCCGGTGCCTGGATGAATTTGTGGTTGACGAAATCAAGTCGACTATTCCGCTTTTCCGCGATCTGGTGGAAAATCAGGACATAGCGAACGGTCAGTACGACATTCACTGGCTGGAACAATATCTGGCGAAAAAGTCCAGCTGACCGGATACGGGAACGGGTGTCTGGAGCATTGCGTGTTTGAATGAGCGCGCAGAAGATGCTCCAGAAAACCGGTTGCGACCAGATTTCAGATGTTCCTATCGCGCATCTGCCGGTCCGTCGTTTCCCACTTGGTGAGTGAGGCCTCATGGCTGGTTACAAAGACGACATCGTTCTGGAAATCACGCCGCAGGTGCTGTTGAAAGCCTATGCCTGCGGCCTGTTTCCAATGGCGGAATCTGCCGAAGACCCTGGCCTCTTCTGGCTGGAGCCGGAACGCCGCGGCATTCTCCCCCTCAACAATTTCCACCTGCCTCGCCGCCTGCGTCGCACGATTCGAAACGACGTGTTCGAGGTTCGGGTCAGTACGGATTTCCAAGGCGTCATCGACGGCTGCGCCCACCCGATGCCAGGGCGGCAGAAAACCTGGATCAACCGGGAAATCAGACGCCTCTACGGTGAGCTGTTCGACATGGGCTATTGCCACACCATGGAGGCCTGGCAAGACGGCGAACTGGTCGGCGGGCTCTATGGCGTCAGCCTGAACGGAGCTTTTTTCGGCGAAAGCATGTTCACCTTCCGCACCGACGCCTCCAAGGTATGCCTTGCGCATCTGGTCGCCCGGCTGATTGCCGGAGGCTATTCGCTGCTCGATACACAATTCGTGACCGACCACCTCAGCAAGTTCGGCACCGAGGAAGTTCCTCAGGCCGCCTATAACGAACGGCTCAGTGAAGCGCTGAAACTGGAAACCGACTTCTATGCCCTGTCACCGCTAGCCAACGGCCAGGAGGTGTTGGCGGTGCTTGATAGCTGGAACGAGCCGTAGACCGGCCCCCGCTTCTGAACTTTACGAGGCCACCGGCAAAGCACGACCGGACCAGCCAAACAACAGACTTGGAGACCTCCGGCGGCGGCTGGCTTTCAAACGTTCCTGCGCCGAACGATCTCTGGTGTTCAACGCGCAAGAACACCCTTTTCAGGCAGCAAACGACCGGGGTGGCGCACTCATTTCTTTGCCCCCGCGCCAGTTCCGACCAGATCGCGAATTGTAGACCATGATGGCGACAGGAAAGCACTCATTCTGTGCGTGAAATCCTGTGTTTGAAAAGCCCTCATCGCGTTCCGGAACCCAAGTTCGGCGGCCGGTTCTTCCAAAGCAATATAAAACAAGTCCGACGGTGACTGATTTTTCGCCCAGAAATCCCGGGCTATCTTGAGCCAGAATTCGTACTCATAAGAGGGCGTCCCGCTGGTCAGGAAGCCATCGGTTGATTTCGCATTGTCACTCTTTTTCACTCCCCCCGAATATGCCCGATCGAAAGCTCCCAGGTCTTTCAATCTCTGCCACAGGTGGTGACGGTATTTCCCGTCAGACTTTCCAGCTGCACCGCGAGCGTTGTGTCGGTCGTCTTCCCCCATCGCGCGCGAAACCTGTTCCAGCTTTTGACCGCTGGTGAGACTATTGAGCCATATTGCCAACAGACCGGCTTCGATATTTTCTTCCAGTTTGTCGTGCTTGAACCACTTGTAGCCGCGAGGCACATGAGCAAAGGGAGACCGCTCCAGCGAGCGCCGGAGTCGTTCGATATCAACCGAACCGCCGGTACGCGCAGCTTCCTGCATTTTCAGTATTTTCTGGGTGGAATTGATATAGACCAGATTATAGTGAAACTTGATGTACTGAAGATACTTCTGGGGATTGGTATCAAACTGCGGCGGCGAAGGAAGAGGTTCCTTTTCGCCCTTCACAGCATCGATTATGTAGAAGGTCGCAATTCCCGCAGCCACCGGATTGGTGATCAAGGCAGCCAGGGGTCCTTTCATGGTGCCCTTCAACGCCGTCCAGGCCCAGCCTGGTTCTGTATCGTGCCCTTTCGGCAATAGCTTTCGGACAGCCTCATCAGCATTCACATAACTGCTGCCTGTCTTGATCAGAATATTTTCCCAGGCCGGTTTGCAGACGTTGTTGAGACGGTTGCTCAGCTCCTGAAGCTTCATCCATTCCCGTTCCATCCGACTGCTCCTTGATGGACAATAAGTATCCTCTTCTTTACATCGCATCTTACCTTACGTTATGTGTTTTAAGTCACAAATAAATTACATAAGAGAAGAAATATATTTCAAAATATACTTTCAATTGCATAATAATTTTATGTATACCCCTTTAAGGGATTCAACGATCAATTACAGGTAATCTGACGGCAGCTCACCGGACAACATTCCCCCTTGCCCACGTCTGCTGTACCGAACGGTTCACGGGCGTTTGCTCGGGCTGAAACGAAAAAAGCCCTGCAAATGCAGGGCCTTTCAGTCTTGATGTTCACAGTGCACGGTGATCAGCCGCCCGGCGTCCAGGCTTCGTAATCGCCGGTCACTTCCGGGCGTTTTTCCGGAGTCAGGATGGAGCCATGCGGCCGGTAGGCTGCAGGCGTGCCCGTCGGATTGGACCGGTGGGCCTGCTGCCAATGCTTGGCGTGGTAGGTTTCATCGGACGGCGGCGTGTCGACGCGGTGATGCATCCAGCCATGCCAGCCCGGAGGAATGGCGGAGGCTTCGGCGAGACCGTTGTAGATCACCCAGCGCCTTTTGCCAGCGCGTTCCTTGTAGTATTTGTTGCCGAACTCATCCTCACCGACAAACTCACCCTTGCGCCACGTGAAGAAGCGGGTACCCATCGTCTGGCTGTTCCACCAGGTAAACAGTTCTAGCAGCAGAGTTTTCATGGCCCTTTGAAGGTCCCTTGATTGCAAGTCGGAAACATCCTTTGCCACGCCAATAGGGCGGGATGGATTTTGCCGGACTATGGCGCTATCGGCTGCGTCTGTCCAGACTTTGCATCCAGAAAAGAACGGGAAATTGCGCGCCCGGTCTCATCGCCGCTGTCACAACGCATGCATCCGTTTGCCAGCCATGCGCATCAAGTATGGCCTCAGTGAAGTTTCAAACCCTTGAAGGGGGCAAAACCGGCATTACGGATATGTTTCGCCGCTGCCGAATGCTGTTGGGGAGTCCCTTCTTTCTTTACGCCGGCGAAGACCTTTGGCGGATCTTCCTGTTTGCTCTCGAACGCAGCTTCCACGGCACCTTCTACCGCGGCACGCTTTTGCGTGGCAACGCGGTGGTGCAGCCGCGCACCGGCAAGCGATTGCATCTTTTCCGCCTGTTCATCCATGGCCTTCTGGATGCCATAGATGTTGTAGAAGCCGGAGTTCTCCAGAATCATCGGACGGTCGTCGGCCAATATCCACTTCAGCCGCTTGAAAAGCGTCGACGGAGAAACCGGCTTGACCAGAACATGATGGGCCCCTGCCCTCAAGGCCTTGTCCACCAGTGGGCGGGTGCCATGCGCGGTAATGAAAAGAATCGGCACATAGCAAAGCGGCTCCATATGACGGTGCCGCACAAGGCGCAGAAACTGGTAACCGGACGTCGGCGCCATGCGCCAGTCAGTGAGAATCACATTGGGCGGTTCAGCCAGACTGGCCTCGAGCGCCTCGTCAACCGAATCGAATACCCGCACACGCGCGACCTTGAAACTGAGCAGTATCGAACGGAGAATCGTCTGCATCGGTTTGCTGTCTTCCACGACGACAGCATCAATGTCTTCCATCGCTAGTCCGAATGCGGCGTGATGTTTCATCAAATGCAGACCTTTTTCCCTATCCCGTCCGCATGAAACCAGCCCCGGCTTAAACCCGGTTGAAATCCGTCGTCGCCATTTTCGTCAAATTGTCATCAAATGCAGTCTATTATCATCCACAGGGACTTGCGCCTTATGGCGCCTGCACTCCTTCGCCGGGAAAGCAAGCGCTAATTTCCTTGGCAAAACGGGGTCCCCGCTCCGGTCCCCATTATCCACACACCCACACAAGATTTTGCGTTTGCCCACAATCCAGGCACTACCTGTTGTCACTCCGGCCTTGACCTTAAGATTTCGTTTACATTAGTTTCTCATCATTGCGATGTGAGTAATCGGGAGCCCATTCGGGCGCTTCGGTCAGCAAAAATCACCAGTATCAGGCGTACCGCTCCAGGTCTTTGACCCCAAAGCCAGGAGACGGGTTTTGTTGTGCCGACTTCCTGACGCATGTCGCGACAAACCTGTTGATGACCACTATATATAGTGGATAGAAACACAAGATACGCTACATACAGGCACGAAGCCTGTAACTTGCAGGACGGCATCCGAACCTAGAGGCAGGCGGCCACGCCACGTTCGGATGCGATGCGGTCAAGGCTGGTTCGGGGGAACCGGCAGTAATCTAAAAGGGGACTTGAGAAGATGCGGATCGAGCGGCGCTATACCAAGGAAGGTCAATCGCCTTACGCAAGCGTTGAATTCCGGAACGCTACCAGCGAAATCCGGAATCCGGACGGATCCATTGTGTTCCGTCTTGAGAACATTCAGGTCCCGACCCAGTTTTCGCAGGTCGCGTCTGACATTCTGGCTCAGAAGTATTTCCGCAAGGCCGGCGTTCCGGCCAAGCTGAAGGCCGTTGAAGAAAACACCGTCCCGTCCTGGCTGTGGCGCCATGAGGCCGATGAGGCCGCACTGGCAGACCTGCCGGAAGACGAGCGTTACGGTTCAGAAATCGACGGCCGCCAGGTCTTTGATCGTCTTGCCGGCACCTGGACCTACTGGGGCTGGAAAGGCGGGTATTTCGACAAGGAATCCGACGCCCAGGCTTTTTACGACGAACTGCGTTACATGCTGGCGACCCAGAAGGTGGCGCCGAACTCCCCGCAGTGGTTCAACACCGGCCTGCATTGGGCCTATGGCATCGACGGCCCGGGCCAGGGTCACTTCTATGTCGACTTCCAGACCGGCAAGCTCGTCAAGTCCAAGAGCGCCTATGAGCACCCACAGCCGCATGCCTGCTTCATCCAGTCCGTCGGCGACGACCTGGTGAACGAAGGCGGCATCATGGACCTTTGGGTTCGCGAAGCACGCCTGTTCAAATACGGTTCCGGTACGGGCTCCAATTTCTCCCACGTCCGTGCTGAAGGCGAGCGCCTGTCCGGCGGCGGTAAATCCTCCGGCCTGATGAGCTTCCTGAAGATCGGCGACCGGGCAGCCGGTGCGATCAAATCCGGTGGCACCACACGCCGTGCGGCCAAGATGGTGGTGGTCGATGTCGACCACCCGGACATCGAGGAATACGTCAACTGGAAGGTCAAGGAAGAGCAGAAGGTAGCGGCACTCGTCACCGGCTCCAAGATCTGCCAGAAGCACCTTTCTGCGATCATGCGCGCCTGCGTCAACTGCGAGGCGGATAACGGCGATTGCTTCGATCCGGCCAAGAACCCGGCCCTGAAGCGCGAAATCCGTGCCGCCAAGAAGATGATGGTGCCGGAAAACTACATCCAGCGCGTCATCCAGTTTGCCCGCCAGGGGTTCAGCAAGATCGAATTCCCGACGTTCAACACCGACTGGGATTCCGACGCCTATCTGACGGTTGCCGGCCAGAACTCCAATAACTCGGTACGCGTGACCGACGGCTTCCTGAATGCCGTTGTCGAAGACAGCGACTGGGATCTGACCGCCCGCCGCTCCGGCGACGTTCTGAAGACCGTCAAGGCAAAGGAACTGTGGGAACAGATCGGCTACGCCGCCTGGGCCTCCGCAGATCCGGGACTGCAGTACCACACCACCATCAACGACTGGCACACCTGCCTTGCCGATGGCGAGATCCGCGCGTCCAATCCGTGCTCGGAATACATGTTCCTGGACGATACGGCCTGTAACCTTGCGTCCCTGAACCTGATGCAGTTCCGCCGGGAAGACCGGTCTTTCGACATCGACAACTATGAACATGCCGTCCGCCTGTGGACCATCGTTCTGGAAGTCTCGGTGCTGATGGCCCAGTTCCCGTCCAAGGAAATTGCCGAACTCTCCTACAAGTTCCGCACTCTTGGTCTTGGTTATGCCAACATCGGCGGCCTGCTGATGACCTCCGGCATACCCTACGACAGCGATGAAGGCCGCGCGCTTTGCGGTGCACTCACCGCCGTCATGACCGGTGTTGCCTATGCCACTTCTGCTGAAATGGCCGGCGAACTTGGCGCCTTCCCGGGCTACAAGAAGAACGCAAACCACATGCTGCGCGTCATGCGCAACCACCGCCGGGCAGCCTATGGCAATGCCGAAGGCTACGAAGGCCTGAACACGGCACCGGTGGCACTCGACCATGCGTCCTGCCCGGACAAGGTCCTGATCGAACGCGCCCAGAAAGCCTGGGACCGCGCGCTCGAACTCGGCGAAAAGAACGGTTACCGCAACGCCCAGTCCACCGTGATTGCCCCGACCGGCACCATCGGTCTGGTCATGGACTGCGACACCACCGGCATCGAACCCGATTTCGCGCTGGTGAAGTTCAAGAAGCTGGCCGGTGGCGGCTACTTCAAGATCATCAACCGTGCCGTTCCCGAAGCTCTGCGCAAGCTCGGCTATTCGGAAAGCGAGATTGGTGAAATCGAAGCCTATGCCGTTGGCCATGGTTCCATCGATCAGGCGCCTGGCGTCAACCCGTCCGCACTGAAGACCAAGGGCTTCACCGATGAAAGCCTGACCAAGCTAAAGGACGGCATGAAGTCGGCCTTCGACATCAAGTTCGTCTTCAACCGCTGGACCCTCGGTGACGAGCAGATGAAGGCGCTCGGTGTTTCCGACGAGCAACTGGAAGATCCGGAATTCGATCTCCTGACCTTCCTTGGCTACACCAAGGCAGAAATCGAAGCGGCCAACACCCATGTCTGCGGTGCGATGACCCTGGAAGGTGCTCCCTTCCTGAAGGAAGAACATTATCCGGTCTTCGACTGTGCCAACCCGTGCGGCCGTATCGGCAAGCGCTACCTGTCGGTCGAAAGCCACATCCGCATGATGGCTGCAGCCCAGCCGTTCATCTCCGGTGCGATCTCCAAGACGATCAACATGCCGAACGATGCGACGGTCGAGGACTGCAAGGAAGCCTACATGCTGTCCTGGAAGCTCGCCCTCAAGGCGAACGCCCTTTACCGCGATGGCTCCAAACTGTCTCAGCCGCTCAACTCCCAGCTTCTGGTGGATGAGGACGAAGACGAAGATGAGGCCATCGAGGCGCTCGCCGCCAAGCCGCTGGCTGCCAAGGCCGAAGTGGTTGCCGAACGCATCGTCGAGCGGATCGTCGAGCGTGTCGTCCGTGAACAGGAAAAACTGCCGACCCGCCGCAAGGGCTACACCCAGAAGGCAAAGATCGGTGGTCACACCATCTTCCTGCGCACCGGCGAATATGATGACGGCCGTCTCGGCGAAATCTTCCTCGACATGAACAAGGAAGGGTCTGCGCTTCGGGCGTTCATCAACAACTTCGCGATCTCCGTTTCGCTTGGCCTGCAGTACGGTGTGCCGCTCGAGGAATATGTCGACGCGTTCACCTTCACCAAGTTCGAACCAGCCGGCATGGTCCAGGGCAACGACGCGATCAAGAACGCGACGTCGATCCTCGACTACGTCTTCCGCGAGCTGGCCGTTTCCTATCTTGGCCGTCACGACCTTGCCCACGTTCCGCCGGAAGCCTTCAGCGGCCCGGTCAGCGCAGGCGCGGTCAAGACAATGGACAAGGGCAACTCCGGCGGTGTGGTTTCCCACGGCCTCGTTCGCGGCCAGACCGAGCGTTTCCGCCTCGTCTCCGGCAACGAGCCTGCCGGTGAGATCACCGAAGCGGTGAAAGTTGAACTGGGCGCAACGATTGCCGCGCAGACCTCAGCAGTCGCAACGGCGTTTGCTCGCGGCTCAGAAACCACTGCCGCAGTTGAAGTGACCTCAGCCCCTGCCCCGCAGGTGAAAACCGCAGCTCAGCAAATCGCCCAGGCCCGAATGAAAGGCTACGAAGGCGAAAGCTGCTCGGAATGCGGCAACTTCACCATGGTGCGAAACGGCACCTGCCTGAAGTGCGACACCTGCGGCTCGACCAGCGGCTGTAGTTAACAACCAACGGGCTTCTGTCCCGAGTCGCATAGGAAGGCCAATTCAGGCCAATAGACGGCTCAAACGGCCCTGAAACAACAAAACCCGCCCATCGGAGACGATCGGGCGGGTTTTCTTTGTTTGCGGCTCATGATGGCAGACCCCGGGTCGAATGTCGGTGGGATAACGTCACCCGATCGATGTTCATGAGACAACGTCCCGTGAAACATGAGGATGTTTCCAAATCATCGCCTTGTGTTGGAGTATTCTGAAGGCCTTCTTTGAGGAAGACAGCCGGGGGCCATCCGCACGCGAGCGCCTGATACCGGGTTCTTCCCCTCACCCCATGATTTCCGAACAGTTACAAGCAGTCCTGCACGCAAACGAGTTCCCGGGCGAGACTACCAGGGGGCTCACAGGTGAGACCTCACTTTTGTTTTGATGCCTGCAAATGAGCATCAAAGACACTCGGCAGAATAACCGACATGTGGGCGTGAAGCAGTCATCAATCAGAATCCTGCCAAAATATCCCGCCCAAACGCCCCTCTCACAAATGCAGATACTGCTCCACGTGGTCGCGGTGGGCGTTGAAGGCTTCCGCCTCGCCTTTCCAGACAATTTCGCCCTTTTCGATCACGTAATACCGGTCCGAGATCCGGGAGAGTTCGTCGAGGTTCTTGTCGATCAGGAGGATCGACAGGCCGCTTGCCTTCAGGCCGGCGAGCATGGACCAGATTTCCTCGCGGATCAGCGGGGCCAGGCCTTCGGTTGCCTCGTCGAGGATCAGGAGATCCGGATTGGTCATCAGGGCGCGGCCGATGGCCAGCATCTGCTGCTCGCCGCCCGACAGCTGGAAGCCGAGGTTGCGCCGGCGCTCCGCCAGGCGTGGAAAGGCCTGGTAGATCTTTTCCTCCGTCCATCCGCCCGGCGCAGGACGCGCGGTTGCGCGCAGGTTTTCGCTGACGGTAAGCGAAGGAAACACCTGCCGCCCCTCCGGCACCAGTCCCAACCCCGCCTGGGCAATCCGGTGGGGCGGTTCGCCGGTCAGGTCCTCGCCTTTCACCAGCACCTTGCCTTCGCTTGGTCTCAAAAGCCCCATGAGACAGCGCACGGTGGTCGACTTGCCCATGCCGTTGCGGCCCATGAGCGTGGTCACCTGGCCCTCGGCCAGGTCGAGGTCGATCCCGAACAGCACCTCGGCGTTGCCGTAGCCCGCATGCAGTCCGGAAACAGTCAGAAGCGCACTCATGTCTTGCTGTCTCCGAGATAGGCGGCCCGGGCTGCCGGGTCGTTTCGGACCTCGTCCGGGGTTCCCTGAGCCACGACCTGTCCGTTGACCAGCACCGAAACCGTGTCCGCCAGCCGGAAGATCGCGTCCATGTCATGTTCCACCAGCAGCATCGGAATGCTGCGGCGCAGGTCGGCCAGAATGTCGGTCAGCATCGCGCTCTCCACCCGCCCAAGGCCGGCCATAGGTTCGTCCAGCAGCAGGAACCGCGGCGCGCCAGCCAAAGCGATAGCCAGTTCCAGAAGCCGCCTTTCGCCGTGGGACAGGTCGGCGGCGGGCACGTGGGCCCGCTCCGCCATGTTGAGGCGTTCCAGCGTCGTCATGGCCGTGTCGTTCAGGGTCCGCTCGCGCGCGGCCGGGCGGAAGAAGCGGAAGCTCGAACCGTCTTTGGCCTGCGCTCCCAGCGCCACGTTTTCCAGAACCGAGAACGACGGCAGGATCGAGGTCAGCTGGAAGGTGCGCCCCAGGCCCGCCTGCGCCCGCTGCCAGATCGCGCTGGCGGTTATATTGCGGCCGGCAAGAACGATCTCGCCCGCATCCGGGCGCAGAACGCCTGAGATCTGGTGGATCAGTGTCGTCTTGCCCGCCCCGTTCGGCCCGATAAGCGCATGGCATTGTCCCTCGGGAACGGACAGCGAGATGTCGCGGCTGACGTGTACGGCGCCGAAATGCTTGTTCAGGCCGCGGATTTCCAGAACGCTCATGTCGCCTGCTCCGTGTTTACCAGGTGCGCGCCCGTTTTTGCCGCCCCGGACTTCGCGGGATCGGAGACCTTCGGGGCCGGCAGCAGCAGGTGGCTCAACCCGCCCCGGGCATAGAGCGCCATCAGCACCAGCAACGGGCCGTAGAGAAGTCGCCATTCGTGCATGAACGATCCGAGCACTTCCTCGACGATGACCAGAAAGAACGCGCCGAAGAGTGCGCCGTTACGCGTTCCCAGACCGCCCAGCACAACGACCACCAAGAGGTCTCCGGACCTTTGCCAGGTAGCAAGCGCGGGGCTGACGAACTCTGCCTGCTGCACCGTCAGGAGGCCGGCAACGGCGGCGATCATGCCCGCAATCACATAAGCGGTGAGCCGGTAGCGGAAGACGGAAAAGCCAATGATTTCCGTCCGCTCGGGATTGTCGCGCGCAGCCCGCAGGACCCGGCCGAAACGGGAATTGCTCAGGCGGTGAACGCCCCACCAGGTGACCAGAAGCGTTAGCAGGATGACGATGTAGAGGTGACCGCCGCTCTGGACAACGTCACTGCCGAACAGGGTCGCGAGGGACCAGAGCGTCAACCCGTCGTCCCCGCCATAAGGTGCAAGCGAGGTCAGTGTGAAATAGGTCATCTGGCCGAAGGCAAGCGTGATCATCAGGAAGTAGATCCCGGAGGTCCTGAGTGCCAGCGCGCCGGTGACAAGCGCGTAGAGCCCGGAAACAGCGAGCGCAATCAGCAGCAATACCAGGATATTCTCGATCCCGCTGTCCAGGCCGATGGCCGCCGCATAGGCACCGATCGCGACGAAGGCCGCGTGGCCCAGGCTGAGCATCCCGCCCTGGCCGATCAGTAGATCGAGCGAGATCGCCGCGATCGCCAGCAGCATCGCCTTGATCAGCAGATTCAGGAGGTAGGCTTGGCCGATCAGCGGCAGGACGAACGGGGCGGCCAGCAGAAGCGCGAACACGAGGCCCATGACAAGAAAACTGCGGTCCACGCGCATCATGCGGCCCCTTTCGCCGGCAGCAGTCCCTGCGGACGCACCACCAGGATGACGGCCATCAGGATGTAGATCAGCATCGACGCCAGCGCAGGCCCCACCTGAGTGGAGAAGGAGGGCGGAAAGACCAGTTCCAGCCCCTCGGTCAGGAGTGTGCGCCCGAGCGTGTCGAAGAGGCCGACCAGAAGGGCCGCCAAGAAAGCTCCGCGGATCGAGCCGATGCCGCCGATGATGGTGACCACGAAGGCGATGATCAGGATGTTGTCGCCCATGCCCGGCTCGATCGCGAAGATTGGCGCGGCGATCACGCCGGCAAAGCCCGCGAGCATTGCGCCGACGCCGAAGACGATCATGAACAGCTTCTGGACGTCGACCCCAAGCGCGGAAACCATCTCCGGCGTGGTCGCGCCGGCACGGATCAGCATACCCACCCGGGTTCGGGTCACCGTGACGTAGAGCAGAGCTGCAACGACGAGCCCGGCCAGGATCGTGACGAAGCGATAAACCGGATAGCGCAGTTGCTCTGTCAGCTGGATCGATCCGGCCAGAAACTCCGGCGGCTGGATCGACAGCGTGGCCGGACCGAAGATCACCTTGGCCAGTTCATTGAGAAAGATGATGATCCCGAATGTCGCCAGCACCTGGGTCAGATGATCCCGGCCGTAAAGTCGCCGGAAAACAAAATGCTCCAGCAACAGACCGAACAGGAGGGCTGCAACCATCGACAGGACGACAGAGACGAGGAAGCTGCCGGTCAGTTGATGAAAGGCGAAGACCAGATAGGCCCCCACCATATATTGCACGCCGTGGGCCAGATTGATGAAGCCCATGACGCCGAAGACGAGCGTGAGCCCGGCCGCGATCAGGAACAGGAGCGTGCCGTACTGGAGCCCGTTCAGGCACTGGATCAGAAGGAGAGTGAAAGACATCGCGTCTGCCTTTTGATTGAAGAAATGCGCCTCCCCTCGACGGGAAGGCGCGGTCGGCTTGCTACATCTTGCATTCGTCGTGGAGGCTGTCGGCGTAGTCCTTGACGATCGTCCGTTTGACCGTCGTCCAGTACTGGCCGTCGTCCCGCTTGGCGACCTCAAGCAGATGGAAATCCTGAACGGGATAGTGGTTATTGCTGAAGGAGAAGGAGCCGCGTACGGAGGTGAAGTCGGCGGCTTCCAGTGCCTTGCGCATCGCGTCCTTGTCGCTGACCTTGCCGCCGGTCTTTTCCAGCGCGCTGGCGATCAGCATGGCCGTGTCATAGGACTGGGCGGCGTAACCGCCGGGAACATAACCGTACGTTTCCTCGAAGGCCGAGACGAAGGCCTGGTTGGTTTCGTTCTTCATGTCCGGCGCCCAGTTGCCTGCCGACAGGAAACCGACGGCAGCGTCCTTCTGGCCCGGCAGGGTGGTTTCGTCGGTCGTGAAAACGGACGTGAATGTCATGCTGTCGCCAAGGCCGGTGGCCTTGAACTGCTTGACGAGGCGTACGCCCATACCGCCGGGCATGAAGGTGAACAGCGCGTCCGCACCTTCGGTGGAGATCTTGGCAAGTTCGGACGAGAAGTCCTGATGGCCGAGCGGCGTGTAGATCTCGTCCGCAATCTCGCCCTTGAAGGTCTGCTTGTAGCCGGCGACATTGTCGCGCCCGGCCTGGTAGTTGGGCACCATCAGGACGACCTTCTCGAAGCCCTCCTCGTTGGCGATCATGCCGCTCACCTCGGCATTCTGGTTGTTCTGGTAGGAAGTGACGAAGAAATACGGATTGCAGTTCTTTCCGGCGAAGGTCGACGGCCCCGCATTGGGGCTGATCAGGAAGGTCTTGGACTGGGTGACCGGCTTGAAGATCGCCTGCAGCAGGTTTGAGAACACGGTTCCGACCACGATGTCGACCTTGTCCCGCTCAATCAGAGACTTCGCCTTGAGCAGCGCCACATCGGGCTTGAGTTCATCGTCCTCGACGATCAGGTTGACGGACTGGCCGCCCAGCTTGCCGCCGTTCTGCTCCAGCGCGAGGTTGAACCCATCGACGATCTGCTGGCCGAGCGCTGCCGGCGGGCCGGACAGGGTAACAACCATCCCGATCTTCACCTCCTCGGCGAGCGCTGTCGACGACAGCGCCGTGTTCATTGCCAGCATCGCCGCCAGGCTCGCAAAAGTGATTTTCGTCCGAGCTTTCATGATCATTCTTCCTTTTCTGCCCCCCTCCGGGACGGGTTGAATTTCAGTTCAACAATTTTTCGGGACCGGTTTCCTTGTTTGTTTTTCCGATGTCCCGGGATGACACCCGACAGTTTCGGTCAGGCATCCTCTTTCGTGGCGAAGCCGGCCATCTTCGCGTAGCCTTTGACAATCGCCTTGCGGTCTTCGTAAGCAAGAACATCGTCCACGTTCTCGAAATGGCGCGGGCTCAGCTTCTCGACCTCATCGATCACGCGCTCGGGTCCCCCGATCCGGTTGGTGCGCACCACCTCGGCGGTCTTGGGCAGCCGATCCTGCTCGTAGCGGTAGAGCGCTTCGCGCGGATGTTCCGCAGCCGCCAGTTCATCGGCAAGGCAACGCGCATCCAGGATAGCCTGCGCCGCGCCATTGGAACCCACGGGGTACATCGGGTGCGCCGCGTCTCCCAGCAGCGTGACCCGCCCGTGGGTCCAGCGCGGTAGCGGATCGCGGTCAGCCATCGGGTATTCGAAGATCGCGCTGCTACCGCGCACCAGCGCCTCAATGTCGATGCCCGGCACGTGGAACCGTTTGGCATAGGGCAGCACCTTGGACAGCGGCGCCTGTTTCGACCAGCTTTCCGGTGGCGGCGGCGAAACCGAAGCATCGGCGACGCGCACGTTCACCACCCAGTTCATCAACTGCAGGCCGTCCTTGGCGGGCGCGATCGGATAGAGCACCAGCTTCGCGCCCAGTCCACCGGCAATCGCCATGGTCTCGCCGTCTTCCCAGACGGGCCATTCCGCAGCACCGCGCCACATGACGACACCGGTCCAGCTCGGCCCGCCCTCGTTCGGATAGAACCGGCGCCGGCCAACACTGTGAATTCCATCGGCGCAGATCAGCACCTCGGCGCGTATCGTTGTCGAGCTGAGCCCGTCGGCCGTGTCGGTGAAATGCGCCGTGACGCCCGCCTCGTCCTGGACGAAGCCGGACAGCCGCTTGCCGGTCAGAACCGCCTCCGGCCCCATACGCTCGACCGCGGCATCGTAGAGTACCTTCTGCAGCCGGCCGCGGTGGATGGAAAACTGCGGATATTCATGGCCGGCATGAAGCCCGCGCGGCTCGCGCCAGACCTCCTGACCGATGCGCGTCAGGTAGCGCAGCTCGCGGGTGCGCAGTCCGACCTCGCCCAGCCGCTCCAGAAGGCCCAGTTCGGCAAGTTCGGCGATGGAATGGGGCAAAGTGTTGATGCCGACCCCGACCTCGCGCACCTCTGACGCCTGCTCCACGACCTGCGCCTTGACGCCGCGTTTGTGCAGCATCAAGGCCGTGGTCAGCCCGCCGATGCCGGCGCCTGCGATCAGGACAGTCATTGCGCTGCCTCGTCTTCCGGTGGCAGGAAGTCGATGGCATGGGCCGCCGAGACGGCGACGATCTCGGCCGGATCGGCCTCGGGCCCCATGTTGTGAAGCGCCCAGAACAGATCGTAGAGTTGCCTGGTCGGGGTGACCCAGAACAAGGTCTTGATACTGCTGTCGGACTTGTTGAAGATCCCGTGGGGAATGCCGCGCGGCAGCTTCACCAAATCTCCCGGCTCGCCGACAGTCGGCTGTCCGTCAAGCAGGAAATCGAAGCGACCTTCGAGGATGTAGAGAAATTCGTCCTGATCCGGGTGTATATGCGGCGGCACGAAGGTGCCGGGCGGCAGAGTGGCGTGCCAGGTGAAGCACTCATCGGTCATCTGCTTCGGCACATAGATCTGACCCAGAACGTTCCAGCGGATCTGGTCGAGACTGTCGCGGGAATTGACGATCCCGGGAGCCATTGCGGTCATTTTTGTCTCCTTTATCCTCGTGATGCCTGATGATTGAGTTGCCTGCACCCGTCCGGGCTTTTCGTTGCCGGCCTCTTGGCGAAAAGGGCCGACAAAGGCAGCCGTGATCGGCGATTCAGGATCCTTCAGGCCTTCGATGATCGTGAAGTGGTTGTGGTCGCCTTCGACTTCGCAGCGCACCGGCACATCCAATCCCGACCACATGTCGGTCATGAGACGCGTCTGGCGGATGAATTCGGGTCGCTCGCCGCCCCCGACCCAGCAAGTCAGTGGCGTGGCTGCTGCTGGCTGCGCCAGAACCGCGCTTTCGGCGCGGGCCTCATCCAGATCCAGGTTGAGTGTCCGGTTCATCTCGGTGTGAAGCAACGGGCGCAGGTCGTGAAGGCCGCTGATCGACAGGGCATGAACGATGCGGCCGCGAACATCAGCCGGTAGCGGGCTATCCGTGCAGAGCATTCGTGTCGCAAGATGTCCGCCTGCGGAGTGTCCGGAAAGGCGGATTGGGCCGTCAATGAGTTTGGCGGCCGTTGAGATAGCGCGGCCGATCTGGCCGCTGATCTCGTGGATCCGCGCCTCCGGCGCCAGGGTATAGGTGGGCAGACACACCGCCCAGCCCTGCGCCCGGGCGCCTTCGGCAAAATCCGTCCAGTGCCCCTTTTCCAGCCGCATCCAGAAGCCGCCATGGATAAAGACGGCCAATCCCTTGGGCGTGCCGTCCGGCCAGACGATGTCGAATTTTTCCCTCGGGTGGCTGCCGTAGGAGACATCCTGGTCGAGCCGGTGACCGCCCGCCTGCAGATCCGCCCGGTAAGCCGCCGCCCGCGTGGCCCAGAAACCGGGAAGCTCGGCGGAGTTCTCGACATGTTTCATGTTCGCGAAGGCATCGTCCCAGTCGCGCAGAGGTGCTAAATTCATTTTTGGACTCATTGGGGCTGTCCTGTTGGATACCCGGTACTGTTGGAGGCCTTCAGTCGCAGGACCTTTTGAGGGGCGCAGGAACCTTATGAAGGCCCTGCGCAAGGTTCGAAGGGCTTTCCCCGGCTCAAGCCGCATCGGGCGGTGGCAGGAAGTTCACGTCGCGCAACGCGGACAAGCGCACCAGCTCTGCGGGATCGGTCACCCCGTCCAGCTCGGTGAAAAGCTCGAAGAGCTTGCACGCAGGCGATACGCCAAAGACACAGGTCGCCGTCTTGCCGGAGCGATTGAAGATGCCATGGGCGATGCCGCGCGGCATCCGGATCGTGTCGCCGGTCCCGGCCTTGTCGTGCGCGTCGGGAAACTCGATCTCCAGTTCGCCGTCCAGCATGTAGATCCACTCGTCCTGCGTTGGGTGGATATGCGGCGGAACGAAGGTGCCTGCGGGAATGGTCGCATGCCAGACAAAGGCATCCTCCGACAAAAGCTTGGGCACATAGGTGTGTCCCACGACGTTCCACGCCAGACCGTTCACGCCGTTGTCGGCCTTCAACACGCCTTTTTCCATTGTCCGGGCTCCTGTTGCTGCGGATCGGTTACGAAACTCGCATTACCCTGCAACGCTTTCCCGCAATCAGTTATCCGAAAAACGAACGCCTCTGCCGGCATAAATTTTAAGCTTGAAGCAAATCGGAACTCGTGCGCTAATTTGATCAGGGAAAACCCGTACCTTTAGCGTTGGGGAACGAATGGTCACACCAGAGGCTTTGCCGACGAAGGAATATTTCGCGCAGCACCCTGTTGTCCGCACGCGCGACATGGATGAAGCGCGGCACATCGTTTCCCGCAAGCTTTGCGACCACAAGCTGGAGGTCGTCGGCCGCCAGTCCGGTCTTTTCGTCCGCCACAATGCAGTGACCGGTCGGTCCGTTTCCGTCAATTACCTGCGCTATGGCGCCGACGTGACGGTGGACCCGGGACAATTGGGCTCTTTCTATCTGTTTCAGGTACCGCTTTCGGGCTGCGCAACCATCAGACATCGGGGCGAGGAAATGACCGCCACCACGCAGGTTGGTGCCATTGTGAACCCCGACCGAGGCGCGTTGCTGCACTGGAGACGCGACTGCAGCAAGCTACTGCTCCAGGTCGACAGGAGCCAGTTGGAAGCCGTTGCCCGGTCGATCACCGGCGCCCCCCTGCCCGGCCCCATCCGCTTCCAGATGCAGGTCGATCTGACCAACGGACCGGGACGCCAGTTGAGACGCCTCGTCATGGCCTGCGCCCAGGCGATCGAAAACGGAGACCTGTTCCTGGGTGAACTGGCGGCCCGGGACCTGAAGGCGGAGGAAGATCTGGCCCACGCGCTGCTCACCCTTCAGCCCAGTAACATCTCGCACATCATCGAGCGTTCGGACCGCCGCGCCACCCCTCGCGAAATCCGGATATCACTGGAGTACATTCACGCGAACCTGGGCGAACCGATCACCCTGGCCGACATCGCCCATGCGGCGCGCATGAATGTGCGAACGCTGCAAAAAGGTTTCAAGCGCATCTGCGGTCAAAGCCCGATGCAGGTCCTGCGCAACGCCCGGCTGGACACGGCGCATTACATGCTCGCCGCCCGACGCGACCCTCCCAGCGTCAGCGAAGCCGCCTACTCCTGTGGCTTTTCCCACCTAGGCCGGTTCTCTTACTACTACAAGGAACGCTTCGGACATCTGCCGAGCGACACGCACTAAGGGTGCTGAGTTAAACCTCGGACCTGATATCTCGTTCGATCTTCAAGTTCCCACCAGCCACACCGCTGCTTCCTGCGCCCGGGCGAAAAAACCCGCCAATCGCGCACGATCGGGCGGGTTTTCTTTGTATTTTTTGAGTGATCCAACTCCGGCTGCACACCCTAGCCCACCAGACTCTATCTCAGAATATGCAGTGAAGGGTAAGTGGCACAAAACCAAAGCCTCAAACAGCCCTCGCAACTCCAGAACTATGCAGCTGAGGCGATAAATTGGCTGAAGAGACGAGCCCTGTCCGCCAATACTTCCAGCCGTTCTTTGTTAGTGCCCACCACCGCCGCCGGCAGCCGCGGGTTTGGGTTTTTCGACGAAATAGAGCGCGGCGACCAGGGCAAGAAACATCACTGTCAGGATCATGAAAACATCCGAGAACGACATGATAAATGCTTCCCGGGTGACGATGCCCGACACGGTTTTCAGGGCGGCGGCCTCGGCGTTCTGGCCTAGCTCCGAAAAGGCATGTGTCATGTTGGTCAAGGTCTCGTTGACGACGGGGCGTGACCAGTTGACCGTTTCGGCAATCCGCTCGTAATGGAAATCCTGACGGCTGGTCAGCATCGTGTTGATGACCGCAAGCCCCACCGCTCCACCCAGGTTCCGGGTCAGGTTGAACAGGCCGGAAGCGTTCTTGATCATCTGCGGTGGCAGCAATCCGAGTGCGATGTTGTTGATTGGCACCATGCACAGCATGAGCGAGCAGCCGCGCAGGATCTGGGGAATAAAGAGCTCCCAGAAATCCCAGTCATGGGTGATGCCCGTTACCATGTAGGTGCCGATGGCAAAGCCGGAAAACCCGATTGCCATCATCACACGCGGATCGAGCAGCGACATCAGCCTGCCCGCAATCGGCGCTGTCAGAAACATCGCAAGACCGGTTACGAACATCGTCTCGCCGATCTGCAAAGACGTGTAGTCGCGAACGCCGCTGAGATAGACCGGGTAGAGATACGTCAAGCCGTAAAGCCCCACGCCCATGATGAAGCTGAACAGACTGCCCATCGCGAAGTTCTTGTCGGCGAACGCCCTGAGATCGACAATAGGTTCGCGCGCGGTGAAGGCCCGCCAAAAGAAGATGGCGGCGCCCAGAACGGTGACCACGGAGAAGAGGACAATCTCACCGCTCTGGAACCAGTCGTCGCCCGAGCCTTCTTCCAGAACGAACTCCAGAGACCCCAGGAAAATCGCCATACCCGCGAAGCCGTACCAGTCGAAATGGTCGAGCAGTGACAGATCCGGCTCGTCGAAATCGATCAGGGTGACCGCAGCAAGCGTAACGAAGATGCCCGGCACGACGTTGATCAGAAACAGCCAGTGCCAGGACCCGAATTCGGTGAGATAGCCACCAAGCGTCGGGCCGATGGTCGGCGCCAGCGTGGCCACCAGACCGATGACCGGAGAAATGACGTTGAATTTCTCACGCGGAAAAATCAGATAGGCCGTCGCGAAAACCGTCGGGATCATGCCACCACCAAGAAACCCCTGCAGGGCGCGGTAGATGATCATTTCCTCAATGGTGGAGGCTGTGGCGCACATCAGGCTCATCACCGTGAACCCGGCGGCCGACAGTGCGAACATCCAGCGGGTCGACAGCATGCGCGAGAGATATCCCGACAGCGGGATCATGATGACCTCCGCAATCAGGTAGCTTGTCTGCACCCAGGGAATATCGTCCTGCGAAGCGCTAAGACCTGCCTGAATTTCCGACAGGGACGCAGACACGATCTGGATATCCAGGATCGCCATGAACATGCCGAACACCATGCAAAGAAAGGTGAACAGCTTGCGTCCGTCGATGGGTTCGCTCTGTGCCGTCTCGCTCATGTGACGTAGCCTTGGACCGGCTGGCGTTTTGCCGAAAGCGGCAGAAAATCTGTTGGCCAGTCAGTCGAAAAAAGTTGAGTCCTCACGGCACGCTGCCGGTCAAGGGATGCTCATCAAAGGGGCGGTATCCGCCAGAGGCGGATACCGGGCGTGTGCGGTTGGAGGCCGCGGGGATGACTTGAACCGGTGCGGATCATCGACACGCACCGCAAACCTAGTGAAGCGCCGAAACCGTAACGTTGGCCTTTTGGCCGCCGGTTCTGGTGTCGACCTCGACCACCACCGACATGCCTGCCCGCAGATGGCCACTTGTGATTTCTTCTTCCGGAACCTTGATCTTCACCGGAACGCGCTGGACCACCTTGGTGAAGTTGCCGGTCGCATTTTCTGACGGCAGCAGGCTGAACACCGAACCGGTCGCGGGGGCGATGCTTTCAACCGTTCCGCGGATCGGTTGGTCCGGATAGGCATCGACGGAAATTTCAACCTCAGCCCCGGGCTGAATTCCTTCAAGCTGGGTTTCCTTGAAATTCGCATCGATATGGGTGTCGGCCAGCGGCACGACCGCCGCAATCCGGCTGCCCGGTTGAAGCAGGGAACCGACCTGGGCCGCCCTGTTGCCGACAATCCCGTCGACAGGAGCCCGAATAACCGTGAAGGCCAGATCGCGTTCGGCCTTTTCAAGCGCGGTCTTGGCAGAAACCACCGCCTGCTCGGCTTCCTTTTTCTGCCCGTTCAGCACTTCGATGTTGGCTTTGGCAAGTGTTACCGCCGCTTGAGCATTCTCAAGGTCCGCCTGCGCGCCTTTCAGCCCGGCATCTGCGGTATCGAGTGTTGCCTGGCTTGCAAACTTGTTGTCCGCCAGCTTTTTCTGGCGGTTGAAGTTGGCTTCAGCTTCTTCTTTTTTGGCCTTGGCCGCCGCAACGGACGCTTCAGCCTGCAGCACGGAGGCCTTGGCTGCCGTGATCTGGGTCGTGATGCGGTTGACCGTTGCGCGGGCGCTGTCGATGGCGTTCTTGGCCGACTGGACAGCCAGCTTGTAGTCCCCATCATCAATCGTCAAAAGAACATCGCCGGCTTTCACACGCTGATTGTCGCCAACGGCAACCGAAGCAACATATCCGGAAACCTTGGACAGGATCACCGTGATGTCGGAGGTCACATAGGCGTCGTCCGTGCTGGCGATAAACCTGCCCTCGGTCCACCAGTGATAGGCTTCATATCCGCCGAAGCCGAGGCCCGCGAGCAAGATCAGGGTAAAGACCCGCTTGGCCTTGCCCTTCTTTTTTGTCGGAGGCGGTTGCGAAGACGCTGTTGAATTCGCCACCTGAGCCTGAGTCGATACAGCTACCTGCCCGCTCTTGGTTTTGCTCGCGTCTTTCGCAGCAGACGGTGTTGCCTGCTTGCTTTCCGCGTCGCCGGAAGTCTTTCCGTCTTGGTTCTGCGGGCTCGCCGTCTGCGGCCCGCCACCGATCGCACCGCTCTCGGTACGGCCTTCTCTGAGTGCCACGATGGTATCCTTTGCCCAAAATTCTCGACCGCCCAAAATTGACTGAACGGTTCGGTCAATTTCGTTTATATGTTCAATATTCAGGTCAGCGCAAGAGTTGCCGAGAAATTTTTGCAGCGCACAATGATTCAAATAGCTTGAGCAACCACGCCGGACAGAGGAGAAAAACGTGACCTGGCGTCCAGAACGTTTCAGGACCGCGAGCCGGGCGACCGGACCTTGCAGCTGGTTCATTTTGGCTATGCGACCAGCCCGCAACTGATGGTTTGATTGCGAAAGATTGAACAGTTCTAACGAATGGCCGATAGTGTTGACCGAGATGAAGCGCCTGCCGGTCAGCTGACTTCGGGACCGATACGACAACTTTGGCCAAACAGCGTATGTTTGACGAATTGTCTTGCTATAACCTGCTGAAAGACGGCAGAAATTCGAGATTGTGATGACCATCGACACTCAGGACCTACCGGCGCTTTCCGAAGATCCGGCGCAGAAAACCGACAATGCCAAATACCGGCAGATTCTTGCCGGCGCGCGCAAAGTCTTCCGGGCGAAAGGCTTTGACGGTGCCAGCATGGAGGTCATCGCCAAGGAAGCCGGTGTATCCAAGGGCACGCTCTACGTCTATTTCAACAGCAAGGAAGCCCTGTTTGAGGCATTGATTCTGCAAGATCGGTACAGCCAGGCGGAAATCCTGCAGGAAGCCCTCGTAAGCAAGGCGGATGTGGAAACCGACCTGAACCGTATTGGCCGCAGCTATCTCCAGAAAATGTCCAAGCCGGACAAATTGTCGACCCTTCGTATGGTAATCGGCGCCGCCGAGAAGTTCCCACAGTTCGGTATGCTTCTGTATGAAGCCGGTCCCTGCCAGGGCCGACGTGACCTCGGCGCTTACATTCAGGAGCGGATCACCCGAGGCGAGCTGAAAGATTGCGATGTGGAACTGGCTGCCGGCCAGTTTTTCGACCTGTGCGTCGCGGGTGTCCTGAGGCGAATGCTGCTCAATGCCGGCCCCAAGCCAAGCGAAGAAGAAATCGAAGCCAATGTCGAGGCTGCGGTCAAGGTGTTCCTTGCAGCCTACGCAGTGTAACGGTCAACGCTTTTCCGACATTGCGGCTTTCCTGGATCAGAAAACCGGACTGACAGGGGCGGACAGACTGTCCGCAGATCCTATATGAAGCGGTACACACCAGTCCCATAGACCACAGCAGGTTCCATGACCGCCCGTCCCCACATCTTCCAGTTCGACAATTCCTATGCACGGGATCTGCCCGGTTTTTACGTGGCCTGGGAAGGCGCGAAGGTGCCCGCCCCCAACCTTGTGCTGTTCAATCGGGATCTCGCGGCTGAACTCAACCTGGATGCAAAGCTTCTGGAAACGCCGGAAGGCGCCGAGATCTTCGCCGGTGTCAGACAGCCAGACGGCGCCACACCTCTCGCCCAGGTCTATGCGGGTCATCAGTTCGGTGGCTTCTCGCCGCAACTTGGAGACGGCCGTGCGCTTCTTCTTGGCGAGATCATCGACAAAGCCGGAAATCGCAAGGATATTCAGTTGAAAGGGTCGGGACCGACCCCCTTCTCACGTGGCGGCGACGGCAAGGCCGTCGTGGGACCTGTTCTGCGCGAATATATCCTCGCCGAGGCCATGCATGCGCTTGGCATCCCGACAACCCGGGCATTGGCTGCGGTCACCACTGGAGAAACCATCTACCGGGACGGCCCGAAACCAGGCGCGGTACTGACGCGCGTCGCCGCAAGTCATTTGCGCGTCGGAACTTTCCAGTATTTCGCGGCGCGCGGTGAAACGGACAAACTCCGCCAGCTCTCAGACTATGCCATCGCCCGCCATGCCCCGGATCTCGCAGGACAATCGGACAGATACCTCCAGCTGTTCCGCGGCGTGGTTGAGCGACAGGCTTCGCTCATGGCCAAATGGGTCCTGGTTGGCTTCGTCCACGGTGTGATGAACACCGACAACACCACGATCTCCGGAGAAACAATCGATTATGGCCCTTGCGCCTTCATAGATGCATATGATCCGGCAGCCGTGTTCAGTTCCATCGACCACGGCGGACGCTATGCTTTTGGCCGGCAGCCCGTCATCATGCAATGGAACCTTGCCCGCCTTGCCGAAACCCTGTTGCCCTTGATCCAGCCAGATGATCCGGACCACGCTGTCGAGCTTGCAAGTACGGAACTTGCCCGTTTCCCCGACCTCTACCGCTCTGACTGGCTAACCGGCATGCGCTCGAAAACAGGCCTTCAGACAGAAGCGGAAGACGATCCGGACCTCTTCGAGACCATGCTTGCGGCTCTGCAAGAGCAGTCAGTCGACTACACGCTGTTTTTCCGGCATCTCGCAGATGCTGCGATGGGTGCCCCCGAAAAGCTGCGTGATCTCTTCGCGGACCCGGAACAGATTGATGTCTGGCTGCAACGCTGGAGAAAACGCCTTGAGAACGAAGGCAAAGCACCGGTTGAGATCAAGGCAGAAATGGACGGGGTCAATCCCATCTACATTCCCAGAAACCATCTGGTGGAAGATGCTCTTCAAAGTGCAGAGACTGGAGAGTATCTTTTGATCAACAAGTTGCTGGAAGTTCTTCAATCTCCATATGAAGATAGATCCGACCTTGAGGCCTATGCGCTGCCCGCACCTGCTGCATTCGGCCCCTACCGGACCTTCTGCGGCACGTAACCTGCGATTGTCTGGCCAAGGGACGTTTTCGGGGCTGCACTCTCAGCCGGCGAGTAACGGTATAAGCCGACCGCCCCCCCCCTAGCCGGCCAGGCGCTCGACCAGAAAGTTCATTTCCTCTTCAAGCTTTTCACCAGACAGACCAACGAAGCGCGCTTCCAGGCTGATCGTGACGAGACCATGCACAGCCGCAAAGGCTGTGCGTGTTCGCGCAGCGAGGTCTTCTTCCAGCATCGTGGGCTCGAGTTCACGCAATGGGGCCGCAATGAAGCCGAGCAGCGCGATGTTTTCCTGCATGTGCCACTCAGGCACCGGCTTCCCCTCTGGCAACTGATGGCTGAACAGAGTTATCCAGAGATTGCGGTTGTCGCGCGCAAACGCGAGGTAAGCCAGCGCCAGTACTTTCAGACGCTCCAAGGGCTCGTCGACAGTCTCGACTGTCGAGGCCATCAGATTTTTGATGCGCCCGAGCGTTACCGAGTTGACCGCAAGCAGCAGTGCATCCTGGTCCTCGAAGTGCTTGTAGACCGAACCGACAGAATATCCGGCGTCGGCCGCGATCTTTCTGATATTGACAGCTTCCATACCCCCCGCTTCCACAGCAGCAATCGCTGCCTTCAGAACGCGACGATGGGTTTCTTCGCTTTTCGCTTTTTGAACTCCGGCCATTAACCGTATCGCACCTCAAAAGTGAACTTTGTTCATTTTTCTTCTTGACCTAATCAAAATGATGTGGCTTTGTCAAATAGTGAACAACGTTCATCTTTTGAGAGGGCAAAATGTTTGAGCCATTCATGAACCAACTGAAAGCGCTGTTTCTAGCCAGCGCAGAGGAAAGCCGGGGCAACCAGTCCCTTGCACTCCTGTCAATCAACACCCGCACAGCCGCCGCATCCGTCCGCACGGCCCAGGTTGCGCTGGCCCGCGCCAGGGCAGAACAACAGCAGGACCGCAAGCGGCTGAGGCAAATCAATACGTCCCTTGAAGATCTGGAGAACCGGGCTCGCAACGCCCTTCTGAAAGGGCTTGAGCCCCTTGCCAGAGAAGCAGCAGAAGCCATTGCGCTGCTCGAAGACGAAAAAACGGCTCTCGAGAAAGCGATCCATTCCTTCGACAACGAGCTTTCAGGCCTCACGGAAACCCTTCACCGCGCTCAAAGCCGCCTGCGTGCCCTGAAGCGCGGCGAACGCACGGTCGAGGTTCGGGACCAGATCCAGAAAGCACAATCTCTCGGCTCCAGCACCGGCCAGTCAGCTTTGGCCGTGGCCGAAGGACAGCTGGAGGAGATCAGCAGAAAGCAGGAACGTGACCAGCTTGCCGAGCAAGAGTTCAAGGCCCTGTCGGCAGCAGATAATCCGCATGCGGTTATCGAAAAGCTGGGCGACGCCGGATGCGGCGCGCCTGTCAAAACCAGAGTGGACGACGTGCTCGCCCGCCTGAAATCCGACCTTCCCCTTCTTCTTGAAACAAGCATCTAACGCGAGGACGAACCCATGCAGGAATCAACCGTCAAACACACCAACAACTGGACCATTTTTACCGCCAGCAGCTTCGCCATTGCCGCTATCATGATGGGCTTGGGCATCTGGAACCTAGAGGCGAGTTTCTCAGCCAAAGGCTTTTACACCATGGCTGCAATCATGCTCGTACATACCGCGGTGACATTGACCAAGACACTGCGCGACCGCGAGGAAGCAAGCAAGTTTCACAACCGCCTGGAAGACGCTAAAACTGAAAAACTGCTGATGGATATCAGCAAGCCGGAAAACGTCTGATCCAACTTTCAAGCCGGGCGGAGACCTTGTCGTTCCGCCCGGGCTGTCTAAACCGAAGGTTATGAAGCCGCCGAAACAACGGCAGCTCCCAAGGAGGACCTTATGAGCGCTCCACTGATGACGTCCCGGCGTTTCGCTCCGCTCTTCTGGACACAGTTCTTCTCCGCGTTCAACGACAACTTCCTGAAAAACGCCCTGGTGTTCCTGGTGTTGTTCCAGGTCGGGGAACAGGGGGCGGACGGTGGCAACACCGGTGTTCTGATCACACTGGCCGGGGCGGTCTTCATCGCTCCCTTCCTGTTCCTGTCCGCTCTCGGGGGTGAGCTTGCCGACAAGTTCGACAAGAGACGGATCGCGCGGGCGACCAAGCTTGTCGAAGTCGCAGGTGCAGGGCTTGCGGTTGCCGGCATGGCTCTGTCCTCCCTGCCTGTCCTGTTTTCCGCGCTGTTTGTGTTCGGCGCCATGTCGGCTCTGTTCGGGCCGGTCAAATATGGACTGCTCCCGGATCATCTGCCTGCCGACAGTCTGCCGCGCGCCAATGCCTGGATCGAGGCTGGAACCTTCCTGGCAATCCTCGGCGGCACGATTTCCGCCGGGCTTCTGTTCAGTACCGGCGCACCCACGCTTATCTTCGCTCCGGTGATGCTGGCGCTGGCACTTGCCTGTTACGGGCTGAGCCGCCAGATCCCCTCCGCACCGGCCGCGGCCCCCGACCTGAGGGTTGACTGGAACCTTGCCACCTCGACATGGCGCGTGGTGCGTAACCTGGCCTCTGATCGCCGCCTCTTTCTGGCAGCCCTGATGAATGCCTGGTTCTGGGTTATCGGCGCCATGGTGCTCGCGCTTCTGCCGCTGATCGTCAAGACGCTTCTGGGTGGTGGAGAAATCGCCGTCACCTATTTCCTGACCGTTTTTGCAATATCGATCGGCATCGGGTCGGCGATTGCCGCCTGGCTGCTGGCTGGACGCGTCGTCCTTCTGCCAGCCCCTGTCGGGACGTTGCTGCTTGCGCTGTTCTGCCTCGACGCTGCACTGACCCTCGCCGGCTTGCCAGCTGCGACGCAAACATCAAGCCTGCAGGAGTTCCTGACGCATGAGGGTGTAATACGTCTCAGCATTGACATGGCCGGACTTGCCATCTCCGGTGCGCTGCTGGTTGTCCCCACCTTCACGGCGCTCCAGACCTGGGCAAAACCAGAGGTACGTGCCCGCCGGATTGCAGCCTCCAATGCCCTTGGCGGCGCCCTGATGACGATTGGCGGCGTGCTGCTGGCAGGCGCCCAGAAACTCGGTTTTTCCGTCTCAGAGATTTTTCTCGCACTGGCAGTGTTGAACCTGATCGCGGCTGCAGTGATGCTGAAGACCCTGCCGACCAACCCGCTGCGCGACGCGATCTCAATCCTCTATCGCGCGATCTTCCGGATGGAAGTCAAGGGACTGGAAAATCTGGAAAAAGCCGGCGAAGCCCCGATCCTGGCGCTCAACCACGTCAGCTTGCTGGATGCCGGCCTGGCACTGACCCTGACCGAAAAGAAACCGTCCTTCGCGATCGACTATGACATCGCCCGGCGCTGGTGGGTAAAACCCTTCCTGCACCTTGCAAATGCGATACCTGTCAATCCGACAAAGCCCATGGCCGCCCGTGCGTTGATCAAGGTGGTGAACTCCGGTGAGCCCATGGTGATCTTCCCGGAAGGCCGGCTGACAGTGACCGGCAGTCTGATGAAGGTCTACGACGGTGCCGCCATGGTGGCCGACAAGACTGGCGCCATGATCGTCCCCATCCGTATCGACGGCCTTGAAAAAACGCCGTTTTCCTATCTGAACCCCAGTCAGATCCGCAAACGACTTTTCCCGAAGGTAAAGGTAACGATCATGGAACCGACCCGCCTGGACATCAATGACGACCTGCGAGGCCGTCAGCGGCGCGCGGCCGCCGGTGCCAAGCTCTATGGCGTCATGTCCGAGTTGATGTTTGAAACCAGCCTGATGGAAGACGTCACCATCCTGGAAAAAATCATCGCCACAGGCGCAGAACACGGCCACGGCAAACTGGCACTTGAAGATCCGGTGACTGGCAAGCTGAGTGTGGGCAAGTTGCTGACGGGCGTTTCCGTGCTTGGCCGCAAGCTGATACAGCACACCAAGGGGGAAGAGACCCTCGGGATCATGCTGCCCAATGCCAATGGCGCTGCCGTGACCGTTCTTGCGACCATGTCCGCCGGCAAGGTGCCCGCCATGATCAATTTCACGGCCGGCCAGGAGAACATTCTCGCTGCGTGCCGGGCTGCAGAGGTTCGAACGCTGTTGTCCTCTCGTGCCTTCGTCAAACAGGCCCGCCTGGAGCAACTGGCGTCAAACCTTGAAAACCACGTTCGCATCATCTGGATGGAAGACCTGCGGTCTGAAATCGGCTTTACAGACAAGATCCGCGGTCTACTGACCAAAAGCCGCCCCCTGGTGCGCCGACAGGCGGACGATACGGCCGTTATCCTGTTCACCTCGGGCTCGGAAGGAACACCGAAGGGCGTTGTTCTGACACACCGAAATATCCTGTCGAATGCCACACAGGCAGCCGCAAGGGTTGATTTCACGCCGAACGACAAGGTGTTCAACGTCCTGCCGATGTTCCATTCCTTCGGTCTGACGGCAGGAACCATTCTGCCGTTGATTTCAGGTGTACCGGTCTACCTTTATCCGTCGCCCCTGCACTACCGGATCGTTCCGGAGCTGATCTACACCTCCAATGCAACGATCCTGTTTGGCACCGACACCTTCCTGAACGGGTATGCCCGCGTCGCCCATGCCTATGACTTCCGCTCCCTGCGCTACTGTTTTGCTGGCGCGGAACCGGTGAAACCGTCGACCCGTCAGATCTATCAGGAACGGTTCGGCTTGCGGGTTCTGGAAGGCTATGGCGTGACCGAAACCGCGCCGGTCATCGCGCTCAACACGCCGATGTACAACCGCCCGGGCACGGTCGGCAAACTTATGCCCGGAATGAAGGCCCGCCTTGAACCTGTGCCAGGCGTGGAAGATGGCGGCAGACTGCATGTCTCTGGGCCAAACGTCATGGTCGGCTATCTGAAGGCGGACAATCCGGGTGTGGTCGAACCGCTGGTCGATGGCTGGCACGACACCGGCGACATCGTCGAGATCGATGCTGACGGCTACATCATCATCAAGGGCCGCGCCAAGCGCTTTGCCAAGATTGCCGGTGAGATGGTGTCTCTGTCCGCCGTGGAAGCGCTGGCAGGTCAGATCTGGCCGCAACACCTTTCAGCCGTTGCCGCCATCAAGGATCCGCGCAAGGGCGAGAAGCTGGTGCTCGTTACGGAAAATCCGGATGCGGATCGCACAACCTTCATTGAAGGCGCAAAAGCCCGCGGCGCACAGGACCTGATGATACCGGCAGAAGTTCGTGTGGTGTCGAAGGTTCCCGTTCTGGGCTCCGGCAAGCTGGATTTCGCGGCGGTTGCAAAACTGGTCAAGGACGGTTCTGAACTGGGGGAAGCTGCCTGACGCTTCACCCACGTCGAAGATCGTTTACACCATCGATCCGGCACTGTTGGCCACTTTTGGCCTGGTGCCGGCGAAGGCCGGAGCGAAATCTCCGGCCTTCGCCTTTGGAACACCGGCAATCACCGACGCGGTATCTAAGATCTGACGCGACCTCTTTAACGCGTCGGCAGAACCATCTGTAATCATTCTGAAGCCGGTCGCTCGTTCCATAGCCACTCAAACAGATTGTGTTTTCTCACAGCCCCGTCACAACATCACCTCAAGGCAACCGGCTTTCTCAGAGTCCACACCCAGGGTGTGAAATCCGGCAGCAATCGATTGAACCACCATTGATCGGTCTCACGTCTTGGGGCAACTTGCCTCGTGCCAACGCTTCGCGAAATTCTTTTGCCTATCAGACAGGAAATACCCCATGTCCGCACCCGCTTATGACGACCAGAATGTCTTCGCCAAGATCCTGCGCGGCGAACTGCCGAGCCACAAGGTTTACGAAGACGACAAGACACTGGTGATCATGGACATCATGCCACGCGGCGACGGTCATGTTCTGGTGGTCCCGAAGGCCCCTTCCCGCAACATTCTGGACATCGCCCAGGAGGATCTCAACGCAGTGATGGCAACGGCCCAGACGATGGCCAGAGCAGTGATCAAGGCCTTTGATGCAGACGGCACCACCATCCAGCAATTCTCCGAGCCTGCTGGCGGTCAAGTGGTGTTCCACACTCACGTCCATGTCATTCCGCGCTTCGAGGGCGTCTCACTGAAACCCCACACAGGCACGATGGCCGATAACGACCTTCTGGCGGAACACGCTGAAAAAATTCGCGCTGCGCTGTCCTGAACCGGGCTCGGCCCGACCGCCGACAGGAACGAACAAACAACGCCCGCCCGGCCCCAAGCCGAGCGGGCGTTTTTCGAAGTTTGGGAACACAAACGCAGCGTTTCTTGGAGAGTCCACGGCGGAGGTTTGCCTGTCAGGATCACCGTTAGTTTTCCGCCAACTGCCGACAGCGCAGCGCGTGACAGGGCAAATGTTGGCTGGAAAACCCCTAGGCGACACCGGCCTGAACAGCCGCGTCGTCCTGTTCCTTGGCCATGTTCTGATCTTCCTGAAGCACCTTCACCACAGAAGGCCGCTCGGAGAACCGCTCGACATATCTCGTGAATTCCTCGAATTCCGGCACGATGCCGAACATCATGCCCCACCGAAGCCCCACACCCCAAAGAACGTCAACGGCCGTCATCCGCTCTCCTAGAACAAACGGTCCCTTGGAAAGCTGGATACGCATGTTTTCCATCACGGTGTCGAAAGACCCATAGGCAGACATGGAAGGCGGCGGTTCTTCCCGATTCAGAGCGCGGTCAATCAGTGCGGGCTCAAAACAGGACGCCATGTGCACGAACCAGCGCAGGTATGGCCCGCGTAACGGATCGTCGAGCGCGGGAGTCAGTCCTTTTTCCGGAAAAAGATCGGCCAGATAGACATAGATCGCGACCTGTTCGGTAATGACCGCTTCGCCGACATGCAACGCCGGAACTTTTCCGGCAGGATTGACCGCAAGATAGCGGGGCGTCCGATTTTCACCCAGCTTCAGGTTGAGCACGTTCAACTTGTAAGGCGCTCCCAGTTCTTCCAGGAGAATGCGCACGCCTGTGGCCCGTGTTTGCGGTGCGTAAAAGAGTTCGACCTGGTCCGCCATTTTCCTCTCCTTGACCGAATGCAATCACCCCCTCTTCAACCTACCCCATCTATCCGGCAAGTGAACATGGCAAATCGCTACGTGTCAGGAGGCCATTCGGTCGAGGAGCAACCAGCCCGCGACAAGGAAAACTTCTGCCGCGAGCACGCCCACAAAAACCCGCTGGCGGGCCACAAAAAACGAGGCAAACCCGAAACCGGCGGCAGCCACACGCAGCCAGAGCGGTGTTTCCGCCAGCACGCCTTGCGGAAACAGGATCAGCTTTGAAATGACACCGGCGACCAGCGCGGTCGCGACACAGCGCACCCAGATCAGCAGTTCGCCATCTTCGCGCAGCTTGCCGCCTGCAAAAACACCCAGCCACCGCCAGACGTCGGTTGCAAACCAGCCGGCAACGAGGATCATCGCCAGGGGCCACCAGGTTTCGGAAATCAATCCGCCCGCAGTTGATCCGTCCATCACGACAGCCCCCTGCGCATGATCCGTGTCCCGAGATAGGCAATCGTACCGCCCACAAGACCGGTCCAAAGAAGATCCAGCCCAGGCAGATAGATGAAGAAGACCGGGCCGAGCACCAGCCCGGCAACCATCGCGGCTCGGTCCGCATTCAGCCGTGAAGCGCCCCAGAGCGAACACAGGAAATAGACCGGCGTCAGGAGAAACAAGGCCCCCGCTACCATGCCCGGCATGGTCTCCACCAGCAGATAGGAGACACCGGTCATGCAGAACACAAAACTGGTCACCGCCCCGCCGAAACCGAGGAAAAACGGCAGGCGTCCTTCCCTCGGCATATCCGGCAGGTGCTTCATCGCGAACACCCAGGCCGTCACCGCCACGAAATGGGAGGCGATCAGCAATTGCCAGGTGCGGGTCTTGCCGGGCACCTTGATCAAAGGCATCAACGCCATGGTCATCGGCATCAAGCGAACAGAGGCAAGAGCGACAGCAATACCCGCAGGAAGCATTCCCATACCGGAAGAAATCGCGCCGGTCAGAACCACGATGGACGGCAGCGCCCAGACGAAACCGGTCATCGCCAGCGTTTCGACAAGCGTCAGTCCGGACTCCCGGGCAAGCCCGGCATAGCCGACAAAAGCCGCAGTCAGAATAAACGCTGGAATAGACACCGCAGCCCTCGCCCCACGCGCCATCCAGACCCGGGCATGTTCTGGCGGATCTTGCGGGTTTGGTGCGTTTTCTGGCTGATCAGGAGCCGTCATAAAGCTGACTCACCTCTGGACAGTTGGTAAGGTAGCCTTACCTTTCTGGGAAATTTCTGTCTAGAGGACCAAAGGGGGAAAGCGTTCGGATCTTTTGATGCGGCAACTCCACCCATTCAGAGATCCTCACACCGACCGTGTCAGACCGCCGTCGATGCGGATGTTCTGCCCCGTGATATAGGCTGCCGCGTCGCTGGCAAGGTAGGAAACCAGGCTGGAAATCTCGTCGGCGCGGCCGTAGCGGCCCATGGGGATGCGGGCAAGGCGGTCTTCTTTTTCCGGCAGGCTGTCGATGAAGCCCGGCAGAATATTGTTCATGCGCACGTTCTCGGCCGCAAACTTGTCTGCAAACAGTTTTGTGAAGCTGGCAAGCCCTGCCCGGAACACACCGGATGTCGGAAACATCGGGTCCGGCTCGAAGGTGGCGAAGGTGGAGATGTTGATCACCGTTCCGCCGCCCTGTGCCGCCATGACCGGAGCGACGAGGCGCGCCGGGCGAATGACGTTCATCAGGTAATAATCCATGCCGAGGTGCCAGTCCTCGTCAGAGATTTCCAGAATATCACCTTTCGGGCCATGGCCGGACGAATTGACCAGAACATCAATGCTGCCAAAGGAGTCCAGAGTTTTTTTGACAAAGGCGGTCAGGTGGTCCGCAACAAGATTGGAGCCGGTGAACCCCACGCCGCCCAATTCCTCCGCAAGCGCCTCCCCCTTGCCGGATGACGACAGGATAGCAACCCGGAACCCGTCCGCAGCCAGCCGTCTTGCGGCGTCAGCGCCCATGCCGGAGCCACCTGCGGTAATCATGGCAACCTTGTTATCGCTCATATCCGTTCTCCCGAAAATATCTGCTTCTTAGCTAGGCGGGTGGCCGGACGTCTGCAAATGATTTTCCTGAATGGTTTCAATTCCAAACATGAATGAGAAATGGCACAGCCTGCTTCGTCGACGACACGCCCGAAGCATTGACCCAGCCCGACCCTGTCCTCTTCCAGCATCATCGTTTGTCTTTGCAGACTAAAACGAAAAAAGCCCCGGATCTCTCCGGTGCCTTTCCAGTCTTATAATGCAGTGCCTCAGTCGGCCAACGGCACCTTGGGCACAAGGCTTTTCTTGGACGGGCCGCTTTTGCCTGCAGGCGGCTTTTTGTCCTTGGTGGCTGCAGCCTTGGCGGCGGGCTTGCGCCGGCGCTTTGGCTTGGCCTTGGTTTCGGTCTTGGCCTTGGCTTTGGGCGGTGTTGCCCGCTCCTCGATGCTTTCCAGAAGCAGACCCTTGCCGTCTTCGGACACGGAGACCTTGACCATCCCGCCTTTCTTCAGCTTGCCGAACAGCACCTCGTCGGCCAGTGGCCGCTTGATGTGCTCCTGGATGATCCGGCCAAGCGGGCGAGCGCCCATCTGGCTGTCATAGCCCTTGTCGGCGAGCCATTTGACGGCATCCTCGGTCAGCTCGAAGGTCACGCCACGATCAGCCAGCTGGACTTCCAGCTGCATGACGAACTTCTCGACCACCTTGTAGACAACTTCCATCGGCAGATTGCCGAACGGAATGATCGCATCAAGACGGTTGCGGAATTCCGGCGTGAACAGCTTGTTGATCGCTTCCGCGTCGTCGCCTTCCCGCTTCATGCGGTTGAAGCCAACCGGCATCTTGGCCATATCCGCGGCACCGGCGTTGGTCGTCATGATCAGGATCACATTGCGGAAGTCGACCTGCTTGCCGTTGTGGTCGGTCAGCTTGCCGTGGTCCATCACCTGCAACAGGATGTTGAACAGGTCCGGATGGGCCTTTTCGATCTCGTCCAGCAGCAACACGCAGTGCGGATGCTGGTCAACACCATCGGTCAAGAGACCGCCCTGATCAAAGCCGACGTAGCCAGGAGGCGCACCGATCAGGCGCGACACGGTGTGCCGCTCCATGTATTCGGACATGTCGAAGCGGATCAGTTCGACACCCAGCGAAGACGCCAGCTGCCGGGCAACTTCCGTCTTGCCGACGCCTGTCGGGCCGGAGAACAGATAGCTGCCGATCGGCTTGTCCGGCTCACGCAGGCCGGCACGTGCCAGCTTGATGGCCGACGCCAGCGTTCCGATGGCCTCATCCTGACCGTAGACAACCCGCTTCAGATCCTTGCCAAGGTTTTCCAGAACCTCCGCATCATCCTTGGAAACGGACTTCGGCGGAATCCTTGCCATGGTGGCAATCGTATTCTCGATTTCCTTCACGCCGATGGTCTTGCGGCGACGGGTTTCGGGAACAAGCATCTGCGAAGCACCGGTTTCATCCAGCACGTCGATCGCCTTGTCCGGCAACTTGCGGTCTGAAATGTATTTCGCTGACAGTTCCACAGCCACCTTGATCGCGTCGTTGGTGTAACGAACCTTGTGGAAGTCCTCGAAATACGGCTTCAGCCCTTTCAGGATATCGATTGCATCCGGGATCGAAGGCTCATTGACATCGATCTTCTGGAAACGGCGGACAAGTGCCCGGTCCTTTTCGAAGAACTGGCGATATTCCTTGTAGGTGGTCGAACCGATGCAGCGGATCGCTCCGGAGGCAAGCGCCGGTTTCAGCAGGTTCGAGGCATCCATCGCCCCACCCGATGTTGCGCCGGCACCGATCACCGTGTGGATCTCATCGATGAACATCACGGCGCCCGGATAATCCTCGATTTCCTTGACCACCTGCTTCAGACGCTCTTCGAAATCGCCGCGGTAGCGGGTACCCGCCAGCAGCGAGCCCATATCGAGCGAAAAGATGGTGGCGTCCTTCAGAACGTCCGGCACATCGCCATTGACGATTCGATGCGCAAGGCCTTCCGCGATGGCGGTCTTGCCGACACCCGGGTCACCGACGAAGAGCGGATTGTTCTTCGACCTGCGGCACAGGATCTGGATGGTTCGCGAAATTTCGGTATCGCGTCCGATCAGCGGATCGATCTTGCCGTTGGTAGCCTTGGTGTTGAGATTGACACAGTAAGCTTCAAGAGCGTCCGTCTTCTGACTGGACTTCTTCTCGGTTTCAGCGCCTGGCATCACATCTTCTTCATCCGCCCCTTCGACAGGACGGGCCTCGGACATACCGGGACGTTTGGCTATGCCGTGCGAGATATAATTGACCGCGTCGTAACGGGTCATGTCCTGATCCTGCAGGAAGTAGGCCGCATGGCTTTCGCGCTCGGCGAAGATCGCAACGAGCACGTTGGCGCCGGTGACTTCTTCCCGCCCGGAGGACTGGACGTGGATAACCGCTCGCTGAATAACGCGCTGGAAGCCGGCGGTCGGCTTGGAATCCTCGTCACTGTCGGTGACAAGATTGTCCAGCTCGGTTTCGACATATTCAACCAGGTTGCGGCGGATCGTATCCAGATCGACGTTGCAAGCCCGCATGACTGCAGCCGCGTCCTGGTCGTCAAGCAAGGCCAGCAGAAGATGCTCTAGTGTCGCATACTCTTGCTGTCGCTCGTTGGCGAACGCCAGAGCCTGGTGGAGTGCTTTTTCTAGACTGCGTGAGAAGGAAGGCACGTGCGTTTGTCCTCACTTTTTTTCCATGACGCATTGCAACGGATGCTGATGCTTGCGCGCGAAATCCATCACCTGGGTGACTTTCGTCTCCGCGACTTCGTAGGAAAATATTCCACATTCCCCGACGCCGTGATGGTGAACATGCAGCATAATGCGGGTCGCTTCTTCGCGGTTTTTTTGGAAGAAGTTCTCCACAACGTGAATAACGAACTCCATCGGAGTGTAGTCATCGTTCAATAGCAGCACTCGATAGAGATTTGGCCGCTTGGTTACTGTTTTGGTCCGGGTGACAACAACCGTTCCGGCGTCGCCACCGTCATTGTCATAATCAGAGCCCGCCGACATTGCCGTTTCTTTTGCCTCTATCACTCCGGCCATCACCAAATTTCGAATCCTGAACTCACTGCCCTGCGCAGCTGGTCCAGAGCTTTCCGCAGCACGGACTGCGCCGCGAATACGCATTCTCAGTGGTAATCCTGCCGCGCAAGCCGCGCTCGCGCAATGGTCGATTTCATCAACATAAAGGTCAACAGCGCATTTGTGGTCCCAGCGCTGCCGGTCAAGAGGAATGTAGGTTGCCTGAAACTGAATAAAAGGAGGCAATAGAACGCATTTCAAAATGCGGCTGCAAATGGCAGGCCGCGCCGTAAAAAGCCAGTAAACCTGTGCATATACGAAAAAACCCGGCTCAAACGAACCGGGTTTCAGTCTTCGGGCCGTCTCGCGACGGCTAGAAGGAAAACTTATTTCGCAAGCTTGCCCATCACGCCTTCGTAAGGCTTGTAGGCATCCTTGGACATGTCGGTGACCATTTCACCGATTTTCGTCATTTCGCCAACAAAACCTTCGTAAGCGGTTTTGACGTAGTCCGCCTGTGCTTCGAATGCCTTGTCGAGGGACTTGGAAGAAACGAGCTTCTCAACAGCTGCGGAACCTTCCTCAAAGGACTTCTTCTGGTAGTCGGCCATTTCAGCTGCGATTGCCTGGAAGCCCTTGCTGACGGAGCCGAAAGACGCCATCGCCATGTCCATGTTGTCTTTGCTCATTTTCTGCAGATCGTCCAAATTGTTCATCATTTTTCTGCCCTTCTCCGGCGAACCGGTTTCCCATCCCAAGCATCGGCCTTATGGGGCGGCCCGGCGCGCATACAGCGTTACCTTACGAGACTTTGTAGATAATGCACTGCACAATAAGTGTCAAGGCGATTTTGCACTGCAAAACAACCTTTACGCGAAACTACCTATCGTTTCATCACGTAAACCGCCCCACCACTGCAAGAGAAACGACTCCCCCGGATGCGGGCTTGCGCCAGCAACTGCAAGTAGGAGGCAATCAACAAACATCAAGAGATCGGGCAAATGCTTGAATGTGATCAAATCTGAAACAAAAGATCACGAAGATAAACGAAACATTAACCCGATTATAAAATGAACTTATGTATTGAAATAATTTATTCTTTATAAGACGAATGATCACGACCTTAACTAAAGATTAACTCTACCAAAAAACTATTTTTTTAAGTGGTTTTTCGGTCATTCATTTACTCATTCGTAACCGTGATTCCATCAAATGACATGGAGAACGACGGGGCAGCCGTTCTGAATCGCTGGGGGTTAAGATCCAGAGCGCGCCGCTCCAGAGACAGACCACGTGACCCGGAATGGGATAGTAATTGTGTTTGGGAAGCGTATTTTTCGCAAAGGGCGAGCTCTCGCCCGCACCGCAAAGTTCTTGACCCTCGGCCTTGTGCTTCTGGGGTTGCCTGCAACGGCCATGGCAAACCCGAAATATTCGGGGATCGTTGTCGACGCCAAAACCGGCAAGACACTTTATTCCTCATCGGCTGATTCCTACAGGTACCCCGCCTCTCTCACCAAGATCATGACCCTTTATCTGGTGTTTGAGGAACTGGAAGCCGGACGGCTGTCGCTGAGCTCCAATCTGAGTGTTTCCAGCTACGCTTCCGCGCGCCCGCCCTCCAAGCTGGGCCTCAAGCCTGGTGGCACCATCAAGGTCAAGGACGCAATCCTTGCGCTGGTCACCAAGTCAGCCAACGACGTTGCCTCCGTCATTGCAGAGAACCTCGCCGGCTCCGAAACGAAATTCGCCGAACGCATGACACGCACCGCGCGTCAGATCGGCATGTCGAAAACCACTTTCCGCAACCCGCACGGTCTGCCGAACAGCAGGCAACGCACCACTGCACGGGATATGGCAACGCTTGGCCGCGCCATTCAGGAACGGTTTCCGCAGTATTACGGTTATTTCAAAACCCGGGCCTACAAGTACAAGGGCCGCACCTATGGCAACCACAACAAGCTGCTTGGCCGCGTGAAGGGTGTTGACGGGATCAAGACCGGTTATATCCGCGCCTCCGGCTTCAACCTTGTCACCTCGGTCAACCGGGATGGCAGGCACATTGTCGCCGTTGTCATGGGCGGCAGGACCGGCGCGTCGCGCAACGCCCAGATGACAAAGCTCATCAACACCTATTTGCCAAAGGCGAGCCGGGGCCCGAAAACAGCTCCGCTGATCGTCCAGAAGTCTTCTACACCGACGTTTGTTGCCGCCGCGCTCAAGAACCCGCCCTTGCCGAACATCAAACCCGGCAGCGAACCAGTGCCGGCTTCAGGCGATCCGATGGTGTTGGCGTTTACCGCACCGGCCAAGGCCGCAGCCATCCCGACACCGGCTCCCGCCCCTGTCCTGGTGACTGCGTCGAATGCGCCTGTCACGGCGTCTGTCGAGACACCCGCTCCGGTTCCCGGTTTCGGCAACGACGTACCTTTGCCGCCGAAACTCGTGAAGCAACGGTTTGACAGCACATTTGCGGTTGCGACCGCCCTGCCGCCGATCCCTCCTGCAAGCCCGGATGAGCCGCTGAACACCAATTCGATTTCCAGAGCTGCCCTGGCCGCTGCCGCGAAGTCCGAAGGTACGAAGGCAGGTAGCGGGCAGCGCTCCGTCGGTTCCGCGCAGCCTGTGAAAACGGTCTCCGTTCAGACCATCGCAATCAACAACACACCTGTTGAGACCCAGGCTGCACCGGAAACCGTAGCCAACGACAACAGCAGCGATGACGACAGTGTCACGGTTGCGACAAGTGATACCCGCGATGTCGAGCCAGGCTGGCAGGTCCAGATCGCCGCGACAGAATCCGAAGGCCAGGCCATCACAATGCTGAAGAATGCCAAGGCCAGGACCGGAGCCGCCCTTCGGGGACGGGTCCCCTACACCGAACCCGTCGACACCAACGGACAGACGCTCTACCGGGCCCGGTTCGTCGGCTTCGACACCAAAACAGCTGCGTGGAATGCCTGCAAAAGCTTGAAAAAGGCAAAATACGCTTGCTTCGCCATCTACCAGTAACCGCGTAACGGATGCCGTCAATGTCTTCTGAGAAGCGTGTCTTTAGCCTCGTTGATTTTCGCCGCGAGGAAACCGGAGCCTCCCTGGTCGGGATGGACTCGCATCATAAGCCTGCGGTGCGCGGCTCGAATTTCCGCGTCCCCGGCATCGGGCGAAAGCCCCAGGATCTGGTAGGCCTCCTCATCTGTCATGGGGCCCGAGCTCGCCGCGCTTCCCTGCCGATGTGCTCCATCCGCCTGGAAGTGTTCGCGCCATCCGGCAAGCCTGCGGTCGAGATAAGCTTCGACTAGTTTCTGGCTCTGACCGTCCTGGGCCGTTTCCTGCCAGAAGGCTTCAAGGTCCGGTTCGGTCAGATCATCCAGCTCGCGCCCCTGAAAGGCGCCTGCAAGCACGGTTCCGGTCATGGCACCGGTATCGTGATCAAGTTCCATCTCGACCATCGCGGTCCGCACACGCGAACGTTGTCCGGAGGTTTTCTGAGGCTTGTAGCCTGACGAAAGCCAATTGAGACCAGACAACCCCAGAACGGACAAGCCAAGGCCGAAGAGAGGGACGGCGAAGATGAACCGTCCCGTCAGCGCAAAGATCAGCGCCAGCACCATGAGCAAGCCGCCTGCGAACAGGCGCAGACCTTTCGCAAGATCCGCCGGATTGGCATTGACGAACTTGTTGCCGAGGGTCAGTAGGGCGGTCAGCAATATCAAGCCGATAATCAGATAAATCATATGGCGGTGGGGTCCCCGTTCGCCGGCCCAGGCCCGCTCCATTTGGATGCAGCGGCCCTATTCCACACGTGTTGAATCTTTCCGGTTATGTAAACCTGTGGCAGCGACCACAGCAAGGTTGTGCAACTCTTGTCCGTCAGGGCCTAGCGGGCACCTGGCAACTGCTGCAGCAAAAGCTTTGCTCCCTTGCCACCCTGCTTTTCCAGCTGCTGCAACGCCGACCGGCCGCCACTGGCAAAAACCGCAACCGCCTTCAAGAGATCCGCCAGTTGCTGAGCGGACCCGGAATCAAATCGGCAAAACACTCCGTTGGTAAGCCTGGCCATCTCGCGAAACGCACGCTCCGCAACCCCGTCATGCCCCTCCTGAAACAGGAACATGGGCACGCCGAGCAGGCCAAGCTGGCCAGCCTTGTCACATAGGGCGTCGACGTCTTCTTCCATGCAGTCGCCAACATAAACCAGGGCGGCGATCTTTTCGGAATTGGCGGCCTGGAGCGCGGCCGAAAGCACTTTGCGGATCTGTGTGCGCCCGCCCTGGCAAGAAATACGGCTCATGGCGTGAGCAAGCTCAGCCCCACTGGCAAACCAACGTGAGGCCCGGCACTCTCCAAATCCACGAAAATAGACAAGTTTGATACTGAGACCCGAAATTTTGCCCGCTTCCTGAAACATCTCGGCCTGAATCTGACAGGCCTGGTCCCAGGTCGGTTGACGGCTCATCGTGGCATCCAGGGCGAACACGAGGCGCCCTCCACTGCCGGGTTGCGGCACGATTTCCTCGGCCTTGCGAAGGAAGGCTGAGACCTCGGAAGCGGCTGAAGGCACTCCAGTTTCCTGACGGACCATCGGGTCTGCCGTGCCTTTGCCGGTCTTGACGTTCACGGCCGCCTCCTTCTGCCTGTTCATGACAGTCAAATTGGGACCGGGAAACCGTTTTGGCAAGTCTCAGCCGAGCGGATGCGACAGGATGCAATCGTTCGCGGCCTCAGGCGGTCGCGGAGGCCAACCGCGAGCGTTCGGGACGAACGAACTGAAGATACACTTCCATGACAATGGCATTCGGTACCCAGCACAGCCAGGCAATAAGCGGATAGGCAATTGCAAAGTCGAGACCGGCCGCCATGCTGCTTCCCAGATAGACCCTCAACGTGACAGCAGCAAAGGTAAGCGCGGCTGAACGCAGCATCCAGGCGCGGTGACGCTCGATTTGCCGCTGCAAGACAAATACAACCGCAATACCGGTTGTCAGCATCCACAAGACCGCCAGAAGCGCAAAGCCTGTTGCTGCGAAAGGTCCTGCTGTCGTGTGAAAGGCAAGCTGCAGTCCGGCAAGACCAGAAACCAGGATCGCGGCAACATAACACCTGCCCATCCAGCGGTGCAGTTTCGGCCTGCACGCTCGCAGCCGGGTCATGAACTGAAACGGCATCAAGGCAAGCGCCAACGGCGCAATCCCAATATGCATGTAAAGCATCAGCGCATTTCCACTGAGATTATGCGCCACGAAATCCATCGATGCGGATACCCCCAGCGCCAGAAACCTCAAGGACGCAATCGCGATCAAGGCGGCGCTAACCGCCATTGTCCAGAATGCCAAGCTTGCTGCAAACCTTGAAACCATCGTCATTCCGCCTCCTCACGCTAACTTGACACTGTCAAGGTAAAGCGTAACTTGACAGTGTCAAGCAGATCGTTGATGAAGATCCCATGACAGCTTCTCCCCCTTCCCGCCGCAAACGAGACGGCAGTCTGCGAATTGCTCTGGTTGATGCTGGTGTGGCGCTGTTGCGGGAACGCGGTCCGGACAAGCTTTCCTTGCGCGAGTGCGCCGCCAAGGCAGGCGTTTCACACGCTGCGCCGGGTTATCACTTCAAGAATATCACCGGCCTGTCGACAGCGATTGCAGCGCGCGGGTTTTCCCTGTTTTGCCAGGCAATGGAACAACGGCTGGCGACATCCGCTCCAGACGCTGCCGAAAGGCTGAGCGCCATTTGTCAGGGGTATCTGGATTTCGCGACGGGACACCCGGACCTGTTCCTGTTCATTTTTTCGGGACAGAAGTTCAGGGAAGACGATGAGGAATTTGCCCACTACGCCTCAAGATCCTATGCGATCCTGCGCGAGACATGTGCACTGCTGATCCCTGAGGGAACCGATCCGGAGGAAATCGAGATCCTCGTCTGGTCGCTGGTGCATGGCTATGCGCATCTTGCCATGACGCGCAAGAAGGAAAATCCGGGCCTTGGGCGTGGCTGGCCGGACTTCAGCACACTCATGGGGCATCTTCACAAGGCTTTGCAGGCCTCGGGCTGATGTCGGCCGATCAAAGCAGGCAGAGTTCCGTCAGATCGCGCCGCATATCCTCGGGCATGGCCTGCGCCGCTCCACCGGCCTTCAGATCTGCCGGAGCGTCCTCCACCTTCAGATACCGCCAGCCCTGAAATGGACGCTTTGGCTGGAACTGCGTCAGGATCAGCCTCGGCTCCATGACCAGATCGCAGCGTTTGACGCCCGCCTGGTCCGTGAACGGCCGGATATCGATAAGGTGCTGGCGCACCTGAATTTTGCCCTTGATCACCCAATACAGGGAGCCGCCGTCCAGCAGCTCCTCCTTGCGGGTTGGCACCATGCGCGTCGTATGGATCGTTTCCGCCGGAAGCCCGGTTTTGCGGGCATTGTCCATGCGAAAATCTATCCAGGCCTGAAGGGACTCGACGCTGTCCGCGCCGACGCACAGTTTTACCAGATGCAAGGTCATGCTTCTCACCTAGCAGGCTTCCGGCCAAGGTCAAGATTGTGGCAGAAAACGGCGGTGGATTGTCGCCCCTCCCTGTTAGCTTCAGCTTGCGCCGCCAGCGCGAAAAGGGTTCTCTTTGCCCATGGAAGTATTTGTAACGGGTGGAACCGGCGAGATCGGTTCTGCCGTCGTAAAACGGCTGGTTCAGGACGGTGCCAGGGTAATCGGTCTGGCCCGCTCTGATGCGTCTTCAGCCAAGTTGCGTGCATCTGGCGCAAGTGCGTATCCCGGTGATCTGCGCACGCCGGAAAGCTGGGTCTCCAGAGCAGCTTCATGTGATGCCGTCATCCATCTCGGTGCGACATTTTCTGAGGATATGGGGCGGGTCGACCGGCAGAGCATGCTTGCCCTGAAGCAGGCCGCCAAACACCGCAAACAGCCGCTCAAGATAATCTACACCGGAGGCATCTGGCTCTATCCAGCAACGACGGGAACGCACTTGCTGAGCGAGAAAACCCAGTTCGCTCCCCTGCCCGCGTTTCGCTTCATGACCGAGACGATCAGAACCCTGTCGCATGGCACGGATCTCAATCTGACGGTCATTCATCCGGCGCTCGCCTGCAGCCAGACAACCGGGCCAATTGCCCTGATGACAGCCGCGCTCAAGGAAGGCAGACCGTTTGAAACCCGAGCGACTGCCGAGACAAAGTGGCCTCTGGTGGAAATTCAGGACCTTGCCGCGCTCTATGCGCTCGCTCTCAAGAACGCCCGGTTCCGCATGTCCCTGATTGCGAGCTGCATTGAAGGCATTTCGGTCGGCCACCTGGCATCGCATATTTCGGCTCGCCACGGCTTGCCGCTTGAAATCGAGACGGTACCAGCCTCCCAAGGCGCCGAGCCACTCACCGACTGGTCCGCCGGCTACGCCCTGTCGCAATCGGTTGACGTCAGCCATGCTCAAAGAGCCACCGGCTGGCAACCGGAACATTCGACAATAGAAGACCTTGTGGTATCCCTGTCAAAATAGAATGTAACCTTGAGTTGTTGCAGATTTACAGCGCGAGTCCGGTATTGGACAAAGACTTTCTAAAGTTTTGAAGGTGTATGATCGGGTCATGTTTCAATACAGGGTCCGGGCGTGTTTCGAACACTCATCTCTTTGCTGCTCCTTCTCGCCTCCTTCGTGCCGCTTCAGGCCGAAGTTGAGGTTCCGCTTGGCATTTTCAAAGTAGTCAACACGGAAGGCTTCATCGAGACGAATGGTGAGCGCGTTGCCCTCGAAACGGATATGAATGAAGGCAGCGCACTGATCGAAAGAGATGCTGCGAACCGCTTGAGTGTCGAGATTAACGGCGCCCAGTTCAATCTGTTTCCTCTGGACCGCGGCCTGGCCGCGCTCACGTGGGATGCCACTGGCACCGCCCTGCTCCACGACATCGATGTCCGTGCGCTATTCGGAAAAGACAATCCGGCAGATGTTCCGGCCTGGGGCGCGGAGCTTGACTGGCCCGGCTCCGGCACTGTCCAACTTGTGCTCATGCCTCTGGGCGAGCGTGCCTATACCGCATTCCTCATCAGCCACCCCAGGGACATGACCGTGGTACGGCAAATGGAATTCAGGCAATCCTACGGACCGTCGAACAGACCCGGGATTTCATTTTCATCCAGCCTGTCGCCGCCAAATTAATACCGAACAGGCGTCGGCCAAGGGCTCTTTGGAACAATGCTTCGGTGCAACAAAAGAGCCTTCAAAACGACAAAAGGCGCAGCATCACGCTGCGCCTTTGTTTTCCTTGCGTCCCGCTGGCTTATTTAGCGGCGGCGACGGCTTGTTGTGCACTTTCAACATCGTTGAACAGAAGAACCATCGACAATGCCAAGCCAACTGCAGCGACAGTCCAGAGAGTGACGCTCCAACAAGATTTCTGCACGTTTTCGTCCATAAAAACCCTACATATTGTTGAGTGACACCAGGTCCCACCGACCTTTAAATATGGCGCCATTGAGGCGAGGAGGTAAACGATCCCTTACCATTTCGCAAGCGCAAAAAGAGAGCAGCTGATCCCGCATTTTTGCAGACCTTTCCCGGATGCTGGGAATTCAGTCACTTAGTGCCTTCAAGTCTGTCTGTCAGGCCTACAGAAAAGTCTGGTAAGACAGGGCATGGCCGGATTCGGCCGCAAGAGAATCAGAAGGGATCACGATGCACGCGCTCTCGACTCTGGACCTGGTAGCCGCGGCCTGGTTTCTGTTCGCCTGGCTCGGTTTTAATGTTCTGATCGACCTCAGCCCGCTACGTAAGAAAACCTTGTCCAGCGCAATGGAAAACTACCGGCGCAGATGGATGCAAGTCATGAGCCTGCGCGAGGTTCGTATCATGGACACCTCAATCATGTCCGGGCTGCAACAGGGCACGGCCTTCTTCGCCTCAACGTCCCTTCTGGCGATTGGAGGCGGCTTTGCGCTTCTGGATGCCACGGAACGCATCTTTCAGGTTGCCGGAGACCTTTCCATCCCCGTGGCCGACAGCCGCGCGCTCTGGGAGATCAAGGTGCTCGCCCTGATGGTGATCTTTGCCTATGGCTTCTTCAAGTTTGGCTGGGCGTACCGGCTGTTCAACTATGCCAGCATCGTCATGGGCGCGGTTCCCCACAGGGGGCAGGTACCAGACGAAGAGATCAACAAGATGGCCGCACAGGCAGGAGAACTGGGCGTTCTCGCTGGCCGCCACTTCAATCGCGGCCAGCGTGCTCTGTTTTTTTCAATCGGCTTTCTGGGCTGGTTCGCCGGGCCTTATGTCTTTGCGGCAACCACCCTGGCCGTTCTCCTGGTCCTGATCCGGCGTCAGTTCGTTTCCAAAGCCAGGGAGGCTGTGCTTTTGGGGCAATATCCCGATTGGGGATCGGCCGACAAATCGGGCGAATACACTGAAACGGGGTCATCGAACCCCTTCACCTGATAGCGGCCGAACAGACCCGACCGGCAGCCCATGATATCGGCCAACGCATCGGACACCAGAAGCTGGCGCTGCAGGTCCTTGGCAAGTTCGGCAATTCGGGCAGCCAGATTGACCGCGGGACCGACGACAGTGAAATCCAGACGGGTTTCACTGCCCACATTGCCGTAGAACACATCGCCCGCGTGCAGCGCTATTCCGACACTCATGTCAGGCGTGACGGGACATGTCCGGGCTGTGTTGATGGCCTCGATCCGCGTCAGCGTCTCACGGGCAGCCATCAGGGCACGCATGGCGGCATCCCTGGCCTGCTCTTCGGTCTCATATGGGAAGATCGCCATCACTTCGTCGCCGATGAATTTCAGCACTTCACCGCCGTGGGCTTCAACAGCCGCCGTCATCGCCCCGAAATACTTGTTGAGGAACATTACGATCCTGTCGGCGGGCAGCGTATTGGAAAGGCGGGTAAACCCGCGGATGTCGGCAAAGCTGACAACCGCCTTGATCCACTCGCCATCCCCGCGTCCGGTAGTCCCATCCAGAACCTTCAGCCCGGCGCGACGACCAACATAGGTTTCCAGCACCGTTTCGGCCGTACGGCGCAGCGTCTTCAATTCACACACGAGGGCGAGCGGCTGGATCAGCGATTCAAACACACCGATGTGCGAGCCCGAGAACCCACCCGGCGCCTTGGTTGCGAAACTGGCAACCTTGACCGTCCCGTCCGAAAACCGCATCGGCAGCGCGATATAGTCCGTATAGCCTTCCCGGGCCAGTTCGGCGGTAATCGGAAATTCGTCGGCAGCGCCTGGTGACTTGCTGATTTCGACACGAATCGGTGTCTGCTCTTCATGGACGTGTTTGATCGGGCTATTCTGGTATTCGTCCTGCGATGTGTTGTCCGCAGTATGAAGACGCAATTGCGGCGCCTCTCCGTTGATCCAGATCGAGCTTTCCGCGCGCACGTTCGGATGCACCACCCAGATGCCGGTGATGACACGGTCGACCGGAACTTTTCCAGCCCGCAGACGTTTAGCCATCTCAGTGACGACTTCCAGCGTCCCTTTCAGTTGGGGCGCATCGCTATACAGCCATTGTACGACGTCTGCCGCAACGATCGGCGCTTCGAGGACCATCAGCCCACGTCCTTTCGAATCTCTGAATTGCACCATTATATGGGAACACGCTTCATGCAGTAAAAGAGGTTTGATTTCAAAAGTCAGCGCCAACCGAAAGTGTTTTGCAGGCTCAGGGTCCAGGGAAGAATTCAGTGCTCCGCCCAAGCAGTTTGTAGACGGCGAGGCCAACCCACTCCCGGAAGGCGATATCGAAGCGCCTCAGGCCCTTGGAGGCCCCGTCAAAGCCCAGCATCCTGTCCTGCGGTCCCCGGGTACGGAAATCAACCGGATAAGCTGTCACGCCCGTCCAGCCGGCTTTTTCGAAAACGCCCATTGAACGCGGCATGTGATACGCCGACGTGACGAGCAACCAGCGCTGGCCGGGTTGCGGCTGCACGATCTTCTTGGCGTAGACCGCGTTCTGCCAAGTGTTCTGGGACTGATCTTCCAGAATGACTCGATCAGACGAAATGCCGAAGTCCCGAAACAGTCTTGCCGCGCCTTCCGCCTCCGTTGCCTGCGACGACACAATCATGCCCTGCCCTCCGGTATGGATGATTTTTGCTTCCGGCAGCGCTTTGGCAAGACGTGCGGCGATGGTAACCCTTTCCGCGGACATCGTCAGAGCTGTATCGCCCCTGACACCGGTGACGACAGTGTCCACTGCACCACCCAAGATGATGATGCCGTCATAGTTCTCCAGCGTGGCAGGCCGTTGAAAACGGTCCTCAAGCGGCACAATCAACCAGTTTGCCGCCGGCGAGAAAGCGCAGATCACAAGACCGGCAAACCCGGCAAAGGTCAAAAGCCGGCCTCCTCTGCGCCACTTGGCCGACAGACTGAGCAACAGACCGACAGCGATCAGAACAACAAGAAAGTTAGATGGCAGAATCAGAAAGCCGCCGATCTTGGAAAGGAAAACATACATTTGAAATACCCGAGTCGTTACGGCCCCTGCCCGTGACAAGCAATACAACCGTTCTGCCCACTACGGCCATGCCTTCTGCATCTCCCAGGTCGGTCTGTCCCCGCCAAGTGGATCAAAGATGCATATGCTCTTCGCCGTTTTGCAGAAATCCCGATGGGACCTCATAACTAAATCACTGTTTTTTATGAAGAAACCTGTTGCCCTCAGCCTCAGCCGGTCGGGAAATCGCATGGATCACTGCGAGTGACCACTGCGACTCACCGCAATATCCATCCGCTTTGAGCGCCTTATACGGAATCCGAGACCAATGCCCTATCGTCACTTGACCGTGACAAGGTGAGACAGCTCACTTTTCGGCCTGCGCCGGTGCTCCGAACGGTCCTTCTTGGCTCTCTGTCCAGCGAAAAGAGTGAATTTGCGGCGGACCTTGGCCATCGGAAGGCACTGGTTATTTTGACAAAGGTTTTATCCGTGATCAGAGTCACACGGCTGGCACGCCTAACGACTTACATTGTTGTCATCGTATCGAAGGCTCAAATGAGGGTTTACCAGATGACACTCTATATGAAACTCGGCGGTCGCGAAGCGATCATACAGGCAATGCCGCACCTGAAGGCACGACTGGAACAGGATCCCTGCTTCGACGTTGCCAGCTTTCTGCCGGAATTCGAACACTCGGACGATCTGACCGAGTTCCTGGTCTTTCTTGCAGGAGGTGCTCCCATCTACGACGGAAAGCCTGTCAGAGATCTGCTCGCACCGATCTGCACCTGCAACAACATCTATGAGCGATTCGTCGACCATTTGGTCGCAGTCATCTTCAACGGCGCTCCGGCTACCGAAGACGAGGCAGACCTGCGGGACCTCATGGATCGGCTTCGCCCGCATGTGCTCGCCCGCAAACCGGTTCCTCGGGCAAGGGTTTACGCCGTTCAAGCCGAAGCGGTCTGCATCTGACCGTTCTCAGAAAAAAAAACGCCGGCAAAGCCGGCGTTTCTGTTTCTTCGTGAAGACGCTTGGAGGTCAACCCAGTTCGTCGACGCTGGTGACGACCTTGCCAACCAGTCCGTAGTCGATCCCTTCTTCCGGGCTCATCCAGTAGTCGCGGTCGGTATCCTTTTCGATCCGCTCGATCGGTTGACCGGTCGCGTCTGAAAAAATCTTGTTCAGACGATCACGCATCTTGATGATTTCCTTGGCCTGGATTTCGATATCCGTCGCCATGCCACCAGCGCCACCGGACGGTTGGTGAAGCAGGAAGCGCGTGTTCGGCGTGCAGAAACGCTTGTCCTTCGGAACCGACACGTAAATCAACGCACCAGCGCTGGCGACCCAGCCCATTCCGAGGATACGGACCTCAGGAGCGACGAACTTGATGGTGTCGTGAATCATGTCGCCGGATTCGACATGACCGCCCGGGGACGAAACGATGACCGTGATCGGGTCGTTGGAAACCTGCGCCAGCGCCAGAAGCCGGGCGCAAACGTCGCGCGCCATGTCCTGTGTCACCGGACCGGTGATCAGAACTGTGCGCGCTTCGAACAGATGCTTGTCGACCTGGATCGACGGCTGGCTCTTGGGTTTGTCCTCGTCTTCATCGTCGAGGCGTGCAGGCACCGTGGTCGAATAGTTTTTCATGCGCAGGATTAAGCTCCCTTTGCTGTTGGGCCGGCCGGGCCGGCAGTTTCGATGGGCTGACGGAAGGTTCCATCGCCCTGCGTTGGTCCATGTGTAAGCGAAGTCAGTTGCACTCGCAAATCATCAGACCCTGATTAGCGTGAAAAGAGTTATCAGATCGGCAACAGGCACGGCCTCACGTCCTCAATCGCCCGTTCCTGTCGTCCCGCCAAGACGTTTTTCCTCACGGCCAATAACAAGTTGCCAGAACAGCATGACGACAAACGGCAACGAAGGCCAGATAAACCACAAGGTGGACAAGCCTGACGTCAGAACATTGAGCAGGAAAAAGAAGCTGATCATGAACAAGCAGCCGCGTACGCGTTTCGGCTGAGCCCTCAACCAGCGGCGCGCCTGTTCGAAACCCGAGGCGACTGCCTGGGTATCCCGTTCCCATTCGGGCCCTGAAACACCGTCCTGGTGCGCACCGGTGTGGGGCGTCTCCTGTCTGGCACTGGTTTCATCGGGCGAATTACGCCCCCCGATGCGCACCGAGTAGGTTTCAACAGGGTCGGTAACATTCTTGACGTGCTGTGGGCCAAGCGGATCGAAGCCCAGCGCCATTTTTGATTTCACCTGATCATAGACCGACTGAGACAACATGATGCCGCCCCGCGGCGCGATTTCCTGCAATCGGGCGGCAACATTCACGCCGTCGCCATAGATGTCATCGCCTTCGACCATGATGTCGCCGAGATTTATGCCGATGCGAAACTCCATGCGGGTCATGTCCGGCAGGTCCGCGTTGCGAACCGAAAGCTCGTTCTGGATATCAACAGCACATTGCACGGCTTCTGTCACCGATGCGAACTCGATGATGACTGCATCACCCCAGGTGTTCACGATGCGCCCGTTATGACGTTCTGTCAGCGCGGACATCACCAACCGGTAGGCTTTGAGCCGATCCAGAGTTCCGTCTTCATCCCGCTCCATGAGCTTGGAATATTGCGCAACGTCCGCGCACATAACTGCCGCCAGACGCCGCTTCACCCGTTGCATGCTCTTACCCCGCTTGCTCCCGTTTAGGAATGGGAAGGCAAACCGTAAATTGCAAGGGAGAATCCACCGAATTCACTATCTTCGCGAAAGTCCGGTCCAGCTGGACAACCGGGGATCAGCTGTCTCCGGCAAGTTTGCGCAGTGCTGCCAGAGCGTCCTCGGCGCGTTCTGCGGGTACAAAAACATGATCGTGAAAAAAGGCTGCAACCACATTTGCCGAAATTCCTTCGGCGGTCAGAGCAGCGGAAATCGATGCTGTCAGTCCGACGGCCGCCAGGGAGGAATGCACTGTCAGCGTTATACGCCGGAACCACTCCGCCTCTGCCAACCCCAGTTCACGCGCTCGCTCAACCGGCAGAATGGCCGTCAGGCCTTCGCTTTCCGCGAAAAGGCCAATAGGTTCGTACTCCGCGAGATCCGTCATCGATTTCGATGCGAATGTGCAGAACACATAAGGCTGCGGATCCAGCATCGGACGCATCTGCGATATCAAGGTGGCAAGGTCAGTTTCGCCGGTCATCTGGAAGTTCCGTTCATAGTGTCTTGCGCATGAGTGGCCGCTTGGGGCTCCGGCGGGCGACTTCGATGAAACCGGCGCGCTGGAAGACGTCTACAATGCCTACGAAGCCCTCGCCCCATTGAAGAGGTTTGTCCGTTTCCATGGGACAGGCATCCAGCTGACGAGCCCCTTGGGATCGCGCATGGGTAATCCCTGCCTCTAGCAAGAGGGACATCAAACCGGTTCCGCGGTGCCCTTTGCGGATATAGAAACAGGTGACCGCATATGTTGTCTCCATCGCCTCCTCGCCATCTTCCGCTAGTGGCTGGCTGTTTTTACCAAGCTGGAAGCGTTGATACTGTCCGCGCGGACCGAGAGCCATCCAACCGACAGCAAGACCGCCGCGATACGCCAGAAGCCCGGGAGCCGGACCAGCATCCACCTTCTGCTGAAACGCATCGCGCCGTTCCTCACGGGTCATCGCATTCCAGTCCTTCCCCCTCAGGAAAGGCCACATACACCAGCAACCACCAGACGCCCCCCGTTCCGGGCCGAAAAGATCCACCAGATCGGCCCAGCGCGCAGGTGTTGCAAGTTGAATGTGGACGGGATCGTTATTTGTCATATCCACTCCTTCCGATTTCAAGGTTGCACGGAAAGAACAGGGACAGCAATCCCGGTGAAAGGGTCCGTTACACGAAAGCAAAACGCCGCTCAATGTATGGCGTTTTGTCTTTTCAATCTTCGCTCAAGCTCTGTGTTGGCTAACGAACATCGGCTGGCACTCGCAAAGCGCCCAACATCGCCCCCTGACTTATGCCTACCAGGGAATGGGCTTGCCGCGCTGATCGAAAAATCCACCGGTATCGGCGGGCTTGAGACTGGTCAAAACGTCGACAAGACGCTCGGCTGCAACTACCGGCTCCTGAACGTCGAGCCCGGTCTTGGTAAAACTCTCGGTCAAGGGCGTTCTCACCGTACCGGGATGAAGCGCAACACAGATCGCTTCAGGATTTTTTCGTGCCACCTCAATCGACGCCGTACGGACCAATTGATTAAGCGCGGCTTTCGCGGCCCGGTAAGCATACCATCCGCCCAGTCCGTTATCCCCGATCGAACCGACCCGGGCCGAAAGGGTTGCAAAGACACTTCGCCCTTCTTTTGGCAGCAGCGGCAAAAAGTGTTTCATGAGCAGTGCCGGACCAATGGCATTGATTGCAAAAGACCTGGCAAGAACCTCTGGATCAAGTTCCCGCAGGCTTTTTTCAGGACGTGCTGTCCCGAGCGTGAGAGCACCGGTCGCATCAAAGAGCAAACGCAGCTCACCACCAGCCTTCCGAACCTCTTCGGCACACGCCTGGATCTTGCCCTCATCGAGCAAATCGAGAGGTGGTGTCGACTTGCGATGAAGCGCGAGGACCCTGTCATATCCGCCGTGGCTTTCGAGGTGCGTCCTCATGGCCGAACCAATTCCGCCACTGGCACCGAAGATCACTGCAACTGTCGTCATTCACTGCCCCTCTTTCGTAGTGAAAGCGATACGCAGGAAAAACCGGATCGGTTCGGCAATAGGATCGGTCTTAGCTTTCGCCCACCGTCGCCTTCCAGGGGCCATCGACAAATTCGGCTTCATCATCTCCCGGCCAGGGAGGCATGGAAATACAAATGAACTGGAGCACACTCTCACCGGTGTTTCGGTACTGGAAGGCCGTTCCGGACGGGATATCAATCGAGACCCCGGCCTCCAGATCGACAATGGCCTGGCTGGCATCGTCGGACCTCCAGATCTGTCCGCTGCCGGCTAGCACATGCCAGAATTCATGCACCGTCTTGTGCCGTGTTGCGCGGTTGGTCTGGCCGACAGGAACGGTCGAATGGATCATGTTTCCTGTCGGGCCATCCATGATGAAACGGATATCGGCTCCCGCTGGAGACTTCGCATCAGGTTTGTCGGGAAGCCGTGTCTGTTTCATTCCGTTCTCTGGGTTCGAGGCTCACGCCGTCTTGTTGAAGATCTCCCGGCCAATCAGCATCCGCCGGATCTCCGATGTGCCCGCGCCGATTTCATAAAGCTTTGCGTCACGCAGCAGGCGACCGGTCGGATATTCGTTGATATAGCCGTTGCCGCCAAGGAGCTGGATCGCATCAAGCGCCAGCTTGGTCGCGTTCTCAGCTGCATAGAGGATCGCACCCGCGGCGTCTTCACGGGTTGTCTCGCCCCTGTCGCAGGCCTTGGCAACCGCATAGACGTAAGACTTGGTGGCGTTCATGGCGACATACATGTCGGCGACCTTGCCCTGCACAAGCTGGAACGTGCCGATGGGCTGACCGAATTGCTCGCGCTCATGAACATATGGGATAACCACATCCATGGCCGCCTGCATGATGCCGACAGCCCCTGCCGCCAGCACGGCGCGCTCGTAGTCGAGACCCGACATCAGAACATTGACACCCTTGCCAACCTGACCAAGGACGTTTTCTTCCGGAACCTCACAATCCTGGAACACCAGCTCACCGGTTTCGGACCCGCGCATGCCGAGCTTGTCCAGCTTCTGCGCCACGGAAAATCCGGCAAAGCCCTTCTCGACCAGAAAGGCCGTGATGCCCTTCGGACCGGCTTCGGGATCGGTCTTGGCGTAGATGATCATCGTATCGGCGGACGGGCCGTTGGTGATCCACATCTTGGATCCGTTGAGGACGTAGCGGTCGCCCTTTTTCTCCGCCCTCAGCTTCATGGATACGACGTCAGACCCGGCGCCCGGTTCCGACATGGCCAATGCGCCAAGGTGTTCGCCGGTCACGAGCTTGTTCAGATAGCGTTTTTTCTGGTCGTCACTCCCCCAGCGACGCAACTGGTTGACGCAGAGATTCGAATGAGCGCCGTAACTGAGGCCGATGGAGGCAGAGGCCCGGCTGACCTCTTCCATGGCGATGCAGTGCTCCAGATAGCCAAGCCCCGAACCGCCCCACTCTTCTTCAACAGTGATCCCGTGAAGTCCAAGTTCCCCCATTTCGGGCCAGAGCTCGCGCGGGAACCAGTCTTCGCGGTCGATCTTTTCCGCCAATGGCGCGATACGGTCCTGGCTGTAGGAGCGAACGGTATCGCGCAGCATGTCTGCAGTTTCGCCGAGATCGAAATTGAAACCCGGAAAATCGTTACGGATCATTTTGAATACCTCCCAGAATTCTTAAGGCCTGTCGTATCGGACAAAATCGCTCAAGACGCCGATCCGGTCGTAAAGCTGCCGGGCGCGCGTATTGTGATCATGGGTGTGCCAGTAGACCGCGCCGCTGGCGGTCGGCTCATCAGTTGCGGCCTGATAGACTGCTTCGATCAACTTGCGGCCAGCTCCTCCGCCGCGCAGTTTTTCGCTTACAAACAGATCTTCCAGGTAGCAGGTCGACGACAGGGCCCAGGTACTTTCGTGAAACAGGTAATGAACCAGACCGACCAGCTCATCGCCCTGCAGCGCTACGAAAGCCCGGTGGCCCGTATCGGAAAGCAGACGCTCAAACAGCTTCTCGGTAACCTCCGGTGCCAGGTCCTGCTTGTAAAACGCAAGATAGGCGGCCCAAAGCTCGAGCCAGCCTTGCTTGTCTGACCGCTTGAGTGGCCGGGTGGTGATATCAGTCATTCGTCAGTCCTTAACGCCTGAGACGCTCATGAGCGTGAACAGGCCCGTTGCGACATGCACCTGCATGCCATCGTCCAGTCCGTAAACATCCGCCTTTGCGATTGTCAGTGTGCGGCCGGGTTTGACCACACGTCCCCTTGCCAGAAGCACAGGTTGCCTCGCCGGGTTCAGGAGGTTGATCTTGTACTCGCTCGTCAGCACGCCGAAGCCGGCGGCAAACAAGGTCAATGCCGCGTATCCCGCCGCGCTGTCCGCAATGGATGAGGTCGCGCCGGCATGAAAGAAACCGTGTTGCTGTGTCAGCTCCGGCCGCATCGTCAATTCCAGATCGACGGCACCAGGCGAAGCGTGAACCATCTGCGCGCCCAGATGGGTCATGAATTTCTGCGCAGCAAAACTCGCTCGCACGCGAGGTTCCCAATTGTCATCACGAGGAAAAAGATCCATCAGCCTTTCCTTGATGCCACATCGGCGTCGGACATGTTTTCCGAACCTGTGTCGAGCACGGCCATACGCGCTTTAGCGCCCGCCTCGACATCATCGAGTTCTCCAAGCGTCAATTCGATATCGCGCTGTTTTTCCAGAAGTTCTGCCCGGCGGGCAGCGATCCTGTCGAGGAGCAGCCGCAACTGGCCAGTCTCCCCTGGCGCACTGCCGTACATCTCGATCATTTCCTTGATTTCGTTCAGGGAAAACCCGAGGCGTTTGCCGCGCAGGATCAGCTTGATGCGGGTCCGGTCGCCAGGTGTGTAGAGGCGTTGGCGGCCACGGCGTGTGGGGGACACCAGACCCTGCGCTTCATAGAACCGCAGGGTTCTGGTCGTTATGTCGAACTCCTGCGTCAGCTGGGTAATGGTGAAATAACGCTGCATGCCCGCTCCTTGTTGGAGCGCACAGTTCCGCCTTTTTACGTTAAAGTCAACACACCAATTTTAAAGCTTATATTTCATAAGCTTGCGCGATCAGGACTTGAGTTTATCCAGGCTCTTCTCCGGATGCAGAACATTCAGATCCACATCCCCCGAAATGCCTTTGATCGTTCCCCTGTCGTGGTACTGCCAGAGCGTCCAGTCTGACACATAATTGGGCGAATGCCAGATGGACCGAGTCCAGAGCCGGCGGTTCAGGCCTTTGCCCTTCAGATAGTCCAGATAGAAGTCCTCCGGCACGTAGAGAATGACCTGTTTGCCACGCCCCTGCTCAACCAGTGCCGCAAAATCACTGATCTCCTGCAGCACTTCCTCGGCCGGTGGGCGGCGCGCGCAGTTTCCGGTGAATTCCAGATCCACCACCGGGGCGAGCATATCGCTGTCCTGCGGCAGGACGGACAGGAAGTTTTCAGCCTGCTCCCGGCCCGACTTGCACAGACTGAAGAAATGATACGCACCCCGTGCCAGACCGGCACCACCGGCTCCGGCCCAATTGCGGGCAAAGGCGCGATCCTTGAAGTCGCCGCCTTCAGTGGCTTTCATATAGACAAAGTCAACGTCGTCCGCTGCCACTTGAGCCCAGTCGACATCCCCCTGATGGTGCGAGATGTCGATGCCGCGTATGCTGTACTGGTTTCGGTCAGGCTCCCAGTTCATGAAGAAAAACGCAGCTCCGACAATCGAAATCACCCCGCCGACGACAACGTAGAACAATGTCCGCAGGACTGCTTGCAAGAAATTCATTGCACTACCCGATATGACCTTCAAACACTGTCATCCTGCAGCAAAACGCTCAAAGTTTAAGACTGATAATTTGGCCAAAGCGGCGCAGTTACCAGTTCGAGCACATTGCCGTCCGGATCATTAAGATACAGGCTTTGACCACCTGCTGGCCACGTGACCTCGCTGATAATCTCTATCTGCATCTCGTTCAGATAGTCCCTCCAGGGCGCAAGCTGATCCGGGCTGATGCGAAACGCGAAATGGCTGTGCCCCGTCGTATCGTGCCCCGGCACCACACCGCCTGCCGTTTTGACGTCTTCGCCGGTATGGCCGCGATGAAACACAAGGAGAGTCTGGGCTGGTCCGGCATCATACGCAGAGAGCCTTTCTCCTGCGACCATGCGCTTCAACCCCAAAATGTCGGCATAAAACGAGTGCGCCGCCTGCATGTCATCGACATAAACAGCGGTTTCCAGAATGCCATCAAGCTTCGGCCGCATAATATTTTTTTCTCCGTATGGAACCAGGCGCCCTTCTTATCACTCAACCGACAGGGATTGCAGGGCACGCGGCAAGGTTTCCTGTTGAGCATCCCTTCATGAGGGAGGTTTTCAAGACCGGTCAATGGCGGAAAAGAAATCTCGGAAGACTTAAGCCTCTGGCGCGGAGCTCACCGAGCCTGGCGATCTCGGCAGCTTCGGAAAGGTCAAAAAAAGGGAAACCCTCCGGAGTTTGAGCCTGGTGAAAAGAAGTCCGGTTCTGCCGTGGGCGACCGAACCGGACTTTCAGCATCAGGCAACCGACAGTTTGACGTCGATATTGTTTCGGGTTGCGTTGGAATAGGGGCAAACCTCGTGGGCCTTCGCAACAAGGTCTTCAGCCACGGTCTTGTCCACGCCCGGAATAGACACTTCCAGTGCAACTGCCAGACCAAAACCGCCCTCGGAACGCGGACCGATACCAACCGTCGAGGTGATTGACGTATCTGCCGGGATCGAGACTTTGTGCTGACCGCCCACCAATTTCAACGCACCGATAAAGCAGGCGGCATAGCCAATTGCGAACAGCTCTTCCGGATTGTTACCCTCACCGCCTGCGCCACCGAGCTCCTTGGGTGTCGTCAGATTGAGCTTGAGGGATCCATTCAGGGTTTCCGCCGTTCCATCGCGGCCACCGGTTGCCTTTGCACTGGTTTCATATTTCACGTCGACAGCCATTTAAAGGCTCCTTCTCTACCTGTAGGGTCAGTTTACATTCTCATATCGTACAAGCTTTTATCGTACACGATATAAATTACCCACATATACGCACACCGGCAGATCGTCAACATGTTGCGACCATATCGCGCGCGATTTATAAGGAGCAAATGAACGAGACCACTGACCAGATGTCCCTGCTGGACGCGATTGGATTTTCCTCGCAGGAAGCGAAGGAAAAACCAAAAAAGGACAAGCCGGCAAAAGCCGGAAAGTATGAGAAAAAACAGCGCAAAAAGGCCTCTGCCAAGCCCAAGACTGCGGCAGAGACAGCCTCCGGCGCTGAGGATGATGCTGCGCGCGAAGCAGAAATTGTTGCTGCTGTCGTTGAGATGCCGATTGCCCAAGGGGTGTCAGATACCAACGATAATCCGGACGATGTGCTGGAAGGCGTAGCTGCGGAAGACACCGGCACCGAGCAGCCTGCCTCCATCTCAGGGGAAAAAAGCCTGGATGACGACAGCCCGCACGCCCCGGAAGACGAACCGACGCTCGACCGCTTCCTGTGCTTTGCGCTTTATTCCGCCAACCATGCGATGCACGGCGTCTACAAGGCCTTGCTCAAGGACGTCGGCCTCACCTACCCGCAGTTCCTGGCCATGAGCGTGCTCTGGGAAACAAACAACATTCCGGTCGGTGCAATCACGTCCAAACTGCAGCTCGACACCAACACGCTGACACCGCTCCTGAAGCGGCTTGAGGCGATGGGGCTGGTCACGCGTACGCGCAATATCAAGGACGAACGCCAGGTAATCCTGAAACTGACCCGCAAGGGCCGCGCTCTTCAGAAGAAGACGGAGCATTTCGGCTCCTGCATTCTGTCGTCCACGGGCCTGCAGCTGGAAGAGGTTATGGATCTTCAGCAAAAGGTCATGCGCCTGCGCGACAATTTGCGTGGAGCAGGCCTAGAGTAGCGTCTGGAAGTATGTGCCGGGTGAGATGAGTTGCTACAAGACTGGATCCAGGATGTCGCTGTCTCCAGCAAATATCTCGAACCCGTCTCCTTTGGCTATGACCAGGAGATTTGCCTGATTTTCTGAATTGCACCCACGCGTGTTTTTCGGTCGGCGTTTGCAACACGGGCAGTTGCTCTATTTCTGTCCGGTGTTTGCATCCGGACAGGTTTCAAAAAGTGGCTCGCAGCTTGTGAACATTCGCTCAAAACGTATGGTCTACGGCAAACCGGATGGGAGCAAGACACGCTTCCTTCTTTGAAAAATCCGGTTGCCTCCGGGTCTGTGTCGACGGCACCGTTTCCCAAAAGAACACTGCCCCTTCCACGGCGCCGTGTTTGTCGAACTCGACGATAAAAATGTTCGATCGGAGGCAGCCTTGGTTCAGGAATGTCCTCATCCCAAGCTCGCCAGGCAAGAAGCGCTAGGGCGATAAGGTCGCGATTTCACAAGAGCGTTTAAAACGGCAGGCCGAACCAAAGCGCCGCGATGCCGAGAAAAGCGAAGAACCCGACCACATCAGTCACGGTCGTCACGAAGACGCTGGAGGCGATTGCCGGATCAACGTTCAACTTGTCGAGCGCGATTGGGATAAGCAGGCCGGAAAGCCCCGCGAACAGAAGATTGATCACGATTGCACCGCCAATCACCACGCCGAGCCCGGGATTGCCAAACCACAGCCAGGCGGTCACGCCGATGAGGATTGCCAGGGCTACGCCGTTGAAGACACTCACCATGATTTCGCGGTTGAGAATGCGCAAAAGGTTGCGTGCCCCCAGTTCCTGCGTCGCGATACCACGCACGGCCACTGTCATGGTCTGCGTGCCGGCATTGCCACCCATGGAAGCGACGATCGGCATCAACACCGCAAGCGCCACCATGGCCTCGATCGTGTCCTCGAAAAATGCAATCACTACAGAAGCAAGCACGGCGGTGAAAAGGTTGACCACCAGCCATGTCAGGCGCGAGCGGGCGATGGTCATGACGTTATCGGAGATCTCTTCGTCACCGACACCGGCAAGGGCGCGCAAGTCTTCTTCCGCTTCTTCCTGGATGACGTCAACGATGTCATCGACGGTCAGAACACCGACCAGACGGTCGTTCTCATCGACCACAGCGGACGAAACAAGGTTGTAGCGCTCGAACCGGCGGGCAACCTCTTCCTGATCTTCCGTTGCAAGCACCGCCTGTCGGGTCTCTTCCATGATGGAAGTGACCTTCTCGTCCCGCTTGGTCCGCAGGATCTTGTCCAGATGCACCGATCCCAGCAGCTTGAAGGTCGGATCGACCACATAGATTTCGTAAAAACTGTCGGGAAGGTCACGCGCCTCACGCATGTAGTCGATGGTCTGGCCTATGGTCCAGAAGGGGGCCACCGCGATAAACTCGGTCTGCATGCGCCGGCCGGCGCTTTCTTCCGGATAGTCCAGGGCCTTCTGCAGCTGCGCCCTGTCCGCGTACGGCAGTTCACCCAGAATGGCGGCCTGGTCGTCCTCATTGAGGTCTTCCAGAATGTAGACCGCATCATCCGAATCGAGGTCGCCCAGGCCTTCGGCGATAACCTCCATCGGCAGGTCTTCCAGAACCTGCAGACGCACCGCCTCATCGATCTCGGTCAGGGCGGTATAGTCGAAATCTTCGCCCAGAAGCCGAATGAAAGACGCCCGGTCCTCGGCTTGCAGTGTCTCGAGGAGGTCGCCCGTGTCCGCTTCGTGAAGATCGGCGGCAAGGTGCCTCAGGGCTTCCTGATCGCCAGCCTCGATCGCCGCTTCAACGGCCGCAATGAAATCGCGATTGAGATGCTCGTCCTCGTCGCGTACCGGAATCTCCGTAACGGGAGAGGTGGCAACATCAAGCTCAGATGCTTCACTCATCAAGCGCCTCCCCTCACAACGCGCAGAAACTGCCGGTAAAACGCACCGGACACTCATCACAAGATCTAGCGTTTGCCGTAGCAAAGCGCCACCGGAAAAACGAAACCGGTCCACAGACTTAACCTGGCAAGGCGAAATTGCTCAGTGTGTCAGCTCACGGGCCACAAAGTCCCTCAGCGCAGATTGGGGCCATCACAGCCCTTGTCTTTGGCGACGCTTCGCAAGTGGTCAAGATAATCACGCGTATCTTGCGGAAGTATCGCCTCGTCGTCGGAAATACACCGCTCCGCACGGCGGAAGGCCCGGCGGGCCCGCTCGCTGGCAAGGCACACCCGACCTGCTGCCAGCACTTCCTGTTCGACATACCAAAGCTGCTGGCATGTCATCGCGCCGAACCGTCCCGGATTAACCGCCGGATTGACCAAAAGCGACTGCGCCAGCGCGGCAGCCGGCAGGCAGGCAAGGGTCAGTGCAATGAGACCAGCCCGGCACAAGCGTGCCCGTGACCAGCAGCCGGTGCTTTGCCTCAGGGTCTTATGCATCGGCGGAACATTCCCTCGACAAAGGCGCGTCAAACAACGCGAACACAGAGGGCAACGTCAACGCGCCCCAAAAGCGTACCGACGAATGGTGACAGCAGGTCCCAACCATGGGCACTGAGCCCTTCGGCACAGGGGTAACGGTCATACCGTAACCTCCATTTTCTCCCACACCCGGAAACCGGCAGCCACAAGCCCCCCTCTAGACAAAGGCGAAACCGGCATCACGATCACGGTGGCTGCTGGCTCCCACCACGACGTCCGGATCATTCCACCTCGCACTCCGGCGGTTTTGTTTCCATCGTCCAGTCCTGGACCGGCATGGCCTTCAGAGACGTCTTGAAGGTCTTGTCATTCAGAACCCCCTTTCCCGTCAGAAGGTTGACGTCGCATTGCCCGTTGGCATCGGGGTCTATCGTATCGTAGTAGGAATAAGTGTAACCAGCGACCTGAAAGACACCTTTGCGATACGCGATGGTCAGGACCTGTTCCCACCGGTTGCGTCCGACAACCGAATTCTCCGAATAGATTTTCAGTGACCCGTGTTCTGTCGCCTCCATCCATGCTTCCTGACCATACATGGCACCGCGCCAAACCATGTCCTTTGCATGGGCAACTTGTTTCCAGCCCTCTCCGGCGTCGGCGAAGACGTAGAGATCCCCGCCCTCCTCCGTCTCGACGAGGACTGCACGGAAGCGATTGATGTCACCGTCGACGGGAGACGTCACCACTCCGGCAATCGCGCCAGCCGGGACCATTGCCTCCCCCTGCTGATCCTGTGCCTGGACCGAAACGGACAGGGCAATCGAAGACAGCAAGGCGGCACTGGCAAGGCTGAAAATGGAACGGAACTTGGACACGGCGGCTTCCTTCGATTTCGCGTGGATGTGCCAGCCATTTTTTTGCCGGCGGACCCCTGAGGCCTGTTTCGTGCAGAAAAGCACATCGCACCAAGCCCCAAAAGTCGATATCTGAATTTTCCCAGAGCAATCAGGTATTTTGCAGGCAAGGGCTCAAAAGCAAAAAGGCCGCCCTGAGGGGCAGCCTTTTGAGGAAGCATCGGTAGGAATGCTTCGAATATGGTGCGGTCGAGAAGACTCGAACTTCCACGGGTTTTACCCCACAGCGACCTCAACGCTGCGCGTCTACCAATTCCGCCACGACCGCATATTCGATTGTTCCCGGCGCCTGTCAGCGTCGAGGCGCTCCATGTAGCAAAAGGAATTTAGGGGCGCAAGAGGCCTTTTTGCAATAATTCACAGGCACGCGATTTTTCTTATGCAGAAATGCTTTAGCCGCTCAAAGAGGGCCATCGGTGCGCATGGGACGGATGTCCGGCGGACGCATCAGAACTTCCGTGATCGAAATGCCGATCCGTTCCCCCAGAAGAACCACCTGCCCTTTGGCGACAAGGGTGTTGTTGGCATAGATCTTTACGTCGTCGTCTTCAGACACATCCAGGTCGATCACGGCGCCACGGCCCATGCGCAGCAACTGGTGGACAGGCATCTCGTTTTCGCCGAGAACGACGGAAATATCGACTTTGATTTCATCGAAGGTAGTCATCGGACGCCTTGATCCTTAAATAGGGCTACTGACCCGCCAGCGCTTAACCATATCACGTCATGGCAAGCCAGCTCAAAAAACAATGAAGTGTCATCCACATGTCACCCGCTGATAGAGACGCCCTTTCCCTAAGTTTTCTGCCAGTTTCCGGCTCCCGGCCGGTCGAATGGCGGATTTCCGACGAACTGGTCGATTACGAAACCGCCCTGCGGGAAATGGATGAAAGGGTGCAGAGAATCATTGCCGGCGAAGCGGACGAACAGGTCTGGCTGCTGGAACACCCCCCGCTTTACACTGCAGGTACCAGCGCGAAGGACAGCGATTTGGTCGCTCCCGACCGGTTTCCGGTCCATCGGACCGGGCGCGGCGGACAACACACGTATCACGGCCCCGGCCAGCGGGTTGCCTATGTCATGCTTGACCTGAAGCGTCGTCAGCAGGATGTGCGTGCTTTTGTGTCTGCTCTTGAAGCCTGGCTCATCAGCACGCTCTGGCACTATCACATCCGCGGAGAACGCCGGGAAGACCGTGTCGGCGTCTGGGTGCGCCGGCCGGACCGCGGGGCAACGGTTGAGGACAAGATCGCCGCCATCGGCATTCGGCTGCGCAAATGGGTCACCTTCCACGGCATCAGCTTCAACGTGGAGCCGGAACTGGATCATTTTGACGGGATCGTTCCTTGCGGCATTACCGAACATGGCGTGACCAGCCTCGTCGATCTTGGCCTGCCTGTTACCATGGCCGAAAACGACAGCGTTCTCCGCGCAGAATTCGAGAAGATATTCGGCCCAACAGTGTCGGTCTGAGTCGCCCTGCCATAGCCACAGCCGCAGACGGCGCCTGACCAGCAGTCGCAGAGGGTCAGGTGACCGCTTCGCCCCGTCTTGCGAGCGAATGTACAAAGGCCTTCAACCTGTCCCGACCACCAGGTGCCCAGCCGAGCGCGCGCAGCCTGTCTGTCGTCATTTCGCCGGGCGTTGCCGCTGACGCCGCCGGACCGTCAAAGCTCAAGCCTGCTTCCGCTGCATAAAGCGCAAGCAACTCCTGCCGGTCGAGTAGGAGATCGGAGACATTATAGACCTGGAACGGCGTCCCCAAAACTCCCGTTTTCTCCAGAACAAGAGCGACGGCGGAAGCCAGGTCTTCGCCGTGAACTTCCGTCGCCTTGCGCGGTCCAATCGGAACACCCGCCGCAAAGTCCTGGAAGAGGCCAGACCATTTGTGGTCTGCGAGACCCGGGCTAAGGCCGTAAACACCGGTTGCCCGCAAGACGGTGCCTGTCATGTCCGGGCCACACAGCGCCTCAAGCGCCTTTTCCCCCGCCAGCTTCACTTCGCCGTATAGCGTATCGGGTGCCGGTACATCGGCTTCTGCCAACGTCTCACCACGACGATGATCGCCATAAACGGCCCGGGTGGACAGGAACACGATGGCGCGGCATCCGGCTTTCCCGGCGGCCTCAAAAAGACGCCGGGTTCCATCTACATTCAATTTGGTGAACAGCTCCGGGTCATCACCCTCACCGCCCCGGAACTTTCCCGGCGCATGGACAAGCGCACAATGAACAAGCGCGTCGGCGGGCGGAAACCGAGGATCCTCATCAGCCAGATCAAAAGCGCAAAAGCCTGTCCGAAAGCCCTCAACCGCGCGCCTTCCCAGAACCGTGACCCTGCATCCACCGTCAAGCAACCGCTTGAGCACGAACCTGCCGACCACTCCGCTGGCGCCTGTCAGAAGAACATGCATCAGGAGGCCTGCTTCGCAGCCCACTCCTGCGGACCGGGAAGGCCTGCAATATCGGCCGGTATGCCGTCACCGGTCGCAAAAGCCTGCCAGAGATCGATCAGCGGGCGCAGCCTTGCGGCCTTTTCATGGCCCGTCTGCCAGGGCTTTTCATACTGGTAGTGCAGCACATGGATCTGCTTCCAGTTCCATAGGTCCGGCAGGTTGAACCAGACATACTGGAGCGTGTTGAAAACCACCGGCAAGCCATGCCAATCGGGAAAATAATGTTCCAGAAATGTCTGGTCCGTGCGCCGCCAGAATGCGTCAGGCTCGTCAAGACGCGTCAGCATGGCCTCGAAGGTCCGGGTATCAGGGCGCGCGGTAAAGACACCGCTGTTCAACCGGTGAAAGTCCTGCAGGCTCTCGTAAACATTGGGCGCTGCACAGAATTCCGGATACCCGAACAGCTTGTCGCAGTTCTGAAGCACAAGGGCATCGGCATCGATGAAGACGACCCGTTCATAGTCCGCGAGTTGCCACAGCCGTAGCTTGACGAAATTGTCCAGCGGTGTGTGAAAGACCGGCTTGCCGCCTTTCGTGAACGGAGCCGCCTTGTGCAGGCGGCCGCGCTCATGGCGCTCGTTGAAAGCATCGCTTGTCGGCAGTCGTTCACACCGGCCGAGCCGGGGACCGAAAACCGCAAGCGCGGCTAGATCCTCCTCACGAACCCCGGGCGTATAGAGAACCACGAGATCGGCGTCGGTTCCCGAATGCCGGAGCGAGCGCAGCAGCGCTGTCGCCCCAAGCACATAGTCCGGGTTGGTCACTAGCGTTACATAGGCGCACGTACTGCCGGGCGCACGGTCGAACTGAGGAGCATCTTGCATCACTGGCCTCAGGAGACGGACTTCAACCGAGGATGTTCGGGGTCCCGTTCAATCCCGTCAGCAATTTCCCTGGTCCAAGCAGATACTGCCGGTACACGGCTTCGGTCGACCCGGTAGGCATAATTCTTGGCGACATCCACGACTTCGCTCAACAGCCCCTCTTCCAGCGTGATCGGGTTGAGGCCCAGTTCCAGGAATTGCGTGTTCTCGACTACCAGATCGTTTTCGGCTGCTTCCTTGCGCGGGTTCGGCAGATAGGCAACCTTTGCGCCGGTCAGTCGGGAAATAAGCTCCGCCAGATCCCGCACCCTGTGGGTCTCGGTCATCTGGTTGAACACTTTGACCCGATCACCTTTTTGGGGCGGGTTCTTCAGCGCCAGTTCAATGCAGCGGACCGAATCCTGAATGTGAATGAAGGCCCGTGTCTGCCCGCCAGTGCCATGCACCGTCAGCGGATAGCCGATGGCTGCCTGGATCAGGAAGCGGTTCAGGACGGTGCCATAGTCGCCGTCGTAATCGAATCGGTTGATGAGCTGTTTGTGGCGCAGGGTCTGTTCCGTGTGCGTCCCCCACACGATCCCCTGGTGCAGATCTGTGACCCGAAGCCCGTCGTTCTTGGCATAGAACTGGAACAGCAGTTGATCCAGGCACTTGGTCATATGGTAGATCGAACCGGGATTGGCCGGATACAGGATTTCCTGGGACGCCTTGGAGCCGCTGAGGGTTTCCACATCAACCGAAAGATAGCCTTCCGGAATGGCTGCGCCGACGCTCGAATAGCCATAGACGCCCATGGTGCCGAGGTGGACCAGATGCGCGTCAAGATCGAGTTCCACCATCGCGTTGAGCAAATGGTGCGTCGCATTGACGTTGTTATTGACCGTGTAATTCTTGTGCTGATCCGATTTCATCGAATACGGCGCGGCCCGCTGTTCGGCGAAATGGATGATCGCGTCCGGGCGGTTTTCGGCCAGCCAGGCTTTGAACACCTCGTAGTCACGGGCAATGTCGATCAGGTGGAAGCGAATGGTGTTACCGGTTTCCTGCTTCCAGATCCGCGTGCGCTCCTGGATCGAATCCATGGGCGTCAGCGATTGCACGCCAAGCTCGGCATCGATCCAGCGGCGGCTCAGATTGTCGATGATATGAACTTCATGGCCCTGATCCGAAAGATGCAAGGATGTGGGCCAGCCGACAAAACCATCACCACCAAGTATCGCAATCTTCACTGAAAATCTCCCCGTTTACACTTTTCGGACCATCTGCACGGCACCGATTGCTGCATCTGAAAAATCAGAACATTGCGATATTTCCGTGACAACTCAACTGCCAATGTGACGATTGATATATAAAAGACGATTGGCCACAGGTGTTTAAGCCGTGTCGCGCACTTCAAAGGTGCCTGAGCAGGGCTCTACCGGTTCCAGGTCTTTCACCAGGTTCACTCTTGCAAGCGACGGCCCCTGCCAAAGCGCATCAAGCATGTCGACCACAATATCGGAAGGGCCGGAAAACACGGCCTCAACTCCGCCAGACCCGAGATTGCGCACCCAACCGGCCAGCGCCCTGTCTTCAGCTTCGCCCGCACACCATGCCCGATAGCCAACACCCTGGACTCGGCCCTCAATCAGCACATGAACGGTCAATGGATCTGCGGTCATTCAGGTCTCCGAGGGTCGCGTGGCTAGAAAGCCTAGAGCAAATACGCCTGTTCGCAAATGCTTAGGCGCTTCAGGCTGTGGACACCTGCGTACCACGCTTCTGCTCGTCCAGCATCACCAGCAGCGACGCGCCGACAATCACCAGTGCACCCGGCCAGAAGGCTCCATTCGGGGCAAACCCGAAAGCGAAGAAACCGACGGCAATATTCAGCGGCAGCTTCAGATGATCAAATGGCTGGACAAAGGCGGCATCGGCTTTTTGATAGGCAAGCGTCAACAGATAATTCGCCAGCACCGTCAACACTCCCGCACCAACAAGCAGCCAAAGCGCTGGCCCGGTCGGCACGATGCCGCCCTCGCCCAGTGCCAGCAAAGCATTTACGGGCGTCAGAAGAAGTAGCAGATAAACGGTGATGGAATCGGCGTTTTCAGTTGCGGTCAGTTTCTTGGTGACCAGAGAAGTTCCGGCCCAGAAAGCTGCAGCCCCAACCGGCAGAAGCGCAGCCAGGCTGAAAGCCTCCGTCCAGGGTTCCAGGATCACCATGCCTCCGGAAAAACCCGCGAGTGTCGCAAGCCACCGAACCATCCCGACCCGTTCCCTGAAGAAGACCTTGGCACCGACGGTCACGAAAAACGGTGAGGTCATCACCAGAGCAATTGCCTGCCAGATCTCAACCCTTGCAAGGCCAGCAACCCACATCTGAATGCCGATGACAGCCAAACCGCCACGGATCAGATGCCAGCCAATCTGCCTCGTCTTCAATGCCGACAGACCGCGCCGCAGGACAAATGGCAGCGCCACCAGCAGGCCCAGCGCATATTGCCAGAAGGCAGCGGATGTCGAAGGCACTCCCAGCCGCATGGTGGAGGCCTGAAGAGCACCGTTCACAAGCGCAAAGCAGGCCCCTGCACCGACCATGGCAAGCGCGGCGAAAATGGGTTTCTTGAAGGTGGTTGGCATGGGCGTCCTATCCGCGATCCGTTCTGTCAACTTTCAGAACAGTCTCAAAAGACACACGCCCACCGGCCTTCATCTGAAGGCAGCGGTCAAGTTCTCTCTCATCCGGACTTTCAGGCGGCGTCGCCAGACACCACCTCAACCGTCGGCTCCGGCCTCTCACCGGATCTGCTGACCTTCGGACTGTCCGTCCGAAGCGCTCGCGGGCTCCGGGTTACCCCGATACCGCCGGTGGGGAATTTCACCCCGCCCCGAGAACTGCTCTCTAACAGTTTCAGTATCCCTGAAATGATCCGGATGCAACAAAGGAAGAAAGCCGCCCGCTACAGCGAAGGCTCATCAGGCCATGCAGACCCGGTTCCTGCCAGCCTGTTTGGCGCAGTAGAGCGCCCCATCGGCCCTTGCAATGGCCTGGTTGATTTTCTCACCATCAGCAACGCTTGCCCCCCCTATGCTGACACGCATCGGGATGAGCTGTTGTCCGTGCTTGTGGGGCGTCGTGTTCACGGCCTCGCGAATGCGCTCGGCAATGTTAAAGGCCTCATCGAGGCCGCACCCTTCCAGCAGGCAGTAAAATTCTTCGCCACCCGCTCTTGCAAAAATGTGAGGTGCTTGAAGAACGCTTTTCAGCAGCCCGACAATATGATTGAGCGCATCATCACCGCAGGCGTGCCCATACTGGTCATTGATCTGTTTGAAATGGTCGACGTCCAGGACGAGGATGGAGAGACTTGTCGACGTTTTCTTCGCCCTCTCCTCAGCCAATGCCGCCAGTTCAAAAAAACGCCGGCGATTATAGGCATCGGTCAGAGCATCGCGTTCAGCTGCCCGCTTAAGCTGATCTTCCAGACGCTTGCGCTCGGTAATATCGAGCATGGAACCGGCAAGTCCATTCACCTCGCCGGAAACCGAATCCAGCGTCACAGCCTTGTGGAAAGTCACCGTACGGTATTCGCCGTCCGCGTAACACACCTCAGCTTCGTAGATCTGAACGCCGCCCTGCTGCATCAACTCTTCGTCGGCGACTTCGTAGATTTTTGCCAATTCAGACGGTGCCACGTCGTGAACACTGGAACCGCGCACCTTGCTGGCCGGTAATCCGATAAATGCCTCGAAGGCCTTGTTGCAGCCCCTGTAGATGCCAGCCCGGTCTTTGAAAAAGATAGGCGACGGCAGGTTGTCGATCGCGGATTGAAGGTTATCCCTTTCAATTGCAAGGTCCCGGCACTTGCGGAACAAGGCCGTTTGCCGTGCAATCACGAGTTCGGCACGCCTGAGCGAAAGCAGCAAAAGGTCTGCATCACTGGTGTCAACCACCTCATCAACGCCGCTATCCAGCAAGTGCAGTTGATCGGCTACGGGGAGTTTCCGGTCTGCACAGGCAATGATGAACGTCGACTCGCGAATTCGGCGCAGGTCGCAGTCTGGTAATTCGCCCGTAGCACCGACATCCAGAAGGCAAATCTGGAACGGACAAGCAGTCAGAGGCCGGACCGTCACCTGATGCAGGGCATAGCCGGCCGGGACTGGTGGCGGGGGCCTGTTTGCAGGTGAGTAATACCCGACATCAACCACCGTTTCAGGCGGCACCGCCGTATCTTTGGTATCCGTTGCATGAATCCGTTTTGCCAAGGCCCGCTCCTCTTGAACCTAACTTACGGAAAATCGTTAAAATCCGTATTAATAAAGTATTTTTCTCAGCAACACGCCACTCGCGCTGCAACGTCTTGAACGCAAAGGCTTTATCAGGCGCCAAAATGCGCGGCTATGTCCCCCGGAACCTCGGCAATCAGTACCGGATGCTCGGCGGCCAGTTCTTCCCGGCTGCCATAGCCCCACAGGACACCAATTCCTGCCACGTCATTGGCATTAGCCCCGACAAGGTCATGCTTGCGGTCACCCACCATGACCGCTTCCGAAGATGCAATGTTTTCCTCGCGTAGAATGTGGGCAATCAGCTCAGCCTTCGCGGACCGGGTGCCGTCCAATTCAGAGCCATAGACCTTGCCGAAAAATTCGATGAGGCCAAAGTGCTCAACAATGCGGCGCGCGTAGCTGTGAGGTTTGGACGTGCAAACATGCAAGGCCATCCCGTTCTTGCGCAGTGTTGTCAGCAGTTCGGGGATACCCTCGATCAACGAATTTTCGAAGAGGCCTGAAACCGTATAGCGTTCCCGGTAATACGCCACCGCCCGGTCCAGCTCTGCCTTGTCCTCTGTCTCAAGCAGAACCTTGAAGCTGTCCCAGAGTGGCGGCCCGATACACCAGCGCAGGTCTGTCGTGTCCTGTGCCTGCCCACCCATCTTTTCAACCGCATACTGGATCGAACGCGTAATACCTTCGAAGGGATCCGTCAGGGTTCCGTCGAGGTCGAAAAGAATGGTGGAAATTGTCAAAATGCCTCGTAACCCATTGAAAAAGAAAGCGGCCCGGACCGGGAGGTCGCAGGCCGCTAAGTATCGGCAGCGTCAGATAACTGTCAATCAGACTTTGACAGAGATCAGGAAAACTCCATGATCACGGCATCTACGGCAAGACTATCGCCGGGGGTTGCCTTGATTGCAGTCACCATACAGTCGCGCTCCGCCCGCAGGACGTTTTCCATCTTCATGGCTTCGACGACGGCAAGCTGCTCGCCCGCCTTGACTTCCTGGCCTTCTGCCACCGCGATGGACACCACGAGACCCGGCATCGGACACAGCAACATCTTGGACGTATCCGGCGGCAGCTTTTCCGGCATCAAGGCATCCAGTTCGGCAATCCGCGGCGTCATCACCTTGGCGATCACCGAATAGCCCTGCCAGTCCAGACGGTACCCCCCGCGCAGAGTCCGCACCTGCACGGTCACCTCCTGGTCGCCAACCTTGCCTGACCAAAGCGGATCGCCCGGAGCCCAATCGGATTCCACGTTGACCACCGGACCATCGCCTATTGCGACGTCAATTTCGACGGGCGTGCCGGGATATCCGGCCACAAGGCGGATCGGAACGTAGGTCTTGTCGAGCTTGATCACCCAGTCTTCGCGGATAGCGCCGGAATGGGCCCGAAGTCGGTCGGGCAGATGATCCAGACGCTCACGCTGCAGTGCGCCCATCGACAGAGCAACGGCGGCGAGAATCGAATAGGCCCCGTCATCGGGAACCGCCGGTGCGAACCCATCGGGATACTCATCAGCGATAAAACTGGTCGACAACTCGCCGGAGCGCCAGCGCGGATGGTTCATGAGCGCGGTCAGGAACGGTACGTTGTGCTGGATCCCGTCGACGTAAAAAGCGTCCAGCGCCGAGCTCATCGCATCGATCGCTTCCGCACGGGTCGGCGCATGGGTGATCAGCTTCGCGATCATCGGATCGTAGAACATGGAGATTTCCGAGCCCTCGACGACACCGGTGTCGTTGCGAATGGTAATCCCGTTGCTGACCTCCTCCTGAGGCGGCCGGTAACGCACAAGCCGCCCTATGGACGGCAGGAAATTGCGGTAGGGATCTTCCGCATAAATACGGCTTTCGACTGCCCAGCCGTTCAGCTTTACGTCTTCCTGGGCGAGTTCCAGCTTCTCGCCGGCAGCAACGCGGATCATCTGCTCCACCAGATCGACACCGGTGATGAGTTCTGTCACCGGATGCTCCACCTGCAGACGGGTGTTCATCTCAAGGAAGAAGAAGCTCTTGTCCTGCCCGGCAACGAACTCAACCGTCCCGGCACTGTCGTAGTCGACGGCCTTGGCAAGCGCGACGGCCTGCTCACCCATCTTGCGGCGCGTTTCCTCGTCAAGCAAAGGCGATGGCGCTTCCTCGATGACCTTCTGGTTTCGCCGCTGGATCGAACATTCACGCTCGCCCAGATAAATCGCATTACCGTGTTTGTCGCCCAGCACCTGGATTTCGATATGGCGCGGATTTTCAATGAACTTCTCGATGAAAACCCGGTCATCCCCAAAGGAAGATGCGGCTTCGGATTTCGAGCGGGTGTAACCGTCCCGCACCTCGTCCGCATTCCAAGCGATGCGCATGCCCTTGCCGCCACCGCCGGCTGACGCCTTGATCATGACCGGATAGCCAATATCCTCGGCAATCTGAACAGCCTGCTCCGGGCTTTCGATGACGCCGAGATAGCCCGGAACCGTGCTGACCCTGGCGTCGTTGGCAAATTTCTTGGACTCGATCTTGTCGCCCATCGCCATGATGGCGCGCGGGTTCGGACCGATCCAGACAATGCCCTCTTTTGCCAGTGCCTCGGGAAAACTGGCCCGTTCGGACAGGAAGCCATAACCCGGATGCACGGCTTCGGCACCGGTCTGCTTGCAGGCCGCGATGATCTTGTCAGCAATCAGATAGGATTCCGATGCGGCTGCCGGTCCGATGTGAACCGCCTCGTCTGCCATTTCCACATGCAACGCATCACGATCGGCGTCGGAGTAAACCGCCACCGTCTTTATGCCCATGCGGCGGGCCGTCTTGATAACACGACAGGCGATCTCACCACGGTTAGCGACTAGTATTTTGGAGAACATGAATTTCCACCCAGCTGGACGATTTTCCATTTTGTAGGCTGCACCACAGTGGCACGCAACTTATCCAAAGGACGAGGCGTGATTTTGCGGATAGGTCACACCAGCAGTCATCACCGGCACTTTTATTACTTCTAGGCAGGAAATGCGCCCATTGAAGAACAAAAGCTTATCCGAATTTTAAGAAAATTATTGCAGAAAATACCTAGGCAATGGGGAAATAAATATATGCAACGCATCCTTTCGGCAGCAGTGATTGCAAGTGTTTTACTGCCAACCTCCGTGTTGGCGGACACTGCAGGAAAATGGAAGAGCGGCGAGATCAACGGTTTTATGCGTTACTGGACCACAAATAGCGATGGTGCGAATTTCGTCGTCTGGTGTCACCCGAAACGCAGCATCAACGGCACACTGCTTCATATAGACATCGACGGGAAAATGCCCCCTGCCCACACCAAGGTCAAAGTGATCCTGGATCGGGAAGTCATGGAACTGCCGATCAACGAGCAGGGATATGTCGAGACCAGCTGCGCCGCCTGTTCCGACAGTTTTGGCTATGTCTGGCACAGATTGCGATCTTCCCATTCCCTGGTGGTCAAATTCCAGGACGACCGCTACGCGGGTTTTTCCCTTCGCGGTGCCCAGAAGATCATCCCCGGCGATGTCTGCCCCACGGACTGGCAGAAACTGCACCCAAGGTGAAAACACAAGCTTCCGGGGTGACCCCACCCCGGCCAGCGAGACATTGAACGTATTCCCGACCAAACGGTTTTTTGACTGACACCTGTAATTTTCGTCGGTGACAAATTACGGAAACAGCTCGATGCGGATCGCCTTCCCGTTTTTCGTATTCCTGACCCTGGCCGCGCCTTTGCACGCAGTCGCCGCCGATCACGGCAAATGGCACACAGACACCGCCCACGGTTACGAGCGCTACTGGATCGAAAGTTCGACAGGAGCACGGTTCACGATCTGGTGTCCTCCCAGCCATGCCATTAAGAACACCCTCATCGACATCCGCATCAAAGGCCGCCGACCGGCCCCCGGCACCACGGTTCTGGTCGAGCTGGATCACAAACTTGTAAAGTTCAGAGCCGCAGACGACGGCTTCATCTACAACGACTGTCCCGCCTGTTCGGACAACATGACCTATTTCTGGCACCGGCTTCGTTCCGCGGTCAAATTTGCCGTCCAACTGGAAGACAGACGCTACTCAGGCTTCTCGCTGAACGGAGCCCGGGAAGCCTTGGCGGGGTCAGTCTGCTCCAGACAGATAGCCCAAAACCGCCGGTAAGCCCGGGCGAATGTGTCTCAGATGTGTTTTTTGTGCTCGCAATCACAATTGCTTCCCGCAGCATGATGCACACTGCTGCCATCACCCAACTTCCGGACGGTTCTGCTAAGCTGAGAACGCAAAGCGTCCCCTCCCGGAGGCGATGGCACGTCAGGAGACCCTCATGCGGAAACTGTTTCTTTGCGCTGCAGCGCTTGCCCTTCCCGGCCTGGTTATTTCGACCGCGGCCGAGGCTCGTCCGGATCTTCGCAAGATGACCTGTGCCCAGGCGCAGAACATGGTGCGTCAGCACGGTGCCGTGGTCTTCACCACGGGCCAGTACACCTATTCGATGTTTGTTTCGAACCTCAGTTACTGCGATCGCAATCAGGTGTTGTTCACGCAGTACGGCCCAACCCGGGACACGCCACGCTGCCCGGTGGCGTTCGAATGCAAGGAACCATTGTTTCCTCGCGGTCTGTCCCGCTGGGATTGACCCCGGAGACATGACACAGGCCGGAAAATCCGGCCTGTCGCATTCTCGCATATCATAGCCTCGACCCAGCATTCACCCATCCGGAACCAAAGCGAATGAATGCCAACCGGCTCTATTTGTCAGAGCGGAATATTGTCATGCTTTTTCCATGGCATATCCGCCTGCTTGGATCTGAGCAGCGCCAACGCCTTGGACACACGCCTGCGTGTGGAATGCGGACGAATGACATCGTCGATATACCCGCGCTCAGCGGCAACGAACGGATTGGCGAAGCGGTCTTCGTAGTCTTTGGTTCGCTTCGCGATCTTGTCCTTGTCGGCCAGCTCGGACCTGTAAAGGATTTCGACGGCCCCCTTGGCGCCCATGACCGCAATTTCCGCGGACGGCCAGGCGTAGTTGATGTCGCCGCGAATATGTTTCGAGCTCATCACGTCATACGCACCGCCATAGGCCTTGCGGGTGATCACGGTGATCTTCGGCACGGTTGCTTCCGCATAGGCAAACAGAAGCTTGGCCCCATGCTTGATCAGACCGCCGTATTCCTGCGACGTGCCAGGCAGAAACCCTGGAACATCGACAAAGGTCACGATCGGGATGCCGAAACAATCACAGAAGCGGACAAACCGTGCCGCCTTGCGGCTCGCATCGGAATCGAGCACGCCCGCCAGCACCATCGGCTGGTTGGCAACGATGCCGACAGTCCGGCCCTCGATCCGGCCAAAACCGGTAAGGATATTGCCGGCGAAGCTGCCCTGTATCTCGAAGAAGTCACCCTCGTCCAGCGTCTTCAGGACAAGCTCCTTCATGTCGTAGGGCTTGTTCGGATTGTCTGGAATAAGCGTATCGAGACTGGTGTCGATCCGGTCCGGATCGTCGTAGTTCGTCAGCTCCGGCAAGTCTGCGCGATTGTTCATCGGCAGGTAATCGATCAGCCTTCGCATTTCCTGCAGGGCTTCGACATCATTGTCGAACGCTCCGTCCGCAATGGAGGACTTGGTGGTGTGGATCGACGCCCCGCCCAGTTCCTCGGCCGTAACCGTTTCATTGGTCACCGTCTTCACAACGTCCGGTCCGGTCACGAACATGTACGAGGTGTCACGCACCATGAAAATGAAGTCCGTCATGGCAGGCGAATAAACGTCACCGCCCGCGCAAGGCCCCATGATCAGCGATATCTGCGGAATGACGCCCGACGCAAGAACATTGCGCTGAAACACTTCGCCATATCCACCAAGCGCCGCGACCCCTTCCTGAATTCGGGCACCGCCCGCATCGAACAGACCGATGATCGGTGCGCGGTTCTGCAGGGCCATGTCCTGAAGCTTGGTGATCTTTTCCGCATGCGTTTCCGAAAGAGACCCGCCGAAGACCGTGAAGTCCTTGGAGAACACGTAAACGGTCCGTCCATTGACCGTTCCCCAGCCGGTGATCACACCATCGCCGGGGATATGCTGTTCTTCCATGCCGAAGTCGGTGCAACGATGCTGCTTGAACATGTCGAACTCTTCGAAGGACCCTTCGTCCAGCAAAATTTCGATCCGTTCGCGTGCAGTGAGTTTGCCCTTGGCATGCTGTGCATCGATCCGGCGTTGTCCGCCGCCCAGCCTTGCCGTTTCGCGGCGTTGTTCCAATTCGGCCAGAACTTCTTTCATCCGGTCCTCCAAAAACTTGAGCTTGGATCACGCCGTAGCATGATCCCCCGACAGAGCCTAGTCAGCACATGGGCTTATGGGGAAACTACGCGCCGTAATCCTTCCCGGCAAATCGGGCTGGCAGACCAGAGGCTGTGTTTGGCAAGACGGGCGGTCAAGCCTTCCACAATCAGCTTTGCCCGCCGACCTCTTTCGCCAAAACTCACCTTACGGCAGTATAGACTTGTATCGCTACGGCGCATGCCTTATGCCGCCCCCCGGAATTCATCGACCCGATTTAACGTTTCAGTTTCAGAACACTTTTTATGATGGAGTTTATTGATGTCAGGAAATTTCGTTGTTGATCACCGTGATGGCGTCATCACGCTCGCCCGCCTGCAATATTTCGATGTCAGCCAGGCAAACCTCAAGGAAGAGCACAAGAACTGGCTGCGACGGAACGTTGTTCCGCTGCTGAAGGGCAACGGCAGCATCAGTATCGTTGGACTTTCCAGCCGAAGCGGCAAGGCGGCTTTCAACAAGGCCTTGTCGATGAAACGGGCCAACGCCGTAAGATCGTTCCTGGAAGAATGCCTCCTCTCCTGCTTCCCTTTCGACCTGGTCGACGGGCTTGGCGAATCCCTGGCGGAGGAAATGGGCCAGGAAGATGGTGTTGAGGACGGACAGTTCCGCGCTGTCATGATTTACGTGCACTCTCTGCCGACACCGCCCAACCCGAAGGTCATCAAAACGCCCAAGAAGATGAAGCCCAAACCAAAGAAGGCGTCCACCTTGTGGGTTGGCATCGGCGAAAGCCATTCGGGCGATCTGGTCGCCGTCGGACGATACAACTGGAATGGGCGCCTCTACCGTGCCAGCGCCGACGACAACGGCTATGTGGACTATGTCGACCTCATGGCCGATGGCTGGAAACTCGGCGGCGGACTGGGCGGCAGCGTCGGTGGCATCGTCATCGTGGCCCATGGCGTCAAAACGGCCAGCGAACTCAACAAGAAGGGCGAATGGTCCGATTGGGATCTCGACCTCGCGATTGCAGGCAAGCTCGGAGACGTTCTCAAAGGGATCAAAGGCATCGGCAAGATCATCAACACGATGGAGAAATACGAGGAATTGAGTCATGCCGCGATCGAACTCACCAAAAACAAGGGGTTCGTCAAGAAAGGTCTCTACACAATTCCCATGCTTGGTGTTGGCGCAGGCCTGCATGTCTGGACGGGACGAAAATACGGCGACGTTTCGGTGATGTCCGTTGGCCGAACCTTGATGCGGTAACGCTCGCTTCCCTGCCTCCCTATCGCTCCGTTGCCGCATAGCAAACCGGGCAGCCGCCGCGATGGGCCAAACTGCACACTGTCTGTGCGGGGCGGGCCGGGAAACACAACAAAGCGGGCCGGACTGAGCGAAATAGCTGCTCCGGCCTGCTTGATTGCCGGAGGCAGAACGGCTGCGAACCAGTGTCAAAAGCCACCTGAATTCGCAGGCCTTCACGACCTCAAACCGTGCATTTCAGCCTGTAATTTCGTAGAAGTGTGCTGTCGTGAACGCCCCGAAACACCTACGTTACTGTGCTTACAATTAGACAGAAAAAATATATTCTACTTGAGGGAACCCAAGGATATTTCGACGGATTTCAGCCTCTTGCCTAATTTGTAGGCAGTGACGCCGCGACATTGAACTTTGACACCTTTCAGAATTTTGCCATGATTGCCCAAGAACGAAGCACCGGTAAAAGGGGAGGCAATGTCGGACGAACGCACTTTCTTCAATGAAATGCTCGACGAGGCTAACACGCCGCGACAGCCATATGCCCGGCTCGCCAAATGGCTGGAAGACAAACCAGCCAACTTTCTGACAAAGAAGGGCCGCGACGCCGAAACCATTTTCCGCAGACTTGGCATCACATTCGCCGTCTATGGGACGGAAGAGGCAACCGAACGGCTGATACCGTTCGACCCTATCCCACGCATCATCTCTGCACCGGAATGGCGGCGCCTGTCCGCCGGCATCGACCAGCGCGTTCGCGCCCTGAATGCCTTCCTGCACGACATCTACCATCGTCAGGAAATCCTGCGCGCCGGCAGGATACCGGCTGACCTCGTGTTGCAGAACGAGGCGTTCCTGCCGGAGATGGCCGGGTTCACACCTGCCCGCAAGGTCTATGCCCATATCATCGGGACCGATCTGGTAAGGGTGTCGGAAAACGAATTCTACGTGCTGGAAGACAACACTCGTACCCCTTCAGGCGTCTCCTACATGATGGAGAACCGGGAGACGATGATGCGGCTCTTCCCCGACCTCTTCCAGAGTCACCGGGTCGCCGCCGTCGAACAGTACCCAGAGAATCTGTTGCAAACGCTGGAAAGCGTCGCTCCGGATCCCTCCAAGTCTTCCCAGACAATCGTGGTCCTGACACCCGGCATCTACAATTCCGCCTATTTCGAACATGCCTTCCTGGCCGATTCCATGGGCGTTGAACTGGTGGAAGGCCGGGATCTGTTCGTCGATGCCGGCCATGTGTTCATGCGTACCACGCGGGAGCCGAAGCAGGTCGACGTCATTTACCGGCGGATCGATGATGCCTTCCTGGATCCGCTCACCTTCAATCCTGGCAGCATGCTCGGGGTACCGGGCCTGTTCGACGCCTATCGCGCCGGCAATGTCACCATCTGCAACGCGCCGGGAACGGGTATTGCCGATGACAAGGCGATCTACGCCTATGTTCCGGACATCATCGAGTTCTATACAGGCCAGAAGCCGATATTGAACAACGTTCCCACCTGGAACTGCTCACGGCCGGATGACCTTGCCTATGTGCTGGACAATCTTGAGGAAATCGTCGTCAAGGAAGTCCACGGATCGGGCGGCTACGGCATGTTGATCGGACCAACCGCGTCCAAACGCGAGATAGCCGAATTCCGGAAAGTGCTGGAAACCAATCCTTCCAACTATATTGCCCAGCCGACCCTCGCGCTGTCTGCCTGTCCGACGCATGTCGCTTCGGGTGTTGCCCCGCGTCATGTCGATCTTCGCCCCTATGTGCTGATCGGTGACCAGGTCCGCATCACTCCCGGTGGTCTTACACGGGTTGCCCTCAAGAAAGGCTCGCTCGTCGTCAATTCCAGTCAGGGTGGCGGCACAAAAGACACCTGGGTACTTGAGGACTGAGAGAACCAGATGCTCGGAAGAACTGCCTCTTCGCTGTTTTGGATGTCGCGCTACCACGAGCGTGCCCAGAATGTTTCCCGTCTCCTGGAGGTCGCTTGTCGCGGCGCCATTATTTCCCATTCCGGTCAGGAGGACGGCACTCACTGGACCTTTGCCCTCGCCTGTTCGGACTGTGAAACCGGGTTCAAGCAGAAATACGAGGAATTGAACGCCCGCAATGTCGCGGCGCATATGATCTTCTCGAAGGAAAACACCTCCAGTATCCGCAGCAGTCTTGAGCTTGCCAGGAACAATGCGCGTGCCGTTCGCACCGGCATCACGGCGGAACTCTGGGAAGCCATCAATACGACGTGGATCGAATTCACGGATGTGAGCCCGCAATCCGTGACCTTGGAAAAACTGCCTGATTTTCTTTCCTGGGTGAATCAGCGCGCGCATCTGTTCCGTGGCGCATTGCTCAACACAATTCTCCGCGACGATGGCTATTTCTTCAGCCAGATGGGCAACTTCGTGGAGAGGTCGGACAACACGGCCCGCATCCTCGATACCTATTACTGGACCTTGCTGCCGGATAGCGACATCATCGATGATGGATCTCTGGAACACTATCAGTGGTCCGCGATGCTTCGGGCACTGTCAGGACGGCGAAGCTATCGGTTTGCCTATCCAAATGCGCGGCTGAAGGCTTTCAACATCGCTGAATTCCTGATCTTGAGAACGGAAATGCCCCGGTCCCTTGCCCATTGTTATGACTGGATAGCCGACACCGCGGAAGACCTGGCCCAGTTCTACGGCTCACGCGAACCGAGCCTGGACATGGCGGCTGAGATGGCAAGAGATCTGGCGGAAAAACAGATGCACGAGATCTATCAGCAGGGGCTACACGACTTCCTCTCTGACTTTATCAGCAAAAACAATCTTTTCGCTCATCAGCTTGGTGAAGACTATAATTTCGCCTGACCCTGGAACCCCGCAGAATCGGTGCAGCATGCGACTGACAGTCAGACACACGACCCGATACCGCTACGAGGCGCCGCTTGCCAATGCCATGCAGCAGCTGCGGCTGACGCCCGAGAATGGCCCGAGCCAAAGAGTTGTCGAATGGTCCATTGACGCGCCCGGCATCGAACGAGCGACGACCTACAAAGACGCTTTCGGCAATCAGGTTCACATGGTCTCGCGCAGCGAGCCGATCGAGGATGTCGAAATCACGGCCAGCGGCATTGTCGAGACGACCGACACCAACGGGATCCTCGGTCACGAACCCGATGCAGGCATCCCTCCGCGCATTTACACCCGGATTACTCCGCTCACCCAATCGAACCAGGCAATCCGCAGACTGGCAGCCCATGCCGAAGCGGATGACAAGATCGCTGGCTTTCACGCCCTCATGCATGCCATCCGGGACAAGGTCGACTACAAGGTCGGCGTCACCGAAACCCACGCGACGGCCACCTCGGTTCTGGCTGCGGGGGAAGGCGTCTGTCAGGATCACGCGCATATTTTCATCGCTGCCGCGCGCGCGATTGGCGTGCCTGCGCGATACGTTTCCGGCTATCTGCGGCTGGAAGACGAGCAGGAATCCGAAGCCCATCATGCCTGGGCGGAAGTGATGATTAACGGTCTCGGCTGGACCGGATTCGACATATCCAACGCAATGTGTCCGACTGATCGCTATATCCGCTTGACGGTGGGCCTGGATTCCCGTTCTGCTGCCCCTATCAGGGGGATCCGGTTTGGCGGCCTTGAGGAAAATCTGCATGTCGAGGTCGACGTGGCGCAGGCCGCGCTTCAGCAACAACAGCAGCAGTAACCGTCCTCTCCAGACGCCCGGACCGGCTCACCCAGGACGACGACGTTTAAGGGCACACTGCGGCCCGCCGATGGGTGTCTTCACCACGAAGGCGTCTGTGACAGGTCAAAGTGCAGTCTGAGGACTTGGGAATGACTTATTGCGTTGGGTTGAAACTGGATCGCGGACTGGTCTTTGCCGCGGACACACGCACCAATGCTGGTGTCGACAACATTTCCACCTTTAAAAAACTCCACGTGTGGGAAGAACCTGGCGAGCGGGTGATTACCTTGCTTTCTGCCGGCAACCTTGCCGTCACCCAGGCTGTGGTCTCCCTGCTGAGCGAACACATCACATCGGCGGAAAACGACCGGGCAACGCTGATGACAGCAAAGACCATGTTCCAGGTCGCCCGGCTGGTCGGCAGCGCGGTTCGCGAAGTCAAGGCGATCGATGGCGAGGCACTCGCAACCAGCGCGGAAAATTTCTTCGTCACCTTCATTCTGGGCGGCCAGATCAAGGGCGAAGCACCGCGCATGTTCCAGGTCTATGCAGCCGGCAACTTCATCGAGGTCGGCGAAGACACGCCCTATCTGCAAATCGGTGAGCACAAATACGGCAAACCGATCCTCGACCGGGTGACACGGGCAGACATGCGCCTCGGCGAAGCAGCCAAGCTGGTGCTTCTGTCTTTCGACAGCACCGTCAGATCGAACCTGTCCGTCGGCATGCCGATCGATATGCTGCTCTACAACACCGACACCTTTTCGACCGATCGCCAGGTGCGCATTGAGCAGGACGACGAGTATTTCCAGAAGCTGTCGCGGGGGTGGTCCGACAAGTTACGGCAGGCCTTTGCCGATATTGAGGAATTTGAGGTCTGAACCGGCAGTCAACTGTCAGGCTGACGTCACAAAACATCCGTAAAAGCGGTCCGGCCCTTTCCGGAAAGTGAGTATCCATGAGCAATTCCAGCGATGTCGCAGAGCTTGCCCCAACCGCATGGACCAGGGAGCCGGCCAACGAACCGCTGGAAGTCAACGACGATGCGCAGAAGGCCGTCCGCGAGATGATCAAGGCGGGGCAGCGCACGCAACTGGTTGAGCTGCTCAAACGCTGGGACCCGGTCGACGTCATGCAACTGCTGACGCGGATGCGGTTGAAACATGCCCGCAAACTGTTTCAATGGCTGCCGGCCAACCCATCCATCAAGGTGATTGCCGAGCTGCGCCCGGAATTCCGGTCCATCCTGATGGAAGAATCCACGCTGGAGCAGTTCCGCGACATTCTCGCCGGCCTCGACCCGGAAGACGCGACCGAAATTCTCAACGAATTTCCAGACGATGTCGCGGACGAACTGATCGCACGCCTGCCCGACGTGGAAGACATTGCCACGCGCGGTTCCTACGCAGACGACACGGCCGGCCGCGTCATGGCGCGCAAGTTCGTTGCCCTGCCCGAAACCTGCACCGCGGGCGAGGCTGTCACGCAGATGCGTGCGGAAGCCAGCCGTATCCGCAAGGTCTTTACCGTTTATGTGACCGATGCCGAAGGCAAGCTGACCGGCACCGTGGAAGTGGGCAAACTTCTGCTTGCCCCGGCAGATGCCCCCTTGTCGAGCTTCATGAACCGGGACGTGCTGGCGGTTTCCACCGACACCGATCAGGAAGAAGTGCTGCGGATCGCCCGAAAACGCGATATGCGCACGGTGCCGGTGGTCAGTGGCGAAGGCCACCTGATCGGCCGGATCACGCCGAAGCAACTGACCCGCATTGCCTCGGACGAGGCGAATGAGGACATGCTGCTGATGAGCGGCGTTTCGGCAGAATCCCGGTCGGATGACACGGTATTGCGCATCGTCCGCCGCCGCCTGCCGTGGCTGCTGGCCGGTCTTGGAGGCGCCAGCGTCGCAGCAACAGTGGTCGGTTCTTACGAGGATCAGCTCGCCGAAGCCGCCATTCTGGCCGCATTCATTCCCGTCACCATGTCCATGGCGGGAAATGCCGGCCTGCAGGCATCTGCTGTGGCTGTTCAAGGCATAGCGACCGGCGCCCTCTGGTCGGGCGACATCTTCTATCGCCTGCTGAAGGAACTCATGGCGGCTCTCTTCAACGGCGCAATCGCCGGCACCATCCTCGGCTGTCTTGTACTGGCGGCGTCTCTGGTCGTACCGCTGGAAGCCCCCCTTCATCTCGCGCTTGCCACTTCGCTGTCACTGCTCTGCGTCACCACCCTCGCCGCCATGGTCGGCGCTACCGTGCCCATCGTTCTCGACAAGATCGGCATCGACCCCGCCATGGCCATAGGCGTCTTTATCACCTCATCCAACGACGTCCTCGGCGTTCTCATCTTCTTCCTGATGGCAACAACGTTCTATCTGGGGTGAAGTCTCTTCCTTGGAAAAGCACACCGAATTGCATAGCTCAAGCGGCCTCCCAAGTCTCTGACCATGATGGTTACTGGGCCCCTGCCTCCGCAGGGGCGGCCACTTCGGGAAAATGTGGTTCTGAAAACAAGCTTAGGAAGCCCGATGAGGCAGAGGAACCCGTTTGCCGTATACATTCTCGCCAGCAAGACCGGTGGAACTCTGTACGTCGGCATGACCAACGACCTGCTCAGGAGGACTTGGGAACACCGAAACGGCCTCGGCAGCAGTTTCACCAAGGCATACACCGTCAACCGCTTGGTTTATTTCGAACTCTTCGAACGTCCAGAAGAAGCATATCAGCGGGAGCGCAATATCAAACGCTGGAAGCGGGCCTGGAAAATCAGGATGATCGAAGAAGCAAATCCTGACTGGATCGATCTCTTCCCCGGCCTAGCTGCAACCTGACCCGAGCCGCCCCTGCGAGGGCAGGGGCCTAGTAGCCACCGCGTTCAGTCGTACTTTCCGCACAAAGTATACGTTGCTTCCTTTTGCGAAAAGTCAGAACTCACCCTTCCCTAACGATCAGCACCGCCGCGTCGAATTCCTTGCGTTTGTACGCTCTGACGAGGGCAGCTTCCAAGTCTTCGCCCCAGCGTTCGATGTTGAAGTCTTCTTCCACATGCGCGGCTGTCCAGGCCGCATCAGCGTCGAGGTAGTCTTCCAGGAGGCTGAGCGCCAGAAGGGCTGATCCGGTCAAACTGGTGATCGTGTGGAGCGCGGCGAGGCGCATCGGGGTCAGGTTTGAAAGCCTGGCCCGGTAAGCGGCCAGCAACGGGTCAGGCTGGGCGGCGTGAATGACGCCTTCGATCAGAACGAAACGACCGCCAAGCAGCCCTCCTGCCCAATCCACCACAGGGTCCCACAAGCGCCTTTGGCTTTCGACCAGGCTCTGAGGATGGTCGGCCCGGTAACACAGCGCATCGTTACCGGCAAACCGGGTAATGTCGTCAGCCACTTCATCGAACCGGACACTCACTGCATCGAGCGCCGAATTGGAAATCCGCGTCAGCGGCATGCTGGCCGGGTTGATTTCCTTCTCCTGCGCCTGCCACTCGGCTGCGACAGCTTTCGCCAGAACTTCGCTCGGCAGCAGCAAGGCCGCCTTGCCCGGGGTCTTGACGGGTCTGCCGTCCAGGTGAATTGCAAATCCGCCGTCTGTGGCAACATGTGTTGCTTCCGTGTAGAAACGCTTCGGCAATTCACGGCGCGAAAGCTCGCGTGCCCGCAGTTCCGGATCCTTGGATTCATCTTCCTGCGAAGTTTCAAGAAAATCGCGCATCACATTGTTTCCTTGTCGAAATCCAGAAGTTCGCCAAGCGCATTATCCAGCTCGGCATAGGACTGAACGATCCTGTCCGCACCATCGGCCGTCAGCCGATCGTGGTCATGATAGCCCCAGGAGACACCCAGAGCATGCGTCCCGGCAGCCTTGGCCATCGCCATGTCAAACCCCGTATCACCAATCATGAGTGTGCGGGATTTGTCCGCCCCCGTCTCCGCCATCGCCCGCAGCACCATATCCGGATGCGGTTTGGAAGGTGATGTGTCCGCAGTCTGAATTGTCACGAAGCGACCATGCAGATCCTGGGTATCCATCATATGCTTGACGCCGCGCATCGCCTTGCCGGTGGCAATTCCAAGCAGGACGTCATCGCGCAGAGACAGTCTGTCGATAGCTTCGCGTGCGCCCGGATAAAGCGGATCAAGGTCCAGCCCTTCCCGCCTGCGAGACCACTTCGCCTGCCTGTATGCCTCTGACATGACCGGGATCTTGTCGCTGTGTTCAGGTCCGACGAGATCCAGAAAGGCTTCGTCCAGCGATCGTCCGACAATCGACAAAGCCGTTTCGCGGTCCGGCATGGGCAGACCCGCGGCTTCGAAGCCGACTTGCAGCCCCTGCAAAATGGTTTGCTGACTGTCGACCAGCGTGCCGTCGACGTCGAAGATGATCAGATACATGGGCATCCTGTGCCAAGGGAACGGAAGTCAGCCCGCATGTGCCGGGTTTTCACCCGTTGGTCAAGAGCACATTTGACACCGCCCCATCTTGCAAGATCTGGCGACATTTACGTTATTGATTGGTAATTTCAACAATAGGCAAAGACTTCCACACTCTGCGGCAAATTGACGTTCAATCTTTGGATATCGCTCATTTTGGAAAACTGCCCGAAAATTGCCTCTTTAAAGTGGTTAGCGATCTCATTGTCGTTTGCATATTCGTCGTAAAGGTCTTGGTTACCATGTTCGATGATACTGCTGCAGGCGGGTGGGCATGAACGTTTGGGGCAAATTTGTCACCAAAGGATACAGATTTGGAGCGCGGTTGAACACGACCGGCGCAAAAGAGTGGTTTTGTCTGAATGCTTCAGAAGAAACAAAAGTCCGGCCTGAAGGGTCACACAGCGCCCCGGAAGACCAACCGGACTTTTTACACGATCCTCGCAGGGGCAACTTTGGTGATATCCGGCCTGGTCGGAACCGCCACCTATCTGGGAACCTCAATCGCCCCGTCTCATCTCGTCGCGAACGGCACCGAGCCAGAGAATAAGCTGACGCTTACGCAGGTCCCCCCTGCTGCAGCTTCTCTGGGGCTGGCACCGACTGCGCTGATGCCGAAAAAGCAACAAGCTTCCGAAGCGCTGGCAATGGAAAAGGCCGCCACTGAGGCCGAGGAAATTGCCGCTAAAGCAGAGGCCGCTCTGGAGGCGGAAGCCGCAGGCCTTGAAGCCGAAGCCAAAAAGGCAGCGAAAGTCGCGCTTGCCGCCAAGCTCGCTCGGCTGAAACTCACCCAAACGCTTATGGCCCGCCAGGCAGCCGCCAAAACGACAAGCGTCGCGGCGCTTGGTGACGCAGCAACAGAGAGCGCTGCTCCCGATGTTGCAATGGCTGGTTTACAGGGCGCTGGCACTGGCGCCGAGGCAGAGACGAGTGTCGCCGCGACACCCGACCAGACAGCCGTGACCGTTGCCCTTGCAGCGGACGAGACAGCGAACCCCGGCGCTGTTCCGCCACCGACTCCGGGCATGAAACCCGAACCGCCGCGCCACAGCGCACCGGTGGTCGCGCAAAACCGTCCTGAAGGCAGGGAAAAGCCTGAACAAGCCTCGCCTGTTCTGGCCTACGCAACACCTGGAAATCCCGAAGACGATGAAAACGGCGTCTTCGGCGGCCTGGGCAAGCTTTTCGGCAGCACCAAGCCCGGCCTTCCCGGCAAAGGCAGCAAGGTCGCCGTATATGACATCAGCTCGGCAACCGTTCATATGCCGGACGGCACCAAGCTGGAGGCCCACTCCGGCATCGGTCACCGGATGGACAATCCGAAGTTTTCTCACGTGAAGATGCTCGGCCCGACACCGCCCAACGTCTATACCTTGAGAATGCGCGAGCGTCGTTTCCATGGTGTGGAGGCCATTCGCATGCTGCCGCAAGACCGTGCAGCCATGAAAGGCCGTGATGGCATGCTGACACACACGCGCCTGCTGCGCCGGTCAATCGGATCCCATGGCTGTGTGGCTTTCAAGAACTACGACAAGTTCCTGACTGCGTTCAAACGCGGTCACGTCAAGACGCTGATCGTCGTTCCGTCGATGGAAAAGCTGCCGACCTACATGGCAAAACTTCAGCGAAGCACCGGCGCCTGACCTTGCAGGCTTCCGCCGGATTGGCTATGCCCTTGAGACATTCCGTTTTCAGTCGAAAGCGGGATGTTTCAACGTTTTGGAGCCGCTGTCACAATCGTGTCTGACGGAGCCACTCAGGCACCTGCCGACCCTGCATAGCGCGCCCTGCCCGCCCGGAGCTTTTCTTGACCAAGATCATCCTGTTGCTGCTGTTACTGGTTGCCGCGATCCAGGTGATCAAACCGCTTGGCTGGCCCGGCCTCAAGAAGCGCAAGGACGCCTGGAAGCTGGTGGCGGGTGTCATATGCGTCACATTTGCCTCGGTGATCCTGAGCGCCCTGTTTCAGGGCGTTTGAAGGACGTCCTCAAGACAGCAAACATCTGACAGCGAGCTGATCTTCGAATGTTACCGCCTGACGCCGCCCCTACTCTGCACCTGTTTTGCGGCAAACCTGCCTCGGGCAAGTCTACGTTGGCAGACGGCTTTGCTGAACGTCCGGGCAGCATTCTCCTTCGCGAAGACGCCTGGCTGTCCGGCCTCTTCGGCGATCAGATGTCCACCCTCGCCGATTTTGTGCGCTGCTCTTCACTCTTGAGAAAAACGATAGCGCCGCATGCCGTCACCCTGCTTCAAAGCGGCCTGTCAGTCGTGCTGGACTTTCACGCCAACACAAAAGAAAGCCGACAATGGATGCTGACCATTGCCGAGACGGCGCAATGTGCGCACCAACTGCATTTTTTTGACGTGTCGGATGAGGTCTGCAAGGCAAGGCTGCGACAGCGCAATCTGTCCGGCAAGCACGAATTCTCGGTATCGGAGGCCGAGTTCGATCGCATCGCAAGCCATTTTCAGCCGCCCGCGGAAGATGAACTCCTCAATCTGAAGATCCATTCCGCAGGCCATTAGGCTTTAGCTAAAAAAAGACCGCTTTTAGCGCTTGTTGAGCGCGTCGTCCGGATCATCCACTTCCGGATCATAGTCCGTTGCGTCAAATCCAAGCAGGTTCCAGGTCTGCTGCATATGCGGCGGCAGCGGGGCCGACACATCAATCGTGCCATGGCCCGAGGGATGCGGGATCACGATCCGGCGTGCCAGCAGATGCAGGCGGTTCTGGATGCCGCCCGGCAATTCCCAGTTCTCGATGTTGAAATACTTGTCATCACCGATAATCGGATGGCCGATATGGGCCGCATGGGCACGCAGCTGATGCGTCCGGCCCGTAACCGGCTTCATCGTGACCCAGGAAAGCTTCTGGCCGGATTTTTCAAAAACCGAATAGAGCGAGACCGCGTGCTGGGCTTCGTCTTCACCCTGACGGACGACCTGCATCCGCTCTTCGCCTTCGTTCCGGGCAAGGAAGGTGGAAATACGGCCCTGGAACGGCTTCGGAACCCCCGCCAGGATTGCCCAGTAGATCTTGCGGGTATTGCGATGGCGGAATGCCTTGGTCAGCTCCTGCGCGGCCTGGCGCGTGCGTGCCACCAGAATGATACCGGAGGTCTCGCGGTCGAGACGATGCACCAGACGCGGCTTGTTGCCTTTCCTGTCGGTGTAAGCGTCCAGCATGCCGTCCAGATGACGCTTCAGCCCCGAACCACCCTGCACGGCAAGACCGGCCGGCTTGTTCAGCACCATCACCTGGCTGTCTTCAAACAGCAGCATGTCTTCGATGGCCTTGCGGTCGTCGGCAATCAGCTTGCTGGACTTCGGCTTTGCATTTTTCTTGTCGTCCGCCGGCAGCTCCACCCCGAGTGGCGGGATACGGATCATCTGCCCCTTGGCGATGCGGGTGTTGGTCTCGGCGCGTTTGCCATCGACACGGACCTGCCCGGTGCGCAGGAGTTTCTGCAGATGACCAAAGCCAAGCCCTGGGAAATGGGACTTGAACCAACGGTCGAGGCGCATGCCCGCCTCATCGGCGGTCACTTGTTTCTGTTCAATCGCGGACATGTTTTTCTCAAATTGGGCGTCGGGCCAGCCGCCGTGACGCGCATCCACCGCCCCTACATCGAGGCGTCGGGAAAATTCGTTCCGCTGCGTATAGGCGGAATCGGCAGCAAAGGGAAGGAATTCTTAGGTTGCAACCTGACGCATCAGCATCAGTCCGGCAAAAACCGCAAGAATGGACAAGGTGACAGAAACGAGCACGTATATCAGCGCCAGATGCGTATCGCCACGCTCCCACAGAACCGAGGTGTCCAGTGAAAACGCGGAGAACGTTGTAAAGCCGCCAAGAAACCCGGTAGCCACGAAATAGCGCAACGTCTGCAAGTTGCTGGTTTCATGATGCACCAGCCAGCCGACGAAAAGCCCCATGATCAGCGATCCAACGACGTTGACCGTCAGGGTGCCGATCGGAAAACCGAAACCAAACAGGCGGAGTGACAAGAGAGACACGAGATGCCGCCCCCCCGCGCCCAACCCGCCGCCGAGCATCACCAGAAATAGATGTTTCAATCCAAAGCCCCGTTACTCATTCCACCTTGGCATTTCAGCAGACACGGGACACCGGTTTAAACGGACAATCCTTGTTTTTGCTGAAACACCGCAAGCAATTGGTCCCGCGGTCAGATTGCAGTGCATCCGGCAGGACCTGAAAACCACCTTCTTCGCCTTACTCGCCAGGAGCTGCCGGCTTTGCAGCCGCTTTGTCATCCATCTGTTCGAACACCTTGACCTGGTCGTCATATTTCGGATCGATGGTGCCACACACCCGATCCCAAAACGAAAAGAAATTGGCAAAGTTGTAGCGGAAGCGCGAGTGGTGCTGATCGTGGAAGGTCACGCAGACCATTGGCGAGGGCATGCGAGACATGGGCGACGCCCAGAACTCGAACCCAGAGTGGCCGATGGTGCCGTTGAAATGGTCCCACAGCCTGTGAACGATGAGCACAGGGATCGGGATCGGCAGAATGATGACCGCCCAAAGGTAATAGCTCTGCATGACAAAGGCATCGACCAGATCATCGGAATAGGTGCTCCAGACGGTCGGCGCGACGGAGCGATGATGCTCCGCGTGAAAGCGGTACATCGCCTTCGTATGCATGAACCGGTGGCCCCAGTAGAACCAGGTATCAAAGGCCAGGATGGATACGACGAACATCAGGATCGCCGACCACCAGGTCAGTTCCAGCGGAGCGACCAGCGTCCAGCCCTTCATTGACAGGAAGATGCCACCGGCAAGACAGCCTGCGGTGACGGTCAGCGAATAGACGCTGGCGCGGATTTCCTTCCACATGCGCTTTTCGCCGCGACGGTTCTGCTGGATACGCCGTTCGGGATGACGGTCCTGTATTTTCACGAGCACCCAGCCGGTGGCAAAATACAGAAACACGTTCACAGCGTAGCACGCTGCATAAATTGGCAGAAATTCAAGCAATGTCGTCAGCGCCTGATCGAGCATATCTCTTCACACATCCAATTGGTCGGTTGGCTGACACACGTAAGAACGGTGCGGGCTTACCCGGTTGCCTTGACTTTGGTTTCTTCTGAATCCGGAATTTCCCCGGTCTCTTCCATGGAACGCACCAGAACATCGTACTTCGGATGCACGGTTCCGCAGATCCGGTCCCAGAACGAGAAGAAGTTACCGTAATTATAGTGAAACTGCGAATGATGCAGATCATGGAACGTCGTACAAATCAGCGGCGACGGGAATCGCGACGACTTCGAGGCGAAATATTCAAAGCCCGAGTGACCGACCATGCCTGAAATCTGGTCGAACAGCCGCAGCGCAAAAACGCTCAACGCAGGCACCGGCAGTACGAACCAGACCAGAAAATAGAAGAAATGCTCGATCAAGGTGTCAACGGTGGTCGAGCTGTCGTTGCTCCAGACGGTCGGTGCAATCGAGCGGTGATGCGGCACATGGAACTTGTAGAGCGAAGGCCAGTGCAGGATCCGGTGTCCCCAGTAGAACCAGGCATCGAACAGAACGAAGCAGACGGCGAACATCAGCGGAAACGACCACCAGCTCAACTCCAATGGCGCGACCAGGGTCCAGCCCTGGGTCTGTGCGAAATAGCCGGAAGACAGCAGCAGGGAGGATGTCGCCAGCGCCTTCATGGAGGCGCGGATTTCCTCCGCCTGGCGCTTCATGCCATCGCGGTGTTTCTGGATCCGCCGATCAGGATGGCGAGCATTGATCGCGATGACTGTGAAGCCGGTCGCGAAATAGACCGCCACCATGGCCGCATATGTCAGTGCCAGAACGATGAGGTAATCGACGAGAAGCCCCATCATGACTTTTCCTGCTTGCCGGTGCCCGCATAAATCGCCTCAAAGCCTTCCACCCGTTCGTCATAAGTCGGGTGAATGGTGCCGCAGAACCGGTCCCAGAACGAAAAGTAGTTGGCATAATTGTAGACGAAGTACTGGTGATGCTGGTCGTGGTAGAGCGTACACAGCAAAGGCCAGGGCTTGCGTGCACTCGGGCTCGCGAAATGCTCATAGCCGCAATGACCAATCGCCGCCGACACCTGATCGAACAGCCGGTGACCCAGGAATACCAACGGTGGAATGGGCACGAAAAACAGCACCAGTGCATAATAGGAATGGGCGAACAGCGTATCGACGCTGGAGCCTGCATCGTTGGACCAGACTGTCGGCGTCACCGTCATGTGATGCGGTTTGTGGAACCGGTAAAACATTTTGGTGTGCAGGATCCGGTGTCCCCAATAAAACCAGGTGTCGTGCAACGCGAGCGAGATCACGAAGAACAGCGGTACGGACCACCAGGACAAGGCCACAGGTTCGAACAGCGTCCAGCCACGCAACTGGCAGTAAAGGCCGATGGAAAGACAGCAGCTCGTTATCGCAAGCTGGCGCATGGAAGATTTGATATCGCGCAGGGCGTCATGCGTCGGCTGGCGTTTCTGGATCTTGCGGTCGGGATGGCGACTGTTCATCGCCGTCATGATCAGACCGGTCGTGAACAGCACGATCAAGCTGGCAGCATAAAGCACCAGAATGAACCCCAGAAAAACCTCTGGTCCGGTTCCAAATCGTTCGGCAACGAAAGTCATCAACTCAAAATTCCACGCGCATTTCCTCGGCCACTTTTGTGCGTAGCGAAAGAGCAGTCCTCACGTCAAGGAATCACTTGCCAAATAATGACCTTCAGCCGCTCAAACGCTCGCCACCACATGGGCGAAGTCGGGATAGATCGACCGGATCAGCTTGTCGATGCGCTCAATTTCCTCAGGTATTTCAGAAAGTTTGCCGCGCTCTTCTTCCAGAACCGCCAGAAAGATCCGCGCACGCGCCTGATTGATCTGAATCTGCGGCAAAGTGCCCTCACCCGCTGCAGACAACACGATACTGACCAGCCTGTCCGCCGCGTTGAGGCGTCCCCACAGATAGTCATGTTCCCGCCACCCCCGATTGAAGAAGGCGCCGAAGGTGTTCAGGGCTTTGCCCTTGAGGTCGAAGCCCTCCGTGTAAAGGCTGGCGGCGTCCGTAGGGCTGATCCGGTCAACCAGAATTTCGGTGACCTCTGAAAAGTCGTTCCGCTGCAACACCGGAAAGGTGATCAGATCGAAAAACCCGAACCCGATATAGGTGCCCATCAGGGAGGTGTGCCGCTTTTTGTCGAGCAGATTGCGGGCCGTATCGGCGAAAAGCTCGTCCTGCAAGCGGTCCAGGTCGGCAAGCCCCATCATCTGCGTCAGCGATGCAAGCATGGGCCCCACATGCTCGGCAACGTTCGAGCTGCCCGCCTCAACCGCACGCACGAAGGCCTCTGCCAACTCACGACTGCGGCCGCCGAAGAACCCGTCGGTCCAGCGCCACCCAAGGTGGTCGATCTGCTCGTAGAGCAGCCCCTTCATCTGATCGAGCGCCTCAAAATCGGGAGGCGGCAGGTCGGAGCCAGAGCGATAGCTGTAGAATCCGTTGAGCTTGCGGACTGCAAAGCGCAGCCGGCGTATCCGGTAATCGACATCAAGTCCACGCAGGAAGGCAACCACATGCGGATCGGTACGGCCCAGCACATCCTTGCTCTCGGTGGTCAAACGGCTGATGTGACGAGAATAGAGCCCCAAGATTGCCTCTTCCTGGTCCCGCACCTTTGGCAATCCGCTGAGCCGCGCCGTTAGACCGGCCAGTCGCTCTGCCAGGGAATACAGCTTCAGGGACTGATAATTGAGAAAGGCGAATCCTGCCTGCTCGAACGCCGCCACTGTCGCCCGCTTGCGGCAGTTTGACAGAATGTCCGGCGTTACGCGCCGCCGCTTGGGCAAAATGCCGGAGACGGCTTTTTCGACCATCGGGCCGGCGTCATCGATCAACTGCGACAGCCAGCGGCTGCGCCGGTTATTCTGTTCCAGCTCTTTCAGATCATCGCCGATGGGCTCGTTGCGTGGAATATGGGCGAGCGAAGCCAGGATCACCCGAAAGAAGCCCGGCAATTCGGAAATGGTGCTGTCCGTTTCCACCGGAACAACGGGCGACGGATCCACGTAGATGAGCCGCCGGGCCACTTCCCGCGCAGCCGGACGATCCTGAATAACGTCGATCACGGGAGCAAACGGCTTGTTCATCACCACACTGCCGTCGACAAAACAGTGGTGTCCGGCCGTCTCGGCTGTCAGATTCAGCCGTCTTGCGAGAAACAAATCACGGTTGCGCCACGTCAGATCATGATCGGCCAGCACCCGTTCCATTTCCGCAACCGTCGCAGGTGGAAACGCCCCCGGAAAAGACGACGTCGCGCGGGCAGCGAACACAATTTCGGGAATGCTGTCCGTGTCGAACTGGCTTTCGACATACCCCGGCATCCTGTGGGCGGCGTGGAACTTCAGGATGCGCCGATGATCCCACTCCTCGACATAGTCCGGATCATCAAGATGAATGCGCCGCTTGATGCCGTTGTAATCGGTGATGGTGACAAACAGATCCAATGTCTGCCCGCGTGGGATAAGGCTGCGACCCGGCACCGCGTCAGCCTCCATCTTCTTGCAGGCGTCCAGCATCCAGCTGATGAACCGTTCGCCGGAAAAGGGCGGCGTGAACCACCTCGCCTGCATGAACAGCCGCAGCTTTTCGCGCGTTTCCGCACTTTCGATCTGTTTCGTCAAACGGGTTGAAATGAGCTGATCCAGAACGGGCGAAATGGAGATCTTCAAATATCGGGACAGACCGGGCTGCGGCCGCGCCAGACGCGTGACGTCGGCATTTTTCAGCCACAGCTCGCTGTGGCTGTCGAGTGGCAGGTCATGAGTGATGGCCCGTGCCAGCATGATGCCGTTGACACCGCCCGCGGACGCCCCGGCAATTGCGTCGACCACCACACGAATATCGGCAACAGACGACAACAGATCGAGAAGATCCTTGTAGGCGCTTTGAACGGGTGGCAGATCCTGATCCGGCGCTTTCTGCGCAGCCCCGTTCGATTTGCGGTCAAGACGGCAGCTCGACGCCCGTACGAGATTGAGGATCTCCCGGCTGACGCCATGCATATAGATGGCAAGCGAAACCCCGCCATAAAACACCAGCGCCAATCTGAGTTCGATTTCCTTCATGAGGTCACCGCGGAGATCATGTTGAAAGTCCTAGCACAAAAGAGTGGCTACATTCTTTATCTGGCCGTGCTTTCCATACGCCAATCAAGACATGGCGGAACTATGCTCTCGCCCGTTCACTTCCGTGCAAACATAATTTGACAACAGAGCCTTCCGGGAAACCTGAGCCGGGCAACCGGGAGCACTTTTCCCCCGCCTGCCCTGTGTATTTCGCTAAGATGGTCCACAGTTCCAAGTGTGATTCTCAAAAGTTCAGCGCTATAACCCTCTGACTGTGACCCGACCTTTCGACGCGGAATAAAATGGCCAAAAGTGTAGATGAAGCTGCCCAGAGTTCAGATGAAACCGGGCAAGCTGACAAGACAAACTCCCTGCAATCCTTGCAGGAAGAAAACGACTATCTGCGCTCCGAGCTTGAAGATCTGAAACTGCTCTATGAGGCCACCATCGAGCATGGCGAAGCGGTCGAGGACCAGCTTGCGGACCAGTCCAACAAACTTGAGGCTCTGTCCCGTCAGCTCGCCAAATACCTGTCTCCACAGGTTTACAAGTCCATTTTCGAGGGTCGTCAAGAAGTCAAGATCGAGTCTTCCCGCAAAAAGCTGACGGTGTTCTTTTCCGATATTGCCGATTTCACTGAAACGGCGGACCGGCTTGAATCGGAAGAACTCACAGCGATCCTGAACCAGTATCTGACGGAGATGTCGAACATCGCCCTGCGCTACGGCGCAACCATCGACAAATACGTCGGCGACGCCATTCTGATCTTCTTTGGAGATCCGGAAACACGCGGCGTCACCGAAGATGCGCTCGCCTGTGTGCGTATGGCCATCGATATGCAGGAGCGCATGAAAGCGCTGCAAGGCGCCTGGCGGGAAGCGGGTATTTCGAAGCCGATGAAATGCCGGATGGGCATCCACACGGACTATTGCACCGTGGGCAATTTCGGCAGCGAGGACCGGCTTGACTACACCATCATCGGCCGTGGTGTGAACACCGCGTCCCGGCTGGAAAGCCTTGCCACTCCGGGCTCGGTCCTGATCTCCTTCGAAACCTATTCCCAGGTTAAGGAGCACATCAAATGCGCGGAAAATGGTGAGGTAAACGTCAAGGGTATCGCCTATCCGGTTACCACCTATGAAGTGATCGGGCTGAAAGACCCCGCACCGGTCAAGGATGAACTGGACCTGGTGTCACACCAGCTGGAGAAAATATCCGCGTCACTGCTTCCGGAGGACCGGGAGAAGCTGATCGCCACTCTCAAGAGTGCGCTCGACCGTCTGACGTCTACTAAAACCACCTGAGGCACCCGCAGCGGAAAGGTTCAGCTACGCTCCTTGCGCCGCTTGTCCCAGAATTCCAGGCGCTTTCTCAATTCCCGTTCGAAGCCTCTTTGCGGCGGATCGTAGTAGGTCTTGCGCCCCATCTGCTCCGGAAAATAATCCTGACCGGAAAAGCCATCGGGCGCGTCGTGATCGTACTGGTAGCCGTCGCCGTAACCTTCCTGCTTCATCAGTTTGGTGGGTGCATTGAGGATATGCTTGGGCGGCAGCAGTGAGCCGCTGGATTTTGCATCCCGCATCGCGGCCTTGTAGGCCACATAGGCGCCGTTCGATTTTGGCGCGGTTGCCAGATAGATCACCGACTGCGCAAGCGCCAGCTCCCCTTCCGGCGACCCGAGCATCTGATAGGCATCGCGTGCGGCATTGGCCTGCACGAGCGCATTGGGGTCGGCAAGCCCGATGTCCTCAACCGCCATGCGGATCAGGCGGCGCGCCAGATAGAGCGGATCTTCTCCGCCGTCCAGCATGCGGCAGAACCAGTAAAGCGCGGCATCAGGATCCGAACCGCGCACGGACTTGTGCAACGCGGAGATCAGATTGTAGTGCCCATCGGCACTCTTGTCGTAGATCGGCGCCCGTCTCTGGACAATTTCCTGAAGGCGTTCAGCATCGAACACTTCTTCCTCACCGGCGGCACGCCAGACATCCTCGGCCAGGGTCAAGGAAGACCGGCCGTCACCGTCGGCCATACGGATCAGCACTCTGCGCGCTTCTTCATCAAGCGGCAGTTTGCGCTCTTCCAACTCCTCGGCTCTGGCCAGAAGCTTCTCGATTGCCATCGCCGACAGGGAGTGAAATGTCATCACGTGCGATCGGGACAACAATGCCGCATTGAGCTCAAACGACGGATTTTCCGTGGTCGCACCGACCAGCGTGATTGTGCCGTCCTCCATCACGGGCAGAAAGCTGTCCTGCTGTGCCCGGTTGAATCGGTGGATCTCGTCGACGAACAGCAGTGTGGCCCGGCCGCTCAAACGCCGCGCCCGCGCCGCTTCAAACACCTTCTTCAGATCCGAAACGCCGGAAAAGATCGCGGAGATCTGCTCGAACGCGAGGTCCGTTTCGTTGGCCAGCAACCGGGCAATGGTTGTTTTACCGGTGCCGGGAGGCCCCCAGAAGATCAACGAGCCGAGCGTCCGGGTCTTGAGCATCCGCGACAGCGTGCCTTCCGGCCCGAGCAGATGATCCTGCCCGACAACATCGGTCAGCCTGGTCGGGCGCATCCGGTCCGCAAGTGGCCGCGGACCAGACTGGCTCAATCCGGAAGCTTCAAACAGATCGCTCACACCAGCCCCTAACCGCGCAGGATGATCTGCGAGACCTTGCCGTCCCGCTCGATATCGATCTGCCACAGACGTGGCGGCTTCTTCGTGACGTTTTCCAGCATCCGGGTGGTCTCAATCGCCTTCTGATTGATGCCCCGGATGATGTCACCAGGGCGAAGCCCCACCCGGTCCGCCGTGCTGCCACGCTTCACCTCGGCGATAGCGACACCGTCGAACAGCCCTTCAAGCCCGAGTTCTTCCGAAACAGCCGGCGAAAGGTTCATCACCGTCGCCCCTTCGAAGGGCGAATATTCGACAAGTTCCCGCGTGTCCCGCGGAACGGTTTCCGGCGCGGGTTTCAGGGCGACCGTCAGATGCTGCTCCTTACCACTCCGAAGGACCACGAAGTCGGTTTCTTCACCGATCATCTTTGTCGCAAATCGATACCCGAAGGAATTGGGATCGGTCACTTCCTTGCCGTCGACGGCAATCACCAGATCGCTGACGCGAAGCCCTGCTTCAAGGGCCGGCGAACCTTCGAAAACCGCTGTCACCAGAACACCTTGCGGCCTGTCAAGAGAGAGCGCTTCGGCAATTTCCGCATTCACCAATTGCACCGTCGCCCCCAGCCAGGGCCGCTGAACCTTGCCGCCATGATCGGCGGCCTCTGCGACAAACCGGGCCATATGCGCCGGAATGGCAAAGCCGATGCCGTTGGACCCGCCGGAGCGTGAATAGATGGCCGAGTTGATGCCGACCAGCTTGCCGGTCATGTCGACGAGCGCGCCACCGGAGTTACCCGGGTTGATCGCCGCGTCTGTCTGGATGAAGAACTGAAAGTCCGTGACGCCGACCTGGGTTCGGGCCGTAGCGGAGACGATGCCCTGTGTCACCGTCTGGCCGACACCGAACGGGTTGCCAATGGCAAGCACGATGTCGCCAACTTCCAGACTATCGGAATCCGCAAAATCGATGCTTTCGAACGGGCCCTCGCCGCGGATCTTCAGAACTGCTAGGTCTGTGCGCTCATCCATGAGGACGATGTCCGCATCGAATTCCCTCCGGTCGTTCAAGGCGACACGCACTTCGTCCGCGTCCTTGATCACATGGTGATTGGTGATCACCGTACCGTCAGAGGAAATGATGACACCGGACCCGAGGGAGGATTCCACCCGCTGGCGCGGCCTGTCGTTTCCGCCGGGCTGACCGAAGAACCTGCGGAAGAACGGATCGTCCATGAAAGGAGACACCTGCCGACGCTGAACCACCTTCCGGCTGGCGTAAACGTTGACCACTGCCGGCGCGACCTTCTTCACAATGGGCGCAAAAGACAGTTTGATCTGCGCGTCGCTCTGCGGCACCAGGCGCAGATCGGCCGGAGACGGCTGCACGGACTGGGCAAACGCGGCAGACACCCCAATCACGCCAGCCAGGGCGGCAACGACTAGGGGACGCATAATGCTGGTCAGAACCAGGCGCATGGCGGGAGCCTCTTTCTCGAATCTTCTCATACCCATCGCGATACATGGCAGATAGGGAGGAAAAGAGGCAAATACAAAAGGGCCGCCGGTTTTCCGGCGGCCCTTTTTTCAGTCAGTGAATGCGTCTTTAAGCCGAACGAACCTGCGCAAGGAAGCTGCGGACTTCGTGATCGAGTTCTTCCGCCTTCGTCGCCATGTCCGCGGCTTCTTCGGAGAAGTTCTGCGCGGCCATGTTGGTGTCGTTGGACAGTGAGGAAACGTTGCGGATGTCCTCGGTCACCTTGGAGGTGCCACCGGCCGCCCGCTGGGTGTTTTCCGCAATGCCCTGTGTCGCATAGCTCTGCTCGGTGACAGCAGCGGCGACTTCGCTCACCGAATTGGTGATTTCATCGATCGTCTTCTGAATGTCACCGATCGCATCGACTGCATCGTCGGTGGCGCCACGGATGGCATCGATCTGCTGCTGGATTTCACCGGTTGCCTTGCCTGTCTGGGCCGCAAGGTCCTTGACCTCGGAGGCAACCACCGCAAAGCCCTTGCCCGCCTCACCCGCACGTGCGGCTTCGATCGTGGCATTGAGCGCCAGAAGGTTGGTCTGATCGGCAATATCGGAAATCAACGTTATGACTTCTCCAATCCTGTTGGCGGCTTCCGCAAGCGAGCGAACAGTTTCGTTGGTCGTCTCTGCGCGCTTGGTGGCTTCCGCAGCAACGCTGGAGGACCGTTCGATCAGGGTCGAGATTTCCTGGATCGAACTGGAGAGCTGATCGGAGGCTGCTGCGATCGATTCCACTTCCGCTAGGGTTTCTTCGGACATGGTTGCCGCATTGGCGGAGGTTTCTCCGGCAATGTCAGTCATGCTCCGCATCTTGTTGGCCGACTCGCGAAGGCTTGCAGCAGTATGCGCAACCTTGTCCACAACAGTCCCCACGGTCGCCTCGAAGTCACCCGCGAGACTTGCCAGCATCTGCTGACGCTGTTCGGCCTGACGCCTGGCATCGTCGGCTTCCTCTGCAGCCCGGCGCTCGTTGTCCTCCGCCGCATTCTGACGGATCTGAAGGACAGCCCTGCCAATGTCGCCAATTTCGTCCTTCCGCTTTGCAGCCTTGATCTCCGCATCGAGATTACCCGAAGCAATCTCGGAGAGGGCTCCAACCAGCGTGGTCAGGGGACGGGTGATCGACTGGGAGAAGAACAGCGCGATGACGGCAGCCACGGCAATGGCTGCCAGTGACCAAAGGAACATCTGGTCACGCATGCGGGTGACGGCAGAAAGAGTTTCTTCAACGCTCTTTTCGGCAACAATCGCCCAGTTCTGCCCTTGGAAGGAAAGCGGACGGGCAACAACCAGATCGTCAACGCCATCAGCCCCCTGAACGATACCGGCAGATTCGGTGCCGGCGGCAGCTTCAAGCGCCGGTTCGGCCGCAACAGTGGCATTCAGCGCTGTCGGCGCACCGGCCAAGGGCATATCGCTCAGCACGACGCCATCCTGGTTGATCACATAGACCTGCCCGGTTTCACCCAGATCGTCGCGGTTCGCCACGACGTCGCTCAGAAAATCGGAATCGATCCGCATGACAGCCACACCGCTGAGGCTGATTGTTCCGAAGGAATTGGAAAACACGGGCGATGCCATAAACAGGGACCCATCGCCGCCTGCTGGCGCGTAGGGAGAAAACATGCTGGCAGCGATCTCGCCCTCGCCCAGTTCCTTGGCGGCATTGAAAACCGTCTCCAGACCAGTGCCTTCGGCAACACTGCCTTCGCCGAACTTGGACAGGAACTCATCACCCTTGGTCACGGAATAGAGCACGAGACCTTCGGTATCAATCAGATAGAGATCGGCAAAGCCGCCGTTCTTCCAGACGTTGTAGAAAGCCGGGTGCGCCTCGGTGTGGCGCCAGGCGTACATTGTCTTTTGTTCCTTGCCTGTCACCTCGGCGCGTTCTTCTGGTGTCAGCGGCGCCTGGAACAGCGCAAGAATTTCTTCCTTTTCCTTGGCAAGGTTCATGGTCGCATTGCCAAGATTGCTCAAGGGATCGGACACGCTGGACGCCAGATTGACAATCTGGGATTCAGCGGAATGCAAGCGGGATTGCAGCAGCGCGTTGCGCGCTGTGATGACCATGCCGAGCTCGGCTTCCGCCGCTTGCTGCAAGCCGTCACGACCGCTCATGTAGCCGATGACGCCCACAGCCGCACAAGCTGCAACCGTAATCACGATCATCAAAGCGGGAATAACAAAAGAAAGCCTAAGAGAAGGCGACCTTTTCCTAGAAACGGAATTCGTTTTCGCTGTCACGGTAATTCTCCCCCAACCACCTCCAATGGTCAGGAGGCACGGGCGCAACCTAAGCAGTTTTCCTTAAATCATTGATAATCGGGGTCTCAATATTCGAAACGGAATCGTCAATTTTGACAGTCGCTTGAACAACAAAAAAGGCGGGCAATTCTGCCCGCCTCTTTGATTTGCCAAGAAGGCAAATTGTTACGCTGCGTTTTCAGCTGCTTCTTCAGCTTCTACGCGGGCGCGATCTTCAGCACCGCGTGCTTCCGGGTCACGGTCGACCAGCTCGATGACAGCCATCGGAGCATTGTCGCCATAGCGGAAACCGGCTTTCAGCACGCGGGAATAACCGCCGCTGCGGTCCTTGTAACGCTCACCGAGCGTTTCGAACAGCTTGGCAACCATAGCCGCATCGCGAATCTGCGAAATGGCCTGACGGCGTGCATGCAGGTCACCGCGTTTGCCCAGTGTGATGAGCTTGTCGATGATCGGCTTCATTTCTTTAGCCTTCGGCAGTGTCGTTACGATCTGTTCGTGCTTGATCAGCGACGCTGCCATGTTCGCGAACATAGCCTTACGGTGGCTAGAGGTCCGGTTGAGCTTGCGGCCGGATTTACCGTGGCGCATGGCCCTCTCCTTTTTCTTTCAGGCAGTCAGTTCTTCTGGTTGAACTCTTGCCCGGTTGATCCTCACAGGACGCGTACGCCCTTAGTACTGATGGTCTTCGTAGCGCTTCGCGAGATCATCGATGTTCTCAGGCGGCCAGTTGGCGACTTCCATGCCGAGATGGAGACCCATCTGAGCGAGAACTTCCTTGATTTCGTTCAGCGACTTGCGGCCGAAATTCGGGGTCCGCAGCATTTCCGCTTCGGTCTTCTGAATGAGATCGCCAATATACACGATATTGTCGTTCTTCAGGCAGTTTGCAGACCGCACAGACAGTTCCAGCTCGTCGACCTTCTTCAGAAGCGCAGGGTTGAAAGCCAGTTCCGGGACGCTGTCCTCGGCGACTTCACGCTGCGGCTCTTCGAAGTTGACGAAGATGGAGAGCTGATCCTGCAGAATGCGTGCCGCGAATGCCACGGCGTCTTCCGGCTTGACGGAACCATCGGTTTCGACAGTCAGGGTCAGCTTATCATAGTCAAGAACCTGGCCTTCACGGGTGTTTTCCACCTTGTAGGAGACCTTCTTGACCGGAGAGTAGAGGCTGTCGACCGGGATCAGGCCAATCGGCGCATCTTCCGGACGGTTCCGGTCCGAAGAATGATAGCCCTTGCCAGTGTTGACGGTGAATTCCATGCGGATTTCAGCGCCTTCATCCAGCGTGCAGAGCACCAGTTCCGGATTGAGAACCTCAACATCGCCAACAGTCTGGATATCGCCGGCGGTGACAACACCAGGTCCCTGTTTGCGCACGACCATGCGCTTGGGGCCTTCGCCTTCCATACGGATAGCGATTTCCTTGATATTCAGTACGATGTCGGTGACATCTTCCCGGACACCCGGGATCGACGAGAACTCATGCAGAACGCCATCGATCTGAACGGCAGTCACGGCGGCGCCCTGCAGCGAAGACAGCAGAATACGGCGCAGCGCGTTGCCAAGGGTCAGACCGTAGCCACGCTCAAGAGGCTCGGCAACGACAGTTGCCAAGAAGCGCGGATCTTCGCCCGGCTTGATCTCGAGTTTGGTCGGCTTGATCAGTTCTTGCCAGTTTTTTTGAATGGTCACGTTTTCGTCCCTTCGGCTATCCCGCCCAGCGGTTCAACGCCAGGCCATTCTTTGCCATTTGGAGAAACAAGTACCTAAAGCTGGGAAGCCTTAGACGCGGCGACGCTTACGCGGACGGCAGCCGTTGTGCGGAATCGGCGTCACGTCACGGATGGACGTGATCAGGAAACCGGCAGCCTGCAGGGCGCGCAAAGCAGATTCACGACCCGAACCCGGACCGCGTACTTCCACTTCAAGGGTGCGCATGCCGTGCTCGGCAGCTTTTTTCGCAGCATCTTCCGCAGCAACCTGGGCAGCGTACGGAGTGGACTTACGGGAACCTTTGAAACCGAGTGCACCGGCGGACGACCAAGAAATCGCATTTCCCTGTGCGTCGGTGATCGTGATCATGGTGTTGTTGAACGTGGAGTTCACATGCGCAACGCCAGAAGAAATGTTCTTGCGCTCGCGGCGACGCACGCGCGTCGTGTCTTTAGCCATTCTCTTATCCTTGTTTTGATCTCTTCACTGCCGTAATGCCGGCAGCTCCACCACCAATCCAGGCAGGGTAATTATTTCTTCTTACCTGCGATCGGTTTAGCCGGACCCTTGCGGGTACGTGCGTTCGTATGCGTCCGCTGACCGCGAACCGGCAGGCCGCGGCGGTGACGCAGGCCGCGGTAGCAGCCAAGGTCCATCAGACGTTTGATGTTCATTGCGGTCTCACGACGCAGGTCACCTTCAACGAGGTAATCGCGGTCGATGGTTTCGCGGATGGACAGGACTTCTGCGTCAGAAAGCTCGTTCACGCGGCGGGCAGCATCGATGTTGTTCTTCTCGATGATTTCCTGGGCGAATTTCGCGCCAATGCCGTGAATATACTGAAGCGCAATGATTACGCGTTTGTTCGTCGGGATGTTAACGCCAGCAATACGTGCCACGTTCGTCTCCATGATTACGCGGCCAGACATGGTCTTGCCGCAGGTTATAATGCCCGCGTCCGGTGGAGTCCGGCCCTTGCGGGTACGAAAATGCCGGGGTACCCCCGGCACAGAGAATGCCGGCCCCACATACATGGAACCGGCTTAACTGTAAGGTAGAGCGGGTCCTTTACCGGCTCTAAACCTTTTCGTCAAGTCCTTGAAGAACGGAATCTATTGAGGCCGTAACTTCATCGATAGACTGCATGCCGTCGATGACGGAAAGATGACCTGTCTTCTCGTAATACGGCACAACAACTGCGGTATCGCGGTTATAGGCTTCAAGACGCTGCTTGAAGACTTCCGGGTCATCGTCCTTGCGCACCGGCTGCCCCGCAGCCTGTGCATCAGCGGCACGTTTGATGATCCGGTCGACCAGCTTGGACTGGTCTACGCGCAGTTCCAGGACGGCGTTCAGTTTCAGGCTGTTTGCTTCCAGCATCTCGTCAAGCGCTTCGGCCTGTGCAAGCGTGCGCGGGAAGCCATCGAGAATGAAACCGTTCTTGGCATCTTCTTCGGCGATCCGGTCGCGGATGATACCGACGACGATCTCATCCGAAACAAGTCCGCCCGCGTCCATTACTTCCTTGGCTTTGAGGCCTACCGGGGTCCGGGACGCGACAGCAGCTCGCAACATGTCTCCGGTAGAGAGTTGCGGAATGCCGTATTTCGCAACGAGATGCGCTGCCTGTGTTCCCTTCCCCGCTCCTGGCGGTCCAACCAGAATAAGCCTCATCTACGCCTCCCACTCAATTTCGCTTTTTTCACCAGACCCTCATATTGATGCGCAAGCAAGTGGCCCTGGATCTGTGACACGGTATCCATCGTCACGCTTACGACAATCAACAAAGAGGTGCCACCGAAATAGAACGGAACGCCCGTCGCCGAAATAAGGAATTCGGGTAATAGACAAACGACGGTGATGTAAATGGCACCGACCACCGTAATGCGCGTCAGAACGTAGTCGATATATTGGGCGGTACGCTCACCGGGGCGAATGCCCGGAATGAACCCACCGTGTTTCTTCAGGTTGTCAGCCGTATCGCTCGGATTGAAAACGATGGCCGTGTAGAAGAAACAGAAAAACACGATCATTGCGGCATAGGCCACCATGAACAGCGGCTGACCATGCCCAAGCGCAGCCGTGATATACGTCAGCCACTCGTTGCCGGAGCCCTGGCTGAAACCGCCGATGGTGGCCGGAACAAGCAGAAGCGACGACGCAAAGATCGGCGGAATGACACCTGCGGTGTTCAACTTCAGCGGCAGGAACGAGGTGTTGCCCTCGAACATGCGGTTGCCCATCTGGCGCTTGGGATACTGGATCAGAAGCCGGCGCTGAGCCCGCTCCATGAACACGATCAGCGCAATCACAACCACGGCCAGAATCAGCACACCGAGAATCAACAGGGTCGACAGAGACCCCTGACGGCCGAGTTCAAGCACATTGACCAGTGCCACCGGCAGACCGGCAACGATGCCGGCAAAGATGATCAGCGAAATACCGTTACCAATGCCACGCGACGTGATCTGCTCGCCAAGCCACATCAGGAACATGGTTCCGCCGACGAGCGTCAGCACCGTGGATCCGCGGAAGAACCAGCCAGGATCGGTCACAACGCTGGCAGCCCCTTCCAAACCCACCGCAATACCGTAAGCCTGGAACGCTGCCAGGATAACAGTGCCGTAGCGCGTATACTGGTTGATGACCTTCCGGCCCTGCTCGCCGTCCTTTTTCAGCTGCTCAAGGGACGGCACAACGGTCGTCATGAGCTGCATGATGATGGAAGCGGAAATATACGGCATGATGCCGAGAGCGAAGATCGCCATGCGCTGAACGGCACCGCCGGAGAACATGTTGAACATGCCGATGATGCCGGACTGGGCCTGATTGAAGGCCTGCGCAAAGGCGTCCGGATTGATGCCGGGCAAGGGAATGTAAGTGCCCAGTCGATAAACCAAAAGCGCCCCCAGTGTGAACCAGATGCGCTTTTTGAGTTCTTCAGCCTTGGCGAAAGCTGAGAAATTGAGATTTGACGCCAGTTGCTCGGCGGCCGATGCCATGCCCTACTCCGGAATGCTTGCCCAGGAAATGGGTGAAGCCCAGGCTGTTAAGCCTGAGCTCCCTGTACGGCAACCTTGCCGCCTGCTTTTTCAATCGCTGCGACAGCGCCCTTGGAGGCACCGGCAACTTCAAAGGTCACTGCAACGGTGAGTTCACCGTTGGCAACGATGCGCACACCGTCACGGACCCGCTTGACAACACCAGCTGCCTTCAGCGCTTCGACGGTAACCGTCTCGGACGCATTCAGCTTGCCTGCATCAATCGCCTTCTGAACACGGCCAATGGACACGGTATTGTAGTCCTTGGCAAAAATGTTCGTGAAGCCGCGCTTCGGCAGACGGCGGTGAAGCGGCATCTGACCGCCTTCAAAACCTTTGATGGCAACGCCGGAACGGGATTTCTGACCTTTGACACCACGGCCACCGGTCTTGCCCTTGCCGGACCCGATGCCACGACCGACGCGCATGCGATCCGGTGTGGCACCTTCGTTGTCACGAAGTTCGTTGAGCTTCATGTTCTATCTCCTCACCCCGTTCTTACGCGTTGTCTTCGACGACGCGAACGAGATGCTGGACCTTATTGATCATGCCGCGCACCTCAGGAGTGTCCTTCAGTGTGGAACGGCGGTGCATCTTGTTCAGTCCGAGACCGACGAGCGTCGCGCGCTGGTCCTTAGGACGGCGCAGCGGGCTGCCGATCTGTTCGACCGTAACAGTGTTTTCGGTGTTCGCCATGGAACGTACCCTCTCTCAGCTGGGGACCGGAGCCGCTAAGGTCAAGCCTCAGCGGCAGCCGAAGCCGCCTCATCGTTGTTGTCACGACGGCGGGACTGCAGCACGGAGACCTTGAGGCCACGGCGGGCAGCGACGGAACGCGGGCTGTCTTCCTTGGTCAGCGCAGCGAAAGTTGCACGAACCATGTTGTAGGGGTTGGAAGTCCCCAGAGACTTGGCCACAACGTCCTGGACGCCGAGCGTTTCGAAAACGGCACGCATCGGGCCGCCTGCGATGATACCGGTACCGGCCGGAGCTGCACGCAGCAAAACCTTGCCAGCGCCATGACGGCCTTCCACATCGTGGTGGAGCGTCCGGCCTTCGCGAAGCGGTACACGGATCATCGTGCGCTTTGCTGCTTCAGTTGCCTTACGGATGGCTTCCGGCACTTCACGTGCCTTGCCATGACCGAAGCCGACACGGCCCTTCTGGTCACCAACCACAACAAGTGCTGCGAAGCCGAAACGACGGCCACCCTTGACCACTTTCGCAACGCGGTTGATGTGAACGAGCTTGTCGACGAATTCGCTGTCTCGCTCGTCGCGATCGCGATTTTCATGTCTCGCCATATTATACGTCTTCCGTTCTTAAGAGCGCCAACGGGCGCTGGTCAGAATTCAAGTCCACCGTCGCGGGCTGCATCAGCAAGCGCTTTTACGCGCCCATGAAACTGATATCCGCCACGGTCGAACACGACCTGCTTTACGCCAGCGGCAGCAGCACGCTCGGCGACAAGCTTGCCAACGGCTGCGGCTGCAGCGACGTCGGCGCCCGTTTTCAGGCTGCCCTTGAGATCTGTTTCGATCGTTGAAGCAGAGACAATCGTATGTCCCTTCGCATCGTCGATGATCTGGGCGTAGATCTGCTTCGACGAGCGGAAGACAGAAAGGCGCGGACGACCGTTCGCGGCTTTCTGAATCGAACGGCGCACGCGATCGCGGCGGCGCTCGAAAGCTTGTTTGCTGTTCGCCATGATCTGGGTCCGTTACTTCTTCTTGCCTTCTTTGCGGACGATGAACTCGCCTGCATAACGAACGCCTTTGCCCTTGTAGGGCTCCGGCGGGCGGAAATCGCGGATCTCAGCAGCTACCTGACCGACGCGTTGTTTGTCGGTACCGGTGATGCTGATTTCCGTTGGTTTCGGGCACACAATATCGATGCCATCCGGAATCGGATAGACGACGTCATGAGAGAAACCGAGCGCCAGCTGAAGGTTTTTACCCTGGACCTGAGCGCGATAACCAACACCGGTAATAGCGAGGTCTTTCTTGAAGCCCTCGGTTACACCGGTGATCAGGTTCGCGACCATGGTGCGGCTCATACCCCACATGGAGCGAGCCGGCTTGGTGCCGTTGCACGGATCGATTTTGATCCCATCATCCGTCATTTCGGCCAGAACCAGATCGTTGAGCATGAAAGACTTTTCGCCTTTCGGGCCCTTGATCGTAACCGTCTGACCGTCGATCGATGCCGTTACCCCGCTTGGCACGGGGACTGGCTTTTTGCCAATACGAGACATATGACCAACCTTGTCGTTGTTTTAAAAGTGAGGATGCCGCATCAGAAGACGCGGCACAGTACCTCACCACCTACGTTTTCGTCCCGCGCCTGATGGTCGCTCATGACGCCACGCGGGGTCGAAATGATCGACACGCCCAGGCCATTGGAGACATGCGGGATGTTTTTCACCGACGAGTACACGCGGCGGCCCGGCTTGGACACACGTTCAATCGTGCGAATAACCGGTTCACCGTCGAAATACTTCAATTCGATTTCCAACTCGGACTTACCGCCCTCGTATTCAACCGTGGTGTAGCCACGGATGTACCCCTCTTTTGCAAGCACATCAAGTACATGTGCACGCAATTTGGAATTTGGTGAGCTGACCTTGTTCTTGCGACGCATTTGCGCGTTGCGAATGCGGGTCAGCATATCCCCCAACGGATCAGAAATTGCCATCGGAGTTTCTCCTTACCAGCTCGACTTGACCAGGCCCGGGATCTTGCCCAGGGAACCCAGTTCACGAAGCGCAATACGCGACATCTTCAGCTTGCGATAAAAACCGCGCGGACGGCCGGACACTTCGCAACGGTTGCGAACGCGGTTCGGCGCGGAATTCCGCGGCAGTTTCGCCAGCTTCAGGCGTGCGTTGTACCGCTCTTCCAGGGACAGGCTTTCATCTTTAGCCAGTGCCTTCAGGGCAGCGCGCTTCTCAGCGTATTTCTTGACAAGCTTCTCGCGGCGCTTGTTTTTTTCGATTGCGCTTTTCTTCGCCATCGTCGATCCCTTCCTTGCCCGTTACTTCGTGAACGGGAAGTTGAACGCGCGCAGAAGCTCGCGTGCTTCGTCGTCATTCGGCGCCGTGGTGCAGATGATCACGTCCATGCCCCAGATCTGGTCGACCTTGTCGTACTCGATTTCCGGGAACACGATGTGTTCTTTGATGCCCATGGCGTAGTTGCCGCGACCGTCGAAGCTCTTCGGATTCAGGCCGCGGAAGTCACGTACGCGCGGCAGCGCGATGGTGATCAGGCGATCCATGAATTCGAACATCTGCTGGCGGCGCAGGGTAACCTTTGCGCCAAGCGGCATGCCTTCGCGGACCTTGAAGGTCGCGATGGATTTTTTCGCTTTGGTAATAACCGGCTTCTGACCGGCAATCAGTGCCAGATCGTCTGCAGCAATGCGAGCCTTCTTGGAATCGCTGACCGCTTCGCCGACACCGACGTTGAGCACGATCTTTTCCAGCTGCGGAACCTGCATGACGTTCTTGTACTGGAACTTTTCCATAAGCTGCTTGCGCACAACTTCGTCATAGTGCGTCTTCAGACGCGGCACGTTAGTGGTCTCAGCCATCGATCAGGTCTCCCGAACGCTTGGCCACACGGACCTTGGTGCCATCGTCCTGCACTTTGAAGCCGACTCGCGTTGCCTTGCCGTCCTTCGGATCGGCCAGCGCGACGTTGGAAAGATGAATCGGAGCTTCCTTAGCCACGATGCCAGCTTCCTGCGTCTGGGTCTGCTTCTGGTGGCGGCGAACCATGTTGATGCCGCGGACCAGGGCTTTGTTGTCAGCCGGCAGCATCTGAATGACTTCGCCGGACTTACCCTTGTCACGGCCGGTCAGCACGACCACCGTGTCGCCTTTTTTAATTTTCGCAGCCATCAGAGCACCTCCGGCGCGAGCGAAATGATTTTCATATGGTTCTTTGCACGGAGTTCACGCGGTACCGGTCCGAAGATACGGGTGCCGATCGGCTCCTTGTTATTGTTGACCAGCACGGCCGCATTGCGGTCGAACCGGATCACGCTGCCATCGGGACGGCGGATATCCTTAGCCGTGCGCACGACGACAGCCTTCATCACGTCGCCCTTTTTGACGCGGCCCCGCGGAATTGCCTCTTTCACGGAGACGACGATGATGTCGCCTACATGGGCATATTTACGCTTGGAGCCGCCGAGCACTTTGATGCACATGACACGACGAGCGCCGGAATTATCGGCGACGTCGAGGTTTGTTTGCATCTGAATCATGACTGGCTGCCTTGTTCTTCTGATGGCGCTCGGGTTACGGGCGCCTGATGCTCACTAATGGAGAGCGGTCACTGAGCGACCACGGTCCAACGTTTGTTTTTCGAAATCGGCGCGCATTCTTCGATCTGAACAATGTCGCCAACCTTGTATTGGTTGCTCTCGTCGTGTGCGCGGTACTTCTTGGTCCGGCGCACAGTCTTCTTAAGCAGCGGGTGCGTGAAGCGGCGCTCCACATTCACCGTCACCGTCTTGTCATTGGCGTCGCTGACAACGGTGCCCTGCAGGATACGCTTCGGCATGGCCGTCTCCTTACGCGTTCGCCGACACGCGCTTTTCGCGCATGATCGTCTGGATACGTGCGATGTCGCGGCGGATCTGCCGGACACGCGCGGTGTTTTCAAGCTGACCCGTAGCCCGCTGGAAGCGCAGGTTGAACTGCTCTTTCTTCAGGCCTTCAAGCTCACTACGGAGCTCGTCGAGGGTCTTAGCCCGTACATCGGTAGCCTTCATGGCTCTAACTCCTCGCCTGCCCTACTCGCCGATACGCTGAACGAAACGGCATTTGATCGGCAGTTTGGCTGCAGCAAGACGCATAGCTTCACGCGCAATGTCTTCCGGCACACCATCGATTTCGAACATGATCCGGCCCGGCTTGACACGGCAAGCCCAGTAATCCGGAGAACCCTTACCTTTACCCATGCGGACTTCAGCAGGTTTCGAGGAAACCGGGAGGTCCGGGAAGATGCGGATCCAAACACGACCCGCACGCTTCATGTGGCGGGTCATAGCACGGCGGGCCGCTTCGATCTGACGTGCCGTAACACGCTCCGGCTCCATAGCCTTCAGACCGAATGCGCCGAAGTTGAGGTCAGTGCCTCCCTTCGACAAGCCGTGGATGCGGCCCTTGTGCTGCTTGCGGAACTTTGTGCGCTTCGGTTGCAGCATCGTTCTTCTCTCGTCTTTCTTAAGTTACGAGCGGCAGGCAGCTTGAATTAAGCTGCGCGCTCGCGGCCCCGATCCCGGCGTCCGCCGCGATCACCCTGGTTGCCTTCAGAAGCAGCGGTCGCACGGCGTTCAGACGCCATCGGATCGTGTTCCAGAATTTCACCCTTGAAGATCCAGACCTTCACACCGCACACGCCGTAAGCCGTGTGAGCGCTAGCAACACCGTAGTCGATGTCGGCACGCAGAGTGTGAAGCGGGACGCGGCCTTCGCGGTACCATTCGATACGCGCAATTTCCGCACCGCCGAGACGGCCACCGCAGTTGATACGGATGCCCTGGGCACCGAGACGCATGGCGGACTGAACGGCCCGTTTCATGGCGCGACGGAAAGCAACACGGCGTTCCAGCTGCTGGGCAATCGACTGTGCGACCAGGGTCGCGTCGATTTCCGGCTTGCGCACTTCAACGATGTTGAGGTGCACTTCGGAATTGGTGATGTCGGCGATCTTCTTGCGAAGACGCTCGATATCGGCGCCCTTTTTACCGATGACCACACCCGGACGACCCGAGTGAATGGACACGCGGCACTTCTTGTGCGGGCGTTCGATAACAACCTTGGAAACTGCAGCCTGCTTAAGTTCTTTCAGCAGGAACTCACGGATGCGGAAATCTTCGTGCAGAAGATCACCATATTCGTTCTTGTTCGCGAACCAGCGGCTATCCCAGGTGCGGTTGATCCCGAGGCGCATGCCGATCGGGTTTGTCTTATGTCCCATCAGGCAGTCTCCTCAACTTCGCGCACGACGATGGTCAGGTTCGAGAACGGCTTCTCGATCCGGCCAACACGGCCACGTGCACGGGCCTGGAACCGCTTGATCACAAATGCCTTGCCGACATGTGCTTCAGCAACCACCAGGTTGTCGATGTCCAGGTCATGGTTGTTTTCCGCGTTGGCAATCGCGGACATCAAGGTCTTCTTGACGTCCTGCGCAATGCGCTTGCGGGAGAATGTCAGATCCGCAATCGCGGACCCGACTTTTTTACCACGGATCGAAGCCGCAACGAGGTTCAGCTTGCGCGGAGAAACGCGCAGCATGCGGGTCATTGCCCGGGCCTCATTGTCAGCGAGCGTCCGCTCACGCTTCGGCTTGCCCATCGTTACTTCCTCTTCGCCTTCTTGTCGGCGCCGTGTCCATAATAGGTCCGGCTCGGCGAGAACTCGCCAAACTTGTGACCGATCATTTCTTCAGACACCAGCACCGGAACGTGCTTTTGACCGTTGTAGACGCCGAAGGTCAAACCGACGAACTGCGGCAGGATGGTAGAGCGGCGGCTCCAGGTCTTGATGACCTCGCTCCGGCCGGACTCACGGACCTTGTCCGCTTTCTTCAGCAGATACCCGTCGACAAACGGACCTTTCCAGATCGAACGTGCCACGATCCTTGCCCTTTACTTCTTCGCGTGACGGCTGCGGACGATAAACTTATCAGTCTGCTTATTGCGCCGCGTACGCTTACCTTTGGTCGGTTTACCCCAAGGAGTAACCGGATGACGACCGCCGGAGGTCCTGCCTTCACCACCACCATGAGGGTGATCGATCGGGTTCATGGCAACACCGCGAGTGTGCGGACGAATGCCAAGCCAGCGGGAACGGCCTGCTTTACCCAGGTTAACGTTGGCGTGGTCCGGGTTGGACACAGCGCCAATGGAAGCCATGCAGGTTCCGAGCACACGGCGCTGCTCGCCAGACATCAGGCGCAGCGTGGTGTAGCCCTGGTCGCGGCCGACGATCTGTACGAACGCGCCTGCCGAACGAGCGATCTGGGCGCCTTTGCCCGGCTTCAGCTCGACATTGTGCACGATCGTGCCAACCGGAATGCGAGCCAGAGGCGCAGCATTGCCCGGTTTCACGTCGACGTTTTCACCGGCAACAACGGTGTCGCCAGCAGCCAGGCGCTGAGGCGCCAGGATGTAGCTCAGTTCACCGTCTTCGTAACGGATGAGAGCAATGAATGCGGTCCGGTTCGGATCGTATTCAAGGCGCTCGACCGTAGCCGGAACGTCCCATTTACGCCGCTTGAAGTCGACAAGACGGTAAGACCGCTTGTGACCGCCACCGCGGTTCGGAGACGTCAGGCGGCCGGTATTGTTGCGGCCACCGGACTTGGACAGGCCTTCGGTCAGGGTCTTGACCGGCTTGCCTTTCCACAGACCAGAGCGATCAACTTGAACCAGCTGACGGCGGCCTGGGGACGTCGGGTTGAATGTCTTAAGTGCCATTTTTCTTAAGTCCCCGTCTTAGAGCCCGGTGGTCACGTCGATACCGTGACCTTCCTGCAGCGTTACGACGGCCTTCTTGTAGTCGGACTGCCGGCCGATGCGACCCCGGAAGCGCTTCACCTTGCCCTTGCGGACCAGGGTGTTCACTGCCGTGACCTTCACACCGAACAGTGCTTCCACTGCGGCCTTGATTTCCGGCTTCGTTGCATCATTGGCAACTTTGAAGACAACCTTGTTCTCTTCGGAAGCCATCGTCGACTTTTCGGTGATCACCGGGCCAACGATTTTGTCGTAGTGAGGAAGTTTGCTCATTTAAAGCGCTCCTCAAGTGCGGACACCGCAGCCTTCGTCAACACCAGGGTGTTGGCACGCAGGATGTCGTAAACGTTGATGCCCTGAACCGGCAGCACATCCAGATGCGGAATGTTGCGGGACGCCAGAGCGAAGTTTGCATCGACTTCAGCACCATCAATGATCAGAGCGCTGGTCAGGCCGAGCTTGGAGAGCTGTGCCTTGAGCGCCTTGGTCTTTGCTTCGGCAGCCTTCGCGTCTTCAACAACAACGATGCTGTCTGTCTTGGCTTTCGCCGACAGGGCATGCTTCAGGCCGAGGGCGCGAACCTTCTTCGGCAGCTCATGGCTGTGGTCGCGAACGACCGGGCCAAATGCTCTGCCGCCACCGCGAAACTGCGGGGCCTTCTTGTTGCCGTGACGTGCGCCGCCGGAGCCTTTCTGGCGGACGAATTTCTTCGTCGTGCCGGAAACTTCCGAACGGCCCAGAGTCTTGTGGGTGCCTGCCTGGCGCTTGGCCAACTGCCAACGCACCACACGGTGGATCAAATCGGTGCGCGGCTCGAGACCGAAGATCTCGTCAGACACCGTGATCGAACCGGCCGCCCCACCTTCGAGGGTCTTGACCTGGAGTTCCATCACTCACTCTCCTTCCCGGCAGCCGCAGTCGCTTCGGTTGCTTTGAAAGCACCCGGAACCGGAACGTTTTCCGGCAGCGCCTTTTTGATCGCGTCGCGGACCAGGATCCAGCCGCCCTTGGCGCCCGGAACAGAGCCCTCGACCATGATCAGGCCACGCTCAACATCAGTGCGCACAACCTTCAGGTTCTGCGTGGTCACGCGGGCATCACCCATGTGACCGGCCATTTTCTTGCCCTTGAACACGCGGCCCGGGTCCTGACACTGACCGGTAGAACCGTGCGAACGGTGCGAGATCGAGTTACCGTGCGTTGCACGGCCACCACCGAAGTTGTGACGCTTCATGGCACCGGCAAAACCCTTACCGATAGAAGTGCCGGTCACGTCGACAAACTGGCCTTCGACGTAGTGGTCAGCAGTCAATTCCGCACCAACGTCGATGAGGTTTTCCGCGGAAACGCGGAATTCGGCCACGGTCCGCTTCGGCTCGACCTTTGCAACAGCAAAGTGGCCGCGCAGTGCCTTCGGCGTATTCTTTACTTTACGGCTACCTGCACCGAGCTGCAGCGCAGTGTAACCATTTTTTTCGTCAGTCCGGTGGGCTACCACCTGGCAATTTTCCAGCCGCAGAACGGTGACCGGAACATGCTCGCCTGCATCGTTATAGATGCGGGTCATGCCCACTTTCTGAGCGATCACTCCAGAACGCATGGATGTGTCCCCTTCGACCCGGCTTAGAGCTTGATCTCGACGTCGACACCAGCGGCGAGGTCGAGCTTCATCAGCGCGTCCACGGTCTGCGGTGTCGGATCAACGATATCGAGAAGACGCTTATGCGTACGCATCTCGAACTGATCGCGGCTTTTCTTATCAATATGCGGTCCGCGAAGCACGGTGTACTTCTCAATCCGCGTCGGCAGCGGCACGGGACCCCGTACCTGAGCACCGGTCCGCTTGGCCGTATTGACGATCTCCTTGGTGGAGGCGTCGAGAATACGGTGGTCAAACGCCTTGAGGCGGATCCGGATATTCTGACCGTTCATTGTTGTTGTTCCCAATAAGACTGCGGGCCTGCCCGCGTTTCACTTCAAAATCACCGGCAGGCCCGGCTGTCGATTATTCGATGATGGATGCGACGACGCCGGCACCGACGGTACGGCCACCTTCGCGGATAGCGAAGCGCAGGCCTTCTTCCATCGCGATCGGCACGATCAGCTCAACGTCAACGGAGACGTTGTCGCCCGGCATCACCATTTCCGTGCCTTCCGGCAGGGACACCACACCAGTCACGTCCGTCGTACGGAAGTAGAACTGCGGGCGGTAGTTGGTGAAGAACGGGGTGTGACGGCCACCTTCTTCTTTCGTGAGGATGTAAGCCTCAGCCTTGAACTTCGTGTGCGGGGTAACAGTACCCGGCTTGCAAAGAACCTGGCCACGCTCAACGTCTTCACGACCGATACCACGGATCAGGGCGCCGATGTTGTCGCCTGCTTCACCGCTGTCCAGCAGCTTGCGGAACATTTCAACGCCGGTAACCGTCGTCTTCTTGGTATCCTTGATGCCGACGATTTCAACTTCTTCGCCGACCTTGATGATGCCGCGCTCAACACGACCGGTCACAACCGTACCACGGCCAGAGATCGAGAAGACGTCTTCGATCGGCATCAGGAACGGAAGGTCCTTCGGACGTTCCGGGGTCGGGATGTATTCGTCGACCTGAGCCATCAGCTCACGGATCGCATCGCGGCCGATGGCCGGATCGCGGTTCTCAACGGCTGCCAGCGCAGAACCCTTGACGATCGGAATGTCGTCGCCCGGGAATTCGTAGGAAGACAGCAGTTCACGGATTTCCATTTCGACGAGCTCGAGAAGCTCTTCGTCGTCGACCTGGTCAACCTTGTTCATGAACACGACCAGAGCCGGAACACCAACCTGGCGAGCCAGGAGGATGTGTTCGCGGGTCTGCGGCATCGGGCCGTCAGCGGCAGAACACACCAGGATCGCGCCGTCCATCTGCGCAGCACCGGTGATCATGTTCTTGACGTAGTCGGCGTGACCAGGGCAGTCCACGTGAGCGTAGTGACGGTTTTCCGTCTCATACTCAACGTGTGCCGTGGAGATGGTGATGCCGCGGGCCTTTTCTTCAGGCGCGCCGTCGATTTCGTCGTAAGCTTTTGCAGTCGCACCGCCGGTTTCAGCCAGCGTCATGGTGATTGCTGCGGTCAGCGTCGTCTTGCCGTGGTCAACGTGGCCAATCGTGCCAATGTTAACGTGCGGCTTATTGCGCTCAAATTTTTCTTTCGCCATCGGATTACTCCGTTTCTCTAGTTCTTCTTGACGTTAAGAGGATGGGCTCAGGCGTACTTCGCCTGAACCTCTTCGGCGACAGCCTGCGGCACCTGCTCGTAGTGATCGAACACCATCGAGTACTGTGCGCGGCCTTGAGACATGGAACGCAGGTTGTTCACGTAACCAAACATGTTGGCCAGCGGGACCATTGCGGTGATGACGGTTACGATGCCCCGGTTCTCCGTGCCGGCGATCTGGCCGCGGCGGGAGTTCAAGTCACCAATAACGTCACCCATGTAGTCTTCCGGAGTGACAACCTCGACCTTCATGATCGGCTCGAGCAGTTTCGGGCCGGCCTTGGCAATCCCTTCGCGGAAACCGGCACGGCCGGCGATTTCGAAGGCGAGAACCGAGGAGTCAACGTCGTGGTAGGCACCATCGATCAGGGTTGCCTTGATATCGAGCATCGGGAATCCTGCCAGCGGACCGGAGGACATGACACTTTCGATACCTTTGGTAACGCCCGGGATGTATTCCTTCGGAACGGAACCACCGACGATCTTGCTTTCGAAGACGTAGCCTTCATTCGGCTCAGCCGGCTCGATGACCAGCTTGATGCGAGCGAACTGACCGGAACCACCAGACTGCTTCTTGTGGGTGTAATCCACTTCAGCAACCTTGGTGATGGTTTCACGGTAAGCCACCTGCGGCGCACCGATGTTGGCTTCGACCTTGAATTCGCGCTTCATGCGATCGACGATGATGTCCAGGTGCAGCTCGCCCATGCCGGCGATGATGGTCTGACCGGATTCTTCGTCGCTCTTGACGCGGAAGGACGGATCTTCTGCAGCCAGGCGGTTGAGCGCGAGGCCCATCTTTTCCTGGTCGCCCTTGGTCTTCGGCTCGACAGCGATCTCGATAACCGGCTCCGGGAATTCCATGCGCTCCAGGATCACCGGCTTCAGCGGATCACACAGGGTGTCGCCGGTCGTGGTGTCCTTGAGACCTGCGATAGCAACGATATCGCCTGCATAGGCTACATCGATATCTTCGCGGGAGTTGGAGTGCATCTGCATCATCCGCCCAACGCGCTCACGCTTTTCTTTAACGGTGTTCAGCAGGGACACGCCCTTGTTCAGAACACCGGAATAGATGCGGCAGAACGTCAGAGAACCGACAAACGGGTCGTTGGCGATCTTGAACGCCAGCAGACCAAGCGGCTCTTCGTCCGAAGACTTGCGAATGATTTCTTCTTCGGTCTTCGGGTCGATGCCTTTGATGTCCGGCACTTCGACCGGGCTCGGCAGGTAATCGACAACAGCGTCGAGAAGCGGCTGAACGCCCTTGTTCTTGAACGCGGAACCGCAGAATACCGGAACGAACTCGGTGCTGATCGTGCCCTTGCGGATAAGCTTCTTGAGCGTCTCGATGGAGGGCTCTTCGCCTTCCAGATAAGCTTCCATGACAGCTTCATCAACTTCAACGACAGTCTCGATCAGAGCATCGCGAGCTTCCTGAGCGCGATCTACGAGATCAGCCGGGATGTCAACGATGTCCCAGGCAGCGCCGAGGTTTTCAGACTGCCAGATCAGAGCCTTCATTTCCAGAAGGTCGATACAACCGGCGAAGTCGCTTTCTGCGCCAACAGGAAGCTGCATGACCAGCGGAGTTGCGCCGAGGCGTTCCTTGATCATCGTGACGCAACGATCGAAGTCAGCGCCCAGCTTGTCCATCTTGTTGACGAAGATCATCCGCGGAACGTGGTACTTGTCGGCCTGACGCCAGACAGTTTCCGTCTGCGGCTCAACGCCGGCGTTTGCGTCCAGAAGGGCGACGGCACCGTCGAGCACACGCAGGGACCGTTCAACTTCAATGGTGAAGTCAACGTGGCCCGGGGTGTCGATGATGTTCAGGCGCTTTTCTTTCCAGAAAGCGGTGGTTGCAGCAGAGGTGATCGTGATGCCACGCTCCTGCTCCTGCTCCATCCAGTCCATGGTGGCTGCGCCGTCATGAACTTCGCCGATCTTGTGGCTCTTACCAGTGTAGAAGAGGATCCGCTCGGTCGTGGTGGTCTTTCCAGCATCGATATGAGCCATGATGCCGAAGTTGCGGTAGTCCTCGATTTTATGCGTGCGCGCCATAGCGTCAGCCCTTCGAAGTCACAAATTACCAGCGATAGTGCGAGAATGCGCGGTTGGCGTCTGCCATCCGGTGCGTGTCTTCGCGCTTCTTGACTGCGGTGCCACGGTTGTTGGCCGCATCGAGCAGTTCGCCGGAAAGACGGTCAACCATCGTGGTTTCGTTACGATTGCGAGCCGCAGTGATCAGCCAGCGAATTGCCAGGGCCTGACGGCGGTCGGTACGAACCTCGACCGGAACCTGGTAGGTCGCACCACCAACACGGCGGGAGCGAACTTCCACTTGCGGCATGACGTTCTCAAGAGCTGCGTGGAACACTTCGATCGGGTTCTCGCGGGTCTTGTTCTCGACGACGTCGAATGCACCGTACACGATGCGCTCAGCAGTCGACTTCTTACCGTCGTACATGATGGAGTTCATGAACTTGGTTACGACGATATCCCCGAACTTCGGATCCGGGTTAATTTCGCGTTTTTCAGCGCGGTGACGACGGGACATCTATGTGCTCCTTACTTCGGCCGCTTCGCGCCGTATTTCGAACGACGCTGCTTACGATCCTTGACGCCCTGGGTATCGAGCACACCACGGATGATGTGGTAGCGCACACCCGGCAAATCCTTTACGCGGCCGCCGCGGATCATCACCACCGAGTGTTCCTGAAGGTTGTGACCTTCACCCGGGATGTAGCCAATGACTTCGAAGCCGTTGGTCAGGCGGATCTTGGCCACCTTACGAAGAGCCGAGTTCGGCTTCTTCGGCGTCGTCGTGTAAACGCGGGTGCAAACACCACGCTTCTGGGGGCAGGCCTCCATGGCCGGCACCTTGTTCCGCTTAGGCGGATCTTTCCGCGGCTTGCGGATCAACTGGTTGATGGTCGGCATTCTTTGCCCTTTACCTTGTCCATCCAAAAATTCGTATGCAACTGCAGTCCCCCGCTGATTTTGACCTCTCTCCGGTTTGACCCGTAAAGACATGCAAAATCGCGCCCGCGCGCTCAATGAAGAGCGGCAGGCGCTGCGAAAAACCAGAGGACCACGAGTTGCCCCGCGGTCATGCAATCGACGCGTATTCGCCTATATAGCCCGGCAGCGTTTAAGAGGACTGGGTCCTGCGCCTTGGTTAGCGCTGGACGGGTTCACTCTTACCGCCTGCCCTTGGGATGCGCGGAAACTACTCATATGCACCCATTGCGTCAAGTGCTTTGTCGAAAAAACAGCGTTTGTGCGGGTTACAGCTTGGTCATCTGAATTTCCGAAACGAATCCCATCACTTAGCAGCTTCATTCCATACCTTTACGGCGCTTTTTTGAAACTTTATTACGCGACGCGATTCCGCAAACCAGAGGAATCCTGAATCAAGTCTGACCGGAATGAGTCAAAACGGGGCACTTGATTGCGAAGACTCGTTTGTCCGGCCCTGCAGCACGTTGATTCACGTGGTGATTCCTGACAAGTCTGGCCGGAAGGCAACCTGGATTCGCAAGCCGCCTCCCCCCCTCGCCTCTGCTATGCGCCAAACGCACAACAGGTATATTGCACACAGAGCGAATATTGGAGACCTTTTCGCAGGTCAGGCCGTGAACGTCACGATGGCAACGTTGCCGGCAAGGGCATCCTGATAGGCGCCTTCGTAAACCGGGTCATCCGGTTCGCCATCCATAACCCCGATCTGGTCGAGTTCAGCTTCCGCAAACCCCTGGGCTGAAAGCGCCTCAAGCGTCTTGCGCACTGCATCGTCATCATCAGGCGCCCTCAGCAGCGCGTGAATGGTTATGGCATCATCTGGCGACGCCTCTTCGTTTTCCCACACCCTGCCAATCACGATGTAGACCACCGGATCCAGTTCAACTTCATTGTCGTTCATATGATCAGGCCTCTTTTGCCTCATTATACAAGAAAGGCCGCCCGAGGGCGGCCTTTCGATAGCTAGACGGCAGACCGATTATTCGGCTGCGCCGGTCATGTCTTCCAGAAGCCCTTCCGCTGCGCTGTCCGAAGACTGCTGACGCTGAGCTTCCTGGATCAGGTCGTCGCGATGGCTCGCGATCTTGCGGATCCGCTTCATCACCCCACCGGTACCGGCCGGGATCAGACGGCCAACGATGACGTTCTCCTTGAGGCCGACCAGCGGGTCGGTCTTGCCGTTGACCGCTGCGTCGGTAAGAACGCGGGTCGTCTCCTGGAAGGAGGCGGCGGAGAAGAACGACCGCGTCTGCAGCGACGCCTTGGTGATACCGAGCAGAACCGGCACTCCCTTGGCAGGATCGCGTGCATTGTCGATCGCCCGGCTGTTGGCTTCCTCGAAGTCGATCTTGTCGATCTGTTCGCCTGCGAAGAACTCCGTGTCACCCGGATCGGTGATTTCGACCTTCTGCAACATCTGGCGGACAATCACTTCAATGTGCTTGTCGTTGATGGTCACGCCCTGCAGACGGTAGACTTCCTGGATTTCGTTGACGAGGTAAGCCGCCAGGGCCTCCACGCCTTTAACGGCCAGGATGTCGTGCGGAGCCGGGTTACCGTCGAGAATGTACTCACCCTTTTCAATGGCGTCGCCTTCCTGAAGATGGAAGTGCTTGCCTTTCGGGATGAGGTATTCGACGGGCTCGACACCTTCTTCCGCTGGCTCGATGATGACGCGGCGCTTGTTCTTGTAGTCGCGACCGAAGCGGATCGTACCATCGATTTCGGCGATGATCGCATGATCCTTCGGACGGCGAGCCTCGAACAGTTCCGCAACACGCGGCAGACCACCGGTGATGTCCTTGGTCTTTGCACTTTCCAGCGGGATACGAGCCAGAACGTCACCAGCCTTGACCGAAGACCCAGGCTGAACGGACAGGATCGCGTCCACGGAAAGTATCAGACGAGCGTCGGAGCCGCGGTCGGTTTTGAAAATGGTGCCTTTTTCGTCCTTGATGACGATTGCCGGCTTCAAATCCTGACCACGCTGCGAAGAGCGCCAGTCGATGACGACACGCTTGGTGATACCGGTCGCCTCATCGGCCGTTTCCTGAACGGACGCACCATCGACCAGATCCTCGAAGTCCACGATACCGTCGACTTCTGCAAGCATTGGCCGGGTATACGGATCCCATTCGGCAATCCGCTGGCCGCGCTTGACCGCATCGCCTTCATCGACATGCAGCTTGGAACCATAGGCCACCCGGTGCACGGCGCGCTCGTTACCGTCGCTGTCGATAACAACGATGGACATGTTGCGGACCATGGCAATCAGATTGCCGTCGCTGTCGCGATTGACCGAACGGTTCCGGATCTTGATCGTACCATCGACGTTGGACTCGATGAACGAGCTGTCGACCACCTGTGCGGTACCACCGATGTGGAAGGTACGCATGGTCAGCTGCGTGCCCGGCTCACCGATGGACTGTGCGGCGATAACGCCGACAGCTTCACCCATGTTCACAGGTGTACCACGTGCAAGGTCACGACCGTAGCAGGTCGCGCAGACGCCGGTTTCGGTTTCACAGGTCAGAACCGAACGGATCTTGATCTGCTGAACCTTGGCGGCCTCGATGGCATCAACGTCCTTCTCGTCGATCAGCGTGCCCTTGGCGACAAGCAGTTCTCCGGTCTGGTTATTGTAGACATCTTCCGCAGTCGTACGGCCCAGAACGCGCATGCCGAGCGAGGCGATGACGTTACCGGCATCGACGATCGGAGCAACGGTGATGCCGCGCGTGGATCCGCAATCCGGTTCCAGGATAATGGAATCCTGGGCGACGTCCACCAGACGGCGGGTCAGGTAACCGGAGTTAGCGGTCTTCAGTGCGGTATCGGCCAGACCCTTACGGGCACCGTGCGTGGAGTTGAAGTACTCCAGAACCGACAGACCTTCCTTGAAGTTCGAGATGATCGGGTTCTCGATGATGGACCCATCCGGCTTGGCCATAAGGCCACGCATGCCGGCCAGCTGCTTCATCTGCTGGGGCGAACCACGGGCACCGGAGTGAGACATCATGTAAACCGAGTTCATCGGCTTCTGACGTCCGCTCTCTTCATCGATCTGGACCGCCTTAATGCGGGCCATCATCTCGTCAGCAATCTTGTCGGTACATTTCGCCCAGGCGTCGACAACCTTGTTGTACTTCTCGCCCTGGGTGATCAGACCGTCGTTGTACTGCTGCTCGTATTCGGTTGCGAGCGACGACGTTTCCGCCACCAGATTGTGCTTGGTGTCCGGGATGACCATGTCGTCCATGCCGAAAGAGATGCCGGCGTTACAGGCGTTCTTGAAACCAAGCTGCATGATCCGGTCACAGAAGATAACCGTCTCCTTCTGACCGCAGGCACGGTAAACCGTGTCGATCATCTTGGAGATGTCCTTCTTGGTCATCAGCTTGTTGCAGACCTCGAACGGCACTTCGTGGTGCTTCGGCAGAAGCTCCGCAATAAGCATGCGGCCCGGAGTGGTTTCGTTGATCTCGGAGGTCTCGTTTCCATCGGCATCGATGGAGCGGAACCGGCCCTTGATCTTGGTGTGCAGCGTGATGACCTTGTTGGCCAGCGCGTGGTGGATCTCACCGGTGTTGCCGAAGACCATGCCTTCGCCCGGTTCCTTTTCCGCCATGATCGACAGATAGTAGAGACCCAGAACGATATCCTGCGACGGAACGATGATCGGGCCACCGTTTGCCGGGTGCAGAATGTTGTTGGTCGACATCATCAGCGTACGCGCTTCGAGCTGGGCTTCCAGCGACAGCGGTACGTGAACAGCCATCTGGTCACCGTCGAAGTCGGCGTTGAAGGCCGAGCAGACGAGCGGGTGCAGTTGGATAGCCTTGCCTTCGATCAGCGTCGGTTCGAATGCCTGGATACCAAGACGGTGCAGCGTCGGCGCGCGGTTCAGGAGAACCGGGTGCTCACGGATGACTTCGTCGAGGATGTCCCAAACTTCCGGACGTTCCTTTTCCACCAGCTTCTTGGCCTGCTTCACGGTCGAAGAGAAGCCTTTGGCGTCAAGCCGCGAATAGATGAACGGCTTGAACAGCTCAAGCGCCATCTTCTTCGGCAAGCCGCACTGGTGCAGCTTGAGTTCCGGACCCACGGTGATAACCGAACGGCCGGAATAATCGACGCGCTTGCCGAGCAGGTTCTGACGGAACCGGCCCTGCTTGCCCTTCAACATGTCGGACAGCGACTTCAGCGGACGCTTGTTGGCACCGGTGATGACGCGGCCGCGGCGGCCGTTGTCGAACAGGGCGTCAACGGACTCCTGCAGCATGCGCTTTTCGTTCCGGATGATGATATCCGGAGCACGCAGTTCCATCAGGCGGCGCAGACGGTTGTTACGGTTGATCACGCGGCGGTAGAGATCGTTCAGATCGGACGTCGCGAACCGGCCGCCGTCAAGCGGAACCAGCGGACGAAGATCCGGCGGGATCACCGGAACGACGGTCATGATCATCCATTCCGGGCGGTTGCCCGATTCCATGAATGCTTCGATGACCTTCAGACGCTTGGCAAGCTTCTTCGGCTTCAGTTCGGTGGTCGCCTCGGCGATCTCCTGACGCAGCTTCTCGCTTTCGCGCTCCAGATCCATGCTCATCAGGATCTCGCGGATCGCTTCAGCACCGATCATTGCGGTGAAGGCATCTTCGCCATACTCGTCCTGAGCGGCGACGAAGTCTTCTTCAGACAGAAGCTGGTGCTGCTTGAGCGGGGTCAGGCCCGGCTCGAGAACCACGTAGTTCTCGAAATACAGAACCCGTTCCAGATCCTTCAGCGTCATGTCGAGCAGAAGGCCGATACGGCTCGGCAGGGACTTCAGGAACCAGATGTGCGCAACAGGCGCGGCCAGTTCGATGTGGCCCATGCGTTCACGGCGGACCCGCGAAAGGGTGACTTCAACGCCACACTTTTCGCAGATAACGCCTTTGTATTTCATGCGCTTGTACTTGCCGCACAGGCACTCGTAGTCCTTGATCGGACCAAAGATACGCGCGCAGAACAGACCGTCACGTTCAGGCTTGAACGTACGGTAGTTGATGGTTTCCGGCTTTTTGATTTCGCCGAAAGACCAGGACAAGATCTTTTCCGGGCTCGCAAGCGAAATCCGGATATTGTCGAAGGTCTGTGTGGGAGCCTGTTGATTGAACAGGTTCATGACCTCATGATTCATGATCCATCTCCTTCGATGCGCGGCGGGGGAGCGAGCTCTTGCGCCCCTCCCCGCAACCGGCATTCCAAGTCATTTGTGGTCCGTAGGCGGGGTTATTCTGCGGCGTCCGCAGTTTCTTCCTCGCCGATCACTGGGACATCGGTTCGTTGCAGTTCAACGTTGAGACCCAGGGACCGCATTTCCTTCACAAGCACGTTGAAGCTTTCCGGAATGCCCGCCTCGAAGGTGTCGTCGCCACGCACGATGGCCTCATAGACCTTCGTACGGCCGGCAACGTCATCCGACTTGACGGTGAGCATTTCCTGCAGCGTGTAGGCTGCACCGTATGCTTCAAGCGCCCAGACCTCCATTTCCCCGAAGCGCTGGCCACCGAACTGTGCCTTACCACCGAGCGGCTGCTGGGTGACGAGCGAGTACGGGCCAATCGAACGGGCATGGATCTTGTCGTCGACCAGGTGGTGGAGCTTCAACATGTAGATGTAGCCCACGGTCACCTTGCGGTCGAACTCTTCACCGGTTCGGCCATCATACAGAACGGACTGGCCGCTCGGATCATAGCCAGCGATGTTGAGCGCCTCGACGACATCGGGTTCACGCGCACCGTCGAAGACCGGCGTTGCAATGCTGACGCCCTTCTTCAGCTGCTCCGCCAGGCGGACGACGCCTTCGTCGTCGTATCCCTTGACGTTGTCGCCCTTCATGTTGTCGCCATAGATCTCTACGATCTTGCCGCGCAACTCGTCGATCTCGCCCGACTTCCTGTACTCTTCGTACAATTCGCCGATCCGGTTACCCATGCCGCGGCAGGCCCAACCCAGGTGGGTTTCAAGGATCTGACCGACGTTCATGCGCGACGGAACGCCGAGCGGGTTCAACACGATATCGACATGCGTGCCGTCTTCCAGGAACGGCATGTCTTCGCACGGGTTGATCTTGGAGACCACGCCCTTGTTGCCGTGACGGCCAGCCATCTTGTCGCCCGGCTGAAGCTTGCGCTTCACGGCAACGAAGACCTTGACCATCTTCATGACACCCGGCGGCAGTTCGTCACCGCGCTGCAGTTTCTCGACCTTGTCGATGAAACGCTGCTCGAGACGCTTGCGGCTGTCGTCATACTGACCACGCAGAGCTTCGATCTCGGACATGAACTTCTCGTCGTCAGTGGCAAACTGCCACCACTGCGAGCGCGGGAAGTCGTTGAGAACGTCACCGGTGAGCACGGTGTCCTTCTTGGAGCCCTTCGGGCCGGCAACGGCTGTCTTGTCCATCAGCATCTCGGCCAGACGGCCATAGACGTTGCGGTCGAGGATCGCCTGTTCGTCGTCGCGGTCTTTTGCGAGACGCTCGATTTCCTCACGCTCGATAGCCATCGCGCGTTCGTCTTTTTCAACGCCGTGGCGATTGAAGACGCGCACTTCGACAACAGTACCCGAAACCCCCGGCGGAAGACGCAGGGAAGTGTCGCGAACGTCGGACGCCTTTTCACCGAAGATGGCACGCAGAAGCTTTTCTTCCGGTGTCATCGGGCTTTCACCCTTCGGCGTGATCTTGCCGACCAGGATATCACCCGGGTTCAGTTCGGCGCCGATGTAGACGATGCCGGCTTCGTCGAGGTTCTTCAGCGCTTCTTCCGAAACGTTCGGAATGTCACGCGTGATTTCTTCCGGTCCAAGCTTGGTGTCACGGGCCATCACTTCGAATTCCTCGAGGTGAATGGAGGTGAACACGTCGTCAGAGACGATCCGTTCGGACAGGAGGATGGAATCCTCGAAGTTGTAGCCGTTCCAGGGCATGAACGCGACGAGCACGTTCCGGCCGAGCGCCAGATCGCCAAGATCGGTCGACGGACCGTCGGCGATGATATCGCCCTTGTTGATCCGGTCACCGACACGCACCAGCGGACGCTGGTTGATGCAGGTGTTCTGGTTGGACCGCTGGAACTTCTGCAGACGGTAGATATCGACACCGGACTTGCCCGGATCGAGGTCCTCGGTCGCGCGGATAACGATACGCGTCGCATCCACCTGATCGACAACACCCGCACGGCGTGCACCAATGGCGGCCCCGGAATCGCGGGCCACGATCGGCTCCATGCCGGTACCCACGAACGGTGCCTCGGCACGGACCAGCGGAACGGCCTGACGCTGCATGTTCGAGCCCATCAGTGCGCGGTTGGCGTCATCGTTCTCGAGGAACGGGATGAGCGCGGCCGCGACGGACACGAGCTGCTTCGGCGACACGTCCATGAGGTCGACCTTGTCGGACGGAACCATCATGTTTTCGCCGGCGTGACGGCAGGTGATCAGCTCTTCCGTGAACCGGCCTTCGTCGTCGTAGACGGCGTTGGACTGGGCCACGTAGTGCTTGGCTTCTTCCATGGCGGAAAGATAGACGACTTCGTTGGTAACGGCGCCGTCTTTCACTTTCCGGTACGGGCTTTCGATGAAGCCGTACTTGTTCACACGCGCGAAGGTTGCCAGCGAGTTGATCAGACCGATGTTCGGGCCTTCCGGCGTTTCAATCGGGCAAATACGACCATAGTGCGTCGGGTGAACGTCACGGACTTCGAAGCCTGCGCGTTCGCGGGTCAGACCACCCGGTCCAAGAGCCGACAGGCGGCGCTTGTGGGTGACTTCCGACAGCGGGTTGGTCTGGTCCATGAACTGCGACAGCTGCGAAGAGCCGAAGAATTCACGAACGGCAGCGGCAGCCGGCTTCGCGTTGATCAGATCCTGCGGCATGACCGTGTCGATTTCGACCGAGCTCATGCGCTCCTTGATCGCACGTTCCATACGCAACAGACCGACGCGGTACTGATTTTCCATCAGCTCGCCGACAGAACGAACACGGCGGTTGCCGAGGTTGTCGATGTCGTCGATTTCGCCCTTGCCGTCACGCAGTTCCAGAAGAACCCGGATGACTTCAAGGATGTCGGCCTTGCGCAGTGTGCGGACAGTGTCGGCGCACTCCACGTCAAGACGCATGTTCATCTTCACGCGGCCAACCGCGGACAGATCGTAGCGCTCTTCATCGAAGAACAGCGACTGGAACATCGCCTCGGCAGTGTCGATGGTGGGCGGCTCGCCCGGGCGCATCACGCGGTAGATGTCGAACAGCGCATCCTCGCGGGATTCGTTCTTGTCGACCGACAGCGTGTTGCGGATGTAGGGACCTGTGTTGACATGGTCGATGTCGAGCATCGGCAGGTCGTGGTAACCACGGTCCACCAGTTCTTCCAGCAGCTTGCCGGTAATCTCGTCACCGGCTTCGGCATAGATCTCGCCGCTCTTCATGTCGACGATGTCTTCCGCCAGATACTGGCCATGAAGGTCTTCGTCGGTCACTTTAAGAGCGGTGACGCCCTTTTCCTCGAGCTGCTTGATGGTGCGCTGGGTGATCTTGCGACCACCTTCGATCACCACTTCGCCGCTGTCGGCGTCGATCAGGTCGTAGGACGCCTTGGTGCCCTTCAGCCGAGCGCCATCAAACGGCATCCGCCAGGAGCCATCCTTCTGCCGGGTGTAATCGATGCGCTTGTAGAACGTGTTGAGGATTTCTTCGCCATCGAGGCCAAGCGCCATCAGCAGGGAGGTAACCGGGATCTTGCGGCGGCGGTCGATACGCGCATGCACGATGTCCTTGGCGTCGAACTCGATGTCGAGCCAGGAACCGCGATACGGGATCACGCGCGCTGCGAACAGCAGCTTGCCGGAAGAATGGGTCTTGCCCTTGTCATGGTCAAAGAACACACCGGGAGAACGGTGCATCTGGGAGACGATGACCCGCTCGGTACCATTGACGATGAAGGTGCCGTTGTCGGTCATGAACGGCATGTCGCCCATGTAGACATCCTGTTCCTTGATGTCTTTGACGGACTTGGCACCGGTGTCTTCATCGACGTCGAATACGATCAGGCGCAGAGTAACCTTCAGCGGTGCTGCAAAGGTCATGTCGCGCTGGCGGCACTCGTCGACGTCGTATTTTGGAGCTTCAAATTCGAAGGAAACGAATTCCAGAAGGGAAGTGCCCGCAAAATCCGAGATCGGAAATACGGACTGGAAGACCGCTTCAAGGCCTTCATTCTTGCGGCCACCGCCCGGCATCTCATCGACCTGTAGAAACTGGTCGTAGGATGCTTTTTGAACCTCGATGAGATTAGGCATAGCCGCGACATCGCGGATCGATCCGAAATATTTACGGACCTTTTTGCGACCGTTGAACGTTTGGGTCATTGTCGCTCCTCGTATCGGCCGGGTAACGGCTTCCCGAAACGCCCCTTTTCCAATCGGGCGAGCGCCCGGGCGCTTCGGAAAACCGTCCCCCCTGGATCAACCTGCTTCAGGTGCCCTCACCTGAAACCAGACAAGTTGACCGGACTTAGGGGCCCAGAACATCTTGGTCTGCCGTCTTGCGAAAGCAGGATGCTCTAGTGGTACGTATGCCCCGGAAACGGGAAAATCCCGCCGGGGCGAATAACGGTCCCGGTTACCCGGGACCGTTCAAAAGGCCAAAAGGCCTCTATTATTTCAGCTCGACAGATGCGCCAGCTTCTTCGAGCTTCTTCTTCAGCTCTTCTGCTTCGTCTTTGCCAACGCCTTCCTTGACCGGCTTCGGAGCGCCTTCGACGAGCTCCTTAGCTTCTTTCAGGCCAAGACCGGTGATAGCGCGGACTTCCTTGATGACGTTGATTTTCTTGTCGCCAGCAGCGGTCAGGACAACGTCAAATTCGGTCTTTTCTTCAGCAGCAGCGGCATCGCCACCACCAGCAGCAGCAGCAGCAACTGCGACCGGAGCAGCAGCAGAAACGCCCCACTTTTCTTCCAGAAGCTTGCTGAGTTCAGCAGCTTCCATAACGGTCAGTGCGGACAGTTCGTCAACGAGCTTTTCAAGATCAGCCATTTTTCAGTACCTTAAGTTCGAACCAGTTTTGGTTACGTGAGACAGTGTGTTTGGACGCCTTATGCGGCCTCGTCCTTCTTGGCGTAAGCGCCGAAGACGCGGGCAAGCTGCCCGGCCGGAGCGTTGACAACCTGTGCAATCCGGGAAGCCGGGGTCTGGATCATGCCAACCAGTTTCGCACGCAGCTCATCGAGCGACGGCATGGTTGCCAGAGACTTGACCCCATCCGGGTTCAGGTTGGTCGAGCCAAGAGCACCACCAAGGATCGCAAACTTTTCGTTTGCCTTGGCGAAATCGACGGCTGCTTTCGGAGCGGCTACCGGATCGTCGGAGTGGACGATAACGGTCGGGCCCTGAAACAGGTCGGAGATGTGCTCAAGGTCGGTGCCTTGAAGGGCGAGTTTGACAAGGCGGTTTTTTGCGACTTTTACAGTGCCGCCGGCTTCGCGCACGGATGCCCGCAATGCGGTCATCTGAGCTACCGAAAGGCCTGCATAGTGCGCGACGACGACAACACCGGTGTTACCCAGCTCGGCGTTGAGGGCCGACACGAACTCGTGCTTTTCCGCTCTTTCCACTTGCCTTCTCCATTTGGCGGCTGTGATGCCGCCGGTTTACCTTGCCGCCTGGCAGATGGTCCCGAACCCGGAACCACCCATCCTGGCGACGCTCAGGGTCCTGTCCCCTCACCTTCGCGCCCTTGGGCGCCCGGCAAGGTCTGGTTCGAACCGGGTCGGTCCACCGGATCGGTGGCGAAATCGGTTCTCACCCATCTATGCAGGCCTTGTTCGGCTTAAGCCGGTTTCCCGGCACCTGCAGTCTCGGACAGGGCAACCTGGCGGCTAGCCGCCAGGTCTATTCGGCCATTTGGCCGAAATCTTGTATAAATCCGGAAAGTCCGGATTATTCGCCAGCAACAGTGGCGAGGTCGACCTTCACGCCCGGGCCCATCGTAGAGGACACGGCGATGCGCTTCAGGTATGTGCCTTTTGCGCCAGTCGGCTTGGCTTTCTGAACAGCGTCCAGCAGGGCCTTGACGTTCTCGGTGATCGCTTCTTCGGAGAAGGACACCTTGCCAACGCCGGCATGAACGATACCGGCCTTTTCGACGCGGAACTGAACGGCGCCGCCCTTGGCGTCGTTGACAGCGGACTTGACGTCCGGAGTCACAGTGCCGACTTTCGGGTTCGGCATCAGGCCACGCGGGCCGAGAACCTTACCAAGACGACCGACGAGCGGCATCATGTCCGGAGTTGCAATGCAGCGATCGAAATCGATCTTGCCGCCCTGAACTTCCTGAACCAGCTCTTCTGCACCAACGATATCGGCGCCGGCTGCCTTGGCTTCCTCAGCCTTGTCGCCACGTGCGAACACGGCAACACGAACGGTCTTGCCGGTGCCGTTCGGCAGGATGCACACGCCGCGGACCATCTGGTCTGCATGGCGGGGATCAACACCGAGATTAATCGCAACTTCAACGGTTTCGTCGAACTTGGTCTTGGAACGATCCTTCACGAGGCCAACAGCTTCGTTCAGGGAATACAGCTTGTTGCGGTCGAGACCTTCACGCGCTGTCTTGATACGCTTACCAACCTTCGCCATGATCTTACTCCGTTACCTCAAGGCCCATGGAGCGGGCGGAGCCTTCGACCATCAGCATTGCTGCATCGACGTCGTTGGCGTTCAGGTCCTTCATCTTGGCTTCGGCGATTTCCTTCACCTGAGCCTTGGTCACAGAACCTACCGTGCCACGGCCCGGGGTCTGGGAACCCTTCTGCAGCTTCGCAGCTTTCTTCAGGAAGAAGCTGACCGGAGCCGTCTTCACTTCGAACGTGAAGGACTTGTCGGAGTAGTAAGTGATCACGGTCGGGCACGGAGCGCCCTTTTCAGCATCCTGCGTGGCAGCGTTAAACGCCTTGCAGAATTCCATGATGTTCAGACCACGCTGACCGAGCGCCGGACCAATGGGCGGCGACGGAGTAGCGGAACCTGCCGGCACCTGAAGCTTCAGGAAACCTTCAATTTTTTTCGCCATGTTTCTCTCCAGTCATATACAGCTGAATGGCTCTTCAACTGCTTGGGAGTTGGTGGTCCGGCCCTTTTCGGAACCCGGCGAAGAGCTCCAGAACCTTCCACCCTTTCATCCCGGAAACTGTATCCCGCTGGACACTGCAACCGGGCTCTCAAGCCACCCCTCAGGGCAGCAAACGGTCAGAGCTTGTCGACCTGACCGAATTCCAGTTCCACCGGCGTTGCGCGGCCAAAGATGGACACTGCCACCTTGAGACGTGCGCGCTCGTCGTCGACTTCCTCGACAAGACCGGAGAAGGATGCGAACGGACCATCGGAAACACGCACCTGCTCGCCAACCTCGAAGGTGACGGAAGGCTTCGGCCGGTCAACACCTTCCTGCACCTGGTTGATGATGCGCATAGCTTCTTTTTCCGGGATCGGCATCGGCTTTTGATCCGCCCCCAGAAACCCGGTCACCTTCGGTGTATCCTTGATCAGGTGAAACGCCTCGTTGGTCATTTCCATCTTCACCAGGACGTAGCCCGGGAAGAATTTGCGCTCAGCATCAACCTTGCGGCCACGGCGCACTTCAACGACCTTTTCCATCGGAACGAGAATTTCCTCGAACAGATCGGACACACCCTTCTGCTCAGCCTTTTCGCGGATGGACTCGGCGACCTTCTTCTCGAAATTGGAGTAGGCGTGCACAATGTACCAGCGCTTGGCCATGGATCTCAGTTCCGTTTCTTGTTCTTTGTCTTCAAACCGGACAATCGCCCGGGCGGCTGCAGTAAATTAGCCGCCGACACCCAGAAGATAGCCGATCCCGAAGCCCATCAACTGATCTGCCACGAGAAAAAAGATTGCAGCGATCACAACCATGATGAAAACCATCACGGTGGTTATCGCCGTCTCCTTGCGCGTCGGCCAAGTGACCTTGGACGTTTCCGCACGTACTTCCTGGATAAATTTAAAGGGATTGGTCTTCGCCATTCCGATTCCGGTCTGTTAAATACGAGTGGGCGCGCGAAAAACTTCGCGCGCCTCACTCGAGGAAACTCTTAAGCCCTCGAGGCAGATTAATCAAGAGCAAATTGGCAGGGGCAGCAGGGTTCGAACCCGCGACCTACGGTTTTGGAGACCGTCGCTCTACCAGCTGAGCTATACCCCTTCAGAAGTCCGCCTGAACGAACTTGCTCCTGATACCCTCTGAAGCCGCACATCGCAAGACTTAAGAGGTAGGCCTGCCGGGCACAAGGCCCGGCAGGCCGAATTCATCTTATTCGATGATGGATGCGACGACGCCGGCACCGACGGTACGGCCACCTTCGCGGATAGCGAAGCGCAGGCCTTCTTCCATCGCGATCGGCACGATCAGCTCAACGTCAACGGAGACGTTGTCGCCCGGCATCACCATTTCCGTGCCTTCCGGCAGGGACACCACACCAGTCACGTCCGTCGTACGGAAGTAGAACTGCGGGCGGTAGTTGGTGAAGAACGGGGTGTGACGGCCACCTTCTTCTTTCGTGAGGATGTAAGCCTCAGCCTTGAACTTCGTGTGCGGGGTAACAGTACCCGGCTTGCAAAGAACCTGGCCACGCTCAACGTCTTCACGACCGATACCACGGATCAGGGCGCCGATGTTGTCGCCTGCTTCACCGCTGTCCAGCAGCTTGCGGAACATTTCAACGCCGGTAACCGTCGTCTTCTTGGTATCCTTGATGCCGACGATTTCAACTTCTTCGCCGACCTTGATGATGCCGCGCTCAACACGACCGGTCACAACCGTACCACGGCCAGAGATCGAGAAGACGTCTTCGATCGGCATCAGGAACGGAAGGTCCTTCGGACGTTCCGGGGTCGGGATGTATTCGTCGACCTGAGCCATCAGCTCACGGATCGCATCGCGGCCGATGGCCGGATCGCGGTTCTCAACGGCTGCCAGCGCAGAACCCTTGACGATCGGAATGTCGTCGCCCGGGAATTCGTAGGAAGACAGCAGTTCACGGATTTCCATTTCGACGAGCTCGAGAAGCTCTTCGTCGTCGACCTGGTCAACCTTGTTCATGAACACGACCAGAGCCGGAACACCAACCTGGCGAGCCAGGAGGATGTGTTCGCGGGTCTGCGGCATCGGGCCGTCAGCGGCAGAACACACCAGGATCGCGCCGTCCATCTGCGCAGCACCGGTGATCATGTTCTTGACGTAGTCGGCGTGACCAGGGCAGTCCACGTGAGCGTAGTGACGGTTTTCCGTCTCATACTCAACGTGTGCCGTGGAGATGGTGATGCCGCGGGCCTTTTCTTCAGGCGCGCCGTCGATTTCGTCGTAAGCTTTTGCAGTCGCACCGCCGGTTTCAGCCAGCGTCATGGTGATTGCTGCGGTCAGCGTCGTCTTGCCGTGGTCAACGTGGCCAATCGTGCCAATGTTAACGTGCGGCTTGTTGCGCTCAAATTTTTCCTTCGCCATCGGCGTCGCTCTCTGTCCAATACTCGGTTCGGTCGAATTAGGTCGAGGCGGGACGCTTTCCGGCGCCATGGACAGATCCGCGAGCGACGAATTGCTTCCCGTTGAACTTCTTGTCAGGATTTCCGGGCGAAAGAGCCTTCCGTTCCGGACACTCCGATCAGCACCCATGATGGAGCGGGTGAAGGGAATCGAACCCTCGTCGTCAGCTTGGAAGGCTGCTGCTCTACCATTGAGCTACACCCGCACAACGAGAGAACCAGGAACGATGGTGGAGGAGGTTGGATTCGAACCAACGTAGGCATAGCCAACGGATTTACAGTCCGTCCCCTTTAGCCACTCGGGCACTCCTCCATCTCGTCCTGCTTCACGCCGAAGCGATCAGGATGGCTTACCGAAGAGCCCGCCCGGAAGGGGCGAGCAATCCCGTGGCGCGTGTTATGCAGATAGGGCCCCGCCCTGTCAACGCCGATTTTACAAAGAAATGAACAAAATCAGCAGGACGCGCGAAACTGATGCTTCGAACGTGAGCGATTGCCAAGGCTGACAGCTTTCCCAGATTGCAGCAGCATGGCTGTGATGTCACGGTTCCCCTGCGTTTTGCCCAAATTCCGCGATAAGAGCTCGTCTGCCTGTGGACAACTTTCACCAGCGGGCAAGATCCGTCCGAGCCCTCTTTCGCAATGCCCACTGCGCCCGGCAGCTCCCTGAAAACCTGCGCGACGCACGCCATAGCTTGAGCAGATTCTCAATTTGTTGTATCTACAACAAATGTCCTCTTCGCTCCAAGATATCGATTTTCAGCATATGGGTCGAACCTGCCTCGGTCACGCAGCCCGGCGCACCGCCAATCTTCTGACCCGTCATTATAACAGGCACCTGGCAGCGCTCGGTCTGGAACTCACACAGGCACAGCTTCTGGCGGCCATCGCGGACGGATCAGCAGCTTCGGCAGCTGAGATCGCACGCTTTCTCGGCATCGACCGGTCGACACTGGCACGCAACCTCAAACCGCTCGAAGCCGCCGGCCTGATAGGCCGGCAGGAAACAGGCGGTAAGAAGGTGCTTCCGGTTCTGACACCGCTCGGCGAAGCAAAGGTGATCGAAATTCACGGCACCTGGCTCAAGGCTCAAAAAGAGCTCAGCGACCTGCTGGGCCCGGACGGGGCCGATGCCGTGCGTGCGCAGATGTCCACATTGCGTAAAGCGGTCCACATTCTCGAAAGTCAGGACAAGGCAGCGCCTGACACCGTCCCCTCATCTAAACCCGGCTAAACCTCCTACTCAGGACACTCTCATGAGCGACACCTCCACGCTGACCGAAAACGGCAAGTCCCACACTCCTGGCGCTTTGCCCAAAGCGGCCTTTGCCACCATGTCCGGCTTGGACATCTTCGAACGCATGATGGCAGGTGACTTGCCCGCGCCGCCGATCATGAGTCACTCCAATATAAGAATGAAGGAATTTTCCGAAGGCCGGGCGGTCTTCACCGGCCTGCCCGCACGCGAGTTCCTGAACCCGCTCGGGACTGTACATGGTGGCTGGATATCGACACTGATCGACACGGCGCTGAGCTGCGCGGTCCATACCACTCTGCAACCGGGCGAATATTACACCACCACAACACTCAACGTGAACATGGTTCGCCCGCTGCTTGAGACGAGTGGCGAAGTGATCTGCGAAGGTCGGATCGTTCATCGCGGCTCCCGTCTGGCGACCTCCGAAGGCGATCTGCGGGACGCTAACGGCAAACTGATCGCCCATGGCACCGTCAGCTGCATGATCCTGAAGCCTTCATGAGAGAAGGCTGAAGGAACGACCGTACTGCGTTTCCCTCTTTTCCTTAAAAGGAAATCCAGCTAGAGCTGCGCCATGAGTGACGACAAGAAACCATTCCGCGTCGGCGGCAAGCCGGGCTTTCGCGGCGACAAGAAATCCGGCGGCAAACCGGCGCCACGCCGTCCGGGTCTGCCGCCGGAAGGCCCTGTGCTGCTTTATGGCCTGCATACGGTGGAAGCTGCCTTTGCCAACAAGGATCGCAAACGCCTGAAGCTGTTTGCAACGGACAACGCCATTCGCCGCCTCGAAGAGCGCGGTGTGAAGATCGATGTGCCCGTTGAATCCATGATGCCGCGCGCTCTGGACCGGATGGTGACCAAGGATGCGGTTCATCAGGGCATGATTCTGGAAGCCGATCCCCTGCCCGCCTATGGCGCGGAACATCTGAAGGGTGCCCGGCTGGTGCTGGCGCTTGACCAGGTGACCGACCCGCACAATGTCGGGGCAATCCTGCGTTCCGCCGTCGCGCTGGATGCCGATGCTGTGGTGACCACAGAACGCCATGCACCGGAGGAAGGCTCCGTTCTGGCGAAATCCGCTTCCGGGGCGCTCGACATGATCAAACATGTCCGGGTGAAAAACATGGCCCGCTTCGTCGCCGAGATGAAAGAAGAGGGATTTTCCTGCATTGCCCTCGACAGCGACGGCCCGGCAAGTCTTGAAGAAACGCCGTTCGGCGACAGAACCGTTCTGGTGCTCGGCTCGGAAGGCAAAGGCGTGCGACAGGGTGTGCGCGAAGCCTGCGGCCTGACGGCCCGCCTCGACATGCCAGGCGAGATTCGCTCGCTCAATGTTTCCAATGCTGCTGTTCTGTCACTCTATGTAGCGCGGATGAAGATGGGGCTGTAAGTCCCCCTTCTCTTTCTAGAGGTCTTTCGGTTGAGGTTACCCCGCACAGCGTTCGCATGGCACTTGGCTGTCTTGCTCGCAAGCCTTGCCTCGAACCGGATCAGGCCTGTCACCAGACCAAGGCGGTTCCATCCACGCTCGCATGGTGAATCAACACACCTCTCGCAAGACCGCTGTCTCTGCCACCGGCAACGGCAATTTGCCTGCCTGTCCCCGGTTCGCTGGCAAAATTATATGTTCAGCTCCTAAAGTGCAGCACCAGCGCTTTCCCCGAACCTCCAGAAAAGACTCCAGCCTTCACGATTCTCGACCAATGCCGCCCCGACGGAGGCCAAGCGTGTTCTTTTGCATCTCGGCTTCTGGAAAAAGCAGAATGTTTTGTGGAATCGGGCCTTCGCAGTGCCATTGCAGCATAAGGCAAATCACGGACAAGAGCCACTCTATCCACAGCGACTACCGGGTTTTCGAAATAATTTGAGGGGTTTAGGGGATTTTCTGGAATCAGAATCGAAAAATGCAGATCAGGGCATGGACAAGCGCGCCCAATCTGGTAGAAGCCATTCCCGGCGCCGGTATAGCTCAGCTGGTAGAGCACGTGATTTGTAATCTCGGGGTCGCGGGTTCGAATCCTGCTGCCGGCACCATTTTTCCCCCCAAGGCTCATTCTTGTCACATGGCTTTCTCTAGCCTCGGGCTTGCCGTTTGCTTCAGGCAAACCACGCATGTTTTCTGTCCGCGCGTGCCCCCCGCCCAGTTCCGCTCCAATTGCCGAATACTCTACGCTCAGCGACTGGGGACCAGAATTTTGGGCATGACGCGACCACAGAGGCCCGAGCAGTGATCGAACTGCCCAGGCCATAGTTGGCGAGCGCAACGCCTGGTGCCATTTTATCAAGTATCGACCGAGATCGCCTCGCGGCTACTTCACGTCCAGACGACGCTGTCCTGATCAAGGGTCAACAGATCAGCGGAACAATCGGCTGGACAGCGCACGTCATTCCACATCGCCGATGTATTTTGCCTGGTCGATAAGCTCCTGGCATTTGGCCTCATTGCCCGCCTGCCGTTCCTTGTTTGCTTCTTCGAGCAGTGCGCGCATCTTCTCGGCAACTGTGATGTCGATACCCTCGCGCTCGGAGTGGACAACGGCGTTTTCGACCTTGTCGATGTCGGCCTGGCAGTCAGCCGATGCGCTAGACGAGCCCGTCAGCAGGATCCCGGCGGCAAGAAAGCTTCCAGCCAATAAGGAGCGATTGCCTGTCATGTCACTCTTTTTCCAGTCTGATGGGGGCCACCAGCCCCTGGGCTGGCGGCTACACCTTTGACATTCACTGCATCCGGTGATGGAGGTCCATCATGATCCAGAGGCTGCCGCCCACCATGATGAAGATGAGAACTGCAGCAAAGACCAGGAAAAACAGGTTTTCAACCGGGGTCGATTTCAAATCGATATGCAGGAAAAACACCAGATGCACGATCACCTGCAGCACCGCAGCAACGGCGATGACCGCGTAAACCGCAGGGCCGACAAGCAGTCCACCCCAGACAAGAGCGAAGGGAATGGCGGTCAACAGGACAGCAAGAACAAAACCGGTCAGATAAGTAGACTGGCTGCGATCAGCGGAATGGTTCATGAGTGCCCCCTATAGAACGCCCGGCAGATAGACCACCGAAAAGATTCCGATCCAGACGATGTCGAGAAAATGCCAGAAGAGCCCGAGCCGCGTAAGCCGGGAGCGCACCGGCGCCGTCAATCCCTTGGTCAGCACCTGAGCGATCATCACCACGATGCCGAGTGAGCCAAGGGCAACATGCAGGCCGTGGGTTCCGACCAGCGTAAAGAAGGCGGACAGAAAGCCGCTGACCTCCGGTCCGGCACCCTTGTCGATCATGCCCGAAAATTCGCTCAGCTCCATCCCCAGAAAGGCAAGACCGAGCAGCAAGGTGACGATAAGCCACCGGACCACACGGCCCTTCTGATCGTGCATCAGGGCAATGCTCGCCATCCCGAAGGTCAGGCTGGAGACGAGCAGCAAACCGGTTTCAACCGAAGTCCTGCCCAGATCGAAAAGCTCCTTCGAGGTCGGCCCCGCGGCGGAGTTCTTTGCAAGGACCGCATAGGAGGCAAACAGCAGTGCGAAGATGACTGCGTCGGTCATCAGATAGATCCAGAAACCGAACTCCCGCGAATGAAGGGCGTGCTTCTGTTCTTCTTCCAGAATGGTTGCAGCAGACATTGGCCTCTCCCCTAAACCGTTCCGGTCAACGGTGCGCCGGAGGCAACACCGCGTGGCACAAAATCGCGCATGTCATGCAGGTCGGCCGGCGAAATTTCCGCCAGTCGCTCGCGCTCGATCCGCGCAACCTCTGCAGCGGGCAGCACGAAATCGCTGTTGTCATCCGAAGCGCGGATGGCGACACACACGAGAGAGAGCACGAAGCACAGGGCCACCAGCCACCAGATATGCCAGACGAACGCAAAGCCGAGACCGAAGGCCAGCGCGCCGAGCGCCAGACCGACCCAGGTGTTTTTCGGCATGACGATGTCTTCGTAGTGCTGCGGCGTCTGATAGGCCTGCCCCAGGATCTTCATGTCGTGGAAGGCGTCGATGTCGGTCACCTCTGGCAGAACCGCGAAATTATAGGCTGCCGGCGGGGACGACGTGGCCCACTCCAGGGTACGTCCATTCCACGGGTCACCCGTAATATCCCGGGCGGACCCCCATGTCTTGGCCGACACATAAAGCTGGATGGCAATGCAGGCGATGCCGCAAAGGACAAACAAGGCCCCAATCCCCGCGACAATCAGATAAGGCTGCCAGCTCGGATCGGCATAATGCTCCATCCGCCGGCTCATGCCTTTGAATCCGAGCACATAGAGCGGCATGAAGGCGAGATAGAAACCGATGATCCAGCACCAGAAGGACCTGATGCCCCACTTGGTATCGAGCTTGAAGCCCAGAGCTTTCGGAAACCAGTAGTTCAGCCCGGCAAAATAGCCGAACAAGGCCCCGGGGATCAGCATGTTGTGAAAATGCGCCACCAGGAAGGTGGAATTGTGCATCAGGTAATCGGCCGGCGGTATCGCCAGGAGAACCCCGGTCACACCGCCGATGACGAAGGTCACCATGAAGCCGATCGTGTAGACCATGGACGGGTGGAACTCGATCCGGCCCTTATACATGGTGAACAGCCAGTCGAAGATCTTAACGCCCGTCGGCACCGCAATGATCATGGTCGCAATACCGAAGATCGCGTTGACGTCGGCCGACGACCCCATCGTGAAGAAGTGGTGCAGCCAGACCGTGAAGGACAGGAGTGCGATACAGGCGGTCGCATAGACCAGCGATGTGTAACCGAACAGCCGCTTGCGCGAGAATGTGGCCACCACTTCGGAAAAGATGCCGAAGGCCGGCAGGACAAGGATGTAAACCTCCGGATGGCCCCAGATCCACAGCAGGTTGGCAAACATCATCATGTTGCCGCCATCGCCGTTGGTGAAGAAATGGAACCCAAGCGTCCGGTCGAGCATCAACTGGCCTGCGACCACCGTCAACGCCGGAAAGGCAAAGGCAATCAGGATGGAAGCGCACAGGCTCGTCCACGTGAACATCGGCATGCGCATGAAGGTCATGCCCGGACAGCGGTTCTTGACGATTGTGACGATGAAGTTGATGCCTGAAAGCGTACTGCCCACCCCACTGGTGATCAGTGCCCACAACCAGTAATCGACCCCGACACCCGGGCTGTACTCAACACCGGAATAAGGCGGATACCCGGTCCAGCCAGCTTGAGAGAACTTGCCGACCACAAGCGATATCAGCACCAGTCCCGCGCCGGCCGCCGTCATCCAAAGACTGACGGAATTCAGGAACGGAAAGGCCACATCCCGCGCGCCGATCTGTTGCGGCACGATGATGTTGATCAGCCCGGTCAGGAACGGCATGGCCACGAAAAAGATCATGATGGTGCCGTGGGAGGAAAAGATCTGCTCGAAATGTTCCGGCGGCAGATAGCCTTCGGTATTCAGCGAGAAAGCCTGTTGCGCCCGCATCATCAAGGCATCCACAAAGCCGCGCACCAGCATCACCAACGCCAGCACCACGTACATGATGCCGATTTTCTTGTGGTCGACGCTGGTCAGCCAGTCGGTCCAGAGCACTTTCCACGCCCGTAGCCATGTGATCAGCAGAAAGACGGCAATCCCACCCCCGACGGTGACTGCCGCCCCGCCCATGGCCACCCAGGAATAGAACGGCAGGGCCTCGATAGTCAGACGTCCAAGCATCAGGCAGCCCCCCGGCAGATAAGTTCGGCGGCCTTGCTTTCGTAAGGGCCGACAATCGGCGCGTATTTGCGCAGGATGATTGAAAAGAGATCCGTCTCGAAAGACGAATAGTATCGCACCGGATCGGCAACGCTCTTTTTGTGCAGGTCCACGTAGGCCTTGGCATCCAGGACATCTGCGGCGCCTGCCACCTTTTCTTTCCAGGTGGCAAAATCCGCTTCATTCATGGCATATGCCTTGAAATGCTGGTCGGAAAATCCGTCACCGGAATACATGGTATTGCGGCCGGTGAAAGTGCCCGGACCATCGGCAAGCAGGTTCATTTCGGATCTCATGCCCGCCATGGCGTAGATCTGGCCGCCGAGAGCGGGAATCATGAGCGAATTCATGACAGTGTCGGAGGTGATCTCGATGGTCAGCGGCCGGTCTGCGGGAAACGCGAGTTCATTGACGCTTGCCGTGCCGAGTTCCGGATAGAGGAACAGCCATTTCCAGTCGAGCGCCACCGCCTGCACCTTGAAGGCAGGCTTGTCGGACGCCAGAGGCTTGTAGGGATCGAGCTCATGGGTTGCGTCCCAGACGATGGTCCCGATGACCACCACAATCGCAGCGGGAACCAGCCAGACAACGGCTTCGATGCCCCAGGAGCCATCCCAATCAGGTGCATAATCGGCTGTGTTCCGAGTGCGCTTGCGGTACCGCCAGGCAAACAGGAACGTCAGGAGGATAGCGGGTATCGCCACGATCATCATGATGCCGAATGCCGTGAAAAGCAGATCCCGCTCCGCCAGTGCAACAGGCCCCTTGGGGAAGAGCACCGGTGCATCGGACAGCGCACATCCTTGCAACATCGGAAGACTGCATATCAGTCCGGCCGTCGCGGCGAACCTGAAGGCAGCACGGACCTTTTGTCCGGCAATCCGAGCTCCCATGGCACCCCCTTAGCGAATGGACGGGATCGTCTGTTTCCACGACTTTCAGCGGCCTGCCACCGCGAACGATACGCTTTACATTTGAAAAGCCTAGCCGAGCCCGCGTGGCAATGAAAGGGCGAAAGTCGCAGATGCCGGCAGGCACCCGCAAACGGCTCAGCCGGACAGGTCGATCAAGGCCTGCAACATGAGGTTGGCCCCCTTCTCGATATCGGACCACTCGCTGTGCTCTTCCGGGGCATGACTGATGCCGGCCCGGCTGGGAATGAAAATAAGTCCGGAAGGGCAGAATGACTGCATTGTCTGGGCATCGTGCCCGGCCCCCGACGGCATGCGCCGCGCCGGCAGACCGTCCCGCTCGGCAAGGCTGACCAGCGTGCCTGCAAGATCCGCATCAAGAGCGACCGGTGACAACCAGCTGCGCTCGCTCTTGCGCAAGGTCAGACGATGCCGGTTGGCAACGATATCGGCACTTTCCAGGAACCGCGATTTCAGACCAACCATAATCTCTTCGGAAGTATCCCGCAGAATCACCGAAAAGACTGCACGGCCCGGTATGGTGTGCGGATGGTTCGGGGAAAGTTCGACATGGCCGATAGTAAACCGGGTCTGGTCTGTTCCATGCATATGAATGAGATCCGGAATCGCTCCTGCAAGCTCTGAAAGACCGGCAAAGGCATCAGACCGCAAATGCATGGGCGTGGTGCCCGAATGGTTGGCTATGCCGGTGAGCTCCAGCTCCATGTAGCAGACACCGGAAACTTCCTCGGCAATCCCGATCGGCAAACCTTCGTCTTCCAGGACCGGCCCCTGCTCGATGTGAAGTTCCAGAAAGGCCTTTATCGATCCGGCCGGCCGCGCAGCTTTCAGGATGTCCATCGGCTCGAGGCCAAGACCGGTCATCGCATCGCGCAGCTGGATACCGTCGGCATCGACGGCCTGTTCGATCCACGCAGGTGTAATGGCGCCGGCAATGGCCTGGGAGCCCAGCATGCCGCCGAAGCGCCCCTCCTCTTCGGACGTGGCCGCAACTTCAATCGCCGTTTGGGGCGTGATGCCGGCATCCTTCATCGCACGCACGCATTCCAGTGCCACGCAGGCACCGAGTGAGCCGTCGAAGGCGCCCCCATTGACCACGGTGTCGAGATGCGAACCGGCCATGACGCATGGTCCGGTTTCAGGTCCATACCGCCCGAACAGATTGAGCGCTCCGTCTCGCCAGACCTGCAACCCGTCGGCCTTCATCTGGGCCTCGAACCACTCCCTGCACTCCAGGTCGACACGGGAGAAACCCGGCCGCGTATAACCACCTGTTTCGGGAACAAAGCCGAAGCGATTCACTCCGTTGAGAAGCGTTTTCAGGCGCTCTGGATCGATACGGATGTCATGCTGCGGCATTCTTGTTTTCCTCTATTTATCAGCACTTAAGCGCTTGTTTATTGTCGAAGGCACAACCCTCGACCGAAAATAAATATGAAATAATTATTGCAGCATTGCAATTTATCATGATTAATTATTCTTCAGAAACAACGAGGGGAATGGTCATGAAAAAATTCCTAGCCGCGGCATTTGCCTCGGCCTTCCTCGCCTTTGCACCCCAGGTGCAGGCGCAAACTCCACCGAATATTCTGGTCGTCGGTCAGATCGCGGAACCCAAGTCACTCGACCCGCATGCTGTCACGGCGGTCAACGACTTCCGCATCCTGATGAACCTCTATGACGGACTTGTCCGCTACAAGGACGGCACGCTGGAAGTCGAGCCTTCCCTGGCCGAAAGCTGGACGATTTCGGACGATGGCAAGAGCTACACTTTCAAGCTGCGTGAAGGCATCAAGTTTCACGACGGCTCGCCGTTTAACGCCGAAGCCGTGAAGTTCAACTTCGATCGCATGTTGAACGAGGACAGCCCCTATCACGACACGGGCCCCTTCCCGCTGGCGTTCTTCTTCTCCACGGTTGAACAAGTCGTTGTCGATGATGAGTACACCGTCACCTTCAACCTCAGCGCCCCTTATGCGCCGTTCCTGTCGAACCTTGCCTATCCGACGGGGTTGATCGTCTCGCCCGAAGCCGTCAAGCAATACGGCAAGGATTTCGGTCGTCATCCCTCCGGTACGGGCGCCTACAAGTTTGCAGAGTGGGAAGCCAACTCCAAAGTGGTTGCCGTGCGCAACGAGGACTATTGGGATGGCGCACCTGAGCTGGAAGCCGTGATCTTCCGTCCCATCACCGACGCCAACACCCGCATCGCCGAAATGCTGTCCGGCGGACTGGATGTGATGGTTGAGGTGCCGCCCGACAGCCTCCAGCAGTTCAAGGACGATGCGACCTTCAAGGTGCTGGAACAGGCCGGTCCTCACGTCTGGTTCCTGATCCTGAACTCCCGCGAAGCACCGTTCGATGTCAAGGCTGCGCGTCAGGCCGCCAACTATGCCATCAACAAGAAGGCGCTGGTAGAAAACATCCTGCAAGGCACTGCAGACGTTGCCGCTGGCCCGACACCGCCTGCGTTCGCCTGGGCCTACAACGAAAGCCTGGAGCCCTATCCGTATAATCCGGAAAAGGCCAAGGAACTTCTGAAGGAAGCAGAATACAACGGCGAAGAGATCACCTTCTACGTCACCGAAGGCGGCTCCGGCATGCTCGATCCGATTGCCATGGGCACGGCCATCCAGGCTGATCTTCAGGCTGTCGGCATGAAGGTGAAGATCGAAACGTACGAATGGAACACCTTCCTCGGCAAGGTGAACCCGGGCCTTCAGGGCAAGGCTGCCATGGCGGAAATGGCCTGGATGACAAACGATCCGGACACGCTGCCGTTCCTGGCCCTGCGCACCGACGCCATGCCGGAACAGGGTGGCTTCAACTCCGGCTATTATTCAAACGCCAAGGTGGATGAATTGCTTGAGAAAGCCCGTGAGGAAACCGATCAGGCTGAACGCGCCAAGCTCTACAAGGAAATGCAGGACATCGTCCACGACGACGCGCCCTGGGTCTTTGTCGCCAACTGGAAACAGAATGCCGTCACCAAGGCATCGGTCGAAGACTTCAAACTGCAGCCGTCCTTCTTCCTGATGCTTCAGAAGGTGAAGAAGCCTCTGTAAGACGAAGCCTTTCCCGGCGGGCCATGAAACGGTCTGCCGGGATTTTCGTATCCGGTCCGGCATGCAGCAAGTGTCGGGGAAAACGAAAAAATACACCCCAGGCAACAACATTGCCTCATCCTGAGGAAGCGCAAAGCGCTGTCTCGAAGGATGGGCCGCTTGCTCCGGAGTGTGCCGCCCATCCTTCGAGACGCGCACAAATGCGCTCCTCAGGATGAGGTCGCGGTAGCGGTAGAGGCTTCAGGAAACGGCCGACCGCACTCAGAAAGAGGGAGAGACCATTGGCTGCCTATATCGCCAAACGTCTGCTGGCTGCCATCCCCGTCCTGTTCGGATTGACGATCATCGTCTTTCTGATCATGGCCATGATCCCCGGCGATCCGGCCACGGCCATTCTGGGCTCCTATGCGACGCCGGAAAACGTTGCCAAGCTCAACCGCGATCTGGGCCTCGACAAGACGTTGTTCGAACAATACGTCATCTGGATCGGCAATCTGTTTCATGGCGATCTCGGCCGGTCATACACGCTCAACCGCCCGGTGCTGGATGAAGTGATGGAGCGTTTTTCGGCAACGCTTATCCTCGCCGGCACATCGCTGGTTCTGTGCTCGATCTTCGGCCTTCTCGCCGGCATTGTTTCTGCTGTCCGCCAATACGGCTGGGCGGACAAGATCATCACGCTGCTCGTACTTGTCGGCATTTCCACGCCCTCTTTCTGGCTCGGCCTGCTGCTGATCCTGGTGTTTGCCGTCAAGCTGCGCCTGTTCCCCGCGTCCGGCATGTATGCCATCTATGGTGGCGGTGACCTGGCGGACCTGATCCATCACCTCACCCTGCCCGCATTGACACTTTCAGTCGTCGCAACCGGCGTCATTGCCCGTCTGACACGAACCGCCATGCTGGAAGTTCTCAGGCAGGACTATATCCGCACGGCCCGCGCCAAAGGCCTGTCGGAACGCAAGGTCATCTACAAGCACGCCTTCAAGTCCGCTCTGGTCGGTGTGGTGCCGGTCATCGGCATCCAGGCAGGCTTTGTCATCGGCGGCGCGGTCTATATCGAAACCGTGTTCCAGTGGCCCGGCATCGGCTCCATGCTGGTGACGGCGATTTCCACCCGTGACCTGTTGCTGGTTCAAGGCGGCGTTCTGGTGGTGGCCGCGGCCTATGTGTTTTTCAATCTGCTCGCGGACGTGGTGCAGACCATTCTGGATCCGAGGTTGCGATGATGACTGACACGACCATGAGCGCTCCTTCGAAAACGAAGTCCAAGTCCTCGCGCCCGGGGACACTCGCGCTCCTCCTCAACAACACGCTGGCAACCAGCGGTCTTGTCGTCCTGGTGCTGATCTGCCTCATCGCGCTGGCTGCACCGATCCTGCCGCTGGCGGACCCGGATGTCACAGCCCCGGCTGACCGCCTTTTGCCGGTCTTTGCCGAAGGTCACCTGCTTGGCACCGATCATCTGGGCCGGGATATTCTCTCGCGGCTTATCTGGGGCACGCGCGTGTCCCTCGCCGTCGGGTTGTCGGCAACAATCATCGCTGCCTTCTTCGGCTCGCTCCTGGGGCTCGTTGCCGGGTACGCGGGTGGGCGAACCGATACGCTGATCATGCGCGGCATCGATATGGTGATGGCATTTCCCTATATCCTGCTGGCACTGGCCATCGTCGCCGTGCTTGGCCCGGGCCTGCTCAACGCGCTTTACGCCATTGCTCTCGTCAACATCCCGTTCTTCGCCCGGAACATCCGGGGCATCACGCTCGGGCTGTCCCGGCGGGAGTTCGTCGATGCGGCAAGGCTGTCCGGCAAATCGCCGGTGCAGATCCTGTTTCTGGAAATTCTGCCTAACGTTCTGCCGGTCATCGTCATCACCATGTCGACAACCGTCGGCTGGATGATCCTGGAAACCGCCGGTCTCTCCTTCCTCGGCCTCGGTGCACAGCCGCCCCAGGCCGACCTCGGCTCCATGCTGGGCGAAGGCCGCAAGATCCTTTTCACAGCCCCGCATGTGTCGATCATCCCCGGCCTCATGATTTTCGCACTGGTCATGAGCATCAACCTCTTCGGCGATGGCGTGCGCGATATTCTCGACCCGCGCCTGCGCGCCGGGTCGCTGACACGGCCGGTCTCACGGACGGCCGTTCACAGGAAGGCCGACGATATTCCCGCCCCTTCCCAAAAGGGCGGCGTTCTCGATGTCCGGCAGATGCGCACAGAATTCGAGATCGGCAGTTCCGTCTACAAGGCCGTCGGCGGAGTCGATCTGAACCTGAAAGAGGGCGAATGCCTGGGGATCGTCGGCGAATCCGGTTCCGGCAAATCGGTCACCGCCATGTCGATCATGGGTCTCGTGCCGACCCCTCCCGGCCGGATTGCCGGAGGGGCTGCCTATCTCGACGGAGAGGATCTTTTTGCAGCCAGCGACCGGCGCATCCGGGATTTGCGAGGCGGATCGGTCGCCTATGTCTTCCAGGACCCTTTGTCGACGCTTCACCCGCTTTTCACCGTTGGCGACCAGCTGACGGAAGCCATCACCACGCACCAGCCAATGTCCGGCTCAAAAGCGCGCGAGAAGGCGATCGAACTGCTATCGCTCGTCCGCATTCCGAACGCGAAGGAACGGCTGTCCGCCTACCCCCATGAACTCTCCGGCGGTATGCGTCAGCGGGTCTGTATCGCCATGGCGCTGGCCAATGACGCCAAGGTGCTGATTGCCGACGAACCGACCACCGCGCTTGATGTAACAGTGCAGTCGCAGATCCTGACTCTGATGAACGGTCTGCGCCGGGAACGCAACGCCGCGATCCTGTTCATCACGCACGATTTTGGTGTCGTCTCGGCTCTGTGTGACCGGGTCGCCGTCATGTATGCGGGACGGATCGTTGAAACGGGAACGACGGAAGAGGTACTGGCCAATCCGCGCCATCCCTACACCGCCAAACTGATCGAATGCGTACCGGTTTTGGGCGAACCCGAGCGGCGTCTGGATGCAATCGAAGGCCGTCCGCCAGTCGTCAACAATCTGCCGGAAGGCTGTGCCTTTGCAGCCCGGTGTCCACACGCACAGGCTGCCTGCCGCGCTGGAGAAATTGGCCTTGAGATGTCATCGGATACTCGAGGTGTCCGGTGTCTCTTTCCGTTGAACTCCGGAGCGTCCGCATGAACCAGATCAGCCAGAAGCCGATGGACAGCGAAGCTCTTTTGACCATTCGGGATGTCGAACGCATATTCGGCGGTGGCCGGAAGCTCTTCGGCGGACAACTGCCAGCCGTCCATGCGGTTCAGGGCCTCAGCCTCGACGTGAAGAAAGGCGAGACCCTTGGGGTTGTCGGTGAATCCGGCTGCGGCAAGTCCACCCTTGCTCGTCTGGTCGTCGGTCTCGACCTGCCAACCTCCGGCTCGATCACTTTCAACGGCGAGGATCTGGCTGCGCTGGCACGGAAGGACCGCAATGCGCTGGCCCGCAAGGTTCAATATGTCTTTCAGGACCCGGTTGCCTCGCTCAACCCGCGCAAGACAATCCGCACCATCCTGGAAGCACCGCTCAAGCACCTGACCGACCTGAAGGCCGACCGCCGAGAGGCACGCCTTGCCGAACTGCTGCAGGCGGTCAATCTGGCACCGGAGTTCCTGGAGCGCTATCCGCATGAATTCTCCGGTGGCCAGGCACAACGGATCGGCATCGCCCGTGCGCTTGCGGCGGGACCGGAACTGATCGTGCTCGACGAGCCGGTGTCCGCCCTGGATGTGTCCGTGCAGGCCCAGGTTTTGAACCTTTTGGACAAGTTGAAGGACGACTTCGGCCTCACCTACATCTTCATCAGCCACGATCTCTCGGTGGTGGAAAGCGTCAGCGACCGGGTGGCAGTGATGTACTTCGGCCGGATGGCCGAGCTTGGCCCTGCCAAAGAGATCTTTCGCCATCCGCTCCATCCCTATACGGATCTCCTGATGCGCTCCGCACCTGCACCAGGGCGGCACGATCTGATGTCCGAAGATGCCTCGACCGAACTGCCGGATCCCTACAATCCGCCCAAAGGCTGCGCCTTTGCCGCCCGCTGCGCCCATCGAACCGAGACTTGCATTGCCGGCAAACCGTCACCGGATGAGTCCAAGGCCGGGAACAACCACATTGCAGCTTGCTATCACCCCCTCGGGAAGGCATAGGCATCCCGAAAAACAAGGCATGGTAGACTGACCAGCTATGAGAATTCCCGAAGGAGCGACAGATCCGAAGACACGGAAACGCCTGCGGCGGCCCGATATGGTTGCCCAGCAGATCCGTGAACAGATCGTCGAGGCTGGAATGCGGCCCGGTGACCGGGTTCCTACCGACTGGCTCCTGCCGGAAACGGTCAAGGTGTCCCGGGGGTCTCTGCGCGAAGCGCTGAAGGTTCTGGAATTCCAGGGCCTTATCTCAACCCGCAGCGGACCGGGCGGCGGTGTCTTCGTCGCCTCCGTTGAACCGGGCGAAGCCATTCGCATGCTGGACAATCTGTTCCTGTTCGACCAGCCTTCGATTGCCGATATCTACACTCTCAGAAAGCACCTCGAACCGGAGCTTGCGGCCTCGGTTGCCGGAACGCTGACCGACGAAGCGTTCCAGGCCTTACAAGGCTGCATCCGGCTTTACGAGGACGAGCCCAAGACCGCCGAAGAAGAATACAACCAGCGGCTTGCGGAACTCGATTTTCATGAAGAGCTGGCACGCCACTGCAGAAACCCGATCCTGGCTTTCACCTGTACGTTCCTGCTCAGTCTCCTGCGCGACATGACGGTCTGCCGCTCAATCTACAAGGAACCGAATCCCGCTCTTCGCGAAACCGGCCTGCACTATCAGGTCAAGTTGCTGCGGGCGATGAAATCGGGCGACGGCGAGCTCTGCCGGATGATCATGCGCGGCCATATGATCGAAGCGGAAAAATACATGCAGGAGCGTGCTGAATTGCGCACGCGCGGCAGCAGTACGGCGAAAGCCGCCACGACCAACGGCAGCTAGGGATCCCGAACCGCTTCCAGTTGCTCCGAACTGTCCGGCGACCCGGAGGCCTGCAGCAACTTCGCCGGCGCTTGTTCGAACGTGAACTTGCCGTTCTTCATGCCCCAGACCGGACGAATGATCTCCGAAACGACCTGATTGCCACTCAGAGCCGGCAAAGCGACAAAGGTGGCCTCCGCCCCCACCTCTATCCTGCGCGCCTTGTTGATCAGCCGCCGCGGTGCGGCGGTCACCATGTCGAAACAGGTTTCCAGATCTTCCGCTGACCCGAGTTGGTGGACATTGGCGTAAAGATTGGCCATGCGCGGCAACGAGCAATCGCCGTAAGGCGTAAACGGATTGAGCACGTTGTTTGTTGCGACAGTGCAGCAGACCCCATGTTCGTGAAAAATATGCGCCGGTGCGACCCCGCGCGGTACCAGGCTTTCAGAGTCACGTCCCATCAGAAACAGATCCGTCGACGGCAGCACGGTAAGCGCGATTTCGGCTTTCTTCAGAATGTGAACCGCTTCCAGAAGATCCTTCCGGCAAAGAGCCGACAACTTGGTGACGTGGCCGATGGCAACCCTGCCCCGCCAGCCGAAGGCCATTGTCTGCCGGGCAATTTCATCGAGATGGCGCCAGGAGGGATCGAGATCGAAATCCAGATGAAAATCGAGATCGACATCGTGCCGCCGGGCCATTTCAAACAGGCAGGCGATCTGACCGTTGGGGTCGCTGTCCGTATAGGGACAACCTCCCAGCAAGTCAGCGCCCTCGGCAAGCGCCTGTTCCAGCAGCTCGGCAGTGCCCGGATTGTTGAGAAGCCCTTCTTGCGGAAACACACAAATCTGCAGGTCCAGCGCCCAGGCGAAATCGTGCTTCAACCGCTGAACGGCATGAAACCCCTTCAAGCCGATCCCCGGATCTATCTCCACATGTGTGCGGATGGCATTGGTGCCCTGGACAATGGCCTTTTCCAGAACCTTCCGGCCCCGATCGTAGACATCATCTTCCGAAAACCCCTTTTTTGCCCCGGCAACAGAGGAAATCGCGCCTTCCAGCGTGCCGGTCTCGTTCCGGCACCGGTCGAGAATGCAGGCCTTGTCGAGGTGAAGATGGCTTTCGACAAAACCGGGCACCAGCAGAACGCCTTTGCCATCCACCTCTTCCGAGGCCTGCGGAAGAGCCACGCCGATCGCCGAAATCGTTCCGCTCTCTATCGCAACATCGACAGCCGTTTTGCCGCCGTCGATGAGTACATTCCGGATCACAAGCCCGCTCAAACCTTCGCCTCCGTGGGAGAAACCTGCGCTGTTCCGGCGCCAAGACAGGTCGCCGTCACTCGCAGGCCGGAGGCCTGCTCCGCTGCCAGTTGCTTGAACAAATCAAATGGCAGCAGTTTTGCCAAGTCTCAGAGTGCCCGGATTTTCAGCACGTATTGTTTCCAACGCCGCCGCAAAGTGCTGGTGGAGTTCAGATCCTTCCATCTGCCCAGTCTGACGGTTCGCCGCCTGGAAAACCTCCCCAACTCCAATCAGCATCGGCCCGTCCAGCCCCAACGACGTGACACCGCTTTCAAGTTCGCTGAGAGACCCTGACCAGCGTTGTTCATCGTTGCGGGATATCCCCGAAACGGCAACGACGGGTGTGGTGGCCGAAAGACCTTCGGCAACCAGCCGATCCCTGATCCTGCCGGCCGTTCTGGCCCCCATATAGAAGACGGTGGTTGTTGAGGTATCGGTCAGCCCGTGCCAGTCAACCGTTTCCGGCAACTCGCCGTGGCGGGAATGGCCGGTGACGAACCGAACCGACTGGGCGTGATCGCGATGCGTCAGCGAAATGCCCAGGCGTGCCGCCATCGCGGAAGCTGCCGTGATCCCCGGCACGACAGTTGCCGGAATGCCTTCCGCCGCAAGCCTGTCGAGTTCCTCGCCACCCCGGCCGAAGATCATCGGATCTCCGCACTTGAGCCGCACCACATGTTTGCCCTGTTGGGCGAGCGACACCATCATGTCGTTGATGTCTTCCTGGCGGCAGCTTTCCCGCCCGCCCCGCTTGCCGACCAGCATCCGCTTGGCTTCGCGGCGGGCCAACTCCAGAACCGCATCATCCACCAGATCGTCAAAGAGGATGACATCGGCCGATTGCAGCGCCCGCACCGCCTTCAGCGTCAGATATTCCGCATCGCCCGGTCCGGCACCGACCAGGGTGACTTTGCCAGCCGCAGATGATCTTGCGTCATCCAGAAGCGCTTCTGCGAGATCTTCTTCCTCGACAGGTGCGGATTTCCCGGAAAAGGCAAGATCGGAGATCCGCTCCCAGAAGCGGCGCCGCTGCGCCCCTGCCTCCAGCAGCGACAGCGTCTTCTCGCGCAGCCTGCTTGCCAGTTGCGCCCATCCTTGCAGACTTTCCGGCAGCAGGGTTTCGATACGCCGGCGGATCGCCTGCCCAAGGATCGGCGCAACGCCATTGGTCGAGATGCCAATAACGACGGGCGACCGGTTGACGATGGAGCCGAACTGAAAGTCGCAAAAGGCGGGTTTGTCGATGACGTTTACCGGAAGCCCCATTCCGCGAGCCGCACAGGCAAATGCCTGCGCCTCCCCTTCGCTGACAGCATCTGCGACAGCCAGAACAGCGCCTTCAAAACTGTCGACCGACCAGCACCTCGCATGATGGACAAACCGGCCCTTGGTCGTTTCGCAGGCAATAACCCCTTCGAACGCGGTTCCCAGGTCCTCAGCATAAACGTGAACTTCAGCACCGGCAGCGGCCAGCAACTCCGCTTTCCAGGCGGCCGCATCGGAACCGCCCGCAAGCACCACTTTTCGGCCCTCCAGCGGGAAGAACAATGGCAGACTTGCAAGAGCTCCAACGCGCGCCGGGCGCCTACGGCTCTTGACCTCAGCTGGCTTTCGCAATGTTGGCGTCATCGAGGCTTTCCTTTGCAATATCATCCAGTAGCGTCTGGATTTCGGAGCGGCACGAGCCGCAATTCGTGCCGGCTTTCAGCGTTTCCCCAATCGCGTTGACGCTCTCCGCACCGCAGCGCGCGGCTTCGGCGATCTGATTGCAGCCGACCTGGAAACAGGAACAGACGAGCGCGCCCGGGTCGGGCCTGTCCGCAGGCACCCTTCCTGCAAGAACGCTTGCACGATCTCTCGGCGCCAGGGCGTCTTCGCTCAGCAGGCTGCACGCCCACTGGCGGGAAACCTCCACCGGAGATGCGGAGAAATAGAAGGCTGTCTGCAGGTGGTCCTCTTTCCACTGAGCTTGCCGGAACCAGCCACCGGCAACGTCGGAAATCTCGACAGTTTCGCAGTCTGCCAGGCCAAGCGACGTTGCCAGTTCGGCAAAATCGGCTTCGTTGCGCCCCGCGCATTCCAGTCTGTACCCTCCCGGGACAGGCGCCAGAGCCCAGTAGTCTGCCGCAATTTTTGCCGGCCGTTGGCGCAAGACGGCAAAACCAAACCAGGCCATCGGAGCCTTCGTCACCGCCACCGGAGTGAATTTCGACCCCGGCTGACCCGAGTGCGGATCGGTAGCCGGGGCAACCACTGCGTCGACCCTTGCATTGAACGCAAGCTGATCGGTCCAGTGCATCGGCACGAACACTTGCCCCTCACCGCCCCTGTCCGTAATCAGCGCCCTCACCAGCACCGATCCGTGAGGGCTTTGCACTTTGACGAGATCTGCCGGCGCGATCTTGAGGCGTTTGGCATCCAGCGGGTGAATTTCGGCAAAAGGCTCTGCGAAATGGGCGGTCAGGCGCGGCGTTTTGCCGGTCCGTGTCATCGTATGCCACTGGTCGCGGATCCGGCCCGTGTTCAGCACGAAAGGATACCGCCGTTCGGTCTGACGAGGTGCCTTGAAAACCACAGGGACAAACTGTCCCTGACCGGTTTCCGTGTAGAAACCACCCTCGGCGAAGAACCTTGTTTCGGCAGCTTGCGTGTCAGCGGGCTGCGGCCACTGGAAAGGCTCCAGAGCATCGAACCCGGCATCCGCCACATCCTCATAGGCGCCGATATCGAAATCCCGGCTGCCCTCGTTGCGATATCCAGAGAGCCCTGCATGTTCGCGAAAAATCGCTGCGGGGCCCGGATATGAAAATGCCTCGGCGTAGCCCATGCGCGATCCGACTTCGCTCAGCTGCCACCAGTCGGGACGGACGTCTCCTGGAAGATCCAGAAAGGCACGCTGTCTTGAGATCCGGCGCTCGGAATTGGTGACCGTGCCATCCTTTTCGCCCCAGGCAGCAGCCGGCAGCAGGACGTTCGCATAAGGCACCGTGTCAGCCGCCCGCGTCACCTCTGAAACGACCACGAAGGGACATGCTTTCAGCGCTTCCGCCACGCCGTCGGCGTCCGGTAGACTGTCCACCGGACTGGTCGCCATGATCCAGAGAGCCTTGATCCTGCCATCGCGTACGGCGTTGAAAAGTTCGACCGTCTTCAACCCGGGCTTCTCGGCAATTGCCGGGCTTTTCCAAAAGTCCTGAACGATCCGTCGGTGTTCGGCGTTTTCCAGAACCATGTGGCTTGCCAGCATGTTGGCGAGCCCACCGACTTCCCGCCCGCCCATGGCATTCGGCTGTCCCGTGACCGAGAAGGGACCCATGCCCGGTTTTCCGATCCGGCCGGTCGCCAGATGCGTGTTGACGATGGCATTGACCTTGTCTGTGCCGACAACCGACTGATTGACTCCCTGGCTGTAAACGGTGACCGTCTTTTCCGTGCGGGCAACCATCTCGTAAAACAGCGCGATGTCCTGGCGCTTCAGCCCGGTCGTTTCGGCAATCTGGCCGATTTCACACGGTCCTGCGGCCTTCACCGCAGCCGCAAAACCTTCCGTGAACCGCTTGACGTAACCATCATTAACGAGATCCGCCTCCGCCAGAAAGGACAGCAAGCCATTGAACAGGGCAACGTCCGTATCGGGCTTCAATTGCAAATGAAGGTCCGCGATGGCGCAGGTCGCTGTCTTGCGGGGATCGATAACGACGACACGCATTGCAGGGTTCGCTGCCTTGGCCGCCTCAAGGCGCTGAAACAGCACCGGATGGCACCACGCCAGATTGGAACCGACCAGAACGACAAGATCCGCCAATTCCAGGTCTTCATAGGTGCCCGGAACCGTGTCCGATCCGAACGCCCTGCGGTGACCGGCAACGGAAGACGCCATGCAAAGGCGGGAGTTCGTGTCGATGTTCGCCGAGCCGATGAAGCCTTTCATCAGCTTGTTTGCAACGTAATAGTCCTCCGTCAGGATCTGCCCGGACACATAGAACGCAACGCTTTCTGGACCATGATCACGAACAGCTTCCTGAAAGGTGCGCGCGACAAGATCGAGCGCGTCATTCCAAGTGGCGCGCTTGCCGGAAATTTCCGGATAGAGCAGCCTGTCTTCAAGCGACAGCGTTTCGCCGAGCGCGGAGCCCTTGGAACACAGCCGGCCGTAGTTCGATGGGTGGTCGGGGTCACCTGCAACGCTCACAGTCCCATCCGGGTGCCGGGTGGCGAGGACGCCGCAGCCGACACCGCAATAGGGACAGGTGGTCCGGGTCGTTTTGTTGTTGTTGGTCATTCCATCTTTCCCGGTTCCTGAATTACCAGGCGTTGTACCCAAGGTATTTTCCGGACATCTCGATTTTCACCCGGTCCCCCTTGGGGTTTTCCACTCGGGTGACCGACATGTCGAAATCGATGGCGGACATAATGCCGTCGCCGAATTTCTCGTGGATCAGCGCCTTGATTGTCGGTCCGTAGACACCGACAATTTCATAAAGACGGTAGATGCAGGGGTCCGTCGGCACTGTCTGCGACCAGATCTTGGTCGGGCTTTCCTGCAGAACCAGAGACGCTTCCTGCGGCAGACCCAGCGTTGACGTGATGGCCTCAGCCTTGTCCTCCGGCATGGCGTTCATGCCCATGGCCGCCGAATGGGTCCAGACCGGCGACATGCCGATAGTCTCGGCAATGCCTTCCCAGGTGAGGCCTGCCTGCCGCTTGGCGGACAGGATCATGCTTGTAACGTCTTCACGGGTGAGAGCAGACATTTGGATCTCCTATGGATTGCCGAAAAGTTGGAAGAAAAGGATGGCGCAAAGCACCGCGAGAGCAGCAGAGACGATCTGCCAGAAACGGACAGGATCGCGTTCCGCCAGAGGCACAAAACGGTCGGACGTGAAGGCCGGGTTCGGGCGACGCAGATCTTCAAGAAATGCGCTCAGGGCGTCGTAACGTTTGCCAGGAACCGGATGAACGGCTCGGCAAAGCGCACCGTCGACCCAGTCCGGAACCCGCTCCGTGACGGCCGACGCACTGCGGTAGCGAAGGGCTGCCTGAGCGCGCTCACTCGTTGCTCTGGCAACGGCGGCGCCATAAGGCAGACGGCCGGTCAGCATTTCATAGGCGATGACGCCGAGCGAAAACTGGTCGCTGTATTCTGTGCCGAGATAACCGAGGAACACTTCCGGGGCGGTGTATTGGTGGGTGCCGAGGATCTCGCCCTTGTCGAGAGATGGCGCCGCTTCCATGACACCGGCGATGCGCACAGATCCGAAATCGATGATCTTTACCGTGCCCGAGGCGTCGATCATGATGTTTTCCGGACGCAGGTCCTGATGAACCATCTCCTTGCGGTGAAAGGCCATCAGTCCTCTGGCGACCTGCTCAAGGATGCCACGCACTGTTTCAAGGCTCGGGTGCGGGTTGTCCGTCATCCACTGACGTAGCGTTTGTCCGTTGACGAATTCCGTCGCCAAAAACAGCGTCTGCCGAGCCTGCGGATAGGAGGCAGCCTTCAGCACATGCGGAGAGGCCATCCGGCGGGCAACCCATTCCTCAAGAGCGAAGCGGCGCAGATAATCTTCCTCGCCGCGCAAATCGAGCGAGGGAAACTTGAGGGCGACCGGTTCGCCCGTTTCCTCGTTTTCCGCCAGATAGATATGGCTGCGGCTGGTAGCATGCAGGCCCCGCAGCAGCCTGAACCCTTCATGCTCGCCAGGCACTTTCGGCAGTGGCGCCGGGGGCAAGGTGCCCTCTCCGCTCAGCAGATCTTCAGTGCCCGGGTCCGCGATACCAGTCACCCGGACGATCTGAACAGTCAGATTGTCGTCGCTGCCCGCTTTCAGCGCCTGATCGGCAAGCTCCCTGGCTGTCGTTTCAAGATCCTCACACGCCAGGAGGGCTTCGGCCATATCCTTTGTGCGCAAGGAACCGTGGACACCATCGGTCGTCAGAAGAAATACATCGCCCGAGCGAATATCGAACGCAGCATAATCGAGATCGATGGTTTGTCCGAGACCAAGAGCCCGACCGAGATAGCTTTCCGTTTCGCTGATACGAACCGTGTGGTCTTCGGTCAGTTGCTCCAGGCTCTGGCCGGAAAGGCGCCAGATGCGGCTGTCTCCGACATGAAAGAGATGCGCCTTGCGACCTTTCAGAATCAAGGCGGAAAAGGTGCAGACGTGGCCCCGGTCCGGTTCGGCTGCCTGTTTTGTCTGGCTGAAAAGCCACGAATTGGCGGCTGATATCACCCGGCTCGCCGACGTCTTCACCGACCAGGCTTCCGAGGTGCAATAATAGTCCGTGAGGAAGGATTTGACGGCAGTCTCCGCAGCGATGTGCGCAACCGGACTGGAGGAAATGCCGTCCGCGACTGCAAGCGCAATGCCCTTGTGCACCAGCACCGGGCCCTCCGGCACCACGGTGCCGTGAAAGTCCTGGTTCTGGGCTTTCCGTCCGGCGCAAGAATACTGGCCGGTCTCGACGCTCAGGGCGCTATGTCGGACTTGCATCAGCACGGGAAAAGGGTCCTCCGGAAGAAGCGCTCCGCCGCCAGAGGCGGCGGAGCCTCACACTTATTCGGCAGGCGTTGCGACCGGCGCTTTTTCGTAGCCGGCCTTACGCGAAGGCGAGGTCTTGTAGTGGGTGGCATAGATCATGCCGCCAACGAAGGTGAGCCCGCCGACCAGGTTGCCGAACACCACCGGAATTTCGTTGTAGGCAAGATAATCGAACCAGGTGAAGTTGCCGCCAAGCATGATGCCGGACGGGAACAGGAACATGTTCACGATGGAATGCTCGAAGCCGAGATAGAAGAACACGAGGATCGGCATCCACATGGCCATGATCTTGCCGGAGACCGAGCTGGACATCATCGCGGCCACGACACCGGTCGACACCATCCAGTTGCACATCACGGCGCGAATGAAGACGGTCAGAAGGCCAGCCCAGCCTGCGGCGGCATAGCCAAGGGTTCGCGCTTCACCGATCTTGCCGATTTTCTGGCCGACAGCGTTCGGCTCCTGGCTGAAGGCCATGGTGAAAATGATCGCCATGAAAACCGCGGTCGTCAGGGCACCGGCAAAGTTACCGGTGAAAACCAGACCCCAGTTGCGGAAGACACCGCCCCAGGTGCAGCCAGGACGTTTTGCGATCACGGCCAGTGGTGCCAGCGTGAACACACCGGTCAGCAGATCGAAGCCCAGCAGGTAGAGCATGCAGAAGCCGACCGGAAACAGCACCGAAGCCGCCAGGAAGTTGCCGGTATTAACGGCAATGGTCACGGAGAAGGCCGCTGCAAGTGCCAGAATGGCACCTGCCATATAGGCACGGATAAGTGTGTCCTTGGTGGACATGAAAATTTTCGATTCGCCCGCATCGATCATTTTCGAGGCAAATTCCTGTGGCGTTACGTATGACATCTGAATTCCTTTCGCGAGAGAGCTCAGCCGGTCAGACGGCTTCGTGTGAATAGGAAAGATCAATGAGGATTTGGCCGTCTTCCAGACGGACGGGAAAAGCCGCCGTATGGCCTTCGTCGGCCCCTTGCGCAGCTCCGGTCTCCAGGGAAATGACCCAGTTGTGCAACGGGCAGGTCACACAGCCGTCATGCACGATCCCCTGACTGAGAGGCCCGTTCTTGTGCGGGCACTTGTCTTCCAGGGCGAAGACATCGTCCTTTGCGGTGCGGAAGACGGCGATGGTCATATCGCCGTTCTTCACGCACCGTGCTCCCTCCCTAGGAACATCTTCGAGGGTACCGATATGAACCCATTTACGAATATCGGCGGTCATTCGGCAGCCTCCTTTGTCAGAACAGCCATCGGCTTGAACTCATGTTTGTCCTTGCCGGAGACACGCTCCGACCACGGATCGACCTGTGCGAATTTCTGGGAGAAGACGAAACGGTCGAAATACGCCTTGCGCATCGCCGCATCGTCCATGATCTGGCGCCGGATCTCGTCCAGCCCGATGCGCTTGGCCCACTTGTAGATCCGCTCCAGGTAATGGCCCTGTTCGCGGTACATCTGTGCAAGCGCGGCAACATGCTCGATTGCCTCATCCTCGGTCTTCACCATGCCGAGAACTTCCGTGCCCTTGATGTCGAGACCGGCAGCCCCCGCGAAATGGATCTCGTAACCGCTATCAACGCAGATGATGCCGATGTCCTTGCAAGTCGCTTCCGCGCAGTTTCGCGGGCAGCCGGAGACCGCCATCTTCAGCTTCGCGGGCGTCCAGGAGCCCCACATGAATTTTTCCAGCTTGATGCCGAGACCGGTGGAATCCTGCGTACCGAAGCGGCACCAGTCCGTACCGACGCAGGTCTTCACAGTCCTGAGGCCCTTGGCATAGGCCTGCCCGGAAACGAACCCGGCCTTGCCAAGGTCTGCCCAGACCGCAGGAAGGTCTTCCTTCTTGATGCCCAGCATGTCTATGCGCTGGCCACCGGTGCATTTCACCGCCGGAATGTTGAACTTGTCGACGACATCGGCAATTGCCCTCAGTTCCTTTGAAGACGTCATGCCGCCCCACATGCGCGGAACGACTGAATAGGTGCCATCTTTCTGGATGTTGGCGTGGACACGTTCGTTGATGAAACGGGACTGGTAGTCGTCCGCATATTCATCCGGCCAGTCGGAGACCAGATAGTAGTTGAGCGCCGGCCGGCACTTGGCGCAGCCGCCGGACGTGGTCCATTCCAGTTCCTGCATCACGGCCGGAATGGATTTCAATTCCTTGGACTTGATCAGACGGCGAACCTCGTCGTGGCCGAGGTGGGTGCAGCCACACATCGGTGTGACAGCTGCCGGATTATAGGCGTCGCCCAGAGTCACCTGCATCAACTGCTCGACCAGCCCCGTACAGGTGCCGCAGGAGTTGGATGCCTTTGTGTGCGCCCGCACACCGTCCAGGCTCGTCAGGCCCTTTTCCTTGATCGTGGCAACGATCTTTCCCTTGCAAATGCCGTTGCAGCCGCAGATTTCCGCATCATCCGGCAAGGCTGCAACGGCCGCCGTAGGGTCCAGTGGGGTCCCTCCCTGGTAGGCCTGACCAAAGATAAGCGTCTCACGCATTTCGGAGACGTCGGTCCCTTTCTTCAAAAGGTCGAAGAACCAAGGACCGTCGGAGGTTTCGCCGTAAAGTACGGCACCGACGATCTTGTTGTCTTTCAGGACAATCCGCTTGTAGACACCGGCCGACGCATCCCGCAGGACGATCTCTTCCCGATCGTCACCTTCGGAAAAATCACCTGCCGAATAGAGGTCGACACCGGTTACCTTCAGCTTCGTCGCGGTAACGGACCCCTTATACTCGGAAGAACCGCCAAGCAGGTTGTCGGCAATCACCCCCGCCATTTCATATAGCGGCGCAACAAGGCCGTAGCACATGCCCTGGTGTTCGACGCATTCGCCGAGCGAGAAGATGTCAGCATCGCTTGTGCGCATGTCGTCGCCGACCAGAACACCGCGATTGACGTCCAACCCGACTGCCCTGGCAAGGTCAGCCGACGGGCGGATGCCAACGGCCATGACAATGATCGAAGCCTCGATCTCGGTTCCGTCATCGAGCCGTATGCCCCTCACCTTGCCGGCATCATCGCCCATAATTTCATGGCTGTTTGCCTTGGTGCGTACATCAATGCCGCGGCGCCTGAATTCCTCCTCGAGCAGAAACCCGGCAGCCGGGTCAAGCTGGCGTTCCATGAGGGTCGGCATCAGGTGCAGAACCGTAACGTCCATGCCCTGCATCTTGAGGCCGGCCGCCGCTTCAAGGCCAAGTAGCCCACCACCGATGACGACAGCTCGTCCGCCGCGTTTGGCGGCATTCAGCATCTTTTCCACGTCATCCAGATCGCGATAGGTCAGAACGCCGTCGAGATCCTTCCCCGGAAGCGGGATGATGAAGGGAGACGATCCCGTGGCGATCACCAGCTTGTCGTATGTGACGGTGATGCCCGTGTCCGATGTGACGGTCTTGGCTTGCCGGTCGATCTCGGAAACACGAGCCCCCTTGTGCAGGGTCACACCATGTTCGCCGTACCAGTCGTCGCCGTGGGTGATGATATCTTCATAGGTCTTTTCACCCGACAGCACCGGCGACAGCATCAACCGGTTGTAGTTGACCCGCGGCTCCGCATTGAAAATGGTGACCTCAAAGGCATCCCGGTCTTTTTCAAACAGGTTTTCGAGCATCCGCCCGGGCGCCATGCCGTTACCGACAATGACAAGTTTCTGTTTTGTCATGGCTTTTCTCCAGACTTTCATTCGGCTGCTTCGGCCGCCGCAGATTGACGGGCCATCCGTTTGGCTCGTTTTTCCTGAATGGATTTCAATTGGTCTTCACTGGGATCCGCACCGCCCTCATAGGCTTCCAGGAAGTCCAGAAGCTCCTCGCGGTAGGCGTAGTAATCCGCATGGGCGAGCAGCTCCTTGCGCGAGCGTGGTCGCGGCAGATCCACTTCCATGATGTTGCCGATACGGGCGTTCGGCCCGTTTGACATCATCACCACACGGTCGGCCAGCAGGATGGCCTCATCGACATCGTGCGTGACGCAGACGGCCGTCACCTGGGTGCGCTTCCAGACGTCCATCAGCACGTCCTGCAGCTCCCAGCGGGTCAGGCTGTCGAGCATGCCGAACGGCTCATCCAGAAGCAGAAGCTTCGGTGACAGGGCAAAGGCCCGTGCGATACCGACACGCTGCTTCATACCGTTGGAAAGCTCGGACGCAGCCTTGTGCATTGCGTCCGACAGGCCGACCTTGGCGAGGTAATATTCGATCACATCGCGCTTTTCGGACTTGGACGCATCCGGATAGACCTTGTCGACGCCCAGTTCGACATTCTCGTAGGCTGTCAGCCAGGGCATCAGGCTTGGCGCCTGGAAGACGACTGCCCGGTCTGGACCGGCCTGGGTTACATGGGTGCCATCGAGAACGATGGCACCTTCGGTGATCTTGTTGAGCCCGGCCACCATCGACAGGACCGTCGACTTGCCGCACCCCGAGTGACCGATCAGGGTGATGAACTCGCCCTTCTTCATCTTCAGGTCGAAGCCGTCGACAACCGTCAGCGGCCCCTTTGGGGTCGGATAGACCTTCTTCAACTGCGAGAAGTCGAGATAACGGTCCTGAACCGCGGATTCCGATGCCCGCTCATAGGCCACCGGAAGCTTGTCCGCAGGCTTGGGCCGCTGGGTGATCGGAACGATGTTCGGCAGGACGATTTCCCGCTCCAGATCCGCCCCGCGCTCAGACCCTGCTTCCATCAGATATGCGGTGACCTCGGCCCGCAGCCGAATGAAGTCGTCGTCGTGATTGAGTTCGCCTCTGTCTCGCGGCCGCTGAAACGACACCTTGAACTCCGGACCAAGCGTTGCCGGTGTGCCGGGCTTCAACGGAATGATCCGGTCCGCCAGAAGGATCGCTTCATCGACGTCATTGGTGATGAGAACGATGGTCTTCTTTTCCTCGTCGCAGATCGCGGCGAATTCGTCCTGAAGTTTTGCGCGCGTCAGGGCATCGAGCGCCGACAGCGGCTCGTCCAGCAGCAGAAGCTCGGGCTGCATGGCAAGGGCCCGCGCCACGGCCACCCGTTGGCGCATGCCGCCGGAAAGCTCCGACGGCTTGCGGTCCCTGGCATGCCCCAGGCCGACCATCTCGATGTATTTGTCGCAGATCGCCTTGCGCTCGGCCGAGCTCTTCTTCCTGAAAACACTGTCGACGGCCAGTGCCACATTGCCGAACACCGTGAGCCAGGGCATCAGCGAATAGGACTGGAACACCACGCCGCGATCCGGATGCGGGCCGTCGATTTCCTTGTTCTTGAAGATGATGCCGCCCTTGTCCGGCTCGATCAGACCCGCCAGCAGAGAGATCAGCGTGGTCTTGCCCGTGCCGGAAAAGCCGACAATGGCAATGAACTCACCCTCTTCCACCTTCAGGTTGATGTCATCCAGCACCTGGGTGCGGTCAGCGCCTTGGCCGTAGCTTTTGGAGACGCCGGAGATTTCCAGAAAGGACATATCCGTCTCCTTAGCGATTGGCCGAGAATGTGAAGGCGCGCTGCAAAGCGAACATCAGCCGGTCCAGCATGAAGCCGATGATGCCGATGGTCAGAACCGCGACCATGATCTTGGCGAGCGACTGGGAGGAGCCATTCTGGAATTCGTCCCAGACGAATTTTCCAAGACCCGGGTTCTGGGCCAGCATTTCCGCGGCAATCAGAACCATCCAGCCCACGCCCAGCGACAGGCGCAACCCGGTGAAGATCAGCGGCAGAGAAGACGGCAGAACCAGCTTGGTAACGGTCTTCCAGGTCGGCAGTTGCAGAACACGGCCAACATTCATCAGGTCCTTGTCGACCGAGGCGACACCCAGCGCGGTGTTGATCAGTGTCGGCCACATGGAGCAAAGGGTCACGGTGACGGCGGAAATCAGGAGGGATTTCGACAGCCAGTCGACCGGGTTGGCATATGTCGCCGACACGATCATCGTGACGATCGGCAACCAGGCCAGCGGCGACACCGGCTTGAAGATCTGGATCAGCGGGTTGATCGCCCCGTTGAAGGAGCGCGACAGGCCCGAAGCAATGCCGAGCGGCACGGAGATCAGCGTTGCGATCAGGAAGCCGAGGCCGACAGTCTTCAGCGACGTGCCGATCTGGTCGAGGTAGGTCGGCTTGCCGGTATAGTCACGAAACTTGATCTTGTCGGTCTTGCCTTCGGCTTCGTATTTGGCGTTACGCTTATCCTGGCGCTCGTAGAAAGCAGCCGCCTTTTCACGCTCGCGCACATGATCGTCCCAGAGGTTGACCGCCTGGGACCAGACCGCTGCAGGTCCGGGAACGGCGCCAAGCGACGTCTGCACCTGCGGCGCCAACGCCCCCCAGAGGACGAGAAAGGCAATGATGCCCAGCAGCGGGATCACGAGGACACGTTTGAGCTCCCCCAACTGTTCCTTGGGGTTGTCGCCCGCGGCAATCTTCAGGAGAGGCACGGTCCAGGACAGGCCCAGTGCATCCAGCCAGCCGGCGGCCTTGTTGATCCGTGTGAAGAGTTTTTCCCGTCGCGCGGCGCGGGCAAGATCCTGACTGCCTGCGGTATCGGCATTGGCCATGATGGCGATCCTTGTTCGAAGTCTGTCGGTTCGTTCCGAATGAGAAAGAGGGAGCGGCGGGGCTGCTCGACCGCCGCTCCAGTTGGGGGGAGTTATCAGCCGCCAACAACCTGATTGCCGTCGACCACCTGCTTGCCCTTCAGGCCAATCGGAAGGCTGTCGATGTAGGCGTTCGGCTGTTTGCCGTCGTAGGGAATGCCGTCGATGATGTCCGCCGCGGGGGTCGGAGCACGGTAGCCATCCGTTTCCCACGGGAAGTCTTCCTTGGCCACATACCCTTCCTCGACCAGCATTTCCGCGGCTTTCAGATAGATGTCCGGGCGATAGACAGACCGCGCAACTTCGTCGTACCAGCTGTCCGGCTTGTACTCGGCAATCTGGCCCCAGCGGCGCATCTGGGTCAGGTACCAGACGGCATCGGAATAGAAGGGATAGGTGGCGTAGTAGCGGTAGAAGACATTGAAGTCGGGAACGTCGCGCTTGTCGCCCTTCTCATATTCGAAGGTGCCGGTCATGGAGTTGGCGATCACTTCCGCGTCCGCACCGACATATTCCGAACGGGACAGGATCTCGACGGCTTCCATGCGGTTTGCATTGTCGTTCTCGTCAAGCCACTTGGCTGCGCGGATCAGCGCCTTGGTGAGAGCAAGCGTTGTGTTCGGATATTCTTCGGTAAATTCCTGCGTCAGACCGAACACCTTTTCCGGATTGTTCTTCCAGATCTCGTAATCGGTGATGACCGGGACGCCGATGCCCTTGAAGACAGCCTGCTGGTTCCAGGGCTCGCCGACGCAATAGCCATAGATGGTGCCTGCTTCCAGCGTTGACGGCATCTGCGGAGGCGGCGTCACGGACAAGAGCGCATCGGCCTGAATCTGGCCGGAAATATCGGACTTGGAATAAAAGCCCGGATTGATATCGCCCGACGCCAGCCAGTAGCGCAGCTCGTAGTTATGGGTGGAAACCGGGAAGACCATGCCCATGTTGAACGGCTTGCCCTCGGACTTGAACTGGTCGACAACCGGCTTCAGTGCCGAAGCCTTGATCGGGTGAACCGGTTTGCCGTCTTCCTGCATTTCCAGGTGCGGCTTCATCATCTCGAAGATTTCGTTGGAAACGGTGATGCCGTTGCCGTTCAGATCCATGGAGAACGGCGTCACGATATGTGCCTTGGTGCCGAAGCCGATGGTGGCAGCCAGCGGCTGGCCTGCCAGCATGTGTGCACCGTCCAGTTCGCCGGTGATCACCCTGTCGAGCAGAACCTTCCAGTTGGCCTGCGGCTCCAGCGTGACAAAGAGGCCTTCATCCTCGAAGTAGCCAAGCTCATAGGCAACGGCGAGCGGCGCCATGTCTGTCAGCTTGATGAAGCCGAACGTGAGCTCGTCCTTTTCGACATCCAGCATCTCGGCATAAGCACTGGAAGCGGACACCAGAGCCGTCGCAGCCATCAGGGCACCAAGTGCGGTCCGGCGGGTGATAGTAAGGGTCTTCTTCATTGTCGCGTCCTGTCCCTCGTTCGTCCTGCGCCGTCTTCAGCCGGGCACAGGAACAAAAAAAAGCCGCCGACCGAACCGCACGAGGGGAGGAGGTCCCATGCGATTCAGATCGGCGGCTTTGCCTGTGCACCCAGCAGTGGGTGCGATATTTGGTGGGCCAACGTCGGCCCTACCCCCTTAAAAGCACGATCTGTGCCAGTTTCAGAAAAACGGCTTCTTCCCTTGTTTTCAAGGACTTATGATATCAGGAAAATTTGACCACCTGCACAAGGTGCATATTTGGTCAGCGAAGCATGCAGGCAACTGAGTGTTTTTTGTGCATCGCAACCTCACCTGGATTGCTCCAGTTCGTCTGCTTCGACGTTCAGGAACGAGCGTCGTCAAACATCTCTATGGTTGCGTCTGTCGCCACCCCGGTCAGACCCAGCGCTTCAAGATAGACGGTCGGCGAAAACACCTTTTCAACTTCCTTTTCCGCCTGCTCCGACGGTTCCACCTGCCCCCAACGCACCATCTGCTCGTAGAACCATTTGCCATAAACCGGCATAGGCGCTGCCTTGACGCCGCCGGAGAAGGTGAGAAAGTCCGGAACATCCTTGACTGACTGCGGATCCAGCCTGATCCGGCCAGACAGAGCCGCAAGGCAGATTTCAGTGGGACAGGCCAGAAGATCGGACCTTGCCAGCACCTCTGCCAGCTCCACATTGTTCTTCGGATCGGCGCACCAGTCGGCAGCAGCCGAAAAGGCCCGCATCAGCGCGGCCAGCGTTTCCGGATTGGCTTCGGCCCATTTGCGTGTGACGCCAAGTACTTTTTCCGGACTGTCCGGCCAGATCGCCTGTTTGTAAGTGGCAATTCGCCCCGTTCCCGCCACGACGGCGGCCGTGTTCCAGGGCTCACCGACGCAATAGCCGTCAAGTTGGCCTTCAGCCAAGGCGTCCGCCATGACCTGTGGCGCAAGCACCGTGATCTCCGCATCCCGGTCCGGATCGACCCCGGCGGCGGCAAGCCAATAGCGCAATTCGTAGGCATGGCCTGAAAACGGGTGCACGACACCAAAATGAAGCGGCGGCGCACCAGCCTTCTGCTTTCCGGCGATCACGCGCGCAAGCGCAGCGCCCGTGGATGCAGGATCGCCTTCGGGATCGGCGCCCGCAGCCGCCATATCGGCCCAAAGGACGTTGGACACGGTAATCGCGTTGCCCCCGAGCCCCAGAAGCATGGGGGCAAGCATGGGCACGGCAAGACTGGTCAGGTTGAGGCTGGAGGCAATCGGCATCGGCGCGAGCATATGGGCAACATCGAAATGGCCAACGGAAATCCGGTCGCGGATGTTGGCCCAGGATGTCTCCCGGATCAGCTTGAGCGCAATGCCTTCCTGTTCTGCAAAGCCGAACTCGGCAGCTGCCACGATGACGGCACTATCCAGAAGCGGAATAAATCCTGCGATGACAGGCTTGAGGTTCGTATTCATGATCCTGCAGTCCTCTGGTTGGCCGTTTCTCCCCGTCCGGTCGCTGTTGTTGTCATCGCGTCAGTCTCCCAGCAATCCGCTGGCGATCACAAGGCTCTGTGCCACATCGATGATTTTACGACTCTGGTTCATCGCCGTTCGGCGCAGAAGGTCATAGGCCTCCTGTTCGCTGAGCCCCTTGGATTTCATGAGAATGCCTTTGGCACGGTCGATGGTCTTCCGGTCAGCAAGTTCAGAGCGCACTTCCTCCAGCTCCTCCGTCAGCCTGGAAAACGCGCGGAACCGGCTGATCGCCATGTCCAGGATCGATTTGACCCGTTCCCGCTTCAGTCCGTCGACGATGTAAGCCGATACGCCTGCATCGACGGCCGCCTCGATGGAATTACTGTCCGACTTGTCGACGAACATCGCAATCGGTCGCCGCACCGCCCGCGATACCTGGAACATGTGCTCAAGCTGATCTCGATTCGGGTTCTCCAGATCGATCACAATCACATCCGGATTGATGTCTGAAATCTGGCGAACCAGTCCTTCCATCTGGTGCACGACAATGACTTTGTCGTGCCCGGCATCGCGCAATCCCTGCTCGATGATCGAGGCACGGATCTTGTTGTCATCAATAACCAGAATGGAAAGCCCGCCGCTCATGGCGCCATTATGCGCAGGGCTAGTTTTTATGCAACACAAATGCCGCACTGCAACAACAGCAATATGTGCTTTCAAACCGATCCCCGTCCTTGTGAAACATGGCCAAGGGTGTGGACCCATAAATGAAGACGAAACGGCATGAGACCTGGCGAAACCGCGTCAGGAGGTGTGCGCGGAGCGGGCTTTCTGCCCGGTCAAGCAGGCTGACGACACGCGGTGAAGCCATTTTCATGTCCTTCGGCCTCGACCGGATTGGTCCTTCTCAGGGTTGCGGAAGCTTGAAAATGAGCCACATTTCCCACCCTTCCGCGCCTTTACGAAGACCAATCCGCCTAAAACCATTTCATCTTCATTTATGAGTCCACACCCCGGGGAAGCTCAAATGACAAAAGGCAAAATCTTCTCTGGACAGCGCCCTGTAGCCTTTGAAAGATGCGTTCAGCAAAATTCGGGATGGAGGACAGCGGGATGGCGGACACGTTTGAGCCCAAGGCACATGTAGCCCACATGGAAAAGATGCTGGGTCTGGCGATCGAGGAAGACTGGCGTCCTGTCGTGGAAATGCATATTGCCGCAATCGAAAAAGCTGCCGAAGCGGTACTGGATTTCCCGCTGGAGGATCACGCCGAAGCCGCGCCGGTCTTTGTCCCATGAGCCATGAAACCAAGGAATTGAACAGCCTCACCGCGGCTCAGACAGCCGCTGCCGTCAACAGTGGTGACATGAAGGCTCTGGAAGCTGCCTACGCGTCGCTCCAGGCGATAGAAAGCCTCAACCCCAGGGTCAATGCCTTTACCGACGTTCTGGGCGAACGTGCCCTTCTTGAAGCGCGCGCCGTCGATGACGCAGTCGCGGAGGGCCGCAGCCTGCCGCTTGCTGGTGTGCCCTATGCAGTCAAGAACCTTTACGATGTAGAAGGCCTGACCACGCGCGCCGGTGCGAAGATCAGCCGCGAAAACCCGCCCGCCACCACCGACGCAACACTGGTGCGCAAACTGAAGGAGGCTGGAGCAATCCTGGTCGGTGCAACGCACATGGGCGAATACGCCTATGATTTCACAGGCGAAAACGCGCACGACGGCATCTGCCGCAACCCTCACGATACCGGCTACATGACTGGTGGCTCGTCCTCCGGTTCTGCGGCGGCAACCGCCGCCGGCATGGTGCCGCTTGCCATGGGGTCCGACACCAACGGTTCCATTCGCGTACCGGCCTCGTTCTGCGGCCTGTTCGGCCTGAAGCCGACTTACGGACGCCTTAGCCGCGCGGGAACCTATCCTTTTGTTGGCAGCCTGGACCATCTCGGTCCGCTGACCCGCTCGGCCGAGGACCTGGCCCTGATCTTTGACGTCCTTCAGGGCCATGACCCGGCTGATCCGGCCCAGACGGACCATCCGGAAATTGAAACCCATGCCCGGCTTGCAGAGGACATCGGGCCGCTGCGCATTGCGGTCGCCGGCGGATACTTTCGCGAGAAAGCCCTTCCCGATGCCCTAAATGCCGTTGATCTTGTTGCGCGGGCACTTGGCGCCAGCCTTGAGATCGACATTCCGGAAGCCGCCCGCGCCCGGGCTGCCGCCTATGTCATCACGGCCGCCGAAGGCTCCACCTTGCATCTCAACCGCATCCTGGAACGGCCCCGGGATTTCGACCCGGAAACGCGTGACCGCTTTCTGGCGGGCACGATGGTGCCGGCCATCTGGGTCCAGAAGGCCCAGCGCTTCCGCAGCTGGTTCCGCGACCTCTTCCGCAAGATCTTCGAAAACGTGGACGTCCTTCTGGCACCCGCAACACCCTTCCCTGCCCTTGCCTCCGGCACCAAGACCTTCACCATCGGTGGTGAAACAATGCCGGCCCGGCCCAACATCGGTCTGTTCACCCAGCCAATCTCCTTTATCGGCCTTCCCGCAGTAACGGTTCCCATCTGGCTGGAAGGTGCAAAATTACCCATCGGCGTTCAGGTCATCGCCCCTGCCTGGCGCGAGGACCTCGCGCTTCGTGTTGCTCACCACCTGGAACAGACGGGGGTCTGCCGCGCACCTGTCGCCAAGATCGCGGCCTGAAGCCTGGTGAAGAAGGAACCGGCGCGCACCGTAGGTAACCTGAGTCTGGCGCAGCTGCGTGCGTTGGAAGCTGTGGTGCGCACCGGGAGCTTCACGGAAGCGGCGAAGGAACTCGGCGTTTCACAGCCGTCTATCTCCAATCACATTCAGGGTCTGGAAAGCCGCTTCAAGACAAAGTTGCTGGTAAAAAGCGGCTATTCCGTCTCCGCAACCCCGGCTCTTGCAGCTCTCTTGCCACGTATCAGGGCCTTGCTGGCATTGGCCGGCGATCTGGAAACAGAGCTCTCCCACCACCGCGCCCTTGCCGCCGGTGAACTCAGGATCGGCTATTCCACATATCAGCTCGCCATCCCGATCATCTCGTCCTTCATGGCAAACCACCCGACAATCGCGATCGAAGCCCGCGCCCTCGCAAGCCAGGACATCGTTGACCTGATCGAAACAGGCTCTCTCGATATCGGCTTCATCACCGGCCGCGAAATTCCGGCAGGCCTCAAAGGGGAATTGATCCTGAAGACGCGCGTTGTTCTGGCAGTTCCTCCAGAGCACCCGTTGACGAAGCAGGAGAATGCTTCCTGGAAAGACGTTGCCGAGCTTCCCCTCCTTCAACGCGAAGGAAGTTCCGGAACCCGCAGACTTTTCGAAGCTGCGGCCACGCTTGCCGGGATAAGGCCAATGACCGCACTTGCTCTCGGCTCCTGGGGATCAATAGCAACACTGGTCAGATCCGGTTCGGGTATCGGCGTCGCGCTGGAAGCGGAAATCAGTGAGCGAGACGGCTGTGTCGGTGTACCCATTGAAGATGCGAACCTCGACGCGAACCATTTTGCGGTCTGGCAAAAGGACATGGACAAGGTGGCAGCCATAGAGGCCTTTCGCGACGGTTTGCCCACTTCATGACAGGTTGAAGTCACCCATCAATCCATAATTAAAAGCTATACAATCACACCCTTGATAGACCTTTAGCAGCTCCCGTGGTTACTTGCCCCGACGCTTTCAAAACTTGGCGCCGGTATCGCCTCCATCGCCCGCGATGAAAGCGTGGCGCTGATTTTCAAACGTCTCCAACACAATTCCAGAGACCTTCTGCATGAAACAGAGATCCTATGACCTTGCGATCGTTGGCGCCGGAATCGTCGGACTTGCACACGCACTTGCAGCGGTCAGGCGCGGCATGAAGGTGGTTGTCATTGATCGCGACAAACAGGCCAACGGCGCATCCATCCGCAATTTCGGCTTCGTGACCGTGACAGGTCAGCAGGCGGGCGATTGCTGGCAGAAAGCGGCCCGCAGTCGTCAAGTGTGGGCGGAAGTTGCAGAAGCTGCTCGCATTCCGCTGTTGCATGAAGGCCTGACGATGACCGCAAGGCTTCCGGAATCCGAAGCCGTCATCGAAGCGTTTCTGAAGACCGAAATGGGAGCGGACTGCCAGCGCCTGACGGCGACCGAAGCTGCGCTCAAGGTTCCACGGTTGCGACAGGACAAGATCACCTGCGCCCTCTATTCCCCTCTGGAAGTGAGGGTGGAATCCAAGGATGCCCTGCCCCGGATTGCCAACTGGCTGGAAGAGGCACATGCGGTCGACTTTCTTTGGCAGACAAGCGTCAATTCCGTCGAAACGCCTAAACTGGAAACCTCCCGCGGAACCGTGCACGCGGAGGCCGTGATAGTCTGCCCCGGCGACGATGGCACGACGCTTTTTTCGGACCGGATCTCCGCTTATGAAGTCACACGCTGCAAACTGCAGATGTTGCGCGTAGCCCCGCACAAACGCATCGACCTTGGCACCGCCGTCATGTCCGACCTCGGCCTTGCCCGGTACCTTGGCTATGCTGAACTCCCCGAGGCAACTCCCTTGAAAACCAGGCTGGACCGGGAGATGGCCGACCATCGAGAGAACGGGATTCATCTGATTGTCGTCCAGTCCGAAGACGGCAGCCTCGTCGTTGGTGACAGCCATCACTACAGCGCCACGCCTGACCCGTTTACCGATAAGATCGTGAACGATTTAATCCTGCATGAGATGGAAACTGTCCTGGATCTTGGACCCTATGAGATTTCGGAAACCTGGATCGGCACCTATGCCTCCGCCTCCGACCGTTGGCGCTTTACCGATGCGCCGGACAGCGCCACCCGCATTGTCGTCGTGACGGCCGGTTGCGGCGCTTCAACCGCCTTCGCCATTGGCGAGGAAACAATTGCCGTTCTCTATGCGTAAGGAACCAAGATGAGCAAATTCAAAGCCGTGGTCTTCGACTGGGCCGGCACCATGATCGATTTCGGCTCCTTTGCCCCCATGGGTGTCTTCGTAAAAGCGTTCGAGACATTCGGCATCAAGGCAACCATAAACCAGGCACGTGGCCCGATGGGCAAACCCAAATGGGACCATATCCGCTCCATGATGGACGATCCGGACATCAGCGCCCAATGGACCGCCAAATACGGCCATGCGCCCACGGATGCCGATGTCGACAAGGTCTACAAGATTTTCGTGCCGATGAACGAGGACGTCGTTGCCGATTTCTCCGATCTGGTACCCGGAGCCACCGATGTGGTCAGGTCGCTTCGCGCCAAGGGCATGAAAATCGGCTCGACCACAGGCTACACACGCTCGATCATGGAACGCGTGCTGCCAAAAGCTGCCGAACAGGGCTATGAACCGGACAACCTTGTGTGTGCCGACGACCTGCCGGAAGGCCGCCCCGGCCCTCTCGGCATGTATAAGTGCTTTGTCGATCTGGTCGCCTATCCGCCAAGCGCGGTGATCAAGGTGGATGACACCGAACCCGGCATCGCCGAAGGCGTCGCAGCAGGCTGCCTGACAGTCGGGCTTGCCTTGTCCGGCAATTATGCCGGCAAGACACCGGAAGACCTTGCTGCCCTTTCAGAAGATGAGGTTGACGCACTGCGCCAGCATGCCACGGTACAGCTCAGGAAAGCCGGTGCGGATTATGTGATCGATACGGTCGCGGATCTGCCCGCCCTGATCGAGAAACTGGAAGCTGTATGACGCGTCCGAACATCCTGCTGATCACTGCGGACCAATGGCGGGGCGATTGCCTTGGCACCGTTGGTCACCCGGTTGTGCAGACGCCGAACCTGGATGCCTTCGCCGAAACCGCAACCGTCTTCGAGCAGCACTACGCGGCAACGGCCTCCTGCTCGCCTGCGCGGGCATCGCTCTACACAGGGCTTTATCAGATGAACCACCGGGTCGTCTGGAATGGCGCGCCACTGGATGACCGGTTCGACAACATCGCCCGCGCGGCCCGCCGGGCCGGGTATTCGCCGACACTGTTTGGCTACACCGACACCGCGCCGGATCCGCGCCAGCATCATCCGAACGATCCTGTCCTGTCGACCTACGAAGGCATTCTGCCCGGCTTCCAGGTTCATCAGCCTCTTGCCGAGGATGAAAAGCAATGGCTTTCCTGGATGGCGGCACGCGGCCACGATCCGGCCGGTTTCCCCACCATCCATCATGTGGAACCAGAGGACGGGGAAAAGGTCAGCCTCCGGTCGGCCAGATACTCCAGGGATGAAACCCAGACCGCCTTCCTGACGAATGCTTTCCTCACATGGCTCGGTGAACAGGAGGAAGACCGGCCGTGGATGGCGCATGTCTCCTTCCTGCGCCCGCATCCGCCTATCGCGGTTCCTGCCCCCTATCACACCCTGTATGATCCGGAGGACGGTCCCGGCTTTTCAGGTGCGCCGACCGCAGCCGAAGAAGCTGCATTTCACCCCCTGGTGGCGGCCTTGCAGGATTATCAGCAGCTCGCCTCCCATCTGCCCGGCACCAAAGACCTCGTGCGCGATTTGACGCCGCGCGATCTGAAACGGCTTCGTGCGCTCTATTACGGCATGATTACCGAAGTGGATGCTCAGCTTGGCCGGATCTTTCAGGCGCTGGAAGCCCTCGACAACACGCTGATCATTTTCACGTCCGATCATGCGGAAATGATGGGCGACCACTGGATGCTTGGCAAAGGCGGAATTTACCGTGAAAGCTATCACATCCCCCTGATGATCCGCCCACCGGGAAAGACCAGCGCGACCCGGGTCACTGCTTTCACATCCTCCACCGACATCTTTCCCACCCTGCTGGATCTGCTGGACATTGCCCCTGAACACGCCCCCGACGGCGCAAGCTTGATACCGTATCTTTCCGGCCAAACTCCTCTCTCCTGGCGGGATGCCGCCATGTGGGAATTCGACTACCGGCAGTTTCTGAAGAAATGGCCCGGCGAATTCCCGGCATCTGCCCATGAGGGTTCACCCGCAGCGCTGTGCCGCCTTGGCCGGGACTGGCAATTCGTGCATTTTTCCGGATTGCCGAATATTCTGATGAAGGCGGCCTCCACGCAGGGTGCTCCGGTCAACGAGGCCGCGCAATATCCGGAACAGGTTATTGCCAACCTCAATGCGCTGCTGGGAGCCAGAATGTGCCACAACGACGAAACGTTGGCCCGCTCCCTGGTCTGGGACTACTACCGGGAATAGCCCGGCCTTTCGCCAGTCCGCTTAGGTCCGCATTAAGCTCCAAGCGCCAAGATGAGCCCTTGAGGAGGGTGTTGGAGCATGCAGGCGGCGATGCAAAACAATCGACCTTTTAGATTTGCGGGACGGATAGCACTACGCGCTATCGCCCTCACCGCACTCGCCCTGCTTTGTTTCAAGGCTGCATCCGCGACGGCAGCCGAACTAAAGGTCATCGACTCGACGGAGGCTCCCTGGACATCCATCGGCCGTGTCAACTTCGCCGGGTTCAAGTCGACAACCATGTGCACCGGTACGCTGATCGCGCCCGATCTCGTGCTCACCGCCGCCCATTGCCTTTACAACAAATCGACAGGCAGACCGTTGCCGGTTGACGACCTCCTGTTCATCGCCGGTGTTCGCCGGGACGAATACTCTGCCCGTCTGGTTCCTGCTTGCGTGCTCATCGCACAGGGCTACGAACCTGCTCAAAAACCCAAGCTGCAGGACATTCACAAGGACGTCGCCGTCATCGTACTGAAAGAACCAAGCACCTTGCAGCCCGTTCCGGTTCTCGCTCTGGAAGAAGCGGCGATCCTGACCAGGGAGACAAGATTTCAATCCGCCGGCTATCGCCGGAGCCGCCGTTTCCTGCCCACTGTTGTGCCTGCCTGTCGCGTGCTGGGCACCACGGAGGACAGTTGGGTGACGGATTGCGCTTCGGAAGCAGGCGCGTCTGGCGGGCCCCTTCTGGTCGCAACCCCGAACGGGCTCCGGGTGGCTGGTATCATGTCTGCCAGGATCGATGATCTCCGCTCAGCCATCGTGCCTTTCTACGGATGGCAGGACCTTCTGGCAGACCCGCACTGTCCAGCACAAAGCCCACCTGAGGCCCCGCCCCTCAGACCATCTGTAGATGCGCACGACTGATGCCCGTCCGCCGCGCAAACACTATCCGGACGGAAAAAACAAATTTTCTCTGCACCTCAGCCTGTCGCCCGGTTATGGTGCTACTTCCGTAAGTTCGGTCGGATGCCTTTTCGCAATGCCAGCAGGTTCCGGCCGGCAGACTGTCAGACGCAAAGACTCCCCGGCTCATGTACCAATCAGTGCCTCCTTCCAGTGCCGAACACTTCCGTCCGGTTTCCACCGAGAAGCTTGCCTTTGTAGCCAGCGACACGGAGGAAGCGCTCAAGGCACGGGAAGACCTGTCCGTCCGATACGGCAATGTTCCGGTGGCCGAGGCTGATGTCATCGTGGCGCTCGGTGGCGATGGCCTGATGCTGCAAACGCTTCACAGGCATATGGGCAGCGGCAAGCCGATCTACGGCATGAACCGCGGCTCCGTCGGCTTCCTGATGAACGAATACAAGGAATTCGATCTGAAGGACCGACTTGCCCTGGCCGACATCACGACCATCCGTCCCCTGGAAATGACGGCGACAACCGCAAACGACATTCATCATGCGCTGGCCATCAATGAGGTTTCTTTGCTGCGTCAGACATCGCAGGCCGCCCGGCTGCGCGTATCCGTCGACGGCCGCGTCCGGCTGGAAGAGCTTGTTTGCGACGGCATCATTGTCGCCACTCCCGCCGGAAGCACCGCCTACAATCTTTCTGCACATGGGCCGATCCTGCCGATCACCGCCCAGCTGCTCGCGCTCACCCCGATCAGCGCTTTCCGGCCACGGCGCTGGCGCGGCGCGATCCTGCCCAACGGTGCAAAGGTCGACATCGAGATTCTCGATCCCTTCAAGCGCCCGGTCAGTGCATCGGCGGACCACACAGAAATCCGCAATGTCACCCATGTCGCCGTGCGTGAGGCGCCGGAGGCGGAAGGCGTGATCATGTTCGATTCCGATCACGGCTGGGACGAGCGCATCCTCACAGAAATGTTCCGCTATTAGGGTCAGGACATCCTTACGGAAACATACTGTTAAGCATGATTGTCGATACTGCGGGGCGCAGGCTCTGGCAAACGGTGCTCAAGACATGCTCTTGGGCGCACTCAATGCCAGACCAAGCCAGGATATAGAGGACATTTGCCGTCATGGCCGACACTGCCAAGGACCAGGAATATGAAATCTTGTCCCCGCCATCGGACTTGCGCAGCAAGGTTCGGGAATTGACGCCCCGCGAGGCGAAGAAGTTCGATCCGGTCAAGGCTGCGGAAGCGGCGCTGGCACGCTTGTCATCCCACTTCGGAACATGGATGGACAACGAAAGCGCCACCCTGCTCCGCGCCTGGGAAGCCGTTCGGACCGAAGGATTGAACGACGAAACCTTGGCCAGCCTGTTTCAGGCCGCGCATAACATCAAGGGCCAGGCCCTGACACTCGGCTTTCCGCTGGTCGGTCAGGCAGCTGCCAGTTTCTGCCACCTGATCGAAACCGTGCCCTCCCCCGACAAGCTGCCCCTGTCTCTTGTCGAACGCTACGTTGAGGCCATTCGTGCCATGGTGGCCGAAGGCGCAAAGGACGAAGCCAACAAGACCGGTGTCGAACTGCTGAAAACCCTGCAAGGGGTAACGGAAGAATATCTTGCACAGTTCCCGCCGCAACCGGACGAAACCTGACGTCTCGCAAGACCGGTTCTCAAACGGCGTTCCTGCAGCAACGTCAAACAGTTGATTGACACAGAATTCAGCCAGACATAGCATTCCGGTTATTCTTGGAGATTGGCCGTGAAACATTTTTTCTATGTCTTTTTTCTTTTATTGCTGTCTTTGAATTCCGCACAAGCCGAACGAAGAGTAGCCCTCGTGATAGGCAACTCGGGCTACGCCAACGTCGCGGAGTTGAAGAACCCCTATAACGATGCACAGGGCATGTCGGAAAAGCTCAAGGATCTTGGGTTCGATGTGGTGACAGGCCTTGACCTCAGCCTCAGGGACATGCGCCAGACCGTGCGCGCCTTCATCAAGAAGCTCGACAAGGCTGATCTTGCCCTGTTCTTCTATGCAGGTCATGGCATTCAGGTAAATGGCGAGAACTATCTTGTCCCAGTCGACGCCCAGCTCGATACCCATCTCGACCTGGATTTCGAAACGCTGCCAGCAAACCTCGTGTTGAATGCCATGGAGCAGAGCACGAAGGTAAATCTGGTCTTTCTGGATGCGTGCCGGAACAATCCCTTCACAGAGAACCTTGCCCGGTCCATGGGAACGCGATCAAGCGCTGTTGGCAGAGGCCTTGCGAAGATCGGATCCGGGGTTGGCTCCCTCATTTCCTTTGCCACGCAGCCGGGAAATGTCGCGCTTGATGGCGACGGCAAAAACAGCCCGTTCACATCTGCCCTGATCAAACATCTGGGCACGCCCGGGCAGGACGTTACCCGCGACCTTGTGATGGTGCGTCGGGACGTCCTGGAAGCCACCAAGGGACAGCAGGTCCCCTGGGACAATTCCTCGCTGACAGGTGAAGTCATCCTGAAAGCCGTGGAAGTTGTCGAACCGCCGGAAGAAAAGAAACCGACGATCAACCCGCAGATTGAGCTGACCTATTGGGACAGCATCAAGTCCGGTCAGAATGCCGCTTATTTCGAGACCTATCTGTCTCGCTACCCGGAAGGTCAGTTCGCTGATATCGCGCGGATCCGGATCGACGAAATCAATGCGAAAGCGGAGCGTGACAAGGCCCAGCAGGCCAAGCCGGATACGACGGCCGAGATCACCTACTGGCAGACGATCCAGAACTCGAACCGGCCGGAGATGTTTGAAAGCTACATCACCCGGTATCCCAAGGGGATCTATGCCGACCTTGCCCGGCTGAAAATCGAGTCGATCAAACGCCAGGCCGAAGCCGAAGAGCGCCGAAAGGCCCAAGCCAAGGCACAGGCAGAAGCCCAGACCATCGCTTCGGCGGCGAACACCTCAACTGAAAGAACGGCAACCAAGCCGGCTGACGAAATCACCGTTGCTGCGCTGACACCCGACGAAACACCGGCAAGCGTCTCCCCAGCGCCGGTAACACCGCTCTCGCCTGAGGAACTGGCAACGGCTCTGCAGACCGAGCTCAACCGGGTCGGCTGTTCCGTTGGCCGTGTTGACGGAGACTGGGGTAACAAAAGCCGTCGGGCGTTGAGGACCTACGGGCATGAAGCGGGCATTGATCTTGCCTCACTCGACCCGAGCCCCGCCATTCTGGATCAACTCAAGAAATCAACCGGACGCGTTTGCCCGCTGACCTGTGGACGGAACCAGGAACTAAAGAACGGCCGCTGTGTTGCAACCAGAAAGCCTGACCCTTCTGGCAACAGCAAGAAGTCGAGCACAACCACCAAAACCGCCGATAGTTGCCCGAAAAGTCCGACCGTTTATGGCAACAAGATCATCGGGATGGTGCCCGGTGTCGGACGACAGACATTGACGCACCCCTGCGGCAGAAAGCTTGCTTGCAAAAGCTCGAAGGCCAGTTGGATATTGAACTGCCATTGGCTTTAATCGCTCGGCTGAAGCTAGATTTTTTGAACGCTTAAAGCTGCGTTGTTCCGGCAAGCCCGCGATCTGAAACAAGACCCCGGTGCGGCGTGGAGCGTTTTGCGGATAGGCACATCCCCCGGCGCCGTCTTTATAGACGGCTTCGAACGGTTGGGGTGTCAGCTTACATACAGCCTAACACCTGTCCGTGGTCGCTGCCCGAAAACAAGTGCGCCTTCGAACATAGGCAGACATTTGCTGTTGCCGGATCGCAAAAGCGGCTCAAGCGGCCGCTGTCACCCGTAACCCGCTGTTCTTGACGAGTAGCCGTGCTTCCAGGCGGGCAACATCGATGGCGAAGCGGCGCAGGAACGCGGCAACGTCTTCGTCCGCCCCCAAGGCACCGTCCTGCATTTCGGACAACAGCGTTTCCGTCAGCATCCGGGCTTCGTCCAGCGCCAGGTCGTAGGTGAAATCGGCATCCGCCTGCCGGGCGATATCGATCGCCAGAAGGAAGGCCTGGTGCGCGCGCAGAGGCAGACCAGCCTTGCGGAGCATGGCTTGCAGCGCCGACCGGCGAACCGTCACCAGAAGCTTGCACAGCCTCGGCAGCGGCACCTGGCCCAGGTTGGCAAGCGCTGCAGCGAAAAACCGTAACCGGCCACAGCAGACGGCGCGCAGCAACAACCTTGTGGTCAGCTTTCCGTTGAGACGCAGATGCTCGACGAACTCCGGCAGATCATCCGCACCGGCTTCCAGAGCGAGCCGCAGAACGACCTTGTCTTCCGCATCGCTCAGGAAGGTGTGGCGCTGGTTTTCCGGAACCCGCTCCAGAACGATCGGATGATCGTCAAGGTTCTGCGCGAGCCGCATCAGCAACTGGTAACGCGTGGTCAGCGGCAGATCCCGGGTTTTCAGAAGCTGGTCGCATAGATCCGGCCGGTCTTCGAACCTTTGCGCGATACGCAGAAGCGAAGACTGCAGAATACGCGCACTCCTGTTTTCCAGAAGCTGCCTGCAGGCCTGCTCGCAGCCAACCTCACAAATCGCGGCGCACACCGAAGCCGGCAGTCCCTCGCGCGAGGCAATGGCGCATTGAACAGCATCGCTGCCTTCGGCAAGTAGGTCGACCAGCTCAACGTCTGTCAGAATGGGGGAGTTTTTCAGAACCGGCAAAGCCACTTCGTCTACATCGCTTGCAAGGCAACGCACCACATGACCGGGAGCATAGCTACACGACGCGAGCATGTTCGCTATCGCCTTGCGGACGCCGCGGCTGGGATCGTCGAGAAGGATGGTCAGGGCTGCTGCCATGCTGATCTGTTCCTGGCTGCCCGGTTCGGCTGCCAAATAACGGTCCGCGAATTCTTGCGCGGCCCGTATATCCAAGGATCGCTCGTCAACTTCGTTCAGAGGGTGAAAGTCGTATGCATTCATGGCGGTAAAACAATCTTCCCAAGTGTCGAGTGTTAGTCTGACACCAAAGGCTTAACGATCGGTTCACCATAATTTTGCCAGGTTCTCCGGCCTCAGGCCGGAGGTAACAGGTCCTTTTGCTCTTCTTCGGCTTTCTGGCGGAGGAAACGTGTCAGATCCAGCGGTCCACCCTGATTCACCAACGCCAGTTCCTGCGCCTGAACCTGGTTGGAAGCTCCGGACAGGGCGCTGTAACGGGCGGCCTCTTCCACCGCCGCAAAGGCGGATGCGAATCGCGGATTGACGCCAGCCTGGTTCGAAGCCTCATCATTGCGGAAAAGAGCTTCAAAGGGGCTGGCCGTTTCCGTCGCCTGGAAAGCGGACAGAACTCTGTCGCCCGCGTCGAAATTCTTGCCGTCGCCAGCAGTCTCACGCGTGTTTTGCGGAACCGGACGATTCGACGTTACCGCCCCGGTGGTCTCTTCCAGAAAGGCGGCGCTCGCCGTTGAGGTTACACTCTCGTTCACGGCCCGCTCTGGCAACGGCACATCGGCCTTCGCCAGCTGAAACAGCTCTTCCTGTGGCAACTGGGGCCCGGCCGAGTCGGCCCTGGCAATCTGCCCTGGCCCCGCGGGCTTGGATCGCATGGCAAAGGCCGCTGCCGGGTCTCCTGCCAGATGATCGAAGGATCTCTGATTGATCGTCGCGGCACCTTCCGCAGGCTTTGCATTGGGAAGGGTCGCAACCTGTCTAAGCTCGCCGGAGGTCCGCAGGTTCTTGTTGGTGCTGGCCTGCGCAATCATTGTCACGGCGTCATGTTTGGAAACGATGACCTCGTAGACTTCCTGCATCGACCGGGCTTTGCCATTGGAATGATAGAAGATCGGCTTGTTGGCGCGGGCTTGAGAGGAAAAAATCTTGTCGGCACGCATGTCAGGGTTGGCATCGGCGGCCCCAATCAGTCTGCTGGCCCCATTTGCTCCGAGAAAATGAGCCATATAGAGCTCGCCATCGGTTGGAGCGCGCCCGATTCTGCGCTCCAGATACTGGGCGTTTTTCTGTGTAAGCGCCCCAGCCATCATCGAAGAGATTTCCGGGTCCTTGCGCAGCTCGAGAATTTCCCGCCGCATTTGCGGGTCGCTCACATAGAACTTTCCGTTTCTGGATCGTTGAATCTGATCAGAGTATTTATCAAGACCGTGTTTCGGACCAGCTTCCTTCATTGTTTCCAGCCAGGTGGATTCAATGAATTGGAACAACCCGGTGGCGCTGGATGTCCTGGCCTTTGCCGTGGGGTTGAATGACGATTCTCGCGCAGCTGTCTTGACCAGATAGTCGAATGACGTACCCGTTGATGTACTGGCAGACTGAAACGCAAGCTCGATCCTAGACGCGATCGAGGCGGTGTCAGCAACTCGCATGACCCTGTCTCCTCGACGGAACCAAATTATCACTTCGTTAACCTTCAGCGTTAACTTTCACGCTCAAAAGGTTAACAAAACCTTAACAACACACAGGCGGTGATCTAGGCAACTACAGGCGGGTCTTTTTTCTTTTGGGCCTGGATAGATCTACTTATGCCGAAAGCCGGTAATGTGGACAGCCAAGCGGCGACCGGCCATTTCCTTTGGAAAAACACGCCAGGAAAAATTCGACTACTTTATTCAAATAACGCCGAATTCCGTGAGTCGGCAAGTCGGAAAAAAGGCGCCGACACAGCCGGCGCCTCAAATAGCTGCAATCATATGAACCGGCGTCAGGCCTTGGGCCGCCCCATCTGGAACACCTCGTTCACCGACGCATAGTCCATGTAGCCCAGACGAGACAACGGCTTGTAAAGCGTCACATCCACCATTCCGTCAACGAGAATGCTGTCGTCAATGTGGACACCCACAACCTGGCCGAAAACAACGTAATTGTCCGTTTCGCTTCCAGTCAGTGTCTTCAGCCGCAGCGTCTGAAGGTGCTTGCACTCCAGTGCAGTGACGGCCTTTGCCACCCGTGGGGCTTTCACCAGGTGCGAGGCTGCGGTCTCCAGGCCCGCCAGATCGAACTCGGACACACCGTGTTCAACGCCCGCGGAAGACTGGTTCATCTCATCCTTCAGGCCGAGGTTGGCCATATTGCAGACGAACTCGCCGGTCGCATCGATATTGGAAACGCTGTCCTTGTATCCGCTCGAGGAGAACATGACGATTGGCGGGGTATCGCACACAGCATTGAAGAAGCTGTAGGGCGCCAGATTGGCTTTTCCGTCCGCATCCAGGCTGGAAATCCAGCCGATCGGGCGCGGGGCGACAATCGCCTTGAACGGATTATGCGGCAGGCCGTGGTCGTTTTTTTCCGTTTCGTAAAACATGGGTCAGTCGGTCTCTGTCCAGGTGGAAACAATGTCGGCAAGGTTGGGGCGTGGGCGCTCGAAAGGAGGCTGTGTCGGGGTCCCTATATGAATGAACCCGGCAAACCGCTCGCCGTCGCGCGCGCCCAGATAACGGGCGGCTTCTTCGTCAAAAGCAAACCATTCTGACAGCCACTGCGAGGCAAAGCCCGAAGCTGCCGCAGCCGTGAGCAGATTCATGCAAACCGCTCCGGCGGAAAGCTCCTGTTCCCAGACCGGAATTTTCGGGTGCTGGGCGGCCTGGCTCAGAACACCGATGACCAGCGGACCACGGGTAAACCGGGTCAATTCCTTTTGCCGCTGCTCGCTGTCGAGCGGACCGTTGAGAGCTTCGTAACGATCCGCCAGCCAGACCCCGATCTTTTCTCCCTGGTCCGGCCGGTAAAGCACAAAACGCCAGGGTGCCAGCTTGCCGTGGTCGGGCACGCGCGCTGCAATGGTCAGAATATCGTTGATCTGTTCCTCGGTTGGTCCAGGCACCGTCATGGTAACGCACGGGTGCGAGCGCCGATGCCTTAGGAACTCCAGAGTTGCCGACGATCCGGCGCTGTTACTTGGCATGAATAGATCCTGTCCGCCTGTTGCAGTCGTACGATCCACGTAATTCATTGAACGTAATTGTCAACTTTGATCGCGGGGTCTTGAATTTGCCCAATTTTCGGGCGCAATAAGGGACAACATTGTAATGCGGTGAATCTCGGGTATGTCATCTTGGTTTCTCGGATGGCCTTTCTGCGATGGAAATGCGAAAATCGCAGTGCAAACAGAAACATAGTCATTTCCCTGTGCCCGGTCGAAGCGCACAAGGCAAACCGGGCCGGATCTCAAGGGTCGGTTTCAGGTGACGAATGCCTCAAAAGGCTGGTAAAAGTCTGCGAGTCAAAAATGATAACGAAGTGGGCATGGTGAATTCAGATCCCCTTTCTGGCCGGTCGGTTTGGAAGCGTGCTGTCAAAAGCAGCGCTGTCTCCTTGATGCTGAGTGCCGTCATCGCTATGGGCGCAGCACCTGCCTCGCTGGCACAGACATCGGACGTTCCGCCGGTTCCGCTGGCAAAGCCGGATCCCAACGCCCCCTCCACGCAGCCTGAAGAACCCATCATCAATCTGCTCGACCGCGAACCGGAACCTCTCTTTTCCGACACGCTTGTTCCCTATGCCCCCGCCCGAGCCTCCTCCCCCGGTGTCAAAGGCGGTTTGCGGCAAGGCGCACTTTACTTGATGGCGAAGCTGACCCCAGACAGCCCTCCGCTGAATGACGGTCTTATCTGGCGGATCTATTCGGAGACAACCAATGCGGACGGACGTCTGCAGCTGGTTGCAACGTCCAAGGGCGGCGATGCGGAATTTCGTCTCGACCCGGGCACCTATCTGATCCACACCGCCTATGGCTACGCCCAGGCAACCAACCGCATCGTCATCGGCAAGGAAGTCCAGTCGAAAATGGTGACGCTCAATGCGGGCGGTATCAAGTTCGGCGCGGCCCTCAAGGACGGTGAAGACCTCGATGATCGGGCTGTTGCCTTCGATCTCTATGGCATGGAATTCAACCAGCGCGGCGAGCGGAACCTCATCGCCAGCAACATCAAACCGGGCACCATTCTCCGTCTCGGCGCCAATATGTATCACATCGTCAGCAAATACGGTGATGTGAACGCGGTCGTCCGCGCAGACATCCAGGTGCTGCCGGGCAAACTCACCGAAGCAACGATCTTCCACAAGGCCGCCGGCATCACACTCAAGCTGGTCAACGAACGCGGCGGTGAAGCCATTGCCAACACGACCTGGTCCGTTCTGAGCCCTGGCGGCGATGTCGTCGTGGAAGCAACAGGCGCTTTCCCTGACTTCGTGCTGGCTGAGGGTGAATACGAAGCGCTCGCCCGCAACAACGGGCGCACCTATCTGCACACCTTCCAGGTGGAGCCGGGAGAAGACCGGGAAGTGGAAGTGGTCACTTCCGTCAGCGAACTGGCAAGCCAACAGCAGTCCAGCATCAGCAACTGAGTTGCCGTGGGCGCTCAGCCTGCCGTCAATTCAGTATTGAGTGCGTGAGTGTGATTACTGCCGCCGGCCCAACAAGCGCCGGCTCCGTGTGGCTGGCGCCATCTCCAAGACCTTCGTCTGCAGGAAATCCATGATTTCCTTCTGATCCCCAAACCCGGCCAACGTTTCAAACGGAATTGCCCTGCCTGCGCGCGCCGTCATCACGGAACCGAGGATACGGCGGAATTCGCGCACGAGCAGTGCCAGCCGAAGGGTCAGAGAATATTTGCTCACCAGCTGGAACAGCCAAGAGTTCTGCCCATCGAAATACAGTGGCAGAACGGTCGCCCTTGATGAGCGGATCATCTTCGCGGTGAAGGTCTTCCACGGCAGCTCTTCGGCCTTTCCGAAAGGCTTTGCCGCCGTTGCAACACCGCCGCCCGGAAACACGATGATGGTCGTGCCTTCCTGCAGGAGACGCAGAGCCTCCTTGCGGGTGGCCATATTGGTCTTGAGGGCTTCCTTGGTTTCCTCGAAATCGACCGGCAGCGAGAACGGCCGGACCTCGGGCACCTTCAGCAACTCGTTATTGATCAGGATCTTGAACGGGCGACCAAGCTTTTCAGCAAGCGCCAGGATCGCAAGACCATCGCCAATGCCATAGGGATGGTTGGCGATAAGCACCAACGGACCTTCCGGAAGGTCCTTTGGCGGCCATTCACCATCGGCAACCGAAACGTTGAGATTGATAAGGCCAAGAAGGTCATTCCAGATGTAATCGGATGTGCCGACCATCGTCTCCTTCCACACCTCATAGATGTTGAGCAGCTTCCGGCGGCCGGAGAGCCCTTCGATGGTGCGGATGGTCCAGCGCTTCAGCGGCGGATGTTCCGGATTGGCATAACTGAATTCAGCGTAGTTCACGGCAGTCGTTTTGACCCTGATGAAACGGTGACTAATCCGGAACCCAATACCAGACTTCCTGTTTCATGATTGTGACAGCACATTGCCCTGATGTCAGGGCAATGTGCAAGCTGTCAGATTTTCCCTTAATGCCAGGGAAAACCTTACTTCAGGTCCGGCGGCGTCGCTTCTTCGACAAACGCTGCAATCGCCTCGTCCAGCCCCATCGGGGTCTGGTCCTTGGAGCCAAGACGGCGAACGTTCACGGTCCGCTCCTCGGCTTCACGCATCCCGCACACGATGATCACCGGAACCTTGGCCAGCGAATGTTCGCGGACCTTGTAGTTGATCTTCTCGTTGCGGAAATCGGTCTCGACCTTGAGACCTTTCGCCTTGAGCAGATCCGCCACTTCCTGGCCGTAGTCATCGGCTTCCGAGGTGATCGTCGCGACCACAATCTGGAGCGGAGCGAACCACAGCGGGAAGTGCCCGGCGAAGTTCTCGATCAGGATGCCGAGGAACCGTTCCATGGAACCGCAGATGGCGCGGTGGATCATCACCGGCGTCTTCTTCTCGCCGTCCTTGTCGACATAGAAGGCCCCAAAACGCTCCGGCAGGTTGAAATCGACCTGCGTCGTGCCGCACTGCCACTCACGGCCGATGGCATCCTTCAGGGTGTATTCGAACTTCGGACCGTAGAAAGCGCCCTCGCCCGGCAGAATGTCGGTCTTCACCCGGCCACCTGACTGAGCTTCGATCTGCTTCAGCACATCGGACATGATCGCTTCGGCATGATCCCACGCCTCGTCTGTGCCCACGCGCTTTTCCGGACGGGTGGACAGCTTCACCACGATCTCGTCGAAGCCGAAGTCCTTGTAGACCGACAGAATCAGATCGTTGATCTTCAGGCACTCGTCCGCCATTTGCTCTTCGGTGCAGAAGACATGGGCATCGTCCTGGGTGAAGCCGCGCACGCGCATCAGGCCATGCAGAGCACCCGACGGTTCATAGCGGTGCACCATGCCGAACTCGGCAAGGCGCATCGGCAGATCGCGGTAGCTCTTCAGCCCGTGCTTGAAGATCTGCACGTGGCCTGGGCAGTTCATCGGCTTCAGCGCGAAGATGCGCTCGTCCTCGGCTTCCGGATCGGCACACTGCACGGAGAACATGTTCTCCTTGTACCAGGTCCAGTGACCGGAGGTTTCCCAAAGCGACGTGTGCAGCACCTGCGGCGCGTTCACTTCCTTGTAGGTATCCTTCAGAACCCGGCGCTTGTAGGCGATCAGGCTCTGGAACATGTCCCAGCCCTTCGGGTGCCAGAAGACAACGCCCGGGCCTTCTTCCTGGAAGTGGAACAGGTCCATTTCCCGCCCCAGCTTACGGTGGTCGCGCTTTTCGGCCTCTTCCAGCATATGAAGGTAGGCCTTGAGCTCCTTCTCGCTGTGCCAGGCCGTTGCGTAGATGCGCGTCAGCATTTCGTTGTTGCTGTCACCGCGCCAGTAGGCACCGGCCACCTTCATCAGCTTGAAGGCATCGCCGATCTGCCGGGTGGAGACCATATGCGGGCCACGGCACAGGTCCAGCCACTGGCCCTGCTTGTAGATTTTGAGGTCCTGACCTTCCGGAATCGCGTCGACAAGCTCGACCTTGTAGTCCTCGCCCTTGGCAGCGAAATAACGCTTGGCTTCGTCGCGGCTCCACACTTCCTTGGTGAACTGGGCACCCCGGGCAATGATCTCGCGCATCTTCTTTTCGATGACCGGCAGCTCTTCCGGCGTGAACGGCCAGTCGGCGCCCGTGTCCGGATGGACGCGCTTGAAGTCGTAATAGAAGCCGTTTTCGATCACCGGCCCAATGGTCACCTGGGTACCGGGCCACAGCTCCTGCACGGCTTCAGCCATGACGTGGGCGGCATCGTGACGGATCAGTTCAAGGGCGCGGGGATCGTCACGGGTGACGATCTCGATCTGGTGATTGCCGCTGATCTGGTCGGTGAGATCTTGCAGTTCCCCGTCGAGGGTCATGGCCACGGCCTTTTTGGCCAGCGACTTGGAAATGCCTTCGGCGACGGCAAGACCAGTGGTGCCTGCCTCGTATTCGCGAACGGAATTGTCGGGGAAAGTAAGTTCAATCATCGGTTTTCTCCTGCTCACTCCTGCAGACAAGGCAGGTAAGCTGTTCAAAGGAAATGGAACGAGCCGGGCATAAGGGATTCAAACTAATCCGGCAACCTTTTCCGAAGCATTTCCTTGAATCTGGGTCCGGTGTTGCTCTAACGCGCCTCCAGGCGGCGCACAAACCAGCGAATGAGCTGATCCCAGACAGCATCCTTTTCGGCAAGATCTTCAACCCCGTGATCGAGATTGGGATTGTCGTTGACCTCAATGACCACCACCCGCTCTCCGATCACCTTCAGGTCGACCCCGTAAAGACCATCCCCAATCAGGCGGGCTGCCCGTACGGCGATATCGATGACCGCCGGTGGCGTTTCGGCCATGGAAACAGTCTTGAACCCGCCCTCGACGGCTTTCTTGCCGGTCTCGTGCCGCACGATCTGCCAGTGTTTCTTGGCCATCAGATACTGGCACGCAAACAGCGGTTCGCCGTCCAGCACACCGATGCGCCAGTCGAAATCCGTCGGGCAATACTCCTGGGCAAGCAGAATGGCGCTTTCCTGGAAAAGCTCTTTCAGCTTCTCCTTGATGGCGTCTGCACCCGTCACCCGGAAAACACCGCGGCTGAAGGAGCCGTCAGGGATCTTGAGAACGATGGGTGAGCCGAGCCTGGCCTCCAGGTCACCCGCTTCTTTCAGGGAAGACAGGACGATGGTCTTGGGCGTCGCGATGCCGTGGCTTGCCAGAAGCTCGGTCAGATAGACCTTGTTGGTACAGCGGATCATCGACACCGGATCGTCGATCACCGGCATGCCTTCCTGCACGGCGCGCCGGGCAAACCGATAGGTGTGATTGTCGATGTTGGTGGTCTCGCGAATGAACAGGGCGTCGTATTGCGCCAGCTTGTCGAGATCGCCCTTCCCGATAGGCACGACTTCAACTCCGTGGCGCGCGGCCACCTTGGCCATGTGCTTCAGCGAGGCGATGGAAGACGGCGGCAATTCTTCCTTGGGGTCGGAAAGAACAGCCATGGAATACTTCATCAAGGCGCGTTGTTTCGGAGCCCGCCAGGGACGTGTCGTATAGCTTTCCACCGCAGCCAGAAAATGCGCACGTTCTTCCGCTTCAAGATCGTTCACCGCCAACACGCGGATCCGCTTGATGCTGCGCCACTCGCCCTCTTCCAAGAGCACTTCCAGCACCGGTGCCCGGAACCAGTCGAACAGCAGCCGGGCGAACGGTTCAAGCGCGGGATCACCGACCTGGCCGAGGTAGACCAGCAATCTTGTAACCGCACCGGCAGCTTCGGGCGCCATCTTGCGCAGGCAGCGGTTCAGCCGGTCTTCAAGTTCCGGCAAGGCATGCTGATAGAGCTGCTTGCGGGACAGTTCGATCATGGTCTCGACAACCGGCACCACCCGGTGCTGGCGCGCTTCGGCCAAAAGAGACGCATAATAGCCCGCGCCCTGATAGGCGTAGGACCGGGCCAGGTTGAGAATGGTCGGCTTGGCACCGGCAAACAGTTTTGGATGCGTCAGGTACTCACGCACGGTCATGACCTTGTGCGGTGTATCCGTGTTGGAGAGATCTTTGAGGTGGTCGACCAGAATGACCCAGGAAGACATTGGATCAGGCGTCCTTTCGTATCAGGATTTGAGCACGGACCGCGGTTCTGCCCCAACGGGCCATGCGGTCGAATTCGGCAAAGGGAATCGGAAGATTGGCAGCATCCGCCGGGCTTTCATGGCGCTCTCGCTCCAGCCACGGATCATGAATGATCAGGTGGCGGTCGTCCGCGTCGTGCACGAGCACCCAATGAGGAACTTTTTGACCAAACATGCGGTAGCCGGAGATGAGCGCGATCGCCAGCGTTCCGGCTGAAATCTCGGCAGCAAGGGCCGTTGCTTCCAAAGGGTTTTCCGAACGGGCAACGCCAAGCTCTTCGGCTTCTGTGCGATAGCCTTCCTGAACCAGTGTCAGCACCTTCCGCTTTTCCGGGTCGCGGACGGAGTTGAGAAACAGAAGATCATCGGGAAACAGCCGAACCTCAACGGCAAGCCCGCGCCGCGCCAAGGCATTGGCAAGCCCAAACGGGCCGCAGCCACCATGCCCCGAGGCGAGATAGATCGTCGTCGCCTCCCGCCAGAGCGTAAGCTCGGTCAAGGGTTCTGCCGGCACGGACCGGTCAAAATGCCGTGCCGCCATCAGCGCACAGGCAGGTCCACAGGTGAATTCGGTGGTCTGGGAATAATATGGAGCGTTTCCCGTGCCCAATACCGGACCATGCAGCAGCTTTTCCATGCGCAGCGCAGCGCAGCCGTCCTCGTAATAGGCCTCCACCTTGCCAAGCATGCGGTAGCCGCCACGCTGATAAAGCGCGATGGCGGTCTCGTTGTCCGCCCGCACCTCAAGCCGCAGCACAATGCGCTCGCTGTCGAAGGCGGCAGCCTCGGACGCTTTCAAGAGCTTTGCCCCGAGCCCCTGCCCCCGGCAGACAGGATCGACGGCCAGCGAATATAGCCTTGCCAGCGCCGTGCCCTGGCGCAAAAGCAGCAACGCGTAACCGACCAGCCCGTTCGGACCGATGGCTACCAGAAGCCGTGCGCGGGGGCTGTCCAGAAAACGCTTGAAGCTTCGCCGGGAAATGCGATCCCCGGCAAAGGCGGCGTTTTCAATGCGGAACAATTCGGCAAGGTCGCCGGGCTCGGCAATGCGAATGAAAGTGTCCCCGGTTTCGGCCTGGGGCAAAGCCTTGTCCATGGTGCCTAGAAAGACCCAGTGTCCGGTGTGCCGCGCCCGGTCTCCATCCAAAATTGGCGACGGTCCTGAGGCAGTGTTAAAGCTGCGCGGACCGGTCGGCGGCCTTTGCGAAATACACCTATTTGCGCCTGCTGTCTTCGAGAATTTTCGCAGCGGCAACACATTTTCCAAAACGCAGGAAACAAGGGAAAATACGTTCCTCAGTTGTCCTTGTCGCCACCGCGGAGATCATCATTGCGGCACTGGGAATGACCTCTGGCTGGCGGCTCCTTCGGCGCAAGGCTCCCCCTATCACTCACAAGGCCGTAGCCGCCTTTGCCCGATCCTTACCGGCCTTGGAGAGCGCTGCATCGCGAAGCTGTTTGGCAACCGCTTCCGTACCGCCACGCGTTTCCCGGATCATCGCCAGATCCTCCTCTTCGCTCCGGTTCATCGGCGCGATGGCAAGGTCGGAATAGGTCCGCCTGTCAGGCGATGCCTTGACCTTCCGGTAGATCCGGTAAACCCGCCAGACGGCGGACAGATAGGTCCAATGTTTGGCGACGATTTCAGCCAGATAGCGCGGATAAAAGGTAAGCGGATTTTCAAGCGGCAGGCCACCGCGTCGGTCGGTTCGGAATTTCAGGCGGAAGTAACCGCCCTCCAGCGGATGAACGCCCTCGCATTCGACCATCAGCTTGAACCACATCATCAGAAACAGCTTATTGCCCGGACGGCCCTTGCGGTGTGCAGCGGCCCGGCGCAGCACCGTCTCGATGTGGCCATCTGAATAATAACTCGCCCAGGCCTGCCGATAGGCGTCCTCCCAATCCTCGTCGCTCATTTTCGGGTGATGGTTCACCCGGTGATTGAGGTCATACTTGTTGAGATCGGGATCCATCCAGATGCCTTTGTCGAGCAGCACCTTGTGATCCTCGGAACCCGGCAATGGTGTCAGGTAGAAGAACTCGAGCAGATCGAGAGGAAGCTCTTTCTTGATGATCTCGACGTCATGCAGGACCGACTCTTTCGTGTCCCCTGGAAACCCGATGATGTAACCGGCATAGGTGGTCGCCCCGTGCGCCCGCCATTTCTGCAGCATCTCGCGGTATTCGGTGATCTTGTTCTGCCGCTTTTTGGCAGCAAGCAGGTTGTCCGGATTGATATTTTCCAGACCTATAAAGACCCGGTTCACCCCGGCCCGGGTCGCCTTCTCGATGAAACCGTCAATCCGGTGGCAGAGCGTATCCACCTGGATGATGAACTTGATGTCGAAGTTCTCCTGCTCCCTCAACCGGATCAGGCGGTCGAAGAGGGGTTCCCATTCCCGGTTGCGGGCGAAATTGTCGTCGGTGATGAAGAAGCGGTCGATGCCCTGCGCGACGTTGTCGCGAAAGATCTGCTCCAGATCATCGGCTGACCGAAACCGGCTCTTGCGGCCCTGCACGTTGATGATCGTGCAGAAGGAACACTGGAACGGACAGCCGCGGCCAAGATCGAAACTGGAATGCGATCCGGCCGTGAAGCGAATGTGCTGGGAAGGCAGGATCGGTGTCGGCTCCCCCTCCAGCGACGGCAAATCCGCCATGAAGTTGTAGAGCGGCTTCAGATCTCCAGAAAACGCATCGCGGAAGATGTCGTCCAACCGCCCGTCCTCGGCCTCGCCGGCAAAATAGACGACCCCTTCCTTTTGCAGCTGCACCATTTCTTCCGGCATTTCATCGAGCATGGAAATGCAGCCGGAGACATGAAACCCGCCGATGGCAACCGGGAGGCCTTGCTTCAGGAAAGTGCGCGCAAGGTCGCCGGCGCGCGGAAACTGATTTGATTGAACCCCGACCAGCGCAATAAGCGCAGATCCGCCCGCTTTTCGGATTTGCCGGGCGATCTTGTCCGGACGAACCCGTTTGTTGGTTTCATCAAAGGTGTGAAGATGGATGCGGACGCCCGTTCCGAGCACCTCACGGTTCCGCGCGTTTTCTGCCAGTCCGTTCAGACTGGCAAGTGTGTTGGACGGTATCGCAGAACGAAGCCACTGGATCGGGTAGCCATCGTCGTCATAATGAGTTGGCTTGATCATTATGAAATGGAAGTCGCGTACGCTCATTCTTCCCTCCGCCTACTGGCATGAGAAGCAAGCGTTGCATTGACCTAACGTCAGGTCAACAACTGGTTGATACAGCGCTCAGTCCAACCGGTGTTCCCGCGGAATGTGCTTGCCGGTCCAATGACCGTAACGCCATGGCAAAAACCAGCGTGCATCCGGCGGCAAGGCGTCCGGGACCGGGTCGAAACCGGAAGCCCCCCAAGGGTTACATCTGAGAACACGCGACAGGCCGATCCAGCCTCCAGCCCAGAAGCCGAAGCGGCGGATGGACTGCTCGGTATAGTCCGAACAGGTCGGCGCATAGCGGCAGGTGCGCCCCATGAAGAGAGACAGGGAATGACGGTAGACCCAGATCAGCGCGATTGCGATCATTCCGCCTGGGCCAAGCCGGTTTTGAGGTGTGTTTTTGGGGCCGTGGCTATTGCACATTATCGATGTTCAAAGGCAGCGTTCGAATGCCATCCGGAAGAGGATAGTTTGGCCATCATCCAATCTCGCCGAGTATTGGCCGCTCCTGCCTTCAAGACATTCATTTCCGCCCCGCCATTGCCAACGCGCCACAGCGCAGGGCCAACGCAATCTGCGGCGAGCGCCTTCATGCCGCGGCACCGTCTGCCTTTTTCTTGGCTTCAATCTGGTCGAGCGCATCGACAACGGCATCGAACGTCAGCATCGTTGACGCGTGCCGGGCCTTGTATTCGCGCACAGGTTCCAGAAACTTCAGATCTTCAAAACGACCAGAAGGTGCGTCGCCGCCCTCCTTCAGCATTGCGCGCATTGATTTCTGGACCTCACGCAGTTCAGCCCCGCTCGCGCCGATGATGTTCCGGGCCATGATCGAGGAGGATGCCTGGCCAAGCGCGCAGGCTTTGACGTCATGAGCGAAGTCCGTGACCACTCCGTCTTTCATGCAAAGATCCACAATCACGGTCGATCCACAAAGTTTGGAATGGGCTTTCGCGCTGGCGTCCGGTTGGCCGAGACGACCGACCCGCGGGATGTTTCCGGCGAAGTCGAGGATCTTCGCATTGTAAATGTCGTCAAGCATAACTCGCCTCTTCGTGAAAGCCTGTGACGCGCGACACATTGATGGCGCACTGCTTTCCTATATATACATCAGATGCCACAGCAAATTCGCAAGGGGCAGAGTGGTCGCAGTTGGTTTCTCGCATGTCGCATGCAGGTTGGAAACCGGCTCTTCCCACTCAGAAACTGCGCGTTCGCTTTTTGTATGGAGTATGATAATGGTCCGCGGCTTGAAAGCCCGAGCCATCTGATCTGTGCATCAGTGAGCGCCGTATGACGAGTGACAAGGGTAAAATTGCGAGGATCCCCATGGACGCTGTCCTCAAGCCGGTAGAAACAACATTCGAAAGAAAGACACCGGATCAATTGCAACGGCCTAGCCGTGAAGAAGCTGAAGCTGCAGTGCGAACGCTTCTGGCCTGGACCGGCGACGACCCGGACCGTGAAGGTCTGGTGGAAACACCCAAACGCGTGGTCAAGGCGCTGAGCCAGCTTTACGGCGGCTACTTTGAAGATCCGGCAGAGCATCTGGCCAGGACATTCGAAGACGTGGGCGGCTACAAGGACATTGTCCTTGTGCGCGGCATCCCGTTCCATTCCCATTGCGAACACCACATGCTGCCTTTCATCGGCGAGGCGCATATCGCCTATTATCCGGCGGAAGGCGTGGTCGGGCTTTCCAAACTGGCACGCGTTGTCGACATCTATGCCAAGCGTCTGCAAACGCAGGAAAACTTGACTGCGCAGATCGTATCGGTCATTGACGACGCGCTGGCCCCGCGTGGCTTGGCCGTGATGCTGGAAGCCGAACACCAGTGCATGACCATGCGCGGTGTCCAGAAACCCGGTGTCTCCACGATCACCACCCAGTTCACCGGCGTTTTCCAGGACGATCCTGCCGAGCAGGCGAAATTCATGTCTCTGGTGCGCAGCAAGGGCGCCTGACTTTCCAGCCCTTGCGTTTAAAAAGACGGCAAGGGCTTTCCCCCATGTGCAACACTCACCTGACTGAACGCGCCGACAAGCAAACGGTCGAAAACGGCGACCTGATGATGCCGAAATTCGACCGGGACGGCCTGATTGTGGCTGTCGTCACCGATGTGACGTCAGGCGAAGTGCTAATGGTGGGCTATATGAACGCCGAAGCCCTGAAGCGGACAATCGAGACCGGCGAAGCCTGGTACTGGAGCCGGTCGCGGCAAAGTTACTGGAAAAAGGGTGAAACCTCCGGCCAGATCCAGACCGTCCACGAGATCCTCACCGATTGCGATCAGGATGCCCTGGTGCTGAAGGTTTCAGTCGCTGGAAACGGTGCCACCTGCCACGTGGGATACCGCTCCTGCTTTTACAGAAAAACCGTAAAGAGCAGCGATGGCGCGGTGCGTCTGGAGCGCGTTGAAACCGAACGGGTTTATGATCCCGACGAGGTTTACGGCAAGAGCTGAAGCAGGTCGGAACCCTGCCGGCGATTATCAACAGTTTCTCAGTCGATCACCCCGGCCGCGTTTCGCACGCGCCGGGATGTCATGGTTCGAAAGCAGCTTCGCTCAAGCCATCGTGATGTAGCTGCGCATCTGCTCTGCTTCGAGCTCAACCTGCGCAATCTTGAATTTCACGACGTCACCGATGGAGATCACTCCGGTCAGTTTTCCGTCTTTCACGACGGGCATGTGGCGGAATCTGCCCTGTGTCATGTGGGCCATGACTTCGTTGATGTTGTTCTCTTCGGTGCAGGTAATAACCTTTTTGGTCATGACACTGGAAACCGGCGTTTTCAGCGCGGACACACCTTGTGTACCGATGACACGAACGATGTCCCGCTCTGATACAATGCCATTCACGGCACCATCATCATCGGAGACAACCACAGCACCGATCTTGTGTTTTGCCAGGGTTTCACAAATTTCGCTGAGCAACGCGTCGCTGCGCGCTGTGATAATTTCGTGGCCTTTCCCACTCAGGATTGCGGCTACGGTCATTCAATCACCTCCCATGGCATCAATCGGTCCGTTTTACCGGACCTGATCAACCGACGCTCAATCGGAAGCGATCAAACGTCTACAGTTGATCGACCTGAATGCAGTCTCCCAACCGGTCTCCGCAAAGAGTTTATCCGGCTACTCGACCACCTTCGCACCAACTGGGGCCGGACGTCCATCCGAATCCGGCAGGACGCCCTCCAGTCTTGAAGGTATCATGGCAAAAAAATCTGGCCGCGCAAACTATTGACGTTGCGTCTTGTGGGCTCTTGAGCCTGACTTCAGGAATTCCGCCGCTGCGGCACCGGGTCAAAGAACGGAAACAGGGCAAGGCCGGCGACGAAGCCGCCGATATGGGCTTGCCAGGCAACACTGGCCGGTTGTCCCGCGATGGGCCCGCTCATAAGGCCGAAGAACAGGTTGAGCCCGAACCAAACAGCAACAAAGACAAGAACTTGCCGGTCGCGCAGGCATTCCGACAGGGATTGAGCCGGAACGAAATAGGCGGTCGGATCGTTGTTGCGGATTGCCCCTAGCGGCCCTCCGCGCTCGAACACGAAACGGATGGCGGCCGCCATCTGGCCGGAGATGGCAGCCGACGCACCGATCATCGGTGCCCCCTCGCCCCAATGGGTCGCAAGGTGAGCAAACGCGCCCCCAACCGAACAGGCGGCCGAAAACACCAGAAAGCGTCCGGCACCGAACCGTCTGGCGACAGCACTACCGAAAATCACCATCCAGAGCAGGTTGAAAATAATATGCATGGCACCGCCATGCAGCAGACTGTAGGTGACGAAGGCCCAGAGGCTGGAGACGAGATCCAGCGGCGGCAGGCTGCTGAAATAGGCGTATTTCACCGGCCAGAAGGCGAACAGCTCCACGATCAGATTGGACAGGTTCACCGGAAGGATCATTTCCCGCAGAACATGGATCGCAATCAGAATTCCACTCAGCCAGACAATGACGCTCGGCAAATTGAAGACAGGCGGACCGGACGGCCGTTGAGGACGCTTTTCCTTCTGGGCTTGCTCGCGCCGGGCGCGTTCTTCATCGATGCGGTAAACGTTCATGGATCCTCTGCCTTTCGTGTCTTTCTTCTAAGCCAGATCGAAGACAAAACAAGAGCGGTTCGACCGCCGGATGCCGGGAAACCGGGAAATGGTGAATTTGATTTGCCGGTTCCCTTGCCCAAAGGGCTCGGAAAATACAAAGCGCCGGCCACCCAGAAGGTTGCCAGCGCTTTGCGATGCCCCCCAAAACCGGTCGCGTCCCCACGACGCCCGTTCAGGACAATTGTTCACTCTGGTCGGCGCTTGTTTTACCGTGGCAGCTTTTGGCGGCTGTCCTATCGGCCCGCAGCCTGACCTGCAACACCAGGTTCCTCCCACCCGCTGTTTGTATGAACTGATTGTTAAGCTGCCAGCCCAAATGCCGCAAAACAAGCTTTACTGAAAATTAACCTTAATTCCCGGCCTGACTGTTCACTTTCGATCCGCCAGCACTTGGCACGCCCCCTGCTTTGTAGAGGTCAAAAACCAACAGGGAAACATTTTCGTCCCGTTTTGAAACAGACACTGTCTTGGGACGAAACACCGGGCGCAAGAATGGGAAAGAGGCGAACCAGATGAAACACGGCGTAACGCAAACTCTTTACAACTACTGGGACAATCTTCGCGGCGCCCGCCCCGCGCCGAACCGCAGCGAAGTCGATCCGGGTGAAATCCGTGGCCTGCTCGGCGACACTTTCATTCTCGAAACGAATGGCCCGAAGGACGTGCGCTACCGCCTGGCCGGAACGCGTCTGTGTTCCGCGCATTGCCGGGAGCTCAAGGGCCGCAACTTCCTGCGCGGCTGGAACGTGAAAGACCGTGAGGCGCTGGAAAGCCTGCTTGCCGCCATAACCGAAGACGCCGCTGCCGCCGTGATCGGCATCAATGGCCACACGGAACGCGGACAGATCCTGCAAATGGAAATGTTGCTGGTTCCGCTGAACGTTCCCGGCGAAGGCAGGATCCGGGTGCTGGGCAGCTGTACCCCCATGGAAAAACCATACTGGATCGGCCTGCATCCCATTTTGAGCCAGTCCGTCAGCAGCCTTCGCCTGGTCTGGCCGGATGAGCGGCCCTATTTCGTGGATTCTCCGGCAGCGACACTCAATCCGATCCTGCCGCGCTTCACGGCCGAAGGCATGGCCATGCCGACGCCGCCCCTGCCGACCGGTGCGGAGCGCAAGGTCGGACATCTGACCGTCTATTCGGGCGGGAAGTCCTGACGCGAACCGCGCATCTGGCGCTGTAGTTTCCCCGTTTGCACAACGACATCGGCCCGGCTGAGAATCAGCCGGGCCGATGTGTGTTGCCCCTTCGTCAATTTGCAGACGTTTCAGGATGAAATAAGAAGGACCTTCCGGACTTTTACTCCCGATTTCTTTCGCCTCAAGGCGTCTATCCTCTGGAAATACCGGCATATTGGCCACGCCCGCATTTTTATCCACGCCAAGTCTGGACCTGAGCCGCTTCTGGGCTACACTCTTACACATCGTTAACCCCAGCTACCTAAAGTGCATTCACAGACGTCTTTTGAATCGCATCTCAGCCGGGGATAGTGCGATTTCCGCATCGTTTTGGATAAAATGGGCATGAGCGCCGGAGTGGCAACAGCAACCGAAGGAAGCAGATCGCTTCAAGTCACTGACCGCCGGCGCCATCAACGTGTCCAGGTCAATATTCTGGGCCGCTTCATGCTGGAAGACCGGCGTGAATATCCCTGTCAGGTCGTCGACATGTCGCCAGGCGGCATGGCCATGATTACACCCGTCACCGGCAGAGTCGGTGAACGCGTGATTGCCTACCTCGACCATTTAAGCCGAGTCGAAGGCACGATTTCCCGCCTCATCGATGGTGGCTTTGCAGTCGAGCTGCGCAACACGGTGCGCAAACGTGACAAGATCGCCAACGTTCTCACCTGGCTCGCAAACCGGGATGAGCTCAATCTTCCCGAAGACCGGCGCCACGACCGTTTCGTTCCCAAAAATCCGATGACCAAGATGATCCTGCCAGACGGCTCGGAGCATGTCTGCCGGATAATAGATGTGTCCCTGTCCGGTGCAGCTATCGCGACGGATATCGTTCCGGAAATGGGCGACCCGATCACGCTCGGAAAGATGCAGGCGCGTGTCATTCGACGCATTGAAGGTGGCATTGCTGTCGAATTTGCAGCCGTGCAGAGCCGCGAATTGCTGGAACACCACATATCGTCATCAGAAGAAAGCTGACAGGCGCTTTCCTGTCTGCCGCAAGTGGTTGCGTACCATGTTGACGGACCCGGCTTCAGCCGGGTCTTTTTGTTTCTACTCGGCGTTTCGGGCGACAGATCTCCTTCTCAGACTGCTCCCATCCAAAAAAATTCAAAAAATTTTCGCTGCCTTTTCCCACCCCCAGAGTGCGAAAAAATGCCTGTTTCGGCTCGCCATGTGACTAGTTTAAAGCCCAGTTTCAGCCACCTGATTAGCGCCAAAATCCATATATTTCAGAGACTTCTGGAGGATAGATCAAATTTTATGAAAGTTTTCTTCTAACTTGAATCAAAGTAAATTCAAATAACGATAAAATTAAGATCAAACACCTTTAAAATACAGATAGAGTTTTACTTTGGAGATTTTCCCCAAGTAAAAATCATTCCGTCATCGTTGCGTCAGCCTTGGGGAGGGCGTTACGATGAAATTACTTCACAGAACTGTACTCGCATCTGTAATTTTACTGTCGTGCACTGTCATGGGATCGATTGCACAGGCAGATCCCGGTCGCTTCATGGACATGAGGACGGTCGTCAAACCGCCGGTCGGCTATGAGCAATTCTGCCGCGACAACGCCTGGGCGTGTCCGAAGGAAAAATACAAGGCGGTTGTCGTGAAGCTGGACGAAACCCGCTGGAACGAGCTCATTGCCGTCAACAAGGAAGTCAATCACCGGATTCGCCCGATGACCGATCAGGATCTCTTCGGCAAGGAAGAGTACTGGACGTATCCGGTAAACGGTTATGGCGACTGCGAGGAATATGTCCTTGAGAAACAACGCGTGCTGATGGAGGCCGGCTGGCCCAAGAGTGCCCTGCTCATCACCGTCGCCAAGGACACGCAGAATTCGGGACACGCAGTGCTGACGGTTCGGACCGACCATGGCGACATGATCCTCGACAACCAGATCGAGGCGGTCTTGCCCTGGTACTCGACCCCCTACCGCTACATCAAGCGTCAGTCCGCCAGCTCGCCCGTGCAGTGGACAGGCATTTCCGACACGCGTGTGACCACCGTCAGTAGCGTGTCCAACTAGGATTGGGATTGGTCCGGCGTCAGCCGGCCTCTAGGACGATCCGGTCGCGTCCCCACCCTCCCCATCCCTACCACGACCGGATCCAGGGAACCGACCCGCGCCCCCCGCAGGTCGGTTCCCGCCTTTTCAGGCAAGTCGAAGGGCTGTTCGAGAGGAACGCGCCAGTAGGGATCAGAGTTCGCGCAGTCCGGACTTGAAACGGCGCCAGTTCCGCACGTAGCCGTCAGCGGAATTCGCAATACCGTTCGCCGCTTCCTGCGGCAGTGTCTTCACCACCCTGCCTGGCACGCCCACCACAAGTGAATTGTCCGGAATTTCCTTGCCTTCAGCGATAAGGGCATTCGCTCCAATGATGCAGTTGGAGCCGATGACAGCACCGTTGAGGACGGTCGCCCCCATGCCAATCAGCGAATTGTCCTTGATCGTGCAGCCATGCAAGATGGCCTTGTGTCCGATCGTGCAATTGGCCCCGATGGTCAATGGAAAGCCCATGTCCGTGTGGAAGACGCAACCATCTTGCACATTGGAGCGCATGCCGACGGTAATCGGCTCGTTGTCACCGCGCAGAACCGCGTTGAACCAGACACTTGCCGCTTCATGCAGGATGATATCGCCGATCAGCGTTGCATTCGGCGCGATCCAGTATTCATCGTTTTCAGGAAAAACGGGCGAACGTCCATCAAGAGCGAAGACAGGCATGAAACCTCAGATGTAACCGATCATAATCAGGGCGACGTTGATCACCATTACACCGGAACACATGCTCCACATACCGGCGATGGTGGAAGAGGCAACCAGCCATCCCACCGGCCGCTTTTCGATCCTGCGTCCACGTATGGCATTGCGCATGATGATGAAGGGTCCGGCGAACACGCACAGGAACATACCTGCAAGAAACGACAGAAGCCCCTCGCCGTCGAAGGCGAACTTCGGCGGCTGCTTCGTGATCAACTGATAAAGACTACCCAGCACACCCGACGCTACAAATCCGGCGCATGCGATGTATCCAACGATTAGAAGATTGAACAGCACGCCCGTTAACCCCTTATTAACTGTTTCCTGCGGAAAGTGATTAAGAATTCGTAAAGGGTCAAGAGCAAAGACCGTGCCGGAATGGCAAATGCGCCGAATCTCCGCAATTGAGCCACCTGGAGCGGCATTGACACCTTCCCTTTGCGAGACACCTGTGCCGTTTCTGGACAGTCTGTCCCAGAAAAGCGCACTCGAACCAAGGGGCTGAAGTCGTGATACCCGTCTCCTTGCCAGGGCCAATCAGGACGGATCCCCGCCACTTCACATGGCTGGCTTTGGCAATGTGCGTGCTGGGCACGGCTCACATAGCCGGCAAGGTCTACACCTGGTCGTTCGGCTGGCCTGCTGAGGCAAGCGCCAGACAAGACCAGCCAGTGCACTTTGCCATTGGCCCGACACGCTTTGAATTGCCTCTTAACCTGATCGCGACAGCCTTTCAGAAACGGCAGGCCCTTGGGGGAGACGCTGAATTTGCCACCCTGCGGCTGAACCTTGACTGGTCTCCGGGCAAATCAGATGACGGCGATAAAGGCTGGAAGTATCCGGCAAAAATCCAGGTCGACCTCGAGAGCAATCCAGGCCGGGAAAGTTTACGGGCGAGGCTTGATCCGTTCTACAGACGCCTGGCACGGGGTGGCGAAAAGAGAGGCCCCGCAGGCCTGAAGGTGCTGACATTGTCTGCGCGCCGCGCCCCGGCAACCGATATCATTGCCTACGACCCGACAGTGCAGAACGGCTTTATCGTGCGCTGCCGGAAAGACTCCTCTTCCGGAAAGGCTCGCTGCCATCGCGCAATCGTGTTCGCCTCCGGCCTGGAGCTGCGCTACAGCTTCGATCAGTCACTTTTACCTGACTGGCGCCGTCTGGACGCAGACGTCGTTGCCAGCATTGAAGGCTATCAGATCAAATAACCGGGTTCGTCCGATTGGGCAGAACATGAAAAAGGCGGCTTCCCAAGGGAGCCGCCTTTTTCATGTCGCGATCGAAAGTCTGAAGCTCAGACTTCGTCCAGGTCGATTTCCAGGATCGCCATCTGGAAGTTCCAGCTGAGGTCTTCATCCTCATCATCCCGAAAGATGACGCCGATGAATTCATCGCCGATATAAACCTCCGCAGAGTCGTCCTTGCGCGGACGGGCCTGCACCTTGATGTTCTTGTTCTCGAACTTCAAACGCAGATAGGCTTCGATCTTTCGGATCTCATCGGGTTTCACGGCGCTCTCCTGCTCTTTTCTTTCAGCATCATTCTGGCGCGGACCCTACAGGAGCAAACGGAAATGCCAAAGCCCTTCCGCAAGCTTTCCCCGTCTTCCTGAAACCGGAATTTCAATTCGATTGACCGCCATAATCGCCCAGTAGCTGATTCATGCTGCGGGCCGGTTCTGCGCATCCTGCTTTTCCGACGATCTTGGCAGGAACCCCGGCAACAGTGGTGTTCGCAGGCACGTCCTGAAGCACGACCGATCCCGACGCAATGCGTGAGCAATGACCGATTTCCAGATTGCCCAGCACCTTGGCCCCTGCGCCGAGCAGAACACCACGGCGGATTTTCGGATGACGGTCGCCATCTTCCTTGCCTGTGCCGCCAAGGGTCACCCCCTGCAGGATCGAGACATCGTCTTCGATCACGGCAGTCCCACCAACGACGATCCCCGTGCCATGGTCGATGAAGATACCTTGGCCGACGGGAACAGCCGGATGGATATCGATCTGGAAAACTTCCGAGCAACGGCTTTGCAGATAAAGCGCAAAATCCTTGCGGCCCCGGCGCCAGAGCCAGTTGGCCAACCGGTGCGTCTGCAAACCATGAAAGCCCTTGAAGTAAAGCACGGGCTCCAGGAAACGGAAGCATGCCGGATCGCGGTCGAAGACGGCAACAATGTCGACGCGGAAGATTTTTGCCAGCTCGGGCTCGTCGGCCAGCGCTTCAAGGTAGGTCTGGCGGATCAGCGATGCGGAAACGATGTCCCGGCCCAGCCGGTCGCCAAGGCGATGAACCACGGCCTCTTCCAGGCTGTCGTGATTCAGAACTGTTTCATAGACGAAGGACGACAGGGCCGGCTCTGCCACGACCATCGCTTGTGCTTCATCCCGCAACTGATGCCAGACCGGATCATGCGTCGGAACTTCTTTCAAACCGGTCTTGCCGATCGGTGCTGACATGGCCTGTCTCCTTTTCAAGCCGTCACGAGTGGCCCTTAAAATAGGACTGTCGTCTGATTTTCCCAAATCAAACTTCCTGATATCAGATATGACTGTCTCGAATGAACCCTGATACCCGAAGATTTTCAGCACCTTGCGAACTGAATCGTATTTTGAGGTTAAGCCATGCCTACGCAAACGTCCCAAACAGCCACTTCCGGCAACCCGATGGTGGTTCGCAACGGTCAGATTGCAGAACTTGTGCTGAACTCACCGGACAGGAAAAACGCCCTGCCGCTCGCCGCCTGGCAGGCAATCCCAGGCCTGCTGGCCGAACTGGCTCAGGATCCAGCCATCCGGGTTTGCATTGTGCGCGGCGCTGGAGGCAAAAGCTTTTGCGCGGGGGCCGACATTTCGGAATTCGAAGCCATCCGCTCCACACCAGAAGCCGCCAAACACTATGACGACATTAACGTCGCGGCCTTCAAGGCTCTGAAGGCTCTGCCAATTCCGGTCATTGCGGCAATCGAAGGCCCCTGCCTTGGCGGTGGCCTGGGCATCGCACTCGCCTGTGACCTGCGTATCGCAACACGCTCTGCCCTCTTCGCCATTCCTGCAGCCCGGCTCGGCCTTGCCTATCCGCCCGAAGCGCTCGGTGATCTGCTGGAAGCTGTTTCACCCTCCAACGCCAAGAGACTGCTGTTTTCGGCCGAACGCCTGACGGCGGAAAAGGCGCTCGACATGGGCCTCGTCAACGAAGTGGTGGAAGACATGGAGCTGAACCATCGCATCGAAGCGCTGAGTGCGGCTCTGTGCGCCAATGCACCTCTGTCTCTGAAAGCAGCAAAGCAGGCGATCAACAGGCTTGCGCTGCCCGGTAATCAGACAGATGCAGCCCTTGATCTCGTCAACGCACAGGCCTGCATCGACAGCGCTGACTATCGCGAAGGCTGCAGAGCCTTTCTGGAAAAAAGAGCACCAGTGTTTACCGGCAACTGACAGCGCCCGGCGCCGCGAAACAAGCTTGAATCAACCTCTGAACCTTTCGGACCAGACAGTTGAAACGACTCGTCTATTTCGCGCGTGACCGCGAGACAAACAACTGTCCGTGTTTCACCGCCTGATCAGTCTCAGGCCATGGCCGCGTCTGATTTCAGCGCGATCAGGAAGTCTTCCACGGCCCCGGCGAACACGTCATTGCGATCACCGGCAACCATGTGGCCGGCGTCGCGGATATCCGTGAATTTCGCGTGGGGGACCTGCGCCTGAAATTCGCGCACATGGTCCATCGAAACCAATTCGGAATTCTGTCCCCGGATCAGCAAAACCGGCAGCGACAGATTGCCGGCCGCTGCCAGCATGCGTTGCTGGCTTTCCGCCGCCATAGCCTCATCCTGATGATGTTTGGACTTCAGGAACGCCGGGTCCCAGTGCCAACGAAACCGGCCATCGGCATGGAGACGAAGGTTCTTAGAGAGGCCGGACAGGTCCTTCGGCCGAGAGCGGTTTGGCAGATAGCGGGCAATCGCATCGGCGGCCTCTTCCACGTCGGCAAAGCCATCATCGACCCTGTCGCCCATGAAGCCCAGGATCTTGGCAACTCCGCCCATATCGATCCGCGGCGTGATGTCGACCAGCACCAGTGCCGACAGGCCACCGGTGTTTTCCTGCCCTTCCGCCAGCATGCCGGCAAAACCACCCAGCGACGCACCGACAACAACCGGTCGGGCCTTATGCAGGGCTTCAACCTGCCGTGTGACGGCAACCAGGTCCTTGGCGAAATCGTCGAATGTGTAATTGCCGGAGGCAACCCAGTCACTCTCTCCGTGCCCGCGCTGATCGAGCGAATAGACCGGGTGGCCGAGGTCCGCGATCCTGCGCGCCGCTCCGTCCCAGGAATGCCTCGTCTGGCCGCCACCGTGGAGCATGATCACCGGCAGGTCGCCCAGTCCGTAGCGGTCTGCAACCAGACTGTTCTTCTCCGCCCCCAGCATTTCAACACGCTTCGGCCCCATGCAACCTCCCTCGATGCCCGCTCACCTTCGCTAAACGCCTGTCAGGGCGTGTGCGGCGGTGTCAAATCTTACGCTTCAACATTGTTCAGGAACGCAAGAACGCCCTGTTTGTGGACCTTGTCCCCCACAGCAACCATGTGATCGCGGCCCGGGATCTCGAGAACCTCCGCATGCGGGATCAATGACGCCAGCTTGTGCGGTGACCCGGCAATGTCATCCTTCGTGCCAACGGCAATCAGAACGGGTCGCTCGATGCGCGCGACATCTTCCTCGCTGATTTTCTGCCGTGAGGAGCGCATACAGGCAGCCAGGGCCCGCCGGTCAGATCCGGTCTGCTCCGCGAAAGCTCTGAAGGCCCGCCCTGTGCGGTCGGACACATCCTGAATGCGGTCGGTCTCAAGCGCAGTTGCGATCGGCTCCGGATCGCCGATACCGGAAATCATGCCGTAACCAAGGCCGCTGAAGATCGCGCGCCGAACCCTGCCCGGATGATTGAGGGTCAGAAAAGCGGAAATCCTCGCTCCCATGGAGTAGCCCATGACGTCGGCGCGTTCGATGTTCAGGTGATCAAGCAGGCGCTTGGCGTCCTCTGCCATCACGGGCGCGCCATAGGCGGCCGGATCGTAGAACTTCTGGCTGTCCCCATGGCCGCGATTGTCGATGGTGATCACACGCCTGCCATCATCCACCAGCAGGTCGACCCAACCGGGATACTGCCAGTTCACCTGCTTGTTGGATGCAAACCCGTGGATCAGCAGGATAGGGTCGCCCTCGCCTTTATCCTGATAGGCGATCCTCACACCGTCGAACTCGAATTGCGGCATCTGAGACTTTAACCTTTACGTAAACGGAACACTTAATTGCAAGGTAGAGTAAGAGGTTTAGGCTGCGAAGGTAAAGCCCCATTCCCGCTTCAGGTGAAGGCTGCCTGCGCTTGTGGATCGCAGAATACGGGTCTACCCATATTTTTTACAAATGGATATGGTCCTCAAAATTTGCTATCGGGGTCCCAACCTTTAGAGACAGAGGAATTTCAACATGGCGGATCATGTCGTCCCGCATTTCCAAAACTCCAGCGGACACGATTCGGTGGCCATAGGCGCACGAGAATTCATGTGCATCGGCGCAAATCCTCCGTTTGATCACCCGCATGTGTTTCTGGACATGGGCAGTGAGAACGAAGTGGTCTGCCCTTATTGTTCCACGCTCTACAAGTTCGATACGACGCTGCGGGCAACCGAATCCTCGCCTTCAGACTGCACCTGGGCACCCGCTGCCGCATAAATTATTGGTCTGTGCATGAGCAACAATGGCGAGATCGGGCTTCCGATCATCATTGCCGGGGCCGGTATAGGCGGTCTCACGGCTGCCCTCAGCCTGCGCGCTCAAGGTCATGAGATCGTCCTTATAGACAAGGCGCGGCAACTTTCGGAAGTTGGCGCCGGTCTGCAGCTTTCGCCCAATGCCTGCTCCGTGCTGGACCAGCTCGGTGTGCTGGAAGATCTGGCCCCCTTCGCATATGCCCCCGATTTCGTGAAAATCTGGTCGGCCAAATCCGGAGACGAGCTGGCCAGGGTCAGCATGGGCACTTTCCTGAAGGAGCGTCACGGCTATCCCTTCTGGGAAATCCACCGGGCAGATCTGCAGCGTGTTCTGCTGGACCGGGTGGAGGCCACCGAAGGCATTTCCATCCGCCTTTCCAGCGAAGTGCTCGATCTGGAATCCACTCCCTACGAGCACCTTGTCTGCATTTTCCAGGATGACGAGATCACCGGAAACCTGCATTGCAAGGCACTTATCGGTGCAGACGGTGTTTGGTCCAAAACCCGTCGGCTCATTCCCGGGCATGAAGATGCACATTTCAGCGGCCAGGTCGCCTACAGGGCAACGGTACCGATCGATGCGGTTCCCGAGCGCTGGCAGCGGGATGCGGGCCTGTGGTTCCACAAGAGCGCCCATCTGGTGCATTATCCGGTTCGCGGCAGACGGGAACTCAACATCGTCGGGCTTGTCCGGGAATCCTGGAAGGACGAAACCTGGTCTGCAAAGGCCGACAAGGAAACTCTTCTGAAGATCTTCCGGGACTGGCCGACAGAAGTTCGCAACCTTCTGACAATCCCTGAAACCTGGTTGAAATGGGCGCTGTGCAGCGTGAGCGCCGCGGGTCCCTGGACCCATGGCAACATTGCGCTGATCGGCGACGCTGCGCATGCCATGCTGCCGTTCATGGCCCAGGGCGCCGCAATGTCCATAGAAGATGCGGCGGTGCTGGCGCAGCATATGCCACGGGACGTTGAAAACATTCCTGCTGCGTTCAGGGCCTTCGAGCGGCAACGCAAACACAGGGTTCAGCATATCCAGGGCATTTCCTTCAAGAATGCCCGCACGTTTCACTACGGCGGCGCGATGGCCCTTGCCCGCGACACCGTCCTGCGTCTGTCGAAACCGGAAAGCCTCGCCGCCCGGTTCGATGATATTTATGGCTGGACTCCCGGGCAATAAGCCCGCTTTCGCTTGAGCCCAGCCTCAAGCTGGGATAAAGCCAATCCCCATCCATGTGTCAGGGAGTGCGAAGATGACCGGTCAGAGGGCAGATGACGTCGTAACGGCTGCGTTTCTGGTCATCGGTGACGAGATCCTGTCCGGCCGCACGAAGGACAAGAACATCGGCTTCCTCGCCGATTACCTGACAGCGCTCGGTATCGACCTGAAGGAAGTCCGCATCGTCCCGGACGAAACGCCGGAAATTGTCAGTGCGGTCAACGCGCTGCGGGCACGTTACGACTACGTGTTCACCTCCGGAGGCATCGGCCCGACTCACGACGACATCACTGCGGAAAGCATCGCTGAAGCGTTCGGGGTCCCCCTGAACCTCGATCCGCGCGCCGTCGCCATCATGGAACCCCATTACCCGCCGGGACAATTCACCCCGGCCCGTCAACGGATGGCCCGGATTCCGGAAGGTGCCGACCTCATTGAAAACAAGGTCTCCAAGGCCCCCGGCTTCCGGATTGAGAATGTCCACGTCATGGCAGGCGTTCCCTCCATCATGCAGGCGATGATGGACGCACTCGCACCTGACCTGAAGACCGGCAAGAAGATGCTGTCCGAAACGGTTGCGGCCGACATGCCCGAGAGCCGTATCGCCGAGCGCCTCGCCGCCATTCAGGACGCACATCCGCAAACCTTGATCGGCTCCTATCCGAGAGCAACGGACGGCAAGTTCAGCACACAAATCGTAATCCGCTCGCGTGATGAAGCCATACTGATGGCCGCGAAAAAGGATGTGGCCGAAGCAGTCGCAGACCTATCGGGATAATCTGAAGGACTAGAAATGGAAAACCCAGCCCAAAACAAAGCATTCCCTGTGTCCTGGGACATGTTTCACAGAGATTCCCGCGCTCTGGCATGGCGCCTGTCGAGCGAAGGCAAATGGAAAGCCATCGTCTGCATCACCCGTGGCGGACTGGTACCGGCCGGCATCGTTGCACGCGAACTCGGCATCCGCACGATCGAAACCGTCTGCATTGCCTCCTATCATGATTACGACAGCCAGGGGTCGCTCAAGGTCATCAAGCCGGTCGATCCCAAGGTCGTCGATCTGGAGGACGGCGAAGGCAGCGGTGTTCTGGTCATCGATGATCTGGTCGACACCGGCAAGACCATGAAGGTTGTTCGCGAGATGCTGCCGAAGGCGCATTACGCGACCGTTTATGCAAAGCCGGTCGGCGTGCCCATGGTCGACACTTTCATTACTGAAGTTTCGCAGGATACCTGGATCTACTTCCCTTGGGACATGGGTTGGCAGTTTCAGCCGCCGCTTGCCAAGGAAACGGCGGGCTGAACCACGCTCTGCAGCAAGGTCCAGCAACTGTTCCGCGTGCTCGGAACATCTTCTGATAATTCGACAATCGACCGGTCAGACATCGCGTTTGGCCGGTCGATTTGCGTTTGGACCACAACAACTTTCCGCTAAGGCAGCTAAGGCTACCGGGAAAAAAACATGGCAAATCAGAACTTTAACGCTTGTCGTGCGTTCTCTTCATGAAAACACCCTACCCCAGCCCAATTCGGAAACCGGAATGCTCACCAGACGTTTGTTCCTCGCCTCCGCCGCAGCCGCTCTTGTGACCGGCTGCGCTTCCAGTCAGCGAACCGGGCAACTTGCTCCAGGTCCGACTTACACAGCCAATGGGCCGGGTGGGCCTGTTCGCATTGCGCCCGAGTATCTTCAGATGTACCGGGCAATGCCTGAAGAGCCCTACCCGATCCCGGCTGTCGATCTGTCCAAGATCAATCCGGTCTACTACCGCCAACTGGTCAACTACTCCGCTCCCGAACCTGCCGGCACGATCATCGTCGACACGCCCAACCGGTTTCTCTATCTGACCATGGAAGGCGGCCAGGCAATGCGGTATGGCGTCGGTATCGGCCGGGAGGGGTTTGCCTGGGGCGGCCGAGCACGCATCGCCCGCAAGGCCGCCTGGCCCAAGTGGACCCCGCCCTCAGAAATGATCGACCGACAGCCCGAACTGGAGAAATACAGGAACGGCATGCCGCCGGGCCTCGACAACCCGCTGGGTGCACGGGCGCTTTATATTTTCGAAGGCAACCGCGACACGCTCTATCGCCTCCACGGCACCTCGGAAACCTGGTCCATCGGCAAGGCCGTGTCATCAGGCTGTGTGCGCCTGCTCCAGCAGGACATCATCGATCTTTACAACCGTGTGCCAAAAGGCACGCCGATTGTCGTAAGGCAGGCGTGATTGCTACCGGGCCTCTGACTTTAACTCAGGCAAGGATCTCAACCGGCTTGACCGCATCGATGCCGTCAAGCCGGACATCGCAGCCGATTGCAAAGGCCTCCACACCGGCGCGTCTGGCATCGGCAAAGGCTGCCGCATAGCCGGGGTCGATATCGTCCGCCAGGCTCATCCGGCTGCAATCAGGCCGCTGCACAAGAAACACCATCGCTGCCCGATGACCCTCGGCCACCATGTCGCTCAGTTCCACGAGATGCTTCGCACCGCGCGCGGTGACGCTGTCGGGGAACTCGGCAAGTCCTGCTTCCCGCATCAGGTGAACGTTCTTCACTTCCACGTAGGTCTTTGCCCCGTCGGAAGCTTCCAGCAGAATGTCGATGCGCGAGTTCTTGCCGTATTTCACTTCACGGCGCAGGTTTTCATATCCTGCAAGCTCGGCAATGCGCCCTGCTTGGAGCGCCTCTTCCACCAGTTTGTTGGGATGCGCCGTGTTGATCCCCACCAGAGAGCCGTCCGCCTCAATCACTTCCCAGGAATATTTGAGCTTTCGTTTCGGATTGTCCGAAATTGACAGCCAGACCCGCGCGCCCGGTTCCTTCAAACCGAGCATAGACCCCGGGTTGGCGCAATGCGCCGTGATTGCACCGCCGTCGTCATCCAGAACAACATCGGCCAGAAAGCGCTTGTAACGCTTGACCAGACGGCCACTGACAAGCGGCGTGGAAAACTTCATGACGAGTCTCTCTCATGCAGATCGAGGCCTGACAGCCCCGTTTACTCAGGTGAGCCGGAGGGTCACTTGGACCAGAAATCCGGGTCAAGAAGGACAAGAATCGTGAACAGCTCGAGGCGGCCGACCAGCATCGCGAAGGACAACAGCCACTTGGCGCCGTCCGGCAAGGGGGCAAAATGACCAGCAGGTCCGATCACCGGTCCCAGCCCCGGTCCGACGTTGCCCACCGAAGTGGCCGCGGCGGAAATGGCGGTGACCAGGTCCAGATCGAAAAAGGACAAGGCAACCGTGATGATGCCGACAGACCCCATGTAAACGACGAGGAAAGCCAGAACCGAGAAGGACAATTCAGGCGTCAGTCTGGTGCCACCGTATTCTTCCGACATGATCCGGTGTGGCCGTACCATGCGGCGCAAATGGGCGCGAACTGTCCCGAAGAACACCAGAAAGCGGAAAATCTTGATGCCGCCTGTGGTCGAACCTGTGCAACCGCCGACGAACATCAACAACAGCGCTATCCCGACAACCGGTGCGCCCCATTGCGAATAGTCGCCCAGCGCGTAGCCGGTTCCGGTGACGATGGAGACCACGTTGAAGGTGGCCCTCAGCAGAGCATCGTCAAAGGGAAAGTGCATATTGAGGCCGAGGTAGACGGTCAGCGTCATCGCCACGACGGCCAGGAACCCGAGAAGCGCCCTCACCTGCGGATCGCGCCAGAGCAAGAGCGGATGACCGCGCAAGGCCTGCACGATAAGCACGAACGGCAGGGCGCCAATGACCATGAAGACAATCGCAACCCAGCCGGACGCCGGATTGGTGAAATACCCGAAGGACAGGTCGTGGGTGGAAAACCCGCCCGTCGATATCGTGGTCAGGGCGTGATTGAAGGCATCGAACAGGTCAATGCCGGTCATCAGGTAGGCGACGATACACAGGAAGGTCAGAAACAGGTAGGCAAGCCCGATCAGGCGGATCAGTTCAACCGAGCGGCTGACGATCTTTTCAGACCGGTCGGAATTCTCACTCTGGAAAAGCTGCATACCGCCGATCCTCAGGAACGGCAGCAGCACGATGGCCATGACGATGATACCGACACCGCCCATCCATTGCATCAGCGAACGCCAGACCAGCAATCCCGGAGGCAGACTGTCGATACCCGTCAGAACGGTGGACCCGGTGGTGGTAAAGCCGGAGACCGCCTCAAATACCGCGTCGGCATAACCAATGCCCAGCCACAGAAACGGCAACGCGCCGAAGGCGGGCAAGGTGGTCCAGGCAAGCGTGGTGAGAACAAACGTCTGTCGGGTATCCAGCCCCTCGCGCAGCGACCCGCCGACGGCAAGAGACAGCAGCATGCCGATCATGCCCGTCAGAAGCGCGGAAAAGACAAAGGCCTGCCAATCAGCGTTTTTCTGGGCCACGTCCACGATTGCCGGAATGAGCATGGCTGTTGCCAGGCCGACATACAGAAATCCGAGAACGTTCAAAACTGGTCTGAGAGAAATCAAGTATCAGTCATCCCGAAAAGCACTGTGCAGATCGACCTTTCCATGAACTGCCGAACCAACCACTCGTCCTAACGCCTTTCCGCCGATTTTCCAATGGCTTTGGAGCGCGTTCCCCGGAAGATGACAGCGACCGCCATCCCCCTCTTGATCAATGCCAGGCCTGGTGAGGACCGGCGACGGTGCCTGGCTTCGCTTTCGGCAGAGGTGTAGCCGAAACAAAGCCCGGAACCTCAGAGGCGAAATCGACGCCGTCAGGGGGCTGCATTCCTCCAAATTTCTTGACCCTGTTCAGGATTTCGTAGCGAATAAGAATTACTTTTGCGTGCTGATTGTCGATCCAGCCCCTTATACGTGAAGTTGACAAGGATTTGGTGCAATTAAACGGCTCGGCCTACATTCGCTTGCATTCAAGGTCAGCATTACCCTGCTTGTCATGGTGCTCTGCAGCATCGGGCTGATATCCGGGCTTGCCTATCATGAATTGTCCAGAACCACTCAGGAAAACGCAACCATAAGGCTTGACCGGGCAGCTCACGCAGCCGCCTCGATACTGCGCTATGGAACGAATGAAAGGCTTCTTCCCGAATTCGCAGGGACGGGCGCTCCGGCCTTGATACGCGTTTCCGAGGCGACCGCAGATGAATTGCTCCAACCGGGCGAAAAGCTGAAGGCGCTGGTGGAAACCATCGGCAAGACCAATCAGGGCGCAGCCAATCTGTTCAGATGGTCTGCAAGCACCAAAACGTTCAAGGAATTTGCGACCACATTACCCGGCCCGGAAGGCCAAAGCCCGCCAGCCGTTACGATCGATGAAGGACACCCTGCCTTCGCCAGCCTTTCGACCGGACAGCCTTATTCCGGCAACGTTCCGGTTCAAGGCAGGTTTCGCCTCGCCTATCTGACGCCGATTGTCACTGAAGGCGGCAAGGTCGCCGGTGCCCTCGCTGTCGATGTCGGCTGGGTGGACGACCTGTCTCTGGCAGAAAACCGCCTGAAAACCCGAATAACCTCTGCGGCCATCATCATTTTGATTGCCGTCCTCCTCATCGGCGGACTGCTCTTGCACTTCGAGTTGAGGCCCCTGCGACGACTGGCAAAGGCAGCGGATGATCTCGCCGCCGGCCTCCAGCCAAAGCGTATTCCCTTCACGGACCGCCGGGACGAAATCGGTGATCTGGCACATGGGCTGGAGAAGGTTACGGACCTTCAGGACAAGTTGCACAAACTTGCCTATACCGATCCGGTAACGACTGCAGGCAATCGCTCCAGATACTTTTTCGACCTGAGCCAAGCGTTGAAACGGGCCAGAACCGGAAGCTTTTCAGCGTCTCTCATCCATCTGGATTTCAACGGCTTTGCGAAGGTCAACGATACCTTTGGCCAGCAGGTTGGCAATCGGGTCCTGCTACAGGCCTACGCCCGGCTTGCCAACATCTTTGGCCCGAGCGCGCAGATCGCGCGCATCTCGGCCGATGACTTTTGCATTCTGCTTCCCTTCGACGGTAAGGGCGCAATCGCGGAAGACTATGCCGTGCAGGCAATCGACATGCTGTCCGTGCCCTTCCAGATGGAGGAAGGTGAAATCCACGTAGAGCCAAGCATTGGCATCGCCTTGTTGCCACGGGACGCTGAAGATGCGGAAACAGCGCACCGCATGGCCGGTCTTGCCTTGAGGGCGGCAAAACGGAATGCCGGCCCACGCTATGAATTTTTCTCTCCGCCGCTCAACGACCGGGTCCAGAGTGAAATGCTCACGGAGACGCTGCTGCGGGCCGCGCTCCAGACCCGCCAGCTCGTTCTGCATTACCAGCCGCAGGTTTGCCCCGCTGATGGCCGCCTCATCGGCCTGGAAGCCCTGCTTCGCTGGCCTCACGAAAAACGCGGCAACATTCCCCCGGCAGAGTTCATTCCGATAGCCGAGAAAACCGGACTTATTCTGGACCTTGGCAGATATGTGCTGGACTCAGCCTGCAAGCAGGCCGCCCAGTGGCGACAGGCCGGGTTCGAATTCGGTCAGGTGTCGGTCAACGTGTCACCGCTTCAATTCCGCCAGTCCAGTTTTGCCGAGACAGTGCGTCAGACCTTGAAAACCTATGGGCTGCCGGCCAGTTGCCTGTGTCTGGAAGTCACGGAGAACGTCTTTGTCGACACCAGGGAACAAATGGTTCTGGATATCCTGTCCGAGCTTCAGCAGATTGGGGTGCAATTGTCGCTGGACGACTTCGGCTCAGGATATTCCTCACTGAATTATCTGCATCGTCTGCCGTTCCAGGAGCTCAAAATCGATCGCGCCTTCATTTCCGGGGCAGACAGCCATCCGCAGCGCGAGCAGCTTTTTGAAGCGATTGTCCGTCTTGGACGCAGTCTGGGGCTGCGCGTCATTGCAGAGGGGGCCGAAACAGCAGGCGAACTGGCACTGACCGTGACCCATCAGTGTGACGGGATCCAGGGCTATATCTGTTCCCCGGCGGTGCCCGCAGAACACCTTCAGTCGCAACTGCAAAACTTCCGTACAGATCTGAAATCCGAAAGCCTTGCGGGCAGCTCAAACCGTTCCTCGAAACGGCTGGCATGATCTTACCCTGAAACCTTACCAGTCATCAGGATCGGAGACGCATCCAGATTATGCGCATTCATCATTTCGGCAATTTGCTCGATGGAGGCGACGAGATGAACCCGCTCTTCAGCTTTCAGACTGTCGAACTTTCGCTCAAACTCGTCGTGCAGAAGGCCAGGCAGGTTCGAGACAACCTCTGTGCCCTTTTCTGTCAATTTGGCATGCACGATTCGTCTGTCAGAGACGGATCTGTAACGTTCGACGAGGCCCTTTTCTTCCAGCTTGTCGAGAATGGTTACAACAGTTGCCGAGCTCAGATCCGCGTTGTCGGAAAGGGCCTTGGTCGTTACCTCTCCCAGATCCCTTATGCCTTGCAAAACAACAATTTGCGGGATGGTGAGCCCAGTCTTCCTGGACACCTCCCGAGAGCGCAAGTCAATGGCCCGGACGATCTTCCGGATAGCCTTGACCACTTGCGATGACTGCATCGCCTGCATCATTACACCTCTATTCATTTGAACTCTAATGATTAGAGCTCTATATAGTGCGCGTCCAGTTACGAAACGGAGAATTTTTTCAATATGTGCGGCATTTGCGGCGAAGTGGTTTTCAATGGTAGCCAGGCAGACGTGGTTCGGGTCAGCCGGATGGCGGACGCAATGGCGGCGCGCGGCCCGGATGGAATGGGTGTGACGCAACGCGGCCGGGTCGCATTCGGGCACAGGCGCTTGAAAATTATCGACCTTAGCGAACGTGGCACCCAGCCCATGACCGACATGGCACTTGGCCTCTCGCTGGTGTTCAACGGCTGCATCTATAATTATCAGGAACTGCGGACAGAGCTCATCGACCGCGGGTACTCGTTCTTCTCCACCAGCGATACCGAGGTCATCCTCAAGGCCTGGGCCGAATGGGGCAAGGATTGTTTTTCCAGGTTTCATGGCATGTTCGCCATCGCCATTCACGAGCACGACAGTGGCCGCATCCATCTGGCGCGCGACAGGTTCGGCATCAAGCCGCTGTACCTGAGCGAAGCGAACGGACGTCTTGCCTTCGCTTCCTCCCTGCCCGCGCTGCTGGCCGGTGGCGGCATCGACAAGTCGATCGACCGCGTCGCCCTGCATCACTACATGAGCTGGCACGCCGTCGTTCCCGCGCCGCGCACGATCCTGAACGGTGTGCGCAAGCTGCCCGCCGCGACGGTGCGGACGATTGAACCTGACGGCAGCTCCAGCGAGCATACCTACTGGGAGCCGCGGTTTGAAAAATCAGCAGAAGACCTCGCCCGCAGCGCCGACGACTGGCGCGATGCGGTTCTTGAAAGCCTGCGCACGGCGGTTCGCCGCCGCATGGTGGCGGACGTTCCCGTCGGCGTTCTCCTGTCCGGTGGTGTGGATTCCAGCCTGATCGTCGGTCTGCTGGCCGAGGAAGGCCAGAAAGGCCTTGCGACGTTCTCCATCGGCTTTGAAGAAGCCCACGGCGAAAAGGGCGACGAGTTCCAGTATTCCGACCTGATCGCCGAACACTACGGAACCAATCACCAGCAGATTTTCATTCCCTCTTCCGAGCTCCAGAAGAACCTGCCCGGAGCGATCCAGGCAATGTCGGAGCCGATGGTCTCCTACGACAACATCGGCTTTTATCTGCTGTCGCGTGAGGTTTCCAAGCACATCACCGTGGTCCAGTCCGGCCAAGGGGCCGATGAGGTCTTTGCCGGCTATCACTGGTATCCGAAGCTCAGCGGCTCAAACAGCCCTGTCTCGGACTACGCCACCGCCTTCTTCGATCGTACGGAAGCGCAGATGGCAGAAGCTGTTTCGCCCGCCTATCATTGCGAGCGCGATGAAAGCCTTGCATTCGTCGAGCAACACTTTGCCCGCTCCGGCGCGGAAGATCCGGTAGACAAGGCCCTGCGCCTCGACACCAACGTCATGCTGGTGGATGATCCGGTCAAGCGCGTCGACAACCATTCGATGGCCTGGGGACTGGAAGCGCGTGTGCCCTTCCTCGATCATGAACTGGTCGAGCTGGCCGGCAGAATTCCGGCAGAATTCAAGCTCGCCCAGGAAGGCAAGGGTGTCTTGAAGGAAGCAGCACGCAAGGTCATTCCGAGCGCCGTCATCGACCGTCCGAAGGGCTATTTCCCGGTGCCGGCCCTGAAATACATCCAGGGCGAGTATCTCGACATGGTGCGCGATACGCTTTCCAGTCAGGCCGCCAGGGAACGAGGCCTCTTCAACGAGGTTTACCTGCAGAAGCTTTATGCCGACCCGACCAAATACATCACGCCGTTGCGTGGTTCCGAGCTTTGGCAGGTCGCGCTGCTGGAAATGTGGCTGCAGGCACAGGAGGTCTGATACATGGCCGATAATGAACCATCTCGGCCAAAGGGCGCCTTCGACCATCGCCTGAAACGCATGCGCCAGCATGGCCTGAAGCCGGAATACCGGCTGGAAGAGACGGAAGCCCAGAAAAACCGCTTTGTCGATTGCGGTTGGGGGCGGCTGGTGTTCGCCAATACCTACAGCGAAACCGACAAGCTGGTCGAGATGCTGCGCAACGAACGGCCTGACAGGCGCGACATCGCGTTTTATGTACGCGACCCGCATGTGCTGGTCGGATCGGCACCTCACGAGCTGTTTCTGGACCCCTCACACACGTTCCGTCTGGATCTCGCGACCTACCGGCCGGCCCGTAACCGGCGCAAGGGTTTCACCGTGCGCCGACTGTCCTCGCGCAGCGATGCCGAGGCGATCAACGAACTCTACCTCACCCGAGGCATGGTGCCGGTGCCGCCGGAGTTCTTCTGGTCGCAGCTCGACCCGCGCACCATCACGGTGCTTGTGGCTGAGGAAGACGAAACCGGCGTGATCGTCGGCACTGCCATGGGGGTTGACCATGGCCGGGTGACCAACGGCGCCGATCTCGGCAGTTCACTCTGGTGTCTTGCTGTTTCCCCGCAAGCCCGGTTTCCGGGCATCGGTGAAGCTCTGGTTCGGCGTATGGCGGAAGTCTTCAAGGGCAAAGGCACGCCGTACATGGACCTGTCTGTCCTGCACGACAACGACCTTGCCATCGGTCTTTACGACAAGCTCGGCTTCGAGCGGGTTCCCTATTTCACCGTCAAGCGCAAGAACACGATCAACGAGGCGTTGTTTGCTGGCCCTGCCCTGGAAGACAAGCTCAATCCCTACGCCACGATTATTGTGAACGAAGCACGGCGGCGCGGCATCCAGACCGAGATCATCGACGCGGAAGGCGGCTTCTTCAGGCTGAATTATGGCGGACGCTCGGTTGCCTGCCGGGAATCCCTGAGCGAATTCACCAGCGCCGTCGCCATGTCGATCTGCGATGACAAGGCCACGACACGCCGCATTGTCGAACGTGCCGGTGTCTGTGTGCCGAACCAGATACTGGCAGGCTCCGCCGACGAGATCGCCGCGTTTCTTGAAGAATACGGCTCGGTGGTCGTCAAACCTGCGCGCGGGGAACAGGGCAAGGGCATTGCCATCGGACTGACAACAACCGAAGACGTGATGGCTGCAGTCGACGTCGCCCGGACCTACTCCAACGACGTTCTGGTGGAGGAATTCGTCACGGGCCAGGATCTTCGCCTTGTGGTGATCGACTACAAGGTGGTGGCCGCTGCCCTGCGCAAGCCGGCAGAGGTCACAGGAAACGGCAAGTCGACGATTGGCGAGCTGATCGATATCCAGTCGCGACGCCGTGCCGCGGCAACGGGTGGGGAATCCAGGATCGAAGTGGACGACGAAGTGCTGCGTTGCCTCAGCGCAAACGGCTTTCAGCTCGAAGACATCCTGCAGGAAGGCAAGAGCCTGCCGGTTCGCCGCACCGCCAACCTTCACACGGGTGGCACCATCCACGATGTGACCGGCGAAACCCATAGCACGCTCGTTCAGGCGGCGATCAAGGCGGCACGCGCCATTGAAATTCCTGTGACAGGCATTGACTTGATGGTCGCAGACCCGCGACAACCGGACTATCGCTTTATCGAGGCGAACGAGAGGCCGGGGCTTGCCAATCACGAACCTCAGCCGACCGCCGAACGCTTCGTGGACTTTCTGTTTCCCCTGTCGGTGCCACAGCCCGTCAGGACGACCTTGAACCGGGCCGGACAATGACCTTACTAAACATCGACATTTCCTACCTGAACGACAGGCTGAAGGATCTTCTGAAAATACCGAGCCCGACGGGATATACGGACGAGATCGTCCGTCATGTTTCCAAGGAACTGGAATCGCTCGGGGTGTTTTACGAGATCACACGCCGCGGCGGAGTTCGCGCGAGGGTCTCCGGCAAAAAACGCCGGCCCGCCCGGGCTTTCGTATCGCATCTCGATACGCTCGGAGCCCAGGTCAAGTCCCTCAAGGACAATGGCCGTCTGGAGCTCGTCCCCATCGGTCACTGGTCCGCGCGGTTCTCAGAAGGTGCCCGCACCACGATCTTTTCCGAGAGCGGCGCCTATACCGGCACCATCTTGCCGCTGAAGGCCTCGGGGCACACGTACAACACCGGTGTCGATGAGCTTCCGGTCGGCTGGCCCTATGTCGAGCTTCGGGTCGACGCATATTCCAAGTCGGTGGAGGATCTGCATCGCTTGGGTATCGACGTTGGCGACTTTGTTGCCATCGACACGGCTCCGGAATTCCTGGAAAACGGCTTTATCGTCTCCCGCCACCTCGACAACAAGGCCGGGGTCGCGGTGATGCTGGCGGCAATCAAGGCGTTGGTGGAATCCGGCGTCGAACCGACGGTCGACGTGTTCTGGCTATTCACCATCGCGGAAGAGACCGGCCAAGGCGCTCAATCTATCCTGACGCCCGACATCGCCTCACTGGTCGCCATCGACAATGGCACCAGCGCCCCCGGGCAGAATTCGGACGAATTTGGCGTCACCATTGCGATGGCAGATCAGACAGGCCCGTTCGATTTTCATCTGACCCGCAAGATGGTTCAGCTCTGCCGGGACAATGACATCAAGTTCCAGAAGGATGTCTTCCGCTTTTACCGCTCCGATGCGGCAACGGCCATTGAAGCGGGTGCGGATGTGCGCACGGCACTGATCACCTTTGGTGTGGATGCCAGCCACGGCTATGAACGCATCCACATGCATGCGCTGCGGTCGCTTGCCGAACTGGCCACCGGTTACGCCCTGAGCCCGGTGGAAATCCAGCGCGATGCCCGCGAATTCGCGGACCTCAAGGGCTTCACGAGTCAACCAACGGCCGACGCCGACCAGAAGCTCAATCCTCAAACCGACGAACCGTTGCCGGAACCGGCGGGCGAATAACGCCCGCCAGCACGGCCCGCTCGATCAGCGGTTGAGTTCGGCAATCATGTGCCAGTGCCACGAACCGGGTTTCGTGTGCACCTTGTCTTCGAGATAGCTCAGCTCGAAACGGTCGAACAGAGCCACCAGCTCACTCGCGTTGCAATAAAAATGCGGGTGATCCTTGTCGTCGTCGCCATCGCGCACCCAGGTGTCGGCGGCCACTTCCGTCCCGATACCGAAGTTGGCGTTGCGCTTCGACAGCATTGTCCCCTGATAGATCCCGCCAGGTTTCAGTACCCGGGCGATTTCCGAGATCGCTGTGCGAACGATTGAGGGATCGCCGTGATAGATCACGTTGAAGGACAGAACGTAGTCGAAACTGTTGTCTTCGAACGGCAGCGCCGTCATCGGGGCCAGATGAGTTTCAATGTTCACACCTTCCGCTGCCGCACTCTTTTCCAGTTCCGCCAACCCCGCTTTGGAAAGATCCATCGCATGCGTCTCGAAACCGGCACGGGCGAAAGACAGGGCGTGACGGCCAACGCCGCAACCAAGATCCAAAGCCCGGACCTTTTCCTGCTTCTGCAGTCGTTCAATCAGACCGGCAACATCCGGATCCGGACGCAACCAGTCGGCCCGGCCCTCCTCCGTCTGCCAGCGTTTGTCCCAGGCCAGATGGGCCGTATCGGTTTTTTGTGAGGCTAGTGCGTTGCTCATTGAGATGCTCCTTCCAGAATGCGGCTGCGGGTCAGGTTGCCGAGCCGTTCAACACAAAGAACCAGCACGAAGATCATCAGGATGATGGTCATCGCGAGCTGGTAGTCAAAAAAGTCCATAGCCACCTTCAGTTCGATGCCGATGCCCCCTGCCCCGACAAGGCCGAGCACGACGGACGACCGGGTCGCCTTTTCAAGCGCGAACAGCGACGTGGTGATGAAGGAAGGCATCGCGGCGGGCACCACCGCACAGAAGATCGTGTCGAAGCGGCCCGCCCCGGCGGCTGTCAGCGCTTCGCCGGGCCCCTTCTCCACATCTTCCATGGCTTCAGCGAAGAAACGTCCGCAGAAACCGACGGTGTCGACAGCGATGGCCAGCGTGCCCGCAAAAGGCCCCAACCCGACCGAAATGACGAAAACCAGTGCCCACACGAGATCCGGCACCGTCCTGAAGAGAGCGATCAGCAAACGCGCAGACGTATAGACAGCCCGTGACAGCAAGGAGGGTCGCGTCAACCCCTTTGCGGCCAATACCGCCAGCGGCAGGCTGAGAACAATGCCGATGAGCGTACCTGCCAGCGCCATCTGGAATGTTTCCAGCAGCGCTTTCGACAATTGTGGCAACCGCTCCAGCGACGGCGGCCAGGCCCGCGACAGGAAGTCGGCCAGTGCCGGACCGCCAGAGACCAGAGCGGAAAAAGACCAGCCGGCCCCCTGAAACGACCAGACGACAAAGGCAATCAGAGCCACGTAGACGACGAAGTGCAGCGCGCCGGGACGTTCGAACCTGTCCGGCAGGCGAGAGTGCTTGAATGTCAGGAGATCAGCCATAGTGCTTCCCCAGATCCGCAGCGCTCAAACCGCTGCTGCTGTCATCCAGAACGACTTCCCCCTGCCGGATCGCAAGGACACGGTCGGAATAGGCAAGCGCCTGTTGGACGTTGTGCGAGGTGAACAGAAGCGTGATCCCCTCTTCCCGGGTCAGTTGGCGAAAGAGGTCCATCACTTCCTGACCGGCAACCGGATCCAGACTGGCAACCGGCTCGTCCGCGACAATCATTTTGGGCTGCTGCATAAGGGCCCTGGCAATCGCCACCCGCTGGGACTGGCCGCCGGAGAGCTGATCAGCCCGTTTCAAGGCCTGGTCTGCGAGCCCGACCCTTTCGAGGCAGGCCATCGCCCGATCCCGCAAGGCCGTTGCGGCCAGAAGCTGCGACCAGCCGCGTATGCCGCCGGCACGGCCAAGATTGCCATGGATCACATTGGTCAACGCGGAAACCCGCGGCACCAGATTGTGCTTTTGAAAGACAAACCCAACTTCGGCGCGAACCCGTCTGAGTTGTCGCTGACGCGCCGCGGAAATATCCTCGCCGAACAGCAGAACCGAACCGGCTTCCGGCTCGATCAGCCGCAGTGCGCACCGCAAGGCGGTCGATTTGCCAGCACCGTTGGAGCCGATCAGGGCAACCGCTTCCTCACGGCCCACGGAAAAGGAAATACCGCGCAGCACGTTCCGATCCTTGCCGAACGACTTGCAGAGTCCCTCAACCTTCAGATCGCAGATTGGGTTTGTCTCGGGTTTTGAAGCCGGAACCGCCGGCGCAACCGCGCCGGCGGACTGGAGCAGAGGCTGCGCCATTATTCACCGATGAACTTGTCGTATTGCGGGAAACCGGCGGTGGTGTACATGGACCGGACGAGGTCGTAGGAACCGTCCTCGATCGCCACCAGATCCATGCCCGAATACTTGTCGTTTTCCTCATGCTGCAGGATCGCGGCGATGATTGAATCCTTGTTGTCGAGGATCGCCTCGCGCAGCTTCTGCGCTGCCGCGGGATCGACATGGGCCCCGACCATGATCATGTCGTTCGGCAGATCACCGGAACGGGCAATCACCCGGAAAAAGCCGTTGGGGACGCTGTCATCCTTGTTGCGGGTGCCCAGCCAGGAATTGTGGTTGATGCCGATGGCCGCAACATCACCCTTCTTCAAGGCCTCATGCGCGATGTTGCGAGAGGTATGCAGCTTGTCGATGTCCTTGATCGGATCGACACCATAGTCGGCCATCAACTGCATCGGACACAGCATGTTGGACGTGGACCCGATGTCGCCGAAGGCCACTTTCTTGCCCTTGAGATCGGCCGGGCGCGTGAAGCCGCTGTCGGCACGCACGACGATGGCACAGAAATAGTCCGGACGGCCGAGACCAATCAGCGGGCGGGCTTCGGTCAGTTCGTTGATCACGATGTATTCGGCAGGCCCGGTCACGACGAAATCGACGCGTTTGGCGCGCAAGGCTTCAGCAGCCGCGGTACGGCTGGTCACCGGAAAAAACTCGAACGTGTGGTCTGTCGCATTTTCGAGGGCGTCCTTGAACGGACCCCATTCGACCTGAAGCCGCTCCAGGCCTTCCACATCAGTTACGGCCAGCTTGAAGCTATCGGCCAGGGATGAAGACAGGGAAACGGCGAGAACTGCAGCCGCGAGGGCGGCGGATTTCAAAAAACGCATGACGGGAACTCCTCAGAAAACCGAAACAAAGCCGGCAAGGCAAAGTGAGCGTAACGACAAGCGCGCTGTTGAACGTGACTGTATTATGTAAATTTTACGAAATTTACATCCCACCAAAACAGAACTTCAAAGGGGAAATTTCCATTATCTTGAATCTAACAAATAATTCTTCCTCTTATTTGTTTACCGGCAAATCTTAATCGTACCATTGTCGTAAAAATTCATAAAAGTATAATCGTATAGACATCTGATCCCAGCGCATGCCTGCTATCTCGCTCTCCGTTTTTCGGAGGGGCCGATGCTGGTCATTGAGCAATTATCAAAAGTGTTTGGAGACCTGACCGCTGTGGACAGCGTCTCCCTTGCCATTCCCAAGGGGCAGATGGTGGGCGTCATCGGTCGATCGGGGGCCGGCAAGTCCACTTTCCTGCGCATGGTCAACCGGCTGACCGACCCCAGCCGGGGCACGATCCTGAATGAGGGCCAGAACATCACGGCCCTGAAGGGCCGCGACCTGCGCCTTTGGCGGGCGTCCTGCGCGATGATCTTTCAGCAATTCAATCTTGTTGAACGCATGGATGTGCTGACCAATGTCATGATCGGCCGGATAGCCCACACAGGCTTCCTGCGGTCCATGACGCGCTCCTTCACCGACGAAGACCGCGCCCGTGCCATCGAAGCGCTGGACCGGCTCGGTCTGGTGCCCCAGGCGCTGCAACGTGCAGGAACCCTTTCGGGCGGCCAGCAGCAGCGTGTCGCCATTGCCAAGGCACTGGTGCAGAACCCGCGCATCATGCTGGCCGACGAACCGATTGCCTCTCTCGATCCGGCCAATGCCAGCCGGGTGATGGACGCCCTGCGCGAAATCAACCGGACGGACGGTCTCACGGTTCTGGTCAACCTGCACACACTCGACACTGCCCGTGCCTATTGCGACCGGATCGTCGCGATGAAGGACGGGCGGGTTCAGTTCGACGGCACACCGGAAGCACTGACAAGCGAAAAGGTGCGTCAGATCTACGGCACCGATGATCTTTCGGCCGACATCAACGAAGCGGTGACCTCCATCTCCCTGACAGCAACCTCTTCCCGGCAGCCCGTCAAGGCCTTCGGGACCTGACTTTCGCGAAGCGGTCTTTCCGCTCTCGCAGCCTTAAGCGGCTTGTGCCGCCAACCCGCCGGACCAGCCGGCACCAAAGGAGACTTAAGATGAAGGCCCTATTTGCAGCCGCCGTATCCGTTGCCATCCTTGCAGCCTCCCCGGCCCTCGCCGAAGGCTGGAAGGACCAGTACAAGACGATCAAGTTCGGCATCCTGTCCGGAGAAAACGAAAAGGACCGGATCGCCCGCTACACACCGTTTGAGAAATACCTGGAAAATGAACTCGGCGTCGATGTCGAGATCTTCACGGCCGGCTCTTACGACGGCGTGATCCAGGCGATGGCAGCCGACCAGATCGAGTTTGCCTTCTTCGGGTCGTCCTCCTATGCCGCCGCCTACACCGAAACCAACGGCGGTATCGTTCCGCTGGTCTCGCGCCTGCAGAAAGACGGTTCCACCGGCTATTTCTCAGTGGTCGCCGTACGTTGCGACAGTGGCTACAAGACCCTGGACGACCTCAAAGGCAAGACGCTTGCCTTTGCCGATCCGGACAGCACCTCCGGCTATGCGGTCCCCTACTTCAACCTGAGCAAACAGGGCTACGACCCGAAAACCTTTTTCAAGGCCATCCCCTTCTCCGGCGCCCATGAAACCGGTGTCCTTGGCGTCTACAACAAGCAGTATGACGCTGCCGCCACCTACATCACCAACGAAGAAGACGGTATTCCCCAGCGCATGGTCACCAAGGGCATGATCGAAAAAGACTCGATCTGCACCATCTGGAAATCCCCGGAAATCACCTCCGGCCCGCTGGCCGCCCGCGCAAACCTGCCCAAGGGGCTGATCGATGCCATGCGCACCGCGGTCATGGAGATCCCGGAAAAAGACACGCTCGCCTTCATCGAGATGACCGGCGGCGAAGACAGCACGCAGGAAGGCTGGATCGAGGTTGATCACGATCGCTACCAGTGGATCGTCGACATGCGCGATTGGCTGAAAAAACAGCGTCGCGGCGGCTAATGCTGACTTGAACGCCGTTTCAGGCCGGGCCGTTGGTCAGGCCTGAAACGGCTCTCCGCAGAGGAAGCGCCAGGTGCGGTCCGACGGCAAAGACGGCAGGCTGCTTTCTTGCGGCTCATCTGTCGCGGCTGTCCGTCCCGTCGCACGTCAAGGCGCAGCTTTGTGAAGCAGCCTCGTTTCCAACACCTGTTCGCGGCGATCCATCGGCGCTTTCATTTCAATTGCGAGCAACGGCAGTGGCCATGACAGCCCTTACCCCCGCCATCGATCAATTCGAACACGACTACGCCACCGCCCGCCGGTCTGCCCTGCGGCTGAACCTGATCTCCACGCTGCTTTTTGCTCTCTGCTTCTTGGTCACGGCTTGGATCGGCGGCTTCTTCGACATGACCGACGTCACCCTTCCCGGCGGCGAGCGTGTTTCCATGTGGAAGATCTGGGCAGGCCTGCCGCGGCTGGGAGAATATCTCTACAAGACCTTGCCCGAGCTTCATCGTGAAACGCTGGGTGCGGATCTTGCTGGCTGGTTCTGGCGCTGGAAGGTCTGGCTCTGGCTGCTGTTGGAGACGATCCTGATCGCCTATATGGCAACGCTGCTTGGCATCGTCGGGGCCTTTTTCCTGAGTTTCCCGGCATCGCGGAACCTGTCGCCCAACAGATGGGTGCTGAACGTGACCCGGCGGTTTCTGGAAATCATCCGGACGGTCCCTGATCTGGTCTGGGCCCTCATCTTCGTTTTCTGTTTCGGCGTAGGTCCTCTGGCCGGTGTGCTCGCCATCGGTCTTCACGCTACCGGCGCTCTGGGCAAGCTCTATTCAGAAGCCAACGAAAATGCCGACATGCGACCGTTGGAAGGTATCAAAGCCTCGGGGGGATCGTGGTTCGACCAGATCCGCTACGGCATCGTGCCCCAGGTTGTTCCAAACATCATCAGCTACACGCTGCTGCGTTTCGAAATCAACGTCCGCTCATCCTCCATCGTCGGCTTTGTCGGTGCAGGCGGCCTAGGCCAGGAGATCCGCGTGGCCATGTCCCTGCAGGAATACACCGATCTCTCGGCCCTGTTCCTGATTGTCTTCGTCACCGTGATCGTCATCGACATGCTGAGCGAGAAGGTGCGCCACCACATCATCGGCCTGACCGGAAAAGGTATCTGACCATGACCGCTCCAACGCCCAACATCGCACGCGCCAGATCTCTGGTTCCAGGTGCCTTTTCCACGCCTCGCCGCACACGTCTGATCCAGCTTGCCGGCTGGACGGTTTTCCTTCTTCTGACAGGCTGGTGCCTGTGGGATTTCGGTTTCGCGCCCGCACGACTTCTTCAGGGAGCGACACGCTTCGGCGACGTGCTGGCCTTCATGTTTCCGCCCCATATCTGGAGGAGCTGGGCGGAGTGGCAGGAGATCCTGAAAGGCCTTGGGGAAACTGTCGCCATGGCCTTCATGGGCACGCTTCTGGGGGCCGTGATTGCGTTTCCGCTGGCGTTTCTGGGTGCCAAGAACATCATGCCGTTCTCCTGGCTCCGGCTTGGCGTCAGGCGCGGGTTCGATGCTCTTAGAGCCATCGAACAATTGATCCTTGCCCTCATCTTCATTCGCGCGTTCGGCCTCGGTCCGCTGGCCGGCATCCTGGCCATCGCGGTGTCGGAAATCGGCACCTTCTCCAAACTTTTTTCCGAAGCGATCGAGAACACGTCCCAGAAACCGGCAGAAGGTGTCCGCGCCTCCGGTGGCGGCAGTCTCCAGACGATCCGCTTCGCAGTCCTGCCACAGGCCCTGCCGGTGATCCTGTCGATCATTCTCTACAATTTCGAATCCAACACCCGCACCGGCACAATTTTGGGCATCGTCGGCGCCGGTGGCATCGGCTTCCTCCTCGCCGACCGCATCCAGGCCTATCGCTGGCCGGAAGCCTGGACGATCATTTTCCTCATCGTGCTGGTCGTCTACCTGATCGACGGCTTCTCCGGCTTCCTGCGCCGGAAGATCATCGGCTCGGAGTCTGGGCGGACGTGAGATCGTGATGTGGCGAAGCATCCCCTTTGATCGCGTTGCCACGTTTTCGCTGCGTGCCCCTCACTCCGCAAACACCAATCAACGCCTCCCGATACCCTGGGAAACGGCATGGATGCCGTGGTCGAGCCACAGCATCCATTCCGTGACCTCACCACGAGCCCAGTCTCGAAGACGTTCAATAACCGCGTTTCACCGCTGAACGATCAGAGCACCCGCTGACCGTTCCGCCAGGCCCGTTTGATGAAGGGATGTCCGTTGAAGACGCCAACGTGAAGCAGGTCGGCGCGTTTGCCCTCAGCGATCTCGCCCCTGTCCGACAGCCCGGCCACTTCCGCCGGTGTTTTCGAAACCATCTGGATTGCCGCCGGCAGATCAGCGTGGAAGGCGTCTCCCGTTCCCACGAGGAAAGCGCAGTCAAGCAGCGAGCGCGGGACGTAGTCGGATGCCAGGATATCGACCAGATCTTCTGCCAGGAGCGCGCTGACAGCGATGTTGCCTGATTGGGAGCCACCACGAATGACATTGGGCGCGCCGCCGACAACATGCATGGCATGGCTCTTGGCCTTGCGGGCCGCTTCCAGCGTGCAGGGAAATTCCGAAACACTGATACCTTCACCAAGTGCCTCGTCGATATGCTCAAGTTCCGTATCATCGTGGCTGAGCAGCGGCAGCTTGTGCGCATGCGCCAGCGCGACCACCGCCGGCCGCACCTTCGAGCTGGTTTCGTCCGAAAAATTCAGAAGTATCTGCGTCTCCCGCTCGGCAACGGCACGTGTTTCGCCCGTATCCGCCATGCGCCGGTGGAGGTAGGCCTCAACATCCTTGCTCTGCCGACGGCCCGGCAGGTGTTCCATCACCGACACCATGCGCACGATGTCCTTGCCGATGTTTTCTTCCGTCAGGCGCGTGGTCTCGCCATCCGTAATCTCACAGCGCAGGTGCACCAGGTGCTCGGACTTCAACATGCCAGCCGCCTGGAGCGTTTCCAACGCATCGATCATCGGCGCAAGGATTTCCCGGCGTTCCGGGTTCTTGATCGTCGCGCCAACGCACAGGCTGTCGAAAACGGTGGTGATGCCGCTGCCGATGATCTGCGCATCATGTGCCATCGCAGCCCGTGATGGATCCCAACGCACATGAGCACGCGGGAAGACATGTTTTTCGAAATGGTCGGTGTGAATGTCGACCAGCCCCGGCAGCAGATAATCGCCCTGAAGATCGTCCCCGGCTTGCGGCGCGTTGCCCTGATCAACCGAGACAATCCCGGTGTCGGAAAAGGCAACGTGCCCACTGATGACCTCGTCCGCGAGCACGAGCCGGGCGTTTTTCAAAACTGTCAGGGCGCTGCCGGAAGGCACGCGATTGTCGGCATACGTCATGGAAACTCCCTCCGGCGAGCAGAATGAACGAATTCAAGAATGGCCCGAAAGTGGACCGAAAAAGATGTGGCTCCGCGTGACCGGGAGCGAACCGAGCCGGAAGCAAATGCGCTTCCGGTTGAACGCCTGATGATCTAGCGTTCTTTCGAGCAGAAATTGTGACAGTCGTTCAACGGATCCGTGACAATCCGGAAAAATCTGCGGTTTACAGGTAAAGAGAAGGAAGCACAGAGCCGAATTTGCAACCTGCCTTCAACCGACTGGAAAGACAAGAGCATGCGGAAAGACGTGACAGGCGAGAAGAGAAACCCAGATTCAAGTCGGCGCTTAAGCAGACCGAAGACCGGTCGCACAACAAACTATGGTGCGGGCGACGGGACTCGAACCCGTACAGCCTAGGGCCGAGGGATTTTAAGTCCCTTGTGTCTACCAATTCCACCACGCCCGCTTTTCTCTTCCCCTAGCTCTCCTGCCGGAAAAGCGCAAGAAGGCACCGCGGCTTTTCACCGCGTTAGCAGGAAGTTTCCACGTCAGGCTGATTTTGCCGGAACAGAAGCTGGAAATTGCGCGCTCGGAGCGGTATGTGAACAAACAACGGATAATTGGTGCCGAACCCAGCCTTCATGGCTTACAATGCACCGGAAAATTGTGAGACACGGTAATCCCCATGGTCAGCTATATCGACGCTTCGGAAGCACCTTTGAAAAATACGGGCCAGATAAGGTTATACGGTCCAGAGGATTTCGAAGGCATGATGCGTGCCGGTCAGTTGACCGCAGCCTGTCTTGATGAGCTGACCGACCTCGTCAAACCGGGCACAACGACCCAGGAAATCGATGACTTCGTCTACCAGTACGGCATGGATCACAACGCCATTCCGGCAACGCTGAACTATCGCGGCTACACCAAGTCCTCCTGCACGTCGATCAACCACGTCGTCTGTCACGGCATTCCCAACGAAAAGGGCCTGCGCGAAGGCGACATCGTCAACATCGACGTCACCTTCATTCTGGACGGCTGGCACGGCGATTCCAGCCGCATGTACCCGGTCGGCCAGTTGAAGCGCGCCGCCGAACGCCTGATTGATGTGACCTATGAATCGCTGATGCGCGGCATCGAGGCGGCCAAGCCGGGCAACACCACGGGTGATATCGGCGCAGCCATCCAGACATTCGTTGAGGCAGAACGCTGCTCCGTGGTGCGCGATTTCTGTGGCCATGGCGTCGGCCTGCTGTTTCACGACACCCCGAACATCCTGCACTATGGCCGCCCCGGTGAAGGTGTGGAACTGAAGCCTGGCATGATTTTCACCATCGAACCGATGGTCAATCTGGGTCGTCCGCACGTGAAGGTTCTCAGCGATGGCTGGACCGCCGTCACGCGCGACAGATCCCTGTCGGCCCAGTTCGAACATTCCATCGGTATCACTCCCGAAGGCTGCCAGATCTTCACCACTTCCCCCAAAGGCATCCACAAGCCCGGCCTGCAAACCGACTGAAGGTACGGCTGCCCCTAAACTATCGGCGAAGTGCTGTCATCTGATAGCGGCTGACGCAGGAGCTCATGAAAGAGACGACCACCGCCAGTGAAACACCGGCCACCGCCGGCGGCGACCACAAGGGGCACCGCCAGCGGCTGCGGGAACGGTTCCGTAAAACCGGCGAGCAAGGCCTTGCCGACTATGAACTTCTTGAATTTCTTTTGTTTTCCGCCCTGCCCCGCCAGGACACCAAGCCGATTGCCAAAGCCTTGCTGCAGCGCTTCGGTTCCTTTCCGGCGGCTCTTGCCGCGCCCAGGGAAAGGCTGAAGGAAATCCCTGGCCTGTCCGACATCAGCATCGACGCCCTTCAGGCCGTGCACGCATCCGTCATCCGTTTTCACAAGGCCGGCCTGGAAAAACGTCAGGTTCTGGACAGCTGGCAGAAAGTCATGGACTACCTGCAGGTTTCCATGGGGCTTGCCCCTGTTGAGCAATTCAGGGTCCTGTTTCTGGATAAAAAGAATGCCCTGATCGCGGACGAAGTTCAGCAGACAGGCACTGTCGATCACACACCTGTCTATCCGCGCGAAGTCATCCGGCGTGCCCTGGAGCTTTCGGCGACGGCGCTGATCCTGGTGCATAACCACCCGTCAGGAGACCCGACCCCGTCCAGAGCCGACATTCAGATGACCAAGAAAATCGTCGATATCGCCGGCCCGCTCGGGATCGAGGTGCATGATCACATCATCGTCGGTCTGCGAAACAATGTCAGCTTCCGCAGCCTGCAATTGATCTGATTGCCCGCTCGGGAGAGAAGCCAGATTATGCGCCCGTGCTGAAGAGTGCCTTCAGGATGCGGGCAAAACCGGATCAGATATTTCCAGACTTTACCCTTAATTTACTTAGAAGTTTGGGGCATTCCTTAACCCGCACCGACAATACTCAGCCCAAAGAAACCGGGCTCGTGTATGAACAATTCGACTAAAAATTCCGGCGGCCAGATTGCAAACGCGATCATCATTCCGATGGTTGTCATCGTCATGATATCCGTTTTCGGTATCTTTGGCCTGCTGCACTGGTCTGCCCGCCTGTCGGACGAAACTGCCGTCGAATCTCAGAACAAGCTGATTGCGGGTGCGCTGCAGCTCACCCAGAACTACATGGTGAAGCAGCAGAACGGAGTCGTGATCTGGGACGAAGCCTATCGTAGGGTCAACCAGGCCGATCTGGACGAAGGCTGGATCTACAACAATCTGATGCACTGGTTGTTCCAGAACCACGGATTCACAAAGTCGATCCTGATCAATCGTGATTTTGACGTGCAGTACATCTACGCGCAGAACCACACAAGCAAATGGATGACACCAGAGCTGCTCGACGAGCTGAAACCTGCAATCGCCAAGGTACGTGCCCGCTACATCATCTCCTTCCGCCGCACACCGTCCGGCCTTTACAGCTTTGTGCCGCAAAGCAGCGATGCTCGCCGGTCAATCGCCGAAACAGGCGTCGTTTCCCTGGCTGACGAACCCTATCTGTTCAGCGCGGCTGCCGTCATGCCGCAGATCCAGTCGATTTCACGGGTGCGGTTTCCACCGACAGTGCTGGTTAGCCTAGTGCCCTTGCGTGGTGAAAAGCTGAAAGAAATCTCCGACATGTCGCGCCTGAACGGCTTTGTTCTTGCCCCCACAGACACCGAGCGTGACGGTGTCGGCCATTTTCAGCTGAAGTCGCCACATGGGCAGGTTGTCGGCCTGATCGCGTGGCAAACCTCTGAGCCTGGCAGCCAGATGATGTACCGCATCAATCCGTTCCTGTGGCTGGCAGCTTTCATGATTGCCACCGTGGTCTTCGCAGTGGCCATCTTCACCTACCAGATGACCAGGCGGCTGGCGCAAAGTGAAGCCAGGGCGGTGCACGCCTCTCGCCACGATGCCCTGTCCGGCCTGCCGAACCGCGCCCGTTTCCATACGCTGCTGACGGACACACTGGAAGAAAGCGCGACCAACGGAACGAATACCGCCGTAGTCTACATCGACCTCGATCATTTCAAGGACATCAACGACACCCTCGGTCATTCCGCCGGTGACAAGGTGATCACTGCCGTTGCCCAGCGGCTGCAGCGCGTCATTCCCGAAACCGGGATCGTTGCGCGCATCAGCGGCGATGAATTCGCGATGGTCATCAAGAACTGCGAAGACGATGTCTGGCTGGAATATATTCTCGATCAGGTTCAGGACGAAATCAGCCGCCCGATTATGATCGGCAGCCGTGAACTTCATGCGAGCCTTTCCATGGGTGCGGCCGTGGCCCCACGCGACGGTGACGATCCGGACGAACTGCTGCGCAAGGCCGATATCGCGCTTTACGATGCCAAGGAGAACGGCCGAAGCCGCCGATCCTTCTTCGAACCGAACATGGAGCATCACGTCCAGTCCAAGGACCGGCTGTCACGTGAGTTGCGCCTGGCGCTGAAGAACGACGAACTGGACCTTGCTTATCAGCCACAATCCGATACCTCGGCCAAACGGATCGTCAGTGTGGAAGCTCTGGCGCGCTGGACCAAGAAAGACGGCACCGTCATTTCCCCGGCGCAGTTCATTCCCGTCGCCGAGGAAACAGGCCTGATCAACGATCTGGGCATCTGGGTGCTCAACAAGGCTTGCGCCAAGGCGCATGAATGGCCCGGCATCACCGTGTCGGTCAACGTTTCGCCGAACCAGTTCAAGCACCCGCGGTTTGTCGAGAAGGTCATGGCAATTCTGGCTGCCAACAACCTGCCGCCGCAGCGCCTCGAAATCGAGGTGACGGAAAGCGTCTTTGCGGGCCGGAACGATTCGGTGCTGAAAGCCCTGCGAAGACTGAAGAACCTGGGCGTGAAGGTCGCTCTCGATGATTTCGGCTCAGGCTATTCCAGCCTCAGCTATCTGCGCCGGTTCCCGTTCGATACGCTGAAGATCGACCGGGACTTCGTTTCCGACATGAACGGAAACGCGGAGGCCGAGGCAATCCTGGTCTCGATCATCCAGCTCGGCAAGGCGCTCGGCATGACCATCGTGGCGGAAGGCATCGAGACCCAGGAACAGATCCGGTTCCTGCAGGCGCACAATTGCCACCGGATGCAGGGCTTCTATATCTCCCGCCCGTTGTCGGACGAAGCTCTGACGCAGTTTCTGGCCGACTTCCACAACATCAGCGCCACCGGCTTCGGCACTGATCTGAGCTTGCAGGCGCGCGCAGCAGAAGCCTGATGCCGCTTTGGCCCGGCAAGCGGCTTATGCGTCAGTCCTGCAAATTCTTCTGGGGAATCAGAGCTTCATTCCCTGGGATCAAACACCCAGCAGTGGCCGGAGCTTGGCGGAAAAGCCATGAAAGCTCGCAAAGGGGGCCGTCTCGGCCGACGTCAGCCAGTCCTGCCCCGAACCGGCGGCCAGCTTCAGTCCCGCATGGCCAAATTCCGTGCGCACCATATCCTTGAACCAGGCGACATGCTGAGCTTTCCGCTGCCTCTGCAAGGTATTGTCTGACGCGATATGGGCATGATGGCGCTGCCAATGCCCGACCAGTTCGTCAACGCCGCTGAGGGTCTGCGCGGAGACTTCGCACACCGGTACCGTCCACCCACCCGTGCCACCTGTGTCGCTTAGCGACAAGGCACCGGCAACGTCGGAGGTGGCCCGGCGCGCAAGCGCTCCCATATCGGCCTTGGTAACAGCCACGATGTCCGGCAACTCCATGATGCCGGCTTTCATGAACTGAAGACTGTCGCCGGATCCTGGCTGAATACACAGCACAACCGTGTCGACAGCCTGCTTCAGATCGCCTTCGGACTGGCCGATGCCAACGGTTTCAACGATCACGCAATCGCAGACACACCTGAGAACGGCAATCGCGGCAACCGCATGATCGGACAAACCGCCGAGACGATCCCGCGCAGCCATGGAGCGCACGAAAACACCATCATCGGAAGGGTCGGTCTTCAACCGGGTGCGGTCGCCCAGAAGCGCGCCTCCGGTCACCGTGGAAGACGGGTCGATGGCCAGCACCGCCACGCTTTGCCCCGCTGCCCGGCAGGCCTTGATGAGGGCATCCGTCAGACTGGATTTACCCACCCCGGGAGGACCGGTGAGGCCAAGCACCTTCGCGGTGGGCTCTCCGGCGGCCCGATCCAGAAAAGCTGCGGTTTCCGCGTCTTCCGAATGGCTTTCCAACCGGCTGAGCACACGTGAGAGCTGCCTCTTGCCACCCGCACGCAAGGCGTCCAGCTTGGGGTAGGCATCACTCACACCGCACTCCCTGTCGACTCAACGGGCCTTTCCCGCCCATTCAGCTTCCGGACTTGAACTTCAAGGCAGCCTGCGCAGCCGCCAGCCGCGCAATCGGCACGCGGAACGGTGAACAGGAGACATAGTCCAGGCCAACGCTTTCGCAGAAGGAGATGGACGCCGGATCGCCGCCATGCTCACCGCAAATGCCAAGCTTGATATCGGGACGCGTGGACCGGCCACGCTCGACACCGATCTTGATGAGTTCGCCCACGCCTTCCTGATCGAGCGAGACGAACGGGTCCTGCTCCAGAAGACCGCGCGTCTGATAGGTTCCGAGGAACGAAGCGGCGTCGTCACGCGAGATACCGAAAGTGGTCTGTGTCAGGTCGTTGGTACCGAAGGAGAAGAACTCGGCAGACTCGGCGATTTCCGCCGCCTTCAGCGCGGCACGCGGCAATTCCACCATGGTGCCGACCTGATAGGTCAGTTCCGCACCTGTTTCACTCATCACCGCCTTGGCCATGGCCTCGATGCTCTTGCGTACGAGGTCCAGTTCCCCCTTGAGGCCAACCAGCGGAACCATGATTTCCGGAACCACCGGCGCGCCGGTCTTCTTCGCAGCTTCGACGGCCGCCTCGAAGATGGCCCGTGCCTGCATTTCGGCAATTTCCGGATAGGATACCAACAGGCGGCAGCCGCGATGGCCGAGCATGGGGTTGAATTCCTCCAGCGCCAGCGCGCGGTCGCGCAGCAAATCCGGATCAGCGCCCATCGCTTTCGCGACGTCCGCCAGTTCCTCTTCCGATTTCGGCAGGAATTCATGCAGCGGCGGATCCAGCAGACGGATGGTCACCGGCAGGCCATGCATGATCTCGAAGAGATCGGTAAAATCCTGCCGCTGCATGGGCAGCAGTTTGGCAAGCGCGGTGCGACGACCGGCTTCCGTGTCTGCCAGAATCATTTCACGCACGGCGACGATGCGCTCGCCCTCGAAGAACATATGTTCGGTGCGGCAAAGGCCAATGCCCTCGGCGCCGAATTCCCGGGCCACCTTTGCATCCTGCGGTGTTTCCGCGTTGGTGCGCACGCGCATGCGACGCCCCTTGTCGGCCCAGCCCATCAGCGTCCCGAAATCACCCGAAAGGGTCGGCTGCAGCATCTCGACTTCGCCAACAAGAACCTGGCCAGTGGCACCATCGATGGTAATGATATCGCCTTCTTTAAGCTGACGGCCCGCAGCGTTGATCACGCCGTTGCGGTAGTCGATGCGCAGCATCCCTGCCCCGGCGACGCAAGGCTTGCCCATGCCGCGGGCAACAACGGCCGCGTGGCTGGTCATGCCGCCGCGACTGGTCAGAATGCCTTCGGCCGCATGCATGCCGTGGATATCCTCCGGGCTGGTCTCAACCCGCACCAGGATGACCTTCCGGCCTTCTGACTTGGCATTTTCCGCGTCATCAGAGGAAAAGACGATGGCGCCCGACGCGGCCCCGGGCGATGCCGGCAGACCTGTCGTGATGATATCACGCTTTGCTTTCGGATCGATGGTTGGGTGCAGAAGCTGATCGAGCGCTGCCGGTTCGACGCGGCCAATCGCCTCTTCCTCGCCCAGCAGCCCTTCCGCCACCATGTCGACCGCGATCTTCAACGCTGCCTTGGCGGTGCGCTTGCCCGACCGGGTCTGCAGCATCCACAGCTTGCCCTTTTCAATGGTGAACTCCAGGTCCTGCATGTCCCGGTAATGGGCTTCCAGTTTGGCGCAGTATGTCTGGAACTCGGCGAAGGCCTCCGGCATCAAGGCTTCCAGCGACGGGCTGGAAGACCCTGCCTCGATACGGGCCTTCTCGGTGATATCCTGCGGCGTGCGGATACCGGCAACCACGTCCTCGCCCTGAGCGTTGACCAGGAACTCGCCATAAAGGGCGTTTTCGCCGGTGGACGGATTACGCGTGAAGGCAACGCCGGTGGCAGAGCTCTCGCCCATGTTGCCGAACACCATGGCCTGAACGTTGACGGCCGTGCCCCAGGACGACGGCAGATCATGCAGGCGGCGGTAAGTCACGGCGCGCGGCACCATCCAGGAACTGAAAACGGCGCCAATGGCGCCCCAGAGCTGCTCCTGCGGATCCTGCGGGAACGGTTTTTCCAGTTCCTCTTCCACCAGCGCCTTGAATTTCTCGATAATGCCAAGCCAGGCATCCGCATCGATTTCCGTATCGAGCGTCAACTCGTTGCGTTCCTTGTACTCTTCCAGAATTTCTTCGAACTCGTGGTGATCGAGCCCCAGAACCACGTCGGAATACATCTGGATGAAACGGCGGTAGCTGTCGTAGGCGAAACGCCGGTCGCCCGCTTCGCGCGCGATGGCCTCTACAGTCTGGTCGTTAAGGCCAAGGTTGAGGACGGTGTCCATCATGCCGGGCATGGAAACGCGTGCCCCGGAACGTACGGAGACCAGCAGAGGCCGCTCCGGATCGCCAAACTTGCGGCTTGTCGCCTCGCCAACCTTTTCCAGCGCTTCGACAACCTGGGCCTTCAATGCATCCGGATAGGATTTTTCGTGCTCATAATACCAGGTACAGACTTCAGTGGTGATGGTGAACCCGGGTGGCACCGGTAGACCCAGGCTGCTCATTTCAGCAAGGTTCGCGCCCTTCCCGCCAAGAAGATTACGCATGTCCGCCGCACCTTCTGCGGCTCCATTGCCGAAACTGTAGACCCACTTGGTCATCTGACACTCTCCTCGCCTGGTTCAGTCTGCCGGTTATCTCACGCAGCCAACTTGCATTATCACAATGCAGCGATCGGAACGCATGCGCCCGACATTTTTTGCACTGCACATTCCTGCTACGGCATCTGTCCGTCTTCAAGCCCTTTTTTCCACGAAAGCGATCGTGTTTGCTCGTAACTCTCAGCATTTCCGACGTAGGGCAAAATCAAATGGATTTAAACCCGCAGAAAGTTATACCGGTTGCCTTGCCGGTCAGCCTTAAAGACGCCATTGTCAAAGGCAATAAGCAGTAAACCCATCAAGTTCAGGGATAGAAGTGCGAACAATGATTACAAATGCGATCGGTGCCGTTTCAACCAGGGCTCGCAATCCGCTCCGTCAGAAACTGCTTGCGCTGGTCAGTGTGCTCGCCCTTCTTCCTGCGACGGCTCTAGCGGAAACAAGCACCGAGGTGGAACCCCTCGGCACGCCGTCCGATCTGCCGTTCACCCTGTCCGGCAGCTATCTGTCGGGACGGCTTGCAGGCTTTCAGAAAGATTATGCACAGGCTGCGGCATTTTACGAAGAAACTCTCGCGGCCGACCCCGACAACACCATGCTGCTGGAGCGCACCTTTCTGCTGAAGCTGGCCAACGGCGACGTTGAACAGGCTGTTGTCTATTCCAAGGAACTGGAAAGCGCCGGACTGCAGAATTTCCTTGCCCAGCTGACACTCGGCGCGCAGGAAATGCTGGACGGCCGCTACGAAAAAGCCAACGAAGAACTGGAACGCGGCCGTAACGGCCCGCTCGCACAGCTTTCCATCGGGATCTCCCGTGCCTGGGCTCTTTATGGAAGCGGCAAGGTCGATGAAGCCGTCGCCATGATCGACGGCCTGGAAGGGCCGGACTGGTTCGAGGTGTTCAAGTCGACCCACAAGGCACATCTGCTGTTTGCCGCGGGCCGCAACAAGGAAGCGTTGGAAGCCGCCGAAAGCGCCTATGCCATCGACCAGGGCGCGCTCCGCGTTGTCGACGCCTACACGCGTCTTCTGGCAGCGAACGGCCGCCAGAAAGAAGCACTTGATGTGCTTGATCAATATGATGCGCAGTTCCGCGGTCATCCCAAGCTCGACCAGACCCGCAAAGCCATCACCAGCGGCCAAATCATTCCGCCGATGGTCACCGACCCGGCAGCTGGCATGGCGGAAATCCTTTATGGCCTCGGTGCGGTGATCGGCCGCGACGGCGGCGAAGAACTTTCCACGTCTTATCTTCAGCTCGCGCTGTATCTGGATCCGAAGGCAGAATTCGCAGCCATTGCCCTCGGCAGCGTCTTCGAGCGGATGGGCCAGCCCGATCGGGCAATCGAAGCCCTGATGAAGGTGCCGGAAGACAGCGTCCTCAAGCGTGAAGCCGAAATCCAGGTCGGCATGAACTACAACGCTCTCGAGATGCTGGACGAAGCCCGCAGCCATCTGGAAAAGCTGATCAAACAGGATCCGTCGGATCTTGAAGCCGTGATTGCGCTTGGCAACATCCTGCGCGCGCACGAGATCTACGACGAAGCTGAGGTGACCTACTCCAAGGGTCTCGACACCATTCCCGAACTGGAACGCCAGCACTGGCTGCTGCTCTATTTCCGCGGCATTGCCCGCGAAAGACTTGATAAATGGGAGCTGGCGGAGGCCGATTTCCGCAAGGCGCTCGAACTCAACGAGAATCAGCCGCTGGTGCTGAATTATCTCGGCTATTCCCTGGTCGATCAGGGCCTGAAGCTGGACGAAGCCCTTGGCATGATCCAGAAGGCAGTCGAACTGCGGCCGACAGACGGCTACATCGTCGACAGCCTTGGCTGGGTTTATTTCCGGCTTGGACGGTATGAAGAAGCGGTGAAGGAACTGGAGCGGGCGATCGACCTGCGTCCAGCCGATCCGGTTATCAACGATCACCTGGGCGATGCCTACTGGATGGTTGGCCGCCGCAACGAGGCGCGCTTCCAGTGGAATCACGCCCGGGACCTGGGACCGGACGCGGAAGAACTGCCAAAAATCCTCAAAAAGATCGCAGACGGCCTGCAGGAGGTTCCGGGCACGGATGCCGCCAAAGCCGAAACCGACAAGAACGGCGGCTAACCGGACAAAACCATGGCCCTCGCCACAAAGTCTTCCTCCCGGGTAGAACTGGCCCGGGCCAAGGTTAATTTGGCACTGCATATCACGGGCCAGCAACCAGACGGCTATCACCTGCTGGATTCGCTCGTGGTCTTCCCTCAGATCGGCGACAGGCTTGCGATCGAAACCGCCGGGGAACTCGAGTTGCGCCTCGAAGGCCCGTTCGCACGGGACCTGACCGGCCCGGCAGAAGACAACCTTATCCTGAAGGCGGTGCAAAGCTTTGCCGGCAAGGCCGGCATTGATATTCCGCAGGTCTGTCTGACACTGACCAAACGCCTCCCGGTTGCCTCCGGCATCGGCGGCGGCTCCAGCGATGCCGCAACAACCTTGCGGCTTCTGGAAGACTTTACCGAAACCTACCTTGCCGATGACGAAATGCACGCCCTGGCGCTGACACTCGGCGCGGATGTTCCGGTATGCCTGTTTCCGGAACCCCAGATCATGCGCGGCATTGGCGGCGATCTCAGTCCCGGCCCAGACCTGCCGGCGTGCGGTATCGTCCTTGTGAACCCGCGGGTCGGCGTGTCGACACCGGACGTCTTCAAGGCCATGGAGCGCCGCGACAACGCCCCCATGGATCTCATGCCGGAAAAGTTCGAGACGCTCCCCTCGCTGGTCGCCTATCTGGAGACCTGCCGCAATGACCTTCAGGATGCGGCCAGGAGCCTGTGTCCGGAAATCGGTCAGGTGCTTTCCGAGTTGGAGGCCGAAACCCGCATCGATCTTGCCAGGATGTCAGGCTCCGGTGCGACCTGCTTCGGTCTGTGTGACCTGAAGGCTGCCATGGAGATCGAACGCACGTTGCGCGCTGCCCATCCGGACTGGTGGATCGCCTCCGGGCCGCTTTCGTGACAACACCCGGATCCACCCGTTAAACGCCATGAAAAAAGCCGCCAATTCGAAAAATGGCGGCTTTCTAATTTCTTCAGGAAACAACGGCTTGGAAGCGTCAGCTCACACGGGAGATGCAGAAGGCAACTGCATCGCCAAGCGCGTCGCTGTGCGGCCCAGATGGGAGCGTATCCAGAGCCGCAAGGGCTTTGTTGCCATAGTCCTTTGCCCGTTCGATCGTTTCGGACAGAGCATCGTACATGTTCAATAGCTCAATGGCCCGTTCCAGATCGCCATCCTGAATTTCCTCGCCTTCCAGGCAACGTCTCCAGAAATCGCGATCGGCATCCGTGCCCCGGGCAATGGCCAGCACCACCGGCAGGGTAATCTTGCCTTCTCGGAAATCGTCACCGACATCCTTGCCGAGGTCTGCCGCGGACCCGCCGTAATCAAGTGCATCATCAACGAGCTGGAAAGCGTAGCCGAGCTCCATGCCGTAAGTTCTCGCAGCGCGCTTCATTTCGGCCGACTGTCCGGCGATCACGGGGCCGACTTCAGCTGCAGCTGCAAACAGGGCAGCTGTCTTTGCCTCGATCACCCGCAGATAATCTGCTTCGGTGGTGGTGATATTCTTGGCAGCGCCAAGCTGCAAGACTTCACCTTCTGCAATGACTGCCGACGCCGTTGACAGAATGCGCAGCGCTTCCAGCGATCCGACATCCACCATCATCTTGAAGGCCTGGCCAAGCAGATAGTCACCCACAAGCACACTGGCCTGGTTGCCCCAGAGCTTGCGCGCGGCAAGCTTGCCCCGACGCATATCGCTCTCGTCGACAACATCGTCATGCAACAGCGTGGCGGTGTGCATGAATTCCACACTGGCGGCCAGTGTGACATGGCCATCGCCCTGGTAGCCGAACATGTCCGCACAGGCGAGCGTCAGCATCGGCCGGAGCCTCTTGCCGCCGGAGGAGATCAGGTGCTTGGCGATTTCGGGGATCAATTCAACATTCGACCCTGCCTTCGACAGGATCAGTTCGTTGACCTCGCCCATGCCGCCGGACACCAGATCAACGAGCGACTGAATGCTCGGACGGCGCGGCTGATCGTTTGTATAAGTTGCAACAACGGCCACTAATGGCACTCCCTGAATATTTGTGCGGACAATATGGTGCGAACGCGTTCGGGGCAAGCCGCCAATCCATTGACAAACTGTTGAAATGTCGCAATCAGCTGGTTTTGCTGTAAACCGTTCGGGCAGGACCCTTGGTTCACCCGCTGGACATCGACCGCTAACGCCGGGAATCTTATGGAAGAACTTGTCAGAACAAACGATCCCGTCCTGATTTCCTTTCTGGAATCGATTCTCGAAGAAGCAGGCATCAAGCATTTTGTCGCAGACGGCAACATGAGCATTCTCGAAGGTTCCTTGAGCATGATCCCGCGCCGCATTCTCGTGGATTCAGACCAGATCCAGGTGGCACGCAAGCTGGTCCGCGACGCTGGCCTGGAACATGAGCTGCGCCCGGAAAACGGCCAGGCCTGACATGACCTCACCAATGGACAGTCCCGACAGCCCCTCACAGGAAACGACCCATGACGCCTTTCTCGGTGGCAAGGTCTATGTGCATCAGCCCAAGCGTGGACGTCACCGGGCCGGGCTCGACGCGGTCTACCTGGCAGCGGCCCTGCCCGATGGCACCAGGGGACATGTCGTTGATCTTGGCGCAGGTGTCGGCACAGCCGGATTTTGTGCCGCCGCGCGCTTGCCGGAAATAAAGGTCACTTTGGTCGATATCGACGAGACCGTGCTTTCCCTTGCCCGACGCGGGCTGGAAGACCCGGCCAACGGTGGCTTTTCCAACCGGCTCTCCCTGCTTGAGGCCGACATTACGGCCAAGGGAAGCGTACGCCATGCTGCCGGTCTCACACCCGCAATGGCCGACCATGCCATCATGAACCCACCTTACTATGAGGCGGACCGCTTCCGGGCCTCCCCCAACTCGGCGCGCGCAGGCGCGCATATGCTGGACGACCGGGGACTGGAGCCCTGGGCGAAAACCGCAACGGATATTGTCAAGGAAGGTGGCAGTCTGACCGTGATCTTCCGGGCAGACGGGCTGCAGGAACTGTTGAGCGTGCTCAAGGGCCGGTTCGGCGCGATTGAAGTCATTCCGCTGCGCCCGAGGCCGGAAGCGGCGGCAACACGTGTTCTGCTGCGCGCCATCCGCGCAAGCAAGGCCCCCTTGCGGTTGATGCCGGGGTTCGTATTGCATGAGGGGGACGGATCCGATTTCACCCCTCAGTCAAAAGCCGTCATGCGTGATGGCGAAGGACTCGGTCTCAGCGCGCGCTGATCCCTTCCCCCACTCAGTGCACCACGATCTCTCCATCCGCGTAGCGGAAATCGACTGGCGAGATCAGGGTCTGATGCGCAACGCGCACCGAGTGAATGCGGCCTTCTATTTCCCGTTCCCAGAACGACAGAAACCGGGTCAGTTCAGGAAATTTGGGCGCCAGATCTTCCGTTTGCCACAAGAAACTCTGCAGCAACTTGGGATGATCCGGCAGGCGGTAGAGGATTTCCGCCGTCATCAGTCCATAGCCGAGAAGGCGCTTTTCAAAGTCAGAGCTGGTGTTCATGCCAATCCTTTCTTTCATGCAAAGAAAGATTGTCACGGATATCAGGTTAACCAAACCCGACTTTTGGATATTTGCTGTTTAAAAACAGAACTTTAGCAGCACTCTTATGAGCCTGCTAACAACAGGCTCATCACACCGCAGTGGCGATCATTTCGTCTGGATGGAGGTCAGATACCCCAGAAAGGCGTCAATGTCATCCGGCTCGAAAGCAATTTCCGGCATCCCCTCATGCGCGGTGACGATACCTTCCGCCAAAGGCTCTTCAAGACTTTCCAGCGGATAGCGGCTGGAAAGGTCACGGAAGGCAGGAGCGCCGGTCTGCGCACTTTGATCGTCCTTGCCAACCGCGTGGCACATTGCGCAATGGATCTCCGCCAGTTCCAGGCCGGTTGCCACGCTCACCGGATCGGTTGGATAACCTCCGTCGGACGCCAGAACCGGCGATGTTGCGAACAGGACAATGACCACACCAAAAAACGGCTTGCAACGCGACACTCTTCTTCCCTCCCTTGAATCAGTTTCGCTTTTATAGAAGGTTCGGAAACAGAAACCCATTAGGGGGAACACGTTGGCCGAGAAAAATTCGACCTCGGAACCAATGTTCCTGACGCCTGTCTCTCTATATAAGCGGGGTAGCCACCCGTTCACCGGAGGAAACATGAACCAGTTGCCGGCTTCCATTGACGACACTCTCGCCCTGATGGATCAGGCGGGCTACGTGGCCGACCGGTCGCTTGCCACCGTTCTGCATCTGGCCCTCAAGATGAAACGCCCGCTGTTTCTGGAAGGGGAAGCCGGTGTCGGCAAGACGGAGATAGCAAAGGTCCTGTCGACAACGCTTGGCCGCGACCTGATCCGCCTGCAATGCTACGAAGGCCTTGATGTCTCCTCCGCCGTCTACGAATGGAACTATCCTGCGCAGATGGTGGAAATCCGCGTTTCGGAAGCTGCGGGCGACACCGAACATTCCGAGCTTTCCAAGTCGATCTTCGATGAACGTTTCCTGATCAAACGTCCCGTCCTGCAGGCGCTGGAGCCCTCCCTGTCCGGAGCACCGGTGTTTCTGATCGATGAACTCGACCGGGCGGATGAAGCCTTCGAAGCCTTCCTTCTGGAAGTTCTGTCGGATAACCAGGTGACCATCCCCGAACTCGGCACTGTGAAGGCTGCCGAACCGCCCATCGTGATCATCACGACCAACCGCACGCGGGAAATCCACGACGCCCTGAAGCGGCGCTGCCTCTACCACTGGGTCGACTATCCCGATGCCGAGCGCGAGTTGGAGATTGTCCGCCGCAAGGTTCCCGGTGCCGCTCAGCGCCTTGCCAGCGAAGTGGTGGCCTTCGTGCAGAAACTGCGCGCCGATGAGGATCTCTTCAAGCAGCCAGGTGTCGCCGAAACACTGGACTGGGCGACAGCCCTTTCCGAACTCAACGAAATGGCGCTCGATCCGGACATGGCATCCGACACGCTCGGTGTTCTGCTCAAGTACCAGGACGACATTGAACGTGTCCGCGGCTCGAAAGTGCGCCAGATGATCGACGACATCCGCAAGGACGCCCCCCACCAGCAATCCATGCCGGCGGTTTAAACCGGTGACGCACGTGCAAGGGTTCCATCGCGCACATCCGGGAGGCTGCTTTGCCAACCTCGCCTGAACTGCGCTCACGGATCACGGATAACATCGTCTATTTCGCACGAACGCTGCGCAAGGCTGGCGTTCCGGTGGGCCCTGCCTCCGTGGTTGATGCGGTTGCGGCCGTGGAAGTGTCCGGTATTGAAAGCCGGGAAGATCTCTATTGGACACTGCATTCTGTCTTTATCCGCAAGCACGAACAGAAGGTCCTGTTCGACGAGGCTTTCCGGATCTACTGGCAAAGCCGCGGTCTGATCGAAAAGATGCTGGCGATCCTGTCTCCAGTCGCTCCGCCCAGGGGAGCTCCTGAAAAACCCAAGGCCGGGCAGACACGCGTTTCCCAGGCGTTTCAGGCAGCACAGGAACGGGTTGCCGAGGAAACCGTTCCGCAGATCGAAGTCGATGCAAAGTTCACGGTTTCCGGCAAGGAAATGCTGCAGTCCAAGGACTTTGCGCAGATGACCTCGGATGAAATCACCCAGGCCAAGCTGGCGCTTCGGGCCATGACAATGCCGATGGACAAGATCAGGCTCCGCCGCCTGAAGCCTGCCGCAAGAGGCAAGGTCGATCCCCGCCGTACCTTGCGCGCGTCCATGCGGGCGGGGGGCGACATCATCGATCTGAAATTCCGCAAACCGGCGGAAAAGCGCCCGCCGCTTGTTGCCCTTTGCGATATTTCCGGTTCGATGAGCCAATACTCCCGGCTGTTGCTGCATTTTCTCCACGGACTGACGGTGGAACGGCGTGACGTTCACACATTCCTGTTTGGCACGCGCCTGACGAATGTCACGAGACAATTGCGCATGAAGGATCCTGACGAAGCCCTGGAAGCCTGCTCGTCAGGCGTGGAAGACTGGTCGGGCGGTACACGCATCGCCTCCGCACTGCACGACTTCAACCGGCACTGGTCGCGCCGCGTTCTGGCCGGTCAACCGACCGTGCTTCTGATAACCGATGGACTGGAACGCGATGCGGACGAGGACCTTGAACGGGAAATCGACCGCCTGCACCGCTCCTGCCGCCGCCTCGTCTGGCTCAACCCGCTGCTCCGTTTCGAAGGCTTCGAGGCCAAGGCAAAGGGTATCCGTGCCATGCTGCCGAATGTGGATGAATTCAGAGCGGTTCATTCGCTTGACGCAGTTGCAGACCTTGTCGCGGCGCTGTCAGGTTCAGGCGGCCGCGACAGCAGCGCCAACCCGAAGCGCTGGCTGAAAACGTGACAGTGCAATGTGCGTTGGAACCATCAAAAGGTCTGTCCTGCCAAGCAAAAGCGACTGTAAGACAGGAAACCCCGCCAGCATCGCGTTGGGGCACTAGATGCTGGCAGGGTCTCGAGAGAGCCCTTTGCAGGCCTCGGATGTATCATATATTCAATTTTTGGAAACTAAATGCGTCATGCTGTCCCTGCGACGCGGCGCGCCCAAGGTCATGACCGGAATCATCCGGCATATGCTCTGATTTTTGGATGGGACCTTCTCTGCCGCCAGACACGCTCGGGAGACATCAGCAGCGCACGCGGCCCGCGTCTTCCGTGTTCGCGCTCATTGCGATCACCTGAGTTGCCCTGCTGGCCAGGGGACACCGCTTGTACCGCACGCCCCGTTTGAGGAGTGCTCCATTCCAGCGGCAAACCGCTCAAAGCACTCTTGCAATTTTCGCCCCCCTCGAAAATCCGGCGAAACTAGGCTACTCTTCCGGCTCCGAACAACGACCAAACCTAGAAATTGCTACCGCGGTATGACCAGGAACAATTATCTGGATCTTGACAAGACAGTCTATCAGCAGGTCATAGGCTGTTCGCTCGTGCTCGTCATGCTGTTCGGTCTCGGCCACAATATCTATCTGTCCGCTGGAGACCCGTTTTCCGGCCCAACACCGTCGACCCATCCAATCACGGCACTTGGATTTTTGATCCTGGCGGGAGCCATTTTCTTCCGGCCTCAGTGGGACAACTCGCACTGGCTCAAGAATATCCTGTGCTGGCTGATGATTGTGTTGACAGGCCTGCGCATCGTCGAAGCCTTGTTTCCGGATCAAATTTCGGTTTACGCGCACGGTTGGCTCACCGACACGCTGGAAGCGATCGGCATGTACGGCCGTCTGTCCGTTGAAACCGCACTCTTCCTTGTCTGCTGCTTCGGTTTCGAGCTCTCCCAGGAACGCCATACGGTCGTCAGACTGCTTCTCGTGTCCGTCTGCCTCGCAGTATTGTCCCTTGGCTTTGCCGAAACCGTCTATGCGTTCTTTCTGTGGGGCGAAGAACTGTCGATGATTACCCAGATCGGCATGTGTCTGGTATCGCTGGACCTCATGGTCCGGATGCGCAATCAGCCTCCGTTCAAAAGCGTGATGCAGCCTGGCAGATCCAACTTCCACCTTCAGTTCACTGCGCTTGCGCTCTACCTGCTACCCATGATCGTCGGCACGGTCGTGCTGCACAAATTCCATATCTCGCCTTCCGAAAAAGCTCCGTTCGAGCTCTTCTTTGCAGGCACAAGCTGTGCTCTGCTCGCGATTGTTCTATTGCTGGGCACCTATCTGGACCGGAAGAAGCCTCCGGAAAACGCCTGGTCTTCGAGCACATCCGGCCCCAGTCGCAGCCTGGACGATTGATGCCCCTGCTGCCGCCTTTCGGCTGCTAGCAAAACCAGCCAACGGGTATCAGGGCAAAGCAACGACCGGCGTGCGAACCGTCACCCTTTGAAACAGATCCTGAATGTCGTGATTGGCCATCCGGATGCAGCCATAGGAAACGGCACGCCCGATGGAGCCAGGGCGGTTGGTGCCGTGAATGGCGTAGTTTCCATTCGAGAGCGTCATGGCGGCAACGCCCATAGGGTTATTGGGTGCCCCACCGCGTATGACTGTTGGCAGATGCGGAAAATCACGCCGGACTTCCTCTGACGGAGCCCAGTCGGGCCTTACGTATTTCGCCGTGATGAAAGCTTGTCCGGTCCAGGACTTCTGCCGTTTGCCGACGGCCACCTTGTACCGGATTGCCCGGTTGCCACCGAGAACCAGATAAAGCCGTTTTTCGGAGTTTCTGATGACGATGGTGCCTGCCTGAAATCGAGCGTCGGAAAAGCCGACCACTTCTGCGGCATTGGCGGAACCGGACGTAACCCCGTTGGCAAAAAGCATCGCCAGGGGAATGAGAAAGTGGAACAGGGAGACCAGACGCATTACAAACTCCGTGCAGTTGCGCGAAGATTACCCTGCCCCCCGCCTTGAAAGAACCGGGACGCGCCTATTTTCTTACCAAAAGGTTAATCGACACTCTAGCTCCGCAGGCAAATACGGCTTGCCGGTCTGCGCTCAGGGTTTTGCCTGTGACGACCGTCACCATGCCTGGCGCAGCAGGATGACATAATGCACCCATGGCGCCGAAGGGCCCAAAGTCGAGACATTTGCGGACCATTGATTGCCGCACCAATTACTTCGCTCAGTTTGTTCAAGGACTTATGGAATGACCCAAACCTTTGCAATGTCACGTGGCTTCAAGAGCCCACTTCGTAAAACCGCGGCAACCTTCGCCTGCCTGCTCGCGCTCGCATCAGCCCCGCTGCCGGCTTTCGCCGGGACGCTGACAGGCACTTACATGCTTTCACCGGCAAAACTTGCCACCGGCTTTTCTGTGCGGGTGCTGGGTGGCAAAGCGGTTACGGGAGAATTCAAGACCGTCTCCGGCAAAATGACACTTGATCAGAACCACCCGGAAAAGAGCCGCGTCGTCGTGAAAGTTGACCTGAGAAGCGTTCAGACGAACAACGACAAAGTCACTGGTTTTCTGAAGAGTTCGGCCATGTTCGATGTCGCCAAATACCCGGTTGCGACGTTCCAGAGCACCCGGGTGCAGATAACCGGTCAGAACACCGCAGACGTGGAAGGTGTGTTGAACCTTCGTGGACAGCAGAAACGCACCAAGCTTTCCGTGACGATTACCGACGGCAAGGCCAACGGTCAGGTTGGTTTTGAAGTGTCGGGTGGCTTTTTCCGAAGCCTTTACGGTATGGAAGCCGGACTGCCGATCTACGCCGACAAGGTCAACCTCAAGATCAGCGGTACCGGATCACGCACCTGAGCGCGGTCTTTTGATTTGAGCCTGGAGAAGCACGCGCCCTGAGCAGGTCGCGTGCTCTTCAGTTTGCGCAAAGCTCACCGCGCTTGCGGCATCCCGCCCTGCCACTGATAGACGATATAATCCGGCAAGTTGCTGTCGCCGTTTTCATTGAACGTGACTTCGCCGATCACCGTATCGAAGGTCCCCTCATTCAAGGCGCTTGCAACGTCCGGCAGGGCCGCGTTCCCGCCGGCCTCCACCGCCTGAGCCCAGGCTTGAATTGCGGCATATGTCGTCAGGGTGAAACGGTCGGCAGAAAGTCCGGCTCCTTCCAAGGCCGCAACGAAATCCTGCGCTTGCGGTCGTTCACGGGGGATCTCCGGATAGGTCAGCAAGGTTCCGTTGCCCGCGTTGCCAGTCACGGACCAATAATCGTCCGTCATCAGTGCATCTCCGGCCATCAGAACCGCATCCAGCCCCTGGCGTGCCATCTCCAGTTTGATGAGCCCCGCTTCCGGATGGTACCCACCCAGATAGACAACATCGACCGCCTGAAGCTTGAGCTGCGACACCAGGGTGCGGAAGTCATCACCGCCGGCATCAAATCCGAGTGACATGCTTTCACTGGTACCAAGCTCGTTGAGGGCAGCCTTCAACGCATCGGTAAGTCCAATACCGTAAGCTGTCTTGTCGTGTAGGAGTGCGATCCGCTGGTCGCCGAATTCGTTGACAAGAAATCTGGCTGCCACGTCCGCTTGCCGGTCGTCCCTGGGGGCCAGACGAAAAGTCCCCTCACCTGGCCGTTCGTCGGTGAATTTCGGCAGCGTTGTTGCCGGTGAGATCTGGACAATGCCCCCACCGGCATAGACTTCGCTGGCTGCAATCGAACTGTTGAAGCAAAGATGACCGGCAACGAAGACGACGCCTTTGCCGATAAGCTGGTTGGCGACGGCGGCCGCCTGATCCGCGTCGCAACCATCATCGGCGACTTCCAGCACCAACGTCTCGCCGTTCACGCCGCCGGCTGCATTCAGATCGGCAACCGCCCTTTCCGCACCGATGCGCATCTCTTCGCCGAAAGCTGCGAACTGTCCTTTCATCGGTCCGGCAACCGCGATCCGGATGTCGGCAGCAGCAGGTGTCGCGACGACAGCGCCAAAAGCAAGAAGGCCAAAGCTGGCCAGAAGCTGCTGAAAGGTCATTCGTGTCCCCAAACTTCGATGATTGCTCTCTACCCCTAGCGCGGCGGGCCCTGCAGCTCAATGCGCACTTGCAGCGCAGGTGGCAAATGCTGGCGCCCTGCCCCATATCAGACGAAGAATGTCCGATCCGAAGATCTCCTATCGCTGCTGCGCAAATGGTCTTTCATCAAAGTTGCGAGGTCCCAAAGTTGCGGCATCTGATACCCAGTCTGTCCCCCGTTGAAGGCGGCATGGTCTAGGCATCCTATCCATGGCCGCCTAAACTCCGGTCCGCGTCCGAAAGACGAATGATTCCCCGCTGAGCCACTCAGGAACCAACTTGATGTCTCCAACTTCTTCAGGCCCCGATGATCCGGACAGGCTTCCGCTGGAGACCGAGATTTTCCGTGAAGCCATGAGCCGAATTGCAACGGCCGTTCATGTGGTAACCACCGATGGCCCGGGCGGCCGCATCGGTGCAACCGTTTCTGCGGCCTGTTCGGTCAGCGACGAACCGGCCAGCATCCTGGTCTGCCTGAACAAAAAAACACGCATCCACGCCGCTGTTCTTGAAAACCGCAGATTCTGCCTCAATACGCTCAGCGATGATCATGAGGCAATATCCGACGCCTTTGCCGGACGCGACAAGCTGGAGATGCCCCAGCGATTCGAAAAGGGGGCGTGGACAACTCTGGCGACCGGATGCCCGGCACTCGACAGCGCCCGCCTCAGCGTCGATTGCGAGGTTTATTCTGTTACGGAAATGGGGACGCATTCAATCATTGTCGGCACCGTGATCGACCTGCGAATGACCGATCCGGGCAAATCTCTTCTTTACGTCCGCCGGGGCTACAAAAGCCTCGACACCTGACGACCAGCCCCTCAAACTCCCAAACGCCAACCTTCAACCAAGGACCGTCAGTTCATGCCCGGTTTACGCAATCTGATCACCGATGTTCCGGGCCTCAAGGTCGGCAATGCCACCGATCTTGAGCTGAAATCCGGGGCAACCGTGCTCGTTCCCGACGAACCGGCGGTCGCGTCCGTTGCCATTCACGGTGGTGCACCAGGCACCCGCGAAATCGCGCTGCTGGAGCCTGAACAGACTGTTGAGAAGATTGATGCCATCGTCCTGGCCGGCGGGTCCGCCTTTGGCCTGGATGCAGGCGCGGGTGTCCAGGGCCGCCTTGCAGAACTCGGCTACGGCTTTCAGGTCGGCCCCGTCCGCGTGCCGATTGTTCCCACCGCCATATTGTTCGATCTTCTGAACGGCGGTGACAAAAGCTGGGGCCAGGCTGCTCCCTATAGGGACCTGGGCCGCTCGGCACTCGACGCCATCGGCCACGACTTTTCTCTCGGCTCCGTCGGGGCAGGAACCGGCGCCACCACTGCCAATCTGAAAGGCGGCCTCGGCTCGGCCTCCCATGTGCTGGACAATGGCGTCACGGTGGGAGCCATTGTCGGTGTGAACGCACTTGGGCGGGCAACTGTCGGCGACAATGCCCACTTCTGGGCAGCACCGTTTGAAATCGGCGACGAGTTCGGTGGCCTGGGCATGGCCCATCCGCTACCGCATGACGCCATTTCCGTCCGTACCAAACTGGACGGCCTCAAGGCCGGCGCCAACACCACGATAGCCGCAGTGGCGACCGATGCCATTTTGACGAAGGGCGAAGCGAAACGGCTTGCAGTTATGGCGCATGACGGCCTTGCCCGTGCCCTGTGGCCGGCGCATACGCCGCTGGATGGCGATCTTGTCTTTGCACTGTCCACCGGTCAGCGCCGGATGGAAAACGGCCTGGAGGACATGGTTCAGCTTGGAGCTGCGGCCGCTTCGTGCCTGGCCCGTGCCATCGCGCGCGGCGTCTATAACGCCTCCCCGGCCCCCGGCGACCCTGTCCCAACCTTTAAAGAACGCTTCGCAAGCTAGCTACAAGATCCGAAGAGCACCGGTTTGCGTAAGCTGGGCAGATTTTCCTGAAGGAGGCTCTGCCCGTCATGACCCGCGCCCGTCGATATCTGCTCCTGTTCGTGTTCGCAATTGCTGCCGCAACCTCTATCCCGGCACAGGCCAAATCCCTGGTACTGGAAGAGTTCTTTCGCGGAAAAACCATCGGCAAGGGCGTCTTTGAAAGCAAGATCGCCGGTGTCTATCGTCCCTTCACCGTCAAGCTGACGGGAACCTGGAACAAACGCACGTTTACGCTAAGACTTCGCGAAGATTTCATCTATGACGACGGTGAGCGGGACACGAAGACATGGTTCTTCCAGAAAGTTGCCGAAGACCGCTACATAGGCCAGAGAGCCGATGTGCTTGGCTTGACCAATGTGCGAACCGACGACAATGGCGCCCTTCGTTTTTCCTACGTTGCGAGCCTCGAGACGGAAAACGGCCCCTTGCTGCTTCGCTTCGATGATACGTTGAAACAGGTGGACCGCAACACAGTCGAAAATACGGCAAAGGTGATGAAGGCGGGGATCACCGTGGGAACCGTATCGCTGACGTTCAAAAAATGACAGCTGCCGCATGAAGCCGCTGATTGGCGCCTAGTCCGAGCGATTTCGTCACTTTCAACGAAAAGCAGCCTGGGCGAACGTGTTTTGCGGCACAGGCTGCAATCGGAAGCCGGAACTCAGCGCAATCAAGATGCAGACGTTCAATGGCTTCCGATTTGCAAAAGCGAATGGGACCAACGTCACGCAGCCTTGCGTCCCAGTGCAGCGGCCCGTTCCAGCATCTTGCGTTTCGCATCGTCACTCGTTCCGCGGATCGGTGAGAACATGTGATAGCCCCTGGGCTTGAGACCGCAGAAACCGAGGATCTGTTTCTCCGTCTGTTTTCTGATGCCTGCGCCATAGATCCAGGTGAAGTACCAGCCTGGCGTATCGGAAGTCACCAGAACCTGCGCGGTTCGCCCCTTCAAAAGCTGTTCGGGTATCGGTTTGCCTTTGACGTATTGAAAGGACATGCCCGGCAGCAGGATGCGGTCAAACAGGCCTTTCAGCTTGCCCGGCATCCCGCCCCACCACAGCGGATGCGTCAGCACGAAATGCTCACACCACAAAATGTCCTGCCATAATGCTTCCAGGTCAGGTTCCAGCGGCTTTGCATCCTTGAAGGAAGAAACTCCGAAATCCGCATCGAAGTTAAGATCCGCCAGATGCCGCACGCGCACCTCATTGCCGGCCGCGCTCGCGTTATCGGCATATTCCGCCGCAAGAGCACCCGAAAAGGTGTCCTTTGCGGGATGTCCTTCCAAAACCAGTATCCGTGTCATGTGTCACCTTGTGAATTTGCAGGCGTTGAACGCCAAAATTGACCGTGGTCATTTTTTGACATTCAGCGAAGCATCCGTCAAGATATTTTTTGACCACGGTCAATTTAATGGAAAATCATGACACGCAAACCTCAGCAGCGAAGCATCGCTACACGCGCCCGGGTTTTGGCAGCCGCCCGGGATCTCAGTCAAAAACACGGGCTGGATCTGGTCACCGCAGAAGCGGTTGCCCAGGAGGCAGGCGTTGCCAAGGGAACGGTGTTCTCGCATTTCGGCGACATGGACGGTCTCTTGTCCTACGTCCTGCTGGACCGCCTGAACGCCCTGCGCGCGTCAACGGCAACCGAAGGGCCGCAAGCAGAGCAAATGTCCGATCCGGTCGGTCTGCTCTTGCAACGCATGATGTCGTTGATCGCGGTCATCACCGACAGCCCGGCAATCCTCCGGCTTTTTCTGGACAATATCGGTGTTACCAAACCCAATTGCGCCGCCGAATTCGTCGAGACGCTGGATGCGCTGGATGCAGAGTTGGAAGAATTTCTGACTTTCTGGCAGCAGGAGCCCGGCTTGAAGCCAGAACTGCGAAAGGACCGGTCACCAAAGGAAATGGTCGATGGGCTGATCGCCTTCATGATCCACGGGGCAATTCTGATCAAGAGCCATCAGTTGACCGACAAATCAGATCTGGAGCATCGGCTCCGACGCCATGTCGAGGCTTTCCTGCTCAGGCAATGAGACAGGTTGAGGCGGCCCTGGAAAGGCCTAAGTCTTCACAACATAAAGTGGCTAACTCTGTGCGTCTTCCGGCAGTTCGCCTGGCCAGAACACCACATGGTGCTCGTAGTCTTCCAGAGCCATGCCATCTTCGGGGATCGTCCGCCCGCGAACGGAAATGCCTGCCTGATGGACCGTTTCCGGATCTCCCGACACAAGAGGATGCCACCAGTAGAGGTCCTTGCCTTCGCGAACCAGCCGGTAGGCGCAGGTTGGCGGCAACCATGTCAGCGTCCGTACCTCGCCGGGTGTAAGCTGAATGCAGTCCGGCACGATGGACGCCCTGTTCTCATAGTCCCTGCAGCGGCAACTGGTGCCGTCAAGAAGCGTACAGGCAACGTCTGTCCAGACGATCTCACCGGTGTCCCAGTCTTCCAGCTTGTTGAGGCAGCAGCGCGCGCAGCCATCGCAAAGCGACTCCCACTGGGGCTGCGTCATGTCTTCCAGCGTCCGGGTTTTCCAGAACGGAAGCTCGCGTGAGGTGTCGTCGGCAATCATGAAGTCGCGCACGCCTTTCTTGGGCAGGAACCACCGGCGCCTATCATGCTACAGTCCCCCGGGCAAGCCGGGCGAAAATTCGGGCTGTTTTTCCTCAATGAATTTGCAACAAATGTCGGTAAACTGGACCACTGAAACGGTCATCCTGGTGACCTGTTTGCACGGCCCCAAAAAACGGCTAGCTTGTGCCGTCCCATTTTGATCCGGAGACCTTGTTCGCGTGACGGACAAACCGCAGTCAGAAGAAGTCGAGACCGGCAGCTTGCCGGAGCAGAAACCGCCGAGAAAGCGCAATCGGTTCCGGCGCTTTTTCCTGGCGGTTGATGCCCTTATCGACACAGCCCTTTGGAAGAGCGGAACAGCCATCCGCCGGACATTCGAAGGCTATGACGCCTTTCTGCGGCGGTTCCGGGCCAAGGGTATCTGGCGCGTTCTTGCCGAACTGTCGTCAGACGGCCTCACCTACGGCCTTGCCGGTTTCATCGTTGTACTGGCCTTCGCCCAGCCCGCCTTTGAGGCAACACGCTATGCCGACTGGAAGACCACCGATGATTTCGCGGTGACATTCCTGGACCGTTTCGGCAAGGAAATCGGCCGGCGTGGCATCGTGCTCAACGACAGCGTCCCGCTTGAGGAAATTCCCGATTCGCTGATCAAGGCCACTCTTTCCACCGAAGACCGCCGTTTCTTCAGCCATTTCGGCATCGATTTCTTCGGCACCTTCCGCGCCATGGTGGAAAACGCTCGGGCCGGAGGTGTCGTCCAGGGTGGGTCGACACTGACACAGCAGCTCGCCAAGAACCTCTTCCTGACCAACGAGCGCAGCCTCAGCCGCAAGATCAAGGAAGCCTATCTGGCGCTGTGGCTGGAGGCGAACCTGTCCAAGCAGGAGATCCTGAAGCTCTATCTCGACCGCGCCTACATGGGCGGCGGCGTGTTCGGGGTGACAGCGGCTTCCGAATTCTATTTCAACAAGAATGTGCGTGAGCTGACGCTTGCCGAAAGCGCCATGCTCGCCGGTCTCTACAAGGCGCCGACCAAATACGCGCCCCACATCAACCTGCCTGCAGCCCGTGCGCGTGCCAATGAGGTTCTGTCCAACATGGTGCAGGCGAAATTCCTGACCGAAGGCCAGGTCATCGGCGCGCGCCGTAATCCGGCGCTTGCCGTCGACAGGTCTCAGGAACAACTGCCGGAATATTTTCTCGACTGGGCGCTGGACGAGGTAAAGAAACTCGCGCGGCGTTATCCGGCCCTCGCCCGCGACCGCATCGTTACAGTGCGCACCACACTGGACCCGGCACTGCAGCGTCAGGCGGATCTGGCGGTCGAGACCGTGCTTCGGGAAAACGGCAAGCTGCGTGACGTTAGCTCGGCAGCGCTGGTTTCAATGATCCCCGACGGAGCCGTGATTGCCATGGTCGGCGGCAGTTCCTACGGCGAAAGCCAGTTCAACCGTGCGGTCAACGCACTGCGGCAGCCCGGTTCCTCCTTCAAGCCCTTCGTCTACATGACGGCCTTCATGAACGGCTACTCGGCAGACAGCGTTGTCACCGACCGGCCGGTCTGGATCGGCAACTGGTCGCCGAAGAACTATTCGAGAAGCTACCGGGGCGCCGTTACGCTGAAAACCGCGCTTACCAAGTCCATCAATACCATTCCTGTGATCCTGTCGCTGGATTTCGGCCGTCAGAAGATCATCGACACCGCCTATCGCATGGGTCTGACCCACGAGTTGGAAAACTCCGTGTCACTGCCCATCGGCTCATCCGAAGTCTCCGTCATCGACATGGCCTCTGCTTATTCCGTCTTTGCAAACGGCGGCACCAAGGCACCGGCCTACGCAGTTCTTGAAATCAAGAACAGTGCCGGCGAGGTCCTCTACCGCCGCGAACGCGATGAACCGCCTGCAGAACGCGTCCTGCCGGAGGACAAGGTGGAAGAGATGAACGGAATTCTGGTCAATGTTGTTGAGGCTGGCACGGCCCGCCGGGCGCAGATCGACGGAGTGGTTGCTGCCGGAAAGACCGGCACGACCAACGCTTATCGCGATGCCTGGTTTGTCGGCTACACCGGCAACTTTGCCACGGCCGTCTGGTTCGGCAATGACGACTTCACCTCGACCCGCCGGGTTACGGGCGGCAGTCTGCCTGCGATGGCCTGGCAGAAATACAATGCCTTTGCCCACAACGGCATCGAGTTGGCGCGCATGCCCGGCGTCGAACCGGAAAGCCTGCCCCGCCTGTCCCGGTCCACCCCGGCCAAACTGGCAACAGACACTGGCGACTCCGCCCAGCCCCGGGTGCTGAAACGGCGCACGCAGGACCTGCTCTTGCAGATAGGCCAGGACTTGCGCCTGCTGCTTGAGCGCAAGAGCGCCGAAGCGGCGCCGGCTCCAGGGTCCGCCAACACCGATGTCGCGGCGGTGCAATGAGCGATACAGGTTTCCGGCCCGCTCACGGCGAGGCAGACTGGTATGACGAGAAGCTTCCGCGTGCCATCCGCTCGCATCGGGGCAACCCCTTCCGCACAATTGCCACGGTGACGCTTGTCGTCGTTCTGGCCTCACTTCTGGGCATCAGCTCTGCCTATCTGATCATCGAGCGGGAACAACCGCTCAATGCTGTCACCCTTGGGCCCTGGCACGCCTATCCGAAAGCTGGAACCTCCGAGGCCGATCCCTATTCGGTAGCGATCTATACCAGGGGGGCTGTCATTCCTCTGGCATCTGGCGAAGGTCTGGCACTGGTCGCGCGCGAGGACAGCAACGGCCATGAGCTTGATCCGACTTGTGTCTACAGCATCGCGGGCCAGACCCCGTCAGCCCGGCTCTGGACCCTGACTGCGGTTGATGGCCACGGCCATCTGGTCAAGACGATGTCCGGCCGGGTGAACCTTGCAAGCGACGCCTTGCTACGAAATGCGGACGGCACCTTCGACATCACCGCCGCCACCCGCCCCCACTCCGGCAACTGGTTGCCGCTGGCAAGTGAAGCCAGGGCTGCCGACGGTCTGCGCTTCGTCTTGAGGGTCTATGACGCACCAGTCACCACCGGCGCCGCCCTTGATGGTGTCAGCATGCCCACAATCGAGAGGTTGGGCTGCCCGTGACCCTGTCCTCCCGCTTTTCCCTGTCTGTCGGATTGCTGGCCACGCTGTGTCTGGCAGCCATCATTCATATCCTGGTGGTACTGAGTATTCCGCACAACGTTCTGCACAGCGCTTATGACAATATCGAAACATACGGCCCCGACAGGCAATTCAACCTGCTTCCCGATGTCCGTCCCGGTGAGGAGGCTCTGCCCGATCTCGACCCGGCCATGAAGCACGCCGCGTGCCGGTTTCAGCTTGCCGACGGGCCGGTTCTCTTTGACGCCAGCATTCCGGCGCCGTTCTGGTCAATCGGCCTGTTCAACGCCGCAGGAGAAGCCGTCTACAGTCTCAACAACCGCACGGCGGGCGCAGAGCGTCTATCGATGCTGGTGCTGACCACCGAACAATTGTCGATCCTGCGGGAAAACCCGCCGGAAAACCTGGAAGACCTCATCGTCATTGAAACGGAAGAACCGTTGAGCGGGTTCGCGCTGCTACGGGCCTATGTGCCGCATCCAAACCGTGCAGACAGCATCGACCGCGCGCTTAAGGCCGCAAGCTGCGGCTCCATTCGCTAAGCGCCTCAGCCTCCATAGGAAGTACGAGGATCTGCGCGCATCGAACTCCGGCAAGAAGAATGGCAAGGCATGGCTTCACGAAGCTGGTGAACCCGCCTCTCGCAAGTCCGAGACATCATTATCCGGCGCCCCGGCCGAAAGCGACTTCTGCTGACCGTAGGCGTCTTCGCCAGGCGTCTTCTGCCCTTCTTCGAGCGGAGACAACGGACCAAGCGCATTGAACAGGTCAGCCAAAACATCCTTGTGACGTTTCCAGCGCCCGATCGAAGATCGGAACATCGGTTTTCGAACCTGCAGATTGGAGAAGGTCGTAACGGGGCTGTCGCCGTTATAAAACTCCAGACACTGCTCCTCCCAGTCCATGCCTGTACATGCCAGAAGGGCTTTGCTTTCCTGCTCCTGGTTCTCAACCAGATGTTCGTAGGAAAGAGTGTGGATAGGGACCGGAAGCACCTTTTCCCAATGCTTCATCAGGCTGTCGTAGGTAAGAAAATACCTGCCCAGAGACTCCTGCGTCATGGCGTAGTTGTGCGCGGGCGAAAGCGAATGCGACAGCAGCGAAACGCAGGTGTCCGCAGGGCAGCGAACGCAATGGATGAAAGCGGCCTTCGGAAACAGAAGGCTCATCAGCCAGAGCATTTCGAAGTTATGCGGCATCTTGTCGGTGACGCGCTCGGCCCGCCGGTCGATTGCATTCAGTTCAGCCAGATAGTTTCGGGCAAATTGCTTGAACTCACGCGGTCCGAGGCTCTTCAACCGGCTTTCCAGGGCAGCGCTCGGTGCCCTCTGCAGGCCGAGATCCTGCTGCAGCAGGCGGAAAAAGGGAATTTCTGCTCCACTGGCGATCCGCGAATGCCGGCTGACGATCTGCTCGGCCAGAGTTGTTCCCGAGCGGGGCATGCCGAAAATGAAGACCGGTTTTTCCGAGCTGTCGCCAAGTTCCGTGCGTTCCGCGAAAAACGTTTCGTCAAACACCTCCTTCATGAAGGCGATGCGTTCTTCGTGAGCCGACTGATCGAAGGATTGGTAGCGTAGCCGGCGCGCGGAGCGATAGTGCTGCGCGGCGGTTGGCGTATCGCCCAGGTCGTAATGGATCTTGCCGGCAGCCCAGTGCAGCTGCGCCAGTTCCGGCTCGGGCAACGTGCTTGCCGATTTCAGCAAGTCCTCGATCCTGCCCAACTCGGCCGGCACCTGCGTGTAGGTACGTGCCATCGTCAGGTTTTGAAGCGCCGCAGGAAGCTCCTTGCCCAATGCTATGGCCTTTTCGAACCAGCCAATCGCCTCATCGACATGGCCGACGGTGACATCCAGCTTCCCCATGCCCAAGATCGCATAGCCATTTTCCGGATCGATCGCCAATGCACGCTGAAAACTCTGGCGCGCGAGCAGAGGTTGGCGCTTGAGCGTATAAAGATCCCCAAGATGAGCGTGAAAATCTGCCACCTTTGGCGCAAGCGCAACGGCCTTTTTCAACGATTTCATCGCGCCAGCCAGGTCACCGGCGTTCATGAGCGCCAGACCGAGCAATTGATGGACCTGCGGGTGCTTTCCGGCTTTGCGCTCGGCCTTGCGAAGCATCTCAATGGCCGCGCCAATATCACCGTTCTGATAGGCTGCGATGCCAAGTGAAAAATTTGCCTGCGGGTTCTTTGGATCGAGCTTCAAAACCTCCTCGAACATGCCAAGTGCAATTCCGATGCGACCAGCATGTTGATGGGAGAGCGCTTCTTTGACGAGAAGCGTGATGTTCGGGCTCATTCGACAACCTTCAGATTCGAGGGGACTGATCACGCTGTAAACTGAACGGTTTAGTTCGATGCATGAGCGACGGCAAGTCTCAAAACCTCCGAAAGGACATTCCTTAGTCGGAAAAACGTCCAAATTTAGGCTAAATAACTGAGGTAACGCATCTTTTTATGGAGATCACATTTTTTTGCATTGCAATAGATAAAACTTATACGCGCATACCCTAAAGGCAGGTCAATCGTACAAAAAATCCAGCCAGGGAAGTAAAACAAGTTCGTCCGCTCAGTGGATTGTTAAAAAGACCGCCAGAACCGCGATCGTATTGATTTAACGAAAACGCTCAACCCACCAAACAAGAACTAGCCGCTTTCTTCCAGAGAAACAGAGCCCCAAGAAATTCCAAAGAAGTCGCGTAACCTTTTTGGTGTCCGCGCATACGGGCTGTGGAAAACCACACCTGAATGCCACGACGGGACGGGCCTCTTACATAGGTATATTTGACGGGTGCGGATTATACCTCTGAAAGACGGCCTGATTTCAGACGGCAAATTCGCTCAGGCGCTATTTTACCACCGGAGCGCGCTCGGTGCCCCAGCCTGTATAAATCCGGGACCTGCGAACGGGTTTGTCGTCCCCATAACGCTTTTCCGGGTCGCAACCCACTTCAGCAATGCGGACCTGGCCTTCAAGTTCCCGGATCGCGTTGTTGACCTTCCAGACGCGGTCGCGCGTCGGCGTTTCGATTTCCAGCCCGTCGAGGGCCTTCTTGTAAGCGATGATCCGATAGCGCAACGCCTGGCCAACCCATTTGATCATTACGCGGTTTTCCCAGACACGGGCCTTGGCACCGTCATAGGTCTCTTCGGACTTGACCGGCTTGTTCTGCAAAACGCGCAGGCGCTCATCATCTGCGGCCTTCACACGCAGGGCAACTTCACAAAAGGGCATGACCAGTTCCGCGTCGCCGGACGCATCGGCGGCAATCTTGTCGTAGCGGGCATCGGAAGACTGAAATTTGTCCGATCGCAAATAGATCAGATAGAGGTCTGGCGGCACACGCCCCTCCACCTCCGGCAGCACGCGTGTGCGTGACAGTTCAACCATGGTTCCGCCGATCCAGTCCTTCGTCCAGGGCGGACGGATCAGCGTCCAGCCGCGATTGCGCAGCAGCTTTTCATCATTGGTGTAATTGAATTTGGAAACCGGGTCTCCCCGAAGGCGCGCCGCCTCATCGCCGGCAGCGGGCATGACCTTGTCATGAATGACAGATGGCCGTGCCCGGTCGAAATCTCCAGTCGGACGCGAGCAGGCGCCGAGGACGACGGCAATCAGCATGGCAGCGGCGGCGATGGCCCCCTGCCCTGATCTGCAACCGCTCTCCGCAAGGGATGCGGTGGCGGAATGATCCGCTTTGCCTCTGCCCATCGGGCGTTTCTCCAGGCCGCTAAAAAGAAATTTCTCCTGCGCGGCTGGAGAAGCAGGGACCCTCAGTCCTTGTCTGAGCCAGCAGGTCCGGCCGCTTTTCCGATGGTCGCGATTCGTGCGGCAAGATCAAGGTCGTGGCGCTCGATCCGGACACCTGGAAAGAGGATAACTTCTCCAAAGGTCTCCGAACTCGATATTCGGCGCTGATTGGAACGGCAGCCCACACGTGCTGTGGGGCGTTGAGCTGATGTAAAGTCCAACAAGTTGCCCATCGTCTCCTCCTTCGGTTCCGATCTCCCCTGACGGTGTATTACCGACCGGGAACGGTCAAACGGGCGACGCATTACTTCCTGCTCTTCATTAAGAAGCCGTCAGGGTTAACAGCATGCTAACGCTTTTCCTGCAATTTGAACGAAGCAAGTTCCTCCGGTGGTCCGGTCTTTTGTATTTTGTAGACGGGTGTCATGCGCCAAACCCAACATTTCAGTCAGCCTGTGCCGAATTCCTCTTCTTCCACCAAGTCCGCGTCGTCCAAGGGCGATGATCGCGGTGTGCTTCTGGCCGCAAGTGAGCTGTTTGCCGGTCGCCACCGTCATGACGTTGAAGAAACACATATTTTTCTCGAGTTGGCGTCCAATTTCCTGCCGAAAACCTCCCTGCCGGACAGACGCCGCATTTCAAATCTTCTGGCTTCGCATCCGGAGATACCGGATGACCTCCTGTTCCAGCTCGCCTCCGACGAGGACGAACTGACGGCCTATCCCGCAGTGCGTTACAGCCCTAGGCTTTCTGTGGATCTCCTTTTGAAGATCGCGGAAGCTGGGCCGGATTCCCTGCGCAAGGCCGTCGCCAACCGGCCATCCTTACGCGAATCGGTCATCACGAAATTGTGCGAACACGCCGGAGCCTCGGTAATCCGTATCCTTCTCGACCGGGAAGACGTCACCCTGACACCAGGTCACCAGGCAAAATTGAGTTGTCGTAGTGACATCGTTGCCACTCTTGGTTTAGAATTGGCAGGGCAAGATGCTCTAAACCCGGATGGACTCATGGGACAGTTCCTGCATTTACCCGCTCCATTGAAATCGAAAGCGATTGCCGCGGCTGAGATGACCAGCCTTGTCAAACAGGCTCAGGCCCCCGGATCTTCGACCGACAGGCGCGCGGACACAACACGGCTCAAATTGCGGGATGCCCTGATGAGCGAAGCGCTTTTGCAGCAGCGCTCCCGTTTTTCAGATCTTCTGGGCCAGGGGCTCGGACTGCCGCAGGCCACATGCGATCTTCTGATGCATGATGATCAGGCGGAAGGGCTGACCGTCGCACTCAAGGCGCTCGGCATGCCGGCTGCCGCCGTCACGACAGTGTTGATTAGGATGCTGGGTGAAAACCTGACTTTGGAAAGGCTGCGCCACCTCTTGCGCCTCTATCGCACGCTCAGCCAGGGTGCGGCGGAAGTGCTGGTCGGACAGTGGATCCTGCACGATCAGGGCGCTCAGCCGGCGTCTGCACAGCTTGGCTCACAGTATCAGGACACTGCGCGCCGCGATGCGACGGCCACGGATGGACAGACATCCGGTCTCGCTCAACCGGATATCACGATCCGAAAATCGACCCATTCCTGAAAAAGCCGCGCGAACTCGATCTTGCTGCCGGCTCAAGGCCCGGATGTAGACCTGCTTCAAAAGCGGAAAAAGTCTGCGCCGGGTTCCGGCTTATCCTGCGCCATCGGCAGGTCTATCTGACCATCGCGCGCCTCGATATCCACCAGCCAATAGTCCGGGTCCATCCGCGCCTCGCTCGCCAGCCGCGTGTCGATCACGTCCTTGTCCACCTGCTCGAAAATCTGTTCGAAAAGGCGCCCATCAGGCAAGCTGCTGAACATGGCTTGGGGAGCCGGACCGTAGAAGTCGAAATTTCCGTCCAGGCGGTCGACACAGATAAAAACGGCTCCGGCCTCCGGAGCACCCCGCCTGAAGACAGCGGCAAAGCCGCCTTCCCCAAACACGCGCCGAACCAATGCGCTAACAAAAAAATCAGATGTGACTCGCATTCAGCCCGCCCTTGCCGCTAACGCCGACCTTCTAGGGTGTGGCCGCATAAAGCTCAAAGTAATATGCCGCTGGTCTACGACAGATACCGGCGGACGGCAACGGGCTGCCCGTGGCTAACCGGACAGCGACCGGCCGCTGACCATCTCCAGTCGCTCGATCACCTTGGGACCGGGTTCGCCCGTCATCGGCAGCCCCCTGTCAAATTCAAAACGCCTGATGGCAGCGGTCGTATTGGCGCCCATGACACCGTCCGCTTTCAGCGGGCCGTAGCCAAGTTCAGACAATGCCTGCTGGAGCTTCTTCAGCTTCGGGTCCACATCAATTCCTGCCTCGGCTTCCTCGTCAAGAGATTGCGCACCGGCCTGGCTCGGCGTCCCGGAGAAACCGGGTTTGGGACGCGGCACGGGACCTTGAACGTTGGCCATGGGGCTTTCCCCCTGCATCAGCACAAGGGCAAGCAGGGCTTCTGTCGCCTCGCCCGTCTCGATCTGCCCAGCGTGACGCTCAAATCCCCGGATCGCTCGCTCGGTCGCCGGGCCGTTCAGGCCGTCCAAAGGCCCTTCGTACAGGCCGATCTTACGTAGGGCGATCTGCAGGTCGAGCACCAAAGTGGAGATTTCCTGCACCTGAAGCCCCGGACTTCTGCCGTCCGGTTCCGGCAACTGCATGGTATCCGGGCGATCTCGCGTCGTGAACAGGGGCGCCGGGTGCCGGCCTGGCTGAAGACCGACAGCATTTGCCACGATCAGACACGCCGTCAAACCCATGACCACGGTACCGCCCGCCGCGACAGGATTGTCGAGCGCCATATGCCCGGCCTTGGACATCAGGGACTCTGACGGTTTCACCTGCTGCGCCTTGGCCTGCTTCGTCGTTTTTTTTGCTCTTGCCATTCCGCTGCCTATGCCGACCTCGCCATCCGCTCGGCCCCGGTTCCCTTTGTGGATTGAGCGACGTCTTGCTGCGCCTGCATCTTGAGCGGCAAGGTGACAATCACGCTTTCACCCTGCCCAAGAACGGTTTGAACCGTAAGGCTGCCGTTCATGCGTTCCAGAAGAGCCCTGGAGAGACCGAGCACGGTCGTTGAGGCTTCAGTGCTCCAGCACAGGCTCGATTGCCGGTTCTTGACCGAGAACACATAGTCGACGCTCCCCGCATCCAGCTGAACACCAACACTTAACACGGCGCCGGCTTCGGAGGTTTCAACCATGTCTGCCAAAAGGAAACACAGCGCTTGCCGCAACAGTTTTCTGTCGGCAGCCACCGGAGGACACGCCACATCGCTGGCCATCTGCACGGATACGCCACGCCGCAATGCTGCTGTCGCCACCATGTCCATGCATTGATTGAGGCATGTCTCCACATCCACACCGGCAATGTCCGGTTGATTGGCAGAGTTTTCCGCAGGAACCAGATCCAGTGCCGTCGTCAACGAGGCGAGACCTCGTTCCCCACTTTGGCGCAAGGCTTCCACGGCTTTCTTCAGCACGGGATCGGCGGTTTCCCGGCCAAGGCGATCCAGTCGTTCGGAGTGCGCCAGAATGTCGGCAAGAGCTTGCGAAGCTTCGACACCCGCAGTTTCCAGCATGTCGCGCGAGATACGGTCCGCACGGGCACTTCCCTGCGCCGACAGGTCACCGCCAGCCGCTGCAAGCGGTTCGATGATTTCAACGGGTCGGAGCGTCAGCAAAAGGTCTTCCGCATTTGCAGGTTTCGCCCCGCTGTGACGGCCCGGGCGCAAATGCACCTCCATCCGCCTGTAGTCGGCCTGCCCGGCTTCCCCTGGGCGGCTTGCGCCGATCCTCACCCGCGCCTCGAAGGTTCTGGCAACGCTGTTCAACCGGGCTTCTGAAAGACAGGTCAGGTAAAGCGGACGGTCTGCGACGTGAAGGCGCGGAAACAGCCAGTCCTCGTCACTTTCTGCCGGAAGATGGCCCAGCACTTCCTTCAGCGGACCACCAATGACCTTGAGCGCCCCGTTCGGGCCGAGTTCACAATAGATGTCGGAAACGCTCTGGCTGATCTGGAGACGTTTTTCCTCCGTCGCGCGAACAACCTTCTGCGCAAGCGAACGGTCGAGGGCAATGCGGAGCGACAGCATCCCGACGTAGAGCACAGCCGCCAACACCGCCAGCGGCGTCGCCAGCCCGGGCAGACCGGAAGCGGCGGACACAGGCACGGGAAGAAAGGTCAGACCAAGAACCAGAACGCCGCAGAGCCCGGTCACGGCAAGCGCCGTCCGCCGGCTCGCTGCAAGCGCAGCTTCCACGGGCGGCACCAGCAGCCAGGCCAGTGCGAAGGAGTGCGCACCGCCGGTAACCGTACAGACACCAGCTACAAACAGAGCAAACAGGGAAGCGGAAAAACCTGCAGCCCTCGAGAGCGCCCCCGACTGGGAAAGATACAGCGCCAAAGGCCATTGGCTCAGCATCCAGGCAAGTGCCAGCAGCGTTGCGGCCTGAGGTGCCCCGGCGAGCGCCAGATGCAACGGCAGCACCACAAGCGCTGCGGCACCGCTGGCGAAGCAGCTGAACAGAAACGAGCGATGCAACGGTGCAAGAAAAGGATCGGAAGCCGCGTCGGGATGAATCATTCCATCCACGCGGGCCACCCAATGCCCCCAGATATTTTGTATGTTTTTCAGAAGGTTACGCACTCTACTCTACCACACAACAATCACGGAATTATCCGCTCGCACCTTTTGTAGGGACATTGTCGGTTGCAGCACTTAAGGAACGATAAAGGATGAATCCAAATTGCGTTTTTTTCCGAAAAACTCATAGCGTTCAACAAGTTGACCACCATTGGCTAAAATTTGAATCAATATTTCAGAAAATACGACTTAAATACCTGATTTATTTTATGAAAATTCGCTTTTCCCGCTCAACCGGGGATTCTCATGTCACTGCTAGTGTGCCTTCATAACAAGCGTGCCAACGGCACAAAGGCACGCAAGACTGAACAGACTATTGGGTAGCGACATGTTCTTTCTCTTGAGGACGGCCTTTTGGCTCACCTTGGTGCTCGTCCTGATTCCCCTAGGGTCGGATCAGGAAGACACTTCGGTTGAAAACATCGATCCGGTGTCCGCCTTCCTGGCGGCACAGGCAACGATGTCAGACATTGGTGGCTTTTGCGGACGCAATCCGCAAGCCTGCGAAACGGGAGGCGATGCACTGACGGCGATCGGCAGCCGCGCACGCGACGGCGCCCGGATCGTTTATGAGTTTCTCGATACACAGATCTCCGAGAAACCGGAAAGCGAACAGCTGGTCACCGGGTCCACCCCCGCACAGAATATGAGTGAAACAAGCACTCAGCCCATCGGGCAAGCCAGGCAGATTTTCTCCGGCAACCCGTCGTGGCAACCGGTTTTCGATAACGTCTCTTCCAGAGAGACAGTCCTTGGGCCGGTGCCACGGCCCAAACCACGCTCAGGACAAAAAACCTGAGCGGACTGGCCGTTCAGGATCCTATGACCTCCTGGATCCGAAAACGGCCGATTGCGCCCCGCTGGAGCGCTGCTGCCCGGCAGCATCGCAAAGACGGCTTCACTTCAGCGGCTCGTTCCGCTGCGCCGCAGATGGAAAGCTGCCCATTTCATCTGCGGCGTATCTTTATTCTTTCTGAGCCACCGCACCTGCCGGCATTTGCACTTTGCCACTCACGAGTTATATGAAGGCGAACAAGACCTTCAAAGACCGGTGCCATGACCACATCCCTGAGCGACATTCTTGAGACGTTTGATTTTCTCGACGACTGGGAAGATCGCTACAAATATCTCATCGACCTCGGCAAGGAGATGCCTGATCTCTCCGACGCCGAAAAGAGCGATGCCAACAAGGTGCGCGGTTGTGTGTCGCAGGTCTGGCTGATCACCACAACCGACAAGACAAGCGACGGTGAACCCGTCCTCAGCTTCAAGGGCGACAGCGACGCTCTGATTGTTCAGGGGCTCGTAGCCATCGTCACGTCTGTGTTCAGCGGCAAAACCGCCAAGGATATCCTGGACACCGACGTCGAAGCCATTTTCGCCAAACTGGGTTTGCAGGAACACCTGACGCCGCAGCGTTCAAACGGTCTGAGATCCATGGTCGGCCGCATTCGCAGCGATGCCCAGGGAGCGATTGCAGCGGCCTGAGAGCCTTCGATTGCGCTTGTCCGGCGGGCGATAAAGTGACCTAGGGTAAGCACTCTCCACACGCTTTCGAAAATCTTCGTCGTAAAAACAAAAAGAGCTGCCCAAGGGCAGCTCTTTTTTTCTCAGCCGAAGCTGAACGTTTTACTTAGAGCGCTTGCGCTGCTGGCCGAGACCCATTTTCTTGGCCAGTTCCGAACGGGCAGCCGCATAGTTCGGCGCAACCATCGGATAATCGGCACCCAGGTCCCACTTCTCGCGGTACTCTTCCGGGGTCATGTTGTAGTGCGTGCGCAGGTGACGCTTCAGCGACTTGAACTTCTTGCCGTCTTCCAGACAGATAATGTAGTCCGGCATGACCGACTTCTTGACCGGCACGGCAGGCTTCAGCGGCTCCGGCTCCGGCTCGGTAGACGTGCTCGCGGTTTTCTGCAGCGCGCCGTAAACTTCGTTGATCAGGCCTGGCAGATCTGTTGACGCTACGGTGTTATTACTCACGTAGGCTGAGACGATGTCTGCAGTAAGATCAATCAGATTTGCATCCACCGGACTGTCAGTCATATTTCACCCATTCTCTACTGATTTCAAAATTAGCTTTGTGGTTTACCTGCAAAAAATGTGTGCCGAAAGCGGAATGAGAAGTTCAGTTACTTGCGGGCCCAGAAATCAAAAAGATTCTACTTTGCAGGCAATCGTCACCGCCTTATATCGCTGCTTTCGTTGCCCGACAACCCCGAAATTCAAATAAAAATCGATCAGAAGCAATAAAAGTCAAATTGTACAAATATTGGCTTCCACTAACCCACTAAGTTTGACAATGGACCGATAGTATTGTCAGGAATTCTGTCTTTCAGGACCATTGCCTCTCATCGTGACTCAGCTTTTGGGCCGCACAATTTTCGCCAAGGCGTCAACCTTGGTATCTGCACACGGACGGTAACCAGCTGCATATGCAGCTTTTGCCAATAAATGAGCCGAAATTGGGGCGGTGAGCAGGAAGAAGACCACACCGGCGATTGCTCGCGTGACAACAGCCAGATCACTCGCATGCACTGCCAGCGCCAGCAACATGACACCGGAGCCCAGTGTACCGGCCTTGGAAGCCGCATGCATGCGCATGTAAACGTCTTTCAGCCGGATAATGCCGATCGAAGCGACCAATGCGAAGGAAGCACCGACGATCAGCATGATACCGGTGATAATTTCAACGGCAGCGTTCATTGTCCCGCCTCCTGACGTTTAATGCTCTCCTCGACTTCGTCCATGATCGTCTTGTCCCCGGCAAGGCCGCGGTTGAGCACGAAGCGTGCGAAAGCGACCGTCGCCAGAAAGCCGACGAGACCAAGCGTAATCGCAATGTCGATGTAAAGATAAAAGCCTGTGGACACGCCAATGACGGCGATAAAGCCGATGCCCACGGCAACCAGCATGTCCAGAGCAACGATCCGGTCCGGAAGACTTGGGCCCTTGACCGTCCGCACCACGATGATGAAGAAGGACACAGTCAGCAGAGCCAGCGAAACGGAAACGCAGACATCCAAGAACTGGCCTGAAAAGGTCTCAAATGGTGTCATCTGAACACCTCCAGGATCTTGCGTTCAAAACCGTTCTTGATGTCATCGATCGTGGCTTGCGGGTCCGGAACGTCGATACAGTGCACATAAAGCGTTTTCCGGTCTTCGGACACATCAACGGACAATGTGCCCGGCGTCAGGGTGATCAGGTTGGCCAACATCGTGATTTCGAAGTCCCTGTCGACTGTCAGAGGAAACGCGATGATACCCGGCTGCAGCTCGATCTTTGGCTTCAGCACGATGATCGCGACCCGCCAGGCAGACAGCACCAGTTCGTAGACGAACAGCACCGCCAGACCGACGCCTTTGGAGACACGCTGGAAATAGGCCCCCGTACCGACCTGTTCGCGGATGAGGTAAAGCGCGCCAAAGCTCAGCACGAAGCCGAAGGCCAGATTGACTTCGGAAAAACTGCCCGTGACGGCGCCCCAGGCGAGCATCAGAAGAATGTTGATGAGAAAGAGACTGGTCATACCTGGCCCCCAAAGACTGAACGCAGGTAGCCAAGCGGTTCAACAATGCCGCTTGCCCCTTGCGTTGAAAGCTCCAGCATCCATTCCGGCTGCAGACCGAAATAGACAACAAGCGCGGTCAGAATTCCAAGCGGTAGCCAGACCGCAGCTCCGGAAAGCTGCGTGCCGGTCTCGCCCGATATGGCAACGGTCTCCCCGTCCGTCGTGCCTTCAGGGCCGCCTCGCCAGAAAGCGAAGATCCAGACCCGGCCCATCGCCAGAGTTGTCAGGAACCCGCTGACAAGGATGGCGGCACCGAGCCAGGTCCGACCGTCGGAGAAGGCGGCATCAACGAGGATGACCTTGGGCCAGAAACCGGAAAACGGCGGCAGACCGGAAACAGCGAACCCCAGCACCAGAAAAACGGCCGCGAAAGCAGCGCTTTTCTGATAAAGGCCGCCGAGCTGTCTGAGATCGTAAGAGCCGCCCATCATGTTCATGATGCCTGCGGCCATATAGAGCGCCGTCATGACGATGATCGAATGGACCGCATAAAAAATGGCACCCGAGATCGCCAGCGTCGAACCGACGGCAACACCGGCAAGCATCGACCCGATACCGGCGATGACCACGTAGCCGAGCAGCCGTCTTACTTCGCTTTGCGCCAACGCGCCGATGGCCCCCGTCAGCAAGGTGGCGATGGCGACCAGTGCAATCACATCCGCCATATAGCCGCGGGACGCCGGCAGGATCAGCACGAAGATGCGGATCAGCGCATAAACGCCGACCTTGGTAAGCAGACCGGCGAAGACCGCCGACACAACCACATTGGGCGTATGATAGGAGGCAGGCAGCCAGAAATTGACCGGGAAAGCTGCCGCTTTCATTGCAAAGGCCAGGAAATAGAGCGCAGCGACCGTTGCCAGAGTGCCGGACGCGGGATTTTCCAGGGCAGCCACTTTCAAGGCGAGATCCGCCATGTTGAGCGTGCCGAAAATTCCGTAGAGCATACCCGTGGCGATCAGGAAGAGGTTCGTCCCGATCAGGTTCAGGACGCCATATTTGACCGCGCCGTCAAGCTGGATCCGGTCATTGCCGAGGACCAGAAGACCATAGGACGAGATCAAAAGAACCTCGAACCAGACATAGAGGTTGAAGATATCACCGGTCAGAAACGCGCCGCAGACACCTGTCATCAACAACAGGAGAAATGGATAAAAGCCGTATCTGCGACCGGTGCTATCGACAGTCGCGGCCCCGAAAACGCCTGCGCAGAAGGCAACGATCGAGCCAATCAGCGACAGGGTTATGCCGAGCGTATCAACGGTGAAGGCAATGCCGAACGGTGGCAGCCAGCTGCCCATGACCATGGTGATCACACCATGATCGAGCACCCGGATCAGCAACGCGAGGTTTGCGACCACCAGCAACCCCAGAAACCCGATCCCGAGTTTGGGCTGCAAGTCGGTATTCTTGCGCAGCATCAGGCACAGCGCACCGCCCAGGATGGTGATCAGCGAAGGCGCGACGACCAGCCAGTCACCCAACGCAATGGGTGCGGTGTTCATGGCCTGGGAGAGATCGACAGAAACGGAAGAACCGGCCATTTAGCTTAGTACCCTTGCGGCGGAGTTTGGTCGTGTTCGGGTTCGGCGATGCGCATCTCGTCCACTTCGTCGGTGCCCAGTTCCTGGTAGGCCCGGAAGGCCAGAACCAGAAGAAAGGCAAAGAACGAGAAGGAAATAACGATGGCTGTCAGCACCAGCGCCTGCGGCAGGGGATTGGCCGTCGCCGTTTCCGGAGCATAAAGATGATCGGGAATGAGCGGCGGCACCTCGCGCGTCAGGCGCCCGTTTGTAAAGATCAGCAAGTTCACGGCATTGCCCAGAATGGCGATGCCAAGAAGAATACGCACCAGCTGCTTGGAGAGCATCAGGTAGACGGCCACGGTAAAGAACATGCCAATCAGGATGACGACGCCACTTTCCATCAGTCGGCCTCCCTTTCTTCAAGCGCCAGCGCAATGGAGCCGATTGCTCCGACCACCACCAGATAAACGCCAATGTCGAAGAACAACGGCGTGGACAGAGCGACCTCCACACCGAACACGTGAACTTCCAGCCACTGACTGGTCATGAATGCCTGAGCCTTGAAGATCGACGGCAGGCCAGCCAGGGCCGACAGGAACAGCCCGAAACCTGAAACTCCCATCGGGTGGAAGACAATGGCGCGGCGCACGGAGGCAACACCGCAGGCGATACCGAAGATCGCGAGCGCCGATGCGGCGATCAGACCGCCGATAAACCCGCCCCCCGGCTCGTTATGGCCGCGCAAGAGCACGAAAATCGAGAACAGGACCATCAGCGCGGACAGATAGGGCGCAATGGTGCGGAAGATGATCGTACGCATCAGCGAACCTCCCCTGTCTGGGCGGGTGTGGGATGGGAAACCGTCTTGGGCTTCTCGATGGGTTTTTCAGGCTTGGTGCGCACCCGGATCAACGCCAGCACACACAGACCCGCCAGCACCACAACGGCAATTTCACCCAACGTATCGAAGCCGCGGAAGTCGACGATGATTACGTTGACGATATTGCGCCCATGGGCGATGGAACGGCTGAACTGCGCGAAGAAGTCAGACAAGCGGGTATCGAAAGGCTGCTGCGTGATGGCCAGGAGCGTCATCGTCAGGCCGAGACCGACACCGATGGCGACAATGCCACTGACAACCGCCGCGAGGCCATGCCGGTGATCGCTGGGTGACAGGTTCAGCCTTGTCATGACCAGTGCCAGAATGACGACCGACAGGGTTTCCACCATGAACTGGGTGAACGACAGATCAGGCGCCCCGAACATCATGAAGATCAGCGCAACCGCAAACCCCTGGATACCCAGCGAAACGATGGCCGTCAGGCGGGTATTGGCGACCAGAACCGCGATGAGACCGAAGAAGGCGATCAGCAGGATTCCCCATTCATAGAAGCGGTAGTCCGGCATCTTCGGCATCGCCGGCAGGCTGTCCGTCAGGAAGCCGGGCACCAGCACCGCGAGCCCCGTGAAGATGAAGGTCAGGATCATGTAGGTGTGCATCTTGCCGGACTGCAGCACGCGCGTGATACGCCAGGACAATCCGACTGTGCCGGCCACGAACTGATCGAACCCCTTGTCCGGGCCCCAGCCGATAGCCGTGAGCGCGCTGCCGATCACGCCGCGCAGACGGTCGATCTGAGTGAACAGTGCAACGCCAAGACCAATGGTGACCAGAGAAAGCAGAAGCGGTGCGTTGATCGATGTCGGCCACAAATGAAGTTCGACCTGCGTCGTCTCTCCGACCAGGGAAGACAGGGTTGGCGCGATCAGGAGCTCACCGCTGGTATGTGCGATCAAGGCCAGCCCAAGACCGGTCACCGAGAGGAACACGGGACCGGCAAACAGCAGCACAGGTCCTTCGTGCGCATGTTTCGGCGTTTCCACCTTCGGACCGAAGAACGGCTTGATGACGACCGCGGCTGCGATCACCAGCATCAGGGCATTGCCGACAACGGCCGTGACGGTGATCGGCAGGCCGAGCTCCAGCCAGCCCCAGGTGCCGTAGTAAAGCACTTCCTTGGCGATAAAGCCGATAAACGGCGGCAAGCCGGCCATGGAAAGCGATGCAAGGCAGGCCGCCACGAAAGTGATCGGCATCGCCGACCGCAGGCCGCCGAGCTTCCTGATGTCACGGGTTCCCGCTTCATGATCGATCGTGCCGGCCACCATGAAGAGTGCGCCCTTGAAGAGAGAATGCGCTAGCAGATAGAGGACCGCACCTTCCAGCGCCTTTTCCTGACTGGTGCCGGTCAACATGACCAGAAGACCCAGCGAGGCAACCGTCGTATAGGCGAGCATCAGCTTCAGGTCGGTTTGGCGCACCGCCAGGATCGTGCCGACCAGCAGCGTCACACCACCGAATAGCGGCAGAACCGTCGTCCACAGTTCCGTTCCGCCCAGCAGCGGGTGCATGCGCATCAGCAGGTAAACACCAGCCTTCACCATCGTTGCCGAATGCAGATAGGCGGACACAGGCGTCGGCGCTTCCATGGCGTTGGGCAGCCAGAAATGGAACGGGAACTGTGCGGACTTGGTGAAGGCACCGCCCAGAACAAGGAAAAAGATCGGCACGTAGAGCGTGGTGTCCTTGATGATATCCGGTGACGACAAGAGCACCGACATCTCGATCTCGCCCGTGGCCGAGATGATCAGGATGAACCCGGCCAGCAGCGCCAGACCGCCGCCCCCCGTGACCACAAGCGCCTGAAGCGCGGCCCGCCGTGACGCTGCGCGCAGGTGATCGAAACCGATCAGCAGGAAGGACGTGATCGAGGTCAGTTCCCAGAAAATGAACAGGGAGATCAGGTTGTTGCCGAGCACAAGGCCGAGCATCGACCCCATGAACATGAACAGAAACGAAAAGAACCGGCCCTGTTGCGGATGGCCTTTGAGGTAGCCTCCGGCGTACAGGATGATGAACGTTCCGATACCGGAAATCAGCAGGGCGAACAGCGTCGACAACCCGTCAACGTAGACGGAGAAGTTTACGCCATAGCTGGGAGCCCAGGCCATTGCCGCAACGAAGCTTTCCCCTTTCGACACAGGTTCGACGAACCCGGTGAAATGGAGGAAGATCAGTGCTGGCACGATTGCCAGCACCCAGGCCGCATTGTGTTTGAACCAGCGGGTCAGAAAAGGCGCAACCACAGCCGCAGCAAAGGGTGCGAGGACGGCAAAGAGAGTGGTGTCGTCGATCAATGCTGGCGTCATGCTGATCTTTCGTCACGGTTTAAAAGAAACGACGGAAACGGGCTTTCTCGAATCAGCCCCGATCCGCCGGATAATAACGGCCCCGAAGGTATATGACATGTCTTAGGTAGTCGAAATTACGTGTTCAAGCGTATGCCGGTCGTTTTTCAGTGAATTCCCCCGCGTCACATGCGCGCTTTTGTCAGGGGTTGGACTGGCGAGCCAGCTTCTTGTGCATTTTGTCTGTGCTGAAAACGCGTCGACTTGAAAAGCCGCAGGCTCCGCGTGCGCAATACAGCTCACACCAAGGACCTTCAGAAAAAATCACCTTCGTCTACACCTGGGACAGGCAGCTTGCCACTTGATTTCAAAGCGTGAATACCGTTCAGTTCCAGTTAGGGAATGCATTGCCACGAAAATCGAGCGAGGCAAGGAAAGATGGTGTCGGGCAGCAATCGGGACACGCCTTTGGCGACGGACCTTCTCCATCCGTCTGGCATCGACTTTGAAACGCTCGTCAAACTGGGCAATGAGGCCATTGTTCTGATCGGTTTCGATGGAACCCCCACCTTCATTTCGCCGGCCGCCGAGCGGCTGTTCGGGTGGAGTGCGGAGAAACTGGCCGACCATCTGAGCGATCTTGTCTATCTGGCCACTCCGGATGCAGACGCGGACCATTTGCACCGGATCCTGTGCGGTAGCGGCGATGCACAGTCTCCCCTTCCCCATGCAGAACTTCAGCTCCGTTCCGCCTTCGGCTCTTTGGTCTGGGCGGAGGTGAGCACCCATTTGTTACGGGACAGTCGCGGAGCGGCTTACGCTTTCGCCGTCTATTTCCGAAGCATTGCCAAGCGCAAGGAGCTGGAAAGCCGTCTGGATGCGGCAACGCAGACCGACCCGCTTACCGGCCTGCTGAACAGACGCGCCTTTGAAGAAGGCCTGAAGCGGGAATGGGCGATTGCCCTTCGTGAAAAGACCCACACCAGCCTGATCAAGGTCTCGCTCGACAGGTTCGAAGCACTCGCGGAGCATTTCGGGCCGGGCGCCGCCGAGGAGTGCCTGACGAAAGTCGCGGAAACCCTGAAGGAAACCGCGCGCCGGCCGGCGGATATCGCCGCCCGAACCGCAACGGCGGAATTTTCTCTTCTTCTGCCCAGAACCCACCAGATGGGCGCCGAGACCATCAGCGCCTATCTTCACTTGGCAATCCAGGATCTGGGCATTCCCAATCCGGACAATACGGCAGGCAATGGCGTCATGACAGCATCGGTTGGTGCAGCCTGCGCGGTTGTCGAACAGACCGGCATTTCGGAAAGTTCCGAACTGATCCTCGCCGCCGCAGAGAGCTGCGTTTTTCAGGCACGCCAGGAAGGTGGCAATCGCGTGAAGTCAGTGTTGCACCACCTCACCCGTTAGAAGCGGGCTGGCGTTGAGCGGCGCAAAAAGGCTTTCCCTCGGCAACACCAGCCCCGCAGACACCGTGACCGATTGGCGAAACCTTTATCTGCTGCCGCTTGCAGCCAACGGTGTGCGGGCCTATTTCTCGGAAAAACACAATACAAGGAATCCAGAATGACCGACGAGACCACTCGCCAACTTCAAGCGTCTCCAAGCGTCAAGAAAACCACTGCGGAATGGATGGAGCAGCTCACACCCGAGCAGTTCTATGTTACCCGGCAATCCGGCACCGAGCGCCCCTTTACCGGCCCCTATTGGGACAACAAGCTCATCGGCCGCTACGACTGTGTCTGCTGCGGAGCGCCGCTATTCATGTCGGATACAAAATTCGATTCCGGGTGCGGATGGCCCAGCTTCTTCGAGGCAGTCAGTCCGGATGCGATACGGGAAATCGAAGATCGTTCGCATGGCATGATCCGGACCGAAATTCGCTGCAGCAGCTGTGACGCGCACCTGGGACACGTTTTCCCGGACGGGCCGCCCCCCACAGGCTTGCGTTATTGCCTCAACGGCCATGCGATGAATTTCGTTCACGGCGGCAGGCTGTCTGCAAAAGCCGAATAGCCACTTTACGTTCCGCCCGCCCCTGAGTGATCGGCCCGCAATGACGAGCCATAATGTTCTCCGGGCGGGTGGAATTAATACATGCATTGAATAATATTTTTAAGAACAGTCGCAGATTTTACATTTCAGTCACACCCCAATGCTAATAACTACATCAAAGCTTTAAGAACTCCGGGGTAGCTCTTGTCTGTATTGCGAAGGTTTTCCAGAACACTTTCTCGCGCGCCGGTTGTCTACCTGGGATTGGGACTTCTAACTCCGCTGATACTGTCTTCGACAGCGACCTCGGAGGAAATTATCGCGTTTACTGGGTACCTGCCTCCGCTTTCCATAAATGAAGAAGAGAAAGGGATCGCGGTTGAGCTGATGGAACTTGTGGCCGAAGAAGCCGGGCTTGATATCAAGATCAGGTTCGCGCCCTGGAGGCGAGCACAGATTCTTGCAGAAAACACTCCCGGCTCCCTTCTCTTCACCGCTGCCTATTCCAAGAAGCGCAAGGAAAAATTCGAGTATATCGCGCCGCTCCTTTATACGGAAAGCGCGCTCGTAACCCTCGATGAACCCCTCGATACATTTGAGAAGGCAATTGAGAGCGGCAAGGTGATCGGCGTTCATCTCGGCAGCCAACGGAGCCAGATTCTGCGGCGTTTCGGGTTTCGCAACGTTGAGGAAATCCCAAGCGCCGAGCAGATAAGTGCCATGCTAAAAAACGGCCGGATCGATGCCTGGTACACAATGTCCGTCCGGGCAAGCTACATGTTCAAGAAACAGGGCTATGATCCGAAAACCCTGGTGATCGGGGCCCCGGTCACTCACGGAATTCAGTGGCTTGCGGCCAACAACGATCTCGATCCGCAGATCAAGGGCCGACTGTCCGCTGCCATCTCCAAAGTGTGGCGTGATCCGAGATACTGGCAGATTGTCGACCGATACTCGCACTGACAGCGCCCGTAAACCCGTACGAACCTGCGCAAGACCTCTGACCGCACGGGCCTATGGCCCATTTGCTATTCCACAGCCTCTGCTTGGCTCTGATGAGGCCTGGCAGACAGAATTCTGATGGTATTGACCTCTATCCAGTCGGCAAAATCGCGCACCTTCGTGGCAGCTTCCCTGCCGATGGGTGTCAGGCTGTAATCGACATGGGGCGGCACTACCGGATGGGAATACCGGTTGACGAACCCGTCCGCCTCCAGGGTCTGCAGTGTCTGCGCCAGCATCTTTTCACTGACACCGCCCACAGTCCGGCGGATTTCCGAAAACCGCCGGTCTTTTTCCAGAAGCGCGATCAGCACCAGCACGCCCCAACGGCTGGTCAGATGACGCAGGATCTCGCGGGACGGACAGTTCTGGTTGAGCAATTCCCCCGTCTGTATCAGTTCGGACAAGGGCGCGCCGCTGTTGAGCATGCACCTGGGTCCGGTTTCGGCTGTGTCGGTCATCGTGCGGTCCATCTTTTTGATGCGAGATTGGAAAAATCTCAAAACTAACCTTTTTGTACGTACTAACAAAAAGTTAGTTACCCGTCTACATGGGGAGCATCCGCAGGATTTCAAACGATCGACCTTCAAGGAGAAATAAGATGATCGCAGTCACGGGTGCCAATGGCCAACTTGGCCGTCTCGTCCTCAAACATCTGACGAACCTGACCGCGCAGCCGGTTCGCGCCCTCGTCCGCTCCCCGGAAAAAGCTGCTGACCTTGCCAGTGATCAGGTTGCTGTTGTGAAGGCGGATTATGACGAAAGCATCACTCTGCCCGCCGCCCTGGAAGGTGTTGAGCGTCTTCTGTTTATTTCCGGTTCGGAAGTCGGCAAGCGTCTCCCGCAGCACAAGGCCGTCATCGACGCGGCAAAGGAAGCCGGCGTCCGCTTCATCGTCTACACCAGCCTGCTCAACGTGCCGCAGTCCAGCCTTCTTCTGGGCGAGGAACACAAGGAGACGGAAAGGCTTCTGAGTGAAAGCGGCATTGCCCACGCCGTGCTGCGCAATGGCTGGTATGTCGAGAATTTCGGCGGCACCATCGCAGCCGCCCTTGCACACGGTGCCGTTGTCGGCGCGAGCGGTGACGGCAAGTTTTCTGCGGCCGGGCGAGAAGACTATGCAGAAGCCGCGGCCCGGACGGTTTCCGGCAGCGATCTCACCACCAGGGCTCTGGAACTTGGCGGTTCATCCGCTTTCAATCTTGCCGACCTTGCAGCCGAACTTTCCAGCCAGTCAGGTCGCGAAATTCCGTTCAACAACCTGCCGGAAGCCACATATGCCAGCATTCTCGTACAGGCCGGCATGCCTGAAGGTTTCGCCAAGGTTCTCGCAGATGCCGACAGAGGCGCTTCTGAAGGCGACCTGTTCACGGCCTCCACGGCTCTGGAAGACCTGAATGGCCATCCGGCCCGTTCCCTGAGCGACTTTGTGGCCGAAAGCCTGAAAGCGAACGCGTAAGCTCCCGACAAAAGACAGCTCCGGCACGAAGGCAGCCTTGCCGCCTTCGTGCACTTATCTGAATTTGTGGTCAGTCGCTTCAAGGATATTTGTTGGTCGCCGGCTGGCGAACCTGTTACCCAGTAAGTTCTTCACTTTCCCGGTAACCGATCATGTCTCTCGCGACCGCATCTGATCCATACGCCCAGGACGGGCCCTACGCCTGGTTCCGGCTGGCGATATCGATCCTGCTGAGCACCCTGGGTGGCGCGGGCATGTGGGCGGTCATCATCGTTCTGCCCGCGGTCCAGACAGATTTCGGTGTCGACCGGGCCGACGCCTCCCTGCCCTATACCGCCACGATGTTCGGTTTCGCCGCCGGCAACTATCTGCTGGGCCGCTTCGTGGACCGCTATGGCATCGTCCTGCCGGTCATAGGCTCCGCCGTGTCACTTGCCGCAGGTTTCGTGCTGGCCGCTCTTGCACCGGATGTCTGGTCGTTCACTCTGGCTCAGGGTGTCCTGATCGGTCTGGGCACCGCGGCCACCTTCGGACCTCTGATTGCCGATATTTCGCATTGGTTCGTGAAGCGGCGCGGCTTCGCCGTCGCCTGCGCCGCGTGCGGCAATTATCTTGCCGGTGTGCTCTGGCCATCCCTGATCCAGTGGAGCCTTGCCACATCCGACTGGCGCCAGACATACATCCTCATCGGTGTCATCTGCCTTGTGGCGATGGTGCCACTGGCCCTGTTGCTGCGCAGGCCTCCGCCGGACCGGTCCCAGAGCACCGGCACGGCAACCGCCCGTTTCGGACAGCAGGACACCGGACTGCCGCCAGCCGTCTTGCAAGGACTTCTGGTGGTTGCCGGGCTTGCCTGCTGTGTCGCCATGTCCATGCCTCAGGTCCATATCGTCGCCTATTGCGTCGATCTGGGATATGGCGTTGCGCCCGGGGCGGACATGATCGCCCTGATGACCGGTGCCGGTGTCGTCAGCCGGCTCACATCCGGCTACATCGCCGACAAGATCGGCGGGGTCATGACGCTGCTGATCGGCTCCGTTCTGCAATGCGCGGCGCTGTTTCTTTTCATTCCGTTCAACGGGCTGGCGTCGCTTTACCTGGTGTCGCTCATCTTCGGCCTCTCACAAGGCGGCATCGTGCCCAGCTATGCGGTGATCGTGCGCGAATATCTGCCGGCTCACGAGGCGGGGCAGCGGGTCGGTCTGGTGATCATGTCGACCATTCTGGGAATGGCCCTCGGCGGGTGGCTGTCCGGTTGGATCTACGACCTCACCGGTTCCTACCAGGCCGCATTCCTGAACGGCATCGCCTGGAACTTCCTCAACATGGCGGTGATGATCTTCATCTTCATGCGCGGCAAGATGCAGCCGAAGAGCGCCGCTGCCTGAGGTCATTGCCCGATGGCAAGCACCAACGTTGAGACCGTTACTTCAAGACGCTGAAATTGCTGGTGATCAGCCAGATCTGCGACAGCAGGACAACGCTGACCAGACCAATATGATAGACGGTATGCCGGATCCTCGTCGCAGCAAGTAGCAGCACGATGATTATGATCTGGCGCACCAGATACGCGGTTCCCAGATCGTTGAAATAGTCGATCCCCTTCAGCCGGGAATCCACGATATCGAGCGAGAACATCAGGGCAAGCAAGCCGTAGATCCAGGTTTTCCTGGCGTAAAAATAGTCCTTGTAGTTGGCGTATTCTTCCATCTTGTCCGGGTAAAGCACCGCGGTGATGAAGAAGTAGAGCGCGGCGAAGGCGATGACGAAGAAATAGCTCTCGAACGTCCAGACCTGAATGCGGCCAAGCGCAAATTCAAACCACCAGAAGTGAACGACGGACAGCAGCATGAACAGCGACCAGCCCAGATGCACGCTGTAGATCTCTTCCTGCCGCGGGTGCTGCACGTATCGCGCAAGACCATTCAGCAGACGCGCAACGCCCAGCCCGATCACCATGCCGATGATAATCCGGATATGAGCGAATTCTGCGAGATTAATGGGAAGTCTGTCCATGGGTACGCCGCATCTGGTCTATGTCCGACAACACTATACCAATACCGCCCGATTCGAGATCACTCCCATGGAAACAGTCCGGATCTCCCATAGCAAGCGCTTCGCCTTTACCGGACAAACCGGCCTTTATCGGTTCACGGCCCAGGCGATGCAGCTTGTCCGGACAACAGTTCAGGCTATGGACTCATCAAGTCGCGTCCAAATCCTTGTAGATGCACCTTTGACATCGGCTATCTATCTCGGGGTAGAGTGAGGGATTGAGACGCCCCTTTGGCAGCAGCGGCTAGATGAGATCGAAATCGTCCACCTGCAATATTGTGCCATCGGAAAATTCAAACGATTCTATGTAGTTCCCGAGATCGTTGAACGAAACTTCGTTGCCGTCGTCTCCCCAGGACAGCAGCAAATGGTCTGCATATCCAACCGACGCTTCGATATCCGATGGTTTCAGGTCCTGGAAAATGACGGTGTCCGTCCCGCGACCGTCAAACTCGCGGATTATCGTATGGCCGCAGTCGGAAGAAATAAGATAGGTGTCGTCGCCAAAGTCCCCCTGACAGGTTTGGCTGCCGAAGGAGGACGGCCCGGGGGCGAGGATGTCGTCGCCCGCGCCGCCAAGCAGGCTGTCGGCGCCGTCACCTCCGAATAACATGTCGTTGCCAGCGCTGCTTTGCAGATTATCGCGTCCACCACCGCCATGCATCCAGTAGTCGACCGTTGGATCATTGCCGATTACGCGATCATCTTTCTCAGCCCCCTGGAACTGCTCAAAGCCGTACCTGGACAAAGCGACTGTGTTGAACTTCGATCCCTCCTCAATGATCAGCTTGTCTATCCCAGGGCCGCCAATGTTTATGGGTCTATGTCTGTCCCAGAAGACATCGCCGCTGGAATAGTAGATCGTGTCGTTTCCCTCTCCACCGCGGAGCTCGTCGTGGCCCCATATGCCACCGCGCAGCAAATCGTCACCCGCACCACCATGAAGTATGTCGTGACCGTCGCCGCCAAGAAGCGTGTCGTTTCCTGCATTGCCCTTAAGGAAATCATCGCCGCCGCCGCCAAGCATCCAGTAGTCGACGGAGCCATCGTTTCCTTCAACTCGGTCGTCCAGTTCCGCACCTTGAAACTGCTCGAAACCGTACAAGGAAAGTCCGGCGGTATTGAATTTCGAACCGGCGGTTATGATCAGCTTGTCAATGCCTTCGCCGCCAACGTCTCTGGGGACGCCATCTGTCCAGAACAGATCATCATCGTCGTAAAGCACATGATCGTCACCGGGGCCTGCCCACACCGTGTCTCGTCCGTTCCAGCCGCTCAGAACGTCATCCCCTTTGCCGCCGATAAGCGTATCGTCTCCCTCATATCCCACCAAATGATTACCGGCATCGTTGCCAATAAGCGTGTCATCGCCCTGCCCGCCATAAGCTCTCTCGATGATGGTTCCGCGTGCGATGAGCAAATTTCCGCTACCGCCCGCGACACTGGAAATGCTTTCAGGTCGAAGATCGATCCACTGGTCGGCGGTAATGCCATCGAAAACGCTGTTACCGATAAAGTTGAGGAGATCCGATCCGCCGGTATCGAAGATCGTCACCGCCGCATCGGAAGGAATTTCGACGAAAGACGGCGATGGATAACCGCCAGGGTTTGTTCCATACATCGTGAAATCCGGATAGCTGTTGTCCGGCACTCCATAAAGGTCCTGGATGGCGATGATATCCGCAATCATCGGCGTCATCGGATACGCAAAACTGGCGTCTACCGAAGTGTTGGCGGTCTGACTGAAAGAAGACATGACCGAGGATTGCCAGGAATCGTTGGCATAGTGATTGTCGACGCCATAAGTGGCCGAGTTGTCATAGTTTCCTGCAAGGCCAAGACCGAGCGCCTGACCTATTTTCTGAAGATAGGTAAAGTATGTGAAACCCGGTATCGCATTGCCATCGTCACTCAGCATGGAGGCCGGTACATTGACGAAAGAGGACAGTATCGTTCCGCCATTTGCTGACGAAGTGACGTAAGGACCGCTGTCTTCGTCGTCAAAGGTGATATCGGCTCCACTTGAGACGAAGCTGAATTTGAGCCCGGAAACAATGGTCCAGGCATTCAGCGCGCTTCTTGCCAGCGCCTGCCCCTCATCGGTCAGTCCGGTAAGATCTGCCGTGACCTCGTCACCTGCCCGCACACCAAAAGACCGACGTGAACTGCCGAGTTCGTTCCAGTACCCATCCGTGAGCTGTTCGGCAATCTGGTCGTTGGTAAAGACCGGCAGTCGGGTTGCCGTGGCAGTACCGTGGAACCCGGTATAAGCCTCGTTCGAACTACTTGCCGGCGTGAAGCCGGAAAGGCTGGGATCCGAAACCCCGCCCGCGAAACCCAGACTGCTGCCGTCTTGCCCCTGGCTGTCGTCGTCGCAACTGAACCCGGAGACATAGGGGAAATCCTGGTATCTGCCGGTGGCGGCACATAGATCACACATATCTGTCCTCGTGGAGTTCTCTGCTTGGATGAAACACACCGATGTTCGGGCGCCGGCGTCCGGGCATAAGGGAGATCACACGCTGCCAGCACTGCGCCGCCAGAGAGGCTGTTTAGCGAAGTTATTTCGGTACACGCATCGTCTACCGAAAAATGTATTCGTGATTTTCAATCAAAAGACTAGTCGCTACTCAAGAGCTCTTCAATAAAAACTTGTTTATTTAAATTAAATCTGAAATAAATCTAAGAAACACTCAAATTCATTCGATTTTAATTCGAAATAATTCGCCCAATCTATTTATCTTAAGGCATCAATTTCACAAAGCTGCAGCCAAGTCGGCTACCGTTTTGTTCAAATTTCAAAAGAAGTCTTGAATGGCCGCCTTGCTATGAGGGATTTCAAGTGGCCGGTGATCCGGCCACTCTTTCCGAACAAGGTTCATGCGGCGGCCGATGCCTTTGGCCTAGTGGGCCTGGCCTGTCCGGGAACGCAACAGCAGGACGAAGAAAACACCACCGATCAACCCCGTGACGATACCGATGGGCATATCTTCAGGCGACAAAAGCGTGCGGGCAATGATGTCCGCCCAGATCAGAAAGATGGCGCCCAGAACCATGGAGGCGGGCAGAACCCGGCTGTAGTTACCGCCTACGAGAAAGCGCGCGATGTGCGGCACCATCAGGCCGACGAAACCGATGATGCCTGAAAACGCCACCATCACGCCGGTGATAAGCGCGCCGAGCACAAACACGGTGAGACGAAACCGGGCAACGGGAATGCCGAGCGTCGAGGCGGTTTCATCGCCAATGGTCATGGCGTTGAGATCAGCGGCCCGCACCAGGAAATAGGGTGCCACCAGCAGCAGAATGCCGAGTGGAAACGGCAATTGCGACCACTGGGCAAGACCGAGACCGCCCAGCATCCAGAAGACAACCGTATGAGTTGCCCTGGGGTCACCGAGGAAAATCAGAATATTGGCGATTGCCATGATGATGAACGACACCGCCACACCGGCAAGAACCAGCCGGTCGGCACTGGTCGCAGACGCGAAGCGTGTCACGCCAAGCACCAGGAAGGTTGCCACCAGTGCCCCGGCAAAAGCCATCAGCGGAACGGTCATGAGCCCCAGAAACAGGCCGGTGTGCAAAAGCGCAAGAATGGCGCCGGCCGCCGCGCCGGAGGAGATGCCAAGCAAATGCGGATCCGCCAGCGGATTGCGCGTGACGGATTGAAGGGCAGCACCGACCACAGCCAGACCGGCGCCAACAAAGCCGGCCAGCAGCGCACGCGGAAACCGGATTTCCCAAACGATCGCCTCGCGGCTCTGCGGCCAATCGACCTCAAAAAGGCCGGGCACCGTGCGATTGGCCAGGATCTTGAAGACAGTGCTGCCCGGAATGGCGACCGCGCCTGCGCCGATGGCGGCCACAATCGAAATAGCTAGCAGCAGCATCCCGGCAAGAAGCAGAACGCCGGTGCTCCACCGCCGCCGGGATGCGTTGTGTTTTGCCGTCACCTCGGTCATGCCGGATCATCGCTTGTGCCCGCAACCGCGGTGAGAGGCATTGTCAGCAAGTCTCACTCTCCCCAGAAGGCTTCAGTGAGTTTGCCGACAGCCTTGAGGTTTCGCGGTCCCGGCGTTGCCTCGACATAATCCAGGACGACGAAGCGGTCGTTCTTGACCGCCGCAATGCCGGCCAGAGCTGGGTTGTTCTTCATGAAATCCCGTTTCTGGTCCGCCGTCACTTCGCCGTAGTTTACGATCACGACCATGTCCGGATCTTTCTCCACCACGGTTTCCCAATCGACCGTCGCCCAGCTCTTTTCGAAATCGTCCATGACGTTGACGCCACCGGCCGCCTCGATAAGCGCCGTCGGCATAGCATAGCGACCGGCGGTGAAGGGCTTGTCCTCACCACTGTCGTAAACGAAAACCCGCAACGGTTTCTCGCCTTCCGGCACCGTTGCCGCGATCCGCGCCAGTTCCTGCTTATAGGCAGCGACAAGGTGCAGGGCCGTGTCTTCCACGCCGAAGATCTTCCCGAGATTGATCAGGTCGTTGTAAAGATCCGCCAGCGAAGCCTTGGGCTTGTCGCCGATATGGATGCAGGATTCGGTCAGCTCATAAACCTTGATCCCGAAGGGCTCCAGCGTTTCCGGCGTCACTTCGCCGCCAACCTTCATGCCATAGTTCCAGCCGGCAAAATAGAAATCCGCATCTGCCCCGATCAGCACTTCCTTGCTTGGATATTTTGACGCGAGTTCCGGAAGTTCGGCAACGCCCTCACGCATTTCCGCGTCCAGCGTCTTCCAGCCCGAAATGCCGGTATATCCAACCATGCGGTCGCGCAGACCAAGCACCAGCATCATCTCGGTCAGATTGACGTCGTTCGAAACAGCGGCTTTTGGCGGCGCTTCGAAAGTGACCGTGCGATTGCAGCTTTTCACCGTGGTCTGGGCAAAGGCCGGAACAGTCAGAAGGGCGAGCGCAGCGCTCAGCAGTAGTCTTTTCATTGTGCTCTCCAGGGAGTCAAAGATGGAAGGTCAGGTAACGCTCACGGCTGGCAGACAACTGCTCCAGGCGGACCTGTACCGAATAGGCTTGTTCAATGTTGCCGGGGGTCAGCACCGTTTCCGGCGCGCCATGGGCAACTAGCCGCCCCTCGTGCAGCAGCAGAACCTTGTCGCAGACGCGGCTTGCCAGATTGAGGTCATGCAGGCTTGTGACGATGGTGATGTTCAGATCAGAGATCAGCTCGACAATCTCGAGCTGATGGCGGATATCCAGATGGTTGGTCGGCTCATCCAGAACCAGCAACTTCGGTTCCTGCGCCAGCGCCCGAGCCACCATCACCCGTTGCCGTTCACCGCCGGACAGCGTGCCAAAGGACCTGTCGGCGTAGGAGTGCAGATCCATTTTCCTGAGGCAGTCATCGACGATTTCAGCGTCCCGTTTGCCTGCATTGGCAATGCCGTTTGCGTGCGGCCGCCGGCCAAGAACGACGATCTCGCGAACAGACAGGGCAAAGTCGGTCGGCTGCTCCTGCAGGACGGCGGCGATCGTTCGGGCTGCTTCCCTGGCACTGAGATGCCACAGGTCCCTGCCATCCACCAGAAGGGTGCCGGTGTGCGGTTTCAGGAAACGGTAGAGCAGTCGCAGCAGGGTCGATTTGCCGGCACCATTGGCCCCGGCAATTCCAAGAACCTCGCCAGCGGGCAGCTCGAAGCTGACCGGATCCAGAATGGTCCTGCCCTGCCCCGTCTTCCAGCTTGCCTCTCGGACGCAAAGATCGATCCCCGTCATGACAAGACCGTTCCGTCAGCTTCCGAGACGATCATCGCCGCAGGGATACGGCCCTGCGATGCGGTCCATCGCATGCCGTGCCGGACACTAGAACCGCCATATCCGTTCTCTAGCTCGCGATAGCGCCTGGCGTAGTCGACCAGATCTTCTATGTCCGTTTCACCTGCATCGATATCACCGAAGAGGTAAATCGCCTCGCCCGTTGCCTTGTAGGCCACTGTGCATCCACGCGAACAGCTTTCGATGTCGGCTGTACCGCTGACCTCGAAATCGTCCCCAACGACCGGAACGGCCAATTGGAGAGCGCGCTTCAACTGGCTGACCAGTGCATATCCGGGCTGACACATCTGACCCTTGTGACGGCAGACGGTACAGACAAAAATCTTGTGCGGCTCATTGCTCATGGCGCACCTTTACAGCTTCCGTCCGCGAACGGACAGCATGGGGCGGCGCAGCGACAACCTTGCCACCATGGCTGCGCAAGAAGCTACCAGCTTGAAAGGAAAGAGGATGATCATCATGTAATGTTATTACATTACCAATCCGATCGTTGGCAACAGGCTTTTGCCTGCCGTTCGGCACCATCGCGCGCAGCGCACGCATCGACAGCGGATCGGAAAGGGTCAAAAGGTTGGCAGGACTTGAGGTTTCAGCAGTCAATTTCCGGTTCATATCGCCCTCCGCGATTGCGCGGGGCAGTTTCGAACCGAATGTGCAACTTTGCCGGCAGGCGCCGATAGACCATGTCACTCACTCCGCCGGGGCACCCCGCCCGGGTTAAGGTTTAAGATGAAATGGCAGGTCTCCTGACTTGCGGGTCATGGCTTGCCTGATCCTTCCCGGGGTTTCCCCAGTGGCGCTTTCAGGTTTGCTCACCGCTCACAGTTGCGGGGGCAGTCACGGATTTGCAGCCTTGCGGCCTCGTCGCACCGTGTTCCCTTTTAATCCCGCTCCGAATTTCAGAGTCGGGAACCATCTCTTCCTAAGTGCTCGAACGCCTGGAAAATGTCAAAGACTTTCACCGCCCACCTTGTCGTCCCGAAGCGCAACAGACGCAGCCGTCCGGCGGCCTCGGCAGGATTGGCCTCTTGCCTTCACCGCTCAAAAATCCTACCTCGGATCCATGAAACAGGATGCCCTCCCCCCGCGCGCCACTGCGCGCCCCGTCACCCTTGAGACCCACGGCGTTGCTCGCCAGGACGACTTTGCCTGGCTGCGGGCAGACAACTGGCAGGAGGTCATGAAAGACCCTTCCGTGCTGGATGCCGATATCCGCGCCTATCTGGAAGCGGAAAATACCTACCAGGAAGCGCAGATGGCGCCGACGAAGGCTCTGCAGGAACAGCTTTTTGCTGAAATGCGCGGCCGCATCAAGGAAGACGACAGTTCGGTCCCCTCACCCGACGGCCCCTTCGCCTATGGCCTCAAATACGAAACCGGTGGCCAGCAACCGATCTTCTTCCGGACCCCGCGCGATGGCGGCGAGGAAACGGTACTTCTCCACGGCGACAAGGAAGCCGAGGGCACGTCCTACTTCCGGATCGGTGGTGTCAGCCAGTCGACGGATCACAAGCTCATAGCCTGGGCCTATGATGACAAGGGCTCGGAATATTATTCGCTCAGACTGCGCGACGCCGCGACGGCCAAGGATTTCGACTACGCCATCGAAGATACGGGCGGCGGCGGCGTTTTCTCCGAAGATAGTCGTTACGTGTTCTACGTTCGTCTGGACGCCAATCACCGGCCTTCAAAGCTCTTCCGGCACGAGATCGGCACCGACCCGGCCAGCGATGTGCTCGTCTACGAGGAAAAGGATGCCGGCTTCTTCATGGGGGTCGGCAAGACCCAGTCCGGTGACACCATCGTCATCGACATTCACGACCATGAGACGTCCGAAGTCTGGATGATCCCGGCAAGTGATCCGACTGCCGAACCGGTGCTGGTCGCAGAGCGCGAAACCGGCATCGAATATTCCATCGACGATCATGGCGACACGCTTTACATCCTGACCAATGCAGGTGGCGCCGAGGACTTCAAGATCGTCACCGCGCCCAAGAGCAACCCTGGCCGCCAGAACTGGTCAGACCTCGTGCCGCACAAGCCGGGGTGCCTGATCCTGTCCCACTGCGTCTACAAGAGTTTCATGACGCGGCTGGAGCGCGAGGACGGCCTGCCGCGCATCGTGATCCACCGGCTTGCCGACAAGATCGAACATTCCATCGCTTTCGACGAGGAGGCCTATTCGCTCGGCCTTGGAGGCGGCTATGAGTTCGACACCAGCACGATCCGCTTTTCCTATTCCTCCATGACCACGCCGTCGCAGACCTTCGACTACAATGTCGAGACCCGCGAGCGTGTTCTGCGCAAGGAACAGGAAGTACCCTCCGGCCATAACGCGGGCGACTATGTCACCCGCCGCCTGATGGCGCCCGCCGCCGACGGCGAGACTGTGCCGGTGTCCGTGCTATACCGAAAGGACACCAGGCTCGACGGCTCCGCACCGCTGCTGCTTTACGGCTATGGCTCTTACGGAATCACTATTCCGGCAAGCTTCAACACCAATTGCCTGTCGCTGGTCGACCGGGGCTTTGTCTACGCGATTGCCCATATTCGCGGTGGCAAGGACAAGGGCTTCCACTGGTACAAGGACGGGCGGCGAGAGAACAAGAAGAACACCTTCACCGACTTCATTGCCGCGGCCGATCACCTGGTTGCGGAAAGCTTCACCTCCTATGAGCACATCGTCGCTCAGGGCGGCTCGGCGGGCGGCATGCTGATGGGTGCTGTCGCCAATCTGGCACCGGAAAAATTCGGCGGCATCATAGCCGAGGTTCCGTTCGTCGACGTTCTGTCGACAATGCTGGACGACACGCTGCCGCTCACCCCGCCGGAATGGCCCGAATGGGGCAATCCGATCAGCGACAAGACAGCCTACGACTACATCGCCTCCTATTCGCCCTATGACAATGTCGAGGCCAAGGCCTATCCGGCCATCCTGGCGGTCGGCGGCTTGACCGATCCGCGCGTGACCTATTGGGAGCCGGCCAAATGGGTTGCCAAACTGCGGGCAACAGCCACCGGCGACAAGCTGCTGATGCTCAAAACCAACATGGAAGCCGGCCACGGCGGCGCCTCCGGCCGTTTCGACCGGCTGAAGGAAGTTGCCGAATCTCAGGCCTTCGCCCTTATGGTGACCGGAAAAGCCTGACACAGTGCAACCTTCGAACCCGTCAGGCGTGCGGCATATCCCGTGCGCCTGACACGGGCGAAACCAATAACGCGCTGCGGCGGATATCAGCCAAGCGAACGTGACTTGATTTTGCCCCGGTCTTCGGCTCATGTGAGAGTCGTTGCAAATCAATCAATTGAACGGTCCCGGACCGCGCCTATCCTGTTCACTGGAGCCTGTGATGACCTGCTACCGCTCTTTTCCGCACCACGTTGTTCATGGGTTGAAAAAGGGATTGCGTCTGGTTCCGGTCGTTGCCGCGTCCCTGAGCCTTGTCGCGTGCCAGTCCTATGAGACGACGGGCGGAAATGTGGTGGAAACGCTGCTGTTCTCCCCGACCTTCACCAAGAACCGGCAGGACATTCCCAGCACCTACAACACGCCTTATGACTGCCGCAGCTTCAGCGGCAGCGGCTGGAAGGGCATTGCCAGCGGCAAGGTCTTCAACTTCAGCCAGAAATACATCATCTCCCAGGCAGGTTGTTTCAAGACGCAGGGCGAGTGCAAGGCATGGCTTTCCGTCATGTCCAGCTACATCGATCAGCCGCGCTACATTCGCTGCAATCCCTACACTGCATAAGCCAACGGCCGGATCAGGCCGGATCTGGCTCAAACACAGCTCCCTGTAACACCGGAAACGCCGCCATGAAGGTTTCCATGTAATCGAGCAGGCAGCGTACCCGCGCGTTCAGCAGTTTGCCGGTTGGCCACACCGCGAAAATGTCCCGCTGCTGGCCCTGCCAACTGGCAAGAACCGGCGTCAGGCGGCCTGACACCAGGTCGTCCGATATCTCGCTCGCGGGCAGCAGGGCGAGCCCGTGACCATCGCCGGTGAGTTGCCTGGCCATGCTGATATCATCGACAACCACGCGCGCATCCAGCGGCACGGTTTCCCGAGCGCCCGTTTCCCGGTGGGTCAACTGCCATTGCGGCAATGTCGACACCCGCACCACCTTGTGCTCACTGATCTCTTGCGGTGTTTCCGGCGCACCTGCCTCTTCAAGATAGGACGGTGCCGCCACCAGCACGGTCGCGATCACCCCGAGACGTTTCTGGAAAAGGCGCTCATCGGTCTGCGGTCCTGCTCTCAAGCCAATATCCACCTTGTGTTCAAGCAGGTCCTTATTCTCGTTACTGAGGGCCAGTGTCAGCCGGATTTCCGGATAAGCCTTCAGAAATCCGGACCACATGGGTTCCAGAATTCCGATGGAAATATTGGTGGGTGCAGCCACTTTCATGGCGCCCCGGAGGCCATGCAGATCGGCGCTCAATCCATCAAGCGTCGTCTCTGCGGTTTGAACGAGATCGGCAAAAGACTCAAAATAGGCGTCCCCCGCCCCTGTCAGCTCGAATTTACGCGCGGAGCGAAAAACCAGCTGCGTGCCAATGGTTTCTTCCAGCTTCGCCAGGCGGCGCGTCACCGTCGCCGCAGGCAACCCCAGATGCGCTGCAGCCTTCGCAAGGCTTCGATGGCGCGCGATGTGAACAAACAAGGCGATGTCGTCGAGCATGATTCCAATTTCGCAATTTAAGTTACCATTTTCAGATATAGATTAGACAATCAGAAATCAATAAATCTGTCTTCATCCAACAAACACAACGGAGACAGTCATGGGCAACTATTTCATTTGCGCAGGTATTGAGCTGCAACAAGGCGCGGACCAGACCACGGCCGAAATGGAATTGCGCCGGCTGGCGGCCGAAACCCAGCACGAACCGGGCTGCAACTTCTTCGAAATCCGGCAGAACCTGGAGCATTCCGGCAAGTTCACTCTCTGGGAGAGCTGGACCGACAAGGACGCCCTGGCAGCCCACTTCGAAATGCCGCACACCAAGGCCTATCTCGCCAAGAACCTGACCCAGGTCAGCTACATCGAACAGCTCGGCGAGATCGGCACAGGCGAAGCGGGCGAAAGGTAAGCGGCCATGAAGACCCGATTGATAGCAACAAGCCTGATGTCGCTGGGTCTGTCGCTCCTGATGTCATGCTGGGTCACCTTCCTGAATCTCGGCTGGAACGACAGTTTCTTCTGGCAATGGATGAACGCCTTTCGCCTTGCCTGGCCTGCTGCCGCCGTCATCGCCTTTTTTCTGGGCCCACCGGTGCAAAAGGCAACGCACTACCTCGCCGCCCGGTTGCCGTAATCAGGATTGGAAAGAAGTTGTCTTTGATCAGACAGAACATCGAGGAACTGGGCCTGCCTGCCGGGCCCTATTCCCATACCGTGCGGCATGGACAGACAGTCTACACCTCCGGCTTCACGGCCTTCGGCACAGCTGCACAGGCCGCCTCGGCCGGCCCGCAGGTGAAAGAGATATTCAATCAGTTGCAGACTGTCGCGGCCCACTTCGGAAGCTCATTGAAGGATCTGCTGAAAGTAACCGTGTTTGTGACCGACATGTCGGATTTGCCGGAAATCCGGTCGACCCTGACAGACCTCTATGAAACTGACATGCCAGCCAGTTCGCTGGTCTGTGTTGCCGCCCTGTTTCATCCTGACCTGAAGGTCGAAGCGGAAGCGGTCATTGCCTCTTGATTGATCAATGGCTTGCAACCGTACCTGTTCCTCCGTATTATCAATTAGTAGAATATAACTAAATCAAAGCCGCAAAGGCGCTCTCAGATCTTTTGAACAACTGTGCACGGGCAAAACGACCCAATAACAAAAAAGAAAACTTGGCCACCTGCTCGCGGGTGGTTTTGTTTGAAAGCTCGCGAAACTCTACCCAAGTAATTGTTTTCTAAAGAAAACCGTCTCGGTTATCGGCGTATCGTAATAGGCGTCGACATTCTCAAAACCTGCGGCTTTGTAAAGCTTGATGGCGCCTGTCATGCCTGGCAGCGTGTCCAGCAGCATTTCGCGGTAGCCTGCAGCCTCTGCCGCCTTGACCACCGCCTCCACCAGCGCACCGCCCACACCCTTACCGCGCCCCTCCGGCAAGACGTATAGCCGCTTCATTTCGCACGCGCCGTCTTGTCCGAATGCTCTCAGACCAACACAACCGAGAACGATCCCCGCTCCGTCTTTCGCCAGAAACAGCGCCCCCACAGGCGGCGCATATTTTCCCGGCAGGCTTGCAAGTTCCTCCTCAAAGCCCTGATAGGAGAGGTCGATCCCGAGCCAGTCGACATAGGCGCGGAAAAGGCGTCGGACCTCGGCAAGATCTTCCTCGGTTTCAACCGCTACGATTGAAATTTGCTGCGATGGGGTCATGGAAATGTCTGATGGTCCGTGATGTGACGTCAGTTGGCCGTTTGAACAACGGCCGGGATGGCTTTCAGATAGGCGGCGATCGCCTCACGATCGCTTGCGGGAAGTTTGGCCATATTCTCCTGAACATGCACCATTTCTCCGCCAACGGAATCGTATTCCGGCGTGAATCCGCTTTCCAGATAATAGGCGATGTCAGCAGCACTCCAGCTGCCGAATCCGCCCTCTACCGGAGTTATGTCGGGAATGCGGCCTTCCCCTGTGGGAGCGGGCGCGCCACCGAGCCACCTGCTCAGCTCCAGCCCACCGGCAAGATTGCGGGGCGTATGGCATTCGCCGCAATGGCCCGGCCCTTCCACCAGATACCGGCCACGCTCCCAGAGTGCGGTATCAACATCCCCCCCGGCTGCAGGCGCGGCAATGACCGGTGCCGGATCCAGGAACAAACGCTTCCAGAGCCCGATGCCCCGGCGGATATTGAACGGGAAACCGAGTTCATGCGGGGGAGCCTTGCCCTCAACAGCCGGCAGCGTATTCAGGAAGGCATAAAGGTTGCCGATATCAGCGCCGGACATTCGGGCATAGGACGTATATGGAAAAGCCGGATAGTAGTTTCGCCCGTCCGGCGATGTGCCGTGTGTCATGGCATTGGCGAAATCTTCAAGCGACCAGGCGCCGATACCGTCTGCCGTGCTGGAGGAGATATTGGGCGCGACAAACACACCGAAAGGCGTTTCCAGACGCAGGCCACCGCCAAGCTTCAGCTTGTCGTCTCCTTCAGCGTCCTTGGCAGCATGACAGGACGTGCACCCTCCTGCCCAGAAGACCAGCTCTCCTTGCGCGGCATCTCCTGGTGCGAAGGCGGCAAGCTGGGCCTGGTTCAATGTCGTCGGCGCGGACAGAAACCACCCCGCAGCTGCGGCAACAACGCCAAGCACGACGAGGACGATGACAGCCTTTTTCATGGAGTCTCCCTGGGTTCCGCCTGCAGCTGAACACCAAAACAGCGGCTCTTCAGCCCCGAGGGGATGAAATGCCGCTGATCTGTCTCACAAGCTGGAGCCGGCCTGGTGGCACCGGGCACCGAAAGCTCCTGAATTCAGCCGATCAGTTTTTCTTACGGTAAGTTTCGTGGCACGATTTGCAAGAGCCGAATACGGGCCCCATCGCAGCCTTGAGCGCTTCCACATCCGCCGGGCCGTCTTTGCCAGCAGCTTCCGAAGCTTTTGCCGTGGCTGCCGCAAATTTTGCCAATTCGGCCGAGAAACCATCCGGATCTTCCCAGATGGCAGCTGCCGCGCCGGTTTTCCCCTGATCAGACCCTGCGGGGAAGAAATCGCCAAATGACAGCGATGCAGCGCGCATGGTCGCGATGGCCGCTTTTCCGGCGGCAGGCGAATAGGCAATCTCCCCTTTCATCATACCGCCACCAAGTCCGGCGGCTGCGCCGACGGAAGACATGATGGCCTGCCGGGTCGCGATCGGGTCGTCAGACGCCTGAGCAATCGTTCCGGCAAGGCCGATCCCGGCCGCCAGACCCAACACAACAGCGGATTTGATCATTCGCATCGTTCTCTCCCTCTCGTGGAAATTGCCATGGGCAATGATTCACCTGGGAGAGTACAACCCATGGACCACCCAGTCCTGAAATCACGGTCTCGTGAGGTGACGACTCAGCGGTGAACACACCGTCAACGCTGACGAAACAACCAAACAAAAAACCCCGGCCTTTCCAGGCCGGGGTTTCAAGAAACGGGATGTGACCCGAATTACTTCGTCGCTGCTTCGTACATTTCCAGCACGTAGTCCCAGTTGACCATGCTGTCGATGAAAGCTTCCAGATATTTCGGACGCGCGTTGCGGTAGTCGATGTAATAGGAATGTTCCCACACATCGCAGCCAAGGATCGGCGCGGCACCATGCACCAGCGGGTTTTCACCGTTCGGCGTCTTCATGATTTCCAGCTTGCCGTCCTTCACAGCGAGCCATGCCCAACCGGAGCCGAACTGGCCAACACCTGCGGCGATGAAATCGGCGCGGAACTTGTCGAACCCACCGAGATCGCTGTCGATTGCAGAAGAAAGGGCGCCCGGAAGGGAGCTGCCGCCGCCATCTTTCTTCATCCATTTCCAGAAATGGATGTGGTTGTAATGCTGACCGGCGTTATTGAACAGCGGAGCGTTCTTGCCGTAGCTACCCTTGACGATCTCTTCCAGCGACTTGCCTTCCAGGCCGCTGCCGGCGAGCAGCTCGTTGCCTTTGGTTACGTAAGCCTGGTGGTGTTTGTCGTGGTGAAACTCGAGCGTTTCAGCAGACATGTAAGGGGCCAGCGCATCATATGCATACGGCAGGTCAGGCAATTCAAAAGACATGACAAACTCCTCAAAAGGTCGGTGACGGGCGGCAACATTCAGACATCTTCAGTCAACGTCCGAATGACCGCGTCGAGCGGCAAAATAGGATTGCTGGGCCGACACGGCAAGCGCGGAACCTCAAAATAAAGAAATTTTTTCTTTTTATTTTCAGGCGCGCGATCTGCCATTGACATTTCCCGCAAGTGGAACGCTTTCAACCGTCCCTGGTTGCATCACTCACAAGAACGTGAACAATAATTTTCAAAAATAAGATTGTGTGACTTGCAACACGTACATTCCAGACAACAAGAATTAAATTGATCTCCGTAGCCAGAGATGGCCGACTTTTTTTAGGAGATAGTCATGAAATTGAATAATACTTACGCAATCGCCCTTGTTGTTTCTGGAAGCATTCTGGTCGGGACCACAATCTCGTCTCAAGCTGCCCCCAGTGACGGAAGTAATCTTGGCGAATGCTACAACAACTGGATTTCGCATTGTAACGCAACGACCAGCGGCTACCCGAACAGTTGCTACGGCGAGAGCCTGGACCATTGTGACGGCGTCCATGGGGCCAGCATGACCCAGATCCCCGGTTACAAGGCCAAGACGATGCGGACCAAGGCCCTGCGCAAGGCAAAACGCACCAACGCCCGCCTCGTCGCTCCTGTTGTTCAGCCGGCTCGCTCTAGCAACTGAGCCGATTTTCTTAAAACAAAAAGCCCTGCAATGGACGCATTGCGGGGCTTTTGTGTTTCACTGATTGATCTCGACAGCAGCATTCGCTGTCCATCCTCAATTGTCCGCCTCCCCAGCCGGCTCCGACCTGCAAATGACAATCCGGTTCAATCGTGCAAGATAGCCTCAACGGCCACTGAGGCCTTCTGCCTATTCTCTATCGACTGACCCTCGGAACCCATGTCAGCCACACCACGCTCTCCCACCGCACTGGCTTTCGGCGGCCTGCTCTCCCTTGCAGCCGCAATGGGAATCGGCCGGTTTGTCTATACCCCGATCCTGCCCTTCATGACCGACGGTTTGTCGCTACCACCCGACGATGCAGGCCTGATCGCGTCGGCGAACTTTCTCGGTTATCTGGCGGGGGCGCTTGCCGGTGCCTCAAGGTCGCTGCCCGGCAGTCCTCGCATGTGGTTTCTGGGCGGACTGATCGCCAGCGCGCTCACCAGCGCCGCGATGGCACTGACCACCGCTCTGCCGCTGTTCCTGTTGATCCGCTTTGCCAGCGGTGTCGCAAGTGCCTTTGCGCTGGTCTTTTCCACCAGCCTTATCCTGGAAAGGCTGACAGAAGCCGGACGCGGCGGGTTAAGCGCCCTGCATTTCGCCGGTGTCGGTTGCGGCATCGCCTTTTCCGCGATCCTCGTCGCTGTCCTTGCGCATCTGGGGGCGGATTGGCGCATGCTCTGGCTGGCGAGCGGCGCAGCAACGCTTTGCTTTCTGCTGGTCGCAGCCTTTCTGGTGCCGACCGGACCGGTGCCCGTGCCGGGCTCAACAACGGCATACACCTCCCCGGGCGCCGCCCGATCCTCCCCATTCGGGTCCGCGAGCCGTATCCGACTGATACTGGCTTATGGCCTGTTCGGGTTCGGCTACGTCATCACCGCGACCTTCATCAACACGATTGCACGTGCCAATCCGGCGCTTCAGTCAACCGAAGCATACGTCTGGCTGACAGTCGGCCTGTGCGCCGCGCCTTCGATTTACGTCTGGAACAGGGTCGCAGCGCGGCTGGGAACCCGGAAGGGTTTTGCGCTCGCGTGCATTCTGGAAGCCGCTGGCGTCGCCCTGACGGCCATCAGCACAGTGCCTGCGCTTTTCCTGCTGGGCGCGGCACTTCTCGGGGCAACCTTCATGGGGATCACAGCCCTTGGCCTCATGGAGGCACGGCGCGAGGCCAGTGGGGACGGTCCGGCGGCAATCCGCCAGATGCTGGCGGTTCTGACGGCAAGTTTTGGTGTCGGACAGATGGCCGGGCCCTGGATCGCGGGCCAGATGCACCACCTGACCGGATCCTTTACCGCTTCCTCTCTGGCGGCCGCAGCAGCACTTGTGGTTGCTGCGGCACTGGTCGTCAGGTGACGCTTGCCGCTCAGGCGTGGGAGAATTCCCAGTAGAGCTCTCTTGCGCGTGCCGCAATCGGGCCCGGCTGCAAGTCACGCTCATCAATCCGCTTGACCGGTGTGACCTTGCTGTAGTTACCGGTCGAGAAGATTTCGTCCGCTTCCAGAAATTCGCCATAGTCCATGGTGCGCTCGTAAACATCATAGCCGGCCGACCGCAGCAACTGAATGACCCGCTGACGGGTAATCCCATTCAGGAAAGTGCCGTTTGGCACCGGCGTATGAACCTTGCCTTCCTTGGCCATGAAGACATTGGCCGACGTCAGCTCGGCAACATTGCCAAGCATGTCGCGAACAATAGCATTGTCGAAGCCCCGCCCCTTGGCCTCAAGCATGGCCCTGGCGTTGTTGGGATAAAGGCACCCGGCCTTGGCGTTGACCGGCATGCATTCAAGCGTCGGGCGGCGGAACGGCGACAGCGTAATGCTCATGGCTGCGTCCTTGTCCGCCATCGGCGCATCGAACAGGCACAGGCAGAAGCGCGTGCTGTCGGGATCGCCCGCGACAACACCGGGTCCGTCACTCTCTATCCAGTACATCGGCTTGACGTAAATCTGCTTGTCTCCGCCAAACTTCGCACAGCCTTCCTTGGACAGTTCGACCATTTCCCCCACCTGCATGGTCGGCTTCATGCCCAGCGCCTCTGCACTATCGTTGACACGTTTGCAGTGAAGATCGATGTCCGGCATTACGCCTTCAAAGAAGCGAGCGCCGTCAAAAACGCTGGAACCGAGCCAGGAGGCGTGCGTGCGTGGGCCCATGATCGGCGGATTGCCCTCGTGCCAAGTCCCGTCGATCCAGGTCCAGGTTTCACTCCATCCGCTCATGTCCGTTTCCTTTTCCGCGTTGCGGTCGTGCTGTTTGTCCGCCGAAACAACACCCCCCATCCCGGCAGGTCAATAGCTTGCCGAAAAAATCCGGAAAGTTGTCGTCTTTATTCGCAAATGCCATTTGAATCGGAATAGAAACCACCAAAATCGAACATAATCGATAGAAATTTTCCCCACCCTCGCCAGCAATTGCCAGGTGTGAGTCCCACCGCCTGGTCTGGCCATAACCCGCCGGATCTGCATCCAGGCCATTGACTCTCACCGTGTGGAGTTCTCTATATGTTCCTTCCTCAATCTTGGGAGAGCAGGATGGAACAGCGCATTTCCGTGACGACACTGGTGGTTGAAAACGTCGCCGAAACACGCCGTTTCTTCGAAGATGGCCTGGGATGGCAGGTCCATTCTTCACCGGGCCCCGACGTGGTGTTCTTTCAGGTGCCCGGCAGCGTATTTGCCCTTTATGGCCGCGCCTCGCTGGAAGAAGAGATCGGACGGCCTGTAACCGCCAGCCCCACCGGTGCGGTCACCCTCGCCTGGAACGGCAGGTCGGAAGCCGAAGTGGACCAAAGCTTTCTGAAAGCTCTGGCCGCTGGAGCAAAACCGGTCAAGGAACCCCAGAAAGCCTTCTGGGGCGGCTACTCCTCCTATGTGGAACTGCCGGGAGGCCACCTGCTTGAGATCGCCTATAACCCGTTCTGGCCGGTTGAGGAAAACGGCGCGATAACACTGCCACCTGTGCATAGCAGGTGACAATAGCGGGAAAAGTCGTGCCAGCGTCCTGTGTTGCAGATAGCGGCGCTTGACGCAGGAGGCCTCAGGTTGTTCTCTTCCGCCGTTTCGTGAAAGGACTTGGAGGTCTTGAAGATGGCGCATGCTGCTTACGTGTTCGATGCGTATGGAACCTTGTTCGACGTGCATGCAGCCGTCCGCAAACACGCGGAAAAACTCGGCCCCGACGCTCAGAGACTGTCCTCGCTTTGGCGGGAAAAACAGCTCGAGTATTCCTGGGTACGCGCCCTGATGGGCAAGTACCTGGACTTCTGGGAGCTGACCCAGCAGGGCCTGGACACCGCGTTCGCCCTGGTGCCTTCCGCTGACAAGTCGCTGCGTGAAGACCTTCTCAGCGCGTATTGGGAACTTGACTGCTATCCGGAAGTGCCACAGGTCCTGACCAACCTGAAGGCGACCGGCGCGAAAATCGCCATCCTCTCCAACGGGTCTCCGGCAATGCTGGAAGCAGCCGCCAAGGCTGCCGGTCTGACGGAACTCTTTGACGAGATCTTTTCCGTCGACGACCTTCGAACCTTCAAGACCGATCCGCTGGTCTATGAAATGGTCACGACCCACTTCCGGATCTATCCGGAAGAAGTCTCCTTTCAGTCTTCCAACCGTTGGGATATTGCAGGCGCGACGGCGTTCGGCTTCCGCACGGTGTGGATGAACCGTATGGGCATGCCAGACGAATATCTCGACCTGTCTCCCAAAGCGGTGTTGGTTGATCTGACGGGACTTGCCACTCTCGGCTAACAGCCCCCAAAAAAACTGGGAATGCCTGGGTGGAAGACTTCCTCTTTTGAGGAACAGTCCCGACGAACCGAACAACGCGTCTGAGGGTCAGACCGGAAAAAGCCGCCAGATCCACACCATCATTGCCAGGGCCCCAACGGTCCAGACCAGCAGGACCAGTCCTGCCGCCATCCGGCTGATAGGCGGCCTGTCCTGTCTTCTGGCAGCTTCCGCCCGGCATTCCGCCATGACCTGAGGCGGAATGAGCCTCACCGCCAGATAGATGCCAAGCGGCACGAGCAATAGATCATCGAGGTAACCGATCACCGGAATGAAATCCGGTATCAGGTCAATGGGTGAGAGAGCGTATGCGGCCGTCGCGATGGCCAGCCCCTTCACATACCAGGGTACCCTCGGGTCGCGGCCAGCCAGATAGAGGGCATGAAGATCGCGCTTGATGCGCTTCGCCCAGGTTTTGATGGCGTCGCTCAACATGACAGACCACGTGCGCAGGAGCCGGAGGTGCCCAAGCCGGACCGTATTCTGATCGACGACAACAAGGGCCCCACCCGCGTCTTAACGGAAATCCACTGGCGTATAGGGCCATATCTGTTCGGCATATACCAGGAACCGCCTGTTCCGTTCCATCAGTTACCCGCCAAAGAGAGGAACTGAACCACATCGTCAGGCTTGAGGCTTTTGGGGCGCCATTTCCTCGTAACATTGCAGGCGCCTATCGACAAAATCCCAAGACACCGCGCGCGAGACATAGATCGCCAGCGTCGGCTTGACCGCCTCCGGAGTGTCCAGGCTCGACGTCCGAACCACGACCAGCCCCTCCATTCCCGTGCGGGTGTGGAAGACCGGACTTCCGCAGACCGGGCAGAAACGCCTGTTGATAGAGCGGCCGCTATCTGCGGTTTTCACGTATTCGGTGACCTCACCGGTCAGGACAAAGGCATCCTCATCGAAAACCGTATGGGTCGAATGACCGGTTCCGCCAAGTTTCCGGCAATCCGAGCAATAGCAGTGAACGGTCAGCTTGGGCGCTGCCTCACAGCTGTAGCGCACCCCCTCGCACAGGCAGCCACCGGTCAGTATCTCAACCATGCAGCCACCTCCACGGCTCCTGTAGCTTTATCAGCCCGGGCCTATTCAGCGGCTTCGGCGGACCCGTAACCGAGCTGTTCGTTCAACTTGCCGATCAGGCCGATGGCCGCTTCGGCAATCACCGTGCCCGGTGGGAAGATCGCAGCCGCGCCGGACTTGTAGAGTTCGTCATAATCCTGAGGTGGCACAACCCCACCAACCACGATCATGATGTCTTCCCGGCCTTCCTCGGCCAGCGCCCGCCTCAGGGCCGGCACAAGCGTCAGGTGTCCCGCCGCCAGCGATGACACGCCAACCACATGCACATCGTTTTCAACGGCCTGCCTTGCAGCTTCTTCCGGGGTCTGGAAAAGCGGTCCGATATCGACGTCGAAACCGAGATCGGCAAATGCGGAGGCAATCACCTTCTGGCCGCGGTCGTGCCCGTCCTGACCCATCTTGGCCACCAGGATACGCGGACGGCGGCCGTCGTTTTCCTCGAAGGCTTCCACCAGTTTCTGGACTTTCTCGATCGTCCCGGACATGGCCCCGGCCTCCCGTTTGTAGACCCCGGCAATCGACTTGATTTCGGCCTTGTGCCGGTCGAACACCTTTTCCATTGCCAGCGAAATCTCGCCCACGGTTGCTTTCGCCCGTGCGGCCTTGACGGACAGATCCAGCAGATTGCCCTCGCCCGAAGCCGCACATTGCGTCAAGGCTTCCAGAGCGGCCTGGGTCTCAGCTTCATTGCGTTCTTCGCGCAGGCGCTTGAGCTTGTCGATCTGGGCAGCACGCACCTGAGCATTGTCGACCTTGAGAACGTCGATCGCCTGCTCGCTGTCCGGTTTGAACTTGTTGACGCCCACCACTGTCTGCGCACCGCTGTCGATCCGCGCCTGGGTCTTGGCGGCGGCCTCCTCGATGCGCAGCTTCGGAATGCCCTTCTCGATGGCTTTCGCCATACCGCCGAGTTCTTCCACTTCGCGGATATGCGCCATGGCCTTCTCGGCAAGGTCGGCCGTCAGTTTCTCGACGTAATAGGACCCGCCCCACGGGTCGATCACCTGCGTCGTGCCGCTTTCCTGCTGCAGGAAGAGCTGGGTGTTGCGGGCGATACGGGCGGAAAAGTCGGTCGGCAAAGCCAGCGCCTCGTCCAGTGCATTTGTGTGCAGCGACTGGGTGTGGCCTTGCGTTGCAGCCATGGCTTCCACACAGGTGCGGATGACGTTGTTGAAGACGTCCTGCGCCGTCAGCGACCAACCCGATGTCTGTGAGTGGGTACGAAGCGACAGGGATTTCGGGTTCTTCGGCTGGAAGTTCTCTTCCATCAACGTTGCCCAGATCAGGCGTGCGGCACGCAGCTTGGCAACTTCCATGAAGAAGTTCATGCCGATGGCCCAGAAGAAGGACAACCTTGGTGCGAACTGGTCGATGTCCATGCCGGCAGCGACACCGGCGCGGGCATATTCGATGCCGTCGGCAATCGTATAGGCCAGTTCCAGATCCGCCGTCGCCCCGGCTTCCTGCATGTGGTAGCCGGAAATGGAGATAGAATTGAAACGCGGCATGTTCTGGGACGTATATTTGAAGATGTCCGAGATGATCCGCATGGAGTGCTTGGGCGGATAGATATAGGTGTTGCGGACCATGAACTCCTTCAGAATGTCGTTCTGAATGGTGCCCGACAGATCCTTCTGGTCAACGCCCTGCTCTTCCGCAGCCACGATGTAAAGCGCCAGAACCGGCAGCACGGCACCGTTCATGGTCATGGAAACGCTCATCTTGTCCAGCGGAATGCCGGAAAAGAGCGTGCGCATGTCATAGATGGAGTCGATTGCGACCCCCGCCATGCCGACATCGCCGGAAACACGCGGATGATCGCTGTCATAACCCCGGTGGGTGGCAAGGTCGAAGGCGACCGACAGGCCCTTTTGACCGGCGGCAAGGTTGCGCCGGTAAAAGGCGTTGGAATCTTCAGCTGTCGAAAACCCGGCATATTGGCGCACGGTCCAGGGCTGCTGAACGTACATGGTCGGGTATGGACCACGCAGGAACGGCGGCAGGCCGGGCCAGGTGTCCAGGTGCTTCAGACCTTCAAGATCCTGCGCGCCGTAGACCGGCGGAACCATGATGTCTTCCGGCGTCTGCCAACTTTCCTGAGTGCCGGCGTCCGCGGCCTTGACGATTTGCCGGAACGGCTTATCGGCGAAATTCGGGATCCTGCTCATGATTGGACCTCCAGATCTGTCAGCTCGAGCCCTTCACGGGTCTCCAGCCGGTCGAATGCATCCTTCAGCAGGCCCAGCAGATCGCACCCGGCGAAGACGAAGGCATCCACACCGGCCTTGCGATAGGCATCTTCCCGCTCTCCCGGGCGGCCTGCAAGGTAAAGATAACCGGCACCTGCCGATTTCAGCGCGCGAGCCGCAGCTTCCGCTTCGGCCTCGTAAACATCGTCGGAGGATACCAGGCAGGCAAGCGCGGCGCCGCTTTTGCGGAAATCCGCAACAAGGTCTTCAACCGAGGCATAGACAGCAGGCCCCACGGAGGTCACCCCGCCGGCCGCAAAAGCGTTTGCCGTCCAAGTGGCGCGGGCGGAAAACTGCGCAAGGCTGCCCAGAGAGGCCAGAAACACCGCAGGTGCATCCGACACGGCTTTCTCGAACGCATCGGCCCTGGCGCGCAACTGCTCGAAAGGTTCCGCTATCCGTGCCGTGTCCAGCTTCGGCAAAGAATAGTCGCGCGGCAGAAGGTCCAGCCGCATTCCCAGCTCATTCAACGGTACGCCCTCAAGTGCAAGCTGGCGGAGAACGGCGAAGCGCTCGCCATCGTCGGGCTCCGGCAGGTCTTTGCGCGGCCCGCTCACACCGGCAATGTTCTCTTCGCTCGACTTCAGAACGGCGACCTTCTTTTCCGCAAGATCCGGAAACTCGCTCACGCCGGTGATCGGGCGTTTTCTGGTCGCAATCTTTTTGGCAACGCTGGTTCTGGCGACCGCGATACGCTCATGCACCAATCCGGTGCGCACCGCCTCGAACAGCCCGCCAGCCGCTTCGATTTCCTGGAAGAGACCCCAGGCAGCCTCGCAAACAGTGTTCGTTCGCTCCTCAATAGCGCCCGAGCCTGCCGCCGGATCAATGACCTTGGCAAGATTGCTTTCTTCCAGAAGGATCGTCTGCGTATTGCGGGCAAGCCTGCGGGCAAATCCGTCGGGAAGTCCGACAGCCTGCGTATGTGGCAGGACGCAGACACTGTCTGCCCCCCCGACACCCGCCGCGAAGGTCGCCACCGTGTTGCGCAGCAGATTGACCCAGGGATCCCGACGCGTCAGCATTCTGTAGGACGTTGACATATGAAGCTGCAGGCCCGCCTGCGGCAACCCTGCCCCGTCCAAAACAGCCGCCCAGAGCGAACGTATGGCACGCGCCTTGGCAATCGTTCCGAGCTGATCGGCTTCCGCGATCAGGCTGAATGAAATTTTGTCAGCCCATTGCTCGGGTGCAAGCCTCGTTCCCTCCAGCAACCGCAAATGCGCTGTCGCAGACGCCAACACCAGGGCAAGCTCCTGTGCGGGCGTTGCGCCTGCCTCATGCCAGATGCGACCGTCGGCCTTCAGGACCCGCGCCGGGCTGCCGTAATCATGAGTGGAGACCACCATGTCGCGGAAATGTCTGTAGGCCATTTCCATGTCGGCCAATGCGATGCCATTGAGCGCAACCCAGCTGTGGGGATCAACACCGGCCGTCAGGCGAACGTTCGCTGGATCGATCTTGCGTTTTTCTAGCAAAGCCAGAAGGGAGGCGAATACCTCGACGTTTTCCCGCCCTGCTTCGAAGCGCACATCGATGAGATCGAGTTCGACCCCTTTCAGCAGGCAATCGAGACCGGAAAGATCGTCGACCCGGATGCCATTCCCGTAGGAAGCGGCTGCCCCCCGGAAAATCAGATCGAGGCCGCTGGCGCCTCCTTCCAGATCTTCCAGAATTTGGGCATTTGCCTCGCTGGGGTCGGGAATATCGACCCGCTGAACCACGGACCAGTCGCCGGCAGATGACCTCAGCGCCCAGGCGGGACTGTCCGTGCTGCGCTCATAAAGCGGAGCTATGTCCAGTCCGTCGTCCGTCTTTCCATAGAGCTTCTGTCGGGAACCGCCTTTCAGGGCCTTGTCCACGGCCGCCCACCAGGCTTCCGCGTCGGCAGAATAGAAACTGTCAGGTCCGGTAAAGCTGTTTGTCATGGCACTTACTCCCTGGCCCCGTTTTAGTCCCTGGCCCTGAAGCTTGGCAACTCAGCAGAATGGGTAAGGTTTGGGAGCTCCCCCAGTCACCGCAGGGTGAAGCCAGAACAACCATGAATTGCGAATCCCTGTCAGAATTAATTAGACGTATAAAAAATAAAATTCTCTACGAAATACGCTTTTCAACATACGCTTACGAAGACGTTAAACAGCACGCCAAAAGACTTTCGGGCTTCTTCTAGGCGGCATCTTGTCAATTTTTTGGCGGAATAAGCTAAGTTTGCCATTTTTCCCTATTGGTACGATCATCAATTGTATTGTAGCGTGTATCTGCTGACGCATGGGAATTTCTACCCTCATAACAAATGCGCGGCACCGGGGTCTGACACTTACCTGAATGGGTTTGGCGGTCACGGTTATCACCCATCAGCGGATGATCCGGCACGCGTCCGGACGCCCGCAAAGAAGCGGCCTCACAAGCCGCAAAGGATGTGCACAATGCTTGATCAAACGGAATTGAAGAGCAAGCTGAGAGCAATCTCGGAAGCAAATGCCGCCCATCATGTGCTCGATATCTTGGAATCGAACCTGCGCCGCATGGGGGCCACGCATATTCTGATTACTGGCTTGCCAATGCCGAACCGTCCGATCGACAATCTCGTTCAAAGGTTCCGGTGGCCCGATCAACGCAACGATGGAATTGAAAGCACTTCGCTTTCCGCAAACGACAGCGCTTTGATGCTCGGACTCGGCTCCAACCGGGCGCGCGTCTGGACAATCTCCGCCGGTGACATGGAGCATTCCGACCTTCTGGCATCCGCCGGAGAAGGAAGCCAGGTCCTCGTCATCCCCGTGACGGAACTCTATCCCTTCCAGGCCTTCGTATTCGCGAGCGGCCCGGCTCTCCAGGTCAATAAATACGATCTGTCCAACCTGGAAGCCCTCGCCGCTGCCGCCTTCTCGCGCCTGCGCGAACTCGGTGTGATCTCCGGACAGCGGCCGGGCGCCTTGTCGACCCGGGAACGCAGAGTTCTGGAGCTGACAGCCTACGGCAAGACCGCCGGCGAAATTGCAGACGTGCTCGACATCTCGCAGCGGACCGTCCACGCTCATCTGCAGAATGCCAGCGTCAAGCTGAACGCTTCGAACAAGACCCACACAGTGGTTGAAGCGCTTCGCTACGGCCAGATCAGCGTCTGACGTCGCATTCCGAGCCGACCTCTTTTCGCAGCTAACAACAGGCGCACTTCGGTGCGCCTGTTTTGTTTCCGCGCACAACCTGACAATCAATCGCCTCAGATCAGACTGTGTCCAGTTCGCGTTTCAGGCGGCAGATTCAACTGGCCAAATACCAAATGAAAAAGGCGCGCTCACCGCACGCCTTTATTGTCGCTCTCGAATGTTGCTCGCCGACCTCAGTAGGTCATCATCGGCGGCAATTCCTTGGCCTGCTCGACCCATTTAGTGACCTGGCTTTCGCTCGGTACCTGGCGAACAAGCTTTTTCGCCTCATTCACTTCCTGCATCTTCTCCGCAAGATTTGCGGCATTGCGATGCTTCAGTTCCTTCACCGTGTCGACCCCGGCCGCTTCCAGAAGTTCTGAATATTCTTCACCGACACCGCTGATGCGCATCAGATCCGCCATGTTGGCCCATTTCAGGATCCGCTTGCCCTCAATGCCGGTTGCTTCTTCAAGTGCCTTGCGACCCTTCGGGTCCTTCGCACGTTCCAGATAGGCTTCCGTCGTCTTGATGCCGGCTTCGCCAAGCTTTGCAGCATAGGCCGGGCCGATACCTTCGATTTCATCGATGGAATAAGACATGTGCTCAGAACTCCCTAATCAACCGGTGACCGAACCTTGGGACAGTCAAACGATCTGGCTCAGCCCCGGAATTTGTGAAACCACTTCATTCACAACGTCGTCCCCTGCTTTTTCCTTAGCATAGGAAACGAGTTCTTGGACAACACTTTGCACGCCATCCATATCGAGTCCGGCATTGGTCAATTCATTCAGCGCGGCCATGGCCCCCATGCCACCGCCCATCATGCTTCCAAGGCCGCTCAGAAAGCCACCGCCGGATGCGGCAGCAGCCCGTGCCTCGACCAGTTCCTGCGCGCCCGGAAGAGCATCGAAGATGAGCTGCATCTTGTCTTCCGGACCTTCCTTGTTCAGAAAGCCCAAGATAATGCCGATGGCGTTCTTGGCGACATCTTCATCAATGTCTGCTGCCGCCATGATCCGCTTGATGAGCTCTTCCATGAAAATCTCCTGATCAAATGACCGGCGCCACGTCATCCGGCGCCTGTTTGGCTTCTCTATACAAGCCCCAAGGTGTCCGCGTCGATGGTCAATTCCCTTTCTGCTCGACTATGCCGCATCCACCCTGCGTGCTTGCCCACCTGCACGTCGCAACAGAATGTTTCAATCTCGTCGCGAAAGGCTCTACGCTGCGGCAAGATAAAGGGATTCGGGGGAAACTCGTGAAGGCGAAAGACAGTATTTTCATTGGGTCCAGCACCAGGGACGAAACCCTCACGCTCAAGCTTGCCAACCGCCACGGCTTGATTGCGGGCGCCACCGGTACGGGCAAGACCGTGTCGCTGCAGATCCTTGCCGAAGGCTTTTCAAAGGCCGGTGTTCCCGTCTTCTGCGCTGATATCAAGGGCGACCTGTCAGGTCTCGCGACAGCAGGCGTTTCCAAGGACTTTCTTGAAAAGCGGGCCAGCGATGTCGGCATTGCCGCCGACTATACTTATGAAGCCTTTCCCTCAGTGTTCTGGGACCTACTTGGCGAACAAGGCCACCCGATCCGCACCACAGTCTCCGAAATTGGCCCCCTGCTTCTGGCGCGCCTTCTGGAACTCAACGACACCCAGGAAGGCGTTTTGAACGTTCTGTTCGAATTGGCTGACGATGAGGGCCTTCTGCTGCTGGACCTGAAGGACCTCAGGGCCATGCTCGCCCATGTCGCGGAGCGTGCGTCGGAGCTGTCGAGCATTTACGGCAACGTCTCCAAGGCCTCGGTCGGGGCTATTCAGCGCCGGCTTCTGGTGCTGGAGCGCCAGGGCGGTGAGCACTTTTTCGGTGAACCGGCACTGGACATCCGGGACTTCATGCGCACAGCGCCGGACGGACGGGGCGTTGTCAATATTCTTGCAGCAGACAAACTCATGTCCGCTCCGCGCCTCTACGGTGTGTTTCTGCTCTGGATGCTGTCTGAACTCTTTGAGGAACTGCCGGAAGTCGGCGATCCGGAGAAGCCGAAACTGGTGTTCTTCTTCGATGAAGCCCATCTTCTGTTCTCCGGTGCGCCCAAGGCACTGATCGAAAAGGTGGAACAGGTCGTCCGGTTGATCCGCTCCAAGGGGGTCGGTGTCTATTTCGTCACCCAGAACCCGTTGGACGTGCCGGAGACCGTGCTTTCCCAGCTTGGCAATCGCATCCAGCACGCCCTGCGCGCCTTCACCCCGCGCGACCAGAAAGCCGTGCGGGCAGCGGCCGAAACCTTCCGACCCAATCCGGACCTCAACACCGAACGGGTGATCACCGAGCTTGGCGTCGGTGAAGCCCTGGTCTCCACCCTGGAAGGCAAAGGCATTCCATCGGTTGTTCAGCGCACCCTGATCCGACCTCCCTGTTCGCGGCTCGGCCCGGTTACCCAGGCAGAACGGCGCGCGCTGATCCAGTCCAGCCCAGTCTTCGGCACGTACGAGCGCACCCGCGACCGCACGTCGGCTTACGAGGTGCTGATGGGCCGCGCGGAAGAAGCCCAGCAACAGGAGCAGCGGCGCCAGGAAAAGGAAGACAGCTATGCCAAAAAGCATGGCGAGCCCCGCCGCTCCCGCTCCGGCTTCCAGCTCCCTGACTTTGGACGCGACGACAGACCCCGCCAGGAAAGCCGGAAGCGGCGCAGCAATCGCCGTAACCAGCGTGACACGGCTCTGGAAGCGGGGCTCAAATCCGCTGCCAGAAGTATAGGCTCTTCACTTGGCCGGGCGCTGGTGCGCGGCTTGCTCGGATCCCTGAAACGAGGCAACTAGATCAAGAGATGTCGGCAAATGCGGCGCAGAACCTGGCAACCGAGCGCAAAGCGCTTGTCGTCGGCAAATGGGCCAACCTGTTCATGGCCGCTGCCGGCCTCCTGACCGCATGGGCGTCCAGGTCCGATGCCATGCTGGTGGACGGCCTTTATTCGGCGGTCAACTTCATTTCCGCCATTGCGGCGGCCCGCATCGGGGCAAGGGTCGGCCTGCCACCGACACGCTCCAGACCCTGGGGACACGATTTCGACGAGGTGCTCTACGTCACCTTCCGAAGCCTTATCCTGATCGGCGTTCTCGTCTTTGCAGCCTTCGTCTCGATTTCGAAAATCTGGACCTTTTTTTCCGGGGGTGCGGTACCGCAACTGGCGTACGGGCCAATTGCGGTATACGCGGTGGTCATCGTCAGCATCTGCCTTGGCCTTGCAGCCAATTTTCACCGTGCCTACAAAGTCACCGGTCAGCGCAGCGCTATCCTGAAGACCGAAGCCCGCGCAGCACTCATCGACGGTGCGCTCAGTGTCGGTTCGGGCGCTGCCCTGCTCTCTCTGCCCTATCTGGAAGGCACGATCCTCGGACCTTTTGTTCCCATAGGCGATGCGGTCATCGTTCTGGTCCTGATCCTGGCAATCATCTGGCAGCCGCTGTCAACGTTCCGTACGACACTGGCCGATCTTGCCGGCGTCAGCGCCCCCAGCGGGACTTACGCCAAGGTCGCCCGCGCAGCCCGCAACCTTGCCCGCGAAAAAGGCTATCGACTTCATCGCGCTGCCGTTCTGCAGGCTGGACGCATGCATTGGGTGGTTGTCTATCTCGACCCAAGGAAACCGGTTCTTGCCGAGGAAATAGACCAGTTCAGAGACCTGCTCTCAGCCAGGCTCGAGGATGCGATCGGACCGGCACGGGTGGAAGTTGTCCTCACGGCGAGCGATTACACCAAACAAGGTCATCAATAATGCGGGTTGCCTGATTTCCCCCCGGGGTAACAGGATAGTTACCCCTTCCCGTTATGGCTGTAGTCGAAACAACGGGTAGATAGGCGCCATGCAATACCGAGTAATCCGGCCACAACCGCACCTGAAAGCTGAGCGCTTGCACCAGCGCCCTGTCATGCCACTGTTGCATCTGCTTTTTCTGCTGTCTCTGATCACCGCTGTCTTGAGCGGGGCTTCAGGAGCCTGGGCACAGGCACCCGACCCTGCGGCCGTCGTAACGCAGGAGCAGGCGAGAAAGCTGGATCAGGAACGAGTTGCCCTCGCCCGTGAATATCTGCGTGACAACCCGATCTCGCCTCCAGACACGTCCAGCCCGCGCGCGACCCTGGAAAGCTTCGTCTACATCATGCACGAGGTGAACACGCTCTGGATGTCGGTCCGGGACAGCTATGACGAAAGCAACCGGTTGTTCCTGTCCAGCGGCGAAAAGGAAAAACTGGTCCTGGTCCAGGCGCTCCTCTCAAAGGCTGCGCAGACCTTCGATTTGAGCGACATCCCCGTAACGTCGCGGGAAAAGGCCAGCGTCGAAATAGCGTTGCAGCTTCAGGAGATCCTGGACAGGATCCCTCCGCTCCATTTCGAGGATATTCCCGGCTCGCCCGCCGGCGGCTTTTCCAAGAGAGGCGATCAGGGCAGCCTGCCCGATCATTGGACGATCCCTGGCACCAGCATCTCTTTGATGCGTCAGGGCACCGGGGAACAACACGGGCAATACTTGTTTTCGAAAGCCTCCGTCGAGCGTATTCCCGAAGATTATGCAGTCGTTCGGGTGCTGCCCATCAAGGCGGACAAGGGCGAAGACCTCTTTGAATATTACATCTACACACCAGGCAACCTGGTTGCACCGCTCTGGTACGATGTGATCGAAGCCGGCCCCGCCTTCCTGCATCGGCACTTTGCCGACCAGGCTTATTGGCAATGGCTCGCCTTGATTGGACTGTTCGCCCTTACTGCGCTCGTGCTTGGGTATTACGTAAGGTGGCGCAGGATGCGCGCGGTCTCGGTGCATGAGGGCACCCGCATCGCCCACGCGATCTTCAATCCAATTCTCGTGATCCTTGCCGCAAGCCTTTTCCGATATCTGTGCGAAGACCAGATCAACATCACCGGCATGCCTCTTGTGGCCATCGGCACGTCGACCACTGCCATCATCTGGTCGGCCACGGCCTGGATGGTCTACCAGATCCTGCAGCTCTTCTACGTCTGGTTTTCCAGCAGCTCCGGTGCTGCGAGAGACGGTCTCGACGTCAGCTTGCTGCGCACGGGTTTCCGGGTTTTCTCCCTTGGCATCGCGCTGATCGTGCTGGGCTACGGCGCAACGCAGATCGGCATTCCGATCTACGGCGTCATCGCGGGTCTCGGCGTCGGCGGCCTTGCAATTGCCCTTGCCGCCCAGCCGACGATTGAAAACCTGATCGGCGGCATCATTCTTTATGCCGACCGGATGGTGCGGGTCGGGGAGTTCTGCCAGTTTGACGATCTGGCCGGCACAGTGGAATCCATCGGCATCCGGTCCACCCGTATCAGGGCGCTGGACCGGACGCTCATTACCGTTGCCAATGCCGACCTCGCCAAACGGAAAATCATAAATTACAGCTACCGCGACCAGTTTCATTTCCGGCACAAGCTCGGCCTGCGCTACGAGACCAGCCAGGAAGCGTTGAAGCGTGTTCTGGCGGGGATCCATGATTACCTCAAGGCCCATGAAAAAGTGGCCGAGGATCCAATGCGCGTGCGTCTTATCGGCTTTGACGACTATGCCGTCACGGTCGACGTCTACGCCTATGTACAGGCATCGGACATGGCCGGCTTCCTCGAAATTCAGGAAGAGTTGCTTTTCGGCATTCGGGAAATCGTCGAGTCCAACGGGTCGGAAATCGCCTATCCGTCTTCGACCGTCTATCTGTCGCAAGACGGGGGCGTTCAGGATGGAGAGGCTGCCGGCAACGGCAGTCCTGTCAGCGACGACGAAAAGCCACAAGCCGCCTGACGCTTCTGCGTCCGGCGTGCCGCTGGCTGGCTTCGACTTCAAGAATAAGCAATTGCGCTAAGCGCGCCGATATGGCCTGTTAGGACCTTCTCACAAGGCCCGAGTCCATCGGGCCTCTGCACCTATTTGTTAAAAATTCAAGGATCCGTCATGAGTTCCATCGACAAGGTCTTGGCGCGCATCGATGCCAATCTCGACAATAGCCTCGACCGTCTGTTCGACCTCCTCAAGATCAAGAGCATTTCAACCGACCCGGCCTTCAAGGCGCCTTGCCGCGAGGCCGCGGAATGGCTGGCGAAAGAACTGAACGACATCGGTTTCGAGGCCTCCGTGCGCGACACGACCGGCCATCCAATGGTTGTTGGCAAGCGCAAGTCCGGCAAGCCGGGTCCACACGTGCTGTTTTATGGCCACTATGACGTTCAGCCGGTGGATCCGCTGAACCTGTGGAAGCGTGACCCCTTTGACCCGGCCATCGAGACCAGGCCGGACGGCAGCAAGGTCATCGTCGCCCGCGGCTCTGCCGACGACAAGGGCCAGTTGATGACCTTCGTGGAAGCTGCACGTGCCTATCTGGAGGAAACCGGCGATCTGCCGCTGGATGTGACGATCCTGTTCGAGGGTGAGGAAGAATCCGGCTCTCCATCGCTTCATCCCTTCCTTGAGGCCAACAAGGACGAACTGACCTGCGATCTCGCCCTCGTGTGCGACACCGGCATGTGGGATGCGGAAACTCCGGCAATCTCCATCATGCTGCGTGGCATGGTCGGGGACGAGGTCATCGTCAAGGCGGCCAGCCGTGACTTGCACTCTGGTTCCTATGGTGGCTCGGCTCAAAACCCGAACCACATCGTCGCCTCGATCATTGCCGGCCTCCATGATGAAAACGGCAAGGTAACCCTGCCCGGCTTCTATGACGGCGTCATCGACATGCCGGAAGAAGTCACCAGGATGTGGGACGAGCTCGGCTTCTCGGTTGAGGAATTCCTCGGCGACGTGGGCCTGAAATATCCGCGCGGTGAAAAGGACCGCATGCCGCTTGAACACCTTTGGACCCGCCCGACCGTTGAAGTGAACGGCATGTGGGGTGGCTATCAGGGAGCCGGTTCCAAAACGGTGATCCCCTCCGAAGCCCACGCCAAGTTCACCTTCCGTCTTGTCGGCGATCAGGATCCGGACAAGATCCAGGAGGCGTTCCGCGCCTACGTGCGCTCGAAAATCCCGGCGGATTGTTCAGTGGATTTCATTGCCAAGGATGGCAGCCCGGCCCTGCGGCTCGACTTTGCGATGCCGGCTCTGGAAAAGGGCAAGACAGCCCTCGAGGCCGAGTGGGGCAAAGAGGTTGCCCTGACCGGAATGGGTGGCTCGATCCCGATCGTCGGTGATTTCAAGCGCATGCTGGGTATGGACTCGCTCCTGATCGGCTTTGGTCTGGAAGACGACCAGATCCACTCGCCGAACGAAAAGTACAATCTGACCAGCTTCCACAAGGGCATCCGGTCCTGGGCCCGCGTCCTTGACGAGTTGGCCAAGGACTAACCCTGAAATCGGCACGCGGACGGAAAGGTCCGCGTGCCTCGCGATCACCCCCGATCAAGTTGCCCTGATGGCATTCGATTCAGCATCAGCAGCCGGAGAACAGGTATGAAATCCATTTGCGTCTTTTGTGGCTCCAGTTACGGCGCGCTTGAGGCATACGCAGATGTTGCGCGTGACACGGGACGCGTCATCGCCGAACAAGGCTATACGCTTGTCTACGGCGGCGCCAAGGTTGGCCTGATGGGCACCGTCGCCAACGCGGCGCTTGAAGCCGGCGGTAAGGTGATCGGTGTGCTGCCGAGATCCCTGATGGACAAGGAAATCGGCCACGAAGGCTTGAGCGAGCTGCACCTTGTCGATTCAATGCATGAACGCAAGGCAATGATGGCCGATCTCTCCGACGCCTTTATTGCATTGCCTGGCGGCGTTGGCACGCTGGAAGAAATTTTCGAAGTCTGGACCTGGGGTCAGCTCGGCTATCACAAGAAACCCTGCGGCTTCCTGAATGTCGAAGGCTATTACGATCACCTGATCACCTTCCTCGACCACCAGACCCAGCAGGGCTTCACCAAACAGGTAATGCGCGACATGGCACAGCTCGCCAGTTCGCCGCTGGAAATGATCCGCCTGTTCGAGAACTATGCGCCACCTTCCGCGCCCAAATGGATCAAACGGGACGAAACCTGACAGGCGAGTAAATGCGCAGGCTTTGCAGCCGCTGCGGCATCTGGCGAGACAAGCGGGTAACTGTCCACAGGGGGCATCGCTCTCTTTGCAAACAAGACGTTAGTTGGTAAGTCCCGTATCGGGTCTGCGCACTTCGGCGCAGCCAAATCAGCCTGAGTATTCTTATGCGTCTAACTGCCATCGGTTTTGCCTGCGTTTTCGCTCTTATGGGAGCGGCCTGCGCCCCGACGTCGGATCTGGACGGCACATCCGGACGGCTGGCACGGACCTCCGACATCACCCTGGTGCAGATCACCGAAGATCGTGTCGGCGGAATAACCGGTGAGACCCCATACGGTCAGAAAGCCATCGAGGCCGCCCTGCCCGGCTTCACCACCGAGGGCATCCAGACCGCCAACGAAAACTCAACGGAGTGGGCTCTTGCCGCCTTCAACAGCGATGGGTTTCAGGTGTTGCAGGTGTTCAAGGGCAAGAACGGCAAGGTCCGCACCGTCCACGGCGTGACCCATCATCTTCAGGGCCCGAACGGCGAGCGGATCGGCATGACCTTTTCCGAAATCGGCTCGTCACGGGCCGATTGCCGCGTTGGCAAGAACCTGTGGCGCGGCATGGCCATTTGCCATTCCGACGGCCACCGGAACGTGGAACTGGTCTACGCAATTCCAGGCTACGACGGCCCGTTCGACCGCCTGCCGGCCGAAAACGACCTGTTCGATGCCCAGCTCCAGCGGATCCTCTGGACGCCGAAGAGCTGACGCCGAGGCCAGTTAGACGCCATCCAAGAGGCAAGCTCCAAAATCAACCTCATCCTGAGGAAGCGCGCGAGCGCTGTCTCGAAGGATGGGCGGCACACGCTTGAGCAAGCGGCCTCCCCTTGAGACGGACCTGACGGCCCTCCTCGGTGTCTGGCACGAAAGTGGTGCCCGGGGCGACTGCTTCGACCACATGTGTCAATTCCGCAAAAGCGGGAAACCAGGTCTCCGCAAGGTAAGAATTAAGTTTTTAGAGCAAACTCATCAGGTTACTGGATCCCCGCTTTCGCGGGGATGACAATGGAGAGGGACGCAAAGTCGTGACAGGATCCACGACAACTGCAGCCTTTTACATTTTCAGACCAGGCTCTCAGGATGAGGTTGGCTGTGAAAAATTGACCGGCGATTGTCTGGAACAAAGAATGCAAAAACGACATCAGCCCTCACACATGTGGCTGTGAGCGCACCATGACTTCGCCCACCTTGCGCCAGACGTTACGCTGTTTCAGGGTCTTTTCCGCAACATCAGCAAGCTCCATCAAGACCGGCATACCGCGATCCTTGAGGCCCGGCAGTGATTTGATATCGCCGCCGGTCCATGGCAGGAACGGGTTGCGGCGCATGTGCCAGTGAATTTCCGAGCGGACCGTCGGCTTGTCGGAGGGCGTGCGACCGTGAAAGGCAAATGTATCGGCCACGATCAGCGTGTTTTCCGGCACGGCCATCTTCTTGGGCTGCGGCAGGCCCAGAGAGGCAAGCTCATCCGCCTTGATGCGGAACGAGCCGCTGGCATGATGGGACCTCAGGTCCTTGGCTGCGCTCAGGGAGCATTCATACTCCCATTCCAGCCGCTCCTTCGTGAGCTTGTGCGAGCCCGGCACAAAGAAGAACGGACCGTCCTCCTCACCCACATCCTGCAGGAACAGCCAAGCTTTGGACGTAGCATGGAACGTGTCAGCGTGGGCGTCGGACTGCGGATCTTTCTTCTTCACCTTCAGCGGTTCAACCAGAACCGTCTGAATGAAATTGAGCGGCTGCCCGCCCTGTGAGGCGGCATAGCGGATCATGTTGTTCGCACGCGGGTCACGCACAGCTTCTGCCAGGGCAGCGTTTTTGCGCAGCACCTCCGGCGGCAGAAGGGTCATCCGGGTAACCGCCTGTCCCTGGCGCATCTCCCGCGATTCGAACGGCTGGTTGAACACCTCTTCCTTGAGCTGGTGGAATGTCTCCTCCGGAAGGAAATCCTTGACCAGGAAATAGCCGTTCTCATCGAAGAAAGCCTGCTGCTCCCGATCCACCAGATGCGCCAGCTTCGCCCGTCTGTGCGCGGCGAGATCAGCGGCGAGCTTCACCCGTTTCTTGTGCAAACCCCAGGTATTCAGCCGCTCGCTGCCTAGCAACGGGTTCTTGCGCGGTGACTTGTCGGTTCCGGCGAGACCCAGAACCCAGAACGGGGCTTTCAGATAGGACAAGGGTGTCATGCAGCACCAAAAATGAATTTCATCGAAGCGGCGTGTATCTAACACGTTTTTACCTGCCCGTTTCAATGTTTCCATGTCTTTCGGCGCGGTTGGATGGCGTCCAGATGCGTCACGAATGCGTCTTCACCCTTTGGCGGCAGTGACCTTTGCCGAATCCTGCGCTAACACCTTTAGTCATGACGACAACGGCACGAAATCTCGACCCCGCAAAGCTGGCGGACGAACTCAAGGCGGGCCGGCGCGCCGCACTGGCCCGCGCCATCACGCTCGTGGAGTCGCGCAAGCGCGAGCACCGGCGCCTTGCCCAGCACCTGATTCAAGAATTGCTGCCTCTGACAGGCAAAGCTCTCCGGGTCGGGATTACCGGGGTGCCGGGTGTCGGCAAGTCGACCACCATCGATACGCTTGGGTCCAACCTGACGGCGGCAGGGCACAAGGTTGCCGTTCTGGCCGTCGACCCCTCCTCCACCCGCACCGGAGGATCGATCCTCGGCGACAAGACGCGCATGGCGCAGCTTGCGGTGGATACCAACGCCTTTATTCGTCCCTCGCCCTCGGCCGGCACGCTTGGTGGGGTCGCCGCAAAGACACGGGAAACCATGCTGTTGTGCGAGGCAGCCGGCTACGACGTGATTCTGGTGGAGACTGTCGGCATTGGCCAATCGGAAACGACCGTTGCCGACATGGTGGACTTTTTCTTGGTGCTGATGTTGCCCGGCGCCGGTGACGAGCTTCAGGGCATCAAGAAGGGCGTGCTTGAAATCGCCGATATGATCGCCGTCAACAAGGCCGACGGCGACGGCTCAACTCGTGCCCAGACCGCTGCCTCGGACTACCGTGCCGCCTTGCATATTCTGGCACCCAAGTCGCCTACATGGACGCCACCCGTCATCACGGTGTCCGGTCTTGCCAACGAAGGTCTTGATCATCTTTGGGAGCAGATCACCGTGTTCCGCGAGCGCATGCAGGCAAGTGGTGAATGGCATCAAAAGCGCAGCAGCCAACAGGTCGCCTGGATGTGGGACATGCTTCAACAGCGCATGATGGAAGCCCTGACCACGAACACTCGCACGGCCGAACGTCTCAAATCCCTGGAAGATGAAGTGCGCGGCGGAAAAATCGCTGTCTCACTCGCCGTCGATGAATTGGCCACCTTGATGGGCTTGGCGAATGAAGAGGTCTAATCGCAAGACCGTTCTGGTCACCGGCTTTTCGCCATTCCCCGGGGCCCCCATCAATCCGACAGAACGGCTGATGCGGCGGCTGGCGAAGCGCATGGACGCACATCAATCCGGCATCGACTTCGTCTTTCATGTTCTGCCGACCACCTGGGCGGGGCGTGAAGAGGTCACCGACCGGCTGCGCAAGACGATTTTGCCGGACGCCATCGTGCATTTTGGCGTCGATGGCACGCGGAGAACCATCAACATAGAAACAAGGGCCGTCAACAAGGCCGTCCGCGTGCGTCCGGATGCCCTGGGCAAAGCACCGGCCAGACCTGAACTCGCGGTCTCGCAAGAACGCTCCCGGATATCGACCCTGCCCGCCGCAGCCTTGCGCGATGCCGCCCTTGCCGCTGGCGCCCCAGCGCGGCTTTCCACCAATGCCGGAACCTATCTTTGCAATGCCACACTGTGGGATTCCATCGGCTCGGGCATCGCCAGCATTTTCGTTCATGTTCCCGCGTTGCCGAAAGGCCCGCGCGACACAAGACCGGCCTACCCCGTCATCGAGGAAGCCGCCGTCCGCATCCTGCGCGAACTGGCAAGACGCCTGCGATGAGGGGGGCACTCTCCTGCAGACTTTCCCCTCATCCTGAGGAGGGCTGAAAGCCCGTCTTGAAGGATGGGCCGCTTGCTCCGGAATGTGTCGTCCATCCTTCGAGACAGCACTTCGTGCTCCCTCAGGATGAGGTGGTGTTTATTTGCATGTAGATCTGTATCCGGGCTTCCCAGTTTCCAGAACCTGAGACTGCCGCCCCTTCAATGCACACGCCCCAGCATTTTCTCGACCTGGCGAATGCAGTCCGTCGCCATATCGTCGGAAAGCCCCGCCCGGCCCAGAACCCGCAGGCCGAAATAGGCCGTCAGAATGCCGCGTGCGGTGCCGCGCGCTTCGGTTACTTCAAGCCCATCGTCCTGTAGCGCGCGGTGAAAACCGTTTTCCAGACGCCTGGTCATGGCCTGCAGCTTTGCTTCCGCCTCGGGGCCACCTGCCTTGTCGACCAGGGCATTGCACAAAAAGCAACCGAGCCTGTCTCCCTCTTTCTGGGCGAGATCAGCGACGCGGCCGAAGAGGGCGAGGATACGTTCCCTACCCGTGCCTTCAGCCGGGTCGCCCAGAAACGCAACGGTGTTGCTGATCACCTGATCGTTATACCTGTCGAGCGCCGCCAGATAGACCGACTGCTTGTCCTGGAACGCCTTGTAGAAAGAGCCCTTGGTAATCGCCATGGCACCGAGCAGCTCGGACAGAGAGGCTTCGTCATAGCCAACGTCCCAGAACAGGTCCATGGCCTTTTCCAGTGCCTCATCGGCATCGAATTCCCGAGGTCTTGCCATTTATTCTCCAGTCAAGCCGCTTCACGAAACACTCAAGCACGTGTCACGCGCTTGTGTTTTGTACCATTCGGTTCCTAACTCTATTTAGGAACCACCGGCAAGGTTGGTCAAGTACGGACCATTAGGAACCGATTGGTTCCCTTTTCACCATCGCTTGAGCACATCTGTGCCGGACAAATTCAACCCCTGGGGAGTGATTCCAAATGTTCGCAAATTTCGTTCGTGGCTCCGTCGCAGCCTTCGTGGTCGTCTTCGGCCTCGTTTCCAGCGCATTCGGCGCCGGTTTCGATGTCAACGCCACCAACACCGGCCTGGCCCTGCGCGGTGTCGATCCGGTCTCCTATTTCGTCAATGGCGCTCCGCAAGACGGTGATATCGCCATCACCGAGGTTCATAACGGCGCCACCTACCGCTTCGCGTCCGAAGAAAACCGCAAGCTCTTCAAGCAGAACCCGGAAAAATATCTGCCGCAATATGGCGGTTTCTGTGCCTTTGGCGCTGCCATGGGAGTGAAGGTCGATGGTGACCCGGACCTGTGGAAGATCGTCGACAACAAGCTTTACCTCAACCTCGCACCGTCGATCCAGGAACGCTGGAACAAGGACATCCCGGGCTTCGTCAGCAAGGCCGATGAAAACTGGGTTGGTCTGGAAAACGTCGACCCGAACAGCCTCTGACCGGTCTCTTCTGCCCCTGTAGACCGGTTAACTGACCGGCCAGGCCCTGCCGCCTGGCCGGTTTTTTTGTGCGTCCAACGGCCACCGAACGCCGATCCGGCACGGCTCTTGCGTTTTCAGCTGCAGAGACTTGAGACGCATCCCAATCCGGGACGCAAGCGAGCAATTGGCCGGACCGATGACACGTAACCTTTCGAAACTGAACCGCCGCGCGTTTCTAGCCGGGACAGCTTTGTGTCTTTCCGGGACAGTCGCCGCAGCCCAGATGAAAGTGGCCGACCTGCGCGGCTCCATCGATTCACAGGAGTTGGGCCTTCTGCCCAATGCCGCTGACGATCAGAGCGCCCAATTTCAAAATGCCGTCAATCGGGCGGTCGAGCGTGGCCGCGCCCTCTTCCTTCCCGCCGGCACCTATCCGGTTGCCAACCTGCGCCTTCCTTCCGGCACGTTGATTGTTGGCGTTCCCGGCAGAACACGGCTCGTCTATCAGGGCGGTGGCGGCCAGTTGATCCGCGCTGAAGGTGTTTCCAACGTCGGCCTGACCGGCATTACCTTCGACGGCGCCAACCGCTCCATCGGCGATTTCACCGAAGGACTGTTGCATTTCATCGGCGTCAGGAACGTCGCGCTCGACAACTGCGAGATCGCCGGTTCTTCCAAGATGGGCCTGTTGCTGGACCGTTGCTCAGGCCGTGTCGAAAATTGCCGGATCTCGGGAGCAGCCGAAGCGGGCCTGCGCTCGAACGAAGCCACGGGCCTCGCCATCACCGGCAATTCGGTGACCGACTGTGCCAATGGCGGCATCTGGGTGCACCGCTGGCGGGAGGGCGAAGACGGCACCATCGTCTCCGGCAACCGGGTTGAGCGCATCGGCGCCCGCTACGGCGGCACCGGTCAGTTCGGGAACGGCATCAATGTCTTCCGCGCCCACGGTGTCATGGTGTCCAACAATCGCGTGGCCGACTGCGCCTTCTCTGCAATCCGGTCCAATGCCGGCTCCAACGTCCAGATCATCGGCAATTCCTGCCTTCGCTCTGGCGAAACGGCGATCTATTCCGAATTCGGTTTCCAGGGGGCGATCATTGCCAACAATATCGTGGACGGCGGCACGATCGGCATTTCCATCGCCAACTTCATGGATGGTGGCCGCCTGGCGGTCTGTTCCGGCAATCTGATCCGCAACATCAAGAAGGAAGGCCCCTATCCACCGGAAGTCGCCGGTTTCGGCATCGGTATCGCCGTTGAAGCGGACACGACACTCACCGGCAATGTGGTCGAAGGCGCACCGAAATTCGGCCTGTTACTCGGCTGGGGCCCCTACATGCGCAACATCGCCGCCTCCCAGAACGTGATTCGGGACTGCGGGACGGGAATTGCGGTGACCGTGGTCGATGGCGCGGGATCCGCCGTCATCACCAACAACATCGTCCAGGGCTCCAAAGAGGGCGCCATCAACGGCTTCCGGTGGCTCGAAAAGTCCACCGGCGAGCTGAACAACGTTTCGGAATTCAGCAACCTGACTGTTAATGGCAATCAGGTGGCGGCCTGACCAGTCTGGCCCACCCGGCGCAAAACGCGCTCATCCTCCGAGACGTCCTGCCGCCCTGCTGCCGTGACCTAGCCTCAGGTGCAAGCCGCGCGAGTGGCACCGGAATGGAGTTCTTGCCATGGTCCAGCCATGGCAAGAACGCAGAGAACGGTAGCCTGATGTTTCCTGACAACCTCATCCAGAGGAGGCCGACAGGGCGTCCCGAAGAACGGACCGCTTGCGCAAAACTCCCCGCCCATCCAGAGAAGGCGCTTCCACACATTCCCGGGATCGAGCCGAACAGGCCCTCAGCGCCACAAAACCTGCGAGAACCTAGTCCAGCGCAAACCGCAGCGACAGGCAGGACAGTCCGCCATCGACCTTGCGGGCTTCGTGGGTCGGCAGCACCACTGTCGAGAAACCGGCGGCCTCGATGGCAGCCAAGGTCTTCGGATATCCTTCCGGCACCATCACCACATCGTTCACGCGGATGACATTGGCGGCGTAGTCTTCGCCTTCTGGCACCACCACAATCTCGCGATCGCCAAAAAAGCCGCTGTCGGCCATGACTTTGGTCGCCAGAATGACGCCGTCGCCAAGCGTTGAGCAGGCCGTCTTGAAATGCAGCACGCCTTCCGGTGTCTCGCAGACCTCGGCATTGTAGCCCCACTCTCCCAGCAATCCGGCGAAAGCTTCTGCGCCTTCACGGTCGGTGCGGGCGGACAGGCCGATGAGGATGACATCATCCAGCATCAGCACATCACCGCCGTCGACGTGACCGGTTCCCGGCAGTTCGACAACCTTTTGGAACCGGCTTTCCAGTGCGGCACGGATCTCCGCACCTTCCCCTTCACGGCTGGCCGCGCCCGGACGAAGTTGGATGGCCCCTTCCGGTAGGCAAAAAGCGGGATCTTCGACAAAACAGCTGTCCGGGAACTCTTCAAGCGGCGGCAAAACGTCAACAGTAAGCCCTGCCTCCCGCAATGCCGATACATAACGCCCGTGTTCCGACCGAAACGTCGCACCGCTCGGATTGCCCGTGTCCACCGCCCGGATACCGTCAGCCACGCTATCGGCGGGCGTGCGGGTGATCGCGTGGGTGAAACGGAAAGACAGATCGGGACGATGTGCCATGAGACAACTCCTGTGACAGAAACAAGCGGCCAACCAGCCACCCGCATACCAAAATTGCAAGGCGCCGAAACGCCGAAACCTTCTGTCCGCCAGGTCTGTTCACCGGTAATATCCGGTCTGCCACCGGGCAGGCTAGCAGGGCTTGGGTGATATACTTGGTAGATTTCCTAAATTACCACCTTAAGAAAACAAGGTAATAAATTGGAATCATGGACCTTACCTAGAAAAAACAGTGTTCCAAACCCCGTCTCTTCTTCTTGAGAATCGTTTCGAAACCATGCGTTTCAAAAGATGGACTACAAGCTCGGAAGTATGCAGCAGCCCCAAAACCGGAAGACAATCGTCCTTACGGTAGCGCTGCCTTCAGCTCGGTCAGGAACGCCTCGCGCGGTTTGATGTGACCGGCCTGGATGCCCTGTCGGGTCAGGATCGGCGGATTGACCAGTCTGTCGAGCAGAGCTGCCTCGTCGTCATTGAGCTCCAGCATTGCCTCCAGGACGGTCGCCATCATCACTTCGGACGCCCGGGTTGCGCCGTCGTCACACTTCAGCGATACACCGAAACCAAGCTCGGGAATGGACGCGCAAAAAACGCCTTCAGCGCCGGTCTTTACAAAGACACGGCCCCGGAAAGCTTCCATCACCTGCGTGCAGAAACGGTCCGTTCCGGCGACCATGTAAGGCTCGTTGATGCAGGCATCGAACAGCCGTTCCGCCGCGTCTGCGCGCAGCGGCTCAAGCCCCTCGCCGGTTCCGAAGGCGGCGAAGGCGCGGGCAAAGCTGCGCAACGGCGAAGCGTATGTCGGGATCGAACACCCGTCCGTGCCGCAGACATCTTCCGACAGAGTGTCGCCGGTCATCTGCTCCATCACGTTCCGAACTTCGCGCTGCACGGGATGGTCCGCATTCACATAGCCGCGTGTCTCGACACCCATCACCTTGGCAAGACCAAGGAAACCGGCATGTTTTCCCGAACAGTTGTTGTGCAGGCCGCAGGGTGTTTCGTTTGCAAGGATCAGTTTGGCGGCATCTTCCATGCGCTGCGGCCACTGCGGACCGCATTCCAGATGGTCTTCGGCAAGTCCCGCTTTCATCAGCATGACCCGTGCCGAATTGGCATGAACTTCTTCGCCATTGTGTGAGGCGCAGGCAAGCGCCAGTTCCGCGTCGGAATAGTCCAGCGCTTCCGCCGCCCCCGATTCCACCAGAGGCAACCCCTGAAGCGCCTTGATGGCAGAGCGCGGAAACACGCGGGCATCCACGTTGCCGATACCGAATACGAGCTTTCCGGCGCTATCGACAATCGCGATGCTGCCCCGATGCAAGCTTTCGATCACGGAGCCGCGGGTAACGTCGACCAGAGCCGGATTGTCCATGAAGTTTCTCATTTCCAAGGTTACACAGTGTCAGGCTAAGCGGATTCGGCACGAGCCGCAGTCAAAAATACAGCGAGGCGGGCAAGCGCCTCGTCAATCACGGTGTCCTGCTTGCAGAAACAGAACCGGATGTAGCCTTCAGGGGCATCTGACCCGTAGAAGGCCGAGACAGGAACAGCCGCGACCCCGGCAGCCGTCACAAGCGTCTCACAGGCTTCCACATCCGTCTGACCAAGGCCAAGTCCTTGAAACCCGCAGGTCAGGAAGTAGGTTGCCTCGCAGGGCAGAACGGAAAAACCAAGGTCCGCGAGACCTGCCGCCATGCGGTCGCGCTTTGCGGCCAGGTCTTGCGCCAGCCCGTCGTAATAGCTGTCGTCCTTGCGCAACCCGTAGGCAACGGCCTTCTGCAAATGTGGCGGCGTGGTGAAGGTCAGCCATTGGTGCGCCTTGGCAATCGGATCCATCAACGCGGCCGGCCCCGTGACATAGCCAACCTTCCAGCCGGTCAGCGAAAAGGTCTTGCCCGCAGAACCGATCCTCACCGTGCGCTCGCGCATCCCCTCCAGCGTCATCAACGGCCTGTGGCGGCGTCCGTCAAAGACGAGATGCTCATAGACTTCGTCACAGATCGCATAGGCGTCGTACTGCCGGCAGAGAGAAGCGACCAGTTCAAGTTCGTCGTCCGAAAACACCTTGGCCGTCGGGTTCATCGGGTTGTTAATGAGAACCGCCTTCGTCTTGTCGGAGAAAGCCGCCCGGAGGGCATCTTCATCCAGGGACCAGTGGGGCGGGGTCACCCTGACGCGCACGGGAATGCCGCCGGCCTGCTTCACCAGCGGCAGGTAGCAATCGTAGAGAGGCTCGATCAGAACGACCTCATCCCCCGGCGACACCAGCGCGAAAATGCAATCCGCCAGCGCTTCGGTGGCTCCTGACGTCACCATGACTTCGGTCTGCGGATCGACCTCCAGACCGTAGAAACGGCGATTGGCCTCCGCAATGGCCTGGCGCAAGTCCGGTATGCCCAGCATGGGCGGATACTGGTTCGGCCCCTGCAGCAGCGCATCGGCAGCAGCCTGCCGGATGTCCGCAGGCCCGTCGACATCGGGAAACCCCTGTCCGAGGTTCACTGCGCCATGCGCCATCGCAAGCCGCGACATCGTCTCGAACACAGTGGTGGCAATGCCGGTGAAGACCGGATTGGTCGGCTTCATGGTTCCTCCCGAGCGTCTTTTTCCCGGTTCTAATCCCAGCCGCGTTTGCCGTCGAGCTTTTTCATTTGATCCGGGTTCCGGGGCAATCCTTGCCTGGATCTGATATGTGTGTCGTCGACACGATCCTCCAGCCTCATCGTCCACATGGTGCCCCTCCTGGCGTGGTTGTTGGCTGCGAAATCCGCTTGGGAAGCGACCCTATAGATGAAGACAAAATGACTTGAGGCGGATGGGTCTCGCCGAATGGGCCGACATCCCTGGTTTCTCAGCTCAAGCTGGTCTTGTGCAGAACTTCTTCATCTTGCCCCGGGGCGGTGTCCCCCGCTCCATCGGGTTCCTCACCTGCAATCACCGAAAGCATTCTTCGCAGAACAGCTTCGATCCTTGGCACCAGATCGACATGTCTTTCATGCAGATAGTGATAGAACTCGACCTCCCGCAGAGACGGCCTTAACGGAAAGACACCTTCAAGCTTTTTGTCCCGAATGACCCGACGCCCTGTGCCTTCCCCGGCAATGACGAGATCGACATGGTCGCGCCGAAGCATCTCGAACAATTGTTCAGGAGTTTCGGCAGTCCAGATCTCGGCGAAGCCGTCTGCCAGCTTCGCGGCGAAACGCGCACCGGAGACGTGTCCGATCCGCAAATGTCTGAGTTGCTTGAAGGACTTGCCGCGAAGCTCACGCTTGTTCGCATAGGCAAACGTACGCGCCACAATCACCGGAACATCGACGCGCAAGAGGCTGTTATGGTCGGCTTCGATGGCCCTGACGCGAACCAGCACACCATCGGTCCTGCCGGCAGCCGCGTCCATCAACGCCCTTTGCGGGTTGTTAATGACTGTTTCAACGCGGATGCCCAGCTCTGAATACGCCCTGGCGAGGATTTTCTCGGCGGCAGGGGTCAGATTGGGCGCCTCAAAACCGGATAATCTCAGAACCTCCTGAGCCCGGGCGCCGGACATAAAAAGAAAAACACTCAATATGAAGCAGACATTGAGCCGTCGCATCGCGCCTTCCCTAAGCTGCGGCCATGACAAGTTCATACAAATCTGTTGTTCGAGTGCGGCCACGTCCTCAGCAATCCGTTATCTGGTGGAATAACACTATGGGACAATTCGCGGGGTCTGCAACCTGATTGCATTGCGGTGGTAAATTCTAATCAGAATACTGAATATCGGGCCTTTGATTGGTACATCCGTCGGTCTTTTGGAGCTAGCCCTCCCACCTCTCGACAGGCCCACCCACGTGGCCCTTGCCCAGGAAGCAGCAGAAAAACGGCACCACGAATCAAACCGGCAGATATCCGAACGATAAAACGAGAAGTTATTTTCCTGACTTCACGCGTTCGCAAAGCAGATTAAAATTTTTCTGCTGACCTGCAGAATAGAATGGATCGATGTAGGCATTTCACCTGCGGAAAGTATCGAAACCACATCCATTTTCCCCTGCTCTACTGTCTCAAGGCGCCGGACATTTGCCGTTCATGTCACAAGAACGCGGAAAAACGCGTTGCAGATCCTCATTAGTCTACCTTGCTGCATTGCAAAAAATCGATTAAAAGATGGCCACTTGATCTAGGTCAAAAAGCGGAAATCCGGGCAGGGATTGGCGCTGACCTGAAAAACCACACCAAATATCCGGAGCAGCTCGTGTCAGCACGCGCGGAGGCCGTTGCGCCTGAACAACCATTGAAAATGGATGCGTCCCGCATCAGAACCGAACTCCTCGCCGGGTTGACCGTCGCCCTGGCGCTGGTCCCCGAAGCCGTGGCTTTCGCCTTCGTTGCCGGCGTCAATCCGCTTGTAGGGCTCTATGCGGCGTTCTTCGTCGGACTGATCACCGCCTGTATCGGCGGCCGCCCCGGCATGATCTCGGGCGCAACCGGCGCCCTGGCCGTGGTGATGGTCTCCCTCGTCAGCCTGCACGGCGTGGAGTATCTCTTCGCCACCGTGGTGCTGATGGGATTGATCCAGATCGTCGTGGGACTGCTGAAGTGGGGCAAGTTCATTCGCATGGTCCCTCACCCGGTCATGCTCGGCTTCGTCAACGGTCTGGCAATCGTGATCTTCCTGGCCCAGCTCGGCCAGTTCAAGGTTCCCGATGGAACCGGCGGACTGACCTGGATGACGGGCTCTCAGCTGTATCTGATGCTTGGCCTGATCGTGCTCACCATGGCCGTCATCTGGTTACTGCCCAAGATCACATCGGCCTTTCCCGCACCGCTGGCCGGTATTCTCGTTGTCTCGGCTCTCGTGCTCGGCTTCAATCTCGACACTCGCGCGGTCGGTGACCTCTCGTCGATTTCCGGCGGTCTGCCCGAGTTCCACATTCCCATGGTGCCGCTGACGTTCGAGACACTGCAGATCATCCTGCCCTATGCTGTGATCCTGGCTGCCATCGGCTTGATTGAATCCCTGCTGACGCTGAACCTGGTGGCCGACCTGACCGGCACCAAGGGCGGTGCTTCCAAGGAATGCCTTGCACAGGGCACGGCAAACGTGGTGACCGGCTTCTTCGGCGGCATGGGTGGCTGCGCCATGATCGGCCAATCCATGATCAACGTGAAATCCGGTGCACGCACCCGGATCTCCGGCATTTCCGCAGCTCTTTTCCTGCTGTCCTTCATTGTCATCGCGTCTCCGCTGATCGAACGGATTCCGGTGGCGGCGCTGGTCGGTGTGATGTTCATGGTTGTGATCGGCACCTTTGCCTGGACCAGCCTGAAGATCATGCACAAGATCCCGCCGATCGATGCGATCGTGATGGTGATCGTCACCTGCGTTACCGTCTATTCGGATCTCGCGGTCGCCGTCGTTGTCGGCGTGATCATCTCCGCGCTCGCCTATGCTTGGAATGCGGCCAGCCGCATCCGGGCCCGGACGGGCACCAGCAAGGAAGGCTGGAAGGTCTACCGGCTGAGCGGGCCGCTGTTTTTCGGGTCCACCACCGGCTTTACCGATCTGTTTGATCCGCTGAACGACCCTGACGACATTGTTGTCGACTTCATCGACAGCCGCGTGGTCGATCATTCCGGGCTGGAAGCAATCGATGCACTGGCTTCGAAATATCTTGCGGCCGGCAAGCGCCTGCACCTGCGCCATCTTTCGCCGGACTGCAAGAAGCTTCTGGCCAAGGCAGGCGACCTCGTCGAAGTTTCGGTTCTTGAAGACCCGGACTACGAAATCGCCGTGGACTACGGTCACAGGTTCGAGTCGAAGGAAAAAACCACCTGACGCGCCTTTCGACGCATTCACCTTCAAGACCCGCACGGCCTCGGCCTTGCGGGTCTTTTTGCATTCAGGGAAGCTTTCTGGCCTTCGATGCGGTTCCCTGATTGCTCCGCGGCGCGTAATTTGAAACAGATACCGGCCTAACGACCAAAAAGCTCACGATCAGGACGTCACGGTGGCAGCACGCAGGAAACTCTTCATCACGCCGACCCTTGCAACCGTCATCGGCAGCTTCGTGCTGATGACTGCTGCCGCCATCCTGTTCATCCAGGCTGTCACCTCATCGCAAGTCGTCAGGAGAATGGGCGGTGAACTGGTGGACATCGGCATGGATGCGGCTCAAACCGCGTTTGTCGAGCAATTGAACGCCATCACCGAAACGGCCGAGTTCACCAGGCTGACCTATGAGCGCAAGGAGCTGCCGCTCGACGATCCGGACCTCGTCCTGTCCTATCTTTACGGTGCGCTTGCCCCGATGGAGCAGGTGTCCTTTCTCGTGCTGATCGATGAGAACGGCAAGGGCATTGATGTCGACAGGGGCGATGCGGACGGCAAGCTGCTTGGCGGAGACGTCAACCTGGCGAAAGATATCCCGATCCTCGTTCCCCTGTCGGAACGCGCAAAGACACAGACGGGCGCTTTCTGGAGCGAGCCGTTCTATATGCCGAACCGGGAACACACCTACTATGTCTTCGTGCGCCCGCTCCATGAAGGCAAGACCTACCGCGGCAGCCTGATGATCGGCATGTCGCTGGACCGGATGTCGGAAATCACCTGGCATGTTTCCACCGACGACATAACCGTGTTCCTGATGAAGGAGGGATCTGACGAAATTGTCGCCCATCCCGACCTTTACAAGTCCTTTGGCAAGCTGACCAAGGAAACGCCACTGCTCAAGGTCAGTCAGCTCCCCGATGTCTTTCTGGCCGGCTTTGAGGATATGCCCAAAGTGGACAATGCGTCCTTCGACATTTCCGAGGATCTGGATATCTATTCCGGCACCGATTCAGACGGCGCCAAGCGGTTCGTGATCCTGGAGCAGAAGAATGAAAACCTGATGGGGCTTCCGGTCAGGATCGGCATGCATTTTCCAGCCGAGTACCTGGATCAGCCGCTCAAACAACTGCTGGCGGCGCTTATCGTGGGCGGCGCACTGCTTGCCCTGTCCCTGCTCGGCGCCGTTTTGCTGGCAAGACGGATCGCAAGGCCGGTGCAACGCGCTTCGGTCGCGGCCAGAGAGGTGGCAGACCTGAACCTTGAAGCCGTAACACCGCTGCCCGCAAGCATCATCCGGGAGCTCGACGATCTGTCCAAGGGCTTCAATGCCATGGTGGGTGGTTTGAAAGCCTTCAATCGCTACGTTCCGAAAACGCTCGTCCAGAAGCTTCTGCGCGAAGGCAGGGCCGATGCTCCGCCGGAGGAACGCGAGGTCGCGGTGCTGTTCACCGACATTGCCGGGTTCACCTCGGCGTCCGAAGGCATGACGGCAACCGAAACCGCCGCTTTCGTAAACCATCACCTTTCGCTGCTCGGTGCGGAAATCACCCGGGAAGGCGGCACCATCGACAAATACATCGGCGACAGCGTCATGGCCTTCTGGGGCGCTCCGGAGCGGCTGGAAAATCCGGCGGAGCCTGCTGCTCGCGCCGCCATCGCAATGGCGCGGGCGATTAGGGTGGACAATCAGGCACGCATCGCGCGCGGCGAAGCACCGGTACGCATCCGCATCGGCCTTCACATGGGACCACTTGTCGTTGGCGACATCGGCGCGCCGGAGCGGGTGAACTACACGGTGATTGGCGACACGGTGAATGCCGCCTCCCGTCTGGAAAGTCTCGGCAAGGAGATCGACGAGACTGCCGATGTGGTGATCCTCGTTTCAGAGGAAATCGCCAGATGCCTCGACAGCACGTTTGATCAGGAGGTCATCGGTGCGCACATGGTCAAGGGCAAATCGGAAGCCGTCGACGTTGTTCGATTGCGCGGCTGATTTGCCATTGGCCACGAGCTTCGTAGTCGCCTGTTTGGCCGACACACCCACACTTTGCCTCAAGACGTTATCGGGGTATGGGTAGGGAATTGAAATTCAGTCCGCGGGCCAAACACTTGCCACTCAACAGGCGCCTTCACATCACGCCGACGCTTACGACGGTTATCGGCGGTTTTGTCTTCGTAACAGCAGCGCTTGTTCTGATCGTTCAGGCATCAACATCTGAAAAGGTGGTGCGCAACCTGGGTGGATCGCTGATCAACTCGGGCATGCACTCCCTCGACCAGGCTTTTAGCGCCCAGATCGAAGCCGTAGAGGAAGCCAGCTCCTATACCGTGGATGCCCTGGCCTCCGGCAGCATTCTGATGAGCCGCCCGCAGGAGGTCGCCGACTATATGTTCGGCGCGCTTTCGGCCATGGAACATGTTTCCTTTATCATTGTTGTCGACAGGAACGGCAATTTCATCCAGGTCGACCGGGGCCGCGCCGACGGCATTCTCGTGCCGCAATTTGTGCCCAAAACCGATGAAACCCACGCGCTCGCAGGTCTGATAGCGTCTTCGAGCACAAAGACCGCACCCTTCTGGTCCGGGCCGTCCTTCTACCCCCAGCGCCAGCACACCTACATCGCCCACGTTCAGCCGATCCTCTCCGAAAGCCCTGAAGGCCGCACATACGAGGGTCTGGTTCTCATGGCCATGTCCATGGAGCGCTTGTCCGAAGTCACCAGCGACATTTCCACCGGACTGGTTCAGGTCTTCATGATCAATCCGCAGACTTACGGCGTGATCGCGCATCCGGCGCTGCCGGAAGTTTTCAACCTTCTGTCGCCCACCCATCCTGTCATTGATCTGGAGAACGTCCCGGACTCCTTTCTGAAAACCTTGCGATCGACCGAGCCGGTCGATGCATCGACGTATGGCATTCGCCCCGGGCACGAAATGCGTGCCGGATATGATGTATTTGGCAACAAGAGATTTGTCGTCATTCAGAGCCCGGACCTCGGCCCGACGGGGCTGCCGATTTCGATTGGCGCCCATTTTCCGGCAGAAATTCTGGAGCAACCGCTTGAACAGTTAAGCGATGCCATCCTGATCGGCGTTGCACTGCTTGGTCTGTCTCTGGTCGGTGCCGGTTTCCTGGCCCACCGCATCGGCCAGCCGATCCGCCGGGCAGCTCTCGGCGCACGGGCTGTTGCCGATCTGGAACTGGATGCTGCGGAGCACTTGCCCGGGAGCTTCGTCCGCGAACTGGATGATCTGGCCAACGGCTTCAACTCGATGGTCGGTGGCCTGACCGCTTTCAGCCGGTATGTACCGAAAACGCTCGTCCGGAAACTTCTGCGCGAAGGCAGGGCCGATGCTCCGCCGGAAGAACGCGAGGTCGCGGTGCTGTTCACCGACATTGCCGGGTTCACCTCGGCGTCCGAAGGCATGACAGCAACCGAAACCGCCGCTTTCGTGAACCATCACCTTTCGCTGCTCGGTGCGGAAATCACCCGGGAAGGCGGCACCATCGACAAATACATCGGCGACAGCGTCATGGCCTTCTGGGGCGCTCCGGAGCGTCTGGAAAATCCGGCAGAACCCGCTGCACGTGCCGCCATCGCAATGGCAAAGGCCATAAGGGCGGACAATCAGGCCCGCATCGCGCGCGGCGAAGCACCGGTGCGCATCCGCATCGGCCTTCACATGGGACCGCTTGTCGTTGGCGACATCGGCGCGCCGGAGCGGGTGAACTACACGGTGATCGGCGACACGGTGAATGCCGCTTCCCGTCTGGAAAGCCTCGGCAAGGAGATCGATGAGACTGCCGACGTGGTAATCCTCGTTTCAGACGAAATCGCCAGACGCCTCGACAGGACCTTTGAACGCGAGCCGATTGGCTCGCACCAGGTCAAAGGCAGGGTCGAAGCGCTGGAAGTCGTTCGGCTGATTGGCTGACATCCCTGATCTGTCGGGCGTCAACCAATCCAATCCACCGTTGGGTCCGTTACAGGATCTTGTAGAGTGTCGGGTCACGCCTCAGAACGTGGTGGAACACCACCGCCCCAATGTGAAGGGCGAACAAAACCAGCAGGACCCAGGCGCTCCAGGAATGAATGGCCGAGAGCGTTCCGGCAATGTCCGGCGATTTGCCGATCGGGCTCCAGACGGGAATGACGCCGAACCAGCTCAGCGGGAAACCATGCGCATTGGTCGCCAGGAACCCACTCACGGGCATGATGATCAGGAACAGGTAGAGCAGACCGTGCACGGTGGCAGCAGCCATCCGTTCCAGCGCTGGCCCCTCCTCTGCCGGCTTGTGAGCGAGAAGCTTGTTGCCCACACGGACGAGCATCAGCCAGAGCAACAGAAAGCCGAAGCTTTCGTGCAGCAGGTAGAAATCCAGGGACACGTCGCTCTTCACGAACTTGATGACATAGCCCAATGGCCATGTCGCCAGAACCAGAGCAGCAATTATCCAATGCAGGATCCTTGTCGTTCCGGCATGACGGCTCTCCGGTGCAAGCGGATGCGCGAAAGTTTGTGAGGTCGTTTCCGGGGAAGTCGGCACTGTTATTGTCCTTTTTATGATGTCAGCAGCTGGCTGTCGGTCATGGGGTGCCCGGTCCTTTCACGATCGGTCACCCCCGGTCGGAGGTGCGCTAAACGGCTACCGTTATCATCAGTGTTTGAAGCAGTCCGAAGCACAGATACTGACACATCTTACCTGCCGCCTTGTCCAAGCCCCTGTGACGGGTGACACAGCAAAAACAAACCGAACACGTCCGGCGCGACAAAACCGGTAAATCTGCACAATAACAACCTGCAGAGGTCGCATACCCACCGGATATGACGGTTAATCTACAGATTAGAGCGCCTTTTGTCAGTGACAAGCGTTTCCGATGAAACGCTATTTGCTCAATATCGACTTCAACTTTGTCGTGTTGATCACAAGATCTCGAAAATCGAAACGTCCAGAAACCCCGGAACACAGTAAAAAGCCGCCGGAGCTACCCGGCGGCTGATATTGATCAGGAAGTGCGTTTAACGTCACCGCACCAAAACGTTCCGGAACTGCCAGGGATCCTTGGTGTCGATATCTTCCTTGTAGAAGCCGGGCCGCCCTTCTAGTGGTGTCCAGTCCGTGTAATAGCCCTTTACAGGACCAAGATAGGGCGACTGGATTTCAAGGCAGCGCTTGTAGTCCATCTCGTCCGTCTCGACGATCCCGGCCTCCGGGTTTTCCAGCGCCCAGACCATGCCGGCCAGCACGGCCGATGTCACCTGAAGACCCGTCGCGTTCTGATACGGCGCCAGTTCCCGTGTTTCCTCTACTGACAACTGCGAGCCGTACCAGTAGGCGTTTTTCTTGTGGCCGTAGAGCAGAACGCCGAGTTCATCGATGCCATCCTGCAGTTCACTCTCGTCGAGAACGTGCAGCGTCTCCTGAACCTTGCCCGCAGAGCCGAACAATTCGTGCAGCGAGAGCACCGCAACGTTTGCCGGATGATAGGCATAGTGGCAGGTCGGGCGATAGCTTGTCTTCTTGCCGTCCCGCACCGAGAAATAGTCTGCGATCGAAATCGCCTCATTGTGCGTGACTAGGAAGCCATATTGCGCGCCAGGTGTCGGACACCATGTCCGGACACGGGTGTTGGCGCCCGGTTGTTCGAGATAGATCGCGGCCTTGCAGCCCTTCTTGTGCTTCTTGGCGTTTGCGGGCTTCCAGGTTTCATGCGTGCCCCAGCCAAGTTCGGCAGGCTGGAAGCCTTCGGACAGGAAACCTTCCACTGACCAGGTGTTCCAGAATTCACCGGAAGGCTTCGGTTCCTTGGCCCGCTGGGTATCGCGTTCGGCAATGTGAATGCCTTTGACACCCACCTTCTTCATCAGCTTCGCCCAGCCTTTCTGACTGGTCGGCTCCTTGAATTTGACGCCGGTATCGGTCGCAATATCGACCAGAGCCTTCTTCACGAACCAGGACACCATGCCCGGATTGGCCCCGCAGCAGGAGACCGCCGTGGTACCACCGGGGTTCTTCTTCTTTTCCCGGCGTACGGTTTCACGCAGCGCGTAGTTGGTCCGGTCGGCTGCCGTGGCGGTGTCGTCGAAGTAGAAACCTGGCCAGGGCTCGACCACCGTGTCGATGTAAAGCACACCCAGCTTGCGGCAGAGCTTCATCAGGTCCAGCGATGAAGTATCGACAGACAGGTTGACCACAAAGCCCTGCCCCTCGCCCTCTGTGAGCAGAGGCGTGAGAACGTCCTTGTAGTTTTCAGGTGTCAGCGACACCTTCTCGAACCTGTAGCCCCGGTCCGTGACAAGCTTGGCATCGGCATCGACCGGGTCGATCACGGTGAACCGGTTTTTGTCGAAGTTGAAATGACGCTCTATCAGCGGCAACGTTCCCTTGCCGATGGAACCAAGACCGATCATCACGAGAGGGCCGGTGATGGTGCCGTGAACAGGGCCCTTGCCGGCGCCGGTTAAAGCCTTGGAGGCCGGAGCTTTTGAAGCTGCGACCTTCACCGGAGCTACTTTGGCGGGGCCAGACTTACCGGTTGCAGGTTTCGCCGCTCGCCTTGCAGGAGCTTTCGCTTCGCTTGCCTTGGCAAGTGCTGCTTTGGCGACCGATGCGGCTGGTTTCTTCGCCGCGGATCTGGCCGGAGCAGTCTTTGAAGGACCGGAAGTCTTGGCCGGCTCTTTTTGGGGAGCCTTGGTGGCAGCCGCCTTTCCCGTCGAAGTCCTTCGGGGTGCAGCTTTGGCTGCGGCCGGTTTGGCCGAGGCAGTTTTAGTGGAGGTTGTTTTGCCAGATGAGGCTGTGGCAGACGCAGCTTTGCCAGACGTCGAATTTGCAGATGTCGATTTGGAGCTTGCAGGCTTCCCGGCCGCAAGTTTGGACGCAGCGGTGCGCGGTGTGGTCTTGCGCCGCGTGGCCGGCTTTGCAGCGGCCTTTGCCGCCGGTTTCTTCGGCGCACCGTCGTTGGTGTCGTCGGTCATATGCGTAACTCCAATCCTATCCGATATGCCGCCCTCACCGTGTCCGGAGGGTCCGGCCCATTGGGGTATCCTTCATACAGAAAAGCGCACTTATTGCGCCATTGTAACGTGTGGCTGGTTTCTGCAGGAATTTCAAGTCTTCCCGAAAAAGCTTAGTCAAGGAAAGACAAACGAACTTCTCCGGACCTTCTAGGCAAAAGACAGGCCTCTGCTTGAAAAAACAAGAGACGGCGGCGAAAAAGATCGCCGCCGTCCTCTTCAATGTCCTGACGTTCAGACTGCTTGCGACGCCGGGAAAACCTCGTCCCGCGCCGTTGGCGCCGCCATCGGGTCCAGCACGCCGGCCGCTGACAGAACGCCTTCCAGCCCGGCTATATGCCCCGGAGCGAACTCCAGTCCGAGAAACCGGTGATAGTCCACCGGGCCTGGCAGCGCGACCTTGTCGAGAAGGCCGGCTGCAAATCCGAAGCGCGTGTAATACGGCTGGTCGCCGACCAGGATCACGGATCCATGGCCAAGCATGGCTGTCTGGTTGAGGGCGTGCCGCATGAGGCGGTCCCCGACCTTCAGTCCCCGGCAGCCCGGATCGACGGCAAGGGGTCCAAGCAACAGGCTTTGCGAGCCGTTGCGGTCCGCCACAGACCAGAGCCTTACCGTTCCCACGAGCTTGCCAGATTCGTCGATCGCGGAAAATGCGAAGACCGGAAGCCGGCCTTCACGCAGACGCTCGGAGGTTTTCCTGAAGCGGTCCTCACCGAAGCAAAGGTCAAGCAGACCCTCGCGGGCGCCGGTGTGATCCGGCGCCTCGTCCACAATATCAATCATGGCACTTGCCTCAGATGACGAAGGACGCCAGCGGCGCGAAGCCGTTGAAACCGACCGTGGAATAGGTCGTGGTGTAGGCACCACAAGCCTCAATCAGCACCTTGTCGCCAATGGACAGGCTCACCGGCAGTTCGTACGGCGTCTTTTCGTAAAGAACGTCGACGCTGTCGCAGGTCGGGCCAGCCAGCACGCAAGGTGCAGTGGCGTCACCGTCGCGCGGGGTGCGGATCGGATAACGGATTGCCTCGTCCATGGTTTCGGCCAGGCCGTGGAACTTGCCGATATCGAGGTAGACCCAGCGCACGTCGTCGCTCGCGGATTTGCGCGAAATCAGAACGACTTCCGCTTCGATCATGCCGGCGTTGCCCACCATGCCGCGGCCCGGCTCAATGATGGTGGACGGCAGACGGTTGCCGAAATGCTTGCACAGCGCCTGGAAGATCGCTTCGCCGTAGGTCGAAACGCCCGGGACGTCTTTCACATAACGGGTCGGGAAGCCCCCACCCATGTTGACCATTTTCAGTTCGATGCCGCGGAGCGCCATTTCCTGGAAAACGCCTGCTGCCATGGCGAGAGCGAGATCCCATGCGGTGAGGTTCGCTTGCTGGGAGCCGACGTGGAACGAAACTCCGTGGGCGACAAGGCCGAGCCTGTGCGCATGTTCGAGGACGTCGGGCGCCATTTCGGGGTCGCAGCCGAACTTGCGGGAGAGCGGCCATTCGGCGCCGACGCCGTCGCACAGGACGCGGCAGAAGACTTTGGAGCCAGGGGCAACGCGGCTGATTTTTTCGACTTCTTCGACGCAGTCGACGGCGAAGAGGCGGACGCCATACTGATAGGCACGCGCAATGTCCTTCTCCTTCTTGATGGTGTTGCCGTAGGAAATGCGGTCTGCGGATGCACCGGTTGCCAGCACCATTTCGATTTCGCCGACGGAGGCGCAATCGAAGGAGGAACCAAGGCTTTCCAAGAGCGACAGGATTTCAGGTGCCGGGTTGGCTTTCACCGCGTAGTAAACGGAGGTGTCCGGCAAGGACTTGGCAAATGCTTCGAAATTGTCGCGCACGATGTCGAGGTCGACAACAACGCACGGGCCATCTTCGTCACGTCGGCGGAGGAAATCGCGGATACGGTCGCTCATGAGGGTGCCCCTCTTTCTCAATCTCAGCCGCAGGCGCGCTTCTTCTTGGCGTGCGCGCTGCGTTCACGTCGCAGGGTGCTGCAAAGCGCACCGGGCCTCCCCCGGGATGGAACCGGAGGCCGGGTTGACTGCAGCGACGGTTGGGCAATGCGACTGACAAAACAGTACAAAGCCGTCCCGCGTCGGGAAATGCCGTTGATTGGATCGGGAGAACCGAACCGCACGTCGGGCAATGATGTAACAAGTGCCTCTTTAGTGACCCCGGAGGTTGGAAACCCCGGCAGAGACCAAAAAAGCCCTCTTACGTCGTTGCTTTAAGCCGTCCGGATCTCAGCTGCCCCGCCCCTTGGCGGATTGTCTGGCAGCAGCCCCTTAAGAGATGTCTGGAACGACACCCCATGAACGACCACGGGCACGTGCGAATTTGGGCAAGGCGTATATGCGCGCGTTCGCCCCTCGATGCAATAGGAAATTTTGGGTTGCAGCCAATTTTTTTCACGAGAAAGCCGTCAGGCCACTTTTCGTCCGAAAGCCTTGCCCTGCTTTAACTATTTCGCAAAAAATGTGACAGTTCCGGCTGACGTTTCATCGTGTTTTGCTCATCCGTGCAACCACCCCGCCGCATTGACACGTGAAGCACGAAAAGTCAGACAAACTGTCCATCACCCACCAGATCCACCCAGCCTGTCGGGAAAGGCACTTGCATGAAGATCGGGAAGCTCGACCACGTCAATCTGCGTACCACGCGGCTCGACGAGCTGATTGCCTGGTATGGCGACGTTCTGGGGATGAAACCTGGCCCGCGCCCGGACTTCGCTTTTCCTGGAGCCTGGCTTTACGCCGGAGAAGCAGCGGCCATTCATCTGGTCGGCATAGAAGGGCCGGTAGCCACCGGATCCGAGACCAAGCTGAAACTGGAACATTTCGCGTTCACCGCTTCAGGCCTTGAAGCGTTCGAAGCCAGATTGACCGAACGCGGCGAACATTACCGCCGTTCCGTTCAGCCCGGCACGGGAACGGTTGCCATCAATGTCTGGGACCCTGACGGCAACCATATCCATGTCGACTTCGCCCCGGAGAACTGAGGTTTCAGCCGCCCCTAAAACGACTCGAAACGGATTTGCTCCTGCGGGACACCCTCGCGCACCAGCCCCTCCTCCAGCTCCGCCAGAAAGGCCGCGGGTCCACAAAGGAGGTATTGCGTATCCGCGCTGCCTGAAAGAGCCACCAGACTGGCTGCCGATATCCGGCCAGCGTGATCGAAATCATGCCCGGGACTGTCCGACGGCAGCGGCCGGGTATAGTGGGTGACGATCTGAATGTTCGCCTTGCCCTTGACCAGCGCCCGCACTTCCTCGCGGAAGGCATGATGATCACCATCGCGAGCGCTATGCACGAACCACACCGGCCTGTCCCCCTCCTCACCCACCAGCTGATGCAACATGCTCAACACGGGCGTGATCCCGATACCTGCGCTCACCAGCACCAGCGGGCTTTTCGTGTCAGGCAGGGCAAAATCACCGGAGGGCCTTCCAGCATCCAGAAAACCGCCAACCTGAAAGACATCGTGCAGGATGCGCGAGACCAGCCCTTGCGGCTCGCGCTTCACGGATATCCGGTAGCGACCGTCAGACGGATCGCCGGAGAGTGAATAGCTCCGTTGTACCTTGCCGAGACCAGCTGGCAAATGAAGCTCCAGTGGCAAATGTTGCCCCGCCCGAAACGGCGCCAACGCCCCTCCGTCGCGCGCCTCGAACACGAGTGATGTCACATCGGCGCTTTCCCTGTGCCTGGACGCCAGCCGCAGGGAACGGATCGCGTCAGCGTCTTTCTGCCAGCGCAGATGAAGCGCGGACGTCAACTCGACGATGCTCTCGATTTCAAACGAGACCAGTTGGCGTGCGCCCGGAACCTTTGCCGCTTCGGCCTTGTCCCAGATTATCGTCGCCCGGCCCGTCATCTGCAGCAAGCTGCCGGTGCTGAAATCCAGAAACAGCAGACCGGTGCGCGGATCGCCAAGGATGTTGCCCAGTGTGTTGTAGAACTGGTTGCCCGCGTAATCCGGAAACCGCAGGGTACGATCGTCAAGCACCTCGACGAAACCACGCTCCCCGCCGCGATGGCTGACGTCCATGCCATACGCCGGATCGTCCCCCTCGCCCCGGTATCCGGTTGCGATGAAGAACGTATCGGCCGACCCGACCCATTGCTGTTGCGAGGGGCTCAGGACGGCGCTGCGAACGACCCGGGCCGCGGCTTGCTCCGTACTCCAGCGGACATCTCGCGCCCGGATATATTGCGGGCAGTTGCCAAAGGACTGGCCAACCGAGAACCCGAACCCTTCCGTCCCCGCACGCGAGACCTTGCCGTTCACCCTGTTGCGCCGCCGGGTCGCAAGCTCGATGCCGATAAACCCCACATCGGCTCCTTCGGAAAAGGCGCCTTCCAGCGCGTCGCCCTCGACCGGCAGCGCGGACACCGTCAACGACCGCGCGTCGGGCGAGCGCACAAATCCCGGCCAGCCTTCCAGGACTGTCGCCCAGGGGCGGCCATCGGCATCTCTTGCCGATGCGACCATGAACATCTGCGCCTCAAAAAAGGCCCGATGCTGATCGGGCATGGCCTCGCGGATAGCACCGCGCGCCCAGAGTTCGACATCCCGCTCGCCAAGGCGTTCTTGCACACGGCGCTCGCCATCATGAAACGGAGAAGGGAAGACCGGCCTGTTGGCGGTGTCATCTATCTCGGCCATCGTTAAATCCTCTCGGTGCATCCAGGATCGCCAGATGCAGGCCCTTGCTAGCAAGGACCTGCAGTGCGGGAAAATGTTAGGCGGCAAGACCTGCCTTGCTCGCCGGCATGGCCACAAAACCCGGCAAGGCCTCGATGCGCGTCAACAGTCCACGAATGCGCGGATAGGGTTCCAGCGAGACGTTGCCTTCCGGTGCATGGGCCGTGTAGCTGTAGATGGCGATGTCGGCGATCGTCGGACGGTCTCCAACGAGCCATTCGCGACCATCGAGATGGGCTTCCAGATTATCAAAAGCCACCTTGGCAACAGACTTCGCGCGTTCCGGATCAAGCGGCGCTCCGAAGACGGCAATCAAACGTGCCGCGCCCGGACCGCTGGCAAGTTCACCGGCGGCAAAGGCCAGGAAGCGATGCACTTCCGCTTCCAGATACGGATCTGTCGGCAGCCAGTCCGGCGCATATTTGCGAGCCAGGTAGACGAGGATCGCGTTGGAGTCCGCGAGAACGGTCGTACCATCTTCAATGACCGGAACGAGGCCGACTGGATTGAGCTTCAGGAACGGGTCGCGCTTGTGCTCACCATCTACAAGGTCGACCTCGACCAGCTCGTAGTTGATGCCGGTGAGGCTGGAAAAGAGTTCCACCCGGTGGCAGTGACCGGAGAGCGGAAAACGGTGGATCTTGATTGCGTTGGACATCGCCAGCTTCCTCTTGCCTTTAAGGATCTTTCCGCGGCCGAAGCCTCTTGGTTCGGTCCGCTGCCCGCAATATGTCACTCGCCCTGATTGGAAATAATCTTCGAATTCATTCAATGATTATGTACAATTCAGGGATAATAACCTGACGCACCGGCTCCACCGAGGACAAGAGTGATGGACAAGATCGAAACCATGCGGGCTTTTGTTGCGGTTGCGCAGGAGCACTCCTTCACTGCCGCCGGGCGACGGCTCGGCCTGTCGACCAAGCTTGTCAGCAAATATGTCCAGCACCTGGAGAGCCAGTTGAAGACACAGCTCTTCAACAGAACCACGCGCAGCGTTTCCCTGACCGATGTCGGCACCGCCTATCTGGAGCATTGCCGACCGATCCTGGAGCAACTCGACGACCTGGATTCGCTCGTGCGCGAGCGACAGGGGGCTCTGGCAGGCCAGATCAGACTGACCGCCCCGACAGGCTTCGGCAGCACACGGCTGAGCGAGGCACTGGTGCCCTTCCTGCGCGAGCATCCCGATGTCGAAGTCGACATGCGCCTGTCAGACCACCGGCTTGCCTTGGTGGAAGAAGGTCTCGACCTGGCGATCCGCATCGGCGCCCTGCGGGACTCCACCCTGATCGCCCGAAAACTTGCCGGCATGCCGCTGGTTCTGTGCGCCTCACCGGATTATCTCCAGCGCCACGGCAGGCCGCAGGACCCAAGTGCCCTGTCGACCCATGTCTGCCTTGTCGACAACAATCAGACGGACCTCAACATCTGGCGGTTCCATTCCAGCGGCAAAGAGCATGTCGTGCGGCTGAACAGCGCCGTGCGCTCGAACTCGCCGGGTGCTCTGGCGCGCATGGCAGTGGGCGGTCTCGGCATCACCATCGCGCCGCTTTACGCCATAGAGGACGCCCTGGAAACCGGACGACTGGAGCGCGTGCTTCCCGATTTTGAGACAGCCACCTTTGGCCTTTACGCGCTCTATCCACCCAACAGGCATCTGACCCGACGCGTGCGCGCGCTGATCGAGCATCTGGCGGCTGAATTCAGCTCCCGCTGGCCGGACTGACCGGCGACGGCCTCACAGGAAAGAACAGTTCGAAGCTGGCGCCATCGTCACCCGGAAGCAGGCTGATCGATGCCCCATGGGCCTTCAGAAGCGCCTGCACGATGCCAAGCCCCATGCCGGTGCCGCCGCTCTCCCGCCGGGTGGTAAAAAACAGATCAAAGACCTGGCCCTGATTTCCCTCGGAAATGCCCTCACCATTGTCATTTACCTGAACCGTGAGGCCTTTCCCGGCCTGCTCGGGAAGGATCGCGACCCTCGTCGCGCCGTGCCGACGGGAATTGTCGATCAGGTTGTCAAACACGATCCGGGCATTTTCCGACGACATCGGCAGGTCGGCCTCTCTGGTCAGGTCGATTTCCAGCCCCTCGAAACGGCCTTTGAGCGCGGCAACGACGTCGCTGAGCCGGCAACTCCCGCCAATCTCGACACTGTCGGCCCGCGCAAGATCGCGCAGCCTGTTCAGCAGCTTCGACGCCCGCTCCGTGTCGCGCAGGATGTTGCCGAGAAATTTCTCACGTTCCGCAGGGCTGAGATCCCCGCCCGCATCCTGCAGCAATTCCGCCGCGCCCTGTATAGCGGTCAGCGGCGTCTTCAGTTCATGGGTCACATGATTGGCGAAGGTGGAAATATAATCGTTGCGCTCGAACAGCTTGCGGGACATGCCGAGCATGCTTTCCGATAGCGCGTGGATCTCGCGGTTGCCGTGAATGGCCAGCGGCTTCAATGCCTCCCGTTCGCCATTACCGATGGCGAGCGAGCGGCGGGTGAGCGCCTTGATCGGCCCGGTAATCGCGCGGGCAAAAATGAAGCCGACGACGAAGGTCGCGGCCAGCACGAAGACCACCATCCAGAAGACGGCCTCCCGTTTCAGGAACATTTCCTTGAGGATATTGCTGGGTGTCCGGGAAGCGTAAACGACGCCCGCGATCCTGTCGTTCACGATAATCGGCATCGCGACAAAAACGCGAACGCTGGTTCCCCGGCTGATGGAGTAGATCGGCTGCGGATTATCGACGATGCGTTCGCGCAGGGCACTGGCATAGCGCCCGGTGAGCGCCTTTTTGACCTCCTCCACATGCGCGAGCGACAGGCCGAGATCCTCACGCCCGGCAATGATCACCCCATTAAAATCAAGCACCCGGAACCCGGCCAGAGTTTTTTTCTGGGTGTCCTGCAGGATGCGCTCCACCGCTTGTCCGGCCCACAGATAAGCCGGATGCGGCGGTTCGGCAGCTGGCCGTGGCGCGCCTCTCCCGGGCAGGACCTTTGTGCGCGTCAGATCCAGTTCCGGAAGTTGCGGCGCCCAGCTTCCGCCCGGTTGGCGCAAATAGATGCTGCGGCTGCCCGGAACCTCAGCCACCTTGGCGACTTCGGGCCCAAGCGGCAGGCCATCCTTCCCGACCTCTTCAAGACGCTGTGCCGTTGCCGCTGCAATTGCGGCGGACTGGCCGATCAGCTCCGCTTCCGTGGTCTCGATAAGCTGATTTTCATAGACGCGGAAAAAGGCGATCCCGGCAAGCGGCACCAGCAACATGATGCTGAGAACTCCCGCCACCACAAGGGAGAGCGGCGGCCGCCATTTGTCACGGAAAGTGCGGGACAGGATCATCCGCTGGTCCCTGTCTCCACCCGGCAGGGCCCGAGCCGGAAGCCGACACCATGAACGGTCTCGATGGCATCGCCGCAGCCAACAGCACCGAGCTTGGCGCGGATGTTGCGGATGTGGCTGTCGATGGTTCTGTCCGAAACGTGGATATTGTCCCGATAGGCGCTCTGCAGGATCTGCTCGCGGGTAAAGACGATCTTGGGCCGGGCCAGCAGGGTGGCGAGGATATCGAACTCGATGGCCGTCAGCGTCACCGGCGTTTCACCGACACTCACATGGCGCTGCGACCGGTCGAGCTCAACCGCTCCGAAGCGAAGCGCCGGCAGATCCTCAACCGTTTCGGCAACAGCGGGGGCGCCATAGCGTTTCAGGATCGCGCCGACCCGTGCAATCAGCTCGCGCGGGCTGAACGGCTTGGTGACATAATCGTCCGCGCCCAGTTCCAGCCCGACGATCTTGTCGATCTCGTCGTCCCGGGCCGACAGAAACAGGATAGGCACCTCGGTCGTCCGGCGCAAATGTCGGCAGACGTCCAGCCCGTCCATTTCCGGCAGGCCGATATCCAGTACGATCAGGGACGGATTGCACAGAAGCGCCTTGTCGAGCGCTTCCTTGCCGTCAGCGGCAACTTCAAACACGTAAGACGCCTTTTGAAGCGCGAAACAGATGACGTCCCGAATGTGCGGGTCGTCATCAACTACAAGAATGGTTTGACCTGGCAATTGTCTCTTCCTGAAAAACAGCTCCCGCAGTCACCTGCGGAAGCGTTACCAATAGCGAAGCGCGGATCAGGTTTCCAGCCACCAGCCATCCCGGCGCAAACTACGGGGCAAGGCAAGGTCCTGCTCATCGCGCAGCTCTGCCTGACCGCGGAACCGGGAAAGCTGCACCTTGTCCCGCAATCTGCGGAAGCTATTCGCCAGCTGAAGCCGGAACCGGGCAGCCACAGCCAGGAGGACCAGCATCAGGCCAAGAATGCCTTCGGGCTCCGGCGCCGAACTGCCGGACAGGTTGAGGGAGGGATAGGCATTGGCGGAAACGCCTGCCACCTGCGGCAGGGGCACATTTCGGTGGGACGTCGCCGCCGGTGCGCCATTCACCACCTTTTCGGATACGGCCACAAAGGACGTGAACCGGGTCTGGAGCGAATAGGTCAGTCCTAGATCCACGATTTCCTGCTTCAGTTGCGTGTCGGTGCTGCCGCCGATGGTGTAGGCGCGTTCCTTGTCGAAGATCTGCTCGCGCGCCCAGATCAGCGGCAAGGCTCGACTGGAAACCGCGTTGCCGTCGACAGAAGACTTCAGGTCGATTTCAAGCGGCAATCTGGCGGCATGCCCATTGACGAGACCATTGATGAAGATCGTGTGCCTTCCACCGGCAGTGTAACGCCCCATCACGCGCACCGATCCGCCTTCGAACAGATCGGGGATCCGGGCCGGGCTCTGGCCCTCGACCTTGAGCCCGTTCCAGTCGATGGAAATATCTGTCAGAAGCGGTGTCTTCAGGTTTGCGGCAAGATTTTCCGCTACATCACCGGCATCTTCTCCCAAAGCGACATAACGGGCATACCCCCGGCCCTCGGTCGCCATCGCATCCAGCAGGAACCGGTTGACGGAGTTGCCGACGCCGAAGGCATAGATGCGTGCCTTGCCGATACGCTTCGCGACACTTGAGATCACGGTCGCCTCATCGCCGATATAGCCGTCGGTCAGGAAGACAACGATGCGGGTGGTGTTGTCCGGCTGCGTCTGATCGAAGGCCGTGTTGACGGCCCGGTCGATCTCCGTTCCACCACCAGCCTCCAGAGAGGACACGAACTTGAGGGCCTGCCGCTTGTTCCGTTCGGTTGCCAGCACTGCATCTCCGGCAAATTGGGATGTGTTGCTGGAAAAGCGAAGGATGCGGAAATAGTCGTCCGGGCGCAAAGCCTTGATCGCTGCGCTCATGAAGGTCTTGCTGGCTTCCATCGGCTGCCCGGTCATGGATCCGGACGTATCCAGCACGAAGACAAGCTCACGCTGGCCGATCATGTCTTCAGCCGGAAGTTTCGGCGGCTCGATCAGCAGCGAGAAATAGCCTCCACCGTCCGCTTCGTATCGGGACGAGGCGCCAGCGGCGACATCGCTTTGTGCGGCAAGCTCATAGCGCAGCACGAAATCCCGGTTGTCGATGGCCCTGCCGGACTTGAATCGGACTGTCTGCATGTCCCCCTGGCTGGAAACCTCCAGCGCATGGGTCTCGCTCGACAGCCTCGAGACAGGCATCGGTGCCTTCAGAGAAAGCTCCAGCGACACGCGCCTGGGGTCGATTTCCTTCGGTGCGTTCTGCCCGATGATCTCGGGATAGGCCGGAAGCTTGTCGATCTGCCAGCCGGAGACCGTTTCGCTGTGCTTGAACGCCGCCGGTTTTGCAGAGATGGACTCATCGCTTGCATATGCAGTGTCGCCGTATCCGGGGCCATCATCTTCAGCCCTATGGTCGCCAGCGATGATCTGCGACGCCTCCATGGCCGCCTGTGGGCCCGGCCCTTCATAACGTGGCCCCACCACCATCGGCATCACCAGCTCATAAGCACCGTCGATCTTGGGAACGGTCTGGGCGTATTCCAGCGTCACCTTCACCGGGCGGCCAGGCATCAGATGGGCAATGTCCTGGGTGAACATGTTCGGCCGGTGCTGGGTCAACAGGGCAGCGGCCTTGCCTTCCCGTTTTGCCTTTTCGAAGGTGGCCTTGGCATCCTCCTTCTTCTTGATCCGGGCCACGATGGTCTCGCCGTCGAGATCCATACGCATGGCATGGATGGCCGCCTTCTGGTTCAGCGGAAACAGGTAGGTCGCATTCAGCGGCAGCTTGGTCGGGTTCAGGAACGTCTGCGTCAGCTCAACGTGGGCCACATCGCCGTCAACCTCGACCCTGTAGTCGGCCTTCAGCAGGGGCAGATGGATCTCCTTGCCGCCTGAAGTGGCGACCACGGTTCCGGACAGATCATCGAGATCAGGCTCAGCAGCGGCGGGCAGCACCGAAAGCGTGCTGAAGACAGCGGCCAGTGAGGCTGCCAGAGAGCTGACAGACACGTATTTGGACAGGACCGTCATATGCGTTTCTCCTTTCGGTCGGGGGCAATGCGGGACGTACGGGTGTTGAGATCGAGAGCGGCCCCGGCGGCTGCCTCGAAGGTGGCGCGCTGCGGTTCGTCCAGCGACCAGGGCGTGATCCGCTGAATGCTGGTCCAGGTGGTGCCGGGCCGCTTCAGCCACAGCCAGATCGCTTCGGCGATGTTGTGGGTCGACTGGCCGGCGCTGGAGACAAAGGTGACGGCAACCCGCCAGTCGCCTCCGGTTTCCGAGCGGGCGCGGTAGAGCGCTGTCGGAACCGGTTCAAACCGGGAGCCGAGAAAGGTCACGTCAAAGCCGAGCCCGCGCAGGCAATCGTCCGGGGCATGAAGGTGGCGCAGCGGCGAGGACGTATGCACCAGCGTCAGCGCCATCGGGCCATAGCGCCGCTTCTGCGCGTGGCCGCCATATTGCTGGAAGTACTGCTCCTCAATGGGCAGCAGGGCTTCGTCTATCCCGACCTCGCCTGCCAGCGTCAACGGCAGCGACTGGGGCCGGGTGGAAGACGACACATCAAGGGCCTGCCTTGGCAGGCTGACGATGAAAAAGGCAAGGCTCAGGAACACCAGTGCGGACATGTTCCGCATGGGCCGCGACAGAACCGGCAAGTTGAAGAAAGCCCGGGTTCCCCTCGGCTCGATGGACCGCGGCTTATAGAAGACCAGCACAGGTGCCATCGACAGGGCGAGCGTCAGATAACCGATGATGTCGTGCAGCGGCTGTGCCATGACATCGGCACCAAAGACCTGTCCCGGATAGGCTATACCAACCGCTAGCAACGCAATACGCAGGGAATTGCCGATGAGGCTCAGCCCCAGCGCAATGAAGGCCCAGAGCGTCGCCGTCAGCAGGTTCGGCCGATACAGCGCATTCAGGATGACCAGTAACGCCATGGCCAGCATCAGTCCGGATGTACCCGAACAGGGCAGGTCCACCAGAACGTCCTTGCCGGCAAGGCCGATCCGGATGCCGGAACAGGAGAGGTCTGAAAAGAAAAGGCCAAGGCCGCCGCAGGAGAGCTTTGCCGACAGTTCCTGAAGCGGATAGCCAAGCAGCCTTTGGAAAATGCGCTCGACCGGCAAGGTGAACAGAAACAGGACCGACAGCCAGAACGGCGAGAGGGCCCGCTGTCTCTCGCCTGTCCGAAACAGGGTCGCCAGCGCAAAGACATCAATTGCCAGCGCCAGTCCGCCAATCACGTTGATCGCCAGAACCTGGCTCGCCAGCCGGATCAGCGCGGAAACCAGCAGAAGCAGAACCGCCATCTGCCTGTGGCCAATCGAATTCTGCCGGACCGGGCTTGTCAGAGACCAGAACGTCAAAGCCGCCAGCGCGGCCAGATAGAGCGCGCCGGTCGACGGATAAGACGGATCGGTCCAGGTGCCGATCAGCCAGCGCAATGGCTCATAAGCAAGGATCAGCGAGGCCAGGAGAAAGGCCAGAGACGTTGGGGAAGTGTTTGCCAGACGGGTCATGGCACCTGTTGTGCCAAGCCCGCTTGCAGGCCCTAGTCAGCCTATGTGCAGATTTTGCGCATTTTGCCGGGCCCTACGCGGAAACGCCCGTGTTGGAGGCTTTGCCCCAGGAAACAATGACCGGTCGTTCCAGACCGTCCAGGGGCAAGATCCGGCAGTCGATGCCGAAGACGGAAGAGATGATCTCCTGCGTCAGAACCTCCGTCGTCGGCCCGTTAGCTGCAATCCGTCCCCGCTCGAACAGAACGACATGATCGGCATAGCGCATGGCCATGTTGAGATCGTGCAGGACGATGACGAAACTGCGGTTCTCGGAACGGCTCAGGCGCTTGACGAGATCCAGCAGTTCAAACGCATGGGCAATGTCCAGGTGGTTGGTCGGCTCATCCAGAAAGATGCGCGGAGCGTCCTGCGCCAGCGTCATGGCGACCCAGGCCCGTTGCAGCTGCCCGCCGGAGAGTTGCGCCAGCGCACGGTCTTTCAGCTCTGCCATTTCGGTGATGCCCAGTGCACGGTCGCAGGCTGCCCTGTCGTCCGCCGACGGTCCACCGAACCGGCTGCGATGGGCGAACCGCCCCATCAGGACCAGATCCTCAACCGAAAGATCGGACGGAGCGTCCGGCGATTGCGACAACATGGCGACCTGGCGCGCCAGATCCTTCTGTGTCCAGTCGCCAAGCGCCCTGCCCGCAATTTCCACCCTGCCGTCGTCCAGCCGGTGCAGTCCGCGCATCACTTTTAGGGCAGTCGACTTGCCACTGCCGTTCGGCCCGCAAAAGGCAATGATCCTGCCGTCGGGCAGATCGAGACTGACCTCGTTCAGCGCGGGAGCACCATCGTAAGCGGCACTGACACGGTCGAGACTGGCCAGAATATCAGGCATGGGATTGCCGTCCTTTTACAAGCAGATAGAGAAACAGCGGCGCACCGACGAGCGCGGTCAGGGCGCCTGCGGGCAGTTCCAGCGGCGGTGCGATGATCCGGGCCAGCGTGTCGGCTGCCAGCACCAGGAAACTCCCGGTCAGAGCCACGGAGACCAGATATCCGGACCGGAACTGACCGTGAAATATCCGCGCCACATGCGGTGCGACCAGACCAACGAATCCGATGGCTCCGACATGGGCTGTCGCGATCGCCGTCAGGAAAACCGCAATCGCCAGAAGGCTCACCTGAGCCCTATCCAGCGACAGTCCGGTTACGGCAGCGCTCTGCGGATCCAGCACGAGCTGCCGAATGGTGAGCCGCTGCAGCAGCAAAAGGGGAATGACTGCCAGAAGTCCGAGGCCCACCGCCAGAACATCCTGCCAATGGGCCGCACCGACGGACCCCGTGAACCAGGTCAGGGCCTGACTTGCCCTGTAGACTGGCCCCAGAATAATCAACAGCGTGACCGCTGCCTTGGCGAGTGCGGCCAGGGCAATCCCGTACAGGATGATCTTCAACGGCTTGCTGCTGCCCTGATCAAGAGAAGCAAGCGCAATCACCAGGGCCCCAAAAACGGCCGCCCCGGCAATGGCAGCCAGAGGCTGCCAATGGATGGAAACGGTCAGATTGTTCGCCTGGTCGGAAAACAGCCACAGGAACAGCACCACACCGACCGCCGCACCGTCCGTGATGCCCAGAACCGACGGCGAGGCCATCGGATTGCGAACGACCCTCTGCAGCAAGGCCCCGGCAAGGGCAAGCGCGGCTCCCGCCAGTATGGCAAGGGCAACGCGGGGCAAGCGAAGGGTCCAGACGATCACCTCGTCCATGCGGCTGCCCTGCCCGGCAAGGGCTGCCACGACGCGTTCGGGCGGCATGAAGCTGGAGCCAATGCCAGTTGCCGCCAGCGTCAGCGCAAACACAAGCAACATGACCGGCAGCAGCCGAACCAGGGGAAAGACGCCTGCCGTCACGCCGCAAGCCCTTTCCGCCTGTGCAGCAGATGTATCAGCATCGGCACACCCACAAGCGCAAGAACGGCACTCATCGGCGCTTCACCCGGCGCAACGATGATACGGGCCAGAATATCGGCAAGAACTGCAATCAGCGCTCCGGTCAGAAGCGAGAGCACGATCAATTGCCACGTCGATGGCAGAGCGCCATCGGTCAGGCGGCGTGCCAGATGCGGCGCGACCAGCCCCAGAAACAGCACCGGCCCGGCCATGGCCACCGCCCCTGCCGCCAGCAGAGCTGCAAGCCCGAGCGCGACCAGCCTGACCAAGCCGACGTTGACCCCGACCGAGCGGGCACTGGCATCATCCAGACGCAGAACGTCAAGCGGCGTTGCCAGAAGAAAGCTGCCGAAGGCCCCGACAAGAAGCAGCGGCACCCCTAGTTGCAAGAGCCCAATTGGTCGGTCGGAAAAACTGCCCGACAGCCAGAACAAAAGCGTTTCAAGCGCGGTTTCATCGATCAGGAGCAAGGTTTGCGTGAAGGATGCCAGCAGGGCAGCGACAGTAAAGCCGGCCAGCAGCGTGGTTGCCGGATTGCCCGCCCCGCCGGTGGACGCGGAAATCGAAAACACCAGCGCTGTTGCTGCAAGTGCCCCCAGCACCGCCGCAATGCCGATACCGGCCAGGCTCACCACACCGAACACCGTCACCCCCAGGATCACAAACAGCGCAGCGCCCGCATTAACGCCAAGCAGGCCGGGTTCGGCCAGCGGATTGCGGGTAACCGATTGCATCAAAAGGCCGGAAAGGCCGAGCGAAGCCCCGCAAACCACGCCGATTGCGGTCCTGGGAAGACGCAAGGTGGTCACGATCAGCGCATCTGCGCCCTCGCCCCCCATAAGCGCGGCAAAGACCGTTTGAGGCGTATAAAACGTCAAACCGGCATGCAGGCTGAAGATGACAGCCGCGCACAGCGCCAGAAACAAGGCAATCGCCGTCCGCTTCATGCGCGCTCCTCTCTCCTCCGATTGACAAAACTTCGGCTCGTCCATACACGGATTTAATTCTGGAGGCAATTATTCAACTTTTTAAGGAATTCTAATGAAGACCTGGTCACGCCTGCTATGTGCCCTGCCCCTGTTCGCGCTGCTCGCGGCAAGCCCAGCTCATTCCCGCGACATAACCGACAGCATGGGCACCGTCACGGTGCCAGACGCGCCGAAGCGGATTGTCGTCCTGACGAATGAAGGCACCGAAGCTCTGCTGGAGCTTGGCGTAACGCCAGTGGGTGCGGCCAATTCCTGGCAGGGCGATCCCTGGTGGGATCACATTTCCGATGCCATGGAAGGCGCGGAACCCGTCGGCATGGAAAACACAATCAACCTGGAACTGGTCGCAGCCCTCGAACCGGATCTGATTCTGGCGAACAAACAGCGGCACGAGGAAATCTATCCGCAGCTGACCGCAATCGCGCCGACCGTCATGTCCAGGGAACTGCGCGGTGACTGGAAGATCAACTTCCGCCTCTATGCCGAAGCCCTCGGCAAGGAGCAGGAAGCGGATGCAGCCATCGCCGATTATGATGCTTCAGTCGCGGAACTTCGGGACAAACTTGGAGATCACCTCAACGAGGAAGTCTCGGTCATCCGCTTCGTGCCCGGCCAGATCCGTATCTATCAGCTCGACAGTTTCTCCGGTGTGCTTCTGAAAGACATCGGCTTTCACCGGCCGGCCAACCAGAACGTCGAAGAATTCGCCATCCGCACCGGCAAGGAAAGCATTCCGGACATGGATGGCGACCGGATCTTCTACTTCACCTATGACAATGGCGACGGCAAAGGCACATCCCTGGAGAAAGAAGTGCTCGCCGAGCCGTTGTGGCAGTCTCTTTCCGCCGTCAAGGCCGGCAAGGTGCACCAGGTCAGCGATGCGATCTGGAACACAGCCGGCGGCATCCTGGCTGCAAAGCTGATGCTTCAGGACATTGCCGGCATTTACGGTCTCGATTGAGGCACGCTGCCCGCGTGTGACCGGGTATTGGATCTTTATTCGGCCGCCTGCTGGTGGGCGGCGAATTCGCCCATCAGCTTCATGAAGTCTTCCGGTGGCGGAAAGCCTTCGTAGCGGTGCCTTGCGGGCGTTTCGACCCAGGGCAACCTGTTGGCCGTCATGGTTTCCATGAAAGGTTCGGTCCAGCGAAGGTCGTCTAGCAGGATCGAGCGGACGTTGACGATCTCGTCGTAGCCAGGAATGCGCGTGAACATCCAGGTCTTGCAGTCCGGACAGAAATAATGATCCGCCTCTGGTCCCTGCAATCCGCCCTTCACCGGTGTTCCCTCTGTCACCTTGAAGGACGGTGCCGGCATGACCGCGGTCAGGGAATAGGCGCTGGAACTCATCTGCTGGCAGCCTCTGCAATGGCAGGCACAGGTGATCAGCGGCGGCGCGGAGACTTCAAAGCTCGTATGACCGCAACGGCATGTTCCCTTGAGTGAAAAAGTCTGTTGTGTCATCTCCCGCTCCATCTTGTTCGGTCGGCCGCCTGGCCGGCAGCCACCGCAACCTGTACGGCAACGGGCTCGTTTTCAAGAGCCTTTCAACCCGTTGCCCGGGCCTCGCCCGCACGCATCATGGAACAGAAAAGGCAAGCCCCGGCTCAAGGCCGGGGCAAAATGTGGAGGTTATCTGATTTCGGCCAGCTCTCCTGTCAGACCTTTTCCAGAAGCGGTCGGAGGGATGCATGAATGTTCGGGCTTTCCTCCCGGATGAACCGCAGGAGAGCCTTCTCGTTTTCATGCAATACGCCGTCACGGCCGATGCGGTCCACCAGCCAGGCCGCTTCGTCTTCCGTCACCACCTCATTGGTGGCAATCTCCGCAAGCATATCGTTTCCACGGGCAGCAAATGGGTCCGGCTTGTCCTCATAGGCATCCCGGATGCCACCGATACCGCCGCTGAACATCTTCTTGAAAAACCCACCGAGGCCACCGTCAAATCCGCCCGGTTGCTCCAGCCAGTTTTCCCGTTCAAGCGCAATCTTGCGGGGTGGTGGCGTGAAGCCGGACATGGCCATTACGAAATTTGCAACCGCCTTGGCAAAGAGCTCCGACCAGGCAGGGGCGTTTTCCGCTTCCACTGTGGCATCGTTCAGATCGAACAGGACTTCGGCTTCGGCCTTGGAAATGGCAACACCCCGGCTGCCGGCGCTCGCGTAAAGCACACGGCGCAGCAGCTCCACCTCAGCATCGGCGATGACGCCCGGCTTCAGGTGCGTTCCCGAGCGCGTCGGGCCCTCGCCGGATATGACACTGTCCGCCACGGCCCGCAGGGCAAACTGCTCCAGTTTCTCCGGCACGTCGCGGGCTTTCTCAAGCACATGCAACACCGCGTCCAGTTCGGTTTTGCCGCAGATGTGGCCATCGGCCAGGATCTGGTCGATCAGCCAGGTGGCCTTGTCCTCCGAGACGTAGCCTTCAGGCTTTGCCTGATGCACCAGAATATCGAGGATCGCTTCGGGAAAGAGCTCAAACCAGCTGTCATGATAGGTGATATTGGCGTTGTTCAGCCGGAACAGGGCTTCCCCCTCTTCCAGAGACACTGCCATGTCGCCATAAACGTAGCGGCGCACGTTGATGACATCGTCTTCGCTGAGATGTCCCGTTGCAATTCGGGCAGTCACGAAATCGTTCAATGTCGGTTTGGCCATGATGTTCCCTTTGAAAAACCGGAACGACTATTACCGACATTTCTTGAAGTTCTTCTAACCCAGAACGAAAAAGGGAGCCGTGAGGGACGGCTCCCTTCTCTGTTGCCGCCTGCGAGGTGGGCCGCTGGCGGTCAACTGCTCCGGCCGGGTTAAAGAGCCGGAGAACCAAATGACTTCAGTAAAGGATCAGCCCCGGCGGTTTTGACCCCAACCCTGACCTTGACCCTGACCCCGGCCTTCACCATGTCCCCGGCCATCCTTCCAGCCGTCACCTCGTCCCATGCCTCTGCCCTTGCCATGGCCGCCTTTTCGGCCACCTCGGAAGTCGGCCTTGGTGATCACGCCGTCGTTGTTGCGGTCAGCGCGCTCCAGCATGCGGTCCTGATGCTGCTTCTGTTCCTCGGCAGTGATTCCAAGGCTGCCATCGGCATCGGCACGCTGGAACATGTCGACGACACGGTTCTCGTTGATCGCGAGCCACAGCGGACCGAAGTCCTGAAGGGTGAAGGAACCGCTTTGATCCGTATCGGCCAGTGCGAACAACGCAGCGCGCCTGGTATCGAATTCCTCACGGCTCACCTTGCCGTCGGCATCGGTGTCGAACATGCCCAGGAACATGGCTCCCCGGCCGCCATGGCCGCCGCGTCCCATATGGTGCCCTCTTGGCCCCATTTGCGGGCCACCGCGCCGGCCCTGTTCGCCACGGCCACCCCGCTCGGCACGTTCACCGCGCTTCCCCGGCTCACCGCGCTCTGCTCTTTCGCCGCGCGGGCCGCGGTCGTCATCGTCGGCAGCAGGACCACGCGGGCCACGAACACGTTCCACGGTGCCGTTGCCGTCACGGTCCAGCATGTTGAACATGCGGTTGGCCAGAATATCCGTTTCTTCCTGGGTCACCGAGCCATCGCCGTCACGGTCCATGAACTGGAACGCCCTGACCATGCGGTCGTTGGACCGGTTGAGAAATTCGGCCTTGAATTCCTCCAGGCTGATTTCGCCATTACCGTCTGTATCGGCGGATGCGAATTCCTGCGTCCGGATTTCCTCGATTTCCACCTTGGTAATGACACCGTCTTCATTGACGTCGAAACGTTCGAACAGGCGCTCGGCGCGCTGCTGACCGCCGCGCATACCATGACCCCGACCGAAGCCGTGTCCGGGACCGCCGCGCCCATCCATAAGGGCGACGCGCGACCCGTCGTTCTGCCGAATTTGTTGCCCCCCGTCCTGGTTTGCAGTCGCGTTCTGGGCGGAAGCGGACAGGCCAGCCGTCAGCGCGGTTCCCGCGACGCTCGCGGCCAGGGCGGCAATTGCAATCTTCTTGAACGGTTTCATTCCAACAACTCCTTGGTACGTTGATGAGCTGAAGGTAGGCATCAATTGTCGCAGGAATACCGTGCGAATGGGCCGGAAGTGTCGCCATCTGTCCCGGACAGGCACTGCGACACACTTTGTTACAAGTTCCGGTCGCACAAGCGCGTTGCGGAGACTATTTTTACCGTAGAAACAGAAGGATCACAGCGCCCGGCCGGTTTGTACAAACACCTGGCCGGCCAGATTGGAGAGACCCTTGAGCGATCCGAGCCCGCATATCCTGGTGGTGGACGATCACCGCGACATCCGCGAAACGCTTGCGCGCTACCTGGTCAAGAACGGCCTGCGTGCGACCGTGGCGGAAAATGCCGCGCAGGCGCGCAAGACCCTGAAGGCGGCATCCATCGATCTTGTCGTGCTGGATATCATGATGCCAGGCGAAGACGGATTGTCCCTGTGCCGCCATCTGGTGGAGGCCGGTTCCATGCCCGTTATCCTTTTGACCGCGATGGCGGACGACACGGACCGGGTGATCGGGCTGGAAATCGGTGCCGACGACTACGTGACGAAACCCTTCAACCCCCGCGAATTGCTGGCACGCATTCGCGCGGTCCTGCGCCGCACTTCGCTTGCACCGAAAGAGCGCGATCCAATCGAACACGACAGGCTGTATTTCGACGGTTGGTCGTTGAATGTCTCCCGGCGCGAGCTGTTGGATCCGGAGGGCACATCCGTGGCCCTTTCCAGCGGCGAATTCCAGCTTCTGTGTGCTTTTCTCAAACGTCCGAAGATGGTGCTCAACCGGGACCAGCTCATGGATCTGACCACCGGCAGAACCCCTGCCGTTTTCGACAGGTCCATCGACAACCAGGTGTCGCGTCTGCGTCGGAAGATCGAGATCGATCCGAAAGACCCCAAGCTGATCAAGACCGTCTGGGGTGGTGGCTACATGTTCACCGCCGACGTGAAAGATCCGGCTGAATGACAACGCCTCCAACGCCCCGTCCCATACTTGCCCGCCTGTGGCCGAGCACCCTTGCCTCGCAGCTCATCATCCTGCTTCTGGCAGCAATCATTGCGGCGCAGGCGTTCAGCATCTGGATCTTCCAGGACGAGCGGCGCATCGCGCTCGTGGCCGCCGCCCGCGACAACCTTCTGTCGCGCGCGGTCTCCCTCGCGGAGTTGATGGAAGACACGCCTGCAAACCTGCAGGACCGGATTCTCCTGGCAAGCAGCAGCCGGTTCGCGGTTTTCTGGCTCGGCGACACGCCCCTTGCGCCCGCCCCCGGCAAATCGCGTTTCGAAAGACGCCTGCAGAACTACATGGCCGACCGGCTGGAACATGGCCAGGCCGTGCATCTCAACATCCTTGCCGACGAAAGACGCGGACCGCGCGGCCGTGAGGCAGATGACGACGATCGGCCGAGATGGCGCGATGTGCCGCGGCACGAACGTCCCTCGAACATGCGCAAGATCATGAACAAGCCGGAAGACCTGTCGCTGTCTATCCGGATGAGCGACGGACGCTGGCTGAATGTCGCCACCAGCTACCGCCCGCCTGCCGGGGCTTTTGTGCCCCTGATGGTGCAACTGTCGATAACGGCCCTGCTGATGGTGTTGATTATTGGCTTTGCTGTCCGCCGCGTAACGCGTCCCCTGAAAGAGCTGTCTGTTGCGGCCGAAAAATTCGGCCGTGGCGAGCAGCAGCCGCCATTGACGCCCAGTGGACCGCGCGAAGTCCGCTCCCTGACAAGCGCTTTCAACGACATGCAGGACCGCCTGACACGTTTTGTCAGGGACCGGACCCGGATGCTGGCAGCCATCAGCCACGACCTGAGAACCCCGATCACCTCTCTGCGCCTTCGGGCCGAATTCATCGAGGACGAGGAAAACCGGGACAAGATGATCGAAACCCTGGAAGAAATGGCTGCGATGACGGAAGCCGCGCTGCGTTTCGCCCGGGACGACGCCCAGGCTGAAACCGGCGAAAACGCAGATCTCGGCGCAATTCTGGAGGCGCTTGCGGGCGACCAGCAGGACCTTGGCCACCAGTGCACCGTGGAAACGGATGGACGCATCGTGCTGCCGTGCCGTCCGGTGGCGCTCAAACGGGCGCTGAGGAACCTGATCGAAAACGGCATCCGCTACGGTGACCGTGTTTCGGTTCATGCGGCCAGATCTGACGGTGAAGCGCTCATCCGCATCACGGACGATGGCCCGGGCATTCCCGAGGAAAAGTTGAAGGACGTCTTCGAACCGTTTGTCCGGCTTGAAGAATCCCGCAGCGAAGAAACCGGCGGCATCGGACTGGGGCTCGCGATCACCCGGTCGATCATCCATGCCCATGGCGGGCGGATCGACTTGAAGAACCGCCCGGAAGGCGGCCTCCAGGCCGAGGTTCGGTTGCCGCTTGGTGCCGGCAAATAGGCTGTTTCACAGCCCGCTTGGCACAAGCCGTCCCGAGATCAGCTGCGACAGCACGGAGGGAAAGGGCGGAATGCGGCTGAGCGGAAACAACACATTGTCGCGCACGACTGGCAGCAACCGGCTGTCGCTTTGATAGGCGGGCGTGAACACCGCGCTAAAGGCCTGATAGACCCCTACATGCCAGCGTCTGGCCTTGCCATAGGCAGGCAAAGCCTGCTCTAGCGGCAGAGTTTCCAACGCCTTTGCCAGGGCCGCCGCATCCAGAAGTGCCATATTGGCCCCCTGCCCGAGCTGCGGACTTGCCCGGTGGGCGGAATCGCCGATGAAGGCAATCTTGTCTCCCCAGGGCTGGCGCAAGGTGCCATGGCCATACCGCGCCATCGTCATTTGCTCCGGGTCGGTGATCTGCTCCAGAAACGGACCTGCCTCGGGCCAGATCGATAGGGCCTCATCCTTCCAGGCTGAAAGCCCCCCTTTGAGCCAGTCTTCATAGGCTTCCTGGCGAAGAGACCAGAAGAACGCCGCCTTCCGCCGGCCCTGCGCCGGAATGAGCCCCACGGGCAACACCCCGATCATGCAGTCGGCCCAGCGATAGCGCTGGGAAAGGTGATCCTCCGGCAAACCACCGGGAACCCAGTCGACCGTTCCCCAGATCGCTCCGAACGCCAGGGGCCGGGCCTTGAGCGGCGACAGAACCGAATTGGCGCCGGACGCATCGATGACCAGGTCGAAGGGGTCGGAGAAGCTACCGTCGTCAAAGCGGAGCTTGCCGTCTTCATGACCGGTTATGCGGCAGTCCGTGCGCCAGTAAAGCGCGCGCGTCAGCACTTTTTCATAAAGCGCGGAAAACAGCGCGGCCCTGTGAATGCCAAGCCCCGGCACGGCGCCATAGTCGACATCGAGAACGCGGCGTCCTGTCTGCGCCGACTTGCCGAGCACACGCTTCACCGGTGCTGCGTGTTTCAGAACCGCATCCGCGACACCTGCCATTTTCAGCACCTCCAGTCCGACGGGCTGGAGCATCAGGCCTGAACCGATGGGAACAGGTTTGCGGAACTGTTCGAAGATGGAAATCCGGTGACCGAGACGCTCCAGAAGAATGGCTGCGGCCAGTCCTCCGATCCCGGCACCGACGATGGCTATGTTCATCCGGCAATCACTTCACGAAAACAAAGAACCTTTTTGACCCGAGTCTGTCCGCAAGTACAATATGCGCCGTGGCTTGCAGGCCCCGCATTACGCGGCGTCGGCTTCAAGGTAAAAACGACGGAGAGACCAAGGGAAAGCGCTGTATCAGCCTATTTGCTGGCAAAAATAAGGGGGCCATTGGCGGCAGTGCAAAAAAACCACCTCAGTTTCCTCACCGCCGGGCCTGGATGCCGCCGGCATAGGTCGCCTCGTCAACCGGCTCCAGCCACTCTGCCGTTGCACCATCCAGCTCCTCCTGAATGGCCAGATGGACAAGCGACGTGTTCGGCCCCGCGCCATGCCAATGCTTGACGCCCGGCGGAATCCAGATGACATCGCCCGGCAGGATCGACAGCTTTTCCTGTCCCCACAGATGCACGAAGCCTGCCCCTTGCAGCACTTGCAGCGTCTGCCCAAGCGGATGGGTGTGCCAATGGGTGCGGGCGCCAGGTTCGAATGTCACCTGCAGAGCGCGTACCCGCGCAGGCGCGGGAGCCTCGATAACCGGATCTTGCCAGACAGTTCCGGTAAAATAGTCCGGGCTTGCACGTCGTGACGGCCGGGATCCAGCCTCAAAAACGGTCAGGACACTCATGACACCTCCTCCCAAATCTCTGCCATCAAATGTGCGGGCTGGGCCGTCCAGTTTCCTGCCGGCCGTATGCCCAAGTCACTTGGAGGCAGGTACTGGAGCCGAAACGTCGTGCCGTTTCACCGCACGCGGCCAGTTGATCAGAACAACCCCGAAAATGGCAAGGCAAATTCCGGCAAAGGTTTCCAGATCCAGCGTCTCGGAAAGAAATACCACGCCAAGGAAAACACCGACACCGGAGCGCAGATAGGCCTGGCTGGCTGTCCCCATCGCGCCAAGTGTGCTCAACAAACGAAAGTAGATCAGGAAAGCCAACGCGGTGCAGACAATCGACAGCGTCAGCGCGGCGATGATGCCCGTTGCATCCGGCGTCAACTGCCAAGGTTGGTCGATGATAAAGCTCGCCGGGACAAGAACGATTGACGCGCAGATGAGCGTTCCTGTGGCCGTCACAATGGGCGGCACCCCGGCGAAGATCCGCCCCCGCAAAGCGGCAATGCCATAGAGCGCAGCCCCGAACAGAACCACGAGCTGCGGCACAAGGTTCCTCCCGATATCTTCCAGCGCCCCGACACCGACGATCAGAACGATGCCCGCGAAACCGAACAGGGCGCCGGTCAGTTGCCGGGCGCCGGGCCTTTCGCCCTTGTTCACCAGCAGGAACGAAAAGACGAAGACCCAGAGCGGCGAAGTGGAATTCAGAACACTGGAGACGGCTGTTCCAGCATATTGCTGTCCCCAGGCCAGCATCAGCCACGGCCCCGTGCTGTTGACCAGAGACTGGATGAAGAATTGCTTCCAGCTTCCTTTGTCCAGCGGCATGCGCATGCCTCTGGCGGCCATGATGGCCAGAAGCACCAGCGCCGCAAGCGATACACGAATGGCAATCAGCGTCGCCGGAGGGAACGATGGCAGTGCCAGGCTGATCCACATGTAGGACGAGCCCCACAGCAGGGCGAGCACACCCAAAAGCGCCAGTTCGATCGATCTGTTGTGCATGGCTGATTGCCTAGCCGTTCACGTCGCGGCTGTCGGCCGGAGCCTCGTCGCGCTCGTCCATGCCGTAGTCGCGCAGCACCTGCGCCACCCGCAACCGGTAGTCCTTGAAGTAGCTGTTACGCCCGGCACGCTGTGCCTTGCGATGCTGGGTCAGTTGACGCCACTCGTTCAGCGCGGCCTCGTCCCGGAAGAAGGAGACCGACAGCAGCTTTTCCGGATTGGTGAGGCTCTGGAAGCGCTCGACGGACAGGAACCCGTCGATCTGTTCGACCAGGGGCTTCATCTCGGCGGCCATATCCAGATAGGCCTGTTTCTTGTCCGCATGCGGTATCACTTCGAAGATGACGGCAATCATATGAGTTTTTCTCCCAGAGCATGCGGTGCGGAGGTCAGTTTCAAAAACGTTCGGTCTTCCCGCAAGATGAATTTTTCCTTCATGGCAAAGGCATAGTTTTCCTGCCCCAGCGGGTCTGCGGCGAGCCGTGCCCGATAGGCTTCATAGGCAGCAAGATTTTCGATGGAATAGACGCCGTAAGCCAGCGTCGTTGACCCTTCGTGAGGGGCGAAATAACCGATCAGGTCCGCACCGCAACGCGGGATCGCCTGCCCCCAGTTCCGGGCATATTGCTCAAAGGCTGCTTTTTTCGTTGGATCGATGTGATAGCGGATGAAACAGGTAATCATGGAACTCTCCTTCAGGGCTGTGTCGATGGCCCTTGTGTGACACGGCCCATGTCTGCAATGCTTCGACGCAGATCGAACCATGGAGACAAGCCAATGAAGGATGGACCGGACATTGCGCGCATCGGCGCCTTGATGGGCGATCCGGCCCGCGCCAACATCCTGAGCGCGCTTTTGAGCGGCAAGGCTTTGACGGCGACGGAACTGGCAGCGGAAGCCGGCATCACCGGCCAGACGGCCAGCTCCCACCTGAAGAAGCTGATGGAAGGCGGCCTGTTGACCCAGGCCAAACAGGGTCGCCATCGCTATTTCACCCTGGCCGGGCCGGAAGTTGGCACCGTTCTGGAGGCCGTGATGGGCCTTGCCGCCCGCAAGGGTCACCTGCGCACCCGCACCGGCCCCAAGGATCCGCAGATGCGTGCCGCCCGCGTGTGCTACGACCATCTGGCCGGTGATATGGCGGTGCGCATCTACGACAGCATGCAGAAGCGCGGATTTCTCACTGTCTCTTCGGACACTGGCGGCCTTGCCCTGACCGCCGACGGCACCGGTTTCGTCTCGAGTATCGGCATCGACCTGGATGCCCTCACCGCAAGCCGCCGCCCGCTGTGCCGCGCATGCCTGGACTGGAGCGAACGGCGCAACCATCTGGCCGGAGGTCTGGGCGCAGCGCTTCTCACCCGCTTCACCGACAGTGGCTGGCTGCGCCGGGAACCCTCCGGTCGGATCGTGCATGTTTCGCCCAAAGGCGAGGCTGAGCTGAAGAAGCTGTTTCAGGTTTAGGGAGCGGCTACGGGCAACTCAAGAAACTCAGGCAAAGGGTGGTGCCATCCGACAAACATAGTTCGACCGTCACCGAAGCAATCACCTCCATTCGCTCCCTAAGATCGCCGTGAACGTTCATGGAGACAGCAATGGATCAGCTTTCGACCTATCTACCCGGTATTCTGCTCGCCTATTCGGCCTTTCTGCTGGGGATAATCAGCCCGGGCCCGAATGTTCTCGCGGTCATGGGAACGTCGATGAGTGTTGGGCGGACTTCCGGACTGGCACTGGCTTTCGGTGTAGCCTTCGGATCGCTGACCTGGGCAACACTCACGGTGCTCGGGCTATCAGCGCTGCTTGCCGCCTATGCGTCGGCACTGATCGCAATCAAGATCGCTGGCGGTTTCTATCTGCTGTGGCTTGCCCTCAAGTCGTTCCGGGCAGCCCGCTCCCCTCAGGACACGAATGCTCGGGAACTTGCCGGACGCAGGCGCTCGCCATTGGGTTACATGGTCCGCGGCTACACTATTCAGATGACCAACCCGAAGGCTGCACTTGCCTGGATCGCCATAATATCGCTCGGCCTGCAGCCAGGGGCACCGGGATGGGTTGCCACGGTCATCGTCCTGGGCACCTTTGTTCTTTCTGCCGCCATCCATATGCTCTACGCGCTCGCGTTCTCCACTCCGCTCATTGTAAAGATCTATGGCAAGTCGCGACGCGGCATCCAGGCCCTCCTCGGCTGCGTCTTTGGCTTTGCCGGCATGAAGTTGCTCCTCAGCCGCAGTTGATCCCCCGCCAACAAAACAAAAAGCCCGGCCAAGGCCGGGCTTTTTTAGTATGTGGCAGACGTCAGGGGCTACGAGACGTCCGGTGATCTTGTTCTTTTTCTTGGGGCCAAATTCGGGGTGCAGCCCAGCTCAAAGAGACCGTATGGTCTCCTGAACCTTCGGCAGCGCTTCGCGCCAGGAGCGGTAAAGCCGCGACGGCAACCACGCAAGGCGGTCCCGGTTGTAGTCCTGACGATGCTGAACCAGCATTATTTTAGCAATTTGCACATTCATTTTTTTTCTCCTTTGGTGCGCGCAGAACCTTGATCGGCACTCACCTGATAGAGCTTATGTTAGCGCACTACGTGCACATTACAAGGGTGCACACTGTGCATATTTTCAAAAATTTATTTTATTTCTCTTACGTCACTTAATTCGTTGCGGAAATTAAATAGCCTCCCGCGTGTAACACGCGGGAGGCTATCGTTTTCAAACCGGAAACAGGGTTCGAAATTACTCGGCGGCGACCATCCGGGCAGGGTCGTAATTGAGAATCGGGGCCAGCCAGCGTTCGGCATAAGCCAGGTCCCAACCCTTGCGTGCAGCGTAATCCTCCACCTGGTCCTTTTCGATCTTGCCGACACCGAAGTAGTGGCTGTCTGCATGACCGAAGTAGAGCCCGGAAACGGAAGATCCCGGCAGCATCGCCCGGCTCTCTGTCAGCTGAATGCCGGTCAGGCGTTCGGCATCAAGCAGCTGGAACAGCGTATCCTTCTCGGTATGGTCCGGCTGGGCCGGATAGCCCGGAGCCGGACGGATGCCCTGGTATTTCTCCGCGATGACGTCCTCGTTGGAGAGGTTTTCATCAGCCGCATAGCCCCAGAGGTCCATCCGCACGATCTGGTGCAGCTTCTCGGCAAAGGCTTCGGCCAAACGGTCCGCCAGAGCCTGGGAGAGGATCTTGTTGTAGTCATCCGACTCCCTGGCGTATCGCGCCGCCAACTCATCCTCGCCATGACCGGCTGTCACCGCAAAACCGCCGATCCAGTCGGCGATACTGCTGTCCTGGGGCGCAACGAAATCGCTGAGAGCGATGTTGGCGCGGCCACCCGCAGTCCTCGTCATCTGCTGGCGCAGCGTGTGGAAGGTCGCCAGCGTCTCGCTGCGACTTTCGTCGGTGAAGACCCGCACATCGTCGCCAACCGCATTGGCCGGCCACAGGCTCGCGACACCGCGTGCCGTCAGCAGCTTCTTCTCCACGATTTCGTCAAGCATCCGCCGTGCGTCGTCGAAAAGCGCCTTGGCCGCCGGGCCATAGCGATTGTCGGTCAGCACCGCCGGGTACCGGCCCTTGATCTCCCAGGTGGAGAAGAACGGTGTCCAGTCGATGAGCGGAACCAGCTCTTCCAGCGGAAACGCGTCAAAGACAGTCGTCCCCGGCTTTTTCGGCGCAACCGGCTGCTTGCCCGTGAAGTCCGCCTTGAAGGCATTGTCCCGCGCAACCTTCAGCGACGTACGCTTTTGCGCACCCCGCCCGGCCGCATGTTTTTCAGCAATGTCGGCATATTCGGCACGCACATCAGCATAATACGGCGCACGGCCGCCTTCGCTCATCAGTTTGGAAGCGACGCCGACAGCCCGGCCCGCATCGGTGACATAGATCGCCTGGCCGCGAGCATAGTTCGGGTGGATCTTCACCGCGGTATGGATCTTGGACGTCGTCGCCCCGCCGATCAGAAGCGGCACATCGAGCCCCTCCCGTTCCAGCTCGGCGGCAACATGGCACATTTCATCCAGCGACGGCGTGATCAGTCCGGAAAGCCCGATCATGTCGACCTTTTCCTGACGCGCGGTATCGAGGATCTTCGCTGTCGGCACCATGACCCCGAGATCGATCACCTCGAAGTTGTTGCACTGGAGCACGACGCCGACGATGTTCTTGCCGATGTCATGCACATCGCCCTTGACCGTCGCCATCAGGATCTTGCCGGCGGAAGACTGTCCGGTCTGGCCGAGCTCTTCCTTTTCCTTCTCCATGAAAGGCATCAGATAGGCGACCGCCTTCTTCATGACGCGGGCGGACTTGACCACCTGCGGCAGGAACATCTGCCCCGATCCGAACAGATCGCCGACGACATTCATGCCGTCCATCAGCGGGCCTTCGATCACATGCAAGGGCCGGTCGAAAGCCTGGCGGGCTTCCTCGGTGTCTTCTTCCACGTAATCGGCAATGCCGTGAACGAGCGCGTGTTCCAGGCGCTTGGCAACACCCCACGTGCGCCAGGTGAGATCGGCTTCCCTCTTCTTGCCGCCCTCGCCTTTCCAGCGCTCGGCCGCTTCCAGCATCCTGTCGGTGCTGTCCTGCCGCCGGTTCAGGACAACGTCCTCACAAAGCTCGCGCAGCTCGGTTTCCAGATCATTATAGACCGCAAGCTGACCGGCGTTGACGATGCCCATGTCCATGCCACGCTTGATCGCGTGGTAGAGGAACACAGAGTGCATCGCCTCACGCACGGCTTCATTGCCGCGGAACGAGAACGACAGGTTCGACACACCGCCGGACACATGGGCGTGCGGCAGGTTCTCACGGATCCAGCCGGTCGCTTCGATGAAATCGACACCGTAATTGTTATGTTCCTCGATGCCGGTCGCAACCGCGAAGATGTTCGGGTCGAAAATGATGTCTTCCGGCGGGAAACCTACCTTTTCGGTCAGGATCTTGTAGGACCGCGCACAGATCTCGGTCTTGCGCTCGAAAGTGTCCGCCTGTCCCTTCTCGTCGAAGGCCATGACGACAACGGCGGCGCCATAGCGGCGGACTTTCTTCGCCTGCTCGATAAAGGCTTCTTCACCTTCCTTCATCGAGATGGAGTTCACGACACCCTTGCCCTGAATGCACTTGAGACCCGCTTCGATCACCGTCCACTTGGAACTGTCGATCATGATCGGCACTTTGGCGATATCCGGCTCGGCAGCCACCAGGTTCAGGAACGTGACCATGGCTTCCTCGGAATCGAGCAGGCCTTCGTCCATGTTGATGTCGATGATCTGCGCACCGTTTTCCACCTGCTGGCGGGCGACGTCGAGCGCGGTGGCATAATCGCCTTCCTTGATCAGCTTGCGGAACCTGGCCGAGCCGGTCACGTTGGTCCGTTCGCCGACGTTGACGAAGTTTGTCTCCTTCGTCACGACGAAGGGCTCCAGACCGGACAGACGCATGTGCACGTCGATTTCCGGAATCTCGCGCGGCTTCTTGTCCGCAACAGCCTCGGCAATCGCCTTGATGTGCGCAGGCGTGGTGCCGCAGCAGCCACCGACCACGTTGACGAGACCGGCGGAGGCGAATTCCTCGATCAGGCCGGCCATGTGTTCCGGGCTCTCGTCGTATTCGCCGAATTCGTTCGGCAGGCCCGCGTTCGGGTAGGCGCACACAAGCGTGTCGGCAACACGGCCGAGTTCGTCCACGTGAGCACGCATTTCCTTCGCGCCAAGTGCGCAGTTGAGGCCGATCGTCAGCGGGTTCGTATGGCGGACGGAGTTCCAGAAGGCTTCCGGTGTCTGTCCGGACAGGGTGCGGCCCGAAAGGTCGGTGATCGTGCCGGAAATCATCACCGGCAACATCTTGCCGGTTTCCTCGAAGACTTCTTCAATGGCAAACAGCGCCGCCTTTGCATTGAGCGTGTCGAAGATGGTTTCGACCAGGATGATATCCGCACCGCCCGCAATGAGCCCGCGTGTGGCTTCGGCATAGGCGATACGAAGATCGTCAAAGGAAACAGCACGGTAGCCCGGGTTGTTTACATCCGGCGAAATCGATGCGGTCCGGTTGGTCGGGCCGAGGGCTCCGGCCACGAAACGCGGCCGGGAAGGCTCCTGCGCCATGACCTTGTCGCAAGCTTCGCGCGCGAGTTTCGCGCTTTCGAAGTTCAGCTCATAGGCCAGCTCTTCCATGCCGTAATCGGCTTGGGCAATCGTTGTCGAGGAAAAGGTGTTGGTCTCGACGATGTCGGCACCCGCCTCCAGATAGTCGACATGAATCTTCCGGATCGCATCCGGCTGGGTCAGGCTCAGAAGATCGTTGTTGCCCTTGATGTCGCTCGGCCAGTCCTTGAAACGGTCGCCCCGATAGGCCGCTTCGTCCAGTTTCAGAAGCTGGATTTCCGTGCCCATGGCACCGTCAAGGACGAGAATACGGGTCTTGGCGAGGTCACGGAGGCGCTCGAAGGCGTCTGACTTGATCACGGGGTTTCCTTCCGGAAATGTCTGTTGGTTTGGCCGGCTCAGGCCGGCGCGGTTTTGAATTGGCAACCGGACAGCGCGTCAGCTGTTCCGGTCGGTTTCGTTGTAGGAGGCGTCCCAGAACTTGGTGCGGCTGTGAACGTCGTCTTCCGTCGGATGCCAGTCGTCGCCACGGGCCTGATAGACGGCCAGCAGCCCCAGAATTTCGAGGGCCGAATGGCCGTGGAACTCATGGTCCTTGTCCCTGGCGACGATCAGCCGGTTTTTGTCCGCGCCCATGTCGACGACACGAAGCTCGAAGCCCTTTTCACGCAGCACCGCAAAAGCGGTCGTTTCAACGGCATCGGCAGTGCTTAACTTGATCATCTCGCTCCGCTTCCCGCTTTGTTTCTATCCGTTCCTGCTCCAGGGACAGAGAGGACCTTCGGCTTCGTCAACTCCCGCCATCCCGAACCCTTCCCCATACGGGAGAAGGAAAGTCTGAAGTGCCTTGCCCCTGGCGCCGGTCTCACATCGCGCTCTTTTACAACGCAAAAGCCCGGCACTTGCCCTTTTCCATCGCCACTGATGCACCACTTGTTGCCTGTTCCCCTTCCCCTTGTAGGGAGGGACAGGCGTGGGGGTCTCCCACGTCGCATCGGTGCTCAATTCGTTTCAGTGCCTGGTCAGGCCTCCCCGAACAGATCTCTTCAGGCAGCCAGATCTTCCTTGGTTTCCGGCTTGCCCATGCCCAGCATGTGGCAGATGGCGAACGTCAGGTCGGCCCGGTTCATTGTGTAGAAGTGGAAGTCGTTGATGCCACGGTCGACCAGGTCCATGACCTGTTCGCAGGCAACGGAAACGCCGACCAGCTTCCGGGTTTCCGGATCGTTGGACAGGCCGGCAAAACGCCGGGCCAGCCACTGCGGAATGGACGTTCCGCATTTTGCGGAAAACACCATCGTCTGTTCGAAATTGTGGATCGGCAGAATGCCCGGGATCACCGGAATGTTGATGCCGGCAGCCGCAATCCGGTCCAGGTAATCGTCGAACATGTCATTATCGAAGAAATACTGGGTGATGATCCGGTCCGCCCCCGCATCGACCTTCCGCTTCAGATTGTCGATCTCGGTCTGCCAGTTGCTGCTTTCCGGGTGCCTTTCCGGATATCCGGAAACGGAAATATCGAAATTGGCGATCTTCTTGACGCCTTCCACCAGATCGGAAGCGTAGGCATAGCCCTCAGGATGCGCCACGTAGCGCGAACCGATGCCGTCTAGCGGGTCGCCGCGCAGAGCCACCAGATGACGCACGCCCATATCCCAGTAATCTTTGACGATCGTATCGATCTCGCTGCGCGCTGCCCCGACACATGTCAGGTGCGCGGCCGGTGCAAGATCTGTTTCCTTGAGGATACGTTCGACAGTGCGGTGCGTGCGTTCGCGAGTGGAGCCGCCAGCACCATAGGTGACGGACACGAAGGACGGGCTGAGCGGCGCCAGCCGCTGCACCGTCTGCCACAGCGTCTCGCCCATCTTGTCCGACTTCGGCGGGAAAAACTCGAACGAAGCCGTGATCGGGGACGGTGCGGCCTGGTGAGACCGGCGGTTGGAAATGGCTGTCATGTTAGGCGACCTCTCGGGACGTGTCTCGGGCAGGCAGGTCGGTGACAATTCGGCGGTCACGCGCAAGCCAAAGGGTTACGGTAAGGTTTGAGTCGTTGCCGTCACCCGGAACAAGATCGGTGACCTGTTCCAGGTCCAGTTCGAGCGTTTCAAGCCAACGCTCCATCTGGTCATGGGCAAAGCCCAGGCGGCGGTGCGCGTGTTTCTCGCGCAGGAACTCCAGCTGATGCGGAGCGAAATCGATGATCAGCAGGCGGCCACCGGGACGCAGCGCGCGGGCGGCCTCGTTGAGGGCCCTTGCCGGCTCGTCCAGGAAATGCAGCACCTGGTGGATCGCCACGACATCGAAGGACCGCGGCGGAACATTCAGCGCATAAACATCGCCATGGCGCACCTGGGCGTTCGAGAGCCCGGCCTTGGCGAGATTTGCGCGGGCGACAGCCAGCATGTCATGCGAGGCATCGACACCAAGCGCCGTGACATACTGGTCGGCAAACACTTCCAGCAGTCGGCCCGTGCCGGTGCCCAGATCGAGGAACGACTGAAACGGCTTGTCGCCGAGGGCCTTGCGCATCGCCGTCTCGACTGCGTCTTCAGAGACATGCAGCGAGCGCTCCCTGTCCCAGGTCAGCGCGCGGGCAGCAAAGTAAGCCGCAGCCTCATCCGCTTTCGCCCGGCGAATTGCCTGGAACCGCTCCTGATCCGCTGCCAGCACCGGGTCTTCCAGGGAAATACGGGCAACTAGATCACGGGCAAGCTGGCCTTCCGGGCCATCCGCCAGCCGGTAGTAGACCCACGCCCCTTCCGGGAACCGCTGAATGAGATCGGCTTCGGCAAGCAGCTTGAGGTGACGCGAAATGCGCGGCTGGCTCTGACCAAGGATCGCCGTGGCATCCTTCACGGTCAGTTCGCTTTCCGCCAGAAGCGCAATCAGTCTCAGACGCGTTGCTTCACCAACCGCCCTCAGGGCAGCCAGGGTATCGTCAACGGACAGGGTCTGTTCTTCGGTCATCAGCTTCGCCATCAATGTCGATATAAAGATATCTTTATATGAAATCGACGCACCGTGCAAGCGATCAAAACAAATGCGACACCGATTGGCTCGTATTCGTCGAATTTGAGACAGGATGTCGGAACAGAGGCACAGCCCGCCTCCCCGCTTTCAGCAGCCTGGCTGACGCATTGGATCAAGTGGAGCGGAGCGGGTTCACGAAATCGGAACAAGCCGGACGGATCTGCAAAGCTTGCACCCTCCAGCACACCCTAATCATCTCAGCTTTCCGCAGGCTTGGCACCCTGCTCGAGCATGTGCTCGAAAAGCCCCTCACGCACACAGCCCGGCAGGCCGTCGCGCTGGACAAGCGCGGTGCCGACGAGTTCGCGGCCGTAGAGCTTCTCGATGTCGCTTGTATCGACGGTCTGGCCGTGGACGACGGAATTCAACTTTGTCCGGAACGCTTCCAGGCCGCCCATCGAGGAAAAATGCCAGCCTGCGTCAGGCAGGATTGTCACCGGGCGGCTGATGCCTGAAAGATTGTTGTTCCGGATCCTGAGAAGCGGTTGGGTGACAAACCCTGGCACGTAGGACTTTTTCGTCATCCGCGCCTTGGTCCGCCGCAGTTGTTGCGGAGTTGTCAGGTATTTCTTTTCGATCATCCGCGAACCGAGCAGCCAGGTCTTGCCCGGAACAACGCGGTTGAGATGATGTTTGTGCAGGCTTTGCTCGAACACAAGCAAGCGCCCCTTGTAGAGCTTGTCGTCCAGCGCCTTCTGCAGAACGTCCGCCCGCACGATCTCGTCCACATCCGACAGCAGAATCAAGTCGTCCGGCGCACATCCTTCAAGCGCCTGCGCAATACAGTTGCGCTGATAGTTTTCCCGCTCCCAGTCCGCCTTGCGTCTGTTCTTGTAAACGCCAAGCGCCGGCGGCAACTCGTCTGGAAACGCGATCTGAAGATCGATGATCTTGTCTGCCCAAGGGGCGAAACGCGCGCGATTTTCCGCGAAATAGAACGGCTTGGGACCGCCCCGCTGCGTCTGGTTTGCCTCCACCAGCACAAAATAATCGACTTGGTCACCCATTTCCCGCAGGCGGATTTCCAGAAGGTCGAATTCGTTATGGAAGACAAAACAGTCGTAGAGCTTCATGCGTGCGCCCGGTTTCCTAAATCAGCAAACGTCAGCAAGGCCGCGCTGCCGGATCGCAGCTCAAGACGTCGCCGGCCCGTTCTGGTGCCTGCCGGGACCGATATCGGATTTCACTCAAGAGGTCCACGCACTTGGCACAGAAATGCGCCGCCCCCTGACCCGCCTTCCTTATTTGATCGAGAAAGGCATCCGGACCTTGGCTGTCTTGCCGCTGTATTCGTCGTTCACGGTCAGCTCCAGCACATAGTCGCCCGAGGGTGCACCACTGACATTCAGTGTCAGGTTGGCCATATATTCGGTGTTGGGCACGTGGCTCTTGAAGTCGAACCGGCCAAACTCCTTTTGTCCGGCAAGCACCTTTCCATCCGGTGACGCCAGATCGAAATCGACCGTCAGAAGCGATGTAAACAGGCCATCCTGCTCTTTCCAGTCAAAGCCGACCGGCTCCAGATAGATGCGCAGCGTCTCGTCCTTCGCAAATGCTGCATCGGCTCTGGGCGTGTAGATACCGTAGCCATCGGCCGGAGCCTTCACGAACAAGGCAGTGGGAATGGAGAGTGACGCCTTGGACCAGACGTCGAACAGCGCCTGCCGCATCAGGGCAATCGCCTGTCCACCGTTGCCGGCTTCCAACGCCGCCTCGGCCTCGCCCGCCTTGTCCTGCAAGGGCCCCGCCAGCACCTGACACGACAGACCGGCTGCAAGCGCGCCTCCCAGAAGCATTTGTTTCAGCATTCTTCCCCCCGTCACAATGGCAATCCGACACATGCAGCAAACCATTATGACGGTCTTGCCGCAAATGTCATATGCCGGTCTGCGAAACACCAAGGGCAAGGCATAGCGCTTCCATGTCCTGCCGGGCGGGCAAGTGAGGCCCGTTCCTGCCGGCAGAGCGCTTCCGGCAGACCTGCTTCCGTCTTTTGGTACGTTCCCGCAGGCGCGCCGAAAGCCGAAAGCTTGCTTCCGTTAAGTGAAGCCGCTTAAATCCGGATGCTGGCCTTTCTGCTTCCCGTTTCCAAAAGTCGGCAGGACTTATTTCCGCCAGCGCACATGTTTGATGAAATGATTGACGCAGCCTTCTGCCAGGGAGTGGTCAGGTGTTTTTTGAGCGCGGCCTTGTGACGAAATCCATTTACCTCTTTGTCAGCGTCCTGCTTTTCACGGTGTCGGCGCATGCAGAAAAGCGCGTCGCGCTGATCGTGGGAAACGGGGACTATACCTCGGCCGGCACACTCGAAAATCCAGTCAATGACGCCAGGAAACTTGGTGAAGCCCTGAGGAGCCTGGATTTTGAGGTCCTGCAACAGGAAAATCTGGGGCGCACCTCATTTCTGGAAGCGATCCGGACGTTTTCCAAATCCCTGGAAGGGGCCGACGTCGCGCTGTTTTTTTACGCCGGGCACGGAATTCAGGTCGCTGGCGAGAACTATCTGGTGCCCGCCGACGCCCATCTGCAGGAAGAGAGCGATATCAACTCCGAACTGATCGCCGTCAAATCGCTTCTGCACCAGATGGACGGCTCGGCAAAAACCAGGATCATTCTGCTCGACGCATGCCGGGACAATCCATTCGCACCCGGCCTTGCCCGCTCCATGGACACAAGAGCGGTCGAAGTGGGCCAGGGTCTCGCCCGGGTCGATGCCGGTCCAGGCACGCTGATCGCCTATGCAACGGAGCCGGGCAATGTCGCCCTTGACGGAACCGAGGGAAACAGCCCCTTCACAAAGGCGCTGCTGACGCACATTTCCACTCCTGATCTCGACGTTGCCCGCATGCTGCGGCGGGTGAGAACGGATGTGATTGAAACCACGGAAGGCGCGCAGATCCCCTGGGAAAACTCCTCCCTGGTTCTGGATTTCACTTTCAACCCCGCCGAACAGGGCACAGTGGAACGTGCGTCGAGCGAAGAAGCCTTGTGGGAAGCCGTCCGGTACGGCGACAGTCCGGAGGAAGTCCGGCTTTATCTGGACCGCTATCCGGACGGGCAATTCGCCGAGGATGCCTTGAAGCTGCTGAACAAAACCCTCGGACACAGGCATCCCTCGATTTCGGACAACCAGAATGCCAAGGCCCGGCAGTCAGGCTCACCACAGGTGAAAACGTGCCTGGCGATCGAAAACACGGATCTCGGCGCCGGTGTTCCAGAAGGTGCCGTGCAAGCCTGTTATGATGCGGTCGCGCTCTTTCCCAACGCCGCTGTACTCCGGCTGCTTTACGGCCAGGTCCTCGACCGTTCGGGCAACGAGGCCGAGGCATCCCGCCAGTACCGCCAGTCGGCGGAACTCGACAACACCGACGCCATGGTCGAACTGGCCATCGCCTATGAGCTTGGCAAGGGCGTGGAATGGCAACCGGAAGAAACGCTGCGGCTCCTGCAAAAAGCCGCCCGTCTGGGCAACGCCGGCGCCATGACCCTGCTCGCCCATTCCTATAACGAAGGCAACCTGGTCGACTATGATGAGGCGAAGGCGTTCGAGTGGTTTCAGAAGGCAGCTGAAGCGGGCAATCCGGAAGCCGCGTTTTACGTCGCCGGAGCCTATGACAGGGGTGAAGGCATTGAGCAAAACGATTTCAAGGCCCGCCACTGGTACCAGCGCGCGCTGGAATCGGACGACGAAGCCCTGGCGGCAACCAACCTCGCCTGGATGTATCTCCAAGGGCGCGGCGGCGACACAAACACCGAGAGGGCCCGGGAGCTGCTGGAACAGGCTGCTGCGGCTGACGACCCGATTGCAATGCGGGAACTCGCCCTTCAATACCTGAAGGGCACCTTCAAGAGCGATCGGAAGGAGATCGCCGTCGACTGGCTCATGAAAGCGCTGAGATCCGGCGGAAGGATCGAGGCGGAATTCTGGTTCTTGACCAGGTCCGGCACCTACCCACTGTCCTTCAACAAGGAGGTACAACGCCGTTTGAAGGAAGCCGGAACCTATCATGGCAAGATTGACGGCCAGATCGGTGACAAATCCCTGCAGGCGCTCTTTCAATATGCGGATGAGTAGAAACGTTCAGACTGTTTCCAACCGCTAAAACAAGTATGGATCAGACAGGTTTCACTCAATTGAGGTTGGTATAAGTGATGGTGTGGGGACTAAAACTGCCAAGCGGCTTTGGCGACTACTTTCCGGATGCGGATTTCGTTGGTTATGACGAGCGGCTCAAGGCCTACTTCGAAAATGAAATGTCGCCGAAAGAAAAGGCGCAATACGGGGAGTTCCTGGGAGCTGGTTATGTTGCCCACGTGGTCGGAAATTTCAAATACGAACCCGGAACTGTCCATGGAGACAGCACCCCCTTCCGTCCGGTGGCCGATCACGAGTGGCCTGAAAAATACGAATTGTTCAAAACCTACAGGACGCTCGGTTCATTGTTCATGATGAACAGTCAGCTGCTTGCCGTTGACGCGGACTTTAAGGACGCCGTCGAGCGTCTGGATCCCGGTGTCCATGAATTTCGCCCAATCGAAGTGATAATGCGAAAGGGTCAAGCATATCCCAAGCAATACTACACGATGTTGATCGGTCGGTATCTGGACAGCTTCGCTCCCCAAAAAAGCACAGAGGGTTCTTGGGAAAAGCCAAGTGAACTTCACGAGTATTACTTGGTTAGTCACAATACCAAAAAATACATGTCCGGACTTGCCTTTTCCAAATGCACTATCAACGACGCTCATCTTTGGCGTGAGCGCCGTTTGTCCAGGCCCGAAATCCTTTTTTCCGATGCATTGAAAGCAGAATTCGACAAGGCGAATTTGCGTCTGCCCAAGCATGTTCAAATGAAGGAAGTTTAGCTTGAGTAGCCAAGGGCTCCAGGGGCATGAAGCAACACCAAAAGGCCCGCATACCAGATCAAAGATCAGGAGCGCCTTCGGAACCGAAGCTGGAATGGCATGAGAAATCGCAGAGCTACGTCAGCAATAGCGCAGGGAGCGGGCTTGTGTCCGGTCCAGCGCACTGACGCCGCCCGGTGAAGCCTTTTTCAGGTCTTTCGGATATGATCGGATTGGTGCGCCTCGAACCAATTGATCTTCATTGTGGGCCACACATTAAAGCTGGTCCTCGGCAGCGCCGCTGCTTTCTCCGTCCACCTCCTCGCCCAGAAGCCCGGCGGCAGCAGCACCCGCTGCGGCAGCTTCCTTGGCAGCAGGCGACATTGCCTCTTCCTCTTCATCAGACCCGGCAACGCGGACGGTCACCTGTCGATGCGCAAAGCGGATGCCGTTCTTTTCGAACAGATCGCGCAGGCCCGCATAAACGACCTTGCGAAGCTCGAACTGCTTGCCGGGCCTGGTGGTGAACTTGACACGCGCGATCATGGCGCTGTCTTCCATCGACATGATGCCTTGAGACTTCAGCGGAGCCAGGAACATGGGGCCGTAATACTCGTCTTCCAGCAGTTCCTTACCGAAGTTCTTGATGATCTTGCGCATCTTCTCCACGTCTGTGTCGTAGGTGACGCGGAACGCGAGTTTCATCACGGCCCAGTCGCGCGAAAAATTCTCGACCTTCTGAATCTCGCCGAAGGGAACCGTTGTCAGTGCACCACGGTGGTGCCGCAGCTGCATGGACCGGATCGAGATTTTTTCAACGACGCCCTTGGCACTGCCGATATCGATATATTCCCCTTTGCGGAAGGCATCGTCGATCAGAAAGAATGCGCCTGAAAAGATATCCCGGATCAGGGTTTGCGCCCCGAAGCCGACCGCCAGACCGACGACACCGGCACCGGCGAACAACGGGGCGATGTTCACGCCGAGCTGCGACAGCACCACCATGGAGGCGATAACGACAATCGTGATCAGCAGGAAGTTGCGGAAGATCGGCAGCAAGGTCGAAATCCGGCTTTCGCCGGTTCCGCCGACTTCCGCCTCCTCGTCCTTTTCCGCCGGCGCTTCCTTGGCGATTTCCCGATCAATGACGATCTTGACGGCTTCATAGGCCATGTAGCCGAGGAACATGACCAGCAGCACCTCGACGAAGGAACCGATCAGTGAGCCGCTTCCTGCCAGCGGCAGCCCCCATTTGGAAGCCAGCATGTCCAGCGAAGTGAACACGACCAGGATTGTGGCACCGCGGTCGAACAGGTCGCGGAAGGGAGAGCGCCGCGCTTCCCGTTCGGCAGCTTCCGCACGTGCCTGTGCCAATGCGCTGGCAACGTCCTGTTCGTCGGCCTCGCCCGTTTCGGTGCTCTGGATGTCCTGAGCGATTTTTTCCTGTGCGGCGACCGTGTCCAGCCGTGGCAGCAGAACCCTGTCGATAATCAGGATCAAGACGCCATAGGCAACTGCGGCCATCAACAGCACTTCCAGCGGAGCGCCTACAAGACCGATGGCGTCCGGCAGGTCGAGCAGGATGCGCACGGCCGAAATGCCCCAGGCCAGGAAGAAATAGGCAACAGCGAGGAAGTGCCAGACACCGGCCAGCGCCCTGCGCCAGATCGGCGCGTCCATTCCTCTCTTGCCCCGGATCAACCGTGCAATCACCCGGCGATAGACAATCGCAATGCCGGACAGGATCACCATCGACAGCGCGGACGCTGCGATCAACGCAAGTTTATGAATGTCCGCCGACAGCCCCAGCCGCTCCATCCACAGGCAGAAGGCAACCGCCATCAGCGACACACCGGTGCCGACCAGCAGTGTCCTGTAGAGCCCGGTTGCTTCCTGGTTGGAAAGCGCCACCAGCCGGTGGGTTTCGGCGTCCGGCGCCAGAACATTCAACCAGACGACACGCATCGCCAGAAACGCCGTCAGGGTGCCCACGACCACCAGGGCCGTCTTGTTGGACGCATCAATACCGGTTCCGATCAGAAGAAAAACAGCGGCCGAAACGGCAAAAAACAGCCCGACGCCGACAAACATCAAAATCGCCCGGGAATAAAGATAGATGATCTTGTCGGCACGTGTCGTCGCATCCGGCCGGTACCAAGACGCGAATTGCCGCCGGCCCCATCGGCTCAACAAGGTGTATGCAGTCATACCCAGAACCACGGCGATCAGAATGTCCAGAAACGTCGCCGGCATCCAGCCAAGTCCTTGCTCGCCTCCTTGAGCGCGCAAGGTCTTCACCATCACCTGCCGGATCTCCGGGATCTTCTGGAAGATGGACTTCAGAACGTCGCGGGACTTCACGGCATTGTCCGCGAACTCATCCATTGTCTGAAGCGCGCTTTCTCCCGCCCCGGCGTCGTCCTCTGGTGTCGCACTACTGACCGCTTCCGGCTGCGCTTCTCCGCCTGCCCTTTCACCGGCAGCCGCACTGCCGGTGCCTGTCTCTGCCTTGGAAGACACAGCGCCGGAAAACAGCCCGGGAATGCCCTGCGCTTGCACCCCGGAGGGGAGACCGCCCAGACACAGGAAAAGCGCAAGGAGACCGGACAGAAGAAAGATCGCCCTGCCAGGGCCCCGACGGCCACTGATGGTCAGGCAGGATCGGCGAATGGTTTGGTGTGAAAAGCGCATATCAGCCCCGGACGAGTCGCGAAAAAGATCCCGATCTTTTGTGGCACGTATCCGTGCCTTTTGAAAGAAAACCGGCTTGTCGGGAAAGGCTGAAAAAGAAAGGCCCGATCCATTTGAACCGGGCCTTAGCAGGCAGGAGGCGCCTTGCAGAAATGTGTCAGTTAAGAACGTTGTTGTTCCAATGGGCCATCTTGCGCTTGGCCTCGGCGATGGTCATGCGTTCGAACATGGACATGGCGTCGCTGCGCACTTCCGGTGTCAGGCGGTGACGCCAGGGGCCGATGGACAACAGCGAACCAACGGTGATGGAGGAGAAGCCGGAGGACTTGGCAAGAATAACGAAGGGCTCCGGATCAGGCCGTACCATCCAGTGGCTGACTTCCTCGACACCGCATCTCACCAGCCAGGCAAATGTGGCAACCGCTTCTGCAAAGCGGTCTTCCGAGGCGAACCGGCGCAAGGCCGCTTCGTTGACCATTCCGCGCTTTGCCAGCAACAGCACACGGCTGCGGGCGGTCTCGAAATCATAGCGGCCAAGCCAATACTGGTTGGACATGCGCTGCGCGGCGATATCGGCGGCTTCGTCAACGCGGTGCGCTTCATGGCTTCGGCCGGCCGCATGCAGCTTCCGACGAACCTCTTCGCTGGCAACCGAGATCAGGCTGGCGATATGAGCCTCGGCCAGATCCGCGCGTTCGCTTAAGGAAAGCTGCAGCGTCGCATCTGAAGCCGCATCGCTGATCAGGGACATGATCGATGCATCCGACAGGCAGGCACCATCGTTGCTGGCCACCTTGCGCTTGACCTTCAGGTCACCGCGGCGCACCAGAACGTCGGTCAGTTCTTCGGACAGGACCTCCCGCTGCGCAATCGCGAAGCGGTGGGCGTTGCCGCGCTTTTCGGCGATCTTGATCAGGTCGGCTTCCCGCAGAACGGTCGAGCGCAAAAGGATCGGCTCGGACACGTCAATCTCGTCATCGGCCAGACGGCGGATCGTCTCTTCCGGGCCGCGCCTCAGGCTGGACATCTGGTCGGCGACATAGCGGCGGACTTCATCTTCCACCATGTCGACAAGCCGCAGAAGAACGGAATCATAGATATCGACCTGCTCGTCGGAGCAGCGGTCGGATGTCAGGGCAAACAGGGTGGCGACATGCCGGGCCAGTTCGGCCCTCCGGGCGCTGCCAGCTTCACCGGTCAGCTCCGAGAAGTTTACCAGTTCTGTTTTCAACGCTTCAGTCATGTTTCATTACCAATTTTCGCAAATGTGCCGGTTTGGCGTTGGTACAGAAAATGACGATGAGTTTTAAAGAAGGTCGAAACGCGCTTTTCCAGAATGTAATCGTCTTTTTGTAAAACTTGAGATCAATTCTAACTATATCGTACACATCATCCATATCACTCTGAAAAATATAATCTTTTGTCAAAACCAACTTCGTAAAATCCGCTTTTTTCGGGCTCCCGAAATCTGGATATTTTTAGCGGAAAACCATTTCGCGAGCCGATAGGAACGGGTCTGGCAGTCAGGGTTTACGACTTGCTGAAACACCTGCGCCGCTCCTCTGGACTCCTGGACTGGTTCGCGGTCAGAGTGCAATCACTCGATAAAGAAATAATTTCCTTTTCTTATTGACGCCCCTCCAAATCCACACAATAAAGAAAGAACAATATTTCTTTATTGGAAACCACAATGTCCTCTGTCGTCCGTTTTCCCCGCACTGCCACTACGCCGCCCGCGAAAACCCGGGGTCTTTTCCGACTGATCGCCTTCCTGCGGCGGAAACTCGGCGCCTCGGGGTCCTTGCCATCCAGTCGCCACCGCATTCCGGACGATTTGCTCAAGGATGTTCTCAGCGACAACGGCCTGCGAGCCAGAGAGGAAAACAGGCGCAGGACGGTCGTAAGCGGTCCGTGGAGTTAAGTGTCCTGGAATAAGGACGGTCTGAACATACGCACAGCGTCCCGAACCGCACCTTCGGGAAATTGACGGGCGCAACAAAAAACCGGCACCTTTCGGCGCCGTTTTTTTTGTTTTCACTGGTTAAGCGTTACTCGGCCGCTGCCAGAAATTCCTTGGAAGCGGTCTTGTTGTCCGAGCCGCCATCGTTGCTTTTGTCGAGCTGCTCCAGCAGAACACGGCGCTTTTCGGCAGCCGCTTCAATATTGGCATCCTTTACCGGACCGAAGCCGCGGACAAGGTCCGGAACCCGCGCAAGCTCTACCAGAAGCCCGTATTGGCCTTCCGGCAGCCGCTGGAGGATTGCGGCAATATCAGCTTCATATTGACCGACAAGCGCGCGCTCTGCCTTGCGTTCCGCCGTCCGGCCGAACGGGTCATACCATTTGCCGCGCAGACCCCTGAACTTCGCCAGCAAGCTGAAGGCCTTAAAGATCCAGGGACCGAAGGCAATCTTCTGCGGACGGCCGGTCTTGGGGTCCGTGCGATGCGCAAGGAACGGCGGAGCCAGATGAACCTTCAGCTTTTTCGGATCTTCGAAGCGCTGTGCGACCTTCGTTTTGAAGGCCGGATCGCTGTAAAGCCGCGCGACTTCATATTCGTCCTTGTAGGCCATCAGCTTGAAGAGCATGTTGCAGACCGTCTGCGTCAGGCGCATCGTGCCTGTGCCATGGGCTTCGTCAGCTGCCTTGACCTTGCCGACCAGATCCAGATAGCGCTGCGCATAGGCCGCGTTCTGATAGGACGTCAGCTCCTGCGCGTTGAAGGCGATTTTCTCGTCAACGGTAAAGACACGCGGCTTGGCTTCGCTGGGCAGCGTCTTCAGAAGCTTTTCCGGATCGGCAGCCAGCACACGGCCTGCCCGGAATGCCTTGATGTTGTTCTTCACCGCCGCACCGTTCAGCTCAAGTGCGGTTTCGATGGCATAGTCCGACACCGGCAGCGCGCCGCTCTGGAACGCCATACCAACCAGCAGCATGTTGGCGTAAATGGCATCGCCCAGAAGTTTCTCGGCAATATCGGCCGCGTTGACCGGCAGATACGTGCCGGACGCCTTGCGCAGGGAGCTGTCCATCTGCTTTTCGTCGAAGGAAAGTGTCTGCTTCAGCACGAATTCCGCAGTCGGGGCCACCTTGGTGTTGGCAACCGTCATCGTGTGGCCACGATGGGCAAGTGCGAGCTGATCCGCATTTGCGGCCACCACCATGTCGCTGGCGATCAGAAGATCGAGGCTGGCAGCGGGAACCCGCGGTCCCTCGATGGACTTGTTGCCGGCGGCAAAACGCACGTGAGACGTCACCGGTCCGCCTTTCTGGGCAAGGCCGGTCATGTCCAGCGTGGAAGCCTGCTTGCCGTCCACATGGGCCGCCATCGCCAGGACCGCGCTGATCGTGGTCACGCCCATGCCGCCGATACCGGCCACCAGCGTGTTCCAGGTGCGATCGAGCGAGGCCAGAGTCGGCAGCGGCAGAGCTTCCACCAGCGCGTCAATGTCGACCTCAGCCTTCTTCGGCTTCTTCAGCGCGGCGCCATTGATCTCGACAAAGGACGGGCAGAACCCCTTGATGCAGGAAAAGTCCTTGTTGCAGCTCGATTGGTTGATGACGCGCTTTTCGCCAAAGGGCGTTGCCAGAGGCTCGACCGACAGACAGTTGGACTGCACTGAACAGTCGCCGCAGCCTTCGCAAACCCGGTCGTTGATGAAGAGGCGCATGTCCGGATCGGGAAACTGCCCGCGCTTGCGCCGGCGGCGTTTTTCCGCGGCACAGGTCTGGTCGTAAACGATCACCGAGACGCCCTTGAAAGTCTGCATCTCTTCCTGAACGTCCATCAGCTCGTCGCGGTGGTAAACCTTGGTGCCCGGTGCAAGCGGTGTCCAGGAACCGTAGCTGTCGGGATTTTCCGAAACGACCGCGATCCGCTCGACGCCTTCGGCCTCCAGCTGGCGGGTGATTTGCGGCACACTGAGCTGGCCGTCCACCTTCTGACCGCCGGTCATGGCGACCGCATCATTATACAGGATCTTGTAGGTGATCGGCACATTGGAGGCGAGCGCCTGACGGATCGCCAATATGCCGGAATGGAAATAGGTGCCGTCCCCCACGTTGGCAAAGACGTGGCTATCGCCGGAGAAGGGCTGCTGCCCGACCCACAGAACACCCTCGCCGCCCATGGCAATCTGGCCTTCCGTCGTCCGCCCGGCCATTTCGGTCATGGCGTGGCAGCCGATGCCCGGCAGCGAGCGAGAGCCTTCCGGCGTTCTGGTGGACGTTGAATGCGGACAGCCGGAACAGAAATAGGGAATGCGGGCTGCGCGTTCCGCGTGGCCCTGTGCCCACATGGCCTGCTTGGTCATGCGGTCGGCAACGGCGCGCATTTCTTCCGAGACCACTTCTCCCGGCAGCCAGCTCATCAGGCCTTCGATCAGCTCGGCGACAGACAGTTCCAGGACATCCGACAGGAACGGCTTGCCGTCCGGACGACGCTTGCCCCAGATTTCCGGCCGGCTCATTTCCGGCCAGTGGTAGGAAATCTCCTTGATCTGGCTTTCCATGAAGGCGCGCTTGTGTTCGACCACAAGCAGGCGCTCAACGCCACGGGCAAAATCGCGAAGGCCCAACGGCTCCAGCGGCCAGCTCATGGCCACCTTGTAGACCCCAAGGCCCAGCGCCTTGGCAAAATCCTCGGTAATTCCCATCAGGTCGAGTGCCTGCAGCAAATCCCGGTAGGCTTTGCCGGAAGCAACGATCCCGTATTTCGGATGGGTCCTTGCGCCGAAGGTGACGCGGTCGAGACCATTGGTGCGCACATAGGCCTGAGCCGCCGGAATGCGAAGGTCACGCACCAGGCGCTCGGTTTCAAGGCGATTGCCTAGAAGAAGGTCACGGTTCTGGTGATAGTCCTTGCGCGGGTCGCCTTCCAGCGGACGCATCATGCGCAGTCTGTTCGGAGAAATGTTGATCGTCGCCGATGCGTCCATCGTGTCAGCCACACAGATCAGCGCTGTCCAGAGGCTGGTGAAGCGAGACATTTCCAGGCCGTGCAGGCCATAGTCGAGAACGTCCTGAATGTCGGCCGGGTTCAGAACCGGAATTTCGGCATGCTCGAAATAGAATTCGCTCTGCGCCGGAAGGATGGAGGATTTTGCAAGGTGGTCGTCGCCGGCAAGCGCGAGAACGCCGCCGTTGCGGTCTGTGCCCGAAGCATTCGCCTGGCGCAGTGCGTCGCCTGCACGGTCGACCCCCGGCGCCTTGCCGTACCAGATGCCGAAGACACCATCGTAAGCAGTCGCCCGTCCGACACCGCCCTCGCCGCGCAGCTTCTGGCTTCCCCACACGGCGGTTGCGCCAAGCTCTTCGTTGACGCCCGGCTTGAAGACGACGTCATATCCCTTGAGGTGGCGGTGGGCACGCATCAGCTCGGTGTCGTACCCGGCAAGTGGTGACCCGCGATATCCGGAAATGAAGCCGCCTGTCTTCAGGCCGGCCAACTGATCCAGACGCGCCCGATCGAGCGCCAGCCGGACAAGCGCCTGTATGCCTGTCAGATAGACCCGTCCCTCCGTGGCGACATATTTGTCCTCCAGGGTTACGGTTGGCATATGCACATTCATCCGAATTCCTCCTCAACCGACATCTGGGGTGGTCTCCCCGACGGTAACCTCAGTTAGTAGGTAATATCATCCTTTTCTCAGGCAATTTCTGTGCTATCGTTACCGCTAATAACCCAGAGGCAGAATAAAAATTCCTAAAACATCCAATGACAGATAAATATCTTCTCGACCCGTCGGACATACGTGTTCTGCGAGTGCTGCAACGGGATGCATCGCTCTCCATTGCCGAAGTGGCAAAGGAAGCGGGCATGAGCCAAACGCCTTGCTGGCGCCGCATAAAGCGCCTGAAAGAACAGGGAATCATCCGCCAGATCACTGCCATTATCGACCGCGAATCCGTGGGTCTCGGCTTCGTGGCCTATTCCTTCGTCAAGCTTGCCGTTCCCAGCCGCGAGAACATGGAAACCTTCGACAAGCTGGTTCATCACTGGCCCGAGGTCGTTACCTGCGAGCGCATCACCGGTGCCGTCGACTATCTTATCAAGGTTGTGACCGATGATATCAAAACTTACGATAATTTTCTCCGATTGAAGCTTTTGGACAATACGCTCGTCTCCGATGTGCAGTCACGCATCGTCGTCAACACGGTGAAGGATACCGTTGCCCTTCCCTTGCGGGAAAGCTGACCCCTGATCAAATAAATCCCGCGCCGCTCAGGTGGCAAAGCGCAACGGAGACAGTCCCGCCGGGTCCAGGAAGGGCTGCTTGCCCGCAATCATGCTGGCCAGCAGACGTCCCGTCACCGGCCCAAGGGTAAACCCGTCGTGGCCGTGCCCGAAGTTCAGCCACAGCCCCGGAAACTTTACTGACGGCCCGACCACAGGCAGCGAATCCGGCAGACACGGCCTGCTGCCCATCCACGGCTGGTCCTGCAAGGCGCGCCCAAGCGGAATGAGTTCCTCCGCCCGGCGTTTCGCCAGCTTGATGATTGCCGGATTTGGCGGAGCATCGCGCTCGGCCAGTTCCACGCCCGTCGTCAGCCGAATGCCGTTGTCGGTCGGGGTCAGGGCAAAGCCATTTTCGACATCCACCACCGGACGGGACAACGAAGCCCCCGAAAGCGGACGGTAATGCATGTGGTAACCGCGCTTGACCGCAAGCGGATAGCTTTCCCCCAGACGCTCCAAAAGATCCATTGACCAGGCCCCGAGAGCGACCACGGCTTGCCGGGCGAACACTGTTCCAAGTTCCCCCTCGACTTGCCAGCCACCGCTTTCCTGCTTCACCTTCCGGGCATCGGCACGAAAATACCCGCCGCCTTCATAGATAAAGTGCCGCCAGAAGGTATCGATCACGGCACCGGGATTGGAGACCGAGCAACTCTCCGGCCAATGCACACCTCTCAGTCCTTGCGCTGACAAGGCAGGCTCAAGCGACCCGATGTCCCCTGCCGAAAGTTCCCGGTAGGCAACGCCGAACACTCTTGCATATTGCCGCTCGAAATCGCCTTCCTGAAACGCCGTCTCCGAGCGGTAGAGATGCAGCCAGCCACCGTGGCGATAAAAGCGCTCCGCATTGGTTGCATGCGCCAGATCCAGATGTTCCTCGACTGCGAAGGCCCGGAACGGAGCGACCGCCCGTGAATAGGCTTCAACTCCCCGTGCGCTGCCGGCGGCATGGAACTGGCGCAGCCAGGGCAGCAGACGAAAAACGGTCGCAATGTCCAGGGAAACGGCGCTCGAACGACCGAACAGGATCCCCAGAAGCTTCAGCGGTTGCGTCGGCACCGCGTGCGGCACGAAACCATTGCGCTGGACAATGCCGGCATTTCCGAAGGAAGCTTCCTCGCCCGGGTGCTTGCGGTCGATCAAAGCAACCGAAAGGCCCAGCCGCTGCAGATGCAGCGCCGTCGATACGCCGACGATACCGGCGCCGAGCACCATCACGTCAAAGGATTGCATTTGCCTGTTTTTTGCTGTCATGCCTGTTCCGGACCGTGCCGTATCTCTGGCGTCCAGGGTCCGGATCCTTTAAGAGGCGAAAGTGCCTGCCACAACTCGCGGTCAAAGGACAACTTAAGATGATTCGATGGTGCGGTGCAGGCTTGGCATGGATCGGACGCAACGGAACGGCCGCTCTTGCTGTGAGTATTTTCATCGGCATGGCCTTGCCGTCCCTGTCCGCCTATCTGCGTCCCTATTTGAGCGTTGCCGTCTTCAGCCTGCTGACCCTGGCCTTTCTGCGCGTCGACACGTTCGCCGTAAGAATGCGTCTGCGCCGGCCTGCGCTTCTGATTGCCGCTCTCCTGTGGATGATGATCGGCACGCCCTTGTTGACCTGGCTCCTGATCGATCTGTCGGGCCTGCGGGCTCTCGGCGATGACGTCATGCTGGCCCTGTTCATCGCGACCGCCGCTCCGCCGGTGATGGCGGCCCCGGCCTTTATCTATCTGCTCGGCCTTGACGGCACCCTCAGCCTTGCGCTTTCCGTTGCCGGACTGATCATCACCCCTCTGACCGCCCCGTTCATCGGGAAATTGATACTGGGGCCTTCGCTGCCCCTCAGCGTCGGCGGACTTGCTCTACAGCTTTCGGTTCTTCTCAGCGGCTCCTTTGTTGTCTCGATGGCCTTCCGCAAACTCGCCGGCGAGGAGCGCCTGGCCCGTTCGTCCCACCATATCAGCGGTCTCAATGTGCTCCTGCTGCTGGTCTTCGCCATCGCCGCGATGGATGGTGTCGCGGCGAGTTTTGCTGCAAAGCCGCTGTTCACGCTGGGCCTCACCGCCCTCACCTTCTGCCTCGCGCTGGTGCAGATTGCTCTCAGCCTGCTTGTGTTTTCGCCGTCGACCCGGGAAGATGCCTATGCGATCGCCCACACCTGCGGCACCCGCAACATGGGGCTGATGGTTGCCGCCTTCGGTGGCACGCTTCCGGAGTTCACCTGGCTCTGGTTCGCGATCGGCCAGTTTCCGATCTATATCCTGCCGCTGTTGCTGACGCCCTTTGTGCGCGTTTTCTGCCGTCTGAACGTCAAAACTGTGACGTAGCCCACCTGACAGGTAAACCTGCTAGGCTTACCTCTTGCCAGACCAGTCATCTCGCATGAGGAAAACGCCGTGCCCGTTCTGTCATCCACCGTCAAAAGCCTGACCGCTTCCGCAGGCCGGGGTCTGCTGTGTGCCGCAACGCTCCTTCTGGCCGGTGCAGGCCTCGCCCCGGCAGCCCTTGCCGGAGACACTGCCGAGCTTCAACTTCTCGGGTTTTCCCGAAACGGCGACTTCTTCGCCTTCGAACAATACGGCGTGCAGGACGGCTCGGGCTTTCCCTATTCGGAAATCTTCGTTGTCGACGTGATTGGCGATACCTGGGTGCCGCCCGCGCCCTTCCGCCTGCGCAAGGATGTCGACCCGGGCCCGGGTGATTCAGCCGACAACGCCCTCTCCGAGACCCGCGCGGAGAACCGTCTTGCCGCGCAGCCGCTGCTGCAGCAAAAAGCCATTGCCGGAAAAGGCCAGACCGTCGGCTTCAACCCGCGCACGGAATTGACCTCAGATCCTCACAAGATGCTTGTCGCCCCGCGCGTCACCTTCCTGTCAGGTGACGATCCAATCGACCTCACGCTGTCGGAATACCCCATGCCGAATGCCCAGTGCCAGAGCTACGGCGCCGAGACCAAGGGTTTCCGTCTGACCATGGTGCACAACGGCGTGACCCGCATCCTGAACGAGGACAGCAGCTTGCCCGAAAGCCGGCGCTGCCCGCTGGCCTACCGCATCGAGCGCATCGTTACGCATTTTCCGGATGAAGCCCCGCCTGTCTTTGCCGTGATCATCCAGATGGACAGTCACGGTTTCGAGGGGCCGGACCGCAGATATCTGGCGATAACGGGACGGCTTTAGGCGCATAAAGCGTTTGAGGACGGCACGGACATCTTGCCCGGCCGCACCAGAAGTGCTAGCGCGGCGGCACCATCAGAAACGGAACGATAACGGCCCGTCTGGCCTGTCCGGGAGTTTGCCATGCCGCGCGACATCAAGATTGCCCCCTCCATCCTCGCCTCCGATTTTTCCAAGCTTGGCCAGGAAGTCCGCGACGTCGTGGAAGCGGGCGCCGACTGGATCCATCTCGACGTCATGGACGGCCATTTCGTACCGAACATCACCTTCGGCCCGGATGTTATCGCCAAGCTGCGCCCGCACACGGACAAGATCTTCGACACCCACCTGATGATCGCCCCTTGCGATCCTTATCTGGAAGCATTCGCCAAGGCCGGGTCCGACATCATCACCGTTCATGCCGAAGCCGGCCCACACCTCGACCGCTCGCTACAGGCCATCCGCAATCTGGGCAAGAAGGCCGGTGTCTCGCTGAACCCGTCGACCCCCGAAAGCGTCCTTGAATATGTGCTCGACCGGCTGGACCTCATTCTAGTGATGACGGTCAACCCCGGTTTTGGTGGTCAGAAGTTCATTCAGTCCCAGGTCGAAAAGACCCGCCGCATCCGCCAGATGATCGGTGACCGCCCGATCGATCTGGAAATCGACGGCGGCGTCACCCCCGAAACCGCCCCCCTCGTCGCCGCAGCCGGCGCCAACGTTCTGGTGGCAGGTTCGGCGGTCTTCAAGGGTGGCACGGTGGAAAGCTATGCCGGCAATATCTCGGCGATCCGGAAGGCTGCAGAAGAAGCTTGAAGCCGGCGTTCAGCGTGAAAACGCACTTTGGTCGACGGGAAATCTTCAGGTAACAACCTGAGCAAGCGGCCCATCCTTCGAGACAGGCTTTCAGCCTTCCTCAGGATGAGGTGGTGGGGACTGTGAGGCAACTTGCACGTCAGACTTTCCACACACTCCCCCTCATCCTGAGGAGGACCTTCAGGTCCGTCTCGAAGGATGGGCCACCACACCAGACAGCCGTCCATTCCTTCCACAAGTCATGATATTCAGCACGGATGACCGTTACATTCTACATCCTCAGGTGTTCGAACGGCAGCTACTACACAGGCGTCACGAGGAAGGATCTCGCAAGCCGCGTTAGTGAACACCAACAAGGAACTTATGACGGCTACACTGCGCGGTATCGACCGGTTGAACTGGTGTTCAATTGCGAGTTCGAGCAACTTACCGACGCAATTGCCTGTGAACGGCAGGTAAAAGGGTGGCGGCGTGACAAGAAAGAAGCGCTTATCAACGGAGAATTCGATCTGCTTCCCCAACTGTCGAAACGGGGTGAGACTGCATCGAAAAAATAAGCGATCCGCCCATCCTTCGAGACAGCGCTTCGCGCTTCCTCAGGATGAGGTGTGGAGGATAGAGGCCTAAATACAATATAGGACTTCAACCTTTCTACAAATGCCCCCTCATCTTGAGGAGGACCGCCAGGTCCGTCTCGAAAGATGGGCCCAAGGCACCGGCTTCACCCCTCACTGCCAGACACACGCCAAATACTTCCGCAACGCGTCTTTCCGTTGAGACGATCCCTCGGTTAAGCTCTCTCCGTTAAAGACTGGGGGGATTCGTCTTGGCGCATATGCAACGCAGTATCGGTCTGCTGGGCCTCACCTTCGTGGCGATCAGCGGAATTCTTGGATCTGGCTGGCTGTTTGCGCCCTTGATGGCCGCCCAGGCGGCAGGGCCATCGGCCCTCATAGCCTGGGTGATCGGTGGCTTCGCCATGCTGCTTCTGGCCGCGACTTTCGCGGAGATCGCGACGATCCTGCCGGTGGCCGGCGGCATTGGGCGCGTACCGCATTTCTCCCACGGCTCGGTTGTCTCCATGACGATGAGCTGGACAGCCTGGGTCGGCTACAACACCACGGCCACCATCGAGGTGGAGGCCGTGCTGCGGTACTCCAAGAGCCTTGCCCCTTGGCTTTACGGATCGGACGGGCTTCTCACCCCCCCTGGGCTGGCCGTTGCCTGCGTTCTGCTGGCACTCTTTACCGTGCTCAACGCCTTTGGCGTCCGTTTCTTTGCCCGTATCAACACCGCACTGACCTGGGTGAAGATCCTTGTGCCGGCGCTGCTTGCTGCCGTCATTCTGACGTCCGAGTTCCGGTACGCCAATTTCAGCGAATACGGCGGTTTTGCGCCGGAAGGCCTGAAAGGCATTCTGTCAGCGATTTCCACCGGCGGTGTGATCTTCGCCCTGATCGGCTTCCGGCACGTGATCGATATGGCGGGCGAGGCTCGTAATCCGAAAGTCAATGTGCCTCTGGCGCTGGTGATCAGTCTTGTGGTCTGCCTCTTGATCTACGGCGGTCTGCAGCTTGCCTTTCTTGGCGCGCTTGACCCGTCACAGCTCAAGCAAGGCTGGGCAGCGCTCAGCTTCCCGGGTGAGCTCGGCCCCATGGCGGCCCTCGCCACCGCCGTCGGTGCGCTCTGGATCGTCAGCATTCTGGACAGCAGCGCCCGCATTTCCAGTTTTGCCTCGGCGCTCGTTTCCGTCAGCTCGAATGCACGTCTCGGCCTTGCCATGGCACAGAACGGCCTGTTTCCGAAGTTCATGGAAACCCTGTCCGCCCGCGGCGTGCCGCTGTTCGCTCTGCTGATCAACTTCGCCGTGTCGGCGCTGTTCTTCTTCATCCTGCCGTTCAAGGAAGTGCTCGCCCTCAACACGTCCTCCATCGTGCTGTCATTCGTTGTCGGCCCGGTCGCCGTGCTGGCCTTCCGGGAGCTGATGTCCGATGTGCCGCGTGCCTTCGTGCTGCCGGCTGCCCCTGTCACCGGGTGCTTTGCCTTTGTGGTCGCAAGCCTGATCATCTACTGGAGCGGCTGGGACACCATGCTGCACCTGGGCATCTGCCTGCTCATCGGTTTCCTGCTGATGATCTACCGCAACAGCCAGGGAGGCTTCCACAGCCTTGACTGGCGCGAAGCGGCCTGGCTTGCGCCCTATCTCGCAGGTCTGGTGCTGCTCTCGTGGCTCGGGTCCTTTGGTGGTGGTGCCGGATACCTGCCGGTCGGCCCGGATATTGCCGTGGTCTCCGCGCTGGCAGTGGCGATCTACATCCTGGCGGTGCGTCTGCACCTGCGCCAGGAGAAGTTCGATCAATACATGGCCGAGGAGAAAGCCGACGAGCAGATGGAATACGGCGATACCGAGTGACGGCTTGCGAGCGCCGGATCAGCTGAACCGGCGGCCTGGAACTGGTTTTCCGGTCCGCCCAGGCAGTCTGTCCTTCAATCCAGAGGGATAGAGTTCAAGTCCCTTGGCAGCCAGTTCTTCCAACGTGATCCACCGCGCTGTACCAACGGTTTCGTCATTCACCTCGTAAATGATCGTATCCATCCGGTAATAGCTGTTGTCGGTGAAATGGGCGTGGCACAGGAAAACCACCTCATGGCCCGGGACGCCGTGATGATCGTAGATGTTCTCCATCACGATATAATCGTCGAGCAAGATGATCCTTGCTCCCAGTTCTTCCAGAAACTCTCGCTGAAGCGTATCGCGCCAGGGCTCGCCGAATTCCACCGTTCCGCCCAGCGGCCGCATACCGGTGATACGGCCCGTGTCGTCTCGGACATCGGCCAGAAGCAACGCATCGTCCTGCCAGATCAAGGCAAGCGCCTTCACCGAAATCGTGTTAGCCGGCCGCCAGATCGTCATCCGTGTCTCCTCAAAGACAGTCGCATCGCCTATGTGTGCACCGTAAAATTCACATTCAGGCACCCTGCTGCAAGTAAAAACCGCCTCTCCTCATTGAAGGGGCCGCGCCCCTCTGCTATTCCGCAGCCAGAATTTCCACATATGAGGTCCATTCGCAGATGATCCCGCGCTATTCCCGCCCCGATATGGTTGCCATCTGGTCGCCGGAATCGAAGTTCCGTATCTGGTTCGAGATCGAGGCGCATGCCTGCGACGCCCTGGCCGAGCGCGGTGTGATCCCGAAGGAAGCGGCCAAGACCATCTGGGAAAAAGGCGGCAATGCCACGTTCGACATCGACCGTATCGACGAGATCGAGCGCGAAACCAAACACGATGTCATCGCCTTCCTGACCCATCTGGCGGAAATCGTCGGCCCGGACGCCCGTTTCGTGCACCAGGGCATGACCTCTTCCGACGTGCTCGACACCTGCTTCAACGTCCAGCTGGTCAAGGCGACCGACTTGCTGCTGGCCGACATGGACGCCCTGCTTGAGGCGACCAAGCGCCGGGCGATGGAGCACAAGGACACGGTCTGCATCGGCCGCTCCCACGGCATCCATGCCGAGCCGGTGACCTTCGGCCTGAAGATGGCCGAAGCCTACGCCGAGTTCGACCGCTGCAAGAAGCGCCTGCTGGCCGCTCGTGAGGAAATCGCCACCTGCGCCATTTCCGGTGCGGTCGGCACCTTCGCCAACATCGACCCGGCTGTGGAAGAACACGTCGCCAAGGCAATGGGCCTCCAGGCCGAGCCGGTCTCCACCCAGGTGATCCCGCGCGACCGTCACGCCATGTATTTCGCGACCCTCGGCGTGATCGCCTCCTCCATCGAGCGCGTGGCAACCGAAATCCGCCACCTGCAGCGCACCGAGGTTCTGGAAGCGGAAGAATTCTTCTCCAAGGGCCAGAAGGGCTCGTCGGCGATGCCGCACAAGCGCAACCCGGTCCTGACCGAAAACCTGACCGGTCTTGCCCGTATCGTCCGCGGCTTCTCTATCCCGGCAATGGAAAACGTGGCTCTCTGGCACGAGCGCGACATCTCGCATTCCTCCGTCGAGCGTATGATCGGCCCGGACGCGACCATCACCCTGGATTTCGCATTGGCCCGTCTGACCGGCGTCATCGACAAGCTGCTGATCTATCCGGAGCGCATGATCGGCAACATGGACCGGCTCGGCGGTCTCGTGCACTCCCAGCGCATCCTGCTTGCCCTCACCCAGGCTGGCTCCTCTCGCGAGGATGCCTACCGTCTGGTTCAGCGCAATGCCATGAAGGTATGGGACAGCTACCAGGTGGCAGGCGCTGCCTCCGTCGACTTCCTGACCGAGCTTCTGAACGACCAGGATGTGCGCAAGTATCTGTCCGAAGAAGAAATCCGCGACCGCTTCGACCTTGGCTATCACACCAAGAACGTCGACGTGATCTTCGAACGGGTGTTCGGCAAGGCGTAAACCGCCACTGGAAACCCTGCCAGTTCGTCATCCCGGACGCAGCAAAGCGAAGATCCGGGATCGGAAAGCCAAGGCATAACCGACATTGGGAGAGCCACGGCAAACACCGTGGCTCTCCGGTCCCGGCTCGCACTTCGTTTGGCCGGGATGACAACGGATAGTAAAACGAAGTCGGGAATGGCCGAAGGCAGCCTCGCCTCCCTTTCTCATTCGGCAAAGAAGGTAGAAGCGATGTCCGGCGAAAAGTCCCTTGTTGCCTGGCAGCGCATCGAGGCGCTCCTTGTCCTGCTTGCCTCGCTGGTCCTCTATTTCTGGACCGGGGCTCCCTGGTTGACCTTCGTCATCCTCTTTCTGGTGCCAGACCTGTCGATGCTTGGCTATTTCGCCAATCCACGCATCGGTGCCGTAATCTACAATCTCTTTCACACCTACATTGGCCCCGCCTTTCTGATGGGGCTCGGCGTGATCCTCACCGACTATAATCTCGACGCCTACGCCTTCTGGGACTTTGCCCCGATTGCGATCATCTGGACGGCTCACATTGCCTTCAACCGGGTTCTGGGCTACGGCCTGAAGAGCCCGGAGGGATTCAAGATCACTCATCTAGGCCGGATCGGCCGACAGGATAGCTGACCCATGAAAATTGCCATTGTTTCGGACATTCACGGCAATGTCCTGGCTCTCGAGGCCGTGCTGGCAGACCTGAAGCTGGAAGCGCCGGACGTGATCGTCAATCTGGGTGATTGTGTCTCCGGCCCGCTCTGGCCGGAGGAAACCGCTGCCATCCTGCGCGAAACCGCCTGGCCGACCGTACGCGGCAATCACGATCGCTTCGTCCTGGACCACCCGATCGACAAGCTGGGACCGACAGACGTCTTTGCCGCCGAGCGTCTTTCGCAGGCCAGCCGCGACTGGCTGGCAACCAGCCAGCCGACCATCCGTCTGACCGACGAGATTTTTCTGTGCCATGGCACGCCGGACAATGACGACCGCTACCTGACCGAAAAGGTGGAAGGCCCCAAAGGTCACCTGCCGGACGAACAGACCTTGCTGGACGAACTGAAGGGCGAAATGGCGCCGGTTGTCTGCTGCGGTCACACGCACATTCCAAGGCTCATCCGGCTGCAGAAAACCGGGCAGATCCTGCTCAATCCTGGCAGCGTCGGCCTGCCGTCCTACGAGGATGACCACCCGAATCGCCATGTCATGGAAGCCGGCAGCCCCCATGCCCGCTATGCCCTGATGACCGACAACCACGGTGCGTGGAACTTTCAGGAAAAGATCCTGACATATGACTGGGACGCAGCCTCAGCCGAAGCGGAAAAGAACGGTCGCCCGGGCTGGGCACGTGCTCTCAAACACGGATTTTACGGCCCGCTTTCCTGATCGCCTGCCGATCACAAATGACTGAGCGAGGCAATTTCGCGGAACGAAGCCAGCTGATCCACGTTTTATATCCATGATGATCATGGAGTACGTCATGCCGGTCTGGAAATCCGTTCTAAGTCACGTAGCCATCGGCGGCCTTGCGCTCGGCTTGGCTTCACCCGCATTCGCTGCACCCCTGCCTCTGCATACGCCCTTACCGGTGCGCGCGCAGGCACAGACGCAGGAGGCGCCGGCAAACGTTCTGAAAGTCGACCACAGGCGCGGGCACAATCCACATCGTGGCTACAACAAGCACAAAGGTCGCCATTACTACAACGGGCACCGGGGCTACCGGAACTATCGCCAGGGCTATCGCCGCTATAACGGCTGGTGGTTCCCTCCGGCAGCCTTTGGGTTCGGCTTCGGCGTTGCTCCTCCACCCCGCTACGCGGCCCCACCCGTCTATGCAGCTCCGCCCCGCTACGCTGCGCCCCCACGATACGCCGCTCCGCCGCGGTACCGCCGAGGCTACAGCCCCGCTCACTATCAATGGTGCGACCAGCGCTACCGCTCCTACCGCCCGGTGGACAACAGCTTCCAGCCCTATCACGGACCGCGCCGTGCGTGCGTCTCGCCCTATGGGCCGTGAATGCGGGCGAAGCTTGCCAAACAAAGAGCCGGTCCATGGACCGGCTCTTTTTGCATTCCCTTCCATCGCCACCTCGCCTCTTGCCTGACGCGATTGACAAGCGCACGGAAAAACTGCGAGACAGCGGCACATCTTGGATAGCCACTCAAAAGGTGTAGCCCGTGAAAATTTCTGACACCGATATTCTGCTTGTTCCCGGCTACGGCAAGACCCTGCCGGGCCATTGGATGCTGCGCTGGCGCGACAAGATGGCGAACGCCCGTGTGGTGAAACAGGCCGAATTGCACAGCCCGAGCAAGAAGGAATGGCTGGAAACGCTCGTCGAGGCAGTCGACGCCGCCGAGCGGCCCGTCGTGCTTGTCGCCCATTCGCTTGGTTGCATCCTGGTTGCCCATGGCGCGCATGCGCTGAAGGGCAAGATCGCCGGCGCCTATCTGGTCGCTCCGTCCGATTGGGACCGCGAAGAACTGGTGGCCGAATTTGACGGCGGTGATTTCAAGCCCATTCCGGAGCAGCCGCTTCCCTTTCCGGCGCATCTTGTGGCCAGCCGGGACGATCCCTATTGCGACTACGCGCGCGCCGAACACTTTGCCAAGGTCTGGGGCACCACCTTTCAGGACGCCGGGGCCGCAGGCCACATCAACCTGGAAAGCGGCCACGGCCCCTGGCCGGAAGGCATGATGTCCTTCGCGCATTTCATGAAAAAGCTGGGCTGATTTTGGTCAGGTCCGCGCTGAGGATGCATCCATCAGCACACCGATCCGCGTCGCCACCCAGTAGCTCACCGGAGCGGCAATCGCGGCGCCTGCAGCCGCGCCGCCAATCAGCAGCAAGGCGTTGAAGTCGCCGACGCCGTAAATGGAGAGCGGAACAAGAGCACCAAGTCCGGCAAATGTCGGTCCGATGATGATGAACAGTATCAATGCCAGTTTCCACATGAGGGTCTCCCATCGGGAAAGCGGCGGTTCTCCGTCCTGAGCAGCACCGTTAGCAAGGGTTGATTATGGCACATAACCAACTTGCAGACAGAGGCTCAGAACCGTCGCGGTTTCAATACTTCAATACTTGCGCAATTTAGAAAATTTCAGCATTGACCCAGGTCAAGCGTTGCCACAGGTCGGGATCAGTATCCGCTGGCCGGCCCGGTTTCCGGTTCTGACAGCCAGGCCACTTCCTTGAGCGCCGCTCTTGCGGAATGATCGAGGAAAAGCGTGTCGACGCCATGGGACATCAGCCGGAAGCCCTGGTTGTAAGCTTCCTCGACCTTGTCGGCGTTGAGGCAGAAAATCCCGGCAAGTTTGCCCGCTGCTAGCGCTCGTTCCGCAATCTCACCAGCGACTTTTCCTGTGTGAGCACCGTTCGGATCAAGCGACGCGCCCTTCGACAGCGCAAGGGAAAGATCGCTCGGGCCGACGAACACGCCGTCGAGACAATCGACACTCAGGATCTCGTCCAATGCGTCAATGGCGTCCTGGGTTTCGATCATGGCAAAGGCCAGGGTCTGGGCGTTGGCGTTTTCAAGATATTCGTCACGGGTCTGCCCGCTCAGCATGGCTGCGCGGAACGGCGACCAGCTTCGCTCGCCTATCGGCGGGTACTTGACGGCGCGCGCAAAGATTTCTGCATCCCGGAAGGAATTGATCATCGGCGCGATGATGCAATCGGCCCCCATGTCGATCAGCCGCCCCGCAAGGGCGTTGTCGCCCACGGGAATGCGGACGATGCGATGGGCGCCTGCCAGGGCAATGGCGGCCATTGCCTCGCAGGCAGACGCAAAATCATACATGCCGTGCTGCAGGTCCAGCGTCACCGCCTCGTAACCCGAGCGCGCAAACAACTCCGGAACCATTGGGGCGGACAATTGCGACCAGCCGGTAATGACAGCTTTTCCGGAACGCAGCTTGTCGGCAAGAAAGGCATTATCTGACACGGGACATCTCCTCCGTAAGTGGAGGTATCAAATCCGCCGGCCGGCACAACCGCAAGCGCTCTTTTTGCATTTCCGCAAGCTTGGTTGACGCAAAGAGAGAAGGCATTTTTCTTGTTCACATCCGAAAGCGGACCGGATTTTCTTGAGCCTGTGCCGGAAGACCTGCCCGACAATGCAAAACGCCCGCCGTTTCCGGCGGGCGTTTGAAGCGTCAAATCTAAGAAAGCCTGGATCAGCCTTCTTTCTGCAACTGGTCAACTGCCGTGTGCATCAGTTCGTCCATCGTACGGCGAATCTGATGATCGGACTGGTCGACGTTGTTGGCGTCGAAATCTTCGCGAAGCTTGCGGAACACGTCTTCCTCGCCCGGCTCCTCGAAATCGGACCGGACGACTTCCTTGGCGTATTCGTCGGCTTTTTCGCCTTCAAAGCCCAGAAGACCGGCCGCCCACAACCCCAGCAACTTGTTGCGACGTGCGGTTGCCTTGAACCGCAGCTCCTCGTCATGCACGAACTTGTTTTCAAACCCCTGCTCGCGCTTGTCGAATGTGCTCATACTCATCGTCTCCTGAACTGCGCTGATGCATTTCTCCCCATATGGGGCTGATTTGGTGTCTTGCATATCCCCGCGCGACGATCAAATCAACGCAGTACCTGCACGCATGCGTCAAAAGCATAACCGTCCTGCGCACTCTCCGGAAACATAAGATTGTACTTTTGCCCGGCTTCGGTTAAGTTCCGCGCCGCAAAACAGGGCCATCTGCCTCTAAGCATCGGCCGGTCGACGGACATCGTCCCGGTGGATTTCCAGACAAGGTTAGCATGTCCCGTCAAAGTTTTCTCTAAAAGACACGGTATAGCCAATGAACCGCCGTCGGCGCATTTATGAAGGTAAGGGCAAGATCCTTTACGAAGGTCCGGAACCGGGAACCCTGGTTCAGCATTTCAAAGACGACGCGACCGCCTTCAACAACAAGAAACACGAGATTGTTGACGGCAAAGGCGTGCTCAACAACCGGATTTCCGAATATATCTTCAATCATCTGAATGCCATCGGCATCCCGACTCACTTCATTCGTCGCCTCAACATGCGCGAACAGTTGATCCGGGAAGTCGAGATCATTCCGCTGGAAGTGGTCGTGCGCAACGTCGCCGCCGGTTCCATCGCAACCCGTCTGGGTCTGGAAGAAGGCACGCAGCTGCCGCGTTCCATCATCGAGTTCTACTACAAGAACGATGAGCTCAACGACCCGATGGTCGCGGAAGAACACATCACCGCATTCGGCTGGGCAACCCCGCAGGAACTGGACGACATGATGGCGCTTGCCATCCGCGTCAACGATTTCCTGTGCGGCCTGTTCCTGGGTGTCGGCATTCGCCTTGTCGACTTCAAGATCGAATGCGGCCGCCTGTTCGAAGGCGACATGATGCGCATCGTCGTGGCCGACGAGATTTCCCCGGACAGCTGCCGTCTGTGGGACATCGAGACCAACGACAAGATGGACAAGGACCGCTTCCGCCGCGACTTGGGCGGCATGCTGGAAGCCTATCAGGAAGTTGCCAAGCGGCTTGGGATCATGATGGCCAACGAGCGCCCGGCAGGTTCCGGACCGACCCTGGTCAAGTAAGACGCGCCACTGATGCAGTATTGACACAGGCCGGGGCAATCGCCTTGCATGGCCTCTACGTCAGGATTGCGACCAGAGGCATTGTCAATTATGACGCCCCCTCGTTTAACAAGGGGGCGTCATGTCATTTAGATTTTCTTCCATTTTCAAAGCTGCATCGATTGTACTTCTGTGCGGTCTTCTCGCTGCCTGTCAGACCTCCGGCCTGAAGCCCGGCAGCATTTCCTCCAGCTTTGCTCCCAAGGGTTGGGCCAGCAAGCAAAGCGGCAACAAGACCGTCTATGTTTGCCTTCCACCCAGGTGCAAGTCGCCTGAAGTTGTCGTGGTGGGCCCGATCAAGGTCAAAGGCGATGTCGAAACGGCCATCCGGCAAAACCTGCTTTCTGCCGAATTGATGAATGCCGTCGGCAACATCGCCAATGTGGCCTCAAAGGGCGAAGTGCGCTTCAAGACCAAGCGCCGCGTCGTCACCAAAACCTATACCGGCTTCGACATGACCGCCCGGTACCGGACGGACAAGGGCAACCTTTACGTGTCCGGACGCGTCATCTTTCAAAACGACCGCGGCAGTGCCATTGCCTCCTTTGCAAAATCAAGCTCCAGGGCAAACGCCAATCTGAGCCGCTTCCTGAAGCAGACGACGATCAGGCGCGTGCCGTAATTCGCAGGTTTTCTGCTCACAGGCCTTTCGCAAATGGGGCTCCTCGTGTATGGGGAGCCCCAAAGTCATTCAACTGCAGAATCTGCAGTCTGCTGCGGAGATCCCAATCATGAAAGCACGTGTGATCGTCACCCTGAAAAATGGTGTTCTCGATCCTCAGGGAAAAGCCATCGAAGGTGCGCTCGGCGGCCTCGGCTTCGGCGACGTCGGCTCCGTTCGTCAGGGCAAGGTGTTCGATGTCGAACTGACCGGCTCCGACAAGGCAGCCGCCAAGGCTGAACTGGAGCAGATGTGCGAAAAGCTGCTCGCCAACACCGTTATCGAGAACTACGCGATCGAAATCGCCTGACCGAGACTTCGACACCGGGGCACCGCCAATGGATGACGATACCCGCAAGGCCCTGATCTTCATGGCCACCAAAGCGGCGATATTCATTCTGGTGCCCGCAATCGCGGCCCTGATAGCCGTACTTGTTCTGCTCTGAACCGACTGGATTGCCCACATGAAAACCGCAGTCATCGTTTTCCCAGGCTCCAACCGCGACCGTGACATGTTCCACGCCCTGGAACTGATCACCGGCACCAGGCCGCAAAGCGTCTGGCACACGGAAAGCACCTTGCCGGATGTGGATCTCGTGGTTGTGCCGGGCGGCTTTTCCTACGGCGATTATCTGCGCTCCGGCGCAATTGCGGCCCGCTCGCCGATCCTCAAGGATCTCGTGGCCAAGGCCGACAGCGGCGTTGCCGTACTGGGTGTTTGTAACGGCTTCCAGATCCTGACCGAGGCAGGCCTGCTGCCGGGCGCCCTGATGCGCAACGCCGGTCTCACCTTCGTCTGCCGCGAAGTCCTGATGGAAACGGTCACCAACGCCACAAGGTTCTCGTCGAAATTCGAGAAAGGCCAGGTCTGGCGCTGCCCGGTGGCCCATCATGACGGCAACTACTTTGCCGATGCCGACACGCTGAAGCAGATCGAGGACAACGGCCAGGTCGTGTTCCGTTACGCGGGCGACACCAACCCGAACGGCTCCATCAACGACATTGCCGGCATCATGAATGCCAAAGGCAATGTGCTCGGCATGATGCCGCACCCGGAAAACCTGATCGAGCCGCTCAACGGTGGCCTCGACGGACGCCTCCTGTTCGAAAGCCTGCTGGAAGCAGCCTGAAAACCATCCGGGAGGCGGGCATGACGGAGCTGACACTCGACAAGGATGCCAGAACCCGCCTCGCCTCCGAGATCAAGCATTATCTCGAAACCGATCTGGATATCGACATCGGCAACATGGACGCCGAATTGCTAATCAATTTCCTGACGCCGTCTCTGGGGGCCAGGTTCTACAACCTCGGCCTCAACGATGCCCAGGCACTCCTCGCCCGCAAGGTCGACGACATCAACGACGAACTCTATGCCCTGGAAAAACCGGTTCAGGATCGCGGCTGACCTGAACGGCATGTAGCGGCGCGAATACTCCGCCGCAGTTCAAGTATGCTTACCTCTCGCGAACCCAAACCGCCCTCTCTCTTGTCATCCCCGCGCAGGCGGGGATCCAGTAACCTGCGGTCTCGGCCGCTTCGCATCATCCCGTCAGCTCCGGCGGCTACTGGATCCCGGTCTTGGCGCTGCGCACCAAACCGGGATGACAAACGGGGTTGGGGAAGACGCAGTAGCGCGCACCGCCTCTCAGCGAAAGCAGCCCCCTAGCGCTCCAATCATCAAGCCCCCCCACGAACCCAAACCGCCCCCCTCCTTGTCATCCCCGCGAAGGCGGGGATCCAGTAACCGGCGGTCTCGGCCGCTTCGCATCCCCACGTCAGCTCCGGCGAATACTGGATCCCGGTCCTGGCGCTGTGCAGCAAACCGGGATGACAAGAACGGGGGCTTGTGAGGCTACTGAAGCTCAGCTGACAGACGGTTCAAGCCGCCTGGCTGCGCTTTTGCTTGGGGGAGTAGCCGAACCGGCGGGAGAAGGCTCTGGAAAAGGCTGCGGGGCTTGCGAAGCCGCAGAGGCTTGCAACGGCCTTGACCTGCCGGCCGGTTTCCAGTTCGGAGCGGGCAATGTCCAGACGCCAGTTGGAGAGATAGCCCATGGGCGTTGTCCCGACGAGTTCCTTGAAAGTCACCGCGAACTGCGTGCGCGACATTCCCGCCGTTTCGGCCAGCCTCTCCAGCGTCCAGTGTTCTCCAGGTACCTCGTGGATTGCCACTAGAGCAGCTGCAAGGCGCGGGTTTGCCAGACCGTTCAAAAGGCCTGTATCGGCCTTGCCCTCCTCGATGGCGTGACGCAGCAGCCGGATCACGACAACTTCGCACAAACGCTGGAACGCTGCCTGCCCGCCACATCTGGGCATGGTGGCTTCCTCGATCAGCGGTGTCACCACCGCGGACAGATAGGGGTCTTCCTCCATCGGCACGGAAATACAGTCCGGCAGGGCACTGATGAGCTGCCTGCCAACGCCGGAGATCGTAATCCGGGCCGCGACAAGCAACGTCTCGTCATCGGCAGGCTCCATTCCGGAAAGCATGTGCTTTCCGTCCCGGACCGGACAAAAGACCAGTCTCTGCCCTCTTATCGGACTTTCGTAGATTCTCAGATTGGGATCATTGGCGCCCTCATCAGCGGTCAACGAGATGTCCACCTGCACGCGAAGCCGGTCGATGAGCGAAGACAGCCGGTCCAACCTGCCATTGAAGGACGTTCGATATGGGACCGGCATTTCCGTACTCCTGAGCACTTTTTTAGAATGTTTATGGCGCTTTCGTTCACTACCTTACAGCTATTCGCAGGAAAATGGAAATCCTGCCCAGCCAAATGAGGAAAACATGCTTGTTCCACGCCAAAAAGTGCCCGGCCTGACGGTCGAGACACTGACCTCCGGTTCCTTCGATCTGTCCAAGGACAACGCCGACTTCGCAACGCTCGTCGTTTTCTACCGTGGTCTGCACTGCCCGATCTGTGCCAACTACCTGAAAGAGCTGGGACGCCTGACTGCCGATTTCGCCGAAAAGGGCGTGAAGACTATCGCAATTTCGTCGGACGACAAGGATCGCGCGGAAAAAATGGCCGAAAAAGTCGGCCACGCAGACCTGCGTTTCGGCTACGGCCTGCCGCTTAGTGTCGCAAAGGAATGGGGGCTTTACATTTCCACCAGCCGCGGCACCACGTCGATCGGCATTGACGAGCCGGCGCTGTTTTCCGAACCGGGCGTCTTTCTGGTGAAATCCGACGGCACGCTCTACTTCGCGGCCGTCCAGACCATGCCGTTCGTGCGTCCGCACTTCCAGGAAATGGTCGGTGCGCTCGACTTCGTTCAGAAGAACGACTATCCGGCACGCGGTGAATATACCGGCGCAGTCTGACAGCGCCTGCAACGAGACGTTAAAAAAAGGATGCCGGACACGGGCTGCATCGTGTCCGGCATCAACAAAGACTTGCCGGGGGCAGCAGGTCCTTGTCCAGGGGGATCTGGAGCGATCTCCGCATCAATACCGGCCCTTGTGCCGGCTTTCCGTATCCCAGAAGGGACGCATTGCCTCGGCAAGCGCTGCTTCCCGGGTCAATCCAAGGTCTTCAAGGGCAGCATCTGACAATTCCAGAAGCTCCAGGCGGGTGCGGCGTCTCACAAACCAGGCCTTCAGATACATGAAAGTCGCTTTGGCAAGACCGCCTGGGATCCGGAGCCGCGATATCGGGCGCCCGGACATTGTTTCGATTGAACTCATTTGAACCATCTCCAGGGTGACAATTATATCAATTGGATGCATTGTAGCGCAACAATCATATGAATTGACTCTGTTTGGGATGCAATATATTAAATTGTCACCATGACAAATTGGCACCCAGAGATTCCCGAGGGGCAAGGCCCGCTCTACATCCGGTTGGCGGATCGCATCGCAGAGGATATCGCCACCGGTGCGCTGTCAGCCGGCTCCAAACTGCCGCCACAACGCGACCTTGCGTACGATCTGGGTGTCACCGTCGGCACCATCGGCCGCGCCTATGCCCTGATCCGCCAGCGTGGTCTGGTGAGCGGGGAAGTCGGTCGCGGCACGTTCGTTCTCGGCAGCACCTCCGATCCGGCGCTGGAAGAAGACACCAAGCCCGATCTCGACCGGCCCATCCATCACACCAACGGCTCCGCACAGCAGCATGCATCCGCGTCTTCCTGGACCCAGAGTGCCATGCATGTGCCGAAGGACGTCGCGTTTGGCGGCACACGGGTGATGGTGCCCTCTCCTGAAGCGATCCGCTTCGACAGCACCTCAGCACCCGAGATCGGTCAGGCTGCTGCTATCGGACGGCTGACAACCGACATTACCCGTGAAGCGCCCTACGAGATTGCCAGCTACACCCGCTCCGTGCCCGAAAGCTGGCGCCAGGCAGGACGCATCTGGCTGTCCCGCGCCGGATGGGAGCCGCCGGAAGGCAGCATCGTGCCGACGACAGGCGCCCAGGCAGCGATCATGGCCATCATTGCAGCGACGACCGCCCCTGGCGATCAGGTGGCCTTTGAGGAACTGACCTACAGCTCGATTGCGCGCGGAGCCGCGTTGTCCGGCCGTCGCCCGGTCCAGATCGCACGCGATGACGAAGGCCCTCTACCCGAGGACCTCGCCCGGGTCTGCGCTCAAAAGCACCCGAAGGTGCTGTTCTTGATGCCGACCATGCATAACCCGACCCTTGGCATGATGGGCGAACAGCGCCGTGCAGACATTGTGACCATCGCCCGCCAGTACAATCTCTGGATCATCGAAGACGAGGTCTACGGATCCCTGCGCGACCTCTCACCGCCCCCGTTAGCTGCGCTGGCGCCCGAGCGCACGTTTCATGTCGGCTCCCTGTCCAAGTCCGTCACCGCAGGCGTACGCGGTGGCTGGGTCTCAAGCCCCTTATCGCACGCACAGCGTATCTACACCGCCCACAAGATGCTGACCGGCGGTATCTCCTTTCTGCTGTCGGAGCTGTCCGCCCGGCTGGTTCTGTCCGGTGTTGCCGAGGAAATCCGCGGGAAAATTCTTGCCGAAATCTCGGCCCGGCATGAGCTGGTGCAGAAGCATCTTGGCACCTACGACATACGCGTCGCCGCAGATGCACCGTTTCTGTGGTTGAAAGTGCCCGAACCTTGGCTCTCCGGCACCTTCAAGGCGGCGGCCGCTGCCGCCAATGTGCTGGTCGACGACGAGGACGAATTCAAGACCGGCAGGTCCGGCAAGGTCTATCACCGTGTGCGCATTGGCATCACCAATCCAATGACCCGGGACGAAACCGCCAAGGGCCTGCTGATCCTGCAAAATTTGCTGGAAGACAGCGGAGCCTGCTACGACAGTTTCGAATAGCTCCCCACAAGGCGGAAAAACATGCCGGAAAACAGCCTGCCCTTCGTCATCATTCCGGTCTTCGCCGTCGTCTTCGGCCTGTTCTGGTCGTTCATAGTTTTCGTTGTTGCGCATATCGGTGGCTGGGCCAGACTGGCGAAAGCCTATCCCGCCACAGGGAAACCGGAAGGCCGAAGCTGGAACTGGCGATCAATGAGGATCGGGCTCTTCTTCAATTACCGCAACAGCGTGAATGTGACCCTTTCCGATGCCGGCCTTTACATGCGCCCGATCTTGCTGTTCAGGATCGGCCACAAACCGATCCTCCTTCCCTGGAAGGCAATCTCGGACGCCCAACGCCGCGACCTTTGGTTTGCGACGACAATCACGCTCGCGGTACCTCTGACAGGAAACGGCAACGAAAGACGGTTGTCCTTCTACGGCAAAACATTCGTCGAGGCGATGGAGGGTCATCTGAAGCGCAACGGCAACGCCCTTCACCGTTGAGAGGCGCCTGGCACCATCAGCCCCGCCAAACACATCAATCTGAATGTCCTTCCGGCACAGAAGGGCTGGGTCTGCGCGTCTATGGGTTTTGCGCCAATACGCAAAATGCCGGTACCGATCCAAAGAGCCTTTCACGGATTTGAACCTCAAAAAATCCGGCGACGTAAAGGTCTTCCGCAAAGGAGCTGATCCAGGCCCGGCCCTCTTCTGCACCTGCGCAGGAACCACGCGGCTGATAGGTGGTGGCAAAACAGCCGCCCGGTTTCAATCTGGATTGCACCTCTTCCAACAAAGTGCTGCGGTTCCTGATGAACTGTAGAACGTTGCTGCTGAAGACCGCATCGAAACGCTCCGCCTCCGGCAGACCGGAAAGGTCGCCTTGCCAAAGCTCCAGCCGGTCTGATTTCAATGCGTGCGCATGTCGCGCGGCCGCTTGCGAAATCATCAGTGCAGAATGATCAAGACCGGTCACGCGGCAGTCAGGAACCCCTGACAGGACTGCTTCGATACCGATACCCGGTCCACAGCCGATTTCCAGTATGCGCGCTCCCGTATCAAGCCCCATCAGTTCCACTGTCCAGTGATTGCGATCGATATTGGACGCCCGGTTGGCCATGATCCAGCCAGCCAGAGACCCAAGCATGCCGTGCGGTCGCCTGAACTGACCGACAATAACATCCGAAAGCCATCCACCGGTCTCACGATGACAGGCTGGCTCAAAGCCCTCTTCAACTGTGCTCACGATCACGCCCCAATCTGAAACCGAGCCCACAGCCGTAGAACAGACCGGTTAGCGACAGGGTACCGGCAATGGCGTCGGTGAAACCCAGGCCCGGCGCGTGGAACAACTCCGCAGCAATGGTCGACCAGCTCCACGTGATGGCCAGGCTCGTCAGCAGAACGGCCAGGGCGAACTTCGCCAGCAAACGGCCTTTGGAGTGTTGGTCTTCACTGCCGTCATTCAGGATTTTCAAGGTGTGCGACATCTTCCGTTCTCCCCAGTTTAGCAAGCTTCGTTTGAAAGTCTCTCAGTGTGCTGTTCGCCTTCGCGAGCGCTCCGTCCGGCCAGCCGTCGCAAATTTTCACAAGCAGCTCCCCTTCTTCGGCGAGAATTTCCCGGAAGGTGGCCGCGCCATTGTCCGTCAGTGAAATCAGAACAGAACGCTTGTGCTCCGGGTTCGGCAAACTCACCACCAGAGCCAGTCCCTCCAGCCTGTCGACCAGCGCCTGAACGGATTGCCGGGTCATGGACTTGGCACTTGCCATTTTCGGCACCGGACTTGGCCCCTCCTCGGCAAGAAACTCCAGGATGGCCCGCAGCGATGCGGTCAGCCCTCTCGCGTCGAGCATTCCGTCCGAGATGCCGGCGAGCTGACGAAAGGTCCTGCGGACATTCACGATAAGATCCCGCATTTCCGAAATGTTCAGGGTTTTCTTCTCAGGCATACGAACCTCATTTTGACAGCCTACCTGTCAATATAGATTTTGACAGCCTGGCTGTCAATATAGACTTGTGTCTCGTTCCGCAGTTCACCCAGTGAACATTTTTTGCGGCCAGACCAGCGCTGCCATTGCAGCAATCATGCAGCCACACCATCTGCCAGCGACGTGTCTGTGAGGTCCCTGAAATGACTGTCTTTGAAATTGCGCTCGGCCTGGTTTTTCTGGTTGCCGGCGGTGATGTGCTGGTGCGCGGATCCGTTGGACTTGCAAAGCGCTTCGGGATCTCCGAACTCTTGATTGGCCTTGTGCTCGTCGGCTTCGGCACCTCGACCCCGGAACTGATGACCAGCCTGCTTGCAGCCCTCAACGGTTCTGCGGGTATTGCTGTCGGCAATGTGGCCGGCTCGAACATCGCCAACATTCTGCTCATTCTGGGTTTGACCGCCGTGATCTGTCCCTTGCGGGTGGAACCCGCCGCGCTGATGCGCGATGGACCGGCAAACCTGCTGGCGGCTCTTGCCTTTACCGGACTCGCGATATCCGGCTTTGTCGGACGCGAAGCGGGGCTGGCGCTGGTGCTTTCCCTCGCAGCCTATCTCACCCTCACCTACCGGATGGAAAAGGGCACCCGCACGCCCTCGGCCGAGTTGCACCGGAGCGAAGCCCAGCTGGTGGTTCCGCCGGCCCCGAAAACCGGGCTACCGCTCAGTCTCGCCATGGCGTTCGGCGGGCTTGCCATGATCCTGGGCGGTGCGCATTTTCTGGTGGCGGGCGCCACCCAGCTGGCGCAGGCGGCAGGCATCAGCGATGCCGTTATCGGCGTCACCATTGTTGCGGTCGGCACGTCCCTGCCAGAACTGGTAACGTCGGTCGTTGCCGCCCTGAAGCGGCAGACGGATATCGCCTTGGGCAATATCCTGGGATCGAACCTTTTCAACATCCTTGGTATCCTGGGTGTGACCGCGCTTGTCTCGCCCCTGAAGGTGCCGCACGAAATCATGCAGCTCGACATCTGGGTATTGCTCGGTGCCACGGCGATTCTCCTGGTTTTTTCCATGAGCGGATGGCGGATTTGCCGCCGCGAAGGGGCGGTCATGCTGCTCGCTTATGGGGTTTACACCGCCGTCGTCCTGACAAAGGCCCTTGGATGAGGCCAATTTATCAGATTTTCTTGGCACTCCGAGGCTCCCCATTTCGCAGACAATCTGCTAAACGGCGGCATCATCGTCTGCCCGTGCCGTCGCGGCCCCACCCATTGGTCAAAAACACTGGCCAAAAACAGTGAAACGTCATGATCCCGAACGACATCAAGATCACGCCCGACCTGATTGCTTCCCACGGCCTTAAGCCGGATGAATATGAGCGCATCCTGGAACTGATCGGCCGCGAGCCGACCTTCACCGAACTGGGCATCTTTTCCGCCATGTGGAACGAGCACTGCTCGTACAAGTCCTCCAAGAAATGGCTGAAGACCTTGCCGACCAAGGGACCGCGCGTGCTGCAGGGCCCGGGCGAGAATGCCGGCGTGGTCGATATCGGCGACGGACAGGCCGTGGTCTTCAAGATGGAAAGCCACAACCACCCGTCCTACATCGAGCCCTACCAGGGTGCGGCAACCGGTGTCGGCGGCATCCTGCGCGACGTCTTCACCATGGGGGCCCGTCCGGTTGCGGCCATGAACGCCCTGCGCTTTGGCGAACCGGATCATCCGCGCACCCGGCACCTCGTTTCCGGCGTCGTCTCCGGTGTTGGTGGCTACGGCAACTCCTTCGGCGTCCCGACGGTCGGCGGCGAAGTCGAGTTCCACGCCCGCTACAACGGCAACTGCCTGGTCAACGCCTTCGCGGCGGGCCTTGCGAAGTCCGATGCCATCTTCCTGGCCAAGGCCGAAGGCATCGGCCTGCCGGTCGTCTATCTGGGCGCCAAGACCGGCCGCGACGGTGTCGGCGGCGCGACAATGGCCTCGGCAGAATTCGACGACACGATCGAGGAAAAGCGCCCCACCGTTCAGGTTGGCGACCCCTTCACCGAAAAATGTCTGCTGGAAGCCTGCCTCGAGCTGATGGAAACTGGCGCGGTCATCGCCATCCAGGACATGGGCGCAGCCGGCCTCACCTGTTCGGCTGTTGAAATGGGCGCTAGCGGCGACCTCGGCATCGAACTGGATCTGGACAAGGTTCCGGTGCGCGAAGAGCGCATGAGCGCCTACGAGATGATGCTTTCGGAAAGCCAGGAGCGCATGCTCATGGTGCTGCGTCCGGAAAAGGAACACGAAGCCGAAGCCATCTTCAAGAAATGGGGCCTCGACTTCGCCATCGTCGGCAAGACCACCGACACGCTGCGCTTCATCGTCAAGCACCAGGGCGAAGTGGTTGCCGATCTGCCGATCAAGGAACTTGGCGACGAAGCTCCCGAATATGACCGTCCCTGGGTCGAACCGAAGAAACGCCCCGTTCTGCCGGCATCCGAAATCGAGGAACCGGCGGACTATGCCGAAGCTCTCAAGACCCTGGTCGGAAATGCCAACGGCGCGTCCCGCCGCTGGGTCTACGAACAGTACGACACGCTGATCCAGGGCAACTCGGCCGCAACGCCGGGCGGGGATGCCGGTGTCATTCGCGTGGAAGGCACCCGCAAGGGCCTGTCCTTCTCCGTTGACGTAACCCCGCGCTACTGCGAGGCAGATGCGTTCGAAGGTGGCAAGCAGGCAGTCGCCGAAGTGTGGCGCAACCTGACCGCCGTCGGGTCCGAACCGCTGGCGGCGACAGACAACCTGAATTTCGGCAACCCGGAAAAGCCGGAAATCATGGGCCAGTTCGTCGGCTGCATCAAAGGCATCGGCGAAGCCTGCCGTGAACTCGACTTCCCGATCGTTTCCGGCAACGTCTCGCTGTACAACGAGACCCATGGCGAAGCGATCCTGCCGACCCCGGCCATTGGCGGCGTCGGCCTCTTGCCGGACGTCACGGTGCGTGCCGGTGCGGCCTTCGTAAACGAAGGCGACGCCATTCTGCTCATCGGTGGCAACGGCACTCATCTGGGCGCTTCCCAGTATCTCGCCGACATTCTCGGCCGTGAGGAAGGCGCTCCGCCGCCGGTCGATCTGGCTGCAGAAAAGCGCCGCGGCACGCTGGTTCGCCAGTTGATCGGCGCCGCCCGCCTGACGGCCGTGCATGACATTTCCTCAGGTGGCCTTGGTGTCGCACTCGCCGAAATGGCGATGGCTAGCGGCATCGGTGCGACCGTCAAGATCAATGGCTTGGCGCATGCCGCGCTCTTCGGGGAAGACCAGGGGCGCTACGTCGTCACTGTTGCCCAGGACAAGCTGGAAAGCGTTCTTGAAGACATTCTGGACGGCGGAGTCGATGTTCAACAAATAGGCACGACCGGGGGCACGGATTTGACTGTTGAGGGCATCCTCACCATATCCGTTGCAAACTTGAAGAAAGCACACGAAGATTGGTTCCCGAATTACATGGCGACGGCATAAGCCATTTCCACTTCAGGAACTTAACAACAGGACGGACGCACGATGCCGATGAACGCAAATGAGATCGAGACCCTGATCAAGGCAGCCTTGCCGGATGCTGAGGTCGAGATCCGGGATTTGGCTGGAGATGGTGATCACTATGCAGCGAATGTCGTCTCGGAATCGTTCCGGGGCATAAGCCGCGTGCAACAGCACCAGCTGGTTTACGAGGCGCTGAAGGGAAATATGGGCGGTGCACTGCACGCCCTCGCTCTTCAGACCAAGGCACCCGACTGAATTGAAACACATTGCCGCGCACTCTAGCGCGCGCCCTTGAAGACGCCGCCTTATTTCGCCAGATAAGCGGCAAAGAGACAAAGGACGGACATCATGAGCATCCAGGACTGGATCAAGAACGAAGTCGACACCAACGACGTTGTGCTTTTCATGAAAGGCACGCCGAACTTTCCGCAGTGCGGCTTTTCCGGTCAGATCGTACAGATTCTCGACTATGTCGGTGCCCCTTACAAAGGCATCAACGTTCTGGAAGACGACGACCTGCGCCAAGGCATCAAGGAATTCACCAACTGGCCGACCATTCCGCAGCTTTACGTGAAGGGTGAATTCGTCGGCGGCTGCGACATCATCCGCGAAATGTTCCAGAACCAGGAACTGCAGAGCCTCCTGACGGAAAAAGGCATCGAGACCACTCAGCAGACCGCCTAAGCCTGAATCGATTTCTGAAGACAGCTTTCCAAGGGGCGGTTCTACCGCCCCTTTTTCGTGTCCTTGGGGTCTTCCGCAATGGGAATAATCCGGAATTGGAGGGCCAGGCTGCGGGTTGAGCCTACCAGCATTCGTGATCGCTGGCGGCTCCCCGGCCCCGGCTCGCGCTTCGCTTGGCCGGGGTGACGATGGAAGAGGAAAGATTCCGGCGACGGTTCAAGATGCGCTGCTCCATCGTATCGAGCTTCGTCGCCTAGCCCTCCGGTCATTCCGGACAAGAGAGGCAACGCCGAACGCCGATCCGGAATCCAGACACATTTCGCGCTGGAGGCGCGGCCTTGCTTTGAAATAAAGAGTTCGCTCTGCTCACGATGACATCTGGTTGCCGGACCAGCGCACAGCTTCGCCGCACTTAGCCGAGATGACGGGAGGTAGATGACGGGCGCCATACCGCACTCCAAATCCTCCAACGGAAGAACCAGAACGTGAGCAATCAGCCGCAGACCCCTGACAAAACCACCGAGATTTGCGCGTTATCCAGTGGTAAGCGGAATCGATTGCGGTTGAATTTAGGCAGTAACTCGGCAAATTTTGCCGAATCACCTAAGCTGAACGCAAGGTGAATGCGGATTTCAGGGTGAGTACAGGTGCGTTCCGCCATTCTCCGACCATACCGCAGGGCTCCAGCAAACAACGGAGCTGGGAAATGGGACCGGGGACAATGAACAAGATTGCAGTTGCAGCCACCTCTACTTTCGTTCTGGCGCTTGTCGGAGCCGGCGTCGTCTTTTCTGACGGCATCAGGACAGATAGCGAGTTGCGCCGGGTTGAATGCCAGGCTCTCACCATGTTCACACCTGCCAGAAGCAAGAGCGCCGAAGAGCTTTGCGCCAACTATGGCGGGGTTGCGCTGAAGGATGCCGAGCCCAGCAAGGAAGGCCTCGTGATTCTCGTGCGCAACCAGCCGATGGGCGGGTTCCATGGTGAAAACGCCGTCCGCTGACTGCTGCCGATAAACCTTTCCTTGATGAGGGCAGACGCAGGGTGAAGCTGGCTACCTTGGACAAATGCCACGCTCTGCTCAGTCGCCCCGAACCGTAATTGCATGCGCCGTCACGGGCTCTGCGACATTGTGCAGGTCAACCGGCCCGAGCGGCTTTGATGGCAATCCTGATCCCTCGGCCACATCTGCCGTCGCCACGATGTCCTGTCCGACGATCTTGCCATAGTCGCCGAGGCGCGCCGCGATGTTGGCGGCATGGCCGGTCACCGTAAAATCGAGCCGTTCCCTTGATCCGACATTGCCGTAAGTGACCTCGCCAAAGGCAATGCCGATGGCACAGCGCAGTGGTATGTGCCCGGTTTCCGGGTCCGGCGATTGCAAACGGCTTACGATTTCCCCCGCGCTTTCCACAGCTTGCCGGCAAGCTTCCTCCACCCCGACACCGGCGGGAAAGATCGCCAGCACCGCATCGCCGATGAACTTCAGCACTTCACCATCATGCGCGTTGACGATGTCCGTCGTGACCTCGAAGAAGCGGTTGAGCTCGCCGACATAGGCGTTGTGACCAAGGTCTGTCTCCAGCTTGGTGGAATGCCTGAGATCGCAAAACAGGATCGCCGCATCAATCACATCGCCGTCGCCCCGCCGGATATCGCCTCCCAGCACGCGCGCGCCTGTCCGCTTGCCCAGATAGGTTTCCAGCAGGGAAGTTGCGTTGGTCGTCAGGGCGAAAACCTCATAGAGGCGGCTGATGAGGGCCGAGCATTCAAACACCAGACCCAGGTTGGCCGTGGTGAAGCCCGCGGGATGATCCGACGCGAGGGTCAACACGTTGATCCGTCCGCCGGAAAACGGCAGCGGCATGGCGACATAATCTGTTACGCCCTGCTGCCTCAGGTCTTCCATGATCGGAAACTCGAACTCGTCCGGATTCGAATCGATCTTCTGCCGAATACCGCCCAGACCATCCGCCACATGCTGCAGAGGGCTCTGGCGAAAGGCCGGGCTTTCCAGCGTTTCGTAGGATGGAGCAAAGCTTTGCAGCTTGTCATCATCGCGCGTCCACACGTAATGACGCCCCGCGATCATCGGATGCAGCGACCAGATCAGAATGCCGATGCGGCTGACCGCAATCCCGTCCTCAACGAGTTTCCGACCAAGGGCGGCTGTCAGCTCCTCGGGCGTCTTTGCGGTCCAGGCTTCGCGCAGCAGCCAGTCAACCGTCGGCCCTGCGATGTTTCCAGCGGCCAAGGGGTCAGCCGGAGTTCCTGGCGGATCGATGTGACTTGCCACACCCGGCATGAAGGCGACAAAGCCATCGACCGCCCGGCCCTCCGGCATGGCGTTGGCATAGCTCCAGGCACCGTTTTCCAGCGTCTCTCCCCCAATGCGGACATGGCTGTAGCTGGCCGTCCCCTTGAAAGGACAGAAGGTGCGGCGATCTGGAGCAGGTTCCAGGTCCGCCAGAATGTCGCCCCGCGGAAAATAGATCACGGGCGATAACCGGGTTTCATACATCACCCGCGCTTCGCAGGTCCGCGCCAGAACATGCTCCCCCCGATAGGCCGTCACTTCTCCGGCAAGCGGCTCCACAAGGATTCCATAATCGTTCGACGTTTTCTGTGCCCGTACGGTCATGCAAAAGAGATATGGAACGCGTGACACACTGTCCAGTGAACATCCACGCGCCTCGCCCACGCATGCTTGCAAACGGAACTTGCGAGAAACGCATGGGGCCTCCCCGGCGCAGACACCAAGGCAAGCCACGGTTTGACCTCAATTCGCGATTACGCGCTTGTGACCAGCCAGAGTATGGAAATTGATAACCCTGTCGGGTACTGAAACTATATGCGCACCATCTTGATCACATTGCTGGTCTGTTTCTTTGCCGGGATCACCTCCGCCGGCGCCTATACGCATGTTCCAAAGAGCATCCAGGCTCTGGAACTATCGATGGCGCAAGAGATGCGCGCGCCCGTGAAGACGGTGCAGTTTGCCGAGCAGGACGCCCAATGTTGCCAGCTGGACGACCAGTCCAGCCCGCCCAACAAAACCTTTGGGTGCGGACCGGATTGTGTCTCTCATTTTTCCGTCGTGGCTTTGCAATTCCTGGCGGCTGAAACCGGCCCGGAAACCACCTCTCCTCCCGTCCTGACGGACGGACTGCCCTCCACGGAAGATCAACCTCCCATAACAGGCTGAAAGCATCACCGGAATGCGAAGTTCCAGCTTGGCCAGAATTATTGGAAGGTTGAACGACATCTTGCCGGGGGGGTGATTGCCCGGCGGGACAACAGTTCGCCTGAAAGACAGGAATAAATCATGAGTCTTCAGGAAAACGGCACACAGGCATCCTATGCTGCCCCAGGATTTCGAACACGGAAGTATCTGAACAGGACCACGCTCTCCATGGCTGGTTGCTGCCTGCTTATGGCGCTTGTGACAGGTCTGTTGATCGTCTCCGCCCCGGCCGGACTGACCGCGGGTGAAGCTCTGTTACTGGCCGCCCCCCTGTTCGGCTGCGTTGCCATCCATGCGTTTGTTCGTCGTGTCATGGGCAAGCCCTGCCACACGCAGGTACGAAATGAGGCAGGCCGTGTCTAAGAGACCTCTCGCTTTCGCTGTTGCCGGCATGCCTCAGGGCTCGCTCGGCATGAGCGACGACCCGACAGCGCAATACACCGTGTACACCCTTGGCCGGACTCCGGCCGATCTTCCCATCCCCTATCCAGAGACAGGCCAGTAGCCTTCACATGACGAACCTTACAAGAAGATCCTTTCTTGCCGGGTCGGCGAGCCTTACGGGGCTCGCCGTCAGCGGCTGCATGACAACCGCCCCCCAGCAGCCACTCGCGCCATGGCAGGACCCGGCTGTCCTGGCCATGTACCGTGCGATGCCGGAAGAACGGTTTCCGATCCCCGCTCCCGACCTGAAGAAGGTGCCGGAACGCTATTACCGCAAGCAGGTGGACTATCCGACCAATGAGAAGGTCGGCACGCTGGTGGTCGATACCAACAACTACTACCTCTACCTCGTTCAGGAAAACGGCAAGGCAATGCGCTATGGCGTCGGCCTTGGCCGGGCAGGTTTCGAATGGTCCGGACGGGCACGGATTGCCCGCAAGGCCGCCTGGCCCAAATGGACGCCGCCGGAAGAAATGATCCAGCGGCAGCCCGAACTGGAAAAGTGGAGCTGGCGCAATGGAGGCATGCCGCCCGGCCTCCAGAACCCGCTAGGCGCAAGAGCGCTCTACATCTTCCAGGGCAACAAGGATACGCTCTATCGCATCCACGGCACGGCCGAATACTGGACCATCGGTTCCGCTGTCTCCAGTGGCTGTGTCCGCCTGATCAATCAGGATGTCATCGACCTTTATGGCCGCGTACCGGACGGCTCCCAGATCGTCGTTCTGTAAGGCCTTGCCAAAACAAAGGAAAAGGGGCCGGCCAGCCGGTCCCTTCGCCACCTCCGGGCATCATCGATGCCGCGTAAGATCAACCGGCTTGCCTTAGCCGGTGATCGCCTTCAGCTCCAGGAAATCTTCCAGGCCGAATTCACCGAACTCGCGGCCATTGCCGGACTGTTTGTAGCCGCCGAAGGGCACATCGTAATCCGGGCTGGCACCGTTGATATAGACGCTGCCTGCGCGAAGCTTGCGGGCAACGCGCTTGGCCCGTTCCGGATCGCCGGTCTGGATATAGGCCGCAAGGCCATAAGGCGTATCGTTGGCGATTGCGATGGCGTCTTCTTCCGTTTCGAACGGGATCATCACCAGCACCGGACCGAAGATCTCGTTGCGGGCAATCGACATCTGGTTGGTGACATCTGCAAAGACCGTCGGCTGGACGAAATACCCGGTCTCGAACCCTTTCGGCTTGCCCGGGCCACCGGCAACAAGGCGCGCTCCGTCGGCCAGACCGCGCTCGATATGCCCCTGGATCTTCTCGTATTGCAGGTCGCTGATCACCGGACCGATGTGATCGCCCTCCTCTGCCGGATCGCCAACCTTGGTTTCCGCGGCGATCTTTCCGGCAAGCGCAACGGCGTCGTCATAGACGCTCCGTTCCACCAACAGACGGGTCGGTGCATCGCAGGACTGGCCAGTGTTGGAAAAGCAGCCCGTCAGAGACGTGCGCAGGGCCGTTTCCAGGTCCGCATCGGCAAAAAGCAGGTTGGCCGACTTGCCGCCAAGTTCCTGCGCGACACGCTTGACGGTCGTCGCGGCGTTCTGGCTGACGGAAATGCCCGCCCGGGTCGAGCCGGTAAAGGACATCATGTCGATATCCGGATGGGAGGACATCGCCACGCCCACGCCCGGGCCATCCCCATTCACCAGGTTGAAGACGCCAGCCGGGCAACCGGCCTCCTCCAGGATCTCGGCGAAGAGAAGCCCGGAGAGCGGTGCGATTTCGCTTGGTTTCAACACCATTGTGCAACCGGCAGCAAGCGCCGGGGCCACCTTGGCCGCGATCTGGTTGATGGGCCAGTTCCAGGGCGTGATCAACCCGCAGACGCCTATCGGTTCGTGCCGAAGCAGGCTGCCGCCACGAGGGCTTGGCCGTTCGAACACGTGATGCTTCAGGGCTTCCAGAGTGGCTTCCAGATGGCCGGCGCCGGTTGGTGTCTGGCTGTCGCGTGCGAAACTGCGCGGGGCGCCCATTTCCAGCCGGATCGCCTCCTCCATATCCCCGGACCGACGCGCATAGATCGCAATGATCCGCTCCAGCAGCGCGGCGCGTTCATCAACGCTGGTTTCCGACCAGCCGGCGAATGCAGCTTTGGCTGCGGCCACCGCCTTGTCCACGTCGGCGGCACTGCCAAGGGAAATCACGGCAATCGGTTTTTCCGTTGCCGGGTTAATCACCTCAAGCGTTTTTGCCTCAACCGGATCGACCCAGGATCCACCGATATAGAACTGCCGCTTTTCAATCATCAGCCTGCTGCTTCCCAACTGTTCAGTTTCATGTCGTCGCCGCGTTTGGGCGTCACCTCATATCCGGGTTCTTCGGGCTCGTCGTCAACCATCTCCTCCGGAAAACCCGGTGCACGGATGTCGAGACCTGTCGCTTCTTCCAGGCGCTTGATGATGTTGGGCGACAGTTCCCGCGGGCCGTAACGGTCAATGCCGTCGGCGAAAATCCGGTTGATAAGCGGCGACACCTCCAGCGGCACCTGATGATCATCCGCGATTTTCTGGAAAAGGCCGACATCCTTGGCGACCAGATCCATGGTGAAGGAAATGTCTCGCGAACCGTTGAGGATCACCTGGCTCTCCGTTTCATGGACGAAGGAGGTTCCGGAGGAAATCCGTATGGCCTCATAGGCGGTTCCCAGATCCATCCCTGCTGCCTTGCAGGTGGTCAGGGCCTCGGCAACCGACACCAGATTGACCGTTGCCAGGTAGTTGGTGACAACCTTCAGAACAGACGCAGAGCCGATCTCCCCCGTATGCAGCACCCGGCGGCCCAGAACGGTCAGCAGCGGAAGCATCCGCTCGAAGGTCTGCCGCGTGCCCCCGGCAAAGATCGAGATGTTCCCGGTGGCCGCCCGATGGCAGCCGCCGGACACGGGGCATTCGATCGCCTCGCCTCCCCTGGCGATGACGAGCCCGGCAAGACGCCGCACTTCACCGGCGTCGGTGGTCGACATTTCCGCCCAGATCCTGCCCGGACCGATCCCTTCCAGAATGCCGTCCTGGCCCTCCACGACCGCCGCACAGGCTGCCGGACTGGGCAGACAGGTGATGACAACATCGCAGCTCTCGGCAAGCTGCCTGGGGCTCTCAGCGCGCATAGCGCCCTTGGCGACAAAGCTTTCCATCAACAGCGGGTTCAGATCGAGAACCGCAACCTCGAACCCGTTTCTGAGAAGACTGCCGGCCAGCTTGCCGCCGACATTGCCCAATCCGATAAACCCGACCCGCATGAGATGTCCCTTTCGTGAAGCAGGAAATGACCGGACTTCACTTTGCGCCTCGCATCGACACCAGAGAAATGATAATAATTCGGGAGATTACCCGATTATTTTTATAAGTGAGCAAGATGCCGTCGCTTCCCAATCTTCTCTGGCTGAAAAGCTTTGAAGCCGTGAGCCGGCTGGGCGGTTTCACCGCCGCAGGCACGGAACTCGGGCTCACCCAGGCCGCCGTCAGCACGCACATCAGCAGTCTGGAAACCCAGCTCGGCCATCAGCTCTTTGAACGCACGACGCGAAAGCTGGAGTTGACCGCAAGCGGCCGGGCCTATCTGCCGTCGGTACGCAAGGCACTTCAGGAACTGGCCGTTTCGACCGACAGCCTCTTCGGCAACCGTTCTGCCGGGTCCGTAACCATTCGCGCACCGATTTCCGAAACCGTGCTCATCATCGCCCCCGCCCTGGCAGAGTTTCAAGAAGCCAATCCGACCCTTGATATCCGTCTTCTCTCCGCAATCTGGGCAGATACGGCGCTTGAGACCGGCACCGACATCGAAATCCGTCTCGGCACGGGCAACTGGCCCGGTGTGCATGCGGAGCCTCTGGGACCGGAAACAATCGTGCCCGTGTGCCATCCGGATCTGGCACGAGAGTTGAAGCAACCGGCTGATCTGATCGATCTTCCGCGTATTCACATTCTGGGGTTCGATGACCACTGGCCACGCTATTTCGACGCCCTCGGCCTTTCACAGCCCTCCAGCCGAACCTGCGCCACGGTCGACACGTCCCTTGCCGCAGTCGAGTTGGCCGCTGCCGGAGGCGGCATCGCCCTGCTCCTGGGCAAGATCGCTGGACGCTTGACGGACAGCGGACGGCTGGTCGTTCCCCTCGACGTCAGCCTTCCATCCGTGCGAACGCACTACCTCCTGCAAGGGGACAGGGCATCACCAGGAAAACCGGCAACGCAACGCGTGGAGATGTGGCTGAGACAACTATTCGCCTGAAACTGCACGGGCCCACCACCGCTCGGCAACGCTTGTCCTGGCGGAAAGGTCACGGAATGGATTGCCGGATCGAGCCCCGCAATAACGGAAGAGACTGAGCTCGGGTCCTTTCCCAACGTCTCTTCCCACTTCGTCATGCCATGGCTCGACCATGGCACCCATGCCGATGCATCCCCCCACACCGCCACCTCTGCTCATGGAAAGGCCACGGCAGGCATTGCAGGGTCAAGCCCTGCTGCGAGGAAGTGTTTGGAGGAGGAAGGATCGAAGTAGTCAGAACGCCGCAGCGTCAATAGGGATCACTCCGCTGCGAACAGCTTCGCCGTCATCGCGAGGCTTGCGCCGCACGGTTCTTCCGCTTCGCCTTCGCCTGCCGTTTCACCCTCGGCAGGCCGCAGATTGACGAAGTCGTAGAGCGCGCGGTCAAGAAGATGCGACGGGCGAGTGTGGCCAAGGGCACGGGCCATGACACCGAGGCGGCCGGGGGATGCCTTTTCCCAGCCCTGCAGCATGCGTTTGACTTCCTCGCGCTGCAGACCATCCTGCGAACCGCAGAGATTGCACGGAATAATCGGGAACTGCATGCCGGAGGCAAAGCGGGCGATATCGCTTTCGGCGGAATAGGCAAGCGGGCGCAGCACCAGAAGGTCGCCTTCGTCGTTGATCAGCTTCGGCGGCATGGAGGCCAGACGCCCACCGTGGAAGAGGTTCATGAAGAAGGTCTCCAGGATATCTTCCCGGTGATGGCCGAGCACGATGGCTTCGCAGCCCTGCTCCCGCGCGATCCGATAGAGGATGCCACGGCGCAGGCGTGAGCACAGCGAACAATAGGTGCGGTGCTCGGGAATCTTGTCGGTGACGATGGAATAGGTGTCTTCGCGCACGATGATGTGCTCGATGCCATTGTCCTCGAAGAATTTCGGCAAGATGTCCGCCGGAAAACCGGGCTGGGCCTGATCGAGATTGCAGGCAATCAGATCGACCGGCAACAGACCGCGCCATTTCAGTTCGATCAGAACCGCAAGCAGCGTGTAACTGTCCTTGCCACCTGACAGGCAGACAAGCCATTTCGGACGGTTTTCCTGCGATACCGCGTCCGGCAACATTCCGAAGTCGGCGATTGCCTCGCGCGCCTGTCGTAACAGGCGCTTACGCAGCTTCTTGAACTCAACGCTTGAAGGCGCATTGCGGAGCAACGCGGGCAGTTCGATGTCGGTACTGTCGGCAATATCGTTCATGAGAGAAGCTCGGCGGCTTATTGGTTCGCTGTCCTTGCGCTGACATAGCGGATCAGCGCTGCCGGGAAAAGGGAAAAGCCGTGCTTATCAAGGGATGGCCGTTTGTTCACCGGAGCTGTTCGCGCCATTTCCTTGCGTAATTTGTCAGTCGAGGATCGCGTTTGGCCACGAGCCCACCTGCCCCGGTCTCTCCAGCTTGCTGAGTTTCCCCATCCGCCGCCAGCAATGCCGCCCCGATGCTGGTCCCTGTGACCGACCCTGCCGACGCTTCAACCGGCCGCCCTGTCGCGGCCTCCAGCATGCCGAGATAAAGCCGGTTCTGCGCAAAGGGGCCCTCAACGACAATCGCACCTTCTGCCCCGGTCATCGCCAGGCATTCCGCCGTCACCAACGCCAGATAGAAAGAAGTTGCCGCAAAGCGGTCGCCATCGCTCAATGTCGTATCGTCCACGCTCCAGTGATGCTCCCGCCCCTGGAAGGGGCCCGAGCGTGGATCGACAGCGGGAAAGAGCATGATTTCGCGGTTCAGCACGGCTTCGGTCTGCTCTTCCGAACAGCCCTTTTTACGGCCTTGCAGGATCATGTCGAACTCTCGCCCACCCATGAACCGTGCCGAAGGCACGGGATCGCCGAACGCATTGACGTTGATCAGCGTGTCGCGCAAAGGATCGAGCGTGACGTCGCCACCGCCTATTGCCAGCACGATCACCCAGGTGCCGGTGGAGACGACCGAAAACGGCGGTTCGCGCGCGATCAGATGCGGGTAAAGCGAGGCATTGGAGTCGTGGATGCCGCAGGTAACCGGCGTGCCTTCCGGCAGTCCGGTCCGTGTTGCCACGTCCGGCAGGATCGGCCCGAGACTGTCACCGGCCTTGCGTACCGGCGCCATCCTGCCTGTCAGACCAAGCCGGTCCACCAGTAAGGAAAACCGGTTTTCCGAAGGGCGCCAGAGGTCAGTATGACAGCCGAGCGATGTCACCTCGTTGGAAAGAACGCCGGTGAGTTTATAGGCCCAGTATTGCGGATAGGTCAGAACCGTCGCCACCCGGTCCAGAAGCCCAGGATCCGTTTTCAGTTGCCAGTGCAGTTGCGCACCCAGATTGAGGCCCATGCCAAGCCGGGGTGAACCGGTTTCAACGAAGTCCGGCCGGATCGCATCATAGTCGGCGGCAAGATCGTCCGGGCCCGTAAACTCATAATCAAGCATCGGCGCCGCAAGGTTCCCTTCCGCGTCCAGAAGAACGGCGCTGGCGCCATGGGTCGTCACCGACAGGTCATCGATGCCATGGGCCTTGTGCAGATCTTTCAGTGCGTCGCAGATGAAGTCCCAATGGCCTTCCAGATCGAAATGCGGATAAGGCGGCCCCGGCAGGACGGTGTTCGGCCGCGTCAGAACCCCAAGTTCCCTACGTTGCTCCAGATCGACCACGGCGACCTTGGCATTGGTCTTGCCGATATCGATGACGCCCACATTCCGGATCGCGGCCATCAATGCTCAATCCATGTGAAAGACGGTTGTGAGCGGCATTGCGACTGGCTCATTGTCCGGTTTGGTCGCCATCACGTCGGCCATATGCGCCCACCATTTCTGCATCACAGGGTGGTTCGGCAGGTCGTCCATTGTGTGGCCGTCCTGACGCCAAAGGACACCGAAGAGGATGTTTGTTTCCGGGTCCAGATGAATGGAATAGTCGCTGATGCCTGCTTCTTTCAACAAGGCCACCAGGTCCGGCCAGATCTCATTGTGGCGCTTCCGGTATTCGGCTTCCATGCCCGGGTTGAGCTGCATCTTGAAGGCATATTTTTCCATGGCTCAAGCCTTCCTGTGTGCGATGACACGGCCGGCAATGCGCGGCAGGGCAATGACGGCAATCAGCAGCAGACCGATGAAGATCGACATGACGATGCCCGGCACGTTGAGCAGGCCAAAGCCGAAGGTGACCATACCCATGACGAAGGCGGCGATCACCACGCCCGGAATGGAGCCGGAGCCGCCGAGAATATTGACGCCGCCCAGCACCACCATGGTAACCACCTCCAGCTCCCAGCCGAAGGCGATGGAGGGCCTTGTTGCGCCGAGACGCGAGGTCAGGCAGATGGCGGCAACGCCGGACATCAGGCCGGTGAGCAGGAAAAGCGCGAATTTCACTCGTGGCACCCGAATACCGGAAAAGAGCGCGCCGACCGGATTGTTGCCGACGACATAGACCGCCCTTCCGAAATTCGTCTTGTGCAGAATGACGGCAAAGACAATGGCAAGCAGCGCGAACAGCACGAACTCGAAGGAGATCACCCACCAGACATAGCCCTGCCCGAAAAAGGCAAAGCTTGAGGGATAGCCGGTGTAGGCCTTGTCGCCGAGGACGATATAAGAAATGCCGCGAAACAGGCTCATGGTGCCGATGGTCACGACGATGGACGGCAGGCCGAAGCCGGTCACCAGGAAGCCGTTGAACGCTCCGCACAGCAGCCCGGTACCCAACCCGATCATCACCAGAACCGGCGTATCCGCGCCCATCTGGACGGCAAAGCCCATGGCCGTCGACGCAAGCGCAATGATAGAGGCAACCGAAAGGTCGATTTCTCCGGAGATGATCAACAGTCCCATCGCAAAGGCGATCATGGCCTTTTCGGTAAAGTTGAAGGTCGCGTCGGAGAGGTTCCACGGGTCAAGGAAATAGGGCGAGGCAAAGCTGTTCAAAGTGAACACGGCGACCGCAACCACCAGCAGAAGCAGCTCCCAACTCACAAGGAACCGCTGCAACGGTGACTTCAACCTGTCCGGGATCTGGCGCCCCTGCGCGCCGGTGTCTGGAGTGGCGAGGCTCATGCTGCGTGCTCCGCTTTTTTCAGGATCACCCGGCCCTTGGCCCGGCTGGACGTGGCGTTGAAGGTAACGGCAATGATGATCGCGCTGCCGGAAATGGCGAGCTGCCAGAAGGGCGAGATGTTGATGACCGGGAGCGCATTCTTGACGATGCCGAGGAACAACGCCCCCAGCAGCGCCCCGCCGACCGACCCGATGCCCCCGGCAATCGAGATACCGCCGATGACGCAGGCCGCGACAACTTCCAGCTCGAAACCGCCGGCAATATCGACATAGGCAACCGCGTAACGTGCCACCCAGAGGTAGCCGGTTAGCCCGGCAAGCGCCCCGGAAAGGACATAGGCCGCACATTGGGTGAGGCCGACGTTGATGCCTGTATAGACGGCCGCATGCGGATTGCCGCCGACGGCAAAGAAAGCCCTGCCAAGCGGCGTGCGCCCGACCAGAATGATGAAACCGAGTACCACGGCGATCGCGATCCACGAAAGAACCGGCAGACCCAGCACGACTTCACGCGGAAACGCCTTGAAGGCGTCGCTCATCTCGTGGGCATTGATCCATTCGCCGCCGGAAATCACGAAGATGATGCCCCGGTAGATGGTCATGGTGCCAAGGGTGACAACAATGGGCGGAATATCCAGCTTCCAGACCAGCAGCCCGTTGACGAGCCCCATCAAGGCACCAAGAACGAGCGCCAACACAAGGATTACCGGCACCGGCAGGCCGGGCATGGCCATGTTGAGCATGGCAACCACCATGCCGGTGAGCGCAAGGTTGGCGGCAACAGACAGGTCTATGCAGCGCGTGAGGATCACCACCATCTGACCGAGAGCCAGTATGATCAGCGGTGCCGTGTCGTTGAAGACGTTGGCAAGGTTGGACGGGGTCACAAAGCCGGGAAAGCGGATGGCAATGCCGATCACCAGAAGCAATATCGCCCCGGCAAGGATGGTCTCACGGGATTTCATCAACGAGCGGATCATGAGCGCACCTCCGTGATGCCGGCAGCCGCCCGCACCAGATGTTCCGGTGTCAGGTCATCGCCTTCATATTCGGCCGCGATACGCCCCTCGCGCATCACGATCACGCGGTCGGACATGCCGAGAATTTCCGGAATTTCGGACGACACCATGATCACAGCCAGACCTTCGGCCGCCAGTTCCGCCATGAATTCATGCACGGCGGCCTTGGACCCGATGTCGATGCCCTTGGTCGGCTCGTCCAGGATGATCACTCTCGGCTTGGTCGCAAGCCATTTGGCGATGACGACCTTCTGCTGGTTGCCCCCTGACAGTTCGCCTATATCCTGATCGAGTGCTGCCGCACGCAAATCCAGCCGCTGCGTATAATCGCGGGCCAGTTTGAATTCCTCTGCAAGCCGCAGAAACCCCTTGTGCGAGGTTTCCTTGAGCGACGGCAACGAGACATTCTGGAAGATGGGCAGACCCTTGATGGCGCCCTGTTTGCCCCGGTCTTCGGGAACATAGACGATGCCGTGCCGGATGGCCTCGTAGGGGTCGCGGATGACGGCAATGGTGTCGTCAATGCGGATTGCGCCCTTGGAGGGTTTGGTCACACCGAACAGCGCCTGCATGAATTCGCTGCGCCCGGCTCCGACCAGACCGTAGAACCCGAGGATCTCGCCCGCGCGCAACGTAAAACCGATATCCTCGAATTCGGTGGGGTGGCAGTAGCCGACGACTTTCAGCACTTCCTTGCCAAGCAGCGGCGCTCGTTTCGGGAAAACCTGGTCGACTGAGCGGCCGACCATGAGCTTGACCAGCTCCTGTTCGGACACCTCCTCGATCTTGCCTGTGCCGACCATCTGGCCGTCGCGGAAAACCGTGTAGCGGTCCGCAATGCGGAAGATCTCGTCGAACTTGTGGCTGATGAAGAGGATCGCCTTACCCTCGGCCTTCAGGCGTTCCACCAGTTCGTAGGTTTCTTCGATTTCCTTGTGGGAGAGCGAGGCGGTCGGCTCATCCATGATGACAATCTTGGCGTCGATGGAGAGCGCCCGGGCAATCGCCACAAGGTGCTTGTTGGCAATTCCGAGGTCTTTCAGCGTAACATGTGGATCGATCCTCGCACCGATCCGCTCAAGCAGAGCTTGTGCCTTGCGCAGCATTTCCTTGCGGTCGATCAGCCCGAAACGCGTTTTCGGCGCATGGCCGATGAAGATGTTTTCCGCCACCGACAGGTCATCGAACAGAACGGTTTCCTGGTGGATGGCCGTCACCCCTGCCCGGCCCGCATCCTGCGCGGTTGGAAAGGAAACCGGGGTGCCGTTGATCGAGATCGTTCCCTCGTCCGGCTGATAGATGCCGGTCAGGATCTTCACGATGGTGGATTTTCCAGCACCATTCTCGCCCACCAGAGCCGTGACTTCCCCTGGGAAAAGCTCCAGCGAAACTTCGGAAAGCGCCTTTACGCCGGGGAATGATTTGGAGATGCCGCTGAGGGTCAGTACCGGCCCCGTGCCGTCTCCCGTTTGCGGATGCGTGTCCGCTATGCCCTGCGTGTTCGCAAGCATGACCATGTCCCGGAGCCTGGAGTTTCGTTGCTGGTTTTAAAGACCCGGTGCCGCGCGCACCGGGTCTGACAGGTTTCTAACGTCCGGTCGTGGCGACCAGCTTAGAAAATGTCCTTGAAGTCGTCGATGTTGGAGCTGTCGTAGACAAACGGATCGGCCATCGCGCCTTCATTGTTTTCGTCAAGCGTCAGCGTGCCCATACGGCCCATCGGGATTTCCGCACCCGGCTTGGCTTCCGCCGCACCGGTGGCGAGGTTGTAGGCCAGCATGGTTGCGGAATAACCGAGGTCAATCGGGTTCCAGATCGCGAAGGACTTGGACGCACCGGACTTGATGTGACCGGCCATTTCGGACGGCAGGCCGAGACCGGTCACATTGACCTGGCCGGCTTTTTCAGCATCAGAAACAGCCTGTGCCGCAGCCACGATGCCAACGGAGGTCGGTGCGATGATCGCCTTCAGGTCCGGATAGGTCTGCATCAGGCCCTGGGCTTCACGATAGGACTTGTCGGCAAGGTCGTCGCCATAGACGGTGGCGACCACGTTGATGCCCGGATAATTGTCCTTCACCTTGTTCATTTCCTCGATCCAGATGTTCTGGTTCGTGGCGGTGGCGGACGCGGACAGGACGGCGACATCGCCGCCATCGGGCAGGTGATCGGCGGCCAGCTTGATGATCATGTTGCCGATCAGCGGATTGGACGACGGGTTGAGGTGAAGCTGACGGCCTTCCGGTGCAACACCGCTGTCCCAGGAAATCACGGTAATGCCGCGGTCCATGGCCTTTTTCAGGGCCGGAACCAGGGCGTCCTGATCGTTGGCGGAGATCGCGATGGCATCCACCTTCTGGGCGATCAGCGCGTTGATGACTTCGATCTGACCTTCTGCGGTCGTGTCGGTCGGGCCGGTGTAGATGATCTCGACGTCGCCGAGTTCCTCGGCAGCTTCTTCCGCGCCCTTGGCGGCAGCTTCAAAGAAGCCGATGCCGAGCGCCTTGACGACAAGGGCGATGCGCTTTTCCGCTGCACTGGCCGGTGCGGCGAAGCAGACGGCGGCGACTGCAGTTGCCGCCAGAAGTGACTTGAGCAATTTCATGGTCTTCCTCCCAAAAATGCTGCCGGCCCCTCCCAAGGCCCGGACAGTATGCCGGCTACCCGTTCGAGGTTGCCTTGGTCTGCGCGGCGCTTGTTTCCGCCACGATCAGATGGATGTCGGCCTGTTCCAGCATGTTGGCCGCGCTGTCGGGGATCCCGTCATCGGTGATGACGGTGGAGATCCGCTCAAGCGGGCACAGGATCAGGCTGGAACGCGCACTGAATTTCGATGAATCCGCCACAACCACGAGCTCATCCGCCTGGCCGATCAGCTTCTGCTCGGCCTGAATGAGCAGCGGATCGGCCTCCATGAGCCCCAGCGGACCAAGCCCCTGCGCGCCCATGAACATGCGCTTGGCATAGAAGTTCCGGGTCACATCGTTGTCGAAAGGGCTCAGAATGATGTTCTGTTCGCGGTAGATGACACCACCGGAGAGCATGATGGTGTTCTTGGAATTCTTGAGGAGATGCTCTGCGATCGGAAACGAGTTGGTGAACACCTGGCAGCGCTTGGTTGCCAGAGGATGCACCATCTGAAATGTGGTGGTGCCGCCGTTGATGATGATGGCATCTCCATCCTCGCACAGCTCTACCGCCTTTTGTGCGATTGCGCGCTTTTGAGCGATGTTGATCGTTTCGTTGACGCTGAACGGACGCCCCGCCAGACCGACGAACTGCGGCGGATGAATGCTCTCCGCCCCACCCCGCACACGGCGCAGCTTCTTCTGCACATGAAGCTGGGCAATGTCGCGCCGGATGGTCGCCTCGGAGGAATCCGTCAACACCACCAACTCCTGAACCGTCACGACCGGACGATCCTGGACTGCGGACAATATGATCCTGTGGCGTTCTTTCTCGTGCATCTGGTCCTCCCATTGATCAAACGTTTCCACCAACACCGGTCAATGTCAATCAGAAAAAGTCAAAAATGATCATTTTGCAGCGCAATATGATTGGTATTGATCGTTTTTGATTGACAACAGGACCCGATCAAGCGAATTTCGAGGCAACGAGACGCAAGCCATCAGGCTTACCTGGGAGGAAAAGATGCTGAATTCCGCTGCCGGTTCCCGGCTTGCCAACCTGTGGGATGACCAGAAGGCTTCCGGCATGAGCGAAGCGGAGCTGCTGCTCTATCGCTCCAACCTCCTGGGGTCCGACAAGCGCATCACCAATTACGGCGGTGGCAACACCTCCGCCAAGGCGATGGAAAAGGATCCCCTCACCGGCGATCAGGTCGAGGTTCTCTGGGTCAAGGGCTCCGGCGGCGATGTCGGCACCATCAAGATGGATGGCTTTGCGACACTCTACATGGACAAGCTGCGGGCGCTGAAAGGGCTCTACCGCGGCGTCGAGTTCGAAGACGAGATGGTCGCCTGCCTGCCCCACTGCACGTTCAACCTGAACCCGCGCGCGGCCTCCATCGATACCCCGCTTCATGCCTATGTGCCGAAAAGCCATGTCGACCATATGCATCCGGACGCGATCATCGCCATTGCGGCGGCAAGCGACAGCAAGGCACTGACGCAGGAAATTTTCGGCGGCGAGATCGGGTGGCTGCCCTGGAAGCGCCCAGGCTATGAACTCGGCCTGTGGCTGGAGAAATTCTGCCTGGAAAATCCGGAGGCCCGCGGGGTCGTGCTGGAAAGCCACGGCCTGTTTACCTGGGCCGACGACGCCAGGACCTGCTACGAAACCACGCTGGAAGTCATCAACAAGGCGATTGCCTGGTTTGAGGAAAAGACAGCTGGCAAGGACGCTTTCGGCGGTTCGAAACACCGCGCCCTTGCCCCATCCGACCGGCGCATGATTGCTGCCCGTCTGATGCCCGCGATCCGGGGGATGGTCTCCGGCAAACAGCATATGGTCGGTCATTTCGATGACAGCGACGCAGTCCTGGAATTTGTCTGCGCCAACGACATGGAGGCCCTTGCCGCCCTCGGCACCAGCTGCCCGGACCATTTCCTGCGCACCAAGATCCGCCCGCTTGTCGTCGATTTCGATCCGGCCAATCCGGATATCGAGGCAACGCTTGCCGGTCTCGCTCAGGCAGCCGAAGCCTATCGTGCTGACTATGCGGCCTACTATGAGCGCTGCAAGCACGACGACAGCCCTGCCCTGCGCGACCCGAATGCGGTCGTTTACCTGATACCGGGCGTCGGCATGATCACCTTTGCCAAGGACAAGGCAACGGCACGTATTTCCGGCGAATTCTACACCAACGCCATCAATGTCATGCGCGGCGCCTCAAGCGTCTCCACCTATTGCGGCTTGCCCGAGCAGGAGGCCTTCGACATCGAATACTGGCTTCTGGAGGAGGCCAAACTTCAGCGCATGCCGAAACCCAAGAGCCTTGCCGGCAAGATCGCTTTGGTGACAGGCGGAGCCGGCGGCATCGGCTCGGCCACCGCTGAACGTTTCCTGCGCGAAGGAGCCTGCGTGGTGCTGGCTGACATCGATGCGGACGCACTCGCCGCTGCCGCCGACAATCTCACCGCCCGCTATTCCAGGGACGTCGTGCGCACGGTGACGATGGATGTCACCAGCGAAGACGCCGTGGCAGAAAGCTTTGCCCGCGCCGCCCTGGAGTTCGGCGGTGTCGATATTCTTGTCTCCAACGCCGGTATCGCCTCTTCCGCCCCCATCGAGGACACCACGCTTGACCTGTGGAACCGGAACATGTCGATCCTGTCGACCGGCTATTTCCTGGTGTCCCGAGAAGCCTTCAAGGTGATGAAGACGCAAGGGATCGGCGGGTCCATCGTGTTCATCGGCTCCAAGAACGGCCTTGCGGCCTCTCCGGGCGCCAGCGCCTATTGCACGGCAAAGGCCTCCGAACTGCATCTCGCCCGCTGTCTCGCCCTGGAAGGTGCGCCGGAAGGGATCCGCGTCAATGTGGTCAACCCGGATGCGGTGCTGCGGGGCTCCAAGATCTGGTCCGGCGACTGGCTGAAGGAACGCGCCGAAGCCTACGGCAAGGATACCTCCGAGCTGGAGGAACATTACCGCCAGCGCTCGCTGCTGAAACTCTCCGTGCTGCCGGAAGACATCGCCGAGGCGACCTACTTCTTCGCCTCCGAGTTTTCCGCCAAGTCGACCGGGAACATTCTCAATGTCGATGCCGGCAACGTGCAGGCGTTCACGCGGTAGCAGTCAGTAACATTGCCGAACCACTCTCCCCTCATCCTGAGGAGGACCGGCAGGTCCGTCTCGAAGGATGGGCCACACGAACAGAGCTTGCCGCCCATCCTTCGAGACGCGAGCAGGCTCGCTCCTCAGGATGAGGACGTGGATTTGGGGGAAGTGATCTTGGAACAAACGGATCGAGGAAAATCCGGGAAAGGATCTTCTCATGATGATCGACACATCGCTGGTCGCCGGGGAAAACGAGACCCGCGAAGCCGACCTGAAGCGTGACTATGAAACCCTGGGCGAACGGCTGGACCGGCGCGGGGTTTCCATCGACACGGTCAAGGCGAAGGTCGCCGCCTATGGCCTAGCCGTCCCCTCCTGGGGCGTCGGTACCGGCGGCACGCGGTTCGCACGGTTTCCCGGCAAGGGCGAACCGCGCAACATCTTCGACAAACTGGAAGATTGCAGCGTCATCCAGCAGCTAACCCGCGCAACGCCAAATGTTTCCCTGCACATTCCCTGGGACAAGGCCGATCCGGCAGAGCTGAAGGCCAAGGCAAGTGCGCTCGGGCTCGGTTTTGACGCCATGAACTCCAACACCTTTCAGGATCAGGACGGTCAGGTGCATTCCTACAAGTTCGGCTCGCTCAGCCACACTGATGCAGCCACACGCCAGCAGGCGGTTGAGCACAATCTGGAATGCATCGAAATCGGCAAGGCCATCGGCTCCCGGGCCCTGACTGTCTGGATTGGCGATGGATCGAATTTCCCGGGTCAGACGAACTTCACGCGCCAGTTCGAGCGATACCTGGATGCAGCACAATCCATCTATGCGGAGCTGCCGGACGACTGGCGGCTGTTCACCGAGCACAAGATGTATGAGCCCGCCTTCTATTCCACTGTCGTGCAGGACTGGGGCACCAACTACATGATCGCGCAGGAACTGGGCGAGAAGGCCTTTTGCCTGGTCGACCTCGGACACCATGCACCCAACGTCAATATCGAGATGATCGTTGCCCGGCTGATTCAGTTCGGCAAGCTCGGCGGTTTCCATTTCAACGACAGCAAATACGGCGACGACGACCTGGATACGGGCTCCATCGATCCGTACCGGCTGTTCCTGGTGTTCAACGAACTGGTGGACGCCGAAACGAGACAGGCTCCGGGGTTCAACCCGGCTCATATGCTCGACCAGTCTCACAATGTCACCGACCCCATCGAAAGCCTGATGGTCTCCGCCATGGAAGTTCAGCGCGCCTACGCGCAGGCCCTGCTGGTCGACCGGTCAGCGCTGGACGGTTTTCAGGACAGCAACGACGCCCTGATGGCGACAACAACGCTGAAAACTGCGTTCCGAACCGACGTGGAGCCGATCCTGGCCATGGCAAGACTGGAAAACGGTGGCGCTATCGATCCCGTTGCGGCCTACCGCGCGGCCGGTTACCGGCAGAAGGTGGCGGAGGTCCGCCCGGAAGTCTCCGGCGCCGGTGGCGGGATCGTCTGACGCAAAGCCGCGCTCAGGTCCGGGAGGCTGTAGCTTGATCGGCCGAACTTTGGCACAGTCCGGCCCTGCCAGTAATCAACAGGAAGGCGCTCGGCGTGAAAGCCCAATATGTGGAACTGATCGATGCGGTCGCGACCCTTGGAAGCCTCGCGGCAGCCGCAAAGGCCCTTGGCAAGTCTCAACCGGCGATCACCAAGGCGCTGAAGAAGATCGAGGGCGATCTCGGTGTCGTCCTCTTCCACCGGGTGCCAAGTGGCATCGTGCCAACGCTGGAAGGTCAGACGGTCATCGACCGTTGCCGCCGGATCCAGAGCGACCTGCAGAAGCTGACGGAAGACGTGGCCCAGTCGCGCGGGCAATATGTCGGCATGATTTCCGTCGTGGTCTCACCGCTGGCCGCACTCAAGATCATTCCGCCGGTGTTGCGACGGTTTCAGAGCCGATTTCCAGGCGTTGAACTGAACATTACCGGCGGCCATGCGCCGAAAGCCTTTCATGCGCTGAGATCCGGCGAAGCGGACTTCGTCATCGGACCGGCCCCTGACGCCCAGCCCAAGGCCGGGCTTCACGTCGAGCCTCTGCTGACCACGTCGGTGACCTTCCTTGCCGGACAGCAGTCTCACCTGAAGGACCTGTCTAAACCGCAGGACCTGCTGACCGCACGATGGGCCGTCATCGGCCCGAGCAGCCGCCGTCCGCTGTTTCAGGACTATTTCCGGATGCACGGTTTGCAGGGGCCGGCCCCCGTCATCCGCTCCGATTCGATCCTCAGCATTCTGGCGGTTCTCGAACAGTCCGATATCGTCTGCTCCTTTCCATCGCTCATCGTCGACGAGGTGAAGGAACGCTGGGCCGTGACCGCCCTGCCAATCGACCTGAGCATGCTGACCGCGGACATCGCTCTGACCCGGACCAAGGAAAGACTGCTGACACCGGCAGCTCAGGCCTTTGCCGACATCGTTCGCGAGGAAGGCCGAAACTGGGCCCCCAAAGACAAAACGACATAACCTGTAGTTATATCGATGAGTTCGAGTTAATTGAGGGATATATCCCGGGGGTGCTAGATTGCGTTCCAAGAAGGCCGCAGAAGCGGCTCCTTGGGAGGACATCTGAGTGAATATCCTGTTCGTCATGTACGACCAGCTCCGCTTTGACTATCTGAGCTGCGCGGGACACCCCTATCTACACACCCCGAACTTTGACCGGGTCGCCGCCAAGGGCGTGCGTTTTACCAACGCCTATGTGCAATCCCCCATCTGCGGCGCGAGCCGGATGAGCTTTTACACCGGGCGTTATGCGTCCTCGCACGGGGCACAGTGGAACGGCTTCCCGCTGCGTGTCGGCGAACACACGCTCGGCGATCACCTGCGCAAGGCCGGCATGGACTGCTGGCTGATCGGCAAGACCCACATGAAGGTGGATGCGGAAGGCATGACACGGCTGGGGCTCTCGCCGGACAGCATCATCGGCGCCCGGCAGGCCGAATGCGGCTTTGATGTCTGGGTGCGCGACGACGGGCTCTGGGGTGAAGGCCCGGACGGCTTTTATGACGAGAAACGTTCGCCTTACAACGAATACCTCAAGTCGCGTGGTTATGCGGGCGAGAACCCCTGGGCGGACTTCGCCAATGCCGGCGTCGAAAACGGTGAGAAGGCCTCTGGCTGGATGTTCGACAATGCCGACAAGCCGGCCAACATCCGCGAGGAAGACAGCGAAACGCCCTGGCTGACGACCCGCACCATCGACTTCATCGAACAGGCAAAAGCACCCTGGTGCGCACATGTCAGCTACATCAAGCCCCATTGGCCCTACATCGTCCCGGCCCCCTATCACGACATGTACGGGCAGAACCACGTTCCTGCCGCGATCCGCGCCGATGTCGAACGGGAAAATGCTCATCCGGTCTATGCGGCCTTCATGGCCAACAAGATCGCGGCCGCCTTTCAGCAGGACGACGTGCGCCGCAAGGTCATTCCCGCCTACATGGGCCTGATCAAGCAATGCGACGACCAGCTCGGCAGGCTGCTGGACTACCTGGAAGAGACCGGTCGGATGGAAGACACCATGATCGTGCTCACCTCCGACCATGGCGACTATCTTGGCGACCACTGGCTTGGCGAAAAGGATCTGTTCCATGAGCCTTCCGTCAAGATCCCGATGATCATCTACGATCCGCGCAGCGAGGCCGATGCCACCAGAGGCACCACCTGCGACGTGCTGGTGGAAGCCATCGACCTTGCCCCGACCTTCCTGGAAGCCGCGGGCGGTGCCGAAGCCGGTCATATTCTGGAAGGCCGGAGCCTGACGCCCTGGCTGCGCGGCGAAACGCCCGCGTGGCGCGAGGCGGTCATCAGCGAATACGACTATTCCGTCACACCCATGTGCGCATCCCTGGGTGTCACCACCCGTGATGCCCGTCTCTTCATGGTGTTCGACGGTCGCTACAAGCTGATTCATGCCGAAGGCGGCTTCCGGCCGATGTTGTTCGATCTGGAAAACGACCCGGAGGAATTTCAGGATCTGGCCAAGGCAGACGGCCATGAGGCCGAGATCGCCCGGATGTACGACCTGCTGGCCCGCTGGGGCCGGCGCATGTCACAGCGCGTGACCCGGTCGGACGCAGACATCGCCGCCATGCGCGGCAAGTCAGCCCGGCGCGGCATCCTGCCGTTCCTGAAGGATGGGTCGGAAGTGCCGGAGGAACTGACGAAGGCCTATCGCGGTCCTGTCCTGCAGGATCACGTTTCTCCCGAAAAGGGAGGAAATTGAGGTGAGCACGGCAACGGGCCCCGCCCCGGCCATTCCCCGCACCGACAAGTGGATTGCCGATTGTCTCGCTGTGCTTTTTGTTCTCGTGATCCTTACTTATGCGGCGTCCGGGCCGATCACGGATTTCGTTCGCTGGTTCATCGAGGCCACCACACAGGGCTTTGACGAACTGTCCCGCCGCGACCAGCGCACCCTCATGCGCGATCATTGGCTGGGATCCGGTTACCGCTCTTTCGAGCGCTCGTTCCTGCTGCCAACGGGATTGATCATCGGCCTGCCGATTGTCTTTTCCTTTTCCATCTGCCTGCTGACGTTGCACCGGGGACGGGCCGGGCGCTGGCTCAACTGGGCGCTGACCTTGCTTGCACTTGCGGCCTTCGTTTCCTGGATGCTGAAGATCTTCGCGACCGACGGCGGCGCGCTGCCCAGCGCCAGCCCGATCGACTTCGTGATGTTCCCGATTGCCACCGCCATCACGCTCTATCTTACGTGGCGCATGTTCGGCGGCTTTATCGTCGCCTTCTGCCTGTTCTGGGTGGTCTATTTCTTCATCCGCGGCCACCTGCCCGACTGGACCGGCATTCTTGCCGGATCCGACTCGACCTTCAGTCAGAGCCTGCGGGCCATGGTGTTGAACTTCTGGGCCCAGACCGGCGGCCAGTTCGGCCAACCGTTGCAGGTGGTTTCCGGCAGCGTGCTGATCTTCATCGTCTTCGGCGCGGTGATGATGGCCTCAGGCGCGGGCGATCTTCTGATGAAAATTGCAAACCGGCTCACCGGCGGTCTCGTCGGCGGTGCCGCCCATGCAGCCGTCGCCTCCTCCGCCCTCTTCGGCACGCTTTCCGGCGCGGCCATCTCCAACGTGGTTTCCACCGGTGTGATGACCATTCCGGTCATCAAGAAGTCCGGCTTCAAGCCTGCATTTGCCGGTGCCGTGGAAGCTGCCGCCTCCACCGGCGGACAGATCATGCCTCCGGTGATGGGCGTCGTCGCCTTCTTCGTTGCCGGGCAGATCGGGCTGGAATACCGCTACATTGTCGTGGCCGCCATCCTGCCCGCGATCATGTTCTATTTCGCCACCTTCCTGACGGTTTATTTCGAGGCCCGGCAGCTCGGCATCGGCGCTCTGCCAAGGGAGCAACGCCCACCGTTGACCGGCAAGGAATGGGTGCAATGTCTCGTCTTTGTCATGCCGCTGGGTGTGCTCACCTATTTCCTGTTCAGCCAGCCCTCCGTGCCCAAGGCGGGATTTTACGGCTTTGTCGCAGCCATTGTCTGCGCCCTGGTTCTGTTTCGTGAATTCCGGTCCCGAAAACGCCTTTGGCAGGCCTTCGTCAATGCGGGACGCATGGCCGCCTCCATTGTCGTCATCGTCACGGCCATTGGCCTGATTGTCGGCCTGATCCAGGTATCGGGTTTCGCCGGCCGCCTCGCCCTGCTGCTGACACAGCTCGCCAGTGGACCGTTGCCGCTCGTGCTCATCGTCGTTGCGCTCGGTGCCATCGTGCTCGGCATGGGCCTGCCCCCGGGGGCGACCTATTTCATCATCGTCATCGCGCTGTCCTCCGGCATCGATGCGGTTGGCATCCCCGAGCTGACGTTGCACATGTTCGTGGTCTTCTTTGCCGTCATGTCCACGGTCACGCCGCCGGTGGCACTCGCCGCCTTTGCCGCAGCCCCGATTGCCGGCGCCGACCCGATCCGCACCGGCTTCGAGGCCGCCCGCATCGGCATTGCCGGGTTCCTGATCCCCTTCATCTTCGTCTACCACCCGGCGGTTCTCTACAAGCTGCAGGTGCTGTTCGTCTGGTTCGGTTCGGGCGCTCCGGACAGCAAGACAATGGTCGATCTGGCCAGCATTTCCTGGGCCGCGTTCTTCTGGATCATTGCCGCTTTCGCGCTTGCCTTGTGGTCAATCGCCTCCGCTCTGGCCGGGTTTGACCGGGGACGCCTGCCCCCCTGGGAGCGCCTGCTGCGCATCTGCCTTGGCCTGCTGGTTTTGGTTCCGCACGTCGCCATTGCCGGTGCCGCTTCGGTTTTGATCCTGGCGGATATCGCCTTTCACGCAACCCGGCAGCGGAGCCTCGCCTCCGCGCCCAATCCCATACAATGACAAAAGCACTTTTCCACGGGAGGACGGAATGAAACGATTTGCCTTTACGGCCCTTGCAGGACTGCTTCTGGCCGGCTCCGCTTCGGCTGAAGACACCACGCTCAAGATGCAGACCATTGAGCCGAGCCTTGGTCAGGCCATCACCATGGCGACCTTTGCCAACATCGTGACGGACAAGCTCGACGATGTCTCCATTGAAGTTGCCGGTGGAGGTGCCGCAACACTGCACCAGATGGAAACCGCGCGCGGCAATCTGGACATGTACATGATCTCGCCCACCATCCACATTCTGATGAGCAAGGGCGCGGCCATGTACAAGAACGAGCCGGAAGCCCCGGAACTCGCCAAGAATGTGCAGGTGCTGATGTGGTTCCCTTACGGCCAGTATCATTTCGCGGTGCGCGGTGACAGCGACATCACCGTGCTGGACGATATCGAAGGCGCCACGGTTTTCCTCGGGCCCCAGGGCGGCGGCGCCTATAACGCTGCCAAGGGCTGGATCGAGGCAACCACCGGTCTCGCCGCCGGAGAGGACTACGACGCCATCAAGGCCAACTGGGCGACCGGATTCCAGTCGTTCATGGATGGCAAGGTGGAAATGTATGTCAACGGCTGCATCGACCCGTGCCAGCAGTTCATCCAGTTCACCGAAACCGAAACCGTCCGCTTTATCGGCCCCGAGGACGACCAGGGGGAAGCGGTCGACAAGTTCCTTGGCAAATTCCGCCATCGGGCAGAAATCCCCGCAGGGCTTTACGAAAACCAGGTGAATGACGGCCCGGTCAATTCCAACGATACGGCCGTCGGCATCGGTGTGCGCGCGGACCTTGACGAAGAACTCGTCTACCGGATCACCAAGGCCTTCTGGGAGAACCTCGACAGCATCACCACCGATGCCCCCTGGGCAAAGGCGCTGTCACCTGAATACGCCGCTCAGACACTTGGCACAGCCAGGTTCCATCTTGGCGCTGCCCGTTACTACAAGGAAATCGGCGTTCAATAGCCGTCCGGACGCACTGGTCGCGGCACCGCGACCAGTGCCCCCAGTCAAAACCCGGAAGCGTCCGCCCTGCGGAGAAGCTTCGGAAAAGTTGCATCTATCGTTTTTCCACCAAAACGTTGTACCCTTCCAAGTGCTGGTTGGGGGCAGCGGAAGATACCTGAGATTGTTCATGCGGAAGGTATTGATATGACTGTAACTCTCGACATCCAGCAGCCACAGCCCTTTGATCTTGTGGGATCAAGGATATTGATCGCGGGCAATGCGACCGCATTCGAAGGCACCTTGAGCATTCGCGTTTCCGAAGGGCACGACGAATATGCCTCCTTCACCCAGGTCGGTTCACTCGGGCTCAAGCAGTTCCAGGGGTTCATCAATATCCCGGACACCAACCAGTTTCAGATGAATAGGCTGTTCCTGACCCTGGCCGACGACACCGGGAATGAAAACGGTCCGTCCGTGGTCATTCCGATACTATTCGGACCGCGCATCCTGCCCAGTTTTGGCGGCTGGCAGCCCTACACGGTGAAGGCGGGTGACACGCTGACAAAGATTGCGCAAGACCAGTATGGCACCGGCGACTACCAGCCGATTTTCGAAGCCAATCAGCACATTTTATCGAGTCCAGACGTCATTTTCGCAGGTCAGATTCTTCGGGTACCGCGAAACGACATCTGACATCTGTCACAAACAAGAAGCTGCAAAAAGAAAAGGCCCGCCAGAGGCGGGCCTTTCCGTCAAACCATATTCGGCGCTGATTAGCGCGAATAGAACTCGACCACCAGGTTCGGTTCCATCTGTACCGGGTACGGTACGTCAGAGAAGCTCGGAACGCGGGAATAGGTCGCGGTCATCTTGCTGTGGTCGACGTCGAGATAATCCGGAACGTCACGCTCTGCGGACTGGACTGCTTCCAGAACGAGGGCGAGCTGCTTGGACTTTTCACGAACTTCGATCACGTCACCCGGACGGATCTGGTAGCTCGAGATATTGACGCGCTTGCCGTTCACCTTCACGTGGCCGTGGTTGATGAACTGACGGGCTGCGAAAACGGTCGGGACGAATTTCGCACGGTATACGATCGCGTCAAGACGGCGCTCCAGCAGGCCGATCAGGTTCTCGGAAGTATCACCCTTCATACGGGATGCTTCAGAGTAAACCTTGCGGAACTGCTTTTCGGAAATGTTGCCGTAGTAGCCTTTCAGCTTCTGCTTTGCGCGGAGCTGAACACCGAAGTCGGACAGCTTGCCTTTACGGCGCTGGCCATGCTGACCCGGGCCGTATTCACGCTTGTTGGCCGGGCTCTTCGGACGACCCCAGATGTTTTCGCCCATCCGGCGGTCAATTTTGTACTTAACGCTATGGCGCTTCGACATCGCGGTTTCCTTTGAATTCGCGTTGTTATTAAAAAGGAAACGCGCCCTCCTTTATCATCTCAACCCATCATTACGAGAGGAAGGTCAGATCGACAGGGACCCAGCTAGACGGCGCCGGCCGGATGCCCACGGGTGCGTAGATCCGGAAGACATTGCTTGCCGGACCGCGCGGAGATACAGGCAGTACCTCCAAATGTCAATGCGTGGGCCGGCCCGTGCCGGAAAAGATCCACCCCGGTCCAGAGACCCATTCTCTGGCTTTTGTCGCGCGAGCAGACACATTTAACAATCAGGAGAAGGTCCATCGCCACAATTTTTAACGCAACGTCCATAAAATGAGGAAAACAATGCATACATTTAGAGATTTTTAATTGCAGCTTTTCACTATGCAATCACCGTTGCAACCATAGCGAATAATACCAGTGTGACGGCTTGCTCGAGACCCCATCAAATTAAAGAAAGCATATCAGCCGGACCTTGGCAGTAGGATTAGTAATGTCAGCGAATCGTCAACCAGTTCTTCAGACAGTTCCGGAAGGTCCCGGCTCGCTCTGTCGTACGCCGAAGGACACTCTGACGAAACTCGACTACGCCCTGCAGCCGGTCGTCGACATCGGCACAGGCGTTGTTTACGGCTATGAGGCCCAAATTCGGAATTGCGATCTTCTGGGGGCGCAGTCGGCTGACGAGCTGATCGATTTTGCATTCGCCGAAGGGTATTTGCCCCAGCTGGAGGCGCACCTGCTGGTCAAGGCGATGAAACGCTTCGGCAATTTGAAGATCGCCCAGGGCACCAAACTCTATTTCAAGCTGGACGGCCGCAACCTCGGCCATGACGATGATCCACGCATGCGGCTCGGCAAACTGGTGGCCGAAGCCGGCCTGCAGGTGAACCAGATCTGTCTGGAATTCTCCGAACGCCACCAGCAAACCTTTACCGACGTGACCCATCACGCCGTCAACGACCTGCGCCAGCTGGGTTTCCTGATTGCCCTCGACGATTTCGGGCGGGGATCGTCCGAACTGCGGCTTCTGCACGACATGTCGCCCGATTACGTCAAGATCGACCGGTTCTTTCTGAACGGGATCGACGCCGATGCCAGGCGCAAGCTGTTCGTCACCACCGTTGCCAACCTCGCACATGTGCTGGGCGCAAGGGTGATTGCGGAAGGCGTCGAAACGGAAAGCGAGTTCAAGGCTTGCCGGGAAGCCGGCTGCGACCTGATCCAGGGCTACTTCGTTGCCAAGCCCTTCCAGGAGAGCACGTCGGCAAAGCTCTTTTACGATCACGTGCGTGCGCCGGGTGTCGGCCGCAAGCGGCGGGAGGAGCTCGACCGGATCCGCAACGAGTTGATCAAGCTTCCGACGATCCAGTCTGACGCCTCCATGAACGATCTTCTCGACATGGTGGTCCATAACCAGGAAGCCAGTGTTGTTCCTGTTGTGGATGCGAACAACGAACCGCGCGGTCTGATCCACGAACGCGATCTGAAAGCGTATCTCTACACTGGTGCCGCCGGGGACGACGATGCGAAGGCGGCACTCGATTTTCCGCTGCGTTCCTTTGTTCGCGCCTGCCCGATCGCGGACATCGATTCCAATGCTGATATGCTGCTGGTGACCTTCGCCTCCTCGATCAATTCGGATGGCATCATCATCACCGAGAACTTTCGCTATGCGGGCTTTCTCTCCGCCACCTCGCTTTTGAAGATCATCCATGAAAAGCGTATTCAGGAAGCGCAGGATCAAAACCCGCTAACCGGACTTCCCGGCAACGGCGCCGTTTCCCGGTTCATTGCCGAAAGCGGACGCAAGGGCGCCCATGACAGGCACCTGTGTTATCTCGACTTCGACAACTTCAAACCGTTCAACGACACATACGGTTATCGCCAGGGCGACAGGGCGATCATTCTGTTCGGCGAGTTGCTGCAGCGTCATGTGTCGGAGTCCGAAGCCTTTTACGGTCATATCGGCGGCGACGACTTCTTCGCCGGGTTCCAGAACATCGACCAGACCGATGTCGCTGCCCGCATGCTGTCGTTGAAGCGCGCGTTCCGTCTGGATGTGGAAAGCTTCTATGATGCAGACCACCGGGAACAAGGCTTCATCGAAGCCCAGGACCGTTTTGGAACGACGCGGCAGTTTCCGCTGTTGCAATGTTCCATCTCCATCCTCAGCCTGCCAAAGGGCATCACGCTCAATCCGGACAAGCTGAACCACGAGATCATGGAACTGAAACGCGCCGCCAAACGCTCCGACGACGGCCTTGCTGTGAAAAGTCTGGCGGATTGAGGCTGCGCGCTGCGGCACCAGGAAGAACGAGCGTCAAACAGCGGTGGCGTATCTGATCCTTTGAGACAGAGCCAGGCCCCCTCCACACGGCAATCCTGCCGGGTTGCCCTGTCGCTCGACAGCCGAAAAAAGCCAAGATCGTTGGCGCCCGGAAAAACGTCCAACCGCAGCCTTGCGCTGTTTCAGTCGAGCACGAGGCCAAACCCTGCGAGCAGCCGTGCCAACCCCGGATCCTTCGAACCGGAGGTAAAGATCGCCCGGTCCGGCAGATGTCGAGCAGGTTCCCTGGCAACCCGTTCTCCCAGAACACGGACCAGTTGCCGGGCAATGGCCTCGGCGGGATCCAGCCAGTCGACCGGCCAGGGCGCTATCTTGCGGAAGCGGTTGGCAAGAAACGGATAGTGGGTGCAGGCAAGCACGACGATGTCCGTGCGTTTTCCATCCCGCTCCAGAAAACAGTCGGCGATTTCCGGCAACAGTTCATCGTCAGCGACGGTTTCACCGCGCAGGTGCTTTTCGGCCAGTTCCGCCAGCAGGTCTGAGCCGACCAGACGGACGTGGCACTGGCTGGCAAAGCTGTCGATCAGGCTTCTGGTATAGGTTCTGCGCACCGTGCCCGGTGTCGCCAGAACCGAAATCAGCCCGGAGGACGTGCGCTCCGCGGCCGGCTTGATTGCCGGAACCGTGCCGACAAAAGGCACGTCCGGATGCGCCTCTCGCAAGGCGTCTCCAGCAAGCGTGAAAGCCGTATTACAGGCTATTACGACCGCCTTGGGGTCATGTTCGGCGATCAACTTGTCGAACAGAGAGACGATCCGGGCCTTCAACTCCGCTTCCGGCCAGCGGCCGATAGGAAAGGCTTCGTCGTCAGCGACATAAAGAAGCGGGGCGTAAGGCAACAGGTATCGCGCCTCGCGCAGCACCGTGAGCCCGCCAAGACCTGAGTCGAAAAAGAGAACCGGTCCTGAACCCTGCAAGATCTGCCTCTATTCTTCGCTGCCTGAACCTGTCTTGTCCTTGCGCGGCCGCGTTTCGCGTTTTTCCAGCGAAGCCACCACACCGCGCAACGCGCGCACTTCCTGGTCGGTCAGCTCCGCCTTCTGGAAGATATTGCGCAACGTGCGCACCATATGCGGCCGCCGTTCCGGCGGGCGGAAGAAAGTGGCCTTGTCGAGCGCGCTTTCCAGGTGCTCGAAGAAGCGCAACACATCGTCCTTCTTCGCCGGCGGATGAACCTCTTCCGACAGGATGAAGGGCAGCGCACCGGCTGTCGCGGCCTTGCGCCACTCATAGGCGCACACCAGCACGGCCTGTGCAATGTTCAGTGAAGCAAAATCCGGATCAACCGGCAGCGTCACGATCTCGTCGGCCAGCGCCACTTCCTCATTGTTGAGGCCCCAGCGCTCGCGGCCGAACAGATAGCCGGTGGCATTGCCGTTTGTGCCCAGTTCAACGGATTTTTGGGCGGCTTCGTCTGGTCCGCGTACCGGCTTGGGCACTTCACGAGAACGGGCAGTGGTGGCAAAGACGAATTGCAGATCGGCAATGGCCGCCTCGACGCTGTCGAAAACCTGCACCTTGTCGATGACATGATCCGCACGGCTTGCCGCTGCCCTCGCCTTTTCACTCGGCCAGCCGTCACGTGGATTGACGATCCGCAGATCCACCAGACCGAAATTGGCCATGGCGCGCGCCGCCGTGCCGATATTCTCGCCGAGCTGCGGCTCGCAAAGGATCACCGCCGGCGGCCTTGCCGTCACCGCGCGCGCTTCGTCTCGGATGTGTGCATTCTTGCTCATGAGGCGGGGATTTAGCGTTTCTTCGGCGGATTGGGAAGCTGCTTTGCGAGCATTTCCATTTCAATCAGCCCGTTTTTCGTTTCAGCCACAGGTCAGTCACGCCTGCTGTGACAGGGTCGGATTTCCCCTCCCCGATTGCCTTTTCCAGAGGCTTTGCTAGAACACCTGCAAACGTCAGACCCTTCACCTTCCGGAGGGCTTTCAATTGATTGCGTACAATTGTATACGCATGTCGAAATTCATCGGGAGCGGTCCCGCGCCTCTCCTTTGACCATAGTTCGAACGCTAGGAAATGTGACTGTCATGGCCGACATTATCTACACCAAGGTCGACGAAGCACCGGAACTGGCCAGCGCCTCGTTCCTGCCGATCATCCGCTCCTTCACCAAGGCAGCCGGATTGACCGTCGGTACCAAGGATATCTCCCTCGCAGGCCGTATTCTGGCGAACTTCCCGGAGTATCTGACGGACGCGCAAAAGCAGTCTGACGATCTTGCGGTCCTCGGCGATCTGGTCAAGCAGCCGGATGCCAATGTCATCAAGCTGCCGAACATCTCCGCTTCCCAGCCGCAGCTGAACGCCGCCATCAAGGAACTGCAGGCCCAGGGCTACAAGCTTCCTGATTATACGGCCGAGCCGAAAACGGACGAGGAAAAGACCGTCAAGGCCAAGTATGACGCGATCAAGGGCTCTGCCGTGAACCCGGTGCTGCGCGAAGGCAACTCCGACCGCCGCGCACCGAAAGCGGTCAAGGAATACGCCAAGAAGAACCCGCATCGCATGGGTGAATGGCTGCCCTCCTCCAAGACCCACGTCGCCACCATGGACGGGAACGACTTCTTCGCCAATGAAAAGTCGGTGACCGTTTCCGCCGCTTCCGCAGGCAAGGCGAAGATCGAATTCGTCGGCAAGGACGGGGCAACAACGGTTCTCAAGGGCGACTTTGCACTGGATGAAGGCGACGTCATCGACGGCACCTACATGAGCGCCAAGGCACTGTTCGCGTTCCTGGAAAAGGAAATTCAGGATGCCAAGGACATGGGCATCCTGTTCTCCCTGCACATGAAGGCGACCATGATGAAGGTCTCCGACCCGATCATCTTCGGCCTTTGTGTCCGCGCCTTCCTGAAGGATGTCTTCGAGAAGCACGCCGCAACATTTGCCGAGCTTGGCGTCAATCCGGATCTCGGTATCGGTGATATTGAAGCCAAGGTCGCCACTCTGCCGGCTGACAAGGCCGCCGAGATCAACTCCGACATCAAGGCCGCCCTCGACAATGGCCCGGCCATGTACATGGTGAACTCCGACAAGGGCATCACCAACCTGCATGTCTCGTCCGACGTCATCATCGACGCCTCCATGCCGGCACTGATCCGCGCAGGCGGCAAGGGCTGGGGCCCGGACGGCAAGGAAGCCGACGCGAAATGCGTGATCCCGGACAGCTCCTATGCCGGCGTCTACTCTGCCGTGATCGACTTCTGCCGCGAAAACGGCGCGCTCGATCCCGCCAAGATGGGCACCGTGCCGAACGTTGGTCTGATGGCCCAGAAGGCCGAGGAATACGGCTCTCACCCGCAGACGTTCAAGGCTCCGGCTGACGGCACGATCCGCATTGTCGATGCTGCCGGCAACACGCTGATCGAACATGCTGTCGAAGACGGCGACATCTGGCGCGCATGCCGCACCAAGGACGCTCCGATCCGCGACTGGGTCAAGCTCGGTGTCACCCGTGCACGCCTGTCCGGCATGCCGGGCATCTTCTGGCTGGACAAGGCCCGCGCCCATGATGCGGAACTGATCAAGAAGGTGGAAGCCTACCTGCCGGAACATGACACCTCCGGTCTTGATCTCAAGATCATGGCTCCGGCCGATGCGGCGAAATACACCACCGAGCGTATTGCCCGCGGTGAAGACACGATCTCCATCACCGGCAACGTGCTGCGTGACTACCTGACCGACCTCTACCCGATCCTGGAAGTCGGCACCTCGGCAAAGATGCTGTCCATCGTTCCGCTGATGAACGGCGGCGGTCTGTTCGAAACCGGTGCAGGCGGCTCGGCTCCGAAGCACGTCCAGCAGCTCATGGAAGAAAACTACCTGCGCTGGGACAGCCTCGGCGAGTTCTGCGCCCTCGGCGCATCGCTGGAACACCTGGCCACCGTCAAGGACAATGCCAAGGCTCAGGTACTGGCCGAAGCACTCGACAAGGCTGTCGAGAAACTGCTCGACAACGACAAGTCCCCGTCCCGTAAGGTTGGCGGCCTCGACAACCGTGGTAGCCACTTCTACGTCGCCCTCTACTGGGCTGAAGCCCTGGCCGCACAGGACAAGGACGCCGAGCTGAAGGCGCATTTTGCACCGATCGCCGAAGCGCTGTCTGCCAACGAGGACACCATCGTTGCCGAACTCAATGGCGTTCAGGGGTCTCCCGCCGATACCGGCGGCTACTACCATGCTCCGCAGGAGAAGGTGGCCGCCGTCATGCGCCCGAGCGCAACGCTCAACGGCATTATCGGTTGATTTGCAATTACCCCCTTGGGTAGAAGTAGGGCGGCTCCGGCCGCCCTCTTTTTTGCGCCAAGGAACTCATTTCAAATGTCTTTTCCAAATGATACGCAGCATCCGGGCGTTCGCAACGGGGCCGGAGAAGAGTTTTCGCTCTTTTCAGCAACACAGGACACCCGATCCGCCAAATGGTGGCCGGACACGAGTTTTCTGGTGCATGCGCTCAGCGATGGTGATTTTTCGACCCTGCGCGGTGCCATACAGCTGATCGACGACGAGCATGAACCTGTCTTCCTGACGGGACCTGGCAGCGTCACGAACGAACTTTATGCCCGTCTGGAACACCTGGGCTACATGAGGGTCACGGAAAAACCGCTGCCCGAAGACCTGCAGGGGCATCCGGTTGAACGCAGCTTGACCGACTACGGCAAGGAACACATCGCCGATTTCGTCATCGCTCAGCGAATGCAGATGGAGGAACTGGACGGCAACAGGGAGCCCCTGGAAGACTTCTGCACCAAATTCGACAATCTGCGGGAGCATCACTCAGGCTTCCCGATCGAGGCGCTGCAAACCTTCCGGATGTTCTTCTCGGATCCCCGCTACGATTTCGATCTGGACCAATCTTCGAACTATCTTTTCCGGCTCTACAAGATGTTCGGCATTGTCGAGATCTCCGACGAAGGTGTCGCGCGCGCAAGCCGGTTCGGCTCCATGAACGTGCCGTTTCTGTTTGACCTGCTTCTGAAAGAGCGCGGCGCAACGGTCATACACTAAGGGGGCCCTGAAAGGCTCTTGCAGATCGAAAGTCTGCCTTAGTCACAGTACGATCCATTCTGATACCCGCGGGAGACCGGACTTGAAAAACGGCACAGGCAATATCTCGGCCATCTTGTTCGACAAGGACGGCACGTTGCTCGATTTCGATGCGACGTGGGAGCCAGCCTATCGCGAAACCTCGCTCTTCGCAGCCAGGGGCGACCGAACTCTGGCCGACAGACTTCTGGAAGAGACCGGCATGGACCTGGCAAGCGGCAAGTCCGCAGCCGGTTCCCTGCTTGCGGCCGGCAACTCCGCCGAAATCGCGGCCGCCTGGATTGCCTGCGGCGCGGACTTTCAGGAAGGCGCTTTGACAGCAGATCTTGACCGTGTGTTCGTCGGCTGCATGCACGATGCCGCAACGCTTCCCGGCATTCCTGCGGCAGTCGAGACCCTGAGCGAAACCGGGTTCACCTTGGGCGTTGCCAGCAGCGACAGTGAAGCGGCCATCAGGGCTTTTCTCGCCGGCACCGGCCTTGCCCCTCGCTTTGCATTCGTCACCGGTTACGACACCGGATTTGGCCCGAAGCCGAAACCGGGCATGGTGCACGGCTTTGCAGAGGCAACCAGCCTTGTGCCGGATCGGATTGCCGTTGTCGGCGACAACACGCATGACATGGAGATGGCCCGTTCGGCAGGTGCAGGCCTGTGCATTGGCGTCCTGACCGGCACGAGCGCACGTCACGACCTGAATGCCCTGGCCGATGTCGTTCTGGACAGCGTGGCTGACCTGCCGGCCTATTTGGCCGGCACGCCTGCGTGACGAACGGTTGGCTGACGGTCCGAAAAACGCCCCGCCCGGTAGGATTGCTCCTCCCGGGAAACTCCTTCAACGATCCTTTGATCCGATCCCGTTCCGCAGGACGATAATCAGAAACAGAGCCATCATGGCAATCGCCAGCACGGAACCAGCCTTCGCGAGTCCTTCCTCGCCGTCTGCAATGGCGAATGTGATCCCCGGCACCAGTATGACAACGGCTGTGACCGCCAAGAGGTAATGGATCTTGCCGAGCCAGCCCTGCGCCGCCTGCGGTGTCAGCGTGTAGTAGATGCCGAATATCGCCATGGCGACAAACCCGATCAGGTTGAGGTGACCGTGTGCCGGTGCGAGCGTGTGATCCTGGGAAACGGACATCTGGATGCCCCAGGCCATGCCCAAGAGAGCGAAAATCACGCCGGTTGCCAGGAAGAGTGTTCCGAGAGACTTGCTGTTCATGATGCCCTCACTGCACGTTGAGTGGTGGACCGGTTAAGGTCAGGTGATACCGGCGGGCACTTTCCTCGATGGCCGGCATGTCTTCGGGAATTCTGTATTGGCCCGCGGCCATCTCCTCAAAGAAGGTCTCAAGACCGCCCGGGCTCAGGATGACGAGATGCCGGCTTGGCAGATCGCTGACGACGCGAAACGTGTGCTCCCTGCCCTTTGGCACGAACATCGTCTGCCCGGGCCCTCGAACCGACCGTTCCCCTTCGAGCCAGAATTCACAGTCTCCGGTCAGCAGCACAAAGGTTTCGTCGGCATCCTCGTGAATGTGCCTCGGCGGTCCGGACCCCGGTGGAGAAACGCTATCCACGATAGACATTACACCGCCGCTCGCGCCGGTGGAAAGAATGGTTCGGTAGGTAACCCCGAGCCATTCGATGGCGTCAGGCCCCAGCAAGATATCTGACATCGTTTCCTCCAGTGAACATCGGGAAACGAAAGCGCTTTCGTGGAAGGGAGCTTATCGCGGCAGAATCTATATGAAAAATCTATATTTCTCATATAGTCTATTACCATGGTGAATTTATCGACCTTCGATCTCAACCTCCTGAAGGTCCTGGATGCCGTTCTGCGGGAAGGTTCCACCGTTCGAGCCGGAGAACGACTGGGTTTATCGCAGCCTGCAGTATCGGCCGCACTTGCAAGGCTGCGCACCGCCCTGGAGGACGAACTCTTCTTTCGCAAGGGACAGCATCTCGAACCAACTGCGTTTGCGGCAAGCCTGGAAGCGCCGTTGCGCGATCATCTGGAAGCATTGAGCGTCCTGTTGAAAGGCCCGCAGACCTTCAGACCCGAAACATCGACGGCCAGTTTCAGAATTTCCGGCAGCGATTACTTTGCGGAGATGCTGATGCCCGGGCTTGCAGCCCATCTGGCACACACCGCACCGTCAATGCTTGTGCATCTGGTTGATCTCGTGCCGGACAACTACATCAACACGCTTGAGGAATATCAGGTCGACCTGGCTATGATTCTTGCCGCGCCGTTGCCGGAGTGGGTTCAAAGCATGGAGATGTTCACCTCAAGTTTTTGCGTGGTCGCCCGAAGGAACCATCCGAGGCTCCAACGCGCAGGCATTGCGCCTGGAGAGGCTATCCCTATCGATCTCTTCTGCGACCTGGGACATGTGCTGTTTTCTCCGCAAGGCCAGCGCAGCGCAATGGGTGACGCCGCATTGGCACGCGTCGGCAGAAAGCGGCGCGTCGCGATGACGCTACCGGTGTTCGGCGGCGTCTGCCGCGCCGTTTCCGGATCGGATCTCATCGCGCTGCTGCCCACCCAGTTCGCACGGCGGATGGCGCCCATTTCCGATCTGGAGATCTACTTGCCTCCCATGCCCGTGGACCCGGCCCGGATTATCATGGTCTGGAACCGGAAGATGACCTCAGATCCGCCTCATGCCTGGCTTCGCGACCAGATTATCGACATTCTGGCGAGCGTCCACGAAGACCCTTGAGACCTGCTGAATGTCGCGACTGACGGGACCGGGAGACGGCCCGGAACAGGCCATATCGCCAAGGCCGATACCAACTGGAAGAAGATCCGCACGACCGCGGCTACGGATCTCTGACAGGTTCGCCGGTTCACCCGGCTGGCCAGCAAACAAAAAGGGCGGCCCGAGGCCGCCCTTCGTGGATTGAAATCAGCAGAAGCCTGGAGGCCTAGGCTGCCGCGTCGTGCAGACGGTTTTCAAACGCAAGGTTCTTGGTCAGCGGTGCCAGGGTCTTGGCAGCAGCCAGCACAGCCAGATCGGCCAGCGGCTCACCCAGGATCACCAGCATGTAGGCAACGCCGAAGGAACCGACGGACGCCATGTTCTCGGCGCCAAAGCCCTGACCGTAGAATGCCCAGAAGGCAACCCAGCCGACGATACCGGCCTGGAACGTGGTCGAAAGGGCCAGAGCCTGAGCGTAGGAAACGTCAACATAGGCGGTCTTTTCCGGAATGATCCGGTTGGCCAGAAGGCTGACGGCCCACAGCGGCACAAGCAGCGTGGTGACGTTGATGCCGTACTGCGGCAAATCGAAAGGTGCAAAAAACGCACCCTGAAGCAGAAGCCCCGCGGCCAGACCGATGGCGGCCGGACCGGCACCGAACATCAGGAACAGGGTGGAGCCCAGAATGAAGTGAACTTCGGAAACCCCGACCGGATAATGCGGCAGAATTTCAAAGAAGCAGAAGACGGCGACCGTCGTGATGACGGAGCGTACGGCCAGGCTGAGAACGCCGCTCTTGCGGATCGTGTCGAGCGCCATTTTGCCGAGAAGGCCGAAGGAAGCAGCTGCGGTACCGTAGCTGAGCACAATTTTGGCACCGTCGACGATGCCCGGTTCGATATGCATGTGTTTCTCCTTTGCGCACCCTCCGTGCGCGAGCAGATGTTGTAAACCGGCCCGAAGGGACCGCTGGATGGCAGGTTTCCTGGCTCGCGAGTCTCTGCACCGCCCGCCTTCCCGGATATCTCCAGTGGCTTGAAGGGCTTGGCTCTTCGCTTACAGTTGCGGGGGCAGCCACGGTCTTGGTCCCTGTTGGGTACGCCTCACCGTGTTCCCATTTCATCCGCCCTTACGCTTGTTCGGGCGAAACCATCACATGGAGGCATTTTTGCAAGGATTGGCACTGCACAGCAAGCGAATTTTCGCCATATTTGCTCTGAAAGCGACAATGCACATCAATTTTGCCGCCAGACCAACACAGACGAAATGTCAGGAACCTCCCGTGGGAAAACCGCGAGCAGGCCCTCGACAACGCACTTCTGAAGATCACGGCCGCCGCCGTCTTCGGTGTGATCACCGAGACCAGTCGTTCGGTTGAACGGACATGGATCACAACCTCAGACTTGTCGCGGATGGATACTTGTGAAAATCTTCGAGGATGTTGAGATCGATTCCCATGACCGTTCTAGCGGTATCCCTCCTCGCCGCCACAGCCGCACCCGGCTGGGCTGCGCCCGAAAAGCTCTTCGGCGCCATCAACGAGCGCCTGTCGTTCATGCAGTCGGTTGCTGCCTGGAAGGCGGATAACGACAAGCCGGTCGAGGACCTGCCAAGAGAAAAGGTGGTTCTGGAGGCAGCCCGTGCCAAGGCTGTCGAGAACGGCCTGTCTGCCGACAATGTTACCCTGTTTTTCCAGGCGCAGATCGATGCTGCAAAGGATATTCAAACCTGCTGGATCGACAGGTGGAACGACGGCGAAGCCCGTCCGCAAAACGTTCCGGACCTGATCAAGGACGTCCGCCCGGAACTGCTTCGCCTCGGCAACGACATTCTGACCTTGCTTGCGCAGAGCCCTGTCGAAGCCTCCGACAAAGAGGCCTTCACAAACGCGGTCACCGTGGAATGCCTGTCCGATGATGCCAGGAATGCCCTGTTTGAGGGCCTCGTGGACGTACACGAGTAGGCATTCGCGTTCGAAGTCTGCTGGCGATGGCTTTCATTGATCGCCAGCAACTCACGCAGTCACGCGACAGACGATTGCCGCTGACGCCGCTCACCAATCTCAGAGACTTGGCGGCAGATACGCACGCCCTTTCAGCTGCTTGCGTTCAGACCTCGCACCTTAGTCGGGGTTAAAATTCGACCAGTCGGTTGGACGCTCAGACTTTTGCAAACGTCTCTCTTGCACGCAATTCCGATCTTGGGAAATGCCAAAGGAGACCATGTCTCCGGAGCCGGTGGCCTGCGCGCACGCTAGCAGGACACCACGACTGCCTTTCCAGCCCCAAACTGAATCGGCGCATGGCCTCTCCATGCGCAAAATCCGCATTGACGCATAGTATTTTTGACATTGTTGGTTTCTTGGTAACTTTTATGGTTTGTTGTTAAGGGATAACAACTATAAATTGTTTAAGTGACGCGAGTACCGGATTCTTCTTCTGGATTTTTCTTGGATTTTTCGGGGTAGCAATGAAACTCTCTTCTACCGAAAAGACTGAGACAGCATCGGACCGTAATACTGAAAAATCTTCAGGAAACGGCGATTTATGGACTGATCCTGATAGTTCACATGGCTCCTTCCGCGCATCATTGAGCCTTGCCGTTTTCGGCTTCGACGATCCGGCAGCCGTATACAACCAGATGAGCGAGGAACAGCTGGCGGTGCTTGATCGCCGCTTCGCAACGGTGTGCGCCGTGGCAGCCTCCGAATTCGGCGGCAAACTGGTAAATTTACCAATGGGGCAGAAAGTGCTGACGTTCGGTGTTCCCGATCCGCACGAACTCGATGCAGAGCGGGCGGTGCTCGCGGCCCAGAAGGTTCTCCGCAGTTTCGAATGGAGCAGTTTCAAGTGCCCTGCTCGCTTGAGATGCGGCATTGCAAGCGGCGAAGGCTTCATCGTTCTCGATAGCGGCCCAAACATGTCTCCCCTGGCTGTTTCCGGTCCCGTTTACGACAAGGCCTCGCAACTGGAACAGCATGCACCGGGAAATGTCCTGCTGGTCTCGGCAGATGCACGGGCGCTCTTTCGCAGCAACTTCATGGCGCGAAAAGTTCAGCTCGGCACCGAAGAGGAAATCGCCTGGGAGGTGTCGCCGGCAATCGTTCCCTCTACGCGGTTCGACCCGCGAGACCAGGATCCGAGGCTTCGTTTCTTCATGGGCCGCATGAAGGAAGTGCGCCTGCTCGCAAAAAGCTGGGCGACGTCGAAGACAGGACTAGCGCAAACCGTCCTCATCGAAGGCGAGCCAGGCATCGGCAAGTCGAGCCTGATGAGCGCCTTCCTGAAAAAAGTACAGACGGACCAGCCGCTGGTTCTCAATTTTCTCGGGTCCGCCCACCACAAGCGCACACCCTATTTTCCGGTTGCCCAGGGTCTGTTTGCGTTTCTGGGGCTCAAGGGCATGCAAAGCCCCTCGTTGCTCAGCACCGTCATTCATAATTTTCTGAATGACCTTGGGCTCGAGACCATGCGCGACAATGCCAACCTGCGCGCTATTCTCAAAAGCGACGGCATCGAAAGCCACGTTCCACAGGTGGAGGTCGCAGCCGACAATCCCGTCGAGACGCTCATCGCCTGTTTCAGGCGGCTTTCGGACGTCAATCCGGTCATTCTCGTTTTCGAGGATGCGCACTGGATGGACCCAAGCACGCTGAAGCTGATTGACGCACTTCCGGGCGCCCTCGGCCACAGCCGTGTCCTCTCCCTGGTCAGCACACGCGCCGGCACCGGACCGGAAAAACTTCCAGGTTCAGCCGACGCCATCTGCCGGCTGGATAATTTGCCAGAAGCCGAGGCAAGGGCGCTGGCCGACTTGCTCCGGCCCTCCGATATGACGGATGCGCAGTTCGATACCATCGTCCACAGGAGCGACGGCATTCCCCTGTTTCTGGAAGAGCTGATGAATATCGCCGCCGAACGCGGCAGCCATTTCTTCGAACGGGGGCCGGAAAATCTTATTCCAGCATCCTTGCGGGAAACGCTCGCAGCGCGGTTGTCGCATCTCGGCGGCAACAGGGACATGCTGCTCCTGGCCGCTGTCATCGGACGCGAATTCAACATCTCTCTGCTTTCGGCCGTTACCGGAGTGCTCGAAGACGAGTTGGCCATCCAGCTGGAGGCCTTTCAGCGCTCCAACCTGATTTACCCGGTCGGCACGCCCCAGCATGGGCTGTTCGAGTTCAAGCACAGCCTGGTTCAGGATCTGGCCTATCAATCCATAGAACCCGGTGCGCGCAGCCGGTATCACGCACGAGTCGCCGAGGCGCTGACCGAAACCTCGGAGCGCTATCCACCGGCTGCCCCAGAAGTCATTGCCCGCCATTTTCAGCATGCCCGCAACGTCCCGGCCGCGCTCGACTATCTGGAGGTTGCCGGCATCGAAGCCGTTCGCGTTGCCGCCCATCGGGAGGCGGGACGCTACTTTCAGAAGGCTCTGGAATTGGCACAGGATATCGGTGACGAGGCGGAGAGAGATATCGCTGTCAGCCGCTTCCTGCTGCTGCTCGGCCCCCAGTTGATCACCAATCACGGTTTTGCCTCCAGCGAAGTTGAGGAGGTCTACGCCCGCGCGCGCCAGCTGACGGTGAGTGACACCGGCTCGCCTGAAATTCTGCAGATGCTCTGGGGCCTGTGGGGCGCACATATCGTCAAGGCCGACCTTGCCTTCGCCAAAACGCTCAGCGCGGATTTTCTGCGGATTGCGCGGGCGAGACAGAACGATCTGGAAATTTCCGCCGGCCTCTATATGACCGGTGTCGGAGCCTTCTATGTTGGCGATCTGGCGAAGGCTGAAAAGCTTTTGTTGAGCTCGGTCGAAGCTGCGCTGGCGGCTGATTTCGACGAGATGATCACCAAGTACAGTCTGGATCTTGGCATATTGGCACGGTCTTATCTGAATTGGTGCTACGCCCTGATGGACCGCCCGGACGACATGCAGAACAACGCGCTGTCGCTGGAAACCGCCGCCCTCCTGTCCGATCACGCGTTCTGCCAGGCTTTCAGCAGCTGTTTTCTGTCAACCACCCACAATTTCCTGGGAAATTCCGCAGAAGCCGAGCACCACGCACTGGCGGCGGCCGCTCTCAGCCGCGAGCAAGGTTTTGCCCAGCAACTGGCACAAGCCGACATAAACCTCGGCCGAGCCCAGGTCACGTCGGGCAATCCTTCCGGACTGGAAAGAATGCTGGACGGCTTGAAAGCCTACCTCGAAACGGGTGCGGTGCTTGCCCGGCCCTATACGGAAGCATGGATTGCGGAAGCACAGCTCCAACGGGGCGACCTCGAAACCGCCGTCAACAGGCTCATAGAAGTGCGCAGATTCACGCGCCGCTCCGGCGAACGTTATTATGACGCCGAATTGCTGCGCCTGTCCGCGCTTGCCGCAAAAGCAACGCGCCCGCATGCCCGGCATCTGGTCGGCACGCTTCTCGGCAAATCCGCCAGCCATGCCCGCCGGTCGGGAACCGATCTGCATCTCTTGAACCTGAAGCCTCATCTGGCCGGTTTCTCTACGGTTTAAGCCCCAAGACGCGGATAGATTTGTCCGACAAATCACCAAATTTAAATCAATAGCTGTATATTATAAAAAAGCACCAAAAAGGTGCAGGGCTATTGATGGGGCAAACATGACGATACAGACACTGGTGAAACATGGCCTTCTGATTGAAGGACACATGATACGCGACACCGCGCAGTTGAAGCTTGATCTGACGGACCTTGCCGGAGACGAGCACAAGGAAACGATCGAGGGCCGACTGGCTGACGAGATCATTTCCGCTTCGGCCGCACAAACCCAGCTGCTCGAATTTCCCTCGCTCCAGCATTTCTGGGAAAATCTGCTGTTCCGGGTCGGGGCCGTCGCTTCGATGACAGGCCTCACCTCCGGGCTCTACGACTGCGATTATTACGACCCTTCGACCGGACCGGAAGCAAGGTTGGGGACGACGGACGATAGCCGCGTTTCCAGATACTGGGCGTTCGAAACGCCGGGTGGCACCGACGCTGACTGGCAGCAGGTTGTCACAGAGGAGGCCCTGGACGCCATCCTGCCAAAACAAAGGCACACGCTGCCCTTCCGCGGCGAATGCGCGGGAGCTTTTCAACTGACTGTCTTCTGGGGCCTTCTGAACGGGCTCGGCTCGGAGCGGTTCAGAGAAATCGCAAACCAGTTCGGCACCATGCTGGTCGGCCCCTGGACGGACAATCCGGCAACAGAGTTCATGGCCAACAAGGCATCGCTGCAGGATCCGCCGATCCCGGGCGACTACATGTACTTCAGGAACAAGGACGATTACCTGGACTGGGCGCCCGACGGATTTTGGCAGGGGCTCAACGCCATGTACATGGGCCAGGACATGCTCGGCAAACGGCATTACTCAGGCATGGGGGCAAGCTGGCTGAGCGAACAGAACCTGCGCGCCTTACTGGTCAATGCCTATTATCACGACTGTTATCCGCATATCGTGCCCTGCCCGATGTCGGAAGTCCGGTTCACGATCCGACGTCTGCTGCAAATCCCCTCGTCAATCACCAAACAGGCCCTGCCCTTGAAGTCCGCTGACCCTGCCCGGGGCACCGTCCCGACGATCACCACGCTCAAGGCTGGTGGCTACGAGGCCATCGCCCGGGATACCTATGAGAACCAGCGAACGACGGTCTGCGAATGCGCGACCCTTTTCGGCATCACCGCGCTCAACCTGCACCAGCAGCAAAGCTCAGGCCTGGAGAACCCGGCCTCACGCTTCGACGCTCCCGGGGCGACCGTCGTGCTTACCTATCATGACCCGGAAGCCGACCGCCGCGACCCCGCCGCTGTCGTCAGGGTCCTCGTGAAGCTGAAATCCGGATTGACTTCGGGCTGACACACGGCAACCCGGCCTTTCCCAGTGACCTGTCACGGGAAAGGCCGGCCATCCGCCAGACGACAGAGGGTCTCATTCGGTCGATGAGACCGATTGCCGTTCTACAAATGCACATTCACAGGCACTCTTTTGGGCAAGAGGAACAATCCTGGGCGGGAGGCGGAGGACATGACCGGAAAGACCCAACACGATTCCTGGAGCGCTGGTCGCAGCTACGATCATTACAGGGGTAGATGGAGCCGATTGATCGCCCGTGAGTTTGTCTCCGGGCTCAACGCCCCTGCCGGAGCGGACTGGACCGTTCGCTTGCAGCAGCTTTGAAGACGCGGCTCATCTGTTGCTGACTTTACAAGCAAGACCAACAGCGAGCAGTGTGAGCACACAACACACACCAACCGGATAAAGCAGCGTAGAAGCAGCCGCCTCCCGATACAGTGCCTCACTGCGCGCCCCTGCCAGGCCATGAAAGAAGATCTGGCCCTGCACCGCGATACCCAGTGCCATACCGATTTGTTGAAAGGCCTGCAAAACCCCGGACCCCGCACCGGCATCCGGTCCGGAAACACGCGACAGCACGAGCTGGAACAACGCTGGAATGGTGGCCCCTGTTCCAAGACCGACAATCAGGAACGGCACCACCAGCAGGCTCGCGGGGGTGCCTTGGGAAATTAGCAGTCGCGCCGCAAACAATCCGCAAAAAACCGCCAGCATGGCAAGGCTGATCCGTGCCGCCTGATACCTTGTGCCAAAACGGCCTGTCAGCGTGGAGGCGAGAATGACACCCACCGGATGCGGCGCCAGGATGAACCCGGCCATCATCGGTGACAATCCTAGGCCCGCCTGCAGGAAGAGCGCCATCATGAAGAACAGTCCGGCAAGGCTGGAAAAGAACAGCGCGACAAACGCGACACCGGCAACAAACACCCGATCCCTCGTCAAAACGACTGGCAGCAGCTGGGCCCGGCCGAGACGCGCCTTGCGACGCTGCAACCTGTAGAACAGCACGGCCAGAACAGCGCTCAGACCCATCAGGGCAAAACACCAGACCGGCCAGCCGAATTGCCTGCCTTCCACAAGAGGAAAAACCAGCGCCAGCACTGCGACAACAAAGAAAAAAGTCCCGGCCCAGTCCGGCGTCACCCGGTTTTCGGTTTCAAGTTGCGGCAAAAAGCGAAGTGCACCGGCAAGAGAAATCAGCCCGACGGGCAGATTGATCAGGAAGATGGGCCGCCAGCCCAGCCCGAAGAGGTCTGCAGCCACGATTGCTCCACCGAGCAGCGGCCCCGCCACGGCCCCAAGGGCGCTGACGGAGCCGAAGAGACCGATGGCCTTGCCTTTTTCCTCTGCCGGGAAGATCACGTGAACAATAGCAAGCACCTGAGGCACCATCATCGCCGCACAAAGCCCCTGCAACGCCCGGCTGGCAATCAGGAAGGTGATGTCGGGTGCCAATCCGCACGCCAGAGAACTGACGGTAAACCCGGCAACACCCCAGCGGAACATGCGCCCCCTGCCGGCAACATCCCCGAAACGGCCGAAGGGCAGCAGACCGGCGGCAAAGGCCAGCACGTAGACGACCAGCACCCATTCCAGCTGGGTGTCCGTGGCCCCGAGCCCCTGCCGGATTGACGGCAGCGCCAGATTCACCACCGTTACATCGAGAATATTCATGAACATGGCAAGGTAGAGCGCAACGAGCGCCGCCCAGCGATTGGGCCTCCCCCCAGCCGCGCCATCGAACAAAAGGGACATCCGGAACTCCTGAGTGCGCGTGAATTCGATTTTGTTACTTTTAAAGTCACAAAACAGCGCACGTCAATCTCATGTACCTCGAATTGTCACGTAACCGAATCCGGCATAAGGTTTTCCAAACGGAGACATTGATGCGAACCGACAGCCGATTGCCCCGCGTGCTTCACGTGCTCCTGCATCTGGACCAGACAGAAGACCCCGTAACCTCCGACCAGATCGGGAAGATGCTCAACACCAACCCTTCCCTCGTCCGGCGCACCATGGCGGGGTTGCGCGATGCCGGTTTCGTTGGCGCCACCAAGGGGCATGGCGGCGGTTGGGTGCTGTCCAGGAGCCTGGACAGCATCTCGCTGGCCGAGGTCTATGCCGCCCTCGGCTCACCGCAGCTCTTTGCCGTCGGCCAGTCCACCGACGCCCCCAGCTGCCTGCTGGAACAGGCCGCCAACCTGGCCACCTCGTCGGCGCTGGAGGCAGCGCGGGAGACATTTCAGGAAAAGCTGGGGCAAGTGACGGTGGCCGATCTGGTTCGGCCCCACGCACAGGTAATCCGGCAGCATCAGGAAACGCTGTAGTTCCGAATTTTAGCCGCAAACTTCGGGCAAACTGATCGATATTGCCTGGGGACTTTTGAAGCGTCATCCAGAGCAAACCGAACAGCCCTCTTGCCTCGCAGCGCAGCATTGTATACAAGCGCACACAATAGAAATCCGATACAACATCTATCGTAGAGATTTCCGTTTCGCCTTCCCCACTTCCAGACACGCGAGGCAATGCGCTCCATGGCAAAGATCAAAGTCGACAATCCGGTCGTCGAGCTTGACGGCGACGAGATGACCCGGATCATCTGGGCCTTCATCAAGGACAAGCTGATCCACCCCTATCTCGACATCGATCTGCTCTACTACGATCTGTCGATCCAGAAACGCGACGAGACCGACGATCAGATCACGGTCGATGCGGCCAACGCCATTAAGGAACATGGCGTCGGCGTCAAATGCGCCACCATCACGCCGGACGAAGCCCGCGTTGAGGAATTCGGCCTGAAGCGCATGTACCGGTCGCCCAACGGCACGATCCGCAACATCCTTGGCGGCGTGATCTTCCGCGAGCCGATCATCATGCAGAACGTGCCGCGCCTGGTGCCGGGCTGGACCCAGCCGATCATCGTTGGCCGCCATGCGTTTGGCGACCAGTACCGCGCCACCGACTTCCGCTTCCCCGGCAAGGGCAAGCTGACCATCACCTTCACCGGTGATGACGGCCAGGTGATCGAACACGAGGTCTATGACGCACCGTCCGCCGGCGTTGCCATGGCGATGTACAACCTCGACGACTCGATCCGTGATTTCGCCCGCGCGTCGTTGAACTACGCGCTCATGAGAAAAGTGCCCTGCTACCTTTCCACCAAGAACACGATCCTGAAAGCCTACGACGGCCGCTTCAAGGACCTGTTCCAGGAGATCTTCGAAGCCGAGTTCAAGGACCAGTATGCGGAAGCCGGCATCTGGTACGAACACCGGCTGATCGACGACATGGTCGCCTCGTCGCTCAAGTGGTCGGGCGGTTACGTCTGGGCCTGCAAGAACTACGACGGCGATGTCCAGTCCGACACCGTTGCCCAGGGCTTCGGCTCGCTCGGCCTGATGACGTCCGTGCTGATGACACCGGACGGCAAGACGGTGGAAGCGGAAGCCGCCCACGGCACGGTCACACGTCACTATCGCCAGCACGAGAAGGGCGAAAGCACCTCGACCAACTCGATTGCCTCGATCTTCGCCTGGACCCGCGGCCTCGCACACCGAGCCAAGCTCGACGACAACCAGGAACTTGCCCGTTTCGCGCACACGCTGGAAAAGGTCTGCATCGACACGGTGGAATCCGGCCACATGACCAAGGATCTGGCCCTTCTCGTCGGTCCGGATCAGGCCTGGCTCACCACCACCGGCTTTCTCGACAAGATCGACGAGAACCTTGCAAAGGCCATGGCTGCAAGCTGAAGCGCTGCCATCAAGGATTGAAAAAACAACACCGCGGACAGTGTCCGCGGTGTTTTGCGTTCCGGCCCAAAGGCAATCAACCGATTGTCCCCGTCCCCTGCCCGCGCTAGACTCGCCTGGCCGGTAGCCAGAGGAGAGGACGGGTGCTGACAATCCGTGAATTGAAGACACCTCTGATCGGCCCCATTGACCTGACGTTGCAAGCAGGGGAAGCCGTGGCGATTTCAGGTCCGTCCGGCGCCGGAAAATCGTTGTTTCTCAGGGCCATTACCGATCTTGATGAAAGCTCCGGGCATGTCGCTCTGGATGGCAGGGAACGAGAATCCATGCTGGCGCCGAAGTGGCGCCGCAAGATTGCATATGTGCCAGCCGAAAGCGGCTGGTGGGCAGACCGCGTTCAGGATCATTTCACTGAAACCGCGGACCTTTCTGGCCTCCTGCAGCAGGTCGGCCTTGCCGATGCACGCTCATGGGAAATTGCCCGCCTTTCAACCGGCGAGCGCCAGCGCCTTGCCCTTGTGCGCGCGCTCCAGGCCGCACCGCAGGTCCTGCTTCTGGACGAACCGACGTCCGCCCTCGACCCGCCTTCCGTCACGCTGGTCGAAACGCTCCTGAAACAGCAGCTTGAGGCCAATCGCGCCCTTCTGATCGTCAGTCACGATCCCGGTCAGCCGGAGCGTCTTGGCGCACGGCACTTCATCATGGACAAAGGCTGCTTGTCGGCCGCCCCCTGTGAGGAGGCCACCGCGTGACTGGCTATCTCGCCCTCAGTTACTGGGACCTCGTGGCAGCCTCGGTGTTCCTGCTTCTGAACGCGGTGTTTTCCATCGTTCTGGATCTCGGCCTCACCCGCACGCTCATTGTCTCGGCGCTGCGCATGAGCGTGCAGTTGATTCTGGTGGGGCTTGTGCTGAAGGCGATTTTCTTTGCCGGATCCCTGCTGTGGACGCTGCTGGCCGCTGCAGTGATGCTTGCCTTTGCCGCGCGTGAGATCTGGGCCCGGCAGGACCGGCGTCTATCGGGCCTCTGGGGTCCCGGCCTTGGCGCTGCGGCCATGCTGGTCGCAGGGACCCTTGTCACCGTCTACGCGCTGGCAGGCCTCATCCGGCCCGATCCTGTCTGGTTGCCGCAATATGCGCTGCCGCTTTTCGGCATGGTGCTCGGCAACACCATGACCGGTGTCAGCCTCGGCCTCGACACGCTGCACACCTCACTTGCCCGTGGCCGCCGGGAGGTTGAAGCCCAGTTGCTTCTGGGGCGAACCCGCTGGGAAGCGACACGGCCTTTCGCCCGGCAGGCCCTGCGGGCCGGCTTCACGCCGATCATCAATGCCATGGCTGCCACCGGTGTGGTGTCCCTGCCCGGCATGATGACGGGCCAGATCCTGTCCGGTGTCGATCCGCGCGAAGCGGTGAAATACCAGCTCATGATCATGTTCCTTCTGGGCGGCGCGACTGGCCTCGGCGTCCTTGGCGCCACCTTCGGCAGCCTCTGGCGTATGACCGACACCCGCCACAGGCTGCGCCTTGACCGTCTGAACGGAGGCTCACGATGATCGAACTCTATGGCGCCGACTATTCGGTTTATGTGCGCTCCGCCCGTCTGGCGCTCATCGAAAAGGGCGTCGCCCATGAGCTTCGCCCGATTGACGTCTTTGCCGCTGGCGGGCCACCGGCGAGCTATCTCGAGCTGCAGCCGTTCGGCAAGATCCCGGCGCTGAAGCATGGTGATTTCACGCTGTACGAAACGGCGGCCATCCTGCGCTATATCGACGAAGCCTTCGACGGGCCGCCACTCCAGCCCGGCTCTCCTCAACTGCGGGCGCGGATGGCTCAGTTTCTCTCCATTCTCGACAATTACGCCTACAAGACCCTGGTTTGGGACATCTATGTGGAACGGGTATCAAAGCCGCGCGAAGGTGCGTCGGCAGATGAGGTCAAGATCGCTTCGGCGCTTGGCCCAGCCCGGACGATTATCCAAGCGCTGGAAACACTTGCCGCCGATGACGGATTTCTGTTGGGAGACCAGCTAACGCTTGCCGACTGCCATGCCGCCCCGATGTTGGCCCTGTTCGAAAAGACCGATGAAGGCGGGTTCCTGCTGCGCTCAGCGCCCAGGATGTCCTCATGGCTGGGGATGTTTCAGGAGCGCCGCAGTTTCAGTCAGACCGAACCCGCCAGCCCCTGACGACCGCACAGTGGACGCCGTGCCAGACCCGAAGGCAATACCAGTCACTCATGTTAGTCTTGATACTTGCCGTCGCACCCACGGCACCTTGGGAAAGGTGGCAAGACACCATTGAATCATTTTCTGAAGAAGGGGATTTTTTGATGAAATTTCAGAAAGTTGCGATTGTTTTCTTGAGCAGTCTTCTCTTGATGTGCGTCAGTTTGGCAGCATCGGCACAAACCGTCCATGAACCTGCGCGCGGCACAAGCGAACGCAAGAACATACTCGACGCTGTGCGCCCGATGATGGAAGCAAGGGTCGGTCCGCCGGTCGAATTCGTGGTCAACTGGATGCGCTCGGGTTATGGCTGGGCCTTCGTTCAGGTTTCTCCGCAACGGCCGGGCGGCGGCGTTATTGACCCGTACCGCACGACCTTTGCTTCGCAGGCGGAATATATGGACGGTCTCGTCACCTATGCGCTGCTGCGCTACCAGTTCAACCGGTGGAACCTGATCGATTTCGCCGTCGGACCGACGGATGTCTTCTGGCAGGGCGACCCGCTGTATGCCCAGGTGCCCCCTGGCCTGACACCCTACTGACAGGTCTAACGCTCTGGTTCCTTTTCTGAAGTGGAAGCGTCTTTCAGGCGCTCCTCTTCGCTGTCTGGCTCGTCTGTATCGTCGTCGTCTTGCGGCGTGCTGTCCTTTTCAAAGAGTTCAGGCTCCTGGTCCATTTGCTCGGAAGAGGCAAACACGCCCGCCTGCTGCAATTCCTCTTCCGCCAGTTCGCCCAGCACGCGCTTGCCCGCGGCCACACGGTCGCGCGCTTCATCCATGATCTTCTTGGCCAGCTTCTCGTCCTTGTCCATCAGGTGCTTCAAGGCTTCAGCCTCAAGCACCAGAAGCTGACAATCCTTGTAGGCCACCACCTTCGCGGTACGCGGTGTCTGGTTGATCAATGCCAGTTCGCCGAAGAAGCTGCCCTCTCCCAGAAAGACCGTGTCGTGCTGCAAGCGAATTTCAACCTCGCCGTCGGCGATGAAATACATCTTGTCGGCAACATCACCCTTGTCGGCAATGGTGCCGCCCTTCTGTACCCGGAGCGACTGCAGAAGCTTGGACACTTCGGCGATCTCGGTTGCCTTCAGATCTTCAAACAGAGGCACCCGGGCAACCATGGACCAGGTAACGACAAAATCACGGCTATGGATTTCACGGGCAAAGGCCGAGGCAATGATACCAACCGGCAAGGCGATGAGCCCGTAGCCCATCAGCATGACGATGCCCGCCACCATCTTTCCGAGATTGCTGACAGGCACGACATCACCATAGCCGACGGTTGTTACCGTGGTGATTGCCCAGTAGATCCCATGCAGAATGCTGCGAAACTTTTCCGGCTGGTCGTCCTTTTCGATCAGATACATCACGGTGGCAGACAGCAGGATCACGCCGAAGATGATCATGCTCGACCCGAGCAACGCCCGGCGCTCGTTGCCAACAGCGGAAATCAGCGACCGCAAGGCGGGCGAATAGCGCGCAAGCTTCAGGAAGCGCAGCAGCCGCAGGACGATGACCATCGTGACCGCCTGATTGGGCAGAAACAACACGAACAACAGCGGCAGGGCCCCGATCAGATCGATGATCGCGTCCGGCTGGATGGCATAGCGCAGCCTGGAAAACACAGGCCCGTAGCGGCGCAGTGGCGGGTGCAGATCGGCCACGTAAAGACGCATGATATATTCGGTCAGAAAGATAAAGCCGCTTGCGAATTGAACGAAGCGCAACTGACTGCTGAAGAGATCGCGAATTTCCGGCACGGTTTCCAACACCGCAAACAGGATGTTCAACAGGATCAGCGCGATCAGAAGCTGCTTGAGCACGCGCGCGCCGATGCGCCGTTTGCCTGTGTCCTCAAGCACCTCATAGAGCGCTCGTTTGAATTCCTGGCCGGACACCAAGCCCCCCGTTTTCGAATTTGCTCGCTTTTTCATGAATAGCGGAAAGACAGGCTACGACAAAGCCCTGCACACCGACAGCCCTTCTTCCGTCGCACGAAGCTGTGCATAGGGGAGAAAGGATCATGACTGGGTTGATGCACCGCAGGCCTCATCTTCAAGGATGGCCAAGCGAAAGCGCGAGCCGGGACCGGGGAACCACAGGTCTTTCGGTGGTCACCTGCTGACAGCCAAAACTCGCAAGCTCCCTGCCCCCGGAATGAGCAAACGCCCTGAACACACAAGGGCGACCCCAAGGGAGCCGCCCTTTTCAATCTTCAAAACTGGAAGGAGCGTCAGAGCCCGGCCAGATGAGCCTCGATCGCGGCAATGGCCTGATCGGCCTTGGCACCCTCCGGTCCACCGGCCTGCGCCATGTCGGGCCGTCCACCACCGCCGCGGCCCCCAAGGGCTTCCGATCCGATCCGCACCAGATCCACGGCGCTGACCTTGTCGGTCAGATCCTGCGTGACAGCCGTCACGATGGCAGCCTTGCCGTCTTCTGCAACGCTGATCAGAACAACCACACCGGACCCGAGCTGTGTTTTGGCCTCATCAGCCATCCCCTTCAGGTCTTTCGGGTTGATACCTTCAACGACGCGGGCCATCAGCTTGAACGATCCGACCTCCTTCACAGGCGTGCCCCCGTCGGCTCCGCCGCCCATGGCGAGCTTCTTCCTGGCATCCGCCAGTTCGCGCTCCAGCTTCCTGCGGTCTTCAACCAGTTGCGCCACGCGGGCGGGAACATCGTCGGCGCTGATCTTCAGCAGGCTGGCCAACTCCCGCATGCGCTTGTCCTGCGCATCCAGATATTCGCGAGCCTCAGACCCGGTCAGTGCCTCGATCCGGCGGACACCTGCCGCAACCGCGCCTTCGGAAACCAGCGTCACCAGGCCAATGTCGCCGGTGCGCTTCACATGGGTGCCGCCGCACAGTTCCAGCGAATAGGGCTTGCCCTGCTTGGGACCATGAAGCGCCGTTCCCATGGAAACCACACGCACTTCGTCGCCATACTTCTCCCCGAACAGGGCCATGGCCCCCGCTTCGATGGCATCGTCAACGGCCATCAGGCGCGTGTCGACCGGCGCGTTCTGCAACACGATCTCATTGGCAAAGCTCTCGACCGTCGCCAGTTCCTCATCGCTCACCGGCTTGGGATGCGAAAAGTCGAAACGCAGGCGCTCCGGCGTCACCAGAGAGCCCTTTTGCGCCACGTGATTGCCAAGGACCTCGCGCAGGGCCTCATGCACTAGGTGGGTGGCCGAGTGGTTGGAACGGATTGCCGTGCGGCGGGAATGGTCGACCTTCAGTTCCAGGGCAAGTCCCGGAACCAGCTCACCTTCCTCAACGGTGACGGAATGTACGAAGAGGCCATCTGCCTTCTTCTGGGTATTCGTCACGGCCACCTTGACGCCATTGGCCAGCATCCAGCCGGTATCGCCGACCTGACCGCCGCTTTCGCCGTAAAATGGCGTCTGGTTCAGAACCACGAACCCGCTTTCACCGGCAGACAGCTTGTCGACTTCCTTGTCGTCCGCGGCAAGACCGGCAACAACACCTTCAGCCGTTTCGGTTTCATAGCCGAGGAAATCCGTCGCGCCGTGTTTTTCCTTGAGTGCGTACCAGACAGCTTCCGTAGCCGCGCTGCCCGAACCGGACCAGGCCGCACGGGCTTCCGCCTTCTGGCGCTCCATCGCCGCATTGAACCCATCGATATCGACAGAGATATCACGCGTTCTGAGCGCATCCTGGGTCAGATCCAGCGGGAAGCCGTAGGTGTCGTAAAGCTTGAAGGCGGTTTCACCGTCAAGACGGGTGCCGGCCTCAAGATCTTCCGTTGCCGTATCGAGCAGGCCGAGGCCGCGCTCCAGCGTCTTGCGGAACCGTGTTTCTTCCAGCTTCAGCGTTTCGGTGATCAGGTCTTCCGCGCGGCTCAGTTCCGGATAAGCACGGCCCATTTCGCGCACCAGCGCCGGAACCAGCTTGTGCATCAGCGGTTCACTCGCCCCCAGAAGATGGGCATGGCGCATGCCGCGGCGCATGATGCGGCGCAGGACGTAGCCACGCCCCTCGTTCGAGGGTAGCACGCCGTCGGCGATCAGGAAGCTTGTGGACCGCAGATGGTCGGCGATAACGCGGTGGCTGCCCGTGGCCTCACCTTCCGCTTCAACGCCCGTGGCATTGACAGACGCCGCGATCAGCGCCTTGAAGAGGTCGATGTCGTAGTTGTTGTGAACGCCCTGCATGACAGCGGCGACACGTTCGATGCCCATACCGGTGTCGATGGACGGCCGCGGCAGGTCGAGACGCTCTGCCGGCGTCTGTTCGTACTGCATGAAGACGAGGTTCCAGATCTCGATGAACCGGTCGCCGTCTTCCTCCGCAGAGCCCGGAGGCCCGCCCCAGATGTGGTCGCCATGGTCGTAGAAGATTTCAGAACAGGGACCGCACGGTCCGGTATCGCCCATGGTCCAGAAATTGTCCGATGTCGGAATACGGATGATCCGGTCTTCGCTCAGCCCGCCGATCTTTTTCCAGAGATCGAATGCCTGATCGTCTTCGGAAAAGACGGTCACGAGAAGTTTCTCTTTCGGCAGACCGAATTCCTTGGTGACAAGGTTCCAGGCCAGCTCGATTGCCACGTCCTTGAAATAGTCACCGAACGAAAAGTTGCCCAGCATCTCGAAGAAAGTGTGGTGGCGTGCGGTGTAACCGACGTTGTCGAGATCGTTGTGCTTGCCGCCGGCGCGCACACACTTCTGCGCCGTGACCGCGCGGGAATAGTCGCGCTTTTCCAGTCCGGTAAACACGTTCTTGAACTGGTTCATGCCCGCGTTCGCGAACATCAGCGTCGGATCGTTGCGCGGTACCAGCGGCCCGGACTCGACCACTTCGTGGCCGTTTTTGTTGAAATAGTCCAGAAAGGCAGAGCGGATTTCATTTACGCCGGTCATTCGGATCTCGCATCGGTCACAGCCCCGCAAATGAGGGCCTGTTGATAATCTTGGGTGCGCGGGATCTGGCTCGCTGATCCGCGCCGGAACAGCCTTTTAACTTTGACCTCCAACCCTGTCCAGCGGTTGCAAGGGCCCGACGCTACGGAAACCCGCCACGATAAAGGTAATTTTCGCATTGCGGGTTGCAGCAATGCACCGGTCACCTGCCCGGGTCCCGCCTGACGTGTTCGAATTCCGGTCGGCCCAGACATCCCAAAGCAAAAGGCCCCCTTCCGGAGTACGGAAGGAGGCCCTTGGAAGACCGGACAAACGTCCGGAGCTCACGTAAGTGGCGACTGGAAGCTGAGGATCAATCCTCTGCTTCTTCCGCTGCTGCCTCGGGATCGATGATCGCTTCAGCGATCAGACCGGCGTTCTGGCGGATCGCCAGTTCGATTTCTTCAGCAACTTCCGGATTGTCCTTCAGGAACTGCTTTGCGTTTTCCCGGCCCTGGCCGAGACGCTGGCTGTTGTAGGAGAACCAGGCACCCGACTTTTCAACGATGTTGCCCTTGACCCCAAGATCGACCAACTCGCCCATCTTGGAAACACCTTCACCATAGACGATGTCGAATTCGACCTGACGGAAGGGAGGCGCCAGCTTGTTCTTGACGACTTTCACGCGGGTCTGGTTGCCGACGACTTCGTCCCGGTCCTTGATCGCGCCGATGCGGCGGATATCCAGACGGACGGAGGCATAGAATTTCAGCGCGTTGCCGCCTGTGGTGGTTTCCGGGGAGCCGAACATCACACCGATCTTCATACGGATCTGGTTGATGAAGATCACCATGCACTTCGACTTGGAGATGGAAGCGGTCAGCTTGCGCAGTGCCTGGCTCATCAGGCGGGCCTGCATGCCCGGCAGACTATCGCCCATCTCGCCTTCAAGCTCGGCCTTCGGCGTAAGCGCGGCAACCGAGTCGATGACCAGAACGTCGATGGCGCCGGAGCGAACCAGCGTGTCGGCAATTTCCAACGCCTGCTCACCAGCATCCGGCTGGGAGATCAGAAGATTGTCGATATCGACGCCAAGCTTGCGCGCATAGATCGGATCCAACGCATGCTCCGCATCGATAAAGGCACAGATACCACCCGTTTTCTGGGCTTCGGCAACCGCATGCAGGGCAAGCGTCGTTTTACCGGACGATTCCGGCCCGTAGATCTCAACGATACGCCCGCGCGGCAGACCGCCGATCCCGAGCGCGATATCAAGTCCGAGAGACCCGGTCGAGACGGCCTGCACCTCAACAACCTGGCCCTGGCCCATCTTCATGATGGAGCCTTTGCCGAAGGCGCGTTCGATTTGGCTGAGCGCTGCGTCCAGCGCTTTTGTCTTATCCATCTGGCTGCTTTCTACGAGACGAAGTGTACTTTGCGACATGGCTTACGCTCCTTATTCCACGATGGACGTGCCGTTTCAATGAGAGCTTTGTACACATTTTGTTCTCATTTGACAAGATGGCAAAACCGATTGGTATTAAAATAGAAATGACTGTTTGTTTCCAATATGTTCTCCTTCTACTGGAAATTAGATTACCCTACGTAAGTCTTGCATGGAAACATCCCACGAATAGCGTCTGCACAGAATCACTGTGCCTGCGGCAACCCTGATGCGTGTAGCGTGCAACTTCAGTTAGCACCTGCTCACTGTCACCTGGATGGGCTATCGCAGTTGCAGTCTCGGTTTGCATCACTGCAACAGGAGTACTAGTCGCAGCATTATGCTGAAACCGCATAAAGCCTTTTGCCTCCCCGCAATGCAAAACGCCAATTCTTTGATGTTGCCACACCAAACGCGCATGGTGCGTCTTATGGAACGTTCTTCGATTCCGGCGCGCAATTGATGAATACGATATAATTTCAGATGCAACCGATTAATGTAAGTCTTTACAAATATTAATTATATTATATCATTTCATAAAATTTGTGCACGTTCAAAGTTCAATCAATTAAAATTTGTGGCAAAATAAATATAAAACTTAGTTTTCGGACTTTGTTCAATTTGTTGTTAAATATAGATAGAATTTGAGAGTGTATTATGGGGCGTGGTGTGCAGATTAGGGCGAGAAATGCTAGTTCCGCTCGCAACAGAACCGCTACGAATGCAAGGCAACGACTACAGCATACAATGCAGTCTCGCAGCCAGGCTTTGCTCCGATCTAAGGAGCTAAACAACGCGAGACCATTGAGCAAGGCGGAACTGCAAGCATTGACCAATCCGCGGCGGAGTTCCAGCAAAGTCGATCCAAATTTCAAGGCCTTGCAAGAAAATGGATCTGTTACGGAGTACGTAATGGATCTTGCTGAGCAATATCTTAGCAAAAAACTGGACGAACTGAAAAATGATCCGTCATTATCCGATGGAAATAGTCAGTTACTATTGAAAAACCACCAGGCCACCAAGAGAATAACTAATGAATATGTTTACGGATTTCTTCAAGACGTAGATGGAAACACGATTCACTTTAAAGGGAATAGCGGAATACCATACATTATTGTTTCCGATTTTGAAGAATTGAGGAATTATGTTGTTATCGTGGATGTATTCGCGGTGACTGTTTCAGATAGTAGAGGCGATTTGCCGTGCACCTTTGAAAATCCGGAGGGAGCAAAAATAGTCTTGGCAACGCGACCTGCCCCCATGGCATTGCCGCCAGGAGGATCGATTTTTATTCCGATCGAAGAATTTCTTGGTAGATAGGCTAAATCTCATCGGTTCGACCAATTGAATTTAGGATCGAGAGGCAATGAATTGTCTCTTGTTTCCTAGATGCCCTCTCGCCCAAGTTTTCGGCTGGTTTTGCATGATGTGTCGTATGGAACCCTAGAAACGCCTATGAAGCAGACCCTCTTTTCTCTAAATTCTGTAGGCAAATAGTTTGTTGTCGTTTAGGCAAGCGCTGCACAATGAGCCAAAGTAGAATTCGAAACAAATTAAGAACAAAGCTCTTATCAAATGAAAAACGTTGCATCTATTGCGCGTCATTACCGGAAACAATTGAGCATTTCCCACCGGTATCACTGTTTGACAGACGCGATAGGCCAAGCGGATTAGAATTCGCCGCTTGCGAAGCATGTAACCACGGAACGAAGGCCGCCGAGGCGCTGGCTGTATTCGTATCTAGAATAGACAAAGATGAGCGAACTGCTGGCTTCTGGGGCAGTCAGGCAGGACAGAACGCAATTTTTACACTCGAGCGAGAAGCACCGGGGCTTCGATCTCAGATCTTACAAAATCCATCAATTTCAAATTACTTGGCTCCATCTGGCGAGGTAGAACAGCAGATCGAGATACGACTGAGTTCTGAGAAAGCAAAAAATTTACTGGATGCATTTTCCGCAAAATTAGGTATGGCGCTCTACAGGGAGCACATTGGAGAACCTCTTCCGCTGAACGGGATTGTTCAAACTATTTGGTATACCAATGCAGGTCTCGGTCGAGATTTGTATGAAAAACTACTTCGGACATTTCCAATTTTTGCAACTCTAAAGCAGGGAAAGAAGAGCTATCCAAATCAATTTGGATATCGCTACAACACTGACGGAAGCAGGATTCTTGCAGCGCTCGTGTCTTTTCATGGGAACTTTCACGTGTTCTTCGTTGCGAGTGGGGAGCCAGAAACGTTCGAATTGCCATATGCATTCATAGGGGCTTCAGAAACGACAGGAAATGTGATGCACCCAGGAGAATTGCTTAGTAGGCTCACCTAGGATCAGGTCCCACCTCTGCTGCCCGATCAACTCAATCATTTTTTCGATTTTGGTGGGCTCTTGCCGAATGTTTCCAGGTGGGAAGATGAAACAAGAATTGCCATTCAATTCCCACAACGATTTTGTCCGAAGATCGAATTCTAAGGAGAATATCAAATGGCATCGGATCCTCACGTGGCGAGCAAACAAATTTGTGCCAAATGAATCTGCGTGCCAGTTTCTACTTCGACCTGGCTGCTTCCCCCAATTATCCGCAAAGTTACGCCGAATATCCCGAGATCCCGCTTACTGCCATCCGAACTGGCGCGTTGCAGTTCCGCATTGAGATAGAATCAGTGCTCTTCCGTATCTCGGGTGGATCGACTGGCCATCCCAGTCAGCCTGCTTTCCGGCTCGGTCCAGTCTCATCGAACGCCAATCAGCTGTGCCTTGCCGCAATCCGAATGTGAATATCGGGTGGCAGTGAGCACATCTTTCAATCGGACCTTGAAAAACAGATTTGCAAAGAATTTCGGTTCGGCTAGGTCTACGAAACTTTTGTTTCACTTGGCTGGGAAGTTGTTTACGTGAAACCCTACCAACTAACGTGCCTCGCGCTTGCATTTGGTTTGTCGGCTTGCGCCACGGCGACACGCGGCACCAATGAGACCGTACTGGTTTATGCCTCTCCGGAAGGTGCGCAAATCACCACCTCCGTCGGCCTGACCTGCAACACCTCGCCCTGCTCGCTTCAAGTCTCCCGCAAACAGGAATTCACCGTTACGGTTTCCAAGGCAGGCTACAAGACCCAGACCGTCCAGGTGAACACCAAGGTCGCCCCCGGCGGCGTCGCCGGCATGGCTGGCAACGTTCTGATCGGCGGCGTTATCGGTGTCGGCGTCGACAGCGTGTCAGGAGCCACGCTCGACCACTCGCCCAATCCGGTCCTCGTCGAGCTTGTGCCGAACAATCCCAGGAACCCGAAAACGCCTAAGGGCGACCTTTCCGAAATCAAGGAAAAGATCGCTGCCAAACAGCGCGCTCAGGAAGAGGCCGTGATGCGGAAGTCGGGTGGGGTCTAGCAAAACCGGGACAAACTGAACGAGCAAGATCTCCAAACCGCGAGATCCTGGATGTCTGAAAAAGTAACGCTTTTTGCCCGGAACTGCATATCCTGACCGGGGGCAGGACAGCATTGCAAATGAATGCGAAATTTTGCGGCTGTCGCGACGCTTCCTGTGGTTAGGCTCGAGAAGAGCTGGCTCCTCTCAAATCAAGCGCATTGCGGTTCCTGCCTGGAACCCGTGATGGATAGAGGCCAATAATTGGCGTAGCATCTTGTTATGAATGACAAGTCTCGAAATGAAGAAGTGCAAAGGCACTATGCGACGCCCCGCCATCTCGTGACGCGAGGCTCATTTCAGGCGAAGTATGCAACTGTCAGCTGGTTTGGCTGGCTGATTGACCATATGAATTTGCAGACAGCGATGGAAGTCTTGGACGTAGGGAGCGGTCCGGCATGGATTTGGCGTTCACAGTTTGACCGCCTGCCAGACGACCTTCGTCTTTCTCTCATAGACACATCTCAGGGCATGATTGAGGAGGCCTTGGCGAACCTGGCGACGTTGGAGAAGATCGAGGTCGTCAGCGCAAAGGTAGCCGATGCAGTCACCCTCCCACACCCAGATGAAACCTTCGACGCAGTGCTTCTTTTTCACGTCCTTTACCACGTAGATGATCCACGATCCGCGTTACGTGAAGCGAGACGCGTTTTGCGCCCGGGTGGCCAGGTTTTCGTAAGCACAAATGCGTTGGAAAACATGAGCGAACTGCACACCATTGGCGCCGAGGCCTTTGGAGGCAGCCCCGTCGATCCAGGAGCCGCATTGTTCTCGCTTGATGATGCTGCGCAGGTGGTGGGTGACCTCTTCGGCAGTGTACGGCGATTTGATCTTTCGGACACTATGACGTGCACCGATCCGAAAGATGCGGTTACACTCTTACTGTCGATGCCGCCAGGAATCGCGGCGCCTGAGGCTCAGCAGAGGCACCTTGCAGAGCTGATCCGCAAGGAAAGCGATCGCTTGCAAGGCACTTTAAAAACCACGCGTCGAAATGGCCTCATCGTCGGCACCAAGGCCCCATGAAGACGGAATTCGTTCTCGTTAACTGCTAGTCTCTTGCGTTTTCTGCTCCCCCATCCAAGCTGAACCGGCGGTGCCGCGCACACACCGTTGCCGCTTTCGACTTAATCTGATAGCCCGCGCTTTCAACGTTTGCCTGCGCCCGGCGGACCGAGCCTTTGGTTCTGGTCCCGGCCCTTTATGAGACAGTCCAGAACGTGACTTCAGCCCAGTCCTCTCCCGTCATCGCCATCGGTGCGATCCATTACGACACGATCGCCCATGCCAGCGAGCCTATCCGCCCCGAGACGTCGACCCCTTCCAGACTGAGTGCGAAGCCGGGCGGCGTTGCCACGAATATAGCCCGTGCGCTTGTGCGCCTTGGTGTGGGCACGCATCTGGTGGGAGCAATTGGGGACGATGGTGCCGCAGACATGCTCTCCCGCCAGCTTCGCCAGGAAGGCCTCGGTCTCCATGTTACGACCCGGGCAGGTTTCGCCACGGGCCAGTATCTCGCTCTGCATAATCCGGCCGGTGATCTGGCGGCCGCCTGCGTCGATGATCGTGTTCTGTCCGAAGCCCCGGAAGACCTTTTTGATGCCATTGTCGAAAACCTTGCGGCGAGCGCACCGCAGGAGACGATCTGGTTTCTGGATGCAAACCTCCCCGCCGCGATGCTGGCCCGGCTGACGGGCCTTGCCCGGCCCGGCCGACTTATTGCCAATGCCGTGTCGGATGCCAAGGCCATCCGCCTGCGCGCCGTCCTTGGCGAGCTGGACTGCCTGATGCTGAACCGCGGCGAAGCAGCCACGCTCACGGGTCTGTCGCGTGATGCGACGTCCGAAGACCTGGCCGCAGCCTTGATGCAGAGCGGCCTTAAGAGTTTTGTCCTGACCAGCGCCGCCACGGACGTGCTTGTGCTGGAAGGTGGGGGGCTGCACCGCTTTGCTCCGCTTCAGACAAAAATTGTCGATGTCACCGGTGCTGGCGATGCCTTGACGGCGGGCACCGTCGCTGCCCTTTCAAAAGGCTACGGTCTGAAAGAAGCCGTTCCGTTTGGTCTGGCAGCTGCCGCCCTGACCTTGCGCTGCACCGGCGCGCTCGCCGATGAACTCAGCTGGGATGCCCTCGCCAACTTTTGACCATATGGACAAATTGCAATCTTGGCGCGCTTCGGTCTTGCGCCTATAAGACCCGCAGAATTGACCCGGCTGAAAGCCGCCGGACGAAAAAACAGAAAGGCACACGCCGTGACCACCCCGACACCGTCCTCCGCCATCAAGGATCTGATCGTCTACAGCGATGAAGTGCGCGAGGCTCTTGCGAACGGCAAGCCGGTCGTTGCGCTGGAATCGACCATCATCACCCACGGCATGCCCTTCCCGAAGAACGTCGAGACGGCCCGTGACGTGGAAGCCGATATCCGCGCGGAAGGCGCTGTTCCGGCGACCATCGCACTGATGGACGGCAAGATCATGGTCGGCCTTTCCGACGCGGATCTCGACCGTCTGGCGCAAGCCAGCGACGTGATGAAGTGTTCGCGTGCCGACCTCACCTTCGCCCTTGCCACCGGGCGCTACGGCGCGACCACCGTCGCCGCCACCATGATGGCGGCCCATGCCGCCGGCCTGAAGGTGTTCGCCACCGGCGGCATCGGCGGCGTTCACAAGGGCGCTGAAGAAAGCTTCGACATTTCCGCGGATCTGGATGAGCTTGGCCGCACGCCGGTCTGCGTGGTGTCCGCAGGCGCCAAGGCGCTGCTCGATATTCCCAAGACGCTGGAAGTGCTGGAGACCAAGGGTGTGCCGGTCATTGCTTTCGGTACGGAAGAACTGCCGGCGTTCTGGTCGCGGGCAAGCGGCCTCAAAGCGCCCTACTCCCTGAATTCGGCGGCTGAAATCGGCACGCTTTTGAAGATGCGCTCCCGCTTTCCGGACCACGGCGGTGTGCTGATCGCCAATCCGGTGCCGGAAGCCGCCCAGATCCCGCGGGACGAGATGACCGGCTACATCGATGCCGCCATCGCGGACGCGTCGGCCAAGGGCATTCGCGGCAAGGAGGTAACCCCCTTCGTGCTGGGCGCCATACTGGAACTGACCGGTGGCCGCAGCCTCGACACCAACATTGCCCTGGTGCGCAACAATGCCCGCCTGGCCGCACGCATTGCGGTCGAACTCGTCTGACCACGGATTGAACGAAGGAATGTCCGGGCTTTCAACTGGGACCTTCCAGAAGCCCGGACAAGACGCCCTAACCAGACGTCAGGACGGCTTGTCCTCTTCAGGTTGAACGACGGGAGCCGCCTGCCGGCGCTCCAGCGCCTCGGCCAACCGGTCAATATCCTTGATATGCAGGTCGCGCTGCGGGAACGGGATCTCGATACCCGCTTTGCCAAGTTCGTTATAAACCTCGAAATAGAGGTCCGACATGGTGATCATCACATTGCCGATGTCTTTCAGAAAGCACCGCAGTTCGAAGTTCAGCGAGCTGTCGCCCAGCCCCATGAAAAGCACCTGCGGCGTCGGATAACGCGCGATGGTGTTGTTTGCCCTAGCTGCATCGAACAGGATCGACTTCACCTTTTCCAGATCGCTGCCATAGGCAACGCCAACCGGCAGGATGAGACGTCCGGACTTGTTCGTCAGCGTCATGTTGGTGACCCTTCCGGCAATCAGATCCGAATTCGGAACGATCACGTCGTGACGGTCGAAGGTTTCTATGCGGGTGGAGCGGACGGAAATTTTGCGCACATAGCCCGATTGACCGGACACTTCGATCCAGTCCCCTTCCTTGATCGGCCGTTCGATCAGAAGGATGATGCCTGAGACGAAGTTGGAGACGATGGTCTGAAGACCAAAACCGATACCGACCGACAATGCACCGGCGACCACCGCAAGGCTGGACAGGTTCAACCCTGCCGTCGAAACCGCGATCAGCGCTGCCAGCGTAAGCCCGGCATAGCCTGTGCCCGTCACCAAGGCGTTCTGCGCGCCGATGTCCATGCTCGTCTGCGGCAGAACGGTGGTTTTGAGCAGGTTCTTCAGCCAGCGCGTCACCATGACGCCCAGGCCGAAAATGGTGACAAGCACGAGGAAGGAATCCAGCGACAGGTGAATGTTGCCCAGTTGCACCCCGTTTGTCAGCAATTGCCAGGCGCTGACAATATCCGTGGGACGCGCGCCCCACGTCATCGCGATCAATGGGGCGAAGATCATTGTCAGCACACAGATGAGGCCGAAGGAAACCAGGATGGGGACAGACTCGTCCTCCCGCTTGCCGAGCGCCGCTTTCACGACGACAAGCACAAGATGATAGATCAAGAACCCGAAGCCGAGCTGGGCAACGGTCATGATCACTGGCAGGATGGCCACCCGGGCAAGCTGCACATAACCGAGCAGTGTCACGCAGACGGCCAGAACCGCCGACGCCTTCATCAAGAGAGACAAGAACAGCAGAAAGCCCGAGTCCTGCGGCTTCACCGAGCCTTCCTCGGGTTGTTCCGCCGACGGCTCGCTTTCCGGCTCATCGCTTTCGGCAGCATCTTTGGAGCGGATGATGCCGGCCAGACCCCACAGCATGATAGCGGCAACGGCGATGGGCGTAGCCGACAGCACCGAAATGGCCGCCAGATCGAAGGCATTGTCCAGTTCGAAGGCCTCGACTGCCACTTCCAGCGCCATGAAGACGCCGAGACCCTGACAGAGACGCAATCCGATCTTTGCTTCCCTGTCGCCCAGATCCAGCAGACGCCAACGGCTCTGGCCCGGCGCGAACAGCGTGTGCCCGAGCCAATTCGCGATGATCATGACCAGCGCCATGACGGGTATCGCGATCACCGCCGTGCGAACCGAATTGGGATAAATGTCCAGAACCGGGAAGACCGCAATCAGCGCCACAGCCCCGATTGTCGGCAGCACGATGAAACTGGCGTTGTAGATCAGCGCCAGCACCAATGCCTTGGCGCCGGTTGCCGGCCTTTCGCAATAGCGCTTCAGAGCGCGGGAAATGGGATGCTGCAGAAAGCTCAGAAACAGGATGCCGAAAAGCGTCAGGCCGAGCGCGACTGGCACCTTTTCGTCAAGTTCCTGGGAGATGCTGGGGCGCGTAAGCTCGTTTCGCACGTCCCGCTCCAAGCGCTTTAAAAACTCATAGATTTCCTCGAACCCGGTCTTCCAGGTCGAGGGCGCCAGCGGTGACGGATACCTGTCGAACAGCTTGTCGAACTGCCTTGCCCACTGTTGCCGGTCCACCTCCCGAATGTAGAACACAGCCTCATCGTAGTTTTCCGAAGCCCGGCGGATAGGCGTGTTGGCGACCGCAAACGCATTGCGCAGCTCCTTGCGCCGCTCCGCGATGACATCGGCTTCCTTCTCACCGTCGGCGGGCGGCGGACCAAGACTGTCGAGCTGCGCTTTAAGAGCACTGGCACGAATACTGCCGCGGGAAACAATGCGCGCATTCTCGTCGCGCACGGTGACCAGTTGAGACCGCAGCTGGTCAAGCGTTCTTGGCGAAATACTGCGACCTTCAAGTGCGGTCGTTGCACGGCTGAAAAGGTCGTCGACGTCCGCTTGCGGCATCGCCTTGGCGTTGCTGTCATCACTCTGCGCCATGGCCGGAGCCGCTGTCTGGGCCCTGGACGAGGCCGCAAACGGGCCACCCGTGACACCAGCGACAAAAACCGCAATCAGAAGAATGCTCTTGAGAAATTTCATGAAGGCGCCAACAAACTTGCTACGGACTGAAAGACGAGACGGCGACAGGCGCTTGCCTGTCGACTCACTGCCATGACCTTATGTGCGAATTTCGGCAGATAATGCACCATCAAAACACATTTGTCGCAAAACCGGTCTAAGCAAAGGGGGATGGCAGTTTTTGCAAGCTGCCCGGCTTTGGCCTGAAATGCGTGGCAAGCCGTTGACAGAGCGGCGCAAGCCTGCCCTAACATGCAAAATTATGACGTTAACAGGACGTAGCGGCAAGAGACCCTAAACCGGGCCGCGTCCTTGAAGGAGGTCACACATGACAGACGCGGCAAGCCCTCAAACCCCGCAGACTGAAACGGCTCCGGCTGGCAGCTTTTCCCCGCTTCAGTATCTGGACCGCGCCCTGTCGACGCTTCGGGATATCGGCATCACACCGGAAAGCGAGCAGGATGCCCCGATCAATGCCCTGCTGGAACAGATCACGGATCTCTCGCCGGACAAGGTGCTGATCATCACCCGCACGCTGGCCCAGGCCTCCAATTTCAACGAGGTTGTCCGTTCGCAGGTTCAGCAGATGGATATCGGTGAACGCTATGAGCAGATCACCGAAGCGTTCAATTCCATCCGCGACGATGCCAAGGCCCTTGTCGACCAGTTGGCCGACGGCAAGATCTCCTTCACCGAGAACCTGTCCAACAAGTGGCGCGATTTCCGGCGCGGGACGATATCCGACCGCTTCGACGATATTCGCGGCACCTACAAGGATGTCGCCAGGGCAACAAAAGACCAGATCGAGCGGGAACAGACCATTCTGGAAGCCTATCGGGACTTCCGGGGCGCCCTGAAGCAGGCGGAAGTGACCGCGCTTGAACTTCTGAACATCGCGACCGGAAAGCTGGACGCAGCAAAGGCTTCGCTTGAAAGCGCATCGGGCGATGTCGAAGCTTACACCGGCGGCGATCCGGCGCAAAAGGCGCGCCTGGAACTGGCGCGCGACGAAAAACTGCGTGAAATGCAGGACGAGGAAAAGCGCTATCAGATCGCCAAGGATCTCTCCGACAACCTGACCATCGGTTACAACACCTCCGAAGTCATCATGGCGCGTCTGGTTCAGACCACCAATGCCAAGGAACGTGTCTACGCCCAGTCAGTCAGCTTCTTCTCCACCAACGAATCCGTTCTGACGGCGCTCAACGCCTCCTTCACCGGCCTGCAGGGCCTGCATGAAAGCACGGAAACGCTGAACGCCATGAAGGATGGCATCAACAAGAGCCTGGAGACGCTTGCGGACATCGGCGACGAAGTGCAGAAGAAGGCGCTTGAGGCGGGGTATGGTCCCACCGTCGCCGCAGCTTCGGTGAAGAAACTGGTAGACTCCGTCGTCAACTTCCAGATCCAGTCGCGCGAAATCATCGACGAGATGCGTGAGATGTCGACGAAGAACTCCGAGGAAATCCGCACTGCCGTGGAAGATGGCAAGCGGCGGCTCGCCAAGCTGACCGCCCAGGGCAAGACCTTTTGATCACACGATAATCCGGCAGGCCGGACCCTCCGGCCCGCCCCGTTTCAAGAAGACATTCATTCATGGCAAGCAATTCCGACGCCCCGCTTGATGATCTGATGATGGCGATGGACGTGGTCGACACGCTGCGTCATGAAGAAGGCCAGGTGGCCCGCGAGCTGAAAAGCGACGAACGCGATGCTGCCATGGTGGAGCGGCTGCGGCAGGTCTACGCCTCGCAGGGCATCGATGTTCCGGACCACATCCTGAAGGCCGGTGTCGAGGATCTGAAGCGCGATCGCTTTGTCTATTCACCGCCCTCCGCCGGGTTCCAGCGAACTCTGGCGATGATCTATATTTCGCGCAGCACCTGGTCGAAATGGCTGGCGGCGGCCTTGGCGATCATCATCGTCTGCTTTGCCGCGTGGTACTTCATCGTCAAGTTGCCCGCGCAGCGTGCGGAGGCAGATTTGCAGGCAAGGCTCCAGGCGCTGCCGGCAACCTACTCCGAACTGGTCGAACGTATCGACACCCTGACCGAAAACACCGAAGTCGAAGCCACCGCCGAGCGTTTGGCCACCGACGGCAACCTTGCCCTGTCGGACGGCAACAACGAGGCAGCCTTCAAGGCGGAGGCAGACTTGCGCGATCTGGCCGGGCGTCTGCAGGAAGTGTTCGAAGTTCGCATCATCTCCCGTGAAGGCGAGCCGACGGGCGTATCCCGCATTCCTGAATCCAATCCCGACACCGAAAACTATTACATCGTGGTGGAGGCCGTGGACCCGGACGGCAAGATCCTGGATCGCAAGATCGTGTCGGAGGAAAGCAGCGAGGCCGAACTGGTCGACAAGTGGGGCCAGCGCGTTTCGGACACCATCTATAACGCCGTTCGCCGTGACAAGATGGAAGACGGCATTGTGCAGAAAGGCGTGCTCGGGCAAAAGCGGCGGGGCGAGCTGGACATCAAGTGGCGAACCGGCGTTCAGGACGGAGCAATTACAAAATGGTAGCTCGTAGGATTGCACCGCCTCAACGGGAGGCATCGGCATGCTGACAGGACGCCAGACGCTTGGCACGATCGAGCAGTCACTCGCTGATCTGCGCCGGGAAGAAGCCGAGCTGAGCAAACGGATCGAACGTTCGACAAGAGCGCTGACGGACCTGCAGGAACGCCAGAGCGAAGCCTACCGTGATCTTGCCCGGTTCCGTCTCGACACCGACAGTGCCGGAACCCTCAACACACGCCTCGACAGCGCAGCACGGGAAGCTCGTAAACTTCTCGACAAGCGTACTGCCGATTACAAGGTCCTGACCGAGCAGCTGCGCCAGTGTGAAAGCGACCGCAGCCAGCTGCAGAAAAAGCGGGTTGAGCTGGACACCGCGCGTGACGCGGCCGAAAACCAGATGGACGAGTTGATGGAGGCCGTCGACGGCCGCCTGGAAGGCGATGCCGCTTACCAGGCGCAGCGTGAACGGACAGAAGCAGCCATTGCCACTGCCGAGGCTGCTGCTGCCAAGGCAGCAACCTCCGAAAAGGACCGTAAGGAAAAAGGGAAGGCCTATGAGGCCGATCCCCTGTTCATGTATTTGTGGCAGCGTGGCTTCGGAACACCCGCCTATGCCCATCGCGGTCTTGTGCGCTCGCTTGACCGTTGGGTCGCCGGCCTTGTCGGCTTCAACGACGCACGTGCCAACTTCGCCATGCTGACCAGCATTCCGGAACGGATGGCCCGACATGCGGAGCGCTGTGCGGAAATCGCCCGGGAAGAACAGGACAAACTTGCCGAATTCAGCCGCAACGCCATGACGGATGCGGCCGGAACAGACCTCGTCGGTACCATTGAAACGCTCAGCGCGGACATCGAGCGTATCGACAACGAACTCGACACTCTGGACCGGCGAATAGAGACACTTTCTTCCGCCCTTGCCGAGTTCTCCAGCGGGGAAGACGCCGATTTTCAGAAGGCGGAAGAGCATCTGTCCGTTTCGCTGCAGTCGGACGATCTGAACGACTTGTGGCGCGCAGCGCTCGACACCCCCTCTCCCGAAGACGAAAAAATCGTACAGCGGATCGAGGATTTGAGGGAACGCGTTGAGCAGGTCGCCCGCGAAATCCGTCAGGACCGGGAGCTGCAGCGCGATATTGGTCGACGCAGGGGGGAACTCGCGGAGGTCATCAAGCGTTTCCGTTCCAATAACTATGGCAGCTGGGGGTCGACGTTCTCTGACGAGAAGCTGACCACCGTCCTTCTGGGCGAGTTGGTCAAGGGGGCGATCACAGGTGCTGAATACTGGGCGCGTGCCGAACGTTCGCACAAACGCCGCAAACCGAAGGGACGCCAGGTTGCGTTCCCGAACGGTTCGGGCCTTCCCAAGTCCATGGGAGGTTTTGGCGGCGGGTTCGGCGGCGGTTCGGGCAAAAGCTCCGGCAACAGCGGCGGCTTCGGCGGTGGCGGATTTAAAAGCGGCGGCAGTTTTGGTGGTAGCGGCTTCAAGACTGGCGATACATTCTGACCTCAGACGAGGAAAACTTCGCCGTCCTGCCGCCACAAGGCTTCGTTAGGAGTGTTATGTCAGTTTACGACCAGAACAGGGTGGCGATCACATGCAGTTTTCTTGCGCTTTGCGAAGACGTGTTTTAGATCGGCTCCAATTATGACCATTTTAACCTTGGGACTGCCCATGCGACGTATCTTTTTATCCGCTTTTTGCGCCCTTGCTGTTGCTGCCTGTCAGTCTGGCCCCTCTCAACGGTCATCGCTGCCCGATCAGCCGAAGCTGAGTGTGCCGGCCGGTGCGCAATCGGTGAAGATCGCGGCCGATCCGGCAAGCGTGCGGTCCGCCCTCGTTTCCAGCGCCAAGGAACGCGGCACCGTCGTGTTGCAGGATCAACCCAACATGGTGGTTCTGGAACGGCCGATGACCGGCCAAAATCCGGCGCTCGATTCTGAATTCGGACCGTCCGACAACGGCCAGCGGGTGATCCGCATTCGTGTTCGCTTCACCGGCACGCCTTGCCAGACACTTGCTGTGCAGGACCTTGCCGTGATCAACAATGTGCGAACCGCGCTGGAGCAGAGCTTCGTCCTGCCGGGCAACCCGAACACGATGCAGAGCCTGCAAGGCCTGAAATCGCGCGCGGAACAGGGCAGCACCTGTCCGCCGCTGTCTTCCTGACGGGCACACCGTCACTCTGGGAATAAAAGAGGCGTGGCCGCATCTCCGGCCACGCCTTTTTCGTATCGAACTGTGCCGGACTGCACCGGAGCGGCTCACAACAGGGCGGAACCTCACCTCACTCCGAACGCATTCACCGGCAACACTTTTGACCTGTCACGCCGGTACAGCTTCAGCGGCGAACTGCTTCAGAAACTCTTCGCTCGGCGGGATCGGCTTGATCACGTCGATCATCACCCCGTTTGGGTCGCAGGTGATGAAATGGCGCTGACCAAAGGCCTCGTCCCGTAAAACCTGCAAGACAGGCAGCCCGTTTGCCTGCGCTCTCTCATAAACCGCGTCCACATTCTCAACTTCGAAATTGAGCAGAAGTCCATTCGCTCCCCGTCCACGGCCGGTTTCCGGAATGGTTTCGTGGGTCTGATCCAGGATGGCGAGGTTGACGTTTTCGTCTTCTTCCGACTGCAGATGCACATACCAGTCGGCTTCGAACACCGCCTTGAAGCGAAAATTGTCAGAATAGAACCGGACTGTTTCGGCAACTTTGTCAGTCATGAGGACAGGGTAATACTGGGTACATTTCATCGCTTCTCTCCTGTTCATCGCCAAGCCGGGTGGCAATGGCCCGCTCCGTCCGGCCTCGGCCACGTCTTGAGGCTTTTCAAGCGCAACAAATATACATACAATCTGCATGTATCTTTTTATTAACATACAGGCTGCATGTATGCAAGATAAGAGCCCGGAGAAGACTGGTGAGCGGCGCACGCAGGCGGAACGGCGCGCGGAAACGCGCAAGGCCCTGCTGGAGGCGGCGCGCGCGTTGATCGTTGAAAAAGGCTACGCGGAAACCGGAACACCGGAGATCGTGAAAGCCGCCGACGTCACCCGTGGCGCCCTCTACCATCACTTCGCCGACAAGGCGGATCTGATGCGGGCACTGGTCCAGCAGGAAGCCGAAGCGATTGCGGCAGAGATCAATAGCCAGACGAACACCGCCCAGACACCGCTCGATGCCTTTATGTCAGGGGCCAGTGCCTATTTCTCGGCAATGTCCGTTGCAGGCCGGGCCAGGATCATGCTGCTGGAAGGACCAACCGTGCTGGGTCTGGCGGAAATGGCTGAGATCGACCGGCAAACCGGCGGCGCAACGCTTCTGGAAGGCCTGCGCCACGCGGCACATCATGGTGCGCTGAAAGACGTTCCGCTGGAACCGTTGGCCAATCTGCTTTCCTCCGCGTTCGACCGTGCGGCACTGGCCATTGCGAATGGGGGGGACAGACAAGCCTATGAAACCGCGACCCGCAAACTGCTGGCCGGGCTCCTGACCGACTGACGATCAGCGTTCATGTCGCGATGCTTCAAGACGGCGGACCAACAAGCTTCTAAGGCTGGCGACGAACCAACCAAGCGGGAGACCCAAGTGATCCTCAGATACACCATCCTCTATGTCGACAATGTACCCGCGGCGCTCGATTTTTACGAGAAGGCCTTCGGACTGGAGCGGCTGTTCCTGCATGACTCCGGCGACTATGGCGAACTGGCAACCGGAGAGACGAAACTCGCCTTTTCCTCCAAGTCACTGATGTCTCAGCTCGGCAAGACACCAGGCACGCCCAACCCAAGTTCACCGGTGTTCGAACTGGCCTTTGAAACAGAGGACGTTGCAGCCTCCCTCGCCCGCGCTGTCGCCGCCGGTGCAAACAAGTTGCAGGATGTGCGCGAGGAGCCCTGGGGCCAGATCACCTCCTATGTGAGCGATCCGTTCGGTTACCTCGTCGAGATCTGCTCGCCGGTCCAGTTGCCGAGTGCCGGTTGAGACAACAGCGACAAGCAATAAGGGTCCCGGCGCAATTGCGCCGGTGAGCCGCCAAACCAGCGTCTCAGGTCACGCGTCATATGGGCCTGGTCGCTGAAACTGCAGGCGGACGCGATCTCCACCAGCGGCAGCTCGGTCGCCAGAAAGCCTGCCGCCCTGCGGGCCCGCGCGAGCAAGCGCCAATACTCCGGTGGTGGCAATCCCTGCTCCCGAAACCGCCTCTGCAGTGTTCGCACAGAAACGCCCGCCTGCTTCGACACCCGCTCCACGGTTGCCAGCGGCAGCGTCAGGGCAACGATCACATCGTCCAGATCGTTGGTCTCATCAAGGGCATTGCCGAGGATATCTTCCACCTGCGCGCAATCGCGCGCGACGGCCGCGAGAACCTCGTCTGTCACCACGGCCCCAGGCCGCAGCCGGAAGCCCGTGATATGTGTTCCCTCCGCAAGTTCTGAAACGCGCGGCTGAAAATCCAGATCCGTCAGCAGAACCTTTTCCCGCCTGCCCCGCTCGCGTACGACCAGCACATCGCGGCAGCCATCCGGAAAGATCAGGGCACTTTCCGCCCTGTCGATCCGGTGATGCCATTTTTCGAATCTGACCATGCCGCTCATGAGGAGATCTTTATCAGCTGGCCGGCACGCAAGCGAGAAGCCTCAACCTGCTGCCCCTCCTCGTCTGAAATGGTGAAATGCGATCTCGCTGGAGAGGTCCATGCTGCAAATTCACTTCGGTCAGACTAGAGCGCGGCCTCGCGCCGCTCCCGCCCCCGGTAGCGTGTAAAAGTCTCAAGTCCGTCCACGGCGGATCTGTCCGCCTCTTGAGCCGATTTCGCCAGCAGCCCGGCCAGATGCGCTGCCGCCGCGCTTGCACCGCGAATATCGTCTCGCTCCATGGCAGTCGGACAAGCCCCGAAGGTTGCGTGGGGCAGGTCCAGCCGCGAAAGGTCTCCTGGCTCACAGCGCGCATCGCCTTGCACTGAGAGGACACCTTCAAAGGCCGCCGGGTAGGCGTTGCCACCCCGCGCCGGTGCGGAACCAACAATCAGACTGCCCGCCTGTTGCAGCCGGGTGACGGCCACTGACAGCTCGATGGTAGAGCGCGCCATACCGAAGGCGCATAAAACGATGTCTGGCGGATCTTGCGCAAGCCAGGTGAAGGCGGCACAGACGGCCTCCAGCGACGTCGAAAGCTGCCCTGGAAACACAATGGCATTCACCAACTGAACATCTTCCGCATGAGCGATCAGGGTCTGTGCCATGGCCTCGGCATGGCCCGTTGCAAGGTCAGCGCCATCCGGCTTGCAAAACCACTCCTGCGCCGCCAACCCCGCCCAGCCCTGCGGCAAGGCACCGTCTATCAGCCCGACCCGGATCACGAAACGGCCTCCCCCGCCTGCAATGTCAGCTCGCCGTCAAATGCGCCATACCGTTCAGCGTCCCCATGCGTGACGACAAGGCGGGTGCGGTCGCCAAATCGGGTATCGATCCGCGCCATAATCCGCGAAACCCGGTCCGCATCAACTTCCGACAGGCTTTCGTCGAGGATCAGAACCTGAAACGGCTGCAACAGGGCCCGGGCGAGACACAGTCGCTGGCGCTCACCACCGGAGAGGTCCAGCCCGCCCTCGCCCAGCATCGTTTCAAGTCCTGCACCTGCGAAACGGTCTTCCAGTTCCACGAACTGCAGAACGGCGTGCATGTCGTCTTCATCCGCGGCAGCAGCTCCAAGACGAAGGTTGTCCGCCACGGTGCCCGAAAAGACATGCCCCTTTTGCGGCACCAAAGCGACGACCGCCCGAACATCGTGGAGCGACAGCTGGCGCAGATCCGTGCCATCCAGAAGGATGGTTCCAGCTTTCGGATCATCATGGCGCTGAAGCAACGACAGCAGCGATGTCTTGCCGATGCCGGATGGTCCACTCAGCCGGATTTTCTGCCCCTTGGGCACGGTCAGGGAGACATTCTCGAACAGAGGTTTGCCTCCATCCGGCGCATAGGCAACACCGGCCAGCACCAATTCGCCGCCAACGGCAGCCAGTGGCACAGGCGACACCGGATCCTGCACGTCCGGCACCGCGCTCATGATCCTGTCCAGCCGGTCGAGCGCCGCCTTCATGCGGGCCTGTCCGTGCCAGAGCGAGATCAGCGACTGCATCGGGCCAATCAGGAACGCGAGGTAGGCGGTGAAGGCAATCAGAGACCCGAGCGGCATCGTGCCGTCAATCACCGCCAGCCCGCCGACCAGAAACACAGCACCGCGCAGGATCGCTGTCAGCAGCATCGGCACCGCCCGCGTCACCTCGTTCCACATCTGCGCCGACAGCAAGGCTGCAACGAGGCTTTGCTGCCGCGCTTCAATCCGATTTGCCGCAGCACCGGTCGCGTTGAGTGCCCGCAAGGCCCCGAGACCGGTGATGGTCTCCGCCAGGCCCGACGCCAGCACTCCGCGCGCGTGCCGCACTTCCCCTGCCTTCTTCTGGGTCACGGGCCGGGCACGGGCGAAAAACAACAGCTCGACCGGTGCCAATGCGAGCGCCAGAAGGGCCAGTTTGGGCGCCAGTACAAACAGCATGACCAGACCGCCGATCAGCCTCAGAAGGCTGCCGCCGCCATTGACCAGCACTGCGAAGGTGAATTGCTGCACTTCCCCGGCATCGCCATCCAGACGGCTCATGAGTTCGCCGATGGATTGTTTCGCCTGCCAGCGAGGCGACTGGGCAAGGATCCTGTCAACGGCCGAACGGCGCAGATCCTTCAAAAGTCGTGCCGAAAACCGCAAGTGCAGCAGAGAATTGAGCGCCCCAAGCGCCAGCGCGGCCAGCCCAACGCCAAAGAGCACGGCCACAAACAGGACAAGCGCCTGCTTGTCTCCGGCCATCAGGCCCCGGTCGATGACAAGCTTGGTGAGATAGGGTGGCACCAGCGCCGCCCCTGCCGCCACAAGGGACAACAGAAACAGCATCGCCAGCGGCCACCGGTAGGGCGCGACCAGCGGCACAAGCCATGCCGCCTCGCGGCTGCCGAAAACCCGGTTGAACAGGCCACGCAGCAGCAAAGGCCGGGACGGCACTGCCCCGGCCTGGTCTGCTCCTCGCAAGGTAACTGCCTGTTTCATCCGCTTTCCATGTCTCTCATGTCTCTTCATTGTCATCCCGGCGAAAACCGGGACCGAGGAACCTCATCAAACCGTTGCTCAAACAGGAGTTCAAGGTGTCCCTGGCCCCGGGCCGTGTTTCGCTTTCCGGGATGACAACGAAGTTTTTCGCGTGCCCTAACTTCCGGTGTTGATCACCTGCATCGTACTGGCAGCCATGTCGCCGCCCGAAGGCAGGTAGATTTCGCCGATGCGTTCCAGGGTCTCGGAATCGTAGACGCCGATATCGTCATTTGTCCCGCCGACATAGATTTCCGTGCCGTCGGAAGAGATGTTGATACAGTAATAGGTGTGCGGCAGGTCGACCCGCTTGATCAGCTCCTTCGTCTCGACATCATGTTTGGAAAGCTGAGTGTAGACACCGTAGAGCTTGCTCTTGTCGTTGGGGTCGCGCACAGCGGAGAACATGATCACTTCCAGGCTGGCGAAATCCTGCATTTCGCTTTTCCCTGTCGCTAGGTCAACCGACTGGTATCCCCACACGAAATCGGCAATCTCACTCATCGACTCGTCGGTGAACTTGGCGGCCGAATACAGCAGCAGGAATTCGTTGGCCTGCGTGCCGATGGGCCAGAAGGCCAGCACGTCCGGCGGTGAGTAGGTCTTCCGGTCCCAGGACGCATTCTTGATCTTGATCGAGATCTCGCCTGTCTTCGGGTCGATGGCATAGATCTCGTGTCCCGCGGCATAGATCATGCCGTCCTCGCCGGCCGACATCACCGTCATGCGGCGCGGGGCTGGGAAAGTACGGACAGGTTCGGCGTCGAGACCCGCAGCCGTCTCGTAGACCGCGACTTCCGGCTCCATGATCTCATAGCGGTCGGCATGCAGCCGCACCGGATTGCGCACCGTATAGACTTCCTTGCCATCCTTGGAAACGGCCAGGGACGCAATCGACTTGCGCCGGACATCGCCTTCGGACTGATACGCCGAAAACACCGTTTCGCAGGTGGAAAGATCAACGCCGAACACGTCCTCCCAGCGATTTCCGAGGATATAGGCGATCTTGTTGTCCGGGGACATGACGATGACGCCGGGGATCAGGTTGAAGTCGAGCTTGCAGTCGTTCTGTACCTTGCGCGCCTTGGCATCGATGACATACAGCCGGTCGGGCTTTGCCACCGCGACGATCAGGTCCTTGGCGATGGCCGGTAGAGCAGTAACGCTCAGGGCCAGGGCTGCGGTTGCCGCAGCAATCAGATTTCGCATCGGGTTTCTCCGAATATCTTGTAGGGCATCAGCCGGTCAGGTTTCGCTGTCGGACGGGAAAACCGTTCCGAGCGAGCGCCAGTCCTTGCTGGCATTGTCGGCATCGGCGCCCCAATCCGGATAGGAATTGATCGTGTCCGGCACCTGGGCCGGCCACCAGCACGGGTCGGAGCAGCCGTAAAGATCGGCCTCCATCGGCTGGCAAAGGGCGGCGACACCGCCGAACGGGTCAACCTCCCAGCCGGGGTCGAGGGTTGCTGTACAGCCCACGACCACAGACTGCATGGCCCGCACTTCGTCCATCTTGTCGGTTTCGACCGCAGTGACCACGCGGTCGGCTTTCTGGTTCAGGGGTTTCAAGTGTCTCATTTGCCGAATGCCCTCCGAGGCATGATGTGATCCGAAAAGAATGCCGGTGCGCCGGCGATCAACTCGCCATAAACGCCGATGCCGAAATCCACCCAGTCGCGCATGAGGTCGCAATAGTGGTAGGTCGGCTTCATCGGATCGGAGAAATGGGCGTAACTCTCGTGGTAGCAGCCGCCCGCGCAGATATTGCGGATGCGGCAGGTGGAGCAGCCCTTGTCGGTGCGGTCGGCCCGGTCCTCGATGAAGCGGGCCAGCTTCTGCTTTTCAATGCCACCATCGACCGTGCCGTAGGTCTCCATGTCGGAACCGGTGAACCGGTGGCAGAGATTGAGCCCGCCCTCGTGATCGACCGCCAGCATGCCGAGCCCGGCTCCGCAAGGCAGAGCCTTGGACCGGCCTTCGTAAAGGTCGTTCATGAGCTGGTGCATGTTGGAAAAACCGATGTTGCGCCCCAGAAGCGCTTCATCCCGATAGTGCTTCCCGAGACGTTTCATCTCGTCGAACACTGTCTGAAGCTCGTCTCCGGTCAGGTTGAACGGCGCAATGGGACCGGAGGTCACCGGCGAGAAGCCGACTTCGTGAAAGCCGATCTCGTTTTTCAGGTGATCCCAGATCTCGTAGACCGCCGTCACGCCATGGGTCAGCGTCACCCGCCCGCCGACAGGGCGAGAGGTGTAGCGTTCCAGCAGCATCCTGGTCTTGGAGGCAACGACGTTGTAGGTGCCCTTGCCGCCGACGGTCTTGCGGTTCTTGTCGTGAAGCGCCTTCGGCCCGTCCATCGAAACGGTCAAGCCGAACCGGTGGGCGTTGAGCCAGTCGACGATTTCCTCGGTCAGAAGAGTCGCGTTGGTCGTCATGGTGAAGTCGACACGCTTGCCGAGAGTGCCGAAACGCTCTTCCGCATAGGCAACCACTTCCTTGATCAGGCCAAGGTTGCTGAGCGGTTCGCCGCCAAAGAAGACAATATTGTAGCTGTCCCGGTCGGGGCTTTCCGCCAGCAGCAGTTCGATTGAGCGTTTTGCTGTCTCGAACGCCATCCGCCGGCCCTTGGACGGCGTATCCAGATCCTCCTTGTAACAATAGGTACAGGAGAGATTGCAGCCCGTGTTGACGTTGAGGACAATCGTCGTCAGCGGGAAGTTCTGGATATGGATCGGCGGCCGTTCCGCCCTTGGCGGGCGGCCGTCGGTGATGATGTCGAGGTCCAGCAGCGAACGGATTCGCTCGGTCACCTCGCTCGGGTCGACACGGCCGCCGAAACGCTCCCGGACATCGTCTTCGGAAACCTTGTTGCGGTTGCTGAAGAGGTCAATCACGTCATTGTCGAGCCGGTCGATCTCGAACAGAGATGTCGTCGGCACGTGGAAGAGCAGATGACGCCCGTCCACCTCGACCCGATGCGCGTTCTGCGGCTGAAAAAAGAGATATCCCATGGTTTCAAACTCCTGTTTCAGCGGATCGGGGGATCGTTCCAGCGCTGCACCGTGACGATGAGCTGACCTTCACCGGTCGCCTCGCCGCTGGTTGCCAGCACCTTCAGATTGCCCGCATTGTTGGTGGAGAACGGACGGTCGGGATTGGGGCCGGCAACGGCCGGCATGAAGATGCCGAGCGTTTCGTCCATCGTCCCTGCGAATTGCGTGTCCTTGAGCTCTTCCGCTTCTTCGTTGAAGGGCGCGACCGACCAGGTAGCCGGCACGGAGCCGATGCGGATATCGTCTTCCGTCCCCGGCTTACCGTCCGGACCGTTCCAGTAGCCGACCGCATCGAAGTGCGCCGGAACCTTGCCGGCTGAACCACCGCCGCCACCGACACGGGCAACCGCAAAGGCCGGTTCCACCTTCAGGCTGTCGATATGGCTGTAGACAGCAAGCGTGTCTTCGGAAGTGGCATCACCGGAGGCAATCGTGATCAGGCCGTCGGCATCTGCGGCGGGGTCTACATCGATGGCTGCACCATAGGAATTGGCCTCTCCACCGGTGGCCTCAAGCGCACCGCTGAGGGCGACTTCGCCAAGCCCTGTGCCGACGATCTGAACCTTTGCGTTGCTGCCAGCGGGAACAGTGGACGGAACCACACCAACAATGGCCGGATCACCATCCGCCCTGGCCGCCTTGAAGGCACCTCCCAGGCTGTCTTCGGCATGCAGGAACTGGCGGCCGCTCAGGCTGCTGCCGTCTTCCGAAATTTCCAGGATCTGCCGGTACTTCGTGCCGCCAATGTCAAGGTTGGCGCGCCATTCGTAGCCCGTGTAGACGTTCAGCTTGCCGGAAAGGGTCAACTCTTCGCCGTCGACGGTCATCAACGTGCCGGACACCTCATAAGGCTGGCTATCGCCGGTGACTTCAAGCGCGCCATAGGCCTCGCCCTTTTCCGGCAGGGTGGTTGCAAACACCCATCTGCCGGTGGCATCCGGCTTCTGGGCCGCCAGCCATTTGCTCCAGGCTTCCGATTCCAGCGGATACCGCTCGGCCAAAAGCGGCACCACTTCCTCGCGGGCCAGTTTTAGCCATTGCCGGTCGCGGGCAAGAGCCTGATATTCCAGGGTCGGCCATTGGCCGAGGTGGAAATCGATATGCAAACCCCATTCTTCCGGTGTCCGCCGCTGCAACTTGAACCGGGCGCCGGAATGGCAACGAGCGCACATTTCGCCAAGCGGGGCTTCCACCTGCTCCTGGTAATCCGGATCGCGTTCCAGAGCATACCGCAGCCCCTCGGTCTCGCTTGGGGCAAGGCCTTGCGTATCGGAAAGGTAATGGACCAGCTCACTCTGGACGGCGGGCTCGATTTCCAATCCGTGGAAGAGGCGCATGCGCACGATGGTCATCAGCCAGCCTTCGGGCGTCTTGCGCTGACCGCTGATACGGCTGAGCGCGCCGTTGTCGTCGACCATATGACAGCCGCTGCAATTTTCCTCCAGAAGCGTAGCCCCATCCTGCGCCCCGGCTGGAACAGGCATCAGAAGCATTAGCCCGGCAATGCCGGCCAGATGCCCCTTTCGCATTCGTTTGATCATGCTGTTTCCCTCGTTTTGGTCTGGTGTTGTTGTGTGCGGCTCAACGAGCCGTGCAGAAGGCCGCGGCTTTCGAGCCAGCCGAAGGCGGCCTTGAGCGCGGGAGACGGTGTGCAAGGCGGTGGCTGCGCCCTTGCGGAAGACGGAAAGAACGGCTTGAGATCGCCAACCGGGATACCCGCGACATAAGCAACGCCGCCGGGATCCTGCGGCGTCACCAGAACCTCCCGTTCGACCAGCCGGTTGCTGTCGACAACGACGCGCTGTTGCAGGTGGATTTCCGAAACGTCCGGATGTGAGGGTGCGTCGTCCGGCCAGCAAACCCGCTCGCCCCAGAAAGAATTGCCAGAAAGACGCGTTTCCAGCCGGTAGAAGTCGCGCCCGGTCCGGGCCTGACGCCAGAAGGTTTCCACCACGCGGTCACGGTAGAACCGGGCTGCGAGTTGCGGCCCCTTTTCCGGGTTTTCCAGAATGGTCAACACGCTCGGCACCGCGGAAAGTGCGGAGGACAGGGCCCAGAACAGCCCGTGACCGGACAAGGGGTCGATCGCAACCGCGGCATCGCCAACCGGAATGACCGGAAGCTGCAGGCGAGGAGCAGACAGAACCAGACCGGCGGCCCTGGCGATCAATGGATCCTGAAAGGAAAGATCTGAAAACCGCCCGGCAAGTTGTTCCTGGGCAAGAAACCGGCTCATCCGGCCCTGCAGGGCCACCTGACCGGATCCGCTGAGATCGTCAGCTCCGATGGAAATCTGCAGCCAGCGGCCAAAATCCGGATCTTCCGCAACCCAGAGCCAACCCTCCGGCGTCGCTTCCACATGGGTGCCGGCAACACCTGCCGGTTCCTGGGCCAGGCCTGCGATGGCCAGGGTTTGCGGACCTTTGAGGCGCTGGGCGGAACCGGCTTGCCGACCGCGTGCGTCGATCAGCAGCCGTGCGCGGACCTCCTCACCTGTCGAAAGCTTCAGGAGCACGCCCTCATTTTCTTCGGATTTCAGGATACGACCGAGACGCGCCTGTCGGGTCTGTGCACCCGCTTCAAGGGCTGCACGCCTCAAGGCTTCATCGAAAACATGACGGCGGACCAGTCGCTCACCATTGGCGGTGCTGTTGAGGCCAGCCCATGTCACATGACGAGGTAAGGGCGCGCTGGCAGCCGCCAGCGCTTCGTCGAGCCCCTTGGCAATGAGAAGCTGCGCCACCCGCTCGCCAAGGCCTTCCAGCCTGGGTCGCCAGGTTGCCGGGTCGATCATGAGCACGCTGAGCCCGGCACGAGCCAGCTCACGCGCTGTGAAGGCACCAGCGGGTCCACCGCCGGCCACTGCCACATCGATGCAGGTTACCAAATCTGTTCCCTCGTCCGGACGCCCAAGTTTTCAAGGTACTGAACCGGATCTCTCTGTGCCGACCATTAGAGAGAGGGCTTTTGCGTACTTCTCGACAATTTTGGCCAATCTTTACGTAGATCTTGAAATCCCGCGGACCTCAATTGCAACAGCTGCTGAACTCTGCTGTATTTGTTACTTCCACTTGGCGTCACCTGCGTCAGGTGGTTGAAGCGAGGCTGTCGGGAGAGGGCGAGAGTCATGCCAAGAAGTGCAACAATCATTTCAGGTGCCTTGAGCGGTCTGCAGTCGATGCTGATCGACAAGGGCCTCGAACCTGCGGCACTGGGACGCCAGAGCGGCGTGCCGATTGACGCCTGGCACGACACGCACGTCGAGATACCGCTGTGTTCCTTTGTCGAAATTTACGAGCAAGGTGCGGCGATGCTCGACCAACCTGGCATCGGCTGGCAAACTGGCCCCAGGCTTAGTCTTCACGACCTCGGCGAGCTGGGTGATGCCCTTTTGACCGCATCCACTGTCGGCTCGGCCTTGCGGACTTTTGAACGCTTCATAAAATTCGTCCAGAGCGAGACGGATTTGCAGCTGTCCGTCGAAGACGGTGTTGCCACGCTCACCTACCGCATCCTCAATCCGGATATCTGGCCACGCAGGCAGGATGCCGAATTCACACTGTCCGTGTTAAGGGAACTTATCCGGCGTGGCGCAGGCGCCGACTGGCAGCCCGATCTCATCTGCTTTGAACACACCTCTGCACGTCCGCTGTCGATCTGGGCGGAAACCGCAGGCGGTTTCTGCCTGTTTGACTGTGAAACGAACGCTCTCAGTTTTCCTGAAAGGGTTCTGAGCGCACCAATGCCACGAGAGGTCGAAGACGGTCATCGAAATGCCCTTGCCAGTCTGAGCCAGGCTCTTGCGAGCAGGTCCCACACCAAGTCTTTGACAGCCCGCACCCGCACGGCCATTTACGAAGGGCTCGGTTCAGGGGCTTCCGACCAGGAAGCCGTTGCGCGGAGGCTTGGCCTGTCACGCCGCAGCCTGCACCGGCACCTGGGCGAGGAAGGCTTGCGCTTTTCCACCCTTCTGGAAGACTGCCGCTATCGCATAGCCCGCCATGCCCTTGTCGACACCAGTCACTCGCTGGCGCAGATTGCCTGCGAACTTGACTATTCCGACCAGACCGCCTTCGAGCGGGCGTTCAAGCGCAAGACCGGCATAACGCCGAAGCAATACCGGCTGAGCTATAGCCGGACACCTGCCCGCTAGTGATCCCCGGCGAGGTTTGCCGAAAGCTCCTCGCCTGTTCCCGCCCAAGCTAGCACCGCTCAGCAAGTTCGGGATGCGCATAGGCCTGCGGATAAGGCATTGGCCGGAAAGGCCCAAGCGGAACGACGTTGTTCCACGAGCGTCCGAAATAGCCCTGTCTGCAGTGGATCAGCGACGAACTGTCGGCGACACCCGGCAAGGCGTGAACGCGGCACAGCCAGCGCCACAGATTTGGATAATCCAGAATGCGCGCACCGTTCAGCTTCATGCGTACAAAATAAACCGGGTCATGCCGATAAAGCGTCGGAAACAGTCTCAGGTCGGCTTCGGTAAAGCTGTTGCCGGTCAAAAACGGCCTGCCATCGGCACCCAGCCGGTCTTCCAGCTCTGCCAGCAGGGTGAAATACCCTTCGTAAGCTGCTGCATAAACACTCTGGTCGGATGAAAATCCGGCCTTGTACGCGCCATTGTTGATCCGCGCGTAGATCGCTTCGTTCAGGGCGTCGATCTCCGCCTGCAGATCCGCATCATCCGGATAAAGGTCAGGCCGCGCTTCCTGGGCAATCGTGCTGCCCAGCGCCCCGGCGTGCGCGTTCAGCATGCGGATGATCTCGGCGCTTTCATTGTTGACGATGCGCTTTTGCGTCTTGTCGTAAAGAACCGGGACGGATCGTTCATCCGATCCTTCTGCCTGGTAGATCTGTTTCACCAGACGCAGCCCCTCCCCCGTCGCCGTTTCCTCCGTGCACTCCGGCAGGGGCTCACCCGTCAGGCTGGCAACTCTCTCACGATTGAATTCCCATAGATTCTCTCCTGCCGGGTCGTCTTTTTCGGTTCGGCCCGGAAAGGCGACGTCCATGGAAACGCCTGCTTCCAGCCCGAGCACGCTTCTGGCCAGCGTCACCCGGTGACACCAGGGGCAATTGAGCGCGACGAACAGATGATAGCGCCCTGGTTCTGGCGGAAAATCTTTATCGCCGATGGCAGAGCGAAACCCGCTGACACCGCGCACGAACTCCCCTTCCGCACGCCGGCTTGCGGCATCGGTCTGGTTTTCTTCCTTCGACAAGTCGGCAGTCGGCTTGGGCATCGTCTTTCTCCGCGTCTTTCAGTCTGAAACCAGCACACGGCCGGAAGCAAAACCGCTCCCGGCCGTGCGTTGCAGTTATCCGCGCAGGCGATGGTGAAGAATAATCGGCACTGCCAACTCCTCTTCATCGCTCAGGTGGCGCGACAGCAGTTTTTCTATCGTCTCGGTTACCGGCTGCAGCTTTCCAGCCTCCTCGCGCGCCTGTGCTTCGTCAAGCTGGACCAGCTTGATCGCGCGGTTGGCGGTTCGTGAGAAGCCGAACAACATCGCGTCGAGCGCTTCGTGGTCTTTTTCCAGGATTTCCAATCCCTTCTCGAAACGCGGGTCGGCCTCGCAGAGTTCCGGAAAGTAGCTCTTGTCTTCCCAGGTGTGGTGGCCGTGGAGATTGCGCACCAGAAGGTCGCCGTAACGAGACAGTCTGGCGGCAAAAGCGTCCGGATCTCTCAGCTTCTCCAGATAGGCCTGCGTTTCGAGATGCACCAGTTCCGCCAACTGCCGGAACATCACATGTGCCCCCAACCAGTTGCTGGTTTTCTCCTTGAAGCCGGGATGCGCTTCCCAGGTATCACGCGGATACGCATCCAGCAGAATGCGCATGTCCGCGGGCATTTCCGTGGTGCGAATATCAATCTCTGCGTTCATGGCGTTTCCAATCTACTTGTGGGCAGGCCGGAGCACATTTCACCGCTGTGAAATGGTCCGACACTTCAGGTTCTCCAACAGATAGGAAGTTGCAAATTTCATAACCAGATATCAAAATAAGGGTTCTTCGTTCTAATTTGGAGAACATCATGGGGCAGATGGAAGACCTGCGCCTGTTCATTCAGGTGGCTTCGAGCGGCAGCATCTCGAAGGCGGCTGCGGAACTCGGCATTGCAAAATCGGCCGTCAGCCGCCGCCTCTCCTTGCTGGAAGATCGCTATGGAAGCCGGCTGGTCGACCGGTCTCCCGGCCGTTGGGACCTGACCGAAACCGGACGCGAGCTTTTTCAGCGTGCGAGCCGCGTTGTCAGCGATGTCGACGACATCGAGGACGATTTCCTGAGCAGCGGGACAGCGCCTTCCGGGCCCCTGTCGATCTCTATCCCGAGGGATTTCGGCCATGGCTTCCTCAACACGGCGCTGATCGATTTTCAGGCTGGGCACCCGGAGGTCCAGCTGACGGTGGATTTCGATGATCGGCTGGTCGATCTTGCCAGAGAAAACTATGACTTTGCGATCCGCATCACCGATACGCGGCCTGACGATGCCATCGCCCTGAAACTGGGCACCGTGGAGCATTGTCTCTTTGCCAGCCCGGGCTACTTGCGAGCCCATCCCGCGCCGCAATCGATAGACGATCTGCAGCAGCATCGGCTTCTTCATTTTGGCTGGGCACGGCGGGCCGTCTGGGAGTTTCAGACACACAAGGGCAAGCGCCAGCGACTTGAGTTTCAGCCCGCGCTCAATTCCAACAGTGGCACCTTCCTGCTGGAGGCAACCGTTGAGGGGTATGGTATCAGCCGTCTGCCGGATTTCATCGCGACAGATGCTCTGGCTGCCGGAAAACTGGCGCCCCTGCTACCGGACATCGCCGAACCGGCATGGGGCATTTATCTGCTCCATGCCCGCGAACGCCGCCTCAACCGGCGCATGCGCCTGTTTGCAGAGGAAATCCGGGCAGCGTGTCTTTCCGGCCTAGGCAACGAGCCGGAAACAACAGCCTGACTTAAAAGCCGGGTTCTGGAAAACCCGGCTCCATCTTTCGCAAATCTAGCCCCGGCCCACGAACGGCATGCCGGTTGCCATCACCGTCAATGTCAGCACGTTGGCATCCAGCGGCAGGCTGGCCATATAGGTGACCGCATTGGCAACATGGGCGGGATCGATGGTTGGCTCTGAGGCTGTTTCGCCGTTGGCCTGCAGCACACCGCCGCTCATTTTGGCCGTCATGTCACTGGCCGCATTGCCGATGTCGATCTGGCCGCAGGCAATATCGAACGGACGCCCATCCAGAGCGGCGGACTTCGTCAGGCCGGTGATTGCATGTTTGGTCGACGTATAGGGAGCTGAATTCGGCCTTGGCGTCGTTGCCGAAATCGAGCCGTTGTTGATGATGCGTCCGCCGCGCGGCTCCTGCGCCTTCATCAGCCGGAAGGCCTGCTGGGTGCAAAGAAAGGCCCCGGTGAAGTTCGCCGACACCACAGCGCTCCACTCCTCGAACGAGATGTCCTCCAGCGGAACGGACGCGTTCGAGATACCCGCGTTGTTGACCAGAAGATCCAGCCTGCCGAAAGTCTTCGAAATCTCGTCGAAGAGAGACTTTACCGATGCCGGATCACCGACGTCCGCGGCAATCCACGACACGTCGTTGCCGGTATCGCCGGAGAGCTCGGTCGCCGTCTTTTCCAGGACATCCTTGCGGCGACCGCTGATCACAACCCGCCAGCCGGCCCGGCTCAAACCAGCAGCAACAGCCTTGCCGACCCCCGTACCGCCCCCGGTCACAAGCGCAATCCTGCCCTTCACGTCAAACCCCTCTGCGGTCATGGATATCTGCCTCCCAATTCGTCTTCAATATGTATGCGGATGATGTCGTCAAAGCTGGTTTCCGCCTGAAACCCGAGATCCAGAGCCCTTCTGGCGTCGAAGTTTCTCGGCCAGCCGTCAACAATCTGAACGATGGTTTCGTCCGGCTCCCGGCGGATCAGGCGCACAGCCTTTTCCCCGGCAACCCGTCGCAGTGCCTCGATCTGCTCCCCGACGGTGGCGGAAAGCCCCGGCAGCGTAACCGTGCGGCGCGGGCCCATGCGGCCTGTGTCGAGCCGCGCGGCATGAATGAAAAAGCCGACAGCGGCACGTGGGCTTGCAAACCAGTGGCGCACCTTTTCATCCACCGGCAGCACAGCCTCCTGCCCGGCAAGCGGCTCGCGCATGATGTTTGAAAAGAAGCCGGAAGCGGCCTTGTTGGGCTTGCCCGGACGAACGCAGATCGTCGGCAGGCGCAGACCGATGCCGTCGAAGAAGCCCTTGCGGCTATAGTCTGCCAACAGCAGCTCTGCGATCGCCTTTTGCGTGCCGTAGCTGGTCAGCGGCGTTGTGAAGAACGCGTCGCCGATCTTGTCGGGAAACGGTTGGCCGAACACGGCAATTGACGACGCGAAGATCACCTTCGGAAAATACGGCTCGCGCGCGCCTTCGATCCGGATGGCTTCGAACAGCTCGCGACTGCCGTCGAGATTGACCGCATAGCCCTTTTCAAATTCCTGCTCCGCCTCGCCGGAGACAATGGCCGCAAGGTGGAAGATGACATCCGGGCGTGTTGCGATCAGCGTCTGAGCGGTTCCAGGCGTCGAAAGATCCACGGTCATCGCCTCGGCAACACCGGGCAGCGCGGCAGGAACGTCAGGAGCGACAGCATCGGCCAGGGTCAGCCGCGACACGTCGAAACCGAGACTGCCCGGCTCCGCCGCCAGCTTTTCAACGAGCTTCCGGCCAACCATACCGGCAGCGCCGATGACGAGTATGTGCATGGAGGATCTCCGCGGAGTTCAAGGGGCAGGAACGTTCCAACGGAGACTTGCGGAGATTGAGCGCAAGGGCAAGGCGATTTCAGCGAAAAGGTGTTCTCCGCCCTGTACCACAACCTGTTTCTCCAATCGTGTGTTCCGCTTTCCGCACCGGTCTGGAGCGATGAAAAAGGGAGTAGTCGTCATCCCTGTAGAACAAACACACGAAACGGCATCCACAGCCCCATGGCCATCATCATCAGGCTTTCGGTCAGCGAGACGAAACCGAGCGGAACCGGGGAACTGCCGCCAGCGCACGCGCACTTCAGCTCACGCTTTTCCAGATAGACCGCCTTGAAAATGCTGACAGCGCCGATCAGACCGATGAAGAAGGACACCGGGGCCGACAGCCAGACCAGCGCACCGGCCGTCATCAGGATACCTGCGAAGGCCTCCGCGTAGGGATAGATCCTGGAATAGGGAACCCAGTTGCGGGCCAGCAGGTCGTAGTTGAGAAACATGGTGGAGAAGCTCTCCACATCCTGCAGCTTCTGGATCGCGAGGATGCTCATGGAAAGCGACACGAACCATTCCGCCGCCCGCAAGGTGACAGGCGTTCCATATTGATGCCAGGACAGGCCAAGAGCCAGAAGCAGGGCAACCGCAAAGATGGCGATCACCGGCCTGTAAGTCGTGTCGCTGCGTTCTTCCTCAGGCGGATCGAGCTTGAAATAGACGCGAAGATCGTCATAGCCGCCAACACGCGCGTCGCCGATGAAGGTTTGCGGCGTCGTCTCCACGTCGTGTTTTTCCATGAAGGCGTCGGTCTCCTCACGGGTCGTGAGGTGATGGTCCTCAACCGTGTAGCCCTGCCGCTCCAGCAGGTCCTTCGATTTGAGGCCATAAGGACAGATATGCTTGGGCATGACCATACGGTAAAGCTGGGCCGTCTTTTGTGCGGCTGTAGCGTTCATGGGAAAAAGCTCCTTCATCAGGCGGGCTCTGACCGGAAAAGCCTCCTTGTGAGGAGGCTGCTCAACGCTTGAGGCAGTCGTCGCTTAACCAGCCAGATGCAATTGTCTGTCAAGACAACGCTAAAGGAGACGGATGGTTGCGGGGGTCAGGCACCATCTGATGTCATGGCGTCTTCCAGCACGTCATAAACCTGTCCCTCCCCCATCTGGCTGACATTGAACCTCAAAAATCCGGTCATCGATTGCGAAACGCTGAAAACGTTACCGGGGGCCAGAACCACGTTCCGGCGCAATGCCGCGCGGGCGATGGCGGCGGCGTCCCTGCCCTCCGGCAATCGGCACCAGAGGTAAAAGCCGCCTTTGGGGCTGAGCCAGGGCTTTATCCCGAGCGGCTCCAGCCTGGCAGCAACCTCGCGCCGTTTTTTCGCAAGGCGGCCCCGCAAGGCATCCATGTGTTTGCGATAACTGCCGTCGCTCAGAACACCATGCACCAGATCGCTCGCGACTGGTCCCGGTCCGCCGAAATTGGTGGCCACCTGCAGGTCAACCAGCGCCTCGATCCAGTCCGCCCGCGCCGCGATGTACCCACAACGCACGGACGCAGACAGGGTCTTGGAAAAGCTGCCGATGCGGATGACCCTGTCCAGCCCGTCCAGAACGGCAAGGCTTGGCAGGGGCTCGAGTGCAAAGCCGCTGAAGATATCGTCCTCGATCACCACCAGACCGTGAGCTGCCACCAGGTTCAGGACCTTGTGCGCAACCTGCGGCGAGATGGTCGCGCCGGTCGGATTGTGAAGGGCGGAATTGGTAATATAGAGCTTGGGATTGTGCCGTTTCAGCGCCTCTTCAAAAAGCACGGTGTCCGGGCCGCTGCGCGTGAACGGCACGCTGGCAACGTCCACCCTGTGGGCCTTCAACAGAGCTTGAAAGTTGAAATAACACGGGTCATCGACCAGCACCGTATCTCCGGGCCGCAGAAAGAACCGGCAGATAAGATCGATCGCCTGCGTTCCGGAAGGTGTCAGCAGAACCTGCCCCGGGCTCACGTCCAGCCCTTCGTCCGAGAACTGCCGCGCCAGCAGGTGGCGCAGGTTCGCAGCGCCCCGCGTTTCGCCATAGTCGAACAGGTGGCCGCCGCCGGCCCGGGCAAGAGCCCGCAAACCGCGCTGCATGGCCTCGTTCGGCATCCAGTCCGCCGGCAGCCAGCCGCAGCCGGGCTTCAGAACATCCGGCCCGGCATCAAGCGATTGGCGCGACACCCAGAAAGGGTCGATCTCCCGGTCGAGCTGCGGCCCGACCTCCGCAACCGAAAATGGACGGGCGGCATCGGCCACAAAGAAGCCGGACCCGCGGCGGGCATAGATGATGCCTTCCGCCGCCAGCCTGTCATAGGCAGTCACCACGGTGGACGGCGACACCCGCATGGTGGCGGCAAACCCGCGGATCGACGGCAGTTTTTCACCGGCTTCCAGCGCGCGGCTGGCGATCTTGCGCTTGACGGCTTCCATCACCGTGGCCGTGCGTGTGTCCTGTTCCATGGGCGTATCCGCAAAAGTGTATGGCAAGTGTAGTCAGTACAGTTTTTCAAAATTGTATTGCACTGTCTCTGTCCTGACCAGCCCTGCCGAACTAATCCTGACACTGCAACGTGTCGCCCCGGAGTGAACGCAGCAGCAGCTTTGGTCCGCAGGCATCTCCCTTGCGCCAGCAAGCGAGCTGGACATCGCAGTTCCCCCGGCCGTGCACACTACCCTTGAAAGACAAGACAGCAGAAAGACCAGACATGCAGGCATCGATGGCAGGATGGGGCAGCGGGCTCCTGGGCGTTCTTATCTTCAGCGGCTCGCTACCGGCAACACGGGTTGCCCTTGGTGGCTTCAGTCCGCTGTTTCTGACCTCCGCCCGGGCTGTGGTCGCAGCCTTTCTCGGCATGGCTGTCCTGCTGCTTCTTCGGCAGGCGCGGCCACAGCGCCGCGATCTGACCTCGCTACTGATTGTCGCCCTTGGCGTCGTTGTCGGCTTTCCATTGCTGACGGCCCTCGCCTTGCAGCATGTCACCGCCGCCCATTCGATTGTCTTCATCGGCCTCCTGCCGCTTGCGACCGCCCTCTTCGGCCTGCTGCGCGGGATGGAAAGGCCGAGGCCGCTCTTCTGGGTGTTTTCCTGCACCGGCAGTGCCGCCGTTGCCGCCTATGCGCTGTCACAAGGGGCCGATCTTTCCCTGAAAGGGGATCTTCTGATGCTGGCGGCAGTCATCGTCTGCGGCTTTGGTTATGCGGAAGGTGCCGTTCTGTCCCGCCGCCTTGGCGGCTGGCAGGTCATTTCCTGGGCGCTTGCCCTCTCGCTCCCGGTTATGGGCACACTCGCGCTGCTCACATGGCCGGACAGTTGGACCGGCATCGATACCGCCGCCTGGGTGGGGCTTGGCTATGTTTCCGTTTTCTCGATGCTGGTCGGCTTTATCTTCTGGTACCGGGGCCTTGCCATCGGCGGCATTGCCAGTGTTGGCCAATTGCAATTGCTGCAGCCCTTTTTCGGATTGATGCTCGCCAGCCTGCTGCTGCATGAACCGGTGACCTCCACCATGATCCTCGTCACCACGCTTGTCGTCGGCTGTGTTGCCGGGGCCAAACGCTTCGCCTGACCACTGCCCGCACTCCCTGCCTGCTGACACCTCGCTCATGGCGTTCCCTATTTTGCTTCCGCCTTGGGGGAAAATTTGCAATATGGTTCCGCTGCGTGAAATGACCTTCACCAGAGCGTGCCGGCGGATTTCGGCAAAATTTACTTAAGGCAAAAGACATGGGTTTCTTTGATTTCGTGAAAGATGCAGGCAAGAAGCTGTTTGGCGATGACGATGCGCCGGAAGCAAGCGCTGAAGCCATCCAAAAGGAAGTTGCCGATCTCGGTCTCGACGGCGACGTCAAGGTTGAAGTCAGCGGCGACACCGTCAAGATCGCAGGCGCAGCGCCCAGCCAGGAAGCCCGTGAAAAGCTGATCCTTGCTGCCGGTAACGTGCTCGGCATTTCAAAGGTCGAGGACGAAATCACCGTAGAAAGCAACGAACCGGAAGCCAGGTTCCACACGGTGGTCAAGGGCGACACGCTCTGGAAAGTCGCCGAAACAGTCTACGGCAACGGTGCCAAGTATCAGGCAATCTTCGAAGCCAACAAACCGATGCTGTCCGATCCGGACAAGATCTACCCAGGCCAGGTTCTACGCATCCCCGCCCTCTGACCTGCCAGTCGGCATGACGAGGCCAACTCCCTGGAGGGAGACCAAGCTGTACGCCCCGGCTCCGTCGGCGCTGAAAACAGCGTCTCCCTCCTGCTGCTCCTTCGGCAGCAAGCCACATGCGACCGTTTCCAGCAAGCCTTCCGCGCCCCACACCCAACGACCACCGTGCGAATGAGTGATATGTCACCGCGTGCGGATCACGGCTTCCCCAGCCGTTCAACTGAGAGGCATCAGCTGAACGCTTTCTTTCGTATGCGTTTTACAACTGCAAAAGGCTAGAGAGGGAAGAGGTCTGTCGCACGAAAGATGCGACAAACCCAGGCCTGGCTAACCGAAAATGCCGCTAAGCAGGTTCGCAAACCAGAAATCCACTTGTCCAAATGGCAACACGTTATGCAGAAAGCCGACCAGGGCTGACGTGGCCGTAAGCGTGCTTATCCCAAGAACGACGCCGAGCGCTATCCCAATGCCCGCATTCCGCGGGACCCTCGCCAGCCAACAAGCCGATACGAATGAGAGAACAACGAATAAATACAGGAGCACGATTTCGGTAACTGAATAGCCCAAGGGCATGGAAATTTCCTGCTGCGCAATGTTTGAACCATCCTCGGTTGAATGTTTAGGACCCATCGACAGAAAGCCGATGAGATACTCCCGAGAGGCGTGCCTCTTAGCACAAGCACAATCCGTTTGAATATCCCGCCAATTCGGACCTGCAGCCATTTTCCGGATCAGCCGACCGGCGAAAAATGTTCGTTCGTCTCAGGGAGTCTCGGCAAAATCAGCCTCTACACACGGCGATCAATCCATCTGACCGCTATGCGCCCGGGCGTGTCGCAACTTTCGTCGGCGGGCAGCTTTCTCCCGTTTTGGGAGCGCCTTTCAGGCTTCGTTCCCTTTTTCAATTCCGAAGAGCACGGCAAGCAGATCGTTCTGTTCGCGGACGCTCCACTGACTGTCAAAGTCGACGCCCTTCCTGAGCCACAGCATGGCTTCAAAACCGGCGATGGATTTTCTGGCTGAGTTGAACGAACGGAAGCAGACCTTCAAATTCAGAAGCGCTCTTTCAACAGTCAAATCTCAAGGCGTGGTCAACACGACAATCTTTGCGACAGGCCCCTAAGGGCTTGCAATCCGGGTTCCTCTGCTACCTTATGCTCGCCATTACAGGAGGAAAGTCAGGGACATGGTCGATATTGCTACCCGCGTCTATAATCACAAATGGAAGATCGATCCGATCGTCCGGTCCCTTATAGACACGGACTTCTACAAACTCCTGATGTGTCAGTCGGTGTTCCGAAACAAGCCGGACACCAAAGTGACGTTTTCCCTGATCAACCGCTCCAGGTCCGTCCGCCTGGCCGAGATGGTCGATGAAGGCGAACTGCGCGAGCAACTCGACCATGTACGCTCGCTCTCCCTCAGCCGGGGCGAGAGCACCTGGATGCGCGGCAACATGTTTTACGGCAAGCGGCAGATGTTCCGTTCCGACTTCATGGAATGGTTCGAGAACCTGCGCCTGCCTCCCTACCATCTGGAAAAGCGGGACGGACAGTACGAACTGACGTTCGAAGGCGCCTGGCCGGAAGTGATGCTCTGGGAAATCCCGGCCCTCGCGATCCTTATGGAACTGCGATCGCGCGCCGTGCTCAATTCCATGAAGAGGTTTGAACTTCAGATCCTCTATGCCCAGGCCATGGCCAAGCTCTGGGAAAAGATCAAGCGCCTGCAACCGCTCGAAGGTCTCAAGATTGCCGACTTCGGCACCCGCAGGCGGCACTCCTACCTGTGGCAGGACTGGTGCGTTCAGGCGATGATCGAAGGCCTTGGCAAAAAGTTCACCGGCACGTCCAATTGCCACATCGCCATGCAACGCGATCTGGAGGCAGTCGGCACCAATGCCCACGAGCTCCCGATGATCTATTCTGCTCTCGCAATGACGGACGAGAAACTCGCCGCCGCCCCTTACGATGTGCTGCGAGACTGGCACGAGGAACATGAAGGCAACCTGCGCATCATTTTGCCGGATACTTATGGCACCAAAGGATTTCTTGAGCGTGCGCCAGACTGGCTGACCAGTTGGACGGGCATCCGTATCGACTCGGGCGACCCTGCACAGGGAGCAGAAACGGCGATCGACTGGTGGCGCTCACGCGGCGAGGACCCAACTCAGAAGCTCGTCATCTTTTCCGATGGGCTGGACACGGACAAGATCATCGAGCTGCACAAGCAGTTCCAGGGCCGCGTCCGGACATCCTTTGGCTGGGGAACGCTGCTGACGAACGATTTTCGCGGCCTCACCACCAACGACGCCCTCGCCCCCTTTTCCCTGGTATGCAAGGCGGTTTCCGCGAACGGCCGCCCGACAGTCAAGCTCAGCGACAACCCGAACAAGGCCATGGGCCCGGACGACCAGATCGAACGCTACAAGCGCGTCTTCGATGTCGGTGCGCAAAAGGCAGTGGAAGTCGTCGTCTGACGAGTTACCGGACATATGCAATTTGAACCTGTCACGGTTTGACGCGGATATCGGGAAAATCACCGCTGGACGCAGCGATCCCCTATGCACTCAGCCGCCTGCCGAAAGCCCGGCCGTACCCAGGCAACGGGTATCTGGAACTGGACAACAATAACGCGGAGCGGGCAATGAAACCGATTGCCCTTGGACGAAAAAACTACCTCTTCATGGGTTCAGAAGGCGGCGGCAAATCAGCGGCTATCGCCTATACCCAGATCGAAACCGCCAAACTCAACGGCATCGACCCGCAAGCCTGGCTGACCTGGGTTCTGGCACAAACCGCCGACCACAACATCAATCGCATCAACGAACTCATGCCTTGGTGTGACGCTGCAAAAGCAGCATCACAGAGCGCGCCGCCACCATGAAGACCGCCGTCACCGGACGGACACGACCAACCACTTGCGGGAATAGGCTTACACACCAGAAGACCGTTGCGCTTCATGCCCCTGCGCCCAAAGGAATCTCGGAGGTTGGGTGGGAAGTTGACGTTTGCTGCGGTTGGAACGAATGAAAGAAAAGGGGCTGGGAGAGGACTGGCGAGCTTTGGCTGGTGGCTAGCTATTGCAACGATTTGCTCTTCTGAGAACGATCTCAAGCTTCTGACCTCAATTATTCGGCAGGCGGATGCGCGAACCTTGTCTGATACCCTGCGTTGAGTCTTCCTTGACATATTCTTGCTACATACTCATTGGGAGTGTAGCGTTCGTACTTAGAGTCTCCGATGGGAGGAGCCATGGATTCCTACCTTGAAATTGCTCAACGGGTTCTTAGAGCGTCGCGACGGCCAATGACCGCCGCCGGCATCCTTGACGCAGCATATGCAGCAGCGATTGTTCCGAAACACCTCCACGGAAAGACGCAGGTTAAAACGCTCGGCGCGCGGCTCAGTGAGGACGTTTTACACAGTCAATATTCCGCGTTCTTCCGTACAGAACCGGGCTACTTTTTCCTCAATGAGCTCGTGAGCGACCCCACCATCCCAAGCAAGTACAAGGAGAAGTTCGAAGCTCGGCGTCGGATACGCGATCTGCACATCGCTCCTTTTCTGGCCGTGGACGCGGATTTCGTCGCGAAATACGGTAATACGTTACTGCCTGATTGGCATGACTTCGTCAGGAAAGCCGAGTCTTGCAACGCCCTCCATTACCTGCAATCGCGGAAAGAGACCAAAGGGGCGCTCGTTGTGTGGACCTTCTCCGTCGTTCGGCGCGGCACGGAGGTCCTTTCGTATCGAACAGGACGATACCGTAGCGACGCGGACACCTTCGCAAATAAGCGTACCATCGGCTTTCCAGGTGTCGTCAGCTTCTTTGACTGCACACTATTCTCTGATGGCGATTACGGCGCTAAGGAGAACGCACTCGGCGCTATTTTGTCCGACTTGGACATTTCCGCAGTCGCCGTTCATGGCGAGAAGCTTTCCGATCCGGAGCCACGCTTCGCGATGCGGGTGCGTCGTGACGATGAGCAGGAGGTGCTTTTGATTGTCATGGACTGGACATGCCCGGCTTGGTTCGAGCCGACGACGCGGCGCCTGTCCCTCAATGATCCCCGATGGCTCGATTTAAGGGTTCCGCCGAACGACATCGATGACTTCGAGCCTTGGACGAAGGCCACCCTAGACGCTCTCGATGAGGTATGTCTTCGCTAGTGGCGATCATTTCTCCAGCCCGGGCTGCCTTCCTTAAGTTCGAGATCGAAAATGGCGACGCAAGGCGCAGGAAAGTCGCCCTGCAGGACCTGTCGCACAGATATCGACGGGGCGAAAAGTTAAACGCACAGGGCAAGAATTCGTTCGAGAAGACCATTAACGGCATCGTCCTCAGCGACGGTGACCCTAAGGTCGTGCGGTGGTGTCTAAATGCGTTGGCGAGACTTGGAACACGGCAAGGTAGCAGCCGGTACGTCGCTGCCGCCATGAAGCTGTACGAAGAGGAGCCTGAGATTGTCGCAGCCGCGGTTGCTGCCCTTTCTCATATGTACCGCGGCAGTCTTGAAGCTGTGCCCGAGCTGTCCGTCGTGGACCCATCCATTCGTATCCTCGCCGCGATGCAAACGACGGACGTCCGTAAGCTGGACCTTTCGGGACTTTCCATTGATATCGACAAGTCGGACAAAGAGGTCCTGAAGCTCGCCTTGCTCGTCGTGGGGCTTAATAGGGACATCCAGAACCTTCTGCATCCCCGCCATTCAAACGGTGCTATCGTCCGCCAACTAGGGCAGCATGATGATCCCATCGTGCGACAATATAGCGTCTGGTCAGTCATGGAGAACGCGCGCCTAAGCTTGGCTGACTTAGGTATACCTTTCGACACGATCGAATCTCAGCCGACCAACGTTCAAGCGAAATTGCTGCAACTCGCAGCAGAGCGTGAGAACAATCTGAAAGCGCGTCATCAAATTATTCATGATGGTACTTTCTATGCTTCGCACGAGGCGAGGATCGGTTTGGCAAAAGGCCTTGTCCGCACCTATTATGAAGGTCTCGAAGACTTGACGATTAGCTGGTACGACGTTGAGGAAAATCCAGATGTCCTCGCTCTGGTTGCGGAGCATTTCGCCCGTTTCTCGGACGATTGCTCTCCCTATTTTGAGAAGGCTATTGAGATCGTCGAGGCTGATCCGAAGCTCACCGAGCGTGTCCTACTTGGTGCAGAAGGGAAAGAACTTTATGGAAAAATCAAACGCTTGGACCGCACCAGTGGCATGGGTGATCTGTTCGGTAAACCCGCGGATCTCAATGAAATGTTCCAGAAATCAAACGAATTATTAAAAAAGGCGCCACCATTGAAGGTTCTTTTCCTCGCGGCCAACCCCTTGAATGAGGGGCGTCTGAAAATTGACCAAGAGGCAAGCGATCTAAAGGAACAGCTTGCCTTAGTGCGCGACGCCAAGATCGCGATCAACGTTGAACATGCATGGGCGATCCGTACCGACCAGCTACAGCGCGAGGTTCTCAACGCAAAGCCGGAGGTGCTACACTTTAGCGGGCACGGCGACACCGGCATGCTGATTTTTGAGGATCCATCAGGAAACTCAGTTGAAGTTGCCGGTGCCGCGATTGCGGGTTTCATTGAGTTGATGCCTACGATCAAATGCGTGGTGCTCAACGCTTGCTTCTCGGACTCTGTATCTAAGCTCGTCGCGCCACATGTCGATGCGGTGATCGGTTGTGATGTTTCGATTGGTGACACCGCCGCTATCCTGTTTACTCGAGCATTCTATCGGGCCCTCGCGCACGGGCAATCCGTTCGCAAGTCCTTCGATTTGGCTAAGAATGACCTCGCCTTAAACGGACAAGAAAAAGAAGCTCAGAAGTACACTATTATTTCAGCAGGGTGAATACGCTCGAAGGATCGCCTTGGAATCGACTGCTGTTCAGTCCAGTCTTCCAAGAGCAGGACGACAGCTCCGCAATTGCGTAGCTGTGCCTTCGGCAGCAACACTAACGGTCACGAAGAGGCTCTTCGTTGCACCAAGTGTATACGACAACTCCGGGCCGTTTGTGTCGACCAGGCACCAGCCAAGGTCAGGATCGGGATGCCGTACCACGGCAAGTCCGTTTCGAACCCTATATAGACATTGCGTTTATTGGGACATAGCCTGAACCGAGTTCGTTGACATTGGAACAGGTTAGGGGGCGAAATTGGCTGACTGGATTTACGTCGACAATTCCAACGTATTCATCGAGGGCAAACGTTTAAGCGCCGTTTCTCGCGGATTAGCTCCGGATATTTACGATGCGATGAACAATAACATTCTTGACCAAGGATACCGGTTAAGTTTTGGAAAGCTCTATGAGTTTGTGGCTGGACATGACAAAGCAAATACAGCACGAGCAATGCTCTTCGGCTCCCGTCCACCTGCCAATGACGCCATCTGGAAAATCGCAGAAAAAGCTGGATTTGAGGTAGTTGTTGAAGATCGGAACGTCGCCAATAAAGAGAAGAAAATTGATACTGGCATTGTCGCTGCGATGACGCGTGATGCCTACAAAAACGCTAAAAAAGACGACACCTTCACGATAGTTTCCGGCGACAGCGATTATGTTCCGGCAATTCTTCAGATGCAGGGAGACGGTTTCACTGTTGACGTAGTGTTCTGGGGTCATGCCGCTGGTGAGTTAAAGGAAGCAGCATCCAATTTCATTTCGCTCGACCACCATCTGGAAAACTTACGAGTTTAACCAAACTAACAATTCGAGCTGATCGACTTAGCTTGACCGCAACTTTATCCTCAGTGCCCGCATCTCTCGGCTCCTCCCTTTTCGCAGATGCATTGAATGACGGCTTCGGCGGACCGCACTTCAGCGCGCGAAAGTCCGCTCCGGGCCGAATTCGCCCACACCTGTGTAGCCGACGAATGTCAACTCACCGCCCAATTGTTGAGTTCAGAGCGCTGCGATAAATGTCTTTGGTGGGTTCGAAGTCTACCTTCTTTGCAGTTGATACGGACGACAGCTAAACGCCTCCATCGGACGCTGAGCTGCCGTAAGGAAACCCCCAGCGAGTGTAATTTCCCAGATACTTTTTGTAAGGTTCAACCTATAGTACTTTGAGGTTCAAATTACGTGAGGAGGCCAACTTGGAGATCCAGTGGATTTTGGTGGCTGGTCTGGCCCTGATGGTGACCGGCGCGATCACAGTCTATTTGAAGCGGGAAATCACGACTGGCCAGGCGCTGGTTTTTGCCTTTGGCGGCGCCATGATCGCCATACCGCAAATTGCCAATTTCGAGTTCAGCAACGGGACGGTCAAATTCACGACAAAAATCCAGGCCGCGGCGTTGACGACCCAGGTGGAGACCTTGAACAAGGAGCAGGCCGATCTGGCAAGCACCGTTCTGGCTCTGACAAAGCAGAACCAGAAGCTTGCGGAACAGGTTGCCAAACTCAGCGGGGACGTGTCCGATGCACCCGAGGGCAATCCAGCATCCGCTCCTCCCGAATTCGTCGTACCCGACTGGTCGACCTATCAGAAAAGCACGGAAAACCTGATCCAGCAGAGCGAGGGCCGGACACTGCAGCTAGACAGCTTGAAGCAGCAGCTGAAAGCAGAGTGAAACGGCCCATTTTGCATCCTGCTAAAGGGGCCTTCCGCGTGACGGACGGAAACGTGCCTTTGACGACCGTTCAAGAAGTTAAGTCGCGAAAATCAACGGCCAAAGCCTATCGTCCTGCAATGTCGAGCAGAGTCCCGGAAGGATTGGCGCACATTGAAGACCTTTTTCAAGCTGCTGCATTCGGGAATTCGGGGCTCGAAGGCGACCATCGCCGCGGATGAACAGGACGAATGCAATGGCCTCCGGTCGGTCGTTCACCGGCTCTTGGCCTGGTCCTGAAATCGTCGGTTCGGTGCGAGGCGAGCAAATGCCCGGTTAGGGCGTATTACGTTGAAAACTCGTTTGTTTTTCGTCTTTGAAGGCGCCCGTGCTTTTGAGTGGGGACGAACCATCAGGTACCGGACAGGATCGGCATCGGCGTGCTGAACCACCGCAAGGATCTCATTCTGGAATGGGCCGTTCCATGAAGCAGTGAATATCCGATTGCCCGATCTCTATGAAACCAGATCTACGGTAGAGTGACCCCACTGGGTTCCAGTGCAAATACTCCAGCCTCACTGGAAGGGTGAGGCTATCAGCCAGCTGTAGACAGTGTTGCAACACCCTCGATCCTGTCCCTTGTCCCTGAAAGTCAGGAAACAAGTAAAATTCACCAAACCGGACATGATCAGGAAAGACCTGAAAAGAAACGGTGCCTAGTCGATTTTCCGCACTGGTGATCTCAAAGAATGGTTTCTCCTGGTAGCGGCGGAAATGAACGTTGCGCTGGAACTCCTCGTCCCACGCCCACTTCCGCATTATGTGCGGCCCCATCGCCGCGCGTTTGGCTTCGAAGGAAAAATCAATATCAGCGGGCGTGTTCTTCAGTCTGGGAAATATCAGGTCGGGTTGAAGTTTTGGAATGTCCATTTTTTCAAATTAGCTGAGAGCTAGATACGTTTCCAATCGACTAATCAATTCAGGTCCGGTTTGCCCACATTGCCCCTACCCTACAGCAAGGACCTTCGCAAATGCGATGACTGACGGCCTCGGCGGCCCCGCACCGCAGCAGCCCTTCAGCGCGTGAATAACCCGTTAGGACCGCTCTCCGACCTTTATGAACCTCCCTATCCCTCACCCCGAATAGCCGCCTTGCAGACTGGACCAGTGTCTCCCGAACAACCGACATAGGGATGCCTTGGTGGCAGACAGCTCTGACGAGGACAGCCGCCGTTCTTGAGTTTTCGCGAGAACGGCTGGATTACAAGACCAAAACCAGAAGTTGACATTCGCGTTGAAAGTCCATAAACACACTACATCGATATTTTCTTGCCGAGCTTTGGTTACAACGCGATTGGCACCGCGTTCCTAACGAACCCTCCCTTTAAAGCATCGTTATAACCACCTGTGAGCCTCTGGCTTACCGGTTCCTCTCTCTATGCTATGAAAGGGTTCATCATGACCACTGGCACAGTAAAATGGTTCAATTCCTCCAAAGGCTTCGGCTTTATTCAGCCTGACAACGGCGGCCCGGACGCATTCGTCCATATCACCGCTGTCGAACGCGCTGGAATGCACGAAATCGTTGAAGGCCAGAAGATCGGCTACGACATGGAGCGCGACAACAAGTCGGGCAAGATGTCCGCCTGCAATCTGCAGGCCGCCTGATAGATCCGGAATCTGCTTTCCCTTGACCACGGATGTACTGGCACTGTCGAAAGCATGAGACCAAGCAAGGTCAGGCAAGTTGCCTGGCCTTTTTCGTAACCGCTCTCTGGTGAGCGGCCTCTACGAGGAAAGCCATGACCGAGAAATACAGCAAACTTCGCCAGCAGGCCGAAACCGCGTTTGGCAAAGCCCAGTCGCAACTCTTCGAACGCCAACGTGCGATTGAAGACCTGAACTCGATCGTGGTTACCCGCAACGAAAAGACCCAGAGACTGCGAGAGGCTCGTCTTGCCAAGGAATTGCAAGACAGTGTGACCTCTGCAGCCAAGCCGGCTTCGAAACGGGCAAGAAAGTCCTGAAGCCGCTCTATGTATCCCGTCAAATGGAATTGAGATTTGAAAAGAATTACAAACAGCGAACACACCGACCGTCGCAGCGCTGCGAAAGACGCCAAGGCAGCCCTTGTTGAGGCCTTCCGCGCCGCCAAGGAAGCTGCCGAACCGACCCGCGAGGCCAAACAGGCCGAGCGGCGTTTGATCGCCGAAGCTCGTGAACAGCGCCGCGCCGAGCGCGACCAGGCGAAACTTGAAGAACAAAATCGCGCTGCCACGGAAGCAGCAGCTAGAGAGGCCGCCGCTGCTGCCGCAGCCAAAGCTGAAATCGAGGCGCGCGAGCTGGCTGACAAGACCCGTATCGAGCGCGTCCTGCAGGACGAGGCAGATCGGAAAGCTGAACGCGATCGCCGCTACGCAAATCGAAAGGCCCGTCGGGCCTGAAGGTGTCATGACGCTTGGTCGTGCTCCTGCCTGTTGAAGGTGACCACGACCTTGCCTTTGGCACGTCCGGTCTCGACATGGGCCAAGGCGTCTGCCGCCTGTGCAAACGAAACCACCTTGTCCACGACGGTCGGATGACGCCTGCGTCAAGACCCGTTGCCCGGGTGAGTGTCGACCTGTGTCAGACCGGATTGACTGATTGACTGAAACGGTGAAAAGCTTGTCCGTCTCGGCGCGGACCGGCAAAGCGAGGCGTGTCTCGGCTTCGCGGATGGTCAGGTCAGCCGCGATGGTTGCTGCCGTGTCACCGTACTCCATGGACAGTGTCACTATGTGCTTCCGCCATTCCGGCCGCGGATCGAGGAGCGCGCGTGCATGCTTCCATGAGATCCCGACACACGCGACCAAAGACATTGCAGTCCCCGCCGCGACCCACACGGCGATGGCGACGCAACAGGCGGCGAAGAAGCCCATCAGAACCTGATATTGACCCTTGCGTTTGCTCCCTGGTCGCTTGCGTTTTCCCCGAAAGCTCCCTGGTAGGAAAGGCCGAGGGTGGTGCGGTCGGTGATGCTGAGGGCAAGCCCTGCCTCGACAAGGGCTGTGTCCCGGTCGAGGGGCACGCCCTGAACCGTGAAGGGATCAAGTCCGGACAGGGCCATGCGCTGATCGGGCGTCAGATCACCTATGGCGTGGCGCCAGCCCAGGGCCCCGGTGAGAGCCACCGAGACACCGTCGGTGGTCGCAAGCGTTTTCGACATGCGAAGGCCGAGCGTGCTTGAGCCGAGAAGCTGGCTGGAGCCGTCCCCGGTGAGCGCCAGGGTGGCGGAACCCTGCTCCTGGAAAGCGTCGGTCTGCTGATGCAGGAGCGCCAGTCCGGCGAAGGGAGAGACCTGCAGCCAGGGTGTTTCCAGGGCATAGGAGGCTTCGCCGAAGACTTGCGCGGTCCGGGACCAGTAGTCGGCGGTGAGCGTGTCCTTCAGGCTGCCTACGGCAACGGCCCGCTCGCTTGACACATCGTGCCAGCTGTAGGCGGCGCCGAAGGTGAGACCGAGGTCGGAAAGCCGCACCCCGCCATAGGCGCCAAGGGTGTAGCTGTTCGCATCCGCTGAGGAAGATCGCGCGGAAACGCTGGCCTGGCTCTGGCCGACACCGGCCAGCACCCCGAAGCGGGCCTGGGGCCAGGCGGTTGCCTCAAGCCCGATGAGGGCGCCGCCGGTGCTGCGCGAGAGCGTGGCTGCATTGCCATCACCGTCGAGCTTGCCATAGGCCCCGTAGGCGCTGCCCCAAGTGTTGAGGTTGAAGCCTGAACCGGTGACCCGGCCTGGGCCCCGCGGGCCGACCGGACCGTTGAAGGCGATCTCGGGCACCTCCGAAAAGCCGGCAAAGGCATCATGGATGCGGCTGGTCACCGTGTCGCGCAGCCGGGCACTGTCGTTTAGGAACATGGACGGCAGCGAGGCATGGATCTCGCCTGACAGGCTGTCATAGGCGCGCCGTGCCTGGGTCTCGTTCAGGCCCGCGACAACCCGGTAGAAATCGCTGGTGGAGGCAAGCCCACTGAGGGAGCCTGCCACCGCCCGCTGGTTGGTGGTGCGCGCCACATCGGCAAAGCTTATGTCGTTGCGGATCAGATCCAGGGTCACCGAGGTGGCGCCATAGGACAGCTCGGCATCGAGGAAAGCAAAGTTCTCGTTGACCGTGCCAAACGTGCCGGTAACAGCCGTGCCTGCAGTTATGATTGTGTATGTGGTGGACGGAGCATAGCTGGAGCCATCGTCTGTACCGTTTTCCGCCAGAATTTTGACTGCGGCGCCACTGTCGATGGTCACGGTCCCGGTGGCGGCGATCTTGTCGGAGTTCCCGGCGCTATCGACTTCCACGTCATAGGTCGAGCCAGCGGCAAAGGAAACGTTGCCGGCGACATTGAGAGTGCCGATGGAATTGCCCGGCGCGATCGTGCTGCCGGAATTGGCGGTCACATTACCAAGTGTGCCAGACCCGCCCACGGTGCCGCCGTTCAGGGTCGTCGCGCCGATGCGCCCGTTGACCACCAGCCTGCCGCCGGAAACCGTGGTACCCCCGGTGTGGGTGTTCGCCCCGGTCAGGGTCAACGTACCCGCACCGGATTTGGTCAGCGAACCGGTGCCGCTGATTGCCCCGCCATATGTTGTGGTGCCCGACTGTTTCACCGTGAGCCCCGCACTGCCCAACGAAACGGTTCCACCGGTACCGGAAAGCGCCGACATCGCAAGATCGTACCCGTTGAGGTCGAGTGTGCCGCCATTGACCGTGTAGACCGTGTTTGCGGCGAATGCGCCAGCCGAGCCAGCCTGCAAGGTGCCGGCCTCGACCGTCGTGTTGACGGTATGGGTGCTCGTACCGGTCAGGGTCCATGTGGAGTTGCCTGTCTTCGACAGGACTTCGAAGCCGGTGTATTTGGTGCCGATTTCTCCGGCATCGAAACTTGCGGCCGGGCTGGTATCGCCTCCCAGAACAAGCGTGTCGCTGGTGCCGCCCGCGATGACATTGCCGATGATCGTCGAACCCGCTCTCAGCTCCAGAATATTAGTGCCTGAGGTGAATTCGATGGCATTGGCGCGAACGCCGCCGCCGGAGAGCCCTCCGGAAATCGTCGCTTTGTTGACGATGGTCAGGCCTGATCCCGTGATGCCGGCTGCGCCAACACCTACGCTTCCGGCACGCCCGGTACTGTGATTAAAGGAGCGACCGCCTCCGCCCCCGTGGCCGCCCGCACCGCCGGCGATCATTCCGCTGTTTTCAATGACGAGACCCGTGCCCGCAATCCCCGCGCCACCCGCGCCGCCGTTGCCACCTCTGCCGCCATCTTCATAAATTGCGAAGCCGCCACCCCTGCCGTTGCCGCCGCTTCCACCCGTTATCGCGCCTTGGTTTTCGAGTTTGAAATCGCTGCCTGAAAACGCCGCCGCACCGTTGCCGCCGTCGCCACCGTTGCCCGGCGATTCGAGGAGAGGAGCGAAAGGGTCGACGTCGCCGCCGCTGCCGCCCGCACCGCCATTACCGCCGGTTACCGAGCCGGACAGGGTGAGGGAAAACCCGCTTCCAGAGAGCGCGCTGGCGCCCGCCTCTCCTGCCGTACCGCTGACGCTAGCCGGGCCGTTGACACCGCTCGCCCCTGCCTCGCCGGCCAGCGTGCCCAACAAGGCGGAAGCAAGCGCGTTCGTGGAGGACACGCCAGACAGGACAAGCGATGTGCCACTCGCCGCGAGTGGCGAGCCGGAGATCTCGACCGGAGCGCTCGCCCGAACCGTGACGTCCTGTGCAAAGGCCGGCAATGTTCCGGACACGGTAATGGTCGAGACCGCAGGATCGATCTCGATCACGTCCCCGCTGTCGCCTGCGCTGGCAATGGCCCAGCTCAAAGACCCGGCGACAGTGCCGCTGCCGTCGTCGGTTGCTTCCGTGACGGTATAGGTAGCGGCTCTGGCCATGTGAGGCAGCGCGACAAGCAGGGTGGCGGCGCAAAGGGCGGTGGAGAGGCGGAGCCGGGCCGACAGCCGCGGCAGAATGCAATGAGCGGAAATGGTTTTCATCAAGGTCTCAGCGACAAAAGCAGGCAGACAACGGCAAGGAGGCACACACGGTGTGGCGCTTCAGGCTCGCAGGAGCTGAGAGGGCGTCAAATCGGGGCATGGGACCTCCCTGCTGGTTTCAGGTGGAACCATGCCGATGCAAGGAGGCCGTTGCTGTGCGCGCCGGCCCTGCGATTGACATATTTCGCGAGGCATGGTCCGAGACAGCTTTTTGCCGCTGCTTGAGGTGAGGCGCTATCCCCTGTTTAGGGGTTATTGTTTCAAATCAATCCCTTGCCAAGCCAGAGCGCCATCAGCGCCGAACGGCTGGACACGCCGTATTTGCGGAAGATCCGCTTCACATGGTCGTGGGTGGTATGCGGGCTCTGGTTGTTCTGCTCGGCGATCTGTTTTTCCGTCAGGCCAAGCAGCAGACCTTGCAATACCTGCTGCTCGACCGGGGTCAGCGGCGCGGTTGCCACGCCAACACCTTCACCCAGCATCTGGTGCTTGAAGAACCAGCGTATGCCGCGCAGCGCATGGGAGACGATTTCCTGATGGTCCGCTGTGAACGGCTCACTGACGAAGTTGCGATGAAAGCCGATCTGGATTTCCGCATCCTCGTTGATCGGGATGCCGGCCCAGAGGGAATCCTGCCGGTCGAGCGCCTTGTAGTAGTTCTTGTAGGAAGGCCCTTCGAACCACTCCGGCGTGGCCAGCTCCTTCAGGCTGAGGACCCGGAATGTCCCGGCCAGCTCCACGTTGCGCGTGGTGGTGATGTCCGGTTCGCCCTTTTCCATCTCCTCGAAAGCCCCGTCAATCGCCGCATTGGTGTGATCACACGGGTTCAGCGTGAACAGCGTGCGCGGACGCCAGCCCTTCATCGGATCGCGCGACTGGGGCGAGTTCAATCGCACACAGCCGATCCAATCCGCGTTCTGTGCGTCGATGAGGCCGCAGACCGTCTCGAGCAGGAACCTGCGGGAAGCGTGGATATCCCCGACGTCGTGGTCGGCCAGGTTGTCCCAGAGCAAATAGATACGTTCGAGTGACGTCGGCGCGATTGGCATGAGATTTCCAGGAGAGACAGAACAGGCGGGTTGCATCTTGTCTGGATACCCCCCAAAGCCAGCAATGAAAAGGGCCGCAAGGATCCTTCCCGGGGTTTTCAATCGGAAAGCCTGTTGCGGGAGTTAAGTCATTTGTTTCAAACTGTTAGGGGTATTTTTCGCTCCCCCTCCCCCCCCGGACAACGCACCGATTTGGTCAGTCCAGCTTAGACCTGCCAGTGCGAGAACAACAGCTTTCGAAACCTGCGACTGGGCTTCCGATGTCCGAATTGGGGGCACGAAGGAACCATTGGATTAATGGTTATAAATTTCCGCTCCGAGCCATTTGTATCGGCCAGGCATCAGACAGGGTCAGGATCGGCACGCCGCGCCGCCGCAAGGCGGGTTTGAGCCCATCTTGGCCAACGCTGCGGTGAATGTGAACGTCCGCAATCTGATTTCTTTGGCTTGGCGCAGGGCTTGTTTCTTGCCGGGCCTATCTGATCAAGCGTCCGGCCAGTTCCTGAATGAATTCACGGGTAGCGCCCGTGTCGTTCTCCGCGAGATAAGCCATTGACCCGCCGACCACATAGGCGGCTTTCACTCTGGCGTCCGAAATGCTCCGTGCTGCCAGTTCTTCTGACAATTGTTGAATGAGCGCCTCGCGGAAACGTGGCAAGAGCGCATCGCCCCGCCCGCCCTGCATGGCATGGGCAAAGAATTCGGGCGCCTCCGCGACGTGATCGACGAGCCAGTCCAACGTTGCGAGTGCTCCGTTCGGATTGGTCGAAGGGCGGATCTTGGCCATGTTGTCGGAAAAAACTTCGTCCAGCAGATCCGACTTGGCGCCGTAATGTTCGTAGAAGGACGACCGCGCCACCCCGGCACGGCGGCATATCCCGACGATCGTGATCCCGCCCCAGTTGTCCTGCTCCAGCAGTTTCATAAGGGCCTGCTTGAGAGCCGATTTCGTATGCGCTGCGCGCGGGTCTTCGGACACATCGCCTCCGCTCTGTCCGGAAAGTCTCCTCCCGGTCTGGTCCTAGGTCATCCGTTTGCGTAGCGAACGCTATCGGACATGTGTCCGAGACTTCAAGGAGTATCTGGAATGAACGACAATAGCATGCCCCGCCGGATCATCCGCCGGGGCCTCTATCCCGCCTCGTGGGCTTGGATCATTTTCGGTCTTTGGTACTTCCTTCAGATGAAGGTCGACGAACGGCCCGCATGGATCCTGATCACTCTGCCGCTCTTTCTGACATATCTCGTTCTCGAGCTGACCTTTCCAATGGACTGGCGCTGGTCCATGACGTGGCGCAACTTGCTGCCCGACTTCATCTATATTGGTCTTTCCGGGGGAACGGTCGGGCTCCTGTCCGCAGGGCTCGCGATGCTGTCCATCACCATTTCGGGACAAGGGGACGGCCTCGCCCGCGACTGGCCGCTCTGGATTCAGGTGCCGGTTCTGTTCCTCGTTTTTGAAATTCTAAACTACCATATCCATCGGGCCATGCACGAACTCCGCGGGCCGATCGGTCGGGTTTTGTGGCAAATCCATGCCGCCCACCATCTGCCCGACCGGCTCTATCTGCTGATGCACGCAGTGCTGCACCCGTTCAACGCGGTGTTCGTTCAGGGCATGACGATCATCGTGCCGATCTGGCTCATGGGGTATCGACCCGAGGCTGCCCTGATCTTTCTGGTGGTCAATGCCTTTCACGGCATCATCAGTCATTTCAATGTCGATCTGCGCCTTGGCTGGGCCAATTATGTCTTCGTCGGCCCCGAGGTTCACCGGTATCACCACTCCGCGAATGTGAGCGAGGCGAAAAACTATGGCGCGACGCTAACGGTCTGGGATCAGATTTTCGGCACGTTCGTTTACCGCCCTGGAACACCACCACGCGAATTGGGAACCGATCCGAAAACGAAGTTGCCTGACTATCGCCAGGTTTATTCAGTCCTGATGTTACCGTTTCGCCGTGGAACCGGAGGATAGAACCGGTTCGTGCAAAAACGATCGCAAAGCCGCCATTCAAAAACTTGCGACAAATGACGGCTTCGTCGGACCGCACCGCAGCAGCGTATCAACGAGTGGATGACCGGTTATGCCGTGAACGACGCTGGCGCAAAATTGGTCGCTGCGATCATTGTTGCGACGCCGCAAGTCCGATTAGAGCCCACTTTGACCAGTGCTGCAAAAATGCATGGAACGGCGGCTTCAGCGGAAGTGTCGCTTGTGCGCGATGATACCACGGCGACCAACGGCAGCTCATCCAACTTCTTCAAAAGCCTGGTCCACCTTCCTCGGAAAAAGCGTACCATCCATTGGGTCAGCCTCACCGACATAGGCTTCGAAGTGGACGGCACAGTCGGACCCGTTAGACACGACGACACCATAATGCGCCGGTCCTTCGTAACACTGCTGGCGTCCAGTCCGACCGCGAAGGAAAGGCTCGACGCGATGATGGTTTCCCGCGAGCGTGGCGCAGGGGAGGCCTCCCCAGCTGCCCGCCGACGAGATGTGGCAATGCCCTGCGATTACCTGAAGAATATCAGCACCGCTTTGTTTCAACACCGCGAGGAGGTCGCTCGGTGCGCTGAGACGATAGGTGTCGACAGGCATCTGAAGGGCCGCAGGATTATGGTGGAGGATGACAATCACCTTTAGTCCAGACCTGCGCGCATTTGCGAGTTGTTCGGCCACCCAAGCCAGCTTCGGCGCAGGGAAGCCCCCACGCTCATGTCCCGGTTCGGAGCTGTCGAGCACGAGCACACAATGCCCTTTGATATCCCTACGACACTGCACGTAACCGTTCGGATCGGTCTCGAAGTTCTCCGCATAAGTCAGGTAGACGTTACGGTCGTCATGGTTACCCAGTGTAACGCATTGAGGGATCAGCAAAGCCCTGCGCAGACTATCAAAGAGCCGGTAGGCCTCAGGCTCGGCCTGGTCGGCGATGTCCCCGGCGAAGACGCACAAATCTGCGTCGCCGTGCCGTGCGGCAGCGCTCCTCAAGGCAACGGCAAAACGGGCGGTAGTGTCCATATTGGGTCGTCGTGTGCCGGGCGCAACGAGGTGAAGGTCATTCATCACGACGATCTTGAGGAGCTTGGAATGGGATGCGGAAGTCCGGGGATGATCCAATGACAGAGTCCAATTTCTTTTTCGCGATACCAGTGGCGTAGTCGGATTTTCAAGTGTTGTCCATAATCGCTGGCGGCTTGTGTGATCGCGGTGGGGCCGCATTGCGAACGTTCGGCCTGGATCGAATGAGCCGAGGTGCAGAAGGACCCCTGGCGGGCCTTAACCACGTACCAGCTTTGTAATCGGACATTGGGATCTGACTGGTGAAAGTCCGCTTCGTCCGCGCTGCCGACCTTGCCGAATTATCTGGTTGAGCAGTTGCAGTGAATATCTCCTGCGACTGGCCGCACCGCAGCGACATCGAGTTGGATGACCGGCAGCAATGGGCCGTTTATGTCGACCAGGCACCAGCCAAGGTCCGGATCGGGATGCTGTGGCGCCGCAAGTCCGCTTAGAGCCCAAACTACCAGCATGCCGCATCGCGTCGAAACACTGCTTCGAAGCGAGTGCGAGAGCAGGCCTTGCACCAGCAATTCGTCACCGAGCTGCGGCTTCCAGCAACAACTAAACATTTCTGGGGCCCTGGGAAGGATCGCTATCCTTCTCGCATCAACTCTTTGATGCCGCCCATGAAAGTCTCGTCGTCTTGCGCCTTGCGCCTGTCCAGCAACGCCTCGGCATCCGCTCCCGCGCGGTAACGTAGACGGTCACCTGTATCGTTGATGGCGCTCCAGATCACGTCTGCAACGCTTTCTGGCGCCGATGGGCTGGACGCCAGTTTGCCAAAGACGCGCCCCATGGCCTCGGCTGTGGGCGCATAGTCTGGCAGGCTTTCATCCATGGCAAAATCGAAGGAACTGCCGCCGAAATTTGTTTTGATCATGCCCGGCTCGACAATGCAAACCCGGATGCCAAGCGGTTCGAGTTCATAATGCAGCGCCTCGGACAGGCCTTCGACCGCGAATTTGGTACCATGATAGAGCGTGCCCAGCGGGAAGGTGATCTGCCCTCCGATCGAAGAGATATTGACGATCGTACCCGCACGGTTTTCCCGCATGTGCGGCAGCACTGTTTTCGTCACCTCCAAAAGACCGATCACATTGGTATCGAACTGACGCCTTATGCGCTCCATCGAGAACGCCTCCAGCGCCCCATAGGCCCCGTAGCCCGCGTTGTTGAGCAACGCGTCAATTCGGCCAAAACGGCGGATTCCGGCGTCAACGGCCCCGGCGATCGTATCCGGGTCGGTCACGTCCAGTTTGGCCACGTGCACATTGTCGAGTTCGGCAAGATCACCCGCAGCATCCGGCTTCCGCATCGTGGCGATCACGTTCCAGCCGTTGGCCTGAAAATGCCTGGCCGTCGCTGCACCGATGCCTGAAGAGGCTCCTGTGATCAGTATGGTTTTCATGTCATGTCTCCCATGGCTTAAATTTGGTCACGTTACTCTCGATTTTTTCGCCAATCTTCCTCGAAATTCCGGAAAACTTGCCTGTTTCTCCATTCGAACCGAGTTTTGTTTTAGTTCTTGAACGCGTAGTGCTATTCGAGTCGCGAGAGATTGGAGGCCGCCATGACACGTCCAGGATTGGTCAACCATGTTACGGCGCTGCTGGATCAAGCTGAGGTCCGTGAAGGGGCGATGCACGACAACAGCAGCGGTACGCACCTGCTACGGCACCACGCGACCACTGGTTTGAGCGCAACGGTTTACCGGCCTTTGCTGTGCCTCATTCTGCAAGGCGCAAAGCAAGTTGGGTCAAATACCAAAACGATAACAGTGCGAGCAGGACAATCACTGATTGTGAGCCATACGCTGCCCGTGGTCTCTCGCATAACCGAAGCCTCGCCCGAATGCCCCTACATAGCCCTGGTTTTTCCGCTCGACCTTGACCTGTTGCGATCCCTGGCCCCTGCTGTGTTGCCGGCTTCGGGGGCGTCGTCTGACCCCTTCTCGATCTGCCAGTGTGACACCGCCCCTTCCTTGGATGAGGCTCTTCTTCGGTACTTCTTTCAGTGCGAAGCTGAAGAGACGCGTCAACTCCTGGCCCCGATCACGTCCCGGGAAATCCATGCAAGGCTCCTGATCGGGCCGCAAGCGCCCGTGCTGCAAAGGTTACTCTGGCACGAAAGCACGGCAAGCCGCATTTTCTTGGCCACGCGCGATATCCAATCGAATCTGTCCGGCGCCATCGTCGTCAGTGATCTCGCTCGCCGCGTCGGTATGAGCAACTCGGCCTTCTTCGAGCAGTTCAAGGCCGTGACAGGAACATCCCCACTCCAGTATCAGAAAGACCTGCGCCTTCTCAAAGCCAGGGATGATCTGAGGACGAGCCGAGCAAAGGTCTCCGAGATCGCATTTGGCGTGGGTTACGAAAGCTCAGCGCAATTCTCGCGGGAGTACTCCCGGAAATTTGGAAGATCACCGCGGCAGGATCGGGAGCTTGAACCTCTCGGATAGTTCTGTTGCGCTTATGCGTGCGAAAGCGGACCTTGAAAGTTGGAAATCGAGCAGCAGGATTGTCCGCAATCCTGGCATCTGGCGGCCACCCGTCTTCGCAAATGCAAGGAACGGCGGCTTCGGCGGACCGCACCGCAGCAGCGTATCAGCGGTTTGTTTTGAACTTGACCATCGAGCGTGCGGCACGTAGTCCGGTTTTCATCACGAACGTTGCTCCCTACGGCACGCTCATTTGACAGGAGATTGGCACAAGGATGGTTGAGCTTCGGAAAATGAGATCTGACGAGTTTCCGGGCTATGTCGATTATTTCGTTCCGGATTATGCCACTGAAATCTCTGCAAATTATGACGTGGACATCCAGACAGCCACGAAACAAGCTGCACAGACGGTTGCCGAAAGCTTTGAGCAGGGCGTCGAAACGCCGGGTCAGGTTTTGTTGTGCATCGTCGCAAGAACCGAAAATGCGGACGCCCCGATCGGGTATCTTTGGTGCCAGCCGAACGCGAAAAATCAAACCGTGTTCATCAGCGACTTTTCCATCCTGCCGCCTTATCGGGGAAAAGGGTTTGCTCGTCTTGCATTGGCAGCGTTGGATGAGTGGTTCTCAGAAACCGAGTTTGCCGAATTTCGGCTCCGTGTTGCAGCAGACAACAGCATTGCAAAGAACCTGTACCTGTCGGCTGGGTTTACGCCGACAGGCATCAACATGCGACGAGCGATAGAACGCACATAGCACCCTACGTGCTTTGTTGTAGCAACAACGTCCGCTTTGTCCGCAGTGGGGGCTGAACGGGTGCTCGACGGTCAATGACGCCTTGCCTCAGGAAGAAAAATGGCTCTCCGAAAAGTTCTTTCGGAGAGCAGCCGCTAGGAGCGGACGTTATTCCTGGCTCAACGCGGTTTCCAGAAACGCCCGAGCACTTTGCAACGCTTGCGCGCCTTCAGGCAGGACGGAGGCAAACATGTGCCAGACATGGAACATCTCAGGCCATATTTCCAGCGAGACGCGCACTTGCCCCTCGCCCAGGTGGGCCGCGAGGCGGATCGCATCGCTCAGCATCACTTCGCTCTCCCCAATCTGAACGAGGATTGGCGGCAGGCCCGCGACATCCGCAAACACCGGCGAAGCCGCAGGATGCGCCTTCGACGCCCCCTGAAGGAAGGCGGCAGCCATAAGATCAAGACCAGCCAGGCTGACAGTGGGATCGATCCCGTCGCGTGTGGTCATGGATGCACCGGTATGTTCCAGATTGGCCCACGGCGAGATGGCGACCCCGGCGGCCGGCAGGGGAAGACCGGCATCCCTGGTAGCGACCATCACCGTCACGACCATGGCTCCCCCTGCGGAATCGCCCGCGAACATGATCCGATCAGCGCGGTTCCCTTCCTCCAGAAGCCATCGATAGGACGCGAGAGTGTCGTCGATTGCCGCAGGGAACGGATGCTCCGGCGCGAGGCGATAGTCCGGCATATAGACGACGGCCTTCAGGAGCTTCGCGAAATGCCCGGCGAGCCCGTGATACCCGGCCGGGCTTCCGGCAATATAACCTCCGCCGTGGATGTAGAGGAGCGTACGCCCGCTCTCGACCTCGTCAGGCGTAACCACGGTGCCGGGCACGCCCCCCATGTTGGTATGGCTGATCGTGACGCCTTCAGGCGTTGGGTGAGCGGATAGCACGTCCAGATAGTGGGTGCGCGCTGCCTCCCAATCCCCCTCCCCCTCAAGGAGAAGAGGACCAAAGGAGGCGGAAGCTTCGTTCCAAGCGGCAATACGTTCTTGAACCATGGGAGAAAAGGGCATTTTGAACCTTTAAGTGTTGCGTCTCCTGTCACCTCGACTAGAGAATTTTGATCTCTATAATGGAAATATTCGGGAACTAATTTCCCGTCTATGGTGCCAGCGGAGATGCACGATGACTGCCAGCGTGGAAGAGATACGGGCCTTCGTGGCCACAGTGGATGCCGGTAGCTTCATCGGCGGCAGTCGAGCGATCGGGCTGACGCGGTCGGCCGTCGGGAAGGCAATTGCCCGCACAGAAAAGCGCCTGGGGACCCGGCTGTTGAACCGGACGACGCGTGCGTTGAGCATGACCGACGAGGGAAAGCTCTATTACGATCACTGCAAGCGCATTCTGCATCTTCTGGAGGAGACCGACGCGATCATTGGCGGAGACCGCGGAACACCCAGCGGCCTGCTGCGCCTGACCGTGCCAACTGCGTTCGGACGGCTGCACGTGCTGCCGCTCCTGCATCGTTACATGGCAAAATGGCCCGACCTGCGCGTGGATGTCAGTTTCAGCGACCGTGTCGAGGAACTGGTGGACGGTGGATACGATCTCGCCGTGCGCATCGGGATTGGAAGCCCAGATTCCCAGATGATCTCACGTGTGGTCGCCCACCATGTCGGGATCTTCTGCGCCGCACCGTCCTATCTCGACCTGCGCGGACGGCCTGAGAAGCCGGACGATCTGCTGTCGCACGACTGCGTGGTGTTCCGCAGCGAGACCAGGCGGCATCCTTGGCGCTTTCGCGATGACGACGGGTCATGGGCAAGCATAAGTGGCCGTGTTCGGTTGCGGCTCGACAGTGGCGAGGCGATAAGAGACGCCGCCATTGCCGGCGTGGGCATCATCAACCTCCCGAGCTTCCTTGTGCAGGAAGCGTTGGTCGATGGACGTCTGGAACAAGTTCTCTCGGGACACGAAACCGAAAGCGTGCCAATCCAGGCGGTCTATTCCAGCAAGCTCTACCTGCCTGCCAAGGTACGCTGCCTTGTTGACCTGATGTCGACTGAATGGGCTGAGACACGTCGCCGTTGATGAACGGGCTATAAGCAACGGTATGGATCGGGCAACTTTCGGACAATCACTACGAACGGATGATCTGAAAAAAGTTGCCGCTTCAGGAAAAGTCCCGTCGGGACCAACCGCTACTGTTCCAGTGTCTGCCGCCCATCACAGCTTGCGAACGGGGTCTGTCGCCCACTTTCCTGCTCAACGTCAGACTGACCAAAAACCTTCAGTTGATTGCGTCCACATTCCTTGGCTTCGTAGAGGGCCGCATCGCATCTGGAAAAGATCCTGGATGTATCATCGCTGGTCAAGATAGGCGTAAGGCCGACGCAAAATGATATCATCAGGTCAGGCGCATTCCTGACCGGGCGAACCTGGGAAATGGCTTCATAAAGCTGTTCGATTGTTGCGTTGGCGGCCTTTACGCTTTGTCCGGGAAACAGGATCAGGAACTCTTCTCCGCCAAAACGCCCAAAGGCATCACGCAGCTTGATCGTCTCTCGAACAACTCTGGCGAAGGTGACCAGAACTTCGTCACCTGTCTGATGACCATAGGTGTCGTTGATCTTCTTGAAATGGTCGATGTCCAGCAAGCCGACGGTTCCGCCCGCCTCGACAGCGACTTCGCTGGGCTTATGCAATTTTTCCGGTCTGGAAGGCAGCATTCTTTCCAGTTGGCAGATTATATGCCTGCGATTGGAAACACCCGTCAGCTCATCTGTGGAAGAGGCGCGGACGGCTTCGTCCCGAGCCTGTCGAAGCCAGCGTTCTGACTGGCGCAATTCCGAGACATCCGTCCCGACGTAAATGATCCACCCATTAGGCAGCATCGTTTCCGTCACCCAGATGTAGGCGCCGCAGTGTAGATCACTTTCGTAGGTTCTGACCTTGTTTTTGCCACGTCGAGACCTGACCGACGCGATCCAGGCATCGATGTCATCCGACTGGATGATCGTGCCGCGCTTGGCGGCAAAGTTCCGCCTCATCAGCTGTTGCCAGCACAGGTCCTCACCAGGGAGTATGTAGTAGGCTTTGCGAAAGGACTCGTTGGTAAATCGCAGGCGTTCCTGCTCATCATAGACCCCGATCAGGGCAGCGGAGTGCTGCATCATCGCGATTATGTTGCCGAGACCAAAATCATCGTCGGGGTGCAAGTGGGATGATGTGCTCTGCGAACGCAAAATACCGATAGGGTCCATATTGCAGACGTCGTCCTCACTGATTGAGATAACTCTCTAATAAAAACGCCCTTTTAGTGTAGCACCATTATTTTGCAGCCAGTATTTGGTGAAAATTACCACTGTCTCCCATCAGCAACCATGAGACATATTAGTAACACTGGGCTTGTCGCAAAGATTTCCGGGGGTCGTAATTGTCTCGTAACCAGCTGTGTTCGTATGCCCTGTTCACTGTTCAAGCAGTCCGCAGAAAAGATCCTCGGCCAGCACCTCATCGTGCCGGGACCGGGCGCTGGGGCCGCGGCCATTTGTAAAATGTCGCGTTCCGACTTGCGCTTCGCGACTTCGTTGCGCAGCCGGTCAATCTCCATTTGCTCCGGCTTCATCGACTGGCCCTCACCGCCATCTGGTCGCGGATCCACGACCTAAAACAGCGCGAGGGCGAAGGTCATCGTCGCGGCCCAGCCGACAAGGAAAGCGATCACGCGCAGCGCCGGGATTGCCAGCGTGTAGGACACGAAGTGCACAAGCCGCGCAAAAAAGAACACCGCGCCCGCGGCAGCGGTGAGAGCAGAGGAGTTGCCCGTCGCCAGCACGAGAAGCGCGAGGGGGGCGAAAACCGCGATGTTCTCGACCGCGTTGCCGTGAGCACGCCGTGCCCGAACGGCCCAGGCGGCCTTGTGCGGCGTTTCGCGTGTCGGATCCCAGATGGCGGTGACGAGCCCCTCCTGGGCGATCAGTTGCAAGATATGCGGCACCCACATGAGGGCAACGGCAATGACGGACAGCGCGAGCCAGAAGGCGTCGGGCTGGCTCATGTCGATGGCAGGCATTCGGTGAGGTTCCTTTCGGAGTTCGGTTGAAGGGTTCGCATGACCGCAAGGGGCAGCCTTCGAGGACGTGCCGCAGTCTCGGTGCGGCGAAACGAAGACGGGAAAGGTGACGGTTCAGGCGATGGCCTGATCGCGAAACCATGCCGCCTGCACCTGGGGCGAAAGCCCGAGATCCCAGCCGGTCACGATGAGCGGGGGCAGCCCGGCCATCAGGCAGGACAGGTTCCGCGCGGGGGTCCCGGTAGCAGCCCATGGAATGCCCCTGACACCAAACGGCGCATTGCCGGCATTCTCGAAGATCTCCGCCAACCATTCCTCATCTCCATGGCCAGCGCCGCTCAGGCCAAGGCCGCCAGCATCCGCCACGGCCGTGGCAACGCCGGGCGGGTGTTCGGCGGCTTTGTTGCGGGTGGCATGCGTCGGCATCGGATGGGTCCCTCTCATTGCACCCCAAGGCCTAGCATGGACATACTCGCAGGAATAATGATTGAATTGATGATTTTAATTCTCTAAATGAGATAGATGGATCTAATACAACTCCAGACCTTCCTTGCCGTCGCAGACGGCGGCAGCTTCTCAGCTGCGAGCACGCGACTCCATTCAGTCCAGTCGAACATCACGCAGCGGATCAAGAAGCTCGAGGAGGATCTTGGCGGCGTCCTTTTCGAGCGTGGGCGAGCAGGTGCGCGCTTGACGCCATTGGGCGAACGGCTTTTGCCCCAGGCGCGCGAAATCCTGTCGCACGTCGCGACGGTGCGTTCGGATCTTCGCGACGCCTCCGGCGAAGCGGCGCCTCTGCGTCTCGGCGCCCTTGAGACCACAGCGGGAAGCCGCCTGCCGCCAGTGTTGCGTGCGCTTGCGGACCGGGCGCCGAAGGCCGAACTGCGCCTTGTGACCGGCTCCTCAGGCGTTCTGAGCGGAAAGGTCTGGACACGGGAAATCGATGCGGCGCTTGTCGTCGGCGATGTCGATCCGGACCGTTTCCACGCCGTCCCCGTCTTCACGGAAACCCTGGTGGTTGTCACCGCAGCGTCCGGCGCATCCGACAGGGTGTTGCTGGCTTTCAGTGACGGGTGCAGCTACCGGGCAGCGGCCCAGACTTGGCTTCGCCAGAAGGGCAGAGCTGACACGCCGGTCCGCGATTTCGGCGCGCTCGACACCATCCTCGGCTGCGTCGGTGCCGGAATGGGGTTCGCGATCGCGCCCGAAAGCGCGGTAAGGACCTATAATGCGCTCGACACCTTGGCGCTCGCACCGCTCGACGACGCCATGTCGGTCTCCACGACGTCGCTCATCAAGCGCCACGACACCAGGACGACCCGGACGATGCGGACCCTCGAGGCGATACTGTCCGAACAATGAACCCTTGCACTTTGGTGGCGCAATAGCAGCATGCGCAGATGAGTTACAGGAAGCTTGCACTCCTCGTCCTCGGTAAGCCACAGGTGTCAATTTCGGTTCCTGGATTCAACGATCCGGAAATTGACGCCACACGGATGTCGCGACGAAGTTCCGGTGTCCGGTGGGGCTTGTCGCGCTGCGTATCGATGTGGGGCCTCCGGCCGCTCTTTCGTATGTGAGCGGCCGGATTTTCCGAGCGGCGGAAGGTCAGTCGGGGGCTTCGACCAGGATCTTCACATGGGATTTTTCCGCGACAAGCGCCTCGAACCCTTCCGCGACGATGTCATCCAGGGGAATCCGCTTGGTGACCAGTTGATCGGCGCTGAAATAGCCTTGGGTCATCAGCGCCATGACCGCCGGATAGACGTTGCGATAGGCGATGGTGCCCTGCAACTGGCGTTCCTTGAGCACGATGGTGTTGGGCTGGAAAGAGGCCTCTTTCTCCCAGATCGACACGACCAGAACCTGCCCCTCGTGGCGGGTGGCGTCGATGCATTGCGGCAGCACCTGAGGCACGCCGGTCACTTCGAAGGCCACATGAACCCCGCCCGTTGCATCGCGGATCGCCGAGACCGCGTCCGTCGCGGTCGGGTCGATCACCGAGGTCGCGCCGAGATCCAGCGCCTTTTGCCGCCGCACTTCCGAGGGTTCTACAACGTGAATCTCCGACGCGCCGGCGACGCGCAAAGATTCCACCACCAGCAGGCCGATGGGACCCGCACCAAAAACAGCGGCTTTGTCACCGGCCTTGATTTTGGACAGGCGCACGGCATGCAGGGCGACGGCGGCGGGTTCGACCAGCGCGCCCTGCTCCATCGACAGCGCCTCGGGCATCTTGTGCACCATACGGGCGGGCACCACGCTATGGGTGGCGAACCCGCCGTGCCCGCCGGACAGGCCGACGAAGCCGAGGCTGTCACACAGGTTGTACTTGCCTTCGAGACAGGCCGGGCATTCGCCGCAGGCAAAGATCGGCTCGATGGCGACGCGGTCGCCAAGCGCAAGCCCGGTGACACCCTCGCCCAGCTCCGTCACGGTGCCGCAATATTCGTGCCCCATGGTGATCGGAGCCTTGTCGTGGCTCAGAGGATGGTCTTCGTCCACGGGGACAAAGATCGGCCCGGCGAGATATTCATGCAGGTCACTGCCGCAGATCCCGGTCCAGGCGACCTTGACCTTCACCTCGCCCTTGCCGGGGGTCGGTTCGGCGATATCTTCGACGCGAATATCCTTTACGCCATGCCAACGTGCTGCTTTCATTTCTTTTCTCCAATGTAACTAAAAGGGTGCGCCCGGCAGGAGGACGATGCCGGGCGCTTAGGCGCGCCATCAGGGGGCGCGGCCCAGTCAGGGCATCACGACAGGTGATGTACCTCTTGCAGGCCGTGGACCGGGGTGTCCAAACCCTTCACCGTCGTCAGGTTCCATGTCACGGCAACCAGATCGCGTCAGTCGCTGTCGGTGGCAAACAGCGCGGTGTTCAGGCTGTCGAGCGTCTCTTGCACCTGCGCGGTGACTGTCGAGTCGAGCATTGCGTTTCCTCCTCATCAGCAACGTGATGAGCAGACAGTGGCGAAACAAACCGTGTCTCCACCACCCAAATCTGACGAAAATCTCTCTACTGGGCGCTTACGCAGTGCAGCATGTTGCAAACGCAACGCCGCGCAACGTGTCAGTCGGGTGCGCGCAACCGACTAGCCACACCAGCCGTTCGCCGCATACGTTCCGAATGGCGGCACTGGGCCCTGAACGACGCTGGCACAAAATTGTTTCCTGCGATCAGTGTTGCGGCACCGGAGTTCGGCTCCAAGCCATTCCACGTCACTTAGCTGTTATTCTCAGGATGTTATCAAGAACCCTTTACAAGGTGATACATGTCCGAACTTGATTGCCTGGTGAAGGCGGCTTTGAACCTCGCGGACGCGACTGCCAATCTTTCTGTTGAAGCTTGGAGTAGCGAATTCGCTGTAAGCTACAAGCCGGACGGCTCATCGTTGACGCCTGCCGACTTGTCCATTGAGGTGAGGTGGAGAGAGGAAATACGGCGGCAGTTTCCCACTCACGGAATTTTGGGCGAAGAATACGGTTCTGATGCGGGAAGCAGCGCTTTCACTTGGGTGCTCGATCCAATCGATGGTACGCGCCAGTTCGGAGCAGGCCTGCTAAACTATGCATCGCTGATCAGTTTGTGCCGTGACGGCCTGCCTATTTTGGGGATCATTGATCTGCCTATTCCGAAAGCACGCTACATCGCGGCGCGGGGTCAAGGCGCAGTGTTTGCCGGACGTCCCATCAGAAGCAGTGGCCAAGTTGATCTGGCCAAGTCCGTCATCAGCCTCGCCAACCCTGACAGTTTCCGCGAGAAGAGCGCCACCGGATTCCAAAGCTTGCGATCAATGGGACGTGTCAGGGTTTTCGATGGTGGCGCTCCAGCCTACGGGGCTCTGTCCCGTGGACTGATCGATATCTGCTTGAACGGAGATGATCTCGACGCCTACGATATCTGCGCTCTGTGCCCGGTGGTGCAGGAGGCCGGTGGTACTATCACCGATTGGATGGGCCACCCCCTGTCCCTAGCGTCCAGCGGGGCTATTGTTGCATCCGCTTCCCGTGAACTCCATGCGGTGGTTCTGGACAAGCTATCACCTACTCGCTGACCTGCCGCATAATCCCGGACTGGCGGCTGATGAAGGCGTTGACGTGGGAATCCGTCTCACACGCATCGAAACGGCCCGCTTAAACAAACGCTGCAGATCGGTCTGGGTGGCGGCATTTCCACTGCTCACATAGATGACATGACCGTGTGGCAAGAGATCAATCTTCGGCAAGGCCACGTTCGTTCGATGCATCATACTTGCGGATCTCGCCCTGCATTCTTCCGCGCCACTTTACGATGAAAGCTTCCGTGTCTTCAGCTTCAAGATGGGCTGTGAGTGCGGCTTGGTCGGCCCAGCGTTCCGCTATGAGCAATCGACCAGCCTTGGCATCATCAACGGCAGCGTCATAAGAAAGGTTGCCCGAACGTTGGCGCGTCGCCACCGCGAGTGATGCCAGATCCGCAGTAAACTCCGCCAGATCCGAAGGATCGACATACATATATCCGGTTACGATCAACATGGGAGTTTTCCTCCTGTTTGGCTCTCCCCGACCGGATTACAATCGGGGGAGCAGATTTCAGAGTGGTTGCGCGTTTATCTGGCGATGAGAACGATCTTGCCCTGGATGCCGCCTTCGAGTGCCCGCTGATGGGCAGCAGAGGCCTCTGACAGCGCGAACTCACTGTCGATCTCGACCCGGATCGTCCCGTCATCCAGCAGGCGTCCGGCTTCAGCCAACTGCGCGCCGTTGGAGCGCACCTGTGCCGTTGAAACGGTGATCCCGCGTCCTGCAGCCTCCTCATGGCCGGAAAAGCCAAGTGGATTGACCAGATAGAGCGCGCCATTCTTCCTGATCAGGCTCAGGAAGCGTTCCATGCCGGGCCCGCCAACAGCGTCGATGACGAGATCGACATCTGGTGCGGTGGTCTCTGCAGCTTGTCTGGTGTAGTCGATGAAGGCATCAGCGCCGAGATCGCGCAGCACAGTTTCATGTTTGCCGGAAGCGACCGCGATGACATGAGCCCCCTTCCATTTTGCGAGTTGAACTGCCAGGTGACCGACGCCGCCGCCCGCGCCATTGACCAGCACGGTCTTTCCTTCAAGCGGGATCGGCGCATGGTCGAAATCCTGGAACGGGTTCGGTGCGTCGTGACCGGGTTCGACAAGGAACTGCCACGCCGTGAGCAGGGACATCGGGGCACCGGCCGCCCGAATGTGGTCGATGCCTGCAGGCTTGAGCGCAAGGTCGGAGACCGGAACCTTGACATAGTCGGCATAGGCATTGCTGCCGGTCATGAGATCATGCGGGAAACGCACCATCGAAAAAACCTCGTCGCCAACGCTGAAACCCGAGACATTCTCTCCGAGCGCTGCGACGACACCGGAGATGTCCGTGCCGAGGATCAGCGGAAAGACCGGGCTGGGCCGCCATTCGGGCGGAAGCGCCCGGTAGCCATCCCGCAGGTAAAGGTCCGGCGGATTGAGGCTTGCCGCATGCACGCGGACAAGTACCTCTCCTGTACCGGCCACCGGTCGCGGCGCCTCCTCGTAGCGCAGCACCTGCGGACCGCCAAATTCATGCAGTCGGACAGCTTTCATCATCTCGGTCATGGGAACCTCTTTCCGTTTCTGATTTTGTTGACCGGATGTATAGGCTTGCTTACAGATTGATAATGGTCCTTCAATTCGCCTTAATAGTGCCATGAAGGAACAAATTGGATTTGAAAGCCTGACCGGCCTTATCGCCTTTGCCCGCGCCGGCTCGCTGGGCAGCTACACGGCCGCCGCGCGCGCGCTCTCCGTTTCGCCCTCGGCGATCAGCAAGAGTGTCCAGCGTTTGGAGCGTCAACTCGGTGTCTCGCTCTTCACCCGCACCACACGCTCGATCACCCTCACGAATGAGGGCCGCGATCTGCACGAACGGGCGCTCAAGCTGCTGCGCGATGCCGAGGAGATCGAACAGGCCGCCAAGGCTGCCCGGTCCGATCCTGCCGGCACCTTGCGCATTGCGGCTTCGTTTCCGATCGGGCTTCACGTCATCGCCCCTTTGCTTCCGGGCTTTCGCGCACGTCATCGGAAGGTCTCGATCGATCTCAGACTGAGCGATCACAAGGTGGATTTGATCGAAGAGGGAATCGACCTTGCCGTGCGCATAGGTGACCTTCCCGACTCAAGTCTCCTGTCACGGAAACTGTCGCCGCAGCGGCTCTGCTGTTATGCCTCACCGGACTATCTGGCTGCGACAGGCACGCCCAGTCATCCTGACGAGCTTCAGTCTCACGAGACGGTAAACCTGCGTTATCAGAGCAGCGGCCAATTGTTCCGCTGGCCGTTCCGGATCGGAGGCCGTGATGTCGAGATCGTGCCGCCATCTGCAATCGTCGTCGATGCGAGCGAGGCCGTGATTTCTGCCGTCGCGGCGGGAGCCGGCATCGGAATGGCGACAAGCTTCATGGTGGCACCCTGGGTCAAGCGTGGAGAACTGGTACCCGTTCTTTCCGATTTTGCGGTCGAACGTCACAACATCACGGCCGTCTGGCCGCAGAACCGCCGGACGAACCCGGCTGTACGCGCCTTCCTGGACATGCTGACGGAAGCAACGTGACAGTCTGAGCTACTCCCCGGAAATCGGACACTGACGTAAGCTACGATTTGTTGTCTTCTGGTCTTCGACGAGAAGGAGATCAGGGATGTCGAAGCGGAAACAGCATTCGCCGGAGTTCAAGGCGAAGGTGGCCTTGGAAGCGTTGAAAGGCGAGGAGACGGTTTCGGAACTGGCCAGCCGGTTCGGTGTTCATCCGACGATGATCCATCAGTGGAAGCGTGCATTGCTTGATGGCGCCTCGGGGGTGTTTGAGCGCGGAGGCCGGCGGAAGCCGGAGATCGATGAGGATCAGGTCAAGGAGCTCCATGCCAAGATCGGGGAGCTTGCCGTCGCCAACGATTTTTTGTCACGAAAGCTCAAGCCTTGGGGCGTGAAGTGAGACGCGGCATGGCCGAGCCGGGTCATCCGGCCCTGTCGGTCGGCAAGCAGTGCGCGCTGCTGTCGATCTCCCGCTCGTCGTTCTACTACATGCCGAAAGGCGAGACCGAGATAAATCTCACCCTGATGCGCCAGATCGATGAGCAGTTCCTGGAGACACCATTCTTCGGCGTCCGTCAGATGACCTGGCACCTGAAGAACGAGGGCCATCGTGTAAACGAGAAACGCATTCGTCGGCTGATGCGGCTCATGGGGCTGATGCCGATCTACCAGAAGCCCAACACATCAAGGCCGGCGAAGGGGCACAAAATCTGGCCGTATCTGCTGAAGGGGCTGCGCGTGGATCGACCGAACCATGTCTGGGCTGCGGACATCACCTATCTGCCGATGCGCCGCGGGTTCCTCTATCTGGTCGCAATCATCGACTGGTTCACCCGCAAGGTGCTGGCCTGGCGCATCTCGAACACGCTGGAAGCTGACTTCTGTGTCGAGGCACTGAATGAGGCGGTTCACAAGTTCGGCAGCCCGGAGATCATGAACACCGACCAGGGCAGCCAGTTCACATCCTTCGCGTGGACCGACCGGCTGCGACGGATGGGCGTTCGCATCTCGATGGATGGCAAGGGCCGGTTCCTTGACAACATCTTCATCGAGCGGCTGTGGCGCACGCTCAAATACGAGTGCGTCTACCTGCACGCCTGGGAGAGCGGATCACAGGCCCGGGCCGGTATTCGAAAATGGATGACCTTCTACAACCACCACCGCCCGCACTCCGCCCTTGGCGGCAAACCGCCCGCCGTGATCTATTGGCAGGCAATCAATCAAAACCAACCCGACCAGCAGATGCAGACAGTAGCTTAATTTATGCCGAAAACTGTCCAATGATCGGGGAGTAGCTTACATCAAAGACCGACTGAGAAATCGCGTGTTCGCTTTCCCCTTGCCCCGGATATGCGGAAGAAGCCATGAGCTAAGCCCTTTTCAGCTGACAATTCTGCATTGTCGAAATTGGAAATACTTGTCCAGCCCGGCCGCATTGAGCGATTCAACCAATTGGCCGGTAGCAAATAAGGTTCGCCTTACGCGCGGATCGACCCAAATACTGGGACCATCCAAGGCATCAGCCGTGACCGCAACATAGCCTTCGAGACCACGCATTGGAGGACGGTAAGTTGTGCCGGTACTAAGTCGATTTTCATCCAAATTTTTAGACGCATCCGGTAATATTGTTTCTTTTATATTTCCAAAATTCCAGATGAAGAAATGGTCAGACAACAAATTTCCATCGTCTGAATAAAGAGATATTGGATGAAATTGTGCTTTCCCCATGTCAAATTTATCAAATACATTCAAGACATTTTTTGAAACAACCATCTCTGAGCTATCAAATACATCTGGCAGGTTCGAAAGCTGTTTCTTTTTTTCAATCCTGTACTCAGGATCTTCTTCATGCATCTCTACAAGTTTTGAAGGAAAAACTTCAGACGGCAAAACTTCCCCGGACCAATTCCGATTATTGGCGGACATTAGTTTCTTGCCATCGACAAATGCCGGATCGTAGCGAAACGGCATGGAAAGGTTTTCTACGTGCAGGGTACAGCTGTACCAGATTGTATCATTCATGAAGGCACTCCTGGCATTTGAGAAGGAAGGCTTTGCCTGATCGGCAAAAGCCCCTCCAACGGTTGTCGCGCCACCTGCTGCTAGCTTGGCGGCACTACAATTTGAGGATTGCGCTCCCCAAGCCGCTTGGCTGAACTGCGACCCGCAAAGGAGTCCGAGCAGACCGGCGGCGACCTGAAGGCGCGCAATGCCTGATGCACCAGAATTTTCAATAACTTCCGCAGAAAGAGCAATGGAAGAATTCCAGATTGGGGATTTGAAATGGCCCACAGGCTCGCGGCCCTGGTCTTCAGGGTAGAGTCTTTTTGCTCCTCTCGCGCCCTAACATCTTCACCGTGTTGCGGGTCCGATCCAGGTTAGGCACCGCGATCTTACAGCCGGGTACACGGTCGGCCATTACTGCCGCGCAAGCACACGGTGATTTGGTCCGCATTGCCTCCATCTGATGGTAAGCCGACTATAGGATGCAGCGAATGATGGCTTTGGCGGGCTGCGCCGAGGCTGCATATCAGCAGATGAATGACCGATCTGGGACGATTGAGGCGATCGGGCGCCAGCCAAGGTCAGGACCGGGATTGCTGTACCGCGGCAAGCCCGCTTCAATCCAAAACGGCAGCTGATATATGATCCGGAATTGGTTGAAGGATCCCCGGTTTGCGCCAGAGCCGGACGTTTCGGTCAGTGATCGGATCTCTGTATGTTCCACTGTTCACGCTATCGCCGGGGCGCATCAGCTGCCTGCAAATTGTCTCTAAGCGCCTCAACGAATTCAGGCGTCAGCCGGCTTTTCGGCAGCGCATAAAACCTACCAGGGAGGAAATCCGGATAAATCAACCTAGTACTGTCGTCTTCAGAGAAAGCTTTAAGTTCGCTCCATCTGGCAGTGGTTTGTCCGTGCTTGCCTCGTTGAGTTAAACACTCGGGCTGAATTTCATATGTGAACTCATCCCTTAGAACAGGCTGTGTCTTCATAGCGAGCCTACCATTCATCGCTATTGAGCCTCTTTGAGACAGCCAACAAACGCCACGCTCAGCGACAGTCAGCAGCCACAGGTCTGGCTGACGACCTTGTCCCGATTCCTCTGCTTCAGGTCTTCCGGATTGAGGCGGCCACCTCCTCGCTTTTCAAGCCACTTCGTTTTCGCGAAAAACTGGCGCCGCTTTCCCACGGCCTCCACCAGCGAGGGGCGCATCTTCAGGCGTGCATCTCCAGTGTTTCGAAAAATGCCCCAGGTGTGAACACGTTCACATCACGCAACGGAAACATTTGTTACGCAAGAGCCATTGCCAGGAGGAAAGATGTCTACCGAAATATGGTTTGCCCTTGCGGCGACAAAATTTGCTTCATCGATTGCGCCCGGGCAGAACGTTGCCTTTGTCAGCGCCGCGACAACCCGCTCAGGTTTTCTGGGCGGCGTTGCTTCGCTTACCGGCATTCTTGTTGCCGAGTTCGTATGGCTGGTTCTGGCGGTTTTCTTTGCGGTCAGACTACTGGAAGTCAGTCCTTTTCTTATTCACACCATGCAATTGGCCGGTGGACTCATGCTTGCCTATTTTGGCTTCAGCATTTTGCGGGAAATGAATTTCAGCAAGATGGCACACGCCCCCACTTGCCGCTACGCCCATTATGCCGTGAAAGGGGCCTGGATCGGTCTGGCAAACCCGCTTGCGTTCATGTTTTTTGCCGCCCTTTTTCCCGGCTTCCTGTTTCAGATGACAGACGAACCCCACGCCGCAAGCCTGCTTTTATGCATACCCGTTGTCCTGACCTCCTCCGCATGTGGCCTCATTCTCTGGATGGTGGCCACCAGAGTTTTGTCCGTAAAAAAAAGTATTTCCAACGTCGTAAACTATGTTTCTGGCACAACACTATTGATTTTGGGTGCGCGCGCATTCCTGAAGTTCTTCTAATGCGCCAAGGTTTATACTTATCAAATCGTCAGAATGCTTGAAACGGCATCGCAATACCAGCTCCCGGACCAGATCAGAACCAAGTCGTTGAACGACGTGATTGGAGACGAACAAGGGGTGAGCGTCGCGTGGGTGCTCACTGACAAGACAACATCACCGGCCCCAAACGCAACCTGGAAGAGTATGATTGACATGATCAATACAGCTAGTCATTTCCAAGAGAGAAGTACCATAAGGAATCGCTCTTCAGGCGGTTGCCTCGTGAAAGTGGTCTCTTATCTCCTCAAAATTGTCATTCCAGTTCTGTTGCTCGGACAGGTGTCTATCCATTCCGCGCAAGCCATGGATCCGAGTATTTCCGAGAGAGATCTTCGTCGACAAATTGCAAACACTAACAACGCAATTCAGGAGTCTGAAAGGCGCATATCTGAAATACAAAGAAGAATGAAGACAATCGATGATAGATATCGGGAGACGATAAAAAGAGAAAAACTATCAGAACAAGAACAGAAAAATCTTCTCAAGAAAACAAATCAGGAAATGAATGCCCTTAGAACACAAGTCGGAATCGGAAGACAACATCTTAAGGATCTTCAAAACAACCTGAATTTCCAAATCGCCAAACACAAAAGACATTTACTAAAAAACCAGCCTCAAGGTGCAGGTGCCAACAACGGCTCATCAGCAAGCTCGAGCGCTGCAGCACAACCACCAGCGAACCGTCCAAGAGATCAAAGGCCCCCCGCCCAAGCACGAGTGGTCGCCTCGGCACCTCAGCCCTCCAGACCACCGCAACAACCATCGAAGGCGACCAAAACAAATCTCAACCGGCCTCCTCAGCGGCCGCAGCCAGGTCCGGGCAACGCGCATTTTGGCAAATTGCCCGCACGACCGCCCGCCACGACGCGCGCCCCGGCGCCCCCGCCTTCTGCTCATAGGCTACCCGATGTTCCACCCCATCTCGCTCAAGGTGGAGCGGGTCAGACGACAGCGAAAGGGCAAGCAGCACCTGGTTATACACGCCCTCCTCCGCCCTCCACGCCACCCCAAACCGGCGCTGCGCCCCCCCAAACCGGCTCTGCGCCATGGTTGGATCAAATTGACAAGACAGTTAGGGGCGTGACCCGGGCACGGCAGGGGGACCCTCAAGGGATTTCCTCTCAGCAACGGCGAACGTTGGGAGCAAACAACGCCCCGTCTTCTGCCTCGGCGGCAAGCGCATCTGGACAACAGACAGGCAGCAGAGGGCGCGCTTCATCCGGACCCCGCAACGCCCAAGGCAACGCATCGCCTTCCACGCCACCGGCGCAGCCACGGGGTCAGGCCAGCCAACCGGCCCGCGGACCGCAGGCAAGCGGCAACGTCTCCAAGATGGTTGCAAATTTAGGCGCGCTACAGAATCCCGGTGGCAAGCCCAAACACCCTGGCAAAGGCCCCAGGTAACCTTAGGAGCGGAGGAAAGGGTAAAGGTCGTTTCCTGGACCCTTCCTTCGAAACTTCATGGCCACCGGATCAATTTCATTTTGAAAAAGAAGGTTTCTCATGCGATCTCAGTTTCTTCCCCTTCTCGGCCTGATTTCGGGGGTCTTGCTCTCCCAACCCGTGCTCGCGCAACAGACACCGACTGGTGCCATCATACAGGAGGTCGAAGGTGCTGCGACCGCGGCGACCGGAGCCACTGACGCAGAACCAGCGCCCGAAACGACGATGGAAGTCACCTTCGTCAACGACGGGGAAAGCGCTATCGACCTTTACGTCCGAGGTGCCGAACCGGATGCGGAACTGATCTCTACTGGCTTTTCCCTGCCCCCCTTTTATGAAGTGGCACTGAACCTGAAGACCGGTGACCGGGTCTTCGCCTACGAAAGTGACGCGGCTGCAGACGATGCCCGCGACAATACCCATTTTTTCGAATTCACGATCGGCGCCGATGCAGCGGACCTGCCTCTGCACGTCCCCGATGCACGGTATTTCCGCCCCGTGGAACTTCAGATCACCAATACCTCCACAACGGACGTGGTGGTTTTCCTGCCAGATCCGCAGGAGCAGACAGATCAGACCGAGATCGGCCGCATCCCTTCCGGAGAAACCGCGCCCTTCGACCTGCTACCTGGAACAGAAGTCTTCCTGCAGACGGACGACAAGTCCCTGTTCACAGTCTATACAGTCGGCCTGGACAAGACGCAGACCTTCTCTCTGGACAAGATACTCAGACCGGCAGAAGTCCTGGCGCCTGTTGAAGTATTCAACTTCTTCGACTTGCCGATCACCATAGACGAGGTAACGGATACTTCCTTGATGCGGCTCGCCAACCTCGATCCGGAAAAGAAGATCGAAATCAAGGCCAGGGCGGGTGCGGAGCTGAGAATTCTCTCCGGTGCAGAGTTCGATCAGGAAATCGGCACCTACCGCGTTCTCGACAGCAACGACCAGACCGTCGCGATCTTCGGTCCGGAAGATGACACTGTTGTTTCTCTGCCGCGCGGGATCGATCTGTCGGTCCTTGATGAACCCGACCGGACAAGGGCGGCCAAATTCCTGGAAGCATCAAAGCAACTCGCTGAAGACAAGACTGCCGGTGTGCTGCCCTACATCGGCTACAACCGCAGCGACGAAACACTCTGGTTTTCGGGTTTGAAAGGGACCGAACTCGTGGGCCCGAAACAGGTGAAGCCGCATTCCACCGTAAATGTGCTGGCGCGCCTGGGAACGAAATCGATCGTCTGGCCTGGAGATATCGATCCGGAAGACGTGACCGTTGGTGATATTTTCACATCGATTGATGTCTCGAGAAAGATGAACCGGGTTGTTGATCTTTCCCGGCCTCGCGATGTCATGTTTCAATTGGCCAATTCCGCTTGCAAGCCTCTGGATGTCTATGCCGTTACGCCTTTGGGAAATGAAGAACTCCTGACCCGGCTGGAACCGCTTGAACAGCTCGACAAGAACTTCAGCCGGCCAGAAAACACGGCCCTGATTGCCCGCGCTGGCTCCGAAAGCGTCTTTGCAGGTCAGAGGATCTGGAGCACCGCACTCGGGGGTAAAGATGGTCAGGTACTGAACATCAACCTGAAAATGACGGCTTTCGACGACCCGCTTCTCGTTTCGACACCGGACGAGAACGACAAGAAGGCGAAGAACGTCCGTTTGTACAACTCGTCGAGCCGCGCGCTGGAACTTTATTATGTCGACACGGAAGGCCGTGAAGTTGCCATCCCCGAAGGCGCGATCGAGACCGGCAGCAACATTCCATTCAAACTCTACAAGGGCGACCTGATCGTCCTGCGTCGTCCAAATGTGCCCCATTCCATCAGCGAATACGCCCGCTTTCGTGTGACGGAGGACGTCAACCAGGAAATCGACACCAAAGACCTTGCAAAGTCGGTTGCAATCACAGGCACCTGGATTGATGAAAAGAACTCTGCCATTCCGGATCCGAACATGATCGGCACGAGATACGTGACCTTTGTCGAACAGGGCGATGGCAAGATTGCCGGTTCGATGAATATTGGCGACGGAGCATTCAATGACGCTTCGGCTTTCAAGGGCTGTGCCGACCAGAGAGAAGCTTTCGGCAGGTGGATCCCGGTTGGAGATGGCGGTTACGAGTGCAAAGACGGGTTTTCGCCCGAACCTGGCAAGAAATTCGTCGGTGGTTTGTTTTCCGCACGGCGGGTGGGCGAAAACGGTCTGGTGTTAAAGCGCGGCATCTGCGGCTCGGCCCCCCGCTATGAAAGCGAGTGGTACAATCTGCCGCTCCACTTTGACGACATGGATCCCTCCAAGGCCGCCTTCGAACGGGGGATGTTCAACCTGACCTGGGCGCCACCCAGCTTTGATTGGTTGGGACGAGGTTACAATCTTCTGAAGACCGACCCTCTCAACTTCGGCTCCGGCGAGGCCGGCATCAACAGCGACGCGCCCCTGTTCAGCTTTGTCTATCAAGACGCAGCCGGACAGGCGGTCGAACTCAATTCCAAGAAGATCTTCGGGGTCAACAACCAGAACGAGGGCGGCAGTTCGGGCGAGTGCACGGTCGAATCCAAGATGGTCAAGACCATGGACGACTTGCGGGACTTTTCCAGCACAAGCTACAGCGGGTCCGTCGGGGTCCCGAGCGTGGGCTCCTTCTCATTGAGCAAGTCTCACAAGGAGGTCAACACTGCAGCCACCGGCAGCGAGAAACTCTATATTCTGGACCGCTGCGATGTACGTCTGCACGTCCTGAAAATGCAGATGCGCTGGCTGCAATTCGGCAATGATCTTTTGCGCCAAAGGCTTTCCCCCGATTTCCGCAAGGCCGTGGAGCAACTTCCCGTCAATTGGCAGCCCGATGACCTTCTCGCCTTTCTGGAGAGGTTTGGCACCCACTTTTCCGAGCGGATCGAATATGGCGGTACGTTTTTCGCGAAGACCGAGGTTACCAAGGATATCTATCAGCGCGGCACCCAGGTGGGCGACACGCTTGCCGTGGAAGCATCGGGGACGCTCAAGAAGGTGCAGCTCGGTGGCGGCCTGAAAAACGAAGACGAAAGCGCCGCCGAGAACAAGGACATAAACGAGGTCGCGAACTACGAGAAATGGACTGTCGGTGGAGACCTGTCCGAAGTCTACAGCTCCTGGATCAAGACCGTGCCGGAACGCCCGGCACCCGTGAATATCTCCTTTCGGCCGATATACGACATTCTGACCCCGGTCTTCTTTCCCGACGACCCGGAAATCGGGCTCAAGAACGCAATCTTGAGAAAAGCGGTCAGCGCCTATTTCAAAAGCTTTGGCGTCGAAGAAGTGACCTCCGACCCCCGACGGCTCGACGTGCTTGATCCATCGAAGGAACGAAAGATCTGTTTTCAGATGGACTTGCTGGAGGTCAACCTGGGCCCTGTGGGAGATATTACACGGGCGGACGGCGAACTGTTTCTCAGTGTTGCCGGTACGAATGGAAAACCGCTCAACAGCGAGGCTTATTCTGTCGTCGACCTGAATAACTCGCAGTTCAGCAAAAATCTGAAGTACATATTTTTGGACCAGAACCCTTATCACTGCCTGCCAAAGACCTCGGCAGACTATATCCGCAATGGTTCACTGTATCTCCATGGGCAGGTGTCACTGAACCGCGGAAACGCCGGCCGGAAGAGATTCAGCAAGAACATCCCGGAGAAAACCTTCCCCCTGAGCGAGGTTGTCCCGGGAGAGGTAACCTTTTTTGAAGGCAAAATCCCGCTCGAGGGCAGTCAGGCTCACTACGAGCTTTCGATCTGGGAGGAATAGGCGAGGCATTCATGTCCTCCTCGCACGATGGAAAAGAAGGATTGCAGGCGCCTTGCGCGCCTGCATGAACGCCAACCGCCTTTGTCGTGACAGTGTTTGGTGCGGGAGCGCCCGATTGCCAAACGGCCCGCCGAACGCCCTTCCTCAGGCTGGGATCAACGTTTCGGCAATGGCCTTTGCGGTTCTGGAGGCAGCCGGCATCCCGCGCACCTGGGCCGTTGCGATGGCACCTTCCTTCAAAAGGGCGAGCTGCTCGGCAAGGGCCACGGGATCTTCCGCCCCCGCCTGACGGCAGAGCGGCTCCAGATAATCAACGATCCTCTGCTTGTGCTCGGCCGCGGTGCGGTGGATCGGATGCTGATGGTCGCCGAATTCGCTCGCGGCATTGATAAAGGCGCAGCCATTGAAGCCCAGCCCCTTGAACGCACGGCCGTTGAACCAGTCCTCAAGCGCATCGAACATCGCCAGAAGCCGCTCCCTTGGGTTGGCTGAGGCTTTTTCCATTTCGCTCATCAGCCAGTTGCGGAATTGCTCGTCCCGGCGGTTGAGCGCGGCCAGGATAAGCTCCTCCTTCGAGCGGAAGTGTTTGTAGAGCGTCATCTTGGCCACCCCCGCCTCGGCGAGGATCTTGTCTATTCCGGTCGCGTTGAACCCGCGGGTGTAGAACAGCCTGAGGGCGGTATCCACGAGCTCGTCTCGGCGTGATTGCACCATCTTCTCCATATACAGACAGGTTTGTATATTTTCTTATCCCATTCGCCGCCTGCTCGTCCATCCTCACACGAGCGTATCACAGCATATTGACAACTAGACAGACCTGTCTGTATAAATTCCTTAACGTGACGATTTCGGTCAGAAAGACGGGAGGGGAACATGTCGGGAATTCAGATCGCAATGCGTACCGGCACAGGTCCGGAGTGCTGCCTTTCCTGCCCGAAGCCCCCCGTTCTCTTCCGGGGCCCTGCCCTGGCTCACCCTCCTGCACAAGGGGTTTGACGATGCCCAGTGTCATTGCAGCCTTTGCCCGTGCCATGGCCACCACCGCCGGCCTGACGATGACCAGCGAAGGCAAGCTCGTTTCAGCTGATGGCGCCGTTCGCTACGTCCTTCGCACGGAGGATGACCGGATACCGGACACGGCCCATTTCGATCTGCTCACCTGGATTCGCAGCTGGTATCCGGACGAGACCGGACTGGTGTTTGCCTATGCGCAGAAGATCAAGCCGGACGATCTCGGTGTGCTGGGTCTTGCCGTCAAGACCGCCCCCACCCTGCGCAACACGCTGCAATTGATCGAGCGTTACTTCCGGCTGGTGACCGACACGGCCGTTTATTGTCTTGAAACGGACGGCCCGCTTGCCGTCTTCTCCATTGCCGGGCAGACCTCGCCCCAACCCATCCTGCATCTTCGCAATGAATGTGCCCTTGCCGGCTTTGCCCATAATCTGCTGTCCCAGATTGGCCCGCGCCTGCAGTTTGAGGCGGTCACCTTTCGCCACCCCTGCCGGGGCGAGGCGGAGCGCTACGCGGCCTTTTTCGGCTGCCCTGTCCACTTCGGTGCGGCAAAGGACGCGATCGTGATGAGGCGGCCGATGCTGGACCTGCCGAACCGGCTTGGCGATAAGGGCGTCTGCAGCTTCCTGACGGATCATCTGGATACGGAAATCGACGCGCTGCCTGCCGGCAGCGCCTTGACGCGCGATCTTCTGAACCGCCTGTCGAAAACCCTCAGCAGTGGAGTGCCTTCAGCGGCCGCCATCGCCCAGGACCTCGGCATGAGCGAACGCACCCTGTATCGCCGCCTGGCAGAAGAAGGTCTGACCTATCGCGACATGCTGCGCGAAGCGCAGACGAAACTGGCCCGGGAGCTGTTGGCCGGCAGCAGCTGCTCCATTGCCGAAATCGCCTTTCTGACCGGCTTTTCCGAACAGAGCACCTTCACCCGCGCCTTCAAGCGCTGGGTCGGCCAGCCTCCGGCGCAATTCCGCCAGCAGTCTGCGACCGCCTGAAGCTATCGGCTGCCACCGGCTGTCACCAAGCCCCCGCGATCCCCATTAGATCCCTCCCCTGCAGGACAGGAAAAGACCCGGCCAAGACTGGCCGGGTCTTTTCCTGTTTACCTGCTTTTGGCAGGTTTTGCCCGGCTTGGCAGATAGGGCCAAAACAGTGGCAGGCCGGGCCGATACCGCACAGGCCATTCCAGCTTATTCATGGGTCATCGAACGACGGAGCGGTCACCCCGGGCATTTTCCCGCAGCGCTCCAGGGCTTTTGAGACAAGGAGCGCCTCATGTTTATCGAACAGATCACGGCCCGCAGTCCGGCCACCCATGATTTTGCAACTGCGCCGCGCCCGGCGGTACGGACCCTGCCCGACAGGGCCGCCGATAAATCAGCCGACAACAATGCCTACGGCAGAACGCTTTCCATCGTCGCCCATGATCTCAGAGGACCGCTGGCAAACCTCTCGCTGCTGATCGAGGACATTGCCCAATGCGCCACGTGGGAAGGTCAGCCCGCAATTGCCGAAAACGCTGCCAAGGCCGACCGCATCCTGGACCATCTGACAGCCAGCCTCAGTGCCCTGGTCAGGCGAGGTTCGGAAGGCCGCGACCCGCTGTCCTGCGTGTTGCGTCCGGTCGATCTGGCCGAGGTGCTGTCACTGGCCGCCTCCGTCAACCAGCCCCTTGCCCGCCGCCATGCGGTCACTCTGGAGATAGCTCCCCTTTCTCCCTGCCTGATCTGCGGCGATGCGGAACTGTTGTTCGAGGCACTCGACAATCTCATCGGCAACGCTGTGCGCCACAGCCCGGAGAACGGAACCGTTCTTTGCGCTATCGCTCCGGGCGAAGATGGCACGGTCACCATCCGCATCAGCGATCAGGGCCTGGGCTTCACCGCCGCCGATCTTGCGCGGGCCTTCCGTCCCTTCACCCGGTTGTCCGCAAAAGCCACTCGGCCCGGCCCCTCCTCCGGCCTCGGGCTTTGGATCGCACGGCTGATTGCCGAACGGCATGGCGGCAGGATTTCCGCCCGGAATGGTGGCGACGGTCACAATACGGGCGCCGTTCTGACGGTGCGCCTGCCGGCCCTGCCCGCCAATGACGCGAAACCGGCATCGATCCGCCGAAAGCTTCCCGGGCGCGCCGCCAAGGCGCAGGACCTCGCCGCACTCTGATTTCAACTTCCGGCACCGGCGCGCCGGTGCCGCTTCCCCAAGGAACGTCGCCCAAACCCGACACCGCCCCGGCTCCCTTGCCGGGAACGGGAGAGCCGTGCCTTCGGGCACCCGGTGACCGGCAACGGACCTGACAGCGTTTCAAGGCGAAGCGCTGTCCAACTCAAACCTCGTCCAACCCCAGTAAAGGAGACACACATGGACAACGAAAAGGACAAGGCCTGCGGCTGCTGCGCGACCCCGGAAACGGTCGACCACGCCCGCCGCCGGCTGCTTGCAGGTGCTGCAGGTGCAGCAACGGCAGGCGCCGTCGCCATGGCCACCGGCCCTGCCACAGCCGCAACCGAAGAAGCCCGTGCGCTTTACGCCGATCCGGAAAAGCCCGGCCTGCCGCAGATCGACATGGAAATTGCCGCCGGGCGCACCGCACTCGTCGTCACCGATCCGCAGATCGACTTCCTGTCCGAAGATGGCGTTACCTGGGGCGTTGTTGGCGAAAGCGTCACCGAGCAGGGCACGGTCGACAACATTGAACGGCTGTTCAAGGCGGCAAAGGCCGCGTCGATGCCGGTGTTCATCTCGCCTCACTATTACTATCCGCACGACCACAAATGGCAGTTCGAAGGCACGCTGGAAAAGACCATGCATTCCATCGGCATGTTTGACCGCCCCAGCCCGCTTTCCCTGGAGAATTTCGAAGGCTCCGGCGCCGACTGGATGCCGCAGTACAAGAAATACATCGAGGACGGCGAAACCGTCATCTGCTCGCCGCACAAGGTATACAGCCCGGCGCAGAACGACTTGAACCTGCAACTGCGCAAACGCGGCATCGACAAGGTGATCCTGGCCGGGATGTCCGCGAACCTGTGCACACAGGCCCATCTTTATGAACTGCTGGAACTCGGCTTCGAAGTCGCAGTGGTTCGTGATGCGACCGCAGGCGCCAAGGTGCCCGAGGGCGACGGCTATCTCGCCGCCATCATCAACTTCCGCATGGTCGCCAACGGCGTCTGGTGGACCGACGACGCGATTGAGCGCATCGCCCGTTCCGCCTGACCGTTCTCTCTCCCTGAAACCTTACTTTCTCCAAACCAAGACTGGATCAAACCGATGAAATTCAAATTTGCACTTCCGGCCCTGGCCGCAGCCCTTGTTCTGTCCACCGCCGCCCTCGCCGCCGATGAATACAACGTCGCCAATGGCCTGACCCTCAACGGCAACCCGCTGGGCATGCATGGCGTCGACCCGGTATCGATGTTCGCAGGCACCGCGCCGGGCACGGGGGATGCGGTCCACACCTCCAGCCATGATGGCGTCGACTATTACTTCGCCACCGCCGAAACCAAGGAACAGTTCGACGCTGCACCGGAAAGCTTCCTGCCACAGTTCGGCGGCTTCTGCGCCTTCGGCATCTATGTTGGCAAGAAACTGGATGGCGACGTCCGCTTCGCCGACATCGTCGACGGCAAACTGTACCTCTTCGTCAATGCCGTCATCTTCGACAAATACCTGGAACAGAAGGACGAGGTTCTCGCCGGCGCCTACGCCAAATGGCCGGAAATCCGCGAGACCGCGATCAGCGATCTCTGATCGGCCATTGCCGCTTCAAAAAAGGACGGGCCCCAAGCCGGGGCTCGTCCTGCGTGGCTACAAACCGAGGTTGGCAGCACGCCTGCTAGCTCGCGGCACGCAGCCTGAAAGCTTCATAGGTCAGCACGTTCACGCTGCTCTTCTTGGCTTCATACATCGCCTGATCGGCGTGGATGATCAGTGACTTTGCGTCATCTGCATCGTCGGGAAAGAACGATATACCGACGCTGATACCGATATTGATCCTGTTGCCCTTGATGTCCATCGGCCTTGAGACTTGCCGGACAATGCGCTCCGCACAGGCCAGGACGTCCTTTTCCTGTTCGTAATTGCCGACAATCACCGCGAACTCATCTCCCCCGAGCCGGGTCACAACGTCCCCCTCGCGTGTGCAGCGCTTGATGGTGGAGGCAACGACCTGCAGCAGCGCGTCTCCCACCGGATGTCCGTGGCGGTCGTTGACCGGTTTGAACATGTCCAGATCCAGCATCATCAGCGCAAATTTGCGGTCTTCCCCGACTGCGACGGCAATGGCGTCCTCAAGGCTCTCATTGAAATGCGCCCTGTTCGAAAGTCCGGTCAGATGATCCGTCATCGCCAGGCGCCTGACAGCCTCTTCCGTCTTCTTCAGACGTGTTATGTCCGTGTGAGTTCCCGACATGCGCAAAGGCTTTCCGTCCTTGGTCCACTCGACCACGCGCCCCCTGTCCAGCACCCAGACCCACCGGCCTTCCTTGTGTTGCATACGGACTTCACTGTCGTAGGCTTCCCTCTCGCCGGAAATGACTTCAGCCAGTTTCTGTTCCGATTTTTCTACATCTTCCGGGTGGGTCAGCCTCCGCCAGGTCTCCGTGTTGACCGGGCGCAGTTCCGCCAGCGTGTAGCCGACGATCTCTGCCCAGCGTTCGTTGTAGATCGCCTCTCCGGTCTGCAGGTTACGTTCCCAGGTGCCCACGTTGGTGCCGAAGATGATATCCCGCAAACGCTGCTCGGAAGTCCGCAAGCGCTTGTGTGCGGTATGGCGCTCAAGCAACAGGAAACAGACACCAACGAGCAACACACCAAGCGTGCCGACCAAACCGAGCATCCACTGGTTATGCGCCTGATAGGCAGACGAGAGTTCCGCGCTTTTGCGGTCAACCATTTCCTCGAGGCGGTTCTTGTAATGCCACAGCTCTTCCTGCCGCTCCCGGTCGGCAGAGATGTCGTGCACCACGGAAAGCAGTGCCTTCCTGCCGGCGTAGTCGACCGGCGTCGAATGAACCTCCACGCTCCGGACAGACCCATCTGCCAACTTGTGGCGGAAGATGAAGAAATTGCGGTCCTCGCTCTTGGCAAGCTGACGCTCGGCTTCAACCTGTTCGGGTGTTAGCTGGTTGATTTTCTGAATGGACATGCTTCGCAGCGTGTCCCTGTCGAACCCGTAGAATTGTTCCGCGGCGTTGTTGGCGTCGAGAATATTGCCGGTTTCCGGATCGATGAGCATCATCGTTGCGCTGTGACGCAGGAAAAACTGCTCATAGGACAAGGATGCCCGTTTGGCCTCGGCAGGCATGGCCAACCAAGACAAGCAAACGAACAGAGCCGAAGAAAGCAGTCTTTTACAAATTGCCGTCAACATTTACCGCCTTTTTCTGCAGTTAAGCCTTCACAGATTAAATTTTACACAACAAAAAAAACGCAATTGGCCCAATTCCCCAACGACAGAAGGCTCAGAATTCCCCAAAGGAAGGAAACCTGCTTTCTTTATGCCGTATTCCGGTCCCAGTCCGTGGGTATTCCCTCTTCAAATTGTCGAGAGGTCTTAAATGAAACGGCGTACATTCCTGATCGGGTCCGGATTGCTGTCATCGGGCGGTGTTCTCGCGGCTTACGCGCCGCCCGTCTATCAGCTTGAAACCGGTTTGAAGTTCGTCAGTACGGCGCTTGCCGGGCCTTCCTCTCCGCCGCCGCCGGTTTCAGGGGCGAACGGTTTCGCCACTCCCGAGGCATGGGTCGGGGAACTCATCGCGGCGGCGGAAAGCCAGATCGGCGTCACCGTGATCTACGACCCGGCCTACGTCTCGCTGCCCTTTCCAGATGGCGATCTTCCGCGCGAACGTGGCGTCTGCACCGATGTGGTTGTGAGGGCCTATCGCGATGCCTTCGGCTATGATCTCCAGTCGGCCGTCAATGCGGACATGAAGTCAAATTTTTCTTCCTATCCCCAGATATGGGGCCTCAAGCGACCGGACAAGAACATCGACCACCGCCGTGTGCCCAATCTTCAGGCCTTCTTCCGGCGGCAAGGAGCTGCGCTTCCGATCACCGAAACCGCCGAGGACTACGCCCCCGGCGACATCGTTTCCCAGATGCTGCCAGGCAACCTGCCGCATATCGCCATCGTCAGCCATCGCGCGTCCCGCGACGGCCAACGGCCGATGCTGGTACACAACATCGGAGCGGGCACGCAACTTGAAGACCGGCTCTTCGAATTCCGGATCACCGGCCATTACCGCTTCAGACCCGCCTGACGGAGCAAGGCTCTCGTTACTGTTCCGTCAGGGTCATGAGAATATCGGCATACCAGGCGCAGTTAAGACCCAGCGCTTCATCCAGCTCAAGGTCACGCGTACCGACATCCAGGCGGGCGGAGTGTACACCCAGCAGTTTCCAGGGCAGGTCGCCAAGCGCCTCGTCGCTGTTACGCATGACCACCGGTGCGCCACTTGTGCCGCGGTGCGTCCGGCCATCGGTCAGAAAATAGCCCATTCCCTGAAAGCGGAAACCGAAGGACGAGGCAATGACGGCTTGGCGGACCACCGGCATGTGGTGCAACGTGTCATGAAACCCGAGCGGAAACCCGACGACCAGAATGGAAGACCCGATCTCTACGTGCTCCTCCGGATCGCTGAGGTGCTCCGGTCCAAAGGCCCTGTAGAGGATGTTTTCAGGCAAGGCTGATCGTTCTATCTCGATCACAGCCACATCAATATCGCCCGCCGTATCCCCTCCCTGGCGCCAAAGGCTCTTGCCGTCACGGAAAAGCGGGATCGAAAAGCCGATGGACTTGGCAAGGTTTTCGGGGTCGTTGTGCAGCTCGATTTCGATCCGGGACGGGTGGTGCCCACTGGGATCATCCACCATCACATGCCGGCTGGTGACCAGAAAAAGGCGCTCGTCACGCTCGAAAAAGAAGCTGCTGGCGTTCGTCAGATAGGTTTGATCGTCAAACGTGGAAATGCGGGGGGACGTCAAAAGGACAGCGTCGATCATCTTCAGTAGATTCTCCGGAAAAGAGGGAAGCCCTGCCGAGGATCGACAGACTGCCTGCGGAACCACCATAGGGCAGTCGTGGGTAAACGATACATCCGCGTGTTTTGTTCCGCGCAAGTGTTGCCTAATCGGAAAAATTCACAAGGGTGTGGCGGCACCGGCCATATTTCCCGGCAGCCTCCCAACTTGCGGGCCGAGAAAGCAAAACTGCGTCAAGGAGATGGCGGAAGACACTGCGGTGGCCGTGAAGCGGCCCAGGCGCCACTGTCGCGAAGATCCAGAATGACATCGCGCAGCACGCTGTGCACGGCCTCGACCGCACGCGTGACCGGCCGTCCGCCGGGCGACATCAGGTGCGCGCCCCGCCAAAGCCCCGGTGCCGCGATACGGCTGACACAAAGGGCGCCAGCCGCCACCTCCTCCGTCACCGCATAAAGCGGCAGGATCGACGGGCCGAACCCGACAGCAACCAGACGTTTGATGTTGTTGAAGGAATCGATTTCAATCGCGATATCGGGCGCAAAGCCCAGCGCCTGGAATGTACTGTCGATCAACACCCTGAGACCATGCGCGCCACTGGGCAGAACCATCGGCACCGATTCAAGATCGCCAAGGCTCATGACAGGCGGGCATCCGGCCTCGCCGGACCACAGCACCACAAGCTCTTCTTCCAGCAGCAATTCAGACCGGATGCGCTGCTCCTTCGACCGGCTGTAGAGCACGGCAAGGTCAACCTTGCCTTCGCTCAGCCAATCCCCCACGAAGCCGCTCATGGCCTCATTGATGTTGAGCGTAATCCGCGGATAGCGCTCACGCGCTGCCATTATCAGCGGCAGGGACACCATGGCGCTGATCGTGCCCGGAAGGCCGATGCGCACGATGCCGGACGGATCAGCTTCCAGATTGCGGATATCGTCTTCGGTGCGCGCCAGATCCTCAAGGATCGTCCGCGCCCTTTGCAGCAGCAGGTCACCTGCTTCCGTCGGCGTGACGCCGGAACGACTGCGCGTCAGCAGCCTGGTGCCCAGTTGCTCTTCCATGTTCTTCAGGTGCAACGACAGGGCCGGCTGTGCCACATGCAGGCTTTCGGCGGCCCGTGTCAGCGAGCCCTGCGCAACGATTTCCTGAAAGTAGCGGAGTTGGCGGATATCCATGCCCGCAAACTATCATATCAAAATTATATGGAAACTATCCAAAACATATATTTGTTCAATACCATTTCGCCGGCTTAACTGAAGTCACCCAACACCCAGATGAAAAGCCGACATGACCAGCCAAACCGACACCTACCAGGAAATTCGCGACGGCATCCGGGTGCTGTGTGCCCAGTTTCCCGCCGAATATCACCGCAAGATCGATGAGGCACGCGGTTATCCGGAGGAATTTGTCAACGCTCTGACGCACGAAGGCTGGATGGCAGCGCTGATCCCGGAAGACTACGGCGGCTCCGGCCTCGGGCTCACCGAGGCCTCGGTCATCATGGAGGAAATCAACCGAGCGGGCGGCAATTCCGGTGCCTGTCACGGCCAGATGTACAACATGAACACACTGGTGCGGCACGGGTCGGAGGAACAACGGCGGACATACCTGCCGAAAATCGCCAGAGGCGAGCTGCGCCTGCAGTCCATGGGCGTGACCGAGCCGAGCACGGGCACCGACACCACAAAGATCAAGACCACCGCCGTGAAGAAGGGCGACCGTTATGTCGTCAACGGCCAGAAGGTCTGGATCAGCCGTGTGCAGCATTCCGACTTGATGATCCTTCTGGCGCGTACGACGCCCCTTGCCGATGTACAGAAAAAATCGGAAGGCCTGTCGATCTTCCTCGTCGATATCAGACAGGCCATGAAATCTGGAATGGAAGTGCGCCCGATCTTGAACATGGTCAACCACGAGACCAACGAGCTGTTTTTCGACGATCTGGAAATCCCGGAAGAAAACCTCATCGGCGAGGAAGGCATGGGGTTCAAATACATCCTCACCGGCCTCAACGCAGAGCGCACGCTGATTGCTGCCGAATGCATCGGCGACGGTTACTGGTTCACCGACAAGGTGACAGACTATGTGCGTGAGCGGAAAGTCTTCGGCCGTCCGATCGGCCAGAATCAGGGGGTGCAATTCCCCATTGCCGAAGCCTTCATCGAGCTCGAGGCGGCCAATCTCATGCGTTACAAGGCCTGCAGCCTGTTCGACGCAGGCGCGCCCTGCGGAGCGGAAGCCAACATGGCCAAATATCTGGCCGCGAAGGCAAGCTGGGAAGCGGCCAATGCCTGCATCCAGTTTCATGGCGGCTTCGGTTTTGCCTGCGAATATGACGTCGAGCGCAAGTTCCGCGAAACGCGGCTTTACCAGGTGGCACCTATCTCCACCAATCTGATCCTGTCTTATGTCGCCGAGCATGTGCTTGGCCTGCCGAGGTCGTTCTGATGGCCCTCCCGCTGGAGAGCGTGAAGGTTGTCGCCATTGAACAGGCGGTCGCCGCCCCCTACGCCAGTTCCCGGCTGGCTGATGCCGGGGCCGCAGTCACCAAGATCGAACGGCCGGAGGGTGATTTCGCAAGAGGGTATGACGATGTCGCCAACGGCCAGTCGAGTTATTTCGTCTGGTTGAACCGGGGCAAGGACAGTCTCACGCTGGACCTTGCCTCCCACAAGGGCAAGCAAAAGCTGGCGAGCCTGATCGCGGAAGCCGATGTTCTGATCCAGAACCTCAAACCCGGCGCTCTGGCTCGGCTCGGTTTTGATCCGGACCGGCTGGTGCGGGATTATCCGCGCCTGATCACCTGTTCCATCAGTGGCTTCGGCGAAACCGGGCCGATGTCCGGCCGCAAGGCCTACGATCTGCTGATTCAGGCGGAAACCGGCCTTTGTTCGATTACCGGCGGACCGAACGAACCGGCCCGTGTCGGCATCTCCATCGTCGATATCGCCACTGGCGCAACGGCCTATACCGCCATTCTGGAAGCTCTGATTCAGCGTGGCATCACCGGCAAGGGCACGCAGATCTCCGTTTCCATGTTCGATGTTCTGGCCGACTGGTTGACTGTGCCGCTTCTCAACCATGAAGGTGGCAAGAGCCCGCAGCGGGTCGGCCTCGCCCATCCCTCGATCGCACCTTACGGTGTCTTCCGGCCGAAAGAAGGCCCGGCAATCCTGATCGCCATTCAAAGCGACCGCGAATGGCGAACCCTTTGCAGCGACTTTATCGGAAAACCCGAACTTGGAACCCACCCCCGGTTTGCAACCAATGTGGAACGGGTGAACAACCGCAAGGAAACGGACGCCGCGGTTGCCGAAGCCTTTGCGAAATTAGACGCAGCAACGGCCATCAGGCAGCTGACAGACGCCAACATCGCATTGGCCTCCGTCAACGACATGGAAGGCCTGTCGACCCATCCGCATCTGAGGCGGATCACCGTGGACAGCCCGAACGGGCCTGTCTCCTTCCCGGCCCCCGCTGCCCTCTTTTCAGGTGAACAACGCAGCTACGGCCCGATCCCGGCCCTGAAGCCTCTGGAGGCATGACCATGCACATCGACATTGACCATCTGCGCGGCTGGATCGGACACAACGACAGGTCCTCGGAGGTGCTGAGCCCGGCACTGGTTCGCCAGTTCAATGCAACCTTCGACAGGACGTCCGGCGAGCCCCCCACCGAAAATCCAGGCGACGTCGCGCCGCTGCTGATCCATTTCTGCCTTGCCCAGCCCACGGTCCCGACCGCTGGTCTTGGGCCGGACGGCCACGCCGCCCGCGGCGGGTTCCTGCCCCCCGTGCCTCTGCCCCGACGCATGTGGGCTGGCGGTGCGTTTACCTTTCACGATGACATCCGCATTGGCGAAGAGATCAGACGGGTCTCGACCGTCAAGGACGTGGTCCTGAAGCAGGGGCGCACCGGCCCGCTCTGTTTCGTCACGGTCAACCACGAACTCACGTCAAATGGCCGTCCTGTCTTGAGCGAGCGCCAGGACATCGTTTATCGCGAGGCGCAGGGCGATGCCGCCACCAAGACAACTCCGGAGGCTGCCCCGGCTGGCGAGCACGCTGTCCAGATCACACCGTCGGCTGCCTACCTCTTCCGCTACTCGGCCATGACCTTCAACGGCCATCGCATCCACTATGACAAGGACTATGTCCGCGACGTCGAAGGCTATCCCGGCCTCATCGTTCACGGCCCCTTGCAGGCAACGCTGCTGTGCCAGTTCGCGGCAGATCTCAAAGGGCAAGCGCCGAAAACGTTCCAGTTCCGCAGTCTCTCGGCCATATTCGACACAGCGGATTTCACGGTGAATGCGCAAGCGGAGGGCGAAACCATGAAGCTCTGGACCGCGCAACTTGGCGGCCCGGTTGCCATGGAAGCGGTAGCCACATGTTGACGGCAGTAAAGGCACCGCTGTTCGTTCCGGCAAACCGGCCTGACAGGTTCGCAAAAGCTGCCGCGACAGATGCCGACGCGATTATCCTGGACCTGGAAGACGCCGTCCCTGCGTCCGAAAAGGATATTGCCCGCGCCAATCTGACGACGGGCTTTACCGGCAAACCCGTCTTCGTCCGCATCAACACAGCTGGGACCGCATGGCATGAGGAAGATGTGCTTGCCCTTCGCCAATCGATGCCCACTGCCGTCATTCTGCCAAAGGCGGAAGACCCGGATGAGATTGTGGCCCTCCACGCCTCTCTGGGTGGCGCGGTGCCGATCATCGCGCTCGTTGAAAGCGCCAGGGGGCTTGCCAATGCTCGCCGCCTTGCGAGCACCGATGGGGTCGTTCGGCTGGCCTTCGGCTCCATCGATTATTGCGCCGACCTCGGCTGCGCCCACTTGAAAGACGTGCTGCTGCCAGTGCGCTCCGAACTGGTTCTGGCCTCCCGGCTAGCCGGCATTGCCGCCCCGATAGATGGCGTCACGGCTCAGCTCGACGATCCTGCGCAGACTTTGGCGGACGCTGCCCATGCGCGCGATCTCGGCATGACAGGCAAGCTCTGCATTCACCCGAAGCAGGTTGCCGAGATCAGACGTGCCTTCGCCCCGAGCCAGGACGAAATCGCGTGGGCCAGACGTGTTCTCGACTCGGGAGACGGCGCTGCCAACGTTGACGGGACGATGGTTGATGAGCCTGTTCGCATCCGGGCCCGCACGGTCCTCTCCTCCGCGCGAGGAAACGATACCTGAGCCTGCCGGGAGAACCGGACAGCAGCACCACACGCGTCGGCAATGCCATGTCAGCAACTGGCAGCAGTCCCCTAAATTGGCGCGTGCGTCTGCGGGCCTGTCCTTATATCTTTCCTGGAATCATTCGGGAAAGCACACGCAATGCCAACGATTTACCAACTGAAATCCCGCTTTCAGGACCTGCTTCGGCCGTTGTGCAGATCGCTCGCGGCAAACGGGGTGACCGCCAATCAGGTGACGCTGGCAGCTCTTGGGCTTTCGGTAGGCGAAGGCGTGCTGCTCTGGATGTTTCCCGGTGCTTTCCTGCCCTTGATCCTGCTGCCGCTGGTTCTCTTCATCCGCATGGGTCTCAATGCCATCGACGGAATGCTGGCGCGCGAGCACGATCAGAAATCCGATCTCGGCGCGGTGCTCAACGAGTTGGGCGATGTTCTGTCCGACGCAGCGCTCTACCTGCCCTTCGCGCTCCTGCCCTTTGTCGATGGACCGATTGTCGTCGGGGTGGTGGTGCTGGCACTCATCGGCGAGATGACCGGCGTGATCGGCGTCCAGATCGGTGCAAGCCGGCGGTATGATGGTCCCTTCGGCAAAAGTGACCGGGCGGTTCTTTTCGGCCTCTGCGGATTTCTGATCGCCCTCGGGCTGACCGCACCTCTGCTATACCAGATCCTCTTCAGTGCTGGACTGGTGCTCTCCGCAGTGACTGTCTTCAATCGTGCAAGAGCCGCGATCAGGGAGAAACAACCCGCATGAACCTCCTGACCATCCATTGGGCGCTGATTGGCATCTGGGGCGTTCTTTGCCTCGCCAGCGTGATCGTTTTCCTGATTTCGAAACGCTCCGCCAGGAACATGAGCGAGCTGGTTCAGCGCACCGTCAGCTGGTGGGTGATGGTGGCGATCTTCACCGTCTCGTTTCTTGTCAGCAACACGGTCTCGATCATCGTCTTTGCGCTGATCAGTTTCCTCGCGCTGAAGGAATATTTCTCGATGATCCCCACCCGCCGGGCCGACAGACGGGTGCTGTTCTGGGCGTATATGTCGATCCCCGTCCAGTATTTCTGGGTCTATGACAGCTACTACGGCATGTTTGCCGTGTTCATTCCTGTCTACATGTTCCTGTTCCTGCCCTTTGTCAGCCTGCTCACCCAGCAGACCGAAGGCTTCCTGCGGGCCGTCGGCACCCTCAACTGGGGCCTGATGCTGTGCGTCTTCTCCATCAGCCACGCAGCTTTCCTCCTGATCCTGCCGGCGACCGAGACCAACAGCACCGGCGGGCCGGGCCTGTTGCTGTACCTCCTGTTCCTGACGCAGTTCAATGACGTGGCCCAATACACCTGGGGCAAACTGCTCGGCCGACACAAGATCATTCCGGGCGTCAGTCCCAACAAGACCTGGGAAGGCTTTCTGGGCGGCGTCGCGACCACCTTCGTGCTGGCGCTTCTGACCGCGCCGCTTGTCACGCCCTTTGACATGATCCACGCTGCCGCCGCAGGCCTGCTGATCCCGGTGGCCGGTTTTGTCGGTGATGTCACCGTATCGGCCCTGAAGCGCGATCTCGGCGTCAAGGACACTGGCAGCCTGATCCCCGGCCACGGCGGCATTCTCGACCGTATCGACAGCCTGACCTACACCGCACCGCTGTTCTTCCACTTCACCCGTTATTTCTATTACTGAAGAGGATGTCAGGATGACCGCTTTCAAGCTGCGCACGCAGTTGACAGGCTTCTCTTTCTCTCTTCTCCATGCTCACGCTCCTCTCCTCTCGTCATCCCGGCCAAGCGCAGCGCGAGCCAGGATCGGGGAGCCGTTCAATCGGCTGAAAGGTGCAGCCACTGATCATGCGCCTGGGTTCCCCGGCCCCGGATCTCCGCTTCGTTGCGTCCGGGGTGACCATAGAGAGGACGAACCTGGAACAAGCGCTCGATTGTCAGCATTCAGGAACCTCCACTGATGCTCCAGAAGATCTTCTATATCTTCGTCAAGATCGCCGTCCTTTTCCTGCTGGGGCTGAACGTGCGCCGCAAGGAGCTGCTGCCGGCGAGCGGCCCGGCCATCATCGTCGCCAATCACAACAGCCACCTCGACACGATGGTGCTGATGGCCTTGATGCCGCTGTCGAAGCTGAAGGACATCAAGCCGGTGGCCGCAGCCGATTATTTCTTCTCATCGCCGCTCAAGGCCTGGCTGTCGGAACATGTCCTCGGCATCATTCCGGTGGAGCGGGGCCGGAAGGAGAAAAATATCGACCCGCTGAAAGGCTGCTACGAGGTCCTGCGCCAGGGCAAGGTTCTGATCCTGTTTCCGGAAGGATCGCGCGGCGAACCGGAACAGATGACGGATCTCAAGAAAGGTGTTTCCTTTCTTGCCGAACGGTTTCCGGAGGCTCCGGTGGTGCCCGTCTTCACCCATGGCCTCGGCAAGGCCTTGCCGAAGGGGTCATTCCTGCTGGTCCCGTTCTTCTGCGATATTTTCGTCGGGGAACCAATAACTTGGAATCAGGACCGGACTCATTTTATGACCGAATTGAAGGAGCGCTTTAACGCGCTCTCGACGGAGAAGACCTTCGCGCCCTGGGAGTAGTCCAGGGGCGTGGCCCCATAAATAAAGATGAAATGGTTTGAGGCGGATTGGTCTTCGTCAAGGCGCGGAAGCGCAGGAGGTGAGGCTCATTTTCAAGCTTTCGCAACGCTGAGGAGGACCAATCCGGTCAAATCCGAAAGACATCAAATGGCTTCTTCGCGTGTCGTCAGCATGCATGACCGGGCAACAAGCCCGCTCCGCGCCCACCTCCTGACGCGGTTTCGCCATGTCTCATGCCATTTCGTCGTCCTTTATGGGTCCACACCCTAACCTATCTGAGACAGAAACACGCCGCCGAGCGCTGCGGTCAACAGCACCCAGATCAGACCGACGTGAAAGCGCAAAAGCAACAGGCCGCACAGCGCCGCCAGCACCGGCACGCGCCAGTCGAGACTGGCAAGGTCCGGGATCCAGAGCGTCACGACACCCCACTTCGTGGCGGTGACAACCTCAAAGAAGACATGCAGCGCGAACCAGACCGACAGGTTGAGCACGACGCCGACCACCGCTGCCACGATGGCCGACAATGCCGACTTGAGCCTTGGCTGCGCAGAGATCCACTCGATGTAGGGTGCGCCTACAAAAATCCAGAGAAAGCAGGGAGCGAAGGTCGCCCAGAGCGCAACCAACCCGCCAGCAAGACCGAGCAGCAGGCCACCCTCGTGAAAGGCCGCCAGAAAGCCGACGAACTGGGTCACCAGAATGAGGGGCCCCGGGGTCGTTTCCGCAAGGCCGAGCCCGTCCATCATTTCACCCGCGCTCAGCCATCCGTGAATGGCGACCACATCCTGGGCCATATAGGCGAGCACCGCATAGGCGCCGCCAAAGGTGACGACTGCGAGCTTGGAGAAGAACCAGCCGATATCCACCAGCAAAGGCACGCCACTTGCCAGACCCAGCACTGCCAGCGGTGCAATCCAGATAAACAGCCAGAGACACACCGTCCAAAGCGTTTTCGCAAACGGTGTGGCAATAACAACAGCAGTCTCCCCGCCGCTTGCCGGCTGCGCCCCGCTGAACGCCGCGCCATAAAGTCCGGCAACCAGAACAATCAGGGGGAAAGGCAGAGACAGGAAAAAAATGCCAACAAAGGCCAGGGCCGCAATCACCCATTGCCGCCTGATGGTGAGCGCGCGTTTGGAAAGGCGCAGCAGAGCCTCCAGAACCACAATCAGAACGGCCGCCTTGATGCCCAGAAAGAGCTGACTGACCAGCGGCACATTGCCGAAAGTTCCGTAGATAGCAGCAAGAGCGAAGATCGCGAGTGCTCCGGGCACAACGAAAAGGAGCCCCGCCACCAGCCCACCGGCAACACCGCGCAGTTTCCAGCCGGAATAGGTCGCCAGTTGCATGGCTTCCGGCCCGGGCAGCAACATGCAGAACCCGAGCGCGTTGACGTAGCTTTTTTCGGAAAGCCAGCCGGTCTCGTCAACCAGCTTGCGGTGCATCAGCGCGATCTGTGCAGCAGGACCGCCGAAAGACAGCAGACCAATGCTGCCAAAGACGGATATCAGCCGCCGCCAGGATGCCTCCTGGTCGAAAGCTGTTGCATCCTTGCCCGGAACACCTTCACCAGATGCATGATGTGCGGTCAACGTGTCAGCCCTTTTCGTCGCAGACAGCCTTTCGTGACCTTCCTCTAGCGCATTCGGGATGGAAGGGTAACTGCAATCCTCAACCGAATGCTCTCAGAGCTGAACCGGCGCAACGCAGTGGCAGGCGGCAACGCCCAGGGCCTGTATCAAGTGCTATCCCTTGACCGGATAGCGGTCAGGCTCCTCGAAGACATCGATCACCTTGGTTCCGGCCTTGATGACCGCGCTGTGCTCCGCCCCGCTGGGAATGTCGTAGATAGCGCCCGGCCCCATCTTCCTGGTTTCACCAGCGATGGTAAATTCGATCTCGCCGCTCTGGACAGTGCCCCATTGCGCCAGATGCGAATGCGGAGGCAGGTCCATGTCTTTCACGAAATCGAAAAAAACGACCAGCCCGGCGTCCGAGCGCACTGCGTAGGATCTGACAACGTCCTCGGGAAAGGGAACATCGAGAGCGGGAAACTTTCGGATGAAATCTGGAAGCTGCATGGACCTCTTGCCTCGAACGGATGGTGTTGAGGCAAGTCTGGACCAGGTCGGCCTATCCGTTCAAGACATCCTTTACGGTCGTCGCCAGCTGCTTCAGCGTGAAGGGCTTGGGCAGGAAGAAGAACTTTTCGCCCGGAGGCAGGTTTTCCTCGAAGGCGTCCTCGGCATAACCGGAAACGAAGATGATCTTCAGATCCGGGCGGGTCTTGCGCAGCTCGACCAGAAGCGTCGGCCCGTCCATTTCCGGCATGACCACATCGGAGACCACCAGATCGATCTTGCCGTCGGTCTCTTCCATGACCTCAAGCGCCTCGTTGCCCGAGCCAGCCTCGTAGACCGTGTAGCCGCGCGAGGCGAGCGCACGGGCGCCGAAGGCCCGCACCGCCTCCTCGTCCTCCACAAGAAGGATGGAGGCCGAGCCGGTCAGATCCTTGACCTTTTCCGGTTCGCTTTCCTTGGGCTCCGGCTTTTTCTGCTCCACAACCTTGGGAATGTAGCGCGGCAGGAACAGGCGGAACGTGGTGCCGACACCGACTTCGGAGGTGCAGAAGATGAAACCGCCCGTCTGTTTGACGATACCGTAAACCGTCGACAGTCCGAGGCCCGTGCCCTTGCCCACTTCCTTGGTAGAGAAGAACGGGTCGAAGATCTTCTCCATCACGTCCGGCGGAATGCCGTGGCCGGTGTCGTCCACCTCGACCAAGGTATATTCCCCCGGAGGCATGCCGCGCGTGTTCTCGAACTGGGTGCTTTCAGCTTCACTGACGTTGCGCGTGCGAATGGTCAGACGGCCACCGTCGGACATCGCATCGCCCGCGTTGACCGCCAGATTGACGATCACCTGCTCAAGCTGGTTGAGATCGGCCATCACCGGCCACAGATCGCGACCATGGATCACCTTCAGCTCCAGCTTCTCGCCCAGCAGGCGATCCAGCAGGATGGAGAGATCCGCAAGAACGTCGTTCAGCTCCAGTTGCTGCGGACGCAGCGTCTGACGGCGTGAGAAGGCCAGCAGCTGCCGCACCAGGCCGGCGGCGCGGTTGGCGTTCTGCTTGATGTTCATGATGTCCTGGAAGGACGGATCGGTCGGCCGGTGGCTGGCCAGCAGCAGATCGGAAAAGCCGATGATGGCGGTCAGGACGTTGTTGAAGTCATGCGCGACACCGCCGGCCAGCTGGCCAATGGCCTGCATCTTCTGGCTCTGGGCGAACTGGGCTTCCAATGCCCGCTGCTGGGTGGTTTCCAGCGCATAGACAATGGCTGCTTCGCCGTCGCCCTCGCCTTCCTGCACGGCGGAGACATAGAAGGTCGCGGAGCGCGGATCGTTGCCCTCGACAAGCGGAATGTCGATGGGGGCTATCTCGCCGATACCATTTGCTGCGGCCTGCAGAGATTTCGCCAGTTCCCGGCGCCCGCTCTCGGCAACATAGGCCTCGAGCTTGGGGGATTCGTCATCCGAGTCGACGGCACCGAACAGTTTCAGGAACGGCGCATTGGTTCTCAGAACCCGGCCTTCCTTGTCGAGCGAGGCAATGGCAATGGGGGTGTTGTTGAAGAAACGGGCAAAGCGAACCTCAGCCGCCCGTAGCGCTTCGGAGGCTTCCTCACCGCGCGACCTGTTGAGCACCAGTGTCCGGCTGTCGCCTGGCTGCCCGTTCTCGCCGAAAGGCACACGGTGGAGCAGACGCACCGGCAGACCCCGGCCATTGCGCGTCACGAAGTCGAGATCGAAGGTCTCGCTCTTGACGTCTCCTGCCTGTCCCTTGATGGAACGGATCAGCTCGGTGCCGTCGCCGCGCACGATGCTCGACAGATCCAGATCGCCAGCATCGAACTGGGCAAGATCGTAACCGAGCCAGTCGGCGAGCGTTGCGTTCAGATAGACGATGCGCCCTTCCGCATCGCAGGAAAAGAAGCCGGCCGGGGCATGATCCAGGAAGTTGATAACCCGTTGCAGTTCCTGGAACGAGTTCTCCTGTTCGGCTCGGTCGCGGGTGATGTCCGCCAGTTGCCAGACCGCCATGGGCTTGCCGCCACCGCGCTCCTTGGACACTTGCAGCGGCCGCACCGACACCCGGTACCAGCGCGCGGTGCCGTCCGACCGGCCGAGCGGGAACGGCATGCGAATTTCTTCCTGCGCCCTGCGGCTGTCGCGCATGGCCTGCGACAGGCGGAAAATGGCGTCGGTGGCATCCGGGTCGGACGAAAACACGCGCTCGACGACGCGGATGTCGGCAGCGGTCTCGGCGCCGGTCAGATCCGCATAGGCCTTGTTGGCATAGACGAGCCTGCCATCCAGATCGGTAATGAGCGCCCCGTCCTCGAGCGTATCGACAAAAGCGGACGCCAGCGGGTTGGCTTCGCCCGGGCGGGCGGACAGACGCAGAAACCCGATGGCTCCGGCAAACAGACAGAAAACGCCGACAACGGCCAGGATGCCGAGCAGCGCAAGAATAAACGGCTGCGCCACTTCGCGGTCCATGACCGCAAAGGCAGCAGCAGCGCCGACGAGCAGCAGTGCGAGACCTATGAGAAGGCCTATATTCCCGGAACGTTCCGGGCGGCTGATCATTGGCCCGCTCGGCGCCCCGTCCATGTCACTCATCAATCCTGTCTCCCGGGCCCGATTCGGTTCTTGAAGGGGCCGTTCATAAGCATTCTGTGCTTAATAACCGATTTCAACTGATATGCGACCAAGTCCTGTTGAAATTCACTTGTTTGCTGCGGACTTTTTCAGTCCACTCTCCTTGAGAGCAACTTAGTTGGAGCGCCAGGACGCGCGCTTGCGCATGCGGAAGACGAAGCCGATGACTTCGGCAACCGCCTTGAAGTGCTCCTCAGGAACTTCCTGATCGATGTCGACCGTCGCATAAAGTGCACGTGCAAGGGGCGGATTTTCAACGACCGGAATATCGCTTTCCTTGGCAACTTCACGAATTTTGAGCGCGGTCGCGTCCGTACCCTTGGCAAGACAGAGCGGTGCACCCATGCCCTCTTCGTATTTCAGCGCCACAGCATAGTGCGTCGGGTTCGTGACCACCACTGTTGCCTGCGGCACGGCAGCCATCATGCGCTTGCGCGAGCGCTCCATGCGCAACTGACGGATCTTGCCCTTGACCTGCGGATCGCCCTCGGTCTGCTTGTATTCTTCCTTGACCTCTTGCAGCGACATCTTCTGCTTGTTGAACCATTTGTGGCGCTGATAGATGAAATCGGCTCCGGCAACGACCGTCATCACCGCCAGAACGGCGGACAGAAGCTGCAGGATAAGAACCCTGGCTTCCTCCAGAATGATGTGCGTATCGGCAAACACCATCACTTCCGCTTCATCGCGGTGTGGCCACATCACGGCCACCATGATGGCACCGACGACTGCTATCTTCACCATGCCCTTGGCGAAGTTCACCAGGCTCTCGGACGAAAACAGGCGTTTGAACCCCGACGCCGGCGAGACCTTGGACAGTTTCGGCTTGATCGTCTCCGCCGTCAGCAGTGGCTGGTGCTGCACGAGATTGCCCGCAACAGCCATGATCACCAGGGCCAGAAGCGGAAAGCCGACGATAAGAGCGACCGACTGACCGGTGTCCCGCCACAAGGCCTTGAGTGCATAGCCGTCCACCGCGATCTGGTGCGCATGCTCCAGGTAGCCTTTCATCATGCCCCCAAGCGACACAGCGGTGCTGGGTGCGAAAATCGCAATCATCAGCGTTGCCCCGGCCAGAGTGAACCAGGTGCTGACTTCCTGAGATTTCGGTACGTCCCCCTTGTCATGCGCCTCTTTCAGGCGCTTGTGCGTGGGGTCCTCTGTTTTTTCAGAGTCGTCGCTATTGTCTGCCATTGCGCAGCGCTACCCCACGATGAACTTGCCGAGTGCTTGCTGAAAATGATCCAGATAGAACATCATCAGGGTCGTGATCAGCACCATGAGCATGAAAAGCCCGATCGCGATATTCACGGGCATGGCGATAAAGAAGATCTGCATTTGCGGCATCAGCTTGTTGAGCAGGCCAAGGCCGAAATAGAAAACCAGACCGACAACCAGAAAAGGCGCGCTCATGCGCACCGCTATGGAAAACACATGCGCGACGGTTTCCGCCGCGTTCTGGGAAAAATCGCCGACAGGCACACCCAGTCCCGGTGGAAAGATCGTGAAACTGTCGTGGAGCGCGGCAATCACCAGGTAATGGCTGTCGCTGACGAAAACGAGCGTGATGCCGAGGATCGACAGAAAGTTGCCGAACAGAGCGCCCTGCTGGCCCTGGTTCGCGACATCCGTGCCGAGCGCAAACGCGAGGCCGGACTGGTTGGCCATGATCATGCCCGCGATCTGCAGAACGGATGTGATCATCTTGGCACACAGACCAATGCCGAGACCTATGGCCACTTCCCCGAACAGAAGCGCAATCATGCGGTAGGTGTTTGACGTCACGTCGGCCGGATAATACTGCGACCCGACAGGATAAAGAACGATGGTCAGCGCCAGGGCGATGGTCAGCCGGAACCGGGTCGGGATCGTGCTTTCGCCAAGCGCAGGCAGCAGCATGACCATTGTGCCCAGACGCGCGAACATCAGCATGAAGATTGCAGCGACGTTCGGCAGATAATCCAGCTGAATGGTCATGAAGGGCCACGTCCTAACCGGTGGTCAGGATCATTTCGGCAACCCTGCTCATGAAGGCCTCCAGAACCTGACTCATGAACGGCAGCGAGATCAGGATTGTCACGAAGATCGCAAGGATCTTGGGCACGAAAACCAGCGTCATTTCCTGGATCTGCGTCAGAGCCTGGAACAGCGCAATGACGACGCCCACCAGAAGCCCGACAATCATCACAGGCCCGGCCACCAGGATCATGGTCCAGACGCCTTCCCGTGCGAGATCGAGAACTTCACCACCGGTCATGACAGCCCCCCGCGCCGCTTCATATCAGATCGGCATCCGCATGATTTCCTCATAGGCGGAGATCACCCTGTCGCGCACGGCGACCATCGTTTCCAGGGCAACTTCGGTCTCGGCGATGGCGGTGACCACGTCGACCACATCCGACTTGCCCTCGATCATGCCGACAGCCTTGTCATCGGCCACACGGCCCTTGTCGACAACGCCTCCGACAGCCTCATTCACCAACGCACTGAAATCGAGACCGGCAGCTTCCGGAGCACCCGCCTTGTCCTCGATCGCCCGCGCCTGCTGCTGCAGCTTGGCGGCCATCTGATAGGCGTTATTTGCGATCGATGGAGTAGACATGGTTTTGGCTCCCTTGCCGAATTATGACTGCCGCTCAGGCGCGCAGGATATCGATGGTCCGCTGCAGCATCTTCCGCGTGGAATCGATGACGTTCAGATTGGCTTCGTAGGACCGTTGCGCCTCGCGCATGTCCGTCGTTTCGATCAACGTGTTGACGTTGGGCTGAAGCACATAGCCATTGGCATCGGCAGCCGGGTGGCCGGGCATCAGCACCGAGCGGAAATCCGTATTGTCTTCGGCAACCTTGCCCAACTCGACCACATCCGCGCCCATTTCCTTGTCGAAATGGCTCTTGAAGGTCGGGATCTTGCGCCGGTAAGGCAGTTCTTCCGGGGTCTTCGCGGTGGAGTTCGCGTTCGCAATGTTCTCCGCGATGATGCGCATGCGCCCGTTCTGTGCTCTCAGCCCGCTTGCCGAGATAAACAGGGATTTGATCAGGTCCATGTTATCGGTCCTTTAGCTTGTGCTGCCTTGCCTCATACACTTTTGGAAAGTGCCGTCCGGATGAGACCCAGTCCCTTGGTGTAAAGCGTCGTTGCGGCCTGGAAGTCCATCTGGTTCTCGGTGATTTGCATCATCTGCTCTTCCAGATTGACACTGTTGCCGCTCGGCGTGACTTCGAAGCTGTTTTCTTCCTTGATCTTTGCCGAATTCGTCGCGCCAAGACTGCCGCGAATATGCCCGGACGCCGTCGTCTCCGTTGACAGGTTAAGCGACTGGCGGCCGATATGATCCTTGAAGGAATACTCCTTGACATCCCGCGCCAGGTAACCGGGCGTATCCGCGTTTGCGATGTTCTGCGCCAGCACGCTCTGTCTCGTCTGGTGCCACTGCATCTTGGATTTCAACGCCTGGAACAGCGGCAGATCCGTTATGGCCATTCCGATTCACCATTCGTTAACCAACTCGGCAATGATTGCCGCTCAAATGGTTAATGAAAGGTTAACAGCCATTTACCACTTGCCGCACGAAACCCTCAAAAACCAGTGGAGGAGGCAACATTCCTTTGCATTTCGCAAAAAGAGCGGTGCGACCAACAGGCAAAATTTGCCTGCTTCTGTTAACTTCAAGTCCTAGAGAGATTCGAAGCGGATCAGCAAGCTGCCGAACCGGTGCCGGCGCGCCAAAACAGACACGCCACAGCCGGGAAACACGAAAAAGCCGAGAGGTTTGCGGCACAGGAGCCTGCACCGGCACAGCGGCCGGAATTACTGGGGATAAAGGCAATGCTCCCCAATAGAGGCAAAAAGCCGGAGTAACCGGCAAACGCGATTACACCGCAAGCGGGGCGGCACGAGGATAAGATGAACAATTGGATTGAGACCACATTCAACGTGAGCGGGGGTATCACGCAGGCAATCGCAGTTATACTGGCATTGGCCGTTGTGCTGCTGCTGTTTGGCCTCTTCATTTTCATTCTGAAGCGCCTGATGGGCGCCAATGCCCCGCAGAGCCGCAACCGGCAGCCCCGGATCGCCATTATGGACAGTGCCACGGTCGATGCCCGGCGTCGTCTTCTGCTCGTTCGCCGCGACAACATAGAACATCTCATCCTCGTTGGCGGACCGAGCGACGTGGTTGTGGAGCAGAACATCGTCCGCAACACGCCCCTGCCCCAGGCCCGGACCGGGCACCACGCCCCAGCTCCCTCCGGCATGGCCATGCCGGTCAAGGCCCCACTCGCGCCCGGACCGGAAATTCCGGCGCGGCCTGACGAACTGCTTCCGGACGAGGAAGCCGCCGCTCCCGCCGTTCAGGCCCGCACACCTGTGCAGGCTTCCGAACCCGTACCGCAACACGCCTCGCCAGCGCCGCAGCTGGCTGCGGCCTTAGCGGCCTCGCCTGCCCCGGCTCCGCAGCCTTCAACACCAGTGGCACCTACCTACAAGGCACCTGTCGCCGCTGCCCCTGCTCCGTCTGCCGCGTCCGCACCATCCGCCACTAGCCCGACCCCGCCACCGGCAACCACGCCGACAGCCCCATCGCGCAATTACTCCGAACCCACGGTTTCCCGACCATTGGCAGCGCGTGCAGCCCAGACAGCTCCAGCACCAGCAGCCCCGTCCGCTCAACCGGCGACCGCGCAGACGACCACTCCGGAAGAAGGTGGGGGCTTCAACCGCGCGAGCGACCTCTTGCGCGCCGCGACGCAGAACGGCTTCAACAAGGCGATGCCAAAACCAGCCGCGCCTGTTCCTCCGGTGCAGGAGGTTCAGGTACCCCAGGATGCCGGTGAAGCAAAAGTGGAAATCACCGCTAGCTTGCAGCCTGAAATTCAGCCGGACGAACCTGCCATGGCGGCAAAGGCACCAGAGGTGCGCCCAGACGTCTCGGCGGCATCCGCACCGCAGGAAAGCAAGGCCACGTCCACCTTGAAATCCCTGGCACGTCCTTTCACAGCCCGGGACCGTCCGTCTTATGGCGGCACCATTTCGCCGCCGGCGTCAGGTCCCGCAGCCCGAGCCAAGACCGCACTCTTGAAACCTGTTGAGCAGGTTCCACAGGGTCAGAAGGTGGAACCGGTGCTCGCGGCGGCCACGGTGACAGCGGCGAGCATCCAGCCCGCCGAGGAAGACCCCCCCCTGCCTGAGGAAATCGCAACGGCGCCGGACCAGACCGCTTTTGCCGCGCAGCTGCCGGATGACACATCGGATGCGACTGACCTGACACTGTCTGCGCAACTGACAGCAGACGACACTGCAGGAACTGACGAGGCCGCCTCAGCCGAAGTCAGCGCGGATGCGACGGAAGAGACAGTGCAGGCCGCAGGAACGACGATCGAAGAGACCGCTGCGACCGAGGCACAAACCGCCGAAAAGGAAAGCCCGTCCCCCGAGCTTACTCTGGATATTGGCGATCTTCTGGAAGATGTTCCGGAACCCTCTGCCCCAACCTTGGCAATGGCTCCGGAAACGGCGCCCGTGGTGCAGGCACAGGAACAGGCGCAGGCTGAAACCTTCAGCACGCCGGAGCAGCACGCCGAAGATCCAGAAGAAGACAACAGCTCGGTGGCAACGATAACGCCCGTCCCGTCGGCAACGGTGACACCACCCGCACCGGCAGCAGGCAATCCCGTGACGACCTCCGCCCCGCCGGTCAAGGCACCGGTCAGGCCATCGGCCGGTCTTGGCGACAGGAACCCGATCGAGGAAGAAATGGCGAAGATCCTGGACGAACTGGGTGGACAGTCAAACGGATGATACGCTTCCCATCGCTCCGGAGCCCTGGCGGCCTTCTCCGCCTGTTACTTATATTGACCGCACTCTTTGCGGTTTTCGCCGGGCCGGCTGCCGCGCAGGAAATCTCGGTTGGTTTTGGCGAAGACACCACCTTGACGGAACGCGCCGTCCAGATGGTCATCCTTCTGACCGTCCTGTCGCTGGCGCCGTCCATTCTCGTCATGGTGACCAGCTTTACCCGCATCGTGGTGGTGTTGTCGCTGCTGCGATCTGCAATCGGCTTGCAGACGGCTCCACCCAACATGGTCATGGTTAGCCTTGCCCTGTTTCTGTCGGCCTTCATCATGATGCCGACACTACAGGCCTCCTACGACGCCGGCGTTCAGCCGCTGATTGACGGGGACATTGAACTGGATCAGGCCTTCGAACGCGCCTCCGACCCCTTCCGCACCTTCATGCTGTCCCAGGTCCGTGAAAAGGATCTCGCCCTGTTTGAGGAATTGTCGGGAGCTGAGGAAGCACCGGAAGGTCCGGAAGACCTGTCGATGGCCACACTGATTCCCGCATTCATGATTTCCGAATTACGGCGCGCCTTCGAAATCGGCTTCCTTCTCTACCTGCCGTTTCTGATCATCGACCTCGTAATTGCATCCGTGTTGATGTCCATGGGTATGATGATGCTGCCGCCGGTGGTAATCTCTCTTCCGTTCAAGCTGATTTTCTTCGTACTCGTCGACGGATGGAACCTCGTGGCCGGTTCTCTGGTCAAGAGTTTCGGTGGCGGCTGACACAGCAAGCCAAAACGTTAAAAGTAGAAGAAAATTAAGATGAAACTGTAATAGTTGCAGATGTGAGCGCGACATCTGCGCCCCATCTTTTATATCGGCAGGACAGTGTTAAGAGACCAGTTAGAACAGCTCGCCCGGATCAAAGAGCCGGAGGCGAGATCCAAGCTCATCCGCACCCTCGTCGGTGAATACGCGCGTTCGGAAGAACACGAGCCGAGCGAGATGGAGCGGGAACTGTTCTCTCATATCGTTCTTTCGGTATTCGATCAGCTCGACCGTGCCGCACGCTACGAACTCGTGGTTCGCCTGGCAAAAACAGACCGCATCATCCCGGACCTTGCTGACAGACTGGCCCAGGAAGACTACGAACTGTCGGAACCGGTGATCGAATGCTCGCCGATGATCAGCCAGAACGGTCTCATGCAGATCGTGAAAGGCGGCGGCAACGACAAGCGCAAGGCCGCTGCAAAAAGGTCTGATCTTTCCGAAGAAATGTCCGACACCCTGATCGCACGGGCCAGCCGCGATGTGGTGCATGAACTCCTCCACAATATGGAGGCTCCTTTTTCCGTCCGCGGCACGCTTGCCCTACTCATCTTTGCAAACACCGAAGCCGACGTGCTCGCCGGCATCGCAAAGCGCGCGCTGGAAGACGAGGAATTCCTGCAGACCCAGATGGATATTCTGGAGTCCAACTGTCCGCTGATCCCGCCTCCCCTCAAGAAGGCGCTGGAAACGGGCGAACTTCAGCGTCTGGCGAAAACCATCGAAGAACGGCACGACGGCAGTATCGATCTCGACGGCGTTACCTATTCTCGCCACGAAGCCAGCATCCAGATTGCCAATGGGGAACTGTCCTTCGATGCAATTTTGCGAACGCTGTTCGAAGAAGGTCGTCTCGATGCGGCGATCTGGCTGATCAGTCGCAAGATCAACCTGGCCGACGAGGTTGTTTCAGACACGCTGAAATCCGATGCGGACGGTGCCATCATGCGCCTGATGCTGCAAACCGGCATCCACGAAAAGACCTATCGCGATTTTCTGAAGGCGCGCTGCGAATGGCTGGACCGGAGCACCCGCTCCATCCCAGAACTCGTCATGCGCTACAAGTCCGAACTCAAGAAGCCGCGCATGAACCCTGACGAGCCGCAGTCGCAGTCCCTCCTGGGAACAGCCACCTGATATACGTGCATTTTCGCACCTGGTGATGGTTCCGCCTGTGCTCGGCACAGGTAATAACGCTGAGCCACAGCGAACGTCTCCGCCCCAAACTCATCACGATCCGAGCAGGTGCCTGTCCAGAAACGACAGCAGATACTCGTGGTGCACGTTTTCAGCAGCACTGCTTGGAGTATGGTCGGCCATGCCCCGGCAACGAGAGCAGCATATTGCGCCAAATCTTCGTCAAATGGGCTGAGCTTCAGCCCGCCGCCTCATCCGTGACAGGACCAGCCGCGGACTGATCCGGGCTGCGGTCAGGCGACATGTACTGGCGCCGGTATTCCTTCAGGAATGTTTCGAGGGAGTCGACATCGGCCAGACTGTTGGCAACTTCGAGAAACTCGACGCCCTGCGCCTCGATCGGCCGGGTGACGACCTCAAAGGCCATGGCCTCCGGGCTGTCGGACATCTTCTTCATGTATTTCGTTTGCAGCCGCTCCAGGCTTAGCTGATCGCCCGCCAGAGAATAGGCAATAGCGGCCCTCAGGATGTCGCGGCGTTCCAGCTCGTCCAGCGGAATATTGTCGGACCAGCGTGAGCCGTGCATGGCTTCCAGTTGTTCACCGGCGTCCCGCCAGCTTTCAGCTGCCCAGAAGGTATCCGCCCGCAGCCGGTCGACATCCGACCCGCGCATGTTGCGAACCAGCTCAAGCGCAAGATCGGGACGTCCGCTTTCGGTCAGCGCACGGGCCTCAACGATGTTGCGCTGGCGCTCCAGCGTCGAAGGCAGGCTCGCCTGCCGTGTCCGATTGAGCACCCGCAAGGCTTCTTCGGCCTTGCGGTCCATCAGGTAGATCGCGGCCAGATCCGCTGCAATCTGCGCCCGGGCCCCACCTTTCAACCGATTGTCGACCTGGTGGCGCAGCAATTCAGTCGCCTGATCCAGCAAATCGACTTCCACCAGCTTTTTCGCCAGAAGGCGGACCATCTCGTCGCCCTGACGACCGATCGGCACCAGCTCACGGAAATCATAAAACAGTGCCAGTGCTTTCACCGGCGGCATTTCATCCGCCTTGCCGTCGAGGAACAGCGCGCTGAAAAGGCCGTTCATTTCTTCCTGCAGCAACCGCGTGGTGTCCGCATCGGGCTCGGCCTGAACCGCCGATTTCATGGCTTCGAACGCTTCGCGATACTGGCCCTGTTCGGCGTAGAGCTGCGCCAGAAACCGCAGGGTCTTCAGTTCGATTTCATCGCCGCGCCAGGACGTTGCCAGCCCGGCAAGCTGGTCGATGGCCTCATCGACGGTAAGTTCGCCATCCCGGTACCGGATCCTGAGGGCGCGGTATTCCGCTTCGGCGGCGCGCGGCCGATCCTCGGACTTGGTCACGAGGTCAAACACGGTCAACGCTTCCTGCGAGCGGCCGGAAGCATCGGCCACGCGGCCACGCAGAATATCGTAGCGGGCGGCCTGCGTCCGTGTCACTTCGGAAGGCTCGATCTCCGCCAGCATACCGTTGGCAACGCCGAAATCGTTGACTTCAACCATGGCCTGGGCAGCGGCGAGCTTGAATTCCGTCTGGATCGCCGAAGGATAGTTGCCGACAACGGCCCGTCCTCTGGGCATTGCAATGCGGGCGGATGTCCAGTTGCCCAGCTTGACATCGACAATCGTCTGCCAGACCGCGGCATCGGGGCTGTTCTTCAGGTCCGGCCGGTTCAGATGCGCAAACGCGATGTCAGGCCGGTTTGCCAGGGTCTGTGCAGCCCCCATCATGAGGTTGAACGAGCTGTCTTCGGCCAGGGCAGGTTCTTCCTCCAGCGCAAGCTTCATCAATCCCAGCGCTTCCTGCGCGAACTGATGCGCCAGATAGAACCGCGAGAGTGCCATCAACGCCTTGCGCCGCTTGCCTGGTTGAGCCTTCGCCAGTTTGTCCTGAAGCTCCAGCAGGCGGGTGCGATAAGCGCCCGGGCCTTCCGTGCTCAGGGAAACGAATTCGATGAAGTTGCTTTCCTCCGGATCGACGATCGTGCTTCTCGAACCGGTGCCGCCGCGCAAACGATCGCTGGAAAGAGCAAGACCGCCTTCCTTTTCGATGATCACATCATCCCCGATGATCTTCATCTTCAGACCATCGGACTTGGGCACGACAGCAATGCCCTGGGCGGAACTCAGCGCATCCAGATCCACAAATGTCTGGGGCTTCAGCAGACCGCGCGGCGGACCGAACCCGGTGACGAGCGAAATCGTGTCGCCCACGAAGGGGTCCGTCACTTGACGGATATTCTGCGGATCCTGATAGAGCACGCGCAGCACGGAGCCACCGTCGCCCCGCACGTTCCGCTCCAACTGAAGCGGAATGGACGGCTCCAGGATCAGATCGCCAATCACAAGCGACCAGGCGTTTCCATCGACCCCCACGGTGGCCAGCACCGGATCGGTCATATCCATACGCAGGATCTGGTAATCCTCGTATTGCTGAACATCGATGGTTTCTGCTGTTTCGGCCAGCGCCGAAACCATCCCTCTGGTGTCGATCGTGGCATCGGTGTCAAACACCAGCCAGATGCTGTCGTTGCGGCGGAACACCGCGCTGGAGACCGGCTCGGAAAACGGAAACACAACCCGGACCGTGTTGCCGATGCGCCGAGCCTCGGCGGAAACGAAATTGCGGACTTCTTGGGCAAAATTTTCCGGCGGCTGTTCAGGTGACGGGCGCTGCTGGTTCAACTCCTGCCCACCGGTGGCACGCCAGGTTTCGGGCTCAGACTGCTGCTGGTCGGGAAGCTGTATCCCTGCCGGAACCTCACCGCTGCCGAGTGTCGGAGAGTTGAGGATCTGAACCGGCGCCGTGCCATCAGGCGCATTGGGCTGGCTGCCCTGGTCCATCGCTTCAACCGGTTCCAGGGTCGGAATACCGTTATTCTCGGGCGCTGCTTCCTGCTGCTGGTCATTGATCTGCCGGGTCGATAGATCCAGCATCGGTGCCTCCCGGACGATTTCGCCATCTTCCGGAAGCACCTCGTTCAGTGGCAAAGCACCGGGATCTGTCGCCTGGGCAACAGTTATCGGGCCGTCGCCGGACTGAGTTTCGGCCGCGGTCTCGCCTGCTGCCTCCGTTGCAGGAATGGCAGCTGTCGTCAGCACATCTGCCGATGCGTCAGCCGATACCGGCAGCACGGCGGCAACAAGCTCGGGGGCAGGAAGCGTTTCGACCGCCGAAGCGGTCGGGAGTGCGTCAACACCAGCGGCTGCGATCTCGGTCCCGCCGTCCAACCCGGGCGGCGGGTCGTCCTGCAACCTCGGCTTGGCGCGGGGAACCATCGCAAGCTGTGTTTCAGCAGGCGCTTCAGCGCGGCCCGATTCCGGATCCGGCTCGGCCTGCAGCGACGCGGACGGGCCTGGAACCTCATCAGGCGACGGCTGCGGTGTTTGTGGAGCCTGCGCGCCTTCGTCGGGCTTGCTGCTTTCAAGCGGAACCACGATATAGGCCGGCGATTCATCGGCCCTGGATTCCTTCAACGCCCCGCCACTCGCCGACGAGGCTGCCTTGGCTTGCGGATTTCCGCGCGGATTCTTGACTTCGCGCATGTCCCGCAGGCCCGGCGCGGTAATCATGTTCTTGCGGTTTTCATTGTCCTCGACGGACAGTTCCTTGTTGATCAGCGCATTTGCCGGATCGTTGACTTCCATGTTCTCCGGCGTCACGTCGATGACATAGGTCTGTTCCTCACGGAACGCCCGGATGTCGACCGACGGCTCGACGCGCATCAGGAACTTCAGCTTCCCCTGGTCCAGGAAGGACGTCGCGTCGATCACGCCCTGGGGCAGATGCGCGCGCAAATGGGCAATGTCGAGCTGTGCAGGGTGATTGAACGTCACCTTGATGATGTCGTTTTCACGCACGAACGCGGTGTCGAACCTGATCGACCAGTCGAACACCAGACGGGTAAATGTCGGATGCTCACCCACATGCAGCGTTACCTCAGGGCCTTCCTGGGCCTTCAGGCGCGCCTGCTCGAGCGCACGAACCTTGCGCATTGCCTCTTCGGCACGCTTGGCAAGATCGCGCACAACGTCATCCGGAAGCCCCGGCGGCAAGCCCTGCCAGTTCAGCGGCAGCAAGTCGATAAACAGCTTTTCACCGGCTTCCAGCGTATTGATCTGGAACTGGTTCTTCAGCGCAAACCGGATGGCACTGCCGTCCGGGTCACGGCGAGCGATCGTCACGTAATTGCCGAGGTCCAGCGGAACGTCGTCGACATTGATGTCGATCGGATCTTCGAACGAGATCCGCAGGACCCCGCCGGTAATGACCGCGTCATAGATCGGTAGCAGGGTGCGATCCTTGAAGGTCAGGACGATACGGCCATAGCCCTCTTCCTGGGAAACGCTCAGATCGACCGGTTCAAGATTGTCGGATTGGGCCAAGGCGGTCCCGGTCAGACAGACAAGGCCAAGCCAGACAGCAGCCAGCAGATGAGCGAAAACGCGCACCCCGTCCGCAAACGCGGGAATTCTGCCGGTCTGGTATGTCAGGATAGGTCCTGGCAAGATGCTCTGTCCTCGGATGACGCCAACACACTATTGTTAGTCAGGTCTTGTTAACGTGCCCTTACGCGGTACGCGGGAATCCGGCCTTTCCGGTCAGTTTGACGGAATTTTCGGCAGCGCCTCCGGCACTTGCGCCTGAGCCTGCGTCGGTTTTGTGTCCGCGGAAGGCATCGGAGAGGCATTGGCGATGGCCACAGTCATGCGTTCGGCTGCTTCCGGATCCATTTTTCCGAGGATATCCGCCATCTTGCGAGGCTTCATCTGCCGCACCACCTTCAGCAGGACCGGCAGGCTCAACCGATTGAAGATCCGCGCGGCATCCTTTGGCTTCATGCTTTCATACATGGTCACCAGGCCGGCGATCTCGCTTTCTTCCTGCTCCTGCTTCTGTCCGACCGCAGCCTCGATGCGTTCCTCGAGCTTCTTCAGCTCGTTGACCCGCTTTTGAATGCGCTCTTCCGTGGCCTGAAGCAGCTTCTCGCGAAGGTCCAACTGGCCTTCCTGCTCCTGCAGCGTTTCACGCCGCCTGCCAAGGCTTTCCAGAACCGCGCGCTCGGCGGCCGAACCACCGATTTCCAGACTGTCCGGCAAGGCCGGTTCACCAGGAACTCCGCCACCAGGCGGCGGCGGCGGTGGCGGCGGACCGTCCATGGCCGCCTCCCCGGTTGGCTCAGCCATGTTTCCGTTGCCGTCCCCCGGCGTTTCCTGTGCTACTGCGCCATTGATGGGAAGGTTGCTGCTTTGCGGACCCAGCGCGAAGCCAAGCAGCTTCAGGGCCAGCAGAGCGCTTGCCGAGATTCCCAACAAAGGCAGCAGTCTCAGGTTCATGCAGCAGCACCGTTCCTCTTACGGAATTGTTCCAGCCGCGCCGTTGCCTCCGCCGCTGCACTGCGGATGTCGGAAGCCCGGCTGCTTCTGCGGCGCTCCGGCTCCACGGCCGGAGCTGCCTGGACATAGCCAGCAGCCTGAGGCGCATATTGTTGCGGCGCCGGTTGCGGCTCCAGTTGCGGCGGGGCCGCATAGGGATCGCTTCTCGTCACCGCTTCTCTTTGCGGTGCGGCCGAACGGGCCGCCTCTGCAATCTGCGATATCCTGGTAAACACTAACTCACCTTCGCCGACTTGTTCGGCGAGAGTATGAGACATGGTTTCTGCTTGCTTAAGACGGCTTCCGAGAGTCTTGTCGGCCTCCGCGGCGGTCGTCTTGAGGCCGAGAATGGCACGCTCGGCAATTTCCGTTGCCGTCATCAGCTCCGAAATGGTTGCCCGCAGGACCTCTTCATCGGCTCGCAACCGTTGCAGGCGGCTGTTCAGCGTGAAGCAATAGCCGATGGTGATCACCAGAAGAACAGCAACCAGTCCTTCAATGATCATTCCGAGTGGCAATGTGCTCATTGGTCCCCCATTTCGCTTTGCATGGCGCGTTCGAAGGCGGCCAGCGTCATTTTTGGCTTGCGCAAATTCTTTGCGACACGGATGGCAATGGCATCGTCCACCTTGCCGAGTGTGCCCTCGGTCAGGGGAATGTTGCCGCATTTGATCGTCACCGGATCGGCCGGCTCCTTGTCGAAGACAAGCGTCTGACCGACGTCCAGACTGAGCACCCGTCCGAGTGGCAGGTAAGTTTCGTAAAGAACAGCATCGACTTCGACTTCGGCGGCGTGAATTTCAGTCGCCAGGTGGCCTTCCCAGATCGGGTCGCGGCCAAACTTTTCCCCCATGAACATTTGCAGCAGCAGATCGCGGATCGGCTCCAGCGTTGCATAGGGCATCATGATTTCGACGGACCCGCCCCGATCTTCCATGTCGATTCTGAGTTCGACGAGAATGGCGGCGTTGGCGGGCCGGGAGATCGCGGCAAAGCGCGGGTTCGTCTCCAGACGTTCCAGGTTGAAGTGAACCGGCGACAGCGGTGCGAAGGCGTGCTCGGCGTCCTGCAGGATCAGCGCCACCATCTGCTGAACCAGACCGGTTTCGATCGTGGTGTAAGGCCGGCCCTCGACACGTACCGCAGAGGTTCCCCGCCCACCGCCGAGAAGCACGTCGATGATCGAATAGATCAGACTGGATTCGACTGTGACCAGGCCAAAACCGTCCCATTCCTCGGCCTTGAAGACACCGAGAATAGCCGGCAGCGGAATGGAGTTCAGGTAATCGCCGAACCGGACCGAGCTGATGGAATCGAGCGACACTTCCACGTTGTCGGACGTGAAGTTGCGCAAGGAGGTGGTCGTCAGACGCACCAGACGGTCAAACACGATTTCGAGCATCGGCAGACGCTCGTAGGAGACCATCGCCGAGTTGATCAGAGCGCGGATGCCGCTCTGGTCTCCCGCAATCGTGTCCTCGATGTTGAAGCCGAGGAGGTTGTCGATTTCTTCCTGGTTCAGAACACGATCGGCGCCGCGCGTGGCGTTTTCCAGATCCGGCTCGCTGTCGTCGATCATGGCCGCCCACTGGGCCGCCATGTCGTCGGAGCTGCCGGCGCCCTGCTCCTCTAGAGCAGCACCCCACGCCGCGGCGAGGTCATCGTCGTCGTCACTGCCGGCACCCTGCTCTGCAAGAGCGGCTCCCCAGGCATCGGCCATGTCCTCTTCGGACAGGTCGTCTTCGTCGTCGATATCAGACATCTATAAAGTCACTGGACAAGGATTTCCTTGAACAGCACCCCTTCAACTTTCGCCGGATAGACCGACAGATTGATCCGCCTGAGCAATTCTTCCTTCAGGCGGAACAAACCGGCAGACCCTTCCAGGTCCGCAGGGCGAAGCTCACGCAGATAGATCTGAAACGCATCCAGGATCCTCGGCAGATACGGCTGGATCTGATCGATCATCGCGCGGTTTTCGACTTCCAGGGCAATCCTGACCTTGAGATAGGTCGTGCGCCCTTCCGTCGCCAAATTCACCGTCATTTCCGGCAGATCGTAGAAGACCACCGGCTTTTGCACTTGCTGAGGCGCCTCGGGGTCTCCCGGAACCGGCGCAGGCGCGCTAGATCCCATCAGAAAATAATACCCCGCCCCGCCCGCTGCGAGCAGAACCACCAGACCGATGCCGCCGAAAAGGATCAGCTTCTTCTTGCGGCCACCGCCACCAGCTTCAGCTCCGTCCTCGCCGTCTTCTCCGGCTGCGGCATTTTCATCAGTCATTCCGCACTCCGATCCGCAGGCGCTCGCGCGCGCTTATTTATTACTAAAGTGTTAATGGTTAACGAATGGTTACCGGCCCATTAACGCGAGTCACCGGGCAAAAATTGCCAAGTGGTTAACTTCTGCCGGAATCTCTTGCCGCATGCACCCGCCCCATTTGCTTTTTACCCAGATTTCCCAAGGATTTAAAAACTGGCACGCCTCGTGCATTAACCTTAACGAGCCAGCGGATCTGGGGAGATTGGCCGGCTCAATCGGGGAGCACGAAGGGAACCGTTCACTATGGAGAACGCTCAACTAGTTGCCTTATCAAGGCAATCGATCCTGCGGAACCATCTGGACGTGATCGCCAACAACATGGCGAACATCAATACGTCCGGGTTCAAATCGCAGAATCTGCATTTCGCGGAATACATCATGCCGGTGGCGGACGGCTCGGCCTTTGAGCCGCAGGACCGCGCCATTTCCTATGTCGACATGTTCACGACTCGGACCGACTTCACGGACGGTCCGGTCCATATGACCGGAAACGAATTCGATCTGGCCCTCAACAGCGAGGGTTTTTTCGCCGTGCAAATGCCAGACGGCACCGAAGCCTATACGCGCAGCGGCGCATTCAAGCTCGATGCAACCGGCCAGTTGATCTCCGCAGACGGCAGTCCGGTCATGACCGAAGCCGGTCCAATCACTTTTCGTGCCGAGGACGGCCGCGTCGAGATAGCCCAGGACGGCACGATCTCCACCCGTCTGGGCATTCGCGGCCGCATCAAGGTCGTTGATTTCGAGGATCCCCGGACGCTGGAGAAGATCGGTAACACGATGTTCAAGGGTGAAAACCCGATACCGGCCCAGGAAGTGCGTCTGGTGCAGGGCGCCGTGGAAGGATCCAACGTCTACGGCATCACCGAAGTCACGCGCCTCATCGAAGTGACGCGCGCTTACGACTCCACATCCAAAATGGTGAAAGACCTGGATGAGTTGCGCCGGCAGGCGATCTCGACCCTCGGCAAACTGCAGGCCTAAGAGCCTCTAAGGGATCACGACCATGAAAGCACTTCACATCGCCGCAACCGGCATGAAGGCCCAGGAACTGAACGTCGAAGTTATTTCGAACAACGTCGCCAACATGCGGACGACGGGCTTCAAGAAACAGCGCGCCGACTTCCAGGACCTGCTCTACCAGAACCTTCGGCGCATGGGCACGGAAACATCCGATACCGGCACCATCGTCCCGACCGGCATCCAGATCGGGTCCGGCGTCAAGATCGCGGCCACCGGCCGTATCATGTCCCAGGGCTCTCTCGAACAGACCGGCAAGGAACTGGATGTTGCCATCCGCGGAGAAGGCTTCTTCCAGATCGACATGCCCGATGGGGGGACAGCTTACACCCGCGACGGTTCGTTCGAGCGCGATGCCAACGGGCAGCTCGTGACCATTGACGGCTATACCGTCAATCCGGGCATCAACATTCCACAAGCGGTGAAGGACGTCACCATTTCAAACACCGGTGTCGTCCAGGGTGTCGACCAGGCCGGGAACACGGTGCAGCTCGGTCAAATCCAGCTTGCCCGCTTCGTCAACAAGGCCGGCCTCGAAGCCATCGGCGACAACCTTTACCTGGAAACCGACGCCAGCGGCGCCCCGGAAACGAGCAATCCGGGTGACGAGAGCTACGGCACGGTGCAGCAGTATTTTCTTGAAATGGCCAATGTGGATGCAGTGACGGAAATCGCAGACCTGATTTCCGCCCAGCGCGCCTACGAGATGAACTCACAGATCATCCAGGCCGCCGACGAGATGTATTCCACCACCACGAACCTCCGCTAAGACCGAGGCTTGAGACGATGATGAGACATCTGCTGAAAGCCGTATCCGGACTGCTGCTGGCGGGCTTCCTCTCCCTGCCGGCCCAGGCCGGTAACAAGGCGGACGAAAAGCCGGTCCTGCGGTCGCAGGTCATGACCCTGTCGGACATCGTGACCGTTGGCGACTTCTACTCAAACGCCGGGTTGCTGGCTTCCAAGCCTTTGTTCCGGTCTCCGGACATGGGGACTTCCGGCAATGTGCCGGCGGATGTCGTCGCCGAGCGGGCCCGGGCCGCCGGACTGGAAACGGCAGGCACCGACGGCCTGAGAACAGTTGTTGTCCATCGGGGTGCAACACGGCTGAACCATGACCAGCTCGCCGGGCTTGCCCGCCAGGCCCTGGCGGAGCGCAATGCCGGCCTCGATGCCGAGCGCCTGGATATCCGCCTGCTGCAGGCACCTGATGAGGTTCTCGCCGACCCCAAGGTGCACGATCCGATCCGGATTGACCGTGTTGAGTGGAACAAGTCGAGCGGCCGCTTCACGATCCAGGCAACCGTGGCTGTCGAAGTCGGCACCGAGCCTCTGACCTTGAGCGGCGTTGCCACCGAGATGGTCGATGTGCTGGTTCTGGTGCAGCCCGTGCGCCGGGGCGACATTGTCCGCGAAGAAGACGTGAACATCGTTCGCCAGGCACGCACCAAGGTTCCTGCAGGCGCCCTCACCGAGTACGAAGACATCGTCGGCAAGCAGGCCCGCTCCACCTTGCGCGCAAATGCCCCCCTGTCTCGCAACGACCTTCAGCGCCCGATCCTGATCGAGCGCGGTGAGAAGATCACCGTGACCTACGTCATGCCGGGCATGAAGCTGACCTCTCGGGCGCAGGCCATGGATCATGGCGCCAAGGGCGACGTGATCGATGTCATGAACCTGCAGTCGCGGCGCATCGTGCCCGCGATGATTACCTCCCGCGGCCAGGTCCGCGTTCACGCCGCCAATCCAATTGTTGCAAGCTTGAACAGCGAGAAAAAATAAAATGCTGAGCACCTTTCCCAGACACCTGCTGGCAAGCATCGCCCTTTCCACCCTCGCTGCAGGCTGCGGCACTGCCGACAAACTTGCGAATGTCGGCCAGCAGCCAGCCCTGAATGCCATTCAGGATCCGACCACCACTCCGGGTTACCGGCCGGTGCAGATGCCCATGCCCGAACCGCAGCAGGCCCATTACAATCCGAACTCCCTATGGCAGTCCGGCAGTCGCGCCTTCTTCAGGGATCAGCGCGCCAGCCAGGTCGGCGATATCCTGACTGTTGTCGTGACCATCGATGACCAGGCCGAGATCGAGAACAAGACAGAGCGCAAACGCAGCGAAACCAGCGGCGCAGGCGTCGGCGGCGCTCTCGGCACCGCGATCGACACCATCTTCCTGCCGGCAAGTACGGCTGCCAGCGATCTGGCCAACGTCAACAGCGACTCCAGCTTCTCCGGCGACGGAAGTGTCGACCGCAACGAAACCCTGCAGACCACAGTCGCCGCCGTGGTGACCCAGGTTCTGCCGAACGGCAACATGGTGATCGAAGGTCGGCAGGAAGTGCGCGTGAACTTCGAAGTCCGCGAACTGATCGTCGCCGGTATCGTCAGACCAGAGGACATCACATCCGACAACCGCATCGCCAGCGAGCAGATCGCGGAAGCGCGGATCGGGTATGGCGGCCGTGGCCAGATTACCGACGTCCAGCAGCCCCGGGTCGGCAACCAGGTCCTGGATATCCTGCTGCCGTTCTGATCCCCAGCCTTTATCAGTCCCCCGGCCGAAGCCGGCGGCGTGTTCTAGAAGCGCCACCGGACCGGCTGATGACGGGCACGATGTCTCGCTCCCCGAGCATCGTGCCCGTTCTCATTTTCAGACCGGAACAGACCAGTTACAAAAGCCTTGTGTGATTTGCTGTTCCACCCGGAAGGTCCGACCGCGTGACCACAACCCTGATCGTTCTTGCCCATCCTGCGCATACCTCCTTCAACGCCGCCTGGGCGCACGCCACCGAAGCGGCATGCCTGTCTGAAGGTGGCGAGGTTCTTTGGTCAGACCTCTACCAGCTCGGTTTCGATCCGGCGGAACGGGCGGAGCATTATGCTGCAGACATCGTCAGCGATCCCTACGACGTCCTGAAAACCCAGGAGGCCGCCTCCACGGCCGGTAATCTTCCGGCGATTGTCGGGCACGAAATCGAAAAGCTGCGCAGGGCCGACCGGATCGTGTTTCATTTTCCGGTCTGGTGGTTCGCGCCCCCTGCCATTTTGAAAGGCTGGTGCGAGCGTGTTCTGACCAACGGCGGCCTGCACGATACGTCCAATCGCTTCGATACCGGCCACTTCCGGGGCAAACCTGCGCTTTTCTGCGTCACTACGGGCTCCAGGGCGAGCGAAAGTGCCCACAACGGCAAGGAAGGCGACATTCAGATGCTGCTTTGGCCGATGGCCTATACGCTGCGCTATCTGGGTTTCAGCGTTCTGGTACCCCGGATCGTTCACGGTGTTCACGGCTATCACAAAGGCGCGGCAAAGGAAGATCTGGAAACGCGCCTTCAAAACGAGCTCGACCACCACCGGGACACAATCGCCAGGTTCGAAACTCTGCCGAAAATCGCATTCAATGCCGACAGCGACTTCGACCGGGACGGAACCCTTCACCCCGACGCCCCCTCTTACACCCCCTTCATCCGGCACGAGCCGTGATTTTCCGGCGACGGGAAAAGACGGGGCCGGGTTTGTCCTCCGATAGATCTCTTTTTCCTCTATCTGCCCGATGACGCTACCGCTTTTTCGGATAGAATGGTGATTATCTTATATTGGCCCAGCGGGGATTCGATGCGCCTCCTTTCAGCAGTCGTCTTTGGTTTTGTTCTTCTGTCCGCCCCTTCCGCCTGGAGTGCCTCATGCGGCAACGGCCCGGGCGGTTTTGACGCCTGGAAACAGGCTTTCATTGCAAATTCTCAAAGCTACGGCCTCAAGAAAAGGGTCGTGGAATCGGCTCTCAAGAACGTGAAATACAACAAGAAGGTCATTTCGCTCGACCGGAACCAGAAATCCTTCAAGCTCAGCTTCAAACAGTTCTATGCCAAGCGGGTCAACAACGCGATGATCCGGCGTGGCAAGCAACTCGGCAAGACCTACGCCCGTATGTTCCGGGGCATCGAAAAGAAATACGGTGTGCCCGCCCCCATCATCCTGTCGATCTGGGGCCTTGAAACCAACTACGGCAGTTTCTCCGGCAACATGCCGGTTCTTCGCTCTCTCGCAACGCTCGCCTACGATTGCCGTCGGTCGGCTTTCTTCACCGAGGAGCTGGTCGCCGCGCTGACGATCGTTCAAAGACGGGACATGCAGCCGGCAGAAATGAAGGGGGCATGGGCAGGAGAACTCGGGCAGACCCAGTTTCTGGCAACCAGTTATGTCCGCTATGCAGTCGACTATGACCGCGATGGCCGCAAGGATCTGATCCGGTCCATTCCGGACGTACTGGCCTCCACGGCCAATTACCTGGCAAAAAAAGGTTGGCGCCGCGGCCAGGGCTGGGGCCCGGGCACGGCCAACTACAAGGTTCTCAAACAATGGAACAAAGCCAGCGTCTATGTGGAAACGATCTCGGTCATGGCTGAACAGATCAGCGAATGAGCCTGCATTGACCGCAGACGATCCAGCTTGACAAAACTGCCGTTCCGGGCAGCAATTCCTGTCATACATGTGACACTCTTGCGGACCAATACCGTTAGTTGCGAACACATGGCGCACGGCTGGCACGGGCGGCTGCCGGCCTGTCTTTGCGCTGTTTCGCCAGGTAACATCGACACCAACCATTGAGCGGCCGAACAGGAGCCAACTCATGTCCACTCTCAAAGACTTTTCGATCTCGCGGCGCACGCTCCTGATGGGCGCAGCGGCAACAGGCTTCACGGCTGCGCTTCACCCCTATTCCGTTCTGGCCAAGGAAGGCACGGCGCACCTTCGTCTGATGGAAACCACGGACCTCCACGTCCATGTGTTTCCTTACGACTATTACAGCGACAAACCGGTCGATACCGCAGGCCTTGCCCGCACAGCCACCCTGATCCGCGATATCCGGAATGAAGCGACCAATTCCGTTCTGGTGGACAATGGCGACTTCCTGCAGGGCAACCCGATGGGGGACTATGTCGCCTATGAACGCGGCATGCACGAGGGCGACCTGCACCCCGTGATCAAGGGCATGAACGTTCTCGATTTCGACGCGGCAACGCTCGGCAACCATGAATTCAACTACGGCCTGGACTTCATGATGAAAGTGCTGGCCGGCGCCAATTTCCCCGTTGTGTGCGCAAACCTCGTCAAGGGAAGCACGCTTGCGGGCAATCCGCGGGACGACACCCTGTTTTTGAAGCCCTATGTGATCGTCGAAAAGCAGGTCACGGATGGTGCAGGACAGACCTATCCGATCAAGATCGGCTTCATCGGCTTTGTGCCGCCACAGATCATGAACTGGGACCGCCGCCATCTGGAAGGCAACGCCAATGCGCGCGACATTGTTGAGACCGCCAAGGCCTTCGTCCCGGAAATGCGCGAACAGGGCTGCGACCTTGTGATCGCCCTCTCCCACTCGGGGATCGACGCCAACGATTTTTCCGAAGGCATGGAAAACGCCTCGCTGCACCTTGCCGGTGTCGACGGCATCGACGCCGTCTTTACCGGTCACCAGCATCTGGTTTTCCCCGGTCCTCAATATGAGGGCCTGCCGGGTGTCGACAGCGAAAAAGGCACTCTGTTCGGCAAACCCGCCGCCATGGGCGGTTTCTGGGGATCGCATCTGGGCGTCATCGACCTGATGATCGAGCGCGACGGTAACGGCTGGCGTGTTGCCAATTTCATGACCGAAGCCCGCCCGATCTACGAAAAGGAAGGCCGCACCGTCACGCCGCTGGTGGAGAGCCAGCAGGATGTGCTCGACGCAGTGCAGGAAGACCATGAGGCAACCCTTGCCTATGTCCGCCGCCCCGTCGGCAAGACGTCCGCCCCCTTGCATTCCTACTTTGCCCTGGTGGCTGACGATCCGAGCGTCCAGATCGTGTCAAAGGCTCAGATCTGGTACATTGAGCAGATGCTGAAGGGCACCGAATGGGAGGGCCTGCCAGTGCTCTCCGCCGCCGCCCCTTTCAAGGCCGGTGGCCGTGGCGGCCCGGACTATTACACCGACGTTCCGGTCGGCAATGTCGCCATCAAGAACGTGGCCGATCTCTATCTTTATCCGAACACCGTACGCGCGGTCGCCATCAAGGGCAGCACGGTGAAGGAATGGCTGGAACGTTCTGCCGGCATTTTCCAGCAAATCGAGCCGGGCAAGACCGACCAGACGCTGATCAACCCGGAGTTTCCGAGTTACAATTTCGATGTGATCGACGGCGTCACCTATCAGATCGATCTGAGCCAGCCGTCGAAATATGACTCCAAGGGCGAAGTGATCAATCCGGACGCCAACCGCATCGTCAATCTGCAGTTTGATGGCGCTCCGCTCGACCCGGAAGCCACCTTCGTTGTTGCGACCAACAACTACCGCGCAGGCGGCGGCGGCAATTTCCCCGGTATCAACGACGACGTCGTCATATTTGTTGGCCCGGACACCAACCGCGACGTTCTGGTCCGCTACATCGTCGAACAGGGCACCATCAACCCGTCAGCAGATGCCAACTGGTCTTTCAAGCCGATGCCCGACACCACCGTTCTGTTTGAAACCGGCCCCGGCGGCACGGAACACGCCGCATCGGTAGAAGGGGTCAAGATCGAACCGGCCGGCGACGGCGCAGATGGCTTTGCCCGTTACCGGATCACGCTCTGACGTTCGCGGCTGAGGTCAGCCTGCTTTAACGAGCAAGCGTCCCCCAACCTTATCCTGAGGAAACACGAAGCACTGTCTCGAAGGATTGGCCACCTGCACCTAGGTGTGCCGCCATCCTTCGAGACGGACCTGACGGTCTTCTTCAGGATGACGTTGCGTGGGACTGTCCGCACGGGATGTCAGGCTGCAGACATAAAAAAACCTTCCCACAAGGGGAAGGTCTTGAAAGTCGTTACGGATCTGCCGTCTGTGCGGCAAACCGGCCGTTTCTGGAAATCAGTCGTCGCGATACACTTTTTCCCGACGCTCGTGGGCTTCCTGAGCCTCGATCGACAAAGTTGCGATCGGGCGCGCCTCGAGACGCCGAAGAGAGATCGGCTCGCCGGTCTCTTCGCAATAGCCATAACTCCCGTCCGTAATGCGTTCCAACGCATCATCGATCTTCGAAATCAGTTTCCGCTGCCGGTCCCTGGCACGCAGTTCAATGGAGCGGTCTGTTTCGGACGACGCACGGTCGGCAAAGTCTGGGTGGTTCTGGCTTTCCTCCTGAAGATTGGCGAGGGTTTCCTTGCTTTCCTTCAGGATCTCTTCTTTCCACACAAGCAGCTTGTTGCGAAAGTACTCGCGCTGCCTGTCGTTCATGAACGGCTCGTCTTCCGAGGGTCGATATTCAGACTCAATTTCTACCGTCATCGATAGCTCCGGATTACCGTTATGCCGGGCGCAATATATAGACCGTTCCCCCAGCCGACAACGGTTCATTTGTTAAAAATGGCATCAAGGAAAGTTTATACCTTTCAAGACGTTGCGTTAATTTTAGTCGTTGTGATGGCAAATTTTACCGATATTCCGCTACGCTCAGTCCTGGAATCGCCCAAGCTTGGCGAGCTCGACTTTGACCCGCAATTCGATCTCTTCCAGCACTGAATCGACCTCCGGGTCGCCGCTCGACTGGCGTTTGGAAACCTGCCTGGCAAGCAGTTCCAGCCTGTCTTCCGAGACGTGCCCGGCAAGCAGGTCGGTCCGAACGGATTCCAGCGTGTCCAGAAGATTGTGCCCGTGCTTGGCGGCGCGAGAGCGACGCTCGGCGCGGTCGTCGACCTCCTGCAAGGCCAGCAAGGCATCCATGCCCTGTATGGAGGCGCCGCCTGCGGTCTGGGAAGACTGCGAGACCTCTCCCCCCAGATCCGGCGCGAACTGGTTGCCGCCAGAGGAGACGCCCTTCTTGGCATCTCGGCCCCGAACGCCAGTAATGGGTTTGTTGCCTGTAATACGCATGATCGATCTTTCAGTCGGACTGACGGTAATTCTGGCGTACGGAGCAGCTCAGCCCGTCAGATTCTGCCGGTAAGGGTAAATGAGTCCTTGGGGGTGAGGCAATATTTGCCGACCGGCAGGTCCATTTCTTTAACCTCAAACGACAGTTTTACGTGGACATGCTGGCCATCATACCAGCAAAGAGCGCAGAATTCCGTCACTTTGATACAAAGACCCACCGCTTTTGCAAAAGTGGCACGGCTCTCGCATTGCGCACTTCAAGAAATTGTCTCCCGGCACCTGCGCCGGAAACACAAAGACGGACCGGATCAGTAATGCGACAAGTTGGTGACATGATCTGCAGAGGGTTCAAGCGGGTGGCGCTTCTGGGAGCTGCCGCCGCAATTGCGGCAACAGCCTTGATGGCGCCGGCTCAGGCCGCGTCCCGCATCAAGGACATTGCCGATTTCGAAGGCATTCGCGAAAACCAGCTGATTGGCTACGGCCTCGTGGTCGGCCTGAACGGAACCGGCGACTCGCTCAACAACTCGCCTTTCACCCAGCAGAGCTTGCAAGCCATGCTGGAACGCCTCGGCGTCAACACCCGCAATATCGACCTCAACACCAACACTGTCGCCGCTGTCATGGTGACCGCCAATCTGCCGCCCTTCTCCACTCAGGGAACCCGGATCGACGTCAACGTCAGCGCGCTTGGCGATTCTGACTCGCTTCAGGGAGGCACACTGCTGGTCACGCCTCTGGTCGGCGCTGATGGCGAAGTCTACGCCATCGCCCAGGGGTCGATCGCCATCGGCGGCTTTTCCGCCCAGGCTGACGCCGCCTCCGTGGTACGCGGAGTTCCCACGGCAGGACGCATCGCAAATGGTGGCCTTGTGGAACGTGAGCTGGATTTCAAGCTTGCCTCTCTGACCACACTCCGCCTCGCCCTCCGTAATCCGGATCTGACCACAGCACGGCGCGTTGCGCTGTCCGTCAACGAACTGATCGGTATGCCGACCGCTGAGCCTCTCGATCCAGCCACCGTGCGCATCGATCTGCCCCAGCAGTACGACGGCAACATTGTCGATCTCCTGACCGACATCGAACAATTGATCGTCGAGCCGGATCTGGCCGCCCGTATCGTCATCGACGAGAATTCAGGCATCATCGTCATGGGCCAGGACGTGAAAGTGTCCATGGTCGCCGTTGCCCAGGGCAACCTGACCGTGACCATCGCCGAATCTCCGCAGGTCTCGCAGCCGCTGCCTTTCGCCAACGGCCAGACCGCCGTCGTACCGCGCTCTGACGTGAGCGTTGACGAGGACGGTTCCAAACTCGCCATCGTTCCGCAGACCGTGACACTGAAACAGCTTGTCGATGGACTGAACGCCCTGGGGATTGGGCCGCGCGACATGATTTCTATCCTGCAGGCCATCAAGGCCGCAGGCGCCCTCCAGGCCGACATCGAGGTGCTCTGATGGCCGAACTGGTTTCTCCCGCATCCTTTCAACAAAGCCCGCTGGACACGCTGCGCGGCGTTGACCGGACAAACAAGACACGGGTTCGCGAAGCAGCCGAGGAGTTTGAGGCCGTTTTCCTGAACACCATGCTCCAGAACATGTTCACAGGTCTTGAGAACGGCGGCACCTGGGGCAAGGGCCACGGGGCGGATGCCTGGCAGAGCCTTCTGGTTGACGAATATGCACGCAACATCGCCGCATCCGGCGGCATCGGCCTGGCCGACAGCGTGGAACGCGAACTGCTCGCATTGCAAGAGGGGTCAAGATGACCGCACAAGCCAACGCCTCCACCTTTCCGTTTTCCCTGGACCGGCCTGCCAGCCAGCAGGAAGCCGAGCAGTTCTGCTCTGCCCTGTCGAGCACGATGGAAGCCCTGTTGTCCGTGATTGAAATGGAAACCGATCTGGTCAGGGCAGGAAAACTCCGGGAGGCCGGCGAACTTCAGCCGGACAAGGCCCGTCTGATCCACGAGTATACGCGTGGTATGATGACCGCCAAGGAACACGCGGTTGCCCTGGGCAACCTGTCTCCGTCCTCCACCCAATCACTCCGTCGGCAGCATGCCGAGTTCCAGCCTGTCCTGCGCATCAACCTTGCTGTGCTTTCAACCGCAAGAGAGGTTGCCAACAACATCGTCGCATCAGTGGCCAAGGCGGCCGGTGCGAAAAACGCCAACGCACCGACAACATATGGACGCAACGGCTCCGCACCGGTTGGCCCACAGTCTGCCCGTGGTATTGCGGTCAATCAGTCGCTTTGAAGGTTACGACCAACCTTTAACGCAATCGAAGCAAAACCCTTCGAGAAGAAAAGCTCCCTTTTTGGGAGCTTTTCGTGTATTTACCGGACACGCTCAGCTTATCTGATTTTCTATTTTCGCGCCCGAACCTGCCTGAGGCAACGAATCAGGAACAGCGACAATCGGATAGATCGCGACCCTTAAAAGTCTAATCATTTCGTTAACGGAGGATTCATTCCCTTACGTTAGCCTCCTCTATCTATCGGGTAAAAGTTGTAAGTCACCCGGAGGAAAAGATGTTGGACACGGGATTGGCCCGGCCGCCATCGCCGACATACACGGCGATAACGCCGGTTACACGGGCTCCGGAGCGCAATGCTCCCTCTGTTGAGACGGACCTTCCGGTCGAAGAGACCGTCAGACCGTCAACCGAGACGCAAAACGGACAGCGTAGTGCGAACAACGAACGCGACCAGCGTTCGCTGAGCGAGCGGTTTTCTTCCACGGTCGAAAGGCAGAATGTCTTCGATCAGGAATATGAAAGCCTGGTCTATGTCGCGACCAATACCGAAACCGGTCAGGTCGTTCGCCAGATTCCGGCTGAAACGCTGTTGCGGCTGCGGGCTTACAATGAGTCCATCCAATCGCAACAGAGCCAGGCCACCACGGAACCGGTGCAGCGCGTCATCTGACCGGCAGCCACCTGACGCTCGTCCCTCGCCTGTTTGCGACGGCAGGCATGCCCTTGGTAACTGTCTGCCGGTCATTTTCTGCTCTTTCCAGTGCATCCGGGACACAAGCATCACCTCCCCTTGATGCGCGTCAGGCCCCGCCCCCTTCTTCAGCACACCGAACTGCGTTCTTCCCTCCCCCGGGGTCTCTGGCCCATTGCCTTGCGAAGCTCGCTCTTGGAAGCTTGACGGCAATCACCTCCTGCAGATCGGCCTGACGGCACAGTAACGACAGTCTGTTGGTCACCCGTTGTTTGCGCTGATAGCGGCACTTTCATTGGCTGCACCTGGACCGCGGGTTAACAACTTTGTCAGACTACCGGCAAACCGACTTTCTTCAGGGAAATTTGCAAGACCGAAGCGCCCTTTCAAACGGGGCCATCAAGTATTCGACTTGCACCGTTAAGAGTTTCACTTCGCCTCAAATATCTCTTTAAAAACAATTGACTCAACTCTTTCTGGCAATGATTTTAGTTGCTCGGCTTAGGGCGCTGTTAAGGTTAATTCTCGCTAACCATCTTTGTTTAGAAGTTGTTACAAGAAACCGCCGATAGATGTTCCTCGGATCCAGGAAGGGTCCTCGTACCTAGTATTCCTAGAAAGGAAACATCATGGCTGATATTACTCTGTCCAGTGGGGTTCGCGCGAACCTCAACACCCTCCAGTCCACCGCACAGTTCATGTCTGAAGTCCAGAACAAGCTGGCGACCGGCAAGAAGGTGAACTCTGCTCTGGACAATCCGAACAGCTTCTTCACGGCTTCCGGCCTGACCTCCCGTGCAAACGACCTGTCCACTCTTCTGGACGACATGGGCCAGTCCACACAGACGCTGAAGGCTGCCGATCAGGGCATCCAGAGCATCACGAAGCTCGTTGAATCTGCAAAAGCAAAGGCCAACCAGGCCCTGCAGACCCAGAGCCAGTATGAGCGCAAGCAGTTTGCCTCTCAGTACAACGACCTGCTGACGCAGATCGAAGACCTGGCGAAGGACTCCGGTTACAAAGGCAAGAACCTGCTCGCAGGTGAAGGCAACGACCTGAGAACCATCTTCAACGAAGACTCCACTTCGAAGCTCGACATTGAAGCTGTTGACTACACCGACACCGCCCTGTCCACCGGTCTGAACCTCTCCGACCTGGCAGAAGGCGAAGGCGCTTCCTCAACCCTGCAGCTCCAGGGTGGTTCAGCCACCTTCACCCTGCAGGATGCAGGCGGCTCCGCTCTGAACACCAGCTCGACTCTCTCCGAATCCACGCTGGTTGCTTCTACCACGAGCTCCCTTAGCTTCATCGACGACACCGCTACCACTCCGGCCGTTATCTCCGGTACGAGCGGCGTCTCCGGCGGGGCAACTGTTCAGGACCTCGTTGATGGCCTCAATGCCATTTCCGGTGTGCGCGCCGAATTCGACAATGACACCGGCGAACTGAGCATCTACTCGGATGAAGACTTCTACATCAGCAACGACTCGACAACGACTGTCCTGACGGGCTCCAATGTCGACGCAACGGCCTTCACTTCGACGACCGACTCGCTGATCGAATCCGGTTCGTTCTCTGTCGGCGATACGCTGACACTGACCGACGGCAACGGCTACGAACTCGGCTCCTTCGAGATCGAAGACGACAGCACCGTTGATGATCTGGAGAACTTCATCAACGACTTCAACGGCATTTCCGCCAACTTCGACACCGGCTCGGGCAAGATCACCATCACGTCCGAAACCGACCTATCGCTGACCAGTGACAACGCAGACTTCGCAAGCTCCGGCTTTGCGGCGGATACCGACGGGATCAACATCTCGGCGATTTCCGACAGTGGGTTTGCAACGGACAGCGACATTAACCGGGTCGTTGATCGCTTGAACACAGCTCTTGGCAACCTGAGAACACAGGCTTCCTCCTTCGGTACCAACCTCTCCATCGTTGAAAACCGTCAGGACTTCACCAAGAACCTGATCAACACGCTGGAAGAAGGTGCAGGCAAGCTGACGCTGGCCGATACCAACGAAGAAGGTGCAAACCTGCTGGCCCTGCAGACTCGTCAGCAGCTGGCATCTACCTCGCTGTCCTTCGCAGCACAGGCAGACCAGAACGTTCTGCGTCTCTTCTAAGCCGAAAACTCCGGTTAGAACGACATTGGAAAGCGGGCTTCGGCCCGCTTTTCTCTTTTTAGGCGGAGCAAACGCGCTCGGCAGGTCGCCCTGATGACACGCTCGCCGGTCTTTGCGCCTCCTCCCTCTCTCCCATAGTCATGGCTGCCCTTCCCCTTCCATAGAACCGGCAACGCCGCTCACGGCCCGTTCGTTAAGGTTCTGCTGCGGGCAGATCAAAACCTGACTCGCAATATGCGCAGGCTCGCTGGTTTGATTACGGCCAGCACAGTCCATCCGAACTTCTGCGCACCTCCCCTCATCTGCATGCGCAACCTTGAGCATCACGACGAATTTTTTTTCCGATTGCTTCGCCCACCGGGACACAGACTAGTCAAACTTCGCAGAATTCCATGTTTTCTGCGCCAGCGTACCGCTGCAAGATTGCTCCTTCCGCAGTAAAGACACTGATATTTGTGGGCACCGTCACCCGGTTGAGCAGGACAATCTCACTGCCATTTCAGACAAGGTCCCAAAGGGGGTTAACGTCCCGATAACCAAATTTTTCAAGCATTTAACCATTGATTAAGGTTAACGCTCGATCATCGGTCCCAACCTGCTCAGGAAGAGCAGATGAAATTTGACCCAGGAAAGGGATAATTCGATGCGTGACATTACGCTGTCAGCCGCCGTGCGGCAAAACCTCCTCACACTTCAATCAACCGCAGACCTGATGTCGGGTGTTCAGAACAAGCTGGCAACCGGTTTGAAGGTGAACTCCGCGCTGGACAATCCGAACAGCTTTTTCACGGCGTCCGGCCTGAACTCCCGTGCAGGCGATCTCAGCACCCTGCTGGACGACATGGGCCAGTCCCTGCAGACCATCAAGTCTGCAGACAAAGGCATTCAGACGATCACGGATCTGGTTGAAACTGCGAAAGCAAAAGCCAACCAGGCGCTGCAGACCCAGAGCCAGTACGAGCGTAAGACCTACGCAGCACAATACAATGCTCTGCTGGAACAGATCGAAGATGTCGCCAAGGACAGCTCGTACAAAGGCAAGAACCTGCTCGCAGGTGACGGCAACGACCTGACCACCATCTTCAATGAAGACGCAACGTCCAAACTGACTATTGAAGCGGTCGACTACACGGACACCTCTATTTCCACCGGTCTGAACCTTTCCGATCTGGCTGAAGGCGTGGGCTCTTCGACCACCATGCAGCTTCAGGGTGGTTCAGCCACCTTCACACTGCAGGATGCCGGCGGTTCCGCTCTAAACATCAGTTCGGCCCTCGTCGACTCCACTTTGGTAGCCTCCACCACCAGCTCCCTCAGCTTCATTGACAACACTGCAACCACTCCGGCCGTTATCTCCGGTACGAGCGGCGTCTCCGGCGGGGCAACTGTTCAGGACCTTGTCGATGGCCTCAATGACATTGCAGGCGTACGCGCTGAATATGACAACAACACCGGCGAGCTGAGCATTTACTCGGATGAAGACTTCTACATCAGCAACGACTCGACAACGACTGTCCTGACGGGCTCCAATGTTGATGCAACAGCCTTCACTTCGACGACCGACACGCTCGTCGATTCCGGTTCTTTCGCGGTGGGTGACACTCTCACGCTGACGGACGGCAACGGCTACGAACTCGGTTCCTTCGAGATCGAAGAAGACAGCACCGTTGATGATCTGGAGAACTTCATCAACGACTTCAATGGCGTTACCGCCAACTTCGACACCGGCTCGGGCAAGATCACCATTACGTCCGAAACCGACCTGACATTGACCAGTGACAACACGGACTTCGTCAGCTCCGGCTTTGCTGCGGATACCGACGGGATCACGCTCTCCGCGATCTCCGACAGTGGGTTCGCAACCGACACGAACATCAACCGTGTCATTGACCGGTTGAACACCAGTCTGTCTAACCTGCGATCCCAGGCTTCCGAATTCGGTACCAACCTCTCCACTGTAGAGATCCGGCAAGACTTCACGAAGACCTTGATCAATACTCTGCAGGAAGGTGCTGGTCTTTTGACCCTGGCAGATACCAACGAGGAAGGTGCAAACCTGCTGGCCCTGCAGACACGTCAGCAGCTTGCCTCAACCTCTCTGTCCTTCGCCTCGCAGGCGGACCAGACCGTGCTATCCCTCTTCTAATTCACAGAGAATCAGTCGGACGCACGACTCACAAACAAGCAACGGAAACGGCGGGCCACTGGTCCGCCGTTTTCGTTTTTGGCCTGAATTACTGTCGAAAAGTGAAATTTTTTATCGTTGAAAATCAAAGCCTTAAAAGAAAGCTTTTGGTAACTTTTATTTACAGCACGTTAATACGTGCATCAGCGATTAACTTTCCATTTAGATTTACGACAAAGGTGCATGCTCGACTTGAAATACCTGCATGATGCCTTTGGCGAGACCTGAATAGGGAAAGCGGTGAAGTCTGATGCCTGATATTGTTCTCTCCAGTGCTGTCCGGGACAATCTCCTGTCGCTGAAACAAACGGCTGATTTGCAGTCGATCACGCAAACGCGCCTGGCAACCGGTTTGAAGGTCAACACGGCGCTCGACAATCCGAACTCTTATTTCACCTCCCAGTCGCTCAACGACAGGGCAAGCGATCTCTCCAACCTTCTGGACAACATGGGCCAGGCGGTTCAGACGATCCGGGCCGCGGACAAGGGCATCACGTCCATCACGAAGCTGGTAGAATCCGCAAAGGCCATCGCGAACCAGGCCTTGCAGACATCCAGCGAGTATGAACGCAAGCTGTTCACCAGCCAGTACAACGATCTGCTCGAGCAGATCGAAGACATGGCGCGGGACTCCAGCTACAAGGGCAAGAACCTACTTGCCGGGGCCGGAAACGAGCTCGAGGTTATCTTCAACGAGGACAGCACCTCGAACCTCACCGTCAATCCGGTCGACTTTACCGACACATCTCTGGACGACGGGCTCAATCTTGACGATCTCGATGCAGGCGGCACCGGCACATCGTCGTTCAATCTGTTCGGCGGTACGAGCACCATTTCCCTGTCGGGCTTGCAGGCCTCCTCGAACCTGACGGATCTGGGTGACTGGGCGACCGGCAACATTGTCAGCATCACGGATTCGTCCGGCACCACCAACCTGACTGTCGGTACCGACATCACCACGGTGCAGGATTATGTGGATGCGTTGAATGACCTTAACGGCGTTCAGGCCACTTTCGACGAAGCAACGGATTCCATCACGATCACCTCCGGCCTCGACAACGCGCTGTATATCTCCAAGGACAATACTGGCGGCGGCGCAGCGACGGACGGTGGTGATACCGGTGGCACCACGACAACCATGACTGTGTCCGCACTCAGTTCGACGGCGACACTGGTCACGTCCGGCGGTTTTCAGGCCGGCGATACGATCACGATCACCGACGGTAACGGCTTCGAGCCAGCCTCGCTGGAAATCGATGAAGAAACCACGGTTAGCGATCTCGTGACCTTTATCGACAACGTGAAGGGTCTGGATGCGACCTTCTCCGGCGGCAGCATCAGCCTTATCGGCGAAGTGTCTTTCGACATTTCCAGCAGCAACAACGACTTCAACAGACTGACGCTCGGATCCTCATCCGGCACCGTGTCGCTGACGGCCGCGGCATCCGAGTTCAAGTCGGATACAGATATCGATCGAACGCTGCAGGCCATCAACGCGGCGCTCGATGAGCTTCGCAGCGCGGCCCGCTCCATGGGTACGGCGCTTTCAACTGTGGAAATCCGAACCGATTTCACACAAAATCTGATCAACACGCTGGAGGTTGGCGCAGGCCACCTAACAATTGCGGACATGAACGAAGAAGGTGCTAACATGCTTGCGCTGCAGACCCGTCAGCAGCTTTCTTCGACTGCTCTGTCTCTGGCCAACCAGGCAGATCAGAGCGTCTTGAGCCTCTTCGGTTAACACCGGAGGCGATTATCATTAAAGTATCGGGGGCAAACCGTTAACGGTTTCGTTAACGTTTCATGGCGATACTTCTGCGTGGAGGTCACGGAATGGCGCTCAAGGTCGAGCTAAAACCGGGCGAGCGAATTATCATTGGGGAAAGTGTCATCACCAATGACAACCAACGTACTCGCCTATTTATCGAAGGCCAGGCCCCCATTCTGCGAGAAAAGGATATTCTCACGCCGGCCACTGCGGATACGCCAGCCAAACGGGTCTACCTGGCCGTTCAGCTGATGTATCTGTCAACTGACTTGGAGAAGATTCAGGAGAGTTACTTCAGCCTCGTCAATGACATAGTGAAGGCCGCGCCGAGTACGATCCCTTTTGTCACCAGGATTAGTAACGCCATACTAACCGGCGCCTTCTATAAAGCACTGAAAGAAGCACGTAAGCTCATCGAGTATGAAGGGACGCTGATCGGTCATGTACAAACAGGCAGCGCAGGCTTACCAGAAAACGAGCCAGGTGGCGATGTCACCGAGGGAGCTGGAAGCGAATCTGCTGATGAAAGCCGCAGCCCGGCTTCAGTTGATCAAGGATGAATGGGCGAATTCCTCGCTTGCGGAAAAAGATGACGCCCTGGTTTACAATCGCAAGCTCTGGACAATTCTCGTGACGTCCGCGACCAGTGCTGAAAGCGAACTGCCTCAGGAGATCAAGAACAACATCGCCACGCTCGGCTTATTCGTGTTCAAGCAGACAATCACAATCATGTCGACTGATGATGAAACCAAGCTCGGAACCATCATCAACATCAACCGATCGATTGCCGAGGGTCTGAGAAGCTGATCCCGGCACTGCCGATTCAAGAACAGTCTTGGAAAACACGACCCGTTATCAAGAAAGGCCGCCAAGGTAACCTCGGCGGCCTTTCTCTTGACTGCAACGTTCCAACTGCCCTCCCCCGGTAGAAACGGAGGAAGTCTCCGCCGGGGATCAGCGGATCCTCAAGCTGCGGGCAGAAATTGCAGCCGAGACACATGCATCACTTCCGGAAATACCTGCGTTCCATCGAACGCAGGCAACCGTTTCCGAACCTCCGGGGTGACCGGCCCCTGAAAACGCAAGCTCCCGGAAGCCCGCCATCTCAGGACTACAGATTGCCGGCACTCATCTCCCGGGCGATGTGATCGGCCTGACGGATGGCCAGCGCCACGATTGTCAGGGTCGGGTTTTCAGAAGCTCCCGTGGTGAACTGGGACCCGTCCGACACGAACAGATTGGCTATATCGTGGCTTTGCCCCCAGCGATTGACCACACCGTCACGGGGGTTTTCCGACATCCGGTTGGTGCCCAGGTTATGGGTCGACGGGTATGGCGGTGTCGGGAAGGTCCGGGTCGCTCCGACCGCGTCATAAATGGCTTCCCCCTGCCTGTAGGCGTGATTGCGCATGGCAACGTCGTTCGGATGATCGTCGAAGTGAACATTCGCCACCGGCAGGCCCAGGGCATCCTTCACGTCGTGATTGAGCGTGACCCGGTTCGTTTCCTGAGGCATGTCTTCACCGACGATCCAAAGCCCGGCCATGTTTTCATAGCCGTCGAGTGCACTGGTGAATTCCCGGCCCCACGCGCCCGGATCAAGAAACGCCGCCATGAACGGCAGTCCGAGCGACAGGGTTTCAAGTTCATATCCCCCGACGAAGCCGCGGGAGGGGTCGTGACGGGCTTCATCCTGGATGATGCCGGCCATGGTGGTTCCACGCCACATCTTCACCGGTTTGTCGAAAATGGCGTAAACCGATCCGGTGGTGTGACGCATGTAGTTTCGTCCCACCTGGCCGGAGCTGTTGGCAAGGCCGTCCGGGAACATCGAAGATGCGGAATTCAGCAAGAGCCGTGGGCTCTCGAACGAGTTGCCGGCAACACACACGACGCGGGCCTTCTGAAGCTGCAGGTTACCGTCCTTGTCGAAATACTCGACACCGGTCACCTTGCCCGTGTCGTCATGAAGGATCCGCGCGACCTGAGCGTGGTCGCGAACCTCCAGGTTTCCGGTTGCCTCGCCGCGTGGAATATCCGTGTAGGCGGCCGACCACTTCGCTCCCCATTTGCACCCCTGGAAACAGAAGCCTGTCTGCTGACAGGAGATACGCTCGTCATAATCGTCCGAGTTGATGGCCATCCGGCCCGTGTGGACTTCCTTGTAACCGAGCGCCTTGGCGCCTTTTTCGAAAACAAGGTAGTTGTTGTTGCCCGGCAAACCGGCCCGGCCACCTGTCCGCGTGACACCCAGCTTTGTTTCGGCAAGCGTGTACCAGGGGTCCATTTCCTCCCCATCGATGGGCCAGTCCAGCAGATTGGCACCCTGAACGTTGCCGTAGGTCGTTTTTGCCTTCCATTCGTGCGGCTGGAACCGGATCGAAGCCCCCGCCCAGTGAATGGTCGTGCCGCCAACCGCCTTGACGATCCAGGCCGGCAGACCGGAAAAGTCCTTGGCCACCCGCCAATCGCCAGATGTGGTTCTGGGATCGACCCAGGCAAGCTGCCCGAAGCTTTCCCACTCGTCGTTGACATAGTCTTCCGGAAGGTAGCGTCCGCCCGCCTCCAGAGCCACGACACTCACGCCTTTCTGCGCAAGTTCGTTGGCAAGCACACCGCCGCCGGCGCCTGTGCCGATTACAACGACAACCGTGTCGTCATTCAGGTCAAAAGGTGCAGCCATTGGTTTCCTCCCTCAGGCTCAAAGCCAGTTTATGTCGTTGAAGCCCCGGTCGATGTAGCCGCCCAACTCGTAGGAGGCCCCCTCGTAGCCAAACAAGGGCCAGACCGCTTTCTGATTGTAGAGACCGGTCACAAGACCGCCCCTGATCCGTTGAAAGAACGGGCTGTCCTCCATGGACCGCAGCAAATCGGCTCTATCGCGCTCCCAGCCGATTGCAAGATAGGAGTCATACCCTCTCCCCTGGGCTGCTCCGTTCAGGGCCTCGATACCAGCTTCGATGTCCTCGGCATGGTCGGGCGTGTCGTATCCCTTGACTGCGATGACGTAGTATTCGTCGCCGACGTGGTCATGCGGATAGATATCCCGCGCCATCTGCACCAGCGTGGCGAAGCTGTCCGGCTTGAGTGCGCTCAGCTCCGTCGCCCAGGCTCCGTCCCTGGCCGCCAGAAATCCCGAACCGGTCACGAAGGCAGCTCCCGCCGCCGTCGCCCGGGCCAGAAGCTGCCGTCTTGTCAAACCTTTCGGACTGTTTTCGGTTTTCATGCTCTCCTCCCATTCAAGTCACTCGTATCGACCGCCGCGCTGAAGCACCTCGATCTGATAGCCATCGGGATCCGCAACGAAGAAGAAACGTGCAATGACGTCCCCTCCCGGAGCGAAGTCGACCAGTTTTCGTGGATTAAGACCTGCAGCCTCGAAGCGCGCGTGCTCGCTGTCGAGATCATCGACGCTGAACGCCAGATGGCCATAGCCATCGCCAAGGTCGTAGGGTTCCGTCCGCCCCTTGTTGACCGTCAGTTCCAGCTCGAAGCCGGTTTCACTGTTACTGAGGTAGATCAGGGTAAAATCGGGAAAGTCCAGACGATCCGCTACGGTCAGTCCGAATGCTTTTTCATAAAAGGAAACAGACCTGTGTTCGTCCAGAACACGGATCATCGAATGAATTGCTTTTGCCACGCGTTACTCCGCTCTGCTTGATTTGGCATGCGGGAAGCGTATCGCGTGGCAACTATCGCCCGGGTAGTATGCTTATACTGCGAGCGGCAAAACTTGCGTTGCAGCGCAAAATATCATTCGGCGGCAATCGAAGCCGCGTGCTGGTTCGCCGAAATCTCAAGGAACTTCAGACAGGCGCAGCGCAGCAGCGATGTGAAGTTCTTCGGCTCGCCCCGCAGTTCAATCACTTCCGAATGCAAGGTCGAGATGAAATGGGGCGTTGTCACCCCTTCCGATGCGGCGATCTGATCCAGAATCGCCCAGAAGGAATTTTCCATACGAATACTTGTGCTCTGTCCGTTGAGCCGCAACCGCCGCGTCTGGCTGGCGTAGCGTTCCGGATCCTGTCCGGCGAATACATGACACATCGGCTCTCCCTCCCGTGGTGTCGATCTTTGCGCGGTATTCCGCGATCCGTTTTTTGAAAAGGGATAATGAAAAGAACGTGCCGTTGCCAAAAACCCCAACCGCCAACCGGTTGGTTCGGGACACCAGAAGATATCCGTCGGGGAAAAAGGCTACATGGAGAGTGTTTCCCCAAAGGGGAAATATTTCAAGGCCTTTCCCCGCCCGGACCGGCAGTCCAGAGAGCGAAGGGAGAAGACCATCCCTGAAAACGCTTGAAGTTCCGGGTGTTCTTACAGGTAATCGGACAGGGTCAGATTGAAGACGATCGACGAAGCCCTGTAGGAAACCTCGATATTGGTCTTCAATTGCAGGATCTCGGCCGCGACCTGATCCTGGTCAATGCCCTCGATATCCGCAATCGTGCCTTCGTAGCTGCTTTTCATCTGCACATGCCGGTCGTCGGTCAGAGACACTGTCCGGTGCGTGATGGCGATGTCCGTTGCAATGTCGGTGATGCCCGACTGATCGACACCCGGCGGCTGAAGGGTGGTCCGCAGGTTGGTCGACAAGGCGTTGTAATACTCTTCATCGAGCGTCGTGCCGCCGGAAAAGTCCGCGGCAATGAAAGCCGAGAGGGACTGTACCAGCTCTCGCAAGGGCGTTTCGTTGGCCCGTACGCCGTATTCTACCGTCAGATTGCTGTCGATCACCGCGTTCTTGTCCGTACGCGGATCGTCCGTTGCCGTGTTCCGGCCGGTATACCAGGCGACAGTGGTCGATCCGCCGCCGGTCAGTGCGGTTGCGCTATCGAAGGGCGGTCCGTCGACCCGCTGCGGCTCCTCACCGCCGAAGGTCTTGAAGAACTCTTCCGCCGCCCATTCGTCAGACACCGATCGAAGAGTTGTCTGGGCCTGATGCTCGATCTCCGCCGCCAGGGCATCGCGCAGGTTCTGTGCGGTTTCCTCTAGATCGGTCCCGATCGCAAATGTACCCTCTTCAGCAGTGCTGTTTGCCGCCGTCAGCTCTATGGAAATCGTTTCGCTGTGGTCGGGAGGCAGGGAGAGCTCCACCGTGATGGTCTCGCCGAGTTCCGGTTGTCCGGTAAACTGCACATCGAAACTGTCCGGGTCCGTGGCCGAAGGCCCGGTGATTGACACATTGGTCAGCGTCGTGACGGCTGAGGCAATATCGAAGCCGAAATCATGCGCCCCATCCTCGGCAATCGTGAAGGTGGAATCGGTCGGCACCAAGCCTGCATAGTTGGTCGTCAGCGCTGAGGTGGTCGTGCGGCCGTTGTTGCCCGCCCCCAGGTTTGCCTGGGAATATTCGCTCATGACGGTCTTCAGCCCGTCGAGACCGTTCGCACCGTCCAGAATGGCGTCAATCCTGGCAACCGGATCCTGAACGGCATCCGTGCCGCCGAAGACGTAAAATCCGGCGACTTCCGTGTTCAGGATGTTGAGAGCTTCGTTCAGCAGCAATTTGGCGCGAGACTGGGTCTGTGTCTGTCCGTCGTCCTGCAGCACGAAATCGTTGGTGTCGAGCGCTGATTTCGCATCCTGGCGGATGTCCTCAAGACGTTCCAGAGACATGGTCGAGGTTTGCAGGTGCAGATTGGCTATGGTGATCGTTTCCTGATAGCTCTTGATCATGTTGACCTTCTGGGTCAGCTCGATATCCAGAAGCCGGCGATCACCCACCTCGCCGTAGGTCGTGCCGACCTTGCCTCTGGCAAGCTGAGTTGTCTTGCTTGCCAGCAGATCGTTGAGCTCGCCAAGCTGGCGGGTCAGATAAGTCCGGGAGGTGGTGATATTCGAAACTGCCATAACGCACCCAACCTTAAACGATGTTCAGGAGCTCTTCGAAGAGATCCTTGATGGTCTGCATGACGCGGGCATTGGCCGCATAGGCGTTCTCAAGCTGAACCATGAAGGCCAGTTCGGCGTCGAGATCGACCGAGTAGCTCTCTTCGTACCGGATGGCGAGGTTCATGGTCAGCGCTTCCTTTGAATCCGCATAGGTCGCTGCGTCTTCCGCCTGGTTGCCCTGAAACGCGACTGTCTGATTGACGTAGTTTACGAGTGTCCCTTCGAAGGGGGTAGACGCACTGCCGATCCCCGAACCCGGATCATAATGTTTGGTCCCGACACTGAGCGCATCCGACAGGAACTTGGCCCGTGCCGGGTCGTTGGATGTGTTCGCGGTTGGTGTGGTCTGGTAATTCACCAGAAGCGCGCTATCGGCCAGAAGATCCGGATTGACGCTGATCCCGGAGGCATAGCCAAGCCGCTGACCACCATTTTCAAGCGCATCGGTGAAGATATCCGTTCCGACCCGCTGGTCGACGAAGATCGCAAGCCCGAGCCCCTGATCGGAATTGGCCGTCACGGTGACATTCGCGCTCAGGCTCTCCACGCTGGTCGGCGCAGTGTTGTCGCCCAGAACGCGCAGGTTGTCCGAGCCGTCGTTGCTGACCAGAAGACCGGTCCCGGACAGTGCCGCAGTGATGTTGGTGATGTAAGTTGCTGGAACGCCGCTGGAAATATCGATCCCGAAGACCGTATCTCCCGGCTTGGCGGTTGCGGAATTGTCCAGCGGCAGCAAGGTGGGATCGTCCACGGCCACCAGGGTGACACTCTGCGGATTGCCGCTGGTATCGGTATAATCCAGCGTGATCGTGTTGCCCGGTTGAAGCGCGGACACATCGAGGTCGAAACCGCTGTCCAGCCCGACCGTCGCAGCCGTGCTTTCAACATCCACATTGGAAAAGGCGAGCGACAACTCGGCGGCGATTGTGTCGAGCTGTGTCTGGGCCTCGACCAGAATATCATCTCGAAGTTCAGCGGACGCCAGCATCGAACCGGATTTCGACGACTGGAAGAGATCATATTCGGTCCCGCCCGGCGTTCTCACCATCACCGAGTTGCCTGCCTGGCCAGGCTGCAGCAGATGCGTGGCATCGAATGTCAGCGTCGAGGCCTGATTGTCGTCATAAAGCTGGTCACCGTTGGCGGTGCGAATGGAAATCGAACTGTCGCCGTTCTTGGTAACGTTGATATCGAGATAGCCTGACAACTGCTCAATCAGCCGGTCGCGCTCGTCTTCCATGTCAGCGGTCGAAACCCCGGACTGGGCGGCGGCCTGGATGGCTTCGTCAATGTCCTTGATGCTGGAGAGCAGTCCATTCACGCTGTCTGTCTGTGCGACCAGCGCATTGTCCGCTTCCTGGCGCAGACCAGCGATCTGCTCATGGGACGAGTTCAGTTCCCGAGCGAAAGCTTCCGCTGCCGAGACCACATCCTTTTGCACGGCATAATTGCCCGGATCGTTCACCAGGCTGGCAAGGGAAGAGGCCAGGTTGCCTGCAAGGGACGACAAGGAACTCTTGTCGTCGATGGTGCCGAAAATATCGTCCAGCCTGTCGGTAAAGTCCGCAATCTGGCGGGAATAGCTGGTGTCGGCGAGAGAGTTGAAATAGTCGGACTGGATCTGCTCGTTGACGACGCGGCGCACTTCAGTTGCGTTCAGTCCCGCAACATTGCCGTTTCCGTCGAAATAGACATTCGCCGAAACTATTTTCTTGGAATAGCCAGCCGTATCCGCGTTCGCGACGTTGGACGCAGTTACGTCCAGCTGACGCTGATTATAGGTGATTCCGAAAACCGCGGTATTGAGGGCGCTTGTAAGACCCATGGCGGCTTCTCCTTCGTACTACGCGAAAAGGCCAGGCTGGCCGGCGGGTCTAGACCCCGCCGGCCAAGGCGGGATTACCGAACCATATTCAAGGCATCATCGAGCATTTCGTCCGCAGAAGTGACGATCCTCGAGTTCGCTGAATAGGCTTGCTGGGTGATGATCAGTTTGGAAAACTCGTCCGCGATATCGGCGTTGGAGAGTTCCACCTTCTTGGCCAGGATCTGCCCGCCACCGGAAAGATCAGCGTCTCCCGATCCGGCGGTTGCCGCAAACGCGGCACCGTCAACACGCTGCAGGTCCTGCTCGGCCTCGAACGTCGCGAGCGGGATCTGGTAAACGGGACGCTGCTGGTTGTTGGAATAGCTGGCGATCACGCGACCGGAAGCATCCACAGCCACCCCGATCAGTTCACCTGCCGGATAGCCATCCGGGTCCAGCGATACGGAGCTGGCCCTGCCATCCTTGTCGGAATACTGGGTCAAGGACCCGTCAGCGAATGAAAACTCGACGTCCGTAGCGGTGGTACCACCGATGGTGAGCGAGGAAATGGTGAAACCGTCACCCGAACCGTTCACCGCTGAACCTGTCATGGCACCAGCAGTCAGGGTGGTCATTTCACCCGTGTCGTCAAACTGGATGGTTCCCACATCGTACCAGGCATCGGTCGCATCGCCGCCAGTGCCGATATACATCGACCAGGCATCGTCCACGACGGGGGGACCGGCGTCATAGTTCGCGGTCTTGGCATACCGGATCTCGACGGCCATCGCTGTGCCGTTCTGGTTATAGATCGTGGTGGACCCGCCCGAAATGGAGCTGTTTATGAAGTCGCCTTCGTCCGCGACAGCAACGTTACCGGCCCCGACGGAGGCGTTCAGAAGAGCCGTGGATTCATCAGTGCCATCATAGTCAGTAGTCGCGGGAACACGCGGCAGGTTGGCCTGGTAATCGACTGTCGTGGTGGCGGACGCCGCAAGAGGCTGGTTCTCGATCTGGACCACGGTCGGGTTGTCGCCGATCGCATTGCCCGTGTTCGGGTCCAGCGGAAAACCTTCCAGGTAGTAGCCCGAGCTGTTGATCAGATAACCTTCCTTGTCACGCTCGAAGTCGCCAGCGCGGGTATAGTAGGTTTCGTCTGCGAAGGTGGTTGAGCCATCGACAACATCGGACGCCTTGGTCACGACAAAATAGCCCGGACCATTGATGGCCAGGTAGGTGTCTACATCGACCGACGTAATGTCGCCCTGCACCGTATTGGTGGCACGGGATGTAGCGAAAGTGGTTCCGGACACCTGCTGAGCCTGCTTGGACCCGCCACCGGAAACCAGATCGGAAAAAGTGGTGTCGAGACGCTTGTAACCGGTCGTCTGCGAGTTTGCGACGTTACCGGAAATATTTTCCAGAGCCTTAGCCTGCGCAGCCAGTCCTGAGACAGCCGAGTTGATAGCCCCATAAATACCCATTTTCGGTCCTCTTTATAGATCGGGCACTGCGACGCGGGCTTCCGCCCATGATCGGCCTTCCTCCGCAAAGGCCGTGCCAGTTTGAGGAATTCTGACATTCTCTTTTTATTTCAGAGACTTGGTTAGTTTTGCTCTCGCCAAAAGGGAAAAACCAACCCGGCAGGTCATGACCCAACAGGCAAAATCTACCGCGCCGACCAGCCACAGAGGTTCAAAATTGCCGCGCGCCGGTGCTCCTGCCTTTTACGGGCTTGCACAGCCGCGCGCGGCCTGCCACCTTGCGCCCGACTGAGGAAAAACGGACGGCCAAATGCGCTTCGAAGGAACTGAAAGCTATATCGCCACGGAAGATCTGCGGGTTGCGGTCAATGCCGCAGTCGCCCTGGAGCGACCGCTACTGATCAAGGGGGAGCCCGGCACCGGCAAGACCGTGCTTGCCGAACAGGTTGCAGCAGCCCTGAAAGCCCCGTTGATCGAATGGCATGTCAAATCCACCACAAAGGCTCAGCAGGGTCTTTATGAGTATGATGCGGTCTCGCGCCTGCGCGACAGCCAGCTCGGCGACGAGCGCGTCAAGGACATCAACAACTACATCCGCAAGGGCAAGCTCTGGGAGGCGTTCGACGCAGCGCAGCGGCCGGTTCTGCTGATCGATGAGGTCGACAAGGCCGACATCGAGTTCCCGAACGATCTTTTGCTGGAACTCGACCGCATGGAGTTCCACGTCTACGAAACTGGCGAAACCGTGCGCGCAAGGCAGCGCCCGATCGTCATAATCACGTCCAACAACGAAAAAGACCTGCCCGACGCCTTCCTGCGCCGGTGTTTCTTCCATTTCATCAAGTTCCCCGATGCCGAAACCATGACGGAAATCGTCGAGGTGCATTTCCCGGGCATCAAGCAACGCCTCCTGTCGGAGGCCCTGCGCCTCTTCTATGATGTGCGAGACGTTGCGGGGCTGAAGAAGAAGCCGTCCACCTCCGAGTTGATCGACTGGATCAAGCTGCTTTTGAACGAAGACATCGACCCTGAAACCCTTCGTCAACAAGATAGCTCCAAACTGATACCGCCGCTGCACGGCGCGCTGCTGAAGAACGAGCAGGACGTGCATTTGTTCGAGCGCCTGGCGTTCATGGCGCGCCGGGAGCGGTCGTGAAGTCCGGGCTGCGACCAGGATAGCCAATCGACCCTGATCGCTCTTTTGCCTGGCGGCAAGAAGGCGATCTTCGGGATCTGGTGACGAGGAGACTGACTTGGCGAAACAGGCCGCCGCCCTTCTAGTGCTGGCGATGCTCGTACTGCCGACGGCCACGGGTGCGCCTGTTCATGCGCAGGTGCCGCCCGAAAAGGACGCGGGCTGGCAAAGCGACGTCGGCGGATTGCGTCATTTCACCGGCCTGCGCTGCCCCGACATGATTGGCGATTACTACCGCATCAAGGTGATGGAGGGTGATGCTGTCAGCCAGGCGGGATGCATCTACACCGGCCGTGACGGCATAACCGCGGTCCTGCGCAAGCATCTTCAGGGGACCGGCCGCAGAGAAGCGCTGACATTTTCCCGCAATTACAAAGCGGCCGGCTTTGAACCGATCAAGCTGACCGGGGTAGCAGGTTCCGGCGTATCCTTCCGGACCCGTAGCTGGACACCGACGAGCCTGTGCGAAACGCTGTGGTACTTTTCCGGTGCCACATCGGACTATACATTATGGCTGTCTTACACACTGCCGACCCAAGAAGTGGAGATCGGACCGGCTGTCGGCGCCTTCACCAAGGCGCTTTCCAACCAGAATTGATCCGGCAACCCGGTCCTTGCGCGCCGGTACGTCTCCAACATCCAGAGAACCAGGAAAGACGATGCGGCTCCTCTTGTTCAGACATGCGAAATCAGACTGGGGCGATCCGAACCTGGACGACATCGACCGGCCGTTAAACGGCCGCGGCAAAACCGCATCCGTCAGGATGGCTCGCTACATGCAGGAACAGGGCCTGAAGCCGAACCAGATCCTGTGTTCCACCGCGCAGCGTACGCGAGAGACCCTCGCCCGCCTTCTGCCCACCCTCACCCAGGAAACCCAGATCCACCTGGTGTCCGACCTCTACCAGCAAAGCGAAGACAACTATGCCGGTTTGATCCGCCGCTACGGCGGCCGTGCGCAGAACGTCATGGTCATCGGTCACAACCCTGCCACCCAGGACACGGCTCTGGACCTGATTGGCACGGAATCTTCCGGTGCGCTTACCGACATCCAGGAAAAATTTCCGACCGGTGCTCTTGCGGTGATTGATTTCGATATTGCCGACTGGTCGGAGCTGCAGCCCGGGACCGGACATCTGGAGCGGTTTGTCAAACCGCGAGACCTGAAGGACGATACCGCCTAGGGCTTCGGATGACATCCGGATTGCACTTGGCACCGCCCGCGCCTACATGAACGCGCTGGAGGCCCTTGTGAACCCATTGACGACACTTGCAGAAGAAACCCGGCTGACACTGGCCAACCTTGCCGACGCGGCAACCGATCTGGCCGTGCCAAGCGTAAGGCTGGGCGTGACGGGCCTTGCACGGGCGGGCAAGACCGTTTTTCTCACCGCGCTCGTGCACAATCTTGTTCACGGCGGCCGTCTGCCGCTGTTCAGCGCTGCCTCCGGCCACCGGATGACCGGCGCAAAGCTTCAACCGCAACCGGATGATGCCGTACCTCGCTTTGACTACGAGGCGCATGTGCGCGCCCTTGTCAGCGAACGGATCTGGCCGGAATCGACCCGTCAGGTTTCAGAACTGCGCCTGACCATAGACTACGAAAGCGCCTCCTATTTTTATCGCAAGCTCGGCCCCGGTCGGCTGCATCTCGACCTGATCGATTATCCCGGCGAGTGGTTGCTGGACCTGCCCCTGCTCGGCAAGGATTACGCCACCTTCTCCGCCGAAGCCATGCAACGCGCCCGGGCGGACAACAGGGCGGAGATTGCAGAACCGTTTCTGAAGATCCTCGCGGCCACGGATGCCAACGCACAGGAAAGCGAGCCGGCAGCACAGGAACTGTCTGCAAGCTTCAAAACCTATCTGGCGGCGTGTCGTGCGGATGCCCACGCCCTGTCGATGCTTCCTCCTGGCCGTTTCCTGATGCCGGGCGATCTGGACGGCTCCCCGGCACTGACCTTTGCCCCGCTGGACATTCCCGCAGATGCCTCCCCCGCCAGAGCCGGTACCTTGCGCGCGATGATGGAGCGGCGGTACGAAGCCTACAAGACCCATGTGGTGCGGCCGTTTTTTCGAAATCACTTCGCCCGTCTCGACCGACAGATCGTGCTGGTCGATGTGCTGCATGCCCTGAACGCCGGCCCACATGCAATCGCGGATCTGGAAACAGCGCTCACCGAAGTTCTGGGGGCCTTCCGCCCTGGCAAACGAAGCTGGCTGTCTTCGATCCTGTCACGCCGGATCGACCGCATCCTGTTCGCGGCGACCAAGGCAGACCACTTGCACAGATCGGACCATGACCGGCTGGAACTGATCCTGAAGAGACTGGTTGCCCGGGCCGAGGAACGGGCGACGTTCAAGGGGGCCGAGGTCGAGGTTCTTGCCATGGCCGCCGTGCGCGCAACGCGCGAGGCGACGGTCAAACATCGCGGTGAAGCACTTCCCGCCATCCTCGGAACGCCGTTGCCGGGGGAACGACTGAACGGCGACACCTACGATGGCAAAACCGAAATCGCCATGTTTCCCGGTGACTTGCCGGACAATCCTGAATCACTTTTTGGACAAGCTGATTCAGTTTCTGAAGCGCTTCGAGCAAGTTTTCAAACCGCACAGGCAGATCTTCAGTTCCTGAGATTCCGGCCACCGGAACTCGACAAGACCGCCGAGGGCCTGACATTGTCTCTGCCTCATATCCGGCTTGACCGCGCCCTAGAATTCCTGATCGGAGACCGCCTGGCATGACCGGTTCACAGCCCCCGTCCCATCGCAAACCGGCCGCCTTTCGTCTCGACGACGCCAAGGTCCGCGTGACCGATGACGAAACACGGATGCCCACGGCTGGCGAAGCGCTGGTCACACAGGCTTTTGTCGACGAGGAAGAGCCTCGCCTGCCCCGCGCCGCCAGCACGCCCAGATCTGGATTTCGCTTCGGCAAGTGGTTGATGGTCGGCTTGTCCGGTCTTGTCTCGCTTGCCGTCGGCCTTGCGGTCGACAGCCTGATACGGGATCTCTTCGCCCGAACCGACTGGCTGGGCTGGCTGGGTCTTGCCCTTGCCGCCCTGGCCGCACTCGGCCTTCTCGGGCTGATTGCCCGCGAGATTGCGGGCCTCATGCGCCTTGGCCGCATTGACCACCTTCGGGACGGGCTGCAAAGCGCCGCCGAAGCGGATGATGCAAAGGCGGCATCCGCGGGCCTGAAGGAACTCCTCACGCTCTACAAGGATCGTCCCGAAACCGCGCAGGGGCGCAAGGCCCTTGCAGGGCACATGCGGGAAGTGATCGATGGCCGCGACCTAGTCAAACTGGCCGAACGCGACCTGCTCGGCCCGCTCGATCTGGAAGCCCGGCGCATCGTGATGAACAGCGCAAAGCGCGTCTCCATCGTCACGGCCGTCAGCCCGCGGGCACTGGTCGACCTGCTGGCGGTTCTGTTCGAAAACCTCCGCACGATCCGGCGTCTGTCCGCGCTTTATGGCGGGCGGCCCGGCACGCTTGGCTTTCTCCGGCTTGCCAAACACGTCATGGCGCATCTGGCGGTCACCGGTGGCATGGCCGCAGGCGACAGCCTCGCCTCTCAGGTGCTGGGCCACGGGCTCGCGGCACGGCTTTCTGCCCGTCTGGGCGAAGGCATGGTCAACGGCCTGCTCACAGCCCGTATCGGCATTGCGGCAATTGCCGTGTGCAGACCTGCCCCGTTTGTGGCCAGCACCGGCCCCACCATTTCCGAATTCATGGGCGAACTGGTCTCGTTTGCCAAAAAAGAAGAAGATCCATCCGGTAAGTCCTGAGACCTGGACGTGAAGTCATCCAGCCGAACGGCCGGCCCCCCCGGCGACTTGGCGAGCTTCTGACGTTGTCAGACAGGCAAGTTTTGGTCGTGAGTTTCTGTGCATGACCTCATCTTCGCAAAAGGCCTACGGTTCAATGCATCAAACGAGCCCATTTACAGGCTGAACTAACCAACTGAAGCACCGCCACGACACCATCCTCGCTTCGACGTCCTGGAAGATAACCGACCCGTTACGCTCCAGTCGCAAGAGGCTTCGAAGCCTCGTGTCAAAGCGTCCGTTTTGCCCCTCGACAGGCTCCTGCCGGGAACTTACCTTTCACAGCATGTTCATTACCTTCTTCACCGAACTGAAATCGGCCGGCATTCCGGTCTCGCTCCGCGAATATCTGACGCTTATGGAAGCGCTGGACAAGGATCTGGCAGAAAAGAGCGTCGAGGATTTCTATTTCCTTGCCCGTCTCACCCTGGTGAAGGACGAGAGCAATCTGGACAAGTTCGACCGGGTCTTCGGCCATGTCTTCAAGGGGCTCGACCTCATGAGCGACGTACCGGCCACCGAAATACCGGAAGAATGGCTGCGCCGCCTGGCCGAAAAACACCTGAGCGAAGAGGAAAAGGCGCAGATCGAGGCGCTCGGCGGCTTTGAAAAGCTGATGGAGACCTTGCGGGAACGCTTGAAGGAACAGCAGAAACGGCACCAGGGCGGCAACAAGTGGATCGGCACAGCCGGCACGTCGCCGTTCGGTGCCTACGGTTACAATCCGGAAGGCGTACGCATCGGTCAGCACGAAAGCCGGCACCGGCGCGCGGTCAAGGTGTGGGACAAGCGCGAGTTCAAGGATCTGGACGACACCCAGCTGCTGGGCACGCGCAACATCCAGGTGGCCCTGAAACGGCTGCGCAATTTCGCACGCACGGGCGCCGCGGAGGAACTGGATCTCGACGACACGATCCGGGCCACCGCCCACAAGGGCCTTCTGGATATCAAGATGCGCCCGGAGCGGCACAACGCGGTCAAGGTACTGCTGTTCTTCGACATCGGCGGGTCGATGGACGACCACATCCGGGTCTGCGAGGAACTGTTTTCAGCCGCGCGTTCCGAATTCAAGGTGATGGAGCATTTCTACTTCCACAACTGCCTTTATGAATATGTCTGGAAGGAAAACCGCCGCCGACACACGGAGCGCATCCCAACCATGGACGTGCTGCACAAGTATCCCTCCGACTACAAGATCATCTTTGTCGGCGACGCCTCGATGAGCCCCTACGAGATTGCCTACCCCGGAGGCTCGGTGGAGCATTGGAACGAGGAAGCCGGCGCCGACTGGATGCAGCGGGTCACCGGGCTTTACAAAAGCGCGGTCTGGCTGAACCCGGTCCGGCAGGAACACTGGCACTACACCCATTCCATCCAGATGCTGAACGAATTGATGGAAGGCCGCATGTTTCCCATGACCGTCGAAGGCCTGACGGAATCCATGAAGGAACTGGCCAAGTAGGTTTTCCATTCATAAGGCGCAGAAAGGGAATACATGGCACGGACCACAACACCCGATCACCCTTTCTCGCAACCTGTTGCCCATGCAACCACAACCGGCATGTCGGGCGGAGGGTTCTACAACGCCAACTCGGCCGCCCAATGGACTGCCATTGAAACGATACTGCCACTGATAGAAGAGGCGATTGCGACCTTGCCCGTTGATGGCACCGGTCCCATCGGCGTCGCCGACTATGGTTGTTCGGAGGGCCGCAATTCCATTGCGGTCATGAAACACGCCCTCCCGGCGTTGCTTGCTCGCACGGAACGGCCGATCCAGACCTTCCATTCAGACCTGCCCACAAACGACTTTTCTGAACTTTTTCGCAGTCTCAGACAGGATGGCGGTTCGGTATTCGGTTCTGACAGGATCTACTCTGCCGCTATCGGTGGCTCGATGTACGATCAGCTCTGCCCGCCGCAAACCCTGCACCTTGCCACCACCTTCAACGCCATTGGCTTTCTCTCCCGCCGTCCGGTCGACAAGTTGCCAGGTTACATTTTGCCTAATGGGCCAAGTGTGGCGCGGGCAAACGGTTATGTCTCAGAAGAAAACCGGCGCGCCTTCGCTGAACAGGCGAAACAGGACATTGCCCGTTACCTTGCCGTCCGCGCAAAGGAGCTGGTTCCAGGGGGGAAGCTGCTGGTCGAAGTGTTTGGCTCCAAGGGACCGGCTCGAACCTGTGACGGACTATACGACCTTCTGAACGATGCGGTTCTGGACTTCGTCGAAACCGGAGACATCAGCAGGGACGCCTACGACTGCTATTACCAGCCGGTCTATATGCGTGAGCTGAAGGAACTTACCGACCCGGTCACCGATGAAACCTATGGTGCCGCCGGGCTTTTTTCGCTCGATCGGGCGATGGAGTATGAAATTGCGGTCCCCTTCGTCGACCGCTTCAAGAAAGACGGCGACCTCGACCGCTATACCAGCGATTATGTCAATTTCTTTCGCGCCTTCACCGAAGCGGTGCTGCGCGCGGCACTGCCCGAAAGCCCATCGCGAGAGGACCTGATCAATCGGATCTTTGCAAGAGCTGAAGACCGCCTGAAGGCCGACCCCAGCCTCTACCCCTTCCGGTACGCAGCCGTCGCCATTCTGCTGACGCGCAATGGCTGACGACTGGAAATGACCAGCCGGTCGACTTTGATAGACCAGGCATCGAGCGGCCGACGTGATGCATGACGCTCCAGGGTGTCGCCTCATAAATGAAGATGAAATGGCTTCACCGCGTGTCGTCACCATGCTTTACCGGGCATAAAGCCCGCTCAGTGCATCCTTCCTGACGCGGTTTTGCCATGTCTCATGCCATTTCGTCTTCGGTTTTGGGTCCACACCCTAGCTGCGCAGCACCATGACCGAGCACGGTGCGTGCCGCACGATATGCGCAGCGTTCGAGCCGACGAAATAGGTCGACAGGCCCGGCTTGTGAGATGTCATCAGCACCAGATCGCAGCTTGCACGTTCCGCTTCCTCGATGACTTCATGGTACACCGACCCCATGCGCACGGTCAGATCAATGGCGCCTTCGGGAACGTCCAGATCTTCGGCGATCTTGTCGAGGATTTTCGAGGTTTCCTCGAATTCACGCTTCTGCCAGCCATCCGGAAGCTGGCTTGCCACAAAGCTCTGAACCTCCGGACACACCGCCATCAGGTGGATCTTGGAGCCGTAGTCGCGGGCAAATTGCGAGGCTTTCGCAAGGGCTTCCGCGGCAAAGCCGGTTTCAGCGGGATCAACGGGTACGAGGATTTTCTTGAACATCTTTTGTCTCCCCAAAAAGCAGGTGAACCTTTTTTGCGCCCGGGAGAGTTGGGTCGCCATGACAAGGATCAATCCGCGTCAACACCGTCGAAGTAACGGCCGGGGGTGACCCCGAAGGCCTTTTTGAAGGTCGACACAAATGCGCTCGGCCCCTCGTAGCCGAGTTTGTGAGAGACGTCGGAAACGCTGCGCCCGGAGGCAAGCAACTCAAGCGCCCGGAACAGCTTCACCTGCCGGCACCAGGTCCGGTAGCTGAGGCCGGTCTCCGCCTTGATCCGCCGCTCGAACGAGCGAACGGACGTCGCACAGCGGTCCGCAGCCTCGCTCAGCGAGGGAATATGCGCCGGGCATCGCACCACGCCTTCGCACAGTTCGCGAAGCCTGGCATCCTGCGGCATTGGCAGTTGGAGTGGAGCGACCGGCAGCATTTTCAGCTGATCCAGGATAACCGCGGCGATCCGTGCCGCCGGCCCCTTGTCCGTTTCCGAACGTGGATAGGACATGAACTCCAGGATAAGCGCTCTCAGCAGGGTCGTCACCTGCATCACCTGCGGTGTTTGCGGCAGATCCCGCGTGTAATCATATTGGACGTAGATGTAGCGCAGCTCGGTGTCGGTCAGATACCGGGTCTGGTGGCTGACCCTGGGTGGCAGCCACACGGCCCGCTCGGGTGGCACGAAATAGGTGCCCATTTCCGTGTCGATGGCAATCGATCCGCGGATCACATGAAACAGCTGTGCAGCATCATGCGAATGCCAGCCGTTGTTCCGGCCCTGAAGCTGGGACCGCGCATACCCGATGATCGGCGCGGCCACCATCTCTTTCGGAAACTCGGCAAGTTCAGGATGAATGCTCATGCGCCGGATCGTATACCTTCACCCCGAAATTTCACAGTCAGGCCTCTCCGGTTCGTCACCTTCAGCATCATCTGATGCCTCCCCCCACAAGACCCCTGGAACCATAAAGACGATTTTTGCGCCATGCCCCGCCGGACTGCGGTCGTCTTCACATCCGAATTTTGGCGCTTCGGAAACATCTGATGACAAAACAGCGCTAACACGCAAGATGTAATTGAGTTTAGAAACGGCTTATAACACCGGCAAACGTTCCCAATTTCCCACGGCTACAGAATGTCCTATTTCACTCAGAATGCCCACCCGAACGAGGCAACCGGCTGGCGGTCGCCAGTGGTTCTCCTGATGATCATGGCAGGCGCCATGCAGCTCTCCTTTGCTGCGTGGTGGAACCTGATGAACAACTTCGCCGTTCAGGAGCTGGACTTCACCGGCCGGGAGATCGGCATCCAGCAATCGATCCGCGAAATTCCAGGCTTCCTGAGCTTCCTCGCGGTCTATCTTCTGTTGATGATGCGCGAGCAGACGCTGGCCTATGTCTCGCTGCTGCTGCTGGGCGTCGGTGTGGCTGTCACGGGGTATTTCCCGACCGCCCTCGGCTTTTATGTAACGACGCTGATCATGTCGATCGGCTTCCATTACTACGAGACCATGGCGCAGTCGCTGTCGCTGCAATGGCTGCCCAAGGCGACAGCCGCTGCCAGCATGGGCAAGATCCTGTCTGTCGGCGCCTTCGCCCAGCTGATTGCCTATGGCGTCATCTTCGTGGCCTGGAAGATGTTCGAACTGTCCTTCACGGTGGTCTTCGCCATTGCTGGCGGCCTGACGCTGCTCGTCCTCGTCTTCCTCGTTATCGCCTATCCGCATTTCCGCGAAGGCGTGCCGCAGCACAAGAAGCTGATCCTGAGACGCCGTTACTGGCTGTATTATGCCCTCACCTTCATGGCCGGTGCCCGCCGGCAGATCTTCACGGTTTTCGCCGGGTTCCTGATGGTGGAGCGGTTCGGCTACGACGTTCACGAAGTCGCGGGACTGTTCCTGCTGAACGGCGCTTTCAACATGGTACTGGCACCCAAGATCGGACGGCTGATCGTCCGTTTTGGCGAGCGCAAGGCGCTGGTTCTGGAATATATCGGGCTGATTCTGGTGTTCCTCAGCTACGCCTTTGTCACCAATGCAACGCTGGCGGCCAGCCTGTATGTGGTCGACCATGCCTTCTTCGCCATCGCCATCGCCATCAAGACCTACTTCCAGAAGATCGCCGATCCGGCCGATATCGCGCCAACCGCCGGTGTTGCCTTCACGATCAACCACATCGCCGCAGTGTTCATTCCCGTGGCGTTCGGGCTCATATGGCTGGTTTCTCCGTCCGCGGTGTTCCTCGCCGGAGCCGCCATGGCGGTGGTCAGCCTTTTGCTGGCAACCCTGATCCCGAGCAATCCGGAAGAAGGCCGCGAAGTCGACTTCTGGTACCGCAAGCCGTCTGCCCAGCCGGCAGAATAATCGTCAGCCCCTCAACCAAAACAAAAGGCCCGCCGGTTCACGCCGGCGGGCCTTTTGTTTGAAATCCTGTCTGCAGTGAGCTGATCAGGCCTGGCGTTCCGGCACGTGAACCACGAGGCCGTCGAGATCGGAAGTCACCTTGATCTGGCAGGACAGGCGCGAGGTCGGCTTCACGTCATAGGCAAAGTCGAGCATGTCCTCTTCCATCGGCTCCGGAGAGCCGGTCTTGCCGCTCCAGGCTTCATCGACATAAACGTGGCAGGTTGCGCAGGCGCAGGCGCCGCCGCACTCCGCTTCGATGCCCTGAACCATGTTCTTGATGGCATTCTCCATCACGGTCGAGCCTTCAGCAGCATCAACGTCGGTCCGGTTTCCATCGGCGGTTACAAATGTGATTTTCGGCATATGTCGCGTCCAAGCCTGAATTGCGGGTTTTCGATCCACGACATAAAGAATTACGGCGAAAGGTCAAGGACCGTGCCGTTTCCACGCGGCAATCTGCCCTGCCCCGCCATCAGAGGTAAGTTGGCCTTCAGCCTTCCAGAAGGTCCCGGATATAACGGTTTGCCTCATCCACCGCCGCGATCAGGTTTTCGGTGGCCGTATCCGTGCTCGCCCGCATCTTGCCTTCCAGATTTTCGCAAACAATCGCGACCCGTTCCGCACCGATGGCACGGGCAGACCCTTTGAGCGTATGTACCAGGTCAAGACGAACGGCGTTGTCGGTTTCCTGTTTCAGCCGCTCAAGAGTCGAGATGGACTGGGACTTGAACAGATACAGGACCTGCACTTCAAGATCCCTGTTGCCGAGCGTGTTTGTCGCCAGTTGCACCAGATCGATCGGTGCTTCCGGACCGGCGCGTCCGGCGACGCGGGCCATGGAAGAAGGGGCCATAAGGGTGCTCCACATTACTCTGTACCTGCCTGACGGCACCCCGCCGCAAGCTGTAGAGACCAAACAATGCACCCGAAGCCCAAACACCCGGTTAAACCGGTCGTTCAAACCCTCCCTTTCGGGCCATGTCCCCAAAAAATTGATTTCATGGTTAATGCGTTTTAACGCAGGTTACGAAACAGGATTAAAAAAGTCCTTGCGTTTCCGCCGGTTTCCTGAATCGCTAAAATTTTAATGACCTGATTCGGCGTTAACGTTCTTTGGCTTTTTGACTTGCGGTAAGCGCTTCGATAGCGGCGGGCGTCAGCTTGCAGACCAGCCAGTCGGGCTTGATTGGGTTGGAAAACCAAGGCTCTGCCCATCCCGCATCGATGCAGGCGCGAATTGTTCGCGCCGGAATTTCACGGCCGTTGTCATCGAACAGAGGCAGCTTGCCACCGGCCTGCTCAAGCCCTTTCTGCAACCAGCGCTTTTGCGCAGCCGTCAAATTTCCCGCTTTGAGAGTGGGTTTCAGGGTACCTTTTTCCGCACCCGCCGTTACGTCAACATGCTTTAAATCCGGCATTCAATCCGCCCCCTAAGTGACTCACGCTATTGCCGTTTCTTGTTCGTTAGGAGAGATTGTGCCATTACAGTTACTGATGCGGCAAGGTGGGGAGTGTACCGTCGAACGGAAAGTTCACGGTCGGTCAGCGGCGGCCCTCCCTCACGAACAGGTTTTGCGGTGGTGCCACAGGTAGGCAGCGCCCGCAACAAGGACGCATCCGGTAGATAGCTGTAAAGAGCTGCGCCAGTGGCTCTGCATGATTACCGGTGTGTAATGAGTACGGATGTGAGGCGACCCTAAATGGCAAATCCGACAAAGGCGAAAGATCCGGCAGAAGCGGCTCTCTCAGCAGTTGAAGAAGCCCTGAAACTCGATTTCGGCGGCCCGGATACCACAGAAACAACCTCGGCGGCAGAGGCCAGCCCTGCCCAGGCGGAACCGGCACGCCGGTCCAAGGGGGAAACGCGCGGCCAGTCCCAGCGCGAAGAACAGCGCCAGTCCAGGCGCCGTGGCCGCGGCGGACGCCCGCCCGCTGCCAACGATGACCGCCGGAACATCGGCAACCTGATCTACTCCTTGCAGCGCCGTCCGTCGTCCGCGCCGTTCTGGGGGGCCCTCGCCCTCAGCGCCCTTTGGGCCGCGCTCGGCAGCAGCCTGTTCATGACCGCGTTTTCCGACAAGGTCGGATCGCTGACCGATCCCCAGACCCTGATCGGCTCGCCGGAAATGATCCTGGCTGTCGTCGGCATCGTCGTTCCGATCATTTTCTTCTTCGTCATGGCCATGATGATTTGGCGCGCGCAGGAAATGCGCATCGTCGCCCGCGGCATGACCGAAGTCGCCCTGCGTCTGGCCGAGCCGGAAGACATGGCCAAGGAAAGCATCCTCAGTGTTGGCCAGGCCATCCGCCGCGAAGTCTCCGCCATGGGAGACGGTATCGAACGCGCGATTGCGCGCGCGAGCGAGCTGGAAGTTCTCGTCCATAACGAAGTGTCCTCGCTGGAACGCTCCTATAACGACAACGAATTGAAGATCCGCGCGCTGATCGATGAACTGATCAGCCAGCGCGAGTCCATCGTCATGAATGCCGAACGCGTGCGCGAGACCATCGCCGGTGCCCACGAGAGCTTCGCCTCACAGCTCTCCAACACGTCCGGCGAACTCGGCAGCACCGTGGACCACGCGACCCAGCGTATGATCGATGCGGTCAACAGCCGCGTCGAGGAACTGACAACCACAGTCGACAGCCGCATCGAGTCCCTTGGCGCAACGCTGAACGCTTCCGGCAACGAACTGGTCGACAGCCTGACTGTCCGCGCGGAAGACTACGTTGCCCGCCTCTCCTCCACCGGCAACGACCTGGTCGACAGCCTGGGAGAGACCGGCGCCACCATGTGGGAAACGCTCACCGCCCGTGGGAACGACGTCAACGAGCGTTTTGCCAATACGGCGAACACCTTCGTGGAAACCCTTTCCGAACGCAGCGCGACAATCAACGAGACCCTGGCATCGTCCGGCAACTCGGTGATCAACACCTTGAGCGAAAAGGCCGACGAGTTCCGGGTTACCCTGGAAACCACCGGCACCAATGTCGGCGAGATCATCACGGCGCGCGGCGAAGAGATCAACGCCAACCTGTCGCTCACCTCCGGCCGTCTCATCGACACCATCACCTCGCGCACCGAGGAACTGGTGTCCACTGTCGACAACCGCGTCACGACGCTGGACGAGTCGCTTGCAGAAACCGGCAACCGCGTTGTCGAGAGCATTTCCGAAAAAGGCCAGGCGGTCAGCGACACTATCTCCATTCGGGGTGCGGAAATCGTCGACACCCTCTCCAGCCGGTCCACGGAAGTTGCGGAAATCCTGCGCGGCACTGGCGAAAGCATTGTGGTCGACCTATCTCTGCGCGGTGGTGAAATTGCCTCCAAGCTCGACGAGACCGCAGGCTCCCTCACCCAGACCATCTCCGTACGCGGTGGTGAGCTGGCCGAGAAACTCGACAGTATCTCCGAGCGCATCTACACGGCCATCTCCATCAACGGCAGCGAACTGGACAAACGTCTGGCTGCCCGCAGCGACGAGATGGCGTCCGTCCTGGAACAGCAGACCACCGGCTTCCGGGAAGTCCTGGAAAGCGTCTCTGGCGAGTTTTCCGCCAGCCTTGGCGACCAGACCGGTGCACTTACCCAGAAACTGGCCGAAACCGGAACCCAGCTTGCCGAACTCATCGGCAGCCGCGGCGACCGTGTGGCCGGGGACATCAACCAGATCAGCGGCAAGATTACCGAAACCCTGGAAGTCCGCGGCCAGGCGCTGCAGGACGGTCTGTCCAGTCGTCTTTCCGAACTGGAAACCATCGTCACCGACCGTGGCGGCCAGTTGATCGACGCTTTCGACACCAAGACACTGCTCTTGTCCGAAGCACTGGACTCACGCCTGTCCACGCTGGACACGACCTTCGCCACCCGCATTGACTCCATGGACGCCTCCCTGGGCAACCGCATCGAAGCCATGGATGCATCGCTCGAACAGCGCTACTCGGCAATCGATACGACCCTGAGCGAGCGCATCGCCGCCATGGATGAATCGCTTGACCAGCGTTACACCGCAATCGATACGACCATGGGCGATCGCATCGCCTCCATGAACGCATCGCTCGACCAGCGTTACACCGCAATCGATACGACCCTGGGTGAACGCATCGCGGCCATGGACGCATCGCTTGACCAGCGCTACACGGCAATCGATACGACCCTGGGCGACCGCATCGCATCCATAAATGCATCGCTCGACCAGCGTTACACGGCAATCGATACGACCCTGGGCGACCGCATCGCCGCCATGGACGCATCGCTTGACCAGCGTTACACGGCAATCGACGCGTCCCTGAGCGAGCGTATCGCTGCCATGGATGCAACGCTCGAGCAGCGTTACACCTCCATCGATACAACCTTGACCGATCGCATCGCCACGATGGACAGCTCTCTGGAGCATCGTTTCACCACCATGGATGCAAGCCTTGGTGAGCGTATCTCCACGATGGATACCTCGCTGGAACAGCGCTACGCCATGATGGACGCCACGCTGAGTGACCGCATCAGTACGCTGGACAACTCGCTCGAGCATCGCCTCTCGTCGATGGATACTTCGCTCGGCGAGCGTATCTCCACGATGGACTCCGCGCTCGGCAGCCACATCAACACTCTGGACCTGACACTCGATCAGCGCACTGCGGCCTTCGAGGCCACCCTTGAGACGCGTACGCAGATCCTGTCCGATGCCATCGAGAACCGCACCACCGGCATCAGTGATGCGCTGGAAGAAAAGACCCGCAACATCACCGATGTGCTTGCGGACCGTTCCGACGCCATCACGCTGCAGCTCGGTCAGCGTATCGAGGCGGCCGGCAACACCCTTGCCGAACGTGCAGAGGAAATCGGGGAGACCCTGTCGCAGCGCGTCGATACAGCGACGTCTGCCATGGCCGGCAAGGCCGAGCTGATCTCCGCCTCCATGACCAGCGGCACCGAGCGGATCGACGAGACGCTCGATGCCCGTGCCCGCCAGATCTCTGAAACCCTGATTTCCCGCACCAAGGAAATCGCCAAGGCCTTTGTCGAAGGTCAGGACGAAATGACGTCTGCCCTCGACAACCGTCTGGCGGAAGCCGGAAGCGTCCTGGGCAAGCAGAGCGAGCAACTGACGGAATCCCTGTCCGAGCGCATCGCCGAGATCAATGTTTCCCTGGGCGCCAAGGTGTTCGAGGTCGCAGAAACTCTCGACAGCCGCGCCAGCCAGCTCGAAACAGTGCTCAACGAGCGCCTGGAAAGCATTTCCGGCACGCTCACCGGCGAAAGCGAACGCGCCCGTGACATTCTCACGGCCGTGATTTCCGAAGCCGGGGCAACGCTCTCAACCGAAAGCACGCGCCTGCGCGACGTGGTTCAGGAAGCGGTCACCGCCGCCGTCCAGACCCTCTCCGACGAGCGCAACCGCACCGTGGAGATCGTCGACAGCGCTCTCAGCCAGGCGACGGAAAAACTCTCTGGCGAAGGCGACCGTATGCGCCAGATCGTTCTGGGCTCCGTGGGCGAAGCCCGCGGCGTTCTGGCTGGCGAAAGCCAGAAGGCAGCCGACGTCGTCACCTCTGCAATGAACCAGGCCACCGGCGCAATGTCGGGTGAGAGCGGCAAGATCCGCGAACTGGTGCTCAGCGCAGTTGGCGATGCCGCCCGCGCCATGACCGCTGAAAGCGAGAAGGCCCGGACGCTCTATGCCGGCACGCTGGCAGAATTCTCCGGTTCGCTGACCGGCGAGAGCGAAAAGGTCCGCAACGATCTGTCCGGCCTGATTGCCGAGATCTCCGGCAACCTGTCCGCGGAAAGCGAGCAGGCCCGTATGACACTGGCAAAAACGCTGGAGGAAATCCGCGGTCAGATGTCCAGCGAAGCCGGTATGGTTCGTGCCCGCGTCAACAGCGCCGTGACTGAGGCTGCCGACCTTCTGGTGGGCCGCGGCAACGAGGTCGCCAACGAGCTGCTCGACAAGGCAACTGCCCTCAATGAGGCCTTTGGTGCTCGTTCCGGCGAACTGGCCAAGATCGTCGGCACCGATGGCAACGAACTCATCAACGCCATCGAACTGCGTGCCAACGACCTTACCGGGCGCCTGTCCGAGGTTCACGCGGCGATCCTGGATGCCATCACGGTCAAAGGCCGCGATGTCACCGACACATTTGCCCACACCGGCCTCGACGCCACCCGCTCGCTGGTGGAAGCCGGCGACCGTATCGTCGCCAGCATCAACGAGCGTAGCGAACAGGCAACGACCCTGCTAACCGATACCAAGCGGCGCCTGGAAGAGGACGTTACCGATATTCTCAACAAGATCGAGACGTCCAACTCCAACCTCCAGGGTATCGTCGCGACTGCAGGCGACAACCTCACAGAGGTGGAGGGCAACCTGGCCCGTCGTGCCGGCGAGTTCCGCTCCGCCGTCGACCGGGCGGTTTCGGAAACCAATTCCACCACGGCCCTCATCACCGAGCAGGTCGCGAACCTGCGCGATGTGACGGATACCACCCTGGTCGACATCAAGAACCTCACCGGCCGCTTCGGCGACCAGTCCGAGGAACTGACCAAGGCTGCCCGTCATCTGGAAGACACCAACCGCTCCGTCGAGAGCCGTGTCTCCGAGCGCCGGACCGCGATCGAGGAAGTCGCCGACACGCTTCTGGCCAAGACCGAAGCCGTCGACACGCTCATGCGTTCCTTCACCAAAACCCTGTCGGAGACGCTGGAAACGGCGGACGACAAGGCCCGCGACGCAGCCAACATGCTGTCTGCGGCGGCAGAAGCTGCGTCCAAGCAGGTGTCCGAGCAGTTCGAATCCATGCGCCTCACGGCCGGTATGGAGGGCCAGAAGGCCCGCGATGCGATCCGCTCGGCACAGGACGACATCATGACCGAGATGACCCGCACCGTCACCGAAGCGTCGGATCGCTTCAACGATGCGGCCGCCCGGATGCGTGATGTTGCCCGCGAAGTACACCGCGAACTGGAAGCGACCCGCGGCGAACTGAAACAGGGCGTGCTGAACCTGCCGGAAGAAGCAGAAGAATCTTCCGCAGCCCTGCGCAAGGTGGTCAACGAGCAGATCCGCGCTCTGACGGAACTCTCCGAGATTGTCGCCAAGCAGTCCAACGCTCTGGACATCTCGCGGCCGCAAGCTCAGGCAGCAACGGCAAGCGCTGCTCCTGCCCCGGCCCCTGCCCCGCAGCAGCCGGCACCGCAGGTGAATTATGCTCCTGCCCCGGCCGCACCTGCACGTCAGCAGAGCGCCCCGGCAAGCGAACCGCGTCCGGCACCGGTCAACACGCGCCGTCAGCAGCCTGCTCCGGCCGAAACCACCAGTTCCGGTGGCAAGGGCTGGGTCGCCGACCTGTTGCGCCGCGCTTCGCGTGATGAGGACGCCAATGCAGACACGGACATGAGCCGGACCCCGCTGCAGACGGTTGAAAGCCTCAACTCGCTGTCGGTCGACATTGCCCGCGCCATCGATCACGAAACCTTTGTCGATCTGTGGAACCGCTACCGCGATGGCGAGCGTCACGTGTTCACCCGCCGTCTCTACACCCTGCAGGGTCAGCAGACCTTCGACGAGATCCGTCAGAAGTACTCGCGCGATCCCGAGTTCCGCACCGCCGTTGAACGGTATGTGGCCGACTTCGAGCAGCTTCTGGCCCAGGTGTCGCGCAACGACCGCGACAACATGCTTGGCCAGACCTACCTGACGTCGGATACCGGCAAGGTCTACACCATGCTGGCCCACGCCAGCGGCCGCCTCGACTAAGCGCCGGAAACAAGCAGACACGAAAAAGGCGGCCACTCGCCGCCTTTTTTATTGTCTCGCAGGAAGGCTGGATTTCACCAGCACTCTTCAATGGCCCTCCCCGCATCCGATTGCCTCTCGGCATCAATTTGGCTGAACGCTATCAGCCACTATTGAGGTCTCTTCCGATCCCTCTGCAAACGAGTGGGCACCGGGTTCTCACGATACGCTAGGCGCGTTCCCTCACGGTTCTGCATGATCGTGCAAGACCAGACAGTCCCCTCAATCGATCACGCCTTGCAACTCGTCCGCCAGGTTTTCCCGAATGCGCCGGGTAATCGCGAGAAACCCCTCGATTTCCTCGGCGGAGAGGCCGCTGAGCATTTTCTGTTCGACGGCTTTCAGTTTGGGGGCCAGATCCTCGAAGGCGGCCCGGCCATCGTCGGAAAGCTGCAACAGGAAGCTGCGCCCGTCGGCCTCGTTGCTTTCGCGCGTCAAAAACCCACGGTCTTCCATACGTTTCACCGCACGGCTGACCACCACCTTGTCCATGCTGGAGCGGGCAACGATTTCGCTCGCCTGCAGCCCGCCGGAGGCAGAACCCAGGATCGCCATGGTCCGCCATTCGGCCGGCATCATGCCGTAGTCCCGCTGGTAAACCGCTGAAAGCGCGCGCGTCACGTCGGAATAGAACACGCGTACCAGGTAGGGAAAGAATGTTTCCAGCTCAAAGTCCGGCAGGGAGGCGCCCGGCGTTTCGCTCGTAATTCCAACGGTTTCTTGGGTATCGGTATCCAGGTCGGTCAGCTTTGGCATCGGCACTCAACACACTCGGTTAGGTCGTCAGAACGATTTTGCGATTGACTTGGTTTCATATGCAACTATTTTGTTTCATATGTAACTATGTTTGGTGTCGCGTTTCAAGTGCGAGAGCATACCGGCAAGAACGGCCTTCATGAAATGAAGGGGAGGAGAAAATCATGAAACAGTTTAAGTGTCTTTCCATATGGGCAGGCGTCACCGCCTCCGCATTGACAGGTTTCATCGTCAGTGCGTCTGCAGACGAGCTGGTTATGTCATCCTGGTTGCCGCCGAAGCACCCGCTTGTCACCGAGGTGATGGAGCCTTGGGCAGAGGAAGTCGCCAAGGTTACCGATGGCCGTGTGACCGTGCGCATTCTGCCAAAGCCGGTCGGTTCGCCGCCGGAGCATTTCGACCTCGCCGCGGAAGGCATTGTCGACATCACCTACGGGCTGCACTCCTTTACCCGAGACGACCGTTTCCTGCGCTCACGCATTGGCCAGTTCTCGTTCATTGCCGACACTGCAGTTGAAGGCTCCAGGGCCTACTGGGACGTCTACGGTGGCACCCTGGATGCACAAAGCGAGCACAAGGGCACCAAGCTGCTTGGCCTATGGGTGCATGGCCCGGGCATGTTCCACAACAACCAGCGCAAGATCGAGACGCCAGAAGATTTCGCCGGCCTCAAGATCCGCACACCAGGCGGCTACATCGCGGACCTGTCTCAGGACCTCAACATCACCACCCAGTTCATGGGCCCCGGCGAGGTTTACGAAAAACTCTCGCGCGGCGTCATCGACGGTGTCACCTTTCCGATGGAAGCTCTGCAGGCGTTCAACCTGACCGACTACATCAAATACTCCATGCGCCTGCCGGGTGGTTTCTACAACACCTCCTGGTTCATGGTCATGAATGAAGACGTCTGGGACGGCCTGTCGGAAGAAGACCAGGCGGCCATCGAGACGATTTCCGGTGAAGCCCTTGCCGAAAAGGCGGGCATCGTCTGGGATGGCTCGGACGCCCGCGCAGCCGCCTTCATTGCCGACAAGGACATTGAGATTTACGACGCGCCCGCTCCGGTTCTGGACGCCGTCAAGGAACTTGCAGCCAAACACGAGGCCACATGGGCTGCAGCCGTTGCTGAAACCGGCTTCGACGGCACCGCCGCGCTGGCTGAGTTCCGCGACAAAACCGGCATCAAGCCCTAATCATGTCTGCCGAACCCAATGGCCGGGCACCTCGCCGGATCGATACGATCCGGCGAGGTGCCGGCTTCCTGCTTGGCCTGGCCTGTTTACTCGTTTTGGTCGGTCTGATCGGGCTCACCTGCGTCGACGTCGTCGCACGCTATGCCTTCAACAGCCCCGTCAACGGCGCCTATGAACTGACAGAACTGCTGCTGGCTACTCTGATCTTCCTCGCGCTACCGCTGACCACGGCCGCCGGCGAACACATCGAGGTGGAACTGCTGGACGGGCTCAAGAGTGCCTTTCTCAAGCGGTTCGGCACTCTGGTTGCTGCCGTTTGTACCGTCGGCGTTCTGGCACTGATCGCATTCAAGCTGTTCGAGCATGCCGAAAAGATGGACCGCCGCGGACAAGTGACGGATTCCCTGCAGATCCCGCTCTCGCTGATCGGCTGGCTGGGCGCTGCTTCCTTCGCGATATCTGCCCTTGCCGCCATCTTCTTCGCGGTCAAACGGTTCCGTGAAAAGGCCTGAAACCAGTGAGTATTGATTATGCTTGAAGCTCTGATCGGTTTCATTGCGCTGTTTGCCCTTGTGCTGCTGCGCGTTCCCATTGCGATCGCCATGATCATCGTCGGCACGGCAGGGTTCGCCGCCCTTCGCAACTGGAACGCCGCGCTCAACCTGCTCGGCAATGCAGCTTTCGACACAGGCTTGTCGTTCACCCTGTCAGTGATCCCGCTGTTCATCCTGATGGGCAATCTCCTGACCATCTCCGGCGTCAGTCAGTCGCTGTTCTCGACCGCTCACCACATGCTTCACCGCATGCGCGGCGGCCTTGCCATGGCGGCAATTGTCGCCTGTGGTGGCTTTTCCGCCGTCTGTGGCTCGTCACTGGCAACGGCTGCCACCATGTCGAAGGTGGCCATGCCGTCCATGCGCAAGGCCGGCTATGCCGACAGCCTGGCGACCGGATCCATTGCCGCCGGCGGCACACTCGGCATCCTGATCCCGCCGTCCGTTATCCTGATCATCTACGGTCTCCTGACCGAGGCCGATATCGGCAAGCTCTTTATCGCCGGCATCATTCCGGGCCTGCTCGGCGTCCTGTTTTACCTCGCTGCCATCTATATCACCGTTCGGCTGAAGCCCGAGCTGGCGCCTACTGCATCCGAAGAGATGAAGCTCGAAAGACGGGACGTCTGGGGCGTTGTGGCAGTTGTCGGCCTGTTTGCCGTCATCATGATCGGAATTTACGGCGGCTTTTTCACCCCGACAGAAGCCGCAGGCATTGGCGCGGCGACCTCCTTCATGATTGCGCTTGTGTCGGGCGGTCTGACCTTCGAGAGGCTTTACACCGCAGCCGTCAACTGCGCGCGCACCACCGCAATGATCTTCGCGATCATCATCGGCGCGGAGGTCTTTTCCAACTTCATCAGCTATGCCGGCGTGCCGGACGCGCTCCTGACGTTCGTTCAGTCGCTCGACGTCAACGCCTATGTGGTCATCCTGGTTCTGGTGCTGATCTACGTGGTGCTGGGGGCGGTGCTGGAAAGCCTGTCGATGATCCTGCTGACGGTACCGGTCTTCTTTCCACTGGTCAGCTCGCTCGACTTTGGCGGCGGTCTGCTGGCCGATCCGGAAATGGTGCTGATCTGGTTCGGCATCATCGTGGTGGTGGTCACCGAGATCAGCCTGATCTCGCCCCCGATCGGCCTCAACGTCTTCGTGCTGCGCTCGGTGCTGACAGACGTCCCGCTCAGAACCATGTTCGCCGGCATCCTGCCGTTCTGGCTGGCCGATATCCTCCGCCTGGCGCTGCTGATCGCCGTTCCGCTGCTGTCGCTGGCCCTCATCTGAGGCCAGCCATTCGGCTCATAACCTTGACGTTCAGCGCCAGAGATATCCGCCGGGCGGCAGCCAAGCTGCCCGGCAAGCCGGTCCGCAAGCCACAAACGCCTCTGCGTCGCTGTCTGCAGGCCGACGGACAACACACGAAGGATCGGTGCTCCCCGATGGCTCTCAACATATCTTAAGATGGGAACGGTTGGTCTCAGACGTTCTGAAGCGTCCAGGCAGCCATTTCCGTGAACACGCGGTCCGCTGAAGCGTTCATGGCCTCAACCGCCTTGTCGACAGATGTACTGCCGGCAGAGGTTTCCGCCCGGAAGACCTTGTTGGCGACTGTACGTCCGTTGCGGTCGTTGACGATACGCGCCGAAATTTCCACAACGCCGCGATTGGCCCCCGCCACCTGAAGTTCGAAAGCCCGGATTTCGGTCTGGAGCTGATAGTCGATCAAGAGCCCGTCGCCCGGCAGACCGACACCGCGCAGACGGTTGGTGTTCTGCAGGGTTTCGACCAGTTTCAACTGCACCACATTGGGCAGCGAGTCCGCCCAGGCAGAACCCGGGAAGTAGCTGTAGACCGGGCCCTTGTCGACCACGGCAATGTAACTGGTATCCAGCGCCTTCAAGGCCCGGGGTGCGGACACCAGAACCTGGACGCGGCTGGAGCGACCCTGCAGGCCTCCGACATCGGCTGCACCGATGCTGTAATAGGCCGATGGCCCGGAACTGGCGCATCCCGACACCAGCACGCCGAGCCCGAGAGCGGTCAAGACGCCCCGGCGGCTCATGTCAGTGGTTGCCTTCGTCATACGCCCCTGCCCCTGCACTTTCAGTCTCATCGGCGCCGCCCACCGTTATAGGTCGGCACATCCTCACCTCCGAAGATGATCCGGTTCGGATTGCGCTCAAAGCTTTCCGCTGCCCGCTGGATCGAAATCAGTGTCCGGTTGACCTGCCCAAGTGCCGCGCTGAAATCTGCGGAGCCCTGAGTGGCAAACTTGGACAGCCCGCCCGCAATCGCATCCGCCCGGCTTTCGAAGGCAACCGCAACCTTGCGGATCGCCTGCGCGGCCAGTGTCGCTTCCTTGATCAGGCCCTCGCCATCGCCATCAACCATGGTGGAAACCTTCTCCACCAGGCTTTCGACACGAACAGACGTGGAATTCAGCGTTGCGGTCATCTGCTTGGCATCGGTGATGATCTGGTCGACATCAGGTGTCCGTCTGGACAGATTTTCCGTCATCTGCTGAACGTTGTCTGCTGCCTTTCGGGCGCTTTCCAGAATGGCCGGAATGCCGTCATCCGGATTCGCAAGACCTGAGGTCGCCGTCTCGACTGAACCGACGATATTCGCGACCTTTTCCGGATCCACGGCCTTCATCAGGTCGTTTGCGGTCTGAAGCGTCGTTGCGAAGCGTTCCGCCGCCGCCTGAACATCAGTGATCAGCGCTGCGATCCGGTCATCCTGGCCGCGAACCGTTGCCGATACGGCCTCGAAGTTCTGAACGGTGGACTTGGTGGAAGCGATGATCTCGTTGATCTGGCTCTGCTGCGTGTTGAAGTTGTCGATGATGCTGGAAACGTTGTCGACGGCCTTGCTGACCTTTTCCGGATCGACACTCGCCACCAGGTTATCGACCTTGCCCAGCGATACGTTGAGGCTGTCGGTGAACGTGCTGACAGAGGCAACCACCTGCTCAACCTTGAGCGGATCAATGGCAGAAGCGATTTCCACGCCGCGTGTCATGATGGCATCCACCTTGACCACGACTTCACGCCCGCCCTGCACGATATCCTTGATCGCACCTTCCTGGGCACTGATCGTCTCGACCACCGAATTGACGTTCTGCATGGTTTCGCTGGTGGAAGAGATCAGCTTGTCGATATCGCCAGTCCGGTTCTGCAGTACCTCGCCAAGGGCAGCAGCCCCTTGCACCACCTTCTGAACGTCTTCAGGATTCACGGCGCCGACGATCTTGTGAACGCGATCCAGCCCTTCGTTCAGGTTCACCGTGAAGGTTTCCAATTCCTTCGCCGCACGCTGCGCGTCCGCCATCAGAAGATCAATGTCGCCGCTGGCCTTGCCAAGGCTTGCGGAAAATTTCGACAGATCATCCACAATGACGGTCACCTTGTCGGACGGGACGGCGGCCAGAAGGCGCTCGCCTTCCTGCACTAGCGTCTCAAGACGGCCGGACAGGCTGGAGAATGAGTCCGATGCCTTGCCGATGCTGGCCATGAAATCCTTCACGCCATCGGAGTTGGCAGCCAGCGCGGCGGAAAATGTCTCGGCATTGTTGACGATCTCGGTGATCGCCGGTCCGTTGTCCTTGAGCAGGTCATCAACCGTCTTCATGGTGGTATCTGCACGCTTCAACACATCGCGCGCGCCATCGACGATATCGTCGAAGAAGGACCGTTCGGCATAGATGACCGGAATATTGTCCTCGTCCTGATCGCCATCCGCATTGAGCAAGAGAGGCGATTCTGAGGACCCGCCACTGAGATCGACATAGGCGACACCCGTCAGGCCGGTGAAATTAAGCGTTGCCTTGGTGTCTTCATGCAAAGGCGTGGAGGGTCTGATCCCGACGGTGGCCACAACCTTGGTCGGATCGCCCGGAGCAAAATCCAGCGACTTCACATCGCCGACCTTGATGCCGTTGAACAGCACCTGCCCGCCTACGGGAAGACCTGTCACCGGTCCAGGATAGACGACCTTCAGTTCAACGTTCTGCCTGGATTCCGAAGTAACGGCGAGCCAATACACAAAACCGAACGCACCGATCAGGACTGCCACCATGAAGGCACCGATCAGGATATAGTTCGCGCGGGTTTCCATTCAGTCCAACCTATGCTCGGCGTAGGGCACGTTCACCCCTGAAGTAAGATTTAATCCAGGGATCATCATTTTTCATCATGTCGTCCATCGTTCCGATGGCCAGAACACGCTTTTTCCCAAGAACAGCAACCCGATCACAGATAGAATGCAAACTATCAAGATCATGGGTGACCATATAAACGGTCAATCCGAGGGTCGAACTGAGATTTGCGATAAGCGAATCAAAGGCCGCCGCTCCGATCGGATCGAGCCCGGACGTCGGCTCGTCCAGAAACACCAAATCCGGATCGAGTGCAAGGGCACGGGCCAGGCTCGCCCGTTTGACCATGCCTCCGGAAAGCTCAGAGGGAAGCTTGTCGCCGGCATCTTGCGGCAGTCCGACAAGTTCGAGCTTCAAGGTTGCGAGTTCATCCATCAGCTGCGGCGAAAGCTTCAGGTGTTCCCGCATGGGCACCTGAATGTTCTGTTTGACCGACAGGGACGAAAACAGCGCCCCTTGCTGAAAAAGCACGCCCCAGCGGCGCTCGATGGCCGTGCGCTCCTGCCGGCTTGCAGTCGACAGGTCGTGCCCGAAAACAGATATCTTGCCGCTTCGCCGCGGCGTCAGGCCCAGGATTGTGCGCATCAACACCGATTTGCCGGTACCCGACCCACCCACGAATCCGAGCACTTCGCCCCGGCGCACATCCAGGTCGAGATCCTTCAGGACGATCTTGGAACCGAATCCGACGGTGATGTCGCGCACCGACAGGACGTTGTCCGACTCCTCACCCGTCGCGGCTGTCTCTTTTTCAGGCGTCTCGCTCTGGCTTTGCGTCATCGGCTGGTCAAACTCCAATCGCGGCAAAGAAAATGGCGAAGAAACCATCCACCACGATGACAAGGAAAATGGCCTTCACCACCGACATGGTCGTGTGACGGCCAAGAGATTCGGACGAGCCTTCGACCTTCAGCCCCTCTACACAGGCAATCAGGCCGACGATCAGCGCCATGAAGGGCGCCTTTACCAGTCCGACGATCAGCGTATTGATGGTGATGGCCGCCTGCAACTGCGTCAGAAAGGCCGCAGGCGGAATATCAAGATATGCCCAGGTCACGATTCCCGAGCCGAAGAGAGCCGAAACGTCGGAAACGAAGGTCAGGATGGGCAGCGCAATCATCAGCGCCAGAATGCGCGGCAGCACCAGGACTTCGGTCACGCTGAGGCCAATCACATGCAGCGCGTCGACTTCTTCCTGCATCCGCATGGACCCCAGTTCCGCCGTAAAGGCGGACCCCGAGCGGCCTGCCACCATGATAGCGGTCAGAATCACCCCGATTTCCCGCAGAACCAGAATGCCGGCAAGGTCGACGACGAAAATGTCGGCCCCGAACTGCTTCAGATAGAAGCCGCCCTGCTGCGAGATGATAGCTCCGATGAGAAAACTCATCAGCGCCACGATAGGCACCGCGCCGATGCAACTCCGGTCGAACTGAACCGCAATCGATATGCTGCGCAGGCGTTTAGGCACAAGAAGAACTGTCGACAGAACCAGGCCGAGCGACCCGAGAATGTGCAGCATCGCCAAGGCGTCTTTATAAACGCCGACCATCTGCCGGCCGGTGGCTTCCAGAAAGCCGACAACGGACAACCCGCCCGGATCCGGCTTCCAGCTCGGCGGATGGTGGTTCTCTATCTCCTGGAACAGAGTCTTTCGAACATCGGAGACACCGGTCAGGCCAACCCTGCGTCCCTCGAATTCCAGATGCCCACGCGTGCGATGGATCAGCCATGCACCGCTGGTGTCCAGATGTTCGATCTTGGAAACATCGATACAGGTGAGCCGTTTCTTGTCGAGAGACAGACTTTTCAGCTGTTTCTCGGCGTCGGCAATGGTGCTGATGGTCCAGTCACCTGAAAGGGCAAGGTACTGTTTATCCGACCCGTCTGCCTTCAGAGCCGATTCCGGCGCAATGTTTTTTTCCAAGAATGCCATTCCGGCTGGCTGCCCTCTTGCCGCTGGTTCACCATCCCCCGTATACCTGATGGAGAAGTTCAATACCAACCGTCATTCACCATGAAGTTGGTACCTCCCTCCAGTAGACACTTGAAAGCTCTATCCATGGAAATCGCACGTCCTTACCTGTTGTTTCTCGGTGATGTTCCCGACGCCCTTGCCGCCAAGACCGCCATTGGCATTGTAGACTGGCGCAAGGACTGGTGCCTGGGCCAGGTCCGCCTGCCCGGCTGCGCCGCCGACACCGGCCTTACCGACATGTCGATTGCAGAAGGGGCGGACGCTGGCGCCAAGACTTTCATCATCGGCGCCGTGAACGCCGGAGGCCGCTTGCCGGAGCATTGGGTCGAATCTGTTGTCGAGGCTCTCGATGCCGGTATGGATGTGGCGTCCGGCCTGCATGTGCGCCTTGCCAGCGTGCCTGCGATCAGGGAAGCCGCAGAACGCAACGGCCGCCTGCTTCACGACGTGCGCCACAATGACATGGCCTTTGCCACCGGCAAGGGCACCAAACGCGCCGGCAAACGCATTCTGGCCGTCGGCACCGATTGTTCCGTCGGCAAGAAATACACTGCCCTCGCCATGGACAAGGCCATGAACGACCGCGGCTTTTCCAGCACCTTCTGCGCGACCGGCCAGACCGGTGTGTTCATTTCCGGCCGCGGCGTCGCACTCGACGCGGTGATTGCCGACTTCATTTCCGGCGCCGCCGAATGGATCTCGCCCGAGACCGATCCCGATCACTGGCAGATCATCGAAGGCCAGGGCTCGCTGTTTCACCCGTCCTTCGCCGGGGTCACGCTTGGCCTTCTGCATGGCTCCCAGCCGGACGGTTTCATCGTCTGCCACGAACCGACCCGCACCAAGATGCGCGGTGTCGAAACGCCGCTGCCGACGATCCAGCAGGTTATCGACATGACCATTGCCTGCGGAAAACTGACCAATCCGGACATCCGCTGCGTCGGCATTGCCGTCAACACCACTGCGCTTGGTGAAGACGAGGCCCTCGCGTATCTGGCCAAGATCGGCGAAAAGCACGGCCTGCCTGCAACCGATCCGGTCCGCTACGGCATGGAAGCCATCGTCGACAAGGTTTCGGCAGAGTTCGGTGCGCCATGAGCCTTGAGGTCAACATCGAGGCACAGCGCTTCGAAATCGCGGGAGGTTTCAAGATCTCCCGCGAGACCCGCACCCATGCCCAGGTAGTCGTCGTTACCCTGAACGATGGCTCCGCGACCGGCCATGGCGAATGCGTGCCCTATCCGCGTTACGGCGAATCGCTTGAAACCGTGCAGACACAGATCGAGGAAATCGCCCCCCTTCTGAAAAACGGCCTCAGCCGGGAAGAGCTTCTGGAGGCTATGCCTGCAGGAGCAGCCCGCAATGCCGTCGACTGCGCCCTTTGGGACCTGGAAGCCAAGCGTTCCGGAAAAGCGGCAACAGACATTGCCGGTTTCGGCACGCTGAAACCGGTCACGACGGCCTTCACCATCAGCGTCGACACGCCGGAAAAGATGGCTGAAAAGACCCGCGCAGCAGCGCATCGTCCACTCTTGAAGGTCAAGCTTGCCGGCCCCGGTGACGACGAGCGGATTGCTGCCGTGCGCCTTGCTGCCCCCGACAGCACCCTGATCGTCGACGCAAACGAAGCCTGGGACGAAAGCTGTTTTGAAACAAACATGGCTGCCTGCCAGACGGCAGGCGTTGCCCTGATCGAACAGCCGCTCCCTTCCAAGAACGACGATCTTCTCGCAGGGCTCGAACGGAGTGTGGTGATCTGCGCCGACGAAAGCCTCCATCCGGGCAAGAGCATCGACGGATTGCGGGCGAAGTATGATGCGGTCAACATCAAGCTCGACAAGGCAGGCGGCCTGACGGCCGCGCTGAAACTTGTCGAAGATGCGCGCGCCCAGGATCTGAAAATCATGGTCGGCTGTATGGTTGGCACGTCTCTGGCCATGGCACCGGCGGTGCTGATCGCGCAGAAGGCGGATTTCGTCGACCTCGACGGGCCACTCCTGCTGGCCGAGGACCGCTCGCCGGGTCTGAAGTTTGAAGGCAGCACCCTTTTCCCGCCCCTGCCGGAGCTGTGGGGGTAAGGCAAAAGCCTGTATGGAAAAGAAAAACGCCGGTTTCCCTGATCTGGGACCGGCGTTTTTTGTTGGCCTGCGAATCCTGAATTTCGGAAGCACAGAGACATCTGCGTTTCAAAGATGATCGTCAGTCAAAAGCCAACGGATGCCGCCTTGAAGGTCAAGTGGAGCGATCTCACTCCGCCGCCATGCGCCTTCGCAGCATCGGCGTCAATGCCAGCGTCAACAGTGTGCCGATGGCCGCGATCACAGCCATCAGGAAAAAGGGCCAGTTCGGATTGATCTCGTAAAGGGCACCGGAAATACTGAGACCGATTGCCATCTGAATGCCAACGGACGTTGCCAGCAGCCCCTGCCCCGTTCCCGCCCACCGGCTGGGCACGACGCGCGCAAGAATCGCAACGGCCCCCAGATGCGCCGCGCCGAAAGAAAGGCCGTGCAAGGTCTGGAGGGCAGCCATGGCAGGCACCGTCTCGGCGAAGGGAAACAGAAGCCACCGGACGGTGGCCGCCGTACCTGCTGCCAGCAGAAAGACCGGCGGATCGAACCGTTGCGCCACCTTTCCGGCAACCGTGAACAAGGCGATTTCAGCCGCAACGCCCGTTGCCCACAAGAGACCAATGGCAAAATCAGGAACGTCCATGGCCTGCCAATAGAGCGTTCCGAAGCCGTAAAAGGCCGAGTGGCTCGCCTGGTAAAGGCCGAGCACCACCAGCAACGGCCAGAACCAGACGCTTTTGAACGGCGTGTCCTTGTCGTCGTCCCCAGCGCCAGTCCCGCTCTCCTTCTCTGACCCGCCAGGCGCTTTACGCCGCTTTTGACGAGGCAGCGACATGGCAACAGCACCTGTTGCGAGAGAGGCCAGACCCACGGCAACCACGATGAGCCACGACGTGGCTTCCGCGGCCAGAGAACCTCCGACAATGCTGGCAACCACAAAACCGGCCGAGCCCCAAAGCCGCATGCGGGCATAATCAGCCCCGGTATTGCGCTGGACATCCAGCGCATAGGCATCGCTGAGCGGCACCACAGGTGCATTCATGACCATGTAGCCGATCACCGCAATGGACAGAAACACAAGGCCCAGGGGAAGAAAGTAAAGCCCGATGAAGACTGCTGCCGCCAGAGCATAGATCAGAATTGAAAGACGGCGCTGACCGGTGCGGTCGGAGAGATTCGACAGAAGCGGGCTTGCTGCGATACGGGCAATGGTGCCTATCCCCAGAACAAATCCGATTTCAGCGGCCGTCAGCCCGCGAAACCCGAGGACGACCGGAAAAAACGGCAGAAACAAGCCGACGCCGAAGAAGTGGCTGGCAAACAGGGCCGAGACACGGCTGCTGATACTGGAACGGTCGAGCGACATGGGATACCGGGCGTGGGACTGCCCTAAAAGGATGTTAACGATTTACGCCTTACCTTAGAGCGAAGTTGTCCGTGTTACGGCAATAAACGACACTTAGGCAAGTTGAGAAGCGCGTCCATATGAAAGCGGCAGCAGCACAGGAACAACCGGAGCCGATCGGCGAAGCCGAATACCAGACTCTCGAACAGACCCTGATGGAGTCCGATCGCGGGCGCAGGTTCTTGAAAGAGTTTCTCAATCGCAACAAGACACCGGAAACAACCGAGATCCTGACTGCGATTGGTCGGCTAGAGAAAATGATGACCCGGCAACGCAAGGTGCCGGACCTCGACACGATCCGTCTCGACATCGCGGACATGCACGAGGCCATCGAGCGCACCAAGTCGGAGATTGCCAACATCAAGGCAGAAGGCGAGGAAAGCAATCGCTTTGTCGACGCCTCTCACGAACTCGATGCCATCGTCACCCAGACCGAAGGGGCAACCCAATCCATCCTGGAAGCTGCCGAACAGATCCAGGAAAAGGCATGGATTCTGCGCGAGAACGGCGCCGAAGACGCGGTTTGCGACGACATCGACGCCAAGGCAACCGAAATCTTCATGGCCTGCTCCTTCCAGGATCTGACCGGCCAGCGGACGAACAAGGTTGTGCAGGTGCTGCGTTACCTTGAAAGCCGCATCAACCTGATGATCAACATCTGGGGCATCGAAGAAATGGACGCCGACGCGACGGCCGGTCCCGTCGACGAACGTCCGGATGCACATCTCCTGAACGGTCCCCAGCTTGCCGGCGGCGTTTCCCAGACCAACGTCGATGAACTGATGTCCGTCAGCAACGACGTTTTCGACGCTGCGCTGAAGGAAACCGGGACTGACGAGGAAGCGCCCAAAGCCGCATCCCACGCCAGCGCGGCCGATGTTGACGCGATCATGGCGTCCGGTACCGACGTAGATGCCATCATGGCGTCCGAGACGGATGTCGATGCCATCATGGCTGGCGGCGATGAGCCGATGGACGCTGCAGCCATCGACGACATGTTTGCCTCTGCTCCCGCTGCAGAGGAAGAAGAAGACGACACTGAACTCGCCGCTGAAGATCCCGAAAGCACTCTGGATGAAGCTGCCATCGAAGCCCTGTTCGACAGCGAAGTCAGTGAAACGGCCGACGAATCCCACGACGAAGCTGAAGCCGAAGCCGATGCAGAGTGGGAACTGACTGAGGAAGTCGCCGGAGAAGATAGCGAAGACCCGCTAAAACAGCTCTCCGAAGCAGAGCGCCAGGCACTCTTCAACTAAGGCCAAATCTGACAAGACGTTTGAAAAAGGCGCCCACTGCGGCGCCTTTTTTGTGTCTTCGTCCACCAACAAGCCCCGGTACGATGCCTCAGGGCCAGGGTCTATGGACGGATGAGGGTGAGAGAAAGGCGCGAGACAACAGGATTGTCCGCACCTTGGGCGTCCCGGCACAAGGCCGGGACAAAATCTCGGGTGGGTTAATCACGACAGTTTGCCGGAATGGTCTCAGTGCCCGATGTTGATCTTCGCGAAGAACTGTTCCGCCTGCTGACCAAGCTGACCAGCCTGGTCCTTCAGCGCCGCCGACATGTCCTGAATGGTGACGACTGCTCCATCGACATTTTCCACCGACCCGCGCACGGCAGTGATCTCTTGCGTGAAAGCCTGAGTGCCCTGCGCCGCGATCTGCACATTGGAGGATATTTCGGCCGTTGCCGCCGCCTGCTGTTCCACTGCCGACGCAATCCCGGTCGCGATTTCGGACAGCGCGCCGATGATCGACGTGATGCCGTCGATATCCTGAACCGACTGCTTTGTCGCCTGCTGGATGCTGGCAACCTGTTCGGTGATTTCGTCTGTTGCCTTTGTAGTCTGGCTGGCAAGCTCCTTGACCTCGGCCGCGACGACCGCAAATCCCCGCCCCATTTCACCGGCCCGGGCCGCTTCGATGGTGGCGTTCAATGCCAGAAGGTTGGTCTGTGCCGCGATTTCCGAGATCAGACCAATTACCGAGCCGACCTGGTCCGCAAAGCCGGCAAGCTTGGTGACGGATTCGTTGGTGTTGCGTGCCCCCGCCACGGCCTTGACAGCCATTTCGCGCGACTGCTCCGCCTGACGTCCGATCTCGACAATCGACGCAGACATTTCCTCTGTCGCCGTCGCGCTGGACTGCACACCGCTCGCCGTCTCCGCCGAGGTGTTATCCATCCTGATCATTCGTTCGCCAATGTCGACGGTTTCGCGGCGCAGACTGCCTGAAGAGGCCTCAAGCTGTTCGGAGGCCGTGCCGAGCGTGCCAACCGTACCACCGAGCACATCCTGAAATTCCTGGATGGCAGCCTTCAATTCGGCTTCACGACCGACTGCATCGGTCACCATTTTATCGTGATAGGTGGAAATCGCCACATCCATATCGAGCATGACCAGCTTCGTCATCACCTGCACAGCCTGCGAGCGCTTGCCTGCCGACATGAAGCGCTTCGACAGGATCATCTCCGTCAGCTGTGTCAGGGCGTAGGAATAACCCCCGATGTACCAGCTGGGATCGAGACCGATCCGTTCGTGGGTAAGACCGATCTTCACCGCGCGTTCCTGGTAGGCCTCATCCGGGCCCGTTGCGAACAGGCCTTCCCAGTGGCTCATCTGCGCTTTCACCAGGCCGGCCTGCCTGTCACCAACAAGCGCCGCAAGATGCGGAACGGTTTTCACATGCGCATAGAACCCGTCGAGGATCTTCGGCAAGGCTTCCTTGATTGTCGGCCACAGGGACTGCGCCAAAACCCGGTCTTCATCAGTGTAACGGAAAAACGTCAGCCGATCTTTCAAAGTATTTGTCTGCATAAATGCCTCTTGGAACAGCATGCTGACGGCCGAAGTACCGGCTGCCGGAGCTGATCTCTTTACAGTTTCCGCACCACCGGCCAATGCCTGTGAAAAGGCGCGGGATCCCTACCCAATCAGCGCGTACCACCCGCCCCTCCGAAGCCGCTGTGGGCTTTGAAAGGCAACATACGGCGAACCGCGCCATGTGTGACGCGTCGGGAACTCTGACAATGAACAGGCGAGAAAAGGAGAAAACGCCGCACCGTTGCCGGCACCGCGCGTTACAATTCGATTTTCAGCAAACCCGTTCACATCGTCCCGGCGAAAAGGCAAACAGGCCGCCGCATCCGATAGTCTTCCTTACCCGGATTCGACAAGCCATGCTTGTAGCCCCCGCTATAGCGAACAGGCCCTAAGGTCACGTTAACGGGACAGCGCCGTCATCAGCATTTGTGGATCGATATTTCCGCCGGTCAGCACGATGCCTACGGTCTTTCCCGTAACAGGCAGTTTGCCGGCCAGCAGGGCCGCAAGGGCAACCGCCCCTCCCGGCTCCACGACAAGCTTCAATTCAGTAAAGGCAAATGCCACAGCCGCGAGAGCTTCCTCGTCGGTGACGGTCACCCCTTCACCTGCGACGCGTTGCAGGATTGAAAAGCCGATATTCCCTGGCGAGTCAGTCAGGAGTGCATCGCAGATAGACCCGGTCTTGACCGGGTTCGACAATCGCTCACCAGCCTGCAGAGACCGCTTGTAATCGTCAAACAAGGCCGGTTCAGCTGTGTGAAAGACCGTACCCGGCGATTTGCTTTCCAGCGCCAGCGCAATGCCGCTGGACAATCCGCCGCCACCGGTACAAGCCAACACGTGGTCCAGATGAAGACCCAGCGCAGCCGCCTGCGCCGCCATTTCCAGCCCGACAGTGCCCTGCCCCGCGATAACGCCGACATCATTGTAGGGGTGGACAAGCGTGGCCCCGGACCGGGAACACAAGTCACCTGCGACCGCATCGCGATCCTCGGTTTCCCGGTCATAGGTGATCACGGTCGCCCCGTAGCCGCGCGTCCGGTCCAGCTTGATCCTGGGAGCATCCGCCGGCATGACGATGGTTGCAGGCATACCCAGCAACTGCGCGCTTGCAGCAACGCCCTGCGCGTGGTTTCCTGACGAACACGCGACCACCCCCTTGGGACGATCCGATTCCGGTATGAGGTTGAGCCGGTTGAAGGCGCCGCGGAACTTGAACGAGCCGCTGCGTTGCAGGTTCTCCGGTTTGATAACAACAGTGGCCCCGGTCCTCTCGTCGAGCAGGGGATGGCGCAGCAGCGGCGTCACCAGGGCCTCGGCACGGATCCGCTCCGCTGCAGCTTCTACATCCTCGATGGACACGGTCTGTCCAGCCATCTTCGATCCAGCTTCAGACACAGGCTGCGATTGTGTTGTCGACATCGGAACTCGCTCTATACGTCAAACCATTGTATGGGTACCCAAGCCGCATCAGGTCACGGCGCAACGCGCCGGGCCTGTTTTGGGGTCAGGGTCTTCATGCAAGTGTTTTCACAGGAAGGCGGGCAGTTCCAGCGGGAACTTGTCTTGGTGTCAATTTCGTGCGCGGGCACGCGGCCTGCCTCGAAACGCGCAGTCAGCGACCTTATTCGGCAGCTTTTCCCCGCACCAAACGGCCATTGAAAATGTCTTGCGCCTCGATGCAATTGTCCAGGAACTGGCGAGCGCTGGCCGCCCAGGTGTAGTTCATGGCAATCGTCCGGCAATGGTCGCGTGGAATATCCAGTGCCGCTTCCGCCGCTTCGCGAAGGTCCTCGGACAGAACACCTGCACCCGTATCGCTGATGACGTCGAGAGGCCCCATCACCGGAAAGGCGGCAACCGGCACGCCGCAGGCCAGAGCCTCCAGCATTACGTTGCCGAAGGTATCCGTGAGGGATGGAAAAACGAAGACATCCGCGTCCGAGTAATGCCTTGCAAGATCCTCACCCACCTTCGAACCGGTGAAATGCACTGCCGGATACTCCCGGCGCAGATTGTCGAGTTGAGGACCATCACCGACCACCACCTTCGATCCGGGCAGGTCGAGATCCAGAAACGCCTTGATGTTCTTTTCGACGGCAACGCGGCCGACATACATGAACACCGGGCGCGGCAGGTCGGCAGGCAGCACGGATCCCTCATAGGGCTTGAACTGCTGTTCATCGACCCCGCGCGACCAGCGCATGAGATTGGTAAAGCCACGACCGCGCAGATCCTGCTCCAGCGACCGTGTCGCAACCATGCAGCCGCAGCCGGAATTATGAAAACGGCGCAGCCAGCTGTAGGACCACGTCAGCGGCACCGGCAAACGGGCCGACACATACTCCGGAAACCGGGTGTGGTAGCTGGTGGTGAATGGACGCCTTGCCTTGTTGGCCACGCTAGCGGCCAGAAGACCGAGCGGGCCTTCCGTTGCAATGTGAAGATGCTCGCAGCCGTATTCCTCGATTTTCCGGCGCACGATGCCCCGGTGGGTCAGCGACAGGCGGATTTCCGGATAGGTCGGACACGGCAGGGTCGTGAACTCCTGAGGGGTCAGAAACTCCACCCGCACGCCGATCTTTTCCAGTTCCTCGGCCGTGCGCTCCAGCGATCGAACCACGCCGTTTATCTGGGGATGCCAGGCATCCGTCACAATCAGAATGGAACTCATGCGGCGACCGGCGCTTCCTTGGCTTTCGCCGGCACAGCCTCCTGCTGCGTATGGTCCACCCATCGGATCACCTCAAATGTTCCATCGTGGTGCTCGGCAACCGCAGTGCAGCTTTCCACCCAGTCACCCGTGTTGATGTAGTGAATGCCATCCAGATCTCGATCCGCGGCGTGGTGAATATGCCCGCAAATGACGCCGTCGACACCCTGCCGGCGAGCTTCGTCAGACAACGCCTCTTCGAAACGGCCGATAAAACTGACCGCATTCTTGACCTTGAGTTTGGCCCAGGCGGACAGTGACCAGTAGGTCAGCCCAAGGCGGCGGCGCACCATGTTGAGCCAGGTATTGATGCCGAGCGCGGTCACATAGGCCTTGTCCCCGAAGAAGGCCAGCCACTTGGCGTGGCGGATCACCACGTCGAACTGGTCGCCGTGAATGACCAGGTAGCGTTTTCCGTTGGCCGCTTCGTGAATGATGCTGTCGGTCACTTCAACGCCGCCAAAGTGGGTACCGAGGAAACTGCGCAGAAACTCGTCGTGATTTCCGGGAATGTAGACGATGCGCGCGCCCTTGCGGCCTTTGCGCAGGATCTTCTGAACCACGTCGTTGTGAAGCTGTGGCCAGTACCACGACCGCCGGAGACGCCAGCCATCGGCAATGTCACCGACCAGGTAAATGGTCTCGGCTTCATTGTCCTTCAGAAAGTCCAGTAGCATCTCCGCCTGACAACCGCGCGTGCCGAGATGGACGTCGGAAATAAACAAGGCCCGGTAATGCCGCGATGCCTCTGCGGTAGACATAGCACTTCTCCAAATTCCCTTTGGAGCGCTTTAGACGCGATTCAAGTATCACTATTATGACAAATGGCGGGACTTCCCCGGCGGTGGTTATTTTCAAGCCTTATGATTAACGCCGACACGCCCGGAAAAATGGCCTAGCGGAGACCACCTGCCGGTTGCCAGCAGGCAGCCCCCCTGCCCCAAGGGCATTTGACAGCATCCGCTTTTGCCAGTCACAAAGCCTATCCAAATTGCAGCAAGGAGATCGCTCATGGACCTCGGCCTCAAAGGCAAAAAGGCAATCATCTGTGCGTCGAGCCGCGGCCTCGGCAAGGGCTGCGCTCAAGCACTGGCGGAAGCCGGCTGTGACATCGTGCTGAACGGCCGCACCGAAACGGTTCTGGAAGAAACCCGTTCGCAGCTTCACAGCCGCTACGGGGTGAGCGTTACCGCCATCGCAGCAGATGTTTCCACTTCAGAAGGGCAAAAGGCGCTTCTGGCGGCCTGCCCCAATCCGGACATTCTGGTCAACAACAACGGCGGCCCACCCCGGCGCGACTATTCAGAGCTGGATCGTGAAGCGCTTCTGGAAGGTGTGGTGCAGAACTTTGTCACCCCTATCGAGCTCATGCAGGCCGTTGTGCCCGGCATGAAGGAGCGCGGCTTTGGCCGTATCGTCAACATCACCTCGCTGTCTGTGAAGATGCCCATCGAGGGGCTCGACCTTTCCAGCGGCGCGCGGGCTGGTCTCACCGCGTTCCTGGCAGGCGTCTGCCGCCAACTCGCACCACACGGCGTAACGGTCAACAACCTTCTGCCCGGCAAGATGGATACGGACCGGCTGAAGGGCGGCTTTGAACGCGCTGCGCAGCAGAGCGGAAAAAGCGTTGAGGATGTTCGCGCCGCACAGGCTGCCGAAATTCCGGTTGGACGGTTCGGCTCGGCAGAGGAATTCGGCCAGACCTGCGCTTTCCTGTGCTCCCGTCACGCCGGCTATATCACCGGTCAGAACATCCTGATGGATGGCGGGCTTTACCCGGCAGCCTTTTAAAGCTGGTGAAATAGCAAAAGGCCGGAGCGTTTGCCCCGGCCTTGTTTCGTTGTGTCAGCGAACTCCCGCTCAGTAGGTGTATCTGAGCGAGGCCGAGATGATGTTCACCTGGCTGTCGACCTTGCCGGTGTAGGTGCCGATGTTGGAATTGTAGTCCTGGTGGTTGCCAGAAATGTCGATCTTGGTGTCGGCCGGGATCAGGTGCGAGTAGCCGATGTCGAAAGCGAGGTTATCCGCCGGCGACCAGGTCATACCCGCCGACAACCACAGACGGTCGTTGTCCGGCAACCGTGTGGAGCGAATGTTCTCGTCAATCGGCGAGAGCTCATAGCCGACACCTGCACGCAAGGTAACCTGCTGGTTCCAGTTGTATTCCCCACCGACCGCGAAGAACCAACCGTCATCGTAGTTGAATTCCAAGTTGGGCAGACCGGTCGGATTGGTGGTCGCCGTACCGCCATCGCTGCTCGGATGCACGGTTTTCAGCCGGGACCAGTTGGTCCATTCAACCGTACCGGCGATCTTGAAAGCGTCGTTGATGCGGTGACTTGCCGACAGTGTCACTGTGTCCGGTGTAACAACTGTCGCATTGATGCCTGCGCGATTGCCCGCAAAGGAAACCGGGGTCGTACCCACAAAAAAGCGCCCGCCCGGATTGATGTAGGAACCATCAAGATCGTTGGCGACAGCAGACCGGTAGCCAAGACCGATTTCAGTTCCTTCCCACGGTCGGATGGTCAGACCGGCAGTCACGCCAAATCCATAGCCCTCCCCCTTGAATTCAGTCGTCGCAGCGGAGGTGGAGAACGGATAGGCCGATTTCAGCCGGACTTGCAGATATTGCGCCTGGATCCCGACACCGACAGCGAACATGTCGTTGATCTGATAGGCGATGGCCGGATTTACGTTGACCGAAAACACTTCGGATGACCGGGAATAGTATTGGCCCGCCCAGTTCTGTTCCGGTTTGGTGCTGAGCCCGAACGGCGCGTTGACGGCAAGACCGAACACCAGCTGATCGTTGAAGCGGTAAGCGGTGTATGTGGACGGCACCCAGGCATCCGATGCGATGTCGCCACTGCCCACAGTGCTGGTGGTCGCACCGTTGACGGTTGTCAGCGCACCTGGCGTAAAGGTTCCGTCGATATCGGATTCAGGCATGATGAAGGAGCTATGCGATTCAATCGTAAGCCCCTTGCCGGCGCCAATAAGCGTTGCCGGGTTCCAGAACATCGAGGAGATGGACTCACCCGTCGTTCCGTTCCCTGCGAAAGACATCCCCTGGTAATAAGCGCTTTGTTCTCTCAGCGCGAAACCGCCAGCGAAGGCCGAACTTGCAATCATTGATAGAGCTACTGCTGTTGAAGCAAGTAGAACTGTTTTCTTGTTTACCCACGGCATTGAGTTTCCTCCCATCCCCTAGCCCCCGGACGAATGATGACTACCTGAGACAGGATTTTAGGAGAACGCCGTTCGTTTCAACCGAATATTTACGTCAGGTCTGCGAACAGTTTTTCATGCTGCAATGCGAAATAAGCAGCATTTTTCACAGAGAATGCTGCCTCGATGGTCAAAACACTTCAAAAAGGACAAGTTAAGAGTCTGTTCGTTATCCAAACGACACACATCCAAACATTTGCCCAAAAAATAGGCAGTTCAGATATCAGTTTCCCATAACGTAATTTAACGCTGCATGGTTGCGGCTTTGCCACAGATCTCGCAAAGGAACGTGAACGGTTTGTAGGACAAACCCTTTGGTGCTCCTTGGTAAAATCACCAATCAGCTTCCTTGGCGGAAACAGGACCATGCGGACTCGGTTCCGCAATTGTTTGCTCCGAAAACACTTTTAGTCAGGAAATTTTCCAGCGTGCAGCCCGTTCGTTTCGCCCGGAAGCGATCGCTTTGCGGTCCGCTGGTTTCAAACTGCCAATCGCTCGAGTGTACCAGCCCGCAAGGAGATCGGTTGCAGCCAGGACCGGTGTTCAGCCCGCAGCCCTGGCAGGAAGGTCTAGCCGTCCCGGGCTTCCATGAACCGGCGCATGGCGACATCGCTCCAGGGAGCCAGACGGGACCGGGCAGCGATGTGGCTGTCGTAGATCCTCTGACTGAGCGCATCCTTGCTTGCAAATTCGGCCAGCACCTCGGCAGAGGTCACCCGCAGCGCTTCCAGCACGTCATCCGGATAGGGACGCACAACGACGCCGTCTTCCTCCTGCAACAGCTGCAGCGCGCCCGCATTTTCCCAATCGCTTTCGGCAAGCGACCGGCCGTTTTCGGCTTTGCAGGCTTCCAGAATGATCGCGCGAAGGTCTTCCGGCAGACCTTCCAGCGCCACTGTGTTGAAGATCGCTTCACCGGTTCCGTTGGGCTCATGAAACCCGGGCGTATAGTAGGACTTGGCAGCTTTCTGGAAGCCCATTGCACGGTCCGACCATGGCCCCAGGAATTCCGTGGCATCCAGCACCCCGCTGTCCAGCGCCTGGAACAGCTCGCCGGGTGGCAGACTGATAGGCGTTGCCCCAAGCCTGCGCATCACTTCGCCGCCAAGACCCGGCATGCGGATCTTCAGCCCCTTGAGATCGTCCAGCGTGTTGATCTCGCGCTTGAACCAGCCCCCCATCTGAACGCCGGTATTTCCGGCCATGACGGGCCGCAGCCCGAAGGGAGCATAAAGCTCGTCCCAAAGCGCCTGACCGCCCCCCTGTTCGATCCAGGTAATGTGTTCATGCGGCAGCAGGCCGAAAGGGATCGCCGTGAAATAGACCGAGGCTGGGATCTTGCCCTGCCAGAAAAACGAGGCCGTATGCGCCATCTGCGCCGTACCCGCGGAAACTGCCTCGAACACGCCCAGCGCCGGCACCAGTTCACCGGCTGCGTAAAGCCGGATGCGCAGCCGTCCTCCGGACATAAGTTCGATCCTGTCCGCAATGCGCTGCGCCGTCATCCCGGGACCCGGCAGGTTTTTCGGCCAGGATGTCACCATCTTCCATTCCAGCGTCGCCTGTTCCTGCGCCAGCGCAGGGGCAGCCAATGCGCTGGCTCCGACGGCGGCGGATGCCCCCAGAAGCCCTCTGCGACTGATCCGTCCGGTTTCGGTCTTTGGCTGACTGGTCATCTCACTTGCTCCAGAACGCATGGAAATGATGAACGGGGCCATGACCACTGCCGATGTGCAATTCATCGGCGGCGGCGATTGCGGCCTGAATATAGGATTTGGCGGACCGTACGGCCGTTTCCATGTCCTGCCCCTTGGCAAGACCCGCGGCTATGGCCGACGACAGCGTACAGCCGGTTCCGTGGGTGTTGTCGGTCTTGACCCTGTCGGACCGGAGCCAGATCGCATTGCCTTCACGGTCCAGCAGCAGGTCCGCACTTTGCGCGCCGGCCCCGTGCCCGCCCTTGAGCAGAACCGCGTTGGCTCCGAGGCCGAGAAGACGCTCTGCCTGTGTGTGCATCTGCGTTTCGTCTGCCGCCACATCGGCCTGCAACATGCGGGCAGCTTCATGCAGGTTAGGCGTCACGATGTCGACCAGCGGCAGCAACAGGGTGATCAACGTGTCCACGGCACTGTCCGCCAACAGGGGATCCCCGGATGCGGCAACCATCACAGGATCAAGCACCACTGTGCCCGTCTCGAGCGTCTGCAGCCCTTCCGCCACGGCCTCGATCGTATCGACCTTCGACAGCATGCCGATCTTGGTTGCCTTGACGGTCAGGTCGGTGAAGACTGCGGTCATCTGGGCGCGGACGAAATCCGGCGGCACATCGTGAATGGCGCTGACACCCAGCGTGTTCTGCGCTGTTAGTGCCGCAATGACGCTCGCGCCATAGACACCATTGGCGGAGAAGGTCTTGAGATCCGCCTGAATACCGGCTCCGCCGCCGGAATCCGATCCTGCAATGGTCACCGCGATTGCGGTCATGAAAGCCTCCAGAATGTAAAATGACGGCAAGCGCGCATCAGCCGGTCTTGAGACGGGTTTCAATGTCGCGGTCGGTCAGTGAATAGAGCGCGTCGAGCAATTCCGGCACGAGACTGCCCGGCCCGGTCGACTGGCCCGCGGCAATTTCGCCGGCAATGTTAAAGACGGACAGTCCGCAAGCGGCGGCCAACGCCCGGTCGTTTTCGACACTCAGGAACGCTGCCAGAACCGCACCACCAGCACAGCCGGTGGCCGTCACGCGCGACATCAGCGGATCACCGTTGCGCAGCAGGAAGTCTTCACCCCGGCTTTCGATCCTGTCCTCCGGGCCGGTCACAGCAAAAACCGTTCCCGCCTCTATCAGGTTATCGACATCCGCCCGGTCCGGCAAAAGCGCGGCAAGTTCATCCGAATTCAGCCGCACAAGATCCGGCTTCAGCTCCAGAAGCTCACGTGCAAAGGCACAGCGCACGGGGGACCGGTTGACGAAAACCGGATCGACACAGACCCGCCGACCGGCCTTCCTGGCAGCTTCGATGGCAAGCGGGATGGCCGCGCGGCGTTCCTCGTCGAGTGTGCCGAGGTTCACCAGCAGCGCGTCGGCGCCGCCAGCAAAGGCGGCAACTTCCTCCCGCGCGATCGTCATGGAAGGGATGGCGCCAAGTGCCAGCAGCACATTGGCGGTGAAATTCTGCGCGACAGCGTTGGTGACAGCGTGAACACGCGGCGTTTTCTGCCGCACTCGCTCCAGCATGGTGAAGACAAGTTCAGCGCTCAACGCCTGCGTGGAAGCGGCGACGGACAGGCTCATAACGGCTCTCCTGTGACGGAAAACCCATTGCCGGTATTCCGGAAAAGACGTGTTGCGGGAAGTGGTGTTTGCATCATGATCTCAAATCCCTCCGCCGGTATCAGCCGGATCAGGTTCAAGGAGTTGGCAGGCCGCCTCTCAGCCCGAACCTGAATGGCCGGGCACCCCCATGAGATGTCTGCACTGCTAACAAGCCGGCAGCGCGATTGCAAGACCCGGCATGTGCAGAGCCGCCACTCCGCAATTGACTGGCGCAAGGAGATGGGCGATGTCCTAGTCTACTTTTTGTGAATCTGTCGCCCGGCCTTTTTTCGAAACCGAACGGCCCGGTGAACGGTTCAGGTGACACGCTCACCCACTTCAAACCCCAACTGCCGGAGCGCTCCATGGTACCGTTTTTCGTGATGATCAAATGCCAGTTGGGCAAGACCTATCAGGTTGCCAACGCAATTGCGGATGCTGAAATTGCGTCCGAAGTCTATTCGACCTCCGGCGACTACGATCTTCTGGTGAAATTCTATGTCGAGGACGGGTCGGACATCGGTCATTTCGTGAACGAGAAAGTCCATCCGATCGACGGCATTCAGGACACCAAAACCATCATAACCTTCAAAGCTTTCTAAGGTCAGACCCGGACAATTTCCATGCAGCTTCTTAAATCCGCAGCCCTTTGCCTGAGCCTTGCTCTTGCCCCTCTCAGCACCACCGCATCCGCGCAAGGCATGCCGCCGGAGCAGATCAAGCAGATCCTGGACATGACCAAGGCCAACTGGGTGTCATTCCGTGACTGGCAGGGCCAGGAGCTGATCTATTTCACCCACCTGGAATCCTGGAAGTGCGGTATCGACTATGTGTTCTATGGACTGAACGACGGCCCGATTGACCAGGAATGGCAACTGGAAGCCTGTGATCCGGACAACCCCAACGTCGTGCTCAAGGAAAAACCGTACCTGGAACTTCCCGCCGGGTCGGCCCAGTCGATCAGCGTGCAGCTGATCTACAAGGACGGCACCAAGAGCGCGACCGAGCGGTTCGAGTACAAGCCGCAATAAGGCTGAATTAAGAAACCACCCGTATTCGCCGTCATTCCGGACAAGCGCAGTAAAGCTGCGCGCAGATCCGGAATCCAGCGCATCAGCGTGAGCGGAGCGAACTCTTTTCTATTCGTGTAATGCCGCGCCAAAGGCGCGAAATAAGTCTGGATTCCGGATCAGCGCTCGGCTTCGCCTCACTTGTCCGGAATGACTCAGGAAAGGCAGTGTGACCTGCCCTCTTGTCTCTCCCGCCTACGAACGCGACGGCGACGACGCCCGGCGGGCCTTGGTCCGGTCCAGGCCGAGCTTGTGTTCACGGTAGATGACGAAGATACCGGCGGCAATCACGATTGCCGCCCCCAGCACCACCGTCGGCAGCGGCGTTTCATTGAAGATCACCCAGCCGACAATGATCGCCCACAGCATGTTGACATAGTCGAACGGTGCAACGGTGGAGGCATCGGCAAAGCGGTAGCTCTGCGTGAGCAGGATCTGGCCGACACCGCCGGCAAGACCGATCAGCAACAGCAGCCCGGCCGTGGGCAGATCCGGCACGATCCAGGCCTGCCCCGGCAGCAGAAGACCAAGCGGCAGGGTGAGCAGAGACAGAAGCGAAGACATGCCTGCGAACCAGGTGACGATGGTTGACGTGCGCTCCGTCTCGCACAACTTGCGCACGGTGATCATGGCAAGCGCCGCAAAGCCTGCCCCCATCACGCCAATCAAGGCACCTATCATCGAATTGTTGTCTATTTCCGCGTCGCCCAGATGCGGCGACAACACCACCAGAATGCCGACAAAGCCGACACCGACCGCGCTCCAGCGATAGACCCGCACCTTTTCGCCAAGCAGCAGAAACGCCAGCACCACGACGAAAAGCGGCGAGGCAAAGCCGATGGCTGTCGCATCCGGCAGAGGCAGCAGGGACAGCGCGGAGAACCCGCAGACCATCGCCGTCAGCCCGACGGACGCCCGGGTGAGATGCCCCAGCGGGTTGGCTGTCTTGAAGGCAAGCCCCAGCTCCCGGCGCATCGCCACCATGATCAGCACCGGAAACAGGCCGAAGAAATTGCGTGCGAACACGAGCTCACCGATCGGCACCGTCTCGGCAGCGACCTTCAGCGCCGTTGCCATGACGAAGAACACCATGGTGGAGGCGACTTTAAGCGATATTCCGATAAGAGGTGCCTGCCGGGTCATCCCGGTGGGCGCCGGAGGTCCGGAGAAACGGGACTTCTGGCTCAAGAACGCCATAACAACTTCCAGGCCCGGCTTTTCAAAGAAAAATCCCACGGCGTACCGGTCCGAAAACCGTGGGAAGAACCAGTTCGACTGGCCCTTCAAGTGCAGCAGATCAAGAATTGTCCCGCGAATGGGATGCGATGAGGCGGCAGTGAGGTGAAGGGCCTTCAGTATTTGACCAAACGAGGCTTGCGGCAAGCCCAGTTGCAGAAAAATTGCCGCACACTCAAAAGAGCGGCGGCAATCCCTGATGTGTGAACGTTCCCGCTACAGAGGCCCGCTACACAGGTAAGCCTCAGAGCTTCGATTCTTTCTCCGCAACGATCTTTGCAAGCTCTTCCGGCGACATTCTCTCGTGTTCGGCAATCGAGACCTCAAAGCCCTTCAGACGTTTGTAGATGGACAGGAGTTCGATGATCGTCGTCCAGGAATTGACCAGGTACTGGAACGAATTCGACACCTGGCCGAAGGCGGTCAGGATCTGCTGCAGGATACCGTAGGTAATTGCGCCGGAGACAATGGTAGGAACGAGAATGAAATAGGTGAACAGGTTATCCGCCTGAAGGTAGATGCCTCTGGCCAGGTTGAAGTAAAGGTAGTGGCGGTAAAGCCGGAAATAGTTCTTGCGAACGTTGGCGAACAGTTCCGTAAGCGTTATCGGCTGCGCCCTGTGCTCGTAGTCCTCTCCGTAGACCAGTTCCTTACGATAGGCCGCCTCAACACGCTGGTTGTGAAACTCCAGCCCTGGCAGCTTGATGCCGACAATCGCCAGCAGACCTGTACCGAACAGCGACCACAAGATGACCGCAGTGAACAACGGCGCCGGAATGGCACCGACGATCGGCAGCTCGGAAACGTAGCTCGACAGGGACAGCAAGACGGGCAAAAAGGCGATCAATGTCATGACAGAGTCGATCATCGCGACCCCAAGCCCTTCCATGATTGCTGCAAACCGCATCGTATCTTCCTGAATACGCTGCGAGGCACCTTCGATATGGCGAACCTTCGACCACTTCTCGACATAGTAATCGTTCATCGCGGTGCGCCATCGGAAGACGTAATGGCTCACGAAAAACCGGGTAAAGACGTACAGGACGACCTGAAACGCCACGATCTGCACGAACACGATCATGAGCGAATAGAAGTCCCCCACCGTGACACCGTTGTTGCCCGGCAGCGCGTTCTGCAGCGTATCGCCAAAAGGTCTGCGCCAGTTGTTGATGGCGACCGAAACCTGAACGGAATAATAGGTCGAGAAAATGATCGCGGACGAGCCCCAGACAGACCAGATCTGCCAGCGGTGATTTCTGGCAAACATCCACCAGAAGCCGCCGAAAAGGACCGTACAGATGAAATAGTAGCAGTAGAACCAGATGAATTCTGGCGAAACGAAAAACCCTGCTCCCACGATCTCTTTGGGATTGGTCTCGGAAACACCGAAGCCGAGCGGGCCGCTCAACTCATCTGCGAAACCGTACCAGAATGCGACGGCAACGATGGTCCAGAGTACAGCCGAGGTGAAAAACAGCTTCGGCCTTGGAAAGAAGGATTGAAACACAGGCGACAGTCCTGTTCCTAGGGATCTACGATTCTCGCGCACCGATGAACTGCAAGATTGCGGCAAGAACCAGATTATTCATACGGTTATTTAAAAGAAACCACAGACACAATCGTGAGACCCCGGCTTTACCGGCGTCAACTTTCAGCCTGAAAGAAGAAAGGCGCCTCGAACGGGCGCCTTTTTCAGTCTTCCTTACTTTGCTGCCTGAATGGCTTCCCACACTCGCAGCGGCGTTGCAGGCATGTCGATGATCTCGCTGACCCCTGCCCCGTCCTTCAGGGCCTTCTGAACGGCATTCATGATCGATGCACAGCCGCCGATGGTTCCAGCCTCGCCCGCTCCCTTGATGCCCATGGCATTGGTGGTCGAGGGAACGTTTCGGGTTTCGAAGTGAATGTCCGGCAGGTCCGCAGCGCGGATCATGCGGTAATCGAGCAGCGACGCCGTCAGAAGCTGGCCGTCCTCGTCGTAGATCGTCTGTTCGCACAAGGCCTGGCTGAGGGCGGAGGCCGCCCCGCCGTGAACCTGACCAGCCAGAAGAAGCGGGTTCACCGTGACCCCGAAGTCATCGACGATCACATAGTTGACGATGGCAACGTCTCCGGTGTCCGGATCGATTTCCACTTCGCACACATGCGTGCCGTTCGGATAAGTCGCCTCGGCCTGTTTGACCTCTTCGCGGGCCGTCAGGGTGTCGCCTGCGCCTGCCGCAACCTCCGCCAGCGTAACCTGCTGGTCGGTTCCGACCACACGCACCATGCCGCCGTCGAGTTCAAGATCCTCGATCCCGGCTTCCAGCTGGTCGGCGGCCAGTTCCTTCACCTTCTTCACCAGCGCGATGCCCGCATCGCGGACGGACGGCAGGCCAATGGGGATGGAGCGGGAACCGCCCGTGCCGCCGCCCTTGCGCACCCGGTCGGTGTCGCCCTGGATGACGGTGATATCCTCTATGGAGACGCCAAACTGTTCCGCGATCACCTGGCTGTAGGCCGTCGCGTGGCCCTGTCCGTTGGTCTGCGTGCCGATCAGCAGTGTCAGCGTGCCCTCGTCGTTGAGCTCCAGCGTGGCTTCCTCGCTGCCGGGGAAGGCGCAGGCCTCGATATAGGAACAGATGCCGATCCCGCGGTACTTGCCGTTCCCGGCGCTCTCGTCCTGACGGGCCTTGAAGCCCTCCCAATCGGCGACGTCCAGTGCCTTTTGCAGATGGCCGGAAAACTCGCCGGTATCATACATGCGGCCGGTCTGGGTGGTGTAAGGCAGTTGCTCTGGCTTGATGAAGTTGCGCTTGCGGATTTCAACGGAGCCCAAGCCGGTTTCCTCACCGGCCTTTTCGATCAGCCGCTCGATCAGATAGGCGGCTTCCGGACGACCAGCGCCGCGGAAGGCATCGGTCGGCACGGTGTGCATGTAGACGCCTTCGACCTTCGCAAAGACGGCCGGGATGTCGTAGAGGCCGGACGTCATGGACGTGCCGACAAAAGGAATGAACGGGCCGAACTGATGCAGGTAGGCGCCCATGGCGGCTTTGACGTGCACCTTGAGACCCAGGATCCGGCCGTCGACATCCAGCGCCAGCTCCGCATGGGAAACGTTGTCGCGGCCATGCGCATCGGTGACGAAGTGGTCCATGCGCTCACCCGTCCAGCGCACCGGCTGGCCGAGTTCGCGGGCCGCGATCATGCTCAGCGGATATTCGCGGTAGCAGAACATCTTGGTGCCGAAGCCGCCGCCCACTTCCGGGGTGATGACCTGCAGTTTTTCGGTCTCAAGATCCAGAATGCCGCAGATAATGTCGCGCAGTCCATGACCGCCCTGCGTACCGACGGTCAGCTTGAAACGCTCGCTTGACGGGTCGAATTCGGCAACGCAGCCGCGCAGCTCCATGTAGTTCGCGACGATCCGGTTGTTGACCACATCAATGGAAACGACCTTGTCTGCCTTTTCAAACGCAGCGTCGGTCTTGGACTGATCGCCCTGGCCATAGGTAAAGGCGACATTGGTGCCGAATTCCGGCCAGACCTTCACCGCATCGGGTGCCAGGGCCTCTTCGATCCCGACCACCACATCCAGCGGGTCATAATCAATTTCCAGCATCTCGGCCGCATTCTTGGCCGCGTTGACGTCATCCGCCACGATGAAGGCAATGGCATCGCCCACGTAACGTACTTCGTCGGAGCACAAAACCGGCTGATCGGGAGCTTTGAAACTGGAGCCATCGATCTGTTTCGGACGTGCCTGGCAAGGCATTGTCCGGCCTTCGAGTTCGGCTCCGGTAAGCACCAGACGGACCCCGTCCATCTCACGAATCTCGTCCACATTCCCCAGGCTGATGCGCGCATGCGCCATGGCGGAGCGAACGACGACACCATGCAGGCACCCCTCCGGCATGTAATCGCCTGTATAGACGCCCTTGCCTGTAATGAGCGGCGCATCTTCCTTGCGGCGCAATGGGGCACCAACACCGAATTTCGGAGTGACCATCTGGTTCATGAATCTGGACCTGCTTTTTTTGGGAAGACTTTCCCTTGGGAAACATCCACGCGCCGGGAGCGCCGATTTTGATCAACATAATGCCCGAAAGCCGACGTGGCCAGAGTTTTGGGCAACTCTACTTCATACAATTGTTTTTCCACGCGGGCATTGGGCGTTGAAGTGGTTCGCCCTTTCCTGGATTTTGGCGGCAAATCCCGTGCCTGCGGCCAATCCGTCTAGACGGGCCCCAGGCCCTCCTCAGGATGAGGTGGTGATTGGGGGAGCCGTGGCAAGGGCGAATGAGACACATTTCACAAGCGTTTTTGGCAAGCACTTGTTGGAACTGCAATGCATCGGACGGCACTTTCATCCAGAGCCTCCGCCCCCCATCCTCAACCTGAGAAAGGGTGGAACCCGGCGGCCTCTAGATAATCTCATCCTCGTCAAACAGCGGATCGGCCTCGAGTTGGGAAGCCAGGCTGTCGAGGGTGGTCTCCGCATCATAGCGTTCGTTGAACTCGGCAATGTGAAACAGCCCGTCCCCTTCGTTGACCACCGGCAGATTGGTTCTGCCGACGATCAGCCCGGCCTGCTCGGCCAGAACGTTCCGTTCCTTTTCCCCGAAAGGATCCGACGTGATGCCCAGCAGCATGCCCTGTTCGACGACATCCCCGACCGATTTGAACGGCCGCAGCAAACCGCCAGCGGGCGCGCGGACCCAATAGCTCGACTTGCTGAGGATCGAATGAGCCTTCGGTCGTGTGATGCCCTTGGCACCCAGCATCTTCAATTCGCGCATCACCCGCAGCACGCCGGAGACACCGGCCCGGATCGCCATTTCGTCGAACCGCAGCCCCTCGCCTGCCTCGAACACCAGCACGTCGGTTCCCTTCAACTGCGCAGCCTGGCGCAGCGAACCCTCACGCACTTTCGAGGTAAGGATCACCGGAGCGCCGAACGCTTTGGCAAGCGCCAGCGTATCGGCCCGGGACGGAGAAACGCGGATCTGCGGCAGGTTGGTCCGGTGAATGGCGGCCGAATGCAGGTCGATGCCATAGTCCGACCGGTTGACGATCTCGCTCATGAACAGTTGCGCCAGCCGTCCGGCCAGCGAGCCCCGCGGGCTGCCGGGAAACGAGCGGTTGAGGTCGCGCCGGTCAGGCAGGTAACGCGAATGATTGAGAAAGCCGAACGCGTTGACGATCGGGATGACCATCAGCGTGCCCTTGAACTTCCCCAGCTCCTCGATTTCAAGCTGCGGCGCCTTCAGGACCCGACGCGCGATCTCCACACCGATAACTTCATCGCCGTGAACCGCCGCACTGACGAACATCACGGGCCCCGGCCTGCTTCCATGCAGAACATGTACGGACATCGTCACCGGCGTATGGTCCGACAGCACGCTGACCGGAAGGTCGACCGTACGCCGGGTTCCCGGCGCGATCTTGTGTTCGCCGATCTCGAAGACTTTCACTTTCGTGCTCAACCGCGTCCCTTGGTCTTGGTTTTGCCAACTTGGGCATTCTTGGAAATAAAGTCGATGATCTTGCCGGCGACATCAATACCGGTCGCCTTTTCAACGCCTTCCAGCCCAGGCGAGGAGTTGACTTCCATCACCACCGGTCCGTGATTGGACCGCAGCATGTCGACACCGCAGACATTCAGCCCCATGGTCTTCGCCGCGCGAATGGCGGTCGAGCGTTCCTCGGGCGAGATCTTGATGGAGGCCGCACTGCCACCACGGTGCAGGTTGGAGCGGAATTCGCCTTCGGCGCCCGTCCGTTTCATGGCCGCAATCACCTTGCCGCCAACCACCAGCGCGCGAATGTCGGTGCCGCCCGCTTCCTTGATGAATTCCTGCACCAGGATGTTCACATTGGCACCGCGAAACGCCTCGATGACCGACTTGGCAGAGCGCTCGGTATCGGCAAGAACCACACCGATGCCCTGAGTGCCTTCCAGCAGCTTGATCACCACGGGAGCACCCCCGGCAGTTGCCAGCACTTCCTCGGTCATCTTTGGATCGTGGGCAAAGGTCGTTACCGGCAGGCCGATGCCGTCGCGGGCGAGCAACTGCATCGACCGCAGCTTGTCACGCGACCGGCCGATGGCAACGGATTCATTCAGCGGATAAACGCCCATCATCTCGAACTGCCGCAGCACCGCCAGACCGTAGAAGGTAACAGACGCGCCAATTCTCGGGATAACCGCATCGAAGCCGGTCAGCTTTTCGCCGTTGTAGTAGATCTCCGGCCGCCGCGAGGCGATGTTCATGTAGCAGCGCAGCGTGTTGATGATTTCCAGCTCGTGACCGCGCTCTTCGGCAGCGTCCTTCAGACGCTTGTGCGAATAGAGCTCGGGATTCCGTGCCATCATAGCAATCTTCATTGGTTCAAGTCCCTCGGTCTCAGCCTTGTTCCGAACGGTGTTGCGACACCGAATGTTCAGTGATTGATTGTTCTTTGCCGCGTAAACGCGCGGCTTAGTGTTTTGTTGCCAGAGCGGGCTTTCCCGCCAGGAAGGACCGGCCCGCATGCACCAGCACATTGTGCCGCCGGATTGCCGTCCGGCCGAGGATCATGTCGAACCCCATGTTCGATCTGTCCGCCAGTGACACGTCCACATGCCAGTGATGTTTTCCAAGATGAAGTAACGTGCGGATGACAATCCGCCGCTCCGGAACACCACTCGTATTCTTGATGTTGCGTTCGTCCAGGACCGGAACTTCAGCCCGGAAATCACTGTGATGACGCGAAGCCGGCACACGGAAGCGTACCCAGGTCCGGCCATCGCGCTCGAACACTTCCTGCTCTTCGGCATGGAGCGCAGATGTGCGCGCGCCAGTATCGATCTTGGCCCGCATATCGAAAACGCCCAGTTCGGGAAGGCTCACGATTTCACGCCAGCCGATGATATCGGCAGCGGCAAGGGGACGCCCCTTCTTAGCCATTGTCATTCAAAAAAACCCTGGGGCCCCTTACCGGGGCCAATCCCAAACGACCTTGTTAACCGAGCATTGCATGGCCCGCCGAAGAGCGCAACTCAGGTTGCGGTCAGGCTTGAGTACCAGCGCCTGGTCCCACATTCTGGATGCAGTCCATCATCATGATTCACATCGGCGTGCAAGCGAATTTGCAAGCGCTCGAAAAGAACGACAGGCAGTGGCGACGTCGGGCCATCGCCCTCAACGCTTGTAGGGGTTCTTCGGGCTCCGGTCGTCCGACAGACTGCGTCTCGTGTCGCGGGTCAGTTGCTCGATGGCATCGGCAAGGTGGACTTCCTGGATGTTGTAGTCACCGCGTGCGACGCGGATCTTGTGGGCTTCCAGCATCACCTCGCCCATGGCCACGCCTTCCGGCGGCACGAAGCGGTAGCTGGCAAGTTCGATCAACAGCCCGAGCGGATCCCGAAAATAGATGGAATCCATGAAGCCGCGATCCTTCGGACCGCTGTGCGAAATGCCGCGCTTGTCGAGACGTTCCGCGATCTGGTGGAACGTCGCCTGCGACACGGCAAGCGCCAGATGATGGACGCAGCCCATGGTCTGCGGCGCCGGATCCGGGTCCGGTTTGCGGTCTTCGCTGGTGAAGATCGTGATGAGGCGGCCATCGCCCGGATCGAAATAAAGGTGGCTCTGGTCGGCGGCGTCCAGATTGGGCTGTTCGAAAACGAAAGGCATTCCCAGGAGCCCTTCCCAGAAATCGATGGACGTCTGCCTGTCAGCGCCCACAAGAGTGATGTGATGCACACCCTGCGTCTGGATTTTTTCCATGAATTTCCTCCCGGTTCGGCGCAGTTTTAAGGACATCTGCTTGCAAAGGCAAACAGCCGCCCTCTTTCCTTCTGCGCGAAAAACGCTAAGCTTGTTTCAACCGCAACAAACAGCCTTATCCAAGTCTTGCCCGTGCTTCGGCCCCGTCATGCCGCCGCATCCGCATGCCTTCCGGCAAGGATTCACGATGGACATGCCCACACAACAGCCGGAGCCTCCCGAGGCGACCGGCAACCGTCTCCGTCGCAAGGTGACGAGCCTGACGGAAAACCTGCCGTCAAACACCGTCGGGGCTCTCTGGATCCTTCTGGCTGCGTTTCTGTTCTCGATCATGGTCACCCTCATCAAGCTGCTGGGCAAGGACCTGTCGGTGTTCCAGATCCTGGTGATCCGCCAGGCGGTCATGCTTGCGATCGTTGCTCCGAAGATCCTCAGCGGCCTGCCGACCTCTTTGGTGACCAAGCGCCCGGGGCTGCAAATCACCCGTATCGTCTTCGCCACAACAGCCATGCTCTGCGGCTTCACGGCGGTCATTGAACTGCCCCTGGCCGATGCCACGGCCATCAGCTTCTCCAAGACATTCTTCCTGACGATCTTCGCCATCTGGTTTCTGGGAGAAACCGTCGGGCCTCACCGCTGGGGCGCGACGATCGTCGGCTTTCTGGGGGTTGTCCTGATGCTGCGCCCGCACGGCGACGGGCTGGTCGACCACTATGCGCTGCTCGCCATCGCGGGTGCGGCCTGTGCCGGCATGGTCATGATCGTTGTCCGTCTGCTGACACGCACAGATCCCCCGGTCACCATCCTGACCTACCAGGCCTTCGGGGTCGGGATGATCATGGTCATTCCTGCCGTGATGACGTGGCAACCTCCGACGCTGGAACAATGGGGGATTCTGATCTGCATCGGCATCATCTCCTGGGCCGCCCAGATGGCCAATATCCGGGCATTCAGGGCCGGAGAAGCCACGGCCATCGCCTCACTCGATTACACCCGGCTTCTCTACGCCACCATTTTCGGCGCTCTCGTGTTCCACCAGTGGCCCCGAGTGGAAACGCTGGCCGGAGCCGCCGTCATCATCGCCGCCTCGATCTATACGGTCCGCCGCGAGGCCAAACGCGGCCAGAAACTGGCCAGAGCCTCGGACGGACGCGGCTACAACAACTAGGGTACGGCCCCTTGGCCTCCGGATGATGGGGTTGCCTGCCGGCTCAGGCAAGCACGTGCCAGAAATCCAGATCGACGCTGGCGGGGTCAAACAGGTTCAACAGCGGCGCACACGCCGCGTGCGACACATAGCCGGCGCAGATCTCGCGGGCAGCGCCTTCCGTCTCCACAAAACAGATCTCCGAATAGGTATCCTCGCCTGCCCGCGCCATCAGATGCGCCCGGGTTTCGGGAAAGGCTGCAAGATATTCCTGCTCGATCCGTCTGGAAGCGGCCGTCAGCACCTCTTCTGAAAAACCACCATCCTCCTTGGGACGAAACGTGCCGAATTCTATGGCGGAAAATCCGTCCGGCACCGCCTCGAGGTCAATCATCAGGCGGTTGAGACACAGGCGGATGCTGCCGGTGTCGAGCAGTTCCATGAAGGCTCTGGAGCTTGGCGCCTGCAGATGCGCTTCGGACATAGCGGCAAAGGAGGCCTCGTCCCTCGCCAGAATTGCATCGGCATATCCGCCTGCCGCATTGCCCAGGAAGCAGTGAAAGGCGATGCCCGGCTGATCGTTGAGGAACTCCTTCTGCCACCGGCGGGCGGCGGCAATCAGGTCGGGCGCGCCCACGCCTGGATTTGCTTCGTAGCGGGCAAACCCCATCACCTTCATCGGTCCCAGATCTTTGCGCAACATGAGATGTCCTTTCCCGTTTCTGTTGCACGCTCTATAGAAGGGGTCAGAGACAGTTTCTGTCAGGGGGATGCGTTTATGATCGTCCAGAAGCGCTTGTGCTGAGCGCCCTGCAGAAACCGGCCGGAGAGCGACTTCCCATGCGAACCATCAGGCTGTTTTCCATTCTGGATGCCCTTCGCAGCCGCAGGAGCGCGGTTCCGGCTGCCACCCTGGCCGAGTTGCTGGGCGTGACGGAACGGACGATTTATCGAGACATGGCAACGTTGAAGGCGATGGGCGCCCCCATTCGCGGCGAAGGTGGGGTCGGTTACCTTCTTGAACGCGGCTATTTTCTGCCGCCCATGCAGTTCGACCCGGACGAGCTGGATGTCATTCTGCTTGGCATCCGCATGGTGAAGGCACGCGGTGACGCCTCCATGAGCGAAACGGCCGAGCGGGTGCTCGGCAAGCTCGGCGCGGTTCTCTCCGAGGGCGAGCGTTCCCTGAATCGTCCCCTTCTTGCCGTCGGCAAGGCGTCCTCCGCACTTGGCCAGGACGCCCTGTCACCGCTTCGCGATGCCATTCGCAAACGGCGCAAGGTGCAGCTCAGCTATAGCGACTTGCAGGATCGTGTCAGTGACCGCCTCACCCGTCCGCTGGGACTGACCGCCTTCGAAAGTGTCTGGGTGCTGACGGCCTGGTGCGAAATGCGGGATGGTTTCCGCAATTTCCGCCTTGACCGCATCAAGACCTTCGAGGTCACCGAAACCCGCTTCCCGATGGAACCCGGCAAGGAATTTCAGGACTATCTGAAGACACTTTAGATGTTCAGTACCAGACGCTCAGGCGCTCTTGGCCTCCGCCTTGGCCCGCTTCTGAGCTTCCTCCTCGACCAGCTCCTTCTTCGACAATTTGCCGACCATGGTCTTGGGCAACTCGTCGCGGAACTCATAGGCGCGAGGCAGTTCGATTGCCGACAAATGCCCTTTCAGAAAGGTCTTCATGTCGTCCGCCGTCAGCGAGTGACCTTCCTTCAGTTTGATGAAGGCTTTCGGGCTCTGGCCACGATAGGCATCCGGCACGGCAATGACGATGGTCTCGTCGACAGCCTTGTGCTGATAGATCGCTTCCTCGATGACACGCGGATAGACATTGTAGCCGGAACACAGGATCAGGTCCTTGATCCGGTCAACCAGATAGATGAAGCCGCCTTCGTCCAGATAGCCGACGTCGCCGGTGTGAAGATAGCCGTCCGGGGTGATGGTCTCGGCGGTCGCGTCTTCCCGCTTCCAGTAGCCTTTCATCACCTGCGGACCATGCAGCAGCAACTCGCCTTTTTCCCCCGCCGGAACTTCCGTCTCGCGATCTTCGATGCTGACGAAGCGGGCGCTGGTTCCCGGCACCAGCCGGCCGATGGAGCCCGCCCGGCGGCTTTCATCCAGAGGGTTGACCGCGGCAACCGGTGACGTTTCCGTCAGCCCGTAGCCTTCCACCAGAATACAGCCGGTGATTTTTTCAAAGCTTTCCTTCACCTCGACCGGCAAAGGCGCCCCGCCAGACAGGCAGATCTTGATGCTGGTCAGGTCATAATTCGCGGTCATGGGGGAGTTGTTGATGGCCGTGTAGATCGTCGGCACCCCCGGAAACAGGGTCACCTTCTTGCGCTTGACCGCTTCCAGAAGGGACTTCAGGTCAAAGCGCGGCTGCAGGACCATCTCGGCGCCCAGGATGATCGACAGATTTTGCGCCACCGTCATCGCGAACACGTGGAAGAACGGCAGCACGCACAACATCTTTTCCTGGCCCGGCCGTGCCTTTTCGAAAACGCAGCGCATCTGCTCGATATTGGCGGACAGGTTTTTATGCGTCAGCATGGCGCCCTTGGGAACGCCGGTGGTTCCGCCCGTGTACTGCAGCACTGCAATATCGTTGGCCGGATCTATCGTGACCGGCTTCGGCCTGTCTCCCTTGGTCTGCAAGTCCTCGAAACGGACATGCGCATCGTCATGGGGGATGTCGGCCAGTTCCTTGCGCTTGAACAGGCTGAACAGCACTTTCTTGATCGTCGGCAGGCACCAGGCCATCGGGCAGACGATGATCTTGTCGAGCGCGCGCTCCTTGCGCACTTCCTCGACCTTGTCGTAGATCACCTTCAGATCCATGGTCACCATGATGCGCGCATCCGCATCACGTGCCTGGAAGGACAGTTCGCGCTCCACATAGAGCGGATTGAAGTTCACGACCGTGCCGCCGATCTTCAGAACCGCGAAGTAAAAGAGGGTGTAATAGGGCGTGTTTGGCAGGCAGAGGCCTACATGAACACCCGGGCCAACGCCCATTGCCTGCAGCCCGGCCGCCGTCCTGTCGACGAGTGCGCCGATTTCGGCATAAGTCCACATCTTGCCCATGAAATCACAGGCCGGACGGGCGCCATATTGGGCAACGGTCGTCTCGAGATACTCGTGTACGGGACGGGGCTTGAACGCCGCGCTCCACTCCTCCGCAGTCGTCATTACGTTCTCCAACGCGTCTTATCGCTTCATCGCGCAGACGGGCCCTCATCCTGCAATTTCGCGATCCGGACTGAATCCTTAGCACGAAATGGTCCTCCTCCAGGCCCGGCCACCAATGAGGCGTTACCTCTTTGGGTCTCTCCTGACATGACGCAACCTTCCGTTTACGTCAACTCGCGACGTAACGACACCTCGTCATTTTTTTGCGCGCGATGAACCATCCGGTTAAGATAAGACTGCTGAGCCAGTTGGCAATAGAGACGTCAAATCAGAAACTTATCGATGGCTGTGCAATACCGACGGTTTATCTCTTTGGCCAGTTCCAGCGCTGTGCGTCAGCGTCATCCACAACCGTCTCGCCAAGTTCCTTGCGTAGATCATAGCGCATGCAGCCTCTTTCCGAGGACAGAACAGACACAAGTTCTTCCGCATGGGAAACGACGATCACCTGCGTCTTTTCCGCGGCCCGCGCGATCAGACGGGCAAGAGGCTCCAGCAAGGCCGGGTGGAGGCTCGTCTCCGGCTCGTTCAGCACCACAAGAGGCGCCGGGCGCGGCGACAGGAGCGCCGCCGTCAACAACAGATAGCGAAGAGTGCCATCTGACAGTTCGCTTGCCCGCAGCTCCCGCAACAGGCCTTTCTGCTGCATCAGCAATTCAAAATAGCCGTCATTGACCGAAATCCGGACGGATGCCCCGGGAAAGGCATCGTCGATCGCCTCTTCCAGGGCCCGCTCGTCACCAATTTCCAGGATCGTCTGAATGGCAGCGGCCAGATCTCCACCGTCTCCGCTGAGCACCGGTGTCCTCGTTCCGATCTTGGGAAAGCGCGCAGGGGCCTCCCTGTCGGTGCGCAGGTGGTCATAGAAACGCCAGGCACGCATGCGCTCGCGCATGACAAGCAGTTCCAGCCCGTCCTTCGGATCGGCGGCATGGGTCATCATGCTGTCGAAGCGGGCCAGGTTCTGGAAAACCGGAACACGCTGCCCCTGACTGTTGAGAACCCGAACCGTCGGACCGTTTCTGGCCGCGATCTCGTTCGAGCGGGACAGGGCTTCGCCCGCCCACAACACCTCAGCCTTGATCTCCGGATCCATGGAAAACAGCGAGTGCCCGGCATCCGCCGGCAGACCGAGATCAATGGCATAGCCATAGTCCTCATCGGCAAAGCCGAGCTTCAGGCTGACCACGCCCTTGCGAAGGGTCCCCTGTACGGGCACCTCGCCCTGTTTCATGGCCCGGGAGAAAGCTTCCGGGCCGGCCCAGAGCGTCGAATTAAGGCCACCTTCTGCCGCCAGCGAGGCTATCGCCTGGCCTTGCGAGACTTCCGCCAGCAGACGGATCGACCGGTAAAGGCTCGATTTGCCGCTGCCGTTTGCACCCGTCACCAGCGTGATTCGGTCAAGCGGCAAGACGATGTCGCGCAGCGAGCGGTATCCGGAAACGGCAAGAGTGAGGATCATCGTCCAAAGACCTGTTTCTGCGTTCCTGATCCACCAGTTCGAACTTGTTGACGTCGAAGACGCCGAAATCGGTGATCTTCAGGTGCGTATTGACCGTCAGTGGCAGGAAGGGGACGTGCGCATTCCGAAAGCTGGAGCGAGCCAGGCCCATTGATTTTTAGCTTGAGGAATTGCGTCATGCTACTTCTAGATGCATATCCTGGTGCAATGCTCGAATGAAAGGTGTTGCCTTTGTATAACCCGAAAGAAGCGGTCGAAGACAGCCACGCGCTTAACCTGGCCATCCTGTTTTTTGCGGCCTGCGCTGTCGCGATCACAATTTATTTCCACCACGACAGCGGCTTGAAGTACTGGCTTTTAAAAGGCTTTGGCGAAACCACCCCCGGCAAGGTTGTCGTCATTATCGACGACAGGGACGATGGTTCTACGCATCTTCGTTACAATAGCCGGAACACATTAAAGAACATCACAGCCTGGCAAGATGAAAGAATCGTCGTTGAAATCAAGCCTGCGGACGCACCGGTTGAAACTCTGAATTTCAGGATAAAGCCTCAGGAGCTCATCCGAGAGACAGACGGGGCTCTGAACGTCACTTATTTGCCGCTCAATCCGAAGATTGCCTATCCCACCCGCAGTTTGGACAGGTTCTCTCTCGACAGCGAGATCTTGCTCTGGTCGCTTGTTGCCGGCGGTATTATCTTGTTCTTCGCGTTGCGATCCGCGCGGAAATGGGCACGTTTTCGTGCACGACTGCACCAGTACTGAAGGCGCGCATCAACTCCCCTGATCGATCAGTTCAAACTTGTTGACATCGAAGACGCCAAAATCGGTGATCTTCAGATGCGGAATGACCGGCAACGGCAGGAAGGCGACCTGAAGGAACGGTTCGGCCAGCGTACAACCGAGATCCTTGGCGGCGGCGCGCAGGTGCTCCAGCTCCTCCTTCACCGTTTCGAATGGTTCAATGCTCATCAGTCCAGCCAGCGGCAGAGCGAGTTCGGCCTTCACCCCGCCCTTGTCGGCAACGGCAAATCCGCCCTTCATGGCGATCACCCGGTTGACCGCGTGCGCCATGGCTTCCTCGTCCGCGCCAACCACGCAGATGTTGTGGCTGTCATGGCCGACGGACGAGGCAATTGCGCCCTGTTTCATGCCGAAACCATTGACGAACCCGAGGCCGATATTGCCCGTGCCCTTGTGCCGCTCGACGACGGCGACCTTCAGCACATCCTGGTCAAGATCGGCCAGCGTCTTGCCGCCGGTCACAGGCAGGGTGCGCTTCAGGTGTTCGGTAATGATCCTGCCTGGCACCACACCGATGACATCGGCTTCGCTGTTGCGTGCCGGAACGTCGAACTTTGACGCGGAGACCTCGCCGACATGCACGCTGTCGAGGCCAACCGGCGGGACGATGGTTCTTTTTGCAAAGGCTTCGTCCGTCGCCTGAACGCCGCCGCAGATCACCTGCGCCACGCGGCAATCGGCGAAGTCGCTCAACAGCGCGATGTCTGCGCGCTTGCCCGGCGCGATCACGCCCTTGTCTTTCAGGCCGAAGGCATTGGCCGCCGACCAGCTAGCCGCACGGTAGGCATCAAGAGGCCGGATGCCCTTCGCGATCAGGCGGCGGATCATGCTGTCCAGATGCCCTTCTTCGGCGATATCGAGCGGATTGCGGTCGTCCGTGCACAGCGCGACAAAGGCCGAAACATCCGGTGTCAGGATCGGGGACAGCGCTTCCAGATCCTTGGAGACGGACCCTTCGCGCATCAGGATCGTCATGCCCTTGGCGAGCTTTTCCAGCGCCTCCTCGGCGGAGGTCGCCTCATGGTCGGTTCGGATGCCTGCCGCCAGATAACCATTGAGGCCGATGCCCTGAAGCAGAGGCGCATGGCCATCGATATGGCCGTCCTGAAAGGCGGCAAGCTTTGCCAGCACCTTGGGATCGCGCGCAAGCACACCTGGAAAATTCATGAATTCCGCAAGGCCAATCACACTTGGATGATCGCGGAACGGCAGCAGGTCCTCGATCTCCAGACAGGCTCCTGCGGTTTCGAAAGCCGTTGCCGGAACGCAGGACGACAGGTTGACCCTGAGGTCCATCACCGTTTCCAGCGAACTGTCCAGAAAATAGCGGATCCCTTCGGCACCGAGCACATTCGCGATTTCATGCGGATCACAAATGGCGGTGGTGACACCGTGCGGCAGCACGCAGCGGTCAAACTCGAACGGTGTGACCAGAGACGATTCCACATGAAGATGGGTGTCGATGAAGCCGGGAACGGCGGTCAGTCCGCTGCCGTCGATGGTTTCCGCGGCTTCATACTGCCCATGTGTGCCGACAATCCTGTCACCGACGATCGCAATATCCGTTTCGACCGTAGATCCGTCGACAACGCTGAACAGGCTGACATTTTTTATAACCAGATCGGCGGGGCGCTCTCCCGCTCCAGCGGCAATTGCCCGTTCCAGAAAGGCTTCGTCATGTGTGGCCGGCATGTTTTGTCTCCGATTCTCGTCCCTTCACGACAATACGGATGTTGAAAGCTCCGGCAACGATTTCGCGAAGCTGTGGTAGGATGACCCCGCACGAAAGAAGGGAAAGCCAATGGCGATCCGTCGCCCACGCACAACATGGCAACAAAAACTGCCGTAACGGGACTTTCCGCAAATTCGGCGCCGGGGCAGGCCAGAATTTTTCGTGTTACTGCGCAGTAACTTACCGCGCCACAATACGGAAAATGTGCACTGCAAAACCAAATAGCGATTGACAGCAACGTCAATTGAACAAATAATTTCACCACACTTATTTATTACGATGCCGCCCATCAAGAGCAGGCAGTTCCTGGGGAGGAGCAAGACTGGTGGATGAGACGCACAAAAGTGGTCGTGGTTCGAATTCCGCGCAATTGCGCCGGTATAACGAGCGCATCGTACTTCAGATCCTTCGGCGTGCCGGCGAAGCATCCAAGGCGGAACTCGCCCGGGCGGTGCAACTGACCAATGCGGCCATTGGTGCCATCATCCAGAATCTCATCGAGGAAGGGCTGATCGTGGAAGCGGGCAAGCGCCACGATGGCAGTCGCGGACAACCGGCGACCATCCTCCGGCTCGCCCCGCGCGGCGCCTATTCCTTCGGAGTGCGTCTGGACCGTACCAACATGGAAACGGTGCTGATGGATTTTTCCGGCCAGCTGATCGGACGCCGGCTGCACGACATGATCCTGCCAGCTCCGGAGCAGGCCCTGGAAATCCTCAAGGAAGATCTGGACATCCTGCGCCAGAACCTGAGCAAGGAAGACCAGTCCCGCATCACCGGCATCGGCCTGGCGCAGCCCTTCAACCTGGGCGCCTGGCTGCACGAACTCGGTCTGCCTGAGGCCGACTTCGTGAAGTGGGAAGATTTCGATCTTGCCGAAGCGCTTGAACAGGTCAGCGACCTGCCAGTGTTCAGCGAGAACGACGGCACCGCGGCAGCAGTGGCCGAGCTCTTTTACGGGCTCGGCAGGCAAAACGACAATTTCGTTTATCTGTTCCTCGGACCGGCCATCGGCGGCGGCCTGATCCTGAAAGGGGATGTCGTCCGGGGCGTTTCCGGCAATGCCGGCGACGTCGCGATGATCCCTGTTCCGCCCAGCACGCTGTCCACCGCTCCGAAGGCACGCAACACCTGGGATCTGCTCTTGACGCGCGCCTCACTGGTGGCTCTCGCCCGGCACATGTCGCCAACGGATTTCTCGAAACTCAATCGCTCCGAAATTCAGCACGCAGTGGAAACCGGCGACCCGAAATACACCGAATGGCTGAAAGACTGTGCCGAAGCGGTCGCCCTCGCCCTGCGTTCGGCCTACGCCCTTCTGGATGTTCCACTGATCGTTATCGACAGTGACCTCGGCGGTCCCTTCCCGGAAAACTTCCGTACCGCGCTGAGCGAGGCCGTCGAAAAGGCCGCGCCGGAAAAGCGACTGTCACCCGACATCGAAATCGGCAGCTTTGGCCACGACGCCGGCGCTATTGGCGCAGCCAGCCTGCCGCAATTCTTCAATTTCTCGCCCAGGGCAGCGATCCTGACCGGCGGGAAAGACACCGGCCCCGCCGGGGCAGGCAGCTCGGAAGATCGAGCCAGCTTTCCGGCACGGGCAGCACGGTTGGGGTCACATCTGGCCACACCCAACCGTTCAACTTGAATAGGCCAGGGAGGAAAAACGCAAATGATCCGCAAACTACTCGCGACCGGTTCCGTTCTCGCTGCCATGGCTGCCGCTCCGGCAGCAGCCGCAGATGTCTCGGCCTGCCTGATCACCAAGACGGACACCAACCCGTTCTTCGTGAAAATGAAGGAAGGTGCCACAGCCAAGGCCGAGGAACTCGGCATTGAACTGAAGTCCTTCGCCGGCAAGGTCGACGGCGATCACGAAACCCAGGTGGCCGCCATCGAAACCTGCATTGCCGACGGCGCCAAGGGCATCCTGCTGACCGCATCCGACACGTCTTCCATCGTGCCGGCTGTCAAGCAGGCCCGCGACGCCGGCCTTCTGGTGATTGCCCTCGATACGCCGCTCGACCCGATCGACGCAGCTGACGCAACCTTCGCCACCGACAACTTCAAGGCTGGCGAGCTGATCGGCGAGTGGGCTGCGGCAAGCCTGGGTGACAAGGCAGCCGATGCCAAGATCGCCATGCTCGACCTCGGCATCAGCCAGCCGACTGTCGGCGTGCTGCGTGACCAGGGCTTCCTGCAGGGCTTCGGCATCGATCTGGTCGATCCGAACAAATGGGGCGACGAAACCGATCCGCGCATCGTTGGCAACGACGTGACCGCTGGCAACGAGGAAGGCGGCCGCAAGGCCATGGAAAACCTGCTCGCCAAGGATCCGATGGTCAACGTGGTCTACACGATCAACGAACCGGCAGCGGCTGGCGCTTACGAGGCGCTGAAGTCCATCGGCCGTGAAAACGACGTGCTGATCGTGTCTGTCGACGGTGGCTGCCCAGGCGTTCAGAACGTCAAGGACGGCGTCATTGGGGCAACCTCGCAGCAGTATCCGCTGCTGATGGCATCCCTCGGCATCGAGGCCATCAAGGCCTGGGCCGACAACGGCACCAAGCCGAAGCCGACCGAGGGCAAGGATTTCTTCGACACCGGCGTCGCTCTCGTGACCGACAAGCCGGTTGAAGGGGTCGACTCCATCGACACCGCAAAGGGCATGGATCTCTGCTGGGGCTAACGCATCTCCAGACAAGTCCGAAAAGGGGCATGGGCAACCTTGCCCCTTTTTTCAAAACCGGCGTACAGAAGGTTAAACGGGCATGACCTTAGAAAGCAAAACGGCAAAGGGGCCGGCGGATTACGAATCCGCAGTAGCCTCCGCACCGCAGGCTGTCGCCTCATTCGATGACCAACGTCATGGGATCGGGCATAAAATCCAGCACACGTTGCACCAGACCCCATCTCTGGTTCCGCTGATCGTTCTGGTAATCTCGCTTGTCGTTTTCGGGCTTCTCCTCGGATCGAAACTGTTCTCCCCCTTCGCGCTGACGCTGATCCTGCAGCAGGTCCAGATCGTCGGCATCGTGGCGGCAGCGCAGAGCATCGTCATCCTGACCGCAGGCATCGACCTGTCAGTCGGCGCCATCATGGTGTTGTCCTCCGTCGTCATGGGACAATTCACCTTTCGCTACGGCCTGCCGGTGGAGGTCTCCATCGTCTGCGGCCTGATCTGCGGCACGTTGTGCGGCTATATCAACGGGTTCCTTGTCGCCGTCGTCAAGCTGCCGCCCTTCATTGTGACGCTCGGCATGTGGCAGATCGTGCTTGCCACCAACTTCCTCTATTCGGCAAACGAAACCATTCGTTCCCAGGAAATATCCGAAGTCGCTCCGCTGCTTCAGTTCTTCGGCAACAAGGTCAATATCGGCGGTGCCATTTTCACCTATGGCGTCATCTTCATGGTGGTCCTGGTAATGGTTCTGGCCTATGCGCTGCGACAGACGGCCTGGGGCCGGCATGTCTATGCCGTCGGCGACGATCCGGAGGCGGCACAGCTTTCGGGCGTGCAGGTCAAGAAGGTGCTGATATCGGTCTATATGTTGACCGGCCTCATCTGCGCCTTTGCCGGCTGGGCCATGATCGGCCGCATCGGGTCGGTCTCTCCGACCACCGGTCAGCTGGCCAACATCGAATCCATCACGGCTGTGGTGATTGGCGGCATCTCGCTCTTCGGGGGGCGCGGCTCTGTTCTCGGCACCCTGTTCGGTGCGCTCATCGTCGGCGTCTTCACGCTCAGCCTGCGCCTGCTCGGCGCGGATGCCCAGTGGACCTATCTGCTGATCGGCATTCTCATCATCGGTGCGGTCGCGATCGACCAATGGATCAGAAAGGTATCTGTGTGATGGAACCTGTCCTGCAAGCACGTAAACTAGTCAAGCGCTACGGCCGTGTCGTGGCCATGGACCGGGCCGATTTCGAACTCTATCCCGGCGAGATCCTCGCCGTGATCGGGGACAACGGTGCCGGCAAGTCCACCCTGATCAAGGCGCTCAGTGGCGCGGTTCAACCGGACGGAGGAGAAATCCTGCTCGATGGCAAGCCCGTTCACTTCTCCTCGCCCATCGACGCCCGCGAAGCGGGGATCGAGACCGTCTACCAGACCCTGGCCATGTCCCCTGCCCTGTCGATCACCGACAACATGTTCATGGGTCGCGAGCTGAAGAAACCCGGCTTCCGAGGCACCGTTCTGCGCCAGCTGGACCGCAAGAAGATGGAAGAGATCGCCCGCGAAAAGCTGAACGAACTGGGGCTTCTGACCATTCAGAACATCAACCAGGCCGTCGAGACCCTTTCCGGCGGCCAGCGCCAGGGGGTTGCGGTGGCCCGGGCGGCCGCCTTCGGATCCAAGGTCGTGATCATGGACGAACCGACCGCGGCCCTCGGGGTGAAGGAAAGCCGGCGCGTTCTGGAACTGATCAAGGATGTTAGGTCAAGGGGGTTGCCCATCGTGCTGATCAGTCACAACATGCCCCATGTATTCGAGGTCGCCGACCGCATCCACATCCATCGGCTGGGCAGCCGTGCCTGTGTGATCAAACCGTCGGACTTTTCCATGTCCGATGCGGTGGCGATCATGACCGGAGCCATGGACCCGCCGGACAGCATGGCGGCCTAGTCTCCGAAAGCAAACCGGAGGCACCTTCATCCAGGTGCCTCACACCCCCAACCTCATCCTGAGGAGAACCGGCAGGTTCGTTTCAAAGGATGGGCGGCAAATTCGGAGCTCTTGGCCCATCCTTCGAGACGGGCCGTGGGCCCTCCTCAGGATGAGGGAGCGGTTTCACGAGCCGCGGCCTGATCGCAGAAGACACATTCGACAAGCGCTGATGTAAGGTGCTCGTTGAAACAAATAGAGGCGCCAACAACACCTTCATCCGGCACCTCACACCCACAACCTCATCCTGAGGAGAACCGGCAGGTTCGTCTCGAAGGATGGGCGGCAAATTCGGAGCCTGTGGCCCATCCTTCGAGACGGGCCATGGGCCCTCCTCAGGATGAGGGAGCGGTTTGATGAGCCGCGGCCTGATCGCAGAAGACACATTCGACAAGCGCTGATGTAGGGTGCTCGTTGAAACAAAATGAGGCGCCAACAACACCTTCATCCGGCGCCTCACACCCACTCCCTCATCCTGAGGAGAACCGGCAGGTTCGTCTCGAAGGATGGGCGGCAAATTCGGAGCTCTTGGCCCATCCTTCGAGACGGGCCGTGGGCCCTCCTCAGGATGAGGGAGCGGTTTCACGAGCCGCGGCCTGATAGCAGAAGACACATTCGACAAGCGCTGATGTAAGGTGCTCGTTGAAACAAATAGAGGCGCCAACAACACCTTCATCCGGCGCCTCACACCCACAACCTCATCCTGAGGAGAACCGGCAGGTTCGTTTCAAAGGATGGGCGGCAAATTCGGAGCTCTTGGCCCATCCTTCGAGACGGGCCGTGGGCCCTCCTCAGGATGAGGGAGCGGTTTCACGAGCCGCGGCCTGATCGCAGAAGACACATTCGACAAGCACTGATGGTGGGTGCTCATTGAAACAAATAGAGGCGCCAACAACACCTTCATCCGACACCTCGCACCCACAACCTCATCCTGAGGAGAACCGGCAGGTTCGTCTCGAAGGATGGGCGGCAAATTCGGAGCCCATGGCCCATCCTTCGAGACGGGCCATAGGCCCTCCTCAGGATGAGGGAGTGGTTTGATGAGCCGCTGTTGAGACACATTCCATAAACGCCATTGGCAGAGGCTCATTGGAAACAATAAGGTATCAGAAGGTATCTGGTTTAAAACCCACCCAGTCACAACCTCATCCTGAGGAGAACCGACAGGTTCATCTCGAAGGATGGGCGGCAAATTCAGGGCCCTGGTCCATCCTGCAAGACGGGCCACGAGCCCTCCTTTAGATGAGGTGGTGGTGTGACGAGCCGCTGCCGGGAAATGAGAGACAATCACGAACCCGCCGTTGGGGCGGCTCCTGACAAACGACGAAAGACCGGAACATATATGTTTTTGATTTGCGGTGAAGCATTGTTCGATCTCTTTGGCGAAGCCGGTTCAGGCGACAGTGTTTCTTTCGATGCCCGTATCGGCGGCTCGCCCTTCAACGTGGCCATGGGGCTGGCGCGTCTTGAAGAGGACGCCGGCTTTTTTGGTGGCATATCGAGGGATGCACTTGGCGAACGCCTGGTCCAGAAACTCCGCAGTGAAGGCGTATCGGAGCGCTATATCCTGCGGACCGACTACCTGACCACGCTGAGCCTCGTCCAGAAGGACGAACATGGGTCTCCTGCCTATACATTTTACGGCGAAAATGCCGCCGATCGCATGGTGACCACCGACGATCTGCCGGACTTCAACGAGCCGCCGCTGTTTCTGCACATCGGATCCTACACAGCGCTCGTGGAACCGGTTTCGGCCGCATTCAAGGCATTGATCGAGCGCGAGCGGGCTCAAACGCTGATCTCCTTCGACCCGAACATCCGCCCCACCGTTGTGCCGGACATGGCACTCTGGCGCCGCAACACCGAGAGCCTCGTTCCGTTGACGGACGTGGTCAAAGTGTCCGACGAAGATCTGGCGCTCATCGCTCCGGGCGAAGCCGTCGAGACCATTGCCCGGTCCTGGCTCGCAATGGGCGCCTCGCTGGTGATCGTTACCCGTGGCGGCGACGGTGCGACCGCATTTTCCAAAGGCATTGAAGTCAGCCGTCCGGGCATCAAGGTTGCGGTTGAAGACACGGTCGGCGCGGGCGACACCTTCCAGGCAGCCCTCCTGGCCGGACTGAAACATCTTGGTGCAACCAGCCGCGACACGCTTGCGAACCTTGACGCCGGTCAGCTAAATCGTCTTCTTGATTTCGCCGTCGGAGCTGCGGCCATAACCTGCTCCCGGCGCGGAGCCGATCTGCCGCGCAGGAGCGAGCTGCAAAAAGAGTGGTCGGCCCTCAAATGAGGGGCTGACAAGAGAATTAAATCGATTTAAAACGCAGACGAAAACGGTTTAGGCCAAAGCGGCCCAACGAACTGGCAGTTGTGAGAAGGGATGTTTTATGGCGGTACGCGTCATTGAAGTTGAAGAATTCGACCTCGTCGTTTTCGGAGCCTCCGGAGACCTCGCCCATCGCAAGCTTCTGCCTGCACTTTACCACCGTGATGCGGATGGCCAGATGCCGGAAAACGCCCGGATCATCTGCAGCGCACGGCGGGACTATTCGGATGACGATTATCGCGACTACGCCAAGGCGGCGCTCGAAGAACACGTCAAGGATCTGGAAGACGAGCATCTGCAGCAGTTCCTGAAGCGACTGCGCTACGTCAAGATCGACATCGCAACGGGTGACGGTTTTGAGGACCTGAGAACCGTCCTGGACGAACGCCCCGAGGTCATCCGCGCCTTCTATCTTGCTGTCGGTCCGGACCTGTTCGGCACGATCTGTGAAAACCTCGGCCGTGTCGGCGTGGTCAACGACCATTCCCGCGTCGTCATGGAGAAGCCCATCGGCAAGGACGGCCAGTCCGCCAGAGCACTCAACGACACCGTCGGTGCCGTCTTCAACGAAGACCAGATTTTCCGTATCGACCACTATCTCGGCAAGGAGACGGTGCAGAACCTGATGGCTCTGCGCTTTGCCAATGCCCTGTTCGAGCCTCTTTGGAACGCGGCCCACATCGACCATGTCCAGATCACCGTGGCCGAGTCGCTGGGCACCGGGGGACGCGCGGGCTACTACGACACGGCTGGCGCCTTGCGTGACATGGTTCAGAACCACATCCTGCAGCTGCTTTGCCTGGTGGCAATGGAGCCGCCGGAATCCATGAACGCCGACAGCGTGCGCGACGAAAAGCTGAAGGTTCTGAAGGCGCTTGCGCCGATTGAGGAGCAGAGCATCGACAAGCTGACCGTGCGCGGTCAATACCGTGCGGGCGCTTCCGCCGGCGGCGCGGTTCCAGGTTATCTGGAAGAGCTCGGCAACTCGGAGAGCCGCACGGAAACCTTCGTTGCCCTGAAGGCGGAAATCGCCAACTGGCGGTGGGCGAACGTGCCTTTTTATCTCCGCACCGGCAAGCGCCTCGCGCAGCGGGTATCGGAGATTGTTGTCCAGTTTCGCCCGATCCCGCATTCGATCTTCGATGTGGAAGCCGGCGCCATCACCGCCAATCGGTTGATCATCCGCCTGCAGCCGGATGAAGGCGTGCAGATGCAGATCATGATCAAGGACCCTGGCCCCGGCGGCATGCGTCTGCGCCAGGTTCCGCTCGACATGAGCTTTGCGGAAGCCTTCAAGGTTCGGAACCCGGATGCTTACGAGCGCCTGATCATGGACGTGATCCGTGGCAACCAGACCCTGTTCATGCGCCGCGACGAAGTCGACGCCGCCTGGGCCTGGATTGACCCGATCCAGGCCGCATGGGCGGCCTCCAAGGATACGCCGAAAGGTTACACCGCCGGCACCTGGGGCCCGTCCGCCTCCATCGCGCTGGTGGAGCGCGACGGTCGCACCTGGGCTGAAGACGACAGCAACTAAATACCTCTCGCGCAAGGCCCGGCCTTGCGCGTTTCCGGCCTCCTAAATCGATTAGTGAGCGGCAGACATGGCGCGGATGCCCTATGTTACCGGACGTAGACCCAGCCAGGCCGCGGCGCGGCTAGCAAAGGATTTGAAACAATGACCATCCAGGATCGCATTGGCGACGTCACCGAACGGATCGTCAAACGCAGTCACGACAGCCGCTCGACGTATCTGGACCGTATCGGCAAGGCCGCCGAAAAGGGCCCACAGCGCTCGCGCCTGTCCTGCGGCAACCTTGCACACGGCTTTGCCGCCTGCGGCCTGTCCGACAAAAAGGCTCTTTCCGGCGACGTGGTGCCGAACCTCGGCATCATCACCTCCTACAACGACATGCTGTCGGCCCATCAACCCTATGAAACCTACCCGGCTTTGATCCGCGATGCGGCCCATGACATTGGCGCGGTCGCGCAGGTGGCCGGTGGTGTTCCGGCCATGTGTGACGGTGTCACCCAGGGCCAGGACGGTATGGAGCTGTCTCTGTTTTCCCGCGATGTGATCGCCATGGCCGCCGCCGTCGGTCTGTCGCACCAGATGTTCGATGCCGCGGTCTTTCTCGGCATCTGCGACAAGATCGTTCCCGGCCTTGCGATTGCCGCCCTCTCCTTCGGCCATCTGCCAGCCGTGTTCGTGCCGGCTGGCCCCATGCCCACTGGCATCTCCAACGACGAGAAGTCGAAGATCCGGCAGCTCTATGCGGAAGGCAAGGTCGGCCGCGACGCACTGCTGGAAAGCGAGTCCCGCGCCTATCATTCCCCGGGCACCTGCACCTTCTACGGCACCGCCAATTCCAATCAGATGCTGATGGAGATCATGGGCCTTCATATGCCGGGCGCCTCCTTCGTCAATCCGGGTACGCCCCTGCGTGACGCCCTGACCAGGGAAGCCGCCAAGCGCGCCATCGCAATTTCCGCCCTCGGCAACGAATTCACCCCGGCAGGGGAAGTCATCAGCGAAAAGGCGATCGTCAACGGCGTCGTCGGCCTTCACGCGACTGGCGGCTCCACCAACCACACCATGCATCTGGTGGCTATTGCAGCGGCTGCCGGCATCAAGCTGACCTGGGACGATATCTCCGACCTCTCCGACGTCGTGCCGCTTCTGGCCCGCGTCTATCCGAACGGCAAGGCCGACGTGAACCACTTTCAGGCCGCTGGCGGTCTGGCCTTCCTGATCCGCGAACTGCTGGGCGAAGGCTACTTGCACCAGGATGTGAAGACGGTCTACGGCACCGATCTTTCCGGTTACACCGTGGAAGCCAAACTCGACGCCGACGGCAATGTGCGCCGAGAGGAAGTTCCCGAAAAATCCGGGGACGAGACGGTGCTGGCGCCCGTCTCCAAGGCCTTCCAGCCGACTGGCGGGCTGAAGATGCTTACCGGCAACATGGGCAAGGCCGTCATCAAGATTTCGGCGGTCGCCAGGGAACGCCACATCATCGAGGCCCCTGCCCGCGTCTTCCACGACCAGAACGATTTCCTGACCGCGTTCAACAACAAGGAACTGACCGGCGATGTTGCGGCCGTGGTCCGGTTCCAGGGCCCGAAGGCCATCGGCATGCCGGAGTTGCACAAGCTGACGCCCTGCCTCGGAATTCTGCAGGACCGCGGCCACAAGGTCGCCCTGATCACCGATGGCCGCATGTCCGGTGCGTCCGGCAAGGTGCCGGCGGCGATCCACGTGACCCCGGAAGCAGCTGCCGGAGGCCCCATCGCCAAAATCCGCGATGGCGACATGATCCGCGTCGATGCCGTCTCCGGAAAACTGGAAGTGCTGGTCGATGAAGCCGAATTCAACGCCCGCCCGCTGGCCGAGGCCGATCTGAGCCAGAGCCAGTTCGGCACCGGACGCGATCTCTTCGCTGCTTTCCGCGGGGCCGTCGGCACAGCCGACACCGGGGCGCATGTGTTCGGCGACTAAGGATCAGACCTGGCCGGCCAGGTAAATTTGGAACGACAGATTTTGCCATTTGCGCCGACGAGGTTCGGTGCAGGGCGACAAGAAAGAGATTTTGGAGGCGACATGGCCCAGGACATTGAAAAGATCGAAAAGATAATGTGCGCGGCGCCGGTGATCCCGGTGCTGATCGTGGAAGACCCGAAGAAGGCCGTTCCCATGGCTGAAGCGCTCGTGCGCGGCGGCCTTCCGGCCATCGAGATCACGCTGCGTACAGCCCATGCCCTGGAAGCGATCAACGCGGTCAACGAGCACGTGGAAGGTGCGATTGTCGGTGCCGGCACTGTGCTGGACGGCAAGCAATATGATGCCGCCGTTTCTGCCGGAGCCCGCTTCATCGTCTCGCCCGGCGCGACCGCAAACCTGCTGGATGCCGCTGACCAGCACAGCGTGCCGCTGCTTCCAGGTGCCGCGACCGCTTCGGAAGTCATGTTCCTGCTGGAACGTGGCTATGAGCGGCTGAAATTCTTCCCGGCTGAACAGGCAGGGGGGGCGTCTTATCTCAAGTCCCTGTCCTCACCCCTGGCCGTAGCCAAGTTCTGCCCCACCGGCGGCGTCAGCCTCGACAAGGCTCCGGACTATCTGAAACTGCCGAATGTTCTATGCGTTGGCGGTTCCTGGATTGCGGATGCCAAGGCAATTGCAGCGGATGACTGGTCCGGCATCGAAGCGCGCGCAAAGGCGGCAGCGGCGCTCGGGGTCTGAGCTGTAAGCCACCAAACGCCAGTTACAAACGAAAAGAGCCGGGCGACGGATCGCCCGGCTCTTTTTCATCTGTTTGACGATTAGTGGCGGCTTGCCCACTCATCGACTTCACGCTCGGCTTCTTCGCGTGTCTTGCCGTAGGCTTCCTGGACCTTGCCGGCGAGCTGATCGCGGTTGCCTTCAATCCGGTCCAGATCGTCATCGGTAAGTTTGCCCCACTGTTCCTGAGCCTTACCTTTAACCTGTTTCCAATTGCCTTTGATGATATCCCAGTTCATGTCGTGTCTCCTTTAATGAGCCGCCGGTCAAATGGGTTCCACTCGCTCCGGTCGGGTGTTGTGGGGCTGCGAGGTTTCAAGGTTCCGGAAGTGGTACGAACCAGCTTTCCAGAAACACACACGCATCTGCCCCAGTCAGGAAATCGCCCTTGAGGACGATTGTTCTGACTGTCTGAGCGCATCGCCCAGACAGTCAGGCGTTAGAATTATTGATCCGCTTTGTAAGTCGGCTGCTTTTCAAGCTGTTCCTTGGTGGCCCCTACGTAGATACGCAGGTCGTCACCGCCATCTTCACGGATGATCTGCAACTCATCGAACGTCATGGCCACCGGCTTTTCGCCAATCCCAAGGAAGCCGCCGATATCAAGAACCACCTTCTTGATCTGACCGTCTTCGGAAATGATGAGCTGGTCGACTTCACCAATGTCCTCATCATTTGCATCGTAGACATTTGCGTCCTGCAGATCTTCTGCCGTCAGCTCGGAAACCTTTGCTTCCTTGTAGCCATCGCGATGGACGTCTGCACGCGGCAGCATCGGACGACTTGCTGCACTGCCTTCGGCGTTGGAATCAGCCATCTTGGTGGCTTCCGAAGGCTCGTTCGCACGGTTCGGATTTTCATAAGCCTCGGCGCTGGTCAGAACATCCTTGTTGGCGTTGACCACCAGGAAGAAACTGTCCGCATCATCCTGCTCGCGGACGACTTTCAGCTGGTCCATCGGCAGAGCGATGTCCTTCTCGCCGATTCCAAGGAAGCCGCCGACACCGAGAACGACTGCCTTCACAGAGCCGTCGAAGCCGAGGATGACATCATCGACTTCGCCGATGTCGTCCCAGTCTTTTTCCTCATCGGTCCGAGCCTGATAATTCTCGTTGAACCGGTCGTAGTCCTTCTCAACGGAGTAGATACGCATACCGATCAGGTCAGAAGCGAGAATATCGTTGGTAGTAGCAGCATCCGTATACTTGTAGGTCTGCAAGTCTTTTACTTGCTGTGCTGCGCAAATTGATGTTGTCAGCATCAAGGACATAGCCGTAGCGGTGATAATCCGTTTCATGATATTATATCCTCTCACATTTTTTTCTATTCCAACAACATCAGTATTCCTGTTGATGGTGCGGTTACTGTGAGAACAACCGAACAAGAAAGAAGTTCCGATCAAAAACACTATTTTTTGAAAAATCGAACGTCGCCACTGCCAGCGCGGGCGGATTTCGGAAAGAGCTTCCAGACAGCCAGCGCTCACGCTACGGCCGCTACCTGCCGTTCTGGATGTCCGCACCGAAGTGCTGTCATTTGTGAGGGAAACGGGATCGATAAGGACTGATGCGAGGACGCCCTGACCAAAGATCAGGCGTCCTGATGCTCTTCGGCGTCCATTTCCGGCACGTCGTCGTCGCTATCGACGTCCTTATCATCCTGTTCGAGCGTCCTGTCCCAAAGAAGACGCAAACCGGCCGAGGTATCGTTGCGCCAGGCAAATTCGGCAACGACCGACCTGTCGAATTTCTTCATCGTCAGCAACACTTCCTCGGGAAGTGAGGTCAGCCCCTTGGCGGTTACCCGGCAACCGTTCTTGCCTGCATCGACAATCGTACCACTGATTTCCGTAATGCCTTCGAAGTCGGCGATCTGGACCGGAATACTGACGTTATTCCGCTTCTCCCGGCGTTTGTCCGAGACGGACTTTTCATTCTTGGAAAAAACAACAGCGGCGTCATTGCCTTTCACAGACGTGACATGAGCCTTCACCAGTTTGTTGCCATCCTTCGGCCGGACGCCGATACTTTTATAAAGTTCGCCGACGTCCGGCGAGGTCAGCCGGAATCCCCATTCGCTGACATTTGACACAACTGCATTGATCACCGACAGGTTGTCAAAATCGACCACGAGGACTTCTTCCTCGGCACCCGGTTGCTCGAGCAGATGGGACAAACCATGTAATTTGTTCTCGTCACTCATAGATTTGATTTACCTAAAGGAAACTTTCGCTTTTCTTAAAATAGGGTCAGATCTACCTGAATTCGTCGCTGTTTTCCGCCGTATTCGGAAATAGTCGCTTTCATCACCTCGACAATATGAGCAATTTTTCCAATTGGCGGGCACACCAAAAGCGCGCTTAGGTAACGAAAGCCCATTTTCAGATTCTTTTTCCATGGGCCCCTCCACCTGCCTTTCCCCTCACCCAGGAGTTTTCCATGGCAAATCGTATCGGACTGGCAATTGCGGCTGCCGCAAGCATCGGTTTCCTGTCGCAAGCACATGCTGAAGAGCTGTGTCAGGGCTTTGGCCCGCAAACACCGCGCGACATTTCACAGACCGCCGGGCTGAACACCGCCTCGGTCTCAATTGCCCCGCCCGCCGCTCAATTGAACCTGTGCAACATCCACACGCACACCAACGCCGAACACAAGGGCCCTGACTTCACGGTCTTTGCCGGCGATGGCGAACATGGCGGCTATCAGTGCAACGCAACCGCAGAGCTGACTGAAGCCGAGCTCAAACAACCTGCGAGTTCAACCTTCAAAGACGTGAAGCCTGGAGACACGATTGAAGTTCACTGGGTCTATACATCCTGCAACGCCACGCCCGGCAAAGGCCTCGGGTCCTGCCTGAGCGATGCCTGCGCCAACCCGCAGCTTCGGGTCGAAGCACAGGTGTTCCTGGTGGTGAACGATCCGAATGCCCTCAATTTTCTCGACTTCGGCTACGACGGCAACATCGTGAATGGCCTGCACCAACCCAAGGCTCTGCCGGAGGGAACAGGCACCCCCGTCACCTTTATCGGATCGACAACTGGCCCCAGCTATACGCAGTCGGTCTGTTCCCCGCTCCAGGTGACCTGGAGCGTGCATCCGCAATGCGCCAAGCTGGATATCAACTCTCTCAATGCCTGGGCGGAGCAAGGCAATGTCTTCGAGGAAGACCATTCCCACGGCGTCCGCCAACTGGTCACCGCGCCTGAATTGCTGGCCCCGATCACCAACTGACCCGCCTTCCGCCGCCGGCAACCTCGTCTGCGTTTCCGGCGGCGTCCTTCCCGGAATTTCCTCTCCCGCAAAATGGATGGGTATGCTAATGGATGCCCTGCGCAACGGGCGCGTACCCGACCCGCTAAATCGATTTAAGAGGATTGTTCATGGCGCTAGAAGCAGCATTTGAGGCTCTCAACCGGCACGCGGAACAATTGAAGGGAACATCTCTTCGGCAACTCTTTGCCGCCAATCCCGACCGGTTCGACACCTTCTCCGCCAGAACGGACGACCTGTTGCTCGACTACTCCAAATCCCGGATCGACGCCAAGGCTCTAGAGCTGCTGCTCGGCCTGGCCGATGCCGCAGATGTGGAAGGCAGACGTGCGGCCATGTTTGCCGGCGACAAGATCAACGGCACCGAAAAGCGGGCCGTTTTGCACACAGCACTGCGCAACCAGTCCGACCAGCCGGTCCTGGTCGATGGTGCCGATGTGATGCCTGACGTGCGGGCGGTCCTGGACGCCATGGCCGATTTTGCCGAAGCGGTCCGCTCCGGCGACCTGACCTCCTCCACCGGAGATGCGTTCACCGATGTCGTCAACATCGGCATCGGCGGGTCCGATCTCGGACCGGTCATGACGACGATTGCCCTGAGCCCCTATCATGACGGCCCGGAGCTGCACTACGTGTCGAACGTGGACGGCGCTCACATAGCCGACACTCTGGAAAAGCTCGACCCGGCCACGACGCTGATCATCGTCGCGTCGAAGACATTCACCACCATCGAAACCATGACCAACGCGCAGACCGCGCGTAAATGGATCGCCGGCGCACTGGGAGAAGATGCAGTCGGAGACCACTTTGCCGCTGTTTCGACCGCCCTCGACAAGGTCGCAGCCTTCGGCATCGACGAGAGCCGCGTCTTCGGTTTCTGGGACTGGGTCGGCGGGCGTTATTCCGTCTGGTCCGCCATCGGCCTGCCGCTGATGATCGCCATCGGCCCGGATGCCTTCTCCGACTTCCTGTCCGGCGCCCACGCGATGGACATCCACTTCGCGGAAACCCCGCTTGATAAAAACCTGCCGGTGCTGATGGCATTGATCGGCGTCTGGAACCGCGACGTGCTGGGCTATTCCGCCCGCGCCGTGCTGCCCTACGACCAGCGCCTGTCGCGTTTGCCTGCATATCTGCAACAGCTCGACATGGAGTCGAACGGCAAGCGCGTGAAGCTGGATGGCAGCCCCGTGACACAGGAAACCGGCCCGCTGGTCTGGGGCGAACCCGGCACCAACGGCCAGCATGCGTTCTACCAGCTGCTGCATCAGGGCACGACTGTCATTCCCTGTGAATTTCTGATTGCAGCAAACGGCCATGAAGAAGACCTGAGGCACCATCACGACCTCCTGATCGCGAACTGTCTGGCCCAGTCCGAAGCCCTGATGCTGGGCCGGACGCTTGAAGAGGCAACGGCTCTCCTGAGCGCTTCCGGCATGGCTTCGAGCGAGGTCGACCGACTGGCGCCGCACAAGGTATTTCCGGGAGACCGGCCGTCGATAACCCTGGTCTATGACCAGCTCACGCCCTTCGCGCTCGGCCGCCTGATTGCCCTTTACGAACACCGTGTGTTCGTGGAAGGCGTCATCTGGGGCATTAATTCCTTTGACCAGTGGGGAGTGGAACTGGGCAAGGAACTGGCCACCGCGCTGCTTCCCATGGTCAAGGGTGAAATCTCCCCCGATTCCAAGGATGCATCTACAAAAGGCCTGCTCACCGCTTTGAAAAGCTGACGTGGGAACCTCTGCCTGGGTCAGGCGTTATCACGCGAGGGAACCTCGTCATAATTTTGCCCAAGCGGCCCTATCTGGTTCACATCGTTGAAGAACTCTTATTGCGATTCACGACAAAGAAGGGCCTGCTGTAGCAAACAGAGATTGCCCCAACGTGGAAAGCAGCTTAGGCTTAGCAAGATTTTATACGTTCGACCCGCTCTGGATGCGGACCGAAAGGGAGACTGATTTCATGAAAAAACTCGTTCTGCTTGCAGCAGTTGGCCTCGCCCTGGCGGGCTGCCAGTCCGATAGTCAGCGTGACCGCGCCCTTGTTGGCGGTGGCCTTGGCGCAGCAACGGGTGCAGCAATCGGCGCCGCCGCTACCGGTGATGTCGGCGGAGCACTGGTTGGTGGTGCAATCGGTGCCGCAGGCGGCGCTATCGTCGGCGGTGCAACGACACCGAAGAACTGCGTCGCTTACGACCGTTACGGCAATCCTTACCGGGTCGCTTGCCCGTAAGCGCAGGCGATCCTTTTTCGTTTCGGTAGTAGACCGTTGGGAAGAAAAGAATGAAGAAACTCCTTCTGATTGCTGCTTCGGCCGCGTTTCTGGCAGGTTGCCAGTCTGACAGTCAACGGGACCGCGCGCTTGTTGGCGGCGGTCTTGGTGCGGCCACAGGCGCCGTCATCGGTGCCGCCGCCGGTAACGGTGTCGGCCCGGCACTCGCCGGCGCGGCAATCGGTGCCGCAGGTGGTGCCATCGTCGGTTCTGCGACGACGCCCAAGAACTGCGTCGCCTACGACCGCTATGGCAATCCGTATCGCGTCGCCTGCCCCTGATCGCAACCGACCTGAAGCAATCAGGTCTTCACAGGTTTACGAAATGAAAAAGATCCTTCTGGTGGCCCTAGCGGCCGCTGCCCTTGCTGGCTGTAATTCCAACAGCCAGAGAGACCGGGCACTGGTTGGCGGCGGCCTGGGTGCTGCAACCGGCGCCATCGTCGGCGCGGCTGCCGGTGCCGGTGCCGCTCCGGTTCTTGCTGGTGCAGCCATTGGTGCCGCCGGTGGCGCTGTCATCGGTGCTGCGACCACGCCCAAGAACTGCGTGGCACGCGACCGGTATGGCAACACCTATCGAGTCGCCTGCCGGTAACTGCTCCATCTCCTGCTGTCCTTGCCGGACTGGAGCAACCAGAATTGACGACAGACACCGGGCGTGCCCCTGAAAATGGGGTACGCCCGTTTTGCGTTCAGGATCTGCCTTGGATAAACCCGTCTTGGTAAGAAACTGTTAACCATAGATCTCCACCCTTACCGAACGCATTTTTTCGCCAAGGGGTTCTGGATGAGATCTGTCCTTGCAGCCGCAAGTCTCGCCATTGTGCTGACAGGCTGCGCCAACACCGAAAGTCAACGGGACAGAATGCTGATCGGGGCAGGTCTCGGTGCTGCAACCGGCGCCACCATAGGTGCTGTTGCCGGTTCGACGGTGAACGCAACCATCGCCGGTGCCGCGCTCGGCGCCGTCGGCGGCGGTCTTATCGGCGTCGTCACCACCCCGCGCAACTGCATTGCCACGGACCAACAGGGCACGCCCTACAAGGTGCGCTGTCCTTAAGCAGCTTGTCCCAAGTGACGAACACGCCAGTCATGCTCCCCATCCCCAATGCGGGATCCTGGAGCCTATTGGGCGCCCCAATTTGTGCGGCGTGCCGGGTACTGGTCCTGCCCCCAACGCCTAAAACCAAGCCACCAATCTGAAAGCAAAAAGCCGGCCCAATGGACCGGCTTTTTTCATGTTCTGAAGCGAAGTGCCTCTATCAGGCTGCCGCGCTTTCCTTGGCCTGTTCAAGGGCGACCTTCGGATCGACATAGGCATAGCCGAGAGCGGTCGCGACCGCTTCGCAGGTAACCTGGCCGCCGATGACGTTGAGACCCGGCAGGAAGTACGGATCGTCGAGCAATGCCTTCTTCGCACCCTTGTCGGCCAGCGCCAGAGCGAACGGCAGGGTCGCGTTGTTGAGAGCATAGGTGGAGGTTTTCGGCACGGCGCCCGGCATGTTGGCGACGCAATAGTGAACGACCTCATCAATGATATAGGTCGGATCGGAATGCGTCGTTGCCTTGGACGTTTCGAAGCAACCGCCTTGGTCGATAGCGACATCCACGAGAACCGAACCCGGCTTCATGCGGCTGACCAGATCGCGAGACACCAGCTTCGGTGCGGCGGCACCGGCCACCAGAACGGCACCGATGACCATGTCGGCTTCCAGCACATGCTTTTCCAGCGCAGCACGAGTCGAATAAACGGTTTTCAAAGCCGGACCGAACGTCTGGGAAAGATTACCCAGAACAGTGGTCGACCGGTCGAGAACGGTGACATCCGCGCCCAGGCCAAGCGCCATGGTGATGGCGTGCGAGCCGACGACACCGCCGCCGATCACGACAACCTTGCCCGGCTCGACACCCGGCACGCCGCCGATAAGCGTACCGGAGCCACCCTGGGCCTTTTCCAGGGCCTTCGCACCGGCAATTACCGACAGCCGGCCGGCAACCTGGGACATCGGCACCAGAAGCGGCAGGCCGCCACGGGCATCGACAACGGTTTCATAAGCAATGCAGGTCGCACCGGATTTCACGAGATCGGCGGTCTGTTCCGCGTCCGGAGCCAGGTGCAGGTAAGTAAAGAGAATGTGGTCCGGACGCAGCATGGCACGCTCGACGGCCTGCGGTTCCTTGACCTTTACGATCATGTTCGCGGCATCGAAGACTTCCTTGGCGGTTGCCAGAATCTTCGCGCCTGCAGCTTCGTAGTCGGCATCGCTTGCGCCAATGCCAACGCCTGCGTTGGTTTCGACGACCACTTCGTGGCCATGGGCCACCATTTCATGGACGCTGTCCGGGGTCAGGCCGACCCGGTATTCATGATTCTTGATTTCTTTCGGTACACCAATGCGCATAACCCGTCTCCTCTGGAAGCATTATTGATTGGCGCGGATTTTACCGCTGATTTTGTCGAATGTGCTTGCGTTCCAGAGGGCCCCTGTTCAAATTTATGCAATATTCTTGCGTCAAATCATTTTATGATCAAATATTCTGCAATGTATTATCCAGAGGCCGGCAATATGTGCGGTGCAGCAAAATGAAACTCGACCGTCTCGATCAGAAAATCCTCAACGTGCTGCAAAGTGACGGCCGCATTGCCAATGCGGACCTGGCGGAAAAGGTGGGTCTGTCGCAGTCCGCCTGCTTGCGTCGCATGCGCGCACTGGAGGAAGCCGGCATCATCGAGAAATACGTTGCATTGCTGGATCAGAAGAAACTCGGCCGGCACATGGACATCTTCGTGGAAATCTCGCTCACCGGCCAATCCAAGGAGACACTGGAGAACTTCGAACGCGCCGTCGCCCGTTCCGGAGAGATCATGGAATGTTTCCTGATGGCTGGCGATGCCGACTATATCCTGCGTCTGTCGGCCCGCGACCCGATCGACTTCGAGCGCATCCACCGCGATCACCTTTCCCAACTTCCAGGCGTCCTCAGGATGAAATCTTCCTTCGCCATCCGGTCGATCGTCAGACGCACCGCGATTCCCCTGAACGGCGAAAATTGAACGCTCCTGCCCACCGGTCCACAGCCAAACCACCAGCATTTCTGCCATTGTTGCCAGTGTCTCGACGCCGCCAACGCTGGCGGGTATAGTCCGCATCCGTTTACGTGCCTGGATTTTCAAGGAACCCGCTCCGGTGGCCCATACGATCACCCGTTTTATCAATACGACTTACCAGCTTGCCGAATGTCCGACCTGGGACGACAGACTGAACCGCCTGCTCTGGGCGGACATCCAGGGCCGCTCCATCCAGTCCATGGATTGGGCCAGCCGCGAGATCACCACCTGGCATTTCGATAATGAGGTTGGCTCCTTCGGCCTGACTGACGATGACCGGCTGATCGTCAGCGTCTGGGATAAGATCCTCCTGTTCGACCCGCAAAGCGGTGCCAGCGAGGTTCTGGCCGAAGTGCAGGCGGACGAGCCGCGCACGCGTTTGAATGACGGTAAGGTCGGCCCGGACGGCGCCTTCTGGGTAGGCACCATGGACACCAGTTCCCCCCGTGAGCCGATTGCAGGCCTTTACCGGGTAGATGGAAGTGGCGAAGTGGCCGAGATCCGGGACGAGTTGCAGTGCTCCAACGGCCTCGCCTGGACGCCGGACGGCACCTATATGTACCACTCTGACACCTCCCCCGGCTGGATCGAATACTACGGTTTCGACCCGGAGACCGGCGCGCTTGGTTCGAAGATGCTTTTCGCACAGCAGACCAACGACACCGGCCGACCGGATGGCGCCACAGTCGACACTGAAGGCAATTACTGGAGCGCCGGCGTGTCCGCCGGTGTGCTCAACTGCTTTACCCCGGACGGAAACCTGCTTCATGCCATCAAGCTGCCGGTCGACAAGCCGACCATGCCCTGCTTCTGCGGGCCGGATCTCGACCACCTGATCGTCACCAGCATCAAGCAGCCTTCAGACCCGACGGCAATCGAGCCCGACACATTGTCCGGCGGCCTGTTCCTGGTCGAAGGCCACGGCAAGACCGGCCAGAAGCCCTACCGGTTCAAGACAGCACGCGACTGAGAAATCGCGGAGCGCTGTCACGAGGGACTGGCGGCATACTCTGGCGCCTGTGGCCCATCCTTCGAGACGGGCTTTCAGCCCTCCTCAGGATGAGGCGGAGGGAGCAGCCCGGGCTTTGACTTGGGCGATGGCAGCACAGGTTTGAATCAGGGGTGTCGGCACCTATTCAGCAGCCCTTGCTCCATAGGCCCATCAAGTCCATCTCGGAAACCCGTCCCAGCTAAGAAAGCCTCCCTCAACACCTTAAACCTCATCCTGAGGAAGCGCGTCAGCGCTGTCTCGAAGGATGGGCGGCAAACTTCCGGCGCTTGTGGCCCATCCATCGAGACGGGCTTTCAGCCCTCCTCAGGATGAGGCGGGGGGGGAGCAGCCCGGGCTTTAACTTGGGCGATGGCAGCACAGGTTTGAATCAGGGGTGTCGGCACCTTTTCAGCAGCCCTGGCTCCATGAGCCTATCATGTCCATCTCGGGAGCTCGTCCCAGCTAAGAAAGATCCCCCTCAACACATTCAACCTCATCCTGAGGAAGCGCGTCAGCGCTGTCTCGAAGGATGGGCGGCACACTCCGGCGGATTCGGCATATCCATCGAGGCAGAGGGATCGGCTCGGGTGAGACTTGGGGGATGAATCGTGTCTTCCGCCGCCGCTATTCAACGTCCGTCTCTGGCTTGCAAGACCTCAGAGCTTCGATGATCTGCTCGGCCTTCACGCCCGGCACCGGGATCTTCGTTTCCCCGTAGAGGTGAACGACGGCCCCCTCGCCCTTTGCCGATTGCTCGTTAAAGATACGCACCGACTGGTTCTCGGGAATGAGCACAGCCATGGAACCGTCCTCCATGCTGAGAAGGATGGAAGACGCAATCAACGTGCAGATCATGTTTCAGCCCCACAATTGGTCAGGTAACCGGCTTTCAACCCGTTTCGAAAAACGGGCCAGCGCCTGATCTTGACCCAGCCACCTAGTAGCGGCAACCCCGAACCTTGACGGGCTTCCAGACAGTTTGCGCCGGCTGAACAAGAACCCGGCGGCTGACTGTTCGGTAGACCGCAGGTTTCTGCACCCGGTAACTTCTTGCCGGTTGCACCAGAACCTTTTCCTTCACGGAGCTGTAGAGGGCCGGTTGCCGCACGGCGACGCGGGAGGCCGACTGCACGAGCACCTTCTGGCTGACGGTGCGATAGACAGCAGGATTTTGCACCTTGCACAGGATCTTGCGGCCGTTGAGAACCCGATATTCCCATCCGATGCTGGCAGGCTGCACCAGAACCCGGCTCTGCCGCGTCTGGTAGACGGCTGGCGATGTGCGATAGCTGACCCGTTCGGGCTGCACCAGAACACGCCGGGTCTGATAGCTGTAGACAGCCGGTTTCTGCACCGTGTAGCTCGACGCCGGCTGCACGAGGACCCGTTCGTTGACCGTCTTGTAAACGGCCGGCACTGTCGCCTGTTCATAGCAGGATAAGGCATGTCCCCCCGCCAGCACGGACGTGCTGACCAACGGGGCGACGATCAGCGCGGCAAGCGCGCTCCAGAAGCTGTGACGCATGTACTTTCCCCCAGTCTGGCGCAGGAAGATCCTGCAACCATGACTTTAGGGAAGTTCCAAAAGGGGTTAAAGCCAAAAAGTTAATAAACGTTAAGAAACACCCGAGCCTCAGATGAGCCTCAGACCTTGTTCTCCGTCTCGGAACGGGCAGTCGTTTCGTAGTCAGTGTCCTCGTTGATGATATGGCGTGCTTCTTCCGGCACCCACTCTCCCCAACGCGGCTGAAGCTGGTGGTCGACGGACACCCTGTCGTCGAATACGAAACATTCGCCTTTCCAGAGGCTGTCAGCCTCGGGCACCTTTTCCAGATAGTTCAGAATGCCGCCTTCCAGGTGGTAGACTTCCTCAAAGCCATTCTTCAGCATCCAGGCCGTTGCCTTTTCGCAGCGAATGCCGCCGGTGCAGAACATGGCCACCTTCGGCTTTTTCTGAAGCTCGTCTTCGCCTTCCACCCAGTCGGGAAACTCGCGGAACGACTGGGTTTTCGGATTGAGTGCCCGCTCGAAAGTGCCAAAGGCAAATTCGTAGTCGTTGCGCGTGTCGATAACGACAACGTCCGGATCGGAAATCAGTGCGTTCCAATCCTCCGGCTTGACGTATTCGCCAACGATTTCGTTCGGATCGATCCCGTCGACGGCAAGCCGCACAATCTCCTGCTTCAGCCTCACCTTCATGCGCTTGAACACATGCCGGTGGGTCCAGGCTTCCTTGTGCTGCAGACCAGCCAGCCGCGGGTCGGACCGCAGATGCGCCAGCACCTCGCGTACACCGGCCTCCGGCCCGCAAATGGTGCCGTTGATGCCCTCGGCTGCCAGCAGCAGACTGCCGCGCACATCTCGTTCCTCACAATAGGCCTTGAGCGGGCTGCGCATCGCTTCGAAGTCATCGAGCGGTGTGAACATATAAAGGGCGGCAACGAGAAATTCGTTCATGGAGCTTGTTCTGTTTCTTGAAGGACGCCGGATCCCAAGGTGCGTCCCCTGGAGGCAAAGGCCATCACCCGGCTGATTGCGCCCTCTATACAGCCTAAGGGGCCTCGATGGAAAGTCCGCAGTTTCTCGGACCCGGCACGCGTTCAACCAGAAGACACCCTTCCGGGCACTCGCCGGAAAGGAAAAACGCTTCGCGAACCGGACATTCGTGAACCGGCGAAAGAAAGAACCGAAAAACTGAGACGTTCAAGTCTTCAAGCGAACGCAAAGTCAGTTCTGAAACTTCATGAAAGGGGCAAAAATCACCACCGGCAATCAGGCCTCAAAGAAAGATGAGATCGAGAGAAATACGAGTGAATTCACAAGGTCAAAAAACGATCCCCATCCGCATTTATTTAAGGATCATTAAGCACACAACCGTACCCTTAACCTGGAATTGCCAAGTGGAGCAGGCGCACCAATAATGACCCAGTACAAGGTCACCCCGACAGGGGTGGAACGGTTCTTTTCCGAACGGGACCTGATCGTCTCGAAAACAGATACGCGCGGACGTATCACCTATGCCAACGACATCTTCCGGGATATTGCCGGGTTTGACGGCAAGGCCCTCGAGAATGCGCCGCACAGCCTCATTCGCCACCCGGACATGCCCCGGTGTGTCTTCAAGCTGCTTTGGGACACCATCGAGGCCGGTGGAGAGATCTTCGCCTATGTGGTCAACATGTCCGCCAACGGCGATCACTACTGGGTGCTTGCTCACATCACACCGTCCTACGACGAGACTGGCAATATTATCGGCTATCACTCCAATCGCCGCGTGCCCAACCGGCGCATTGTCGACGATGTCATCACCCCGCTTTATGCCCAGCTAAGGCAGACAGAACAGCAGGCAGACAATCGAAAGACCGGCATGCAGGCCGGTCACGAACAGCTTGTATCGATCCTTCAATCGAAAGGCGTGAGCTATGACGAGCTCATTCACACTCTTTAACGCCACGCTCGCCTCCGGTGCCGCGATGGCTGCCGGTTCGGCGGCCATGGTCTGTGCCTTGCTTGAGCAGACGGCGGCAACCGTGGTGTGCGGTTGCCTCGTGATCCTCACCACGATGTTTGCGCTCACTGCTTTGCACCGGGCCCGGCGGGGTCTCAAAGCTGCGACGGAAGTCTGCAGCCAGGTCGGCTGGGGCAACTTCGAGGCGCGTGCCAGGGACTACACCGAAGTTGGCGAAGTTCGCGACCTGATGACTGCCATGAACCACATGATCGACCGGACGGACGCCTTCCTGCGCGAAGCCGCCGCCTCGATGACCGCGATCGAGAACAACCGCTATTACCGCCGCATCCAGCCCGGTGGCCTCAACGGCAGCTATCTGCAGAATGCGGAGATCATGAATACGGCCATCGAGACGATCAAGGGCCGTGTCGGTGCCTTCCGTCAGTCGACCGATTCCTTCGAGAGCCAGATCAGCGCGATTGCCCAAAGCCTGATGACGTCCGCTGACCAGATGACCGGAACGGCGGAAGAAATGGAAACTTCCGCCGTTTCCAATTCCGAAGTGGTGACCGCCATCGCCGACGCGGCCGACCTGACGGCGGAAAACGTGAACGCGGCAGCCTCGGCCGCAGATCACCTGTCGTCGACCGCCAGCGAGATCAGCGGTCAGATCCAGCGCTCCATCGAGATCGCACGCGCTGCCGTCGCCCAGGTCGCGCAAGGCCAGGACAAGGCAAACAGCCTGCGCACCTCGGCTGAAGCCATCGGCGAGATCATCAGCCTGATTTCTTCCATTGCCGATCAGACCAACCTGCTGGCATTGAACGCGACCATTGAAGCCGCGCGCGCAGGCGAGATGGGCAAGGGCTTTGCCGTGGTTGCCGCGGAAGTGAAGGAACTGGCCACGCAGACAGCCAAGGCGACACAGGAAATCACCCAGTCTCTGGAAGAAGTCGACGCGGCAAGCCGCGATACGGCACAATCCTTCGATACGATTTCCAAAACCATCACCGAGATCGAGTCGATCACCACGACGATTTCCACCGCATCGGTGAAGCAGGCCGAGGCGACGCAAGCCATTCAGGAAAACGTCACCAACACCGTAGCCTGTACCAACAGGGTAACCGGCATTGTCGACGGCGTCGCTCAGAACGCGGCAACCACCCACGCGGCCTCCAAGACGGTTCTCAGCTCGGCCGAAAGCATGTCTTCAAACGCCGGACAGCTTACCGAAGCGGTGACAGCCTTTTTCAAGTCGTTGAAAAAGGGCCCCCTCGACCAGCAGGACAGCGAAGCCGCCTGACGGCCGTCCTCTTGCCGGCCAACAGTCCGGGCGATGCCGCCCGGATTGCCTCTTTTGGGGAGTTGGGTCGACGCCTCGTCCAACCTATCTTCAGGACAGAGCCCACCTCTAACCAGTTGTTCTGGAGGCCCCTATGACCATTCTCGGCGATCTGCTGTCGACCATCTTCGAGCGCCGCTATCGCACGGCTACGCCCGCCCGTCGCGACAACCGGCCGACGGAAGAACTCGTAGACGCACTTGCCGGCACGGCCGGCGAAAGCACGGTCGCCGCCGCTGCCAGCACGCTCCTGCAACGATTTCAGGATATGGAAGACGGCGAGAAGCTGCAGCTCTTCCGTCACCTTGCCCACGACATGAATATCGATCCCGTTGCCGTGCGCACCGCGCTGGACGCATACGAGGCGACGCCGAACCGGAAAACCTACACGGCCTTCATGGCAGCGGTTGAGCCCAAGCGTCAGGAACTGATCCGGCGGCTGAACCAGATCCCCGGCGCCACCGAGCAACTCGTGCGCATGCGCGCCGACCTCTTGCGCCTTGGCGGCTCCGATCCGGAACTGCAGGCACTCGACCAGGACTTTCGCCACCTGTTCATCTCCTGGTTCAACAGGGGGTTTCTGGTGCTGCGGCCGATCAGTTGGGAAAGCCCGGCGCACATCCTGGAGAAGATCATCGCCTATGAGGCCGTGCACGAAATCACGAGCTGGGAAGATCTGCGCAGCCGGCTTGCTCCGGGAGACCGGAGGTGTTTCGCCTTCTTCCACCCGTCCATGCCCGACGAACCGCTGATTTTCGTGGAAGTCGCGCTGACGGACGGCATTCCCGGCTCAATCCAGGATCTCCTGGCGGGCGAACGGGAACCGATCACGGCCGCCACGGCGCGCACTGCCGTCTTCTATTCGATTTCCAACTGCCAGGAAGGGCTGGCCCGCATTTCCTTCGGCAACTCGCTGATCAAACAGGTGGCCGCTGATCTTGCCGCTGAACTGCCGAACCTGAAGACCTTTGTCACCCTGTCACCGATACCGGGTCTGACGAAGTGGCTTTCGGCCGAAGGCATTGCCTATGAAGACGCGGACCAGAAGCAGTTGCGCACCCTTGCCGCGTATTATCTTCTGTCGGCCCGCCGCCAGGATGGGCAGCCGGCTGATCCGGTCGCCCGTTTTCATCTTGGCAACGGAGCCCAGGTACATGCGGTCCATGCGGATGCCGATACATCGGCAAAGGGCCGGGCCCAATCTGCCGGCGTGATGGTGAATTACCTCTACGATCTCGGCAAGGTTGCCCAGAACCATGACCGCTACGCCGCCGACCGGGAGATTGCCGCGTCTTCGGACATCAAGGCCCTGGACGCAGGCGCAAAGAAACTGGATCTGCGCCCCAAGCAAACCGAACAGCAGGCCTGATCCGGTCCAGCCTCCCTTCGCATCAGGCAGCCAGCAGCTCCGGATCAGTTGCCAGGACGTCCACCGCTCCAAGGGGCGTGCGCACCACAAAAATGGCGTCGAGCCCGGCGTGCTGTGCGTGCGCCAACGCTTTTTCACAGCCCATGACCATATAGGCCGTTGCCCATGCGTCGGCCGTCATGCAGCTCTCGGCAATCACCGAGACGGACAGAAGTTCATTGTTGACCGGCGCTCCCGATTGCGGGTTCATCGTGTGTGAGACCGTGCGCCCACTGGCGTTCCGGCTCTTGCGATAGGTGCCGGACGTCGCGATGGCGACATCGGAAACTTCAAGCCTCAGCGCCTCGCGGCGAACATTCGCTTCCGGCGCCTCCAAGGCCACCTGCCAGCCAAGGCCACTGGCCTTGCGCCCGCTGGCCCGTATCTCGCCATCGATGCTGACCAGATGGTCCGGAAAGCCCCAGCGATGCATCACCTGGCTGAGGCAATCGACCCCGTAGCCCTTGGCGATACCGCAAAGGTCCAGCCGGCAGGTCGCCGGGCGGCGCAAACGCCGGTTTTTCCGGTCGAATTCCACCTCCCGCTTGCGGCTATTCCAGTCGCCTTGCAACTGCTTGGCCTTGTTCAGGTCCGGGGCGTCCGTTTCCGGTCCGAATCCCCAGGCGGACACGAGGTCGCCGACAAACGGATCGAATGCCCCCTCGGACTCCACGCATGTCAGAAGCGCAGACTCACAGACCTCGAAAGTTTCGTCCGGTAGATCGATCCAGCTTGCCGGCTCCATGCGATTGATTTCACACAGGATCGAATCCGCTTTCCAGGGCGACATCTGCCCATCCACCCGGTCGACCGCTTCTTGAAGCTCCCGCTGCAGGGCTTCGGCGTCAAAGTCGAACTCGGAATAAAAGACCACCGAATAGCGGGTTCCCATGGTTTCTCCGCTGATGTCATGCCGTACGGGAACTGAATTGGACGGGATTGCCGGAGTGCCAAGCATCTGAAACATCAATACACATCCTCCTGATAACGACCGTCTGCCCGCAGTTTCTGAACGGTCAGGCCGAGCGGACCCAACACATCGTCAAGCGCCTTGCTCACGCCCTCGGCCATGCTGGTGCCACCACAAATCATGATGTCCGCTCCTTGCCGGACCATCCGGCGCAGTTCCTCGGCATTGGCGCGCAAAGCGTCCTGCACATAGGCGCCGCCCGGAACACGGGAAAAGCTGTAGCTGACGTTCCGGACCCGGCCGGATTTTCTGAAAGTGTCGATCTCTTCCCGGTAAAGCTGATCGGACTGCGGATCCCGGCTTCCGGCGAACAGATAGGCAGGTTTGAGAGCGTCATTTGCCCGCACCATGCCGACCAGAGGCGCAACACCCGTGCCTGCTCCGATGAGAATGACCGGAGCCTTGCCCCTGGGCATGTTGAAGCGTGCATTCGGCTGGATGAAGCCCGCTATGCGGTCGCCGGGACCAAGATTGCACAATTGCCCGGAGCACAATCCGCCCGGGTGCTTGCTGACGGCTATTTCAAGGAAACCGTCGCTGGCGCTGGAGGCGAGCGAATAAAAGCGCGGCACGTCGGAGCCCTTCGGCAGGATGCCGATCAGGTCGCCAGCCTTGAAGGACGGCCTTGCTGCACGGGAAAGACCGAACCTGCCAGGCTTCGTCTGCACCGCGCGAAATCTCAGGATGGATTTCGGCGTCTGATAGGCTTGGCCGAAGTCCTTGCGGGCAACACATTCCCATTCGTTCAGATCCGGCAGATCTGCCGTGTGCTCCACATGAAGGTCGATGCCGATCGCCTTGCCCAGATCGTGGCTCCAGGCGGCAAATTGCTGCGTTGACTGCCGGTCGACCGTGGCCATCGGCAGCAGTTCTGCGACACCCATATCCTTCAGAGCTCCCTCGACCTGTTTGGCATAGGCGCAAAACGCCGGGAAGCTTCGATCGCCGAAGCCGACGACACTGACGGCCAGATCCGTCTGGCTGCTGAACCCGGCCAGACGCGACATAAAGCGGGAAGCAGACGCAGGTGCATCACCGTCCCCATAAGTCGCGGCAAGGACGATCAACCGCTTGGCGGAGGGATAGGAACCGGCAAGATCGTTCATTGACGCGGTATGGACCACCAGCCCCTGCGCCTTTAACGCCGCATGAAGGCTGCGGGCGAAGCCCCAGGTGGAATTGCCTTCGCTGCCAACCAGCATGACCGTGTCCGCCCGTCCGGCATGCACATTACCGGCAATGCGAACACTGCGCCGCACGCGGCGAACCCACGTCGCCATGCCCGAGACGAAAAGCACCGGCACACTGAGCCCGGCAATTCCCAGCACAAGGGCATAGCCCCAGGCCCCCTGCCCCGTGTGAAGCGTGTAGGCGAGCTGATAAAGGCTTTCCGCAGGCGTATTGGCACTGAAGCTCAGAAAGTCACCAGTTGCCTGGTCGATAAAGCCCGACCCTTGAGCGACCGTCAGGCCAAAGACATCCAGGGCATCGCCCTTTGCCGGAAAGACCAGTTCGCGAAGATCCGCAATGTCCACGTTTTGCAGCGCCGGCATGTCGGCAACGGCAAGGGCCGGCCCACCGGAGGATTCGGCAAATGACAGGAAGCTGTCCTCAGCCGGTGCACCGATCAGCCCGAAAGACGTCAGGGACATGAACAGACCCGTAACAGCAAGAATGCCCAGCCCGGCAACGGCAATCCGGCCGGCTTCAACATGAAGACGCTGAGCAAATGTGCCGCTCGACGGTTTCAGGAGTTTGCGCCAGCCGCCGCTGCGCGTCACCAGAAGCAGGACACCGCCGACAGACAGCAGGATCATGACAGCAGCGCCGATACCAGTCGCAATCCGCCCGGTTTCACCAGCAAACAGCGAGCGGTGCAGTTCGGTAACCGTCTGGAAAAACACTGAAGGCTGATAGGACCCAAGGCTCGCCCCCGTCGCCGGATCGACCAGGTCTGCCGCAAAGCCGTCAGCATTTGCGTGATAGACAACAACCTGCCCACTTGCCCTGCGCACGATCTTCTGCGGATCGCTGAAATGCGCAACCACCCCGCTTGCAAGCGACGCGACCGTTGTGTCCTCTGCGACGGTCTGGCCAACTGGCTGGGAAAAGCGTGCCACGGCGGGTTCCAGAGACAGAACAGCGCCAGAAATGGCCATGACTGTCACGAGAACCCCCGCAAGCAGCGTCGGCCAGGTGTGAAGGATCCTGAGCATGGGCGGTAGCCTCCGTTACATCTTGACCGACAGCTTGCCAACGAAGCCGGATCCGCCGGCACTGGCACCATTGGCCAGCGGCACGGCGGCATCGTGTGGCCGGTCACCCCAGTCTTCGACTGCGGAATCGACGACAACCTGATAACCGGCATTGATGAGCGCATCGGCGATATTGGCCCGGACCGTCAGCGAACGTCCGCTGCCGACGCTGGGTCCGGTCAGGCCGTCAATCGATCCGCCTGTGCTGGAAACGCCGCGCGCCCAGCCTTTCAGGTGGCGGTAGTATTTCGACTTCCTTCCGGCGACCCAGAGGGTCTGCTGGAACTGGCCCGCTCCGTCGACCAGATAGACGGCCAGATAGGCACCCGGACCGCCATAGGACTTCATGTCGACGGTCACATTGACGTCCTTGGCCATCGCGGTGGCGGGCATCACCAGGGCCGTTGAAAGCAGGAGAGCGCAGGCGATATTCTTCATGGCGAGTTGATCCTCGTTGCGTTAGACGCCACAAGAAGACGGGATCAAACTGACAGACACCTGAAGCCAATCCGGAAATCCGTTCAGGCTGGTGTCAGGTTTCCATGTCAGGTGCGCCTGTCGGATGCCTAAAACGGGAGAGCGCCTTGCGCGTATTGCTGATCGAGGACGATGCCATTCTGGGCGAAGCGATCCACGACCATGTGGTCATGCAGGGCCACGGTGTTGACTGGGTCAAACGCCTTGACGAAGCCGCGCTTGCCCTCGACGCCGTGCCCTATGAACTGATCCTGCTCGACCTGAACCTGCCGGACGGGCTCGGCCTGAATTTCCTGAAGACGTTGCGCCGTGGCGGCAACCAGGTGCCTGTCATCATCGTGACGGCTCAGGACCAGGTGGCCATGCGCATCGAAGGCCTCGACAGCGGTGCGGACGATTATCTGGTCAAGCCGTTTGATCTCGCAGAACTGCGAGCCCGGCTTTCCGCCGTCGCCCGCCGCTATGCCGGCGCCCCCAATCCCGAAACGACACTTGGCGACATCACCCTGGATCTGACGCGCAAGAGCGCTGAACGGGCCGGCAAGCCGGTGGACCTGACCGCTCGTGAATGGGCTGTTCTGGAACGCTTGCTGCGTCACCGCGGCGGCATCGTCTCGAAATCCGATATCGAGGAAAGCCTCTACGCGTTCGGCGCGGAAGTCGAAAGCAACACCGTGGAAGTTTACGTCAGCCGCCTGCGCAAGAAGATCGGTGCCGATGCCATCACCACCGTGCGCGGGCTCGGCTACAAGGCCGGCGCATGAGACGGCCGCCTTCGATAACCTTCCGGCTGGCGCTGCTGCTTGGCCTGTCGACACTGCTGCTCTGGCTGGGCGCCGCCGCCATTGCCGCGCTCGTGCTGAAGCACGAGTTGACGGAAACCTTCGATGACACCCTGCGTCAGAGTGCGCTGCGCCTTCTGCCGCTTGCCGTCCATGACCTGCGCGAAAAGGAAGACCACGAGGAGCGCGAAGAATTTCGCGTGCCGGGCTTTGACGGGTTCGAGACGGAAAAATTCGGCTACCTCATTCGCGACAGGCGAGGCCGGACCCGGCTGGTCTCCGGCAACATGCCGCCTGAAAGCGCCTTTCCCGACCCGATCCCCAGCGGGTTCTTCGAAGTGGATGGCAGACGCGCCCTGTCGTTGCGCGAACGCAAGCGAGGCTACAGCATCGTGCTGGTGGAAACCGGTGATCACCGAAAGACTGTGCTCATGGATGCTGCGGGGGCCCTGCTCCTGCCGCTTGCAGCCCTGCTGCCGTTGATTGGCCTCGGCATCTGGCTGACCGTTCGGATCGCCATGCGGCCGGTTGAACGCCTGCGCCGCGAAATCGCAGAGCGCGGTCACACCAATCTCGATGGGATCGACATCGAAGGGCATCCTAAGGAACTGGCCCCGATTGCCAACGAGGTTGCCAGCCTGCTCGATCGGTTGCGGTCTGCTCTCGACGCGGAACGGGCATTTTCCGCCATGAGCGCTCATGAATTGCGAACCCCGATCGCCGGAGCTCTTGCCCAGGTGCAACAGCTTTCCGAAGAACTTGCGAACCTGCCGCAACGCGCCAGGGCACAATCGGTAGAAGCTGCGCTGAAGAATCTGTCGGCGCTTTCGGAGAACCTCCTCCGTCTCGCCCGTCTGGAAGCGGGCTTTGCTCGGGCCGACCGGGAAACAGACCTCATGCCGATCCTGAAGTTCCTTCTGCGTGATGCACAAGATGTGCACCTTTCGATCCATCCGGACGCCGATCTCACCATCGCGATCAATCCGGATGCTTTCAGCATCGTGATCTCGAACCTCGTTGAGAATGCTCGCCGGCACGGCGGCGATGAGGCCCTCATCACCGTGACTGCGGGGCCAGGCAAGAAGCTCGCCGTTGCCAATACAGGCAAGGTAGTTGCCGCCGAAACCCTTCGAAAGCTTGGCGAAAAATTCGTCCGGGGCGAAACGCAGGCGCGTGGAACCGGCCTCGGACTTGCGCTGGTAAAGACAATTGCCGACCAGACCGGCGGCACATTGGCGCTGGTCTCACCGCGGCACGGCCACACAGACGGTTTCGAGGCAATCTTGTCCTGGCCGGGATCTTCCGCAGGGTCAATCCACAGGTGAAATGGGGCCAGACCATAGGCTCTCCGGTTCAGCACCAAGGGAAGTTGAAGAAGAATACTCGCCTGCCGCGAATTTGTTTGATAATCTGAGATTGGCGAGAGGAGATCCTTGCTATCCCGGATTGAAGCGGCCTCTGCACATTTGGGGACGCCCGGAGACCATTGCCGGTGAAAAAGCCAGCAACCTCCAGGCGCGCAGACCGCTTATGGGACCTCGTCACGCCGGAAATTGTCCGAAAGGCAAAACAAAAATGACATGTTATGACAAGGCGACTGGGATGAGCGAAGACCAATATACAAAAGAGCAGCTCGAATTCCTGGAAATATTTGAAGTTGCAGCGAGATATGACTGTCTGTTTCTGCTGGACTTCCATTGCTTCGATCTCTTCGATCACGACCAGACCAGTCGGCTGAGTGACGGCGAACGTGCCCAGTTGGCGGCGGCGGCAAGATATGACATTTATGCCGAAGCCATTCAAAAAGGATTTCTCCCGAAATCCAGTCCCTTCGGAGGCGTCCATGAGCAACAACGCTTTTGTTGAGCCGCTCCCCTTCTCGCTGATCGAAAACGGATTGGCGGGAGAAAAAACGCAGTTTCTGTTCCGGGTCTGGCGCGACAACGAAGGCATCATCGCGCAAGACAGCGGGATGACGCAGCTGAGCCAATACCTGCTCATGACCCTGCCGAGCGCGGAACCAGGCGACGTGCCACCGCTGACCTTTGCGGGCAAAAACAGCACTTTCCGCCGGTTCTTTCCGCATGCGCTTGAGCCGGAGACCCCACGCCCGCCAACCAGCTTCCTTCCCTCCGTCTACCGCAAGGGCGTCGCCGATGCCTATCAGGTCGTGATGGATGGTGAGCCCTGGTTCGACATGCAGCGCACCGGAAACAGGCTGGGAGACGGTGTTCCGGACATGACCCTGCAGCGGCTTTTAGTGAAATTCCGCACCGGTGCAGGCTTTACGCGGATCTTCTGCCTTATGACTTTGCTTGAAGTCCATTCGCGATCCTATCAATCAGATCGCACACATCGTCAGCTGAATTCGCAACAAAAATCAGATTGGCATCCAGCGTACCAGGCAAGGGTTCAACCCAGTTCAATGCATGGAAATGTGCCCGGGTGAAGCCGCAGTCGCGCCAGAAGCCATCCATGAAATTGAAGCCCTGCACCCAGCCGTAGTAAAAACCCGCGCCCCACTCGTCCAGCGCCTCGATCTGCGCCATCTGGTTCAGCAGACCGCCAAGCTTTGACCCGCGCCACTCCTTGGCGACTTCCGTCCCGCCGAGATAGACCACATCTCCGGTAATCCGCCGGCCGACGCGCGGCTGCTTGTCGCTCAAGACAACCTTGCCGCCCTCCGCGTTCGGATAGCAGCGGTGAAAATACTTGCGCCAGAAGTCCGTCAGGGTCATCGGATAGGCCATCCTGTCGAAGCGCGCACACACGCGCCCTACCATCCGGTCCTCCTCATCCACCAGCACCAGCCAGAAAGCCTGAGACGGCGTGTAAGTGTTCAGACTGGGGGTGAAATGCCCCTCCAGGCGCTTCAGACCGCTGGCGGCCGCCATCGCTTCGACCACGTCGAAATCCGACCCGCGGCGCAACGTCAGCCCCAGGCGTTGAAACTCCCTGTCTATAACGCCCCAGGCACGTTTGAGCTGCGCCTTGTCCAACTCGAAATCCAGTTTATGCATGGATGTCCTGTCTGATGTCGCCCTTCATCCGCATCCCGCAAACAGCCGCCGCGCCAAACGCGGCAATCGCCTTGTTTGCTACTAGATTAGATAGGCACCGATTTTCCCTGCTTGGCTGCACGTTAAGTTGTCTGCCAAGGCGGTCAAACAAGAAAAAATATCAAGGTTAAAACTTGCGGGTACGGGACTGAAAGAATGGAAGTTTTCAACCGGAGATTTGCGACCGTGTACAAGGCGTGGAAAACCGACACGTACCAGAAACAGGCATCGACCTAACAAGCTTCAAGAGGAAAGACTTGGCGGATGAGTTAGTCTGTTTGATCACTCAATTCTCTTACGAAAAATTTCGCATGCCGATCGCGCCAAATAATACGCTAGCTCAACAGATTACTATTCAAGCTTATCAATAAATAAGAAGAAAATGCGAAAAATTTCAGACAAACAAATTTTCATACAAGTCACTGAATTGAAACAGCGCAACCAGAAAGAGCTTAAAGCAACGATTAATATTTTATTTCTCTCATCACACACGATATAGTGAAGTCGATCGCCACTATATTCGAAACAGACAACGCACGAGAGCAGAACTAAGTTTATCTCTTTGCCTATACTTCACTTCAAAAATGCAAAATATAGGAGACGTAGAATAATCAATTCAAAAGCCAAAACAAAAGTTAGACTCAATACAGAAATTCTAGCTTTAGCCGCGTCCGGCACAAGGTCTCTAAGATATTCTTCGGAATACTGATACGAGGGTTGAATTGACACACCGTATTTTGCGATCTCTTCCGGCGTTGGAAAAACAATGTACTTAGGCTTAAACGACCGCAAGTTTGACCAAATTCTGTGAATCCGCTCTGAGTTGTCGAGTATTAATTTAGCCAGTGCAAACAAAGCTGTAACCGCGGCGACCACTTGCAGAACGCCTGACGGTTTGATGCCGGAGATAACATCCATTTTGCAACCTCTCAAACCTGCGTTATTCAATCACGCCAGCAAGATGTAGTAAAAATAAAAATTAGAGAGAACTAATATTCGCCATTACATCCGAACCCTACGCCAGATAAAGTCGGCCAGATTTTTCATATTCCTATGACACAAAACAGAAAACAGCTGGACACGATATCTGAAAATTCACTATTTCCCTCAATTAATTACAGTATTGTACCAACGCCTAATTCTTGAATCAGATTCTTCTTCAGTTTTCTTGTACCTGATGGCCAATTTTTCAAAATTTGTGAAGGACTTATTATATTTACTTCTAGAGCGTATGGCTGTCACAAACTCCGATGCGTATTCCCAATAAAGTATTGTGCCACTCTTGAACCATTTTTGATATAACTTATCATCAAACACACCATTATCTATTCCCAACGCAACTATTTCAAAATGATTCAAAACTAATCGTACATCTAAAGCTTTTTTACTTCCTTCCTGCTCAGGGTTTCCACTTTCCACTAAATTTCCGGACTTAGCTTCTGTAACAAACGTCTGCAGCGCAGCAACAAAGGTACCGTCTTTTTCGGTTTGATTAATAAAATCTATCGTATGACGTCTGCGATTTACCGCTCTCTGGTTTTGAAGGCCTAGAACAGCTGCAAACAAAGCTGCAGAAATGCTCAATAGTGTTGCGATCCCACTCAACAATGTCGCGTTCAAATCAGTTGTTTGCGCCAAACCGACTACAGCAACAACCCAATCCAAACTAATCAATAAGAAGCAAATTGAGGCAACAAAAAAAAGTAGCCCAACAATTGTCAAAATCCCCAGCACAACCTGCCCCCCCAAATAAAATGGCTTCGCGGAATTTCTTCCGCAAAGCCATATCACAACTTCTAGAAGGTGGAAAGGTTACGTTAAACCGCCCCAGCCTTCATTTGCTTTCTCATTCATTCCAACTCCTTTCAGGCAAAAAAGGAAGCACTCCTTCGTCACCTTAGAGTGTCAATGTGAATCAACGCACTTTGATTCATACCATGTGGTAGGTCTTCATGACACAACTTTACACAAGCTTATGTGAACAAATGGTAATCAAATCATTACCATCATTTGCGCCTGCAATCGCTTAGAAACTTAATTCGCATTGCGCCTTGGCGCAACAACCAACGATCATTTGCAAGTTCGGATCCCCCCCAATTGTTTGTAATGAAAGCATGACCAGCCAACAATCAGCCCATTTCCCAGCGCCCTATCTTGAGCCACAAATGCTAAGGTTGCGCAGCATAATTTTTCTACTATCAAATGTGGTTATTCCAGATCGCAAAACAACGCTACAGGTATAAAGGAGGGAGAGGTCACGTACCAAAAATTTGATAGAGGCTTAAAGCATCACAAATGGAAATAACCACCTGACACCGGAAATAGTCGTACTTTCACGGCGCACAAATTGCGCTTTACCGCAATTTCTTCAGCAATTTCAAAGGAAGGTTGATGGTGGGTGAGTGGGGGCTCGAACCCCAGACCCGCTGATTAAGAGTCAGCTGCTCTACCAACTGAGCTACACACCCAAAGCGACAGGACCGCGAGAACCGCGCGGCACGTCGGATGGCGGGTGTATATAGTGCGATGTCCTTTCGCGCAACGGTTTTTATGACAATTTTTTATCACGGCACCCGTGCAGCCAATGCCGCCTTTTGAAAAACGGGCGTAGCCGGAAGGAAAGCTCGTGAAAGCCGCCCAAAAGGCAACTTTCAGAAACATCTATGTTCTTTTGCGCAATTTTCGAAATTAAGGCTTGACCGGTCATATCCGCCTTACTAGGGTGCGGCGCATCAAGACCGGGGCAGACGTCACGGGCTTGAGCCAGTTCGTTGACACCGCTTTCATAGCGGCTTGCCTCAGACTGGCGGGACATTCCCGGTTCCGGGAAGTTTCTGAACGACGTCGACCCAGGCCAGACGGCCTGCAGCATCAAAGGACCGGGACGACATGGCTATGTCGCTCATTCTAGTAGTAGTAGGAAAGCGCGCCTCCGCGGCGGGATAACCCCGTACGGACAGGATGGCGCGCGACCAAGGCTCCCAAAGGGGCCTTTTTTTGTACCCGCCTCCTGACGTTGCCTCTTCCACCACTGCCCGGATCTTTGACGCCGCATGCGTCGGGCCAGACAGACAGTTTTGATTCAGTTGGCCCCATTTGGGCACGGCTGAAAGAAGAATAGACAGTAAGTTGAGCCAAAGCCTGACGAACAGGCGAGAATGCAAGGACGAAACGAATGACACGGGAAATGACCGGCGCCGAAATGGTCATCCAGGCGCTGAAAGACCAGGGAGTTGACACAATCTTCGGCTACCCGGGCGGTGCTGTGCTTCCCATTTACGACGAGATCATTCAGCAGGAAGGTCTGGAGCATATTCTCGTACGGCACGAACAGGGCGCAGGTCATGCCGCGGAAGGCTATGCCCGCTCCACCGGCAAGCCTGGTGTTGCCCTGGTCACCTCCGGCCCCGGCGCCACCAACATGGTGACCGCCCTGACCGACGCCATGCTGGATTCCATTCCGCTTGTCTGCATTTCCGGCCAGGTGCCGACGCATCTGATCGGCAACGATGCGTTTCAGGAATGCGACACGGTCGGCATCACCCGCCCCTGCACCAAGCACAACTGGCTGGTGCGCGACGTCGACGACCTGCCGCGCATCCTGCACGAAGCCTTCTATGTCGCCACCTCCGGCCGTCCGGGCCCGGTTGTCGTCGACATTCCGAAGGACGTTCAGTTCGCGACCGGCACCTATCAGGGCCCGACGCCGAACCCGGCCGCCGCACACAAGAGCTACCGTCCGCAGATGAAGGGCGATGCCGCCAGCATCCGCATGGCCGCCGAGATGATGGCAGCCGCCAAGAAACCGGTTCTCTATACCGGTGGTGGCGTGATCAACTCCGGCCCGCAGGCCTGCCAGTTGCTGCGTGAACTGGTATCGCTGACCGGGTTCCCGATCACCTCGACCCTGATGGGCCTCGGCGCTTATCCGGCCTCCGGTGACAACTGGCTCGGCATGCTGGGCATGCATGGCACTTACGAAGCCAACATGACCATGCACGACTGCGATCTGATGATCTGCATCGGCGCCCGTTTCGACGACCGCATCACCGGCCGGACCGACGCCTTCTCGCCGAATTCCCGGAAGGTCCACATCGACATCGATCCGTCTTCCATCAACAAGACGATCAATGTCGACCTGCCGATCATCGGCGATGTCGCCCACGTGCTGGAAGACCTCGTACGGATCTGGCGGTCTTCGTCGTTGAAGTCCGACGCCAAGGCGATGAAAGACTGGTGGACGCAGATCGATCAGTGGCGAGCCCGCAACTCGCTCGCCTACAAGCCGAACAGCGACGTCATCATGCCGCAGTACGCGATCCAGCGGCTCTATGAACTGACCAAGCACCGCAAGACCTTCATTTCCACGGAAGTCGGTCAGCATCAGATGTGGGCGGCCCAGTTCTATGGCTTCGAGGAGCCGAACCACTGGCTCACCTCCGGTGGCCTCGGCACCATGGGCTATGGCCTGCCGGCCGCCATCGGCGCCCAGACCGCCCATCGCGACGCGCTGTGCGTGGACATTGCCGGCGATGCCTCGATCCTGATGAACATCCAGGAAATGTCGACCGCCGTTCAGTTCGGCCTGCCGGTCAAGGTGTTCATCCTGAACAACCAGTACATGGGCATGGTGCGCCAGTGGCAGCAGCTGCTGCACGGCAACCGCCTGTCCCATTCCTACACCGACAGTTTGCCGGACTTCGTCAAGCTGGCCGATGCCTATGGCGGGGTTGGGTTCCGGGTCGAAAAGCCGGGTGATCTGGACGGGGCCATCGAGGAGATGATCGCCGTGGACAAGCCGGTGCTGTTCGACTGCCGCGTTGCCAATCTGACCAACTGTTTCCCGATGATCCCCTCGGGCAAGGCTCACAACGAAATGCTACTGCCGGACGAAGCCAATGACGAAGCTGTTGCCAACGCGATCAGCGCTGAAGGCAAGTCGCTCGTTTAAGGTGAAGATGGCAAAAGGACTTTAAGACAATGAACGCACAGAATGTTGATGCGCCTTCCGCCTACTTCCTGGCCGAAGTCAGCAATGAAATCGAAACCCACACCCTATCGCTCCTCGTCGACAACGAGCCGGGTGTTCTTGCCCGCGTGATCGGCCTGTTCTCCGGCCGTGGCTACAACATCGACAGCCTGACCGTGTCGGAAACCGAACACGAGAAGCACCTGTCCCGCATCACCATCGTGACCACCGGCACGCCGATGATCATCGAGCAGATCCGCCACCAGCTTGACCGGCTGGTGCCGGTGCACCGCGTGACGGACCTGACCGTTCGTGCCAAGCGGGCCAACCAGGACAAGCCGCTGGAGCGCGAACTCGCCCTGGTGAAAGTGGCCGGAATGGGTGAAAAGCGCCTGGAAGCCTTGCGCCTTGGCGATGCTTTCCGCACCACCGTGATCGACGCGACGACGGAACATTTCGTCTTCGAAATCACCGGCCGGACCTCCAAGATCGAGCAGTTCATCTCCATCATGAAACCGCTCGGTCTGGTCGAAGTGTCCCGCACCGGCGTCGCCGCCGTTCAGCGCGGCCCGGAAGGCCTTTAAGAGATCGACATCTGATCGGAAGCCCGTCGCACCCTTTGCGGCGGGCCTTTTTTTGTTCTTTTTCCTGTTGCTGCACAGCGCCCTTAGGTGCGGACCGTTCCTGACACGCAGCAGTCTTCCTTCACGGCGATAAACTGCCTTGCTCCGCCCCCCTGTCCCTTGGCAACGGCCAAGGCTTTACCTACATGCAACCAGCCCCCGAAACCCAAGGAGAGCCTGCCCTTGCCTTTCGACCTCCCCGCCTATCTTGACCGTATTGGTCTGGAGACGTGCCCGGCGACACTCGACGGTTTGCGGGCCCTTCAGACAGCCCAGATTGGCGCTATCCCGTTCGAAAATGTCCTGCCTTTTCTGGGCAAGGTCCCGGATCTTGACCGTGACAGTCTCTGGCAAAAGCTCGTGCAAAACCGCTGTGGCGGATACTGTTTCGAGCTCAACTTGCTACTTGGCGACGCATTGGCAGCCATCGGGTTTTCCGCCGGGCAGGTGCTCGCCCGGGTGCGCATGGGAGCGCCCGAAGGCGGAGCACGCACGCACCTTGCCCATGTGGTGACCTTGAATGGCGCCGAATGGCTGGTTGATGCCGGCTTCGGCGGCCAGGCTCCTGCCGAACCGGTGTGCGTTTCGGCGGAAGACCAGCAGATCCGCGACCGGATCTACCGGATCCGCTTCGAAGCAGAATCAGGAGAGCATGTGCTGGAGCGGCAGACCGACGAGGGCTGGTTTGCGCTTTACGGCTTTGACCGGGTCGACGTCCGCCCTGCCGATATCGAAGCTTCCAATTTCCTGTGCGCCGCCTCACCCAGGCAATCCTTTGCGGGCAGCATGAAATTCTACCGGCTGACAGATCGCGCTTCCATCAGCTTCCTGGACGGTCGGGCCCGCTTTGTCTGCGGAGGAAGCAAGCGGGAGTGGCTGATTGAAGAAGCCGAAGACCTTGGCCGCTTCATGCGCAACGACCTGGGGCTCGGGTATGACGACGACACGGTTCGCGCCATCGCCCAGCGTTTGAAGGATCTGCACCTCCTCGACTGAGGTCGGCGCGGCAAAACGCTTTGTCAGGAGGCCTGCCGGATATCCGCAGGCCTCTTCTGTCTTAAAGCTTGCTTTCGATGTTGATGGTCAGCGTCTTGCGCAGCGGCGCATCGTCCGGCCCTGTCATCGGCGCAACATGGTGCCAGGAATTGTAGGTCTTCACGAACAGGACACACTGGTTCTCCTCGAACGGGAAGGTCTTCAGTGTCTCGACCTGATCGAGCGGCATGGCCTTGTTGATGTGGTTGAAGATCCTGGACCGGTCTTTGGGCAGACAAACCGCTGTGCCGCCGCCCCATGAATGATCCCAGGCGCCCGGCTCCATCATCGACAGAACCAGCGTGATCAATTTATGCGGAGCATCGGTGTGCGGAAGGATCTGTCCGCCATTGGCGGGCATCATGGAAAACTCGAACCGCGCGCTGACTTCGGTTTTTCGCCGGATGCGGCTCAGCAAGCTGGCCTTCCTCTGGCCGTCCTTGGAAATCACTTTCAGCCGCCGAAGACCGAGATCGACGTTGTTGGCAGACAGCATGTCCAGAACATTTTGTATGAAGTCTTCAGACTTCACATGATCGTAGAAAGCCTTCCAACCTGGCGTTTTCGACAGGAATGCGTAGTAGTTGTCCGGATTGTTGATATCGGACAAGGAATACTTGTGCCCGAGGTTCGGCATGTATTTGAAGAGCGCCTTGTCCGGATAGCTCTCGACGAGTTTTCGATAGGTATCGGATGGTAGAACGTCTTTTACATAGCAGACGGGATACGGCTCATAATCGAAATGAGGCCCGTTCAATTTCAACATGGATTTGGGGTCCCTGCTCTCGCTTGGTACTGGATTACAATCAGGTAGCCGGTTGGAGATCCGGCCAAAACGCGCCCCTCCTCGCTATGTGGCACAGGCTGCCTCCGGTCAGCAACCAGTTTCCTTGGCACCGGGAAACAAAACGCGCGGGGACGCCATACGTTTCGACGGAACGGCACCCTAGACGCGACGTGAACGAGCGCGTATACGACACCCGCGCTGTTAGCGCCCACCCGGCGCGATTCAAAAACCAATCAGACCAAAAGGCATTTCGCCATGATTCACGGTCTCTCCCGGCCGAAAAACCAGATCCGATGGCTGCTGCTGGAAGGCATTTCGCCGACCGCGCGCGCGGTTCTTGAAAAACACGGTTACACAAATGTGGAAGTCCTGTCCGGAGCCCTGGAAAAGGACGCGTTGATCGAAAAGCTGCAGGGCGTGCAGATACTCGGCATTCGCTCTCGCACCCAGGTGACGGATGAGGTTCTGGAAGCCGCCAAGAGCCTTGTGGCCGTCGGCTGTTTCTCCGTCGGCACCAACCAGGTCGACCTCAAAGGCGCATTGACGCGCGGCATCCCGGTCTTCAACGCTCCCTTCTCGAACACGAGATCCGTGGCCGAACTGACCGTCGCCGAAATCGTCATGCTGATGCGCGGTGTCTTCCCCAAATCCACCGCCGCCCATGAGGGCCGCTGGATGAAAAGCGCTGTCGGCTCTCACGAAGTCCGCGGCAAGACGCTCGGCATCGTCGGCTACGGCAACATCGGCACGCAGTTGTCGAACCTGGCCGAGGCCATGGGCCTTCGGGTGATCTATTTCGATCTGGTCGACAAGCTGCAGCACGGCAATGTGATCCCTGCGGACAGCCTCGACGGGCTGCTGGCAGAATCCGACGTTGTGTCCCTGCATGTTCCCGACACGGCGGAAACGCGCAACATGTTCGGCGCGGACCAGATTTCCAAGATGAAAAAGGGCTCGTTCCTGATCAACAACGCCCGCGGCAAGGTCGTCGATATCGACGCTCTGGCCGCTGCGTTGAAATCGGGCCATCTGGCAGGCGCGGCTATCGACGTGTTCCCGGTTGAGCCGAAATCCAACAAGGACGAGTTCATCTCACCGCTACGCGGTCTCGACAATGTGATCCTGACGCCGCATGTGGGCGGCTCGACGGAAGAGGCACAAGACCGGATTGGCGAGGAAGTCTCCAAACGGTTGGTGGAATATTCCGACGTCGGCTCCACCATCGGCTCGGTCTCCTTCCCCCAGGTTCAGTTGCCCAAGGGCACGGAAGCAACGCGCTTCATCCAGGTGCATCACAACGCCCCCGGCGCCATGCGCACGCTGAACGACCTCTTCACCCGGCACAACCTCAACATCTGTGCCCAGTACCTGCAGTCCCATCTGGACATCGGTTACGTGGTGGTGGATGTCGACAGCCCGGTGGAAGATCCTGTCAGCATTCTGGAAGAGATTCGCAGCCTGCCCAACACCATCCGGGCAAGACTGCTCAACCGGGTGTGATCTCCCCGACCACAAGAAACATAAAAGCCCTGGAGCGTTTCCAGGGCTTTTTCTTTGTCAAAGGCCCGCGTCTACCTGACGCTCACCACCACCAGGCCCCAGCCAGATTCCACACCTAGTCCGTCAAGACCGGACTGAAGACCTGGTTGCGGCCCTGTTTCTTGGCCTCATAGAGCCGCAGGTCCGCCTGCCGGAACAAGGCTTCCATGGTGACACCGTCTTGCGGCGCGCTGGCCAGACCGATGCTGACCGTCACCTTTTCCGGCAGATAGATCTTGCTGAAACGCTCGATTGTCTTGCGCAGACGCTCAGCCAGGGTTGTCGCGCCCTCGATCGGCAGTTTCTCGCACAACAGCACGAATTCCTCACCGCCGACCCTGTAGAGATGGTCGTCCGTGCGCAAATTGTCGGCCAGAAGCCGGGCGACTGTCTTCAGGATCTCGTCACCAGCCTGGTGCCCGTGCCGGTCGTTCACCTGCTTGAAATGGTCGATGTCGATCACGAGCAGCGACAGGGCCCGGTTTTCCTGCATGTTCTTCGCGAGGATCTTGGGCGCATTCTCGTCGTACTGGCTGCGGTGCAGAGCACCGGTCAGGTGGTCGCGAATGGAAGATTCCAGGAGCTTGTGATAGCGCTCCCGGTAGGTCAGCACCTGAAACACGTCCTTGAAGGACCGGTTGGTGAGCCAGCTGCTCTCATCATCGAAATATTTCAGGTAGAGGATGAACAGCCCCGAATAGACCAGTGCCGCTACCAGCTTCGCCACCCAGCCACCGACGAACACATGCCAGGGCGCGCCGGAGACATAGTGCAGCGCCAGGAAAAACCCTGCCTGATCAAAGGTCAGCACCACCGCCCCGCAGATCAGGAAGCGCAGACCCAGATGACGTCCGCCCCAATTGCCGATCCGTTCGTAAAGCACAATGATCGCGATGGCGTCGATGAACAGCAAGATGGTGCCCCAGACCATCAGCATTCCCATTTCATCGATAAACGCGATATCCGGGCTACGGCCATCGGCAACGGAGATCGTCTCGTGGTTCCGCAGGATCATCACCAGAGCGACAATCAGAAAATTACCGATCAACAGGCCATAGATGGGCTGACGCGCAACCAGTGCATCTTCCCGGATGTACAGCAGAAGGATCATCAGAAGCTTGCCGGAAAAAAGCACCGTCGATCCCGGCGAGACAATGCCGAACGGCAGTTCGATGTAGAACACACTGGCGAGATAGGTTTCCAGGAAGTGCATCACGCCGAGAGCGCACATGAACACGCCAATCCCGATCACCTGACGCGCCCTGAGCAGGCTCATCATGACGACAAAATAAACGGCTGCCTGGGCCAAGAGGAGGAGCGCGTTGGTGATGGCCATGAATTATCCGGTACTTTTCTCGTTCAGAGATCTCGATGTAAGCATTGATTCTCGTCCTGTTCTAGATCGAAATCGGTTTCGACCTTGAACCTGAAACATCAGATTCGCCAGTCCCTTGCCCTTTTTCTTAGAGGAATCGGCAGGACCTGAAAACCTCGTCGTAATACTCTCCTGCGACCTTGTGCGGGTTCGCCAAGGCGTGCATTCCATGCCTAAGTCTCAAGCGAAATACGTCATTGCCTGCGAAAGCACCAAGACAATGGAAACCAGATCAAGCCACAGGCAGCCACCTCCCGTTTTGACGGACCTGCCCGATAACCTGATTGTCTTCGATGGCATCTGCGTTCTGTGTTCAGGCTTTGCCCGGTTCGTCGCCCGGCACGACCGGACAGTTGGCTTTCGCTTTGTCGACGCCCATTCGCAAACCGGACAGGCACTTTATCGCCGACACGGGCTCGACCCGCAGAAGATGGAAACCAACATCGTCATCCGTCATGGCAGGGCCTATACCAAAATGGCGTCCTTCACCACAACAATGAAAAGCCTTGGTTGGCCCTGGAAAGGACTTGCGATCCTGGAGCTTCTGCCGCGCAGCTTCGCGGACTGGACTTACGACAGGATTGCCGGAAACCGCTATCGGATCGGCAGGCGCACCTGCCCTCTGCCTTCGTCGGCCCTGAAGGAGCGGCTCCTTGACTGAGCCCTCGTCCAGGAGGCGGATCGTCGTTCTGGGCGGCTATGGCGTTTTCGGCGGCAAACTGGCCGAGGCCCTGCTGAGGCACCAGCCTCTGGAGGTAATTATCGCCGGCCGCAGCCTGCAAAAGGCCGAAGCCTTCTGTCGTCAACATGGCGGCACGGCCGCCGTTCTGGATCGAACCGCGCCGGATTTCGCTGCTGCCCTTCAGGCCCTTCGCCCCTTCGTGACCGTCGACGCGGTCGGACCCTTTCAAGCTTACCATCAAGCCCCCTATGCCGTTGCTGAAGCCGCGCTGGCGGCCGGAAGCCATTATCTGGACCTGTCGGACGACGCCGGCTTCACCAGCGGCATTGCCGCTCTGGATGAGCAGGCACGCGCAGCTGGACTGACCGTGCTGTCAGGTGTCTCCAGCGTCCCGGCCCTTTCGTCCGTTGCGGTTGAGGCTCTTCAGGATAATTTCTCGCAACTCGACCTGATCGAAAGCGCCATCCTGCCCGGCAACCGGGCTCCGCGCGGCCTGTCGGTGATCGAGGCGATCCTGGCCCAGTCCGGAAAGCCCGTTGACGTCTATCGCGACGGCAGGTGGACGCAAGTCATCGGCTGGTCCGGTCTTTCCCGACGCCGGATCGGACCAGACGGCGGCAACGGCCTTACCCGGCGTTGGTCAAGCTTCATCGGCGCGCCTGATCTGGCGCTCTTTCCTGAAGCCTATAAGGCCCGAACGGTGCTTTTCCGGGCGGGTCTGGAACTTCCTCTCCTGCATCTGGGACTCTGGGCCCTTTCCTGGATGGCTCGTCTTCGTCTTGTGAGGTCTCTTCAGGCTGCTGCCCCGCTCCTTCGAACCGTCGCAGGCTGGTTTGAACACTTCGGCTCCGACCGCGGCGGCATGGAAGTCCGACTTGCCGGGCTGGGTCCGGACGGTATGCCCCTGGCGACAAGCTGGACGCTGATCGCAGAAGCTGGCGACGGCCCGCATATTCCGGCTGTTCCGGGCGCCATCATGTGCAGGCACTTGTGTGAAGGTGATGTCCCCCCGGGAGCACGGCCCTGCCTGGGGGAATTTTCCCTGTCAGACGTCAAGGATGCCACCGCGCATCTGAACGTTCACACCTATACGGCAACACAGTCTGCACCGGTCCTGTTCCAGCAGGCACTTGGCGCAACCTTCAAGGCATTGCCGGAACCGGTCCGTTCCCTCCACACGGTCTTCGACCGACGGCAGTGGTCCGGAGAAGCAAAGGTCACCCGCGGCACATCGCGGCTTGGCCAGTTGCTCTGCCGTATCGTCGGCTTCCCACCCGCGGCGGATGCGACGCCGGTGACGGTGACAATCGAACGGCAGGGCGACAAGGAGGTCTGGTTACGCAATTTCGGCGGCAAGACATTCCGGTCCGTGCTCAGTCTTGCCGGAGCGCCCGGCTCCGGTGTGGTTCAGGAACGGTTCGGGCCAACGACGTTCGATATTCATCTGAACCTCAAGGACGGCGCCCTCGCCTATCCCGTTCGCAGCGGCAGGCTGGTTGGTCTGCCCTTGCCGCGCTGGCTGCTGCCCGTCAGCAACACCACCGAGATCACACCGGACGGCATCTTCCGCTTCGACGTCGAAATCTCGCTCCCCGGCCTCGGCCGGCTTGTGAGGTATCAGGGCTGGCTGAAACCCTCTCCGCGGCAATCTGCCGAGAAAAACCGGGAGAACGGAGACTGAAAACATTGTCTCTAGTGACAATTCCTCGTTTGACTTCAACGGCTTTTGACACAATCTTGCAACCCTGACCCAGTCTCTTAAAGCCAGATCAGAACCGTTTTCACCGGACTATCAATCATGCCTGCCGTTTCGCGCCTTTCCGTCAATGTCAACGCCATCGCCATGCTGCGCAACCGCCGGGACCTGCCCTGGCCAAGTGTGACCGGACTGGCCACCATCGCGATGGAAGCCGGCGCCAAGGGCATCACCGTGCATCCACGCCCGGACGAGCGTCATATCCGCAAGACGGACGTGTTCGAGCTCTCCGAGCTGATCGAGGACAGGTTCCCGAACAAGGAGCTGTGTCTGGAAGGTTTTCCGACCCCCGACTTCATGAAGCTGGTGGAAGAGGCGCGCCCCGAACAGGTTCTGTTCGTGCCGGACGACCCGCAGCAAACCACCTCGGACCACGGCTGGGACTTCTCGAAAGACACTGGCGCCCTGGAAACGGCGATTGCCGCCGCCAGGGAATGGGCGGTCACGGTCTCGCTCTTCTGCGATCCGGACCCGGCCGCGCCCGAACATGCAGCAAGGCTGGGCGCCGAGCGGATCGAGATCTACACCGGGCCTTATGGCGCCTGCTATGACGACCCGGGACGCGCTGAAAAGGAACTCGATAAGATCGTCGCCACGGCGGAAGCCGCGAAGAGCTGCGGGCTTGGCGTCAATGCCGGGCACGACCTGACCGTGGAAAACATCCCTGCTCTTATGGCGCGCGCGCCCTTCATTCGGGAAATGTCGATCGGCCACGGTTTCACCGCCGATGCACTGATCTACGGTTTCGCCGAAAGTGTCGCCCGCTTCCGCAGGGCCATGGGCGAGATCTGATGAACGACACCTTGCAAAGGCAGGTCGCGTTTCTTCTGGAAACCGACAAGCTGAAGGAAGTGGTCCGGCTCAACCAGCTCACGGGCGGCGCCCGACGCGAGACGACGGCCGAACATTGCTGGCACGTGATCCTGCAGACGCTCACCCTCGCCGAACACGCCCCGGCCGGCACCGACATCAACCATGTGGTCAAACTGCTTGCCGTTCACGACCTGGTGGAAATCGACGCGGGCGACCACTGGGTCACCGACGACAACCGGGCCGGCATCAAGGAGCTGGAACAAGCGGCTGCCAGCCGTCTGTTTGCCCTGCTTCCAACGTCCCAGGAACTGGACTTCAAGGGCCTGTGGCTGGAGTTTGAGGCCAACGAAACACCGGAAGCCAAATTTGCCAATGCCATGGACGCCCTGCATCCGATGGTTCTTGTCTTTGCTTCCGGCCTGGACGATCCGACCCACGAGCCAATCTCTGCCGAAGCCCTGAAGCTGACGAAGGAATCCCGCCTGTCTCCCTTCCCCGGTCTATGGGATTTTGCCCAGGACCTTCTGAACCAGGCCGTCAGCGACGGCCGGCTGCTGCCCTGAAACACCCCTCCGGCTGCGCTTCGCGGCCTTTTTCTTGAGAACACACATGCCGATAGATCTTTGGCTCGTCTTCATTGCCGTCTCGCTTCTGCCTGCCGTCAGTCCCGGCCCGGCGGTCATGTTGGCTATTTCCAACACGCTCCGGTTCGGGCGCAACGCGACCCTTGCCTCGGCGGCTGGCAACGCCACGGGACTGGTGATCCTGGGCTACGCTGTCGCCCTTGGCTTTGGCGCCCTTATGGCGACCTCCGCTGTGGCCTTCACCGTGCTGAAAGTCATCGGTGCGGCGTATCTGATTTTCATCGGCATCAAGATCTGGCGCGACAAGTCGGCCTTTCATGTGGAAGAAGGCGTCCTGATCGCCCGCAAGAGCCCCAGAAAACTGTTTCTGGAAGCGCTGCTGGTTTCCATCACCAATCCGAAAGCCATTCTGGTCATCACCGCGCTGTTCCCCCAGTTCATGCGGGCCGACGGCATCGATCCCTTGGAAATCTCGGTGCTGTCCTTCACATACGCAGCCCTGTGTTTCGCCAACCATGCAGCGATTGCCTATGCAGGCGGCCACATGCGCCGCTTCCTGACCTCCGCAAAACGAATGCTCTGGGTGCGCAGGGTCACAGGCACGCTCTTTGTCGGCTTCGGTGCGGCCCTGGCAGCAGCCAGCCGGTAAGGCGGCACTCGCCAGAAGTCTCCTGGGGGATCACGCGGCGGGGCGAATCCGATAGGCTCAGCCTCTTGCCCACCTCAAGCGGACCGGTTCCTTGCCTCTGAAGATCCTCACATTTTGCGGCAGTTTGCGTGCCGCCTCGTCCAACCTGGCTTTGCTGAACGCAGCAGAACGGCTGGTTCCGGAGGGGCTGGTTCTCAGCCGCTATGACCGCATCGGCGAACTGCCGCATTTCGTGCCGGATCTCGACGTCACCGATAGCCTGCCGGAAATCGTTGCCGATCTGCGCGCGCAGGTGGCGCGCGCGGACGGGCTGCTCTTCGCGGTGCCGGAATACATGCATGCGCTGCCCGGGAGCTTCAAGAACGCCCTCGACTGGATGGTCGGCTGCCAGAAATTTCCCGGAAAACCAGTCGCCCTTGCCCATGTCACCTCCCGCCATGCGTTCGCCCCTCCCCAGCTGGAAGAGATCCTTCGAACCATGTCTGCAGAAATCGTCAGTGAAGCCGGATTTTCCCTTGGCCTCACGAGCAATGCCATTACGGCAGAGACGATCTGTGACGATGCCCGTCTGGCGACCATCGTCACGCAACACCTGGACCGATACCGCTCCTGGCTCTATCGTCAGCATGGGGCAGACTGAGCCTTCGACCTAATCCGCCGGATCAATCACCAGAAGAAGCCGCGGACCACTTTCCGGTGTCGCGACCGGTGAGCGGTGCAGAAGCGCCGTCCTTTCCTCGCTGGACCATTTCCGGCCCCGGAAAAGAGCAACGCCACCGGGCGGCACCTGACGGATGCGGCCGCTCTCATGGGCGATATTTTCCGGAACGTATTCCGTCCCCGCCCCGCGGTAGCTGCACAACAACCGAGCCCGAACATTGTCCAGGTGGAACTTCGGACACATGACGTCTTCCGAAACATCCAGCCGCAACCGCACCAGACGCACCGTCAGGGTCTTTGCCAGCATAAGGGCGAGTGCGCCGACATCGCTTGCCAGCGTGTCCCGCATTTCACACACCGGGACGCCATGGCTTTCGCAGGCCGCCATGACAGCCGTTTCGGCCAGATGGACCGGCACCACCGTCCGCAGCTCCGGCAGGCTGTCTGGCGGCAAAGCATCGATCCACTTTTGAAATTCGGGCTCCGGTGTCCGCCGCCAGATGGCGGCGGCGACGCCCGGTTCACGAATGTCGGCGAGGATGTCCGGATCCCGGCCGATGATAACGTCCCGAGCGGCGGGGCCGTTCGAAAAGGCCTCAGCCTTCAGCTCCAGCGCCGTCATGCTGCGCGGTCCGCGTGGCGAAAGGCCGGAAAGGGATCGGGCAGATGCGCAAAGCTCGCCAGATCATCACCCGCCTCTTCGCCGATCAGACACGCGTCGAGCCGAGATTTCAGCAGCGGCCAGTCTATGCCCGCGCCGATGAAGACAATTTCCTGCCGCCGGTCGCCGAAAGGCTCAACCCAGAGCGACTTTGCGTAGGCCCGGGCACGCTCGTCATCCGGCCAGCGTTCCTGTGGCACCGACGCCCACCATGTCCCCAGCGGGCTTACGCTGGAGAGCGCCCCTGCCAGTGAAAACTCGATCACCCACTGCGGCCGGCTCCCGATCCAGAAATGCCCCTTGGCACGGATGACACCAGGAAGCTGCCCGTTGAGCACCTCGTGGATCTTTTCCGGATCGAATGGCCGTCTTGCCCGGTAGACGTAGGAGGCAACACCATATTCCTCCGTTTCGGGAACATGATCGGCAAATCCGTAAAGTTCCTTCGCCCACATCGGATGCTCATGAGCCTTCTCGAAGTTGAAGAGCCCCGTATTGAGGATTTTGGAAGGCGAGACGTCCGAAAAGTCGGTCTCGATGATCTTCGCATCGGCATTGAGACTGCGGATGATCTTGCGGGCGGCATCGACCTGCCCCGCTGTCGCCGCGCCCACCTTGTTGAGAACCACCACATCGGCAAACTCGATCTGGTCGGTCAGGAGGTGCACCAGCGTGCGCTCGTCCTCTTCACCAAGCGTCTCGCCCCGGTCGCTCAGGAAATCATGGCTGGAGAAATCTCCCAGAAGATTGACCGCATCGACCACGGTCACCATCGTGTCGAGCCTTGCCACATCGGACAGGCTGTTGCCGGTTTCATCACGGAAATCGAAAGTCGCCGCCACCGGCAAAGGCTCGGAAATCCCGGTTGATTCAATGAGCAGGTAGTCGAACCTGCCATCGCCAGCAAGACGGCGCACTTCGTTCAGAAGATCATCGCGCAAGGTGCAGCAGATGCAGCCGTTGGACATTTCCACGAGGGTTTCCTCGGTCTTGCTCAATTCCGCACCGCCAGCCCGCACCAGATCAGCGTCGATATTGACCTCCGACATGTCGTTGACGATCACGGCCACCTTCAACCCGGCACGGTTGTTGAGAACGCGATTGAGCAAGGTGGTCTTGCCAGCTCCCAGGAAGCCGGACAGAACGGTTACGGGCAGACGTCGATCAGACATAGGGCCTCCAGTCGATGCGATATGCTACGCTACATCATGTTATGTTATTACATATCGGATCTGTACTGTAATGTTCCCGCCCGATGCAACCGTTTTTTGGTCACGGACGCTCAAGGCTTCCTGACAGCAGGACTATGGCAAGGGATTTGGAAGCACGCATCCGGGGCATTCATCCGGGACGCTCATCAGCCCCCCCGGTCTGCGAAGCCCCGTCCGGCAGGTCAGGCGTGGTGTCCGGGGAGTTCTAGAAAGGTAGCGGTGCGTTGTCGGTCACTTCCTTCATGACGAAGAACGTACGCGTCTGGCGCACCCCCGGCAGCACGATCAGTTTTTCGCCGTGAAGCTTGTTGAAATCCGTCATGTCCCGTGTGCGGATCTTCAGAAAATAATCAAAGTCGCCCGCGACCAGATGGCAGTCGAGAATGAAGTCCGCCTTTCGGACGACCTCTTCAAACTCCTCAAAACTCTGTGGCGTCGACCGGTCCAGCACGACGCCAACAATCACCAGGGCCGATCTGTCGACCTTTTGCGGGTCGATTTGCGCATGGACGCCCTGAATGAACCCCTCGTCGAACAGGCGTTGTGTGCGTCTGTGGCAGGTGGCCGGGCTAACGTTCACCAGACCGGCAAGTTCGGCGTTGCTCAGGCGGCCATCTTCCTGCAGCAGTTTCAGAATCTTGCGATCGATCCGGTCCAATTCATCTGCCATGGAAGATTCTTTCATTTTTCTGGCATCGATTGATTCAAATACGAACTCTTATCCATTCACATCTCTCGAGAACAGAAAAAATTCATAAAAATTTGAAAGCACCTTTCCGGCAATTTCTGCGAGGATTTACGCATCAACAACCTATCCGGTGCGCTCCATGAACCTCAGCAAATTTGAACGTTATCCCCTCACCTTCGGCCCGACGCCTATCGAACACCTACCCCGGCTTTCCGAAGCCCTTGGCGGCAAGGTGGAGATTTATGCAAAGCGCGAAGACTGCAACTCCGGCCTCGCCTTTGGCGGCAACAAGCTGCGGAAACTGGAGTACATCGTACCCGACGCCATCGCATCCGGCGCCGATACGCTGGTTTCCATAGGCGGCGTTCAGTCCAACCACACCCGCATGGTCGCAGCGACCGCCGCCAAGATCGGCATGAAATGCGTCGTGGTGCAGGAAAAGTGGGTGCCTCACTATGATGCCGTCTACGACCGGGTCGGCAACATTCTTCTGACCCGCCTTATGGGTGCTGACTCGCGCCTGGTCGAAGATGGTTTCGACATCGGCATTCGCCAGAGCTGGGAAGACGCCATGCAGTCCGTTCGCGATGCAGGCGGCACGCCATACGGCATTCCCGCCGGTGCATCCGTGCACAAGTTCGGTGGTCTGGGTTATGTGCGCTTTGCGGAGGAAGTGAAGCAGCAGGAAGAAGAGCTTGGCTTCAGTTTCGACTATATCGTCGTCTGCGTGGTGACCGGCTCAACACAGGCTGGCATGATCGTCGGCTTCGCCGACCAGAACCGGGCTGATCGCGTGATCGGTATCGACGCTTCGGGTACCGTGGAACAGACCCGTTCGCAGGTTCGTCAGATCGTCGACAACACAGCCTCCCTCGTGGAGCTTGGCCGCACGGTGCGGGACGACGAGATCGTGATCAACCCGGACTACGCCTACCCGGCCTACGGGGTTCCTTCTGAAGAAACCAACGAAGCCATCCGGCTCGCCGCCAAGACCGAGGCAATGATCACCGACCCGGTCTATGAAGGCAAGTCGATGCAAGGCATGATCGATCTGGTCAAACTGGGCAAAATTCCTGCCGGATCAAAGGTGCTTTATGCCCATCTCGGCGGCGCTCCTGCCCTCAACGGCTACAGCTACTACTACAAGGACGGCTAATTACGGCCAGACCGGCCGCTGCTCACAAGGCATCGGCCGGTTTTCGCAGCCTGACAGGCCGAAACGGGCCTGTCAGCCACGCGCCTTGCAATCGAATGACGTACCTTGTGGCCAATCGACCATGGCCTCGTCACCCTTGATCCAGAAAAGAATGCCGAAGTCGCCCTCGTAACGCGCACCGGACCCGCTGGGCCCCTGCACGACAATCTCGGTCGTGTCGCCACGCTCCAGCCGCGCTGACGGTGGTTCGGTATCAAAGAAAGTCGCTACGATCTCGTCGGCCGGGTTATCGTTGCAGGTGTAAAAGACCGGGGCCTGTCCCTTGATCAGCTGATAGCGCGCGGTCAGTTCCGCAATCCGGCGTTCATAGGCTGAGCGGACGCAGGCGAGTTCGTCGTCACTCTTCCAGCAGTCATCGCGCCCCTTCACCCAGCCACGTTGATAGGCCTTCAGCGTGTTGAGTTCTTTTTCCGCACCCGCATCCAGCGACTTCACGACGCCGACCGCGCCCTCGTAAACATCCGCCAGTTTCTGATCCAGCGCCGCAAGGTCGTCATTCGAACAGACCAGCTTCTCCGCTGAACTTTCCGCCTTCGCGCAATCGAAAGCCGGACCGGCAGCCCATGCAGCCGGAACAAAGGCAACGCCGGCGGAAACGAGACCAAGAACAACTGCCAAACCACGCATGAAACCACCTCCCGAAAAACCTGTAATTACAGATCTAGCGGATCCCGGATTGATGGCAAGATTTGGATCTACGACAGATATGTTCCGGCCGGGCCATACGGGTGGTCAGCATTTCCCGCCGGCAGGACCCGCGTCCAGCCGGTGAGAGGTGCAAATACCGGCGAAGGACCTCAGGCGGCTTCCGCCCTTTTGAGCTGCTGATGTTCGTCCTCGACAAGTCCGATTTTCCAGTAACCGGAAATATAGGTGTCCGCCTTGGGGACTTTCCGCTCGTTATGAAGATGGTCCCGAAGCGCCCGAATGACGGAGCTTTCACCGGCGATACAGATCTGAACAGGTCCGGAAGGCCATTCCAGGGACTTCACAAGGTCCACCTGCGCTGTCGAAGGCACATGCGGTCGCTCCTGGATCAGCCACCTGATTTCGACGCCCTCGGGAGCCGCAATGTCGCGCTTGTCATCCTCAGAGGGAACTTCGAACAGCACAAGCCCGCTTGCATCGCGCGGCATTGCCTCAAGCGTCGCTTCCACCACCGGCATTGCGGAAAGGTCTGCCGCCAGGAGATACCAGTCGGCATGAAACTCGGTAATCTTCGGCTGGCTTGGGCCAAGAAAACCGAGGAAGTCGCCTTCCCCAGCCCGCTGTGCCCAGCGCGTTGCCGGCCCTTCGTCGCCGTGCGCTACAAAGTCGATATCGAGTTCCAGCGCGTCTTTGCGAAAGGCACGGACCGTGTAGGTGCGGATCGGATGCACGCGTTCGGAAGGTCCGTCCGGTGCATAATGCGCTTCAAAGGCCTCGCGGCTTTCGCCGTCACGCGGCAGCAGCAACTTGCAGTTCGCACCCTCGTGGCCTTCGGGAAATCCCTGCAATTCCGGCCCGGCAAAGGTGACACGGACGAGATTGGGGCTGAGGTAGCGCGTCGACCTGACGGTCAGAAAGCGGGGTTGGCGTTTCGCAGACTTGGCCAAGAGGCACCTCATAATTCTTGAGTAATATTCTCAAGATTTAACATCCACGAAAGCCGATTTAAAGATCTGCCGCCCGGAAAAATGTCTCTGTGTCTCGCAGGACGGGGTTTTGCCTCCCCTCTCCCGGCCGACACTGCGCTTGTCCGGTGCAATTTTAGTCTACATCACGTTTTAGCGACGAGGCCTGAGCCCGCCTGTTGGCGGGCTTCCGGCTGAGATACAGGAACAACAGCGTCACTCGCGGATGATCGGATCCGTCAGTTCGCCCGGCTCCTTGTCCTTGATGATGTCCCAGTTGAGGGTCGCCTTGCGGATATTGCCCGGCACATCTTTTTCGAACCGGTCCTGAACATTCAGAGAGTTGTTCAGGTAAAGCTTGCCGTCAACAATCGACCAGGCTTCCGGAACCACCGGCACCTTGAAACCCATGGAGGCACCGAAGGCACAAAAGCCGCCATATTGAGGGGCATATTTCGCCGGGTTGGCAACGAATTTGTCGCGGTTTTCGGCAGACGAGAACTTCCAGGTAACCTCGTCATATTCGGCCGTATATTCGTCGGAGCCGGCAACAGGTTTGCCGACCGTGAAATAGGCAACAGGATCGGTTCCGCCGATTGCGGCCCCGCCTTTGGTGAAAGTGGTGATGTCGTCGGCGGAAGCCGTGAAGGCGGCAGCGGAGAAGAGCGCGGTCAGTCCCAGCAGAACCGATTTGGACGTATAGAGCGGCATGAGCGTCTCCAATGGAGTGTGAAACGGATTGATGACCTGGAGCCTGTCGCTCCAAGCATGAAAACCATGTCTTCTGCTGCAGAAATTGGCCAATCACCCTTGTTCACAGAGCCGCTAACGGAAAGCGAGAAAATCGTGATGGCAGATACCTTCAGACTCCCGGGAGGCCCGGCAGCTCCTGACGGGGCGCAGGCTCTCGCGGCGCCACAAGGCCCAGCACCAGATAGATAGCCGTCTCGATGTCTCTGGCCTCGATCCTGATATTGCGGATGAGCAGGCGGAAATAGATCAGCCCGAGCAGCAGATCGATCCGGGTTTCCATATCGACTTCGAACGGTGTCGCGATGAAGATCTGGCGCAGAACCAGCCGCCGGGCGGCCTCGGCCTCGTCCAGAACACCTGCGAGGTCCGGCCTGTCGCGATACGGCACCAGCGCCTGAACCGCAGCGCCCAGCGCGGTATCCTGCAAGGCCGCAACGGTGTTGGAAAGACATTGCCGAAGATCCTCGGCGACGCTACCCCGCTGAGGCGGTGCCGGATTAACGCTGGCGAGAGCTGCCTCGACAGCCGCCGCAATCAACGCGCCCTTGTCCGCGTAGCGCCGGTAGACCGCCTGCTTGCTGGTGCGCGCGCGTGCGGCGATTGCAGCAATGGTGGTCTTCTCGTAGCCGTTCTCGGCCAGCTCGGTGAGCGTTGCCTCCAGAAGCGCCTTGCTGACCCTCTCCTCCTGCGGCCGTCCGGCTGTGCTTTCCTCAGGCATCGCCGGTTTCTTCAAGGGCTGTTTCGTAATCCTGGAACCCGTTCTCGATACCGGTCGTCACGTTGACGATCCGTGCATAGGGCTTTGAGAAGATCACCGTGTCGCGCAGTTCCTCCCACAGGTGGTGATAGGCGCGCATGTCGAAAAACCGGCAAATCGCGAAATCGGAAAAGCCGCCTGCCAGCGCATCGGCATCGAACCACTCGAACGTCACCTTCGGGTGACGCGCCAGGATCTCGCCGATCTGACCGGCAATCTCCCCCCGCTCATGGCGATCAAGCGCCAACCAATCCGGTTCGAAGGCCAGGTAGACGATGGCTGCCATCGGCAAGGGACGGATCGTTTCGGGGGACTGTGTCATGCGCAGGCCTCTATTTCGGTTACCATTGGTACCGATTTATTCCGAATTCAGCGGTTACGCAAGTCCACACGCTTGCCTTCGCCGGTCCGCCGCCGCAAGAAGAGCACAAGCCTGGAACGAAAAAACGCTTCGGGCACCTGCAAAGACGAGGAAAACATGTCTGTTGATACCGATACGGTGAAACGCGTTGCCCGCCTGGCACGCATCAAGGTGAGCGAAGAAGACGCAACCCGCATGACCGGCGAACTGAACGCCATTCTCGGCTTTGTCGAGCAGCTTGATGAAGTCGATATTTCCGGCGTCGAACCGCTGACGTCCGTGGTCGAGCAGACCATGAAAAAGCGCACGGACGGCGTCACCGACGGCGGCAAGGCTGCCGACATCACCCTGAACGCGCCGGCCTCCGAAGATAACTTCTTCATGGTGCCGAAAGTCGTCGAATAAGCGGACCACCCGGATGATCGCACCTGTTCCAGCTATCGCCATCGAAACGCCCCTGTCTGCCGACATGGGCGAGATGATTGCCGAGCTGAACGCCCTGCTGCTGACGCTGAGCCCGCCTGAGGCCTGCTACCACATGACAGCCGAAGAAATGGCCGGCGAGACAACGACCGTCTTCGTCGCCCGGATTGACGGCAAGGTGGCTGCCTGCGGTGCCCTGCACCGGCACCCGAATGGCGTTGCTGAAGTGAAGCGCATGTATACCAGGCCGGCCTATCAGGGTCTTGGTCTTGGCGGCCGCATTCTGGACCGGATCATAGCGCTGGCAACCCAGGAGGGCCTTTCCGAGCTCGTTCTGGAAACCGGCGACAAGCACCCGGCGGCCTGGCGCCTCTACGAACGTGCCGGCTTCAACCGCTGTGGACCCGTGCTTGATTATCCCGACAGTCCCTATTCCATTTTCTATTCCCGGCCGCTGGCGGCCGCCTGAGAGCTCAAATCCATGACCGATCTGACCAAACTGACCATTGCCGAAGCCCGTGAAGGCCTGAAGAACAAGGACTACACGTCGCTGGAACTGACCGATGCCTTCATCAAGAACATCGAGACAGCCAATGAAAGCCTGAATGCCTATGTGACCGTGACTGCCGACAAGGCGCGCGACATGGCAAAGGCATCCGACGCCAAGCTTGCCAAGGGCGAAGGCGGCGCGCTGGAAGGCATTCCGCTCGGCATCAAGGACCTGTTCGCCACTCAGGGCGTGCACACCCAAGCCTGCAGCCACATTCTGGACGGCTTCAAGCCGGCTTACGAATCCACCGTCACGTCCAACCTCTGGGCCGACGGCGCGGTCATGCTCGGCAAGCTGAACATGGACGAGTTCGCCATGGGCTCTTCCAACGAAACCTCCTATTACGGCCCGGTGATCAACCCGTGGCGGAAGAAGGGTTCCAACCAGGATCTGGTTCCGGGCGGATCTTCCGGCGGGTCCGCTGCCGCTGTTGCCGCCCGCATGTGCATGGGGGCCACCGCCACCGACACCGGCGGCTCCATCCGTCAGCCGGCGGCCTTCACCGGCACTGTCGGCATCAAGCCGACCTATGGCCGCTGCTCCCGCTGGGGCGTTGTCGCCTTTGCCTCCTCGCTCGACCAGGCCGGCCCGATCGCCCACACTGTGCGGGACAGCGCGATCATGCTGAAGTCGATGGCGTCCGTCGACGCCAAGGACACCACCTCCGTCGATCTTCCGGTGCCGGACTATGAAGCTGCCATCGGCAAATCCGTCAAAGGCCTCAAGATCGGCATTCCAGCAGAATATCGCCTGGAAGGCATGCCTGCCGAGATCGAAGCGTTGTGGCAGAAAGGGATCGACTGGCTGAAGGATGCCGGCGCGGAGATCGTCGACATCGCCATGCCGCACACCAAATACGCCCTGCCGGCCTATTACATCGTGGCACCGGCGGAAGCCTCCTCGAACCTTGCCCGTTATGACGGCGTGCGCTACGGCCTGCGCGTTCCGGGCAAGGACATCGTCGAGATGTACGAGAACACTCGCGCCGAAGGCTTCGGGGAAGAGGTCAAGCGCCGTATCCTGATCGGCACTTACGTTCTGTCGGCCGGTTACTACGATGCCTACTACCTGAAAGCCCAGAAGGTTCGCACGCTGATCAAGCGCGACTTCGACCTTGCCTGGGAAAACGGTGTCGATGCCATCCTGACCCCGGCCACCCCGTCTGCCGCCTTCGGCGTTGCCGACCAGGACCTTCATTCGGATCCGGTGAAAATGTACCTCAACGACATCTTCACCGTGACCGTGAACATGGCCGGTCTTCCGGGCATTTCCGTTCCGGCCGGCCTCGACAACAACGGCCTGCCGCTCGGTCTTCAACTGATCGGCAAACCTTTCGAAGAGAGCACGCTCTTCCAGGTCGGCCAGGTTATCGAAGACGCCGCCGGCTCCTTCGCACCGGAGAAATGGTGGTAAGATGGGTTCAGAATCACGAGTGTATTCTGATGACCTATGACGCGCGCGCGGTAGCAAACTTTTTCTTGTCACAGGCTGATGAGAGGGACATGGGATTAACTCCCATGACCCTCTTAAAGATCATGTACTTCGCTCATGCTTGGTATTTGGTCAAGTATGACAAGCCACTGGTCGGCCAGCCGTTCGAAGCATGGAAGCACGGACCTGTAAGTAGAGTCGTTTACGACGAAGTGAAGCAATATGGTTCTGCTGTTGTCTCTGAAAAGCTAAAAAAATTCGACCCGAGAAAGTTGGAATTCGCATACGCGAACGATAGCTTTAGCATGGAGGAAGAACAGCTTTTGATTGATGTTTTTAGATATTACGCACAGTTTCACGCTTATCAGCTTTCAGACTTAACTCACGAAGTAAATAGTCCGTGGGACAAAGTGTGGAAAGAAGCGGAAACAAAAGCTGTTCCCGGTATGTTCATATCAAACGATATGATAAAAGAATGGTTTAGTGTTCCGGGTGGGAGGTTGAAGGTGGTCCCGGACTAGATCGAGGAGATTTGTTAGTGACGAAACGCCTATACACCCCCTCCCTACCGGAATTATTCCGGGTGGATGCAACTAGCGTTGAAACCGCAGAGCTTCATCTAACCTCGATCTATTTAGATAGTACCGGCAAATTCAACTACTTGAATGCGTCAAAAATACTTCAAAGCGCATATAAAGGCTTCCACGACATTGAGCAGTTGGTGGCAGGCTGCGAGAAGGCTGGTAGCAAAGTTGGTCGCAAACCGAATGCCGAGGTTGTCCGACTTGCTGCACCAGAGGCCTTTGGTCGGAAAGCACAAGTTTTTCAATTACCGAAGAGAAGTTTCCATTTTGGAAAAGACAGAGCGGCTCCATTTAGGGTGCCATTCTTTTTCGTAGAGAACGAAGTCATTAAGATCTGCTTCCTGCAACCACGAAAAAATGGAGGCCTCAACTTAGAGCAATGCGGGGGACTCTTTACGGTTCTTAAGAAACACCTGTTAGACCAAGAGTTTTATGGTGAAAAAACAGACATTGAATACATCGATGTTTCTGCACCGAACAAAAAAGAAGCAAGAAAGAAAACTGTCTACTCGCTGAACGACATATCGCTCTGGAATGATGAAAAACTATCGAACCACCTCACCATCATCTCGCAAGCTCTCGAAAATTTAGAAAAAGCCGGACTGGCTGAGGAAATAAAGCCAAGACGCCCTTTCAAGGACCCGGATTTGCCGCTATTCGACTGATCCATGCATGACATCGAAACCCTCGTAATCGGCGCCGGAGCCGTTGGGCTCGCCATTGCGCGAGACCTGGCCCTGAGAGGCCGTGAGGTGATGGTTCTGGAACAGCATGGTCTCATCGGATCGGAGACCAGCGCCCGCAACTCGGAAGTCATCCACGCAGGTATCTATTATCCGGCCGGCAGTCTGAAGGCCCGCCTCTGCGTGAAGGGCAAGGCGCAGCTCTACCGGTTTTGCGCCGAGAACGGCGTCGGTTACGAGAGAATTGGCAAACTGATCGTTGCGACCAATAACGATCAACTGGAACAGCTTCAGGCAATCCGGCGCAAAGCCGCTGAAAACGGGGTCTCTGATCTCGAATTTATGGACCGGGACAGCCTGAAACACGCCGAACCGGAACTCGCTTGCACCGGCGCCTTGCAGTCTCCCTCCACCGGCATTGTCGACAGCCACGGCTTCATGCTCGCCCTTCAGGGCGGGCTGGAAGCAAACGGCGGCCAGGTCGTGCTGAACACCAGGGTTGCACGGCTGGAACGTCTGACGCGGGGCGGTTACCGGGTTCACGCGGAGACGGACGGGACCGACACCTACGCCCTGACATGCAAGGAACTGATCCTGTCGGCGGGCCACGGCGCGCCTGCACTGGCTTCAGCACTGGAAGGCGCCAATCCTCCGGCTGCCTATCTCGCAAAGGGCAGCTATTTCAAGCTTCAGGGAAAGGCACCGTTTTCCAGGCTCATCTACCCCGTGCCGGAGCCAGGCGGGCTCGGCGTTCACCTGACGCTCGACCTGCAACATCAGGCACGCTTCGGACCGGATGTGGAATGGGTGGAGACGGTGGACTACCGGGTAAACCCGGCCCGCGGCGAGCGTTTCTACTCTGCTATCCGCCGCTATTGGCCAGGCCTTGCCGACGGAGCCCTGGTACCTGATTATTCCGGCATCCGGCCCAAGATATCCGGCCCAGGCGAACCCGCCGCAGACTTCCGCATCGATGGACCTTCTGACCACGGGCTCGAGGGCCTTGTCGCGCTTTACGGAATCGAATCCCCCGGCCTGACCTCGGCGATGGCAATCGCTGATTATGTTGCCGAAAGGATTGCAACCGGCATCCAGGGCGCATCTTTTTCAAAATAATTTTGAAACCAACCATCGGCTCGGGCGTTTGAAAGTCAATCAAACAGGCCTGCGATGCTGCGCTGCACACGATTGCCATTTTTTGGTCCGTATTTCTCCTTAAAAATGCTTCAGTGCGCGTGCTCATACAGAAGAAGAACCACAAAGAACACTTAAATTTCAACAAGGTGACCAATCGTCGTGATCAATCGACGCACGTTTTTATCGGCAACGGCCCTTGCGGCAGGCGCTCTGGCAGGCACGGATCTGCGCACTGCATTCGCTGCAGAGAATACCGCACCTGCGCAGTCAGGCGGTTCCTTTGCGGCAGGTGAAGAGTTTAACTTCCCGGCACTCGTCGAGCGGATGAAGGAAAAGGCTGGCAAGGCCTATTCCCCCGATATCCCTCAACTGCCCGAAATTCTTGCCAAGCTCGATTATGACCAGCACCGTGCCATTCGCTTCAATCCTGAACGTTCAGTCTGGAAGGATACCGGCAGCAACTATCAACTGCAGGCGTTCCACCCGGGCTGGCTCTACAAGGAACCTGTCGAGCTCTACGAAATCGTCGACGGCAAGATAAGTGAACTGCACTTCACCGGAGCGGACTTCGAATACCGTGACCCGCTGGATCCGGAGAAATTCAAGGACGTGAACCTGCCGGGCATCGCCGGTTTCCGCCTGCACCATCCGCTGAACACGCCGGAGTATTTCGACGAACTGGTTGTGTTCCTGGGGGCAAGCTATTTCCGGGCACTCGGCAAGGGCAACGTCTATGGCCTGTCCGCGCGCGGACTTGCGATCGACACCGCCATCGCCGGACCGGAAGAGTTCCCGCGCTTCACGAAATTCTACCTGGAGCGCCCGACGGACGGGGCCGCCGAATTGCGGCTTTTTGCCGAGCTTGAAAGCGAAAGCGTTGCCGGGGCCTATCAGTTCACGATCAAGCCGGGCATCAACACGGTGATGGAGGTGGATGCTCGCATTTTCCTGCGCGAAGATGTCGAACGTCTCGGCATCGCACCGCTGACATCGATGTATCTGTTCGGCGAGAACGACCGCACCAACTTCGATGACTACCGCCCGGAAGTTCACGACAATGACGGGCTGCTGATCCTGCGCCAGAACGGTCAACGTCTGTGGCGCCCGGCCCGCAATCCGGATGAGCTTGCGCTCTCGTTCTTCAGCGAAGAGAACCCGGCCGGCTTCGGCCTGCTGCAGCGAGACCGGAATTTCGATCATTACCAGGACACGGAAGCCAAATATCAGCGCCGGCCGTCACTCTGGATCGAGCCGATCAACGACTGGGGCAACGGCCAGGTGATGCTGGCGGAGATCCCGGCCGAAAAAGAGATATACGACAACCTCGTCGCAAGCTGGGTCCCGAAGAACGGAACCAAGGCAGGTTCTGAACACCGTTTTGCCTATCGGATGATCTGGGGCCGGGAACCGGAACCGGGCACCCAACTGGCACAGGTGATTGCGACCAGCACAGGGCATGGGGGCGCGGCCGCCTCAGATCCGGATCCGAAACTGCGCAAATTCGTCGTGGAATTTGCCGGTGGCAATCTGGCCGACCTGGGAGCGGAAGCTCCTTTGACACCGAAGCTGAACCTGCAGAACGGCAAGGTTCAACACCAGTTCGTCCAGCGGCTGGAAGGCGGCAGCTGGCGAGTTGTGCTCGATATCGAGCGCGACGACGAGGAAGTACCGGTCGAGTTCATTCTCGCCCTGCAACTGGATGGGACGGATGTAACGGAAACCTGGATGTATCAGTGGAGTGGGAACAGATGACACAGCATGTGAGTATCGATCAAACGGCCAGTCCGGCCCTTTTCGCCGACAGCGATCTGCTTGACGAAGTCCGGTCTGTCCTGAAGCGCCCCGACCTTGGCGATGACGCGCTCTTGTCCGCTCTCGCAAATGCGCCGGCCGCTCGTGGCGGCATTGCACATGTCTCCGCCACGCCGCAGGACCGGGCAGACTTCATCAGGACCTTGCCGGTGCCCGCCCCACGCCACGGGCTGGAAATGCCGCAGCATGACCTCAACCCGCCGCTGGCCGTCCGCTTTGCGCCGCTTGTTGCCCTGTGGCATCGGGCCTTGCATCCGCTGGCACCACAGATGAAACGCGTTCCGGTTCCAGCCAAGGACCGCTGACATGAAGTTGGCCAGCTCCGGAGCCTGGTCGACAGCCTTTCGGCGGCTGGCCATGGCAGTGATCGCCCTTTGCCTGACCACAGGGGCGTCCTACATGTTTGCCATCGTCGTCCAGTCGGACGGGTTCGACTGGCTGGACATAGTCCGCATCACGCTCATGGCAATCGCCTCCTTCTGGCTGGCCTGGGGCGGATGTATTGCCCTTTTCGGCATCCTGTTTCCGCCTGAGGAAAGATCAACGACCGACGATCTTCCGGAAGGCCGCACCGCCATTCTCCTGCCCATCTACAACGAAGCCACCGGACCGGTGTTCGCCCGTCTGGAGGCCATCATGAAATCGGTCGCAGCCCTGCCCGAGGCCGACCGGTTCGATTTCTTCGTGCTGTCCGACACCACCAAAGCGGACGTCGGCGAAGAGGAACAGCGTGCCTATGAACAGTTGCTGGTCCGCCAGAATGCCGGCGGACGCCTGTTCTATCGGAGACGCGAGCAGAACATCGGCCGAAAGGCCGGAAATATCGCCGACTTCCTGACGACATCCGGTGGCGCCTACGAATATATGCTGGTGCTCGATGCCGACAGCCTGATGGACGGAAAGACCATCCTGGAGATGGTTCGGCGAATGGAAGCCGATCCGCGCCTCGGTTTGCTGCAATCGCTGCCGCAGATTATCGGGCTGTCCACCTTGTTCGGCCGTTTGCTGCAATTCGCGACCGGTCTTTACGGACCTTACTTCGCGCGCGGACTGGCCGCGGTTCAGGGCGAGCAAGGAACGTTCTGGGGTCACAATGCGCTGATCCGCACCCGCGCTTTTGCTTCGGCTTGCGGCATGGCCCCCCTCACCGGAAAACCGCCCTTTGGCGGTCATATCCTCAGCCACGATACTGTCGAAGCCGCGCTTCTGGCACGTGACGGCTGGAAGGTACGACTCGACCCGGATCTGACCGGCTCCTACGAGGAAGCACCGGCAAATATGGTCGACTACGCCAAGCGCGACCGGCGCTGGTGCCAGGGCAATCTGCAGCACAGCCGCATTCTGGCCGCACCTCGCTTCCGTTTCTGGAGCCGGATTTCGATCCTGCAAGGCGTCTTTGCCTATCTGGCCTCGCCGATCTGGTGCATCTTCCTGCTGGCAAGTCTTGCCGCTCCGCTGGTGGCGCCGCCTCCGGTCTATTTCGACGGCCATTCGCCCTTCCCGGTCTTTCCTCACCCGGAAACGACCACGGCACTTGCCCTGCTGTTCGGTCTGGTGGCCCTGCTCATCCTGCCCAAGCTCCTGCTCGTGGCACGCGCGCTTCTTGGCGGCAATTCGGCAGATTTCGGCGGCTCTGTACGCCTGCTGATCAGCTTCCTGCTGGAAATCCTGCTGACATCGATCCTTGCGCCGATCCACATGATGTTTCACTGCCGCTCGGTGTTTCAGGTGCTGACAGGGGCAGACAGCGGCTGGCCGACGGCCGATCGGGACGACGGCTCCCTGCCAATCCCGGCCGCGTTTTTCGCCACCTGGTGGATGAGCATTGCAGGAGCCGGTGCTATCGCCTTCTCGCACAGCTACGCGCCGGAAATGTTCTACTGGCTCCTTCCCGTAGCCCTGCCGCTGGTTTTCGCCCCTCTTCTGGTCTGGATGACGGCGTCGGTGATGCTGGGCAAGGTTACGAAAAAACTGGGTCTCTTTCAGGTTCCCACAGAAGCAGCCCCGGTCGACGTTGCCGAAGACATGCGGCTTGCGCTAGCTCAGAACGCCGCGGCCTGAGGAAGGGTTCCACCTGTTTCAAATACCCATCTTTCCATCGTCGTTCCGGTTGGCCGGGATGGCGATGGAGAAATGAATGCGTTCACTCCGCCGCTTGCCTCAGTGCATACGGCCGGTCTCGGCTTCCAGAATGCCCTCTGCATCGAGGCCTGCAATGGGCAGTCGCTTGTCGGTCGGCACATCGCCGGACAATTGCAGCGCCAGATAGCGGCCGCAACACACCCGCAGAAAACTCGTGAAGTTCCCGAGATCGTGTCCTGCGTCGATGCTTTCATGATGGAGCTTGGTGATCAGTTGCACCACATTCATGCCGTCGCGTCCGGCAATCTCGTCCAGAACCTTCCAGAAGAAAGTTTCCAGCCGCACCGATGTCACCATGCCATCGATGCGCAACGACTTGGTCGTGCTTTCCCAAAGCGTGGAATCTGCCTCGATGAAGAGTTTGCACATGATGCTTCCTCCGGTTCGTCAGGGTGCAAGCAAAAACACGGGAGCTGCTGAAGGCGCTTCAACGTGCCTTGCTTGGCCTAAAGCCTAGCCCTCTTCCATCATTTGAGGAAGACGGGTCAGGATCAAATGGACGGCGCCGCGGAGCCTCCAATCTCACCTTCTGGAGAGAGCTCCGGCGCTCCCTCAAACCGACTGCCATGGGAATTGACGGTGCGACCCAGTCAGCTGGCCCGCACCTTTTGCCTCAGGCAGCCAAGGAGCCGGCGGCTGCACCGCTCAGAACCGCATGGAACTGCGACAGCCATGCAGGATGGGCCGGCCAGGCCGGAGCGGTGACAAGGTTGCCGTCGGTCACGGCACCATCGATTGCAATATCAGCATAGGTCGCACCGGCAAGTTCCACTTCCGGACGGCAGGCCGGATAGGCCGATACGGTGCGGCCCTCGATAACCTTGGCAGCGGTCAAGATCTGCGCTCCGTGGCAGATTGCGGCAACCGGCTTGTCCGCTTCCATAAAATGCTTCACGGCATCAAGAACAGCCGCGTCGAGGCGCAGATATTCAGGGGCCCGGCCACCCGGGATCACCAGAGCATCATAACCGGCAACGTCAACCTCGGCGAAGGTGGCATTCAGCGTGAAGTTATGGCCGCGTTTTTCCGAATAGGTCTGGTCGCCTTCAAAGTCGTGGATGCAGGTGGCAACCGTGTCGCCCGCCTTCTTGCCGGGGCAAACCGCATCGACCGTATATCCCATGGCCAGCAGCGTCTGAAACGGCACCATGGTCTCGTAATCTTCGGTGAAATCACCCGTGATCATCAGGATCTTCTTCGCACTCATGCTTCGTCCTCCAGCGTGGCAAATAGCGATGAAGGAAGGCTAGCAGGCAGCAGGTTCCAACGGGTATTAGGTCGCTACTACAGGGCGAATTTCTGCTGTTCTGGTGGTCTTGGCGGGAACGTTTGCCCGGCCGTTATTCCGGACAGATCAGGTAAAAGCCGAACGCTGATCCAGAACCCGGACATATTTTGCAACATAGCTCCTCCTTCTCAAAATTGGACGGATGTCCAATGATTGGAGGCTCGCTGAAGCTCGAGCTGACATCTGGTCTCCGGCTCACGCGATGCCGATATGTACCCCTATGTCCGGAATGGCGGCGAGCTGTTGCCTCAATGTCACCCCGTTCTGGCGGCGCGAGACCTTGGGCCTACTCATTTCCAGAGAGACGATTGAGGAGGATTGCCATGCTTCGCCCAAACGCATTTCGCCTCCCCGAACCGGAGAGGCGAAAAACAGATGGTTATGCGCAGAGATCAGTCCCGGTAATCGGGCTCACTCCGGTCGAGATCCCGTTTCCAATAGTCGAAATGGGCATAGCCCATGCCGACATAGGGTTCCCATTCAGCGGCGGTCTTGGCAGCCAGATTGTCCGACATGACGGCCAGTGGCTGACCCGTGGCATAGGCTTTCAGCAGCGTTTCGGCGGCCCGCTCGAAGAAATAGAGATGCTCGAAGGCTTCGGCGACCGTCACGGCGGAGATTGAAACCCCGTGATTGCCCATCACCAGAACCGGCTTCTCACCCAGAGTATCGGCAATCCGCCTGCCTTCCTCCGCCTCGTCGGCCATACCGCCAAAGCCGAGATCGACCGCGACCTTGCCGAAGAAGCGGGCCGTGTTCAGATCGATCGGCTTCATGGAGGGGTCCTGCAGCGTCGCCAGCGCCGTGGCATGGGGCGGATGACAGTGAAACAGCACCCGTGCCTTGGGGTTGACCCGGTGAACCGTCCCGTGAATGCACCAGGCGGACGCGTCGGGCGCATTTTCGCTCGCCATCACCGCGTCGTCGTTGGCATCCAGCAGCAGCAGGTCACTGGCCCGAATTTCTGCAAAATGCCGCCACTTCGGGTTCATCAGGAACTTCGACCCGTCGTCGGAAACCGCCGCACTGAAGTGATTGCCGACGGATTCGCTCCAGCCGAATTTTACCGCCAGGCGAAAGGCAGCTGCCAGATCCTCGCGCAGAGCCTGTTCGCTCTGCCGGTCCGGAGCCGTTCCGAAGCTCACATCCGTGACAACACTCATTTGAACCGTCCTTCCCCGGACAGGATCCGGTATGTGGAGCGCAATTCGCCCCGGTCGGTGTAGCAGCCGCGCAGGTGCCGTTCGCCGCTGGTTGCCGAATAGGCGACCCGGCCATGCAGGATACGATGATTGTCGAAGACGATACATTCGCCTGCGTTCAGGCGGAACTGCATCAGATACTTCTTGTCCCGCATCATCCGGCCAAAGCGACAGAACGCCGGATAGTAGCGGTCCAGATCATGCTGCGGCATGTCGAATATGTCGGCATGGTGCTGGCTGATCGTGACACCGGAAATGTTGCCGTACTCGTCCAGCTCGATTACCCGCTGGCGGGAGCGCATGTCGAATGTGTCATGCTCGCAGAAATAGGGCACATCCACATTGACCAGCAGTTCGAAGTCTTCCGGATAGGCCTTGCGGAAATCTTCCGCGACCGCCAGCCCGTCGACAAAGATGCTGTTGCCGCCCTCCACCGTATTGGCCCGGCAATGCAGGAACTGCACGCCCGGTGCCAGGTCCTCGTCCGGCAGATCCGTGTGAAGCGGTAGCGCCTTGGAGGTGAAGGCAAGGTTGGTTGGCTTGATGTGGGTTTTCACCTCGAACGTCAGACCGAAATAACTCGGCCGCACATTCCCGATGAGGCCCGCCGTATCGGTAAGCGCGGCGTCCGTATCCGGCAAGCCGGTGAGAAGCGCGACACCATCGGTCAGCATGGCCCGGCTCCAGTCGCGCCGGCGTTCGGTATCTTCCATGACCTCATCATAGGAAAAACGCGCAATCTTCGCGTAGTGATCGCCATACCACGGCTCACGCGGCAGGTTCGCGATGTCCGGACGCTTTTCGCCGGCGGAGTAAGCGGAGAGCAGCGACAGCGGCAGACGGGAAACATCGTTGGTGCCAGCCCAGGAGATTTCGAGATGGCCGCTAACGATGGCCGCCGAAGCAGCCTTCGGCGCTTCGTCCAGAGCAAAGATATCGTTGACCCGCTCACGGGTTTCCGGATCAAAGGAACTCGGGCAATTGTCACGCAGCCAGTAGTAGTTGAAGTAAGCGGTTTGCCCGTTGCTCAGCGGTACATCGAGCCCCTTTTCCTGAAGCAATACACCTGCATCACCTGTCCCAAGCATTGGTTCCGTCCTTTTAAGTTTAGTTCAACAGCCCTTCAGACGCTTCTCACGCATCACTGAAAGTGGCAGCTTTTCGAATGTCTTCAATGAATCTGCTCTTGCACCGGTGATTTGAAAAGACGATAAAATCGAAACTTAAATTAAGCTCGCACTTAAGTTGGGAGAAGAAATGCTCCGGATTCCACCGCTCAGGCTGCTCTCCGTTTTCGAGACGGTTCAACGGGCCGGTGGCACCAAGGCCGCGGCGGCTGAACTCAATGTGTCCATGTCGGCGGTCAGCCAGGCCCTGCGCCAGCTGGAAGAGCATATCGGTGCCCCCCTGATTGACCGCAGCACACGCCCCTCGAGTTTGACGGAAGCCGGCGAAATCCTGCTGAAGGCCGTTGTCGAGAACACGGAACGGCTGAGTGAAGCGCTGAACGACATCCGCGCACTCACCGATCCGGCCAGCGCCTCCGTCACCGTTGCCTGCACCATCGGCTTTGCCACCTACTGGCTGATGCCGCGGCTGGAAGCCTTTTACATCGACCATCCGGATATCGCGGTGAACGTCCACACCACGCAGCAGGAAGTGCCCAGGCTCGGCCAGGGTACGGATATCGCCATGCGCTACGGTGACGGCCGCTGGGACGATGGCACGGTGGATCTTCTGTTCCGTGAAACCGTTGAGCCTGTCTGCTCCCCCTCCCTCGCCGAACGGATCCGGAGTGACGGCGGCAGCCTTGCCTCGGCCTTTCTGATCCATGTGGACACGAGCGACCGGCGCTGGATCTCCTGGCCCGACTATCTTGGCCGTACGCACCAGAAAGCGGCAGGCTCCGCTAAGGGACTCAGGTTCTCCAACTACGTTCAGGCCACCCAGGCAGCCATCTCCGGACACGGTGTTATGCTCGGCTGGCGCTCGATCACCGGCGATCAGGTCGAAAAAGGCCTGCTGGTCTCCGCCGGCCTGCCGCCACTGCAGCCGGATAACGCCTATCATTACGTGCTGTCGCACCAGAGCCGGAACCGGGCGCAGGCAGCCGTTGTTGTCGACTGGCTAAGGGCTGCGGCCGAACCACGGGTCCAGGGCGTGAACCCGTAACTCAAGACAAGATGGTTTGAGGCGGAGAGGTCTTCGCCAAGGTGCCAAAGCGCAGGAAACGCGGCTCAATCTCGAGCTTTCGCAGCACCTGGGGAAACCAAACCGATCGGCGCTTAAGCTTGTTGAGGACGGCAGTGTGAGCCATTAAGCAGCCCCCGCCAAAATCACGAGAGCGCTCTTTCGACACCAAGCACTCAAAACGCGCTTAATATGAAACTTTTACGACAAGTTGCTTTGTTGCAGCGCACATAAACCATTTCGCAACGCATCATAGATCTAATTATCGATAATGGGGTCGCAACAAGGGCAACCCCGACTCTTCATCTTCGGAGATTGGTCAGATGCTTAAGAATATTTCGATCGTCAAGAAAATGCTTGGCGTTATCTTGTTGTTAAGTTTCGCAGCTGCGGGAACCACCTGGCTGGCTTACAGTCAGTTGACCGGTGTCACGCACACATTCAACAGAGTTGGGCTTTCGGAAGAAGCTGCCCGCGAGGCTATGGATCTGCGCATCGATATCGTTGACATCAGCCGCATGACCTATCAGCTTGCAGTCGACACGGAAAATGCCGCCAACTATCGCAGCCAGAACGACGACCGCGTCAAAGAAATGCTTGATCGGCTTCCGAAGCTGGAAGCTGTTGCCGATGCAGAAGAAGTCAAACAGCTCGACACAATACGAACCTCGCTCAACTCCTACTTCTCCAAGATTGAGCAGATGATTGACGTCGCAGAACGCTCGCCGAATGACAGCGCGGCCATCAATGCCGCACTCGACGTTGCGCTTGAGGGCCAGAAAACGGTTACCTCAAATGTGAAGGTCTACAGCAAATACTCTTCCGAGAAGATGGCAAACCTGCGGGAGACCGCCAGCGAGAACGCCCGCGAGGCGGAAACCAGCCTGATGATCATCGCGGCGCTGTCAGTCATCTTGTCCATCGCCCTTGGTGCCTGGATTTCCCACTACGGAATTGCAAGACCGATTTCCCGCATCGTGGAGACCTTCAAGGAGCTCGCAGAGGGCAGACTCGACATTGACATCGAAGGCACCGAACGGACCGACGAAATCGGTGATCTCGCCAAAACGGCTGACTATTTCCGGGAACAGGCCCGGGAAAACAAACGTCTTGCCATGGAAGCCGAAGACGAAAAGGCGCGTGCGGAAGAATTGCGCCAACAGGAACTGAACCAGATGGCAGCCCAGTTCGAGGAAGCCGTCGGCGGCATCGTCCAGTCGGTATCCGCGGCAGCGTCCCAGCTCGAAACCTTCGCCCAGGAGATGTACGACACCGCAAACGTAACCTCTGAACGCAGCGGCACGGTGGCAAATGCTTCCGAAGAAGCATCCTCCAACGTTGAGACCGTCGCCTCCGCAACAGAAGAACTCACGGCGTCGGTGCAGGAGATCTCCAGTCAGGTCGACCGCTCCAACGAGGTTTCCGACGACGCGGTGCGCGACGCGGATTCCGCGGCCAGCAAGGTGCACGGCCTGTCCACCGCCGCGCAGAAGATCGGCGACATCGTCGAGTTGATCAACGGCATCGCTGCGCAGACGAACCTTCTCGCCCTCAACGCCACCATCGAGGCCGCCCGCGCCGGAGATGCCGGCAAGGGCTTTGCCGTCGTCGCTGCCGAGGTTAAGGAACTTGCCGATCAGACCGCCCGTGCGACCACCGAAATCGCTGACCAGATTGCAGAAATCCAGAGCTCGACCGACGAGTCTGCAACCGCCATCAACGGCGTTGCGACAACGATCGGCAAGGTCAAGGAAATCAGTGCTGCGGTTGCCGCTTCGGTAGAGCAGCAAGCCGCGGCAACAAAGGAAATCGCGCATAACATCCAGCAGGCCGCCATCGGCACCACGGAAGTCTCGCGCTCGATCACGACCGTCACCGAGGCCGCCACGAAATCAAGCGCGACTGCAAACGAAGTCCTTCAGGCTTCCGGCGACCTTGCCAAGCAGTCGGAGTTCCTGCAGTCCGAACTGAGCAGGTTCCTGGCCACGATCCGGGCCGCCTGATCCGCGACAAGACGATCTTTCAGGTCTTTATCAGGCGATGGCGGCCCGGCTGCCATCGCCTTTTTTTCGGCTCTGTCGCATATCTGGTCCGGAGCCTGATGCTTGCGGCTTGATGAAGCCGAGGATGGTCTGGACAAGCTCATCGTATCGGGTAGCGATGCGGTGCAATTGTTTGAGCTTGGCAAAGATGCTCGGAGCCGGCAGGAACAACACCGCTTGGCGGTCAGAAAAGAACTGAACCAATCCTTCCGCAGGTCACGCCAACGCATGCCCGAACACCTAGCGTTCGTCTCCGAAATAGCGAACGCGCAGGTCTTCGATCAGATTGGTTTCATGCGCCGAAAGCAATTCCAGCGTCAACGGCCGTGTCCAGCGGCTGTCTTGGGCAAGTCCAAAGCCGTATTTGTCGGGTTCGAAGATCGGCCCCATCACCTCGACGTTCGCCCGCGGGTTATTGTGGGCGTAATACTCAAGCACGGGAGCATCGCCCACAACGGCATCGATTCTTCCGCTGCTCAAGGCGGCAACAGCCCCCTGGATATCGTCGAAGGGCTGAAAGGACCACCCGGTCTCTTCAGCAAATTCTTCGGCCACACTGCCAGAGAAGACGCCCACACTCTTGCCCGGCAGATCACTGGCATCATTGATCTGGTTGGTCAGGGACAGGGTGGTCATGACGCTGGTGACCGACGAGGTGACATAGGCCATCACCGCGATGCCGCAGACGAGCCAGAGCGCCTGCCAGATCCGGCCGGGCCAGCCAAAGAGGTTCTTGCGCGAGGGCGACCTGCCGGACGTGACAACGGACATGACCGAATAAAAGCTTTCCGAAACACCTTCCGGCCACCCCTTCGGAAAGTTCTTGTCGAAGCGCCGGTCAAAGAGTGTCATCAGCACGGTCGCGACGACGATAACCAGCGCGAGCCAGCCATAAGCCCTGAGATAGCCGGAATCGCTGAGGCCGGTGAGAACTTCGGAGAAGGTTGCCCCCTGGTTGTCGGGCACAAGAATGCGCAGGCCCGCGTCGAACCAGGGCTGGGTAAAGTCGATCCGGTCCGCCCGCTTGCGGGTGATCGTCAGGTTGGTGACGGCGATCTCGATGGACTTGTCGGCGGTCGCATCCACAAGACCGCGGATTGTGGGAAAAACCCTGTAGTTGAACGATATGTCGTTCTGCTGCGCCAGCGCTTCCCACAAATCGATCGCCATGCCGGAATAGACGCCGGGCTCTTCCTCCATGACGAAAGGCGGACTGACGTAAAGACCGACCGGCACCGGGTTTGCAGGCAACTGCGGATCGCCGCCTTCATCGGCTGTCTGGCCCATCGCCGGACCGGCGAGGAAGATGGTCAGACACAGCAGAAGAACACGAGAGAGAGATTGACGAGACTTGGAGCAGGCGATCATGGCTGCCTCCGCAGGACAAATCGGGAATCACGCAGAAAGTGTCTCAAAAAGTAAGCTGCCCTGCAGTGGCCATGCAACCTGTGAACGAAGGAAAACAGAGCCAGGATGCGCGGTGGCAGGAGAAAACTCCGCTTACCGCTTGATCACGATCCGTGTGTCGGCCCGGCCGACCTTGCGCACCAGATTGTAAAGATGCGCAGCGTTCTTGGGGTGGAGGCGGATGCAGCCGTGCGAGGCTGGACGCCCCAATCGCTTGAGATCATTGGTACCGTGGATGGCATAGCCCCCCAGGAAGAAGACCGAATAGGGCATCGGCGCCCAATTGTATTTGCGCGAATGCCAGTCGCGTTCCAGCCGGGTCGGCCGCCAGCTTCCGGTCGGCGTGCGATATCCCTTGCGGGCCGTTGAAACAGGCCATTTGTTTCGCAATCGACCATCGACGTAGAGGTAGAGCCGCTGTTCGGACAGATCTATCTTGGCGGTCACACGTGGCGCGGCGCTCGCACCAACGGCAGTCAAGGCAAGAAAGGCCAGCAACAACGGCCCTACTATGAGTTTTCTGATCGTCAACATTTCAAAGCCATCCAGCAAAAAACAACACATAAAAATTTAATACGAAAATGTAATCCGCAAATTCTTCCCAATGCAAGCAGGACCTAGAATAAGCGTAAATTTCTACTCCGGCCACGTGCCTGAGCATGCATTCGAATGCCCTCCCCCAGGCGCAAGGCCTCGCGGAAAAGGTGCGAGATTACTCTTGACCTGCCCCGCTGCCGATGTCATAACCACACCCGAACCGTACCGTACGGTTCTCAGAGTTTCATCAACGATCCGACCAGACAAATGCCAGCGACCGCTTACGATATTGCCACCTCCCGCCCGGATGCAGCGCCCGAATTTTCGCCGCGCCAGCAGGTGGTGTTGCAACATGCGCTGACGCTGCTTGTCGAGGGCGGCGAAAAGGCGCTGACGACGGCAGGGCTTGCCCGCACGGCGAGCTGCTCCAAGGAAAGCCTTTACAAGTGGTTCGGCGACCGGGACGGCCTGCTGGCCGCCGTTGTCGCCTTTCAGGCCAGCCAGGTTCAGTTTCCCTCTGAGGCCGGCGCCACGGCCGATGCGGAAACGTTCCGCGCTCATGTAACTGCTTTCGTGGAAGCCCTGCTGGGCGTTCTGTTTTCCGAAACGTCCTTGGCATTGAACCGGCTGTCGATCGGCCAGTCCAACACCAACTCGAACCGCCTAGGCCAGCTCCTGCTGGTGCGTGGCAAACATATGATTTCCGCCCGTGCGCGCGCCATGCTGGACACCGGCCGCCGCCACGGACTTCTGAAATTCGATGAATCCGAAGACGCCTACCAGGTGCTTTATGGCCTGGCCATTCGGGACGTCCATATCCGCCTCCTCCTCGGTGAGACCGCCGGTCCCGCCGAGACGGATCTGAAATCGCAGGCCGAAGTGGCCGTCGACCGCTTTTACCGTCTGTTCGGGGCCTGACAGCCGCGAACACCCGGGCAAACTGGAAACGACCAGAACCAATCAAGACCGGAAAACCGGCCTTTCAAGTGACAAAATGTAGACGGGAGAAAGGAACCCATGCGCGTTTATTACGATCGTGATGCTGATCTTAACCTGATCAAATCCAAAAAAGTCGCCATCATCGGCTACGGCTCTCAGGGCCGCGCTCACGCGATGAACCTGAAAGACAGCGGCTGCACCGAAATCGCGGTTGCCCTGCGCGAAGGGTCCACGACCGCCCTGAAGGCAGAAGCCGACGGCTTCAAGGTCATGAATGTGGCAGACGCTGCTGCCTGGGCCGACCTGATGATGATGGCCACCCCGGACGAACTGCAGGCCGACATCTACAAGGACCACATTGCAGCCAACATCCGTGACGGCGCCGCAATTGCCTTCGCACACGGCCTCAACGTTCACTTCGGCCTGATCGAAGCGAAGTCCACCGTCGACGTTCTGATGGTCGCTCCGAAGGGCCCGGGCCACACCGTGCGCGGCGAATACCTGAAGGGTGGCGGCGTGCCGTGCCTGATCGCTGTTCACCAGGACGCTTCCGGCAATGCCCATGACCTCGGCCTGTCCTACGCCTGTGGCGTCGGCGGCGGCCGTTCGGGCGTCATCGAAACCACCTTCAAGGAAGAGTGCGAAACCGATCTTTTCGGCGAACAGGCTGTTCTGTGCGGTGGTCTCGTGGAACTGATCCGCGCCGGTTTCGAAACCCTGGTCGAAGGCGGATACGCTCCGGAAATGGCCTATTTCGAGTGCCTGCACGAAGTGAAGCTGATCGTCGACCTGATCTACGAAGGCGGCATTGCCAACATGAACTACTCCATCTCCAACACTGCGGAGTGGGGTGAGTATGTGACTGGTCCGCGCATCGTGACGTCGGAAACCAAGGCGGAAATGAAGCGCGTCTTGACCGACATCCAGACCGGCAAGTTCACCTCTGATTGGATGCAGGAGTATCGTGCAGGCGCTGCCAAGTTCAAGGCAACCCGTCGCCTGAACGACTCGCACCAAATCGAGGAAGTTGGCGAAAAGCTGCGCGGCATGATGCCGTGGATCAAGTCCAACGCTCTCGTCGACAAGACCAAGAACTAAAGACCTTCGCCCCATCGGCCTGACACCAAACCCCGCTGGCAACAGCGGGGTTTCTTTTTGCCCGCCGTGGTGGTCAGGCACCGAATGAATGACCGGGTGCCACCTGCCGCGCCCTGAAACGACGGCATGATGACTGGTTGTCTGCGAAAAAGACCCGAGGTCTTCGCAAATTTCCCATGCATCGCAAACGGTATCGAAGTGGCGCGCACCCGATTTTGTAAAAGTTCCGTCATCAAGGCCAACTGGATTGCAAGAGCCATTCCCATAACGTAATGAATACATTGTAGGAGAATGAGTATCCGGCTCCGGAGTCCCCTTGATGGATCTATCGACACTCTTTTCAGCAAATGTGCTTCTGCTGTCGATATTTGCCATCTGCTTCCTTGCCATTTCTCTGCAGACTCATCCGAGAACGCACTGGCTCAGCTGGGCTGCCGCCAACACCCTGCTGGCATTGGCGCTGATCTGCTTTGCGGTCAGAAGCATGCTGCCGCCGCTGGCCGCCTATCTGCTTCCCAACACGCTGCTGCTGCTTGGATTTGGTTGTCACTGGCATGCCGCGCGCCTGCTGGCAGACATGCCGAGCAAAATCAGCAATGTCGTTGCTCCGGCCTTCGCCTATGTCATCGCCGCAAGCTGCGCCTATCTGCTTTCCGACTATGCGCTGGCCTATCTGGCGGCCAACGTGGTGTTGATGCTGCTGTCCGTTGCAACCATCACCGTTTATGCCTCGAAGCCCCTACGGGGCCTTATCTCCAGCACAGGACTCATCCTTGGGTTCTTCTTTCTGGCCGCCGAGGGGGTGCTACGCACAATTCACGGTTTCGTATCTGTCGGTTCGCAGGAACCTTTCATGATCGACAACCAGAGCGCGGACATTCACCTGATGTGCAGCCTGGTCTTCGTCAGCCTGACAGGTGCTTTCTCCCTCGCGCTCTCGTTCGAACTCATGGCCGACCGGAACCGGGAGGACGCCCGGCGCGATCCTTTGACCGGCGCCTTCAACCGCCGGGAATTCCAGGCTCGTCTGGAAACCATCTTGAAAGATACGCGGAAGGACGACTTCGGCCTGGTCCATTTCGACCTGGATCATTTCAAACAGGTGAACGACCGGTTCGGCCATGCCGCTGGTGACGAGGCGCTTGTGAGGGTCTGTTCGGAAGTGAAAGCGCATCTGCGCCAGCACGATTGTTTCGCACGCCTGGGCGGCGAAGAATTCGCCGTGCTTCTGCCATCCATTTCGCGGGAGAACGCCTACCGTGTCGCCGAGCGCCTGCGCGAATGCATCGCCGGCCTTCAGTTCGAGTTCGCGCCGCGGGATTTCAACGTGACGGCTTCGGCGGGCGTCTATCACGGCAATGGCGGCGAGCTGCCATCAGACGAACTGCTCAAGACTGTCGACCAGAGCCTCTATCAGTCCAAGCGAACCGGACGGAACCGGATTTCCATTGTCGAGCCGGTCTCCGGTGCAGCCCCTTCCTGAGCCCCTGAGAGCCACGTCCCACTCAGGAGTAGGCTTCGATGAGCCTTGTGACTTCCTTGTCCCGCGCCCCTTCGCTGGCCCCACCCATGACGACCACGATCAGGCGCTTGCCGCCACGATTGGCTGTCGCGACAAGATTGTAGCCCGACATGCGGATATAACCCGTCTTCAGGCCATCGACGCCAGCCACCTTGCCGACCAGGTTGTTGGTGGCCCGGAAGGTCCGGCCGTTGTAGGTAAAGGACCTCGCCCGGTAATAGCTGGCATATTGCGGGAAGCGCCGCTTGAGTGCGAGGCCCAGCACCGCCATGTCGCGGGCCGTGGACACCTGCGCCGGATCGGGCAGGCCGGTGGCATTGACGAAGCGGGTACGGGACAATCCCAGAGACCGTGCCTTGGACGTCATCTGCCGGGCAAAGGCCGCTTCGCTGCCGGCAAGGTTCTCGGCAACGACGATGGCGACATCATTGGCCGACTTGACAGCGAGCGCCCTTGCCGCCTGTTCCACCGTGATGGTTGTCCCCGCCTTGAGGCCCAACTTCGCCGGCGGCTGCGATGCCGCCTTGGCTGAAACCTTCAAGGGCGTGGAAAGCGAATAGCGCCCTTCGGAAACAGCTTCATAAAGCAGGTAGAGCGTCATCATCTTGCTGAGCGAGGCGGGAAAACGCGGTGCATCCGCATCGACCGCGTAAAGTTCCTCACCGGTAGACGCATTCAGAACCAACGCGGAAAATCCTCGCTCAACAGCTGTCGTCGGCGCATAGGCCACGGCAGGAAGCGGGGCAGTCTGAACGGCCGGTGCCGTGTTTGTTACAGGCGCCGGAGCCGGCCCCTGCCCCGTCTGACAGGCGGCCAGGAAACCGGCCAGAACGAAGATCGAAGCCTTCTTCAAAAGGAAAGACGCACGCATTCCCGCTCTCTCAAACTCGCGTTTCGGCCGGCCCTATGCCTTGAGGCGGTAACCGGTCTTGAATATCCAATGCACAACAGCCAGCGAACCGCCCAGAAAGATCATGGTTGCCAGCAGAGACAGCCACAGGCTGACATCCGCCTGACCATAGAAACTCCAGCGGAAGCCCGATATCAGGTAAACCACCGGATTGATCAAGGTGATCTTCTGCCAGATCTCCGGCAACATGCTGATGGAATAGAAGCTGCCGCCCAGAAAAGCCAGAGGCGTGACGATCAGCAGCGGTACAAACTGCAGTTTTTCGAAGTTGTCCGCCCAAATGCCGATGATGAACCCGAGCAGCGCGAACGTGACGGCGGTCAGCAGAAAGAACGCCGCCATCCACACCGGATGCTGGATTTGCAGAGGCACGAAAAAACTTGCCGTAATCAGGATGATCAGACCGACGACGATAGATTTCGTCGCCGCCGCGCCGACATAGGCGATGGTGATTTCCAGAAACGACACCGGCGCCGACAAAACCTCGAAGATTGTGCCGGTGAACCGCGGAAAATAGATGCCGAACGCAGCGTTGGACAGGCTTTGTGTCATCAGCGACAGCATGATCAGCCCGGGAACGATGAAGGCGCCGTAGCTGACGCCGTCAACTTCGGAAATCCGCGAACCGATGGCCGCCCCGAAGACAACGAAGTAAAGCACCGTGGAGATCACCGGCGAGATGATGCTCTGCATGATCGTGCGGCGGGTGCGCGCCATTTCGGTCAGATAGATGACTTTGATCGCTTCGAAATTCATGTGCGCTACTGCCCCGAAGTCAGAATGAGTTCCATCCGGGGCAAGGTGCGTCCCGAAATCGAACCGGACGGAGCCCGGCCAATGGTCTTGAAGCCCATGCGGGCGTAAAACGGTTCGGCAAAAGGATCCGCATCGAGGCCGATCCTTACCAGTCCCAGATTTTGTGCCCTTTCGTAAAGCACGTCGAACAACGCCCGGCCTACGCGCCGCCCCTGCCAGGCGGGATCGACAAAACAGGTTTCCAGTTCCCCTGTTTCGCCATCGTCTCTGGTGGACAGCCGGACACAGCCGACGGGCCGCCCGTCTGCATCCTGCGCCAGCCAGAAATCGTCATCCTCGATCCAGCTGTCGCGAACCTTCAGTTCGTCGGCACACATCGCCATGAAGGCGTCGTCGTAACCGTTTGACTGCTTGGAGCGCATACACAGATCCGTCAGTGCCGGGATGTCTTCGAGGACCGCCTCGCGAATGGTAAAGCCTGTGTCCATCTCTGCCTTATCCCTGACTGACCAGGCCAACGAAGATGTCCTCCAGCGAAGACTGGTCGGTCTGTAGATCGTGAAAGCGCACGCCGGCTTGAGAAAGATCGGTCAGAAGCGATGTGATGCCTGTGCGCTCCGCCCTGGTATCGTAGGTGTAGACCAGACTACGTCCCTCGTCCTCAAGCTTCAGATCGTAGCTGGCAAGGCTGCCGGGGATCTCGCTGAGGGGCTCGGTCAGGCTGAGCGACAACAACTTGCGCCCAAGCTTGCGCATCAGCTCCGCCTTGTCCTCAACCAGAATGATTTCGCCCTTGTTGATCACCCCGACGCGGTCGGCCATTTCCTCGGCTTCCTCGATGTAGTGGGTCGTCAGGATGATGGTGACGCCTTTCTGCTTCAACTCACCCACGATGCGCCACATGTCGTGTCTGAGTTCCACATCCACACCCGCCGTCGGCTCGTCCAGAAACAGGATCTTGGGCTCATGGGCCAGCGCCTTGGCAACCAGAAGGCGGCGTTTCATGCCCCCGGAAAGAGCCATGATCGGGTTGCTGCGCTTTTCCCAGAGTGTCAGGTCCTTGAGAATGCCTTCGATCCGCGCCGGATCCGGTTTCATGCCGAACAAACCACGGCTGAAGGCCACCGTGTCGCCCACCAATTCGAATGGAGCGGTCGGCATTTCCTGCGGCACCAGACCGATCATCTGACGGGCGGCGCGGTACTCGATCAAGGCGTCGTGGCCGCACACGTGAATACTGCCGGAGGTTGGCCGCACAAGGCCGCAAATCGTGCTGATCAAGGTCGTCTTGCCGGCCCCGTTCGGTCCGAGCAACGCAAACACCTCTCCCTGCCGGATATCCAGAGACACGGATTTCAGGGCCTGGAAGCCACCATCATAGGTTTTTTCCAGGTCGCGGACAGAAAGTATCGGGGCCATTGTTTCAACCGATTAGGGAGAAGGGATTTGACCAGACGGCCAAACAGGCGGGCACACTCGCATGTGGGCGGACAGGCCGCAAGATGCAACCCCGTCGGGCAGGCCCCCGGCAATCACAGGAAGTCCGGATGGCGGCGTCACTGTTTCGCCTGACGAAACACTGCGTCTGCGGACGCAAGCCTAGGTTTTGCCGGCCAAACCACTATCTTCCTGTCAAAATCAATTCGCAGCAGGAAAAAAGTCATGTCCATCCGTCCCGTAACCCACATCGGCAGCACGCAATCGACCCTGGAAGGCGCCGGCGTTCGCCTGGAGCGGGCCTTCGGGTTTCAGGATCCGGAAATGCTGGACCCGTTCCTTCTGCTCGACGATTTCCGCAACGAACGACCTGAAGACTACCTGAAGGGCTTCCCCTGGCATCCGCATCGCGGCATCGAGACCATTACCTACGTGCTGGCCGGCACTGTTGAACACGGCGACAGCCTGGGCAACAGCGGCAACCTGGGTGCGGGCGACGTTCAGTGGATGACCGCCGGAAGCGGGATCATGCATCAGGAAATGCCCAAGGGCGATGCCAACGGCCGGATGCACGGTTTCCAGCTCTGGGCAAACCTGCCCTCCTCGCTGAAAATGACCGCTCCGCGCTACCAGGATGTCTCTTCCGGCGAAATCCCCGTCGTGATCGATGACGACGGCACCTCTGCCCGGATCATCTGTGGTGAGTTCTGGGGCAAACGCGGCCCGGTCGACGGTATCGCCGCCGATCCACAGTATCTCGATATCCACGTTCCGGCGGGACAGAAGAAACGCTTCAAGGTCGACACGCACAAACAGACCTTCGCCTACATCTTCGAAGGGTCAGGAACCTTTGAAGGGGCATCCGATCCGTTTGGGGTTCTGACGGAGAAGGAATTCGGCGGCGAGGAACTGAAGTTCCGCGACCAGACCGGCAACCGCTCTCTGGTGATCTTCGGCTCCGGAGACGAAATCGTGGTTCAGGCGGGAGAAGAAGGCATCCGCTTTCTGCTCGTTTCCGGTGCCCCGATCAAGGAACCCGTCGCCTGGCATGGACCGATCGTCATGAACACGCGCCAGGAACTCATCCAGGCCGTGACCGAACTTCAAAACGGCACGTTCATCCGTCAGGACTGAACGAGGCCAGCCGCCTTGTAACTTTCACAAAGTCTGGCTAGGGCTGTCCGGAACGTAACCGACTGGATTGCCCATGCCACTGAAACTCCGCCCGGCCACCGAGGCCGATGCCCCCGCCCTCACCGACATTCTCCACCGCGCCAAGGCGACCTGGGGCTATCCGGAGGAGAAGATGGCGGAGTTTCGCGAGTACTGGCGGATATCCGAGGCAACCGTCCGGTCGTTGACGATGACCGTTGCCGAACGAAACGGCCTTCCGGTTGCCTTTTCCGGCCTCTCCGAACAGAGCGAAGATACCCTTCTCATCGATTTCCTGTTTGTTGCCCCCGAAGCCCAGCGCCAAGGCATTGGCGACCTTCTGCTGAAACGCGCCGAGGATCAGGCCCAGCGCCTGGGCCTGGGCCGGCTTTATCTGGAAAGCGACGCCCATGCGGGTCCGTTTTATGAAAAGCGCGGGTTCCGGACGCTGGCGACAAGGCCAAGCGCGATGTCGCCGGACAAGGACATCCCCCTGATGGAAAAACCGCTGGCTCCGGCGGTCTATCGGGTCGACACCCTGAACATCGGCATTTCAGACAAACCCTGGGCTTTTGAAACCGCGCATGCGGAGGCCATCGACGCCTATTTCGAGGAAGCCAGAAAGCGCATTCCGCAGCTGTGGAATGGCCGCACGATGAAGCTCACCGGGTTCGAGTTCAAGGACGGTGCTTTCAATGGCACCTGCACCGAATGCTCCTTTGCCGCGTTCCTGGCGTGGCGCGACTGGGGCGCTCCGGATGCAACCGCATTCAATCTTTTCGGTTCCGCCATTCTGCGGTCCGCCGATGGCGCACTGCTTTACGGTGTCATGTCTTCGAAAACGGCAACAGCCGGGATGATCTATCCCCCCGGCGGCAATCTCGACCCGACCGACCTGACCGAAGACGGCAAGGTCGACGTCGTCGGAGCGATCTACCGGGAACTGGAAGAGGAAACCGGCCTGAAACGCGAGGATGTCCGGCCTGCGGAATTGCTGGTGACCTTCGACGGCTGGCGGATTTCCATCGGTCAGTTGATGGATGTGCCCCGCCCCGCGGAGGAACTGCGCACCGAGATCCTGCGTTTTTCCGAAGCGTCCGAGGAACAGGAACTGGCGGATATGCGCATTATTCGCACTCGCGCGGATCTGGAGGACAGCGCCATCGTGCCCTACGCCCGGTCACTCGGCAGATATCTGCTGCCATGACGTGCGCAAGGCAAAGCGGCCGCGAACGGCAATATTTTGTTCACCAAGAATGCGCACTAAGCACTGGCAGGACTTGCCTTAAAATGCAAAAGTCCGCTCACCTTTGAACCCGGCACCTCGGATTTCACAGGGACCGTCCGTTGAGGACAGGTTTGTTGATTTACAGCGTTCGAGCCCCTTGCCAGGCTTCGTTTGAAGGCAGGCAGGCGGCTTCAGGGAGAAAAGAAGTATGAGCCGCCGCTATGCGATCCTGGATGTCTTCACAAATACGACCCTTGCCGGGAACCCCCTGGCGGTGGTTCTGGACTCCGAGGGCCTGAGCGACGCGCAGATGCAGAAGATCGCCGGCGAGTTCAATCTTTCCGAAACGGTCTTCGTCTTTCCGCCGGAAAATCCCGGACATTCGGCCACCATGCGGATCTTTACCCCCAAGATGGAACTGCCATTTGCCGGACACCCCACCGTCGGTACGGCCATCCTTCTGGCGACCGAACGCTTTGGCGAGATTTCGGGCGAGCAGGATTCCGTCGTGGTTCTCAAGCAGAAGATCGGCGCGGTGCGCTGTGCCGTGATCCTGCGCGAGCACGCAGCCGCCTTTGCCGAGTTCGATGTTCCCACCCTGCCGGAACCTGCCGGACCGACCAACAATATCGACCTGATCGCCGCCGCCCTCAATCTGGAGCCGAGCGACATCGGGTTCGAAAACCATGGCCCTTCGCGCTTCCGCGTCGGCCCTCCCTTCACTTTCGTGCCCGTACGCGATCTTGATGCGCTGGCGCGCGCCAAGCCGATGCCGGCCATGTGGAACCGTGGCTTTGGCAAGAACGGTCACACAGACGCCTATGTCTATTGCCGGGAAACCCGCTCTCACGACAGTGCCTTCCACGCCCGCCTGTTCGCACCCGACATGGGCATTCCCGAAGATCCCGCAACAGGTTCGGCTGCAGCCGCTTTCGCCGGTGTCGTCGATTATTATGATGATCTGCCCAACGGCACGCACCATATCCGCATCGAGCAGGGCTTCGAGATGGGACGCCCCTCTCTGATCGATCTGGAAATCGATATCGAGGGCGGCAAGATGCACGCGGTCAGGATTGGCGGTCAGGCGACCCTGGCTGCAAGAGGCGAACTGTTCGTCTAACAGACCTGCTTGGCTCCCGGACGGTCAGTGAGCTGCCCGGGAAGACCCATCGCCTTGGTGACGCGCGGTGACACCGGAAACGCCGCGAGCACTTCCGGTTGAACTGGGCTATCACAGCACACCCGAAGTGCTGCCTTGAAGACCAACAGTTTCTCCGACTTCGGAAGCCTGTTCGCATCCATCAGTCGCACGTGCTTTTTGGACCGGCAGCCGACTGATACCGGTCTGTTCCCTGAAGTGCGCGCGGAAGGCCGACACGCTCGCCCCAGCTTTTGCCGGTCAGCTTCTGTGACCGATCCAGATTGCGGCAGATGTCGCGGCCGGTTCCGGCTGACGGTCCTCCACCAGGCTCGCGCACGCAGGACTGCCCGACGCTCAACCGGCAGCACCTGCCGGGCTGTAAGTCCGAAACACCGAAGATAAGCGCGACCTCAAGCCTAAGTAATTCTTTCAGCTGACAGGTTTCAGGATGACGTTTTGCTCGCGCATCAGCCGATCAAACCGAAAGCCACTCCCAATAATATAAACTATTGAAATTATTCAAAAAATTTTAAATACGGCTTACTTTACCCAATGGGCTTAACAAGATTTTTGCCTAATCATTTTGCATTTGATTAAAGCCCACTCATGTATCAAAGTTTCCCATAGGAATAAAAAATAGAATTACTGTAAAAATTGACAGTAATTTACAAAAAAAATGGGAAACGCCATGAAGTCTTTACTGAGCCTCCTGGCAGGAACATTCATGCTGAGCGCTTCCGCGCAGGCAGATAACCTTCCTGCTCCAACCGGTGAAGTCGTCCTCGTTGTGACCGGCAATATCGAAAACACGAACAAGGGGAAGAGCGCCGAATTCGACATGGACATGCTGGAAGGTGTTGAGACCATTTCCAGGACAATCGCGACGCCATGGACCGAAGGAACCACCGCCTTTTCCGGCCCGAAACTGCGTTCGCTTCTTGAGGAAGTCGGTGCACACGGCTCCAAACTGATCGTCAAGGCGCTCAACGACTACAGCGCTGAAATCCCGATGGGCGACGCCGAGAATTTCGACACCATGCTGGCGACGAAAATGAACGGCGAATACATGACCGTTCGCAACAAGGGTCCCCTGTTCCTGATCTATCCCTTCGATACCAACCCGGAACTCTTCAACGAGAAATACTTTTCCCGGTCGGTCTGGCAGATCCGTGAAGTTGAAGTTGTCGAGTGAGAAACCAGCTCGAAATAGGCGGTAAGGCCGTTGAACAGGCAGCACGGGCGACGAAATTCGTACTCGTCGTCCAGATTTTTCTCGTCTGTACCGTCCTGGCCATCTTTTCGCTGCTGGCGAAACGGGAAGGCGAGTTGCACGATGCCATCCGCGAAGACGCTATGTGGGCGGTCTACCAGCTTGACCGCGAGGTGCGAGCAGTTTTCGAAATGGTACAGCATGCCTCGTACCGTATCGGCGAGGCTGGCGTGGAAGCAGCACAACAAGCCGTCACACCGCGCGATCTGGTGACGCGATACGACATCCTCTATTCACGCCTCTCGGTTCTTGCAAACTCCAAATACAACATCTTTTTCGAGCAGAGCCAGAACGTCAGATCCAGAATTGCGAGCATCGAAGACAAGATCCTGGCCATTGAGCCTGTGTTCAATCGCATCGCTGCGCAAAAGAACTATTCCGGCATCGACTTTTCGCCTGTCCAGGCAACGCTTGAGGAAATTCGCTACGCCACCAACGAATTTCTGGTTCGCACAAATGCAGCGATTTCCAAAGCGCGCGCAGAAACCCGCAACGATGTCTTCCAAGCACAGATGCTGGCTTTTCTCTTCATGTTCGCAATCGTCGTTGCTGCACTCTTCCTGGCCTTCCACATGCTTCTTCAGATCCGCATCGTGAAGCAGACCCGTGAGGCCATGAACACCGCCGCTGCGGAATACGAAAAAGCCTACAAGGCAGCCGAAGCGGGCAACAAGGCCAAGTCAGCGTTTCTGGCCACCATCGGTCACGAAATCCGCACTCCTCTGAACGGCATTTTGGGTATGGCCGAACTGCTGGCGCAAAAGCCCCTTCCGGCAGAAGAAGGCGGATACGTGCGCACCATCACAAGCTCCGGCCGGGCCCTGCTGGAGATGATCAACGAAATTCTTGATTACGCGAAGATTGAATATGGATCGCAACAGTCCGAACTGATCACCTTCAGGTTCGACGAGCTTGTGCGAGATACCGCAGCCGTCGTCGAAGGACAGGCCCTTGAGCAGAACAACAAACTCAAGGTGCGTATTGATCCTGTGCTTGAAGGCGCGTTCATCAAGAGTGACCCCACCAGACTGAAACGCGTCTTGCTCAATCTGCTGTCGAACGCTGTCAAGTTCACCGAAAACGGTTCGGTTTGGCTTGAGGTGGCGGCAAGCAACGTGACTGAAGAGGCGCTGGAGCTGACAGTCTGCGTCAGGGATTCCGGTATCGGGATCGCCCCAGAGGCACAAAAACAGCTCTTTACGGCTTTCCATCAGGTCGATTCCTCGATCAGCCGACGGTTTGGAGGCACAGGTCTTGGCCTTGCCATCTGCAAGCAGATCGTTGAGGCCATGCAGGGAACGATTGACGTTTCAAGCACGCCGGGTGAAGGAGCGACCTTCAGCTTCACCTTGCCGGTTCAACGGGCAAAGGCTCCGGCGTGTGAACCCGCCGAGCGGGAAGAGGACGCGGCACTGTCCACCCCGATACCGCGCCTGCGGGTCCTGCTGGTAGAAGACAATGCCATCAACCAACGGGTCGCCGCGAAATTGCTGGAAAGACTGGGGCAGGACGTCACCATAGCCTGCAATGGCAGGCAGGCGATCAAGCACGTGCAGAACGCGGATTTCGATCTCGTGTTGATGGACGTGCAAATGCCGGATCTCGACGGCATCGCGGCAACGCGGCTCATTCGCAAGCTCGGTGCGCCACTCGACAGGCTGACGATTGTCGCGATGACGGCAAACGCCTCGGACCAGGACCGGCAGGATTGTCTGGACGCCGGCATGAATGGCTTCGAGCCCAAGCCGGTCACTTCCCAGCGGCTCGCGGCCATTCTGCGGAACCACGGACGGTCGAGAAATTCAGGAGATGGCACCACCGGGCTCACAGTTGCGGCGCCAGAGCCCCAGGAACACCCCGACGCCTCCCTGCCGCATACCAACGTCATTCATCTTGCAGGAGACGAACAGGGTGATGCCAGGCGTGCAGAGCTGCAGGAAGAACTGGGCGAAGAAGCCTTCCAATCCCTGCTGAGCGAGTTTTTCGAGCATGCGGAGACACTCGTGCCGCAGATCACCAAGGCCGCGGCAGAGGGGGACGAAGAAACCTACGACCGTCTGCTGCACTCGCTGACGGGCGCGGCGGGCAACCTCGGATTTACCCCCCTTTCGCGAACGGCCGAGGCGCTTCGAGCAACCATTAAAACGCCCAACTGCGCCACACGCCTGACCGTGGAACTGGAAAGAGCAAAAAACCATTACCGGAAGATAGCGATATGACCGACACACCGCTTGCCGACACCGACTTCCGCATTCTCCTGATCGAAGACGATCCCACCAATCGCAGGATCATGGAACGGCTCGTGGAACGCATCCACGGCTGCCACGCCATCAGCTTCAACGACCCTCTGGACCTGATTGCAGCGCTCGACACCATCGAATTCGATGTCGGTATCGTCGACTACCAGTTGCCGGGTCTCAACGGCATTGAGCTTATCAAGCAGGTCCATCAGCATCCCGCGCATGTCGACAAGCCGATGGTGATCGTGACGGCGGATAAGGACCGGGACATCCGGCTAGAGGCGCTGACCTCCGGCGCAGTCGACTTTCTGAACAAGCCGCTTGAGATCGTGGAGTTCAAGGCCCGCGTGCGGAACCTTACCAAGCTGGCCGAGGCGCAGCGCAAGCTGTCAATGCGGGCGGAATGGCTGAAGGAGGAAGTCGACAGGGCAACGACGGAACTGCGCAAACGGGGCGAGGAGATCGTTCACCGGCTGATCCTTGCCTCTGAATACAAGGATCTCGACACCGCCATGCATACCCTGCGCATGGCGAACTTCTGCGAGCTGATCGCAGAAGAACTCGGCATGAGCATGGATTTCCGTCACGACCTCAAAATGGCGGCGCCAATGCACGACATCGGCAAGGTCGGTATTCCGGACCGGATCATGCGCAAGCGCGGCCCCCTCACCCCGGAGGAGCGCGAGGAAATCAACCGGCACACGGAAATCGGCGCGGGTATTCTCAAGGGCTCCAGTTGCCGGTTGCTGCAGGTAGCGACCCAGATTGCCGCAACCCATCACGAGCGCTGGGATGGCAGCGGCTATCCCGACGGTCTGCGCGGTGAGGAAATTCCACTGGTCGGCCGGATAGCGGCTGTTGCCGACGTATTCGACGCCCTGACGACGGAACGCCCTTACAAATCCGCATGGTCCAACGACCAGGCCTTCCGCTTTCTGGCAGAAAAAGCCGGCAGCGATTTCGATCCGGAATGCGTAGCCGCCTTCCTGAGCAAAAGAACGGAAGTGGAGAAAATCCAGGCCAAATTCGCCGATGACCCCATGCTGGTTGCCGGTAACGGCTGAGACCGGCATCCGGCATGAAAATCCGGACCGCACAGATTGCCAAATGTGCAAGCTTCGGAAAAGCTGGTTGCATCGTGCTTCATCCTGACTTATGACATTTCCCATTAACCGTCCGGTCACGCTTTTGCGCCACGCTTGGCGGACCATTTGAAAAGACGACCAAAGGCCAAGACAGACCCATGATCGCGGTTCGCGACATTTCTGGATCTTCTCGCGACGCGCTGACACAGCGCGGCGGCCTCATTCTACTTGGCGACCTCCTCCTTCTTAGATGCCCCTGAGCGTCGGCTGCTTCGCTTGTCTTTAGGCGGAACGGGCACTTAGGGGAGAGTTTTCAAAAAACCGCATCACGACCATCGGATCGCGCCCCGCCTATCCTGACCCGAGCGACCTAAGGCCCGATCCAAGCCAGGAACGAAACGACATGACTGCCACCTCCGAGAATGAACAGGTCCGGATCTTCGACACCACATTGCGCGACGGCGAACAATCGCCCGGCGCCTCCATGACGCTGGGAGAAAAGCTGCAGATCGCGGAAATTCTCGACGACATGGGTGTCGACATCATTGAAGCCGGCTTTCCGATTGCCTCCAACGGCGACTTTGAAGCCGTCAGCGAAATTGCCAAACGGTCGAAAAACTCCGTCATTGCCGGCCTCGCCCGCGCGATCCATGCCGATATCGACCGCTGCGGCGAAGCCGTGAAACATGCCGGCAAAGGCCGCATCCACACGTTCGTCTCCACCTCTCCGATCCATCTGAAGTTCCAGATGAACAAGAACGAAGAGCAGGTGCTGGAGATCATCACCGATACGGTCACCCGCTCGCGCAACCTGATCGACGATGTCGAATGGTCCGCGATGGACGCAACGCGCACACCGATCGACTATCTGTGCCGCTGCGTGGAAGCCGCCATCAAATGCGGTGCCACCACCATCAACCTGCCAGACACGGTCGGTTACGCCACCCCGGACGAATACAAGGCCATGTTCGAGCAGATCCGCGAGCGCGTGCCGAATTCAGACCAGGCCATCTTCTCCGTTCACTGCCACAATGACCTGGGCCTGGCGGTTGCCAACTCACTGGCCGGTGTTGCCGGCGGTGCCCGCCAGATCGAATGCACCATCAATGGCCTGGGCGAACGCGCTGGCAATGCCGCCCTGGAAGAAATCGTCATGGCGATCAGAACACGTGGTGACGTCCTGCCTTACGTGACCCAGATCGACCCGCAATTCATGGTCCGCGCCTCCAAGATGGTGGCTGGTGCTTCCGGTTTCGCGGTTCAGTACAACAAGGCCATCGTTGGCAAGAACGCTTTCGCTCATGAGAGCGGCATCCACCAGGACGGCATGCTGAAAAACGCCGAGACGTACGAAATCATGCGTCCGGAAGATGTCGGCGTGAAAGCGACATCCCTGGTCATGGGCAAGCATTCCGGCCGCCACGCCTTCCGCGACAAGCTGAAGGAGTTGGGCTTCGAACTGGGCGACAACGCCCTGCAGGATGCCTTCCGCCGCTTCAAGGATCTCGCCGACCGCAAGAAACACGTTTATGACGAGGACATCGAAGCCCTGGTCGAAGACGAGATCAGCGTTCTGGGCGAAAGCACCAAGGTGATTGCACTGACCGTCATCGCCGGAACGGGTGGCCCGCAGAAGGCGATCCTGACCATGGACGTCAACGGCCAGCACATCACCAAGGAAGCCACCGGCGACGGTCCGGTCGACGCCACGTTCAACGCCATCAAGGCAATCGTGCCGCATGAAGCGAACCTGTCGCTGTACCAGGTGCATGCGGTGACCGAAGGTACCGACGCACAGGCCGAAGTGTCCGTACGTCTGGAATCAGGCGGCCGGATCGCGACCGGCAAGGGTGCGGACACCGACACGCTCGTTGCTTCTGCCCGCGCTTATGTGTCCGCGATGAACAAGCTGGCCCTGCGCCAGCAAACCGGTAACCCGGGCGCGCTTGCTGCCGTCTGACGCCGGAAAGGCCTCCTGTTTTCACTCACGTGAAAGCGGATCACTGCCATCCAAGGCATGAAAAGCCTCCTGTGCCCCCGGATTTCCGGTAAGGTACAGGAGGCTTTGTTTTGTGGGGAGGCCGACCGGATGGAACGCCTTTGCATGGCCGGAGAGATGAAGCGCGTGGTGATCGCCGGGTGCCCGGGGGCGGGCAAATCCCGTGCCGCCAGAACCTTGAGCGCCTTGACCGGTTTGCCGGTCATTCATCTGGACTCTCACTACTGGCAGCCAGGCTGGCAGCGCCCGTCCCCTGAAACCTGGCACGCCACCATGGAAGAGCTCATCGCCCACCCGCGCTGGATCATGGATGGCAACTACGGCAGCACCCTGGATCTGCGTCTCGAGGCAGCCGATACACTGATCTATCTGGATTTTTCAACGTCTGTCTGCGCGACAAGAGTACTGAAACGCTCCCTTCTTGGCCGCGGCGGCACGCGCGGAGGCGAATTGCCGGACGGCTGCCTGGAGCGGTTCGACTGGCCGTTTTTCAAGTTCGTTCTCAATTACAGGCAGTCGCGGCGGGATCGGGATCTGGAAAGCATGGAGGTGTTCGCAGGCAAGCGCCATGTCTTCACCCACCCCCGACAGCTGAAACGGTTTCTGCGCACACATTGCACCGGTGCCAGCACAGGACCAAGCTCCTGAAATCCTGACCCGGGGTTTGCAGGAAAGAGGACCCCAACCCATCAAAGGGCCGCAGAGGCGGCCCTTTTTCAGTCGGGATTGCAACGTCAGCCCTGTGAGATCCGTTCGGAAAGCTGGCTGTTGGTCATGGCTTCCCCGTCCATGTTCCAGGTTCCGTCCACCGTATGCACCACATTTGAATAAATGCGATCCACCGGCAAACGGCCTTCAGCAGCTGCGGCAATGATGTCGGTCGCTTCCTTGAAGAAACCGACCTGAATGTCGCGCGCGGCCAGCGCAAAGCTGGGTGTCTTGCACTCCAGCCAGGCCCCCTCCACCGGTTCACCGCCGGACAGGGCACCGTTTTTCGGCAAAGCCTGGATCTGCATGGTGACATTGGGTGTCATGACCTTGTTGCCGCCCAACCCGTGCCATTTCAGAAAAGCTTCGGTGATCTTCTTGCCGGCCTTCAGGCCGGCTTCTTCCGTCATCACGCCTTGGGTGTAATTTAGTGCGAGTGGCATTTCCGTTCCTCTCAATTAAATATAACGTTCGTTATATTTTTTAACAGACCCTATTTATGTAACGATCGTTATGATGTCAATATTTATATAACGACCGTTCTTTATTTGAGAGTACCTCATGGCAAAACAACAGCTTCGCAAGGCCGAAACCCAGAAGGCTCTGCTTTCCGCTTCCAGTCAGGCTTTCCGAAGCGAAGGTTTTTCGGGGGTTGGTGTCGACGCGATAGCCAAGGCGGCCGGTGCCACCTCTGGCGCATTTTACGCCCACCTCGGCTCCAAGGACGGCGCCTTTCACGCAGCGCTGGAACTGGGCCTGGATGAGGTGATCACCACCATTCCGGACTACAGAGACCGCTATGGCGACAAATGGATCGAGGCCTTTGCGGGATACTATCTTGGCAGCCCGCACCGAAAGGACCGCGCCTGCGGTTGCGCCATGACCGCGCTGTCGCCCGACGTCGCGCGCGCCAAACCCGAAACACGACACCTCTACGACAGCAAGATGAGGACCATCGCCGCCCTGATCGCCGACGGTCTGAAGGGGGGGAGTCCGTCAGATAGGCAGGACCGAGCCTGGGCCTTTCTCATCATCCTGATCGGAGGACTGACCACCGCACGGGCCATGTCGAATGAGGCGCTTGCCGAAACGGTGACGGCTGCCGCCCTGCCTGCGGCGTTGCACGTTGCTGCGGGTGCCTGAAAACTGGCCGAAGCCCTGGCTATCAGCCCGCTGCCAACTGATCCAATGACTGTAGATATTGCTGGCGCGTAATCCGGTAGAACCGGCAGGTCAGCCCATGCTGTTCAAGGTCCTGCCAGAAATGCAGTCCTGCCTTGCGCATCACCTTCTGCGATGCCTCATGGTCTGCAACCGAATAGGCAAGCAGATGATCGTAGGGCAGCGTGTCGAAGAACCAACCGACAAGGGCCTGCGCGATTTCACTCGCATACCCCTGCCCCCAGGCGGACCGCTTCAGGCTGTAGCCGAGTTCGTACCCACCCGGATCGCGTTTGAAAGAAAACCCTGCCCGGCCGATGAAAGTCCCGTCAAGCGTCTCCAGCTTCCATTTGGATATCCCGGTCAGGCGGTGGTCGCCGATATAATTGGCAAGCCGACGCCGTACTTCTTCCGGGTCCATGATGGCGGGTCCCGGCGACAGGTACCGGTTCACCTCCGGATCTGAATGCAGATCCTGCAGCAGAGCAAAATCATCTTCAGTAAAGGGCAGCAAGCGCAGCCGGCCGGTTGTCAGAATGGGTGTTTCCAAAACGGAATTCTTTCAACAAAAAGGACCGTGAAATACACGGTCCACCCAAATTTTCCGATGTCGGTCAAACCCTGGAAAAGCCCTAAGCGCTCATCAGATAGGACTGCATGGACGGGCTCAGCAGTTGAAACACATCCGCCTGCATGCCTTCGATCACTTTGCTTTCGCGGTGATTGAACCCATTGCTCTTGACCACTTCGCGCATTTTCCGGTTATCAGTGCGCACCACCGCGACCAGATGGGAAAAATAGGTGTTTTCGAAGAACCAGTCCGTCAGCGCGGCGCAAAGACGCTTGGGAAGATCCGGATCCTCGTCCAGCAAATCGAGACGCAGGCAATAGTTCAGACTGATCTCGGAAGTTTCGCTGACCGGCGTAAACCCGGCCCAGCCGAGAAACGCACCATCTGAAGCGACCGCCTTCCATTTGGCAAACCCAAGATCATCCTGAGTCTGCTGGGCAGACCTCACCAGTTCTGCTGCATCAACAACGGTGCAGTTGGTGGAATATTCCGTGCACCGGTTACCATAAAGGTCAGAGTGGAGATCCTTGACGAGATCAATATCGGTTGGCGTGAAGGGAACGAGCCTTACTAAACCGCATTCGAGTATGATCGTCTGCACCGTGTCCTCCCGGTCTAGGATTTTGTCAGGCTGTGCGCGTAGCAGTAAATCCCGCTACTGAAAGCATGAGCGCCTTGTAACCCTGAATTGTGCCAATGCCATGGCAGACCAAAGTATAAGGTGGATTTTGGAAAAAATACATTCGCAATACCAACAAGTTACGCTCAACCCACTGCTGCACCGCACACATCAGAAGTTGACTATGAACCGTCAATTCGTTCGCAGAAGGGCTTCCATCTCGATTCGGTTTGAAGGATCAACCCGTTGCCAATCGGTCATCTGGTTGCGAAACCAGGTTTCCTGACGCTTGGCGTATTGACGCGTTGCAACAGTCAGCCTGTGGATCGTTTCGGCACAATCGCTCTCACCGGCAAGATAGCCACCGAGTTCCGGCACGCCGATTGCCCGCATGGCCGGCAACTTTTCCGATAGGTCCTTCGCAAGCAGTTCCCGGACTTCCCGCAACCCTTCCTCGCTGACCATCAACCTTGCCCGTTGCTCGATACGTTCGTGCAGCCAGGGCCGCGGTGGCGCCAGAACGATCCTGTGGCACGCCTGCGGTGCAAGAAGCGGTGACGACTGAGCCTCCTGTTGCCAGGCCTTCAGAGAGCGTCCCGTCGCCAGCAGCACTTCCAGGGAACGGGCAAGGCGTTGCGGATCGGCCAGTGTCTCCGCGGATGCCGGATCGCCTTCGGAAATCAGCCGCTGCTTCAGCCCTTCCACGCCCTCGTCGTCGGCAATGGCTCGCGCCCGGTTGCGGATCTCCTGTGGTATATCCGGCATCTCCGCGAAGCCTTCTGTCAGGCCCTTGAAATAGAGCCCCGTACCACCGACGAGAATTGGCATCTGGCCACTTGCCCAGGCAGCCCCCAGTTCCTGCTCTGCCAGGCGCAGCCAGGCGCCCGTCGAAAAGGCGGTCGAAGCAGGCAGCACCCCGTAGAGCCGGTGGGGCACTTCAGCCTCTTCGGCAGCGCTCGGGCGTGCGCTTACCAGCCGCAAGTCTTCGTAGAGCTGCATGGAATCTGCGTTGATGATGACACCATTCAGCCTTTTGGCCAGCGACAACGCCAAAGCGGACTTGCCGCTGGCTGTCGGCCCGGCTATCAGAATGGCGCGCCTGGCAGTCGCGGGCGTATCGTCTTCGTCGTTCAGGGAACCGTCCATGTCTTTTGTTGCCACTTTGGTGTCCACTCCTACTGCACCGGCAGTCGACGAGGATCTGGTCTTGCAGGCATCCGACGCACTCGGCGTTACCGGAACCGCGACACGTCTTTCTGCGGGTGTCGCAGCGGATATCCGCTTTGAGGGCCTCGATGCAAGTGCCGCGGACGCAATCTTGCGCGAAGTCATCGGCCGAGCTCCTGTCGACGTCTTTGTGCAGAAGGAAACCGGCCGCCGCAAGCACCTGCTGATCGCGGATATGGATTCCACCATGATCCGCCAGGAATGCATCGATGAACTGGCGGCCGAACTCGGCCTCAAGGACCGCATTTCGGAGATTACCGAACGGGCGATGCGCGGCGAGATCGATTTTGAACCCGCCCTGCGTGAACGTGTCGGCCTTCTGGCCGGACTGCCTGTCTCGGCCATCGAGACCGTGCTCAGCAAACGCATCCAGCTGATGCCCGGCGGCCGCACGCTGGTCCAGACCATGAAGGCAAATGGCGCTTACTGCGCCCTTGTTTCTGGCGGCTTCACCCATTTCACCTCCGCAGTTGCCACATTGATCGGCTTTGACGAAAACCAGGCCAACACGCTGCTGGAAGAAGACGGCAAACTGTCGGGCAAGGTCGGTGAACCGATTCTCGGCCGCGAAGCCAAGCGCACACGCCTGGAATATCTGGTCGCAGAACGCGGTCTTGATTTCACCGACACGCTTGCCGTTGGCGATGGCGCCAACGACCTTGCCATGATCGAACGCTCCGGAGCCGGCGTTGCCTACCGCGCCAAACCGGCTGTCGCCGCCGCCGCCGACTTCCGCATCGACCACGGCGACCTCACAGCCCTGCTCTACCTGCAAGGCTACGCGGAGAGCGATTTCGTTCTGAGCTGACGGTTAAGGGCACTGCAATCCTGATCTGATCGGTTGCAGTCCCCTCTTACGACGGGCGGGCTCCCCTGGCTCCTCTGGAGCTTCCTCTCCTCGTCCGGCGTTTGCAGCCCATCCTTCGAGACAGGCCTGCGGCCTTCCTCAGGATGAGGGAGAGTATGTTGAGGGGCCCGAATTGAGCTTCAGAGAGGTTTTGCCTGCTGTCCAGTCTGGCTGCTTCTCACGGCATTTCCGGCCGCCACATCTACGCTAAAAACCCACGCCCCACGCTCTTTCCCCCAACGATCTTCCCCTCAACCTCTTCCTGAGGAAGCGCGAAGCGCTGTCTCGAAGGATAGGCCCCTTGCTCCAATGCACCCTTCTCGCCCGCTCGAAACAGTCCACCGTCCGTCATGAGGATGCGGAAGAGCATGTTGGGAGCGGGTAAAATGCGCTTCGGAGTGACTTGCTTCCTCTCCGGGAACAACCCAAGTCCACAAACCTCATCCTGAGGAAGCGCGAAGCGCTGTCTCGAAGGATGGGCACCTTGCTCCAATACCCCCTTCTCGCCAGTTCGCTACAGTCCACCGTCCGTCATGAGGATACGGAAGAGCATGTTGGGAGCGGGTAAAATGCGCTTCGGAGTGACTTGTTTCCTCTCCGGGAACAACCCAAGTCCACAAACCTCATCCTGAGGAAGCGCGGAGCGCTGTCTCGAAGGATGGGCCCCTTGCTCCGCCCCCCCTTCTCGCCCGTTCGATACAGTCCTCCGTCCGTCATAAGGAAGAGCGTGCAAGTCCGCACACGGACAAAAAAGGGCGCCACGCGGCGCCCTTTTTATTCACGTTCCAGCGTTCGGCAGGATCAGTTATCCTCGATCCGCACCGGAACGAAGCGGACATCGCCTGTCGGATTGGCCAGCAGAAGCAGGGCCGAGCGGCGGCTGTCCTTTTTCAGTTTGTCGACCTCGGCCATGACGTCTTCCGGCGTCTCAACCGTTTCCTGAGCGACTTCCTTGATAACGTCGCCGGCCATCACCCGCTTTTCTTCGGCAGACGAGCCCGGCTTGACTTCCGTGACCACAACACCGCTGACGTCTCCGTCGATGGAGAACTGCTTGCGCAGCGCGTCGTCCAGAACAGCCAGCGACATGCCGAGCACTTCGCTCTTTTCGACCGGCTCTTCGGCAGGCTGTTCTTCCTCGGTTGCGCTGGCTTCGGCGACCTCGGTCTCGACAAGCTGCTCGAGGATCACGCTGATGGTGACTTCCTCACCCTTGCGCAGCACGGTAACGTCAACTTCCTTGCCGATTTCGGTCTCTGCCACCATGCGTGGCAGTTCGCGCATTGTGTCGACTTCCTCGCCGTCGAACTTGATGATCACGTCACCCGGCTCGATCTTCGCCTTGGCGGCCGGACCGTCATCGGTCACACCGGCAACCAGCGCGCCCATGGCCTTGTCCATTGCCAGGCTGTCCGCAATCTCGTCCGTGACTTCCTGAATGCGCACGCCCAGCCAGCCGCGGCGGGTTTCGCCGAACTTGCGCAGCTGATCGATCACGTTCATGGCAGTGTTGGCCGGGATCGCAAAGCCGATGCCGATGGAACCGCCGGAGGGCGAGATGATGGCAGTGTTGATGCCAATCACGTTGCCTTCCATATCGAACAGCGGTCCGCCCGAGTTCCCGCGGTTGATCGATGCATCGGTCTGAATGAAGTTGTCATAGGGACCGGAGTTGATGTCGCGATTTCGCGCCGAGACGATGCCGACGGTCACTGTGCCGCCAAGCCCGAACGGGTTGCCGATTGCCATCACCCAGTCGCCCACGCGAATGGCTTCACTATCGCCGAATTTGACATCCTTGAGCGGTTTGGTCGGCTCCACCTTCAGCACTGCGAGGTCGGTTTTCTCGTCGGTGCCAAGCAGCGTCGCCTTCAGCTTGGTGCCATCATTGAAGTTGGCGGTGATTTCGTCCGCACCCTCGATCACGTGATTGTTGGTGATGATGATGCCGTCTTTACCGTCGATAACAAAACCCGAGCCGAGCGACTGAACACGTCGTGGCTGGTCGTCGTCCCGGTTCTGACGGTTGAAGAATTCTTCAAAAAACTCCTGGAAGGGCGAACCTTCCGGAACCTGCGGCATCGGTACGGAGCGGTGACCCTGAACGGTTTGAGCGGTGGAAATATTCACCACTGCATCCCCAAGGCCTTCCGCCAGATCCGCAACGGACACAGGTCCTTGCGCGTATGCTGCCTCGATAGGCTGAAAAGCTGCCATTCCGCCGATAAAGATACCAGCCGCAGCAGCGGCAATCCTGGTCATCCGACGGCGAATACTTTGTGGAGCCATAGGGCTTTCTCCTCATCCCGGACGTTTGGACTGCAGTCAGAGCGCTGACAGTCGACGGGTTTATTCAAGTCCATGGTTCAGAATATAGAACGGGCGGGAAGATTTTGCGCCTCCCGCCCGAAAACTTTTCGTTATCCGCGAATGATCCACACAAGAAATACGCCGATAATCGCCACGATAAGGCCCGTGACCCGCAAGGTCTGGTCCGGTGTCTCCAGCGCGCTGCGCATCATGGACTTCATGCCACCGGGCACAAGCGCGTAGAGAATACCTTCAAGCACCAGCACCAGGGCAAGCGCCGTTCCCAGATCGCTCATTGTGCGGCGAGCGACGGGTTCCGGTCGGATACGCCCTGGCTACCGTTCCCGTTGGAGCCCGGAGCCGGCAAGATACCGGACGGGTCCTTGAAGAAGCGGAAGAAGCTTGAATCAGGCGACAGGACCAGGCTGGTGTCACCGGAGCGCAATCCGGCTTCGTACGCCTGCATGGACCGGTAGAAGGCGAAGAACTCCGGATCCGCACCGAATGCTTCGGCAAAAATCCTGTTTCGTTCAGCATCGCCCGTACCACGTTCGATTTCCGCATCCCGTCGCGCTTCAGCAACCAGAACGGTTGCGTCACGATCGGCACGGGACCGAATCCTGCGGGCAGCTTCTTCACCCTGTGCGCGGATTTCCGTTGCTTCCTGCTGACGTTCCGTCTGCATGCGGGCGTAAATCGCTTGCGAGTTGGCATCCGGCAGATCCGCACGGCGGATCTTGACGTCGATCACCTTGATGCCGAGCTGTTCGGCATTGGCATCGATATCGCGGCGGATGTTTTCCATGACACCGGTACGGTCGTCGCGCACAAGCGCAACGAAGCTGGTGCGGCCAACTTCGGACCTCAGCGAGGATTGCAGGAACGTCGACAGGCGCCGGTTGGCGGTCTGGATGTTCTGCACACGCTGATAGAAGAGCACCGGATTGGAAATCTCGTAACGCGCGAACGCATCCACGATCAGACGCTTCTTGTCCGAAGTGATCGGCTCAAGCGGCGGCATGTTCAGGTTCAGGATACGCTTGTCGAAATAGACGACGTTCTCCAGGAACGGGACCTTGAAGTAAATGCCCGGGTCCTTCTTCGGCTCTTCGACGATCTTGCCGAACCGCAGGACAAGCGCCTGCTGGGTCGGATTGACGATGAAGACCGAGAGATACCCGACGACTGCTGCGATCAGCAGGACGATTGCAAAAATACCACTACGCATGATCAGTTGCCTCCCGCGCGCTGTGCAGGGGCGGTCTGACGCCCGTTCAGGTCATTCAGCGGCAGGTACGGCAATACGCCGGAGCCTGTCGTATCATTGTCGATGATGATCTTGTTGTTCGAGCCCAAAACTTTTTCCAGGGTTTCGAGATACAGACGCTCGCGGGTTACGCCCGGAGCCTTCTTGTACTGTTCATAGATCTTCGTGAAACGCTGGGACTGACCGGTTGCCTCGGCAATGGTCTGGTCCTTGTAGGCGTTTGCCGCTTCCTGCACACGTGCAGCTTCACCACGGGCTTCCGGCACCACGCGGTTGGCGTAGGCTTTGGCCTCGTTGCTGATGCGCTCTTCATCGGCGCGTGCAGCCTGCACATCGCGGAAGGCGTCAATGACCTGCGCAGGCGGGTCAACCCGCTGCATCTGCACTTCGCCGATCTCGATGCCCGACTGATAGCTGTCGAGCGTCTTCTGCATCAGGCTGGCAACGTCATTCTGGATGGAAACGCGATTTTCCGTCAGGATGGAATCGATCTTAGAGCCGCCGACAACCTCACGCATAGCGCTTTCGGCCACGGCCTTCACGGTTGCTTGCGGATCCTGGATATTGAACAGGTAGTCGGAAATACCTTCATTGGTGTTCCGGATACGCCACAGCACCTTGAAGCCAACGTCGACGATGTTTTCGTCACCGGTCAGCATCAGGCTTTCTTCCTGAACATCGCGTGCCCGCACGACGCCGGAGCTGCTGACGCTTTCTTCGGTACCGACTGTCGTTTCACGCTGCAGTTCGACCTTGGGCGTGTAAACCTCACCAACCGGATAGGGCCAGTTGTAGTTCAGGCCCGGAGGTGTCTGGTCCTCGACCTTGCCGAACACCAGCTCGACACCGACCTCGCCTTCGTCAACAACATAAAAGCCGAAGGCCAGCCATACGATGAGGGCCACACCGACCACGATCCCGCCGCCGATGAAACCAAGCCCACCGCCGCCACCGCCCGGAAGGACGTTGCGCATGCGGTCCTGGGTACGTTTCAGAAGCTCTTCAAGATCCGGCGGATTGCTTCCGCCGCGGTTGGGGCCTCCGCCCCATGGGCCATTGTTGTTGCCGCCACCGCCGCTACCCCAAGGGCCGCCATTGTTTCCGCCACCTTTCCAGGGGCCACCGCCACCTGACTGATTGCTCCAAGGCATCAAAACTTCCTTCTTTGTCGTCCGGCAGGTTGTACCGGACAGGGATTTTCACCCGTTCTGACTCACCGTTGGTTATAGGGAGGTTACCATGCGCTTTCAACGGAAAGACCGGCCTTAAACCTCCCGGAACCTGCGTGTTCCCGTGCCGCAGGTGGTGGCAGCAGGGTGGTCTGTCAAGATTGGCGCACCAATTGGCCGCACCTAACGTGACTTTACACCCTGACGGCACCGTCAGATCGGCTTGGCAGAACGGATCATATCGACATGAGGAATACCGTCCTCGATATATTCCTCGGACACGGACTCAAACCCCAGAGACCTGTAAAAGGCCTCCAAATAGGACTGTGCAGAGAGATGAATTGTACAGCCCGGAACCATGGCTTCGGCCTTGTCGATACCGGCCTGCATCATGAGACGGCCAAGACCGGAGCCTCTCCCCTCTTTAGCGATGACCACCCTGCCGATACGGGCGCTTAGGTTTTCCGGCTCTGCAAAAAGACGAATTGCACCCAGAAGCGGGCCGGTCTCCCCCTCGCGCATCAGATAATGCAGGGCAGCCTGGTCCTTGCCGTCGATGTCCGCATAAAAGGACGCCTGTTCCAGAATGAAGACGTTCTGGCGCAGTCTGAGCAGTTCATAAAGCTCGTCGAGGCTGAGTTCATGAAAAGTGGACCATCTGGCCGTCTGGGTGGCGGGTAAGCCCATGTCATCTCGTCCGGTGTGTCTTACGCCTTGCGGCAATAGGTAACGAAGGTGAAATCGGTGCTGTCGCGTTCGGTGCGCACGCCCGGCTCCCGCCGAACTTCCTGCCAGACGGCCGGGTCGATGTCCGGAAAACGGGTATCGCCTGCCGGATCGGCATCCACCTCTGTGATCTCCAGGCGGTCGGCGCGGCCGATTGCCTGTGCATAGAGCTGCCCCCCGCCGATGCACACCACCTGGTCGACACCAAGATCTTTTGCCAGTTCCTGCGCACGCTTCAGCGCACCTTCGAAGGACGTCACCGCCTCCGCCCCTTCCGGGGCATAATCCGGATCTCTGGAAACGACCACATTCGGACGCCCCGGCAAGGGCTTTCCGCCAAAGGACAGAAATGTCTTGCGGCCCATGAACACCGGTTTCCCGAGTGTGATGCGCTTGAAATTCTTCAGATCCGACGACAACCGCCAGGGCATGTCATTGTCGGCCCCGATGATCCCGTTTCGCGCAACGGCGGCAATCATGACAAGTTCCGGCAAGGCCATCTCCGAATCCGATTTCCAATTCAATCAAGGCCTCCTAGCATGGAAACGGGAGCCATGAAAAACCCCAGACATTTTTTCTGTCCAGGCTGTCGGATAAAGGCCCGTTGACACGTCCTGGAGACTGTACCAACGCAACCAGGAGACCCTGGCAATGTCCGACCTGATGGAAACCGTCCTGATCGAACGCACCCGAGCGTTGATTCCGGACGACAAAGTCGAACAGAAACGCATGTTCGGCTCCACCTGCTTCATGATCAACGGCAACATGACGGTATGTGTCTCCAGACGCGGGCTGATGGCACGTGTCGGCACCGGGCAGCAGGCCGACGCGCTTGCAAAGCCTTTTGCTTCCGTCTGCCAGATAGGTGACCGGCTCATGCCCGGCTTCATCCGGGTGGCCGCGGAAGGGATCGAAAACGACGACGATCTGAAAAGCTGGATCGACATGGCAAGATCCTATGCCGCCAGTCTGCCACCCAAGGCCGCAAAGCCCAAAAAACCGAACCCCGGAAAGGCAGCAACATGAGCGCCTTCGGCTTCCGGCCCGAAACCTTCCGCTTTCTGGAAGAACTCGCTGCCAACAACACAAGGGACTGGTTCGAGGCTCACAAGGCCGACTATCAGCGCTTCATCAAGGAGCCCGCCGACGCGGTTCGCGGCAGGCTTGCTGAAAGCCTCTCCCGGCTCAGCAAGCATGACCTCACCTCAAAGCAGTTCCGCATGAACCGGGATCTGCGTTTTTCCAAGGACAAGACACCCTACAACACCCATATCCGCATGGCCTTCTGGCCGAAGGGAGCAGCCTTCCAGGGCAAGGACGCACAGCCGCCGAGCTTCTTTCTGTCCGTGGAAAGCGATCACGTGCGAACCGGCACAGGCTGCATGCAATTTTCAAAACCGATGCTCGGGACCTACCTCCAGAGGCTCGAGACACAGGAGGGCGAGGACATCCATCGCCTGATCGACCAGTTGACGGACAGCGGCTTTGACCTCTCCAAGCCTGATCTTGCCAAACCTGCGCGCGGTTTCCCGGCCGATCATCCGCTCAAGGATCTCGCCCGTCACAAAGGCCTCGCCGTCTGGCGCGATCTGCGGGATACCGGCTCTGTGCAGGGGCTGGACGGCCATGAGGCAATTGCGCGGGCCATCGAACCGGCCCTGCCGTTCTGGTACTGGCTGATGAGCCTTCACGGCGCGCCAAGCTGACGAACAGGACGGAAAGCAAGATCAGCAATGGATGATGAAATCACTTGATCCAAAGCGCTTTGAGACCTATGACCGTCCCAGTCGCGTTCTCACTCAAGATGAATTTCCATGGCAGCTCCCAAAGATCTCGCACTCCGCTTTCCCGGTGATTTCCTGTTCGGCGTTGCAACCGCCGCCTATCAGATCGAAGGCGCAACCCGCGAAGACGGCCGCAAGCCCTGCATCTGGGATGCCTTTTCCAAGATGCCGGGGCGCGTTTACCAGCAGCATTCGGGCGATACGGCCTGCGACCACTATCATCTTTGGGAAAGTGATCTCGATCTGATCAAGTCACTCGGTGTCGACGCCTACCGCTTTTCCATCGCCTGGCCGCGCATACTTCCGGATGGCCGTGGCCCGGTGAACGATAAGGGCCTCGACTTCTATGACCGGCTGATCGATGGCATGGTTGCACGCGGCCTGAAGGTCTATCCGACCCTTTACCACTGGGACCTGCCGCTGACCCTGGCGGGCGACGGCGGCTGGACGGCCCGCAGCACCGCGGAAGCCTTTGCGGACTATGTTGAAGTTGTCGTCAGACGGCTTGGCGACCGTATGGACGCCCTGGCAACGATCAACGAGCCCTGGTGCATCTGCCATCTCAGCCACCTTTACGGCATTCATGCCCCCGGCGAAAAAAGCGTCGAAGCCTTCGCGGCCAGCGTGCACACGCTGAACCTGGCGCATGGCCTTGGTGTGCAGGCTGCCCGCTCGGTGAAACCGGATCTGCCGATGGGCATCGTCATCAACGCGCATTCCGTTTATCCGGCCAGCGACGCCCCCCGAGACAGGGAAGCAGCAGAACGGGCCTTCCAGTTCAACAACGGCATTTTCTTTGAACCGATGTTCCAGGGAAGCTATCCGGCGGAAGTGCTCGACGCCTTCGGCCAACACATGGACATTCGCGACGGTGATCTGAAGACCATTCATCAGCCTCTCGACTGGTGGGGTCTGAACTACTACACCCCGCTGCGGGTGAAAGCAGACACCAATGCTGGCGCTGTTTATCCGATGGCCGAGACGGTGCCGCCGGTTCCCGGCCCGGAACTGACCGATATCGGCTGGGAAGTCCATGAAAAGGGCCTGTCGGATCTCCTGAAGGATGTGAACAGCCGCTATTCCCTGCCGGACTGCTACATCACCGAAAATGGCGCCTGCTACAATGACGAGCCGCAGGACGGTGTCATCAATGACCAGCGCCGGATCGACTACCTGGAAAAACACTTCGGAGCCATCGCCGATGCGCGCGAGGCCGGGGTGCCGGTGAAAGGGTATTTCCTCTGGAGCCTGATGGACAATTTCGAGTGGGCCGAAGGCTACAGAATGCGTTTCGGCGTCGTCCACGTGGATTACGACACCCAGGTTCGCACGCTCAAGAACAGCGCACTGTGGTACCGGGATTTGATCAAGGCGCATCGGCAGGGGTGAAAGCCCTTCGAGCTTCCGCCCGCATGGACGATCAGTGCAACCACGCTGAGCTGAACCCAACCTCCCCTCCTTCCCCGTCATCCTGAGGAAGCGCGCAGCGCTGTCTCGAAGGATGGGCGGCATATTCTGCGCCTGGGGCCCATCCTTCGAGACGCGAGCAGGCTCGCTCCTCAGGATGAGGTCGTCTTGGTTTCGAGATTATCAGGCGAGGCTAAGCTTCCCGCAAATTGGCCAGAATGATCTCGCTCCAGACCCGGGTCGGCGGGATCCAGGCAGTCCAGGTATTATAGTTTCCGGAGTAGATGACGGCTGCCACATCGGCCTTGGGACACAGCCATAGCCGCTGACCGCCATTGCCGAAGCCGGCGAACCAGCGCGTCGGCCCGCCAAGTGCCGGTACCGGTGCCTGACCGCAGAACCAGAAATAGCCGTATCCTGGCCCCTCGCTTGTTTCGATGAGCGGCTGCAGCGATGCCCGCAGCCAGGCCTCGGGAATGATCTGCTTGCCTTCCCAGATGCCATTGTTGAGGACCAGACGTCCGATCTTGAGCAGGTCTGGGGCGCTGAGCCTCAGCCCGGACGCCGGCGAATGGGTTCCATCCCGGCCGATAGACCAATCGAACTGCGTTATACCGAGCGGAGCGAACAAACGGTCCCTCGCATAGTCGGCAAGCTTCTGCCGCGTGCCCCGTTGCAGGATCTCGCCCACAAGGGCGGTCGCCCCGCCGCTGTAGATCCAGCGCCGGCCCGGGTCCTCCACCAACGGCCGCTCCAGAATGTAGCGATATCTGTCCGGGGCCATTTCCATGGCGACCTCGCTGTTTTCCGGATCGGTGTACGGCCGGGTCTCGTCCCACTCCATGCCGAGCGACATGGTCAAAGCGTGCTCTATGGTCCGCTCCCTGCGTTTCGGATCTCCGGCAAGATCCGCATATTCAGGAAAGAGCTCCAGGATCGGCGTATCCAGTGTCGGCACCTCCCCCCGCTCCAGCGCGATGCCATAAAGCAGGCTGACGATGGACTTGGTGACCGAGCGCAGGTCGTGAAGGGTTTCGGCACCGAACGTCACGTCCCCGATCGGGCGGCCCCAGTTTTCGTCCGGCCCCGTGCCATAGCTTTCCAGAACCGTTTCACCACCCCGCTCCGCAAGCACGGCATGAAGATGCGGCAGCAAGCCTGCCTCCACACCGGCGCAAAGCTTGCGCCCCATGGCGGTGTCGAACCCACGGCGTTCAGCTGTTACTGCGTGGGGTGAAAGCGACAGACCGGCGCTGGAATTCATGAGCGGACCTCTTTTGGCAAAACCGGGAGGAAATGTCGGTAGTTTCTTCAACAAATGCGAGCACTATTTGACGTGTTTTCTTCTTGGAACGGTGCTTGACCTTCCCCTAACTGGAACCACCATATTCCAATGAAGAAACTCAGCTTGAGGAAGGTGGCCGATGGATCGCCGTTCGTTCTTGAAAGCCTCCGCAGCCGGATGCATGGCTGCCGTGTCGCCCGTCTTCGCTCTGGCAAAAACCGAAGCGGGTCTTTTCGACCTCACCGCAGCCAAGGGACAGGCCCGTCTCTATGGCAAGGACGGCGGTCTCTCCGACCTTTGGCTCTACAATGATCGCCTGCCCGGACCGCAGATCCGGGTCAAACGCGGCGAACGTGTCAGAGTGCGCTTCACAAACAACCTGGACGAACCGACCTCGGTCCACTGGCACGGTATCCGCATTGACAATGCCATGGACGGTGTTGCCGGGCTGACCCAGCCCCCTGTCGCCCCCGGAGAAAGCTTCAACTACGACTTTGTTGTGCCGGATGCAGGCACCTTCTGGTACCACGCCCACAACATGAGCTGGAACCAGGTGCCCCGCGGCCTCTCTGGCGCCCTGATCGTCGAGGATGAAGCGCCGTCCTTTGATCCGGACTGCGACATCACGCTCATCCTCAGCGATTGGCGTCTGGACGAAAACGGCGTTCTGGATACCGCCAGCTTTGGTGCCATGCACGATTTCGCCCATGCCGGACGGCTGGGCAACTGGCTGACCATCAACGGCGTTTCGATGCCGGACATTGCGTTGAAAAAGGATCGGTGGCACCGGCTGCGGCTGATCAATGCCTCGAGCGCACGCATTCTCGATCTTGCCCCGGCACGGTTCGGCGCCAGGCTGATTGGGCTGGACGGACAAACCTTTGAGACAGTGCGGGATGTCGAGGGAACCGTGCAACTGGCCCCGGCGCAGCGCATGGATCTGGTGCTGCGTCCTCAGGAAACCGGCAAGCTGCCGTTCGAGATGATGACCGGCAAACCCTTCACCTTTGCCAATTTCGTGATTTCGGAAACCGAAAGCAAAGATCTGCCGCTGGTGCTGCCACCACCCAACCGGCTGCCGGAACCCGATCTGGGTTCCCCACGAAAACTGCCACTGGTGATGGCGGGTGGCGCCATGGGCGGCATGCAGTCAATGATGAAAAACGGCACCCAGATGGACATGCGCCAGATGATGTCCGAAGGTCTCTTCTGGGCCTTCAATGGCGTCGCGGGGATGGAAGGCGATCCGATGTTTTCCGCAAAGCGTGGCGACACGATCCTTCTGGAAAGCCGGAACGACACGGCCTTCCCCCATGCAATCCACCTGCATGGTCACCATTTCCGGGTGATTGAGCGCAATGGCACGACACTGGAACACGCTGACTGGCGTGACACCTTTACCAGCCAACCGCGCGAGACGGTCAAGATCGCCTTTGTTGCAGACAATCCGGGAAAATGGCTGATCCATTGCCACATGCTCGGACATGCGGCCTCCGGCATGATGACCTGGTTCGAGGTCGCCTGACCGGTTCTCTCGATCAGACTGCGATCGGCGCCGCTATATGCGGAAGCGGATCGTAGCCGGTCAGTTCGAAGTCCTCGAACTTGAACGCAAAGAGATCCGTAACATCCGGATTGATCTTCATTTCCGGCAAGGTCCGGGGCGAGCGCTTGAGCTGTTCGCGGGCCTGGTCGAAGTGATTTGAATAAAGATGCGCATCGCCGAAGGTGTGCACGAAGTCACCGGGTTTCAGGCCGGTCACCTGCGCCACCATCATGGTCAAAAGCGCATAGGAGGCGATGTTGAAAGGCACGCCCAGGAAGACGTCCGCCGAGCGCTGGTAAAGCTGGCAGGAGAGCTTGCCGTTGGCCACGTAAAACTGGAACAGCGAATGGCACGGCGGCAGGGCCATCTCGTCGACCAGCGCCGGGTTCCAGGCCGACACGATCAGCCGCCGGCTTTCCGGATTTGTCCGGATCATCTTGAGGAGATTGGCGATCTGGTCGATGGACCGTCCGTCCGGCGCAGGCCAGGACCGCCACTGGTAACCGTAGACCGGCCCGAGCTCGCCTTTCTCGTCCGCCCAGTCGTCCCAGATCTTCACGCCGTTTTCCTTCAGATACCGGATGTTGGTATCGCCAGCCAGAAACCACAAAAGCTCGTGAATGATCGACTTCAGGTGCAGCTTCTTGGTCGTTGTGCAGGGAAAGCCTTTTGAGAGATCGAAGCGCATCTGGTGGCCGAAGATCGAGCGCGTGCCCGTTCCGGTCCTGTCGCCCCGGTCAACGCCTTCGTCCAGTATTTTTGACAAGAGATCGAGATATTGCTGCACGGCGGAAGCCTTCGCGGTCGGGAGATCTGGAGTTTGAGGGTAACTTGGCAGATTTTCCCGAAAAGACAGCCCCTTCCCTGCACTTTCCCCAACTTGGGCGTACTGTGGAAGACCGGCCGCAAACCAAGCCGGCAAACGACGCGGATTGCCAGAAGCCTCTTTCAATTCAAGACCGAAGCCCTTATATCAGGACTGCTGGTTCGCCAGCTATGGCAATAAATGGTCAGTGAAATAAACCTATCGGACCCGGGGGCGGTACCCGGCGCCTCCACCCAAGCCCATGAGGCTAAGCTTCAGAAACTTCATGGGTTTCGGCGGGGGCGAAATAGGATCGACGAGGGCGTAAAGACTGTGCTTTTGCTCGGCATTGTACCACCGTTATCGGGCTCTCTTAATAGTTGCAAATGACAACTATGCTATGGACAACGCTGTCGCAGCGTAACGCTGCGCCGGTAGTCCACTAAGTCCTTTGAGGTAGCACTCACGGGCGGGGTTCGGAGGCACCTGGCAACAGAAGCCTCCACTTGATCTTCCCATGTATTTGAAACGTCCTAAATAGGTTGCGGGAGTTGCGGGCGGTGATTGCCCGGTTGCACACATTAATCTGGGTTCACTCGGAAAAGAGCCTTTTCTTTTTGATCTCGGACCGTCAATGTGCTCCTGATAGTGGACTTTTCCAGCGAGATTCGACGAAACCTGATGTCTGAAGACCTTCTGCGATACGATATTCTGATCCAGGACGCGCTGCGTGGAGCGGTGAAGAAAATACTTGCCGAAGTCGGTCGAACCGGGCTGCCCGGAGACCACCACTTCTACATCGCGTTCGACACCAATGCCCCGGGCGTGCGCATTTCCCAGCGACTCAAGGAGCGCTACCCGCAGGAAATGACCATCGTACTGCAACATCAGTTCTGGGATCTCGCCATCGGCGAACATGCGTTCGAAGTTGGCCTGTCCTTCGGCGGCGTGCCGGAAAAGCTGCTGGTGCCTTTCTCCGCCATCAAGGGCTTTTTCGATCCATCCGTGCAGTTCGCTCTGGAGTTCGATCCAGGCAAGACGGCGGAAGAATTGCCGGAAGAACTGCTGGAAGCGGTGGAAGAACTTGCCAAGGCCGAGCAGGAGCTTGAAGGCAGCGACGCCAAACAGGACGATGGCACCGGCAACCAGGAAGCAGCCTCCGGCGAACAGAAATCCAAACCTGCCGCTCAGGCCACGGAAAACAGTGACGGTGGCGGCGAAGTCGTTTCCCTGGACGCCTTCCGCAAGAAGACCTGAAATCGGGAGCCTTTCCCATGAGCGCGGAGATCATCAATCTGCGCATGGCGCGCAAACAAAAGAAGCGTGAGGACAAGGACAAGTCCGCCGAAGACAATCGGCGCAAGTATGGCCGGTCCAAAGCTGAACGCGACGCTGCCCGCCAGCGCCGGGAGACACTGGAAGCTCATGTCGACGGGCATTTGCTGGAAGAGCCTCATGGCCCGGAAGCCGAAACATCCGCCCCTTCAAAGTCCAATGCAGAAAAGCCCGGCCTGGACCCGTCCGGCGACGGCGACTGATCGCCAATGGCTTTGCTCAAACGCTCCCTCTCCCTTCACGGCCACCGCACCAGCCTGGCGCTGGAAACCGAATTCTGGGACGTGGTCGATGCCCATGCTCATGCCGAAAACAAGTCCCTCGCAGGACTGATCGCCGAGATCGACGACAACCGCGATCCGGAAGACCCGCTGTCTTCGGCCGTTAGGGTCTGGGCCTTGAAACGCGTGCAAAAGGAAGCTGAACAGCTTTCGAAGGTATGAGCGGCTGGCAATCAGATTGCCGGTCTCCTGCTTTTCGCCTGCACACAGCGCTGTTGGAATTGCCCGGACCGCCTCCCCTCTCGCCGCCTCAGTAACACACATCTCCCTCATCCTGAGGAGCGCGCTTGCGTGCGTCTCGAAGGATGACGACACATTCTTGAGCAAGCAGCCCATCCTTCGAGACAGCGCTTCGCGCTTGCTCAGGATGAGGGGAGACTGTTGGAAAGCTGGAGTTGGTAGGGCAGCTTCTTTTCTGACGACCGTTCAAGGGCTTCAGGCAACACTTGTCCGATACCGACGAGCGAAGGCTCGTCGCACAGGCCTATCACTGCGCGCCGGGCAGGACCAGCGGCGAGCCGACGTCGCGGGTCAGGAGGTCCTCAATCGAGACGGGCGGGTCCAGAGGCGGCAGGCCGTTTGATGGTTTTTCGGCCGGAACATCACTTGGCGGCGCTGTCAGATCGTCCAGGTCCGGGGATTCCAGAAGGGTACGGATGCGATCGGCAAAGGGGGCTGCGGCAACGGCTGGAGCCGGTGCCAGAGTTGGAGCTGGCGGGGGCGCGGCGCGGGTTTCCCGGCGCGGCGTTGAGTCGGTTTGCTGTGGCAGGGCCGAATTTTCCTGCTTATCCGGATCTGCCTGAGGCTCGCTGCCGTCTCCGGACTGCCCCTGCTCCAGTTGAAGCTGCTCTTCCTCTGCAGCACGTGTCGCTTCACGCTGCCGGCGGGCCTCGCCTTCTCGCTGGTTTTTCAACTCCCGCACAAGACGGTCGCGTTCCAGGATTTCCGCCTGCAGTTTCTCAACGCGCTCAACTTCCCGCTCAAAGGCGCGCAACGTCAGATAGGCGGTGAAAGGTGCGATATCGATACGGCGCTCCGGTGCTTCCACAGGCCCTTCGAACAACAGCCCGACTTGCGGCTCAGCACCCGTCACCGCATCCTCGCCCGGATCGACCTTCAAGGAGAAATCCGCATCAAGGTCGTAGTTGGCAAGGTCCACTTCGGCACTGCCAAAAATCTCGGCCTTTTCTGCATCGACCACCACATTGCGCGCACTCAACCGGCCGCCAACCATTGTCAACGTGCCGTCAACGCGCTTGAACGGCAGGCTGCCCGCAGCCATGTGGCTGACGAAAACATCGCGGATCTTGTCGTCCTGAAGGTCCAGCCCCGCGTCCACAGCGCGGGTCACCAGCGGAAAGGCCTGCGGATTGAGGCCCCGGAAGTCGCCGTTTTCCATCGAGAACGTGCCACCGCCGGTGAGGCCGCTCACGATCGCCGAAATCGACCGCCCAGCCCCTTCGAACTCCAGGAAAAGGTCGAGCGTTCCGGAGGCGACCGCCCTGTTGTCCGGCCGCCACGACACCTGCCTCAGGTCGGCATTGTCGAGTTTGACCCGGCCGGAGGCCGCTGCCTCAGCTTCCGTTCGGCGGATCGAGAGACTGCCGTCAAGCTGGCCACCGGCAAAGGCTCCGTGCAGCCCGTCCAGACGGAACAGGCTCGGTGACAGCCGAAGCTCGGCACTGGGACTGGTGATTGCCGTTTCCTCGTCCAGCAGCAGTCTGTCTGCCTTGAGCTGCACTGTCAGGTCAAGACCATCCAGAAGCGGCGAGCCAAACGGGGTCGTCGGCCACATACTGGAACCATCGCCGGCCGAGAACCACTGGTCCGGGCCAAGCACGAGTTCCGTCATGGTGCGCAGATCGGCCTCGGACACCATCATCTCGCCGGAAAAACGTCTGTTGCGTTCTCCCTGAGCCGGTTCAAGGTCGCCTTCAAGACGTCCCTCGAAGGACGTGGACCCGAGCGCCCCTTCGGCCCTGCTGACAGCCAGTGAGCTGCCGACACCTTCCAGATCCACCGAAAGCGCAGCCGGGATCGTGCCGCTCATGATCGGCAGAACCCGCCCGGCCATCAAGGCCAGCGGCCCAAGGTCGGCGGTCTCCGCATTCACGGACATCAGGTATTCCGGCGCCTCATCCTTTTTCAGGGTTACGGTGCCCGTGGCGTCGACCTTTGATGCGCCGATTTCGGTGGCAAGATGCGTCGTCAGGCCCTTGGCCGGAATGCCGGCAACATTCAGCGCCAGATGGCCACTGCCGGCAGCTTCCAGCGGAATGACGTCGAAACCGAGCTGCTGCAGAAGTCTGCCGCCGTCCGGACCGTTCAACTCGACGCCAACAGCAATTTCCGCATCGTGCCACTGATCGACACGCCCCTTGAGTTCCGCATTGATTTCAGTGTCCGCCCCGCCCGCGCTGCCATCGAGGCGCAGCGTCATGTCTGTTGTCTCGCCCGCTGCGGCAGCCTTCAACTCCGCATCGAACTTGGCAGGCACCAGACTTGCGGCTGCACGCTCCAGCCGCTCTGCGAACACGGTTTCCGGAAACAGTCCCCCCGCCAGCGCCACAAGGCCGCTCAGATCGCGGGCATCGAGCGTTCCCGAGACTGCCCCCTCAGGGGCAGAAAAAAGATTGCGGATATCGCCGGAGACATCGAGCCGGGCGCCTGCGAGATCGTCCGCAAACAGCCTGTCGATCCGGACGCCGCCGTCCGAATATTCCGCTTCCAGCGCCAGACCTTTGCCTTCGACACCGCGCGCCACCACCTGTTTGGCACGCAGACGCAGGGAAACGTCGAGACCCTTGGGATCTTGCGGGTCACCCGCCGCCCCCGCCTGGGGGTGAAGCAGCGCAGCCATGTTTTCGATCTGGTCCAGATCGAGCCGGTCAGCCTCCAGAGACAGAGAGAATTCCGAGTTGCCGCTTCGAGGAATACGGTAAGCCAGACCGCCACGGGCTTCGGACCCGGCAATGGTCAGCCGCAGATTGTCCAGAGCCGCTCCGTCTTGCACCAGGTTCAGGCGGCCTTCCAGGGTCACCGGCTCGATTGTGCCGGCACCACTGTCCTTCTTCCGCCACCAACTCAGCAGCGATCCTGGCTGCTCGGAGTTGATCGACACCGCACCGCGATAGGTCAGAGACGGCTCCAGACCGAGATCGCCCTGGGTTGCAACCATCGTGCGGCCCGGCAGGCGTCCGGCAAGGCGCGCAACGCGCCAGCCGCCCAGCGTGGTTTCAAGATCCAGACGAACATTCTGAATGATGCCGCCACCGGCCACCAGCGCCGGAACGTCCATGGAAATGGCGCCGTCGATGGACGGCAACGGAACGACGCGAAGGGCCGCGATCAGCCGCTTTGCCGCCTCGTTGATATCGACTGGCGACTGAGGCCCGCCACCAAGCAACCTGTCCAGATCAACCTGCTTCGACTTCGCGCGGATCTCGAACCGTTTGTCGCCTGCGTAAAGCAGATCCGCATTGCCGGTCATGCTCAAACGCCGGTCTTCAGGTCCGTAGCGGAATTCGAATTCAGGAACGGCGACCTCGGCGATATCGGCAGTGAACTGCCCTTCCGCCTGCCACGTGTTCGGATCGTTTTCTTCCAGCGCGACCGAGGCGATGTTGAACCGGCCATCGAAGACCGGGGCTGCATCGGCCACCTGAAGGTGGCCATCGAAGGAGAAACTGACAGGCCGGTCGGTTGGCGTCACGTCGCCTTTCACGCGCAGTCCGGCATCTTCCTGAGCGCGACCTGTCGCCAGACTGACCGTATAGGGCGTTCCGTTCAGCGTGAGGCTTCCAGCACCCCGGAACGGCCCGGCAAGCGACCGTGCGGAGACGACAAGGTTGCCGTTATCGATCCTGTTGATCTCCCCGGACCGCGCATCGACAATCGTCAATGCGCCGTCGCGGATCGTGACGTTTTCGAAAGACAGATCGTCTGGTGCCAGTTTGGAGATGGCCCCGTTTGAGGTCATGGCGGTCAGCCAGTCCAGACGGCCCTGCTCATCCAGCGAAAGCGCCAGATGCGGGCGGTCGAGTTCCATATCCAGAACGCGAATCTCGCCCTTCAGAAGGGACGGAAGTTCGATACGCATATCGAACCGCGACACAACCAGCAGCGGGTCTTCCGCACCGCCGACGCGAACGTCGGAGAAACTGATGGACGGAGCAGGCAGAAGCCGCAGATCCGCCTCGCCCAGCACAGTCACCTTATGCCCGAGCGCGCGTTCCGCATAGCTTTCGAAAGTCGAGCGGTAAACGGTCCAGTCGATAAAGAACGGCCCGACCAGCGCTGCCACCAGCACCAGAATGACTGTTACACCCAACGTGATGTAGACGGAGTTCAGGCCTTGTCTCCTTGTTCTCCAAAGTCACCGGATATCGTACCGGATAGATGTAGCCGATCCCTGCTGCAGTGCAAACACAGGATTGCCGGCGCCAGCCGGACCGCAGCAGCGCGTCGTCCGGCGAAGCAAAACGAACCTATTGAACTGATTCGATACAATATCATGACTGCGGCAGGATCTTGCCGGGATTCATCAAATTGTGAGGATCGAGCGCCTGTTTGACAGAGCGCATAACCTCAAGCGCTTCGCCATGTTCCCTGGCCATGTATTTCTGCTTGCCCTGGCCGACCCCATGTTCGCCGGTGCAGGTGCCGCCCATGTCGATCGCCCTCAGTGAAAGCCGTGCGACAAAGTCCTCTGTCCGCTGCTTTTCGTCCGGGTCCTCCAGATCGACAAGGATCTGGACGTGGAAGTTGCCGTCGCCGACATGGCCGACGATTGGCGCCAGCAAGCCTTCGTTGCGGATGTCCTCGGCCGTGGCCGCGACGCAGTCGGCAAGGCGCGAAATCGGCACGCAGACGTCCGTTACCATGATGCTCGCGTCGGGCTTCAGCGACTTGCCGGCCCAATAGGCGTCATGGCGTGCGGCCCACAGTTTCGTCCGTTCCTCAGCACCCGTCGCCCATTTGAACGGCCCGCCGCCAAATTCTTCGGCGATGGCGGAAAAGGTCTCGGACTGCTCCTGAACGCCAGCCTCAGACCCATGAAACTCCAGGAAAAGCGTCGGCGTTTCAGGCAGATCCAGCTTGGAATAGGTGTTGCAGCCGCGCACCTGAACTTCGTCCAGGAGTTCGATACGGGCAACAGGCAGCCCCATCTGGATGGTCATGATCACCGCGTTGCAGGCCGACGCGACATCCGGGAACGGGCAGACACCGCCGGAAATGGCCTCCGGCTGTCCATTAAGGCGCATGGTCAGCTCCGTGATGATGCCAAGCGTGCCTTCCGAGCCGACAAACAACCGGGTCAGATCATAGCCGGCCGAAGACTTTTTCGCTCTGCCGCCCGTCTTGATGATGCGTCCGTCCGCCGTCACAACGGTAAGACCGAGAACAGCGTCCTTCATCGTGCCGTAGCGAACCGCATTGGTGCCCGACGCACGCGTGGCCGCCATGCCGCCAATGCTTGCATCCGCACCCGGATCAATCGGGAAGAACAGGCCGGTGTCGCGAATGAAACTGTTGAGCTGTTTGCGCGTCACCCCGGCCTCGACACGGCAGTCGAGATCCTGTGCGTTGACTTCCAGAACGTTGTTCATGCGTGACAGATCGATTGAAATACCGCCAAACGGCGCATTCACGTGACCTTCAAGCGATGATCCTGTTCCGAAGGCGATCATCGGCACCTTGTAGGCAGCGCAGATCTTTACCGCTTCGGCGACTTCCTCGGTCGTCTCCACGAAAACGACAGCGTCTGGCGGCTGATTCTTCAGCCAGGTAGTGGTGTGGGCATGCTGTTCCCGCAAGGCCCTGGATGTGGAACAACGGTCCTTGAACAGCTCCGTCAGCTTCTCGATGGCAGCGCCAATCCCGCTATTCTTTTCAAGAGCTTGCGCTTCATTGGTCGCATTTGCCAGTTCCGGCATTTTCTTTCCTCCTGGGGCCGCGCTTTTGTCTGCGCGGTAAAAAACCGAATATGTTAGCCCCGGCCCGAAAGGTCAAAGCCTAATGGGCATTTCTCGCAGGGTTGGACACAATGGCGCAAGGAGGATTGGAAAGGTGACTTGGGACGCAAAGCCGGTGGAAAGCGAAATCATGACGGTCAAGGAGGACTGGATCGATTACAACGGCCACCTGAACATGGCCTATTACAACGTTCTGTTCGATACTGCCGTCGACGAGGTCTTTCTGCGCCTCGGCCTTGGTCCCGACTATGTGAAGACCCGCGACGCATCGTATTTCACCGCGGAAGTGCACGTCTGCTATGTGCGCGAACTCAGCGCCGGCATGCCGGTGATCGCGACACTTCAGCTTGTCGACTTCGACGCCAAGCGCGCCCACTTCTATCAGGAACTGCGCCATGCGGAAGAAGGCTGGCTGTCGGCGACCTCCGAGCAGCTCAGTCTTCATGTCGACATGAAAGCCCGCAAGGTTGCCCCCTGGCCGGAGGATATTACGGCCAATTTGACGGCCTTGTCTGAAGCTCATCGTTCATTGCCGCGCCCGGAACGCGCCGGGCGCCACATCGAGATCCGCAAAAAGCCTTGAGCCATTGATCCGCGAACAAAAAAAGGCCCGTGGAACGGAACACCGCTCCACGGGCTGACATCTTGGCCGACTGTCTCAGCCGTAGTGGTTGGAGACAACCACGCCGGCAATTTCCTTGGAATCGACGACACCGACCACATCGTCCGGGCGCGGAATGCGGCCGTCGCCGGAGACGATGATCGCGCAGCTGCGGTTGCGGTTGTTCATGCGGGTAATCACCGAGTTCATGATATTCGTAGCCGGGGCAACCACGAAGTCGCTCGAGAGGACTGCGCGCAGTGTCTGCCCGGCAATACGGTCGGCTTGATACGGAATTGTGCCGAGGCGCACGAAACCGGCGATACGAGCCCCATCGGACGCGATGATGTGGGAAGCTCCATCGGCGCTCACCGCGGAAATGGCTTCCTGGATCGGCGTATCGAGCGGCAGGATCACGAAGTTCTTCGCCATCACTTCTTTGATCGGCTGCACCAGATACATGTTGGTGTGCCGATTCTGAGGGATCGGTTTGCCACGATGGCGCAGTTTGACGGTGTAGATGTTGTCCGTGATGAGCCAGCGCCGCATACCAACCGCAATCGCGACCGCCAGAACCAGCGGCACGATGACGTTGTAGTCGCGGGTCATCTCGAAGATCATCACGATGGCGGTCATCGACGCCCCGGTCGCGCCGCCCACAAGAGCCCCCATGCCCACAAGGGCAAATTCCACAGGTGTGAACCCGCTGTCCGGGAAGAGGTGAGAACACAGGACACCGACCATGCCGCCCAGCGTCGCGCCGATGAACAGCGAGGGCGAGAACACACCGCCCGACGCCCCTGCGCCAAGGCTGATCGATGTCGCGATGATCTTCGCGATGAACAGAACAGCCAGCAGAACAAGCGTATACGGCGTCGAGTTGAGGATATCCTGGATCGTCGCATAGCCGACACCGGCCGTGTGGTAATGACCGGTGGTCAGCATCAGAGCATAGCTCAGCGTGCCGATCATCAGCATGCCGATGATGTTCTGGGTGTAATCATTGCCCGGAAGCTGGGGGAACACATCCTCGCACCAGGCAAGCGTGCGGATGAAAGCCCAGGAGGCGATGCCCGCCAGCACGCCAAGCAGCGCATAGGCGCCAAGTTGGATCGGGTCGATGGCTTCGATCGCCTTTTCCGCCGAGATCGGAACGATAAAGGCAGGGTCGAGACCAAAGGCAATGCGGCCGGCATAGGTCGCCGTTGCGGTGGCAACAACCACCGGCAGGAAAGTCCGGTTGCTGACCTCAGGCAAGAGCATCTCGACCGCAAAGAGCACACCGCCCAGCGGCGTGTTGAAAGTGGCCGCAATCCCTGCCCCGGCGCCCGCCGACAGCAGCGTGATTTTCTGCCATCTGGGCAGATGCAGGGCCCTGGCGATTGTCGAGCCGAAAGAAGCGCCGATCTGGATGATGGGGCCCTCACGGCCGACAGAGGCGCCTGTGCCAATGGAAATCGCAGACGCGAAGGACTTGACCAGTGCCACAACGCCGCGCACGTCGCCCTTCTTGTGGTAGATCGCGAACATGACCTCCGGCACACCATGGCCCTTGGCTTCGGGCGCGAAGGTCCGCACCAGAAAAACCACGATCAGGCCGCCGATGACAGGCACAAGAATGACCAGGGCACCAAGCGGGCTGGCTTCCGCGAACTGGTTTGCGTCGTAAACGGTCGAAAATTTTCCGTAATAGAAAAGGTTGTGAACGATCGAGATAAGATATCGGAAGAACACCGCTCCGGCGGCTGCAACGATCCCTATGAAGAACGCAACAAGACACAGCAACGGAACAGAAAAAACGCGTTCTTTTATCTCGTCGGGAGCCCCATCACCGGGCAGTGACTGGGTATCGGACGGTTCAACAACGGACATGGCAGGCCAACACTTTTTGGCTGAAAGGGCAAACTATGGCGATTGCCGAAGCCCCTGACAACCGGTCTCGGCGACCGCAACGGCAACTTGGCTCAAGGCTTCGACGTCCCCTCCTTAAACCTGAACACATGAAAATCAAGGGACAAGCGCTTTTTTTTTGATTTTGTCGATGAAGTAAAGCTGTTCGTCCTTAATATGGGCGCGTGTGCCAGATTGGCTCTTGTTTCCAGGTGAGTGCCGCCGACCAAATGCCAGATCGATTGAACTTTTTCTTTAGGCTCGTTCCTGCCATTCGTTCCGGCATCGTCAGGCTTTTCGCAGGCATCTGGCTCAACATCAGAGAATTTCTGCGTCAGAAAAGCCATATCGTCTGGCTACTGGCCCTTCTGATTGGCACCTTCGTTTCCTGGGCGGCCATTATCTTTCGCGAGATCATCAGTCTCGTGCAGGTGCCCTGGCTCGGCACCGCGACGGAACATGTCGTCAGCGCTGCCGCAACCCTGCCTTGGTACGTGATTGTCGCCGGCCCCACCATCGGCGGACTGCTGGTTGGTCTACTGCTTCAGTACATGCAGCCGATGCAGAGAACTTTCAGTGTCTCGGATGTGATCGAGGCCCGGGTGAAGGGGGGGCGCGGACTGCCGTTCTGGCCAGGCATTTCATCTGCCCTGATCACCGCGTTGTCGCTCGGCTTCGGTGCCAGTGCCGGGCGCGAAGGCCCCGTCGTCCATCTGGGCGCGACCATCGGGGCGTCGGTCGGCCGCCTGTTTCAGCTTCCCGAATCCGCGCACCGCATTCTGCTGGCTTGCGGTGTTGCCAGTGCGGTCTCGGCATCCTTCAACGCGCCCATCGCAGGGGTTCTGTTCGCCCATGAGGTCATTCTCGGCCACTATGCCATGTCGGCGATTTCGCCTATCGCGATTGCGGCCGTCACAGGCACCGTGTTTTCGCGGCTCTGGTTCGGTGATGTCGCCGCTTTCGTGATCCCAGGACACCAGATCACCTCCTATTGGGAATTTCCGGCGTTCGCCCTGCTCGGCCTTGTCTCTGCCCTGGTGGCGATCCTGTTCCAGTTCGCATTGATCGGAACGGACTGGTTCGCGCGGAACATCTCGATACCCGTCTGGCTGAGACCTGTTATCGGAGGCTTCGTGGTCGGGTTGATTGCACTGGTCTTTCCCGATGTTCTCGGCGTTGGCTATGAAACCACGGATGCTGCGCTGAAGGATCAAATCCCGCTGGCGATGCTACTGGTGTTGCTCGTTGCCAAAACAGCGGCCACCGCGATAACGCTCGCGTCCCGCTTTGGCGGCGGCATCTTTTCACCGTCGCTCTATATCGGGGCGATGACCGGAGGGGCCTTCGGACTGATCGCCGCCTCTGTCTTTCCCGAACTGGCTTCAAGCGAAGGCCTTTACGCCATTCTGGGCATGGGAGCCGTTGCCGCCGCCGTTCTCGGGGCGCCCTTTTCAACGACTATGATCGTGTTCGAGCTGACCGGTGGTTACACGCTGTCCATCGCCCTGCTACTGACTGTTTCGATCGCAACTGGCCTGACCCAGGCGGTCCACGGGAAATCCTATTTCCATTGGCTGCTCGGACTGCGCGGGTACTTCGTGAACGATGGCATTCACCGCTTTTTGAGCGAAACGGTGAAGGTGAAGGACTTCATGGGCCCTCCCCCCGCCAACGAACAGGACCGGGTGTTCCGGCCGGGCGAGGACGGCGCCTATCTGCATGACACCGACTCGCTTGAAAGCGCGTTGAAAAGCTTCGATTCCAGCGGCGAAGCGCAGCTTCCTGTCGTCAGCAGCAAGGATGCGACGCGGATCATCGGCGTGGCGCGCCACGTGCGGGCGCTCAATCACTTCAACGCGGCCTTGATCAAGGCCAACGAAGAAGAGCACCACTAAAGACGGGTGGCAGACGCCCCCTCTGACGGACGCTCCGGCCGATCAGAATTTCGACGGTTCGGTTGCCAGGATCTTGCCGGCGTACCGGTGGGATGTTTTGCCCTTCAGGCGGAATTGCAGATCCTTCTGCGCCATGTAGAACCGCGCCTGGCGCCCTCTTACCCCCGGCAGATCGAACGGATCGAGCCCTGCCCATGGCAGAAACGGGTTCCGTCGCAACGAACCGTAGATGCCAACGCGGACCGACGGCCGTTTGCTCGTGGCGCGGGCATGGAAACCGTGCGTATCAGCAACGACAAGCGTGTTACCGGGAACCGCAAACCGCACAGGCTCAGGATATCTCAGCCGTTCCAACTCCTCAGGCGCAAGGCGGAAAGACCCTCGGGCATGCAGAGTGTTCTTGTCGCCGCAGGCCGACAGGCTCTGTTCGCGCTCCCATTCCAGCCGTTCCGGCGTCAGGCGGTGCGATCCGGGAATATAGGTGAAGGGTCCCTCGGCATCATCGATGTCATAGAGGAAAAACCACGATTTTGCCGTCTGATGGAACGTATCGGAATGGAAGGCCGTTTGCGGGTCCGCTCTGCGCTTGGTGTCCGGATTGGTCATGACGATGTGCAGATAGACCAGAGGATCGCCGTTGGTCGACCCGACGTACCGCAGACCGTTCTGGAAAGGCTTGCTCCAGACGAATGCTTTCAGGTGAGGCAGATCCGCCAGCACACTTGGCGGCAGGGGAATGAAGCGCGTGACCGCATTGCCCTGGCGCATGTCCCAGGCGTCGAACCGGGTTGTTTCAACTTCGCTGCGCAGAGCGGCGAGCTCGGCTTCCGGCAACACATCCCGGGTGGCGATGAAGCCGTCCCTTGCATAAGCATCGCGATCAGCTTGCGGAAGGAGATGCTCCAGCCTGCGGCGGCGCGCGTCGGCCATCTCTTCCGCAAGCTTGATGCGCTTGGCGTGCAACCCCGCCTCGTTCAGCCGGCGGCTGCCGATCAGCGGGTTGTCCCGAAACGACTTGGCCCCGGTTGCCAGTTCGGCAGCATATAGCGGCATCTTGAGAACATCCGCGGCGCGCATTGAAAAACCTCAGCTCGATAGACAGCAATTCAAAACAGAGAGGCCGGTCCAAACCGGCCTCCAGGGTCTTTTAGATCGCTTTTGTCGCCTGTTCCAGCCAGATCCGCACCTTGGCCGCCACCAACGGGCCGATCTCGTTGCGAACCGTTTCATGATAGCGATTCAGCCAGTCCCGTTCGGCGGCTGTCAGCAACGCTGGCTCGATCAGACGCAAGTCCATCGGTACCAGGGTGATGGTTTCGAACCCGAGCATCGGCCGTTCGCCGCCCGGCAGATCCCGTGCCGGGGTAACGACTTCCAGATTTTCAATCCGGATGCCGTATTCGCCGGCCGGATAGTAACCTGGCTCATTCGACAGGATCATGCCCGATTTCAGCGGCACAGTGCCGGTTTTCGAAATGCGCTGCGGTCCCTCGTGAACACTCAGATAAGCCCCCACGCCATGACCGGTGCCGTGGTCGAAATCAAGACCCGCCTTCCAGAGATCGATGCGGGCAAGCGTATCGAGCTGGGCACCGGTGGTGCCTTCCGGGAATTTTGCAGTGGAGATGGCGATATGCCCTTTCAGCACCAGCGTATAGTGCTTCTTCATCTCCGCACTCACCTCACCGACCGCAAGCGTGCGGGTGATGTCGGTGGTGCCATCTTCGTATTGGGCCCCCGAATCGATCAGGAACGGTTTGCCGACCGGGATCTTCAGATTGCTGGACCGGCTGACCCTGTAGTGGCAGATCGCCCCGTTCTGGCCTGCGCCGGAAATCGTATCGAAGGAAATATCCTTCAGGACCCCGCTTTCCTGCCGGAACTGTTCAAGCTTCTCGGCGGCGCTGATTTCATCGAGATCGCCCTGCGGGGCAACTTCATCGAACCAGCACAGGAAATTCACGAAAGCCGCGGCGTCGCGGATATGCGCGGTGCGCGCACCTTTCAGTTCCGTTTCATTCTTGATCGCCTTCGGCAACAGGATCGGATCCTGCGCTTCCAGCAGTGTTCCACCAGCCTCCGTAATGGCATCGGCGACGCCGATCCCTGCAAGGCCCGGATCGATCATCACCCGGGCACCTGCCTTGCCGAGCGCCTCCAGCCCTGGCTTGAACTCGCTCGGCTCGTTGAGTTCTGTCAGGTTGGAAAGGGCGTCGCGGACGGAATTGGACAGCTTGCGACCATCAATAAAGAGAGACGGTTTGCCATCCGCCGGAACAGTGGCAAATGACAACGGCAGCGGCGTATGCGTGACGTCCGAGCCACGGATGTTGAAAAGCCATGCGATCGAATCCGGCTGTGTCAGCACACAGGCATCCGCCTTCTTCTCGCCAAGAGCGGACTGGATTTCAGCAATCTTGTCCTTCGATGCGCGTCCTGCAAGCTCCACCGGATAGAGCGAGACCTGACCGAGCGGGGGCTCTGGCCGATCCTTCCAGACAGTATCGATGGGGTTGTTGTGCAACTTCACCAGCGTGGCACCGGCCGCCTCGCAGATGTCCTCCAGGCGGCGAACCTCACGCACTGTATGCAGCATGGCATCAATGCCAAGTTTTTGCCCCGGTTGCAGCCGCTCGGCAAGCCAATCGGTCACAGGTTCATTGATCAGGTGGCGTGCCGGAAACACCGCCATGTCGACCTGGTCCCTCACCTGGATGGTGTAGCGGCCATCGACGAAAATCGCCGCATCCTCTCCAAGAACCGCTGCCATGCCGGCAGACCCGGTAAACCCGGTCAGCCATTGCAGCCGGCAATCGTGCGGCGGCACATATTCACCCTGATGCGCATCGGCGCGCGGCACGAGAAAGCCGTCGAGACCACGGCGGGAAAGTTCGGCTCTGAGAAGCGCCACATGCGGCGCACCACAGGAAGGATCACTGAGATCATCAAAAGTTTGGAACATGTCGGCAAGATAATTTCGCGGCCCAATCGGATCAAGCTGGATATTTTTTCCGCCTAAATTGTTTTAGCAGCATTATCTTCCTCATATGCTGCATTGCAGCAAAATATTTCGCATATGCGAACAGCGCAAGGCTGGCATGCGTTACAAGGCCTACCTACGGCTCCGGCAATAGCGCATATAGAGGCCACAAAACAAAAAAGACGTTTCTCCCTAGGGAAGCTCTTGACCTTCAAATGGGATTGATCACTATGACCATGAAAACAACCACTTCGACCCGCGCTGGCGGCAGCTTCATGCGCCGCGCATTCGACCGCATGATTGAAGCCCGCTCCCTTCAGGCACGCCGCTATGTCAACGGCTACCTGCTTTCGCTGGACGACGCGACCTTGGCCTCCCACGGCTATGACCGCGAGCAGCTGGAGCGCGAAGGCACTTCAACCTCTGCGTTCTAAGGGGCTCAGGACGGTTAGTTAAAGACCACTGTGCAAAAAAAGACCCGCCGGTATTTCCGGCGGGTCTTTTTGTATTTGGAAACAGGAACGGGCGAACCACGCGAGGCGTTTGGCCGATCCTTTAAGACGCGCGCAAGCGCGCTTCGCGGGCTGAGGACGTGATCAAGCAGACCCTCGGCAAACGGGAAACTGGTATCAGGCGTGTTTCCTGCCCCGCACGAGCGTCAGTGTCAGCCAGCCGTCCTTTTCGCCGCGCCGGTCCAGAATGAACCCTTGGCACCCGTAAGCGAACAGGATTCGCGGCCCGTCTTCGACCCTGAGGCCGGAGAGCACAAGGGTTGCGGTCGGGGTCATGCGTTCGCCGATGGATTTGGCCATTTTCATCAGCGGCCGCGCCAGGATGTTGGCGATCACCAGGTCGAACGGACCGTAGTGGCGGAACCGGCGGTCATCGATACCGTTGGCCGTGAAGCCCTTCACCAAATGTCCAGCACCGTTGAGACGCGCATTTTCCAAAGCCGTTTTCGTCGCGACCGCGTCGATGTCGGTTGCCAGCACAGGTTGGCGGGATTGAAGCGCGGCGGCAATTGCCAGCACGCCGGTGCCTGTGCCCAGATCGAGAATGCTGTCGTACTCGCGCATCGACAGCAGCCGGTCGATTTCCTCAAGACAGCCGGCGGTCGTGCCGTGGTGGCCGGTTCCGAAAGCAAGCGCGGCTTCGATCTCGATGCCGATGGCCCCGCCTGGAACCTTGTCCCGGTCGTGACCACCGTGAACGACAAACCGTCCGGCCTTCACCGGCTTCAGCCCTTCCAGAGACTTTTCCACCCAGTTGATGTCCGGCAGTTCTTCCGCTTCCAGCTGCGCAGCGAAGGCATCCGCGCCGACACGGTCACGAACGGTCGCAGCCGCATCATCCGGCTCCATGTCGAACAGAAGGATTTCAGCCGCCCAGAGGCGCCCATCCGGCGTTGCTTCATAGATCGTCACCGGATTGCCGTCGTCCTCGAAGGCCCTTTCAAGGATTTCGGAAATCCGCTTGGCTTCCAGTTCTTCAGCCGTGATCCGCACCCGGATGGTTTTCATTGCCGCTCGCGCCTGTTGTTTTTGGGGTCAAGGCGTGCGGTATAGCGGGAAGCGGCAGCCGATGCCAGCTTGAAACGGCGGGTGGACTGGGCAAACCGGGCCTACGCCCCATTTCCATAGGAAATGCGAGGAAACACCCATGACACGCCTTTTTTCGCAAGCGTTTCGGCACTCCGCAGAAGTGGTGCTGCTCGCCGCAGCCATCTGCCTCACCCTGCTCGTGCTGCCAGCCGGTGCGACGGCAGAACAGGACGTCCTGTTCAAGGCCTTGAAAAATGCGCCGACAGAGGAAGAAGCCAGCCGGATAGAAGACGACATCTGGAATAGTTGGCTGGATGCTGCCCCAAGCCCGGATATCCGGAAAAAAGTGGATGAGGCGATGGGACGGCGCGACGGGTATGACTTTCAGGGAGCAAAGGAGTTGCTCGACCAGGTCGTGGCAGAGGCTCCGGACTATTCGGAAGGCTGGAACCAGCGCGCCTTCATCCTGTTCCTGCAAGGCAACTATGAAGCCAGTCTGGACGATATCGAACGCGCCCTGGAGCTGGAACCCCGCCACTTCGGAGCCCTGTCCGGAAAGGCAATCATCCTGATGACGCTTGGCCGGGTGGATGCAGGACAGGAAGTCTTGCGGGAAGCGATTGGCATTCACCCGTTCCTGAAGGAGCGCGACATGCTGATAAAACCACAGGGCGTTGACCTTTAACGCATTAGGAGCGAGCAGCCCCCGCTTTGCCGTTCCTATCGAAGAGAAACAGCGTGCGAGAGCATTCCGGTCAACGTTCTGGCAACGCGCCGGTCAGTGCCGTTCGACGAAACTGTCGATGACCTTCTTCACCCCGGCCTTTTCAAAATCGATGGTCAGCTTGTTGCCTTCGATCGACTTGATCGCTCCATAGCCGAACTTGATGTGAAACACGCGTTCGCCAACAGAGAATTCCGACGGCGTGTCACTGACGGATTTCGCGACCAGTTCCCCTTCGATGGTCAACGGTCCCTGTCGCTTCTGCCGCGCAGACTGATAGCCGCGCCCGCCACCATCGGAAAACCCACTGGAGGACTTCTTGGCACGCTGTGCCCGTTGCCAGCCCGGCGTGGAATAGCTGCCCTTGTCGAACGGGTCGTGGCTGTCGAACCGCGACGCGCCATACCCGCCGCCGCCATAGCCCCCATAGTTGGACGAGGCTTCCGCGATCTCCACATGGTCCGGCGGCAGTTCATCCAGAAACCTTGAGGGGACGGTTGACTGCCAAAGGCCGTGAATGCGCCGGTTGGAAGCAAAGTAGAGCTTCGCACGTTTTTTCGCCCGAGTGATACCGACATAGGCCAGCCGGCGTTCTTCCTCCAGACCGGCGCGGCCGGATTCGTCCAGCGCGCGCTGATGCGGGAACAGGCCTTCTTCCCAGCCGGGCAGGAACACGGTGTCGAACTCCAACCCCTTTGCCGAGTGCAGCGTCATGATAGACACGGCGTCGGTTACATCCGCGCTGTCCCGGTCCATGACGAGAGAGATATGTTCCAGGAACCCGGCCATGGATTCAAAATCGTCCATCGACCGGATCAGTTCCTTCAGGTTGTCGAGCCGCCCCGGCGCTTCCGCCGAGCGGTCCTGCCGCCACATCTCCGTATAACCGCTTTCGTCCAGGATGATTTCCGCCAGTTCGGTGTGTTTCATCTGGTCGAGTTGGCGCCGCCAGCGCTCGAAGTTGTCGAGCACGGATTTCAGTCCGTTACGCGGCTTCGGCTTCAGTTCCTCGGTGTCGATCAACTGGCTCGCAGCCTGCATCAGCGGGATTCGTTCCGCCCGGGCGACACCATGCACCAGCTTGAGCGTCGCATCGCCAAGACCCCGCTTCGGCGTGTTGACGATACGCTCGAACGCCAGATCGTCCGCGGGTTGCACGACACAGCGGAAATAGGCCATGGCATCGCGGATTTCCATACGCTCATAAAAGCGCGGACCGCCGATGACCCGGTAGTTCAGCCCCAACGTAACGAAACGGTCTTCGAATTCGCGCATCTGGAAGGACGCGCGCACCAGAACCGCCATTTCATTGAGCGAATGACCCTTGGCCTGAAGGGACTCGATTTCGTCGCCAATGGTGCGGGCTTCTTCCTCACCATCCCAGACGGAGGCCACCGACACCAGATCGTGGTCAGGCTCTTCGAAATCGGTGAACAGCGTTTTGCCGAGCCGGCCTTCGTTGAAGGCAATCAGGTGAGACGCTGCTGCCAGAATGTGGCTGGTCGAGCGGTAATTGCGCTCCAGGCGAATGACCACCGCGCCTTTGAAGTCATGTTCGAAGCGCAGGATGTTGTCCACTTCCGCCCCGCGCCAGCCGTAGATCGACTGATCATCGTCACCGACACAGCAGACATTCGGATTGCCCTGCGCCAGCAGCCGGAGCCACAGATACTGGGCTATGTTGGTGTCCTGATATTCATCCACCAGCATGTAGCGGAACCGGCGCTGATATTCCTTCAGAACATCGGGCTGGGTCTTGAACAGCGTAATGACATGCAGCAGCAGGTCGCCGAAATCGGCCGCGTTCAGGATCGACAGGCGTTCCTGATATTCCTCGTAAAGCTTGCGGCCCTTACCGTTGGCAAACGCCCGCGCCTCCCCTTCCGGGACATCCTTTGGCCCCAGCGCCCGGTTTTTCCAGCTATCCAGAATTCCGGCGAAGGTCTTGGCCGTCCAGCGCTTGTCGTCCAGCCCCTCGGCCTGGATGATCTGCTTGATCAGGCGGATCTGGTCGTCGGTGTCGAGGATCGAGAATGACGATTTCAAACCGACCAGTTCGGCATGCTTGCGCAGGATTTTCACGCAGATGGAGTGAAACGTGCCGAGCCAGGCCATGCCTTCCACATTGCCGCCGACAAAACCCGCGATGCGCTCTTTCATCTCGCGCGAGGCCTTGTTGGTAAAGGTGACGGCCAGAATTTCCGAAGGTCGTGCCAGGCCAGACGCCAGAATGTGGGCGATGCGGGTCGTCAACACACGGGTTTTCCCGGTTCCTGCACCCGCCAGCACCAGAACCGGCCCTTCGGTGGTTTCCACGGCCAGCTGCTGTTCCGGGTTCAGCCCGGTCAGATAATCCGGCGCCCGCCGTGCCGCCATCGCCCGGGCCGCGATCCCGCCTTGCGGCCGCACCGGTGCAGGCGCGGGCTCTGCCCGCGTTCCGATAGGCTGGAAAGGATCGTCAAAGGAATCGTCGTACCCGTCCGGGTCGGTCATGGTTTACTGGTCCGGTTTCAAGCGCTTGTTTTGAGAACAATATAGCAACATACCAGCGCTGGCGAGGCGCGAATGTCCGATTTGGTGGGGACAAGAGCCGGGCTTTCCTGATTTGCCCCGGCAACTGCGTAAAGCGACCACGGTTTGACACAGCGGCGACAGAGTTCAGGAAACCCGAAGGCTCGTGGCTGCGGCCAACACAGGGGTTACTGGATCCCGGTCTTGCCGCTGCGCGTCAAACCGGGATGACAACAGATAGGCACTCAATGAAGCCTCTTCCTTGTCATCCCCGCGCAGGCGGGGATCCAGTAATCGCAAGACTACAGTGCTTAACCACTCGATGGGAGAACTGACCAAATCCGACAAACGAAGGGAAGAGGTTCAGACCAGTTTCGAAAACAGGTCCTCCCAGTTCGGGTTCTGCTCTTCTATCAATCGGATCTTCCACGCGCGATTCCAGCGTTTGAGCTGTTTTTCCCGCTTGATCGCCCACTCGATTTCCTCGTGAACTTCATAATACACCAGACGGTGCACATCATACTTCGCGGTGAACTGGCTTGCGATGCCTTCACGGTGAAGCGAAACCCTGCCCAACAGGTCATTCGTCACACCGACATAGAGCGTGCCGCCTAACCCACTTGCAAGCATGTAGACAAAGTATTGATGATTGAGATGCAACGCGGAGCCTTTGGTGAAATTCTTCCCTGACAGCTATTAGTGCAGCTATTTTGGCAAAGCCGAGACAGCTTTCAGGAAACCCGGTGGTTAGTGGCGCCAGTCAACTTAGGGGTTACTGGATCCCGGTCTTGCCGCTGCGCGTCAAACCGGGATGACAACGGATGGCGGGGTGCCCTGCGAAATGAAAACAAAGCCCCTGCCCGCTATTTTGTCATCCCCGCGCAGGCGGGGATCCAGTAAACGCAGGTGCCCGAAGTTCAGGTCATTTCACAGCCGGCGAAATCCTGTCTTTTCTTCAAAACCGCGAAAAACTTGATGGAAGGAGCCTTCAGGCCCCTACCAGGTCGAACCAGTCATCTTCGGAAATCACCTCGATCTCCAGCTCCTGCGCCTTTTTCAGCTTGGAGCCGGCGCCGGGGCCAGCCACCACAAGGTCGGTCTTTTTAGACACGGACCCGGCGGTCTTGGCACCGAAGCGTTCCGCCATGGCCTTGGCTTCGTCGCGTGTCATGCGCTCCAGCGAGCCGGTGAAGACCACCGTCTTGCCGGCGACCGGCGAGCCCGAGGCATCGACCTTTTCCGCATCCTTCGGCGACACCTCACCCAGAAGCGCATCAAGCTGGTCGAGATTGTGCTGTTCGGCGAAGAATTCCGCCAGCGCCTCGGCAACGATATGTCCGATGCCGTCGATATCGTTGAGTTCGGCCCAAGGCTCCCCCTCCATATCGTGCACGGCCTTCATGGCGGCGTAGAACGTTTCCCAGGAGCCGTAGGCACGCGCCAGCAGCTTGGCGTTGCCCTCGCCCACGTGGCGAATGCCAAGGGCGAAAATGAAGCGGTGGAGATCGATCTCGCGCCGGGCATTGATTGCCTCGAACAGGTTCTTTGCCGAAACAGCGCCCCAGCCTTCCCTGTTGCGCAGCTTGGTGAGAGAGCGTTTGTCCCGTTCCTCCAGCGTGAAGATATCTGCCGGAGCCATCACCAGGCCTTCCTTGTAGAAGGCGTCGACCTGCTTGTCGCCAAAGCCTTCAATGTCGAAGGCATTGCGCGACACGAAATGCTTCAGCTTTTCCGTTGCCTGCGCCGGGCAGATCAACCCGCCGGTGCAGCGGCGCACGGCATCGCGGCGGCCGGTATTTTCCTTTTCCTCGCGCACCGCGTGGCTGCCACAGGCCGGGCAGATTGTCGGAAACTCGAAGGCTTCCGACCCCTTGGGGCGCTTGTCCAGGTCGATATCGACAATCTGCGGAATGACGTCGCCGGCGCGCTGGATCTTGACTGTATCGCCGATGCGCAGGTCCTTGCCACCGCGGATCGGCTCACCATCCTGGCCGATCCCCTTGATATAGTCTTCGTTGTGCAAGGTTGCGTTTGAAACGACGACACCGCCCACCGTGATCGGCTCCAGCTTGGCAACCGGCGTCAAGGCGCCCGTGCGGCCAACCTGGATCTCGATGTCGTTGAGGATGGTGAAGGCCTGTTCGGCCGGAAACTTGTGTGCAATCGCCCAACGGGGAGACCGCGAGACAAATCCGAGGCGCTCCTGCAGGTCCAGACGGTCGACCTTGTAGACCACGCCATCGATATCGTAATCGAGTTGGGCTCGGCTTTCCTCGATGCCGTGATAGACCTCAAGCAACTCCTCGACGGTTTCACAGCGCTTCATCAGCGGATTGATCTGAAAGCCCCAGGCTTCCAGTTGCTTGACCATGCCGAACTGGGTGTCTTCCGGCAGCGCGCTCATTTCGCCCCAGGCGTAGGCAAAGTAGCGCAGCGGGCGGGAGGCCGTGATTTCGGACTTCAGCTGGCGCAGAGAGCCGGCCGCAGCGTTGCGCGGGTTGGCAAAAACCTTGCCGCCGTTGGCTGCCATACGCTCGTTCAGCGCCTGAAAATCCTTGTGCGCCATATAGACTTCGCCACGCACCTCCACCACGTCCGGCACCGTGCCGGATAGTTTTTCGGGAATGTCCTTTATGGTCTTCGCATTCTCGGTGACATTTTCACCCGTCGTGCCGTCACCGCGCGTTGCGGCATAAACCAGCGTGCCGTTTTCATAGCGAAGAGACAGAGACAGACCGTCGATCTTCGGCTCCGCGGTAACCGCCAATGCGCCCATCAGCGGATCGTATTTCAGAAACCGGCGCACGCGGCCGACGAAATCCCGGACGTCGTCGTCATTGAAAGCATTGTCCAGCGACAGCATCGGCACCCGGTGGGTGATCTTGCCGAACCCGGAGGCCGGTGCCGCCCCAACCTGTGCCGACGGACCATCTGCAAGAATCAGATTTGGAAACTGTGCTTCGATGGACGCATTGCGCCGGCGCAGGGCATCATAATCCGCGTCCGAGATGACCGGGGCATCTTCCTGGTGATACCGCCGGTCGTGTTCGGCGATTTCATCCGCCAGCCGCTTCAGCTCAACCTGCGCTTCCTCCTGCGTCAGGGCTTCGATGTCGGTCTGGGCGAAGGAGGTATCGGTCATGTTGTCTTCACGAAATGTTTCAGCGGGAGAGGACGGGTTGATTGCCCGATTAAACCGGATAGCGGAACCGAATGACCGGCTCAAGCGTTGATAGCACATCGAACCGGCAAATTTTGACGCTGGTGACTGTTGGAATGAGGAGACACAAATGGCTTATCAGGACCGTGAAACGCATTATGTCGAGAAATCGACGCGCAACAGCGCAGGATGGTTCATGGCCGGAGCTCTTGTTGTTGCACTGATTGCCGCCGGCCTGCTTTACGCCAATGGCTTTTTCACGAACGACGATGAACTGAGCATCGAGTTGAATGTGCCGAACATTGGCAAAAGCGAGATCAAGCTGCCGGACATGAAACAAGCACCGCTGGTGAAAGAGCCGTAAGACCGGCCCTTAGCAGCTCAAAAGCACCACTGGGTGGGAGCGAAAGCTCCTGCCCTCTTTTTTGGTCGGCAGCCCCCGATCCGATGCGCTTATTCGGCGGCGGCCAGAAGGCGGCGTGCCGCCGCCCGCGCTTCTTCGGTGATGACGCTACCGGCCAGCATGCGCGCGATTTCCTCGCTGCGGTGATCTTCATCGATGCGCTGGACGCGCGTTGCGACCCGATCCTTCCTGGTCGCTTCCTTGGCGATCAGGAAATGCCCTGCGGCACGGGCTGCCACCTGCGGCGCATGCGTGACAGTGAGAACCTGAACACTGCCGGCAAGGCGCGCAAGCCGCAGGCCGATGGCCTCCGCAACCGCTCCTCCAACCCCTGTGTCGATTTCATCGAATACCAGCGTCGGGGCCGAGCCCTTGTCGGCCAGCGAGACCTTGAGCGCCAGCAGGAAGCGGGAAAGTTCCCCGCCGGACGCCACCTTCATCATCGGCCCCGGCTTGGTACCCGGGTTGGTCTGAACATGAAATTCCAGTTGATCGATGCCCGACCGGCTGCGGCTTTCCGGATTGCTTTCCAGTTCCACAATAAATTTTGCCCGTTCCAGCTTCAGGTCGGGCAGCTCGGTCTCAACCGCCTTTTCCAATGCCTTGGCTGACTTGCGGCGCTTTTCCGAAAGGTTTGCTGCTTTCTTGTCGTATTCCGTCCGGGCCTTGACCGCAGCACTCACCAGCGCCGCCAGCTTGTCCTCACCGGCATCAAGATCCGCCAGATCCCCACTCATCCGTTCACACAGACCGGACAGCTCATCAACCGGCACGGAGTATTTGCGCGAGGCGGCGCGAAGCGCAAACAGACGTTCTTCAACCGCTTCCAGTTCGCGGGGGTCGAATTCCGTCTCGCGAAGCGCGGTTTCCAGCCCGCCGCGCGTTTCTTCCAGAAGATCCAGGGCTTCGGAAAGCGTGCGGACAGGCAGCCCGAGCAGATTGGGCACCTGATCGGCCTTGCGTTCCAGCCGCCGCAGCAGGCTGGCAAGTTCCGGGATCGGTGACGCCGTGCCGTTCAGGGTTTCGAAGGCCTCGTTGAGATCGCCCGCGATCTTCTCGACCGCCATCATGTCTGTGCGCCGCGCGGCCAGTTGGTCCTCTTCGCCGGTTTCCGGCTTGAGGGTTGAGAGTTCGTCGACGGCAGCGCGCAGGAAGTCGGCTTCGTTCCGCGCGGCTTCGATCCGTTTCTCATGATCGCTCACCGCCTTGTCAGCGGCGCGATAAGTCGCAAAGGCCTGCGCGACGGCTTCGGCCTCTGCGGTCAGACCGCCAAAGACATCAATGAGGGCACGGTGACTTTCAGGGTCGACCAGGGCACGGTCATCATGCTGCCCGTGAATTTCCACCAGCAGCGCGCCCGCCTGCCGCAATAACCCGGCACTGACCGGCTGATCGTTGACGAAAGCCCTTGTGCGCCCGTCTGATGTCTGAATGCGGCGCAGGATGATGTCACCGTCGTCATCGACGTCATTTTCGCGCAGGAAAGTTCGCACGGGATGGTCCGCCGCAACATCGAAAACGGCCGTCACCTGCCCCTGCGCTTCACCGTGGCGCACAAGATCGGCATCGCCGCGTGCGCCGAGTGCGAGCGACAGGGAATCGAGGAGGATGGATTTGCCGGCACCGGTCTCGCCGGTGAGAACCGACATTCCAGTGGCAAATTCAAGGTCAAGACGGTCGATCAGAACGATGTCACGGATAGACAGCGCGACCAGCATGCAGGGGTGCTCCTTAAAGTTCGGCCCACCATATAGGAGGACCGAAGCGTCTTGAAAGAGCCTGTTTGGGCCTTTTCAACCTCATTTGCGAGGCTGAAGCCAATTTGGGATTGATCTGGGCGTCAGACGCTCTTGAAGGCGCGGCTGATCCAGCTACCACTGTCTTCCGAAGGCTCATATCCGCCCTTGTTCAACAGCGAATAGGCATCCTTGTACCACTGACTGTCAGGATAGTTGTGCCCAAGCACGGCGGCAGCCGTCTGCGCTTCGTTGACAACACCGAGCGCGTAGTAGGCTTCGGTCAGGCGGAACAGTGCTTCTTCCACGTGGCGCGTCGTCTGATAATCGACCACCACCGTCTTGAAGCGGTTGATGGCCGCAATGTAGTTGCGCTTCTTCAGATAGAAGCGGCCAATCTGCATTTCCTTGCCGCCAAGCTGGTCGTGCACGATCCGCAGTTTGCTCTCGGCATCCGGCACATATTCCGAATCCGGGAAGCGCTGGATCAGCTCGTTGAAGGCACCGGCTGCCTTGCGGGTCACGGCCTGGTCGCGGGTAATATCGGGCATCTGGCGGAAATAGGCCTGACCGGCCAGATACAGCATGTAGGCTGAATCCTCATCGCCCGGGTAAAGCGTCACGAACCGCTTCGCCGCGGTTACGGTTTCCGTGTATTTGCCGCGCGAATAGTTCAGGAACGCCAGATTCACCAGCGATTTCTTGGAATATTCCGAGTAGGGATAAAGCTTGTCGAGCTCTTCGAACTTCTGGGTCGAATCGCGCAGTTTGCCTTGCGCGCGCAGGGACAGGCCTTCGTTGAACAGAACTTCCGGCGGCGTATCGTTGAGTGCAAGCTCATCGAGATCGTCCTTGCCACCGCAAGCGGCAAGCGCAAGCGGCACAGCCAGAACGGCCAGTCTCAGGAAGGTCTTCATGTGTTTGGCTCTGCTCACTTCAGAACCAGTGTCCATTCCGTTCACGCCTATACTCCCGGGCCTTTAAAGCCCCTAAGGCCCATGTCGTAGAGCCTTGCAAATTTATCGACAGGAGTGTTTAGCGGAAATCACCGGTCCCCGTCACGTCCTCATCGGCCATCTGACGGTTTTTTTGAGCAATTTTATGGCAACCGGTGCAATTAGCTTCCGAATTCCGCCGAAATAAAAACGGCCGCTCCCAGGAAGCGGCCGATCAAAAGTGCGTCAGGAAACGTCCGGGCCGAAAGCCGCCGCAGCTGCGATGCCGCCCTTGTCGACCTGACCGACCTTGCGGAACGCCGGTGACTCGACGATTTCGAAGGAGCTCGGATCTTCGAAAAGCTTGACCAGGATCGCGTGGTTCATCTTGTGACCGCCCTTGTAGGAGCGGTACAGGCCCAGGATCGGCAGACCGGCCAAAGCCAGATCGCCAACAGCGTCGAGCGCCTTGTGACGCGCGAACTCGTCCGGCCAGCGGGTGCCTTCCGGATTGAGCACCTTGTCCTCGGAAATGGCCACGGAATTTTCCAGTGACGAGCCGAGGGCAAAGCCCATCTTCCAAAGCTGCTCCACATCCTTCACGTAACCGAAAGTACGCGCCCGGCACAGTTCGTCACGGAACACATCCGGCGTGATTTCGGATTCAAACTGCTGACGGCCGATCAGCGGCGTATCGAAGTCGATGGTGATGTCGAATTTGGTGCCGTTGTAAGGATGAAGCTCACACCATGCCGTGCCATTGTTGACACGAACGGTCTTCTTCACCTTGAGGTACCGGCGTCCCCGATCCAGGCGCTTCAGGCCGATCTGCTCGATAGCCTCGACAAATGCAACGCTGCTGCCATCCATGACAGGCATTTCCGGTCCGTCGATCTCCACGATCAGGTTGTCGACGCCCATGCCGACCAGCGCAGCCATCAGATGTTCGACGGTTGCCACACCTTCAGTGGACGGATCGCCAAGGACGGTGCAAAGCGCCGTCGCGGACACCTTGTTCCAGAGAGCCGGAACTTCGACTGAATTTTCCTGGTCGGTGCGGGTGAACACAATCCCCACGCCAGCTTCGGCGGGGACAAGAGTGATCGACGCTGGTTTGCCCGAATGAACGCCGATTCCGGTCAGGGTCACCTGATCGTCTAGCGTCGTCTGTCGGTCAACATATGCGGTCATAAACCCAGCCCTTCCGGTTTGCAGCGGAAACAAGCCCTTCGTTTACTCATGGCGAGTCACGGACTTTTAACGATCCCGCGTTGGCTGGGAACATAGTCCCGAACCCCATTTGGGCGAAATAAAGCTTTATTACGGTTTGTAACGATTCACAGGCCGGCAACGCACTGAATTAAAAAGGAAATTTGTTCCGTAACGGAAACAGCCCGGAGTGTGAACTCCGGGCTGTAACGATCAGGGAAGATGATCTAGTTTCGAATCAGTTGGCCTGGCGGCGGAGAAACGCCGGAATTTCCAACTGCTCGTCTTCAGTCGCGCTCACCGGCTTCGGCGTAGCCCGTCCGGTGTTGTCGAGCTGGCCTGCAGCGCCATGGGCTGCGGGACGTTGCTGCGGTGCACGCGGAGCGGCCTGCTGGGCCGGCTGCATCTGCGGAGCCGGACGTGGGGCCGGTGCGGCAGCCATGTCATGCTCCTGATCTTCTTCGTGATGACGGCCAAGGCCGCTTGCGAGACGGCGCAGCAGCCCCATCGGGCGGCGGTCGTCTTCGCCATGTTCTTCATAGCTCGGTGCCGGAGCAGGCTGCTGCGGGCGCTGCTGAGCTGCAGGCTGCTGCTGCTGTGCGGCCGGCTGCTGAGGTTGAGCGACTTGTGCCGTCTGCTGCCTTGCCTGGATTTCACGCTGAGCGATCGGCGGGAAATCCTCGACCCGCGGCATACGCGGGGTCGGGTTGTGCTCGGCGGCAACCGGCGGAATGTAAGGCTGGCTGACCGGCGTGTCTTCTGCAACAGGTGCCCGGGTTTCTTCTTCAATGTCGAGCATCTGCGGCTTGGCCGCAAGCGATCCAGCCGTAGGCTGCACCTTCTTGATTTCCACTGCCGGGTCGCTGGCAACGGAAACAGGCTGCGGGTCCGGAATGGCCAGCTCGCGTTCCAGGTTGGCAACGGCCTTGGCAGCAGCATCTTCGGCGTGAGCCTTTTCAGCGGCTGCGGCCTGGCGTGCGGTGTTGATTTCCGGCGTCCGGCTCATTGCCGGAGCTTCTGCCTTTACTGGCTGAGCTGCTGTTCCGGGAAACGTGTTAGCCGCAAGGCCTTCCTCCTTGTCAATGCCGGTTGCAACGACAGACACGCGGATGAGACCATCCAGCGTTTCGTCAAAGGTCGCGCCCAGAATGATGTTGGCGTCGGCGTCGACTTCCTCACGGATACGGGTAGCTGCTTCATCCACCTCAAACAGCGTCAGGTCATTGCCGCCGGTGATGGAGATGAGCAGGCCTCTGGCGCCTTTCATCGAAGACTCGTCGAGGAGCGGGTTGGCAATGGCAGCTTCAGCCGCCTGCTGCGCGCGCTTTTCGCCGCTGGCTTCGCCTGTACCCATCATCGCCTTGCCCATGCCGCGCATCACGGAACGAACGTCGGCAAAGTCCAGGTTGATGAGACCTTCCTTCACCATCAGGTCGGTGATGCAGGCAACACCCGAATAGAGCACCTGGTCGGCCATCGCGAATGCGTCGGCGAAAGTGGTCTGGGCGTTGGCAATCCGGAACAGGTTCTGGTTCGGAATGACGATTAGTGTATCGACGCTCCGCTGCAGTTCCTCGATACCGGAATCGGCGATCCGCATACGGCGTGCGCCTTCGAACTGGAACGGTTTGGTCACCACACCTACCGTCAGTATACCCTGCTCGCGTGCCGCCCGTGCAATAACGGGTGCAGCGCCGGTGCCGGTTCCGCCGCCCATGCCGGCGGTGATGAACACCATGTGCGATCCGGACAGGTGATCGTTGATTTCGTCGATCACTTCCTCGGCAGCCGCGCAGCCGACTTCCGGCTGGGAGCCTGCACCAAGACCTTCAGTCACGGCCACGCCCATCTGGACGAGCCTGTCTGAATGGTTCATGGCCAGTGCCTGGGCATCCGTGTTGGCAACGACGAAGTCGCAACCCTGGAGACCTGCAGTGATCATGTTATTGACGGCGTTTCCGCCCGCGCCGCCTACGCCGAAGACCGTAATACGCGGCTTCAGCTCCTGAATGTCGGGCATCTTCAGGTTGATGGTCATATTATCCTCGCGACCCACTGGCGCCCCCGGTACGGGAGTAGCCTCTTCTTCCCTAATCTCCTCTGCCATTGCTGGCAGCTCAAATTCCTGGATGTCGTCTTCTTGGCTCATGTCGTCAGAAGCTTTCCCTGATCCATTGGCCCACACGGGCCAGGTAACCAGATTGCCCGCCCCACCCTGATCGTCTGTTCTTGTGTTCGAACTGTTCGATCTGAGCGACCTGCGGATAAATCAAGAGGCCAACAGCGGCGGCAAATGCCGGACCTTTGGCAGCCTCGGGAAGACCGGCGACGCCTAGAGGCCGGCCAAGACGGACGTTGCGCCCCAGGATGTGACGCGCAACTTCTCCAAGACCCGTGAGCTGACTTGCGCCCCCGGTCAGAACGATCTGCTTACCGACACGCCCGGCAAAGCCGGACGCCGTCAGCCGATCTCTCACGAGTTCAAGGATTTCTTCCACGCGCGGCCGGATAACCCGGGTCAACGCCGAGCGTGGGATCTGGTTGGGCAGGTCGCTGTCGCTTTCCAGCGGCGGCACCGTGAGCAGATCACGGTCGTCCGAACTGGACGCCAGCGGCGAGCCATAAAGGGTTTTCAGGCGCTCCGCATCCTGCAGACGGGTTGCGAACGCGCGTGCGATGTCGGTGGTCACGTGATTGCCGCCAACGGCAATCGCATCAAGGTGCACCATGTGACCGTCGACAAAGACCGACAGAGTGGTCGTGCCGCCGCCCATGTCGATGCAGGCGACGCCAAGCTCGGCTTCATCATCGACGATGGTGGACAGACCACTGGCAAACGGCGTCGCAACCATGGTTTCCACATGAAGGTGGCCGCGGTTGATACACAGTTCCAGATTGCGTACCGGCGGGACTTCCGCCGTTACCACCTGCATGTCAACGCCCAGCTTGTGGCCCATCATGCCGCGCGGATCGCGGATACCGCGGCTGCCGTCCAGCGAATAGGAAATCGGGAGCGCGTGGGTCACGGCCCGGCCGTCGGTCACCGAGTGGCTCGATCCGGCGGAAAGCACCCGCTGGATATCGGCTTCCGACACGCTGTCACCGGCCAGCGGAACGTTGGCGCTGTAGATCTCGCTCTGCAGGCGGCCACAGCTGATGTTGGAGATCAGCGACTCCACCGTCACCCCGGCCATGCGCTCGGCACTGTCTACTGCCAGGCGGATGGCCTGTTCGGCCGCATCCATGTCGACGACAACGCCGGACTTGATACCGCGCGAACGCTGGTAGCCATAGCCCAGCACTTCCACCTTGTGGGAGCGGCTGGACAGGATCGCTTTTTCTTCCTGCGGCACCAGTTTGGCGATCAGGCAGCAAATCTTCGTGGAGCCTACGTCGAGAACCGACATGATAACGGCGCGGCGGGTTGGCAGCGGACGCATCTTCGGCAGGTAGAGATTGTTGCTGGAGCGGCTCATGTGTCACGCTCCTTCTTGCCTGAACGGCCCTTGCCGCCGGTCATGACCTTGCGCTGCTCTGCAGCCTCGTCGGACAGGCGCACGGTCACGCGGTCAGCAAGACGCATGTCGATTGCAACGACATCCCGGGACAAAAGCCCGCTTTCTTCATCCATTTTCACCAGATCTGCCAATGCGGCGTCGATATTGTCTTGGGGCAAGCGGATCGAAATCCCGTTCTCAAGCTGCAAATCCCAGCGGCGATCACTGATCAGGAAGGCCGCGCGCACGCGTGGGCGCAGGGACGGAACCTTTTCCAGCGCCTTGTTGATCTCGGACGCCCGGCGCTGAGCGCCGTGATTCACGACAAGCAGCAGATTGGCATAGCGCCCATCCACATCGTCAGTAATCACGTCACCTGATTCGTTTACGATGGAGACAAGGTCACCGCGCTGCCACAGCGCATAGGGCACCCGCTCCTCGATGTTGATCTGCAGCGTGCTCGGATAGAGCTTCATCACCGAAGCGCTCTTCACCCAGGGCATTTCGTTAAGACGTTCGCGGGCGCCGTTGGCGTCGAACAGTGCAAGCGAAGAGCCCTCGTGAATTTCCAGGGCTTCCAGGATCTGGAACTCGTTAATCTCGCGCTGACCAGACAGCTTGACGGCTTCGATCCCGAAACCCGCAGCGGACAGGAGACTGTCGGAAACAAGCCGGCCGTGTCCCCCTATGACTATTCCATAACCAATTGTTAAGGTTAAGAAAGTCAGTGCAGCAGCAGAACCAGTCCAGCGCGGCAGATCCGCGAGGCGCCCGGCCGAACGCCACACCGGCTGACGGTGCAAACGCGAAACACCGCGCCCACGCGGAGCCAGCTCGGCCTCCAGCGGGGTCATCGTGTCCCGGTAATGTTTGCGCCTTATCGACAGCAACTTGCGTCCTCAACCATCCAACTGACCAGGTCCTTGAAACTCATCCCCTTGTGGGCCGCCATTTCGGGCACAAGAGAAGTCGGCGTCATGCCTGGCTGCGTGTTTACTTCCAGGCAAATCAGCTCTCCGGACCCGTCTTCCTTTTCATCGAATCGGAAGTCGGCGCGGGAAACACCGCGACAACCCAAAGCCTGATGTGCCTTAACTGCTAGTGTCTCTATGGTTTGGTAAACAATCGGTGAAATTTTTGCAGGAAGAATGTGTTTTGAACCACCTTGTGCATATTTTGCGTCGTAATCGTAGAAACCGTGACCTAACGGCACTATGTCGATGACGCCCAGAGCCGTGTCGTCCATGACAGCACAGGTCAGCTCCCGTCCCCCAATGAACTTTTCGCACATCAGCACATCGGGGTAAGGCCAGTCTTCCCGGCCCAGTTCCTGGGGTGGAAACTCTTGATCTTCCTTGACAATCAGCACTCCGAAGCTCGATCCTTCGTTGATGGGTTTCAACACGTAGGGCGGCTTCATCGGGTGCTCGCGAGTGATCTCCCGGCGGTTCACGACAAGGTGCTCGGTGACCGGAATTCCGGCTGCATTCATCACCGCTTTTGCCGTCACTTTGTTCATTGCGAGGCTGGAAGCGAGCACACCGGAATGTGTGTACGGGATGTTAAGAACTTCTAAAATTCCCTGAACGCAACCATCCTCCCCGAAGGGTCCATGCAGAGCGTTGAAGGCCACATCGGGCTTCAGATTTGAGAGAACAGCGGAGATGTTGCGGTCGACATCGACCCGGGTCACCCGATAGCCAGCTTCCTCCAGCGCGTCCGCACAGCCCGTGCCGCTTGCGAGGCTGACAGGCCGTTCGTTAACCCAGCCCCCCATCAGAACGGCAACGTGTTTGCTGGCCATCAGGCGGCCTCCCCTTCCTGACCCAGAAACGGTTCAACAGCCCCTTCGGCACCGAACTCTCCCAGGCGTTTGATCTCCCATTCCAGCCGGATGCCGCTGTGCGCCAGGACGCGAGAGCGAACGGTTTCGCCCAGAAGCTCAAGATCGTGTCCGCTGGCCGTGCCTGTGTTGATCATGAAGTTGCAATGCATTTCGGACATTTGCGCCCCGCCGACGGTCAAGCCACGGCACCCGGCCGCATCGACCTCCTTCCAAGCGGAAGTCCCCGGCGGGTTCTTGAAGGTGGACCCTCCGGTCTTTTCACGGATCGGCTGCGCCCGTTCGCGATGAGCGACAACGTCGGCCATTTCCTGCCGGATCGAGGCCTCATCCTGTGGCACGCCCTCAAACACGGCGGAGGTGAAAATCAGGTCTTTCGAGGCATCCGAATGGCGATAGGCATAGCCCATGTCCGCATTGGTCAGAACGTGGCGATTGCCGTCCCGGTCAATGGCCGTCAGCTCGACCATGCGCTCGCGGGTTTCCGTGCCATGAGCGCCCGCATTCATGCGCAGCGCGCCTCCAAGGCCGCCTGGAATACCGGTATAGAAGGCAAAGCCGCCAAGACCGGCTTTGGCCGCTGCTTCTGCCAGACGCTTGTCCGGAACAGCCGCGCCTGCCTTCAGTCTGTTGCCACCGATATCCTCAACGCTCCCGAAACCCTTTGCGCTCAAGCGGATGACAACACCCCCAAGCCCGCCATCACGGATCAGAAGATTAGACCCGAGCCCCACCGGCAGCACCGGAATATCCCTGGGCAGCTTCTTGAGGAACGCGGCAAGGTCGTCTTCATCCGCTGGCTGGAACATCAACTGCGCCGGGCCGCCAGTGCGGAACCACGTGACTGCGGACAGTGCCTGATTGGCTGTCAGCTTGCCCCGGATCCCTTCTGCAAGCTCCGGATGCTGCTCCAGCAGATCGGGAAACGCCATGAGACGACCTCCTTAAAGCTCTTCCAACTGCTTCGGCAGCGCGTAGGCCCACTGGGTGATATTGCCGGCGCCGAGGCAGACCACGAAGTCCCCGGGTTCGGCCAGTTCCTTGATCAACGCCGGCAGTTCTTCCGGCCCTTCGATTGCCTGAACGTTTCTGTGGCCACGGGTTTTCATACCCGAGACGAGATCCGTATGCGCGGCACCCTTGATCGGTTGTTCGCCAGCCGCATAGACCGGCGCGATGATCACTGCGTCGGCATCGTTGAAGCAGTTGGAAAAATCATCGAACAGGCTGTGCAGGCGTGAGTAGCGGTGCGGCTGCATGACCGCGATCACCTTGCCGTTGGTCGACTCTCGCGCGGCATGGAGCACCGCCTTGATTTCAACCGGATGGTGGCCGTAATCATCGAATATCTGAACACCATCGACCGTGCCGGTGTGCGTAAAGCGCCGCTTGACACCGCCAAAGGATGCGATCCCTTTCCTGAGATCTTCCGCGCCGACGCCCAGTTGCGAGGCAACCGCGATGGCGGCCGTAGCATTCGAAACGTTGTGAAGTCCAGGCATCGGCAGCACCAGATCCTTCAACTCGATCACCTCCCCGCTTCTTCGGTCGCGAAGCGTGACGGAGAAGATCGACTTGCCGCCATCCATCGAGACATCCGTGTAGCGAACGTCGGCCTGCGGATTGGCGCCATAGGTCACAACCCGCCGGTCCTCGATGGTCCCGATCATCGTCTGGACTTCGGGATGGTCGAGACACATGACCGCAAAGCCATAGAAGGGCACATTTTCCACGAATTGCCGAAAGGCGGCGCGCACCCCGGCAAAATCGCCGTAATGGTCCAGGTGCTCGGGGTCTATGTTGGTGACGATGGCAACGTCCGCAGGCAGCTTGACGAAGGTGCCGTCGCTTTCGTCCGCTTCAACCACCATCCAGTCACCCTCGCCCATGCGGGCATTGGTGCCATAGGCGTTGATGATGCCGCCATTGATGACGGTCGGGTCCACCCCGCCGGCATCCAGCAGGGCAGCGACCATCGATGTGGTCGTGGTCTTGCCGTGCGTGCCGCCAACGGCAATCGCCTGCTTGAAGCGCATCAACTCGGCCAGCATTTCCGCCCGCCGCACAACCGGGATCAGCTTTTCACGCGCCGCCATCAGTTCCGGGTTGTCCTTCTTGATGGCAGAAGACACGACCAGAACCTCGGCATCGCCCAGGTTTTCTGCGGCATGGCCAACGGTTACCTTGATGCCGTTGTCACGCAGGCGCTGAACATTGGCGTTTTCCGCCATGTCCGAGCCCTGCACGGTGTAGCCGACGGTTTTCAGCACTTCGGCAATGCCGCTCATGCCGATACCGCCGATACCGACAAAATGAACCGGTCCGATGTCCTGCGGCATCTTCATGGCCGTTCTCCTTGGTTCGCTGCAACTTGCTCGACAAGGTCGGCAAGTCTTTTCACCGCGTCTGGCCTGGCAACACTGCGCGCCTTTTGCGCCGCGTCGCCCAGCATTTCCGGTGCTTTCATGAAACGGATGAGTTCCTGGGCCAGCCGCTCCGGTACCAGGTCGACCTGACGGATCGGCCAGGCGCCACCTGCTTTTTCAAGCACCTTGGCATTGGCAGCCTGGTCCTGGTCGATCGCACCGGGCAACGGCACCAGAATGGATGGCCGGCCAAGCACGCTGAGCTCGCTGACAGAGGATGCACCAGAGCGGCATATCACCAGATGCGCCTGGGCAATCCGCTGGGGCATGTCCTGGAAGAAAGGCGCGCACTCGGTTTGAACGCCCAGGCTGTCGTAAACGGCCTGCACACGTTCCATATCTTCCGGACGGCATTGCTGCACGATACGCAATCTCGCGCGCATGTCCGCAGGCAGGTGTTCCACCGCTGGCGGCAGAAGATCGGAAAAGAAGCGGGCGCCCTGGGAGCCACCGAAAACCAGCAACTTGAATTCACCACCTGCAAGCGGCGCCGAATAAGGCAGTTCTGCTGCATCCAGCACCGCGTCTCGCACGGGGTTGCCCGTTTCAGTCAGCTTGGCCTTGAAGTCCACCGGGAGGTCTTCAATCGGGACGCTCGTGGCAATCGCGGTGACACCCTTTGCCAACAGGCGGTTGGCGCGCCCCATGACGCCATTCGCTTCATGCAGAACGGAGGGCGTGCCGGTGAGCCGGGCTGCAAACATTGGAGGGAACGTCGGGTAGCCGCCAAAACCGGCCACAACATCCGGCTTCAAGGCCTTGATCAGCTTGCGCGCCTGCAGCGTACCCAGAAAAAGTTTCACCCCGGTCTTGGCCAGCAAAAAGGGATTGCGACCACGAATGGTCTCAGAGGCGATGATGTGAACGTTGCGAGCCGGAAAGGCCGTGCCGTATTTGTCGGCCCGTTCGTCCGTTGCAAGCTCCACCGTCCAGCCGCGCCGGATCAGCTCGCTGGCAAGCGCCTGTGCGGGAAAGAGGTGGCCGCCTGTTCCGCCGGCCGTCAGTAAAACAGTTTTGCTCATAAGTTCGGCTTTTGGCCTTACATCAGGGATGACGGAGAAAGCCGGCTTACCGTGACGACGTCACCGCGCGACGGCTGCGGCCGCCTGCGCGTGAGCGCCAGAATGGCACCGGCTGTCATGGCGGACGACAGCAGCGACGAGCCGCCGTAGGAAACAAATGGCAGGGTCATCCCCTTCGACGGAATAAGATGGAGGTTCACGGCCAGATTGATTGTGGCCTGCAAGCCGAACAGCACCGTAAGACCCGCCGTTGCAAGACGGCTGAAGGCATCCTGGTCGCGGCTGGCATGGCGCAAGCCCCGCAGCACGATGAAGGCAAAGACGGACACCAGCAGCAGACAGGCGATGACACCGAATTCCTCGCCGACCACCGCGAAGATGAAGTCGGTATGGCTGTCGGGCAGGATCCGCTTCACGGTCCCCTCGCCCGGCCCCCGGCCGAGCCAGCCACCGGCGAGGAAGGAATCCTTGGCCGTGTCCACCTGGAAGGTGTCACCGGAGCTTGGGTCCAGGAACCGGTCGACACGGTTGGTCACGTGCGGCAGGAAGGCATAGGCCGCCAAAAGGCCTGCGACCCCTATGGCGCCGAGTGCCATGATGATGAGCCAGGAAATTCCGTTCAGAAAGAACAGCCCGGCCCACACAAGACCGAGCAGCATGGTCTGCCCGAAATCTGGTTGGGCGATCAGGAGAGCGGCGCAAACAGCAAACAGCACAAAGGCGAAGAGCACCCCCGGCACCTCGCGCCGACGGCCGCTTTCCGACAGCAGGAAGGCAATCAGGACAACGAAGGCCGGCTTCAGGAATTCAGACGGCTGTATCGAAAAACCGGCAATATAGATCCAGCGCCGTGCCCCCTTGGCTTCGAACCCCAGGAACAGGGTGGCGACCATCATCGCCAGCGAAACGATGAAGAGGATGAGCGCTGCCCGCCGCACCATGCGCGGCGTCATCAGCGACCCCGCAAGCATGATCATAAAGGCCGGGATCAGGAACATGGCCTGACGTTTGACGAAATAGAAGGTTTCGACACCGATGCGCTCGGCAACCGGAGGACTGGCGGCAAAAGACAGGACCACTCCGCCAACCATCAGCAAGCTGAAGGCGGCTAACAGATAGTGATCCACTGTCCAGAGCCATTCCGCAAATCGGCTGCGATCAGCGCGCGAAACCATATCAGGCGACCTCCTGGGTGTTGCCGGAATTTGGCAAGGCACGCACCGCATCTACAAAAGCAGCGCCCCGCAATTCAAAATTCGGGAATTGATCAAAACTTGCACATGCTGGCGACAAAAGTATGGCGATTTCCTCTGCGCCATCTTCCGCCGCCTCGGCAGCCGCATCCTGCACAGCCTGGCTCAGCGTTCCGCTGATTTTAAAGGGAACGCGCCCGTCCAGCGTTTTGGCAAAGTCCTGGGCGGCCTCGCCGATCAGGAAGGTTTTGGCGACCTTCGGAAAATATTCGTCCAGCGAGGAGATGCCGCCAGTCTTGGCCCGGCCACCGGCGATCCAGTAGATCCTGTCGAAACTCGCCAGTGCCCTTGCCGCCGCATCCGCGTTGGTGGCCTTTGAATCGTTGATGAACAGAATCCGGCCGTTCTTCGACACCACTTCCATTCGGTGATGAAGACCGGGAAATGTCTTCAGCGCATCTGCGATCTGCGGCGCAGGAATTTCCAGTGCCCGCAACGCCGCGAATGCAGCCGCCGCATTCTGCCCGTTATGGTCGCCCCTGAGGCTGTCGATCCCGCCGAGCAGCGCCACTTCGACCTGACTGCCGTCATGGGCCTCCATCAGGCGCCCGTGCCGGGCATAGATGCCATTGCTGAGTTCTTTTTCCCCGGCGATGCGGCAAACCGGCTTGCGCGCAAGCTCCATCCGGTCGGCAATTGCAGAGGACAAGCGGTCATCCACACCCACCACGGCCACCTTGGCACCGGCAACCAGCCGTTCCTTGATCGCTGCGTAATGCTCCATGGACCCATGCCGGTCGAGATGATCCGGAGACAGGTTCATGTGAATGCCGACCGTCGCATCCAGGGTGGGCGCCAGATCGATCTGGTAGGACGAGCACTCGACCACATAATGGCGGCCTGGCTGCGGAGGCTCCAGTTCCAGAACCGGGGTGCCGATATTGCCGCCAAGCTGCACATCGCGGCCGAGGGTCTTCAGCAGATGGGCGATCAGCGCTGTGGTTGTCGACTTGCCGTTGGTGCCCGTGATCGCAATCAACGGTGCTGCCGGGCATTGCTTGCGGCGTTCGCGGCAGAAGAGTTCGACATCACCGATAATCTCGACACCCGCATCGCGCGCCAGTTCCACGGACCAATGCGGCACCGGGTGGGTCAACGGCACGCCGGGGGCAAGAACCAGTGCGGCAACGTCCGACCAGTCGAGATCCCGAAGGTTCTGCGTTGCAAGCCCTTCCGCGGCAGCCTGTTCGACCCGCGCTTCGTTGTCGTCGAAACAGACCACATCGGCCCCACCCGCCTTCAGCGCGCGCGCCGTTGCAATCCCGGACCCGCCGAGCCCGAAGAGGGCAACCTTTCTGCCGTCGAATGTGGTGACGGGGATCATGCGCTCACCTCAGCTTCAAGGTCGCTAGGCCGATGAGGGCAAGCACGACGGAGATGATCCAGAAACGGATCACAACCTGGCTTTCCGTCCAGCCCTGGAGCTCGAAATGATGATGGATCGGCGCCATGCGGAAAACCCGCTTGCCGGTCAGCTTGTAGGAGAACACCTGCACGATAACGGACACCGCCTCCAGCACGAACAGGCCGCCGATGATGGCAAGAACAATCTCGTGTTTGGTGGCAACAGCGATGGCGCCAATCATGCCGCCGAGCGCCAGCGAACCGGTGTCGCCCATGAAGATCGCGGCTGGGGGAGCGTTGAACCACAGGAAGCCGAGACCGGCTCCGATCACGGCGCCGCAAATGACCGCAAGTTCGCCGGTGCCGGCAACATGGTGGATCTGCAGATAGCTGGCAAAAACCGCGTTACCGGAAAGGTAGGCAATCAGGCCGAATGAGGCACAGGCAATCATCACCGGAACGATGGCAAGGCCGTCGAGGCCGTCGGTCAGGTTGACCGCATTGCCTGCACCCACCATCACGAAGGCCGCGAAGGGGATGAAGAAAAGCCCGAGATTGAGCGTCAGATCCTTGATGAAGGGAAAGGTGATCGCTTCAGAATATTCGGACGTATCCAGAAGTGTGACAGCAAAGGCCGCGCCTCCCGCAATCAGGAATTCCAGACCCAGACGGGCCTTGCCGCCAAATCCCGAGTGGGAGGATTTGGTGACCTTCAGATAATCATCGTAAAAGCCGATACTGCCGAAACCGAGGGTCACGCCGATGACCACCCAGACATACGGATTGGTCAGGTCCGACCACAGGAGCGCAGCAACCAAGGCACCCGAGAGGATCATCAGCCCGCCCATGGTAGGCGTGCCCTTTTTGTTCAGGAGGTGGCTTTCGGGGCCATCCGCACGGATAGGTTGACCATGACCTTGACGGATCCTGAGACTTGAAATGATTTTCGGCCCGAACAGGAATACGAAAAACAGCGCTGTCATGATTGCGCCGCCGGTCCGGAAAGTGATGTATCGGAACACGTTCAGCGCTGAAATCTGATCAGCGAATAGCCCCAAGAAATAAAACATCCAATGCCCCTTACGCTGCTGCGGTATCGTCCGCAGGCGGATATTCTTTTTTCAAAGCCTCGACAAGCGGGCCCATCCGGGTTCCAAGAGATCCCTTGATCATAACAACATCACCCGGTCGGACTTCGCTCAAAAGCACATCTTCCAGATCTTTTGCTTCTTCGCAGTAATGTCCGCGCAGATCGTGCGGCAACAGCTTCCACAGCTCATGCATGTGCGGGCCGGCGCAGTAGACCGCGTCGATATCGGCATCCGTGATCGGCTGGAGCAGCTCGGCGTGCAAACGGTCGGAATCGCTCCCCAGTTCGCGCATGTCGCCGATCACGGCGATGCGGCGGCCCGGCCGTGTTACCGGCGCTTCGCCCAGAACCGCAAGCGCAGCCTTCATGGACGCGGGATTGGCGTTGTAGCTTTCGTCGATGAGATTGAACTCGCCCTTCTGCATTGGCAGCCGGGTCACCTCACCGCGCCCCTTTGGCGCGCGCATGGCATCAAGGGCAAGGCCCGCCTTCGCAAGATCCGCTCCCAGATCCACCACCGCGGTCAGAACCGCCAGGCTGTTCTTGACGTGATGCTTGCCCGAAGCGCCGATCTTGTAGGTGATTTCCTGCCCGAGAATGCTTGCGTCGACACTCGACCCGGCGGGGTAAGAGACGGCTTTCTGAAGATGGCTGTCCGCGGAGCGGTCTTCACCAAAGGTCTGAATTCTGGAAACCCCGGCAATGACCGCCAGGAATTTCAGCAGGTCGAACTGCAGATTGTCCTTGTTCAGGATGGCAACACCATCCGGTTCCAGCCCATCGAAAATTTCCGCCTTGGCCTTGGCGATCTGTTCGACGCTGTCGAAAAATTCAAGATGCACCGGGTGAACCGTTGTGATGATCGCCACATGCGGACGAACCATCTTCACCAGAGGCGAGATTTCGCCGGCGTGGTTCATGCCGATCTCGAAGACACCGAACTCCGCATCGGCCGGCATGCGCGCCAATGTCAGCGGCACGCCCCAATGATTGTTGAACGAGGCAACCGACGCATGAACCTTGCCGGTCTCTGCGAGCGTCAGACGCAGCGCTTCTTTCGTGCCGGTCTTACCGACCGAACCGGTGACCGCGACGATACGGGCCTTGCTGCGGGCCCGTGCGGCAACACCAAGCTTTCGCATGGCTTCCAGCGGGTCGTCCACCACGACATAACGACCGTCTTCCGGCAGCTTCGACAGGCGATCCTCGGCGACCAAGGCCACCGATGCACCGGCTTCCAGTGCAGCGGCGACATAATCATGTCCGTCCAGACGGTCGCCCGCGATCGCGACAAAGGCATCGCCCGGCTCCAGTGTCCGGCTATCGATGGATATTCCGGTAATTTCAGCGCCTGCATCACCCTGAAGGCGGCCACCGGCAGCTTCAACAAAAGCATCGAGGGTCCAAAGCGGGTCGCTCATTTGTTTCCTTCAAGGCTGATAGCGCGCAATACGGCTTCATGATCGGAAAAGGGAATCACTGTGTCGCCAACAATCTGGCCCGTTTCGTGACCTTTTCCGGCCACACACAGGATATCGCCATCCTTTAGGCGGCGAACCCCTTCAGCGATCGCTTCATATCGGTCACCGATCTCGATGGCCCCGGGGGCGCCGCCCATGACCGCCTTGCGAATGGTGGCCGGATCTTCCGAACGCGGGTTGTCGTCAGTGACAATGACCAGATCGGCCCGCCGGGCAGCAACCTCGCCCATCAATTCGCGCTTTCCGGGATCCCTGTCGCCACCGGCGCCGATCACCACGGAGAGCTTGCCACCTGCGAAGGGTTTCAGGGCCGCGAGGGCATTATCGAGAGCATCCGGCTTGTGGGCGTAGTCGACAAAAACCAGTGCGCCGGCCGGCGTTCTGCCTGCAAGTTCAAGCCGGCCCGGAGCGCCCTTGAGGTTTTCAAGTGCCCGCAAGGCAGTTCCCGTGTCGATGCCAGCGGCAATAGCAAGACCGGCAGCGATGAGAGCGTTGGACACCTGGAACCGGCCAATCAGGGGCAGCGTCACCTTGTATTCGCCGCGCACGCTCTGGATTGTCAGCTCCTGCCCTGCCCCCACCGGCCTCAAGCCGGTCAGGGTCAGGTTCCGGCCTGTTTCCCCAACGGTAAAGATCGGCAGACCACGCTCCTGCGCGACAGCCATGACACGGTCCGCATATTTCTCACCCGGATCGAGAACCACGGTCCCACCTGCCGGCAGCAACTCGGCAAACAGCCGGAGCTTGGCATTGAGGTAGTGCTCGATCGTGGGGTGATAATCCATGTGATCGCGGCCGAGATTGGTGAACGCGGCAGCTGTCAGACGCACACCATCCAGACGGTACTGGTCGAGACCGTGAGACGAGGCCTCCAGCGCCGCGTGATTGACGCCTTCGTCTTCCAAGTCGGCCAGCTGTTTGTGCAAGACCACCGGGTCCGGTGTCGTCAGCCCGCCGTAGCTTTCACCGTCCGGCTTGATCACACCCAAGGTGCCGAGGCTTGCAGACGGGTGGCCGGCGGCCTGGAAGATCTGTCGGGCGAAATGGGCGACGGAGGTCTTGCCCGCAGTGCCAGTAACAGCAACGATCGTGTCAGGCTGCGCTCCGTAGAAACGGGACGCCATTTTAGCAAAGACCTGACGGGGTTCAGAGGCGCTGACAACAGCGACCGTATCCGGCACCTGCGCGCGCACATCTGCCGCTGCCTCTTCTGCGCACAGAATGGCAATTGCCCCGGCCGCTGCTGCGTCCGGGGCGAATTTTGTCCCGTCGACGGAAACCCCTTTGAAGGCGGCGAACAAAAAGCCCGGCTGAACTTTGCGGCTATCAGCCGTCAGCCCCGTAATTTTGCGAGCCCCTGCCGCCTCGGGCAAGGTCAGCCCGGCAGCTAAATACTCAAGATCCATTTCACCCGATCATCCGGTTGGTGCGTCGTCTTCAATGAACTTTTTCAGAAAACCGGATTTCGGCTGCGACCCCGCCGGTTTTCAAAGTTCGACTCGTCTCCTTAATAGGAAATCTCGATTGGTTCATCCCCTTTGCTGAAACGCGGCATGACACCAAGCATCGGTGCGGCGCGGCGAATAATTGCCCCGACCATCGGCGCGGCATTGAGACCTGCCGTTGCACCGATGCCTTTGCGTTCCGGTTTCGGTTCGTCGACCACGACAAGAACCACATAGCGTGGGTCGTCCATCGGGAAGGCCGACAGGAAAGAATTGCGCCGCTTGTTGCTCACATACCGGCCGTTCTCGATCTTCTCTGCGGTGCCGGTCTTACCCCCGACCGTATACCCCGGGACGTCGGCCCGCCGGCCGGAACCGGAGAGCACGTTCAGCCTGAAGAGATACCGCATTATCCGGCTTGTTTCCGGAGAAACGACTTTCTTTCCAAGCTTTTGCACGTCTTCCGGACTGCGCGGCAGGAAGGTTGGCGGCAGCAGTGTGCCACCATTGACCAGTGCGGCCGCGGCAACCGCGGTCTGCATCGGCGTAACGGAAATACCGTGACCGAAGGAAATGGTCATCGCTGCCAGCTCGTTCCATTTCGGCGGCAGCAGAGGCGCCGCGTTTTCGGGCAACTCCGTCTTCAGACGTTCGGTCAGATGCAAGCGCTTCAGGAATTCCTGCTGGCGCGCGATGCCGGTTGCCAGCATCATTTTGGCAGTACCGATGTTGGACGAATAGATGAAGATTTCCGGCACCGACAGGATGCGGTGTTTCCCGTGGAAATCCGAAATCGTCCGCCCACCAGCCCTGATCGGGCGCGTCGCATCGAAGCTGTCGTTGATCGAAACTGCCCCCGAATCCAGAGCCATTGCGGTGGTGAAGGTCTTGAAGACCGACCCCATTTCAAAGACACCACCGGTCGCCCGGTTGAGGCGATCCTTTTCCAGAGCCTGGGAGCGGTCGTTCGGGTCGTAGTCGGGCAAGGAGGACATGGCGACCACTTCGCCGGTCTTTACATCCAGCACGATGCCGGCAGCGGCAATCGCCTTGTAGCGTTCCATCGCCTTCACCAGCTCGTCACGCACGACATGCTGAACGCGAAGATCGACGGACAGCTTGACCGGCTCCATCGTACGGTCTGATGTGAAGCCCAGGGACTGAAGATCCCGCAGCCAGGAGTCATCGATGTATTTCTCGATGCCCGCGAGGCCCTGGTTGTCGACGTTGACGGAGCCCACGATATGCCCTGCGGTCGGACCACCCGGATAGAAGCGCTGGTTTTCCGACAGGAAACCGATCCCCGGCAAGCCGAGATTATGAACCCTTTCCGCCTGCTGCGGCGTCATTTCCCGTTTCAGCCACACAAAGCCGGCGCCGCTTTCCAGGCGGCGGCGCACAAGGCCTTCGTTCAGATCGGGCAGGATGCGGGTCAGCCCTTCAACCGCTTCATCCACATCCATGATGCGGCGCGGTTCGGCATAAAGCGAAGCCGTCTTGATGTCTGTCGCCAGGATTTCGCCGTTCCTGTCGACCAGATCCGGACGGGATGCGGAGACGGAATCCTGCGCTGAGATCCACGCATGTGAGGGCGCTTCTTCCATTTGCGCCAGCATCACCAGCCGGCCCGCAATCGCAACATAGACGCAGGCAAAGGCGAGCATCGCCACATAGACACGGGATTTGACCGCGCTGGCGGAAACTGAGTCCCGAGCGGCCCGCGGATGAGCCCGCCGCACCTGAAGGAAGCTTGCCGGTTCGCTAACCATCGTCATGACCGCCCCCTCAACGGATCACAGCAGAAGAGCCGGCATAGCCGCCCATCTGACTGCCACCGATAGGCTCCAGCATGACGGGACGGGCCGGAAGGTCTTCCGTCGTCACGATCTGCTTCACATCAAGTGGTTCAAGAAGAAGATAATCATTGTAGCGCTCGACCAGGGACTGCAGACGGTCCGGCTTGTTCAGCAGGCTCCACTCGGCCTTCAGATGGCGAATGGAGTCGCGCTCCTCGTCGATTTGCCGCTTGAGCTCGGCAACCCGCTCCGCAGACTTCGTTGCTGCGAGCTTCATGTCATAGACGGTCGCCGCACCGATCACGACCGCCAGTATGAACACGATGTTCAGCGTTCGAACCATTTTCAGCCCCCTAGACCATGAAAGGCTGCAAGACGCGGAACACCCGCCTGATGGATGTCCAGCTCTCGCGCCTCAGCTTCGGTCCGCCGCCCGGCCCGAAGTTTCGCGGATCTTGCCCGCGGATTAATGTCCGTTTCCGTGCTGGCAGCTTCCACCGCCTTGCGCGTCAACAATTCGAATGTCGCCGGAGGAACGTCCTCTTCCGGCATATGTCGTGACCCGCCACCGCGGGTCCGGGTCCGATCCTGAAAGAACCGCTTGACGATGCGGTCCTCCAGAGAATGGAAACTCACCAGCACCAGGCGGCCGCCCGGTTTCAGGATACGCTCAGCCGCGCCCAGCGCTTCGGCAGCCTGATGCAGTTCGCCGTTCACATAGATCCGCAGCGCCTGAAAGGTTCGCGTCGCCGGGTGAATCTGCGCCTTCTTCGGCGACCGGCCGAGCACCTTTTCAATCAGGTTCGCCAGCTCCAGCGTCCGGGTGAAAGGCTTCTCCTTGCGGGCCTTGTCGATGGCATGGGCAACAGTCGTCGCCCGCTTTTCCTCGCCCAGCAGACCGATGACGCGGATCAGATCCTTCACCGGCAGCTCGTTGACGACATCAGCCGCCGACGGCCCGGCCTGCTCCATGCGCATGTCCAGCGGCCCGTCGCGCAAAAATGAAAATCCGCGCTCGGCCTCATCGAGTTGCATGGAGGAAACGCCGAGGTCCAGAACCACACCGTCGACACCATCGAACCCGCAAGAACGCGCATGCGTTTCCAGGTCGGCGAACTGGCCCGGCACGAGCATCAGCCGCCCCTCAGAAGCCCGTACAAGCTCCTGCCCGCCCGCAATCGCGTCCGGATCCCGGTCAACACCGACCACACGGGCACCACGCTCCAGGATGGCGCGGGAATACCCACCGGCACCAAAGGTGCCATCCACAATCACTTCACCCGGCTGCGGCTTGAGCCACTCCAGAACCTCTGTCAGGAGAACCGGCACATGGCGCTCGGGTCCGCCAGCGTCAGACGCAACGTCTCTGTCGCCAACCGCCATCATGCCGGCTCTCCCTGAGAGGATGCGGAGCGTTGCTCCGACAGCATCGCGAGCGCACGCCGTTGGGCCTCTGCGCGAAACTCGCGAAACTTTTCAGGCTCCCAGATCTGGAACTTGTAGTTCATGCCGACAAAGGTGACCTGATCAGTAATTCCGGTGTGCTCGCGAATTGTGTCGGAAATGGTCATACGGCCATCCCCGTCGATCCGCAGGTTTTCACTGGCGCCGAACAAGGCAATAGCCAGAGCATCGTGATCGGGAGAGAGCTTTGCAAAGCCGTCCGAGCTCTTGTTGATTTGATCGAGCAATTCGTTTCCGCCCGCATCAACAGCCGCGCAATGTGAAGAAGCAATGCAATAAAGACCTTCAAAACCATCTCTCACCAATACCGCACGGAAGGGCGCCGGGATCGACACGCGACCCTTGGCATCCAGCCGGTTGGTAAAGTGAGAAACAAAGCCGGCCATTCATCCCCTCGAAACGGGTCCCCACCCGCTCAAATCCAAAATTCACCCGTGAGTTATGAGGAAGGCCGGCAACCTGCCCGGACATGCAATTTGCAAAACAGCACTTTCCGAGCCGTTAAACCGATGTCCAAGACCCTAGCGACATGGGCCCGCGCTCCCCATTCTGGGTTTCTATGGGATACCATGGGATTTGATGGGCGGTCAATGGAATCTCATGGATTCCGGCTCGATTTGATCGCACACGACCCCGTCGAATGACCTTAAGGCAAACATGCTTAATGAAGCCTTGACACAATTGGAGAATCGGATTCGCAGGAATACGGAGGTTTTCCGCACGAAAGCCCGGAAACCCGGCAATTTCTGCCCACTTCGAAAGACTTGTGGAGAATAAAAACGCCGCCGCGCCGGGCGCCTCAACCGAACCTTTGCGCCCGCCCCGTGGCACCAGGCGTTTCACCGAACCGCTCCCGGTAGGCAACCGAGAAGCGGCCCAGATGCCGGTGACCCGAGCGGTAGGCGACTTCCGCCACAGGCAGGCCTCGCCCCTCCGATAGCAACAGGTGCCGGGCGTAGCTCAAGCGCACGTTCTGGAGATATTGCAACGGGCTGCACCCGAACTCCTGCCGGAACTGCAATTGAAGGTTCCTGGGCGAGGTTCTTGCGTGGGTGCTGATATCCAGAAGACTGATGTCGTCGGCAAAACGCTCGCCGATCAACTTTACCGCCCGTTTGAGAATTGCAGGCGACTTGCCCGTCTCCTGCCGCTCAAGCAGTGGCGAGACGGTGTTCGGCTGGAATTCCAGAAGCGTGCCGACAAGCGCCTCTTCCAGGTGGCGTTGCTCCAGGATACCCGTCCCTTGAAAGGCACGCCCCTCTTCCACCGCCCCCAGAATGCCGCGCAGGCGTCGCGCCCAGGCTGCTCCTTCCTGCGACAGAAGATTGAATTCGGGCTCAAAGCGAACCTGACCGACGGAAACGCCGGCCATTCTCGCGGCAACTTCCTGCAGAAAGCCCGTCTCTATCTGTAGAAGGATCTGTTCGCAGCCTGCATGCCAGCGCATGGCCGTATGCCGGTCGGGATTGAGGATGGAAGCCACTGCCGGGGTGGAAACCATGGACCGGCAGCCGTTGCGCACGTCCGCCGCGCCGCTGATCGGAACCTGGACCAGGTAGAAGTCCGAAAGCTCTCCGGGCTCGATGGCCACATCGGCGCCGTAACGTAAATAGTTGAGGGAGAGGTGTTGTCCGGACACCCGGTTCTGGCAGGCATCGAAGCTGTCGGAGGCCGAAAACCGGCCCAGACGGTGGTTGCAGAAATGACGGGCAACGATCTCCCGAGCTTCGTCAACATCAGAGGTTGCGAAGCATCTGAAACGTTCCAGCGGTGTTTTGCTTCCTGTCTGGGACAACATCCCGACAGCATGCCCCTGCTGCGAAACCCGTTCAAGTGTCAGCGTCTGCGCAATGCGTGATTTTACTGCATCCAGCCAAGTATTTTCGCTTTCTGGATAAAGAAATCCGCGAAGCTGAGCGTAGCCTTTTCCCGTCGAAAGACCAAAGCGCACCAAATGAGCGATGAGGGGAACAATCATGCAAGATGGCGCAGGCATTACCGCAGCTGACGCGGGACTGGACAATACCAGCTGGAATGTGGTCGGGCACACCTATACGCCAAAACTCCTGAGCGACAACGCCTTCATCTGGCACGCTGTCGTTCCTGCTGACACTTTCGTCCCACCCCACATTCATCCGACCCAGGACGAATGGATCTTGATGCTGGACGGGGAACTGGAAGTGGAAATGGGCGGAAAGGCCCACAAGGCGAAAGCAGGCGACACAATTCGCATGCCGATGGGCGAGGCACACGGCGTCTTCAACCGGTCCGGCAAGACCGCCACCTGTGTCTTCGGCGTAGCCCCTTCTCGAAAACTCTTCGAGCTTTTCGGAGTTCTCGACGGCGTTACGGATCCAGCTGAACTGGTCCGGCTTTCCGCGTTGCACGAAGTCGATTTCCTGCCGCCTCCCGATCAGGCTTGAAGGCATAGGGCAAGCTCATTTTTTTGAAATGACAAGGTGGACTGCCAGCGTTCGCTGAAGCGCTGGCCTCCCTTGATGCGAGAGGACATTGAGAATGACGAAACGCAAGACTGTCGCCGTCATCGGCGGCGGCGTGAGCGGGCTTGCGGCTGCGAAAGCCTTCGACGAGCGCGGGCATCGAGTACTGGGCTTCGAGAGAAGCCACGATTTCGGCGGTGTCTGGGAACTGTCCCGGTCCTATCCGGATGTGCAGACCCAGTCGCCCAAGGACCTGTACCGCTTCACCGACCTTCCAATGCCGGAAGAGTATCCTGAATGGCCGAAGGGCCCTCAGGTCCACGCCTATCTGCATGCCTACGCAAAGAAACACAAGCTGGGCCGCCTGTTCCGGCTGAACACGAATGTGCTGTCGATGGACCGCCGCACCGACGGTAAGCCCGGTTGGACATTGACCCTTGAGGCCGCAGGCAGAACCTGGAGCGAAGACGTCGACTTTGTCGCCATCTGTACCGGCCAGTTCTCCGACAAGAACATCATTTCCCATCCTGGACAGGAAGCCTTTGAAGCCGCCGGCGGCAAGGTTCTGCACAGTTCCGACTACACCGACAGCAGCCTTGCACAGGGCAAACATGTGGTCGTCCTGGGTGGCTCGAAATCCGCGACGGATCTTGTCGTCAACGCCGCCAGGAACGGTGCGAAGTCGGTGACGCTTGTTTACCGCGAACCGGTCTGGCGCGTGCCCTACTTTGTGGGCGGCATCAACTTCAAACGTCTGCTCTACATGCGCGCGCAGGAACAGCAGTTCAACGGCTGGGGCAGATCCGGCATTGCAAAAGCGGTCTCCGCCGCGTTCAAACCATTGATCTGGGCAAATTTCAGGGGTCTTGAAACCCTGTTGAAGCTCCAGCTCAAACTGAAGAAGTGGGACATGGTGCCGGATCTTCCGATCGAAAAGGATGCTTCGTGCTCGCTGCCGATCGTGACACCCGGACTGTTTGAAGGATTTGAAGCAGGCAGCATACGGCCGGTCCGCGGCACTTTCGACCACTATGAGACAGGCAAGGTCGTTCTATCGACCGGTGAGGCGATCCCCTGCGATCTTGCGGTGCTGGCTGTTGGCTGGAAACTCGGGATTCCCTATCTGGCGCAGGAATACCGCGACAAACTGATAGAGCCGGACGGGCAATACCGCGTCTACCGGTTGTCGGTGAACCCTGACTTGCCCGATATGGGATTTGTCGGCTTCAACTCCAGCTTCTGTACCGTTCTGTCAGCGGAAATGATCGCCAACTGGTTGGTACGATACGCTGACGGCCAATTGGCACACCAACCGACCGATGCGGAAATGCGCGCCAATATCGACCAGATGCTGCATTGGCGACGCGAGGAACGCCCGGCGGCCCAGGTCTACGGCGGTCTGTGCTCCGCCCCGTTCCACTTCCGGCATTTCGACGAGTTGCTGGCAGATATGGGAGCGACCAGACGAAAACGTGCAAACCCGCTGGCTGAGCAGTTCTCCTATCCCAACGCGGATGCGTACGGAACATTTCTCGACAGCACCCCCCAATATGCGGCGAGCTGAAACGGGAAGGTAAGTGCCAGCCGGCCTGTAAGCCGGGTTCTGTACGGCCCGGCCAGATACGAGACCTGACGCGGACGTGACAGCCATTCATCTGTGACGTCTGTTGCCAGACGCCTATCGCAACCAACCCGGACAACTGGCCTGGAAACTGGCCTGGACCGGATTGCTCCGGTCCGCGTTGTCCCTATTCGGTTTTGCTCCCGGTGGGGTTTACCATGCCGCCGCTGTTGCCAGTTGCGCGGTGGGCTCTTACCCCACCCTTTCACCCTTACCCCGGAAAAATCTCTCGATCTGGCCGGGGCGGTTTGCTTTCTGTGGCACTTTCCCTAAGGTCACCCTCGCCGGGCGTTACCCGGCACCGTGTTTCCATGGAGCCCGGACTTTCCTCCCCCGCGGCCTTTCGGCACTTGCGGCAGCGGCTGTCCGGCCGACTGGCGCATGGGACTTAGGAGGCTTTGCGGACGAGGTCAAGCGACAGTCCATACGCTGACGTTCGAATTCCCGGGAAACCATCCAGCAGTCGGCACAACCCACCGTGTCTCTCTTCGCAGGCGGTCAAGACTATTAGCTGCTCCTGCCTTCACAGCTCGCGTGTGAGAACGTTCGCTTCGTCTTGCAGATCTATCGGCAGGCACCTCGAAGAGAGCGTCACTCGATAGAAAACTTGTCGGCGCCATCAAGTAACGAGAGAAAATATTCAGAGAAACTGCAACATATGACAATATGATTTTTTACAATCAACTTGCCTTAAACACAAAAATTAAAGTCATTTCAGTGTTGTAGGACAAATATTAAGCATTACGAAACGGGTGTAACGGAGAGTACCAAAAACAAACAAGGAGACTATAATGCGTCGACTGTGCACGTTTTTGCCAGCGCTCATGCTGGCAACTGTTGCTCACGCTGCCGAGACACCGCCAGACGCGAAAGCGCTGATCCAGCCGGAGGTGGTGGAAGCCGTCGCTGAATGGTTATCCAACCCGATCGTCGCACTTTCCATCAATGCCCAGAACAATTTGCGCGGTGCACTTTCCCAGGCAGAAATTGATGCGCTGGACAAGCAGTGGCGACAGGAACGTGAAGCTGCGGACAAACCGCTGATCTCCGCCACCTTGTCCGCCCCCCTGTCGATCTACCTTCTGCGTGTTCAGGCCGGATCGCTTGGCCTCTATCCCGAAATGTTCGTCATGGATGCCAATGGTCTGAATGTCGGGCAAAGCGGAATTACGAGCGACTACTGGCAAGGCGACGAAGCCAAGTTCCAGAAAACCTTTCCCAATGGTCCCGAGACAGTCTTCATTGACGAACCGGAATGGGATGACGACAGCAAGATCTGGCGCGCCCAGCTCAATATGACAATCACCGATCCCGAAACGAAAAAAGCCATCGGGGCAGCAACGGTGGAATTCAATCTGACCGAACTGATGCGTCGTCAGGGCACAGGGTCTTAAGCGGGAAAAACCATGTTCAAAAACCTCTCCGTCAGCAAGAAGATCGCTGCTGGCTTCCTGGCACTCGCACTGATCGGTGCTGTGGCTGGAGGCGTGAGTGCCTACAAGACCCATTCCGCGCTGAATGAAGTCAAAACGGCCAACAATCTTTCCGATCTCAATGCGGCCACCGCCGAACTCACGGAAAAGATCGCCGCACAGGCCTTGTCGGTCAAATCGTTTTTGCTCACCGGCAACCGCGATCTCCTGACCCGGTCGCAGGAGTTGAATACCGAAATTCAAACCGTTTTTTCCGACGTCGCAACACGTGTCGACGCGACTGTGCCGCAATTTGAAGACCACCTGTCAGAACTGAAAGCAAGTTGGGAAACCTGGTACAGCCAGATTGCAGCACGCCAGATCGAACTGATGCGTACACCGGAAACTGTCGACATGGCCCGTGCCATTGACCTGACACCGGAAAGCGCTGACCTCCTGAAGGCAGTGCAACAGCAAAGCCGGCAGCTTGCTCAGGATGTCGGGCTGGAACGGAAGCAATCCGTTATCGCACAGAACCAGGCCATGCAGATGGTCCAGATCGTCTCGCTTGCCAGCACCTTGATCCTGACCGTGCTTGCCATGATCATGGGCTTCCTCAATCACATCGCCATTTCCGCACCGCTTTCGCGGCTTGCGACCGTAACCGACAAGCTGTCGTCCGGGGATACCTCAATGAAGGCGGATGTTGGCGACCGACAGGACGAAATCGGTCTCCTCGGCCGCGCCCTCGGCGTCTTCCGGGAAAACCTGATCCGCACGAAGGACCTTGAGGAACAGACCGAGGTGGAACGGATCAATGCCGAGAAACTGAAGCGCGAGGAAATGGAAAAAGTCGCCAGCGACTTCGAAACAACTGTTCTTGCCATCTGCGACGGCATGATTACGAGGCTCGACGCCCTGACCAGTTCTGCCGGGTCTCTTTCGACAATCGCCAACAACACCACGGATCAGGCTTTGGCCGTTTCCGCGGCCGCAGAACAGGCGACCACAAACGTGAACACCGTTGCCAGCGCGACGGAGGAACTCTCCGCCTCCATTCGTGCGATCACGGATCAGGTACGCTCTTCCTCGCAAATCGCTCAGGAAGCAGAAAGCGAAGTTGGACGTTCCAACGAAGCCGTGGCGACAGTGCAGAACGTGGTTTCACGCATCGGCGATGTCACGAAATTGATCACCGATATTGCCGAACAGACCAATCTGCTCGCCCTCAATGCGACCATCGAGGCCGCCCGCGCCGGTGAGGCTGGAAAAGGGTTTGCCGTCGTTGCATCAGAAGTGAAGGCACTAGCCGAACAGACCTCGAAGGCGACCGAAGAAATCGACCGGCAGATCAGCGAAATGCGTCAGGCTGCGGATGCTTCAACAGAAGCGACAGAGTCAGTTGCCGGCCTGGTCCGGAAGATTTCGGAAAATACACACGCCATGTCGGGTGCAGCGGAAGAGCAAAACCTGGCGACGACCGAAATCGCAAGCAGCGTCACCGAAGCAGCCCAGGGCACTGAAAGTGTTTCGAGGTCCATTTCCGAGGTGAGCTCCGCAGCCAGCGAAACTGCCAACCTGAGTTCCGCCATGGATGAGGCTGTGGGAGAGTTGCAGGAACAGTCAAACACTCTGCGCCACGCCATGCAGGACTTCCTGGGCAAGGTTCGAGCCGCCTGAATAGCCATGAGCCAGCGCTCTCAAGGGGCGCAGTCTCCGCAAAAAAGCTGCCTCATAGAAGCTTCGTTTTGCATGAGCAGCGCCAACGGCTAACGTCCCCTCAGGATCAGAATCCGGGGGGACGTTTTCGCGAGAAACGCACCAAAAACCCAGGACGCCGTGGACCTCATGACAGATGATTCCCCTTGCTGGTGGGAAGTTTCTGGGAAGGCAGCTCACCATCTCGGTTGATCGGAACTATCGTCGCAAAACCACCAGAAGTGTCTGAGCTCGTACACGGCGACCGTCCGGTGATGCGGCTTTGAACATGCCTGGTCAAAAAGCCTCATCCGCACCGAGGAGGCTGGCAAGGGCATCGACGCCTTCCTCGATCTGCCGTGCGTTCGCTCCCGCGAAGCCGACAATCAATCCCGGTCGGCCAGCCTCTGACAGATAACAGTTACTGAGCGGCGAAACGGCAAAACCCCGGTCCTGCATGGCCAGCGCAACCGCAATATCGTTGACCGGCTCGCGGAACATCACGGTCAGCTGCACATTGCCGGTAAGCGGTGCAACTTCAACACGGTTTCCCAACCTTTGCTTCAGCGTTCCGGCAAGCAGTGTCCCCCGCTCCAGATAGACTGGGCGGATCTGTTTGAGGTGTTTCTGATAAGCTCCGCTATCCATGAAATGAGCGAGCGCAGCCTGCGCCTGAACATTGGCGGAGCAGCCCATATTGCGCATTGTCTGCGTGAGCGGATCGACAAGAACGTCCGGCACGACACAATAGGCGATCCGCAACCCCGGCAGCAGGCTCTTGGCGAACGTGCCCAGATAGACAACCTGCCCCTCGTCCGCCAATCCGTGCAATGCAGCTACTGGCCGCCCCTCGAACAGGAACTCACTGTCGTAGTCGTCTTCCAGGATAACCGCACCGCAGGTTCGAGCGACATCGAGAAGCGCAAGGCGCCGCGACAATGGCATGCGCGCGCCAAGCGGATAATGATGCGAGGGCGTGACGTAGATCAGCTTTGGCGGAGTGCCGAGATGGTCCATCTTCGACGCATCTGCGCCGTCGCCGTCGGTCGGCAGGGGCCGGATCTTCAACGCGGCGCCGGAAAAGGCAGTGCGGGCTCCGAGATATCCAGGCTCCTCAAGCCAGACTTCATCACCTGGATCGGCAAGCAGCTGACTGAGCATCGTCAGGTTGGCCTGTGTCGAACTGGTGATGAGGATTCGCTCCGGTTCGGCCCGAACCCCACGTTCGGCCGCAAGGTGACGGGCAATCTGCTGCTTGAGTGCCTTCAGACCGGCGAAATTCTGATAATGGAGATCCGCGCTACGTTCCAACCGCGCGGCCCTGCGCAAGCATCTGGCCCATTCTTCGTAAGGAAATAGGTCAAGCGCCGGCGCGCCAGGCTGCAAGCCCCCCTGTCGATAAGCCCACCCCTCGCCGCGCAAATTGGCGCTCAGCGTTTGCCCTCGTCGGGACAACATAGGGCCGTTTGCATCGGTCTTGCGCCGCGCGCTGATGCCTTCAAGCAGGAGCCCTTCGGTCACGCGGGGGGCGGCACCAGTGCGCACGGTGATCACGCCTTCGGCTTGCAACAGATCATAGGCCGTGTTGACGGTGTTTCGCCCGACGTTGAGCGATGCTGCCAGCCGCCGCGTGGATGGCAGCCTGGTTCCGGACCTCAGAAGGCCGGTGCGTACGGCCTCCCGAAACCCGCGATAAATCTGCTCTGCCAGCGGAATCTCTCCCGACCGCTTGAGAGACAAGATGCCTTCAGGAAAAACTGGTTCTGTCATTTTCCAAAAACCGGACCTTCTTTGGAGCCAATTTATCGGAGAAACAGCAAAGCACAAGACAGACACTCAATTGGAGACGAGACCATGTCCACTCTGGAAAAACGGAAAGCCACGGACCTGCCCGGTTATGCCAAGATCCGCCAGATGAACCGTGGCGGTTATGACAGGACCGTTGCCTACGACATTCTGGACAAGGGCCTTGTCGCCCATTGCGGCTTCCTTCACGAAGACCGGCCGATGGTGATCCCGATGGCTTATGCCCGGATTGGAGACCGGATCTACATTCATGGTGCCAGCAGCACCCGGATCATCAAATCGAACGCGGAAGGTGTACCGATGAGCCTCACGGTGACACTGGTGGACGGTCTGGTGGTCGCGCGTTCGGCCTTCCACCATTCCGTGAACTATCGTTGTGCGATCGTGCATGGCACGGCAAGACATGTCGAAAACGAGCAGGAACAGATCGAGGCCCTGGCGGCCATCACCGATCACCTTTTGCCCGGCCGCTGGGAGGAATGCCGGGAAATGATGCCGAAAGAACACAAGGCAACCGGCGTTCTTGTTCTGGACATCGATCATGTGAGCACAAAGGTCCGCACGGGTGGACCGGTGGACGACAAGGAAGACCTTGGAACGGATATCTGGGCGGGCGTGGTGCCTGTTGTATCGGCACTGGGCCAGCCCCTGTCAGCCGCGGACGTGTCTGCCGAAACACCGTTTCCGGCTTCCGTGTCCGCCGCCCGCAAGAAATTCGCATGAGCTGACGTCCCGAAGAGACAAAAAGAAAACCCCGCCGGATGTCCCGGCGGGGTTTTCGATTTGCCCACGGCTGACCGCCCTGCAGCTATTAGCTGGAGGCCATGATCCGCTTGACCTTGGAGCAGTAGCGTTTGCTGACCGGGTTCATCCGCTTTGCGAAATGGCCGGCATTATAGCGCAGAATGGTGCCACAAACGTCGCCACCCGCTTTCTTGTGCGCGCCCGCAAGATATTTCATGCCCCATTCCAGATTGGTTTCAGGGTCATAAAGAGCCTTGGTCGACCCGCGGTAACCGATACCGCGTGCGGTCGCCGGCTTGATCTGCATGAGCCCGACTTCTCCGGCCCTGCCGCGTGCACGTGGATTGAAATTGCTTTCCAACTGAACGACCGCCTTGGCGATCTTGACCGGCACACCATGTTTGGCGGCTGCCTTGCGGATAAGCTTTGCGTATTTGTTGTTGCTGACAGCCGCGGTCCGCTTCGGCGACACCTTGCGCGTCAGGCTGGCAGTTCTTGTCTTCTTCGCAGGTTTGCTTTTCGCTTCCTGCTCATCCGTTTGGATGATGTGCAGGATCGGCTTGGAACCCGAGCCGACCGACGGCCTGGCTTCCGCGGTCTCGCTCTTCTTGTTCGGATCGATGATGTGAAGGATGGGTTCCGATCCGGAACCCGTACCGCTTGCCATCGCAGCCGGAGCTGCAAAAGTGGTTGCACAGGCGAAAAGGCACAGCGCCCCAGTGAGTGTTTGGAATGACCGTAACATGCAGTCCAGCCCTTTTGGTTTTCGTTGCGTTGAAATCAGGGCGGAGAATTGACGGAGCTATGAGACGAAATTGGGCGCTAATTGATCACGAATTATTTCAATTCATTACAGTATTTGACTGCTATTTAGTGTGTTTTTTAGGTGTTTCTTGTAGTTTGTGGCAGAAACTTGCAAGCAATTCGACGCTCGGTAGGCCATCAGAAGAAATTCTGTGACGGTATCTTGTCCCTGCCACTTCACGAATGCCGCGTTACTGGAACCAAATCTCCCGACTGTGCGTTTCGTCGGGTGGCCGGAAAGCGCTTCCCCTCGAATTGCGGCACCGCCCCTCCCAATCAGGCCGACAAGGAAGGCAATTTTCGGAGCAAGGCATTGAGTGTTTCGATCGTGGACTGATCGGCGACACCATCAACCTTCTCGGCGCGGAAATGACGCTGAAAAGCGGTGACCACCTGACGCGTCTTCAAATCGAACTCTCCGGTGATGTCCAGTTCGTAACCAAAGAGCGCCAGCATGGTTTGCAACGCTTCGACCGGCTGGCCGCTGTCCCCTTCCTGCATCATGAGACCTGTGCCAACAGGAAACGGCGTCACGTAAAGACCTATCCCCGCTTCCGCGAGGCGGTCCCAAGGGAACAATTCACCAGGGTCTTCCTTTCTGGCCGGCGCGATGTCCGAATGCGCCAGCACCATCCAGGGCTGGACACCATGGCGGGTGCAGATGTCGCCGACAAGCGCGATAACGGCTTCGATCTGCGCGTCCGGGAACGGCTGATAACCGTGTTCGTGCCCGGGATTGACGATCTCGACGCCGATCGAGCGGGAATTGATGTCGGTCGCGCCCTTCCAGAAACTTTTGCCTGCGTGCCAGGCCCTGCGCGCTTCAGGCACGCATTGCAGGATGCTGCCGTCCTCGTTCACGACATAGTGCGCGGAAACTTCCGACCGGGGATCGCACAGGCGCTGCAAGGCCGCTTCGGCGCTCGGCATACCAGTATAATGAATCACGACCATATCCACGGCCGTCCCTTGAGCCCTCTGCCCATGATTGGGCGACGGGTGAACCCTGGCCTTCACGACGGTATCAGTCGCAACACTCATATGCCTCTTTCCGCGCAGATCTTCGCCCAGGCATCATTCAGGGTGGCCAGGCGGTCGTTCGCGATCCTGACGAACTCCTCGGGAACGCCCCTGGCGATAAGCCGGTCCGGATGCGTTTCCTGAACCTCGCGGCGATAGTGTGCCTTGAGCTCTGCATCGCTTGCTTCCGGCCCCAGACCGAGGACCTCATAAGGGTTACCGTCGTTGCGGACATGCCTGGCAAGGATCCTGGAGAATTCCCGATCATCGAGCCCGAACACCTCTGCCACGCGAGACAAATACCCTATTTCGCTTTCGTGGACGACGCCGTCTGCCTTGGCAATGTGAAAAAGCCCATCGAGGATATCGAGCAGTGTCTTGCGGTCGTATGGAAACAGATCCGCCAGTTTTTTGGCGTAGACCTCAAAGCCCGCGATATCTTCCTGCGCCAGGTTGAACAGGCGGGCGACATTGCGCTCTTCGTTGGGCGGGACATCAAACAATTCGCGGAAAGCCAGGATTTCATCGGTGGTGACCACCCCGTCCGCCTTGGCCATCTTGGCTGACAGAGCAATCATCGCGACTGTGAAGCCAACGCTGCTGGTTCCCTCCGGACGCGCAAGTACAAGCTGGACCAGACGGTCGACGATCTGCGCGCCCCCCGTGCCGATCGCACTTACAATTGCTCCGAGGCTGTTCCAGACACTCACTCTTCAGCTCCCGCTGGACCGGTGGGGAAAGGCAGGCCGGACAGCTTGCCATGAACCGCATGAATCGATGCGTTGCCAACTCTTATCGGCACAGGGTTGATTTGACCAGATCAACAGCCCTCTGTCCCCAAAAGCGCATTGGCAGAAGGGGTCACGCAGCCGCTTGTGTGCCCGTTCAAGGGCTCTGTAAGGCAAACAGGTTTCGGACAAAAAGCACTGAGAAGCTACTCCATTCGTCCCGCTCAGCCCTGGTTGGCTCGCGCAGGTTCTTCCAACGCACCGGCCGCAACTTCCAGAGCCGCCGACTGCCGTTCCCTATCTGCCTTGCGTTCGGAATAACGGTCGACAAGATAGTCCGACCGGCCTCTGGTCAGGAGCGTAAACTTTACGAGCTCTTCCATGACATCGACCACCCGGTCGTACAAGGCAGACGGCTTCATCCGGCCATCATCATCGAATTCCAGGTAAGCCTTGGGCACCGATGACTGATTGGGAATGGTGACCATCCGCATCCAGCGGCCAAGAACACGCATCTGGTTGACCGCGTTGAAGGACTGAGAGCCACCCGACACCTGCATCAAGGCCAGTGTCTTGCCCTGTGTTGGCCGAATGGCGCCAAAACTGAGTGGGATCCAGTCAATCTGGGATTTGAGAACACCGGTCATGGCGCCATGGCGCTCCGGCGAACACCAGACCTGCCCCTCGGACCAGGCGCAAAGCTCCCTGAGTTCGGCAACCTTTGGGTGATCGGCATCACTGTCATCAGGCAGTGGCAGACCCGAAGGATCGAATATCCGGGTTTCCGCCCCATAGGCTCGCAGCAGCCTTTGGGCTTCCAGAACGAGAAAGCGGCTGTAGGACCGCTCACGCAGCGAACCGTAGAGCAACAATATCCTGGGTGGATGGGAAAGCTCATCCGGAGCCTGCAATTGCTCTGCGTCGATTTGCCGAAAGTCTGCTGCCGTCACGTTCTTCAGATCTGCTCCTGAAATCGTCGCGTCAGGCATCGGAAACTCCGGTGGAAACCACTTCGCCGTCTTCCTTGGTGAAAGAACCGATGTCCTGCGGCAGCAAGTCAAGAACCTTCTCGGAGGGCCGGCACAGGCGGACACCTTTTTCCGACACGACAATCGGCCTGTTGATCAGGATCGGATGTTCCATCATGAAATCGATCAGTTGGTCGTCCGTCCACTTGTCCTCGCCGAGGCCAAGTTCGTCGTAGGGCGTTCCCTTTTGGCGAAGAACGTCGCGCACCGGCAGCCCCATACGCGCAATCAAATCGACGAGTTCTTCCCGGCTTGGCGGCGTTTTCAGATACTCGATAACCTGAGGCTCGACACCGGATTTGCGGATCATTTCCAGCGTGTTGCGGGAGGTGCCGCATTTCGGGTTGTGATAAATCGTCATGCTCATGTGAGATATCGTCCTGTCAAAGTCACGAAGGTTTTTTGAATTCAGCTACCGGAAAACCGCAAACAGCGGGATTGTTGCCGCAGCAGTCTTCCATCAAGAAGCCCAGGAGCCTCCGCATGCGGTCATAGTCGACCGCGTAGAGGATATGCCTTCCCTCCCGGCGGGTCGTCAGCAGCCCGGCCCGCTCCAGCGTCGTCAGATGAAACGACATCCTGGTCGGCTGTATGTCCAGCCGCTCGGCAACAGAGCCGGATGGCAAACCTCCCGGCCCGACTGCCATCAGCAAACGGAATGCTGCCAAACGGTCTTCCTGTGCCAAGGCCCCCAATGCAGAGACTGCGTCCTGATCTTTCATAATTCGATACTACAAGAAATTTTGGAATATTCAACAAATGAACGGGCAACTCGTCTCTAAAATCCGTTGTTACATGGCAGCAGCAGCGCGAGCGGCCTGGTCGTAGTTGCCTGAAACAAGGCGCAAAGTCGCGGCTAGCTTGGAAAGCTCGTTTTCATCGAGGCCCAGCGCCTTCATTGGCTTCACCAGGAGAGCCTCGCGCAAACGACGGTACTCAAGGCAGGCGGTTTCACCGGACTTCGTAATTTCGGCGGTCTTTTCCTTACCCCGGCGACCCGACGCAATCAGACCGGCCTTTTCTAGCTTCTTGAGCGCATAGGTGACCGTGTGCGTGTCTTCGATATTCAAGACCAGGCAAATGTCGGAGAGTGTCTTGGCGCGGCCGCGGTGATTGACCGAATGAAGCACGAGCACATCCAGCGGCCCCAGCCCATGCGATCCACTGGCAGCCATGCAGCGCACCATCCAGCGGTGATAGGCATTGACCATCATGGTCACCGCGAATTCGATCTCCGACAAGGCAGGCATTGCCCCGGAGGCCAGATGCGCAGCAGAGACAACAGGCCCGATAGGGGCATCGCTTCTGGAGTCGGGATTATCCGTCACATCTTATCTCCGGCACAGTTGGTGTTTCAGCGGTCCTCCAGCCGAAACCGGATGGCAGACCGTTTGCTGATCGTTTCAAAGGTATGCGTGATTCCGCCCCCTGTTTATGAGGGGGCGAAATGCACTAGTTGCTCAACATCGTCTGCGGCAACCAAAGAGCCAAGCCCGGGAAGGCCGTAATCAAGACGATTGCAAGGATCATCAACAGGAAGAACGGCAAGGCCATGCGGGCAACCTTGAAGATGTTGTATCCGGTCATGCCTTGCAGAACGAACAGGTTGAAACCGACAGGCGGCGTGATCTGGCTCATTTCCACGACCAGCACCAGATAGATGCCGAACCAGATGAGATCCAGACCGGCCTGCTCCACCATCGGCAGGATAACGGAGGTCGTCAGAACGACCACCGAAATCCCATCCAGAAAACAGCCAAGCACCACGAAGAACAGGGTCAGAGCAATCAGGAGTGCATGGGGCGACAGGTTCAGCGAGCCGATCCAGGCCGCCAGTTCGCGCGGGATGCCGGTATAGCCCATTGCAACGGTCAGGAACGCTGCCCCTGCCAGGATGAACGCAATCATGCAGGACGTGCGCGTCGCCCCCATCAAAGCTTCCGAGAAGCTCTTGCGGCTCAGCGTTCCGCTCATCCAGGACAACAACAACGCCAGCATCACGCCAATGGCGGCCGCCTCTGTAGGCGATGCGAGGCCGGCATAGATCGATCCGATCACACCGGCGATCAGACCGATGACGGGAAACAGCCTGCGCGTTGCAAGAAGTCGCTCAAGAAACGGAACGACCTCCTCCTTGGCTGGCATCTTGTCCCGGTTCAGCAGCGCCCAGACCGCGACATAGCCCATGAAAAGGACGCACAGCATGGCCCCCGGTAGAACGCCTGCCATGAACAGCCGGGCAATCGATTGCTCGGTCGCTGCGCCATAGACGATGAGGATAATCGATGGCGGAATGAGCAGGCCCAGCGTGCCAGACCCCGCCAGCGTGCCGATGGCCATGCGCTCGTCATACCCGCGCTGCTTCAATTCGGGCAGCGACATACGCCCGATGGTGGCGGTGGTCGCAGCAGACGATCCCGAAACAGCGGCAAAGATACCGCACCCAAGGATGTTCACATGCAGCAGCCGGCCAGGCAGATTGCCCATCCAGGGCGAAAGCCCCGCGAACATGTCTTCTGACAATCTTGAGCGGAACAGGATTTCGCCCATCCAGATGAACATGGGCAGCGCCGTCAGGTCCCAGGAATTCGAGGCACCCCAAACTGTCGTCGCCAGAACCGGACCGGCAGGCGCTGAGACAAGCACCATCATTGCGGCAAGCGCGACAGCAAATAGAGCAACGGCTACCCAGATACCGGTCGCAAGCGCCGCCAGCATTCCAAGGCCGAGCAGGAAAGCGATCAGGGAGAGATCCATTATTCTTTCCCTTCGATCGGATCGGCTTTTGCGGCCGATTCAAAGCTCGGAGCCTTGCCCGTGAGCGCCATGATGAGGTCATCCAGCAAACCGATAGTGAACACCAGCAGGCCAAAGGTCATCACCGACTGCGGAAAGACAAGCGGGATCCGAATGACGCCATAGGAAGTCTCGTTGAATTTGTAGCTGTCGAGCGCAAGCTGTCCGGCGTTCCAGGTGAAGAATGCCGCCAGAGCAAGCGCGACCGCGACCGCCCAGACATTCAGGATGCGCGCCCCAACTTTGGGCACGAACTGAAGCAGGATCCCCACCCGGATGTGATCGCCGTTGCGCAGCGTGCCAGCAAGCGCAAGAAAGGACGCTCCGACCAACAGAAAACCTGCGATTTCCGCAAGCGATGGAACCTGTAACCCCAGGGGTTCAAGACCGACGACCGTTCTAACCCAGTCGAATATACGCCCGAACACCTGAAGAACCACGAGACTGGCAATGACGACGAGACAACACGCAGCCATGGCCGTTGACGCTTGATAAAGCGTATTCAAAGCCTTTCGCATCGGTTTCCCCTACCGGATGTGCAGCTGATCTGAAAAAAGACGCCGGACTTGTTGGGTCCGGCGCTTCTTTGGCTTTTTAGTTTTTGTAGGCTTCGAGAACAGCCTGGCCGGTTTCTCCGGCTTCCTCCTGCCATTCGGCAGCCATTGTCTCGCCAATTGCAGCAAGATCCTGGATCAGCTGGCTGCTCGGCTCCACAACAGTGATGCCATTGTCGACAAGAACCTGCGTCTTTGTCTTGGTTTCCACCTTGGAGGCTTCCCAGCCACGTTTTTCCGCAACTTCAGCGGCCTCCAGAACAGCTGCCTTTTCTTCATCGCTCAAGGCATCGAAGGCGCTCTTGTTGACGAACACCATGTTCTTCGGCAACCAGGCCTGGGTGTCGTGATAGTGGGTCAGGAAGTCCCAGGCCTTGGAATTCGCGCCGGTGGACGGCGACGTAATCATGGCCTCGACCCGACCGGTGGAGAAGGCTGTCGGAATGTCCGGCACTTCAACCTGTGTAGGCACGGCGCCAGCCAGCTGAGCCAGACGTTCGGTGGCAGCATTGTAGGCACGGAACTTCAGCCCCTTGAGGTCATCCCCCTTGGTGATTTCCGTCTTCGCGTAGATGCCCTGGGGTGGCCACGGCACCGCGTAAAGCAGCTGCAGGCCCTGCTCACCGAGCTTTTCTTCAAGTACCGGCTTCGACGCCTGGTAAAGCTTCCAGGACTGATCGTAGGACGGTGCAAGGAAGGGAACGGAATCCACCCCAAAGACAGCGTCTTCGTTGGAAAGACGGGAGACCAGAACTTCGCCAATCGGCGCAAGCCCCTTGCGAACTGCATTTTTGATTTCCGGATGCTTGAACAGCGATCCGGCCGAATGGACCTGGATGACAAGCGAGCCATCCGTCTTTTCCTTCACGTCTTCAGCGAAGGCAGCAATGTTTTGGGTGTGAAAGTTACTGTCGCCATAAGGCGTCGGCATGTCCCACTTTGTTTCAGCGGAAACAGCGGTCAATCCTGCCAGACTCAATGCAGCGGCAGCGGCCAGATGGACTCCGGCACGGGACAGAAAACGAGATTGCAGCATGGTTTTCTCCTCTTGGAAGCGGGCGTTGGCGCCCGTCGGGATGCTGCTCTGGGTGCATTCTTTGAACACCTTCGAAAGCGCATCTGCGAGAACACTAGACGGAAACGGAGACAACATCAATAATTTATCGATAAAATGTCATTGTTGCCATCAAGACCTATTGCAAGCTTCCCTCCATCAAAAGGATTGACTAGCGTTCCGGCCAGACAATGAGGAAACCTGACTTGGCGCTGCCACACAACAATCGCTTCCTGACTGAAGACAAAGTCAATCATCTGGTTTTGGCGCTCATTCTGGCAGCAGCGGCTTTGCTTCGTTTTCAGAACCTGGACAGAACGAGCCTCTGGTACGATGAAGCCGTTAGCTGGAGCCAGTCCAAGGGAACATTTTCAGAGCTGCTGACCACCGTGGCAGCCGACAACTATCCGCCACTGCATAACGTTATTCTTTGGCTGACAATGCCGGTCGCCGGAGACAGCGAAACGGCGCTAAGACTTCCCTCAGTCTTTTTGGGAATTCTGGCCGTCTGGCTGATCTATCTGACAGGCAAGGCCCTGGCAGGAAAAACCGCCGGCCTGCTGGCAGCAGCTCTACTGACCGTCTCACCGTTTCACATCTGGTATTCGACAGAAGCGCGCATGTACGCATTGCTGGCAGCTTGCGGTCTCGCCTTCCTGTTTTTTGTTCTGAAGACCCTGGAGAAGCCATCTGCGTGGCGGCTCATCGCGCTTGCCGTGTCAGGCGCCCTGTTCCTTTACAGTCATATCTACGCCCTCTTGGGCTTCGGATCTGTCGGAATGGTCTGCGCCGCCCTCGCTCTGCGCAGCTTGTTCCGTTCTGGGCGTCTCGTCCTGTCCACCCCACTTCTGATTTGCATCGCAATGGCTGCAAGCACTTGGGCTTTCCTGCCTTGGCTTATCATTCTGGCGGTCCGGGCAACGTCGGTGGCCGAGCAAGGCTTCTGGATTGACTATCCGGATGCGGCATTTCTCTCCAACATAGCCTTCAACTTGGCCGGGTCGCTGCCCTTGTTCTGGATGCTGGCGGGGCTGGCCCTTGCCAGTCTTCTGGCCTGTTTGCCCTTGCCTGGCAGGTATTTCGGCAAGCCGCAAAGCGCAAACGCAATCCTCATCTGCTTTGCCTATGCCGCCGGTCCACCATGCCTGGCCTATCTCTATTCGATTTTTGTGCACCCGATCCTTTTCGACCGATATCTGATAGCTGCCTGGCCGGGAGTTATCCTGTTGGCATCGGCAACAGCCCAGCGCCTGGCCCCACGCATCGCACCGGTTGCAGTACTCGCTGCCGCCCTATGGCTGAGCTATCCCGAACTGAAATTCACGCTATTGGAAAAAATTCGCCCGGAATGGCGTCAGATTGCTAAAGATTATGGGGCGCTGAAAGGCGAGCAAGACCATCTGCTGCTGTACAAGGGCTTTGCCGCCCCTGCCCTGTCTTATTACCTGCGCGGTCCGGACGCCTTCACCGCAGTCGAGACAGTCGATGAACTGGGACAAGGCAACAAGAATGCAAGATGGTTGTTAATCGTCCATACCGGCGGTGAGGAAATGCGCGCAGCGGAAGAAGCCTTTGGTCCGAGGAAAAACTCTCCAGCTGCGAAACGCTTTGGGTGGGGTGCCAGCGGCCTAACGCTTCTGGAACGCAGGCAGGCTGAATAATCTCACTCGAATGGACCCCATTCCGAATACAGCCAGAAACCGAACGCTATGACGCCAAGCACGAATGCGCCAATTGCAAACTCCAAGAGGAGCCCCAACAGCGTAGCGCCAAATAGCAACGCCACCAGCAGGCCAACAACAACAAACCAGATGTCCGCAGTCAGAACGCTGATCGTAAAATCCACTGCATCCACCAGACGCAACAAGAACGGGTCCTTGTCCCCTGACCTTTCGTTATCCGACATCGGCGCTTTCCTGGTTTCTCTCTGTATCGCCAGCACATATGGGAATGATGGCAGCGATAAAAAGTTCAAATGCCAACCCATTCAGATTTTTTCATCGACATTTTATCGATAAAATGTCAGCATAAAATTACTTGATATCAAAATGCCAATTAACGGCGCGGAATCGCGTGTTCCGTAAGCCGGAAGCATCAGAGGGAAGATCATGACAGCCAAGTGGGATTTCTGGATCGACCGTGGCGGCACGTTTACCGACATTGTTGGCCGGTCGCCTGACGGCACGTTGCATCCACACAAGGTGCTCTCCGAAAATCCGGAAGCTTACCGCGACGCCGCCATCCAGGGCATTCGGGAATTGCTTGGCGTCAAAAAGGGGGATGCCATTCCCTCGGACAAGATCGCGACCGTCAAGATGGGCACGACCGTTGCCACCAACGCCCTTCTGGAGCGCAAGGGCGAGCGGACAGCACTGTTCATTACCAAGGGTTTTCGGGATGCCCTGGAGATCGGCTATCAGGCGCGCCCGGACATTTTTGCCAAGGAAATCATAAAGCCTGAGCTCCTCTACGAGAGTGTCCACGAGATTGTCGAGCGCGTCCGTGCTGACGGGGAACTGGAATGCGCGCTGGATGAGGGACAGGCCCGCACGGAAATGCAGGCGGCATGGGATGATGGCATTCGTTCTATCGCAATCGTGCTGATGCATGCATACGCCTATCCGGCGCACGAACAGCTACTGAAAAAAATTGCGGAAGACATCGGCTTCCCGCAGATCTCCGTGTCCCACGAAGTATCACCGCTGATGAAGCTGGTGGGACGGGGCGATACCACCGTGGTGGACGCCTATTTGTCCCCGATCTTGCGCCGCTATGTGAACCAGGTTCAGGAAGAACTGGGCGAAGGCCCTCGGCTGATGTTCATGCAATCTTCCGGTGGTCTCACCGCTGCAGATCTCTTCCAGGGAAAAGACGCGATCCTGTCCGGCCCGGCCGGAGGGGTCGTCGGCGCCGTCGAAACCTCACGCATGGCAGGTTACGAAAAGATCATCGGTTTTGACATGGGCGGCACGTCTACCGACGTCTGCCACTACGATGGCGACTACGAACGCGCTTTCGAGACGGAGGTTGCCGGCGTCCGCATGCGCGCGCCCATGATGATGATCCATACGGTTGCAGCCGGCGGCGGATCGATCCTTCATTATGCGGACGGCCGCTTTCAGGTTGGTCCGGATTCCGCGGGTGCCAATCCGGGGCCGGCTTGCTATCGCCGCGGTGGCCCGCTTACCGTTACCGATGCCAACTTGATGACGGGCAAACTTGCACCGGAATTCTTCCCGAAAATCTTTGGCCCGGATCAGGATCAGCCGCTCGACGGCGACATTGTCCGAAAACGCTTCACAGATTTGGCCATGCGTATCGGTGATGGCCGCTCACCGGAGGACGTCGCCGACGGCTTTCTGAAAATTGCAGTCGAGAACATGGCCAACGCCATCAAGAAGATCTCGGTGCAGCGCGGATACGACGTAACCGAATACGCCTTGACGTGTTTTGGAGGCGCTGGCGGCCAGACCGGCTGCCGCGTTGCCGACAGTCTCGGCATGAAGACCGTCATCCTGCATCCGTTCTCAGGCATCCTGTCCGCATACGGCATGGGATTGGCCGATATACGGGCAGACCGGCAACAGGCCGTCGTCAAGACGCTGACAGATGAGCTCATCCCGGAGCTTCAGGCTCTGCGTGATCAGCTTGCCAGCCAGACGGAAGCCGAACTCGACAGACAATCAATCTCAGCCAAGGCACGCCAAACAACCGCGACCGTACATCTCCGCTACGACGGCACGGACACCCCGCTGCCAGTACCGCTCGGGTCCGTGTCTGGAATGCGAGCGGCATTCGAGGATGCGCATAAGAAACAGTTCGGCTTTGCCTATGAGAAGAAGCCGGTTGTTGTGGAAGCTCTTGAAGTCGAAACAGCCGGTGGCGGCGCCGGCCTCACCGAGCCGGACCTGGCATTGGCTTCCGAGTCCTCCACCCCGAATACTTCCACCAGCATTTACTCTGAAGGGAGCTGGCACAAGGCAGGCATCTTCAAACGTGAAACTCTGCAACCGGGTATGAAAGTGACCGGCCCCGCTGTAATCATCGAGCCGCATGCAACAATTGCGGTCGAAGACGGCTGGCAGGCAGAAGTCAATTCAAAGGATCACGTGATTCTGAAACGCATCGTGCCTTTGAAACGCGCAGAAGCCATCGGCACACACGCTGACCCTGTCATGCTTGAAGTGTTCAACAACCTGTTCATGTCGATTGCGGAACAGATGGGCGTCACCCTGCAGAACACAGCCTACTCGGTCAACATCAAGGAACGTCTGGATTTCTCCTGCGCAGTGTTCGATGCGGATGGCGCACTCGTTGCCAATGCTCCACACATGCCGGTGCATCTGGGTTCGATGGACCGCTCGGTTGAAACGGTCATCAAGCTCAACAAGGGCAAGATCAAACCGGGTGATGTTTTTGCGCTCAATGCTCCTTACAACGGTGGCACACACCTGCCGGACATAACTGTGGTGTCGCCCGTCTTTGATGACGACGGCAAGGAGATCCTCTTCTGGTCGGCTTCTCGTGGCCACCACGCCGATGTCGGAGGCTCCGCGCCCGGCTCCATGACACCGCGCGCAACCAACGTAGACGAGGAAGGCGTTCTCTTCGACAATTTCAAGATTGTCGATGAAGGCCGGTTCCGCGAACAGGAACTGGTCGAACTGCTGACGAACCATCCCTACCCTGCCCGCAACCCGCAGCAGAACGTTGCCGACTTGTCCGCACAGATTGCCGCAAATGAAAAAGGCATTCAGGAGCTGCGGAAGATGGTCGCTCATTTCGGCCTGGACGTGGTTCAGGCCTACATGGGACACGTTCAGGATAATGCGGAAGAAAGCGTTCGCCGTGTAATCGAGGCTCTGAAGGACTCCGAGTACGAGTATCCGACCGACCAGGGTTCGGTGATCAAGGTCAAGATCACCGTCGACAAATCGAAGCGCGAGGCAACGGTCGACTTTACCGGCACTTCCGCCGTTAAGCCGAACAACTTCAATGCGCCGGAACCTGTAACCCGCGCCGCAATCCTTTACTGCTTCCGGGTCATGGTAGACGGCGACATTCCGATGAATGCCGGCTGCCTCAAGCCGATCAACATCGTCATTCCGGACGACTGCATGTTGCGGCCGTCCTATCCGGCTGCGGTGGTGGCAGGCAACGTGGAAACGTCGCAACATGTCACCAACGCAGTTTTTGCCGCTCTTGGCGCGATGGCGAATGCTCAGGGCACCATGAACAACCTCACATTCGGCAATGACACGTATCAGTACTATGAGACCATTTGTTCCGGCTCTCCGGCCGGTCCCGGCTTCAACGGAACGGACGGCGTCCACACCCATATGACCAACTCGCGGCTCACTGATCCGGAAGTGCTGGAGTTCCGTTTCCCGGTTCTCCTGGAAGACTTCCATATCCGCAAGGGAACGGGAGGCAAGGGGAAATGGTCCGCGGGAGACGGCACCAAACGCACCCTGCGCTTTCTTGAAAAGATGGATTGCGCAATCCTTGCGTCCCACCGAACTGTTCCGCCAAAGGGTCTGGCCGGAGGGAGCGACGGTGAACTCGGCCGAACGGAAGTTCGAAGGCTGGATGGTGCAATACAGCAGCTCGAAGGTTGTGATCAGACTGTGCTTGAAGCTGGAGAGGCCGTCACTGTTGTCACACCAACAGCAGGTGGCTGGGGCAACGCCTGAACCCTAACCTCACAATCATTTCCATGAATAAGAACGGCCGCCTTTCGAGGCGGCCGTTTTTTGGATTATTCCCCCAGGAATTCGACACTGCAAATTCTACCTATACGGGAAATACTTTATCCTTCAGGTAGAAAATTTACCGTTTTTTCAACCTGGCCCCGCCTAAACTTATCCAGCATCAACTGAGGTACTGCCCGCAGTGCCAAGAAAATCGGGTTCCTGAGACATGCTGGCATCAAATCCCATTGCAACCTCGGTGGCTGCGAAAATTCTCGCACTGGTCGCCTTGCTCAGTCTTGGTTTGCTTGTCGTGGCTGCCGTTGCGATTATTCAGATGGGAATGATCGGTAAGGAACTTCAGAACATCGCCGAGAAGGATATTCCGCTCTCGCAAGCGATCAGTCAGGTTGCCAGCCATCAACTGCAACAGGCAGCGATCGTTGAACGCATCATGCGCGTCTCCGGCCTGACTTCTCAAGACGAAGAGACATCGACAGAAGCCCTGAAATCAACCTTGGCCGCCTTGAACGAACAGGTTTCCGGTGAAATCCTGAAAGCCGAAGCTCTCGCCAACCTGGCGCTCGAAAAATCATCCAGCGCGATTGAACGAGACGAGTTTTCAAAAGCCCTTGAACAGTTGAAACGTATCGATACCGAGTATCAAACCTACTCGGCTGAAATAGCAGCGATTTTACAGAAGATCGAACAGAACAATCTGACGGACGCGAGCAAATTGCTCGTTGAGCTGGAAAAAGAACAAAACCGTCTGGACCACGAACTGGTCTCGCTGCTGACCGAGATAGAACGCTTTACACAAGTCGCCGCAAGTGCAGCAGAAAATCACGAACAACAGGCTTTTCGGCAAATATCGATCACCGCGTCACTGACCTTGATCTTTTGCATAATCGGCTCGGTACTTTTCGCAAAATTTCTGATTTCCCGACCGTTGCACCAGGTCACGACAGGCCTTCTCGAGCTATCGAGAGGCAACACGGATGTGGAAGTCAACGTTCACACAAGAGACGAAATCGGCCGGGTAGCAAGAGCGTTCGAAACGTTTCGGGAAAATACTATTGAAATGAAGCGTCTGCAGGATCAAGCGCGCGAAGAGGAAATCCAGGCAGAAGCAGACCGCCGGGAAACCAGGCTACGATTAGCCGATGAGCTTGAAAAACTGCTGATGACCAGCTGCGATACAGCCGTTTTAGCTTTGAGGGAACTAGCAACCGGCGCTGACGAATTGGCCCAAAACAGTCACGAGACCATCGAGAGATCCAACACCGTCGCTGCAGCGGCTGAACAGGCGACGGCTTCGGTTCAGTCTGTTGCGTCTGCATCTGAGGAGTTGGCAAGTTCCATCCATGAAATCAGCAGACAGATAACGCTTGCCAATTCTTCCACCTCTCGCACATCCGAGCAGGCGGAAGTGTCTGGCGACACCGTCGGAAAGCTGTCTGCGTCCGCTGAAGAGATCACGGACGTGCTCAAGTTGATCAGCGACATTGCTGCCCAAACGAACTTGCTGGCCCTGAATGCAACGATTGAAGCTGCGAGAGCTGGTGAAGCAGGCAAGGGCTTTGCCGTTGTCGCATCTGAAGTAAAGGCACTTGCAACTCAAACTGGACAGGCGACCGATCAGATCGGGTCTCAGTTGAGCGGTGTCCAGACGGGTGCGGCCACCTGCTCCGATGCGATTACCACCGTGGTAAAAGCCATGATGGAAATTCGGGAACAGATTTCCGGAATTGCGTCGGCGATTGAAGAACAGAACGCAGTCACTTCGGAAATAGCCAAAAACGCACATCAGGTCGCGCAAGGTAGCGCCGACATTACCGTCAACATTTCCCAGGTGAACCATGCCGCCCAGATTTCAGGCGAAAGGGTTGGGGAGGTTGTGAGCGGCGTCCAGAACATTTCGTCCCAGATCACGACAATACGAGATGGGCTGAGCGACTTTCTGGGACATCTGCGCGCAGCTTGACCCATGTCGTCACATTTTCCGGTCTTGGAATTGAAGCACCAAAGCGCTGAGCTGCCATCTCCGCAAAGCAGGCATGGCAGCCTGATATGCATATAGGGGGGATAGCAGCACTCGACTGAAGCATTTCAGTGCTTGGGTCAACTCTCCCCCAATTGTTCACTGGCCACACACGCCCCGTCAGACCTTAATCTCCACCTGCGATCGCTTTCGCTTTATGGAAGGCTGAGATCAAGCAGACCTTCAAATCCAACCGTTTTGTAAGGTTCTGCAGAACGGTCGAGCTCACAGACAAGCTGTTCGGGAACACGCCTCTTCAGAGCCTTTGCGGCACTCAATGGCATCTTCAGAGCGCCTCGCGTTACCATATTTGAAAGGTTGCTACGCGACAGACCGAGCCCAATTGCAAGCACCTTATCAAGACGCACCTCTACATGGTCCGGGTTAAGAAGCGTGAGCACCGCCTTGTCAGCGTGCGCACACACACCGGACACCAACCGGCGCTCCAGACCGAACTCGGTATCGGCGCAGCTTCCGGATACCCCGGCAAGTTTGCAGGCAAAAGCGTCTGCCAACCCTTGATCATTCCTCTGCAATGCCTCCAGCAGATCTGGCTGCAGGTCACCAACAGGTCGGCGCTCAAAAAGGGTCCTGTTCCATCTGCTGCTGCAATCTATGCAGCGATAGATCAGCCAGGCATCAAGTTGGCCACCATTTGCGTTCAGTCGAAATTTGCCGGTCGAACCAAAAGATTTCACAACTCCACACCTTTGGCACGGACGATTTATATTTGGAGTTCCAGAACGGACAACAATCCATTCTACGTTTAAAACAAATGACATTCTGCGGGTCTTCCTCGCACGGGAAGTCCTTCACAGGCAGTCGGGGCGGCCGAAAAGCGTCAGCTCACGGCGCTCAGTTTGGCTGGAAAAATAGAAATGTGTGCAATGAACCGGAACAGGATCAGATGCGCATGGCCAAGCCACACCGGCCCCGATCCGCCGCCAGGACGAACAAGTTCACGACGCGTTCAATTGAACGCATGGCGGGATCGATGACCGGTCAGAGTGTTGGCAAAACAAACGTCCAGATTGAAAAAGAGAACTTTCGATAGCCTTGTCAGAAACAACAAGCAACGGCAACCTGGCTTCTTGTGAGACTTGCCGGTCGAATTGCTGTCAGGTGTTGCGCGCTTGCAAAGCCAAGGCCACTAACGCAGGCCTAAGTTCAGAAGGATCTTCAAGCCGATCCGCAAACCAGAGACGCCTCACCTTGTCTCCAGCCACAAGATCGATCCCCTCGGGATCCAGGCAGGCAAGCCGCCAGTTGGCTGCCTCGGCCTTCAGAAGGTTCTGCGCATAAAGTTTCACAGCATCCCGATGATCCGAGTTCATGTGCGCAACCGCACCCGCCTCCACTGACGCCCAGTCGGCAAGGTCACTGACCGGCGTTTCTAGATCCTGCTTTTCGAGCTCGAAGGCCTTGCCGAACCCTCCGTTCAGGCTTGCTCGTGAGAGCTCAAGTCTGAAAAAGGAAAAATCTCCAAAATCAACGTATAGTTCGGCTTTCGGGTGCCGAGACAGATATCGATTTCGCAGTCGCTCGTGCTCGGTGCTTTCTCTTGAAATCTTGGCGGCCGTGCAAAAGAGAGAAACTCTCGGATGAGCAAGCGGATCGCCTTTTCCTGGTTCACCTAAAAGCAGCGAACAAGAAGGATCGGCAAGAACTGCTGTGGTATGCCCCGACAATGAACTTGTCAGGATGACAGGCGTACCGTCCAGGTCAGTCGCAACCGCAACGCGGCTTGCCACTGGATGCCGCGTTCCGGCTTCGAGCACCGCCAGCGCACCAAATCTAGCAGTTCTTATTAATTCCTTCGCCAACCTCCTGGCCTGATCATCGGTCGGACGAATAACTGATTTCGCTTCTTTTTCCAGGCTCACAGCCCCTCCAAATTCTGAAGCCTTTCGGCCAGACCAATTACCATTTCATGTTTTCTCCACGCCTCACTGAATCTGAACGTCAGATGAACAGACATCTCAGAACCGGTTCAGCCCTCCCATGCGAATGTCTCACCATCAGATACGGCGCCACTCGGAAACGGCGCCTTCCTTTGGAGAAAACCGATGAAGACCATGAGCAAACGTCTCGTTGCCGCCGCCCTGACAGGTGCCCTTCTTTTGCCGACCTTTGCATCCGCAGAAGCTGGGTCGCGCCACGGCTGGCGCGACCACCGTGGTGGGCATCATCAAAGCCACAGACACCATAACCGAAATCAAAATAGACACAAAAACAATGACAATCTGGGCGCAGCCGTCGCTGCTGGCGTCATCGGCCTGGCCGCAGGTGCCATTCTGCTGGGTGCGACCCGCCAACCGAGCTACGCAGGCCCGCCGCCAGTGAATCACTACCCGCCGGCTCCCTACCCGGGTCAAGTCCATACGGGCATCGGTTACCAGCCTTGGAGCCCCGCCTGGTATCAATATTGTTCTTCGAAGTTCCGGTCGTTCAACCCATCAACCGGCACCTACACCACCTACCAGGGCGAACAGCGCTTCTGCCAATAAGCCGACCCCTTGGTGGTGTTTCAGAACTTACGGCGACAAACGACAGACCGGCCGAACCGGTCACCCGCTTGTTGCCTTTTTTTGAGGAACTGGCCTTGATAAAGGCGCTAGCACCGTTTGGTGGACATCAGCCTTTTTGGCTAATCAGCCATGGTTTCGATTGAAGCAAAGCCTTCCGGTGCTGCACCGGAGTCGAACGGCGAAGCAACCTCAATTACCTTGTCGGGATAAAATCCGTTGAACCGGGTGCGTAGTGACAAGCTGTAGGCTCCTATGTGGCCGATCTCGATCCAGTCTCCTGTGTCGACCGTTTCCGGTAGCCAGAAGGGCCGGGAAAGAATATCGACACTGTCGCAAGTTGCTCCGCAAACCTTGAAGGGTACAATCTTGTCGGGCTGTCCCGCACGCGTCTTGCGAGCCGGGTCGGGAATAAATCGGGCCGGCAGAGTGATCTTCCCGGTCCAACTGTCGGAAAGCGAAGCCCAAATTCCGTCATTGATGTAGAGACGGCGGCCTTTTTTCAGCAACACACGCACGATAAGCGAGATTGACCGGGCAACGATCACGCGGCCGGGCTCGGCAACGAGAGGAAGGTCGTCGAACTGCCAATCGGCGATATCTGTCTTCAACTGCCCCATCAGTTCCTCTAGCGTGGGCATCTCCGGTACCTTGCGGCGGGGGTCATGGCCATAAACGGCAGGAAATCCACCTCCAACATCCAGTTCAACGATGGGGACCCCGGCACGTGACCTGATCCAGTCTGCAGAAGCCAGCGCCCGTTCGTAGGTTTCAGGCTCTTCGATCTGGCTGCCAACGTGAAAACACAAACCGCATTTGAAGCCGATGCGGTTGATCCGTTGCAGCAACTCAACCGCATGGCCGGGAGCTGCACCAAACTTTTTCGACAATTCGTAGGCTGCGTGACCCTTTGTAGCGATACGAACAAAAAGCGTGATCGTTCCAGGATCAATATCGAGGGCCCGAACAATGCGCAGGATCTTCGCGACCTCGTCTTCGTGGTCGAGTGAAAGCGTTCGAATACCGTAAGTTTCAAGTGCCAATCGAATGTCTGACTGCGCTTTGATAGGATGCATGTAAAGCATCTCTGCTTTTGGCGCAGCCTTCTTCACTGAAGCAAATTCGGCCGGTGATGCCACATCGAAACAGCTGATTCCGGCCTTTGCGAGTGCTTCAAGAACAAACGGTTCTCCATTCGTCTTGACCGCATAAGCGGTCTTGCCGGGGAAAAGTGACTGAAATTGCTGTGCGTCATGCTTCAGCACGTCCGGGCGGAAACAATAAACGGGTTGATCGGGACGAAGATCCAGGGCGGCGTCAATTGCTGTTTTATATCGTTCCATCAGTCGTTCCGGCGTTAGAACTCATTGGGTAGAAAGGACCAATCTTGCAGCTGGTTTGCAAGTCGGGATTGGACTATTGGCAGATAACGTAAGTACAGCTTTTGCCATGACACCCGATATCGAGATGAAAGTGGGACTTGTGATTGGGGTCTGCGTCTGGGCCGAGCACGGTCGTAAAGCGTTGGCAGGCTGCCTTGTGTATGGACGACAAAAAGCTGCCCTTCTCGGTCTTGCTTGCCCAATCCGTTTCGACTGAGATCTTGGTCCCGTCACTTAACCGAAATGCCGTAATATCAATGGCCTTGCCCAATGCATGTTCCGAAAGCTTCCCGTCTGGCTGATTATTTCGACGCCGGCATTGGTACCCAGGGCCTGTGTAAAATTCCGTCACTGGCTTTCCAAACTCCGCCTGTGCAATCGGCACAACGTCTTGAATTACCCACTCGGAGAATGTCTTGACAAACCCGCAAGACAAGGTGGCCTTCGTCGGGAAGGCTACATCGACACTTGCGCTACGTACACCCGTCAGATTTATTGGCACTGCTATCCCGCAGCCCTCATCGCCCGAGTGTCCTTGCAACGGAGCAAGTCGATCAAACACTGCATCTTGGATATCGCAGGATGCAAGTTCAGGCGTTTCTGTTGGAGATGATTTTCCGCCACCTTCAACTGGAGCCAGCGCAGATGCGTTTGTCTTATCAGCAGGCTTTGCCGCTGGCACATCAATACCTTCAGCAAAACCCTTCAAACCGAGATCCTGAAGCGGCTTTTCTTTTGGCATTGGAGTGGCAGCAGAAGCGTCAGGAGGCTGGAGAAAGACCGCTACCAAGACTGCGGAAACAAACACGACGCTTATCTGCATTTCCTGCCCCGCATTCTTCGATAATCGAAAACCATCAATATTGAACAACGCCTGTCCTGCGTCTATGGTTGCATTTGGGAAAAATTGAAGGTTTCCAATGACATTAGAACTCTTCTCCGCGTATGTGGTTGCCACCCTGATCGTCCTAGCGATCCCGGGGCCTACGATCATGCTGGTTGTCAGCTACGCCCTGACTCAAGGGCGTAAGTCTGCGGTTGCCAGTGTTCTCGGTGTGGGCTTGGGCGACGCAACGGCAGCAACTGCCTCATTAATGGGTCTTGGCGCTATTCTGGCGGCGTCAGCGACCGCTTTCAGTTTGCTCAAGTGGGTGGGAGCGATCTACCTCGTCTGGCTTGGTCTGAAGATGTGGAGAAGCCGACCGACAGCACTCGGGCCGCATCAGGTTGCCGATGTTCCTGCCCAAAAGATATTCTGGCATGCGTATGTGGTCACAGCGCTGAACCCCAAGGGTATCGTTTTTTTCATGGCGTTCTTGCCACACTTTATCGCGCCGCAAGCCCCGGTCGTTCCACAACTCGCACTTCTGGGAACAACGTTTGTTGTTTTGGGTATTTTGAACGCAGCTGTTTACGCCTACGCGGCATCGGCTCTCGGCCAAAAACTGAGAAACCCATCCTTGCTGAAGCTGGTAAACAGAATTGGCGGCGCATTCTTGATTTCTGCCGCAGCCATGACAGCGACCTTGCAAAGATCCGCGAATTAACAAAAGCAATCTCAGCGACTGGAGGCGAAGGGAATGCTCTTCTTGGACTTTGCGTCGTCGACTTCGATTTCTTGCTCTTCGGTTTTCAAACCGAAATTAGCCCCGGATTGTTTCAAAATCTCAAGTGACCGGCGCGCGCCCTCTTCACTGAGCGCTGCGTAACGCTGGATTGCGGTATTCAGTTCCAGCCCGCCTATGCGCAACCGGCGGGCACGCATCGTCAAAATATCCTTGTAGGCTTCGGAACTAACACCGTTTCCCTTGCAAAGGATAATCAAGGGTTTGTCACTTGAGCTGAACAAGAGCTGAGATACGGCCGCAGGAGGCAAGTTGCTGACCTTCGCAAGCAACATCCCAAGCTCCGCTGTTCGGTCTGACCGTGCAAACAAGGTCACCGCTTCATCAATTTTGGTTTTCTTGCTGACCACGTCGCGGATCAACGCATTAGACTGTTCGCGGGCATCTTCAAGCTTGTGAGCACGTGCCGCCACTTCGGTGGCAGCGCGCTCAGCCAGAAGCTGAACAAGTGTACTGTCGGCCCCGAGCGCACCAACTCTCTCTTTCAATTCTTCTGTTAAGAAAGGCAACAGGGCATGCGCGGCCTCTTCCGGCAAATCCGTGCGGTTGATCAATGCAGCCTGGATTGCTTCACTCGACCGGGCTTTCTCTACCAGTTTCAGGAACGACGCATCGGCAAATTCTGCACCTTGGTTTTCAGCCACCTTGCTCAAAACCGACGTATCTCCGCGGTCGACCAGTACACTGGTAACTGCCTTGTCGACTGTTTCACGCACGGCAATTGCACCCAGATGCTCCATGGAGGCAGAGGATGCGATCGCCACGAGATCGTCGGACGTAAGTGCGGGCGAGTTTTCCAGAACCGGTCCAGCAACGGGAAATCCATCCTGAGCCAGCTTCACCATCAGGTCATGAGGTGCGTCTTTTTCCTTGCAAACACGTTTGGATAGAATGATCCGGGTTTCTTCTTCGAGCTGCCCCAGCACCTTCAGAACGATGTCACCAAAAAGCAGGCTGATCTGCTCATCGCGATCATCGCCAGAACCCACGAAAAGGTCGGTCAGCGTACTGACAAGGCTTTTGCGCCCCGCAGCAGTTGAGTCCCTTGCCAGTTCAGCGAGTTTTGCAAGATTGATCATTGACACTCCGACGCGCCAACCGCGTAGGCGCAAACTGTATCAGCCTGCTCTTAACATTAAGCTACCGTTGACATCGGCGGACTGGATGAACAGCCCGCAGCTGTAATGCGGCCCTACAGTCTACGAGATCCGCCACACCATTATTCACAATCCTCGATCGTGACAGCTGTGCAAAACCAGTTCTGGCTTTCGCGAATGGCTGTGAGCGTTTCCAATCAAGGCCTTACTTAATGATTTATCAACAACCACAACTCTGGAATGCACAGCGCCGCTGCGCTGCAGCATCTTTTTTGCTTCGCTTCGGCATTATGCTGACTTAGTATCACTCAGTCTGAAAGAGGTAATCGGGAGCGGACATATGACCCTTGTACGGAACCTGAACATGATTGCCTTCCTGGCAGCCTTTGCGTTTTTGGCTGCAATTGTAGTTGGTGTCATCTGAACCAAACGGCAAGAAACCAAAGAAAACGAGCAACGCCGAACGGACGGCAGGACAATTCAACAATAAATATTAGTTTCCCGTCATAGTCGGCTGCACCAGAAGGTGCAGCCGCCGAAGGCGGTCGGTAACTTCAGCTATCTCTAAGCTTGCCTGGCTTGGAGGGAAGGAAAGTGCAATTTCTCTCCCTGAGAGAAGCGAACTCTTGCCGCCAGTCGACTACAACTAGAAATTTAACCCCATGGAAGGCAGTTGCATTCCGCAATTTCATCTGCCGGTACATTCCGGCTCAAACAAAGGCTTTACTCAAGCAGCTAGCTCCAATGTCTGCGCCAGCGCGGTATCACGTTTATCAGGGTCAATCACCCATCTGATCGGCGGCACCAATCATCACACCGAAAGTCGCCTTATAGTGACTTCAAGGTCCTCACCGAATTCCTGACAGAAGTTTGTAAAGTCCAGCAACTGCCAATGCGCCCACAATCGTATTGATCACTTTGCCCTTGATACTGGAAGTTCCTTTTCGCAAATCACGCAGAAAGTGCATGTCTTTCTGAGCTTCCAACGGATGTTCGATGTCGACACCGAGTGCTCTAAGCACCTCTTGAGCAGCCTCCCGGCCGCCTTCTTTGCCACCTTCGCGGGCGATTTCCCGCATCTGATCTTCGTTCACTACTCGCCCCCTGCGTAGCCCTGTTTAATTTCGCTGTACCAGCGGCTGCACCGCATCAAACGTGAATTGGCCCCGTCTGAGCAACAGTGGAGCGCGGAAACTCGAGCACTTTTGCGATCTCGTCTGCCGTCAGCCGCAGCAAGACGATCAGGTTCCGTCACCCGGCCATATGTGAATTGGAGCAGGTTCTGGGCGCGCTGGAGCGGGCGTCCAGCCTGGAAAGGCCGTGCTCGCGAAACCGCTTCAGCCACTTTTAGACCGTGCAGTCAGAAATTCCGAAGGCAACTGCAATCGCTGGCGCCTTCTCACCGTTCTGATAACGCTCAACGATTTGCTCTCGACTGTAAAAACACGTCTGGGCATACTGGTCCGGGTTGTTCATTACATCGCTCCTGAAGCTGATTGTGTTTGGTCACCAAACAGTCTCAGATCTTCAATGCGAATGAACAACCTTTTTGGGTTCCACAACCAGATACCGCCGGCCCAACCTTCAAATTCTCGCCGAGTATTTCATCAACCATTTTCTGCTTTTCAGGATCCTCGCTCCGCGTTCGGTTGTAGATAAGCGCACCTTCGAGGATCTTTCTGGCGTCCCAATAGCCATCGCCTTTACTCCCAAACTCTCTGAGCTCGTCCTGCAGCTTTTCGTTTGCAACACCTCCTGAGCCGTATTTTTTCATAAGTTGCTTCTGGATCTGATCCAGTTCTTCAATGACCTGTTTCTCGGACACCTTGTTTTCCATTGTCTCGCCTCCTCAGCGAATTCGACACGTCGAAAACATCTGTGCAGGCCAAAAGGCCTGCACACTGAAATCGAAACTGATAAAGGGGTGGAATTTGGCGATGCGCTTCGCTCGGAAGCCAACCGCGAAGGCAGAGGCACGGCAGTAAGCTGGTTCCGCCTTGCTCATCAGAACAGCCGGAAGTCAGACCGGGCACATGCCGTGAACTTCAAAGCCGTTTCACAGTCCGGGAACCGGCCACACGGCCCCCGGACGAGTGTTCTGCAATTCGGTTTATCAGGTGAATAACCGCAGAAGATCAGTCGTTCGAAGATACACTCTCGAATGCAAGTCCCGCAGGCCGCATGAAAACCAGAGCTTGCATCTCCAGGCACTGAAGCTGCTCGGCAGAACCGGGTTCGGCGCCGGAATAAACAACCATGGTGTTTTCCTGTGTACCGTCGTCAAACGACGCGTAATCGAATTGAGACGTGCAGGCCGTATTCAACAATGCTTTGCGATAGAAAAACTCCGCATCACGAAAACGCTCGATCGGGGGGCCGAGTTCAACGATGACACCGCCAGCTCTCATCAATTGATAAACAGAGGTACCTATCGCATGGAAAAAATCCCCATCCGGATCGAGCACTTTTCTGATGTCTCCTTTATAGAGGTCAGCGCCCGGCACGACATCCTTTGTCAAATCAACACTGAGCAAGGTGATCGTATTATTTGTCTGGTAATCTACAATATTTACGGGAGTGCTATAATAATCCTCTCGACCATAAGGAAGATGTGTCACCTCGTGGCCTGGAATATCTGGAAACTGCTCCGCATTCTGTTCGATTTCCTCGGGCGAAAAGCCCAGATAGACCACACGGACATCCTCCGCGACCTGCACCTTGAACATTGCGGGATCGAGGCTTGAATTGACATAGCCCTCTATTTCAGACCGAAGAACTTCAGGTTGCTGTTCCCACGGGATGACAGCACCGTCCGCGGCCAGGCAAACCGACGGCAGAGCAACAACCCCCGACACTTTCAGAATTGCCCCAAAGCCCTTGATAAAGCGAAAGGTGTTCAATTTCATTCCGGATCCCTTTATATATCATCGCTCTCGAAGAAAGGCATCGAGACGCTGAACAATCAGAATATGTTCATTATTTGTTCCTAATCAACCCTAAATTGAAATTGGCACGAAAACCTCTTCCGAAACAGGCGGTATTTTCAGAGACCGAACAATCTGGGGTCTCGACCGGCGGACACTATCAGTTGCTCTGCCAACGCCGGTGATTTTTCTAGAAGCGCTGCTTGCAACTTGAGATTTGGATTTTTTAGATCGAACGGATTAAAATCCTCTTCGTTGCTAAGTCCTGAAGCCGCGAGATCAGCACCCGGTTTTCGCCGTGGAACAGCAGGAGACGGACCTGCAGTTCTGTCCCGAGTCACATTTAAAGCGGACTCTCGGTGTACCTCCATTTCTGGAGTAGGTTTTCTATCCGGCACTGGTATCGCGGCAGCATTTAAACTAGCCATTTCATGAGTATCGAAAATGTTCGGTGACCTTGGTGCGTTCCGATGCCCCATAAGTATGTTGTGAAGATCAACGTCCTTTTCCGTTTCTCGGAAAAATCTCTGAAGACCTTCGCTCGGCGGAGCGTAAGTTTCTCCGATTTTTCGCTCAATATAGCTGAGTTTTTGGCCATAGAGCTTGTCGGTTGCATAGCCCTTGCCGGGCACTCCTGCATGAAGTCCCTTTACCGCGTCTTCAAATGTGCGAGCGGACATAGCATCAGGCCATCGCGACGATACCGTTTCAACCCAGTCCTGCAAGCTTTCCTGTAGACTGCCATATCTGCGAAAGCTGTCTGTCAGAACGATTTTCTTTCCCCCCTCATCCTCCCAAGTTCGAAAATCCTGTTTTTTTCCCTTCCAAGAGGCTCCAGCCTTGATCCCGAAATAGTTGTTTCCCTTGACAGATTTGCCATATGCAGTCTCAAGTGATGCTTGTGTTGCCGCAAGGCGCGCCTGGGGATCAGGCAACCCAAGGTTTTTAGCTGCGATATAGACATTGCGAGTGAATTCGTTGACGAGATTTTTCATTAAGTTTATCGCCTTAAATATACTAGTAGTTCTTCCTGCGAACGAATTAAAAGCGCAGGAAAATTTCTGCACAGAAGAATGGATACCTTACGATTTCACGATGATCGACGACCTACTCTTGATAAAACACGCTTATCACAGCGCAAGATGCCAAAAATTAGAGGGAAAAACCTTTGTCTGCCGCGAGAAATGGCCTGGCTCTGACGATGTCAGTGTTTATCAGGTACACGCAGAAGTACTGGAAACCGGCGACCTAGCCTTCTGGTCTACAGATATTGATCCATCCAGCGAACCGTGGATCATTCCCAGGTGCGAGGAACTCACCAACTAACAGGGTTTCGCTCCCCACTGGCTTTCTTCGCGTGTACCGACATTCGGGTTAAGCACATGATCTGCCAGATCAACAATCGAAAACCGGAACCAAACGCGATTTGCACTCATCCCCGCCGCGGCAACTTGAAAAGACTGCTTGTTACAGCCCGAACAACCGTGGATCCCGCCCCGCTGCGACGATCATCTGCCGTGCCCGCAAGGGGCTGTTTTCCAGAAGATCCGACTGCTGCCTGAGGTCCGGATTGCCGGTCTCGAAGGGGTTGCCGCCCTCCCCACTCGCGCCGAAACCGTTCAGGCCGTCTTCCGCAAAGGCGCTGTCGTGGATGAAGGCGAGCAGCTTCACCGCCACGGGGTCCGTCACCTGCTGCAAACCGTCGCTGCCAGCCGTGGTCAGGGCGCCTTTTTCCGCAAACCATCCTGTCAGGTCCACCCCGGCCGTCTTCAGGGTGCTCAGCGCCCGGTCGGCCTTGGCAATGGCGTTCTGATAGCCGTCGCTGTCCGGTTCGCCATATTCCCTGACCAGGGACAGGTGCGCTGCCTCGGCCGCCTGGCCCTGTTTCTGCGCGGCGTCAAAAGCCGCTTCCTCATGGGCGGAAAACTGCTCTGCCATCTTGCCCACCCACCGGTCGTGCAGCTTTTGCGCTGCCTCCGGGTGAAGCCCCGCCTCCTTGAACCAGTCTCCGGCTTCCTGCGCAAAGGCCTGGTCGTAGGGAAAGTTTTCCGGCAGCGCCTCGGGCATCTTGAAGCGATAGCCGTCCTTCGGTGTCCAGCGGCTGGAAACATCGGCATAAAAGGCCGCCTGCTCCTCGCTGCCGGCCTCCTCGCCCGGAACCTGAAGCGCCCCGGACAGTCTGTCTTCCAGCGATCGATAGCCTTCCAGAATGCCGGCGGTATCGTGCCAGCCATAGCTGGCGGCCATGTCCCGGTCGGCATCGCTCAGGCTGTCGATGAAACCTCCCCCCTCCGAAGGGTGATGCCCCATACCATCGTGTCCAGAACCGTCGTGCCCGCCGGCCTCCGGTCCTGCTGCCGGCTCAATCGCGTCGTACATCGTCAATATTCCTCGTCAGTTTCGAACTCGGGCAGCATTTCCAGCCGGGCGGCTTCCTGCAGCGCGGCGTGCTCTTCCGGCGGAATGCGGATCATCGACAGGATGCGGGCATAAAGTGCCTTGCGCCCGTCCAGATAACCGCCCGCCCTCGGCTCCAGGTTCACCGGCGGCGCCTGGTAGATGCCGCATTCGGCGGCCAGGTCCGCCAGCACGATTTCGCCGTCCGGGCACAAAAAAACGGACCGATAGGCCCGTTCCAGCACTCCAGCCCGCTCCCGGCGCCGCCGGGCGGCTCGTTTGAGGCTACGCCAGACCATCCAGCCCTCCCTCGCCACCCAGGGCCTGCAGAAGCGGCGCCCCGTCGCGGGCGATCCGCGCCATGATTTCGCCTGTCGCAAGCTGCTGCTGTTGCTGCTGCTCGGCCGCCCGTTCCTGCCGCAGTGCCTCCACCTCTTCCGGCCGCCGCCTCAGCTTGGCGGGCAGCCCCAAAGCGCGGCGGGTCAGGTCGTATTCGGCTTCCCGGTCGTGCAGATCCAGAATGGAAGGATCGGCCCCCGCTGCGATGCCGAGATACTCCTGGAAGCCCATGATCGCCTCGAAATGCCCGGCCTCGCGCATCTGGTCGATGGGCGCCGTCGGCGTCAGGGTCACATCGCCCTCCAGCACGCTTTGCGGCGGGGCAAGGGGCGAACCGGGGGCAAAAGCGCCCCTTCGGCCCAGAATTCCGATCTCCCGTTCGAACAAGGCTTCGTTTCCGGCCATGATGTTGGTGGAGAACGGCCCGATCATGTCGGCCATTTCCTTGCGGCGGATATTGGCTTCCGTTGCCGTGCGGCCATTGCCTTCCAGCAGCGTCTGCCACAGGTCGCCATAAAGCCCCACCCGCAGCTTCTCGCGGATGGTCTCGATCTGCGCATCCGCCGCCCCCGGGTTCACCGTGTCGATCATCGGCCGGAACAGCGGCCGGCCCTGCTCGTCGATCAGCCCGGGGTTGATCCGGCCGGGGTTGAGGTCAAGCTGGCGCTCCTGCGCATGGGTGGCGATCGGCGGGCGCACCGCCTGCGAACTGGCAATCAGCCCGTCTCGTGCCAGGCTCTGCAGGCTCTTGATGTCGCTCATCAGCTTTGCCTGCGGCGGCGAGCCATAGGGCGACAGCCCGTCCCGGTCCCACCGGCTGATCACCAGCGGATATTCGAAGAAGCCGCCCCGCCGGCAGATATACCCGCTGTCTTCCTCGAAGTGGATGCTCTCGAACCGGGATTTCCTGGTGTCGGTTGCCTGGGCGTGGCCGCCTTCGCGCACAAAGCAGGCATGCACGAAAGTGTAGTCCGTGTTCTTGCGCTTCGCGTCGGCCGCGTCTTCCTTCACCTTGGGCGACACCTTGCCGGCATATTCCTTCACCGCCTGCCACGCCTTCAGCGTGCGCACCCGAAAGAACCCGCAATCGTTGCCCTGGGCATCGATGATCAGATAAATCTCGTAAAGCGGCACATAGCGGTAGTGAACCGGTGTGCGGATATCAGCCAGGCTGTCCTCGTTTTCGACCGGAAACAGCACACCCGTTCCCAGTTTCACGGTGGACAGCAGGCGCGAGCGGTTGGCCAGCGCAAAGCCGGAACGCCCCGAATACCGCACACGGAACAGGTGATCGCGCACCAGTTCGAAAAACTCCTCGTCCGCCTGGCTGGGCGCTGGCGCAAACGGATCGCCGAAACCGACCCCATGCCAGGGAAAGCCCTCGGGCATGGTCAGCGAGCCGATGCCGGAGGCAAGCCTGTCCAGCAGCCAGACGGCGGTCGGGTCGTACAGCTTGCGCGATCGGTCCCGGGCGGCAGACCCGCGCAGGGCGCTCATGCCATCCCGGGCGCTCACGCCGCCGGGCCGGTTGAAGGCCCGCTCCATGTCCGGCGCCGTATAGGTGACATAGTCCTGCCAGTCAGCCTCCACCCATTGGCGTTCCGCCCGGGCCGATTGCAGCTCGGTTTTCAGATCGTCGACAACTCCCATCACGCACGCCCCAAAAGTGTGACACCAGGCCGCGAGGCACTGCCGTAATCGGCAACGCCCAGCGGGCCGGTCAGGTTGGTGGCCCGGGTGTTATAGGCGGCGGCCCGGCGCCGGCGCCCGTTTTCCTGCAGGTTGCGCGCCTGCCGCTGCGGATCGGGTTCGCGCGGCGGCGGCGGTGTCGGTTCCGGGTCCGGCTGCTTGGAGCCTCCCCCACCAAACATGCACATGGGTGGTCCCTTTCTCTCAATGTCTTGAAAACGTGTAATCGGCGCCGCCTGTCGGCACGGCGGCAGCGCCTCAAGGCCGGTCCGCGCAGGCGGCCGGAAAAAGATCGAACGGACGTATCCGGCAGCGCCAAAGCGTTCCTGCCGGCCAAGCCGCAATTTTCCAAAGTACCGGTATGAGGTCTGTTTTAGCCCTGTTTTGACGAAGCGTCCAGCAAGGCCAGATGTCTGAACCTGTTGTTCAGACACGCATTTCCGGAAAGCTCTTGCCACTCAAAGGCTTTTTGAAGCTTCCCGGTTGTGCGCCCGAGGCGGTGTTTTTTTCACCGCGCCCCGGTGGCAGCTCCATCCAGCGACGCAGCTTTACCGGGCGATGCGGCAGCCAGCGCCGCCGGAACCTTTCCAGCCGGTGCGTCAGGGGCCTGCCGCGTGGCCCGCCTGCTGTTGTTTTTGGCGTACGTCTGCCACGCCCTGTCCCGAGCCCGGCCCACATTTGCCTGAAAGTCTTCCGTCAGCAAATGGCGCTTTCCGGTCTCGTCGTCATAGGTCAATGTCATGCGCGGGCCGTAGCCGTCCTCGTCCGCCGGGGCCTGCTGCCTGTCCCGGCCGGTCTTGTCATTTGGCATCAGATGCCATTTCGCGGCGCGCACACCCTGTGCTTTCAGCAGGTCCTCAACGTCCTTGCGCACGTAACCATGGCCGTCTTTTTCAAGATCCGGATAGGCTGTCTCGACCGGATATTTCAATACGGTCCCTTCCGCCTCCGGCGCGAAGGCCGAAAGACCCCACATCTGCTTGAACCGGTAAATCGCATAGTCCCTGGCAGCCTCCTTGTGGCCGCCCAGTTCGACATAGCTTTGCCTGAACAGCCTTTCGTAATCCGCAAGCGCTTCCGCCTCTTCCGCGGCAGTTCTGCCGATCTGCCGATATCGGTCATAGGAACTTTTCCGGGCCAGATCAGCAGATGCAGCCAAACCGGCTGAGGCGTCAGCAACATCGGCCGCCGTTGTGGCACTCACGCCGTCCAGCTTGCCGGTGCCCACTTCGGCCCCAACTGCGCCGGCTCCAGACACGCTGCCCTCAGACACGCCGTTTTGGCGCGCCTCCTCAAAACCAGGGGCCAGAATGGCGGAAGAGCCTGGCAGAACCGGCTTCTCGCCCAATGGCACTTGCCCGCCATCCATCAGGATGGTTTCAGAAGAAAGACTGCCGTCCTCCAGCCGCGGTGCCGTAAGCGGCGCATCTGTCGCCGCCATCGGGGCCGCCGACAACAGTTGCCTGACCTGTCCCCGGCGCAGCTCTGCGTCTCTCGTCAGGGTGTCAGTCAATTCTTCGCGTGTTGCGCCGCGGTTTGCGGCCTGCTCCACGGCTCCGCCGGCCTCAAGCGCGTTCTGTATCCCTTGCAGCGCCTGCAAGGCCTCTTCCTCATCCTCTCTGCCGGCAAACGCCCAGTCGATTGCGCTGCCCACCGCGCCTGTCAGCGCGTCCCGGCCATAAACGTAGGCCCCAAATGCCTCCGAACCTTCCACGGTTGTAGCAATTTCCGCCATTTTCCGGATCACCAGATTGTCCGGATAGGCTTCGCCATAAAGCTGGGTCAAGGCGATAATGTCGTCCAGATTGCCCAGAACGTCCCAGGCCTTTTTCAACGGCCCGACAGGCGTCAGCGAAACGGCCAGGTCGAGGCCCGCCTCCGCCGCCATGGACTTCAGATCGTCCTCTGTAAACTCCAGCCCCAGCTCTCTTGCCGCCTGCGCAAACGGTATGTTCCGCTCGTCCGCACGTGCCTGAACCTTGTTGAAAATCACCGGCGCGGCAAGACCAAGAACGAAAACCGGCGCGCCTCGACGCGCAAGCTTCATGAACCGCCGACTAATGGTGGTCTCGTCCCACAGCGTGCCGGTGGCCTTGCTGCTGATCCCCGAGTTTTGACCAAGTTGTGCTCCGGGCAAGTCATCAACCGGCATTCCGGAAGAAAGCATCGGAACTGGCCTTGCAGCCTCGGCCGGTAGCACGCTCATGCTGCCACCAAGCTGTCCCGTTACTCCGGGCAGCGGTGCCCCTTTGGGCTTTGCGCGCATCGCACGTTGCCGCAACACCTCTTCATAGGTCTCCGGAAAAATGATTCGCCCCTGGTCGAGGCCCTTCACCTCGCCAAACCTCGTATCTTTAAACCTGTAAATGTTCTCGTATTGTTCTCTCGACAAATTCAGAGTCGGATCCACAACCAATTCTGAAGCCAGTTTTTTGACGGATGTATAACGGAACGGGACATCCACAATCTTCGCATGTTTTTTGGTGACTGGATCGTAGATATTCTTGTTCTTGTTTTCGAAAAAGTCCTTCTCCCTGGAAATGATCTCATAGTCGAAATCAGGATGTTTCGTCATCCGCTTGCGGATCGACATATCCCAGGTTTCAAATCCTCCCTTTTTGGTCAACCTTTTCCGGTTGGGGTCATAATCGTCTTTTTCCTTTTCTAATACGTCGTCAATTTCAACGATTCTGACGTCAGGTGTGTAACCCGGAGGTGGGTTCCTTTGTCTGTTTATCCAAACTCGGAAAAGCGTGCCGTTCTTTGTTCCCAAAAACCCTGCGCGATCCAACTCCAGCTCAAAATCATTGCTGTAAAAAAAAAAATCGCCCCGCTTTGCGGTGGCGATCAATCCTTCCAGCCCGAAGTTTTTCATAATCGGGCTGATTTCACTGGCATCTATCGCAACAATCTTCTCCATCACGACTCCTCCCCCGGAAAGGAGACGAACGGAGAATATTTTTTCTTCGTGAAATCCATCGCTTCCTCTGTTCGGAGATCGGTCACATTCCCGGCCTCGACGTCATCCGCCAAATTTGCAGCAATCAGTAGGTTGCTTTTGTCTGCGTGAATCCGGGATTTCATCAGGTACCAACGTCCGAAGAAAATAATGGTATCGTAAGCGTCAATAGGATGAAGCTCCTGATACTGCTCGTCATAGGCCTCAAGGTCATGTTCCTCGACGTATTGAGCAAACCAGAGTGTCTTCTTCAAAGCCTCGTGCAGCTCTTCATCCCCGCGGATCAGTTCAACCATCTGCACGACGTTCTCATATGGAACTTTGCGGCCACCGTAGCGCTTGTTGCCGGCAAAGAAGGCCCTGCCTTCTTCCGTTTTCTCAAATGCGGCCAGCTCTTCCCGCCAGCCGGTAATGTCGTCAAAATCCGCCATGGGTCCTGTGTCCAAACTATCTCAAATGTTCACTAATTGTTCCAAAGCTCTTTCGGCCCCGTTTTGCGGCGGCGATCAATCCTTCCAGCCCGAAGTTTTTCATGATCGGGCTGATTTCATTGGCATCTATTGCAACAATCTTCTCCATCACGCCTCCTCCCCCGGAAAGGAGACAAAAGACGCATAGTTTTCCTTGATGAAATCTCGGGCCTGCTCAGTTCTGAGTGATGTCAGCCTGCCCTCCTCCAAATCGATGGCCAGCCATGTCGCAGCTAACATATGGCTTTTATCAAAGCGAACCGGAGCTTTCATCAGGTACCACCGTTCAAATGCGATAATGGTGTCATGAGCCTCGAGCGGGTTCAGCTCTACAAACTCATCATCGTGAACTTCCAGATCATGCTTTTCGGCATAGGCCGCAAACCAGATTTTCTTCCGTAAAGCCTCGTGCAGCTCTTCATCACCACGGATCAGTTCAACCATCTGCACGACATTCTCATATGGAACTTTGATGCCACCGTAGCGCTTGTTGCCGGCAAAGAAGGCCCTGCCTTCTTCCGTTTTCTCAAATGCGGCCAGCTCTTCCCGCCAGCCGTTAATATCTTCAAAATCAGCCATGGGTCCTGTTTCCAAACTCGTCTCAAATGTTCACTAATTGTTCCGGAGCTCTTTCAACCCCGTTTTGCGGTGGCGATCAATCCTTCCAGCCCGAAGTTTTTCATGATCGGGCTGATTTCACTGGCATCTATCGCAACAACCTTCTCCATCACGTCTCCTCCCCCGGAAAGGAGACATAAAGCGCATAATTTTCCTTGATGAAATCTCGGGCCTGCTCAGTTCTGAGTGATGTCAGCCTGCCCTCCTCCAAATCGATGGCCAGCCATGTCGCAGCTAACATATGGCTTTTATCAAAGCGAACCGGAGCTTTCATCAGGTACCACCGTTCAAATGCGATAATGGTGTCATGAGCCTCGAGCGGGTTCAGCTCTACAAACTCATCATCGTGAACTTCCAGATCATGCTTTTCGGCATAGGCCGCAAACCAGATTTTCTTCCGTAAAGCCTCGTGCAGCTCTTCATCACCACGGATCAGTTCAACCATCTGCACGACATTCTCATATGGAACTTTGCGGCCGCGGTAGCGCTTGTTGCCGGCAAAGAAGGCCCTGCCTTCTTCCGTTTTCTCAAATGCGGCCAGCTCTTCCCGCCAGCCGGTAATGTCGTCAAAATCCGCCATGGGTCCTGTTTCCAAATCCCTCTCAAATGTTCACTAATTGTTCCAAAGCTCTTTCAGCCCCGTTTTGCGGTGGCGATCAATCCTTCCAGCCCGAAGTTTTTCATGATCGGGCTTATTTCATTGGCATCTATCGCAACAATCTTCTCCATCACGCCTCCTCCCCCGGAAAGGAGACAAAAGACGCATAATTTTCCTTGATGAAGTCTCGAGCCTGCTCAGTTCTGAGTGATGTCAGCCTGCCCTCCTCAAGATCGATGGCCAGCCATGTCGCAGCTAACATATGGCTTTTGTCAAAGCGAACCGGAGCTTTCATCAGGTACCATTTCCTGAAATCGATAATGGTGTCATGAGCCTCGAGCGGGTTCAGCTCTACAAACTCATCATCGTGAACCTCCAGATCATGCTTTTCGGCATAGGCCGCAAACCAGATTTTCTTCAGTAAAGCCTCGTGCAGCTCTTCATCCCCGCGGATCAGTTCAACCATCTGCACGACGTTCTCATATGGAACTTTGCGGCCGCGGTAGCGCTTGTTGCCGGCAAAGAAGGCCCTGCCTTCTTCCGTTTTCTCAAATGCAGCCAGCTCTTCCCGCCAGCCAGTAATGTCGTCAAAATCCGCCATGGGTCCTATGTCCAAATCCATACCAAATGTTCATCAATTGTTCCAAAGCTCTTTCGGCCCCGTTTTGCGGCGGCGATCAATCCTTCCAGCCCGAAGTTTTTCATGATCGGGCTGATTTCATTGGCATCTATTGCAACAATCTTCTCCATCACGCCTCCTCCCCCGGAAAGGAGATATAGCGCGCATAGTTTTCCTTGATGAAGTCTCGAGCCTGTTCAGTTCTGAGTGATGTCAGCCTGCCCTCCTCCAAATCGATGGCCAGCCATGTCGCAACGATCATGTCCCTTTTGTCAAAGCGAACCGGAGCTTTCATCAGGTACCATTTCCTGAAATCGATAATAGTGTCATGAGCCTCGAGCGGGTTCAGCTCTACAAACTCATCATCGTGAACCTCCAGATCATGCTTTTCGGCATAGGCCGCAAACCAGATTTTCTTCCGTAAAGCCTCGTGCAGCTCTTCATCCCCGCGGATCAGTTCAACCATCTGCACGACATTCTCATATGGAACTTTAATGCCACCGTAGCGCTTGTTGCCGGCAAAGAAGGCCCTGCCTTCTTCCGTCTTCTCAAATGCGGCCAGCTCTTCCCGCCAGCCGGTAATATCTTCAAAATCCGCCATGGGTCCTGCGTCAAAAATGTCTTACGTCAGAATATCAACGAACTTGGGCTGAAAATGCCCCGACATTGGCTTGGTCGAGTGCAACGACTTTGTGCTTGCTCATCACAAGCCTCCTTCGTCTTGTTCGATGTAATCACTGTCTAGCAAAAGTTCGACACACGCTTTTGAGCGAACAGATTCGTATTTTCCCGCAAGGACATCGCAGGCAGTAAACATACCAAAACTATAAAGATGCCTGGCTTCGTGAGGATACCCGGATTTCAGGCAGTACCATTCGTAAAAGTCTCCCATGAGTATGTGAGCCTCTAGTGGCCGGTTGTCCCAATCCGGATCCCCCCTGCCAACAGCACCTCCATTGGCGTCAACAACTTTCAACCACTCCATTTGCTGAGCAGTCGCGTCTCTAAGTTCCGGGTCTTTTAGCAGAAGTTCAGCAAAATGCTGCACTTGGGAGAGCCTGGTACTCACTAGGAAGACCTCTGGATCATGTCGATAGATATAATCGACCGCCTCTTGCCCACCTTCTCCGTAATATGCCTGCAATTCTTCCCGCCAGCCGGTCAAATCTTCAAAATCCGCCATGGGTCCTGCGTCCAAATCCCCTAAAAAATGTTCATTCTTTGTTCCTGAGAGGATTGTGGTTGATCCGGTGAATTTTTGCAACCTGCCGACGGCAGCTTTCCTGAAGGCTTCAATTGCTGCAGCCGTGGCTTTGATTCCTCTTCGACCGACGCTCCTGGTAATGCCCCCGCCTGACCGGACAAAGCAGGATGGGTCAGGCAGGCAGGCAGGGGCTCTTACTGCGGCTCAGCTCATGAATTACCGGTTGCCAGCTCAAAACCTTCGTCGATCCAGCCGGTAATGCCACCTGCCATGATCTTCACCGGGCGGCCCAGTTCCGCAAGCCGCAACGCCCCCCGTGCGGCACCGTTGCAATGCGGGCCGGCGCAATAGGTCACGAACAATGTCTCTTCCGGCCACTTGGCCATCTTGGAACGGATGATCTTGCCATGGGGCAAGTTGATCGCTCCGGGCACATGGCCTTTTTCGAACAGCGCCGGACTGCGCACATCCAGCAGCACAAAGCCGGGGTCGCCCTGAAGGGCGTCGTGCACATCCCAGCAATCGGCCTCAAAAGTGAACTCGGCGGCAAAATGTTCCCTGGCGAGATCGCTCGGCGCGGCCGGAACAGCAGTGACATTGTTGGTCATGAAGGTCTCCTTTCCCGCTGTTTGTCGCCCGTCTGAACGCTTGTTGGCAATTGGCGTGAATGCCTATATACGTAAATATCATGACAAAAGACACAATCCCTCAAACCGCGGCCCCCTCAGCGCTGGAAGGCCCGCTTGTTGTCGCCCTTCTGTACGATGGGCTCTGCACGTTCGAGTTCGGTATCGTCGCTGAGATATTCGGTCTGGCCCGCCCCGAATTCGGCACCGACTGGTACCGCTTCGCCAGTTGCCCGGTCGAGGAAGGCCCCTTACGCGCTCATGGCGGCCTCACACTCGTGCCAGACCATGGCCCGGAACACATAGCCAAGGCGGACATCATCGTCGTTCCCGGCTGGAAAGGGGCGGATTGCCCGGTTCCCCAAGCGCTTGCCGACCGGCTTTACGAGGCCCACAGCCGGGGCGCGCGGCTCGTTTCCATCTGCTCCGGGGCGTTCGTTCTGGCGGCCACCGGTCTGCTCGACGGTCGCTCCGCCACCACCCATTGGCGCTACGCGGAAAAGCTGCGCGAGCGGCACCCCGCCGTCACCGTCGACGAGGCCTCGCTCTATCGTCAGGAAAACCGGATCTACACGTCTGCGGGCAGCGCCGCCGGCATCGATCTGATGATCGAGATCATCCGCCAGGATTACGGAGCCGACAAGGCCAACTCCGTTGCGCGCCGCCTCGTCGTTCCCGCACACCGCACTGGTGATCAGGCTCAGTTCCTGGAACGCCCCGTCGCTCATCGCGAGGGCAGCGAAATCGCACCGGTTCTGGAGCGGGTCAGGCAGGCGCTGCAGACGGCCTGGACCATTGAAACCATGGCAGCCCTCTGCCGCCTCAGCCCGCGCACCTTCCAGCGCCGCTTCACCGAAGCAACGGGGCTGACACCGGGCGAGTGGCTGGTTCAGGAGCGTCTGGAGGCCGCCAAGGAGATCCTCAGCCGGGGCGACGACGATATGGAAACGATCGCAGCCCGTGTCGGCTTCGGCAGCGCCCACGCGCTCCGCCACCACTTCCGCAAGAAACTCGGCCTACGCCCGACCGACTACCGCACCCGCTTCGCTGCTCGCACTGTCTAAATGTGGTACGAAATCTAGACTGTCTGCAGATACTTCTGCAGCTTCTCGCGCTGCGGATAGTCGGCCAGAAAATTGTCCGAGTTGACCTGAAACGTGCCGTCCGCCGTCACCACCGTGCCGCCCGGTTTGAAATGCGCCGCGCAGAAAAACGGCAAGCCGGGCTTCTTCAGGTCCCACTGCAGAAAACCGCCGCCCATCGGATATTGATCGCGCGGGGCCATATGCTCGTCATGCCGGATCGTGGGCATGACCTTCACCAGCCGCTTCGGCCCGGTCACGGTTGCAAGGCTCAGGGCGCGGGTTTGGAGATCCCGGTATCCCGCAGCCCCACGGTCCGCCAGGATGCCGTCATGCACGGTCGCGCGCCGCCTGTCCGCTTCCTGCGTTTCCTCCGGCAGGCCATACCGCCCGCCGGATCGCAAGGTCGTGCCCTGAAACTCGAACACTTCCGGCAACGGCAAGTGCTTGAGGACCAGCAGCTTGAAGCCCTGCTCCAGGCGGCCCTTGTGATAACCGATATTTTCCTCGGTCCTGCGATAATCGGACAGAACGATGGCATTCAGTTGAGAGATGTTTCCGGCAAAATGTTTCGTCATCTGCCCGACGGGCAGATCGTCCTTGGGTGAAGACAAGGCAAAGCCTCCAGATAAAAACGTCAATATAACAATGGCCGGACGCTACCAGCCTTCCCGATTTCGAACAACGCTCATGGCCGCTTGTCCCCCCTTACCCAGGCATAGACATAATAGTCCTCGCCGCCTCGGCCATAGGCCTTCAGCCGCCCTTCGCGTGTTGCGCCCAGCGCCTCGATCCAGCCATGAGCAATGTCATGATCGTTTAGGGTGATCACCTGCAACCGCCGACAATCCCGCTCCACAATCTCCCGGATTTCCAGCAAGTGTCGTGTGATCGCCGGCACACATCGGCGGAATCGGTCCGTTCCGAAGGCCCAGGCCTGCCAATGATCCGGATCGAAGGCGGACGCCTGGCTGAAGCCATAGGCCGCCGCCGGCTGGCCGTCGTACCAGAGCGACCACACCATGCCCGGCACGGCCGTCTGCAGCGCGCAGGCCGCCAGCGCCCTTGTGTCCCACTCCTTCCACAGACAGGCGATTTCGCGCAGGTCCTGGTCCCGTATATTGGCCGCGATGAAGCTGGCATCCCGCAGGCAAAGGTCGCGGATCAGAAACCGTCCAGAGGATCGCCCAGCGGTGCCATCCGACTTTTGGCCCTGCTTTTCAGAACCTTCTTCAACTCCGCTTTCTGCTTCCATCCCAATGCCTCGACAATCGCATCCGCCTCGTCCGGGGAAGAGCCCAGCCGTTCCTTGATCTCTTCCTTGCTCTCGATCAGGATTTTCCCGTTTCGCATCTTCCAGCGATGCGCCGTCAACTGCGCCTTCACCGTTGCCGATCGCCGGATTGCCAGCCCTAGCCCGCTCTTGGGGTGCAAGGCCTCGCGCAATCGCCAATAGAGTTCGGCGCGCAAATTGTAGAACGGGATCCTGCTGTCCTTCGCACTCTCGCCCGACTGGGCGGAGAAGACGCATTTTTCGACCGGAATATTGTTTTCCCGCTTCAGGAACCCAACCGTATCGCCGCCCCAGCCGCCGGTGCAGTCCACCACGATCATCGCATTGTCGCGCCGCTCGCGGATGATCAGCGAGCCGACATCGGCGCCGTCTTTCGTGTCGGTGCCCTTGCGCACGATATTGGTCTCGAAACGCCGGCCATGCAGCGGCTGCAGCACCGTCCGGTCCTTGCCGCCCTGGGCAACATCCACCGCCAGCACCGTCATCGGTTCGTCCCGGTCGATGCCCTGGTCGTATCGCTCGAAGGCAAGGTCCACCCAGTCGGACGGGATCACCTGCCACTCGTGGTCCTGCCGGGCTGCCAGAAAGTCGCCGGTCTTCAGCGCCGTGCGCATCGGTTCGGGCATCTGGTCGAGCTGGGCATCGTAGTCCGTTCCCAGGTAGCGGTTGTCCTGCCGCCGGGCCGGAATGAAGGTCCGGCTCTTCGGCGTGCGGATCTCGCCTTCAATCTCCACCGGCTCCGGCCCATCCACCCACACCGTGCGGATTGCATCGCCGTCATCGATGAACACCGCCCACAGGATCTCGCCCGGCTGCACCTTGCCGTAAAGCGGATGCAGCGGATCGAGCCAGGGCGCGAACCAGTCGCTCAGGTAGTCCCCCTGCCCGCTCAGTGGCGGATTGGTGGCGATCAACCCGCGGCAGCGCTGCCCCTTCCGTGTCGTGCGCAGCCAGCCGAGCACGAAGATGATCTTGCGCGGGTCCATCTGCGCCCCTTCATCGAAGGCCTTCAGGTCATGGTCACGGCCCTGCCAGTCTTCTTCCGCCCCCGGCAGACCCAGGTGGCCAAATTCGATCAGCCGCTCGTCAGGTCCGGTCCACCTTGGCGGGTTGCCTGAAATCTTGCCCATGCCCGCCTGCCGCATCAGCGCGTTCATGCGTTCGGTCAGGCCCTTCAGAGACTTGAGTGACTGGCGGAAGATCGCCGCCTTGTGGTGGGCAAACAGCGCCAGTCCGGCAATCAGGTCCGTCTTGCCGCCGCCCGCCGCGCCGCCGTAAAGCGTCAGATCGGCTTCGGAGAAATACCCCTCCGTCTGCGGTCCGGCCTGCGGCCGCCAGACGGTGAACTGGTCCAGCACGCCCGCTTCGTCCAGTTGCTTCTGCAAGGCAACGCGTTCGTCCGCGGGCATGCGGTCGATATGGTCAATCAGCGTTTCGAGGGCCGTCGCCATCCTTTGGCGTATCCTTTCCGGTCAGCAATGCCATCACGCCCAGAGCGATTTCCTCCGAGCTGCGCGGTTTCAATGTCTCGAGTGTCTGGCTGTCTTCCGGCCCGCTCCAGACCGGCCAGGTGTCCGGCTCCGTTCGGTCCCGCCAGCCGGCGCGGTTCTTCATGGCAAAGGTCCACGCGCTGGCGTTGAATTTCGCCAGCTCTCCGCTGGCGCCGTCCTTGCCGATCCGCTCCCACTCCAGAAGACCGCGCCGGGCGGCTTCCTCCAGCCTTGCGGGTGGAAAGTCCTCGGGAAACTGTTCGGCGTAATAGCGGATCGTCCGGCGGTCGGCGTCCGGGAAACTGTCGATCGAATATCCGGCGGCAATATGTGCGCAAAACTCCGCGCACACCTTCCGGCGCGCTCTGGCCGTCGGCCACTTCAGCGCGCTGCCGCCCCCTTCTGGCAAAGTCATGGGTCGCACTTTCCTGCAAGTCGTATGGAGGTCAGGTCAGGGTGCGGTCCGCCGCTTCCGCATCAATGGTCCACAGCAACAGGGCTCGAAGCACTGCGGCTTCGCTTGCAAAATGTCGGGGCCTGGAAGGAAGTGCGAAACCGGCATCAGGCCCTTGAGGCACACTGATCCACGGTAAAATAAGGAAGCCTTGTTTTGCCCGTTTTTGTCGAAGCTGTCCACGCCGCCTGGATGTCTGAAACGCGTGTTTAGGCGCCGCTTTTCGAAAAGGCCTGCCCCAACACAGGGTTATCTCTCAGCCCGCCTTGTGCGCGTCTGGCAAGTTTTTTCCGACCTTGCCCGCAACAACGCGCCCCTTCCCTTCCGAACACCTCAAGACGCAGGCCGTCTTCAAATGCCGAAGTTCGGAAAGCTGCCCGCAACCGCCCGTTCTTCTGGGCATGCGTTTTCAAGTTTTTATTTTTTTGGGGGGCTCAAAACAAAAGGCGTCAGAACTCTGGAACGCCAACACGGGATCTGAAAATCGATCAGACCCGGCACAAGACCAACCGCTAGGCCATGGTCGGCGAAATCGCTTTGATGATGACCAACCTTTCAAGCCAGGTTGATCAAACCGGACCTGCGGTCCAGGACGGCAGCCTTTGCTGACCGCTTGCTGATTGCCGGCCGCCTGACGGGGCCGGCAATCAGGTTATTGGTTCAGTGGGCCGCTTCCAGCTTTTCGGCCAGCCGGCGCAGCACCACCTTGTTGCGGCTGGTAACCGTCGAGCGTTTCCAGCCATATTTCTCGCAGATCCGCGAAAATTTGCCGCCGCCTGCCTTGCACATCACTTCAAACTGCAGCGCGCGGCGCGCGTCCGGATCCTCAATCAGAGAGAACCAGGTGATCGCTTCCTCAGCTTGGCTGATCGTGCGGGGCGGATAGACACGGCGGCGTTTGGCAACCTTGCCTTGGCATTCAGGCCAACTGGCCAGCACAGCTCGCGGTCCATCGCCCTTGCCGGTCGCCGCAACAACTTCGACAGCCTCCGTCAACCGGGCCAGGATCTGGTCAGGTGCGCTTGTTTCCATAACATCGCTCTTCAAACTGTAGGTGAAACAGAACCGCACGGCGGAAGGACCTTCCGTGCGGCATCACAGACCCTGTGGGTCCTGTTACTTGCCGCGGCTTTCACGTTCTTTCCGATAGCCCTCTTCCCAAAGGCCGAAATAATCGGCCTGCTGCGGATAAGGATTGTCCTCCCGGGACTTGCCTTCCCTGCACGCAGCAGCTCCCCGTTCGAAGGCGAAAATCTGCGCTTTCGTCAAATAGCCGTCCATGATCAAAACCTCCCCTTTCAAAACACCGGTGAAAGAACCGCCCACCACCGCAGCAGAACCGGAGCACAGCAGGCCTGATGCGCAACGTTTAAGCGACTCAACACAGCCGAAGATTGCAGAGGGGAGTGTAGTCAACCTGACACAACTGACAATAGCATTCATGCCGCTATGCCTTCCCTTTGGGTTTCCAAAAGCTTCTCCAGTTCGTAGGACAGCAGAACGGCAAGCGTGAGAGTTGGCGCTGCAGGGTTGATATGCTTGGCACTGCCAAGCAGCGCATCCAGATTGATCCGGTCGAACTGGTCCAGAAATCCGCGGCGCTCCACCCAGTCCGGCTTGTTCAGAACAAGCCAGGACACGGCGGTAAAGCACGGAGCACTCCAGTTTCCCCGGTTCTCGGCCGTATTGATCAGTCCAAACACGAGGCGCAGATGCTCCGCCCCGTGTTTCTGCAACAGTGTCTGGCAAGTCCGACGAGCCTTTGACTGGTGCCGCCCCTGCACCCGTCTTGTGTGGCTGATAAAATGAACGCCATATTCGGCAGCAATCCGGTCAACCAATCCTCCCGAAGCCATCAGACCCGACCTTTCTTGACCACTGCATTGCCCTGCACGGCTGCAAAGGCGGCTTCCGCCCTCTCCCTTGCCGTACGCGGCATTTGTTCATTTTTTGTTCTTAATTTAAAAGTAGCCTGCCCTTCTCTGCCCGCTCTGCTGGCCCCAGGCATTCTGGACTTTTGGCCAGAACTGCCACGCGCCTCGCTACCCTGCTTCAGGTTTCGCAGCTCAAGCGTCAGCAGCCTGTTGCGCGCCTTTTCCAGCGCGAATTCATCCTCCAGCCTGGCGCTCGGCCGCTCGGCCCTGATTCTCAGGTGCGCGACCTTTGCCTGAGCTTCCTCAATTTCGTCCGTCAGGTCCCTCACCGGCCAGTCTCCTCTGTCCTGTTTCGAAGGGTTGTCTGAGTTTCCATCGTCACTCCCACGCATTCACTTGATGACGCAAAATTCGTACGCTTATTGCGTACATATGTCAACATGGACTCCGTACGTTTTTACTGCTAATACGTATGCATTGAACGTGACCCGGTGAACATCATATGGATATGGACGAACAATCGGCAGTCTCCCGCCAGCTCGCGGATCTGAAAGACCGAAGTGGCCTGTCAATCCGTGCCATCGCGCGGGCAATGGGCTATCAAAACGCGTCTTCCATCCAGCGGTACTTCAGCGCGGACTACATGAAACCGGCGTTGCCGTCGGACTTCGTGGCAAAGCTTCTTCCGGTCCTTCTGGGCAAGGGTGAACAACCGATCACGCGCGAGGATATTCTGGCCCTCGCGCCCGATTCCATCACCGATCTCGACGCCTCCAGCGCACCTTCCAGGGCGGCAACGCCCCTTGAAATCAAGGGCCAGGTGGCCGCCGGCCTTTGGATGGAATCGGGACTGTTCGAAACGGACGCGACCAAGGAAACGAGTTTTGCGGGGGACCTTCGTTTTCCAAGCGAGAGCCAATACCTGTTGCAAATCAATGGGGAAAGCCTCAATCGCATCGCCTGGAACGGCGACTTCATCCTGTGTGTCGACTATCTTGAGGCTGGCATCGAGATCAAGTCCGGAGATCTTGCCGTCGTCGAACGCACCAGAGACGGCGGCCATACCATTGAACGAACCGCCAAACGGATTGTCCGCCGGAACGGTCAGATCGAATTGCAGCCGGAATCCAACGATCCACGATTTCAGGAACCGGTGATTTTCAACGAGCACGATGAAGAAGCAACGGAAGTGCGGATCATCGCCAAGGTTCTGAGCGTGATCCGTCAGGTGGTCTGACAGCCGCTCACTTCAGCCCCCTGCAGCATTGCCCGCGGGCAGCCCACCCCATTCCCCGCAACAGCCCTGAACGCGACCCGACACGCCCGTATGCAGCCATTTCGCGACGAGTCAGGACCGTACGCTTCCGACATACTCTGTAACGCAATCAAATTGACTTGTACGCATTTTACGTATAGTCTTTTTACATATTGCAGACGGAGGCATTTATGACGTTGAACCTCGACATGTCGTTCTATTCAGTGATTTGCGAACTTGGAAACTGCTTCTACACCCCCGAAACAGACCTCTCCGACATGAGCCTCACCAGAATCGTCGAAGACCTTCAGACCGGGCAGCTCGAAAAGGTTCGGGCAGTTCTGGAATTCAATCCCGCGGAAGGCTGGTGCAACGACATCACCGGCGACGTGCTCTCCGCTGCCTTCCCCGCCGACGGGGAAGACGCGGAAGGACTGGAAGACGCGGCTGAAGACTGGTCGGACTATCGAACCGAGCGGCTGACCGCCCGCACTGCCGGTGTCCCGGTCAGGGTCGCAGCCTGACAGTTGGAGGCTGAACACGCACCTGCGGGCCGTCAGACAGCGGCAAGCAGGTGCCGGGCACGGGAGAGCCGGCTTTTCACGGTTCCAACCGCCACACCGGTTTGCTTGGCAATCTGCCCGGTGGACAGGCCGGAGAACACGCGCAATTCCAGGGCATTGCGGTCTTCGGGCCGGAGCCCGGCAATCCCCCGGGTGACATCTTCCAGCTCCAGGTGCTTTTCCTGTGCGGGCTGTGCCTGGGTTTCCTCCAGCCAGTCCTCGATAGGCAGATGATCCCCCCGGCGGGCAAGCCACTTGCGTTCGTCGCGATAGGCGTTGCGGGCAATCGTGAACAGCCAGCGGCGAAGCTCCGTGCCACAGTGAAAACTGGCGTGATGCCGCAAGGCCTTTTCCAGAGAAGTTTGCATCAGATCGTCGCCGGCTTCCGGGTTGCGGGTCAGCGAGCGGGCGTATCTGCGCAAATGCGGTATTTCCCCCTGGAGGTCTTTCGTGAAATCGTCCTTGGTGCAGGCCATCCCATAGTTCCTGTTCTATTGTTTCTGGACGAGATGTAAGACGCTGCGCGCCTGGCAAAAGCACGCTCAAGACCTTGTCATGACAGTTTGAAAATCCGGCGGGAATCCGGCCCTGTATCTCTCAGGGCGTTCACGGCCCGGTGAAGGGCATGATCTCTTCTCACAGACGGAAATGAATGCGCGCGTGGGGAGAAACCGAGCGGCACGCAAGGCCGGCTCTCTCTCACACGGCCTCATGTTTTTGTGTTGAACTTATTACCAGACCCACCGCAACCGGTCCGCTTTCGTGTCGTTGTTCCCGGCATGAACGGCGTGAGGGGCAGCAGTCCCAGGAAGCCATTCATGAGCTTAACCACCAAACGGAGCAATATCATGCGTACATCCAGAAAAGTTCTCTCCACCCTGCTGACCGCAGTCTTTGTTTCCGGCGCATTGGCGAGCAATGCCTTCGCGTTCGATCCGGACGACACACGCGGCGATCTCAATGGCGACAAGCCGGTTTCCGTCCGTCAGCAGCAGACGATCAATGCAAAGGCTCTGGCCGAAGCTCGCAGCGGTAAACTGTTGATCTTGCCGGTTGTCGGCACCTCCAACGGCGAAGAGCGGCTGACAGTTGCCCAGCAGCAGGTTGCCGACGCAAGAACGCATGGCGCAAAAGCAAAGAAGCAGCTCAACATCCTGCCTTTCCAGGGCGACTGGAACGGTACGGCAAAGGTTGGTTTCCCGCACCAGTAAGGTCGTCAACCTCCCAAGAAAGGGCCGCGCAATCAGCGCGGCCTTTCTTGTTCTAAAGGCACGGACTACGTAATGCGCCGGTGCTCGCGTGGTGATTGGCCGAATTCCTGCCGGTAGGCCCGTGTCATGGCGCTTGCGTTGCGATAGCCGCAGCGCTCCGCAATCTCGGCAATGCCAAGCCGCGTCAGCTCCACCATCCGGCGCGCCTCGCGCAGGCGGATCGCCTTGTAGACACCGAGTGGCGTCATCGACATTTCCCGCTGGAAACGATGTTCCAGCGTCCGCTGGTCAACCTTCAACTGCCGGGCAAGGTCTTCAATCGGCATCGGTGTTTCGATGGTTCGCCGCATCAGCGCTGTGGCCCCGCGCACAAGGGCATCCGACGACAGACGCTTGTGCGGATCGTGCATGTCCAGCGTGTCGCCATACATGAACATGGCTGCGACCTCGAGCGCGAACATCGGGCTGTGGTGCCGCTTGATCAGCTCCAGCGCTAGTTCGAAGGTTGTCGATGCCCCACCACAAGTGCAGATGTTCTCATCCAGCACAAAACGATCCTCGACAACGTCGACATCGGGGAAACGCTCGGCAAACCGGATCAGTTCATCCCAGTGGATCGTGGCCCTGCGCCCCTCCAGCAGTCCGGCAGCGGCCAGAAGCCAGGCTCCGGTATCCATGCCGACCAATGTTCCGAACCGCTGCCTTGCCGCCTGTAGGGCTCGCGTCATGCCCTGCCCCGCAAAGGTCTCAAATCCGTAACTTGGCATGATGAACAGATAGTCCCCACGGGGCTTGGCCTCCATCCAGCCGGACGTCGCAACCGGCAACCCGCTGGAAGACGTGACCGTACCGCCATCAAGGCTCACATGCTCCCAGGAATAAAGCTGCTTGCGTGCAATGGTGTTTGCGGCCCGAAAAGGCTCGATCGCATTCGCCAGACAATGGTTGGAAAAGCTGTCGAACAGCAGGACGCAGATTTTTCTCACTGAATTCGATTTCTGTGAAAGCGGCATGATTTCAAACCAAAGCTGCACAATAGTCTCAGCCCGTTTGTCTCACTCTCACAGACTTGATGCAAGGGGAGGATCCGATGCACTTTGGGTTGAGCGAAGAGCAGGAGATGATCGTCTCCACGGTCCGGTCTTTCGTGGAAAACGAGATCTACCCGCATGAGGATCTTGTCGAGAAAACAGGCCAGGTTCCTGCCGAAATCGGCGAAGAGATCAAGCGTAAATGCATCGAACTCGGCTTTTACGCCAGCAACTTCCCGGAAGACGTCGGCGGCGCGGGCCTCAGCCATCTGGACTTCACGCTGGTGGAACGGGAACTCGGGCGCGGTTCGATGGCGCTGAACCACTTTTTCGGCCGTCCTCAGAACATCCTGATGGCCTGCAAGGACGACCAGATCGAGCGCTACCTATTACCGGCCGTCCGGGGCGAGAAGATGGACGCCCTTGCCATGACCGAACCCGATGCCGGCTCGGATGTGCGCGGCATGAAATGCCAGGCCGTGCGCGACGGCGGTGACTGGGTCGTCTCCGGCTCCAAGCACTTCATCTCCGGCGCGGAACATGCGGATTTCTTCATCGTCTTTGTCGCCACCGGCGTGGACGAAACACCGAAGGGCCCTAAGAAACGTATCACCTGTTTTCTGGTCGACCGGGGCACACCCGGGTTCGAGGTGCGTGAAGGTTATCGCTCCGTCAGCCACCGGGGCTACAAGAACTGCATTCTGTATTTTGACGGCTGCCGCCTGCCGGACAATCAGGTCCTCGGCGAAGTCGACGGTGGCTTCGAGGTCATGAACGAGTGGCTTTACGCTACCCGGCTCACCGTTGCCGCCATGAGTGTCGGCCGGGCCCGCCGCTGTTTCGATTACGCTGTAAACTACGCCGCAGAGCGAAAGCAGTTCGGTCAGGCAATCGCCAAATTCCAGGGCGTCAGCTTCCAGGTCGCCGACATGATCACCGAGATCGACGCCGCTGATTGGCTGACACTTGCCGGCGCCTGGCGTCTTGATCAGGGTCTGCCTGCCAACCGTGAAATCGCCAGCGCCAAGGTCTATGCGTCCGAAATGCTGGCACGGGTGACGGACACCACCTTGCAGATATTTGGCGGCATGGGCCTGATGGACGACTTCCCCATCGAACGCTTCTGGCGCGATGCTCGCGTGGAACGAATCTGGGACGGCACCAGCGAGATCCAGCGCCATATCATCAGCCGCGAAGTCTTCCGGCCGCTCGGAGCCTGACCCATGCGCTCGCTTGAACGCCTGCTTCGTCCGCACACAGTGGCAGTCATCGGTGGTGGCTCCTGGTGCCGGAACGTGCTTCGGGAATGTCGAAAGGCCGGTTTTGCGGGGGACCTTTGGCCGGTCCACCCCAGCCGGGAAGAGATCGACGACTGCCGGGCCTACGCCTCTGTCGACGATCTACCGTCTTCTCCCGACGCAGTCTTTATCGGCGTCAACCGGCATGTCACCGTCGAGATTGTAGACTCGTTGGCACGCCTTGGCGCAGGCGGCGCCATCTGCTTTGCCTCCGGTTTCAGTGAAGCAATCCGCGAGCTTGCCGACGGCGCGGAGCTTCAGGCCGCGCTCATCGAGGCGGCTGGCGACATGCCGATCCTCGGCCCCAACTGCTATGGCTTTCTCAATGCACTCGACGGAGCGGCCCTCTGGCCGGATCAGCATGGGCTGATCCCGGTGGAGCGCGGTGTTGCCATCATCGCGCAATCGTCCAATATCGCACTGAACCTGACCATGCAGACGCGCGGTCTGCCAATCGCCTATCTCATGACCGCCGGCAACCAGGCTCAGACGGGGCTCTCCGCCATCGGCAGCGCCCTTCTGGACGATGATCGGGTCACCGCCATCGGTTTGCACATAGAAGGGCTGGATGATCTTGCGGCCTTTGAGGCCTTTGCTCGCAAGGCGCATGCGCTTGGCAAACCCGTTGTGGCCCTGAAGGTCGGCCGTTCTGAAGCGGCACAAGCGGCAACGGTTTCGCACACGGCGGCTCTCGCTGGCAGCACGGCTGGCTCAGAGGCTCTGTTCAGGCGGCTCGGCATCGCCAGGGTGGACAGCCTGCCCGCACTTCTGGAAACCCTGAAACTGGTTCACGTCGCAGGCCCCTTGCCCAGCGCCAACATCGTTTCCATGTCCTGCTCGGGCGGAGAAGCCAGCCTGATTGCAGACACCGCTGTCGGCCGGCAGATCACTTTCCCGCCTCTTGGTCCCGAGCAGAAAGCAGCTCTGTCGGAAGCCCTCGGCCCCAGGGTCGCTCTGGCCAATCCGCTCGACTATCACACCTACATCTGGGGCGACGGCGCCGCCATGACCCGGTGCTACACCGCCATGATGCAGGCGGACGTTGCCATGGGTATCGTCATTCTCGACATTCCGAGACCGGATCGCTGTGACGCGGAAGACTGGCTGAAAGTGATCGAGCCGGTAGAAGCGGCGATGAAAGCCTCCGGCAAGCCCATGGCGATCCTGAGCTCCCTGCCGGAAACCATGCCGGAAGCCCTCGCCACCGATCTCATGAAACGCGGCCTCACGCCTCTCTGTGGGCTGGACGATGCCCTGACGGCTATTGAGGCAGCCGCCTTTCTGGCACGCCCCTTGCCAGCGGAACCGATCCGGATACCCCAGCCTGTCGCCGATCCCCGTCTCCTGTCGGAGCAGGAGGCAAAAGCCCTGTTGCAACAGTACGGCCTCAAGGCCCCGGCAAGCGCCATTGCCGACAGCCCGGAAGCCGCCGCCCATGCGGCCAAGGAGATCGGATTTCCCGTGGCCCTGAAAGGCACCGGCATCGCCCACAAGACCGAAGCCGGAGCTGTTGCCCTTGATCTGCAATCAGCCTGCGAGGTCCACTCCGCCGCCAGCAGCATGCCAGCCTCATCGTTTCTTGTGGAGGAGATGATCACCGGCAGCCTTGCCGAACTGCTTGTCGGCATCGTCCGGGATCCCGCGCACGGGTATGTCCTGACCATCGCCGCCGGCGGCATCCTGACCGAGCTTCTGGAAGACAGCACCTCGCTGATCGTCCCAGCGAGTGGTGAAGAGATCAGGAACGCTCTTGAAAGTCTGAAGATCGGCCGCGTCCTGACCGGATATCGCGGCAAGCCGCCTTGTGATCTGGAAGGCATTATTGACGCCGTGCAGGCGGTGCAGACCTTCGTTCTGTCGGCGCCGGTCGAGGAAGTCGAAATCAACCCGCTCCTGTGCGGTGCAAACTTTGCCGTTGCCGCCGACGCGCTGGTGAGACTGGGAGAAAACTGATGGAAAGCCCCATCAAGACCGAAAAACGCGGCCACATACTGGCCGTCACGCTCGACCGGCCAAAGGCCAATGCCATCGACCTGATGACCAGCCGGATCATGGGCGATGTCTTCACCGACTTCCGCGACGATCCGGACCTGCGGGTGGCCATCGTGACAGGCGCCGGCGAAAAGTTCTTCTGCCCCGGCTGGGACCTGAAGGCCGCCGCCGATGGCGATGCGGTCGACGGGGACTACGGCAAGGGCGGTTTCGGTGGACTGCAGGAATTGCGCGGCCTCAACAAGCCGGTGATCGCCGCGGTCAACGGAATCTGCTGCGGCGGCGGGCTGGAGCTTGCGCTCTCCGCCGACATCATCCTGGCGGCAGATCATGCCACCTTCGCCCTGCCGGAAATACGCTCGGGAACAGTGGCAGACGCTGCCAGCATCAAACTTCCCAAGCGCATTCCCCATCACATCGCAATGGAAATGCTGTTCACCGGCCGCTGGATCGAAGCCGACGAAGCCGGCCGGTGGGGCCTCATCAACCACATTTACCCCGGACAGGACTTGATGGCAGAAGCTTGGAAACTGGCCGAGCTGCTCGCCTCCGGTCCCCCGCTCGTTTATGCCGCGATCAAGGAAATCGTGCGTGAAGCGGAAGACATGAAGTTCCAGGACGCGCTCAACCGCATCACCCGAAGCCAGTTTCAGACGGTGGAAACGCTCTATCGTTCGGAAGACCAGAAGGAAGGCGCCCGCGCCTTTGCCGAAAAACGGGATCCGGTCTGGAAGGGCCGCTAGATCATCCCGCGTTCGACCACCCACAGACAAGACAACCTGACACTTTCACAACAATCAGCTTTTGGCAGTTCGCCCGGCACCGGTTGATCTGCCACCGACACAGGAGAACCAAATGCCCTTGACCATGAACCGCGACGTTTTCATCACCTGCGCCGTGACAGGCTCCGGCGGGACGCAGGACAAGTCTCCGCACGTTCCCCGCAGCCCCAAGCAGATCGCCGACAGCGCCATCGATGCAGCCAAAGCCGGCGCGGCTGTCGTCCACTGTCATGTGCGCGACCCGGAGACGGGAGCACCATCCCGCCGGTTGGAGCTTTACCGGGAAGTCACGGATCTCATCCGTGCGGCCGATGTGGATGTGGTTCTGAACCTCACCGCAGGCATGGGCGGAGATATTGTGTTCGGCTCCACCGAAAGCCCCCTGCCGCTGGTCGAAAAAGGCACCGACATGGTCGGCGCAACCGAGCGCATGGCGCATATCCGCGAGTGCCTTCCTGAAATCTGCACGCTCGACTGCGGCACCATGAACTTCGCCGAAGCCGATTACGTCATGACCAACACCCCGGGCATGTTGCGCGCCATGGGCGCCATGATGACCGAACTCGGCGTGAAGCCGGAAATCGAAGCTTTCGACACCGGTCACCTCTGGTTCGCCAAGCAGCTTGTCCAGGAAGGCACGCTCGCCTCCCCCGCCCTTGTCCAGCTTTGCATGGGCGTGCCCTGGGGCGCGCCGAACGATCTCAACACCTTCCTGGCCATGGTCAACGCCATTCCGGACGACTGGTCGTGGTCGGCCTTCAGCCTCGGTCGGGACCAGATGCCCTATGTCGCGGCCTCCGTTCTGGCCGGTGGCAATGTCCGCGTTGGCCTGGAAGACAATATCTTCCTGGAAAAAGGCGTACTCGCCACCAATGCCCAACTGGTTGAAAAAGCGGTCGGGGTCATCCAGGGCATGGGTGCCAACATCATTGGCCCGCAAGCGGTGCGCGAAAAGCTGGGCCTGACCAAGCGCGCGCCGGTGGGGGCCTGACATGAGCCGCAGAGTAGTTGTTACAGCCGGTGCTTCGGGCATCGGCCGCGCCATTGCGGAACGGTTCCTGGCAGAAGGTGACACCGTCGCGATCTGCGATGCGGACGCTGCAGCCGTTTCCGCATTCTCGAAAGCGAACAGCAACGCAATCGCTGTTGTTGCCGATGTAACGTCTGAAGCGGAAATGACCGCGTTCCTGAGTGACCTGGAAGAGCGCTGGAACGGTGTCGACGTGGTCTGTGCCAATGCCGGCACCGGTGGCCCTGCCGGGGCAATCGAGACGCTGGATTATGAAGAATGGCAGCTCTGCGTCGCCACCAACCTCCACGGGGCCTTTCTCACCTGCCGCTGGGCGGCCAGAGTGATGAAGGCGCAGGGGCACGGTCTGATCGCCCTCACCTCCTCGACGGCCGGTCTTTACGGCTATCCATACCGCTCGCCCTACGCTTCGGCCAAATGGGCGATTGTCGGCCTCACCAAGACACTCGCCATGGAACTCGGGCCACACGGCATCCGCGTCAACGCGGTCTGTCCCGGCGCGGTGGAAGGAGAGCGAATGGACCGGGTCGTTGCGATGGAAGCCAAGGCGCGTGGCGAGAGCGAAGAGGCCATTCGCCAAAGCTACGTGAAGGGCGTTTCGCTGAAGACCTGGGTCACCGCGCAGGATGTCGCAAACTCCATCCACTTTCTGGCGTCTGAAGCAGGCGCTCGCATTTCAGGACAGATCCTGGCCATCGACGGCCACACGGAGACCCTAGCACCATGACCAGAAAAGCATCCATCGTCGGCGGCGGCGTGATCGGTGGCGGCTGGGCCGCCCGGTTCCTGTTAAACGGCTGGGACGTTGCCATCTTCGACACCGACCCGGAAGCCGAACGCAAGATCGGCGAAGTCATCGACAACGCACGGCGCAGCCTGCCTGCTCTTTACGACAAGCGGCTGCCGGACGAAGGCACGCTCACCTTCACATCCGATCTTGCTGAAGCGGTCTCCGGCGCCGACTGGATACAGGAAAGCGTGCCGGAGCGTCTGGACCTCAAACACAAGATCCTCGGCAGCCTGACGGAGCTTGCCCCGGAAACGGCAGTCATCGGATCGTCCACATCCGGCTTCAAACCCTCCGAACTGACCAGCGAAGGTGCACGGGCCGTCGTCGCCCACCCGTTCAACCCCGTCTATCTGTTGCCGCTGGTCGAACTCGTCGGCGCCCCAGACCAGACCGCACGCGCTGCTGACATCCTGCGCGAGATCGGCATGTTCCCGCTGACGGTGCGCAAGGAGATCGACGCCCATATCGCCGACCGCTTTCTGGAAGCAGTCTGGCGCGAGGCGCTCTGGCTCGTGAAGGACGGCATCGCCACAACGGAAGAAATCGACGAGGCCATCCGCATGGGCTTCGGTCTGCGCTGGGCGCAGATGGGCCTTTTCGAAACCTATCGCATCGCCGGTGGTGAAGCGGGTATGAAGCACTTCATGGCGCAGTTCGGCCCGTGCCTTTCCTGGCCCTGGACCAAACTGATGGACGTGCCGGAATTCACCGATGAGCTCGTCGACCTGATCGCCGGTCAGTCCGATGCCCAATCCGGCCACCGCTCCATTCGTGAACTGGAGCGCCTGCGCGACGACAATCTTGTCGGCATGATGCGGGCCCTCAAGAAAAGCGGCAGCGGTGCGGGCGGTGTTCTCAACACCCACGAAAGGGCCCTGGCGGCCCCGGCGGAAGCCGACCTGCCGATCACGGGAGATCGCCAGATCCCGCAAAGCTGGACCGACTACAACGGTCATATGAACGAGGCCCACTACTTGGAAGCAGGCGCGGCGGCAACCGACCGCTTCATGGAACTGATCGGTGCGGATGCCGATTATATCGCTTCCGGCAAGAGCTACTTTACCGTTGAAAACCATCTGCGTTATCTGGACGAACTCCTTGCAGGTGAACGCCTGATCGTCACGACCCACGTGCTTCAGGGGGAAGGGAAGAAAATGCAGCTGTTTCACTTCCTGAAGAATGCCGACGGCAAGCTTGCCGCGACCATGGAAACGCTGCTGCTCCATGTCGATCTCAACACCCGCGCCAGCTCCCTGCCGGATGAAGACGTCGCCGAAAAGCTCAAGGCCTTTGCAGACGCCCACAAGGCTCTGCCCTGTCCGGAAGGCGCTGGCCGTTTCGTCGGTCAGAAGGCCACCTGACAAGTCCCCCGCCCGCGGTCACCTGGACTGCGGGCGGGGCTATTTACTTGGCAGGCTGAACCACGGCTCCCGCCAGGGTGCCCTCAGCATCGCAATAGACCTCAGGTTCGGTGATCGCGCCTCCTCAAGGCCAAAACCTGCGAAGTGCGATTGGGGTATCGACCCCATACTGACAGCCCGCCCGCTCTGGCACCTTTCTCTCATCGAAAGATCGATACCCCCTCCGACAGGAGATCATTCAAGAGAAAGGAATTGACCAATGAAAGCCCTTGCCAAAACCGCTGCCGCCGCATCCGTCCTTGCCATCGCAGGCGTTGCCTCCCTCGGAGCTGTCACTCCGGCCGCCGCCTTGTTCGACATCTGCAAGAAGGTCAACATCACGGTGAAGAACAACACCGGCCAGCCAATCCAGCTTTACGATCTCGATTACCGTGACCTCGGCTCCAATCGCTGGCGCTCGGAAAACATCGCCAACCGGGTCATTGCCAACGGCGGCACCTATAGTGTGACCCGCAACCTGGAAGGCGTGAACAACGCCAGCACCTTTGTCCGGGTCCAGTTCCGCAAGCTGAAGTCCAACGGCCGCTGGAACCTGCTCAAGACCTGGTACGCGGACTCAAGCACATCGGTCTGCCGCAAGGGCAAAAGCTACCGCATCGTCTTCCGCTAATACCTGCAGATGACCAACGGGCTGCGCCGCTCAGGCGCAGCTCTTGCCTGCCCCCCACCACCAGCCTCCCCTCTGACGCCCGGACACACCGTTTCCGGGCGATGAAAAGGATTTGTCTCATGTTTGGCAAACACATGCCCAAAACCGTGCTGATCAGCTCCGCATCCCTGATGACCATCGCCATTGCCGGCATCGCCTCGCAAACCATCGATTGGCAGGATCTCGGAAAGAAACTCACAAACACGACAGAAGCAGCCGGCAGAATGACCAACACCGGCAATCCCGACGGTGATACGTCGGTTGCAGCAACCGAGCTCCCAAAACAGGAAGAGGCCCACACTGTCGTCGCCGAAGTTGCGCGTCCGGTTGCAACTCCTCAGCCTGCTCCAGCCCCGGCGTTGCTTCAAAAACAAAGAAGTCGTTCGAATGGAGCCGGTGGCGGACTGATGACATTTTCCTCTGGCGCTGGTGGAGCTGTTCTGAACAGCGGTATTCAGTTGGAACCACCGGCAATGCCTTCCGTCCGACTTGAAGACAGGGAACGCTTTGCCTCCGCCGAGGCCAATCCCCTGAAACGCACGAGTGCGGACCCGGTGTCGACCTTCTCCGTCGATGTCGATACCGCTTCCTATTCCTATGTCCGCAGCACGCTGTCCCGCGGCCGGTTGCCGACCCCGGATGCGGTGCGCGTGGAGGAGATGGTCAATTACTTCGATTACAATTACCCCGTGCCCGAAAAGGGCGGCCATCCCTTCTCCACCAATGTTTCCGTGGTCGATACCCCGTGGAACGAACACACCAAGCTGATGCAGGTCGGCATTCAGGGCTACAAGGTCCCGCTCGATGACCTTCCTCCGCAAAACCTGGTGTTCCTGATCGACACCTCCGGATCCATGGCCGACGCCAACAAACTGCCGCTGTTGCAGCAATCCTTCCGCCTGCTGCTGTCATCACTGCGCGACGAGGACGAAGTCGCGATCGTCACCTATGCGGGCAGTTCCGGCGTGCTTCTGGAGCCAACCAAGGTCGCCGACAAAACCCGGATCCTGGAAAAGATCAACGCGCTGACCTCCGGTGGATCCACGGCAGGCCACGAAGGCCTGAAGGGCGCCTACGCGCTGGCCGAAACCATGACCGGCGACGGCGAGCAGACCAGGATCATCCTGGCCACCGACGGCGATTTCAACGTTGGTCTGTCCGACCCGGACAGCCTGAAACGCTATGTCGCCGAACAACGGGAAAACGGGACGGCACTCTCCGTGCTCGGCTTCGGCCGCGGCAACTACAATGATGAGCTGATGCAGACCCTTGCACAGAACGGCCAGGGCGTTGCCGCCTACATCGACACGCTGTCTGAAGCCCGCAAGGTGCTGGTGGATCAGGTCGTCAGCTCCATTTCGATGATCGCCCAGGACGTCAAGATCCAGGTCGAGTTCAACCCGGAAACCGTCGCGGAATATCGTCTGATCGGCTACGAAACCCGGACCCTCAAAACCGAGGACTTCAAGAACGACAAGGTCGATGCGGGCGATATCGGCGCGGGCCACAACGTCACGGCCCTTTACGAAATCACCCCTGTCGGGTCACCGGCAGAAAAGTTCTCGGACCTGCGCTACGGCCCCGAGGAGAAGATCGAACCCGTTCAGGCGTCCTACTCGGGTGAACTCGCCTTCGTGAAGCTTCGCTACAAGCAACCTGGCGACAAGGAAGGCACGTTGATCCAGACACCGGTCATGGAAGACACGAGCGGCATACCGATGTCGGAAACCCTCTTTGCCGCCTCGGTCGCCGCCTTCGGGCAAATGCTGAAGGGCACCGATTACCTGCAAGACTGGGATTTCAAGGCGATTGAAAAGCTCGCCAGTGAAAACAAGGGCGCGGACCCCTTCGGCTACCGCTCAGAATTCCTGACCCTCGTGCGCCTCGCCGACGTCGCCGAGCGCTAAACACCCCCACCACCCGCATGGAAACCGGCAGTCCCACCTGCCGGTTTCTTTTTGCGCCTCTCCCCAGGTTGTCCGTCACTCCATTCGCCTCCCCACCAATGGTCATCCCGCCTTCGGCCATCCCGCCATTGCTCATCCCTCCTTTGGTCATCCCGGACGCAGCGCAGCGAAGATCCGGGATCGGGGAGCCGAGGGTCGGCGAAATGGGCACCTAAAAAGGAACCTTTATCTCCCCGATCCCGGCTCGCGCTTCGCTTGGCCGGGATGACGATGGAGAAGTTCCGCGAATTGCAGCCCCAACAAGCCATGTCAGCCCGGAAAGAACCCTGCTTCCAGGCGTATTCGCGCGAGTAACAATTTCGAGAAAAACTGGAGAATGCGCGTTTGCGCTGCCGGGACGGTTACCGGTCCCGCAACCAGTCCAGAGACACTTGCGTCCCGTCCGCCTGGACGAGATCGAGGCGACTGGAGAGGATCAGCGACAGGGCGCCCAGGTCATTCGTCTTCCAGAGATAGATCGTATGCCGTGTCGGCTCGAACTGGGCGCAGGCCGTTGCGCCAACGTCGGCAACATAGCGCGGCGGGCCGTCGCGCCGGATGTCAAAGCCCTTGGCACCGCTGGCATCTTCCGGATTGGTCAGGCAGACCGTAACCAGACGCGCGGAAATCGCATCATCTGCATCTGCCGCCTCCTCCAGTGAAGCCGGGTCTTGCGCGCGGCCCCCCGGTTTCCCGGCAGCCGTGTTCAAACCCCGCATTTCAGGTCCGGAGGTTTCCAGTTCTGACGCTTTTTGTTTTGGCGCAGCAGCCGGCGCAACCCGTTGCCGCTGGGGGGCAATCCGGCTGGTGGCCGGGTCCAACTCCGGGCTCAAGCGGTCCGTCCCAAACGTGTCGTCGGACGGTGCAGGTGCAGGCGCTGGCGGCGGCGGGGCGACCTCGGCAGCGGCTTCTTCCCTGTCCATCAGTCGGCGCTCGGGCTCATCCAACTCGGTAGCTTGCGCCGGTTCCGGAGCAACCGCTGGTGCGGGCACCTCGCCTTTCTGAAACCGGATCAGATCGTTGCTGCCGCTTTCCAGAAACGTCGGCTCCGGCAAGCCGCTGGCCAGAACCGTGACTGTGGCGCAAGACAGCAGCAAGCCCCCGATGAGAAGGCTTCTGGCAGATCTGCGCTTTTGCTGGTTGCTGGCAGGCATGTGGCTTGTCGATATGTCCTTCAATTTGCGGGCTCAAGATAACGGGTATTCACCCATCCGGAAATTGTGTCCGAACGGATTTCGCACCAGCTTCCTTCACAGCTCTCGGAAAGTTCCACATTACAGGTTCCCGCCGCAAGAGCGCCGGTGACGGCATGCCGTGTTCCGGGCCCCTTCCGCACATTCAGCACGTCATCCCGCGCAATGGAAACACACATGAGCCGATTGTCGGGCGCGTCACCGGAAGACAGGAACATGGCCGGAGGCGCCGCCGATGCGGTACATACCCCTCCGACATTCTCACCGCGCGCGCACAGCGGACTGACCTTCATCTCCAGCAGCTCCCATTGGCCCGACGCCGTGCGTATCACCGTGCCCCGATAGTGTTCGCCGGACAGGCTGTCATCGAGATATCCCGTCATGACGATATCGACACTGTAGCCGCTGCCCGCCTTGCGTACCTTCAGGTCCAGAGCGGCATTGCCTTCGTCACTCTCCGGATGGCCTTGCAAAAACGGCATCAGTACATCCATGAAATTGGCCGCGACTGCCGTTCCGGGGGCAACGCGGATCTCGCGAAAGCCGTCATCCTGTGCCTGCACCGAACCCGTCAAAAGCAGGCAGGCAACGGGTAACGCGGCAAGCGAGGCGGCGGAAAATCTGAAAGAGCGGAGCATGGCAAAATCCTCTTGTAGGTCACACAAAGCAGTAACCCATGTCCGGCCGCCGCCAGCCATGGGGCCAATCCCCCATTCCGGCAGGGGCAAACAACCTCCCGGTCAAAGTTCCCGCGACGGATCGATCATGCCTTCCTTCAGCGCCTTGGCCATCAACTGCGGCACCGAATGCACGTTCAGCTTCTGCATCAGGCTGGTGCGGTGCTTGTCGACGGTCTTGATGCTGATCCCGAGCCCCTCGGCAATTTCCTTGTTGGACCGCCCGGCGAGGATCAGGTTCAGGGTCTGCCGTTCCCGGTCGGTCAGCACCGGCGGTGCAGGCGTTTCCTCCAGGAGCTTCAAGAACACATCCGAGACGTGCCGCTGCCCCCGCAGGATCCCGGGCAGTTTCTGGTAGAACTCGGCATTGTCGGAGGCTTTCGAGAACAAGCCGTCGACACCCGTCTCGATGAGATCGGAAATGAGCCCGACTGCGGAAATGCCGGTCAGGACGACAACCCTCGTTTCCTTCGACCAGCGCCGTGCCTCGATCAGCACTTCCACACCGCCCGCCATGGGCATGGAAACGTCCAGCAACAAAAGATCGGGCCGGTGCCTGCGCACCTCTGCAATCGCGCTGAGACCGTCGCCGGCTTCCGCCAGCACGTTGATCCCTTCGGGCTCGATCAGGCCCGGTTTTTCCAGCGCATCTCGCAGTCCGGAGCGAACGATTGCGTGATCGTCTGCAATGATGGCACTATATCTTTGATCTTTCACGGCTCTCGATCCAGCAGCAGCAGTCCTTCTATCTGACATGCCTTAGGGGAAATGACCAGAATTCTGCACCTGTGGGTCTTCCTGTTTTTCGCTGTTCTTGTGACCGGCTCCGCCCGCGCCGAACCGGTGCGCCTCGAACCTGGCCAGGGGATTGGCGATCTGAAACCGCATCTGGTCTATGAAAGCGACCCGTCGGCCTCGCTTGCCGAGATCCTGACACGGTTTCGCTCCGGCGCGTTTTCTCCGTCCCTCAAGGCCTCCATGCTGGGAACCAATTATGCACCCGAAGCCTGGGCAGCGGTCGAAATCTACAACGCAACCCTGAACGATGGCCGCGCCCCCGACCCTTTCATCCTCACCGTGGAACTGCCGCTTGTCAGCGAGCTGGATGCTTATGTCATCCGCGAAAGCGGCTTTACGGAAAACCTGATCAACTATTCGATTTTCGAACCCTTCGCCCCCGAAGACCATTCCGTGACGCGCCTGCGCACCCCCGTATTCCAGATCGCGCCGCAAGAGCGGGTCACGCTGCTGGTCAATTTCAAGTTCGGGCCCTTCCAGTCCTTCAAGATGGCGCTGGAAACGCCGGTCGAACTGGAAGCATCCGCTTTTGCGTCCGGCATCACGCACACGGCGTTCTACGCCTTCACCATTTCCTGCCTGATCTTTTTCTTCGGTTTTCACCTGGCCATGAAAAACTGGATCGGCATGCTGTATGCGCTCCAGTTCGGCCTCGGCCTCGCCTTCATCGGCTATATCGACGGTCTCTGGTTTCGCTTCTTCTTTCCCGACAATCCTGAACTCCAGTCGCCAATCGGTTTTTTTCTGCTGTTTGCGCTATCGGGCGTCGGCTTCGTCATTTCCGGGCGCTCGCTTGTCGTGGACCGGCGCGAAACCCGGCTGTCCATCGCTCTGACATCCATGGCAGCCCTCTCGGTCGCCGGTTTCGTGCTTTCCTTCTTTTCGCCCGGCACTTACGTCGCCTTTTTCGGCTACGTGCTTCTGGCCTTCATGTTTGTCTCGGTTTTCCTGGCGGGCCGCCGCTGGCGGCGCGCCGAAGGCGCAGCACATCTCAGCGGCGAACTGATATCCGCCGCCGGAACGCTGCTGGTCGTCGGCCTGATTGCCTTGATGGTGGTTGGGCTGGAGGCGGAAATTCTGCCTGTGGCAACCACGGTCAAAGGCATTTTCTCCTGCCTGCTGATTGCCACCATGACAGGGCTGACCGCACATATTGTTGCCCTGCGCCACAAACACGCAAACGCCGTGCAGGCTGAAATCAAGGCTCTGGAAGCGGAAGCCAGGCGCAACCGGGAACTGCTTGTCGCCGAGCGCAATTATACCCGTGCCCGCGATCTTGCCAGCCTCCGTCAGCGGCAACTGGCCACCGCGTCCCATGATCTGAAACAGCCGATCACGTCGCTGAGGCTGAGCTTCGATCACCTTGCCGACCATATGGAACCACCCGTTCGCCAACGCCTCGCGGAGGCCTTCGACTACATGGAAGCCCTGTCGAATTCCTATCTGAAGGAAACGACGCCAAGGAGCCCTGAAACAGAGACGGAGACGGAGACCCTGCCGGATCAGACAGCCGGAGACGAACCTCGCCAGACCGAAGGCAGCCCGACCCACACGGAACCTGTGGAAACCGAGAGTTACGAGCTGTCACTCGTGGTCGACACGGTTCAGCAGATGTTTGGCGAGGAAGCGATCTCGAAGGGCCTGAAGCTGCGCCGGGTGTCGTCATCGCGCAAAACCACCGTGCCGGCGATTGTCCTGATGCGCATTGCCAGCAATCTCGTTTCCAATGCGGTCAAATACACCGAGACGGGCAAGGTGCTGATCGGCGTCCGCAACCGGGGCCAGACCGTGGAGCTTTGTGTTCTCGACACAGGTCCGGGCCTGACCGGGGCTGAGCAGGAAAGCTTCCTGAAAGCCTACGAAAAAGGCAGCACATCCCGAGGCCATGGCCTCGGTCTGTCGGTTTGCCATGACCTTGCACAGGAACACGGCCTCGCGTTCACCTGCCAGTCCGTGAAAGGCAGGGGAACGCAATTCAGGCTGACACTGCCCGCCACAAATTGAGCGAAGCGCTGTCAGGGGGCAGCTACTCAGGCAGTTGCGCCGCGTGTGCCTGTCTCGTGAATTTCGATCAGGCTTGGCCCGGAAAGGTCCGAAAACCGCTTCAGGGCAGTTGCCAACTCGGCCACATCGTCAAGACGGACGGACGGCAGGCCATAGGCTTCAGCGATCTTGCCGAAGTCGGGTGCCGACGGCGTCACGCCTTCCGGTTCGATGCCCCGGTCCACCATATAGGACCGGATCTCGCCGTAACCGTCGTTGTTCCAGACCAGGAAGATCACGCGTGCCCCGCAATCCACGGCCGAGCCGATTTCGGCAATCGAGAACTGAAGCCCGCCATCGCCCACCAGGCAGATCACCGGGGTTCCAGGTTCGCCGATGCTGGCACCAATTGCCGCCGGAGGGCCATAGCCAAGCGCTCCGAACCCCGTTGCCGCGTTGAACCAGCCGTGCGGCCGCCCTGCTTCAAAATACAGGTTGCCGGAGTAGATGGCCTGCGTGCTGTCGCCGACGATGATGCAGCCGGGCAACGTCTCGCGGATCGTCTCCAGAACGCCGACTTCGGCCTGCATCTTGGGGCTCAACCAGGAGGCAACCGCCTCGCGGCACCCCTGCGCGCGCGCAGCGCCGTCCGCATCCGCCCTGTGGCCCTTAAGCAGCGGCAGAAGATCGTCCATCAACTGGCCGACACTCGAGAGCATGGGCAACGCCGCCTCCGGTCCACGTGCAAGCTGGTCCGCATCGATATCGACGCGCACAAGGTTGGCAAGCTCCGGAAAGCCGTCGTCGGCATACATGTCGTAGTCGGTCTCCCCCATCTGCGTGCCAAGGGCAATCACCAGATCAGACGCCCCGATCACCTCCCGCACGGCGGCAAGGCTCGGGCTGGCCGGGATCGACAGCGGATGACCGGCAAACATGCCTCGCGCATTGACCGTAGTCACCAGCGGCGCATCGATCTGCTCGGCCAGCAGCCGGATCTTGTCGGCAGCAGCGACGGACCCGCCGCCGCACAGGATCACCGGACGGCGGGCCTGCTTGCATTTTTCTGCCAGCTCGGCCACCTGCACCTGCGCCGCCCGAGGGCCGCAGGCCTTTGACGGATTAAGGTCGCCAAGCGTGATCTTTTCAACCATCACATCGGTCGGAATTTCAATATGGACAGGGCCCGGCCGCTTTGATTGGAGAATTGAAAAAGCCCGCTCCATGACAGCCGGCAGATCCGCCGCCTCCAGAAGCGTGTGCGTCATCAGGGCAAGCGGTGCCATCATGGCCCGCTGGTCCGGCAATTCATGCAGCTTGCCCCGGCCATGGCCGAGAGTTGCCCGGGCATTGACACCTGAGATCACGAGCATCGGCACGGAATCCTGATAGGCCTGCGCCATGGCGGTGATCGTATTGGTCAGGCCGGGGCCGGTGATCACCAGGGCCACGCCGGGTTTTCCGGTCACCCGGGCATAGCCGTCGGCCATGAAGCCTGCGCCCTGTTCATGGCGCGGTGTTATGTGGCGAATGTCTGACGTCGCAAGACCCCGGTAGAGTTCGACCGTGTGCACGCCTGGAATTCCGAAAACGGCCTCGACGCCATTGGCTTCAAGAATATCGATCAGTGCTTCACCGACCGTTTTGGTGACTACGCCCATTTGCGGTTCCCCTCGCCCTTGCTGAGACCATCCGCAAAAGCGGCAATCCTGTCTGTTGCTTCCGAAAGCGTTTCATCGGCAACCGTCAGCGACAACCGGATGAAATTTGTGGCCTGATCGCCGAAAGAGACCCCCGGCATGACCGCGACCTGCTTTTCCTCCAGCAGTTGCTCCGCGAAGCTGGCACCGTCCAGCCCCGTGGCGCTGACATCCACCAGCAGGAACATACCCGCTTCCGGCATCATCGGCTTCAGGGCAGCATGACCTGACAAATGATCGATGATGAGCTTTGCCCGTCTCAGATAGCTCTCCCGCATGCGTTCCGCGGTATCGAAATCTCCGGAAATCGCCATGGCCGTCATGTCTGCAATGAACGGTTGACCGCCGAACAGCATGGTTTCGGAAACCGCCAGCAGCCGCGTGCAGAACTCTTCCGGGCCGACCGCCCAGCCGGAGCGGAACCCGGGAGCGGCATGAGACTTGGAGATCGAGGACACGACGATGGTCCGGTCCGCCAGCGCTGGCTGGTCGAAGGGGGAGGCAAACGTCTGCTCGAAGATCAGCTTTTCATAAACTTCGTCACAGACGATCCAAAGATCGTGGCGGATACAGACTTCGCCGATGGCGGCGATTTCATCGGCCGTCAGCGTCGCTCCGGTCGGGTTATGAGGTGTGTTGAGCAGAAGCACCCGGCTGTCTGGCGTGATCGCCTTTTCAAGATCTTCCGCCTGAAGGTGGAACCTCTTTTCAGCGCGCATCGGCACGGGCACCATGCGCGCGCCGGACGCGGCGATAACGCCTTCATAGGTGGCATAAAGCGGATCGCCTACCAGGACGGCATCGCCCGTCTCCACCAGACCCAGCATGACCGCAAACAGGGCCGTCTGGGTGCCTGGAAAACACAGAACGTTTTGCTCGCTCACATCAGGCCGACGCTGGCGGTATTTTTCCGTCAAGGCAGCGACGACACCCGGTTCGCCGCGTCCGTTGGAATAGCGGATGCGGCCGGCCCTCATGGCCCGGTCCGCTTCTTCGAACAGGGCCTCGTCGGGCAGGATGTCCGGCTCGCCAATGGTCAGTTCAATAACGGGAATACCCGCCGCCGCCATCTCGCGCGCCTTTATGTGGACAGTCCATTTTCCCGAGCCCAAATGGGCAAGGCGGTCGGTGATCGACGCATAACGCATAGTCGGTCTCTCAATTTCTTCAGGGTTTGGCGGCAAGGCTTATTCCGCCGAGCAAAGCCTCGACGGATTTGATGGCAACGCCCGGCAGGGGCGTTTCCGAAAAGAGGTGACCGACAAGCGTACCTTCGATCCAAAGACCGTCGATCACGCCGTTGATCGTAATCGCCAGTTCCCGGCACCGCTTTGCATCCGGTGTTTCTCCGGCATCAATCAGCACATCGGCAACGAGCGCTTCCAGCACGGAGCGGAAAGCGAGATAGCTTTCGAGGTGAATTTCGGCAAATGCCGGATCGACGCGCACATGACTTATGAACGCCGCCCACAAAGACAGCGTCCTTCCGTCGGCAACCGGCGGCGACAGGTTGGCAACAATGAAATCGTGCAACTTCGCCCTTGGGTTTGGCTGATCGGCATTTGCAGCTGCAGCGACGGCAGACGTCATACCGGTCATGACCTCCCGATAGGCGTCCTGCATCATCTGGTCCTTGCAGGAGAAGTAGTGACGGATCAGACCGGGAGTGACACCGGCCCGGGCTGCAATTTTGCGCACGGTCGCACCGTGCAAACCGAGTTCGGAAATGCAGTCCAGCGTCGCCTGGATAAGATCCTGACGCCGCTCTGCCTCGCTGGCGCGATGGAACGAACGGCGACTCAAGACCAGCCCCGATGCAGCGGATAATCCTGCGCGGCGTGGATTGCGGGCATGGTCCGGCTCCGTGCTGACAAGGCCTCATTCGCCTCCCGTGCCATCCTTCTGTCCTCCGACATTTTCTCCGACCACATGACGTACCGGCATCGATTTTTTCGTTATTATACGGTTGAATAATTAGGAAACAAGTGCAAAGCTGACAACTGTTGCCGCTCAGAGAGCTGACGCTGCATCGGCAAAACCGACGAGGTCAGCAGCAGACAGAAACACCAACTGCACCGGTTTGATCCGGGCAATGGCGGTAGGATGGAATCAACGGCGCCAGCCATCGAGGTACGTGACCTCTTCAAACGTTTCGGAGCCCTTGAAGTGCTCAAGGGTGTTTCGCTCACGGCCCGGCAGGGCGACGTGATTGCGATCATCGGCGGGTCGGGCTCCGGTAAATCCACTTTTCTGCGCTGCATCAACATGCTTGAGTTGCCAAGCGCCGGGTCGGTCACCATTCACGGTGAAGCCATCGACCTCAAGAAAGACGGCCACCATGGCCTTCGCCCTGCCAACCGCAAGCAAATCGAGCGCATTCGCAGCCAGCTTGCAATGGTTTTCCAGAGCTTCAATCTGTGGCAGCACATGACCGTGCTTCAGAACGTGATTGAAGTTCCCATTCATGTTCTAGGCATGAAACGCGACGAAGCCGTCGGCATTGCAGAAACATTGTTGCACCGTGTCGGACTGTTCGAAAAACAGGACGCCTATCCGGCTTTCCTGTCCGGCGGTCAGCAGCAGCGCGCCGCCATCGCCCGCGCTCTTGCCGTTCAGCCGCTTGCCATGTTGTTCGACGAACCGACATCCGCCCTCGACCCGGAACTTGTGGGAGAAGTTCTCGGTGTCATCGGCGATCTGGCCCGCGAGCAGCGAACCATGATCCTGGTCACCCACGAAATGAAATTCGCACGGGAAGTCGCCAGTCACGTCATCTTTCTGCACAACGGCATCATTGAAGAACAGGGCCCACCGGACCAGGTGTTCGATGACCCGAAATCGGAGCGGCTGAAGAAATTCATCAGCTCGATCAACTAGACCCGTCCCGCGATATCTTCGCGGGGTGGGACAGCCGGAAGATCCGGCATGAAAACTTGAAAAAACAGGGGAACAAAATGAAGCATATTCTGAAAACAACGCTCGCCGCCGCCGCACTGGCCGCCACCGCTATCACCGGCGCACTGGCCGAAGAAGTGAAGGTGGGTGTCGCAGCCGAGCCGTATCCGCCGTTCACCTCGCCGGATTCCAGCGGCAACTGGGTCGGCTGGGAAATCGAGTTCATGGACGCGATCTGCGCGGAAGCCAAGCTCGATTGTGTCGTCACCCCGGTTTCCTGGGACGGCATCATTCCGGCTCTGACGTCCGGCAAGATCGACATGATCATCGGGTCCATGTCCATCACCGAAGAGCGTCTGAAGACCATCGATTTCTCCGACAAGTACTACAACACCCCGACAGGTATCATCGGCGCCAAGGGCGACGACTTCGACGCAACGCCCGAGGGCCTGTCCGGCAAGATCATCGGCGTTCAGGTTTCTACCGTTCATGCCGATTATGCCGAAAAGCACTTCGGTGACGTCGCAGCCGAAATCAAGCAGTACCAGACGCAGGACGAAGCCAATCAGGACCTCGCCGCCGGCCGTGTCGACGCCGTGCAGGCGGACGCTATCGCGCTGGACGCCTTCCTGAAATCCGATGGCGGAGACTGCTGCGAATTGAAGGGCAACGTCGAGGAAGACGAGGCGATTCTCGGTGCCGGCGTTGGCGTCGGTATCCGCAAGGGCGACACGGAACTGAAGGACAAGATCAATGCCGCGATCAAGGCGATCCGCGACAATGGTACCTATGAAACCTTCTCCAAGAAGTATTTCGACTTCGATATCTACGGCGGCTAACCGGCCGGATCATCCTTAAAAAAGCGTCCCGCGCCATCTGGCGCGGGCGGACACTTTTTTCAAAGCAAGGTTGACCGCTGCCGATGGCTGCTTCTCCCGTTTTTCTCAATCTCGACCTGCTCGCCCTGTCACCGCCGGGCTGGGGTGGTGTGCTTCTCGCCGGGTTTGCAGCTTCGCTGCAACTCGCGGTCGGCGGCTTTGGCCTCGGCCTCCTGATCGGCATCGGCGGCGCCTTCGGCAAACTCTACGGCGGCCCCATCGTGCGGGACCTGCTCGAGGTCTATACCACCGTCATCCGCGCCGTTCCCGAGCTTGTTCTCATCCTGCTGCTCTATTACGCCGGCACGGACGCGGTGAATTCGCTCCTGATGCTTGTGGGATTGCCGAGGGTCGACATCAGCGGCCTGGCTGCCGGTATCTTTGTCATCGGAGTTGTGCAGGGCGCTTACTCGACCGAGGTTCTGCGCGGCGCGATCAAGGCCGTCCCGCCCGGACAGATAGAGGCGGCCAGGGCCTATGGCATGTCCCCTTTCAAGACATTGCACCGCATCACCTTGCCGGCCATGCTGCCCTACGCCATTCCCGGTCTTTCCAATCTCTGGCTGATCGCAACCAAGGACACCGCCCTTCTGGCGGTGGTCGGCTTCTCGGAACTGACGCTGGTAACCCGCCAGGCCGCCGGAGCCACCAAGGCCTACATGCTTTTCTATTGCGCTGCCGGCGTGCTCTATCTCTCGCTGACGCTGATCTCAAACCGCGTCATTGGCTATATCGAACGACGCGCAAGGCGCGGAATTGCGGGGCCGATGTAAGATGAGCGACACCAAGGCCACAATGCCCGCCTATGTTCCGCCGCCGCCGCGCCGGTTGCTGGAACCTCACCGGATCTTCCTGATCGCCCTTTTCGGTGCCATCGTCTTCTGCGCCGTCTGGTTCCTGCGCTGGGACTGGCTGGAGAAGTATCAATGGAAACTGCTCCACGGGATCTGGGAAACGCTGTTTCTTCTGTTTTCGACCGCCGGTGCCGGATTTATCCTCGCCGTGCTCCTTGGCCTCGTCCAGGTCACCGGGCCAAAGCCTCTTGCCATGATTGCACGCGGCTTCTGCACGTTGATCCGAGGGACACCGCTGCTGCTGCAGCTCTGGCTGCTTTATTACGGTCTCGGCTCGGTGTTCGCGCAATATCCGGAAATTCGGCACTCGATGTTCTGGCCCTATCTGCGACAGGCCTGGCCGTATGGTTTTACCGCGCTCATGCTGTCCTTCGCCGCCTATGAGGGCGAAGTGATGCGCGGCGCCTTTGCAGGTGTGCCACGAGGTGAACTGGAAGCCGCCCGCGCCTTTGGCATGAGCCGGTTCACGACGTTCCGGCGCATCTGGCTGCCCCGGGCGATCTATCGCGCACTGCCGACTTTGAGCGGAGAAACGGTGCTGCAACTTAAATCGACACCGCTTGTCGCAACCATTACGGTTGTCGATGTCTACGCTATTATTTCAAGAGTGCGGCAGGATACCTATCTCACTTACGAGCCTCTGCTTCTGCTCGCACTCATCTACATGTGTCTCACCGGGATACTGGTATTGCTGTTCCGCATGCTAGAAAATCGTATCCCCAGCCGTGGTGCGTAAATGACAGTACAGTCATCCAACTTCCTTCCAGAAATCGTTGCTGCGCGGCGCCATCTGCACTCGATCCCCGAGATCGGCCTGTCGGAATTCAAGACGTCGGACTACATTGCCGGCGCACTGACTGCGATGGGCTACGAAGTCACGCGCGGTCTGGCGAAAACGGGCATTGTCGCAACGCTTCGCAACGGCAATTCCACCAGAAGCATCGGTATCCGTGCCGATTTCGATGCGTTGCCGATCCCGGAGGAAACCGGGGCGGACTACGCAAGCACGCATCCAGGCGTCATGCATGCCTGTGGTCACGACGGCCATACGGCCATGCTGCTGGGCGCCGCGAAAATCCTGGCAGAACGCAAACAGTTCGACGGAACGGTGCACCTGATCTTCCAGCCTGCGGAAGAAAATTTCGGTGGCGCCAGATTGATGATGGAGGACGGCCTTTTTGAGCGGTTCCCATGCGATGCCGTCTTCGGCCTGCACAACGACCCAACCTTGCCCTTTGGCCAATTCGCCTTCCAGCCGGGCCCGATGATGGCAGCCGTTGACGAATGCAAGATCACGGTCATTGGTTACGGTGGCCATGGCGCCGAACCGCAGGATGCGTCCGACCCGATCGTTTGCGGCGCCAGCATCATCATGGCTCTGCAGACCATCGCCTCACGCAACATCCACCCGCTGCAGTCTGCCGTGATCACGGTCGGCGCATTCAACAGCGGCATTGCCAGCAACGTGATCCCCGAACGCGCGGAAATGAATCTCACGATCCGGTCTCTGGACCCTGATGTACGCGACGAACTCGAACGTCGCATCCGCATGATCGCTGAAGGTCAGGCCGCCAGCTACGGCATGCGGGCCGAAGTCAATTATGAGCGCGGCTATCCGCCCATGATCAACCATGAGGCTGAGACCGACTACCTGCGTGACCTTGCCAGGCGTTTCGCAGGCGAGGAAAATGTCGCGGATCTTGCCCGCCCCTCCATGGGCGGCGAGGACTTTGGCTATTTCCTGGAGGAAAAGCCGGGCACCTACTTCATGCTTGGCACCGCCAAAACCGACCGCGACCCGCCCTTGCATCACCCCAAATACGACTTCAACGACGACATTCTGCCCATTGGAACGAATTTCTGGGTCGCACTGGCGGAAGACTTCCTGTCCGAAAAAGAACCCGGATAATCAGCGCGAACCGCACCAGTCTGCAGACGGGGCGTTTGTTGTAAATCCAGCGAACAAGCGCCCCCGAACCCCACGCCCGGCGCGATCGTCGAAAAACCGGTGACAGGCCGGACCTTCTCTCCCCATGCTATTTCTTTTGAGCTGGAAAGCCTTTTCCCGGCCCGACGGAGGTTGTCCGGACATCTTAAAACCTGGAACAGACCGCCGACTTACGGAAGGCCAAAGATCTCCCCATCTCACGGCAAAACGAGCCCCGCCCATCTGCCAGGCAGCCCGTGGCGCGAATTTTCGCTTCACTAAACGTAGACACTTGGTAGGATGATCTCTGCTGCTGACGATGCTAAAAATATCAATTACATGATGAAGGCGTCATAGAACGCTAGGTCAGATTTTAAAAACTTGGTGAAATATGGCAGAAATTACCAAGCGGAAAATGCTCGGTTTCCTATCATTTATTGCATCTATTTTGGTCGCCTGGCTCACAGGAGCGACAAGTTCCGCAAAGGCCAGCAATCAGGCGCTGACAGATTCCGTCAAAAATACTCCCTGGCAGCTATCCAGCGCCCGGCAGATTTTTTCCAGGAGCACTTTGTTGCCGTTCGACGAGTCATTCGACCCCGCGGCAACCGGCAGCAAGCTGGAAAACCCCGGTGGAAAACCGATCACCATCGCCGCTTATGAAAGCGAATCCCCAAGCGCCAAGGCCGGATCTGGACAGGAACCTGTTCGGCCGTTTCTCTTCATTCCCAAAAGAGAAGGCGGCCCGACGACCATCGCTCGGGAAAGAGCCACACTTGAGCGCTTCCTGAACACACGCGTTCGCGTAAAGAAAACCTGCGAACGCTGCCAACAGAGAGTGAAAAGCGGGCTCGATCCGGTCAAGTGCATCACTGAAGTGCTTAAGGACCTGGAAGACCGGCTTGCGCGGGAGGCGCAAAATGGCAGCGCGGTTGCGCAATCCGCCCTACCGATCGTACGCGAAATGGTGGTGAAGGTTGAACAGGCAGAGAGCGGCGAAGCTGCCCTTGAAGCCGTGCGCGAAGGCCTCAGCAAGGTTCAGCGCATTCAGATCGTTCGCTCGCAGGACACGGTGATCTCCAATCTGCAGCAGCAACAGCGAGCCGTCCTGACCGAGACAATTGAGGCCGTCGAAGTCAATCTCGCTTCGATGATTTCAATTTGAGCGGAATGCGGTTCCTCACCATGAACGTGTTTCTGGCCCGGCGACGACTGAAAAACGCTTTCCTGCTCGCGGGCCTGATACTTGTCGTCACCGTTGCCTGCGTGCATCCGTCACGAGCTCAGCAACTCGTGACCGACACGCGCATGGCGCTCGTCATCGGCAATTCCAATTACAGGGGCGAAAAGCTCCCCAATGCGCGTAACGATGCTGAAAGCATCGCCGCAACACTGCAAACCCTCCGGTTCGACGTCACGCTTATTCTGGATGCAACGCAAGAAAACTTCCTGAAAAAAACCGAAGAATTCTCGCATAAGGTCATCCGGCAAAATGCGAGCGTGGTCCTGGTCTATTATGCAGGTCATGGCGTTCAACTTGCGGGCAAGAACTATCTTATCCCGGTCGATTCCCGTATCAGCGACATCGACACACTTGTCAGCGACAGCATCCATTTCGATGAGTTGCTCAAGCTTGTCGGACGCAGCAGCGCCTTCAAGATGGTGTTTCTCGACGCTTGTCAGAACAATCCGTTTCAGGATCGCATCAAGAGCCTGGAAGTCGGCCTGGCGCCGCCGCCGGATGTCAGCGGTTTCCTGATCGGCTATGCCACCCAGCCGGGCAAGGTCGCCTACGATGGTGCGGGGGACAACAGCCCCTACGCGTCGGCGCTCCTGTCCTACATGCATGCCTCTGGCCGCGAGGTACTATCCGTGCTGGCGGATGTGAACCATAACGTGCGCAAGGTCACCGGCGGGGCGCAAATTCCCTATGTTCAGTTTTCCGTCAAACCCGATTTCTACTTCAAGCCAGGGCCGGAAACGGATGGGGATCTGGAAGTGGGGCTATGGAAACTGTCGGCGCAGCAGGAAGACCCCAAGCTGATCCAGCTGTATTTGCAGCGTTATCCCGAAGGAAGGTTCGTCGACGAGGCCCAGAAGATCCTTGAAAGAGCCTTGAAAGAGACAGATGGCGTGCCGCCAGCGCCTTCGGTCAGTCTCGCAAGCCTGGAAGAAGACATCTGGTCCAATGCGCTGGCCTCCCGGAACCAGGCCTTGCTGCAATATTACATCGAGCGCTTTCCGGACGGGCAATATCTGGAACAGGCAAAAAAGCTCGTCACCCAGATGGTGCCGGACAACCCCAACAATCTGACATCTTCTGAACTCTGCCGGAGATTTGCCACGCATCCGAACGATGCCACCGTCCTTTACCGCGGCGTATCGCTTAACCTCCTTGCCAAGAATTCCGGAGCTGCCATTCATTCCTGCGAGCAGGCTGTCAAGGATTATCCGGATGTGCCCCACTACAAGGCCCTGCTCGCAAGAGCGCGTGCGGCCGCCGGCGACACGAAGATTGCCGTGGATCTCTACCAGCAGGCAGCGGCGGCGGGCGACACACGGGCACTGGTCAGTCTCGGCCTGCTCCATGAGCTCGGTCAGGGACTGCCGAAGGACCTTCTGAAAGCCCGCGAGTTGTTCGAAAAAGCCTATGCCAACGGCAGCGCGGATGGTGCCATCAACCTTGCCGTTTCCCTCTACAACGGCACCGGCGGGTCGCGCGATGTTCCGCGCGCCATCACCCTTCTGGAATATGCCTCGTCTGAAGGTGCCGCCAGAGCGACCTACAATCTCGGCGTCTTTGCCAAGGAAGGCATCTACAAGACGCCGGAAGACGCCGCCGCCTACTTCGAACTCGCCGCGCAGCAGGGATATGCGGAAGGCGCCCTTGCGGCCGCGGCCATCTACGATGAAGGGTTCCACACCGACAAATCCCCGCAAAAAGCATCCGAGCTCTTGTTATCGGCCCTGACGGCAGACAGCGGCGAGACGCTCGCAAAGATATCCGCCGAAGCCCGGAGCTGGTCGCGCGACACCATCCTTGAACTGCAGACCCGCTTGCAGTCTGCCGGCTATTACGAGGGAACGCTGGACGGTGTACCGGGCCCGCTTTTCAACCGCGGACTGGAGTCATGGCGGCTCTATGGAGGCTCCCCTTCGTGATGACCGGCAAGATCGTTTGACAGGTTTATCGGGGGGCGACCGGCCTATGGAATTTGATGTCCTTTACCTGGCCGACCTGCGCTTTCCCGGCGGGACGTCCACATCGCTCAAATACGATCTGCGCGCCTGCAAGCAGGCCGGGCTGAGAGCTGGCGTCATTCCGCTCAGGTCACCTCTTTTCTCAAGAAACCGAACCTTGAACGCCTCGGTGCTGGCGGAGATCAAGTCCACCGAAACCATCATTGTTCCGCAAAACGAAAGACCGCGCGCCAGGGTCGCGCTTCTCTACCACCCCTCCTTGCTGGACAAAGGGGTGCACTGCCGAAACCGGTTCGATGCGGAGGCCTGTTACCTCGTCGTGCATCAGACGGTTCGAAACCGGGACGGGCAGCGCGCCTTTCCATCTGATCACTGGTCAACGCTCCTTGCCGACTGGTATGGCCACTCGCTGAAACTTCTGCCGGTGAGCGCGCTGGTGCGCGAAGATCTTGCCGGAAACGGCTTGTCCCATGCCCTTCACGCGAGCACCTGGGAAAACCTGGTCGACCTGGACGATTATCCGGAAAAACCATCCCGGGGCCCGAAGCCTCGACTGATCATCGGCCGCCACAGCCGTCCTAGTGCCGACAAATGGCCTTCCCTGCCTGTTGCCATGACGTGTTATCCCCAGTCGCCGGGTTTCGCCTTCCGCATGATGGGCGTGCCGAAGGCATTTCTGGACCAGTTCGAGGATCTGCCATCAAACTGGCAGGTCCTGCCGTTCTCGAAGGAACCGATTTCAAAGTTTCTCCAGGGGCTCGACATCTACAGCTATTTCCATTCCCCAGCGCTTGTCGAAGCGTTCGGATATGGCGTTCTTGAAGCGCTGGCCACAGGCCTGCCATGCGTTCTTCCGCCCTATATGGAATCCAGTTTTTCCGATGCGTGCCTTTATGCGGAGCCAGACGAGGCTCCGCTGGTCTATGAACGGCTTCGTACGGATCCCTGCCTGTTGGAAACGACCTGCCGAAAAGGGCGCGCCTTTGTGGAGGAGCGCTACGGCCTGGACCAGTTTGCCGGCAAATTCGACAAGGTTGCCACCCCTTCCCTCACTGCCCGGCCTGCCCCCAGACAGCGCAAAGCCGCACAAGCCCCCGTCATTCTGACGGTCACGTCCAACGGCGTCGGTCTCGGGCATCTCTCCCGGCAGCTTGCGATCGCCAGGGCAATCGGCCCACGTGCGAATGTCGTTTTCTTCTCCCTTTCCGAGGCAATCGAAATCGCGCGGTCCATGGGATATCTCGCTGAATTCCGGCCTTTCCGGCAAAGGCTGGAGTTGGATTTCAAGGGCTGGAACAGCTATTTCTTTCAGGAAATGCGCGAGGCACTCAGCCACTACAAGCCTTGCCTCACATTATTTGACGGCAACCTGCCCTATGCAGGCTTCGTCGACGCGGTTGAAAGCTACGGCCAGGCCACCAGTGTCTGGATCCGGCGCGGGCTCTGGCGCACCCCCCAGCCCAACAGCATTTCCCGCGAGGGTTTTTTCGATGCGATCATCGAACCGGGAGAATTGTGTGCGCCGCTGGATGAAGGCCACTCGCGCCCGCACCCCGACAGCGTCGCCCGGGTCGACCCGGTGCTGATGACGCAGCGGGACCAACTCTTTGACAGGACAACCGCAAGGCGGGCGCTGAACCTGCCGGACGGTGCGATCCTTTGTCTGGTGCAACTCGGTTCGGAAGCCAATTTCGACATGTCCCTTCCCCGCGCACGTTTACTGGACTTTCTGGACAGGCACCCTGACGTCGTTGCGGTCGACGTGAGATCGCCGCTCCATTTCGAGGAACAGGCGGATTTCCATGAGCGCCTGGTGATGCGGAAGGTCTATCCGCTCGGACAGTACCTGAAGGCCTTCGACTTCGCGGTCTGCGCGGCCGGATACAACACTTTTCATGAAAACATCGCCGCCGCGCTGCCGTCCATCTTCATACCAAACAGCAACCCAATCATGGATGTTCAGGAAGCACGTGCGGAATATGGCGCACGCGCCGGTTGGAACCTCACTTCATCTGCCGATGATCCCTACGCAATCGGGGAGCAACTGAAGCAGATGCTCGACCCGGACGTCCGCCAGTCGCTGGCCCGGTGCTGTCTCAGAAAAACCGACTGGTGGAACGGCGCACCGCAAATCGCGCAGCTTTTGCAAGCCGTCGCCCAGCTCCCGGCAAATCCCCTGGAGGACCGTTGAACCGTGTCTTTCAAACGAAGCCTTCGCAAAATCGGACTACGGGTTGCCCTCGGCAGCCTGCGCAAGCTCGAAGCCAACACAAAAGGCAATGCCGCCCTCCTGTCGGAACACCGCCGGCAAGGAACGGTCGCACTTGTCTGGGCGCTTGATCAGGCAGGCGACCAGCTTTCCAGCGCACTGACGGAGCAACTGGAGAAGCTTGCGGAGTTCGAAACAGTGGTCGTCGTCTGCCCGCCCAGTTACTTCTCGGCGCTCCGAAGCAGAGGCTTCTTTTTCGAAACCCTGCCGCCGCTGTCGGATCTTCCCCGCAGCGGTGTTTCAGCCAACTGGGGTATCTATCTCAAACGCCGGGTGGCCCGCATCCGGGAAAGCTGGGCACCGGACTTCGAGTTCACGGTCGGCAGCTCGCTGGAAGATTATATCCTGTCCCTGCCCGGGGGTGATCAGACATAACCATCCGCTGAAAAGACGTCAGGCTCGGCAAAGGCATAGGCAATCAGGGAGGCCTGCTGGAGCGCGGCCCGAAAGTGAGCGCCGTTTGCAATCGACCGGAATGGGTCGGTTTCCCGCTCCTGCTTGAAATCGGGTATCAGGCTGAAGTCGAAAGCGGACAGCTCGCAGAGGCCCCTGTATCGTCGCTGCAAGCCGTAAAAAGAGGTCTGGGCCGGTTGGTTGAGATCAGCGTTATAGGAAAAGTGCCGCACGTCCAGACCTGCAGCCAGCACCGTTTCCGACAGAAACTGAAACCAGTCGTCGGTGGGTCCGGCATCTTCCAGAAACCCGTCCATCGTGATCTCCGGCTTCAACGAAGTCGTGTCGACCCATTTCCAGGCGCCAAGCTGCCGCGCTTTCACGAGAGAGACATATCGCGCAAACCTCTCCCTGGTGAGAAAGGCGCAGGAGCAGTCGAACCGGAACAGAATGTCTTCGATCAACCTTCCGGGCAATTGCTTCGGCAGGATCGAGTAGCACAGATAGTCGTATCCAAGTCGGTCGCAGACTGTCGAGAGTGCATTCAGGAAGACGACCGGATCTTCCCTGACATAACCGGCGAGCGCTTTTGCCTTCCCCGGATCGACCTCGATGCCGGTTTCCTCTTCCAGCATGCCGATAAACTCCGGTGTCTGGGTCTCAAGGCCGAAGGGAGACGACGGATTGAACAATTCGCCAAGCACGACCGCCTTTTCAAGACCGTGCCGCATCATGGTCTGGTGCAGATGGGTGCCGCTTCTCCCGGACGACAGCAGGATGAGATGATGCACCATCACACTCCCTTCTGAACAAACGCATCAGACATTCCACCTGACCAAGGCGCCCTGGGTGCGCCAATGCGCACTGGCGGAAGGCCCAGGTCCTCGATGTCGACGTCGGGCGCGTTCAGAACCGGGTCCTCCAGGATCAGCCGCAACTGATCGTGGTCGGCGTGGCGAGGGTCCACGACGTCTACCGCATGACACGTGCCTTCCTGCACCATCCGCTGATCGCGAAACCGTTGGAACAGAATTCCCGTTGCCCCCACCCGTCTTGCCAGGCGGGCAAAGTCCGGCATCTCTGCATAGTTTTCCTGCCGGACGACAAACACCAAACGGTAAACGTCGACGGCTTTCAACCTGCGCAAATGGCCGAGAAAATACAGATTGGGCATGAGCTGCCCCAACTTCCTTCCCGGCCGCAATGCTGCATAAGTCTCCGGATTTGCGGCATCGACGGACACATGAACGCTGCCGACATGCCCCCACAGATCCAGCCTGTTCCAGACGGCTTCCGTCAGCAGCAGGCCATTGGTGTGAAGGTCCAGCGTCTTGCGCGGTTCTGTCCCACTGCAATAGGCCTTCAGGAAGTTCAGAAAATGCCGGCTCGCAAATGGTTCCCCATCACGGCCGATGGTAATTCGCTCGGCTTTGGACAGAAAGCGCCCGTATGGCTCATTCACGATCCAGTCGAGCCTGTCTGCATCGTATTTTTTCATTTGAACCGGAGCGGTTCCACGAGCGGGACAGGCCGTATTGCTGCTCAAGTCATGACCGAGGTTGGCGCGCTTTGGAGGCGTGTCCAGGTGGGTTTTACCGCTCTTGAGGATCTCCCGATAACAGGCTGCGGTCGGCGATGGATCGGTTGACGAGAGGATCTCCTCGCGCGTCGGAAGATCGCGCTGGGCGATGCGTGGGCATTCCGAACGGCAGCAATGAGAAAAGTCGCCCTCGAGGACCGACCGCCGTATTTCCTTGGCTTTGGCAGAATTCCAGGCAGTTTCCGGGTCGTCGGACAGCTTGCCGATCGCGGCCGGCTGCCAGGCGGCCGGACAAAAGTGAATGTCCTGGTTCGGCTGGGTATCGACCTGCTCGAACGGATTGGAACAGAAGCGATCGCTCAACCAGGTGTCGTCAGGCCTATCCATGCAGTTTGCCCGGACAAGTCATAGCCGGGATCCGGCCCCCAAAAGACGCCCTCCTTGGAAAATCAAACAGCATACTCCTTCTCAACCTCCTTGAGGGCGGAGCTAAGACGATCCTTGTCGATCCCCTTGAACGCAAGATACCTGTCCGAAAGCCGCAGTTTCTCCGCCTTCTGCGCGTGTTGCCGATCGTCTTCGGCATAGTCGTGACGCATCAGCGCGCCCGGCTGATACAAAAACCGCTCCGTGTCCACCTCACCCAGCATCCGGCAGCAAAGATCCATGCCTTCGTGGCCCGCCAGAAGCGGATCAAATCCGCCGTATTTTTCGAAGGCCACCGCCTGCCAGGCAGAAAATCCCTCTGTCGTCGGCGGCGCCGGTTTCAGGTCCTCACCGAGATCATAATGGTTGCCTGTCAGCCCGCTCCCGGACTTCGGCACGATGCGCCCCCGCACAGCGACAGCCTCACGATCGAGACAGCTGCTTGCAAGCAGATCAAGATCTGCCGCTCCCGTCGACGCGTCATCGTCCAGAAACAGAAGACACTCCCCCCTGGCGACGTAGGCGCCTACGTTTCGCGCCGCCGAACAGCCGATATTCTCCGGCAGACCAAACACTCGTGCCTTCTCCCGATACCGGCTGGAACCGCCATCTGGGATTTCCAATCCGTTGCCGACGAAAATCAGTTCAACATCCTCACACCGGACGAAATCCTCAATCCCCCGCCCAACCTCGCAAGCCTCCAGACTGTTGCGATGGGAAACGACGATCACCGACACCTTCGTGCGGTATATGTTTTGAAGATTTTCCGTCAGAACAAAACGATGAATATTCGCATAGACCTCCTGCAGGCAGGCAGAAACGACCCGCTGCGCATTTTCAAATTCACCATTCTCGAAATGACCTGTCGCCTGCGTGTAAGAAACCAAACTCACGTTCCCGCTCATATCCAATCATGATGACCGTTCAGAAGTGCACACATCCGCTCAACGCAGCAGCAGGCGGCCGCCTTGTTTGACGATGTAACCCGCACAGAACTTCCCCAGGGTCATCAAACCAAAGCTAAGCGCCCACCATCGCTCCGTCCAGCGTCACAACACATCTTTCATCCACGCCACCTCTCCAGCGAGCTCCTAAACGCAGTCGTACAGCAGGTGGGACTTGTCCGGAAAAAGCGGAAAGCACGCACTTCTGGAACAGCAGGCGTTCCAAGAGACAGGAAAGAGATCAATGCCTGAATTTCGGCGCAAAGCGGTCCGGCTAGCTCTCACGAGTGGACGTACCCGACGAGAATCACAGAGGAGCTTGGCATTGATCTAAAAGGAAATGGTGGGCCCGGAGGGCCTAGCCAAACTGAAGAAAATCAATAGCTTAGTGGAAGGTGGGACAAAACACCTGCCTGAAGGATTTCAATGGCTTACAAAAGCCGTTGTCCCACCAGCTTGTCGGTCTGTCTCACTTCGAAATGCCGCCCAAGCTGGTTGCTGGAGGCACGCATGAGCGAGCGCCGTCCATTCCGGGAAGTGAAGCTCCAGTGGCTGCGGTTGCTGAGCTGTGATGCCGATATCAACGACAACGCAAAGTGCGTGGCGCTCTATATCGTGACCGCACATGTGAACGGCCACACCGAGAAGGCGTGGCCGTCCTACAAGACCATTGCCGAAGCAACCGGCAAGAGTGTCAAATCCATCCAGCGTGCCATCCGCGATCTGGAAGAAGGTGGCTGGCTTGGCGTTCAACGCGGGAATGGCGTCGGGCACAATACGGAGTATTGCCCTACCGACGCCTCGATCCTAAAGGCCTCCGAGCTTCGAGAAAAGACGGACAAATCTGTCCCCCTTACCCCGTCAGAAGGCGGACAGATCTGTCCCGAAAGGCGGTCAGATGTGTCCGGCAAAGGCGGCCAAATCTGTCCACCAAACTTAGAGAAAGAAATAAATAAAAAACCTAACGCGCGTGAGGCGCACGCGAAGGCGGCTCCCCGCCGTTCCATTCCCGTCGTCGTCCTACCAACGGCACAGACGAGACAGGTCGATGAGTGGAACGCCTGGCTGGCCGAAAAGACCCTCCCCGACCTGGCGCGGTTCAATCTCGCAACCAGCGTCAACGGCTCGTCCGGATACCAGCTTCCTGGTCGATGGCCACCGGAAGATGGTTCAGACAAAGAGCGGGACTGCCTGTCGTATTTCCTGAACAGACTGCCAGCAATCGCACACCAAACGGCCTCCCAGGTAGCCTACAGGCAAGCGGCATGACTGCGGCGGATCTGACGAGAGCAAGGCGACCCGTGTCATACGACACAGGACCTTGCGAGGGGCGGCAGGCCTCCCCTTCGAACCCCTCCGGACCGCAAACGGCCCGTCTCGCCGAGACGGTTGTTATGCGATGTACGACGGAGGAAAAGAGACATCTCAAGCGCCGCGCCGCCGCGGACAAAATCTCCGTCTCGGAGCTGTTGCGCGGGGCGTTGGGGCAGATCAAAGCTCCTCGCCGCCGCGCCACGCCGCAGGTCGATCCGCAGCTCGTGACCGCGCTCAGCCGCATCGGCACGAACCTTAATCAGATCGCCCGCGCCGTGAATGCCGCCCAGGCCGCTGGCGACATGCGTCAGCTCGATGGGCTGCAGCTGCTCGCCGAGCTGGTCAGCATCGAGCGCCAGATGTCGGCGCTCCTTGCCCGTCACCGCCAGCGGGATACGGACCATGCTGATTAAGCTGTTCCGAAGCGGCAAGGGTGGCGGTGCGGCACCGGTCGATTATCTGATCGCGCCGCAGGTCCTCGCCTATGACGGCAATCGCGATCTCATCCGCGACGACGCTGGCGTCCCGCTGATGAACAGCCGCGATCCGTTGCCGGAGGTGTTGGCGGGCGATCCGGATCATACCCATGCCCTGATCGATGCCTGCCCGCACGCCTGGACGTACCGGGCGGGCGTGATCAGCTTCGATCAAAACGACCAACCGACCGAAGATCAGCAGCAGGCCGTCATGAATGCCTTCGACGAGCTGGCCTTTGCCGGTCTGGACCGTGACCAGGTCGACATGCTCTGGGTCCGGCACAGCCATGAGGGCCGCGTGGAGCTGCATTTCTGCACCCCGCGCATGGAGCTCACGTCAGGCAAGAGCCTCAATATCGCCCCGCCTGGCTACCAGAAGGCGATGGATGCCTTGCGTGACATGCTCAACAAGGAGCATGGCTGGGCAGATCCACAAGATCCGGCCAGGTCACAGGACACCAAGCAGCTTCCGGAAAAGAAGCTTCGGGCCCAGGGCCGCGAGGACATCCAGAACTGGCTGGAAGACCTGATCGTCGCCGGTCGGATCTCATCCCGGCCGGACATGGTCGCCGCGCTCGAAGGCGCCGGCTTCGAACTGCCCCGCCAGGGCAAAACCTATCTCACAGTCAAGGACCCGGACAGCGACACCCGCTGGCGGCTTAAGGGAGACATTTTTCATGCAGATTGGACCAGAGAGAAGACCGCTCAGAGAGCGACTGAACGAGAGCATCGAGCAAGTGAACCAGGATCAGAACGCCTCGCTGCTCGAAGCCTTTCAGACCTCAGAGACGAATATCGAGCGCATGTTGAAAAGCGCAGGCTCTACAATGAGCAAAGATTTCCGCTCGTCGCAGCAGCAGCTGAGCGCGACCTTAGAAAGGCACTTGAAAGCGAGCGAGGACCAGCTCTTTCGGCTGACAACCAGCTTGGAGCAGAACGCGAGGTTGGCCGACAAGAACCGCGTTCTGAAGCTGTCAGCCGCCGTCCTGATCTCGGCCGTCTTGACGCTGAGCGGCGTCCTGTTCCTGAACGATCAGCTGAGATGGTCCCTGATAACCTCGGCCTTCAATCAGACGACCTACACGGAATATCCAGTCCTGATCTTCGATACCCAAACAGGCACATATCGGCGTTGCCAGGACACAACGACAAATTTCATCTGCCAGAAAACCCCGTAGAGCCCCATGACAGACACCAATCACCCGTCACCGAACCTGCCATCCCAACAAACGCTGACGCCGCTGGAGCGCGGGTTACTGAGCTTGGTCGAACGCTTGACCAACGCCTTCGAACATTCGACCGCTCAGCTGGAGCATTTGGAAAGACGCTCGACCGGCTTGCTGGAAGAGCGGCTGACCGAGCTAGAAACGTTGCTCGACAGATCCAGCAGCTCGCAACAGGCCTTCAACGAGGCTTTGCTCGACTTGCTCAGTGCGCCGGAATCCTCCGGCAGATCGGCGGAAGAGCTTTGCTCAACATTGGGAGAACTCAGCAGCGTTTACAGCAAAAGGCGATGAAGACAGGTCGCCCTAACGAAATGGAACGCTAGGTTGGGCAACAACTTTCTGGTCGTAGCCCTCAAAGTTTAGTGACCAGACTGGGGCCGTAAGGAGAATGGCAGGTTTTGGCGTTCGGGAAGGCACTGCGACCACAAGGTTTTACGCATGGTCATCCGAGAGAACGGGCTGGCGACAATCTTCTTACAGCGTCCGTCAATCCTTCGATGAAACGGACGCCATATTTAGCGCTGAGATCGTTTGCCCGTCCTGCATAGGCACCCGAGCCCAAAACGACAATTCCGGCACCATCCTCCTCGATCGCAGACATTATCTGAAGATCGAGCAAGCTTTCGGCACGAGCGGTGCGGGCCGAGGCATCCGCCACACCGACATTGCAGGCCCTGACCGAGCCGAGTCCGCCTGCGCCGTATTTTTTCAGCAACACTTCAATGGTCGGCACTTGTTTGTCGACTGTCGTGACGACGGTGTACCGCTCGCCGGTTGCGGCTGCGTCTTCGATCGCGGCCTGCGCGATGCTTATTACCGGCACGTTCACCATCCGGCGGACTTCCTCGACGGCGATGTCGTCGAAACAGGCGAGGATATATCCGTCGCATTCGCCATTCTGTCGGATCAGTTCAAGTACCGCCGGTATAGCGAAATCGCGGTCTGCCGCAGTCTCTATCGATTGCGGTCCGGTGTCCGGATTGACCACATCGGCGGAGGTTCCCGCCGGCAGGTCCCCAAGCACATGAAGGGAAATCCGGCGTGTCACTTCTGGATTGGTATTCGGATTGATCACCAGCAGCCTGTGCGTGGCTGACTTCCCGTTCGCCGGCATCATCAATGACCTGCCGACAGAAAGTGCGGCAGCCACATGGCGATACCCGGCAGGAACAGGAGCATGATCGTGAAGGCGATCATGATCGCCGCATAAGGCGCGGCACCGCGAATGACGTCGGAGAACGAGCCGCCGTCCCGTCTTATCCCTTGCACAACGAAGAGGTTCATGCCGACCGGTGGCGTGATCAGCGCCAGTTCGCACATCAGGACGATGAAGATCCCGAACCAGATGGGATCGACCCCGACGGCCGCGACGAGCGGCACTGTGATCGGCACCGTCAGCACCAGCATCGACATGGCATCCAGAAACATACCGAGGATCAGGTAAAAGACGATCAGCACGAGGATCAAGCCGACCTGTTCAAACCCGAACGTGGCTACCCATTGTGTGACCGCCTGGGTGACGCCGAGCATCGAGATCGTGACGTTTAGAAGCAGTGCGCAGGACAGGACGATTACCGTCATGCCGGTCGTGCGAGCGGCCTGGATCGAGCAGTTGATCAGCAATTCCCTGTTCAACCGGCCGTTCAGGGCAACGAGTATGAGCGCGACCACGACGCCCATGGCCGCGGATTCCGTCGGTGTTGCGAAGCCGCCGTAGATGGACCCCATGACAACGGCAAAGATTATGGCTGGCGGCACCAGAAACCGCAGATGTGACAGCTTGACCGACAGCGGAATAGGTGTCGCGGAGGTAGGCAGTCCACGGCCCTCGAACAGGAAAATGTAGACGGAGAATAACGAGGCAAGCAGGATTCCCGGGATCAGGCCCGCTGCGAAGAGCTGCCCGACCGATGTATTGGCCAGCGATCCGTAAACCAGCAGGTTGATGCTTGGCGGTATGAGGATGCCAAGGGTTCCGCCCGCCGCGAGCGAGCCAAGAGACGGTCCGGCGCGATAACCGCGTTCCTCCAGCGCCGGAAGGGCGATGGTTCCGACGGTGGCCGCAGTGGCGACAGAAGAGCCCGACGTCGCGGAAAACAGGGCACAGGTTGCAATGTTGGTGTGCAGCAGGCCGCCCGGCAGGCGATCGAGCCAAACGGCGAGAGCGTCATACATCCGATCGGCGATGCCACCCCTCAAAAGCAATTCGCCCAGCAGCATGAATAGGGGAATGGCCAGGATCGAAGGGCTGTTCAGGCTGGACCAGATGACGCCGCCCATCATGTCGACCAAAGGAAAGCCGAAGTACAAGTAACCGCCGAGAGCGCCCACGGTGACGATAGAAACGGCTACCGGGAATCCTATGAACATAAGTCCGAGAAGGAGCAGAAACCCCAGGCCGACAATGGCGATGCTCATGTTGCAGCTCCCTGACGTTTCTTCAGGTCTTCCAGTTCCGCCAGCACTTCGTCAGAAACGGATTCAGGCCCGAAACGCAAGTTAAGTGTCCGCCAGTCTCGCTTCACCAGCATTACGATGGCCTGGAGGCTGAGGACAAACATGCCGATTGCAAATACGCCCATCGTGAGCAGCCAAAGAGTTTGCGGGTAGATCAGAGGAGTGGCCCAGGGGGTCTGGGCAATGGAATTGTATGCAAGAGTGTCGACCACGGTCTGGACCGTGAAATAGAGAAGGAACAGGGAGAGCAGCGTTAAGGAAACGGCTGCCGCCACGTTTAGCATCGCCTGGGGCCGTTCCGGCAGGCGGGCATGCAAGAGGTTAATGCGGATATGCGCACTATCAGCAGCCGCGACCAGAAAGGTCAGCGGAGCGACGATGGCGACGGTGTAGCCGCCAAGTTCATCGACCCCGCCGAGCGAGAAGGAAAAGAACTTCCTGAGCAGGATTTCCGCAACGATCGTGATAGAAAGCGCGATCATGACAGTGCCGAAGATGATTCCCGAGATGCGGGTCACGTGGTTCATTTCCTTCTCTCCGTTCAGGCTGCTTCAAAGGCCGAGTTGCGAGCCGACAGTCGCACGCCAGGTGCTCTCGCATTCGGGGAAGACGGCGTTGCACTGTTCAGCCCAAATCGGCAGTGATACCTTGCCAACGGCGGCGGCGACCATATCGATATCGGCGTCAGACACTGGGGCGCTATTGAGCGCATACGGCTTGCCGAGCTTGCATTCCTTGCCCGTGTTGCAGTTCATGGCGTCTTCATAAAGTTCTTCGGAATAGGCCCAGATCTCTTCGGACAGTTTGGCGACGGAGGAACTCAGCTTTTCCTGATCCGCGACGGACAGCTTGTTCCATGTATCGAGATTGATGGCGTAGCCATTGACGGCGAGTTGAAGAGCAATCGGCAGAACCGTGGTGGTGGCTTCCGGCCAGCCCGCGGAATTAGCCGACGCCGGGCCGGTGATCGCACAATCGACGACGCCGCGTGCCAGGGATTGCTGTACCTCACCAAAAGGCATCGGCACGCCGGTAGCCCCAAGACCGGCGACGAAATTCGCAGCGCTCTGGTCGCCAACGCGTACCTTCAGACCCTTCAGATCGGCAAGGCCGGAAATCTCGGGCTTGCAGAACACCACCTGCGGACCGGCCGGCCACACGCCGAGCAGCTTGGCATTGAAGTTCTCCTCAAGACGGGCACCCACGGTGTCGAAAAAGGCATCCATGTGAGCACGGCCTGCCGCATAGCTGGTGTTGAGGCCGATAAGATCGAGACCGAGGATCGACGGTTCGTCACGGCTGACCTGCGGACCACGGATCGACACAATGTCGAACAGACCCGACTTCAGCACCCGCAGACCATCGGAATCTGGCACGCCCGCCACGTCGACCGGCAGGTATTGCGCGGCCGCATCAATGCCGGTGTTTTCGGAAAAGGACTCGAAAAAGGGCTTTTCCTTGTTCTGGGCGATCAGACCGGATCCCGCCGGCTGACCCAGAACCTTGAGACTGATCGTTTCCGCATGTGCCGCGGAGACGGCAAGAACCGCCGTGAGGGATGCAATGAGGAGTATTCTGGACATCTGCTTCGCCTTCCGTTTGCGCCGTAACGGCGCGGGATACATTTGTCTTGCGTAACAACAATGGCATAAGCCAACACAAAAAGGCGATACAGATTTCATGCCAACTTCAAGTGAAATCTCAGTTTCATATTATTTACAAATAATTACGAAAAAATGGAGCATTACGAGCTCCTTTTCATTCAGCTGGTATGCACATGGAATAGGCAGGTGGACGCTTGCACTGATCGAAAATGCGCCAGCTAAAGTTCGCCAAGCAGATCGTTTTTCGTCTCGATCGCCCGCAGGCGGGCACGTGCTTTCTTGCCTGCAAGTTCGATCGCGCGCATGGCCATCAAGTGACATACGGCCATGACAGAGACGTGGTTGAACAACGGACCGCTGGCAGCAGTGTGACAGCGGAAGTGCCAACGAGGACGTTTGTCCAGTTGTACGCCCTCATCGGTTATGTAGAGAAGGTTGGGACCGCTTGCTGCAACCTGTTCAAGAATGACGTCCGATTGAGAGACGCGCCGGCGCAGACCGAACATGATGATACAATCCTCAGGCTGCATACTGGCGAGAGACTCGCCAAGTGTTTCTCCGCTGCCGGGAATGGCGACGATGTTCTCGATTACCTGGATCAACTGCCAACGCAGGTACTCGGCCAACGGATGCGCTGCGCGAAAGCCGATCACCCAAACCTTGCGCGCGCCCAGCAACGCATGGGCCACCGCGTCAATCTCAACCTGTGTGATCGCGCCGAAAGTCCGGTCTAGGTTAGCCTTTCCCTGAGCCAGATTGGCGGTAAGCGTTTCTTCCGGGTTGCCCTCGCTCGGAAGGGTCAGGAACAGGCGAGATCCCGTTTTCTGCTCTTCCCGGGCATGTTTGCGGGCCTCGTCATAATTCGCATAGTCCAGCTTCCGAACAAAGCGTGACACGGTAGCCTTGGAGACATTCGCCAGGCGCGCTAATTCCTGAGCATCATAGCTTGCCAGTTCGCCGGGAAATTCGCAGACGAACTCTCCAAGCCGCCGCTCCGCGGGGTGAAGACGGGGGAGCGCGGACCGAACCCTGGAAAGGAACGTAATATTCTTGTCCTTTTTCATCATGCCCTTCCGTGAAACCGTAGTTTCTCAATGCATCGGTCGAATTTCGTTTCAATGCAAGGCTGAAGAGAATGCGTCGTAGGCGATCAGATCCATAGTTTGAGCGAAATTTTGCATTCCGTCTGATACGTGTCCTCTTCGCCTTTCGTGACGTGGGAATTCTGTGCGAACCACGCACAAGAAGTTGCCGGCGCCTCGCGTCTGCTAGAGACAAACGTTGCTTGTATCGTTGCCTATGAAGAATTCTGCGACAATGTTCAAGCTACAATTGCCTGATTTCCAGAACGGGCAAATTTGGTCGTTGTGCCACGATCTGGGGAATTGAGTTTAGGTGGCGCTTCGTCAATAGTTCTCTCACCATGCTGCTAAATCACATTGCTTTGCGATATTTTGTCACCGTTGCGGAAACGGGTTCATTTCGTCGAGCCTCCGAAGCGCTTAATATTGCGGCTTCTGCGGTCAATCGACAGATCGTGCAACTTGAGGAAACGCTCGGGGCTGAACTCTTCGAAAGACGTGGTGGGCGCAACAGTCTGCGCCTTACAGCGGCAGGTGAAACGTTGCTCGTACACGCCCGCGCCGCAATGAACGAGATGAAGAGAGCCAGCGAGAAGATCGGCGACCTGAAAGGCCTGCGCAGGGGCAGTGTTTCTCTCGGCGTTCCGGAGACTTTCGCGAGGGATTTCGTCCCGACACTTCTTGCCCAGTTTCACAGGCAACTGCCGGGGATTACTTTTGACGTTACGGTTCAGCCTTCACCTGACCTCATCAGGCTTTTGATGCAGGATGAGGTCGAGGTGGCGATGACGTATAATCCGCCGAATATTCCCGATCTCGTGCATGTTGCCCGGCTTGCACGGTCAACCTACGCGATGGTGCGCGATGATCACCCGCTCGCGAGCAAAAAAAACGTTCGTATCGTGGAATGTGCTCAATACCCGATGATTATGCCGGCGATGAACTCTGCCTTGCGTGTTCAATATGACCGAGTTTTCGGGCGGGCCGACGTCAAGCCGGTCATTGTGTTTTCGACCAACTCCTATGAGATGATGCGCAGCATGGCCAGCTCAGGAATAGGGCTGGCGTTGGTGACCAAATACATCATGCCGCTGAACGCCGCGGATGAAACGGGTGTGGTCTATATCCCGGTCACGGACAGGCTTGTAGAGCAGCAGCACCTAGGGATCAGCGTCAGAAGGTCACGACATCTTTCACTCGCGGTTACGACCCTGATCAGTCACCTGCAGGACGTTCTGGCACAAAGCGATATCGCTAAATGAACTAATTTTAGCAACGAATGAAGCGAAAATCTCTGCTTGAGTCAATCAATACCGTCGATGATGATTTCTCGAAGTTCACTTTGAGAGGTACATTATGTCAGTTTCCGCAAAGGCATGTTCCAGCGTTGTTCCATTTGACATCCGACCCTTGTCGGATGTGATGGGCGGGGAAGTTGAAGGCTTCGATCTCAGCACATTATCCAGCGTCTGTGAGCGGACGGATTTCTTATCCGAGGTTTGTCGGAACGGGCTATTGGTTTTTCACGACCAGAACCTCAGCGCGCAGCAGTTCGGCGAATTGAGTCGTTTCTGCGGTGAACTCGAGTTTCACGTTCTCGATCAATATCGTCTCGAAGAGGTCCCGGAGATCTATGTAATCTCCAACATTGTCGAAAACGGCAAGTCAGTTGGAAACCCGAAGGACGGTTTCGGCTGGCACACTGATCAGTCCTACCTTCATCGGCCGACCGCCTACACTCTGCTGCATGGCGTGGAGACGCCTGCCGAAGGGGCTGACACGCTTTTCGCCAGCACAGAAGAAGCCTATGGACAGCTCGACCCGGAGCTGAAAGCTCGTATCGATGGCATGAAGGCTGTGCACAGCTACGTCTATATGCGAACTGGCAATGCGGATTACATGCGCGACAATGGGGTCAAGTCAGAATTGACAGCCGCACAGAGGGAACAGGTTCCTGACGTTGTGCATCCACTTGTGCGTACGCATCCGCTTACGGGACGCAAATCTCTTTATCTTGGTGGTGACTGCATCGTCCGTATCGAGGGAATGGAATATGAGGAAAGTCGCGCATTGCTCGATACGCTCTTTGCTGCTGTTCTAGCCCCCGCCAATCAGATCGCACTCAAATGGCGGCCCGGAGACGTGGTCATCTGGGACAACCGGACAACCATGCACAGCGCTACGGATTATGACCGCGAACGCTATCGCCGGCTGATTTGGCGAACATCCGTCAAGGGTGAAGTGCCGACCTAGGTAAAAGGCGGACCTGTTCCGGGAGATAGGCTGAACGCCGTCATTAATTGGCAGCAAGGCCGCAAATTCGTTGAACACAAATTAAACCCCCTAGAACATAGTTTAGTCAGGAGAAAGTCATGCTGCTCAATCGTCGCCAATTACTCGGGTCTGCTGCCGCTTCAGCCAGTGCTCTGACACTAGGCTTGTCCTCGCGTTCTGCTTTCGCGCAGGCGCAGGCCCCCTTGAACGTCAAACTCAATTGGATCAAGAACGTCCAGTATGCTGGCCTCTGGATTGCGTTCGAAGACGGATACTTCGCCAATGAAGGATTGGACGTGTCCGTTCAGGCTGGTGGCCCGAATACGCCGCAGTCAGTCGTGACAGTTGCCGCAGGCGCCGATGATATCGGGTATTCTGCCTGGCTGCCCTTCCTTGATGCTATCCGGCAGGGCAATGACTTTGTTGCGTTTGCCGCAACATATCCACGTGCACCACTCGGCATCATTTCGCTTCCGGGAAAGCCTATCGTCAAAGCGGGAGACATTGTAGGATCAAAGATCCTCGCTCAGGGAGCCAGCCAGAAATCTGCTATCGAGGCGACACTTGCTTTGGCCGGTCTTCCCAACACCTGGGAAATGGTGCCCGCCGGCTATTCACCCGAACCACTTCTTGCCGGAGAAGGTGAGGGTTTCACAGGATATTCTACGAATGAAGCGGTCGCGCTTGAACAAATGGGCATGGTTCGCGGTAAAGACTTTTTCTTCACCAGCTTTGATGAATTGGGCTATCGGAGCTACGGCGCAGTGCTATTTGCCAAGCGTAGCTTGATTACGGAGCAGCGCGACAAAATCGTCGGCTTCACGCGGGCACTCGTGAGAGGTTGGACGAAGAACGAAGGTGATCCGGACTACGCGGCTCACTTGGCAGTAGACAAGTATGGCGTCGATTACGGACTGGATACCGGCCAGCAAAGGCAACAAGCGACTGCGCAGCTTGATCTGCTAAAAGCTGGCGATGGCCGCCGGCTTCTGGCTCTCGATGTCGATGAAATCGCTGGACCGATGTTTGCGGCGGCCAATGCCACCGGCCGTGTCGACTTGCCCGATGCGGCATCGATAGTCGATCTTTCAATTGTCGAGGACGCGCATGTATCGCTCTGACACTTGCGCCGTGCCATCCCGATCAAAAAATACGGGCCTCTCCTTGCGAGGGGTCCACAAGACCTTTCACATCAAGGGCAAAGAGGTGAAAGCTGTAGACGGTATCGATCTTGATGTCGCCAACGGCGAGTTCATTGCCCTGATCGGCCCGAGCGGATGTGGCAAGAGCACGTTGCTGCGCATGTTGGCGGCACTTGAAAACCCAACATCCGGGACAGTTGAAATCGATGGAAGACCGTCGGCGGAACTGGCGAAAGCGCATCGGCTGGGTGTCGCTTTCCAGGATCATGCCCTGCTGCCCTGGCTTTCGATATTCGACAACGTTGCCCTTCCCTTTCGAATTGCAGGCCGCCCTGTCGATCGAGACAGGATAAATGAGCTTCTGGCACTGGTCGGCCTAAGTGAGTTCGAGCGGGCCAGGCCGAAACAATTGTCCGGAGGAATGCGGCAACGGACATCGATCGCACGTGCCCTTGCTTTGCAGCCCGGTGTATTGTTGCTCGATGAACCTTTCGGCGCGCTGGATGCAGTTACCCGCCGCCACCTCAACGGCGAACTACAGCGGATCTGGCTCAAAGATTCGATTACGACCGTTCTCGTGACCCATTCGGTAGATGAAGCACTCTATCTTGCCGACCGTATCGTTGTCATGAGCAGCCGTCCAGGACGTATCTTGCAGGTGGTCGATGTACCTTTTGGGCGTCCACGCACGCGCGAAATGACACGCAGCAAGACCTTTCACGACATCTGCGATGAGCTCACAGACGCATTGCGAGGGCTGGATCAAGACACAGGAAACACCTCCTGATGTATGTTTCTCAAAGAACGCGCGCGATTCTGCATGGGACATTGGGCCTCGCGCTCATGCTCATCTGCTGGGAAATCATCGGCACCTACAAGCTGGCCGGTTACACTTGGCCGAGCCTGACCGATGTCGTCACCTTCGCAACCGAACCTACACGTTTAGGCCTTTTTTCAAGAGCGATCTCAGCGACGATACAGGCCGTAGTCCTAGGTTATGTGATCGGCGCGGCAGTGGGGTTTATCAGCGGAGCCATCATTACGCTGGTTCCTGCCGTGAAGACTTCTACTGACAGCACTGCGGCAGTGATTAACGCTATTCCGCCGATCGCTCTTGGACCGTTGTTGATCGTGCTGCTTGGCTATAGTGCCGCTCCCGTGGCACTCGCCGCCTTGCATGTCTTCTTCATCATCTACGTAGCTACTGTTGCCGGGTTCCAATCCGCAACTCAAACCCATCGTGACGTCTTCCAGGCGCTTGGCGCTTCGAAGGGTACGGTCTTTTACAGGCTGTTCGTTCCAGCTGCGGTTCCAAATATCACCACTGGCCTTCGTATGGCTGCACCGTCCGCCATGATCGGCGCCATACTCGGGGAATGGTTCGGTGCACCGCGCGGGCTTGGCGTGTTGATTGTCAGCGCAATGCAGAACTTCCAGATCCAACTTCTTTGGAGTGCAGTCCTGTTTGCGTCGATCCTTTCCCTTTCGCTTTTTGCCTTTTTCGGCCTTGTTGAGCGGTTGGCCACCGAGAAGTTCAAAGATTAGTCAGATGCGCAAAGAGATATTCCGCCCCCCAGTCATTGCCGCCCGCTCATTTGCCATTCACTCGGTGGGCGTTGTCGCACTGATTGTCATTTGGCAGATTTGGGTCATGCTGAACGGCTTCAACACGATCGTGATGCCAAGTCCGGTCAGCGTTGTTCAGCGCCTTCTTGAAGAACCACTCTTCTTCGGCGTCAATTCCCTGCGCACAATAGGATTGTCCCTCATCGGGCTCGCAGCCGGAGCTGCACTTGGCACGCTGATCGCAGTTCTGGCATGGTGGTCCAGACTGTTGAACGGGCTGTTGGCTCCCGTAAGCCTTATTTTTTCTTCAGTTCCGATTGTTGCGATCATTCCGATCCTTTTGAGGGTTTTCGGCTATGATTGGAGAACCGCTGTCATCGTCGTCGCTCTGATTACCTTCTTTTCCATGTATGTTTTCACGCTTGCAGGCCTGCGTGCACTGCCTCCCGGTACCGCGGACGTTCTGAAGGTGTTCGGGGCGTCTAAATTGACCAGTTTGAGGCTTATCGCGCTTCCAGCATCGATACCGCACTGGTTCCTTGGTCTGAAGATCGCCGCCCCTCTTGCAGTACTTGCCGCTATGGTGGCTGAGTTCCTGATGTCGATGGATGGCCTTGGGAATGTGCTCGATGTTGCACGGGAGGATCTACAGATGGATCGTGCTTTAGCGGCAAGTCTCTGTGCCACTTTTGTATCTGTCTGTTTCTATTTCATTGCAAGTCGAGCGGAGAAATCGGCAGCTGCTGATCGATAGTGCTCAATAAGCCGCTGGATTTGGGTATGTCGAAACGTCAGGAATAGGGAGCCAAATGGAAACTGCTTAATGACCAAGTTGGGGGCGCTTTGCTGACTGGCAGGTTACGCCAGGAACGGCCCTTCAGCTCCGAGCCGGAAGGGGACTGACGGTTTACGTGCTCCGATCGTGCTTAGCTGACATTCATCGGCGCTGGATGTGGTGGCGATTCCGGCCGAGGCTGTGTGGAAACTGAAGTGTCCGGTCGTGTTCGAGACCGGGGCCCGGGTATTGAGCGGAAGCAGCCGGAATTGCTTTTTTGCCAACAGTAATCTGTTCAGAGCGGCGTTCTGCGGTCCTGAGGCGCTTTCCGACGAGCGTTCCGCTTGGAATAAGCCCAGTCAGGCCAAGATCGCCTTCACCAGTAGCCTGGCGCCGATCATGTTCATCACTCGTTTGATGTTGTAGGCGAGGACGTGGAGCGCCATTTCGGTGCGTACGTTCCTGAGCCTACGCATCTGGAAATGGGTGGCACCCATCGCGGCCTTGATCGTTCCGAAGGGATGCTCGACCGTGCAGCGTCGGGTGCGCATCAGATCCGGAGTTTTTTCCATGCGCTGGTACATCGTCTCGATCAGATGTTCGTGCTCCCAGCGGGTGATCCGGCGCTCTTTTCCTGTCGTGCAGCGCGCTTTCATCGGGCAGCACTGGCAGTCGTTATGCCAGTAGCGTCGGTGCATGAGCCCGTTTTCCTCTCGCGTATAGCGGTAGGTCAGGACCTTGCCGGATGGGCAGGTATAGGTGTCGCTGTCCGCGTCGTAAAAGAAGTCAGCCTTCACGAACATGCCCTTCTTGCGATTGCCCGACGTCTCTGGCCGCGGGACAGTCGCAGTAATTCCGTCCTCGTCGCAGGCAAGCAGTTCGGCACTGTTGAAGTATCCACGGTCGGCAATCGCGTTCAGCTTTTCCGCCTGCAGGGCTTGTTTGGCCATCTTCGCCATTGGGGCCAGCTGCGCCCGATCATGCACGACGTTGGTCACATCGTGGGCGACGATCAAGTGCGTGGCCGTATCGACTGCCGTCTGGACGTTGTAACCCACGAGGCCCGTGCCTTTGCCGTAAGTTGCCATCGACCTCGCGTCAGGATCGGTCAACGATATCTGGCCGTCCGGAGTGTCCTCAAGGCGGTTGGCGATCCCTTGCAGCCGCTGAACTTCATGGCGGAGCCGCGACAGCTTCTCCTTCAGGCGCTCGACCTTGCGCAGTTTTGTTTCGGACGTCTCCTGCCGGTCGGTGCGATCCATTTCCTCAAGATATCGGGCCGCGCTCTGTTCCAGATGACTGATCCGAAGCTTGACCTTCCCGGACGTGAAATTTCGATCCCGATTGTTGACCGCTTTCATCTTGCTGCCATCGATGGCCACGGTGCCTGAGGCCAACACGCCAATCTGACGGCACAGCTCGACGAACCGAGCGCAGGCCTTGCGGATGGCCGGTCCGTTGTCCTTGCGAAAGTCGGCAATCGTCTTGTGATCGGGCACCAGCCTGCCTGTCAGCCACATCACCTCGACATTGCGGCCGGCTTCCTTCTCCAGCCGTCTGCTGGACGTGACCCTGTTCATGTAGCCATAGATGAAAAGCTTCAGCAGAACAGAAGGGGCATACCCGGGCCGCCCGGTTTGAGCCGGCGCAACGCGATTGAACCCCGCACCCGCCAAGTCGAGAGCATCCACGAAGACATCAATCACCCGAACCGGGTGATCCTCGCCGATCCAGTCCTCCAACCGCTCCGGAAACAGTGTCTCCTGTTTCCGATCAATCCCCTCGATATACCCCGACATCCCCACCTCCAATTACTGAAGGCCAGTATACTCGAATCCCGTGTTTCCACACAGCCTCGGCCCAGAGCCGACATTCTTGAGGCTTGCAGCGAAGCTCCCCTTTCGGTCATTTGTGTATTGTGCAGCATGAGGTCAACTTTACAACCGCAGGCACGATTTCAATGAATTTCAGGGGCCGGATCGAAGCAGCATATCAACGGAGTGGAAACACCCTTGGGTGGCGTTTTCTCTACAGCGCTTCCAAAACTCTAGCGGGAGCCCCAGTAGCATTCATAGGCCTGAATCCCGGAGGTTCGGTCGAAGAAGACATGCACGGCACATACGCAATGGAGCGAGGAAGTGCCTACAGTCGTGAAAGCTGGGCCGGATGCGCACCTAGCCAGCACCAGCTACAAAAGCAGGTCTTATCCCTCTTCGCCAAGCTCGAAATAGAGCCAGAAGACGTCTTGGCCGGAAACCTCGTCCCGTTCCGCTCGCGAGACTGGAAAAGTCTGAAAAACCGAAAGCAATCTGTTCAGTTCGGGAAAGAGCTTTGGACAGAGGTGCTACAAACGTCACAGCCATCGCTGATTGTTACGATGGGCGCACTGACCACCAAGATCCTATCAGAAATGCTCAACATTCGCCACTTGGAGAAGCACCCAACCGGCTGGGGCAAAGTGTCTGCGTTCCGCGGCGAGTTTGAAGGAGGCCGCCTAGTCGGGCTGCCGCATCTGTCGAGGTTTGGCATCATGACCCGACCTCAAAGCTCGGTCTATACTGACAGACTGCTCACTTGACCTGATGGCCAGCTCTTGGAGGCGCGAGCCTTTGAATGGCCTTCTACCAGCCTCTCAGGCTCAGCCCAACTACATCTGTGCTGGTCAGAATCGCGTAATGCAGGTAAGTTCTCTTGAAAATATGGGGCAGACATGGCGCGCGGTGAGTTGATAAAAAAATTGCTTGCAAGCTACGGCCACGAGGAAGAATTCCGCAGGGTTGTTGAGCAGATAATCTCTGAAGAGGAGAAGAAGAATAACCGCGTGTTGGCGCGAAGTCTGCGTAAGACGTTGGACAATATTGGTTCGGTGGCGCACCCGACCGGCGGGCTTTCGCGCTTGGTCCCTTTCCCAGATGAGGCGAATGACTTCATCCAACGAGTGGAACCGGAGCATGGCCCGCAGGATATCCTGCTCTCTCCTGAGAACACTGAGCTCTTTCTGGGACTGATACGGGAATTCCGACAAGCAGACCGGATCAGGCGTCACGGGCTTCCGGTGCGATCCAAGCTACTGTTTTGCGGACCGCCCGGCACGGGCAAGACCCTGTGCGCCGAGGTCTTCGCCAAGGAGCTCGGGCTTCCTTTCTTCCATGTAAGGCTTGACAGCCTGATCTCTTCTTACCTGGGCGAGACCGCGACCAATATCCGCAAGACGTTTGAATTCGCCCGCCGGCAGCCTTGTGTGCTGTTCTTCGACGAGTTCGATGCGATTGCTCGCTCCCGCGAGGAGGCCGGCGAACACAGCGAACTCCGACGCGTGGTCAACAGCCTGCTGATCTTCATCGAGCAGATTCAGCCGAGCGGCTTCCTGATCGCGGCGACTAATCTCGACGCGCATCTCGATCCGGCCGTCTGGCGGAGGTTCGATGAGATTGTTTGGTTCGATGCGCCGGATGCGTCGATGGTGAACAAATACCTGGTTCATGCTTTCCGCAATATCCGGACTTCTTTCGATCCGGTTGGCTATGCCGCACAGCTGCAGGGATATTCTTACGCGGACCTTGAACGGGTCTGCGTTCAAGCTATGAAACGGTCGATCCTTTGCGGGAATAAGGTGGTTTCTGACAAGGATTTCCGTGAAGCAATGCGGGATGCCAAGCGACGGCTGACACGCAAACAGAAGCTGGAAGCACAGGTCGGGGAGTAAGTCGTGCCGCGCCACCAGCATCTGCAACTCCTGCGGCTGCCCGAAACGATGGAGCGGCGGAAAACCGGTTTTCCAGGCCCGACGCCTTCACGCGGCGGCGGATACGGCGGTCGCGTGCGTCTTAAAGTCGAAGAGGCCGTTCGGACACAGCAGGAAAGTCGGCCGCCTCAGTTCGTTGATCCCTCGCTGATCCTGCGGGTGCAGATGCAGGGGATGCTGCTCGAGGAGGACTGGGAAGCACTTGGCCTGACGCTTCTTTCCAGCGACGAAGACCGCAACATTGTCCTGTTCTCTTCGGAAGGCGATCTCTCGGCTTTTCTGCAGCGCCTCGAAGCCTACGACGGACCTATTCCAGAAGGTCAGCGGGGGAGACGCTATGAGGGGTTCGTCACGCGGATCGAGGACGTAGGCACACTGAGGCCTCACGACCGGCTTGGTATCCGCCTGAGGGAAGCCGGGCTCACCGAAGCGGAGGATCTAGTAAGCGACGAGGTCTACACAGTCGATATCGAGCTCTGGGACTTCGGCGGGCGGCCTGCACGGGAACGCAAGGCCATGGAAATCGAGGACTTCATCACCAGCAGCGACGCGGAAGTCTTCGATGTCTACATAGGTCCATCGATTACGATGATGCGGGTTCGTGCTCCCGGACGAGTGTTGCGGCCGTTGCTGGCAGTGCCCGAGGTGGCATTCATTGATCTGCCACCGGAGCCGGATCTGGAATCGTCTGACTTCGTACAAATGACCCTCGAGGACGCACCGGCTATTCTGCCGCTGGAGGCCGGTGCGCCGGTCATTGGCGTGCTGGACAGCGGCCTCAACGAGCATCCGTTCCTCGAAGGGATAGTTGTCGAACGGACGGCTTTTCCGGCAGAACTCGGAACCGCTGATATCTGTGGGCACGGGACGCGGGTCGGGGGCGTTGCGCTGTTCGGCGATCTGAGGAACCGGCTGCGGGACGGAGGGCTGCAACCCGCCGGGCAGCTAGTGTCCGCGAAGGTGGTGCAGGACAACGGTGCGTTCTACGAACGTCGGACGCTCCCGCGGCAGATGCGTGAGGCGATTACCCAATTGCACCGGGAACACGAATGCCGCCTCTTCGTCATCTCGCTCGGAGATGTCCGCGCGCGCAACGAACCCGGGCGGGTGGGTCCTTGGGCCGCGACACTCGATGAACTGGCACGCGAACTTGACGTGCTGATCTTCGTATCCGCCGGCAACCGCGCTCCGCGCGGCGGGTCATCAGTCGAGCAAGCGGTCACTGAATATCCCGCATATCTGCTCGAAGCAGCGAACCGGCTCTGTGAGCCGGCTGGAGCCAGCAACGTCATCACGGTCGGAGCATTGGCGAACGGGACGGGCTTGGGGGCCAGACATGAAAGGGATGCTCATATCCGGCCGATCACCCGGCCGCTCGAGCCGTCTCCCTTCTCCCGCTCGGGCCCCGGGGCGGGGGGCATCCGGAAACCCGATTTCGCGGATATCGGCGGAACGCTGGTATTCGACGCGCCCTCAGCCAGGCTGCAGTCCGCCCCACACATACCGGAAGCCGGCGTCATCACGCTGAACCATGAGTTCACCAGGCAGCTTCTTACGAGCGGCATGGGGACTTCTTATGCTGCGCCGATGCTCGCCAATAAAGCCGCGGAGCTTCTTCGGCTGTTCCCCGCTGCTTCCGCGAACCTGATCCGGGCGCTTCTTGCGGGGGCATCAAGCCTCCCCGACGCGTGCGCCCGCCGTCTGGCAGGCATGGATCCTGCCGATCAGGCACGTATCTGCGGTAATGGAATGGTGGACACGCTACGGGCTGCCTATTCTGACGATCACCGGGTAGTGCTTTATGCGGAGGACCGTCTCAGTATCAACCATTTCGCTGTGTACCGCGTGCCGGTGCCGCCGGAGTTTCAGGGTAACGGCCGACGCACAATCCGAGTTTCCCTGGCATTCGACCCTCCAGTGCGACGAACCCGCGCCGAATACATCGGCACGAAGATGAACTTCCGGCTTCTACGCGGCTGCCCTTCCGCCGAAGTGTTTTCTCATTTTCGCGCAAGAACGGCAGAGGAAGGCGATCCCCCAGATATTCCAAACAGGTTCAAGTGCGGCCTCGAGCCTGGACCGAACAGCCGGGACAGGCAGACATTGCAAACAGCAGCGAAGACATTCGTCCAAGACACAACCGGTTACGGTGACGAGTATTACTTGGTGGTCCGTTGTGTGGGAGGCTGGGCCGAGCCGCAGGAAATCGCCCAGAATTTCGCGGTGATTGTTGAGCTTGAACATCAGCCTGCTATTCAGCTCTACGCTAGACTAAGACAGCGGGTTCGGGCATGAAGTCCTAAGATACTTGGGGCTTTCTGACGCAGATTTTTGCTTTGTTGAGAGAGCGGACGCTCGTGCGATCCGCAGCGAACTACCGCTCTCCGCCGATTTTGTTCCTTAGATCAGTTCGCAACGAATAGCTGCTATGGAGATCTGATTTCGAACCGCTGAACGACCGCCCTGTGGGCGCTATGTAGCCTGAGGCGGCTCATGAGGCCATATGGAGCAATTCAAAGACGGGAACCACTTCACCCTTATTAAAGAAAATGCCGATTTTGTTTATTAGCGGCTACCACTAATCAATTTCTGAAATTAGTGACCGAATAGACCTGGCGTCGCTCAGGACAGAGACCTGATTAGATCAGCAAAGCCCGCGCGTCCTGTATGGGAAGAAAGAGGCGAAGTGGTGCGTTTTCAAGCTTTGAGAAACCATAGCCCGTGTATAGCGCTAACCGCCGTTTGGTTGCCTCCTCGTTTCCGCAGTCCAAGACATCCATGAGCACCACAGCAATGCCGAGTGTCTCGGAAGCACGGGCGAGTTTTTTCAAAGCATCAACGAGCAAAATGCCGCCTAGTCCGTTCCCTTGGAACCTCTGATCAACGCCAATCATCGAAATAAAGGCAGCTGGGATTGAACTGTGACTCGGCCGCGTTCGAGCATACTTTTTTGGCAACTCGGCATAATCAACTGAATGGGCGTTAACAGCGTAGAAGCCCAGCAATTGATCGTCCGCGCCGAGCAGCACTGACACTCGAACATTTCCCGCTTTCTGGAGCTTGTTTGCTGTTTTTTTGAAATAGTTGTCGACCTGGTCGACGCCGCATGAAAAAGCCGTTCGATCATGTTTTTCCGGATCGAACGGCTCAAATTTTAAAGGCCGCAATATTTCACTCACTTTCGGCAACCATCTCCTTGTGCAGCTTGGCGGCGGCCAACAGCTTTTCTGTCGGTGCGGCCGGGCGCTCAAGAGCGTCAAAGAACGCAGCATGATCGACCGGCGCCAACACCGTTCGTTCGTGCGCCGCAATCACATCCTGCGCACGCAGCAATGCTGCATTGGTCGTGAATGTGCTGAGATCCATACCGGAAAGCTCAGCTGCCTTTTCAATGGCCGCCTTTATCGAGGCTTTTGTGCGGATGTTCAGCCTGGCATCGCTCTTCTCTGGAAGAGAAGACGCGAGATCCGTTGCTCCCAACATAGTCGCCTCCTTTGTTTGCGTGGCTCGAAGGGCAAGTTCATGTGTAATGTACGTCAGATAGACACACAATTCAAGATCGAGGCCGACACATGAACCAAGCGCCAGTGCAATAACATTGAAACGCTAATTCGATGCACCATCCGCCGCATCGATACGTGAATTGGCTGGTAACGTCATCTCTGACGCATCAACGTACGTCCATCCCATTTCGCCGGACCTTCGAAAACCTCTGGGAGAAGCAGCCCTCCAAGTTCCCAGGAGCCTTTCAAGTCCCTCAATCAACAAGAGCTGACAAAACGCGTAAATCGCCAAACCTCCAAGCCCGATCCAACAGACGGCAATTGGCTCCAGCACGCCCTGGAACAGCAGAAAAGAAGCGAAGATAGGAAAGACCAATGCGAACAAAGATATGACTTTGCTCCTAATAACATTACGCTTCCAGAACTGAAGAATTTCCTCTTCGCTCAAAATTCGCCGCTTTTTTCGATAGAAAGAGAGCCCGCTAAACAAGCCGTCATTGTTTTCTAGATCAGACGTTTCAGCAAATTTCTTATTCAATACCGAGAGAATTGCTTCAGATATCACTTCCACTTTATCGCTTTCCATACAGAACTCACAAGACCGTATTAAATATTCGCTTGAGCTCTTTATCTCCGAAGTCTCTTCCAGAAATTAACTCTTCATATACAAATCGAATTATTTTTGCTTTCCTCTCAAGAGGTGGATCCAAATCCTTCATTTTCGCAAATTTTTCCACAGCTAGAACAGCGCCTTCAACTAGCGCACCATTCATGTCGCTTTTAATCTGCCCTTCTCCCAGCAGAAGCCAAGCGGGCGATACGCCATAGTCCTCACAAATCCTAGAGATCAAGCTAACGGGAACAGGTCTGGCACCACGTTCATAGTTTTTATAAGCGCTCTGAGAAACACCCAATTCATGGGCGAAGGGGATTTGCAAAAATCCCTCACGTTCCCGCACAATCGCCAAACGCTTGCCGATATCAGACATAACAGACTTGATCCGTGTACCCATTTGTGTACATTGAATTCATACGAATATAAATTCGCATCGTTCAGTACAACAATTACTATCAGAGAGATGTGGGCACAATGACCGTAGAACTCGAAACGGTGAATGAGCTATCCAGCCGCACAGGCTGGCCCAAAAGCCGCATTCGCAAGCTCGTCGAAAACCGTGAACTGAGACACGTTAGGATCGGTGGAGGAATTTACATACCCACAGGTGCAATTGAGGAATTCATCAGCAACAACACGATTGCGCCGATCGTTGAGAAAAAGTCATCAACTTCGCCAGAAGTCTAACAATTTCAGTAAACTGACAATGCAAGAAAACCAATCGAAAAGCCTGCCTTCTGAAATTGCCGTAAGACGTGAGAAAGCGGCAAAGATGTTTGATATATCCCCCTCTACTTTTGACAATTGGATCAAACAAGGCTGGATGCCGGAAGGTATCAAAATCGGTCTCCTCCGCAGATGGGATACAGACGACATGCGCTCCTCCTGGAACGCCATGAAGGAAGCGAAGTCGAACAGTGAAGACGATGACGATGGCGAAAACCCGTTTGACCACATTATCGGGTAGGCGAAAAAAACCGCCTTTCAAATACTGCTGTTGCGACACCTCACGGCACGGACAAGACCGTTATTACGTCCGTATCCGTGGCATGCCCAAATATCGGATGCAGTCGCCCTATTTGGACGAGAACGGCAACGTCACCGAGGCATTTGCCGCAGAGTATCATCGCGTTTTGGCAGGAATTGTCGTTCAGCCAACGAACACGAGATCTGGTGAATGGAAACCAGGCACAATTGGCTGGCTGTTCACTCAATACCAGCGTTCGAAGACCTTTCAAGAACAGGATCCGGCCACACAACGGGATAAGCATAGTGTATTGGGGCGTTATTGCGACGCTGTTGGCCATCTCCCCTTTCAGAAGCTTAGAAAAGATGACGTCGAAGCGAGTCAAATGAAGCGTCGCGAAACACCCGGTGCCGCCGATAAGCTCGTCAAATACCTAAGAGCCCTTTTCTATTGGGCAATGGGCAATACAGAACTCATGGCTCGTTACCCGTTGTCAGAGAACCCGGCAAAGAAAGTTACGTATATTAATCGATCTGAGGGATTTCACATGTGGTCGACGAAGGAAATCGCCACCTTTCGAGAGCACTATCCCCTCGCGACCACAGCTCGATTAGCATTCGAACTACTTTACAATCTTGGCATTCGCAGATCGGATCTCGTTAAACTCGGCCCCGGCAACATTGACGGAAACACGATTAGGTTTGTGCCGCACAAAGGACAAAGGAATGAGCTGCTAGTCCTGCCTATAACAAAAGCACTCGCGGACGCGCTTGAGCGCGCGCCAAAACAACAAAAAACATTTCTGACAACCGAATACGGTAAACCATTCAGCGCAAACGGCTTTGGCAACAAAATGCGTGAATTGTGCGACGATATAGGCCTGACGCAATGCTCATCTCACGGGCTCCGAAAATCCGCCGCAACAGTGCTCGCTGAAGCTGGCGCTTCTGAATACCAGCTCATGGCTGTCTTTGGCTGGAAAGATCCAAAGACCGCTCGAATCTACACCAAAAAGGCTGCGCAAAGAGTGCTGGCGCAAGACGCCTATGACCGTCTTGAAAACTCAACGGAACAGAAAAATGTCCCACTTTCTTCCAGCGTCAAATCCAGTGGGACAAAAAGAGGAAAAAATGCAGGAAAATCAACACCCCGAAAGAGAAGTGGTGGGCCCGGAGGGACTCGAACCCCCAACCAATCCGTTATGAGCGGACGGCTCTAACCAATTGAGCTACAGGCCCACGGCAGGGCCGAGCCTTGCAAGGCCCTGCGTCTGGTTCCCTATACCACGGCCAATCGCCGGGGCAAGTGCTTTGAAACGGCTGGATGAAAAAGGTTGGGAAAGTGTCGCGCTGAAGGGGTGTCTCATGGCGCGGGAGGGCGATGGCGGAAAAACCGGTTTCGTTCGCCTGCACCATCGGGTCTAAATGAAGCAGCCGGGCGTCGGCGAGTCGCCCGGTGATTTGACCTGCCGTTCATTTCAGCCGGAGCCACCATGCGATCACCGCTTTTCACCGCCACGCTGAGTGTCCTGCTTGTTTGCATGATCGGCTGGCTGCTGGTGGTCGGGCGCTCGTTGATCCTGCCATTCGTCATCGCGCTGATCGTCTGGTACATGATCAACGCACTGGCCCATGTCTTCGCCCATATTCCGCTCGGCCGCTGGCGCCTGCCGCGTCTGGTGTCGTTTTCGCTGGCACTGCTGGCGATCTTCTTTGCCGGCACCCTGGTGCTCGACATCGTGACGGTCAACCTTACCCAGCTCGCCCAGGACGCACCGACCTATCAGCGTCGGCTGGAAGAGCTCTTTGCCCAGACATCGAACCACCTGCACCTCAACGATCCGATCGAGCTGAAGGACCTTCTGCCCGATTCCGTCGTTCCACGCATGGTGACAGCCGGGGCGAGCCTGGTGACGACCATCGCGGGCTCGGCCAGCCTGGTGTTCATCTATGTGCTGTTTCTGGTGCTCGAGCAATCGACGTTCGACCGCAAGTTCGAGCGGCTGTTTCCTTCGCCCGAGCGAGCAGAAGCAGCATTTGCCATGCGGGCGGAGATCAATCGTTCGATCATGCATTATTTCACGATCAAGACCGCCGTGTCCGTCGCCACCGGTGTCCTGACCAGCCTTGTGCTGATCGCCATCGGCCTGCCCTATGCCGCGCTGTTCGGCTTCATCGCGTTCCTGCTCAACTACATTCCGACCATCGGCTCGCTGATCGGCGTGATCTTTCCCAGCCTCCTTGCCATTGTCTACTACGACACCCTGGGCCCTTTCATTGCCATTGCCACCGGCCTCGGTCTCATCCAGTTCTCTATCGGCAATCTGATAGAACCGCGTCTGATGGGCTCAAACCTCAACCTGTCCGGCCTCGTCATCATGCTGTCGCTGGCGTTCTGGGGCGCGATCTGGGGGGTTGTCGGCATGGTTCTCTGTGTTCCGCTGACAGTGATGATCGTGATCGTCTGCGCCCGTTTCGAAGGCTCCAGACCGATTGCGATTCTATTGTCGCAGACCGGCGAGGTCGGGGGACTGTCAGGCAAAAGCGGCGTCACCCATTAGACCTCAGAAGCAAGTTCCAGGGCTGATTTCAAAGCCCGCTGCCGACCGTTTCGATGAACGCCAGATGAACACAACCGTCATCACGCCGCCTCAATCACAAGCGAGTGTCCGGCCATCGAACAAATTGTTTCCATCAAGGATAAGTTCATATGACTGCACCTCTTTTTGCCCCCGTCTCGCTGCTGCGCAAGGCCGTTCTGGCTGCCGGCCTCAGTGCCGCGCTCGTAAGTGCCGCACCGGCTTTCGCTGAAGACGTCCCGGCACCGGTCGGCACTATCACGATGCAGGGCCGCGGCGAGGTTTCCGTTGCACCCGACATGGCCGTCATTACCGCCAGTGTCCTCACCACGGGCAAATCCACCGCCGACGTTCTGGCGGAAAACAGCGCCGCCATAGCCAAGGTCATCGAAGCGTTGAAGGCAAATGGCATCGAAGCCAAGGACATCCAGACCCGAGGCTTTGGCATCTATCCGCGTTACGATCATTCCAAGAGCAGCAGCAGCAGCCAGCCCGATATTGCCGGCTATGAAGTGCGCAACGGCGTTGAGGTCAAGATCCGCGATCTGGCCAAGCTTGGTGGCGTGCTGACCCTTGTTGTCGAAAGCGGCGCCAATTCGGTTGATTCCACTCGTTTCGAAGTCAGCAATGCCGATGAGATCCTCGATGAAGCCCGCAAGAAGGCGGTCGAGGACGCCCGGCACAAGGCGGATGTTTTCGCGGCGGCTGCCGGCGTCGAACTCGGCGCCATTGCCGACATCACGGAAAACGGCACCGAAATGCCACGCCCCTACATGATGCGCGCCGAAGGCATGATGCTGTCCAAGTCCGCTGATGTGCCGATCGAGGCAGGCGAAGAGACCATCAGCGCGACTGTCACGATCCGCTGGACGCTGAAGTAACCACGTCCACTAATCAAAAACCGGGGTCTGGTTTCCAGGCCCCGGTTTTTCTATGCCCTGATCAGGCAATCTTCCGCGCGACTGGCTTTCCTGGCAGACCTCTCACAAGGTCCGGTGCCACACCTGCATCGGTTTGTCGGTCTCAACGCTTTCCCCCACATCGCGCCAGGGAAACGTCACGACGACACCGTCGAGCTTCTCATACCCGCGTTTGCGCCAGAACGGATCGAGCGGTGCGTAATCGGCTGGCCTCAAAGGATGGGTGTCCGGGCGGATCACGGCACAGAAGGCTGCCTCGCCGAAACCGAGCCGCCGGGCGTGCGCTTCGCGCTCGTCGAAGAAGCGGTGGCCGATGCCCTGGCCGCGATAGGCCGGGTCCAGAACGGATTCGGCCATATAGAAGATCCTGTCCGGATCAAGGCCGCGCTCGACGAAAGGCCCCTTGAAGGCGTCCAGTTCGGCCCCGAGGGGTTCGCCAGTCGCAGCTCCGATCAGTCGGTCGCCGTCATAGGCGCCGACGATCACGGCCCCGTCTGTCCGGACATAGCGCTGCAGGTAGCCGGCTTCGTAGTCCAGAGAGCCTTCGTAGAGATAAGGCCAGCTCCGGAAAACGGATATTCGCAGACGTGCAAGGTCGTTCAAGGCAGCGGTCAGCGCATCGCCCGTCAGCGTTCTGATGTCGGCTGGCATGATGTCTCCCGTTCTTCGCAAGTCCTCCGGCGCTGAACAGAACAGGCCGGCCTGCTTGCAATTGTCGCAAAAACTGTTGGAACCGTTACCAAATCGTACAAAAGTGCGATACCTGTTCCCGCCCAATCGTGGCACTAATGAACGGCACTTCTATTGTTTGCCAGGAGCCAAAGCCCGCCATGTCCAGGACACAGCCAGCTGCCTACAGCCCGATCCACATCCTTTTGCACTGGGTGATTGCCGCCCTGATCCTGTTTCAGCTGATCTTCGGTGAAAGCATGGGCGATTTGAAACACGCGCTGCGCGACGGCGGCGTGCCGGACGCGATGACCGCTTTTCTGGGCAATGCCCATATCTGGGTTGGTATTTCCGTTCTGGCCTTGACGGTCGTTCGTCTTCTCGTGAGGTTTGCATTCGGGGTGCCGGCGCCGCTGCCCACGTCCCGGATGCAGGAACTGGCGGCCAAGTCCGTTCACGGCCTGCTCTATCTGGGTTTGCTGCTGGCACCGATCACCGGCCTGTTGGCCTGGTTTGGCGGCATCCACACAGCAGGAGAAATCCACGAACTCTTCAAGCCGTTCTTCATCGTGCTGATCTCACTGCATGTGCTCGGCGCGCTCTACCATCATATCGCGCTCAAGGACGGCACCTTGATGCGGATGATTTCTTCCCGTCGCTGATCGTAAAAAGAAATGCTCCGGCGATCTCATTCACCGGAGCCTTTCTGTGTCGTGTCAGATGACTTAGTCGCGGGCTTCCAGCCACACCCGTGCAGCGTCCATATCCTTGCCGGTATAGCCCTCAGCAAGCTTCTGCCCCACGACAGCACCGAACTTGTAGCCATGTCCGGAACAGGCCGAGACGACGGTCGCCTTGCCTTCGCTCATGGCAAAGAAATGTTCGTCGGCGGTGAATGTATAGGCGCAGGTGACGACGTCATCCACGCGGTATTCCTTGATCCGGCAGAACGGTGGCGAGAAATGATCGCGCAGGGTCTCGCCCTCACCGGCAACGGGTGTCCGGTCCTGGTTCGGCGGCGCCTTGTACTTGTGAATGCCGGCACCGAACTTGAGCCCGGTTCCCGCCACCGGCGGAATGATATAGCCATCTACAGGTCCGCCCGGATCGAGGATCACCGGCGAGTGTTCCCAGGCCTCGCGCAGATCCTCAGGCGGCGTCAGATAAACAACGGCGGTGCGGTAGGTCGTCAGGCTGATGTCCAGCTTGGGGAAGAGCCCTAGCGTCCAGGCACCAGCCGTCACGATCACATGATCGCCGGAAACCGTGCTGCCGTCGGCAAGGGTCACTGTGCCGGCGGAGGTATCAACGGCAGTGACTTGCGCGTTTTCGCGCACATCCGCGCCATTGGCGATCAACCAATCGCGCACACCGGCAGCGATTTTCTGGCACAGAAGCACGCCGCCTTCCTTGCTGACAGCGCCGTAGCGGATGGTCGCCGGATCGACGTAGGGAAACCGTTTCGCAGTCTCCTCCGGCGTCAGATTCTCGAACGGATAACCACCCTCGGCAAGACCATCCCGGTAGACTTCACCTCCGTCGCCCGGTTGCTGCGACATCAACAGGAAGCCCGTCTCGACAAGATGCTTCTCACCCAGATCGTCCCACAATTCATCCCATGCTGCGTAAGCATCGCCGATGCGGCGCTGATAGCCGCCCTGGCCGCCATAGGCGCGGCGGATGATCCGGTGCTGGTCACCGGACGCGGAAAGCGGGTTGGGAATCGGCCCCTGCTCCAGAAGCGTTACCGGAACGCCTCGTTTTATCAGGGCCCAGGCGGTGGAAAAGCCGGAAACACCAGCTCCAACGATCACAACTGTCATGAATTTCATCCTGCGGAATGGGCGGTCAGATTATCTGCCTGTCCGGCGAGCGCAAGAGACGTTCTGACGCAAATTGCGCATGCCGGTTATGTATTTTCGGTTGCCGCAGAGTGAGAAGCAGCTACCCTTCGACCTGACAGGTTCTGGGCATCGTCATTGTGGTCCGGGAGGACAAGCAGTGCTGGAAAAAGACATTTCGGAAGAACAACCTCTGGCAAGCCGCCGTCTGGCCGATTTCCCTGACTGGGGCTATCTGCTGCGGGAATTCTACGAGGCGTACCGGTTCCTCTCGTCCGGTGGCAGCGACAGGATCCGGGCACACCAGCGCGCCGTGCGCGAGGCGATCAGCCGGGTGTTGAAAGCCGATCCGGAAATGCGGTTCGATGCCCCTGCCCACAAACCGGTGACGGCCCATTTGAGGCGTGCGCTGGACGAGGGCAAACAGGAGCGAACAGCCCCGCTCGTGCGCGCCATCGACAGCATCAGGGATCATCTGATCTGGCAGTATGGCTACGAAAAGGTACCGCGCGGTCTCGACAAGACCTATGCCTATGCGGAAATCTGCGGACCGAACGGCCCGGTCCTGACGACGGAGGTCATTCTGGGTCTTGTTCTGTTTGCCCCGGGCTGCACCTATCCGGCCCATGCGCACAGCGGCATATCGGAAAGTTACATCTGCGTTTCAGGAGCAGTTTCGGAAAATCACCAGGGCGTTTATTCGCCGGGTTCCATGATCTTCAATCCGCCGGAACACATGCACCGGATCACCGTTTCCAAGCTGGAACCGGCGTTGCTGGCCTGGGCCTGGATCGGCACGCCGGAGCGCCTTGCCAATCAGAAGATGGTGTTCAGCCGCAAAAAGGGGTGATCACAGGCGGGACATCGTCTCTGGCTATGTCAGACGATATCCCGCCGGATCGTGATGTCTGCCTTTTCCAGCCCGTCCGGCGAAAGCCAGACAGGTTCTGCTATCAGTTTTTCGCAGAAGACACCGAGTTCGGGAAAGGTGAGCCCCATGGAATGGGCCAGCGCGACCCGATCTCCCGGCTTGGGGTTGAGACCGCTGCGAATGTCCCGCGTTCCCATCTTCAGGTGATGGGCGATATCCCATTCCAGCACCACGCCCTCATGCCGGGTCACCACCCAGCAGTGCCTGTCGTCGCAGCGACCGGCCTTTTCTTGCGGGAAGAAATAGCCGGTTACGTAACCGGCCTCGAAATCGGCCGCGCGCAGGCTGGAGATCAGGTAGGTGTTGATGTCGATGCAGGAACCTTCCGTCAGCCCGCAGGATAGATAAGGCACCTCATCGCACCCCTCATTGAACCGCACCTGCGGGTGGGCATATCGAAACTTTTCCGCCGTCGCGTTGACGAGCGCCTGAATGGCCGCATGCCCGTCCGGCTGGCTGTCGGCAATGTTGATCGCATCAAAGACGAGATCCTGAGCAGCCCGGGTGAAGCGGTTTCGCAGCGGTGCGAACACCGCCTCCGGATACCCCGGGCCTTCGTCCCGGAACGCGTATTTGACGAAAACATCCGAGCCAGGATCAACAGACACCACGGCCACCATCTGCCCCGTGGTGATTTCACCGGCCAGGGCAACCGTGCCGCCGTCGACCTCGAAGTGGACCGGCGTTTGATGCGGCGTTGGCAGGCCAACGGGCACCAGCAGCTTGCGGCCTGTCTCTTTCGGTGTGACCGTGACTGTAACGTTGGTGTGCATCTTCGTTCCTTCAGACAAGAAGCTGGAAGATCAAGCCGGACAGCACTGCCCCAGCGAAACCGAGACCGATATAAGCGGCAAAGACTTGCGGGCGAACCAGTGACCAGACGGCTGCCATTGCCGGGATCGAACTGACCGCCCCTGCGATCATGAACGCCATCGCAGCACCAGCGCTCATGCCCTGGTCCATCAGCCCGGAAAGAAGCGGCGGGGCCACGTAGCTGTTGAGATAGGCCGGCATGCCGATCAGTGCGGACACGAGGATCGCCCCCAGCCCGTCTCCGCCGACAGCCCGCGCGATCAGATCCGCCGGTACATAGGTGACGAGCGCCGCTTCCAGCACGTAGGCCAATGCCAGCCACTTGATCAGGAACAGCGCATTGGCTTTCAGTTCGCTCCTGAACTTGTCGGTACGCTCGCGCTCCTGCCAGATCCGCCAGACGGGCCGTCCTGTCTTGGGCGACGCCCCGCAGCCGCAGCCACCGGTCGCCGCCCCAACCTTCACCGGATTGGCCAGAAAGCCGCTGCGAAGGGCCAAGGCTACAAAAAATCCGCCGAAAAGGCCCAAGGCGACAGCAAAGACCGCCTTGCCGATTGCAAAGGGCCAACCCAATGCTCCTGCAGTGATCAGCAGTGTGGGCGGGTCGATCAATGGAGACGACAGCCAGAAGGCCATGATGGCCGACAGCGGCGCGCCGACCGCCAGAAGACCGGCAATAAACGGGATCACCTCGCAGGAACAGAAAGGGGCTAGCCCGCCGAAGAGGGCCGCAAGCACGATTGCCTGTGTCTCGCGCCCTTCAAACGCCCGACCGACGAACGCCTCTGCCCCGGCGGCCTTCAGAAAGGCAATCAGGACCACGGCAAACGCAATATACGGCAACGTGCCGGCAAAGGCGGAGAGCGCGAAGGTCACGAAGGCGACGAAGTGCGGCTGGTCCAGCAAAAGCACCAGCAAGGGACCACCGATGACGACGGTCCATGTCGACAGGAGGTATTTCGAAATGGCCAGCGACTTGAAGGACCATTTTGAAACCGGCGTGCTGCAGCAGGCGGTCTTGGGCGCGCAACAGCTTGCACCGCCGCCACCGGACTGAAGATTGTTCAAAGCATCAGACATCAGCAGGCTCCTTTTCCGCGGTAGGGCAATCGCAGCCCTTTTCGTCCACGCAGCACTCTTTCAGGATGTAATCGGCAAGGTTCTCCAGATGGCCGTAGGCCGCCCGGTTGATCACCGAACGGCCGTCCTTTTCCTGAGACACCAGGCCAGCTGAGGCGAGAAATTTCAAATGATGCGCCAGCGTCGATGCGGCCATGCCGGTGCGGGACTGGATATCCCCTACCGTCAACCCGCCCTGCCCGGCCTTCACCAGGGTCAACACCACCTGCAACCGGGCTTCCGATCCCAGCGCGGCAAATCCTTGTGCTGCAATTTCCAGATCCATTCGCGCCTCACTCAATATAACTATATTTCTAGTTATATAGTTTCTTTGGCGCTGTCAACTGCCTCCGCTGGCTCACGATCCGCCGGATTGGCGCATGAAACTTCAGTGCTGGCAGAAAGGTTTTGCGAGGCGGGAACGTCAGTCAAGACCTGTCCTACACCACGCCCTCATCCTGAGGAGCCGCCTGGCGGCGTCTCGAAGGATCGGCGACACACACTCTAGAGCAAACTGCCCATCCTTCGAGACAGCGCTACGCGCTTCCTCAGGATGAAGTTGTGAGTGTAGTGTGGGTGTGGGTGACGAAAGCGCCAGTCGACCACGTCAGCCCATTCGATCCGCGACTGTTTCACCGCGGCTCGCTAGCCCCTACCGGCCGGTCTTCTGCCGCCAGGCTTCGTATTTCTGAACGTTCTCTTCCTTCGTCGGCGGATAGAGGCCGATAATCGGGGTTCCGGCCTGAACCTCCTCCAGCACGAAATCCTCGAAGCTCTCCATGCCGGTGCATTCGTCCGCCAGTTCATCGGCCAGATGTGCCGGGATCACCATGACGCCGTCCTTGTCGCCGACCAGAACGTCACCCGGGAACACCGGAGCGTCGCCACAGGAGATCGGCACGTTGATGTCGAGCGCCTCATGAAGAGTCAGGTTGGTTGGCGCCGAGGGCTTGGCGTAATAGGCGGGCATGTCCAGTGCGCCGATGCCTTCCGCATCCCGGAAACCGCCGTCGGAGACGACGCCTGCGGCACCGCGCAGCGCCAACCGCGTGATCAGGATGGAGCCTGCCGTTGCCGCGCGGGCGTCCTTGCGGGCATCCATCACCAGCACGTGGCCCGGCGGACAGGTTTCCACGGCAACTCGCTGCGGGTGGTCCGGATTGCGGAAAACCGTGATCGGATTTCGGTCTTCCCGCGCCGGGATATAGCGCAGCGTGAAGGCCTGACCGACCATGTTTTCGTCTTTCGGGGCGACAGGCACAACGCCCTGGATGAACTGGTTGCGCAGGCCGCGCTTGTAGAGCGCCGTCGCAATGGAAGCGGTCGAAACCTTTTTCAGCTTCGCACGGGTGTCGTCGGAAAGGGTGTAGTCGCTCATGATGTCCTCAGAAGATATCGGGTTCGCCTGCGGTACGGCCGAAGTCGGATTGCAGGAAGTCGAAGTCGCAGCCCTTGTCAGCCTGTGTGACATGCCGCTGGTAGAGATAGCCGAACCCGCGCTCGTACCGGGGGACCGGCGCTTGCCAGGCAGCCTTGCGGGCCTCCAGTTCCGCCTCGTCCACCACCATGTCGAGCAGGCGGTTCGCAAGATCGAGCCGGACGATGTCGCCCGTCTTCAACAATGCCAGCGGTCCACCGACATAGCTTTCAGGCGCCACATGAAGCACGCAGGCGCCATAGGACGTGCCGGACATGCGCGCATCGGAGATCCGCAGCATGTCGCGATGGCCCTGCTTGATCAGCGCTTTGGGGATCGGCAGCATGCCCCATTCGGGAAAACCCGGTCCGCCTTGAGGCCCTGCATTGCGCAGCACCAGAACATGATCGGGCGTAACCTCAAGGGTCTCATCGTCAATGGCCGCCTTCATGTCCGGATAGCTGTCGAACACCAGTGCCGGTCCTTCGTGATAGTGGAACTTCGGATCGCAGGCCGCCGGTTTGATCACCGCACCGTCCGGGCACAGATTGCCGCGCAGAACGGCGAGCGATCCTTCCCGGTAGACCGGATTGGACAGCGGACGAATGACGTCGTCGTTATAGACCACCGCGCCTTCCAGGTTCTCACCCAGTGTCTTGCCGGTGATGGTCAGGGCAGAAAGATCCAGCCGATCCTCGATCTGTTTCATCAGCGCGCGCAGACCGCCCGCATAGAAGAAATCCTCCATCAGGTAGTCCTTGCCGGAGGGACGCACATTCGCGATCAACGGCGTCACCCGGCCAAGGGCGTCCAGATCGTCGAGGGACAGATCGACACCCGCCCGGCGCGCCATGGCAATGAGATGGACAACGGCGTTAGTGGAACACCCGGTTGCCATGGCTACGACAGCAGCGTTCCGGCAGGCGGCCTCCGTGACGATACGGTCCGGCGTCAGGTCTTCCCAGACCATCTCGACAATCCGCCTGCCGCAATCGGCCCCCATGCGCTGGTGGCCACTGTCGACAGCCGGAATGGAAGACGCCCCCGGAAGGGTCAGGCCCATCGCATCGGCAATGGCCGTCATCGTCGAGGCCGTGCCCATGGTCATGCAGGTACCGGCCGAGCGGGCGATGCCGCCCTGGATGCCCAGCCATTCCTCGTCGGAAATATTGCCTGCCCGGCGTTCGTCCCAGTATTTCCAGGCATCGGAACCAGAGCCCAGGATCTTGCCGGCGTAATTGCCGCGCAGCATCGGGCCCGCCGGCAGATAGATCATCGGAACGCCAGCCGAAATCGCCCCCATGACAAGACCCGGCGTTGTCTTGTCGCAGCCTCCCATCAGCACCACGCCGTCCAGCGGGTGCGAGCGGATCATCTCTTCCGTCTCCATGGCCAGCATGTTGCGATAGAGCATCGAGGTCGGCTTGGTGAAGCTTTCGTCAACCGAGAGCGACGGCATCTCGACGGGAAAACCTCCCGCCTGGAACACGCCGCGCTTCACATCCTGCACCCGTTCCTTGAAGTGGGCATGGCAGGTGTTCAGCTCCGACCAGGTGTTGAGTACACCGATCATCGGTTTGTTCCGGAAGTCGTCTTCCGAATAGCCAAGTTGCATCAACCGCGAGCGATGACCGAAGCTGCGTAGATCGTCTGGAGCGAACCAGCGCGCGGAACGTAAGTCTTTTGGGGCTTTGTGCGTCATGATTTTATCCGGTGAAGGCAAAGGTCAGCCAGATGACGATGAGGGTGAAGACGAGACCGGCAACTTCCGGCCAATTGCCGAAGCGGTCGTCGCGGCGTTCTTCGTCCGCGAAATCTCCAGGTGTGATGTCCTCATCCTGGCGGGTAAGATCCTTGTCTGTGATTTTCATCTAAGCCTCCTCAATCCAGCAGGTTCGGCAGCCAAAGCGCCAGATCTGGGAAAAACAGCACCAGGAACAGGCCGACAGCCTGCAACGCGATGAACGGCAGCACGGCAGCGAAGATTTCCTGAAGCTGGATGTCCTTTGGCGCCACGGACTTCAGGAAGAAGCAGGCAGGGCCAAAGGGGGGCGACAGGTAGTAGATCTGGATGTTCATGGCGAAGAGCACCCCGAACCAGACCGGATCGAACCCGAGATCCACCACCACCGGCGCGAAGATCGGCACCGTGATGAAGATGATTGCAATCCATTCCAGGAAGGTTCCGAGCAGCATCACGATCAGCATCATGACGGCGATCACCAGGATGGGTGCGATATCGAGGGAGGTCAGCAGGCCGCGCAGGAATTCGCCGCCACCGATCCGGTTGTAGATGCCGATCAGCGAGACAGCCCCCAGCACCAGCCAGATGATGGAGCCGACCGTCAACACCGTCTGGCGCATGGCATCGCGTGCCATCTTCCAGGTCAGCTCGTTCCGGATGGCGGCAACCACAAGCGCACCGACAGCGCCAACCGCAGCCGCCTCCGTGACGGTGGCAACACCGGAATAGATCACCCCGAGTACGGCGCCGATCAGAAGCCCAGGCAGGACGACGCCCTTCAGAAACTTGACGCGCTGGAACAGCGGCAACCCGGTTTCGGGAATATCGTAGATTGGCGCCAACGCCGGATTCAGCCGGACCCGAACCAGTATGTAGGTGATGAACAGGCTTGCGAGGATCAGCCCCGGCACCGCGGAGGCGGCGAAGAGCTTGGTGATCGACACCTGGGCGGCAAGGCCATAGACGATCAGGACCACCGAGGGCGGGATCAGCGTTGCCAGGGCACCGGCTGCGCAGATGATGCCGATGGAAAGCTTGCGGTCATAGCCCAGGCGCAACATCTGCGGCAGAGCGATCAGACCCAGCATGACGATCTCGCCGCCCATGATGCCGGACATTGCCGCCAGCACCACCGCAACGACACAAGTCTGCACCGCCACCGAACCGCGGAAGCGCCCACCCAGGATCGCCATACTGTCGAACAGCGACTGCGCGATGCCCGATCGTTCCAGAACATTGGCCATGAAGACGAAGAAGGGAACGGCTATCAACTCATACTTGTGAAGAACCTCGCCGACATTGGCGGCAACGATGAAGAAGCCGGCACGTTCGCCGAAATAGAGGATCGCGGTCGCCAGCGACACCGTCAGCGTGGTTATGCCAAGCGGCACGCCCAGCGCCATCAGCCCCAGCAGCGCAACGACGATCAGAAGGGTGATGATTTCAATGCCCACCGGCGATCTCCCCTTCGGTGCGCTGGAACCAGCGAATGATGTTTGCGACAAGCTGGAGGATGTAGAGAACGCAGCCCACGACAAGCAGGGTCTTGAGATAGGTCGGCTGGATCGAATTGAGTGCGGTGCCGGAATGCTCGGTGCGCTTCAGCACCTTCAGCATCGGGTCCCACAGGGCCAGGGTCAGAACGCCCACGGCACCTGCCGCGATCAGCATCTGCAACAGCCGCATGACGTGCCAGACGCGGGGGCTGACCAGCGTTTCGATCATGGTGATGGAAATATGCCGCTGCCGCTGGGTTACATATCCAACAGCAAGCACCCAGGCCGAGGCACAGAGCGTCATGGCAAGTTCCGTTGACCAGACCGTCGGCCTGTCAAAGCCGTAGCGCATCACCACCTCGAGGGCCGAGACTGCGATACACGCAAAAAACAGCACGGAGCAGCCATGGCCGATGAACACGCTGACATGGTCCATGATTTCGGCATAGCGCGCGAATAGGCGTTTCATCATCCCTCCCGAAATGCAGGTAGATCTTGCTGGAAAGCCTTGAACGTCGGCCCTGGCGCTGGGCTTCACAGCTGTGTCCAGCCCAACACCCTGGCAGCGAACCCCGGCGCCCTCACCTCACCGGAAGCAAGGCAGGGGCACGCGGTTCTGCGACACGCCTCAGTTTTTGAAGAGACCGATCCCGGTCATGTAGGAGATGTTCGCGTCCAGAGCTTCCTTGGCAAGGTCGGACTTCTGAGCGTAGGCCTCCCACTCCTTGCGGGCGATCTCGCGCAGCTGGTCGCGATCTTCCTGGGCCCAGTTGATCACTTCGATCTTCTCGCCCTCGCTGTCTCTGGCGGCGAGTTCCTTGTCCTTCTTGTCGACTTCCGCCGCCATTGCGAACATGGCGTCATACCACCAGTCGCGCAGAGCTTTCTGGTCTTCCGCACTCAGCGCATCCCACTTTGCCTTGTTGATGGTGAACTGCATCGACGGCATGGAATGGATGCCCGGATAAAGCGGGTATGGCGCTACGTCATGGAGACCGGTTGCGTCATTGTTGACATAAGCCGAGGCATCGGCGGCATCGACAATGCCTTTTTCCAGCGCGCCATAGACCTCGGAGAAGGGAATGGAAACCGGCGATGCGCCAGCAGCCTGGAAAACGGCTGCGGCAAGCCCTTCCGGCGAGCGGATCTTCTTGCCGGCCAGATCTTCGAATGTGCGGATCGGCACACGGGCCGGCAGCGCCTCACGGGAATAAGGGCCGCAAGCCACAACCTGCACTTCACCACCGGTGACGGCATCGGCGGCCTTCTGCATCACGGCTTCGCCGCCGCCATCCTTGCAGAAGCCAAGCATCTGCTGCGGCGTGTCATAGCCGGAAATGAGATCGCCCATGATGGCATATGCCGGTTCACGGCCCGCGAAGTAGTTCACGGACGTGAAGTCGCCGTCCAGAACGCCAGCGGCAACCGCATCGGGTGTTTCCCTTGCCGGAACCACGGACCCGTTCGGCGTCAACTGGATCTCGACACGGCCGTCGGTCATTTCCTTGATCTTCGGCAGCCAGTTTTCCGTCAGATACTGGGTGGAAAAGTCCCCTGCATTGAATGAGGTCTGAATGCTGAAGGTCTCTGCCTGCGCGATTGTTGCGATGACGGAGACCGAAGCTGCCAGGGCAGCGGCGGTGAATTTCATGGTGTCCTCCACTCGATTGCGCGGGGAACTCCTCCTCCCGCTATCTGATGCATTAATATATTAGTGCATTTCTTGCAAGTGTGTTCTATCTTCTGCCGAGAGGAATCGTGCATTCGAACAAGAGGATCAGCGATGAGGGTTGAACTGGATCAGATGCTGAATGACCCGGGCAAGGTGTCAGACACCGGTAGCGGAGAACGGATTCGCCGCATCTCCGTCAGTCAGCAAATCCAGGAATCGCTGCGCGCCCGGATCATCTCGCTGGAGCTCAAACCCGGCCTCAGCCTGTCGCGGACGGATCTCGCCTCGCACTATGGCGTCAGCCAGACACCCGTGCGCGACGCCATGATGAAGCTTGAAGAAGAGGGATTGCTGACCATCTATCCGCAATCCAAGACCGAAGTGTCGAAGATCGATGTCGACCACGCCCGCGAAACCCAGTTCCTGCGCCTGTCGCTGGAGCTGGAAGTGACCCGAACCCTGGCGAAACAGGAAGACAAATCGTCCATCGCACCGGCGCGGCAACTCCTCCGGCTTCAGGAAACAGCCCTTGCCGAAGGCGATCTCAGCCTCTTTGCCACCTTCGACAAACAGTTTCACCTGTCCCTGTTCAAGGCCGTCGGGCTTTCCAACCTGTCTCAGCTCGTTGCGTCGCGCTCGGGCCATATCGACCGCTTGCGCAACCTCAACCTGCCGGATCCCGGCAAACCGGCCAGCATCCTGCGGTACCACGCGTTGATTCTCGAAGGCATGGAAACAAGCGACGAACCGGCAACGGAAGCTGCCGTGCGCGAACATCTGTCGGGTACCCTGAAACAGGTCGACCAGATCGTCGCCAGAAACCCGAAATTCTTCTGAGGTGTTACCTCATAAATGAAGATGAAACGGTGCCGACCTTCAGGTGGCCTGTCTGGCCCTTGCCGACGCCACCAGGGCCCGCGCTGCCTCTCCCGCAGCTTCCGCATATGCCGGATCGCGGTGAACCAGGATCGTTGAAAACGCGCCATCCAGCAGCAAAACGATATGCCTGGCAAGGTCCGGCGCGCTACCAATACCCGCGGCCTCGAATTCTTCCCTCATCCAGGTCTCGAATTTCTTCTTGTGCCCGGCTCCGACCTTCATCGCCGGGTGCCCGGGCATATTGGCAAGTTCCGCCGCCGTGCGAAGAAAACCGCACCCCTTCCACTTCGGATGCCTTGCAGAGACCGCTATCTGCCGGAAGATCGCCTGAACCTTATCCGGAAGCTCACCTTCGGCCTCACCGAACCATTTGCGGAACTGTTTGAGGTTCGGCTGATCGCGCGACGCCAGATAGGCTTCAATCAGGTCGTCCTTGCTCTTGAAATGATAGTAGACCGTCTTTTTGGTGATGCCCGCCTTTTCCGCGATCGTATCGAGACTGACGGCACGAATCCCCTCTGCGTAGAAGAGCTTGTTGGCAGCGGTCAGGATCCGCTCTCTGGCTGTCTCGGCAGGCTTGTTCATCCACCAAGTATACTCACCAGTGAATATACTTCAATGCTCCTCACCGCTAGCGTCCTCCTATCGACATCAAACCAAGGACACAGCCCATGACCACTCCCGTTCTTCTGGACCGCCATGGCCCGATCGCACTTCTGACGATCAACCGGCCGGAAAAACTGAATGCACTCGATTACGCAACGAACGACCTCCTTCTGGCTCATCTGAACGAGCTGGAACCGGACGACGGCGTTGGTGCTGTCGTCATCACCGGAGCAGGCAGGCGCGCCTTTTCGGCCGGCGGAGACATTCACGAATTCTCGCGCAGCATTGCAGACGGCATAGAGGCCGCGGTACGTGACTTCTGCCAGCGGGGGCAGCGCATGACCGCCCGTTTGGAAGATTATCCCAAACCGGTCATTGCCGCGGTCAACGGTCTGGCTTACGGCGGCGGCTGCGAGATTACCGAAGCGGTCCATCTTGCCGTTACCTGCGAAAGTGCGCTCTTTGCCAAACCGGAAATCACTATTGGCATCCCGCCAACCTTCGGCGGCACCCAGCGCCTGCCACGCCTGGCAGGCCGCAAGCGGGCCCTGGAAATGCTTCTGACCGGCGACAGTTTCTCCGCAGCAAGAGCGCTTGATATTGGTCTGGTCAATCAGGTTGTCGCCGACGGCAGGGAACTGGACGCAGCCTTCGCCCTGGCAAAGCGCATCCTGCGACACTCTCCCCTCGCCGCTTCCAGGATCCTGACCGCTGTCACACGCGGCCTGAATACGACCATCACAGAAGGCCTGCGGATCGAACAGGAACAGTTTGCCCGCATGGCAGCCACGCGGGACGTTCACGAGGGTCTCACAGCCTGGATCGAGCGGCGCATGCCGGACTATCAAGGTGCTGAGGCCAAGCAGTAAAACCGATATGCACGCATGACGGGCGCCGCTCGAATTCATGTCAAAAAAGTTTTACAAAAAAAATATCTGACTGATTACAGAAGTTTAGCGGGCAGCCTTTGGTCTAATCCCCATTATTCCGGCACCGGCTGTTGTAATGAACCCGTTGTTTGTTAATGTTCCGCCATCCAATGACTGAAAGGCGCGCGCCGCTTCCACAGCGGATGGACCGGGCACCAGACAGCTCGCCGTCCGCATCTGCAGCACTCCTTAGCTGCCTTGTGCGCCTTCCAGAAAAGTCCGGCATCCGACCTTTTGCGCAACGGGTCGGCAAAATTCCGTCCAGTGCACCTCGCACCACCTGCCGGGCTTGAAGCAGAACATTTCCGACGCTCGCTGCCCGACTCCCGGGCGGCGCCTGAGCGCGTGTACGTTGCGGCCTGTTCCGTGCGGCATCGCTCGACCTCAAAAAGGAGACGATATCCATGAAGGCTGAACAGCTGGCCCTCAATGCCGAATTGCAACTGGACGAGCAGGCTTATGGCCAGGATCCGATTGCAAACCGGGAGACCGATCTCTATCGCGGCGAATACATCATGTCGTTCGTGGAAAAGTGGGACGAGTTGATCGACTGGGATGCCCGGGCAGACAGCGAGGGACAGTTCTTCATGGACGTGCTGCGTGCACGCGGCAAGGAAACCGTTCTCGATGTCGCCACCGGGACGGGCTTTCATTCGGTGCGCCTGACCCGTGCCGGTTTCAACGTCACATCGGCAGACGGCTCCGCCGCCATGCTGGCGAAGGCCTTCCAGAACGGCCAGAAACGCGGCATGATCCTGAAAACCGTTCAGGCCGACTGGCGTTGGCTCAACCGGGACATCCAGGGCAAATACGACGCCATCATCTGTCTTGGCAATTCCTTCACGCACCTTCACGACGAACTGGATCGCCGCCGCGCGCTTGCCGAGTTCTATGCCGCACTCAAACATGACGGGATCCTGATCATCGATCAGCGCAACTACGATGCGATGCTCGACCATGGCTTTTCGAACAAGCACAAATACTACTACGCCGGCGAGAAGGTGAAGGCCGAACCGATCCACATGGACGACGGCCTCGCCCGATTCAAATACAGCTTTCCCGATGGCGCCGAGTACACGCTCAACATGTGCCCCATCCGCAAGAACTACATGCGCCGCCTCCTGTCGGAAGCAGGCTTCGAACGGGTCCGCACCTATGGTGACTTCCAGGAAACCTTTGCCGAAGACGATCCGGACTTCTTCATCCACATTGCCGAAAAATCCAGCCTGCAACTGGTGCGCTGGGGTGGTGCGCGGCCTGAAGACGGCTCCAGGGACATCCGCGAGGTCGCAGAAAGCTACTACGACAGTGACGACGCCGACACCTTCTACAGCCTTGTCTGGGGCGGTCAGGACCTGCACATCGGCCTTTATGACACCACCAGCAACATCCGCGAAGCCTCGGATCTGACCATCGATGAGATGGCCGGCATGCTGCCGAACCTCGGCAAGGACGCCAAGGTTCTCGACATTGGCTCCGGCTATGGCGGCGCCATGCGCAAGCTGGTCAAGGCCAGTGGCTGCAGCGCTGTCTGCCTGAACATCTCCGATGTCCAGAACGACACCAACCGGCACCGCAATATTCAGCAAGGCTTCAAGGACAGGATCCGGGTCGAGCACGGCGTTTTCGAGGATATCCCGGAAGAACCGGAAAGCTTCGAGATCGTCTGGAGCCAGGATGCGATCCTGCACTCCGACCAGCGCCACAAGGTGCTTCAGGAAGTCTACCGGGTTCTCAAGCCGGGCGGCTACTTCATTTTCACCGACCCGATGCAGGCAGATGATGCCGATCCGAATGCGCTTCAGCCGGTTTATGACCGCCTGCAGCTCAACAGCCTGGGGTCGATGCGCTTCTACCGTGAGACGGCCGAAACCCTCGGCTTTGAGACCGTCGAACAACGGGACATGACGCAGCAGCTGCGCAATCACTATTTCCGGGTACGTGAGGAACTGCTCGCCAACTACGACAAGCTGCGCAACGAAGGCGCGTCGGCAGACTATCTCGACAAGATGGCGCTCGGCCTCATGAACTGGGTCAACGCTGCGGACGACGGTCAACTCGCCTGGGGCATCCAGCTTTTCCGCAAGCCTGCCTGATCCCCTTCCTTCCCGATCCCCTGCCCGGCGCGTCAAGGCTGCACCGGGCACCACTTCCCTTTAAAAAAAACGACGAGGAGCGCACAATGACGCAAAGATCCTGGCTATTCACCAGCGAATCCGTCTCCGAGGGACACCCGGACAAGGTCTGTGACCGGATTTCCGACACCATTCTGGACGCTTTCCTGGAACAGGACCCTAACGCACGCGTTGCCTGCGAAACGCTGACCACCACCAATCACGTCACCATCGCGGGCGAAGTTCGCGGGCCCGATCAGGTCATGGACAACGTGGAGAACCTGGTGCGTGAAGCCGTCCGCGATATTGGCTATGAGCAGGAAGGCTTCCACTGGGAAACGCTGGAAGTGATCAACCGCCTGCACCGTCAGTCGGCAGACATCGCCATGGGTGTCGATGAAGGCGACAGGGGCGAGGAAGGTGCCGGCGACCAGGGCATCATGTTCGGTTACGCCTGCAACGAGACCGAAGAGCTGATGCCGGCGCCGATCTTGCTGTCGCACAAGATCCTGCGCACCATGGCCGAAGCCCGGAAGTCCGGCCGCGAGCCGCGCCTTGGTCCGGATTCCAAGAGCCAGGTGACGCTTCGCTATGAAAATGGTCGTCCGACCGGCATCGATGCCGTGGTCGTTTCCACCCAGCACGGCGAAAACGTCAGCCAGGAAGACGTGCGCGAAGCGGTCCTGCCGTTCATCCTGCACGCTCTGCCCGTCGGCTGGTCCGTTCCCGACAATCGGATCTACATCAACCCGACGGGCCGTTTCGTGATTGGCGGACCGGATGGCGATGCCGGCCTCACCGGCCGCAAGATCATCGTTGATACTTATGGCGGCGCAGCTCCGCATGGCGGTGGTGCCTTTTCCGGCAAGGATCCGACCAAGGTCGACCGGTCGGCTGCCTATGCCTCGCGGTACCTTGCCAAGAACGTGGTTGCTGCCGGCCTTGCCGACAAATGCCTGATCCAGCTCGCCTATGCCATCGGCATGCCGGAGCCGGTCGCCGTCTATGTCGACACGCAGGGAACCGGCAAGGTGGATGAAGTCGCGCTCGGCAAGACCTTGCGCGAGATGGTGCGCCTGACGCCGCGCGGCATTCGCGAGCGGCTTGGCCTGTCGAAGCCGATCTACGCCCGCACCGCTGCTTACGGCCACTTCGGCCGCGCACCGGAAGAAGACGGCGGTTTCGGCTGGGAGAGAACCGATCTTGCCGACGAACTCGCCCGGCACTTCGGCGCCCGTGCGGATGCGGCCGAATAAACGACCAAAGCAATACCGGCGCGGCAATCGTCGCGCCGGGTATTCGTCCAGTTTCGTGTGACGCCTGGCCTCAGAACCTTTCCACGCTCGGCCGCAGCTCAAGCTCGGATGTCCACGCACTCTTGTCCTGACGCGAGATCTCCAGGTACGTCCGCGCGATCGCATCCGGATGGAGGGTCTTGTTCGGGTCGTTATAGGGCGCATCGCGATCCGGATTGTAGATCCCCCCGTCGATAACGAAATGAACCACGTGGATGTTTTGCGGCGACAGTTCCCGGGCCAGCGACTGGCACAAGCCGCGCAGGGCGAATTTACCCATGGCAAAAGGTGCTGATTTCGGGAAACCCTTGATGCCGGCGGAAGCACCGGTGAACAGCATCACACCATAGACATTGACGTCGAACAGATCCTGTGCGTCGCAATCACCAGCGATCGTGCGTTTCAGGCACAAAAAAGCTCTCCGTGGACGCCCCCGGAGAGCTGACTGTTCACCTGTTATTTTGGCCTGTCCGGCGCCGTTGAAGTGGAACCACCGCTACGGCTCAGACCTCTTCTGGCACCGTTTCTTCCCCGTTCTCCACCCCTTCCGATACCTGGTCTATCCAGTCCTGCAGGTTGTAATAGGTGGTGATGCGGGCGATCTGGCCGTCGCGGATCTCGAAGAAGCTTCCCGCCGGCAGCTTGTAGGTCTGACCGTTCGCGGGCGGCAGGTCGTTGTCGCTGCCGATATAGCTGCCATGAACGATGAACTCGGCGGCGGCCCGTGTGCCGTCCTCGTTGACGAACAGCTCGATATCGCTGAGACGCTCCTTGTAGCAGCGTGTCATGTGAACGTTGAAGGACCAGAATTTGTCCTTGCCGACACGGCGCTCGCCCTGGTTCACGTCATGAATCAGATCGTCAGTTACAAGGCTCTCCATTTTCTTGGTATCGCCGGCATTGAAAGCGGCGAAATAGGTGTCGATCAGAAACCGGGACTGTTTGTTGGGCATAGGTCCTCGCAAGGGCGGAAACTCAATCTGGCCGGGAGTGTGCCTCCGCCGCCTGACCGGCGCAAGAGGCAGACAGAATTGCGGTTTACGGTTCTTCACCGAAACCACTTGAAACCAAACAAAGTCCTTTTCCCGAGCCCACTCTGCCCCACAAAGGCAAAGTTGCCCAAATGCAACATAGTGTATCCCTATTGCAACACTTATCTCCAAGCGTAAAATTGACTGTTGCATCGAGCCCTGATCTCGCAGTATCAACTCCTCGCCGGTCACTGACCCGACACAGACATCAACGGTTAGGCCATTTTCGCCACCCGCATGATCAGGCCCTGCCCACTCATGTACGGATGCTGTTCTGGTGGACCAGGCACCATCACATGTAGCTCAGCGGTTAGAGCGTCAGGCAAGTTGCCTGGAAGTCACAGGTTCGAATCCTGTCTTGTGAATTTTGGATAGCCAACTGGTAAAGGCACCGGATTTAGTTTCCGCTAGACGGGGGTTCGAATCCCTCTCCAAAAGCCACGGCCTCAAACGCCGAACTGGCCTTCCACGCCAGCAGCTCTGCAAGCTGTTCCATAAGGGGCCTGAAGAGGTCTTGCGAACGCGGACCGAGCGTCTTTTGCCTTCGGGCGAAAGTGCCTGACCGCCGACGCCAGGTCGCTTCGCCCGGCCTTTGGCAAAGGCTCCGCCGCGGCTTTGCCGGAACCGCCTGTTCTCGAACGGGTGGAACCCGCGTTGCCGCCGCGCCGCCCTCTGGCCAAGGGCCCGTCGGGAGACCTCGTGCTCTCTTCAGGTCTCATGATTTCGCCCCGGTTGCCTCATGACGAGCGGCCGGTTTTCTCAACCTCCAACCATTTTCAACACCGGAAAGGACAACCAAGTGCCTTAGCGCTATGGAAGGATTATCGAAATGACGACTTTTCTCGACAAGATCCGCGGGCGAACCCGCGTAGTGATTTCTGAAACGGAACGGGCTCTCCACATCTGCAAGGGCGAGCTCCAGGGTATTCTCGGACCAGGTGAACACAGCCTCCAGAACGGCCGTGGCACACTGGTGGTCGAGCGCCAGTCCATAACGGCGATGCCTCAGTTCCGGTCGACCTACGAGAAGGCGCTCTTCGATAAGCTTCCGCAAGTTGCCGAAGAGCACCTGACCGTTATCCGGACCGGACCGGGGGAAGTGGCCGTTGCGGAACGCGACAACCGCATCCACACCGTGCTTGGCCCGGACGAGCGGCTTGTCCTGTGGACGGATGCCGGCCCGTGGACCTTCGAGGTCATCGACACGGCTGCCGACCCGGCCCTCACGCCGAAGCTCATGCGCCGGCTCGGGGATGCCCGGCAGACGCAGCAGTTCGTGATCGTGCCGGTGAGCGACGGTAACGTTGCCCTGCTCTTCATGGATGGGGTGCTCACCAAGGTGCTTGAAGCCGGCGTACATGCCTTCTGGAAGGCAGGTCGGACCGTGACGCAGAAGGTCATAGACCTCAAGCGTCAGGCCCTTGACGTCACCGGTCAGGAAGTCCTGACCCTCGACCGCGTCACCATCCGGATCAACCTCTCCGCGGACTACCGCGTGGTCGATCCGGTGAAGGCCGCAACCGAGGTGAAGGACTTCACCGACACGCTTTACCGGGCCTTGCAGCTTGTGTTCCGCAAGCAGCTCGGTGCGCTCAAGCTTGACCAGATCCTTGAAAAGAAGGGGGAGGTCAACGCGGAAGCTGCCGAGAAGATCAAGGCCGACATGGCCGAGATTGGTGTCGAGGTCTCCGACATCGTCCTCAAGGATGTGATCCTTCCGGGCGAAATGCGCGAGATCCTCAACAAGGTGGTGACGGCTGAAAAGGAAGCCGAAGCCAACGTGATCCGGCGCCGGGAAGAAACGAACGCAACCCGTTCGCTTCTCAACACGGCAAAGGTCATGGCCGAAAACCCGGTCATGCTTCGGCTCAAGGAGCTCGAAGCGCTCGAAGCGATTGCCGGCAAGGTCGACCGGCTCACGATCCACAACGGAACCGTGGGCCTGATGAACGACATCGTCCGGCTTCGCGACGACAACGCGGCATAAAACGGAACGGCGCGGGGCAACCTGCGCCGTTTCTGTTTCCGCGCGGCCCTGCAAGCCTTAACCGGTCACGCTGCCCCCACTTGCTGAATGCCTGTCAAACCTCGTCACCGGCAATCACAATTGATATTGCGTTCCTGCTTTCACCGGGACCGCAGATTTTGAAAAACACCATCCATTTAAAGAAAAAGACAATGAAAACAGACACAAAGATCTCAAAACGCCTATCTTTCTGGCTAAGGCACAAACCGGAAGACGCCGGTTTGGAGCTATCAGACAACGGCTGGACCGACGTTGCCGCTGTCCTGAACGCCTTCAGCACGCTTGGCCTTGAGTGCAACAGGGACCAGCTTGAAAGAGTGGTCGCGACCAACGACAAGAAACGCTTCGAGTTTTCCAACGACGGCAAACGCATCCGTGCGCGCCAGGGCCATTCGGTGGACATTGACCTCGGCCTGACGGCCTTGACGCCTCCGGAAATCCTGTTCCACGGAACAGCGACCCGCTTTCTGCCGCTCATTCTGGCCGAAGGCCTGAAGCCGATGGCCCGGCACCACGTGCATCTGTCGCCGGATCACCACACCGCGCACAAGGTCGGCAGCCGTCACGGCAAACCTGCCATCCTTCAGGTCGCGGCGGGGGCCATGCAGGCAGACGGGCACCGGTTTTACCGGACGGACAACGGCGTCTGGCTGACGGATGCAGTTCCCACCACCTTCCTGACGATGTCCGAAGGCTCCTCATGACGGTCTTCTGCTCGAGGGCGGAGCTCCGGGGTACACCGGTTCGCTCGACATGAACCTCGGGGCCTCCACGGCTTCGTCATCACTCCATACCGGCAGCATAATAAAAAAATAAAAAACTTTCTTTATTCCCCCCCCTCACATATAAAAAGAAAATCCTTTCTTTATTGAGGTTCCCATGTCCGTCTCTTCGCCAGCGCATGTGCCTGCCAACAATTCACTCTTCGCGCCGGAACGTCTCACCGGCACTCTTGCGCTTATGCTGGGGGTCGGGTCTCACGCCATCAACGGCTTTGTCACAACCGCGGTCCTGCCGGATATCATACGGGATCTCGGCGGCCAGGATCGGGCGTTCTGGGTGTTTTCCTCATTCGAGATGATGGCGATCCTGGCAGGTTGCCTCACAGGTGCGGCTAAGGTCCGTTTTGGTGCCAGACATCCTTTCCTGTTGGCGTCCTTTCTGCTGGCCAGCGGCTCGGTTCTGGCCGGGCTGTCGGTTTCCCTGGAAGGGCTGATTGCCGGGCGCGCGCTGCAAGGGTTCGGCGAAGGCATGATCATCGCGCTGTGCTACTCGCTGATACCGGATCTCTTTCCCAGCAACATTGCCCCGCGTGTCTTTGCCATGCTGGCGGCCGTGTGGGCTGTCGCAGCAGGCATAGGCCCGGTTTCAGCTGGCATCCTGTCCGAACTCTGGTCGTGGCGTGCCGCCTTCCTGATCAATATACCGCTGGTGCTGCTGCTGTTCGTGCTGATGAACAGTGCCCTGCCCGCAAGTGCGGTCCGTCCGGCCCCGTCAAGCGTTTCCAAGGTCAGAAAGTCCCCCGTCCGTCTGCTGGTCCGCCTTGGCCTGCTCGCTGCCAGCATCTTTCTCCTGACCGTTATCGGCGAACTGCATACGGCCCTGCCGCTTGCCCTGACGATCATGGCAGGCCTCGCGACCGCGGCCATCCTTCTGACCTACGACGCTGCCAGCCCGCAGCGTCTCTTCCCGCGTGATGCCTTCCGGGCACACACCCTCATCGGCCTCGGCACCTGGATCGTTTTCCTGATCTCCGCAGCCGCTGCCGTGCGTGCAGTCTTCGTGACAACGGTGGGCCAGGTCTACTGGGCGCTCAGCGTAACGCAGGCAAGCTATGTTGCCGCCGGTCTCGCCTTCTCCTGGTCGACTTTCGCCTTCATCTCCTCCCGCGCGCCCTCGCGCCAGTGCGAGTTGACCTATCTGACGATTGGGCCCTTTCTGATCGCCGGCGGTTTGACCCTGACCGCAGTTGCCATAACGACCGCTTCCCTGCCGTTGTTTGCACTCGCCGCGGTCGTGGCCGGTGCGGGGCATGGGCTGTGCAACCAGATCCTGATGCGCTCGCTGATGTATACGGCGGAGGGCGAAGACCATAACCTCGTCTCCAGCATCCTGCCGACGATCTCCTCCGCGGGCATTGCCATCGGCGGAGGCCTCACCGGCTTGATCGCCATCGTCACCGGCCTCGTGGCGCCCGGGTCGGAGGAGCTGCTGACCCGGGAAGCCGTTGCCCGATCAGGTGCCTCGATCTTCTACATCAATGCGGGTCTGACACTGGTTCCAGCCCTGGCCATGCTGGTTCTGCGCCAGCGTCTGATCGCTCGGGAAAGCGTCGCCTCGGAAGAATAGCCTGCAGGGTGCGGCCCCATAAATGAAGACGGGATGGCGTGAGGCATGGCATAAGAAATGGCGAAACCGCGTCAGGAGGTGTGCGCTGAGCGGGCTTTATGCCCGATAAAGCAAGTTGACGACACGCGGTGAAGCCATTTCTCATGTATGGGGCCACACCCTGGGGCATGAACTTCCGGCGAGCATCGCTGCGCACCTTCGTGACGGAAAACGATTGCCGCACTTCGGCTGAGCCTTGCAAGAACGCAGGACCACTTCGATTTGGTCTGCCCAATGCCTATACGCAGTATTGACAGGGTTAAACAACTTCTGGATGATCCAGAAGTTGTATTTAGACCGGTTTATATATGCGTTTTCCTGCCGCTCGTCTCACCGACCTGCATACCTGTCCCATGTGTATGGGGGTTCCCGCACCAATCGTCTGGAAGGGTGCCTATACCGTGCTCACCGGCATGCTGCCGCAGGCACGCGTTGGCGACATGTGCGTTTGCGTCGGACCACCGCCACCTGTCGGCGGCGATCCTATCATCACGGGCGCCTGGAACGTTCTGGTCGAAGGCAGCCCGGCAGCGCGGATGACCGACCTGACCGCAAAGGCCGGCACAATCATGACAGGCCTGCCGACGGTTCTGATCGGAACGCAGGGTGGTGGCGCTGGCGGAGGTGGAGGCGCAGGCAGCGCTGCCCCACCGGCGAAAAGTCCACACAAGTTCTCCGCGGGAGCGGAAACAGGTCGCGAGAAACCCTACAAGGAAAGATACAACTCGAAAGGCATTCAGGTTCAGCAGCCAGACACCGAGAAGCTTTCCCTGAAGGACCAGCTGAAAGAGAACGCCGAAGTCAGCGCCGGTTACGAACATGAGCTGTTCAACAAGGAAAAGGACTTCTGGGAATCGGAAGGCGGTCATTTCAAGTCCGGGGCGAGCGCGGAGGCGAAACTCGGTATCTCCGGCGACATCAACGGAGACTTTGCCGCTGGAGCCTATGCAAACGCGAAAGTTGCCGTCATCACCGGGAAGGCAGAAGGAAAGACGCTCAACGGGCTGGCCGAGGGCAAGGTGGAAGGCGAAGCCTTGTCCGCGTCAGCCGAAGGCGGTGCCGGCTTCAGAAAATCCGAAGATTTTACAGGGGTGGAAGGCAAAATCGGGGGTGAACTCGTTCTGGTGCAAGGCAGTGCCGAAGGCGCCATTAACATCAGCCCCAAAACCCTGTACGACAACACCCTTGGCCCGTTCCTGAGCTGGGCGAGCGGAGATCCGGCAAAACGAACACTCGACAGTGCCTATGACCACGGACTGCGGATCGGAGGCAGGGGCGAAGCCGGCGTAGGGGCTGCAGCCGGGGCCAGCGCGCAGCTCGGCAAGATCGACGGCGTCTATGGCCTGACTGCGGAAGCCAAGGCAGGGGCCGGCCCAATGGCGGGCTTCAAGGTCTTTGTCGGAGTTTATTAGACAGGCCGGCCTCCCATCCGGGACCGCCGGCAACAACACCCAAGGGTGACGATCGGAATGACCACAGAGGACTATGTCGCCGCCGAACTGACTGCAATCAGCCAGGCTCCCTTTGCGTTCCAACTGCTGCTTCCAGGAAGCTGGGAAGTGAAGCAGGTCAACGAGCAGCCCCTCACGGCGGACGATCCCACCATCATCGCGGTCTTCGAGCCTCCCGTGGCGGCGAATACCTCCGTCCAGGTGATCGGCATTCTCCTCAACAACGAGATCTCCGCTGCACATTGGCTCGAATACTACTGCTCCCTGTCGTCCTGGCAGGTCGACACGCTGGAGCCGATTGATGCCCGGCGCGCACGCGCAAGCTGTTTCGTCCGGGCCGAAGGCCATGAACTGCGTGGCCTCGTCACCGTCACGGTGAATGGCGACACGCTGATCTTGATCCAGGCCTTTGTCCCCTCCAGCGAGTTCGCCGCCCTTTCAGACATCGTCAACATGGCCGTCAGGTCGTTCCGCACCGAGCAGGTGAAGCAACCGAATGTGATTGAGGACTGGAGCAGTTTTTCCCTGTTCCAGGACATCGGCTTCTTTTTCCCCGCGTCCTGGCATGTCAACCAGCCGCAATCCGGCCTGGCAGACCGCATGGCCATTGATTTTGCCCGTACCGGTTCAAATGGCGAGATCCTGGGGTTCGCCAGACTGAAGGCCATCAACGCACAGCAGCCGGTCGACCTTGTTGAGGAACTGGGCAAGACCCGGCGCGAGTTCGAAGGCTCCAACATCGTGTTCGACGCTGGCGCAACCTCAAAGACCGTGACACTTGACCCGCCGTTTATCGAAGCCACCGAAGTCACGGTTGGAGCCCGTACCAACGAAGGCGATGACCCGCTGGAATTCACCACCCTTGCGATGAGAACCCCGTCACACGTAATCATCAGCTCCATCCTGGGCCCGGATCGCAAGACGTCGTTCTACAATTGGGCCGTGAATAGGCGCGCCCATGAAATCGCAAACGCGTCCCTGCAATTCAAGAATCAGTCGTAAGCATCACCCGGCAGGCGGGCATCAAAAGCCCGTCAGGCCCCGTTCCAGCCACTGGCTCTGCGGGATCTCCTTACCGATCTTGAACGAGAACCGCTCCACGCGCGTTACACCGGCATCCGTTTCACAACGGAAAGCAACATCGAACCAGCGACCGAGACTGCGGAAAGCCGCGATACGCGGTTGCAGCACAGTGCCGCCGCGCGGCCGGAACGACGGCAACAACTCAGGCGGCAAGGCACTGACAGAGGCAATCTGTTCCCTGAGTTCGGTCATGCACAAAAGGTTCAGCCGTTGGCCCTCGGTCATGCCGCGCATGGCTGTGCGCGCCTGCGGATCGTCCAGAATATCGCGTGAATAAAGTTCGCGTGCCGCAATCATCCCGGCGGGCGGGCCTTCAGAGCCTCCGGATGCCCGCCCCCCGCCGCCCTGCCTGTGCGCTGTAGAGGCCGCCGGTTTTGGCGGTTTGGGTGCCGGTGTCTTGTTGGTTGCAATCGGCCCGACAATGCCGAAATCCTCGGCGGGCAGCTCTCCGGTCTCGCTCGTGTCCGTTTCCGCGCCGGTTCCCGCGATCTCTGACGGCACAGCGTCCGGCTGGTCGGGTGTTTCGGCAACATCCGACGCTTCGTCCGGTGCTTCGCTGTCATCGGCAGTGTCATCCGGGGTCGTGTCTTCGGGAGCGGTGTCTTCGGCCGCCGTATCCTGCGCTTCCTCGGGAGTATCTTCCTGCGGCGCGTCGGTTTCAGCCGTATCGCTCTCCTGGCCTTCGCCCTCACCTTCCCCTTCACCAGCGTCTGTTTCGCCCGCCTTGGCGTCATCCGTCTGCGCGTCGGCTTCCGCCTGCTGCTCACCCTCAGCGGTCGCGCTCTCTGCAGACGCCGGCGGCGTTTCCTCTTCCCCTTGCGGGCCCGTGTCTTCTTCGCCGAATTCGGTCACTTCCTGCAGAACGGAAGGCTCTGGCGGAGCTTCCGGCGTCTCGGCAAGGTCTTCCTGTTGGGGAGCAGGTGGCGGTGGTGGAGGAGGTGGCGGCGCTGGAGCTTCTTCAGCCTGTTCCTGTTGCGGCTGATCGGGCTGTTCCGGGGTCTCGACCTCTTCCTGCTCAGGCTGCTCCGGTTCAGGCTGCTGCAACTCGGCAGGAGGTGTCTCTTCCTCCTCCGGCGGCGGAGGCAGCAATTCCACTTCGACAACATCCCTGAGAGGCTCGGTCGTGTACCCCGACACCCCTTCGAGCAGCATCAGGGCCACCAGCGCATGCAGCACTGCGGAGATCGCGAGACCCCACAGGAACAGCCGTCGGTCCGCAGGCTCAGTCCCGACCATGTTCCGGTCCATGTCGGCGGTGATGGCCAATAGAGCGCCCTTAAAGCAAAGTTGCCGGTTGATTTCTGGTGCGAAGTTTCAAAAAAACCCGGCGTCTCCGCCGGGTTCTTCGATGTTTCAAGCTCTTCCCGGCAGGTTAGCTGTCCAGGAACGAACGCAGCTTGCGAGACCGGCTCGGGTGCTTCAGCTTGCGCAGCGCCTTCGCTTCGATCTGGCGGATACGTTCGCGGGTCACCGAGAACTGCTGACCAACCTCTTCCAGAGTGTGGTCGGTGTTCATGCCGATGCCGAAGCGCATACGCAGCACGCGCTCTTCACGCGGAGTGAGCGAGGCAAGCACGCGGGTGGTGGTTTCACGCAGGTTGGACTGGATGGCCGCATCGATGGGCAGAACCGCGTTCTTGTCCTCGATGAAATCGCCCAGGTGAGAATCTTCCTCGTCGCCGATCGGCGTTTCGAGCGAGATCGGTTCCTTGGCGATTTTCAGAACCTTGCGGACCTTTTCCAGCGGCATCTGCAGCTTTTCAGCCAGCTCTTCCGGGGTCGGCTCGCGTCCGATTTCATGCAGCATCTGGCGCGATGTCCGGACGATCTTGTTGATCGTCTCGATCATGTGCACCGGAATACGGATGGTGCGGGCCTGGTCGGCGATCGAACGGGTGATCGCCTGCCGGATCCACCACGTTGCATAGGTGGAGAACTTGTATCCGCGCCGGTATTCGAACTTGTCCACCGCCTTCATCAGGCCGATGTTGCCTTCCTGGATCAGATCCAGGAACTGAAGGCCGCGGTTGGTGTATTTCTTCGCGATGGAAATCACGAGACGCAGGTTCGCCTCGACCATTTCCTTCTTCGCGATGCGTGCCTCGCGTTCGCCCTTCTGCACCATCGCAACGATGCGGCGGAATTCGGTGATTTCCAGGCCGGTTTCAGTGGCCAGCGTCTGGATGTCCTGACGCAGCTCGCGAACCGTTTCCTTTTCCTTGGCGATGAAGTTCTTCCAGCCGCGCGTGGAAAGGTTGGCCACCTTGCGCAGCCAGTTCGGATCAAGCTCTGCGCCCTGATACTGCTTCAGGAAGTCCGTGCGGTCGACGTTGTAGCTGTCGGCCAGACGCAACAGACGGCCTTCATACCCCATCAGGCGCTTGTTGATGTCATAGAGCTGGGCAACCAGGGCGTCGATACGGTTCTGGTTGAGCGACAGGCTCTTCACATCAACGATGATGTCTTCTTTCAGCTTCTTGTAGCGGCGCTCCTGGCTAGGCGACAGGGTCTTGTTGGCCAGCTTGTTTTCCACCAGCTGATCCTGCAGGCGGCGAAGCTTCTTGTAGTTGTCGGCGATGTTGTCGAAGGTTTCCAGAACGCCCGGCTTCAGTTCGGCTTCCATGGCGGACAGGGAAACGTTGGACTCGAACTCGTCGTCATCGTCGTCGTCGCCCTCGCCTTCTTCGCTTTCGGTGTCTTCCGACGCACCGCCGGAATTTTCCGAATTGCCTTCACCAGGCGCGACATCGTCATTGGCAACGGCAGGCCCCGCCTTGGCGTCGGGCCCGGCATAGGTTGCTTCCAGATCGATGATGTCACGCAGAAGAACCTGCGCTTCGTTCAACTCGTCGCGCCAGATGATGATGGCCTGGAAGGTGAGCGGGCTTTCACAAAGACCCGCGATCATTGCCTCGCGGCCAGCCTCGATGCGCTTGGCAATCGCGATTTCGCCTTCACGCGACAGCAATTCCACGGACCCCATCTCGCGCAGATACATGCGCACGGGGTCATCGGTGCGGTCGGCCGGCTCTTTCGTGGTGGTCTTGGCAACCGCTGTGGTGCTTGCCGCCACCAGGTCGCCGCCATCGACCTCTTCAGGCCCTTCTTCGGCCTCGTCGGCCTCGATCACATTGATGCCCATGTCAGACAGCATGGACATTGTGTCTTCGATCTTTTCAGATGACACCTGCGACGAGGGCAGAACTTCGTTCAGTTCGTCATAGGTCACATAGCCGCGCTTCTTGGCGGCTTTGATCATCTTTTTGACAGCGGCATCCGACAGGTCCAGCAGAGGGCCGTCAGGGCCATCCGTGCTCTGCTCCTGAGTGTCGTCTGCTTGTGTCGCTTTGGCTACCATATTGTGCTCCAGTTCGCGGCCGGTCCGGCCACGCCGCGCCCCTTGTTTGGCTTCAACCCAATTCCGCCTCAGCGCGCCAGCAATTGCTGCGGCGGCGTCTGAAAGAATCACTGTTAGTAAGGTTGTAAGCCGTGTCCCTTAAGTCCCAATTAACCGTACACTTTTCGACATTGGCATATTTCAGCATCGACGCAGCACACGGCCTTTTCTGAAGGCATCCGGAAACGAATGCGTAAAAGGTGTTCATTCGGGTTGCAGCTATATTAAGACTTTTGCCGCGAGCAGGCTTGGAAGCTCCGGCGCATGAGGGCTGCAAACGTTCTATTTAGCTCGGCTCACACGATTCGCAAGTGTGATTCGTCACTGGTCAATCGGAAAATGCCATTTTTGTGCCTCTGCGAACACCAAAAAGAGCTATTCCAGACCCAACTCAGGCCAGGCTCGGAAAAACGGATAGCCGCTCAGAAAGCTCCCTTTCCGGCGAGTTGAGCCGGAAATGCCACCACATCAGTCACCGTCAACCGCCGCGTCTCAATGCGCTGCCACCGCGACCGGAGGCGCCGTGCGAATTTTTTTCGCGCGTTCGGCAAGATCGGCTTCATCGCGCGCACATTCTTCCCGACGTCTGCTCAGATCCTGTGTCAGCGCCTGAATGCGCATCCAGGAATGTTCATCAAGCTGCTCGTCCGCGGTTGCCAGTTCCGACGACAATTCGTCTTCCAGAGCATTGAGTTCCAGAACATCGAGAAAATGCAGATAGGCCGCTTCGATGAAATCCTCCGGCGGATTGGATTTCAGGAGCGGGAAGCGGTGTATCAAGGCGGAAAACTCAGCCCCTCGCTGCTGCTGCATCCCGATGGTTTCCAGCATCATCTCGCCCATGATGTCCCGAAGCGGCTCCTCGAAGCCGCTGGTCAGTTTGGCAATGGGCGTTGCTTCCAGATCGTCGACGATCCGGCACAGGATGTCCCGGAGCTCCCTGTGCAGGTCATTGGCGAAAGGCAATCTGGAAAACCGTTCGAAGTTCCGGTCCAGCAGATGCGGAAAGCGCATGCTCAGTCCAAGCACCACACGCTCCGTTCCGAAATCATGACTGGCCGAAACCCGCTCGCGCGCCATGCCAAGCGGCACGGCCGCCTCGCCTGAACCGCCTGCGCGGCCACCCTTGCCACCCTGCCGGGACTGGCGGGCCTGCTCGAAGAAGAGGTTCGACAGCTTGAACTTCAAATCGAGCTGGTAACGCCTGCGTACCCGCTCGTCGCGAATGGTGCCGATCAGATCGTCGAACCGTTTTTCAAGAGCTGCCTTGCGTTCAGGCGTATCCAGCCGGGAAACGGAGATCTCCCTGTCCCAGACCACCTCGAACAGCGATTGCGCCCGTGCCACCTCTTCATGAAAGCCGGAAACTCCGCGCTGCTTGACCAGGTCATCGGGGTCCATGCCATCGGGCAGGAAGCAGAACTGGAAGGAATAGCCACTCTTGAGCACCGGGAAAATCCGGTCGATCGCCCGGTGCGCCGCAGAAACCCCAGCCGCGTCACCGTCGAAGCAGATCACCGGCTCGGGCGCGAATTTCCACAGCCGCACCACCTGGTCTTCGGTAAAGGCCGTTCCCAGAGAAGCGACCACGTGGTGGATGCCTGCCTGCCAGAGGGCAATGGCATCAAGATAACCTTCCACCACCACGGCCTCACCGCTCTTGAAGGCGGGCTCGCGTGCACGGTGCGCGTTGAAAAGCATGACGCCCTTGTGAAACAGCGGTGTTTCCGGCGAGTTCAGGTATTTCGGTTGGCCCTCGGGAGACAGCGTCCGCCCACCAAAGGCGACAACCCGGCCGCGGTCGTCCTGGATCGGGATCATCAATCGGCCACGAAAGCGGTCGTAGGAGGGGCGCCCATCCTCCGGCTTGATGATCAATCCAGCCTCGATCATGTCAGCTTCGGGGATCTCGCGCGCGGCAAGATATCCCTTCAGCGCGTCCCGGCTTTCAGGGGCGAACCCGAACCGGAACTCACGCAAGGTTTCCTGGGTCAGGCCGCGTTTCTGTGTGTAGACGCGGGCGGTATCACCGCGCGGGCCGGCAAATTCGTTCTGAAAAAACTGCGCCGCCATTTCGCAGATGTCGGCAAGCCCTGCCCGCTTCTTTTCGCGCCGCGCCGCCTGGGGATCGGGCGCGGGCAGCCCCACGCCCGCCTGCTCGGCCAGGCGCTCGACAGCCTCGGGAAAGCTCAGCCCCTCGGTTTCGCACAGGAAGGTGAAATGATCGCCGGACGCCCCACAGCCGAAACACTTGTAGCGGTTGCGCCGGTCATCAACGTGAAAGCTGGGGCTCTTTTCCTGATGGAAGGGGCAGCAGGCCCAATAATCGCCCTTGCCGGGCTGCGTCTTGCGCCTGTCCCAGGTCACACGCCGCCCCACGACCTCCGATAACGTCAGCCGGGCACGGATTTCATCGAGGAGACGCGGTTCAAAACGCATGGAACAGTGTTGACGCCCAGGTTCACGGAATACGGCTTTCTGCCACCGGCACACTCAGGCGCCGACGGTCAGTCCGCCAAAATAGAATGTCTTTGAGGCTGTTTCCAGTGGCACCGGACCACCTGCCCGGTTTCTGGAAATATTGTGCATAAGCTTGCCGGCCGTGGTGTCGGGTCAGTCCTGCTTTCCGGTGCCGTTGCTGCCCTGCTCGCCGCCATCGGCCCGCAGCATGTCCTTGACCAGGCAGGACGCCTGCACGAAGTCCATTTTGCCCGGATACCGGCTCTTCAGTTCGTTCATGCAGCGGCCGATATCGCGCAGACCATGTGCGTCGATCTCCCTGACCGTCTCCTCGCAGATCTTCTGCATTTCGTCGTCGCTGAGCTGAACAGGCAGAAATTCGCGAATAATTTCACGCTCTTCACGCTCCTGCTCGGCCAGATCAAGCTGCCCGCCGCTTTCGAACTCTTCCGCTGAAGTTTCTCGCTGACGGATCATTTTCTGAAGGATCTCAATCACTTCAGCTTCGTTGACGCCGTCCTTGCCGTTTTCACGCGCAGCAGCCTCACGATCCTTCACGGCGGTCTGCACAAGACGCAACGTGGCGGACCGGCGCTTGTCGCCAGTATCCTGCGCCGCTTTCAGGGCAGCATTGATTCTTTCGCGCATGATGTCGCGCATGGTTCACCCTACCCCTGTCGCGCTGAGGCACGGCGCTCAGGGGCGCCATTCCATTTTCTCAGCCAAGCCATTGAATTTTAAAGATCTTTTTTCAGAGGATCAATATTGACGATCCAAGCCGCTTCCCATAGAGTCCCGCGCTTAATGCAGGCAGCCATTTGCGAGCTTTCCAGCCCGCCTCAGACGCCCTTCCTGCAGCGCATGATGTCACCAACAAGATCTGGAAACAAGACATGACGACTGCAGACGCATGGTCCGAGACCCCGGCGACCGCCCTGCTTGTGCTCTCCGACGGCAGTGTAATCGAAGGACAGGGCCTCGGTGCTACCGGCCAAGCCGTTGGTGAAATTTGCTTTAATACGGCAATGACGGGCTATCAGGAGATCCTGACCGACCCGTCCTATTCCGGTCAGATCATCACCTTCACATTTCCGCATATCGGCAATGTCGGCACGAATGATGAAGACATCGAGACGGTCAACATGGCCGCGGACAGCGGCATCCGCGGTGTCGTGCTGGCAGCCTCCGTCACCGATCCGGCCAACTACCGGGCAGCGAAACACCTCGACGCCTGGCTGAAGAGCCGTAACCTGATCGGCATCAGCGGCATCGATACCCGTGCCCTGACTGCGCTGATCCGCGAAAAAGGCGTCCCCAACGGCGTGATCGCGCATTCGCCGGACGGCACATTCGATGTGGATACGCTGAAAACTGCCGCAGCAAACTGGTCCGGCCTTGTGGGCATGGACCTTGCCAAGGACGCCTCGACCTCCCAGTCGCACCAGTGGCACCAGACAACCTGGAAATGGAACGAAGGCTTCGGAGAGGCGCAGGGCGGCAAGTTCAAGGTCGTCGCCATCGACTACGGCATCAAGCGCAACATCCTGCGCCTGCTGACCGATGCAGGCTGTGACGTCACCGTTCTTCCGGCGACCGCAACGGCCGAAGACGTTCTGGCGCATGCCCCTGATGGCGTATTCCTGTCCAACGGACCGGGTGACCCTGCCGCCACCGGTGACTATGCCGTCCCGATGATCCGGAAGATCGTTGACTCAGGCGTTCCCACGTTCGGGATCTGCCTCGGTCACCAGATGCTTGCGCTGGCGCTTGGCGGCAAGACCCTCAAGATGCATCAGGGACACCACGGCGCCAATCATCCGGTGTTCGACCACACCACCGGCAAGGTCGAGATCACATCGATGAACCACGGTTTTGCGGTAGATGCAGAAAGTCTGCCGGACAATGTCCAGCAGACGCATGTTTCCCTGTTCGACGGCTCCAACTGCGGCCTTGCCATGAAGGACAAGCCTGTCTTTTCCGTCCAGTACCACCCGGAAGCATCACCTGGTCCCCGCGACAGTCATTACCTGTTCAAGCGGTTCACCGATCTGATGGAAAGTGCAAAGTCGGCAGCCTGAGTTCATGAGGGTCCGGGAGCCGGCGGCTAGCGCCGCTCTCCCCTGCGCTGCAGGTTGATGCTGACAGCGGTCAAACCGTTCCGGAAACGAATGCTCGGTCAAACAAAAACCCCCGGCTCGCACTGCGCGCCGGGGGTTTTTGTTGGCATGATGCCCGAATGCGTTATTTGACCAATTCGTCAAACGCCGTCAGGATCTCGCCGACTTCCGCAATCTGCTCGTCAAGCATCTGCTTCTGCTCGGCAAGGATGTCTTGCTGCGCCAGGCAGATTTCCTGAAGTTCCTTGAACTGGTCTTCCCGCTTGTCGTTGCCTTCCACCAGCTTGATGACGCGACGGATCTCGGCAAGCGTCAGGCCGATCTTCTTGGCCTGCAGGATTACCCGCATCCGCGAAACATCACGCGGACCGTAGAAACGGCGCGCCCCCTTGCGAACTGGATTGAGAAGGCCTTTTTCTTCGTAAAATCGAAGAGTTCGGAGGGTGACGTCGAACCGTTCGGACATTTCCGAGATCGCAAGATTGCGATCGTCCAGCATCACTTCTTCTCCTGGCCCGGCAATATCCGGCACCACGACCATTTTGGTTGCTACATTGTTCATTCTATTAAGCCCGATCTTGTCTTTCTTGTTCCAGGTCTGGCCGGGTCTTGCTGCACTCCTGAATCGCTGGTCCCACCACCAACTCATCAGGTCCCACTAGCACCGCAAGTGCAGCCTCTGTCGCTTTGAGCGCAACGCTCTCCGCTTCAGAAGCTCCCAACGCCAAACTCATAGGAGACTAAGCAATAGTTTAATACACCGGATTGACAGTTAAAATCTAGGTCAAAAATAGGTATATTGGCGCGTTTTTATGAAAGTTTCAGTTACGCGAAAACCAAAACTAGAAAATAACCAGAAAGGACACGCATCCATGATTGTCTATTCATTGAGAAATAGGCAAAAAGCATACAAATATTAATTATCGATAATCTAAATATGACAAGCTATCTTTTCTTGAATATAAGAATCCACTATAAATTTTCTTTACCTCACGGCAGAGAGCAATGAAAAAATACTTACCTCCCTTATTCCTAATCCTGCTGTTTATTACGAATGGTGAAAATAACCTAGATACTATGTAGACAAAATATCTCCCAAGCCGCCCTTTTCAGGGCGCAAATCGACAGAACTTGCAGAACAATACCCGCAATACGCGAGTATCAATTCACATTCGAACCCTAAAAAAACACAAGGATTTTCAAGATATTTAGGGTTAAACCGCCAATCCGCCATGAGGAAAAAATGTGTATCAATTTTTTGTCCACACGGTCAATTTAATACCACCAATCCTCCGTAAAGGCAGATGCAAAAGGGCACATTGTGCACTTCTCGATTGACAATCGATGAGCAAGGTTATTTCTGTCACAGATGCCGGACGGGCACTCAGGCACACAGCTGCCCGCAACCAAGGTATTCTGGAATAAGACGAAATGGCCGATTCAAAATCAAAAGACAGCGTGACTGGCATGACGCCTCAGCAGTTCCGCCACTGGCGCCGGGCACTCGGGCTCAAGCAGAAAGACGCTGCGGATCGTCTCGGCCTGAAGAAGCGCATGATCCAATATTACGAAAAGGGGAATCGCGACGGTCGGCCCGTCGAAATTCCAAAGTCCATACGCCTTGCCTGCTATGCATTGTCGGAAGGGATCGCCGACTTCGACGGCCAAACAACGATCGCTTTGCCCGCCGAAACCGCCAAGCCGGAATAAAGTCGTGATTTTAGCCCGCAAAAGGTCGACTTTCACGTCCTGACGGGGTTTCCTCCTGCGCACCTTTTCCCTATAAGACGCGCTCAGCCAACATAGTCATACCCTCATGTCCGAGCCAGACCGAATAGCGGCCCCGCTATCCGGAAAGGCCGCTGCGAGCTGCGAGCCGAGATGCCAAAACGCACAGATATCTCTTCCATCCTGATTATTGGTGCTGGTCCGATTGTCATCGGTCAGGCCTGTGAATTCGACTATTCGGGCACTCAGGCCTGCAAGGCGCTGCGCGAGGAAGGCTATCGTATCATCCTGGTCAACTCGAACCCGGCGACGATCATGACCGATCCGGACCTGGCCGACGCTACCTACATCGAACCGATCACGCCGGAGCTGGTTGCCAAGATCATCGAGAAGGAACGCCCCGACGCGCTCCTGCCGACGATGGGGGGCCAGACCGCGCTGAACTGCGCGCTCGACCTGGAGCAGATGGGCATTCTGGAAAAATACGGCGTCGAAATGATCGGCGCCCGCGCCGATGTCATCGAAAAGGCCGAGGACCGCGAAAAATTCCGGGCAGCGATGGACGTCATCGGTCTGGAAAACCCCCGCGCTGCCATTGCCTCCTCCCCGGCGATCCACGACGAAAACGGCCGGATTGTCGGCTATGACCGCAACGCCGGTTATCTTGAAGCCATGCGCGCCATCGACGAGATCGGCCTGCCGGCAATCATCCGGCCCGCCTTTACCCTTGGCGGCACCGGCGGCGGTGTGGCCTACAACAGAGAAGAATATGAAACCATCGTCCGCTCCGGCATCGATGCCTCGCCGGTCGGTCAGGTTCTGATCGACGAGAGCCTGCTCGGCTGGAAAGAATACGAGATGGAAGTCGTCCGCGACAAGGCGGACAACTGCATCATCATCTGCTCCATCGAGAACGTCGATCCGATGGGCGTGCACACAGGCGATTCCATCACCGTCGCGCCGGCCCTGACGCTGACCGACAAGGAATACCAGATGATGCGCGACGCATCGATCGCGGTGCTGCGCGAGATCGGCGTGGAAACCGGCGGATCGAACGTGCAGTTCGCGGTCAATCCGGACAATGGCCGTTTGGTCGTGATTGAAATGAACCCGCGCGTGTCGCGCTCCTCCGCCCTGGCGTCCAAGGCAACCGGTTTCCCGATTGCCAAGATCGCGGCCAAGCTTGCCGTCGGCTACACGCTGGACGAACTGGAGAACGACATCACCGGCGGCGCGACCCCGGCTTCCTTCGAACCGACCATTGATTACGTCGTGACCAAGATCCCGCGGTTCGCCTTCGAGAAATTCCCGGGATCCGAATCGACCCTCACCACTGCCATGAAGTCGGTCGGCGAAGTGATGGCCATTGGCCGCACCTTCAACGAAAGCCTGCAGAAGGCCTTGCGCGGACTGGAAACGGGTCTGAACGGTCTCGACGAAACCGAAATCCCCGGCCTTGATCAGGGCGACGACCGCAACGCCCTGCGCGCTGCCGTCTCGACACCGACACCGAGCCGGCTGCTCAACGTCGCCCAGGCCATGCGCCTTGGCATGTCTGCCGAAGAGATCTACGAGGCCAGCGGCATCAATCCCTGGTTCCTGGAGCAGATCGAGGCGATCCTCGACGTCGAAGCGAAAGTTCGCAAGATCGGTCTCCCGAAAGACGGGGAGAACCTGCGCAAACTGAAAGCCATGGGATTTTCGGATGCGCGCCTGGCAAGCCTTGCCGATCTCGACGCGTCGGATGTCGCCAAGCTCCGCAAGGAACTGGACGTACACCCGGTCTACAAGCGTATCGACACCTGCGCCGCCGAATTCGCCTCACCGACCGCCTACATGTACTCCACGTACGAGGCTCCCTTCATGGGCAAGCCTGCCTGCGAGGCCAACCCGAGCGATCGCAAGAAAGTGGTCATCCTGGGGGGCGGTCCGAACCGGATCGGCCAGGGCATCGAGTTCGACTATTGCTGCTGTCACGCCGCCTTCGCTCTGGAAGACGCCGGCTACGAAACCATCATGGTCAACTGTAACCCGGAAACCGTCTCGACCGACTACGACACGTCCGACCGTCTCTATTTCGAGCCGCTGACCCCTGAGGACGTCCTGGAAATCATGCGCAAGGAGCAGGAGAACGGCACGCTGCACGGCGTCATCGTTCAGTTTGGCGGCCAGACCCCGCTGAAGCTGGCCCAGGCTCTGGTCAAGGCCGGCGTGCCGATCCTCGGCACGTCTCCCGACATGATCGATCTTGCAGAAGACCGCGACCGGTTCCAGAAGCTCCTGATCAAGCTCGACCTGAAGCAGCCGGAAAACGGCATTGCCTATTCCGTTGAACAGGGCCGTCTGATCGCCGGCCAGCTCGGCCTGCCTCTGGTCGTGCGCCCGTCCTACGTTCTGGGCGGCCGCGCCATGCAGATCATCCGCGACGAGGAAGCCCTCAACTCCTACCTGCTCGGCACGCTGCCGGAGCTGGTACCGGCCGAGGTGCGGGCCAAGTACCCGAACGACAAGACCGGCCAGATCAACACCGTTCTGGGCACCAACCCGCTGCTGTTCGACCGCTATCTCGACGGCGCCATCGAAGTGGATGTAGATGCCCTTTGCGACGGCAAGGACGTGTTCGTCTGCGGCATCATGGAGCACATCGAGGAAGCCGGCATCCATTCCGGCGACAGCGCCTGCTCCCTGCCGCCGTTCTCGCTCGGCGAAGACATGCTGGAAGAACTCAAGCGGCAGACCAAGGCACTCGCCCTGGGCCTGGAAGTCGGCGGGCTGATGAACGTGCAATACGCCATCAAGAAGGGCGAGATTTTCGTTCTGGAAGTCAACCCGCGCGCCTCGCGTACCGTGCCCTTCGTCGCCAAGACAATCGGCGTGCCGGTTGCGAAGATCGCCAGCCGGATCATGGCGGGCGAAAGCCTTGCTTCCTTCGGACTGTCGGAAAAGAAACTCGACCATATCGCGGTCAAGGAAGCCGTCTTCCCGTTTGCCCGCTTCCCCGGCGTCGACACCATCCTCGGCCCGGAAATGCGCTCGACCGGCGAAGTCATGGGCCTGGACACCGCTTTCGGCAAGGCCTTCGCCAAGGCCCAGATCGGCTCCGGCACCGGCGTTCCGGACAAGGGCACCGTGTTCGTTTCCATGCGCGACGAAGACAAGGCCGGCGTGATTGACGCGGTCCGCAGCCTGGAAGCCGGCGGCTTCACCATCATCGCCACCGGCGGCACCCAGACGTTACTGGCGGAAAAGGGGATTGCGGTGAAGAAGATCAACAAGGTCCTTGAAGGCCGGCCGCACATCGTCGATGCTATCAAGAACGGTGAGGTTCAGCTCGTCTTCAACACGACCGAAGGTGCGCAGGCTATCTCCGACAGCCGGTCCATGCGCCGGGCAGCTCTTCTGAACAAGGTTCCGTATTACACGACCCTTGCAGGATCTGTGGCCGCGGCCAAAGGCATCGCTGCCCATAAAGCTGGGAGCCTTGAAGTAAGACCTTTACAATCCTACTTCGGCTAAGTCTATTATACTCGTGACCGGCCGGGAAAGCGCGCCTTTCCCGGCTCGGTTTATTTTTGTCAAAGCGCGGTCCTCGAGTTAAGGGGGACCCAATAAGCTGAAGGTCTGAGACCAATGGAAAAAGTTCCGATGACCTCTGCCGGGTACAAGATGCTTCAGGATGAGCTGAAGGAACGTACGTCGGTTGAGCGCCCGCGCATCGTCGATGCGATTGCAGAAGCACGTGCACATGGCGACCTGTCGGAAAATGCGGAATACCATGCGGCTAAAGAAGCCCAGAGCCTGAACGAAGGCCGTATTTCGGAACTCGAAGACAAATTGTCCCGCGCTGAGATCATCGACGTGAGCAAGCTATCCGGCGACATCGTCAAATTTGGCGCAACCGTCACACTGATCGATGAGGACACCGAAGAAGAAAAGAAATACATGATCGTTGGCGACGTCGAATCCGACGTAAAGCACAACAAGGTCTCTATTTCTTCCCCGATCGCCCGTGCGCTGATCGGCAAGGCCATCGGCGACAGCGTCGAAGTTGCCGCCCCCGGCGGTGCCCACTCTTACGAGATCGTGGACGTCCGCTTCATCTGATCCCAGCCTTTCTGGATTTGCCTTGCGGCAAAAGACCTCCCCCGGGGGCCCGGACATTCGAGCCAGACAGGCTGAGTATCCGGGCCCACAGGGCCAGGTTTTGGCTGTCGTCTGACGCTTGCGGGCAACGTATGGGCGTGCGGCAACAGCCTTTAAGTCGCAGCAAAAGCTGAGCTTTCCCTTTGACGTCCACACGAGAGCCGTTAAGCTGACAACCAGAAAGTGTCGGAGGGTTTACAATGGTCTTTAACGCGATTGCCGTATGGCTGCTGATCGCGTCGGTTCCGTTATGGATTTACCGCTGGTTTCTGTTTTCCAGGCTCACTGCACGCGAACGCCAGATGTTCAAGCGCCTCGTCGCACAGCGCCACGAGAGCGCTTTCATGTTCGCCCTACGCATGGCCGGTTATCTGATCGTGCTCGCATTCAGTGTCTTTGTGGTTCTGTTCGGGCTCCGATATCTGAAAGACGGAGACCTGGGCATCACCACCTACTCCGACACGATTCGCAGCCGGCTCTATTCGGGCATCGGACCGGTCGACAATGCACTCGACAAGTTCCACTACGATCAGATGCTGCCCGTCGCGGCACTGACGACAATCCTGTTCCTTACAGTGTCCTTCACTCTGGCAACCGCAGCTCTCAGGGATATTTCCCTGATACGCCGACTGCTCAGGAAGGTCAGAGAACTGGCGTCGACTGACTGATTGATTGAGATCCCTGCCTGTCGCTCGGCAGGAGGCGTCAGATGTGCTGCAGGATATTCACAAGCCGCCCGAAGGGGTCACGTACATAAAAGCGCCGGACACCCCAGGGTTCATCCGCGGGACCGTACTCTACGGCGAGGCCTTGTGCCCGCGCTCTTTCCAGCACCTCTTGGAGATTGTCGACTTCCACCGAAAGATCAGGGACGGGCGTCCCCGCGCCGCCTTCGGCCGCAATGCTGACCTGAGCCATCGCACCGCTCTCCCCGGCAAAGGTAACGATCCAGCCGTGATCCATTGCCAGGTCCATACCCAGCAGATCTCCGTAAAAGCTTTTCGCCTTGCCGGTATCAGGCGAAGCAATATTCGCAACGATCCGTTTCACGGCCATGGCGAAGTGTGCCTCCAGCTCTCAAACCGGCGTCAGTCGATTGGAACGACCGGCTCGTCCTTGGTGCGGCGGATCGTCAGAGCCGTACGAACACTGTCGACATTGGGGGCGGCGGTCAGGTCGCGAATGATGAAATTCTGGAAGGTCTGCAGATCCGGAGAAACGCATTTCAGCAGGAAATCGACCTCACCGGAGAGCATGTAGCTTTCTCGCACCAGCGGCCAGTTCTGCACCGTCTGCTCGAAAGCAATCAGATCCGCCTCGGTCTGGCTGTGCAGTCCAACCATCGCAAAGGCCGTGACATCGTAACCGAGCTGCTTTTCGTCGAGCAGCGTCCGGTAGCCAAGAATGAGCCCGGCTTCTTCCAGCGCGCGCACCCGGCGCAGGCAGGGAGGAGCGGAAATGCCGACCCGACGGGCCAATTCCACATTGGTCATCCGTCCATCATCCTGCAATTCTTTCAGGATCTGCCAATCAATGGCATCGAGCCGCGCTTTCAAACCTGTCTCCTTCGCGCTTCGCATGAGGTGTTATGCTGTGGGCATCCGGGCCTTTCGCAAGACTGTCGCCTTGCCCGACACCGGAATCCCAAGCTACCCTCTATTCGTGCTGCCGGGTTATGATTTTTTGCGCGTTTGTGCAAGACTATAACAAAATTGCGCACTATTTCGAAAGATTACGATAGGGAACTTCTCCAGAACATGCCTTTATCGCCGGAGAAAGCCCCTTCCTCCCTCTGGATCCTGACAGATGGCAAGGCAGGCGATATCGCGCAGTGCCGCGGTGTCGCCGAAGCGCTTGGCGCGCCCTTCGAGGAGCGCCGGGTTGCGCCGCGCGCCCCCTTTTCCTGGCTCATGCCCTTTGGCCCGATCGATCCGCGTGAGCGGGCAACCCGTCCCGAAAGTCCGATCGCCCCGCCCTATCCGGATATCGCCATTGCCTCCGGCCGCAGGGCGGTCGCCTATCTGCGCCATGTCAAACGCCGCTCAGGCGGGCAGACCTTTACCGTGTTCCTGAAGGACCCGCGCACGGGACCGGACGCTGCGGACCTGATCTGGGTTCCCGAACACGACAAGCTTCGCGGACGCAATGTTCTGGTAACGCCAACCTCGCCGCACAGGTTCTCTGCCGCGAAACTGGCCGAGCTTCGTGGCCAGCACACTGCAGACATCGATAACCTGCCCCGGCCGCGAGTTGCGGTGCTCGTTGGCGGCGATAGCCGGCACCACAGTTTTTCCGAAGACGACCAGAACCGTCTTCTGAACGGTCTTCGTGAACTGGCACACACCACTCGTGTGCATTTCATGATCACAGCCTCCCGCCGGACGCCCGCCGGGCTGGCCTATGGTTTGGCGGGGCTGGCGAAATCGGGAGACCATCTTTACTGGACCGGTGAAGAGCCAAACCCCTATGGCCTTTATCTCGCCAAAGCCGACGCCATCATCGCAACCGCCGATTCCACAAACATGATCGGAGAGGCCACAGCCACCGGCAAACCCGTCCATGTGTTCGAACCGGGGGGCGGTCACGACAAGATCACCCGGTTTTTGGGGACTTTGCGACACCTGGGTGTCATTCACCCCTTTCCAGGTCCGCTGAAAACCACTACCTACGAGCCGATAGATGCCACGCCAGTGATCGCTCAACGCATCTTGAGCGATTTTTCGGCCTTTCGGCAAAACCAGAACAACGCCCTGACGGGCCAGCCCGGTCAAACCAACGACGGGGCATGAAGACAGGATAGAGGTGCGCCCATGAGCACGGAACACAGCAAACTTCTGATCATTGGCTCCGGCCCTGCCGGCTATACAGCGGCGATATACGCTGCGCGCGCCATGATGGAGCCCACGCTGGTAGCCGGAATTCAACCGGGCGGTCAGTTGACCATCACCACCGATGTCGAAAACTACCCCGGCTTCGCCGATCCCATCATGGGACCCTGGCTGATGGAACAGATGCAGAAGCAGGCGGAAAACGTCGGCACCAAGATTGTCTACGACACGATCGTGAAGGCCGACCTCTCTCAGCGCCCGTTCCGTCTGGAAGCCGACAGCGGCACGGTGTTCACCGCAGATTCTCTTGTGATCGCCACCGGTGCCCAGGCCCGCTGGCTGGGCCTGACTTCTGAACAGGATTACATGGGCGCCGGCGTTTCGGCCTGTGCGACATGCGATGGCTTCTTCTACCGCAACAAGGAAGTTGTTGTTGTCGGTGGCGGTAACACGGCCGTGGAAGAAGCGCTTTACCTCGCCAATCTGGCGTCCAAGGTGACTTTGGTTCATCGCCGCGACAGCCTGCGGGCGGAAAAGATCCTGCAGGACCGCCTGTTCCAGCATCCCAAGATCGATGTGATCTGGGATCACCAGGTGGATGAGATCCTCGGCGGCGGCGTGCCGAAAGCCGTTACAGGTGTGCGGCTGAAGAACACCGGCACCGGCGAATTCCGGGAAGTTTCCACCGATGGCGTATTCATCGCCATTGGCCACGCACCGTCCGTGGAACTTTTCAAGGATCAACTCACCCTGAAGTCGAACGGCTACCTGGAAACGGCTCCGGATTCGACCAGGACATCCATCCCGGGCGTGTTTGCGGCCGGTGATGTGACCGATGACATTTACCGTCAGGCGGTCACCGCTGCCGGCATGGGCTGCATGGCGGCCCTTGAAGCTGAGAAGTTTCTGGCCGAACATGAAGTGACGTCGACAAAACAGGCCGCCGAATAGGCTGGCATGACTGTCCTGCGGAGGGGCACGCATGGATTGGGACAAACTGCGCATCTTTCATGCGGCCGCACAGGCAGGCAGCTTTACGCACGCGGGCGACACTCTGCACATGAGCCAGTCCGCCGTAAGCCGTCAGGTCAGCTCGCTTGAGCACGATCTGGGTGTCCCTCTGTTTCACCGGCACGCCCGCGGGCTGCTGCTGACCGAACAGGGGGAATTGCTCTACCGGACCGCCAACGACGTGCTGATGAAGCTGGAGGCGGTTCAATCGAGCCTGACGGACAGCAAGGAAAAGCCCTCCGGGGCCTTGCGCGTGACCACCACGGTGGGGCTGGGCTCCACCTGGCTCACGTCGCGGATCAGAAGCTTCATCGATCTCTATCCGGACGTCGACCTGCACCTGATTTTCGACGACGACGAGCTGGACCTCAACATGCGCGAAGCCGATGTCGCCATCCGCTTGCGCCAGCCCACTCAGCCAGACCTGATCCAGCGCAAGCTGTTCACCGTGCACTTCCACGTCTATGCGGCACCGGACTACCTGCAGCGCTTCGGAACGCCGGTGACCATAGAGGATCTCGACAAGCACCGTCTGATCACCTTCGGCGAGCAGGCCCCGGCCTATCTCCGCTCCATGAACTGGCTGGAAACGGCCGGACGCGCAGCCACAAGCCCGCGCAGATCCGTCCTGAAGGCCAACAATCTCGTGGCCATCAAACGGGCCGTTCAGTCTGGCGTGGGCATCGCCATTCTGCCGGACTACATCATCGACAAATCGTCCAACCTGGTGCCGATGATGACAGACCAGGAAGACAAGGTACCCTCTTTCGATACCTATTTTGTCTATCCTTCGGAACTGAAAAACACCGCGCGTGTTACTGCCTTCCGCGAATTTCTGCTATCAAACGCCGAAGGCTGGGTGTTCTAGGCACTTTCGCACGCAAACCCCGGTCGTTGATTGCCACAAGGCAGTTCCAGCCGGGACTTGTGACTGACGGGGCCGCGCGGGCCACCCTGTTCCTTGCGCTCAGTCGCAGGACGCAAGGCCGGTATACTGGCGCAACGCCGTCGTTTCGCAGTTGAGCCTCCCCCCTCTCGTCATTCCGCTTATCTCGCACGGAGCGCGCTCGCTCCACTGTGCCGGCCAGGTATCGCCTTCGCTCAGGCTGATTACCCGACTCACGCCCAAATAAGGCTAAAATTTAGGCACTAAAATTTTCGCATAAAGAACGAGCATATTCACGTTTTCCAGTGCCTCAATGGATTTTTTTCGCCTGGAATTAAGCTATTTGCGAGGCCCGCTCCACAGGTTACAACTAATTCAATCTGTTGAAATTAAAGAAGTTTTTGGAGAATTTTTGACCGCCCGGTCAAGCTCTGCGGAAAACGCATAGCAGGTCTGCGCCCCTGCCTCTTGTTTATGCAGCTTGTGCACTGCATATAAGCATCACTGTTGGTCACACGGACATCACGTCCTCCTCCCAGTGATGTTCCGACCAGCTGTTCCCCTCTGGAAGGTGATTCCACTGTTTACAGTGAATCAAAATAAACTGCCGGGTCTTTTAGACCCGGCTCTTTTTTTGTCTACCGCTTGCTGCGCCGCAGCATGACGTGATGCCACTTCATCTCACATGAACAGGCGTTCGTTGCCCAGGTCCTTGTAGAGGCCGGCGACCTGCTCTTCATAACCGTTGTAGAGAAGCGTGTTGCGGCGTTCGTCCGTTCCAAGCAATCGCTCGGAAGCCTGCGACCAGCGCGCATGTGGCACTGACGGGTTCACGTTCGCCCAGAAACCATATTCCGAAGACTGAATCTCTTCCCAGAAGCTGACAGGACGCTCGTCGGTGAAGGAGATCTTCACGATCGACTTGATCGATTTGAAACCGTACTTCCACGGAACCACCAGACGGATCGGCGCACCATATTGCTTGGCAAGCGGCTTGCCATAGATGCCGGTCGCGATGAACGCCAGTTCGTTGGTCGCCTCTTCCAGCGTCAGCCCCTCCACATACGGCCAGGGATACCAGCTCTGCTTCTGCCCCTTGGCAACCGACGGATCGAGGAAGGTTTCAAACCGCAGATATTTGGCACCTGTCTGCGGCCCGGCGAGCTTGACCAGTTCGGCAAGCGCAAATCCCGACCAGGGCACGGCCATCGACCACGCCTCGACACAGCGATGGCGATAGAGCCGCTCTTCCAGCGGCATCTTGGCCAGGAGATCGTCTATATCGATCTCCTGCGGGTTGTCGATCATGCCATCCAGCACGACGGTCCAGGGACGTATCTTGAGGTCCTGCGCCGCCGGCCAGATCTGCTTGTGCGTGCCGAACTCATAGAAATTGTTGTATTTGGAAGTGAACTCTTCCGGGGTCACGTTCCGGTCGAGTGTAAAGGCGGCATTTCGCTTGACGGGATAGAGACCGGCGCTTGGGTCCTCTTCCGCAAAGGCGGGTCGCATTCCAAGTCCCGTGCCCATCAGGGCCCCGGCCCCGACAAGGCCGGCGAGGATCTGTCGACGGTTCATGAAAACCGCCTCTGGCGTCGCCTCGCACTCGGGAATCTCCCAGCTGCGTTTTTTCAATATGTTCATTGTCAGTCTCCCGTTTGTTCCGAAGGAAACCGGAATCGGCCTTCAATGGCAAATAACGCCCTGGTGACCGGACGCAACATCAATGTGATCGAATCTTTGACCGGAGCGGCACTTCGAACGCAACAGAGGGGCCAGCCGGCCCCTCTTGAAATCGCGTTCAGATGGCTGATCACGCCGCCTGCTTGCCAGACCTTTGCAGAGCCAGATCGGCCGCCTTACCGGACAATTCCGCCATATGGTCGAATTCGGCCGTATAGCTGGCGACACCGGCTGTCGCAGAGCGCAATTCAACGATCAGGTCACCGATTTCCGCCTCCGGCATCAACGCCTGAACCTCATCCCAGCCGACCCAGTCCGGGCGGGCGTCGAAGCCGAGCAATTGTCCACGCCGCGCCGAGACAATCGCGTTGACCCGTGCCGTTGCATCGCTCGGGCAGGAAATCACCACCTTGTGGATCGGCTCCAGCAGCACAGGCTTGCACTCTATCAAACCTTCCCGGATTGCCAGAATACCAGCCATCTTGAAGGCCTGATCGGAACTGTCGACAGAGTGATAGGACCCGTCTGTCAAACAGACGGACACATCCACCACCGGGAACCCCAGCGGTCCTTGCTTCAATGCTTCCAGCACGCCATCGCGCACCGACGGGATATATTGTTTCGGCACAACGCCTCCGGTGATCGTATCGGAAAACTGGACGCCCTCGCCCCGCGGCAACGGAGATATTTCAATCACCACGTCGCCGAACTGACCATGCCCGCCCGACTGTTTCTTGTGACGGCCACGAACCTTGGTGCCTGTGCGGATCGTTTCCTCATACGGCAAATGCGGTGTATGGACTGCAACATCCAATCCGTATTTTCCGGCCAGCCTTTCCTGGGCAACACGCAGGTGCATCTCTCCCTGCCCCGATAGCAGTGTTTGCGCCGTTGTCTGGTTCTGCGAGACAACCAGCGAGCGATCCTCTTCAACCAGCTTTGCCAGCGCCGCCGAAAGCCGGACTTCATCCTTACGATGATTGGCGGCAATCGCCGTTGCCAGGACAGGGAGACGTCTCTCCGGCACTTGCAGGCTTTGCATCTTTCCGCTTTCGAAACTCAAAAGGTCGCCAGTCTGCACATCATCGAGACGCCCAAGTGCGACCAGCTCCCCCATGCCTGCGGTCGCAATCTTGTTTGTCTGCTGGCCGAAGACCGAGAACAGGCCGGACACTCTCACTTCACTGTCTCCATTGACGAAGAGACTGTCACCATCGGAGACCACGCCCTCCAGAACACGGGCAATCGACAGCTTGCCGCCGTGCTGGGTGTGCAGCGTCTTGATGACTTGCAGCGTCGCCTTCGACTTTGCGCCGAGCACCCTGCGCGACAGCAGGTCGACACCTGGTACTTCATGGCGCAGAGCCTTGAGCAATCGGCTGACGCCGTTGCCGTGTTCTGCAGAGCCGAAGAAGACAGGGCAGATGAGGCCGTCCTGCATTTCGTTCACCAGATCAGCAAACACCTGATCGCGATTGGGTGCGATATCCTCAAGCAACGCCTCCATCAGGTCGTCATCATGGTCGGCCAGATGCTCCAGCATGGTGAAACGGGCTTCATGCTCGCGCGCAAGGTCCGCATCGGACATGTCGATCCGAGTGCTTTCCTCTTTCTCGTGATAGACATGCGCCCGTTCCAGCGCCAGATCGATGAAACCGGTTGCCAGACCGTCTTCCCAGATCGGAATTTGCCGCAGCACCAGCGGAACGGCAGAGGCCGGTTGCAGAAGGCTGAGGACATCACGCACCCGCTGTGTGCTCTTGTCGATCTTGTTCAAAAACAAAACCCGCGGAATGGCGCGGGCTTCAAGAGCTTTGAGGATCAGCTGCAAGGCCGGAACCTTGCGCTCGTCGTCCTCCGCCACAACGACCGCCAGATCAACACCGGACAGAGCTCCATCCATTTCGCTGAGGAACTCGACCGATCCCGGACAGTCGACGAACACCAGGCGGTCTCCCAGAAATTCCACATCCGCGATATTCAGTTCCACACTCATGCCGTGGGCACGTGCCTCGGACGAAGCATCGCCCACCGTATTGCCGCCCGCGACGGTTCCTTGCCGGGCCACCTTGTCCGTTCGCGCCAGCAAGGCTTCCAGAAGACTGGTCTTGCCGCTGCCGAACGGACCCACCAAGGCGATACAGCGCGGAGCGCTGCCCGCGGCAGATCCTTTTCCGTTTGAACTCATTGTCATGCTGAGCCTCCCGTTAGTTCGAGGATACCTCGTAACAACGCGGCAGGGCCGGCTGGGGAACGCGGCCTTCCGCGTCTCGCCCGGATGGGATCGAAGGCCTATAGCCCGGTACTCATCGCACCAAGCCCCAAACAGCGGCCGATCGACCAGGGGCGGTCCCCCATCGTCGCGCCGATGCCAGCGGCAACGCAAGGGAATCTTACGCGGCAGCGCAGCAATTAGCCCGTGAGAAGCTTCGCGGGGGGCTCGGAAACCAGAGACCCGCCGCGTTCAGGCGCATGACCTGGTTTGTCAGAAGATGACGCCACACCCTTGGCAGTGGTAAATCTCCAAACCGGCGTTTGAAAAAGCCCGTCTTTCAGAGACACGACCGGGAATGCCTTTGCCCTGCCGGATTTGGCAAATAGTGAAATTCAAGCGCGGCGACCTATGTAGTCTGTGATGAACCGCCTCCGGGCCCAAGGAGCATGCTTGACCAAGACCCTGTTACTCTTTGCAGCCATCATGGCCGCGGCACCCGCATTTCCGGCGCAGGCGCAGTCCAACCAGCTACGCAGTCCCCCCATGGCGTCCTCGCCGCGGCTGCCCTCGGCCGGGCAGCAGCTCAACCAGAACCTCAATCGGCAACAGTCCGGCTTCTCGACCCGTCAACAGATCGACGGTGCGGTTCGCCTGAACCGCACCGAGCAGATCAACCGGCAGAATATGCAGCCGGACAAGGTGGAAACACCCTGTGCCGGTGCAAATGAAAGCTGCCGCGACTGAAGCTGGGAGATGAAGCGACGGATGGCCGCTGAGACTTAGTTGATCAGTTCCAGCGTCATCTTGCTGACACCCAGGGTCAGATTGGTTCCGGTCTGGCTTTCCAGACTGAAGGGATTGAGCGCGATGGACCGGTCGAAACCACCCAGCAGCGCGTTCGCCTTGATCCCCGCACCAACGCTCGCACCGGCAGTCAGTCCGGCGTAAGTACCCGTCAGAAGGCCAGGCTTGCGGTTTGCGGACGGCGCCAGGACGCCCCAGACCAGCGTGGCCTGCTTGGTCTTGCCGATGTCGAGCCCGTAGTCACGTACGGTTCCCTTGTAGTTCTCCACCCCGCCGCCATCGACCGGTGAGAAGCTGCATCCAAGTGTTGCCGAAGAACCGACAATGAAGCTGTGCTCGCCTTCCACAAGGCAGGTCAGTTTGCCGATTTCAACCTTTGGGCTGTCTTCGGAGGCAAAGGCCGGCATCGCCGTGGCAATGGCCACGGCAGCAAGAACCGGTGTCAGAATACGCATAGAGAGAACTCCCGTTCGGCTGCGAATATCCGCTTGTAACAAACGTGCGGATTACCTCCGTGATATGGCGTGCCAAGACGTCAAAATCGCGGCAGGAAAACAACGTGTCATGTATAAATTTCGCAGGTCTCCGAAGCGCTCCCCAGAGCAGGCGGAAGCATGATGCTTCTCGAATACTTCTCCGACAGCCCCGCGATCAGGAACCGTCGACCGCCGATCAGTAGGGTCAATGTGGCGACCAGCGGTAAAATGCTGTTTTGCGCAGCCCAGAAGGCTCAGACCGTACCGGCCAGCCGGCTCCAGATCACTCGCCTGCCGCCGCAGGAGAATGAAAACAATCGACGGCAGGCTCTCGAGCAGATCAACAAGAAGCTGTTTCTGTCGAGCGTTTGCCACCGTTCATTCTCTCATCAATTGGAAAAGGCCAGGACGCTCTTAGCATGCTCCAAGCCCTGGGCCACGCAAGCAGAAACCCGGACCGCAACAAAAAAGGACGGCCAACAAGGCCGTCCTTTCTCAACGCTTCGCGAAGATCGAAAAGCTTATTTCAGGTTGCCGCAGAAGCGCTGGATGCGGGTGCAGGCTTCTTCCAGGGCTTCGGTGGAGGTCGCATAGGAAATGCGGAAGTTCGGGCCGAGACCGAAAGCCGAGCCGTGAACAACGGCAACGCCTTCAGCTTCCAGAAGCTCGGAGACGAAGTCCTCATCGCTCTCGATCACCTTGCCGGACGGTGCCGTCTTGCCGATGGTGCCGGCACAGGACGGGAACACGTAGAACGCGCCTTCCGGCACCGGGCAGGAAATGCCGTTGGCCTGGTTCAGCATGGAGACGACCAGATCCCGGCGGCCCTTGAAGATTTCATTGTTCTTCGGAATGAAATCCTGGGTGCCGTTCAGCGCCTCGACCGCGGCCCACTGAGCAATGGAACACGGGTTGGAGGTCGACTGCGACTGGACCTTGGCCATCGCCTTGATCAGGTCGGCCGGGCCACCGGCATAGCCGATACGCCAGCCGGTCATCGCATAGGCCTTCGAGACACCGTTGACTGTCAGCGTGCGCTCGTAAAGAGCAGGCTCCACCTGCGCCGGCGTGGTGAACTTGAAGTCATCATAGACGAGGTGCTCATACATGTCGTCGGTCATGACCCAGACCTGGGGGTGCTTCATCAGCACAGCGCAAAGCGCCTTCAGCTCAGCTTCCGTATAAGCCGCACCGGACGGGTTGGACGGAGAGTTGAAGATCAGCCACTTGGTACGCGAGGTAATCGCCGCATCGAGCGCTTCCGGTGTGATCTTGAAGGTGGACTTGTCCGCTTCCACGATCACCGGTTCGCCGCCTGCCAGCAGCACCATGTCCGGATAGCTCACCCAGTAAGGGGTCGGAATGATGACTTCATCGCCCGGGTTCAGCGTTGCAATCAGCGCATTGTAAAGCACCTGCTTGCCGCCGGTTCCAACGGTGATCTGGTTGGTTTCGTAAGTGAGGCCGTTTTCCCGCTTGAACTTCTCGACGATAGCCGCCTTCAGCTCCGGAATGCCATCGACAGCCGTGTACTTGGTCTTGCCGTCGGTGATGGCCTTGATGGCGGCTGTCTTGATGTTTTCCGGGGTATCGAAATCCGGCTCGCCAGCTCCGAGACCGATTACATCGCGGCCTGCGGCTTTAAGCTCGCGTGCCTTGTTGGTGACGGCGATGGTCGCAGAAGGTTGAACACGCGCCAATGCGTCAGCAAGAAAGCCCATAATGTCCTCCAGGGGGAAACGGGATTAACAGCGCGCGGACCCTAGATCCGTGCGCTGCGGAAAACAAGACCAAATCAAGACGAGACCGGGCGTTTTCAGACCGCTTGCGCCAGTTTGCCGGCGTATCTTTCGATCGCCCTGGCATCAAGCGGTCCACCATGGCCGAGATAGAACCGTTTCGCCCCCTTCGACAGCAAAAGTTTCAGCGACCGGGCGACCTCAATCGTGTCTTCTTCAAAGGGTGGTGGCTTGGGCCAGCCCTTGAATGCGATTCCCCCAAGAAGAATGCCGGATGCCGCCAGATCACCCGCGATGACGGTGCCGTCTGCAAGCAGGACCGAAAGCGATCCCGGCGTGTGGCCAGGCGTCGGCAATACTTCTCCCGTAAGGCCATAGGCTGACAGATCCAGGGTCTGGTCTGCCGACAGGAGAATGTCCGGCTCGACCTTCGCAAACGGCCGCTCGATGGCCCCCGTCATCTTGAACAGGCGGCCGAATGGGCCGGAGGGACGCAGCAGTGGCGCCCTGCCCTGGCAATAGGGCAGATCGCCTTCATGCAGCACAATGGGCGCCCCGGACAGTTTCCTGATGCGCGCGGCGCTACCTGCATGATCGATATGGCCATGGGTCACCACGATCAGCTTGAGGCCGGCGAGGGAGCAACCGGCTTTTGACAGACCTTTTCCGATCTTGCGTTCGCTGTCCGGCAACCCCGTGTCGACAAGCACCGCACCATCGGTAGAGGTCAGTAGAAAGGCATTGACCATGCCGAACGGCAGGATCGGAATGGCGTGGATCTGGATCTCGGACATGTTTGCCGCGGCTCTCTTCCTGGTGATAGGCTGAGCCTTTCCTAGGCGGACGCGAAAAAGCGTTCAATTAGGCACCTTTTGGTAACCCGGACACGCCTTGGATCCGGGCAAACCTGCGGAAACGGACATGAGCGAACCGATCTCACCCCTCTGGCGCCTGCCCGGCACGCAGGACTGCCCTGTCGCCGACACTCTGAAAACCATCGGCGGCAAACACACGCCCAGGGTTCTGCATTGCCTGGCCTTGAAGGATCATCATTTTCTGGAACTTCAGCGCACACTGTCGCCGATCAGCCGAAAGGTGCTCGTCCAGGAGCTGCGCCATCTGGAAGAGGCCGGACTGGTCGCCCGCACCCAGCTGGACGACGCTCGCCGCCGTGTCCGCTACGGCCTGACACCAAAGGGCCGCGGCCTGGCTGAAATCCTGGGTCGGATCTTCCTTTGGGCCGTGGAACACCACACCGGGAACGAAGCTTCCGCAGCTTGACGCAATCGGGCCGGTCAACCGTGCCCGGGGCGTACGATCAGCTTCTCGTTTCGAGAATGAGCTTGGGCTCGTCCTTGTCTTCGTCGATGATCGTGGATTTGAAGCGCTTTTTCTTGGTCTGGCCGTTGAGCACGGTCACAGGCACCGACAGCGGAACATCCGAAGCTTCCTTGGCGGCCGTCAAAAGGGAGGCGTAATTGCTCGGGTGCAGCAGCATTTCGGTGATCGGACGGCCGTCGATTGCCTCCGACGTAAGATGATAGGTCTTCATCGCCGCATTGTTGGCCGCGATGATCATGCGTGACTTGATGTTGACCACCAGGATCGGCGCGCTGCACGCTTCGAAGACCTTGGCAAAATCGACATCGCCGCCCGCATGGCCTGCCGAGAACAGTACGCCGCCCACCGTGCCGCCGACGCGGAAATACATGGCGTCATATTTCAGTTCGACGCTGTCGTTGGAGGCCAGCAGAAACTTGCCCCGGCCGGTCGCGCTCGCCCGGCGCGTCAGCGCCGCCAGCGTCAGGGAGACGATCGTCCGGCCAACCCGGTTCTGAATATGGGCGATGTTCCGCCCAAGGATCAGCCGCGCGTCCTCGATCTGGAAGCTCTTCAGGAAACCGTCGCTGGCAAAGCGCACGTAGCCGAAATTGTCGACCAGAAGCACCCCGCGCGTCGACGACGCAACGAAATGCTGGAGGATCGGCGCAAGCCCCAGCACGACCCTGCCCGGATTGTCGTCGTTCTCGCCAACGGAGGGAAAGCAGATCGCGAGGATCTTGCCGTCCGGCAACTCATAACGATAGGCAACGATCGGAATGCCCGGAATACGGTGATCCGGTCCACCGCCGACATCGAACGGTCCTGCCCGCCCTTCCCGGATAGCGCCCTGCACCAGACGGAGAATGGTTTTCCGATCTTCAGGCGATAGATGGCGCAACGCTTCGTTGGAAGGCGCTTCCTGCAGATCGCGCACTTCACTGTTGAAGCTCTGCGACCCCACCTCATGCCAGAGGATGGTCTTTCTGCTGATATCTGCGATGAAAAACTGGATACCCGCCAGAGCCAAAGCCGGTGGCTCCGCAGCCTTTTTGACCGGCGGTTCCGTCGACGTTGCTAGGTCTGTCGGCTTGTCCACCGTGGCGCTCTGAGCGGCGTTAGTCGTCATTCGATGCCTGGTCTGTTCTTAGCGGGTCTCCCTGTTCTGGAGCATGCTTGTGAAATGCAAACAAAAGCTAAAATCCCGCTGTTAAAATCCTGGCTTGCGTCAATTTTTACAGTCTTTAAAAAAGAAATACATTTTACGAGAAGGTTTATTGTTATTTTTACGAGGGGTTAATTTACAAAACTCTGCCCTTGACCGCACACGTGCCTGAGACGGTCTGGTAACGCGAAAATCGAGATACCCTTGCTCCGGTTTGCAGCCGCGACCGCAGACTGGACACCACCTGTTGTGGTGCTTACGCCGGGCACCAGCAATCAGTCGGAACTTGCCGCAAAATGGTCATGAAAACACACAGGCCATGTCTAATTCGCGTCTGCCTGACGGCGCAATTTCCATCGAAATTGATGTCTCCCAAGCGGATGGAGGAGCCGATGGCCCTAGCAACGATTGTTCAGCCGACGACTGAAACGCAGAACGTAAGCTCGAAACCTGTTTCCCTGTTCATCATGGCAGCAGGCTTGTTGATGATGATGTCCACGTTGGAGCCGTCCCTGGCGCTGCCGCTGGTCGCGTTTCTGACCATGGCCGCCGTCACCTGTCTGATGGCCCGCCGCCTGTTTCAGGACCTGACCGGCGCAGATGCGCAGGCAGACTGACAGCAGCCACCGTACAACCGTTCAAACCTGACAGAACTTGATCATGGCACGCGTCGAAAATCAGAAATCCAGAAAATCCAATCCCTCGAAAAGCGACCTGCATGAAGCCCGGCCGCTGTTGCAGGCGATCTTTCTGGGCATGCTGCTGGCAACCGCCCTGGTCGCTGCGGCAGCCATGGCCAAACCAACCAACATGAACAGCATCACCAAAACCGCCCCTGCCGCCCACATGGTAGTCGGAAGCGCACCGGCGATCCCCGGTCTGCCATCAAAGACCACGTTCTGAAAACATAATCCCCAAGATAGCCGAGACCCGGCCTCATGCTTGACATGAGTGCCGGGCCTCAGTGCCCGGTCCGCCGCCGGAGAAACTTTCTTTTCCGCTGCCGGCCCCTCTTTTGTCTGGCTGACAGGCCATCGCAAAACCAAGCAATGGGGCACACCCACATTCTGACCGCACCTGGGTGATCGGCCTGGGGTGAACGACCTGTCGCCCCGCTGTTGATCACGGTCAAGGACAGGAATTCGACTGCCAGCCAAGTAAAGCAAGAACAGGTTTTGCCCGCAAGACCACGTCCGGCTTCTGGCGGGCACCGGCAACAAATTTACCGGAGACGCCAGGTCCTGCCTTGGATACCGGGGATAACTCGGGTGCGGGTCTTTGTGAAAATCTTCCGCTACGTCCCTGCCTCGGGCGTGGAACAAAACCTGCGACGGGGCATTTATCTCTCAGCAGGGGGATTATCGCCGCTGCAATTGGCGGCCACAGAAGGAATTCCGATCATGACCATTGCCAACGACGAAAAGTGGATCGATAAAGACACGAAGGGCTTGTCGGAGGCATCAATGGACATCAACCTCACACTTTCAGCAGACACGATCCGCTTGCTAGCACAGAAGGCACGGGCCGTCTCATCTTCGCTTCAGGACACGTTCGAGGACGGTCACGAAGGCGACGTCGAATTCGATGCCGACACGCTGGAACAGAGCCACGGTCACGATGGCTTGGCCGAAGAGGAAAACGACGACCTCTCCGATGAAGAATTGCGGGAACTGATCGAGGATCTGAATGTCGATGAAGCCGCCGAACTGGTGGCCATCGCGTGGATCGGTCGTGGCGACTTCGAGGCTGAAGACTTCCAGCAAGCCGTCGATGAAGCAAAGGAACGTGCCGCCGGCTCCACGGCAAACTATCTGCTTGGCCTGCCGCTTCTGGCCGACCACCTGGAAGCTGGCCTCGACACACTGGACCTCTAAGAGGAACCGCGCACCGCCCTTGTCCGCAGGTCATCGGACGTTTCGATAGGGCAGATCGCCTAGGTCAATTTTGCCGGGTCATTCACATATCCCCTTTTTCCTTGGGAAAACCGGTCGAGACCTGATTTATCGTCTTTACCGACGCCGGATATTTGGCTCACTCTTGCCCCACTTCGTGGTGGGACAAAGGAGTGAGGGCATGCTTCAAAAGTCGGCGAACCAGGACGTATTTACCGTCCATCGTCCATCTCCATGGCCATATGTCGGCGCGTTGATGGCTGCGTCGGCCCTGATCACGACACTGGTCGTGACCTTCAGCAGCTAATCCAGACCGGCATAACCGCCCGTCATCTACCCCGGTTATCGTCAGAAAGTCCTTTTATGCGTTCAACGCGTCTGGCCGTGCTCGATCTTGCCCGCGGCCTCGCAGTTGTCGCCATGGCGATCTACCATTTTTCCTGGGACCTCTCCTGGTTCGCTTATGTCGACTGGCCCGTCGCCCAAGGCTCCGGCTGGCGCTTCTTTGCTGCTTCGATAGCCGGCAGCTTCCTGTTTCTGGCCGGCATCAGCCTCGATTTCGCGCATCACAAGGGCATCCGTTGGCAGGCTTTCTGGCGCCGCCTTTTCGTGATTGTCGCTGCGGCGGCGGCAGTGTCTGCAGTCACCTATTTCACCTTCGGCGACACTTTTGTCCGCTTCGGCATTCTGCACTGCATTGCGCTGTCGAGCCTGATCGCCCTGCCCTTCACGCGACTTCCCGTCTTCCTTGCCGGGCTTGCCGCAGCGCTAATGTTCAGCCTGCCCTTTTGGGCCGTTTCTCCGGCATTTGACGGACAGGTGTGGCTGTGGACCGGGCTTGGCACGCCGGGTTTCGCAAGCGTCGACTATGTTCCGCTTGCCCCCTGGGCCGGTGTGACACTCGCCGGTGTTGCCGTTTCGAAGGTTTTTCGCAAGTTCGACCTCTGGCAGAAGGTGTCCGGCCTGACGTTTTCGCGCCCTCCGGGCCGCCTGACCCGGTTTCTCGGTCGCCATTCCCTCGCCGTCTATCTGCTGCATCAGCCTTTGCTGTACGGCCTGGTGTGGACAGCAACACAGATCGGACCTGAGATGGACCGGTCCGCAAACGCCTTCGTGCGCAACTGCACGGTTTCCTGTCAGGGCACAACCGCCACGCCTGAAATCTGCGAGGCGGCGTGCGGATGCACGCTCGATTATCTGAAAGCGGACGGCATCTGGGACAAACTGCTGGCAGAGCCGGAAAACCAGTCGCTGCGGAACCGGATGTCAAACCGATACAGCCAATGCCTCGCAGACCCAAACGGACAGGCTCCGCTCAACTGACGCCGCCGTCCCTGATGCCCGGTCTGTGTTCCGGGGGGCAGGCAAGATCCGCCAGTTGTTGAAGCGCCCGCATTCGCCTCTGCCTGGCAAAGAGAAGAAACACGGTTTCGTCCCGTCCTGCCGCCACCTGCTCCAGTGCCCACAGTGCCGATACCGTGTCGCATTTGGCTTTCATGACGCTAAGACGTGCCGCGTCAGGCAGCACGGCTCCAGTTGCCGCATAGGCTTGCAGAAAGACGTCCTCCTGATCCGGCCTCATCTCATGCTCCAGAACTGCATAGGCAAGATCCCAGGCCGGATCGGACATGCCGGAAAATTCCCAGTCGATCAGCCAGAGCCCTTCAGCCGTCATCAGGCAATTGCCCGGAGAGGGATCCCCGTGGCTCGGGACATACTCGGGGCCGTCTCTATCGGCCATGCGAAGCTTCAGCACCTCCTCCAGTCCGGCCATCTCCGCGCGATGCTCAGTCATATCGAGAAGCCCTTGCCATTGCATCTGAAGCACGCTGTCCGGGTCGAGACGCCCCTCGAAGGCGGCGCCGGACCCATGCAAACGCCCCAGCGCCTGACCAAGAGCCTGAGCGAGATCATATGCCGGCAGCCCCAGAAGGCCGGCAGGGATGCTCCTGACCTCGACTGCTCTTGTCACCAGAACACCTGTGCCTGGATCACAGAACACCGGCGGCACCGCAAGGCCGGCAGCTGCGGCCAGCGTCAGGTTTCGCGCTTCCGCTTTACGGTCGATGCTGCCTGCCGCCTCCGGGCGCGGCAGCCGCAGAAAGAAGCTGCCTTCCTCGGCCTCAAGCTTGAACACACGGTTGGTCAACCCGGGAAACGCCGTGGCCGTCAGAGGCTCACCGCAAAGGATGTGCAATTCCGGATGGTTTTCAAACGTCTCCAGGATAACCGGCAAAGTAGCGTCTGGCGCGTCGGAGCAAAGTTGTGGCACAAGCAAAGACCATCAAGTGAAACAAAGGAACCGGCCGGACGCCATGACGAACGTCCCTTCGCCCCATATCATCATCACCTATTGCCGCCAATGCAATTGGCTGCTGCGCTCCGCATGGATGGCTCAGGAGATCCTGTCCACTTTCTCCGAAGAAGCCGGTGCGGTCAGCCTTGTTCCCGGCACTGGCGGCATCTTCACGATCATCTGCGACGGTGAAACCGTCTGGAACCGCGAAACGGATGGTGGCTTTCCGGATGCCAAGGTGCTGAAACAACGGCTCCGCGACCAACTCTGGCCGGAGAAGGATCTCGGCCATAGCGACAGGCAGGACCGGCAGAGTGAGCCCGGGAAAGTATGATCGGATACCCTTCCTAAACCTTCAAACCTGTATAATGTGCCTCTGAAACAAAGCTTTCGGCAGTTTTTTTAGATAATACGCATGAACCGGAGTCTTCATGCACATCAGATTATCAGCGTTTTTTCTGGCAATTGCATTGCTTGCAAGCACAGGTATTTCCTCGGCAATGGACAATACTCGCGCTGAAATTGTCATTTACACCGAAGACTACAAACCCCTTTATTTCCCGTATGAAAACGGGCGCATCGACGGCACTGTGACCAGACTTGTCCAAAGCCTTGCCGACGAGGCCGGCATATCGGTCGAGATGCATATGCGCCCTTTCAAACGCGGATTGAACGCGGTCGAAAGCAGCGCCAACCATTGTTTCATGGCTCTGTGGCGCACTGAAGCCCGTGAACCGAATTTCTCCTGGGTCGGACCTCTGGAATACGACGGCTACGGCCTGTTTGCGCTTAAGGACAGCACAATCGAATTGTCCTCCGTGAAGGACAGTTTCGCCTATGCGACAGGCGCCGTCGGCGGCTGGACCAGCACCAATGAACTTCAGAAAGCGGGCCACCCAAATCTGGTTCTCGTTTACGAAGACAAGCTGAATGCAAACATGCTGCAGTCCGGTCATACCAAACTCTGGCTGGGCGGCCTGATTTCATCTCCCTATGTCGCTGCGCAGGAAGGCGCGGAGATCAAGAGGCTACTCACCCTCCGGAAAGTGGAACTCGCGCTGGCCTGCAACAGGAACATAGATGCGTCCCTCATTAACCGATTGCAGGCAGCCCTCAACACCCGCCTTAAGAAGTAACTGCAAAGCGACCACAGGCGTCTGTCCCATTAGGCGAATATGTCTCCCTTAAAAACGGGGCACCCTTGTTTGCCCGCTCCCGAAAAAGAGCGTTTCCAAAGTCTTACGTGATTAAAATACAAACAAATGACAGCTCATAATTAATGCAGACCTCTTTCGGATCTTATTAAAACTTTCCGCGCAAAGTGCTTCCGGCTAGATAATATCCGGGGCGCAAGAATGAAGTTCGTAAGCTTTCCTTTCCGGAAAAGTGCAACCAGAGCCTTACCAACAGGGATTGACCGCCCTGGAACCGCGTCGCGGCAGCGCGTTTTCTTCGACTGGCCGATCAAGACCCAGTTGCAGATCGGGTTCGGTGCAATGCTTCTGTGCGCCATCGGAGTTGGCGCGGGTGGCTTATACGCCGGCTCGGAGGTCAAGAACTCGGTAACGGTCGCCAAGACGGCCAACGAGCTTCTCGGCAGCGTTCCCAAATTGCTGACCAACGCCCAGACATTCGGCCGGGATGGCAGCAACCAGGCGGCAGACGGCGTCGCCACCGATATCGCCTCGATTTCCCGTGAAAGCCTGAACCTGTCCGAAAGCCAGCCTCAGGCGGCAACGCAACTTGCGACAATCGTCAACGAGCTCGAGAGCAGCTTTGCAACGCTGCGCGACAAACGGCAGAGCCGCGACACCGCAGCTGCGAGCCTCGACACGCTTACTGCCGAAATGGTCGAGACGACCAAGAAAGCCTTCGAAGACTACACGGCCCTTGCCGCATACAGATCTGCCCTTGCCCTCAACAACGAAGGCAAGATGAACAACCTGTCCAACGTCAGCCCGCGTCTCAGCAACATGCGCATCACCACTGTGGTGCTGGCACAGGAGGTGGAAACCTTTGCCGCGACACCGGACAAGGCTCTCGCAAAAAAGCTGGCCAAACAGGTGGATGCACTCGTCAAGGATGCCAAGGCGGTTCGTCGAACGGTGAAGACCGATACGATCAAGGATAGCGTCAAGTCTCTGACAAGACACTCCAACTCCTTTGAAAAGCTGCTGAAGGCGCATCTCAAATCTCCGGCCCCGGACGCCTGGAACACGCAGCTGGAACCGGCCACCCGCAAACTGATCACCCTCGCCGACACCATCATCAAGGCCGCCCAGGAGCCGATCAACGACCTGACGAAGGAACTGAGGGAGTTCGACAAGGCCAGCGCCGACATCGCACTGCTGTCGAATTACACCCAGAGCGTGGCCCGCAGCGTGCTCGGCATCCGCAGCGCCTATTCCGACTATCTGAACACCTCTTCTCAGGTCTCCGCCGACACGTTCCAGATGTACCTGACCGACGCGCGCACGGAGCTCGAAAATCTTGACACCGTGCGAACCTCCGCCAGCAAAAATGCCTCCGACAAGGCCCTGAGCGATCTTCTGAACGGTCCTCTGAAAGCACTTGTAGCGGCCGGAGCGGACGCCTTGCCGGAACTGGAAGCCACGTTCGTCGAAGTCGTTGCCTCAACCACCGCGCTGCGATCCAGCGAAAAGTCCTTTGCCGCGGCAGCCGCCTCGCTGACGGATCAGGCGGAAGTCATCAGCGCCAACTCGGAGGCGACCGCTCTTGCAAGTGCCGTTGGCGCACAGACACAGATCACCGTCACTCTGGGGCTGGCCCTGCTTCTGGGGATCGCCTTCGTCGTGCTGCTGTCCAGCGCCATCATCCGCCCCATCCGGGGGCTGACCGGAGCGATGCTCAAACTGAGGGACGGCGATACGGACATCGCCCTGCCCGCAACCAACCGCAAGGACGAAATCGGCCATATGGCCCAGGCCGTCGCCACCTTCCGCGACCGGGAAATCGAACGGATGCGGCTGGAAAAGGAAACCCTTGCGAGCCAGGAAGATGTCCGCAAACGACAGGCGACCGTTGACGCGCTGGTGGCCTCCTTCCGTCAGGATATCGAGGAAGCCCTCGCCACGGTGACCGGCAACATGCAGCAGCTCGACAACACTGCCGAGCAGCTGTCCGAAATCGCCCGCACGACCACAGGCAGGTCCGAGGACGTCAGCACGGCGTCCAGCCAGGCCAGCCACAACGTCCGGACGATTGCAGCTGCCACGGAAAAACTCAGCACCTCGGTTCAGGAAGTTGGCCGGCAGGTCAATGACACCCTGGTGCGCGTTGAAGAAGTCGCAGGCGCCACCCGCACCTCCAACGACCAGATCAAGGGTCTGTCCGCCGCCGCGGAGCGCATCGGCACTGTGGTGCAACTCATTCAGGAGATTGCCGAGCAAACCAATTTGCTGGCACTCAATGCGACCATCGAAGCCGCACGCGCCGGTGACGCGGGACGGGGCTTTGCCGTGGTGGCTTCCGAGGTCAAGTCACTGGCTGGACAGACAGCCAAGGCGACCGAGGAAATCTCCAGCCATGTGACCGAAATTCAGGATGCAACCAGCGGCGCGGTCGAAGCGATCAGCACGATCATGACCATGATGGAAGCCGTCAACGAAACTGCGGCCGCCATGGCAAGCTCCGTGGAACAGCAGGCCGGTGCAACCACCGAAATCTCCGACGGCGTCTCCCAGGCTGCCGGACAGACCGCCAGCGTGTCGGAGAATATCGGCGACCTCTCCCGTGGCTCCAGCGAAACCAGCCTGTCGGCCCGTGAGGTGGAAGAAATCACCGACGCTGCCACCCGGCAACTCGCCGAAGTCACCACCCGGATCGACAGGTTCCTCCAGGACGTCGCCGCGGCCTGAGTGGGGACTGCAATAGGGTATGCCGGTATACCGGCACCCCACTGTTTTTCACCTGGCTATCCGCAATCATCCTGGCGGATTGGATGCGTGACTGATTTCACTCACGCCGCATCCTGAGCCTCGAACACCTCCCGCGCCGCATTGAGGCCGTTGATGGCTGCAGGCAGGCCTCCGTAGACGGCCATCTGCCAGATCGCCTCGATGATTTCGGTGCGGCTGGCCCCGGTGGCCAGCGTGTGTTCTATGTTGATCTTCAACTGCGGTGCCGTCTGTCCACCGAGCACGGTCAGCGCCGCGATGGTGCACAATTGGCGCGTTTTCAGGTCAAGGCCCTCACGGGCATAGTGCCGGCCATAAGCCCATTCGATCAGGCTTTCGGCAAAGCCGGGCAGAAGGTCGTCATAGCCCTTGCTGAGAACGGCTTCGAGATCGGGATTAAGTTTCCGCGTCAGCGCGCGGCCGCGTTCCAGGGCGGTGCTCATCTTTCGGAACTTTCTTGCTTGGCGGCGCAGCGTGTTCGGTCCGGGCGCAGCTTTCGAAGGTGGGGTCGACGGTCTCGCCTGCTTCCATCCTTCTGTAGAGATCAATCTTATCGTCCAGGACATCCAGCATTTCGGTGAGCCGGACGATATCGCCGGCAACCTTCTGTCTGTGCTGTTCCAGCAATTCACGGCGCTCTGTCAAAGAGGCCGCCCCCTTTGTGCGCAGGTCCGCGTAATGCAGCCGATCCTTGATGCCCATGCCGGTTGACTTCAACCGGTCCAGGAAATCAATCCATCTGAGGATCGCCGCATCGTAGACCCGCCGTCCACCACCGTCCCTCAGGGGCCGTGGCATCAGGCCGATCTTCTCGTAGTAGCGCAGGGTATCAGTCGAAAGTCCCGATTTCTCGGCCAGGTCACCAATCCGCATGTCAGTCTCCGAACGGAACGATTTCCTTCAGCTACCAGTTGGAGTGCACTCCAGGTCAAGCGTCTTTTTCAAAAAAACGGCCAGCGGAGTGACCGCTGGCCGTTGGAAAGGCTCCCGATGGAGCGCTGTGAAGATCAATCCGGCGAGGCGGGTTCAACCGCCTTCGCCTTTACGGCTGCAGAAGCCGTCTTGGGACTGTTAGGCGAACCACCAGCGTTCGATGGCCCGGAAGCCGTCGAGGGTCCAGTTGGCGCCCACCACTTCGGGATGCGCAACGCTGTTGGTGTGCGCCATCACGTAGCTGGCGAACATCGGCACGATCACGCCGCCTTCCGTACGCAGGATCTGCTGCATTTCCTTGTACATCTCGGCGCGCTTGGCCTGGTCCAGTTGCGAACGGGCCTCGACCAGCAGCTTGTTGAAGCGCTCGTTGTCCCAGAAGGTATCGTTCCAGGGAGCACCGGCTGCATAGGCAACCGTAAACGCCAGATCCTCGGTCGGACGACCGCCCCAGTAAACGGCGGAAAACGGCTTCTTCATCCAGACGTCCGACCAGTAACCGTCGTTCGACTCGCGCACCGGCTTGAGGTTGATGCCGGCCTTGGCGGCGCTGTTGGAGAAGAGGACCGCCGCATCGACCGCGCCGCCGAAGGCAGCGTCAGCCGCCGACAGACTGACATCGAGCGAATCGAGACCTGCCTGTTTCAGATAAAACTTGGACTTGTCCGGATCGTAGCTAGTCTGCTCGATATCGTCAGCATAGTAGCGGTAGGACGGGCTGATCGGCGTATCATTGCCGACCGCGCCATAGCCGAACAGAATCTTGTCGACCAGTTCCTGCCGGTCGACGGCATATTTCAGCGCCAGACGCACATTGTTGTCGTTGAACGGCGCCGCGCGCGTATCCATGGCGAAAGTGTAGTGCTGCGTGCCGGTGACCGACAGAATCTTGACGTTCGGCGCACGCTGGAAGAGGCTGACTGTCTTCAGATCGACCTGGTCGATCGCATCGACGTTGCCCGTCATCAGCGCCGACTGGCGCGCAGCCGCATCCAGGATGGTCAGCATCTTGACTTCATCGAAATGGGCGCGGTCGGTTTTCCAGTAGTTCGGGTTGCGCGTCAGCTCGGCAATGACGCCGGGATCGTAGTTGACCACCTTGTAGGGACCGCAGCCGTTCGGGCTTCTGGTATCGATTGTGCCATCCTTGGCGGGCATGATCGCAAGGTGATAGTCACTGACGACATAAGGGAAGTCGGCATTGCCTGCTTCCAGTGTGAAAACGACCGTATCGCCGTTCGCCTTGACGTCCTCGATCTGCGCGACAATCGGTTTCGCTGCAGAGGTACTCTTCTCGCCGCGATGATAGTTGATCGAGGCAACGACATCGTCCGCAGTTACCGTGCCGCCCTCGTGGTATTCAACACCCGGGCGAATCTTGAACGTCCACTCTTTCGCATCGGGCGATGCTTCCCAGCTCTCGGCAACTTCCGGCACGAGTGAACCGTCGGCCCCGATTTCAACAAGGTAGCCGTGACGTGCGGTCGCGAAGGTCTGGGAATAGGCGTTGTCCCATGTGCCCGGATCGTAGTTGTCGTTGGTGTTGCCGCCGGCCATACCGACCCGGAACGTGCCGCCCTTCTTGGGCTGCGCGGCAGCCGGCCCGACACCGAACTGTCCTGCGAACGCCGTTGCGCCGATCGCGGCCGTTCCCATCAGAACGCCGCGCCGGGAGATCCCCGATTGTAAGAGTGGCTGGTTTAGAGTCTTCATATACCTGTCCCTTCTTTATTCAGGCCAATCTGGCCCGGCTGAACGGCATAAGCTGCACACATAGGTAAGATGTGCAAGTTACTTCGCCTTAATAACAACTTCTGCTGGTGAAAGAGGATAATGAATTTGATTGATTGCTCAATCAAAAAAACATTAAGTATCCGCCACTCGTCCTGCAGTCCGTTGGAGAAGCCCTATGACCAAACGCAAGAACATCCTGATTTTGATGGTCGATCAATTGAACGGAACGCTCTTTCCCGATGGACCGGCGGACTTTCTGCACGCTCCCAATCTCAAGCGGCTGGCGGAACGTTCCGTCAGATTTGAGAACGCCTACACCGCCTCTCCGCTCTGCGCACCGGGGCGGGCGAGCTTCATGTCAGGCCAGTTGCCGCGCCGCACCGGCGTTTACGACAACGCGGCCGAATTTGCCTCCGACATTCCGACCTATGCCCATCACCTGCGCCGCGCCGGTTACACGACCTGCCTGTCGGGCAAGATGCATTTCGTCGGCCCGGACCAGATGCATGGCTTCGAGGAACGCCTGACCACCGACATCTACCCGGCCGACTTCGGCTGGACACCGGACTACCGCAAGCCGGGTGAGCGCATCGACTGGTGGTATCACAACATGGGCTCGGTCACGGGCGCAGGCGTTGCCGAGATTTCCAACCAGATGGAATATGACGACGATGTCGCCTTCCAGGCCGTGCGCAAGATCCACGATTACGGCCGCGGCAAATACGACAGGCCCTTCTGCCTGACGGTCAGCTTCACCCACCCGCATGACCCTTATGTCGCCCGCCAGAAATACTGGGACCTTTACGAGGACTGCGAGCACCTGCTGCCGCAAGTTCCCGCCATGGACTATGACGACCACGACCCGCACGCAAAGCGCATCTTCGATGCCAACGATTGGCGCAAATTCGACATCACGGAAGAAGACATCCGCCGCTCGCGCCGCGCCTATTTCGCCAATATCTCCTATCTGGACGACAAGATCGGCGAGATCCTGCATGCCCTCGACGCGATGGACCTCAGCGAGGACACGACCATCCTGTTCGTGTCCGACCACGGCGATATGCTGGGCGAGCGCGGACTGTGGTTCAAAATGACCTTCTTCGAAGGCTCCGCACGCGTGCCGCTGATGGTTGCCGATGCGGATCTGACGCCAAAGCACATTTCTGATCCGGTCAGCACGCTCGACGTTCTGCCGACCGCCTGCGATCTTGCCGGCATCGACATGAGCGAGATCATGCCCTGGACCGACGGCACCAGCCTCGTGCCGCTGGCAAAAGGCGAGGCCCGCACCGCACCGGTGCTGATGGAATACGCCGCCGAAGCCTCCTACGCGCCGCTGGTCGGCATCCGCGAAGGCGACTGGAAATACATCCACTGCGAACTTGATCCGCCGCTGCTCTTCAATGTGACGGACGATCCGCACGAACTGACCAACCTCGCCGCCGACCCGGCCCATGCGGCAACTGCCGTACGCTTTGCGGAAATCGCCGGCAAACAATGGGACATGGCCGCCTTCGACGCAGAAGTCCGCCAATCCCAGGCCCGCCGCTGGATCGTCTATGAGGCCCTGCGCAACGGCGCCTATTTCCCCTGGGACTACCAACCCCTGCAAAAAGCCTCCGAACGCTACATGCGCAACCACATGGACCTGAATGTGGTGGAAGAGAGCCAGCGGTATCCAAGGGGAGAGTGAAGGCGAACTAAATCCCACGCCTCCCGCTACCACTTGCCTCACCACACCCACCTTGTCATCCCCGCGCAGGCGGGGATCCAGTAACCCCCCACCCTCAAGCATGGCCACTTACCGGCCAAAGGGAGTACTGGATCCCGGTCTTGGCTGCGCCAAACCGGGATGACAACGCGGAGGCAGTCTCCCACACCTGCCCCTACCACTTGCTTCACCACACCCACCTTGTCATCCCCGCGAAGGCGGGGACCCAGTAATCACCCGCCCTCAAGCATGGCCACTTACCGGCCACAGGGAATACTGGATCCCGGTCTTGGCTGCGCCAAACCGGGATGACAACGCGGAGGCACTCTCCCACACCAGCCCCTACCACTTGCTTCACCACCCCCACCTTGTCATCCCCGCGCAGGCGGGGATCCAGTAACCACCCGCCCTCACGGATGGCCACTTACTAGCCACAGGGAATACTGGATCCCGGTCTTGGCTGCGCCAAACCGGGATGACAACGCGGAGGCAGTCTCCCACACCTGCCCCATCCGCTTGCTTCGCCACACCCACTTTGTCATCCCCGCGAGGGCGGGGATCCAGTAACCACCCGACCTCACGGATGGACACTTACCGGCTACAGGGAATACTGGATCCCGGTCTTGGCTGCGCCAAACAGGGATGACAACGCGGAGGCAGTCTCTCACACCTGCCCCAACCGCTTGCTTCACCACCCCTCTTGTCATCCCCGCGAAGGCGAGGACCCAGTAACCACCAGCCCTCAAGCATGGCCACTTACCGGCTACAGGGAGTACTGGATCCCGGTCTTGGCTGCGCCAAACCGGGATGACAACGCTGAGGCAGTCTCCAACGTCTGCCGTTGAACCTTCGTTGCACCACACCCTCTAGTCATCCCCGCGCAGGCGGGGATCCAGTAATCATCAGTCCTCAAGCATGGCCACTTAACAACCCCGCGGCGTACCGAATCCCGATCCCAGCTTCGCCATACCGGAAGGACACCCCACGAAAGGCGCTCTGACAGAGAATTTACCCATCGACTTCAGTCTCAAGTTATTGGAAGCTGTTGTGAATCGATTGCCTGTGGAGGTCCCGATGCGATTGCCGACGTCACTTGCCGCGCTGTTTTTCCTGCTCGTTGCCCTGCCCGCCAGCGCCCAGACCTACAACGTCGAGGCCGGACCGATCTGGAGCAATGGCGATGCGCAGGCGAAATGCCCGAATCTCTGCAGCGGGTTGGGAACGCGCTGGAGCGGGCAGTGGCATACGACGGTACAGGGACAGATGTCGGTTTGCTCCTGCGAAAAGACCAGCTCCGGACGAAACATCGAAGCTGGGCCCATCTGGAACAATGCCGATGCGCAAAACAAATGCCCGGGCCTCTGCTCCGGCAACGGCCTCAGCTGGGGCGGCCAGTGGCACACCACCGAGCAAGGCAGCATGTCCGTCTGCGAGTGCCGCTAGCCCCTCCAAGACCGAGGGAGTGACGGCGTTCTACTTGGTGCAGCCGTTGACGTCGGCAGCGCAGTAGAACCCATCTGAAGAATTGCCGCAGCAATAGAGGAAACCGGGCGAGTCGCAATAGTATTCGGACGATCCGCAACGGCCGGCAACCCGGATCAGCGGCCCCTTGTCGGTTGAAGAACCTGGCAGATCCACCGCACCGGACAGGCGCGGCGACATGTTCGGCATCGACGGAACCTCAAGCCCCCTGTCCAGACTGGCCAGAACAAGCTTCGCCGCGCTCAGGTCCGGCTGATGTGTCAGGTCCAGCGGATCTGCACTGGCGGGAGAAGCTGCGTAAAACAGACCCGCCATCAGCGTAATTTTAACAATAGATCTCAGTCTCATCTTTCGCCTCCTCCGCGCAAGATGCCGTATGTTTCACTTTGAACTGATAGACCCAATTATAGCACGAAACAGAAACGCCGAATATTCAGCAAACTACGCAGCACGTATAAGATTTACGGATCCAAACAACAGCTTTACGTGGGTCCGCCGATCTTCAATGCCCCTCTGACGGGCCCATAAGGGGGCACACACAAACTCCTGCGACTGGCCCGCAGCACCTGTCTCTGGCGGACATTTTTTCGGATCAACGTCCCTCTCCAAGACCGACTTCCTGACAACCTTGTGTCAGGAGACTGACAGGAAGTGGCAAAAAGCGGAACAAACCCGCAACCACCCCCTTTCCTCACGCGCGGAACCGAACCATATTGCGCCCATGAGCAAGCGCCCGACCAAATCCTCCTCCGACGACACGACATCTGCTGACGGCTTCGGCGAAGCGCCGCAACAGCCGTTTTCGGGTGCGCCGCTGTCCGGGTCGATCAGCGATTGGGCAGCCGAGATATCGCAAGAGGCGGACAAACCGGAGCCAAAGAAGGCCGCATCCCGGAACGCTGGTGAGGGGAAAAAGGATCCGGGCGACGACGCGCCCACACGCAAGCCAGGCCGCAAGGCCGGTGCGACCGCGAGCGCGAAAAAGGAAAAGCCGACCAAGTCGTCGCGCGGAACCTCCATCGGCAAGGCCGACAGCGCGCGCGAACGCGCTGCAGGTGGCCTCAACCCCGTGGCTGGTCTCGACATGTCTCTGGAAGAGGCCGAAAGCCTCGAAAAGCAGCTCAAGCAGCACCAGAAAGACAACAAGAAAAAGAAAAACAAGGAAAGCAAATACGGCGAGCTGACCGGCAATCAGGGTGCCACCGCGACGGTCGAGGCGCTGTCCGCGCTGATCGAAAGCGGCAACCCGCTGCACAAGAACGGCGAGCTCTGGGTGCCCCACCGGCCCGAGCGCCCGGAGAAATCCGAAGGTGGTGTGCCGATCGTGCTGAAGTCGGCCTATGAGCCCAAGGGCGACCAGCCGACTGCCATCGCAGATCTTGTCGAAGGCATGGAAAACGCCGAACAGACCCAGGTTCTGCTCGGTGTCACCGGCTCGGGCAAGACCTACACCATGGCGCAGGTGATTTCCCGCACCCAGCGTCCGGCGCTGATCCTGGCCCCCAACAAGACACTGGCGGCCCAGCTCTACGGCGAGTTCAAGTCCTTCTTCCCGGACAACGCGGTCGAATATTTCGTTTCCTACTACGACTACTACCAGCCGGAAGCCTATGTTCCGCGCACGGACACCTACATCGAGAAGGAAAGCTCGATCAACGAGCAGATCGACCGGATGCGCCACTCCGCCACCCGTTCGCTGCTGGAGCGCGACGACGTCATCATCGTCGCCTCGGTGTCCTGTATCTACGGTATCGGCTCGGTCGAGACCTACACGGCCATGACCTTCGCCATCGAGGTTGGCGAGCGCATGGACCAGCGCCAGCTGATCGCCGATCTGGTGGCCCTGCAATACAAGCGCAACGACGCCGCCTTCCAGCGCGGCACCTTCCGGGTGCGTGGCGATACCATCGAACTGTTCCCGGCCCACTATGAGGACACCGCCTGGCGCATTTCCATGTTCGGCGACGAGATCGAGTCGATCACCGAGTTCGATCCGCTGACGGGGCAGAAGTCGGGCGAGCTGAAAAGCGTCAAGATCTACGCCAACTCGCACTATGTCACGCCCAAGCCGACGCTTAACCAGGCGATCAAGTCGATCAAGGACGAACTCAAGCACCGGCTTGAGGAGCTGAACCAGCACGGCCGCCTGCTGGAAGCGCAACGGCTCGAACAGCGCACCATGTTCGATCTGGAAATGCTGGAGGCCACCGGCTCCTGCGCCGGCATCGAAAACTATTCGCGCTACCTCACCGGCCGCAAGCCAGGCGAGCCGCCCCCCACCCTGTTTGAATATCTGCCGGACAATGCCATCGTCTTCGCCGACGAAAGCCACGTCACCATTCCCCAGATCGGCGCCATGTACCGGGGCGACTTCCGCCGCAAGGCGACGCTGGCCGAATATGGCTTCCGCCTGCCGTCGTGCATGGACAACCGTCCGCTGCGCTTCGAGGAGTGGAACGCCATGCGGCCACAGTCCATCGCGGTGTCGGCAACGCCGGGCTCCTGGGAGATGGACCAAGCCGGTGGCGTCTTCGCAGAACAAGTCATCCGCCCGACCGGGCTGATCGATCCGCCGGTGGAAATCCGCCCGGCCACCAGCCAGGTCGACGACCTTCTGGGCGAAGTGCGCGAAGTGGCCCAGAAAGGCTACCGCACGCTGGTGACCACGCTCACCAAGCGCATGGCCGAGGATCTGACAGAATATCTGCACGAGAACGGCGTACGCGTGCGCTACATGCACTCGGACATCGATACGCTGGAACGCATCGAGATCCTGCGCGACCTGCGCCTGGGTGCCTTCGATGTGCTGGTCGGCATCAACCTGCTGCGCGAAGGCCTCGACATTCCCGAGTGCGCGCTGGTGGCCATTCTGGACGCCGACAAGGAAGGCTTCCTGCGCTCCGAAACCTCACTGATCCAGACCATCGGCCGCGCGGCTCGTAACGTCGACGGCAAGGTGATCCTGTACGCCGACAACATGACCGGCTCCATGGAACGGGCGATTGCCGAAACCAACCGGCGCCGCGAAAAGCAGCTTGCCTACAACGAAGAACACGGCATCACGCCGGAAAGCGTCCGCCGCTCCATCGGCGACATTCTGGAAAGCGTCTACGAGCAGGACCACGTCACCATCGACGCCGGTTTTGCAGAAGAAGGCGATCTCGTCGGCCACAATCTCAAGGCCCATATCGAGGATCTGGAAAAACAGATGCGCGACGCTGCCGCCGATCTCGACTTCGAGACAGCAGCGCGCCTGCGCGACGAAATCAAGCGCCTGCAGGCAACCGAACTGGCCGTCGCCGACGACGCCATGGCCCGCCAATCAGACGTCGACAGCAAGACCGGCGGCTACAAGGGCGACCGCAAGTTCGGCGCCGGCGGCACCAAGGAAGGCGCCAGCGGCAAGAAGAAACAGACCGCCCGCGACAAGGCCCGAGCCGCAAAAGACCGCAACGCCCTGCCCGCCCCCAGCGCCAAGGTGCGAAAGAACACCCTCGACGAAATGACCGTCGGCCGCACGGAAGTCCCGCTAGGCTCGTCAGACCCGGTCAAACCGCTGGTAAGGGCAAAGATCGGCGCGGGGTCTTACGAGGACCCGGCGGAAGAGAAACGCAGCCGCGGACGACCGAAGAAGAGTGGTCGGCCGGGGCGGTAACCTGTTCCTTCAAATCTCCGGAGGGAATTAATCTTCGGTCAGCGGTTCACCGCCTACATCGTAGTATTGAGGAGGCCGTATCCCCTCCTCCCCCCGTCATTCCGGATAAGCTCAGCACAGCTGGGCGCAGATCCGGAACCCAGCACATCAGCGCGAGCGCAGCTCGCTCCTTGGTCCCGTCTCTATAGGAAATGAGCGCGCCTACGGCGCAGATTACGTCTGGATCCCGGATCTGCGTTCGGCGTTGCCGCACTTGTCCGGGATGACGGTTGGGTGGGACTTGGGACAGGGCACTCTGACGATGGGTCTGTTGAAGAAGCCAGCCCCACCGACCACAACACCTTCCTCCTATTGCGGAAGCCTACGTAAGCCGCCAAGCCTCTCCTCCCCCGTCATTCCGGACAAGCTCAGCACAGCTGAGCGCCGATCCGGAACCCAGCGCATCAGCGCGAGCACAGCTCGCTCCTTAGTAACCTCTCTCAGTAGAAAAGCGCCCTCGGCGCAGAATATGTCTGGTTCCCGGATCTGCGTTCGGCCATGCCTCACTTGTCCGGGATGACGGGTGGGTGGGGTTGAGGTTCCGATTGCCAATGCATTCGAGCTGGGTTCGCAGGAGCTTTATAACAGTACCGTTTCCGTCAGGTCCTGCCATTCGGGATTGCTTTTCTCGATGAGGTCGATCTTCCAGCTGCGCCGCCATTTCTTCAGCTGCTTTTCACGCAGGATTGCATCCTCTATCCGGTCAAAGGTTTCCGCATGGACAAGCCGAGTGACTCCATAGGTCTTGGAAAATCCTTCGATCAGACCGTTCCGGTGCTCATAGAGACGACGCGACAGGTTGGTGGTCACGCCGATGTAGAGCATGCCGTTGCGGTTCGACGTGAGAATGTAGACGGCGGCGGGCATGATGAGACTATTCCGTGCCTCAACGGGCCTTGCAAGAAGTAAGGTCATGCCTGCGACTTCAACAGCCTTCCGGATCGGAACGCAGCTGCGCTGCGCTTGTCCGGAATAACGGTGGGGTGGATGGACAGCCTTGTTTCGTCGTACTCGGCCGCGCTCGAACATATAATCGACGTGGCCGTTTTGCCGGTGCAACGTCCTTCACTTCCCCCGTATTCCCTTGCAGGCTAAGGTTTTGCTCCAGGCAAACCGGGGCAAGAGACATGCGGGCACTTCTAGCCATCATCGCCGCCATCGTCGGTGCAGTGGTCGGGTTCTTCGGGGCATTTATCGTTGTTTATCCGATCCTCGTAGCCATCGATGGCCCCGACAGGGATGGTGGAATTGCCATGGGCGTCGGGGTGTCCGTCGCCCCGGCTCTGGCCATCATCATGGCCATCGTCTTTTTGGTGCTGGCGCTGAAGTTGATCCCCGCCAAGGCCCCGCCTGAACCCGAGCCTGTTCCCGAAGACGATCCGGATGCTGCCTATTTCCAGCCGAAACCCAGTGCGCGCACCGGTCCGGATACGCAGACCATGGTCGCCATTGGCGTTGTGACGCTGATGATTATCGCAGGCGTTGTCTGGCTGACGGGCTGAGAACCCGCCAACTCCGGGCAAGTGCAGGGTGAAGACGGAGCCGATTTCTGCGCTGAGATATGTGTGCTTCGCAACGGTGATGGGCAATCGGCACTGGTGTCGCACGTTCGCCGGTGAGCGGGTCCCAGAACTTTGCAACACCCGGGAAGGCTGAAGTGGTTCGCCGGTTTTGGTCCTTGCAGTCATCATCCCATGGCTTGACCATGGGATCCATTCCGTTTCGCAGGCCCGTCCGAGAGGCCTCGATTGCCGAAAAGGCACGGCATGGATTGCAGGGGCCGCCCTGCAATGACGGTGGAAGTGTGTTGCTGTGAGGAGACCAGATGCCTGCCCTCCCCACCGTCATTCCTGACCAGCGCAGCGAAGCTGAGCGACGATCCGGAACCCAGACATCAGCGCGTGCGGAGCTCGCTCAGATCCCCTTTAACAAGACGCCGGCGGCCAGCACCACCCACGAGGCAATCAGGACATAGATCGTCGAAATGCCGATGGCCGGAACGGCGACGCCGGCGAGCGGCAGGACCGCGTAGACGAAAAGAGCCAGGGAAACCAGGAATATCAGCAGTGAAGGGGCGGTCAGTCTCATGGGGAACCTCTTGAAAAATCTTGTTGGCCTGGTCGTACCGCCCGGTCAGGCAGCCGGGGTGGGCAATCAAGCTAAGAATGCCGAACCGGCCCGCTTGCCGGGCCGCACTGGCGCCGCCACATGAGCCGGACCTGTCAGGAATGTCAATGCAGGAAGATCACAGGCGCGCGGTTCCAGACGTTCCGCTTTGTTGCGCTCCACATGGCCGGGAGGGCTGCCCTTAAATGTCCGTTTCCTCGTCCTCCCATGGCTCGACCAAGGGATCCATGCCGTTACGTAACCAGATTGAAAAGCCTCGTTTGTCGAGAACACACGGCGTGGATTGCAGGGTCGAGCCCTGCAGTGGCGGGGGAATGAATGTGTGGTGCCGTAGCGAGAATGGAGACCTTCCTTGCCGGGCAGGCCCAGGCTCTCAGAAAACCCAGCCGGTCGTGATCCAGGTGATTTCCTGGTCGTTCACGTAGACACCAACCTGGGTGACCGCCTTTGGGTCGTCCGGGTCGGCGTAGAACCACAGGTGGGCATCGTTGCCGTCCTGTGTCTTGAAATAATATCCGGAGCCCTCGTTCTCCGTATTGCGCAGGTCTGCCGGAGAGAATGTCTCGTCGAAACTGCCATGGACCCGGATCGCCCCGTCACGAAGGCAGACTTCCAGCACAGGCTTGCCCTTGTCGTTGATGATCAGGCTCTTGGGGCCCGCATCGAACTCCGTGTAGTCCTCGACGTCCTCCAGAGCGATCACCTTGCCGTCTGCCGGGCAGACCTCCGGCTCCGGGGCTTTTTCCAGGGGCTGTTCCAGGGTCAGTTGAACATGAACGGACAGCGTGCCTTCGGTGTAGGGGAGCTGTTTGTCGGCCGTCTTCGTGCGCACGAAATTGGTGATGTCGATCAGCGCATCACTCAGCTGCACGTTTTCCCTGGCTGTCAGAACGCTGGAGAAGGCTTCCATGAATGGGCTGTTGCTTCCCTCCCCATCATACGCCCGGTGGTTCGGCTGGGCCGAGTAGATCACCATCAGGTCCTGAAGCTGATGATTGACCCGGGAAAGCCCCTTGGCGTCCGGGTCGAAGATCTTTTCCAGCGAGCGGGTTGAGGCGAAGGGATTGTCGCGGCAGGCATCGACAATCAGCAGTTTGACCTTTGCGCTCTGTGCATAGGCCGCCAGGAATTCCTCCATGCGCACGGCGCTATTTTCGAAGGTCGCCTTGTTTTCCGCGCCCGTGTCCGTGGCCAGCAGATAGTTGACGTTGGCCGCCTGCACCCCGTGGCCGGCAAAGAAGATGGCGGCGACTTCCGCATCCGCCGAGGCTGTCTGAAACTCCCGAAGCGCCTGCCGCAAATCATCGGTATCGGCATCCAGAAGCACCTGGCTGTCAAACCCCAGCGCCTTGAAGGTTCTGCCCGCCAGATCCGCATCGCGGACCGGATTGTCGAGTGGGCTGACGTTGAGATAATGCGAATTGCCGATGATCAGCGCCACCTTCTGCGCCGCGCTTGCCGGCGAAAGCATCATCAGGGACAGAATGAGGCTGGCCACAAAAGCCGGACGGAACTTCATGAAAATCGGGCTCCCGTTGCACGAAAAGCGTGCCCGCAGAACCGGGCAGATATGTCCAACTTAACCGGCAGGCCGGCGGAGAACCACTGCTAACGCTAGGTGAACAAACTTTTCAGGCTCATGAAGCCATGCAAAACGGGCTCCGGCACAGCCGGAGCCCGATCATTGTCGCCAGCGCTGTTTGCAGTGCGGACGTCCCTGCCAAATCAAGGCAGGCTGACTGCCGTTACTGTTTACGGGCACTCAGAAGCGGCGTGATGTTGCGGATCGTCACGCGGCGGTTGCGTTCTTCCGCGCCCTGCGTATCGACCTTCAGATAGTCCTCGCCATAGCCCTGCACGACCATGTTTTCCGGGGCCACGCCATAAAAGTCCGCCAGAATGCGGGCGACGGTTTCCGCCCGGCGGTCCGAAAGGGCCAGGTTGGAGACATCCGACCCGACCGCATCCGTATGACCTTCGATCAGCAGAACCGTTGTCGGGTCCTGTTCGATCAAGGCCTGGGAGGCACGGGCGAGATCTTCAAGTTGCGGCACCTGGCTCTGGCGCACCACTGCGCTGCCGGTGTCGAAGGTGATCGTGTCCAGATCCACCCGGCGCACCTTGTCGCGCAGGCGTTCACTTTCGCGGATGTCGCGCAGCGAATAGGCCTGTTCCACCTGTTCCACCGGCGGGGCGGTGAACGTCTGGTAGATATCGTCATAATTCGCCCGGCCAGCCGGCACAACGTAACGATCGCGTGGAATACCCACCTGCAGCGGCGGCAGCTCGCGGTCGTAGTTCCGGTGGTGCTGATTGTACTGGCGATTGTCGATCAGCACATATTCGCGGCCATCCGGCAGAAGACGAGAGCGGTAGAGCACATAACCGCCCTCATCGCGGATCGTGACGATCTTCACGCCATTGCGCCGGGTGACTGTTTCGCGCGTGCGGCCCCCGCGCAGGCGTTCAGCCCGGAATTCATCGTCGCCATAGCGCAGCAGGCTGCTTTCGTCCTTGCGCACGAAATATTCGCCGTCGCGCTCAACGATGATCCGGTCTCCCTGATCCTCGACCACCTTGCCGCCAAGGGCGGGGATCAGCATCCCGACCCCGACGCCAACGGCAGCCGCACCGAGCAGTTCCAGCCTGCGGTCGCGGGCTTCGTCACGGCGGCGTTCTTCCTTCGCCTTGACTTCAGCCCTTTGCGCGTCTGTGGCATCGTCCGAAACGACAGCCGCCGGTTCGTCCGCCGGCGCGGCTGCCTGGGCGTCAATCAGCTCGCCCGGTTCGTCGGTCACGGTCTCATCTGCGGCGGTTGCTGCAACCGGTGCAGCGTCCGAAGAAGCATCAGGCGCCGCGAGCGTATCAGCCTGCACCGGCTCAGCGGTCTTCTGCTCCGTCGTCTTTTGATCCGTGGCCTTCTGTTCCGCGTCGGTCTGCTCAGGGGCAACCTCTTCCGACGCGGGCTCCGCCACAGCGGCAGCTGCCGGTTCGGTTTCCCCGGCGCTCTTCAAGGAGCCCTCTTCGGCGGTGGTCTCTTCGGCAGCAGGTTCTTCTGCTGCAGCTGAATCGGCCTTCGTGTCCGGGCTTTGCGAAGTCTCTTCCTGCCCGGCTTCCGTGCTGGACCCGTCGTCAGCGGGCTGCTCTTCCGCCGGCTGTTCAGCGGTGGAAGCTTCCGATGCAGCATCCGTCTGTCCGGTCTGGTCCGTCTGTTCAGATGATGGCTCAACTGCAGGCTTTTTTGTGGGTGCAGCTTCTTCAGTCGGCGCTTCCGGCTTCGCATCGGGCGTGGCCGTCTCTTCAGCGTTCGTCTCTTCGGTGTTCATCTCTTCGGTGTTCTGGGGCTTTTCCGCCGGTGCAGCATCCTCAACCGGAGCGGCCGGTTTCTCGGCGGGCTTGGCTTCCTCCACGGGAGCAGCGGGCTTTGCCTCCGGCTGCGCTTCCTCGGTGTCGGCAGACTCGGCAGGTTGCGGGTCCTGTGTGGCCTCTGGAGCAACTTCCGGGGCGGGTTCTTGCGCGGCCTCTGGGGCAGCTTCCGGGGCAGTTTCAGGCGCGCTTTCAGATGCGCTTTCAGGGGCTGGTGCTTCAAACGCCCCCTCTTCAGATGCTGGTGCCGCAGGCGCTTCACCGCTGTTTGCTTCTCCGGAAGGCGCAGCCTCCTCCGTCCGGCAGGCCTCCTGGTCCGGATTGGCCGCACAATCCACCGCCGTCTCCTGGGCACGGGACATATCCGGCTGCAACGGGAGACCGATGGCCAGGACAAGTGCCATGGCCGTTGAATTTCGAAGCAATCTAGACGTCATTCTTTCCATCCTCTCGCCCCCCGGCGAACTTTCCCGAACCTTCGTCGGCCAGGTGCGCTCGATGGAAAACAAGTGACGGACGCATTCGTTCCAGTCTGCGTGCGCACACAGACGCCAAACCTGCTCTTTCCCAACAGGATACCTGTTTCCATCGTTGCCTGATTGACTTCAGGTCGTAGACCGCCATGGTGGGGCAGAGACCGGCGCAGAGCCGGTACAGTCAGAGGGGGCTGACGTGACGAAAAAACTGATTGCACTCGCATCGCTATCCATGGTGCTCGCCGGACCGGCGGCCGCTGAACTCGACCGAACCGACTTCGGCGAGTGGTCGGTACGCTGCAACGAGAAGAACTACTGCATCGCCGAAACCAACGGCAGCGGCTCCAACGGTGAAGCGTTCCGGCTCAAGGTGGAGCGCAGCGCCAAGCCAGACGCTGAGGTTTTCGTGACGCTTCGTCCGAAGACGCCTCTCGAAACCGGCCTGCGTGCCCGGATCGAAATTGAAGGCGACGAGGACAATGTCGGCTTCTTCGGCAAGGCCGCCAAGATCTACACCGGCAATGAAATGACCTTCGGCGGAGACGCCGACCGGGACCTGATCGAAAACCTGCGTCTTGGCCAGGACGCGTCGGTCCAGATCGAATATGGCGGCAACACCGGCACGATCACCTACGAGGTCTCGCTCAGCGGCATCACCCACGCACTTTTGAAAATGGATGAGGTTCAGGGCCGTATCGGCCGACAGGATGCCATCGTGGCCTGGGGTGGCCTGTCATCGGAAAAAGCCACCGGCATTGCCGCCGCACCGGCATCTGCGCCAGCCACAGCCTCGGCGTCGGCCCCGACCGAGCCTGCGCCTGCGCCTACTCCGGCGCCTGCCGAAACGGTTACTGAAGCGCCTTCAGACGATTTGCCGCCGCCGATCATGCCATCCCAGCAGACCAACAACAGCGGCATCGACAGGGGCACGCGCGGCCAGGTTTATGCGGTCAACGAGCTTCCGGACGAGGTCCAGATGATGGGCTACCGCACGCTGAATTGTCAGCTTGCGGAAACGGTGCCAGCCTTCGGCGCGCAATACTACGCGGAAGGGGACGTCGAAACCTGGGTCGTTCCCTGTCAGATGGCCGACGTCAACGTGCCTTACTACATGGCAACGCATATCCCCTTCGATCCATCCCTGGACGAGTGGAAGGAGTTCGAAACACCCCCTGGCTTCAATCAGCCCAACCATGCTCTGGTCAACAATCTGTTTTTCGACCCGGACAGCGGCCAGGTGACGGGCACCACCTACGCTTCCCCCAACTACGATTGCGGCACCTTCGAGCGTCACGAGATCGAAGCCGAAAGCGGCAACTACACCTTGATGGAATATCTCGAAAAATCCGACTGCGACGGCATCACCGGCCCTGCCGAAGGCTGGCCGCTCAGCTGGACGATTGACGAGATGGGGGATTAAGGCCTTTGCTGGAGGGACTGAAGGTCAGCGTTCACCCGGAATGACAGCCTGATTGTTGCTGCGGGGCGAGCCTATTGCCTCTCCGGAAACAGGCCCTGAAACACCGCGCACTGGATCATGAGCACGCCGTTCATGGTCTGGGCGTTCATGTCGACGACAATTTCCGCATAGGCGGAATTGGAGCCGATGATGTTTTCCAGCTGGAGCTTGCACTCTTCGATGTCCCCGTCGGTCTCGATCACCAGGTCAGCCGGCTCGCTGGTGCCGGACTTCAATTTCAGTCTCAGAACCAACGGGTCCTCGACGACGTATTCCCCTTCGCTGACCGCCAGTATGTCGCTGCCGGCAATCCTGTAGGTGTGGAACAACTGATAGGCGGCTGCCGGCAGGTGGAAAAACGATACCAGGGCAAGGCCCAGCAAAAATGCCTTATGAAAAACGCGCATGAATATCTCCGGAAAGACCGTGATCGGTCTCAAGCATTTCGTCCAATCCCGAACGTAGCGTCAACCGGTATCATCAAAACGGGTGATCAGCCGGGCGTTATGAACGCGGTACGGCCGGCAGGATGAAAAACAGGAGTATGGCAATTGCGAAAGCCGCCAGGGCCAGAAAGTAGAGCCTGGCAATGCGGCGGCGGGATGGCTCGGCCTCGACACCGAAGCTGCCGGGCGTGAACATGCGTTTCCAGAGTCCGGCCCCTTTAAGCGGAGAAAGCGCTGCCTCCTCCACAAGGTTCAGCCGCTTGATGAAGAAAAGCGCGCTCACATAGCCGGCAATCATCAGGAGAAATGCCAGTGTCATGAAGGTCATGAAAACCAGATAGGCGGGTGTCATTCCCTCCTCCTCTCGCGCTGTGAACCCGGCCAGTTGTCAGCCTACGCGGGCCCCACGCGGCGTTGTAAACCGTGCCCAGATATTAACCATAGGTTCAAATCCATTAAAATGCCGGGGATATCTGTCTTTTGAGGTTAACACTTCACACTGTATTCTGGGTTCAAGTTGCCCTGAGTCGTTGAAACTGCCAGCGCTTGTGGGTTAATATTGAGTTAAGAATTTGCGTATCTTTCGCCGGGCGGCGCCGGCGGGACAGTCAGGAGACAGGAATGGGCATTTTCTCGAAATCCTCGCGCCCCGGCAGTGACCGGGAGCAGCGGGTCGAGACCGGGACAGAGGCAAGCGACATTCAGGAAATCGTACAGGTTTCCGAAATGAGCAACGTTGAGCATCTTTCGCCTTTTGCCCTGAAGATGCAGGAGAAGATGAACCATCTGGACGTGCTCAAGTCCCGGGTCGGCGGTCTCAACCAGACCTTCGAGCAGATGGCCGCCTTCGCCGCAGAAAGTCAGACGTCTATCCGCATGATGGCCGAGTACCTTGAAGGCTCCCGCACAAGCGTGGAGACCGAGGTCCGCCTGAAGTCCGAAAACGCCAAGATCTCCACCGATCTTCTCGATGCCGAACACATGGTCAGGACGCTGACCACGCAGCTGGAGGATGCACAGGCCGAGGTGCACTCGCTGCGCAAGCGCGCGACCGAAACCCGCACCGCGCTGGAGACCGCCCGCAACGACATCGTCTCCATCCGCGACAACAACAAGAAGGTCAACGAGGAATACCGGCTGCAGAGTGCCAAGCTGGTCGAAGCCAACTCCCAGGTCTCGGACCTCACAGGCAAGCTCACTGACCTGCAGGCGAAGTTCGATACGCTGGAAAAACACTCCGAAAGCCTCGGCTCCGATCTGGAAGCGGTCCGCCATCGGGAAAAGGAACTGCAGCAGAACCTGTCCGAAAGCGCCAAGCTTCTGGAAGACGAAGTTCGCAAGAACAACCAGGTCACCAGCGAACTGGAATCGGTCAAGCGCGAACTGGTCGAGTTCCGCAACGACAACATCGATCTCAAGTCTCATCTGGACGTGGCCAATCAGGAACAGGCCTACGCCAAGAGCCGGCTTGAGGAAGAGCAGCGCAAGCATGACAACGAGGTCTATGCGCTGAATGCGGAAATCGAGAACCTGTCGTCCCAGCGCCGCATCGGCGCCCAGTCGTTGCAGGAAATGGCGCGTGAAAATTCCACGCTGAAGGAGCGCAGCCGCGATCTTCTCAAACGCATGCAGGAAATCGAACACCTGCTCGACAGCGCGCAGAAGAACCATGAAAAAGACCGCAACGAGCTTATGGCAACTTCCGCCAAGCTGCGTGAAGTGAACCTGCGCTACAATTCGGCCCTGACGGATCTGAACCACCAGCGCAACCAGAACAAGAAATATGCCGACAACCTGGAAGACCTGATCGAAGAGAACAAGCGTCTCCAGCGCTACAAGATCCAGGTCGATACCGCCAACGAGCAGATCGTGCAGCTGAAGTCGGTCATCGCGAACTATCAGATGGCAATGGAAGGTCGCGGCCCGGCTGAAGAACTCGGATTGACCGAAGGCTACGACCCTGCCGCTGAGCTGGGGATCACCGAGCCCATGACAAGCGCAAGCGAGCCGTCGAAGAATGATGACGCCGGTTCCGACGACGACGGACCGGACGGCAACACCCCGGGCGGCGGTGACGACAAGATCGTCAAGCTGCGCGACTGACGCGGGACGGCGATTTCCATCGCCTCCCTTCCGCATGAAATTGAATAAGGCCTCGGGTTTCAAAGTCCGGGGCCTTGTTGTTCAAGGACCGGTTTCCTCCGACGTTTCCGGCCAGACCGGGTCGTTACCCATCAGCTTCTTCTGCCTGTCGATGAATTGATGACCAAGGTTGTTGCCGCCGTTTTCCTGATCCTGCTGTCGCCGCTGTTCGCCGGTATCGCTCTTCTCGTCTGGCTCACCGACCGTCAGTCACCGTTCTATATCGCCCGGCGCGTCGGCCTGGGGGGCGGCACCTTCGCCATGGTGAAATTCAGAACCATGCGCCCCGGCAAAAGCAAGGCCGCTACAAGCAATGCCGGCGCTATCACTGCGGTTGGCGACAGTCGCATCACCCCAATCGGCAGGTTCTTGAGAAACACCAAGCTGGACGAGCTGCCCCAGCTTTTGAACATCCTGCGGGGCGACATGGCGTTTTTCGGACCCAGACCGGAAGACCCCGGAATTGTCGCGCGCTACTATGATGACGAGATGCGAAAGTCTCTTTTGTTCGTGCCGGGCCTGCTCAGCCCAGGCACCCTGTGGGCCTTGAGACATCTTCACCGGATCGACGGCGCCGCCGACACCGACGAGGTTTACGCAAGGAAGATCCTGCCTGAAAGGCTTTCCCGCGACACCGCCTATTTCGAACAGGCCGGGATTATCTCCCACCTTGAGTTGGCGATGAACACCATGGCTGTTCTGCTGCACCGGGCGGTATCGGCCAGACACCGGGAATAACCTGCTGCTTCAGCCCAGTTCCGTTTGCAGGAAGTCGCAGATCCTGGCTGCGTCGCCGGTGTTCAGGTCCATGTGGACCGGCAAACGCAGAAGACGGTCCCAGGTGCGTTCCGCACCCGGACAACTGCCTGCCAGATTTTGCCCGGCGAACCGGGAAAGATGGAGCGGCTTGTAGTGAGACTGAATGCCGAGCCCCAACATGGCCGAGCCCTGCAGCAGCCGCTCAACGGTTTCGCCGTCTGTTGCAAGAAAGGCAAAGCAATAGCCGTTGGCCTGCGTCCCGGTTTCCGGCCGCAGGATCTCGATCGGAAGATTTCGAAGCGACTTTTCGTAATAGGCCCAGATCGCGCGGCTCTTGAAAAGGATTTCCCTTACATCCGTCAACTGGCTGAAGAGCAAGGCCGCATTCAGATCGGGCATTTCGAAGCTGGAAGAGACGGAGGTCCATTCATAATGGTTCACTTCCCGCCGGGCGAAGGCAGGAAAATTCGTACCGCGCGCCAGCAGCTCCTCGACGCGTTCGCGCAAACGCGGATTGCCACTGTTCAAGACCAGCGCGCCACCGTGACCGGAGCTGATGATCTTGCTTTCGTGGAACGAATAAGCGGCGAACAGACCGCATGTCCCGACAGCCCGGCCGTCCTGTTTCGTGCCGAAAGCCTGGGCAGCATCTTCTATGATGACGATGTTGTGCCGGTCGCACAGGTTCATGATTGCAGCCATGGAAGCGGCCGCTCCGCCATAGTGCACCACCACGACGGCCCGCGTCCGGTTCGTCAGACGCGCTTCCAGCGTCTCGGCTGTCACCATCATCGTCGCCGGATCGATGTCGGCCAACACGATCCGTGCGCCCATGCGGGCGAAGGCAGTCGCCGTTGCGCAAAAGGTAAACGTGGGAACGATAACCTCGTCTTCCGGGCCAAGATCCAGCGCCAGCGCTGCAATTTCCAGGGCGGAGGTGCAGGAATTGGTCAGGAACACACGGTCATGGCCCACATGCCTGCTCACCAGAGCCTTCGCCTTGCGGCTATAGCTGCCACCGGCACGCAGATGCTTGCTGCTGAGCGCCTCTGCGACCGCGCCAAAGGTAGCGGACGGAATGTGGGTGGAATGAAAGCGGATCGGCTGAAGCGCCGTTGCCGGCAGGTTCAACATCAGAATCTGTCCTCATCGGCCAGGCGGCGGACACGAGACCGCATGTCCCGATAGATCGCACGCAGTTCCTGATCTACAGAGCTCTTCTGGCGGTATCCAAGCGAACGCAAGCGGCTGTCGTCGATCCGATAGGCTTGATCGTTGGTCTCGCGGTCCCGAATGAAATGCAGTCCGGTGGAACGGCCTGTCACGCCGGACACACGGCGGGCGACCTCAAGCACCGACAGATCTTCTTCCCCGGAAACGTTGAAGATTTCGAGCGGCTGTTCGTCCTGTGTGTTGAGCAGGAGACAGATCGCGGCGGCAAGATCGCTGGCGGGCAGAAAGCTGCGTTCCTGGGCTCCGGTGCCTTCGACCGTCAGCCGTTGCCCCTTCAATGCCTGCATGACGAAACGCGGAAACAGTTTTTCCGGGTTCTGTCCGGTGCCGACGGCATTGGTCGGTCGCAGGATAGTCGACCTCAACCCGTTTTGCGCCGCCATCATGACGGCTTCCTCTGCCATGGCCTTGGAGGTTGCGTAGGGCGTTGTCGGCCTCAGGGGAGCGGTTTCGCGCACCTCTTCCAGCGCAGGGCCGTAGACTTCGTCCGTACTGATGTGGATGAAGTGCTTCACACCGGCTTCCTGCGCCGCATTCAAGAGCACTTCAGTGCCAGTCACATTGACGTCGAAGAACAGCTCCGGAGCTTTAAAAGACCGGGGCACATGGGTTTCCGCCGCCAGATGGATAACGGCATCGCACTCATGCAGTGCCGCCGCCACGTCGATGGGCGAGCGGATGTCGCCGCGTATGACCGGCAGGTCGCCCGCGTCTCCGAAAGGCGCCAGGCGGCGGAAATCGGCCGCGTAGGACACGCGGTCGAGGACAACCGTCTCGGCGACATTCGCCATCCGGGCAACACGTGTGAAAACCTTCGCCCCGACGAATCCCAGGCCCCCGGTGATAACGATCTTGCGGAAGGAAATGTTCTGTTTCGGAGCAACCGCTCCTGGGCAATGTTCCATATTGGCACAAATCCTGATGTCTGCAGCACTTGATTGCATCATCAGCAGATTTCATGCCAGCCACCGCGGGCAAGAAGGTGTGCACATGTTGGAAACAGTCTGGCGGGTGATGGAAATCACCTGCCTGCGACGTCACTCCGGCTCGACGGTGAACTGCAGCGGATAGCCAAGCCGTCCCGCGGCATCGACGGCGCGGGTGGCCTTGGTTTCGGCAACGTCCCTCGGATAAACGGAGACAACACAGACGCCCTTCTGGTGTGCCGTCATCATCACGACCTCCGCCTGAGACTCATCCAGACGGAATTCCGCCTTCAGGATCAGGGTGACGAATTCCCGAGGTGTGTAGTCATCGTTCAGCAGCATGACCTTGTAGAGCTTCGGCCGCTGCACTTTTGTTTTTTGCTTCAGTTTCGGTTTGAAATCGATCTCACTCATGACAATCGTCCAAGCTGACGCTTTAGGCTCCGCGCGATGCGGTCTCACCTGATAAATGGAAAATGTGCCGAACATTCCTCCGGCGACGCGCTTCCAGACCTTTTCAGCTCCAGGTACGATCATGTGACATGACGCACCGTCCGCAGTCGGCCTTTGCTTTTCATCACTATACTGCATTGCGAAATCGAAGAAAACATGATAGCCGAAAATCTTGCAATCACAAAGCGGACATAACGGCCAGCGGGACACCCGACGATGGTCGCTCAGCGCCGGCGCCGGCACCGCAAATCTTCCTTCAAAGGCAAGGTCACTGGCGGCCCATGCCGACAGCCGGATTGAACCAAGGCCAACGCCGACTAATCCGGCGACCCTGTTCCCCCGTAGAGAGTTGGTGGCTGGGCCCACGAAACGATTTTCGGAGGATTGCGCGATGGTTCTTCAATTGACGACACACCGCTTCAGGCAGCGCGGACTTGCCGCCGCATTGCTACTGGCTTTGGCTGTAACCGTGCCGGCGAGCTCTGCTCTGGCCGACCTCGGCACGGCATCCAGGCTTATGCCCTCGCCAGAACTCGTCGGCAAGGGCAGGATGACCTTCCTCGGGTTCAAGGTGTTCGACGCCGAACTTTACGCTCCCCAAGGCACTTACAGCCCTGCTTCCCCTTTCGCCCTGAAGCTGAACTACCTGCGAAGCTTTACGGGCACACAGATTGCCGAAAGCTCGGTCAAGGAAATCAGGCGGCAGGGCGGTGTTTCGAACGCGCAACTGGCAAAATGGCAAGCTCAGATGGAAGCCATCTTTCCCAATGTGACGCCCGGCCAGTCCATAACGGGTGTCCGCACCAGCAGCGGTCATGCCGAGTTCTATCTCGGCAACCGGAAGCTTGGAGCCATCACCGATCCAGCCTTCACGAAGAAATTCTTCGCCATCTGGCTGGGCGGCAACACACGTAATCCGCAGTTGCGTGCAAAGTTGGTCGGGTCCGGTTCGTGACACCACGCTCTCGCGGCAGCGAGACGGCACATCGACTTGAGACGGACGATGCCGGAAGCGTGACGCTTTCCAGCCTGGCCACCTATGGGGTGATGGCATTCCCCCTGGCCTTTGCCGGCTTGCCGATCTACCTGCACGCCCCGGATTTTTACGCTGTCACATTGCAGCAGCCGGTTGCGACGCTTGGCGCCATCCTTCTTGTATTGCGCCTGTTCGACGCTGTTCAGGATCCTTTCATCGGCAGCCTCAGTGACCGGTTCCACCAGTGGCGCGGCGCAGTGCTTGCGTTCGGCGCCTTGCTGCTCGGGGCAGGTTTCTGGATGCTGTTTCACCCCCTTGAAGCCGCACCACTGGTCTGGTTTGCCGCGTCGGTGCTTATCTGCACCACGGGATTTTCCGTCGTCACGATCAACTACCAGACCCTAGGCGGCCTCTGGAAAACGAAGGCGTCCGACCGAACACCCATCACGGCAGCGCGCGAAGGCTTCGGCCTTGCCGGCCTTCTGGTGGCATCTGTTTTACCGGCGGCTCTGGCAACCCTGACCGACCTCGAAACAGCTTTCCATTATGTCACGCTCGGCTACCTGCCACTTCTGGTCGTCTCACTCTGGCTGCTGCTCCGCTGGATGCGGTCAGCGCCGCTTGAGAAGCCGCAATCGGACACTCCTGTCATGGGGTGGTTGGCCCTGCTTCGGAACCGCTGGCGGCGTCTGTTCTTCGGGCTTCTGTTTCTCAATATTTTCGCGAGCGCCATCCCCGCCGTCCTGGTGATGTTCTTCATCCGAGACAGGCTTGGCGCGGAAAGTTACACGGGCCTGTTTTTGCTGATTTATTTTCTCTCGGGCGTGATTTCCATGCCGCTCTGGACCCGGCTTGCCCGCAGCTTCGGCAAGATACGGGCGTGGCAGATCTCGCTTGCCGTTGCCATCCTCACGTTCTGCTGGGCAGCTTTGCTTCAACAGGGAGACCTGACAGCCTATGGTCTGGTGTGCGCCCTTTCCGGTCTGGCCCTTGGCGCCGACCTGGCCTTGCCGCCTGCCATTCTGGCCGACCACATCGATGAAGACCGCCGTCAGGGAGAAGCCTCACGTCTGTTTGCGGTCATGGCGTTTCTGTCCAAATCCGCTTTGGCGCTGGCAACGGGCGTTGCCCTGCCGCTTCTCGGGCTTTTCGGATACCAGCCCGGCGGTGTCATGACGCCGGAGCTGAACTTCATGCTCAGCATCACCTATGCAGCCTTGCCATGTGCGCTGAAATTGTTTGCCTTGGTCGGACTTCTGCTGTTCGAAAAAGACCTTGCCCTCAACCGATCCGCCGTGTGACCCTGCATTTCTCATCACCCGTGCCGGAATAAGACAGCACCACCTGAAGACATGAGCCTACGCCCGCCTCAGTTGATCAGCCCCGCCGACAAGGACCCGCTCTCGGCAGCGCTGGAAAACGAAGTCCTCAACGAGAAGGCCTCGACACTTTCCCGGCTGACCAAAAAGCTGGAAAAGGCCCTCGCCGATCTGAAGTCGGCAGAGGAAGCCCCTGCAACAGATACCGAAACGCTGCAAAACCGGCTTGCCGAAGCCGGCGAAGCGCTCTGGCATGTCACCATCCAGCGGGAACTGTGCGGCTTGCGGCAGCACAGGGCTTTCTATGATTTCCTGGCCGTTCCGAAGGCGGTTCGCCTTCGCATGGGACCCGCGTCCGCTTTCCGTTCAAAGCCCGGCTCCTGACAATCCGCCCCCCCTGTGACCGACATCACTTCTTTGTTGATGTCCTTACCCTAGAGAGAGGAACCTGTTGCATCTTCGATGTCGCAGTGGTTTTTTCTGGGGGCTTTTTGCAAGATGAGTTATTTACAGTCACATCCGGCGAGCTATGTGAAACAGCTAAAGCTCGCAGGCATGACCGCATTTGGTCGGCAAGAAACACAAGATAAAGCCAGGCGCAGAAAAACTATGGTGTGCAGGAAGACCCCTCATCTCGGCCAAATCTCCAGGCTTCTGACTGGATGTATGATTTTTGGTCTGCTTCTGGCCCCCCTGGCGTTGCCTCTTGCAACAAGCACGACCGTGCAGGCGCAGTCGGTGCGGGTGGTTCCGGAAGGAAACCGCCTCAGCAGCCAACCGAAGATCCCTTACGCATCTTCCCGCCGCACCGCCGCCTCGAAGTCATCCTACGATGCCAAGTTCAACAAGGTTCTGGCTGTTCTGAAGCGTGACCGCCGCCTGATGGGGTCCATCAAGCGTGTGTCTGCGCGCTACGGCATCGATCCGATCCACATCATCGGTGCCATCGTCGGTGAGCATACCTACAATTACGACACGCTTGACAGTGCGCAATCCTACTATGTGAAGGCACTCTCCTACGCAGGCATCCGCTTCGACTTCGAACTGAACGGAGAGCATGTCGACACTTTTGTCGAACGTCCGCAGTTCGACCGCTGCCGCAAGGACCACATTCAGAAAAGTTCCGACCGCAGGTGGTCCTGCTACGAGAACGTCTGGAACAGCAAGTTTCGCGGCCGGTCGGTCGATGGCGTTCGCTATCCGAGAAAGAACTTCAACGAGGCATTCTTCCAGCCGCTCTACTCCGGCCAGAGTTTCGGTCTCGGCCAGTTGAGCCCGCTCACAGTGCTCAAGATGACCGACAGGGTTGCCAGCACAAGCAACTTCCGCAAGCTGACCGCGGAAGATTCAGAAGCTGTCTACAAGGCCACCATGGACCCGAATATCTCGCTGCACTACATGGCCGCGATCATCAAGGACTCCATCGCCGCCTACAAATCCGTCGGCAAGGTGGACATTTCGAAGAACCCTGGCCTGACTGCAACGCTCTACAATCTTGGTGACCCTTGGAGCCGCGCCGCAAAGTTCCGCCGCAGCGGTCAACGCTGGCCGCGGGAAAACTACTACGGCTGGCTGGTCAACGACCGTATCGACGATCTGAGAGGCCTGCTCTGACGGTTCAGGCCCCCTGAGCGGTCGTCCCGGCACTCTAGCCGAACGTCCTACTCCATTTTGGGCAACAAGGTTCAGGCAGCGCAATTCAGGCTGCCTGTCTCCCGCGTCTCACGTCAGGAACGGATTGGTTTCGCGCTCGTGACCGATGGTCGAGGCCTGGCCGTGTCCCGGCAGAAACGCAACATCGTCCCCGAGCGGCAGCAGCTTTTCCCGGATCGACTTGATCAGGGTCGCGTGATCGCCCCCCGGCAGATCCGTACGGCCGATGGAACCAGCGAAAAGCACATCCCCGGAAATCGCGAAACGCAGTTCCTTGTCGAAAAACACCAGGTGACCGGGCGAATGCCCGGGGCAATGCAGCACGTCAAACATGCGGCCGGCGATTTCCACCTGATCGCCTTCAACCATCCAGCGATCCGGCGTCACGGGCTTCACGCCTTCAACGCCGAATTGCACCGCCTGGTCGGCCACCCTGTCGATCAGCATCTGATCGGCTTCATGCGGACCTTCCACCGGCACCTTGAGCGCTTCTGCAAGATCTGCCGCGCCACCGACATGATCGATATGACCATGCGTGAGAACGATCTTCTCAACCTTGACGCCCTGCTTGTCGATGGCCGCCAGGATCTTGTCGACGTCACCTCCCGGGTCGACCACCGTCCCGCGCAAGGTTGATGGGTCCCAGATAAGCGAACAGTTCTGCTGAAACGGTGTTACGGCAAGAACCATGACCTGGATCGGCGGCATACCGTCTTCAGCATTTTCGCCGCCGCCGGAATTTGTTGTGTCTTGCGCCATGGCAGGCTCCTTTAACAGCGGCCTTGCATGGCCCGATGTAACAAATACGGGACAACACCATCCGGTGTCGTCTTTCTGGTCAATCGCGGCTTCACCTGGCCGCGTGCATTTCGTACAAGATGTATGGACCTGTTGGAAGATGCCAAGACCATTCGGATAGCCGGAGCTGATGACGCCACGACTGAAGACACTGCTGATGACTGTTGCCGTAGCGCTTATGGGCGCTTCGAGCACAATGGCGCAGCCCGGACGGACGACACCCAGCTTCGAAAGCTGGACGGTCGATTGCGGCAACACTGGGGTGTGTTTCGCCTCCTCCTTCACCCGCAGCCAGTCGGTCTGGGTCGATGTGCGTATCGTCCGTGACTGGCAAGCCGAGGCGCAGCCGCTCGTTCGCGTGACCACCAACACCGAACTTCAACAGGACGGCACACTCAAGTTCGAGGTGGACGGTGTTCCCATCGAGGCCCTGCCGATCGAACAGCTTCGCGAAATGCAGCCGGCAGTCAATCCGCCGGCCGGCTTCCGCCCACTGGGTGGAGAAGGTTTCTGGTATCCGACCGGGCCAGCAACAACGACACTGCTTGATGCCATGCGCACGGGCAAGGAATTGACCATCCGCCTGCCTGCGGCCAGCGGAGCTGACCCTGTTGCCGTGCCGGTTCCCCTGCTTGGCCTCAAGTCCAGCCTGCTCTGGCTCGACAATCGCCAGGACCGGACAGGCACCGTTGCAGCCATCGTCTTCCCCGGCGCCGACCCGGCCAGGGACGCGCCGCATGCCATTCCGGTAATGAGCGCCGACCAGCTCCCACCGGAAGTTGCGGCCGTGTGGTCCGCCAACCGCCTTTGCTCGGAAATCGACCCGACAATCTTCGCCAGCCTGAACGCGGTCCGTGTACCGCTCGCCGACAGCGCCGCACTCTACATCATCCCGTGCGGCGCACCGACCGCCTACAACAGCCCCTATGTAGCCGTGCTCTCCGGCAAGGACGGCGCGGCTCGTCAGGTTCATGTCGCCCGTATGTCGGAAAAGGGTCCGATAGCAACGGATCTCATCTACAACGCAAGATGGATTCCGGCCGACCAGCAGCTTGTCAGCTACTTCAAGGGGTCCGGCGTCGGCGAATGTGGCCTGTGGAACCGCTGGGTCTGGAACGGCACCGGCCTGGTGCTGCTTGAGGAAGCAGCCCGGAAGACATGTGACGGAACGGAACCTGACTTGTCCAATTGGTCAAACACCTGGCCGCTGAAAAACGCCTCGAATTAGGCCTTTCTCCAAGGATTTTCTTGCGATTTTCCCTATCCCGCCCTTATGATGAAAACGCAGCGGCTGGAGAAGGATGCGGCAGGATTGCTTCAACCCGATCCCAGAATGTTGAACAGACGCACGGAGTGCGCCTGGGTGTGGTGACTCGACTGTGAAGGCGGGTGAGGTTGGTCGTTATGTGCCGAAAGGGCGCAACAATTAAGGTGATTCGGTAATGCACGATGGTGATTCGGACCGGCGGTCGCGTGGTCGGCGCGGCGGCAAGCGCGAGTTTGGCGGTCCGCAAGACTTCGGCAGTGATTTTGGCGGAAGCGAGTTTGGTGGTGACTTCTACGGCGGCGGCCGGGACGGTGGCTACCGCGGTGGACGCGACAATGATTTTGGTGGCGGCTACGGCCGCGACGACAATAAAGAAGGTGGCTATGGCGGCGGCCGGGGCGGTTACGGCAACCGTGACGGCGGCGGCCGCGGAAGTTACGGCGGCGGCGGCGACCGCGAAGGCGGCGGTTACGGCGGCGGTGGCCGTGGTGGCTACGGCGGCGGACGTGAAGGTGGCGGCTACGGTGGCGGCAACCGTGAGGGCGGCGGCTATGGCGGCGGCAACCGTGAAGGCGGTGGTTATGGCGGCGGCGGTGGCCGTGGTGGATACGGCGGTGGACGCGAAGGCGGCTACGGCGGCGGTGGCCGTGAAGGCGGTGGCTATGGCGGCGGCGGTGGCCGCGGCGGCTATGGTGGCGCTCCGCGCGAAGGTGGCAGCGAAGGCGACGGCGGCTTCCGTCAGCAACGCCCACGGCGGGACATGCCGCCTGTCGAGCGCGGCCCGCGTCAGTCTGGCACTGTAAAGTTCTTCAAGAATGACAAGGGTTTTGGCTTCATTACCCCGGACGAAGGCGATGCGGATGTGTTCGTGCACATTTCCGCAGTCGAACGCTCCGGTTTTGCCGGCCTTGATAGCGGACAGCGTGTGTCTTTCGAGACCGAGCCGGACCGCCGGGGCAAGGGACCGAAAGCGGTCAACCTGCAGGCGCTCGAAGAAGGCGATGCACCGCAGGAAGACCAGGGCGGACCAGCCGAAGAATAAACTCCGGCCTTCCCTGCCGACGCAGGGGTCGAGAGTATGATGCGAGTGGGCGCAGCCATGCTGCGCCCACTGTCTTTTCACCAAGAGTGCCGGCGCAACCTCCCCGACCCGCATTGGAGCAATGCCCGACAGCCCGATCATCCGCTCTTCCGGCGACCAACGGATTTGGCGGACCTCTTTTCACATCCCCCCGAAGTGCCTATAAGGCGTCTCCGAATTCCATAGAGGGGCTCCATGCTTGCCGTTTCGTCCGATACCCTGACCATTCGCCCGTTTCTGCCGGGCGACCTCAATGCATTGCTTCCGCTGAACAATGCTGCCGTGCCGGCTGTGAACGAGCTGACAGCCGAAGACCTGCTCGACCTCGTCAATTCTGCCCTGGTGTGCCTTGTCGCGGTCGTGGATGAGGTGCCCGCCGGTTTCCTGCTGTGTCTTGGCGACGGCACCGATTATGACAGCCGGAACTACCACTGGCTGAGCGAGCGCCTGTCCAACTTCGCCTACACCGACCGGATCTGCGTCGACGAGACCCGTCGCGGCCAGAAGATCGGCGATGCCCTTTACACCGCCCTGTTTGAACGGTTCGCCGGCACCGGCCGCGTCTTCGTTTGCGAAGTCAACGAACGCCCGCCCAACCCGGGGTCGATGCGCTTCCACAGCCGGCTCGGCTTCACGGAAATCGGCAGAGCCGACCACGGTGAAAAGGCTGTCGTTTTCTTCAAGCGCGAAGCCGAACCGGCTTCCGGAAACAAGACAGAATGAACTACCGCCATGCCTACCATGCAGGAAACATCGGCGACGTTCTGAAACACGTCGTTCTGGCCCGGCTGATCGCTTATTTCCAGCGCAAGGACAAAGCCTTCCGCATCCTGGACACCCATGCGGGCATCGGTCTCTACGATCTCAATTCGCGGGAGATGCAGAAGACCGGAGAATGGCAACTTGGCATCGGCAAAGTGCTCGAGGCCGATATCCCGCCGCAGGTGGCGGATCTGCTTACCCCCTGGCTGACGGCGGTGCGCTCACTCAATGATGGCGACACACTGACGGTCTATCCAGGCTCGCCCATGGTGGCCCGGCAGTTGATGCGCAAGCAGGACCGGCTCACCCTGACGGAACTGCACCCGGCGGACTTCAAGTCGCTGGCTGAGCGGTTCGCGGGTGATCATCAGGTCAAGACGATCCACCTGGATGGCTGGCTTGCCATGGGCAGCTTTCTGCCGCCCAAGGAAAAGCGTGGCCTCGTGCTGATCGATCCCGCCTACGAGGTGACCGACGAATTTGCCCGCATGACCGATGCCGTGGTGAAGGCCTACAAGAAATGGACGGGCGGCACCTATGCAATGTGGTATCCGATGAAGGATGCAAGAGCGATCCGGCGCATGCACGAAGACTTTGCGGACGCAGGCCTGCGGGACGTGCTGAGCCTTGACCTGAATGCAGGCAAGAGCGGCCCGGACACCAGAATGCTCGGGTCCGGCATGACGCTGATCAACCCTCCCTACACGCTGGGGGAAGAAATGCGTCTGGTTCTGCCCTGGTTGTGCGATGTTCTGCACCAGGGGCCCGGCGCGAGTTGGAACGTGACACAGATGATCGGCGAATAAAGCCCCTCCAATGACACTTTTACCGGTATCGAACCTTGACCTTCCGACCCGGCTCCCCCATCGTCTCCCTCACAGTTTGCTTTCCGGAGTTTACGCCGTGCATATTGCCCGTACCGTCTGTTTGACCCTGTCAGCCTTGGCCTTTTGCGCAAGCTTGGCTGCACCGGCGGCCGCGAATGACGACCGTGTCTACTTCTCCTTTGCCAGTGGCAACCGCCTGCCGGATTGCACGGCGGCATCCGTGCAAAGCGCTGTCGCCGGGACTGTCGCCCGCGCCCGCAGGGACTATTACGACGGCCGCACCATTTTGAGCATCGACGGCATCAGCGAAGTCAACGGTCGTGGCAACGATGTCAGCCCGATTGAGCGCCGCTACTGCAAGGGCACGGCCAGCCTGTCCGATGGCAGCATCCAGGCAGTCCACTACATGGTGGAAGAACACGCAGGTTTCGTCGGGCTGGGCTGGAACGTCGAGGCTTGCCTTGCTCCGCTCGACAAGTGGCGGGTGTATGGCGATCATTGCAGCACGGCACGCCCGCACTAGGGTGTAAGCTCGCCCCCCCCCAAGAGAGTTGATCCATGGCGCTGTTCGGCTGCATCGGAAGACTGTTCGCCTGCCTCCTGGCGGGATTTTTGAGCCTTCCCGCCAGAGCCGATGAAACGGGCAAGTTCGATTTCTACGTCCTCGCCCTGTCCTGGTCACCAACCTATTGCAAACAGCAGGGCGCGGATGCCAACCCGCACCAATGCGACGTCTCCAAACCGTTTCGCTTCGTCGTGCATGGCCTGTGGCCGCAGTATGAGCGGGGGTTCCCCGAAAGTTGCCCCGGCGCACCCAAGCGTATCGACCGGCAGATCGCCGTTTCGATGGAAGACATCATGCCGAGCCACAATCTCGTTTTTCACGAGTGGCGCAAGCACGGCACCTGCTCCGGTCTGACGCCGGAAAACTATTTCGCCCTCACCCGCAAGGCTTACGACAAGATCACCATCCCCGGCGCCTTCCGCACGCTCGACAAACGAGGCAAGGCCGCGCCCGAGACCGTAGAAAAGGCCTTCCGGCTTGCCAATCCAGGCCTGACGGAAGCTGGGCTTGCCGTCGCCTGTGACAGGGGCGAGCTGGAGGAAGTGCGTATCTGCCTCACACGCGATCTCGAATTCAGGTCCTGCCGGGAGGTCGACAGATCCGGCTGCCGCGCTGACAGCCTCTCCGTGCCGCCGCCCGGCGCTCACTGAACACGTTCGACACCCCAACCGCCCAAGTCTTTCAGGAGTTCGGCCCCATGATGAAACTTCGCTCGTCTGCCCCCTCGCCTTTCGGCCGCAAGGTAAAGCTCGGCCTGTCCATTCTTGGTCTCAAGGGCAAGGTTGAAGTGGAAGACGCCAATACGGCAGATCCCTCCGACAGCCTGCGCAGCCAGAACCCCCTCGGCAAGATCCCGGCGCTGATTCTGGAAAACGGCGATGTTCTTTACGACAGCTCCGTCATTCTGGAATATCTCGATTTCCTGGCAGGCGGCGGCAAACTCTTTCCCGAGGGCGAAGCCCGTTTTGCGGTCCTGCGCGACCAGACGCTGGCAGACGGCATCATGGATGCGGCCATTCTCCGAGTCTACGACAAGCGCTTCAAGGAACAGAAGTACCGTGACCCGGCCTGGGACGCGTATCAGGCTGGCAAGATGGAACGCGGCTTGAAGCACTTTGAAGACAACACCCCGCCCACTCCGGCAAGCGCCTCAGACGTCAACGCAGGCTCCCTGACGCTTGCCTGCGCGCTCGGGTATCTGGACATCCGCTTTGCCGGTGAATGGCGCAAGACCCATCCGAAGCTGGTGGCCTGGCTGGACGCCTTCGAAGAGGCTGTGCCCGCCTTCACCGACACCAAGGTTCCACCCGCACCTGTCCCGGAAAACGACCCGGCCCCGCTGCGGTAATCCCCTGAGCACAGTTGCCTGCAATCCGCCAGCCCCGCATGACGCCGGGCTGGCTTTTTTTGGCCGAGAACAATGCGCAGCTGCAATTGCCTATGCCTCCCCTGGAGCTTAGCTCAGAAGATCTGGATGCCTGGCTGCTGCTGGCTTGAGTACAGCTTCCTGAGGCATTTTCAACAGCCGCACTTGCGGTTTGGCGGCGGGTTCACGGCACCTACGGGACGAAATGCAAAAGGCCGCGCCCTGAGGCACGGCCCTTCTGAAAACAGATTTTCGCTCGGGTCAGGCGACTTTCTTGCCCGACATGGCATGAACGTCCGCAGCTCCCAGGCGCTGGCCGCCAATCGCCCAATCACCCTGCTCGACTTCCATAACGCGGACCCAGGTGACCGGGCGCATGGCTTCGCCTTCAACCGAGACCATGGCTTCGGTCACTTTTTCGATCAGCTGGTGCTTCTGTTCAGGGGTGAAAACGTTCTTGATGACATCGATCGTTACCAAAGGCATTTCATATCTCCTGGTTCATGTCTCAGTGCTTCAAAACTATCGGTTGCTCCCGATGAACAAGAGATACGCCTTCCCCTGCGGCAATGCTTGACGGGGACGTGAATATAACTGACCTTTTCATGAAGACTTTCGGGAAAGGGGAACATGTGCCGCAAGCCGACGCCCTGGTGTTTACCTTCGACGGCTTTGAACTGGACGGGGCACGTTTCGAATTGCGCCGCGGTGGCGAACGCGTGGCGATTGAGCCGCAAGTCCTCTCCCTTCTCTTGCTGCTGGCGGAAAACCGCGACCGGATGGTCAGCAAGGATGAATTGATCGAGCATATCTGGGACGGACGGATCGTCTCCGAAACTGCTGTGGCGGCTCGGATCAAGGCGGCGCGCAAGGCAGTGGGAGACACAGGCAGCGCGCAGAAAGTCATCCGGACAATCCATGGCAAAGGGTTCCGGTTTGTTGCGGACACCGAGGTCAGCGGTGATCTGGAGAAAACGCTCTGCGTGAAATCCGCTCTCATGACCGAGGAGCAAGCCGCCCCGGCGATTGAAGACATGCTGAAGAACGCACGTGATGGCCGGCCCTCTATCGCTGTCTTGCCCTTCGAGTATTTCGGCGAACCGGGCCAACAGGAAATCGTGGCCGATGCCCTGCCCGCCGACATCATTGCGGATCTGTCGCGCCTGCACTGGCTATTCGTCATCGCACGCGGATCGAGCTTCCGCTTTCGCGGGCCTGATGTGGACCCGCTGTCCGCCGGTCGGCAGCTCGGTGTTCGCTATGGGCTCACCGGCACGGTCGAATTGTCCGGCGAGCATGTCACCATCGGCGTGTCGCTGATCGACATGACCAGCAGCGGAACGATCTGGGCAGAGCATTATCACGGCGGCCTTACTGAGTTGCAGCAGCTCAGGTCGGACATCGAAAGCCATGTGGTGGCCAGTCTGGCGGTCCAGATCCCACAGAACGAAGTGCGGCTCGCCCGCAGGCGTGCGCCGGGAGAACTCGATGCCTGGGCCTGTTTCCACCTGGGCCTTGACCACATGTACCGCTTCAACCGGCAGGACAACGCGAGAGCGGCCGCGCTGTTCACACAATCTCTGGAGCGCGATCCCTATTTCTCCGGCGCCATGGGTGGGCTGTCCTTCACGCATTTCCAGTCAGCCTTCATGCGTTTTTCAGAAGATCCCGCGGCGGAGGTCGAACAGGCACGGGTGCTGGCGCAGCAAGCGGTGGAGACCGACCGGCTCGATCCCTTTGCCCATTTCAATGCCGGGCGATGCTCCTGGCTCGACGGCCAGCTGGAGGATTCCATCGCCTGGTTCGACCGGGCAACCAGCCTCAGCCCCAGCTTCGCCCAGGGCGTCTACACACGCGGGCTGGTGAGCGTGATGGCAGGTCAGGCGGCACAGGCCGATGCCGATCTAGCACTGGCGCTGGACCTCAGCCCGCTCGACCCACTCGCCTATGGCATGACATCGGCACGTGCGCTGGTGCAAGTGCAACTGGGCAATATGGCAAAGGCGCAAGAGCTTGGCGTGAAAGCGGCACAGATGATCGGGGCGCATAAGCACATTTCGCTGATCGCGGCGCTGACGTCGCACCTGGCCGGCAAGCACGCCGAAGCCCGGCAATGGTTGACACGGGCGAAACAGGCCGACCCGGCAATCAGCTCGGAAGTTTTCTTCGCATCCTTCCCCTTTGCCAAGAACGGTGCTCGCGAAACGATAGAAAAAACCCTGCGCGAACTGGGCGTTTGAACCGACCTCGCAACGCCGGCACCGCGAAAAGCCGGGTCCTCATCCACGCAGGAAACGCGTGAGCAATACAATCTGCCTGACGCTGAAGGCCAGCTTCAATTGCCGCAGCCAATGACTCCTGAGAAGCACCAGGATCTGCATTGCCTTTTTTCGACCAGTCAAGTGTCTTTTCTTTGATTTCCGGGCACCAACAAGGTTACCGATGTAACGTTTCCGACAGCCTGAACGTGACGCAGAGCTCTTTCTGAGATTTCAATCGATTAGTCTTGAAACTTCTTATGGACAGGGTGTTCGCACCAGAGATAAACAGCGTGCATAGGCTAAAGACTTGCCACTCATTGCGTTGAAAAGACCATAAAGGAGTTTTGTGTATGGCGGCTATGGATAATCACTTCGACAACTGGAAGGAACAACAATCCGCCGCCGAGCAGATGATCCCGCTGGTTGGACACCTCTACCGCGACTTCGGCATCAACATCCGCATTTTCGGGCGCCGCCTGCTGAACAACTCCGCCATCGAGATCATCAAGGCACACCGCTATGCCTTGCAGATCACCGGGCAGGAGCTGGAAGTCTCCAAGAGCCTTGAAATCGTCAAGGCAATGCTTGAGATGGATCTCGCCGCCTCCCGCGTCGACCTCGGCAAGCTCTGCCACCGCTACATGGAAGAAGGCGGCGACGTTAAGAGCTTCCTTGAAAAGCAGCTTGCCAGCATCAACACCGGCAAGACCTCCATTCTGCAGGAACCGCAGGACGTCGTTCTGTATGGTTTCGGCCGCATTGGCCGCCTTCTCGCCCGCATGCTGATCGAACGCGTCGGCGCCGGGAACAAAATGCGGCTTCGCGCAATTGTCGTGCGCGGCGGCAAGGATGGAGATCTGAAGAAACGCTCCAGCCTCCTGCGGCGGGACTCCGTCCACGGCGCGTTCAGCGGATCCATCACGGTTGATGAAGAGCAGAACGCGATTATTGCCAATGGCAACTACATTCAGGTGATCTACGCCAGCTCACCCGCCGAGGTCGATTACACAAAATATGGCATCCGCAATGCGCTGGTGGTCGACAACACGGGCATCTGGCGCGACGAAGAAGGCCTAGGCCAACACCTGAAATGTCCGGGTGCGTCGAAAGTCGTTCTGACCGCACCGGGCAAAGGCAACATCAGGAATGTCGTCTATGGCGTCAACCACGGCGACATTACAGAAGACGACAAGATTCTGAGTGCGGCCTCCTGCACCACCAACGCGATCACGCCAGTGCTCAAGGTGATCAACGATGAGTTCGGGATCGAGAACGGTCACGTTGAAACGATCCACGCCTTTACCAACGACCAGAACCTGATCGACAACTACCACAAGGGTGATCGCCGTGGACGCGCCGCACCTTTGAACATGGTCTTGACGAGCACAGGCGCTGCAAGCGCCGTGGCAAAGTGCCTGCCTGAAATGAAGGGCAAGCTGACCGGTAACGCGGTTCGCGTGCCGATCCCCAATGTCTCCATGGCCATCCTCAACCTGAACCTCAAGCGCGAAACGACGGCTGAGGAAATGAACAACTACCTGCGAGGGATTTCCGTAAAATCGCCGATGCAGGACCAGATCGATTATACCGCCTCGACCGAGTTGGTTTCTTCCGATCTGGTTGGCTCCACCCACGCCGGTGTTGTCGACAGCCAGGCTACGATCGTCGATGGCGACCGCCTGGTCCTTTACGTCTGGTATGACAACGAGGCGGGATACAGCACCCAGGTCATCCGGTTGATGCAAGAAGTTGCGGGTATGAAATACCCGGCGGTTCCTGCCTGATACTGGCCCTGAGGCATACAGGCCGAGAGTAATACCGGCTTCAACGACATGATTGGGGCTAAGCCACGCCTGAGGTGTGGCTTAGCCCCTTTCGTCGACTGGCTACAGAAGATTTAGCAGGGCCGCCCCCACGGTTACCCCGGATCAACGGATGCTGATTTTCTGTCAGTGCGTGACGAAACAGCCGAACAATTGCCCGCAGCATTCCGTGAGATCGTGAAGAGGCTACAAAGTGAGCTTCGCTAGCCTGACCGGTTTCGAAGGCAAGCGCAGAATTCAGAGGCTAAAACTTGAACCTTGCACCGATGACCGGGCCGTAAGTATCAAGCGCGTCGAGGTCGGCCACGTCGTCGAACCGCCAGCCGATATATCGATAGCCTGCGAACAGATCGATGTTCTTTATTTCATAACCGATCGCGCCAAACAGTTGCCAGGTGACGTCAGACTGGCCTGTACCAACGTCGCCATAATAGGCAACGGACCAGCGATCGGACAATTTGGTCTCACCGCGCAAACCCACAACAGCGTCGATAACCTGCCCCTGGTCACTTGCGCTGGCGCTAAAATTGCCCAGGGAGAAATCAAGATCGGTGCTCAACCACAAATAACGGAAACCGCCGAAACCAGCGATTTCGGAGCTGGGGGTATCGACAATCTTGTAACCCAAAGAGTTTGTCGTGATGAACCCTTTGATTGTCGCGTCCAGTTTGGCATCGATGGTTCTTCTGACGAGGGTCGCCGTGGTCGTCTTGGAGCCTTCCAGGTTCATGTAGATCAGGTCAGAATAGACGCCGAAGCGCCCCTTCTCGGCTGAAATAGACGTCATCAGCGCAAAGCTCAGGTTCTCGATCACCTTGTTGAACGGCATTGTGATGTTGTCGCCGGTGACGGTTTCTCCACCAAGCCCTGCCATCCAGAAATAGGGCGTGATGCTGAAATTCCACCTGTCTTCAACAACTCTCGCGGGTGTCACCGTCGGCTCAACAGCGAGATCGGCGGCCAGCGCAGGCGCCTGAGATATGAAAAATGCACTTAAGGCAACAGCTTTCGAGAGTGAAGTCTTCAACATTCTACCTTCTCACTTTGCTTTCGAGCCGGAATTTATTTTTGGTTTAATCTATCTTCTTGCTTACCTTAAGTCCGATGTAAAGGCACTTGATTTTTAAGTTTAGAGACATCATTGGCCAGAGGTGTCACACAAAAGATACTGCGTCTGCGCGGTCGGACGCCGAAATAGACGCACAAAGCAAGGCCGTGTCCATCTGAACCACGATATCGCCCTGTCGTGTCTTCCAGGAAATTTGTTCCCATATTTTCTGGAACCACGAAGTTCTCACCAATAAGATAATCTCCTCTCTTAATAACCCCACAGGCAGAGAAGCGATTCAAGAAGAAAATTTCTTTGCAGATCATCAACTGCAAGCACCAGAATATTGTTTTCGTGGATTGGTCACTTCCATCGCCCGCCAACGGTTGCAGAGGCGAAATTTTCGCCCGACCTAGGGGTCGAAAAGACAGAAATCAATTAGAAATTGTGACACATGTTTTCGTGCCACACAAATAATAGATCATACGTAGCGTTACGGAGTTTTATATCGATACCCTTATTGTAAAGTCACTTATTAAATTATTCATATGTATGGAAATTACGCAGCATTTCGCACAATCAAAAAAAGTAAAACGAACGAAAACAAGATTTTAGAGTCAGTATAGGAGGTGGGAATGAGTTCGATTAAAGTCTTCATGACGAGCGTTTTCGGATTTGCGCTTTTGGTTGGTGTTGCCGATCAGGCAACTGCACAGCCGGCGTCCGGTGCGCCGAATTCCACGACCACCCTCAACGGATTGCAGTTGCCTCCGCCTCCGCAACATTTTGGGGGCAAGATCGACACGCTTGCCGAGGACTCCACCCAGTGGTGGCCTCCACGTGTTGTGCCACCTGCCGAAGCGCCGAACGTGCTGCTCATTATCACGGATGATTCAGGTTGGGGCATTCCAAGCACTTTTGGCGGTGTCATTCCTCATCCGACCATGGATGCGCTTGCGGCGGACGGATTGAGTTTCACCAGCATTCATTCAACCTCGCTCTGTTCGCCCACGCGCGCCGCGCTCATCACCGGCCGAAACCATCACAATGTCGGTTTCGGTGTTATCTCGGAACAGTCCACGGGGTATCCCGGCTACAACAGCATCATCGCTGAAGACAAAGCCACGGTGGGCAGGATCCTTCTCGACAATGGCTACAACACGTCATGGTTCGGCAAGGACCACAATACGCCCGCCTTCGAGGCCAGTCAGAGCGGCCCCTTCGATCAGTGGCCGACCGGCATGGGATTTGAATATTTCTATGGCTTCGTTGGCGGAGACGCCAACCAATGGCAGCCCAATCTCTTCCGGAACACGACCCAGATCTATCCGTTTGACGGCAAACCCGGCTGGAACCTGATGACTGCGATGGCGGACGATGCCATCGACTGGGTCACACGGATGCACCAGATCGATCCCTCCAAGCCTTTCTTCATCAAGTTCGCGCCCGGCGCCACTCATGCGCCCCACCATCCGACCAAGGAGTGGGTGGAAAAGATCAGCGCCATGCACCTGTTCGATGATGGCTGGAACAAGCTTCAAGAGACCATCTTTGAAAACCAGAAAAACATGGGGCTCTTTCCGAAAGATGCGAAAATCACGCCCTGGCCGACCGATCACATCAAGAATTGGGATGAGCTCACGGATGTCGAGAAAAAGCTCTTCATTCGCCAGGTCGATGTCTTCGCCGCCTATTCGGCCTATATGGACGACGAAATTGGTCGCCTCGTTCAGACCCTGAAGGATATCGGCGAATACGAAAATACCTTGATTATCTACATCAACGGAGACAACGGCACGAGCGCCGAAGGTGGCCTGCTGGGAACACCAAATGAAGTTGCCTACTTCAACGGGATCAACGCAATCCCCGCCGAAGAACAGATGAAGTGGTACGACGTCTGGGGAACCGAGGAAACATATAACCACATGGCAGTCGGCTGGACGTGGGCCTTCGACACACCGTACCCCTGGATGAAACAGATCGCTTCGCAGCTCGGCGGTGTCCGGCAGAACATGACGGTCACATGGCCAGCGAAGATCACCGACAAGGGCGGAAAGCGCGACCAGTTCCTGCATGTCATCGACGTCGTGCCGACGATCCTCGAAATCGCCGGGATCACCCCGCCAGAAGCCGTCGACGGCATCACCCAGGCCCCGATGGACGGCAAGAGCTTTGCCTATCTGTTCGACAAGGAAAATGCGGACGCTCCCCCTCCCCGTGACACCCAGTACTTCGAGATGTTCGGGCAGTGGGGCCTCTGGCAGAATGACTGGTTCCTTGCCACGAAGGTGAACCGCGCTCCCTGGGATGCGTTCGGCCCTGCCAATGAGGATCCCCTGAACAACCAGGTGTTCGAACTCTACAATCTCAAGACAGATCCGACGCAAACGACGGATATTGCCGCAGAGCATCCTGATATGGTTCGGAACCTGAAAGAAACCTTCATCATGGAAGCAACCAAATACCAGGTGTTTCCTCTCGATGCCTCGGTTGGTCCGCGCGTTGCGGCTCCACGTCCAAACATCACCGCGGGTCGTGACGAATTTGTCTATACCCGGCCGATGACCGGCTTGCCGCAGGGCGATTCACCAAGCATTCTCAACAGCTCCTACACAATCACTGCGGAACTGACAGTTCCTGAAGGCGGCGGTGAAGGCATGATCCTGACATCGGGAGGCCGCTTTGCGGGCTACGGGTTCTATCTGCTGAAGGGCAAGCCCGTCTTCCTCTGGAACCTCGTTGATTTGGAAAGGATCAAATGGGAGGGCAAGGACGCCTTGTCTCCGGGGAAACACACGCTTGAGTTCGACTTCAAGTATGACGGCTTGGGTGCGGGAACGCTTGCTTTCAACAACATGAGCGGGGTCGGCCGATCCGGCACAGGCACGCTCAAGGTCGATGGCAAGGTTGTCGAGACCAAGAAAATGGAAAAGACCATTCCGATCATCTTGCAATGGGACGAAGCGTTCGACATCGGATCGGACACCCTGACCGGGGTCAATGATGCCGACTACGAACCACCGTTCACCCTGACCGCCAAGCTCGACAAGCTGACAATCAAGGTCGACCGGCCAAAGCTCTCCGAGGCAGACATTGCCAAGCTGCAAGCGGCCACACAAAAAGCAAGCGACTGACGTTTCGTCCAGAAAACCTGCCGGCAGCAATTCCGGCAGGTTGACACTGTGACGAACGATTGAGCCCTCTGGGAACCTTATTTGCGACAGACTTGCCGGCCGACATCGGGCCGGCAGACATGCAGGCAAGGAACAAAGGAGGGATCGGACGGAGGCAGGCGTCGGCTCTGCCGTCAGACCCGTCCGCCGGAAAGCGGGGTCCGCCCCCGGACCTTGAGCAGGCGTTTGCCGCTGGTGATGGCCTGACCAAAATCCTTCTGCACCGCCAGCAGCGCCGGCACCAGCAGGATGACCAGGAACAGGCCGACACCCAGACCGTAGGCAAGCGTAATGACCGTCGGCAGCAGGAACTGCGCCTGCCGGCTGGTTTCGAACAGGAGCGGGGCCAGGCCGAACACCGTGGTTGCCGTGGTCAGCACGACCGCGCGCAGCCGGTCGCAGACGCCGTTGACGACGGCCTGCCGGAAGGGATGGTCCCTGGCGTATTCGTCGATTGTGGTCACCAGCACGATGCTGTCGTTGATGATGATGCCTGCCATGCCGATGAAACCGACCACGGAGAACATCGACAACGGAATGCCGTGCAGATAGTGCCCCCAGATCATGCCAACGCAGCCGAAGGGGATGATGATCATGATCATCAGCGGCCGGGTCCAGGATTCGAAGATCCAGCACAGCACCAGGTAGATACCGGCCAGGCACAGGCTAAAGCCGATCAGGGCATCGGAGAGGAACGAGCGTTCCTGCTCCGCCAGCCCGCTCATCTCGCTTTCAACGTCGTAGTCAGCGGCAAGCTGGGGCAGAAGCTCGTTCTGCAGAGCCTCCGTCACCCGTGCGGCGGCTTCCGGATTGTCCTCCGAAACGTCGCCGGAGACGCGCAACGTGCGCAGGCCGTCACTGCGGCGCACCGAGGCAAAGCCGTAGGTGCTCTCCACATTGACGATCTCGCTCAGGGACACATAGGTTCCGGCATCGGTGCGCACCCGCGTGGTATAGAGAAACGCCGCATCCGTCTCCTCATCCGGCAGCAGCACCTTCACCTTTGCCGTCCGCCGGCCGATCGGGAACTCGGCAACCTCGACGCCCTCCAGCCGGTTGCGAAGGACGCGCGCGATTTCATCCGTGGTGAAGCCGAGGGTTTCGCCGCGCGGTGTCAGCGTCAGGTTCAGTTCCGGCTTGTCATAGGCCAGCGTATCCTCCAGCGCGCTGACACCCTCCATGGCAGCCAGCGACTGTTTGAGGCTTTCGGCAGCGGCCTTCAGATTTTCCGTGGAGTTTCCATAAAGCTTGACGTCGATGGCATCCCCGCCCGGGCCTGAGCGCTCGCCGCGCAGGGCCAGCGTTTCAAGAAGCGGCGGCTTTTTGATTTCCTTGCGCCAGTCGCCGATGAACTGAAAGGCCGAATAGGGCCGAAGGTCCGGGTCGAGCAGTTCAATGGAAATCCCGCCGAGCTGGTCCGCATCCTTGGTGTCGGCGCCGCTCAGCCCGCGCCCGGCGGTCGCTCCGACGGTGGAGAGCGCAAAGATGACCGGGTCCGCACCATATTTTTCGACATAGCGCTGATTGACCACGTCAAGCGCCCGTTCCATCTCCGCGATCATCGCCTTGGTGTCGTCGCGCTTTGCGCCCGGCATCATGGCAATACTGGCGGAAACCACCGCCCGCTCCGGCGCGTTGAAAAAACGCCAGCGCACGGATTTGTCCAGAACCAGCGTCAGGGACAGCGCCAGGATCATCAGCGCAAAGCCGATTGCCGGATAACGCACGGCAATCACCCAGGCAATGAACCGACGGAACAGCTTTTCCCGGAACCAGACGAAACCCCGGTTGAACAGGCGGTTGGGCAGATCGAACCAGTGCTTCTTCTTGCTGGCCTTCAGCGCGTGGTTCATGTGGGCCGGTAGGATGAGAAAGGATTCCACCAGGCTGGCAATCAGCACCACCGACACCGTGAAGGGAATATCGGCCACAAGACTGCCAAAGCGCCCACCGATGGCCACCAGCCCGACAAAGGCAATCAGCGTGGTGATGGACGCGCAGAAGACCGGCGCCGTCATCCGCTTTGCCGCTAGGCTGGCAGCTTCCGCCGGCGAATACCCACGCCGGTGCAGGAAATCGGCATGCTCGCCCACCACGATGGCGTCATCCACGATGATGCCGAGACAAATGATCAGCGCAAACACGGAGATCATGTTCAGCGTGATCCCGAAGACGTACATCAACCCGACAGTGGCAGCCATCGCCACCGGAATGCCGGCCGCCACCCAGAAGGCCGTTCTGGCAGACAGAAACAGGAACAGGAACAAGAGCACCAGGGCGAGGCCGAAGATGCCGTTTTCAACCAGGATATCCAGCCGGTCGATGATCGCCTGCGACCGGGTGTTGGTGAGCTGAACGACGACACCTTCGGGAAGCGTCTGCTGGAACTCCGCGGTGATGCGTTCGACCGCCCGCTGGATCTCGATGGTGTCGCCCTGAGCGCTCCGGTTGACCCTGAGAACGACCGCCGGCATGCCCTTGTGATAATAGGCCCGGCCGCTTTCCACCCCTTCGGTGACGATCTCGGCGACAGACCGGAGTTGCAGCTTTTCCCCTTGCGAAGGCGCCTTCAGAACGATCTCGCCCAGTTCCTGTTCGCTACGCCGGGTCTGGCCCGTGCGCAGCCGTGCGGAGCTGCCTGCGACATCGCCCGCAGGCGTCGTTTCCATTTCGGCAGAGACGACGTCGGCGATCTCCGCAAGCGTCAGCCCGTGGCGCACAAGCATGTTCTCGCCGACATTCACCCGGATAATCGGGTCTTCCAACCCGCGAATGGAGACCCGTGTCACGCCCTGGCGAAAAAACACGGTCTGGAGATCTTCGGCAAAGCGGGCAAGCTGGTCGATATCGACCGGACCGTACATGACGACATCCGTCACCCGGTCGGAATAGACGCTGCGGGTGACCACCGGCTCGTCGATTCCTTCAGGCAGACTGGAGCGAGCCTGATCGACGGCGGCCTTCACCTCGTCGGTCGCCTGGCCCATGTCCCAGCCGTCCTCGAACTCCAGTTCAATGCTGGCCCTGCCCTCGCGCGAGACGGATGTGGCTTCGTCGACGCCGTTGATGGCAAGAAGCTGCGGCCCCAGAATTTCGACCACAGCCCGGTCGAGGTCCTCAGGACCGGCGCCCGACCAGTTGACGACGACGTCCACTTGCTCGCGGACAAAATCGGGAAAGAACTGCGTGCGGATCTGCGTCGAAGCCGCGAAACCGCTGATCAGCATCATGGCCAGCAGCAGGTTGGCCGCTGTGCGGTGCCGGACCATGTAGTCCAGTAACGAGGCAAATTGCGATCCGCCGGGAGAACGCATGTCGGGACACTCCAATCAGGATATCAGGCAGGACGAGACGACAGACATCAGTTGTCAGCCGCTGGTCCCGCCGCCATGCTCCAGCCGTTCGATCAACTCTTTCGGCACCATCGGCTTGTTCAGAAGGGCAAGCAGCCTGGCCTTGCGGTTTTCCGGCATGTCGGACCTGTTCAACTGGTCGATCAGGGCCGCACGGCGCTCCGGCTCCAGCGCGACCAGATCTCCGGAAAGGCGTGTGTCGTCACCATCAGGCGCCTGCACTGTCTCCGGTCCATCCGCCTGTTGGGGAGCTTGTCCGTCATTGCTCCGCCTTGGCGAAACCTTGAGCCCGGTGCCAAGCTGCGGCAGACGTTCGCGCACATAATCGGCACCGAAGGGCACATTGGCCACAATCACGTCGTCGCCCATCCGGCGAAGGATCGTCGCCTTGATTTCCTCGATGCGCTCGCCTTCGCCGACAATCAGCATGCGGCCATCTTCCGCCACTGCCGCCGAGGGAACCAGGGCAACACGGCTAAGCTCCGGTTCGCGCACCTCAACCTTCACGAAATCACCCGGACGCAGAACCGTGCCAGGCTCCAGATCCAGCGTCGCAAACAGGGTCCGCCCGGCCTCGCCTTCGGAAACGACAGCCGCTGCCCTGTCGATGGTGCCCGGAACCTCAATGGACCGGTTGCCCAGTTGCAGGACCGCGGTAACAGGCGCCTTCACCAGATTGCCGCTGGCATCCAGCAACCGCGAAAATTCGTCGGTCGACAGGGAAAACCGGACTTCCAGCGCCGCCGGATCGATCAAAAGGGCAAGGGTCTCGGAGGAACCAACCCGGCGCCCAAGCGTGGCGTTGACCTCCGATAGATAACCGCTGAATGGCGCTGTCAGGGTGATTTCGTCCAGCGTCCGCCTGGCATCGTCCAGCGCAAGCCTGGCGCGCTTGACCGTCAGGTCCATGCGCTCGACACGCTTGCGCGCGGTGATGACAGATTGCAGGCGGTTGCTGAGTGATTGTTCCAGCGAGGCAACAGCCAGTTCTTCGGTTTCCACCTGCACCGCCGTGGAATACCCCTTGTCCTGCAGCTGCTGCTGGCGCTCCAGCGCCTTTTTACGCAGTTCAAGCTGGCGGCGGGCCGCTTCCAGCTCCTGCTCAGCTCCAACAATGGCCTCCGCGGACTCCGCTTTCTGGGCCTCCGCATCCGCCAGGGCCGCCTCCGCGTCCAGCACCAGAAATTCCGCGTTCGCCGGATCGATCCTGAGCAGCAGTTCGCCCTTGGCGACAGCGGCACCATCACGAAACTTGGAGGCGACCTCCACAAGCCGGCCTTCGGAACTTGCCCTCAGTTCCAGCGTCCGCCAGCTTTCCACCTGGCCATAGGCAGTCGTGACCGGCACCAGCGTTTGCGGTGTCAGCTCGGCGACATTGACCGAATAACTGCGCTCACGGGCCGGCCGACGATGTGCGGTCTCTTCCGCCGTTATCGCATTGTAAAGGCGATAACCGCCGAATCCGGCAAAACCAATCATGATCGCCATCAATGCCAGACCGACAAGTCCGCGCATCAAAAACCGCATGCGTCTCTCCACCTGAAGGCCGGGCTAGCGGGCGAAAGGGAACACCCTCAATACCGGCACCTTACGTTAGATGCCATCCCTAGCACGGTACTGGGGCGAAATTCGGAAAAGCTTGTAACGACTTGTATCCGGCGGCATCACTTTGGAGAGAACACCGGCATGAAAAAACCCGGCACCTTTCGGTACCGGGTCTTTCCGCATCGGTTGAGGGCTGGCTTAGAACTTGTAGCCAAGACCCATGCGAACCTGCGAATTGCTGAAATCCGAGCTCACGCCGGTTCCGTTCAGGTTGAAATCCTGTTCGCCGAAGTCCTGGTAAACATATTCCAGCTTGGCGCTGATGTTGTTGGTGAGCGCTGCTTCGCCACCTGCGCCCAGCGTCCAGCCCAGGGCCGTTTTGCTGTCGGTGTCGCCATTGCCGGACACTTCCAGGTCGGCAATTGCCAGACCGCCGGCGCCGTAAACCAGGTAACGGTCGAAGGCATAACCGACACGGCCCCGGAAATTGGAGTTCCAATCGGACTTGGACCGCAGGGTCAGACCGCCGTTGGATTTGGATTTTTCCAGATCGGTCAGGGTGAAGTCAGCTTCCGCACCGACGACGAAGTTCGGCGTCACCTGGAAATTGTAACCGGTGTAAAGACCGCCGGCGATGCCATTGGCATCCACGCCAAGCCCGGTGTTGTTGCCGGCCTTGTTGTCGAATTGGCCGAAAGCCCAACCGAGATTGCCACCGACGTAAAGGCCGGTCCAATCGATGCTCTGCTGCGGAGCCGGAACCGCCTCATAGGCCGGTGCCGGCGACTGCGGCAGATCCGCAGCCAGTACAGGCGCCGATGCGGCCGCCGTGGCTGTCAGGGCCATGCCAGCAAGTGCAAGACGTTTCATTTGAGTACTCCAGATCCACTTTATCCATTAGTGCTTTGGCCGGATAACCGCCGACCATCTTGCGAGTTGGACGGGTAAAAAGCCGCGTCCTCACTCTCCCCCAATGCTCAGATATGGAGAGCGTTTGTGGCGGATCAGGATTGAGAATGGGGAGTTTTGGTGACGAATGGCGGCAACATTCTGACAGGATGAAAGACCCGTAAAGACAATTGCAATTTGCATTCAGAAACCCCATTTGGCCGGTAGAAAGATCCTTGTCCGCGGCTTTCCCCTCACCGATCTATTGCGTATAAGGCGCCGAGTTGAACTCTGGCGCTGCCACATTGAAGCCACTCTCGACGATTGAAACCGACCCGAACCGGAATTTCGTAAATGCTCTTTGACTACATCAGCCTCGCAGGCGGACTTGTTGTTCTGATTATCGCCGGCGATGTCTTGGTCAGGGGTTCTGTTGGCATTGCGCAACGTCTCGGCATTCCCAATCTGGTCATCGGCCTGACCATCGTCGCCTTCGGCACATCGGCCCCGGAACTCGTCATTTCCCTGCAAGCCGCCATGGACGGCGCCGGCGGTATCGCCATCGGCAACGTTGTCGGCTCCAACATCGCCAACGTGCTTCTGGTTCTGGGCATGCCCGCGCTGATTGCTGCAACGCCGTGCGGTGAAACCGGCGCGACGCGCAACGCGCTGTTCATGGTCGCCGTCACCATTGTGTTCATGGCGCTTTGTTTCTTCACCCCCATCGGTCTGACATCAGGGGTCATTCTTCTGGCACTGCTCGGTGTCTTTCTCGCGGCCTCAACGATCATGGCGCAGAAGCACAGAAAAGAGCAGAAGGCGATTGCCGCGGCCTCCGCAGGCGCTGCCGCCGCCGAAATGCAGATTGAAGAAGACGACGGCCTGGACGATGTCGAAGACGTTCCCGATTCCGTCTGGATCGCGCTGGCCTATATCGTGCTCGGCCTGGTCGGACTGCCCCTCGGCGCCCATTTCACCATCACAGGGGCCACCTCTATCGCAACATCCTGGGGCGTCAGCGAAGCGGTCATCGGCCTGACCGTCATTGCGCTCGGCACGTCCCTGCCGGAACTTGCCACCACCGTCATGGCGGCAATTCGCCAGCATGGCGCCGTCGCCATTGGCAACGTCATCGGCTCCAACGTCTTCAATCTGCTTGCCATCATCGGCATCACCGCCGTCGTCGTGCCCATCGACGTGCCGCAGGAAGTGCTGAAACTGGATATCTGGGTCATGCTGGCCTGTGCGATCCTGCTGACAATCCTTGCCGGAATGCGCATCTGTCTCGGCCGTGTGTCCGGCGCGGTCATGACCACAGCCTATTGTGCCTACATCGCCACCGTCTATGTGCTGGGGCACACCTCCTAAAAGCCCTTTTTGCAGTCCGCTTGGCAGCAGAGCCGCGCTTCGCTGCGCCCACCTCTTTCCCTATTGCCTTGCGCGGCTTAAATGTCTGGCATGCAGGACGATACTGATTCTGAAAAAAGCGCCGTATCCGCGCCGGAGGCCGACACGGCCCCCGCACGCAAGGGCGTCGAGGTCATTGCCGACGAGGTCAAGCGCCTGCCCAACGGGCCGGGCGTCTACAGGATGCTGGACGAAAACGGCGAGGTTCTCTACGTCGGCAAGGCCCGCAGCCTCAAGAAGCGGGTCACCAGCTACACGCGCCTGCAGGGTCAGTCCAACCGGATCATGCGTATGATCCTGGCGACGGCAGCGATGGAATTCGTTGTCACCCAGACAGAGCCGGAAGCCCTGCTTCTGGAAGCCAATCTGATCAAGCGCCTGCGGCCACGGTTCAACGTGCTGCTGCGCGACGACAAGTCCTTCCCTTATATTCTGGTGACCGGCGACCATGAATCGCCCGCCATCGTCAAGCATCGCGGCGCGCGCAAGCGCAAGGGTGACTATTTCGGCCCCTTCGCCTCCGCAGGTGCGGTCGACCGCACCATCAACGCGCTCCAGAAGGCCTTCCTGATCCGGACCTGCTCTGACAGCTATTACGAAAACCGCAGCAGACCCTGCCTGCAGTATCAGATCAAGCGCTGTGCCGGCCCCTGCACTGGTGAAATCGATCCCGCGGATTATGCCGGTCTGGTTTCGGAGGCGCAGGCGTTCCTGTCCGGCCGCAGCCAGTTGATCAAGACCCAGCTTGCCCAGCAGATGGAAGCCGCATCCGCCGATCTGGAATTCGAGCGCGCCGCCATCTACCGCGACCGCCTGTCCGCGCTGTCGCACATTCAGGCGCATCAGGGCATCAACCCGCAATCGGTCGAGGAAGCCGACGTTTTCGCCATTCACCAGGAAGGCGGCCAGACCTGCGTGCAGGTGTTCTTCTTCCGCACCGGCCAGAACTGGGGCAACCGGGCCTATTTTCCCAAGGCCGACAAGTCCTTCGAGGAAGCCGATATTCTGGAAAGTTTCCTGGCGCAGTTCTACGATGACAAGCCCGCGCCGCGGCAGATCCTCCTCTCCCACGAGCTGAGCGAACAGGACCTGCTCGCGCAGGCGCTCAGCGAGCGCACAGGCCGCAAGGTCGATGTTGCGAACCCCAAGCGCGGAGAAAAGAAGGAACTGGTCGACCACGCGCTCACCAATGCGCGCGAAGCACTTGGCCGCAGGCTGGCGGAAACCTCCAGCCAGGCTCGCTTGCTGAAAGGCGTCGCCGAAGCGTTCGACCTGGCCCAAACTCCACGGCGGATCGAGGTCTACGATAACTCGCACATCATGGGCACCAATGCTGTCGGCGGCATGATCGTCGCGGGCCTGGAAGGCTTTGCCAAAGGCCAGTACCGCAAGTTCAATATCAAGTCGGAAGATCTCGTTCCTGGCGACGACTACGGCATGATGCGCGAAGTTCTGACGCGGCGGTTCTCCCGGTTGTTGAAGGAACACGCCCGCGAAGACAAAAAGCCGGAGACGGATGAGCCTGCCCTCGAAGACGGCGAAGACAGCGATCTGGAAACGGCCCCCGCCGACACCGGCGTACCGGCCTGGCCGGAACTGGTGCTCATCGATGGTGGCCAGGGGCAGTTGACGGCGGCGCGCGAGACGCTGGAAAGCCTCGGCATCACCGATGTGCCGCTCGTCGGCATCGCCAAGGGGCCGGACCGGGACGCCGGACGGGAGAAATTCTTCATCACCGGCCGGCAGTCCTTCATGCTGCCAGAGCGTGACCCGGTGCTTTATTTCGTCCAGCGTCTGCGCGACGAAGCCCACCGCTTTGCCATCGGCAGCCACAGGGCCCGCCGCAAGAAGGACATTACCAAAAACCCGCTGGACGAGATCGCCGGTGTTGGTCCAACGCGCAAAAAGGCGCTGCTGCGCCACTTCGGCACAGCCAAGGCCGTTTCCAAGGCGGGTGTCGACGATCTGGCCGCCGTACCCGGTATCTCCGAAGCGATTGCCAAACTGGTCTACGATCATTTTCATGAATAGGACGTCGCACCGGCCTTTCCACCCGGCTGATGATATCGCCAAAGCCAAGGAAGACTGAACGTGTCAAACCCGCTGGAAGCCGCGCTTCGGTGCATCGACGCCAAGGACTACGGCATGGCACTGGAGATCCTGACCGATCTCAACCAAGCCAATCCGCGCGACCCGCAGGTCAACCACTGGCTCGGCGTCATCTACCTGACCCACGGACACGCGGACCGGGCAATCGACCATCTTCAGGCTGCAGCAAAGGTTGCCAAGAAGGAGGCGGTTATCTTTGCGACGCTGGCGGACGCCCTCACGCTCGACAACCGCTTCGAGGAAGCCCTGCCCCATGCGCGCAAGGCCGTCGCCCTTGACGGAAAATCCGAATTCGCCCAGCGCACCCTGGGGGAGATCTACGCCAGGCTGCGGCGGCCCGTCATGGCCGAACATGCCTTCCAGAACGCGCTCGCCATCAACGAAGCATCGGCCATCGCGCATCTGGCGCTCTCGCGACTGAAAGTCTCGCTCGGCAAGATGGACGAGGCGGAAACCCACTTTCGCCGCGCGCTGGAGCTCGCCCCGGAAGAACCTTCCGTTCTGATCAGCGCAAGGGACCTCTCCGACATTGGCCTGAAACGGGAAGCGCTGGAAAAGATCGAGGCCCTGCTGAACGATGCGGACCGGCCGCTGTCGAAGGTCGAACGCGCAAGGCTTGCCTTCACTGCCGGCAAGATCTGCGACGACACTGGCGACCTTCCGAAGGCCTTTCACTATCTCGGCCTGCATCGCAGCGACCTTTATGGCCACTATGATGCTGCCTGGCAGGAACGCCATATCGACAATTGCCGGGAGGTCTTTTCAAAACAGTTCTTCGAGGACCGCAAGGACTTCGCCCTTACCAGCGATAGGCCCGTCTTTGTCTTCGGCATGCCACGCTCGGGCACCTCGCTGGTGGAGGCCATCCTCTCTGCCCACCCAAAGGCAACGGCTGCAGGCGAACTCAGCTTCTTTGACGAGCAGATCAACGGCCTGACATCGGGCCAAACAGGTGAGACTGCCTTCTTCGACGCCGCCAGGGCGCTCGACCGCAAGACTGCCCAGCGCATTGGCCGCAAGTACCTGACGATGCTCGACGGATTCAGCAGGAAAAGCGCCCGCGTGATCGACAAGATGCCGCAGAATTTCGAGCATCTGTGGTTGATCGCCCTGCTGTTTCCGAACGCGCATTTCTGCCACGTCAGCCGCAACCCGGCCGACACCTGCGTCTCGATCTACATGACGCCCCTGCCCGGCAAGCACGGTTACTGTGAAAGCCAGCAATCGCTCGCCCACTATTACGGGCAGTACAGAAGACTGATGACGCATTGGCGCGATGTGCTGCCAGTTGCAATACGCGACCAGTCCTATGAGGCCCTGGTGAGCGATCCTGAACACGAACGCCCGGCCCTGATTGCCGACACCGGGTTGGCCTGGGACGATGCCTGCCTCCATCACGAAGCTAACGAGGCGCAGGTCTTCACCTTCTCCATGACCCAGGTCAGACAACCCATTCATACCGGGGCCGTGAACCGCTTCGAAAAATACCGGGACCACATCGGTCCGCTGCTGGAAGGCTTGTCCGGGCTGGACGCCTGACACCGCGAGACTGCACCTCTAAGGCGCTTCCTGCAGTGCTCGGGAGCAAACGGACCTGACCTGGGAGCAAAACAAGTCGCACCTTCCGCACAGTCCGTGTTAAGCACATCCGCCTTCTCATGAAATCGGACCCAGGCTGCCATGTTTCGAAAGCCCCAGGCTAAACCGCGTTCCCTGCTCCACAGCGCATTGTCCCTGATCGGTTGGTGCGGCAGCCTTGGCGCCATTGCCGTCAGCGTGCTGGGTCTGTTGGCGTTTCTGGCGCCGGACGTCTGGATTGCGGACAACATGAGCTTCTTCCTGCGGCAGTTTCTGGCTGCCGGCCTCGCAGGCTGTGTCGCTGGTGCAGCCGGTTTTCTGGTCCGGCACCGCTTTCGTTTGGTCTACCGTGTAATCTGGCTCCTGGCGCTGGCGACGTTTCTCAGCCTCGCCGGACTGACCGGCGCGCGCACGCTTGCCAACACCAAGCCCCTTGGCCCGGCCGCTCCGGGGGACCGCCCGCTCAAGATCGTCTCCATCAACCTTGAACACCTGTTCCTCGGAGACAAGGTCTTGCAGGCCTTTCTGGAAAAGGAGCAGCCGGACGTTGTCGTCTTCCAGGAAGTGCTTTGGTGGCTGCAGGAACGCCGCTGGCAGCACCTCGGCCTACCGGTTGGCGGCGCGGGCCAGAACGGCTTTCCCCAATACATGAAAGTCGGTGAGCTGGGAGGCCTTGCGGTCTATTCCCGCTTTCCGCTGTCATCGGAAGAAACCCGCGTCATTTCCGGCGAAGTGCCTCCCGGGGCCAACGTCTATTACGACGGTGACAGGGAGCTTCTGTCTCTCTCCCTCGACACCGGAGCCGCGCCCTTGCATCTGCTGGTCATTCATCCCGACAGCCCGCGCTCGAAGGCCCGTTGGGAGAACAAGCGCCGCTATTTCGATGAAGCAGACAGCGTCATCGACACCCTGAAAGCCACCAACGGCACCAACATTCTGGCGATTGGCGACTGGAACAGCTCACCGTGGTCCGCAAGGTTCCAGCAAACCCTTTCGCGCAACGGTCTGAAGACCGCCTATCCGGATGGCTGGCCCCAGACAACGCGCTTTTTCTTCGACTACAGCCTGCACTGGATCCTCGGCGCTCCCGTCGACCAGTTTGCCGTCTCCAAGGACATTCAGGTCATCAATGTCTCTCTTGGGCCCGATATCGGCTCCGACCATCTGCCGCTGATTGTGGAGATCGCCCAAACCCCGGCAAACTGATCTCTGCACCAGAAATTGAATCATTGGCTGTGACTTCAACCGGAAAGTGTTTGAGGCTTCGGGTGGTTTCCTGAAAACTGCCCGAAACTTCAAGATCGATTCCAAAAGTTCCGCATGGCCAAACTCTATTTCAACTACTCCTCGATGAACGCCGGCAAGTCGACCGTGCTTCTGCAGGCCGCCTATAACTACGAGGAGCGCGGAATGAACACGCTGCTCCTGATCGCCGCCTTCGACAACCGGGCCGGCAAGGGCCGGATCGCCTCGCGCATCGGGCTGGGAGCGGATGCCGATGTCTTCAACGCGTCCGACAATGTCTTCGAACACATCCTGCGCGCCAACGAAGCGCAGAAAGTCGATGCGGTCCTTGTCGACGAAGCCCAGTTTCTGACGGAAGATCAGGTCTGGCAGCTCGCCCGGGTGGCCGACATGCTGCGTATTCCGGTGATGTGCTTCGGTCTCAGAACGGATTTCCAGGGAAAGCTTTTCCCTGGCAGCGCCGCCTTGCTGGCGCTTGCCGACAACCTGAAGGAAATCAAAACCATCTGCTGGTGCGGGCGCAAGGCAACGATGGTTGCCCGGATGGATGCACAGGGCAAGATCGTTGAAGAAGGCGACCAGGTCGTCATCGGCGGCAATGACAAATACGTCTCGCTGTGCCGCCGTCACTGGTCCGAGCGGGACCTAGGTCCGGCCTGACCCTCCGCGCCCGTTTAACTCAAATCTAAAGGCCGGCGCTTTCCTCTTCGACAATACGGCTCACTAGATCCCGGCTGTTGCGAGCCTCGTAGGCTGCAATCCGCTCGATGAAAGCCTGCAGCCGACCAGTCGCCGCAGTTGCATCGACGGCAAGATCGCGCATGTGCCAGCGCACCATCCGCCAGTAGCTGGCCGAAAAGGCATCCTGGAGAATGGGATCCGGGATCAGGCCGGACAGCAGGCCGTGCAGCCGGCTTTTGACATCGTATTGAAGGTCCCGGTCGTCCTCGCCGACCATCGAGGCGATGCCGCTCAGCGCCAGAATGTCGGAATGCTGCGCAATCGACAGGTCTGGCAGGTCCTGCAACAGCGCTGCCTGCAGGATGCCCTTGTGTGTCAGGGTATCGCGCTTGCGCTGTGCTTCCTGCAGGGCGACGACGACCGTTCCCACACCGCTTCTCGTTTCCACCAGCCTCTCATAGGCCAGTCTTTGCAGGATCTGCCGGATCGGCGTTCTGGACATGCCGTATTGCGCCGTCAGGGCCGTCTCGTGGAGCACCAGGTCTTCGCCGGGCTGCGCCATGCAGATGTTCCGCCGCAGGTCGTCGAGTGTCCGGGTGTGTTTCGTATCGAAATGGGAAGACTGGTTCATCAGGTCATCATGTCCAATTGGTATAAAGCACGGTTTACGTCGCATCGATATACCTGTATACAAGTTTGGTAATCTCACCAGTATACATACAGGATCATGATTCCACCAAGCCCACCCCCTCCGGCAGAGAAGCGCCTGCACCTCTCGGACATCGCCGCGGTCGGAGGGCTTGCGCTCGTTCTGGCACTGGCGGTCTTCAACGTTCTGGCCAATATGGAAGCCGCCGGGGTCAGCCCCGGCTTCGGATTTCTGGTCCGGGAGGCCGGGTTCGACGTCAGCAGCTCGCTGATCCCTTACGCCCCCAGCGACAGCTATGCCCGCGTCATCCTGGTCGGATTGGCAAACACTGTTTTCCTGGCCGCTGTCTGTCTGGTTCTTGCGACCGTGATCGGCGTTGTCTTCGGGCTTGTCAGCGTCGGCCCCAGCCCGATCGGACGTGCCCTGGCACTGGCCTATGTCGAAGTCTTCCGCAACCTGCCCAAGCTGCTTGTACTGCTGATCCTGTTCGTCCTGGCCGTCAACGGCCTGCCGCATGTTCGCGAGGCGATCTCGGTGGGACCGTTCCATCTCTCCAACCGTTCCGTCAATTTTCCGGTTGTGGTCTCGAACCAGAGAATGTGGTTTGCCGTCGCGGCGGCTGTTGTTGGACTAGGCATCGGCTTTTTGTGGCGCGCGCGTCATAAACTTGCGGACCGCCGGAGCGGAGCGGCGGAAACCGCCGCGATCAACCTCTTGCCAATCGCCCTGCCACTGCTGGCGATCCTTGTCTTCCAGGTCCCGGTAACGGTGTCCGTTCCCGAATTGAAGGGATTTGATTTTCAGGGCGGCGGACGGCTATCGTTGCAATTCGTGGTCATCGCCGCAACGCTCGGCATCTACCACGGCGCCCAGATCGCGGAAGTGGTCCGCGGCGGCCTTCTGGCGATTCCGAAAGGCCAGACGGAGGCTGCAAAGGCGCTGGGCCTGACGCCCTGGCAGTCGATCCGCCTGATCGTCCTGCCCCAGGTGATCCGGATCGTCATCCCGCCAATGAACAACCAGTATGTCAATCTGGTCAAGAATACCTCCATTGCCATCGCGGTCGGTTATTCCGATCTGATGTCGGTCTCCGGCACCATCATCAACCAGAGCTTCAAGCCGCTGGAAATGATGCTGATCACCATGGGGCTCTACCTTGCCCTGTGTCTCGGCCTGACCACGACCTTTAACCGCTTCCATCGTCGCCTGACCAGGCGCGAGACAAGGTGACCGAATGAACTTCACCTTCGCGGCGCATCTGCGCACTGGCCTCAGGGAGGGGTTTTCGTCACCGCTGGCAGCTGCCCTGTCCCTGCTGACCGGGGGCCTGATCGTCGCAATTGCCTGGGTCTCGATCCGATGGCTGTTGCTGGAGGCCGTCTGGCCCTGGCAGGAGGCAGATGCCTGCCGCGAGACGACAGGTCTCTGCTGGCCCTTCCTGACGGAAAAGGTCCGGCTTATTCTGTTCGGCACCTACCCCTTCGACCTGCAGGCACGCCCCGCAGCCGTCTCTGTGATGTTATGCCTCCTGGCCGTTCTGACCTGCCGCCAGATGGTCGGCAAACCGCCCCGGCTCAATGCCGGGCAACTGGCCGCGATCTGGGTTCTTGTCATCGGATTGTCCTTCGTCCTGATGGGCGGCGGTGTTTTCGGCCTTCAAGCCGTCGACCCGGTGCGCTGGAACGGTTTGCCCATTCTTCTGATCCTGTCGATCGTCGCCGTTGCGCTTGCCTTTCCGCTTGGCGTCCTGCTGACGCTCGCCCGCGTGCAGACCTCCCATCCGATCCTCGCACTCCTTGCCTCTTCCTATGTGGAGATCACCCGCGGGGTCCCGATGCTGACGGTGCTGTTCGTCGGCATTTTCGTGCTGCCTCTGACGCTGCCGGCAGGTGTCAGCATTTCTCCGGTCATGGCAACACTGGTGGCACTGGTGTTCTTCCATGCGTCTTATTTCGCGGAAGATATCCGTGGCGGTCTTCTCTCCCTGCCTGCTGGACAGGGCGAAGCGGCCAATTCGCTCGGCATGACCTACTGGCAGGCCACCCGGCTTGTCGTGCTGCCACAAGCCATCCGCCGCAGCCTGCCCTCTCTCGTGAACAGTCTCATCGGGGCCTACAAGGACACCTCCCTCGTTGTCGTCGTCGGCATTCACGACCTGACCGCGACCGCCCGCATGTCCTTCGGCGATCCGGAATGGCGGGACAACGCCCTGGAAGCCTATGTGCTTGTCGGCCTGTGGTTCTTTCTGTCCTGCGCCTACCTGTCCGGCATCGGCCGGCAGCTTCATCGCAATTCCGCTTCCTGACGATCTATCCGCAAAGGCGATAGCCGCCTGGTTGCCAGCAGAAAGTCTTTGTTCTGTCCCGTAGACAGACGTCAAGAAACTGTTACAATGTACTTGTATACAGGTATTGAGGTATAGAAATTTCTCGACCAGTGTGAAGGGATGACCGCAATGAAAAATCTCCTGTCCTCAGTCGCCGCACTCACGGCGGCCTTTTTCGCAACTCCGGCTCTGTCCGGTCCGGTACTTGACGACATCATCGCCAAAGATAAGCTGATCTGCCTTGTAAACCCGAACTCGCCCGGCTTTTCGGTTCCCGACAGCCAAGGCGTCTTCCAGGGATTCAACACCGACTTCTGTCGCATGGCCGCCGCCGCGATACTCGGCGACGCCACCAAGGCCGACATTCGTGGGATCGGCTTTTCCGACTCCATGAAGACGATTGTTGCCGACGGCGCTCACATGGCCTCGCGCTCGATCACCGCCACCGGCACGCGTGACGCCGACCCGGGTCTGGCCTTCGTCGCAACGACCTTTTTTGACGGTCAGGGTTTCATGGTGCCCAAGACGCTCGGCGTCTCCAGCGCCACTGAGCTTAACGGTGCGACGGTCTGCGCCGAGGACGGCTCCACCACGCTTCTCAACATCGCCGACTGGTTCGGCGACCGCGATATCCAGTATCGTGTCGAGAACATTGCCGACAAGACCGCCCGGCTCGAGGCTTTCTTCTCCGGCAAATGCGATGTCTACGCCTCGGATGTGACCGCGCTCCTCAGCGACCGCCTGCTGTCCGACACCCCGGAAACCTACACGATCCTGCCGGAAGTGATCTCGGCCGAACCGCTGACGCTGGTGACCCAGCCAGATCAGGCTCTCGAGGCAGCCGTCTTCTGGGCGTTTCAGGTCATGCTGAATGCCGATATCCTGGGTGTCACCTCGAAAAATGTCACGGCAATCGTCGAGGATCTGGAGAGCCAGCCCAAGGCGGTTCAGCGCCTTTTTGCCGAAGACAGCGCAGCGGCAGAAATGGCCGGCAAGCTGGGCTTGCCGAAGGATTGGGCCTTCCAGGTCATCAGCCAGGTCGGTGCCTATTCCGAGGTCTTCGAGCGTCACCTGGGCAAGGAAACCCCGTTCGGGATCGACCTCTCGGAAACCGCTAATGCCCTGGTGGGTGACGGCGGCCAGATGTACGCCTACCCGATCCGCTAAACAAAATACCGGCGGGGGCGCACTGTCATCCGCCGGCAATCGTCACAAGCGTGACAGGAATGCTAGGATAACCACGGAAAGACATTGATGGAAAAATACCCCCCTGACCTTCGAGCCCGGCTGATGGAGGACGACACAAGCATTCGAACCGTTATTGCCTGCCCCGGCGGCGGGCATATTGCGACGCTCGGATTTCCCGGACTGGCCTTCGACGTTCAGGGCAATGCCTATGTTGACAGCGAACGCATGGCCGCGACGCTGTCTTCCCCCGCGCTCGCCGCCTGCGGCCTTCTGATCGTGCTCGTGGAATTCGGGGAAGTGCCTGAAGAGGCTTGGGGACTGCTGACGCAGACAGCGGCTGCAAGATCGATCCGGATCGCCCATCTGCCGATCAAGGACTACGAAGCACCCGATGGAGCTTTCATGGACCACTGGACCAAGATCGATCCCGAGATCCGCGCCCTGCTGACCTCCGGAGGAACGGTGGCCCTGTCGTGCCACTATGGCGCTGGCCGCTCCGGAACGGTCGCTGCCAGCATGCTGATCGAACGGGGCCTTTCCCCGGCAGAGGCCATCAAGACCGTCCGTGCCGGATTTGCCGATTCCATCGAAAGCGAAAAGCAGCTCCTGTGGCTGCACGGAAAGGAGCGCGCCGCCTGACCCGCCGCGCACAGAAGACAGCCCTCACTTTGTTATGGACAACGGCCACCTGACCGGGAAAATCGTTAAGCCCGTCAGGAAGCCCGGCCGTTTGCGTATCCGCCGGGCCGTCCCGGACGACAGGTTCGGTATCAGGAAAATTTGAGGTCAGCATATGATTCAGGAATTTCGGGACTTTATCGCCAAGGGCAACGTGATTGACCTGGCCGTCGGCATCATCATCGGCGCTGCCTTCACAGCCATTGTCACCAGCCTGGTCAATGACCTGATCAACCCGATTATCGGGCTCATCCTCGGTGGCATCGATTTCACGTCGATGTATGTCGTTCTGTCCGGAGACGTTCCCGCAGGCACCGGCCTTGCCGCCGCTCGTGAAAGCGGCGCCGCCGTTTTCGCCTACGGCGCCTTTCTGACGTCCTGCATCAACTTTCTGATTATCGCGTTCGTCGTCTTCATGCTGGTCAAGACGGTCAATCGGATCAAGTCCGTGGCAGAAAAGCCGGACGACGTCGAGCCGGAGGTCAAGACCGCTCCCTCGCAGATCGACGTTCTGATTGAGATCCGCGATGAACTGAAATCGTCCAGATCGCCAGCCTGATCACGCCGTCTCAGCGCCGCTGCGTCGCCGCTACGCCTGTTCGTCCCGGTATCCCCGGGGCGAACGGCCGAACACCTTGCGAAACAGCGTCGAAAAATGCTGAAGATTGCTGTATCCGCAGCGCATCGCGACTTCGCTGATCGACAGCGCCGCAAATCTCGGGTCACGCAATGCCGCAGCAACGACGTCCAGTCGTTTCTGCCGGATTTCTCCAGCGATCGAAGAGCCTTCACACTGAAAGATCGCATTGAGACGCCGCACCGAAAGGCCGGTGGCCGACGCCACACGGTTCCGGTCGAGTTCGGGATCGCGAATATGGCTGGCGATGAAACTGCGCGCCCTGAGCAGGATCTGCCGGTCGAAGGAGGACAATGCCAGATCGCTCTTGCGGCCGCCTGCCAAGCCGGTCGCAACCAGATCGAGCAGCGTTTCCTGAAGCGTGGCGGTGAAGGCCGGTGTGCCGCTTTTCAGATGAACTGAAAATGCCAGGATACTCTCCCGCACCAGGCGGCCGATGTCACTTTGCCCATCGATCCACGTCCCGCCGAGCGTCTCCGCGAACGGCAGGCGGCTCAGCAGGCTTGCCTTCGAAAACTGCAGGACCGTTTGTGAAAAGGGTTCCGTCAGATCCAGACAGTAAGGCTGGGTGCTGTCGTAGACCACCATGTCACCGGGACGCAGAACCGATGTCTTTCCGAATTGGGTCACACGCGAGGAGTTTGCCGTCTGCAGACTGACAAGGAAATCGGCCTCGGACGCAGCCCGGATATCGCTTGGACGCCGCACGACCCTGTGCGCTGTTCCCGATACTCTGGAGACCGACAGGGCCGAATGACGCTCGATTTCCAGACGGCCTTTAAAGCCGGGGCCCTCGCCAGCTTCACAGCCCAGTTGAACGTAAGAGTCGCAGACCGCTTCTCGCCAATAGGCGAAGCGGTCGCGCGGTGCGATCTCCGCTGTGCTGTATGAGGCCTGGCTGCTCATATCCGTTTCCGTGTTCGACGGATCGATTTTCGGCAGTCTGCCCAAAAACGCAAGTTTTTTGGCTCATGCGCAAAAGCAAACGCGCCGCCGCTCCGGCAGGCTGAATGGCCTAGGAGGACATCACATGACCCAGACATTCAAAGTTGCGGCCGTCCAGGCTGCCCCCTGTTTTCTCGATCTTGAGGCCGGCATCGACAAAGCCGTCCGGCTGATAGAAGAAGCTGCGTCCGCAGGAGCCAGACTGGTCGCCTTCAGCGAAACCTGGCTGCCCGGTTATCCCAACTATATCTGGCTTGGGCCCGTCGCCTGGCAGATGCAGTTTGCCGGACGCTATTTCGAAAACTCCATCGTCGCCGGATCGGATCACGAAAAGCGCCTTGCCGACGCCTGCCGGAAACACAACGTCCAGGTCTCCATGGGCTGCTCGGAACGGGACGGCGGCTCGCTCTATATCGCCCAGTGGCATTTTGACGAGACCGGGACTGTCGTGAACCGACGGCGCAAGCTCAAGCCCACTCACGTGGAACGCACGGTCTATGGCGAAGGCGACGGCTCCGATCTTAGCGTGGTCGAAACGTCTCTTGGCCGCATCGGGCAACTGGCCTGCTGGGAACACCTGCAGCCGCTGTCGAAATACGCCATGTATGCGCAGAACGAGCAGATCCACTGCGCCGCCTGGCCCAATCTCCACCTCTACAAGGGCATGGCCTATGCCCTTGGCCACGAGGTCAACAACGCGGCGTCGATGATCTACGCGGTCGAAGGCAGTTGTTTCGTTCTTGCGCCCTGTTCGCTGGTCACCAGGGAAATTCAGGAAGAGATCTGCCAGGGCGATGCGGAGAAAGAAGCTTTGTGTCCGCTCGGCGGTGGCTACACCCGCATCTACGCACCGGACGGACAGGAAATCGGCACACGGATTGCCCAGGATGAGGAAGGCCTCGTCTATGCGGAGATCGACCTTGGCATGATCGCCTTCGCCAAGGCTGCGGCTGATCCGGCAGGCCATTACGCAAAGCGGGATTCCACCAGACTGCTGCTCAACCGGAAGAAACAGCGCCCCGTCGTGGCATTCGACGATGCGCCCGGCTGGGAAGATGCAAGCGAGCTTGCAACGGCACGGCAGAGCCAGACGGAAGAGGCAGCCGAATAACCACAAACGGGCCGGTGCGTGCTATCTCCGCACCGGCTCCTTCTTGCACGGGTCCAAATTCCCTGCCCCTGCACCGCCTACACATTGGGACAAACCCGCTGAACCGCAAATTGCGCCTTGTCCAGACGTCGCGGGCACGGTCAATATCAGTTCATGACAGACGAAGACAGCAGCCCCCGCTTCCGCATCCGGCTCGTGTTCGGCCCGGATGAAATGATCGGGCCCGGCAAGGCCGAGTTGCTGGAACGCATCCAGCGCACCGGATCGATTGCGGCCGCGGGCCGCGAAATGGGGATGAGCTACAAGCGGGCCTGGCTGCTTGTGGAAACCCTGAACGTCATGTTTCGCTCCCCTCTGGTGGAACGCAGCCGCGGCGGCGCGAAGGGTGGAGGGGCACAAATTACCGAGACAGGACTGGCGGTTCTTGAGGAGTATCGTGCCATAGAACTGAAGGCACGTGCTGCGGGAGAACCGCATATCGAAAAACTGAAGACCATGCTGAGCGATATATCCAGCGGAAAATAACGCTTGCCTTTCAGGCTATTTACCCGCGATATTTCCGAAGAAACATATCGAAACTCCAAGGACCTCCCCGCATGTTCAAGTCCAGTCTCAAAACCCGCCTGCGCTCGCTGGCCGGTGCGACCGTTCTTGCAGGCCTTGCGGTCTTGCCGACAGCGGCCGCAGCAGACCAGATCACGGTATTCGCAGCAGCAAGTCTGGCTGACGCCCTCAATGAAATCGAACAGCGATTTGAAGCCGCCACGGGACACGATCTGGTGGTTTCACTGGCGGGTTCCTCGGCGCTCGCCCGGCAGATCCAGCAAGGCGCACCTGCGGATGTCTTCATTTCGGCCAATCCGGACTGGATGGACGTTCTGGAGAAGGACGGCCTTCTTGAGCCCGGCAGCCGGTTCGACCTTCTGAACAATTCGCTCGTCCTGATCGCGCACGGCCAGGAAGCTCACCCACTCGAGATTACGTCTGACCTGGACCTTGCAAACCTTCTTGGCGACAACCGCCTTGCCATGGCGCTGGTCGATGCTGTTCCCGCGGGCATCTACGGCAAGGCGGCCTTGCAAAGCCTCGGGCTCTGGGACGATGCGGAACCCCGGATCGCTCAATCGAACAATGTCCGCGCCGCACTCGCGCTGGTCGCCACCGGTGAAGCCCCCTACGGCATTGTCTATGCAACGGATGCCGTTGCAGAGGACAATGTCACTGTCGCCGGAACCTTTCCGGCAGACAGCCACCCGCCCATCGTCTATCCCGTGGCAGATCTCGCCAACCGCGACTTTCCTGCCGAAGCGGAGTTTCTCGCCTATCTCAGGGGACCAGACGCGCGCGAAGCCTTCGAACGGCAGGGGTTCGTCGTTCTCGATCGCTAGGATGCAGCCCGCTCAATGAAGACAGCTGCCGCTGGAAATTACAGCCGCCGTCCCCATATGAATGGCTTGCCGGATGTTCCGGCTCCCTCACCTCGCCCGGAAAATTCAATTTCCCGCAAGCTTCAACCGCCTCTCCCCTTGAAGCGGTTCTCCGCCCCTCGTAAAAGAGGGCAAATGAAACGGATTGAGGCCTCAGATGCTCGGCAAGATGTTCAAATCCCTTTTCGGCTCTTCCGAAGACGGTAACAAAGGCGCGTCGAAGGCTACGGCGGTGGACTACGACGGCTATATGATCGTCGCAGAACCTCAGCAGACAAATGGCCAGTGGCAGGTCAGCGGGCGCATCGAGAAACAGGTCGGGGACACAACCAAGGTCCACACCTTCATCCGTGCCGATACGCTGCCAGATGAAGAAGCCGCGAAGGCCGAGATGATCCGCAAAGCCAAAATGATGATTGACCAGGTGGGCGATAGCATATTCGATTGACCTGACAACCGGACCATCTTTGGGGACAGACGTTCCAGGTGCTACCGCGCGGTGTGGTGCGAAACCTTATCGCCGGGATCACCCCGCAATCTGAAAGCCGACATGAAACGAAATATTGTCCTGAGCCTGCCAAATCTCCTGACCTATGGGCGCATATTGGCGGTTCCTGCGGTTGCGGTCTGTTTCTATTTCGAAGGCAACACGGCCCGCTGGGTTGCCCTTGCACTGTTCGTACTGGCAGCAATCACCGATTTCTTCGATGGCTATCTGGCGCGGGCCTGGCAACAGCAATCCGCGCTCGGGCGCATGCTCGATCCGATTGCCGACAAACTGCTGGTGTCCGTCAGCCTGCTGATGCTGGCCGGCGACGGAACCATCTACGGCTGGACCATGATCGCCGCAATCATCATCCTGTGCCGGGAAATTCTGGTATCGGGCCTGCGCGAGTTTCTGGCCGAACTGCAGGTCAGCGTTCCGGTGACAAAGCTTGCCAAATGGAAGACGACCGTTCAGTTGATCGCCGTCGCCTTTCTGCTGGCCGGGCCGGCGGGAGACACCGTGTTTGCCTACACGACGCAAACCGGCCTGGTGGCGCTCTGGCTCGCGGCACTGCTCACCCTATATACAGGGTACGATTATTTCCGCGCCGGCATCGGCCACCTGATCACGGAATAGGCGCCTTCCGTAGGCGCTGACCGCATACCACCTGGAGGTTTCATGAACATCCGCTATTTCGCCTGGGTCCGTGAACGGGTTGGCGTGGAAGAGGAAACCATCGAGCTTCCGGCGTCTATCGCGACTGTGGCCGATCTGATCACACATCTGAAGACGCTCGACGACAACCACGCCGCCGCTTTCGAGGAAGAAGACGCCATTCGTGTCGCCCTCGACCAGATGCACGTTGAAACGGACGCCGCGCTTGGCGATGCGAGGGAAGTTGCTTTCTTTCCGCCCATGACAGGCGGCTGAGCGATGCCTGTTACGCCGCTCGTCCGCGTCCAGTCGGAAGACTTCGACCTTCAGGCGGAAAGCCTGCGCCTGACACAAGGCCGCAGGGACGTCGGTGCATTGGTCACCTTCACCGGCCTGTGCCGGGACGAAGCCGGCACCCTGGCAGCGCTGGAACTGGAACATTACCCCGGCATGGCCGAAGCGGAATTGACCCGGCTTGCCGAAGAAGCAGTAGCCCGCTGGCCGCTGACAGGCCTGACCGTGATCCATCGTTTCGGCAAGATCGTGCCGGGTCACAACATCGTGCTGGTGATAGCAGCCTCATCCCACCGCAGGGCCGCGTTCGAGGCAGCAGATTTTCTGATGGATTACCTGAAGACCCGCGCCCCCTTCTGGAAGAAGGAACACCCTGCGGAAGGTGGTTCCGGAGCCTGGGTCGAAGCGAAAACCGCAGACGACAAGGACGCCGCGCGCTGGACCTGAGCCGTCCGAGCGAATAGTCTGCGTTTGATTCAAGGCCGCTCCGCCGCCCCTTTCCCTTTCCAAGCTTAGCGGCTGCCCCGGCAGCCCGGTTATTTGTATTGGTGCCTACCCCGTGACACACGACAGTCAATCCTCTGGCAAAGCCGCTTCGACACCGGCGGCAACAAAGGATGCTTCCGGCTCTTCTTCCGAAGTTCTTCGGGACCCCGGCATTCCCTTTGCCGAGTTTGTGGCGATCATCGCCATGATCATGGCCCTGAATGCCATGGCAATCGATGTCATGCTGCCGGCCCTGCCCGCCATTGGCGATGCGCTCAACATCGTCGAGGAAAACAACCGCCAGTTGGTGCTCCTGTCCTATCTTGTCGGCTTTGGCAGCGCGCAGCTTTTCTTCGGTCCGGTGACCGACGCCCTCGGACGGCGTGGTGTCCTCGTCGGCGGTCTCGCGCTTTACAGCCTCGCCAGCATCGGCGCGATCTTCGCCATGGATCTCAACACGCTTCTGATTGCCCGCGTGCTTCAGGGTGTGGGCTGTGCCGCTGCGCGCGTCACCGTGCTTTCCGTCGTCCGCGATTGCTATACCGGCAGACGCATGGGCAAGGTCATGTCACTGGTGATGATGGTGTTCATGGCCGTTCCTGTGGTCGCCCCATCCATCGGCCAGGCGGTCCTCCTGATCGCGGGCTGGCACTGGATCTTCGCGCTTCTGTTGATTTCCGGTGTCACCATGATGATCTGGTCCGCTCTCAGGATGCCGGAAACCCTTGCGGTCGAAAACCGCCGACCGATGGAGGTCTCCACCATCGCAAGCGCCTACATGACGGCGCTGACGACGCGGGTGAGCCTTGGCTACACCGTGGGCACCGCCTTCATTTTTGGCGGCCTGTTCTCGTTCCTGGCAATGTCGCAGCAGATCTTCGTTGAAATATTCGACCTTGGAAATCTGTTTCCGGTCGTCTTTGCCGCGATTGCGATCAGCATGGCCGGAGCCTCCTTCACCAACGCGCAGCTGGTGGAAGCCATCGGCATGCGCCGGCTGTCCCATGGTGCGGCGGTGGTCTACACGGTTCTCGGATTTGTCGTCTGGCTTTTGGCGGCACTCGGCTTTGAGAACTTCTGGGTCTTCCTGATCCTTGCCGCGATGATCATGACCAGCTTCGGGTTCCTGGGGGCAAACTTCAATGCCATGGCGATGGAACCGCTCGGCGCCATTGCCGGAACCGCCTCCTCGGTCATCGGCACCATTTCGACGCTCGGCGGCGCGATCCTGGGCTATATCATGGGCCAGTTGTTCGACGGCACCACCCAACCACTCGGCGTCGCCTACACCATCTATGGTCTATGCGCCATCGGCTGCATTCTCTACGCGGAACGCGGGCGGATGTTCCATGCCATGCATGAAAAGCAGCTGGAGCACTAACAAGAACCTGTCGGCGCTTCACGCGACGACATCTATCGCGATCTTTCCCACGAAGGATTTTTCAAGGAATTTTTCCTGCGCGGCCCGCAGCTCGCGCAAGGGATAGGTTTTCGCGATGACGGGGCGGATCTCGCCCGCTTCGATGTAGCGCACCAGATCCTGAAAGATGGTGTCCGGCTGATAGGTGCTTCCGATAAGCGTCAGGTCTTGCAGGTACAGCGTCCGGAGATCCAGCTCGACTATCGGACCGGCAATCGCACCGGATGTGACATACCGCCCCCGGCTGCGAAGCGCATCGATCAACTGCCCCCAGGCCGGCCCTCCGACGAGATCCAGCACGACATCAAAAGACCGTTCGGGCGGAACCGCATCCCGATCCAGCGTCTCATCGGCTCCAAGGCACCGCAGTTCGGCAGCTTTTTGCGGGCTCGTGACCGCCGTGACATGAGCGCCGCGCCGTTTGGCAAGCTGGATCGCCGCAGAGCCGACACCACCGGAAGCACCGGTTATCAGCACGCGCTCGGCCTTGACCCCACCACGCTGTATCATTCCTTCAGCCGTTGAGAAGGCACAGGGAAACGACGCCAGTTCGGCATCGCTCAGGCTGGAGTTGACCGCAAGCGCGTCGTCAGACCTTGCCGTCGCATATTGCGCAAAGCCGCCAGCGCATTCAGACCCGAAAGTCCAGATCGCGGGGTCCCCGCTGCCGGTTTCCATTGATTGAAGAGCCCGGACCAGCACGCGTTCGCCGATCCGCTCAGAGGGTACGCCGTCCCCGACTGCAACCACTTCTCCGCAGCAATCGGCCCCTTGAATATGCGGAAAGGGAAGCGGCTTGCCTGTCCAGCTCCCCTCCGCCCCGGCACCATCCATATATCCGCCGGCCGCACCCGAAGCGGTATCCCCGCGAACGGCCTTGGAGTACCAGCCCGTGCGCGTGTTCACGTCGGTATTGTTCACTGAGGACGCACCGACGCGGATCAGAACCTCACCCTCCACGGGTGCGGGAACCGGCAGGTCCGTGCGCCACACCAGCTTCTCAAGTCCACCGTGCCCCGTCAGCACGACACCGTTCATGGTCTCGGGGATCGCCATACGCGCTCCTTAGGTAGAATGATCATTCTACCTATTTGCGTAGAGCCATCACTTCACCTCGTCAAGCATGACGGATACAACCACCAGGGATCGCATTGAGGCTCCGACAGTGGCCTCTCTAAGTGTGGAAACTGTGATGCAGAGCGGTCCGGTGCACGCTGATCGATCAGGGAATTACACTGGATAGCACCTCCAGTGGCACCTTGAAGCTTTCGGAAATTGGGCACGCTTCAAGCTGTCTTGAGCGTGGAACGGCCATGGTAAAGATGCAACACTTGGGTGATATGCGGGCGCTTGCGCAACGCCTCGCTTGAAAAACAGCGAAGAACTCCATAGCTCTGAGGCAGCCGCCCCCTGCGGTTCAGAGACTTTTTTGAAAACGGGACCAGGAACATGACCAGCATGCGCCGCGCCCCCATGAGGGCAGCAAACCTTCGCTAAACCGCGCTAGCGGTGCGTCGGAGGCAAATCAGGGCAACTACGCTTGCACCTGAAGCTTACCTGTTTTCAAAAATGGACCCCAAATGGGCACTTCTCAAAAAGAGGTGGCGCCGCGTTCGAGCGCTGCCCCAATTCATCATTTCTACTCTGAAAATTCCTGGATCGAAGGTACCGCGGAAGCTCAGCTCGAATTCGTCGCGAACATGGAAGGAATTCTGGGAGTGGCCGCTTTCCCGGACCTGCACCCGGGCAAATATGGGCCGGTGGGCAGCGCAATGCTGTCGGACCGGATCTACCCTCAGCTGATCGGCAACGACATCGGCTGCGGAATGTCGCTTTATGCGCTGGACCTGCCGGCCCGCAAGTTTCGACTGGACAAGGCCGCCGAAAAAATCCGTTCAATCGAAGGGATTTGGCACGGGGACGCCGGTGCACGGCTAGTGTCCCAGGGCTTGTCTCCGGATCTGCATCCTCATGCCCTCGGCACAATTGGAGGCGGCAACCACTTCTGCGAAGTGCAGATGGTCGACCATGTCCTGGAATGCGGCGCTCTCGCGGAAGCCAATCTGGAAAAGGGAGATCTCGTTCTCCTTGTTCATTCCGGCTCACGCTCTCTGGGAACATATGTCTTCGATACTGTGCAGGATCAGTTTGGTGGCTGTGATGCGGAGAGCGACGTTGGGCGGGCGTATCTGGAGGCGCATCGGCAGGCCGTCGTCTGGGCAAGTCTCAATCGTTCGCTCATCGCCGAACGGGCAGCCAGTGCCCTTCGTTGCGACTTCCGGCAGATCTGCGATGCGCCACACAACCTCATAGAGCGGCATGAGGAAGGTTTCCTGCACCGCAAGGGGGCCGCAAAGGCCGATGCCTCTCTTGTGCCGCTTGCCGGCTCCAGGGATGCCTTGAGCTACCTGCTCAAACCCCGGTTGGAAAAACCGGAAGCCCTGTCTTCGCTTGCTCATGGTGCGGGCCGAAAATACATAAGGCGCTCCATGCCAGGGCGCGTGGGCGCGACGCGGTCGGAGCGTGAAAACCTGAACCGGACATCGTTTGGCGGCCTGGTCATTTGCGAAGACCGCCAGCTCCTCATTGAAGAGGCCCCCCAGGCCTACAAGGATCCCGCGCATGTTGTTCGGGACCTTCAGGCGACGGGGCTTGCCGATCCTGTTGCCACATTGAAACCGCTCCTGACCTTCAAGAAGGCCATGGCGGAAAAGGAACAGGCGAGCAGGCAAGACAAAGAACGGCGTCTGAGAGACAGGAGGGCTGCGAGATGAATGCACCGGAAACCCTTCGTCTGCTGGTATCAAGTGGTGATGGGCCGCGTGAATGTCGCCGGGCGGTAGCGCTCGCATTGCGCCGGATGGAGCAGGAAGCGGTCGACGCTGGCGTGCGGTTCAATGCCGAACGGCCCGATGCAAAAGGACTGGACAATGACCCCTCCTCGGCTCTCGTTACCTTGAGCGGAAAAGACGCCGTGGAGATCGCGCGTGCCTGGACCGGAACCGTGCAATGGATCTGCGCAAGTCCGTTCCGTCCGAAACACAAGCGGCGCAACTGGTTTGTCGGGGTCTTTCCGGTCGAAGTTTCCGAGCTTGAGGAGGTCAATCCTGAGGTTCGAGACCTGAAGATCGAAACGTTCCGTTCAGGCGGCCCTGGTGGACAACATCAGAACACCACCGACAGCGGCGTAAGGATCACTCACCTGCCGACGGGCATTTCTGCCATCTCGACGGATGAGCGGTCCCAGCACCGCAACAAACAGGCAGCGCTTGATCGTCTGTCCGCGAAGTTCATCCTGCGGCAACAGGAGGCTCGCGGTCGAGACAGGGCCACGCAGAACCAGTTGCATCGGCAACTGGAGCGCGGCAATCCGGTCAGGGTTTTCAAGAATGACCTGTTTTCGGAGGTGAAGTGAACCAGAGGCGCTTGCACAAATCGCGGCAAACGCACACGCGCAGAAACCCTCTGACCTGGGCCTGAAAAGGAATATGGTCCGCAAAGCAAAACTTTGCGGACCATATTTGCGTCAGGGCCGGGCCAGGGCCCGCCCTTCTCTTTAAGAAAGTTCAGCCCGCTGCGGCCTGAAGGGTCGGCGACTGCGGACGCACGGCGGCGTCATAGTCCTGCATCAGGGTCTTGATGATGTCGCCGACCACGAAGGTGTTTCCGGCGATCTCGGAGACCGGAGTTACTTCGGCTGCCGTTCCCGTGACGAAGCACTGTTCGAACTCCGACAGCTCTTCCGGCATGATCACGCGCTCGACAACCTCGATGCCGCGATCCTTGGCCAGGCCAATCACCGTCTGACGGGTAATGCCGTTCAGGAAGCAGTCCGGCGTCGGTGTATGGATCTTGCCATCCTTGACGAAGAACACGTTGGCACCGGTTGCCTCGGCAACCTGGCCACGCCAGTCCAGCATCAGCGCATCGGTGTAGCCCTTGGCTTCCGCGGCGTGCTTGGAAATGGTGCAGATCATGTAGAGACCGGCGGCCTTTGCCTTGTAGGGCGCCGTGGCCGGTGCCGGACGGCGGTATTCGGCCATGTCCAGGCGAATGCCCTTCAGCCGCTCTTCCGGCTTGAAGTAGCTCGGCCATTCCCAGGTGGCAATTGCCAGGTGAATGGTGTTGTTCTGTGCCGAGATGCCCATCATTTCGCTGCCGCGCCAGGCGACGGGGCGAATGTAGGCATCGGTCAGATTCATCCGCGCCAGGGTTTCCTCCTTGGCAGCGTTGATCTGTTCTGCAGTGTAAGGAATCTCGAAACCGAGCATGTGCGCCGAGGCTAGCAGGCGCTGCGTATGCTCTTCGGACTTGAAGATCCGGCCGCCATAGGCGCGTTCGCCTTCGAACACGCTGCTGCCGTAATGCAGTCCGTGGCTGAGAACATGCAGTTTGGCTTCCGACCAAGGCACAAAGGTGCCGTCGTACCAGATATCACCACTGAGCTGATCAAAAGGCGTTCCAGCCATCTTTCATCTCCCGCTCGCTCTATGAGCGTTTTTATGTTTTCTGTTCAACAGAGGCAAATGACACCAAAGACTTGCGCCTTATTCACCGCTGTATTTTTTGCACAGCACGCCAACTATCGGTATCCTGATGGTCGCGGCGACGATGATTGGATTCGTTTATCATCTGATGCATAAAAAAGCATCAAAAAGACCGATCATTTCGTACGCAACCGGATAGAAGTAACAATCGATCAGAATTAAGTCAATATGACTGACGTAAATTTCAAACCGGACCAGCCGCCCCTCAGACAGGGGGCGGACAAAGCCCGGACACAACAGCCCGGAGGGTCAGAGTCCGATAGCGCAGACACGCTGTCGTACGACCTGATCGAGCTTCTGTTTTTTGCGTATCGCGACTTCACCGGAGATCCGGACGACGTCCTTGCCAAGTACGAATTCGGCCGCGCCCACCACCGTGTTCTGCATTTCGTGGATCGCAATCCCGGGATCATGGTGACTGACCTACTCGGCATCCTTCGGATCACCAAGCAGAGCCTTGGTCGTGTGCTGAAGCAACTGGTGGACGCCGGCATCATTGAACAGCGCGAAGGCCATCACGACCGGCGGCAGAGACTGCTCTATACCACCGACCGTGGACATGCCCTGGCAGTTGACCTGACAAGCCTGCAGCAAAAGCGCCTTGAACGCGCCCTAATTGGATTGCCAGATGGCAGCGACGAGATTATCCGCCGGTTTCTGCTGCGAATGATCGATCCCGAGGCGCGACCGCAGATCCTGCAGTTGATACGTAGTCTTTATGACCTGAAAGATTGACCGGCAATCGGTCATGGAAGGACAACGAAGCCGACATGAATGCCCAGGTGCCTGACGACAACGCCAACCATATTCTCCTGGTAGACGACGACAAGCGGATCAGGGATCTCCTGTCGAGGTTGCTCCAGGAGAACGGTTACCGTGTGACGGCCGCCGCCCATGCGGCCGAGGCCCGCACGTGCCTCTCCGGCCTGGAATTCGACCTGATCATTCTGGATGTGATGATGCCGGGCGAAACTGGTCTGGAGCTGGCCGTTTCCCTTCGCGAGGACTCCCCCGTCCCGATCCTGATGCTCACCGCGCGATCCGAAACACCCGACAGGATCGCCGGGCTTGAGGCCGGCGTCGACGATTATCTGTCGAAGCCGTTCGAACCGCGCGAACTGATGTTGCGCATTGCAGCCATCCTGCGTCGTGGCAACCAGCAGCCGGTCATCGTCAGCGAAGAGATCCACTTCGGGCCTTTCTCGTACAATTCAACGCGCGGAGAACTCAAGAACGGCGAAGACATGGTGCGCCTCACCGATCGGGAAAAGCAGATCCTGTCGATTTTCGCAGAGCAGCCCGGCGCGACAGTCCCTCGCCACAAGATCGTCGGCGACGATAGCGGCCTGGGCGAGCGCACGGTGGACGTTCAGATCAATCGGCTGCGCCGCAAGATCGAAACCGATCCCGGCAACCCGATCTACCTGCAGACGGTGCGCGGCATCGGCTACAGGCTTGCGTGCGACTGAACCGGACCGCAATGGCCAAATTAGACAGCTTCCTCCGGCGCTTTCCCCTGACGGTGCCCTTGAAACCGCTGCTGGCGGTCTACCGTCAGGTATCCCGGCTGATGTACCGGGTCATGCCGAAGGGTCTCTTCACACGAACCTTTCTGATCATCGTTACACCGATCGTGATCCTCCAGTCGGTGCTCGTCTTCGTGTTCATGGAGCGGCACTACCAGCTGGTCTCGCGCAGGATGTCGGAAGCGGTGGTGCGCGAGATTGCGGCCGTCGTTTATGTGCTGGAGAACTATCCCCAGGACCCGGAATACGCCAACATCGAGGAACTCGCCTCGCGCGCGCTCGGCATGTCCATGACGGTAACACCGCTGGAGCCCTTGCCGCCGCCCACGCCCAAACCGTTCTTCGACGTTATCGACAAGGAACTGAGCCAGGCAATCGGCCAGCGCATCGGCAAGCCGTTCTGGATCGACACGGTCGGCAGGTCCCGCTTCGTCGAGATCCGCATCCAGCTGAAGGACTCGATCCTGCGCGTCTTCACGCGGCGCAGTCAGACATATGCCTCCAACTCGCATATCTTCCTGGTCTGGATGTTTTCGACCTCTCTTGTCCTGGTGATCATCGCGCTGTTGTTCCTGCGCAATCAGATCCGCCCGATCATCCGGCTGGCCAATGCGGCGGAAGCCTTTGGCAGAGGTCGCCCGGTCGAGAACTTTCGCGCCAGCGGCGCGCGCGAAGTTCGCCGCGCGAGCCTGGCCTTCATCGACATGCGGCGACGGATCGAGCGGCAGATCGAGCAACGTACCACCATGCTTGCAGGTGTCAGCCACGATCTCAGGACCATTCTGACGCGCCTCAGGCTGCAGCTTGCGTTCCTCGGCGGCACGCAGGAGAGCGAAGCGATGCGCAAGGATGTCGACGAGATGAGCCATATGCTGGAGGACTATCTCGCCTTCGCCAGCGGCTACGGCGACGAGGACATCCAGAAGACCGATATCTCCCTGCTGCTGGAAGAACTGGAAGAAGAAGCGGAGATCTCCGGGCATGACGTGACGACGCGCTTCGAAGGGCCACCGGAAGTGCAGGTACGCCGCCTGTCCATGAAGCGAAGCCTCTCCAATCTGGTCACCAATGGCTGCAAATACGGCAATCAGGTCGAAGTGCTCGGCAAGATTGATAGAGGCTGGCTGACGATTACGGTCGATGACGACGGTCCGGGTATTCCCGAAGACCAGCGTGAGCTTGCGTTCAGGGCCTTCCACCGCCTCGACCTTGCCCGCAACATGGATCAGACCGGCAGCGGGCTTGGCCTTGCCATCGCCCGTGACATCGCCCGCGCCCACGGGGGCGACCTCTACCTGGAGGACAGCCCGATGGGGGGACTGAGAGCAAGGTTGCGTATCCCGGCGTAGGACAGCGCTGTTTCCCCGAAAATGGAAACATCAACCAATTCAGCCGAAAAGCTTGTCTTTTCGGCTGTCTGTCTGCTTCAATTGAAAGTCTTTCAAGTCAACGCAAGACAATCGCAACCCGATTTCTGGTTGACTGACCAAACATCAATTTTCTACCAAGGTGTCGGCTGGTTCTTGCCCCCGTTTTCCACCAGCCGAACGCATTCCGATGAGACGGGGCCCCAAGGAATGCACGATGCCTGAAATTCTTCTGAAAAACGCCGACACCGTCCTGACGATGGACGATGACCGCCGGGAACTTTCCGCCGTCGACATTCGCCTGCGCGATGGCGTGATCACGGAAATCGGAACGGATCTGGAAACCTCTGGCGAAAAGGTCTCCGCGCGCGGGTGTGTCGTGACACCCGGTCTTGTGAACACGCATCATCATCTTTTCCAGAGCCTGACCAGAGCCGTCCCCGGCGGCCAGGACGCGTTGCTTTTCGGCTGGCTTCAAACCCTTTATCCGATCTGGTCCCGCTTCGGCCCGGAGGAAATGTTCGTGTCTGCCCAGACCGGACTTGCCGAACTGGCCCTGTCCGGATGCACACTCAGCTCCGATCATCTCTACCTTTATCCCAACGGCTCAAGGCTTGATGACACCATCGCCGCGGCAAAAGAGATCGGCCTACGCTTCCATCCGACCCGCGGCGCAATGAGCATCGGCGAGAGCGACGGCGGCCTGCCGCCGGACAGTCTGGTGGAGCAGGAAGCCGGCATTCTGGAAGACTCTATCCGCGTCGTCGACGCCTTTCACGATCCGTCGGACGGTGCGATGGTCCGTGTAGGTCTGGCCCCCTGCTCTCCTTTTTCCGTCAGCCGCGACCTGATGCGGGACGCCGCTCTGCTGGCCCGCGACAAGAAGGTTATGCTGCATACCCATCTTGCGGAGAACGACGAGGACATTTCCTATTCGCAGGAAAAATTCGGCTGCCGCCCGGGGCAATATGCCGAGGATCTCGGCTGGACGGGCCCGGATGTCTGGCACGCCCATTGCGTTAAACTGGATGATCGGGAAATCCGGCTGTTCGCCGGCAGCGGCACCGGCGTTGCCCATTGCCCCTGTTCCAACTGCCGGCTTGGCAGCGGCATAGCCCCCGTCCGGGCGATGCGTGACGCCCGGGTGAAGGTGGGGCTCGGCGTGGATGGTTCGGCCAGCAATGATGCCGGCAATCTGGTTCTGGAAGCGCGTCAGTCGATGCTGCTACAGCGGGTGGCAAACGGCGCGGATGCAATGTCCGCCCGTGAAGCCTTGGAAATCGCCACACGCGGCGGCGCCGATGTGCTGAACCGTCCCGATTGCGGCCGGATAGCCGTCGGCAAACGCGCCGATATCGCGCTGTGGGATATTTCGGGTATCGAGAGTGCGGGAAGCTGGGACCCGGCAGCCTTGCTGCTCGCAGGCCCAACGCGCGTGAAGCACCTGTTCGTGGAAGGCCGTCAGATCGTCAACGACGGCCAGATCACCACACTCGACCTGCCCAAGGTCATCGAACGCCAGAACCGGCTCGCACGAAAGCTAAACGCCTGAACCTTGAACGCTCGCAGGTACCGGAACCGGCGCAGGATCAGTAAAGCCGTCCACCGATCGGCACGTCCTTGGTCGGCGACAACAGAACCACCTCGCCGTCCTCGTCTGGAACACCGAGTGTCAGCACTTCGGACATCACCGGCCCGATCTGGCGCGGCGGGAAATTCACCACCGCCATCACCAGTTTGCCAACCAGCGTTTCCGGAGTGTAGTGCTTGGTGATCTGTGCGGAGGTTTTCTTGATGCCGATTTCGGGGCCGAAATCGATCTGCATCTTGTAGGCGGGTTTGCGCGCTTCAGGAAATTCCTCGGCCTTGATAACCTGGCCGACGCGCACATCCACCTTCAGGAAATCGTCGAAACTGATCTGGTCGCTCACGGAAACAATCCTTTTGTGCTTGTTCTGCGAGCGACCATGGACGGCCATATGACCGTTCGCAAGGGCCTGGACCGCGCTCAGGCGCCTACCGGAGCTTCTCCGCCAAGGTCTGTGTCTTCCCGGCCACTTTCGTGCCGGTCACGGCGCCGGCCGGATCGTTCGGAGGCCTTGCGGAAGAACGACCGGACACCTTTCGCGACGCCATCCAGCTTGTTCAGCCGTTTCATGAACGACGTGCCCTTGTCCAGTTCCTTGTCGAGACGCGCCATGGTGCGTGGCATGCCCTCGTCTTCCTCGTCCAGCCAGACGCCAACCACACGGCCAAAGGCAATGGACAACCCCTGGGCCACCACGGTTGCCTTGACACCGGAAACATCTATGCCTGCGGCGATCAGCATCCATTTCTGCGACCGGACTTCAAGTGCATTGAAATCGAGTGCGAGCGCCGGGTCCTTCCGGGCCGCCTTTTGGAGCGCACGCACCGCTTCCTTGTGCTCGGCCATCGCGTCAATGCGGCTCATCAGGATGTCGAACAGGCGGTCGCGCGGCGGCTGGTCGCCCATGTCCTCGTCGCGTTCGTCCAGAACAACGGTGTCGATCTGCTCCAGAAAGGCCGCAACCAGCTTCAGCTTCGATGCATAGGCGCCGCGCATTTCTGAAAGCTTGACCTTTGCCGTCTCGGCAATCAGCGGCAGCGAGACGTCTTCATAAGGATGTTCAGACAACAGATCGAGAAAGGTTTTCAGGATCTTCTGCTTGGTCTTCACGGTCGCCATTGCTGGCCCTCCTGTGTCTTTGCTTCTCTCAAGATAGGATCTCACAGTCCTCACGAAAAGGGCGGCCCGCTGCCGCAGGCCATAGCAACGACCAAACGGCGGGCACAATCTCCTGCAAAAGCGCTTGGAACGCAGGAACCAAACAGACCGGGACAGCGTTCTCCCAAGTGACGGGCATGAGACCGTGAACGGACTGTCCTGAAGGGCGTCCCAAGCATCTTTTCATGGCCTGTTCCGCCCGAGCGACCGGTTCCCCCACGCGAGCTCCGTTAAGTCCGAGGTTCGTGCCGGTTGGCTTCGGGTGGCCACAAGGCCCCTTGCTGAGCCCTTCACCCCGAGCGCTCCGCATATTGTGAAAGGACGATCCCATGAAAACGCTTGCCGATGCTTTCGAGCATACTCTTCAGGACATCTACTACGCGGAAAAAACCATGGCCAAGACCATGCCCAAATTGCAGGAAGCTGCAAACGGAAAGAAACTGAAGGATGCGATTGGCGAGCATCTGGAAGAAACGAAGGGCCAGGTCAAGGTTCTCGAAAAGGTCTTCAAGTCACTCGGCAAGAAGCCGGAAGGCGAGAAGTGCGATGCCATCGAAGGTCTCATCAAGGAAACCGACGGCATCATCAGCGAAGCGAGTGGCGCTGCAAAAAACGCCGCTCTCCTGGCCGCCTGCCAGGCTGTCGAGCATTATGAAATCGCCCGTTACGGCACGCTGCGCGAATGGGCCAAGGTGCTCGGACACGATGAGGCGCACGACCTTCTGACCGGCATTCTCGACCAGGAAAAGGCCGCAAACAGCAAGCTGACCAATCTTGCCGTTTCAACGATCAACGCGCAGTAACCGCTCTACATACCTTGCGCAAAGCGCCCTGACAGTCTGGCGCAAAACAAAGGCCGCAGGAAAGGGATTGCGCTTTCCCGCGGCCTTTTGATCTGATTGACGTTCGCAGAGGCAATCTGCCTCAGCTGGCCAGTTCCCGCGCGCGCTTGACGGCAGCGGCAACGGCCTTCGTCATCACCGGCTGCAGGCCATCGGCGTGCATCAACACGTCGAGCGCGGCGGCCGTCGTGCCGTTCGGGCTGGTGACGTTTTTTCTGAGAACGGAAGGATGTTCGCCGGACTGTTGCATCAGTTCGCCTGCTCCACAGACGGTGGCAACCGCCAGCTCCTGCGCAATCTCTTCCGGCAGGCCTGCCTGCCGTCCAGCTTCGCTCAACGCTTCGGCGAGAAAGAACACATAGGCAGGCCCTGATCCGCTGACACCTGTCACGAGATCGATCTGATCTTCGCTGTCGAGCCAGACGACCTTGCCAACCGACGACAGAAGCTTCGTGACGTCGTCCTTCGCTTGAGCAGAGACGGCCGGGGTCGGATAGACCGCCGTAATGCCGCGTTTGACCATGGCCGGTGTATTGGGCATGCAGCGGCAGATCGGCACCTTGCCGAAAAATGTCTCGAATTTGGAAACAGGCGTGCCGGCGGCAACCGACAGCACCAGCGTGTCGGACGCGACCGCGGTTTTGAGACCAGGCAGAACCTGATCCATCATCTGCGGTTTGACGGCGACCAGCACGATCCCGGCCGTCAGATCCTCCGGCACGGAGGTCACATGACGGATACCGTGTTTCTTGAGAAGGGCATCCATCTCTTCTGACAGATGCGGATCATTGACCACGATGGCGGCGGGGTCGATCCCCTCCGCCATCCAGCCGGATAACATTGCCCCGCCCATCTTGCCGGCTCCGACAAGAAGGAAAGGCCGTTCCTTTGAAAAGCTCATGCTTCTCCTGCAGTTTCAAACAAGGCCGTATTCAGCGCCTCGGCTGCCGAATGACCGGCCCAGACGACGAATTGAAAGGCTTGATAGAAACGTTCGCAGTTTTCAAGGGCATTTGTCAGCATTCCCTCGATCTGGGCCGAGGTTGCCTCCGCACCGCCGGCCAGAAGCAGCGACTGCCGGAACATCACCACGTTCTCCTTGTTCCAGAGATCGAAGTGGCCCATCCAGAGCTGCTCATTGACCAGTGCCAGCAGACGGACAACTTCCGTCTTGCGCAATTCGGTGACCTTGAGGTCGAAAGCACAGGCAAGATGAAGGGCTTCGACTTCCTCCATCCACGAGAAGGAGACGTGATAATCACACCAGCTCCCCTCAAGGGATATGGTGATCTCGTCCTCGTCCGACCTTTCGAACGTCCAGTCGTTCAACGCGGCGAACGTCTCTATGGTGTCAACGGGATTACCAGGTCGATCGAGTTCAATCTCGATGAGGCTCATGTGCCTACTCCCCTTCTGAGCCGGGGGCCGAGAACCCGATCACGATAACCGGGCGGGCCGCCGGGAAAAGTCCCATGCCGGAGGAGCAAAACGCGTCCTGTTACGGCCCTTTAGAAGGGAACCGGTTCCATCTTGCTCCGACGAATCCCTGTTATCTTTCAGTATAGGAGCAGGATTGATTTAAGCGATACATACCAATTGAGTGAAAAAAGCCGAAACTTGTGGACGACTCAGCGGTATTTTTCATCAAACTGCCCAAAATCAACGCAAAACTGCCGTGTTCAAGCGTCTTAGATCTGTCATCAACTTTGCACAGAAAACGCTCACATCGACGTCAGAAAGTCGCCTTAAGCGTCTCCAGACGCGGCAGAATCCGGATTTTCGAGTTTTGCGAGCCGCGATTCGAGTTCCTCGATCCGGTCCAGAGCGCGCACTGCCATCTCTTTGACCGCTTCATGCTCTTCGCGCGAAACCATGTCCATATCGGACAGAAAACGCTCTGCCTGAGCGCGGAAAGCGGTCTCGACCTCGCGGCGAGCGCCCTGGGCAACACCGGCGGCATCAGTCATCAGCTTGGCAAAATCATCGAGAATACGGTTCGGGCCTTGGGTCATCAGACCCTCCTTGATCGGAAACACATGTGATGACAGACAGGTATGAGGGAATGGCGGCAACTTCAAGGACCAATTCCGCCGCAGCCGAATTCACCTGCATTCGCCGCCGCCTTTCGGCGCGTGGTTCTCGCCAGCCGTGCGAACCTGTGTCGGCTTGACGGGACGGGCAAGATCGCGCAAGCGTTCAGCCCGAAATTCGCCCGCGCACCATCGGAAGGTTTTGCCGTGCCGCCAGTCCTGGTTATGCCCTTTCCCGCAATCGACCCTGTTCTTGTCGAATTCGGTCCCTTTGCCCTGCGCTGGTACGCGCTCGCCTATATCGTCGGTATTCTGCTGGCCTGGCGTTACATGCGCCTTCTGGTGGCCAACGACCGCCTGTGGGGCGGCGTCCCCCGCCCTGCACCGCTTGATATCGATGACTTCGTGCTCTGGGGCACGCTCGGCATCATCATAGGCGGCCGTCTTGGCTACGTGTTGTTTTACAATCCGGCCTATTACTTCGCCCACCCGGCCGAGGCGATCGCGATCTGGACAGGAGGCATGTCCTTTCATGGCGGCTTTACCGGCACGGTGATCGCGATGATCCTGTTTGCCTGGAAGCGTGGCCTGTCGCTCTGGACGCTGTTCGACCTTGCCGGTTGCGCAGCCCCCATCGGCCTCTTTTTCGGCCGGATTGCCAACTTCATCAATTCCGAACTCTGGGGCCGGCCAACGGACGTGCCCTGGGCGGTGGTGTTTCCCAATGGCGGGCCAGATCCCCGTCACCCGAGCCAGCTCTATGAAGCCGCACTCGAAGGCGTCGTGCTGTTTCTGGTGCTGATGGTGCTCAGCCGGCGCTTCAAGCTGCTGCAAAAGCCCGGTTTCCTTGCCGGTGCATTTGCCTTCGGTTACGGCATCGCGCGGTCTATTTCGGAACTCTACCGGGTTCCCGATGCCCAGATCGGCTATCTGACCGGCTTTCTCACCATGGGCATGCTGCTGTCCATTCCGATGATCCTGGCCGGATTGGCAACCATGATCTGGGCAGGTCGGCGCAGCTCCGGAGCAAGCGCGGCGTGACGGGACTGAAAGACAGGATCAAGACCCGGATCGAAACCGAAGGGCCTCTATCGGTCGCGCAATATATGTCCGTCTGCCTCGGCGACCCGGACGCCGGCTATTACATGACACGCGAGCCCTTCGGCAGCGAAGGCGATTTCATTACCGCACCTGAAGTCAGCCAGATGTTCGGCGAACTCATCGGGGCCAGCTGCCTGTCGGCATGGCAGGTGCTTGGTGAACCCGCGGAGTTTCAACTGGTCGAACTGGGGCCCGGACGCGGCACGCTGATGGCCGACCTCCTGCGCATGGCGTCCCTGCGCCCGGCCTTCCTCAAGGCAGCCCGGCTGAACCTGGTCGAGACAAGTCCGCGATTGAGAGACATGCAGACGGCGACGCTGGCGCGTGGCCCGTTGACACCGAATTTCCGCAACCGGTTCCAGGACGTTCCGGCCGGTCCGATGATCCTGGTTGCCAACGAGTTTTTCGACGCCCTGCCCATCCATCAGTCCGTCAAGACCGCCCGTGGCTGGCAGGAACGCCAGGTCGGCCTGTCGCAGGACGGAGAGCTGATGTTCGGCGTCGGCACTGCCCGCCTGCCGGATGACGCCATCCCCGCCGATCTTTCAACTGCCCCTGAAGGCGCGATCTTCGAAACCCAGCCCGCGGCCAATGCCATTGCCGAGGAGATCGGGCACCGGATTGCCGAAGACGGTGGCGCTGCGGTCTTTATCGACTATGGCTACCTGAAGACAGCCACGGGTGACACGCTGCAAGCGCTTTACAAGCACGCCTTTGACGATGTCCTCGCCCACCCGGGCGAAGCGGATCTGACGGCGCATGTCAATTTCGAGGCGCTGGCGGCAGCCGCCGTCCGGGCAGGCGCCCACGCGCTGCCACCGCTGACCCAGGGCGAATTTCTGCTGCGCTCGGGCCTTCTGGAACGGGCCGGCGCTCTCGGCGCGGGCAAGCCCCACGGGGAACAGGAAACAATCCGCGATGCCGTCGAACGACTGGCCGCTCCCGACCAGATGGGCGAACTTTTCAAGGTGTTGGCTGTGACCAACTCCGGAATATCGTTCCCCCCGTTTGACAGCGCGTCCTGAACACCCCAAGGATCAATCGCTGGCGTGGCGAATCCCCTCCGCACAGGAGCTCCTTATGAAAATAGAAGCAGACGTCTTGAAGCTGGACGGTATCCGGCACGGCTTCTTCACCCGCCAGGGGGGCGTCTCCGGCGGCATTTACGCCAGTCTCAACATTGGTCTTGGGTCGGACGATGATCGCGGCAGCGTTCTGGAAAACCGCGAGCGCGTTGCCGGCCAGCTTGGCATCGGTGCCGATCGCCTGGTCTCCCCGTATCAGATCCATTCCCCCGACGTGATCACTGTCTGCGCGCCCTTCGCGCCCGATGCGGACCGCAAGGCCGACGCGCTGGTCACGGCCACACCGGGCCTTGCCATCGGCATCGCGACGGCCGACTGCGGCCCGCTTCTGTTTGCAGACCCCAAGGCGGGTGTCATCGGCGCGGCCCATTCCGGCTGGAAAGGGGCTGTTACCGGCATCTTGCAGAATACGGTTGCCGCGATGGAGGCCCTTGGCGCGTCAAAAGGCAACATCACAGCGGTGCTCGGGCCGACGATTTCCCAAGGCGCTTACGAGGTCGGCCCGGAGTTCAAGGACCGGTTCCTTCAGGAGCATGCGGACAACACCCGCTATTTCACGCCTTCGGAACGCGCCCAGCATTTCATGTTCGATCTGCCAGCTTTCATTACCGACAAGCTTCAGGCTCTTGGACTGGGCGACGTCGCCGATCTGGCGCTGTGTACCTATGCCGACGAAGACCGCTTCTTCTCGTACCGCCGGACAACCCATCGCAAGGAGCCGGATTACGGCCGCCAGATCAGCGCGATTGCACTTCTCTAAGGAAAACCCATGGCACTTCATTTTTCCGATGCCGAGTTCGAAAGCCGCTTCGACAAGCTGAAGGCCGCCATGGAGGCGCAGAAGCTGGATGCCATGCTTCTGTTTGCCCAGGAGAGCATGTACTGGCTGACCGGCTACGACACGTTCGGCTTCTGCTTCTTCCAGTGCCTCGTGGTGACGAAGGATGGCCGCAAGGTGCTGCTCACGCGCTCGGCAGACGAACGCCAGGCCAAACACACCTCGAACATCGAGGACATTCGCATCTGGATCGACCGTGGCTCCGCAAGCCCTGTGCTGCAGCTAAAGGAACTGCTGTTCGACATGGACCTGCTCGGCTCAAAGCTGGGGGTCGAATATGACACCCAGGGCATGACCGGCAAGATCGCTCTGAAGCTGAACGAGGAACTTACCAGTTTTGCGGACGTCAGCGATGCCTCGCCCCTGATCCCCGAGCTTCGTGCGGTGAAAAGCGCCGAGGAAATCGTCTATGTGCGCAAAGCCTCGGAGCTCGCCGACAAGGCCTATTATGCCGCGATGGAGGAAATCCGCCCCGGAGCCGACGAAGGCCGCATCCTGGCAGCCATGCAGGGAGCCATTTTCGAAGGCGGCGGCGATTACCCCGGCAATGAGTTCATCATCGGCTCCGACCGCGATGCCCTGCTGTGCCGTTACAAGTCTGGCCGCAGGAACCTGTCCGAACAGGACCAGCTGACACTGGAATGGGCCGGCGCCTACCGCCACTACCACGCCGCGCTGATGCGCACGGTGGTGATCGGCACACCGACGGACCGGCACATGGAAATGTACACCGCCGCACGAGAAGCACTGGCCGCCGTGGAAACACAGCTCGTACCAGGCAGAAGCTTCGGCGATGTTTTCGACGCCCATGCCGAACGCGTGGACGCCCATGGCCTGATGCCGCACCGGCTGAATGCCTGCGGCTATTCCCTGGGGGCCCGCTTCACGCCAAGCTGGATGGACATGCCCATGGCCTACCGCGCCAACCCGGCGGAAGTGAAGCCCGGCATGGTTATCTTCATGCACATGATCCTCATGGATTCGAACTCTGGAACCGCCATGACCCTCGGCCAGACCTATCTGACCACGGCCGGAGCGCCGGAGTGCTTGTCCAAGCTGCCTCTCGACCTGCCGGTCAAGTCAGGCTAAACCAGTTTCAACATTGTGGCCCGGTTCGCGTTTCGCGTTTCCGGCAGGGCCGCTGCCACGACGATATCGACCGCGAGAGCCAAGCGTCTCCATGACAGACATGACAACTCAACCATCCCTTTCTTCCCGGCGCCTGCTGGCGGTTTTTCTGCTCGGAGCCGGACTTGCCGCCTGTCAGGCCGCTCCCCAGCCTCCCACTCCGATCTCGACCACCGTGACCGCACCGACAATCGCCGGTCAGGCGGCTCAGGACGAGGGTGTCACTTTCGCGTTCGAACCGTTCACCGGGGCACCGGGCAACATTGCCGATGATCTTTCGGAATTGATCGGCGCCGAAGCCCGCAAACAGGGCATCACGCTGGTGCGCCGTGTCGGCGCGTCCGCCACCTACCGGGTCAACGGCTATCTGGCGGCAACAGGACAACCCTCCAACGGCACCGTGTTCTACGTTTTCGACATTGTCGACAGTAGCGGCCGCCGCGTGAAGCGAATCTCTGGAACGGAAGATACGGGCGGAGCGTCCGGTGACCCGTGGCAGTCGGTCAGCTCGGGCACCCTGTCGCGCATTGCCAATCGCTCAATGGTGGAAATCCAGGCCTGGCTCAACCGATAATGAAATGCTTTTCCGGATAATTCCGGCGTGGCGTCATAAAAAATAAAAAAAAGCGGGCGTCAGACGACAAGGCCTGTTGTGGTCCGGTTGCTTGGTTGTTACAACGCCGCCGCCTGCCGAGGGTTTCCGAGCGAGGCTCCCGGCACCCGGCACATGACTTAAGACCTATGCCTTTCCGCGTGTTTGCAAGGCTACCCCGGCCAGCAAACCCGCCGTCGCACCAGAAGGACTTGCGGCTCATGAAGATCGTCGCGGGCAATTCCAACCGAGCCCTGGCTGAGGAAATTTCCAAGTACCTGGATGCCCCTCTCGCCAAATGCCAGGTCCGGCGGTTTGCCGACCAGGAAATCTTCGTAGAAATCCAGGAAAACGTACGCGGCGAAGATGTTTTCGTCGTCCAGCCGACCAGCTACCCGGCAAACGACCACCTGATGGAGCTGCTCATCATCATCGATGCGCTCCGCCGGTCCTCTGCCCGCCGTATCACCGCGGTCATTCCCTATTTCGGCTACGCCCGGCAGGACCGCCGCGCCTCCGGTCGAACCCCGATCTCGGCAAAGCTGGTGGCCAATCTGATCACCGAAGCCGGTGCAGACCGCATTCTAACCCTGGATCTCCACGCCGGACAGATCCAGGGTTTTTTCGATATCCCGACGGACAACCTGTTCGCCGCTCCCGTCATGACCCGCGACATCAAGGAACGCTACGCGACCGACAATGTCATGGTCGTCTCTCCGGACGTCGGTGGCGTGGTTCGCGCCCGCGCGCTTGCCAAGCGTATCGAGGCCCCGCTCTCCATCGTCGACAAGCGCCGCGACAAGCCTGGGGAATCGGAAGTCATGAACATCATCGGTGATGTCAAAGGCTACGACTGCATCCTGGTCGACGACATCGTCGACAGTGGCGGAACGCTCTGCAACGCAGCCGAAGCTCTTCTGGCCAAGGGCGCACAGTCGGTAACGGCCTATATCACCCACGGCGTTCTGTCCGGCGGTGCGGTCGCCCGCGTGGCTTCCTCAAAGCTGAAAGAGCTGGTCATCACCAACTCCATCGAACCGACCGCCGCCATTACGGCTGCCGCCAACATCCGCGCCATCTCGATTGCCCCGCTGATCGGCGAAGCCATCAACCGCACGGCCCTGGAAAAATCGGTATCCAGCCTGTTCAGCTAATCCGGCTGACGGTAGGCACAAAAAACGCCCGGCCTTGCGGCCGGGCGTTTTTGTTTCAGCCAAGGTTGGGATCAGGCCGCAGCAACCGCGGCCAGGAACCGATCCACCGTTTCCCGCAGCGCATTGGCGTGATTGTTGACATCCGTCGAGGCAGACAGCACCTGCCCTGCGGAAGAGCTCGTCACCAGTGTCTTTTTGGAGATGGTCTCGACCGTGCGCGCAACCTCCTGCGTGCCCTTCGCCGCCTCCTGAACATTGCCGGAAATCTCGTTGGTTGCCGCACCCTGCTGCTCGACAGCAGAGGCAATCGATCCGGTGTATTCGTCGACCTGGCTCATCGTTTCTGTAATCCCGGCGATTGCCGACACGGCATCCTTCGTGGCGGCCTGCACCTCGGCAATCTGCCCCTCGATTTCTTCCGTTGCCTTTGCGGTCTGCGTTGCAAGCTCTTTCACTTCGGAAGCCACAACCGCGAACCCGCGCCCTGCATCTCCGGCCCGCGCGGCTTCGATCGTCGCATTCAGCGCCAGAAGATTGGTTTGTTCCGCAATGGCGGAAATGAGGTTCACGACGTCCCCGATCCGCTGCGCGGCTTCAGCAAGGCCTTCGATTTTGGCGTTGGTGTCAACTGCCGCTTTGGACGCGTCGCGAACGATCTCCGTCGTCGACAAGACCTGCCGGCGGATTTCCTGGATGGACGCCGACAATTCCTCTGAAGCGGATGCAACAGTCTGGACGTTCGTTGAGGCCGCTTCCGAAGTTTTCGACGCGGTCGAGGCGTCGCTTGCGGTCTCGTCGGCAACGCCGTTCAACTCCTCCGCCGCCAGCCTCATCTGTTCGCTGTTGCTGTGAACCGAATTCAGCATATCCGTCACTTCGGACCTGAAATCGGAAATGAGCCGGGTCGTAGCCTCTGCCTGCCTCTCCCGGGCAGCCGCAGATTCATGCTGCTCGGCTTCAAGCCTGTCGCGGGAAATTGCGTTTTCGCGGAAGACCGCAACTGTTTCCGCCATATCGGAAATTTCGTCCGAGGCAGATTGTGACGGCACTTCCACGGCCGTATCGCCACCGGCGAGCCTGTTCATCACGGACCCCAGACGGGTAATGCGACCGGAGAGGCTTTTTGCCATCAGAAGTCCGACGACGCCGGCCGTGAATGCACAGGCGAGAGAGATGCCCAGGATCCAGACCTTGAGCGAAGTCAGGGGAGCCAGCACTTCGTCGGCGTCCTGAACAACGACAAGCGTGTATTTGTTGCCAAGCGCCGTGACAGGCATCATCGCCGCGAACACATCCCCGGTGTGATAGCCCGGCAGACGCTTGAAGGCCGCCTCGCCGTCCATCACCGACATCACTTCGGGTGCCGCGAAAGCATCGCTGAGCATTTCGTCCGCATCGGCCGTGCGCTTGCTGTCGCTCACAGCCAACCCGGCTTCATTGACGAGAAAGATATTGCCGGTTTCCCCGAGGCCGGCATAGTTGCCGAGCAGGGATTCGATCTTGCTTATCGGAGTTTCGTAGGCAACCGCACCGATGGTCTTGGATCCCACCTTCACCGGCGCGACCCAGAACCCGGTCGCAGCGCCGTCCCTGCCAGCATATTGAACAGGATCGAAGCCCAGAAGCGTATCCTCGCCACCGGAAACAATCTGCTCGAAAGCAACAGCCAGCGGCGTCTGAGACCAGGCCGGGTCCCTGAGATTGACACCAAAATCCGAATGCTTGCGGGCTGTGTAGATCACATCCCCTGCAAGGTTGATCAGCAAAATGTCCGGATGGTCGTTGGCGTCGGCATAGTCCCTGAGCGCCGTGTGATGTTTGGCATGCACCTTGTCATAGGGCTTGCGGCCTGCCTTGACGAGCTGATCCCTTTCCTCGAGCGGATGCGGGTTGTCCGTCACGTAGATCTTGGTCAGGGTTGCGGAGGCCTTGTCCTTGTATTTCGCCCAGGCACCGTCGAAACCGCTATATGCGGACCGAAGCGCCTGACCGTTCAGGTGCCCGCCGATTGTCAGTTCCTTGCTGCGGTAAAACTCCAGCAGGCTGTCCCGGCGGCTCTCCGCCAGCGCCATCAGTCGCTGCTCCGCCTGACCACGCACCGTATTGGCTCCGGAGACATAACTTGCGATACCGACGCCTCCTGAACAAAGAAGTGCGATACCGAGGACGAGAGCTGGAAGCTTTACGGATACTTTCAAGGTTTCCCCCCGGAAGATGCGGGAAGGTTCACCCTTCCCGCCGGTTCTTGCTTGTTAGTGCCAGGACGTCAGCGTCAGAGCCGGTACCTGCCTGTTAGAGATTGTCGACGTTCACGCCAAAGGTCACTGCGCCGATAACTGCGCCGCTGTCGGGATCGAGAACGGGGACGCTTACCTGGCTCTGCAGCGTTTGCGTGCTGTCATCCTGCTCCAGCTCGCTGATATGAACAGCGCCTTTGCCGGCGAGAAATGTTTCCTGCCACTTTGCTTCGTCACCCTGCCAGAAATCTGACGTGACATCGCTCTGGCCCACGTTGAGCCCCTTGGCATCCATGACGAAAATTTCGGTAAAAAGCCCGCCGCTCGCTTCCTGAACGTCCGACAGATAGACGGAAAGCGGTTTGTCCAGCACTTCATCGATCATCGGCTGATCAACGGCATCGGCTTCCTCACGCCATTTGCCGTCCAGTTCATCGATTTTCGCCTGATCGTAGGAGCCGGTAACACCATTTTGCTCCTTGACCGCCGAGACGACCTCCCCGGCGGAGGCGATTTCAGCGATCTTTCCAGCTGCCAGGTCTTTCAACTCGCTGTCAAATTCATTCGCGCCGGCGCTGCCGGTAAGCAAAAAGAAGACTGCGGCTGTTCGAACAAGATGTTTCATCATTCACTCCCATAAATTTGTAAGAAGAATAATCAAACATCGGAATTAAAATAGTATTTAAAGCAATAAAGAATTCCATGAAAAGAAATAGTTATATCTATATAGAATTAACATCTGTCATTTATACCAATGAAGAGTCAGAGAAATTCAGAAAACGCTTTATTTTATACTACCACTGATAACATAAATTCAAAAAGCACCAGTAAGTAGATCACTCAGACATAGGCCCTCGAAACCAGGCAACAGTGCCCCATTGCATTCGAGGCCTAAGCACATCGGATAGCCGGGTTCCGGGCAAAAAATTTTCCCATTTGTTCAAAAAATTTGCCGCAGACACCCCTGCTCAGCTTGTAGGCACGCACCTTTTGTGGTCATCTAATCGCGCATAAGGTCTTTCCAGGGGTTTTCAGATGCTCACTTCCAAACCATTTTCCAGGGCCCGCAGGGCCATGCTGACGGCCGCCCTGGCTGTCACAGTCACTGCGGGACTGTCCGTTCCCTCCGCAATGGCGGCAGACCCGGTCAAGGTCGCCGCGATCTACACCGTTCCCGTTGAACAGCAGTGGGTCAGCCGTATCGACAAGGCGCTGAAAGCTGCACAGGAACGCGGCGAGATCACCTACACCTTCTCCGAAAACGTCGCCAATACCGACTATGAGCGCGTCATGCGCGAATATGCCGAACAGGGCATGGACCTGGTGGTAGGCGAAGCCTTCGCCGTCGAGCGCGCCGCCCGCAAGGTAGCTGCCGAATATCCGGACACGGCGTTCCTGATGGGATCGTCCTTCGGACCGGCCAAACCGAACTTCAGTGTTTTCGACAACTGGATTCACGAGCCGAGCTATCTCTCCGGCATGATTGCCGGCGCCACCACCAAGTCGAACGTCATCGGCATGGTCGGCGGCTACGCCATTCCGGAAGTTAACCGGCTGATGAATGCCTTCATGGAAGGCGCGACAGCCGTCAATCCGGACGTGAAGTTCCTCGTGACCTTCATCAACTCCTGGTACGATCCGCCCAAGGCCAAGGAAGCTGCCTTTGCGATGATCGACAAGGGCGCCGACATTCTCTATGCCGAGCGTTTCGGCGTGTCGGATGCTGCCAAGGAAAAGGGCGTTCTGGCCATCGGCAACGTGATCGACACCGCGGGTGATTATCCGGGCACGATCCTGTCCTCCGCGCTGTGGCACATGGAGCCGACGATCGACAAGGCCATCGAGATGGTTGCCAGCGGTACGTTTGAGCCGGCCGATTTCGGTCCCTACAGCTTCATGTCCTATGGTGGTGGCAGCTTCGTCGTCGACGAAAGCCTTGCTCCGGCCGACGCGGTTGCGGCGGCAAAGGCCAAGGAGCAGGAAATCCTCGACGGCCTGTTCCGCGTCAATGTGAACGACAGCGAACCGAAATCCACCATGTAGGCTTTCGCTCAAGACACCCGGCGGTCACAATGACCGCCGGCGTATCCCGGCCGCGAGGGTCAAGCGCGGCACTCATTCTTTTTCCGGGAGGGGGCTCCTATGGCAGGTCTGGCACAGGACGCTGGCGTCGTGCTGCGATTGGACGGTATTACCAAGCGCTTCGGTGCGCTGACGGCCAATGGCGACGTATCGCTCGACTTGAAGCGCGGCGAGATCCTCGCCCTTCTGGGCGAAAACGGCGCCGGCAAGACCACCTTGATGAACATCCTCTTCGGGCATTATGTCGCTGATGAAGGCCGGGTCATGGTCTCGCCGGACGGAACCGGCCTGAGCGAACTGGAACCGGGCTCGCCGCATGCCGCGTTGCAGGCCGGCATCGGCATGGTGCATCAGCATTTCACACTTGCGGAGAACCTGAGCGCCCTCGACAACATCCTGCTGGGCACGGAACGGTTGGCCGCGCTTTCCTCCTCCCGCGCGCCGGCCCGCCGGAAGCTGGAAGAGCTGATGGCCCGCTCCGGCCTGACGGTTTCCCTTGATGCCCGCATTTCCCAGCTTTCCGTCGGCGAGAAGCAGCGGGTTGAAATCCTGAAGGCGCTTTACCGCGATGCCCGTGTGCTGGTTCTGGACGAACCGACCGCGGTGCTGACACCCCAGGAATCGGACACCCTGTTCGCTACCTTGAAAAAGCTGTCTGACGATGGCCTCGGCATCATCTTCATTTCCCACAAGCTGGCCGAAGTCCTTGCCTCCTCGCACCGGGTCGCGGTGCTGCGCGGAGGCCGAAAGGTGGCGGATCTGCCGACAGCCGAATGCGACCGGCGCAAGCTGGCCGAATTGATGGTGGGCCATGCCATTGTCGAGACCATGCGCTCACCCGGCACACCGGGCGCACCGTTGTTCGTTCTGGAGAAGGCCTCCGCCGGACAGGGCCGCGATGCCCTGCGCGAGGTTGACCTCACGCTGAAATCCGGCGAGATCCTCGGGATCGCCGGCGTCTCCGGCAACGGCCAGACAACGCTTGCCCGTGTCATTTCCGGACTGGAACCGCTCAGCAGTGGATCCATGACACTGGAAGGCAAGGGTGTCGGCCAGACCAGTGCCCGAACCATGATCGACAGCGGCCTTGCCCGCATTCCCGAAGACCGCCATCACGACGGCATCGTCGGGGCGATGAGCGTTTCGGAAAACCTGGCGATCGAAGCCATCCGCAAGCCGGAAAACCAGCGCCTCGGCCTGCTGCGGTTTTCCGCCATGCGGGAACGGGCCCGCAATCTGATCAAGGCCTACGACATCCGCTGCCAGAGTGAAGACAGCCCGGCGCGGCTACTGTCCGGTGGCAACATCCAGAAGATCGTGCTGGCCAGAACCCTGGAAACCGTTCCCAAGGTCGTATTGGCCGCCCAGCCCTCGCGCGGGCTCGATGTCGGCGCGACGTCCGATGTTCACAAACGCCTGCTGGCCGCCCGCGACCGCGGCGCCGGTGTCATCCTGATTTCAGAGGATCTCGACGAACTCATGCGCCTTTCCGACAGGATCGCCGTGATCCACCGCGGACATCTGTCCGAAGCGGAAGCCAGCGAAACGCTGGACCGTGGCTCCCTCGGCCTCAGGATGGCCGGTCACTCCACGGAGGACGCAGCATGATCCGCTTCGAGCCGCGCGGGCCGTCGTCCGTTTCCCGAATGCTGGGCGTATCGATTGCCGCTGCCCTGGCAGCCCTGCTGCTTGCCGCCATCCCGATGGCCTTTGCCGGCTTGTCGGTGTTCGAAGGCTACAGCCTGATGGTCAAGGGCGCCTTCGGCTCGCTCTTTGCCTTCACCGAAATGCTGACAAGGGCAACACCGCTGATCCTCACAGGCCTGGCGGCTGCCGTCGCCTTTCGTGCCAAGCTCTGGAACATCGGCGCGGAGGGCCAGCTTTATGCAGGCGCTCTGGCGGCCGTTGCCGTCGGCACCGGTGTCATTTCCGCACCGCCCTACATCCTCATTCCCCTGGTGGTTCTTGCCGGCGCACTGGCCGGCGGGCTTGTCATGCTTGGCCCGACCCTTCTGAAAACCCGGCTGGGCGTCGATGAAGTGGTCACAACCTTGCTGCTGAATTTCATCATCCTGCTTTTCGTGCAGATGATGCTGGAAGGGCCGATGAAAGATCCGATGGGCATGGGCTGGCCGCAGTCCGAGCCCATTCTCGACGCAGCCGCCCTGCCCAAGCTGATGGACCGGATGCGCATTCACTGGGGTCTTGTCATTGCCCTTGTCTCGTCGCTCGGTGTCTATTTCCTGCTGAAACGCACCATCTGGGGCTTCGAAATCCGCGCTGTCGGCGAAAATGCCGCCGCGGCCCGCCATGCCGGCATTCCGGTCACCGCCACCTTCATTCGCGTCGGTCTTCTGTCCGGTGCGCTGGCAGGCCTTGCGGGCGTCGGGGAAGTTGCCGGCCTGAAAGGTTACCTGACCGCCGATCTTTCACCCGGGTTTGGCTATTCCGGCATTGTCGTCGCCATGCTCGCCGGGCTGTCGCCGGCCGGTGTCGTTCTGGCAGCTCTCTTCATCGCCAGCATCTTTGTGGGCGCCGATTCCATGTCCCGCGCCACCGGTGTTTCCAACTACCTGGCGGACCTGATCGTCGCCATGGCCCTTCTGTGCGTTCTTGTCTCCGGGCTGTTCCTGCGCTTCAAGATCCGCTTCGTCGGCAGCCAGACCAACAAGGAGGCGGCAGAATGACCGATATCCTCGACATTCTCATCTCCGCCAACTTCTGGGCCGCTGCACTGCGCATCGCGACCCCGCTGATCTTCGGCGTCATCGGCGCCCTGGTGTGCGAACGCGCGGGCGTCCTCAATCTCGGCATCGAAGGCATCTTCACGGCCGGTGCCATGGCCGGCTGGATGGCGGTGTGGCTCGGTGCGGGCCTGTGGGGCGGCGTTCTTGTGGCCGCGATGGCGGGCGCCTTCTTTGGGCTCATCCACGCGATCCTGACCGTGCCGCTCGGGCTCTCCCAGCACGTCTCGGGCATTGGCGTGACGCTGTTTGCCACGTCACTCAGTTATTTCATCTACCGGACGGCGCTACCGGATGTGTCCTCCCCACCCCGGATCGAAGCCTTCAAGCCGCTCGACATTCCCGGCCTGAGCGATCTGCCGTTCCTCGGCCCTGCCCTGTTTCAGCAGACACCACTGACCTTCCTCGCCCTGCTGCTGGTTGCGATCACCGCCTATGTGCTCTACCGAACCCCGCTCGGCCTGGCCATTCAGGCCGTTGGCGACAATCCGGCGGCGGTGGAATCGCAAGGGCTTTCCGTCTATGCGATCCGCATCGGCACGGTGGTTGCGGGCTCCGCGATCATGGCGCTCGGCGGCGCATTCCTGACCATGTCGGCCTTCGACGCGTTTTTCTTCGGCATGGTCAACGGACGTGGCTGGATCTGCATCGCGCTGACGGTGTTCGCCTCCTGGCGGCCCGGCAAGGCCCTGATCGGCGCCCTCCTCTTCGGCGCGTTCGATGCCTTCCAGGTTCGACTTCAAACCGAGGTCGGCAGCTTCATTCCGGGTCAGCTCTTCCTGATGATGCCGTATCTGCTTTCCATCGCCGCACTGATTGTCGTTGCCCGCCGGGCAGACTATCCAAGAGCCCTTCTTGTGCCCTACTTCCGTGGCCAACGCTGAGACAGTCCCATGAGTTTCGATCTCCTCGTCAAGAACGCCAACCTGCCTGACGGCCGCCACGGCATCGATATCGCCTGCCGGAACGGCCGTATCGAAGCGGTGGAAGCCGGGATCACCGCGGAGGCCGGCCAGGTGATCGACGCCGGCGGACACCTCTTGTCGCTGCCGTTTGTCGACAGCCACTTCCACATGGATGCCACCCTGTCGCTCGGCCTGCCACGCATGAACCGCAGCGGCACACTGCTGGAAGGCATCGCGCTGTGGGGAGAACTGAAGGAGATCCTGACAGTCGAAGCCGTTGTCGAGCGAGCCCTGAGATATTGCGATCTGGCCGTCTCGCAAGGTCTTCTGGCAATCCGCACCCATGTGGACGTGTGCGACGACAGGCTGACCGGTGTCAAAGGCCTCCTGGAAGTGCGCGAGAAAGTGAAGGACTACATCGACCTGCAACTTGTCGCCTTCCCGCAGGACGGGCTGTTTCGCTCCGCCACCGCCGAGAAAAACCTTCTGGCGGCTCTGGATATGGGCGTCGACATTGTCGGCGGCATTCCGCATTTCGAACGCACCATGGACGACGGTGCCCGGTCCGTCGCACGGCTGTGCGAGATCGCGGCTGAACGCGGCCTGATGGTCGACATGCACTGCGACGAGACCGACGATCCGATGTCACGCCACATCGAAGCGCTCGCCTATCACACCCAGCGCCTGGGGCTAGAGGGCCGCGTTGCCGGATCGCATCTGACGTCCATGCATTCCATGGACAATTACTATGTCTCCAAGCTGCTGCCGCTGATCGCGGAAGCGCAGGTTCATGCGATTGCGAACCCGCTGATCAACATCACGCTTCAGGGCCGCCACGATACCTATCCCAAACGCCGCGGCCAGACCCGCGTTCCGGAAATGCGTTCCTATGGCATCAATGTCGCCTTCGGCCATGACTGCGTGATGGACCCCTGGTACTCGATGGGCTCCGGCGACATGCTGGAGGTTGCCTCCATGGGTCTTCACGTCGCCCAGATGACCAGCCGCGACGCCATCCGCTACTGCTACGACTGTGTTACCGCGCACCCGGCCAAGGCCATGAACCTTGAAGGTTATGGACTGGAGAAAGGCTGCAAGGCTGACTTCGTGCTGCTGCAGGCCCGGGACACGATCGAGGCCATTCGCCTGAAGGCAACGCGCCTTGCCGTCGTCAAATCCGGCCATGTCATCGCAACCACACCGGCCCGGCAAGCCCAGCTCACCCTTCCCGGACGCCCGGCCCAGGTCGACCCGGCCTCCTACGCCCCGCACGAAGGCTGATAGGCCCTACCTCGAGTGTAGGCTTCAGGGTTTCCAAAACCTGCAATGCCATGGCGCGCCCCTTGCATCCACGCCACTCCTTCGTGCCGGGCACGGCCTTGGCATCCAAGCCGGTCGAGCTATGGATTTGGACGTCGGCTTTCATCTTGTGTGAAGACGCAGCCTTCTTGGTAGCGACTCGAAGCTATTGCGCATTTAATTTCGACTCGCTACAAAGAAGCCATGTCCGCCCCGACCGATACTGAATCCATTCGCGACCTGATCGACCGGTTGGCGCGTCTTGCCGCTGCCGAAGAATGGAATGGGCCGTTAAACCCGTCTCAATTTGCCGCGCTCAGCTATCTTGCGCGGGCAAACCGCTTTTCGAGAGCGCCCTCTCATGTGGCCGATTTTCTGTCAACGACACGCGGCACGGCATCACAAACCCTGAAGGCGCTCGCCCGCAAGGATCTGATCGCCGAAACGCGCTCGGACGAAGACAAGCGTAGCATCCGCTATGACGTCTCCGCGCCGGGCCTGGAGGTGCTTCAGGGTACCTCGTCTCTGGAAAAGGCCATCGATACCCTGCCACCGGAGGTCAATGCGTCGCTGGCATCCTCTCTGAAGGCGCTTGTCCTGACGATGCTGCATCAGCGCGGCGGCCGCTCGTTCGGCATTTGCCGCACCTGCTGTCACCATGAGGCGAAAAACACCGGCGGCCACTGCCGCCTGCTGAATGTGCCGCTTTCGCCAACCGATGCCGCACAGCTCTGCCACGAACACACACCAGCCGAAAGCCAATAGCCATGACCACCAAAGCCCGCATCGTCTCGCTCTTTACAGGAGAGCCCGAAGACCGTTGGGACGGCAAGGCGCCGTCCGCCATCGGGAAATCATTGGCCGATGGTGTTCTTCAGGTCACCAGAACGGGCATCACCGGAGATCAACAGGCGGATCTTTCCGTTCATGGCGGGCCGGAAAAGGCGCTGCACATCTACCCATCGGAGCATTACGACCATTGGCGTGAGGCTTTTCCGGAAAAGGCGGAAATCTATCGGCCCGGCGGTTTCGGCGAGAACATCGCTTCCGAAGGGTTCACGGAAGAAGACCTGTGCATTGGCGACATCCTGTCGGCTGGCACGGTCCGCATGCAGATTTCCCAGGGACGCCAGCCCTGCTGGAAACTGAACCTGCACACGGGCACCCCCACCCAGGCTGCCCAGTTTCAGAAAACGGGCCGCACAGGCTGGTATTTCCGGGTTCTGCAGGAAGGGGCGTTTCAGGCAGGCGACGAGCTGACCCTGGTCGAGCGCCCCTGCCCGGAGTGGAACCTGCGCGAGGTCATTCATGCGCGGTTCAATCCTCGGCTGGACCCGGCCGTGGCACAGGCTTTGTCGGAGCTCGAACAACTGGCTGAACCCTGGCGTGCCTCCTTCGCCAAAAAGGCCAATCCGTCTTTTCGCGAAGACACCTCCAAACGGCTCAACGGTTAAGTCAGTCCCCTTTCGGGGGTAAAGTCAGCGCATTGGCGATGGCAAGATCCAGCCAGGTTTGAAGCAACTCGTCGTCACAATCGTCCTCACCGACGAAGAACAGACCGCTCAGGGTGCGCCCGCCCTGCACCAACGGTTCGGCGCCGGGCAGTTCCAGTCCGGCAGCGTGGTTGGACTTGCCAAGACGAAAAATGAACCGCCGCTCGCCCTCCCGTGTGCGGTCGGCACCTGCGATCATGTGGCCATGCAGCAGAAAGCACATGGCGCCCATCATCCTTTTTTCGCTGACGCCTACCCTGTTGCCGAGTGCTTCTCGCAAGCGGTCGTTGAGGTCTTCATCAATGGCCATGACGTCGGTTCTTCAAGGTAAGGAGTGGGCATGAAATCGGATTTCGAAGGCCGGTAAAATCACCCGGACAGTCGGCCGCAACGTCCGCCGGATCATCCGGTCGGTCAACCCGGAGGTTCAGCAAATCTGCGTTACGAACACGGGTGAAGGTCTACAGGTTGAAATTTCCGCAGTTCCCTGCGAAAAACGACCAACAGCAGACTTGCACTTTCCCTGCGGTTTGGGTATATCCCCGCACGCGCCTGCACCCCTGGAGGAGGCGCTTCTGGACCGATCCCGGACAACATGAGTCTTCTGGCACGGTGGTTCGCCGGTCCGTTACCTATACACTCGAAGGAGTTTTGCCATGGCTGCCAGCTATGAGCTGAAGGCGTCGGCACGGGACCGGGTGGGCAAGGGGGCCGCACGGACACTGCGTCGCGAAGGCCTTCTCCCTGCCGTGATCTACGGCGACAAGAAACCGGCACTGCCGATCACCATTCCGCTGAAAGAAACCACCATCACCCTGCATAAGGGCGGTTTCCTGACGCACATCGGCGTGATCGATGTGGACGGCAAGAAGCATCAGGTGATCGCGAAGGATTTTCAGCTGCATCCGGTGCGCGACGACATCATCCATGTCGACTTCCTGCGCGTCTCCAAGGGCGCTACGCTGACGATTGAAATTCCGGTCCACTTCCTCAACGAAGAAGACTGCCCGGGCATCAAGAAGGGCGGCGTTCTGAACATCGTTCGCCACACCGTCGAAATGACCGTTCCGGCCGACAACATTCCGGAATCTCTCGAAATCGACCTGGCCAAGGCACAGCCGGGCGACAGCCTGCACATTTCCGCAGTGAACCTGCCGGAAGGCTGCCAGCCGACCATCACCGATCGCGATTTCACCATCGCCACGATCGCTGCTCCGGCCGGTATGAAAGAGACCGACGAAGACGAAACTGAAGAAGAAGCTGAAGGCGAAGCTGAATAAGCTGAAGCCTTGCTATAAAAATCGGGAGGCGGTCTCCGCCTCCCTTCCCCCCGCGGGACAACTTGCAGAGCAGCCGAAAACGGCTGCTTTTTCGTTTCAGGACTAGCCAGCCGGCCGGCATTCTACTTCATGCAGGATGCTCTACCTTGAAAGGCGCACCATGAAATTGATCGTCGGCCTGGGCAACCCGGGCGCCAAATACGAAGGCAACCGGCACAACATTGGTTTCATGACCGTGGATGAGATCCATCGCCGCCACTCCGGCTTCCAGCCGTGGAAGGCCCGCTTTCAGGGACAGGTGTCCGAAGGCCGTCTCGGTTCGGAAAAGGTCCTGCTGCTGAAACCCAGCACCTACATGAACGAATCCGGACGCTCCGTCGGCGAAGCCATGCGCTTTTACAAGATCGAGCCTGAAGACATTGTCGTCATCTATGACGAACTCGACCTGCCGCCCGCGAAATTCCGCATGAAGGCCGGCGGCGGCCACGGCGGCCACAACGGTCTCAGATCGATCACCGCCCATATCGGCGAAAGCTACCGCCGCCTGCGTCTCGGCATCGGCCACCCGGGCGACAAGAAGCTGGTGTCCAGTTACGTGCTGGGCGATTTCGCCAAGGCCGACCGGGACTGGCTCGAACCGCTTCTGATGGAAGTCGCCGATCAGGCCGGATTGCTGGCCGAAGGCAAGGACAGCCAGTTCGCCAACAAGCTGACCCTGGCCCTTGAACCGGAAAAAGCGCAGCGCAAGGATAAGAACCAGGCGGGCAAATCAAAAGAGGTTGCAACCGGCCCCGCCAAGGCAGCTGCCCCGAGGGACGGCACTTCCGCGCCCTCAAAAGCCAAGGGCCAGAGCCACATCCGCCAGGCGCGGCAAGGCAAATCGGTCAACGTCCCCAAATCGGGGCCCATGGCCGACATGCTGAAGAAGCTGCTCGGCGGCGGCGGCGACTGAACACATCACCGGTCCGGCACTCCCCTGTCCTTTAAGGTTAGGACAGCGGCTGAACGTTGATGATCTCAACACGCCTGTTGCGAGCGCTCGACGGATTGCCCGGATCAACCGGCCGACTCTCGCCATAGCCCACCGGCACAAGCTGTTGCCGCGGGATCGAGAAGAAGGCCGCCAGAAACTCCGCCACCATGAAGGCCCTTCGTCTCGACAGGTCCAGATTATAGGCCGTCGTTCCGCGCAGATCCGTGTGCCCCGCGATCTGGAAATGCATGTTCCTGAGGCGTGGATCCTGCAAGGCCTGGCCAAGCGCCTGCAACGTCAAAATTCCATCATTGGTCAGCGAGGCGGAATCGAACTCGAAATTGACCGTCAGATTGATGCGCGGCAATTCCACTTCCGGCGGCAATTGGCCTTCGATGCTGATGCCCCGAAACGGGTGGGGTTCCTGCTTTCGCATCGACCGGGACCTGGGAGCTCCGCCATCGGGTAACAACGCCTTGATGATCTGATCCGACGTAACGGTTTGCGCGCAAACGCCTGCGGGCAACATCAGCCCCACCAGCAGGGCCAGAACGGGCGCCCAGGACAGACGGGTAGTCGCAAATTCGGTAAGAAATCGCATATCGAAACCTTTGAGTGTCACTCTTCCCGGATTGTCACGTGTAGGACGGCCGCTGAAATCTCTCGCGGCAGGCTTGTTTCATCCGGCCTGTCCGCCAGCCCCGCCCGCAACGCCGTCAGGAAATATCTGTCGTCTGCGTTACCGGCGCCGCCTTCGGCACTCACCGGCATGGAGAACTGCCCCGAGCCGCCGTTTTCCAGCTCTTCCAGCTGGATAATGGGGCTGTGAGCGACGATCACGATAATGGCTTCAGACCCGGCGGGCGGCTGCACCGTGAACTTCTGTCGTCCCTGCCGGCCATCTCCAAATACGAAGCGTTCACCGAACTGAACCTGCTGACGCACGGGGCCGCGGCGCGGCATGAGGTTCACCACCGTGCCGTCTGCCTGCAGATAGACGATGTAGAGAAACGAGGCGAAATCCGGCGCGGTCACCTCAAACGCCAGCGAGTCGCCATAGCGAAGGTCGGCACTGCCTCCCAGAAGGCGGATGCGGGGTCGCGAGGGTTCCGCCAGCGGCCTTGCTAGGGTCTTCAGCGCCTCGCACACAGGCCAGGGTCGGACATCGACCTTCTGCAACTGCTCGGGTGGGAACTCCGATTCCAGTTTCCGCAGCGCTTCCTGCGTGCTCACGAAGCCGGCAAGCAACGGCGCGCCATCCGGCGTGTCTTCGCTGACATAAAGACTGCTGCAGCTATCCCCTGCAAAGGCAACGACATTGTCGCGGTCGGTTCTATGAAGCCCCGGAACGGGTCTCGGCGGCACGATCGACGTGCGCATGATCGACGCGTTATGCATATCGGCTTTCGTTGTCGCGTAGCTGATCCAGCCATAACCGTCACCGGACCAGTAAGGCCCCCAGGAGTTCTGGACAAGGAAGGCCTGACGACGCTCGTCGTAACCGACGAACACCATCTGGTGTCCCCCGGCGGCGCCGCTATGGCGCCCGAGCGATCCCTGATAGATCTCGCCCGATTTCAGGTATTGCAGCGTCACCCCGTCGGGTGTTTGCGCAGAGGGCACCACCCCGACCATCAAAAACCCGGTTGCCACAGGATTGCCGGCTGCCAGTTGCTGCTTGATCGCATCCAGGTCCCTGTCCGTCGCATTGCGGCGCTGGCGGCCCTTGTCGAAGACGAACAGGAAGTCCCGTATCCGGAACCTGTCGGGGGCGGTTTTTGCGTATTCCACCCGCTCCGAACACATGGCCGCATCCGGAATGTCATCCTGGTCGGGGGATCCGTTGCCCTTGAAATAGGACATGGCCAGAAGCGCGTGGCTTCCGGCGGTTTCGCAGGCTTCGTTCCGATTGCGGATCTGCGAATGAAGAAACGCCGGGCTGGGCGTGTAGGTGCGGTTGCCCGGTTCCGCGCCGTTTTCCAGCGCGGCGTAATAGCCGCGCATGGCGTAGCCGATGGCATAGGAAACGCAACTTCCATAGGTCTGCAACAAGGGCGGCGGCATCATGGGAGACAGGTCGATGGCATCGGGAATATAGGCCCGCGTAACACCAACCTGACCGACACCTTCCAGAAGCGCCGGATCGATCGGTGTGTCGCCCAGAAGGCCTGTCAGGTCACTTGGATTGAAACCTTGAGCGACCGCTGGCCCCGTCGGCAAGACAGTGGCACAAGTCGTCAGCGCAGCCAGAGCGGCAAACAGGGGACCGGACAATCCCGACAGAAAGCCGAGTTTCTTGCGACCAAATATCATCGCATCACAATTCCTAAAACAATCGCCGAAAACAACGGATTCACTATAGCCAAATAAAAACCGGAGGGAAGCTTCCAGCCGGATTACGTCGCCTCGCCGTTTGCCATCTGGTGCTTCATCCTGACACGCTCTTGACAAACACAGCCCTGTCCTCCGCCAAAGCCTTGACCTCGTGACCCGGCTCGGGCATTTAGCGCTTCAAAGTCTCAAGACCAACCGAAAGCGAACTCCCATGGGTTTCCAGTGCGGCATTGTCGGACTGCCGAATGTCGGCAAGTCCACACTCTTCAACGCGCTCACCAAGACGGCGGCTGCACAGGCTGCCAACTATCCGTTCTGCACCATCGAACCGAACACGGGCGAAGTGGCCGTTCCCGATCCGCGCCTTTATGCAATCCGCAAGGTTGCCGGATCCAAGGAAGTCATTCCGACGCGCATCACCTTCGTTGACATTGCCGGCCTCGTGCGTGGCGCGTCCAAGGGTGAAGGCCTCGGCAACCAGTTTCTGGCCAACATCCGCGAAGTCGATGCCATCGCTCACGTGCTGCGCTGCTTCGAAGACGATGACATCACCCATGTGGAAGGCACCGTCGACCCGATCGCCGATGCCGAGACGGTCGAGACCGAACTCATGGTCGCCGACATGGAAAGTCTTGAGCGCCGCATTGCACCGCTGAAGAAGAAAGCCACCGGCGGCGATAAGGAAGCCAAGGCGGTTCTGCCCGTGATGGAAGCCGCGCTTGCGCTCCTGCAGGAAGGCAAACCGGCCCGTACGCTGGAAGTCTCCGGTGCGGATGAGGAGAAGATCCTCAAGGACCTGAACCTTCTGACCGCAAAGCCGGTGCTTTACGTGTGCAACGTCGACGAGGCCTCCGCCGGCGAAGGCAACGCCCTGTCCGCCAAAGTGGCCGAAAAGGCCGAGGCGGAAGGCGCTGCCGCCGTTGTCATCTCCGCGGCCATCGAGGCGGAAATCTCCCAGCTCGACAAGGAAGAGCAGGAAGAATTCCTGGAGACCATCGGGCTTGAAGAACCGGGCCTCGACCGGCTGATCCGCGCAGGCTACGGCCTGCTGGGGCTGATCACCTATTTCACCGCTGGCCCGAAGGAAACCCGTGCCTGGACCATCACCGACGGCACCAAGGCGCCGGGTGCTGCCGGGGTCATCCACACGGACTTCGAACGCGGCTTCATCCGGGCGCAGACCATCGCCTTTGACGACTACGTCGGCCTCGGCGGCGAAACCGCGGCCAAGGAAGCCGGCAAGGCCCGCGACGAAGGCAAGGAATACGTCGTCAAGGACGGCGACGTCCTGCTGTTCAAGTTCAACACCTGACAAACGCTGCGCGCAGGCAACCTGAAACTGCCTGCGCGCCGCCCCTTCATCTCTAGCGGCCCGCCCCCGACTTCCGCAACGGAAGATAAAGACATCTCCTTTAGGGTTTCCCCGGACAAACGGGAATTCGACCTGCAGGAGGGGCTCACATGGCGGGACGAAGCGACACCAGAATCCGCAAACTTGTTGCCGGAACGGTGGGAAACACGCTGGAGTGGTACGATTTTGCCGTTTATGGCTATCTTGCCCCCATCCTTGCGCAACAGTTTTTCCCGAGCGACGATCCGACAGTCAGCCTGATCAGCACCTTTGGTGTCTTTGCGGCGGGCTTCCTGATGCGTCCCGTCGGCAGCCTGCTTCTCGGGCATATTGCCGACAGGGCGGGCCGCAGCCGGGCTCTTCTGCTGTCCGTGGCCCTGATGGCCATTCCGACAACGCTGATCGCCTTCTTGCCGACCTATGACCAGATTGGCGTTGCCGCGCCCGTGCTCCTGACGCTGCTGCGGCTACTGCAGGGCCTCTCCGTCGGCGGTGAATACACCGGATCGACGGTCTATCTCTACGAGATCGCCCCGCCGCAACACCGGTGTTTCACCGTTTCCTGGGCCCTGGTTGGAGCAACGTTCGGCATTCTGCTCGGATCCGGCGTGGCGGCACTGGCTACGGGCCTGCTGCCGGCAGACGATCTGGGAAACTGGGGATGGCGTATCCCCTTCGGCTTCGGCCTGCTCGTCGGCCTCACCGGTTTCATGATCCGCAGCAGCAACACGGCGGAAGAAAAGGATCAGCCCCCTTCCCCGCATGATCCCGTCAGCGCTCCGGTTGGCGAAGTGCTGCGCAACCACCGGCCCGCCCTCATGCGAACTATTGCCTGCAACATCCTCAACGGTGTCGGCTTCTATCTGACGTTCGTCTATCTCACCTCCTACCTGGTCGACTACGTCAAGTTCACCGAAAGCCGGGCCCTGACAATCAACACCAGCGTCATGGTCGTCTTCATGCTGCTGCTGCCGCTTGTCGGCTATCTGGCCGACCGGATCGACCGAAGAACCATTTTGCTTGCCGGCTCAGGCGGAGTTGTGGTCTTTGCGCTGCCCATGTTCTGGCTGATTCATCATCCCGATCCCGTCATGGTGGTTCTCGGTCAGCTCGGCATGGCCGTCATCCTGTCCGCCTTTTTTGCCCCGCTCATGGCTGCCATGGTCGCTCAGTTCCCGGTGTCCGTGCGCGTGACCGGCTATTCCATCGGCTACAACATCCCGCTGGCACTCTTTGGCGGCACGGCACCTCTCATTGCCACCTATCTGATCGACAAGACCCATTTGCAGCTTGCGCCGGCATTTTACATGATCGCCGCTGGCCTGCTGGCTTTCGTGGTGATCTGGTTCATGCCCTCGTCCGGCACAGACAATGATCAGGACGCCCAGCCGGAACCCTCGTCCGAGAAGCTGAGGGCCTAGCAGCCATCCTCTGAACGAGCACGTTGCTGCAGCCCCACCCGAAAAGTCCGGAACCGGCGCCAGGAACGCCGGTCACGCAACTCTCGCTCGACAGGCCGCTTCCGAACCCGTTACAAGCAGGTTTTCGTCAATCCTCGAAAGTTTCAGCGATGTCGACCGTCATTCCCGCCCCCTTGCCGACCATCCTGCCCGTCAGCGAAAGCCAGAACGGTTTTCCGGTCCGGCGGGTCTACTGCGTCGGGCGGAACTATGCGGCCCATGCCGTGGAGATGGGCCACGATCCCGACAGGGAAGCGCCGTTCTTCTTCCAGAAGAACCCGGACAACCTCGATCCGTCGGGCGAATTTCCCTACCCGCCCTTGTCCAGCGATGTGCATCACGAAGTCGAACTCGCGGTCGTTCTGAAATCCGGCACGCGCGACATTCCGGCAGCCAGAGCGCTGGAGCATGTCTATGGTTACGCTGTCGCCCTCGACATGACCCGCCGCGACCTGCAGGCGGAAGCCAAGAAAGCAGGACGCCCGTGGGAAGCCGCCAAGGCGTTTGAACGCTCCGCCCCTATCGGCCGCATCATGCCGGCGGCGGACAGCGGGTTCCTCGACCAGGGGCGGATTGCCCTCACCATCAACGGCGAGGTTCGGCAGGAAGGCGATCTCAACCAGCTGATCTGGAAAATCCCCGAAGTCATCGCCAAGCTGTCCGAACTGTTCAACCTCGGCACGGGCGACGTCATCCTGACGGGAACCCCGGCAGGCGTCGGCCCAGTGCAGCGCGGCGACCTCATGGTAGCGACGATTGACGGTCTCCCGGACCTGACCGTCAAGGTCGTGTGACCGGCCTGATCGTCATTCCTGCTTTCGCTCAAACAGCGTCCTGAATGCCGCGGAACCTTTTCGCGTCGGTCCGTGTTTAGAAGTCGTGGTTTCGGTTTCCCCGGCGAAGGCGTTGTCCAGCGCCTTTCGCCGAAATGCCGAAGGAAACCGGACCCCAGTCCCTTAAGCGGTCTTGAGATTGCGGGGCGGCCATGTTCAGGTCGAACCCGCATTTGCAAGTCTTTGCCGGAGCCTGTTCGTGACATTTGATCAGATTGCCCTGTTCGTCCTCTTCGGCGCGGTTTTCGCCTTGCTGGTCTGGGGCCGCATCCGCTTCGACCTTGTTGCCTTCGCCGCGCTGATCCTGGGCGCCTTTTTGGGACTGGTCCCGTCTGAAGAGATCTTTTCCGGCTTCGGCCATTCCGCCGTCATGATCATCGCCCTCGTGCTGATCGTCTCGCGCGGATTGACGAACTCGGGCGCCGTGGAACTGATAGCAGGCTTCGTGATTTCCGCATCGAGGGGCCTCTCCCGGCATATCGGCCTCATGGCCGTAGTCGGAGCCAGCCTGTCGGCGATCATCAACAACGTCGCCGCGCTGGCACTGCTCATGCCACTCGATGTAGAGGCAGCCAAGAAAGCGGAACGATTGCCCGGCCTCTCGCTGATGCCGCTGTCATTCGCGACCATTCTCGGCGGCATGATCACCCTGATCGGCACCCCGCCGAACATCGTCATTGCGCAATACCGCTCGGACGCCCTCGGCGCGCCGTTTTCCATGTTCGACTTTGCCCCGGTCGGCCTCGTGGTCGCGGTCACCGGCATTGCCTTTGTCGCCCTGTTCGGCTGGCGCCTGCTGCCACGCCATTTCCGCGACAAGCCGGCGGAAGAAGACTTCGCCGAAAGCCTCTACGTGGCTGAACTGAAGGTCGGCGAGATTCCGGAAGACAAGCCGCTGACAGTCGGTGACCTTTACCCCGTCGCCGACGAGAAAGACGTCGCCATCATCGGCCTTATCCGCAACGGCCGGCGCGTTCGCGGCTTTGCCCGCCGCGAAGCCATCAAATCCGGCGACTATCTCTTCGTGGAAGGCGATCCCAAGGCCATCGAGGCGTTCATGGGCGCCGCCAAACTGGAGTTCGCAGGCTCGGAACAACACAAGGGCGGTCTCAACAGCGATGCCCTGTCCCTCGTCGAGGCCATCGCACCGGACAACGCCCGGATCATCGGCCGGTCCAGTTTCGACATGCGTCTCCTCTACGGCCACGGTGTCACCTTGCTCGGCCTTTCCAGACAGGGCCGCCGCGTGCAGAAGCGCGTCCGGCATGAGCTGATACGCCCGGGCGACGTCCTGTTGCTGCTGGGCACCCCGGAACGTCTGGAAAACGCCTGTACATGGCTTGGCGTGCTGCCGCTCGAAGGGCGCAAGACCGGTGTCATCCAGCGCAACAAGGCGTGGCTGGCGATTGCCGGCTTTGCCATTGCGATTGCCGCTGCCGTTGCCGGGCTTGCCTATCTGCCGGTCGCGCTGGCGGCCTGCGTCATCTTCTATGCCGCTGCGGGCCTGATCAGCGGATCGGAGGTTTACCAGTCCGTGGAGTGGAAGGTCATCGTGCTGCTCGGCTCGCTGATCCCGCTCGGACAGGCCTTCGAGCAGGCCGGCAACGCCCAGCTGATCGCCGATGGAATTCTCGCTCTCACTTCAACGGCTCCGGCCTGGGTCACCCTCGCCATCTTGATGGTGGTGACGATGACCCTCTCGGATTTCCTCAACAACGTCGCGACCTGCCTGATCGCGGCGCCGATCTCGGTTCAGATCGCCAATTCCCTCGACGTGAATTCCGATCCCTTCCTGATGGCTGTCGCCGTAGCGTCGTCCTGTGCGTTCCTGACGCCCATCGGCCACAAGAACAACACCATCATCATGGGGCCGGGCGGCTATCGGTTCGGCGATTACTGGCGCATGGGCCTGCCGCTGGAACTTCTTGTCCTGACCGTCAGCATACCGGCCATTCTGATGTTCTGGCCTCTTTGACGTAAGGCTCAAGCAGCCGGTTTCAGAGGCAGGCAGATATCGGTCAGGAGATCCGCCGGGGCTGTGTCGCGCGGGTTGTTGAGGTAGACCTCTACACAGGGGGCATCGTCCGGCTCGCGGCCCGACTGCGTCAGCCATTCGCCGTAAAGCCACTCATAAGCCCACTTCATATCGGCATAGGGCCCCTCGAAACGCAGCACCGCATAATCGCCCGCGCGCGTTTCCCGCGTCTCGAGCGGAACGTCAACCGGAAAGCCGTCGCCAACAACCGCTCCGGCAGCGGATTGGAGATCGTCTTCCGCGACCTGTGTGGGATCGGAGTAATAGAGTCCCTTCATCTGACCAATCTGTCCGATGATCTGGCGGCTTGCCAGGATACCGAACAGCTTTTCGAAGGCCTTGCCGATTTCCATGTAGGAGCCTCGATGAGGCAGTACGACCAGGGTTTCGGACGGCAGGGTTTTGATGGCAATATCATGCATTGGAGAAAGTCCTTTCTTCTTGGCAAGAGGCGCACCGCCATTGGCAGGCTGCACCCGGTGCGATGAGGCGCTGCTGCGATAAGCACCCGGCGCCTGGCCGTACGCTTGTTTGAAGCTGCGCGAAAAGGCTTCAAGGCTGCCATAACCAGCCCGCTTTGCGACAACTGGCAGTGCGAGGTCGGTATAGGTCAGATCCCCCGCGGCCCTATGAAGGCGCAGACGCTTGACCGTCGCGAAGATGGATTCGCCGTAGGTCGCCTGCCACACCCTGTGCCAGTGGGAGGGAGAAAGGGCGGCAACCTCGGCAAGTGTCGCCAGGTCCGGATCCTCGTCCAGGTTGGCGTAGATGTATTCGATCACCCGTGTGAAGCGGCGGATGTAGCCGTTGTCCCGCGGCGAGAGTGTGAGCTTTTCGTGATTGGTCATGTCTTGGCCCCGTTCGATTGAAGGGACCCTAGCACCATGCTTTTTGATAAATCTTGCTGACTTGGCCCCGCCTCACCAGGCCGCTTGAAACGGAGAAGGTCTTTCTTTCAGAAAAACAAAACAGGCACTGGTTTCCCGTGCCGGTTTGGCCATGATGTACGCAACTCAAAAACTGGAGGAATCGAACCATGACCACCAAGAAGCGCATTTTGTTCACCGGCGGTTCGGGCAAGGCCGGACGGCATGTCATTCCGTATCTGCTGGCGCAGGGACATCGTGTCGTGAACGTCGACCTCACGCCGCTCGACCACCCCGGCGTCGACAACCTCATTGCCGACATCACCTCCTCGGGCGAGATGTTCAACGTCATGACCAGTTACGCCAACTTCGACGAGCTGGAGCCGGGCAACGGCGTACCTTCCTTCGACGCCGTCGTGCATTTCGCCGCGGTGCCGCGCATTCTGATTAACCCGGACAACAGGACGTTCGAGGTCAATACGATGGGCACTTACAACGTCGTGGAGGCCGCGGTGAAGCTGGGCATCCGCAAGATCGTGATTGCCTCGTCGGAAACCACCTATGGCGTCTGTTTCGCCGATGGCGTGGTCGACCCGAAGGTGCTGCCCGTGGAAGAGGACTACGATGTCGACCCGATGGACAGCTATGGTCTTTCCAAGGTCGTCAACGAGAAAACCGCCCGCGCCTTCCAGCGCCGCTCCGGGTTCGATATCTATGCCCTGAGGATCGGCAATGTCATCGAGCCGCATGAATACGACCGGTTCCCGGATTTCTTTGCAAATCCGGCGCAGCGCCGCAGAAACATCTTCTGCTATATCGACGCCCGCGACCTTGGGCAGATCGTTGACCGCTGCCTGGACAAGGATGGCCTCGGCTTCCAGATCTTCAACGCCGGCAACGACACGAATTCAGTCGATATTCCGAATGCGGAAATCCTCAAGCGCTTCTTCCCCGATGTGCCGTTGAGCCGGGAACTGGGAGAGCATGAAGCCCTCTTTTCCAACCGCAAGATCCGCGAGGTTCTCGGCTTCGAAGAAGAGCACAATTGGCGCAAATACGTGGCGGTCTGATAGGCATCCGGACTAGGGCGGGAGACCGGCGGATTTAGTTTTACTTCCGAACCGGCTGGGAATAGCTTCGTGTCGCAACACTATCGGGCAGCAGAGCTGCCCCTCTGGGAAACGTGCTATGAAGCTACTGAAATCTGCCGCTTTCGGCCTTGCCGTCCTGGCGTCTGCGACCGCAGCCGCCGCACAGGGAACCGGCTCGCAAGGGTACTTCCAGATCTACAACAACACAGAAGACAATGTTGTCGTCGGGTTCTACACCAATGACGGCAACGGCTGGTCGGACAACTGGCTGGCCGGACCTCTCGAACCCGGCGAAAGCGCAAGAGCCGAGTTCGAGGCAGATAGCGGCAACTGCTCGCAGACCTTCCAGGTCGGCTGGCTGGCGGACGACGACAGCGAAGTGCTCGACGATCCGATCGACATCGATATCTGCGAAGCCAGCAACATCTACATGGACGATAACGAAATCTATTACGACTGATCTTGTTTGCCATTCTCGAGGCGGAAACGCGGCTCATCGCGTTTCCGCGATATGCCAACCCCACCGGAATTCATGACCGATCTCCTTTATTTTGAAGACTTCGAACCTGGTCAGGTCTTCGAGCTAGGCTCCCTCACCGTCAGCCGGGACGAAATCATCGATTTCGCCGCCGAGTTCGACCCCCAACCGTTCCACCTCGACGAAGAGGCCGGCAAGGCATCCATCCTGGGAGGCCTGGCCGCTTCCGGCTGGCACACCGGCGCAATGGTGATGCGCCTGCTGGCTGAAAACCTCCTGAACAAGACAAGCGGCCGCGGCTCGCCGGGCATCACCAGGCTGCAATGGAAGCGCCCGGTTCATCCAGGCGATTGCCTGACGGCCAGGGTCGAAATACTCGACACGAGAGACTTGCGCTCGAAACCGGACCTGGGCCTCGTCAACATACGCGTAACGGCAAACAACCAGGACGGCTCTGAAGTGCTTGTCTGGGAAAACCCGAACCTGTTCGCAAGACGGGAGGCTGCCCGGTGAGTGCCTTTTTTGAAGATATCGAAACCGGCGACACGCTCGACCTCGGGGAATACACATTCACCCGGGAAGACATCGTGCGATTTGCGGAAAAATACGATCCGCAGGCTTTTCACCTGAGCGAAGAGGCCGCAGCAAAAACCCATTTCGGCCGCCTGTGCGCGTCCGGCTGGCATACTGCGGCCGTGTTCATGAAGCTCTGGGTGACGCGTCACAAGGCTCTTCAGGAAGAAGCGCTCGCTGCCGGGCAGACACCGGCCAAACTCGGCCCCTCGCCCGGGTTTGAAGATCTGAAGTGGATCAGACCGGTGTTCGTCGGCGACACGCTGCGCTACCGCCGCGTCGTGACCGGCAAGACCGAAAGCCGCAGCCGTCCGGACTGGGGCCTCGTTCATTCCGACATGCAGGCCTTCAATCAGGACGGCACGCTGGTGTTCTCCTTCAAGGGCACGGTCTTTGTCGAACGTCGCAAGGGCTGATCCCTGCAATTGACTGGCGCTGAAAAGACAAAAAGCGTGCTGCATCCCTGAAGACGGCACCACGCTCTTTCAATGGCAATCCTGTATTGCCGCGCCTCACGAAGGCGCAGCGCTCAGCGGCAGACGTCCAGGATCCACAAAAACGCCATTGGCACCATGGTCAGTGCCGGCACAATGATGGCCGGGTAACCAAAGGCATAGATCGACACCGCCAGATCATCGCCAGATTGGCGATGAACCAGTATTTGGCATCTCCTGCGCCATAAAGCGCTTCCTTGAGGAACAGATTCAAGATCGGCACGGCCAGAAGCAGCCGTAGCACCAGAACTTCCTTGGGGGCAGATGAAGCAGACATCGTTTCTCCAGATCTTAGGGAAAATACGTAGACCGCTTTTCTAAATCTATTGCCTGCTCCCGAACCTGCGGCAAACAGACATCAAGTCCATTTGCCGCATCTTGTCGGAGGATGTTAGTCCGGCTTACGGCCGTGAACCAGCATCGTCATTCCCGGGATCATCACCTCAACCGCGATATCGATGAAGCCCGCAGCCTCCATCAAACCGGCAACATAGGAACTCGTGATCGACCGGGCTTCCGGGTTGAAGGCGGTATGCTGCAGCTGCCAGAGCGCAGCGAGCTTCGGCCCGTCGCGATTTTCGTCGACCATGAAGTCATGGACCATGAAATCGCCGCCCGGCGTCAGAACTTCGAACGCCTTGCGCACGAGCCCCGGTATGGCCGTGCCCGGAACACCGGAAAACAGATAGGACATCAACACCGCGTCTGCACTGTCCGGCCACGTGTCCTTCAGGGCATTGCCAGGCGCATAGTGGATGCGGTCCTGCAAACCCTCTTCGGCAATGAACTCCTCGCCCACCTTGGCGACATTGGGGAAGTCCAGAACGGTTGACCGCAATCCGGGATAAGCCTTGCAAAGCGAAATCGAGAATGCGCCGGTGCCGCCGCCAACGTCCAGCAACTGCTTAGCAGCGGACAGATCCACAAGCTTGGCAAGCCCCCGACCGGGCCCGAGCGAGCCTGCATGCTGGGACCGGGAATACAGCCGCGCCTCTTCCGGGTCGCTGAACCAGGCCTCATAGGAAGCAACCTGGCCATCCTCCAGACTGTCGGTAAGTGCATCGTTGAGCTGCGTCATGAAGGGATACATCTGCTTGTCGATCTGGAACCGCAGATAGTCGCCGAAGTCGTATTTCCGCCCCTTCACCAGAAAGGCCTCTGCCGCTGGGGAATTGGTAAAGCCCTCGCTCTCCCGGCGAACCAGCCCAAGGCTGGTAAGAGCGGTCAGCAAGGTTGTCGCGCGATCAAGATCAAGCGCGCTTTCCCGAGCAACTTCCTCTGGGGACAAGGTTTTTTCCGAAAGAAGTGAAAACAAATCTACATGAAGTGCAGAAAAAAGGGCTTTTGAACCCATGAACCCGAAAGCAATATCTGAAATTTCCTCAGCTGTTTCCAAGGACCTGGCGACAGGCATTAATTATCCTCCTCAGGAATTCTGAGCACGAATGTGCGGAATTTTTCCGGTCAGGAAAAATGAACTTGGGAATGAGCAATTATAACTATTGTGCGCTGCAATGCAAATTTCGGCCCTCGCACGCAAAACCTGATGCGAAGCCCGTCGGGTGTCCGCGAGTTTTGGCAGAAATCGGCCGTAGGTAAGGTAGGGCTGGAGCCGTCACGCACCGGAAGCAACATTATCCGCTTGGTACAGCCCCGAAAGAAACCCAACAGGGCCGGCAACAGCGAAATCGAGGCTGCACGGCGCGATCATCCGACAATAGCAAACCCGGACCAGCCGACAGCTTGCTGTCAGGGGCCCCGAAGGCGCCGAAAGTGAGGGGTGGCCCTGAAGCTCAGAGGCTTCGGGCAAACAGGACTTCGTCCCGGATCTCAATCCCGTAGTCGCCCCGCAGCGGGATCTCCGGTTTCTTCTCGCGCTCTGCGTCGATGACACCTTGCGCCACCCGTTCCAGGCGGAAACCCCGGCGCTGATAGAAGCGGAAGGCATCGAGGTTGTCGTTGGAAGTGCGCACCGTCAGCCGGTGCATACCGCTGGCCTTTGCCTCATCAACCACGGCGTTCAGCAAAAGCGTTCCGGTGCCGCTCCAGCGGCTGAGCGAGTCGAGCGTCAGGATTTCCCATTCGCTGTCCCGCTTGATCAGCGTGACGAGCCCCACCAGTTCGTTGCCGGCATAGGCGACATAGCCAGGCAGGCTCGATGCATCGATGACCTCACCATCCAGCAACATTTCGGGCCCGGCCCACCTGTCTGCCAGAAGCTGAAACACAGCTTGTTTGTCTTCCTCGTTGATCCGTCGGATGATCACGCTCATGGTTTGCCCTGCCTCTGGATCAGCTGCTTTTCAATCAACCCCAATTGAACTGCCTGCAGCTGATCGCTTCCATATTTTGCGAGCATCTTGTCTGCGCTCACGGGAACGCAGAATGCCCTATCGGTGAATGATGCGCGAAGCCAGGGGCGTGCGCGCCTGCCAACGCGCTCGCTCCAGCTCCGGATCGACATGCTCTTCTTCCGGATAACCGACGCATAGATAAGCCACGAGGCGCCAGCCAGCGTCAACCTGAAGGGCCTTGGTGACCGCGTCAGGATCGAGGATCGACACCCAGCCGACTCCGATACCTTCGGCACGCGCGGCAAGCCAGAAGGTGTGGATCATGCTGACCGTGGAATAGGCCAGCGTCTCCGGCATCGTCAGCCTGCCCAGCCCGTGTCCCTGCTCGGGGTCATCGTCACAGAAGATCGCCAGATGAACAGGCGCCTCCTTCAACCCCGCCAGCTTAAGCTGGCGATAGGTGAGCGCCTTGTCGTCGCTGTAGGTTTTCGCGGCCTCTTCATTCTCGGCTTCGAAGCTTTCGATGATCCCGGCACGCGCCTCGGCGCTGTCGACGACAACGATCCGCCAGGGCTGGCTGTTGCCGACGGACGGCGCGAGGTCGGCCAAATGCAGCAAATGATCGAGAACACCTTTCGGCAGTGGCGCCTGTTTGAACCGGCGCACATCCCGGCGCCATTTCAAAAGGGTCTCAAAATCCTTCTGAAACTTCTCCGAAAACTCCGGTCTCACATCCCTGCCCTCGGCTCCACCCGGCATGACGGACCTAGTGCCCCGGAAATTCCACGAGCGTGCGCACGGGAACCTTCAAAGCTTCCAGCTTCTTGCGCCCGCCGAGATCCGGCAGATCGACGATGAAACACGCTGCCTCGATATTCGCCCCCATGGACCGCAAAAGCTTGCAGGCAGCCTCGGCCGTGCCACCGGTCGCAATCAGGTCGTCGACCAAGATGACACGGTCGCCCGGCTTGATCGCATCCTTGTGCATTTCCATCTCATCCAGGCCGTATTCCAGAGAATAGGCGATCCGGACGGTTTCGTGCGGCAGCTTGCCCTTCTTGCGGATCGGCACGAAGCCGGCGGACACCTGGTGGGCGACCGCACCTCCCAGGATGAAACCACGCGCCTCGATACCGGCAATCTGATCGACCTTTGATCCAGCCCAGGGCTGCACCAGCGCATCGACCGCGCGGCGAAACGCACGCGCATCGCCGAGCAATGTCGTGATGTCCCGGAACAGGATGCCCTCTTTGGGATAGTCCTTGATCGTGCGGATGGCACCGACAAGTTCATCCTGAATGGTCTGTGCGGTCATCGGGATATCTCTCTTTTGAAACGGGTCCGGGCAACTGCCCCGGCCGGTCGTTATAACAAGTTTGACCTGCCGGTCGAAGCAATTTCGCTTTGTCTCAAGGGGCTATGTCGGCCACGCTTGCGGCCCGCACCCTATCTCCGGTTCAGGATCCGCCCAGCAACGGCGTCCAGTTTGGCGACCAGCGCCGGATCACGTTTGTCGGGCGCCGTCATCATGGCAAACTCCAGCGCGGTGTCGGACCCGGCCGGGCAGGATTGATGTTCACGCGGCAGATCCCGCGCCACACGGGCAACCAGCCGCTGTGCGTTTTCCGCATTTTCGTGCAGAACCTTGATGATTGCCTGAATATCGACTTCACCATGGTCCGGGTGCCAGCTGTCATAGTCGGTAACCATGGCAATGGTCGCGTAGGAAATCTCGGCTTCCCGGGCAAGTTTGGCTTCCGGCATGTTTGTCATGCCGATGACGTCGCAGCCCCAGGAGCGATAGAGCTGACTTTCCGCCAGCGACGAGAACTGCGGACCTTCCATGGCAAGATAAGTGCCGCCCTTGGCATAGGTCAGCCCCTCGGCTTCCGCAGCCGCCGCCACCGCATCGACCAGTTTCGGACTGACCGGGGTCGCCATCGACACATGAGCGACACAGCCTGTGCCGAAGAAGCTCTTTTCCCGCGCAAAGGTTCTGTCGATGAACTGATCCACCAGCACGAAAGTGCCGGGGGCGTGCTCTTCCTTGAGCGATCCGCAAGCGGAGACGGACAGAAGATCGGTGACGCCGCAGCGCTTCATCACGTCGATATTGGCGCGGTAGTTGATCGAGGTCGGCGAATAGACATGTCCACGTCCATGGCGCGGCAGAAACACCACCTTGAGACCGTCGATGGTGCCGATGCGCACGTCGTCGGATGGAGTACCCCAGGGGCTGTTGACGGCAATCCATTCGGAGTTTTCCAGCCCCGGAAGGTCGTAAATGCCGGACCCGCCGATAATGCCCAATACTGCGTCTGCCATAACCGCTCCAAACAGAGGTAAAAAAGGTGGTCAGCGGGATATGCACCCGCATCAGCGATGTTTTATTTCAACTGTTCCGTAATGGCGTCAAGCCCGGCCCTGGCGCTTTCGGCCCCGTTCTCGCCACCGCCGCCAGCAACGCCGGACCCTACCAGCAACCTGCCCGACCTCGAGACGGTCCGTAGCCCGCTGCCGAGAGGCGATGCCCCCGAACTGGCGACCAGACCGACCGCGCCGCTGGTATCTGCAAACGGCATGTCCAGCACCTCGACCATGTGGGGTATGGCTGATTGTGAAACTGCGGGGACTGGACGCGAACGACTTGCCAGAAACATCAATGCACGGCGCATCGCCTTACCCCTCAAAGAAAAAGCCGCCGGAAGAACCGGCGGCTTTCATCATGCACTTGGGCGGCAATCAATCAATGCTCGACGTTGCGCCAAAGTTTTTTCTTGGTGAAGTAGAGCATACCAGCGAACACGATCAGGAAGATCATGACGCGGAAGCCAATCTTCTTGCGCTCTTCCAGATGCGGCTCGGCAGCCCACATCATGAAAGCAGCAACGTCATGCGCGTACTGCTCGACCGTCATCGGCGTACCGTCGGTGTATTCGACCAGTTCTTCCGACAGCGGCGGCGCCATGCCGATCGCCGGACCAGCCAGGAAGGAATGGTTGAAGTACTTGCCCTCCGGAATGGTCACGCCATCCGGCACTTCTTCTTCCTCATACCCGGTCAACAGCGCGTAGATGTAGTCCGGGCCCTGCTCCTGATACTGGGTGAAGGCATCGAACACGAACCACGGGAAACCGCGGTGTGCCGCACGGGCCTTTGCCAGCAGCGAGAAGTCCGGCGGATATGCACCACCGTTCGAAGCGCGTGCTGCTTCCTCGTTCGGGAACGGAGACGGGAACTTGTCCGCCAGGATACCCGGACGCTCATACATGTCGCCGTCATCGTTCGGACCGTCAATGACAGTGTACTCGGACGCAATCTGCTTCGCCTGTTCTTCGGTGAAGCCCGGCCCGCCATCGGAGGCGAGGTTGCGGAAAGCAACCTGTTTCAGACTATGACAGGAAGAACAGACTTCCCGGTAGATCTTGAAACCGCGCTGCAGCTGGCCACGGTCATAGAAACCGAAGGGACCCGAGAAGGACCACTGCTGCCGCTCGATGTGCGGTGCGTCGCCTGCTGCGAAGACCGGGGTCGCGATGGCGACAGCCGCCACCGCAGCGAAGGAACGAACCATTTTGATCATGGTGCTCATTGTCTCAATTAACTCCTGATCCGGGCCGCGTTACTTCGTGTCCGGTGCTGCAGTGGCACCAGCCGGTTTGCCGGCTCCGCCCTTCAGAACCGCTTCGGAAATCGAGGCCGGCAGGGGCCGCGGTTTTTCCAGGAACCCGAGCATCGGCAGGATGATCAGGAAGTGGGCGAAGTAATAGACCGTGCAGACCCGGGCGAGCAGAACGTAGGTACCTTCAGCCGGCATCGCACCGAGATAGCCAAGTGCGACAGCGTTGGCTGCGAAGATCCAGAAGAACTGCTTGAACAGCGGGCGATAGGTGCCGGAGCGAACCTTGGACGTGTCCAGCCAGGGCAGGACGAACAGGACTGCAATGGCACCGAACATGGCTGCAACACCACCGAGCTTGTCCGGGACAGCACGCAGGATCGCGTAGAACGGCAGGAAGTACCATTCAGGAACGATGTGCGACGGTGTCACGAGCGGGTTGGCCTCGATGTAGTTGTCCGGGTGGCCCATATAGTTCGGCACGTAGAAGGCGAACCATGCGAACAGGATCATGAACACGACGATCGCGAACAGATCCTTGATCGTGTAGTACGGGTGGAACGGAACCGTGTCCTGCTTGGTCTTCGGCTGAACGCCTGTCGGGTTGTTGTTGCCCGTGGTGTGGAACGCCCACACGTGCAGGATAACGACGCCGAAGATCATGAACGGCAGCAGATAGTGCAGAGAGAAGAAGCGGTTCAGGGTCGGGTTGTCGACCGCGAAGCCACCCCACAGCCAGGTGCGGATTTCCTCGCCGACCAGCGGAATGGCCGAGAACAGGTTGGTGATAACCGTTGCGCCCCAGAAGGACATCTGGCCCCACGGCAGAACATAGCCCATGAAGGCAGTGCCCATCATGATCAGGAAGATGATCACGCCGAGGATCCAGGAGATCTCACGCGGCGCCTTGTAGGAGCCGTAGTAGAGACCGCGGAAAATGTGAATGTAGACAGCGATGAAGAACATCGAGGCGCCGTTTGCGTGCAGGTAGCGCAGCATCCAGCCGAAGTTCACATCGCGCATGATGTGCTCGACGCTGTTGAAGGCTGCTCCAGTGCTCGGCGTGTAGTGCATCACCAGAACGACGCCAGTGATGATCTGCGCGATCAGCATGAAGAACAGGATGCCGCCGAAAGTCCACCAGTAGTTCAGGTTCTTCGGCGTCGGGAAATCAACGAAAGAGCCGCGTACGAGCGAGATAACCGGCAGGCGGCTTTCCAGCCACTTTGCCGCGGCGCTCTGCGGTACATAGTTTGAATGTCCAGCCATGGCTGTCTCCTAAAAATCTATGCCGTTAGCCGATCTTGATCGTCGAGTCGCTGACGAACTCGAGCGGCGGAATCAGCAAATTCTCGGGAGCCGGGCCCTTACGGATACGGCCGGCGGTGTCGTAGTGAGAGCCGTGGCACGGACAGAACCAGCCATCAAAGTCGCCGGAACTTCCGATCGGCACGCAGCCGAGGTGGGTACAGATACCAACCTGGACGAGCCATTTCTCGTTGCCCTTGACGCCGCGGTTGGCGTCAGTTGCTTCAGCATCCGCCGGCAGATTTGAATTTCGCGCAAGCGGGTCCTTCAACTCGTCCAGCGGAACAGCCTTGGCTTCTTCCACTTCCGTTTCGGTACGGTTGCGGATGAATACCGGCTTCCCGCGCCATTTGACTGTGATTGACTGCCCCTCTTCCACGGGAGTGATATCAACCTCGATGGAAGCCAGAGCCAATGCGGAGGCATCCGGGTTCATCTGGTCGATGAACGGCCATGCCAGCGCGCCAGCGCCAACGACGCCCATGGCGCCGGTCGCAATATAGAGGAAATCGCGGCGGGTCGGTTCCGCCTGATCCGTATGTGCCAAGGTCGCGTCCTCTCGAAACCTGTTCAACCTGTACCGAAAGCCCGCATCACGTCCGAGGTCCCTTCTTTGCCCAAGAAGGGAACGGAACCATGCCGGGCTCATCGGGGGCCGGATACGAGCTATTGCGCACCGGCCAAGCGGCTTGTCTTTTTGCACCCTTCGAAACGCTTGTCCAGTTCAACAAACGCCTCAAAACGCATATGTCGCAGTCAAAACCACTGCCCCGCCGCTTTTCTGCCCTTTTTTAGGGAACGAGCGCAAGAGCGGAATTCGGCTGAATTCCGCTCTTGCCATTGGTCTTTGGTTTTAGGCGGCCTGAACCGAGGACAGAAAACCGCCCGACTGATGCTCCCAAAGCTGTGCGTAAAGTCCGCCCCGCTCCATAAGCTCCTGATGGGATCCCTCCTCGATGATTCGACCCTTGTCCATCACGATCAGCCTGTCCATGGCCGCGATAGTGGACAGGCGGTGGGCGATCGCGATCACCGTCTTGCCCTGCATCAGGTCGAACAGGCTCTCCTGAATGGCGACTTCCACCTCACTGTCGAGAGCGGATGTCGCCTCGTCCAGCGCCAGGATCGGGGCGTCCTTGAGCAGGGTCCGCGCAATGGCCACGCGCTGACGCTGCCCGCCCGACAACTTCACGCCCCGCTCGCCGACATGGGCATCGAGACCCTTTCGGCCCTCCATGTCCTCCAGGTCGTAAACGAAGGACAGCGCATGCGCCTGTTCAAGAGCGGTCAGCACTTCTTCCCGCGTCGCATCCGGTCGGCCATAAGCCACGTTTTCGAAGATCGACCGGTGAAGCAGAGACGTATCCTGCGTCACCACACCGACCTTCGCCCGAATGTCATCCTGCCGGACATGGGCAATATCCTGCCCGTCGATCAGGATCCGACCGCCTTCCAGGTCGTAGAAGCGCAGCAGCAGATTGACCAGCGTCGACTTGCCCGCGCCTGAACGGCCAATCAGACCGATCTTTTCACCCGGCTGGATCGTCAGGCTGAGATCCTCAATCACCCCGGCTTCCTTGCCATAGTGGAAGCAGATGCGTTCGAAACAGATCTCGCCCTGACGGACTGAGAGCGTTTTGGCGTCCTTGACGTCCACCACTTCGCGTTCCCGCGAAATGGTCGAGATGCCATCCTGCACTGTGCCGATGTTCTCGAACAGGCCCGCCAGTTCCCACAGGATCCAGTGGGACATCCCCTGAAGACGCAGCACGAAGGCAACCGCAATGGTGACTTCACCGATGGTCACGGTGCCGCTCTGCCACAGGACGATTGCAAGAACCCCGACAGCCGTCAGCAGCAGCATGTTGATGAACACCAGGACGATATTCAGCCCTGTCACCAGACGCATCTGCAGGAAAACCGTCTTGAGGAAGCCAAGCATGGAGTTGCGTGCATAGGCTTCTTCACGATCCGCATGGGAGAACAGCTTCACCGTGGTGATGTTGGTATAGGCATCAACCACGTGCCCGGTCATCAGCGACCGCGCGTCGGCCTGCTGCTTCGAGACATCCCGCAACTTGGGAATGAAGTAGCGGATCGTGAGCAGATACGCGCCGATCCAGACCAGGAACGGCAGGCTCAGCCAGATATTGGCGCCCGCCACCACGAAGACGGCAGCGGTGAAATAGACCGCCACATAGACCATGATATCGGCCATGCGCGAGACGACTTCGCGCACGCCAAGCGCGGTCTGCATCAGTTTGGTCGCAATCCGGCCCGCGAAATCGTTCTGATAGAACGACACGCTCTGGCGCAGCAGATAGCGATGGACACGCCAGCGGATAGACATCGGATAGTTGCCCATCAGCCCCTGGTGAAACAGCAACTGCCAGGCAACTTCCAGCAGCGGGCGCAACACCAGAAGAACTACCAGCATGAACAGAAGCATCTGCCAGTTCTGACTGACGAAGGTCTCAGGATCGGATTTCTCCAGCCATGTGACCAGATCGCCCAGGAACGTGAAGATATACACTTCCACGATAGCGACCAGCGCGCCCAGTATCGAGACACCGGCCAGGATCGGCCAGACAGGTTTTGTGAAGTACCAGCAGAAGGCCCAAAAGCCCTTCGGGGGCACTTCGAGAACAGTCTTCTCGAAGGGATCGACGAGTTTTTCGAAACGCTCGAACATGATTACCTCTCGGCCCCGCTCAACCGTAGCACATTGAGATGCACCAGGGCATCGTCGTCGGTGTGCACAGGCCTGCTACGCGGGCGAATGATGCGGCCAGTCGCAAACAGCAGCAGACTGGCGATAAAACTTGTAAAGGCGAGAGCCACGATGAAAGTGCCCCAGAAAAGCGCACCGAGCTCGTCGGCGAACTGTGTCACCGGTATATGGCGCCCGGCGATTTCCAGAGCCTCGACCCGGCTCACATTGAAGACGATCACCGGAATGAAGAACACAACGGCAACCGCGAAAGTGGCACTCAGAAAGACGCCGGCAGCCAGTGCGGCGCGCATCGCGCGGCTGAACAAGGCCTGCCGTGGTTTTTCCGGTAAGGACACCTCTATGTCCGGACGCCCCGCCTCTGGGGACAGGTCCGGCGTGAAATGAAATGACATCGGATCATCTCCGAAATGGGATCATTAACGTGGTGACGGCAGACATGCGCGGCAACGCATGCAGCTCAAAGGGCACGGCTTCAGCCGGTCACCGCAAAAGTCAGGAAATTCAGGAAGGGCTGTGGCTTCCTAGCGGAAGAGGACAGCTGGACCTTGGCAACGCTGGAGAGCGGCATATGGGTGGATCATGCAGCGATCTTTCATTTGGTGCCCTCCTGGTTGCGCAGCCGGGCGGCTGCTAGGGAAACAATGTCAACCACCATGAGTTGACTGGTTGTTTTGGTACCTGCTTTCGTCGTACTTGAAAAGCAGAAATGCGTCGAATTGCAGCACGAAGCGCCCATCTGTTGCCCATTGGCCACAGAGTGGCAAAGCATCCTCGCACCTTGCAAGTTACGCCCGATGTTCCTGAAACTCGAATTCGCGCATGTGAATTTCCGCCTCAGTCACAGAGAGCGGCTCGGCAATGATCTTGCCCTGGACCATGGTACAACCGAATTGTCTGAGCAGATCAGCTTGCGTTGCCGTGTCGACGCCTGCCGCCGAAATCGTGAGCCCCATATTGCCGGCAAGCCTTATGATCGACTGGATCAGTTGCTGCTTTTCCCTGCACTCTTCCAGGCCGGCGACAAGCATCGGGCACAGCTTCAGCCGGTCCGCGTTGAGATAAATGAGCTGACCGGCACCGCCGTGTCCGCCGCCAAACTTGTCGAGCGCAACCCTGCAGCCGATCTCCTTTAAAAGATCGACCGATCCAGACAGACCGTCCTGTTCGTCGAAACGGATGATCTTCTCGTCCAGCTCAACCACGATATCGCTGGTTTCGAAGCCCGCTTCCCAGGCAGCCTGCCGGAGCTGCGCCACAAAACCGGCATCCTTCAGGCTGGCCCCGCTCAGGTTCACCGACATGAAGAACGCTACCTTTGACACGTCCCGAAGTCGCCTGACCTTGTTAAGGCCTTCGCGCAACGCAAAAAGTTCAATCTGCGCGATCCGTTTCGTATCGTCCTGCGCCGACAGCAGGCTCACCGGATCGACAAGCCCTTCCGAAGGATGGAGCCAACAGGCAGCTGCCTCATACCCGGTGATCCGCCGGCTCTCCATGTCGTATTGCGGTATCAGCATCAGGGACAGGCCGCTGTTTTCAAGATCCTCATCGAGCTGGGCCAGGATCATGCGACGATGGCGATGGGCCGCACCAAGCGCATCCGTATACCAGCAAATCTGGCTGCGGCCCGACCGCTTGGCGGCATAAAGCGCAATATCCGCGTGATTCATCAGTTCGGATGCGCTCGCAGTCGCCGCATCGGCAAGCACGAGCCCGACGCTGCCGGTAACCCGCACCTGGTGACGATCCACCCGCACGGGCTTGGTCAGACCCTCGATAATCCGGTTGCCCAGATCTTCCATTTCCTCCCGCCCCTGAGGGTCGGAAACCACGGCAACAAACTCGTCGCCACCAATACGTGCGACCAGACCCTTGTTGCCCAGAACACGGCTCATCACCGTGGCCACATGGCGCAGCACAGTGTCGCCGGCACCATGGCCGTGGCTGTCGTTGATGTCCTTGAAGTGGTCCAGATCGAAATGAATGATGCCGATCCGCGCGTTGCCGCCCACGCCCTCCGCTATGCGCTCCAACAGATAGGAGTTCAACTTGCCCCGGTTGGCAACGCCCGTCAGATCGTCATGTTCTGCCTGATGTTTCAAGCGGATACGTGCGTGCTCCAGATCCTTCACATGTTCGACCTGGTTGGTCACATCGCGGCAGATAAGAATGATCTTGGTGTCTTCCAGCGTTTTTCCCTCGACGACTGCGAAGGTGAGCTGGTTCCAGAAAAACTTTCCGTCTTTACGGCGGTTGAGGATCAGTTCTTCGGTTCCGGACCGGAACTTCGTCAGATCGAAACGGAAGGTTTCAATCTCTTCCGCCGAAATTTGATTGGCAGGCGGCAGGATGAATTCCTGGGGGCGGCGACCGCGAATTTCCTCTGCACTGAACCCGGTAATGCGGGAATAGGCAGGATTGGTCCATTCGATGCGCCCGTAGATGTCCTGCATGACCAGGCCCTCATGGGCGTGTTGCACGACAAGCTGAAGGATTGCGGTATCGTTCCCGAATCCGGAAACGCGGGCAGGTACAGCAGCCAGCCCCCGCCGCCGTCCGAAAAAATAGCCAACGGCGACAAGAGCCGAAGCAATTCCCAGAACGAACAGTAGTTGTTGACCCGTCACCCCCCCTAAGATTTCTGACATACTTCGTCTTCAGTCCAGAGATTTGATCAAACTTACTCTACGAGAGTAGAGCTGAATAAATCCCTACACTGCAACAGAATTTTGCAATATACTGGTAATTATACCTATAGTCTCAACGCGGTAATTTTACCGATCAGGCCGCCCGCACGCTTTGAAGGAATTGCCTCACCTGCTCCTGAAGGCTGTTCGACAATTGCCCCAGTTCATCGGCAGCACCGGTCATTTCCTCGGTTGCCGTCCGGCTGGTCTCCATCACTTCGCTCAAGGTATCGACGTTTCCGGCCACCTGATCGGAGCTCGCACGCGCCGTCATGGCATTGCTGCTGATTTCCTGCGTAGCCGTTGTCTGTTCTTCGACCGCCTCGCGGATTTTTCCGGAGATCTCGCTGACACGGCCGATTGTTTCCGCGATCGAGCGAATGGCTGTTTCGGAGAGTTCGGCAACTTCCTGCACGGCCGTCACCTGTGCCGAGATATCCTCGGTGGCCCGCGTCGTCTGCTCCGCCAGGGCCTTGACCTCATTGGCGACAACGGCAAATCCGCGTCCTGCTTCGCCGGCACGGGCCGCCTCGATGGTCGCATTGAGCGCAAGCAGGTTCGTCTGGCTCGCGATCTGGCTGATCAATTCCACGATTTCACCGATGGCGCGGCCCGTCTCGGCAAGCCTGCCGACAACCTCGTCGGTTTTCCGGGCCTCCGCGACCGCGGTGCTGGCAATGTCCGTTGCCTGGTCGACGTCTTCGCGCACACGGCTCAACGAACCGGACAACCGGTCCGCCGAATTGGTCACGACAGCAACGGAACTGCTGGCTTCCGACGTTGCCTGATGAACTTGCTGGACAGCCTGCATGGAAGAATTCACGGCCCTGTTGAGATCGGCAGAGTTGCCCGCGACGCTGTTGGCGGCAGTGGACAAGGCAGAGACCACCCCGATAACGGACTTTTCAAAGTCGTCCGCAACGTCCTGCATCAAAGCCTTGCGTTCTTCACTGAGCTCTTCCTGATGCGCCAGCTCCTGACTTGCCTGCTCTTTCGCACGTTCTGCGAGATTGGTACGGAAAGCCGTCACGGAACGGGCGATGGCACCGATCTCGTCGGTCCGCTGGGCGCCGTCGATCTGGATATCGAGATTGCCTTTCGACAACATGTCGAGGCCCGCCTGCAGCCGGTTCATGGGCCGCGCGAGACCGACGGCAAGAATGACCGCAAACGCCAGAAAGGCAAGCCCGACGGGCATGACAACGAGACCGATGGTGATCATCTGATCCAGAATAAGGCCGTCGATCTTGTCAGCGACATTTCCAGTCAGAAAATCCTGCGCACCCGCTGGTGTGCCGATCTTTTCCATGAAGGCCTGGCGGAACGTATAGAAGGCAAATGCGGTACCGGCCATCATGATGGCGGCGGCCGTCAGAACCATGGCGACAAACCGGCCCTTGATTGAAAGCGTCACGTTGAAACCCCGAAAGTATTTTCATCCCGCTTACCGCCGCTTTCCATCAGCGCCGTTCTCGCAAGCAGGAATACTAGCGGTCTGCACGTAAAAATTCAGTAACGGCCGGCCCTCGGGAGAAATACTTAGACATGATATTTCTTACAATGCCGCCGTCTGCCGAGGTCCACAGGTGGCGGTTCAGGACATCAACCGTGTGATGGTGTAGCCAGCTGTCGCAGAAACCGCGGAGAGCACCGTTCCCCACGCAACATCGACGATTACAACGGATATCGGCCAATCCCGGAGGGTCGCATAGTTGGTGACGTCATACGTGCCATAGGTGAAGAGACCGAACAGCCCTCCCAGGATGGCAGCCATGGCGAGACTCTCGGCCTTGAGCGCGGGCGCAACCGCGAAGATCACGATCCCGACGACGTAAAACAGATAGAATACACCGGCCGCGACAATATTGGGCCGCTCCATCATCAGATGACCGATGCGGTCGACATAAAACCGGGTCGACACCTGGGTGAGCCAGACGAAGTCCACGGCAAGAAAGACGAGAACTGTTGCAATATATGCCGTGAGGTATTTCAAGCCGGCCCCCTGTCTTTGCCACTGATTAGCTTGTTGCCACTGATTAGCCTGACCGGTCTACGACACGGCTATCGCGATGGATCAGCCCTAGGGTGTGGACCCCTAAATTGCCAACGCCCTCTCGCGGCATTCTCGCTCAGGCAAATTCGCCTTCTGCCTCCAGGAAGCCACCTGACTGACGATGCCAGAGCTGCGCGTAAAGGCCATCCGCATCCTCCAGCAGTGTCTCATGCGTGCCCTGCTGAACGATCCTGCCCCTGTCCATGACGATCAGCCGGTCCATGGCTGCGATGGTTGACAGGCGGTGGGCGATGGCGATCACCGTTTTTCCCGTCATCAAGCCTTGCAGGTTCTCCTGAATGGCGGCCTCGACTTCAGAATCGAGCGCGGAGGTCGCTTCGTCCAGCACAAGGATCGGAGCATCCTTCAGCAGCACCCTTGCAATGGCAATGCGCTGACGCTGCCCGCCGGAGAGTTTGACACCGCGTTCGCCGACAAAGGCGTCAAAGCCCTTGCGGCCGCGCCTGTCTTCCAGCTTCCGGATGAAGCCGGATGCATGGGCCTTTCGGGTTGCCTCCAGCAACTCTTCTTCGCTGGCCGATGTCCGTCCGTAGAGGATGTTCTCGCGGATCGAACGGTGCAGCAACGAGGGATCCTGCGTCACCATGCCAACCGACCGTCGCAGGGTTTCCTGGTTCACATCCCGGACATCCTGTCCATCGATCAGCACGCGCCCCGCTTCCACATCGAAGAACCGGAGCAGGAGGCTTGTCAGCGTTGTCTTGCCCGCCCCTGACGGACCCACGATACCGACACGCTCGCCGGGACGGATCGTCAGATCAAGATGATCGATAACCCCTGCCGCCTTTCCGTAGTGGAACCGGATATTCTCGAAACGAACCTCCCCGGCGGTCACCTTCAGCGCCGGTGCATCCGGCTTGTCCGCAAGGGCCACCGGCTTGACGATGGTTTCCATGCTGTCCTGCAGCGAGCCGAAGTGACGGAACAGACCGTTGAGCTGATTGAACAGGCGGTTCAGCAGAATGTTCAGGCGCAGGATCAGACTGAGCGTGAAGGCAACATGACCGGCACTGATGCCGCCATCCTGCCAGATGGACAGTGCCATGCCGGAGATGGCAACGATCATCACTCCGTTGACCATCGTCATGATCATGCGAATGCTGGTCAAAAGCCGCGTGAAGACATGAAGCTTGGCGATCATCGTTTCCACCGAAGACCGCGCCCCCCGGCTCTCTTCCTTGGACGAGCCGAACAGCTTCACCGACTGGATGTTGGTGTAGGTATCCACCAGACGGCCCGTCACACCGGAATAGGCATTGGCGGTATCCTTGGCGGCGGCACGAACCCGCGGCACGAACACGACCGCCGTCACGGTAAAACAGAGCAGCCAGACGGCCACGAGCGCCCCAAGCCACAGATCCAGATCCGCGATCAAAACCAGTGTCGTGATCGCATAAACGACGATGAACCAGACCACCTGCAGCAGGTTGGTCATGAAATCTCCCGCCGACATGCCCGATTGCATCACCTTTTGCGAAAGACGCCCGGCGAGATCGTCCTGAAAATAGGAAAGGCTTTGCTGCATTACCCGCTGGTGGCACTGCCAGCGCACGAGATTGAAGAACCCGGGGACGATTGTCTGCTCTTCCACGAGCGCCATCAGCGAGTTTGTCAGCGTGCGCACGACCAGCACCACAAAGGCCATGGTCATGAGAGTCCAGAAATGATCGGAAAAGAAGGTCGCCCGCTTGCTCTCGTCCAGAAGATCCACGATCCGGCCGAGAAAATTGAAGATCGCCACTTCGATGAATGCGGCCGCGCCGCCAATGGCAAGCATGGCGATAAACGGCCAGCGCACCTGGCTGACGAAATACATCAGAAAGGCAAAACCGCCATGAGGCATGCCGGATCTGGGCGGCGCCCGGAAAGGATCTATCCAGGTTTCAAAAACGCGAAAGAGCGGGGACACGGGGCGTCTCCATGGGGGCTGGAGCGAATCTTCAGGCTATCCTACGCGCCCGGCGTGAAATTGGCCCAGTGAAAATATCTGCCGGTTCGCCTTCTTCCCGTATGTTGCAGGGTCCACCTGGGCGCAGCCACCACACCGCTCTGTGACAAAAGCCGTGCCTGCTGCTATTGAGCCGCAGCTTCGAAACGAACGTGGATCCCCATGCCAGACATCGCCCTTTACCAACCGGACATTCCGCAAAACACCGGCACGATCCTGCGCCTCGCCGCCTGCATGGGGGTGACCGTACATCTTATTGAGCCGGCAGGGTTCCCAATCTCCGACGCTGCGCTGAAGCGGGCGGGCATGGACTATCTGGAACGGGCCGCGATGGTTCGTCATATATCGTTTGCCGCCTTCGATGAGTGGCGGCGGTCCGAGCGGCGCCGGTTGATCCTCATGACGACAAAATCAGACGTCCCATATGCGGATTTTACATTCCACTCAGATGATATCCTGATGATGGGACGGGAAAGCTCAGGCGCGCCGGAGGACGTACACGCGCTGGCTGATGCCCGGCTGACAATCCCCATGGCAGAGGGCATGCGCTCGCTCAACGTTGCTGTGTCCACGGGCATGGTGCTGGGTGAAGCCTTGCGGCAATCAGGCACATTTCCTAAAAGCCCGTGATAGCAATCAATCGCATGCCCGCCGGTCCGGCAGGTTGCAACAAGCCCAGGCAGTCACATGAACGCACCTACCCCTGAAAACCGCGGCGGTCCCATTCCGGACGGTATCGAGGACAAGAAGGCAACGGCCCCGGCCTGGTTCAAGGAGCTGCGAGACCGGATCTGCAAGGCTTTCGAAGATCTTGAAGACGAGATCGGCGATCTGTCCGGCCCACTGTCGGACCAGCCTGCCGGCCGCTTCGAGCGCACACCCTGGGAGCGCACCGACAGCACGGGGGATAAAGGGGGCGGCGGCGTCATGTCGATGATGCATGGCCGTGTCTTCGAAAAGGTGGGCGTGCATATCTCGACCGTTCATGGCGAATTCTCACCCGAATTTCGCGGCCAGATACCGGGTGCCAGCGAAGACCCTCGTTTCTGGGCGTCGGGTATCAGCCTCATTGCTCATCCGCAGAACCCGCATGTTCCCGCCGTTCACATGAACACCCGTATGGTGGTCACCACCCGCCAGTGGTTCGGCGGCGGTGCGGACCTGACGCCTGTGCTTGATGCCCGGCGGACACAGGACGACCCCGATACCATTGCCTTTCACGAGGCCATGCGGTCCGCCTGCAACGCACATGCCGTTGCCAACTATGACGCCTACAAAGCCTGGTGTGACGACTATTTCTTCCTGAAACACCGCAACGAAGCGCGTGGCATCGGCGGCATTTTCTACGATTATCTGCACAGCGGAACCTGGGAGGAGGATTTTGCCTTCACCAGGGACATCGGTCTGGCATTCCTCGACATTTATCCTGAGCTGGTCCGGCGCAACTTCCAGAAATCCTGGAGCGATGCAGAGCGTGAAGAACAGCTCATCCGCCGTGGCCGTTATGTGGAATACAATCTGCTTTATGACCGCGGCACGATTTTCGGCCTGAAGACCGGCGGCAACGTCGCCTCGATCCTCTCGTCGATGCCCCCCGTGGTGAAATGGCCGTAATTTTTTAGTCCCGACATCTGATGGATGGGCGCCGGGTCAAACGGCCTGCGTGCGGGTCACCTTCTGCGGCGGGCGAATGACTTCGCCCATATCCCGGTCCAGGACCATGTGAGCGAATTTTTTCAACATGGCCTGGTCCAGTTTCCGGCCCATCTCCTGCATCACGCCAATGGCAACACGAACCGGCATGCCATCCTTGTAGGCCCGTTTTTCGGTGAGCGCGGTGAAGATGTCGCAAATGGTCATCAGGCGGACTTTGGGAGAGATCCTCTCTCCCTTCAGTCCATCCGGATATCCTGAGCCATCCAGAAACTCGTGATGCTGGATGGCCATCTTCTTGATGTCGACGGACAGTTCAAGCCGCGGCTTCAGGATGTCACGGCCAAATACGGGATGTTTGTCGATGATCGAGCGCTCGGCATCCGTCAGCTTGTCGGCTTTGTCGAGGATCGTCAGCGGAATGCGCATCTTGCCGATGTCATGCACCAATCCGCCGGCAATCGCTTCCTGACAGTCCTTTTCACTCCAGCCGAGATGCTGCGCGAAAGATCCGGCAATGCCGGCAACCATCAGGGAATGACAATAGGTGCCACTGTGATGTGACTGCACGGCGTCCAGCCAGGGCGACAAGCCGTCCAGTGACAGAGCCGACAGAATTTCTGCCGCGCCTTCGTTCATCAGGCTGGTCTGAATGTTCGAGCCTTCCGCTGCAGACAGAGCCAGACTTTCCAGAAAGGCATTGCCTTTCTTGTAGGCTTCCAGCGTCTTGGCAGGCAGCCCGTTTGGAACCTGGGCAAGCGGATCATCTTGCAGGATCAGCTTGAGCTTGCGCACAAGCAGTGCAAGCGGTGTGTCGCGTTCCATGATTTCGGTCTTGCCGAGTGCGGATGCCTGAATGACTTCCCGCCGGTTCTTCTTGGAAGCCAGGCAGATCACTGGGATCTCGGCAATACTGGCCCAGGATGATTTCAGGGCCGTCAACCCGGCATCGGTTGCGCCCAGCAGCTCCACCACGGCAGCACGGCCGTCACCGACTGTGCTTTCAGACACCTTGGACATGTCGATCAGGCGGGCCGGAAAGAAAAACGGAAGTTTTCTGACGGGTGAATCAAGCGCAAGCGGTCCGTCTGAGATCAGAACAATTTCCATTCACCGCCTCACAGTCGTCCGCACACGCTTTGTCATGGCAGAATATCCACAAAACCTTTCCAAAAGGAAATCAGCATCGCGATGTGACGCAGTGTCACCTAAAATTTCCTTAAGTCACCTCCCCTGCCCGCTCCAGCAAGTCCTGTCTGGAAAGGGAAAATCCGCTGTCTCGCCAATCCGCCTCCAGGCTTTTGAGGCGGTCGCCGAGTGCCCGACCGGGGGCATGACCGGCCGCAATCAGATCTGCCCCCTTGATGGGAAATTGCGGCACCGGAACGTCTTTCAACCGCTCCAGCAGTCCGGTGAACGTATCGCCGGGATCCTTGTCCTGCGCCCGCAGGCCGGCCCAGCGCCCCAAAAGGCCGTCGACCGCTCCCTGGCGCCCAAACTGATAGACCAGGTGCGCAGCTTCCGGCAGCTTGTCCGCCTGGCGTAGACATCTCATCGCCGCCCAGGCGGTGCGCATTCTTTCGCGCTCGGCATTCGACAGCCGCAGCCGATCGCAAACGCGCTCCACGTCCTCACGCACGAAACCGGTCAGCACCACCAGTCCGAGCTCCGGATCGGTCACGTTGCTCGCGTCCACGTCGAGGCTGCGCAAGGCGAGATAATCCTCGATACGGGCTAGCCCGCCGGTTGCGATTTCCCAAAGACCGCAATCGTTCATCATTTTCAGCGCCGGCGCGGCCAGACGCGCGCGTAACAACCGCCGCATCTCGTGGCCGATCCGCTCGGCAGACAGATGCCGCAGTCCGTCGCGCTGACGCAGACACGCTCCAAGGCCGTCTGCGTCCATGTCTCCAGCGCCATAGGCTGCGTAAATCCGGAAGAACCGCAGGATGCGCAGGTAGTCTTCGCGAATGCGCTTGTCCGGGTCGCCGATGAAACGCACGCGCCTGTCGAGGCAGTCGTCCAATCCGCCAAGCGGATCGTGCAGCCGGCCATGGCGATCGACATAGAGCGCGTTGAGCGTGAAATCTCGGCGCTCGGCATCGCGCGTCCAGTTTCGACCGAAGACAACCCGCGCCTGACGCCCGAAGGTTTCCACGTCCTCCCGAAGCGTCGTGACTTCATAGGGATAGCCACTGCTGACAACGGTGATCGTGCCGTGGTCGATACCGGTTCCGATCGGTTTCAGGCCCGCCGCGCGTGTTCGCTCCATCACCGTTTCAGGCGATGCCGTGGTCGCGATATCGACATCTGGAACAGGATGACCGAGCAAGGTGTTGCGCACGGCTCCCCCGACAACCCGGGCTTCGTCGCCCTCTTGCTCGATCGCCTCGAACACCGCCTGAATGCCCGGCGCTTTCAACCAGTCGGCCTGTTGAAGGATCTGTTCAGCCGTCACGCTCATGGTGTTATTCGTATCGACCGGGCACAAACACGCCGTCTCGCATTTCAGACGGTCGCCAATTGGCGCCCTCCGGGGCATGACCGAAGGATGCCATGCCGACCAGTCCGGCAATCACCAGAACCAGACCGATCAGCGTGAGCCATGCCAGCGGCTTTGCGGCCCAACGGCCAGGATCATTGTGACGTTTGCTCAGCCACAGCCAGAAACCGTAGGTGATGAACGGCAGGAGAAACAGAAAAAGATGAAGTATGAACACACGAACCATTAGCGGTAGACCGTTTCATATAAGGAGCGAATAATGCCCGCGGTGACGCCCCAGATATAACGTTCTCCAAAGGGCATTGCGTAGAAGTAACGACGTTTTCCCTGCCATTCCCGGCTGAGTTTCTGATGGTTTGCGGGATCCATCAAGAATCCCAAAGGCACTTCGAAAACACTTTCAACCTCACCGGGATTGGGACGGAAGGCCGCCCCCTCCCGAATGGTGCCGACCACCGGCACGACCCGGTATCCCGAACCGGTGAGATAAGGTGCCAGATTGCCGATAGGCTCGACACGCTCCGGTGCAAGGCCGATTTCCTCATCAGCCTCACGCAGAGCCGCCTCGACAGGCCCCCTGTCCGTCGGATCGATCTTGCCTCCGGGAAGAGCCACCTGCCCGGCGTGGGACTTCAGATGTCCCGTGCGCTGTGTCAGCACCACATTGGGGCCATCACCGCGCTCGACGATACCGATAAGCACTGCGGCATCCCGTGGCGCACCGTCCCATTTCGCGTAGGGGCCAAGATCGGGGTTGAGAATGTGATCGCCGGTCTCGCGCTCGAAACCTCGAAGCGCCGCATCGTCCAGCCGCGTCCTGAACAGGGTTGGCCAGTCCGCTGGATCAGCAAGGGATTTCGTCGGGAAGGCAGTCATGCAATCGGTGTGTCCGGTCGTGCGAAACAGATCATTCGGTCAGTCCTGAGCGTTCAGGAAAGCAGGATCGACCGGAAAGAACCGGCCACCGCTCCAGACCCCCATCCGGGTGCCGTCATCCGTTTCCCGTTCTTCCATAAGATCCGCCAGTTGATACATCAGCGCTCTGGTAAACAAGGCCTCCAGGCGCCCTCTGACGTGAACATAGGGTTTAAGGCCGCCGCTGTCCGGTTCTTTTTCAAAACGCAGCAGATGGTCCTCTCCAACAGCAACCAGATCACCGAGATTTGTCCGCACTGTGAGCTGCTGCTCCCGCGCCATACCCTCGACGGCCATTTCGACCGCCAGAAGCGGTGCATCTTCGACGGTGATGCCGATCTTTTCCACCGGCGTGACCAGATAGTGCCTGCCATCTTCATCCTTGCGCAGAACCGAGGCAAACAGCTTCACCAGCGGCATGCGGCCAATGGGTGACCCAAGGTAATACCAGGTACCGTCGCGGGCGATGCGAATGTCCAGATCCCCGCAAAACGGCGGGTTCCACTTGTCTACCGGCGGCGGTCCCTTGCCGCCTGTGTCCGCCCGGCTCATCAGGGCCTTCAGACCTTCCGGTAATGCCGCATCTGTTTTTGCGGTTTCCTCCGCCATGGATGTTTCGTCCTTGCTGTCTTCATCAAGGCCCCGGAATTTTTGACAATTCCGACCCTCCACCGATATCGCTCGTTCGGCTACAGGTGCCTGCAGGCCCGGCCTTTTCCCCAAAGGTTGGAAAGAAACTTGGACCTTTCCACTGTATGGCGCACAATTGCGCCTTATCTACTGAATTATATGGTGTCAGACTGCTTGAGTCGCAGCAACAAAGGTCAGCGGCATTGTTTACCCGAAAGCCGGGCAGGCAGTCGAAACGCAGATTGCGGGAAAGGTGAACCATGAGCGTTATTTCTCCCTCCACCCCAAGCGAAGAAGATCTCGCCGCCGTCGCCGAGCAAGCCGAACGCGCCGTCAGCCGCATCAGCGATGCCAAGGTTGATATCGCCCGGATCATCTTCGGTCAGGAAAATGTGGTGGAGCAATCGCTGGTCACCATTCTGGCCGGCGGCCATGGTCTTCTGGTCGGCGTGCCCGGTCTTGCCAAAACCAAGCTGGTGGAAACTCTCGGCACCGTTCTGGGCCTCGACGCCCGCCGCATCCAGTTCACACCGGATCTGATGCCCTCTGACATTCTGGGCGCCGAAGTGATGGAACAAGGCGCCGACGGCGGCCGCTCGTTCCGCTTCATTCCGGGTCCCGTCTTCTCACAGCTGCTGATGGCAGATGAAATCAACCGGGCCAGCCCCCGCACCCAGTCGGCGCTGCTGCAGGCCATGCAGGAATATCATGTGACCGTTGCCGGCCACCCGCACGATTTGCCGCGCCCCTTCCACGTGCTCGCCACCCAGAACCCGCTTGAACAGGAAGGCACATATCCGCTGCCGGAAGCCCAGCTCGACCGGTTTCTGATGCAGATCGACGTCCACTATCCGGATCTTGAAGCCGAACGCCGCATCCTGCTGGAGACCACAGGCGCCGATCAGGCCACGGCCCAGGTGGCCATGCGCGCCGAAGAACTTTTGGAATATCAGCAACTGGTCCGGCGCATGCCCGTTGGCGAATCCGTGGTGGAAGCCATCCTGAAGCTTGTGCGGTCCGCCCGTCCAGACAACAGTTCGGCCCCTTCCGATCTGACCAGCCTGATTGCCTGGGGACCGGGGCCGCGCGCCAGTCAGGCACTCATGCTGACCGTCAGGGCCCGCGCGCTGGTCGACGGACGTCTTGCGCCTTCCGTCGATGACGTGCTGGCTCTTGCCGAACCGGTCCTGCAGCACCGTATGGCGCTGACGTTTGCCGCAAGGGCCGACGGGCACACCGTTCGCGACGTCATCCGCCGGGTCAAGGACCAGATCGCCTGACCCCGTTACCTTAACCAGCCAGAAAGCCGGCCGCATGGATTCGAGCAGCACTCAGGGCAGCAACCAGACAGGCATCGACGCCGAAAACTGGCCGAATGTCATCGGCGAGGCCAGATCGGTCGCAAATGCGCTGCCGGACCTGCTGGTCGAGGCGAGCCATGTCGCCAGCTCCATTATCGCCGGCTGGCATGGCAGACGCCGCGCAGGCCCGGGTGAAAGTTTCTGGCAGTTCCGCCCGTTCAACATGGGCGAACCGGCAAAGCGCATCGACTGGCGACGGTCTGCGCGCGATGACCATCTCTACGTCCGCGAACGCGAATGGGAGGCCGCGCACACGGTCTGGCTTTGGGCTGATCTGTCGCCGTCCATGGTGTTCCGCTCTCGCCTGGCAGACGTTTCCAAACGCGACCGGTCCATCGTTCTGATGCTGGCCCTTGCCGACATGCTGGCCGAAACCGGCGAGCGTATCGGATTGCCCGGTCTGACAAGGCCCTTTTCCGACCGCCGTGCCGCCGAACGCCTGGCGGATGCACTCACCCATCTTTCCAAACCCATCGCCTATCCGGACACAATCGCCGTGCAGCGTTTTGCCGATGTTGTGCTGGTCTCCGACTTCCTCGACCCGATTGAGGAAATTGCGACATGGGTTGCCCGTGTTGCCGGCACAGGCGCGCGGGGCCATCTGGTGCAGGTGCTCGATCCCATCGAAGAAACTTTCCCGTTTGACGGCAGGGTGGAGTTCACGGATCCGGAACAGGGTGTCCGGCTGACGGCCGGGCGCGCGGAAAAATGGCGCGAAGACTACCGCAACCGCCTGGAAGCCCACCGGGCGGAAATTCGCGACATCGCCAGACGGGCCGGCTGGACCTACGTCCTGCACCACACGGATCGTCCCGCGTCCGAACCCTTGCTCGTGCTTCACAGCGCCCTGTCCGGCGCGCTGGACCTGTTACCCAAAGGAGGCATCTGACCCGTGTTCGCAGGATTGCCTCTGACATTCACCGTTCCCTGGATCCTGACCGCGCTCGCGCTGCTTCCGGTCATCTGGTGGCTGTTGCGGCTGACACCGCCGCGCCCGCGCGAGATCCGGTTTCCGCCAACCCGGCTTCTGATCGGCATCGACCAGCATGAGGAAACCCCGCAGCGCAGCCCGTGGTGGCTGACGCTGCTCCGTTTGCTGATGGCGGCGATCCTGATTATCGCCCTGGCCGGGCCAATCTGGCGATCCAGCGAACCGCTCGATACAGGTGAAGGCGTTCTCTGGGTTCTGGTCGACAACGGCTGGACATCCGCCAAAGGGTGGGCTGCGCAGGTCAACACCGCCGAGCAGATCCTGACTGAAGCCGAACAGAGCGGTCAGCCGATCCTGTTTGCCGCTACGGCGGAAGGTCCCGGTCAGAGCTTTACGCCCGAGGCCGCAACCACCGCCCTTGAAAAACTTCGTGCTCTCGAGCCGCGCCCCTATCCACCGGAGCGCTCCGAACTCAGCATAGGTCTGCGCAAGGCCGCACAGGCCAACCCGCCCGGCGCCGTGATCTGGCTGTCGGACAACACCAGTACCAAGGGGCCGTTTCTGACTGACCTCGCCCAGATCTCCGGCAACGCCCCCATAACGGTGTTGATCGGGCTGGACACGCCCATGGGATTGAAAAACCTGAACAACGATACCGATGCGCTGTCTTTGACCGTTGTTCGGCATCCGGACCAGCAACAGACCACGACAACCCTTCAGGCGCTGGACCTGAAAGGCCTTGTTCTGGGTGAAGTTCAGGCGAATTTCGACGCTGGCGAGACCGAAACCGAAGCGCGTTTCGAACTGCCGAGCGAACTGCGCAACGACATTGCCCGGGTGGAAATTGCCGGTGAGGCTGCGGCAGGTGCGGTGCAACTGGTGGATGACAGCTGGCGCCGGCGCACGGTCGGCCTGATCTCCGGCCAGTCGGGTGATCTGGATCAACCGCTGCTTTCTCCACTTTATTATCTTGAACGTGCGCTTGCGCCCTTCTCCGACATTCGCCGCCCGCGCGATGCCGATATCGCTGAAGCAGTGCCGTCCTTGATCGAACAGGGCATTTCCGTTCTGGTGCTGGCCGATGTCGGCCGGCTGCCGGAAACGACCACCGCGACGCTACGCGACTGGATCGAGAGCGGTGGCACGCTGGTGCGCTTTGCCGGTCCACGCACGGCAGGCGGCAGCGACGATCTCATTCCCGTGCGTCTGCGCGCCGGCGACCGCTCCCTCGGCGGATCTCTCAGCTGGAAACAGCCGCAGCATCTTGCGGATTTCCCGGAAGGCTCACCCTTCTCCGGGCTCAGGGTGCCTGAGGAAGTCACCGTGACGCGTCAGGTCTTGGCCGAACCGACCTCGGACCTGCCGGAACGGACCTGGGCCATGCTTGAAGACGGCACGCCGCTAGTAACCGCGGCTCCTCTCGGCGCCGGGTCGATGGTGCTGTTCCATGTCACGGCGGACTCGTCCTGGTCCAATCTGCCGCTGTCCGGCGTCTTCCTGAACATGCTACGCCGGATCCTGTCGGTCTCCAATGTGGCCGCCGCCTCGGAAACCGCGGAAGACGGCACACCGGCCAAGAGCGTGCTTCCCCCCTTGCGCCTGCTTGATGGCTACGGTCATTTCGGCCCGCCACCGGTCGAAGTTACGCCCGTGAGCGCATCTCTTTTCCGGGACGCGGAAGCCAGCCGCAGAACGCCCCCCGGTCTTTACGGCACCGAGGACGGCTTCCGTGCGCTCAATCTCATGCGCAAGGATGACGAACTTCTGCCGCTTGACCTGTCGGCGCTGGGCGACCGGGTGGCGCGAACCGCCTATCCGACCTCCGATCCATTCGATCTGAGAGCCCTGTTCTTCACGCTGGCCTTCCTGCTGATGATCCTCGACACCATTGCTGTCTTCTTGCTGGCCGGCGGGCTGGGCCGTCTCGGCCTGCGCAGCCGGACCGCCGCCACGGCGCTGGCGTTCGCCCTGGGCGCCGGCCTGCTCGCGCCTGCCGACATCGGCATCAATCAGGCGCAGGCACAAACGGCCTCCGACGATCTTCTGGCGCTGGAGTCGACCCTGCAAACCCGTCTGGCCTATGTGCTGACGGGCAATCCGGAAATTGACGACGCCAGTGCTGCCGGTCTGTCGGGCCTGACCCAATTCCTGTCAGAGCGAACCGCCCTGGAACCCGGAGCACCGATTGCCATCGATATCGAGCGTGACGAACTGGCGTTCTACTCCCTGCTCTACTGGCCGATCGATCCGGCGGCGGACAAGCCGAACGATAAGACCATTGCCCGCATAGACACCTTCATGCGCAATGGCGGCACGATCCTGTTCGATACGCGTGACCACATCAATGCATCGGCCAACGGCTTTTCTTCCACACCGGCAACACTGAAGCTGCGGGAAATCCTGGAAGATCTGGACGTTCCACCGCTCGAGCCGGTGCCGCCTGATCACGTCCTGACGAAATCGTTCTACCTTCTGGATTCCTTCCCCGGTCGTTACGCGACCAGCCCGCTGTGGGTGGAAAGTCTGGAAGAAGTCGCAGCGCGTGGGGATCGTCCGGTGCGCGCGGGTGATGGTGTCTCGCCGATCCTGATCACCGGCAACGATTTTGCCGCTGCCTGGGCAATCACGGAAGCAGGCGAGTTCATGTATCCGACGGTGCCCAACAGCCCCATGCAGCGCGACTACGCGTTCCGCTCCGGGGTCAACATCGTCATGTACAGCCTGACAGGCAACTACAAGGCCGACCAGGTACACATTCCCGCTCTTCTTGAGCGTTTGGGACAATAGGAGACTAGATGGTCTGGTCACTCGCCTTCGATCCCCTCGTTCCGCTCTGGACCCTTGTGGCAGGCGGCGTCATTGTCTTGTTCCTCACGGCCTTTTCCGGGTTCCTCAACCTGCGTGGCTGGGTGCTGCGGACCCTGACGATGGCTTTGCTGCTGCTGGCGCTCGCCAATCCCGCGGTGGAACGGGAAGACAGGCAACCGCTTTCAAGCGTCGTCGCCCTCGTCGTCGACAAAAGCCAGAGCCAACGCCTCTCCGACCGCCAGTCGACAACCGACGAAGCCGTTGAGGAGCTCAAGCGCCGCATTGGCACGCTGAACGGGTTCGACCTGCGCGTTCTGGAAGCACGGAACTCTGGCTCGGGCGATGGAACGGAAGCCTTCCGGACGCTTGCCAACGGCCTTGCGGACGTGCCGCCCGATCGGGTGGGTGGGGCAATCATCGTCACCGACGGACAGATCCACGATATTCCGGCCAATGCCGGTGCGCTCGGGTTTGACGCTCCGGTTCATGGCCTGATCACGGGCACGGTGGACGAACGCGATCGGCGCATCGTGCTCGACAAGGCCCCCCGGTTTGGCCTTGTCGATTCCGAACAGATCGTCTCAATGACCGTCGTCGATCAGGGCCGAGGCACCGGACCGGGCGATCAGGTACGCCTGACCGTGAAACGAGACGGCGATGTCATCACTGAAAGGACAGCGCGGACAGGCGAAAAGATCGACATTCCGGTCGAGATCGCCCACGGCGGCAACAATATCTTCGAATTCGACGCCGAACCGCTGTCGGATGAACTCACGACGATCAACAACAGGGCCGTCGTAACCATCGACGGCATCCGCGAAAACCTGCGTGTTCTACTTGTCTCGGGCTCGCCGCACGCCGGTGAGCGTACCTGGCGCAATCTTCTGAAATCCGATGCCTCTGTCGATCTGGTTCACTTCACCATCTTGCGCCCGCCGGAAAAGCAGGACGGCACGCCGATCAACCAGCTGTCGCTGATCGCCTTTCCGACGAGGGAACTGTTCTCGGTAAAGATCGACGAGTTCGATCTGATCATCTTCGACCGCTACGTGCGCCGCGGTGTGTTGCCGATGCTCTATTTCGACAACATCGCCCGTTATGTGCGCGACGGCGGCGCGATGCTGCTGGCCGGCGGTCCCGATTATGCCGAAAACGGCAGCCTCTACCGCACGCCGCTGGCGCCGATCCTTCCGGCCCGTCCGACTGGCACCATTCTCGAACAGCCCTACCACGCCACCCTCGCCGATATCGGCAAGCGCCATCCGGTCACCAGGGGGCTTCCCGGGTCCGAGCAGGATCCGCCGGCCTGGAGCCGCTGGTTCCGGGCGGTCGACACCGAACTCGACGCCGGTCAGGCGCTGATGTCCGGCCCCAGCGACACGCCGCTTCTGGTTCTCAACCGCGAGGGCGAAGGCCGTGTCGCCATGCTGCTGTCCGATCACGTCTGGCTCTGGGCTCGTGGATATGAAGGCGGTGGCCCGCATGTCCAGCTGTTGCGCCGCCTCGCCCACTGGCTGATGAAGGAACCGGATCTGGAAGAAGAAGCGCTGAATGTCTCCCTGCGCGGACCGGAACTGGTCATCGAACGCCAGACCCTGGGCGAGACCATCGGCGAAGTTACCGTCGAGACACCGACGGGCGACCGCACGCAGGTTGTCCTGACCGAACAGGAGCCGGGTCTGTGGCGGGGCGGAATGCCCGCTGGCGAAACCGGCCTCTTCACCGTGACCGAAGGCGACATGAGCGCGCTCATTCACGTTGGCCCTCAGAACCCTCGGGAATACACCGACGTCCTGTCCACCACCGAACCGCTGGCACCGCTCAGCGAAGCTACGGGCGGCGTGTCCGAGCGCTTGCGGGATGTGGGCGGCGATCTGACAGTCCCGCGCATCGTGTCCATGCGGCCTTCGGCGAGCTACGCCGGCAACGGCTGGCTGGGTCTGAAGGCCACCGAGGCAAGCGTACTCAACGGCATTGACCGCTATCCCCTGATGATCGGACTGCTCGGCCTCGCACTCCTGCTCGGCGCGCTGTCCCTGACCTGGTATCGCGAAGGGCGGTAAGTGAAGCACCGGCCGCCCTAGCGGCGGTCGGCACGGTGATTGAGGCGCTTGAATAGGTGTTTGCGGCCCATCCTTCGAGACGGCCTGACGGCCTCCTCAGGATGAGGATGAGCATGTGGATAGGACGTTAGCCACCCTTCAACTTCATCCTGAGGAAGGCCGAAGGCCTGTCTCGAAGGATGGGCCACTTGCTCCGTCGATTAGCCCCCGCTTCAGACCGAGGCAAACCAGTCCGCATTGGTGAAGAACATCGGGCCTTGCGTGAACGGCACTCTCAGGAAGCTTCCGCGACAGAGGTCGCGCCGTGCACCATCCCGCTCGGAATGTCGCCGTCGTTCAAGAGCGCGACGAGCAGCCGTGCGGGATCGACAGGCCCGGGCAATGTGATACGCCCGAGCGGCACCTGCTGAAATCCGAAGGGACCGTAATACGGCGCATCGCCGACAAGCAGCACAACCTTGTCTCCAGCCGCAGCAGCAGCTTCCATCGCCGTGCGCATCAACGCCTTGCCGAGACCCCGGTTCTTGAAATCGGGTGAGACGGTCAGCGGCCCGAGCAACAGGGCGTCGCTCTCGCCGATGCTGATCGGGGTCAGTCTGATGGATCCCGCGACCTGGTCACCCGCAAGGCCGACGAAAGACACATCCGGACGATGCGGCACACCTTCACGGATGCGGAAAGCAGTTCGCGCAAACCGGCCGGGCCCGAAAGCTTCGGCCTGCAGTTCATCAATTGCGGAGGTGTCGGTCGCGTCTTCGGGCCGGATGACCCATGTGGTCTGTTTCATTTGGCTGGTTCCAGCAAGCAGGCAATCTTTGGAGAAAAGCGCGCCTGCCAGGGCCTGGATGAAACGTAAGGGAAATCCAGGATCAGGTCAGCCGCGACGGTGCGGACGAGAGCTATCTCGTCGGCTGGTTCGTCGTCGAAGCGTAAGACCTGCGGTCATCTATCCCAGTCTCGTTGCGTCACAGACCCGCTCACGAGCCTGTATTTCCTGAAAGAGGAGAAGCGGTTAACACGCAACGGCTGCCTTGGTCCAGCATTTTTTGCCTGTTTCTGACAAAGCGCCCGATTGTTCACCAGGAAGGAACAGAGCATTCAATTGATTGATTTTTCGCTCGTGTGCACAACGTATCGAGGAGAATTGAAGCGAAGGAGCACAATATGGGACTGCTGGTCGACGGCGTCTGGAAAGACAAATGGTATGACACGAAATCCACAGGCGGCAAGTTCGTTCGCAAGGAATCCTCCTTTCGGAACTGGATCACTGCGGATGGATCAGCAGGCCCGACCGGAGACAGCGGTTTCAAGGCGGAAGCCGACCGCTATCATCTGTTCGTTTCCTACGCATGTCCCTGGGCTCATCGCACGCTCGTGTTCCGCAAGCTCAAGAAGCTGGAAGACCTGATTCCCGTAACCGCCGTGCAAGCCTTGATGTTGGAAAACGGTTGGGAATTTCCGGAAATCGAACCGCTGACCGGCGCCAAATACGCCTGGCACGTTTATACCAAGGCTGACCCTGGCTACAGCGGCCGTGCGACCGTGCCGATCCTCTGGGACAAGAAGCAGAACACGATCGTCAGCAACGAGTCGTCCGAGATCATCCGGATGTTCAATTCGGCCTTCAACGACCTGACAGGCTCACAACTGGACTTTTATCCGTCGGCCCTGCGCGGCGAGATCGACAGCATCAACGAGCGCGTCTATGACGCCATCAACAATGGCGTTTACAAATCCGGTTTCGCGACCACGCAAGAAGCCTATGAAGAGGCCGTAACGGAACTGTTCACGGCACTCGACGAAGTGGAGGACCGCCTGTCCCGGCAGCGCTATCTGGTGGGTGACCGCATGACGGAAGCCGACTGGCGGCTGTTTACGACGCTGCTGCGATTCGATGCCGTTTATTTCGGGCATTTCAAATGCAACATCCGCCGGATTGAAGATTATCCGAACCTGTCGAATTACCTGCGCGAGCTGTACCAGGTACCCGAGGTGTCCGATACGGTCGATATGGAGACCATCAAGAAGCATTATTACGGGTCTCATGAGACCGTGAACCCCACCCGGATCGTTCCGGTCGGGCCTGAGCTGGACTTCACACGTCCCCACGACCGGGAACGGTTCAAGGCAGCCGCCTGACTATTTTAAGAAAATCGGTTTCGGCAGAACCCGCCCCACCTCGGCGGGGTCCTGCCGGAACAAACAGAGCCGGGCTTCACCACCTGCCGCCTTCCAGTGGCCGCCCGGAGCGAAACTCATCGAGCCTGCGGGCGGTCGACCGGGTCAGGCCCTCCGGCAACGCCTCCATGGTAAAAAAGGCCGCTTCCTCGATCTCCGCATTGGGCTGAAGAAAACTGTCGGCCTCTCGCCATTCGGACATGTGATAAAGGCCGACATGGTCCCGGCCCGTCGCCTCTTCGTTCAGGAATATGTTGAGAAGCCTTGGCCGGGTGGCAGAGACGACGCCCGCCTCCTCCAGAACCTCCCTGCAGGCGGCCTCCTCCATGGTCTCGCCCTTGTCCACTCCGCCGCCAGGCAAGTACCATCCGGCGACATAACTGTGCCGCACAAGTAGGACCCGATTACCTGCGTCTTCGACGATTACCCGGACGCCAAGCGTGAACGGATTCCGAACCAGTCCAATTCCCTGGATCAGACGCGTCGTCACCGACCTCGGCAGAATTGACAATATCTTCAACATTTTCAATACCTTACCCGATCCAAAGGCGAAGTAAAACTTTTTTAACCCATGCAATCCCCGCAGGGCTGACCCGTGAGAATAACGCTCCTCCTTTGTGCATCGTGTGCATATATATCGGGCAACTTGATGAATTCGAGGGCAGCCCTCCCGGCAGCCCGAACCTGAAGGATAAACCCGATGTTCAACGCCCTTTTTGGCAAACGCCGCCGCAATCGCGCTCATTACCAGTGGAAGCCGGCTATCGACCTGACAAACCCGCGCATCGTCGCAGCCCTGACCACTTTCCCGGCCAACTAAGTTCGGTCGAAGGAACCTGTACGGAGAAGTCCCATGTTCGGATTTTTGAATGTTGTTGGTGCGACGCTGCGCGAAACCACGCGCTCCGCAGACAATAACACCGGCAAGGCGCCGAAAGCCGCAAAGGTGGTAAAACCGGTCAAATAACCGGACTTCCGGCAGTTCCGAAACTCAAATGAAGACGTCGCGTCATTTTCCCTTGACGCGGCGCTTTTCGTTTTGAAGATGCGCGACCATGTCCACATTCAAACTCGCTCATCTTTCCGACCCTCATTTGGGCCCCCTTCCGGACCCGAAGCTCCTGCAGCTCTTTTCCAAACGCATCCTTGGCTACCTCAACTGGCGCCGTAACCGGTCCAGGATCATGGGCGCCAGCTATCTGGAACAGCTCGTCGAGGACATGAAGGAGCAGGCACCCGACCATATCGCTGTGACTGGCGATCTGGTAAACATCGCCCTGCCTCTCGAAATCAGCGGTGCACGCACCTGGCTTGAAGAAATAGGCCCGCCGGAGGACGTCTCCGTTGTTCCGGGAAATCACGATGCCTATGTGCCGGGCGCCGTTCGCCGGGCCCGCGCTGCATGGTGGCCCTACATGCGCGGCGACGGCGCGGGCGAGCCACCGTCCAAGGGCACCAAATCGCAGGCTACCTTTCCCTATGTGCGCAAACGGGACGGCATTGCGCTTGTCGGCGTGACGACCGGCCGGGCCAGCGCGCCCTGGTTTGCGACCGGACGCGTCGGCAGCAAACAGAGCAAACGCTTGCGCGCAACCCTTGATGAACTGGGCCGGGACGGTTTCTTTCGGGTGGTAATGCTCCACCACCCTCCGTTCCACCATGCCACCCGCTGGCACAAGCGCCTGTCCGATGCCTCCAGGGTGCGCGCAGTTGTCAAACGGGCCGGTGCGGAGCTGATCCTGCATGGCCATACCCATATTGACAGTTTCGAGCATATCGAGGGCCCGGACGGTCCTGTCCCCGTGGTTGGCGTGCCATCGGCCACCAGCGCGCCCGGCGGCAAGAAGCCCCCGGCCCGTTACAATCTGTTCCGGATTGAAAAGACAAACGAAGGCTGGACCTGCCAGATGGAAGAGCACGGCTTTTCCATGCCGAACGAACCGGTGAAGCTTTTGAGCGAGCGGCAAGTAGAGATACCGAGCCGCAGGTCCTGAGGCCATCTGCCCAGGACTGAAAATCTGATTGAGGGAGCACGCATTCACGGATGCGGTTCCCTCCAGAAGCTCTAAAGGGTCCCATCGCCGGACCCGAACAATTCGAGCGGACGTGCGAACAGATGCTGCCTTGCCATCAACACCCGCTTATCGGCATCGCAGCGTTATATTGCTAAGCAAGCGTCAGCAACTGGACGGGCAGATCAGGTAACTGGGCGAAAATCCGCGTTAGAGCGGATTGGCAAACCAGGCAAAGGCGATCAGTCCGACCACGCCGGCGGCCAGGCCGATGCCGAAGGCTCCTGCAACGGCCATCCAGGGCGTACGGCTTTCCTTGACGCGAACGACCTTGCTGTCAAGCGCCACCTGCCGCAGCCGGTTGTTGAGCCAGTCGCCTTCCAGCGCCTTTTCCCGTTCCAGCACACGCTCTGCAATATACTCAGTCAGACAATCGGCCATGTCATCGATATTGGCCGTCTCCAGAATAACCACCCGGCCCAGGCGCGTATCCTTCAGGAACCGGTAGGTGCGCCGGTCTCCGCCAACCGCCACGTGGCTGGTTGCGTCGATCCACAGCCGCGGCGTAGAGCCGGAAATGATCTGAAGGGAAAACTGGTCGTCGTCTTCAGGTATTTCCTTGAAAACGTCCTTCAGTTCGTCCGCGAGCATATCCAGCCGGGCACGTTCGGTTTCCTGCAGCTCAACCACCACGTCCGAACGTTCGACTTCGCCAAGTTGAACCTTACGGATTGCATCGCGCAAGGATCGCATGCGCGTATGTGGAACGACGTTATCCTGCATTTCAGACATGGGGTACACGAGACTCCGTTGTACTGCCTTTGGTGAATCAAGTCTTAACTGACTCTATCGCGAGTGAAACAGCCACACGGGCCTCACCTGCGAGCTATCCACTGGCAATGATCCAAACATGGTTAACAGAGATTAAGGTATTTTTGGCTCTCGCGCCAGCAACCGACCGCTGGCCTGTCAGCTCTTCATGGAGTAAGCAGGAACATACTGCGATTGCGGAGTTTCGCTCATGAACGTGGACGGCAAGAAATATCGCACGATCTGGCTGGCGGAAGAGGACGGCCCGGTCGAAATCATCGATCAGACCCGGTTTCCACACACCTTCGAAACCGTGTTGCTCCACACCATGGAAGACGCCGCTCACGCGATCAGGGTCATGCAGGTGCGTGGTGCACCGCTGATCGGAGCAACAGCCGCCTACGGCGTCGCGCTGGCCATGCGAGCTGATTCTTCGGACGACAATCTCCATGCCGCCTGTTCGTCCCTACTGGAAACCCGGCCAACAGCCGTCAACCTTCAGTGGGCGCTCGACAAGGCGCGACGGAGGCTTGTCCAGATAGCGCCCGAAATTCGCGAGGAAGCGGCCTTCAAGCTGGCGAATGACATCTGCGACGAGGACATCGCCATCAATATGGCCATCGGCATGCACGGCATGGAGCTGATCGCTGCCATATCAAGGCTCAAGCGGACCGGTGAGCCGGTCAACATCCTCACCCACTGCAATGCCGGCTGGCTGGCCACAGTCGACTGGGGCACCGCGACGGCGCCGATCTACATGTCCCACGACGGCGGTATTCCCGTCCATGTCTGGGTCGATGAAACCCGCCCTCGCAACCAGGGAGCATTTCTGACTGCCTGGGAACTCGGTCACCACGGTGTGCCGCACACGGTCATTGTCGACAATGCCGGCGGTCACCTGATGCAGCATGGCGAAGTTGATATCGTCATCACCGGAACGGACCGCACCACCGCCACCGGCGACGTCTGCAACAAGATCGGCACCTATCTGAAGGCTCTGGCGGCGAAGGACAACAACGTGCCCTTCTACGTCGCGCTGCCGTCGCCGACCATCGACTTTTCCCTGTCAGACGGCCTCCGGCAGATCCCGATCGAGGAGCGCGGCGGCGATGAGGTCAGCCACATTACCGGCCGCACCAGTGCCGGTGAGGTCGAAACGGTGGAGATCGTTGCGGATGGCTCCCCCGTTGGCAATCCGGCTTTCGATGTGACCCCGGCCCGCCTCGTCACCGGTCTCATCACCGAGCGCGGAGTTCTGGAGGCAAACCGCAAGGCCATCGCAGATGCCTTCCCCGAACGGGTACGCGCAAGCGCCTGAACGGCCCGACCCGAAAATCAGCAGCACCCATCCAGAGCAGGGAGCCCATCCTTCGAGACAGCACTTCGCGCTTCCTCAGGATGAGGGCGGTGTATGCGCTGCTTGCTAGCGGTTTTGGTGCGCTTTCAAAGGCCCTTTGAGCTCGCAAGCCCCCGGCCCTGTCTAGAGTCTCGCCAATTTCAGCTTCCGCCGATCACCGGCACATGCGGCGCTCTTTCGGGTCCAAGCAGCCCCAGCAGGCGCGGGTCTTCGGCAACTTCGATGGCACGCCCGTAGGGTTTGAAGCCGCAGGCCCTGTAGAACGCCAAAGCCTGAGGGCTGTCACCGGTGCAGGTGTGCACCCACAGGCGTTTCGTTTCCGGGCGGGACCAGACGATATCCAGCGCCTGGGCCATCAACCAGCGCCCAAGCCCGCCACCGATGGCACCCGGCACCAGGCCGAAATAGGCAAGTTCCGGCTCCTCCGGGTTGGCAAAATCCAGTTCCAGGGTTCCGACAGGTTTGCCATCGATCATGGGAAGGTAGTTCTCGCGCCCCGGTTCGGCGAGCAATTGCCTCAGCGTCGCATCGTCATGGACCAGCCTGCCGAACCAGATCCAGTCCTCGCCCACCTCGCGGAACAGTTTGCGATAGCTGTCCGGATCCGGCGTCTCCCACCTCTCCAGCGTCACATCGCTGCGCGGCGGGGCAAGCGGCGTTTCCGGCGCCTGAAGCATTTCCAGAAACGTCACCACGAAGGCAACCTTGCCCTCAGGGATATCCGTATAGCCATCGAGGTTGAGCACTTGCGTCGACATGAAAACTCCAGATTGCCGTGTCTTTGACAGGACTTACCAAATGCCGGGATCATCGCCAAGCACGACGGGCAGAATGCGCCTGATTAAGGGCTTGTTAACCATCTTCACACACAGTCTGTTCAGATCTCCAGGAAGGAGCTGCCATGGCAAAGGTCGGAAACTACGTCCAGCGGGACTACCACAAAACCTTCAGCACGAAGCGGAAGTCGACTTGGTCTGACTACAACAAGGCCTGGAACGGACGCCGTCAGGGGGCGTCGCAGAAAATGCAGCAGCTTCGCAATCTGGCCTCCACATTCGCGACCATCAACACGCAGGCCGCTCAGACAAACACGATGTTTGTCATGCAGAACCAGGGTCGGCTCGGTGGCTATGCAAACCAGACAGCGGCTATGGCCCGCATAAACGTGCTCGTCTAGTTTTCCGTGCGAACAGCCAGGCGAATGCCCTGGCGACCTCTCTTTTTCAAACAAAAGTTACGCAACGTCTTCGGGCGATTGCCCCGTTAAGAAAGTGTTTATTCCTTCAGGAGCTATGCTGATTCAGTCTTTTGAAAAGGCAATCGCATGGCCAAGGTCAGCACCTACTTCCAACGGGATTATTCCAGACGTTTCAGCTCCAGCAAGAAGTTCACGCTGGCTGATCACAACAAGGCATGGGCAAAGCGGCGTCAGGCGGCCGCAAAGCGCATCGACCAGTTGAACAACTTCGCTTACGTGATGCAATCGATCAACACCCAGGCCTCACAGGCCAACACGCTGTTCGTCATGCAGAACCAGGGGCGGCTCGGCACATACGCCAGCCAGACCGCAGCCATGGCCAGGATAAACGTGGTGGTTTAAAGCGCAGCGGGCCAGATCCCCAGGCGCTCAACGGAGCCTTGTTGAACGCGTCGGCGATTACGCCACCTCAGATCGAACCGATAGTCTTCAGCTTGATCCGCGGATGAACCTCCGCCTGGCTCATGATCGTCGTATGCGCGCGGAAGCGTTCGACGATGGAGCGGACAAACGGACGGGTCTGCGGCGATGTCAACAGCACGGGAACCTCGCCCTGCTGGGCAGCGTGCTCGAACGCATCGCGGACACCCCCGACGAATTCCTGCAGCTTGCTCGGCTGCATGGCGAGCTGGCGGTCGTCGCCCTCGCCGATGATGGATTCCAGGAAAGCCTGCTCCCACTGCGGCGACAGCGCGATCAGCGGCAGATAGCCACCCGGGGCAAGATTGGCGGCGCAGATCTGCCTGCCGAGCCGGCTCCGCACGTGTTCGGCGATGGTGTCCGTGTTGCGGGTCATGCCGGTTGCTTCGGAAACGCCTTCCAGAATGGTTCCGAGATCCCGCACCGAAATGCGTTCTCCCAGCAGCGTCTGCAACACACGCTGAATACCGGAAACGGTGATCTGGGACGGGATCAGGTCCTCCACCAGCTTGGCCTGTTCGCCCTGCAGTTCCTTGAGCAGCTTCTGAACGTCGCCATAGGTCAGGAGTTCGCTGATGTTGGCCTTGATGGTCTCGGTCAGATGCGTGGACAGAACGGTTGCCGGGTCCACCACCGTATAGCCGCGCAGAGAGGCATCTTCGCGGTACTGGGCTTCCACCCAGGTCGCGGGCAGGCCGAAGGTGGGCTCCGTGGTATGCGTGCCCGGCAGCTTGACCTGTCCACCTGCCGGATCCATCACCATGAAGTGGTTCGGATAGAGCACACCACGCCCGGCCTCGACCTCCTTGACCTTGATGACGTAATCGTTCGCGCCGAGCTGAATGTTGTCGAGGATGCGCACCGGCGGCATGATCACGCCCATGTCGCCCGCGATCTGGCGGCGCAGGGCTTTGATCTGTTCGGTCAGAACATCGCTGTCGCCCGTGGCCTTGCCGTTGATCAGCGGCAGCAGCGCATAGCCCAGTTCGATCCGCAGTTCGTCCATCTTCAAGGCATCGGTGATCGGCGGCTCGGGCGGCGGCTTCGGCGCAGATGCCACCGCCTTGACCATCTCGGCCTTGGCGGCAGCCAGCTTCTTTTTCGCCCCGACGGAAAACGCCAGATAGCCGGCAAGACCGGCAAGACCGAAGAACGGGATCATCGGCATGCCCGGAAGCAGCGCCAGGATCACCATCACCGCCGCAGACATGCCGAGGGCTTTCGGGTAGCCGGTGAACTGGCTCGTCAGTGCCTTGTCGGCCGCGCCATGAACGCCGGCCTTGGAAACAAGAAGACCGGCGGCTGTGGAGACGATCAGTGCCGGGATCTGGGAGACGAGACCATCACCAATGGTCAGCAGCGTGTAGTTGTTGGCGGCCTCGGTGAAGGTCAGATCCATCTGGGCAACGCCGATGAAGATCCCGCCGAGAATATTGATGAAGGTGATCAGAAGGCCGGCGATGGCATCGCCGCGCACGAATTTGGACGCACCGTCCATGGCACCGAAGAAGGCACTTTCGTCTTCCAGCGCCTTGCGGCGAGACTTGGCTTCCGCTTCATCGATGAGGCCTGCGGACAGATCCGCGTCGATCGCCATCTGCTTGCCTGGCATGGCATCCAGGGTAAAGCGCGCCGCGACTTCCGCGATACGGCCGGAACCCTTGGTGATAACGACGAAGTTCACGATCACCAGGATCGCGAAAACGATGATCCCGATGACGAAGTTCCCGCCCATGACAAGGTTGCCGAAGGACTGGATGACGTTGCCCGCCGCCGCCGTTCCTTCATGCCCGTTTGCCAGGATCAGCCGTGTTGAGGAAATGTTGAGACCGAGCCGAAGCATCGTCGCAATCAGCAACACCGTCGGGAAGGACGAGAATTCCAGAGGCCGCTGGATGAACAGCCCCGTCATGAGAACCATGACGGAAAAGATGATGGACACCGCCAGAAAGGTATCCAGCATCACGGGCGGCATCGGCAGGATCAGAAGTGTCAGGATGACCAGAATGCCGGTGGCAAGACCGACGTCGCCCCGGCGAAGGGTGTCAACCATCTCCCTCAGGAAGGGGAGGCCGGCAAAACCGGCGTCTGCGGCGGGCGCAGCCGTCTGCTGCTCCGCTGAGGGGCCTTCCGGTCTGGGTTGTTGGCCTGCTGCCGTGTCCGACATTTCTATTCTGGTTTCCTGTGACCGCCACCCGGATCACCGGGCGCTCTGTTGGTCTTTGTCATGGTTCCTGCCGGTCCGATCAGGCCCGGGCCTCACCTGGTCCGGGAACGCTTACGCCCTCATCGGTATATTGATTCAGCTTGTTGCGCAGCGTCCGGATTGAAATACCCAGTATTTTTGCTGCATGGGTGCGGTTACCGAGGCAATGATCGAGCGTGTCGAGAATGAGGTCGCGCTCCACATCGGCAACGGTTCGTCCGACGAAGGACCGCGTGACGGCCTCGGCCGTCTGTGCAGCCCGCTCTGCGGCCCCCTTGGACACCGTCAGCGGCGTGCCGTCCGGCATGCGGATCGCTTCGACACCGATTTCCCCGCCGGACGCCAGCAGCACCGACCGGTGCATGGTGTTTTCCAGTTCCCGCACGTTGCCCGGCCACGGATTGGACATCAGCGCCTGACGAGCTTCCACAGACAGCGGCCGCACCGGCATGCCGTTGGCTTCCGAATAGTGCTTTATGAAGAAGTGAGCCAGTTCCATGATATCCGCCGGCCGCTCGCGCAGCGCCGGCAGCTTCAGGTTCACCACATTGAGGCGGAACAGCAGATCCTCGCGGAAATGCCCCTGACGCACGCTTTCGGCAAGATCCCGGTTGGAGGTTGCCAGAATGCGGATGTTGACCGGAACCGGGCGCGTGCCGCCGACGCGGTCGATCACCCGTTCCTGGATCGCGCGCAGCAGCTTGGCCTGCAGACGAACGTCCATTTCCGAGATTTCATCCAGCAGCAGCGTGCCGCCGTCAGCTTCCTCGAACTTGCCGATCCGCCGGGCAACCGCACCGGTGAAGGCGCCCTTCTCGTGTCCGAACAGCTCCGATTCCAGAAGATGTTCGGGGATCGCCGCACAGTTGATCGAGATAAACGGCTTGGACGCCCGGTTCGAGCATTTGTGCACGTGGCGGGCAATGACTTCCTTACCCGTACCGCTTTCACCGGTGATCAGCACCGAGGCATCCGATGGCGCGACCTGTTCGGCCAGCTTGACCACCGAGGCCATGGCATCGTCCCGGTAGATCAGATCGCCCCGCTCCTGCGCGACGGCTGCCAGCACAGCGGCGATCAACTCCGGATCGGGCGGCAGCGGAATATATTCCTTCGCGCCTGCCCGGATGGCGGAGACAGCCGCCTGAGCATCCGTTTCCACGCCGCAGGCCACCACTGGCACATGAACGCGTTCGTTCTGAAGTTTCTGGATCAGCCCGGCGATGTCGAGATGAACCTCGACCATCATGAGGTCTGCCCCGCGTCCGGACCGCAGAACCTTCAGCGCTCCTTCAATATCGTCCGCATGGGTGACCTGAGCCCCGCCCTGCATCGCAATCTTGGAAGCCGTCGTCAGCTGACCGCCGAGCGTTCCGACAATTAACAGCCGCATGCGTTACGCTCCCTATCGATCCGTCTTGATGATTTCAGTCATGGTCACGCCCAGCTTGTCTTCCACCAGGACGACTTCGCCACGGGCAACCAACCGGTCGTTCACATAGATATCGATGGCTTCCCCCACCTTCCGGTCGAGTTCCAGAACGGTTCCGGACCCCAGTTTCAACAGGTCCGACACATGCATTCTGGAATGTCCCAGGACTGCGGAAATGCGAACGGGAACGTCGAAGACGGCTTCAAGGTCGGCCGCGGATTGCGGTGCATGCGGTTCGCCATCGTCGAGCGGGCGCTCAGGCGCCTCGAGCTCGTCGAGCGGAATGTTATGGTCTTGCTCGTCGCTCATGCGTCAGTTTCCTTTTCCGCCGACGTGTCGGAGGTCTTGCTGCGTCTTTCCGCGCTACGCCCGCGCAGGTAGGAACGAATGCTGGCATCGATTTCGGCTTCGATTGCCTTGCGGTCGCGTCTGATACCGCCGTCGGCCCACTCTATATGACAATCGCCACGGCCAATTTCAGGTTCCCCGAGGATGACCAGCCGTCCCTCGAAGCCCTTCTCGTGAATGATCGGATCCACCTGAGCCTTCAGCGCTTCGACATCCTTCTCGGCAATCCGGATGACAAGATGCGGCGCCTTGCGCAACGGTCCCAGGCATTCTGACACCAAAGCCACCGTCTCGGCCAGCGGCTGACGCGCAATCAGATGGGCACACAGACGCCTGGCCACAAGAAAAGCAAGGCTGATGGCATCTTTCTCGCGATCCGCCACCTGACCATCCAGGGTGTCCAGAACGCGACCGACGGCATCAACGAGTTGGCCGACCTCCGCCGTGAGCAGGGTCTCCTGCTTGGTCTGCAGATCCTGAAGCGCTTTCACGCGGCCTTCCTCGAAAGCCTGCGCCTTTGCCTTCTTCAGCAGTTCCTCATGCTGGGCCACCGGAATCATCGGTATCTCCGGCTCGACGGGTGCAACCTCTTCCGGCGCTTCAGGCTCGGAAAAGTCAACGTTGAACAGAAATTTCGATGGGTTGGTCATGCGTCCCATTTTGCTGTAAGTGCCTGCCGTTTGCCGCATCAGTAGATAATTTCATCCTCGCCCTTGGACTTGGAGATCATGATCTCGCCTTTTGCCGCCAGATCCTTGGCCTTGTTCACCATGCCGGTCTGCGCTTCGTCCACGTCACGCAGCCGCACGGGCCCGAGCGCCTCCATATCGTCCCCCAGGAGCTTGGCAGCCCGCGAGGACATGTTGCCGAAGAAGAACTCCCGTGCGGTGTCCGTCGACCCCTTGAGCGCAATCGCGAGCTGATCCTTCTCCACATGGCGCAGCAGAGTCTGGGCACTGGCCGCATCCAGTTTCAGAAGGTCGTCGAAGGTGAACATCAAGGTCTTGATGCGGTCGGCTGCTTCGCGGTTGTCTTCTTCCAGCGCCGCCAGGAAACGGGCTTCGGTCTGCCGGTCGAAGTTGTTGAAGATATCCGCCATCATCTCGTGACTGTCGCGTCGCGAGGTATTGGTGAGGTTCGACATGAACTCCACACGCAGCGTCTGTTCCACCTTCTCCAGTACTTCCTTCTGGACGGCGTCCATGCGCAGCATGCGGCTAACCACTTCCAGCGCCAATTCCTCCGGCAGGATGCCAAGCACCCGTGCGGCATGGTCGGAATTGATCTTCGACAGCACCACCGCGACAGTCTGCGGGTATTCGTTCTTGAGATAGTTGGCGAGAACGTTCTCCTGCACGTTGGAGAGCTTCTCCCACATATTGCGTCCGGCCGGGCCCCGGATTTCCTCCATGATGACGGAAACCTTGTCACCCGGAAGAAAACTGGCCAGAAGCCGCTCGGTCGCATCGACGTTACCCGTCAGCGAGCCCTTGGAACTCACGCGGCGCACGAAATCCTTGAACAGGTTCTCCAGCATGTTCGGCGTGACTGGACCAAGGTTTGCCATGGCGGCGGACACCTGGCGAACCTCGATCTCGTCAAGCTTGGCCCAGATCGGCGCACCATGGGACTCGCCAAGCGCGAGAAGCAGAACGGCTGCCCGCTCCGCTCCTTTCAGCTCGCGATCTTCCTCGTCGGCGCTGACCTTCAGCTGTTTCTGGAGTGCATCGCTCACTGTCAGGCCGCCTGTTCATCCAGCCAACCGCGGACGATGGTAACCGCTTCGGTCGGGTGGTCCTTGATCATGTCGCCTACTTTGGCAATCGAGCTCGCCTGCATCGCCCCTTCCTGTTTGGCCTGTTCCAGCCATTCGATCACGAATTCGTCTTCCGCGGCTTCTTCCTGCGGGACTTCCGTTTCCACCACCAGGGTTCCGTCCGGACCGATCATGAGCTCCTGCGGCTGTTTTTCTTCCGGTGTCACGATGCGCCGCAGAAGCGGGCGGACAACGAACAGCAGCAGCATCACTGCGATCAGGAACAGAACACCCAGTTCGGCAAAGCGAATGATGTCGTTGCGGGTGAAGTCGAACAGGTTGTCGCTTTCGGCCAGCAGGTCGTCCTGCGGCGGCATCGCGAACTGCAGGTTCACGACTTCCACCACATCGCCCCGCTGCGCGTCGAAACCAACTGCGGAGCGAACCAGCACGGCGATCCGGTCCAGGGTTTCCTGAGGCCGCGGTGTGTAGGTGCTGCCGCCATTGCCGTCCGGCTGGTAGGTGCCATCAACCAGAACGGCAACGGACAGGCGTTTGATCTTGCCGGCTTCAACGACCTCTGTCCGGGTCGAATGGGAAATCTCGTAATTGACGATTTCCTCGGTCACGGACGAGGTGTCGCGCTCAGCACCGCCCTGACCGGCATCGGCGTTCGGCAACTGGTTGGCAACGGTCACCTGCCCGTTCCGGGATACAGCGGAGGAAGCCTCTTCCTTGGACTGGGTGGACCGCACCACCTGCCCGTCCGGATCAAAGGTCTCGGTGGTTTCCGTCAGGCGGTTGTAGTCGACTTCCGCGTTGACGCGAACCCGTGCCCGGCCTGGGCCGACAACAGAGTTCAGGATTTCCTCGATCTGGTTGCGCAGCCGGCCTTCCACCTCGACAGTCCGCTCCTGCAGCGAATTCGACAACAGGCCTTCTTCGTCGTCGCCCACGCCGGACGCCAGCAGGCGCCCACTTTCATCGACGATGGAGACCCGGTCCGGCTCAAGGCCTTCAACGGCAGTGGCAACAAGATGCTGGACCGCCCGGATTTCACCTGGTCCCAGCGCCCCGCGAACGTTCAACACGATGGAGGCAGACGGCGGACGACGATCTTTCTGGAACAGCTGGCGCTCCGGGATCACCAGGTGAACACGGGCAGCGCGGATACGGTCAAGGGTTCCGATCGTACGGGACAGCTCGCCTTCCATGGCGCGCAGGTGATTGATGTTCTGAACGAAGCTGGTGGCCCCCAGCGTGTCTGAGCGGTCGAAGATCTCGTAACCGATGGACCCACCGGTCGGCAGGCCTTCGGCGGCCAGCTGCATGCGCAGGCGAGCGACCTGTTCGTTGGGGACAAGAATGGAGGCACCCTGACGGGCAATCTCGAACTGCACGCCCTGGCTTTCGAGCTGCGAAACGATTGCCGCGGAATCTTCCAGAGTCAGCTCATTGTAAAGCGTCGTCATCTGGGGTGCCGTCACCCGGAAGATGATGAACGCGAACACGCCGACAAGGATGGCGGCAACCGCCCCCATTGCAGCAATGCGCGCCGCCCCCAGGGTTTTTATGAAATCAACAAGTCCGTTCACGAATGCCCGCCCGCATCTGAAGCATGTCCTAGCCGTTATTAATGGAGTCGGCCGGACACGCCACACCTTCGATGGGCAAAATTTGCCGCCCAGGTGGTTAACAAGTGGTTAACAAAACCTTTCCAATAAGGGCGGATCGGCCAGTTTCAGCCATTTCCATTAATGCAAACTGCAACTGAGGTGGGGAAAAACTGCCTACTTCATTAATATTTGGATAAGTTCCACGCTGGCAGCAAGCAAAATAAAAAGGCCGGCAGAGCCGACCCTTTGATTGCGCCTTTTGAGCGCGTTGCAGAAACTGTGTTCCGGATCAATTTCGATATTGTTGGATCCGGGTTGCTCGAAGCCCGGCTAGGCCGTGCTTTTCAATCGAGCTTTGCCAGGAGAGAAACTCCTCAACTGTCAGAGTGTACCTCTGGCAAGCTTCTTCAAGGGACAACAAGCCACCGCGAACAGCGGCGACTACCTCTGCCTTGCGGCGGATGACCCACCGCTTTGTCGAAGTCGGAGGCAGGTCCGCAATGGTTAGCGGGCTACCGTCCGGTCCGATGACATATTTAACACGCGAACGAATATGTTCGGTCATTGTACTCTCACACTAACCATGACCAAGGCTTGAAATGAGACTACAAGATGACGCTTAACAAACGCCTAAAGCAAAATTGTGTTTTTATTAACTATAAAATCTAAATTTAGTGAATGATATTTAGGATTTGACTAAGTATAAACCTCCAATTCTAAATAGTATTATATGAAATCGTTAACCATATTTACCTGCTCATGCAATTTGCGAGGCAATTCGATTAACTTTGAAATTGCATGCCCCCCCCCGCAGCACCTCAACCGCGCATTTTATGCGCCGGCAAATGTCCCGAGGCGTGCAGAGCACTTCAGAAACACGCAGAAAACGCAGAAAACCGCCCCGGAGACCTCCGGAGCGGTTTTCAAAAAAATTAGTTTGACGGGATGATCAGGACGGACGGGCGACCGATACCACGGAACTGACCGGAAATTCCTGGCTACCAACCTTCAGCACCGCTTCACCGCTCGACCAGTCCACACTGTCGACAATACCGGAGACGGTCGTCTTGACGGTTTCCGGTCGGCTGGAGGCGTCCTTCATGTCAAAGGAGATGGTGTAGAGCCCGTCGACAGCCTGCTGGCCGGAGTCCGTCTGCCCGCCCCAGTAGAAGGTGCCATCCCCGGCGTCCAGTTCGATTTCGCCGCTGTAAACGATGGAGCCACCGCTGTTGCGGATCTCGAAGTTGCCTGTCGCGGCTTCCTCAAGACTGTAGCTCCAGCTGGCCTTGCTGCCGGACAGGGTCGTGGTGGATGCGTCGGCAGTGACTTCATTGCCGATATAGCTGACGTAGCCCATGCTCTGGTTGGTGGCCAGAGACGCAATGATTTCTTCCAGGTTCTGGTTCTGCTTGATGGCCTGTTCGACGTTCGAATACTGCACCAGCTGACTGGTGTATTCAGCCGAATCCAGAGGGTCCAGCGGGTCCTGGTTCTGGATCTGGGTCGTCAGGATGCTCAGGAACAGCTCGTAATCCGCTATCAGGCCGGCCTGGCTGGTGGATGCGGAACTCTGCGACGCTGCCGAGGAAGCTGGAGAAACCGTTGTCATTTTTCACTCCTGAGGCGGCAACCCGCCCCGTTAAACTTTCATGTCCAGACCGCCGCGTTGTTCGGCGATAGTCATTCTGACAATGTCTTCATGCATCGGATCAGCTTCCGCAGAAACCGCCCCTCCGCCACCGTTCGAGGTCGGCTGATGGTCTCCCTCGCCCTGCTGGGAACCGAATTGCTGCCCCCCGTCCTGCCTCAGGGAGAATTGCAGGTTGTCCGAATCCGGATTGAGCCCTGCCGCCTCAAGTGCCCGCTCCAGGCCACGCTGATCGCGCAGGAACATGTCCAGCGTCTCCGGCCGGTCGACCCGCAAATGGGCCTGAACCTTGCCGTCGTGAGAAACCTTCATCTCAACCTCGACCCGGCCGAGCTCCGGCGGATCGAAACGCATCTGGAAGCGGGTCTGGCCGTTCTTCAGATTACGGGCAATCTCCGCCGCCACCTGGCCGGCCACATGGGCAGACTGGCTATGGCTGGGCGCTTGCAGGCTTTCGGTCCGCATGGCACCGGCCAGATCGCCGCCGCGCACCGTTGCCGTGCCCATTTCGCCGGAAACGCTTGTCTCCGGCAGGTCAGCAGGCAGATCCGCCTCATCAAAGGCAATGTTCGAAAGCGCCGCCGCCGGAACAGCCGCAGCCATTGCGGCGCCGCGGGGTTCCGGTCCCTTCTGGTCCACCGCCCTGGCAGCAGGATCAGCAGCAGCAGTGTTGCCAGTGCCAGCCGCTTGCGGGCCGGTTTCAGCCTGAACGGCAGGTTTGACCAGACCAGCGCCGTCTTCCGCGGCAGGCTCTCCGGCCGTCGGCTGGTCAGTCAGCACCGGTTGCACCGTTGCCTGAACAGGCTTCTGCACGGGCGCAGCTCCAGCATTCACGACATCAGCAACCTGAGCGGCGGCCGTGCCTGTGGCGGAGCCTGCCTTCGGTGCCGCCTCACCTGTTTCGGCAGTCACCGCCGTTGGCTGAGCCGCTTTCCCATCCACGACAGGCGCGGCTGGCATTGCAGCAGCCCCAGCGCTCTCAGGCGTTGCCGCGGCCTGAGCAACAGCCGAAGTGGACGCAGCTTTCGTTCCCGCAGGCGTCGCAGCCGCGACCTGAAGTCCGGGAGCCTCAGATCCAATTCCAGTCCCAGCGCCAATACCAGTCCCGGCCAAATTCCCACCCCCGGCCTGACTCGCCACATTTCCAACAGCCTCCGCAGCGGCCTGGGCCGGCAGTGTTGCGGATGGCCTCGGATTAAGCGGTTGACCGGCAGGCGTTACCGGCGCTCGAAATTCCTTAGGCAGCTCGCTTTGCCAGCGGCGCTCTGTCGTTACGGGCACTGGCCGTGAAACAGCAGACTGAAGCTCCGCACCCGGGTTGGAAACCGGCCGCTCGGGTGTTGCAGGCTGCGGGACACTTGTCTGTGCATCCGCCGAGGCGCCTGCCTGGTTTGGCTGCGCGGCCGCTGAAGCGGGCCCGGCATTAGCATTAGCATTGGCATTGGCATGCGCCTTTTCCCCTGCACCCGATGCAGGCACAAGCGCAGGACCACTTGCCGGATTATCCAGAGGCGCTACAGGCCCATTGGCCGAAAGCGGCGCTGACCCGGACGGCGTTGCGCCGGGAGCCGGTGCACCAGCAATCCCTGCACCTGCCACACCTGTTCCTGGTCCACCTGCAGCTGCACCAGCTAGACCAGCCCCAGAACCGCCTTCAACCGAGACACCGGCGCGGGTAGCCTCGGGAGCAATGGCAGCACTGTCACCTGCCACTTGCGGCACCGGCTGCACAACGGGTGCGGCCGGGGCAAGATCTGCAACAAGGGTAACGTCGTCAGACTGAGCCGTGTCCTCCCCCTCTGATGGGAGCTGATCTTCTCCGACTGTGTCTGCCAGTCCCGCACCGGGAACCGGTGCTGCGGCGCTGATAGTACCAGAGACAACCGGATCGGCCGCAGGCACTGCCGGGTCCACTGCACCGGCGGGAGCAAGTTCGCCGGTGGCCATATTGGCCTGGATCTGCGTGGCAACCACGCCAGGCATAAGCGGATCGGCTGTCCGGCCACCTTTGCCGGTGACGGCCGCGCTTGCCTGCGTCTTTGCTTGCCCTTTGCCCTGCCCGGCAATCGAGTTCAACTCGTCGGCAAATCCGTTTGCCTTCCCCTCAAGAGAGGAGGCAGCAGCAGAACCGGCAGACGCCTGTCCGCCAGCAAGTGCGCTGCCCGCACCTGCTGCCAGCGCCCCGGCAGAAACATCCGTTGTCAATCCAAATGGCAGCACGTTTGCCCCCAGCTCCAGGCCCGCAGCGGCGGGCACATTACGTCACCGGGACAGGAAGCAAGCATCGGGCCAAGTCAGATAAGCGGACAGACCCATTGATTTTATTCGCTTTTCTCCAGCTTAGGCCCTCCCCTAGCCCAGTCTTCAGGCGGCAAGCTTTGCCGGTCAGGCAAAGCGTGCCTGCCATGCGGGGGAAGCAATTGGCAGCAGCACACCTTATCTGTATAGTGCCGCCAACTTTGAATAGGGCACTTGATCGCCGCCCGCCCGACGGGGCGCGGATGGCACGGGACGGACAACCGCCCTGCCTGCGCGATCGGCCGAAAACTTCTGGAAGTACACTGGATGCGAAACAGTCTGGATCTGCCCGGCCGCCCGGAAGACACTCGCGTTGTCGTCGCCATGTCAGGCGGCGTCGACAGCTCTGTCGTGGCCGCCCTGATGAAGGCCGAAGGCTACGACGTCATCGGGGTCACCCTGCAGCTTTACGATCATGGCGCTGCCGTCAGCAAGGCAAAGTCCTGTTGCGCGGGTGTCGACATTCACGATGCCCGCCGCGCGGCGGAAACGATCGGCATTCCTCATTACGTGCTGGATTACGAAAGCCGGTTCAAGGAACAGGTCATGGACCGTTTCGCCGACAGCTACATTGCCGGTGAAACACCGATCCCCTGCGTTTCCTGCAACCAGACGGTCAAGTTCACCGACCTTCTGAAGACCGCAAAGGATCTTGGCGCCGATGCGCTGGCAACCGGGCACTATGTCCGCTCTGCCCAGCAGGGCAACAAGCGCGCGCTGTTCCGCCCGGCCGATCTCGACCGAGACCAGAGCTACTTCCTGTTCGCCACCACGCAGGACCAGCTCGACTTCATCCGCTTTCCGCTTGGCGGCATGCCCAAGTCGAAGGTGCGCGAACTTGCGGCCGAATTCGGCCTGACCGTCGCCAACAAGCCGGACAGCCAGGACATCTGTTTCGTGCCAAACGGCGATTATGCCGAGGTCATCCGCAAGCTGCGCCCCAATGCGGCCGAACCGGGCGAGATCGTCCATATGGACGGGCGCGTGCTGGGCACTCATGACGGCATTATCCATTACACCATCGGCCAGCGGCGCGGCCTTGGCGTTGCCACCGGCGACCCGCTTTATGTGGTGCGCCTTGATCCGGACGAGCGCCGTGTCGTTGTCGGCCCGCGCGAAGCACTGGCGACCCGCACCATCCTGCTGCGTGAAATGAACTGGATCGGCGACCAGCCGCTCGACGAAGGCGACGAGATCGAACTGTTCGCCAAGGTTCGCTCCACCCGCCCGCCGGCACCAGCCACCTTGCGCATTTTGAACGGCAAGGGCTTCGTGGACCTCGCCAATGGCGAAACCGGCGTCGCCCCGGGCCAGGCCTGCGTTTTCTTTGATACGGACGACGAAACCGCCCGTGTTCTGGGCGGTGGCTGGATCCACAAGACCGAACGCACAGGCGACTGGGCGCTCGATTTTCCACAGGCCAAAGCCCCGGTTTCCGCGGCCTGAAGCCAAACAAAAATCTTTGCGGCCGGACGCCAATTCAACGCTTGACGCCCGCCCGCCGCCTCACTATAAGCACCCCACGTCGCGAGGGCCTCCCAGGCCCGGTTCGCACTGGATGGCGGAGTAGCTCAGCTGGTTAGAGCAGCGGAATCATAATCCGCGTGTCGGGGGTTCAAGTCCCTCCTCCGCTACCATCTTCCGCAATAAAACCTACCGCACGCCTAGCAGCATTTTATTCAATGAAGAAAATGCTGCCGCATTTGCGATTGTTGTCTTTCCTGCAGTCGATCCTGATTTTCTTCAATTTGGGTGCGCAGAGACACTCGCTGCCCGCCCGATCCCGGACTTGAACTTCAAGCCCCATCGCGCTCACTACAGCATCAATTTCACTGCATGGGATCGATCTATAGCTTGAAGTAAATCTTTTCGGATTTTCCATCCGAATAATATTCAATTTTTGATCCTGGTATTTCCTTGGAAAGACGCTGTGCGATTTGGAGACCCTTCTCATCCAAGGCTGCCAGGGTCTTCAAATTTCGAAACCCAGCAAAGAAATCAGCTTCATATTCCAAAAGCCATACGCGGACATCTCTCTTTAACCCGGCCGAAACACCGATTTTGTCCAAATCAACAAACCCGCCATCCAGAGTGTCCCGGACACCCGTTCCAGAACTCATGCCGTCTACGGTTAAATACCTCATCTTAAAGGCGCCCATTAATCACAGATCAACACACCTGCCGAACTGTAGAATTGGTAGTCCGAATTCCTCGTGGAGCATCCGTTTCTTTCTCCGAATTCTTGTTACGATTGCACCAACGTTGGAATCCTAACCCGCGTGTTGGGGAATAGAGACCCTGTTCCGCTACCAAATTCAACTTGATCTAACACCACTCAATTCAATCCTGTTCGACGAAGGTCATCGTGGAGTTGCCCTGGGGTTGGCGGAGGGCGTTTAGCTCGTTCCTTAAAGTTTCTTCTGCGCAATTTCAGTTTGTCGATGTGCTTCTTCACGCATGGCAACCACCGAGCGGACCTTGCTTCTCACTTGCCAATCCAAATTTCCTGAAGAGAGTCCAGAAGCGCCGCAATCGTGTCCCGACCCAAATGCCGGTTCATTGTTGCAAAGCCAAGGCAGGCAGGAACGGATACCGCCTTCCCCACCGCTATGCCGAAGGCCTGGCGCTGGTGCAGGGCGATGGACTCGCGGCAAAGGCTGAGGCCAACGCCTGCCCGCACCATTTCCAGCATCGACGCCTCCTGATCAACCAAGGCAACAATGTTCTGACGGCAGTTATGTCTGGTGAATATCTCGTCCAGCAAACGGTAATGTGCCGATGCGGGCGGCGTGCCGATCCAGGGCAGCTCCGCCAAGGCCTCCCAGCCCGCGGTCTCGACCTGAGCCTGCCAGCCCGGAGGGGCGATGACGCGATAAGCGAAGTCGGCAAGCCGCACGGTGTGGAGCTTTTCCTCGTTCTGCTGAAGCACCGGCTTGTCCGGATTGCTCAGATAAAACCCCGCATCGATGCTGCCTCGCATCAGCCTCGCCAGAACCTCACCGCTCACCCCATGGGTTAGCTCAGTTGTTATGCCGGGATAATCGGCACGCAGACGCCGCAGCAGCGGACCAAGCCGGATGAATTCAGGGTCCACGATGGTCCCAATGCGTAACGTGCCACTGACACTGCCTTTGCCTTGCTGCGCGCTACGACGAAACTCTGCCAGGGCCTCGAGCACCTGCTCCGCCTTGGCCAGGAGCTCCGCACCGCTATTGCTCAATTCCAGCCCCCTGGAAGTGCGCCTGAACAGCGTTGTCCCTGTTTCCTCCGCCAGCCGTTTAAGCTGATGACTGACGGCGGGTTGGGTCAGGTTCAAAACCTCGGCGGCGCGAGAGACGCTGCCTTCGCGGGCGACAGTGGTGAAGGCCAGCAGTCCGCTGATGTTTGAAAAGAGCTTCATATAAAAATCTCTAATATCACTTGGTGCCAATTGTCATTGGATTTGTGCAAGGTGCCCCGTTAAAGCCCAAAACAGTGCAGTTCAGGGAGGGAACCATGTCGATCGACATGACGTTCGATTATATCGTCGTGGGGGCTGGTACCGCCGGCTGCCTGCTGGCCAACCGGCTGAGCGCCGATCCATCCAACAATGTTCTCCTGCTCGAAGCCGGCAAGCGCGACAATTACCCGTGGATCCACATTCCAGTGGGCTACCTCTACTGCATCGGCAATCCGCGCGCCGACTGGCTCTACAACACCGAACCTGACAAAGGATTGAACGGACGCGCCTTGCGGTATCCGCGCGGCAAGACGCTGGGCGGCTGTTCCTCGATCAACGGCATGATCTACATGCGCGGTCAGGCCCGCGACTATGACAATTGGGCCCGGATCACCGGCGAAGATGCCTGGGCGTGGGAAAACGCGCTTCCGGATTTCAAGAAGCACGAAGATCACTACAGGCTCGATGACGGCGACGTGCGCACCGGTGACAACAGCCGATTTTCCGACATTCACGGACATGGCGGCGAATGGCGGGTGGAAAAACAGCGTCTGCGTTGGGATGTACTGGACAGCTTCGCCGACGCGGCAACTCAAATTGGCGTCGACAAGACCGAAGATTTCAATTCAGGCGACAATGCCGGGGTTGGCTATTTCGACGTCAATCAGCGCGCGGGCTGGCGCTGGAACACATCGAAGGCCTTCCTGCGCCCGGCCAAAAAACGCCCCAACCTGACCATCTGGACCGAAGCGCACGTCGAGCGACTGACGTTCGAGCGTGATGCCGACGGTGGCCTGCGTTGTGCGGGCGCAATCGTGAACCGGGCCGGCGAGTCCCGGAGACTTTCCGCAACGAAGGAAGTCGTGCTGTCGGCAGGAGCCGTTAACTCGCCGCAGATCCTGCAGCTGTCCGGCGTGGGCTCCGCGGAGCTACTGCGCGAACACGGTATCGAAGTGGTCTTGGATGCGCCCCAGGTCGGTGAGAACCTGCAAGATCATCTTCAGATCCGTGCCGTGTTCAAGGTCAAGGGCACGAAGACGCTCAACGCCCTGGCTTCGACCCTTTTGGGCAAGGCGAAGATCGGCATGGAGTATGCGTTCAAGCGCTCCGGTCCGATGAGCATGGCCCCCAGCCAGTTGGGCGCCTTCACCCGGTCGGATCCACAGCGCCCCCACGCGAACCTGGAATACCATGTCCAGCCACTCAGCCTGGATTCATTCGGTGAACCTCTGCACCCCTTCCCGGCAATCACGGTCTCGGTCTGCAACCTGAACCCGACCAGCCGTGGCCATGTGAAGATCAGCTCGGACAGCTTCCGCGATGCGCCGAGGATTACGCCCAATTATCTCGACACGGACGAAGACCGCAAGGTCGCTGCCGACAGCCTGCGGCAGGTTCGCACGATCATGAAGCAGCCAGCGATGGAAGCTTATGCACCCGTGGAATTCAAGCCCGGTGCCGAGTATCAAACCGACGACGAGCTGGCCAAGCTGGCAGGGGATATCGCCAACACGATCTTCCATCCTGTCGGCACTGTCCGCATGGGCCGCAAGGACGATGCCGCGGCCCCGCTCGACCCGCATCTGCGGGTCAAGGGGATTGCGGGACTGCGCGTGGTCGATGCCTCTGTCATGCCGGAAATCACGAGCGGCAACACCAATTCGCCCACGCTCATGATCGCCGAAAAAGCCGCCCAATGGATACTCGCAGGACAGTGATAAAAAGAGCCTTGTAAAGGCAAGAATTGCGGAGGAACAATGCGCAAGACCTTTTCCCAGCTTCCACTGACCGGCGTAAAGATCGTCGATTTCGGCCAATATATCGCTGGCCCTGCAGTGGGAATGCTGCTTGGTGATCTGGGTGCCACGGTGGTCAAGATAGACCCGCTTGCAGGCCCCATGTGGGACAGCCCGGCAAATGCAGCCCTGAACCGGAACAAGGTCATTGTGAACCTTGATTTGAAAACGGAAGACGGGCTGGAAAAAGCCCGGGCCCTATGTTCCGAAGCCGACATCGTGATCGAGAACTTCCGGCCGGGGAAACTCGCTGCGCTGGGACTCGACTTTGCGGAGATGCGCAAGGAGCGCCCCGAACTCATTACCTTGTCGATCCCCGGCTTTGCCTCGAACGATCTCGAACGTCGCGAACAACGCGCGTTTGAAACTGTTGTTGCGGCGAGCTCCGGTGTGTTTACGGATATGGGGCTGAACCGCGTCCTGATGGGTGTAAACCCGTCCTTTTCTCCGCTGCCCCTGGCCTCAGCCTATGCTGCACAGATCGCAGCCTCCGCTGCAGTGCTGGCACTGCAATCGCGGCAAGTGACAGGGCGTGGCGACCAGATAGAAGTGCCTCTGGCCGCCGCGGTGATGGAGGGGTTGTGTTACAACTCCATCAAGGTGGCTGACATACCCGAACGCTACCTTACGCAGCGCGAAAAAGAGATCGAGCGACGCCGCATCGAGGGTCTGCAGATGAACGTTCCTTACGAGGACCTGCAGGAACTTCTGGATCCGTTCTTCCGCAGCTACATGTGCAAGGACGGACGCATGTTCTACGTGGTCTGCCCCAGCCACAAACATCACGCGAAGCGCTGCCTTGAAGTGCTGGGCATCTACGAGAAGCTGGTCGAGGAGGGACTGACCTCGGAGGACGACACCTACAAACCCTGGGCCGAATGGTCCTCGCCGGTTTCGCTGGGCGTCTACCCCATGCCCAAGGACTGGGCCGACCACATCGCCGCGCGCATGAAGGAAGTCTTCATGACGCGCACCGCACGCGAATGGGTCAAGCTTTTCGGACGTGCCGGCATCCCGGGAGGGCCGCAGTTGTGGCTTCAGGAATGGATCAACGACGAATACGCAGAGCACTCCGGCCTGATGATCGACGTCTGGGATCCGGAATACGGTGAAATGACCCAACCAGGCCCAATCGTCTGGATGGAGGAAAGCGGCGAGGAAGCACTGGCGCCAGAACCGCGCCGCTGGGTGGAATTCGACGAGGCGTTGAAGATCCTGCGGAAGCATCGTACCGACATTCCAGAGCCGTCCGAGGAGAACGATCAGGAAGCATGGCTGACCGGCGTGCGCGTGCTGGACCTCTGTAACGTGATCGCAGGACCGCATTCGGCCTGCTACCTCGCACGCTTTGGCGCAGAGGTCATCAAACTCGACCCCGCACAGCCGCTATACGATAGCTGGAACACGGTGATCTATGGCCTTTCGCAGATGCGCGGCAAACGCTCGATGCTTGCCGATCTGAAATCGCGTTACGGGCGGCAGGTGTTTGAAGATCTCGTGAAATCAGTCGATATCATCGTCTGGAACGCACCGGACAGCCAGATCAAGCGCATGGGCCTCGATACGGAGAGCCTGCGCAAGCTCAACCCGGATGCGATCTTCTGCAAGCTCGACTGCTTCTCGGGCGTACGCCGCGGAGTTCGAACCGACTATATCGGCTATGACGACCTCGTGCAGGCCGCCACAGGCATCATGCTGCGCTTCGGAGGTGCCATGGACAGGCCCGAGGAACACGCGCATGTGGGCACGATTGACGTCATGTGCGGTTTTGGTGGCGCGCTGGCGGTGGCAGCGGCCCTTTATCAGAAATACCGCCATGGCCGGATTGGACGGGGACGCACCTCGCTGTCCGCCAACAGCGGGCTGCTGCAACTGCCCTTTGCCTTTGACTACAAGGGACGCGGGTTGTTTGACGAACCTTCCGGACCCGACGCCATCGGCTGGGACGATCTCAGCCGCTTTTACAGCACCGCCTCGGGCCGACACATACTTCTGAGCGCCTATGAGAATGACCTTCAGCGCTTCCGTAACGTCGAAGGGCTTGAAGAGCTTCCCGATATTGACCCCGATGAGCGCGCCGCCTATCTCGCCACCGCGTTCCAGAGCCAACCCGCCTCGGAATGGCTCTCACGACTGCGGGAAGCGGATATCGGTGTGGCGATCTGTGAAAACATCGATGCGCTTAGAGCGAGACACTCCCGGGAAGCGGATGATACGCCGGGAACAGACAATGGCAGCTATTCCTTCTCGGTTTACGCTGATCACCCTTCGGGTCATGAGGTCATCCAGCTCGACCCCTACGCCGTGCGGGCAACTCGCGGGAAGGTCTACGCGGTGTCTCCCTCCGAAAAATTCGGCGCGTCCACCCGCACCATTCTGGCCGAACTCGGCTATGCCGATCGTGCGGTTGAAAAAATGCTGACCTCAGGCGCACTAAGTGAGTCCTGGAGTGAGGAATATCTGCCGAGCTGACATAGCAGCAGGCGGCGCTTCGCCGCCTGCGGCACCCCACGCCGGGCTTGCACCGGCAACACTTCGACCGGGAAGCAATGTCGCGTGTCGGAGGGGCACACCCCTCCTCCGCGACCATCTATGCAATGTCTCTTCCAGATTCTGCGGCTTTATAGTCACTGCTGTTTGGCCGGGTCGCGTGCAAACTATACGTCGATCACATCAGCACATCCGCACACTGCCCCGGCCATCGCAGTCGATCCGTTGAGATCAATAGGTGTCTTCGACCAGGCGCAGCGTCGCCACAGTGACATGCGGCCAGCTGAGCCCGTTGAAGTCCAGGATCACGCGCTGGGTGTACTGAAGCTGCAACAGCGGCTTGCCGTACTTGTCCGTCCCCTTCTCGATCCAGAAGATGGATGTGGCCTTGGGCATGTCGGCGTTGGGCCCGCCGCCGTTCGGTGGCTGTTTGCCAACGAGGAAGGCGATGTTGGAGGCGCCGCCTCCGACGTCAGGAACTGCCCCCGGAGCCGTTGAGTCCGTCGAAAGCACCAATACCACGGTCTCTGTGATGGTTTGGTCCTTCAGCACATCGGTCAGGAACAAGTTGGGATTGTTCAGGTGATCCTGGTCCAGCCCGGCGACGCGCGCGAGATCGGTTCGCGAATTCAATGATATCGACAGATCCTGCTCGGGAAACTGAACGAGGTCGGTGGCCCCGTCGTCGACGCTGCCGATTTTGAACGGTACGATCGAAGACGGATCAATCCTTGGCTGCGGCGCCGTGAAGGCCTGGCCCTGCATGTTGATCGTCGTGCCGTGTGGAATAGATCCCATGCGAACTATCGTGGGCGGCTCGCTGGGATCCTGCGTTGCAGGTACGTTGTTGAATACCCCCGGCTCAAAATGCTGACCCGAGTTGTCAAAGCTGTCGTTGATCGTCTGCAGGTAAGCCACGCCGCCAAGGAAGATGTCCTTTTGCAGAAGAGCCCTGTTGGCGATCCCGGTCGGGCCACTGATATCGGTGAAGGACAGCGTTTCCTCTGTCATGTTCAACTGCAGAAAATGCGGCTGGTCGCCGAAATCTGGCGTCACCGAGGGATTGTTCGGCCGCCAGATCATATTGAAGCCCGGCCCTTTCCAGGTTCGTTGGGCGTTGCCTTCCGGTGTGGTGCCGCAGAGGTCGCGCAAAAGACCCAGGAAGTCTTCCTGGGAAACCGCCTCGGACAGGGTTTCTTGCACTGTAGCCGAGCCGGAATGTTTCTGTTCGTATTTGAAATCAGTTTGGATGGGCATAACAACTCCCCGTGAATAAACGAGAGAAAAGACATTCAAATGCTTACGTAAAGTCAGATTTTTCCAAAATCAGAGCATTAAAACCCGAATTAATAGCGCGCAATTCTCCAAAAAATTGAGAAAAGAGCAACTCTGATCAAAAAATACACACAACCTAACGCAAAGGAACTCTTTCATAGATTGCTTTTACCGTCAACCACAACATGGCTTTCGAGGCAAGAAATTACGTAACGTTATTTCAACCCTATACTCCACAAAAAGTTGAATCTTGGTGAAAACGTAAACATTCATGCTCGAAAAATATGTATTATATAATATATATACACACAACCATGCCTTAAATTAATCAAATAATTTTTAAGAATATGAAATATAAAGAAATACAGAAATAATATATAGATAATCATTTTAATAATTGGCAGAAATCAAGAAAAACATAAATGAAAGCTTACGAGCTCACCCACCTCCGTCCGCGTAAAACAGATCGGCACACTCACGTACGATTTAACGCGTTTGTAATGCTCAACGAAACGGAAAGAGGCACGGGCGTCATTCAGGGTCTCGTCGTCGATTACCAGGGAGAAACGACATGTTACACGGAAAACCAGGTCGCCTGCTGGTGCGGCCTGGAAACCGGCGTGTTTGAACGCGCTTCCTGCGACCACCACCCCTTCCGGTTTGATGAACTCTCTTTCGATCGGGTGTCAAAGTGTGGTAAGCGCCAGCAAGGCAACAACAGGAATGCACCATTGAGCGAACTGACCGTAGCGGATGCGACGAACCGCGTTTACGAATCCCTTCAGGCTGACAACGAAGACATTGACCTGCACATCGCAGCTCTCAAGGAAGCGTTGAAACGCGAAGGCCAGAAAGAAGCCGTCATCGATCCGACCAAGCTCGTCCAGAACAACCGGTCCGGACGCAAGCTCATGCAGGCCTATTTTCGCCAGCGCGGCGTGAAGGTCACCTTCGCGTCTTCATAACGCGAGGCTGCCATCATCGGCCAACTGTCCGCCGATCCCCGTTTGGACGTTCCGTCGTCCGACCGTGTCCTCTCCACCGGCACTGCCGCCTTCATTTTGATAAGTTGGTGGGAGTGCCGGCGTCGATGCCACGAAGAGCACCTAACTCATTCGAAAACGGTACTGCTCAGTTTCTGGCTTTTCAGATGGGCTCTCTCGGCATGTCGCGCACCGCTCGTGAACATGTACCGTTTCGCAACCCAGGAAATCGCAAACACGAAGATCAACAACGGCACGATAAAGAACATCAGCGAGGAGAGATTGTTTCCGACCACGCCTTGTGAAACAAGAAACCAAATGTAAAGGCCCGCGAGAACAACGGAAATAGCCAATTCAACGAGTGTCATCTGAAACGACGCACGCCAGGCAAAACCGCTTTCGGGGATGACTTTGTATCTCTTGTAAAACTGGCGCCCCGCATCCAAAGCGGCGCCCACCACTGCGCCTATCTCGTTCACCGAGCCGGTAATGCTAATTCCGGTAAGAATTTCCAGAACAACACTGAAGATCGCCAGAGCGATCAACAGACCGCTAAAAACGAACGCAAATCTGACCAGTCCAACACTTCTTTGCACAACAGCCCCCAGAACCTGAAACATGTTTTCGCCAGCGAAAAACAAAAGCAAACCTGCCCGACATCCCCTTGGCGGAAATTCCGGCGATAGCCGTCTGCTGTAGACCTTAAATCTTAAGTTGAAATTTTCAGAACCACTTCAATTGACGAGAAACTGTGCCCCTCCTGCACTTTCTCCAGTCTTTTCAACGGCCTCAGCGCGCGTTGAACAACGTATATTTTTCTCAGATCCCCCTGGCTTTCCGGCCATTCGACCAGAGGTACATTCGAAAAGAAAACCGCATCAAAAGGCGATGCACCCATCTTGGCAGGTTTGCTTTAAAATGGTGGGCAACAAAACCGACGCCAACCGCCAGCAGCCTTCAGATCAAACCGCCAATAAACTTTACAAAACGCCTTTAAAATATGTTCATTTTGCCTCGATCTTGAGGCCTTATTTCAGCCCAACAAATACGGATGACTGACTGCAATCAAAGAACAATAATCATCTGATATTCAGGGCTGTATTTCCTTTCCGCCTTCACCGTCGAAGCCAAAAGAGGTTTGGATGACTGTACTCATTACCGGCGGCGCCGGTTATATCGGCTCGCATTGCTGCGTGGCTTTTCTGCAGGCCGGGCACGACATTGTTGTGGTGGACAATATGTCCAACGCGAGCCAGGTCAGTCTTGAACGGGTAGCGGCCATCACCGGTGCAAAGGTATCGCTTGAAACAGCCGATATCCGGGATCAGGCGCGGCTGGAGGAGATCCTCCGGCAGTACAGCTGTACGGCGGTCGTGCATTTTGCCGGGCTGAAAGCGGTCGGCGAATCCACCAGGATCCCCCTCGCCTATTACGACAACAACGTGGTGGGAACTCACCGCCTGCTTTCGGCCATGGCCAATTGCGGCGTGAAGCAGATGATCTTCTCGTCCTCGGCCACCGTCTATGGCGACCCGCAATTCCTGCCACTCACCGAGGATCATCCGACCGCAGCCGTCAACCCGTACGGCCGCACCAAACTGATGATCGAGGAAATGCTGCGCGACGTCGCCGCCAGCGATCCCTCCTGGCGCTTCGGCATCCTGCGCTATTTCAATCCGGTTGGCGCGCACGAAAGCGGGCTTGTGGGGGAAGATCCGCAAGGCATCCCGAACAATCTCATGCCCTTCATCACCCAGGTCGCCGACGGCCGCCGGGAAGAGCTTTCCGTCTTCGGCAACGATTATGACACGCCGGACGGAACAGGTATTCGCGACTATATCCACGTGATCGATCTGGTCGAAGGACACCTCAAGGCGCATGAAGTGCTCGAGGCTGGCTCCGCCCCGTCGAATTGTTTTGCGGTCAACCTTGGCACCGGCAACGGCTATAGCGTGCTGGAGATGGTCAAGGCGTTCGAGCGGGCCTCCAACAGAGAGATCCGCTACTCCATCGCTCCCCGCCGGGAAGGCGATGTGGCGCAGTGTTTCGCCAATACGGAATTTGCGGAAAAGCTGCTGAACTGGAAAGCAGAGCGCGGCCTTGAGGACATGTGCCGCGACACCTGGAACTGGGTCTGCAAGAACCCGCGCGGCTACGAAACCGTCGCCTGAGCGAGGTTGAAGCATTACAAGTAATGGGATGTGTCGGCTGCTTCCCCACCGTTGGGTTATCCTTATCCGGGATCAACCGCGCAACAAGGAGAAGCAGCCATGTGTGCAAAGAAGACAGGAAGCATCGAAGACCTCGCCGTCGTCGGG
>NZ_VIRG01000055.1 GCF_008107695.1 Stappia sp. BW2 | reverse complement strand
TCAAGAGGAGGACCATGAAACAGCGGCGCTTGCAGCACGCCAAATCCGCTGCTTAACTGAAACCCAGATGTGCCAGACCCTCCTTTAGTCAGGCCGCTTGATGTCTCAATTTACCTGACGACGGACATTTTGCGGACCACCATAGGACGATCCGCCAGCTGGCACATTGGTAAGCTGCTGACGGGTCAGATCCATTGTAACAAGCGAATAGAAATAGACGTAGGCTTCCGTCGCAATGGCATTGGCTTCATCTTGCGTCAATGCATGAGCTGCGGACGTTGCCATCGACGCCGCGACGACCGCCGGCGTGATGAGTTTTCGAACTCTGTGAAGTGTCGATCTTCCAATATTGAGCATAACTATCTCCTTTCACTGCACGGCCTCCCCGGCCAGGTGCTGGGGCACTCTTCCTTGGGAACGCACCTTTGACGCGAGCCGCGGCCGTCTCAGGCGTTTGATCTGGCATCATCGAGCATGCGCTCGCCCGATCTGTGTTTTGGGGGGGTATTGGCTGGCCTCGGCGAGGCCCTTGCTGAATTCCGCGAAACGCTTCGTTGTTGTGCGCCGGTTGTGCCGGCCCCCCCTGTCAAAACGGGAAGCGTTCCGAGGCAGCTCCCGGCCTTTTTTGCTCCCCGACATCCTTCCAGATGTTCAACCCCTGGAGGTTGACCCTAGGGAATACGAAGCTGTTGAAACACCTGTCGGAGGGGAGGTTACATGGAGCCTACGCGAAAGTGTCACCGGATACGTGCAACTACTGCAGGTAGATATAAATACCAAGCTCGTGATAACGTCGCGTCGGGTACGGCTTTGCGTGGGAGGAGATTGAATGCAGACTGGTGACTCCCCCTCAGCAGCAGAGATTCAATCTGCGATTGACAAGATCCTGAAGAGCCCGGACTTCACCGTTCCGGACCGTGTTGCGGATTTCCTCCGCTACGTCGTCGAGGAAACACTTGCGGGCCGCGAAGAGGGTATCAAGGCATTCACGGTGGCAGTCGACGTCTTTGGCCGGGACGATTCCTTTGACCCTCAAAGTGACCCGGTCGTTCGCATCGAGGCGGCCAGGTTGCGACGTGCGCTCGAGCGCTATTATCTTTTGTCAGGCCGAAGCGAACCGATTTTGATCGAAATTCCCAAAGGCAGTTATGTTCCGGCCTTCAGCTATCAGAGGACGACAGAAACACCTGTTTCCATCGAGAAAACAAATGGCACCAACACAAGATACCGGGTGATTTCGCTCTTGGTCCTGCTGGTTTTCCTGGCAGGTACATTTGCGGTTTGGCTGGGGTATTATTCAACTGACGAGGAAACTGGTGTCACTTCGTTACCTCTCGGGCCGAAGGTCCTGGTGCTTCCATTTTCCGATATTGGCAACAACGATGCTTCGAAACTCTATGCGGCAGCCATAACCGATGAACTTGTTGGAGCCCTTTCACACTTCAAGGAGATTGCTGTCTTCGGTGTCCAGACATCGAGATCTGTCGCGAACGAAGACGTCGATAGCCTGCGCAAGAGCCTGCGGGCCGACTATCTGATCGAAGGAAGCGCAAGAACAGACACCAAAAGCGTTCGGGTGAGCGTCCGCCTGATAGGCACCGCAACCCAAGCGGTTATCTGGTCCCGGACCTATGAATATGAGCTGACTGCCGAGGCCTTGTTCGAAATTCCCACCGAAACCGCTGGTGCCGTTGCCGGTGCCATCGCGCAGCCGCATGGCATTGTCTTCAGCGAAGAAGCCGGCCTGTGGCGAGACCGGCCACCTGACGATCTGCAGGCATATTACTGCAGTCTCCGCTACTACAATTACCGAGACAGACCAGAACCAGAAACCCACAGCGAGTTGCGAGAGTGCCTCGAAAGCACGGTCAGCCAATTCCCGCTCTACGCAACCGCGTGGGCATTGCTCGCACATATTTATATCGATGAGGTCAGGCTTGGGTTCACCCAGCGCCCAGGCGCCGAAAAAAGGGCGGTCGAGGCTGCCCGGCGCGCCGTAAGCACCGATCCTGAAAACGTCCGAGCGTTGCAGGCGCTCGCAACAACACTCTTTTTCACCGGCAACCCGAATGAGGCCTATGGCTTTGCTGAACAGGCGGTTGCGCTCAATCCCAATGACAGCGACATGCTCGGTCAGATTGGGCAACTCTTCGGGCTGTCAGGGCAAATGGAACGCGGGCGGGACCTGATCGAGCGCGCTTCGATTCTCAATCCTGGCAAAGACAGTTTCTATCAGGGAATTCTCGCCATCATTTGCTACATGCAGGAAGACTATTCCTGCGCCGCCAATGCCATTGAACGCTCCGACGCAACCCAGGTTCCGACCTATTACGGGATTGCCGCAATCACCTACGCCCAGATGGGCCGCATTGACGACGCCGAAGCGGCCCTTGCCAACTTCAAGCGTATAGCACCCGCGTTCATTCCAAATGTGTGGCAGGAACTTTCGATCAGAAATATTCGCCGCAAAGATCAACTGCACATCGTAGACGGCCTGCGCAAGGCGGGCGCGGACATACCACCGTCACCTGACACTCACCAGGGTGCTGAGCAATGAACAAAGAGCGTCTATCCGCCTGATTATGGAAGCGAGCTTCGCAATACATCATCCAGAGGCGTAACGGTGAAATCCGGCAACACCTCTTGCAGCCGCTCCCCGGACAGCGCGTGATCTGTATTCCAGAGATACCGCATCTCTTTCAGTTCCCGCGCCAGTTCCCAAAAAGGCGCGGTCAATGAAAACATCCACCACGGAAACCGGACAAATTGCAGGTCTCGTTGCAGAATACGTTCAAGACCGGATTTGATCTCCTGTGCCGTCAGCGTATGGCCTTCAAACGGAATATCCTCGAACTGCGACAACTCGTGACGTTTTCCCGCCAGAGCAACCGCAGCGCGAGCCCAGTCCGGCACAAAGCACAGCGCTTGCCGTGTCTCCGCCGGGCCGGGGAGCGTAATTCTGTTTTTCGCAATCTCTCTCAGATAGATCAGAGACATCACGCATCCCTGCCGGTCGGGGTCGATTGCATTTCCCGCGCGCAGCACAATGGTTTGAACACCGCTTTGCGCGTAGTCCCGTTCCATGGTCAGCCTGATCTGCCCCTTCCGGCTGACGGGATTGGCCGGCGTACGCGCCGACCAGACACCACCCTGATCCCCGAAATGATAGACATTTCCCGGCAGAATAACGGCCGCGCCGCTTGCCCGTGCAGCCCCGATCACCTCCCGGGTGATTTGCGGCAAGATCGTTTTCCAGTCGTGGTAATTGGGCGGATTGAACCCGTTGAGGATGACGTCGCATCCTTGCGCGGCATCCTCCAGATTGTCTTTGCCGCGCTGAAACCGTTTGACGGTCCACCCCGCCTCTTCAAACGCCAAAGCGCTGTGCCGACCGAATTTTCCGGATGCGCCCAATATCAATACAGTTCCAGACATGTGTTTCTCCAGCCGGTGTTGAATGACTGGGCAACAAGCTAGATAGTCATAAATGAAATGGAATTGCACAAATTCCCATATGAGCTATTCATTATTGAATGACCCTGCTGACAGAAACTCTTGACTGGAGCTATATACGATCGTTGCTCGCGGTGGCCGAGACCGGCTCCCTGTCAGCGGCGGCAAGAAAAACCGGACAGAGCCAGCCAACACTCGGACGGCATATCAAGGCTGTCGAGATGGCACTTGGCACGGATCTCTTCGTTCGAAGCGCAGGCGGCCTCCAACTGACGGAAGCCGGGCTGTCGCTGCTGGAGCCTGCCCGCGAGATGGCACACGCTTATGCGCGTCTGACCACGCAGGCCGCGGGTCGGGACGCCGCCGTTGCCGGCACTGTGCGCATAACGGCAAGTGTCGTCGTCTCACATTACCTGCTGCCCCCGATCATCGCCGAGATACGACGCAGGGAGCCAGACATCGAAATCGAGCTGGTCCCTTCCGACACCACCGAAAACCTGATGTTCCGCGAGGCCGACATTGCAGTCCGCATGTTCCGGCCTACCCAGCTGGACGTTGTGGCCCGGAAAATCGCCGACCAGCCCATAGCGCTTTACGCCGCCCACAGTGTCCTTGATCGACATGGCACCCCGGAAACCCTTGAGGAGCTGACAACCATCCCCTTTGTGGGATTTGATCGTTCCGATATGATCCTGCAGCAAATGCGCAACCTGGGCCTCAGGTTGGACAGGCATTTTTTTGGCGTCCGCTGTGATCAACAGTCCACATACTGGGAACTCGTTCGCGCGGGATGCGGCATCGGCGCCATGCAAACGGTCATCGGAGACGTGGACCCGACGGTCCAAAGGCTGCCCTTTCAGCCTGATCTGCCAACCCTCCCCATCTGGCTCGCAGCTCATGAAGCGCTCCACAAGACACCAAGGGTAAAACGCGTATGGAACATTCTGGCGGAACGGCTAACACCCGATCAGCCCGGATGAAACTTCCGGGGTCTTCTGCCAACGTCAGCATGCGATTGATTGGCGCTGGTCCATTCGCCTCTCAGCGGTTGGCTGATGCACGAATGACGCCAGCTGATGTGCAAGGCAGGTCAGCCAAGCACCATGTCAGCAAGGTGGGCATGCGATGAGCGTAGACCGGCATGGCTTCATTGATGTGGTGGAAACGCATCCTTTTCAGGATGAATTCAGCCCCTTGATGCAGGACGTCCAGTCCCGCCTTTGCCCTTCAACAGTCCCGTTGATCCATAGCGTCTATGTCTATGGAAGTGTTGCCACCGGAAAAGCCGTTGCCGGGCGCTCCGATCTGGACTTGTCTCTGATCCTGAACGGCCTGCCATCGGAGCGCGACAGCAAACGTATCGAATCCACGCGGCGTGAACTTGAAGCGGCTCACCCGATCGTCAGCAAAGTCGATTTCGACATCGGCCTGCTGCGGGATGTGTTGTCGGCGGGGTCAGGTCTGGCATGGCGCTATTGGCTCAGACATCACTGCCGCTGCATCGCAGGCGTGGATCTGGCGGAAGGCGTACCGTTGTTCCGCCCGTCCCGGACGCTCGCAATCGCGGTGAATGGCGACTTTCAGGAGGTGCTGGAAAAGTATCGCAGATTGCTTTTGGCATCCGGACCGGCGTCCGACTGTGGGCGCCTGATGAGAGAAGCGTCCCGCAAGTTGATACGGTCAACCAATATGCTGCGGAAGGAAACCGACCACGACTGGCCAGACACGCTTCAAGAACATGTCAGCAGACTTCAGCGCCTGTTCCCCACGCATGGCAATGAGTTGCATTACTTTCTGAAGCAGGCTCAAGAGCCCGATGCAATGCCCGAGTGTTTCGCAGAACGCCTGGAAGCCTTCGTGAACTGGATGAGCAACGCCGTCGATAATTCCCCTCAATAACTGCGCTGCCCCATAGCCACCCTAACCCGCGACATTCACGAGCGACACCCTGACACGCCTCCAGGGAGTAACTACCAACAAATGCCCGCTCAAGTGACCTGACCACCCGAACACGACCGCCTGCTGGCAGCTCCGACGCACCAACGAAAACACCATGGACTTTCAGCATCGCCAGGCTGACAACTGCTAAGCATCTCCGTTTCGGTCGTTTGCGGTGTTCGCGCGCTGAGAATTACGCGTTGTCTGCCGAATTCGGCTATTTCTCCGGGGTCTCTTTACCTTTGGCAACAAGGATATAACCCGCGCGATGAACCGTCACGATCTCAACCGGGAGCGAACGGATACGGCCGCGAAGGCGGTTTATCAGCACGTCGATGGTGCGGTCGCCCGGGGACCAATTGCGCCCGCAGGTGAATTGTGACAGCTGATCCCGCGTTTGCATCTGTCCTTCGTTCAACAGGAGGGTATGCAGCAGTCGCGTTTCGGCAGGTGCCAGAATAAGATGGTGGCCGTCGGTATCGAGCCTGCGGCTGCGCGGGTCGAATGTCATACCGGCGATCTCGAAAACACCGTACTCACCTGGGGTGTCTTCATTGGAATGAGCTATCAGCAATTGCTTTATTCGGCTGCTCAGTTCAAGTGTATTAAACGGTTTGGTCACATATTCGGTGGCGCCGAGTCCGATCCCGAGAATCTTGTCTCGCGATTCATCCATCGTGCTGAGAATTATGACCGGGCAGTCACTTCCGCTTTTGATCGCGTTCAGCAACAAAAGGCCGTCACTGTCCGGCAGGCACCGGTCGAGCAGGACCAGATCGAAATGGGTGTCTGCCAGGACGTCTTCGGCCTCGCGCGCTGATCCGACAATGACAAAGTCGGCACCGGCACCGGCGATGATATCCTCGAGCATCAGCTGCACAATCGGGTCGTCATCGATGCAAAGAACAGAGGCTCTCTTGGCCTCTGACCGTGGACGGACATGATGCGTCGGGCTGGTCATTCCGCAGCCCATGCCGCATTCAACCGTCGCCAGGACGGAATTTCCGCCAGATCCCGGTCGAGCAGAGAACGATGTGTAGCCAGATTGACGGGCTTGTCTTTGTCGTTGCCGTCGGCTTCGAGATTGCGCAGGGCGGATTCCAATTCCGGCAGCGCCAGGATCGCGCTACTACCGGCAAGCCGGTGCGCGGACAATGTCAGCACACGCCGTGGGGTATCGGCGGCCCGCAATTGCCGGCGAAAGTCCGACCAGTTGGATGCGAACACGTCGATCATCGCTTGGACGGTTCCGGGCGCGAGACCCTGCAGACTCTCGGGTTCCTCGTGGCCTGTCGGACCGGTTGAAAAGCTTCGCGGACCCAATCCGAAAATGGCCGACGAAAGGCTGACCTGACCGGCCGGTTTGGCGAGAACCTCGTCAAACCCTGTCGATCGCCCGACCAGCGCATCGACATTGGCCGTTAAAGCCAGGAACTTGGCCTGCCGGCTTGTCCGCTCTTGCAGATATTGAATCAGTGTCGGACCATCGCCATCGGGCAAAAGGTAATCGACCACATAGACGTCAAACTCGGCTTCAGCCGCATGATGCTTTGCCTCCTTGACGGATGCAGCGCGGGTGACCTTCAGTCCGATACGTTCCAATTGGTGGGCAGTCACATTGGCGCCGATAGGGTCGTCATCGACCAGCATGCAGGACTGTGCGTTCGGCAATTTGCCGGTCGTATGGCTCTGAGATCGCGGGCCGGTCGGATCCAGGGTTTCGGCATGGAAAAGCGGCACTTCGAACCACACCAATGCGCCCTTCTCGAGGTTTTCATACCCGATCCGGCCCGCCATGGCGTCGACCAGATGGTGCGAGATCGCCAATCCCAAACCTGAACCGCCATTGCCGGTATCGCGCGCGGTGGTGTTCTCGAAGGGCCGGAACAGGGCTGTCGCGGCATGCTCTGGCAAGCCCGGCCCATGATCGCGTACCTCGAAACGCAGAGCTTCCCTGCCAGCTTCGGCTGCAATGCGCCGGATCGCAACGGCGACCCCTTCGCCGTTATCCGCCTTTTGCGCATTCGACACCAAATTGCTTAGAACCTGCTGGATCATGCCCCAGTCGACATACGCCGATTTTGGAACATCGACGCCAATGTCGAATTCAAGCGGTGTCCGGGCGACATTTCGACCGATGATCGCTATCCGGCTATAGACACGAATTTCTTCGAACAGATCCGTGTCTGTCGGGCGCGGCACGGGTGGATCATTTTCGAATTTTGAGTAATTCAGCACGTTGTTGAGGGTCTGCAGCAAAGCCTTCCCCGCACCTTCGATCACGTCGAGAAAGGTTTCCGAAGTTGCTTGATCCGCAGTGCGCAAAAGTTCAACTGCGCCCAGCACACTGTGCAGGGGGGTGCGTATTTCGTGGCTCATCGTTGCCAGAAACCGTGACATACCGCGCTCTGACTGCTTGGCTTCCTCTGCATCGCGCATGTGCGCAGTGACGTCATTCAACAGGACCACATGACCCAGTGCGGTATTCTCTACCGCATCGTGCAGTGTGCGAGTGCGGACATCGAAACAGCGCGGCCCGTCCAGCGTGTCCAGCCAAACCGGGTCTTCCGACGCTTCGGTGTTTTCCATGATCTTGTCGATGACCGCCTGCAGCGAACTTTTGCGACGCCGCATGGAACGAAGATAGATGATATCGCCAGCCTGCGCGTCGCGGCCAAGAAACAATCCCGCGGCCGCCTGGTTCGCATTCACCAGATTGCCCCCGTGATCCAGAAGAAATGCAGCATTCCGCAGGCTTTCAAAAACGGCGAAATACCGGTCCTTGTCCAGCGTGATGGCGCGGGAACGCTCCTGCAGTTCACGTAGGCGCCGGTTGTCGTTGTTGTCGTGCCAGTCCGCGCTGATACTGAGCTCGCAGTGGTCGAAGAAATCACGAACACGGGACGCTTCCTGGGCAGTCACGCCGCCGGGTAACCGGGCAAGTTCGGACACGTAGAGGTTTCGGAAGTGCTTGAACAAGCCGAGATACATCTGGAGCGTGATGCCTTGAGATCGATGCATCCGGGCGATGAGGCGCATGCGGGAAAATCGTGGATCCGACGCATAATCAAGCGTCGCGATAGGACCGTTCGGCGCATCGTCGCTGCTGGCAAGATACGTCCCAAGGGCATTGGTGACACTGACAATCGCCTCGACCCATGCGGCGCGGATCGTCGTGGTGAAGGGCGCGTAGCCGTTTGATTTGGCGATTTCGATGGATTGATCGACCAAGCGGTCGAGGCGCTGTTGCAGAAAGTCTGTCAGCGCATCGTTACTACTGTTGCGTCCGAATCCGGGCGGCGTGTCTGCTTGCATGTCTGTCGGCATCTGCAACTTGACCCGTAGGCCCTCCCCAAGAAGCAACGCTTGATCGCAATAAGACCACTAAATCCTGTTTTCGCAAACCCGTGACGTTGTTTGTTTACATCTCGTTTACATCCAGTAACAACTTTGCAGCCTTTGGCGGCGGCTCCTCCTCTATCCTGTCTTTCAATAATCAACCCACAGAACTGGGCGCGTAGACATAGGGAGGATGAACATGCTGCGCATGAAGCGTCGTGAGTTCCTGAAAACGTCATCACTTGCCGGTGCCGGCGTTTTGGCCGCGAACAAGGCATGGTCCTTGAACAGGCTTGAACCCATCGGAGATACTCTGGCCGAGGAATATCCCTATCGCGATTGGGAAGATCTCTATCGCCGGGAATTCACCTGGGACAAGATCGGCAAGGCGGCGCATTGCATCAACTGCATCGGCAATTGCGCTTTTGATATTTACGTCAAGGACGGCATCGTCATCCGCGAGGAGCAGTTGGCGAAGTATCCGCAAATCAACCCCAACGTCCCCGACGCCAACCCCCGCGGCTGTCAGAAGGGCTCGATCCATTCCGCAGCCATGTATGAGGCCGATCGCCTGCGTTACCCCATGAAACGGGTGGGCGAGCGCGGCGAGGGCAAATGGCAGCGCATGGAGTGGGACGATATCACCGAAGAGATTGCCGACAAGGTGATCGACATCTTCGAGAAATACGGACCCGGAAAGCTGATGACCCATACCGGGTCGGGCAGCCAGTCGATGGTCCGGTTTGCGGCGCCCTATCGTTTTGCCTCGCTGGTCGGCGGCGTGCAGCTGGATATCTTCACCGATGTGGGCGACCTGAACACCGGCGCTCATCTGGCCTATGGCAACCCGCTGGAAAGCTTCACCTCGGATGGCTGGTTCGACGCCGACTATATCATGATGTCGATGTTGAACCCCAGTGTGACACGGATCCCCGATGCGCATTACCTGTGGGAGGCCAAGTATAACGGCGCCCGCATAGTCTCAGTGGCGCCGGATTACAATCCGTCGTCGATCCACTCCGATCTGTGGATGCCGATCAAACAGGGCACCGACCCGTTCCTGGCAATGTCGATGGTCAATGTGATCATCGAGGAGGGCCTCTACAAACCCGATTTTGTCAAGGAGCAGACCGACCTACCGGTTCTGGTCCGCACCGACAACGGCAAGCTGCTGCGCGAAGCCGACCTGGTCGATGGCGGCTCGGACCAGAACTTCTATCACTGGGACCTGAACACCGGTGCCCCCGTGATGCTCAGGGGCACGATGGCGTCGGAGGAGAAGACCATCGCACTTGATGGCGTCGATCCGGCGCTTGAAGGCACCTTCACGGTCGAGGGGATCGAGGTCACCACGGTCTTTGAAAAAGTTCGCGCCGAAGCGGCGAATTACACGCCCGAATCCACGGCGAAAATCACCGGCATCGCCGCCGACACCGTGCGGGGCGAGGCGCGTCATTTTTCCAAGGCGAAAAAGGCGATCCTGATGCTGGGCTTCAATGTCGGGCGCTATTCCAACGGCATCTACACCGGTTGGGCGCAGGCGCTGATGCTGGCGCTGACCGGGCATGGCGGCAAGACCGGCGGGATGGACACCTCCTGGGTCGACTGGAACCATAGCGCATGGCTGCAACTGGCGCTTTACGGGTTCGAAAAGCTACCAAGGCTGGAGCCCGGCGGTCTGGGCGAATTCCAGCGCGGCCACATGATCGAGCACGCGCGCAAATATTACGACGCGGACAAGCTGAAAGAGCGCGTCGGGTTCAACATCGACGAGATGGAAGAGATGATCAACGAGAGTATCGGCGAAGGGTGGATGCCCTACAACGGCGATATGAAGGGGCTGATCTCGATCGCGGACAACAAATTCCGGCGCAACAAGTTCGTCGACAAGTACCGCGAGCGCATCCTTGAAGAGGTCGAGGAGCTTTTCGTCGACATCAACGTGCGCATGGACAGCACGGCGCAGTGGGCCGACTACCTGTTGCCCGCCGCCAGCCACTACGAGGCCTGGGATCTGCGCGGGGTCGGCTTCCACCGCTTCATCAACGTGTTCTCCAGGCCTGTCGAACCGATCGGCGAAGCGAAGCCGGACTGGGACATCATGGAGTTGCTGACCCGCAAGATCCAGGAGCGGGCCATCGCACGCGGGATCGAGGGGTACCAGGATGGCGACGTCACCCGCGATCTGCATACGATCCATGACGACTACACCATGAACCAAACGCTCCTGACCGACTACGACGCCACCAAGTGGCTCGTCGACAACAGCCCCGAAATGGGCGGCGTCTCTCTGGAAGAGGCCGCCGAACGGGGCTTTATCGTGATGAATGCCAAGGGGGGCAACAACCAGCCGATCCCGGTGGACGAGCCCTATCGCCCGTTCGTGGCACAGACCGAGAACAAGAAGCCGTACGACACCCTCACGGGGCGTGTTACCTTCTATTGCGACCACCCGACATTCGAGAAGCTGGGCGCGATGGTGCCCACTGCGCGGCATCACGCCGGCAGTGAAGCATCGAACTTCCCGCTGAACTACTACTCGCCGCACACGCGATGGGGCATCCATTCCAACTGGCGGTCGAACAAGTTCATGCTGCGGCTGCAGCGGGGCGAACCCAACATCTACATCAACCCGAAACTGGCGGCGCAAAAGGGCATCACGGACGGCTCGAAGGTGCGGGTTTTCAACAGCGCGGGCGAGTTTTTCGCGCAGGCTAAGTTCTATCCCAGCCTGCCGCTAACCTCGATCATGATGGAGCACGGGTGGGAGCCGCATCAATACGAACAGTGGAAGCCGATGAACAACACCATGGCCACGCTGATCCAGCCTTTGGAACTGGCGGGCGGATGGGGGCACCTGGGCTTCAAGCTTTTCAAATGGAATGCAAACCAGCTCGCGCATGAAAGCGGCGTTGACGTGGAGCCGGCTTAAGAGCCGCGTGAGAGGGAGGAATAAGACATGGCCGTGAAACGTCAGCTGAGCATGGTTCTGGATTTGAACAAATGCATCGGGTGCCACACGTGTACATCCGCGTGCAAACTGCAATGGACCAACCGCAACGGTCGGGAATACATGTACTGGAACAATGTCGAGACCAGACCCGGCACCGGGTATCCGAAGAACTTTCACGAGATGGGCGGCGGGTTCGACGAGGACGGCGCTTTACGCCTGGGAAAAGAACCCAGCGCCGAGGACTATGGCATTCCCTGGGAGTACAATTACGAAGAAGCCCTTATGACCGGCACGGACCCGTGGCTGCGCCCCAATGTCAAACCGACATGGGGGGCGAACTGGGACGAGGACGAGGGTGAGGGCGACTATCCGAACTCATACTATTTCTACCTGCCGAGGCTGTGCAATCACTGCGCAAATCCAGCCTGTCTGGCCGCCTGTTCGCGCAACGCGATCTACAAGCGTCAGGAAGACGGCATCGTCCTGATCGACCAGGAGCGCTGCCGTGGATATCGCTATTGCGTCTCAGCCTGCCCCTACAAGAAGGTCTATTTCAACGAGCAGATCTCGAAATCCGAGAAATGCATCTTCTGCTATCCGCGCATCGAGAAGGGCCTGCCAACCGCCTGTGCCAAGCAATGCGTCGGCCGGATCCGCTGGATTGGCTATCGCGACGACAAGGACGGGCCGATCCACACGCTGGTAGATAAATACAAAGTCGCCTTGCCGCTCTACCCCGAGATGGGGACACAACCCAACGTCTTCTACGTGCCGCCCCTGTCGCCGCCGAAAATCGACGAGGCCGGAGGCGCAACCGCCGAATCCCGCGTTCCGCTGGACTATCTCGAAAGCCTGTTCGGTGACGGGGTCAGCGCGGCACTGGAAACGATCACCGCCGAACGCGCCAAGAAGGCCGAGGGCGGCGAGAGCGAGTTGATGGACACGCTGATCGGCTATCGTCACGCCGAAATGTTCAAGCTAAGCTGATGTCGGTCGCGGTATCATCACGCCCTCCGATGGGCGACAGCCCGCAAAGGGCACGGGCGAAGGAACGCATCTGGCGCCTGGCGGCGCTGGCCTTCGGGCATCCGTCCAAGGAGTTTTTCGACGCCGTGGCTTCGGGGCAGTTTCACGAGGCCTTCAGCGACGCCTGGGCGGATACGACCGGTGCGCCCTGGCCCGCCATGCCCGTCTCGCCGGATTTCGCCAGTTTCGAGGCGGGCTATATCACCGCCTTCCTGCACGGCGATCGGGGCAAGCCTGTTGCCGCCCTGCTGGCCGGAGAGCATGAGCACATTCTCGCGGGCCTGACCCGGCCCTCCTTCATGCTGAATGTCGCGGCCTTCTACAAACATTTCGGCTTGAAGGCGGCGACCGGCGACGAAGGCAAGACCGACGAGCCCGATCATCTTGCCAGCATGCTGGAACTGATGGCGGTGCTTTGCCACTTCGAGGCGACCGCGCTGGCCAAGGGCAAGGATGCCTCGGGCTATCGCCGTGCGCAGCGCGATTTCCTGTGCCGCCATCTCGGTCCAACGCTGGAGGCCGTCGCCGGATTGCTGCGGCGGAATCCGGTCGAGTTGCTGGACCCCACGATCGGTCAGCTCGTGCAGGACATCAGCGCCTGGGCCGCGGTCCAGATCAACGAACTGGAGGTCCGGGTCGGTCCGTTTCACGACCCCGATGCGCCCAAAACCAGCAGCGGCCCCGCCGAGTCGGCGGCACAAAACCTCTGGGGATAAGGAGACCCACCATGCAAAGAACGATCGTGACCCTGACCGCATTGGCCATGCTTTCGACTCCGTCTCTGTCTGTCGCCCAAGCCGTGGAAGATGCGAATATCAAACTGATCGAGGCCTATGAAACCGTAAAAGTTTCGACCATTCCCGACGGCATCTACCTGCGCAACGTCAACGACCCGGACGACATCATCTGGCAACGCCTGCCCGAATATCGCGTTGCCATGTTACCGGCCCCGGCGGTGCATCAATCGGTGGAGCTCAGGGTCAATTACGATACCGAGGCAAGCTATCTCAACGTGACATTGGCCAAGACGTCGGATCGGTTCTATGTGCGGCTGCGCTGGGTGGATGACACGAAAGATACCGAAACGGCGTTTGACCGGTTCCGGGACGGCGTCGCGGTGCAGTTTTCCATGGGGGATGACGAGACATCCTACATAATGGGAGACGGCCCCGACAGCCCGGTGAATATCTGGTACTGGCGCTCCGACAAGGGCGAGGTGCAAAACCTTGCGGCGGGCAGCCCCGGCAGCACCACGATCCTCGACGAACAGCCGGTCAGCGGCGAAAGCCAATATTCCGACAATGACGGCGATCCGAACCAATGGACGGTCGTGATGTCGCGCCCGATCGAGGCGGATGGCGATCACAATGTGTCGCTGGACCGGGACATGGTGCCCATGGCCTTCGCCGTCTGGCAGGGAGCCGAGAAAGAGCGCGACGGGTTCAAGCGCGTATCGGACGGCTGGATCCTTCTCGACATGGCATCGGAATAAGCCATGGATTTCCTGACCCCTGAAGAAAAGGCAAGTGGCCCCAAGACCGATTGCGGACTGGGTCACGCCTGCCAGTTCTGCCCGAAAGAAGACAGCTGCACGCTCGACAAGCCGTATCACAACAAGGTTCTGATCGAGAACCGGCTGCAGGAGATCGACCAGATCATCGTCGTGCTGGCCAACAAGGGCGGGGTTGGCAAAAGCACGGTCAGTGCCAATCTGGCCGCCGGGCTGGCGCGAGAAGGATTTCGCGTAGGCGTGGCCGATGCAGATATCCACGGGCCTAATCAAAGCCGGTTTTTCGGTTTTGCAGGCGCCAAGATCCGCACCACGCCAGCGGGATTGCAGACCCATGGCTTCCAAGCCGCAGAGATCGCACATCCGGTCGAGGTCGGATCACTGGCCTTCATGCTCGAAGACGACACCACCCCGATCGTCTGGCGAGACGCCTACAAACATGATTTCATCCACCATCTCATCGGCAGCTTCGATTGGGGATCTCTGGACTTTCTGGTGGTCGACATGCCCCCGGGCACCGGCAACGAGCTGATCACGCTGTGCGACATGCTTGAAGGCAGCAACGTGTCGGCAGTTCTGGTGACGTCGCCACAGGCAGTGGCACAAATGGACAGCCTCAAGGCCGGGCGGTTTTGCCGCGAGCGGGGCCTGCCAGTTGTCGGAGCCGTGGTGAACATGGCGGGAGTGCTATGCCCGCATTGCCACGAAGAATTTCATCTGTTTCCCGATGCGGGCGTTAGCGAGGCGTTGGGCCAACTCGACATCGACAAGATCGCCGAAATTCCCCTTTCGCCCGATCTCGCGCTGGGATCGGACCGCGGAGAGCCGGTCGTGACCGCGATGCCCGACACCGCGGTGGCGCGCGCCTTTGCTCCGATGATCGAAGCGGTCGCCGCGCTGGGGCGTGAGGGTTTTCACCAGGCGGTCGCCGCAACAATGCAAGATGTGTTTGCCGAAAATCTGAACGACGCGGACCTGCAGGCGGCGTTGGCGGCATTGCCCGAAAATGATGCGCTAGGCGTCGGGCTCTCGGAACTACTGAACCAGGAGGCCGCCAGACTTAAACAGGCCACGCAACCGGCGGAGGATGACGGATAGATGCACGGATCAGTTGAAAGGGTTTCGCGTCGGGGATTTTTCCTCGGCCAGTTCGGGGCACGCCCCGAGGCAGCACCGGGTTGGTATTCGGTTGACGGACTTTCCGCGGGCCCCGACGACGTGTTCTGGGATGGGTGGGCCGACGAAACCGGCCTGTTCGTTGTCGGCGATCACGGGGCGATCAACCACTTCGATGGCGAAGACTGGGTCCGGCTGCCCTGTCCGGCACCCGTGCCGATCCATGCGCTTTGGGGCACAGATCGGGCAAACCTGTGGGCCGTCGGTTGGATGGGATTGATCCTGCACCATGACGGAGAGATCTGGAGCCAAATGCGTGGCTGCGTGGTCGACGCGGGCGGAAAATATGCCTCCGTTGAGGAGAATACCCCACTGTTCGCCATTTGCGGCGGCGCGGACGGACAGGCGTGGGCCGTTGGTGATCGCGGCATGGTCCTTCATTTCGACGGGGCTGACTGGACGATCGAGAACGCTGGCACGCACGCTCATTTGCGCGCGGTGATCCGCCTCGACGATGGGCGTGTGATGGCCGCTGGCGGCGATGGCACGGTGCTGATGCGCGATATCGAGGGCACATGGCACGCACTGGACTGCCCGGTGGGCTCCAATTTCACTGCCGCAATGGCCTTGCCTGACGGGCGCGTTTTACTGGCCGGAGGCCGCTATTTCATACAGGCGAACGGGTTTCGCGGCGATCTTGTCATGTGGGATGGTGAGACGTTCGAAAAGCTTTTCACCGACACGGAGTTTAGCCGCTTCCGGGCCTTGGGGCGGACCGGCAAAGGCCTTGTGGCGCTTGGGGATGCAGGACAAATCCATCTGTTGCGCGACGACCATGTCGACCGCCTGCAAAGCGGCACGGGGCACGATCTCCTGGGCCTGGTCGACCTGCCGTCAGGTGACGTGATGGCGGTCGGCGATTATGGCAGTCTCCTGGTGGGCGGCAGCGCGGCGCTGAGCTGTTTCGCACCCGCCATCCGGCCCGGCGAGGAGCCGGCGAACTGGTCCGCGATGCAGAGCGGCACCGACCGCCAGCTTTGGGGCATCTGGCACGATCCCGAGCAGGACATGCTGTTTGCCTGCGGCGAGGAGGGGACCGTGCTGGCCCATGATCGCGGCAAATGGGAGGCGCTGCCGCCAGCAGGCGCGCTTGGAATTCACGACCTGGCCCGCGCCCCGGATGGCGGATTGCTGGCTGCGGGGCAGTTGGGCGAAATTCACCATTTCGATGGCGCGGCCTGGCGCAAGCATTTCGACCTGTTCATGGACATCACGCTCTTGTCGATGTGGTCCGATGGCCGCGGGCAGATCTTTGCCGTCGGCGACGAGGGGCTTGTGCTGCATTGGTCGGGCGTGGATTGGGAGCGTATGCCATCCGGCACCAAGAGTGCGCTTTATGGCGTGTGGGGTATGGATGCGGAGCATCTGCTGGCCGTCGGGGATTTCGGCCAGGTCATGCGATGGAACGGCAAGCGCTGGGACGAGTTTAACGCCGGAACCGAACATTTCCTTTTCGACGTCTGGGGGCGGTCTCTGAGCGATGTTTTTGTTGTCGGATTATCCGGCACAATCGGCCATTTCGACGGGTCTCGATGGCATATCACCCCGGCGCGGGCGCGCAACGACCTCTTGGCACTGACCGGGACCGAGACCGACGTGGTGGCCGTTGGCGCCGCAGGCGCAGCGGCGCGTTTCGACGGCCATCGCTGGCATATGGACCCGACCGGCACAACGGCCGGCTTGCGGGCGATCGCAGTGGATGGCGCGGGCCGGTATTTCGCTGCGGGCGATGGCGGGACAATCCTGTTCCGAGACGCTAAATGACTCCGTTTACGCGAGAACCGAAGTGCTCGACCTTAGAGGCAATCCAGGTCCAGCCGCCCCTGTTAGGATACATCCAGTCCCAGGGGCGCGGTGGTGGCGACAAGGTCTTGAGCAATGTCGCCGATCGCCTGATCGCGGCGGGCATCCGGGTGTACGGCATCGTTCAGGTCAACCGCGAAAGGCGCGACGGGCAGCGCTGCGACATGGACATCAGAATCCTTCCGGAGGGATCGGAGATCCGGGTGTCGCAAAGCCTCGGCCTTGGCGCGCGCGGGTGCCGACTGGACAGCGGTGCCCTGGAGATAGCCGTCGCCAGCGTTGGTGCATCTTTCGGTCCGGATGCGGATCTGCTGATCGTCAACAAATTCGGCAAACAAGAGGCCTCCGGCGCAGGCTTTCGCACAGTGATTGGAGAGGCCATCGCTCTTGGCGTGCCTGTTCTCACCTGCGTGAATGTGCTGAACCAGGAGGCATTTGACCAGTTCTCGGCCGGACTGCAGGTGCGGCTGGAAGCGTGCGAAACCACGCTGGTCAACTGGTACCTGACCTGCCGGCAGACCCCTTGGCCAAGTAGCCGCGCTCATTTGGACACCGTCCGGAATGGTCCCCCCACCAACAGCACACCGTGACAAGCTGTCCAAAGGTCAACAACCTTCGCCGCAGTTTCACACTTGATCACTGCGCGTGAGCCACATCTTGAAAAGCGGACGCTGAACATGATTTGGCAAATGCCCGAAACGTCCGCATTGCCGGCATCTGGCTGCCACCCATCTTCTGCAACGCAGAGAATGACCGCTTCGGCGGACTACGCCACAGCAGCATGTTAGCGCGTGAATGACCGGTAATGGGATGTGTCGGCTGCTTCCCCACCGTTGGGTTATCCTTATCCGGGATCAACCGCGCAACAAGGAGAAGCAGCCATGTGTGCAAAGAAGACAGGAAGCATCGAAGACCTCGCCGTCGTCGGG
>NZ_VIRG01000035.1 GCF_008107695.1 Stappia sp. BW2 | reverse complement strand
TGCTTTTCGGCCGACTCCTGCGGCCCGGATTTCTGTCTCATCTTCGCTCCCTTGGCGGGCTACGATGTGCCAGAAATCCTCCTTAGGCAATTTCGCCGATATGTCTCATGGTTGCTGACGGGGAACACTCGATCAGTTTCGGGGATACACCGTTCAGTTTCAACATGTGGGCATGTCCGTGGCGGATGGCGTGGAGGGCGAATATCCACTGCGGACTGCCATTTACGGCGTTGGCGATAAAGCGTGGATTGAAATTCCTGTAGAAGCGGTCTCCCGGGTCTGCGTTCTTGCGGTCGAACGGGTTGCAGAACTCCGGGACGAGAGGCCGATAGGCACCGGTTCGGACAGGAGACGTGAGTCACGCGCTGGCTTTCTTTTTGCCCTTTCCATCCTGAAGGCCGTAGCCGGAAAAAGACTTAAGCGTGTCGGCGATGGCCTGATCGGACAGGAGAACCGGGCCGCCGATCTGGAGGCTCAGGTAATATTGCCGGGCGATCGTTTCCAGTTCGACGGCCCGCCACATGGCCTTGCCAAGGCTTTCACCGACCGCGATCATGCCGTGATTGGCCAACAGGCAGGCGGTCCGGTCCTGCATCGCTTCAATTGCGAGTTCGGACAGCTCCGCCGTGCCGAAGGTCGCGTAGCCCGCGCAGCGCACATTGGTGCCGCCGAAAGCCGCTATCATGTAGTGGCAGGACGGGATTTCCTTCCTCGCGATGGCCAGTGTTGTGCAATAGGTTGGATGGGCGTGCACGACTGCTTCGGCATCCTTGCGCTCGCGCAACAAGGCGTGGTGGAAGCGCCATTCGGTCGAAGGTTTCAAGGGGCCCTCCCAGGCGCCCGACAGATCGTTGAGGTCGACGGACGCAATCATGTCCGGTTCCATTTGATCGTAGGGGGTTGCGGATGGCGAGATGAGCATACGGTCCTCATACCGGACCGAAATGTTGCCTGACGTCCCCTGATTGAGTCCGTTCGCGTTCATTTCCCGGCATCGGGCGATCAACTCCTCACGGAGCGAGAGTTCTGCCTTTTTCATTTTGAGCGTCTCCTGTTTGTTTTCAGTTCGGGCCTGCGCCAGCCGTGTGGCGGTCGCATGCCGTTAAAATCTCAGGGTTTCCATTGAAAAATCCGCGGTGGCCCCGTTGTCCGGCGTGCCGGCCTGGACCCCGGAAGTGATTAGCAGGGTTCGGCAGCCGGCGCGGTTGCCGCCGAGAATGTCATGACGGGGGCTGTCGCCGATCATCAGGCATCGCTCGGGCGTGACCGGACCGAGTGCCCGCAGGCCGGCGGAGAACATGGCCGCATCCGGCTTGCCGAGATAGACGACCTCGCCCCCCGCATCGGCATAGTCTTTCGCCACGAGGCCAGGTCCGTAGGACGCCTGGTTTCCGGCATAGATGGTGGTGTCCGGGTTGGCGCAGATAGCGGGAACGCCGGCCCGTGCCAGAGGGGTAAGGAGGCGCCTGTAATCCTCCCGGCTGTGTGTTTCGGGATTGTTGCCGCTGATGATCACGAGTTCGACAGGGGCCCCGGGGTTGGCTCCTGTCACGGGCAAGTCGTCAATCAGGCTTTGATCGTTTTCCCGCGACAGCAGCAAAACGGCTCCACCCTCGGAAAGACGTTTATCTGCAAGGCGTTGAAGCAGCAGGTCGCGGGCCAGTTCGCCCGATGTGACAATGGCCTTGAAGGCGCTCACCGGGAAGCCAAGCCGGGCCAGGCGATCCGCGTTGGGTTTGGCGAGCCGTCCCGAATTGGAAAGGGCAACCATCGGCACCCCGCGCTCCTGAAGAGCCTGAACGCACTCTATCGCGCCCGGGAAAGCCCTCTTGCCGTCATGCAGCACGCCGAACTGGTCGAGCAACAAGCCGTCGACAGAGCCAAGGATTTCAGAAAGGTGGGTGATCGTTTGCGGCATGTCAGGACAAGGCCTCGCGGGCGGTGAACGCGGATCCGACCGCGGCTTCTTTGGCGAGAACCGGTTCGGCCGGAACATCAAGCAGCTTGAGTCGGATACGGGTCCAGACGGGGTTGTTCGCGCCGCCGCCAACGGTCCTCACGCTGGTCAATGCCGGAGCGCCGAGCTCCACGAGGCGCTGGTAGCCGAGCTTCTCGATCCGGGCAATCCCGGTCAGCAATCCCTTGAAGAAGGCGGCATTGTCCTCCGGCCGCGGCGTCACGCGGGGCGGCAGCTTCGGGTCATTGATTGGAAACCGCTCGCCGGGCCGGGGCAGTGGATAGTAGTCGAGTTCGCTGGGCGTTTCCGGATCGATGCCGGCGGTAAGCTGCGCCATTTCTTCGAGATTGAAATGCGCGAGAAGAGCCGCGCCGCCGCTGTTGGACGCGCCGCCCGCGAGCCACAGATCGCCGATCCGGTGACTGTAGATGCCGTATTCCGGGGCGAACAACGGACCATCGCACAACACTTTCAAAGTCATGGTGGTGCCGAGCACCGTCACGCAGTTCCCGGGGCGCTTGGCGCCGGTGGCGAGGAACGACGCGCAGCCGTCGCTCATTCCGGCGACGATCGGACGGCCGGCCGGCAGCCCGAATGTGCCGCCGGTGCGGGCGGTGACGGTCCCCGTCGGCACGACCTCCGGCAGCAGGCTCCGCCGGATCGAGGTTCCGTCGAGCCAGTCCGGCCAGGTGCGGTTGACCGGGTCGTAACCGGTCTTGAGTGCATTGCTTTCGTCACTCGGCACAGGCGCACCCGCGAGCCGCTCGGCGATCCAGTCGGCCTGATGCACGATCCGGGCAACGCCGGGCCGACGCTGCAACTCTATCGCGCGGGCCAAGGCGGAACTGGCGCCATGGGCCGCGCTTTGGCCTGGCGCGACCGCCGCGACCTCTTCGGGAATGTGCTGGTCCGCGACCGCGTCGTTGTACATCAGGGCGTGCCCGATCGGTTGTCCGTTTCCGTCCAGAGCAAGGACGGTGCCTGACGTTCCGTCCACGCAAATTCCGGCAATCGCGGAAAGGTCCGCCGTCCGTCCCAGATCGCGGAGGCAGGTATCGAGCGCTTGTTCCCACACGGCGGGGTCGCGCCGGATATGGTCGTCCGTTTCGATAACAGCGCGGCCAAGTCCTAGGATCGTTCCGTCCGCGCCGATGGCCGCGGCCCGGACACCGGAAGTTCCGATATCGATCCCGACAAACAACGAGTCTCCGGTCATGTGACGTGTCTCTGCGTGCTTTGCTCCTTGTTGAGCGACTTCCGGTAAGTCTCCGCATCCCAGTCGAGAAGTTCCGCTTCCTGGTCCCTCGACAGACGCGTCACGCTCGCATTCGGATCGACCCGCGCCAGCACGTCGCCGAATGCCGAAGCAAGGGCCAGCTCGGAGCGGGAAGCCGTTTCCGGCATGGCGACGCCGTGGCCCGGGACGATCACCAGCTTGCTGGGGAATAGGGATTGGGCAGCTCTTGCCACGGCTTGCGAAACCGTCTCGGACGGCATGGCGATGGTGACGCCCGGACCCAGGAACACCAGATGGTCCGGATAAAGCGTTCGCCCATCGGCAACCTTGAGCAGGCGTTCGTCCAACGCGATCCGTTGGGTCGGCCGATGGGGCACGGGCATCCAGCCGGTGCCCGAAAGCCGATCCTTGAGCGCCGGAGAGGCATCCGCCGGATCCGCCTTGGTCGTCGGTGTCAGCCTGGCGCTGACCTCTCGCAGCAGACTGTCGGCTTCAGCAACCGTCTCGCCACAGACGACGAGACCGTGATTGCCGAGAACCAGGATCTCCGTTCCGGCCGGCGCGTGCGCGCGAATGGCGCGGGCGAGGCCGCTGCCGGGTTTGGTATAGGGGATGAACGCGAACGAGAGACCGGCGAGCTTTTCCGCCAGAAACGCGGGCGCGTCTTTCCGGATCGCCGCCGCGATCGTGGCCACACAGTGGGTGTGCAGCACGACTTTGGCCGGCGAACTGGCGTGCACGGTCGCCTCGATGGAGGCCCGCAGGCCGGACGGATTTTCGGATGCGTGTGTAAACGGTCCGACGTCGTCAGCGCTTTCGTCGTTCGCCACAATCGCCTGGGTCAGGCCGTTATAATCGACGGGCACGAAGATATCCTGCGCCTCAGCGTCCGCGAGCCAGGTCCCGGAGGCCTTCACCCACATGATGCCCCCGGACTTGATCGATGTGTTGCCGCCCGGCCCTTGAACCTGCAACGGATCCAGGCCCAGCCGGGTCGAGACCGTCCGCAAGGCCGCGAATTCCGGATTTGCCCGCAAAGCCTCGTAAGCCGTCATGCCGCCCCCCGTCTGCGTGTCATCCAGGCCTCGATCGAGGCTTTTTCCGTTTCGTTCAGGAAAAGCCCGTGCTTCGTCCGGCGAACCAGCATGTCCTCGGTTGTCTGGGCCCATTCGTTGTCGGTCAGCCAGCGGGCTTCGATTTCATAGAAGAGTCCGCCGAAATGCGTTCCGAGATCGGCGAGGGAATGCGCACCTGACAGCAGGTCGAAGGTTGCCGTGCCATAGCAGCGCCCGTAGTGGCGAACCAGATCCGGCGGAAGTTCCGGGAAAGCGCTCTGGAGGGAGGCAAGCCAGACGTTCATGTTCGCATCGGGAATATCGCCTCCGGGCAGAGGCGCGTTATCGGTCCAGGCGGGCCCCATCTTGGGAAAGAACGGGGCGAGACGCTCAAGCGCGTGTTCGGCGAGCTTTCTGTAGGTCGTCAGTTTGCCACCAAAGGCGCTGAGCAAAGGGGCCTGCCGGCCGGCGCCTTTGCGTCCTTCATCCAATTCGAACGTGTAGTCGCGGGTAACGGCGGATGCCGATTTGCCGTCGTCGTCATCGAACAGGGGCCGGACACCGGAATAGGCGTGCAGCACGTCCGACGAACCATGCTGCCGGAGGAAGTAGCTGTTCAGGATATCGAGCAGGTAGTCGATCTCGCCCTGATCGACCCGGACGTCCTCCGGCCGACCGTTGAACGGCACATCGGTCGTGCCCACCAGGGCAAGGTCGTCGAAATAGGGATTGACGAAGATGAGGCGCTTGTCCGGTGCCTGCAGCACAAAGCCGTTTTCTCCGTCCCACCACTTGCGCATGATGATGTGACTGCCCTTGACCAGACGGACGCTGGATTTGGAGGCGGTACCGTCAATGGACGTAATGACCTTTTCCACCCACGGGCCGGCGCCATTGAAGATCGCCCGGGCATAAACCGTGCGTTCTGCTCCGCTTCGCGTGTCCTGCAAGGTCGTGCGCCAGAGATCGCCGTCGCGTTCGGCGGCGCTCAAGGCCGTCCGGGTCAGGATCTCTGCACCCCGTCTTGCCGCGTCGATCGCGTTGAGGACAACAAGCCGGGCGTCGTCAATCCACACATCCCAGTAGGCAAAGCCCTTGTCGAAGGTTGGCCGGAGCAACGTGTTGCCCCATTCCGCCTTGAGATCAGCGCCTTTCGAGCCCGGGATCCGTTTGCGCCCGCCCAGGTGGTCATAAAGAAACAGGCCCAGACGGATCAGCCAGCGCGGCCGCTGTTCGGGGCTGTGGACCAGAATGAGGCGCAGCGGCTTCGACAGGTGTGGGGCGACGTTGAGGACGACCTCGCGCTCGATCAGTGCTTCGCGCACCAGGCGGAATTCGTAATATTCCAGGTACCGCAGGCCGCCGTGAATATATTTGCCGGAGCGGGAGGACGTGCCTTCGGACAGGTCGTCCTTCTCGCACAGAATGACGGACAGGCCACGGCCCACCGCGTCGCGCGCGACACCGACCCCGTTGATGCCTCCGCCGGCGACGAGAAGGTCGACAGGGTTTTCCTTGCTTCCGATCTTTGGGGTTTGGGAACCGCTGACACTCATCCTTGGCTTGTCCTCAGCATGGATTCACAGGTGGCTCGCCGTCGAGCCAGCGCCGGACTTCCTCGGCGGCTTTCGAGGCGGCGATGCGAACGGTCTTGAGCGACGCCCCGGCAATATGCGGTGTCAGTGTGACATTGGGCAGTTGCAGCAGCGGCCAGTCGGGCGGGGTCGGCTCGATGGCGAAGGTCTCCAGCATGGCACCGCCCAGGTGGCCGCTTTTCAGGCTGTCGTAGAGCGCGTCGTAATCCATCAAAGGCCCTCTGGCCGTGTTCACCAGAACGGCGCCGGGCTTCATATCCGCGAGTTCCCTGGCGCCGATCATGCCCCGGGTTTCATTGGTGACCCGGGGGTGGAGCGACACCACGTCCGACTGGCGCAACACTGTCTCGAGTGACACATGTTCGACACCGGCATTGGTGTCGTCGGCAGACAGTTGAACGTAAGGATCGCACACCAGAATGCGGGTGCCGAAGGCGCGCAGCAGGCGTACCACCCGTGTGCCGACCGCGCCGTAGCCGATAATCCCGACGGTCATGTCGGAGAGCTCGTCGCCGGTGACATCGGCGCGGTAAAGATCGCCCCGATACTCCCCTTTGCGCAGGGCGTCATGGCCTTTGGTGATGTTGCGGGTTTCGGCAAGGATCGCGCCGATGGTGAACTCCGCCACGGCGGACGCGTTACGTCCGGGTGTGTTCACGACAAGAACCCCGTGCGCGGCGGCGGCGTCCATGGCCACATTGACCGGCCCGCCTCTGGAAACCGCGACGAGTTTGAGCGACGGCGCGGCTTCGAACACCGACCTCGACAATGGCGCCAGATGGGTCACCAGGATCGGCGCATCGCCCAGATGGGCAAGGACCTGCTCCGACGTCCCCATATATTCCTTCAGGCCCTCCATGCCCGGAACCGCGTAACCGTGCTCCATCGGTTCATCCGGCCAGGGAAGATCCAGGCTGCGGCAGACGATGCGGTCGCCGCAGGCCTCGTGCAGCGCGGCGGCGAACATCTCGGACAACATGAACCGGTCGCCGATAATGGCCACTTCCGTTCTCATGACAGTTTCCTCCGGGCGAGGGCCTGTGCGGTCCATGTCTCCGACATGGCGCCTCGGGTTGCGAGATAGGCGGAAAACAGGGTGTCGAACGTGTCGGCGAGCTCGGGATCCGGCTCTTCGGCGGGCTCGACCAGGGGATCGACCCAGGCGCGCGTCGCCGATGTGAGATCCGGATAAAGCCCTTGCTGCACGGCGGCCATCATGACCGCCCCTGCCGCTCCGGCCTCGGGCTGCGCCACCGTTTTGACCGGCGCCCGCAAAGCCGCGGCCAGAAGTTTCTTGAGCGCGCCGGATTTGGCCGCGCCGCCGGTCAGGTGAATTTCGCCGGGCACATGTCCAAGTGCCCGGTAACAGTCACGGGTCGCGAGAACCAGACCGTCGAAGATACTGCGCAGGATGTCGAACCAGCCGGTGTTTTGATCCATGCCGGTCAGGGCCGCCCGAGCGGACGGGTCGGCAAAGGGCCCCCGTTCGCCGGCGGAGGAAATGTAGGGCAGGTAGAAGGCGGCGCCCGGCCGGGCGGCCAGGATCTTGTCGTCCAGGCCGATCAGAAGCTCGTCCTGCGTTTTCTCGACGCCTGAGTCGAGCAGCATCTCGCGCATCAGGCCGAGCGCCCAGTCGATGTTCAGCGTCGCCGCCATGTTGGTCTGTATCTGGGCAAACGTGCCGCCCGGGAACGGCATCGTGTACCCCGACCGCTCCGGGTTGAGGACCACTTGATCGGCGTCGGAAATGAAGCGCATATGCATGCCCGTCGAGCCCAGAATGGTGATGCCCCGATCGGCGGCGGGATCGTGCAGACCGGCCCCAAGCGCGCAGCACATGACATCCACGCCTCCCAGGCAGACGGGCAGACCGGCCGGCAGGCCCGTGAGGGCCGCCGCTTCCGCGGTAAGAGCATTGGCCCGCCGGGTACCGTCCACGATGGGCGGCAGCAGGTGCCGGTGGGGCCTCAAACCGAGCGCGTCGATGACCGCGTCGCTGTAAGAGCCGGTTTTGTAGGAGCAGAACGTGAAGCCGGCTTCCGAAACATCAGCGGCGATGACGCCGGTCAGTTTGAAGTAGAGCCAGTCCTTGCAGTGAAGAGCCGCGGCGCTGCGCTCCAGAAGCTCCGGCTGGTGGAGCGCCATGTGGACCAGATGGGTCCGCATCTGGCAGACGTTCAGCCCGGTCGCCGTCTCCCGGTAGATCGTTTCGATCGCTTCCGAATCTGAAAGATCCCGTGCGGTCTCCGCGGAGCGCGCGTCGAGCCAGAGCCAGCCGTCGTGGACCGGCTCTCCATCGGCGTCGACCAGCCATGTTCCGTCTCCCTGACCTGTGATGGCGAGGGCCAGGACATTGGACGCGTTGCCCGGAAGTTTCGCGACCAGGTCTCGCAAAACCTCCGCCGTGTCCCGCCAGGTCCGGGCCATGTCCTGTTCCACGCCGCCGTCCGGCCGGCTGTGGTAGACATTCCGTCGATGCGCCATGGCGAGCTGACGGCCCGACAGGTCATAGGCGACGGCTTTGATGACCGACGTGCCCGCATCGACTCCAATCAGCACCTCCCCGCTCATGCAAGTGCTCCCCCATGAGAGAACGCACGGCCGCTGTCCGCCGCGAAGATGTGAAGGTCATGGGCGGCCACGTCGATGCCGATGGTTTCGCCCGGCGCGTGATGCGCCCTGTCGTGGCGGACCGAGACGATGGTCTGGCCGGCAAACCGGGCCGCGATGTGGGTCTGGTCGCCAAGCCACTGATTGGCGTAGACCCTGGCCGGGTGGCCGCCGGCGGTGATTTTCACCGCATGGGGCCGCACACCGATGACGAACGCATCCGATGCCAGCAGGCGCGCTTTGAGATCGTCGGAAAAGGCGCTTGCCGGATAGGTCAGGCAGACCCCGTCGGCGAGGTTCAGTTTCAGATCGTCGCCGTCCGTTTCAGCCTGGGCAGGAAACACGTTCATGGGCGGTTCGCCGATGAATGTGCCGGTGAACAGATTGGCAGGCCGGTCCTTGAGGTGAAGCGGTGAGTCGAATTGCTGCAGGACGCCGCCTTCCATCACCGCGATCCGATCCGCAAGCGCGTTGGCTTCCGTCTGGTCGTGGGTCACCAGAATGGCGGTCAGTCCGCGTTCCTTGATGAAGTGCTTGAGGCGGCCGCGCAACAAGGCCCTGAGCTGCGGCTCCAGCTGGCCCATCGGTTCGTCGAGCAAATGCAGATCCGCGTTGCGGATCAGGGCGCGGGCGAGGCTTGCTCTTTGCTGTTGCCCGCCGGAGATCGACCCCGGATAGCGATCCAGAATGTCCTCGATCTCTAGAAGGTGGGCGATCTCAGCCACCTTTTTTCGAATCTCGTCCTTCGACAGACGCTCGGACTTCAAGGCGAAGGCGATGTTCTCCTCAACCGTCAGTGGCGGATAGAGCGAATACCCCTCAAAGGCCATCGCCACATTCCGCCTGGCCGGGGCAAGCTTGTGAATCGGGCGCCCCTTTATGAGAATCTCGCCCGAAGACACCGCTTCGAACCCGGCGATCATGCGCAAGGTGGAGGTCTTGCCGCAGCCGGACGATCCCAACAGCGCGACGATTTCGCCCTGGGTCACGCTCAGGTTCAGATCCTTGACCGCCCGGACCGGATGATGGGAGGTCTCGTTATAGATCTTGTCGATCTGTTGAAGGTCGAGCAGAACGTCGCTCATGCCGCTTTCTCCGCTGCGTGACTGGTTCCGTTCGGGTCGAGCCGGACGCCGGTCTGGCGATCGAACAGGACCGCGTCGCTCGGATCGATGGTGATGTGCGCCATTCCCGACGTGGGCGCGGGCATCTCCGCAGGACGGGAGACCAGAATTTCTCGTTTGCGCAGCGTGGTGACCAGGGTGACGGTCTTTTCGTTGAATGGCGTTTCCGCTTCGATGGTGACGGGCACGCCTTCATCGGCATCCGTGAAGCTCAACGCCTCCGGGCGCAGGCCGAGGACGCACTCCCTGCCGACAGTGCCGGACAGTCCGGGGTCGAGCTGGATTCTCCGGTCGGACAGGCTGGCATAGACGCCGGAGGCGTCGCTCTGGGGAACCACATCCAGAAGGTTGATGGTCGGATCGCCGAACAGTTTGGCGATGTTGATTGTCGCCGGACGCCGGTAGATCTCCTCCGGTGTGCCGTTCTGAATGATCCGGCCGCCGTCGAGCACGGCGATCCGGTCCCCGAGCGCCATGGCTTCGCGGTAGTCCTGGGTGACATAAATGACCGTGGCGCCCTGATCGGCCAGCAGGCGGGGCAGTTCCAGGCGCATCTCGAACCGCAGCTTGGCATCCACGTTCCGCAACGGGTCGTCGAGCAGCAGAACCTTGGGCCGGGACACCAGCGCCCGGGCCAGCGCGGTTCGTTGTTTTTGTCCGTTCGACAGGGCCTTGGGTGTGTGGGACAGCACGTGATCGATCTTGAGCAGCTTGGCGACCGTATCGACGCCGGCGCGGATCTGATCGGCCGTCCTGCCGCACGCGGTAAGGGGGCTTGCTATGTTGTCGAAGGCATCCATGTGCGGAAACAGCGCGAAGTTTTGAAACGCCATGCCGATCCCGCGATGCTCCGGCAGCACGTCCGTCACATCCTCTCCGCCAATCAAAACCTCGCCGCCGTCTTGTTCGACGGCGCCGGCGATGCAGCGGAGCAGGACGGTCTTGCCCGCCCCGGACGGACCGAAGAGAACCAGGGTGCTGCCTTCGGGCACATCCAGATCGATGCCTGAGAGCACTGCGGTGTCCTTGAAGCGCTTGACGAGTTTTTTGAGTTCAATACGGCTCATGAGTTCATCCTTTCACCGCGCCGAGCGAAAGGCCTTCCACCAGATAGCGTTGCGCCCACAGGGCAAGGAGCAGGGTCGGTGCGATCGACATCACGATCGCGGCGGCGATCTGGCCGTATTGAATGCCGGAGGCCGTGACGAAAGCGAGGGCGCCGACCGTCACCGGCTGTTTGTCGGCGGACGCCAGAACCAGTGCGAAGACGAAATTGTTCCAGGCGAAAATAAACGCCAGGAGGCCGGCTGCCGCGATGCCCGGACCGGCCAGCGGCAGGGCGATCTTCCTGAAAGTCGCGAACCAGCCGTGCCCGGCGATGCGGTAGGCATGTTCGATGTCCGGGGAAATATCCTCGAAATAGCCGCGCACGATCCACAGAATCAGCGGCAGGCAGATCAACTGGTAGACCCAGACCAGCCCGAGATAGGTGTTCGCCAGTCCGAGCGCCTGGAAATAGAGCGTCAACGGCAACAGCACCAGCAGGGGCGGGGCGAAGCGGAACGACAGCAGCGTGAACGCGATGTCCTCCGAGCCGCGGAACTTGTGCCGGGCAAAGGCATAGGCTGCCGGAACCCCCAGGAGCAGCGCCAGCGCCACGGAAAACACCGACAGCAGAATCGAGTTCAGCAGGTTGTTCATGAAGTGGATGCTCATGGTGCCCGCGTTGGAATCGAGTTCACCGGAAATGATCGCCGCATAGTTCTTGAGGGTCGGCACGAAGGACATGCTGGGCGGTGAGCGTAAAATGGTCTCGTTGGTCTGCAGCGACATGAGCACGATCCAGAAAATCGGGAACATGAAGAAAACCACGATGGCGGTGAGGGCGATGGCGCGCAGAATGCGCTCTAATGCGGATCGGTGATCCATGGTTATGCCCCTCCTTTGGCGCGTTCGCGCAGGCGCAGCCAGTTTTTCACAAAGACGTTGGACAGCGCGTAGGTGATGGCCCAGAGGATCATGAGCAATGCCGCCGATCTTCCCACGTTGGTGGACTGGAAGAAGTTCAGATAGGCCTCGACCTGGAACACCATCAGACGGTTTCCGGGGCCGCCCTGGGTCATGGCGTAGATGATGTCGAACTGCTGGATGGAATCGAGCAGGCGGAAAAGGGCCGCCGTCAGAATGTAGGGCGACAGCATCGGCAGCGTGATCCGCCAGAATTGCTCGAACCGGGGCACGCCATCGAGCGCGGCCGCCTCGAACGGTTGGGTCGGCAGGGACCGCAGACCCGCCAGCAGCAGGATCATGATGAACGGCGTGTAGACCCACACATCCACGAGGATGACGGTCAGAAGCGCGGTGTTCGGCGACGACGCCCAGCGGAAATCGTGGAATCCGAGCAGCTGCATGAAATAGCTCAGGATGCCGAAATTCGGATTGGTCATCAGCTTGAACATGAGTGCTGCCAGCGCGGGCGCGGTCATCAGGGGCATCAGGAGCATGATCGACACGAAGTTGTTCACCCGGCTGCGCCGTTGAAGCAGCAGCGCTATGGCGAGCCCCAGGACGAGCTCGATGCCGACCGTCAGTCCCGCGTAAACCAGCGACACCTTCAAGGTGTTCCAGAAGCCGGGATCGGTGAAGAAATTCAGATAGTTCTCGCCCCAGTTCATGCCTCGGTTCCAGGGCTGGGACATGCGGTAACGCTGAAGCGAGTAATAGATGGCCGTCACGAACGGGATCAGGATCCCGATGCAGACCAGAAGCGCCGGCAGGCTGAGCAGGTAGGGCAGCAGCGTCCTGGACAGGCGGCTGGAGCGCCGCAAGACGGGCATGTCGGCTTGAACGGACATAAGACCTCCATGGCGCGCGGCGCTTCTGCCGCTGCCGGTTCGCTGGAAGGGTGTGCAGGGCAGACTGCCCTGCACATGTCAGTTGACGTTGATGTTGATCAGCGCAGGCCGGCTTCGGAAAGCTGACCGTTCATGCTGTCGGCGAGCTGATCCAGACCTTCATCGACCGGGATTTCCTTGGCGACCATACGCTGCAGCATAGCGGCCCATTCCGTGGTCAGATCGAAGAACAGCGGCTGAGGCGTGAACTTGATCGAAGCGCCGGGCGCGGACGTCTTGTACATGTCGACGTAGCCCGGATAGCTCTTGTTGAGCTTCTCCTGGAACATCTCGTCTTGCCAGACCGTGTTGCGGACCGGATCCACGAAGTCCATCTTCCGCGCGCCGAAGAGGGCGTGCTCGGGTCCGGAGGCCCACTGCATGAAATACCAGGTGGCATCCAGGTCCTTGGAGAACTTGGACATGGCCAGTGACCAGATCCAGATGTTCGGCGTCGGACCCTTGGCATCCGGGTTGGCCGCGAACGGCGCGTAGGCCAACTGGCCGGCCATGGCGTTGTCGCCGCCGTTCATGAAGTAGCCGAGAATGTCGGCGTCGAAGATCATGCCCGACTTGCCGGCCCCAAGATCCGTGCCGACCTGGTACCAGGTATGGGTCGACCAGTCGCTTGCGCCGCTTTCCTGGATCATCTTGACCCACTTGGCGTGGAAGGCCTTCGACCCGTCGGTGTTCATGGCGGCGGAAAGCTTGCCGTTGTCGTTGGTCAGATCCATTTCGCCGAAGTTGGCGTAGGCCGACAGGAAGCCGGGGTGGATGGTTGCCCAGGAGCGCGACCCGCGCACGCCGATGCCGTAGATGCCGTCGTTTCCGGCCTGAACCTTGGCGGCGGCCTCGATGAGCTCGTCCATATTGGTCGGGACGGCAACGCCCGCCTTGTCGAACATCGCCTTGTTGTAGGTGAGGTTGTTCTGCTCGTAGCCCCAGGGGATGCACCATTGCTTTGCATCGTCCGAGCCGAGCTTGCCGCCCGGGATGCCGTTCCAGGCGCAGGACTTGCGCACGCCTTCCAGCATGTCGGACCAATTGTAATGCGGATTGGTCTTTTCCGGGTCGTTCAGCCACTCATTGTGATCGACGATCCAGCCGGCCGGTCCGTAGGTCCAGGTCATGTAGGCGCCGGTCATGAAGGCGTCGTATTCCGTGGATCCGGAGGACAGGGCCGCCGTGACCTTGTCGAAATAGACGTCTTCCGGGAAGACGTCGTAGGAGACGTCCATGCCGGTCAGTTGCTTGAACGTGTCCAGATTGGCGATCATGGCATCCGTGTAGGGATGCTTGTTCAAAAGCAGCTTGATGCTTTTGCCGGAATGTTTCTTCCAGTCGAAATCCGCCGCCAGAGCGCGGGTCGCCATCATGTTGTGCAATGTTCCGGCCGAGGCCGCCGTGAGCCCCAGAGCCCCAAGCCGCCGGATCAGGCTGCGTCTGCTCATTCCACCGTCCAGAAACGTGGAAATCAGATCCTTTTCCTTTTCGTACATGGTCTTTCCTCCCAAAAAGCCCTGACTTGAAAGTGCTCCCGGCGTCTATGCCGGAGGCCGCTCGACGATAGCCCGGGCCGTGGCTTCGTCTGTGATCAATCCGGTGAGCAAGCCGCTGGCGAGTGCCGCGCGGATCGCTGGAATCTTGGTCTTTCCGCCTGCGATGGCGACCACCTCCCGCCCTCTCAGGGTTTCAAGGGGCGGTGCCATGACGCGGTCGTCATAGGGGCTGGTCAGGATGCCGCCATCCTCGCTCAAAAACTGTCCGAGCATTTCCGCAACCGCGCCGGCCTTGCGCAGATCCATCGCCGCCGAAGCGCCATCGAGCATGGAACAGCTGATGCCGCCTTCGTCGCTGCCGACATCGCCGATACCCACGACAACCAGCGTGGCCTCTTCGATCAGCTCCATGGTTTCGACGATGCCGAACTGCTTCAGCATCACCTGCTTGTCTCCGGCGGAGTTCGCATAAAGCGGTGCCGGCATGAGGAACGAGGCGGCGTTGGTCTTCTGTGCCAGCCGATGGATGACGTCGTAGGGATTGGCGGCAAAGGACCGGGTCAGACCGCCGAGGACGGACACGAAGCGCACATCCGGCGTGGTCTGCCGGCCCATGGCGTTCACCGATGCGGCGAGTGTCCGGCCGTTTCCGACCCCGATCACCTGATGTTTGCGCCCGGCGGCTGCCTGCATGAAGAAGTTCGCGCCGACGGCCGACAGCGTCTTCAGCGGTATCGGATTGTTGTCCGGAATGTCCATGCCGATCCGACAGAGATCAAGGCTGTAGCGGTTCATCAGCTCGGTTTCGAGCTGAACGCAATCGGTGGCTTCCACGTCGACGAAGATGCGCACCAGACCCTCGTTCTGGGCTCGGGCGATATAGCGGTGGGCGCGGGTGTTGGGAACATTAAGGCGCTTGGCGACTTCGGCCTGGGTCATGCCACCGACGTAGTGCAGCCACGCGGCGCGTGCCGCAAGATCGGCGTCCCCATCGCTTTTCGTTGGTGTCAGGCCCTGTCCGTCGTTCATCTCGCTACCCATCCGACTTCAGATGAAATAATTTTCATTTTTGGAATTTATTTCGTCAAAGGGAAACACAGACATTCGTCGCCTGCAAGGAGAATTTGACTCAAGGCTCGACCTGGCAAATTTGTCACGGAACTTTAATAATTATAAATCAAGGACTTAATATCCATATCGCGCTTGGAGTCGAACGTTGAAAGATGCGCTCGGGAGAGATGACGGCGCATCGGACATCCCGTAGAGATGGTTATTTTCCTTTTTGGCATGCAGATGAAAACGTGGGCTTTCGAGCGCAGAGGGAGCGATACACCACCGCCCGTTCTGATCGTTCGAGCCGTTTGCGACGAACGACAGCTTTTGGGCGTCGCTTGCTACCAGTCTAACGTCCTACTTGGGGGCGCGAAGTCGCCATTGAATTAGGAGGTGTTGAATGACAGCTCCGGGCCGAAAGCGTCGACCAGACACCTGCCAAGATCGGCATCGTCGTGCTGCGCCGCCGCAGGTCGGCTCCGAGCCCTCTTTGATTAATGCTGCGCAAGGCAAGAAGGGCGGCTCTGACAGCGCTTCTTGCCATTCATAGCCACTGTTCAGCGAGGCTGTCTTGAAAAAAATGGCTGCGGTGCAAATGCCTTAGTCCTGAGGCATGGCGGCGGGGGCATCCACCGGCAGATCAGCTAAATAGCCGACAATCTGGGACCGGGACCGCTCCATATCCGCCAGCCTCTGGTCGAGTTTCGCCACTTCACCTTCAAGCCGGGCGCGCAAGCGGTCACAGGGGTGGAACGTCGGTTTCGGGCTGATGATGCAGGGCAAAAGGTCGTGCATAGCCTCGACCGTCAGGCCGGCATCCGCCAACTGTTTTATGCGCTTCGCCTCTTGGAGGTCGGTTTCAGAATAGTCGCGATAGCCGCTGCCGGTTCGGTGCGGCTGGAGCAAGCCTTCGGCCTCGTAGTAGCGCAACATCCGGACGGTGATACCACTGCGCTGAGAAATTTCTCCGATCTGCATTGATATATCTCCATTTTCCATTTGACGCTGACAGCGCTGTCAGGGTGCATGACGAAAGCCGACACATCAAGTCGGAGAACAGATTCATGTCGAAAATCGAATATTTGCAGCATGACGGTGCCCGCGTTGGTTATCGTGACGACGGTGAGGGGCGGCCTCTGGTGCTGGTGCATGGGACAGGAGGGGACGGTGAGGCGAACTTTTCCGGCTTAATGCCCTACCTTTCTGCCCGAAGGGTAATCCGACCAGATTACGCAGGGGCCGTGCTGACCGATGATCCCGCCACGGCCCTGACACTGGACCGGCTGGCCGGACAAGTGCTGGCTGCGGTGGACCATGCCGGCGTCGAAAGCTTCGATCTGTTGGGCTTCTCCCTCGGTGCTGCTGTCGCAACTCGGCTTGCGGCACGCCAGCCAGCCAGGATCGAACGGCTCATACTAGTCGGTGGCTTTGTCTCTGGAGCTGATCCTCGGTCGCAGTTGCAGTTTCTGCACTGGGCGGATCTTGCACGGCGGGATCCGGCATCGCTCGCACGGCTAATGCTGTTGACTGGCTTCAGCCGCGCCTTCCTCGCCGGAGTAGACGATATGGAGTCGGTCGTTGCCGAAATGGTGGCGAGCAGCAACTGGCAAGGTATCGCGCGGCAGGCAGAACTCGATCTCCAAGTCGATGTCTCAAGCGATCTGGCAGATATTCGCGCTCATACGTTGGTACTTGGCAATCAGCAGGATCAGATGGTTGACCCCAAAGCCTCGATCGCTCTGGCGGATGGCATCGGCCGCACCACGCTCGACTGGATTGACGGGCCACACCTGGCTTTGATGGAAACACCGAAGCTGATTGTAGAGTTGCTAACGCGGTTTTTTCACGACTGACGCCACGCACAAGGTGGCAACTGGGTTTCCTTTAGCACGGAATAACCACCGGGGCGCCACTTCTCACAAGTAGAAACGCGATCCAAGGCCGTCCTTCGCACCTCAACAGCGAAGGGCGACTTCGTCCCGCGCTGCCGACCTTGCCGAATTACCTGGTTGAGCAGTTGCAGCGAATGTCTCCTGCGACTGGCCGCACCGCAGCGAAGTGGAACCAGGTGAACGGCAGCTCAGGGCCGTTTGTGTCGATCAGGCACCAGCCAAGGTTAGGATTGGGCGTCGATGGCTTTCCTCGCGCATCTCAGGATGCTTCTTTCGCCAATCTTAAAATCTAGTCCCTCCACTCCAGGGTGAAAAGATCGCACCTACCGCGTAACCACACCGCTTATGCTCAGTCAAAAAGCGATCGTAAAATGCAGTGATCATATAGTCGGGCGGCCCAAGCCCGCTCAAACGAACGGCATACTCCGCGAGGTAATTTGCTGCTCGCCCGCATGACTCATATTTACCCAGGTTGCGATCCGTAACGTGTCCGGTTTCAGAAATGACCACGAGGTCACGCGCGCGTTGTTCCTGAAACTGGGCGCTCGCTCCTAACAAGGCCGCCGCAGACTGCAGAAGCTGTTGCGGATCCTTTTCAGTGACTACGCCCACCCTGATCTCCAGTCCGTCTCGGGCAATGTTCAGCACGTGCTCGTAGAGGCCGAGAGCGGAGGCCCGCGCTTCGCTTTCCGTCATAGGCTCGGTGGCGTGAGCAACTGTGGGGAAAAGGAAAAGGAGGGAAACAAGTATCGATTTCATCATCATTGCCTATCAAGTGAAGCGACGGCATAATGCAACCGTGGTGGCGCAAAGTCGATGGTCCCGGTCAAAAACGACCGCGAGGGGGCACGTCCTCCCACCAGTTAGTATCCCTTCCTGATCCATTTCAATGCGCGGCGTTCATCGATCTGGTAGATCGAATGCAGTCGAAGAAAGCCGTCTACCAAGCGCTTGATCACAAGCTTCCACCATTCTGGTCTGAATTGGGCGTAGACCGTCCGCTGGTTTACCGACCGGCCTTCGTCGACCAGCGCGCCGACGTCTATCATGTCCTAGACGTCCGCATTGCCGGCGTCTGGTTGCTAACCGTCTTCGCCTATGCAACGGATGGCCGGTTCGGCGGGTTGCGCAGCGGCATTATTACGGCAGGTGAATGACCGCTCAGGGCCGAAAGCGACGCCAGCCAAGTCGATTGGCTACGGCAGGCCAGCAGCGCTGCCGCATAACGGTTTCTTGCCCAAGCTTCCTTATCAAGTGCTACTCGATTCGATCGTTAGGCCATCGTAGGCCGGCGCGACATGAGCGTATCCGCGATCCACAAACCAGGACTTCAAAACCAAATAGTCCATTTTCTCATCCATGTGGGTGAGAAAAACCTGCCTCGGCTTGAGCTGATCGACAAGCTTCAGGACGGTTTCGGGATCGCCATGCGACTCCGATGGTTCCCAATAGTCGCAATCCAGAATCCAGGTGTCGATATCCGCCAAACAATCCCAGCTCTGAACCGGAAAAGACTTCACGTCCGGGCTACGGCTCTTGAACTGGCTCGCAGAGTAAGCAAGAGAGACCCTCTGCGGGCAGTTGTCATTGACATTGCATTCAAGGACCGCGCCTTGGACAAGACGACCAATAATCCGCGAGTTGAAGTTTGGCTTACCGTCTTCTTTGGTGGGCTCCGACGTCCAGAGCACGGGTAAATTACCGTGGTACCTGGTTGATGTAGACTGCATTTGGGATGCCGACAAGATTGTCTTTTCGAGTGCAAGTATGGTTTAGTCTGACGATAGATTTACACTCGAAGTGACTTGTCTTCGGATTTTTAAGATTGAGTACTTGACCCGATGGCCCGATCGTCGGCTTCTCGATACAGACTGGTACTGTTGGTGGCCGCAGTCATTTCGGTCGTTTTAGGAACGAATGCCATGGCTCTGTTTGGAACAAATGTTATCTTTTCGGAAGTGTCCGGAACAGTAATTTTAAACGGCAAGCCAGTCGAAGGTGCCAAGGTTCTTCAGATCACCTTGTGGTCAAAGCCTGGCGAGGTTCCAGAAAAAGCCGTTTTAACAGACAAGAACGGTCAGTTTTCTTTTCCTGAGATCAATCGCCCCGCCGGTTTCTCCAACTTCCTCCCTGGGGAAATCACCATCGTCCAGAAAATCAATATCGAATTTGATGGCAAGGAATACCGCGGTTGGCTCAACACCAAGACGAATTACGAACGAGAAGGCGAGCGCAATCGCCCACTCCGTTTCATTTGCGACTTAGACCACACGCCTAGCAATACCGGCGATGATTTTGGAGTTTGCCGGCTCGCTTAGCGTCGAAGAGTGGAGAACGCTGTTGTCTCTTGCCCTGTCCCCCGCACAAACGGTCCAGTTGGCGCAAAGCGCCTATGCGATGCGGCTAGATACGGATCTTTTAACGGCAGCCCAAGCCGCCGGACCTGGAGGCGAGCAGTTTGACATTGCCTCCGGAACACGTTTCACCGGCGTCTCCGGCCTTAACATACCCGGTGGCTCGAGCAGGACGGGCTTCGGCTTCGTTGCTCACGGCAAAGCTGGAACACCTAGACACGGAGAGACACTCATTTGCGTGCGTGGCACGGAAATAACTTCCGGTCACGACCTCATGACCGATGCGCACATGAGTGCCGCGCGCAGTCCACTTGGGCTCCCCGTCCATGAAGGCTTCAGAAATGTCGCGGCAAGCATTCTCGGGCAGGTACAAACCGCACTGCGCGGAAGAAATCCAGGAACACTCCATATCATTGGTCACAGCTTAGGTGGCGCAGCTGCCACAATCCTGGCGGAAGCGCTGATCGGAACCTCGAGCATCAAACTATACACCTACGGTGCGCCAAGGGCCGGATTGGATAGCCACGCACAGGTCGTCACAGCCGGCCTTGGAGCGCGCAATGTTTTTCGTGTCTATCACGATACAGATGTTGTGCCGATGCTGCCGATTTTTCCGTTTTGTCACATACCCGTTGGAGAGGTGGCTTATTTGCTGCGCGGGCCTGGCACGTTGGTAAGCATAGATGCTCATTTCCTGGTTTCGTACCGCAAATCTGTCGGCCTGAGTGATTGGTCGGGTCTGCCGGTGATTGCTCATCGCCGTTTCTCACTGGATACGGTCGACGATTTGCTTTCCCAAGCTCAATCGGCGGCCGTCGGGCCCGCCATGCACTCGATTGTCGTCTTGAGACTAATCGAAAAAATCCTTGGAATGTTGCTTGATGCCGCCGGGGTGGTCGTCGGCCTTGCCTTTTTCGGTGCCGCGACCGTTCTTGATAAAATGGCTGCTGCACTGACCAACATGGCAGCCTCTTCGCTCGCCGCGGCCGAGCGGGTTGTGGAGTTCGTGAATGTCGTTATGCGATTCCTTGGCAAGCAGCTACTCGAGAAAGGTGCAAAACTCACCGTGACCTTTTTGCGCTGGTTGTTATCGATGCTTGTTTCCGTAATCGGTGGCTTCGCGATGCGGGCAATAGCTAGGCTACGCTAAAACCGAGGAACCTTGACGTAGTATGAGCCACTCCCCGACCGTTGGACAGGATCTGGCGTAAATTAAGCTACTCGCTGCACCTGCTGATCGGATTGGTTGATATCATTTCTCTGGCAATAGACCAGCGCCGGTGGCTTGCCGCCAAGGGCTGAATGAGGGCGCTGTTGGTTGTAGAAGGTCATCTCCATTGCCGGATGGCCGCTTTTGTCTCTGAACCGGTTTCCCAGGCATACAGGTAGACGCACTCGTATTTCAGGGTGCGCCACAGCCTCTCGATGAAGATGTTGTCAAGGAAGCGTCCTCCAGCGTGTTCGAGATCCGCCAAGACAAAACCTTACGGGTGTACCAGTCCATGATCGCCACCAGATAGAGGAACCCTCGGCGCATAGGCAGATAGGTGATGTCCGAACACCAGACCTGGTTCGGGCGATCCACCCGCAGACGTCTCAGCAGGTAGGGATAGGTCTTGTGCCCCTTCACCGGTCTGCTCGTGTTGGGCTTCTGGTAAATTGGCATCAGCCGGCGTATCCGCTTTTCGTTCACGAGGTGCCCGTCATTCCGCAAGTGCCAGGTCATCTGCTGGACACCAAAGAACGGCGTCTCCAGGAACTGCTCGGTCTCACCTTTCGGCTCGTAGCAAAAAGACGAGCGTGCGATCGATAACAGCTTGCACTGCTGACCAATGGACAACTGTGGGTGGTTCGGCTCGATCATGCCGCGCCTCACTTCCCGCCCCAAAGCTTCAGCTTTCGTTCCAAAAAAGAGTTAGCCACCGCCAATTCCCCGATCTTGGCGTGGAGCTCCTTCACCTGCTCCTCATCAATCTCGGGCTTCTTGCGGCCCCCGCACTCGAACACGCCGGATGCGCCTTCGAGCAAAGCCCGCTTCCATTGATGGATCATCGTCGGAAGGCCGCGCTACTCCGGCAAGCAAGCTGCGTTCGGTAACGCACTTGACCCCAAAGCCGCGCACCTCACGACACCAGCCCATGCAGGGATTTGTGGAGGTGCAATTTGCCCTCCCCTGCCCTGTCGATCATGGCGCGGAAGTATCCGCCTGGGGATGCGATTTGTTCGGGATCGCGCAAGGCTTTTTCAGCAACGACGACAAGGCAAGCAGCAGCCAGGAATTTTCCCTGTCGTTCGACGGCATTTTGATAGCCGGCCGGGCTTAGGCCGATCAAAATCCGCAAGTGATCCGCGGCCTGACACAGCCGTGACCAGTCGGAGAACGAAAGCCCGATTTCACTTTGCACCTGGGTACAGGCTGCCCGAATGAGACCGATGGAAACTCCATCGAGGTTCGTTTCCGGTAATTTGCCTCCCGCCGACCTTGCCGCTTGCGGTTTAGGCGGTTGCAGGTCTGTGCGCCCGCCGCAAGGCTCTCTTTCAAGAGCCATTTCAACGGCGAAGCCGTTGTCAGGGGTTAGGTTAGTGTCTTGCTCGTTAGAGCAAGTCCGTTCGTTATTACTTCTTAGAGAGTCGGTTTGGGTTGTAATAGATAAAGGGCTGACATCAATGTCACCCGCGCATGACATTTTATCATTAGATTTATCGGAGTTGGCTTCATGGAGAGCCAGAGCTTCTTCATAAAGGCTCCGCAACATCTCGGCCCGTTCTGCCAAGGTCAACTGATCGCGTTTGACGACACTCTGCGCGCTCGTGAAAAAGTCTTGAAACGCTGCCGGGGCCGCTTCCGCCATGTCGGCGATAGCGCGTGAAAGCCGCGTTACAGTGCGCTTTGCTTCCTGCTCGGCCTTGAGACGACGCTGAAAGGAATCTGCCTGTTGCTTGAAGGCCTCCAGATTGAAACACGCCGGGGTGAAGTCCAGGCCATAGGCTTGCTCGGCCTCCCCTGCCCGGCCGCGATATACGAAACGCCGCCCTGTGGGGCTGTCACGATAAGCCAGGATGCCCGCCTCAACGAGTTTCTTCAGGCAACGTGTGACTGTGCGCGTGGTCTTGCGAGTGTAGTCTGCAAGACGCTGGTTGGAGATTGCCACGACGGGACGCCGACCGGCCTTGAAGTCGTCGCCCTGGACGAGCCCCAAAAGGATATCGAGCACGTGGTAGGCTGTTCCGTCGATGCCAAGTGCCGGCGCAACGCGCTTGAGAACCAGCGAAACATCCTTTTTCAAAACTGCAGGTCTATCGGATTGGGCAGCTAAGTGCGCGCTCGCAAGTATCCCATGCGTCACCTTTCTGAATGAAGAGACGTTCGAAACAGTAGGCATGTAAACCTCCGTTCGCCGGCACGATTTCGCATCCGGCGTCTATAAATTTGGGAGGTTCAGCTTTGGAAAATCGGCAGAAATCCACCGTTCACGCGAGAAGCCTCTTGCGTGGTGATTCGGGATGCACTACAACGGGATTGCTTAGGGTTCCCGTTGGGACTTTCCCATCTGAACCATGGAATTAGGGGCTATCTGGTTGCAGCCAGATGGTCCCTTTTCATTTTGTCTATGCTCTCTTGCATTCCCCTTTCTCTCAAAGCCAGGCCATCCAGAAGCCCGAAAACTAATTCTGATCACCATCTTGACGAAGGAAATCAGCATGCAACTCCGGGAGCTTCTCGTTGAGCCATCTCGCAAAACGAGCTTCAGCTTTTGGAAACGTCACCGTCGATGACGATGTCGTCTCCTTGAACTTACCCAAGCACTTGCCGGCAGACCTGATCTCGATTTGAGTAGATTTCGTCGAGTCTGGCTTTTGGCTTCCCTTTGCAGCTCGGGAAGCAAGCTTCATACGCTCCGCGCCATCCCCTTCCAGGAAGGTTCGATCCTTAACAATTTTGCGGATGCGGTCAGCTACCTTCTGATCACCGAACAGCTTTGAAAACTCGACCCATGCCGGTCGCCCTACTCCCTTTGCACGGCCTATTGCATGTACAATATCGTCCGGAATTGCATTGGCGACCCGAAGAAGGACCGAAATATTTGTCTCCTTTTGGCCTAGGATCGGTTCCATGTCGCGCTGCTTGATACCGGCGTTTTTCAACTGCACAGCCCAGAGCGCTTGCTCAATCCAGCTCAAATTCTCACGAACACCGTTTTCAAGAGACTGCTCCCTGATCAACTCGGCATCGGAGAGCTCGCGGACATAGGCGCGAACTCGGACAGTTTCTGGTCTATTTGCTTCCCTGTGCAATTCCTGGAGAGCCGCTGTCCTGCGATGGCCATAAGCCAACTGGTAACGGCCCTCTTCGTTGGGATGTGGGCGGACAAGAACGGGCAATTTCTGGCCTTCCCTTTCAATAGACACTTTCAATTCTTGCAGCGCTGCAGTTGCTTCCGCGTCTGTTTGAAACCGATCGCTGAATGGGGACGGGTCTATCTTGTCAGGGTTCAGCGAGAGCACCGTGTCACCTGACAGACTCGTAAGCGCCTTGCCGACGTTGCCAACTACAGGTGAGCCCATGCGGCGATGGCGTGGCGACTTTGGCACGACTTCGGCCGTGCTCGTCCCCTCACCTTCAGCCATCTGCTGGAGAATGGATTTCTTCATGCCTCTCGTCCCCAAACTCGCTTGATGATGTCGAGAATTTCGTCATTGACCCGGTCGGAGCTCTCGCGGGCACGCTTGTAGGCGTCCCTGCCCACTTCTCCAGTCTCCAACTCGTAGAGCGACTTCTTTGCTACGCCACCCGCAGCGATCGCAGTGGACTCCCAAGCCTCGGCAACCAGTACATCTTCTGCGAAGAGACGTCGGATAATCCCGCTCATGTATTTTTGCGGTCCGTCATTTGGGTTCACTCTGGTAAGCAGGAACCGTATCCATTCGTGATCGAACTTTGCCCCGAAAGCCTCCAACGTTTCGGCCAGCTCGGAAATCATAATCAGGAACTGATTGCACGACGCGACATCGAGCATCGCCGGATGGACTGTGATTACGAGTGCGGTCGCTGCATAGAGAGCGGCAAGTGTCGAGTATCCCAGCGATGGAGGCGTGTCCAAAACGACTACATCATAATTACTCTCGACAGAGGCAATCGCGTTTCGCAGGCGTTCGAAGAATAGTCCAAGCTCATCCCTGTGGTTGTTCGCAAGATAGGAAGGTGTATCAAATTCGAAATCCATCAGTTCCAGGTTTCCAGGAACGATGTGAATTCCGGGGAAGTAGGTCGCTTGGATAATCTCTGCGAACGCCTTGCGGTCGTCGTCATACCGAAGGGCAGCGTAGGCGGTCTCGTTCGAGTCGAGGTCGAATTCGGGCTGGATCCCAAATGTCGAGGTCATCGAAGCCTGTGGATCGAGATCGATGCACAGTACACGGTATCCCTGGATGGCGAGATAATGCGCTAGATGAACTGACGTCGTCGTCTTGCTGGACCCGCCCTTGAAATTCGCCGTCGCAATCACTTGAAGGCGCTCGCCTACCCGGCGGTGCGGCAGTAGGCGAAGTGCGTCTTCGGGCCGCTGTTCCGCTAGATACTCCCGCAGTTCCCAGACTTGTTCAATGCTGTAAATGCGCTTGTTGTTATCGGTTCTGGTTGGCTGCGGCCCTTTGCCTTCTAGAGTCAAAGACCGAAGAGTGCTTTCCGGAATCCCCAGCAGCTTCACCAGATCTAGGGTCGAAAATGTGCGCCCGAAGACTTTTTGCGACTCTGGTGGATACATCCGCGCACGCATGGAATTCAACTCTGCAGAGAGCTGGCGCGTATAATCCTCAATCTTCTTTGCCGTATCCGGCTTGGGAAGAATGTGTACTGGATTGTCGCTTACTGCCATTCGGCACTCCTGACGGCAAACACCTTGTTGGTGACCTAATTGCCGTCAGGAGTGAATGAAGTCGCCAAAAATTGCAAGGAATATTAGGTTAACGAGAGGTTAACGATGACCTTGTCAGAAGTGGAGCTCCGATAGCTCCACGATGCAATATTAGGTAGTCGTCCTGTCTGCGTAGCAACGTGGTGTAACCGGCGCAACTGAAATTCTTTCGATATTACAACTGATTGCCTGATACCTTCGTGTGTTGTTGTCGAACGGAATGCCAGATCGATATCTCTACCAAATTGCCGACAAGTCACTCGTTTGCTCGCGAAGGCCGCGTACGAATTCCACAGCTTGAGCTTACTAAGCTCTTATTTGCTCTCTGCGATTAGTGGCCAAGTTGATTCTTTGGCCGGTGTTCAATTGGATCCGGCAGTGAGTCGCCCTTGCTTGCCTACGGCAGTAACGTCGACATTTCCGATCATCAAACACGCTGCCGATGGCTTCCTGCGACTGCACACGCTCTATCACGTCGACGAGATGCGAGCGCCTAAATGGATAGAAAGAGAAAAAGGTGGCGGGTGGACGTGAGTCCTCGCGGCCGCATGACCAGGCACACGAAGCCGCCGCGGTCCTTGTGTACCCCCTTCCCCCGCAAATAGGTGCGAGGACGCTCATGCCTATTTAGCGCCGGTTAAAATTTTATTCTGGTGCAGCAGCTGATAGATGTCAGCCCGCTTGCGTGTGCGCGCCAGCCTACTTGGCGACATGACGGAGCAGACTGTCGTTTCTTCTGGCATTGCCCACGGTGCCGTGATCACCGAAATTACCACGGCCAGCACCGCCCCCCACCGGCACAGCCGTTGGCACGACTACCGCTCCGAAATGCATCAAGATCCTTCCGGTCGGCAAGGTAACAAGCCGCGACGGTTGCATTTGCATTTGCTACGCCGAGGCGTTTGCCCCCAGGTTCAACGCCGACGGCATCGACATTCTTGCCGACCACGACCACTACATCTCGAAAAACGACAGGCCGGCTGCCGTTGGCTGAATCAAGAGAATGGCTGCCAAGGAGGATGGGCTCTTTGGCCGGGTCGACTGGTGGAACGCTTGCAAGGACGTATTGACTGTCAGATGCCGACACTTCATTTCCCCGCCTTTCCAGATGACAAGCCACCTGGCTCCATTCCGCCGCTCGTGTGGTGGCCCCGGCACTCGCCATGGCGGCGCTTGCCTATGCTTCTCCCGAAACTAAAATAGGGGAAGACCCAATGAAGTCTTTTGGCGAGGCCCTTGGCCTGGGCACGGCTACCTGCCTTGCCGCCACCACGGCTTGTCTACTGGCAAGGTCGATAAATCCGTTCACGACGCATCACTGGCCATACTGACGACCGCCATCGAAAAGTTTGGGGGCCTGAAAGCGAATAGCCGTAAGAAGGATATTCACGAGCTGATTGAAGGCGCGCTCGCAGACAATATTTGCTACCCGTGGCAAGTAACAGGCGCTTCACCCTGTTTCTATGTTCTGTTCGCGAGCACGCACTCGCGCTTTTCTAAGCGGCCTGCGCCACCCAACATATCTGTTTTGACCCGCCTTTGTTGGTTCCTAATATCGCAATCCATCCACGAGCACCGCAGTATCGTAGCGTTTACTGTAAATATTGGGGACGGCTCCCAGGCAAATTCAACCTAGTGGGCCGTAGGCTTGTTGCGCTTGATCATGCACCTAAGGCGACTTATCAATTGATAAGCGCCCATCAAACAGCTGCGAAGCGCACTTTAAAATATAAAAGGCCGACATGCCGCGAGTGCTACTTTGAAGCCGCACCAAGATGCGGCACATGCGGTTTGCTGTTCGAGAGTTCGCCGGATTTGTGAGCCCCACCTTCTGCCAGCCGTGACCGGATTGCTCAAACACTTCGACTAATAGGTAAAAGACTGCATTTCGCAGTGCACTAATTGGGAAACGAGCTAGAGGCATTGTCTGCAAAAAGAAACTTATCAACTGATAAGCTTGATCAGCGCGACTGAATGAAAGTCAGTGTATCCAAAAGCTTCGCAGGTCCAATAGCACCAAGCTCAACTCGGCTATGTTTTCGCAGATTATAGGCACATGCTCATACGAAATTGAAACCGCTACTGTACGGGCGAAGCCCTCCCCAAGATCAGCCCGGCCCGTCAGGGCTGGTCCGGTCCGGCAGCGCCGATCCTCAATTTCGAAGTGTGCAGACTGGCGGCAGAGTTCCTGCCGCCAGTGCTTTGCGCGTTAGGCTGCGGCTCTCAAGCCTTTCAGTTCCGCCATCTTTTCAGAAAGCGTCCAAAGGGCCTTGTTCAGTTTTACGTCCTGATCGATGCCCTTGACCGCTCGGGAGGAGGAGCGGCGAAGGCGGCCATGTTCATCGCGGAAACGTGCCTCCAAGCCGCCCCGGATGGCGTTTTCCTGAACGACGTTAAAAGTTGTCCAGAGGTCGTTTTCCCGGTCGCCCGTGCGGCGGGTGTTCAAAAGCTGGCTCGGCTGAATGTGGGTCGTGGTTTCCCCTTCGCTGT
>NZ_VIRG01000039.1 GCF_008107695.1 Stappia sp. BW2 | reverse complement strand
TCAAGAGGAGGACCATGAAACAGCGGCGCTTGCAGCACGCCAAATCCGCTGCTTAACTGAAACCCAGATGTGCCAGACCCTCCTTTAGTCAGGCCGCTTGATGTCTCAATTTACCTGACGACGGACAGGAACAACTGGACCGGACGATCGTCGCCATAGAAACCTGGAGAACCCTCAAGCTGCAGAGGGACCTGACCGGCAATATCGAGACCGAGTATGCACAGATGGCTTCCGGTATATCCTTCCTGAGCGATCTGGCGCTCCTCAGCCGCAAGCCGTTGACACCGCAGGAGATGCTCGATCATGCCGAAAGCCTCAAGTTTCTGGCAGATATGGCGGATCGGTGTGCCCGGCGGCTGACCGAACTGGCCAGAATTTCCGGCAAGACCTGAAGACCGCTGCCTTACGGCATCAGCGTTGCCACGGGATCGACACCTGCAAACAAGGGGTGCGCAACTGTCAGGACAATGTAGAGCACAAGCCCTGCCGTTGCTCTGATCAGGATTGGTTGCCAGTTGACCGGAGCCCCTCTGGACGAACGCTTCATGTCGGCAACCAAGCGATTCCAGGTATTGCCCATTTCCCTTTGTTTGCGCCGATCGATCAGTTTCATGCCCGCCAGAGAGAAAACCGCAAACGTTCCGAACAGGATGACGTGTGCCAGATCTCCGTTCGGAACAACATGCGCTGCTGACCACAGAAACGCAGCCACCAGGATCGGGTGACGCATCAGCCCAACGATGCCTGGACGCTCGGGATCGAACCGGTTGTTGTGCCGCCCGCCGAAGGAGAACGGGTTTGGTATACCAATCCCGAAGGCGAGGATCAGACAGACGGGCAGCATCATCAGTACGGGTACAAAGGTCTGCCAGGTCTCCCAAGGCCAAAGCGCAACGTATGGCGCGTCACGGGCTGCCACAATCAGCCACCACAGGATCGCCAGCGAAAGTAGCGAATAGCAGAGTGAAAACCCGCGTGGCGAAAGGAAGGCGACCAGAGGGGGACGAAGCGGCGGTCTGACCAGAACCATGTGGGAGGCGAAGAAGACCAGGAAGGCCGCGATAAAATTGAGCCAGTTGTGGCTGGGCATGGTAGGGGCGCTCTCTTCAGGAACACGTTTCCGGAACTTGGCAGCTCCGTCGATATACATGACTCTTAAAATCATAAATCCAATCCGACTTGACGATGGTCAAGACACTTGCAGACCCGCCTTGGGATCATGAGCCAAGGGCCTTTAGGCCTGTTTCAACATCAGCTGCATTTGCCGGTTGGCCGGCAGAAACATCCTGAAAGGCAAGCTCATGATGGCGACTCATCGTTTTGGGGCATTGGGCAGTTCAAACCGGATCCCGACAGTGTTGACCGCTGGGTTCAGGTTCTTTTTCCTGTCCGCAGGCATTTTTTCGATTTTTGCCATGCTCGCCTGGACCGTCTGGCTCGGTGTGCACGCTGCCGGAGGCACCTTTGTCTCCACACCCATGTCCATGGCACCGCACCTTTGGCACGCGCATGAAATGGTTTTTGGTTACACGGCTGCCGTGATTGCGGGGTTCTTCGTGACCGCAGTGCCCAACTGGACAGGAACGAAGGAAGCCGGTTCACTGTTTGTCATTGCCAGTGGCGCGGTCTGGCTTGCGGGACGGTTTGCCATCTGGTTTTCCAACAGCATCGACCCGGTGATCGTTGCCGCGGTGGACCTTGCCTTTGTCCCTGTTCTCTCCACTGCCGTACTCGGGCGCCTCGCTCGCAAATCCCAGGCCCGTAACATGGTGTTCCTGGCTCTGCTTACGGCTCTCCTTACCGGCAATCTGATGATGCATCTGGAGTGGATCGGCTGGACGGTCGACACCGCCGAGGCCGGCGTTCGGATAGGAATATTCACCAGTACGGCCATGATCGCGATTATCGGCGGCCGGGTCGTGCCGGCGTTCACGCGCAACGCCCTGCTTCGGGCGGGCTATCAAGGGTCCCTGCCCGTGTCGCGTGTCTGGCTGGACCGGGCAGGTATACTGCTTGTGCTGCTGGCAGCTCTCGCATTCCTGCCGATTGTGCCTGAGGAGCTGCGTGGTGGGCTGTGTCTCACGGCCGGGCTGGTCACGCTTTTACGTCTTGCCGGTTGGCAAGGGTGGGCGGTGCGAAGGGAACCGATCCTCTGGATCCTGCATGCCGCCTATCTGCTGCTTGGGTCCGGGTACCTGGTTTACGGCGTGACTTTATTGACAGGCGAATACTCCGAAACGGCCGCCCTACATCTGCTTGCAGCCGGAGCAATCGGCAGCATGACACTTGCAATGATGACGCGCGCCTCGCTCGGTCACGCGGGTTTGCCGTTGAAGGTGTCGCGGCCGATCGTGCTCGCCTATGTGCTTCTGATCGCCGCCGCGCTGGCGCGAAGTTTCGGGCTCGCCGCCCTCGGCTATTTCGAAACCATGCTGCTGTCGGGCAGTCTGTGGATAGTGGCCTTCGGTTTGTATGTCGAGGTTTATTTTCCGATCCTGACGACACCTCGAACACGAAATTAACAATATTTATCAAGGCGCTAGCCACGGGTGAGTGCCTTTTTTCATATCCCGAAAAATCAATTTCGACACGCTTGACTATCGTCAAGAAGTTCCAGGCCACGAAGGCCGACAACTAGCCCTGAGAAAAACACACGACTTCTTGGAGCGCGTCTCGTGGGTCATCCCAGTCACATTTTTCTGTTCGCCTTCCTGAGCATCGCGGTTGCCCTGGGCCTGGTGGGAAACACACCGGTCAAGGCAGATGATGCGCTGGTCCAGCATTACCTCGACAAGGTAGCGCCGGGCGAACTCGTGCCGGGGGCCGAGGCGTTCGGTCCGCTGAAGAACGATTTTCCGGTCGTGCCTGCCCTAAAAGGCAAAGACACACTTGGCTGGGTTTACCTCACGTCGGACTTTGTCTCCACAACGGGCTATTCCGGCAAGCCGATCCACACGTTGGTCGGGGTCGACAAGGATGCCGTGATCACGGGTGTCCGGCTGGTCAAACACTCCGAACCCATAGTGCTGATCGGAATTCCCGACAAGAAAATCCGTGCAGTGACGGAAGGCTATGCAGGCCTTGATCTGAAGGCGGAAGCCGCCAGCGGCGGTTCGGCGCATGATCTCGACATCATTTCCGGCGCGACTGTGACCATCATGGTCATCGACGATTCCATCATTCGCTCAGGCCTGAAGGTTGCCCGGACGCTTGGCCTGGGTGGACTTGCTTCCGAGGTCGCGCAGAGTGGACCCAAGAAAGAAGTCGATACAGACAAAAGAGATATCAGCGACTGGACGACGTTGACTGGCGACGGCTCGGTACGACGCCTGTCCCTTGATGTTGCTCAGATCAACGAATCCTTTGTGGCACAGGGTGACAAACGCGCGATCGGCAGGCCCGAAAAGGGCCCTGAAACCGATACGTTTATCGATCTCTATCTTGCCCTGGCAGATGTACCCTCGATCGGTCTGTCGCTGTTGGGCGAAGCGGAATATGCCAACCTGATGGCACGGATGAAGGATGGCGACCATGCCATTCTGGTGACCGGCCGCGGGCGCTATTCCTTCAAGGGTTCTGGCTATGTGCGGGGCGGGATCTTCGATCGCATCCAGCTCATCCAGGACGACGTCTCGGTGCGTTTCCATGACCGCCAGCACAATCGTGTCGGCACCATCGCCGCTGACGGTGCCCCGGCCTTTTCGGAAATGGACCTCTTTATCATTCCAGCCGACTCCGGCTTCGATCCTGCGAAGGAATTCCGGTTGCAGCTGCTTGTGCAGCGGCCCGTCGGCCCGATCGAGAAAGTCTTCCTGACGTTCGATCTCGGCTACCGCCTGCCCGACAGTTATCTGAAGACCGTTACACCAGCCGCAGCACCTGCAGCTTCAGAGCAAACCGAAAATACCGTCTCTGCAAAGGACAGAGGCGTCCAGGAGCTTTGGAAACGGATCTGGAACGACCGCAAAACGGACGTCCTGATCCTGGCTGCCGCGATCGCCGTGTTGACCCTGGTGTTTTTCTTCCAGATGCAGGTAACGCGCCACGAGCGTTTCACCTTCTGGTTCCGCATCGGCTTCCTCACCTTCACGCTGGTCTGGCTCGGCTGGATGGAAAATGCACAGCTGTCGGTAGTCAACGTGCTGGCCTTCTTCTCGGCACTGACAAGCGACTTCAGCTGGGATGCCTTCCTGATGGATCCGCTGGTGTTCCTGCTGTGGTTCTCTGTGGCCGCCGCCCTGCTGTTCTGGGGACGCGGTGCCTATTGCGGCTGGCTGTGCCCCTTCGGCGCCCTGCAGGAGCTGACAAATCGTATCGCCAAGCTGTGCCGTATCCCGCAGATCGAAGTGCCCTGGGGTCTGCATGAGCGTCTGTGGCCGGTGAAATACATCATCTTCCTGGGTCTGTTTGGACTGTCGCTCTACTCCCTCGATATTGCCGAACATTACGCCGAGGTTGAACCGTTCAAGACGGCCATCATCCTGAAGTTCCAACGCGCCTGGCCCTTCGTCCTGTTCGTGGTCGCCCTGCTGGCAGCCGGCCTGTTCATCGAGCGGTTCTACTGCCGGTATCTGTGTCCGCTCGGCGCAGCACTCGCAATCCCAGCACGTCTGCGGATGTTCGACTGGCTGAAGCGGTATCGCGAATGCGGCAACCCCTGCAACCGTTGCGCCAAGGAATGCATGGTCCAGGCCATCCATCCGGAAGGCAACATCAATCCAAACGAGTGCCTGAACTGCCTGCACTGCCAGGTTCTGTATCAGCACGACCAGAAATGTCCTGTTTGCATCAAGAAGCTCGCGAAAAGACGGCGGTTCGAGGTGCAGACCGGTCTCGTCAAGCCGGACACGAAAGCCAAGGCGGAAACGCCGGTGTCGGCCACGTAACCTTCAAAAGGCAACCCAAGGAGATCAGCCATGAAGGACAATAACGAACAGCGCGGTGTATCCCGCCGGGATCTGTTGGGCGGATCTGCCAAGACCGCCATCGTCGCCGGAATGGGCGCTGTTGCCCTGAGCAGTGCAGACCTTGCATATGCGCAGGGAGACGGCCAGAAGTTCGAACTCGCACCGGGTGAACTCGACGAATATTACGGTTTCTGGTCTTCGGGCCAGAGCGGCGAATTGCGCATTCTCGGGTTCCCGTCCATGCGCGAGTTGATGCGCGTTCCGGTCTTCAACCGCTGCTCGGCAACCGGCTGGGGTCAGACCAACGAATCCCTCAAGATCCTGACGGAAGGTCTGTTGCCGGAAACCAAGGCGTATCTCGCAGCCCAGGGCAAGGTCACCTATGACAACGGCGATCTGCACCATCCGCACATGTCCTTCACCGACGGCACCTATGACGGGCGCTACATCTTCGCCAACGACAAGGCGAATACGCGCGTGGCCCGCATCGATTGCACCACGATGAAGTGCGACAAGATCATCGAAATCCCAAATGCGCACGACATCCACGGCATGCGGCCGCAAAAGTATCCGCGCACGGGTTACATCTTCGCGAACGGCGAGCATGAAGCTCCGCTGGTCAACGACGGCAAGATTCTGGACGATCCGTCTCAGTATTCCTGCCTGTTCACCGCCATCGACGGCGACGAGATGAAGGTCGCCTGGCAGGTGATCGTGTCGGGTAACCTCGACAACTGCGACGCCGACTACCAGGGTAAATACGCCTTCTCGACAAGCTACAACTCGGAAATGGGCATGAACCTTGCCGAGATGACCGAGAGCGAACTGGACCATTGCGTCGTCTTCAACATCAAGGCGATCGAGGAAGCCGTCGCTGCGGGCAACTACCGGGAACTCAACGGTGTGCCCATCGTCGACGGCCGCAAGGAAGCCAAGTCCCAGTTCACCCGGTACATCCCGGTTCCCAACAGCCCGCACGGCTGCAACGCGGCACCGGACAAGAAGCACATCGTCATCAACGGCAAGCTGTCTCCCACCTGCACGGTGATCGACGTGACCAAGATCGACGCACTCTTCTCCGAAAACGCCGATCCGCGCTCTGCCGTTGTCGCCGAGCCACAGCTTGGTCTTGGCCCGCTCCATACGGCCTTCGACGGCAAGGGTAACGCGTTCACGACCCTGTTCCTCGACAGCCAGATCGTGAAATGGAATGTCGACAAGGCTATTCAGGCCTATGCTGGTGAAGATGTCGATCCGATCATCTCTAAGGTCGATGTGCATTATCAGCCGGGCCACAACTCCACTTCCATGGGTGAAACCGCGGAAGCGGACGGCAAATGGCTGATCTCGATGAACAAGTTCTCCAAGGACCGGTTCCTGAACGTCGGTCCGTTGAAACCGGAGAACGAACAGCTCATCGATATTTCCACCGACGACATGAAGGTCGTTCACGACGGTCCCACCTTCGCCGAACCTCATGACAGCATCATCGTGCATGCATCGAAGGTGAACCCTGCGACTGTCTGGGATCGCAATCATCCATGGTTTGACGATGCCAAGAAACAGGCAGCCGCCGACGGAGTCGAGCTGGAATATGCTGAGGACGTCATTCGGGACGGCAACAAGGTGCGTGTTTACATGCACTCGGTCGCGCCTACTTTCAGCCTTGAAAAATTCACGGTGAAACAGGGCGACGAAGTGACCATCTACGTTACCAACATCGATGATATTGATGACCTGACCCACGGCTTCTGCCTGTCCAACTATGGCATCGCCATGGAAGTTGGTCCGCAGGCAACAGCATCAGTCACCTTTGTTGCCGAACGCCCAGGGGTCCACTGGTACTATTGCCAGTGGTTCTGCCATGCGCTGCACATGGAAATGCGCGGCCGGATGTTCGTGGAACCGAGGAACGCCTGAGCCATGCACCGCGCTCTTTTCAGATTACTGGCACTTTCCACCGCTGCTGTCGCAAGCCTGGCTGTCTGCGGGCCGCTTCAGGCAGAGGAATGGCAGGTACTGGCTGAAAAGGGCGCCTTGCAGCAGGTTCTTGAAAAAGCGCAGGCCGGGGATGTTCTCCGGCTTGCCCCCGGCAACCATGAGGGCCCCGTGGTTCTCGACAAACCTTTGACGCTGAGTGGAGCGGGCAAGGCAGGTATTGCCGGAAATGGCACCGGCAGCGTCGTCACCATCAACGCACCAGACAGTGTCGTGGAAGGGCTGGAACTGACCGGCTCAGGCCTCTCGCAGGAAACGCTGGATGCAGGCGTCAAGCTGTCCAAGACCGCACATCGCGCCATTGTGCGTGACAACCGGATCCTCGACAACCTGACAGGTGTCGATGTTCATGGTGCGCGCAACGCAACTGTATCGAACAATCTCATCGAAGGCCGCCAGGACCTGCGCATGAACGAGCGCGGCAACGGCATCTATGTCTGGAACGCGCCCGGTCTTTTGGCCGAATACAACACAATCCGGTTCGGCCGCGACGGTATTTTCGTCAATACCAGCCCCAAGGATACTTTTCGCAACAACCGCTTCGAGGACCTGCGTTTTGCCGTCCACTACATGCACGGCAACAACGGTACCATCGAGAACAACTTTTCCAAGGGCAATGACATCGGCTACGCGCTGATGTTTTCCGACCGGCTGAAGGTGCGCAACAACGTCTCGATCGGCGACCGCAATCACGGCCTCATGCTGAACTACGCCAATCACGCCGAGATCTCCGGCAACCAGGTCAAAGGCGGCGGTGAAAAATGTCTGTTCATGTACAATGCCAACAAGAACACAGTGACAGACAACAGCTTCGAAGGCTGCCCCATAGGCGTTCACTTCACGGCGGGATCCGCGAACAACGCCTTCGAGGGCAATGCTTTTATCGGCAACAAGACGCAGGTGAAATATGTCGGCAGCCGTCAACTCGACTGGAGCACGGACGGACGCGGAAATTATTGGAGCGATCACCCCGCCTTCGACATGAACGGCGACGGCATTGCCGACACCGCCTACCGGCCCAATGACATGGTCGACCAGGTCCTGTGGACCCAACCCTCCGCCAAGCTTCTGGTGGGCAGTCCGGCTGTTCAGCTGCTCCGTTGGACCCAATCTCAATTTCCGGCGCTGCTGCCTGGCGGCATCGTCGACAACGCCCCACTGATGCATCCGCCAGTGCGGGCGACACCGAATTCGGGAGTTCAAGGATGACCGAAACATCCCTCAATGCACCGACCCTCCGCGTGGATGGCGTCTGCAAGACCTTTTCCGGACACAAGGCCGTCGACGACGTGTCCTTTTCGCTGAACGGAGGTGAACGGGTTGCCATGCTCGGTCATAACGGCGCTGGCAAAACGACACTGTTTAAGATTGTGCTCGGATTCCTGAAGCGCGACCGTGGAGACGTCACGGTTATGGGCGCAGCCCCAGGCAGCCATGATGCCCGTATCGGAACAGCTTATCTGCCGGAATCCGTGGCTTTTCCCGCATCTCTCTCGGGCAAGGAAGTTCTGACCTTCTATGCAAGACTGAAAGGCGAACGCCCTGCGAGGGCTTTGCCGTTGCTGGAACGGGTAGGTTTGGCGGAGGCTGCAAAACGGAGGGTTGGCACCTATTCCAAGGGCATGCGTCAACGCCTCGGTCTCGCCCAGGCACTCATCGGCCGGCCAAGATTGATCCTGCTGGACGAACCGACGACAGGCCTCGATCCGATCTCCCGGCAGACAGTGTACGAACTGATTGGTGAAATCGCGGGACAGGGAACTACCGTTCTGCTGTCGTCTCATGCCCTCACCGAACTGGAGGCACGGACCGACCGGATCCTGATCCTGTCGAAAGGCCGGCTCGTTGCCGACGACATCCTGAGCCGCCTGCGTGCCCAGGCCGGGTTGCCGATCAGGCTGAAGGTCTGGACCAGACCCGAGGATCTCGACCATGTGTCCGAAAGCCTCGGTGGCGGACAGATGAATGGACGTTCAGTGGAATTCAACTGCAATGCGGATGACAAGGTCAGAACCCTTTCGGCAATCAGCGCCCTTGGCGACCTGGTTGAGGATGTTGATGTCCATGCGCCCAGCCTTGATGACGTCTACAGGTATTTTTCCAGCGCCGCTGGCAAGGAGGCCTGAGCTATGTTCTCCAGAATCCTCACAGTGGCCGGACAGGAAATCCGTATTGGCATTCGCAATCGATGGATCCTGCTGGCCGCGATGATCCTCGCCGTGTTCTCGCTGGCGCTCGCCCTGCTCGGCTCGGCGCCTGCGGGAACCCTCGGCGTCGACCGGCTGACCATCACCGTTGCCTCGCTGGCCAGTCTATCGGTCTATCTTGTGCCGCTCATTGCATTACTGCTTGCCTTCGACGCGATCTGCGGCGAGATCGAACGCGGCACCTTGCTAATGACACTGTCCTGCCCGATCTCCCGCGTCGAATTTCTGATCGGCAAGGCCGTCGGCCATACGCTGGTTCTCGCATTTGCCCTGGTCGTCGGCTACGGACTGACGGCAGGATTGCTTGTGGCAGCGGGCTACGGCTCTCTCTCGGGGCTTGCGGATTTTGTCCGGCTGATCGCAACCTCGGTCCTGCTCGGGGTCTGCTTTCTGGCGACAGGTTATGTGCTGAGCTCGCTGACGCGCCAGTCACGCACCGCAGCGGCAGCTTCGGTGGCTGTCTGGCTGATGATGGTCGTCCTGTATGACCTTGCGCTCCTGGGCGCGCTCGTTGCCAATCCCAGCGGTGTCTTCGCGTCCGACGTTTTCCCCTATGCCATCCTGCTCAACCCGGCCGACGCCTTCCGCCTGTTCAACCTGGCGGCTCTCGGTGCAAACGATCTGGTGGGCGGCATGGCCGGGGTGGCAGACGCCCTGCCCTTCGATCCCCTGCTCGCCCTTGGCTCGCTGACCGTGTTTGCCGGTCTGGCCATGGCCGGTTCCGCTCTTCTAATAAAAAGGATTGCGCCATGAAACGCGCGCTCATCTCTGTCTTCTTGCTCGGGTTCCTGGCTGCCTGTCAGGAAGAGGTCCAAATTGCCAAACCGGATGCAATGCATCTGACACCGGAAGCGGCCGGTCACTATTGCCAAATGACTGTTCTGGAGCATGATGGCCCCAAGGCCCAAATCCACCTGACAGGAAATCCCAATCCACTCTGGTTTACGCAAGTTCGCGACGCGGTTGCCTTCCTGCGTTCCCCCGAAGAACCGAAAGATATCGCGGCCGTTTATGTCAACGACATGGAACAGGCGGAAAGCTGGACCCAACCGGGCACCGATAACTGGATCGATCTGAATGCTGCCTGGTTCGTCATCGGCAGCAACGTGGCAGGCGGCATGGGCGCTCCGGAGGCAATTCCCTTTGGCACGCAAGCCGGAGCAAACGCCTTCACGAAGGACAACAATGGCAGCGTCGTTCAAGTCGACGATATCCCGACTGACTACGTTCTGGGAGCCGTCGATGTGTCCGCCGCCACCTCGGTCCCCATGGCTGTAAAACACGGGGCTGCGCAATGACACATGCGACCATCAATCAACCACCCATGAACCGCAGGCGTTTCCTGCGGATCTGCGCCGCCAGTGTTGCTGGCCTTGCATTGCCGGCAGCCGGAGCAATGGCAGGTGGACAGGCCCAATTGTACCGCTGGCGCGGTATTGCACTGGGGGCTGGTGCAGAAATCGATATCCTGCACGAAAGCGCAAGCGAAGCGAAACGTCTGTTCACCAAGGTGGAAGCGGAAATCCGAAGGCTGGAAGCGATCTTCAGTCTCTACCAACCGGACAGCGAGCTGGTCCGGCTGAATGCCAACGGGCGGCTTTCGGCGCCTTCTCTGGAAATGGTCGATCTGCTCGGCCTGTGCCACAGGCTTCATGCAGCGACTGAAGGAGCCTTCGACCCGACCATTCAACCTTTGTGGGCCTATTATGCCAGGCAGGCGTCCGGCGACGCCGGAGAGGTTCTTGCGGCTGCCCGAAGCCGCACAGGCTTCAAACACGTCGTCTATGGCCCGGGCGAGATCCGGTTTGCTCAAAGAGGCATGTCCATGTCCTTCAACGGCATTGCCCAAGGTTACATCACGGATAGGGTCACGGCGTTCCTTGCCTCGAAAGGATGCACGAACATGGTGGTCGATCTCGGTGAGATCGTCACCAGAGGTAGGCCGGATGAAGAACCTGCACTTGACGCAGGCTCTCAACGTGGCTGGCCAGTGACGTTGCAGCCGGTGGCCGAACGCGCAGAGGCGACGACCAGGATCAGATTGACGGACGCCGCAGTCGCCAGTTCTGCGCGGCTCGGAACGACCTTCGATCAAGCCGGCCGGCGCTCCCACATCATCGATCCGCGAACCGGCCTGCCGGTTGCGGGTGCAGTAGATGGCGCTAGCGTCATAGCTCCGGCCGCAGCTCTTGCCGATGGCCTGTCCACGGCTGCATTGGTGCTTGAAGAGAACCGCCTTGGGATAGCTCTGGCAGAGCTTCCGGCAACCAGCGCCTTCGTGGTGCGCCGCGATGGTTCGGCAGGGTGGCTGACGGCTTGAGGAGGGCGTCTATTTACGGTTTACTGCGCGCAGGGCGGTCGAGGCAACGATCGCCCAGAAGCCCGTTCTGAAGATTAATGCCACGAGAGTGCGCGTTTCATGAGGCCCACCCTGGGACACATACACAAGGAATGCACATAAAACGATCGCGGTCCCGGTTAGAATCGCGATGGCCATCCAGCGAGCCCACCCTCTGGCGAACCAGAGTCCGATGCCGGTCATTACATATGCAAAGCCAGCCAAAAAATTGATCCACACGACAAACGAGACGACGTTGCCAGCCAAACTGGATAGCTGATCGCCGCCAAAGAGAACCGTTCCACCACTCAGCACTGTCATGAGGCCGAAAACAACGGCAGCCGCACCCGCAATACGCAGGCCCATTCCTTGACGCTGTTTCCTTTCCATCCGCATGCTCCGTTTTCCGATCGAGAGAGTATCAATTTGCCGGTGGCGGTTTTCCATCTGCTTCGTCCATCAGTCGCCGCACCCATTTTGCCGCAAACCACGTAGCTGGTACGCCGAGTGGCAAACTGAGCCAGATCGACATGACAGGCGACAGGGGCGGCAAACCGACAGCCTGCCCCATCAGGCTCAGCATGTAGAGATTGATGGCAACCGCAGCAGCCGTGAACGGATAGAGCAAGATCACAAGTTTGCGCACCGGCCAGCCGGTTTCGATCTGGGTCACGCTGCCAGTTCCTCCCGGTTGGCACTCTCAAGCGCACAGGCGATGAGTTTCGGCATGAATGGCGCCTCGATCAGAGGAGCAAGGCGCAGGCCTTCGAAACCGGCCCCGTCGAGGGCTTCCGGAATGTCCTGGGTCACGTGGTGCCCGTTGCCGGCAAAAAGAGGTAACAGAATGGTTCTCATGCCGCAGCTGGCGGCGGTATTTTCCAAGAACGGCACTTCTTCCAGGAACCCCAGCCGGATCGGTCTCTCCGGCAGCCATTCGGCGAGACCTGCAGCGAACCGGATGGTGCTTTGTGCGGTTGACCGGCAAGTTGCCGAACCATGGGCTGCCAGCAGCAGTTCGTAGCCGGATGCGTTCCAGTGGATTCTTTCAGCCGTCATTTCCAGAAAGCGCGCCGTCAGGCGGGGCAACTCGGGATGGATGCCGAGCGCAGGCAATTGCCGGGCGCCGGTTCCCTTCAGCCTTCCCGTTAAAGCGGTCTGCGTGAACCAGCCCTCGGCCATGAAGACCGGAAAAACAAGCGGCTCAGGCCCGGCAAGGTCCAGGGCACGATCAAGAGCATCAGGCGCGGCCAACGTGGCCGAACGGATGGACCAGCTGGGCAGGAATTCGCGGACCTGCTGCGCAAGTGCGCGTAAATACGCTTCACCTGCCTGCGGGTGTGACGGCTGGCCGTGCGAGGCGAGGATCGCCTCAATGGCTCGTTCCTTCCGAAAAAGTGATCTTGTTCCAGACATTGTACTTCCCTGAAGGTTTGCGCATGGGCAGACGCCGGACCTCTTTCAGAGTGGTGGCGTCATAGACAATCACCGCGCCGTCATCCTCCCAGACGGAGACAAGGGCGTAGCGGCCATCCTTCGTGAATTCGACATGGGCGACCGTTGCACCTTCGACCGGCTTCAGTGTCTTGACGATTTCCAGGCTTTCCTTGTCGATCACATGGATCTCGTCCTTGTTCGGGCCGAAGAAGACATCGGCCCAGAAATAGGGTGTGTTCTCGTGGCTGCGCAGGAAAAAACCGGGGCCGTCCGTCTTGATCGTCGCGATCTGTTTCCAGGTTTCGGTGTCAATGACCGACAGCTTGCCTTCTTTCAGATGCGGGGTTGCCATGACCCTGTGGCCGTCCCGTTCCCAACTGATGCCGGACCCGAGATGCGGCATGCCTTCCAGCGGCAGTTCGGCAATTTCGCGGCCGACATTCAGGTTGACGACCACGCCTCGCGCACCGTCGCGCGAAGCCCCGACGAGATGCCGGTAATCATCATCGAAAAAGAAGTCGTCAAGCGGTTCTGCCGTCAGGATTCTCCGGCGGGCAAAGAGCCCTTCGGACGAAGGCAAAGCTTCGACCATGCCTTTTTCCCGACTGTGCACGAACCCTTCGTAGACCGGGTCTGCATCGGGATCGGTGGCAATTTCCCAGATTTCCGGAGCATCCTTCAAGGCAAGGATGAAGCTCTTTCGGTTGGGGGCCTGATAGACCGCCGAAACGCGACTTGCGGTGCCGTCCTTGGCGGTCACGTCCATCACGGTTGCGACCGAAAGGTCTTCGGTCGACAGGATCGTCAGCGTCATCGGCAGGTAGTTGGCAACTGCCAGCCACTTGCCGTCATGGCTCATCGCAATGTTGCGGCTGTTTAGCCCTGCCCGGACCCGGCCAACCTCCTGAAGCGCGTAGAGATCGTATTTCTGGACCCAGCCATCACGCGACATGATGAAGACATAGCGCCCGTCCGGCGAGAATTTCGGCCCGCCATGGACTGCAAACGGCGTTGCGAACCTGTCGAGCGTCTCGAAGGTGTCGCCATCGAGAACGCTGACATGATGATCGCCCGTTTCGACGACCAGGGTGATGTTCATCGGGTCGGACTGCCAGACAGGCGTTTCGACGGGCTGGTAGTCCTCGTTGATCACCAGGTTGGCGGCGATGTCCGTTTCGGTCCAGTCCGGAACCTCGCTCAGTGGTTCTTTCAAAAAGGCGGCCAGGGCCTCGATCTGCTCATCGTTCAGTATATCGGCGAACGCCGGCATCTGTGTCGCCTTGCGTCCGTCGCGAATGACTGTATCGAGATCCGGTCCGCGCATGCGGCCCAAGGTTTCCGGGATCAGAGCTGGTCCGACACCGCCGAGACGGCCGGCACCGTGACAGTCCTGACAATTGTCGGCATAGTCCTGCGCGGGGCCTGCGACCGACGGCGAAGTCAGCAGCAGGAGCGCGCTAAGCGAAGCGATGAGCCGGATCATGGCGTTTTCCTCGGAACGGGGTCACGGCCAGGCGGTCACCGCCGGCACCGGCAAGCCCGATTTCGTCGTCGCTGAGATAACAGGCAGGGTCTTCGGCCCAGGGATCACCGGTCAGTTGCAGCGCGCGGATACGGGTATTGCCCCCGCACACATCCTTGAAGGCACAAGCGCCACACCGCCCCTTGAGCGGGCGGGGCCTCGTCCGAAGCCGCGCCAGCATCGGATCCGCTCCCGTCCACAGGTCGGAGAAGGGAACGACCTTCACACTGCCGATGGTGTAGTCGGACCAATAGGTATCCGGATGCACGTTGCCAAGCGTGTCGATGTTGGCAACGCCGAGACCGGAAGAGTTGCCACCCCAATCGGCGAGATGATCGCGCACGTGGGCAGTGGTGTCAGGCCCAAAGGTCCGGTCCACCCACTCCAGGAAATAAACCGCGTCGGCATCATTGTTGCCGGTAACGATATCGAGTGGTCTGCCACCGCTGACACCTTGCCATGCCCGGTCCATCAACACATCCATTGCCCACCTGGAGCGCATGTGTTCGGCGTCTTCACCGCGGTGCTTGTCACCCCGGCCGGCATAAACGAGATGGGACAGGTAAAACTTGTCGACGCCCTCATCGTCGCAAAGGCGCAGAAGATCAGGCAGGCTCTCGTGGTTGCCCTCCGTCAGGGTGAAGCGCAGCCCGACCTTGATGCCGCGTGCCTTGCATTCTCGAACGCCCCGCAGAGCAGATTGAAAAGCGCCTTCAACACCGCGAAACCAGTCGTTGGTGGAGCCGATCCCGTCAATGGATATGCCCACATAATCAAAGCCGATTTCTGCCACCTTGTCGGCAGTTTCGCCGTGCAACCTGGTGCCATTGGTCGACAGGGCCAGCATGCGCACAAGGCTTCTGGCCCGCCCGGCAATCTCAAACAGGTCTTTCCGGTCCAGCGGTTCACCCCCGGACAGGATCAGAGCGGGAATGCCGAAGCATCCAAGATCCTCCAGGGTCGCCATGGCCTGGTCGTGGGTCAACTCGCCTGGAAAATCGACGTCCGCCGACACCGTATAGCAATGCCGGCATTTCAGGTTACAGCGCCGGGTGAGGTTCCAGATCACCACCGGCTTGACCGCGCCGTTTCCACGGCGGGTCCGCACAGGCGTCGGGTCAATGATCTGGTGCATGTATTCCGAGAGGCGGAACATCGTTCAGCCCTCCTTGCCGCGCAGGCGCATGCCCGTCTTTTTCAGGATGCGCGTTGAAAACAGGATGTCACTGGCGCGGCAGGCCTTGCCCAGCAGGCTGGAGATCTCCGACCGTTTGGCGATCACTTCGTCGCGGGTTTCTCCATGAACCATGGCAAAGAGATTGTAGGGCCAGTCCGGCAGCGCCCGGGGTCGGCGGTAGCAATGCGTGACGAACGGCAGGACGCCTACCTTTTCGCCGAGACTGTCGACCACCGCATCATCGACGTCCCAGACGGTCATGCCGTTGGCGGTCATGCCTAGACGATAGTGATTTGGAGCAGCGCCAATTCGCCGGATGATACCCTGCGCCTTCAGGTGCTTCAGGCGCTCGATCAGGTCCGCTTCGCTCAGTCCCAGGCTTTCGGCAACGACAGCATAGGGTCTGGTGACCAGCGGCAATCCGGCCTGCGTGGCTTCGACGATCGTTCGGTCCTGGGGAGTCAAGGTCATGCGTTCACCCGAAATCCTATGAAAAACTCGCGTTCCTTCGGAAACAGAAGCACGGGCAAACCTGTGTCGCGCTCGATTGCTTCGGCTGTTGCCGAAATTGCGGCCTGACTTTCCGTTGCCAGGACGAACCACATGTTCAGCTTGTGATCCCGTTCATAGTTATGGGCGACCTCGGGGTAGGCATTGACTTTGGTTAAGACCTCTTCAAATCTCTCCGGCGGCACAGCAATGGCGCAGAGGCAAAAAGCGCCGCCCAGGGCTTTCGCATCGAAAAACGGACCGAACCGCGTCAGCAAGCCGTCGTCGCGCAAGGTCCGGATATGTCCGGCAACCTCCTCTTCACTCAGGTCCAGCTCCTGCGCCAGTTCCTGAAAAGGTTGCGGGGCCAGTGGCAGATCGTCCTGCAGACGGTTGATCAGGGTCCGTTCGAGAGGAGACAGGTCCCGGGTCATGCCGCAACTCCCTGGCGAGAGATCATTGCACCTGTCTGCTTGAAGCAGCGGGTGGAGAAGAGAACGTCATGTCTCACGTCCGCGACCTCCGGCAGGCGTGATGCCTGAATGAGCACATCCAGCGCCTGCGATCGGCTCCGGCCGTGGATCATGCAGTAAAGCCGATAGGGCCAGACGCCCGCCACGGGCCGGCGTTCATAACACAGGGTTACGCCCGGATGCGCCGCAAGAGCCGGGCCCGCCGAGGTGATCCGGTCCGGCTCGATATCCCAGACGACCATGGCGTTCGCGCGCCACCCCAGGGCACGGTGACGCACAATCACGCCAAATCGGGAAATTATGCCCGCCTCGAGCAGATCCTCGATCCTGTCCAGTATGGCCTCTTCCGTCCGGCCGAGGTCCTCCGCAATACGCAGGTAAGGCCGCCGACAAAGGGGCAGTCCCGTGGTCAGAGCCTGCAGGAGGTCATCGTCACCCTCCTGCAGTTGCTCCAACCGGACCGGCCGGGGCACTGGTGGCCGGCCCGGGTCGCCGTTCAAGCTGAAGCCCAAGTCTATGTTGAACGGACGGACAATCGGAAGATCCAGAACGGCAAGATTCGTCTGTCTCCGAATGGTGTCGAGAACCTCGTTGACGTGGTCCCGGTCCGGGCCGGTGGCAACGAACCAGAGGTTCCGGTAATTCTCCCGCAGGTACGAATGATTGATGCCCGGCTGCGCGCCGACGATTGCGGCAACATCCTCGATGCGGTCGTGTGGCACCGACATGGCCGCAAGCGTGCTAGCCGAAACCGTGTTGGGTGCGCAGGTGGCCCCAACACGGGTGATCCGGCCGGTCGCGGCCATATCTTTCAACCGCCCGATAACGTCATCCTCGGGGCAGTTCGCAGCGGCAGCGATGATTTCGAAAGGTCTCGGAACCAACGGGAAGTCCCGTTGCCAACTATCGAGCAGGGTCAGGTCGAACGGATCGATGAGGCTTGTCATGGCTCACAACCCCGTCCTGTGAGCCCGGGCTGTAAAGAAGATGCCGGACGGGCTTTCGGCGTCGATTTCGCCTGTCTTCTCGAAGGTCCGGGTGTCGTAGATCATTACCTTGCCGGCATCGCGCACCGAGATCCAGACCTCGTTGCCGCGCGGCGTGAATTCCATGTGCAGGACGGCAGGGCCGGGTTTGAACTCGTGCACCACCTGCTTCGTGACCGTGTCGATCACCTGGATGGTGTTATTGAGCGGATGTGCGAAGTTTACCCAGACCTGGCGGCCATCAGGTCTCGCCATGGCAAAGACCGGCTGGCCATGGGTTCTGGTGCGTCCGGTTTCGGCGAGCGTGTCTCCGTCGACCCACAGAACCTCGTGGTGCCCGACAGCGGGCAGGACAAACTCCTGGCCGGCACGTGCCCAGCCTTCCAGGTGCGGCATCTTGTAGACCGGCAGTTCCGCTTTTCCGCGGCCGTATCCGGGCAGAACCCGGATCGGCTCGGGATCTTCCTGCCACAGGTCGAGTGCGGTCAGTCCGTCTTCGCCGAACAGGCCGGTGATGTAGAGACGGCCGTCACCAGTGATCAGGGCGTCATAAGGGTTGTTGCCCATGCCGGTGATCCTGGTAATTTTCGGTTCTTCGGTGTTGAGATCCGCAATCCAGGTTTCGCCCGCATCCCACAGGGTGAAGACGAAGCGTTTGCCGGGCGCATCGACAAGACCGATTGTCTTCGAGCCCGTCGGAATATCTGCCACCATCTCCAGCGTCTCGGCATCGAAGATGCGCACGCCACCGGGCTCATAATTTGAAACGGCAACCAGCGAGCCGTCGTCCGAAATGGCTCCGCCGATGGCGTTTCCGGATTGTAAAACGCGCTTTGCTATCCGTTTCTCGACAAGGTCAACCTTGGTAAGGCCGCCATCACGCCCGAAGACATAGGCAAAGCGTTCGTCCGGCGAATAGACCAGGCTGGCGTGGGACAGATCGCCAAGGCCCTTGATCCGTGTCAGGGACGCGCGGTCGGACTGATCGACCAGCAACAGCGACCCGCTCCCCCGTTCGACGACGAGACCGAGATCGCCGGTGGCAACGACCGACTGCGCCTGAGCGGTGCCGGTCAACATGGCCGCCAAAACGGCTCCGTATAGCCACTTCATTTCGTGTCTCCCTTCAAAAGATATTCGGCAATTTTCCTCGCGTCGGCCTCGCTCAGGATCGGGCGCCAGGGAGGCATTGCCGTTTTCGGGATGCCGTCCAGAACCACTGTGGACAGGGTATCGATGTCGTAGTGGCCAAGTGCGTCGGGCCGAATATCGGGACCGAGTCCGCCTTTCAGCGTCATGCCGTGGCATGACCCGCAGTCCTGGCGCACCAGATTGACCAGCGCCGCCGGAGTGCCCTGTTCTTCGGCTAGCGCAAGGCTGGTGATGGCCAGAAGACAAAAGGCAATCGTGAGCAATGTCTTAAGCATTGACCAGCCTTCCGGCCGTGCCGCTGTCCACGGTACTGAGCATGGCGTCAAAGGTTGTTGCTGGCCATTCGGCACTCAGGGTCACGACTTTGCCGACTACAAACAGCACAGGTGCCTTGAGCCTGGCGTCGCGAACATCGATCGCAATCCTGTCGAGTTCGGAATAGAGCCTGGTTTCCCGCGGCGTCGTCGCGTTTGCGATGGCAAGTACGGGGGTTGTCCCGCTCAGTCCCTCGGCAATCAGGCGCATGGCAATCTGCCCGATGTTGGCAACGCCCATGTAAACAACCAGCGTGGTGTCTTCGCAGGCGAGGCTTTTCCAATCGAGATCGAGAAACCCGTTCGCCTGCCGGTGACCGGTCACGTAGCGAACTCCAGTTGCCAGACCGCGATGGGTGAGTGGCACACCCGTGACACAGGCCGCGCCCTGGGCGGCGGTAATGCCTGGCGCGTATTCGACCGCAATTCCACGTGACATCAGGTGTTTGGCTTCTTCCGAGCCTCGGCCAAAAATCAGCGGATCGCCGCCTTTTAGGCGGGCGACAGTCATGCCTTCCAGGGCCAGTTCTTCCAGGATCTCGTTGATCCTCTCCTGCGGAACCGGATGATTGTCGGGTGATTTTCCTACCGGGACCTGCAGGGCGGTGTACGGTGCCAACGATAGGATTTCCGGCGAAACCAGCCGGTCGAATACAACGGCATCCGCTTCCTGGAGCATACGCAGGGCCTTGAGTGTCAGAAGCTCCGGGTCTCCGGGGCCTGCTCCGATCAGATAGACCTTACCTGGCTGTTTCATCATTTGCTCCTGCAGGCGGTATGAAAGAAAGAAAAAGGGAGAGGCGGTGGTCCGCCTCTCCGGGCTGGATGTCAGTAGACGTCGGCGCGCGTGTTGAAGACGTTGAACTTGCCGGTCGGTGTGATCAGCCGTTCATCCTTGATGACGTGCTTCAATTCGAGCGTCTTGTCGTCAACGACGACGATCGCGCTTTCCTTGTCCTTGGCATTCCAGACGGAGAACCAGATTTCCTCGCCCGCCTGGTCGAATTCGCCCTGAACGACACGGGGCTGGCCTTCGCCGACATCCGCCCATTCGACAATCGGCAGGACCTTGAATTCAGGTTCTTCCTGCGTCAGGTCGTCGACGTTGAACACCGCGATGGCTCCCGAAATCTCCGCATCCGGGTTCAAGGGCGCATCCACGTAGAGATGGTTCGACTTCGGATGGGACTTGACGAAGAGGGAACCGCCACCGAGCCCGTAGAGGGTCTGTACGACCTTCCAGGCGTTGTCCGGATGGCCTTCGGGATCCGTGCCGATCAGGGCAACGGTTTCATCGCCGAGGTGCGAAGTGACCCAGACAGGACCGTAGGTCGGGTGGATCAGGTTGGCACCACGCCCCGGGTGAGGTGTCTGACCGCCGGTTTCAAGCAAGGCCGTCAGCTTGCCTTCCTTGGTGTCGACGACCGCGACCTTGCCGCGGGCATTGGCAGCCACGAGGAAGTAACGCTTGGTGCTGTCGAATCCGCCGTCGTGCAGGAAGCGTTCGGCTTCGATCTCGGTCGTCTTCAGATTCTTGATGTCTGAATAGTCGACCAGAAGGATCTTGCCGGTTTCTTTCACGTTGACGATGAATTCCGGGTTGTAGTGCGACGCCACGATGGACGCGACACGCGGCTCTGGATGGTAGGTCTGATCGTCATAGACCATGCCGCGGGTGGACTTGATCTTGAGTGGCTCCAGAGTGTCGCCGTCCATGATCACGTATTGCGGCGGCCAGTAGGAGCCGGCGATCGCATACTTGTCTTCCCAACCCTTCATTTTTGAAGTTTCGATGGAGCGGGCTTCGGTGCCGACCTTGATCTGCGCCACTGTTGCCGGCTCTTCCATCCACAGGTCGATCATGTTCACAAGCGCATCGCGGCCGATCACGTAAAGATAGCGTCCGGAGGCGGAAATACGCGAAATATGAACCGCATAACCGGTGTTTATCACCGCGTGTATTGCGTAGGTTTCACCGTCGATCAGAGCGACCTGACCGCTGTCGCGCAGCGTGACCGAGAAGAGATTGTCGATGTCGATATCGTTCATCTTCTCTTTCGGACGATCTTCCGGCGCAACCAGAACCTTCCAGCTCTTGCGCATTTCGTCCATACCGAATTCAGGCGGTGACGCCGGTTCCAGCAGGATATAGCGAGCCATCATGTCGACCTGTTCGTCGGTCAGTTCGCCCGAAGTACCCCAGTTCGGCATACCGGCAGGCGAGCCGTAGGTAATGAAGTCCCGCAGATACTCGTAGCCGTTTTCCCGTGTGATATCCGTGGTCAGCGGCTTGCCGGTTGCACCCTTGCGCAAAACGCCGTGACAACCGGCGCAGCGTTCGAAATAGATCTGGTTTGCATTCTGGTATTCGTCAGGCGTCATTACCGGATCGCCTTCCTTGCGCCCCGGAATCTCGACCTTCAGCTGGCCGAGTGTTGACATGCTGGGTTCATAGGCAGCCGAAGGACCACTGCCGTGGTCCGCCGGCTTGTCCTGGGCAGAAACGCCGACTGCCGACAGTCCGAGTGTGAAAGCCACACTCATCAGCAGCGCATTTCTCCGAATGGCTCGTGTCGAGATCATGATTAGTCTCCGTTCGACTGGTGAGGCAGTCGGACGGTGCGCGCAGGCAGGGTCTACTTCCTTGACTTTCGTTAACTTGAAATTTTCAGACAGGTTTGATCTGCGCTGTTCACCAGCAACGCCGGCAGAGTCTTATTCTTATAAGTATATGACTTCATTGAATAAATAAGCGCCTTACCCTCTGCAAAACGACACAATTGTCGCAGGGGTCTTGCACTTTAGGGCTGCATCCGGCGCTTCGTCCTTCCCTCTTATCCATGAACTGCACTGTCCTCAGCACTGCATTCAGGTCCACTTGACTTTGGTTAAGGAAAAGCGGCTGCGCGCTGTCACCCTCCCGGCAGGATCAACTCCGGGGAAAGGAGCGCGCTATGCGCGAAGTCATGACCAAAAGCATGGCCCGAAACATATTCTATGGCGGGTCGCTTTTTTTCATCATCATCTTTGTGGGGCTGTCGGTGCACAGTCACCTTTACATCACCAGCACATCGACAGACGCGGCGACGCTGACCGACAGCGTTGCCGCAGGCAAACGGGTCTGGGAAGACAAGGCCTGCATCAATTGTCACACGATCCTGGGCGAAGGTGCCTATTTCGCACCCGAAGTCGGCAACGTGATGACCCGTTGGGGCGTGCTTGACGATCCTGACCTGGCTTTCGAGACCCTGAAAGGATGGATGGAATCCCAGCCCTCCGGCATCGAAGGCCGCCGCCAGATGCCGCAGTTCCACCTGACGGACGAAGAGATCCGCGATCTCACCAACTTCCTGATCTGGACAGACAAGATCGACGCCCAGGACTGGCCGCCGAACGACGCCGGCTGATTTTGAACGCTGAGGAAACCCAAGATGAAATACCAATCTCAAAAGGTCGCCCTGGCGTATTTCGCCGTGGCAATGGGCCTGTTCGCCGTCCAGGTTCTGGGCGGGCTGCTCGCAGGCTACATCTATGTGGCGCCGAACTTTCTGTCGGAGCTGCTCCCCTTCAACATCGTGCGGATGCTGCACACCAACAGCCTGATCGTCTGGCTTCTGCTCGGGTTCATGGGCTCTGCCTATTTCCTGATCCCCGAAGAAGCGGAACGGGAAATCCATTCCACCAAGCTTGCTTACTTGCAGCTCATCATCCTGGTGGTCGGCACGCTCGGCGTTGTTCTCACCTATGTCTTCAACCTGTTTGAAGGCAACTGGCTGCTGGGCAAGGAAGGCCGCGAGTTCATCGAGCAGCCCAAATGGGTCAAGGTCGGCATCGTCGTTGCCGCGCTGATCTTCCTGTTCAACATCACCATGACGGTGCTGAAAGGCAAGAAGACCGCGATCACCAACATCCTGCTTCTGGGCCTGTGGGGTCTGGCACTCCTGTTCCTGTTCAGTTTCTACAATCCGAGCAATCTCTCGCTCGACAAGCAGTACTGGTGGAACATCGTGCACCTGTGGGTCGAAGGTGTCTGGGAACTGATCATGGCCTCGGTCCTTGCCTACCTGATGCTGAAGCTGACAGGCGTCGATCGCGAAGTCATCGAAAAATGGCTCTATGTCATCGTCGCTGCCGCGCTGTTCTCCGGCATCCTGGGCACCGGTCACCACTATTACTGGATCGGCACTCCCGGATACTGGCAGTGGATCGGCTCGATCTTCTCCTCACTGGAGGTGATCCCCTTCTTCGCCATGATGGCCTTCGCCTTCGTCATGGTCTGGAAGGGCCGCCGCGACCACCCCAACAAGGCCGCGCTGCTGTGGTCGCTCGGTTGCGCCACGCTCGCCTTCTTCGGCGCCGGCGTCTGGGGTTTCCTGCATACCCTGCATGGCGTGAACTACTACACCCACGGCACGCAGATCACTGCCGCCCACGGACACCTGGCCTTCTTCGGTGCCTATGTTTCCCTTAACCTGGCAATCATTACCTACGCCATGCCCCTTCTGCGTGGCCGGGACCCCTACAACCAGGTGCTCAATATGGTGTCCTTCTGGCTGATGGCCGGCGGCATGTCCTTCATGACCTTCGTCCTGACGTTCGCCGGAACGGTGCAAACCCACCTGCAGCGTGTCATGGGCGAATACTACATGGACGTTCAGGACCAGCTGGCCGTGTTCTACTGGATGCGGTTCGGGGCAGGCGCAGCCTTCGTACTCGGGGCCCTGCTGTTCATCTACGCAGTTGCGGTCCCACGCCGCGAAGTCATCCAGCCGGGTGAAGCAGCCGGCGCACCGGCGGAGTGATGGACATGGAAGCAAGTGTCTCCAGCAAAAAGGGGGCGGCATTCGCCCCCTTCTACCTCTCGCAAGGCGACGAATGCGACGTCTTCGAAGCCGCGCACAGGAACGGGCTGCCGGTTCTGCTGAAAGGCCCAACCGGCTGCGGCAAGACCCGTTTCGTCGCCCACATGGCGGCAAAACTCGGCCGCAAGCTTTATACGGTCGCCTGTCATGACGACCTCGCCGCCGCCGACCTGATCGGCCGGTATCTTCTCAAGGGCGGCGAGACGGTCTGGATGGACGGACCGCTGACCCGGGCCGTAAGGGAGGGCGCAATCTGCTATCTCGACGAGGTTGTGGAAGCCCGCAAGGATGTGACTGTCGTGCTGCATCCTCTTACGGATGATCGCCGGACCCTGCCGATCGACAGGACCGGCGAGGAACTGGTGGCAGCACCGGGCTTCATGCTCGTCGCATCCTACAATCCCGGCTACCAGAACATCCTGAAGACCCTGAAACCGTCGACCCGACAGCGTTTCCTCTCGCTTGAATTCGATTTCCCGCCAATGGATCTGGAAACCGAAGTCGTTTGCGAGGAAAGTGGCCTCGACCGCGACCGGACCGCCGCGCTGGTGCGTCTGGCCGGAAAACTCAGGGCGCTGAAAGGCCAGGATCTTGAGGAAGGCGTGTCGACCCGGCTGGTCGTCTATGCAGCAACACTGATTGCTCAGGGCATGCCTGTCGGAAGGGCGATCGAAGCCGCTATGATCGAACCGTTGACCGACGATGAAGACGTGAAACGCGGGCTCCTTGATCTTGTCACGGCCGTGTTTGGGTGAGGCCAGACCGATGGGCAAGATCGACATCGAGCCATGGGAACCCGAGGAAACCATCGGGAAACTGTGGCACGCGTTTGCAAGCCGCCTGGATGCGCCCGAGGTGCATCATGGAGCCGCGGTCGGCCTCGATGAGGTCGGCGGGCGGCTTGCTGTCCTTTTCCGGGGACTGGGGGGAACTCACAGTGTCGAGCTTCGTCCGGTCGCCCAGGAGGTTTCGCGCCACCGCCTCGGATTTCTGAGGCGGCTCGGCACGGAAGCCGAAACCGTGACACGAACCAGTTTCGATGGAGAGATCCTGAGACTGCCGGCGAGCCTTGCGGTGTTCCCGTCGCGGGAGGCGAATGCAGCCCTCTATGTCTGGTTAACGGCGCTGGCGGCACATGCACCTGCCCATGTCGCCGAAACGGACCCGCTCCGGGCGGATCTGCAGTCCCTCGGGGCAATATCCGCCATGGTTCGGGACACACTTGACCAGGCTCCAGGCTTGCGGGACCTCTACACCGCCCTTTGCCAACAGGTGCTGGTGGCAAGACCAAAAGCCCCCTTGCCGGAGATGGAAGCAAGGGTCGACAGGCTCGTGCGTCATTTGTTGGGCGACCCTGGAACTCCTGCCCCCGATGTCCTGGACCTGCAGGAACGGATCGATCGAAAGTCATTCGAGGATGTGTCCGCCCCGCGTGGATACCGTCCTCTCCGGCCGGTGCCGCTCTGGCCGGACCTCAGAGAAGTTGTGTTTTCCGCGGGAGACGAAGTCGACAGCCGAGAGACAGACGGTCCTCCAGAGGACGCGACCGGCAAGACAGTGCGCGCCCGCAGGCGCAAGGCAGACCAGGCAGAACGCAAGGACAGCCTGATCCTGCACAAATTCGAAGCCATTCTCAGCTGGGCAGAGTTTCTCAATCTCAATCGCCGTGTCGACGACGACGATCATGACAGCGCCAAGAAGGCGGCTGACGATCAGGAGGAGATCGGCCTTGGCCAGATCTCAAAGGCACCGGCAACCCGTCTGAAGCTGCATCTTGACCTGGCTCCGGAAGATGTCGACCGCGAAAGACTGTCCGGACGGCATCTCTACCCGGAGTGGGACACACGCAGTGGCCGCTATCTGGCGGACCACGTCTGCGTTCTGACCAGCACTGCGGAAGCGGATCCGGAAAAGGGATCTGCCGGAATGGATGACGTCGCAAAACGGCGCATCCGCTCGGTGAAGAAACAGTTCGAAGCCCTCCGGCCAGGCCGGGTAACGACACGCGGACACCTGGAAGGCGACGGACTGGATCTTGATGCCGCGGTGCGCTCCGAAGCGGAGCGGATGGCCGGTGGCACCGGCTCGGAACGGATCTGGCTGCAGAACCGTCCGGAAGCGCGTGATCTTGCGGTTTCCATCCTGCTTGACGTGTCCCGCTCGACCGAGAGCGCCGTCACCGGACGCGCCGTGATCGATATCGAACGGGAAGCCTTGACCGCTCTTGCCTGGGGTCTGAATGCCTGCGGGGATGATTTCGCCATAACCGCTTTCTCATCCCTGAAACGGCAGCGCGTCTACCTTCAGTCCTGCAAGGGCTTCAACGAACCGATGAGTGCCCTTGTCGAACAAAGGATCGGCACGCTGCGGCCCGGCTTCTACACGCGTCTGGGGGCGGCCATTCGTCATGTGACCACTGACCTTGCGGCCCAGTCGCGCAAACGCAAACTCCTTCTGGTGATCACCGACGGCAAGCCCAACGATCTCGATCATTACGAAGGACGGCACGGCATCGAAGACACCAGGATGGCGGTTCGGGAAGCCCGGCGGGCAGGCCAATCCGTCTTTGGGGTCACCATCGACAAATCGGCAAAGTCCTGGTTCCCGCGGCTGTTCGGGCAAGGCGGTTTTGCCGTGATCCCGCATCCGGACAGGCTGACACAGGCCTTGCCGCAGATTTACCGCCAGATTGTCGGAGGCTAGAGCCGCGGATGCACGCTCCGTCACCGAAGCCGGACCAGCACGACGCAGGTATCCTCGACGAGTTGCCCGGGGAACTGTTGATGTGGGTGCTCATCATCAGTGAACTGCTGGTCTTCGGGGCCGGGCTTGCCGCCTTCATGGGCGTAAGGATATCCGATCCGGACGGTTTTACCGCAGCAAGGGCCCACCTCGATCCGGCACTCGCCGGCATCAACACGATCGTGCTGATCACCAGCGGCTTTCTGGCCGCCCGGGGCCTTGAGCTTCGGCTCAAGTTAAAGCGGACGGCCGCCCGTTTGCACCTGACCGGCGCCATGGCTCTCGGCTGTGTGTTCCTCGCCATCAAGGCGCAGGAATATGCAGCCAAAGCTGCGGAAGGGATCTCCACGGAGACCCATCCCTTCTTCATGTTCTATTACCTGCTCACAGGGTTCCACGCAGCTCATGTGCTCGCGGGGATTGTTGTGCTGGGTCTGGTGGCGTGGAAAGACGAACCTCGCACCATCGAAACAGGAACCGCCTTCTGGCATATGGTCGATCTCATCTGGGTGCTGCTGTTCCCGGTGATTTATGTCCTAGGATAGCGAAAGATGACCCTTCCTTCCATATCGCTCGCCTGGATCGCGCTTTTGGGCCTGTCGACCGCCACCGTTCTGGTGACAACAGGCGGGACCGGTCATTTCAGTCCGGGTCTTTTTGGCGGGCTGCTGTTGCTGCTGGCGTTCATCAAGGCGCGGATCATCCTGTCCCGGTATCTCGGGCTATGGCAGGCGCCGGTCTGGCTGTCCGGGTTCAGTTGGGTGATCGGGTTTTATTGCCTGCTGTTGCTGGCGCTTTACGTTGCCCCCGGGTTCAGCTCCTGAAAGCTTCAGCCAACTGGTGTGGAAGCTCGAATTCGGCAAGTACCCGCTCACGTGCGTCTTCCGACATCTTCCGTGCCGTTTTCTGCACGATATCAAGCACCTTGGCGTCCTCGTGTTTGGCGGCAAAAGGCGCGAAATACCATTTCAGGAATACAAAGCAGATTACGTTTTCCAGCGCCTGCACATCCGCATCCCGCTTGAGACCTTCCTTGCGCAGCATCTTCGCCGCCGCCTCGATTTCTTCCGGTGAATAAGCTGCCTCTGCCATGATTTCACCGACGCGGTGCGCATGGTGACGGGCCTGATCCCGGCGCCAGGCGTGATAGCCGGTCTTGCCTTCCGGGTAGGACTGGCGCGGAGTGATCCAGCGCTCAATGTGCTGGCCCCTGGCCGCAATCTTCAACGGATCGCTTGCCTCCGGATAGAGCCGATCCAGCTCCTCGCTCATTCTTTGCCCATAAAGAAGGGCCGCAGGCTTGCCGCCTTCCTGGTTGGGGTCAGCGGCGTTCGCGCTGTCGATTGCCTTTAGAGCAGTTTCCAGTTTCATCGTCAGCCTTTGGTCCAGGCGTCTACGGAATCTTCTTCGGAGAAGGCCCGCAGCCGTTCGATATCCTTGATTTCCGCGTGATTGCGATTGATGCGGACGCCCGCAGATTTCAACCGTGCAAATGACCGCGACAGGCTTTCCGGCTTCATGCCGAGACGGCCGGCAATAAGGAACTTGTCGTATGGCAGGGTCACCTCGCAGCTACCGCTTTCCTGCTCGCACAACTCAAGCAAGAACTCGGCGACCCTTTGTGGTCCGGTTTGCGCCTTAAGCTGCTCCAGTTGCGAAACGAGGGAGTGTAGGTGAATGAAGGTCGATGCCACCACGGAAACCGCAATGTCCGGGTCCTTGCGCATGGCCTCCAAAATTGCCGTGCTGGGGATGCGCATGACTTCGCAGGCCGTGACCGCTTCCGCCGAAACCGGATAAGCAAGTCCGCGAAAAGCGACTGCTTCGCCGAAGCTTTCTCCCTTGGCAAAGACATTCACTACTGCCTCGCCGCCATTGGGGGCGATCCGGTACAGTTTGACCCAGCCGTCCATGACGATGTGAATTGCCTGGGCTGTCTCACCATGCAGGAACAAAGTCTCGCCTCGGTCATAGGTTCGCCAGCTCGACATGCCGAGCACCATGTCGCAGATCTCCTGCGGGAAGCTTTTGAGAAGCAGGGAGTTCTGGGCAATTTTCCGCTGGCGATAAGTGGGCATCGGTGAATGTCCTGCTCAAGTGATGTGCAAGAACGTCTAGCCCGACCTAGGGACTTTGCACAATACAAAGCTCGGGTCATCGACGGACTTGTGCCGTTCTTGACTATTGTCATTCAGCCTGCCCCGCAACTAACGTCTACCGGATACTTGAGAAAGCGGGGACGTCATGGACTATCAAGCCTTTTTCAAAAACCGTCTTGCAGACCTGAAGCATGCCGGAAACTACCGTGTCTTCATCGAACTTCAGCGTAAACGCGGCAATTTTCCGGAAGCAAAATGGACCAACGGCGATGGCACCAAGGACGTCGCTATCTGGTGTTCCAACGATTACCTCGGTATGGGTCAACATCCGAAGGTTCTGGCGGCCTTGCACGAGGCCGCCGACCGCTGTGGCGCCGGAGCAGGTGGAACTCGCAACATTTCTGGTACGACGCACGATCACGTGCTTCTGGAAGCTGAACTTGCAGACTTGCATGGCAAGGAAACCGCCCTGGTTTTCACGTCCGGCTATGTTTCCAGCTGGGCTGGGCTCGGCACGCTGCGCGTCGCAGATCGGAGCGGACTTGCCGCGGTACAACATCGCGATCCTGACTGTGGCCGGTGCGTGGTCGACATAAACGGCCCATTGCTGTCATTTGTGACGTGACCAATGAATGTCGGCTTCCCAGTATTTGCATCAGAAGCCTGTCGCAAAAGTCGGGCGCAAAATATCGACTTTTACGAGAGAGCTTTGCGACAAAATTACCGAAGGCTTTGCAATCAGCCCGGTTTTACTGCAAAAAATAGGATCTCTGGGAATCCAAGCCCCGGTTAGCGGAGTAGTGTCGGCATGAGTAGGTGCCCGCGCTTGTGGAGCTTTGCATAGCTTGCCGCGTCAATGTTTGAGCCGCATACGATCATTGCCACGCGTTTTCCTTTAAGACGCTGACGAAGCGGACCCAATGCTCCTGCCATAGCGGCGGCGGCGGCCGGTTCAACAGCCAGTAGAGCTTGTTCCTGCATGATGACAAGAGCGGCGCAGAGATCATCATCTGAGACCGTCACGACATCATCGACATATCTTGCGGTCAGGGACAGGCTGAACGGGAGGGACATTGGAGGCGCGAGACTATCGGCAATCGTGTCAGGCTTCTCGATCGTGACCGGCCTGTTGGCCGCGAGTCCTCGAGATACGGCGTTGGCACTGATCGGCTCGACGCCAAAGACCATGCAACGCGGATTCATCTGCTTGACCGCCGCTGCGACACCACTGATCAAACCTCCGCCACCCACGGCAACCACGATGGCGTTCAGGTCGCTTACGTCCTCCATGAGTTCGAGGCCGACGCCGGCAGTCCCCAAAGTGGTTCCGGCTCCTTCGAACGGATGGACAAAGGTAAAACCCTCTTCGTGCATCAATCGTTCGGCTTCGGCGAATGTGGCCTGCCCTCCATCTGCGAGGACAACCTCGGCCCCCTCGCTCCGGGCTCGTTCAACGCGAAAGGGATTGGCCGTGGATTGCATAACGACCTTGGCGGGCACGCCCATCTGCCGTGCGGCCCACGCCACGGCAATAGCGTGGTTGCCGGCACTTGCACCGGTAAGGCCATTTTGCCGCTCTTCTTTTGGAATGGAATGCGCGACCGACAAGGCCCCGCGCGCCTTGAATGTCCCGGTAAGCTGGAAGGCTTCGAGCTTCAGGTAGATTTTTGCCTGATCGAGCACCCGTTTCACCGAGGAGGACCCCAACTCGACCGATGGCGTTCGGATGATCGAAACTGCGAGTTCGCGATGACGGCTACGTATCCTGTCGAGCGTGATGTCTGCCGGATCGTCCATCAATTGATTTTCTCTGGTTGCAGGGCGTCCTTCTTCAAATCTGCCAACTCGTTGTAAATGGTAGCTCTGCTGACGTTGATGAGACGGGCAATGTAAATGACGGAACGAGGCGCTTCAAAGCCACCACTCTGGTAAATCGCGGCGATCAAGTGCCGGCGCTGATGTCGATCAAGCGAAGTCGGATCGACATTTCTTGCTCTCGACCATTCTGCGACAAACCGGTTCAGGGTCTCGTGCCAGTCCTGACGGAACAAAGCCGGGGTCACGGCAACAGTCACCGGATTGATGGGCTTTAGCATCATCTCCAGCATGTCGCGCATAGCCTCGAAGCGTGACACGTCCACATTGATGCAAAGCATGGAAACAGGCTGTCCCGGAAGCGGGACCGAGATCGAGCGCAGGCGCTTGCCGTCCCAGTTCGTCTTTTCATAAGGACCGAAATACCCGAATTGGGAGGGCGGACCGAGATCCCTCAAGCCTGACGGATCACCAGGCTCGCGGGGCGACATCGGCGCTGCGACATAAGCCAACGTGTCGCTCTCCATGTCGTGGATTGCGACTTCAATCAGCGGGGCAAGCAGCGACGCTATGGCATCGGCCAGCGGTTGGTATGGGTGAAACACTGACGTGCGACGGTTCATTCTTGACTCCCATTTATAGACAATATGTCTATAATAGACTTTTCTGCAAATCAAGGAGACGCTTATGACCACTACTCTTTTCGAGGCTATCCAAGCTGCGTCGCAGCGCCGCTCACCAGATGTGCTACGCACTCCCTTGCAGCCAAGCGTTGGGCTATCCCGCCTTCTTGGCTGCAATGTCCTTCTGAAAGCGGAGCACCTCCAGACCACCGGGTCGTTCAAGTATCGTGGAGCCTCGAACAAGATCCGCCTACTGTCTCCGGTCGAGAGAGAGCGAGGCGTCGTAACGGCATCGACGGGCAACCATGGGCACGCCGTCGCATTGGCGGGTCGCGTGGCAGGCGTCCAGGTTTCTGTTTTTGCTGCTAAGAAGACGGCGCGCTCCAAGCTCACCGCCATCCGGGCACATGGCGCTGATCTCCATGTGATCGAGGGTGGGGAACTGGAAGCTGAGTTGAGCGCCAGAGACGAAGCTGATCGCTCCGGGCGTTGCTATATCTCGCCCTATAACGACATGGACGTGATGGCGGGACAGGGGACGCTGGGGATCGAACTGGCCGAAGCCGGTCACCGGCTCGACGCAGTTTTCGTTTCCGTTGGCGGCGGTGGTCTCATCGGGGGGATCGGCACGGCGCTTTCCCACCTGTCACCATCGACGCAAATCATCGGCTGCTGGCCTGAAAACTCCCCGGTCCTTCTCCGCGCCTTGGAGACCGGTTTCATCCACGACGTTCCCGAGAGCGAAACCATTTCGGACGGAACTGCGGGAGCGCTCGAACCGGGAACGGTGACGCTTCCCGTGTGTGCCGAGGTCATCGACCAATATGTGACCGTCAGCGAAGACCTTATTATGTCGGCCATGTGGGCGCTCGCAGACCATGAACACTGGATGGTAGAGGGGGCCGCCGGTGTAGCGCTGGCGGGACTCGCGGCCTTGAAGGCGGAGATGGAAGGCAAAACGGTAGCAGTGATACTGTGCGGACGAAACATTGGTGCCGACATTTTCGCGTCAGCGATTGCGCTGAGGCCGCAGGCACCTTTCACGAAAACCAACAAGAAATGACCGCCTTGCCTTTTCTCCTCGGCGTTCGCGATCGCCTAGTTGACGATCCACGTCTATCTCCGGTGTTGCGTAAATCCCGAGTTTTGTAGCGATTGCGTGCCTGATATCTGCGACGCCGCAAAATAGGTATTTTTTCAACAGTATCCGCCCTCTACGGGCCTTCGCCCAACCCGCAACGAACAATCAGCTTTACAGAACTGTCTGAAATCCTGCGGACGACCGACTTGAGGGCGCTGAAGCGCCAATCGGGCGTTGCAAGGGATCGATATGAAGAGTTGGTCTGCACGTTGTATATATGATAATGTCTTTTATCTTATTGTTCCCCGTCAGCAACCATGAGACATATCGGCGAAATTGCCTAAGGAGGATTTCTGGCACATCGTAGCCCGCCAAGGGAGCGAAGATGAGACAGAAATCCGGGCCGCAGGAGTCGGCCGAAAAGCA
>NZ_VIRG01000065.1 GCF_008107695.1 Stappia sp. BW2 | reverse complement strand
CCCGACGACGGCGAGGTCTTCGATGCTTCCTGTCTTCTTTGCACACATGGCTGCTTCTCCTTGTTGCGCGGTTGATCCCGGATAAGGATAACCCAACGGTGGGGAAGCAGCCGACACATCCCATTACCGGTCATTGGCCAAGAGGGCCATCGCTGCACCGCAGCTTCCCCTAACCGGTCTTCCGTGGCAGCGTGCAGCATTTTTAGACTGGCCGACATCAGCTGTCCGCAGGGAGCGGACTGGATCAGGACACGTGCGACCGTTTTGTCCTCCCCCCGTCGCGGACCTGTGCGGCCTTTTCAGATTCCACGGAGTGACATGAACGGTATATTGAAAAGCGATAAAAACGGAGACCTATTGATGACTTTGAAGCCACCCAGTCCCAAAGATGGTGATGCAGGCCTGAGTGACTTCCGCGAAGCTGTGAAGCTCGCCGAAAAAAGCCTGAAGAACAAATTTGACCGTGAGTTTCACAGAAAAAAGTTGTCTCGATGGCAGAAGTACTATCGAACGCTGTCGGCCAAACGCCCGGAAAGCAGTGATAGCGCCACACATTACTCCACACTTTCCAAAATGTGTGGTGAGCTTCTCGAAGAGTATGGACCTGAGCCGCCACCTAAGAAGCGGCCTTCAAAGACATACACCCCCGCCCCCCTGACATACCCCGCGTTTCCCAAAAGCATCACGCACAGAATCCATTTCTTGGAAGGACAGGGCATCAGGCGACAAAGAGCAGTCAAGATGGCAGAACATGCCTCGTTCGTTTCAAGGCAGACTTCAAGCAAAGGCCGTGTTTTGCTATCTGTTGGCCTTCCCTCGGATCAAGTAAAGCTTTTCGAAAGAATTGTTGAGACTATCGGTGATCTGATGGGGGGCGACCTGAAGAAGGCAGGCTTCGACATTGGTTATGAGATGCGGCCAGAGGGTGTGGAGCCAGGAGCATCTTGGCATCCGAATCCATTACCACCGGAACTCCCATGGGCACGCATAGTCTCCGACAATGGCAATGCTCGCGGCTACACTTGGCAGGCGAGGGTAATGGGAGACGCCTATCTGGGTCACAACCAGGAGGGCGTACCCAAAGACATTCCGGACATTACTGACGTGACATCATGGGACCCGGACGGAGACTGGCGTAATATTCTGGCGTTAACCGACGACAATCGGGTGGAAGAAGCATTGCAGCTGGTTGAGAAGGTGCCCGGCGAAAAACGTGAAATTCTGTTCGATGAAGTCGTCTACCTACGGTTCCTGACCTCTTCAGTCCCACGAGCGGATGACCTTATCTTTCTTTCCAGAAAGTATATCCGAAAATCACTGATTGCCGAGAGGCTGGAAGAGGAGTTTTCCGTCTTTCAGGACTATCTCGATACAGAACTGCAGGCCGACCCTCCGCTGCTGGAGAGCATTTCGCGCCTGAACCCTGAATTCGGGAAGTGCATGCTACCTCCTTGGCCGCCCGCATCGGACTGGCCGGCCACGAAGGCGATGCTTTCAAGCTTCACCACGCCGGGTGGCCCCCGGGGACGTATATTTTCTGTCAATATCGATATAGGAGAGGGCAGCCTGGAACAGAGTTTCGCCAGCTACATGCTGGCAGCCGAAAACGCCTTTCGACGGGACCGATCCATTCCAGAAATCGGCCGAGGCTGGGTTTCGGAAGTAGCGCTTCTGGATTTGGTGAGAAACTACTGGCCCTCAGCCGTCCATCAGTGGAGAGCAGGGTTCCTGGGCCTCCAGTCCGTTGATATTTTTGTTTCGGAAGAGAGGCTTGCCATCGAGTACCAAGGCCAACAGCATTACCAGGCTGTCGATCTGTTCGGAGGCCAGGAAGGCCTGATAGCGACCCAGGCCCGCGACGAGCGTAAGAGAAAGCTTTTGCGATTCCACGATGTCAGGCTTCTGGAATGGCCATATGACGCACCCATCCACTCTGAAGAACTCAGAGGGCGGTTGAGCAGGCTTGGGATACAAATTCCGGTCTGACCGAAAGCTCCGCTAAGCCCACCTCCCTGACGAGTTGACGCCGATCCATTAGGGCGCCGTTGCGGCACCGGTTCGCCTCAATTGCATGTCTCATCTTCCGGCCACAGCGCATAGCCACTGCGCGCCCACGGTCGCCTGATGCTCACGTCGCTCGGGGCTGGGAGCGGACTTGCGGAATCGCGATCAGGGTGAGCGCGTAATTACCTGCAGTTCACGTCATTCCCGGCCTAAAGCGGTCGTTTGTTTGCTCGTCGCAAGGCAGCGGCTAGTCATTGCTGTCATTCGACGCAAGCGCAAGATCACTGGCCATTCGATTTAGTCGGTTCTATTGGTTGAGGACCTCAACTGAGATAGATGTCGGTCCAGTACGAAGTCCACGAAGGTACTAGCGGACCCGATCGCCAGGCGAGCATGACGGGGCTGGAGTCCTTTGAAGTCTCTGCCCCGGCCGTGACCCTTACCGTAGACATTTCTCAAAGGCGCCAGCATGTGAGCGATGTTCCCAAGGCTTGTCAGAATACCTTTGATTTCCTTCGCTCCTCTGGCATTTTCGGCTATCCCATTGGGCATGATCTTGATATTTTCACGGAGGAGCTTCAGCAGCTCCGGGATCTCCGCTTTTTCGAGGTACTCGACCTCCCGATCATCTAAGATCAATTTACAACAGCTCTCTACGATCTCTTTAGCCAAGGCAATGGCCTCACCGGGTTCGCTGTCGCCTATGCGCTCAAGGCGCTGCAGGTCCTCGTAGAGGGCGTCTGAGTTCAAAGTAGCGGCAACGGCCTTGATGCGTTGCAGGGATCTTCCCAGAGCATGGATCTTGCGCTGTGCGACATAATCAGGCCTCCCGTTGATGATCGTATCCTCGACTAGCTCCCAACCGTCATTGCGAAGGTGTCCGTTGAAGGCACGTGCCAGCACTTCCTGCTCGACGTCATCCTTGCGAACGATAGGATGGATCACTTCGCAGATGAACTTCAGAAAGACATCCTGATTAACGGCTTGTAGGTCAAACCGGCGATCACTGTAGATCCAATCCAGAGGCCAGTCGTCATTGTTCACGCAATGCTGCCAGATATCACTTTCCGCGTTTTCAAATCGACTATCCAACGACGGCATTGCGGGCAGATCGAAGATGCGGCTCAGGAAGCTCACTTCGCTCAGGGCGCCGAACCACACAGTCTCGCGCGCTCGCATTTCGTCAAGGACCGCAGCGCGCGTTCGCTTGCTGATTTTGCCATCTGGGACCCTCCGTCCCGGCGGTGCCGCCAGCATCGGCGCAATTTCAGTTCTTACCGAGAAATCGTTTTCCCTCCTGACAACTAGATAAATATTTTTCGTGATGGTGTCGGCAATGCGAACACAATGGCTCTCGATTGACACGAAGACACTAACCGGAACACGGAGATAGACGGTCCAGAGATCCGTTCCGTAATCCAAGCTATCAGGTTCCGTCTCGGCCAGCTCAATCTCTGCCTGCATGATAACGAGGAGAGCGTCTTTTTCGTCTTTCTGACGGAGCAACTCCGCGACCGTCGGCAGGGCACCCTCAATCTCACGTCGGATACTGAGATATCGCATGCGTTCAGGCTCCGTCACGTTTTCTCATTCATGCTCTAGACTAAATGTAACGTATCGCCTTTTCCTTGAACCACAAGTTTTACCTTGCGGCTCGAGTAACCACCTCGAATGTCCATTAATGGGATAATACGAATAAATGTTTGCACCACAGCAAACTTCCGCATTCCGCCCTCTATGGACCTTCTCTCGCCGCGCAACGAACGCTCGCTTCGTGGCACGCTCAAGAGCACATGTTTGGGCCCGCCATTCATAGCCGCAGGTCGTCGCCACGGAAGAAAACAACAACGGCGTGTTTGCAACACACATATTGCGTAACACCATAAAACACGCTAACCGTGTTCCAACACACACAAATTGCGTGAAGCAACATGAAGATCAAAGAGTTGCGTGAGAAGATGAACTGGAGCCAAGGCGACTTGGCGAAACTGCTCAGCAGGACACAACAGACCGTATCCAGGTGGGAGAGCGGGGCGACAGAACCGGGCATCGACGCGCTGCGAGACATGGCAATGATATTCGGTTGCAGCGTTGACGACATTCTCGGGCTTGAAGGGATAAGCCCGAGCAACAAGCTCACCGTTTCAATTCCAAATGCAGACGCGCTGGCCGAAGAGTTCGACGGCTGTTGGGGAAACCTGGGACTTAAAATGAAGGACCGGGAACATATCAAATGGTATCCGATTTCTGCCTCGCAGCGCGAAGAGATCAGAGACGCCCTGAACGGCGAAATCCTTCAAACGCAAGTGAAGTGGTTCACTGTCACAACGCTTAACAATCGCGCACTGATCGTGAACCCTAAAGCTATGCGCCGGATCTGGCTGCTTGCGGAAGAACACGACGAACCAGAGACCGGAGATTTTGTCGACATCGGTGACGCGATCACGGGATGGCCTCTCGAACTGTACCGCGGCCTTAGTGAATGGGCTTCATGCGACGATGAAAAAGCCTGGCAGAAAGGCACCTCCAAGAAGTACCGCTCTGCCATTGCTGCCTTTGTCTCTGAAAAAAATCTGGACCAAGAGAGTGCGCTAGACCTTGTCCATAGCGCCCACATCTTCGACATCGACGGCAACGAAACCAGCTATTGGGTGGACGAGCAAAATGCCTACGATGCGATAAACGCAATTGACGCGGGCGAGGGAGAGCCCCCGGCCGCATTTGAATTATCCCATCAATTCGGTGAGTTTGAATCGTTCTTCCCGGCCGCGAATATCTCACTGATTGACTTGCCATTGCTCGACATCATCGATGTGCACAAGAGCATGTTGGAAGAGTACGAAAACGAGGCGCGACAACAGGAAAATCGCTAGTTGCTTGCACAAAATGAAACCCCGCCAGCGTCCGCAGGCGCTGGCGGGGCTGACGACGGGCTTGTTCAAGTCGGTGACCCGCAGGGAGCGAACGGCACCGAACACCGACCCCTGACTGCGCTTTCTAAGAGCGGACTACACTTCAAAAGCAATTCGGCTAAGACTCATCCTCAGCAAGTGGTCGCTTTTTCCGTCGGTTCACGACGGGTCGTTTTCTGAAGGTGGACAAGTCGGGAGGCACCCCATCCAGAAGACGGCCGTTGTTCATGACAAACTCAAGAGGAATTTTGGGATTGTTTATATCTTTACCGCCGTCGTCATGCCACTTTTTCCACCACTTCTCAAACAATGGCTCCAAGTCCTGAGGAGTCATTAAATAAATCGCCAAAAGCTCTATGTTTTCATAAATTGCGAATATCCAATCAACCTGTCTATATTTTTCGATAATGATCGGATTTAGATGATGATGCGTGGATATATTCTTTTGAAGGGAAAAATTTACAGACTTCAGTTCATACTCTCTGCCTGTTTCATCTTTGGCATCATTGCCCTCTCTACCGTCTAATACGGTAAGACCTAAAGCCAGAATGACCTGTAGGAGTTTCCCACCGTTGTCTTGAAAGATGTCCTTGATACCGTGTTTCTCGGCTAACTCTTGATACTTCTGAACGGCAGGAAACAACTGGTCGAGCAGTTTTTTATCAGGATGAGGCTTCATTCGCTGCCCCCGGAAAGAAGTTCGGCAGCCGTCGTCCGCAAAGCTCCTGCGAGCTTGCTAATATTATCTATTGAAATATTTCTCTCTGCCCGTTCGACTGCACCGACATAGGTGCGGTGCAGTCCTGCGAGATCAGCAAGCGCCTCCTGGCTAATCCCCAGGCTTGTTCGCCGGATGCGAATATTTTTCGCCAAAACCGAGCGTAAATGTCTAGAATCGGCCGCAATCATAAGCGCCATTTTCAAAGCAGATGACTTTGAGTCGACACTCGATAAGTAGCAATCGTCCTATAACCACTTAAAAGCAAAAAGGAAAAACAATGACCGACATGCTGCACTCATATTCAACTCAATATGGGGAAGCCTGGTGCGGTGATTCCTTGAAACTTTTGGAACGTCTTGAGGACAATTCCATTAATCTTGTAATCACGAGTCCTCCATTCGCTTTGCAGAGAAAAAAAGAATACGGGAATAAAGAACAGCACGAATATTTGGACTGGATCACTGACTTCGCTGCTCTAGTCCATAGGAAGCTGCGTGATGATGGCAGCTTCGTATTGGATATTGGCGGTGCCTATCAGAAGGGTACTCCTACCAGAAGCCTATACAATTTCAGGCTACCAATTCGGTTCTGTGATGAACTAGGTTTCTTCCTTGCAGAGGATTTCTACTGGTACAACCCGTCGAAGCTGCCCTCTCCAATCGAATGGGTCAACAAGAGAAAAATAAGGGCGAAAGACGCAGTCAATAACGTTTGGTGGTTCAGTAAAACAGAGTGGCCGAAAGCTGATATTTCAAAAGTGCTTGCTCCATACAGCGACCGCATGAAAAAACTGCTCGAAGATCCTGATAGTTTTTACAAGCCTAAGGTCCGTCCAAGTGGGCATGATATTGGAAAAAGCTTTGGTAAAGACAATGGTGGAGCGATTCCGTCCAATCTCCTCCAAATTCCTAACACGGAAAGCAATGGCGCTTACGTTAAGGGTTGCAAGGCTGTGGGCGTTAAGGCGCACCCCGCACGCTTCCCGTCAAAATTACCTGAATTCTTCATCAAATATCTGACCGAACCAAATGATTTGGTTGTAGATATATTTGCCGGATCAAACACTACAGGACAGGTCGCAGAAACCCTCGGTCGACGGTGGATGTCATTTGATCTTGATCTTCAGTACGTCGCAGCTTCATCGTTCAGGTTTATCGATGAGCTAGACGAGAACGATATTCAGTCCACTTTTGATAAGATTTTGTCTGGTGCGCATGTCGCGTTTGAGAAGCGCCAGGTGTCCCTGCCCTTCGCAGCAGCTGCTGAATAACTATTTGATCAAATGCGCTGACTAGCAGAGGCCGGAACAGAGTACCCCCAATGTGGTAATTCCTTTCTTGACAAATCTCCCTGTCGCAGCTTCCAACATCCCATAAATGAAACCCCGCCAGCGTCCGCAGGCGCTGGCGGGGTTGTCGGTCAGAGACAGTCCACGGGGGCTATGGCCCTTCAGCGCGTGGCCAGTCAACGCAACTCGTTGAGCCTGTTCTGCAGGCGAGCACCGTCCGGCGTCGCGAGCAAATTGAACACGTCCTTGTTTGCCTCTTTCGGGTTCAACACAAGCCAGTTGTCGCCGGTCACTCGGGTTTTGCCACCCTCGGCCTGGAACGTGAGTTCAACGAATGAAACCGGCGCCCCCTTGGTCCGGTCCTTCAGCGGGTTATTGTCGTTGACGTTGGCCGGGAGCGTCTTGTTGAACAGCACCTTGCTGTCCGTTTCACGGGCAACCTTGAAGCCAAGGGTTGGCCGCATGAAAATGGCCTTTGAGGCGGCTTTGGCGGCCGCGATGTTCTTGGATGTTACGACGGTGGGCTTGTTTGCCTGGGAGAATGCAGTGGTTCCGCCATCAGTGGTTTGACATGCCGCCAGGAAGGCAGCCGCACAGGATGCGATCAGGAATTTTCTCATACGTTTGCGGTCCTCGTGTTGGGGAGCTGGATTTCATTTGTTCCGCCGTCGGAACGGGGGAACGCTCTGTCAAGGTCGGCCGGGTACCCGGCCGCCGGCATCGGGGAGCCTTGACAGAGCGTGGGGGCGAGCCCCCTGCCCTTGGAGTTTGTCTGGCGGAACGCCAGTCCGCTCCTACCGTTCGCTGATCGGCATGATTTTCAAACCCACCGGCGAAGTCCCGGCTGCGCTAGGTACAAATTTCAGCGGTTGAGCAGAATATCCATAGGCCCAGAGCGCGACGAGCAGATCTCCATGCATGACCATATCAGCGGCTTCTTGTCCGTAGCCTTTGATGAAATCCGTATCGGTTTCAAAAATTTGAGGACCACGGTCTGCGATCCGTTTTGCCATCTCCATAACTTGCGGCGCTTTCTCACTGTAGAGTTCACTCATCGATAGTCCTTTCTTGTTCAGCACTTAAAAAATCGCGGATCAGCCTGACCATCAGGTCAGTCCGCTTTCCGGCTGGGGCTGTTTCAAGAGCCCGAAGACGGATTTGTGAAGGTAGAGCTTGCCTTGGCGGGCACGTGTCAGCATTCCGGACACGAACCCGCCGGGATTGACGACGGGGTTGTTCGGGTCGGCGAGGCGGCGTTCGGTGACGACGATGCAAACGGACGCCGCGGCCGGACCTGTTTCGCTGCGCAAACTGGTCCAGAGCGCCGGACTAAGACCAAGATAGCCGGCCGCTTTTGCGGCGGCCCTGTCCAGGGCGGTCCAGTTTGCCTCCCTCTCTCCGGCCTCCAGTTGGATCATGTCCTGCATAAGCGGGCTGGCAACATTCATCACCTGATCGAGCCGAATGTGTTCGATCCCGGTGCCGGTAATTCCGACCTTCGGCCTCGCCTTCGCACCAGGGGGCACATTTTCGCGGTGCGCCTGCCCCCTACTCCCTTCTTCCATGCCGCCCGCGTTAGCGGGCTCCGTTTGCAGGATAACTTCATCGCCGTCCGGCGATGTCCGTTCGCCACTACAAGTCCCTACGGGATTTTGCCTTGTATCTTCCGTATATTGGTGCCGGAAATCTTGTTCCGCCTGGGCGGAAATTTCTTGATCGAGAACCGAGGTCAAAGCTTGTTTCAGGCGTGCAATCTCGGCCTCCAGTTCCAACCGGAGTGAACACACGGCAATCGTCGGCCAAGCCGTCTTGCTGAAGCTCCGCCCGGGGATCCTGCCAAGGAGGTTTTCTGCCGCTCTGATGAGATCGGCGCTGCAGTCATGAGCATGAGCCTGTTGCGCCAGATAGCACAGCACACGGCGCAAGCATCTGATGCGGCCGGTTTCAGAACTCCGCAACTGAAGTTCAAACGCATCTGCCTCGCCCATCTTTTCGATGTCCGCAAACCGTTCAATGAGCGGCGTGAGCACGATGCCGTAAGCATCGATGAGTTTTCCGGTCCCGTCGCGCTTGGCATATCGCCGGTGGTTTCCGGAATCGTTCCAGAGGATCAGGCCTTTCCGGGCAAGGCTGGTTTCGTAATTTCGGATCGTGCGTTCCTCAACATCGAAGTGCGCCGCAAGGGTCTTGACCTGGGAGTAGGCAACCGGTGCCCTCCCCTGCTCCCAGTCCTCGGCCTGGGTCATGCAAATCTGGTGCTCAAGGTAAGCGAGCACAGCCGGCTTGAGGTCGAGCGCGCGACGCGCCCGTTTGAGAGCTTTGATCACGTCAATTTTGGTCTTGCCTTTTGGTAGACCGATCGAGGGGACGAGGATCCCCGATGAAAATGCGCGGCGGTGTTTTGCGGCGTCTGCAGCGTCAATCCAATCCGGATGCGACGGGTATTCCAAATTGCTCAAGTCCAGCTCCGTCCCCCTACCCTGTGGTTGTGGATAGACAATAGAAATCCACCCGCAAAAATTGCGGCCAGGCTTGTCAAATTGTCTTGGGGGAGCTACAAAACCAGCGTTCTAGACTTACTTAGGTAAGGCTCCCCCCTGGATCCGACTTGTCGGGTCTGGGGGTTTCCATTTTTAGCCCCTGAACAGGGCCTTTAATGTTCTATCTCCATTCAAAATCACCGAATTGAAGCTCTGCATTGCAGTGAATCACTTCAGCAACCTTGCGTCTTAGGACTGGCAATATTCTGGGTGCGTTTCAATTTTGTTTGAGAATGGCGTAGCTTTTTTCGCAACTTTTCTGTGAAATAATCTTAAATTCTACTAGCTACTATTAACTTATGATAAGCCTTATACGAGAGATTAAATTATTCTTATTTACCATGCGTAATTTATTGTTCTTTTTTTGCATCAATCTCACACAGTCAGAACAGCAAATACTTGTTAGCCGTTGCAATCATTGATAGAATCTCCCTAGTCAAAAGGAGACCTTATCGATGAGCCCCGTATTCAGGGTTGCAGTTATTGAGGTGACGCGTCTAATCGCCCTTGCAGCAGGGGCCGCATCAGCCTTTCTACTCACCGCATTTTCCATATCTCTGCTGAACATGCCTTATTCACTTGTCTACGGCCCTCTGCCGTTCGAGGAATGGCAAATATTGACGTTCGCGGTCGCAGTCGCAGTAGCGCCGGCCGTTTTCGTTGCCTACGTTCCGTCTTTCGCCGCCAGCGCCTTCGACATTCGTTTTTCGACACGCAGACTGTCTCAGCGCGAAAAAGAACTCGTCGCCAAGGTCGAAGCCGTTCTTGAAGACTGTGCAAAAAGGAGCGGGATCAAGCTGCCCAAGATCGTATGGCGGGTTCAGGACATTGGGGAAATCAATGCCATGGCCTACGCCCATAACCGGGTTTGCTTCACCAAGGGCATCCTGCACAAGTATGGCGACTCCCAGGCCGGCATCGAGCGCCTGGCCGGCGTTGCGGCCCATGAGATCGGGCACCTGCGAAATTGGGATACCAGGATCAACATGCTCCTGCATTACCTGACCTTGCCGGTGAATTTCGGCATTGGCCTCGCCAACACCACCATCAACCGCATTCCGATCATTGGGATGCTCTTTACTCTGGTAACGGTCGTCTTCAGGCTTCCGTGCGACATCGCGCATTTCCTGAACGGGTCCACGTCACAGTTTCAGGAGTACCAGGCCGACAGGTTTGCGGGAAAGCTGATGAACGGCGTCGGGATATCGGAGTTTCTGGAGGACATTTCGCACATGAGCGAGCTGCCGGGCGACAAGTTCTCCGACTGGCTCATGCGCACCCATCCGCCGACCGAGCTCCGACACGACGAACTGACGCGCGAAGCCCGGTAACTGATCCCCCCACATTCTGGATCTTTCACAGCACGTTGACCTTCTCTCGTCGTGCCCCTTCCCCATTACTGACTCAAAGCGAAAACTATGAATATCACTGCCTTTCCGCGCCGCCCTAAAAGCCCCAAGCCCCCTGAAACGAAAACTTGGTGTGTGCCGGTAAACTTCGTCTTCGATGACGGCACCGAACTTTCCCTTCGCCTGGCTGAAAAGTCGGTCCAGTATTTGGAAAACCGCCTTTGGTCCGAAGACAATGAGAAGCACTTCGTCATCTTCCAGAGTGTCGAAGAGGTTGTTGCGCTCAATGCCCGGCGCTTGACGCATTGGACGCCCGATATGGAAGAACTCAGCATCGTTGAGTACGCGGAACGACAAGAAGAAGATGAGGACGAACCGGAGCCGGTTTCGGTTCACTGCGCCAACCTGGCCGGACCAATCCAACTTTGGTGTGTAGCGGAAAAGGAAGGCGACGAACGGGAGCCGGTTCGAACCGCAATGATCGATCTGGACGATGCAGACAGCCTAGGCCAGCCGTTCTTGAGGGTCACGGATTCCAGCTTGCAGCCGCATTATTTCCGGACAAGCAGCGTGCTCCTGTTTCGGGTTCCACAATGGATCATTCCAGGCTTTTCCGACTGAGCCGCCCGACGTCACACCTCCACGACGAACCGGCAGACACGTTCGCTGCCGCATTGTCTCGTCAGTCCCCCAACAACAGAGAATAGAACATGGCCGATTGGCTCGATGTGTGGTCCATCCTGGGAAAGGAACAGGGCCTGGAAATTGATATGCTGGAACCGGTACGGTTGACTGTTGGTGGCGTAAAAGATCCTCAGAAGTTGAGCGAGCTTATCCCGGTCATGTGGGTTTCAAGCGGGTTGATGGACCTGGGCGAGCTGGAAATTCACAAGCAGTTTTTCCTGGGCAACCTGTTCGAAGAACCGTTGGTCTTCTATCCCTCTGACTACCTGTCCAACAAAGGGTTACAGAACACGCTCGGACTTCTCGCGCAGATCGTTCGCGACAGCAAGAAAGGCGGAGCTGAAAGCCTCGCAAAACAGGTCTTGGCGCTCTTCACCGCAGCTTCGATGCACGAGTATGGAAACTGGTGGCGTCGGGACTTCAGATTCCAAAGCAGCGAAGCTGAAAGGAAGATAGAAGACTGGCTCGACAAGAACTGCCCTTTCAACTTTCGTTGGCACCTGCGATCCACGACCCTGGGACCGGATACCGCGTTTCTGGAGTATCAGGATTTTAAAGAGGTGCTTGGCGCGGAGAGCCCTACAACGACCAGGGACTTTTGCAAGATCATCATCGCAGGGCACCGACGCGTGCTGGATCAATACCAGCTCGTTATTCCGACGTTCCAATATGAGTTTCGGCGGGAATTCGAGAGCGATCTTTTGGATTGGTGGGAAGATCTGCAAGCGCGCGAGGAAAAAGCCGCAGTTCAAAGGCAGGCGATAAGAGACGCGCGAGCGGCAAAGGAACAGCTTCATCATGAACGATTGGAACAGAAGCGTAGAGCTTTGCTCTCACCTGAAAAACGCAAGCAGGAGTTTCCTCCCTTGTCGTGGCAGAATACGACCAACGAACGGCTTCAAGAACTGTTGCTTGAAGCACCTATGACGGAATTAGCCGTGCGTTTTTCGGTAAGTGAAGCCGCGATCCGCAAGCGCGTGAAGAACGCAGGACTTTCGATTCCGAAGCGAGGACATTGGCTTAAAAAAGACTAGCGTTCAAACATGATCCCGGCACGGTGGTTGCGCCGATCTGCGCGGCCCTCGTGCCAAACTCCCCGAAAAGAAGATCGAAACCGATGATCCGCATTCTAGTCGCCCTCGCCCTTTGCCTCGCTGTTGTCCCCGCCAATGCGGACGAGTGGACCAGTCCGGTTTCGCGCGTGATCGATGGCGATACTTTCCTGCTCTCGCGGCCGCTGGTACGGATCCGCCTGTGCGGTGTCGATACACCAGAGCGCGGGCAGCGCGGCTACCGCGAAGCGACGCAATATGTCAAAGCCCTTGTTGCCGGGAAAAAGGTGCAGTGTCGAACGGTCGGCGACGGAACACCCTGCGACGGCCGTTCCCGCAAGAGGTCCTATGTCCGCTTTGTCGCTCAATGCTTCGTTGACAGTCAGGACATTGCGATGAAGCTTGTTCAGTCCGGACACGCCTGCGCCTGGCCGCACTACTCCGGCAAGCATTATGTTCGGCAAGCGAGCTGCGTTCGGTAGCCGTCTCGACCCCAACCGAGGTCTATTCTGGTAGGTGGCAGGATCATACGTTTAACGAAACCAGACATCCAGCTACCGCGCAGTGAATGACTATAAGGAAGGTACCAACTCAAAACATTTACTGCAGCGCGCTGAACTCAACAATTGGGCGGGAAGCGGACTTTTCTTGCGACCATTGGCGATTGCCACTCCGTGGACAAAACAGTTGTTGACACGAAAAATTTGAACAGCCGCTTTCGGCAATCGACCAGCCTCTCTCGAAGAGGGCGTTCACTTGCCTTGTAGCAAGGGTATGAAGTAAGCCTACACTGTCCGATGCTCCAAGGACTTCTGAGATCGGACAATCGCAGGATTTGGACGCCGCGGGGAAATAATCAATCCGCGTCCAAGCGACTACCTATCAAAGTAGGAAGTGTCCGATAGAGCCAGCAAATACACACCGCTCAAAAAAGCCTTTTTGGGTATGCGGGAATTCTGCACGCGGCCCAAGCACCGCAAGCAGCCAGTGGTCAGCGGTTGAGACGTACCAGCAAGGCATTGTGCCACAGCCAATCTGCGATCAAAGCACCTTTTGGCGACTGCTGTTTCAGGCAAGCGACCAGCCGCTCATAGCGCGCGATGCGTGGCAGGCTCGCCAATAGCTGCGGTAGGTCGTCCCCGGCCAAATACTTTATGCAACCTTCAAGGTTTGGGTGTTGCACAACGCGGCGTTTGACAACGAAGTCATCTTCGATTACCGCGCTATTGGTTAGTGACAACGCTGGCGACAATCCGACATAGTCGGAGGGAGCGGGGGGGGGCGATATTGGTTGCTGCAAACGTGCTGCCGTCGCCGCTCGCTCAATCCAGAACTTTGTGTTGTGCGCCGCAGCTGCCCGCGCGTACTCATTGCCCGTATGTGCTGAATACAGTGCGACCCGACTTGCCACGCGATTCACGTAAAAGCTTTGGGCGAGGGTCGCGCTAGCGGGTCTCTTCAGAATCGTGTTGACGATGGCGGCCGCTTGCAAGCCTGAGGTCAGCGCTAAATGGACTCCTTGAGAGGCCAGAGGATCGACAGTTAGCGCGGCGTCGCCAACGCGGATCATCCCCCCGTCTATCGGCAGTTTGGCGTGACGACTGCTGGCATCGCAGGCCTCCACCTGGCTGCTTTGGGTTCCGGTGAGGAGCGACAAGGAAAAGCGGGCCAACAAGCGAAGATAAAGCTCCTGAAGGCGGTCCCCGGAAACGTTTTGCAGATTCCGAGGATCGACAAAGACACTCTGAATAACATCTGTTGGGCCGGACCGAGCGCACCAAAGCCATGCGCTTTCACTGGCTTCGATCAACCCATCACAAACGGGCTGTGCTGCAAACCGCCATGTTGCATGCAAAGCCAGAAGTGGAGGCCCGTCGTGCACCCGCTGACCTGGAACAGCGGGGCGTCGCCCGCCCGCATCCACCACAAAGCGCGTCTCCAGCACGGTGCCATTTGCCAGAGTGAGTCGATGCCCGTGAGCCGAATGCGAAATTGACCTCAGTTGCGCAGGCTGATGCAGGTCAACGCCCGCTCGGACGGCACGAGCCAACAAGTCGTGGTCAAGTAGCCCTCTGTCGACATGGAAGCCGCTATTATCGACTTGTCGGGTGACGCCGTCCCAGAGCACAAGTGTGGTCCTGCGCTGCCAGTGGCCTGCTGCGCGAAAGCTGTTCCCCGCACCAAGGTGGTCCAGCAGTTGCACGGTCTGGTGCGAGAGGCAGATGCCGACATGAGGCCGTGGAAAGGTGGAACGTTCTATCAGTACTACCTGATGGCCCAACTCGGCTAGACGCAGCGCCACCGCGCTGCCAGCTGGGCCGCCTCCGATTATTGCGACATCATGGGTCACGGCTGATCCAGAAGGCGCAGCATCTGATCAGGCGAGCGCATCGCCAACGTGGCATAGACGCCCAGGCAATAGTCAAGCCATCCCCGAATGTAATCGCATCCCGGGCGGCCGCGTTTGAGCACCTCGTAGTGGCAGGACCCAGAACATAGGTAGCGTGCCCAGCAGGATGTGCAGTCGCCTTGCGCGGACAGATTGCGTTGTCGTAGCCAATTAGACTGCGCCACCGGATCGACGCCCTGCGCGACATTACCCAGATATCCGGCGTCGTCATCGACAAACCGATGGCAGGCGTGCAGGGTACCCTTGGCCGAGACGCCCAAATAGCCCCCCCCTGCGCCGCAAGGGTAGCTGTCGCGCTGATAACGGTGTATGCGCTTGAGCTGCATCGTCAGATTCGTGAAGGGTAGCGGACGGTCGGTCTCCAGGCTGTCGAGAAATGCCTGCCCGCATTGCACCAGCTGCCCCAACATCTTGTTCAGTTCCGCAGCTCCCATCTGGCCTCGACCATTAGGAGCTGTCAACATGGGCGAAAACATCACCCCGTCAAACCCCAGGCCAGCCAATCCGGTCAAGATCTCGGACAGGTCCAGATTAAAGGGTGTGACCGTGACCCGTGCATCAAGCCTGAATTCTCGGTCCGGAACAGAGCGAAGGCGCGCAAGTGCCCGTTCCACCTGGGCGAAGCTTCCCCGTCCCCCCGCAAATGGGCGCAGGCGGTCGTGCGTTCCTTGCAACCCGTCCACGCTGATGGTTAGGGCAAAACCGTAGTGCTGAAACAGCGCCACATCCTCAGGGTTAATCAATGTAGCGTTTGTGGTCAGGCTAAAGCCAACTCCGATCCCGAGCGCTTGCCCCTTCCGCGCGGCATAGCGCGTGGCTGCATGCAGCACCGGTCTGTTGGTGAGGGGCTCTCCCCCCATAAAAGCCAGTGTGATGCGTCCACCCGGTTGAGCGCCGTCCAAAAGTCGGTCGACCGCTTCTTTGGCAACCGCCGCGCCCATCGCGGTAGCGTCTCCGCCAAACGTGCCTTGTTGGGCATAGCAATAGCTGCACCCGAGATTGCACTTTTGCGCCACCGCCAGAGACAGTGCCTTGAGCGGAGCCGTCTCTGGCAGCGGATCGGGTGCGCGTGCTTTTTTGGCGGAGCCCAATGCCATCTGTTCTGCCCGGCGGGTGTCACCAAGATCTAACGCTAAATTGACGGCATGCGCCCGGGCAGGGTCGAACTTGCGGATCACGCCGGTCTCGACCTCCAGCACATGGGCGTCGTCGCCGCCAAACAGATGCATGCGGCTTGAACGGGGACGAGTCGTCGGATTGTTGTCAGTGATCCGATGAACGGTCACTGCGGCGCATCCAAAAGAAAGGGTGGCTGCGGCTGCGCACCAGCATCGTCATTGCCGTCACGCTCGGTACCAAACAGAAAGAAGGGATCGTCGTCTAGGTCCCGCGCCACGCCCATCATGTCGATATAGGCGTTGAGATCTTCGGGATTTCCCATTTGAGGGCCTGCTGCGGCAAATTCCCTACGTGCGAGTTTGCGCGTGTCAGGCGCATCGTCATAGGCCATTTCGTTGGGGAATTCAGAAGTCCAGTAGTTCAGGCATGCATTCAGATCAGTTTGCCATGCCGAACACAAGCCAGCGGTCAGCGCGCCGAAATCAGCGCCGTTCTCACCGTATGCCGGGCGAATTTCAGCCTCGGCAATATGATTCTGACCACGCGGGAAAAAAGCCCCAGCGGGATCGGGCAGTGCGTTGCCTCGGTTCAGACAGATTTCCATCCCCGGTGCATATTCGGCGTTCATGGTTGACATGATTGCGAAATCCATCGCATAGCCCGCCCCAGTCAAAGGCGCGTCCTCCGGAATGTTCAGCAATTTTCGGGTTTCCGCGATGAAGTCAAGATTGCGGCCGTTGTTGATGTCTCCGGGATTGACATCGGGTGAGTGCTGCTGCGGTGCGACCAGCACACCGGCAGGAATGACGGGGACGTCATTTATGTCGGACAGTTCCACCGTGACCATGCCGTCGCTTGTCGTGTCCTGCACGCCATTGTCGCTGGTATGGCTGCCATAGGGCGGGATGACCGTGTTTTTGTCGCGGCGGTAAACTCCTCCTTTAGGGGGCACGAACATCCCATTGCCGTGCAGATCTCCGAGCCAGACGTTTGACTCCCTCCAAGGGTTTGCGCCCTCCAGCCGGGTGACCTCGGAGCCACTTGCGCTGCCGGATGCCTCGATCACCGGGGTTGAACCGTCGGAAAAGTTGTTCAGCTTGCGATTGGCGACAGTTACGTGCCAGACCGCGTCGATGCCCAAGTTTGTCATGACATCCGAGGACAATTCGCCCAGGTCCTTTCCATCTTCGTCGTAGGCAAAGACCCGGAACCGTACAGCCTGCCGCATCATCCAATGGTGCCCTTCCTGCACGGTCATATAGGTCAGGCTTTGCGCATTGCCGGCATCGCGAACCGCTTGATAGTCGAAGAATTCGTAGAAATCGTCATTGTTCGCCAGACGGGCGACGCCGATGGCCGGGTGCACCTTGAAGGCGGAAACATTGCTTAGGTCATTGGGAAAAGCCATCTGAAAACTCCTTCTGGTATGGATCAAGAGGCCGCTGGGGGGGCGGACGGCACATATTCAAAAGGAATCCCGGCAGTGACCCCTTTACGGTCGGCGGCACCGATAATGTTGGAGGCCGCTGACACCATGCTGCGCATGTCACCAATTGATGCGATGTAAGCCGCCTTTGCGTTCGCTTCTACGGCTGGTCTGGGACAGTTGAAGGCAAAGGCCAGCTTGTCGACCATCTCGCTGTAGCGCGAGTTGAACCGGTCCATCTGGCGTTTGACGCTTGGCTCGTGGGCGAAATCAGCAGCTTTGGCGTTGGGGACGAAAAGGTGCACCTTTGTTTCGTCAAAGGGCAGGCTTGCGCCAGCATAGCGATACCCCAATTCCGTGCTCCCGTCGCGAACCAGGTAGCGGCCTTTGATAATCGATTCGAACCGATAGAAGTGGCCCGGGATGTCTTCTGGCGAAAGGGGGTTGTATGGCGCTGATCCCTCGCCTTCGGCCACGATCCATTCCAGATGACGGATCGCTGTCTCCTTGTCCCGAATGACAAAGTCGAATTCCGGTGCCAGCGGATAGGTGTGGTGGTCGCTGTCATTTTTGTAGGCGAAGGCCACGAAATTCGGGTCGACCGAAATCTGCTTGTAGGCATTGCGAGCCGCGTTGTCGAACAAGCCCGGAATCGTGTCGTTTGCAAGGATCTTGATGATCTTTTCGTAGAACTGCCCGATGGTTTCGACGGGCTCTTCCTCGTCGGCAAAGGCGGTAGGGAAATTGACTGGATCCTCAGGGGTTTCGATCTGCATGAACAACCGCTCCACCTGCTCGATGGAAAAGCTTTCTAACTCAAGATGCAGGGGGGGCTCTATGACCTTCAGATCGAAGGGATAGGCCGGAATAGCCTGGTAAATGTCCGGCGCGATACCGATGGCGTTCATCAGATTCGCCACCACGGTCATGTGCAGCATCTCTTCCTTTGCGACGCGCAGGATGAGTTGATAGACCTGCCGGTTGTCGCCACCGAGGCTGAATGCCGCCGACAGATAAGGCGGTACGGTCGAAAACTCCAACTCCAGTGCCGCCTGCAAGAGACGCCCCAACCGGGCGCAAGCCTCTTCGGGCTCGAGCTGACCGCGTTGCACCAGATGCAGACTGGAGGCGAGGCCGGGATTTATCACGAGAGGGGTGTAGTCGCGTGGCATGAGGGCCTATTCTCCATTGCAATCGTGTGTCAAACAGCGGCTTAACTCACGTTCATTCCCAGCAAGTCCGGCAGGTTTGGTGCATGTTGGATGGTCAGGCTGCGCCGAGCCATGTCGGGCGCAGCGTCGATCATGGCCAGCGTCCCTTGTGCTGCCGGGCGATCGAACGGGTAGCCGAGGTTTATTTCGGCTAGCTCGGGATAGCTGTCGAATCTAGCCCCACAGAAGGCGCGGCTGCCGCAACTGCTGCCTGACGCTCCCGGACTGCCCGGACTGACATGCACCATCAACTGAAACCCCATGCCGGCCTCGGTTCCCCGAGGTAGCAACAAGCTCAGCGGCCATCCGCAATCGCAAAAGTCGTCATTGTTGCCGGGGCGGTCGTGCAGGTCATCAAAGCCCCCCGCCGTAAAGCTGGAGGTCGGCCAGGGAGCGGTCCCGCCGATCTTGCGTACGACGCTGCTTTCATCGGCGAGGAACAGGATGTCGGTCTCGCCCGCCTCAAGCGAAACGGCCTTTCTGTCCAGCTCTATCCAGTATCGGTGCTGTTGTTCCGGCAAATGTGCCTCATCACCTTGCACAATCCTGTCGGCGCACAGGAACAGCCGCGCGGTTGCAGCCTGTGCAAGGGTCGAACTGGCGCGTGCGACCACGGCAAAGCGTTCTGTGAAGAGAGAGGCACGACGAAACTGTCTGGTGGAATTCCCTTGATTGTATTGAAACTCTTCGTCGATCATACCGGTGTGCAAAAGATTGGCCCCGGTTCTGCCCTCGTTCAATTCAGTTGCCGCGTCCCGCAAAAGCGTTTTACGCAGGGCTCCGCGATCCTGATTGCTGAAATCTGCTCCGGCAACTTCGGATAGGACGACGATCAGGTCATTATTCATGCCAATGCCGGTATCGGTAGGGGCATGGGCGAGCAACGTGGCGTAGTATTCCTCGGCCAGATCGTCGATCATTCGGTGCCAGCGCCAAAAGACCGGATCCTGCAAGGACGTGTGCGGATTGGTCATTACGCCTTGGCCGGCCCCAAGCGCAGCGATATGCCCGTGTCCCAAATTGTGCAGATGTAGGCCGTGAGTGGCTTCCGCGATCCAGTTCAGCTCCTCCTGCTGCACGATCTCATCCGTACCAAAAGCGAGGTTCGATTCAAGCGCCGAGCCGATCGTCGATGCGGTCAGGGGAAGGGTTCGTCCGGCGATCTGACCGCCGCTTGACAGGAAATTGCGATAGGCGGTGCGCCGAGCGTTAAGATCGGCCTGGTGCGCTGCGCTCAACGTTTCGTTGTCGGGCCGTGCGCCATAGCCAAGGAATCTCGGCTCGCGCGCATCAGGATCATAGCCCACGCCGAGGGTGTCGGAATAATCGGTCAGTGGCTCGGTAAGGGGTAGACCCGCGGCAAGACGTTCGGTTTCGTATCTAGCCAGCATCTGCTTGTGCATGTAGATGAAGACTTCACCCTGTCGGCTTTTAAGCCGAATCCGCCCCGGTTCGGGAAAGCCCGAGGTGTCATAGACGAAATGCCAGTGGCGGTGATGTTCATTCAGATAAAGGTCTTCGCGCCAGTAGTGTAGCCGGTCCTCGCCCATGGCGGGGAGGCTGACCCCTTCTCCCTCTTCGTCGTCATCGTCTCCAAAGGGTATCGCGCCGCGTTCCCTTCGAAACGCCATGGGTGGCACCGGGATTGCAGGTGTCCCGGATCTCAGTTTGGGTGCGTGTACGGCAAAGACGCCCAGCACATGCTGGGCAAGCGCCAAATCGCCCTGCCGTGCAGCCTCTTCAAAGACCTGCATGGCGGCGTCTAATCCTTCAGTTGGGTCATCTGCGTTTGCAAGGGCGGCATTCGCCGCGCGCATCAGTTCGGTGCGTCGGGTTATCGTGGACGGATCAAAAACAGAAAAGGGTTTCTGAGCGGACCGGGCAAAATCAGGGGTGGTTTCGTCATCAGAGAAGGCCGTGACACTGTCCGCCTGAACAGGTGCATTGAAGAATGCCTTTATGCGACGCTTCACGTCTGACTTGGTTGCCATGTGAATACCGAACTTAAGTATCGAAGTATAACAACTAATGTTTGATACAACCTAACATAGCATGTTATTTGGTTTCAATCAACGTGATGGGCCGGGGGGGCACGACGTGGCCAATGCGGAATTGATCCAAAAGGCAAAGGCAATCCGAAGCTGGGCGCTGGACAGCCGACTGATTGCTGCAGGTCCGCCCGAGCAGGATGTCGACGCCGGCGAAAAGCAAATGGTGGCGCAGGCGTTTGGTGCAGATCTTCCAACCAGCTGGCAGAAAAGCGGGCTGACCGGGGTAGGCGTTTCCGACACGCGCGAACGCATCATTGTGTATACAGCGGCCCGGATGCCCAAGACCGAACAGAAGCGCATGCCGTCACAGTTCAGCGATGGGGTCGAGATTCTCTACAAGCGAGCGTCTCCCTTTACACTGAAGGACGACACGCCGGACGTGGTGATAGGTGCAAAGCCTGGCAAGTTCCTTCGGAAACGCTATACCTGCGGTTCGTCCATCTCGATTGCCAATCGCCGGTCTGCCGGGACGATGGGAGCACTTGTTCGCAACGAGGAAGGGACGCTTTTGGGGCTGACCAACAACCATGTAACTGGCGGCTGCAACAACACGCGGCGCGGCATGCCCGTCTCAGCTCCGGGGATCAAAGATGTCTCTTCCACCGGCTTTCGCCCCTTTACTCTCGGGAGTCATCACACTTCGATCCCTATAGTTTTGGGCGAACCTGACACCGTCGATCACTTGCGCAATACCGATGCTGCAGTCTTTGAAATCCTGTCCGACAATTCCGTAAGTTCGATGCAACAGGGATTTTATGATACGCCAATTGCCTTGGCGGAGATTCTCGCTGATCCCGAAGACGGTTTGCTAGTAAAAAAGGTCGGACGCACTACGGGACAGACGTTCGGTCGCATTGAAAGTCAGATGATCGGGGCCTTCCCGTTGGACTACGATATTCCGACGTATCACAGCGCCATCGAAAGCGTTCGCTTTAGCGGGCGTGTCTATTTCGAACCGGTCTACCTGGTCCGCGGGATACAGGGCGTGTTCTCGGATCGTGGAGATTCCGGCGCGCTGGTCGTGACGGATGTGCCGGCAGGTCAAGAGAAAGCAGTCGGCCTGATCTTTGCGGGCGACGCGTCCGACAATTTGTCCTATATTCTACCCATCCACCCGATCTTGGATACTCTTGGGTTAACATTGGTGAGCGGGATGGGAACGAACGACTGAAATGGCACAATCATTCGAAGACGCAGCTCATCGGCTACTTGTGCAGTTGGCGCTGCCTCGCGGAGCAGTAACTTTGTTTCAGACCCGGCGTGGAGCAGATCGTGTGATCGTCGCCGACATCGAGGCAGGCGCTCTTCCTGCCGAAACGCCGCAAATAATAGACGGTTACCCTGTGATCTACCAAGAACGCCGGGTTTTGAAGATCAAATAAGGTCCGAAGGCAGCTTTTGTTCTTTCTGAGGCAGCAACAATTGCGAGGGCACCGTATCTCTCTCGTCATCACACTCGGCAAACCTGTGTTTTTTCCATACTAAAAGTGGTGCCGAGCGCAGGCCCTTATGCGAAGTGCAGCCTTCACCAACTTGGGCTCAAGCCGTTCATTTGTTGCGCGGAGCACCAAAGTCCGCTTTGGGCCGGAAATGACGCTCTCACAAGCCTAGTCAACTCAACCATTGCCGCGCCGCCGCATAGCAGCTCCGAGCCCTTTTACCAAATGTAGCGCCTAGAACGAACGGCGGCTTTATTACCTGACGGTTTGGGCTCGCAAACAGCACGAACACTTCTGCTTGTTACATCCATGACCATTTTCTTTTTGTCCGGCATCTAAACCGCCGGGCTGATTGACCTGCCGGGCAACCATTCTTTGAAGCACGCACAAAAAAATCCTTAAGTGAATTACCAGCATTTTAAGCGTGTTATATGAGGCTTGTCGCGTGATCAGAAAGTGGATGAAGCCTTTGAAAAAATACGTTTTCTTGTTTTCAGTTTTTGCAGCAGCGATTTTGTTGATCTTTTTCTATAAGGAATATCCATATAGAAATACCGAGATTGTAGTCGGCGATCATTTGATCTCATTGCCCTACGGCATTGAGTTCCGCACACCTGTCGAAAAAGCCCCTATGGCAATAGCGCGGGATATTTGGAAGTCTGCAACCCAAGCTGATGACGGTTCTTCACAGCCTGCACAAAAACAACCAACTGTCGAAAGCGCGCGTGTGAACTACGAAAAAGCCCGGAAGGTCACAATTCTCACCAACCAGTCGGAACGATCAAACAATGCAGACTTCAAATGGCTGAGGTCCAGAATGTTTCAAATCACGCTTTTTGAACTCACTGACGGTGAAAAATCCAGCCAATGCAGAAGGCTCGACACTTTGAGCAACCGCGTAGCGAAGGGGCTCGGGAAGCGCTCTGAAAAAGAATACGATTTTCCGTTTCACATTTTCGAACGCAAGGGGCAGGTTGATTACCTCAGCGACGAATACGGCGTTTTTGGATCGCGCGTTACTGCAAAATGTTTGACATCGGGACAAAATAAAGGGCTTTGCAGTTTTGACGGGGTGCTGGGCCAAAATCTTGGCGTTGCAGGGTACTTTGGCGAGAGTAGCATTCCAAGGGACCAATGGTTCGAAGTTCCAACGCGTCTGGATGCCTACCTCAAAACAATCGTCAGCCCGCTCTATAGTCAACAACTGGCAGTTTCCGAAACGCAAAGCTGTGCGATTAGACAAGTCGCTGCAAGTAATAAGAAACGCAAAGTAGCCGGCCTTCTGCGCAATGGTAACAAAGCCAACAACACGCTCAAAGGTACTGAATATCACGACATTTTTAATGGCGGGGGAGGTAACGACATCTTGCAGGGTTTGGGTGGCAGCGATCGTTACAACTTTTGGAAAAATGATGGAAACGACATAATCATGGACAATTCAACGGAGGGAAATGAAATCATGTTCCTCGGTGACTATGATGAAAACAAGTTCTACCGTTCTGACCGCGATCAAGATGTCGATCAATGCGACTTGCTCATTAAATATGACAATAACCAACAAGTAACGATCGTTGATTGGTGCAACTTGCCTAAAGTGGTTCAGGATAAATGGACGTTCAAGACGCAAGAGATTCCGCTCCCTGGTCACTATTGATCATGCGCCCAGCTGCGCTCTTTTACAACGAAAAGCAGCCGTTAGTATTTGAAGCTCAAAGGCCCGGTTTGTCCCGCGCTGCCGACCTTGCCGAATTACCTGGTTGAGTAGTTGCGGCGAATGTCTCCTTCGACTGGCCGCACCGCAGCGAAGTGGAACCGGACGAGCGGCAGCTCCGGGCCGTTCTTGCTTGGCCTATTTCTTGAACGGGATCACGTTTGAACCGCCATTGGCAAACGAAACGGCTCCCTCTTCGCGAATGGTCGCGACCGCTTCGTTGAAAGCGGCCTGGTCGTCCTGGAACAACTCGTCCCAAACAATGGATGTGCCGTCGGCGGTGATTACTTCCAGCGACCAGCCATCTCCACCTTCGAGTTTGTAGATATCTACCTTGAATGGCACACCGTCTTCAACGATCCGTTGCGATGCGCTCGAGATGATCAGGTTGGGTTCGCGTTCCATCATTACACCTATTTGCGTATCTAGAAGCAGGGTACGAAAGCAGACTGCGTTTGCCAATGTTCACGAGGCGGAACGCGGCGCGAGGGCGGCGGCTTTATCGTCCGGCGACGGGTTGGAGCCGGCGTTGCCACCAGCCCCACCGCGTTCAAATCTCGACGCTTTCAGAAATGGAAAGCGCGTCCTCCAGATCGACGCCAAGATAGCGGACCGTGCTGTCCATCTTGGTGTGGCCAAGAAGTAGCTGCACAGCTCGCAGGTTGCCCGTCTTCCGATATATCTGGGCAACCTTGGTTCGTCGCATGGAGTGGGTTCCGTACGCGCTTGGCTCCAGTCCGATTGAGCGGACCCAGTCTTTCAGCATTCGCGCATATTGCCGGGTTGAGATGTGTGGTCGGTCGTGAAACCGGCCCGGCAAAAGAAACTCGTGGCCTGACATCAGTGGGTGGGCGATCCAATCAGCCAGCGATTTGCGTGTTCCTTCGGTGATCTCGAAGCGGACCGGTGTGCTGGTCTTGCTTTGTAGGATTGATGCGCGCTCTTTGACCGTCCCGGCGGCATAGACGTCAGCCACCTTCAGGCGGACGAGATCGCAGCCTCTGAGCTTGCTGTCGACCGCCATGTTGAACAGTGCAAGATCACGTGTGGCGCCGGCCAATTCAAGTCGGACACGAATGGCCCAAACGTGTTTGGGAAGCAACGGTCGTTTCTGGCCGATTATGCGGCCATGGTTCCAGGCCTTCTTGGACGGGATGACCATGGGCAAGTTTGAAGCGGACATAGCGGTTCCTCCGTACCGTTCCCTCCACTCCACACCGTTCGTGACATTCGAACAGCCCATGATAGATGAAGACGGCCGATGCCGCGTTGGCTGCTTGGAGCCCACTTCCACCGCAGCTGCGCAATGAATGAATGTCGGCTTTGGCGACGCAATCCAAAACGTGTGTCAGTTCCTAACCGCGCCGGCAGGGTCTGCAAAAAGGTGAAACCCTGATAAACTCAAGGAAGGGTAGATCGTTTCCCAGGAGGCCTTCATTTTCAAGAATTACAGTCTTTCAAGGCTTACCCATTACCTGAATCGCAGCTTGCGCCTGTCTCTCATGGTCGTTGCTTGTGTCTTAATCATCACAAGCGTGATCCAGTTGGTTTCGCTTTGGCCAGAGGAACCCAATCTCCCAATGGAGCGGGATGAAACGGTCGCAGCGCAGGTTCTGCCTGGCGGAAAACACACATTTGTTGACCCACGACAACGAGGTGAAACAGAGCCACGCACTCACGTGGAGATTGTCACGCGATTTGAGCAGACCGACTTTACAACTGAGGAGGTCACCTTCTCGATCATAGCCAAGATAGACCGCAACTGGATGGACAGTGCGACCCGCGATAATCCGGAGGCTCATCTTTGGTTTCGCTTGTTTCGGATCATCCCACAATCCTTCGAGGTGAAGAAATCAGCGTCTGATTTTCTGAAGGATACGGACGAGGACGAAGATTACACGCTCACCTGGGAACTTGGCCGATTCACGCAAGGCTTTGAGGCAGACCCTGCGTCCTTTCCACTCGATACGGTCACACAATACGCGCAATATTCCATGATTTGGATGCGGACAAGGAACCAGTCTTTTTCAAAAGGTAGCTCGCCTGTCTATCTGGCCTGGACCTATGAGGTAGCCAAGCGCAATGTTGGATTGGCACTGAATGTGCGCGCAACGCCACATCCGCGACATGCTTTCCGTCACATTGCGTCGTTTTCCTTTGTGCGCTCGGCGACGACAGTCACACAGATTGGTATTTACCTAGCCGCCCTTTTTTGCGTCACCGTGGCCGTCGCAGCCTTGAGCATTCACAACGCCCGACAGTCCGGCAGCCATCTGGAAGATGTGGGTGGTATTGCAGCATTGGCATTGGCAATCCCTGCCATCCGCGCTCTCCTGCCTGGTCCAAATCTGAACATATCCACCTTACTCGATGCCGCCTTCTTGCTTCTCTTTTCGATCCTGATATCCGCGATATTGATACGGATTGCGCTGCAAATTCCTATGCAGAAAACGCAGACGAGGACAAATGAGGGACCTGACTGATGGAACCAGATCTGCGCTGTGGGCGTCTTAGCAAACGTGACGCGCTTCTGCTGTTTCGATATTGAGATGTTTGGTGATCCTCCTTCTGGTCGAAGATAAGCAGACACTGGCGTAGTTGTGGCAAATTGGTGATAGGTCCGCCCATCCGTCGTTGAACGGTCGGACGGACGCGATTTCTGCGAATGGCAGCTTCAGGAAGTGTGCCGTGCAGCATTGCGGCCTGTCGCGAAGGTCAGCTTAGGGCCGACTGTTGACCAACAAAGGTCCAATTCGGGATGCGATGCTACGGCGAGAATGCTTCAAACCCACAGTCAACAGAGGCGCACAACTCTTTGACTCGAGTCTTCTTTGAGGTGATTACTCGATTTCCAGTTTCGGCAGGCCTTTGACCAATTCATCAACTGCTTTCATCTGCTCCAGGAAGGGGCGAAGCTGAGCTAGAGGTAAAGCGCTTGGCCCGTCGCACTTGGCCTGATCAGGATTGGGGTGCGCCTCTACGAAGAGCCCCGCCAGTCCGACGGCGAGGCCTGCTCGACCAAGTTCCGCTACCTGGCTGCGCCTGCCCCCTGAGGCCCCGGCAGCAGCCTCCCTCATCTGAAGGGCGTGTGTTACATCGAAGATGATCGGTGCATCGTTGCTAGTAGCTCGCATAATGCCAATACCGAGCATGTCGACCACTAGGTTGTCGTAGCCAAAACACGAACCTCGCTCGCACAGCATGACTTTTTCATTTCCGCACTCTTGCAGCTTTTCGACGAGGTTGCGCACTTGGGGAGGGCTCATGAACTGCGGCTTTTTCACATTGATTACTGCGCCGGTTACGGCAGCCGCAGCGATGAGATCGGTCTGACGCGCAAGAAAGGCGGGGATCTGAAGTATCTCGCACACCTCGGACACCGGGGAAGCCTGACTAGGGTCGTGGATGTCGGTGATGACAGGGATGCCAAATGTATCGCGGACCTCGCGCAATACTTCTAATCCCGCGTCAAGGCCTGGTCCGCGATATGAGTGAATCGAAGAGCGGTTGGCCTTGTCGAAGGAGGCTTTGAAAATATAAGGCAGACCAAGATCTGTGGTGATTCTAACGAATTCTTCTGCCACCAGCAGGGCGAGGTCACGGGACTCGATGACATTAATGCCCCCGATGAGAGCCATCGGCCGGTCGTTACTGATTAAAAGCGATCCGACTTGAACGGTTTTCATAACATTCCAGCTCCCAAACTAGCTGATTGCTATCGTGCAAGATGTGGGAATGCAACGAAAGCTTTGGGCCGCATTACCGCTGCCTGATGGCAATTGATTTCGCAATTGCAACGTATGGCGACTTTCGTGACCTGCATCGCAGCACCCTTTTGGGGCAACGACAACTCCGGGCCGTTTGTTTCGACTAGGCATCACCATGGTCAGGATTGGGGCGCCGCCCCGCAACATGGCCGGTTTGAGCCCAATCTTCCTTGTCAAGCTCTTCTCAGTTCGATCATCTGGCCATCGTAGGCCGGCGTGACATGACCGTAGCCGCGATCCACAAACCAGGACTTCAAAACCAAATAGTCCATTTTCTCATCCATGTGGGTGAGAAAAACCTGCCTCGGCTTGAACTGATAGACAAGCTTCAGGACGGTTTCGGGATCGCCATGCGACTCCGATGGTTCCCAATAGTCGCAATCCAGAATCCAGGTGTCGATATCCGCCAAACAATTCCAGCTCTGAATCGGAAAAGACTTCACGTCCGGGCTATAGACAAAGTCAGCTATTCTTATTCCTAGACTGTCCGATCCTCCGTGATGCTGCGAAAAAGGAAGTATTTTCATACCATTCGCTTCGAAGGCTTCGTAGGCACGAATTGGATGCCAAAAAATCTTATACTGATTGTGTTCCCCAAAACCAACAATGCTGGTGGAACCGTCTATTTTTTCTCCAAAAAACAAATAGGGAAACATGCCACGGATGAAGGCCATACAAGTTTCATCGGTGTAAACATTCAGGTCGCCCTTAAGGACCTCCTCCATATAGTAAGGAAGCTCTCCTATCCCTGCGATATGGTCCCAGTGACCGTGGGTAATCAGGATGGTGTCGGGGATTACATTTGCCCTAGAGGTTTGAAGCCGAAAATCAGGCCCAATATCAATCAGCAGGCACTGCTCATTCTGAGTAACCAGAACCGATGGCCGTGTCCTTTCGTTCTTGGGATTGGCTGGATCACACAGGCCCCAGACCCCCCCGGCCAAGGGAACGCCATAGGTAGCGCCGCATCCTAATACAGTGATTGTCTTCAATGGATTTGCCTCTGGCGTATCGGACATCGCCCTCGCGGTGGGAAGGCATCAACTTCAAAATAGGCAATTTCAGCTCAACTTCTGTCAATGTCCACTTAATCCCGCAATCCCACCGTCTTGCGGCAATGGTTTTCGACGGCGCAATGAATGGCGGAAAGTTTGGCTTCACTTCTCTTTATGGCCATGGCGGTAGCGTGTACCTGGACCGGTCACTCAGAGTAGGCAGTGGCCATAACTTTCCATCCGCAAATTGCGCTGTTTGCCCCGTCAGGCATTTCATCGCCGGAAAGCCATCTCAAGAAACGGGCCTGAAAAAGATGCCACCAAAGCGGCCATCAGACGCAAGGATGAACTTGAACTCAAGCTCGCCGTTGTCGAAGGTCACGTCATGAACATCCCAGCCCTCGGGATCGACGCACTTGAAGCTTATTTCCCGAATAGAGCCTAATTCCTCAAGCTCGGATTGGATTGCCGCGGATTGTTCGTGGCTGGCCAATGCCAGTGCCGGCATCATGCGCGCGTAGTCCGGCTCTCCACGCTGGTGCTGCTCAATCATCTCGCGAAGCAGGGCTTCGCTGTTCTCCACCGGCTGATTTTTGCGGATGCGTTCGGCAAGCGCTTCATCCACCGCGAGGGCGACTTTGGCTTCGACTCGTTGCGCAGCCTGCTCGTAACCGTTCTGATGCAGAATGAGGCCGGAAACCGCCCCGTCCTCGTTGCGGACAAAGGTGACCTGCGCCTGTACGGCTTTATAAAAGAAGCGGTCCTCGTCTTCAGCGAAGATTTCCAGCTCGGCCTGACCCGTCAACCGGGCGAAAAGCCGACCATCTCTCGACGTGATGGCAAAGACATGCTCATCCAGAAGGTAGAAGCCAGCATAGTCGGTATAGAGGCCGGGAGCTATATTCTTTTCCGTACGCGGTCTTGCCTGCTCGTAGCGCCGCCAGGCAACACTATCCATCGATGCATCACGCATATTCATTTCCTTTGCGAGTTTCACGAGATCGTCGACGGAAAGGAGCGTTCCTGCGGCTGTCTTCGCTCGCAGGGCTTCGACCATGGCAAGGCTTTGCTGTAGCCGTTGAAGTTTCCCCTGCAGCGCAATCGTCTGCATGGTCAGCATTCGGTCGAGATCGGTCGCATGGCCTGCCATCAGGCCGGCAATATGCTGCAAACTCAGTCCCAGCCGCTTCAACGCCAATATTTCTGTCAGCCGGGCCACTTCGCCAGTGCCGTAAAGCCGCCAGTTTTTTCCGTTGCGCCGCGGCTGGATAAGACCGGCTTGCTCGTAAAGTCGCAGCGCCCGCACGGTGACACCGGTGCGCTCGGCGCATTGTGCAGCTGTCAGCCAAACATGTTTTTCAGACCCATTCCGCATGAGACCTCCTGTCCGTCGGAATTGTCTTCTAGTCTATGACCCAGGGTCCGGCTCAAGGGAAAACAACGGTAACCGGTCAGGACAAATGTGCTGTTTCGAGCGGAGCGCTTAGGGTTTTGAACAGCCAAAATGGTGGAGCATTGCCCCCAGGGGAACACCTGCGGCGCAGATTAACTCCGCACTTATGAACTCGTTGCGCGTTGCGCCCCGACGGTCATCAAGAAAGGACCTTGATAAGAAGACATTTCCGTTATGCTCGCCTAAAGAGCGCTAACCTCAGTGTCGGAAACTTTGAATGACTTTGGCTCTGGATACTCCTCGCTTGCACTTATCTCAGGTCCAAATTGAGGACTGGGTTGAATATTATTCCATCTTGTCGGCTCCCGAGACATCTGCGCACACCGACTTGCCACGCGCACCGACGGAGAAACGGGCAAAAGGACTTGTCGGCTGGATGATCCGTACTTCCCAGCAAGCCAAGGGGTTCGCTTGGATGGTGCGCCTTGTTGAAACAGACGTTCTCATTGGCTGTATTCGACTTAACTCCATCGACAAGTCGGCGTCAGTGGCAGTCATCGGCTACGAGTTCGGCAAGTCCTGGTGGGGGCACGGATACGCTACAGAATCTTTGATCGCTGTAACGAAACACTGCCACGAGGGTATGAAGTTATTCAGGCTCGAAGCCTGGACGTTGCCGGGAAATCCGGCCTCGGATCGAGTTTTGATCAAGGCAGGGTTCAGGTACGAGGGGACCCAAAGGCAGAAAATGATCATTGGGAGCCAGCGTTTTGATCAAAGGCTTTTCGGGCGACTGGCGGACGATTGACGGGATCAACTGCGGTTGCATCCCAGTTCTATCTCGGTACGAATTCTGCTTTTTCTGCGAAGCCGCCATTCCTTGAGACGGTGCACTATGGCGGCTTCGGGCCGTTTGTGTCGACCAGGCCCCAGCCGAGGTCCGGATCGGGATGCTGTGGCGCCGTAAGTCCGCTTAGAGCCCTTACTGCTCGTCATTTGACAAGAGCTGGGTTAGGTTTTCGCGGAAATGGAAGGAAGATATTGAACCGATGCCTGATGTCTACGAACTCGTGATCTGCGACATTTCTGGTGAACATAAGCCAGTCGCTGTGTTTCAGTCAGAAAGTCCCTTTATGCCGCTTCACGTTGGCGAACGCTTTGATGACCACGGTTGGGATCGCCTTGATGGGGTTGGTAAAATCGGCACTCCAGAGAAACCGGTCCGTTATCTTGTGTTTGCAACCAAGCATGTCATTTTTGAGCTTGACGGAAAGACAGTTTACCAGTTTTGCGTTGATCTACAGCCTTATAGCGGCCCTCGATCACCGGCTTGGGGACACCATAATCCAGTCGAATAGAAACGCTCCTGCTCGAAAGGCTGCACTGTCCGCTCTGCCGACTTTACTGCGGAAGCGCAAAACTCACGCTCCGCGTTGATGAAATCGCTCACAGAAGCGCTCGGCGCTTGCCGCCCAAGCTTGATCCCACCGCCACATCGCGCCTACGATGGAAACCGAAGATCAAATGGGGAATCTGCATTTATGATTTTTCCCACAACATGGGCCTAAGGAGATTTACATGAGCGCTCCCGACGGATCGACCCACCTCCCGAATGGCAAACCGCTTCCCGCTCTTCCGGCACCAGAAGCGACCGAAGGTCTTGCTGCACCGTTCATGAATTTCGCAGGCCCGGGTTACCGGTCCAACTTTCGCATTCGGCCGCAAAACTTGTTTGATTTTGCGGCCAAAATCCATGACATGACCTATCATATTAACAATTTGAGCTTCTCCGAAAGCTATGAAAACCAACCCCAAAAACGATCTCAGCGGGCAAAAGCCGACAAGATTTTTCACATCATGAACGACGCGGTGAAAATTAAGATCATATCATCACTTTACAGAGGCATTGCGAAGGCTATTTTCGAGGATGAAGACAAAATTATTGCCGAGGATGGTTTCATTAATGTATTAAAGCAACCTGAATACATAATAAAGCTTAGTAAACCATCGGAATATTTAATGATACCTTTTGAAAGCCTTCCAACAAACCAAAGACGTTACACGATTACAGAGCAAATGGGAAAATATGTTACCCATAAAATCAAAAAACCTGACTACCAGACAGCAGTTGACTATGATTTCAAACCGGGTTTTCTGAGTTGGGCGTCGAGTATTTACGGCGTTGTTCTGTCGAGTGTAAAGCAAATATGACACGCCAGGCTGTGAAGACGGATTAGATCAAGATGCAGGCGGCTGAGATTGATCAGCCGTAAAACATGTTTGTTTTCGATGTAACTTCTAACGTAAATGCAACAGGGGTCTAAAAGCCGCCGCAGAGCAGGGCGGATGGCGACGAGCTAAAGAGTTCCGGCGACCGTAGGATTTTCGACAGCTTTTAGAAGCAAGCGATCTGCGGCTCGTTTTCATGGATTTCGTAGTAGTCGCCTTTGTCTTTGACTAATATGTGTTTTCCGACTTTTAAGCCCGTCGGTCCGTTTAAGCTCCCTGCGGCAATGGCGATATTTTCCTGGCCGTTCCTCTGATAAAAAAGGCTGGATCCGCAGAATTTACAGAATCCTCGTCTGGCAAAGCTCGAGGACTCATACCATCCAAGACCGTCCTTATTGGAGAAGCGCAGTTTATCAATTGGCGCGTGAGTGCATGCCCAGGTGTGACCGCTGATCCGTCTGCATTGACTGCAATGGCAAACCGTCAACGTTTCCTGTGCAGCTTCTACTTCAAATTCAACTTTGCCGCATTCGCATTTTCCGGTGATCAATAAGAACCTCCAATAGCATCACACATCTTGGGTTGCGCTTGGTTACCCAAGTCGGGGCGCGAAACTAACCGGAAGTTAGTGATTTGCTCAATTAGGCAAGTTCTTTCCACTACTTCTCACTAGGCGTCCGGAAGCCGAGGCACTTTCTCAGTGTGTTGTTCAGCTGATCAATCAGCGTTCGTATCGACTCGTCAGGAACTGACAAGACAGCGGTTTCCCTTGGTAAATATCGTCAGATCCGCCTGTTCATGTTCTCAACAGAGCCTTTCTGCCAGGGAGCAGAAGGATCGCAGAAATAGGCGTCTAGTAAACGAGGGGCAATTCAAAGGTCCTGACACCGGACATGTTCCAATATGAAGGCTCCTCTATTTGGAACTAGTGTTTCGAGACCACCACCACGTAATGACAAGGTTGATCAGCCAGACTATGAGAAGGCTGACCGCAACAGAAAACAAACTAGTATACACGTTGAATTCTCGAGCTTCTGGACTCATCTGTAGATTGATTTCTAAAACAATCGCCACAAAAACTGCGGTGCAGACCATTTTGATAAAGGACATTTTGGAGGTAGGGTCTAAGTTGCGAATGACTGCGACGACAACAAAAGCAAATATCCACCTCAGTGGATCGAAAAACACTGCTGCGAAGATCAATAGCAGTATGGTCTGCAACACGGATTAAGCTCCTCAGATAGCTCCAACCAGACGGACTAATACCTCTTCTGGTGTTTCTAGTAGCAAAATGGAAGCTCCTTAGTCTTTCTCGCGATTTATGAAACTCAATAGGCTGAGCAATTTCCGGTAGCCCCATTCACCTTCATGGCTGCTAGCAAAAAACCACCCAATAGCTGCACCGATCGGCCCGAACACCACCCAACCGTTTACCGCACTGCCAAAACCTGCAACCCCGAGTGTTGAACCGATAAAAAGGCCGCCAACCAAAAACCCAAGGAGTGCCAAAACGAATTTTCTTACAAACATCTAGGCTCCTATCGTTCACACTTGGCGTTTTTTGAATAGTGGCGGCCGGAGTACTTCGGCCACGCACAGGCATGCCCAGACTTCACCAACTCCGTCGCAATATCGTCTCCACCGACAAAGCACTGCGCCACAAAGCGTTCTCCAGATTTCTTGCGTGATCTTCCATCGCAGGGCGTCCCCTCGCCTACAGTTCGACATTGCACGGTATTCCCCGCAACCAATCGCTTGGTGAATTGAGTTGCTTCCCTATACCCAGGTTGGCCACGTTCCGGCGTATCCACTCCACACAGGCGGATTTTGATCAGCGGCCGGCTAAGCTGAAACGTGTCGCCGTCAATCACTCTAGATACGGTGCTTTTCCATTCCTCCGCTGATGCTTGAAAAGAGAGAAGACAAAGAAGCATCGCGAGTATTGTTCTATTCATACTGCGAAAATTCCATTCTTGAGCGTTAAGGATACGCCGCAATAAAAGTTGCGATCGACCAAAAATACACGCAACCTCTCATTGAGTTGGGAGGTTGCAATGTCTATTCGCTTGTTTCTTGCATTGTTAGTTGTTGGCGCTTCTATCACGCCAACGCAATCTCAATCTGGATGCCATCCGAGCTATGATCCTTGTGTTCCCATAGCGAGCGACGTTGATTGTGCGGGTGGTCGCGGAAATGGCCCTGTCTATGTAAGGGGGCCAATCCGCGTTATTGGTCCTGACGTCTACCGCCTGGATCGGGATGGAGACGGTATTGCTTGCGAAAGGGGCTAGACCTTCAGGCCGCCCTTTCGTTCGTCCCTTCTGCAACAAGTCGCTCCATTTCGAAGGACATCAGAACGGTCATTGTAGACGTTGGCGCCGAGGCATTGACCCGATTTGCACTCGCTAGCAGTTGGTCAAGGTCCAGGCTGTCGGAAGTCCCGCCTCTGAACCATCTCAGGCTTATTGAGAAATAGCCATGAAACTGCCGTGAAACACGGTGCAGACCAGTTGCCGCGGTTCCTTGTCGTGTTTATCAGCCCGAAGACAAGGCGCAGGTGTTCCGCGCCGTGGTTCTTCAAGAGCTTTTGGCATCTCCGTCGAGCGCGCGATTGCAGGCGCAGTATCAGGCCTTTGTGGTTTTCTGACCGGGTACGAATTATGGCCGCAGATGGTGGCTGCCTACTTCGCGGGCGGAACGACGACACCCCTTTATGCGCTATTCCTAGCCTATACGAATGACTTTCTGGCACCGGAAGATATGCCGGCCGCATTGGGCGGGCTCGTGTTCACCTTTGGGCTTGGCGCGATCATCGGTCCGCTATTCCCGTCAGCCAGACCGAGCGTTACACTTACTGCCTCGCCGGTTGCCGTGGAAACTGCGAGCTCATGGACGGTTGAACAAGCCGAGACAGAAGGCCATGAGAAAAGCTGAAACGAAAGACTTCAACAGCTGCTCTCGACCAGTAATATTCAAATAGGATCTAGCGGCTTTGCAGGAGTCGTGCCCCTGATACCACCGGGCGCAATAGAATACTGCGCCTCATACCGCCAGTCCATGCAGGGATTTGTGGAGGTGCAACTTGCCCTCCCCTGCCCTGTCGATCATGGCGCGGAAATATCCACCTGGGGATACGATTTGCTCCGGATCGCGCAAGGCTTTCTCCGCGACGACGA
>NZ_VIRG01000046.1 GCF_008107695.1 Stappia sp. BW2 | reverse complement strand
CGTCAATTGCCCGCCAGAGCCAGTATTTTACTCCGCCAATGACGATCACGGCTTCATCCAGATGCCATTTGCTGTTGGGCTTTGGTCTGTCCCGGCGAATGCAGCACGCGAAATGCCGGCCAAACCGGTTCACCCATTTGCGGATCGTTTCACGGCTGACACCAATACCCCGCTCAGCAAGGAGGTCTTCAACATCTGCCGTACTCAACGCAAACCGATGATAGGCCCAAACCGCATAGGAGATAATCGATCTGGGAAAACGGAAGCCCTTGAGGCGCGGCAAATCTGAACTTGGAAACATAACAGCGATCTACCAAACCGAAACCAGATCAACAAATTGGCAATGCCCGCCGGAAGCCTGGCAGGCACTCGCCCTTTCGCCTTACCGCCTAGCCCAGCCCGAGTTGCTTGCACTTCGCATCCGACTGGCGCTGCAGGACATCTCGACCGGCAATATCGGCCCCGACCTGTTCGCGCTCTATAACCTCGACCAGGATCGTGAGAAACTGCGCGCCGACCTCTCCCAGGTGGAGACCTATGCGCGTCTTGTCGCCGCCCAAATTAGGGCGCAGTGGCCCGATCTTGCCTCGGCCGGCAATTCACGAGGCGCATTTCTCGTCGAGAAGATTGTCGGCGCGATTGACCTGACGGCCCCCGCCGAAGCCGCGCTCGTCGCAGCCCTGCGCGGGCAGCTACCTCACGCTGACTCACCGGTGTAGGTACCTTCGGTTTGAATAGCGTGGCCGACTGCTTCGGGCGCGATCGCGAAATTCATGTCTGCTTTCAGACAGAGACAAAACTGACTGCAACGACCGATTTGGGGCCGCGAAGCGACGCCAGCGAAGTCGTTCGAATACGGCATGCCTGCCGCGCCGCCGCATGGCGGCTTGGAGCCCTAAGTTCGCCCGAACGATCATGTCCAATCCTTCAGTTCTGGTCTGGCTCCATCCCTTCGGGCTCGGCCGCGGTCGCGGAGAGCATCTCTTCGAACAAAGCCTTCCACTGCGGCTCGGGAAGAGCAAGCAGACCGAATGCCTTCAACAGGAATGCACCTTCTGCGGCGAGGAAGGTCGTTGCCAACCGACGGTCTTCCCGCTTCGTTAGGTCAAGTCCGCCAAAGCGGGCAGCATACCAGTCGCGCATCTCTAACAGCCGATCGGGATGTTGAAGAAGCGCGGTCATGGCCACGGCCGCACGGGAATGGTCCGCCTCATCGGCATCCCGCATTGCCGCGAGATGCCCCAGGATCAACGCTTGTGGCGAAGGATCGGGCCCGGTTCGCCGGGCCACATCGGCGTCGAAAGCGTCTTCCCAGCGGGTGATCATTGACCAGATCAGATTGTCGCGTGTCCCGAAGGCGTATTGCACGCCACCCTTGGTGATCCCCGCGGCTTTTGCCACCGCGTCGAAGCTGAGCGCAGAGGCCCCTTCGGCGATCACCAGCGCCTCGGCGGCATCCAGAACCTTGTCACGGTCGATAGAGCGGGGACGTCCGGCCATTTTCTCTCTTTCAATACGATACGACTGTATTTATATATATGCGCAGCCATGTGACGCAACCCTAACCCGACTCCCCAAGGAAACTCCAGATGCTTCCCCACAACCGTTGGCTTGTGCTGGCCATAGTCTCGAGCGCCCTGTTCCTGATCGTCGTCGACATGACGGTGCTCTACACGGCGTTGCCCAGGCTGACCCAGGACCTTGCCGCGACGGCGTCCGAAAAGCTATGGATCGTGAACGCCTATCCGCTGGTTGTAGCGGGCCTCCTGCCGGGTATGGGCGGTTTGGGAGACCGAGTCGGCCACAAGCGCATGTTCCTCGCCGGGTTAGCCGTCTTTGGCCTCGCCTCGCTGGCGGCCGCCTTTTCACCGACGCCCGCGGCGTTGATCGCGGCACGGGTGTTGCTGGCCGTTGGGGCAGCGATGATGATGCCGGCGACCCTGTCGCTGATCCGCCTCACCTTCACCGACGAGAAAGAGCGCGCCTTCGCCATCGGCATCTGGTCCGCCGTCGCCTCCAGCGGTGCAGCCGGGGGGCCCGTCCTCGGAGGCCTCCTGCTGGAGTGGTTCTGGTGGGGGTCGGTCTTTCTCATCAACGTGCCGATCGTCCTCGCAGCCCTCGTTAGCGGTGCGCTGATGCTGGTCAATCGGCGGCCCGAAACGGCGCCTCCCTTCGATCTTGCAGGCTCAGCCCAGGTGATGGTCGGGCTGGTCGGTTTGGTCTACGCCATCAAGGAGGTCGCCAAGAGCGACCCGTCCATCGCAGCCGCTGGCGTCGCTCTCGCCGTCGGTATCATCGCCATGGCCGCCTTCGTGCACCGCCAGCGGTCGAGTATCCATCCACTGATCGACTTCGCGCTCTTCCGCAACGCGCGCTTTGCCTCTGGCGTGGTCGCTGCGCTGGTGGCGGCAGGAGCCCTGACCGGGGTCGAGCTGGTGTTCAGTCAGCGCCTGCAGCTGGTTCTCGGCCTCTCGCCGCTCGAGGCGGGCCTGCTGATCCTGCCGATCTCTGCCGCATCCTTCATCGCCGGCCCCGTGACGGGCCTCGCGATGCCGCGTTTTGGGGACGTGCGCGTGCTGACGTCGATGATGGCGCTGACTGGCCTTGCCTTGGGCGCATTCCTGCTGACGCATCAGGGACCGACCGCCCTCTGGCTTTCGGTTCTGGCGGTCATGGGCTTCGGGATCGGGGCCACCATGACGGCCGCGTCGAGCGTGATCATGATGTCCGCCCCCGAGGAACAGGCCGGCATGGCGGCCTCGGTGCAGGAGGTCTCGTTCGAACTCGGCGGCGCCGTAGGCATCGCCATCCTCGGCAGCGTCATGACCGCACTCTACACCCGCGCCATGACCGTTCCCGCAGGTCTTAGCACGACCGTGACCGACAGCATCGATCAGGCGCTGCTGATTGCCGAGAGCCTGAACGACAGCGCCGCCGCGCACCTCACGTCGCTGGCCCGGGGCGCTTTCGACGAAGCTTTCGTCGGTGTGATCGCGGTGGCGTCCGTCATGGTCTTGGGTGCGGCGTTCGGGATTTGGCGCAGGGGGACATGAGATCGGGCCAAGCCGTTCGCGGCGACGTGGATCATGTGTGCCGAGCCGTAGGGCAGCAAAGTCCGCGCTGCCGACCTTGCCGAATTACCTGGTTGAGCAGTTGTAGCGAATGTCTCCTTCGACTGGCCGCATCGCAGCGAAGTGGAACCGGTCGAACGGCAGCAGTGGGCCGTTTGTGTCGAACCAGGCCCCAGCGAAGGTCAGGATCGATACGCAGCACCGCTGTATGGCCGCTTGGATTTCAACTGTATCAGTCTTCTGCAACGCGGCGAATAACGGCTAACAGCTCTCAGTGCAATACTTCGTTGTCAATCGGCGACTGAACTGAAATGTATCTAACGGATGTGTACACACATATTTAGTTGTGGTGACGCTTCCGAGGGCAAGCTGCAGCGCGAGAAAGATCGGCTTTGTTCACAGTTGGACCAAACTAGCGCAGCGCAGATCAAGAGGCACAGCGGAATTATAGGCATTCGACAAAATGGTGAACTGTTCGTTCCGAACCCAGTACAATTGTTGGCCTGCTGCCGTTTGTTCGCGAGACGCCAATGACGACCGGCTTGGATCACCCATCAATATCGGGAAGCATGATGACCACTCTGCCTCTTGCATGGATTGTCAGTATTTTGACCTCGATCGCTGCATTTGCATTGTCTCAAGATACAAGAATACCTTTCATCGCACGATTTTTCTTTTGTATTTTCCTTCTTACGCTGGCCGCCGCTGGCTTATTACTGGGGCTTCGACTTTCATTTGACACGAGGTGGGCAGCGCAACTTCAGCCGTTGGTGGCGGTGATGATCGCGCCGTCAGCCTATCTTGGTTTCGACGCATTAACCCAAAATGGAGCATCCGAATGGCGAAAACCGTTGCTCGTGAACGGTGTTCCGGTTGTCCTGGCTCAGGTCATGATAATGTCGGACCTTCCAGTGTCCGCGGATGTGTTCGTCTTGGGTTTCACCAGTACCTACCTTTTTCGGGTGGCACGGCTATTGCCCTGCAACGCGGATGACTTCGTGCATGTTGCTCCACACGCGCTGCGTATTTTGCGCTCCGCGGTTTATGCTACGATCTTCTTGCTTGGCATGATGGTTGCCTCCGACCTTTTGGTCGTTGCCGCCAGCGTCTTGGCGGGAGATGCCATTGTTCTGAGATTCTTGACCGGATTATCAGGCGTGTTTACGGCATTTATCTTTGTTGTCGCCCTTGTCGGTGCTCCGATGTTGCTACGGTCGACAAGAAGCAGCTTTGCCAGCCCTGAGAGTGCCACTCACAGCGACCGTGCATTACTCGCCAAACTCGATGCGATCATGAATGATCAAAACATCTATACAGACAGCAACTTGACGCTTGCACGGGTGGCGCGGAGATTATCGGTTCCAGTCCGAGATGTCTCGGTCGCGATTAACCGAGTAACGGGCGAAAATTTCTCTCGTTACATCAATGGCTTTCGTATTCGTCATGCCCAAGATGCTTTGCGAGCAACAGAACTGCCGATCACAGAGGTGATGTTTGACGCCGGGTTTATCAGTAAATCAAGTTTCAATACTGAATTTCGCCGGATCACTGGGCAGACGCCATCGCAGTATCGTTCAGGCAGGGCAAACGATTAACAGCGTCCCCCCTGCCTGTCTGGCCCTACATTTCTGAACAGGTCAAGCGGCTTGTCGCCGCACCGAAAACATCCGCAACAATGGAGGTTCCCGGATTAAGTACGAAGCCATGGTTTTCACTCAATCCACCTTCAATGATGATATCCGCGTCGGGGTCATTTATCTGGCTACTGATGACATAGATGTCACTTACGACGTCTTCACCGCGCGCCAACGCTTTTGAAACGCGTTCAGATTGAAGTATCAGACGAATGGGTTGCGCCGTGTGGGTAGAGACACTGTCGCCTCCAAAATCTCCGGCGACGAACCGTAACTGCATACTTTGACAATCCTGGTTATCGTCACTTCTTAGGATGGCTGTGCCACGCCCGATAACGCCTCGCAGTTGTAGTAAGTTTGCAACGCGGGGAGTCTGAATCTGGACAATTCCGTAAGCACCAGCAGGGATTTGTTGCCCCGTTTCGGTTTGGACTGCGACGCTTGTTGGCCAGATTACCTGGCGGTCTGTCTCTTGGGCGATTGATGCAAGGGGGGTGAAAAGTATAGTTGCTTGCAAAACTAAGCGAATTGACGGTTTGCGGTGAGTTGACATCTGGAAAGTCCTTTTGTGCAGTGTTGTTGAAGTTGCTGAATGCAGCGGCAACCTCTTGCACTTAGGCAATCCCAGTATGTGAAAAGCCCAGATACGCGATCTAGAACGTTCGAAATCGCGATTTCGAACACATATTAATCGCGTCTTTTCTCCCATAGGCACCGGGGCCTGCCTGTTGTTTTGATTAGAACAAGCGGGTTCCGTAAATTCCCGGACAGCGATTCCGGTAAATTTCGGAAAGCTTCCCGGAGTGGATTTTATCGGTCGGATCTCGGCTGCGCCGTTTTGGCAATGTGGTTTCTTTTCAATGCATTGAGAGAGCCCGTGCCAAGACGGAAGCAAACGAGAAGAACGACAGTGAAAGACATTCGATCGATCCTGTGCCTGACCTCTGACCAGGGTCTTTCATGCGGGAGGTGTCCAAGTGGCTGAAGATCAGCAAGACAACGGTTTCCGCGGCACTGTAAAGTTAGTGCGTCGGGTCGCATAAGCTGCGACATGGTTGCATGACCAATGCCCGCCTCTATCACCGCCATCGTTTCCCACCCGACGCATAAACTTTACAGCGCCCGCGACGGAAGTTGGGGGGCTAAATAAACAGTGGGTAGGGGTCCTTTTGCATTCGTTTGCGGAAATCGTTGCCTGTGACCAGTGCCAGAAATTTTAGACGATAGTGTGTGAAGTCGTTGTTTCACCACGATCAAACGCTGCTGCATTAACGACTCTTCCTGTCGGCTCAGACGGAGACTCTGTTCGGCATACGCCAACAGAACAGAATGATCAGATCGCTGCAGAACCCATCACGAAGTTTTGGTTACGGTAGTCTGTTGGTGTGATGCCGGTGAAACGGCGGAAGGCACGTGTAAAGTGTTGAGGGCTCTCGTAGCCGGCCATCATTGCAACATCAATGACCTTCAGCGTGGGATTTTCGAGGTTCTGGCGAGCAAGCTCAAAGCGTGCCTCCTGAAGCAAACCCGAATAGGAACTTCCGCAAAGCTTGAGCCGTCGCTGAAGTGTTCTTTTGCTTATCCCCGCCATTTCGGCGATGAAGGCGACATTGGTGCTTCGATCGGCAAGATACGGCTGAACCATCTTTCGAAGAAGGGTGACAAACTCCCAGTCCTCCGATTGACCGATTTGGTCACTATCCAAAGGGACCGGACCTGGCGTTTGCGGAGCCGGCCGGTGCGTTGCCTGGGCGTTCGTAGCCAGCACGCTCGTCGAGAGTGCGAGACACGCACGCTCAACCACAATGGAAGCAAAGGCCTGGCCAACTAGTATGCGCGTGTCGGGAAATGCGACGTGTACGGCATCGGGAAGACGATTCGTGGAAGTGAAGCACAACTCACTTGGATACCAAGTTGGGCCAACGACGCTGCGCATCACCGAGATGATCGCCTGGAGATTCAACCATTCCGCAAAACACACGTGAGGGTGGCGCTCCATTCCCCTCATGTTGCAGGTCACGCGAACTTCGTCGGCCTCCTGGCGGATGCTCATTTCAAGGGCACTGTCCTCGTAACGCGACAAGGCGCTCAAGGCCTCCAGACGTTTAAGGCCGGTTTGCGCCGTCATGATGGCGGCCTGCTGGGTCGGAGGCAAAGATGACAGCGAGGCTGCCTGCGCGCCAATCAGCCCAAGTTCCATGGCTGGAAGGTCGCGTCCGGTCCGCGCGACCCATTCCATGGCAATAGGTAGGCTGACGTAGAGATCCGGTGTCTCTTCAATGTATTTTGGCAATCTGGACTGTGCGAGCTCGCGATCTATCGGAGCGCCCATGTCACGCAGTACGGAAATGTAGGTGTTCAGATGCGTCGCCCGGACGAGCGCAAGCCTGGTTTCCAACTGAAATCCCCCTGGTGTGACCGCCCGAATATTGGCGCGTATTGGTCGGAGTTCGTTTTCCCGATCGGCCAATGTGACCATCCACCATCCTTCAACCTAGGGTAACATGGATGCCCAGCCGCACAAAGGGTTCCGAACAGGAACTTGCAAGAATCCGGTCGGTGATCGCCGGACTTGTTCTGGCCGGCACAATATCGCTTGAAGCCGCGGCAGAACGTCTTGCGACCAGTCCGCGAACTCTTCAGCGCAGATTGAGCAACCATGGCATGACCTTCTGGGAACTCGTGGAAGACAACCGGTTCAAGATCACCAGTGCCTTGCTGCGCGAGACCGACCTGAAGGTTCAGGAGATTGCCGCAAGGCTTGGCTACTGCACGCCAAGCACCTTTGCCCGGGCGTTTGCCAGGTGGACCGGCCAGTCTCCCAATGCCTACAGGAAAGCTCAAACAGATCGGCTATCCGACGCGAAATAATGGCGCGAAATGGGCAGAAGCAGTGACTGACCTAAGGTAATCTTCGAAAGCGGTCCAGACCTGTCCGAGGAGGAAGACGAATGATACGCCTGTCTGCTATGAGCGCCATTGCGTTCGCCCTAGCCGTTGGCCCTGCGGTGGGGCAGGTTTCAACCGTCGAACTCGACGCGATCTCCATCCCCGACAAGGTTGAAACCTCCATCGGGACGCTCGAGTTTTTCGATGGCGTCCCCAAGGATACGACAATCGCCGCGGTCTATGACAACCTCGACCGCATGCGCGGCATGGAGGTTTTTCTGGACAATGTCGGTGCGGTGTCGATGTACAGCGTGCGTACCGGCCTGGCCGACGCCGGATCGAAGGGCGCGAATAAGATTGCAATCTTCGAACAGTTGCTGAATTCGCAGACCCTCGTGGTCACCGCCAACACCTCGACGCTTTATGCCTATACCTACACGGATCTCGCCACTGACGGCCCGACCGTGATCGAGGTCCCACCCGCCATGCTCGGCTTTCTCGACGACGCCTGGCAGCGCTTTGTCGGCAATATGGGCGTCACCGGGCCAGACAAGGGCAAGGGCGGCAAGTATCTGGTGGTGCCCCCAGGTTATACTGGCGACATTCCGGACGGCTATTATCTGCTGAAGCCTTCGACGAACCGCAACTTCATGTTCCTGCGCGGCTCGATAAAGAATGGCCTCAAGCCGGCCGTGGAAAACATCACCTCCAAGCTGAAGGTCTACCCGCTCAAGGATGCGGAAAACCCTGCAGCAACCGAGTTCGTCAACATGTCGAACAAGCCTTTCAACACGGTTTTCCCGAGTGATTTTAGCTATTTCGAGAACCTCAACGAGGTCATCCAGGAAGAGCCCATCGACGCCATCAGCCCAGAAGTTCGCGGCGCCATTGCCTCGATCGGCATCATCAAGGGCAAGCCCTTCGCGCCAGACGACCGCATGAAGAAACTGCTCACCGAGGCGGCGACGCTCGGCGATGCGACGTCGCGGGTCATCACCTACCATCCGCGTATCGAGGGCGTGAGGATTTACCCCGACGATCCCAAGAGCGTCTGGTCAACCGCCTTCGCCAACAAGAATACCAGCTTCGAGGCCGACGGCATCATGGGGCTCGACGCGCGGGTGCTCTATTACTTCAACGCAGGCGGGGTGACCCCGGCCATGGCCGCGACGCGTGCGGGTGAGGGATCGGATTATGGCCTGGCGGTTCTCGATTCCAACCAGCAGCCCTTCGACGGTTCGAAGACCTACAGGCTGCATCTGCCGAAGGACGTGCCAGTCAACGATTTCTGGGCTGTGACCCTCTACGACACTCAGACCCGTTCTCAGCTCCAGACCGGCCAGCCTTTCCCGACCATCGGCAGCCAGACCGACGGCATGACCAGGAACGACGACGGCTCCTATGACCTCTATTTCGCCCCCGAGGCGCCTGCGGGCAAGGAAGGCAACTGGCTGCAGACCGTTCCGGGCAAGAGCTGGTTCACGATCCTGCGCATGTATGGCCCGCTGGAGCCGTGGATCAACAAGACGTGGCGGCCGGGTGAAATTGAACCAGTGAAGTAGGGTCTCGAGCCAAGTCTCCACAGGACCCCACACAAAGTCATTGTCAAGAAAGGAATATTTTCATGCACCGTCTCTCCATAAGTTGCGGACTGGTTATGGTCCTGTCACTGGCCAGTGCTTCCCATGCCGAAGTGACAGAACAGGTCGTCCAGTCTCTCGGCGCGCCCGACAAGATCGAGACGTCGATCGGTACACTGAACTTCAAGGACGGCGCACCGAGTGCGGAAACCGCGCAGACGGTCTTCGATGCACTGGACTTCACTCGTGCGCTCAACGTCTACAACAACAGCTTCCGCGGTGCCTCGGCGCTTGGCTTTCACAAGGGTTTCAAGAGCATCGGCGCCGACTACAACGATGTCATCATCACGCCCGAACTGTTAGACTCCGCCTCGCTTTTCCTCACAGGCAACGCAGACACGGTCTATTACCTCTCGGTCATTGATCTTTCGAAGGGGCCGATGGTAATCGAGCAACCCTCAGACGGCGTGGGCACCATCAACGACATGTGGTTCTCCTGGATCATCGATGTTGGCGGGCCCGGGCCAGATCGCGGCCTGGGCGGCAAATACCTGATCGTAGGCCCGGGTTATGACGGCCCGCTGCCCGAAGGCGGTTACTTCGTTGCCCACTCCAAGACGAACCGCATTCTCTACGCATCGCGCGCCTATCTGGTCGACAGCGACCCCAAGCCAGCAGTCGAAAACGTCAAGGCGAACATGAAGATCTATCCCTATGCCGAAGGCGCATACGGGACCAGCATTGCCCAGGCGCTGACCGGTGCGGTCCGCCTTGGGGCGGATGCCAGGATACCCGAGACAACCTTCGTCGAGGCGAGCAACCTCTCATTCAACACCATCCCGCCCAGCGATTTCGGTTTCTACGAATGGATCAACGAAAACGTCCAGGCCGAGCCCGCAACCAGCTACGATGTGGAACTTGCAGGACAGCTTGCCGCGATTGGTATCGTCAAGGGCAAGGAGTTCACGCCGGATGACCGGATGAAGAAAATCCTCACCGATGCGGCCGCTGTCGGGCAGGCCGCCGGGCGAGTGCTGAACTGGCGCCCCTACGGCGCGCATCCGGATTGGGCGTACTACCCGGGTTCTATGTGGGGCAACATGCTCTGGGAAGGCGGCGCCTTCTTCGAGACACCTCCGCCCGCATTTGAGGACGGCATGTTCAAGCCGCTTCCGCCTACCGGCGCCCGCACGCTGGATTCGCGCACGGCCTTCTACTACGGCTACACGCTCGACAGCCCCGGCATGATCATGAATATCCCCGGCGTCGGGTCGCAGTATCTGATGGGCTTCGTGGATGCGAACGGAGACACCTACGACGGCGCGAAGACCTACAAGGTGACGCTGCCAAAGGACATACCGGCGAAGGCTTTCTGGTCCTTCACGGTCTATGACAATCAGACACGGTCGATGCTACAGACACCGCAGAAATATCCGCGCGCAGGGTCGCAGAACTATCCCTCGCCGGCGGCAACATCAGCCGAGGACGGTTCCACCACTGTCTGGTTCAGCCCCGAGCAGCCCGATGGTGTGGACCGCGGCAACTGGATCCAGACCAATCCGGAGAAGGGCTGGTTCACCATCCTGCGTCTCTACAGCCCGCTACCATCCTTCTTCGACAAGACCTGGCGGCCGAGCGAGATGGAGGAGGTTCAATAGGAATGTCTGGAGTGATCGTGTAAGCCAGCGCCAGACTGTCCGGGCCATCCCGGAGGCAGCTTTGCAAGCCGGAGTATAGCGCTTGGGAAGCCCGGTCGTCTCAATCTGACTTGACCGCCACTAGAATTTTGTCCTTGAGCCACTTTCGCGTATCGGAAATGGCTACATTGTCAAACTGTTGGGAGACTTCAGATGAATACACAGGAACTTGCAGTAAACAGACGGACACTGGTAACGAGCCTGGCCGGAACCGCTGTAATTGCGGCGGCAGGCTCCTATTCGGCAGCACATGCCGCTGAAGACAATGCCGACTTCCTTTTTGTCCAGACTTCGAAAAGCATGGCATTCGATCCGGCAGCAATGACACTGACGCTCAAGGATGTCAGCCCGACGACGCTGTTCTTTTCCGATAGACCGGAGCGGATCGCCGGCAACATGACCACCGCTGCATTCCTTCCGTTCTGGAGCGAAGGCACAGATAGCTTCCTCACGGATCCGCCGAATGCCGATATTTCGGTTCTTGAAGACGGCGCGCTTCGACAATCGGTGGTGGTCCTGATGGATCCTCGTCTAGATGGAAATGATCTGGTCTATGCGGTGAAAACGATCGAGAGCGAGTTGCCTGCGACCGGGGAAAACGTATCCGTCTTTATTGATATCATCGGCATGCCGATGACGCCGCTTTCCTATGCCGGCGCCCGGCGCCGCGTCTATCGCCGGGCATATATGTACCGATAAATACGAACCGGAATGCGATATCGGCTCGACTAGTCCTGGAAGCCAGGCGAGATCGAACTCATAGAGTAAGACAACGTTTTCTCGTCTGGACCACTGAAGCAATAGATCTGGTGACGACATGTTGACACGCGTTTTGATTGCGACCGCAATTCTTGTTGGCTCATCAGCTTCCGGCTCCGCCGAAGATGCCGATCTGGCCAAAAGGCTTTCCAACCCCGTTGCGGCACTGATCAGCGTGCCGTTGCAATGGAATTACAATGACATGTTATAACATAACCAATAATAGTTATTATGGAATTTATTTTGACCGAGTGGTCAACTGCCTCTTCAGTGAACCATCCTATCTACGGAAGATGCGAACCGATTTACGAGCCTTGATCGCCCTTATCAGCTCTGCCTGGACCTGCTTGGTAAACTTGATACTGAATGCGCCGATCCGGCCGCCCGGTTCGAAGTAATAAGAGCGCTCGGGCATGTCAGAGTTAAATTCATCGCAGATCACCCAAAGCCTCAAACGTTCATCGAGCCCAGCTCGCCTTTTCTCGATTTGCGGCACTTCAACGAAATGGGATTCTGCAACCGGTTCCTTGGTGGTGATCGGCATCAGGATGACTTCTGTCAGTTTGTCTTGCTTTCGGTTGACGAGCGTCAGAGCACAGGGCCTGGCCTTCCGTCCCTCGGTTTCGCCGTGGTCGGCTTGCCAGGTCCAAAGATAGGGATACTCCCAAATGTCTCCGACTTTTGGATGGCTTTGCCGATCAGTCATTCTTTAGGCTGTCTTCCAAAGCGGAAAGCAGATCGCCGGCATCGGCGTCGGACAGATCCGACACATGGACAGCCTTTCTGGTATCCCCCTTGTGCTGCAGGCGTTCGAATTCCTCAGCTGAAAGCATCACGAAGCGGGATTTGCCGTGCCGTTGAATGGCGACGGGTTCCTGTGCGGCGGCGGCAAGAACATCTCCGGTCTTGTTGGCCAGTTCGGTTGCGCTGAAAGCACGCATGGCAGACTCCAAGTGGGTTTTGATGAAATCACTATATTAGCTAAAATGGGTACATTCAACATTTTCAAAGCCAAATAGCTGTGTTTCCAACCATATCTCGCGGTTAAAGAATTGGCCCGAATGGCGCGGACAATGGAAAGGCGGGTCACTTGCTCAGCTTGGGCTTAGCCGACATTCACGCGCTGACAGGGTGCTGCTGCGCAGACCACTGAAGCCACCATTCATTGCATGTGCGAAGACAGGTGACTGCCAAATGTCGGCACAGCGGGACGAAGCGGCCGTTGGTGTGCCCTCACAAAGTTCCAATCAGGGCAGCGCCTGCGAGCATCGCGCCGGTCAAAATGTTGGCGAGGAATAGACGGAAGTTGACTGGGCTTGTCGCAACTTTCGCCGACGGGCAGCTTTCTCATGTTTTGGGAGCGACTTTCAGGTTTCGTTAACTTTTTCAATTCCGAAGATCATCGCAAGCAGATCGTCCTGTTCGCAGACGCTCCATTGGCCGGTCAAGCCGAAGCCCTTCCTGAGCCACAGCATGGCTTCAAAACCGGCGATGGATTTTCTGGCTGAGTTGAACGAGCGGAACCCGCCGACCTTCGGCATGTTCTTCTTCACCCTGAAATGATCGCTCTCGATACCCTGTTGCAAATGCTTGGTCACATAGTGCACCGGATCCGGAGCAAGCAGGCCGCCGTCAACCGCATCCCCGATAGCCGGAGGAAAAGTGCCGGCACCATCTGTGCCGATTTTGCCCGGTGAAAGCAGCGGGGCATCCTTCAATATTTTTCGAAAGAACCGCTTGGCCGCATGCAGATCTCGCTTTGCCGTGAGCAGGAAATCGACCGGATTTCCATGCTTGTCGATGGCCCGATACAGGTAGCGCCATCGGCCCTTGATGCGCACATAGGTTTCATCGATACGGACCGAGCCACAATGCGGTTTGCGGAAACGCCGCAACCGTTTTTCCATAACAGGAGCGTAGGCCAGGACCCAACGGTTGATGGTGCTGTGGTCCACCTCAAAGCCGCGTTCTATGAACATTTCCTCCAGGTCCCGATAGCTCAGCGGATACCGCAAGTACCAGGAGACCGCCTGGATGATCAGCCATGCCTCGAACTGTCTGCCTTTGAAGTCATCCTTCGACTGGCATTTCAGTTTTTCAACCATGGCAGACAGAATCATGACGCGGAACTCCAAACTCAGGAGCGCTCTTTCAACAGCCAAATCTCAAGGCGTGGTTAACGCGAAAATCTTTGCGACACGCCCCAAAATCTCGGCGCAATGCCGTCTGGCCGTTCGCCCACCGAAATCGTAACCGGACAGTTCAACGGCATAGACGCCGAGCTGCTCGGCCAGATAGTCGGCCGCATCACGTGGAATTGGTGAAATCAATGTCGGCAAAACTTAGGCTCCATTGGCCGACAAAATCCGAACTCGAAATACCCGTACTCATCACCACGCTCCTCAAAATGGAGTGCAATGTCACGAACAGCTGCTTCTCAGGTTAATCCGGCAGGTCATGTTCCCACAACGTTCTTCGAGTTGGCCAAAATCGCAGCGTCGGGCCGACTGGGCCAATGCGGCAGAAACGTTGAGCACTTGTGCGAATAAGCCAGAGATTCGAATGTGTTCCGCAGGGACACAGCGCGAAACTCTCGTTCAGGAAGTGGTACCACTTCCTCTATCTTGCCCTCATTCTCTTACGTTCGTTAAACCGCATAAATACGCAATAAAAGGCGTTATTGGTCTTTGCTGTATTTAGTTGGAACTTGTCATCCGGTACGGGAAAATAATAGTTTTTAGGAGAAACCACCCTCAAAGTGACAAAAAAACACCTTTCAATGTGTGCGGCGGAAAACGAAGAGTCATTAAATATATGACTTTATTATATTTTTCGGCCATATCAGCCATTAAAAGGCTGTAAACGGGGATAACAGTAGAAAAGTCGCATAAATACTAGAAACGCGAACACCCAAGACACCCGACGTTAGGATATTGACAAACAAACGAATCTTGGATCGTGATCTTGGCGCGAGCTCAGCAAGAGTCGCCGCGCCGCAATTCGAAAACCGGACACGAACCTTTGGTTGAATCGACGGCGGGGAAAGAGAGGGTTTCGGAGCGCCACTTTTAGTCCGGCCAACGACGATAGTCAGCGATCACTGCCGGGTGTCCGGTGATTGTTCATCGTGTCACGGTCGAGCGACAAACTTTCAAGCTGTTTGCTGTGGCACCCGCAACCGTGATGTTAACACGGTCTTGAGATTTGGTTTGCCGTGTTCGCCCTGAAAAGCGGAGGCCGCGTTCCCTCCTGCTCTGTTGCAAACTTTGCGTCCCGACAGATTTCGGCCTATTCCGGCAATCCAGTTCAAGCTTCAGCATCTTGAAGATGGTTTTGAGCATGGTCATCGCTTCAGCCAGAGCACAGGGACCGATGCCGAACGCTCGTTCGACAATGCGAGCCTCGCCGAGAATGTCATTTGTGAAGTTGAAGATGCCGGCCTGCCCCTTGCGCAGAGCACGCATCACTTCAAATCCTTTGATGGTCGCATAGGCAGACTTCAAGGTTTTGAACCCGCGCACTGGCCGGATCAGCTGTTTCAGCTTGCCGTGATCGGCCTCAACGACGTTGTTCAGATATTTGACCTGGCGATGCTCAGTGTTCTGTGGGCATTTGCCCTCCGCCTTCAGCTCGGAAATGGCCACGCCATAGGTGGGAGCCTTATCGGTATTGATCGCATAGGGCTTTTCCCAGTCTTTCAGCCCCCTTAAGGCTTTGCCCAGGAACCGCTTCGCCGCCCTGGTGTTGCGGGTGGCCGAGAGATAGAAATCGATGGTGTTGCCGAACTTGTCCACGGCTCGGTAGAGATAGGTACATTTTCCGCGGACTTTGATGTAGGTTTCATCGACCCGCCAACTCCCCGAAACCGGCCGGCGCCATTGCCAGCGCAACCGTTTTTCCATTTCTGGCGCATAGGTCTGCACCCACCGGTAGATGGTGGCATGATCAACCCGCATACCGCGCTCGGCCATCATCTGTTCAAGATCCCGGAACGGCAATACCAACGAACCGCCCACAATACGACTTCGCCTGTGAAATGACGGCCCTTGAATGCATTCATGAAATCAACAACCTGCTCTGCAAAAGCAGCTTCTCACAACAAGGACAAAAATTTGCAACAGAGCCTTAACCACGCCTTGAGATTTGACTGTTGAAAGGGCGCTCCAGAAATTGGAGTTCCAGGAACATTTCTTCCAAGTCCCGATGGCTCAGCGGGTAACGCAAGTACCAGGACACTGCCTGGATGATCAGCCAAGCCTCGAACTGTCAGCCTTTGAAGTCAACTTTCGAACCGCGATTCCGCATGTCATCGCTGTCCGCCCGGACTTATATTGGTGCTGACAGGAGGCCGGTGATCTCTTGTTCCGCCAGCAGGTTTTCCCCGTTGCTACGGATATAGTCCAGAACCTTTTGCATTGCAGGATCCAGCGTCAGGTCGGCGCGGTGCAGGACGAACCAGTGCCGTACGATCGGCAGCAGTTCGGCGCGAATAATAGCAAGACGGTTCGATTTCAGTTCCTCGATCACGGTATGCGCGGAAATCAGGGCGATGCCGAGACCGGCAATCACGGCTTGCTTGATCGACTCGTTCGATTCCATTTCCGTGAAAGTGAAGGCCTGGCCTTCACCCAGCTGATCCAGAAAACGCATTGACAGGATGCGGGTCCCCGAACCGGGCTCCCGCATGATGAAGTTCTCGTTGACGATGTCTGAACTTTCGGCCGTGCCGCCTTGTGCCAGGGGATGGGCGGGGTGGGCAATCAACACATGGGGATGGTCGCCGATATTGTAGGCGGTTACCTCGGGTCGACGCGGTGGACGTCCCATGATCGCAATGTCGATTTTGCCGGAATCAAGATCGGAAATGGTACGGTCTCGGTTGCCAACTTGCAGCACCACTTCAATGTCCGGATAGTCCCTTTTCAGCTGGGCTACGATTGATGGTGCGAGATATTTGCCCGTACTAACCACTCCCAGGACCACGCGTCCGGCCAGGCCCTTCTTCATTGCATCGATACTGCCGATTGCCCTGTTCAGGGCTGACAATGAGGTTTCATACGCGTCCAGCAACGCCCGGCCCGCCGTTGTCGCCTCGAAACTGCCGGCCCGGGTGCGGTTGAGAAGAGCGCAGCCGAAATTCTCTTCCAGCACCTTGAGTTGGGTGTGGACGGCAGGTGGCGTCAGGCCCAGCAAGTCAGCAGAATGACTGATGCTGCCTGTTCTGACGACGGTGCTCAGAGCTCGCAACTGTTTGAAAGTGATGGCGTTAAGACGTGTCATTTAATTATTCTAAAACAAGGTTCTGAATTTTTAAATTTAGTTTATTTTCAAAACCCTGAATATCAAGGCCATCCACGAGGACGGGAGGCCTTGATGATCGACAATCGCCTAGCAGAAAAATGCGACCATCTTCCGGCTGAATGCCAGGCCCTGGTCGACGCTCTCTGCCGCGTGGCCATTACGCTGTCGCGAAAGATCGCAAGGGGACCGCTGGAGGAGGCGTTCGCAGCCGAAGTCGGCCGGAACACCGGAGGCGACTCCCAGAAAGCGCTCGATATCGAAGCCGATCTCGCGTTCGCTGACGCGGTGACCGGTTGCGGCGTGCGCTGGTATGCTTCCGAGGAACAGGAAAGTGTCCTGGAGATCGATCCGAACGGCTGGCTGGCGCTCGCGATCGATCCGCTCGATGGTTCCTCGAACATTGACGTCAACGTATCTATCGGCACCATATTTTCCGTGTTCGATGCCAAAGCGGATCGCGAAGCGTCTTTCCTGCGGCCGGCCCGGGAACAGATTGCGGCCGGGTATTTCATCTATGGCCCGCAGACCGCGCTTATCCTGACCTTCGGCGCAGGCGTGCTGCACTATGTGCTGGACCCCACCGATCTGCAGTTCAAGCTGATCAATGACCACCTGGTCATTCCCGAAAACGCCAGGGAATTCGCCATCAACGCGTCGAACTACCGCCATTGGTCCAGGCCGGTACGGGCCTATATCGACGATTGCCTGGCAGGCGACGAAGGCCCCCGGTCGAAAAACTTCAACATGCGCTGGGTGGCCTCGCTGGTGGCTGAAACTCACCGGATCCTGAGCCGGGGAGGCATCTTCCTGTATCCGGCGGACAGCCGGCCCGGCTACGAAAAAGGGCGTCTCAGGATCGTCTATGAATGTGCGCCTATTGCTTTCCTGGTTGAACAGGCCCGCGGCAAGGCGACCACCGGCACCGACCGCGTACTCGACCAGACCGCTCAAACCCTACACCAGCGTACGGGGTTTGTTTTCGGATCGGCCGACAAGGTTGACCGGGTTACCGCCTATCATGACCTGCCCGACCAGGAAGTCTCTGCCTTGTTCGGCACCCGTGGCCTGTTTCGTGGCTGAGACCTGTGCCCGCGTTGGCACGACAAGGATCTGAGGTATTATCATGTCCAAGAAACATCCGATTATCTCGGTGACTGGCTCCTCGGGTTCGGGCACTACGACGGTCAAGAGCACCTTCGATCAGATATTCCGTCGGGAGGGCATCAGCACCGTTTCGATCGAGGGGGATGCCTTTCACCGTTACGACCGGGCAGAGATGAAACGGGAGCTTGATGTCCGCAAGAGCGCCGGCGACGAGACCTTCAGCCATTTCAGCTATGACGCAAACGAACTGGAAAAGCTTGCAGAGGTCTTCCGCACCTATGCCGAAACCGGCCAGGGCGAAACCCGCCATTATATCCATGACGAGGAAGAAGCCGAACGTTATGGCGCTGAACCTGGAACCTTCACCGGCTGGGCGCCTTTTGAGGAAGGCTCGGACCTGCTGTTCTACGAAGGGCTCCATGGCGCCGTCGTAAATGACAGCGTCAACCTGTCAGCGCTCGCGGATCTTAAGATCGGCGTCGTCCCGGTGATCAATCTGGAGTGGATCCAGAAGATCCACCGCGACAAGGCCCGGCGGGGCTATTCGACCGAGGCCGTGACGGACACGATCCTTCGGCGCATGCATGCCTATGTGCACTGTATCTGCCCGCAATTCACCGAAACCGACATCAATTTCCAGCGGGTTCCGGTGGTGGACACGTCAAACCCGTTTATCGCGCGCTGGATTCCGACCGCGGACGAGAGCCTCGTGGTCATCCGCTTCAAGAACCCGCGCGGCATCGATTTCGCCTATCTGCGGACCATGATCCACGACAGCTGGATGACCCGCGCCAATTCCATCGTCATTCCCGGCGGCAAGATGGATCTGGCGATGCAGCTGATCTTCACCCCGATGATCCTCCGCCTCGTCAACGAATCCAGACGCGCCTAAAGGAGAGCCCAATGAACATTCAGGTCACCATGCAAGCAACGGAATCCGCGATGGCCAACGCCATTCGCGCCCTTGCGATGGATGCGGTCCAGGCGGCAAAGTCCGGGCATCCCGGCGCGCCGATGGGCCTTGCTGATGTTGCCGCGGTGCTCTTCAACCGCTTCATCAAGATCGATCCGTCAGATCCCGACTGGCCAGACCGTGACCGCTTCGTGCTGAGCGCGGGTCACGCTTCGATGCTGCTCTACGCAATCCACCACCTGCTCGGCTATGACGACATGGACGCGGAGCAGCTTCGCCGCTTCCGCCAACTCGGCTCACGCACGGCGGGTCATCCCGAGTACGGCCATGCCAAGGGCATCGAGACGACCACGGGACCGCTCGGCCAGGGCATCGCCACCGCAGTGGGGATGGCATTGGCAGAACGCATGCTGAATGCCCGTTTCGACAACAATCTTGTCAACCACTACACCTATGTTCTTGCCGGTGACGGCTGCCTGATGGAAGGCATCAGCCACGAGGCGATCGACCTCGCCGGCCACCTCGGCCTTGGACGCCTGATCGTCTTCTGGGACGACAACCGGATCACCATCGACGGTGCCACGGACCTGTCGACATCAATGGATCAAATGAAACGGTTTGATGCCGCCGGCTGGCAGGTGCAGGCTATCGACGGTCATGACATGGATGCGATCGCCGACGCCATAGCCAATGCTTGCGAAGAAACAGGCAAGCCGTCGCTGATCGCCTGCAACACGGTCATCGGCAAGGGCGCCCCCAACAAGGCGGGCAGCCACAAGGTTCATGGCGAGCCCCTCGGAGACGAGGAGATTGCGGCGACCCGGAAGGCGCTGGATTGGCCGCATGCTGCTTTCGAGGTTCCGCAACCGGTTCGAGATGCCTGGTTGGCTGTTTCGCGGCGCGGCCGCATTGCGAACGAGGCCTGGAAACGACGAAAGGCAGCACACCCCCGGGTGGCAGAGTTCGACGCAAGTTTCGCCGAACCGGACGCAGATACCCTCGGTAAGGCGATCAGCGATCACAAGCGACAGCTCAGCGTGGACGCGCCGAAGATCGCAACGCGCAAGGCTTCGGAATTGGCCCTTGAGGTGGTCAATTCCGTGCTGCCGAACACGATCGGCGGCTCGGCCGACCTGACCGGGTCGAACAATACCCGGACGAGTGGCATGCGAGCAGTCTCCCGGACAAATTTCGGCGGCAACTATCTCCACTACGGCATTCGTGAACACGGCATGGCAGCGGCCATGAACGGCATCACGCTTCACGGCGGGTTCCGCACCTATGGTGGCACGTTCCTGGCTTTTGCCGATTATTGCCGGCCGTCAATCCGTCTTTCAGCCCTGATGGGCGTGCCGGTGACCTACGTCATGACCCATGACAGCATCGGCCTTGGTGAGGACGGCCCGACCCATCAGCCGGTCGAGACGCTTGCCTCCCTGAGAGCCATGCCGAACCTGACCGTCATCCGCCCTGCCGACGCCGTGGAGACCGCCGAAGCCTGGGAAATTGCCGCGACCGCGAAGAAGACGCCAACGGTGTTGTGCCTGTCCCGGCAGGGACTGCCGACGGTCCGCAAGGATCACACAGGCGAAAACAGGACCCGCCGCGGCGCCTATTTGCTGAAGGAACCGTGCGGTGCTCGTCATTTGACGCTGATCGCCACCGGGTCAGAGGTCGAGATCGCGCTTGCTGCCGCAGACCTTCTGGCGATCAACGGCATCAAGGCCGCCGTTGTCTCTGCCCCCTCTTTCGAACTCTTTACCTGTCAGGATCAGGCGTATTGCGACGCAGTGCTCGGCACAGCGCCACGCGTGGGTGTGGAGGCGGCTGTCCGTCAGGGCTGGGACGTCCTGATCGGTTCCGGCGGCGCATTTGTCGGCATGACCGGCTTCGGCGCATCGGCCCCGGCTTCCGACCTCTACGACCATTTCGGCATCACCCCGGTCGCCGTCGCCACCGCTGCAAAAGCACTTCTGTAACCTCGAGGAGATCTCCATGGCGCTTATCACTCTCCGACAGCTCCTGGACCACGCCGCCGAGCACGGCTACGGCGTCCCGGCGTTCAACATCAACAATATGGAACAGGGACTGGCGATCCTGCGCGCGGCTTCAAGCTGCGATGCGCCAGTCATCCTGCAGGCAAGCCGAGGTGCGCGCTCCTATGCTGGCGACATCATGCTTCGCAACATGGTTGCCGCGCTCGCCGAGATGCATCCAGGCATTCCGATTGTCATGCATCAGGACCACGGCAACAATGAAGCCACCTGCCTTTCGGCGATACGCCACGGCTTCACTTCGGTGATGATGGACGGCTCGCTGGAGGAGGACATGAAGACGCCGGCGAGCTACGATTACAATGTCGAGATCACCCGCAAGGTGACACGCGCCGCCCATGCGGTCGGTGCATCGGTGGAAGGCGAACTCGGCGTTCTGGGCTCCCTGGAAACCGGCGAGGCCGGCGAGGAGGACGGCTCGGGCGCTTCGGGCAAGCTCGACCATCACCAGCTCCTGACGGATCCGGACCAAGCGGCAGATTTTGTACAGGCGACCAGATGCGATGCGCTCGCCATCGCCTGCGGCACCAGCCACGGGGCCTACAAGTTCAGCCGCAAGCCCGATGGCGAGATCCTGTCGATGAAGACCATCGAGGCAATCCACCGGAAACTGCCCTCGACTCATCTCGTCATGCACGGCTCGAGTTCGGTTCCGCAATATCTGCAGGATCTCATCAACGAAAATGGTGGCGATATGCCCCAGACCTATGGTGTGCCGGTGGAAGAGATCGAGCGTGGCATCAGGATGGGCGTGCGCAAGGTCAACATCGACACCGATTGCCGCATGGCAATGACGGGTCAGTTCCGCAGGGTCGCGAAGGAGAAGCTGGCCGAATTCGACCCGCGCAAATTCATGATCCCCGCGATGACCGAACTCGAAACGCTCTGCCGCGACCGGTTCGAACGGTTCGGCACCGCCGGACAGGCTTGCAGGATCAGGCCGGTGTCGCTCGACGACATGGCCGAGCGCTACAGGTCGGGGGCTCTCGACCCGCAGACCGTGACTTCCCGGGCCGCATAACCCGCCAACCAAGGAGACGGACCATGAACCAGATCAGCACGCCCAAGGAAATCAAGGGCAAGGAACGCTACAAGGCCGGTGTCCTGAAATATGCTCAGATGGGCTATTGGGACGGCGACTATGTGCCCAAGGACACCGACATTCTGGCCCTCTTCCGCATCACGCCACAGGATGGCGTCGATCCGATCGAGGCCGCGGCCGCCGTTGCCGGCGAAAGCTCCACGGCAACCTGGACAGTCGTCTGGACCGATCGGCTGACTGCCTGCGACAGCTACCGCGCCAAGGCTTACCGGGTCGAGCCGGTGCCGAACCAGGAAGGACAGTATTTTGCCTACGTCGCCTATGACCTGATCCTGTTCGAGGAAGGTTCGATCGCGAACCTCACCGCTTCAATCATCGGAAACGTGTTCTCGTTCAAGCCTCTCAGGGCCGCGCGCCTTGAGGACATGCGCCTGCCGGTTGCCTATGTCAAAACCTTTGCCGGACCACCGACCGGTCTGATCGTCGAGCGCGAGCGCCTCGACAAGTTCGGCAAGCCGCTCTTGGGCGCAACCACCAAACCGAAACTCGGCCTTTCGGGCAAGAACTACGGCCGTGTTGTCTACGAAGGCCTCAAGGGTGGTCTCGACTTCATGAAGGACGACGAGAACATCAACTCCCAGCCCTTCATGCATTGGCGTGACCGCTTCCTTTACTGCATGGAGGCCGTCAACAAGGCGAGCGCCGAGACCGGTGAGATCAAGGGGCACTATCTCAACATAACCGCCGGAACGATGGAGGAAATGTACAGGCGCGCCGAATTCGCCAAGGAACTCGGCTCCGTGGTCGTCATGGTGGACCTGATCGTCGGCTGGACAGCGATTCAATCCATAAGCAACTGGTGCCGCGACAACAACATGATCCTGCACATGCACCGCGCGGGCCATGGCACCTACACGCGGCAGAAGAACCACGGCATCTCATTCCGCGTCATCGCCAAATGGCTGCGTCTTGCAGGCGTCGATCATCTGCATTGCGGCACCGCTGTCGGCAAGCTCGAGGGAGACCCGCTGACCGTCCAGGGCTACTACAATGTCTGCCGAGAAACGCACAATGAGGTCGATCTGCCGCGTGGCAACTTCTTCGAGCAGGACTGGGCCGATCTGAAAAAGGTCATGCCCGTTGCTTCGGGCGGCATCCATGCCGGCCAGATGCACCAGTTGCTGGATCTGTTCGGCGACGATGTCGTGCTGCAGTTCGGCGGGGGCACTATCGGTCACCCGATGGGCATCCAGGCGGGAGCGACCGCCAACCGTGTGGCGCTGGAGGCCATGGTGCTCGCGCGCAACGAAGGCCGAGACATCAGGAACGAGGGTCCGCAGATCCTGCGTGAGGCCGCCAGATGGTGCAAACCGCTGGAAGCGGCCCTCGATACCTGGGGCAACATCACCTTCAACTACACCTCGACCGACACGTCGGACTTCGTCCCGACCGCCTCGGTTGCAATGTGAGGAGAACGACTCATGCGCATCACTCAAGGATGTTTTTCGTTTCTGCCCGATCTAACCGATGCCCAGATCAGCGCCCAGATCGAATACTGCCTGCAGCAAGATTGGGCGATCGGTGTGGAGTTCACCAACGACCCGCATCCGCGCAACACCTATTGGGATATGTGGGGCAACCCCATGTTCGACCTGCGGGACGCCAAGGGCGTGATGATGGAACTGGAAGACTGCCGCAAGGCTCATCCGGACGCCTATATCCGCATCAATGCCTTCGACGACGTGCGCGGCATCGAGTCGGTCAAGATGTCCTTCATCGTCAACCGTCCGGCAGCAGAGCCGAAGATCCATATGCAGCGCATCGACTTCATCGACCGCGCCCAGAAATACAGCTGGGACGTGCGCTACTGAACCTCGACCGGCCCACCTTCGCACGCTGCAGGACAGCGTGCGGCTCTTCCGCAAATGCAGGAGCGTGCGCAATGACCACCGAGATGATCGATGCAACTGAAAAGGCTCCGCCGACCACGATCGATCTGGCCACCGAGTATGAATCGTCCGGGGTTGCCGATGTCCTCAGGGAACTGGACGAGCACCTGATCGGCCTTGCACCGGTCAAGCAGCGCATCCGCGAGACCGCGGCTTTGCTCCTGGTCGACCGTGCCCGGCGCGAAATGGGACTTACCCAGGAGACCCCTACCTTGCACATGTCCTTCACCGGCAATCCGGGAACAGGTAAGACCACGGTCGCGCTGATGATGGCAGGCCTGTTGCATCGCCTCGGCTATGTGCGCAAGGGCCATCTCGTATCCGTGACACGCGACGATCTGGTCGGTCAGTACATCGGCCATACGGCGCCCAAGACAAAAGAGGTGCTGAAGAAGGCCATGGGTGGCGTCCTCTTCATCGACGAGGCCTATTACCTTTACAAGCCCGACAACGAGCGCGACTACGGCCAGGAAGCGATCGAAATCCTGTTGCAGGTGATGGAGAACAACCGCGACGACCTGGTCGTCATCATGGCTGGCTACGCCAACAAGATGGACCAGTTCTTTTCAGCCAATCCCGGCTTCCGTTCCCGCATCGCCCATCACATCGATTTTCCTGACTACGCGGAGGAGGAATTGCTGCGCATCGCCAAGTCCATGCTGGCGGCGCAGAACTATTTTCTCGATGACGCCGCCGAGCGGGCTTTGGCCGACTATATCGGCCTCCGCCGGCAGCAGCCGCACTTCGCCAATGCCCGCTCGGTGCGCAATGCCCTCGACCGGGCGCGCCTGCGCCAGGCCAACCGTCTCTTCAGCGAAGCCAAAGGCCCGCTGGATGCCGATGCCCTGTCGATGATCTGCGAACCGGACATTCGGGCAAGCCGTGTCTTCAGGGGCGGCCTCGATACCGACCTTGCCGCCCGGCCGCAAGCGGCGGTGTAGCCGGACCACTTAAGCAAACCTCAGAGGACAGACAGATGACCTTCGAACCTTCCGTCAAGATTGCCCCCTCGATCCTCTCCGCCGACTTCGCCGATTTCGGCGCCGAAATCCGGGCAATCGAGCAACAGGGCTGCGATTGGGTACATGTCGACGTGATGGACGGTCATTTCGTGCCGAACCTGACCTTCGGCCCGCAACTCTGCAAGGCGATCCGGCCCCACATAACAACGGTGATGGACGTCCACCTGATGATCGCGCCTGCCGACCCCTATATCGAGTCTTTCGCAGAGGCGGGGGCGGACATCATCACCGCGCATCTGGAAGCCGGCCCCCACCCCCACCGGACGCTCCAGGCCATCCGTGCGACGGGGAAAAAGGCCGGGCTCGCCCTCAATCCGGGAACACCGGTAGAGGCGGCCGCTCCCCTCCTGGACCTTTGTGACCTGATCTTGGTCATGACAGTGAACCCCGGTTTCGGCGGCCAGAAATTCATTGAAACGCAGGTTGACCAGATCCGCCGACTGAAGGCACTCGTCGGTGACCGGCCGATCCTGATCGAGGTCGACGGAGGCATCGACCCGGCAACCGCGCCTCTGGTGTCGGATGCCGGGGCGAGTGTGTTGGTCGCGGGTTCCGCCGTGTTCCGGGGCGGCTCCGTACAGGTTCCATCCGTTTACGGCGACAATATCCGCACCCTTCGCGAAGCGGCGGCAGAGGCAAGCAGAAAGGCGGCATGATCGAGCCGAGAATTCCCATCTTCCATTTGGAAAGCGGGAACAAACGCGCCAGGGCTTATCGGTCGATCAGGTCACTGCAGCACTTTGTGTCGATGTTTTCCTCTGAGCGGAACCTCTTCGTCCCATCACACGCCATCCACTCTGCAGCACAAATTCGAGATTATCGACTTTGGGCCATGGCCGCGTGGAAAGCCGTGGGTGAACGACACGTCTGAAAAAAGCCGACGCGGCTTCCCGCGTCTATACTTCAAACAATGTGACAGCTCGCCATGCAGGCCGACCAAACCTGGTTGTCAATGTCGACGTCGCATCTCAGACGCGGTCCAGAACCTCGGGACTGTAGCCCGGCATCACGTCAGCGCGGCTTCCGAGGAATTCAAGCCAGGCGTCGAGCAGGCGCTCCCGCTCTTCTTCCGACGCATCGAAACTGCCGTGGATTGCGATACCACGCAGCATACACAGGTTTAAATGCAGGAAGGTCAGGACCTGCGGGTCCTCCGCCTCATCTTCACGCCCCAGCAACTGCAGGGAGAGGAAGTCGCGCACGGAGCGCCACCGGGCAAGGACGCTGCGCAGATTGGCAGCAAGATCCCCGTCCATCCGGGCCGCCATCATCAACTCGAGCGCTGCCACATAGTTTTGCGAGGAAAAGACCACACGCCACAGGTGCCGGGTGTAGGCTTCGAAGCTTATTGGCTGTCCTTCGGGCAGTGAGGCGATATGTGTGCGCCGCTCCGCTTCCCAGGCTTCCAACAGATGTTCGAATGCAGCCGACAGGATGTCGACGCGGGTGGGAAACTGGTGCGTGAGAGCACCGCGCGAAACACCGGCACGGGCGCAGATTTCCTGCGTTGTGGTCTTCTCATAGCCGACTTCAGCGAGGGCACTCAAGGTGGCCTCGCACAGCTTCAAACGCATGGCTGCGGATTTTTCCGCCTGTGTCCGGCGAGGTGGCTTCCTGCCTGTCATTCCGTACTCCGGTAAGGGGCGGGCGCACCTCGAGGGAGCGCGTCCGCCCGATGTCGTGTCAGAGGATCGTCTGGACCCCGATGTCCTTCGAAGTCTTGGTCAGCACCTCCGGGGTATCGGCGACAACAACCGTGTCATCCAACCGGAATCCTCCTAGGCCCCAGATATAGATGCCGGGCTCTGCTGAGTACACTTCGTTCTTCATCAGAAGACGGGTGTTGAAAGCGGTGTCGGCCGGATACTCGTGACCGCGCATGCCCACACCGTGGCCGGTCCGGTGCATGATGTTTTCGCCAAAGCCGCGGGCCTCGATCACCTCGCGGGCGGCATTGTCGATACCACATACGGTTTGGCCGGGTCGCATCGCTTCGATGGCCGCTATCTGGGCCTGGAGGGCGGCGTCATAAGCCTCTTCCTGCGCCTTCGACGGACGGCCGCAGAAGAGCGTGCGCTCGTTCTCGATGGTGCAGCCATTGAGACGCGGTATGATGATATTCACCAGTCCGTCACCTTCCTGGATCGTTGCACCGGTTTGTGCGCCGTTGCCGTGCGGGGAGGAGGAATGCTCGCCGCGCAGGGTGTAGATGCGCCACTCACAGTTCTGGCCCGGGAAACGGCGAGCGGCCTCGACCACGGCCTGGCGCTGCATCTCCACGTCCAGCTCTTGAATCAAGCGGCCGGGCCGGATGTTCTCGCGATAGCGGTCCTGAAGCCAGTCGGAGATGGAGGCGGCTTCGCGCATCAGCGCAATTTCCTCGTCGGTCTTCACCAGACGCAGATCGCGGAGGTCCTGAACCATGGGTACGGCCTTGCCGCCGCCCAGCGAGGCGATGATCGCGGTCATGTGGGCGGAGGCGCCATCGTGGCCAAACGTAGCACCATGCAGCCCACGCGCACGCAACCGGTCGGCCACATGGTCGTGAAAACCGGTCAAGAGCCGTACGCCCTCGCGCTGATGCTCGTAGTAGAACTCCACGTCGGCGAGCCATGCGCTGCCGCGCTCACGGGCGAAGCGGAAGTGGTGTGTCGAAAGAGAGTGCAGGACGGCAAAGATCTCGCCCTCAGCGGGAACGACCACCGCGACGGGGCGTTCCCACACCTGAACGTCGACAATCCAGTTGGTATAGAACTCGGAGTCTGCGCCAAACAGAACCACGGCGTCGAGCCCTTTGCGGGCCATTACGGCGCGAAGCGCCGATATCCGGTGTTCGAAGACGTCAGAGGACAGGAAACCCATTTCGGGGAGCCTTTCTTTTTTGGATTGGAAAGCTAGACGGTTTTGCCGCGCACGACGCGCGTCACCACCAGGGTCGCCAGAACGGTCGTCGCCATGAGAATGAAGGCGAGGGCGGAGCCGAACGGCCAGTTCGAGATCACCGAGATCTGCTCGTAAAGCGCTGGAGCCATCATCTTGTAGCCCGGCCCACCAAGCAGATATGGCGTCGCATAGGCGTTCATGCAGAGGATGAAGATGAGCGCGAAGCCGGCGGTCACGCCAGGCATGACGAGGGGGAGAAAGACGAGGCGAAAGGCCTGGAATCGGCTCGCACCGAGATTGAGAGCGGCGTCCACAACCGAGAAATCGACGTTCTCGATCACGCTCTGCAAGCTGAGCACCATGAAGGGCATGACGACTGAAAGCGTGCCGATGATCACGGCCCAGTCGGTGTACATGATTTCAAGCGGGCTCTCTATGAGGCCGAGCTTTATCAGCGTCACGTTCAGAATGCCCTGCGATCCGAAAAGCGCAATCCATCCGGCGGCGCGTACAACGTTGCCAACCAGCAGCGGAAACACCACGAGGACGACCAGAAGGCTCTTGTAGCGGCTTTTTGTGCGGGCGAGGAAATAAGCTAACGGGAAGCCCAGCAGAAGGGCGCCAAAGCTTGCGCCAAATGCCACCGCGAGGGTCGTGAGAATGACCTCGTGGTAGTAGGGTTCGGCGAAGAAACGCGCGTAGTTCTCCAGGGTGAAGGTCTCGCGCATCAGCATGATGGGGTCGTAGGCGTTGAAGCTGTAGCGTAACAGCGTCAGCATAGGCGCGACCAGCGCCACGACCACCAGCAGCGTCGCGGGGAGGAGCAGCGCGGACGCCGCCCCTCCACGCTTCAGATCTGTTGCGGACAGAGCCATCGGCGATCAGGCCTTGAAGCTCTGGTTCCACCAAGCGAGCGTTTCGCTCTGCTCCTTGGCAATGTAGTCGAGGTCCGGCAGGATGAAGTTCTCACGCTCTGCGTCGGTGAAACCGAGATCCTCGCGCATCTTTTCTGGGATCGGAGCGTCGGAAACCGTAGGCAGGTAGCCCATCGCTTCAGCGAACTTGAGCTGCAACTCGGGATCGAGCAAGGCATCGAGAGTGACCCCCGCGCCCTTCACGTTCGTGGCGAAGGATGTGCAACCGGCTTCGAAGACCACCGGAACCGCACCCTCGCTCGGGGCGACTGCGACGAGGTCGAGCCCGGCCTTGCGCCACTGGAAGGCGCGCGCCTTCCACATGATCGTGGCATTGATCTCCTTGGCATTGAATGCGTTTGCGATTGCCTCGTTGGAGGAGTAGACACGCACGCCGCCGGACTTTTCCTTGTACTCTTCGTAAGCGGCCTTTGCTGCGGCGAAGTCATTGCCATTCTTGCCGAAGGTGGCTGCCGCGATCACCAGGTAGTAATTGAAAAGAATGTCGGAGAAACCGACCTTGCCCAGATACTCCTTCGTCCACAGGTCCTTAATTGACGTGGGCGGGGTGTCGACCTGCGAGCGGTCGTAGATGATCGTCATCGCGCTGTAGATGTGCGGGATGGCGTAGGGCTTGGCGAACTGTGGGAAGATTTTGTCCTGGCGGGTAAGGCCGAGTTCGTCAACCTGCTTCAGGGCGCCGGCGGTGGACATCTGATGCATGTCGGAGTTGGACAGGCAGGAGACGTCCATTGCACCGCCGCCAATGCGCAGGGCGGTGATCATCTTGGTCTTGCGCGAGGTCGCGTTACCCGTGTCGATGACGAGATCGACGCCGCTTTCCTGGGTCTTGGGATCGACTGCCGACTTGAGCAGACGCTCGTAGTCCCCGCCCCAGGCGCCGACGATGACGCGGCTCGTCTGGGCGCGCAGAACGGATGGTGCGGCAAGGGTTGCGCCTGCGGCAGCGGCACCCATGAGCATGGAACGACGGGTCAGGGTAAAACGGGACATTGTCTTCTCCGAAGGTTTTCTTATGGACTGGGAAGGTGAAGGCAGCGGGGCGGCCGGGTCAGGCCGCCTCGGACATGTCGTCAATGAGGAGCTGGGTGGCGTTGGTACGCCAGCCAACACGGATCGTGTCACCGACCGCCAGGTGCAGTTCCCTGCCGGTTCGGTTCTGGTGATGTGCGACGACGCGCTCGCCGCCAGGGAGCAAGAGGCTCGCCTCGGTTATGGAACCGAGGTAGGTGACTGTCTCGACCGTGGCGTCCAGTACCGTTTCGACGCCTTCCGTCTCGCCGCCCAGCAGCAGGTTCTCGGGCCGAACGGCAAGAACGCGTGGCCCGTCGGTGCTGGCGCTTGGCAGCTTGATGCCACCATCGGTTCTGAAACCGCCTTCGACAGGCGTTCCCGTCAACACGTTGGAGTGGCCCAGAAAGTCGGCGACAAAGCGCGTCGCGGGTTCCTGGTAAAGATGCTCCGCCGTGCCTTCCTGCACGACCCGGCCGGCGCGCATGATAACCAGCCGATCGGCCATCATCAGGGCCTCCTTCTGGTCGTGAGTGACGAAGACCGTTGTGAGACCAAGCTTCTGCTGAAGGGCACGCAGTTGCATTCCAACGCTCATACGCAGCTTGGCGTCGAGGTTCGACAAGGGTTCATCGAGCAGGAAGACGTCCGGGTTGACCACAAGGGCGCGGGCTACGGCCACACGCTGCTGCTGGCCGCCCGATAGCGCACGCGGACGTCGCTCGGCGTAGTCCGTCAGCGACACCAGGTCGAGGGCATGTGCTACGCGCTTTTCGATTTCCGACTTGGGAACCTTGCGCATGGCCAGGCCGAAGGCAACATTCTCCGCCACGCTCATGTGGGGGAAAAGCGCGTAATTTTGAAACACCATGCCGGTGTTGCGCTTGTTCGGTGCCAGCTTGCTGACGTCTCGTCCGTCGATCTCGATGGACCCGGAGGAGATGGGCACAAATCCGGCAATCGAGCGTAGAAGCGTCGTCTTTCCGCAGCCCGAGGGGCCTAACAGGGCCACCAGTTCTGCGGTCTCTGCCTTGAGGTTGATGGTGTCGACCACGCGGTGGTCGCCATAGGTCTTCACAAGGTTACGAATTACGAGCTCGGCCATATCACACCACCTGAGAGAGCTTGACGAAACGGTCGGAAATCAGCAGCAGCGCACCGATAACGAGGATCTGCACTGTGCTGGCGGCCGCGAGTGTCGGGTCCATGTTCCACTCGATGTACTGGAGCATCGCGATTGGTAACGTTGTGGCGCCGGGTTGAACCAGCAGCACGGAGACCTCGAGGTTCTCGAAGCTGATTACGAATGAAAACAGAGCCGCGGCGACGATCCCCGCACGCATGCGCGGCAGCGTCACGAGAAGAAATGCCTTTAGCGCGCCGGCCCCCAGGTTTCGCGCAGCTTCTTCCACCGAACGGTCCAGCATCCCCATGGAAGCCGCGATCAGGCGCACCGACCAGGGGATGGTCAGCATCACATGCGCTATCACCAGGCCGACAAGCGAGCGTGTCGGGTTCCAGCCCGTAGACTGGGCAATCTGGATGTAGAAGACGTAGAGCGCCGTGCCGATTACGATCCCCGGAACAAGGAGGGGAGCAAGAAGGAAGCTCTTGATTGCTTCACGGCCGGGAAACTCGAAGTGAACCAGCGCCAGGCTTGCCAGTACGCCGGACACAACGCCGATCAAAGAAGCGAGGACGGCGACCTCGGCACTCGTGATGAAGCCGCTGATCAGCGCCTCCTGCTCGAACACGTTGGCGAACCAACGCAACGTGTATCCGGGAGGTGGGAACGACAAGAACTGGCTGTTGAAGAAGCTGACATATGTAATCCCCAGCACCGGCAGCAGCAGGAAAAGATAGAGCAGCACGATCAGCGAGCCGAACAGGAGGCGAGATGTCAGAGCACGGGCCATTCGGCACCTCTATTAAAAACAGAACGTACTGTATGTTTATGGGTTTAAATAGGATGCGCAAGACATTTTTGAAAGCAGATACCCGCAAAATTGCCTAATAATTTGGCATTTTGCGATCTGTGAGTGCGCTGATTTAGTGGGGAGCGTTTCGTCTCGAACTTCTCCTCCGTCTGCAACCTTTTCCCACCGCCCAGCTCACAACGCTTCGCTCTTCGCTTCCACAGCCCTTGCCTGCGCGCATTGGCCGATCGGAACGCCGTAAGCCCGTGGCCATTTCTAAAAAACCCAAGGCAAACCAGTGAGGCTTGACAAGCCTCGCCTAGTTATAGAATGATCGTTCTAGAATTAAGGAAGCCTATGCTCCACCAGATTCAATTTGATCTCGACGATGTTCTTGATCGCACCATGAGCGCGTTTGGCCAGTTGGGATTGCGGCGCGTTCGGCCTGCGTTGGAGGCTGTTTCGGCGCGGGCACAGGCTCAAGGCGACCTGCCTGAGCAGATGTTGGCTGGAGTATTTGCCACTCAAACTTATGCGGTGATGAACGGACTGGCCGCGCTCCAACAAACAGGCACGTCGCAAGACCAAATTGTATCGACGCCAGGGTTTGGCCCGATCAATCGCTCCTCTGAAATAAATGGATGACTGACATGAATCGAAAGATCTTCCTGACTATTGCCTCCCTCATTGCGTTGAGCATCGGGTTTATTGCCACCTTCCTTCCAAACATTCTTCTCGTCGATATGAAGTATGCTGTCCCCAGCGAAACAGGGCTGGTCATGGCGCGAACTGCTGGCGTTTTTCTTTTGAGTTTTGGGGTGTTGAATTTTCTCGTGCGCGCTGACGAAACATCGCCAACAATGGTCAGCCTGCTTATGGCCAATGCTCTTCTTCAGCTTCTGATCCTGCCCGTTGACCCTCTGGCTTATGCGTTGGGTGTCTACGGATCCGTGCTGTCGTTCATCCCGAATACGGTGTTGCACGTCGGGCTGTTGTTCGGGTTTGTGTATTTTTGGAGAAATGCGAGGGCGTCGCTGCAGACCGCGAATGGAGTTCAGTAATGTCTTTGTTCGTCATGACAGGCGCAACGTCGGGCATTGGGTTGCAGGCGGCGCGGCAATTGCTCGAAAATCCACGGCATGAATTGATCGTTGGCGCCCGTGATCCGGAACGCGCAGAAGCTCTCAGGCGGTTGGCACCGGAGGACCGCCTGAAAGTCGCGCCCCTTGATACATCATCCCTGAAATCGGTCAGAGCATTCGCCGGCTTTGTCCAAAATGCATCTGCAGGCCGGAAGATAGCAGCACTTGGTCTGAACGCAGGAATGCAACCTTCAAACGCGGCGAGGTTTACAGAAGACGGCGTGGAGGAGTGTTTTGCGGCCAACTATTTAGGCCACTACTGCCTGAGCCAGCTTTTGCAGCCGCTTATGGAGAATAATGGTGCGATCATTCTCACTGCAAGTGGCGCCCATAACAAGGCTGACCCAGTCGGCAAATTTTTGGGGTATCACGGCCAAAAGTATTCAAGCGCCGCCAAAGTCTCGGTAGGCGCGTTGAGCGAGACAAGCTCCCCGGCCCAGGGCGCCCGCGATCGCTATGCGACATCGAAATTTTGCGTGCTGCTTTATGTGTTTTCAAAGGAACCCGTGAAGATCCATGAAAACGTAAGACTGATCGCTTTTGATCCGGGCACGGTTCCCGGCACGCAGATTGTGCGAGATCTCGGCCTTGTTGCGAAATTCGCCTGGGCTACAGTCTTCCCGGTCTTCGCTGGCATGCTCTCCGGGTTTAGTACAACAACCCAATCAGGAGACGCTTTGGCAAAGCTGATGGCTCATCCTGACCTGGCCCCTCACACGGGCTTGCACATTGATTACCGTCTCAAGACCGCGAAAGACTCCCCGGAAACGCATGACAGCAATTTGCAAAGTGACTTGATGGCCTATTCAGAAACTGCTTGGCCGCACTCAGCTTGCGCTCTGCCGTGAGCAGGAAGTCGACCGGATTTCCCTGCTTATCAATGGCTCGATACAGATAACGCCATTGGCCTTGATGCGGACCGTGCCGCAATGCGGTTTTCGGAACCGGGACAATCGTTTTTCCATCAATGGAGCGTAGGCCAGGCCCCACCGCTTGATTGTGCCGTGATCGACTTGAAAGCCGCGTTCCAGGGATATGTCCTCCAGATCGCAGTAGCTCGGTGAATACCGCAGCTACCAGGACACTGCCTGAAAGGTATGAGCGGTTTCCGCTCAAAAATCAGAGCCGTGCAATAGGAAGCCGGTCTGATCTGGCATAATCTGATCGGCGGGAGGACAGGCAGTTTGATGCCATTCGGAGCCAAAAGGCTCAATCTGGCGAGGAGGTATCTCTGGGGTGCAGTTGTTGCGGCCCTGATTCCGCTTGTCCTGATCGCGACGCTTTATGACCGCTACAGCGCCAACCTGATCGACAATCTCGTCACCAACCGCGTGAATGCTCACCTGGAAGGGGCGGCGGTCCAGATGAGCAACTTCATGGCCGTTCAGGTCAACAAACTGGAAAGCATCGTCGACCTTCCCGACACAACCGACTTCTTTCTCGAGCCGGATAGCAATTCGATCTCGCCCCTGATGCGGGACTTCCTGTTGCTGGAAGTCGAAAGCCCGGATGTCTATGCCATCGAACTGTCCCGGGTCTCCGGCGAAACCGTCGCAACGGTACCAAGGAACCGCGCAAGGGAAGAGCCTGCGGACCTGACCACGCTGCCGCTGGTTCAGCATGGTGTGGTGGAGGTGCTTGGCCCGGTCCTGCCTGAAAACGGGCGTCCCGGCTGGTTCCTGATCCGCATGCCCGTCCTGTTCAACCAGAAACAGATCGGCATGGTTTCGCTCCGCATGCGGCTGGCCTCGCTTACGGAACTGGCCGCGCAGCTCGTCGAACCTGGTGTCTACCAGCCGCAGATCGTCGTGTTCGACCGGGAGCGCCTGACACCCGTCGGAACCCGTGCCGAGGAAGCGGACATTCTCGCCCGCTCCCGCCAGTTCCTGCCGGGATGGCGCATCCAGCTGGTCGATGGCGGGGGCGATCTGGAGGAGCCACGGAATCGCATCCGGTATATCCTCCTGATAGCGGCCATCGTTTCCGCTCTCGGGCTGGTCGTCCTCTTTTTCATGATGTCCCAAAAGCTTACCGGTTACCTGCTTCCGCTGAACGAGGGCGCCCAGGCGATCGCCAACGGCAATTTCGGCGTTTCCGTTTCGGAGGACGGGCCGGGTGAACTGGGGTCGCTGGCACGTTCCTACAACCGTATGCGCGAACAGCTTGAAAACCTGATCACCTCGCGGGTCGAGGTCGAAAGGCGCGCCGCGCTCGGAGGCATGGCGGCGGGGATCGCCCACGAGATCCGCAATCCGCTGGCGACTGTGGTGACGACCGTTCACGGGCTGAAACGCAATGAGCAGGACGCGGAACGGCAAAAGATGTTCGAGGTGATTTCCTCGGAAATCACGCGCGTCGACAAGACCATCGGCGAGTTCCTGAACTATGCCAAGCCCAGTCCGCCGGTGCGCGAGCCGGTCCTGATCCGGGAAGCCTTCCGCACCATCCGGACGCTGCTGGCCACAACCGCGCACGAGAAGAATATCGTCATCGATCTCTCGGGCGAGTCCAGTCTGCAGATTGAGATGGACCGTGCGCATTTCAGCCAGATCCTCCTGAACCTGACCCTCAACGGGATCGACGCAATGCCCGACGGCGGTCACCTCCAGCTGCGTGCCTATCGCGATGACGGCAAGGTCGTCGTGAGTGTGGCAGACGATGGAACGGGCATGGATGCGGAGACCAGGTCCAAGGTGCTCCGTCCCTTCTTCACGACCCGGGGAAAGGGCTCCGGGCTCGGGCTGCCCGTCACCAAGCAGCTGGTGGAGACGAACGGCGGCCAGATGTTCATCGAGAGCGAGGCCGGTCACGGCACGACGGTCATTCTTGTTTTTCCGAAACACGATGCGGCACAGGAGAGGCCGGCATGAACAGACCCAATGTCCTGATCATCGATGACGAGATCAACCTGACACGCTCGCTGGCCTTCACCCTCCGGCAGGCGGGCATGGACTGCCAGGAAGCGCATAACGGCCATATCGGCTGCCGGATCGCACAGCGGGAGACGCCCGATATCGTGCTTCTCGACGTGCGCATGCCCGGCATGGGGGGGCTGGAGGTTCTCGACTGGTTCACCACGGAACTGCCCGGCGTTCCCGTCATCATGATGTCCGCGCTCGACGACACCCACGATGCGGTGACGGCCATCAAGATGGGGGCCGTGGACTATGTGTCCAAGCCATTCGATGTTGACGAGCTGATCCACCTTCTCAACGAGACGGAGTCCCGCCGCCAGCTTGATTCCGAGGTCCGTTACCTGCGTCAGCAATCCACCGAGTTCGATTTCATCGGTGGATATGCGGGCATTGCAAAGCTCCGCCACGAGATAGAGCAGATCGCGGCGAGCAATGCTCCGACCGTTTTTCTCTCCGGTGAAACAGGTGTCGGCAAGGCCGTGGTCGCCCGTGAGCTGCACAAGCGCGGCAGCGGTGTGGACGCGCCTTTTGTGGAGGTGAATTGCGCGACGCTGCCGGTCCGGCAAATCGATGCCGAGCTGTTCGGCGCCGAAAAGGCAAACGGTGCGGCCCTGCGCAGACGGGGCCTTGTCGAGATCGCCCATGGCGGCACGCTGTTCCTCGACGAGATCGGCGAGATGCCGCTGGAGATCCAGGCCAAGCTGCTGCATTTCCTGGAAACGCATTCCTACCGGCTGGCCGGCAGCAACCGGGAGCATCACGCCGATGTGCGGGTCGTCGCGGCCACAAACAAGGACCTTGCCACGGCGGTCAACGAGGGCACGTTCCGGCAGGACCTTTTTTTCAGGCTGAATGCCGTGCCAATCACCATTCCGCCGCTGCGCGAACGGGAAAAGGACGTCGAGCTTCTGGCAGCGCATTTCGCGGCGAAATATGCCCGGTCGTCCGCGGTCATGCCGATCGGCTTCGACAAGGCGACACGCGCCTTCTTCCAGTCCTATGACTGGCCCGGAAATGTCCGCGAATTGAAGAACCTCGTCGAACGACTGTCGATCCTCTATCCGGGCAGGACGGTGACAGCCGATCTCCTGCCTGCGGAATTCAAATCCGTCGAGCCCAAGACGGCTCTTTCCATCGAGCAGTCGATGGAGAATGTCGAACGAGACCTGATCCGCGACGCACTCATGCGCTGCAAGGGCAAGAAGGGGCTGGCCGCGGACCGGCTCGGCATTTCCCGTCACGCGCTGAAGCGCAAGATGCAGCGGCTGGGGATTGCATGAAGACCGTCGACATTTTCCGGGCCATTCTGTTCTGTCTTTTTCTGGGTGGCCCGGCCGCCGCGGACGAGCCTCTCCGGGTGAAGGCCGGCTGTCTCTATCCGCTGACGGGGCCGGGGGCGCTTTACGGCCGCGACAGCGCGGTCGCCATCAAGCTCGCACAGCAGCATCTGAAAACCCTGGAAGCGTTCGGGTATCCGCAGGTCGAGGTGTTGATCGAGGACACGCGCTCGAAATCCCTCCGCTCTCTCCAGATCGCCCGGCGGCTGGTCGACGAGGACAGGGTCGATTTTCTCTGCGGCGTGGTCAATTCCAGTGTCGCGCGCGCCGTCTCGGAGTTTGCCCGCGACGCCGGGGTCTTCTTCATCGGCACCGACCACGCCTCGCCGACGCTGACCAGCGAGGATCTGCATCCCTTCTATTTTCGCGTCAGCAACGACACGCGCCAGTCGATGCGCGCCGGGGCCAAGTTCATTCAGGAGACCTATGGAGGGCGCAAGGACCCGATCAGGATCGCGTTCATCGGTCCGGACTACGAATACGGCTACCAGGCCTGGGACGATCTGCGAACCTTCCTGTCACAGCAGAATCTTGACTTCGAGATCACGGGCGAATACTGGCCGAAGGTCTTTGAGACCGATTTCACCCCGTATATCCAGCAGCTCATGGCGACGCCAACCGATATCGTCGTCAACGGCCAGTGGGGACTCGATTTCGTGACCTTCGTCAAGCAGGCGAAACAGCTGGACCTGTTCGACAGGGTCCAGTTCATGAATTTCGACGCAGGCGGCAATTACGAGGTGCTGGCAGAACTTGAAAACGACATGCCCCTCGGCCTTGTTCTCTCGGCGCGGCATCACATCAACTGGCCACCGACAGACCGCAACCGATCCTTCGTGGAGGCCTTTCGGGAAGAGGCCGGGCGCTATCCGAGCTATGCGGCTGAGGGCGCTTATGCCGGCGTGCTGGCCATTGCCGAAGCCGTGCGCCTCGCGGGCGGCGCCGACGACCGGAACAAGCTTCGAGAGAAGCTTGAAACGCTTACACTGAGCCTGCCGGAAGACCCTGAGGGTTTCCGCTCGAAAATGGATCCGGACAGTCACCAGGTGCTGCAGGTCCAGGCCATCGGCAAGACGGTCTATGACAACAGCTACGCACCGGCAAAAGTGATGCTGGGCGATTGGCGGATCTATTATCCCCCGGAGACCTGGCCGGTCCTTGACGACGGTAGGTAGTAGGCCCGATTTCACGATATGAGCGCTCTCCGCGCATGATCCCGGCCTAATGAGCGCCTACCGCTCATTTACCGTTCCACGATCCATGGTTTTCCGCCCGTTTCCACTGAAAACTCCAGGACATGCGCTGCAAGGCGCATTGGGAGGAAAATCGCATCACCGAACAGGAAGGTAGGCACCGGGTGCCAGCCGACCGCGTGCATGCGGCTGTCTTTCCCTTCGAAAGATCAAGTGGAGGAGAACTGATCATGGCATCAGGCAAGCAGGCTGCGCGGTCGAGCGCAATCCGGAAATCAAGACACATTCTCATGACGGCAACGACCCTCGGACTGGCCTCGGTGCTTGCCGCGGCTGCGCCTGCACAGGCCGAGGAGGGATCCGTCAAGATAGGCTTCGTGACCTTCCTGTCCGGCGGGGCGGCGGGTCCCTTCGGCGTTCCTGCGCGCAATGCTGCCGAATTGATGATCGAGGCCATCAACGCGGGCTCCGTGCCAGCGCCCTATGCCAGCACCGGTCTGGCGGGAAAATCGATCGACCCGATCTTCGTTGACGAAAACTCCAAGCAGAAGAACGCCGACTATCAGAAGCTCGTCGAAAAGGACGAGGTCGACATGGTTCTCGGCTACATCTCGTCCAGCAGCTGCAAGGCCATCGCGCCGGAAGCGGAGAAGGCGCAGAAGCTGACGATCCTGTTTGATTGCGGCACGCCGCAGATCTTCGAGGAAATTGTTACTGATCCGCAGTACACGTTCCGCACCGGCGCCCATGCCACCATGGACAATGTTGCCGCGGCCCGTTACCTCGCCGACACCGGAGCGAAGACCGGATCCTATGCCGGGATCAACCAGAACTACGCCTTCGGACAGGACTCCTGGCGCGACTTTTCCGCGTCCATGGCGCAGATCGACAGTAATGCCAAGATCGCGGCCGAGCAGTTCCCGAAAATCTATGCCGGACAATACGGATCAGAGATATCGGCTCTCTTGACCTCGAAACCCGATGTCGTTCATTCCAGCTTCTGGGGCGGCGACATGGAGGCCTTTGTCATCCAGGGCTCCGCTCGTGGCATCTTCGAACGCGCCAAGGTGGTGCTGACAACCGGCGAAACGGCAATGCATCGCCTCGGCGCGCAGATGCCGGACGGCACGATCATCGGCGCACGCGGTCCCCATGGCGACCTGGCCCCGGAATCCGAGCTGAACGACTGGTTCCGCAAGGCCTATTACGACCGGTTCGGCACCCTGCCAACCTATCCTTCCTACAAGATGGCGCAGGCTCTGCTGGGTGTGAAGGCGGCCGCCGACAAGGCAGGCAGCACGGATCAGGATGCGGTCATCGGTGCCCTGAAAGGCCTGGAATGGGAAGGCCCGAGCGGCAAGGTGTCCATGGCTCTGGCCAATGGTCACCAGGCGATCCAGGGAACCGCCTATGGCACCTACGAATTCGACAAGGAAACCGGCAAGGCAAGCCTCGTCGACATCGTTCGCTATGACGCCGAGTGCGTTAACCCACCTGCCGGAATGAACTCCATCGACTGGATCAACAGCGGGTTCGAAGGCGCCAAGTGCGACTAGCCGTCAGGCACTTGCGTCAGAGGTCTCCTCAGGCATCTAGCCCGATCCTCTGACACATTGCCGGGTCCCGCACATCGCATTGCGGCGGGACCCGGTCTTTCCCGGCAGCCGGGGCGCCCGGAGGCCACATTCACATAAGACTGGTACGGAGAATTCAATGCTAACCGCTGTCGCGATAGCAGTGGACGGGCTCGGCTTTGCCGCATGGCTCTTCCTGTCATCCGTCGGCCTCACGCTGGTTTACGGCGTGATGCGGATCCTCAACATTGCCCATGGCGGTTTCTATGCGCTCGGCGCCTACACGTCCGCCTGGGCCATAGGCCTCTATACACAGACCGGCAGCACCATCGCGCTGACCTACCTGATCATCCCGCTCGCCGCGCTCGCGGCCGGTCTCGTCTCGGGGCTACTCGTGGAGCGCGGCATCCTGCGGTTCATGTATGGCCGGGACGAGGTGCTGATGGTCCTGGTGACCTACGCCATCTTCCTGGTGCTGGAAGATGCCACCAAGCTGATCTGGGGCACGGACTCCTACGTCTCCTACCAGCCAGCCTACTGGCTCGGCACAATCGACGTTTTCGGTCTGCCCTACACGGTCTACAAGTTCCTCATCGTCGGTGTGGCCATCCTTGTCGGCGCGGCGCTCTACTTCGCCCTCAATCACACACGGACAGGCAAACTTCTGCTCGTCGTGATCGAGGACCGCGAGGTCAGCAGCGCGCTCGGCATCAATGTCACGCTGTTCTTCACGGTCACCTTCGTCATCGGCGCAACCCTGGGCGCACTCGGCGGCGCACTGACAGCTCCGGAGATTTCCGTTGTGCCTGGTATCGGCGCGGAAATCATCGTCATGGCCTTCGCGGTGATCGTCATCGGCGGCATGGGTTCGATCGGCGGCGCCATGCTTGGCGCGCTGATCGTTGGCTTTTCCCGGGCAGCCTTCGTCCACCTGTACCCGCCGGCGGAGCTTTTCTCGATCTATCTCGTCATGGCCGCAGTCCTGACAGTGAAGCCTTACGGGCTGTTTGCACTCTCGGAAAGCAGGAAGATATGACCAAGTCCTTCGACAAGACCGAATGGGGACTGCTGCTCGCGCTGCCGGTTCTCATCTGCCTCACCTTCCTTCTTCCCGCATGGGTGGTCAATTACATCCAGGTGTCGCTCGGCACCGGGCTGGTCGCGCTCGGCGTCATGATCCAGATGCGCGCGGGCCTCGTGTCCTTCGGCCAGGGTCTCTACTTCTGCATCGGCGGATACACGGCCGGACTGGCGGGCAAGTTCCTCGGCATTTCGGATCTCTTCGTGCTGCTCGTGATGGGACTTCTGGCCAGCGTCGTCATCGCCTTCCTGCTCGGCTTCCTGTTGCGCCGCTACCGCGAGATCTTCTTCGCCATGCTGAGTCTGGCGGTCTCGATGATCCTGTTCGGCCTGCTGTCCAGCACCGAGGAACTCGGCAGCACGGACGGCTTCAACCTGCCGCAGCCCACCTATCTCGGCTGGGCGCCCGAGGGCGACCTGGGTGAAACGGTTCTCTACGTGGTCACCTGCGTTGTCACACTCGGCCTCGCACTCGGTCTCAACAGGGTCCTGCGCAGCCCCCTCGGCTACATCAACGAAGCCATCCGCGAGAACGAACTGCGGGTCGAATACCTGGGAACCTCGGCGCATCGTGCCGTCCACATTACCTATGTGATCGCTGCGGCCGTCTCGGCAGCGGGCGGGGTGCTGTGGGCCATGGCGCTCGGCCATGTCGATCCGGAGATGACCAACTGGACCACGTCCGGGCAATTCGTCTTCGTGTCGATCCTCGCCGGGACAGGCAACATTGCCGCGCCTCTCATCGGCACGTTCCTTCTGGAAATCGTCCGCGTCTACGCAGTCGAGATTTCACCGAACACCTGGCAAATGATCCTCGGCACTTTGATGCTCCTGACGATCATTTTCCTGCCCAGGGGCCTGTGGTCGCTGATCGCTTCGGCAAAACGGAAAACAGCCGCGCCGAAGGCCTCGGAAATCATGGAGGGAAATTGACATGACACCCATCCTGGAAACCAGAAACCTGGAACGCACCTTCGGCGCTGTCGTTGCCGCCAGGGACATCAACATCCGGATCGGCGCCGGTGAAATCCTCGGCGTCATCGGCTCGAACGGGGCCGGCAAGACCACCTTCGTCAACATGGTCACCGGCTATCTGCCGCCGAGCGCCGGCGAGATCCTTTACCGGGGCAGCTCGATCACCGGCAAGCCGACACGCGAGATCATGCGGCTCGGCATCTGCCGCTCCTTCCAGATCCCCCAGCTTTTCCCGGAAATGGATGTGCTGGACAACATGCTGATCGCGCTGACGATTGCGAGCCGCGTCAAACCCGCCCTGCTGACGCCGGCCATCGATGCAGGCCGGGAGGAGGAGGCCCTGTCGCTCCTCGCCCGCTTCGGCATCGAGCGCTACGCCCATCAGGAAATCGCGACGCTGCCGCAGGGTGTGCGCAAGCTGGTCGACATCGCCATGGCCACTGTCTCGGACCCTGACCTGCTTTTCCTGGACGAGCCCACCAGTGGTGTCAGTGCCGACGAGAAGATGGACTTCATGAAAACGCTCATCAACGCCCTGAAGGCCAACGACACGGCGGTTCTGTTCATTGAACACGACATGGAGATCATCGAGGCGTTCTCGCCGCGCTGTGTCGCCTTTTACGAAGGCACAATTCTGGCGGATGGGCCGACGCGCGAGGTTCTGGAAAACCGGAAGGTGCGGGAATTCGTCATTGGCAGCGAGTTTCACCGCAAGACCGACAAACAGGCGGCGCCCGCCGCCGGAAATGGAGCCGCCTGATGCTGACCATCAGCCAACTCAACCTTTCGATACAGCGCGTTCCCATTCTCCGGGGCGTTAGCATGGACCTGGAGACCGGGACCACCTGCGGCCTGATCGGCCGCAACGGCGCCGGCAAGACAACGTTGATGCGCGCGGTCATGGGCCTGCTTCGAGCAGACAGCGGATCGATCCTGTTCAATCACGAGAGCCTGCACACGGAGAAAGCCCATCAGCGCGCGGCGCTCGGCATCGGCTACCTGCCGGAAGACCGGCGGCTGGTGCCGCATTTCACGGTCGAGGAGAACATTCTCGTGCCGCTCTGGGCGACGGGCAACACCGATCGGTCCCGTGTCAAATGGGTCTATGACCTCATGCCTGAGATCGGCCGCTTTGCCGGGCGCAAGGCGATGACACTCAGCGGCGGGCAGCAGAAGCTGGTCGCCCTGGCGCGGGCACTCGTGTGCGGCTCAAATCTCCTGTTGCTGGATGAACCCTTCGAGGGCGTTGCGCCGGCGCTCGCCCAACGTCTCATGGAGGTGATCGCGAACCTGAAATCGGAACATCTGACGGTGCTGATTTCGGAATCCGACTACACCCATTCCGAGAACGTGGTCGACAAGGTCTATTCGATAGAAAGAGGCCAGATAAGCCTCATGAACTCTCTGGCGGCGTGAGGTGGATCATGGATGATTTCGTTTTCAACACGACCCCCTCGATACGGCTTCAGAGAAACGGCGCCGCCCAGCTCGGCGAGATGCTTGAAACCATGCCATTCGCCGCGAAGAACCGCAGCGTGCTCTTCGTGACGGATCCCGGGATTGTCAAGATCGGCCTTGCGGAAACCGCGCTGGCGAGCCTCCAGTCAACCGGCTTCAATGTGACGCTGTTCGACGGCGTCGAGGCCGATCCCAAAGCGGACACTGTTCTGGAGGCGGTCGAGATTGCAAAGGCTGACAACATCGCCTGCATCATCGGCTTCGGCGGCGGCAGTTCGATGGATGTGGCCAAGGTTGTTGCGCTGCTTTCTGCGTCCGACCAGCCGCTGGACACAGTCTACGGCGTCAATCAGGCACGCGGCACCCGGTTGCCGCTCGTGCTTGTGCCGACGACGGCGGGCACGGGATCCGAGGTGACCGCCGTTTCCATCCTGACGACGGGGACGGAGGAAAAGAAAGGCGTCGTCTCGCCGATCATTCTGCCCGACATCGCTCTTCTGGACCCGGAACTGACCGTCGGCCTGCCTCCGCACATTACAGCGGCGACGGGGGTCGATGCCATGGTGCATGCCATCGAGGCCTATACGTCCCGCAGCGCCAACAACAATCCCATCTCGAGAATGCTTGCACTGCAGGCGCTTGATCTGCTCGGCGCGAATATCCGCGAAGCAGTTCATAACGGCGGCAACGTGGATGCAAGGGTCAACATGCTGCTTGGATCGATGCTCGCCGGACAGGCCTTCGCCAATTCGCCCGTTGCAGCGGTGCATGCGCTGGCCTATCCGGTCGGCAGCCTGTTTCACGTGCCCCACGGCCTGTCCAATGCGCTGGTGCTTGCCGAGGTCATGCGCTTCAACGCTCCTGAATGCGGCACCGCCTATGCGGAGCTGGCACCGCATGTCTTCCCGGATATCGGGGGGGGCCGTTCCAGCCAGGCCGTAACGGCGGACTTCATCGATCGACTCGCCGGTCTCAATCGCGACCTGGGCCTTGAACCGGGCCTGCGTCAGGTCGGCATCACGGCGGCGGACATTCCGAAGCTCGCCTCAGACGCGATGAACCAGACCAGATTGCTCGTGAACAATCCGCGTGACGTCCGGGAGGAGGACGCCGCACGGATTTACGAAGCCTCGCTCTGACCGTGCGGAGCTTCTCAGGGTAGGAAAGCGGTCGCCTGCCACAGTCACGTTTCGGGCCGCATTCAATCGGGAGGAATAAAAGATGAAATCCTTATTACTGGCCTCGGCCCTTTGTTGCGGACTGGCAGGGACTGCCCTTGCCGAAGACTGGCACGATTCCCCCTGGGGCCCCGACGATGAAATCGGCGCCGCGAACCTCATCACGCCGGAAAGCGTGCTGGAGGCCGCCAAACTGGTCAAGACGGGCAAGACCTACAATCTCGGTATCGTCGTAGACAAGGATACGCCTGCCTTTTCGCCGCGCTCGATGAGTATCACGGTGTTGCAGCCGAACCAGATCACGACCGAAGGTCTTGGGACCAACGGGATGACCTATAACGACGATATCTTCATGGGCTGGCTTGGCATCGGGCCACAGATTGATGGCCTCGGCCATATCGGCATCAAACACACCTATTACAACGGCCTTGCCGAAGCAGATGTTGCCAAGGCTGATGGCCTTGTGAAACTCGGTCTGGAAAAATTGCCGCCGATTGTGGCGCGCGGGGTCATGCTCAACATGGCCGCCTTCTACGGTCAGGACATCGTCAAGGAAGGCACCGCCTATACGAAGGACGACATCGTCGCCGCTGCGAAAGCCCAGGGTGTTGAATTGAAAAAGGGAGACGTCGTTCTGTTCCATTCCGGTTGGCTTGACCTTCTGGACGGCGAAACACCGGACCATGATCGCTATGTGAAGGTGGAACCCGGCCTCGGGATCAGTGGTGCGGAATATCTTGCGGAGGTCGGTGTCATCGCTGTGGGCGCGGACACCTGGGGCGTTGAGGCCGTTCCTTTCGAAAACGGGACCGATGGCGTGTTTGCGGTCCACCAGATTCTCATTCCTCAAAACGGCATCTATATTCTGGAGAACATGGACACCCGCGCGCTTGCCGAGGACAATGCCCATGAGTTTCTGTTCGTCCTGGGCGTGACCCGCATGAAGGGTGCCGTTCAGATGATGATCAATCCGACGGCCATCCGCTAATTTGGCGGAACGAAAACTGCTGCCCCACGTTCGCCTTGCGAGCGAGGGGCTTGCGAAAGAAAGGAATACCATGTCGACACCATCCGAAAGCCTGACAGGGCGATTGAAACGCCAGGATCTTCTTTGCACGCAGGCCTTTGTTGCCGGAAACTGGCTGGACAAGGCTAAGGCAGGGGATGAATTCGAGGTCACCAATCCCGCGAATGGCGAGGTGCTCGCAAGACTGCCCGATCTCGGCGTCGAGGACACACGAACCGCGATCGACGCAGCCTTCAAGGCGCAAAAGGACTGGGCGGCAAAGACCGGCAAGGAGCGCGCCGGAATCCTGCGCAAGTGGTTCGATCTCATGGTCGCGAACGCGGACGATCTCGGTGCGATCCTGACTGCCGAGATGGGCAAGCCCCTTGCCGAGGCGAAGGGCGAAATCATGTATGGCGCCAGTTTTATCGAATGGTTTTCCGAAGAGGCCAAACGCGTCTACGGCGACGTTATCCCGGGACACCAGAGCGACAAGCGAATTGTCGTGCTGAAACAGCCGGTCGGCGTCGTTGCCTCCATCACACCCTGGAACTTCCCCAATGCCATGATTGCCCGCAAGGTCGGCCCGGCGCTTGCGGTCGGCTGTGCCTTCGTTGCCAAACCGGCTGCGGAAACGCCGCTGTCCGCCCTGGCGATGGCAAAGCTCGCGCAGGAAGCCGGTGTTCCGGACGGCCTGTTCTCCGTCGTCACTTCGACCAGGTCGGCCGATATTGGCCAGGAATTCTGTTCTAACGACAAGATCCGCAAGATCACCTTTACCGGGTCCACGCAGGTCGGCCGCATTCTGTTGCGCCAGGCCGCCGACAAGGTGCTGAAGGCGTCAATGGAGCTTGGCGGCAACGCGCCCTTCATCGTGTTCGATGATGCCGACCTCGACGCCGCCGTCGAAGGCGCCATGATTTCCAAGTATCGCAACAACGGACAGACCTGCGTCTGCGCCAACCGCATCTACGTTCAGGCCGGTGTCTACGACGCTTTCGCGCAAAAGCTGACGGAAGCGGTGAAAAAAATGAAGGTGGGCGACGGTTTCCAAGACGGTGTCATCGCCGGCCCCCTGATCAGCGAAAAGGCCGTTGAAAAGGTGGAAGACCACGTTGCCGATGCGCTGTCGAAAGGCGCGCAGGTCCTGACAGGCGGCAGCCGCCACGAATTGGGTGGTACCTTCTTCCAGCCCACGGTGATGACCGGGATCACTCGCGAAATGAAGGTCGCATCGGAGGAAACCTTCGGGCCGGTCGCACCGCTGTTCAGGTTCGACACCGTCGATGATGTGATCGAGCAGGCCAACGACACGATCTTCGGCCTGGCCTCCTACTTCTACGCAAGGGACCTTTCCAGGGTCTGGCGGGTCGCGGAAGCACTGGAATACGGCATGGTCGGCATCAACACAGGACTGATCTCGACCGAAGTTGCCCCGTTCGGTGGCGTCAAGCAGTCCGGTCTCGGCCGTGAAGGTTCCAAATACGGCACGGACGATTTCACCGAGATGAAATATCTCTGTTTCGGCGGAATCTGACATCAACCCATCCAAGCCACTTTCGAGCGTGCCGTACAGGACGGCACGCCTCTCTGTCAGGAACGGACATACGGTCCTACCAAGGGCTCGTCGCAAGTTCTGTCGGGGGAGATGTCTCCCCCGGTTGGGGCAGACTTTCAGGCTTCGCTGACTTTGTTAATTCCGAAGAGGTCTGCAATCAGATCGTTCTGCTCGCGGACCGTCCATCGACCGGCTAGGTCGAAACCTGACCCTCTCCCCATGAAGTGGTCCGTAGGGTTCTGTCGCAAAAATTTGCGGGTGACGAGATGATCTTGCGGATGCATCAGGCGAGGCAGTTTTTCGCAAGCGTCTGCTTCGAAAAGAGGTTTTGGCTGTGTTCGATGATCAGCCCAGCTATTTGGTTGCGATGGCTGCTTGCTGTTGATTTTCACTGAGAACGACCCTGCATTTCCACCGGCAATTGACCCGCCGTTTGCGTATGGAGCAGCAGTTACGCTGTGGTCAAGATCTTGGTTTCCTCCTTTCGGTGTCGGTCTGATTTGCGGTGCAGTTTTGAAGCGGAAGCTTTCGTTTCCAATTTCAAGGACATGCCAGTGGAGGGCGTTCGGGAATTTATTGGCATGGCTAAACCTAATTCCGGATCCGAAGTTGCACATTGGCCAATACCCGCGCAAAAACTCCTGTAAGCCCGTTTTCTGGGCATAAACGCCGCCGCGGTCGACCCTATGATCTGCCAACTCGACCTTACGCCCCCTCCGCGAACTCATCAGTCGCGACAGGTATAGGGCTTGGGATATTCTGTGACTTTTGATTGAGTGATCTGAGACAGATCCAGTGTGATCAAAATCAAGCACCGAACCAAGGTCTCAATCCGGGCGATAACCCCGCTTGTGTTTTTGAACTGCGAGCTTCTCCAGGTGGGCCAGAGCCGATGAGACATCCGCGAAGAGATCCAGACGTGTCCGACCCGTGGCGCCCAGACGTCCCCATGTCCGGCAAACGGCAAAGCCGCCGAACAGGGTTGGCTCGACCGACAGGTGGTAGAACCGGTTCATATTCCGGCCAAGGTCCACGCGTTTGAGCAATAAAGAAGCAGCCAAAGGTTCCATCCCGCAAATCTCGAGGACTTTCGATCCGCGGTCCAATGAATGATTGGAATCTAAGCGCGGGAATGGATTCGTGAAGGTAATCAGTGGCAGGGAAGAACGCGGTCAGGTTGGCTCGACCCAAAAAGTGAACGGAGTGGTTTTGACGGCATTGCCAATTTGTTGATCTGGTTTCGGTTTGGTAGATCGCTGTTATGTTTCCAAGTTCAGATTTGCCGCGCCTCAAGGGCTTCCGTTTTCCCAGATCGATTATCTCCTATGCGGTTTGGGCCTATCATCGGTTTGCGTTGAGTACGGCAGATGTTGAAGACCTCCTTGCTGAGCGGGGTATTGGTGTCAGCCGTGAAACGATCCGCAAATGGGTGAACCGGTTTGGCCGGCATTTCGCGTGCTGCATTCGCCGGGACAGACCAAAGCCCAACAGCAAATGGCATCTGGATGAAGCCGTGATCGTCATTGGCGGAGTAAAATACTGGCTCTGGCGGGCAATTGACG
>NZ_VIRG01000041.1 GCF_008107695.1 Stappia sp. BW2 | reverse complement strand
TCAAGAGGAGGACCATGAAACAGCGGCGCTTGCAGCACGCCAAATCCGCTGCTTAACTGAAACCCAGATGTGCCAGACCCTCCTTTAGTCAGGCCGCTTGATGTCTCAATTTACCTGACGACGGACAGGCGCGCAATTGTTCGATGTTCATGTGACTTTTGCCCTCCGCAGGTCTGGAACGCAGCTGGCAGTTCAAAACGTATTCCAGTCAATGCAACATCAGTTCAGTATGCCGTCCGGAGCAAAGAGCAGATTTAGCAATCCGTCACGTGCAATCGGTCCCGGCTTCCTGGCCGGTCGCTCGTTGAACCGAACCAGTCTGGCAAACACTACCTTACGGCCATCTTTTTCCGCCCAACCGACGTACCAACCGAAAGGTTGTCCCTTCAACAGTTCGCCATCCTCACCGAATGGTAGCCCTGCTCCTGTCTTTCCATAAACATGCCATCCGCCCGTCTGCTCGCCATTGTCCATCAGACGCTTGGTCTGCATGACAGTTGACGCAGATACCGGCAGTTTTCCTTCGACCATGCGCGTGAGAAACGCAACTTGTTCCTTCGGTGAAATCTTAAGGGAGGAACTCAGCCAGGCGTGCGTCAGCCCGTTTCGCTTTCCTTTGTCTCCGGTAATATCCTCGTTGCCGTAGTCGAATTTGTCGACATATGCCGCGAACCGTTCCCCACCGAGCTTCTCGGTAATTTTCTGCGAATACCAAACAACCGAGTCCCTCATCCACGTTTGCGGTGTCGTGGCCTGTTTCCACTTCGGGTTCCAGGCAGTATATCCCTCCTTAAATGGCCATTTTGGAGTGTCCGACGAAGTAAGGATGCCACTGTCAAAACCCATGAGGCTAATGGCAATCTTGAAGGTCGATGCTGACGAAATTCGATCTGCGCAGTTGCCTTGATCGAGAATGGGGGCAGTCGCACCGATTTCCTTCGCCATGGTGCAGACCATACGCTCCGTTGCCGCCGCCGGTGTCGCCAGCGCGATCAAAGAAGCCGTCATAAAGAGAATTGTTTTCGTCACAAGAACGTCCTTTCTGTACCGGGCACAGATACCGTTCAACCTGTGACAATGTCCAAGTCTCTTTCCGACTGTTTTGTCCTCGATTTGGAATACCTGGGTAGAGTAAGGAGCAAACTTGCGGCGGGCGGGGAGCTTCCCACCCAAAGTTTGAATTAGCTGCGCTTGCGGTGAACGGCGGCTTTAGGAAAGCGGTCTCCGGTTCGTCGAACGACTGATCAGGGAATGCGAAGCCGTTGGTTCGCGATCTTCAGAAACGCGGACGAACATCAACCGAATGAGCTTTCTTCGGCTCGGAATGAGATGGCAATCCCGTCAAAAATACTCCGATCACATTTCATATCGAGCCACCCAGTTGGTCAAACTGCAGATCGGAAGGGCCTGTCGCAACTTTTCCCGCCAGACAGATTTCTGCCTTTTGAGGAAAGTTGCGACACACCCGGCCGTTGTGAAGGTAATGTCACCGCGCAAGAGAAGCTTTCACGGCCTCGCGATCCCAGGTGTCGGCGGTCACGCCGTCTTCGCGCAGCAGATGCTTTTGCACTTTGCCTGATGCCGTCTTCGGCAGGTTTTCCAGAACGCGCAAGTAACGTGGCACCATGAAGCGTGGCAACGTGGCCGAAAGCCTTCCAATAACGGAATTCGCGTCGATCCGTTGTCCGCTGGCAGGCGATACTACGATCAGCACCTCATCCTCGGTGAACTCGGAAGGCACCGCCACGGCGGCGCATTCGCGGATCTCCGGCAGGTTGAGGACTTCGCTCTCCAGCGCAAACGACGAGATGTTCTCGCCTCGCCGCCGGATGACGTCCTTGAGCCGGTCGACAAAGTAGTACGTCCCGTCCTCGCCTCTCCGGAAGCTGTCGCCGGTGTGGAACCAGCCGTTGCGCATGGCCTCGACGGTTGCTGCGGGATTGTTGTAGTAGCCGGCCATCAGCGCCCAGGGACGGTGCGAACGAATGATCAACTCACCCACCTGACCGTCACCCAGCGGCATGTCGTTTTCGTCAACGACCCTAAGCTCGCACCAGGGGCGTGGCTTGCCGGCAATCCCCTTGGTTTTGATGCCGGGGCCTGCGTGCAAAGGACTCGCGATCTCCGTCATGTTGTAAATGGTCCAGGCTTCAACACCAAAGCGTTCGGCAAAAAGAGGGCCATCCTCGCCGAAGGGCGTTATGAAGGCGCGGCGCAACGAATGATTGCGTTCGTCCGGTTGGGCCGTGGCTTTGACCAGAAAGGCGGCCATGACGCCAAGAAGAAGGCAGTAGGTCGATCCGGTCTCGCGAATGGCCTGCCAGAACGTGTCCGTCTTGAACTCGCGCATCATGCCGATTGAAAGGCCGCGCGCCAGCATAGCGTTCACATAAAGCGTCGAACCGCAGTGAAAGATCGGGCCGCAGATCATGCAACGGTCATCGGCCTCGACGCAGTCGAAGGCGTCCGGTCCCATGGTGTAGTGCTGGGCATAGGTGCTCATCACACCTTTGGCGTTGCCGGTGGTGCCCGATGTATACATGATCGCATGAAGGTCCCAGGGTTCGATCGGCTGCGCGAGTTCCAGCGCGTCCGCGTCTTCGGCCTGCGGATCGATCAGCGGTTGGACGTCGTAGCCATCGATTGCGGCGGGTTCGCCCTCGACCACCAGCACGGTCTCAATCTTGCCGGGTTGCACCTCCGCCAGCCGCTCGAGCAGCGCGGCTTGAGCGATCAGAACGGGCGCATCGGCATCGCTGAGGATGTGTTCAAGCATGTGCCCGCGCGCGCCTGTGTTGATGGGCACATAGACCGCGCCGAGGTAGTTGATCGCGAACCAGGTGCAAAGAAGGTCGGGGCTGTTGCCTATTAGACAAAGCACATGATCGCTTCGTTTGACACCCGCCTGGGCCAGCGCGCTCGCCCGCAGGCGCACCTTGCGATGCAGTTCGCCATAGGTCCACGTCGGCCCTGGCCAGAATTGGACGAAGGGGGCGTCAGGCTGGGTTTGTGCATAGCCATCAAGAACATACCGCAGAACTGAACGCCTTCGGTCCAGTGCAGGATCAACCGACCTAACGATTTCTGGGGCCGTGCCCGCAGGCGTATGGGCCATCTTTTCCTCCTCAAGAAAAGTCAAAAACAGGACGCGCGAAGGCTTTTATCCTCTCACATTTCATATTGCACTGTTGCGCCTCAGTGTGCAACATACTTAGTAGTATGTCGCTCTGCCGCAGCGCAATAACGGGAGGAATGAACGCAATGCCGGGTGCTGAGGTTAAGGTTGAAGGCGCAATTGCAACCGTCCGATTCGATCGTGACGGGAACGCCAATGCGCTGGATCATGCGATGATCGATGCGCTGGAGAGGGTAGCCAGAGAGCTTTCGCTCAATCCCGACGTTTCGGTGATAGTGCTGGCCGGGACGCCGAAAATCTTCGCTGCGGGTGTTGATCTGAAGGATGCACGGCTGTGGAACCCACAGGGCCACGCCGTCTCCCGCCATCTATCGATGAACGCGGGCGTGCGCATGAGCACGGCTTGGCGGCTGCTGCCGCAGATCGTCATCGCCGCGCTTGAGGGGCCGGCGATCGGTGGTGGCGCGATCCTTGCCCTTTGCGCCGACTTCCGCGTCATGGCCGAGGATGCCTATCTGCGTTTTCCAGAAATCCGACTGGGTATGACACTCGGCTGGGGCGGGCTGCCGCTGCTGACCGAACGCGTCGGTGCGGGTCGCGCTAAAAGGATATTGTGTTGCGACGAAACGATCGGGGCCGACGAAGCGCTGACGCTCGGCCTCGCCGACCGCAAGGCTGCTGCAGGCGCGGCGCTTGACGAGGCGCAGACATGGGCGAACGAAATTGCGGAAATACCGCCGATGTCGCTGCGCATGACGAAATCCACCATTGACGCCCATGCCCGTCGCAATTGGGCCGAAGGCACCGAGGGCGACCAGTTTCTACTGGCCAAGCTGCTTTCTGAAGGCGGCGCAGGATGATCACTGGCCGGGCGTGAGTTCGTCTGGCTTTTTCATGCACCCGAGTGGTGCTAAACGGGAGGAAAATTGCATGACTTTAATAAGAAGGGCTATTCTGACGTCGGCCTTTTCTGTCGCCCTCGTGGCGGGAGCGCAGGCCGAGCCATATCGGATTGGCGTTCTGACCGACATGTCGGGTATGAATTATGACCTTTCCGGCAAGGGCTCGGAAGTCGCTGCGCAAATGGCTGTCGAGGACTTCGGCGGCACGCTTCTGGGCGAAAATATTGAAGTCATCGTAGGCGACCACCAGAACAAGCCTGATGTCGGCTCAACCCTGGCGCGACGCTGGATCGATGAGCAGAATGTGATCGCAATCGCCGACGTACCGACATCCTCGGTGGCGCTCGCCGTGCAGGAAATTACCCGCCAAAGCGATACAGCGCTGCTGATCTCGACTGCAGGTTCATCAGCTCTTACCGGCGCTTCCTGTTCGCCATCGACCGCCCAGTGGACCTGGGACACCTATGCGCTTGCCAACGGAACCGGCCGTGCAATGACGCTCGAAGGCGACAAGAAATGGTTTTTCCTGACCGTCGATTATACCTTCGGCCACGCGCTCGAGGCCGACACGGCAGCGGCTGTCGAAGCCGCCGGCGGCACTGTTGTCGGCCAGGTCATGCATCCGCGGGAGACTTCCGATTTTTCGTCTTACCTGCTGCAGGCTCAGGCCTCTGGCGCAGATGTGATCGCGCTTGCGAATTCCTCGGGTGATACGATGACCGCTCTGAAACAGGCGGAAGAATTCGGCATCACGGCTGGCGGGCAGAATATCGCCGGCATGCTGCTTTTCCTGACCGACGTCAATGGCGTCGGCCTTGACATCGCGCAGAACCTGACGCTGACGACCGCATTCTACTGGGACATGAACGACGAAACCCGCGCCTGGTCTGAACGTTTTGGCGAGCGGATGGACGGCAAGATGCCGACAATGGTGCATGCCGGGGTTTATTCGGCTGTCATGAACTACCTCAAGGCGGCTGAGGCAACGGGGCAGGTAAAGAGTGGTTCGCGGGTCATGGAAACCATGCGCGGCATGGATATCGACGACTTCTTCAACCGCAACGCCTCCTTGCGCAAGGATGGTCGCGTCGTTCACGACATGTACCTCGTTCAGGTAAAGACGCCCGAGGAATCCGCGGGTCCGTGGGACTATTACAAGGTTCTGCGCACCATTCCGGGTGCCGAGGCGTTCCGGCCGCTCGACAAGAGCGATTGTCCGCTGATCGACGGGTAAAGGCGACATCATGACGATGGCTACCGTTTCGGTGAACGCCACGCTTAAGAGCACCCGTGCCGCACTGTCGGCACGGGGACTCAGCAAGTCCTTCGGAAATTTCCAGGCTGTAAAGGATGTCGACATCGACATTCTTCAGGGCCGAATCCATGCGCTGATCGGTCCAAACGGTGCAGGCAAAAGCACGGTATTCAACCTGCTTAGCAAGTTCCTTCAGCCGAGCGCGGGGACAATCATGTTTGGCGAGACAGACATAACCCGGTTGGCACCGGCCCATGTGGCGCGGCTCGGCGTAGCGCGATCGTTCCAGATCTCAGCCACATTCGGCGACATGTCGCTGGTGGATAATGTCTGCGTGGCGCTGCAAAGGCCGAACGGGCTTGCCGTGCAGTTCTGGCGGTCGCTCGCCAGCCTGTCGCGGCTGAGGCCCCGCGCGATGGAGTTGCTCGCTCGCGTCGGCCTTGCAGACATGGCTGATAAAAGGGCAGCGGACCTTTCCTACGGCCGCAAACGCGCTCTGGAAATTGCCACCACGCTGGCGCTCGACCCGAGAGTGCTCCTTCTTGACGAACCGCTGGCGGGCATGGGCCAGGAGGACGTGCAAACGATGGCCAGGCTCATTTCCGATGTCGCCCGCGACTGCGCTGTCTTGATGGTGGAACACAATATCAAGGTTGTTGCCAATATTGGCGATGACATCACCGTGCTGCAGCGCGGCGAGATCCTCACACAGGGAAGCTACGACGAGGTCAGCGCCGATCCGCGCGTGCGGGAAGCCTATATGGGGACCGAGGACGATGAATGATACTTGCGTGACGACGCGCGAGGCTCGCGGGTCTCAGCAACTTAAAGTGCGCGGCCTGGAAGCCTGGTACCGAGAGAGCCAGGCGCTTTATGGCGTTGATCTTGACGTCTATCCCGGCGAAACCGTCTCCCTGCTCGGTCGCAACGGCGTCGGCAAGACCACGACGTTGCGAAGCCTGATGGGTATCGTGCGCAAGCGGACCGGCACGGTCGAATTCGATCAACAGTCGATTTTGCGATTGCCGCTGCATCGGGTCGCGCGGACCGGCATCGGCTTCGTGCCCGAGGAACGCGGGATCTTTGCCTCGCTGAACGTGGAAGAGAATCTGATGCTGCCGCCGCTGGTGGCCCGCAACGGCAAGGAAATGTCGCTCGACGAGATCTACACGCTGTTTCCAAACCTGCTGGAACGACGTTACAGCCCCGGCACCAAGCTTTCGGGCGGTGAACAGCAGATGCTAGCTATTGCGCGCATCTTACGTACCGGCGTCAGTTTGATCCTGCTCGATGAACCGACCGAAGGTTTGGCCCCGGTGATCGTGAACAGGATCGGTGAGATGCTGAGGGCGCTCAAGGCGCACGGCCTCAGCGTCCTTTTGGTCGAACAGAATTTTCGCTTCGCCGCCAGGATTGCGGATCACTTCTACGTCATGGATCAAGGCGAGATTATTGACAGCTTTGCAGTCGCCGAACTGCCCGGAAGGCGCGAAGCGCTGAACAAGGCCCTAGGAGTCTGACATGACAATGATTTTTGGCGTGCCGCTTGTGGTGCTGACCGGTCAGGTGATGATCGGTCTGATCAACGGATCGTTTTACGCGCTCTTGTCGCTCGGTCTGGCGGTGATATTCGGGCTGTTGCGCGTGGTGAACTTCGCCCATGGGGCCTTCTACATGCTCGGAGCCTTCGTTGCGTGGATGCTTGGCCAATATCTGGGACTGGGTTACTGGGGATCGCTGCTGATTGCACCTATCATCGTTGGTCTTGCCGGCGCGCTGGTTGAGCGCACTATGTTGCGCCGTCTCTATGATCTCGACCACCTCTACGGCCTGCTCTTCACTTTCGGTCTCGCGCTGCTTCTGGAGGGGGTGTTCCAGCATCTTTACGGTGTGTCCGGCAAACCCTTTTCGGCCCCGGTTGAAATGCGGGGCGTCGTGCGCACCGATTTCGTGACAGTGCCCGTATATCGAGGCTGGGTTGTCGTCGCCTCTCTGCTGATATGCTTCGGCACTTGGGCGCTGATCGAAAAGACCAAGATCGGGTCCTACCTGCGCGCTGCAACCGAAGATTCCATCCTCGTGCAGGCATTCGGGGTCAATGTGCCACTCCTGCTGACCCTGACTTATGCCTTCGGTTGCGGGCTTGCGGGCATTGCCGGGGTCCTTGCAGCTCCGATCTTTCAGGTGAGCCCAACGATGGGCTCCAACATGATCATTATCATCTTCGCAGTGGTCGTTGTCGGCGGCATGGGATCGATTCTCGGCGCCATAGCCACGGGCTATCTGCTGGGGCTCGTCGAGGGTCTGACCAAGGTGTTTTATCCCGAGGCAGCGAATATTGCGATCTTCGTCATCATGGCGATCGTTCTGCTGTTGCGCCCCGCAGGTCTCTTCGGAAAGGAGAACTGAGATGATCGAAGCCGAAGAATTCGAAACGGTAGTCGACACCACCCGTCCGCACCGGCTTCAACAGCTCGTCATGCTGGCGCTCATCGCCCTGCTGATGCTGCTTCCGCTCTGGGTTTATCCGGTTTTGCTGATGAAGCTGATGTGCTTCGCTCTTTTCGCCTCGGCATTCAACCTGTTGCTTGGCTATGGCGGCCTCCTTTCCTTTGGCCATGCTGCTTTTTTCGGCGGTTCCGCGTATGTCACAGCTCATGCGCTGAAGGTCTGGGAGGTGAACCCCGAGTTTGCCATTTTTGCAGGGGTCGCCGCCGCGCTGGTGCTGGGCCTGATCATGGGGCTGCTGGCGGTGCGCCGGCAGGGAATCTATTTTGCGATGATCACCCTAGCGCTTGCGCAGATGTTCTACTTCTTCTGCCTGCAAGCCCCTTTCACCCATGGCGAAGACGGGATTCAGGGTTTCTCGCGCGGGCGTCTTTTCGGATTGATCGATCTCGCCGACAGCAATGTGCTTTACTACGTCATCGCCGTCGTCTTCGTTGCGAGCATCTTTGCGATCAGGCGGATTGTATATTCGCCCTACGGTATGGTCTTGCAGGCCATCCGCGAGAATGAGCAAAGGGCAGTCTCGCTTGGCTACTCGGTGCAACGCTACAAGCTTGGCGCCTTTGTGATGTCGGCTGGCTTTGCTGGGCTTGCTGGCGGACTCAAGGCAATTCTGTTCCAGTTCGCCACGTTGACGGACGTGAATTGGCACATGTCGGGCGAGGTGATCCTGATGACGCTTCTCGGCGGGATCGGCAGCATTGCGGGGCCAATCGTCGGCGCGGGGCTGGTTGTCACCCTTCAGAACTATTTTGCCACCACCGGGTTTCCAGTAACCACGGCGCTTGGCGCAACTTTCATTGTCTGCGTTCTGCTGTTCCGGCGTGGAATCGTGGGGGAACTTCGCCACCGTTTCGCAGCCAGGAGCAAACAATGAGCATCGCAGTGTCCAGGCAGGCGTTCAGTGTGCTGCCAGATTGGGTCGACTACAACGGCCACATGGGCGATTTCGCGTATGGCATCGCCTTTTCTCGGTCGGTCACTGCGCTGATGGAGGAAATCGCCCTCGACGAGTCCTACCGCACCGAAAATGAAGCCACGCTCTACACGCTTGAGATGCGGATCGGTTATCAGCGAGAGTGCCATGAGGGCGATACCTTCACGGTCGGCACGCGGGTCCTGGCGGTTGATCTCAAGCGGATGCACCTCTATCAGGAGATGCTGGACGAGAGCGGAGAGCGGTTGGCATGGTGCGAGCAAGTGCTGCTCCATGTTGCCCGCAAGTCCGGCGAGCCGAAGGCCGCGCCTTTTCCTCCGATTGTCGCCGCACACCTCGAGACGTTGGAAAGGGCACAGCGGGACCAACCTTACCCGGACTGGCTCAATCGGCGCACCGGCATCGGTTGAGTTTGAGGTTCCAGGCTCGCCCGTCCGGCCTCTTCAGTGCATACCGGACAAGCCTTGAAGCCAATGAGAAAACGGCCACCGTTCACGCTGACCGTTTCACGGCTTTTGCTCAGAGAACTTCGAAGAGTCCTGCAGCTCCCATGCCGCCGCCAACACACATGGTGACGACAACGTAACGCGCGCCACGCCGCTTACCTTCTATCAGGGCGTGGCCGACCATGCGTGCGCCCGACATACCATAGGGATGGCCAATCGAGATTGCGCCACCGTTCACGTTCATCAGCTCCTCCGGAATGCCAAGCCGGTCGCGCACGGGGATGACCTGGGCGGCGAAGGCTTCGTTCAATTCCCAGAGGCCGATATCGTCGACGCTCATTCCGTGGGTGGCGAGAAGCTTTGTGATCGCGGAAATCGGGCCGATCCCCATCTCCTCTGGCGAAACGCCGGTCACGGCAATGCCGCGATAAAGACCGAGCGGCGTGACCCCGCGGCGTTCCGCCTGGCTGCGTTCCATCAGAACTGCGGCGGACGCGCCATCAGACAATTGCGAGGCATTGCCGGCAGTCACAAACTCGCCCTCCGCCACCTGCTGGCCATCCTTGAATACCGGGGCAAGGCTGGCGAGACCGTCCAGAGTTGTGCCGGGGCGGTTTCCCTCGTCGCGCTCGAGGGTCACTTCCCGCATCGTGGTTTCGCCAGTCTCACGGTCGGTGACTTGCATGACCGTGCTGAGCGGCACGATCTCCTTGGCGAACCTGCCGGCTACTTGGGCAGCGGCGGTGCGATGTTGCGACTGCAGGGCGTAGGCATCCTGGGCTTCGCGGCTCACACCATTGCGGCGCGCGACGATCTCCGCGGTTTCCACCATCGACATATAGGTCGCGGGAAGCCGCTCGGTAATCCATGGATCCTGCCAGTTACGGGTGTTCATCTCGCGAGTCTGAACCAGCGAAATCTGCTCGACACCGCCGCCAATCGTCACATCCATCCCGTCGGATATGATCTGCTTTGCAGCGATCGCGATCGCCATCAGGCCTGAAGCACATTGCCGGTCTACGCTTTGTCCCGGAACGGTCACGGGAAGGCCGGCGCGCAGAAGGCCCGTGCGAGCGATGTTCATATGCGTGGTGCCCTGCTGGAGGGCGGCCCCCACGACCACATCCTCGATCTCTGCGGGGGCGACACCCGCGCGGCTGACGGCGTGCTCGATAGCATGGCCGATCAAGCGGGGTGCAGTGGTGGCATTGAAGGCACCACGATAGGCTTTTCCAATCGGCGTACGAGCGGTCGAAACGATGACGGCTTCCCTCATGACAGGGGCTCCTTGTTATCGGTGGCAACATCACGGAACAGCGCCTCAGCGCACGCCCGCAACTCAGGCGTGAGCGAGATCGGACGGCGAGCTGCTCGGCTCACATAAACGTGGACAACATGCCCCCGCGCGGCGCAAGTGCCGCCCGTTCGGTCAAAAAGACCAAAGCCCCAGGACAGGCTGCTTCGCCCGATGACCTCGACGCGAACACCGATGCTGAGGCTTGCGGGAAAGGTGATCTCGCGAAAGTACTGAGCGCCGTTCTGCACTACCAGCCCGATTGGCCCCTCGGCATCGGCTGAGAGATCAAGCGCGCCATGCTCAAGCAGAGCCATATTCATCGCGGTGTCGAAGTAGGACAGGTAGGCCACGTTGTTCACATGGCCATAAATGTCGCAATCGTTCCATTGTGGCGCCGTATCGTAGTGCCAGGCGTAAGCGCTGCTCGGAAGCGGCGCGAGACGTTCGCTCATCGCCTCAGTCCTCCTTCGCCAATGCCGCACGGGCATTTGCGATGATCCGATCAACGTGATCGAGACCTGCCATCACTTCGATTTGCCCGTCTAGGCTGGCGATCTCCTCGAAACGGTTTCCGACCGTTTCGGGCGTGAACTCCTGACCCGCGAAGCACACGCCCTGGCTCTCGACCAGCGCGAGACGCGCTACGGTGCCCGCGCCTGCGAGCAATGCGGTGCGAGAGGGGGCATCACGGCTCACCAGCCAGACCGCGGCGGGCGATACCAATTCGGGCGACAGAAGCTCCAGCATTGACGGGTCCATCATATCGCCGGTCATGCGCGTTGCCGCGGTAGGCAAAATCGCGTTGACGTGGATACCGTATTTTGCGCCTTCGAGATGGAGCACGTTCATCAGCCCGAGAACGCCCATCTTGGCGGCGCCATAATTGGACTGGCCGAAATTGCCATAGCTGCCAGACGTCGAGGAGGTGACGAGGACGCGGCCGTATTTCTGTTCGCGCATTTGCGCCCAGACCGCCTTCGTCGCGATCGTTGCGCCCATCAGATGCACCTCGACCACGCGCCGAAAATCCTCGATTTCCATCTTTGCGAAGGATTTGTCGCGAAGAATGCCCGCATTGTTGATCAGCACATCGATACGACCAAAGGCCGAAAGTGCCTGGTCCACCATCTGTGTCATATCGGCTTCTGAGGCGACATTGCCGGCATTGGCGATGGCGCGTCCACCCGCCGCGGTGATCTCCCGCACGACGGCTTCGCTGGCCTCTGTGGTGCCGCCGCTACCGTCGCGCCTGCCGCCAAAATCGTTCACCACGACGGCAGCGCCGTGCTTGGCAAGAGTGAGAGCATGTGAATAGCCCAGACCACCTCCCGCGCCGGTGACGATCGCCACCTGATCTTTGAATGAAACCGTCATGTCATCTCCATCAAATTGGCTGTCTTGATAATTCCGGTGTTGTCTGTGGCCGCGTCGCGCCGTCAATCCGTTTCTTGGTCCCCAACCACCGTCAGGACCAGCCAACTGGCTGCCAGAGCGGGCCGCTCCGTCCCTTCGATTTCAACGCGCGCGTTGTAGCTGCGCAGAACGCCCTCCGCCCTGGGGGTTTCATTCTCCAGTTTGAAGCTGCCGCGCACGCGCGCACCCACAGGAACAGGGTTGAGAAAGCGCAGCTTGTCGAAACCGTAGTTGACTTCCACCGCCCCTACTTCCGCCTGCGGCAGGGCGCTGCGGGTGAAGGCGGTCAGCATCGATAGCAGGTAGAAACCGTGCACGATCGTACCGCCGTAGCTGGTCTCTGCCTTCGCCCGCTCAGGGTCGACATGAATGAACTGATGGTCGTCAATCGCGTCAGCAAACCGGTCGACCATCGGCTGATCGACGGTTTTCCACTCGGAAACAAAGGGGGCGTGTGCTTCTTTCAACTTGGGCGCTCCTTGTACGCGGATGACTTTCTTGTTGCAACATACTCAGTAGTATGCAAACTCGAAACTGTCCAGACCGTATGCGTGTCATCAAGTTTGTTGTTCGCTTTCGGGATCGGCTTTATTGCTGGAAGGATGGACCTTAAGAAATTGACCGTAGGGGGCAAACGGTGGCCAAAAACGAAATGCACCGCGAATGGGCGCTGAAAACCCGAGGTCAGGAAGAGTCTGGCTATCTTGTCGAGAGCGTGGTTGAAATTCTGGATTGCGCCGCGCTCTGTTTCACCGAAATGGGGTTTCAGGGCACCAGCATCGATGATGTTGCTCGCCGCCTTGGCGCAACCAAGGGACGCATCTACCATTACTTCCGCTCCAAGACCGACCTTTTCTTTGAGGTGCACCGCGAAGGAATGAGACGGTTGATGGACGCGGTGAGCGAAGCGATGTCACCCGAGGGGGCTGGTCGCGAAAAGCTTATGCGCATGCTGGAGGCGCATGCTCTGACGATGATGCAGAATATCGCTTATGAAGCAGTCGTGGTGCAGGGCGTGCACATGCACCGCCTCGGTGCGACCACCCCCGAACAACGCGCTAGTCTCGATGAACTGATGAGTATCAGGCAAAAGTTCGAACAGCTTTTCGTCGATGCATTTCGCCAAGGCCAGGCCGATGGCAGCATCCGTCCGGACATCGACGTTTCGTTGGCCGTCAAAGGCATGCTCGGCGCAGTAAACTGGATGACGATCTGGTATCGCCCGCGATCCGGCGAAAGCCCTGAACAGCAGCGCGCAATGGCGCATCGCATGGCCGAGTTGCAGATTGGCGGGATTTCCGGATGAAACCTAAGCCGTCCAGCCTTTCGCCGTCGCGCCCGCTATCCCTCACGCGTTGAGCTTCGGCAACTGGCACTTGGCGCGACAACCGACCTTCGAGGAAACCATGAATAGATTTGCATTCAATACCGCCAAGTCGATCCGGTTCGGGGTCGACATGATCGATGATCTGGCGACGCTCGTACATGCTCAGATCGGCAAACGCATCATGCTTGTCACAGATCCTGGCATGATGGCGACGGGGATTGTTGACCGGGCAGTTGGCCTGCTGCGCGAAGGCGGCATCGCCGTGGAACTGTTCGCCGACGTCCAAGCGGATCCGCCCGAGCAAGTAGTGCTTTCAGCGGTCACTGCAGCTCGGTCGGCGCTCGCGCAAGGTATTGTCGGTCTTGGTGGCGGGTCATCGCTGGATGTTGCCAAGCTGGTTGCCCTCCTGGTTCCCGGCGAAGAAACGCTTGCAGATGTCTACGGCGTTGACAAGGTGCGTGGTCGGCGTCTGCCGCTCATCTTGGTGCCGACGACCGCCGGAACCGGTTCTGAAGTCACGCCGATATCGATCGTCACCACTGGCGAGAACCAGAAGATGGGCGTGGTCTCGCCTGAGCTTCTTCCCGATATCGCCCTGCTAGATCCGGTTCTGACCTATGGCCTCCCGCCACACATAACTGCGGCGACGGGTATCGACGCCATGGTTCATGCGATCGAGGCCTTCGCCTCGGCCAGCCCCAATAACAACCCTCTGTCACGCATGCTGGCGTCGCAGGCCCTGACGCTGATGGGACGGTCCCTTTTGAAGGCAGTTGAAGACGGGTCGGACACGGCAGCGCGCTCCGACATGCTTCTTGGATCGATGCTGGCCGGCCAGGCCTTCGCCAATTCGCCGGTCGCTGCGGTGCACGCGCTGGCCTATCCGCTCGGCGGGCACTTCCACATACCGCACGGCCTCTCGAACGCGTTGGTTTTACCGCATGTTCTACGTTTTAATATTGTCACCTCGCCCGGCCCTTATGCAGAGCTCGCGCCTTACGCTTTTCCGGAGCTGTCGGCTTTGGAGGGGCAGGAACGAGCCGTGGCCTTCTGCGAGAAGCTGGAGGAGCTGTCGCGCGCCTGCGGTCTGCAACCTAATCTAAGAGCAATGAACATTCCTCAAGACATGCTTCCGATACTTGCATCCGATGCGATGAACCAGACCCGACTTCTGGTCAACAACCCGCGCCCGGTATCCGAGGAGGATGTGCTTTCAATCTATCGCGCGGCTTTCTGAGCCGGCAGCGGCGCCTGTGGCTCAGGAAGGGCTTCGGCTTGACCGGTCAATGGAGCGTCTGCGAACAGAACGATCTGCTTGCGATGATCTTCGGAATTGAAAAAGTTAACGAAACCTGAAAGTCGCTCCCAAAACATGAGAAAGCTGCCCGTCGGCGAAAGTTGCGACAAGCCCTGACGCTCGCCAGTTTCAAACCCGAAGCTGTTGCGTCTCGCCGATCAGAATAAGTTGGCAATCCCCGTTCATGTCATCGCGAACAGCACTCCCGGGCTGAGGATATTCTGCGGATCCAGAGCCGTTTTCATCGTCTGCATCAACTGCATTTCAGATTTACTGCGACTTTTGTCAAGCCAACGGACCTTGATACGGCCGATGCCGTGTTCGGCAGTTACCGCTCCTCCCCACGAACTCAGCAAGCTGTAGACGGTCTCTTCGATCCGCTCTTCGGCTTCCTTGCTACCCTCGTGGGCCACAAGGAGATGCGCGTTGCCATCCCCCACATGACCGACCTTGAGTGTCTGTCCGGCACAGTCCAACGCGGCCAGGGGCCCATCGACGGCATCGCAGAACCGGCCGAGATCCGACGGAGCCAGGCCGATATCGAAATTGATATGCGGGCCAAGATCCGCATCGACCTCCCCCACGGCTTCGCGGATGGCCCAAAGCGCCTGCATTTCTGCTACCGACTTGGCGAGAATGCCGTCGATGACCTCGCCCGCCTCGAACCGCTCGGCAAAGAACGCCTCCATCTGCTCGCCGGCGTCGTCTTCGCCGGAGACCACTTCCAGAAGAAGATAGAAACCATGCCGGTCTTTAAAGGGAGAAGTTACGAGCTGTGTCTGGTGACACACGAAATCCCAGTAGTCGGGCCACATGCCCTCAAATGCCGCGACGCGGGTGCCGAACCTGGTGCGCGCGGCAGCCAGACAGGCCAGCGCGGCCGCATGATCGGGAAGCGCCAGAAGCGCCAGCGCGCTGTGGGGAACGCTCGGGCGCAATTGCAGAACGGCGCGGGTGATCACCCCCAGCGTTCCCTCAGAGCCTATAAAGACATGTTTCAGATCGAAACCGGAATTGTCCTTCACCGTCTTGCCGAGTCGAGAAATCACCGATCCGTCTGCCAGAACCGCCTCGAGACCGAGTACATTCTGACGGGTCATGCCGTGTTGCAGTACCCGGATGCCGCCGGCATTGGTGGCAATCGTGCCTCCGATGGTTGCCGACCCCCTGGAGCCGATATCGACGGGATATTCGAACCCGGCATCGCGCGCTGCCATCTGCACTGTTTCAAGCGGCGTGCCGGCCCAAGCGGTCAGTGTCATCGCCTGCCGGTCGAGCTCGATAATCCCGGTCAGGCGTTCGCTCGACAGCACGACCGAGCGGGCAAGGCCGCACGCGCCGCCGGACAGACCGGTTCGCCCCCCTTGCGGAATAACGGTTAAATTATGCCCGTTGCAGATTTCCAGCGCACGCGCCACCTCTTCCGTCGTCGCAGGACGCACAACCGCCAGTGGTGCCTCGCCCGCAAGACCGGACTGGTCCGCGGCATAGCGCTGGCAATCCTCCCGCGTGCTTAACAGCCCCTTGGGGCCGAAAACTCGTTTCAGGTACTCAAGGCCTGCATGGCTGCGGCGGGCCAAGTCGTCTTGCATCTTCAATTACTCCATCTATTATGCAGCTCTCATTTCTCGGTGATCTGCCGTCAACGGTTCACAATGACCTCCAGCAACATTCTTGCCCGCCTTCCCGGCTTGCGGCAATTCGTCGAAGTTGCCCGCCAGGGTTCGTTTCGCGCTGCCGCAGACAAACTCAACGTCGCGCCGTCGGCCGTGAGCAAGCAAATCAAGAATCTCGAACTCAGCCTGGATGCCGAACTCTTCCGCCGCGCCCGCGGACGGGCCGGGCTGGAACTGACCGAAGCCGGAGAGATTCTGCTCTACCGCTGCGCATCGGTGATCAACGAACTCAGCATCGCGCGGGATGAGCTGAACGAGTTGCGCGGCCTGCAACGGGGACATCTGCGCCTGGGTGTAAACGAAGTGCTCGCTTCGGACCTCCTTCCGGGTGTCATCAGAAACCTGCACAGCAACCATCCGAATTTGCGCTACACCATTTTTGTCGAAAACACCCCGGAAATGCTGTCCCGCATGCATGACGGGGATATCGACATCGGCCTCGGCTACAATTTCCCGTCTTCGCCTGAATTGGAAACCCTTGCCACCTTGCAGCGGCGAACCTTTCTCATCACCTCGCTCGACCATCCCCTCGCCCACCGTCGTAGGGTCCGTCTGGAAGAAATCGCCGGAGAAAAGGTGATTTTTCCGGACAAATCGCTGGCGCTCTACCAGATGCTACAGGACGCACTGGTGCACTCTTCCGTCGATGTGAAGGACGTCATGACCACCAACTCCTTCACGCTTCTGCGTCAAATGGTGCAGGACGGTGTCGGCGTCAGCGTGGTGATCGGCCGATTCCTTCAGAAAAAACGCGAGGACATCGCCTTCATCGAGATCGACAATCCTATGATCGTCAGCAAACCGCTGTCCTGCTGCCGCATCGCCGGGCGCACGCCGACTGCTTCCTCCGTGGCTTTCGCCTTCGCGATCAAGTCGCTGTTCGCCCAATACGGCGGGTGAAGCGTCGTAGCAGCGTTGAACACATTATCGCTGACTGAGCGGCGGGCGATTGTAGTTCTTGTAGATGAGGTAACGGCTCTTCTGCCGTCCCAGAGCACCGAACCACTGCGGGACATGCGGCCCCATCCAGATTGCGTCTCCAGCCTGGACCGGATACCAGCGCTCGTCCAGCCGGTAGATCCCGCCTCCATCCAGCATCAGGAGCCCATGTTCCATGAAATGGGTTTCGACATAGGCAAGCGATGCGCCGGGTTCGAAATTCATGATGTTGAACTCCGCATCGAAGGCCGGGTCGGTCGGCAGCAGTTTCTGCACCATGAGCCAGTCGTCGCCCCGCAAAGGCGTTCCGGCGGTATCGGCAACAGATCCGGAAACGAGTTCGGGACCCGGACCGTGCGCGAGAAAATGCCATTCGAACAGGACGAACCGGCTGCCGGGCCCGGCCGAAACCACGTCTCTAGTCCCGGGCGGAATGAAGGCGAAGCCTTCCGGGGCAAGCGCGACGCCGCTCTGAAGTCTGACGTTGCCATCGAGACAGAATAGGAAGCGTGCAATGCCTTCGGGCGGTGCCGCTGCCGCTGGAATGCCGTCGGTGCTGCGCACGATCCCCATGGCAAATTTTGCCCCCATGTCCGGGCTGATCAGCCAGGCCAGTTCGCCGCCAGGCCAGTCCGGCTGGGTGATCCATTCGTGGCTTTCCGGTGTCAGAAGCGCGTGGTTTCGCTGAATATCGGACCGGGTCATGCCGAAGTTGGTAGACATTTCAGGCCTCCACCGGGCGCGTGCCCGCAAAAGTCATGATGAGTTCGCGCAGCAGCTTCTCCCGCCGCTCCAGAGGTGAGATCAGGATGTGCTCATCCGGCGAATGCCAGTTGTTGCCGATGGCCCCCAAGCCATCAAGTGTCGGCACGCCGGCAGCGCACGTGAAGTTGCCGTCGCTGCCGCCGCCCGACCGAGTCTCCGTCAACGAAACGCCAATTGTCCGGTTGATTGCCTGAGCGGTCTCCAGCATCCCGCGTGTCGCCGGCGTCCGGGCAAGGCAGGGCTTCTCGATTTCCCCGGACAGTACGATCTTTACATCGGGATCTTCGGAGACAAGGCCAAGTAATTTTTCTTCCACTGCCGTCCCTAGGGCGTCGTCGGCGAAACGGACGTCGATATCGCAGGCGGCATGTCCGGCAACCACATTCGGTTCCGTTCCGCCGCGCACCCGTCCTACGTTCACCGTGGTTTCGGTTTCCAGGTCCGTCAGTACTTCGAGCGCGCTGATGGTGCGCGCCATTTGAAGGATCGCGGAACGTCCGTCCGCAAAGGCCGACCCTGCATGCGCCTCACGGCCCAGAAAATCCAGGGTGTATTTGGCCCGCCCCTTGCGGAAAGTGATGACCTCGTCACCGCGCGCGGGTTCGGGGATCAGCGCCGCCCCATGCCTGCGGGCCTCGGTCTGGATCAGTTCGTGCGACGTGGGTGAGCCAATCTCCTCGTCGCTGTTGTAAAGCAGAGTCACGGGTCCGGGTAAGTCGATACCCGCGGCACGGATGGCGCGCATCGCGCAGAACGCCAGATAGCCGCCGCCCTTCATGTCGGCGATGCCCGGGCCGTATTGCCGGTCGCCCTCGCGCCGCAACGCGACCGATCCGGGGCTGCAGACCGTATCGATATGGCTCGAAATCAGGACGCCAGGTCCCGGCCCGCCGGAAAAGCGGGCGATCAGATGATCTCCCATGCCGTCCCGGCCGGGTACCCGCTCAAGCGTGGGCCCGAGCGGGGACAGGTCAGCTGCAATCAGATCGATTAGCCGGGCGATGTTTTCCACCGAGCCGGTCGGCGTGTCGATCCCGACCCACGTCAGCAGCCCTTGCAGGATATCTTCACTGTTCAACATGTCTCAGCTCAGGCTGTCTGCGTAGTCTTTCCAGATCGACGGTGCGAGCTTCAGGGTCTCGGCCGCCGGATAGGTCGCCTCCCAATGTGCGGCGATCTCCGCGCCTGTTGCCGCCCAGATGCCGAGATGCCCCATGACCTCGCGCAGGACAGCGGCGAGGTTCTCGAACCGGTGCCCCCATCCCGAACGGGCCGGCGAGACACAGAGATTGAAGTAGCGGCCCCGGCGATACTGAGCCTTGAACTCCGCTCTCCAGTTGCGCAACAGCGCGGCCGGCCGCTCCAGCCCGGTGCCCTCTCGCGGGAACATCAGGAAGAAGCAGTCGTCGAGATGGTAGTAATACGGCAAGGTCAGCAGAGCTTCGGCCTTGCTGGCATCGCTCACCCACCAATAAGGTGCATCGTCGGCCAGACCGTTGCCGAAATAGGTGTAGCCTTGCGCTTTCAGCAACCCGATCGTGTCGTTTGTCGCGCAACCAGTCGCCGTCTGGTCGTCGGGGCGCGACAGAGCGTACCAACCCAGCGGCGCAGTTCCGATGACGCTCTCCAGGACTGCAGTGGCGTGCGCCATATGCGCCGCTTCCCCACCGGGCGCCAGCGTAGTCGGGTCCTCTCCGTAAAGCCCCTGCCCGGCAATCTCGTGCCCCGCATCCAGGATGGTGTTCATTCGCTCGCGGTAAGTCTCCGCAACCACAGCCGGCACGGCGAACGTTGCGCGAACGCCAAGATCGCGAAACAGTTCAAGAAAGGCGTCCAGGCCTTCGTTCATCCCGAAATGCCAGGTTGGATAGGCAAGGTCCTTCGCCGAGATCCCCTTCGGGCTGGCCGCAGGGTTCAGATTGACCGTCAGGCCCATGGCCATCTGCCGGCCCTGCGGCCACCGGGTCTCGCCATCGCGCATGCCGATTTCATTGCTAGTGGTATAGAAATCTTTCCAGGGCATGCGTTTACTCCGTCACGATAGGGCAAGGGAAATTCGACTTGATGTGTTCCGCGACTTCGGCGCAGGTCGGGAACCAGACGCCCGGCAGCATCTTCATTCGCTGGATCAGCCGTTGCAGCATATCCACCCGCATCGCATGCCCCGAGACGAAAGGATGAAGCAGGAAGTTGAGGTAGCCGGTCTGCCGGTACTGCTGTTCGAACGCCTCCCACCAGATCTCGAATACTTCGTCCACATCCATGACCCGCTGGGCGGCATTCGGAGTGTCGAGCCACCCGAAGCTGAAGAACATCGCATCGTCGAGCGCGTAGTGGAACGGAAGCTGCAGCATGGGATTCCTGCCGTCTTCATCCAGTTCGTAGAACGGCATGTAGCTGGCTGACGAGAAAGAGTTATAGACCACTCCTTTCGCGCGCAGCAGAGCGGGTGAGTGGCTGGAACGCGTACCGGTAATAGGTATGCCCGAAATCTCCGTGAGCGCCGCGAGCGTCCGCGAAAGATGCGCCTCTTCGACAGCCGGATCAGCAGAAACGTCGTGCTCCCACATATGGTCGGCCAGTTCGTGTCCGGCATCGACGGCCCGTTTCAGCGCCTCGGGATAGAGTTCACGGATACGTCCGGGCGTGAACAGCGTTACCTTCACCGCCTCGCTGTCGAACATGTCGAGGATGCGCCAGATTCCGACACGGCCTCCGAACTCGCCTTTGGCTTTCTGTCCCCAGGGCTCGTTCAACAGACGGCGCAGCAGCATGGCATCGAAGTCGAGCGTGAAATTCACCGCGAGCTTTACGCCCTCAGGATAGGCGAAATCGGGAATCGGCAGGCGGCGCGATTGCTGGAAATGTCCAATCCGGACGAGGTCTTGAAAGGCGTCTGTCACTGGCGCCTCACTATCGGCGAGGGTCATTCGGCACTCCGATTTTTTGTGGAAGTCGCATGGGGCCGCGTCAGTCCGGCGCGGTAAAGAACAGTGGCCTCGGCCGCTCTGAGCCCGGCAACGACGGGATTGACCACCGGCACCCCTACGGCCTCGCAAAGCCGTTCGGGCAAGCCGGGGGCGAAGGACATTGCAAAGCAGCCCAAGACGATCACACCCGCTCCCTGCTCAACGCAGGCGCGGCCCTGAGCCTCAACGAAGGGCATATGCCTATCGGGATCGGACACCAATTCGGCAACGGACCCACCGACCAGGACTTCCGAGACAAACATTGGCTCCAGGCCGATACCCCGGATGCGGCGGCGTAGGCCCGGTGGCGTCGGATTGGAGGACAGCACCGAGAACCGCTCACCCAGCTGAACCGCAGCCAGCAGGCCGGCCTCGCCCGGTCCGATCACCGGCAGACCGGCGATTTCAGTGAGCGCCTCGGTACTCGGATCGCTGAAGCAGCCGATGATGACCGCGTCGTATCCGTCGGCAGTCCAGCGCTCCGCATCCCGGCGCAGGCTCGGGAAAACCATTGCCGCATCGGCGGCCGACTCGACCGCTGCCGGACCGTTTTTCGGCGAAGCGATCTCGATCGTCGAATTGGGCGCCCACCCCCGCAGCATCTCCAGCCGCCGAGCGACCTCGGTTTCGCCGGCAGAGCGGTGCAGCGGGCTTACCAGTTGATAGAGAAGATGTGGCCTACCGGACGAAGAAGACATGGCGGAGACTTTCATATTGGCACGCTGACGACCGGACGATTAGAAAGCGCGTTGAAGGCCGACGAGTTTCTGCACCAGAGCAACCCCGATGAGCGACAGCACGATCGAAATAGTCGCAGCTGCGGCGGCGGTTGGCTTGAACTCGTAGGTCAGGAAATCGAACAGGGCGAGCGGCAGGGTATTGCCCCCCAAAGGCTTGAGCAGCAGCGAGATCGTGTAGAGATCGAAGCTGTTGATGAAGGCGAAGATCGCACCCATGGCGACACCGGGCATGACCAGCGGCAGGATCACCAGCCGGAAGGTCTGCCAGCCCGTCGCCCCCATGCTGGCGGACGCTTCCTCGAGCGAGGACGGGACTTGGCGGAGCGCGGCCGAGATCGAAACATACGCATAGGGGAAGGACATCAGGATGTGCCCCATCTGCAGACCGACGACGGTCTTGCCCAGGTCGATTTCGTAGAGGAAGAACAGCAACCCTACGGCAGTCAGGAGCTCGGGCACCAGAAGCGGCAGGGCCATCCCGACTTGAAACCATCCTGACAGTCGTCCGCGGAGCGTCCGCCCCGCGAGGCCGGCCATCACCGCAATAACCGTTGTCACAATCGCCGTTATCATGCCGATCCGCAGTGACATGATTAGCCCGGACACTAGGTCGTGGCGGCTGAAAAACTCCACATACCAGCGCAGCGACAGGCCTTTGGGCGGAAACTCGATCAGGAGGCTTTGTGTGAACGATGATCCGACAATCGCCACAAGCGGCGCCAGAAGGAAGATGTAGAGCACAACGATCAACAATGCGAAGCCGAAGGAGACGGAGCGTTGGTTGGCAAAGGTCGTAGCGGAGGAAGTCATGCGCGGGACCTTTCCATCATCTTCCATGTCATGGCGGTAAAGAGAATGACGACCCCCAGGCTCGACAGCGACAGAACGATGGCCATGGCCGAGCCGAGCGGCCACTGAAACGTTCCGGTGAGTTCGCTGATGATCAGGGTCGGCATGTAGCTGACCATTTGTCCGCCCAACAATGCCGGAGTGACATAGGCGGCGACGGCTAGCACATAGACCAGAATGACGCCGGGGTAGATGCCTGGAAAGCTCAACGGCAGAATTACGTCGCGCAGAATGTCTAAACGGGTCGCGCCCATGGACGCAGCCGCTTCGGTCAAAGTCGGAGAGATGTTGCGCAATGCGTTGTTGATGGGGAGCACCATGAAGGGAATGAAGACATGGACAAGCGCCAGGATCACCAAACCTTGCGTGAACAGCAACCGCAGGGGGCGCTCGATGATCCCAAAGGCCAGCAGCACTTCGTTCAGCGGCCCGTTGAGCGCGACGATGATCATCCAGCCGAAGTTGCGCACCAGAACCCCGGTCATCAGCGGTGAGGCGATGCAGGCATAAAGCACCACCGCCTTGGTCCCGCGCGCTTTCGACAGGTGCCAGGCGATCGGATAACTGACAATGAGGCACAGCAGCGTCACCATGGCCGCGGTGACCAGCGACCGCAGTAGCACGCCCCAATAGTATCCGTCCCCGAGGATCCGGTTGTAGTGACCGAGAGTATACGCGTCGCCAAAGGGCCCCGTCGTCCCCGTCGTACGGAAGCTCATGTCGACCATGTTGGTGATCGGCAGGATCATGAACACGAAGATCAACCCGACCGCGGGCAACGCGAGCAGAATACGGAACCGTGACAGCCGCGTCATGGCGCCACCTTCGGCATGAGCCAAGCATGGCTGCGGTCGATTGCGACTCCAACCTTTCCCTCAGCGGACACTTGTTCGTTGGGGTCTGCCGCCAGCCTGAGAACGTCGCCGTCGTCCAGCGTAATCTCACAATGCAAGGCCGCTCCGAGAAAGGCGCTCTTCGTCACCCTGCCCCGGAACGTGCCCGCATCTGGAGCAACCAGCGAAAGCGATTCCGGCCGCAGCAAAAGCTCGGCATCCCAACCGATCGGAATGTCCGGCACGCCTGTGACCTCCAGGTCCGTTCCAGCCACCACGATGCGGTAACTGCCCTCCCCCGTCCCGGTTACCTGGGAGACAGGAAGAAAATTCGCTTCGCCGGTAAAGTCCGCGACATAGCGTTCGGTCGGTTTCTGATAGATTTCACGGGGGGTCGCGAATTGTGCGACCCGGCCCGCCTTCATCACGGCCACCATGTCTGACATGGCCATCGCCTCGGACTGGTCATGGGTGACATAAAAGGCAGTGATGCCCGACTGTTGTTGAACATCCCGGATCAGCCAGCGTACCTCGTCGCGCAGGCGCGCGTCGAGATTGGCCAGAGGCTCGTCGAGCAGCAGCAGCCTTGGCTGCAGCACCAGTGCGCGCGCCAGAGCCACGCGCTGTTGCTGGCCGCCGGAAATTTCTTTCGGCAAACGCCGGTCGAGTCCGTCGAGACGAACCAGCTTCATGACATCGTAGACACGCGTGGCGATCTCGCCTTTGGGCAAGCGCTTCAACCGGAGACCGTAGCCGACATTCTCGGCTACGGTCATGTGCGGGAAAAGGGCGTAGTCCTGAAAGACCACGCCGAAACCGCGACGGTTGGCCGGGGTGGAGACGATGCTTTCGCCGTCGACAAGAATGTCTCCACCGTTGGGTTCGAGGAATCCCGCCAGACATCGCAGCGTTGTGCTTTTGCCGCAGCCCGAAGGCCCCAGCAACGAAATAAGCTGGCCGGTTTTGGCCTTGAGCGAAACACCATCAAGCGCAAGAAAGTCCTGATAGCGCTTCTGCAGCCCCGTTACTTCAACCGTCGCCATGAATCAGATCGACCGTTCCCAGAGGTCATTAAGACCAGGCATCACTTTGAGCACCATGTCCCAGTCGAAACGAATGGCCTTCGACACCTGATCGGCCTGCAGCGGCCATTTTTGGAGATCTTCCGGCAACTCGACCGTCTTGTTGGTTGGCGCGATCAGCCAATTCTTCGCCATCCAGAGCTGAATCTCGGGGCTGAGCACGAAGTCGACGTACTTGAAGCCGAGGTCTTCCTGCGGGCTGTTCTTGAGAATGCCGAAGGACTGATCGAAGACCAGCATACCTTCTTCGGGCACCACGAAATCGACCGGCACGCCCTGGTCCTGCATGATCTTGACTTCTCCGATATCGATCGGAGCAACGGCAACCTGTCCCTGCGTCATCAACGGCGTAAGCTGTGACGAGTAACCTATCTGCGGGAAGGGAGCGAGTTCCTTGAATTTGGCTACGGCGGTTTCAATGTCCTCGGGTCCCGAGCCGAAGTGGTCCGCGGCCCAGATTGCCATCATCGTGGCAGCGGAGTTGGTGATCTTGTAGAGCCCGAGTTGCCCCTTGAAGCGCGGATCCCACAAATCGGCCCACCCCTTAGGTGGCGTGTCGACCAAGTCGGTGCGGTAGGCGATGACGAGCGGCGCGAGCATTGCTGTCACAGCTGTGTCTCCCTTGAGAACCGCCGGCGCGATCAGGTCCTTCATGTTGGGAACCTCAGCCGGTGTCAGCTTGGCGAGATATCCCTCATCACGGATCATTGCGATGTACTTTTCGTTCGTCATCAAAGCCGGAAATGGCGGATTTTCCGGGCCGGCTGCACGCAGGGAGGAGATCCAGGCCATGCCAAGACCGATGTCCAGATCGGCTGGCTTACCGATCATTTCGGAGAATTTCGGCAAAACTTGCGTGCGCCAGTCGTGCTCCCAGCGGCCGCCATACATCGTGGTAATGAACGTGTCGGACTGGGCGAAAGCCGGCATTCCCATTGCGCCAAGCGCAGCAGCCCCGGCCGAGGTCTTGAGGAAAGTGCGTCGCGTAAAGCTCATGTCTACATCTCCTGTTGGTCTGCGGTTTTCCGGACTGCTGTCGACCAGGGCAGCAGCCCCCTATTTGCCCGTCTGGAAGGAAGGGGACGGGAGTTCTGGAAGCGCGGCTACATATCGATCTTCGTCGGGTCGAGTTGCAGGTCTATTAGCAACGGCCCGGCGCGCTCCGAAGCAGCAGCACAGGCGGCATCGAGGCTCCCCTGATCGGTGACCCGCACCGCACGCAACCCGATTGCCGACGCAACAGCGGCAAAGTCGGGTGGCGAGATCATGGAAAGGCCCGGTGCCATGCTGCGGTTCGTGAACTGAATGTGTTCCGCGCCGTAGCTGCCGTCATTGCACACGATAATGACGAGATCGGCCTTTTCGCGCACCGCTGTCGACAACTCGCTCAGTCCGGACAGGAGGAAACCGCCGTCTCCTGCGACCATGACCGTCGGCCGGTCATCGACGGAGGTTGCCGTCCCGATAGCCTGTCCCATCGCGCAGCCGATCCCGCCGAAATGGCTGGTATAGACGAGATCCTGCGGACGGGTGACGGGCAGGTTGCGCCAGGCAGTGGTGACGAAGCGCCCGAGATCGGCGACCAGCACTCTGTCTTCGGGCAGCGCCTGGTGCAAACGGCGCAATGCCGGCGCCATGTCCACCGTCCCAGCGGCGGTTTCCCTAGCAGCGGGAATTTCAGCAAAGTGCGCCGCCTCGTTCCGCAGTCGGGCAGCCAGATCCTCGTCGGCCGCCTGCGTTCCCGGGATTTCCGCGAGATCGAGAAGGTCGATCATCGCGTCCGCCGTGCCGGCGATATCGCCGATCAGTCGCAGGGTCGGCGTGTTGAGGCGGGGCGTCTCCTCCGCATCCGGGAGAACCTGGATAATCCGCTTGTCGCGGGTGTAGGCCCGTTCTTCTGTCGTGTGCTTGCTCAGACTGGCGCCGAAGGCGAGAATGCAATCGGATTGCATGATCACCTCGATTGCGGTCGGATGGCTGAGCCCGCCGCAGATGCCAAGGTCGAACGGAATGTGGCGAAAAAGCCCCTGAGCCTTGAGCGTGGTGGCAACCGGTGCTTCCAGACGTTCAGCCAGCGCAAGTATGGATTGACGTGCCGTCGTTTCGATGGCTCCTCGTCCGGCCACAAGCAGAGGCCGGCGGGCGGAGGCCAGCATACCGACCGCTTCTTCGAGGTCCGAGCCTGTTGCCGGCGCCATTTTAATTTCCAAGGTTTTTCCCGATGGAAGCGCAATCTCCGTTTCGGCCCACTGCAGATCGACGCGCATGTTAAATACCACCGGGCAACGCCGGTGCGTGGCAAGTTGGAAAGCCCGCGCTAGATCCTCAGGCGCGGTCTCAGGGCTGCGCATGTCTACAAACATCGCACCTGTCGCTTCGACTACCTTGCACTGATCCGTTTTCTGCAGATGCTGCACATCGCCCGGAGCGGTATCGCCGCACAGGAGGACCAGGGGTATGCCTCCCTTGGCGGCTTCCGTCAAAGCGGTCGATACGTTTGTCAGAGCCGGGCCGTGGGTGATCGTCGCAACGCCGGTGCGCCCGTTGGCTTGCGCGAAGCCAATGGCCGCCAGAACCGCATTCGCCTCATGTGTGCAGGCGACGTAGCGTCCAAGCTGTGCCTCGAGGTAGGAATTCACCATGAACAGGTTGGCATCTCCAACCAGACCATAGAGATGCGTGACACCGTGTTCGGCTAGCGCATGGGCAAGTCGCTGATGCAATTTCATGGCGGTAAATGCGGTTTTCTTGGGCTCGTACATGTGATGCTCGCTTCTGTCTTCCAGCTATAAGTCACGAGAGAAGGTGATAAAAGTTCATTCGAGATAGAGATAAAGTGAAAAAAAGAGAACATAGAAGGCGTGTGCAGTCCCGCGTGGCACAAGCTGCAAAAGCGGATCTCCTTCATGAGTCGCGACGGTGATGTCAGGTTAAATCGGTAGGGGGCATTTTGGACGGCATTGCCGGGCCGAGCGGCGGATCATTTTTCTGCCGTCTCAAAGTTCAGGGCGTGGACCACATCCCCGCCCCCACAGGTCTGTCCGCCGTTTTCCATGCTCGGTTTCATCCGTCTGCCGAGGAAACTTGAGACAAGCCCATGCATACCTTTGAAGGAAATAGTCATCGCTGGTCTCCAAGACACCGGAATTCAACGACGCATCAATACCTCCAAATCGGTGCATGAAAAGCGTGCAACAGAACCTCAGACATCAGCACGATCTAACAAAGCCAAACACGTTCAAAAAGTTAGCAATGCTGTTGAGACTGTATGGTTGTCTTTCCCCGCCTTACCAAGGACCGGGTTCCCGGCAGGTTCTTGGTCAATCTCCAGGCCATATTTATCGACATCATCGTTGTCATCATCGCGAAACCATTGCTTCTGATCGGAAAATAGGAATCGCAGAGTTCAATCCGATCAGTCCAGTCTTCCTTGTATTTTTCTGCTCCGAGACCGAAGTCAACATAGCGAATTCCTCTCGCATGAACCGTCTTGAGGACCTCGTGCGAGAGTAGTTTCCCGGGGCTGAACTTTGCCATATTTAGGTCCATTGACTTTGCAAAGCCGGAATAGCTATCACGCGTTAGCAAAACAAGTTCAGTCGCTAGGATTGATCCGTCCGCAATCAAAGCGAACACCTGCAGCCCACGTTTCTTTTGTAAGCCTGCAAATGCCGCCCGATGCACAAAGTTTCTGAGTTTGGAATCGAAGAACGGGTTAGGAACCAGTCCTGCCTGTGCGGAACGAGCTCGTTGAATGAAAAACACGTTGAGAAGGCTCTCCAGTTGCCCGCTGGATTTCGGTTGGAGGATCTCGACCTGACCAAAGGACTTTTCAAGCTGTTTTCGCTGCCGTTGAAGGCGTTGCAAGGATCCCTTCGATCTGCGGTCGGACTTCCACGCACAGAAGTCTTCGCTCATTTGCACTTGGTAAAATGGATCGCGATGTCTTGTCGAAAATCCTCGACAATAGAAGGGGTTCCGAACGCCGAGGATATGTTCCGGTTGCCTGCCCAGACAAAATAGATCGACGTTGGGCAGAGCCTGTTTCAGTCCTAAAAACACTGCGTCGAAGTCTCCGCTATCAGCTGATCGAAGCCAATCGGAGGAGAAGAGTGCCGAATTGAAATTTTGCGTGTGCCCGCCCAGCCAGTTGCAGATCGTGACGCCAGCAATACGCCGCAGCATGAGGGGGCAAACTAGCAGTAAACGATCTGCCTGGCGCATCTCAATGGTTATGGCATCAATGTCGGCCTTTGTGCCGATCGTCTCACACCATGCCGCGAGCCAATCAAAATCCGCATAGGGCGAAGCAATTGCATCGCTGCCGATTTCCTGCCAGAGCGCACGGGCTTCGTTAAAGCGTCTTACCTGAAATTTCATTGGAGGAGCGGGCTGCATGTCATTCCGCTGCGATTTCGGGTCTGCGCCGTAACCAGGACGTCTTCAGATAGCGCACAAGGTCCCAGATACCGGGCATGCGGTAAATCGGACCAAGCTGCTCAGAGGGCTCTGGATCCGGTAATCGACCGGTCTTTACAATCCGACCCACAACCTGAGCAAGTTCTCGATCGGCTTCAGCAAAGAGTCTGCTTCGGTTTTCGGTCGCGAACCGACGGGTCTTGAAGTTTCCACGTGCCAAAACATGGCCTCCGTCGAGCTTTGGGGTTAGCTGCTGAACGATAAAGCCTACCCTTGGCGCATCGTTGAGAATTTCCCAAAACCCGGGAGGTCCCCCGCGGAACGTCCTGTTATCTCCATGATGAATAGATATCATTCCGAGCGGGGCAGCCTCCAGCACTGGGTCTGAATAAATACCTCGACCACCGAGACGCAGGATCAAGTCCACGCCGGAACAGCGGATGGCTTCAAGTGCCTCATTCGAGAAAGTTTTTCGGAAACCCTGAAACTCACAATTGAGCTTGGTAGCATCCAGTGGCGGATGAAAGTTGGCCATCTTACCAAACCACAAGCCCTCGACAGTACATATTACTTGCCAGAGGACTCGCGCGGGCAGCTTGTGCAAATAGCGTCTTGGTCGGTTAGTTGGAATTTCGACAAAAAAGACCAGTTCAACTTCTGCTTGAGAAAGGGCTTTCCTCGTTAGCTGCCAATCGAATATTCTCGAGCCTTTCTCTGCCAGTATTCCGATTTTTCGCATTGGTTTCAAAGGTCGTCCTGCGTTTCAGGAATAGAGCAAGATATGCGGATTAGCCTCTAAAAACGAAATCCAGGGTTGCGCACGCCAGGATTGTGTTAAAATATCATGCGAATTTTACTTAGCTTATTGGATGGAGTTTTTCCATGGCCATTTCAGACACGATGTTCGGAATGCACATACTTAGCAACTCTTGGAACCCGAGCAGCGAGGCTCACCAGGGGCTGGATGAGTTTGATCACATGGCGCTGGCAGCGCAAGCCGGTAGCTCCGTTGTCAGAATTCCGCTCGATCTGTCGCCGATCGGTTCAAACAATGCCGCCGAATGGGACTATGTCGTGCAGGATGCGTTGCAATCTATGGCAGAAGCCCAGGCGAGAGGATTTAAGATCATATTCGAACCTGGTCAGACCCCCCTGGATTTGCTGCCGCCTGGGTCCGACGTTGGCGACGTACCGACTCAGCAATGGGCCATAGACGAACTGGCGAGGCGCTTCAGCCTGCTCGTCGAGGAAGTCCATTCCAGAGGGTCTGGTCTCACCGACACTATCGCAGGCTGGGAAGTCGGCAATGAGCCCAATCTTAGCTATCAGTATACCGGAACCTACTATGGCGGCGAGGGTGACCCAAATAACCCGCGCTTTTATGCCCTCAGCACCGAAAACGCGGAATATTACGCCCGCTATCTGCATGCGGTGAACGAAGCGGTCAAGGGTGTAGAGGCCGATCTCGGCCAGGAGATCAAGGTCATCGGCGCCGGCATAGCCCATAACGACTACGCTTATATGGACACGATGTTCGCTACGTTGAAAAACCTAGGCGCGGACATCGATGGTTTCACCATCCACCCCTATACAATCTATGACTACAACGCGACGACGCCGCAGTCCGGCCGCCCGACCGACTGGGTGCCCAACCCAACGGATGCGGCCTCCTCCTGGGACTACTACCATAGCTTCCAGGGCGCGCTTTACAGCGTGCAATATCTGAAGGACTACCATGGCTTCGGCGATGCAGAGCTCTGGATCACAGAATTCGGTGTACCCTCTTACGCGGGTTACCGCGGTGCCGGTGCGGCCGGGGAAATCGATCAGGCCAACTTCTTTGCCGAAGCTATTGGTGTTCTCGACAGCTGGGACAATGACGATCTCAAGGGCGTCATGGCCCATATGGTGCTCGACAACTACTATAAGGAAACCAACGACGCCTTTAACGCATATGACGGCGACGGCAGCAACGACGGCAGCACCTCCACTGCAGAAGGCTCCTTCGGCCTTTATGGCCGCTATGCCGACGGCACGATATACGCCAAGCCGGTGGTCGGTTTCCTGCAGGCGGTTACCTCCGGCAACGACTACTCCGACCCCAACATCCGTATCCTAAACGTCGTAAGCTCCAATGCGATAGACATTTCTGGCTGGGGGTCGAACGGTGTTGGATATTTGAACGGTTATATCGTCCTTACCAATGACGGCGACGACAGCGTCCAGGGCTCCGCCTTCAGCGACAGCCTTTTTGCCGGCAACGGCAACGATACGGTGAACGGCAATGGCGGCGATGACCGTATTTATGGTGGCCAGGGCAACGACACCCTCTCCGGCAACGACGGTGATGACGATCTCTATGGCAATACCGGTGACGACCGGCTGAACGGCGGCGCGGGCGGCAACCGCATCGATGGCGGCACGGGCTGGGACACTGTCGTCGTTGATGGGACCAGCAGCGCCTATGCCTGGTCCGGTAATGGCTGGTACGTGACTGTGAGTGCCAACGATGGCTCTGAATTCACCTCGGCCATCAATGTAGAAGAGATCTATTTTACCGGAGACGCCGTCACAGTGACACTCACTGACACGGACATTGCTCGCGGAAATGGTGGCGTTGCCGGAACGTCGGCTGGAGCGACTGCACCGGCACCTGTCAATGACACGGCCGAGGTCGCGCCTGGTGGTTCCGTGACGATCAATGTTCTGGCCAATGATAGCGATCCGAACGGCGACACGCTGACCATCACCCAGATCAACGGCGTCGATATGCAGCCGGGCTGGCAGACGTGGGTGGCGGGAGCAGATGGGCTGGTGATCTACAACACTGATGGCACGCTGACTTACCAGCCGTCAGCAACCGCGACCGGCACCAAGACTTTCACCTACACTGTCTCGGATGGCAATGAGACATCAACGGCAACCGTTACGGCGACGGTCGCACCGATCCCGACGACACCGGTCCCCACGAACGATGCAGCTCAGGTTTCTGCTGGTGGTTCGGTGACAATCGACGTCCTGGCCAACGACACCGACCCGAACGGCGATACGTTGACGATCACGCAGATCAACGGCGTCGACATGCAGCCAGGATGGCAGACATGGGTTGCCGAAGCGGACGGACTTGTCATCTACAATGCGGACGGCACGCTGACCTATGAGCCGTCTGCATCTGCGACCGGCACCAAGAGCTTTACCTACACGGTTTCGGACGGAAACGAGACAGCGACGGCGACGGTCACCGCGACCATCGTCCCGACCACACCGACGCCCACCGACGACAGCGCCGATGTCGCCCCTGGCGGCTCGGTCACCATCGACGTTCTTGCCAATGACACCGACCCGAACGGCGACACGCTGACCATCACCCAGATCAACGGCGTCGATATGCAGCCGGGCTGGCAGACGTGGGTGGCCGGGGCGGATGGCCTCGTCATCTACAACACCGACGGCACGCTGACCTATCAGCCGTCCGCCTCCGCAACCGGCACCAAAAGCTTTACCTACACGGTGTCCGACGGCAACGAGACCGCAACGGCAACTGTCACGGCGACGGTCGCACCGGTGGCAACGGCCCCGGCACCGACCGACGACACGGCACAAGTGTCTTCCGGCGGGTCCGTCACGATCGACGTTCTTGCCAATGACAGCGACCCCAACGGCGATACGCTGACCGTCACGCAGATCAACGGCGTCGACATGCAGCCGGGCTGGCAGACCTGGGTGTCCGATGCGGACGGGCTGGTCGTCTACAACACGGACGGCACGCTGACCTATGAGCCGTCCGCATCTGCAAGCGGAACCAAGAGCTTCACCTACACTGTTTCGGACGGCAACGAGACCTCGACCGCAACCGTCTCGGTGACCATCGGTTCCGCTCCCCAACCGGCGGCGGTGAAATACACCGGGGTGAACCTCTCCAGCATGGAATTCGGAAGTGCCGATATTGGCCAAGTCTGGACCGATTACGGCACCAACGGCATCGAGCACTACAACTACTGGGCAAATGCCGGTGCGAACACTGTCCGTCTGCCATTCACCTGGGAGCGTGTGCAGCACACGGCCAATGGCCCGCTGGATGCGGATTACCTGCAGTTGATCAAGGATTCGGTTGCCCATGCGCAGGCCAACGGCCAGCTGATCATCCTCGACATGCATAATTTCGGCTCGTATTTCGACCAGGAAATGTCGAGCGGCTCACAAAGCCTCAAGACAGCCTTCATGGACGTCTGGACGAAACTCGCCAACGAATTCAAGGACGAGCCGAATGTCTGGTTCGACATCATGAACGAACCGCATGACATTACTGCCGCCACCTGGATGGAGTACGCCCAGGCCGCGACGGACGCGATCCGGGCGACGGGGGCGACCAACAAGCTGCTGATCCCGACCGTTGACTGGTCCGGTGCACACCGCTTCAACGATCCGGGTTATCAGGACGAGGAAGCTATCTACGAGGCCTTCCACGATCCGGCCGGCAATTTCGCTTTCGAGGTGCATCAATATCTGGACAGCGACAGCAGCGGTACGTCCCCTGACGCGGTCGACGGCAAGGGCGCAGCGGTGCTGCAAGGGGTTACCGACTGGGCCCGCGCGCACGGAATCGAGCTGTTCCTTGGGGAGTTTGGCGTCGCTGCGGACGGTGCCAATGCCGACGAATATGTGGATCTGCTGAACCACATGAACGCCAACGGAGATGTCTGGCTCGGCTGGACTGCCTGGGGTGCCGGCGAGTGGTGGCCAACCAGCTACCACTACTATCTCGGCGCCAATGACGGCTCAGGGACCGATATCCTGGACGACTTTTTCAATGCCGATCCGGTGAATTTTGAAAATGGCGTAGCCGGCTTTGACGACGTCACGTCCCACTTCTCGAATGAAGGCAACGACGCGTTTGCCGCGGCAGCCGGGCATGATGCCTTTTTCTTCGGCTCTATGCAGACCGGCCATGACACGATCACCGGCTTTGCAGCTGGCGCAGGATCCGATGATGTGCTCGTATTTGACACGTCCGTTTTTGCCGACGTTGACAGCCTGATCGCAGCCACATCTGACAACGGCACCGACACAACCATCACGATTGATGCGAACAACAGCATCGTTGTGACGGGACATGTGCTGTCTGATTTTCACTATGACGATGTGATTTTCGTCTGAGGAAAGGCCAACCTGATCAAAACAGGCACCGCCGGGGCCCGGCCCGGGCGGTGGCTATTTTTAAGGGCCCTACCTCTCTCGTAAAGCGTGTGCGATCTGATCTCTTATCGGCTTCACCAGGTAGCTGAGCACCGTCCTGTCACCGGTTTGCAGGAAGGTCTCGACCGGCATGCCGGGTATGAGGGCATGCTCGCCGAGTTTCGTAAGTTCGCTCTCATCGATGACAAGCCGGGCAACATAGTAGCTCATGCCCGTCCGCTCATCCTGGTTCAAATCTGCCGAGATGGTCAGCAATTCCGCTTTCAGTTCAGGTGTCGTTCGTTGATCGAAGCTTGGAAAGCGAACCCTCGCCTGTTGGCCTGGAGACATCTGGTCGATATCGACCGGCCGAACCTGGGTTTCAACGATGAGCTGATCTTCCCGAGGGACGATCTGCAGAATGGTTTCGCCAGGCGCAATGACACCGCCGATAGTGTGCACAGCGAGTTGATGAACATAGCCGTTTCGTGGCGCCAGAATATCGACGCGGGTAAGTTCATCTTCCGCTGCGATCTTCTGTTCTTCAAGCTGCGCGATCCGGGAGCGGACTTCCTGCAGATTTTCGAGGACTTCGGCCCGGTAGGTCTCCTCGATCTGAAGGATCTGGATGTGCCGCTCGCTGATTGCTTCCTTCGTGCGAGCAATTTGTGCAATCAGGTCGCCATACTCCCCGTCCAGACGCGCCTTTTCGCGGCGAAGCGCCGTCACGCGGCTCTTTGAGACGAGTTTCTTGTCCAGCAGTCCACCGAGATCGCCTAGCTCTTCTCCGATCAGGTCGATTTCGGATGTCTTGGCCTTAACCTGAGCTTCGAGGCCTTCGGTCTGCTTGTTGAACTGGCGGATTTGCTCTTCAAGCTGGTTCTTGCGGCCTTCCTTGGAATTCTGCCGGGCTTCCAGAAGAAGCTGTTGACCTCTTTCAACGTCACCGAGACTGGCGGCTCGTTTTTCAGGCCACTCAATTGCCCGCAGGTCGTCCCGCTCTGCGGCAAGGCGCAGCTCCTGCGCAGTCAGGTCGGTCAATTGTTTGGTGATGACCGCGAGATTGGCGCGTGTCACCGTGTCGTCGAGCCTGATCAAAAGGTCCCCTGCTTCAACAACATCTCCGTCTTTCACGCGGATATCGCGAACAATACCGCCTTCACGGTGTTGCACTTGTTTGGTGTTGGTCTCCACGACGATGGTACCGGAAGAGACAACCGCGCCGGATATTTCGGTGAAGGCAGCCCAGCCCCCAATTCCGGCAACAATCACGATGGTCAAAAACAGCGCAAACAGCATGTGCGTGCGCACTGTGTGACGCAACATGTCATCGGCGTGGGACGATCCTGAGCCACTGTGCGGTGATGCCTCATTTTGATCAGACATCGTCACCCCCTCATGGCAATATTGGTTCGCGTGTTTGGCACAGGCTGGACCGTTTGCTTGAGCACTTCATCCTTCGGCCCGAAGCCGGCCATTTTTCCGTCTTTCAGGCACAGGATCTTGTCGACCGTCGCGATCGCGCTCGGACGATGGGCAATCACCACCACGATGGATCCTTTGTCTCGCATTGCCTTGATGGCGCTTGACAGAGCTCCGTCCCCTTCCGCATCCAGATTGGAATTTGGTTCGTCAAGAACAATAAGGAAGGGATTGCCGTAAAGCGCCCTGGCCAGTGCGATGCGCTGCCGTTGTCCGGCAGACAGGAGGCGACCGCTTCGGCCGATAACTGTGTTGTAACCCTCCGGAAGACCAACGATCAGATCATGTACGTCCGCCAGTTTTGCTGCCTCAATGATGAGGTCTGACGATGCATTGGTTCGGAACCGGGCAATATTGTCGGCGATGGTGCCATCAAAGAGCTGAAGATCCTGGGGCAGATAGCCAATAAATTCCCCGCGTTTTGCGCCGGGCCATTGGCCAATCTCCGCCCCGTCGTAGCGAATGACACCCTTGAGCGACGGCACTGCCCCGACCAGCGCCCGCGCAAAGGTCGATTTGCCAGAGCCGGAAGGTCCGATCACTCCAAGGCCATCTCCGGCCTCAAGGTCAAGTGAGACATTTTGGACAAAGGGTACGGCTTCACCGAATGGACCGCAAAAGACCTGCTCGACGGACAGCTTTTTCGCCGGCAATGGCAAATCCATCTTGTCGGTTTCCGTGTCGGCGACCAACAGAACCTCATGCAGACGTTTTAAGGATTGGCGGCTGGCGATAAACCCGCGCCATTGGGAAACGGCCTGTTCAATTGGCGACAATGCCCTCGATGTCATGATGGACGAGGCGATCATGACGCCAGGGGTGATTTCCTGTTTGATCGCCAGCCACGCGCCGACACCAAGAATGGCAGACTGGAGAATGAAGCGAATGGTTTTGATCGCTGTGCCGAACAAGCCCGTGCGGTCAGCAGCGCGCCGCTGGGTTGCCAGATAGTCGCTATTCTGCGTCTCCCACCTGGACGTCAGGGCATCTTGCATGCCCATGGCGGTGACGACTTCAGAATTTCGCTGTCCGATTTCGACATCGGAAGAACGGCGCCCTGCATGGCCGGCAGCCTCTTGCGCCGGCGCCCGGGACATCATTTCGTTCAGTGCGATTAGGGCAACTATGACCAATGCGCCGCCCAGCCCCACAAACCCGAGGACCGGGTGAAACAGAAAGACGATCCCGAGGTAGAGCGGTAGCCATGGAATATCGAAAATGGCCGCCGGCCCCGGCCCGGACAGGAATTGCCTTACCGTATCCAAGTCCTGCACCGGACGCAGTTTGGCGGCCTTGCGTCCCAGGCGTACGGGAAGGTCATTTGAGACGCGGTAGACGATCCCGGACAGTCTCGCATCCACGCGCTGCCCCAGCCTGGCCAAGAGCCTGCTGCGCACACCCTCCATAAGGCCGTAGAATGTATAGAGTACGATTGCCAGCGCACCGATCGCCACAAGCGTTGGAATGGATCCGCTGGCAAGCACCCGGTCATAGACCTGAAGCATGAAGACAGGCCCGGTCAGCATCAGGATATTGATGATAAAACTGACGACTGCCACACCCCAGAACGCGGCATGTATAGGACGAAAGGCCAAGCGAACCGGATTGTCATTCGAGGCCCGGGACCTGAAAGAAGTTTGTTTGCTGTTTGACATGGATTTCGAAGGTTTTGAGAGAGCCTAGGGAGGCGGGCTGACGTGGGAAGATGGAGGGGCTGATTAAGTGGACGGCTCTCCCTTCTGTGGCTTCCAATAAGCGCAGTATGGCATCTCAGATGCCGGGGTATGAGACCGTCCACTTACTCGAGCCCGAGACTAAAGCGTCAGTATCAGCCCGAGTCTCTCAGTGCGAAGGACTGATCGGTTTCTGAAATCTTCCGCAATTCTTCGGTCAATTCCAAATGATATTTGCGGCGCAATTGGTAACTCTGTTGTTTCGTAAGGTTCGCTCCGATAAATGTAGCGATGCGGGCCTTCGAAGACTTCCCTTTGACTTTATAGGAGCGGGCAACGCTATTTGGAAATTTCTCCTCCGCCATTGTCTGCTTCAGCCTCCATGTGAATCGGCTGCTGAAGGGCGAAATCCAGTCAATAAACCAAAGCCGGTCACCCGAGGCCCAATCTTCCAGCTTCATCTCGCTGGGGTTGAGGACATAGCGTGCTTCAGCCTCACGGCTCATCATGGCCCACGAGCAATAAGCTGCAGGCATTCCATGAGCCTCAAGAATGTGAAAATTGCCAAGTTCGACTGCCGGCAGAATAAATCTCGCTTGAAGGGAGGTCGTAAATGCCTGATGTAGAGGTGAAGCACTCCATAGCCATGCAATTTTACCGCAAGCTTCGAATTTTCGATTTTCGATTTTCTTGATCACGTAATTTCCACCCTGCAAAATCGACGATCTCATGAAAAGGGCAAGTCGTTGTCGTGCCCGTACAGGAACCCTTCCGAGTTGAAAGCGAAGTAGTCGACGGTCTCATCACTGTGCTTCGTTTCGTCACCTGCTGAAGTGTCCTCTTGGATAAACATGTTGAAACTATCCTCGTCGAATGAGGATATTCTCACGCTGGCCGGGTCTTTGCCATCGTAGGTCGACATGGACGAGAATATGATTGGTTGTTCATCAAAAGAGGCGAGAAAGTTTCCCGTCTTTCCGTCGTCGGTAACGGAGGTCAAACTCGAAACTTCAAAGAGCATAGTCTCGGCCCCTCCCACGGCCCAGCCACCAACCCCGCGCTCGATAGCAAGGACACCAACCGTTTCCGTCGTATGTCCGCCGTTCTCGCGGCTCTCCTCTTCCTCCAGCGCGATCTTCATTCCGTCTTCGGACACGTTCTTGGTACGCGTCTTGACGAAATCGGTTCCGTTGTACGTCTGGACACTTGACATCACCGCCGGAGTAAGCGCTGAGGTCGCGCCTTCCGCTTTGAATACATCTCCGAAATCAACGCTCACAAAGCCTTCCTTCGCAACCTTGCCGACATCCTGTGTCATCGCATGTAAAACGGTTCCGTCCGGCAAGGTGTAAGTGCCTTCCTCCACCACCAGGTAAGAAACAGTCTCTTCCGATTGCCCCCCCTCGTTGATGGGCTTCTGCAAGAACATTTCAAACCCGGTGGCATCGATATTCGCGATGCGGGCAACAACAGGGCTGGCGTCATCGTAGCCGGAGACAAATGTAAAGACGATCGGATTGTCATACTCCTTGTCAAAATCAATCCTGACCGACTGATCCGTAATTTTTTCGGTTCCAACTTCGCCAATTGTTCTATAGTCGGTTGCCAGAGTATCTTCGATCTGGTCGATCTGCTCATCGATCCAGCTCCCATCGCGAATACTGTCAAATTCAGCAGATTGTTGGCGCACGTTGTCTATGAAAGCTAAATACTCGTCGTTTTGCAGAATAGCGCCTTCAATCTGGTCGAGCAAAACATCGTCGGCGGCGTTTGCCGCATCCAGCAATGTGCTACGGTCGAAGATCTTCGAGTCTCCCGCAGTGTTCATCACGCGCTGATTGGTGTCCGTCTCAGCTGTCGCAAATTTGAAGTAATCGACAAGCGTGACAGAAGATTCCACGCTAAAGCCTTCGCTTGTCACGTGATCATTAGTATTCACGATCAGAAGGTCGTCCTGATTCCTGACGAAGTTTACGTCATCAAGGTTTGCGGCTGAGCCATCGAAAATATGGCCGAAAACAAAGGTGTTGAACTTGTAATCTTCGGCATAAACCTCAATGACTGCGTCATGACCGGTGGGGGTATCCTGCAATGTACCGTGGCGACCAACCCAGAAAATATCGTCCCCATCTGCGCCCATCAGTATATCAAAACCGCCACCGGACCAGATGGTATCATTACCCGCCATTCCAATGATGAAGTCGTCGCCGTTGCCACCCTTCAGAAACTCACCCAGTTCATCGCCGATCATTGTAAGGCTGCGGTCGTATCCAATCTGTTGGTTCGCATAACCGTCCAGATAGGCAGCTGCTAAAGTTTGGGGGTCGAATTTTTCAAACTCAGCATCCTGTCCAGATCTTATTTCCAAACCGTAGCGAGAGGGCGTTTCGGTCGATGCCGTATTGTCGGCACGTACGACGTAGCTATAGTGATAATAGCCGCTCTCAGTCGTCGCGAAAGACCCGGACTGAGCAGATCCTGCACCCGGCATCACGCCAAACACATCTACGTCAGCCCGAACTTCATACCCGTCATTGCTGATCTTGAGATCTTTTATTATCAGACTACTGATAACGTCACCGCTGTTGCGGAAAGTGTATTCGTTATCCGAAGACAGGTAAATCTCGCCTTCGAAAACCGCATAGCTGGATGGGTCCTCAAATACACCATCGAGTATATCCGTTGCACTTCGACGATCAACGACCCCGTTCCAATTGTCAGCTATCGTATGCGGTAGCTCATTTTGCCACTGGTAATGATCCGAGAACGTCGGCAAACCATCGAAGAAGGTAACGGTGGTGTTACGTGTCGAGTAGGTAGCAGTTGTCTGATCAAACAGAATACTGTTGGTCAGGTCATTGTAGTCGCGCAGATGGTACGTATCTTCGGTTTGTTGTTCCCCTGAGCCAATCTTCTTCAAGGTAGGGGTCAACATTGCCGATGCCCAGCGACCTGGCAAGATCGACTCCAACGGCTCGAACTCCGATTGCCCTGGCATCTTGATCTCGGCGTGATATTCTCCCTGTGCCGCGCTGTCTCCGGTCATCAGAAAATCGACTGTTACAAACCCGTCGGTGGACGCGGTGTAGGAGAAAGCAGAGGCAGGTCCGCTGCCAGCACTCTCGGCCAGCAAAGATCCGTCGACGAAGACAAGACCCAAGTCGCCCTGAACCACCTGAAATTCAACGGTCTCCCCGGTCAGAAGGTACATTGCGCCTGTGACCTTCACGAGGTTTCCCTCGTCGATCATGCCACTAACTTGCCCTTCAATGAAGTCAATCGCTTTCATGTCAGCTGCGGCGACCCAGTCGGCCACCAATTGCCCGTCCCATTCCCCATCTGTCATCAGGTCTTGTGATATTAGGCCTGGGAAAATGGCGGAATATGCATTTGCGAATGTCGGGTCACCCAACTCGGTGACGTTGGAGTCGATAGAACGGAACCTTAATGTGCCAGGGTCGAGGACAAGCGCTCCCTCATCCAGACCGAATTTAACAAACTCAACGTCCTGCTGGATCATTCGAACATAAGGGTTATCTTCGGTAATCCACATCGAGTCGGCAAACATGTTGGCCACCGTGCCATCATCCGTGCCGCCAGATTGTGAAGCCGCCATCTGACGCGCAATAGTTTGTGATATCGCCTTTTCAGAAAAGGCGGCGGCAAGGGTATTTGTCAATTCCTGATCAACGGTGACGGTATCGACACCCGAGCCGCCATTGATATAAACAACATCGCTTTGCTCGAAGCTATCCTTGGCGATGAAGGCTTTTATTCCCTTGGATAGATCAATCTTGTCGTCACCCTGACCGCCAACCGCAATACGGGTGCTTACTCCGCCGTTTATAATGTCATTACCGCCAAAGCCGTGGACCTCTTCGACCGAGGTGCTCTCACTAAGTTCAAACAAGTCGGCGGCCTGTGTCCCTTGAATGACTTCGATGGATGACAGGCGGTCCACAAGCATTTCATCAGCTTCGCGCTCTATGGCATCTACGAAACGAACCTCGAGTTTCTCCGAATCTTTCCCACTGCTGGTGTGTTTAAATTCTGTCGATTCCTGATAGTAGACACTGCCCTTTCCCATCACTTTTAAGACAGTGGTCAGGTCACCGCTCGCAAACACCTGAATGCCTAAGGAATCTCCAGGATTCAAACCCAGTAGTATGGCAGTTATCAGCGCCAATTCCGCATCTTGTTCATCTGGCGATTCCCCAGAGAAAGCGAGTTCGTAAAGCTGTTCCAGAGCTTGCTTAACATCAAGCGAATTGCCAGACTCAACGGCCGATGTCACAGCAGAAACGGCAGAAAGCGACCCCGCTAGCCCAGTTGAAGGAGTAGGGTAAAAACTTCTTGCAACTTTCTGCCCTGACTCTTCAAGGTCTTTGCCCTGGATATTGGCTAGGAGCGTTGGATCCAGTCGAACATAGGTTGCCGTATCCCGACCCTCGCCCCCGTGAAAAGTGATCTCAGAGTCATAGGCGATATAGGTGTCGTCCCCCGCCCCGGCATGAACGACGAAGTCGATTATAGAAACCTCTTCTTCGAGAGGCTTTACGCGGTTGATGACCTGAGACAGGTTGAACGTCGTCGCGTTTGTGCCAACATCCTGTATTTCCCAACCGGCGAGATCAGAAATATGTAACTCAGTGACGTGTTTGTTCTTCCCGTCCGACTCGCGATCTGTATCCTCTACACCACTTGCGAGAAGCGGACTTGTAAAGGTAAGGTAGGCCTCCGCGCCACTCAGATCGGTCAAAACGACTACGTCATTGCCTTCCTGTAGCTTTGCCTCCAACCCTACGTCAGACCACTGCTGGTTGCCGTAATACTCTTCAAAGTAGTGAGTGGCGGTTTTGTTCAACTCACCGGAAGTATATGTCTGACCTGCAAGTTGTACATCGATATCTGTCAAGGTCTGGCTTCCGAGCGTAAAAATACTCTCGTAGCCTCCCTCGTCCACTAGCTCATCAAAAAAGTCTTCAAAGCCCGCGAGCGTCTCCTCTTGTTGGGCGTCAAAGCTCTGTTGGAAAAATTCTTCGATCGTTTGATCGTGGCCGTCTGGTCCGGTTCGCATCTTTTTTTCGATGCCAGCGGCGATTTGGCGGAACTTCACTTGCTGCGTGGCCTGCACGATCGCCGAAACCGCGCCTCCGACCAGAGCAATCCCAATTCCAATACCAGCGCCTGCGACCAGCGTTGCACCAAGCGCGGTGGCTGTATCAATGACTTTCGTTGCAGCGTGATGCCTTATTTCCGTTTTCAGCTGAGCTCCCATAAGTTCGGCGAGCAGCGCGGCCGAAGGGCTGTCCTCGATTGCCTTTAGATCATCTATTTGATCTTGCTTGTCTGAGAAATACGACCATGTGGACGGGCTGAAGGCACCGGCGATCGCGGTGACGGCACCCAAAACAGGAACAGCTTTCGACGCTGTTTTTGCTGCTGTCGATGCTGCACCAAAATAAGCGCCGCTCGCGAGAAAAACTCCCGTCAGCGTTTCGCTGACCATCGCTACCGCCTGTATACCGAGTTCGGCTCGCAGCATGTTCTTTTGATAGTCTGTAAGATCCGGATTGTCCAATTGCTGCGCTACGCTAGCAATCTCAACACCCATCGCAGCGGTTCCAAGACTTGACGCAATTGCCCGGAAACCCTTGTTCATAATGGTGGGCATCTTGCTACCACCCAATTCGGCTGTCACAGCCCCGATCGTGGTCAGCCCTTCGATCGCAAAGCTGCTCATTGCGAGGTTGGCGGAGGTTTTTTGTAAGTCAGTGGAATCGGCCGTGTTTGAAACAAGTGCAAGACCCAACGCCCCAGTTACGATACCCAAGCCGTCAAGCCCAAGGTCGGCGATGTTACCGCTCATTTTGTGATTGTTGTAGTAGGGAGTGTCTGAGTTCTTGAGCTCGGCCTCAAGAGTGGGCATGGTTGTGGCTATATCTATTTTCTGATTATCCAGATCGTGCATTTGATTTGTAAGGACCTTGTATTGTTCCTCCAATCCTGTCTTCTCAGTTTCAAGATCTGTAAGTTGTTGTTCAAGCCATGCAAGTTTTGACTGCATCGTAGTCACGCCGGGATCGTCCGGGTTGCTGGATTCGGCTTTCTCAATAGTCTTTTTTAATGCACCAATCTCAGTGCCTAGCTGTGCTTTCTGATCCGCAATGACTGGCAAGAGATTATTGATGGAATCTCGTTCAGTGTTGATGTCGTTAATCTGGCTCGCAAGAATATTGCTCTTACTCTCCAGATGCGACTTATGTTCCTGAAGATACTCCCGATGCTCCTGGATAAGGGTAGAATAAGAATCGACCTGCGTAGTTAATTTATTTTTTATTTCACTAAATTCTTTAGCTTCGTTACTATTTTCTCCAAAAATGTGTTTGGGATTATTCTTATCATCTAGGTACCAGGCCTTGATTTCCTTCACGTACTTTTCATTGAACTTGTCGTTTAAGAGATAAACAATTCGAAAGGTCATTCGAAGTGAATCAAACGCCATCTTCGCTATAGCGATATTATAGGCCTCGTCATCATCGTCGTTGATAGCTCCGAGGGTGGAGCCATGTCGACCCATGGACGACATGACATTGACGATAGCGTTATGGTATCCTGCCTTGTGGCGCAGCGCGTTCATCTCCTGCGAAGCGCTATCCGAGCCAACTCCACCGGCGGCTTTCAAAATGTTGTACGAGGTCCATATATTGTAAGTCAGATACTGGGCTGACAGCCGATTGAGACCGTCGAACTCGCTTCCCGTAACGGCTTCGAAGTTTTCTCGAGCATAGTCGACGAATGGGTTTCCGCTCGGGCCGGTCTCAGTCGCATCATTGTTATCTGGCAGACTTTCAATAATCCGCTCTAGCTCTTCAGTGATGTGCTCCGTGCTGGTTGCCATTTCTCTTCCCCAAATGAGCTTGCGATCTATTTCGGGAATATTTCCTCAGTCCTGATCGGCACGCTATATCGCACGCAGTAATTTGCGCACGCAGACAAGATTTTGCGCGCTGAGAATAGTCTTTCTCACAACTGTTCGCTTAAAAGTATTTCTCGTAAACATGTCAAAGAAATTCAGCCTTGGCTGATCCGACGCGGCGCGCGATCTTCGAGAAGGTGGCCGACGTTAGAATGAATGCAAGTTCGCTGCACGACGGCATGGCGAAGCTAGCCGGCGATGCCACCTGTTTCTGTTCGCTGTCTTGTTCGACACCCGATACACATATCGTATTGCGACTTTGAGGGAACTCTTGAAGAACGCGGCGTTAAGGTTGACCATGCAACGCTCATTCGCTGTGTCACAAAATATGCCAGCCAGGTGGCCGGCGAAGCCCATCGCCGCAAACGCCAGGCTGGCCGATCCTGGCAGAGAAGCGAGATCTACTTCAAGTCTGATCGTCTATTGTCTCAATTCACCACTCGGCGGTCAGAGCGCCTTATCGACCCAATCGCTGGGTTTCTCTTGATAAAGAAACCCGCCACGCAGTCTGCGTGACAGGGGCTTTGGCATCACACGAAGCGGAAGTCGTCCTGGTGCAGGTCGGCGAGTGCAACGTCCTCCAGAACCACCAGGGGCGCGTCCAGGCCGACATTGAGTGTGACACTGCGATCCGCGACGTTTTCCGTCGCCCGGGCCAGAACATCGTCGAAGCCGGAGAAGTGGCTTGAGGACAGCTCCAGGACATCGTCCGTACCCGCGCCGGCGGCAAAGTCAGTGACGATATCTGCTGGAATGGCTTGCGGAATTTGTGAGTTCAGCGCGGTGAAGACGAACGTGTCATTGCCGGCACCGCCGGTGAGGATGTCTGCGCCATTGCCGCCGATGAGGGTGTCGTTTCCAGCGGTACCGCTAATCACGTCATTGCCTGCAGTGCCGGTAAGGATCACGCTTCCGTCGCTTGCCAGTTCGATCTTGCTGAGCGTCGTGCCATCGGCGAACTCGATCCGCTCGATGTCATCGCCCTCGTTCGAGATCTGCACCTTGCCTGTGAGGCCGTCCACGTTCCAGGACAGGAGCAAAGCCCGGCCGTAGCTGCCGGACGGATCGGTGTCGAGATAGCTGAAGCTTAGATCCGAGAGAACCAGGTCTTTGAACCGGACCGTGTCCGTCCCTGCATCAGGGCCTTCATGAACCGTGGTCGAGCCGCTGTCAGTTCCGATCAGATAGGTATCGTCGCCCATCTGTCCCCTTGCATGCTGCCAGCTCCCGTTCCCTGCGCCCACATCCAGAACATCGTTGCCGTCGCCGCCAAAGAGGAAATCGTCATGGCCGGTGCCGACCATGACCTCGGAGCCGTCCGTGCCATGGAGTTCCAGGCGGCCATCTTCTCGCCAGACAAGACGGCTGTAGACACTGCCATCGGCGAACTCGATCCGCTCAATGTCAGCGCCTCCATTCGAGACCTGAACCTTGCCGCTCTCGCCGTCCTTATTCCAAGTTAGCAGCAACGCCCGGCCATAGTTGCTCGTGTCGAGGTAGCTGAAGGTTAGATCTGAAAGCTGAAGATCTTTAAATTGCAGGGTGTCCATACCGGCATCTGACGCTTCATGCACAACAGTGTTGCCGCTGTTCTTGCCGATCAGGTAGGTGTCATTCCCGGCTCCTCCGCGAGTATGCTGCCAGGATCCGTTGCCCGCGCCAACGTCCAGAACGTCATCGCCTGAGCCGCCAGTCAGGAAATCGTCAAAGTCGGTGCCGATAACCAGATCGTTGCCTGTTGTTCCCTCCAGCTGCACGCGGCCATCTTCTCGCCAGACAAGACGGCTGTAGACGCTGCCATCGGCGAACTCGATCCGCTCGATGTCATCGCCCTCGTTCGAGATCTGCACCTTGCCTGTGAGGCCGTCCACGTTCCAGGACAGGAGCAAAGCCCGGCCGTAGCTGCCGGACGGATCGGTGTCGAGATAGCTGAAGCTTAGATCCGAGAGAACCAGGTCTTTGAACCGGACCGTGTCCGTCCCTGCATCAGGGCCTTCATGAACCGTGGTCGAGCCGCTGTCAGTTCCGATCAGATAGGTATCGTCGCCCATCTGTCCCCTTGCATGCTGCCAGCTCCCGTTCCCTGCGCCCACATCCAGAACATCGTTGCCGTCGCCGCCAAAGAGGAAATCGTCATGGCCGGTGCCGACCATGACCTCGGAGCCGTCCGTGCCATGGAGTTCCAGGCGGCCATCTTCTCGCCAGACAAGACGGCTGTAGACACTGCCATCGGCGAACTCGATCCGCTCAATGTCAGCGCCTCCATTCGAGACCTGAACCTTGCCGCTCTCGCCGTCCTTATTCCAAGTTAGCAGCAACGCCCGGCCATAGTTGCTCGTGTCGAGGTAGCTGAAGGTTAGATCTGAAAGCTGAAGATCTTTAAATTGCAGGGTGTCCATACCGGCATCTGACGCTTCATGCACAACAGTGTTGCCGCTGTTCTTGCCGATCAGGTAGGTGTCATTCCCGGCTCCTCCGCGAGTATGCTGCCAGGATCCGTTGCCCGCGCCAACGTCCAGAACGTCATCGCCTGAGCCGCCAGTCAGGAAATCGTCAAAGTCGGTGCCGATAACCAGATCGTTGCCTGTTGTTCCCTCCAGCTGCACGCGGCCATCTTCTCGCCAGACAAGACGGCTGTAGACGCTGCCATCGGCGAACTCGATCCGCTCGATATGCTGTCCCTTCTGGGCAATTCGCAATTCGCCACTCTGTGTGCCCGAACTCCAGGAGAAGCCTAAGACGATTCCTTCGGGATTGCTTGGGTTGTTTGCGGTGTAATCGTGGTAGGTAAAGGTCAGGTCGGAGAGATTTAAGTTCGTGAACTGAACTGTGTCTGAACCATTGCCGGCTCCCTCGCCATAGTTGATGAATACTTTGCCGTTTTCCCTTTTGTATAGGTACGTGTCATCGCCTGCGTCGCCATATAGATACTGCCAGCCGCCGGCCGTATCGCCGGCATCAAGGACATCGTTTCCTGCACCGCCATAGAGACGATCGTCACCTTCTCCACCCAACAGGACATCATTGCCGTCGTTGCCGTAAAGAGTATCATTCCCTTCGGCTCCGACAATGATGTCACTACCTGGATCTGCACTGAAGGTATCGTTGCCAGTGCCTTGGCGGCGGAACATGTTGATGTTCACACCAGGCTCCGAGTAAAACGAGTTGATGTGTCCGAACCAGTAGGCGTCGCCGTTGTCGAAAGCGAAGCGTTCGATGCGTTTGGCGCTGTCAGAGAACCAATAGCGGATCGTGATTGAGCCGGTAAGTTGGTCGAGCCCTTCCGCCTCGGCGGCCTGCGCATCTGCAGTGTTTTCCGGATAGAAGCTGATCACCAGGTGATCGCCGGAGCGGGCAAAGTTCAGGTCTTCGATTTCAATGCCTGGCCCGAAGAGCAGGGTGTCGCCGTTTGAACCACTGCCATCGTCGATGATAATGTCGTTACCGTCGCCTCGGTTGAAGAGATAGGTATCGTTTCCTGTTCCTCCACGCAGGCCGTCATTACCCTTGCCGCCGACCAGGATCTCACTGCCGGAGGTGCCATTGAGCGTGTCGTTGCCGGCCTGGCCAAAGACAATACCGCCGCTCGCAGCGGTGAGTGTGTTGCCACCGTTGGTGCCAACCAGGACCTTTGCTTCATCGGTGTCGATATTGAGACCGTCCACCCCAAACGACGCACGCAGGTCATCCTCTTTGACGGTATCAATCAGGAAGACATCGTAATTGTTGGTCTCGCCGTGTCCGTTGCCGACGACGATGTGTTCTGCGCTCTCGGCAAGTTCGGCGATCAGGGCCGCGCGCGAGGTGCCGGACTTGAGCGCGGCCAGATGCTCGCCGAGGTCTTCCAGCATGATTTCCCGGCCGAAGGTGTTCTGGTATGCGTGGGCGATAAAGCCGGCGTCGGTGAGCGAACCATAGCGCGCTTTATACTCACCGGAGGAGAGCAGCGCGCTTGCCAGATCCTCAAGATCGAGCTGGCCATGCGCCGCGTATTTGACCAGCACCTCGATTTCCGAGGCGTCCATGTCGCGGTCGAGCACCGCGTCATAGATCCTTGCGGCCTCGGCCAGGAGCCGGGTCTTGGCGGCGGCGTCGAAGCGCACGCTGCGGGTGCCTGTAGACGCCGTCATTTCCCAGGTCTCGACCCCGGTGGCGTCGACCTTGTGGGAGACAGTGATACGGTCCGCACCTGTCTTGCCGTTTTCCCAGTCGTAGCTGCCGTTGCCGAGTTCTGAATGGGAGAAGGTCTGGGTGACACCGTCACGCTGGACAGTGGTGGTGAGACCATCCGACGAGGTGGTGGTAATGGCTCGCTTCCGGGCGCCCTTGTCGCCATAGCCGGTCTCGGTGACGACTGTCGAACCATCGGCGGAGGTCTTCGTCACGCTTGTCTTGTCGGTAACGCCGTTACCGTCGAAGTCGAACTCTTCCGTGATCGTGCGACCATCGGCGCTGATGGTTTCGGAATAGCTGGAGCGCAGGTCGCCGCTGTCCTCGTGCCAATCGCGGCTGGTCGTGGTGGTGGAGCCGTCCGCGTTGAAGACCGTCTTGGTTTCCGCGCGCGTATCAATCTCACCGTCGCCGTCGCTGTCGGTTGCCGTGGTTGAGGTCAGGCCGTTGGCGGAGGTTGTCGTCGTCGACTTGAAGGCAAGCACACCGGCCGCACCTTCCTTTTCCTCAAAGACGCGGATCTCCCTGCCGGCGCTGTCGTAGGAGACCGTGGTACTGCGGCTGATGTCAGTGCTGCCGTCACCATCGGTGTCCAGACGGTAGAGATCGCTAGTGCCGTTGGCATTGGCCTGACGCGTTATGATCGCCTCGGCGGTGCTGCCATTGGCGGCGAGGTCTTTCCAGGTGGTGGTCTCGTTGCCGCTCAGGTCGATATTTGTCTGGGTGCGGAGATCGGGCTTGCCGTCGCCGTCCTGATCGATCGTCGTGATGCGCTGGCGTTCATTTGCCGAGGTGACGGTGGTTTTGGAACGCTGCAGACTGGTGCCGTTGCCGTAGAGCTGGCTCGTTTCCGTGGCTCCGCCGGTGGCGTTTCGTGTCACGCTGGTGCTGCGGTCGATGTCGCCGTCGCCATCCAGATCGACCTCTATTGCCACCTCAAGGCCGTCGCCGCTGGTTTCCCGCGTAGCGCTTCCCTTTTGGCCGCCCGGACCATGAGTGGTCCAGGCTTCCAAGGTCGAGCCATCAGCACCGAACTCTGTCGTCTTGGTGGAGACAAAATCATTGCCACCGACGCCGTCCAGATCAAGCGCGGTGGTCACCGTGAGACCGTCATCGGAGCTGGTGACGTCCTCGCGGGCGAGCAGCCGGCCGGAGCCGGTCTCATGCCTTGCCGTGCGGGTCGTGGTACCGTCGGCGTCGATCTCCGTGGTCTGGTCAAGCACACGCTCTGCAAAGCCGTTGCCGTTCAGATCGAAGGAGACACTTCTGTCCAGCCCGTTGCCGCTCTCGCTTGAGGTCGTCCGGGAGATCAGCGTTCCGCTTGCCGAATAGGACGAGACGGTGGTGGTGGTGACGCCGTCATCGCCAACCGACTTGGTGGTCACCCTGTCGTTGATGCCATTGCCGTCGGCATCTATCGCAAGCGTCGACGAGCGGCCATCGCCGCTGACGGTCTCGACGGACTTCATCAACAGATCGCCGTTGCGGGCGGTCACTGTCTCCGTGGTGGTGACGGTGCCGTCGGCGGCAATTACCGCTTCACGCACGGAGGCCTCGTCCGTTTTGCCATCCCCGTCAAAGTCCTGTGTGCGGGTGGTGGTCAGGCCATCCGCGCTGACGGTTTCGACAAGACGGCTCTGCAGGGTGCCGTTCTGCGCCTTGGCGCTGACGGTTGTGGTCACCGAGCCGTCTGCATTCAGAACACGGACGGTTTCCGAGCGGGTTTCATAGGCGCCGTTGCCGTCGGCATCGGTTTCCGAAGTCACAGACAGGCCGTTGGCACTGGCGACCGCGCGGCTCTGGCTCTGAACGCCGCCGCTCGTGTCGAGTGATTGAGTCAGGGTCGTTGCGACGCCCGTGTCGGCAACAGTTAGCGACGTTCTCACATCCGTCTTGCCGTCGCCGTTAACGTTCTCTTCCGTGACGCTGGAGCGGCCATTATCGGAGACGGTTTGGGTAGTGCTGGCGCGCAGAACGCCACCCTCAAGGGTTTCCGACGTCGTCACCGTATCGCCATCGGCTTCCAGAACTGTGGTCGAAGTTTCGACAACATCAAACGATCCGTCGCCGTCCCGGTCGGTCCTTTCAACCGTGATCAGCCCGTCGTCGCTGGTGTCTATCTTCGTGCGGCTCAGAAGCTGGCCGGTTTGCGAGCGGGTCTTAATGGTGCGTGTCGAACCGCCATCGGCGTCCAGAACCGTCTCATCGGTGACGATGCGCTCATAGGTGCCGTTGCCGTCCGCGTCGGTTTTGCTGGCGATCTTGAGGCCGTCATCGCTCTTGATTACGGTCGAGGTGCTTCGAAGCGAGCCGTCGCCATTTTCCGTGCGCTGAACTGTGGTCTTGCGGCCGTCGGCATTGAGAGTCGTGCTGCTGCTCTGTGTAACATCAGCGACCTGGTCGCCGTCGAGATCCTTTGCTGTCGTGGTCACCAGGCCGTTGGCACTGGCCGTGCTGACAACCTCTCCCAGAACCGTCCCGTCGGCCGCCTTTTCGGTCACCGTCCGGGTGATGGCGCCATCCGTACCTTTGACCTGCACCGTGGTGCTGTCGACGGTGCCGTCGCCGTCCCGGTCCAGGGTGATAGTTCTGGTGCGCCGGTCGGCGCTCTCCGTAGTGACGGTCTCGGACAGAAGCGTGGTCTCGTCGCCGGCATAGGCCGAGGACGTCCGGGTCGTGCCACCGTCGGCTTCGAGTTCGAGTGTGTTGACGCTCTTCTTCTCAAACGCTCCGTCGCCGTCGACATCCTCGCGCACGGTTTTGGTGAGACCGTCCGCGCTGGTCTCGGTGACCACGATGGTCCTCAGAGAGTTGTCGCCGTTCTTCGTCGTCACCGTGCGGCTGGACGAGCCGTCGCCATTTCGCACCGTGACGTCGCTGACCCGAAGGTCGATGTCGCCGTCGCCATCGAGATCGCTCTCTGTGGTTCTGGCCAAACCGTCGGCTGAGGTGATGCTCGTTGTTTTTGCCAGGACCGATCCATCAGCAGAACGTGTCCACTGGGCTGCGGTTCGCTCCTGCGTGGCGGCGTCGATCACAACGGAAGACACCTTCTCGTCAGCCTCAATACTCCCGTTCTGATCGAGATCGACAAAGATCTCCTGGCCGACCTTGTCCGCGTCGAGGCTTTCCTTGCGCATCGCCCGGATCGAGCCGTCGCCGTTTGTCTCCGTGACAGTTCGCTCCCGGCTACCATCGGCGTTGACCGTGGTCGTCTCTGCGGTTGTCAGGTCGATGTCGCCGTCGCCGTCTCGATCGAGTTCGGTGGTCTTGTTGAGCGCATCGTCAGACGTCACGGTCGTGGAGGCGCTCTTGAGCGAGCCGTCGCCGTTGCGGATCTCCAGCCGCGACGTGCTGCCGCCGCCCGGCGTCACGGTGATGTCCAGGATCTCGCGCTGGTCTATCTGCCCGTCACCGTCGAAATCCCTAGTGATCACCTTGGAGCGATTATCAGCCTCGACCTCTTCGACCGTTTTGGAGTGCAGCGAGCCGTCCTGGTTGGTCACCGTCACGGTTTCCGGGCGGCTGTCATCGGCGTGTTTGTCGACCAGATGGGTCTCGATGGTGTCAGCAGCGCCGTCGCCATCGGCGTCCATGCCGTCAATACGCTGCGAACCGTCCAGCGAGACCGTTTCGCTGGTGCTGGTGATCACCGTGCCGTCTTGGGCAAGGTTTTCGACCACAATCGTGAAGCTGCCGTCAGCAGCTTCCGTGCGAGTTTCGCGCTGGTCGAACCAGCCACCGCCCATCGAGTCTCGCTCAATGGTCTCGACCTTGTGGTCGGCGGATTTGGTGGTGACTTCGCGCGAGGTCAGAACGGCGGTTGTGAGGTTCGAGCCGGAGAAATTACGTTCGGTTTCCGTGCGACTGCCATCGCCATTCACCACCGTCTCGATTGTCTGGATCCGGTCGATCACCCCGTCACCATCATCATCATAGCGATTGGTGATCGAAAGCCCGTCGGCGCTTACTTCGGAGACAATCTCATAAGCCTTGCTGCCGTCGGCGGCATAGGCGGTGGTGGTCAGGCTGCGCGTGCCGGCTCCATCGACGGACTCCACCTGGGTCACCCGGTGGCCTTGTTCTTCCGACGCCAGCAGCATGTCACCGACCGTGCCGGTCGACCCGTCGGCGCGCGTAAAGGTCGTCTTGCCGGTGATCACCGAGCCGTCGCTCAGCTCGATGTTGCTGGCATCCGCCGTCAGGTCGATCTCGGTGATGCCGAGCTCGGCCAGCGTTTTGGAGACCGTTGAGCCGTCGGCGAGGGTCACCATCACCTTGAATTTCTGGAAATCCGTGTCGCTGGCGTTCAGGACGCCATCGCCGTTGCTGTCGAACACCGAGGCGAGCGCTTCCAGATCGCTGGTCGACGTCGGGTCCCACTCGGTGAAGACGAACTGGCGCTTTTCGGTGATGTCATTGCGCCCGTCCGGGTCGAAATACAAAACCCCGTCGCCTTCACCGGCCCAGGCCGTGCGGTGCAAAAAACCCTCGCCGCCCGTGTCGAGGAAGACAGTCGAACGGTCAAGCGCCGTGACCTCAAGGCCGTCGCCGTCAAGGTCGAGCATGACCGGAGCCGCAAATTTGTTGTGAACGCGGAAGCCAGCGGCAACGTAAGTGTGCAGGTCGGCGACTGTGAAGTTATAGACCGTTTGAACGCCGTCAGTTGGTGAGATGTGTTCGATGACATGCAGGGCCCCATCGGCACGGACGATCGCATCACCAACCGAGAGGTCGCCAATCGGCTTAAAGGAACCGTCCGGTAGCAGAAACGGGTGATTGGGCGTGACCAGAACACCATCGATGTTCATGACATGCTGGTCGTCGTGCACGATGAGATCTATGACCCTACGTGCTTCCAAAACGCCCAGGCTGTCGAAGGACATCACCTCGTCTTCAAGCTGGATCTCCTCAATCGGCTTTTCCGAGCCATCGGCCAGAAGGATCAGCGTGCCAGCAGCGAAACAAGTGCCTTGTTCGTGGTCACCAACCGTGGAACTGCTGCTCGATCCACCCCGGCCGTCGTAGCCGCCACCTCCAGTGTTAGAGTTACCGTAGCTACCGCTGCTACCATTGTTTCTGCCGCCGCTGTAATTGTCGTTCCCCGGGTTGTTGCCGTCTCTGTCTCCATTGTTGTTGCTCGGCTTGGAGCGTGGCGTCGGAGTGGTCCCTCCTCCACTGGAACCACCTCCAGTGCCAGGAGCAATTGACCCATCGCCAGGTCCATTGCCACCAAACCAACCGGAACTGCCTCTTGATTGCGACTGCGCTGTAGATGTTTCTCTATTTGCCGCGCCTGCTGCTGTGGAAAAATCAATTGTGGCGCCAGGAGTGTGGTCATCAGCCCCTAACCTGACCCCGTTAACGATCTGATCCTCAGTGAACTTACTATTTAAGGCGCCCACAATGTGTTTTAGGGAGACTGCGGAGCCGATTTTCTCTGCAATCGCTTTTACTTCAGGCGTAACTTCAACATGGTTTGAATTATCTCGTATCGCTTGGAAATCCAGATTACGGTCAATCGGAAAAACTTCACGTGTTACTACACCTTCTTTCGTGATCTGAATTCGTTCAATTTCATAACCTTTGAGAAGTTTTGAAAAAAACGGATGCATGACTTTCGTGTATACATCAATGATCCTAGTGCCATTGATTGTGGTATACTCTAGGTGTTCACTTTTCATGCCGAATGGCAGGCTCGGCAGTCCATCTCCCGGCTTCTCAACTACCTCCGTGGGAACGTACGCTGTACTGGGGTTGATAGTCTGGAAGCCAATACCGCTGTTATGACGAAAGGATGGTATTGGATCGTTCGCGAGCGCTTCAATTCGGCTAATTTCGTCAGCAGTTAATGTGCCTGCGACTGCACCAACAAACGCTCCGAGCGGCCCCCCAACAGCAGCTCCTACTAGCGCACCTGTAACGATGCCGCCGCCAACAGCTGCTATGTCTCTAAAAGTTAATCCATCTTCGTCGGTGGAGCGCTCATAAACATCAATGCCAATTCCAAGGATTCCCGTCGCTTTACCAACAAATTTTGTCACGGGCGACGCGCCTGGAATTTCGGCTAAAATGTTGCCAGCCCCAGAAACAATGGAGCCGAAGTAGCCTCCAAGATCTGGATACAAATCTTCTAAACTGAAAGTAATATTTTCGTTGTAGTAGGTGGGTGCAGGTGTGTATTTCGTACCGCCATATGAAAAGAAGCCGCCTACAGGATGCGGCTGAATTACTCCATTTGGATTTACCATATTCCCACCAAAGAGATTTTTCGAGGATGTTCTAGAGCGTTAAAAGGGTGCTCTACTTATTTATGCTTTATCAGGAATATTTAAGTACTATTCCCTTTTATCTTCAAAACGAAGAGGATAAATAAATAAACAAAAGAAAAAAACACTGCTATCAGCACTTTTCCAGTATACCATGAGTCTGTTCCGGTTATTTTTCTATAAAAATAATACGATAATCCAAGTATCGCTGCAAATATAAGTATTTTATTTTCGTCATAATATTCTGCCAAAAATTTTTTCATGCTGTTTACTCACCGCAAAGCAAAAATAGCAGACACGTCATTCGCCAGTCGACTGCCTTTAAGCCTAATAATAGCAATCAAAGCTGATATAATTGCCCTTCTGCGAACGTCCGGCCCCGGTACAGCATTGATCAGCCCGAAACGCTCCGGCTCGACTATCGCCTTGTCAAAAATCGCCCGGGCCTTGGCTTCGGAGAACGGAATGTCGCGAAAGATCGTCCTGAGATGCGCTTCCCGCGCGAGATGGATCTCGGCCCGGCAATCAGTCTCCGAACCGTCCGCCAGCCGGAGTTTCACGCTGGTTCGTTTCGGTCGCACCGAAACGGAAGTCTTTCCGAATGCCACAGATTTCGCCTGAACAGGAACCTGGCCGGCCTGTGCCTGCACGACAGGCCTACCCTTCGCTTCATCGGAGAGATCGCTTTTGCCCTTCACACTATCGCCCCATTCTGCGCCGTCCCGCTCATTTCGTGACGGTGTCCCAACCGGTGCATTCGCGCCGGCAATCTGTGTGACGCGTCTCTAGTTGTCATGTCGACAAAACTCAAAGCGGAGCGGCTTAACCAGGCTGGAGATGCGCGTCATAGTCTGCAGCCTGGACACTTACCGGCAAGGTATGGTGACACCGTAGTACCTGGCGCCAGCATCCTTGTGGCGGCAGGTACTCTTGGCGATCTCAAAGTTATTCGAAGACCCACGGATAAGTCGTTCGTCACACGCGCGGAGTTTATATGTCCCGCCGAAACGTGTTCCAGACTCATCGTCAGTTGTGGCTATTTAACGCGGGGCACGCCCGACCTAAGCCGATCTCAACAAATGTCACCAATCGCCCCACTATTTGTCCAAGCACCATTCCGCCTTTCGGGAAGCTCCACCGCAACCGCGCCGGACGTCCTCTTTTCGGCTTCCCTCAGAGGGAGAGATCAGCGCTCCAACGGGGGTATTATCCCTTCTCCGGCACAAGTCCGGGCACCAATCACCAATTGCATTAAGGGACTTTTAAGATTTGACGAAACGGAAAGTCAACCGCAGAATTCGCCCAGAAAATGCGCTGCCCTTCGGCGATTTTGCTTAGAAAATTTGCCCTGAGAGTCCCTGAGCGTGATATGGCCCGATCGAAATCGAACGAGCGGCATCGAAATAAGGCAAAAAATTGTCATAAAGGAAAATCCGTAACAAAATTAGGGATTTATGTCGTATTTAGAAGTTTCCAATAAAGGCACGCCCTCAAAAGCCGAGAAAAGATTTCTGAGACAAATTTGTTCAGTGGATCCCCGGGCAATGCATTCTCTTTCAAGGGGGCGTTCGAGGCGATTTATCCTACAACTATCCGGAGCAGGAGGTTTTCCACCTCATCAGTCCTGCGACCCCCTTCCGTTACACATCATCCGTTTGAATCTTTCCTCACGTTTTGATTCCAATGATTCATTGGACCGCAGATCGGAAGTCCTCGAGACTTGGGGGATGGAACCTGGTGACACCCCTCTTCTGCTCAAACGAGTGGACCCCGACCGGAACATGAACCGGTTCTACCACCTGTCGGTCGAGCCGACCCTGTTCGGCGGATTTGCTGTGCGACGGACATGGGGACGTGTGGGCACCTGGGGACGGACGCGGCTGGATCTCTTTGCCGATGTCTCATCGGCTGCGGCCCATCAGCAGGGCCTGGCGAAGCAAAAACAAAGGCGCGGCTATCGACCGGACTAAGACCTTGGTTCGGTGCTTGGTCCCTGTCGCGTGATCGCCCACTCCAATCTCACAGAATACCCCAGGCTCTGTATCTGTCCCGACCTGTGAGCTCGCGCGGAAGCGCCGGGCCGAGTTGGCGGATCATGCGGTCGACGGCGGCGGCGGTGACACCGAGGGTCTGGCGCGCCATGGGAATGGTCACCAAGGGGCGGGACAGGAACATCTGCGCAAACTCCGGCAACCGGGAGTGGCTTCGGCACGCCTGGCAATGGCGCGCCAGTTGCTCCTGGGCGATCGACAGCCGGTCCAGGTGATCCATGGTTTCCTGGGCGGCTTTTTCAAAGCCGGTGAGGAAGCCGGAGATGCGTGTCTGGAACGGATCCTTGCGGCGCCAGCGGAAAGGGGATTTCCGCAAGCCGGCGGACAGGTTCGGCAGAT
>NZ_VIRG01000049.1 GCF_008107695.1 Stappia sp. BW2 | reverse complement strand
ACCACGGCGCGTGCGTAACCCCATCAAGGCCACGGCCCGCGAGCCGACTAACAGGCCGGATACATATGAGCGATTTCCGAAATCGTGCCAAATTCTCGATTGCGAACAGCAGCCGACACATACATTGGGCCGTTTGTGTCGACCAGGCACCAGCCAAGTCCAGATCGAGATGCTGTGGCGCCGCAAGTCCGATTAGAGCCCTTTTTACATGAGGCTGCGAGTTGTACGAATGTCGGCTATCCCCTTCGGGCGATACACTTGATCTCAACAATCGCACCCTCTCGAACAAAGCCCGCAACCTCGATTGCGGTCCAAGCTGGAAAAGGTTCCTGGACATACTTGGCTCGAATGCTCTTGAACTCATCGAGATGGTCACGCAGTCCGACGTGGTAGCTCGTCATCTCGACGAGGTGCTGGAAACCCAGTCCGCCTTCTTCAAGAACCGCGCGAATTTTTGCGAAAACCGCTTCAATTTGCTCGGTAGGATCATCTGAGTATTGTCCGTCCGGCGAAGCCCCGGTGAAACCTGTCATGAAGATGAACCCTTCATGCTCCAAGCCCGGCGACATTTTCCAATCGTTGACGTAACCGACCAAATCGGCGGGAACAATTGCTTCAGGGATATCCGAAATTCCTTTAATTCGCATTGCAAACAGTGAATACCACAGAAGCTGCGCACCATGAAGCAGTCATTGGGTTCTGATCAGGCAACGAATGGTTTGTTCGCGAAGCCGCCATTCATTGAGACGGTGCCCTATGAATGCTCTGGGCCAGAATTGCCAACGCATTCTGGGCCGACGAATGTCGGCTAAGCCCAAGCTGAGCAAGAAACCCGCCTGTCCATTGTCCGCGCCATTCGGGCCAATTCTTTAACCGCGAGATATGGTTGGAAACACAGCTATTTGGCTTTGAAAATGTTGATTTTGCCCATTTTAGCTAATATATTGATTTTATCAAAACCCACTTGGAGTCTGCCATGCGTGCTTTCAGCGCAACCGAACTGGCCAACAAGACCGGAGATGTTCTTGCCGCAGCCGCACAGGAACCCGTCGCCATTCAACGGCACGGCAAATCCCGCTTCGTGATGCTTTCAGCTGAGGAATTCGAACGCCTGCAGCAGAGGAGGGATACCAGAAAGGCTGTCCATGTGTCGGATCTGTCCGACGCCGATGCCGGCGATCTGCTTTCCGCTTTGGAAGACAGCCTAAAGAATGACTGATCGGCAAAGCAATCCAAAAGTCGGAGACATTTGGGAGTATCCCTATCTTTGGACCTGGCAAGCCGACCACGGCGAAACCGAGGGACGGAAGGCCAGACCCTGTGCTCTGACGCTCGTCAACCGAAAGCAAGACAAACTGACAGAAGTCATCCTGGTGCCGATCACCACCAAGGAACCGGTTGCAGGATCCCATTTCGTTGAAGTGCCGCAAATCGAGAAAAGGCGAGCTGGGCTCGATGAACGTTTGAGGCTTTGGGTGATCTGCGATGAATTTAACTCCGACATGCCCGAGCGCTCTTATTACTTCGAACCGGGCGGCCGGATCGGCGCATTCAGTATCAAGTTTACCAAGCAGGTCCAGGCAGAGCTGATAAGGGCGATCAAGGCCCGTAAGTCGGTTCGCATCTTCCGTAGATAGGATGGTTCACTGAAGATACAGTTGATTAACTGTTCAAAAATTCCATAATAAACATTACGCGTTTTTTTGTAAGATATTGGGCACATTCTATCCCGAACTGCAACAAAGGCGCTAAGCTGCCTGCTTTTCGGGAGCGATGTTTTGAGCCGGACTTTTGCCCATTTGAGTTTTGAAGAACGCAAGACGATTTCCCGCATGCGGGACCAAAAATTCAACCAGTCAGAGATCGCCAGACGCCTCGGCCGTGACCGGGCAACGATCTCCCGGGAGATCAAACGCAACTACTGGCATGATAGTGGGTTCCCTGATGCCGATGGCTACTGGGCGGTGACTGCCAATGACATGGCACGTGATCGGCGCCGGCGCGTCGGCAAGCTCTTTCGGCGCGAGGATCTGCGGATCGCTGTGATCGGGAAGCTGGAAGCCGGCTGGTCGCCGGAACAGATTGCCGGACGGTTGAAGATCGAACCGAAGGCCAAGTTCCGCGTTTGTCACGAGACGATCTACCGCTACGTCTATTCAACAGAAGGACAACGGCAACAACTCGCTCGGCTTCTTCCGGAACGGCGGAGAAAGCGTCGGCCGAGATACGCACGCAAGCCACAAAATCTGGTTTTCCCGGAAGCACATTCGATCAAACATCGGCCGAAAGCCGTCAACGAACGCAAGGAGTTTGGCCACTGGGAAGCCGACCTGATGATCTTCGAGAGGGCTCAGGGCAATGCCAATGTGGCGACGGTCGTCGAGCGGACAAGCCGGTTCACTGTGCTCTTCAAGAACAACGACCGGCAGTCCAGGCCGATCATGGACCGGCTCATCAACGTGCTCGGCCCCCTGCCCAGGCATGCCCGGCAAAGTCTGACTTTCGACCGCGGTTTTGAATTCGTTTCCTGGCGGCGGCTCAAGCAAGGCATGGGGACAGATGCCTGGTTCTGCGATCCGTCCGCGCCATGGCAGAAAGGCACGGTTGAGAACATGAACCGACGGGTCCGACGCTACTTGCCTCGGGATACCGCTGTCTTGTCAGTTCCTGATGTGTCGATACGAACGCTGATCGATCAGTTGAATAACACGCCGAGGAAGTGCCTCGGCTTCCACACCCCGGCTGAAGTGTTCAGGCGTGAAGTGAACAAGTAAAAGATCGGATTCTGTCTCACCGGCTTGTCTAACTGTCTGGACAGTCTGTCCATCGTATCACGATAATCGCTCTGCAATTTTCAGTAGTTTCGACTATCCAATAACTACAATAAGGAACTTCTGCGCGAGCAGCGTTTCTTTGTAAGGAAGTACAGAAATAAAGTTGAGTATCATGCTTCAATCCATTCGTCGTTTTACAATATACAGCTTGTTTATCATTCTAAATGCTTTCTGCGTGGTGGTGTCGGTTGTTGCTAACGATGGCTGCACAAAATGCCCAATGGAATCCAACGAACAGAGGTGGTCTTTTGCCATTTCTGCGTTCTGGGTCTGGATATGGCCCTACACCTTCCTAATGATTTGGATCGGGGCCAAATGGTATTTGGCGAACGCAGATGATAGGCGTCATGTGCCTCTGATTACGGCATCGATTGCAGGTCTCGCATTTTACGCCAGTGCCTGCATCGGCACTGCCGGTCTTGCACTGAAATGTGGCAAGGATTGCTTGCCCGCCCCCCCTATTGCAGACGTTTTCCTAAGTCTATCTCCTTGGGGCAGTGCAATTGGATTGATCGGACTATTTGGAAGTTACCTTTGGTATAAACGGTCAAACACAGAAGTTCCTCGCTAAGATGTAATTCTGCATCCGATAGTTAGGCACGGTGTCACCATCCGCCCCCGGACAGGCTTAGCAACCCCGACCAGCACGCCTGACCGGAGGCTGACCTCCCTGCCCTGTGGCGGCCTCTAAGCTCTTGTTGCATTTACATTAGAAGTCACAATTAAAAATAAACAATTTTTAACTTTTTTAGCCAGGTGAATAGCTTTTCTGTTCAAGGTTGCTGCCGCCAGTTCCACCTGACTGCGCACCGCCCTGTCATGAAACGGCTCTTATGGGCTGTGACCGGACTGGCGCCTAGTGTGCTCCGTTTGACGTTAGCTGACATTCGTCAGCCCTGAATGCGTCGACGCTTCCGGACCTCAATGGTCATTCACCTACTGATATGGCGCTGCGATGCAACCCGTCGAAGCAGCCATTCGTTGCATCTGCGAAGACAGCTAGCAACCAGACGTCGGCACTGCGGACTTAGCGGTCATTTGCGATCTATGATGGAATCAAGCAATTCCATCAATCGCTGCTGCCAGCTTTGTCAGATCGGCGGCGTAGAACCCGGCAGCATTGATGCAGTTTGTTTCCAGCAATCGCAGACCTTCCTCGGTTCGGCAAATGTCCATGACATAGGCAGGTGAGTAGCCTTCGTTCAGCCCGATCAAGGACTGGGCGAACTCCAACGCGTCCTCGTCGATCTCATGGCGATAGGTTACCCGCGATCCCTCCTTGTAGAGGGAGTAGGTGACGACCTTGTTGTTCACGATCCAGATGCGCCACTCCTTAAGAATACTGACTGGCTCCGTCAGCATCATCAGCGTGTCAGGACGCAAAGAACCATTTGGAATCTCGCTTGCGTCGAGTGACATGACCATGCGTGCTGTCTCGTGAATGTCTGCAGCAGATTTGACGTTTCCCGCCAGTTCTTTGCTGTCGGCAACCGGGCGAACGAACCAGTGGTTGCTATCACTTGGCAGCTTTGCCTCAATCTCGCTTACGGTTAGAAATACCGCATTCGGGCCGTTGAGCATGAAGGATTGCCAAGGCTTCTCGTGGACGAACGGTGCTATGCGGAAAACACCCGGATAGAGGCCCTTGGTTTCGGCATATCGCCAAAGCGTGTATGAGCCGAACATCACCACAGCAAGTGGGTCGTTTACTTGAGGTTCTGGCATAAGCTCACCGACGAAAGGAACCACCTTGTGCCATGAGTAGGAGATACCCAGACGGTCAAGCGCATCCGCAAGCTTCTGCGTGTCCTCGAACTGCTGAAGTATCCACTGCATCCTGCATCTCGCCTTTTTCCCAATATCCAGCTTGAGAACACATAAGCGCCGAAAAGCCAATAGCAGCCATGGGCTCGAAGCAGCCATGCGGCGCCGCCGCAGGCCTGCCGTATCCCAACGACTTCGCTGACGTCGCTTCCGGCCCGGAGCTGCCATTTGGGCCATTTGCGGCGAATGGCAGAAAGGAGCCCAACCTGCTCATTGGTCAGGATGCAGCGCACGTCAGCTCTTCGTATCGGTGGCCAAGTGTCGGTTCACCGCGGAAATGAACGACCTGAGTGGTTCCTGGTCCGCGTTTTGCTCGGGGAAATACAGGTAAAATGGGGGCAGCTCGGTCGCGTAGCCGTCTAGCACCAGTTCCAACTCACCAGTTTCGAGGTGATCCTCCATCGTGGCACGCATGGACCAGCCGATACCGTGGCTCTCGCGCGCCGCCTGGATCACACCTGCCGCAGAATCGAAAACTAGCCGGGCTGGCGGGTCGATACGTTTGGTCTGTTTGCCCTCGGAAACCCACCATTCTCTGAGCTGGCCAGAGGTTGGGTGACGATGGCGAATACAGGCATGGTCAAGGAGGTCGCGGGGCTTCTGCGGGGTTTCGTGTGCCTTCAGATAAGAAGGAGATGCGAAGAACGCTGATGGCACGCCTGCCGACGCACGGATCGCGGCCATATCGGCAGACAGCACATCACCGAGCCGAACGCCTGCGTGAAACCCTTTCCGCTGAATATCCACCAGCTCTTCATTCCAGGAAATTTCGAGGCTGACTTCAGGATGGTCAGAGAGAAAGCTCGGCAGCATCGGCGCGACCGCCACTAGGTACGCGCCCCGCGAAAGGGATAAACGCAGCACCTGAACGGTGGACTTGGCTGCCTGCTGTGCTCTCTCGATGGCGCTGCCCAAATCCCGCATGGCCGGAGATGCGCTGTCGAAGAGAATTTGACCGGCCTCAGTGAGTTCGAGACTCCGTGTCGTGCGAACCAGAAGATCAACCCCAAGACGTTCCTCCAGGGACTTGAGCTGGAGGGTGACGGCAGGAGCACCCACGCCAAGCTTCTCCGCCGCTGCGCGCATCGAACCTTCGCGCACAATGGCCAGGAATACGTCGATCCCGTGAATAGTAAACCGATCCATTATTTAGATTTATCAAACAATAGCTTTCATCCGCAAGCCATACTCAAACACAAGGGATTGCAGTATTCCTTAGAGGACAGGCGCATACAACGAGACCCGATGTGACTAAAATCAGTGAGAAGCGGCCCGATCAGATCGCTCAAGGGATCATGATTATCCTCACCTCCGTGGCGGCGATGGCGTTTGCCGATGCGGTGGTGAAGCTGGTCAGTTCGAACCTGACGGTCTGGCAGGTGTTCGCCGCGCGGTCCCTCTTCGCCGTGCCGTGCCTCGTCGCACTCGGATACTTCAGAAACGTCCAATTCGGTGCGATCCTGAACCAATGGGTTCTGCTCAGAAGTGCTTTGCTCGTCCTGACCTGGCTGGCATTCTACGCGTCCCTCCCGATCCTGAAACTGTCGGTCGCAGCGGTGGCGGTTTACACAAACCCAATCCTGACAGCGCTCCTATCTGCCTTGGTGCTCGGCGAACGCGTCTCTAAGCGGCAGTGGCTCGGGGTTCTTGTCGGCTTCTCGGGGGTTGCCGCAATCCTTCGTCCCGGAACCGATGCCTTCACCTGGATGATCGTCCTGCCGTTGATCGGTGCGGCTTTCTATTCGTCAGCAATGGTTCTGACGCGTGCCAAGTGTCAGGACGACGACGCCGTGAATCTCGCGCTCGGTTTGCACGGATCGTTCATCATTACGGGCCTGGTGGCAACGACCGTGCTGGCGACCCTCAGTCTCGATCCGGCATCCGTCGCATCCTATCCTTTTCTGCTGGGAAGCTGGACCCCGATGGGCTGGTCCGATTGGGGATTGATGGCGTTCCTCGGGGCGTTGTCGGCCGCATTCTTCCTCGGTGTCGCGAGGGCCTATCAGATCGCGCCACCGCAGATGATCGGAACGTTCGACTATGCCTACCTCGTCTCCGCAGTCATCTGGGGCTTCGTATTCTTTGCAGAAAAGCCGGATGGGCTGACCCTTCTAGGCATGGCTTTAATCACGGTGGCCGGATTACTGGTTGCTGAGCGAAAGCCGGAACCAGCCACAATTCGAGAAACAAGCTGAAATCCTCAAAGCGGACCTTTGGGATATGGCAGCAAAGTCCGCATTGCCGGCATCTGGCGGCCACCCGTCTTCGCAAATGCAATGAATGGCGGATTCGGCGAGTTGCATCGCAGTACCCTATCAGCGGGTGAACGGCAGCAGTGGGCCGAAAGTGACGCCGTCGAAGTCGATCGGATACGGCAGGACTGCCGCACCGCCGCAAGGCCGCTTGGAGCTCGGAGCTGCCGTTGTTCGCCTCACCAGGAAGGGACATATCATTGCTTGCTCGAATGTCGCGAGTGTTGCGGTGGGTAGGAGAGGTTCGGAGGAACCGCTATGTCTGCTTTCAACCTGCCGATGGTGGTGCCCGCCAAGAAGGCATGGAACCACGGGCGCATCATTGGTCAGAAGAGGCCGCTGCTCCCAAAGCATGTCTGGGCGATCCGTGTTCGTCTCGAATTGGCCGGCGCTGTCCGTGATCTGGCGTTATTCAATATGGCAGTCGATAGCAAACTGCGCGGCTGCGATCTGGTCCGGCTGAAAGTCGCAGACGTCTTCTCGGCTGGCGCAGTCAAGGAACGGACCTCGATCTTGCAGAGCAAGACAAAATCACCGGTGCGGTTCGAAATCACCGACGGCACCCGAAAGACCCTCATGGAGTGGATCAGCAATCCGGTGATGATCGGTCACGAGTACCTCTGGCCTGGACGTTTCCATGACCGCGAGCATATATCGACACGGCAATACGCTCGTCTCTTGAAGGACTGGGTGCGCTCGATTGGCTTGGAACCGAGCGCGTATGGCACGCATTCCATGAGACGGACGAAGGTCGCCCAAATCTACAAAAAGACCGGCAACCTGCGAGCGGTTCAGCTTCTTCTCGGCCACACGAAGATGGACAGCACCGTCCGATACCTCGGCGTGGAACTCGAAGACGCGCTAACGATCTCTGAAGGCGTAGAGATATGACGAAAGGGCCGGTGGCAACACCGGCCCTGAGCTGCCGATCGTGCGAAACCCGCCGGCCCGAGGCAAAATCCGAAAAGGCAGGGCTTGTCGATGGAACCTGCTCATGGTTCTCACGAACCGGCTGCAAGGCAATCGAGATGCCTGGTACTTGCCCTTGCGATGTCGCCAAGTCACTAATGGCCAGAATGTTATCAAATCGGGACCCGTCCATGACACGCAAACCCGCCCTTTCCATTGACAAACTAAAAGACCTCGGCTCCGAAAAACTCGCGCAACTGGTGATGGGCGAGGCGGAACGCAACGCGGGTTTCCGGCGGCAGGTTAAGGCGGCTATGGCCGGAAAATCTGGCCCCGAGGGCATCGCCAAACTGATTGACCGACGGCTTTCTGGTCTGGAGCGGGCGAAGAGTTTCATCGAATGGGACAAGGCCCGTGCCTTTTGCGACGATCTGCGCAGTCTGACCGATGCCATCACGTCAGAGCTTGGTCCCGCCGCCCCGGCGCTTACCATCGACCGGCTTTTGCGCTTCATCGCCACCCATGAACAGGTGTTCGATCGTGTCGACGATTCCACGGGCCGCATTCAGGATGTTTACTATCAGGCGATCGAAGCGACCGGCGAAGTTGTGCAGACCCTGGCGCCGTCAGAGGCCGACCTGCTGCCCGAAAGGATCATGAGCACTCTTGGCGAAAGCACACATGGCTATCTGGTTGATCTGACTGCAACCCTGGCGCCGCATCTGCCGCAAGACACTCTGGCCCGCTGGGATGACGATCTGAAACACGCCATCGCTGAACGGCAGGCCGAGGAAACGGCGCGGAAATCGGATGGCTGGTTCTACTCCATGACCTCACAATGGACCGCGATGCGTCAGAGCATCGCCGCAGCGCGGGGCGATCTTGACCTGCTCATTGCACTGGAGGCGAAAAAGCGACCGCACATGCAGGACACACTGGGGATCGCTGTGCAACTGCTGGAGGCCGGTCGTGCCGCTGAGGCGCTTGACTGGGCGCGCAAACCGGGTCAGCGCGGACACAGCGAGGCTGACGGCGACATGTCGCCAGGGCGGGTCAGTCTGGAGGCGCGAATCCTTGAAACTCTTGACGACAAGCCTGCCGCTCAGGCCTTGCGCTGGCGCTGTTTCGAGGCGGTGCTGTCCGCCGACATCCTGCGTGACTACCTCAAACACCTGCCTGATTTCGAGGATATCGAGGCCGAGGAACGCGCCCATGCTCTGGCATTTGAAAAGGCGCTCCCCGAGATTGCGCTGCAATTCTTTCTCGACTGGCCCCGAATAGACCTGGCCGCAAAACTCATTGTGACGCATCCTCACCGCTGGGACGGCCGAGATTGGCACATCCTGCCGAAAGTCGCAGCAATTCTGGAGCACGACTACCCGCTGGCCGCGACGATCCTATACCGCGCACTCCTAGATGATATCCTGGGCCGCGCGCGCTCCAAGGCTTATTCGCATGGTGCGAAGTATCTGGAAAAACTAGCCCTTCTGGCCGAAGACGCAGATAGTGCTCGCCCCAGCGGAATGATCGACCACGCGAATTATCTCGCCGGGCTCAAGAAAGCCCACCCGCGCAAATCAGGGTTCTGGACGCGGGTCGGGGACAACAAACCACCTACATCGCAATCGAGGCCCCGTTTGGGTCAGTGGTGACGAGTGAGAACGGCCCTGAACCGACATTCACCCGCTGTTATGCTGCTGCAGTGCAATCCGCCGAAGCCGCCATTCATTGCATCTGCGAAGACGGGTGGCCGCCAGATGCCGGCAATGCGGGCAAAGCAACCTTTCATGCCTAGGTATGAATGACAACTTACTGCCTCGGTGGGGTCCGCCAGTCGCCTCCTGTGCGTTGCCATTCCAAAAAACGCGTTCGCTGCCCATTCGCCTCGGCATTTGGGATCACTTCACGAGGATCATTGCTTAGCGAATAAGCCATCCCCTCCAAAAACCACATGGGTAAGCGTAGCGCCTCGTTGGGGCCTCCAAAATTCTCGTTTTGCCAATGATGGATCAATTCATGGCGAATGATATAGGGGGTCGCGCGGTCGCCGATCAATAACGTGCGTGCGCCCCAATAATACTGGGCAGCAACAGCAGGGTCGGCAAAATTTGCGAAGCACTGGCGTGTGCCACAAAACAAGACCTTTAGTTCGGCTTTCAACGAACCTAGCTCATCTGAAACAAACCTTCGAGCATCTTCCAGCAATTCCGTTGCCTCCTCCAGGCGACCAACATCATCAATACAAAGCTTCTCCGAGACGCAGGTGAGACCGAAGAATTGAGGCGCGAAGATCCTGACCGGTTTATAGAGGGCTATAGCGCCGACAATGACAGCAAGGGCGAGCAACCCGAATAACAAAGCGAACTTCTTTAACAAATTAATTCTCCGGCCCACGAAAACTTGGATAGTAGGTGGGTCGTGACTGACGCTGCCGCAAGGTGCAGCCATCGGACTATCGCTGTTAGCGGACGTTCGTCCGCCATGCAGCATCACGCAGTTTGGGCTCGAAGCGGCCATGCGGCAGGCATGCCGTATCCGATCGATTTCGCTGGCGTCGCTTCCGGCCCGGAGCCGACATCCACCTGCCGAAATGGCGCTGCGATGCAACCCGTCGAAGCCGCCATTTGTTGCATCTGCGATGACGGGTGGCCGCCAGACGCCGGCAATGCGGGACAAAAGTCAGCTTTCGCGGCGTCTGCACCAACGGCAGCTTTCAAAATGGTACATGTTGTGTGAACGTGTTGTTTGAGGCTGTAAAGTGAGAGGTGCACTACATGGCAATGGTTGAAATGTACGAGCCGCAACCTGAGCCGGAGGTTATCACTCTGGGGCGCGCCGAGATTGTCTTCAAAGGTGTCTCACTGGAAGAAATCGGCGAATACTTTGCCGAGCTTGTCGCAATGGAAGTAGCGGCACTGGTCAACGAGCGCCTCACTACAGTTATCGGCAGCGATACCGGCTTCGCGACATCGGGATACGAAGTTTCGCTTGAAACACTGACGCTCGAATTAGAGGGCGTTTTCGAAGGTAGCATTGTTGCCCGATTCAAGATGATCGGTGCTGCGGTAATAACAAGCTACGGGCTAGTAGCCTCATATCCATCATTCAAAGAGGCAATACCTATACTATCCAATGATATTGGCCTCGTGATCCAATATGTAATCGACAACGCTCCGGAGCCGGAGCCATCAAAGCCACATCCGGAGGCTTTTCGCCTCTATTTTCGTAGCGAAGACGAAATAGAATCTGAGATAATTGATAAGAAACGGTTTTAGTTGCCAAAAATTGCCGAGAAATTCGTTGGTTGGCTTGGCATGAAATTGGATGCTCAAATGCGGACTTTCACGCACAGTGCAGCATTCGTGATTCTGGGCTCGAAGCGGTCATTCGGCGGCGCGGCGTCTTAATCCAGGTGTTGTCGGATGCCTGGTCGACGCTTTCGGCCCGGCGCTGCCGTTCGTCAGTAATTCGGGAGGCTGGGTTGGGGGCCGTCGAAGCGGACATTCATGCCCCGTGCAGCATTTCCAATGCGGCGAGTATCGGCTCAGCGGACCTTTCCGACCTTGGCCCTTAGCACCCTCACAACAAAAAGTTGTTTTTCGAGTTGTGCAGTCGAGCCCTCAATTTTACCTTTACATGTCGCCAGTCAGTTGAAAAACATATCAAATGACCATTTCAGTAACGCCATTTACCATCGGCAGCTTGTGCAGTGGCGCAACTTGGACGATTGAGGACAAGCAGGTTTTAGCTGAACAAGTGGCCCGAGTGGCTTTAGGTTACTCGCGACACATAAAGAAGATTCTGGAAAACGCACCTGTTCCTCTACCTACTTCAGCTATCAGCAGCGTCGATGGAGCGATTGACCTGTTGACTATTGAGGGTGCCGATCCTAGCCACCGAGACGGGTGGCTTTTCCAAACCATCTCGTACATTGCCGCATTAAAACAAGACCCTCATGGCATCTATGACTCACCTCACATGCAACATGCTGCAAAGGGGTTTGATGGCCTAAAGCTCGTGGTCGATCACGATCATGGAGCAGTACAATCCGTCGTGATTTTCGAAGACAAGGCGACACAAGATCCTAGAACATTCATCGCCACAAAAAAAGATTCAAAAGGGAAAGGCGTAGCGGTTTGGGATGAGTTTCGCGACATCGAGATGGGTAACAGACAACCTCTTCTAACTGACAAAGTGGCTTCGCTTCTACAAACAGTAGCCGACATTGATGTTGATGAAGCTATTGAAAACATCATCTGGCATGAAACACGTGGCTACCGAGTGAGCATCACTGTCGGAGATACTCACTCGACTGAAGCCGGTAGGAAGCGCTTGTTCAAGGGTTACGATGATGCGGTCAAGGGAAGCTTTGATCGCCGACGAGCCGAGACAATTCACATCAAAGACTTACGCAAGTGGCTCGATGATCTCGCTGAATTGGCAAAAGATGAGATCGAAAAGGTTAGAGCAAATGTTTGATCCAGTTACGATCCAATTGATGTCCGACGCGCCGGAATTGGAGGGACTAGATAAAGCGGATGTTCCAAAGCGCCTGACTGAAACCTATGCACAAATCGTGGCTGCTAGAATTCGCTTGAATGAAATCGGTGACGCAGAGCCTGATCTCAAGGAGCTTCAGTCGAACATTGACTACCTTGGTCGGCTAGCTGCAACACAGGAAGCGCTCGTTGCCACCGTTCGCGGTCGCGAAAATAGAAAATCTGCTGCGTTTGTTGCGGGGTCAGCTCACCACGCCCGTGTTCTCTATCGGCAGGCTATTGAGGGGAAATCGAGCCCAACTAACCTCACCAGCCATCTTATCTCACCCGAAGTGTCAGCAGCACTATTGTTTTTAGCTGCTGAGGCAACTGCAGATGCTGCAGAAATGACCAAACGGTTTATAATGCCGCAAGAAGGGCAAATCGAGATCGCTTTGCTTCAGTCAATCTCCAGCCTGTGTTTAGGGGATTTGAGCGCCGTGTTGGAGATTACCCCTCCATATAGAGCGCTAGCTGAACTTGATTTCTCTGAGAACGCAGCCGCTCGAGTTCTTTATTTCAACCTGTTCGAATGCGTGCGCGCCATTGCAACTCAGATTCTGCAAGTCGATACTTCGGGCTCAATTGAAGAATCTCCTGCGATTCAAATTGAACGAGTTATTGACCTATGCTCCGAGCAAATCGACATCGGTCTTGAAGCCCCTTTGCGAAGACAAAGCTCGGTTCTTTCGGGCCCCCTACATTTAGCGTCTCTTCTTTCTTGTGCGCATAGGGACCTCGTTAGTTCAGCACTACTCAACGTCAACGCGCCGGGGGGTATCGAACCAAACAAATGGAACGAACTGCTGAGCAGGATAGCCAAAGATCGACCGTTCCTTTGGCCTAACCATAGAAAGGCGGTAGACGAAGGTTATTTGGAGGCAGGTGTGTCGTCTGCGATTAGCTTTCCGACTGGAGCAGGAAAATCCACTTTGTCAGAGCTTAAAATAGCTACAGCTTTGATACGCAACAAACAGGTTATTTTTCTCGCCCCTACGCTTGCATTAGTTGATCAAACTTCGCGGGCGCTTGAGGCATCATTCCCAGATCAGGAAATTTTCCGCGAGCAGGCACTGGATTTTTCATTTGATGCTGACCTGCAATCGCTTGAACCAATTTCAGTTCTAACGCCAGAGCGCTGCCTAGCCCTTCTAAACTTCCGGCCCGAGCTTTTCTCCGAGGTTGGCTTGGTCGTATTCGACGAATGCCATCTGCTTCATCCCAGAGAGAAAGACAAGAGTCGGCGCTCGGTTGACGCAATGTTGTGTATTCTCAACCTCAGGAATCTAGCGCCAGAAACTGATTTTCTTTTTTTATCGGCGATGATGCAAAATACGTCGGAAATAGCCGCCTGGCTGGGTGACCTAACTGGGCGAAAGTGCATCCCGCTGGACCTCCTGTGGAAGCCAACGAGACAAGTGAGGGGCTGTGTTGTTTACGGTCAAAACGAGATCACTTCACTTAGAGCCACTCTCAAGGTTGCAAGAGCAGGCTCAGAAACAAAGGGGGTACCGGCAGCCATCCAAAGGCAGATGGTAGCGGAGCCATTCGGCTTCTTTTGCCTACACCAAACCTGGCAATCGACAAACAGGGGTGACTATTCACTCATACCTATACTCGAAGAAACTATCACGCTCGGGACGGGAAAAATTCTTCCCGATGAGTTTGTGGATAATCCTGACCTAGCGGAAAACAAAGACTACCGGTGGTATCTCACACCAAACGGTCTTCAAGTCTCTGCGGATTTGGCTGAGGCGAGCGCAAAAAAAGGCCTAAAAACAATTGTTTTTGTACAAACCATCCCTAACTCTATCTCGACGGACAAATCGGTTAGTAAACGTCTCAAGGCCGACACCTTGAGCTTAACTAAAGACGAGCAACAACTGCTATCGCTTGTGGAGGAGGAGGTTGGCGGAGCTGTCCATACATATCTGCACATTACTAAAGACGATGACCATCCCGCCAATTCGAGCGTTTGCCACCACGGCCACCTCCTCCCACTAGAGCGACGTTTACACGAATCTATTTTCAAACGCCCGGATGGCGTCAACGTTATGATAGCGACATCGACTTTGTCTCAAGGAATGAACCTGCCTAGTGATATTGTGTTGATTGGCGGTGATAGCAGGTTCGATCTTGAAGCGGAAAAAATGGAACAGCTTGAAGCTCACGAGCTACTCAATGCAGCGGGTCGCGCGGGCCGTGCGGGTGATCGTTCGCATGGATTTGTGCTGGTGGTGCCTAGCAAAGTCGTGCACTTTAACAACGAAACCAGCACTATTCACCAATATTGGACTGAACTTCAGGGGATCTTCTCGCAGAGTGACCAATGCGTAGTCATTGAAGACCCACTTATGCCAATCCTTGATCACATTCATGCTCATTCTGCGGCGGACACGCCAATGTCTGAATACCTTTTGGGTAGGCTTCAATTCAGCGTTAACCCCGCGTTTGAAGAGACAGAAGGCGTTGGAGTCTTGCTGAACAGATCACTTGCAGCGTTTCAAGCTAGAAAGCGTGATGAGGATCAATGGACTTCTGAGCGAATAAACTCTCTACGATCCGCAAGAGAGGATAGAGAGCGGGAAGAAAATTGGAAAGAACAGCTCGCCGCTTCTGCCGGCATCCCCGTTGGAATCGTCAGCCAACTTGCAGAAAAACTGAACGTAGATTTGAGATTTGAAGCATCGACGTCCGATTGGTTCGAATGGATTTCCGACTGGTTGACTGACAATCCACAGCATCTCCTTAATCTTGTTAGATCGGAGACGCTCGAAAACTTCATGGGCACGCAATTCAAACGAACCTCGTCATTGGACAGGAGGGCGGAGTTAGCAGTTCAAAAACTACGGCCACTTCTCTCTTTGTGGGTTAAGGGAGCCCCACTGTCAGAGCTTGAAATCAAATACGGAACTCCACCTCACCTTGTTAAAACCTGTGAAAAAGCTCGCGAGTTCGTGCTGCGAATTGTCCCCGAGCTGGCGTACATTTACGGGCTTCCAAACCTTGTCTTCAAAGCAATGAAGGTTGCCCAAGGAGGCGACACCAGCTCCCCTATTGGCATGGAAACGTTGGGGATATGCGTTCGTCAGGGGTACGATATGGTTGAAAAACTAGCCCTCGAGATAAAACGTGACGGTCAGACTATTCGCAGAACAATTCACCGCGAGTTCATGGAAATCCAAGAGTTTGTTGCGCCAATGACGCCTACGGATTCTTTGAGGTCAACAATTGGAAGGGTCGAAGTGGCAATCGCAATCAAGGACATGTGAGCTTCTACCAAGCGATAACAAATCTTGAGCAGTTCTGATTGGTTCTAGGGGATGTCCGCTTTCGCGCTGATGGCGGTTTCTTTTCGCGCATGCCGCGAACTTCTGCTCTCCGCCCATCCGTTGAATTTGCGGCATTTCGAATGAGTGCCGGCTTTTTGGGATGTGGTCTCAGTTTGTCGAATGCCTGACTGCGCGGGCCTGACCGACCGGCTGCTCAACCCGGAACCGAGTCGCCTGAAGTTGCGGCGTTTCAAAGGTCCGTGCACGCCGGAGCAGCTAAATAATAGCGCTGGCGTTGATGGATGGTTTTCAGAAACGGCTTTTAGAGATAGAACATAACAAGAACAAAAGTCCTGCCGCACAATGGCCCCTATCGACATGGAAACCATCGCAGACATAAAACAAAGCGGACGGTGGCTCGTTGTGCAGTGCCGTTCTTGCGGACGCGCGATACAATTTCCGCCGGCGTGTTTTCCATCCAAGCTGGTTACGGATCTGCCGGTCAGCCTGGCAGCGGCCTATTTCCGATGCTCCCGGTGCCACAGCAAACAGCTTGAAAGTTTGTCGCTCGACCGTGACACGATGAACAATCACCGGACACCTGGCAGTGATCGCTGATTATCGTCGTTGGCCGGACTAAACGTGGCGCTCCAAAACCCTCCCTTTCCCCGCCGTCGATTCAACCAAGGGTTCATGTCCAGTTTTTCGAATTGCGGCGCGTCGGCCCTTGCTGAACTCGCGGCAAGTTCAGGATTCAAGATTCGTGTGTTTGTCAATATCCTAACACAGAGTGTCTTGAGCGTTTGCGTTTCTAGTATTTATGCGCCTTTTCTACTGTTATCCCCGTTTACAGCCTTTTAACGGCTGGTGAGGCTGAAAAATATAATAAAAACAGATGGATGATGATCCTTCGTTTTCCGCTCGCACACATTGAAGGGTGATTTTTTGTCACCTTGAGGGAAGGTTTCTCTTAAAATCTATTATTCTCCCGTACCGGCTTTCAAATTCCAGCTAAATACAGCAAAGACCAATAACGCCTTTTATTGCGTGTTTATGCGGTTTAACGAACGTAAGAGAATGAGGGCAAGATAGAGAAAGTGAGGCACTTTCTAAACGAACGCTTCGCATGTCGATCCTTCGGAACTCATTCGAATCTTTGGCCTATTCGCACAAGTGCTCAACGTTTCCGCTGATACGCAGCGGCATTAAGGGTTTGTTGACCGCAAAAATACGATGTGTGGAAAAGGCGCGGTGAGCAGTATTTAAAAGGATATACAAGCCCAATCATAGGCTGTAGAAATGGACCTGTTAGCGGCTCGGACGATCTAAACGCCAATAAAGATCGCCCGAGCCTAGCGAACACCAAAACTGTCCTTTGATGCTCGCATAGGGGGTACCAACACTCACCATACTGTTCGTATTGGTCGCATTTCTTGCGCCGTCTATGCGGCGTAGCCGTACGTGAATCGCGCTTAGCAGTGCGACCAATACAGCATCTTATCCACATTCAATAGTCAATATCAGAAGGGCGCTCTGCTTCGCGGGGCGTAGTAATCGCATGTCGTCTGTGAAACCACGACGGGCGCCAAGGGGTCAATCGCGCCTTGAGTTCAGGTCCCAGAAAGAAAAAATTGCCGCAACCGCGAAGGAATGCCCGAACCTTTTGCAGTTGTGGACGCGGCTAAAGGCGGAAGGTGTCGTTACCATCGGCTATTCCACCTTCTGCAACGTCTATCGCGAGGCTTTTCCCGAGGAATACGCGGCCATGCGGTCAGCTCGCAAGCAGGACGAGACGGCAGCGCCCGCGCAGGTAAAGCCACAGCCACAGACCAAGGCCCGCAAGCCTCTCCCGGAGATCAGCAAGTTTACCGTTCCGACCGGCTCTGATGCAGTGAGGGACCAGTGGTGAAGACCGTTCATATCGTCATGCAGGGCAAGGGCGGCGCAGGCAAAAGCCTCACGTCTTCAATGCTGGTGCAATATCTGCGTTACGCAGATCACAACGTCCAGGCCATCGACCTCGACCCGACCACGCCCACGCTTTCCGCCATCAAGGGGCTGAAAGCAGTGCCGATCCCGATTATGGACGGCGATGACATTAACCCGCGCCTTTTCGATCATCTGATGACGCGGATTTTTGAAAGCGAGAGCGAAACGCACACTGTCATTGACACCGGCACCTCTTCTTTCATCGCCACCTGTTCGTACCTTGCGGAGAACAATGCGTTTGAGTTGCTGCAAGGGTTTGATGTTCGTGTCTTCATTCATTGCCCAATCTGCGGCGGTGCGGCCCTGGATGATACATTCAATAGCCTGCTTGCCATTCTCGGTCATTTCCCGGGCGTGCCGGTAGTTGTCTGGCTTAACGAGTTTTTTGGGCCGGTTGCCAGCGCTGGCCGAGCCTTCGAAGACAGCAAGCTCTATCAGGAAAACGCCGACCGCATTGCGGCAGTCATGTGCCACCCCAAGGTCCAGCCGGGAACGTTCGGCGAAGATATCCGGGCCATGATGGGCGCAAAGCTGACCTTCGAAGAGGCGATGCAGTCGAGCGATTTCAATGTGATGTCCCGCCAGCGGCTCAAGATCTACTGGACCAAGGCGATTGAGCGCCTGGACAGCGCGAGCTTCCTTGAAGCAGCACCGCAGGAGGCCGCCGAATGAGCGCCGCAGCGGCTCAGAAGGTTGACGCTGTTTCCGTCGAGCAGTGGAAACAGATGACGCTCGATGAGGCCATTGAGGCAGCCCATCGGGAAACCGGGATTTCCTTCCAGAAGGACGATCCGGTGCTTGCCGTGGTCGCGATCCTGAACGCCTTCGGCGAACGTCTCAAGGCCCTCATGGAAGATGAGCGCAATCGCGTGTCGCTCCAATTCAAGAACGACGTGTCCGGGGTGAATGAAGCTATCGACCACAAGGTCGATGACGTTGCCTCGACCATCCAGAAACTTGCCGGTTCTCTCGGCAACGAGAGCATCCAGACGGTGATTTCCGCCGTCGCACAACACGCCGTGGAGAGCGACAAGATACGCCGCTCGATCCGCTGGAACTTCATGGCCTGCGCAGCGCTGGCCACCTTCAACTGGCTGGCAGTCGCCACCTTCTATCTCATCCTGAAATAAGGGTTTTTGAAAATGAACATCCTGAAGAGACTCGGACTCTGTCCGCATACTCCCGTTAAGGTAGATTTTGAGAAAATTGCAATCAAAGCGATTGCATCCGCCTCGATGCTGTTTCCGGCGCAGGCGATGGCACAGGACTGGTCCGCACCCGCGACCAGCATGCTGCAATCCCTGGAAGGCGGGTTGGTCAGTGTTGCCGCGCCCCTCATCGGTGTGGGCGTCATCATCTATGGCATCTGGGCCATGGTCACCGGCCGCATCGACATCATGCGGCTTGCTCAGCTCGTCGGTGCCGGAGCGCTGGTGATCTTCGGCCCGACCGCGCTTCGCGCCCTTCTCTCGGCAGCTTGAGGAGGGGCAGCCATGAAAGCGCAAAGCCCTATCGCACTCCACATTCAGGAGCCGATGAAAATCCTCGGCATGCCCCCGCTCCATGCTGCCCTGGTGATGATCGGTGAACTCTTACTCGCAACCACTGGCGGGTTCCTGGCCGGGAATGCGGCGGGCTTTGCGCTTGTCGTGCTGACGACACCGCCAGCCATCGCGTGGATCATTCTGCTTCGCCGGCGAGAGCCGCACTGTGAATCTCTGCTGCTGCATCCGGCCACGTTCTTCCAGGCGAAGAAGGTCCGCCGCCTGATCGCCGGTTTTCCGCTCAAAACCTCCAAAAAGAAGGCTGCACGATAATGCTGCTTGGCACCTTTTTGACAGGCGCCGCCGCCGTTGGCGCTGCCGCTCTGGTGAGTTCCAGAGGCCGCAAGTACCTGCTTGGCGAAGTCGAGCAGGACTGGCTTGCGAACGAACTGGAATTTGACCAGTTGCTTGCCGACAACCAGACCGTCTCTCTCAAAGACGGGTCTTTCGTCCGCGTCTTTTCCCTGTCCGGTCTCTCCTATGAGACACGCAACATCACCGAGCAAGAGGCGCTTGCAAGGGGCCGCGCCAGCACGTTCCATCAGTTCTTGAGTGCCGGTTCATCGCTGCGTGTGTTTGGCATCAAGCGCCGCCGCGATGTGAGCTTCCAGGCTGACTGGCCGTCCGTGACCTTGAAGCAAGTCGGCGAAGCCGAACAGCGGCTTTACCAGAACGCCTATTCGCTTGTCTGGTACCTGGTTCTCACAACGAAGACCTCCGCGGAACTGGAAAAAACGTCTCGTGGCCTGTTGAGCGGGTTCACGGATTATAACATCCGGCCGGTCCCTGCCGCCCAGGAGCACAATCAACCGTGCGAGCTGACACGTGTTCTGAATTATCTGGTTTGCGGTGAGCTGAAACCCGAGATTGCGCGTCTTAGCGCCGGGATCAGCGCCAACCTGCCCGCCTCTGACATTCACGTATCGACAGACGGCGCGATTGATACGTTTACGCCGCATCAGACGCTCAACCGCGTGATTGCCGTTCGCGGCTGGCCGGAAACAGTGTCCGGAATGCTGGTGTCCCGTCTGCTGGCACTCAGCGGTGAGCTGGAAGTCTGCCAGATCGTCAAGCCGCTCGACAGCACCAAGCAAATCGCCCTCTTCACGCGTCAAATCACCGAGCAGAAGCACAACTATTTCGGGACGGGTGCTGTTCTGGCCGAGCTGGAAGCGGTCAACGAAGACCTCTTGAACAACTCCGGGCAGCTTCAGGAAACGCAATTCCAGATCACCGTGCGGGCTCGCAACGAGGCCGAGCTGACCTCCCTCATCGATCAGGTTACGTCCCTCCTCGATAATGCGCGGATCCGGTATTGCTGCGAGACAGTCGGCGCGGCAACCGCATGGTTCAACCGCATGCCCGGCCGGGACAAGCTGCTGCGGCCACTCAAGATCACCGAGAGCAATGTCGCGGCTCTGTGGCCGTTCCAGTTTTCGCCAATCGGTCTGTGGTCAAGCCCGTTCGGCGACCGGCCGGTGCGTCTGTTCAAGACGCCCACGGGCCAGAACTACGCCTTCCAGTTCCATGTTTCTGACAAGCCGCAATCGCCGGGCAACTACCTCATGTTCGCCCCGACCGGTGGCGGTAAGTCTACCTTGATCCTTCACCTTCTTGGCGGACTTGCAAAGTTCCACGGTGTGCGGAACTACGTCTTCGATTCCAAGGACGGCGCGCGCTTCATGATTGAGGCGTTCGGCGGGATCTATCAGGGCTATCAGGACTTAGCTCTCAATCCTCTCGATATCGATCTCACCGACAAATCCGCCCGGCACCGGGTGCGGTTGATCCTGCAAGCCATGCTTGGCGAAGCGTTCGATGAGGATATGGACGACTATCTTCATGCCGCGCTCGACATGGCCGCCGAGCTGGAACCGGGCTTGCGCACGCTGGATAACATCTATGGTGCGGCCTTCCCGGCTCAGTCGGAGATCCGCCGCGCTTTTGCCAAGTGGGTGAACGGCGAGGACGGAGCAGAAGGCCAGTTCAGCCACGTCTTCAACGCCCCGCGCGATCAGATCACCGGGTTTCTGCAAAAGTCGTTTCTTGTTGGCATCAACATGAACGAAGCCCTGATGGATCCGGTTCTGGGTCCGCCAGTGGTGGCGCATATTTCTGCTGCGATTTCCGCAGCCGCGAAACACGGCGAAGGCGGTTTTTCCATCTTCATCGATGAGGCGGCGAACCTCCTACGCAACAACGGTTTCCGGGACGTCGTTCAGGAGATGTTCCGGGAGTACCGGAAGCTGAACGGCCTTGTTGGGCTTGCGTTCCAGGAACCGGGTTCTCTGCTCGAATTCGATGGTGCGTCGGCGATGATCGAGAACGCGCAAACCCTGTTCTTTCTGCCGAACTCGCAGACCAAGGTCCAGAACCTTGAACCCTTCAATCTGTCGAATGAGCAAATCGCCTTCATCAAAGGCGAAGGCGACATGAAGGGCGGGCGTCAGGTGCTCGTGGTGAAGCGCTTCGAGGCCGCGAATTTCAACGAAAGCACGATTTTGGACGTGGACCTGTCGGGCCTGGGCGACGCCTTGCGCTTCTACCGGTCAGGGCCTTCCGCGGTCAAGGAACTGGAAAAAACCAAACAGGAATGGGGTGACCAATGGCTTGCAAAACTCTGATGAGGCTCGTTGCCGGTCTGATGCTGGCTACATTGATCAATGCGCCGGCGCATGCCGCTATGGCTGTCATCGATGTGAAGAACATCGCCGAAGCGCAAAAGCAGCTCACGACGCTCAAAGAACAGCTCAGCACCGTCAAGGACCAGCTTGCGACCGCGAAGGAAAGCCTTTCGATTGTCACAGACCAGCTCGACACGCTTAGGCAAGTTCAGGGCATTGCGGGCGATACGCTCTCATCCATCGGCGAACTTGGAAATCTCTCCATTCCGTCCCTGAACTTCCAGTCGCTTGCGTCCAGTGTGTCCGGGGACATGGCCTGTCTCATTCCTGACTACAAGCAGCTCATGCCGTCCATCAAATTTGACGAGGTGGACTTCGGCTCGATCTGCGAGCGGGGCAACGCCTACAAGTCCGGCCTGGTCGCCACTCCGGAATCGCTCACTGCGGGAACCTGGGAAGAAAAAGCCAAGATCCAGAAGTCAGTCAGTCAGAACCGGATCGCGACCATTACGGATGCGACGGTCAAAGGTCTTGCACAGTCGGACGAAGCCCATGAGACGGCTGTCAAAACCCTTGAGACGGCCCAGGAATACAAGAACGCAGGCGCGAGCGCCGAGACGGTCAATGCCCGCCTGCAGGTGTTGATTGAGCTCCAAGTCGCTCAACTCGTCGCAACCGCGCAGACCAATCAAATCCTCGCACAGATGTTGAAGATCAACGCGTCCCAGGCCCTCAACAACGGGGTCCCGATCATGAGCGAGGTCGCCGAGGAACGTAACTACAGCGGCGAAGGTGAGGATTAAGTCATGGCTGACGCTGCTTGCAATATTTGCGCGATTTTCACCGCATACCAAAGCCATGCTGAATCAACACTCGACACTCTTGTTTCAACCATCCACGGGCCGTTGATGGTCATTCTTGTGGGCATCGTCGGTAGTTGGGTTCTTTGGATCGGCATCCAGGTTTTTCTTGGGACGCTCGACTTCGCGGGTGCGCTCAAACAAGCCATCTTCATGGTCCTTGGCTTTGGCGTCTACAAAGGTATCGACGGCGGGTTCATCGGTCAGACTTTCAACGTTTCCGTCAACATTATGGGCGGGCTCGCCAGTGAGATCATGGGCCAAGGTGGAGACGGCCTGTCTGGCTTGAGCGCCTTGCTGCGGGGAGTTGAAGACGGCATCGGCGGTGTCTTCAACATTGCCACCACGATCATGGGAGCAGGCGGGTTCACTGAAGCCCCAAAATACATCCTATACGGTGTCGCGCTGCTTCTGCCTTACGTCATCCTGCTGGTTTTGTTTCTGGTGCACACGGCGGTTTCCCTGTTCCGTCTCACCGTTGTTCTCGGCATTTCGCCTTTTCTGGTCGGCCTTGCCGCCTTCCCGTTCGGTCGCAATCTGATTGCGGCCGGGGTGCGAACAATCGTCGGCTCCATCGCGACAATGCTGTGTGTGTCCATTGTCTTCTCTCTGGTGATTGCCAGTGTCGAAGGCCTCGGCGTCACAGGTGACGCGGAGATTGACCCAGAAGCCTACATCGACCTGACCAGCGGCAAATTTCTACTCGCCATGATTATGGGCTGGCTTGGTGCTGCCCTGATTTCCGAGGCCGTCAACATCGCCGGTCACGTATCCAGTTCGATGCTTGGAACCGTGTCGGCCGGGATCATGTCTGCCGGGGCCATTCGCGGCGCTGCAGTTGGTGTCTCTGCCGGTGGAACAGCGGCGGGTGCTGCCGGTCGTGTCGGTGGATTCATGCATAGAAAAACCTGGGAATCCTCGCGTTCGGCTCCGGGCGGGATCATCGATTCCAGCGGTTCGTAGTCGCCAAGCTCCCCCTTCCTTCCTCTCTCAAAGGGTCTTCTTTCATGAAACACCTCAGACTCGTCGTGTGCCTTGGTTGGCTGGTTTCCGGCTGCGCACAGGTGGAAATGCCGATTGAACCGGACGGCATCGACAAGATGCGCAAATCACCCTGCGCCTGCGCGGAAATCGAATTTGAGCCGAGTTCCTTTGAATGGGTGGAGGCCGCCTGATGGCTTTCATTTCTCGGTCCAAGTCCCATGCGGCGACGGTTCCGGAGGTCAAGCCGGAGCCGAAGCACGCCAACATCCTGCAAGCGGATCCGTTTGCCTACAAAACCGCGCACCGGCGCATGGCCTGGCTGTTGCGCCTGTCGGTTGGAACGAATGTCGCGCTGGCAATCTGTGTGGTGGCGAGCATCCAGGCCCTTGTGTCGCTCGTACCGCTCAAGGAGACCGAAATCGCGCTTCTGCGTGCCGATCCGAGCGATGACCGGATCTATCGTGTCGAACCGATTTCCATGGAAGTCGATGGCTTCGAGCTGATGCTCGAAAAGCTTGCCCGGCGCTATGTGCACCAGATCCTCACCATTGACGACACCACCCAGAACACCCGTTTCAAGGAAGTTCGCACGTACTCCGATCCGGACTTCTTCAATGACTATGTGAAGACCAACAAAACGGTCATCGAAGAAGCGATCAAAGACGGCCTCAACCGCTCGATCACGATCAAGGGTGCCTATCAGGTCGATGCCTACGATGGCGTCTACCTCTATGTCGTCGAGTTTCTTCAGACAGACAGGATCGGCCGCGAAAAGCCGAAGCGCCGCCATCTGCGCGCCTTCCTGGAAATGACCCCCCGTCCCCATGACGTCCTTGCAGCCGAGCGGTTCGAGAACCCGCTTGGAATCCGCGTCCTCGGCATGTCCATCAAGGAGCAAGCTTCCAAATGACTTTTCGATTTTCTGTTCTTTTCCTCGTCGTCGCCGTTGCGAGCTCAGCTCACGCGCAAACGCCGCTTGGGCAAGGTCCGGCAAGGCCCGGCAGCGTCTCTACGAACACGACACCGACGCAGCGGGTTGCTGCGGCCAACTTGGTTGTCAACTCAACGCTTCCTGTCGGTTCCGTGCCGCAGGCGCAAGCCCAGGCGGCCGGAAACTTCGGTCCCCTCGCCCGCCCTGAAAGCATCGGCGGCCAGATTCAGGAGGCTTGGTCGCGCCCCGGCAAAAAGCAGGGCATCCACGTCCAGAATTTCTGTGGCGATTGCGTCTACAAAGTGCGTCTACGGCAATACATGGTCAGCGCAATCCAGTTGCCGAAAGGGGTCAGAATCAAGTCGGCAGATCTTGGCGACAGCTCCCGTTTTGAAGTCAAAAAGCGGTCGGACAACACGCTAGCCGTCAAACCAACGGGAGCCGGTGTCGACAGCTCCATGCTGGTCTACACCGACGACGGTGATGTCTATTCCTTCTATCTGCGTGCCGAAGGCATCAATTCCAAGACTGTTCCAGATGTCTCTTTCCGAATTGTCGGTCCGCAAAGCGCCGGCATGTCCTTCGTGGAGTTCGATGCCAAGGGGAACCCCTTGCCAAATGGCAACGCCGCTGTTGCCACCCACGGCTCCAAGGACTTTCTCCAGACAGAAAAATTCGATCCGGGCGCGCTGCGCGGTTGGAACCAATACAAGCTTTGGGGCGACAAGAAACTGCGGCCCGAGCAGGTCTTCCGGGACGATCATTTCACGTACATTCAGTTCGGCGACAAGTGGAACGACGTGGAATTGCCGACCGCCTATGTCGTGGTCGATGGCATTGACGAGCTGGTCAATACCCGCGTCCAAGGCACCACCTTCATTGTCGAGTCCACTCACCGCCTGATCACCCTCAAGTCCGGCCAGTCCTTCATGTGCATCCAGTACACGGGAGGCAAGTGAGCATGGCCGTCTGCGAGATCCTGCTGGCGCTCGGCCTGACCTTCGGCGGTGCATGTGGGCCGGAGCCTGTTCATCCACGCGGTTTGCCCGCCAGTGATCCGGCAGTCTTCTCTTACGAAAAGCCCGAGCCGCCGAAACCGCCTGTGGAAGCGAAGATTATCACCATGCCACCGGTGATCATCGAGAAGGAGATCATTCGGGAAGTCGAAAAACCTGTTGTCGAGACGAAAGAAGTCATCCGAACACAGACGGTCACCAAGTACATCGAACCTCCTAAGGCGGTACCGCGTCAGCCAACCGAATACGAGCTGATGCTGCAAACCGCTCTCAGAGAGCGGGCCGCCATGCAGTCGGAGCTTGCTGGCGCCGACATTACCGGGGACTTTTCCGACGCCGGTAACCGCCCTGCCCCGATGAATGCGAACCTGCCCGGGTTTCCACCGCCAGAGGGGATCGATCCGGAGAACGACCGCTATTCAGCGCCGTCGCGCTATTCGACCGGCGCAGTCGACAACACCCGCATTCTGACGGCTGACCGCTACATTACGGGCATTTTGGAAAGCGGCATCAACAGCCAGCTTGCCGACAACGGCTCTGTTGTCGTTCAGGTGAGCCGGGACGTCTACGGGTATCACGGCCGGACCAAGCTCGTGCCGAAGGGGTCGCGGATGATCTGCGAGTATTCCTCGGTCGATAAGGTCGGGCAGACCCGTGTCGGGTTCTCTTGCAGCCGCATTCTTCTGGGAGAGAGCCGCGCTGAGATTTATCAGCTCAATGCCCATATCGGCGATGCACAGGGCTATGCCGGTCTTTCCGGTGAAGTGAACAATCGCTTCTGGGAGAAATACGGCTCCGCCATTTTGACCACGGGCATCGGGACAGCCGTCGAGGCTGCCGTGTCCGGCTCCCAACAAATCGACAGTTCGAATTCCAATATTGTCGCCAATGGCCTGTCCGGTGCCAGCGAGAACATTGGAACCATCACTGCGGCCCTCCTTGAGGACACAGTGGATCTTAAACCAGTCATCCGGATAGCCCAGGGCACCCGCGTACAGGTGCGCCCGAAGTTTGACTGGTACCTCGCCGACCCTCCCCAAAATTAAGGAGACTGGAATGCGATACACTAGAATAGTGTCTTGCGGCCTTATGGCGCTCGTCCTGGCGTCATCTACCGCACTCACGCAGGCACAGACGGTGCCAGTGGTTAGCCCCTCCTCGGTCCAGACATCGGGTGCCGCAGCGGGAGAGGTTCTGATTAAGGAGAACCTCTTTACCGTGTCGCCTTCTCTGGAAACGGAGTTGTCTGCCGACAGCGCCGTGCCGGTCCAACTGCAATTCAATGCTCAGCCGAACACGACCGAGGCCGTTGATATCAGTGGGATCACTGCCGAGGGCTTCACTCGCAAAGTCAGCGTCAACGGTGAAGAAATCGCACAAGTGGTTGTCACCCGGCTCAAGAAAGACGCCGACTTTGTCGATCTGGAAGCCGATAAATTCACAAGCCAGTTCGGTGTTGAAAGCAACCGCCTTCTCCCGACGACAGCGATTTCCGTCAATGGCGATGAAGCCGAGTTCGTTCAGGCGGTTGCCCGCCTGTCCGGTACTGAGGAAACCGCAGAGCCCGAAGAGGAGCTTGAAGACAAGGAAAACACTGTCGAGGACGATACGAGCGTTGATGAAGGTGGCGGCAGTGAGAACCCGATTGCAGAAGGTTACCAGACGCCCGAACGGCTGGCCCAGGAGGACGAAGAGCCGGAAGAAGAACGCGATCCGAACATGACGATCAACGTCTCGACGGATGGTTGCGAGCCGCAGATCGATCTTGGAAGCGGTATCGTGCGCCAGACCGCCAAGACGGAAACGCTTGAGGACGGAATTGTCACCGAGACGGATGCCTGCTCGCCAAACGGCATTGTCTGGAACATCCAGCGCAATTACGAGGCCTGTGAGGATCTGGTTGACGAGGCCGCACTCCTTGCCCGCCCGCAATACACGTCTTTCTACAACGATGATCGCGGTGCACGCTTCGACCTGGCCGCCTGTCAGCCGGATCAGTCAATCTCCTTTGCCATTTCGGAATCCAGCGACGATTGCAAACCCGATGTCGATATTGAGGGAGAGCATGTCACGCTTTTATCACGCCTGACCTATCGGGACCGGACAGGCAAGGACGTTGCAGTCAGCGAGTGTGCGCCCTCAGAGACGGTGTACGAAATGGAACGGGAATACGGCTCCTGTTCGGATGTGGTCGATCTGGAGGCCGGTATCGCCAATGCGCAATACACGCTCTCCTATACAGACGAGAAGGCAAGCCGGCTGAAGGTCAGCGAGTGCATGCCCGACGAGGAACAGGCGTTCAAGATCGAGGAAAAACAGAACTGCACGTTCGACTTCGACCTCGAGAACGGCAAGGCCATCGTCAACACGTCGCTTGTCTATACGAAAGATGACAAGGTGGAAGTCAGCGTGCGCGAATGCGCGCCATCCGAAACCATCGCTCCGATCAAGATGACGGCTGAGCCGAACGGTTGTTCCATGCAGCACGATTTTGGAACAGGCGTTTCCACGGAAATGGCGATGTGGACCTATGAGTACGAAGGTCAGCTTTTCCAGGCGTCCCCGTGCATCACCACCGAAACCACTTACACGCATAGTCGCGTGTTCGACAAAAACGGCATCGACGTCTGCACGCCGATTGTCGATCTGGCGAGCGGCAAGGCCGTCCGGCAGTACCGCACCGAAATTATCGTGAATGGCACTTCGGAAGTGATTGCGGGCTGTCAGCCGGACGAAGCGAACATGCTTGGCATCTTTTCGACCGTGAACGGTTGCGACGATCCCGCATCGTTCGATCATGATCTTGCCGCTGGTCTCTCCTACGGTTTGGAGCGCTACTACTACGACGTTCCCGGCCGCGGAAGAACCTATGTGACCGCATGCCAGCGGAATGATCAGAAATTCACGCACTCCGTCACCACGAACGGCTGGAAATACAACGATGCCAATCTGCGTGCGCAGCAGCTCGTGGACGTTTCCATCAATGTGAACGGCAAAGCCTACAAGATCGCAACGTCCTACCTGCAACCGGGTACATCCGAAATCGCATATGCGTTTGTCCGCAATCAGGACAGCCCGGATCATTCCCGTAAATATTACAACGGTTGCACCGAGATGGTTCCAACGAAACGGACCAAGATCTACACGCGTCCGGACGGGTCCAGCTATTCAAAGGCATCCGGGGACGGCACCACACTGAACAACGGTGACAAGTGTCAGCGAAGCACGGAAACGCGCAAGCTGAACGGTTACCGCGTCAATGTCGAGGCGAAGGGTTACTCCCTTGTCGTCCGGGACGGCAGCGGCAACTACACCACCGTTTCCGGCAATTGTGGCGGGTCTTCAAAGACCCTGACCGGCAATCCCGGCTACAGCCTCGTGCGGGCGAATGGACCGGTAAGCACCTGCCGCTATCCGGAATACAAGCTGACCTATTACAACCGGATCGATGAGCGCTCCAAGGTGGTCTATCCGACCGGCAAGGTGACCTATTCGTCCTGGAAAACGGTCCGCTGGGAAACCTGACGGTTTTCTGAAACTTGCAGGGACCTGGCCTGGCCCGGGTCCCTGCCCTTTCCCCATTCTCAAAATTTATAGCAACGCCCAAGCACTGGGCTGGCATTGGAGTGAATACCCATGTCTCAGGTTCTGTTGCAAAAAATCCTTGAGCCGCTGTCCAGGCACTATGCAGCGAGCGATGTTGTCGAAGTCCGGACCAAGGCGCCGGGCAAGCTGATCGTGGAACGCCGCGATCTGGAAAACCGCATTGCCGAAGTCGATGAACCGGCTTTGACCCTGCACAGGATCAAGACCATCTGCCGCGCCTTGGCAAATATGAAGGGTCTGGAATTTGACCCCACATCCAAACCCCAGCTTTCAACCGTTCTGCCGGGCGGTCACCGCTTCGAATGCCTGATCGGCAATTCGGTTGTCTCCGGCCTGTCGCTGGCAATCCGCTGCAAACATCCTCACAAGATCACGCTGGAAGACATGGGTCTGTCCGCCGGCATGATCGACTATCTCAAATCGGCCCTCGATCAGCAGCGCAACATTGCAATTTCCGGATCGACCAATACCGGCAAGACCACGCTGCTCAACAATCTCCTGTCGTATCTCCCAGATGACAGGCGCGTTGTCAGTGCGGAAGATACTCCCGAGCTGGAAGTCAGCCGCTTCTACAATGGCGTATCTTTGCTGGCGGCGCGTGACACTGCGCAAGGCGCAGGCCTGCGGACATGGCAGCAGCTCTACGATCACAAGATGCGCATCTCGCCGGACAATATCCTGTTCGGGGAAATCTCCACGCAGAATGCCTTCGCCGCGCTCAATGTCCTCAACACCGGCGCGCGTGGTTGGATGTGCACGGTCCATGCCGAAAGCGCCGAACTGGTTCCCGCACGATTCCAGGAGAACATAAACGCGGCCGGTCAGACCTTGCCCGACGCAGAGACGTTCATGCGCCGTCTTGTCGATCTGGTGATCCACATCAAGCGCGACCCACGGGGTGGGCGTTTTGTATCGGATATTTATGAGATGAAGATGGGTCGCTATGTGCTGCGCGACCGCGAGCCGGTAAGTGCCGAGGCTGCGTGATCAGTCATGCATTTGATGCGCTTGTTTGCCGTGCTGGCATTTGGTGCTCTTGTCGGCGTGACGCTGACCGGCTGGCACTACACCCTTGGTTTCAATCCCCTTCAGCCCGCTTGGTGGCAATGGCTTCTGGATTTCTGGCAGCAGGCCCGCGGATTTCCGACCGAAGTTCTTCAACCGGCCTATGCCGGGTTTGGCACCTTTCTCGTTCTGATCCTGACCGGGGCAATCGTCTCGTCTGGAGCCAGGTCAGAAACGATCTTTGGCGGCCGGAAGCAGAAGGACATACACGGCACGGCCCGTTGGGCTGAAACCCGGGACGTGAAAGAAAGCGGCCTTCTGTCGGAAACCGGCGTCGTCGTTGGCGGCTGGCCGATGCGGCGAGGCGTCAAGATGCTTCGCCACGATGGCCCGGAGCATGTTTTGGCTTTCGCCCCTACCCGCTCAGGTAAGGGTGTCGGCCTGGTTTTGCCCACCCTGCTCTCCTGGGAAGAGTCTGCGTTGGTCCTCGATATCAAGGGTGAGAACTACGCTCTGACCGCCGGCTGGCGTGCTTCCCAAGGGCAGAGAATTTTTCGCTTTGACCCGGCGGCAGACAGGGGCTCCGTCAAATACAATCCACTCGCAGAAATCCGGATCGGCACGGACCACGAAATAGCTGACTGCCAGAACATCGCAATCATGATTATCGATCCGGACGGCACCGGCCTGAAGGACTTCTGGATGCAGGAAGGTTACGGCTGGCTCTGCACCGCAATCTTGCATGTCCTTTACCGGATCAAGAAATCCGAAAACCGCACTGCGACGCTCGCAGACGTACGCGCGTTCATGTCGATCGGTGACGACGAGGATCCGAAGTCCATCAGCGAACAGGCCGTGGCAGCGGCGGCAAAAGCCGCGTTCGGCCAAAAGGATGGCGAGGAAGACGACAGTTTTGACCGGCTCTTGAAAGATATGGAGCGCTATGAGCATGGCCGCGAAGTCGTCAATGACGAGGTGCGCTTGGGCGCTGCCCGTATGCGCAAACGGTCCAGCAACGAGCGATCCGGCGTTCACTCCACCGGCACGTCTCAGCTTGCGCTTTACAGCGACCCGATTGTGGCCCGCAACATATCGGAATCCGATTTCCGCATCACCGACCTGATGAACGGCGACAAGCCGGCAACCCTTTACATCGTCATCCCGCCGTCTGACATCGCCCGGCTGCGGCCCTTGGTGCGGATTCTACTCAACCAGTTCCTCACCCGCCTTACCTCTCATATGGCGTTCGAGGGCGGCCGTTCCGTCAAGCATTACAAACACCGCATGCTCTTGATGCTCGACGAGTTTACGTCAGTCGGCAAGCTGGAGATTTTCGAGAAGGCGATTGCCTTCATGGCGGGCTACGGACTGAAAGCCTTTGTCATTGTTCAGGATCTCACGCAGCTCCAGAAAACTTACGGCCGCGAACAGTCGATTGTTTCCAACTGCCATGTCCGGATTGCCTACGCGCCGAACACGATGGAAACAGCACGGGTTCTGTCGGACATGGCCGGTAAGACCACGCTCGTTCAGAAAAAGACATCAGCCAGCCACACCACCGGGAAAATCGGGACGAACTATTCCGAAACCTTGATGGAGGTGGCCCGGCCGCTTCTCACCCCGGACGAATGCATGTCGTTGCCGGGGATCCAGACAGGGGCCGGCGGCAAGGTCACCCGCGCCGGCGACATGCTGATTTTTGTGGCCGGGCGTCCGGCCATCTATGGCCGCCAGGTTCTCTACTTTCAGAACGAAGACCTTCAGGCCCGGGCAAAAATCCCGCTCGCTTCCCCCACTTCAATTCCTTCTCTCCCGTCGTCCAGCGGAAAGGCTTCCTCATGAAGATCAGCAGAGCAGTCCAGATCCTTCTCAAGATCCACGAGGAGTTTGGCGATATCGACATCGTCGGTGGCTACCTCACCGACAATTCCCCGCTTCGCAACATCACGGTCATCAATACCGATGGCGTTGAGCTCTGGCCGAAAGACACCAGCGCCTATGCCGGCCCTACCGAGGTCGATGGCGTGTTCCTCGACTGACCGCCACAGCACATCAAGTTTCTTCCCCGCTTTCGTTCAAGGAGTTTTTCGCCATGGCTGACAAACAACCCATTCAAAAAACCTACCTGGCCGTTCCCTATGAGCAGCGCACGGTCGCAGATGAAGCCGGTGCTATCTGGGACAAGAAGGCCAAGGCCTGGTTCGCAAAAGGCACAGAGGTTCCGGAGGGGCTGAAACAGTTCCTTCCGGAAAACCAGCAGGAGCACCCCCGCGAGGATCCGCGCACTGCCTTCGGCAAGTTCCTGCGCGAAAACGGCGCGGAGTTGCAGGGTCTTCCGGAAATGGACGGGAAATGGCACCGCATTGCGCTCACCGGCGATGGCAAGGAAACCAACGCCAGCTATCGCGGTTTTCTGGATGGTGTTCCGAACGGCCAGTTCAAGAACTTCAAGGGCGACGATGTACCCTTGCAGTGGATCTCCAAAGGGGACGGCCTGACACAGCAAGAAAAGCAACGCCTTGTCGCCGAAGCCGCGCAGAACCGCGAGAACCGCGAGCGCGTGAGGGTCACCGAACAGGAAGCAACAGCCAAACGGGCCTTTGGAATCTGGACGAACCTGAAGTCCTGGGCCACCCCCGAAAATTGCCCTTACCTCGCCCGGAAGAACGTTCGCGGCTATGGCGTGAAGGTGGCCGACGATGGTCGCATGGTCGTGCCGCTGCGCGACGAAAACGGCCGCATCTGGTCCCTGCAGTTTGTCGGCGATGAAAAAATCTACCTGAAGCATGGCCGAAAAGAAGGGCTCTTTCACACGATTGACCCGAGCAAGGATCTGGAAAACGGCCGAGACAAAGGCGACAAACTGACCATCATAATCGGCGAGGGCTACGCAACCGGTGCGGATGTTCATAAGGCGACCAATCTGCCGACCGCCGTTGCCTTTGATGGTGACAACCTTGTTGCCACCGCGAAGGCCGTTCGAGAGAAGTTCCCGAAAGCAAATCTTCTGATCTCAGCCGATGACGATCATCATTTGCCGAACAGAAATCCGCCCCTGCCCAACAAGGGCCTGAAGTGCGCGCAGCGCGCCGCCGAGGCGGTTGGCGGCAAGGTGCTGGCTCCGAGTTTTACGCCAGCCGAAAGGGAGCGCGGGGCAACTGACTGGAACGACCTGAAACAGATCCGCGGTGAAAAAGGCCTGCTTACGGCGCTGCGAGATTCCTTTGTGCAAATGCAGAGGGAGCATGCCCGCAGTTTAGTCAAGGACCAAGGTTTGGGCCGTGAGCTGGAGATGAGCCGGTGAAAAAGCCCCGGCGAATCCAGCTCATTACTTACCTCAACCCGGATCTCCACGAGAGCATCATGACCCATGCGAAACGCACGAAGCTTTCTGCTTCGCGCGTTGTCGAACGTGTTCTGGAAAGCGGGAAGTTTCCGGATAAGTCGCTGGATCAGGCGATCTTGCGTCTCCTGGAAATCAACGCAGACCAGGCGCGCTTGGGCAACCTGTTGCTGAAGGGCATGAATGAGACTGCGGACGGCCATATGGTTCGACAGATGCAGTCGCTTCTGCGCGACGTTCGTCAGACACAGAGCCAGATCAAGGCTCGGATTGCGGATCTAAAGCCGTGATTGCCAAGAAGACGTCTCTCAAGAAATGTTCCAGCGCCAAAGCCCTCGCGAAATACATAGCCGGAGCAAAGGAGAAGGGCGAAAAGCTCGATCAGTTCTGGCTTTCCAACTGCAAGGCCGGCGACGGCATCGATGACCTAGACACGGCCATCGCGGAGATCCGCGCGACGCAGGCCTTGAATTCTCGCAGCAAGTCAGATCCGAATTACCACCTGGTGGTGTCATTTGCCGAAGGCGAAAAGCCCGACATCGATGTTCTGAAGGACATTGAGACTGAGTTCGCCAAAGCGCTCGGACTGGAAGATCATCAGCGCGTGGTCGGCACCCACATCAATACTGAAAACTTCCACATGCATATCCAGTTCAATCTTGTGCATCCGGAAACCTTCCGGATGCATACCCCGTTTCGCGATTTCCAGATCTTGCAGAAGACCGCGGCCGAGCTGGAAAAGAAACACGGACTGGAAGTGGTCCAGGGCCGCGGACAGGATAATGAGCGTGAAAACCGGAAGGCCCGGGACAAGGAAGCAAACTCGTGGGAGCAATCCTTTTCCGGATTTCTCAAAGACCACAAGAGCGAGCTGCTCACGATCCATCGTGATGCGGGATCCTGGGAAGAATTGCATGAGGGCTTTGCCCTCTACGGCGTCGAACTTCGCAGGCGCGGAGCCGGGTTCGTGTTCCGCGACATCGGCACCGGCACCATGGAAAAAGCCAGCGCCGTTGATCGGCTGTTTTCGAAAAAGAACCTTGAAGACAAGTACGGCCCTTATTGCAAACAGGACCGGCTATTTGATCGGACAAAGCCTAAAACCAAATACCGCCGCCGTCCGCTCGATCCACGCCTCGAACGACATCCCGCCTGGAAACGCATGACCGGAGGTCTGGCCGGCAAGCGGGTGTCCTGGCGCCGGTTTCTGGAGCAACAGGCCGGTGTCGATGCCGAAGCCCGCGAAGCGCTCGAGTTGCAGAAATCATATCTGCAGATCATCAGCGGACAGACCCCGCAAAAAATCCGCACCCGTCAAATCAGGTCCCGGAAATCGAAAAGGATGTCGCGGTGAACGCAATCCTTTCCCATTACGACCGCAACCCCCACCTAGTGCGGCCGCTTGCCTGGCGGGACCGCTTCGCGCGCTCCCGCCAGGCACTCAATCAAACTGCTCCCCTTAGCGCACGACCCTGTTAGGTGTAGCGCCGCGCCATCGCTTCAAGCGGTAGCGGTCGGATTCGGCTGGCATGTCCGGCAGTTCCAAAGGCCTCGAAACGGTCGCGACACACTTGCGCCATTAACTCTATGGCAGGCTTCAGGTATTTGCGTGGATCGAATTCGGACGGATCGTTCGACAGGGCCTTGCGCACGGCTGCCGTCATTGCCAGGCGGTTGTCGGTATCGATGTTCACCTTGCGCACGCCGCTCTTGATGCCGCGTTGGATTTCCTCGACCGGAACGCCCCAGGTCCGGCGAATATCGCCTCCGTAGGAATTGATGATTTCCTGGAGATCTTCCGGCACCGAAGACGACCCGTGCATGACAAGGTGCGTGTTCGGCAGACGGGCGTGAATGGCCTCGATCACGTTCATTGCCAGAACGCTGCCATCCGGCTTGCGCGTGAACTTGTAGGCGCCGTGGCTGGTGCCCATGGCAACGGCAAGCGCATCGACTCCCGTATCGGCGACGAAGCGCTCAGCTTCTGCCGGGTCGGTCAGGAGTTGGTCTTCGCTCAACTTTTCGGTCGCGCCATGTCCGTCTTCCTGATCGCCCATTCCGGTTTCGAGTGACCCAAGCACGCCAAGTTCGCCTTCTACCGAGACACCGGCTGCATGAGCCATGTCCACCACCTGCCGTGTGATACCCGCGTTATAGGCATAGTTCGCAGGCGTCTTGCCATCCACTTCCAGCGACCCGTCCATCATCACGGAGGTAAAACCATGCTGGATAGCCGTCACGCAGGTTGCCAGGTTGTTGCCGTGGTCCAGATGCATGCAGACAGGAATATCGGGATAGGTTTCGGCGAAACCGTCAATCAGACGGGCAAGCACCCTGTCGCCGGCGTACGTCCGTGCCCCCCTGCTTGCCTGAAGGATGACCGGCGCGTCGCATTCTGCCGCGGCGCGCATGACAGCCATGCCCTGTTCCATGTTGGAAATGTTGAAAGCAGGCACAGCGTAGCCGTTGTCAGCTGCATGATCCAGCAGCTGACGCGAAGTGATGCGGGCCATCAAAAGCTCCTTAGGTGTTGTCCGTGCAATAGGTAATGAACATGTCGACGTTTTCGGGTGAACCGAAGATCAACGGAATGTTCTGGTGCAGGCTCTTGGGCAGAAGGTCCAAGATAGGGGATTGCCCGTCTGTCGCCTTGCCGCCGCCCTGCTCAATCAGAAACGCGATCGGCACGGCTTCATAAATCAGACGCAGGCGACCGTTTTCATACCCGGGTCGGCTGTCGCCGGGATAGAAGAACAACCCGCCCTGAAGCAGGATCCGGTGGAATTCCCCCACAGCGGACGCCAGCCAGCGCATGTTGTAGTTTTCGCCCAGGCGTCCCTCTTTGCCTTTCAAAACGTCATCGGAAAACCGCCGGACCGCATCCGGCCAGTGCCGCGCGTTGGAGGCGTTGAAGGCCAATGTTCGCGATTTTGCCGGTACCTTATGGTTCTCGCGCAGCATCCGGAATTCGCCCGTGCCGCGGTCGAAAACAGCCAGGTGAAGACCGTTGCCCAAACTGAATCCCAGGTCAGTGGAATGACCGAAGGAGACATATCCTGCCGCGACGACGGTCCTGCCCTTGCACAGGAAACCCTGGTCTGACGCCGGCAGGATCGAGAACAGCGTCCCGAGCGGTGCGCCCGTGCCGATGCTGCCGGACCCGTCGATGGGGTCGATGGCAACGTCGAGCGTGCCTTCCGGATTTAGAAGAATGATTTCTTCGGCTTCTTCGGAAAGAAGCTGGCGGACGCCTGCTGCCCGAAGTACCTCGACCATGTGAAGATGGGCACCGACATCGAGGGCCTTCTGCTTGTCGCCGCTTTCATTTGTGCCAACGACCTCGCCCGGGTCACCCGGCAAACGACCCGCGGCGAGCCTGTCTGCCAGCACGCCGGTCGCATCCGCAATGGCTTGAAGGACTGCTGCGGTATCTCTCGACCCATGCTGTCTTGCCAGATACGCCTTCAGCGTCTCGGCCTTTACGTCCGTATCGTTCGGCAGTCTCAGCATGGTCCCATCGTCCCTCAGGTCAGCAATTTCGATCAAACCGCGTGATACTTCGAATCGACGGCATTGATCGCTTCAACATTGCTAGCAGAGCGGCCATTGACGTCGAATGTTTCCTTCAGGAAGGCGTCGGCGATGGATTTGGCGAGTTCGGGTCCCACGACGCGCGCACCCATGGTGATGATCTGGGCATTGTTGGAAAGGGCTGCCCGTTCGGCGGAGTAGGTGTCGTGGGTCAGTGCGGCGCGAACGCCCGGCACCTTGTTGGCGGCAATGCACACACCGATACCGGTTCCGCAAACCAGGATCGCCCGGTCGTAGGCACCAGAGATAACCTGGCTGGCAACACGCTCGGACAGATTGGCGTAAAACGCATCCGGCCCTTCGGGCGTTCTGGAGATCTCCTCAACCTCGAAACGATCCTTCAGGTAGTCCGCCAGCAGTTTTGCAAGGCCCTCGCCTGCACTGTCGCCCGCAATTGCAAGTTTCATGTCAAACCTCTCCGAGTTTCGACGAGCACCTGGCGAGAATGTCGAGATAACCCTCGACTTCCCAGGCGGATCGCCCGATGAACAGCCCGTCCACATGAGGACAGGAAATGAGCTCTTCGCAGTTTCCGGGATTGACCGACCCGCCATAGAGGCAGGGGATACGCCGGTTGAGTACGTCCTCGGCAACGGCAATGATCTCCGCCTGGCGAGCGTCGGCATAGTCCGACGTTGCCGGCACACCATTGACGCCGATTGCCCAGACCGGTTCATAGGCAAGCAGGATCTCGGCCTGTTTCTGCCCATCGGACAGATTGCCAAGAGCCGCGCGAACCTGCGCCTCAAGCACCGCCTGTGCCTGTCCGGCCTCTTTTTCCACCAGCGTTTCGCCGATGCAGATCAACGGAACGAGCCCGTGACGCACGGCCGCTTCTGTCTTCAGGCCGACGGTCTCATCGGTTTCACCGAAAAAACTGCGCCGTTCGGAATGTCCAAGTTCGACAATGTCGAGACCACAATCGGTCAGCATGAGCGGCGAGACTTCTCCCGTCCACGCGCCTGCATCTTCCCAGTGCATATTCTGCGCGCCGACCTTCACCGATGTGCCTGCGAGCATCGCCTTCACTTCGCGCACCGCGGTGAAGGGAGGGATGACAAACCGCTGGATCCGGGGATCCCGATCCGCGTCGGACGTGACAAGCCCGTCCGCAAACCGTCTGGCATCCGCCAGCAGCTTGTTCATTTTCCAGCTCGTACCGACCCATTTTCCGGTGAGGGCAGTCATTCGCTCAGTCCTTTGCGATCATCAGCTTGAGCCCCGCAGCCTCGATTTCCTTCGCAGCATCTCCGGCCGGCTGGTCATCCGTGATGATCCAGTCGAACCGATCCAGATCGGCGAGGGTATGAAGTGCGGTGCGTCCGAAACGTGTGTGATTGACGAGCAGGCAGCACCGAGACACAGCACCCATCATCTTTTGCTTGGAACGAACGACGTTGTCGTCCATGTGAAAGGCCTTCAGGTCCGCTACGGCCGGGGTCGACACGAAAGCGATATCCGCGCGCAACTGCGACAGCGCCGCTTCGGTAACGACGCCGAAAAAGCCGTTGAACTTGGCCGAATAGACGCCGCCGAGGCCCAAAAGGGTGATGCCGGGCTCATCCCGCAAACCATCGAGAATGGCGGCGTTGTTGGTGATGACCGTCAGCGGCCGCTTTTCCGGCAGCATTGAGCCGAGCACTGCGGCCATCGAACCGTCGTTGATCATCACGGTCATGCCGGGTTCGATCAGCTCGAGCGCCGCACGGGCCATCCGCTCCTTCGCGGCCGCGTCCTGGCGGGCCCGGATGCGGAAGTCGCTTTCGAACTGCGTTCCTGAATCCGCAGTGGCACCCCCGCGCACCTTGCGCAGCACGCCGGCCTGTTCGAGCTCGTCCAGATCCCGGTGAATTGTCATTTTCGAGACGGAAAATCGCTCCGCAAGGTCGTCGAGATCGACTTCCCTGTGTTCCACGAGCAGATCCATGATCGCCTGTCTTCGTTCTTCGCGTTTCACGCAAATCCTCCTCGTCCGGTGTTCACCGGATGCTTGATACTTAACATCACAAAATCACAAAATCAAAGTTATTTTGTGATTTTGTGATTTATTTTTGTGACATCCTCCGCTACGCCTATGCCGTAAGCGCAGAGGAGGACCTCATGACTACAGACACATTTCTATCGTCGAAAGCAGCCCTGGACCCGGAAAATTTCAAACTCGCCAACTGTATTCGGGCGTTGTCCATAGATGCCGTCGAGGCAGCCGCTTCCGGACATCCGGGCGCGCCCATGGGTCTCGCGGATGCAGCGACCGTGCTGTTTCGCAAACACCTGAAGTTTGATGCGAAAACACCGGACTGGCCGGACAGGGACCGTTTTGTGCTGTCAAACGGTCATGCCTCCATGCTCCTCTACAGCCTGCTGCACCTGTGCGGCTATGAAGACATGACGATCGAGGAGATCCGAAACTTCCGGCAGTGGGGCTCGATAACCGCAGGTCATCCCGAGCATGGTCACGCCAAAGGCGTCGAAACCACCACTGGCCCTCTTGGCCAGGGCATTGCGACCGCCGTCGGCATGGCTTTGGCCGAACGGCGTCTTGCAGATGAGTTCGGTGATGAACTCGTAGATCACAACACTTATGTGATCGTCGGTGACGGCTGCCTTCAGGAAGGCATTGGTCAGGAAGCGATCAGCCTTGCCGGTCATCTGGGCCTTGGCAAACTGATCGTTCTCTACGACGACAATTCCATCACCATCGACGGCCGAACCAGCGTTTCCTTTTCCGAGGATGTTCCGGCCCGCTTCGCAGCCTGTGGCTGGCATGTGCAAACGTGCGACGGACACGACGGATCTGCAGTCGACGCCGCACTGACCGCAGCCAAGGCAGCCACCGACACACCCTCGATGATCGCCCTGAAAACGGTGATCGGCTTTGGCTCCCCCAACAAGGCAGGCACCGCCGGTGTACATGGCGCGGCGCTTGGCAAGGACGAAGCGCACGCGACCAAGAAGGCTCTCGGATGGACGGCCCCTGCTTTCACCATTCCGGATGAACTCGCCGAAAGCTGGAAGAAGATCGGGACAGTTGGCCAGGACAGCCGAAAGGCCTGGGAAGACCGGCTAGCAGCTGCGCCTGAAGACAAACGCCGCGAGTTCGAACGACGCGTGAGCGGCACCTTGCCAGCAGGCTATGAGGCAGCAGTCTCCAGTGCGCGTGACAGCCTCTTTTCAGAGCCCAGGTCCGCCGCCACCCGCAAGGCAAGCCAGATGGCCCTGGAGGCCGTCACCCCGGCCCTGCCGGAAATGATCGGGGGATCAGCCGATCTGACCGGGTCGAACCTGACCCGCGTTCCTGCGGTCAACAGCCAGTTTTCGCGCGAAGCGTCCGGCCGTTATATCGGTTACGGAGTTCGTGAATTTGCCATGGCGGCAGCCATGAACGGTCTCGCGCTGCATGGCGGCTTTCTGCCCTACGGCGGCACTTTCCTTGTCTTTTCCGACTATGCAAGGAACGCCATTCGCCTCTCGGCCCTGATGGGGCTGCGCTCCATCTATGTCATGACACATGATTCCATCGGTCTTGGCGAAGACGGCCCAACCCATCAGCCGGTCGAGCATCTCCTCTCGCTGAGGGCAATCCCCAACCTGACAGTGTTCCGACCGGCAGACACTGTTGAAACGCTGGAAGCCTGGGACTGTGCCATTCGCTCCATGAATGCGCCGAGCCTTCTGGCCCTTTCCCGTCAGGCTGTCCCGCAATTGCGCCTGGAGCGAACAGAGGAAAACCTGACTGCACGCGGTGCCTATGTCATCCGCCAGTTCGGAGAAGGCCGCGACATCACGCTGATCGCGACCGGAACCGAAGTCGCACTGGCGGTTGAGGCAGCCGAGGGCCTGGCAGCCGATGGACTGGCCGTTGCGGTCGTATCGATGCCGTCGTGGGAACTGTTCGACGCACAGCCGGACGCCTACCGCGCCGACGTTCTCGGTACCGCCCCGCGCATTGCCATCGAGGCCGCGGGAAAACTTGGCTGGGCCCGTTATGTCGGCAGTGAAGACAATGTCATCGGCTTGAGTGGTTTCGGAGCTTCAGCCCCGGCCGAACGCCTCTACGAGGAGTTCGGCATCACGACAGAAGAGATTGCCCGCAAGGCCAAGTGTCTGGCCGGCTGATCAAGCCGTCTTCGTGTCCTGACCGGTCACGCTCCGGTCAGGGCATGCGCGGTAGTCTCGTCGGTGATAAGGCCACGCAGGCGTCCGCTGCGCAAAATTGCGCGAATGGCCTCGATCTTTTCAGGACCACCTGCAATCGCGATGATCTGACTATCGGCCCGTTCGTCCAGCGTGGCCGCAAGCGTGCGGGCGGTCAGGGTCGTTTCCAGTGTCCGTCCACTGGCATCGAAGAAATGGCCGAGCATTTCACCGACACCGCCACCAGCCTTGATTTCCTGGATCTCACTGAGTTCGATCATGCCGGACGAGACCAGCTGCGCCTGCGGCTCGACGGTGCCAATCCCGACGAGCTTGATATCGGCTGCGTTCGCCATGTCGAACACGTCCTGAACCCCGCGCTGTGCGAGCAGCACCTCCCGGTCTTCCGACGAATTGGCAAAGAAGGGCACCGGCATGACAAAGGCGCTCGCCGCCGTCTTTTCGGCCAGGTGATGCATGACGTCATATGGATTGGCGGAAAAGTTACGGGTCAATCCACCGAGCAGGGACACGAACTGGACACCGCCTGCATCCATGCGGCTCATCAGACGAACAGCGTTGGAAAGCGTCCTGCCATGGCCAAGGCCAATGACCTTGTGCTCCTTGCGCTCGATTTCCCGGCGGATGAAATCCGCACCGGCCTGGCCCAGAGCCCGCAGCGGTATGCCGGGCTCGCCCAGATCCGGTGCGACATCGCAGAATTCGAGGCCAAAACGGTCGCAGAGGCTGTCCTCCAACTCGACGCATTCGATGATCGCGCCATCAATGGAGACCTTCACCACCCCTTCGGCAGCCGCCTTTGCGATCAGCCGGTGCGCCTTGACCGAGGCAACCCCGAGCCGCTTTGCCACGGCCGCCTGTGTCAATCCACCGGCGTAATGCAGCCAGGCAGCCCGCGTCGCGAGCGATTCCTCCGGGTCGATATCCCTCACCTTGCGTACCTTCCCAATATTTCGCAATGCCGCTTGCCGCCGCCAGCCGAACCGCGACGGTTACCTGATTTCAATAGCTTAGATATCGGGGCCTTGCTACCGCAAGCCCGTTGGCAAATAGCCGAAGACGCGATCAGCTAGATGTTGAGATCCTGCTGGCCCGTATCGATATGAGGTGCCCAGAAGGCAACACTCTCGGCGATCTGCGGAATGACCTGCCGGTCATTTGGCTCGCGCTCCTTGAAGCTGAGCTCCAGGCAGATCTCATTGTCCTCGGCGCCGCCTTTCGCCAAAGCTTCCAGGAGCGGCTCAGGATGGATCTGGCCACGGGCGTTGAATTCCGCCGTGAAAGGCCGATGGCCGCTCTTGTCCAGAAGGCTCTGCTTGATGTGAATGATCGGCGACACCCGTGGAACGGCTTCGGCCCAGGCAAAGGGGTTGAAATCGTCCGGATTTGAGCTGGTCACGTCACCGTGGTCGATATCGGCCATCATCCACATCGGAATGGCCATCGGCGTGGCTGAAATTCGCTCCTGAAGGGTAAGGCAGGCTGCTATTGTCTCGCCGAATTCCCGACCAATGCTCATCGGCTCCCAGAAAACATATTCCAGGCCCGCCCCCTTCGCATGTTCGGCAACCTCCGCCCAGCACTCGATGGCGATCCTGATCAGATCGTCCCGCCGGACCGGATCGTCGTAATCCTTGTAGGTGAAAATCGCGAACTGGGTGCCGACGGAAACGCCTCCGAGATCGCCGATGATGTCGGTGAAGGTCTTGAACCAGTCTACATAATAACGCCGCACATCGGCATCGGGATGGCCAAAATGATTGAGGCGGCCATAGGGCCCCGTCATGCCGCTGGTCACCCGCACCCCTGTCCTCGCAAGTGACGCCGACATCTCGCGCGTCAACCGCCGGATAAGGGGCGCCGGCCAGCTGGGATTGATGAACTCGTGCGTCAACTGCAGATCACGGATCTTCAGGTCGCGTGCGACCGTCTCGATCAGATCCGCGGGATCCGCGTAGCGATTGACAAGCGGGTTTGTGTTGAGCGAAAGCGTCAGGGGCATGAAGTGTCCAGTCGTCGGGGAAATGGCAGGCGTCCGAGCCGGATATCAGGCGGCGCGTGCCGCGTATTCGGCGTTGAACCAGCTTGAAAAGGCCGCTTTTTCATCCGCGTTCAGGTGCAAGCCGTGTTTGGTCCGCCGGGTCAGGATGTCATCGGCGGTCTGCGCCCATTCCTCGTTGACGAGATGGCGCACCTCGGCCTCATAGAGTTGCGCGCCGAAGTGTCTGCCAAGCCCGTCCAGTGCGGTGGCCGAGCCGACTATCCGGCTGGTTCTTGCCCCGTAGCAGCGCCCGTAGTGTTTCAAAAGGGCGCGCGGCATCCACGGATAGGCCTCCCGCATCGTTTCCGAAAAGCTCTCGAAATCGGCATTCGGAATTTCGCCGCCAGGCAACCTGGCGGTTTCCGTCCAGTCGCCGCCCATCTGCGGGAAGATCCGGTCCAGCTTGTGCATCGCACGCTCTGCAAGCTCGCGGAAGGTCGTGATCTTGCCGCCGAAGACATTCAGAAGCGGGACATTGTCCGCCATGTCGAGATCGAACACATAGTCGCGCGTTACGGCGGACGGATTGCCCTTGCCGTCGTCGAACAACGGACGCACACCCGAGAAGGAAGTCAGGACATCCGACCGGCGCAGCTTTGCCTTGAAGTACCTGTTCACGGCCTTGATCAGATATTCGATCTCGAATTCCTCGGCCTGCACGTCCTCGGCCCGGCCTTCATAAGCGATATCCGTGGTTCCGATCAGAGCCTTGTCGCCCTCATAGGGGTTGATGAAGATCACCCGTTTGTCGTCGTTCTGGACCAGATATGCCTGTTGTCCCTGCCAGAACTTCGGCACAACGATGTGGCTTCCCTTGACCAGACGCACGTTCCGGCTGGAGTTCGATCCGGCTACGTTCAAGATGACATCGGATACCCAGGGACCTGCCGCATTGACGATGCATCTGGCCCGAACTGTTGACGTTTCGCCGGTCTCGCTGTTGCGCAATGTTGCCAGCCAGACGCCGTTGTCGCGGCGCGCGCTGGCAACAGCCGTACGCGTGAGAACCCGGGCCCCTTTCTCGAAGGCGTCCAATGCGTTGATGACAACAAGGCGGGCATCGTCGACCCAGCAGTCGGAATATTCGAAACCGCGTTTGTAATTGTCGAGGATCGGCGCACCTTCCGGGTCCCTGTGCAGATCGAGCGTCCGGGTGCCCGGCAGCTTCTTGCGGCCTCCCAGGTGATCGTAGAGAAACAAGCCGAGACGCACGAGCCAGGCCGGGCGGTCTGCCGGGCTGTGAGGCAGCACAAAGCGCATGGGCCAGATGATATGGCTGGCGGAATTCATGAGCACTTCCCGCTCGATAAGAGCTTCGCGCACCAGACGAAACTCATAATATTCCAGATAGCGCAGACCACCGTGAACCAGCTTGCCCGACCGGGATGACGTTCCTTGCGCAAGGTCATCCTTTTCGCAGAGCCAGACGGACAGTCCCCGGCCGGCAGCGTCGCGCGCAATGCCGGCGCCATTGATGCCGCCACCAATCACCAAAAGATCGATCGTCTGCGTTTCGCTCGTCATTTCATGCTCCTGTGGTGACACTGCTGGCAGGTTCCGTCTCGTCGCGGCTTTCAGTGCGCAGTTTCGCGAGCAGGTCCCATGTGCCTGCAAGATCCCTGCGAAGACCTGCAAAGACCGGGAAAATAGTCTCGTAGGACCGGACAAGGCCGGGATCGGGTGCTTCCGCCTGTCCAAGCAAGGGCGTGACCCACTCGCTGATGCAGCTGCGCATGTCCGGATAAACGCCGGTGGCAACCGCCGCCATCATTGCGGCACCTGCAGCTCCGGCCTCGTCCCGGGCCGAGACGCGAACCGGTGCGTTCACCGCGGCTGCCAGTATCTGGCGCAGTGCCGGGGAGCGTGCCGCGCCTCCGGTCAACCGAAGTTCGGAAGGAAGTGCTCCCATTGCGGCGTAGCAATCACGGGCGGCCATACCGAGACCTTCCGCCACCGCACGCACCAGATCCGCGTACCCATTTGCGGCGGAAAGCCCAGTAAATCCGGCGCGGGCATTGGCATTGACGAAGGGGCCGCGTTCGCCGGCTTCGGAGATGTAGGGGTGATAGAGGATGGCGCCCGGCTTGCCGGCGGCAAGCCAGCCCTCGATGTGGGACACCAGATCGCGGTGAGAGACATCCTGTCCCATGCCGCGCATCACGTCCGCGGCAATGTTGAGAACCCAGTCAAGATTGAGCGTGGCCGCCATGTTGGTCTGCACCTGGGTAACGATGCCCGGCACCGGCAGCGCAATCACATAGCCTGTGCCTTCAGCATTGAGGTGGACTTCTTCGGCTGGCTTGGCATGCATGTGCACACCGGTGGAGCCAATCGTCGAACAGGCGGCATCCGCTTCGCCCGTGTAGACACCGGCGCCAAGTGCCGTCATCACCATGTCGACATAGCCGAGCGAAACCGGTGTCCCAGCCCGAAGGCCCGTCGCCTGCGCGGCTGCATCGCTCAACCCGTGGGTCGATTCCGTTCCCTCAACGATGTCCGGCAGCAGATGCCGCCGGTGCCTGAGGCCGAGTGCTTCGATGGCCACATCATCATATTGCCGGGTCCGGAAGTTGCCAAAGGTGAAACTAGCCTCGGACGGGTCCGTTGCCCGGACGCCCGTGAGGTTCAGGTAGAGCCAGTCCTTGCAATGAAGCGCGACTTCCGCGCGGTCCAGGCTTGCCGGATCAAACCGGTCCATATGCGCAAGCTGGGCGCCTTGCTGACAGGTATTCAGCCCTGTTCCCGTTGCCTCGAACCGGGCCCGGTTCAGCGCATTTCCTTCCAGCCGGCTGACAGTAGGTGCGGCACGGGCATCAAGCCAAAGCCAGGCGTCACCGACCGGAACATTGTCCCGCCCCACCAGCCAGGTTCCGTCTCCCTGCGCGGTCACGCCGATCGCGACAGTGCGCCCGCTCAGGCCTTCGACCAAATTACCAAGCTGTTTCAGGGCCGTGACACAGTCCTGCCAGGTTCGGCTCATGCACTGGGTCGCGGCACCTCCGGCGCCGGTGTCATAGGCATTCGTGACCGAAGCTACCGCAATCTGGGTGCCTGAAAGGTCGAACGCCACCGCTTTCACCACGGACGTGCCGGAGTCGATTCCGATAAGAATGTCACCCCTATGCATGATGGCGTCCACCGCCCAAGCCATGCTCAAGAGCCGCTATTTCGGCTTGCATTTCCTTCCTCCCAGAAAGCTTCAACTGACCAGACTCTCGCAGATCCTGACTGCTTGCACAGCCCTGCATGCGCCGCGCGAGACGAAGCTTCTGCAGTCTATATATAACATTATTATCTCATATGCATGTATTTTTTTACTGACATCGTAATTTATTTCATCTAGAGTGATTGTCATTGGGAGGCATGCAGCAGACATTTCTCCCGGCTCGAGGGTGGGAGCAGCGTTCGCAGGGACGGGACCCTCAAACGAAAAAGCCGCGCAAGCGCGGACTGGGAGGAGAACAATGGTTTTCACGTTAGTAATGACGGTCGCCCAGAAGCGCTTCGCGGATCAATGCCGCACGCAGCGCCGGGCAGTTGCGCATAGCCGCTAAGGACGTGCTGAACGGGCGCGGTTAACAGGCGTCCTAAACATCCAGCTCCTGACACGAAAAGAACATGCCGGCCGCAAGCCTTGTCGCGGCCGAACGATAATTGCATGCCGGAGGAAGATATGGCCAAGGTCGAAACAGCAGTCGGCGGCGCGTCATTCGTGAAGCCCAGCTATGGAAAGTGGATCGCGGTCGCGATCGCCGCTGTGGTGGCCGGTGCCATAGTCCTGGATACCAAGGTCGTGCGCGTCGGCTCCGAGAGCGACATTCGGCAACAGGCTTTTTCACCTGACGTCTATGGTGTGGATACTTTCCCGCGTATTCGCGACTTCGTTGCACAAAAGGCGGTCGAAGCTAGCGAGATCGGAGCCCTGGCGCTTGCCGACAAAGCAAAGCTGGCCGAAACCTACGGCACGGCTTCGTCTACCGGTTCGATCATTCCGGTGAAGTTCGAAGGTGTCGTCGGCGAAGGAAAGTCGGGACTTTACAACGTCACGATTGACGGTGTGCCGTCGGAAATCCGGGTTCGCGTCCAGACGGGTCCTGCCATCAACGGCACGGATCTTCGCGATGTCCCGGGGGATATCGCGTTCGGCGATTTCAAGAACCAGATCGAGTATCAGAACGCCGCTTCCGCCATCAACCGGGCAATGAAGCAGGTGGTGCTTGAAGGCCTCGACACGAGTGCCCTCACCGGCAAGACCATTCAGGTCACCGGCGCGTTCCGCCTGATCAATCCCAAGAACTGGCTGGTAACACCGACGGAGGTCACCGTTCGATGAACGCGATCCATCCCGTTGCCGCAGTTGAAGACGAAGTCGTGCTCGCCGCGCGTAATGTCGCCAAGTCCTACGGTGCGATCCAAGCTCTGAAGGGCGTCAACTTCGACATTCACCGTGGCCAGGTCACCACCCTTTTCGGCGAAAACGGCGCCGGCAAGTCGACCTTGATGCGCATCCTGTCCGGCATCACGACGCCTACGACGGGTGAAATCATCCTGGATGGCGCACCTATTACCTTTGCCTCGGCCACCGAAGCCCGGGACAGCGGCATCTCCATCATCCACCAGGAGCTGAGCCTGGCGCCGAACCTTTCCGTGCGGGACAACATCTTCATGGGCCGTGAAATTCGCGGACCGATGGGGGTCGACTTCGCGGAGGAAGAACGCCAGACGCGAGCGCTGATGGTGGAGCTGGAAGAGGATATCGACCCGCTGACGCCGGTTGAAGATCTGCGCCTCGGCCAGCAGCAAATCGTCGAAATTGCCCGTGCGCTTTCATATGACAGCCGCATCCTGATCATGGACGAGCCAACCTCTGCCCTGTCTGCCTCGGAAGTGGAAGTGCTGTTCAAGGTCATTCGCGATCTGACGAGCCGCGGCGTTTCCATCGTCTATATTTCCCATCACCTGGAAGAAGCGCTCCAGATCACCGATCACGCGGTTGTCCTGCGGGACGGCGTAATGACCGCCTATGCGCCACGCAGCGACATCGACCTAGAATGGATCGTCCGCAACATGGTGGGCGAGAACTATGATCTCGGCTCCCCACCGACCGGTTACGAGTTTGGCGAAACCGCCCTTTCCATTCGCAATCTGACCGTCGCCGACCCGTCAGGTGCGGATTACAACGTGGTCGACGACCTGTCGCTTGACGTGAAAGCTGGCGAGATCGTCTGCATCTACGGATTGATGGGCGCCGGACGCACCGAACTTCTGGAAACCATCGCCGGGCGGTTGAAGCAGGAGACGGGAGACATCCTCCTGAACGGCGGCAATGTCTCGCCACTCTCGATCGGCCAGAGAATTGCCAACGGTCTCGCGCTTGTTCCCGAGGATCGGCAGAAGGACGGCCTTGTCCAGACAATGACGGTCGGCCAGAACCTGTCGCTTGCCTCCATCATGGATTTCACGCGCGGCATCTTTACATCCAGAAAGCTGGAATCCGATCTCATCGAAACCAGCATCCGCAAGGTCACCGTCAAGACCTCGGGACCGGACGCGGCGATTGGCTCGCTGTCTGGCGGCAACCAGCAGAAGGTCGTGATCGGCAAGATCCTGGCCACCGACCCAAAGGTGATCATGCTCGACGAGCCAAGCCGCGGCATCGATATCGGCGCCAAGGCGGAAGTGTTCCGGCTCTTGGCCGAACGTGCCCGTGAAGGTCTGGCAGTCATTTACTCGACCTCGGAAGTCGGCGAATGCCTGTCCATCGCCCACCGCATCATCGTCATGCACCGGGGCCGGATCTCGGCGGAATTCGATTCAACCATCAGCAAGGAAAAGATCATGGCCGCCTCCGGCGAAGCCGTGGTTGCCTGACGGAGATCAGATCATGAGCGTTACGAGCGCCAACACGCAACCGGTCGCCAAGAACCGCCAGTCCCGCGAGCACAATATAGGACGGCTCCTTCTCGAAGGCCGTGCTTTCTTCGCCCTTATCGCGATCATTGCCGTTTTCTCATTCCTGTCGCCGCACTATTTCACGGTCGGGAACTTCCTGATCATGTCCTCGCATGTGGCGATCTACGGCATTCTGGCCATCGGCATGCTGCTGGTGATCCTGAACGGCGGCATTGACCTTTCGGTCGGCTCCATTCTGGCCCTGTCCGGTGTCATTGCCGGCTTTCAGATGCAGGGCATCGTTCTGGATGCCTTCGGCGTCATCGTCTATCCGCCGGTCTGGGCGGTGGTCGTAATCACCTGTGTCGTCGGAGCGCTGGTTGGCGCGGTCAACGGGATCCTGATTGCCTGGTTCCGTGTTCCGGCTTTCGTGGCAACGCTCGGCGTCATGTATGTCGCACGCGGCATCGCCCTGTTGATGACCAACGGCCTCACCTACAACAACCTGTCCGGCGATCCTTCGCTTGGAAACACCGGTTTCGACTGGCTTGGTTTCAACCGTCTGTTCGGCGTGCCGATCAGTGTTCTGGTGCTGGCGGCACTTGCGATCGTTGCCGGCCTGATGCTCAGCCGTTCCGCCTTCGGTCGCTGGCTTTACGCTTCCGGCGGCAATGCCCACGCGGCCGATCTTTCCGGCGTTCCGGTCAAGAAGGTGCAAGTTGCGGTCTATACGCTCTCCGGCATTCTTGCGGCCATTGCAGGTCTAGTTCTCTCGTCCCAGCTGACATCCGCTGGCCCGACCGCGGGAACGACCTACGAGCTGACCGCAATTGCTGCTGTGGTGATCGGCGGTGCGGCCCTGACCGGTGGCCGAGGCACCGTCAGAGGCACCATGCTGGGTGCCTTCGTCATCGGCTTCCTGTCCGACGGCCTCGTGATCATCGGCGTCTCGTCCTACTGGCAGACCGTCTTCACAGGTGCCGTGATCGTGCTCGCCGTCCTGATGAACTCCATCCAATACGGCAGCGCGCGGAAGAAATAGCCACTGCCTCGATCAGATTTCGCCGCTCCCGGAGGACTTAGGGAGCGGGAATACCCGCCAATTGGCGACCCCCATTCACGCTAAGGGAGGAATACTCGATGTTGAAATTTACCAGACGGACCCTGCTTGCTGCTGCCGCCGTCCTGCCGATGATTGCAAGCCCGGCTCTTGCCGACGGCCTGATCTCGATCATCGTCAACGATCCGGCCAACCCCTACTGGTACACCGAAGGCCATGTTGCAAAGGCTACTGCGGAAGAGCTCGGTTACGAGGCCCAGGTCAGCGCCCATAAAGGCGACACCAACACCGAAAGCACCCTGATCGATACCGCGATCACCAACCAGTCCAAGGCAATCATTCTCGACCCGGCCAATGCAGACGGTTCCGTCGGCGCGGTGAAGAAGGCCGTGGCCGCCGGCATTCCGGTGTTCCTCATCAACGCTGAAATCAATCAGGAAGGCCTTGCCCAGGCACAGCTCGTTTCCAACAACGCCCAAGGGGCTGCAATCGGTGCGCAGCAGTGGGTGGAAGCCGTTGGTGAAGAGGGTAAATATGTCGAGCTCTTCGGTGCGCCGTCCGACAACAACGCGGCGACCCGTTCCAACGGTTTCGAAACCGTGTTGACCCAGTACCCGGATCTGGAAAAGGCAGCGCAGGAAGTTGCCAACTGGGACCGTACCCAGGGCTATCAGAAGATGCAGTCCATGCTTCAGGCCAATCCGGACATCATCGGGGTCATCTCCGGCAACGATGAAATGGCTCTCGGTGCCATCGCCGCCTTGAAGGAAGCCGGCAAACTTGACCAAGTGAAGGTCGGCGGCTTTGACGGTTCGCCGGACGCTGTTGCTGCCATCCGTGCTGGCGAACTTCAGTACACCGTGCTGCAGCCAGTTGCAGTCTTCTCCGCTGAAGCAATCCGCCAGGCCGACAAGTACATCAAGACCGGTTCCACCGGCGCTGAAAGCGAAAAGCAGCTCTTCGATTGCGTGCTGATCACGGCCGACAACGTCGACAAGGTCACGGCAGCCTTCACCCTGACCCAATAATACCTCCCCACCTGACGGAGGCATCGCAAGGTGCCTCCGCTTTTTCCGGGCAACCAGACCGCAACGCTGCCACTTTGCCAAATTCAGACTTTGACGTTAAGTGAAGCTGATCGAGCAGCAGCAGAAGCGACACAGCGTGGCATCGGACAACACCAGTTCCCCCGGAAACCGGCCCCACCTTCCCACCGACAGCCGACAGGCGCGCCAGATTGCGCGCAGGCGTTTGATCGCCGACTACGTCAACAGCCGCCAGAGTGCGCGCATCGACGAGATTTCGAAACGCTTCGGCATCAGCCTGATGACGGTCCATCGCGATATCGACACGCTGGTCGAGGACGGGCTTGTCTCGAAGTCCCGCGGTGTGATCACCTCCAGAACCAGTGCTGCTGGTTTAGCTGAACCGGCTGATACCGCGGCAACTGACGCCGGCGACTATCAGGCGATCGCAGCGGCCGCTGCGGATCTGATCCAGCCCGGCCAGACCGTTTTTCTCGCAGGCTCCCCGATTCTCAGGCACGCAGCCAGGCACCTCGCCAGCAAGGTGCCACTTACCATTGTGACCAACTGCCTCGATCTGATGAACGATTTCCGCGAGTTTCCCGATATTTCTCTCATCGGGCTAGGCGGGACGTTCAAATCCTGGTCTGGCTGTTTCCACGGTCCGCAAACGATCCGGGAAGTCAATGACATCGATGCGGATGCGGCGATTGTCTCTGCGGATGCGATCTTCGAGGAAAAGGCCTTCTACGAGACCGAAGAAGACCTGGCCGTTCGGAAAGCGATGCAGGAAAAGGCTAGACGGAACATCCTGGTTGCCAGCCATGGGATGTTCGACAAGAAGGCCTTTTACGGTGGCAACGATCTTCGTGACTACGACGCGGTTGTCGTGAATTCCGCCGTTCCCCCGCTGCTTGTCGACCGAATGCTGTCCAGAAAAATCGACGTCCGGCTTGCCTGAGATCCTCTCGACAATTCTTGTCTCCAGACAATCGTAACATTGTCGTCTTTTGTTGCAACGAAATGACAAATGTTACTTAATGCTGCCAAAAGTCAGAATCATTAATCGGCGTATTGGACTATCGGCCAAAATCGTGCAATTCAGATCGGCAACAAAGGGGGGGGGGAGCGGTCATGACAATGGAACCGTCTCGAGAGGTCAATCGCCGCGTACCTGCGGAGTTTGACGATGTCGTCGTCTGGGCAGCCTGGCTCTATTACGAAGAATCGCTCAACCAGAGCGACATTGCCGGCATCATCGGTGTCTCGCGCGCAACCATCGTGAACTATCTTCAAGAAGCACGAGAGCGGGGTGTCGTTCGCATCGCCATGGATGCGGGCGTCATGGCACGTTCCGATCTCTCACGGGAGATATGCGAACGCTTTGGCCTCAGCGAAACGCTGGTGGTGCAGCATCAACCCGGCGCGGATGCCCAGACACGGCTATTGACCCTTGGTGCAGCCGGTGCGCGCCAGCTGGAGCGGATGATCGACCCCGGTGAGATCCTCTGTGTTTCCTGGGGCAAGACTGTTCTTGCGATTGCCGACGCGTTGAAACCCATGAGCGACGTCGACGGGGTTACGGTGGTTCAGGTGACAGGAGCCGCTACCAGCAAGCGCGACTTTTCCGCCGAACTCTGCACCGCAATCATGGCCCGTAAGCTTGGTGCGATCAGCATGAACCTAAATGCACCGGCTGTCCTTTCCAGCGCAGACCTGTGCCAGGCGCTGCGACGGGAACCTGCCCTCGAACGCCAGTTCGACATGATCCGGCAAGCCCGTACGATCGTTTTCGGGCTCGGTGGCCTTGGTCCGGAAAGCACCATTCGCTTTGCCGACATCGCGACGGACGAGGAAATCGACGCCTACGGTGAAGACGGTGCGAAAGCCGTTCTGATCTGCCGGTTCCTCGATAAGGAAGGCAATCAGATCACCCGGGAATTCGACAAGCGCATGATGGGGATCGAACTCGACGAGCTGCGCGCCATTCCACGCCGGCTTTGCGTGGCAGGCGGCTTGTCAAAGCTCGAGGCAATCCGTGCGACGCTGAAGGGGGGCTATGCAACCCACTTTGTCACCGACCTGGAAACGGCGCGGGCCCTCCTCAAGGGCTGAGGCCCGCGCGTTCTGTCGGTCAGGCAAGAACCTTTGCCGAATTCATGAAGTTGACGGTGCCTTCGAAGCTCTTGATGCCCGCGTCAGACCCGAGCCCCGTCGCCACAAGCGCCGCCGAGGCCTGCGCAAAGTTCAGCGCAGTCTTCAGATCCATCTTGTGGTGAAGGGCCGTGATGAACCCGGCATCGAAGGCGTCGCCGCAGCCGGTCGTATCCACAACGGAAATTTCGAACGCTGGCTGGCGGACAAACTCGCCCTTGTGATCCATGAAGCAGACGCCGTCACCGCCGAGCGTGAAGACACACTGCTTGACGCCGCGATCCAGGAAAAAACGTCCTGCTTCCTGGATGTTGCCTGCACCGGAAATCAGACGGGCTTCTTCGATCGACGGCATGAAATAATCGACATGCGGAAGCAGCGGCAGGAGCAGGTCGATTGTGTTTTCGTTGGCTCCCAGCAGATCGAAGGTGACCGTGCGGCCACGTTTCTTGGCTTCCGCCAAAAGTCTCGCGCTCGGCTCGCCGTCCAGTCTGGCCAGGAGTCCGGTTCCACCCAGGTGAATGATTGACGGCGCCAGCACGGCATCAAGCATGTCTGCTGGGATATCAAAATGATCGGACGCGCCGCGCTGGTGCAGGGCCGGACGGTCGCCGTTACGGCGCACGTTCAGGATGGTTGCCGACGTCGGTACGCCCTCGAGCCGCTGCATCAAGCTGGTGTCGACCTTGAACCGGCTGAGCGTCGACAGCACGAAGTCGGCCTTTTCATCGTCGCCGACGGCTCCGACGGCCAGACAGTTCAGTCCGAGTTTCGCCAGATCGATCACCGTACCGCCTGCAGTACCGGCAACGGTCAATCTAATTTCGTCGATGAACTCGACGTTGCCGCCCTCGGGGATCCCATCGACCGGACGACCGAGAACGTCAAGAATGTAAAGGCCTATGACAGCAGCATCGTGGCTCATTTTTCCTCCCGGGAAATTATGTTTCAGGCGCGGTTGCGCAATGCGAAGATCGTGCCCGCCAGCAGGATGAAGGCGCCGATGATCGCGAGTTGAAGCGTGCTGGGGATACCGATGAAGACAAGAACGTTGCTGACCAGCGTGATCAGGACAACGCCGAGCAGTGTGCCGACCACGGTTCCCGAACCGCCGGTGATCTTGGCGCCGCCGAGCACCACTGCCGCGATGATTTCCAGTTCCATGCCCGCAAGGTCGAACGGGTTGGCAAGCCGGTTCGAAGCGACATGCACGATACCAGCGACACCAGCCAGAAGGCCGGCCCAGCCGAAGACGAACAACCGGACATAGAACAGATTGAAACCTAGGCGCTCGGCAATGCCCGGAGTGCCGCCAGCCGCGAAGATCGCCCGTCCCATGAGCGTTCTTTCGAGGATGAACCAGGTCGCAAAGGCCGTGGCCACAAGCACCAGCACTGTTGCCGGCAGGGTCGAGATCACACCATTGGTGCCATGCCACGTGATCAGCGAGGCTTTCCCGAAGCCATCCATTGCGGCCGGAATATTCATGAACAGGGCCGTTCCGATGAACGTCAGCAGGAAACTGCGAATGAAGTACTGGGTGCCAATGGTGACGATCAGCGAAGGCGTGCGCAGCGCATGGACCAGAAGCCCGTTGACCACGCCGAAAGCAGCTCCTCCTGCGGCCGCCAGCGGCAGGATCACCCAGATCGGCATGCCCGGAAACACATTCGTGACCAGCATGGTCAGCGCGTACATGACGAAGGCTGCAATCGCGGTAAACGATACATCGATCCCGCCGGCGGCAAGAACGGCAAGTACGCCCATCGCAAAGATGCCGCGGACCACCGAGGCTCGTAGAATGTCGAAGAGATTGTTGACCGCAAGAAAGTCCGGATTGGCAATTGCAACGCCGATCACCGTCAGGATGACGAGTGCAAGAGTGAACAGCTCCGGTCTGCGGCCCATCAGATCCCAGATGCGCCTGAACACGCCGGGTCCGCTGTTGGTAAGGGTCATGTCGGTCACTGTGCGGCTTCCTCGTCCATGTTCGCCGGCGCTTCCGTCGCCGGGCCTGCAGCCATTGTCTGGTAGATCCCGTCTTCATCGACCTCTTCGGCCGCATAGTCGGCGACGATCCCGCCCTGTCGCATGACGAGAATGCGGTCGCAGTTCTGCAGCAGCTCGGGAAGGTCATCGGAAATGATCACGACAGCCATGCCGTCGTCCGCCAGACGCTGAATGATGCGGAAGATCGTGTCCTTCGAGCCGACATCGACGCCAACAGTCGGGCCGTGCAGCACCAGAAGGCGTGGTTCGATGGTGAGCCAGCGTCCGATCAGAACCCGTTGCTGGTTACCGCCCGAAAGCGATTGCACCGGCACCGTGACATCGGGCGCGACCACCTGAAGATCAGTGATCTGGTCTTCAGAGAGCTTGCGCGCCTTGCGCTGGCTGATCATTCCGAAGAAGTTGCGCAGCCTGTTCAACACCGGCAGCGTGACGTTGTCCTGAATGGATTTCTCCAGGAAGAGGCCTTCGGTCAGGCGGTCTTCGGGAACATAGCCGACACCTTCCCTGATGGCCTCGGCCGGCGAGCGCAGGGCAACCGACCGGCCGCCCAAACGGATCGTGCCGCGCTCTGCCGGGACGACACCGGAAAGCGCGAGGGCCAGCTCGTTGCGGCCGGAATCCAGAAGGCCGGTCACACCCAGAATTTCACCCTTGCGTACCGTGAACGAGAGGTTCGTGAAGGCACGTGCCTGGCTCAGTCCCTCGACCTGAAGTAGCGTGTCGCCGATTTTCGGCTCGGTGCGATACCGGGCCTCGGAAATCTCGCGACCGGTCATCAGATGACCGATTTCGGCCTTGTTGGTGGTGGTTACATCGCGCTCGGCAACCTTCTGGCCGTCACGCATGATGATGGCGTGTCCACCAAGCGACTTCACTTCGTCGAGCTTGTGCGTCACGAACAGTACCGTCACGCCCTTGTCCAAAAGCTCCCGGACCACGGAAAGCAGGTAGTTCACTTCCTGCCGGGTGAGCGAAGTGGTCGGCTCATCCATGATGACGAGCCGTGCCTCTGCGGCAATGGCGCGGGCAATCGCGACCAGCTGCCGGGTTGCAAGAGGAAGCGTGTCAATTCTGCGCGTCAGGAAGGCACGGTCCGTCGGCAGATGAACTTGCTCAAGAGCCTTGGCCGCAGTTTCGTAAAGCGCCCCTAGCTTCAGCCTCCGGGCGAGACTACCATCTGCTTCCACGAGCTGACCTGTCAGGGCGACATTCTCGGCAACCGACAGATTGGGGAGCAGGGAAAGGTCCTGATAGACAGTCTCGATGCCCGCACGCAGGGCACCGATGGCACCGAGATCGCCTGCAACCTCGCCTTCGGTCTGCACGCCATCGATGAAGATCTGTCCCGATGTCGCCGGTTGGGCGCCAGAGATGATCTTGATCAACGTGGACTTGCCGCAGCCGTTTTCACCCATGAGATGATAGATCTGTCCGGCTTGAAGCGTGACGCTGACATCCTTCAGCGCCTGCACGCCGCCGAACGACTTGCGCACATTGCGGATCTCGAGAAAAGGTGCCGTGCCTGTCTTTTGAGACTGAGCGGGCTGGGGCTGCATGGTGACGTCCTGTGAATTCGATAGGTTCGGGGTCGCGGTGTTCCCGCGCCCCCTGTTTTGCTGTCGGGTGTCAGAGGATCAGAACGGGTATTCGCCGTAGTTTTCCTTGCCGACATCAACCCAGGCCTGGCCCTGAATGATGATGCCCTTGCCCGGACCCTGGCTCACCTTGACCGAGTTGTAGCCCTGCACGCCGAGGTCGGCGCCATCGGTGATTTCTTCGCCGTTGAGGATCTTTTCCGAAACGACGTTCATCACGTAGCCGGCATCCTTCGGATCCCAGAAGTAGATCCGGTCGACAGCGCCGGTCTCCAGGTAAGGTCCGGTGTCCTTGGGCAGGCCCAGGCCGAAGACGCAGGTCTGATCAGACCGGCCAGCTTCCTCGATCGCACGGCCAATGCCGATGACGTCGATTGCGGACGAGCCCTGGAAACCCTTGATGTCCGGATAGGCGCGCAGGATTTCCTTGGCCTTCTCATACGCCTTGTTGGCGTCGTTGAAGGATTCGTTTTTCGCAGCAACCAGTTCCATGCCCGGATACTTGGCTTCCGCGTTGGCCGCACCGGCATCAACCCACTGGTTGTGCGTCAGGCTGCCGAGCGAGCCGACGAAGGTCGTCCACTTGCCTTCACCGCCCATGCATTCAGCCAGTCCTTCGTTGATCTTGGTGCCGAACGCCGCGTTGTCGAAAGCTTCGATGTCGGCATCCGCGTTGACGATGCTGTCACCTTCATGGGCGATGACCTTGATGCCACGGCCCTGTGCACGGCGCAGCACGCCTTCCAGTGCGGACGGATCCATCGGAACCACGGCGATCGCGGATACGCCCTTGGCAACCAGATCCTCGATGATGCGTGCCTGCTGGGCGGCATCGGCCTGTGCCGGGCCGATCTGGGTGGCGTCGATAGCCTCCTTGTCCGCATTGAAGGCATCGACGCCTTCGTTCATGCGAATGAACCAGTTTTCGCCAGTAACCTTCACGACCGTCGTGATGGTCTGCTCGTCTGCAGCCAAAGCCGGGCCGGCAAGTATTGTGCTCAAGACGAGCGCGCTTCCAGCCAGTTTCTTGACTGATTTCATAGTCTTTCCTCCACGGTTTATTAAAAGGGCTGTTCATTCTTGCGCCGCCCGGGGTGCCCTCAGGCCCGCGGCGCATCCGTTCATTGCCTTGATGGCAACCAGATGCTGAAGTTTACGCGAGCCGAGGCCAGCAGGGCGAGCAGAAGGACACCCCAGGCAAGGTCGCGGAAGAAGTTCGAGATTCCGAGAAAGTTGAACAGGCTCGACAGGATCTGCAGCGCCGTTGCCGCAAGAAGAACACACAGCACCTTGCCGTATCCGCCTTCCGGCTTCACGCCACCCAAAACTGCAATCAGGATCGCGATGAGGACATACGAGCTGCCGTAATCCCATTTGACGGACAGATTGCGTGAAGCGATGACGACACCCGCGATAGAGGCCAGAATTCCGCAGATCGTATAGGTGATCACGATCATGCGGCGGGCCGGAATACCGCCATAGTGAGCGGCCTTCGCATTCGATCCGAGCAGCATCAGCTTCACGCCGAAGGGCGTGTAGCGGAGGATATAGGCAATCAGCGCGGCCACCACGACAAACAGCGTGAAGCACAGGGGAACGCCGAGAACGGGCAGGTTTCCGAAGCTGTCGAGCGGCGGAATATATCCGAGGCTGAGTGCCGATCCGTTGGTCAGCCAGACGGCGACACCGGTGAACAGCAGCTGGGTGCCGAGTGTCGCGATCAGCGGCGTCAGACCGGCAAAGGCGATGACTATTCCATTCAGAAGTCCACCAACGAGGCCGACCGCAATTGCAACGCCGGCGAACGTCCAGGAGAACAGCAGCGGATCGTCACCCGGCACGACAAGCGCACGAACGACCAGAAACGAAACGATGCCGGAGAGATTGGCCAGGGCGATTCCGGAAAGATCGATGCCGCCGTTCCCGGATATCATGGCCAGGGTCACGCCAAGTGCCAACAGGCCGAGTTCTGGTACCTGGGCAGCCATGATCTGCAGGTTATAGCTGTCGATAAAATTGGCACCTGCAAGCAGGGCACCGGTGACCAGCACGATCACATTGATCAGCGCCAAAAACACCGTCTGTCGGTCAGCTCTAGGCAACAATCTTTCCTCCCAGGGGCCGGAGCGTTTGCACTCCGGATCGTTAATTGTATTTAGACAAGGGTATCTGACAAATGTCAATCACTCTGACTCAAGGTTTGACAACTCACCTTTAACTCATTGTTTTTTCGTCATTTTACACCCTTCTGATCACCGAGTTCCGTCAGTGCAGGAGTGTGGCAGGGATGGTCGAGAAGGGTGATAAGCTCGTCGTCCAGCTTCATCATCGAGAGCGACACTCCCTTCATGTCGAGCGAGGTGAAATACGGACCGACGAAGGTGCGGTGAACGCCGATGCCATGCGCCTTCAGACGCTGGCGGACACGGCGTGCCAGAATGTAGAGTTCCATCGTCTGGGTGCCCCCGAGCGAGTTGATGAGCAGCGCCACGCGATCGCCGCGCACCGGTGCCATTTCGCTCAGAATGCGGTCCAGAAGCAGATCCGCGGCATCATCCGCCTTGACGATCTTCTGCCGCATCACACCGGGCTCACCGTGGATGCCGACCCCGATCTCCATCTCGTCAGGACCGACCTCGTAGCTCGGCTGACGGGTATCGGGCAGCCTTACCGGCTCCAGGGCCAGGCCCATCGTGTAGGTACAGTCGGCCGCGCGCCGCGCAACGATTTCGCAGGCCTCGAGCGAGGCATTGAGATCTGCCGCAGCCCCCGCGATCTTGAAAACGAAGACGTTGCCGGCAACACCCCGGCGCGACCCGCGGGCATCCGGTGGTGACGAGGCGATGTCGTCTGTCGTCACCACCTGCCGAACACGAATTCCCTCCGCCGCTGCCATTTCGGCCGCCATGTCGAAGTTCATGACGTCACCGGAGAAGTTTCCGTAGATATAAAGAAGTCCAGCATCGCCATGAACTGCACGGCTCGCAGCCAGAATCGGGTCAGGCGGCGGCGCGGCAAAGATGTTGCCCATGACGGCAGCATCAGCGCAGCCCTGGCCGACATAACCCCAGAACCCGGGGTCATGGCCCGAACCGCCCCCAATGACGATGCCGACCTTGCCGGACCTTGGCCCGTTCCGCGCCATCACGGCACGATGGGTCCCCGGCACCTTGGCAAGCAAGGGTTCATGCGCCAGCAAGAGACCGTCGATACTCTCGTCGACAATGTCCCGTGCTTCGTTGATCAGTTTCTTGTCGCCGCCGTGATGGACGCGCGGTGCAGCCCCGTCGACAACAGGGGGCGGGACTTGCGAACGCCGCTTCGGCTCCTGCCAGCCATCCGCCGTGAGCACACCTCTTGCACTGGCCGCATCGGTGATCAGCACATTGACGTATCCGCCGCGCAGCGCAGCAAGGATCGCCGAAACCTTTTCAATGCCGCCGGCAACGGCAATGCGCTGCGGGATTGCCCGCAACGCTGCAAGATCAAGGCCGATCGTCCGATCGTTGACCGGACCGATGACCGGTTCCCCGCGTGCCGAGATGAAGCGCCCGCTGACGCTGCCGACCGCGTCCTGATAGTGCGCTTGCTGGTCGACCCCGTCGAGAAAGCCGCTTGAGTGAATTGTGCTTTCCGGGCGCATCGACGAAATACCCATCACGATGCGATTGGCTTCCGAAAGAACGACCATCTGCTCGGACAAGACGGTTTCGGCCAGCAGTCGTTCGCGCATTTCCGGCGAGGATACGATGGCAGGTGCCGACAGGGGCACCCAACGAGCCCCCAGCGCTTCGGCAAGGCGAGCGGCGCAGGCCTCCGGAGTCCAGCGTATACGGGCCGTCGTGCTGCCGGATGCCTGAACGACGCGAATGTCGGCAAGGCCCGGATGGTGCAATTCCTCGGCAAGAGACAGAACAGACCGGCCCCAAGCCACTGCAATCGTGTCGCCGGCACGCACCAACCTCTTGAGCACCTGCGCACCCGCAGCGCCAAGCCGTTCGAACAGCGAGCGATCACCCCCTTCGCTGGGGATGACCAGGCAATCCTGCAGGTTGAAGTGGTCCTTCATGGCCTTTGCGATCATGACCGAACGGAAACGATCCGGTTCGATCTCGATATTGACCAGCCCACGCGTGCGCGCATCGGCCAGATAGGTATTTACCGACGCCCGGGAAAGCCCCATGAGGTTGGCGATGTCCGCCTGGGTCATGCCGTCTTCGTAATAAAGCCAGGCAGCCCACAGCAGCGGATCGTCACCGAACCGCATCGGCATTTCACTCAGGACGGCCTTGTCGGAATTCCCGCCGGAACGCTTCACCATCAGCTTGCCTCCCCTTGCAGGAGGTTCGCGAGACCCTCGCGCAATGCGGCAATGATGATGACTGCGGAAGCGGCTCCCGGGTCGACATGCCCGAGCGATCTTTCACCCAGTCTTGCGGCCCGGCCGACGGAGGCGACCATGGCGCGCGTGGCTTCTCGCCCTTCGCTCGCCGCCTCCAGCGCGGCATCGAGGCAAGCAACCGGACCTGCTCCATTCTGCTGTGCTTCTGTTACGGCACGCGCGGCCGGTCCCCAGGCATCCAGCATGGTCTTGTCGCCCGGGGTAGCCTTGCCCCGTTGTGCTATTCCGTCGCAGAAGCAGACGACCATCTCCGGGAGACGATCGACCGGAATATCCTCCTGCGCATCAAAGGCCTGACCAGCCCGAAGAAAGGCACTGGCATAGAGCGGGCCGGTCGTTGCACCAACGGCATTCAGGAACGAGCGTCCTGCAATCGGCAACAGGGCACCGGCCTTCATGTCCTGGTTTGCGGCCTCAACGCATGCGGTAACGACCGCAGCAAATCCGCGAGCCATGGTGTTCCCATGGTCGGCGTCACCGATGGCGCCATCCAGGGCACCAAGTTCGGCACTTGCTTCGTCGATCCGCATCGAGATGATGCGGAGCAATTCGGTCATTTGCGTTGCGTTGAGGTTTGTCATGGTTCGTCTGCTGCTCCGTTTAGCCCAGCCTCTTTTCAAGTGAGTCGGCCAGTGCCAACAGGATAAGGCAGCAGGATGTCGCGCCTGCGTCCAGCACACCGCGCGATCGTTCGCCCAGACGGCTGGCACGTCCGATCTTCGCGATCAGATCGATCGTGCTGTCACGTCCCTGTTCTGCGGCCTTGCGCATGGCAGCAAGGGCAGCAACGAACCCTTGCGATTTCGCACCATCAAAGGCTTCGACCGCCGGAACAAGCGTGTCGATCAGCGTCTTGTCGCCGACCTTTGCCGAACCGGTCCGGCGGACGCCTTCAAGCGCGGCATTGAGAACGGCCGAGAACCCGTCGGCATCGATGGCAGGGCGCCCCTGAACGGTCGTCGCCATTTCCAGGAACATGAAGCCGTACAATGGCCCCATGGATCCGCCGATCTCGCTCATCAGGACATCGGACAGAACGCTCATCGCCTCATCGAGTGAAAGGGACTTGCCGGAAATACGCTCCGCGGCACGACCAAACCCCTTGGCCATGTTGATCCCGTGATCACCGTCCCCGATCAAACCGTCGATTTCGGAAAGATAGGCCTTGTTCGCGACGATCACCTCGGCAACTTCGGCCACGATCTCCTGAGATCCTGCAACAGGCACAGAAGGTCCCTCGATGGTGACATCCTTTGCGACGGTGGACCGCGCTTCTTTTCGGCTTCCCCGTGACCTCTGGGTCAGAGCGCCTTCGACAACTTCCGGCGCTTCGACCTTCCCGGTCGACATGCCAGGTGCCTCGGCGGCCATGTCCAGCAGCTCCTTCAGCTCACTGTCGAGCGCCATAACCGTCAAGGTCGCACCGATCATTTCGAGCGAGGTGAAGTAGTTGCCGACAAACGCCTTGTGCACACGAATGCCCTGCGCCTGGAGACGTGTCTCGATGCGGTTGTAGAGGACATAAAGCTCGTTCACGGGCGTGGCACCGAGACCCGAAACAAGCACGGCGACTTCGGCACCGTCCTCAAGTCCGTGATCATCGAGAACGATCTTCAGCATGTCGTCGGCCACGGCATCGGCAGAAGCGAGCTTTTCGACACGAACTCCGGGTTCGCCGTGGTGACCTATGCCGACTTCCATCGTACCGGCTTCGATCGAAAAATTGGGACGACCCACAGCGGGCAAGGTGCAGGGCCCGAGACCCACACCAACGGACCGGCAGGCATCGATTGCCTTTTGCGCGGCCACCTGCACTTCCGTCAATGATCCGCCGAGCGCAGCCTTCGCTCCGCCGATCTTCCACATGAAGATTTCTCCGGCGACACCCCGGCGCTTTTCCCGCTCGGCAAGTGGTGCAGAGCAGACGTCGTCGTTGGCAACCACCGTAACGACCTCGATGCCGTCGGGAGCCACCATTTCCTTGGCCAATTTCACGTTCATGTTGTCTCCGGCATAATTGCCGTAGAGGACGGCGACACCCTTGCCGCCATCGGCGGCGCGGATCGCGTCGGCAAAGCTCTTGGCGGTCGGTGAGGAGAACAGCTCGCCAATAGCGGTGGCGTCGACGAGGTTCCGGCCGGTGTAACCGATAAAGGCCGGCTCGTGACCCGATCCACCGCCAGTGACGATACCCACACGACCTGGCCGCGGCGCTGTGGTGGACACGACAACACGGTCGTTTTCCGGATCCAGCCGAACAAGGTCGCTATGCGCCCTCACGAAGCCGGCAACGGTCTCGTCCACGAGGTTGTCTGGGTCGTTGATAAATCTCTGCATTCTCTTTCCGCTTGAAAAAACGTCACAGAAGGGCTCAGCCCCGGAAGCCATGCGCGAGATGCCTTTGAACAAAGGCCCGCGCTCGGCGAATCGAAGTTTCCGAGACAAGAGTGACGCTGATTAGCTCCTCCCTAAGCCGCCCTGAACGTGCAGGTCCGATCTTGATGGGCTCTATGCTTCATCCGTATTTTGTCATTTGTCAAGCAGGAGTCGAATAATATCAAAAATGACACTCCAAGCTTTGGAGCTTTGCTTGCGAGTGACGCTACCGGGCGTCGAGCGACTTGAGCTACCTCCCGAAATTCGGACACCGACGTAAGCTACGATTTGTTGTCTGCTGGTCTTCGAGAACAAGGAGATCAGAGAGGCCTTGTTGCATTAAATCTTTTCCGTGCTTACCTGATCTGCGTTCAGTCGCTTATGAAGTTTTGTGAATGCCGTTCAAACACCACGCTTCCCGTCGCCATAAGTTTGCGAAGTCCAAGCATCGTGTGACGAACTGGTCCGAGTACTCCGAAAGCCTGCGCCGGCGGGCGGATATCACGGTTTGGATTGACGAAAGCGTGGTGCATCGGTGGGGCATGGCGCGCACCGGCAAGCGGGGCCAGCCGGGCCGGTACTCTGATCTTGCCATCACGGTGTGCTTGCAGGTCTGGACCGTTTTCCATTTCGCCCTGTGGCAAACCCAAGGGTTTCTTCGCTCAGTATTCCAGCTGTTGGGGATGGAACTGGTCATTCCCGACTTTTCCACGCTCTCGCGCCGAGATGGCGGGCTTGAGCCTTTGCCCCGCGCAAGATCCGAAGCGCCAGGTTGGTGTTGTCAGGTTAAATCCGTTGGGGTGATATTGGGCAGGCACTCGTTGATCAAGCGGCCACGTCTGCAACGGCTTTCCAATGTGCGATGGCGCCGATCCGATGCAGATGGATGGTGAGGGCTGAGGATTTCGAGCGAGGTGGAACGAAGAGATTCCGAACCGCCGAGAAGACGGGCAGGAAACGTTGCAACCCGCCCGGCGAGCGAAATCCCTGCATCACCCGTTCTCGTTTTCGCAAAGGCAAATGCGAGTTCTCAGCGCGATTGTTGAGGCCTTTATGTGATCGATGCTCGACTGCCGGAATGGGGTCGGTTCCGGTTGAGGGCGAAATGACACCCTAAGCACGACGACCGAGTGGGTGGATCATGAAGAGGCAGGGATTCCCGTCGCCCCAATGTGTCGGGAACACCTCAACAGGTAGAAATCCGACGGTCTCGTAGAAGGCGCGAGTAGCAGCGTAATTCTTATCGGACTTCGTTGCTGCAATCGTCTTTGTTGTCAAGAAACGAGCATTTTTGCTAACCGCATGATCTTTTGCAGCTTTTATCAGGGCCCGGCCTAGTCCCATCCGGTGCCAACCACCTTTGACGCCCATCACGTGAACTTCGACCGCAAACTCAGAAGTGACATTAAGGGACAAAAACCCTACAGCGGTTCCATCGGGCGCGAGGCAAGCGAACATGGGCAGAGCCTCTGCCCGACGCACGTAAGCGGCAATGGCTGCTGGAATACCGAACCATTCCGGCAAATCGCTCAGGATCTCTTGAACGATTTGCCCTTTGTGTTTGGTCACGGCTCGAATTTGATCTTTGGCAGCCTTTTTTACGATTGAGGCAATGAAAGGCCCTTTCCTTCCGGTGTAGTAGTCCCAGTCGTTGTCAGTTTCAGAAGCCAGCTGCTGCTTCAAGAGGGCGTATGAAGTGGCGTCTTCGGGGTGCGCTCTCAAGTGATTCCGGAAAAACAGGCGTTTCTGATGCGTAGGTGTACCCGGGGCACACAGATAGACACGTTCTCCAAACGACCCTCGGCCTGTCGTGAACGCCCACATACCGTCATCATATTTGTTGCCATGATAGGTGTAGCCAACTTGCTTTAATCTCTCGATCCCTTGTGGGATTAACTCTTCCGATTTTAGGACGATATCGACATCGATTTTGGGCTTTGCACACATACCAGGAATAGAAGTGCTGCCGATATGTTCGATGTCCGCAACCAGACCATCTAGCAAACGGTCTAGTTTGGCTGCGGCCTCATCAAACTCATTTGGCCAAGCCGGATCGTAGTCTAGCACCTGGATCGCTTTGTATCCGGGTTGTTTCGGATCTCGGGTCATACGGCCCTCTGTTGTCGAGACCGTTGCACAACGTCGGCGACAGTATTCTTGCTGATGCCAAGGTCACGAGCGATCCAGCGGTAGCTCCTTCCTTCGGCAACGAGCGCTAGAATTTTTGGAGCGAGCCGGTCTGATTTGGGGCGTTCACCGGGTTGCCGACCAAGTTTCTTTCCACGCGCTTTCGCAGCGGCGAGCCCGGACTTGACCCGTTCGCTGATTAGGTCGCTTTCGAATTCTGCAATACCGGACAGGAAAGTTGCGAGCATGCGGCCGTGGGGCGAGGACAAATCGAAGGTCATGCCATTCATTGCAATGACCGAGACCTTCCAGCCTTCCAATTCACGCAACGTATTCAGAAGGTCTGTCGTCGATCGTCCCCACCTGGAAGGCGTTGGTGCACGGATATGATTTCAACGTTTTGCATCTATGCGGCGGGGATCGAAAATAGCATTATTGGTTCAGCATGCCGCACAAATATAACGGTGCCCGCCGACATCACATCGGCAAGATGAAG
>NZ_VIRG01000069.1 GCF_008107695.1 Stappia sp. BW2 | reverse complement strand
TTCAAGGGGTGGGGGGGGCTGATTCCCCAAAATCTTCCCTTAAAGTCCGGAAATCCGGCCTGCTGCCAGTTGATCCAGCCTGCTTACCGCTTCAGCAGAAACACGGCCTGTTCGGCAACGATGTTCCACACCCACCAGGGGGCGTTGACCGGGATCTTGTTGCCTCTGCCGCTGAGGGCAACGGCTTTTTCGACTTTCGCATCCAGTTCCCGGCAGAGTTCGACGAAATCGCGCAGGGAGCAGAAGTGGATGTTCGGCGTGTCGTACCATTCGTAAGGCAGGTATTTGGTCACCGGCATACGGCCGCGGAACAGGAGCTGGGCCCGGTTGCGCCAATGGGCGAAATTCGGGATCGAGATCACGACCTGGTTGCCGATGCGCAAGAGCTCGCTGACGACCTTCTTCGGCTCGCGGGTGGCCTGCAGGGTCTGGCTCAGGATAACGACGTCGAAAGCCCCGTCCGGATAGTCGGCGAGGTCCTGGTCGGCATCGCCCTGGATCACCGACAGGCCGCGGGCGACGCAGCGGTTGACGCCTTCCTGCGACAGTTCGATGCCGCGCCCGTCCACCTGACGCTCGCGCACCAGAAGGTCGAGCAGTTCGCCATCGGCCGATCCGATGTCGAGCACGCGGGCATTGTGCGGAACCAGCGAGGCGACGACCTTGTGGTCGCCGCGCACAGCGCCGGATAGGGTCTGTCTTGGAGCCAGGTTCACGGGATCAGACCTCCTCGCCCGGTGCGGGCAGGCCGCGGGCGTGTGCTGCACCGGTGATGAAGCCGGAAATGGTCTGGAACATCTCCGGCACGTCCAGCAGGAACGAATCGTGGCCCCAGTCGCTTTCGATCTCGACGAAGGAGACATTGGCCGCCGCAGCGTTGAGCGCCTTTACCACACGCCGGCTTTCCGTCGTCGGGAACAGCCAGTCGGAGGTAAACGACATGACGCAGAACCGCGTCTTCGTTCCCTTGAAGGCGTTTGCCAGCGAGCCGCCGAACTGATGCGCCAGGTCGAAATAGTCCATCGCCCGGGTGACATAGAGATAGGAATTGGCGTCGAACCGGTCGACGAAAGTCATGCCTTGGTGGCGCAGATAGCTCTCGATCTGGAAATCCGCGTCGAAACCGAAGGTGACATTTTCACGGTCTTGCAGGTTGCGGCCGAATTTCTGATGCAGGGATTCGTCCGACATGTAGGTGACATGTGCTGCCATGCGAGCGACCGCCAGACCCTTGGTCGGCCGTTGCCCTTCCTGCAGATAACTGCCGCCGCACCAGTTCGGGTCGGCCATGATGGCCTGCCGTCCGACTTCGTGGAAAGCGATGTTCTGGGAGGTGTGCCGGGCTGCTGCAGCAATGGGCACGGCCGCAAACACACGCTCGGGATAGCTGGCTGCCCATTGCAGCACCTGCATCCCGCCCATGGAGCCGCCAATGACGGCAAACAGCGTGTCGATACCCAGATGATCGACCAGGCGTGCCTGGGCCCGAACCATGTCGCGAATCGTGATCACGGGCAGCGCCAGACCATAGGCCTGTCCGGTCTCCTCGTTGATGGAAGCCGGTCCGGTGGTGCCGAGGCAACCGCCGAGGACGTTGGAGCAGATGACGAAATAATGGTTGGTGTCGATCGGCTTGCCGGGGCCGACCATGTGGCTCCACCAGCCGGGCTTGCCCGTCACGGGGCTTGTGGAGGCCGCATACTGGTCGCCGGTCAGAGCGTGACACACGATCACGGCATTGGACTTGTCCGCGTTCAGCTCGCCATAGGTCTCATACGCGACCTGCCAGGGGCCAAGCTTTGCGCCGGCATCGAGTTCCAGCGGTTCTTCCGCCGGAAAGTGCACGAGCTTGCTTGACGGCCAGACTGCTTCGGTTGCCTTCAGATTCTCCGGGGTGGCTGGACGTGATGTGTCTGCGGACATGGCTCTAAAGAATTATCTGTTGTCCCAGGCTGGGAAATTTTCACACCGCTTGCGCGGGCGACGGTCCGCCGCCGGGAAACGGCAGATGCCTGCCAGAGCGGCCAGACTGGCGACCTAGCCGTGCCTGAACGCCCGAGTCAATGTTTTCTTTTGCCTTTGGGCTATCACATCCCTATGACTATGCGCCGCTGAACCCAAACGAAGGCCGGAGCCACCTCATGTCTCACTTGCCGGACAGCGGGCTGTCGCTGGACGACCTCAGGACGAGGGTCGACGAGATCGATGCACGCATCCACACCGCCCTGATGGAACGCGCCCAGGCCGAAGCCGGCATCCAGGCAGCGAGCCGCGCCTCAGGGGCCGCAGCCGCCCTTTTTCAGCCCGAGCGCGACGCCGATCTGATGCGCCAGATGGTGGAGCGTCACGAGGGCGATCTGCCGCTTGCGACCGTCGAACATATCTGGCGAGACCTCATTTGCGCCTGCACCAGCCTGCAGGCGGACACCGCCGTTCACCTGGACGGCAGCGCCGATCTGATCGAGATGCTCGATCTGGCGCGTTTCTATTTCGGCTTTTCCGTGGAGCTGGTCCCGGGAAGCGATGCTGCCGATGTGGTCGGCGCCGTGACGGCTTCAGCCTGCGATCTGGGGCTGGTGGCGTTGATCGACCGGGCGGAACTGCCCTGGTGGCGGGGCCTGAGCGAATCCGGCGCACTTGTGCGGGCACGGCTGCCTTTCGTCATTCTGGACGAGCGGCCTGCCGACCTTCCGGCGCTGGTGCTGGCCAAGGCGGACAGCATGATCGACAACGCGGATGTGGCGGTTTATGACGCCCGCTGGTCTGATCTTCTTCCGGGCAACCTGATGGACGAGGGCATCGAAGTGCTCAGTTTCTTCCGGTCCGCCAGCGGTGTCGACGCGCTGCTTGCTATTTCCGGCGACCTCACGGAAGAGGGCGTGCGCGCTGCCTGCCTTGCGGCGGGCGCCGCACCGGATGTTTTGAGACGTGTCGGCGGCTATGCCGCACCGATCGACGGCAATGGCGATCCGGACGACACATTTGCTGCCGAGGACGAGGAGCCTCAGGGATGAACGAGATGACGACACTGACCGAAGCCGGCAAGGCAACCGCAAAACGTCCGCAGCCGCGGCCGGGTGTTCTGGAAATTGCGGCATATGTTCCCGGCAAGTCCAAGGGCAGCCACGGCAAAACCGTGCACAAGCTCTCGTCCAACGAAACACCGCTCGGTACCAGTGACGCCGCACGTGCAGCCATTGAAGCCGTTGCCCGGAACCTGGAGCTTTATCCGGATGGATCCTCTGCCGAACTGCGCGCCGCCATTGGCGAGGTCTACGGCCTCAACGCGGATCGCATCATCTGCGGCTCCGGGTCGGATGAGGTTCTCAGCCTGATCGCCTATGGCTATCTCGGCCCGGGCGATGAGGCGATCTATTCCGAACACGGCTTCCTGGTCTACGACATTGCCATCCGCGCGGCTGGCGCGACGCCGGTGATCGCGCCTGAAAAAGACCTGACAACGGACGTCGACGCGATCCTGGCCAGGGTCACGGACAAGACCCGGATGGTCTTCATCGCCAATCCGAACAACCCGACCGGCACATATCTGCCGTTCGAAGAGGTCAAGCGGCTGCATGAAGGCCTGCCGGCCAATGTTCTGCTGGTGCTGGATGCCGCCTATGCGGAATACGTCCGCCGCAACGACTATGAAAGCGGCCTCGAACTGGCAGCGACGTCCGATAACGTCATCATGACGCGGACCTTCTCCAAGATTTACGGCCTTGCCAATCTGCGGCTCGGCTGGGCCTTTGGCCCGGCACATGTGATCGACGCGCTCAACCGCATCCGCGGTCCGTTCAACGTCAACGGAATGGCGATTGCCGCCGGCATGGCCGCCGTCCGCGACCGTGACTTCGTCACGCGGTCGATCGAGCATAACGACACATGGTTGCCGTGGGTGACCGCGGAACTCGAGAAGCTGGGTCTGAAGGTGACGCCGAGCGTCGGCAATTTCGTTCTGGTTCACTTTCCCGATGAGGACGGCAAGCGCGCGGCGGATGCCGACGCCTATCTGCTGGAACGGGGCTGCGTGCTGCGCATGGTCGGCAATTACGGACTGCCGAACTCGATCCGCATGACCATCGGCTCCGAAGAAGCGAACCGGGCCGTCATTGGCCACCTGAAGGACTTTCTGGAACAGAAATAAGAATCACATGACTGCTGCCCCCATTTTCGAGCGCATGGCCCTGATCGGCATCGGCCTGATCGGTTCCTCGCTTGCGCAGGTCGCTCGTCAGCGCGGCCTGGTCAAGGAAATCGCAATTTCCACCCGGTCCGAGGATACCCTGCAAAGGGCGAAAGAACTGGACCTGGGCGACAGTTATGCGCTCGACGCCGCCGTGGCGGTGGAGGGGGCCGATCTGGTGATCCTGTGCGCACCGGTGGGGGCCAACGAGGCCATTGCCAAGTGGATCGCACCCGCGCTGAAGAAAGGCGCGATCCTGACCGATGTGGGCTCGACCAAGGGGTCCGTCGTCGACCAGGTCAATCCGCATGTGCCCGAAGGCGTGCATTTCATTCCGGGCCATCCGATTGCCGGGACCGAGCAGTCCGGGCCCGATGCCGGGTTCCCGACGCTGTTCGACCATCGCTGGTGTATCCTGACCCCGTCAGAAGACACCGATCCCGAGGCTCTGGAAAAGCTCAGCGCCTTCTGGCGTGCCTGCGGCTCGGACGTCGACACGATGGACGCCAGACACCACGACCTGGTGCTGGCCATCGTTTCGCATCTGCCGCATCTGATTGCCTACAACATTGTCGGCACCGCAGACGATCTGGAAACGGTCACCAAGTCGGAAGTCATCAAGTATTCGGCGTCCGGTTTCCGCGATTTCACGCGACTGGCGGCCTCCGATCCGACCATGTGGCGGGATGTCTGCCTGCACAACAAGGACGCGATCCTGGAAATGCTGGCGCGGTTCTCCGAAGATCTTTCCGCTCTCCAGCGGGCGATCCGCTGGGGCGATGGCCAGATGCTGTTCGACCTGTTCACCCGCACCCGGGGCATCCGCCGCTCGATCATCGACGCCGGCCAGGAAACCGACGCGCCCGACTTCGGCCGTCATGCCACGGACAAGGCCGGCGCGCCTGCGGAGTAGTTGCGCTTGCCCGGAACACGTCCTGAGAAGGTCGTATTCGGGCAATAGTCCCTGCAATTGATTTCAGTCCTGCGACGTCGCGGGTTGTCAGGCGCTTGGCGTTCAGATCAATTCGTTCGGTTTACGATAAAACCAGCAAGGGCGCTCAGGATCGCCGCGCGGCTGCCATAGGGCGCGAGCAGCGTTTCAGCTTCCTCGACCAGCCGGCCAAGCTCAGTACGCGTCCTGTCGGTGCCCCAGAGCCCTACAAGCGTTGCCTTGCCGGCTTCCGCATCCTTGCCGGTGGCCTTGCCCATCGTTTCCGCGCTGGCTTCCACGTCCAGAAGGTCGTCTGCCAGCTGGAAAGCAAGGCCGATCACTTCGCCGAAACGCGTCAGCCGGTCGATGTCCGCTTCCGGTGCATCCGCAAGAATAGCGCCTGCCCGGCAGGCGTAGCGCAGCAGCGCGCCGGTTTTCATGGATTGCAGCTGGCGGATCTCCGCCTCGGTGCGCTCGCGGTGCTCGGACTCCAGATCGAGCATCTGCCCGCCCGCCATGCCGCCGATGCCGGAAGCGCGGGCAAGTTCGCGCGAGAGCCGCAGGCGCACGGCTGCATCCGCATGCACCGCCTCGCCGGCGATCACGTCGAAGGCGAGCGTCAGCAACGCATCTCCGGCCAGGATGGCGGTCGCCTCGTCATAGGCCTTGTGCACGGTTGGCTGGCCCCGGCGCACATCGTCGTCATCCATGGCTGGCAGGTCGTCATGGACCAGCGAATAACAATGGATCAGTTCCAGCGCACAGGCAGCCTGCAGAATGCCGTCATCTGTCCGTCCGAACAGATTGGCCGTCTCCATCACCAGAACCGGCCGCAGACGCTTGCCGCCGTTCAGCGCGCCATGGCGCATGGCGGCTAGCAGTCGTGGGGGGCGCACGGTTTCAGCCGGCAGAGCCTGGGCGGCCAGAAGCGTTTCCAGCGTGGCCTCCACGAACTTGGCCTGGAAAGTCAGATGCTGGTTTGGGTCAAGGGTCACGATTGGCTCCGGGGCGGATCGGCAACATTTTCAAAGTCCGGGTTTCCCTGAAACCAATTCTCTGTATCGTCAAGGCTCGAATTTGAAAAAATGCCGGAGCGACCTGGCCGATCTTTTTAAACTGACCCTTTTGGAGAATTTTTCATGAAACTGCTGTCGAGCCTTTTGCGATCCTTCATCAAACGCGGGCGTATGCGTGTGATCGATGTCGCGGGCGCCGTGCACGAATTCGGATCGGGCGAGGATGGCCCGACGGTGACCATCCGACTGCACGACAAGAAGCTCTACCGATCCCTCTTTCTCAATCCGGAGCTGGCCGCGGGCGAAGCCTATATGGATGGCACACTGACCATGGAGGAGGGATCGACCTGCTACGACTTCATGTTCCTGTTTTCCATCAACAGGGCGCCGCTTGGAGCCAACCCGGTGCAGGGTATGCTTCGCAAGGGCTGGAAGCTTTTGCGGCGTCGCCAGCAGCAGAACAGCGTCGAGCGGGCAAAGTCGCAGGCGCGGCATCACTATGACCTCTCGACGGACCTCTACCGCCTGTTCATGGATGAAGGCCTCAACTACAGCTGCGCCTATTACACCTCACCGGACGACACGCTGGAACAAGCCCAGGCGGCCAAGCTGAACCATCTGGTTGCCAAGCTCGACCTGAAACCAGGGATGGAGGTGCTGGAAATCGGTGGCGGCTGGGGATCGCTCGCCATTCGCATGGCTCAGGCCGGTGCAAAGGTTACCTCACTCAACGTCTCGCCGGAGCAGGTGAAAATTGCCGAGGAACGGGTGCGTGCCGCCGGTCTTCAGGACCAGGTGACATTCGTTCTGAAGGATTACCGGGAATTCAAAGGCCAATTCGACCGGATCATCTCGGTCGGCATGATGGAACATGTCGGCATCGGTCATCTCGATGAGTATTTCGGCCAGATCCGCAATTGCCTGACCGAAAAAGGCTATGCGGTCGTGCATTCCATCGGGCGCATGACTCCTCCGGGCACGACGGGGCCGTTTATTCGCAAGTATATTTTTCCCGGGGGCTACGTTCCGGCGCTGTCGGAAGTCTTTGCGTCTACCGAACGGCTCGGGTTATGGGTTTGCGATGCGGAAATCCTGCGACTGCACTACTACTACACCATTCGCGACTGGCGCGTTCGCTTCGAAAACAAGAGGGCGATGGCCGCTGATCTTTACGACGAAACTTTCTGCCGTATGTGGGAGTTTTATCTCTGTGCGGTCGAACTGGGCTTCCTGCACGGCTCCAACATGGTCTTCCAGCTCCTCCTGTCGAAGGAGAGGGATGCCGTTCCGATTGTCCGCGACTTCATTGTCGATAACGAGCGGGAACTGAATGGTAAGGGTTAAACCTGCAACGGGAGGAAAGACAGGCTCTGGAGGGCCGTCCGGACGTCGGCGTGGTATGTTCGGTGTTATCCGCAGACGCTTGTTGCAGTTGCTGCTGGTTCTTGTCCTGCTTCCGCCGGTTCTTACCGTGCTCTATTCCGTTGTCCCGCCGGTCTCGACGTTGATGATCGGGCGGTACGTCCAGTTCCTGTGGGTCGACCGGCAATGGGTGCCGCTCGATCAGATCTCGCCGAACCTCGTTCGTTCGGTGATCACGTCGGAAGACAGCGGCTTTTGCGAAAATGATGGTGTCGAGTGGGATGCGCTACAGGATCAGGTCGAAGCGCTGAGCGATGGCGAGAAACCGCGTGGAGCCAGCACGATCACCATGCAGACCGCAAAGAACCTGTTTCTGTGGGGTGAGCGGTCCTACATCCGCAAGGCGCTGGAGCTCCCGCTGGCCTTGATGCTGGATGCCATCCTGTCCAAGAAGCGGATCCTGGAAATTTACCTCAATATTGCCGAGTGGGGTGAGGGTATTTTCGGCGCCGAAGCAGCTGCGCAGGCCTGGTTCGGCAAGAGCGCCAAGGACCTGACGCGCACCGAGGCTGCCAGATTGGCGACAGCTTTGCCAAATCCGCGCGGCCGAAACCCCGCTAAACCCGGATCCGGACACCGCAGACTGGCCGGTACGAATCTGGCCCGCGTGAAGGGCGCAGGGTCGATTTTCGGCTGTGTTCTGGGGAAATAAGCAGGGGTGGATAGCGCTTTGATCCGGGCTGTTCTATGGAGACCAAGAATTTTTTCTCTATGGGGTGGCAAAACGTTGGCGTTGCCTGTATAACGCCGCGCATTCCAACACGCTGCGTGACGCCACGCCCCGGGCTAACCCGGTCCGGGCCGCGCTGTTATGGACCACGGAGAAAAACAAAATGGCCGTTCCAAAGAGAAAAACCTCGCGCTCCAAGCGCGGTTTTCGCCGTTCCGCGGACGCCCTCAAGCAGCCGACTTACGTCGAGGACAAGGATTCGGGCGAACTGCGCCGTCCGCATCACGTTGACCTGAAGACCGGCATGTACCGGGGCCGTCAGATCCTTTCCGCGAAAGACGACGCATAACACCCGCATTCTTCTTGAATGCAGGTTGCGTCCGGATCGGATCGCCGCATGGCAAAACAAGATTGAGGCTGGCCTTGTTTCGACGGGCCGGCCTTTTTCTTTTCTGCGCCTTGAATTGGCTTTCAAGATCGTGTCAGCTCGCTGCGATTTCCGCCCGCTTCGGGCGGCCTTGATACCGGGAGCCGTCCATGCGCCTTTTCTCCGCCCTTCCATTCACGCTCTTCTCGCTGCTGATCTACAACGCCCTTGCTTTCACGGCAGGCGCGGGAGATCCCGGTTTCTGGGCGCAGCCGGTGATCACCATCCAGATGGTTTCCGGCGCGACATTCGAGCTTCTGGCGAGCGATCTGCTCATCACCGTCGGACTTTTGTTTCTGTTCATCGAAATTCTGAAGGCCACCCGCATCGGCACGACAGCCTTGCTGGACCACATGTTCTCGGTGCTGGTCTTCGTCGCCTATCTGGTGGAGTTTCTGGTGGTGCAGCCCGCGGCGACGTCGCTGTTCTTCATCCTGATGGCGATTTCCCTGATCGACGTGATCGCCGGGTTCTCGATCTCCATCACCGGTGCGCGGCGGGACGTTTCCTTCGGTCATGGGGACATCCACTAAGCGGACGTTAGCTGTCGCCCGGTCCATGCCGGACACGTGAGACACAGTCGACCGTTTATCCGGAATGCGGATCTGGTTTGCGCCTTGGACGCGCTGAAATCTTGCAGAACATGGGGTCGCTTCGCGCACGCCGATATCCGGTTTCCGGATCGGCGGGCAACGGACTGCTGCATTTGCCCGTACTGAGAGGCGAAGCGCTAAACCGGAAGGGTCAGGCGTCCTTGTTGTCGTCGACAACCGCGTGTTTCTGGATCAATGGCAGCTGGGTCAGGGTGAAGATAAGGGTGATCGGCATGATGCCGAAGACCTTGAAGCTGACCCAGAAATCGGTCGAGAAACTGCGCCAGACGATCTCGTTGATCGCGGCAAGAATGAAGAAGAACACGCCCCAGCGGAATGTCAGCTTGCGCCAGCCCTCGTCCGTCAGGTGGAATGCGCTGTCGAAGACGTAGCCCAGCAGGGACTTGCCGAACAGCAACCCGCCCAGCAGGACCGTGCCGAACAGACAGTTGACGATGGTCGGCTTCAGCTTGATGAAAAGTTCGTCGTGCAGCCACAGCGTCAGGGCGCCGAAGACAAGAACCACCGCGCCGGACACGAGCGGCATGATCGGCAGCCGCTTCGTCAGCCACAGCGACACGACCAGCGATACGGTGATGGCCACCATGAAGGCTGCGGTTGCCAGGAAAATCGGCTTGCCGACTTCCTGCAGCACGGGAAAGGCGGCGGCGATCTGTTCGCCGCGGGCATTGAACAGGAAGAACACGCCGAGCGGTCCCAATTCCAGCGCCAGCTTCAGAAGCGGCGAGAGTTCCTTGCGGGTCGGGTCGTTCGGAGCGTGTTCGAATTCCATGTTTTTACGTTATCCTGTTCAGGAAGTCTGATTCCGGACATAGGTGATGGAGGGTGCCAGGGTCAAGGACCCCGGACCGATTCGGAAAATAGAGCCGGGAATTTTCAGGGCCAGTGCAGAGAAACCGGGAAGTGCGAATATGAAACGCTGGATGCTGTGCCTCGCCGCCGCGCTGCTGTTTACGGCGCCGGCCTTCGCGGCGATGCCTGTCCGCTGGGACCAGCTCAAGGATCCAAAGGCCGCAGGCTATGAGGACCCTTATGCAGCCCTGAGCGGGTCGGAACTGCGGTCGCTCGGCACGGTGCTGCGGCTTCGCCAGCAGCTGGACGAGATGGGTTCGGCCGATGCGGACCGTTTGACGCTGGAGCAGCGGCTGCGGCAGGAAGAAGCGCTGCTTGCTGCTGCCGGAGTGCCGACGGAGCAGTTGTTGTCGCAACGCTTCGAGGTTGCAAAAAAGCGGGCCGCAGCGGCGCTTGCCGGCAATTCGGCACTGGCCGGAAAGGATATTGAGATTACCGGCTACGTGATCCCCGTTCAGGAGCCCGGCAGCGATCAGGTGGTCGCCGGCTATCTGGTTCCCGAACAGGGCATGTGCAGCCACATGCCGGCGCCCGATCCCAACCAGATGATCCGCTACCGGCTGTCGACAGGCTGGCGGGCGGAATACGTCTACGAACCGGTCCGGCTGACCGGGCGCCTGTCCCTGAAAACAACCCGCCAGGAAATCACGCTCCTGGACGGTCAGGTCGATATGGTTGCGGCGTTCGAGATGGAGGTCACCGGTGCCCAAAGGCTGGACGAACAGTCAGCCCCCAACCCGATGAGCCGGATCTGGAAATTCTTCAAGGGCCCGGTTCCGGAAAACTCCTGGAAGCACCCATGACAGGGCGCCGCAACGGGCGCTTTTTGGAATAGCAGCTTGATCGCGGAAATTCGTTCGTCTGAGGTGCCAGGCTGAAATTCGCGATGGATAGGTAGAACCTAAAAAAGCCGGAAACCTGCTTGCCGGTGCAATTTTTCCTGGCTTCGCGAGAGAAAGCCTGGGAGTGGAGCTATTATGAACGTGGCTTTGTTCCCGATCAGAGGGCTAATCGTGGCTGGCTCCAGCATCTCTGTTTCGTCCGGGATCAAGGAGAGTAACGGTCTTGAAACAGCAAAAAAGAAAGGCGCCCGAGGGCGCCTTTCCGTGGTTCTGGTTTTGCCGAAGCCTCAACCGTTGGCGATGTACTGGCCACCGTTGATGGTCATCACCGCGCCGGTCATGAAGGCGGCTGCGTCAGACGCCAGGTAGACGACTGTCTGGGCGATTTCCTCCGGATGGCCAAGGCGGCCGACCGGGATGCCGGAAATGATCGATTGCAGCACCTTTTCCGGCATGGCGGCAACCATGTCGGTGTTGATGTAGCCCGGGCAGACGCAGTTGACGGTGATGCCCTTGAAGGCGTTTTCCTGTGCCAGTGCCTTGGTGAAGCCGATCACGCCGGCCTTGGCGGCGGAATAGTTCGCCTGGCCCATCTGGCCTTTCTGGCCGTTGATGGAGGAGATGTTGATGATGCGGCCCGAGGCGCGTTCACGCATGCCGTTGATCACCGGCTTGGTCATGGTGAACATGGAATCGAGGTTCGTCGACAGGACTTCGCGCCACTGTTCGAAGCTCATCTTGTGAAACATGCCGTCACGGGTGATGCCGGCATTGTTGACCAGCACTTCCACCGGACCCAGTTCGCTTTCCACCTGGGCAATGCCTGCTGCGCAGGCGTCAGGATCGGAGACGTCCCACTTGAAGACGTGGATGCCGGTTGCGGCCTTGAAAGCCTCTGCCTTTTCGGTGTTGCCGGCATATGTGGCCGCCACGGTGTAGCCTGCGTCTTTCAATCCCTGCGAAATTGCTTCGCCGATACCGCGTGTACCACCCGTGACCAATGCGACCTTGCTCATTCCAGTTCCTCCTGACTTCCAATTCCGGGCCCTTAGGGCTCCTTGAGATCAATTCAGTCGTGTTTGCTGTTCCCGATCATGGCCGGGTAACCCGGCCATGATTTTTCCTGGTCGATTAGCGTTCCAGGCACATTGCGACACCCATGCCGCCGCCGATGCAAAGGGTTGCAAGGCCCTTCTTGGAGTCGCGGCGGTTCATTTCGTGCAGCAGGGTCGTCAGGATGCGGGCGCCGGATGCGCCGATCGGGTGGCCGATGGCAATCGCGCCGCCATTCACGTTGACGATGTCCGGGTTCCAGCCCATGTCCTTGTTGACCGCACAGGCCTGGGCCGCAAAGGCTTCGTTGGCTTCCACGAGATCGAGATCGGCAGCGGACCAGCCGGCTTTTTCAAGCGCCTTGCGCGATGCCGGGATCGGACCGGAGCCCATGATGGCCGGGTCGACGCCTGCGGTTGCCCAGGAGGCGATGCGGGCAAGCGGCGTCAGGCCACGCTTTTCGGCTTCGGCAGCGCTCATCACCAGGATAGCGGCAGCGCCATCGTTGATGCCGGAGGCGTTGGCAGCGGTCACGGACCCGTCCTTGGCGAAGGCCGGACGCAGCTTCGTGACGCTGTCCAGCGTCGCGCCGTGGCGGATGTATTCGTCATCTTCCACAACACGCTCCGAGCGGCGTTCGACGACGGTCACCGGGGTGATCTCATCCTTGAACCTGCCAGCCTTCTGTGCAGCTTCCGCCTTGTTCTGGGAGGCAACGGCGAACTCGTCCTGCTGCTCACGGTTGATCTGCCACTTCTCGGCAACGTTCTCGGCGGTCTGGCCCATATGGTAGCCGTTGAAGGCATCCCACAGGCCGTCCTTGATCATGGTGTCGATCATCTTGAAGTCGCCCATCTTGTAGCCGGAGCGCATGTGAGCGCAGTGCGGCGACAAGGACATGTTTTCCTGGCCGCCTGCCATCATGATGGTGGCGTCGCCGGAAATGATCTGCTGCGCCGCAATGGCGACGGTGCGAAGGCCGGAACCGCAGACCTGGTTGAGCGTCCAGGCCGTTGCGCTGTCGGCGATGCCTGCCTTGATGGCTGCCTGGCGCGCCGGGTTCTGGCCCTGACCGGCCGTCAGAACCTGACCGAACACGACTTCGTCGATGTCACCGCCGTCGACGCCGGCTTTTTCCATGGCTGCCTTCATAACAATGGCACCGAGGTCATCCGCCGGGGTATTGGCAAAAGCGCCATTGAAAGACCCCACGGGCGTGCGGGTCGCACTGACAATGACGATATCGGTGAAAGCGCTCATCATACTCTCCAGACTTGTGGTCAATTGACCGTAGTGGACTGGTGCCGTTACGGCATCAGTCGAAGCTTATTATGCTTGGACTAGAAACTGTGGTGGGATTTGTGTCAACAGTAACACTTCATATCGATGGCGTGTTTTCGCATTTGCGGCATCATCCTTTCGTCAGTGCACATAAAAAGGCTGGCACGATCCGACACGATTGGCTTAGTCTCTAACACGGAGGAGATGACAGGCCTGCGAAAGCCTTGTCGTCAAATGGGAAACGAGCCAAAAGGCTGATAGGCGGAATTCACGGATGGCCAAGACCAACGAGCCGACAATCATCAAGAAATACGCCAACCGGCGGCTGTATAACACCGGCACCAGCACCTATGTCACGCTTGAAGACCTGGCGGTGATGGTGAAGGGGGAGGAGGACTTTGTCGTCTATGACGCAAAGAGCGGTGAGGACATCACCCGCTCGGTCCTGACCCAGATCATTTTCGAACAGGAAGGCAAGGGGCAGAACCTTCTGCCGGTCACGTTCCTGCGACAGCTGATCCGCTTTTACGGCGACAGCATGCAGGGTCTCGTGCCGAGCTTCCTGGAGTATTCCATGACCTCGCTCACCAAGGAGCAGGAAAAGCTGCGCTCGCAAATGAGCGATGCTTTCGGCGCGACGGCGTTCGAGGCCATTGAGGATCAGGTCAAGCGGAACACGGAAATGTTCGAGCGGGCCATGAAGATGTTCATGCCCTTTCCGGCCGGAAGCCCGGATGCAACTGCTGCGTCTTCCAACCAGGCGAGCACGTCCAAACCGGCAAAGTCCGGTGGCAGCGATCTCGACGAGATGAAGCGCCAACTGGAAGACATGCAGAAGAAGATCAACAAGCTCAGCGAAAAACCCTGAGGCGTTCTAGACGTCTGACATGGGCCGTGATCACGCTTTTGGGAATGTCGCCATTGTTGCGCTTGGCGACGAACCTGCGGTTTTGAACGTTCTGGAAGCCTGGTTCATCGACGAATGGCCCGGCTGGTATGGCCCTGATGGGCGAGGCGAAGCGCGGCAGGATCTGGAGCAATGCCTTCAGCCCGCTGCCCGGCTGCCCCGTTGTCTGGTTGCGCTGGACACTGATGGCAGGCCGTTGGGCACGGTTTCGCTTCGCGATACCTCTCCAGGATCGGACCTTTATCCCGGAGCCTGGCTGACCGCGCTGCTGGTGCATCGCGATTTCCGGAAAGCCGGGATCGGCGGAGATCTTATTGCCGCCGCCGAGAGACAAGCAGAACAGCTCGGGTTTCCGGAAATTCTGACTGCGACGGCAACAGCCCGTTCGCTCGTTCTCAAGCGGGATTGGCTGCTGGTCGAAACGCTGCAGCCGGAATCAGGGCCTTTGGGCCTCTACCGCAAGGTTCTGGCTGCCGATTGCCCCCCAGCCTGAAATGAAGAGACCGACCAACCCAGCCTTATCCTGAAACGCACAGTCAATTGTCAGGATGAGGCTGAGTGGAGGCGCTTTTCTAGCCGCAGTCGGCGACCAGGCCGACGGCGGCAATACCAGCCACAGCGCAGGCTTCGTCGTTGTCGGAGGTGTCTCCGGTGATGCCGACGGCACCGAGGGTTTCGCCTTCGTCGTTCTTCACCAGAACACCGCCAGGCACCGGAACGATGGCTCCGCCAGATACTCCGTTCAGCGCATTGACGAAATGCGGACGGGACTCCGCGTTGGCATTCAGCCACCGGGTGCCGGTGCCGACCGCCAGCGCACCAATGGCTTTGCCCGTGGCAATCTGCGGACGCATGATCGAGGACCCGTCCTGGCGCTTGAGCAGGATTGCGTGGCCACCGGCATCGAGAACAGCAACGGTCAGCGGCTTCAGGGATAGCTCGGCCGCCTTTTCAAACGCGGCTGAAATGATGGTCTCTGCCGTTGATAATGTCAGTTTGCGCATTTTCCTACTTCTCCTTAAGGTGCCGGCCGCGATACCGATTTGCTAACAGAAGGCTGTAGTGGGGCATAGCCGGTATTCCCGAGAAGCTGTTAGTGCGATTCGGAAAGAAACATACTTCGGGCAGGAGAAATTCAGTGAAGCGTGATTTTCAGGCTCCGGGCCGGTCCCCGGTTTTTGCGCGAGAAGCTGCGGCCGCGACCTCGCATCCCCTGGCGACGAGTGCGGCTCTGGAAGTGCTTCAGTCTGGCGGCAATGCCGTCGACGCCGCCATCGCGGCGGTTGCTGTCCAATGTGTTGTCGAACCGCATATGACCGGTATCGGTGGCGACTGTTTTGCCATCGTCATGGAGCCGGACGGCCGCCTGACGGGGTTCAACGGCTCGGGCGCTGCTCCCCGTGCCGCAAAGCCGCAAAAGCTGGCCGAACTGGGCGTGAAAGAGATCACGGACGGCTCGCCGCACGCGGTGACCGTTCCGGGCGCCGTTCGAGCCTGGGAAACACTGCTGAAGGCCCATGGCACCAAGAGCTTCAAGTCCCTGTTCAAACGGGCCATTCAATATGCCCGGGACGGTTTTCCGGTGGCACCGCGCGTTGCCAGCGACTGGGCGGGCGAGGTTGACAAGCTCCGGGCCGACGAGATTTCGGCCGCGCGCTACCTGATCAAGGGTGAAGCGCCGAAAACCGGCACGATCCTCAAATATCCGCATCTTGCAGACACCCTGTCGGCGGTTGCAGAGGGCGGGGCGGACGCCTTCTACTCCGGTCCGATTGCCGATGACATCGTGAGTGCGCTGGCGTCTCGCGGCGGGCTGATGACACATGACGATCTGGCCTCCTGCCACACGACGGCGGTATCGCCCGTGTTGAGAGACTACAAGGGCCATACGGTGGCCGAACTGCCGCCCAACGGTCAGGGGGTGGTCGCGTTGATCATGCTCGGCATTCTGGAGCGGTTCGACCTGGAAACCCTCGATCCGTTCGGCCCGGAACGGTTCCACCTGGAAATGGAAGCGGCGCGTCTGGCCTATGGCGTACGGGAGCAGTTCATCACCGATCCGGGTTACATGGATGTGTGTCACACACGGCTGATCGGTTCCGACTATATCGATCAGCTTGCCCGGCAGGTCTCACCGACCAGCCGGATGGCCTCCGTTCCGTCAAGTGCACTGGCCCCGCAGACCGACACAGTCTATCTGACGATTGTCGACAAGGACGGTCTTGCGGTGTCCTTCATCAATTCGCTGTTCAGCAATTTCGGCAGCGGCATCGTCGCTCCGGAAACCGGTGTGTTGCTGCATTGCCGCGGCAAATCATTCCGGGTTGAGCCCGGGCATGCCAATACCATCGACGGCGGCAAGCGGCCGATGCATACGATCATTCCCGCGATGGTGCTCAAGGAGGGCGCGCCGTTCCTCTCCTTCGGTGTGATGGGCGGCCACTACCAGGCCTGCGGCCATGCGCATGTGCTGACCAACATCGTCGATTACGGCATGGACGTGCAGGCAGCCATCGATTTCCCGCGCATGTTCTTCGATATCGCCAACCACGAGCTTCAGGCGGAAAGGCTCGTGCCATCGTCCACGCTGGACGGATTGCGTGCCCTTGGCCATACCGTCGTGACTGCGAACGGCCCGATCGGCGGATCTCAGGCGATCATGATTGACAAGGCCCGGCATCTGCTCACGGCGGGGTCCGATCCGCGCAAGGATGGACATGCCGCGGGCTATTGAGGCGTCGTCGGCAGGCCACCTGGCCGCGTCAATTTGAACCTTGTGATTGCAGCCACGCGGGTGTTTGGTGCGCTTGGACGCGCCGACTATCAAATGAGGTTTTCAAAATGCCCGGATTTTCGAGGCGGGAGATCCTGCTTGGCGGCGCCGGAGCGCTGACCGCGTTTGCGGCTGGCGGGCTTGGCGCCAGACAGGCGCTGGCTGCCGAGCACAGCCTGACCCTTTCCAATCTCAGTCATGCTGTGCTGCCGGAAACGGTGACCGCGGACATGATGAGCTTCAACCCCGGTGAGGCGCCCCCTGTGCTGCGGTTCCGCAAAGGGCAGACCACCACCATCGACGTTCACAACGCGCTTGATGAAGCATCGACGGTGCATTGGCACGGGCTCAGAATCGCCAACAACATGGATGGTGTTCCCTATCTGACGCAATATCCGATCGACGCCGGAAACTCCTTCCGGTACGAGTTCACACCACCGGATGCGGGCACCTTCTGGTATCACCCGCATTGCAACACGCTGGAACAGATTGCCCGGGGGCTGACCGGCGTCATCGTGGTGGAGGACGAGGAAGACGCGGGTTTCGACAGCGATTTGCCGCTCAACATCCGCGATTTCCGGCTGGGAGGCGACGGCCAGTTTATCGCCTTCTACAAGCCCCGGAACGCGGCAAGGGGTGGCACGCTGGGCACCGTTTCGACGGTCAACTGGCAGCCTCAACCTGTGTATGAACTTGCCGCCGGCAGCCTCGTGCGCCTGCGTCTGGCTGTCACCGACCTGACAAGGGTCGGCACCTACAAGATCTCCGGTGCGGATGCTCTGGTGATCGCGCTGGACAGCAATCCGTTGCCGCAACCGGTGGCGATGGACGAAATCGTGCTTGCACCCGGCCAGCGCGCGGACGTTGCCCTGCGTGTGCCGGACAGCGAAGACCAGGTCGCCACGCTTGTTCTGAAAAAACCGAATGGGGACAAGGTGCTGGCAACGTTTCAGCCGAAGGGTGCGACCGCCGGCAGAGATCTGCGCGAGTTGAAACCCCTGTCACCAAACCCTGTGCCCGTCGCGGATCTTGCCAACGCCGAGGTTCTGGATTTCGTGTTTGGCTGGTCGCCGGGCGGGGATGCGCCGCAGGCAAGCATCTGCGGTTCGCTTGGCTATACCTTCTGGTCGATCAACCGGGTTGCCTGGGGTGGGGATGTGCCGGGGCCGTTCGATCCGCTGGCGACCTTGCGCCATGGCAAGTCCTACATCCTGCGTTTCAGAAACGAGACGCCGAACGATCACCCGATCCATCTTCACGGCATGTCGTTTCAGTTGCTGCGGTCGAACAAGCGCAAGCTGCCGCCGCTGATCACGGATACGGCGCTGCTTCTGGAAGAAGAAACGATGGAAGTGGCGCTCGTCGCCGACAATCCGGGCGACTGGGCGTTTCATTGTCACGTGATCGAACACCAGAAAACCGGCCTGGCCGGTTTCCTGCGTGTTGAAGCCTGAGTGCCTTCTAGCAGATCAGGCAGACAGGGAAATGGTATAGGCGCGTTCTTCGCCATCGTCGGCGGCGGATGTATATTGCGCGACGTGCCGCCGGCGCTCCAGCCAGGTTTCCTCATCATATACGTCACCCGCCAGAAGCTGGGTGGCGTATTCTGCATGTGCGCCGTGATAGGCATCGCGCTCCGGGGCCTGTGCAGCGATATGTGCGGGGACGGCATCCAATGCGCCGAACAGGCCGTAGGAGGCGGAACCTGACCCATTTTGCCCGGCAGGTGCCGTTACCGGCTTCTGCCGGATGCGCATGGGATGGATGGCGGATACGGGTCTTACTTGCATTTCAGTCTCCGGGGTGGGCCAGTCCGTGGCCAGTCATTCGGAGGTCCGGGGAGTCCGGATCTGTTCTCCAATATAGGGTGCCCGGCAACAGAAAAACGTGACGCGCGTCACATCTTGTCGAGTGAGCTGTTGTCTGGCTGCTCTTCAGGGATAACGGCTGGATTCCGATTTTGTTCCCGGCTGCCGTCATTTGGCATGGTGCTTCAATCCCGGGTGTCTGCAGTTCCCCTCTGACAAGCCTTCTTCCCCTCATCCTGAGGAAGCGCGAAGCGCTGTCTCGAAGGATGGGCCACCTGCGACCGAATTTGCCGCACATCCTTCGAGACGCGCGCAAGCGCGCTCCTCAGGATGAGGTTGATGGGAAAGAGAGCGGGTGGGAAGGCAGGGGGCGAGCGAGAAGGCAAGTTGCGCTCACTTATAGCTGGCGGTGCCAAATTCAAAAAAATGCCCGGAGCTATGCCCCGGGCCGAAGGTATCCAGTGGTACATCTGGAATTACAAAACGGGTTGCTCTAGCGCTCGGTCTTGAGCAGCCGTCCGGCCGGCCGCAGGCGTGGCAGCGCGGCGGTGGCTCGATAGGAGTTTACGCCGGTCAGAGGTTCTGTTTGCCTGCGCAACCTTGTGTGAAGCTCTGCATCGCGTGCCGCGATGAGGTGGGCGAGAAAGATGGAGTTCGGACGGTAGCGCTCGGTGAAGGTAATCTGTTCGCGCTCAAGCTCCGGTTCCACGGGAACGGGGAGTTGCGCGGAATAGGTAGCCTGACGCTCGGATTCCGTCTCTCCCACGGAGGGACGCTTACGCCTCACTTTGGCACGACCTGCAGATGAAACCGGGTTAACTCGCACGATTTAACGCCTCTTTGTTTCAGAATGGCACGCGCTGGGCGGCCTCACCTGAAACGTCGCAATCACTGTGCCACGTTAACCTCTTGTTAACTTTTTGTCCGCAGAAAACCGCCATTTCCCATTAATAATCGTTAACGTGGTGGCGCAAAACCGGACACTTTTCAGTGAGAAACGGGGATAGCGGTGGTAACCGCGGCAAGCCAGTTGCGGCCGGCGGGCATTCCTGAGCGCGCGGGGAATCGGATCTGGGGTGCGACTGGAAAAGTCAGCCTGAGCGGTGTGCCTGCAGTTCCGGCGGCCGGACCGTCAATGGCAGAGTGAAATCGTCCGCACTCAGTTTTTGCGTCCTCAGAAGATGCTGCAGGCTCACGGCAACCGACATGGCGTCATCGAGAGCGTCGTGCTGCCGCCCATCCGGCGTCGAGAAGCCGAAATATTCCGACAGCCGACCGCTTGTCATTCTGCTCATGTCGGCAACGGGAGTGCCTGCATTCAAGACGAGGCCGATCGCGTTGCCGAAGCGATGGGCGGGGATCGGCGGGGTAACACCTTCAACATAGGAGCTGATGGCCAGAAGGGTCAGTTCATCCTTGCCCCAGGACCAGAAAGTCGCGCCATCGGAAAAGGTCGCAAATCTTGCCAGCGCGTCGCTGTGTGCAACGCCTTCACGGTCAATGTCCGCCTGGGTTATTCCGGTCAGTTCGGTAAAAAACGGGTCCACCGTCGGCTGCGCGCCGAACCTGTCTATCGGTTTGATCAGCACCTTGAAGGTATCGAGAATATCATGTCCGTCCTGAAGGGAGAGTTTTACAGCGCCGATCTGGGCAACGTTCGGATCAGGATCCAGCGGGCCGCACCACTGCCGGCTCATGGCGCCGGGCGCGGTCAGATATTCGCAGTCGTAAATGATCGCGTGATGCATGGAAAAGGATCTGCCGGGTCAAGGAAAAGAGAAAAGCAGGGCTGCCAGAAACAACAGAACGGTTGAGTAGAAGGTGAGTGCGAAGCCGAAGGATCTGGCAGCGGCCCCTTGTGCGTAGCCGCGCCAAAACAGTGCGCGCCCGCACCAGAACAGGAGAGCGGCGGCAGGCAAGGCGCCGAGATAGCCAGCCGGAGCCAGCGCCGCGAAGGCGAGATAGGTAAAGGCGGCCAGGGCGGTCTGTTCCAGCGTATTCTGCAGTACGGCCTGTAGAACCTTGGCCTTGGTGGTGCCAGACGTCAGTCCGCTGCCATCGATGTCTTCAGGGGTGAAAAAGCGATGCCGTGCCAAAATGCCGATCGACAGTAGCAGCCAGAAGGCGCAGGCAAGCAGGCATTTGGCGGCCAGGGCCAGGCGCGCCTGTGGCGAGCCGTCGGGCTGCCATTCTGGCGGAAACTGAAAAGCGCCCAGGGCAAGTCCGGTGGCCGCAACGATCACCGCTGCGATCATGCCCTTCAGGACACCATGTTGTTTCACTGTGAGGGGCATCCTGCTGCCTTCAGATGCTGTGCCGACACAGACAGGGGACCACACCCGGCTTCAAAAGGGAAGCGCGGCCAGATAGCCGCGCTTCCCGATGGATCATGTTCTTGGCCTGTCAGTCCGGTGCCTTGCCGGTCCAGGCGCTGCGGTCGATATCGAGATCCGCGAACTTGTCCGGGTTCAGCACAGGCCGGGCGACGCCTTCCCGGAGCTGGCTCTTGAAGTCGTCCAGGATCCGCTTGGCCGTTGGAAACAGCATCATCAGCGCCAGCAGGTTGACCACGGCCAGAACCCCCATCAGCGGGTCCGAGAAGAAGAACACCGAGGTTGCGCTCGGCGCCGTCGCCCCCAGGAAGACAACGCCCATGACGGCAACCCTGAGAACATGCAGTGCCATGGTGCTGGAGGTCATCGAGCTGAGCGCGTTCTCGCCGAGGTAGTAGTTGTAGATGATCGAGCTGAAGGCGAAGAGAAGCACTGCACCGGTCAGGAAATAGCTCGTCCAGTCTCCAAGGTGGAAGGCAAGCGACTGCTGGGTCAGAACAACACCGTCAACATTTTCTGCGCCCGGCACATAGACATCGCCAAGCAGGATGATCAGCGCCGTACAGGTACAGATGATCATCGTGTCGATGAAGACCGAGAATGACTGGGTGATGCCCTGGCTGATCGGATGGCGGACTTCCGCCGTCGCCGCGACGTTGGGAGCCGAGCCGAGGCCGGCCTCGTTGGAGAACAGCCCGCGCCGCAGCCCTTGCGCAAGCGCGGCGCCCATGCCCCCGCCGACCACTTCTTCCAGGCCGAAGGCGTTCGAAACGATTGTTGCGATGACACTCGGCACTTCGGTGATGTTCAGAAGGATGATCAGCAGCGCTATGCCGATATAGCCGACGGCCATGATCGGCACGATGACATCCGCTACCTTGGCAATGCGGTGAATGCCGCCGAAGACGATCAGGCCGGTGATCACCGTCAGGCCTATGCCGGTCCAGAGACGGCCGATCCCGAGGCTTTCTTCCGCCGCACCGGCCACGGTGTTGCCCTGAAAGGCGTTGAAGCCGAAGGCGAAGGAAGCCATCAGGCAGATGGCGTAAAGCACCGCGAGCCAGCGGTAGTCCGCACCAAGGCCGTGAATGATGGTGCGGGCCGGACCGCCGCGATAGGTGCCGTCACCGGTGGACCGCTTGTAAAGCTGGGCGAGGGAACATTCGATCAGGCTGGTTGCCATGCCGACGAGGGCAACGGCCCACATCCAGAATACCGCGCCGGGTCCACCGAGCGTAATGGCCACCGCAACCCCGGCAATGTTGCCACCGCCCACCCGGCCGCCGACGGACAGAAGCAGCGCTTCACGGGCTGAGATCGCATTGGGGTCGCCGGACTGGTTCTTGGAAGACAGCACCCGGAACATCCGCAAGAAGAAGCGGAGTTGCACGAAACCGGTAACGACCGAGAAAAAGACGCCAATGACAACGAGAAATGGGATAAGTGCCCACCCCCATGTCAGGTCGCCGATAAGGGCGAAGATCGCCTCGACAAACTGCATGGAACCAACCCTCCTTTTTTGTTCCGCAAGGCTGACGAAAGGGCAGCCCCGCCAGAAGTGAAAGGGTAGGCTTCAATTTCCGTCGTTTGCAATAAAAAAGAGAAGGGTCTGAATCTGCAGCTTTGGATTGCCGGATGGGTCTGCAAGCGCCGGACAACAAAAAACGCGGCTCGAAGGAACCGCGTTTTTCAGATCGGATCGGGACGTCAGCCTTAAGCGGCCAGAGCACCCTGTGCCTGATCAACCAGGGCCTTGAAGGCATCCGGCTGGTTGATGGCGAGGTCGGACAGAACCTTGCGGTCGACTTCGATGCCGGCCTTGTTCAGACCGTCGATGAAGCGGCCATAGGTCATGCCGTGCTGGCGGGTTGCCGCGTTGATGCGCTGGATCCAGAGCGAACGGAAGTTACGCTTCTTGGCCTTGCGGTCGCGATAGGCGTATTGTCCTGCCTTCTCGACGGCCTGCTTGGCAACGCGGATGGTGTTCTTGCGGCGGCCATAATAGCCTTTTGCTGCCTTGATTACTTTTTTGTGGCGAGCGTGGGCGGTAACGCCCCGTTTGACGCGTGACATTTAGGTGATCTCCTTCGGGGCTGGCTTTAAGCGTAGGGCAGGAACTGCTTCACGATCTTTGCATCCTGATCGCTCAGCGTGGTGGTGCCACGGGCGTTGCGGATGAACTTGTTCGTGCGCTTGATCATGCCATGACGCTTGCCGGCCTGCGCGGTCTTCACCTTGCCGGTCGCGGTCACTTTGAAGCGCTTTTTGGCGCCGGACTTCGTCTTCAGCTTGGGCATTTTGCATCCTTTCCTTGGTGCATCCGTTCAGAACGAATACTCTTTTGTTGGTGCATTCAGAGCCGACACGGCATGCCCTTGGTTGTCGAAGACGGTCTGTGCAAGAACACAGAAATCCAGTCCACGACGAGCCGGACGACTCTGGACCGGGCGCTTATATGGGAGCTTTCCCCCGAATGCAACCGGTTTCCGCGCCTTTATCGTGGTTTCGGCCAAGCATCGGCCGGGTGGCCCCGCGACCAAATCAGAAGCTACGGAGGTGCGTGGCCGGAGGGCGAATGAAGGTGCGGGGGGATCGACTTTTCAAAACCGGGCTGGGGCGCAGCGAATGCTAACCCGGGCAGACCCATTGTCCACCCGGGCAGCGAGCTGTGTCAGGCATTTACATCGACGACGACGCGGCCTTTGACCTGGCCTTTCAGGATGTCGGCGCCAAGCGCCGGCAGGTCTTCCAGGGTTGCCGGATGGATCATCGCTTCCAGCTTGTCCATCGGCAGGTCCTTTGCCAGCCGTTCCCAGGCTTTCAGGCGGCCGTCATAAGGCTTCATGACGCTGTCGATGCCCAGAAGGTTGACCCCGCGCAGCAGGAACGGAATGACCGTGGCCGGCAGATTGGCGCCGCCCGCAAGGCCGACGGCGGCAACCGAAGCGCCGTATTTCATCTGGCCGAGAACCCGCGCCAGCATCGGGCCGCCAACGGCATCGACGCAGCCTGCCCAGGTTTCGCTTTCCAGCGGACGCTTGACCGTTTCGGCCACATCATCACGCGGCACCACGCTGGCAGCGCCAAGGGACTTCAGATAATCCCAGGTGCTTTCCCGCCCGGTGACGGCGGCAACTTCATAGCCAAGATTGGCCAGAATGGCGGTTGCCACGGAGCCGACGCCACCAGCAGCACCGGTGACCAGCACCGGGCCGTTTTCCGGCTTCAGGCCGTGTTCCTCAAGCGCCATCACCGCCAGCATGGCCGTGAAGCCGGCTGTACCTATCGCCATGGCGTTGCGCGTGGTCAGGCCTTCGGGCAGGGGCACCAGCCATTCGCCCTTGACGCGCGCCTTCTGGCTATAGCCGCCCCACCAGGCCTCGCCGACGCGCCAGCCGGTCAGCACCACCTTGTCGCCCGGCTTGTACCAGTCGTCGGAGCTTTCCTCGACCGTGCCGGCAAAGTCGATGCCGGGCACATGCGGATAGTTTCTGACCAGGCCGCCGCCCGGTCCAAGGCACAGGCCGTCCTTGTAGTTGAGCGTGGAATATTCCACGGCAACGGTAACGTCGGCTTCCGGCAACCGGCTTACGTCGATGGTCTCTATCGCGGCGTGGGTTTTGCCGTCTTCGTCCTTGTCGACAATCAGTGCCTTGAAGGTCATGAGATATTCCTTTTTCTCTGCGGTTTCAGGCAGCGGCTTCCGCCGCCGGGCCGGACCAGTCGATCTGACAGATTTCAGCACTTCTGCCGTCAAAATCCCAGACCCTGCCGTAAGCGCGCACGCGCCCTTGCGTAGCGGTTGCCACCGTGATGTCCGAACCCATCCAGTATTCGGTGTTCTTGACGACAATATCCTCGTCGGGATTGGCGCCTCGCACGGGCTCCACCTCGCCCTTGATCGCCTTGCCGACGATCAGGCGGCGTTTCTTGCCTTCGTTGGTGTAGGAGACCGGGGCCCGTTCGGCGCCCAGAAACTCGCTGACCAGAACCCGGAACAGGCCGGTGGTGCCCTTGGCCTGACCGGAGAAGATCCTGATCAAGCCGTCATAGGCCGCTTCGCTGGCGCGCTCGTCGATATAGGCGGCGGCCTTCCAGTTGCCACGGGCCATCAGGCCGGGAATTTCCAGAACCAGGCCAACATTGAGGCCGGACAGATCCTCACCCTCGTAGTGGCCTTCGTCGATGCGCACCCCGGCCCAGGCCTGGCAATAGCCTTCAGTGGGCGGATGCTGGCCGAGCGATACCACGCAGGGGCAGAAGACGGTGCAATTGCAGTTGAGGATCAGCTCCCCGCGGATGGCCCAGCCAGACATGGTTTTCTCCCTATATGGTTATTGGCAATAACGGCAGAACCAGAACAACCAGTCCGGCCAGAATGAGGAAAACGCCGAGGGGCGCGGTTAGTTTCGCGCCGATGTCGGGAAGCTTTTCCAGCGTCATCAGCACCATGGCGAGTCCCATGAAGGCGAGGTTCATGGTGCCGGCGACAAAGGCAAGCAACATCAAGGCCCAGCAGCAGCCGAGGCAGACGGCACCAAGCCTGAGGCCAAGCGAAAGCCCGCCCTGAGCGCCCGGTCGCCAATGGCTGAAAAAGAAGGTCAGCGGGTTCTGGCAGGAACTGAGGTAGGCCTGCTTGAGCCGGCTGAACTGATAGGCGCCCGCAAGCAGCAGCAGCGCTGCGTTCAAGGAACTGGAAACGGATTTGCCTGACGGATCGAGCAGGGTCTGTCCCGCGAGCCAGACCTGAAGAGCCCCGGCCAGAACGGAAAATCCAAGCCAGACGGCCAGATAGCCGCCCACCAGAGCAGCCAGTGGCAGGCCGCCGGCGTCGGCCGTTTGCGTGAGCTGCGCATAAGTGCGAAAGGCGGGAAAGGCCGTTGGTGCCATCATCGCCAGGGCCATCAGGGCCCACATGAGGACGGCAGCTTTGAAGCCTGCCGTGGCGGCCGTCGCCGAGCAGAGCGACAGGAACGCCTCCAGCGGCTGTCCGAAGGGCGCTGTGAGCGGCAAGCCCGCCGTTTCCCGCAGGGCCCCCGCCTGCATGGCGAACAGCACGGCCCAGGCCGCCAGAATGGCGGCGTAAAAGGTCAGCCAAAGCGCTCTGTGGCCAGGCATGAGCCGCGCGACGGTGTCCACCCGATCCTCCCGATGTATTTTCGCCTAGGCTGCGGGGGTGGTTCGTAAAAGTCAAACATTTAATTGTCAGACATTTAAACAATTCGTTTGACCGTGTCGGGCCGTCTCTTTAGGTTTGCCGGTGTTCAGGCGAAAATGCGGAGGTTCTGTTGGCGATTGAATTCAACACGATTCAAAAAGAGGGCCTTTCGGTCCAGATCGCCAATGCCATCCGCAATGCCATTCTGGAAGGCCGTCTTGCGGGCGAAGAGCGCCTGCCGAGCGAAGCCGACCTGGCTGAGCGCTTCGGCGTATCGCGCTCAACGGTGCGCGAGGCGCTGAAACGGCTTGCTGCGCAAAACCTCATTCGCAGCGAACGCGGCTCCTCCGGCGGGGCTTTCGTCAACCGGATGACCTGGGCCGAGGCGCAGGACAACCTGATGACGACCACGCGGCTTCTCATCGGCATGAACAACATTCCTCTGGAAGACGCCATCGAGGCCCGCTTCGCACTGGAAGCCGCCGCTCTGCCGTTGGCGGCGGAAAAACGCACTGACGAACAGCTTGCCGAGCTTGCCCGCGAAATTTCCCGCCAGAGAGATCACGATACGAGCGATGAGGATTTCTGCGCGTCGGACGTCGCATTTCACTCGGCCGTCGCAAGAGCGACGGACAACCCGATTCTGATCTTCCAGTTGTCTGCCGCCTTTGAGGCGATGCAGCCGCTCATGAACATGCTGGTTTACCGGCTGCGTGACCGCGAGCGGATCGCCGACCTGCATCAGGCCCTGGCCGACGCGCTGGCCGCGCGAGACAGCGCCGGGGCAGCGCAGCACCTGGACGCCCTGTCAGCCTATACGCGGGAACTGGCGGCGCAAAGGCGCAAGCCGCGCAGCGCATAACATCCGTTTGAGGCCTTTCCTGTCCTTGCCAGTGCAAAACGGGTGTCTGTTTCAGTGGTCTTTCGGCCTGAAAAGGGCGCTGTGTCAGAAGGTTACCGCGTAGGTAACTTTACGGCATTGCCGGATATCATCCTAAAGTCTAATATAGACGAAAGTCGAATTTAGAATTGTGGCGGGCTTTCCTCCCGCGTCTGCCGAAACAGACGCCGGATCCACCACTCTTCAAAAAGGTCGGCTTTTGTGCGCCTTGGCACATCCGGCCGGGTGCGCTGGTTCGAACAGACCCCGCATCTGCAGTTGAATCTGCACTGGCAGAGGCGGTTTTTACTTTAGGGAGAAGTGCCATGAAATTCTGGAGCATCGCCGTCGTCGCCATGATCCTCGCCGGCGTCGCCGCCACAAAGGCCACCAACCCAAGCCAGGCCCTGACCGACAGCTCCGTTGCCACGGGCATCCCGGTCACGACGCTGTACACTCCGGTCACGCCATAAGGGCAGCGACACTTTAGCAGCGCAGACGCCTTAAGCCTGCGCGCACGAACCTGTTTTTATACAAGTTGCTTCGGCTGCATTTCCTGCGCGCAGCCTTTTATCCGGCCTTGAGCGGTCTATGCTCGGCCGGTCTTCATCTCACATGATGACTTTTTGAAAAACTGGTGACCCCGGCGCGATTCGAACGCGCGACCCTCAGATTAGGAATCTGATGCTCTATCCTGCTGAGCTACGGGGCCTTATTGCGGTCGATTAGCACGATTTGACGTCCGTGGCGAGCCCTGGCTGCAACAGACTGTGGGCTCCCGTGGGGATTGTTTCAGGTGCAGGCGGGGGCAAGAGGGGACGCTGCCGCGCTGCGGGGAGCGTTGTGCTGGTCTCCCTATTTTTACTGCGGTTTTATCCACCTGTCTTGGACTTGCCTCATTCGCTGCTTAGCAGTTTGGTTCGTCGTGACCGCTTTCTCAGCCTTGCCCGGTGCCATGCATGTTGCCGGGTGGTGGATCTTGCGCCGTCTGTTTACAGGTGGTGCCGTGGAAGACGTTCGCGCCATCAGGTGAAGGGATCGGACGTGCCGAGAGGGCGACTGACAGCTGGTTGGATGAAGGCCGTGCGGGTGAACAGCCTGCGCGCGGCGGGCGCTGCTTTTTTCGCCTGTATTGCGAGCGCTTTGGCCGCGCCGACAGTCTTTGCCACTGAGCAAGCACCACTGGCGCCATTTGAGCCGATGAGGGCGGTGGCCGCCTGCGCCGGAGCGCCTGAAAACGCTGTGCCCGTGACATATGACAGCGATGAATCCCTGTTTGTCTCCGCTTCCGGCGAGCGTTTTTTTGCAGGCGATATCCAGATGCCTGCGTCTGAACAGGCGGACGGACAGGATGACGGCAACAACAGCTTGCAGGCCTATCTGGAAGGGCGACCGGATCTTGAGCTGACGGCGGCACCTGCAGGGCCGGAAAACCGCTGGGGACTGACGCCCGGTTGGGTGTTTGCTTCATCCGGTAGTGACGGCGATGCCGTGCTTCTGCAGGCGGAGCTTTTGAGGGCAGGTGTTGCCATCTTCGCTCCGGATCACGCAGGTGCGGCCTGCGCGGATGCCTTGCGGGCCGCAGAAGCACAGGCCAGCCAGGCCCGGGAAGGCCTGTGGGGGAAGACCACGCCGCGTCTTGTTTATTCCACTGCCGCACCGAAGTCTTTCAGCGGCGCTTCCGGGCACTATGTTATTGCAAGAGGGCGAATTGTTTCTCTTGGAAAAACACGCAGCACCCGTTATCTGAACTTCGGCAATTACTGGAAAACGGATTTCACGGTTACGTTGAAGGCCTCGGACGAGGATGAGGTCAACGCGGCCCTCGGGCGGTCCGGCTGGACGCTGGATACCCTGGAAGGACAGGTTGTCGAAATACGCGGCTCCGTCCAGGACCGGGACGGACCGTCTATGGTGCTCCGGCATCCGGAGCAACTGGTGGTACTGAATGACAAAAGGGCAGGACGTGACGGCCAAAGCAGCAACTGATTTCCGTCAGCCGGCATGTTTGCCCGCACGGCGCGGCCTGCGCCGGGGCTGGCTGCGCACCCTTGTTGCAGGCGGGACCGCGCTTCTGGTGGCCTCCTGCCAGTTCCTTGGCGACGGCCCAACCGTCGGCACGGTGACGCCGGGTACCCTGCGCCCCAACCTTGCAGCCGATATCGGCGAGCGCGAACATCCGCGCGTGGTGGCCACCTATGGCGGTGTCTACAAGGACGCCGGGGCGGAGCGCGCTGTCGCCAGCGTTGTCGGCCGGCTGGTGGCGGCATCGGAAGACCCCTCGCAAAGCTACAAGATTACCATCCTGAATTCACCGGCCATCAACGCCTTCGCACTTCCGGGCGGCTATCTGTACGTGACGCGCGGGCTGCTGGCCCTTGCCAACGACACGTCGGAAGTTGCCGCCGTGCTGGCGCACGAAATGGCCCATGTGACGGCAAATCACGCGATCAAACGCCAGCAGCGCGCCGAAGCCAAGCAGCTTGCCAACAAGATCCTGACGGATGTCGTGCAGGACAGCGAAGCAGCCCGCAAGGCAATCATCTCGTCGCAGCTTTCCTTCGCCCGCTTCAGCCAGGTGCAGGAGCTTGAGGCTGACGATATCGGCGTGAAGACGCTGGCAAGAGCCGGGTTCGATCCCTATGCCGCTGCCCGGTTCCTGCGCTCCATGGCGGCCTTTGCCCAGTATCAGTCCGCCGACAAGTCGGCCTCGGCTGCGCCGGACTTCCTGTCGTCGCACCCCTCTACGCCGGAACGGTTGCAGATCGCCATTCGCGCGGCCCGGCAGATCGGGGCCCCCGGCATCGGCGAGCGCGACCGCACCCGCTATCTCAGCCAGATTGACGGCATGTTGTTCGGTGATGACCCGCTGGAAGGGTTCGTCCGTGGTCGTTCGTTCCTGCACAAGGCGCTTGGCATAAGTTACACCGTGCCATCCGGCTACATTCTGGAAAACACGCCCGAAGCGGTGCTGGCCAGCAATGGCTCCGGCACGGCGATCCGCTTCGACGGTGCCGATGTCAGCGGCTATTCCAGCCTGCGCGAGTATATGAACTCCGGCTGGATCAACGGGCTTCTGTCTGAAAGCGTGCGCGAAACGACGATCAACGGTCTGCCGGCGGTCACCGGGGCGGCCATCACCCAAGGATGGTCCTTCCGTATCGCTGTGGTCCGGATCGGCAAGACAGGGTATCGCTTCATCTTCGCCAGCCGTTCGCCCAACGACACGTTCGACCGTGATTTCCACCAGACGGTGGAAAGCTTCAAGCAGCTTTCACCCACGGAACGCGCACGGCTGCGTTCGCTCCGGATCAAGGTCGTCAACTCCAAGCCGGGCGACACGCCGCGGAAACTGGCCATCGGCATGAGCGGTGTCGAGCCGTCACGGCGTCTGGAATTTTTCTCCATCCTGAACGACCTGAACCCCAATCAGGCGATTCCGGCCGGCACGGCCATCAAGCTGATCGTCGACTGACGTCCTGCCCGGCAGGCAGCTTGTGCACCTCAAAAAAAGGCGGACCAAAAGGCCCGCCTGTCAGAGGTTACTTGGAGGAGTTGGAGGTCGTCAGGTGCTATAGGCGGCCCGGTCGGGCTGTGCTGCCAACAGGGCGGATTTCAGTTTTTCCATGGCCCGGCTTTCGATCTGGCGCACGCGTTCCTTGGAAATGCCGAGTTTCACGCCAAGCGATTCCAGTGTGGCGCCATCTTCCGACAGACGCCGTTCGCGCACGATTTTCAGTTCGCGTTCGCTGAGAACCTCCAGCGCGGAGGAGAGCCAGCGCTGGCGGCGTTCGGTATCGATGCTGACCGTCACGATTTCGTCCGGAAGCGGAGCGTCGGACACGAGAAAGTCCTGGCGGTCGGCGCTGGAGCCTTCGCTGTCGGCCACCGGGGCGTTCAGGGATGTGTCCGGGCCCGACAGGCGGGCGTTCATCAGCGCAACGTCGGACTGTTTGACGCCGATGGCATCGGCGATCTTCTGGTGGAGTTCACTGTCGGTAAGCGGTGTCTGATTGCCGGAGAGCTTTGCGCGCAAGCGTCGCAAGTTGAAGAACAGAGCTTTCTGGGAGGAGGAGGTGCCACCGCGAACGATCGACCAGTTGCGCAGGATGTAATCCTGAATGGAGGCGCGGATCCACCACGTGGCATAGGTGGAAAAGCGGACTTCCCGTTCCGGTTCGAATCTGGCGGCCGCCTCCAGCAGGCCCACATGACCTTCCTGGATCAGGTCACCCAGTGAAAGGCCGAAGTTACGGAAGCGCGAGGCGACGGCAATGACGAGACGCATGTGCGACAGAGACAGTTTCTCCAGCGCTTTTTCATCCCTTTGGTGGCGCCAGCGTATCGCCAGCTCCAGTTCCTCCTCACGTGTGAGGTAGGGCGCTTTCATTGCAGCTCTGACCAGTTGACGTTTTTCGCTCTGGGACATGATCGACGCTCCGATATGTTATCGGGGGAAATACGTACCGAAGCGTAGGGTAGATCACTTATCGTTTCCGTTGGGACAGTTTTTGCACACTTTCGCGTGAACAAGGTTGCTGCATGCAGCTTTTAAGAGAAAAAAGGGCCCGGATTTCTCCGGGCCCTCGTTGTTTTCGTCGTTGGGAAGGTTCGCCTGGTTTAAGCGGCTTCTTCCTTGTCCTCGTCTTCTTCCGCTGCAGCTTCTTCAGCTGCCTTGATGCGGCTCGGAGATTTTGCCAGGTTCTGCTCGATCTGCTTGACCGCTTCGGTTTCGGAACATTTGTTCACTGCCGCGATTTCGCGGGCCATACGGTCGAGCGCAGCTTCGTAAAGCTGGCGTTCGGAGTAGGACTGTTCCGGCTGCGTGTCGGAGCGGAAAAGATCGCGGACCACTTCAGAGATCGCGATCAGGTCGCCGGAGTTGATCTTGGCTTCATATTCCTGAGCGCGGCGGCTCCACATCGTCCGCTTTACGCGCGGGCGGCCACGAACGGTTTCAAGAGCCTTCTTGACGGCCGCAGGGTCGCCAAGCTTGCGCATGCCGACGGAGGCAATCTTTGCCACCGGGACACGAAGGGTCATCTTGTCCTGTTCAAAAACGATCACGAGCAACTCCAAAGAGTGACCTGCAACCTTCTGCTCTTCAATGGCGGTAATCTGGCCGACGCCATGCGACGGATAAACAATGTACTCGCCTGTCTTGAAACCTTGGCGCTGCGCGGTCTTTTTGGTGTTCGTTGCCATACTCGTATTTTCTCCTGCGCAGTTGGCGGTCCGGGTTCGGACCGAAAACGGACCGCGGTGCGGTCCCCTGTTCTTATGCGACACGTACCCCGCAGTGCGATCCACAATGGAACGCCTGTTGATATGCGGCGTGTCAGGGCTGGTCAGTCGACGATTTCCACTCTAGAACCTTGATCAGTCATATGAGCTGCGTGGAGCTTGCCCTGTCCGGTTGTTCAGGTCCGGGACAGTTTTCGAAGACTCCGTTTTGGGGGTTATTCTCGTGGTTGGCGACTATCTTCCATGTGTACCACACTTTTGTGGAAAATTAAAGTACTGAGCTTTGCTGGTGCCAAAACACCACAATGGCCCCGCCCGATCGCCCCGGGCAGGTGCCTGAAAATGATGGAAGAATCACTGTTTTAAGCAGTTCTCGTTTGTCTTGCGGCAGTCTGCCGCACTAGCCGTTTGCGCGAATCAAGCTGCAGGATTCGGCGAAAAGAACTTTTCAAACTTGTTTTCCTTGCCGTCAAATTCTTCAGCGTCCGGCAACGGATCTTTTTTCTCGGTGATGTTCGGCCACTTCTCGGAGTATTCGGCGTTGACCTCGATCCATTTCTCGAGGCCCGGCTCCGTGTCCGGCAAAATCGCCTCCGCCGGGCATTCCGGCTCGCAGACACCGCAGTCGATACATTCGTCCGGGTTGATGACGAGGAAATTCTCGCCTTCGTAGAAACAGTCTACCGGGCAGACTTCAACACAGTCGGTGTATTTGCATTTGATGCAATTGTCCGTGACGACGTAGGTCATCGCTATCCTCATTCGGCGCCGGGCGGCCTGCAGCCGTTTTGCGCAAGGCCCTGGCGGTCAGTTTCGTGCCGCTCTTGCAAAGAAGGCGCACGTATAACGTCTGGTGCAGATGTTGGGTATCGCTTTTGTCAAACGGGCGCAAGCGCTCTGGATGACGCAGTCCGGGCCGGAAAGAGAAAGTTTTTCTGTTTTCACGCCTTTGGCGGGAAACAGCGTCAGTCGCCGCTGCGGAACGCGTCTATTTTTCGCCGCTCACGCTTGGTCGGGCGGCCGGCACCGGCGTCGCGCCGTGCGGGCGCGGGAGGTGGCGGTGCATCCTTCGGCGGCGGTGGTGGCGACAGGTCCTCGTACAGCTTGCGGGCTTCTTCATAGGGGCCACGTCTGGTGCCAAGGGCAAGGATCTTCAGAATGAGGATGCGGCGCTCGAGGCCGATTGTCAGAACATCGCCGATCCGCACTGTCTTGCTGGCGGAATCGATCTTGTCCTTGTTCAGCCGCACACGGCCGGACGTCGCCAGCTTCTGGGCAAGGGAACGGGATTTTGTGACCCTGGCGTACCAGAGCCACTTGTCGATGCGCAGGCTGCCACCGGCAGCAGTGTCGTCAGGCGCAGGAATTACTTCTTGTCCTTGTTGTCCATGTTCGCCTTCAGGGCCATCAGGGCCGCGAAGGGCGAATTCGGATCAATCGGCTTGTCCCTTGGGGCCTTGTCGCGGCGGTTGCCGCCGTCAAAGCCCTTCTGGCCGCCATGACCACCGCGACCCCGGCCTTCGCCTTTCGGTCCGCCCTTGCCGTGGCGCTTCTCGCCCTGACCACCTTTCGGGCCATGACCCTGACCTTGACCCTGGCCCCGGCGATTGTCACCGCCGCGGCGCTGGTCCTGACGGCCGCGCGGACGGCGGTCGTGCCGGCCCGGACGCCAGATCTCGATGGTCACGGTTTCCAGCTCTGCTTCGCCTTCGGCCGCTTCGCCGTCTGTCTTCGCTTCCGGTGCTGCTTCCGCAGTGGCGGTGTCCGCAGATGCTTCAGCGGGTGCATCTTCGGCCGTTGCTTCCGCCGCGCTGTCAGCCGCTTCTGCGGCCTCTGTCGCAGGCGCTTCATCAGCGGCAGGTTCTTCTGCGGGGGCTTCAGCGCTTTCCGTCGTGGCAGGTTCAGCCACTGCATCCGCAGCAGGCGTCTCGTCTGCGGCAGCCTCCGCGGGGGCAGCAGCTTCAGCAGGAGCCTCTTCTGCGGTTGCAGCTGTCTCTGCTGCCGGCGTTTCCGTGGCAGCTTCCGCCGCCGGTTTGGCTGCGACGGGCCGCTGCACTTCCTTGGTTTCGGACCGGTAGCCGAGTGACTTCAGCACGGCGGCAAAGTCTTCGCCGGCGCATCCAAGCAGGGAGGTCATGGCAACGGTGACGGTGAAGCCGCCTCCGGTTGCAACCGCGCCTTCCGGCGGGCTGACTTCCGCATCAAGCGGCTTCCAGGCGATCAGCGGACGGATCAGATCGGCCAGGCGTTCCAGAATGTCGACGCGAACGGCACGCGGGCCGCACACACGGAAACCGACAACCTTGTAAAGGGCCTTGTCGATGGTCTCGTCTACCGGGATGGAGGTGCGGCCGGAGGCGGAGAGCTGCGGCAGCTCGGCCATGCCGTTCATGTCCAGCGAGCCGTGTTTCAGCGCCCAGAGCTGCGCCAGAAGCTGGCTCGGGGCCGGCTTCAGCAGGGCTGGCACGAACACGGTGTAGGCGCCGAAGCGGATGCCGTGCTTGCGCAGGCTGGCGCGCATGTCCTGGTCGAGCTGGCGGATTTCGTCGGAGGCTTCCTGGCGTTCCAGAATGCCGAGACCTTCAACGATGCGGAACGCGATGCCGCGGGCAAGGCCTTCCAGCCCTTCGCCGGCTTTCAGGTCCACAAGCGGTTTCAGCAGTGTATCGATCTGCGCCTTGACCCACAGGTCCAGCCGCGTCTGCACGTTGTCGCGCGCCGGGCCGGTCAGGTGTTCGTCCGCCAGCAGCAGAACAATCGGCGCCAGCACCTCTTCCCCGGCAACAAGCTTTGCCACGGGTTCACCGCGCCAGCGGATCACGGCTTCGGACGTCAGCACGAAATCGGAGTTGTCGGACTTGCCGAGCTTGTCCGCGCGGGACTCGATTTCGGTGGTCAGGGCTTTTTGCGCGGCGGCACGCACGGTCTTGCCGTCCGGGCCTTCTGCTGCCGCGTCAGGGGCAAACCGGAAGCCAAGCAGATTTCCGATGTGCTGACCTTCCACGAGCACATCTCCGCTCGATGTAATTTCCGCTTCCAGCATTGCGTTCTCTCTCAAACGTCGCATCAATACACTTGTACGCCGATCCACGAACCGCTGCGTGAGCCGCTCGTGAAGGGCGTCAGATAGTTTGTCTTCTATGTCGCGCGTCTCGCCCTGCCAGTGAGCCGGATCGGCCAGCCAGTCGGGACGGTTGGCGACATAGGTCCATGTCCGGATATGTGCAATCCGGTTTGCGAGAGTGTCGATATCACCATCTGTGCGGTCTGCGAAGGCCAATTGACGCGAGAACCAGTCATTGGCAATCGCATTGTCCTGCATCAGGTGCGTGTAAATGGTGTTCAGCAACTCTGCGTGGTTCGCCGGGGCGATCTTACGATAGTCGGGGACCTGACACACGTCCCATAGCAATTCGATCGCTTTTTCGCCCTTTGCCATGCCGGATATTGCGGGATCGCGCAATAAATGTTCAAGAGCGGTGATATCGTCGCCGATGGGGGCCCTGGCGAGACCCTCTTCCCGAGGCACGAGGTCGAGGCTTGCACGCAAGGTGCTTGCCGACGAAAAATCCAGCGCACTGTTGCGCCATTGCAGCACTTTCAGGCTCTCGAAGTGGTGACTTTCGATCTGTTCGACCAGATCGTCGTCCAGCGGATCGACCCGTCCGGTCACGCCGAAGGTGCCGTCCTTGGTGTGACGGCCGGCCCGTCCGGCGATCTGGCCCATCTCCGAAGCGGTGAGCTGGCGGTACTGGTAGCCGTCGTATTTGCGGTTGCCGGCAAAGGCGATGTGATGGACGTCGAGGTTCAATCCCATGCCAATGGCGTCGGTCGCCACCAGATGATCGACATCGCCGTTCTGGAACAGTTCCACCTGCGCATTGCGGGTGCGTGGGCTCAGCGAGCCGAGCACCACGGCAGCACCGCCGCGCTGGCGACGGATGAGCTCCGCGATGGAATAGACCTCATCCGATGAAAAGGCGACGATGGCGGAGCGCGCCGGCAGGCGCGAGACTTTCTTGGAGCCCGCATATTCCAGCACCGACATGCGCGGCCGTGTGACCACGTTGAGGCCGGGTAGCAGCTTTTCCAGCAGCGGGCGGGCGGTCGCTGCGCCCAAGAGAAGTGTTTCCGACTGGCCGCGCACATTCAGGATGCGGTCGGTAAAGACGTGGCCGCGATCAAGGTTCCCGGCAAGTTGCACCTCGTCGATGGCGACGAAATCCGTCTTCAGGTCCAGCGGCATGGCTTCAACCGTCGACACCCAGAAGCGCGGGTTCTTCGGGACGATCTTCTCCTCGCCGGTGATCAGCGCAACGGCGTCCGGTCCGGCCCGGTCCGCCACACGGTTATAGACTTCGCGCGCGAGCAGGCGCAGCGGCAGCCCTATCAGCCCGGAAGGCTGGGCCAGCATGCGCTCGATAGCGAGGTGGGTCTTGCCGGTATTGGTCGGTCCGAGCACGGCCGTCACTGTGCGGGACCGGGCAGACGGCGGCAGCGGCAGGGTCTGGGGACGGGGCATGGGGAGGCTTGTGATCGGCTTTCTTCGGATCGGCGCAAACTAGCGGCGCCTATATCTGGTACCGCGTGTCTAGCACAGCCGGGGCGGGCATGTCCTTATTCTTTTGGCCAGCGGCCGGGTTTTTGACGGTTGGAAAAATGTTGTGGAGAACGACTCTGGAACAAACCGAAACCGAATCGGCGACTCCGGACGATTCAGGATTTGTTCCCTACGACATGTGGTTTCATACGTCGGTCGAGACACCAAATCCTGAATCTGGTCAAAAGGTTGAGTCGATTTGGCCGTGTGGTGCTGATTTGGGCCGAATCGTTGTCAATGATTAATTTTCAGGAAATGCGCGCTCGCACTTGCAGGCTCATGGCGTTTACCCGGGCACACAGGGTGAACGAATCCCGTCCGAATCGCTGATTCAATCAGGTTGCGGATTTGTTCTCACAAGATCTAGTGGGTTTGCTGAAGGTTTGCGTCTAACCGGACGTCGCGTCTGTCGGTGCTTTTGTGGCGTCTGACAGGAATGTGTCCCGAAATGGTTCGCGGTCGCCGTAAGGGGTTTTTTGCTGGCAACGGCCGCTGTTTCGACAGTTCGATTGCTGCGCCGCACATTTTTTAAAAAGGTTGGAAGACTCTGGATTTAAATCGAATTAATGTTCCTTTTCCATCGGTTACGGGTGCGGGCGCAAAAGTTTTGTCCAGGTTGAAAACGGGACATGGCGTCCGGCTCTTTTCAAGAGCTTCCGACCAAAGTAGAAATCTTGCCGAAACAGGCTTTTGTTTTGCGCAAAAAATGGGGGAGAAGGCGTTTGGCGATAACAAAAATTCTCGTTGCGAACCGGTCTGAAATCGCGATCCGGGTGTTCCGTGCGGCCAACGAACTGGGCATGAAGACCGTTGCGATCTATGCCGAGCAGGACAAACTGGCATTGCACCGGTTCAAGTCCGACGAGGCCTATCAGGTCGGCAAGGGGCTCGGCCCCATCGAAGCCTACCTCTCCATCGACGAGATTATCCGGGTTGCCAAACTCTCCGGCGCAGATGCCATTCACCCGGGTTACGGCCTTTTGTCCGAAAGCCCCGAATTCGTGGATGCGTGCGAGGAAGCGGGCATCACCTTCATCGGACCGAAGTCGGAAACCATGCGCCGTCTGGGCAACAAGGTTGCCGCCCGCAATCTGGCCATCGAGGCCGGTGTGCCGGTGATGCCGGCAACGGATCCGCTGCCGGACGATGTTGAAGAGATCAAGCGCAAGGCCGCCGAAATCGGCTATCCGGTCATGCTCAAGGCCTCCTGGGGCGGCGGCGGCCGCGGCATGCGGGTCATTCCGGACGAGGCGACCCTGGCCAAGGAAGTTCTGGCGGCCAAGCGCGAAGCCATGGCGGCTTTCGGCAAGGACGAGATCTATCTGGAGAAGCTGGTTCAGCGGGCACGCCACGTCGAGGTGCAGATCCTGGGCGACGGCAAGAACGTGGTTCATCTGTTCGAGCGCGATTGTTCCATTCAGCGCCGCCACCAGAAAGTGGTCGAGCGCGCTCCCGCTCCGTATCTGTCGGCAGAAAAGCGGGCGGAGCTTTGTGAATACGGACTGAAAATCGGCCGGGCGGTGAACTATCGCGGTGCCGGAACGGTTGAATTTCTGATGGATGCCGACACCGGTGAGGTCTACTTCATCGAGGTAAACCCGCGGGTGCAGGTGGAACACACGGTGACGGAAGAGGTCACCGGTATCGATATCGTCCAGGCGCAGATCAAGATCTGCGAAGGCGAGAAGATCGGCACGCCGGAAAGCGGCGTTCCCTCCCAGGACCAGATCCAACTTCACGGCCATGCCCTGCAGTGCCGTATCACGACCGAAGACCCGGAGCAGAACTTCATTCCGGATTACGGCCGCATCACCGCCTATCGCGGGGCGACCGGCTTCGGCATCCGCCTGGACGGCGGTACGGCGTATTCCGGTGCGGTCATCACCCGCTTCTACGATCCGCTTCTGGAAAAGGTCACGGCCTGGGCCCCGACAGCGGAAGATGCCCGCAAGCGCATGGACCGCGCCTTGCGCGAATTCCGTATCCGCGGTGTGGCCACCAACCTGGTGTTCCTGGAGAACATCATCACCCACGCCGACTTTCAGGCGAATAACTACACGACCCGTTTCATCGACGAGACACCTGCCCTGTTCGAGCAGACCAAGCGGCAGGACCGGGCGACCAAGCTCCTGACCTATGTCGCCGATGTGTCTGTAAACGGGCACCCGGAAACAAAGAACCGCGCGCGTCCCCCGAAGGATGTGGCAGCGCCGGTCATCCCGATTTTCGGCGATGACAAGCCCTCCGGCACACGCCAGTTGCTGGACGACCTGGGGCCGAAGGGCTTTGCCGGCTGGATGAAGGACCAGAAACGGACGCTGGTGACCGACACGACCATGCGCGACGCGCACCAGTCGCTGCTGGCAACCCGCATGCGTACCCACGACATCGTCAGCATCGCGGACGCCTATGCAGCCGGCCTGCCCAGCCTGTTCTCGCTGGAATGCTGGGGTGGGGCGACCTTCGACGTCGCCATGCGCTTTCTGACCGAAAGCCCGTGGGAGCGTCTGCACAAGATCCGCGAAAAGGCGCCGAACATCCTGCTGCAGATGCTGCTGCGGGGCTCCAACGGTGTCGGCTACACCAACTATCCGGACAATGTGGTCAAGTATTTCGTCGCGGAAGCTGCGAAAAACGGCATTGACCTCTTCCGCGTGTTTGACTGCCTCAACTGGGTGGAGAACATGCGCGTTTCCATGGACGCGGTTCAGGAAGCGGGCAAGCTGTGTGAAGGGGTGCTGTGTTACACCGGCGACATGCTGGACAGTGCGCGGCCGAAATACGACCTCAAGTATTATGTCGGCCTTGCCAAGGAACTGGAAGCTGCCGGTGCGCATATCCTCGGCCTCAAGGACATGGCCGGCCTCCTGAAGCCGGAAGCCGCCAGGGTTCTGATCCGGACGTTGAAACAGGAAGTCGACCTGCCGATCCATTTCCACACGCACGATACATCGGGCATTGCCGCGGCCACTGTTCTGGCGGCGGTCGAAGCGGGTGCCGATGCGGTGGATGCGGCCATGGACGCGCTGTCCGGCCTGACGTCTCAGCCGTGCCTCGGCTCGATCGTGGAAGCCTTGCGCGGGTCTGAGCGCGATACAGGTTTTGACGCCAAGACGATCCGCCAGATCTCGTTCTACTGGGAAGCCGTGCGCACCCAGTACCGGGCCTTCGAAAGCGACCTGCGCTTCGGTGCGTCGGAGGTCTATCTGCACGAAATGCCGGGCGGCCAGTTTACCAACCTCAAGGAACAGGCCCGTTCGCTTGGTCTGGAAACCCGCTGGCACGAGGTGGCGCAGGCCTATGCCGACGTCAACATGATGTTCGGCGATATCGTCAAGGTGACGCCGTCCTCCAAGGTTGTTGGCGACATGGCGCTGATGATGGTCAGCCAGGGGCTGAGCGTGGAAGAGGTGAAGGACCCGGCCAAGGACGTGGCGTTCCCCGATAGCGTCGTCAACATGCTTCATGGCGACCTCGGCCAGTCTCCCGGCGGATGGCCGGAAGCGCTTCAGAAAAAGGTGCTGAAGGGCGAGGCCCCGATTACCGTTCGTCCCGGCTCGCTGCTGAAAGATGCCGATCTGGATGCGGAGCGCAAAGCTGTTTCCGAGAAGACCGGCCAGGACGTCAGCAATACCGAGCTTGCCTCCTATCTGATGTATCCGAAGGTGTTCACGGACTTCGAAAAGGCCCAGCAGCAATACGGTCCGACGTCCGTCTTGCCGACCCCGGTCTACTTCTATGGTCTGGAGCCGGGCGATGAGATCTCCGTCGATCTGGAAGCGGGAAAGACGCTGGTGATCCGCTGTCAGGCAATCGGCGAAACCGACGTAAAGGGCGAGAAGAAGGTCTTCTTCGAGCTCAACGGCCAGCCGCGCATCATCAAGGTGCCGGACCGCGCCCACGGCGCCACCGGCGCTGCCACGATGCGCAAGGCCGAGGACGGCAACACCGCCCATGTCGGCGCGCCGATGCCGGGCGTGATCTCCACCGTTGCGATCACCGCCGGACAGGACGTGACCGCAGGCGATGTGCTGGTCTCCATCGAGGCCATGAAAATGGAAACCGCGCTCCACGCCGAACGCGACGGCAAGATCAAGGAAGTCCTGGTTTCGACGGGGTCCCAGATCGACGCCAAGGATCTTCTGGTGGTCTTCGAAAGCTAGGACGCAGGCGATAGCATTGGCTAAAAGCCGCCCGGAGCCATTCCGGGCGGTTTTTTTGTTTCCTTGTCGCCGGTCATTCCGGACACGTGAGGCTGCAGCCGAACGCAGGTCCGGAACCCGAACATGATCAGTGTTGCAAACGCGGCCCTATTCTAAATCGGGTGTTCGCTGCGCTCACGCTGATATCTGGATTCCGGATCGGCGTGCAGAGATGCTGCACTTGTCCGGAATGACGGTGGAGGTGGCGGGAGACGGCATTTGGGCAATCTCTTGCCGCGCTCTTTGAAAGGCCGCAGATACCACTTGTCATCCCGGGCGAAGCGTAGCGCAGACCCGGGACCCATGACGCCCGGGCAAGGATAATTTGGATGCGGCCCCGTCGTTTCCCAAGGCGTCGCTAGCATTTCCCGCGTATATGCGTGCGGGGTAACAAATGGCGATCCCCGGCGTTCCATATCATGCCTCACACCCGTTCCCGTGCCAGATCCAGCAGTTTGCGGACGGTGTTGAGGTTTCGGGCCGTGCCCTGCTTCAGCGCGGGGAGTTTCAGTTTGGAGCGGCCCGAGCCGTTGGGATAGTGGACGACGATTTCACGGCCTAGAACGACGGCTTCCTCGCCATCAGGTGCCACCATGGCGTCCAGCGCATCGGACGGCGCGTCTTTGGCAAGAAAGGTCACCAGAACGCGGTTTGGTTCTGCGTCCGGAAACGGCATTTGCGCGTGAAGGCTTTCCAGCTCGGAGAGGCTTCTGAGAACGACGCCGGGCGTCTTGCCGAAGTAGCTGGTAAGGGCTTCTGTCAGCCGGTCCAGAACATCCACCGCCGTCATGTCGGTTTCGAAAACGAGATTACCGCTCTGGATATAGGTGGCAGCGTTCTGAAGGCCGATGTTTTCGGCCATTGACCGCAAATCCGCCATCGGCAGCTTGCCGGTTCCGCCGACATTCACGGCCTGCAGCAGGGCGACAAAAACAGTCATCGGTTGTTCCGGACAGGTTCAGGTGAAATTCGGATATGCGAAGCGGAGGGCTGCTGTCAGCAGCGGGAGGTCGTCGGCCGTAAAAGCGAGGCGCGCTATTCCGCAGCCTTCATCACATCATGGCGCACCGGAGCGGCGGCCGTGCCGATCCAGAGGTTCAGAAAGCGGTCGAGCCATTTTCTGACGGCGGGATCGTAGACGAAGCGGCCGGCGAAATGATCTCGGCGTTTCTGTGCGCCGGGCAATTCCATGCGCGGTGCGCCCTTGGTCGTCCAGCGGACCATCATCTGGTGGGTCAGTTCCGGGTGAAACTGAATACCGTAGGCGCAAGAGCCGACGCGGATCGCCTGGTTGGGGTAAGTCGGTCCGGACGCCAGCAGATCGGCACCACGGGGCAGGTCAAAACCTTCCCGATGCCACTGATAGACCTTTTTCGGCCAGTCCATCAGGGATTTGCCGGCTTCGGTCGGCTGCAGGGGGTAGTAACCGATCTCCACCAGACTTTCCTGGTGGCCGGAAACCGTGCCGCCCATATGCTTGACCATCATCTGGGCGCCAAGGCAAATGCCGAGAAAGGGTTTGCCTTCGGCAAGCGGTATGCCGATCCAGTCGATTTCCTTCTGGAGGAAGGCATCCGGGTCGTTGGCACTCATCGGGCCGCCGAAGATAACGGCGCCGGCATGATTTTCCATCGTGTCGGGCAACAGGTCGCCGAACCGTGGCTTGCGAATGTCGAGCGCGAAGCCGCGCTTTACAAGCTCAAGACCCACCCGCCCGGGCGAGGAATGCTCCTGATGCAGGACAATCAGAACTTTCGGTCGGTTCTTCAAGGGATCGGACTGAAAAAGCATGGACTTAATATGAGGCAGGTCGGTGTGAAAATCGAGTCCCGTTGCCTCATCATCCTGCATAAATGCGCATCCCTGCTGATTATAGCATGGGCGGTCAGTCGCCTTCGTGGGTTTCCGGAGCCGTCTGGGCAACCTTGTGACGCAAGTTCATCCGGTCGCGCGTGGAGACGCCCAGAAGTTCGGCGACCCGCCAGATGGTGTTGTCCTCAAACTCGTGGACGTGGCCGTCGGCATAAACGATTTCCCACATCATCTCGACAATGCCGAGGCGCTCTTCCTCATCGGTGGTGCGTTTCAGTACCGAGGTAAAGCCGTAAAGATCGACCGCTTCCTCGTCGCGCTGCTTGGCAGCGGCAATCAGTTCGGTGGTCTCTTTGTCTGAAAGATCATAATGGCTGCGAAGGATTTCGCGCAGCTTCGCGCTTTCGCTTTCCTCGATCACGCCGTCAATATCGATCAGGTGAAAAAGCAGGGCCGCGGCGGCCAGACGCTTGTCGTCTTCGGCGAAGGTCTTTTCTCCGCTGTCGCCTAAGGTGAGTTCCCGGACAAAGCTTTTCAGCGCATTGAGCATGTCTGTCATTCCTGTTGCATGGCCCCCCAAACAGGCCCATTTTATTGCTATACCATTCCCTCTTTTCCATCAAAGGGTTGTTGTCGGCATTCGGCCTCCGGACATGGGAAGAAAATCCGGCATTTCCAAGTCAACTTTTTGGAATTGTTCTAAACTATTGATTTTTTTGGAATTATAACTTGACTTTCTGCCTCATGAAATGTTTTCCATCTCCATGTTGGACGTGGTTACACGTCGCAAAATCATTCGGGTTTCGCCCAGGGCAGGTCCATGCGCACCGGGGGCGGCACAGTTTACGGGATGGATCTATGAATACTTTCAAGCTTGGCCTTCTGGCGGCTTCCGCTCTTTTCGTCACACCGGCACTGGCCGCGACGCCTTCCGATATCCTGTCGACCTACGGCGACATCGCACAGGTAGAATATGCGGACTCGCTGGCAACGGCGAAGACGCTCAAGACCGCCATCGACAAGCTGGTGGCCGAGCCGACCGAAGCAAACCTGGAAGCGGCGCGCGCCGCCTGGAAGGAAGCGCGCGTTCCCTATCAGCAGACCGAAGCCTACCGGTTCGGCAATGCCATTGTCGACGACTGGGAAGGCAAGGTGAACGCCTGGCCGCTCGATGAAGGCCTCATCGACTATGTCGATACGTCTTATGGCGATGAATCGGAAGAAAACGACCTCTACGTCGCCAACGTGATTGCCAATCCGTCGCTCAAGGTGGGCGGTGAAACCATCGATGCCACCGAAATCACGCCAGACCTTCTTGCTGATACGCTGCAGGAAGCCGGTGAAGTGGAAACGAATGTGGCCACCGGTTATCACGCCATCGAATTTCTGCTGTGGGGTCAGGACCTCAACGGCACCGATGCCGGTGCGGGCAACCGGCCGGCGACCGACTTCGATCCGGCCAATTGCACCGGCGGCAACTGCGAACGCCGCATCCAGTATCTGCAGGCCGCAACCGATCTGCTGATTTCCGATCTTGGTGAAATGGCCGCTGCCTGGGCTCCGGACGGAGCTGCTCGCGAGGAACTGGCCAGCAAGGGCGAGGCCGGTGGGCTGGCCACCATCCTGACCGGTATGGGCTCTCTTTCCTACGGTGAGCTGGCTGGCGAGCGCATCAAGCTTGGGCTCATGCTGCATGATCCGGAAGAAGAGCATGACTGCTTCTCCGACAACACCCACATGTCGCACTACAACGATGTTGTCGGTATCCGGAACGTCTATTTCGGGTCTTACGAGAGCCCGGTCGGCAACGATGTGTCCGGTGCGTCCCTGGCCGATCTGGTGGCGGAAAAGGATCCGGCGCTGGCCAAGGAAATGAAGACGAAACTCGACGCCACGCTGGCGGCTTTCGAAGCCATGAAGGCACGGGCCGAAGGCGGTGAAGCCTATGACCAGATGATTGGCGAAGACAACGAAGAGGGCAACGCCGTCGTGCAGGCAGCCGTGGATGCCCTGGTCGACCAGACTGCTTCCATTGAACGTGTCGTGAAGGTGCTTGACCTCGACGGTATCGCGTTCGAAGGCTCCGACAGCCTGGACAATCCAGGTTCCGTTTTCGAATAATCAAACAATCGTCGGGCGGCTTTGGCCGCCTGACAGCTTTTCTGCGAATTGGGGCTCGCGGATAAAAGTCAGGATGCGAATATGAGACTGTTCCCCAGACCGGGCGCCAAGACAGGCGTCTTTTTGTGTTTCTGCCTCGTTGCAGGCACCGCCCTTTCAGACGATACGCTGTCTTACCGCGATGATTTATCGTCAAAAGACCGGCTCAAGGCCGCAAGCGTTCTGCACCCTCCGGCCGACTTCGAAGCCGCGGAAAGCTTCGAGCTCATGCAAGGTGGGGCCGGAACGTCCCGAAAGCGGATCAACCGGGACGCCTATTCCCAGTCCAATGCGAATCTGACGTTCGAAGAACAGGCGACCTTCAAGGTGGGCAATGGCCTGTTCAGGAAACTCTGGGCCTCTTCCCCCTCGTCGACGCAGGCCTCTGATGGCCTTGGGCCGCTTTATAACGCGCGCTCGTGTCAGGGCTGTCATCTGAAGGACGGTCGGGGACGGCCGCCGTTGCAGGGCGAAGACGCCGTTTCGCTGTTCCTGCGCCTGTCGATTCCGCCTCAAACCGACGAAGAGCGCCAGGCGCTGGCCGACAGGGACATCATGCTTGTTCCGGAACCGACCTATGGCGGCCAGTTCCAGACCTTTGCCGTGACGGGCCTTGCGGGTGAAGGGCGGTTCGATATCGACTTGGAAGAGATCGAGGTTCCAATGGCCGGTGGCGAAACGGCCGTGCTGCAAAAGCCTCTCTACAAGATCCGGGATCTTGGCTACGGCGACATGCATCCCGACACACTGATCTCGCCCCGGGTGGCGCCGCCCATGATCGGCCTCGGTCTCGTGCAGGCCATCCATCCCGGCGACATCGAAGCGCTTGCAGATCCGGATGATGCGGACGGCGACGGTATTTCCGGCAGGGTCAGCCGGGTACGCGACCCTGAAACCGGCGCGCTGACACTTGGTCGTTTCGGCTGGAAGGCGTCCAAGCCTTCAATCCGTGCCCAGAGTGCGGCCGCATTTTCCGGAGACATCGGCATTTCCACGCCGGAGATGCCGGACAACTACGGCGACTGCACAGACGCACAGACCGCCTGCCGGGTCTTGCCGCATGGCGAACAGGCCAACCTCGGCGTTTCGGAAGCTCCTGATCCGGTGATGGATCTCGTCACCTTCTATTCTGAAAACCTGGCAGTGCCGATGCGCCGGGACGTGGATGATCCCGATGTGCTGAAGGGCAAGGAGATTTTCTACGCGGCCGGTTGTCCGGCCTGTCACCGGCCGAAGTTCGTCACCAGCCGGAAGGCGGAAAATCCCGCGCATCGGTTCCAGTTGATCTGGCCTTATTCTGATTTCCTGTTACATGACATGGGAGACGGCCTTGCCGACAACCGACCGGTGGGTGACGCCGGTGGCCAGGAGTGGCGTACGCCGCCGCTGTGGGGCATTGGCTTGACCGAGACGGTCAACAGTCATACGCGGTTCCTGCACGACGGTCGCGCACGGAACCTGCTGGAGGCAGTGCTTTGGCACGATGGCGAAGCCAGACAAGCGCGCGACGCGGTTGTTGCGCTTTCGCCTTCTGACCGGCAATCGCTGATACATTTTCTGGAGTCCCTTTGATGCGCCGTTTGCTATTCGCTGTTCTTGCCTTTGGTGCTGTCACCGTCCAGCCTGCGTTTGCCACGGACTATGAGCCGAAACTCGACAATCTGATCGAGACCTACATTCAGCCGCAGACCAGCGCCTTTGCAGAAACCACGGCAAAGCTTCCGGATGCGGTGCGCGCGGTCTGCTCCACTGCGGACGCGGCATCGGTCGAAACGTTCAAGACAGCGTATTCGGAGACGGTACGCGACTTCGCGCATGTGCACTTCTTGCGGTTCGGTCCGCTGCTCGACAACGATCGTCTGAGCCGGCTGGCCTTTCTACCGGATCCGCGCGGCATCACGCAGCGCCAGATCCGCAAGCTTCTGGCCTCCGAGGACAAGGACGCGCTGTCGGCGGGCACCCTCAAGGACAAGAGCGTGGCAGTTCAGGGGCTGACGGCGCTGGAACTGCTGGCTTTCGACAAGAACAGCGCGGTTCGGCTGGGACAGGAGGGCAAGGACAAGGCCTTCACTTGCGGTTATGCGCTGGCGATTTCGGAAAACCTTGCCGAGATGGCTGCTGAAATCGCGGAAGGCTGGCAGGACCCGGACGGATACAGCGCGGTGCTTCTGACCGCCGAAGGCGGAAACGAACGGTTTCACACATCAAAGGAAGCGCTGGAAAGCGTGTTCAATGTGCTGGTTACGGGGTTGATCATTGCCCGCGACCAGGACGTTCTTCCGGCACTTGGAACGGGCAAGGACAAGGCCAAGGCGACCCGGTTTCCGTTTTCGCGCTCCGGCAACAGCGTGGTTTACCTCGTCGGCGAACTGCGCGGCGTTCAGGAGGCTCTCGGTGCTCTGGATCTCATGGATCTGACCCCGAACGACTTCGTCTGGATCTACAATGCGGTCGATTTCGAGTTCGGCAACGCTGTCGGTCTTCTGGAAGCGCTGCAGCCCCCCTTGCGCCAGTCCTTCGAGGACGGCGACGCCTACGACAAGGTCACCGTTGTGGCGATCACGTTGAAATCGCTTCGCGACACGATTGCTCTTGAACTGGCCGGTGCTCTGGAACTGGCGGGAGGCTTCAATGCGCTCGATGGTGACTAAACCTCTTTCCCGGCGCGGGTTTCTGGCCGCGCTCGGCGGTCTTGCCACTTTGCCGGCCTTCTCCGGGTCGACGCTGGCGGAAAGCCTGTTGAGCCGGCAGGCGTTGGAAGACGTGCCGCTGTTCGTGAGCGCCTACAAGCTTGAAAACGGCGACTATGGTGTCGGTGTCGTGGATGATCTGGGGCAGGTTCTGGCCAGGATCTCGCTGCCGGGGCGCGGCCATGGCGTTGCGATTTCACCCGACAGAACGCGGTTTGTGGCCTTTGCCCGCCGACCTGGCACATTCGCGGTCGTGGTACGGCCGTTTCAGGATGTCGAGCCGGAGGTTCTGACAGCGGAGCCGGGCCGCCATTATTACGGTCATGGCTGTTTTTCGGCCGATGGCAAATTGCTGTATGCGGTCGAAAACGATTACGCCGCAGCGCGCGGTGTGCTGGGCGTCTACGACATGAGCGGCCGTCAGGTGCAGCGGATCGGCGAGATCGAGACCCACGGCATCGGGCCGCATGATCTTCTGCTGGCCCCGGACGGACGGACGCTGGTTGTCGCCAATGGCGGCATCATGACCCATCCGGACAAGGGCCGCGAAAAGCTCAATCTCGACACGATGGCGCCAACGGTGGCGTTTCTGGACAGCGAAACCGGCGATGTTCATTCAAGCCACGCTCTGGACGCCTCCCTGCACCAGTTGTCGCTTCGGCACATGGCACTGGATGGGCAAGGGCGCGCATGGGTTGGCGGTCAGTTTCAAGGCCCGGAGACGGACCTGCCGCCGCTGGTTGGCGTGTTTTCTCGTGACGAGGCGCCTCTTCTGACGGAAATTCCGACCGGTATTGCCTCCGGCCTGCAGAATTACATTGGCTCAGTTACCGCCAACGCAAGCGGAGACGTGATTGCCACGTCCGCTCCAAGGGGTGGTCAGACGTTGTTCTGGAAAGCCGATACGGGTGCGTTCCTGGGGGCAGAAGCGATTGCGGACGGATGCGGCGTAGCGCCGATCGATCAGGGCAGCTTCCTGATATCCGACGGCAACGGAGCGCTGTCTCTTGTGGGCGATCCCACACAACCGGCCGAAATTCTGGCTCGTCCGCCGGGGATTTCCTGGGACAATCACATGTTTGCCCTGTCCTGAAGCCGAGCGAGCCGGTCAATCGGCCCTTGGTTGACTGCTTGTTTGTTTTTACTGCCAGGAATGCTGGATGACCCTAATTCGGCAGGCTTCCTGCTTTTGTCAAAATCTGCAGGCACATTGCCTTCGTCCGCATGCCGGTTCGGGGCCGGGGTGCGGCGCGGTGGATCGATTTGCCGGTAATTGAGCGTTCTCACTTCTTTCCTGCGAAAGCTATTGCTTCTGCTTGGGGACGTTCCGGCTCGATTGGTCTACATTGAGGACCGATTCGCGACGGGGAGAGACTAAATGCGTCGGCTTTTGATCGGACTGGGCAGTTTGCTGTTCATGCTGGCAACCATCGTTCTGGTGGTGCCACTGTTCCTGCCCAAGGACGAAATCAAGCGTCAGGTGGTGGAACAGGTGGACAAGCGCTTTGGCTGGCGCGTGCGCCTGGACGGGCCTGTGTCCTTGTCGCTTTTTCCGGGGTTTTCCCTGGTTGCCGAAGATATCGGACTGTCCGGTGAAGCCGGGGCAGACGGGATCGAATTCGCCAAGGCCGAGCGCGTTGAATTCGGTCTGGCCTGGGGCGGTCTCATTTCCGGCAATATCCAGGTGACCGGAATTGCCCTGGACAAGCCGGACATCTATCTGGAAATCGGCCCGAACGGCACCACAAGCTGGGAACCGCGCCGCGACATCAGCGACATTGGCGACTTGATCGAGGCGGAAACCGGAGATGCTGAAACCGCTGCGGTGGCGGAAAGCGCGCCAGCGCCTGCTTCTGAGGCGGGCGTTGAAGACACGGCCGCAAGTTCAGACGGTTACCTGAAGAGCATCGGTGTCGACAGCCTGCAGATCACCGGCGGCACTGTGACCTACAAGGCGCCCGACGCAGCGGAGCCGGTTCGTATCTCCAACCTTGATCTCAGTTTGCAGGCGCCCAGCCTGTCAGGCGAAGTCGATCTCACATCCACGTTCACCTTCCGCGAAATGCCGGTCACCGTCGACGGGTCTCTCACGAATCCGCTCGGTCTCATGGGCGGCGAGCAGGTTCCGGTAGATCTGAAGATTTCCAGTGGTGAGAACAGTCTTTCCGTCACCGGCCAGTCCGGTCTGGATCCGGTGCGTGCCGACTTGGTTCTTTCTGCCGCCGGGCCTTCCCTAAAGGCGCTTGCCGCGTTGGCCGGTCAGGATCTGGCAGCCGATCCGGGGGCATTTGCCGTGTCGGCCAAGGTTGCTGGCACCGAAGCCATGCTGTCGCTGGCCGATCTCGACATCACGCTTGGCCAGCTTTCTCTTGGCGGTGCGGCGGATGCGGATTTGTCCGGGAGCGTTCCTGAAGTCTCCGGCCGGCTGGTGCTGAAAGATGGCTCGATTGCCGATCTCCTGCAGCTTGCGGGCCAGGATCTACCGGCCAGTGGCAAGCTCAGCGTGGATCTGGCGTTCGAAACCGCCGGTTCGACGGGCGAGGAGTTGCTTGCCGGGCTTGATATCAACGGCGGCGTGCGCATCGCCGAGGGCGAAGTCGGCGGCCTGGGTCTCGCGTCGGCTGTTGGCGGCGATCCGGAAGCCGACCGTGTGACGAACCTTGCCCTGGATATCGATCTCCAGGGTCTGGAAAAACCTGTTTCGCTCAGCGGCGCCCTGTCCTGGCGGGGCGAAGCCTTCAGCGTGACCGGCGAAGGCGACACCGCCCGCCTGTTGGCGGGGGAAGCCGCACCGGTTTCGGTGACCGTGAAAGGCAACCGTGTCAGCGCGGGCTTCAATGGCAGAGCTTCGCGAGACGGTGCGCTTGATGGTGCGGTCAGTGTCGATACGGCGGACCTGCGGGGCCTCATGGCATGGCTGGGCAAGCCGCTCGGCAACGGCGGCGGTCTCAAGCGGTTCAAGGCGTCGGGCATTTTCGGTGTTGCCGGCGAGACGATCTCTTTCGAGGAAACCCGCTTCACGCTGGACGATACGTCAGGTGAAGCCAACGGGCGCATCGTTCTCGGCAACAAGCCAAATGTCACGGCGCAACTGGACCTGCGTGAACTCGTGCTCGATCCCTATCTCGGAGGCGCATCGAAATCCGGCAGCGGCGGCGGAAATGGTTCCGGGAAGGCGTCCGGAAATTCCTCGAGCGGTGGTGGTGGCGGCAAGCGCGGCGGAGCAGGCGGCTGGAGCACGGAGCCGATCGATTTCTCCGGCCTCAACGCTATCGATGCCGATTTCAAGCTGACGACAAAGGAAATCCGCTGGGACAAGATCAAGATTGACCAGAGTGCCCTGTCGACCACCATCAAGAACGGTGTGCTGACAGCAAACCTGGAAAAACTGGCCCTTTATGGAGGCTCCGGCACAGGTACGGTTACGCTCAATGGGGCCTCCGCCACGCCGGCGGTTGCCGCGAAGTTCGCGCTCGCCAACCTCAATGCCTATCCGTTGCTGCGCGATGCTGCCGACTTCAACTGGATCGAGGGCAAGACCACCATCAACCTGAATGTCACGTCCAAGGGTGGCAGCGAACAGGCGCTGGTTCAGGCCTTGAACGGAACGGCCGACTACAAGTTCATGGACGGTGCGATCAAGGGCATCAACGTGCCGAAGATGGTGCGTGGTCTGTCGGTGGAAACCCTGCTCGGCTGGCAGGCCAACCCGTCGGCCAAGACCGACTTCAGCTCGCTCGGCTCGACCTTCGAGATCCAGAACGGCATCGCCAAGACGAATGATCTGTCGCTGGTCGGTCCCCTGGTGCGCATGACCGGCAAGGGCACAACGGACATGCCGGCGCAGCGCCTTTCCTGGCGCGTGGAGCCGAAGATCGTGCCGACGCTTGAAGGTCAGGCCCCGCAGCCGCGCCGGAAGGGCGAGGACAAGAAACTGGCCGGTCTCGGTGTGCCGATCGTGATCGAAGGTGCCTGGAACGATCCGCGTATCTATCCGGACATCAAGGGCATTCTGGAAAATCCAGAGGCGGCCTACAAGCAACTGCAGCAGACCGGCGGCGAGCTGATCTCCATTCTGCAGGGCAAGAAGGAACCGTCTCAGGAACTGGTCGACCAGGCCAACAAGGTCATCAACAAGGCGACCGGCGGCAAGACCCAGATCGACGTTCAGAAGGTTCTCGAAGGCGATGTCGACGATGAGGAAGTTCTGAAGGCGGTCGAAGAAGGCTTCGGCCTGCCTTCCGGCCTTCTGGGCAACGTTTTCGGCAACAAGAAGAAAAAGAAAAACTGACGGCATGACACGGCGAAGGTGCCACATCTCGGTGCGGCACCGCGTCATTTTCCGTCGGTTTCAAGAGGTATGTTTCGCGGTTAAATGTGTCACAGCACCGGGCTTGTGCGTTCAGAACTGTCTCGCCCGGTGCGCCAGTTCGACACCAGGGTTGACCCGCATCAGCCGCATCTCTCCGAAGCTGCGGATATCGCGTTTGCCAAGGTCTTCCAGATGAAATTCATCCACCAGAAACTCCTTCATGGCATCGGGCGCCACGACGCACATCGGATTTGCAAATTCCTGCAAGCGCGCGGCCAGGTTCACCGCTGAACCGAAGACGTCATAGACATATTTCTGGATCCCGACGACCGAACCGACGGCTGCTCCCGTGCCCAGTCCGACGCGCGCCTTCCACTTGTGCTGATGGCTCTGGTTTCTGCGTTCCAGGTAGCGAATGAAGCGGACGGCGCAATTGGCCACCGCCCGCATGTGGTCCGGTGAAGGTTCGGGCATGCCCGCAACGGCAAGATAGGCATCGCCGATGGTCTTGATGCGCTCGCAACCGAATTGCTCCGCAATACGGTCGAAAGCAGTGAAGATGTCGTTCAACTCCCCGAGCGTTACCGTAGGGTCGTGTTCTGACGAGAATTTCGTGAAGCCCACGAAGTCGAGCATGACCACGGAAACGCTTTCATAAAGCTGTGGCGTGACGACGCCGAAGGTCTTGAACTCCTCATAGACCGAGCGCGGCATCAGGTTGAGGAGAAGGCGTTCAACACGTTCCTTTTCCCGCTCCAGTTCCCGCGTATTCCGCTCGACCATGGAAGAATAACTGTCGATCATCGATTCCAGTTCGCGGATCCGCGTGATGTTCTGGCACTCGACGACGAGGAAATCCTGCTCCTCGGCCGGGGCGACCGTCAAGGCGATGACCAGCGTCCGGCGCTTCATCTTGACGGAGACTTCGCCGGTAAAGCGGCCCTGGTCTTCTATTTCCGCGCGGAGCTGTTCGATATCGATATCTGGCAGCAGATCGGTGAGCGCCGCAGCGGCATCTGGTTTTCCAAACCAATCGGAAAACGGGCCGTTCTGGAAAAGTACCTGCAGGTCCTTGCTGCCGACTACGGCAATACCAACACCGATCGCGCGCAGAAGCTGCTGGTTGATGGCGGTGATGCTCATGGAGCACCGGTCGAAAGGATGGCGGAGCGGCGGGCTTCGATTTCCCGCATCACGGCTTTGATGTCACCCGGGTCGAATTTGTGTTCCACCAACGTCTCGTGCAGAAGCCGCGCGATTTCGTCAAAATCCTCGTTGTTCAGGTCAAGGGTGGCATGGGTTCGTCTCAGCCGCTCTTCCGAATAGGAAACCGGCCCGCCCAAAAGGTAGGAGATAAATTTTGTCTGATGATCGATCAGACGCGTCATGTCGACGTCGTCGAAAAAGTCGCCGATGTCCTCGGAATCGAGAACCTTATCGTAAAAAGTCATTACGATGCGGCTCACCGAGCCGAAGCCGCCGTATTTTTCAAACAATGACGCAGGCATGCCGCAGAACTCTATTTTCAAAATGAGATCAAGAATAAGAGAGTAGTCGACTATTCTGCCAATGCAAAGATTTTGTGCTTTCTATTCCTCTGGGTCACATAATCAGATTTTCTCTGCCGGTCTCGCGCGCCTTCCGGTGTCAGTTAATCCCCGAGTTGGGGCGGGCCGGGGTGTTCGTATGTTTCAATTTAGTCGCGCGCAAGGATTGGCGTTGGCGCGGCAACAGAGTGTCGCCGCACCTTCCGGGATATCCTCTCTTTTGAAACCCGCTATTTGGACAGGTCCTGGGCCAGCATGAGGGCGTTGCCGTCCGGATCGTAGAAGGTTGCCGTGCTGACCATGCCTTCGATGGTTTCTGTCGGTCCGTCAAATTTGACGCCCGCCTTTTCCAGCGCACCGCGGGCAACTGCGATATCGGCCACACCGAACACGGGAACCGTGTTTCCCGGAGAGGGTTCGGACTGTTCACCCAGCCCCAGGGTCACGCCTTCGGTCAAGGTTTTCAACTCGCTCCAGCCAGCGTCGTCCATATGTTAGAGCAGCTCGAACCCGAGCTTTTCCGCATACCAGTTGGCACTTGCATGCCTGTCGCGAACCGAGAGGGCGAGGGTGATCGTGTTATCCAGTGAAACGACAGGCATGAGACTTCCTTATGTAGCAAAAATATAGTAACTATAAAAAAATGGATATGCAGCTTCTTGTCAACCTCACATCCAAGGCCTGGTCCCTGAAAATTCTGGCTCAGCTGCATGCAGGCCTTCCCGGCCGTCAGGCTCCGTTGATTGCGGCAACGGGGGCAAGCCGCAGTTCGTTTGCGGCAAGCCTGGAACACCTGATCCAGCTCGGGTTGCTGGAGCGAAACCCCGGCCACGGCCATCCCTTGCGACCGGAGTTTCGGTTGACGGACACAGGCAAGGCCGCCGCCGCCATGGCGAGCCGGATCGAGGAGATCGTTCCCAACGAAGACGCTTTTGCCGTCTTGAGGCGCAGCTGGACAGTGCCGATCCTGGCTGTGACCGGGACCCCGAGCCGGTTTACGGCAATCAAGTCCGGTCTCGGACCGATCACGGATCGGGCGTTATCGAAGTCCCTTGGTGTTCTGGAAGATCAGGAGTGGTTGAGGCGGGACATTGACCTGTCACAGCGCACGCCCTTCCCGATTTATCGCGCCGTGAATGCGGGCCTGCAAATCAATCAGGCGATCTCCGCAGGCGTTCGCTGAGCAGAAACTGAAGCAAAGTTCCGCCCTGCGGTTGGATCGTCTGGTCTGGAGGCTGTTTTTTCCCCTGCGTCGTCCACCGCGCAACTGCCTGTTTGAAATAGTGAATTTAAAAATCAAGGAATCTGGGCGTGTGGCAAGGCCTTATGACTCTTCTGGTTCATTGCAGTTTCAGGGTTTGGCGCTACGCTTGAAAAGTCGTGGTGAATCTTGCGAGGCAAGTATGTCCCGGTCAGACGAAGAGAAATGCGGTCGCCTGATGCGCACCGCCTGCGCGAATGTCATCGGATTCTGGCAGCTTTTGCAGGAGCCGGACGTTCTCAAGATCGATCATGTCAAACGCCTGCAGTATCGGGCCTACATGATCGGTTCCGCCCTCCATCTGGCAGATCTGGTCGTCAGGCATGAACATGCCCTGATCCATCTCCGGAAGTTGGCCTGGGAGCCTGAACTGGGCGAAGAAGCAAGAAAGTTCCGTACCATGGTTCACGCATTCCGCGGTGACCATCTGGAGGCTGTTGATGCCAAGGCCCTGGTTTTCAGCCAGGCCGTCCAGAGCGCTTTCGCGGACTAGGCGCAGGTACGGAAAAGGTCAAAGACCGAGCGCGGCGACCATCCTGTCGACCGCGCCTTCCACCGTGCCTGTGTTCTCGATGCGGATCAGGTTGGCGACGTTTTCCGGCTCCAGGTCGGCGCGGCGCAAGCGTTCCTCTATTTCCTGCCTGCTTTCACGGCCGCGTGCGGCAAGGCGTTCGGCCAGAATTTCGACCGGTGCAGTGATCAGCAGAACGCTGGCGTTGCGGTACTTGTCTTCTGCCTGCTTCAACACCTTGCGTGAGCCATTGGCAATCACGGTTTCGCCGGCTTCGATTGCCCGGTCGTAGCTTTGTGGGATGACGTAGCCGAGCCCATGGGCCTCCCAGCACAGGGCAACGTTGCCGGAATCTCTCAGCTGGTCGAACTCGGCGCGCGAAATCGTGTCGTGATCCTCGGCCTCTGCATCGGCTTTGCGGGTGATGGCGCGCCGGGCGAAGCTGACGTCCGTCCGGCCCGCAAGGCGGGCCTTGAGCGCAGCCATCAATGTGTCCTTGCCGGCCCCGCTTGGGCCGACCACAAGTACCATGCGGCCCGGGCCGAGTTTTTCTGTCATGGCGGAAGCAGCCTCAGGCAACCCGTTTGCCCTCGCGCCAGACACCACGCACGATCGGAATGTCACCAACCATCTTCACCTGAATGAGATCCGCCCTGAGGCCGGGTTCCAGAATGCCGCGGTCTTTCAGGCCGATGGCACTTGCAGGCGTTGCCGTGACCATTGCGACGGACTGCGGCAGGGAAATCGCCTCGACTTCCGCAGCAAGCTGGAACGCGGCCTGCAGCAGCGAAATCGGCACGTAGTCGGAGGAAAGCACATCCAGAACACCAGCCTCGGCAAGTTCCTTCGCCGAGATGTTGCCCGAATGGGAGCCGCCCCGAACAACGTTCGGCGCCCCCATCAAAACGGCCATGCCTGCCTCGTGTGATGCCCTGGCCGCTTCCAGAGTGGTCGGGAACTCGGCGATTTTCGTCTGCAGCGACAGCGCTTCGTCCACGTGCGCCACGGTGGCATCGTCGTGGCTGGCGATGGCGATGCCGCGTGCCTGAGCGATGTCCGACAGACGCTTGCGGTTTTCAGGGGCCAGACTGCTGGCGCGTGCCTGGCGCTTGCGGATGAACTCGTCCATCTGGGCGTCGGTGAACCCCTTCTTGCCCTGATAGTAGATCTTGTAGGCATCCATCGACACGAACTGGCGCTGGCCGGGGGTGTGGTCCATCAGCGAGATCAGGCGGATGCTGTCGTCATCCTCAAACACCTTGAAGGCGTCGAGCACGTCTGGTGCGGACACTTCGCAGCGCAGGTGGATGAAATGATCGGCGCGCAGGCGGTTTTCCCGCTGGCCGGTTTCAATGGCATCGGCAAGTGCGCGCATGTCCGCATAGCCGAGATCCGCATCTTCATCCATGCCGACGCGCAGTGCATCGAACACCGTGGTGATGCCGGAACAGGCGATCTGTGCATCGTGGGCCTGTACCGAGGACACCGGGTTCCAGCGGACTTTCGGACGCGGAGCATAGTGGGTTTCCAGATGGTCGGTATGCAGTTCGACCAGGCCGGGCAGCAGGAAATCTCCTTCGCAGTCATGGCCGTCGACGTCGGTCGGCGACCCGATGCCGGAAATCAGACCGGTATCATCGACTGTCAGGGAACCGTCGAACACTTCGTCTGCGAGAACCAGACTGGCGTTCCTGAAGACTTTGGGGTGCTTGCTCATGCAGTTTCCTCTTGGGCGCGGTGCCCGCTCTGGCTGAGTGCATCGGCAGGGGCGGTGTTGCCGGTCAGCTCAAAAACCGTGTGAACCTTGAACGGCGCGCCGCGCTCGGCTTCGGTGTAAAGCGCAAAGTGGCGGCACAGCCGCTTTCTGCCGGTAACGTCCGAAAAGTGATGCCGGGCTGCATTTGTCAGCCGGTCCATGTCGGCGTCGTCTTCCAGCTTGTTGGACAGCGTCAGATGAAAACGGAACTCGTCGAAGATATAGGGGTAGCCCCATCTGACGAGGTAAGTGTCGTGCTTTTCCGACAGTCCGCTCTTGCGGCGGCGCTCCAGATCCGCCTCCGAAAGTGGCGCGCGGAAGGGCTCGAACTGGCGCACGCATAGGCTGGCGAAGGCGCCCAGGGCAGGCTCTTCCGCTTCGGGGGTGAGTGCCAGAAAGCGGCCAAGCCTGTTCACGCCGAGCGCTTCTATCTCGTAAGGCGCGATTTCCGCCGCAAAGGCTGCGCAGGCTTCCGTCAGCCCCGCCTCGGTCTGATCGGCTGCGAGGGAAAACGGGGCTTTCAAGGTCCCGTGAAATCCATAGCGCCGGGGATCGGTCGTGAGCTCCTGAAAATGTGCCGGTGTCATGCCGGGCAGTTCCGGCTGCGGCAGGGCTGCACCGGTAAAGGGATCACGCCCGAGCCAGGCGTTTCCAAGCTGCATCAGACGGTCGTCGGCGTCGGCGGCGAAATAGAGGGCATAGCGCATGACGGAAATCGCAATTTTTGAAATGTGGTTCGGCCGGGAGGTGGCAGGGCCACGTCCTTCAACTTTCTGAAGGAGTGACCTAAAGACGGGCGGTGACTTTTCTGTGACAGTTTCCGCCCGTCTGCAAGCCTTTCCTCATCTTGCGCCTCAGGCGGCCGCTTCCGCGCTGAACCCGGTTACATCGATGATGCGGTCGGCGATCTGTTCCCGCACATCCTGATCGTGCAGGATGCCGACCATGGCAACGCCGTGTGTCTTCTTCTCTTCCACCAGACGGACGACAACGGCCCGGTTGGCAGCATCGAGCGAGGCGGTCGGCTCGTCCAGCAGCAGGATCGGATAATGGGCAATGAACCCCCTGGCGATGTTGACGCGCTGCTGTTCGCCACCGGAGAAGGTGGCTGGCGGCAGGGTCCACAGGCGCTCGGGCACATTCAGCCGCGACAGCAGGGAGCGCGCCTTGTCGACGCCTTCTTCCTCGCTGGTGCCCTGGGCGATCAGCGGTTCTGCGACCACGTCTTCCGCCGACACGCGCGGGATGGTGCGCAGAAACTGGCTGACGTAGCCGATCGTGTCTTCGCGCAGGCTCAGAACCTTGCGCGGTTCGGCTCCGGCGATGTTGACGATCTCGTCGCCGGCCGTCACCAGGATCTGGCCTTCGTCACAGCGATAGTTGCCGTAGATCATCTTGAGGATCGAGCTCTTGCCGGCACCCGAAGGGCCGCCAAGGACGACGCATTCCCCGGCATTGACGGAAAATTCGACTTTCTCGACCACGGGAATGACGGTTCCACCCTGCAGGTGCATGGTGAAGGACTTGCCGACATTGTTGAGATAGAGGCGTACGGGCATTTCGGTCCTCATACCTGGAGAATGGAAGAAACGAGCAGCTGGGTATAGGGCTCGCGCGGATCGTCGAGCACCTGGTCCGTCAGGCCGCTTTCGATGACATTGCCGTGGCGCATCACCATGATCCGGTGCGACAGCAACCGGGCCACGGCAAGATCGTGGGTGACGATAACCACCGAAAGCCCGAGATCGGCCACCAGACGGCGCAGCAGGTCCAGAAGGCGGGCCTGCACGGAGACGTCCAGGCCGCCGGTCGGCTCGTCCATGAAGACCAGCCGCGGCCGGGTGACGAGGTTGCGGGCGATCTGCAGGCGCTGGCGCATGCCGCCGGAGAAGGAGCGGGGATCGTCGTCGATACGGTCACTTTCGATTTCCACCCGTCCCAGCCAGTCGTCGGCCGTGGAGCGGATGTTGCCGTAGTGACGCTCACCAACCGCCATCAGCCGCTCGCCGACGTTGGCGCCTGCGGAAACATTCATGCGCAGGCCTTCGGCCGCGTTCTGGTGCACGAAGCCCCAATCGGTGCGCATCAGGAGGCGGCGTTCGGCCTCGGTCAGCTGGTAGAGATTGCGCATGGTGCCGTCACGCATGCGGTATTCGATGGCGCCGGCCGTCGGGGCAAGCCGTGTCGACAGGCAGTTGAGCAGCGTTGTCTTGCCGGAACCGCTTTCGCCGACGATGGCCAGCACTTCGCCGGGCCACAGATCAAAGGAGACATCGGCGCAGCCGATGCGGTCGCCATAATAGCGGGTGACGTTGTGAACCTGCAGCAGCGGGTCCGTGGACGGAAAGGCGTTCATCGGGCGGTCTCCTCTGCCTGGGTGGCGCCGAACTGGTGTGCCGCAGGATCAGCCGCCATCGGGCCCAGATGGCCGTCCGCGCGCCGTTCTTCGCAATAGTCGCTGTCAGAGCAGACGAACATGCGTCCGCCCTTGTCATCCAGGATGACCTCGTCCAGGTAGACATTCTCCGCGCCGCACAGGCCGCAGGGCTTGTCGAATTTCTGCACTTCGAACGGGTAATCCTCGAAGTCGAGGCTCTTCACCTTGGTGTAGGGCGGAATGGCGTAGATGCGTTTCTCGCGACCGGCGCCGTAAAGCTGCAGGGCTGCCATCTGGTCGATCTTCGGATTGTCGAATTTCGGCGTTGGCGAAGGGTCCATCACATAACGGTCGTTGACCTTCACCGGGTAGGCGTAGGTGGTGGCGATGTGGCCGTTCTTGGCGATGTCCTCGTAGAGCTTCACGTGCATGAGGCCATAGTCCTCGAGCGCATGCATCTTCCGGGTCTCGGTTTCGCGTGGTTCCAGGAAGCGCAGGGGTTCGGGGATCGGGACCTGGAAGACAATGATCTGGTCTTCGCGCAAGGCCTTTTCCGGAATGCGGTGGCGGGTCTGGATGACGCTGGCCTCCGACGTCTCGTAGGTGGTGCGTACACCTGCGGTCTTTTCAAAGAAACCGCGCAGGGAGACGGCGTTGGTCGTGTCGTCGGACCCCTGGTCGATCATCTTCAGGCAATCGTCCTTGCCCAGGATTGCCGCCGTCACCTGCACCCCGCCGGTGCCCCAGCCATAAGGCATGGGCATTTCGCGAGAGGCGAAGGGCACCTGATAACCCGGAATGGCGATGCCCTTCAGGATTGCCCGGCGGATCATGCGCTTGGTCTGCTCGTCCAGATAGGCGAAGTTGTATTCGCCCTGTTCAAAAATCTGAGCCGTGTCGTTCATTCTGCGGCCTCCTGGGCAGCGCTGCCCTCTTCTTCTTCCTGGCGGCGTTTTTCGAACCACTCGCCACGCATGCGGCGCACGAGGTCCAGTTCGGCCTGGAAATCGACGTAGTGCGGCAGCTTCAGATGTTCGACGAAGCCGGTCGCCTGGATGTTGTCCGAATGGGACAGGACAAATTCCACGTCCTGGGCCGGGGCGGATGGTTCCTCGCCCAGCTCCTGCCAGCGCATGGAACGGTCGACCATGGCCATGGACATGGCCTTTCTCTCCACCTGACCGAAGACGAGACCGTAGCCGCGAGTGAAGGTTGGCGCCGTCTTGGCGGAGCCCTTGAACTGGTTGACCATCTGGCACTCTGTCACCTTGATGGTGCCAAGCGTGACGGCAAAGCCGAGCTCCTCGGCAAAGAACTCCACTTCAACTTCGCCGTAGCGGATCTCGCCGGCAAAGGGGTGTGTGCGGCCGTAGCCGCGCTGAGTGGAATAGGCCAGGGCCAGCAGGAAGCCTTCGTCGCCACGGGCAAGGTTCTGCAGGCGCAGGTCCCGGTCGGCGGGGAAGGACAGAGGTTCGCGGGTCAGGTCACCGACCGGGGCGTCCTCGTCGGTCACCGGGTCCGGCTCCATCAGGCCTTCGTCGCCAAGCAGATCGGTGACGCGCGGCATGCTGTCGTCTTCAACGCGGGCGGTTTCGGCCGGCTTTTCAAGGCCGTCCTCTTCGGCGGCCAGCGCGAAGTCCAGCAGGCGGTGGCTGTAATCAAAGGTCGGGCCCAGCACCTGGCCGCCGGGCAGGTCCTTGTAGGTGGCCGAGACGCGCCGTTCCACAAGCGTTTTCGCGGTGTCGATCGGCTGGCTGTAGCCGAAGCGCGGCAGGGTCGTGCGGTAGGCACGCATCAGGAAAGCGGCTTCGATCAGGTCACCTCGTGCCTGCTTGATGGCAAGCGCGGCCAATGTCTCGTCGTAGAGCGAGCCTTCGCCCATGACGCGGGCAACGGCATGGGAGAGCTGCTGAGCAATCTGCTCCAGTGTCAGCGAGGGAACGGATGTGTCGCCCCGGCGGCGCTTGGCCATGAGCTTGTGGGCGTTGCGAATGGCTTTTTCGCCACCCTTTACAGCTACATACATGGGGTCAGACCTCCGCTTTCAGGATGCGGGTGGAGCGGGGCAGGGCACACAGCGCGTCCTGGCCGGCAAAGACCAGATCGATGCCCCGGGGAAACTGGCGGTTGTTGGCGATCACCTGATCCCAGAACACCGGCGGAACCGGGCCGGAGGCAAAGGAGACGGTGTCCTTGATGCCCGGGCCGCTGAATGTGACTGCCGGATGGGACCCGAAGTCCTGTCCGCTCAGGATCACCGTGGTCGACCGGTCCGGATATTCTGCGGAGCCCTGGTTGAAACTTGCCAGCGGGATCATGCTCTCCGGGGTGCTGATCAGCGCGAAGGCCGCTTCCACCGGTTCGGTGATGATCGGGCAGCCGGTGTGGAAGCGCAGGAAGGTCTTCACTGCGTCCGAGGCCATCAGCGGTTTGTCGAGCCAGATCGGCGTGTCGTAGTCGAACAGGGTCAGGGCGATGGCGGCGGTCACCTGCGTCAGCGGTACGGGCGGCTTCAGGTTGCCGGCGTTAATCGCCTGCCGTGTGCCCGGGCGGGCCATGGCGTTCATGATGGCGCGGAAGCAGCCCTGCGCATCGTGAACCGGATCCTGAAAACCCGCGGCCAGCGGGGCGGCGGTTGCGTTGCTTGCGCTCATCAGTTGTCTCCCCGCACCATGGTGAAGAAGTTGACCTTGGTGGCCTCGGTTTCCTCGCGGACGGTTTCCTTCGCGCCTTGCTGGGCTTCGGCCAGCGGTGCGATGATGTCCGTCTCGATGCGGTCCTGCATCGCCGGGCGCTGCCACAAGGCGTCGATCACGGCGGACTGCAGCACCTTCTGCTTGTTGCGGCCAAGGCTGTAGGCGTTCCCGGTTTCACCGGTTTCTAGCCGGACCACACAGCGGGTGACGGTAACCTCACCCAGGTTGAACGGGCTGCCGGTTCCGCCCATGCGGCCACGCACCATCACCAGGCCCGTTTCGGGCTGGCGCACCAGTTCGTAGCTCTGGGGAGGAAGCGCATTGAATTTTTCCGCGACAGCTTCGGCGGAAGCGGCGGCCAACGTCGCGATGACTTTCTGGCGGGCGCCAACAGCGGCGTCTGCTTCGATGTTCGAGGAGAGGGGAGTGGAGGTGATATCTGTCATGAAGCGCCTTTTGGGTTGGGCGGTTCTTCGGAAAGTGTTCGAAAACACCCTTGTCCTAGATTCGATTTGTCTATTTGTCTAGACAAATAATCCGGTTGACTCTTTGGTACCGAAATTTGATGACGAGCGCATGACGACGAACAGCACTCTCGACCGCAGCGCCGGAATTGCGGTGTGGCGCCAGATCATGGAAACGCTGAAGGCGGAAATCGTGAGCGGTGCCTTTGAAAAAGGTAGCCGCCTGCCGCCGGAATCCGAACTGGCGGCCCGGTTCGGCGTCAACCGCCACACGGTGCGCCGGGCCATCGCCGCGCTGACGTCGGACGGCATTCTGCGGGCCGACCAGGGCCGGGGCACATTTGTCGCCTCAGCCCCGCTCAGCTACCCCATCGGACCGCGCACACGCTTTTCGGAAATCGTTTCGGGCCAGCTCCGGGCCCCGTCCGGTCGGTTGATCGGCTCGGCTGTCGAGGAAGCCGATGCGCTTCTGTCGCATCAGCTTGGTGTGCCGCTCGGCACGGTGCTTATTCGTGTGGAAACCCTGCGCGTTGCCGACGGCGTGCCGATGATCGTGGCGACAAGCTGGTTCGAACAGGCCCGCGTGCCCAACTTCGTTGCCGACTATGCCGAGACAGGGTCGATCACCACAGCCCTGAACCGGGCTGGAATCTCCGATTACCGCCGCAAGGAAACGCGGATTACCGCCGAACTGGTGGAAACCCGGGATGCCCAACAGCTCGGTCTGGCGCTGGGCCAGCCGGTGATGGTGGTGGAAAGCGTCAATCTGGATATGGCCGGCAAGCCCCTGCAATGCACCCGGGCTCGCGTCGCCGCGGACCGCATGCAGCTTGTTGTCAGCGGTGACACCTGAGGGCAGCTGGTGCCTGCGCCTGAAGCGCCAAGCCAGTGCCATTCTTCGACCGGCAAACCCCGGAACCAATGCCCCGGGGCCGCAGGGATCAAACCTTTTTGCGTGTCGCCGAAAAGGCTTTTATCAGGACTCCGGCAGATTGGCCGGGTCGAAGTCGCACATCTCGGCTGCCTTGGCCAGGCTCTCGCTGAAGCCAACCGGTGAGAAGCGGCCATAAAGCCACGTTTCGCCCAGGCTCTCCCGCTCCACGGAAATGTCGACCTGCGACTTGGCGCTGGCCACCGCTGCTGCCATTTCCTTCACGAACCCGGATGTCATCGAGATCTTGTTTGGGGCCTGCATGCCGACGGGGAACATCTCTTCCCCCAGCCAGATGTCTTCCCCGTCAATGGTGATTTCTACCAGATCTGTCTCGGCCCAGGGATCTTCCTCGTTTTCGGAATAAGGCGCATATTCGTAAGTGAAGTCGGCGTTGTAGCCTTTGACGTCGAAGCTGAACTGCAGCGAGCCGGAGGTGTCGCGCGCGGGCGCATTGTTGTAGACAAGGCAGGTCCCGCCGATCCTGGCTGCTTCCCAGTCACCACTGGCAAAAGGGGCGGCGGCAACGCCGGTTGCCGGCAGCAGGGCCAGCACCGAGACAAAAGCTCTCAATTTCATTCCAAAGTCCCTCAAGAACATATTGATGTGCGGACACATGCGTCCGGCTGCCCCGCAGACTGTGCAAGGGCTTGAAACTCAATCGTTTCCGGCAAAGTCATACAAGCTCTTCGTTGACTGAATGCGAATATTCTCAAGAAAAAGGCCGGTAAAGGTCGTGATCAGCTTCCAGTAGAGCTTGTCGTCGCGTGATAAGTCACTCTGCGCGCGGTCAAGATCTTGGGTTCCTCTCCACGGGACTGGTTTGACTTGTGGTGCTGTTTTTGAAGCGGAAGCTTTCGTTTTTGGTATCGAGGGTACGGCAATTGTGGTGAGCCGGTCGAGAACGGCGGCGCGAAGCTACCGAAGGTCAAACCCGGTCACCTGAGCATGAGACCAACAGGAGCGTTCACGAACGGTCGCCCAGATCTGTTTGTTCTCGAGAGCCGTCTTAACGCCGCTCCATCCACGGAACACGTCAGTCGTGCGCGTCGAACGAAAGTCCAAACCGCACAGCAACGCCCAAACCTTCTTGTTTCATCAAGTCAGGTATCTGAATTGCCGAAGGAGTCAGATTCCTGTCCGCAATCGGATTGCGTCCTGCTGACTTCCCAATCCACGTTGTTGGGGGTGGGGTCTGGTTTCAAGAGATTGTCGCAAGGCTTCATCGTCTTCCGTGTCGGCCAACTCCAGGCTCCAGACACGGAAACTGGTGAGCTCGTAGGCGCCGAAAGACGTCACCATGGCGACGTCGGCCGCATCGTGCCCCCTGACCATCAGAACACGTCCGACCCTTGGTACGTTGTAACGAGCGTCGAATGTGTACCATCTGCCGTCCAGATAAACTTCAAACCAGGCGCAGAAATCGTCGAAACCCGTGTCGGCGACACCGATGTCTCCCAGATAACCGCTGGTATAACGGGCCGGTATGCCCATCGCCCGGCACAGGCTTATCGCCAGTTGGGCAAAATCCCGGCAAACACCGGTCTTTTCCTTCAGGACGTTTGCCGCAGTTTTGTCCGGCCGGCCGAAGTTGTAGCCGAACGTGACCTGACTGTGAACGAAGTCGCAAATCGCCTGAACTCTTGACCATCCCTCTTTCGTCTGCCCGAATGTTTTCCAGGCAAATTCCCCCATCAGGTCTGAGTCGCAGTAGCGGCTCGCGAAAAGATAGGTCAACGTTTCGTTGGGCAGATCCTGCAGAGGGATTTGCGATGCTGCGGGATGGACTTCGTCTGGCTGGCCGTCCACTTCCACGATGCAGTCGGACCAGAACGTGGACACGCCTGTAGGAGCGATTACCCGGGTGATGCGATTGCCATAACCGTCCGTGTATTCCCGGATATTGGGGATGCTTATATTTCGGACATGATCGGAGCCGATCACTCTGCCGGCAAAATCGCTATGAACACTCAAGGCCAGAAGCATCGGGACAGGCTCGGGGCATGTGACGGTAATCTCAAATCCTATTCGGATGAGCATGTCGATCTTCCTTGTGCATGAGCTAAATAGGGTCCAGGCTGCAGCGCTTTCCGAGCCAAGGACAACCAACAACGGCATGCGGGGGCGACAAGGTTCCGATGACAACCGCTATTCGTATCTTCCACACTACACGATATCGCTACAGCCGGCCGGTAAAGTTTGGAGCTCACCGGCTTTTGCTGCGCCCCAGAGACGGTCACGATTTGCGGCTGCTCTCGTCTGCAATTGCCATTTCTCCCGAACCGCGGCTGAGTTGGCACTTCGACACGTTCGGCAATTCGGTTGCAAACGCGGAGTTTTCCGAGGCCTCGAATGTGCTCGAGTTTCGAAGCGAGCTGCTGATCAGGCGGTTTTCCCACGATGATTTCATCGCTTCTCCGGAGCGGGGCAGAAGCGCTTATCCCTTCACTTATCCGGAGGAAGATCTTATCGACCTTGCGCCATTCATATCGCTTGAAAACCCGGAAGAAGGCGAGGCAATTGATGCCTGGCTGGCGGCAGTGATCGGTCCTGGCCCAGATGAGGTTCTCGCTTTCCTGCGGCTGTTGTCCGAGACGGTCAACGACAAGCTGACCTATATCCGGCGGGAGCGAAGCGGCACGCAGAGTGCCGCGACAACTCTGAAAAAAGGAACCGGCAGTTGCCGGGATTTTGCTTTCCTGTTCATGGAAGCCGCGCGCCGCTCCGGGTTCGCAACCCGTTTTGTCACGGGATATCTGAACGATGTCGCCGATGACGGACACATGCACTCCGGTGGCGGAGCGACCCATGCGTGGGCGGAAGTCTATTTGCCAGGCGAAGGCTGGGTGGAGTTCGATCCGACAAATCGCATCATCGGAAGTCCCAATCTCATTCGGGTTGCCGTGACCCGGACGCCCCGCCAGGCGATCCCCATCAGCGGAACATACGATCCGCGCTCCGGAGCGGAGTTTTTGGGAATGGATGTTGAGGTGAAGACCAGTATCGAGCCCTACGACCCGGGGAGTTCCGCTTAGGGCCAAGCTTGCGCAGGACAATTGGGGTGGCACTTATCAGCCCTGGCCGTTGTCTTGCCGGGCTTTGGCTCATCTCCCCTTTATAGGTAATGGCCTGAACAAGCTGAACTTTGCCTTCGCGTTGCCTTCACCCCGCCAGCTCGCCTCCAACGGCAATCGTCGTTGATCAAAAATAGCCCTCAACCGACACGTAGATGATCATCGCAAAACTCAGAAATGCGAAATAGGTCGTGAAGGATTCGGGGTCCAGGAATTTTTGGAAAGTGGATCTGATCATCGCCATTCCGCCCTCGATTTTGGGGCGAAGTGTGTAGGCTCCTGCCGGCAGCGCCCTGTAAAATTGCTGCAGATACGGTATTATATAGGAATAATATTCAATTTTGCAAAATTTATTTTGGATGTTATCTGTATAACTTTTTAACTGTCAGGTTATTTTTTCGATATTTTTGAAATTTTACTGATTTTATCTAAAGTATATTATTCAGAATTTGATTCTATTGATGAAAATTCAGATGTCCTCTCGAGGATCAAGAAATCTTCCAGAGAAAGTGCCTTCGTTGAGGGTAAGCATGACGCGTTTTCTTTTCGGCGTCTGTCTGCTGCCCTGCACAGGACGGCACTGACCTGCGGCAGCCGCTCCAGAAGCCATGCCATTGAGGCCTCCGACCGGACCGCGCCAACGACCTTGTGGCCTGTATGGATTGCGGCCCCGGCGACGGCGAAGCCGAAAATTGCGCCGGTGATGAAAAAGGAACCCGGGCGCACCGATAAACTTGGTGCGGCAGTTAAACGGCCAGAGCTTTAGATGCGGTGTAACAAGACGCTGCATGCTGCATGGCGAGCGATCTGAGCGGCGTTCGTGCCCAGCGTTGAAAGATGGCTGTCGCTCCGAACCGCATTGAGCACAATAAGGCTCGCACTGATCTTGTCTGCCAGCAACAGTACCTGTTCCCCAATTCCTCCGCGCAACACATGCGGCGTGGCATTGCTCACTTCTGAACGTTTCATCAGATTGAGCAACTCCGACTTTGCCTGGTCAGCGGCGGCTTTCTGGCTGTCCTCGGGAATGTATGGCTCGATGTAGTTGTAGAATCCGAAGGGAAGGACAAAGGCGACGTGAATGTCATTGCCGCCATAAGCTTCCCAAGCGTATCGGAGCAGCTTTTCAGCGCCGTCGGAGTGCTCGATGTCAACCAATACGAGAATGGTCTGCTTCGCCATTGAGCGCTCCTATTTGCTCAAGATGTGCGGTAGCCAGGTCGCAAGGCCAGGGAAGGCGACGAGAATGGCGACAAAGACGCACATGACCAGGAACATCGGGAAGGAAGCTTTCGAGATGAAGGCCATGTCACGTCCGGTCATTCCCTGCAGGACGAACAGGTTGAAACCGATCGGCGGCGTGATCTGCGCCATTTCCACGACGATCATGAGATAAACGCCGAACCAGAGCATGTCGAAACCGGCTGCCCGCACCATCGGTTCGATGACGGCCATCGTGAGCACGATGGAAGACAGACCGTCCAGAAAACACCCGAGAACGATGTAGAAGATCGTGAGGATCGCAATCAGGGCGATCGGCGACAAGTGCAGGCTTCCGATACCTTCCGCCAGCGCGCGCGGAATTCCGGTGAACCCCATCGCAAGCGACAGGAAGCCGGCGCCCATGAGGATGAGCATGATCATCGATGTGGTCCGGATCGAGCCGAGAACGCTCTCTGAAAACGTCTCCCAGGACAGGCTTCTCTGAAGCGCCGACAATATCAGGGATCCGAGCACACCGAGGGCCGCCGCTTCCGTTGCAGTCGCAATGCCTGAGTAAATCGAACCAATGACCGCTGCGATCAGCACAAGGACCGGCAGAAGGTCCAACAACCGCCGGGCCAGGTGAAAGGTGTCCAGATCCTGGACGGGATTGAAGCTTCCCCGGTTTATCTTCGCCCAAACTGCGATGTAGGCCATGAACAGAAGTGCCAGGCACAGTCCCGGGATCATGGCAGCCATGAACAGCTTCGTAATGCTCTCGTTCACGGTCACGCCGAAAATGATCATGGAGATCGACGGCGGGATCAAGAGCCCCAGCGTTCCCGCGCCGGAAAGCGTTCCGATGATCATGTGCTCCGGGTAGTTCCGTTGCCGGAGTTCGGGAATGGACATCTTGCCCACGGTCGCCACCGTCGCGGCGGAGGATCCGGAGATGGCGGCAAAGACCGCGGACGCGCCGACATTCACGTGCAGCAATCCGCCTGGAAGGTTCCGCAGGAACGGCGCCAGCCCACGAAACAACGTTTCGCTGAGTTTGGTTCTGAACAGGATTTCGCCCATCCAGATGAAGAGCGGCAATGCGGTTAGCGTCCAGGAGGACTGCCCGCTCCAGATCGTGATCGCCATGGAGTCGCCGATTGGAGCCGACGTGAACAGCCACATGCCCATGATGGCCGTTATCAGCAGAGCTGCGCCAACCCAGACGCCAAAGCCCAGAAGGGCGAAAAGCGTTGCAAGGAAAATGACGATGGAAAGGGACTCGGTCATATTTCGTTCGGTCCCTCTTTGCCCTGTTCTTCAGGATTGATCGCGTCGTAGTCAAACAGAGCCAGCAGCAGGGTGTGAACCACCGCGACCGCCAGAAGGACTGCCCCGATCGCAACCGGTGTCTGCGGGATCCATAGGAGGACGGCATCCGCCCCTTCACTGCGCTCGCCGAATTCGTAGCTCTCAAGCGCCAGATTGCTCATGTAGTAGGCGACGAACACCGTCGCTGCGCTCATGACGGCAAGGCAGAGGATCTCGATGACGCGGCGGCGGCCTCCCGTGGTCGCCTGGATGAGCAGTTGCACCCGTATGTGACCGTTTCCACGAAAGGTGTAGGCCAGCGCCAGGAAGGTCGAAGTGGCCATGACATAGCCGGCAAAGTCCGTAGCGCCGCCTGCAAAAAAGCCGAACAGCCGCGCCACGATGCTGTAGAGCACCAACACGCACAGGAATACGAGTGCACCCCCGGAAAGTACCCCGGAAAAGCGATAGATGTGGTCCAGAAAAGAGGAAATGGAACGCATTCAGCCCCCGTGAAAGACGCAGTCTGCAACTGAAAACGGGCAGCCCTTCAGGACCGCCCGTCAGATGCCCGGATCAGTTCATTTTTTCATAAGCCTCGAGAACTTCAGCGCCTTCCGGACCTGCGCGTTCAATCCAGGCGTCCTTCAACTGACCGCCGACCGACTTGAAGGAGGCGAGCACATCTTCGTTCAAGGTGCCGACGGTCATGCCCTTTTCCTTGAATTGCTCGACATACCAGGAATCGAGTTCTTCGGCCTTGGCCCAGCATTTGGTTTCGGCATTTGCCGCAGCTTCCGTCAGAACATTCCGCGTGGCGTTGTCAAGTCTGGACCAGGTTTTCTTGTTGACGATGACCATGTTGCGCGGCAGCCAGGCTTTGACATCGTAGTAGTAGTTCACATGTTCCCACAATTTACGGTCATATCCGGTGGAGCCGGAGGAAATCATGGCCTGGGCGACGCCGGTCGCAAAGGCCTGTGCCAATTCCGCGGCCTCGATCTTAGTCGGAGCCATGCCAAGGCTTTCCGCCATTTTTGACGTGGTCGCGTTGTAGGCCCTGAACTTAAGGCCGGACAGGGCATCCAGGCTGGACGCTTCCTTCGCGGAGTAAAAGCCCTGCGGCGGCCAGGGGCAGGAATAAAGCAGATGCAATCCGGACTCGTCGAGCTTCTTGCTGAGCGCAGGCTTTGAAGCCTCATAGAGTTTTTTCGCCCCGTCGAAACCGGTTGCCAGGAAGGGGATTGAATCGATTTCGTAAATCGGATCGTCGTTGCCGAGCGCAGAAATCAGACGCTCTCCAATCGGCGTAATGCCTTTGCGCACCGCTCCGAATATTTCGGCCCCGCCGATGAGGGAGCCACCTGGATGAGTCACGATCTCAAGATCGGACTTCTCAGTGACCTCGGCAGCAAACTCAGCCGCAATCTCGGAATGATAGTTGGTCGCTGCATAGGCAAGCGCCATGTCCCATTTTTCGGCGTGTGCCGTTGCTGCGCTAAATGCAAGGATCGAAGCGGCAAGAATGCTCGATTTCATGTTCATCAGCTTGTTCCCGTGGTTGGCATGTCGTTATTTTTATCACGAAACTTTAGCGGCAGTCTGTGGATCGATACACAGCTAGATCGGCGGTTTCGAAGAGGTATCCGGCATTGTGACGGTCCGGTCTTGCAGATTGCAGTCCAAACGGGGCAAATGGCGCGTTTTGCGTGTATAGCCCGGCGCATAGCTACGGTAATTTGGGCGGCAACATTGCCCCTGGTGACTTTGGAGCCAATCCCGCTGGAGGGCTGGAGTTAACGACCTTGAACAAGAATTTCCTCGGTATCCTGTCCCTCGACACTGCATTCGTCAGGATACGGGGAGATGTGGGCAATCCGGAAAGCTATCCGTTCGAGGCACGCGTGAAGATCGTTCCTGGCGCGGACAGCCCGTTGATCGTTCAGGACGGGGTCCCCGCGCCCGAGCTCATTGACCACTTCATCCTTGCGGCCCGGCAGCTTGAGGAAGAAGGCGCAAGTGCCATTGTTTCGACATGCGGCTTTCTCGTCACCGCGCAGGCTACCATTGCGAAGTCGGTCGGCGTCCCCGTGATGCTGTCCGCGCTTTCCATGTATTCCACCATTGGCGCTGAATGTGCCGGGCGGATCGGCATTCTGACGGCTTCCCGAGCCGCCCTGGGTCCCAGGGCGCTAAGGGCCGCCGGCATTCGGGAAGAGGATGTCGCCATAGCGGGTTTGGAAAGCAGTACGGAATTCGAACGAACCTTCCTTGTGACGAGAAACAGCCAGGCTCTGACCCTCAACCGGGAAGAAATCGAAAAAGCCGTTGTCGAGGCTGCACAGAACCTGAAGGCAAACAACCCGGATTTGTCTGCGCTCCTTTTCGAATGCGGAAACCTGCCGCCTTATGCCGGTGCGGTGCGGGCCGCCACCGGTCTTCCGGTGTTTCATATGCTCGACGCAGCGGCGCTCCTGATGGGGGCCTCCGTCTCTTCGGGCTAGGGTGTGGACCCATAAATGAAGACGTTGCCTAACAGGCAATCGGAAAACGCGTCACATTCGTATCGGACATCAGCGCCTTGCGCTTGAATTTGCTCGCCAGAACAATTGTCACATCGACCGATTGAATTCCGTTTATCCGCGACACTTCATCAACCACCGCATCGAGATCTTCCGCGCTCGGCGTCACAACGGTGCAGACCAGGTCGTAGGTTCCGGTGATCGACATGCACTCCTGGATCTCCGGCAACGTTTCCAGTGCCGAAACGATGTGGGCACACCGCGCTCTTTCGCATCTCAGGGAAAAATGGGCGCGTGTCTCCTCCACCTCCAGCTCAGGTTTCACGATGGCACAATATCCGATGATGACGCCTTCTTTTTCCAGCCGGCTGATGCGTTCATTCACCGTCGACCTTGCCACGCCAAGTTTGCGCGCCAGCTGGGACGTGGATATCCGGGCATCTTCCACGAGCATGGCCAAAAGATTGCGATCAATCGCGTCCCGTTTTCTCAGATACATTTTTGAACCCTCTGTTTTTCTTTGTTTTTGAGGGTGCCAGCAGTTCCATCATGTGAAAACCGTTGATTTGGCGGCTTATCATGATCAATATTCATGGTATGCGGCGTTTCGTACCTTCCATTGCGGCCCTTCATGCGTTCGAGGCCGCAGCGACCTACCTGAACTTTACCCGTGCCGGTGAGGACCTTGGTCTGACGCAAAGCGGCGTCAGCCGTCAGGTCAGCAAGCTTGAGCATCAGCTGGGCGTGCATCTGTTCGAGCGGTTCGGGCCCCGTCTCGTGCTGACCGAAACCGGCCGATCCTTCCTGCAGACCATCTCCAAGGTGCTCGATGATCTTGAGGAGGCCTCAATTGACATCGTGCGCGGCAGCCGTTCGGTCGATGCCATGCAGATTGGCGTCCAGGACAGTTTCGCCAGCCAGTGGCTGGTTCCGCGTATGCACCGGTTTCTCTCAGGCTATGAAAATCCCCGTTTCAACATGGTGCCGATCCACGGGGATGAGGATATTGATGACCTGAAGATCGACGTGGCGGTTCTGCGCGGGCGCGGTGCATGGGCAAATGCGCAAGTCCATCACCTCATCAGCGAAGAGGTCACGGTGGTTGCTGCTCCTTCCCTCATTTCCCCGAAAGAGGTGCTGAAGCTTGAGGAGCACGCGAAGTACACCAAGATCCAGAATGCGCATCGGCCCGACAGCTGGTTGCGCTGGCTCGCGGCCAAGGGCCTCGCGCATGAGGGGTCCATCTCCGGACCGCGGTTCTCGCAGACATCCATGGTCATAAAGGCTGCGATTTCGGGGATCGGGCTCGCGGTCGTCCCGACCATGATGGTCGAGGAGCAACTTGCGAGCGGTGCGTTGCACACCCCCTTCGGCGCTGCGGTGGCCAGTGGCCTGAGCTATTTCGTGGTCTATCCGGAACGAAACGGGCATTCAAAACCCGTGCTTGATTTCCGCGACTGGCTGTTGTCGGAAACCCGTAAACTGCGATGACTTGGGGTCCAAACCCTAGCCGAAGTGCCGTATGAAGCGGTCGGGACGGAACGGGAGCGCGTCGATGGCGGGGGTTTTCCCCTCGATCAGATCCGCCAGCACGTCTGCGGTGCCGGTTCCCGTCGCAAGACCGATATGCTGGTGCCCGAATGCCACCGAAATGTGCCTGTAGGTCGGCGCGGGCCCAATGGCGGGACGACTGTCGGGAAATGTCGGGCGCCGTCCGAGCCAGGGTTCGGGGTCCATCCGTTCGCCCAAGGTGAAGGCTTCACGCGCTGCCTTTTCCGCCAGATCGATCTGGGCGGTTGAGCCGGGTGCGTCGCAGGCCGCGAGTTCAACTCCGGTTGAAAGCCGCAGCCCCTTTGTCATCGGGGAAAGCACATAACCGCCCTGGGTGTCATAGATCGGCCGTCTCAGAATTTTTGCATTCGCTCCATCCTGCGCACCTTCAAAATGCATGTGGTACCCGCGTTCAAATCCCATGGTCACGGACATTTTCAATTTCGCCAGGAAGTCCTTGGACCACGGGCCCAGACATACCGCGATCTTGTCGGCTTTCAGCAAGCTGCCGTCGGCCAGCACAATCTCTACGCCATCCAGATCTTCCGACACTGTGCGTACGTCGCTCCGCAGGACCTTTCCGCCCTGCGCGGTGAACTTTGCCGCATAGGCCTTCACCAGAGCCGCGGGGTCATTGACCGAATAGCTGTCACGAACCCAAAGCGCGCGCGGGAAAATCGGGGCAAGGTCCGGTTCCAGATCATGCAACGCGGTGCCGTCGAGCTCCTGAGTGTCGACATCGAAGTTTCCAAGTGTTGTCCGCAGAAGCCCCGCGCGTTCGTATCTGCCGATGTCACGATAGAGAAACATCCAACCTGCGTCCGACAGACGAGCGCTCTCGTTGCAGGCGTCGATGAGCTCAAGGTGCTTTCTGATCGACAAGCGGATGAGCGCGTCGAGCGCAACTGTCGTCTCTTGGAAGGTTTTCTTCCGGGCACTCAACAGAAAACGGCTCGCCCAGGCCAGATTGGAGAGCAGATATTTCAGGTCGTACCGGAAGGCCGCACGGGTATTTGTCAGCAATCCCGGCAAATCCACGAGTAGCCCGGGGTTGTTGATTGGAAACAGCGAGGAGCGGGCAAAGACGCCCGCATTCCCGTAGGACGTGCCGCCGCCCGGATCGTCGCGGTCGAGCAGGATCACCTCGGCGCCGCGTTTCTGCATTTCAAGCGCAACGCAAACGCCCACCATTCCGCCGCCAAGGACGACAAATTTCAGGCCTTTTGCCGACCGGGGAACCTGCATGTTGGAGTTGCTCATGTCCGGCGTGTTCCCAATCACATGTAGGCAACTTCTTTCGAGGCGAGATCGAGGGGATCCTCCCCGCGTTTGTTCAGCCAGGAATAGACCGGTGGCACGCGGTCGGCGATCGATTCGATGTGAACATCGATCAGGCACGGGCCGTTTTCATGGGCGAATGCTTTGGCAAGTGCAGCGTCGAGGTCTTCCGGGGACTTGGCGGTCCAGGCTGTCAGACCGAAGGCCTCCGCAATGGCCTGTCCCTTTGGCGGCATGAAGTCGACACTGAAACACTGGTTGTGCCCCTTGAGCCGGTGGAGACCCTTGATCCAGCCGTAGTGTCCGTTGTTGAACAGGATCAGAATGGCCGGAATGTTCAGCCTTACAAGGGTCTCCATTTCGCCAACCGCCATCCCGAAGGAGCCGTCCCCGAAAAGACCGATCGGCCTTCGTGACGGATCGGCGCGCCATGCCCCGACTGTTGCGGGCAAGGCCGACCCCAGCCCGCCGAATGCCCGCGGGATCGCGAAACGGGTGCGAGGGTCGTTGATCTTCAGAAAGCGGGTCATATAGGGCGTCGGGGTTCCCGCATCCGAATAGATCAGCGCGGGCTTGCCTGATTTTTCCAAAGCTTGGTTGAAGCATCTCACGGCCCGCTCGGGACGAAGGGGCTTGCTGTCGTTGCTCAAAAGCGATTCCGCACCTTGCCAGAAGGAGGCGCGCAGTGAATTCAGATGATTGACCCATGGATGGTACTTCGAACCGTCAAAACCCTCCGGCACGATTTTCAGAAACTCCCGCAGAACGAGCTTTGCATCGCCTGTGACGGACACCACGTTCTCGTAATTGTTGGCCATGACTTCAGGGTTTATATCGATCTGGGCAACGCGCTTGTTCAAGGTGACCTTCGGAAATGTCCAGCCGATGGTCACGACCGATCCCATTTTCGAACCGACGAACAGGACAAAATCGCTTTCTTCCATGGCGCGGTTTGCGTGCGGGTGAAACCCGTTGTCTCCTATCACGCCGATCGAAAGCCGGTGGTCATCGGGCATCGTCCCCTGACCGGTCATGGTTGTGCAGACCGGGACGTTCAGACGCACCGCGAGAGCGAGTATTTCATCGCCGGCACAGGCGCGGATCACCCCGCCGCCCGATACGATCAGCGGTTTTTCAGCCTGTTTCACCGTCTCCAGCAATTTCTCGACAAGTCCGGGGGCTGGACGGGTCGGAAAGGCGGGAAAGGTTTTGCAGTCTTCCTCTATGTGCAGGGAGACCCGGTCCGAATCAACCTTGGCCGTCAGCATGTCTTCCGGAATCTGAAGATGGACGGCTCCCGGTTTTCCCGAGCAGGCCGTCCGGAAAGCCCGCCGGACGATCTCCGGCAACTTTTCCGGCGATTTGATTTGAACCGACATCTTCGTGACGGGTTCGAAGAGCTTGGCACAGTCGAGTTCGGTCAGGACCCCGCGCCCCTCACCGGGAAGGGGGATGTCAATCGTCAGCAGGATGACGGGCACGGAAGATGCGTTCGATTCAGCGATCGGCGGAAGGGAATACATCGCGCCCGCACCAGACGGGCATTCGATGATGCCGGGTTTGTCGGTAAACCGGCCGTAGGCATCCGCCATGAAACCCGCCGAGCGCTCGTCGCGGGCCATGATGTGGGTAATGCGGCCTTCGTGCGCCTGCAGGGCCTCGTAAAGTGGCACATTGGTATCGCCCGGCACACCGAAAATCGTGTCAACGCCGTATCCGATGAGCATTTCGACAAGAATGTCCGCGCCGTTCATATTTCATGTCCTTTGTTCCGACTGAACAAACGCTATCCGGGCAACCGGGCGGCCGCTACGTGCAGATTGTCGGTACAATCGATCAATCCCGGTGATTTGTTCAGCTGGAAACGGACAAACCCAAACAAGCTCCAGGCACGACCTGCCCGCCAAAGCCTCCCATCCCGTGAACTGCTTCGCTCTTTTATACCCACCATCCGGGATTTCCTCGCTGAGGAGACGAGGGCCGTAAACATGTCCGCAATGTACCGAACCTCACCAATCGGCTTGTACGGCGACTGTCCGGCTCAATGTTTTGCAGAGCAAAACCGGAAGGTGGCCTCACGGCACGGTGTGGTCATAAGGCACCGTCTCGATCGATGGTGGCTTTGCGAGGCAAGGCGGACCTCTGTTCCTGCTGGCTTGCAATGTAAAACGATCGTTGTACATTCGTGTCCGAGGACGCCAAAGGAGGTTCCCGTGGACATGACCAGCAAACTCACCGCCGCCGCCGAGAGGCTTTTCGATCGACACGGCTACGTGGCCACCGGCGTGGACCGCCTGACGGAGGCTGCGGGGATGTCGAGCCGAACGCTCTACAAGCACGCCGGCAGCAAGGCCGAGCTCATGGCGCGCGTCCTGACCGAGCGGGACCGGCGCTTCATGGCCCGGATCGAGGTGCGGACCGTCGACGCCCTGTTTGCCGCGCTCGAGGACTGGGTCCGGGTTGAGGGATGTCGGGGCTGCCTTTTCCTTCGCTCGCGCGCTGAAACTGGGGGAGACACGCCGGAGATTGCCGAGGCGGTTGCGCTGCACAAGGAGGCGTTCCACCGCCGGGTCGGCGAGGTCGTTGCCATGGACCTGGGACGCGAAGACCCCGCGCTCGCAGAGCAGGTGCTGGTCCTCTTCGAGGGGGCGACCCACGCGGCTGTGTATCGCGGAGCGCAGACCGTCTCAGCCGCACGAGCGGCGGCGGCCATCCTGATGGAGAGGGCGCGCTCATGAGTCCGACCCTTCGCATCGGCGTGACGGGCTTCGCCCTCATCGCGGTCTGTTACGGCTTTGCCCGCTTCGCCTTCGGCCTTTTCCTGCCTCAGATCGACGGCGAACTGGGCCTCGGCCCGTCCCTCGGCGGCGTCATCTCGGGTGGCTCCTTCGCCGGCTACTGTATAGCGATCGTCGCCTCGGCTATCCTGACCGAACGGTTTGGCGCGCGTGCCGTCGCGGTAGGTGCCGCCCTTGTCGCGGCGATAGGTATGGCCGGCATCGCGATCGCGCCGTCACCGCTGATCCTGGCCATCGCAGTCGTGGTCGCCGGATCAAGCACGGGCCTCGCCTCTCCGCCCATGGCCGCCGCAGTCGCCGCCGCGGTCAGCAAAGGCTGGCAGGACCTTACGAACACGGTGATCAATTCGGGCGTGAGTGCGGGCGTGGTGCTGTCGGGGCCCATCGCGCTCGCCATCACGGGACAATGGAGGTTGGCCTTCGGAGCTTTCGCAGCCGTGGCGCTGGTGTTGGCCATCGCAGCTGCGATCTCGTTTCCTGCGGCCTCGGGCAACGGTCGCGCAGGTGGCCTGCCCCCGATGACGGGGCCGGTCCTGCGACTGATTTCGGCATCCTTCCTGATGGGAGTTGCGAGCACCGCGCTCTGGTCTTTTGGGGGGCAGCTCGTCTCAAGTCAGTTGGGCTGGGGGCCAACCGGAACTGGCCTTCTCTGGATGTGCATCGGCACCGGGGGGGTGGCCGGAGCCTTGGCCGGAGCGCTCGTCAGCCGATTTGGTCACGACCGCGTTCACTGGGCTTTCCTGGGTCTGATCGCAATCAGTATCTTACTGGTCGGCTTCGGCCTCGGTCCTGTCCCCACGCTGGTTGGAGGGGTTATCTTCGGCGCAGGCTACGTGATGCTAACAGGGGTCTATCTCATCTGGGGCACTCACGCCTTGCCGGATCGGCCTGCGACCGGACTCATGGTCGGTTTCCTGACTATCGCCGTAGGCCAGACTGTCGGTGCCCCTCTCTTCGGATTTCTCATGGCGGGTCCGGGCGTAGGATCTGCCGTGATATGCTTCGCCGTCGTCGCGCTGATCGCCGGCGCTTTCCGGGCAAAGTGCGCGGTCGAAAGCGCAGTTGCGTAGCTTTGGAGACGAACGGAGCTTCCGCGAACGGTCTTGGAAGGGCTCGAAGCAGACTTGTCGCGGTACAGCATGCCGCTTCTGACCTTGGCTGCTGACTGGTCGACACAAGCGGCCTAGTGCCGACATCCAACGCCTATTTATTCAAGGATCCATTCACGCCGACAAGTCGGACGATCGCCGAACTTTGGGATGGTCACCAAAGCAGTCAGACATGTGAACGGAAGGCGTCGCCACGGGATTTCTAAGGACCCTTGCGCTGTACGCAACACCAACGACCGCCACGAGATTGAAGTGTAAGATGTGGATGTGCTGGTTATCGGCTTCTACCTCGGTGGCGATCGGGACGGAAACGGTGAAAGGCAGATCTCCGCTGCCATACCTTTGATCGTCAGGCGACTAGAGGCATGTATCGTAGCGGTTTTCGCCTTGCTCCAGCCAGTCGTTTTCTCCGTCCCCGTAAACCAGGACTACGGAGCCGTCCTCGCCGAGCAGCGCGACCACAAAACCGTTTGGTGGTTTGGAATTGCCGAAATAGCTATACGCCGTCATTGCACGGATCTTCGTGCCGTCGATCATGACGAGGGCATCCCATTCGCCATCCGCGCGGTCAAGGATCTGATACCCGATCCGACGAGGCGCCTCGCCGCCGCTGCAAAAGATGTTGCCTTCAGGCGTTTCTACCGACGCCATCAGCATGAAAGAAGTTTTTTCGGAACAGCCAGGTCTTGGCGATGCGATTCCGTCGCAGGGGTGCTCAGCGATCAATTTGCGAGTTCCGTTAGACGTGTTTGTTGTCTCGCTCCCGCTATCGCCCCTGTCCGCCCACACAGGTGCACCCGACAGGAAAAGAACCGTCACAAGACAGATCAGGTTTTTGCTCATTGCGTACGGTCCTTTTTCACTTGATAGCTTCAACCGTATTGGGACGTGTCATCATTTGGATCCGGCAAGACGGGTTCGGGGATATCCTGCGGTACATCGTGGCCCGGCCCCGGCTCCGGGGTGGCCCCAGAGCTGTCCTCGACCTTTGCGGACAGGTCGCCAATGTCGAGCGTCGACGGATCAGGTAGATCTGCGACCGGGGTTGCCAAATCCGGATCCGCACCGGCGGCATCGAGGTAAGGACTCAGATGAGCAGCGGGTGCCATGGCTGATGGCGCCGCGTCGTGCCCTTGTCCGATGGCGTCGAAATAGGCCGAAAGTCGCTCGATTCCACCGGCGACAGGTCCCTCTGGTGCCGGTGTTGGAGCTGTGTTGGCATCGCTGTCATCTGACCCAGCGCCGGTGTCGGCGAAGTCCATTGCAGTGCTGTCCGTCTCCTGCACGTGCTCCAACGCGGTACTCGCGTCGGTCAGGTCAAGCGTGACCTCATCCGTGTCAACATCGTCCGGTGCATCGTGTTGGACGGGGGCCACCGGTGTGAACGTGATGCCCTGCAGAACCGTTTGGTCGACATGATGCCCGCTGTTGCCATGCACGCTCTGGACATTGATCTGCACCTGAACATCCGCGTCGCCGGCGGCAACGCCTTGCTGGACGATGTGGAACGTATCGACATGCTGTCCGGACGCTCCCGAACTGCCGCCGTGCTTGATGACACCGGAATTCTGCTGGTAGTTGTATTCGAAGTGCCCGGTCTGGGGATCGATGATCAGCGTGCCATACTGGCCTTGCAGCGAGCTGACCGAACCGCCGTGACCGTTGTCGATGCCCCAACCGCCGGGGGCGCCGCCACCGAATGTGCCGGTCAGATGTTGCGATCCGACCCCCTGCACGGTCGCCACACTTGGCTTCACCACAGGTGCATCTGAGGTACCATGGATGGCAACAGTCAATGTATGCTGCGTTCCATCCCTGGATGTCACCACCAGAGTGTCGGTCAGAGGCGTGCTCGACGGATCAAGCGCCTGGATCACATGCTGGCTGTTGTCGGCCGTATAGGTCCAATGGCCGTGCTCGTCGATCGAAAAGCTGCCATAGCCTCCGGTCCCCTGCTGGCTCGTGACAGGCGTAAAACTGTCCTGCCCGGTGTCGACATCTGTGACAGTCAGGGTTCCGCCCGCGGTCAGGTTGCCACCAGTCAGATTGCGGTCCTCAACCACGGAAGCGCTGTCGGTCCCCGTGAACCGTGCCCCGTCATTGCTGCCCGTGACGGTGATGACGAGGTTTTCGGTGTCGGTCGCCCCGGCGCTGTCGGTCACCGTCACCGGGATGGTCACCTGCTGGGTCAGGCCGGCGGCGAGATGCTGATAGGCTGCGTGGGAAGGATCGAAGTTCCAGGAACCGTCCTGGTTCATCGTGAAGCCGTCGACGGCCTGACCGACCGCGAAGGTCTTTGTGTCGCCGTGATCGACGTCGGTTGCCACCATCTGGCCGGTAACGGTCTTTCCGTCCTCAGTGGCCGAGGCCGTCGCCGCGCGCAGCACCGGCGCATCGTTGGTGCCGTGGACGGTGATATCGATCCGGTGCGCGGTGCCATCGGCCGCATGCACCTCGTAGATCGCATGGCGTTCTTCACCCGCGGCAAGCGCCTGGATGGCGGGGTTGGTGTTGTCGACCTCGTAGCCCCACCACCCGCTGGGGAGGATGTGCAAACTGCCGCCGAAGGGGTCGGAGACCGCGTGTTCGCCCAAACTGTTGGACTGGAAGTGATCGAAGGCGGTGCCATCCGGATCGTGGACGGTCAGAATTCCGCTTACGCCGAGCGGATGCACGGACGATCGTCCGACATTCCGGTCCTCGGTGATGTCGCCTGAATCCGTTCCGGTGATCACCGCCGCGTCTTGCACCGGTGCCACGTCGATATGGAGCGTCGCGACCGATGGGGCGGCCGGGCGACCTTCGCCGGGTGAGCGATCGACTGCGACCAGAGTCACCTTCAATGTGACCGGGCCGGTGAAGTCTTTCGGAGGGGTCAACTCCAGTCCCGGGAGATCCGTAACATCGACCAACCAGCTGCCGGTACCTCCCGGATTCATGTGGCCATGGTTGAAGGTGGTACCGTGCGGGAACCCCATGATGACCACAGACTTGGACAGTGTCTCGGTCGGGTCGGTATCGACGAGCTGGGGAACAATCCCCAGCCCGATGGTCTGGTCCTCATGCGCGGCGAGCGTCGCCGTGGAAACGCTGCCCGCTGTGGCGGTGGCGCTGTCGGTCCCCTGCGTCGCCGTCACGGTGAGCGCGGGCGCGTCGATCACGCCCTTGATCTCGACTGACAACGTATGCCGCGTCCCGTCGACACTCGTCACTGTGAGCGAATCTGTCAGGCTCTGCCCACGGCCAAGCGCCTGGATCGCCTGTTGGCTGTTGTCTGCGGTGTAGGTCCAGTGGCCCTGCGCATCGAGGGAGAACGTGCCGTAGCCGCCCGAGCCCGTGGCTCCTGTCTGCGGCGTGAATGCCGCTTCACCCGCGTCGGGGTCTGTGATGGTGAGCGTGCCACCGGCCTGCAGATCTCCCGTTGCCGAAACACCTCGGTCTTCGATAACATTTCCCGTATCAGTGCCGGTGATCACCGCCGCGTCCGGCGTCGCGCCAAGCGTGAGCGAGGCTGTCTGGGCGGTGCTTCCGCCATGGCCATCGGTCACCTGGTAGCTCAGCGTGACCGGGCCGTTGTAGTCCGGGTCCGGGGTGAAGGTGAAGCCATGCGCGGCATCGCCGCTGATCGTTCCGTGGCTTGCGGTCAGACCGGTGACGGAGAGCATATCGCCGGTGTCGATGTCGGTGGCATGGGCCAAGAGCTGCGCCGCCGAGATCTGGACGGAATGATCTTCTGTTCCTCTGCCCAGGTCGACCGGGCCGGACACAACGGGACCGTCCTTGCTGCCCGTTACTGTGATGACGAGGTTTTGCGTTGAAGTCGCCCCGGCGTGGTCGGTCACCGTCACCGGGATGGTCACCTGCTGGGTCTGGCCGGCCGCCAGGTGCTGATAGGCCGCGTGGGACGGATCGAAGGACCAGGAGCCGTCCTGGTTCATCGTGAAGCCGTCGACCGGATGGCCGGCCGTGTAGGTCTGGCTATCGCCATGATCGACATCCGTTGCCACCATCTGGCCGGTAACGGTCTTTCCGTCCTCCGTGGCAGAGGCCGTCGCTGCGCTCAGGACCGGGGCATCGTTGGTGCCGTGGACGGTGATATTGATCCGGTGCGCGGTACCATCGGCCGCATGCACCTCGTAGATCGCATGGCGTTCTTCACCCACGGCAAGCGCCTGGATGGCGGGGTTGGTGTTGTCGACCTCGTAGCCCCAGATACCGCCGCGGCTGATGTGCAGGCTTCCGCCGAAGGGATCGGAGACTGCATGTTCGCCGAACTGGTTGGTTTGGAAGTGATCGAAGGCCGAGCCGTCCGGATCGTGGACGGACAGGATCCCGCCGACGGAAAGGGGATGGGCGGACGATGGCCCGACATTTCTGTCCTCGATGACCGAGCCCGTGTCGGTGCCGGTGATGATGGCGGCATCCGGTGTTGCCGCCAGTGTCAGGGAAGCCGTCTGGGCGACTGTGCCACCGTGACTGTCCGTGACCTGATAAATCAAGGTCACCGGGCCATTGTAGTTCGGGTCCGGCGTGAAGGTGAAGCCGTGCGCTGCATCGCCGGAGATGGTCCCGTGGCTCGCGCTCAATCCTGTGACGGACAGCGTATCGCCCGTGTCGATGTCCGTGGCGTGCGCCAAAAGCTGCGCTTCGCCGATCTGGACCGCCTTGTCCTCGGTCCCGCTGCCCAGATCGACCGGTCCGGAGACAACCGGGCCATCATTGCTGCCTTTGACTGTGATGACGAGGTTCTGGGTGTCGGTTGCTCCCGCGCTATCGGTGATCGTCACCGGAATGGTCAGTTGCTGTGTCTGGCCGACAGCCAGGTGCTGATAGGCCGCATGGCTGGGGTCGAACGACCACGAGCCGTCCGCATTCATCATGAAGCCGTCGACCAGATGGCCTGCGGAAAATACTTTCGTATCGCCTGCATCCATGTCCGTAGCCGACATCTGGCCGCTGACGGTTTTTCCATCCTCCGTCGCGGTGGCTGTTGCAGCCCTGAGAACCGGAGCGTCATTTGTGCCGGTAATGACAACACGCAGTTCATGTGTGGTCCCGTCCGCGCTGTGGACGGTCAATCTGTCGATCAGGCTGTCGCTCGGCTTCAGCGCCTGTATGACCGCCTGACTGTTGTCAGCAGTGTAGGTCCAGAGACCGTTTTCATTTACCGAAAAGCTGCCATAACCGGCTGAGCCCGAAACGCCGGTCACAGCCTGGAATTTTTCTTCGCCTGCGTCGGGATCCGTGACGGTCAGAAGTCCGCCCGTCGCCAGTCTACCTGCGACCACGTTGTGGTCTTCGCTCACTGAGCCGGTGTCCAGACCGGCAATGTTCGCTGCGGTTTGCGTCGCGCCGGGAATTGTTGCGCCTCCAGATCCGGGCGCGTTTGTTCCTCCTGCCGGTGGAGTGAAACCGGACGGTGTGGGTGGTGTGTGGCCGCCGCCCGGATGCGGTGTGTTCGTTCCCCCTGGTGGCTGAGTACCGACGGTCGGCGGCGACTGTGGGAAGCCGCCACCTGGCGGTGGTCTGCTGCCCGTGAGCGGTTCGGGAGCGATCCCTCCACCAGACGAAGACGCTGCATGCGCTCTTGTTGGGTGAGGCGCGCCTGACACAGCGCTGGTTTGGGAGGCCGGTGATGGCGGATCCATGTCAGGGGCAGGGCGCGCGACTATGCCTGGTGCGGATACGGGAATGGCATTGGAATCCGGTAAGACACCCTGCGTTGGAGCCGGGGTAACGGGATCCAGTGGCGCGGTGGGGGCTTGGGAAAGGTTGGTTGCGTGCTCGGAGCCGGAGTGTTGCCCCTGTATCGTGCCGGCTGCAGCCGGATCTTCGGCATTGCCAGCCTGGCCATTGCTGCCGGATGGCGAAGCGGTAGAAGTTCCGTCCTTGCCTTCCTTCTGGAGAGTCCAGCCAAACCCTTCTTCGGGTTGTATCTTCCTGGGGTCCTTGATCTCCTCCGGCGTGACCTTTGAGACCTTGGGCGAAGCAGTTTTGTCCGGTTGATCAGCCATAGCGGTCTCTCCCTACCGTTCGCTCAAGGCCAGATTCAGATTCGTGTAGATCGGTTTCCAGATGTATTCGAAGACGGTTTTCTTGCCGGTGAGGACATCGGCTTCTCCGGTCATGCCGGGCAGCAAGGCAAATTGTTCCGGATTGTCGCGGAAATAGGTGACCGGCACATCGACCAGGACTTCGTAATAGGCGGTGCCGCGCTCATCCACGATTGTTGTCGGAGACACCTCCAGAACATTGCCCTCGAGTGCGCCGTAGCGGCTGAAATCGAAGGCGTCGATCTTGAGCCTTGCCGGCTGTCCGACAGAGACAAAACCAACGTCGCGGGGCTGCAACTGGGCGGCGAAGCGAAGGCCGACGTCACGCGGAACGATTTCGGCAACAAGGCCACCAGCTTCAATCACCCGCCCCACAACTGTATCGGGTACCGACTGAACATAGCCCGCCACCGGGCTCTTGAGTTCCGTGGCGAGCACCCTTTGGCGCAGACGCACAATTTGCTCGTCTACAACACGGTGTTCACCGTTGATTTCCGCGATCCGGTCGCGTGCGTCGGCGGCCTCGTTCAGGTCAACCCGTTCCATCGCTTCACGCAGTTCGGAGATCTCCGCTTCGATGACTGCCTTCCGACCGGAGAGGTTCGCCAGCTCGTATTCGTAGCGTGCTTCTTCCTGAACCGCCTCAACCAGCCTTGAGCGCGGAGCAAGCCCCCGGTCAACCATTCCTTGAAGCGTCGTGGACAGTTCTTTCGCAACCGCCAGCTGTCGTTCAACAGCTGGCCTCTCGTGCAGGATCGCCATGAGATCGGCGTTTTTTTCCGAAACCTGTCGCTGGATAACCTGCCGTTCGTTTTCCAAAAAGGCCTTTCTGGCGTCCAGAGCGGCTTCTTCCCGGGCAATCAACTCCCTTACGGCGGCAATATCATGGTGAGGCACAGCCTCTGCTGCTGTATCGACCTCGAGCAGGTTCACCGGAGCAAGAGCCGCACCGGAGGCTGAATGGAAATCCGGTTCGCGCTGTTCGACCAGCGCGAGAAGACGTTCCTTTTCCAGCTCAAGGGCAAGGGCCTTTGCCTGCGCTTCGCGCAGTTCGGAGCGCACTTCCTCGTGGTCGAAGATGGCGATTGTGTCGCCCCTTGCAACCACATCTCCCTTGCGCACCAGAACGGATGCCAGGGCTCCGCCATGTTCGGACTGGAGCCGTTGTACCTCGGAGACCGGTTCGACCACACCACGCGCCTTTGCAACCTCGTCGATTGGTGTCATGACCGACCAGGCAATGAAAGCCACGAGGGAGACACCGATGGCAGCGGCGGCGACATTGGTCAGTCTGACCGCCTTGCCGTCGTTCAGCTCAAACCGATCATCCGCATTGGAGGGTTTCATAAGCTCGTCTCCTCGGACGGTGAAGGGGATTGGCCGGGGGGCGTGACAGGACCGAAATAGGCCGTGCTGCCTTCGTCCAGGATGAGGGCATTGTCGGCAAGCTCGGCAAATGACGTGTCATGCGTCGCGAACAGGATCGTCGCCTTGCCTTTCAGAGCCGTCAGCACCTGAAGCAGGTCGGAACGGTCCCTGGTAGCGGCAGGGCCGCTGCTGTCATCCAGCAGGATCAGGTGACTTTTGGCCACGACTTCATGGGTTTCCTGGGAACGCCACATCTCGCTGTCGGAGGCTTCAAGACGAAGCAGGCAGGTGGATCGCGCCAGGTCATCCGCATCATATTGGGTCACCGATCGTCCGTTGATCGAAAGACGACCCGACTGCGGCGAAACAAGACCGGCGACCATCTTCAGGAACGTCGATTTTCCGGATCCGTTCGGGCCCATGACAATGGTGAAGCTGCCGGGAGCGCAATCGAAGGAAATGCCGGTCAGGGCCGGGTCCGCATTCTGGTCGTACTTGAAGAACAGACCCTTGCCACTGATTTCCGGCGCGCCGTTCTCCAGTCTTTCGAGCGCCGCTGGCTGCGCCTGCGGCACTCCCAGCGAAATCGACTGCTCCAGGCCCGAAACGGCCTTGCGAATGGCCTTGAGCCTCGGCATGGCCAGGAAAAAGGCCTGGGAAGGACCGGTCACGCGCCAGGTCAGCAGCATCGTGCCGACCAGCGCCCCGGCGGTGATCGTCCCGGACATGGCAAGGGCGATGCCGATACAAAGAGTTGTCAGCGCTGCGCCGGTGCCAAGCACATAGGCAAGCGATTGGAGAGCCGCGGATCGCTGTGCCTGCCTGTGTTTTGCAAAGGCTGCCCGCCGGGCGATGGATGCAAACCTGGCGAACCAGGCAGAGCCATGATCGATGCTCTGGATGTCCGCCGCCTTGTCGCTCAGTTCCGTAAGAGCTTCCACGCGTTTTGCATTCGCGTTTTCAAGCTGTGGGTCGAGGCCCTGTCTCGCTTCGCTCAAAAGCCAGCTCAGTGCAAAGAAAAGCATAAGATAAACCGCAGGCACCACGGCCATCCAGCCTCCGACAAACGCGATTGCAAAGATCGACAACGGCACGAACGGCGTGTCAAAGATTGCCGCCGTGTTCTGGGCGGCGAACACTTCTGCGCTCAGTGAAGTTGTCTGCAATCGGGTTTGGAGCCGGTCAAAGCCGAGCCGCTGGCGGACCATTTGCGGCAGGCGCAGGATACGAGACAGCGATATGAGCCGGGTTGTTGCAACGAGCCTCGCATATTCTGCTGCAAGGATTCGGGAACGCGTGCTTCGCAGAACCAGGATTGACAGAAGAACGACGCTTGCTCCGGTAAGAAGCGGCACCAGGCTTTGCGATGCCTGTGCGCCCAGGACCCGGTCGAAGATCGCCATGGAAAAGAACGGAATGAAAAGCGCCAGGAGGTTCAGGACGAGGGACAGAAACAGCGCCGTAACGGCAACCTTGTGTATCCGGGTCCGGATGGTCGTTGCGTGAACGGCCGCGACGGAATGCTCCGGGTCGTGGACGAAGAGCATCTTACCGGCATGGTTGATCCGGCGCACAACCTGCTCGTGGGTAAGGTTTGCGGATGAGGACGCGGTCAGACGGGTGTCCTTGCGCACGAGGGCATGGACGCCCGTCTTGTCCTGAACCAGCAGGGCGCCATCAAGGCCGCTGCGCCAGGCAGCCGGGACTCGTGCCTCGACACTTGCGCCCACGTCGATGAGGTCGAGCACCATCGCAGCCTCGTCAAGCGTGGCAACACCGGTTTCATGTGGTGTCGCTGCAAGCAGGACGTCATGGGACCGCCGCCAACCGAGGTCGGTCAATGCGCTGTGCAGGATGCTTTCCAGGTCGGTCTCCCGTCTCGCAGTGCCTGTCTCTTCTGTGGCAGGCGTCGACTTATCCCTGGCCAGTTTGGTCTGGACGTTCATGCGGCAGCTTCCGTCTTTTGCGGCGGCAGGCAGACCAGGTCCTCGGCCGTTTCAAAGTGTCGGACCAAGCCGCCGGCATCCTCGAACACGACGACGGTTGTCTCGCCCGCAAGGTCTTTCAGCAGCGCGGCAAGCAGCTCCGTGCCGCGTGCATCCAGATAGAGCGAGGGATTGCGAAGCAAAAGTAGCTTCGGCTGTCCGGACAAGGCCCGGACAATCATAAGGCGCCGAAGATGGCCGTCGGAAAGCGGAACACCGAGCCCCGGCGACAGAGGCGTTTCCAGCCCCTCCCGCAGACGGCCGATTGCAGCGTCGAGGCCAAGTCGTTCCGACAGCCAGAGTGCGCGCCCCGTTGCGTCGCTGTCAAAGGCCGTCATGTTCTCAAGTATCGTGCCGTTGAAGACAGTCAGCGCGGCATCGCAGACCGAGACGTGGCCCTGGTGCGACGGCATCGGTTCGCCATCGGTCGCGACCAGTTCCACGTTATCAAGATTTCCCGCGGTTTCTCGTCTGCCGCTCTCCACGACGCGTACAAGTTCCTGAAAGAGTAGTTTTCCCTGCTGCGCATCGGCCGGTCTGACGATCAGGCACCGGCCGGGACGCACATCGTGGAGCTGGCCGTCGACCCGAAAGCGCAGCCCGACAACCTCCGTGCCCTTGCCCTTGCGCGACGGGAGATCCAGGGCGGACGTCGACGGCAGCGAAAGCAGGTCCTCTATGGTTCTGAATGCGGACGCTGAGACCCTGTGCCGCGCCATCGCGCTGATGAGGCCAAGCAGGCCGGCGACGCCTCTTTGACCGAGAATGAGGCAGGCCGCGAGCCCGCCGGTTGTCATGTCGCCTGCGAGGACAACAAGCGACCCGAACCCGAGAACCAGGACCGTCGTTGCAAGCCCCCCGGTCTGGCTCAGGTTGAGCGCGGCAGCCAGGTTGCTTTCAACGACTTCCTGCGCTGCGGCTTTTTGTTTCTCGTAATGGCGCAATTCACCGGCGAAATCTCCCAGATCCCCCCGCTCGACAATCCGGTCGATCCGCTCCCGATCATTCATGATCAGGGATGTCTGGTCCGCGGATGCCTCGAACAGTCTCACGCCGGCGCGTGCTTGTCTGAAGCCGGCGTAGAGCGCGAGGGCACCAAAGACGAGAAGCACCGCCAGCGGTCCGAAAATCGTGGGGCCCCCCAGGAACCAGACCAATACAAGAAACGTGACGGCGAAGGGCGCGTCGAAAAGCGCGAGCGTCGACTGACCCACGAGAACATCGTTGGATCTGTTGATGGCCGTAAACAGTTCGCGAATGCGCCCCGGGCTGAAACCGGCGAGCTTTTTCGCGTCGATCGTCAGCAGCTTTTCAGCAGTCTTCAGGGAGAGCTCGTATTCCGCCTTGGCCGCAAGGCGCCCGAGAATGGCGGCGCGTGCGTATTTGACCAGTCCATCCATGAGAATGGCGATGGCCACGGCCGTAAAGATGACGATTGCAGTTCCAACGGCCTGATTGGCAAGGATCCGATCATAGACCTGAATGAGTGCCAGCGGAAGGGCAAGCGCCAGGACGTTGGAGATCAGTGAGAGGGCAATCAACCAGAGTCGCGTGGTCATGAAGAACTACTTCCGTGACAGGGGGCGCGGCAATTCTGAATTCGAGTTCTGCAGCAGCAAAAATACCCGCAAACTGCACAACTAGGTCTCTTTTATGAAATTTAACTTAATGTAACTCTAGAATCAAATACATGTATAAAAATACCAATATATAAAAATACTTAATTCATCATGTGTAATATGAAAAGTTAGGTATAATTGCTTTGAATGCGCCGCATCAAAAACTCTAATTTCTTTAAAGTCCTAAAAGCACTGTAGGTGCCCTGTGACGCCCTGCATCTACACAACTGCCCGCATTTTCAACGCACACACCAATGCCAAATGTCTGCTTCCGGCCCAAGGCCGACATTCACCCAGCTCCTCTTCGCAGCGAAGCAAGCCTTTAAAGCCGCCATTCGTAACATCCGCAAAGAACATTCTTCGCTCACATGCCAACCATGCGGACACTCAGTGCACAATTCCTGAAGGTCGGTTACAGAGCGATATTGCCAGTAGAACGTTTCGCCCTGCCTGCCAGGGCGCTAGAATGTAGTAATGGATGAATTGTACCACGCCCCCAATCTCGTGGCTGTCTACGACACGCTGAACGACGAGCGCGAAGATTTCGACTTCTACCTATCCCAGCTCTTAGCCCCACCGGCGAAAGTCGCCGACCTCGGTTGCGGGACCGGCACCTTCGCGATCGAACTTGCTCACCTTGGATACCAGGTAGTCGGTATCGAGCCTGCGAGGCCGATGCTCGCCAGAGCCCGTATCAAGGGCGGAGACGCCGTCTGCTGGGTCGAAGGGACGATAGCGGACGTCCCGGAAACTGAACGGTTCAACGCCATCATCATGACCGGCCATGCATTCCAGTGTCTCCTTCGGGACACGGACGTTGAGAACCTTTTTAGCGAAGTAGGCCGGCGGCTAGCCCCCGGCGGGGCCTTCCTGTTTGAGACCCGTAACCCTGCGGCGCGCGCCTGGGATCGTTGGGCCCCCGAGCAAGCAGGCGCGCCGAGGCCGTTGCCGGACGGCCGATTGGTGCGGGTTGTTCACGAGGTCGAGCGCGCCGAGGGCGAATTGGTCACCTTCCTCGAGAGTTACGAGTTAGGCAATCCCACCGAGCGTTTGCACTCGCGTAGCACGCTGCGGTTCATGGCCGCCGAGCGGGTTATAGAGTTGGCGAAGTCACGGGGCCTCGCCGTTGAATACGTTTGGGGGACGTGGACAGGCGATCCGTTCGACCCAACGCACAGCCCAGAAATCATTTTCCGGCTTATTTCGGCCTCGGAGGGAATCGACGGGGTTACTTAATGCTGGCCACATAGGTGCGCTGAACTGAATCGATTCGAATGTTGCAGAGAGCCCTTGCCAGCTTTCTAAGTTCTCTGCTGAGCGAGGTCAGCTCCATGCGGAACACTATGCAATAATCGCAATCTAGATCGACCAAGCCGACACTTAGTAACCTCAAAGAAAGCTGAAAATTGGTGCCAATATGCGTGTACTTTCGGCCCTATGTATGTGTCGGCTGCTGTTCGCAATCGAGAATTTGGCACGATTTCGGAAATCGCTCATATGTATCCGGCCTGTTAGTCGGCTCGCGGGCCGTGGCCTTGATGGGGTTACGCACGCGCCGTGGTCT
>NZ_VIRG01000054.1 GCF_008107695.1 Stappia sp. BW2 | reverse complement strand
TTCCTTGTATGAAAGATCAGCGTACCTGCGTAACTCCTTAAAACCCCAAACCCCCGAAAGAGCCTGAGATCGCAAGGCCAACGCCGCCTACGCTTCCCTTCCTTCAATAATCAAATTGTCAAAGAACAGAGGCTCTAAAACCTCTCAAGCCGTAACCAAAACTCAACAAAAACAACCCACTCGCCGAACCATCAAGCTCGGCCACCTGGACCAATTTTCTGGAATTAAGGTCACAAAACCCTGTCGCCAGCGACGTTGCCGCCGTCGATGAACCGGGTTATACGCACCTCACCCCAACCCGTCAACAACCGTTTTGAATTTTTTTGAAAGAAAATTCGCCCCCCTGCCCGGCCGGTGGATATTAACCATAAAAAGCCCCGGAATTGCTCAACTTCACCCGATTGGGGAATTTCCGAAACCCATCAGCCGCTGTCCGGCGTCCACCACCAGCGTATGTCCGGTCACCTGTTTCGCCCCTGCCAGATAGATCACCGCGTCGACCACATCGTCCGGGCCAAGCCCCGCCCCCAGCGGCGTCAAATTCTGTCGGGAGTCAAAGTTTTCCTGGGTCTGGTCACTCGGTAGGATCAGGCCAGGCGCAATCGCATTCACCCGGATTCCTTTTGGCCCCAGATCGAATGCTGCCAACCGGGTCGCGCCATCGAGCGCGTACTTGCCACAAAAATAGCTGAACCGTTCCGGCGACGCCGACAGCATCTGAGTATCAAGCATGTTCACGATCGCCCCACCCTCCGGAAGCGGGTCCTGATTGGCAAAAGCCTGCATCAGGAACACTGGCGCTGCCGCATTGACGTTCATTAGGAACTGCCATGTGTCGATCGTCAGGTCTGACAAGTTATCGGTGTTGAAAGCCGATGCGGAATTGACCAGCACACTAACCGGTCCTCCCAGCGCTGCGGCGGCCTCGCCGATCAGTTCGCCCGCTGTTTCCGGCCGGCTCAGGTCTTTCTGCAACAGCACGGCCTTGCCACCTTCCGCGACAATCTCGTCGTGAAGATCCTGCGCGCCTTCAGCGGAGGAGTTGTAATGGAGGCCCATGGCATAACCCTGGTCCGCAAGACCTCTGGCAATTGCCTTGCCCAATCGCTTTCCGGCGCCTGTGACCAGGGCGATCCTGTCGTTTGCCATTTGCATTCCTCCAGATGGCTCGAGTTGTCTCTATCCGCCCTTGTGCAAGTCTGGCTGAAAAGGCGGGTCAGGTCTTCAGGCGAAGTCTTGCAGGTTCAGGACCGGCTGCACGCGCGGCACTTCATGGCTGCGCACCAGGTTAGCCCTCGACATGACCGCAAGAGTGGCCGCACTGGTCTGCGCCACCCGCACCTCATCGCGGAACAGATAGACGGCGCCTGTCAACTGCACCGTCACCGGCCAGCCGAGCTCGCGCAAGCGAAAAGACTGAAGAATGCTGTCGGTCTGATACCGGATCCGGTCCGGCCCGTCCGGCAGATGCAGCGCGAAGCCGAAACCGGGATCGACCCACAGCCGCTCGATCCCGGCTTCCGTCGCCAGGCGGATCCGTTCACGGAAAAACGTGAGCTGGTGGTCGAAGATATCTTCGGCCGGAGGCAGGTAATCCTCTGAACGGGCATTCTTGCCCGGCGTGTAACACAGCACGATACCCGCCTGATGTTTGGCAATCGCCTCGTAAAAGGCCGGGTCGTCGACGCGTCCCGTCAGATTGACCACACCTGCACCGGCTTCCAGCAGGGCGACGCCCACTTCCGGATGGTAGGTTTCGACGGAGACGAGTATGCCTTCTTCGGCAAGCGCCTTTACAACAGGGCGCATGCGGTCGATCTGCCGTTCGGCCGCAACGATGTCCGCTGTCTCGCCGGTCGATTCAGCGCCGATATCGACCATCGCCGCCCCCTCCAGCGTCATGCGCCGGCCGCGATAAAGCGCCGCCTCGAAGGTATGACAGACCGTTTCACGATAGGTGCTGTCCGCCGACAGGTTCAAAACGCCCATCTGATAGGTGCGATCTTCGAACCTGCGGCCGAATTTTTCGAATTCAAAGGTTTTGATCGGCGCTTCAAGGGCGTCTCGATATTTGAGCCACAGCGGCAGCAGGCGGTCGGCGGAAATCATGTAAGGCAGGGCTCCCGGTGTCGAACCTCTTGCCCGGCAAAATGCCAGACAGGATCAGGCAGGTTTCTGGGCAGATAGGAAAAAGCGGCAGCAGGACAAGGTTATCGGGACGGCCGGCGGCGCTGAATGCGAATGCCAACGCCGGCCGCTTCTTCGAAGATGTCCGGCTTGGTGACCTTCACACTGACGTCTTCGACCAGTTCATTCGTCAGAACAAACTCCGCAACGGCTTCGGCCCAGTCCTCGACAAGATCGATATGGCCGCCTGAGGATGCTTTCTGCTGGATGAATTCAACCGCGTCGGCATAGGAGACGAAGGCACCTGTTTCGCGCACGATCCTGCGGTAGCCTGCCACTGTCTGCATTTCGATATCGAAGCAGACGGTTTGCGTCCGGTTTTTCTCGCTGTCCAGGATACCGATCTGCGCCGCGACTTTCAGTCCTTCGATGAGGATGACATCGCGTCCGTCCTCGGCAAGGGTATCGCCATTCATTTCCATTCAGGTCTCCGGGCTTGCAGGCATCACCGGCTCCATCGCCTCTGCCGTGAACTGTGTCGGGGCGTGACCCCAGCACAGGGATGTAACCGGATACTGCGTCCGGTCAAGCGCTTCGCCTTGCCCGAAAAACCTATTCCACCGCTGTGCCGAAGGTGTCCAGAACATCCACGGCGCGTATCACTCCGCGCAGCTCCGCCAATCCACGCAGCCGTCCGATTGCCGGATATCCAGGTGTCGACACGCCATTGAGGTCGTTCAAAATGCGGTGTCCATGGTCGGGCCGCATCGGAATGGCCCGGCCCGTCTGGTGTTCCACGCGGCGCAAGGCACGAATGATCGCAACCATGTCGAGATCACCCTCAAGATGCGCGTCCTCGTGAAAGCTGCGCGGATCCTGCTCCCGCTTCGTTGCTCGAAGATGGGCAAAGTGGATCCGTTCGCCCAACGTTGTTACGATTTCGGGAATATCATTACTGGCACTGACACCGAGCGAACCGGAGCAGACGGTAAAGCCGTTTGCAATCGACGGGCTCATGCTCGCGATGCGTTGCAGATCTTCAAGTGAGCCAACAATCCGCGGCAGGCCGAAGAGCGAACGGGGTGGATCGTCTGGATGGATCGCCAGCACGGCGCCTTCTTCCTCGGCGGCGGGCACGACGATTTCAAGAAAGGTCTGAAGGTTCCGGAAAAGCTCTTCCCGGCCGATACCGCGATAACAAGCCAGGCGCTCGCGAAACGTGTCGAGCGTGTAGCTTTCTTCCGAACCGGGCAGCCCCGCAATGATATTTGCGGTCAACCTGCCCCGTTCCTCGCCGGACATTTGCGCGAACCGTTCTTCAGCAAGGGCAAGGTCTGCCGCGTTATAGTCGGCCTCAGCGCCCTCGCGCTGCAGGATGAACAGGTCGAAGGCCGCATAGGCCGCAAATTCGAACCGCAGAGCGGTCGCCCCGTCGTCAAGTTCGTAATCAAGATCCGTCCGGGTCCAGTCCAGAACGGGCATGAAGTTGTAGCAGATCGTCTTGATACCCTGGCGCGCCAGCGCCCGGACCGTTTCCGCCCAGTTTGACGCCTTTTGTTCCCAACCGGGCGCCCCGGTCTTGATATCTTCATGCACCGGGATGCTCTCGGTCACGGTCCATTCCAGACCGGCAGCCTCGATCATGTCGCGGCGGGAAGCGATTGCCTCTTCCGGCCAGAGAGATCCGTTCGGCATGTCATGCAGGGCGGTGACGATGCCGCGTGCGCCTGTCTGGCGGATATCCCTCAAGGAGATAGGGTCCTGCGGACCGAACCAGCGCCAGCTTTCAATCATCGCCTAAAGTCTTTCTTGTTGTTGTCGCTGAAGCGTCTTGCGTTGGGAAAAGGTGTTGGCCCGGCACTGGTGAGAAGGCGGCCCTCAGGGCGCGGCCCGGGCCGGTGTGTAAAGGTAACCATCGAAATCCGGGTCGCCGACATCGGAAAGTTCCAGCAGGGTCAGGCGCACGTTTTCCAGATGCTGCCACATGGCCTGGCGGGCCTTGTCCGAATTGCGATGCCGCAGCGCTTCCAGAATTTCCGCATGATCGTCCAGCCATTTTGACCGATAGCTGAGATCGAAAATGCGGTCGTGCAGCCGCGCCCACATGGAGCTGTTTTCACGCTTGTTCCAAAGATCTTCGACGTGGTCGACCAGAACGCTGTTCTGGGTAGCCTCGGCGATCTGCCGGTGAAACTGCCTGTCAGCGGTATAATCTTCTTCGCCGTTCTCGATTGCCCTTCGCTCCAGGTCGAGCGTCTCGCGCAATTGAATGATGTCGCTCTTGGTAATCGCGGTGGCGGCAAAGCCCGCGATGCTGCTTTCCAGAAGCTGGCGGGCCTGCAGCAATTCAAAGGGTCCGTAGTCGGCCTTGGGAACATAAAGCGAAATCTTTTCACCGGCCGCCACATAACTGCCGGAGCCCTTGCGCACATCCAGATAGCCTTCGATTTCCAGAACGATAAAAGCTTCCCGCACCAGGGACCGGCTGATGCCGAGTTCCACGGAAATCTGCCGCTCGGTCGGAAACTTGTCGCCGGGCCTGTAGCCCTCCTCCTCGATACGCCTTGCGAGAAGTTCGGCGATTTCCTGGTACCGGCGTTTTGCAACATCGCTGGTCATGAGGCCTTCCTTGCACCCTCCCCGGCCGTTGCAATCTCGCGATAATAGTCGGCCAGGATATGGAATGCTTTTTTCTTGGTTTTCTTGTCGGCAGCAATCAGCCCTTTGTGATTATAGCCGTTCTGGAAAATGTTCTGGCGCCGCTCGACACGAAAGTCATACAGGATCCACGGCGACATGCCTTTGATATAATCAAGTTCACGCAGCGTAGCGATCTGCTTTCTGTAGACTTCGGCCATATAGTCTTCGCTGAAGAGGCCTGTCCTGGGGCCCTTTTCGCCGATAACCCCATCGGCGCCGGTCTCCGAGATCACGACCGGGCGATCCGGGTCGGAGTTCTCTCCGATTGCCGCAAGATCGTCGAAATTCTCTTCGTACCAGCCGTAATACTCGTTAAGGCCGATGATATCGATATGCGCGGCCAGCCTGTCCTCGATCCGGTTGCGGGCATGGTTCACCAGACAGGCGGCAGACGTCAGCCGCGTCGGGTCCAGCCGATTGCAGGTTTCCGCCAGGCCTTTCATGAAGGTGAGACGGTCATCGGTGTCCGGGTTTTCGTTCCCGACAGACCAGATGATGACGCTTGCCCGGTTGCGGTCGCGCTTGATCAGCTCCGACAACTGGTTTTCAGCATCCCGGTAGGTCGCCGGATTGGCGAAATCGATGGCCCAGTAGACCGGAATTTCTTCCCAGAGCAAGAAGCCGAGTTCGTCCGCAATCTGTGCGGCCCGCTCATGATGGGGATAATGCGCCAGTCGCAGATAATTGCAGCCGAGCTCGCGCGCATGCTCAAAACGGCGGCGCAGATCTTCTTCACTGGTCACCTTGCCAAGGGTTGCATCATCCTCATGCACGGAAATCCCGCGCAGGAACAAGGGCGCCCCGTTCAAAAGAATATCCGTGCCCTTGCGTTCGATCTGGCGAAAGCCGATCCGGTCGCTCACCCGGTCTTCACCGCAAGTGAGACTGACATCATAGAGGACAGGTGTTTCCGGGCTCCAGAGCTGCGGCCGGGCGGCGATGTCAATCGCGCCCTTGCCCTCGGCATCCAGCGCAATCACCTGTTCGACGCCGAGACCGGGGATGGTCAGGGTGCCGACCTCCGCCTGCGGGCCATCCACTGTCACTTCGACCCTCAGCGTAGAGTAAGTGCCATCCGGCACCAGATAGACAAAGAAATCCTTAATCAGGGTCCTGGGCGTTTCAAAAAAGGAAACCTCCCGGTAGAGCCCGCCATAATTGAACCAGTCGGTATTGCGCATCGGCACGCGGTCGCGTGTCCGGGTGTTGTTGACACAAGCCATGATCCAGTTGCGGCCGGTCTTCAGCTTGTCCGTCAACTCGACACAAAAGGGCGTCGACGCACCGTAGTGGTTGCCCAGGAATTCGCCGTTCAGGAAGATCTTGCAGTCATAGCTTGCTGCACCAAACCGGAGAAACTGTCGCTTGGACGTATCGACGGTCTCAATGTCGAGCGGCCGCGTGTACCAGGCACTGCCTTCGAAGAAATACCATTTCTCCTTCACCATCGCCCAGTTGGAAGGCACAGGCACCGTTTCCCCCATGTAGGGGTCATAGTCCCAGGGCTCCGTGCGATCCGCAGGGGCCTCCGGCAGCATGGCGAACCATTTCTGCCGAAGGCCGGTGTCGAGAAGATCAACGCAGAAAGTCCACTCGCCATTCAGGCTTTCCGATGCCCGCCCGCCCATGAAGATCAAGCCGTCATGATTCAAAGACTGCGTGTTGAAGGGCACGTCGTAGTCTTCGTCATGCAGCGCCTGCAAGGCGTTGTCGGCGAGATGGGAACGTTCGAGCATCAGTCAGGTCTCCGGAGGGACTTTCGGGTGTTGACGGGTGTTACTTCGCTGCTGCCTTGATGCGCTTGATCAAGTCGGCAACGACCGGAGACTTGGCCGCCGCTTCTTCATGCATCGGCAGAACGGCTTCGATGAACGGGCCTTTTTCCACTTCGATGAACTCCACGCCGAGCTCATTCTTGGCCGTCTCGACGGCTTCCGCGCTCATGGTGTCCCACTGGTCGCGATGGAAATCCATGGACTCGCGTGCAGCCGTGCGCATCGCTTCCTTCTGGTCCTCGGTCAGATCGTTCCAGGAGTTGGTGGAGATCATCACGACGGACGGGATCATCGTGTGACCGTCGTCGGAATAGAACTTGGACACTTCACCATGACGGGCGGAGGTCAGGGCGATCGGGTTGTTTTCCGCGCCATCGACCACACCCTGCTGCAAGGCACTGTAAAGCTCGCCCCAGGCAATCGGGGTCGGGTTGGCACCGAGCAGCTCGACCATGCGAATGGCGGACGGGCTCGGCTGAACGCGGATCTTCATGCCCTTCAGGTCGGCCGGGGAATGGATCGGCTTGTTGGCATAGAAGGAGCGTGCGCCTTCGATGTAATAGGCAAGACCGATGAAGCCCTTGTCTTCGGAGGAAGCCAGAATGTCCGCGCCGATGTCGCTTGTCAGGACGTCGTAGTAGTGATCCGCGCTAACGAAGATATAAGGCAGGTTCAACGCGCCGTAGGCTTCGTCGAAGGCTTCCAGCTCGGAAGCGTTGGAGCGCGCCATATCAAGAGAACCGTTTTGCATCAGTTCCATGGATTCGCGCTGCGTGCCGAGCTGGGCATTGGCGTAGATGCGGATTTTCAGATCGCCGTTTGTCAGCTCTTCAACACGGTCAGCCATGAACTGCATCGATTTGTGCAGCGGGTGGTCTTCCGGGTTGTTGTGGTTGAGGCGAAGCGTCTTGGCACTGGCGGCAGAGCTCAGAGCGACGACGCCCGCGGCCAATACGGCCGCCAGCTTGACGAATTTCGACATGGTTTCCTCCCAATTGCAGCTTTAGGCCGCAGAATATGCGTTCCTGAGTGGAACGGATCGGTTGGCCGCGGGACTTGCAGGGCCAGACCGCCGCGGACGCTGAATTGTTCGTCCAATTTTCAAAATCAGTCAACCTTTTTCGAGAAATTGGTTGACCAATTTAATTTCCTGACGCATGTCTTAAGATGTCGGAGCCCACGCCGCGCCTGTTGCCGCGGTAGAAACGGGCCCTGCGCGGGAGGAATATCGTGACAGTCATTACCAAAGGCGTGGACATGCTCCTGCGCCTTGTCATTACCATCGCCTTCGCCGTTTTGGTCGCCTGCGTCGTCTGGCAGGTCTTCTCACGCTACGTGCTGCAAAGCCCAAGCACGGTGACCGACGAAATGGCCCGCTTCCTGTTCATCTGGGTTGCCCTGCTGGGCGGGGCCTACACCTTCGGCCAGCGCCGTCACCTTGCCATCGACCTCTTACCCGTCATCACCACCGGTGTTCTGCGCCTTCTGGTCAATTGCGGCATCATTGCCGCCATCGCGGTCTTTGCCGGGGTGGTCATGGTGTACGGCGGTCTCGATCTGGTCAGCCGCACGCTGGAAACCCAGCAGGTTTCACCGGCACTGCGCCTGCCCATGGGCCTTGTCTATGTCGCGATCCCCTTCTCGGGTGGCTGCATTCTCTACTACTGCCTGACCTTTCTGGGCGACCTGTTTCGCACCGGCCGCGGCCCGAACGATCAAGGCGACGCCGCCAGCATCGGCGGCCCTTTGGACTGACACCTGACCGGGAACGAGAAATCTCATGGATATCCAATCTGTCCTCGTCCTGTTCGGGACGTTCGCCTTTCTGATGATCCTTGGCGTGCCGATTGCCTTCGCCATCGGTCTTGCCGCCTTTGCCACCTTCCTTCTGTTCATGTCGTTCGACCAGTCGGTCTATATCGTCGCGCAGCAGGTTGCCTCGGGCCTCGACAGCTTCACCCTGCTGGCGATCCCGTTCTTCATCCTGGCAGGTAACATCATGAACCGGGGCGGCATTGCCCTGCGGCTGATCGAATTCGCCAAGGTGCTGGCCGGCCGCCTGCCCGGCTCGCTGGCGCATTGCAATGTCATCGCCAACATGATGTTCGGCTCCATCTCGGGCTCTGCCGTTGCCTCCGCCGCCGCCGTCGGCGGCGTCATGTCTCCGCTGCAGAAAAAGGAAGGCTACGACCCTGCCTTCAGCGCCGCGGTCAACATTGCATCCTGCCCCACAGGTCTGCTGATCCCGCCAAGCGCCACCTTCATCGTCTATTCGCTGATCACCAACGGCACATCCATCGCCGCGCTCTTCGTTGCCGGGTACATTCCCGGCATCCTGATGGGGCTCAGCCTGATGGTCGTGGCCGGCATCATCGCCAAGCGTCGGGGCTATCCGGTCGCCGAACGGCCAAGCGGCAAGGAGGTGATCGCCAAGACGCTGGATGCCATGCTGCCACTCGGCCTGATCGTGATCGTCATGGGCGGGATCATCGGCGGCATCTTCACCGCAACCGAAGCCTCCGCCGTTGCCGTGGTCTATACGCTCTTCCTGGGTGTGATCTGGTACCGGGAAATTTCACTGCGGGAACTGCCGCGCATCATCCTGGAAAGCGCGATCACGACATCAATCGTGCTGCTGATGATCGGCTGTTCCATCGCCATGTCCAAGGCAATGGCCTTTGCGGATATTCCCTATTCGATCTCCGACACGCTGTTGAGCCTGTCCGATAATCCGCTGGTGCTGCTGCTGATCATCAATCTGGCACTGCTTGTGGTCGGCACCTTCATGGACATGACCCCGGCGCTGCTGATCTTCACACCGATCTTCCTGCCCGTTGTAACGGATCTCGGCATGGACCCGGTGCATTTCGGCGTCGTCATGACCTTCAACCTGTGCATCGGCATCTGCACACCGCCGGTCGGGTCGGCCCTGTTTGTCGGCTGCTCGGTGGGGGGTGTGAAGATCGGCCAGGTGCTCAAACCCATGCTGGGCTTCTACGTGGTGCTGGTCGCGCTTCTGCTTCTGGTCACTTACGTGCCTGCCCTCAGCCTGTTCCTGCCACGCCTTCTCCTCGGCTACTAGGATCTGTCATGAAAGCCCTCAAGAACTGGCGATACCTGGAGCGCTCCAGCGCCGGGATCGCACTCGACGTCGAGAACCGGCACCGCCTGACGGTGACGGTTCTCGAGCAGACCCTCATTCGCGTCACCCTGTTGAAGGACGGCGCCTACCGGCTCGACCGGACATGGGCCATCGCACCGCAAGGCGACGTTCCGTTCGAGGGCCGCTCACGCGACGACCTGACCGGCTTTTCCTGCCCGGACTTCCATCTGGAGGAACAGGACGGCAGGCTGGTACTGGAAACGGACACCCTGCGTCTGACAATCGACACGCCGCTGGCCTTCACCTGGGAGAGCCGACCCGCTGCCGGAGCCCCCTGGCAGGAGATCGCCCGGGACCGGCCGCAGGACGCCTACATGATCGGGCGGCGTGACCAGCGCAACCACCATTTCATGCGGCGGACCCCGGACGAGCGTTACTACGGCCTTGGCGAAAAATCCGGCAGTCTAGAACGCAACGGCAGACGGTTCGAGATGCGCAATCTCGATGCCATGGGCTACGACGCACGCTCGACCGACCCGCTTTACAAGCACATCCCCTTTACCATCACCGACAAGGGGCCGCTCGGTGCGGTCGGTCTTTACTACGACACGCTGGCCCCCTGCTGGTTCGATCTCGGCAACGAGAAGGACAACTACCACCTGCCCTTCCGCGCCTTCCGCGCGGCCGATGGCGACCTCGACTATTATTTCAGCTGGGGCCCAAGCATTCTGGACGTCGTCAAGCAGCACCACCGGCTGACTGGCGGCACCGCCTTCATGCCGCGCTGGGGGCTCGGCTACTCCGGCTCGACCATGGCCTATACGGATTCCGAAAACGCACAGGAACGGCTGATGGAGTTCCTCGGCAAGCTGTCGGAAGAAGACATGCCCTGCGACAGTTTCCAGATGTCTTCCGGCTATACCGCCATCAAGGGCAAGCGCTACGTTTTCCATTGGAACACCGACCGCTTTCCCGATGTCGAGACCATGACCCGGGCCTATGCCGAGGCCGGTATCAACCTCATCGCCAACATCAAGCCCGTGCTTCTGGACGACCACCCGCTGTTCGGGGAAGTCGAGGAAGCAGGTCTGTTCATTCGCGACAGCGAAACCGGGGCGCCCGAGCAATCGCCATTCTGGGACGGTTACGGCTCCCACCTCGATTTCACCAACGCGGACACTGTCGCCTGGTGGCAGCAAAACCTGAAGGACAAGCTCTTTTCCAAAGGCATTGCCTGCACGTGGAACGACAACAACGAATATGAAGTGTGGGACGACGAGGCCGTCTGCGCCGGTTTCGGCAAGCCGATCCCGGTCAACCTGATCCGGCCTCTGCACAGCCAGTTGATGACGCGCGCGTCCTATGAAGCCCAGGTCGCCGATCAGCCCAAAAAACGGCCCTATCTGATTTCCCGCTGCGCCTGCCCCGGCACCCAGCGCTATGCCCAAACCTGGACAGGCGACAATTACACAAGCTGGAAGACGCTGCGCTGGAACATTCCCATGGGCCTCGGCCTCAGCCTCTCCGGCTTCTACAACATCGGCCACGATGTCGGCGGCTTTGCAGGCCCGCGTCCGGAACCGGAACTGTTCCTGCGCTGGGTGCAGAACGGCATCTTCCATCCACGCTTCACCATCCATTCCTGGAACGACGACGGCACGGCCAACGAAGCGTGGATGTATCCGGAGATCACGCCGCTCGTGCGCGACGCGCTGAAAGTCCGGGCGCAGCTCATCCCTTATCTTTACAGCCTCCTGCACCGTGCCGTGACCGAGGGCGAGCCGATGCTGCGGCCTCTGTTTCTGGATCATCCGAACGATCCCGCCTGCCGGGAAGCCGAATTCGACTTCCTGTTGGGCCGGGACCTTCTGGTGGCAACGGTGGTCGAGGAAGGCGCTACCTCCCGGCGGGTCACACTGCCCGCCAACAAAGAAGGCTGGTGGGCCTTTGACGGCAGCACCTGGTACGAAGGTGGTCAGGTCATTGAGGTGCCCGTTGCTCTCGACACCATTCCGCTGTTCGTCCGGGGCGGCACGGTTCTGCCAATGGCCGCCGCAAACCTCAGGACGACACCGTCTTCCGACACATCGCGGGTCTGGTGCATCTATCCGCAGCCCAAAGGGGCACCGGGCCGGAACGCGCAGTTTTACGACGATGACGGCGACACGGTGGAGGGGCTGGACGGGAAAAGCTGTCTGACCCGGCTTTGCCTCTCCCGGACGGCAGATGCGGTGCGGCTGGATTGGCAAACCTCCGGCAACTGGCAACCTGCCTTCGACACGGTCACTCTTTGGCTGGCCGGCACTGGCGCGTTGACCGTCAACGGAACCGAACGCAAAGCCGGTGACAATATCGACTTCAAAGTGAACCCATCATGACCAGCACCAAGCACTCGATTGAAACAGTCGACTACGATCGGACAAAACTGCGCGTTCGCCTGCTGCACATCGGCTTCGGCGCCTTTGCCAAGGCGCATGTTCTGGTGTTTCACGATGAGATGCTGCGCCGGACCAAAAGCGACTGGGGCGTTGCGGTTAGCCGGCTCAATTCCGGCGTGGTTGACCTGACGCGCCTCGACGAAGCCGACTGGGTCTTCACCGTTGGCGAAATGTCCGGCAATGATCTCTCCCTGCGCCAGGTCGGTGCCATCTGCGCGACGGTCCACCCAAAGCGCGACGGTATCGAGGCCCTGCCGGACCGGATCGCCGATCCGGACCTTGCCGTGATCACGCTGACGATCACCGAGAAGGGCTATTGCCTGAAGGACGGCAAGCTGGACGAAGACAACGCCGACATCCGGCAGGATCTTGCAACGCCAGAAACCCCTTCCACCGCCATCGGCGTGCTGGTGGAAGGACTCAGGCGGCGGCAGGCAGCCGGTCTCGCCGGCTTGACGATCCTGTCGTGCGACAACCTTCCCGCCAACGGCGAGCTGTGCCGCCGTGCGGTTCTGGATTTCGCGGTGCGGCTGAGCCCTGCCCTGGCGGCCTGGATCAAGGACAATTGCACCTTTCCCTGTTCCATGGTGGATCGCATCACCCCGGCAATGACGGACAATTCCTCCGAGACCCTGGAGGACGCCCTTGGCCACAAGGACCGGAACGGCATCCTGTGCGAGACGTTCCGCCAATGGGTGATCGAGGACCGGTTTGCGGGCCCGCGACCGGACTGGCATCTGGCCGGCGCCGAATTCGTTGACGATGTCGCCCCGTTCGAAGAGATGAAACTCCGGATGCTGAACGGCAGCCACTCGTTTCTCGCCTACCTTGGCGCGCTGGCGGGCAAGGAAACAATTGCCGACTGCATGGCCGATCCCGTTTTCCGGCAAGCTGCCCTGGATCTCATGCTGAGCGAACAGGCCCCGACGCTGACTGTCCCGGACGGTGTCGACATCAAGGCTTATGCCGATGCCCTGATCGCGCGGTTCGAGAACAGCGCCCTTCACCACAAGACCACCCAGATCGCCTCCGACGGAAGCCAGAAACTGCCGCAAAGACTGCTGGCGCCGATCCGGCAACATCTGAAGGACGGCAGTCCCTGGACACTTTCCGCACTCGCGGTTGCCGGGTGGATGCTCTATTGCCGCGGTGTTTCGAAAACTGGCTCTGCACTGCCGCTGAACGACCCCATGTCCGGCAGGATCGAAGCCATCGCCCAGGAAGCTAACGGCCTCGAATACGTCGACAAGATGCTGTCGCTTTCGGAAATTTTCGGCGATGACCTGCCGCAGTCAGAGCCGTTTACCAGCGCACTCAAGTCCGCCTACCAAAGGCTGCAATCGACCGATGTCGCGTCGGCTCTGAAAGGCTAGATACCCGGAGAAAACTCAGGCAGACGGTTCGAAAACCGGGCCGCCTGTCTTTGACAAGTTTAAGGTTTGTGTGGTTTGGAGGGTTTCAGGCCCGAAAGCTCCCTGCAGTGTTGGGGGGCCAACCGTGATTGCGGGCGACCTATCGGATATACGCATTTGGCAAAGTGCCATCCAGTGCCTCGGCGATGGACAGAAAGGACGCGGCCTTGGCTTTATACCTCATCTTGTTCGTCAGACTGTAAGCCTGTTTCAACGTGGCATGCGCATCGTCGACTAAGCCCAGCTGAACCTGTTTTGCACCTATGCCGCACAAGCGAAAAACATCGTAGCCAGTTCGGCTTTGTGTCCATTCGAAATCCCTGATCGTGCGATGGCCTAAAGCCCATTCATGCAGCTCATTTAGCAACCTGCGCGCTTCTGAAGTCGACGTTTTGCCTGCAACGGCAAAGACACCTCTTGCCCTGACAACCCAGGTATTTGCGCTTTCAGCAACTTGTTCAGCGCGTTCGAATTGTCCGGCTTCAATGTCTTTTTCGATAAGAGGCAACATCAGATCATCGGTAACACGGTACCAGCGCTCATTTGCATCGAGCGCAATGATCGCCTGATGCATTTCCTCGTCGAATCCAGCATCGAGCAAAGGCTTCACTTCGGACAACAGAGATCGCTCAAATGTCTTCTCTGTGCGAAGGATCCTGTAGATGACTTCCCGGTCGGATTGCGTGGCCTCACGAGATCCGGCCAGAACCTTGTTAACGTGAAATGCCATGCGGGCCTTTAACCCCTTGGCACTTTGATCCAAAAGAAGTTGTTCAGCCTGCCCAAAGGCGCCACGCCCTTTATCAGCGATGCCAGACCAAACGAGAAAGCGCCCTGCAACGGCCAGACGCCGAACTTTGTCATCATTGGGAGGCCCTGTTGTCTGCTTTGCCGCGTCAAGAGATCTCAATGCCATAAGCTGAGCAGATTTCCTGTTGCCAAGCTTTAGCAGCAAATCTGCGGCCTCTATGAAGACTTCGAACTCTGTATCTGTTGCGTCGCTGAGGTCGGGAAGCAATCCCATCGTTCGTTTTGAGGCGGTGACTTCCCCTGCTTCCAGCTGGCCACGCGCTATAGCGAGATAAGCCTTATCAGCACGGGGCAAAAAATAGGGATCATCCAGTGCCAGAGCTTTCAGCGACTGCGCCACCCTGAGCGCCCCAACAAATTCCTTCCTGAAAACGAGCCCCACCAGGATTTCGCTCAGAACAGCCGCTTTATGATAATCGCTGGTAAGGCTGTCAGCTATTTTCAGAGCCTGCTCATGATTGCCGTGATCAAGCAGGTGCTTCACTATGATCAGATGAGCTTCCAGCCGCTCATTCCAAACATCGCCAAGGCTTCCAGCAGCCTGTAACGCGAGCTCGATTTCTCCCTGCTCAAGTTGAGCGAGTAGCATTTGTTTTATGAAGGTTCCCCTCGGCGAGGCGAACTCAAAGATCGTATTCTCATGGTATTCAAGAAATAGCTTTTCGGCTTCAGCCCATTGTCCGGCATCAAGCAGTGTTTCCACCGTTGGCGGGCTCATATCCCTGAGTTGCGCGGAGCGAATTTCGTCGTCTGCATAAATTCGCCAAAGGAACGCCTTGAACAGGTTGCTCGAACCGGTACGCCGGTCTTCCTCATAAGCTTGGCCCAGTGCCAAAGTGTGCAGACAGTCTTTCGAGAGCGCTTCCTCACATTGAAATCTGGCATCTTCAACCTCCTGAGCGGAAGGAGGATAAAAGTCCTTGGCTTGAGCATGTCCGAAAAACAGACCGAGTGAGATGGCAAAAAATAGTATCTTAACAAGTGGCATATTGCTTTCTCGGAGGAGACGGCACACCAACGGCTACTGCTTCAATCGAGCCAATTTGAGGCCACCCTCCCCGAACTGAATTTTCGGCAAACTCTCCGATCAATGTTGGTACTCACCCTTCACCAATCTCCAGCCATCACGCACCCCATGTGTCGCTGAGCTTGTAGCCGCCCGGCCAGGGGTCGCTTGGGTCGAGCATGTGTTGGTGAATGCCGGTGATCCAGCCGCGGCCGGAAATTTCCGGAACAATTCCGGGCCGGTCTCCCGCCATCTGTTCCGATACGATCCGGCCAGTGAAGGTAGAGCCGATGATGGAAACGGCTTCGAACGTGTCGCCGATTTTCATCTGGCCTCTGGCCGCCATCAGCGCCATGCGGGCGGAAACAGCCGTGCCCGTGGGCGAGCGGTCGACCTTGCCCGGCTGGATGGCAACCGCGGACCGGCCGGTGAGGCCGGTTGGGGTGTTGGACAGAGGGCCGCAAAAGGCACAGAAGGAGATGTGGTTCCAGTCGGCGTTTTCCGGGTGGGAAAAGCCGAGCTGTTCGTTGGCCGCGTTGGTGATGCGCACCCCCAGGCGGGCAATGTCCTTGGCTTCGTCTTCAACAATCCCGAACCCAAGCGCCTCCGCATCGACAACCACGAAACTGTCACCACCATAGGCCGTATCGACCGTCAGCGTGCCGAGGCCTTCGACCTCCAGCGGCACCGACAGCTTGTCGGCGAAGCTGGTGACATTCTGGACAAAGATGCGCTCCGCCTTGCCATTCCGGCATTCGGCCCTCACCCGCACAAGCCCGCCGGGCGCTTCCAGAACCAGTTCCGTGATCGGCTCGCGCATCGGCACAATGCCGCCGTCGAGCAGCACGGTGGAGACGCAGATGGAGTTGGAACCGGACATCGGCGGCGTATCTTCCGGTTCCATGATGATGAAAGCGGCATCCGCCTCCGGATGCCTGGGCGGCACAAGCAGGTTCACATGGCGGAAGACGCCGCCGCGCGGTTCGTTCAGAACAAAATTGCGCAAGGTCTGGTCTCTCGCAATGAAGCTGCGTTGCTCCCAGAGCGTTTCGCCCGGCGGTGGCGCGACACCACCGACGATCACGTCGCCGACCTCGCCTTCCGCGTGGCAGGAAATCACATGGATGGTCTTGCTGCTGCGCATGGGTCTGCCTTTGGCTGAGCCGGCTCAGGAATAGCGGGCAACGGGTTCGCCAAGAGTATCGAAAATCGGCGCGATGCCGAGACCCGGCAGGTCGGAGGCGGTCATGCGGCCGTTGACGCGCTTCGGCGCACCTTCCGCGATATCGACGGTGCCGTAGCTGTTGAAGTCCGTTGCCGAGAAGGTGAATTCCGACGGGGTCGAGCGGGCCAGATGGGCAATCGCCGCCGTGACGATGTCTCCACCCCAGGTATCCTCGATGGTCATCGGAATGCCGTGGGCAATGCAGAGATCGCGCATGAGCTTGGCCTTGGTGAGACCACCGACCTTGGAGATCTTCAGGTTGATGCAGTCCATCGCGTCTTCTGCAATGCCGCGCACCAGCGTGTTGGGCCCGTCGATCACCTCGTCCAGAATGAAGGGCAAGGCCGTCCGTCGGCGGATGGAAACGCTTTCCTCATAAGTGAGGCAAGGTTGCTCGATGTAGACATCGAGCGACGACACCGCCCCGACAACGCGCGCTGCCTCGTGCCGGGTCCAGCCGGTGTTGGCATCGGCCACCAGGAGATCCGATTTCTTCAAGACGGCGCGGGTGGCGTGGATGCGGTCGATATCGTCATTGGCATCGCCGCCAACCTTCAGCTGGAACTTGGTGTAGCCTTCCGCGGCATAACCTTCGATCTTCTTCGCCATGATCTCGGGGGCTTCCTGGCTGATCGCCCGGTAAAGCACAACGTCGTCCTGCGCCGCGCCGCCAAGCAGAGTGTAGAGCGGCTGACCCGTCGCCTTGCCGAGCAGGTCCCAGCAAGCGATATCGATCGGCGCCTTGGCATAGGGATGACCGCGCAGGGCAGCATCCATCACCCGGTTTATCTCGCCGATATTGAGCGGGTCCTTGCCAATCAGGTGGGGCGCCAGTTCCTGCAGCCCCGACCGCACGCCAAGCGCGTAGCTCGGCAGATAGGCCGAGCCGAGCGGGCAGCACTCCGCGTAGCCCTTGAGGCCTTCGTCGGTTTCGATCTCGACAACGGTGCTGTCGAACACCTCCACGAAATTGCCGTTGGACCAGCTATAGCGCCCTTCTTTCAGCGGAAGATCGACCTGAAAGACGTTGATGGCCGTAATTTTCATGAAGTTCCTCCTTTAGAGGGCACAGACGCGGCGGTTAGATCAAGCGCCCAAAATTTCGTGTTTTCTCAAACATAGCCTGCGGGGAAGGGCGACATGCCCGCAGGCCATTTGCTGCCCGCTGTCCCTAAAGGCGGATCCCCGAACGGTAAGGATCCGCCGGATTGAATATCAGCGTGGCATCGGACGTGACGAAGGCCTGCCCGGTGATGGTGGGGATGACACCGCCGTCAGGACCGGGCTGGTAGCTGATCTTGTAGGTGCTGCCGATGACGCTTTCCTGCCCGTAGTCCTGGCCCGGGGCCAGTGCACCATCGGCGGCAAGGCAGGCAAGCTTGGCCGAACAGCCGGTGCCGCAGGGCGAGCGGTCATAAGCACCGCCCGGACACAGAACGAAGTTGCGGCTTTGGGCGGCCGGGTCTTCTGCCGGTCCGAAGAGTTCGATATGATCGATCCAGGCACCCTCCTTGCCGGTCACACCGGCCTTTTCCAGCGCAGTTCGGATTTTCAGGGTCAGATCCGTCAGAGGACGGATGTTCGAGCCCGTCAGGGCAATCGGGCTGTTCTTGACCAGGAAGAACCAGTTGCCTCCCCAGGCGACGTCGCCCGTGACCGGCCCCACCCCTTCAACCTCGACCGTGACATCCTTCGCCAGCCGGTAACTCTCGACGTTGACCACGGATACCGTGTTGGCGTCGATCAGGTCGATCTCGACCACGCCGACCGGCGTTTCAAACTTATGCCGTCCAGGACCGATCCGCCCGAGATGAGCCAGCGTCACGCCAAGGCCGATTGTGGCGTGGCCGCACATGCCGAGGTTCTGCAGGTTGTTGAAGTAGATCACGCCGGCGGCACACGCCGGGTCGGACGGCGGCACCAGCAGAGCCCCGATAATGGCATCGTGACCACGCGGTTCCAGAACGACGGAGGCACAGAAATCGAGGTTCTCCGCTTCCAGCCGGGCAGCCCGCTCCGCCAGCGTCCCGGATCCAAGATCCGGGCCACCGTCAAGCACGACACGGGTCGGCTCACCTGCAGTATGGCTGTCGATTACGCGCATTCGGCAATCACGCCCCCTTTCGTGCTCCAGTCGGCGTACCAGGTCTTGAACAGCTTGTACTGTGCTTCGGCATAATTGCGCTGCGCATCACTGAGGGCATCCGTCTCGTTGAAGTGCAGCCGGTATTCGTCTTCACCGTTCAGCACCATCAGGTGCTTATAGTAGAGCACAAGGTCCGGACCTTCATCGAAGCTGGAGAGAACGGCCAGAGCTTCTTCCAGTTCCTGCGCCCGCAAACGCGCTTCCGCGTGCCCTTCGGCAGCCTTTTCGCAAAGCGCCACGAGATGCAGAACTTCCTTCGGAAGGGCATTTCCAATGCCGGTGATCGCACCTGTGGCACCGCAATTGACGAAGCCATGGTAGACAGCGGTGTCGACACCGACCATCAGCGTCACCTGATCGTCCTGTGAGGTGATGTTTTCAGCCGCATAGCGCAGATCTGCCAGACCGCCGAACTCCTTGAAACCGACCAGGTTCGAGAATTCGCCGCGCAGATCGAAGAAGAGATCCGCGCGGGTGGCAAAGCCATAGTAGGGGCTGTTGTAGATCACTGCGGGCAGGCTCGGGGCCGCTTTCAGAATAGCGCTGAAGTGGTGGCGCTGCGCGGAAATGGAACTTCCGCGGGACAAAACGCGCGGGATAAGCATCAGGCCACGCGCCCCGACCTTTGCCGCATGGACGGCGTGGGCAACGGCGGATCTGGTGTTGACGGCGCCAGTTCCAACGACAACCGGAACGCCGGCCTTCACCAGGCGCTCAACGCCTTCCATGCGCTGTTCGTCCGTCAGGAGCGGCCAGTCGCCCATGGAGCCGCAATAGACAACGGCGGACATGCCGGCCTCTATCAACTCCTTGCCCTTCTTCACGAGAGAATCGAAATCCGGCAACCGGTCGGCCCTGCACGGGGTCATCAGCGCGGGCATGCATCCGGAAAAGACATTGGACGTCATCATTCACTCCTGAATAGGCCAGACCTGACGGCGAATTCCCGCACCAGAGGTCTGGCGGTAAGATCTAGTTGCGCCGTGCCGGCGCATGTTGGCAAGAAATTTTCGGCTGTTCCCTGTTTCCCGCTTCAGGTTGACCGAAGACCGAAGCCGGTAGCCGATCCAGTTTGGCTACCTTGATTTGATGTCCCCCTGACGTCCATCGCCCCCCCCAACGCATCCTTGACGGGCAGCACGACACTCTTTTCGGTGTCAGGGCCATTCCCGCCCCTGAAACGCACCAAGGCAACTCTCAACACCGCAGACCTTGAACATCGGCCGTCTTTTTCAGTTTGCGGAATGGCACCTCTTCGGAAGACCTGGCGCGCCATGCCACGCACCGGCGAGAAACAGGATCGCGAACCGTTTCCTTTGCTTGCGATCAACGACATCACTCATTGATAGGTCAAATTGGATCCAATATTCAATATATAATATTGAAAATCATTTTCGCTTCACCAATCGGGGCCCATCCCGTAAAACGTGGCCTCAAGGAGATGTGGTCCTATGAAACTGAAAACGATGGATATTTCCGCGACCGCCTCGGCGTCGTCGATTGTGTTCGACGCCCTGCGGAAAGCCATTATCGAGGGCCAGCTCGAAGAAGGGGAACCTCTCCGGCAGGATGAGATCGCCCGCCTGTTCAACACCAGCCGCATTCCAGTGCGCGAGGCGATTTCGCGGCTGGAGGAACAGGGGCTCGTCAAGACACAGCGCTACAAGGGCGCGGTGGTCGCGGGTCTTTCACCGAAGGAAACAGCGGAAGTCTTCGACCTTAGGGCCCTGGTGGAACCGGAAATTATCCGCAATGCGGTGCCGCTAATGTCAAAGGAGATTCTGGAAGATGCGCGGGTAAAATGTGCAGCCTTCTCCTCAGCCACCAACCCGATGACCTATGGCGACCTCAACCGTGATTTTCATGAAACGCTCTACAGCGCCAGCGACCTGAAATTCTTCCAGGAGATCGCCAACAACGCGATTGACCGGGTGGAACGGCAGATACGGGCTCAGCTGGTCATGTCCAACGGCATGGAGCGGGCAGGACGCGAACATTTCGCCATCCTGGAAGCCTGTGAAAAAGGCGACGCGGACCTCGCCTCAAGGCTCATCCGGGAGCATATTCACGGCGCCAAGGCTTCGCTCCTGAAGCATCTGCCGAAGGCATGAACTGGTCAGGGTCCCGTTCAAACGGGACTGATGGACTGTACGGTGCCGGTTTCATCGATGACGCAAACCGCCTGCCCGCCGTCGAAGGTCAGATTCACCTGATAGGCGGTCTCGCCCGAGGGCATGGAACTGACGGGCAGAACATTGCCACCGGCGACTTTCAGCTCTTCAGCGGTCTTCGAGGCACACAGAAGCTGCAGATCCGTCGGCGCGGTTTCGCCCGACGAGCGCACGGCACCGGCGGTCGGGGCCTGATTGGAACTGGTGTTGCAGCCCGCAACCACGGAAAGACCGAGCCCCGCAGCAAGAAGGGCGGCACATTTCCTTGATACAATCTCGTTCATTCCACTCGTCTCCCCACCCATCACCGGCAGATCTCACACGCCCTTGTAAAGCGCGGCCCCCTGCATCAACACAATCACCTTCGCGCCGACTTCCACGCGGCTGTAGAGATCCGCAACATCCTCATTGTTGAGGCGGATACAGCCGGACGAAATGTTGAGACCGATCGTCCAGGGCTGATTGGTGCCGTGGATACGATAGATGGAATCCTTGTTGCCGATATAGAGATACATCGCACGGGCACCGAGCGGATTGTCCGGTCCGCCCGGCATCCCACCCGCCCATTTGGCAGATTCCGGATCACGGGCAATCATTTCGGGCGGCGGTGTCCATGTCGGCCACTCCTGCATGCGGCCGATCTTGACGATACCGGCCCAGCCGAAGCCGTCGCGGCCAACACCAATGCCATAGCGGATCGCCTGGAAGTTGGGTTGGACCAGATACAGGAAGTGCCGGTCGCCATCGATGATGATGGTGCCGGGCTTTTCCGCCGTGCGGAAGGTAACAACCTGTCGCCGGAACTCCTCAGGCGACTGGCCGTGCCGGTTGTAGAATTTTGCCGCCGCGCGCGGCGTGTAATCCACCCACTTGCGTGTCGTCGGATCATAGATTTGCGTCTGGAACGATTGCGCCAACGCCACCCCGGCAAAAGCCAGCACGACAACGGCTGGCAGCCAGCCCAGGACGGCGCGAAATGCGCTCGGCAGCTTGATCATTTGGTCCACTCCCCGATCCTGTCCGCATTCGCGGCAATCCAGTCCCTTGCAACCTCTTCGGCAGGCTTGCCCTCAACGACGACAGCATAGCTCATTCCGGTCACATCCTCCGGCGTCAGTTCCATTTTCGACAGGAAGGAAGCCACGTCCGGCATGCCGCTTTCCAGAGAGGTTGCAAAGGCGATCTTGAAACTGGAGGCATCCCAGGCGGTGTCAGCATGAGACTTTGCCAGCCAGTCGTTGTCCTTGGCCCGGGTGACGATTGTCCAGCGCGCAGGATCATACGCCGGTTCCTCCAGCGTCACGATGTCATGAAGCTCAAAAACATGATGCGGGCCATAACAGTAGAAGACCATGGGTTTGCCGAAGGAGACCGCCGCATCGACGGCCGCCATGGCGACATCTTCCGGCATTTCCAAAAGCGCCATGGTCTGGTCGTAGCCATAGGAATGCGCGCGAATTCTTTCGATCTCCGTCGAAGACCAGCTTGGCGCACCAATCCAGATCTCACCTTTGCCGTCACCGTCGCTGTCGAATTGCGCCGCCATCTCCGGCTTTGCAAGGTCGGCAACCGCCTTGATGCCGGTTTGCTCGACCGTTGCCTGTGTCGCGCAGATATTCTGCGTGGCCGCTACGCTGTTGGGACTGAGAGACAGAACATGTTTTTCCTCGCTCAGCCTCGTCGCCATCGCCGACAGGTTTGGAAACCAGACTTCCGGGTGAACCTGGATTTCGCCCCTGCCGATATCGGCAAGAATTGTCAGCGTCCCGCGCTCGCGCAGTTCCGTTTCAAGACCGAGACGCTCATTCAGAACATCGTGGATGATATGGGCCGTGACCTGCGCCGACGGCCAGGCAGGCACACCGATGACGATGGCATCAGCCTTGACCGGAGTGGCGGCGGCAACCGCCAGAAACGAGGACATGAGTATTGAACGCCACACAGCCATCACTCCCTGCGCACGTGGATCTCTACCATAAACACCGGGACAAATCTTACGCAACGGCAAATAGCAAAGGCAATTTATTCCCGAGCCTCCGCTGCAACGCGGGAGTTCGCAGATATGGCCTCAGTCCAGCAGAACGTCTTCCCGGTAATCAGGCAGCCAGCAGGGCCAATCCAGCTCGCTCTCGATCCTGTAGCGCAGAGCATCGGCGGCATCCGGTTCGCCGTGGGTGATGAAAGTCATTTTCGGCCGCCGCGTGAAATTGCCGAGCCACCGCAGGATCTCGTCCGCATCCGCATGGGCCGAGAGCATGTGCAGATTGCCGACCTCTGCACGGATCGGCACGTCGGACCCGTGGATCCTGACGCTTGTAGCACCGGACGTTATCTTCGCACCGCGCGTCCCGGCTGCCTGAAAGCCCGCAAACAGGATCATGTTGCGATGGTCGGGCGCGTAATGTTTCATATGATGCAGCACACGGCCACCGGTCGCCATGCCGCTGGCCGAGACAATCACCTTGGGCATGCGGTTCCGGTCGAGATCCTTGGATTCCTCGACATCCGCAACGTAGTGCGCCGCTCCGTTCGACCAGTCGCATTCCTCCGCCGTAAGCCGATGGTCGTCCGGGTGTTTGCCGTAGACGTTGGAGGCATTAACCGCCATCGGACTGTCGAGAAAGACCGGAAGATCCGGAATTCGCCCTGCCTTCTTGAGGCTCTGGATGTGGAACAGCAGCGATTGCGCCCGGCCGACGGCGAAGGACGGAATGACGACCGTGCCCCCGTGCCGGGCCGTCTTTGTGATGGCCTCGGCCAGAATATCCTCGGCATCCAGCTTTTCATGCCGCCGGTTGCCATAGGTGGATTCGACCAGCAGATAATCTGCCTCGCGAATGGGTGACGGATCGAACATCGTCGCATCGCCGTAGCGCCCAAGGTCCCCGGAAAAAACAATCCGCGTTCCGTCCCAGGTCAATTCAACGATGGCCGCTCCCAGGATATGCCCGGCCTTGCGGAAGGTGACGCTGAAGGCGTCCAGCATGTCGTGCGCTTCATTGAATGCCACCGGCCGGAACCGGTCCAGCGACTTTTCCGCATCCTTTTTCGTGTAAAGCGGCAGGGCCGGGCGATGCTTGGAGAACCCGTGCCTGTTGGCGAACTCCGCATCCTTTTCCTGCAAAAACCCGCTGTCGGGCAGAAGGATCGCACACAGGTCCCGTGTTGCCTGGGTACAGACGACAGGCCCCTTGAAGCCGTTGCGAACCAGCAGCGGCAGATAACCGGAATGATCCAGATGGGCGTGCGTCAGGATGACCGCGTCAATTGTTTTCGGGTCGACGGGCAGCGGCGCCCAATTCTTGAGCCGCAACTGCTTGTAGCCCTGGAACAGGCCGCAATCGACCAGCACGCGGACACCGTCCTTTTCGAGCAGATACTTTGAGCCCGTAACGGTGCCAACACCGCCCAGAAAAGTCAGTTTCACGCTCATTGCGCTGCATTCTCCCCATCGTTCGCGAAAGGTTCAGGTTCAACGCCTCACCTGCCCGCACAGTTCGGGAAGGGCAGTTTGAATTCATGCATGAAATCAGAAACTTGCGCAAGTGTCCCTTTGTCACGGAGGTCATGCGATATCGCAGCGCAGCAGTTTTTTGCCTGTTGAAGACCACCAGATCTGGCCGGAAATTTCCGCCTGAGCGAACGAGCACATTGAAAAATGCTGCATTGCAACATATCTTAGTGCTCTGATGCACCGACAGGCCGTGAATGGTTTACCGCCGATCGCCGCTGACAAGCGGCCGGGCATCTAACTCAAGCAAAAAACATCATGAGGAAACGTTTCGGGGTGGGACCAAACTTCGTGGAAAGGAACACGGACCTTGAAACAGACCGTTTCACACAGCCCTTCAAGGGCGCGCAGGACACGCGTAAACCTGGCACTCCAGGGTGGCGGTGCCCATGGCGCCTTCACCTGGGGCGTCCTGGACCGTCTCCTGGAGGAAGAGACACTTCAGATCAACGCCCTTTCGGGCACCTCGGCCGGCGCAATGAATGCGGCGGCGCTTCTGACCGGCCTTGAGAAAGGCGGACATGAGGAGGCACGCGCAGCACTGGCAGGCTTCTGGAAAACGGTTTCCAAGCGCAGCCGGTTTACCCCCTTCAACATGACGACATCCAGGGCAGTGCTCGGTGGATTGGGGATCGATTTCGAAAAATTGCCATTTCTGTTCGGCGCAGGCATGTCATTCCTGTCGCCCTACGATCTCAACCCGGCAGGCTTCAATCCCTTGCGGGAAATCATAGAAGAAACCATCGACATCGAAGCAATCTCCCGCTCCGAAATTGCTCTGCATGTCACGGCAACTCACGTCGGTTCGGGTGAAGCACGCATCTTTTCCAACGACTCCATCAGCGCCGACGTTCTTCTGGCCTCCGCCTGCCTCCCTTCCCTCTTCCACGCGGTCGAGATCGATGGCGAGCACTACTGGGACGGCGGCTATACCGGCAATCCCAGCCTGATGCCTCTCGTGCTGGAATCGGGGGATGCCGACCTGCTGCTGGTGCAGACCAGCCCGACCGAACGCGTTGCCCTGCCACAGGATGCCCGGCAGATCGCCGCGCGTGAAAAGGAGATTTCCTTCAATGCGCCCTTGATAAAGGAATTGCGGCTTCTGGCTGAACTGCAGCACCAGGCCGGCACAAAAGCGCCGTCCGTCCGGCCGGGTTTCCTGCCGAGCCTGACCGGACGTACTGCAAGTGCGGGACGATCCGGCTCCACGGGTGAAGCCGACCGCCCCACGAGCTCCATCGCCGATCTGCGGGTCCACCGCATTGCCGGTGCCGTCATGAATGGCCACAGCGACCAGTCGAAGCTCAACTCCACCTGGCCTTTTCTGGAGCAATTGCGCGAGGAAGGCCGCAGTGCGGCCGACGAGTTCCTGCAACACCATGGCGCGCAACTCGGGCGGCGGTCTACCCTGGACCTCAGCCAATGGCTGCAACGACCGGATGCCGCTCCTCTGCGAAAGGCAAAGGCCTCCTGAATCACTCCCCCTGAACGGTCAGCGTGGCAGCAGGCCGTTCAGGATGAGCTGAATCGTGTGGTTGAGATAAGTCCGAATATCCGACACGCCGGTGATCACGTCAGGCGCCCTGGGGCGGAACAGCCGGGCCGCGATGAGGACATCCAGAAGATATTTCGCGGTGTCCCGGGAAGACTGGGTCACGATCCGGCCCTTCGCGACTTCCTCCTCCACCCAGGCCGTCACCACGTCATGCAGTTCGCTGCCGCAGGCCCTTCTCAAAAGCACGCCCAGCTCCTCGTTGGCGACGGCCTCCACATAGAACAGGCGCATTTCGGCAGCTTGCTGAAGATGTTTTTCGTCGCTCTGGTCAACCTTGAAAAGCGCCTTGAGGGCCTCTTCAAGCGTCTCGGCCTCCCGCCCCGCCGGAATATCAAGGAGGTTGGCGCGGTGGCGCATGGCAAGTTCCGCGAACAGTTCGATTTTCGAGGGAAACAGCTCGTAGAGTGTTCGCTTCGAGATACCGGTGTTCTTGGCGACCAGCGCCATGGTGGTGCCGTTGTAGGAATGTTTCTGGAACGTGCTGAAAGCAATCTCGACGACACGCGCTTTCAGCGTTGCCTCGTCGTGAACCTTCTGGCGTCCACGCTGCCGCTGTTCAGCGCCATCGTCCTGGCACGCCGGACAGGTTTCCGTTGCTACGTCTGTATTTCCTGAAGAGCTCATCATGTCTCCTCCCCTCAATACGCACAAATACCGAATTTCGATTGACTAGGGAACCTCTGACATAATAATGGTACTCAGGAGTTTTCTAATGCTCCTCAGCATTTGCGACCAACGAGGTTCCTCCCGGAAATGACGTGTATCCCTCTCGGTTCGAGCACTGCGTTCCTGTGCTCAGCGAAGAAGCCGTTTCGTGCTTTTCTTTTCGCCTTTCTGATGTCCTCCAGCCTGGCGTCCGGTGGTGCTCAAGCCCAGCAGATGGGAGGTGCCGCGCCCAAGCCGGAAGTCGGTGTCGTTGAACTGCAACCGGAATCGGTGGCAATCACCGCCAAGCTGTCGGGCAGGATTGCGGCCTCCCTGGATGCGGAAGTCCGTCCGGAGGTTGGCGGTATCATCAAGGAGCGGCTGTTCAAGGAAGGCACCGAGGTAAGCGCCGGGGACGTGCTCTACCGGATCGAGGACGATCTCTACAAGGCAGCGCACGACAGCGCCCTGGCCGCCCTGCAAAGAGCGGAAGCCGCTCTGCCGAGCGCCCGGACCAAGGTTGAACGTTACGAGGAACTGATCACGCAGAACGCGGTCGCCAAGCAGGAGCTGGATGACGCCAAGGCGGCCCTCGCCCAGGCGAAAGCAGACATTGCCTCGGCGAAAGCCAGCGTGCAAACCGCAAGGATCAATCTCGACAACACCGTGATCAAGGCACCGATTTCAGGCCGCGTCGAAGCGTCGACGCTGAATGTCGGCGCCTTGGTGACTGCCAGCCAGCCGGCGCCACTGACCATTATCCGCCAGCTTGATCCGATCAATGTCGACGTCACCCAGTCGAGCACCAACCTGTTGAAGTTGCGCAAGGCTGTGCGCGAAGGCCGCATCAAGCTGTCCGGTGAAAACGTACGGGTGCGTCTGCTGCTGGAGACGGGTGAAGAATACTCGGAAACCGGCAAGCTGGAATTCTCGGAAGCGCACGTGGACCCGACCACGGGCACCTATACGCTGCGTGCTGAGTTCCCGAACCCCGACCGGCTTCTCCTGCCGGGCATGTACGTTCAGGCGATTGTCGAGGAGGGCATCGCCCAGAACTCCTTCCTGGTGCCGCAGCGCGCGGTGTCGCGCAATGCCAGGGGTGAACCGACAGCCCTGTTTCTCACCCGGGACGGCAAGGTGGAAGAACGCGTCCTCAGGGTGGAAGGCGACATTGGCAACAACTGGCTGGTCAACGAGGGCATCTCGCAGGGAGACAAGGTCATCGTTGAAGGATCGCTGTTCGTGCGGGCAGGCCAGGAAGCCACCGGTACTCTGGTGACCATTGACGAAGCAACCGGGGAGGTGGAAAGCCGCGGTGAGGCGGTGAAAAACACGGGTGAGACTTCCGACTGATGTCAGCTTTCTTCATCGACAGGCCGATTTTCGCCTGGGTTATCGCCATTGTCACCATGCTGGCAGGCGCACTGGCCATCACCACCCTTTCCGTTTCACAATATCCGCAGATCGCGCCGACCACGGTCAACATCAGCGCCAACTATCCCGGCGCCGATGCAGCGACGGTTGAAAACTCGATTACCAAGGTGATCGAGCAGGGCATGTCCGGGATCGATTATCTGGACTACATGACCGCAACCTCGTCGAACACCGGTTCGGCCCAGATCTCGCTGACATTCTCGTCCAAGGCCGATCCGGACGTTGCCCAGATGCAGGTGCAGAACAAGCTGCAGCTCGTCTCCAGCCAGCTCCCGCAGATCGTGCAGAACACCGGCATCACCGTTACCAAGTCGACCTCCGGCTTCCTGATGGTGCTTGGCTTCGTTTCGACCGACGGACGCCTGACCTCCACCGACATTGCCGACTATGTCGACAACACGCTGAACGACACGCTGAAACGTGTCGAGGGTGTCGGGGAAACCCGGCTGTTCGGTTCCGGCTATGCCATGCGCATCTGGCTCGACCCGACGAAGCTGCTGAAATACAACCTGATGCCGAGCGATGTCAGCTCCGCCATTCAGGCCCAGAACACCCAGGTTTCCGCCGGTCAGCTCGGCGGCCTTCCTCAGGTCGAAGGTCAGCAGCTCAACGCGACCATCACAGCCTCCAGCCGCCTGCAGACGGCCCAGCAGTTCCGCGACATCATTCTGAAAAGCTCCGAAGACGGCTCGGTGGTCCGCCTCAACGATGTGGCCCGGGTGGAAGTCGCCAACGAAAGCTACAGCACCTCGGCTTTCTACAACGGCATGCCGGCCTCCGGCCTTGCCGTCTCGCTCGCGACCGGCGCCAACGCCATCGACACCGCCGAGAGGGTGCGCGACACCATCGACAGGCTGTCCTCGACGCTGCCCGCCGGGGTCGAGGTGGTTTACCCCTATGACACCACCCCCTTCGTGAAGCTCTCCATCGAGAAGGTGGTTCACACGCTGCTGGAAGCGGTCGTGCTGGTGTTCCTGGTGATGTATCTCTTTCTCCAGAACCTGCGCGCGACCATCATTCCGACACTCGCCGTGCCGGTGGTTCTGCTGGGCACCTTCGGGGTTCTCGCCCTGTTCGGTTATTCGATCAACACATTGACGATGTTCGCCATGGTGCTTGCCATCGGGCTATTGGTGGACGACGCCATCGTCGTGGTGGAAAACGTCGAACGCGTGATGGCCGAGGAAGGCCTGCCCCCTCGCGAGGCCACTCGCAAATCCATGAAGGAAATCACCGGTGCGCTGATCGGCATTGCGGTGGTGCTGTCCGCCGTGTTCGTGCCGATGGCATTTTTTGGCGGGTCGGTCGGTATCATCTACCGGCAGTTCTCGATCACCATCGTCTCGGCCATGGTGCTGTCGGTGTTCGTTGCCCTCATCCTCACGCCTGCGCTCTGCGCGACCATCCTGAAAAAGGGCGATCACGGCCATAGTCGCGGCCCCTTCGCCTGGTTCAACAAGGGCTTTGATGCCAGTGCAAACGGGTATCGCGCAGCCAATGGCGGCATCCTGAAACGCGGCAAGCGCTTTCTCGTATTGTTCATCGCCATTGGCGTTGCCATGGGCTGGATGTTCAACCGCCTGCCGAGCTCCTTCCTGCCGCAGGAAGACCAGGGCATTCTGATTGCCATGGTCAACCTGCCCGTGGGCGCCACCCAGGGCCGGACACTGAGCGTGCTCGACAAGGTGCGCACCCACTTCATGGAAAACGAACCGGATGCGGTCGACAGCGTCTTCACCGTCGCCGGCTTCGGTTTCGGCGGTCAGGGCCAGAACGTCGGCCTTGCCTTCGTCCGCATGAAGGACTTCACCGAGCGTGAAGACCCGAGACTTGCCGCCCAGGCCGTCGCCGGGCGCGCCATGGGGGCCTTCTCGCAGCTCAAGGACGCTCGCGTGTTCGCGCTTGCCCCGCCTGCCATTCAGGGCATGGGCAACACCAACGGCTTTTCCTTCTACTTGCAGGACATCAACGGCGCCGGTCATGAGCGGCTGATGGAAGTTCGCAACCAGCTTCTGGGCATGGCCGCCCAGTCCGGCAAACTGGCTGCGACACGGCCCAACGGCCAGGAAGACCAGCCGCAGTTCAAGGTCGACATCGACACGCAAAAGGCGCGCCTGCTCGACCTCGGCATCCCCGACATCAACAACACCTTGTCGATTGCCTGGGGCTCCGACTACGTCAACGACTTCATGGACCGCGGCCGCATCAAGCCGGTCTACGTTCAGGCCGATGCTCCGTTTCGGATGCAGCCGTCCGACCTGAACCTGTGGCACGTTCGCAATTCCAATGGCGACATGGTGCCCTTCAACGCCTTTGCCTCCTCGCGCTGGGCCTACGGCTCACCAAGGCTTGAGCGCTTCAACGGCGCGTCCGCGGTGGAACTGCAGGGCCAGGCGGCTCCCGGTGTCAGTTCGGGCGATGCCATGGCGGAAGTCGATGCGCTTGTTTCCCAGCTCCCGACAGGCTTCATTCACCAATGGACCGGCCTGTCCTATCAGGAACGGCTATCGGGTGATCAGGCCGCTTCGCTTTATGCAATCTCGATCCTGATCGTGTTCCTGTGTCTTGCCGCGCTCTATGAAAGCTGGTCGATCCCCTTCGCGGTGATGCTGTCGGTGCCCATCGGTATCTTCGGCGCATTGGCCGCAGCGCTCATCTTCGGACAGACCAACGACGTCTACTTCAAGGTCGGCCTGCTGACGACCATCGGGCTGGCGGCGAAGAACGCCATCCTGATCGTGGAGTTCGCCATCGAACGTCAACGCCAGGGCAAGGACCTGCTGGAGGCAACGCTTGATGCCGCCCGTCAGCGGCTCCGGCCAATCCTGATGACGTCCTTCGCCTTCATTCTGGGCGTGACGCCGCTTGCACTCGCCACGGGCGCAGGCTCGGGCGCGCAGAACTCCATCGGCATCGGCGTCATGGGCGGCATGATCTCCTCCACCTTGCTCGGCATCTTCTTCGTGCCGCTTCTCTTCGTCACCGTCCGGCGCATCTTCAGCCGCAAACAGACGAACGAAGCCGCTCCCGATACGACAGGCAGCACAGCCCATTGAGAGAGTTTCCATGACCCTTTTCAAACCTGATACCGGCCCTGCCTGCGCCGCCCCCTCTCAACGCCGCAAGACCTGGCGGCGGCTCGGTGCGGGCCTGATGGCGGCAACACTGCTGAGCGCCTGTTCCGTCGGCCCCGATTACCAGCGGCCGGACGTCTCCGTCCCCGGCAAGTGGCGCAATACCACCAGCGAAACACCCGCGTCCGTGCCTCAGCTTGCCAACTGGTGGACACAGCTGGGCGATGCACAGCTCAACAGCCTGATTGCGCTCGCGGTTCAGAAAAACCTGGACGTCCGCACCGCCAAGGCCAAGGTACGCGAAGCGCGGGCCAGCTACAAGCAGGCCTCCGCCTCGCTCTTTCCCAGCCTTGACGGCGCGGCCGGACTGAACCGGTCCAAATCGAGCGGGTCCGACAGTGTCAACACGCTGTGGAACGGCGGCTTCGATGCGGCCTGGGAGATCGACATCTTCGGCGCCAATCGCCGGGCGCGGGAAGCTGCCAAATACGGTCTCGACGCTGCCGAGGAAGAGCTGAGGGCAAGCCTCCTGACCCTGATCGGCGACCTTGCCACAAACTATGTCGAGGCCCGTGGTCTCCAGCAGCGGGTGAAACTGGCGCAGGACACTGCAAGGTCGCAACATTCCTCGGCCAACCTCATTCGCAAGCGGTTCCAGGCAGGCTCGTCCTCCGGTCTCGACGTTGCCAATGCGGAAGGCCAGGCAGCATCGACCGAGTCCAATATTCCGGCCCTGAAGACGGCTCTCGCCGCCTCCATGCACCGCTTGAGCGTCCTGACCGGTCAGCAGCCAACCGCGCTCACCGACCAGTTGTTGAAAAGCAGCCGTATTCCGACACCGAAGCTGCCGATCCCTGTCGGTATTCCGGCAAGCATCCTGCTGACGCGCCCGGACGTACGCCTGGCAGAACGCAAGCTTGCGGAATCGACGGCGAAGATCGGACAGGCAACGGCAGCGCGCTATCCCTCCGTCAGCCTGACCGGTTCCATCGGTACGGCGGCAGCCGATTTCGGCGATCTCGGCAAGAATTCGTCGATCAGCTGGGCCTTTGGCCCGTCCCTCTCCGTGCCGATCTTCAATGCCGGCAAACTGGCGGCAGGCGTGGAGATTGCCGAAGCCCAGCGCGACCAATATTTCCTCGCCTATCAGGCTTCGGTTCTGACAGCGCTGGAAGACGTCGAAAACGCACTTGTCGGCCTCACACAGGAACGCAAACGCGTCGCCAGCCAGGCGCGCGCAGCAGCGAACTTCAAGTCGGCGGCGGAACTGTCCAGATCGCTCTATCAGACCGGCGCGGCCAGCTTCCTTGACGCTCTCGACGCGGAACGCTCGACCTACTCCGCCCAGGACACGCTCATCCAGAGCCGTGTCCGCCTGACCACCTATTACATCGCCCTGCAAAAAGCGCTTGGCGGCGGCTGGACCGGCAAGGTGGAAACCGACAAGCCGGAAGTGGTCGACAAGAACACCGGCCCGCATCTGTCCGTGGCTTACTGAGGGTGCGTTGATAATTCCGATCTTTGTCGAACAGACATCGGAGGAAAGGCCTTTCGGCCAAATTCGAAACAACCAGGACTGAGCAAGGGCCAGCCGCCCCTGCTCAGTCCTTTTTGCTTTTGAACGCCTTCAGCAAATCGGCGACCAGCGGGTTGGGGAAACGCCGATGCAGCGTAACGGCGAAGAACTCCTCCTTGAGCCCTTCCAGCCTGCCCAGTTCGATAAGCCGCCCGGAGGCCAGTTCGTCTCTGACGACGATCGGCGGAATGACGGCAAGCCCCGCATGCGCACGGGCAAGCAGGCGGATCATCGCCATGTCATCGGCTTCCGCGGCAACTTTCGGGGCAAGACCCAGTTGCTCCACCATCGCGTCGAAGGAGGCCCGCAGGGCCGACTCCGGTGTCGGCAGGATCAACGGCTGGGACGACAGCAGCTCCGGCATCGGCCGCCCGACAAGTCCAGTCGCGGTCGCCGGACCGACCAGGCTGACCGGCTGCTCGGACAGCCCATGCACCAGATAGGGGCTGGATGCATCGCGCGCCGGCACAAGGTTTGTCAGAACGACATCAATCGCCAGCGCTTCCAATGCCCTCAAAAGGTCTCCCTGCGCTCCAGAGCGAAGCACCACTTCGACATCCGAACGCCCGATCAGGGGTTCGATAAAACCGATCTGAAAGTTTCGCGACAGCGTTGCAAGGGAGCCGACCCGCAAAGCCCTGCGCTCTGTGCCGGTGTTGCGGAGCGTCGCCGTGAGGTCATCCGCGGTGCGGAAGATCGCTTCCGCGTGATCAAGGGCGATCCGGCCGGCCTCCGTCAGCACGAGACCTCTGCCGCGCCGTTCGAACAGGTCGTGACCAAGGGCGGCTTCCAACGTCTTTATCTGCGAGGAAAGCGCCGATTGCGAGAGGTTCAGCACCCGGGCTGCGCCCGTCAACGTTCCATCCCGCGCAACTGCCCGGAAAAGCCGAAGATGATGAAGGTTCAGCACGACAACACTTTCAAAGAATAGAACGGTTTTGACGATAATATGTAATTTTTTGCAAGAAAGCGAGACGGTATACCCACGACGTCTTTCAGCGCCCGTGAGGTTCCCATGTCGCACATGTTTCCCCTGCCCCTTCTGGCCCCGATGCTTCTGCTGGCCTCTGCTGCCCTGTCGACAGTGCGCCCCGGCCGCCGCCCGGGGTCCTATCCCCAGATCTCGGAAGCAAGCGCTTTCATCGCCTTTCTGATCGCACTTGCTGGCCTTACGCAGCTTCTGATTTCCGGAGCATCCGAGGCGGTCCTGTTCGAAGGTCCGTTCGCGCTTGCCGTCAAGCTCGATGCGATCAGCGTGACGATGACGCTGCTGGTGGCTTTCATCGGCTGGGTGGTGATGCGCTATTCCCGGACCTACCTCGACGGCGAAGCGCGCGAGGGCACTTTCCACGGCTTGATGCTCAGCGCCCTGGCAGCTGTCCTGATGGTTGTCCAGTCGGGCAGCCTACTGGTGTTGCTGCTGGGATTTGTGGGGATCGGCCTTTGCTTGCGCAGGCTCTTGCTGTTCTACCCGCAGCGCGCCGCCGCCCAACGGGCGGCAACCAAATTCGCGCTTGTCTGGCATGCGGGCGATATGTCCCTGCTGCTGGCCGCTGGACTGTTCATGCTCAGCGCCGGCTCGACCCAGATCGGGCAGCTCTCTGAAATCGTCGGCACCCACCTGTCACTGACCGAGCACTTGGCCGTCACCTTTCTGGTGCTGGCAGCTGTCCTGAAGACCGCCGCCTTCCCCCTGCACGGATGGCTGACAGAGGTCATGGAAGCACCAACCCCGGTTTCCGCCCTTCTTCACGCCGGCATCATCAATGCCGGCGGGTTCCTGCTGATCAGAACGGCCGATCTGGTTCAGGCCAGTCCCGGCGCCATGGGCGCGCTCGTCGCACTCGGCGGCCTCACCGCACTTTTCGGGGCCGTGGTGATGCTGACCCAGAGCGCGGTGAAGACTGCCCTTGCCTGGTCCACCATTTCCCAGATGGGGTTCATGCTGCTGCAATGTGGCCTCGGCCTGTGGCCGCTGGCGCTGCTGCACGTGGTGGCGCATTCCCTCTACAAGGCGCACGCTTTTCTCTCCTCCGGAGGCGCCGTTCTGGCGGTTGCCAAATTGCGGCGGCCCGGCCCCATCGCGGTCCCGAGCGTTGCCAACGTTCTGCGGTCCTTCGCAATCGCCCTTTTCCTCTATGCGGTTGTTTCCGTCGCCTTCTCGATGGTCGCCGGACCAAAGACCCCTCAGGCGCTTGCCATCGGAGCGATGCTGATCTTCGGCGTGGCCTATCTGGTCGCCCAGGGCCTCGCAGACGCAGCCCCCGCCGATCTGACGTACCGCACGTCGCTGTCTGCCATCGTCGTTGCCTTTGCCTATTTCGGCTTCCAGCAAGTCGCCAACCTGCTGTGGGGCGCAGCCCTGCCGAAGGCGCCGGTCGCCGGTCCGCTTGAATGGGCACTGATCGTCCTGGCGGTTCTTTCCTTCGGCGTCGTCGCCGTGGCCCAGACGCTGTTTCCTCTCTGGTCCCATCACCCGTCCACGTCCGGCTTGCGCGTTCACATCGCCAACGGGCTCTACCTCAACGCGCTCCTGGACCGCTTCATCGGCGGATACCGGGTTGCGAAATCCAAGTAAGACGAGGCAGCACAGATGTTTATCAAACACACACAATTCGCCTCGGCGCGGGTTTCAGACATCCTGGCGTCTGGAACGGCAGCCATTCGGGCGATCCCGCCGGCCTTTCCCCTGGACGCAACCGTTGCCGTCAATCCGTTCCTCGGACAGACCGGGGAAGATCTCGTAGAGGCGTCCGTGCGGCTGGCCAGAACAGCAGGCGTCAGCCTGACCCGGCCCAGAAGCAGCTTTGCCGCCGATGTCGCCAGTGGCCGCATCACTGACACAGACCTGCTTGCTGCCCTCGCAGCCAGCAACGCCGACACCAAGCCGGAGGATCTGGCACAGCTGAAGGCGCTTCTCCAGCAGGAGCCACCCGTGCCGACGGCGGCACCGACGATTGCCGATCTCGCAGCTTCGGTTTCGGGCATCGATTGGCCATCGATCATCGAAAAGTCGGTCGGCCTCTGGGCGGCCGGTTATTTCGACCGTGGGCAGGCGCTTTGGTCTCCGGCTCCAGGTGAAGGCGCCTATTCTGCCTGGCGGTCCTGGGCGAGCCGCGACCTGACACCGGAAATCGCAGGTCTTCCGGGCTTCTGCTCGCATGTAACCGCATCGCCGGATACCTCCGAGCAAGCCATCCTGCAGGTAACCGGCAGGCTGGCGATCAGCGTTCCGGCGGCCGAGACCGTGTTTCACCGGCTGCTGATGGATTTAGGTGGCTGGGCGCAGCATGCGCGCTGGCTGCTCTGGCAGGCCGAACAGGACGGCAAGACGGATGGAACGCTTGGCGACCTTCTGGCGGTGCGGCTGATCTGGGAAGAAGCGCTTTTCAACCGGTTCCCGGCCGTTGCCGAACAATGGCAAGCCACTTTGCAGCTCCATGAGGCCCCTCTTGTTCCGACGCAGGATCAGGTTGTCGACGCCGTTTTGCAGGATGCAGCCGAACGGGCCTACCAGCGGTCTCTTGGCCAAAGCCTGACCAACACGGCTGCAAGCACCGGCACCCGGCCAGCCCTTCAAGCGGCGTTCTGCATCGACGTACGCTCGGAAGTCTTCCGGCGGGCACTGGAGAACCAGAGCCCCTCGATCGAAACACTTGGCTTTGCCGGCTTCTTCGGCCTGCCCGCCGCCCACCGGGACCACGGCTCGGATGTTCAGGAAAACCACCTGCCGGTGCTGCTGAAACCGGCGCTCACCTCGACAAGCCACGGCGCTGCGCAAGAGGAAAAGACGGCACGCATCGGTGCGCGGGCCGTACGGGCACTGGACAGGTTTCGCCAGGCCGCCGTCTCGTCCTTCGCCTATGTGGAGGCCGCAGGCCCGCTATATGTGACCAAGCTGATAAAGGACTCCCTTGGCTTCCACGCAAAAAGGGCCGATTGCCCTCCCGCGCCCAGGCTCGATCCGGCGCTCGATGCCGAAACCAAGGCGGCAACGGCCGCTGCGGTTCTGAAGGCCATGAGCCTGACAAAAGATCATGCGCCGGTTGTGCTCCTGGTCGGACACGGAGCCAATGTCAAAAACAACCCTCATCAGAGCGCCTACCATTGCGGCGCGTGCGGCGGCTATTCGGGAGAAGTCTCGGCACGGCTGCTTGCAAACCTGCTGAACGACACGGAGACCCGCGCGGGGCTTGCCGGCCATGGCATCGAACTGCCGGACGACACCTGGTTTGTCGCGGCCCTCCACGACACGACGACCGACGAAGTTACGCTGTTCGACAAGGACCACCCCGGCCAGATCGACGGGCACGACCTTCTGAAGACGTGGCTGAAGCGGGCAGGCGTTGAAGCCCGGGCGGAACGCGCCCTGCGCCTGCCGGGTGTCAAACCTGCTTCCGTGGCGGCCAGAGCGTCCAACTGGGCCGAAATAAGGCCTGAGTGGGGCCTGGCCGGCTGCGCGGCATTTGTCGCTGCCCCCAGGAATGTAACCTCGAAAGCGAACCTGGGAGGCCGGGCGTTCCTGCACAGTTACGACTGGCAGTCTGACGAGAATTTCAAGACACTTGAGCTTGTCCTGACAGCACCTGTTGTCGTCGCGAACTGGATCAGCCTTCAATATTATGGCTCAGCGGTCGCCCCGGATGTTTTCGGTGGTGGCAACAAGCTCATTCACAATGTTGTCGGCGGTATCGGTGTCGTTGAAGGCAATGGCGGCCGTCTGCGGCCCGGACTTCCCGCACAGGCCCTGCACGACGGCGAAAAGGGAATGCACGCCTCGCTGCGCCTTTCGGTTCTGATCGAAGCCCCCACAGAGGCGATCTCCAACGTTCTGGAGGTGCACCCGGAGGTTCGGATGCTGTTCGACAACGGCTGGCTGCACCTCTTCGCGCTCAGGGACGGGCAGATGAGCGCCCGGTATCAGCCTGGCGGCACCTGGACGCACTAACAGACAGTGGCCGGCTTGCCCTGGCACAGCCGGCTACCCGTGCCAGAATTGAACCCTATGGCTGTTCAGGCGTTCTCAAAGGAGAGCTATCCATTGGAGGACAAAATGCATCCACATAGAAATGCCCGGGCGACCGCGACTTTGGCTGCCGCAATGCTCCTTGTTTGCGGCTCAGCGCTTGCGGAGGAAAAACCTGAGGACTGCCAGGTTGCCCCCGGGGCGAAGGCGCAAGACAGAGTTCCCACTGAAACGGAAGACACCGTAACCCTGTCAGACTGCAATGGCATCTTGAAACCGGCGCTGGTCGGCGATCGAGAGCTGGTTGAACCTGCTCCCGATGCCGGTGAAACGCCGATCATCTCGCCGGACGAGATTCCGGACCAGCAGCCGGCGGATTGAAGCTCCGCCGGTGCAGGACCAATTATGAGCGCAGCAGACGCTTCGTGGACCCGACAGCGGTCGCGATCTGGGAATAATGCGTCTTGCGTTTTTCGGAGTTTCCGGCCGAGCGCAACAGCTTGGTGACGCTCTCATCAATGGCTGCCGACGCTTCGCTGCGGGCCTTGGAGAGGTTGGCCTTGGAAACGGCACGATAGCTGCGCTGCCCCACGGACGCGCGCGGTGCGCTGCGATCCTGATACTTTGAGACGATTCCATCAAGCTTGCGCGAGAGGCTTCGCAGTTCCCGAGCCGCGTCGCGATAGTTGGGACGGTTCTCGATTGTCGAGGCGGCACGTCCCAGAACGTTTCTCAGACAGTCAAAGCGGTATTCGGGCCGAATGGAATTCTGGCACTCGTTGCTGCCGCTCTGAATGATCCACACCACACCACGTGTGATCCTGTCATCCAGGTCGTAAGCCGAACTGAGGTTTGGATCACGTTCCTGACGATCAAGATCATAGGAAGGTCCAACCGGTTCCGAATAGGTATCGGAATATTGCGATTGCACAAGCAACAGATCCTCCAGAACGGACTCCAACGGGTCCTTCTGCACAAGGGTCTGCCCACCCGGCACAGCGACGGCATAGGCCGGCACGACGGCGGCAGTCACGGTTTGCCCGGCAAGAACAACGGCCGCGACACCGGCAAAAAATCTGCTTTTAAACATGAATTCCCCCAATCAAACACTTCGAACAAATCGCCAGAGACAATGTATCGGGACGGTCAGTCATCGCCTTTGATGCCACGACTGCAATTAAGAAGCTGAAAAAACTGCAAATAACATGAAGAAAAACGTCTGCACTTCTATCACTGAAATCAGGGATCGATATTTCCCGACTCGTTTCTTTTGATTGCTCTTTAGAATTTTAAACCCTTGAAACAATAGAACAAGACAAAAAATTCCCTAACGTTAATTTTCGGGATCGTCGCTGATGGTCCTGCCTCGGTCCACCTTCGGCAAGAGCAGACCCTTGCCCTATTCGGAAAGCCCGTAAGCCTTCCGCAACCCTCTTTGGGTCTGTGGGCCGAATTGACCGTCGATGGTCCCTGTGTAGAACGCGCGTTCCGACAATTTGCGTTGCAGGGACCGGCGTGTCGTGTCCTTGAACATCTTCGGGTTTTCCGAGAGCTGGTTCAGGACTTCCTCGTTTCCCGACCGCAAGGCCCGGTAAAGATATTCCGCGGCATCGTCCGGCTGCTTGCCGTCGACAACGCCGTCATCGATCAGCGCCGCATAATTGAACATGGCTTCCGGATGCCGCTGGTCGGCGGCCTGCCCGAACAGTTCGATTGCTTTTTTGGGATCACGCGCGATCCCAAGACCGCCCTGATAATAAAGGAACCCGAGATCGTTGATGGCATCAGCAAAGCCCTCGTCTGCGGACTGGCGGAACAGCTCCAGCGCCTTGTCGACATCCTGCTCCACACCGATGCCGCGTTCATACATGCGGGCAAGTTCGAACATGGCTTCAGGATCGCCAGCCTCAGCTGCCTTTTCCAGAAAGGCCGCCGCCCGGGAAGGGTCGTAGCGGTCCTCGCTCGGGTTGAGACGCATATAGGCAAGGCCCTTCAGCGCCCTGCTGTCGCCTTCCCGTGCCGCGACCTGCAACTGCTCTTCCTGACTGACCTCAAGACGCCCCCACGCATTGCGCCGGTCAACCGCTGCAAGCACATTGACCTCCTGACTGCCGCCCGCCAGAAAATAGGGCTTGCCGGACAGCGAGCCGTAGGTGTGCGGCTCCTGTGCGTTGGCAGTGGATTTCAGCACGGAATCGCGCACCTGGCGGAAGGCGAGGCCTATTTCCAGGTCCCGGACCTTCAACGTCCGGGCCAGCGCTGATGCAAACGGACTGTTGTCGCCAGCCCCGTCCAACGCAACGGCGCCAGCTTCAGCCGCATAGGCCACAAGGGTGCCGCGTTCGGGAGAAGGTGCCGCCAGCCCGCGTCCCTGGACGCCTTGCCGGACGGTCAGCGTCTGCTCTCCGCCCGCATCCGCAAACGGGTCGTTCCGGCAGGAATCCAGGATCACGATCCTGAGCTGGCGCGCCTTGTCGACCGCTTCCAGAATATCGTCGAGAGAAACGGAGGTGTCGGCAACCTGCTGCCGGCTGCCCGACTTGGCATCCGAGGGAACCAGGAAGTTGCGCCCCCCCACTTCAATCCCGTGTCCGGCAAAATAGACAAGGGCAACGTCAGCGGTCTCCGCCTCGAAAGCAAAACGGTTCAGAAGGTCCCGGAACTCCGCAAGGCCGATGTTGAAATGCTCGGAGACTTCGAAATTCAGTTCGTTCAAAGTGTCCGAAATAAGCTTGCCGTCATTGGTGGTGTTGGTCAGGTCGGGGGCGTTCTCATAACTGGCGATCCCGACCACCAGCGCCATGCGCCGTTCCGCGAAGGGATCCGTTGCCGCATGAGCGCTCACACCCGTGGCAAGCAACAAGGTCATCAGGCACCAGACGGCCAATCCGTTGATATTAAAAGCCTTCAACAGCAGTTCGACCCGGTTTCGCATTTGGCGCAATCGCATGAAACACCCGTTTCCGCATCGAAACTCAACGCCGGAAACACCGCTGGTATAATTGAAGGAATGCCGTGCGAAGACAAGCCTTTCTTTTCGTTGCGTCACATGCCCGGGGTGACCGTCACCTGACGGCGTACATTGCGAAACTGGCCTTGCGAAAAAAGGCCGGTCCGCGTGAAACGAACCGGCCCAAGGCGGACATTGCCTGAAGACCACATCAGACAATCCGGATTGGCAGCTCCTCATGAACGGAGCCGCAAAGGCTTTTCCGGGACCGCGCCCTTCCAAAGGAAAGGGGCACCGTCCTGGCGCTTACTCCTCGCGGAAAGCGCGTGACATGCTGTCGACAATCGGTTTCGTCAGATACTGCATGAAGGTCCGCTCGGCGGTCTGGATCATGATTTCCGCAGGCATGCCGGGTGTCGGAACGAAGTTCAGCACCCGCGTGAGTTCACCCGGAGCGATGCCGATGCGGGTGACATAGACTTCCCGGACCATACCGGTGCTGTTGTCGGTGATCGCATCTGCCGAGACATATTGCACTTCGCCTTCCAGCACCGGGGTCGTCCGCTGATTGAGAGCGGACAGGCGAATAGTGGCCTGCTGACCGATGTGAACACTGTCGATGTCCGTTCGTGAGATCAGGGCCTCGATGATCAGCGGTGCATCGGAGGGAAGGATTTCGACAATCGTCTTGCCGCTTTCGATAACGCCACCGGCCGTATGATAGTGCATGCGCACAATGGTGCCGGATACCGGAGCCTGGATGACGGCCCGCGCCAAAACGTTGCGCACCTTGCGGGATTGTTCTCTCGCCGCATCCAGTTCCGCCTCGATGGACTGCAGGTCATCGAGCACCTTTTCGTTGTAGGCGGCCCGCGTCTGCTTGACCTGCTCCCGATGCTGCAGCACCTGGGCGTTGGCCTCCTGCATGGCCGAGGCCAACCGTCCGATCTGGCCTTCGGCTTCGGCAATCGCTCTTTCAAGCGCGTTCAGGGTCGGCTTCAGCAGAAGCCCCTTTTCGAAGAGAAGTTTCTTGCCCTTGTGCTCTTCCTTCAGGATCGCAAGCTGCTTGATCATGGAATCGTGCTGTTCGCGATACCCGTCGTGGCGGTGTTGAAGGGATTCGATCGTGCTCTCCAGGATACGAATGTCGCTCATCAGCTTCGCCTGAGATCCCAGAAAGCTCAACTTCTGGCCGGCGATGATGGTGGCAATTTCCTTGTCGTCCTTGTGATCGAGCAATGATTGCGGAAACTCGACTTCTTCCTGCCAGAGATATTCCGCGCGAAGACGGGCGTTTATCGCCTCAAGCCGGGCCAGCTTGAGCCTGAGCTGCCGTTCATTCGCCGATGCGACGGTTTCGTCGAGAACAACGATCGGGTCGCCCTTCTGAACGCGCGCGCCTTCCTGCACCAGGATCTCCTTCACGATCCCGCCTTCGTAATGCTGAATCTGCTTGTTCTGTCCGGTTGCGACAAAGGTTCCGCTTGAAATCACGGCGGCAGCCAGCGGCGCGGTAAAGGACCAGGCGGCAAATCCTCCGATGAAGAACACCAGCAGGAAAACCCCGATCAGCGTGTGCCAGTAGATCGATCTCGGCACCGCCGAATACCAGTCCATCGGTTCGTTATGCGTCAGAGCGTTGCTCATCTTTCCCCCCAGGCCTGAGCCGTTCCATGCGGCCACCAGCGCTTATCCTTGTTTCTGAACCGCTTTTTGCTTTTTCCTGTCGGCAAGGAGTTCAAGAACCTCGTTGCGGAAACCGAACATGCTGATGGAGCCATCCGCCAGAACAAGGATCCGGTCGACGCATTTCAGAAGGGACGGTTTCTGGGTGACCGCGACAACGGTGATGCCCTCGGCCTTGGCATGCGCCATTGCCCGCGCAAGCGCTTCGTCACCATTGGTGTCCAGATTTGAGTTGGGCTCGTCCAGAACGACGAAACGCGGATTGCCGAAGAAGGCCCGGGCAAGCGCGATGCGCTGCTTCTGCCCACCGGACAGCGGCGCACCGTCCGCCGCAACGACGGTTTCATAGCCATGCGCCAGGTCGGAAATCATGGCATGAACGTCCGCAAGACAGGCCGCTTCGTAGATCTGCTCGTCCGAAGCATCTTCCCGCATACGGCCAATGTTCTGCTTGATGGTTCCGGGAAAAAGCTGAACATCCTGCGGCAGATAACCGATGTTTTCACCCAGTTGCCTCTGGTTCCAGTTGCGCAGATCCATCAGATCCAGACGCACCGCGCCCGATGTCGGCAGGATCGACCCCACCAGCATCTTTCCGAGCGTTGTCTTGCCTGCGCCCGAGTTGCCGATGATTGCAAGGGAATCGCCGGCCTTGAGCGAAAAGGTGATGCTGTTGAGCACGACCCGTTTGGTGCCCTGGGGCACGTAAAGCAGACGCTCGACATCAAGCCGGCCCTGCGGTTTCGGCAGGACGAGACGCTCGGAATTGAGCGGCGAGGACTTCAGCAGTGTCGAGATCCGGCTATAGGAATTGCGCGACAGCAGATACTGGTTCCAGCCTTCGATCGCGCCTTCGATGGGCGACAGAGCCCGGCCGCCAATAATGGAGGCGGCAATCACCATGCCCCCGGTCAGCTCGCCCTGGATGGCGAGGAAAGACCCCCACCCCAGCATTGCCACCTGCGTCAGCAGCCGAACTGCCTTGGTGATGGAGGCCGATATGATGTTCCTGTCCTGTGCACTCACCTGCGCACGCAGCGACGCAGCCGTATCACGCCCCCAGAGGTGGACAGCTTCCGGGATCATGGCCAGGGCATTGATGATCTGCGAATTTCTGGACATCGCATCCAGATGCAGGTTCGCCTTGCTCTGGTTCTGGTTGGCGTCGCTGAAATGGCGGGACGTGATCTTCTGGTTGATCACCGCGATCACGAGCAGGATCACGCAGGTTCCCCCCACGATCATCCCCAGATGTGGATGAATAAGGTAGATCGCCACCAGGAAAAGCGGTGCGAAAGGACCGTCCAGAAACGCCATCATGGTCCCGGACACCAGGAAACCCCGCAGTTGCTGCAGGTCGTTCAGGATCTGGTACTCCTTGCCATTGCTGTTGAGGGAAGCCCGCGCGGCGGCGGCAAGGATGGGCGAGCCCAGTTGCGATGCGAGCTCAACCGCCGTGCGCATCAGGATGAACCGGCGGATGGCATCGAAGGCTGCCTGCAACAGAACCGCTCCGATGATGACGCCGGTCAGCATCACCAGAGTGTCGAGCGAGCGGCTGGTCAGGACCCGGTCGGAAATCTGAAACAGATAGACCGGAATGGACAGCACCAGCACGTTGATGACGCAGGAAAACAACATGACGATGAGAAGATTGCGCCTGACGGCGGCAATGCCGTTATCAAGTGCGTTGGAAAGATCGGGGGGAGTCGTGCGGCGGTGGAATTCGGGCTTCTCCCCCTTGCCTTTGCCGGCGCCGGTTCGTCCGGGTTTGCGCCCGTCCACCGGTTTTGCCGGGACGTCTTCCGCTTTCAGGGTCGGCTCGCCGGCGGCAGCGGCTTTCGCGCCCACCAGCCGTTCATCCCCCCTTTTGGCATCCGGCCCCAGAACTTCCGGTTCACCGGCACGGCTCGCCCGCTGCCCATCGGCAACATCATAAGAAATGGTCATGTGCGGTCTCCCCTAAGCAACCATGGTCGCCATCGGATCGACACAAACCTCGTCCGGCATCTGGTTCAGATTGACTGTTTCAAAGCTGTTGTCGGCATCGGTCAGCATGCCATCTGCCAGAAACACCACGGCCTCGGAGGCCAGATGCGCCCCGCCTTCGTCCGGCTGCGCCACATCTGCCGTCAGGATCTCTGCCTGATAGAGCAAGGCTTCAGAATAGGTTTCGCCACCGACGCGAACGACGGTGTCCACACTGGCTTCCTGGATCACCGCGGCGTTGTAAAGCAGATTTGAATCGCCATTGATGCTGGTGTCTTCGCTGGCGACATCCACCCCGAGCGTGGCGATACTGTCGCTGTCGCCCAGGATATTGACCTGTTCGAGATAATTGATGTCGTAGACGTCGCCGGAGACATAAAGCACGTTCAGCATGTTGACCGGCGAGGCCTCACCGCTGAAAGCCCCTGACAGGAAGTCGCTGTCGAGATCGTCCTCATCGGCAGTCGCCAGACGGTTCGCACTCACCGGGTCCAGGTCGACGACGGTGTTGTTGAAATTGGAAACGATGTAGGCCTCGTTCCACAGCAGATTGTCGATCTGTCCGTCCGGCCCAGCCAAGGGTGCGTCACCCGTTCCATCCGAGATGATCTGGTCGAAATTGACAAGAACGTTGGTCTGGCTGATCACATTGGCCGAATAGTAATTTCCGCCGATGAGGATCATGTCGAAAAAGGTGCTGAGTTCCGTCAGGTTGAGGCCGTTCGTCAGAACATTGCCGCCGGATGTGATCATCGTGCCCGAATTGTCTTCCTGGTAGACGATGGTGTCATTGTCGACCAGGTAGTTTGTCTGGGTCAGCCAGTTCACAAAGGTCATGTCACCGTCGTGGAAGGTAATGTCCCACAGGGCATGATTGCCGATGGAGGTGGCGTCCACCGGCAGATCCGATCCGGTGTTCAGGATCGACGCGATGTTGTAGCTGCCGGTAGTCGGGTCTGACGCCAACGCGCCAAGCCCGGCCAGATGCGGCGAGGCCAGAACGTTGGTCTGGCTGATGATGTCTAGATCGTAGTAGTCGCCGGCAACAGCGATCGTCGCGGCCTTTCCCCAGACATCCAGCACAACGGCCTGATTGATCATCGTGTTGTTGCCGGTGCTGATTTGCAGCGATGCGGAACCTGCCGCTGTTTCCTCCAGCAAGGCAATCTGACCGGAGGCGCTTTGCGGCCCATTATCCGTAACGTCCTCGGCCAACCCATCGGCGTCCTCGTCCGGAGCGCGGCCCTTCAACTGCTTGATGACCTCATCGAGACGTGCGGCTTCCTCGACAACGACACCATTCTGGTAAAGTTGGCCGGTCTCCTCCCCCGTCACAAGAACCTGCTGTCCGACACCTGGAGCCCCTGTCTGCATGGCCTTGGCCGTTTCCGCCCAGGCCTCGACAGTCGCGCTCAGGTTGCCTGCCGGATTGTCCGCTTCCGAAAAACCGAACCTGCCCGTAATTCCGGCGGCCTCCAGCGCATCGACAAAAGCGGTGAGCGAAGGCGCCTCGGCATCAAAACGATAGGAAAGACCGGTATTCGACAGATAGTCGTTGTCATCCAGCAGGTTTTCCGACCGGGACAGCACCGCAAAACTGTTGGGAAGCACTTCGTGGTGGTAGGTTATGAAAATCACGCCGCCCGTCAGTGTGATGGTATAGGGATTATAAGTCCCATCGTTGGGCGGCAGGGTCAGGTTTGCCCGCATGCCGATGCCGTCCCATTCATAGAAATTCAGGGCGGCGGGAATATCATCGAAGAGTCGGTAACCGTTGAATTCGTAATGGATATTCGGGTTGAGATCGAGCAGCTGATAGTCTGGCCAGACCGTTAGCAGCGCCTCCATCGTGTCGCCCTGCTCGGCCTGTTCTGCAGCCAGTTGAGCGGCGCGGAATTCCAGATATTCGAGGCGGGCCCGCGCCTCCTCCAGCGACATGGCAAAGCTGCCTACAAAATGTGAAATCGCCTCACGCGTAAGGTCGTCATAAAAAAACATGTCAGCCCCCGAAACGGAGTGAAGGGTTTTATTCGCGGTCGAACTCGCGCGAATTAAAAAACGAGAGGCCGCGTCCAGGAGGCGCGGTGCGAATGGCGCCGCGCCTCCTGCTATCTTCAGGAATAAAAGATCAATTCAGATGTGGAGCGCATCAGCTGCCCAGGGAGCCCAGGTCTTCACCGGTCATGATGTTATCCATGTTGCCCCCGACAATGGTCATGTCGACAGAGTTGTTCAGGATGTTTTCGCCCTGGACCAGTGTGTTGGTGAACGCCGTTGCATCGTTGGAAGCAGAGGCTTCGGCCGCATTGAGGCCCTGAACCAGAGCATCGTCGTCGGCAATGACCTTGACGCTGCCCGACCCCAGATCGTCGATTTCCAGATTGCCATCCAGGTCGAGCGACATGCCGTGGAAACCGGAATGACCGAACCAGTTGGCCGTGTGACCACCGAAAGCACTCATTTCAGCATCGATGCTTCCAGTGCCGCTGGAACCGCCTGCGGAAATACCATCGTCGGTCGTCGAATCGCCGCCCTTGGCATTCAGGGTCTGGTTGAAGTTGGCCCCATTGGTTGCCGTCGTGTTTTGAGCCGTATCGTTGTCTTCGAGCTGGTTGGTGTTGTTGAGCACGACGCCTGCGTCATTGCCCGCGCCATTGAGAGCTTCGTTCAGAATGTCCTCAACGCTGATGTCATCACCGGGAGAGTAGTCAATGCTGCCATTGACGCTGACGAGCATTTCGTCGACTTCAGCACAATCTTCCAGGTCGATGTCCACGACATCGTCATCGTCATAGACGAAGCCTTCTTCGAAGTGCATATCGACTTTGGCCATGTTGACGATCTTTGATTCATCGATTGCATCGAAATCAGAGTAGTTGAATTGAGTTCCACGCTTACCAGACATGATAAAAGTCCTTGTTCAAGGCGGTGATCCAGACCTCGTTAAGGCTGACGATCACACCGCATTCTGACTTGGAGACAGGCGCAGCCGGATATTCAGAAACAGGTTCGAAACAGGAATCCGCAGCGCCTCGCAAACATCTTAGAGGTCGTCTTCACCAACGCTGTCGGTATAGAGATCACCACCGACGATCGATGTATCGACCGAGTTGTTGAGGATGTTCGCGCCTTGCACCAGCTCGTTGACGAATGCCTCGGTTGCATTGGCGGCATTGGCTGCAGCCATCACTTCGCCGATCACCGTCGCGTCATCGAGGGCATCCACGGTCATGGAAGAACCGCCGAATGCCAGACCGTCATCCGCCACAGAAGAACCGCCGGTCGCGGACAGTTTCTGCGTGAAAGCAGCGTTGTTGGCGACATAAGTGTCATTGGCCTGGTCATTGTCTTCCAGCATATTGCTGTTGTTCAAGACAAAGCCGGTATCGTTTCCAGCGCCGTTCAGCGCATCGTTCAGGACGTCTTCGACATTGATGTCGTCGCCCGGATCGAAGTCGATGTTACCTTTTGCAATCAGCATGTCCCCGACACTGGCGTGATCGCTCAAATCCAGGTCAATGTTGTCGACGTCCGAAGGACCGTTCTCGAAATCAACGTTGATGACGGGATTGAAATCACTGTCGACATACTTGAACACCTGATTGTTTACATCCTGGGTGTTATCGTCGTCAGAGTACTCCCACTCGTAACTCTTCGAGTTGTCGATATTTACCTCGTGATTGTATTCACGAGAGAAATCCGGACGATACGACTTATCGATGTTCAGCTCGTTTTTTTGCCAAACGTATTCGCTCATGGTTCTGTCCTCAGATCGGACAGCTCGGCAGATCGTCTTCTATCGATTTGCATAGAACTGTCATGGTTTAAAAGGAGCGTTTCCACTCCCGATCAAATGGAAATTGGCAAAACGCGCCACGTCAGCCAGACAAAAACAGAATGGCCGCTCCATTTACTCATCGGACGGAAGTCAAATTCAGATAACGCATCTCACCAATTATGAGAAATACATAAATTCGATCACTTCCGAGCCGATTAAAACAATGACAGAACAAACCCGGCGCAATAAGCCGGAAATCCTAACTAAATATTAACCCCTTAGTTTTCGTGGGTGTATAGGGACACAGGCCCTCACGTAAAATGAAAAAATTGAATGATTTTAATGACTTGAATAAGACTAAAAAACTCGGATAAATCGAATTATTAATATAACCTAGGGTAAGCTTGCTATATACAAGTTGTGGGTGAGGAGGAATTCGGATCGGGGAATTACAAGAATCACTGTTAGTACTGCGCTTTGGGCGGCATGTTGATTTTAACTCGCCTTCCATTGCCTGAGTCTATCCTTGGTCTGAACAGACAAATAAAAATTTTTATTATTTTCAAATCTGAAGGCGAAAGCCAACGGCAAAATAAGCCGGCTAATTACTTAAAAAGACACGTTTCTCCCAGCCCCTGCTTCTGGCAAGTGCAAGCAAAAGAGGGAACGGTTTAAATTATAGCTTAGTATCTAGGGATGATTGTAATGGCTACTGCGAATTATGAAAAAAAGGGTTCAATCTATTTTGTTGGCGCATCCGAAAAGTTTCCGAAGGAGCTGGAAGGTGTAATCGAACGAGAAATAGACAATGGACGTTTCGTCCGTATCAGTCAGAAAATTGATCTTTACCGCTCGGAACGTCGTGGAGAATTTTCGAAACGGCTTTTCCTCATCGACGAAGGTTTCAGCGCGGAACGCAAGGAGTCGGTTGCCTGCTTGCGGAAGAACTTTCCGGAAGCAAACCTTTGCATGTTGATCAACGACGATCTTTCCTTTCCCTCGATCATCAGCGAATATTTCCAGGAAGGTCTGATCAAGAGCGTCTTACCCATGAACCTGCGGATCGACCTGTGGCTCGGCGCCATCCGTCTGATGCTGAACGGCGGTCACTATCTGCCGGCCGATGCTATCAAGTACATGGGTCACGAACGGCCTTCCAGTGCGGCTCCCGCCTTGCAAAACCACAAACAACGCGGTCGCACCATGAACCAGTTCAGCAAGCTGACCCGCCGGGAAACCGAAGTCCTGTGCCTGATTTCAGAGGGCCACCAGAACAAGATTATCGCCGACAAGCTGTCCCTGTCGGAACATACGATCAAGCTGCATATTCATCACATCATTTCAAAGCTCGGCGTTTCCAACAGGACGGAGGCCGCGGCAATTTTTATTCAGAAGGAAAACCATTCACCCAGTCTTGAGGCCTGAAGATGAGCGCCGCCGAAATGTCACCAATGGCGGATGAGTTCCAGACATTTCTGACCCTCATGGGCCGCCTGAATTACACATGGACCAACACGGAGAGCCTGTTGATCCACATGATCGCCGGCCTTGCCGGTGTCACCAAGGAAGTTGCAACGGTCATCTTCCTGACCCTTAACACGTCGCGCGCCAGAATTGATCTGGTCGAGCGGCTGGCCAAGCTGGACACCCAGACGCCAGACATGAGGGAAGGTGTGCTGGGCCTGACGCGGGACATGCACAAGATATTGAAATTAAAAAATAAATATAATCACTGCATTTATTCTTTCGACAACGGGGGACGCAATGCCTCTACTATTCTCATGCGAATTAGCGACCAGAAACACAAGATCGAATACGGCAAGTCCAGCCCAATCAATTCCCGTGAAATCACGCTGGTCAGGGAGACGATCCAGAAAACCCAGGCGTTGAACAAATCGCTGTGGGAGTTCTTCAAGCTGCGCAGGTTTCCGGTCTGAAGCTGCCGCCAACTCCGTTTCCTGGACGAAAAAAGAGGCCGGATCAGCGAACCGAACCGGCCTTACAGGGGAGGTAACACGGCAATTGAGCCGGCTTGGATCAACCTGATCCGGGCCGCCTTTCTCTAACCGATCCTGGCAGCGACGCTCTTGGTCTTGCAGTAGCTCTTGAGCCCCTCCAGACCTTTTTCGCGGCCGAAGCCAGATTTCTTGTTACCTCCAAACGGCACTTCGATGCCCCCGGCAAAATACTCGTTGATGAAGATCTGCCCCGCGTCGATCTTGCGGGCGAGCTGATGGGCTTGTGCAAAATTCGAGGTGTAGACGCCGGCGACAAGTCCGTACTGGCAGTCATTGGCCAACGCCAGCGCGTGATCGGCATCATCAGCCACCTGCACCGTCAGAACCGGCCCGAAGATTTCTTCCTGGGCCAACTCGTCAGTGGCGGCAACATTGTCGACGATTGTCGGCTGATAGAACCATCCCTTGCCGCTTTCCGGATCGGCGGCGATGGCGCCGCCCGTTACGACATCTGCCCCGCGCGCCTTCGCACGGTCGACAAAGCCGGCGACCTTCGCAAGATGCTCCGCAGAACTGACCGGGCCGACATCCGGATTGGCAAGGCCATGCCCGAGCTTCAAGGCCCTGGTGCGTTTGACCAGCTCTGCGACAAAATCCGCGTGGATGCTTTTCTCGATGACGAGACGGGATCCCGCCGAGCAGATCTGCCCGGCATTTTCATAAATCGCGCCGAGTACACCGGAGAGCGCCTGTTCCCGGTCGCAATCCCCCAGCACCACCACCGGCGATTTGCCGCCGAGTTCCAGCACCACGCGGGTGATTTCGTCAGCAGCCGCCTTCATCACCGCCTTGCCCGTCTGCACCGAGCCGGTGAAGGTGATGTGGTCGACATCCGGATGGGACGTCAGCGGCGCACCGGTTTCGGCGCCTGTGCCGGTCACGACATTGCAGACCCCGGCCGGCAATCCGGCATCATGCAGGATCTTCGCCAGAAGCAGAGCCGTAAACGGCGTCTGTTCTGCCGGCTTTGCCACGACGGTGCAGCCTGCCGCGAGCGCAGGCGCAAACCCGCGTGCGGCCGTGGAGATCGGAAAATTCCACGGAATGATCTGAGCAGTGACCCCGACCGGCTCGTGAATGGTATAGCCGACATAATTCGGGCCGAGCGGAAAGCTGTCGCCCTGCAGCTTGTCGCAGGCACCTGCGTAATACTCGAACGCCCGGGCCGCACCGCGCACATCGCCTTCTGCTTCCTGAAGCGCCTTGCCGCTGTCGAGCGTTTCGGCAACAGCCAGAAGATCGAGGTTTTCCAGGATGAGCCGGGAGGCCTTCAGAAGAATGCGGGACCGTTCCGCCGGTGCCATGTCGCGCCAGACCGACTCGAAAGCAACCTTTGACGATTGGACCGCCTGATCGACATCCTCGGCAGTTCCAGCCGTGAAGCGGGCAAAGGCGTCGCTTCGCCCGGGATCGAAACTTTCCATGGTCCGGTTATGGGACGGCTGGGCGAAACGGCCGTCAATGAAATGGCCGAGCGGCAGCGCCTTCAGCGTGCCCGTAGCCTGATATTCCGCGATGAGTTCACTTGCTGCGGGCATCGTTAGCCTTCCAGGGAGCTGATCTTGTAGGTGGATTTGGCCAGCCATTCCGGGCTGATCTCGACACCCCAGCCCGGCGCGTCGGTTACCATCGCATGGCCGTCTGAAATCTCGAACGGAGACGAGGTGAACAGGTCATACTGCCACGGATAATAGTCCGCTTCCTCGATGGAGAATTCGAGATACTTGCCCGCGTTCGGGATCGCCCGCAGCAGATGCATGGTGAACAGTGTCACCAGCGACAGATTGGCCGCATGCGGCGTGCAGGGGATGCCGGCTTCATGTGCCATCCGCGCCACCTGCAGAGTGCGGACCATGCCGCCGAGATAACACACGTCCGGCTGAACGATATCGACAACCCGGTCATCGATCATGCGCTGCCAGTCCACCAGCGAGCAATCCTGTTCCCCGCCCGTTACGTCGATGCGCAGCGCATCCGTCACCTGCTTGGTCTGGTCGTAATGCCAATAGGGGCAAGGCTCTTCGTAATGGGAAATTCCGTTGGCTTCCAGAAACCGGCCGATCTCGATGGCTTTGGCCGGCGAGTAGCAGGAGTTTGCATCGACCAGCAGCTGCGTACCGTCGTCAAAGGCCTTGCGCATGGTCGGGACAATCTCTTCCGTCCGACCAGGCCACTCGTCGCGGTCACGTCCGCATTCGGCGCCGATCCGGAACTTGAACGCGGTAAAGCCATTCAGGTCCTGCTGTTTCTTCAGTCGATCCGCTTCGTCCTTCGGCGTGATATCGCGCTTCATCGACGACCCGTAAGCCCGCACCTTGCCCGGAGTTCCGCCGAGCAGTTCACAGACCGACTTTCCTTCCAGCTTGCCGCGCAGGTCGAACAGCGCCGTGTCCAGACCTCCCATCGCCCGGCGCAGATAGGAACCGGGGAACTTGTGTTCCCGCTCCGGAATGATCCCCATCAGATGTTCGATGTCATAAGCATCTTCACCCAGTGCGTATGGCGCCACCTGACGATGCACGACTTCGGCAGTGATATCCGCGTAATAAGGAGCAACCTGTCCCCATCCGGTCGCGCCACTCTCGTCAGTCACGCGGACGAAGCAGACAAACTCATTTGTAAATGTTTCTATTGATTGTATTTTCATCGTGAAATCAGGTCCTCGGACGGGCGGTCGCGACGGATAAGTGTTGGCTCAGGACCGACCCTTATCCAGAATTGGACTTGATAAAAGGTCCGTTTTGCGCAAACTCTCATACCAATTTGAGGGAACGCGATGAAACGCCATGCCGGTGCAGTGCTCTCGTCGATCAAGATCGACAAGACGGCCGAAAAGAAAATTTCGATCCAGCTCTACATGGCCTTGCGCGACCTGCTGCTGACGGGCGCCCTGACCCCGGGCGACCGTATGCCGGCAACACGTACCCTGGCGCAGGAAATCGGCGTTTCCCGTACGACGGTGATCGACGCCATCGACCGTCTGACCGCGGAGGGCCTGCTGGAGGCAAGGGTCGGCGCCGGCACCTATGTCAGCGAAGCACTGAACGCCCGCCTTGCACCGAAGCTTTCACAGGAAGCCAACGACATCACCCCTGTCGTGCCGCGCCTTTCGCACGCATCCCGCCACGCAATCCCGGACTTCACCTTGCGCTCGCGCCTGCCGCACAAATCGCAGGCCTTTGTCACCGCGCTGCCCGCGCTCGACGCCTTTCCCATGGCACAATGGGCGAAGCTCTCTGCCCGGCACTGGCGCAAGGACCGCGACCACATTGCCGGTTATGGAGAACCCTTCGGCTACATGCCGCTGCGCCGTGCCATCGCCCGCCAATTGAATGCCTCCCGGGGCATCAAATGCGATCCGGAACAGATCTTCATCACCAACGGCGCTCAGCGGGCCTTCTCCCTGATCGGCGGCATGCTGGTCAATCCGGGTGAGCCGATCTGGTTCGAAAATCCGGGTGCCATCGGCGCACGCAACGCTTTCGTTGCCATCGGGGCAAGGCCTGTTCCGGTTGCCGTCGACGAGGAAGGCCTGTGCATTGAAGACGGACTGGCAAAGGCCCCCTATTTCCGGCTTGCGTTCGTCACACCATCCCATCAGCAACCGCTGGGTCATGTCATGAGCCTGTCACGCAGGCTGGCGCTGCTGAAGGTCGCCAACGAAGCCGATGCCATGATCGTTGAGGACGACTACGACGGTGAGTTCTATTTCGGCGACCAACCGCCACCAACCCTCAAGAGCATCGATACGCATGGCCGGGTGATCTACGTCGGCACGTTCTCAAAATCCCTGTTCCCGGCCCTCAGGCTCGGCTTCGCGCTTGTCCCGGAAGGTCTGGTGGAAAGCTTCGAGCGCGTCTGTCTGACCTGGCTTTCCGGCGTTCCGACGGTCACCCAGGCGATTGTTGCCGAATTCATGGATGAGGGCATGTTCGCAACACATATCCGCACCATGCGCCAGCTTTACAAACACCGCCACGACGCCCTGATGACGGAGGCAGCCGACCTTGCCGGAGATATCGATCTTCAACCGGCCAGCAGCGGCTTTCATACAGTCGGCTTTGTGTCGAACAGACACGATGAAGACAGGATTGTCAGCGAAGCGGCGAAACTCGGCATCATCACCGCACCGCTCTCCCGTTACGCCCTTGGACAGATACCACAGCGCGGCATTGTGCTCGGCTTTGGCAGCTCCGGGCAGGAAGACATTCGCAAAGGCATGAAGGTTCTCAAGAAAATCCTGCCCGGCTGCAGTGCCGGGTGAGGCGCCGCCCCGCCAATTGGACTGAAAAATTATCTGCAATGGATATATTTCACAGGCCAATTCCAACCTAGGCTTTCTTCCGGTTGGTACGCTGAGCGCATTCAGGAGGACGTCATCCATTTGGAAACAACACGAACCAGCCTGATGCCTGTCGCGTTCGGGCAGCTCTCCTTCATTTCGCCCACGACGAGGCCGGGGCTCACCTCCAGACTGAAGAAATTCGGCGCGACCATGAAAGAAACAGCCTTCAAACCGGGCGCAAGCCGGACGTCTGGTCTGCGCACGATCGCGCTGCCCTTGCCGCGGCCAGCCCTGATCGCCGACGCAATCGTTGCGCCGCTGTCGATTGCCATCCAACCTGACAAGACCTCTCGATAGGAGCATTCATGGCTGAGTTCGACTTTGTCATTGTCGGCGCGGGCTCGGCAGGCTCGGTGCTTGCCGACCGGTTGTCGGAAGACGGCAAATACACTGTCTGCCTTCTGGAGGCCGGCGGTTCGGATCTCAATTTCTGGATCTGGATGCCGATTGGCTACGGCAAGGCTTTCTACAATCGCAACATCAACTGGATGTACCACACCGAGGCGGATCCCGGCCTCAACGACCGTTCCGGCTACTGGCCACGCGGCAAGGTGCTGGGCGGTTCCAGCTCCATCAATGCCATGGTCTACATTCGCGGTCAGCATGCGGATTTCGAGGATTGGAAGGCCCTCGGCAACACAGGCTGGGGCTGGCAGGACGTTCTGCCCTATTTCAAACGGTCGGAAACCAACGGCAACGGTGCTGACGCCTATCGCGGCGGCGATGGCCCGCTTTATGTGTCCTCCATGGACAAGGAGGTTCATCCGCTGTGCGAAAACTTCCTGGCGGCCAGCGAAGAGGCCGGCTTCAGCCGCAATCCGGATTTCAACGGCAAGACCCAGGAAGGTGTCGGCCTTTACCAGATAACCTCGAAAAACGGGTTCCGCATGTCGGCAGCCCGCGCGTATCTGTCCCGCGCGAAAAAACGGCAGAACGTGTCCATCCTGACCAGGGCACACACCACCCGGCTGCTCCTTGAAAACGGACGGGCCACGGGTGTTGTCTACAGCCAGGGCGGAACCGAACAGACCGTCAAGGCCCGCCGGGAGGTGATCCTGAGTGCCGGCGCCGTCAACTCTCCGCAGATTCTGATGCTGTCCGGCATCGGCGATGGTGCGGAGCTGCAGGCAAAGGGCATCACCCCCACCGTGCAAAGCCCGGCCGTCGGCAAGAACCTGCAGGACCATCTCGGCCTCGATTACCTCTACCGGTCCAAGGTGCCGACGCTGAACCAACTGCTTTACCCGTGGTGGGGAAAGCTCGCCCAGGGGATCCGCTATGTCCTGACCCGCAGAGGTCCGTTGTCACTCAGCGTCAACCAGGCCGGTGGGTTCGTCAAAAGCAATCCGGATTGTGAACGGCCGAACATGCAGCTTTACTTCTCGCCTGTCAGCTACACCAAGGCACCAAAAGGCAAGCGCCCGCTAATGAATCCAGACCCCTTCCCCGGCTTCCTGCTCGGCTTTCAGCCGACGCGGCCGACCAGCCGCGGCCACATCTGCCTGCGCTCGGCCAACCCCTTCGACATGCCGGAGATCCACCCCAACTCGCTCAGCACGAACCGCGACCTCACCGAAATGATCGAAGGCAGCAAGCTGATGCGCAAGATCGCCGAAAGCCCTGCCATGAAATCGGTCATCGACGAGGAAATCACCCCCGGCCCGAGCGTACAGACCGACGAGGACATGCTGGCGGATGCGCGCAGCCGGTGCTCCACCGTCTTTCACCCGGTCAGCACCTGCCGCATGGGGCCGGCGCCGGGCGAAAATGTTGTCGACACGCGCCTGAAGGTTTACGGGGTCGACGGACTCAGGGTTGTCGATGCCTCCATTTTCCCGACAGTTACATCCGGCAACACCAATGCACCCGCGATCATGGTTGGCGAAAAAGGTGCCGATCTGATTCTGGAGGACGCGCGAACAGCGTGAGGCGAACAATGACACAGGCTCTTTTTACAGACGGCTTCAAGACGACACCCTATTGGCAGGACATCGCCACGAAAGTTCCTCTGCGGGAGACTGGCCTGCCGGAGGAAGTCGACGTACTTGTGGTCGGCGGCGGCTACACCGGCCTCAACGCGGCACTTCAGACCGCCCGCGAAGGCCTCGGCACGCTGGTTCTTGATGCGGAAGACCCCGGTTGGGGGTGCAGCATGCGCAATGGCGGCCAGCTGTCGACCAGCCTCAAGCCCTCTTTCTCCAGCCTGGCACGCCGCTATGGCAAGGAGCTCGCCACCCAGCTCTGTCTGGAAGGCCAGGCATCGCTCGACTATATGCACGCACTGTCGAGGGCAGAAGGCCTTGAGATGGGCCTGCACGAGACCGGCCGCTTCCACGGCGCCCACAAGCCGCACCTTTACGAAAGCCTTGCCAAGGACTGTGCCGCCGGGCACCCGGTCTGGAAGACCGATGCCTTCATGGTGCCGAAAAGCGATATGGCGAAGGAGCTTGGAACAGAGGCTTATCACGGCGGCATCGTCAATCCGCGTCATTGCAGCGTCGATGTCAGCAAATACCACCCCTCGCTTCTGAGCAAGGTTCTGGCCGAAGGCGCAATGGTGCGCGGCAAGTGCCGGGTGATGTCCCTTGAACGCGAAGCCTCAGGCTTCAAGGTTCTCACAAGCAGCGGTCCCCTCAAGGCGGGCAAGGTCATTCTGGCGACCAATGGCTACTCCGGCCCCCTTTCGCCATGGCTGCAACGGCGGCTGATCCCCATCGGTTCCTACGTGATCGCAACGGAGGAAATTCCGAGCGAAACGATCGACCGGCTGTTCCCGACCGATCGGATTCTGTCGGACACCAGAAAGCTGGTCTATTACTACCGGCTGTCGCCAGACCGGAAGCGCGTTCTTTTTGGCGGCCGGGTTTCCTTGAGCGAAACAGACCCGCGCAACAGCGCGCTCAAACTCCACCGCGACATGACGGCCCTTTTTCCCGAACTGGGCACCGTGCGGATCAGCCATGCCTGGATGGGATTTGTCGGCTACACCTTCGACACGCTTGCCCACGCTGGCGAGGACAAGGGCCTGTTTCATGCAGGCGGCTATTGTGGGTCCGGCGTCGGCATGGCGAGCTATCTGGGCATGCGCATCGGCCAGAAGGCCGCCGGCCTGGAAAAATCCCCCTCCGCCTTCGAGAAGATCCCTTTCCGGACACGGCCGCTTTACCAGGGCAATCCCTGGTTCCTGGCACCGTCCGTGCTGGTCTACCGGCTGCGGGACAGGTTCGGGATCTGACCCCGGCAAAACCGTCAGCCGGTCACCGGTTTGCGCCGCTACCCTGCCGTCCTGACGAGACCTCGCCAGGCTCTGGAATATCGGCCAGCAGGCGCACCAGCCAATCGACGAAAACGCGAACCTTGTTCGACAGATGCCGGTTGGGCGGGTAGACGATATAGAGAGGAATGGTGTCGGCGGACCATTCCGCCAGCACCGGCACGAGGTCTCCGCGCTCCAGTTCCTTCTGCACCATGAAGTCCGGCAACTGAGCGATGCCATGCCCGGCCCGCGCAGCTGCAACATAGCTGCGGGCATCGTTGACCGAGCAGTGATACCGTCCGTCGACCAGAATTTCCTCACCGTTCTTGCGAAAGGTGAGAGGATTCGTGCGCCCCTTGGCGGCAACAAAGTAGCTGACACTCGAGTGATTGGCCTGCACATCCTCCGGACTTTCCGGAATTCCGGCCCGCTCCAGATAAGAGGTTGCCGCACAGGTGATCAGCCCGATTTCCGCCACCCGCCGCGCAATCAGCGACTGATCGGCCGGGGCGCCCCCGCGCAGGGCGCAATCGACATTTTCCGCCAGATAATCGACCGTCCTGTCACCAATCCCGAGATCGATCCGGATATCCGGATATTTTTCGTAAAACCCGCCAAGCGCCGGAATGACGAACCAGTCTGCGAAAGCACCTGACATTTCCACGCGCAGCCGTCCCCCCGGCGTGCTTTGCGCCTGGGTCAGGCTGGCATCAAGCTCATCGACCTCCGACACGATCTGAGCGGCGCGCTCATAGTAGAGCGCCCCATCCGTCGTCACGATCACCCGCCGCGTGGTCCGGTTGAGCAATTTCGTCTGCAGATGCCTTTCGAGATTCTGGATCAGGTTTGTCACCGTTGCCTTCGGCATCTGAAGCGAGTCGGAGGCACGGGTGAAGTTGCCTGTTTCAACAACCCTGACAAAGGCACGCATGGCAGAGAGCTGATCCATTTCCAGGCATCCTGATCAAGAAATAGGCTTATTGTTCGAAATTTCGAATAGTGAAACCAATAATACACCTCTTATTCCAGACTTGGAACAACAATACCTATCAGACAAGCAAGAGGGCTGGTGTACTCTGCCTTCCTTCAATCAACGGACACGAAACGGCGCTGAAAATGACGGTGCAGATAAAGGACATGACGCTCGATAAGGTGGCCATCGGCCCCGTGGCGGCGCGTGTCTATCAGGGCGCTGAATACAGCAAGGCGCCGCCGGTCCTGATCTACTTCCACGGCGGGGCCTTTCAAGGCACCTTGCCGCAGGACTGTGAGGTCGCGCATATCATCGCCGAAACCGGCGCCATTGTCGTGATGCCGGATTACAACGTGCCGCTTGGCAGCGTTTTCCCGAAACCACTGGAAACCGGGTTTTCGATCTTTTCCTATCTGGCGAAGAAACGCGCTGGTTTGGGAAACCGCAAATCCCTGCTTCTTGTCGGTGGCGTCGAGGCTGGCGGCAACATCGCCGCGGCAGTCGCCCTGAAGGCCCGGGATCATTTCGCCGATGAACTGGACGGACAGATCCTGCTGTCGCCCCTGCTCGATCCGTTCATGGGCTCCACCTCGTTTCAGGCGGCTGCCGGGGTCGGCATGAAGGATATCTGGGCAGACGGCTGGAGCCACTATCTCAGCACCGGCATGTGCCACCCTTACGCTGCCCCTTGCATGTGCTCACGCCTGACCGGCGTTGCGCCGGCGCTCGTTCTGTGCTCGCAGGACGATCCGCTGAAAGACGAAACACTCGGTTTTGCCACCTGCCTCCAGAATGCAGGTGTTGACGTTCACCAGCATGTTCTCCCCGCCGGGGCTGGCTGGCCATCGCTCTACGGCGGAAAGACGGACGAGACCCCGACCTGGCAGGAAACCGTTTCCGCGCAATTTTCGGGTTTCGCGCAGTCCGTCAGCCTTCATTGAATTTGCACTTAAACCCTTCTGAAGATTGATTTTTCGAGAGGGTTTCCAAGGAGAGACCAATGACATCAAGAAGCAAGCTCTGGGCCCTGACGGGCGCCAGCCTGGCAGTTGCTGTCTCTGTTTCAGCCGCTGTCCTCATCATGAACCTTCCGGCGACCAGCCCGGCGACAGCCGCCGGCAATACAGCCACCATCCCGGCGGTGCCGGTGACCGTGGCCGAGGTCAAGTCACGCGAGATCACCGTGTGGGAGGATTTCTCAGGCAGGCTTGAAGCCATCGACCGGGTACAGATCCGCTCCCGCGTGGCCGGTGCCATCCAGTCCGTCGATTTTCGCGAAGGCGCGCTGGTGGAAGCCGGTGATCCGCTCTTCACCATCGACCCCGCCCCCTATGAAGCCGCTGTCGCGCAAAGGGAAGGTCAGGTTGAACTGGCGCAAACGCAGCTGAACCTCGCCAAGCTGGAACTGGATCGCGGCAACAAGCTCATCGAAAACCGGACGATCTCTCAAAGCGTGCTCGACCAGCGACGCAACACCTACGCCGAAGCTCAAGCCACCCTCAGAACCGTGAAGGCAGCCCTCAGGTCCGCCAAGCTGGAGCTTGGTTACACCAAGATCCTGGCGCCCGTGTCCGGCCGTGTCGGCAAGATCGAGATCACCGTCGGTAATCTGGTTGCGGCGGGCTCCGCCTCTCCGGCCCTGACCACCCTGGTGTCCGTCGATCCGATCTATGCAAGCTTCAACGCAAGTGAAGACCTGGTCTCGCGGGTTCTGGCAGAGCTGCCAAAGACAGATGCCGCAGTTCCCCCGCTGGACATGATCCCGGTGGAAATCGAAACCTCGTCAACCGCGGGACACCCGGTGAAGGGCAAACTTCAGCTGGTCGACAACCAGGTTGATGCCGTCAGCGGCACCATTGGTGTCAGGGCCGTTTTCGACAATCCGGGCGGCAAGCTCATACCGGGCCAGTTCGTGCGCATTCGCATGGGGGAACCCAGACCCGAACAGAAAGTCCTGATCAGCGAACGCGCCATCGGCACCGACCAGGACAAGAAATACGTCTACGTTGTCGGCGATGACAACAAGGCGGCCTATAGGTCGGTTGAGCTTGGCAGAACCGCCGAAGGCGCGCGCATCGTCAACAGCGGGCTCAAGCCGGGCGAACGGATCGTCGTCAACGGCCTGCAACGCATCCGCTCAGGTGCGCTTGTCGATCCGCAGCTCGAAAACGATGTCGCCGCTGCAAACTGAGTGATCAGGTGGAGCGCATGGCGCTCCGCCTCCCCCTCTTCAACAATTCAAGTGATGATCGCCGGAGGCCCCGCCACCGGCCGGGAACGTGTTGTCCCGATTTCCTGCTGGAAAGGGCCTGGCCATGAATATCTCGAGATTCTTCGTCGACCGACCGGTTTTTGCCGGCGTGCTGTCCGTCCTCATCCTCATCGCCGGCCTGCTCGGCATGAGGGCTCTTCCCATTTCCGAATATCCGGAGGTGGTACCGCCCTCCATTGTCGTGCGCGCCGCCTACCCCGGAGCCAACCCGAAAGTCATTGCCGAGACGGTGGCAACACCGCTGGAAGAACAGATCAACGGCGTCGAGGGCATGCTCTACATGACCAGCCAGGCGACCTCCGACGGCGCCATGACACTCACGGTCACCTTCGAGCTTGGCACCGATCCCGACCAGGCCCAGCAGCTTGTCCAGAACCGCGTTTCGCAGGCCGAGCCGCGCCTGCCGGCAGAAGTCCGGAGCCTGGGTGTGACCACGGTGAAAAGCTCGCCCGATCTGATGATGGTGGTAAACCTGACCTCGCCGGACAATCGCTACGACATCACCTATCTGCGCAACTATGCCGTTCTCAACATCAAGGACCGGCTGGCCCGCATTCAGGGCGTCGGCCAGGTGCAGGTGTTCGGCTCGGGCGATTATTCCATGCGTGTGTGGGTCGATCCACAGAAGGCGGCCGGACACAATCTGGCAGCCAGCGACATCACCAGAGCCATCCGCGAACAGAACGTGCAGGCAGCAGCCGGCACCATCGGTGCGTCGCCCAATCTGGAAGGCGTCGACGTTCAGCTCAGCGTGAATGCGCAGGGGCGCCTTCAGACACCGGAAGAATTCGGCAACATCATCGTCCGCACCGGTGACAACGGCGAGGTCACCCGGTTGCGTGACGTCGCCCGGATCGAGCTGGGCGCGGCCGATTATTCCTTGCGCTCGCTGCTCGACGGCAAGCCCGCCGTCGCGATTCCGGTGTTTCAGGCACCAGGCTCCAATGCGATTGCAATCTCCGATGCGGTGGTCGAAACCATGAACGACCTACAGGTCGCCATGCCCGACGGCGTCAAATACGAGATCGTCTACGACACCACGAAATTCGTGCGTTCCTCCATCGAAAAGGTCGTCGACACGCTGCTTGAAGCCGTGGTGCTGGTGGTTCTCGTCGTGATCCTGTTCCTGCAGACCTGGCGCGCGTCGATCATTCCCCTGATCGCGGTTCCCGTGTCGATCATCGGCACCTTCGGTGTCATGTATGTCTTCGGCTTCTCAATCAATGCGCTCAGCCTGTTCGGACTGGTTCTCGCCATCGGCATCGTCGTCGACGATGCGATTGTGGTCGTGGAAAACGTTGAGCGAAATATCGAGAGCGGACTGCACCCACGCGAAGCCACCTACAAGGCCATGAAGGAAGTCTCCGGGCCGATCATCGCCATAGCGCTTGTGCTGGTGGCCGTGTTCGTTCCTCTGGCCTTCATCACCGGTCTGTCGGGTCAGTTCTATCGCCAATTCGCGCTGACGATTGCGATCTCCACCGTGATCTCGGCCATCAACTCGCTGACCCTGTCCCCGGCGCTGGCCGCCCTTCTCCTGAAGGATCATCATGCGCCCAAGGACTGGCTGACGCGTGCGATGGATTTCCTGTTCGGCTGGTTCTTCAGAGGCTTCAACCGGGCGTTCGGCGCCGGGTCCAACGCCTACGGCAAGAGCATCGGCGGCCTGTTGTCCCGCAAGACCATTGTCATGGGGATCTACATGGTGTTGGCAGGAGCAACCTACAGCCTCTTCACCACGGTTCCCGGTGGCTTTGTTCCGGCGCAGGACAAACAGTATCTGATCGGCTTTGCCCAGCTTCCCGACGCTGCCACACTGGACCGCACGGAAGACGTCATCCGCCGGATGAGCGAGATTGCGCTGGAACAGGAAGGCGTCGAACACGCCATCGCCTTCCCGGGCCTGTCGATCAACGGGTTCACCAACTCCTCCAACGCCGGCATCGTCTTCGCCACTCTGTCGGATTTCGAGGAACGACAGTCTCCGGACCTGTCAGGCAATGCGATTGCCATGCAGCTGAACCAGAAATTCGGCACGATCCAGGATGCGTTCATCGCCATATTCGCGCCGCCGCCCGTCCAGGGCCTGGGCACCACCGGCGGGTTCAAGCTGCAGATCGAGGACCGCGCCGGGCTCGGCTACCAGGCACTCGACGCCGCCAACAAGGCGTTCCTGGCACAGGCCTACCAGACACGGGAGCTGGCCGGACTGTTCTCCAGCTTCCAGATCAATGTGCCCCAGCTTTATGCGGATCTCGATCGCACCAAGGCCGAGCAGCTCGGTGTTTCGGTAACGGATGTGTTCGAGACGCTGCAGATCTATCTGGGGTCGCTTTTTGTCAACGATTTCAACGCCTTCGGCCGCACCTACAGCGTCCGGGTGCAGGCAGACGCCCAGTACCGGGCCCATGCCGACGATATCGGCAAGCTGAAGGTCCGCTCCGCCACCGGCCAGATGATCCCGCTCTCCGCCCTTCTGAAGGTGGAGGCGACCACCGGGCCGGAACGCGCAACCCGCTACAACGGCTTTCTTGCCGCTGACATCAACGGCGGCCCGGCGCCCGGCTATTCCTCCGGCCAGGCACAGGCCGCGGTCGAACGGATCGCGGAAGAAACCCTGCCCAAGGGCATCGCCTTCGAATGGACCGACCTCACCTACCAGCAGATCCTTGCCGGCAGTTCCGGGTTCCTCGTCTTCCCTCTGGCCCTGCTTCTGGTCTACCTGGTGCTTGCCGCCCAGTATGAAAGCCTGATGCTGCCTGTGGCGATCATCATGATCGTTCCCATGGGTGTGCTTGCCGCCCTGACGGGCGTCTGGCTGACAGCGGGCGACAACAACATCTTCACCCAGATCGGGTTGATAGTGCTTGTCGGCCTCTCGGCGAAAAACGCGATCCTGATCGTGGAATTCGCACGGGAACTGGAGTTCGAGGGCCGGTCACCCGTGGAAGCGGCCATTGAAGCCAGCCGTTTGCGGCTTAGGCCGATCCTGATGACCTCCATGGCCTTCATCATGGGGGTCGTCCCGCTGGTGCTTTCAACCGGTGCCGGCGCCGAAATGCGCTCTGCCATGGGGGTCGCTGTCTTCTCCGGCATGATCGGCGTAACCTTCTTCGGCATCTTCATGACACCGGTCTTCTACGTTCTGGTTCGCAAGCTTTCCGGCAACCGGCCGCTTGTGCAGCACCATGACACCGTCGAGCGGCCGCAAGCGCAGGAAGCTGCCTTCTGAATGAAGACGACATGACAGATAAGCGCCCTGGAAACAGCCGTTTCCGGGGCGTTTGCACTTGATCGGATCTTCGCAGGCTCAACGAAAGCGACCATCCGGCGACGATTGCCGGACGGTGCTCCTGCTCCTTGCCTCTTTTGAAAAATTCCGAAAGTCGCTTTCGATATCTCCGGTGTGGAAGGTCGCCACATTGAGGCTGATCGGCACATCCAGGGGCTGCAATACCGGCACCAACACCCAAATTGCGGGTTCCCGCAAATGGATTGCGTGAATCGCCCTGTCACATCCGGTTCCTCGCCGCGTAACGTGACGTGCCAAGCGTTGGCGAGCCAACACTGTGGCGATGTATGTGGGAGGAAAACATGCAATCGAATAGTTATCGTGAAGACACAAAAACGCCGCGCGGCGGTGTGCAATTTCAAAACCTTGCAGCCCGCGTCAGGCAGACAGTTGCAAGCGACGGGCCTTTGGGACGTTTGCTGTCACTGAAGACCGGAATTCTATCAAGCCTGTTCGCCCTGTCGGTTCTTGCCGCACCGGGTGTCGCTACGGCGGCGGACTACAACTGGACCTTCCAGACCTCGGAAACGGCCGGTGAGCCGGGCTTTATCAACAAACAGAAATGGGCTGAAAGCGTCGAGAAAATGTCTGGCGGGCGCATCGCCATCGAGATTTTGCCGATCGGCGCCGTTGTCCCTCACACCGATACGCTTGATGCCGTTGGCTCCGGCATTTTGCAGGGCCACCTGACCGACCCGAGCTATTTCGCCGGGAAAGACCCCGCCTTTGCCATGATGGGCAACCTGGTCGGCGCCTGGAGCGATCCTTTCGAACTGATCGGGTTCATGCAATCCGGTGGCGGCCATGAGCTCTACGCCGAACTGGTCGAGCCTTACGGCGTCCATTTCATCGGAGCCGCGGCAACCGAGCCGGAAGCATTCGTTTCCAGCGTTCCGATCCGCTCCGTTGAAGACCTGAAGGGCGTCAAGATGCGTGCGCCGGAAGGTATGGTCTACGAGATCTTCTCCAAGGCTGGTGCGTCTCCGGTTGCCCTGCCCGGTTCCGAAGTCTTCACGGCTCTCGACAAGGGCGTGGTCCAGGCGGCCGACTACACGGTTTTCGCAACCAACCAGTCGCAGGGCATGAATGACGTTGCCCACTATCCGCTCTATCCGGGCTTCCACTCCCTGCCGCTGATCGACATTTCGATGACCAAGTCGATCTGGGATGAACTTCCGGACGACCTCAAGGCCATCCTGAACGCCTCCGTCGACCAGTTCATCTTCGATCACGTTTATTCCGTGCGCAAACTCGATGCAGCCGCTGTCGAGGAAGCCAAGGCCAATCCGGACATCGAAATCGTCAACTGGTCTGGCGACGAGCGGGCGAAGTTCCGCAGGATCGCGCAGCAGGAGTGGGAAAACTGGGCCGGCAAGAACGACCTAACCCAACGCTACTACGATGCGGTTGTCGCCTATCTGAAGGGCCGCAACCAGCTCTGATCTGACCAGCGTCTCCTTTGATGCAGCCGCTCCCGGCCCAACAGGCCCGGGAGCGGCCAGACCTCGCGTCTGCCTGACCCTGGTTCAGCCGGACCTTTCTTCTGGCAGACCATTCCCGATTTCCCACAAAAGAATGCCAACCGCACGACGGGAGAAGAAGCCATGCCGGACAATCCGGACGTGAGTGACCTGGAAGACACTGGCCAAGCCGAGCTGCGAACCGGCCTCGACCGGCTTATTGCCGGGTCCGCCAAGCTCTTTTCCTGGGCCATCTTTCTGGCGTTTGCCATCAGCGTCTATGAGGTTATCGCCCGCTACGTGTTCGACAGCCCAACCTATTGGGCGCACGAAAGCACGACCTTCCTCATCGCAGCCATCTTCCTGATCGGCGGCCCCGTCGCGCTCGCCCGCGACAAGCACATCCGCGTCCGCATGATTTATGACTCGGTTTCGCCCGGGGTTCGGCGATGGCTGGATATCGTGAATTCGTTGATCGCAATGATCTTCTTTGCAGGTCTCGGATACGCAGGCGTGACGATGGCCTGGAAGGCCACCCACCGGCCCAATGGAGATATCCATCTGGAAGGCACGGGAACGGCCTGGAACCCACCGACACCCGCCCTCTTGAAAATCATTATCCTGATCTGTGTTTGCCTGATGTTCGTTCAGACCCTGATGCATCTGATCAAGGCCATCCGCGGCGATGACGCTGCCTACAGCGAACGCGGAGGCAAATGAGATGGGACTGAACGAACTGGGCATTGAATACGGAACGCTGCTGCTCGTGGGCAGCATCTTCGTCTTGTTGCTGACCGGTCAGCCCCTGGCCTGGGTGACTGGGCTTGTTGCCCTGGTATTCACATTCGGCTGGTTCGGCGGGAATGCCCTTCCGCTGGTCACCGCCCGCATCTTCGGCTTCATCACCGAATATTCTCTCGTTGCCATTCCGATGTTCATCCTGATGGCGGCCCTGCTCGACAGATCGGGCATTGCGAAGGACCTCTTCAACGGAATGCGCGTCCTCGCCGGACGGTTACCGGGTGGCGTCGCCGTTCAAACCCTGATTGTCGCGACCTTGATGGCCGCCATGTCCGGTGTCATCGGCGGTGAAATCGTTCTGCTGGGTATTCTTGCCTTGCCCCAGATGTTGCGGCTTGGCTATGACCGCGACCTGTCAATCGGCGTCGTCTGTGCTGGCGGGTCACTCGGGACAATGATGCCCCCTTCCATCGTCCTGATCATCTATGGGCTGGTTGCAAGTGTCTCCATTGCCGATCTCTTCGTTGCCGCTGTCACACCCGCGCTGATGCTGCTGGGCTGCTACATCGCCTATGTCCTAGTCCGATGCGTCCGAAATCCGGACCTTGGCCCGCCGATTTCCGAAGAAGAACGGGCAGAAGAAACCGTTGGCAGTGCGATCAGGTCCCTCATCGCGCCGGTCTTCATCGTGGTGGCGGTTCTGGGCTCGATCTACGGTGGCATTGCCTCCATTACGGAAGCCGCGGCACTTGGGGTCTCCTCGGTGCTCGTCATATCCCTGCTCCGCCGCGAACTAAACACCCGAATGTTGCAGGAAAGCCTGGTCCACACGCTGGAAACATGCGGCATGATCATCTGGATCGGGATCGCCGCGGCCGTTCTGGTCGGTGTCTATAACCTGATGGGCGGCAACCGCTTCGTCTCCGCGGTCATGCTTGGTCTCGACTCTTCACCGGTGGTCGTCATCCTGTTCATGATGCTGATCCTGCTCGTGCTCGGCATGTTCCTGGACTGGATCGGGATAGCCCTGCTGACCTTGCCGATCTTCGTGCCGATCGTCGTTCAGCTTGGGTACGATCCGATCTGGTTCGGTATCCTGTTCGCAGTCAACATGCAGGTCTCCTACCTGACGCCTCCCTTCGGACCGGCAGCCTTCTATCTGAAAAGCGTGGCCCCACCGGACATAACGCTCGGCAACATCTACGGAGCCCTGCTGCCGTTTATCCTGCTACAACTCATTGTCCTGGCCATCCTGCTGTTTTTTCCCGGCATCACAACCTGGATGCTCTAGGTTAAATGTGTGCCGCATTCCTTTGACTGAATGCGGCACAAGACCCGAGGGAAAAGACCGGATCTCCCCTGCTTCTGCGCACCTCCAAAGTGTGCTGGCCGAAGGATTCTTCTGGCAAGTCCGTGCCGCATATGGTTGTGTTTTGCCTTGAACGCCGCCCCATCGACGCCTACGGCTCATTCATTGCGGGAGTAGCAGATGTTTCCAGGCTCAGCCGACCGTTCCAGGTTCAGGACATTGTCACGCCTCGCGGCCCTGCTTTGGGCGGGACTTCTGTTGAGTAGCGTCGTGTCGGTTCAGGCGGACGAAACAAAACTGCCACCCTTCTCCAAAGCAAGCGTGCCTCCTGCCCCTGACTACGAGAGTGCGGCCGGGTGGCTCGACAGGCCGGAGGATCCGGACAGATTTGGCGTCGATATCATCTGGATCTATCCGACGGTGCTCTTTGACAACTCGGCCTGGCTGATGGACATCACACGCAAGGACCTCGTCGCCGCTGCCGCGGAAACCGTCACGACCGAGGCCCGTATTTTTTCGGGTCAGGCTAACCTTTACGCGCCGTTCTACCGACAGATGAACCTTGCCGGTTTCAATCTGCCGGAAAAGGAGCGTGACGCCCTCGTTGCCTATGGCGAGAACGATGTCAGCAGGGCTCTGCGCTACTACATGCAACATCACAACAAGGGCCGGCCGTTCATTCTGGCGGCCCACAGCCAGGGGTCCTACGTCCTCACCCAGCTGCTGGTCGACCACTGGGGCAAGCTTGGCATCGAGGACCAGCTTATTGCCGGATATGTTGTCGGTTGGTCGATTACCGAAGAAGACCTCAGGGACAATCCGGCTATCGAGATCTGCGAAGAAGCCCATCAGACCGGGTGCTTCATCAGCTACAATTCGGTCGCTCCGGGCAAGCAGAAGGACTCGCCCGTCATTCTGCCGGGCGCCATCGTCGTCAATCCTTTGACCTGGACCCGGGAAGACACTCTGGCGTCGGCGGAGCTCAATCGCGGGTCGACTTTTTTCAACCAAGACGACACCTACCAAACCTATCCGGGTTTCGCTTCAGCCCAGATTGCAGACGGAGGACTGGCCGTCGTGGCAAAGGACCCGAAGCGGCTCGATGTGCCGTTCTTCCCGTCCGGTGTCTATCATGGCTATGACTATCCCTTGTTCTTCGAAAACATCATGACAAATGCCGCGCAGCGCATTCAGGCCTATCTCGCCAAAAAGAAGTAAGACCGGTCGAGAGACTTCAACTCAGTGCAGACAGCTGAAATCCGCGGCGAGCCCGTAGCATTCCGTTGAGTTTTTGTTAACATTCACCGGAACACCGGGGAATCAGCGGAAACAGGTGCACATGAGCGGATCAGTCGTCACCATCGCCTCCTTGAAGGGGGGAAGCGGCAAGACCACGCTGGCCACCTGCCTCGCCGTCCATTGGCAGTTGAAAGGCCTGACACCGCTTCTTGTCGATGCCGATCCGCAAAGGTCGGTCATGCGTCTTGCCGAACGCGAACTGGCACTTGGCGGCGTTGATCTTCTCGAACAGTCTGACAAGTCCGTTTGGACGGCCATCAAGCAGCATGGACCGCGCCATGGCGTCACCATCGTCGACACGCCTGGCTTCGACAGCGATATCACGGTCGCGGCTCTCGCCGTCGCCGATCTGGTTCTGATACCGGTCAAGGCCTCGCCGCTTGATGTCGACCGGATGATGGACACCGTCAAGACGCTGATGAGTGGCGTGAAGGGCTGGGCGCCGACATTCCGCTGCGTCCTGACCCAGACGATCAGGGGAAGCGTGATCTCGAGGCATATTCGGACCGAGCTGGAAGAGTCCGGTTTCCCGTTGCTCGTCAACGATATGCCAAACCGGGTTGCCTACGCGGAGGCCGGCCTTTATGGCGGCACACCCAGCCTGATCGCACCGGATGGGGCGGCGGCAAGCGACATTATCGAAATCGCAAATGAAGCCGAGGCCCTTCTGGCAACAAAAAAGGCCCTCAGCGCGTGAGCAAGAGACTGCCGAGAACCTCAAGACGGACGCTGGACGACCTGCGCAAGGCCGCAAAGTCCGCCCTTGAAGCGGAAGACCTGCCGCATCGAACCGCGCAGTCTGATGAACCGGCAAAGTCTACTGAGGAGGAACCGGCTCCGCTGAACCCGGACCGCCAAGAAAAACCGTCGCGCACGCGCGCTGCCGAACACAGTGCACAGGCTCCGCTGCCCGTGACAGTGGCCGCACCCTTCGAAACCCGCAGCCGCCCGACCAGAGCCGCCTTCCGGCAAGCTTCCGGGAAACTGATTGTGGAACGTCATGCAAATCTCGCCACTGTCGCGGGATTGATCCCAATGCCCTGGGTCGACCTTGTCGCGATTTCGGCGATTGTCGACCGCATGCTACGCCGCTTGTCCCGCCTGTACGGCCAGCCGCTTGATGGAACTCGCAGCAAGCAACTTGCGACCTCGATGCTGACCGGCATGGCGGCCCCGGGCATTGCAAGTTTCGCGACAACAGGACTGATGAGCATGATGCCCGGTCCGAACCTGGTCGCGACGGCGATTACGTCCATATCCGCGGCCGTGCTCGTGCGGATTGTCGGGGAAGTCTATCTCGCGCATCTCGCAGGATTGGCGGGTGACACGACTGCAACGAGCCCAAATACGGCGATACCAACCGTTTAACTGCGTGGACGCTTTTCATTTTCCGCCAGAAAGAGTACCGTTCTGGCGGTGCGGATGCCGTACAGGAATGTAGGCCACCTTCACTTCGGTCGGACATTCGATAAATGTCCGTGCGGATCTCAGGAGATTTCTATGGCGAGCAGAACTACCGCAAGCAAGGCTGAAGAGCCGGTTGAAGACGTCGCAGAGGCGGAAGCCGTCGAAAATGACGCTGAATTCGATATCAACCGCGAACTGACGGCTGACAACCTGATCAAGGACTATGTGATCGGATCCGTCGCCGCGAGCATCGTTCCGGTTGCGTTTTTCGATATCGCTGCCGTCGTGGGAATTCAGCTGCGCATGATCCAGAAGTTGTCGCAACTCTACGGCAAGCCATTCTCCGAAAAGCTTGGCCGCAAGGTCATTTATGCGCTTGCGGGCGGCGTGCTCGGCTACGGCGCCGGTTATGTCGTGGCGGCCAGCGCCACCAAGATGATCCCCGGTATCGGCTGGATGGTCGGAATGGTGTCCCTGCCCGTGGTTGCAGGCGGTTCGACCTATGCGGTCGGCAGGTCCATCGCCAAGCATTACGAGGAAGGCGGCACCTTGATGGATTTCAACGCCAGCAAGATGCGCGAGTTCTACAAGGAACAGTTTGAAAAGGGCAAGTCGGTTGCCCGCAAGTTCAAGCAAAAGGCAGAGACAGAGGAAGCAGCTGCGAGCGAAGCAGCGTCCTGACCGATCTCGACCTTCCGGAAAATCTCGGTGCCGCAGTGTTCCAACGCTGCGGCATTTTTGTTTCGGGAAGATGTGGAACACCGATTGACGGAAAAGGGCTGGCTTCAGCGCCGTGCCCGTTTCAGATACCTGTGCCCTCGCGCCGTTTCAGGCCTTGCGTCTCTTGCGGTCCCGCGACGGTCTGCGCCAGCGATCCGCAGCGAGCAGGACAATAATACCCACCAGCGGCGAGAACACGAAGGCGATCAGGAAATTTCCGACAAAGCCGAAACGTGTGTCCCTGCCCAGAACACCGATGACCCAACTGGCCAGTACCCAGATCAGGAACAACCAGGGATTCACGAAGATAGTCATTGGCCAATAGTCTCCATCGCTGAAGGAAGCGCTTCGGTCTGGTTCGCGTCAGATCCTTTGCCATCCTGCGGATCCAAATGCAGCACCGATTTTGGCCCCAACGGTATCTTGATGCTGTCGACAGTTCGGAACTCGGTCCCATCGTGACGCACGACAAAGACATGCGTGTCGGTAATGAGGCCGTTCCGGTCAAACACCAGCGGGCCCGTTACGCCCGAAAACGGGTTCTTGTAACGGGACACTTTCAATATATCCGAGACGCGGTTGGGGTCCAGCGATTCCGCCCTGTTGACCGCATCGCGGATCAGCAAGGTGGCGTCGTAGCCGATCGCTGCGTTCAGGTCCGGCAACCGGTCGAATTTGCTTTCAAAGTCTGCTGCGAAAGCCTTGCCCTTTTCGGAAATTGCGTCCCTGTCGTAGAGCGACACGCCAATCACGTCTTTCATTCCCGCCTTGCCGACGTTGGCTTCGATGACTTCGGAAAACATGTATTCCATTCCGAGGACGGGAACATCCAGTCCGAGATAGCGTGCCCGTTTGATGAACTCTGACGTCTCCTGGACTGAAGACGACACGATGAAAAAGGCATCAAAGTCTGTTCGCTTGAAGAGCTTGTTGTCCAGGACGAACATCAGCAGCTCGTCAATGGAACGCTGCGTGCCTGAAAGAAAGCCCCGGTAGACCAGCTCCGCACCTTCGTTCGCAACTGCTTCGGAAAAGAAATTCGCGGACTCCTTTCCGTAGTCGGTCTTGTCCGAGAGGACGATATACCGCTTCAATCCTTGCTTGAGCGCGTAGCTGGCAACGATATGCGCATTTGTGGAATTATCCGGCTGCAGCGCGAACACCGTGTCGAAACCATGGTCTGTCAGGGACCTTGCAGTGGCCTGTGTCGCAAGGAACAGCACATTTTCCCGCGCATAGACGGAACTAGCCGTAACGGCTGTGTCCGACCATTCGTGGCCAATGACTGCCAGAAGATTGTCCGTTTCCGCAATCTTTCCAGAGACTTTCAGGGTTCTTGAAACGATCGTCTCCAGTGGGACCACACTCGTCGCTTCCGCTTCCCTGACAAATTCCAGCTTCAAGGGCTTGCCGAGAACTTTCTGACGGGTCGCGTTCACCTGCGTGACCGCCATGCGGACCCCGTTGACGAAGTTGCTGTCCTCACTGTCATCGGAGTAGACCGCCACCAGACTCAGGGAATTGTCTTTCTGCCGGAAGAGATCTGTCAGATACCCGGTCAGACGCGACACGGTCGGGGCGGTGGAACTTATCCGCGAAAGAGCAACGACCAGAACTCCAAGTCCGAGGACAAGAAGAAGGCCTGCGAAAAGCAGCTTTCGCGCCTGGTTCCGGGCTCTTCCCTTTGCCGGTGGATCTGTCTCGCCCCGCGCCATCACGTCTATCTGTCGCCGCCGAGAATGATCGGCAGTCCATCCTTGCCCGATCCGATAACGACCGTCTTGGAATTCGGCGATGTCGCCAGATCCTTGGTGGCCTGCACTCCCTGCCATCTAAGCAGGTTTTCCGTCAGGCTTTTCTTGATCGTGTCCTGGTACTGCTGAATACCCCCGGCCTCGATCGCCTTGCGCTTCGCCTCTTCCTGCTCGATTTCAATCCGGTACCTGTAGGCTTTCTGCTCCTCCGACAACGTCAGCTTGCGCTCGATCGCCAGACGAACCGCTGCCGGAAGCTCCACGTTCCGCACCAGCACGTTGTCGACGATCACATACCGATCCTCGACACTGGTCAGGCTGCTTATGACCACCGACTCCAAGAAGCCGAGCTTGCTCGTATAGACCTGCTCGGGTGTGTATTGCCCGACAGCGCGGCGCAGGACCGCCTCCGTTTCGGGAAAAACGACCTTGTCCAGATACTCCGGCCCGACCGTGACATGCAGCAGGGGAAGAAGACGCAGATCCGGCTGATAGCGCACTGCAATCTGAAGATCGATTGGCAGACCGTCTTTCGTCAGCATCGTGTAGTTGCGTTCTTTGGTCTGGAGGCGGACGTTGTAGATATACATCCTGTTCCACGGCCAGAGGATGTGCAGCCCCTCGCCATAGATCTGGTTCATCTCCGTTCCGGACACCCAGCGATAGAGCACACCGGCTTCACCCGAGTGAACCGTAATGACGATCCGGTTCCACAGAACAGCCAGGGCAACGCCGAACGCCAGTAGCATGATGAACAGGTAAAGCTGCAACTGGCGCCGCCGCTCACCACTCAACGCCTCTTCGTAGTCGTCGAATTCGTCATCATATGCCATTCGGCCGACTCACCCTATCGGTTGCAAATCGAAACAAGACTATAAAGTTAGCACTACCAGCGTTCCAGCGCAGAACTGTTTTGAACCTGCACGCAACACTTTCAAACGCGCTTTGTGCAAAGAAAATCCACGCTTTGCTCATCTTGTACTATCTCCTCGGGTGGAGACCGGACGGTCGTCGAAAGCGGACAGCCACTGGGACAAAGCCGGTTGCCGGAGGACCGAATAGTGACCGGCCTCGACGTTCAGCAGATTGACCGATGCCGAAGTCAGGTCCTGCCAGCTTTCCACGAAGTGCCGGTCCTGGCCCTCGACGGCTCTCACCAGTGTGATGGTGACGTCACAGGACTGCGGCCGATACGCGCTCAACAGTTTCTCATGTGCGCTGAACACAGTCAGCAGCCGTTCAATGTCTTGCGGCCCGGCGCCCGGAAGCACGGCTTCGAACTGGGGAAAGCCACGGACGAGCTCAATGACATCCTGATCAGTCGCGAGATCCACCTCGACACCGAAAAGATCCCTGACGAACGCCTCCTTGCAATCCCGGGCGTTGTCTGCCCCAGTGCTTCCCGACATGATCCCCATGTCCTTCAGGTCCTGTGGGGTGAAACTGTCGACAAGACCAAGGAAGGCGATTTCCTCACCGGCCTGTCTCAGCTGCCGGGCGATTTCGTAGGCGACGACACCGCCGAACGACCAGCCGCATAGCCTGTAGGGACCGCTGGCTTGCTGCCTCAGGATCTCTTGGCAATACCGTGCCGCCAGTTCTTCCAGGCTTTCCGCCGGGCACGTTTCTCCCGGTTCCAGTCCCTCGGCACGCAGACCGTAGACGGAGATATCCCGGGGCAACGCGTCGAGCAGTGGCTGGTAACAGGACAGAGCGCCCCCGACCGGGTGGATCAGGAACAAGGGGGCTTCGGTCACGGGTTTTGCGCCAGGGTCCGGCTGGCGGAGGGACACCATCAGCGGCACCGTTTCAGGGGGATCACTGTCTCTACCGGAGGTGCCTGCCATGAGACCGCGCTGCCGGAGCAACTGGGCCTGTGCGGCAACAGTGCCAGCAAGAGCGAGATCGGAAACCGACAGCGTACAATTGAAGGCCTGCTGGATCCGGCTCAACAGGCGGACAGCGAGAAGGCTGTGGCCTCCGGCTTCGGAAAAATCCTCATCAATGTCGAGGGGCCTCTCCTGCGCACTTCGCCCAAGCACTTCGGACCAGATTTCAAGAAGCCTCGTTTCAAGCCGGTCCCGGGGCGCCCGAATTTGACCGGTCGTCCCGCCATCCGCACTTGCCGGTCTTCTGAGGGAATGACGGTCGATCTTGCCGCTGACGGTTTTGGGAAGCCGCTCAAGACATACCCAGACGGAGGGCACCATATGCGCGGGCAGCGTTTCGGAGACCCGTCGCTTGACCTCCAGTTCGTCGAAGCTCTTTTCCTTGGCGCCGAGATAGGCGGTCAGAACCGGGTCCCCTGCCAGGCTTCTTTCCAGAACAACGGCGACTTCACTGATGCCGCAGGAGGCGATGGCCGCCTCGACCTCCCCGAGTTCGATCCGGTACCCACGGATCTTGACCTGATCGTCCAGACGCCCGTGAAACTCGACCAAACCACCGCTGTTTGCCCTGAAGCGGGCGAGATCACCGGTCGCATATAGCCGAACCAGCCGGTCGGCTATCCGATGATCGCGAAACTTGGCTTCTGTCAGCTCGGGACGTTCGTGATAGCCGATCGCGAGACGCTCACCGCCCAGATGCAGTTCTCCGACAACACCGTCGGGCACCAGGTTGCCATCCCGGTCGAGAATATAAACTTCCATGCCAGGCAGGGGCCGGCCGATGGGGACACTGTGATCGCGGCTGTTCGGTTTCACGCTATGGGTCAGGGCCGTGATTGTCGCTTCAGTCGGCCCGTAGGCATTGATCAGGCGGCATCCAGCCAGAGCACTGCGGCTCCAGAGATCCACGACCTCCGGGGCGAGCGCCTCGCCGCCGACGATCAGAAGGCGCAGCGGCAGGCCCGACAGGTCGGCCTTGCCCTGTTCCCAGGACCTCAGAAGCTCGTGCAGCAGGACCGGGGGCAGGTCAGCCACGGTGACCGCCCTTGCGCGCAACATCTTCAGGAAGTCCGCCGGGGCCTGCAGGCCGTCGGGCCTGAGTTCCAGTCTCCCGCCTTTGGTCAGCACGGGCAGGATCTGCTCGATTGCCGTATCAACCGATGTCGGAGCGAACTGCAACACAGCGTCGCCTGCGGTCAGTGCGTATTCCTTGGCAATCACCTCGCAGTGGCCGGAGAGGGCTCCGTGGGAGATGGCCACCCCCTTGGGTGCGCCGGTCGAACCCGACGTGTAGATGATATAGGTCGGATCCTCGGCCCGGACAGCTGCGGACGGCGGTCTGGCCAGGCGCCCCTGAAGACCGGTGCGTTCCTTTGCAAGATCGATGATGACCGCCGGGGGATCGCCCAGCTTCCCGAGCCGGTCCGCATGAAGCCCTTTTGTGAGAACCGCTGCCGAACCCGCGTCCTTCAGGATGGACCCCAGCCGTTCATCCGGATGATCGGGATCGAGCGGAACCCAGACAGCGCCGATGCTCATGACCGCCAGGAGGGCAGCAATGCCGTCCGGCTCCCGGCCAAGCAGGACAGCCACGCGGTCACCCCGTTTCACCCCGCGCCTTTCAAGGAAAAAGCCGATCCGTCTGAAGCGTGCTGCCAGTTGCTTGTAGCTGAGGCGCCCACTGTCACCGGTCACCGCGATTGCAGAGGGCGTCTTGCGGGCCTGGCCAAGGAACTGTTCGTGAACCGGAACGCCAGAGGTCCCCTGCGAACGGCTCCGGCTCCAGTGATGCAGGGCACGGTCCACTTCCGCCCGGGTGAGCATCGGCATTTCGGAAATCAACCGATCGGACCGGGCCACGAGGCCTTCGAGGAGCAGCCTGTAGTGCTGCAAAAGCCGGTCCATCGCGCCGGGTTCAAAGACGCCGCTGCCCGCATTTGCAATGACAACGACGCCGTTTGAGCCGTTCTGAACCTCAATTCCCAACGGTGTATCACCGGCCTGCCGGATGTCCGGGACAAGACGCGCCTGTCCTGTGTGGAAGCACTCAAGGCCGGACAGATCCTGTCCGAAGTTCTGGTAGGCGAAAGTCACCTGATACGGCATCTCACCGGTCGACGTTCCACCCAGTTCCCGGGCAATCGAACTGAACGGAAACTCGCTGCGCGCCAACCCTTCGCCGAGTTCGGCGTGCACTTGCCTCGATAAATCCTCGCCCGTGAATTCCGGACGCAGTGCCAGCCGCAGGGCAACAATGTTCGCACAATACCCGACCGTTTCGGCAAAACGCACTGACGGACGCCGCAGCGTCGGAACACCTATGACAAGATCCCGCTCGCCGGTGTAACGGTAGAGCAGTGCCGCAAAGGCCGTCAGGCAGAGCGATGCCAGGCTTACTCCGGAGGCCTTGGCCCGGTCTGCAAGGGCCTTGCCAAGGGTCGCGGGCAGTTTCAGCTCCCCGCTTTGCCCGGGGCCGCCGGCCTGCTGGCCGGCAGCCGGGTCGCGTGGCAAATGAAGTGTCGGCAGCGTCCCGGAGAGCTTCTCCAGCCAGTATTCTTTCTGGGCCTGCCCCTGTCCGGAGGCCGAAAAAGCGTTTTCCCAGGCAACAAACTCCGAATAGTCCGCACCGCTGCCGATGACCGGCTTTGAGCCGCCCCCTGAGAAATGCTCATAGGCGCTCCAGAACGCCCGCGTGATGACCTCCGAAGAAACACCGTCTGTCACAATATGATGGGCGACAAGCAGGACGACGCAGGCCTCGTTCTGAAGGCTCCCTCCCGTGATGTGCTCGACCCGAAAAACACCCTCGCCCAGATGAAACGGGATTGAGGCACGCTGACGCAAAATGGCCCCGGTTTCGATTTCCCTGGGAAGGGTCACAAAGTCGATCTCAAGGGGCTCCGGCCGTTCAACCAGAACAGGGTCCTCGTCTTCAAGCACGACATGCGTGGCCAGAACCGGATAGCTGCGGACCAGCCAGTCGACGGTTTTTTTCAGTGCCTCAATGTCCAGCGATCTGCATTCGAACGTAATCGGTACGTTGTAATCCCCGCGCCCGGCATAAAGTGACTGCAGCGCCCACAGCCCCTTCTGGGCTTCGCCGAGGGGCAGTCGATAGGGACCTGTCGAGCTGGCAGCCTGCACCGTCTCGCTTCCAGGTTCGGGCCTCGAAGCAAGCGTCTCCAGGTAGCCGGACAACAGCGCAGGGGTCGGGTGGGCCTCGATTTCCTGCTGGTTCAAGGACACGCCACAGGCCTCTTCAACAGCGTAGATCAATCGCATCCGAGCCATTGAATCGACCCCAAGGCCCTCGAAATCCTTGTTTCGGTCGATGTCGCCCGCCTCGCAGCCAAGTTCCCTACCAAGGGTCTTGCATATCAGTTGCAGTGCTGCGCCCTCGTCCGGACGATCTTGATCCCGATCCTGGTCCTTGTAGTCAGGTAAATCCTTCACCGGAGCAGCAACGACCGCCCCTTCCTCGCGGGCGCGTGCTCCTTTCAGCCAGTGCCGTTCCCGTTTGAAAGGATAGACGGGAAGAACCAGAAACGGACCTTCCCTGCTCACTTCGTGCACCGCAGCGGCCATCTGCCGTTCGTCCCCGCGGTAAGCCCCGTCCTCCAGTTTGGCGATGAGTTCGTCTGCATTCGCGGCGACAAACACCGCCTGGCAGTCCAGGCGTTCGCGGCCATGGCCAAGCGTTCTGGACAGCGCTTCCAGCGATACGTCTTTCGTATCGCGCAGGTACCGGCCAAGGAGCCGGCGTAGCTCGCTTAGCTGTTCCTCGGTTCTGGCAGAGACCGGGAAGAGCCAGGGTCCGAGGCTTTCGCTTGCGGCTCCGGACGCCTCAACGACAGGAGCGCTTTCAAGAATGAGGTGTACATTTGAGCCACCGGCGCCGAAGGAGCTGATGGCCGCCCGCATCGGTTCCTCCGAACCGGTCTCCCCGGTGGGGTTCCAGTCCGGTTTCCAGGGAGACAGATCTCTTTGCGGCCTGAATGGCGTGCCTTCGAAGGTATCGAGAGGTGCGGCTTTGCCGAACGAGGGAAACAGCTCGCGGTGTTCGAGTTGCAAGAGCACCTTGGTCAGTTGCGCAAGACCCGAGGCAGCCTCCGCGTGCCCCATGAGGGCCTTGACCGATCCGATCGCCGGGCCTGGAGTGTCGCGGTCTGCGTAAACTCTGGCGAGCGCCCGGAGTTCGATGTTGTCCCCGATGCTCGCGCCTGTGGCCGCTGTTTCGACATAGCCGATGGTGGCTGGATCGATGCTGGCGTTCCTGAAGGCATCTTCGAGCAGGCGGGCCTGCGCGTCCGCGTTCGGAACCGCGTAACCGGCCGAATGTCCCGCGTGGTTGGCAAGGCTTTCCTTGATCACACCGAGGATCCGATCCCCGTCTGCCAGCGCATTTCCCAGCGGCTTCAGCAGTACGGTGCCGACCCCTTCGGCCGGCAGATAGCCGTCACCACCGGCGAAGGGCCGGGCGTCAGGTGTACTTGCGACAAGTCCCGCCCGGCTGAGCGCTTCGTATTTGGCCGGATGAATTGAAAGGTTGACGCCGCCGGCGATCGCAAGCCCGCATTCCCCGGACCGCAGGCTCCGGCAGGCCTGGTGTACTGCCTGGAGGCCGGATGAGCACATGCTGTCGACCGCAACGCTTGGCCCTTGAAGGTCGAAGAAGAAAGATGTCCTGTTTGCTATGCCAGCATAGGAGGACAGCGCCAGCAGTGCCCGGTCCTCTTCATCCGAGGCCAGCGCGGGATACTGGTTGTACATGGCGCCGACAAAGACGCCGACACGCTTCTGATAGTGTTCGGCGAGCCAACTGCGCGTATGTCCCGCCCGCTCCAGCAGGTGCCAGGTCGTTTCCAGGAAGAGCCGTTCCTGAGGATCCGCCAGATCGGCTGCCCGCGGGGTATAGCCGAAGAATTCCGCATCGAAGCTGTCGATGTTGGAAAGGAAGCCGCCCCATTTGCAGTGGCTGGAACCCGGCGCTCCCTTGCGAGGCGAATAGTGTTTCAGGAGCTCCTGCCGGTCGGTCGGAATTTCGGTTATGCAATCGCTGCCCGCCCGCAGGATATCGGCGAAGGCTTCTATCGTTTCCGCACCCGGATACCGGCCGGCAACGGCGATGACCGCAACATCCTTTGCGTCGACACTAGGTGCAGCTCCCGTTGGGGCTGCAGGGTCTGGCCTCTCCAAAGGAGGTTCGGTCAGCCCGGCCTGTTCCAGTGCCGGCGGCTTAGGTGCGCCACTGCGTTCAAGCAGTTCATCGGCCAAACGATTGATGGTCTGGAATTCGAACAGGATGGTCTGGGAGAGAGGTCCGAAGTGGCTTTCCAGCGCTTCGACAATCTCAAGTGCCGACACGGAATCGACGCCGAACCGGTCGATGGTGTCATCCGGCGCCAACCGGTCCTGCGGGATGCCGAGACAGGCGGAGAAGGACGCCTTGATTGCCGCGACAACCTTTTCCCTGTCGTCCGGGACAGGTTCAGTTTTTTCGCTCTGGACAATGGCGGGCGCACTCCTGGCAGCGGCAATGCTCTCTCGTTTCCCGTCAACCGGGGTAGTCGGCGTCATCAGGGAGCGAAGTCGTTCGTGATCTCCGTCGAGAACCAGAACCTGGTCGACGTTGCGTTGCGCCAGGATGGTCGTCAGGGCGGCGAGCGCCGGACCCGTCTCCAGAGGCCGCACACCGGACGCGCGTTCCATGGCCACCGCGGTGCGCTCGTCCATGTGCATGCCGCCTTCGCGCCAGTACGGCCAGTCGATGGAGACTGTCCTGCCGTGCCGGGTACCTCCGGCAACCTGGCTGTTGCGCCAGGCTGCAAAACTGTCGAGGAAGGCATTCGCCGTCGCGTAGTCCGATTGCCCGGGATTGCCAAGCGCCCCGGCGGCCGATGCAAACAAGACCATGAAGTCGAGCGGTCTGTCGCCGATCACCTCGTCCAGCAGGCGTATGCCACTCGTCTTGGGCGCAAGAACTTCCCGGAATGTTTCTTCGGTCTTTCCTGTCAACAATCCGTCACGGGTCAAACCAGCCCCGTGGATGACACCATCCAGCTCACCCTCGTCCTGTTCGATTTCATGCAGCAACCCGGAAACGGCGAGTTCGTCGGTGACATCAATGCTCCGGTAGCGAACAGACGCGCCGAGTGCTTCGAGTTCGCTCAGGCCTTCACGGATTGCCGGTGTCATTGGAGACCGGCCGGTCAACCAGAGCGAGGGGCTGTTCACGGAAGCGGCGATTGCCTTGGCCACATGCTGCCCGATACCGCCCATGCCTCCTGTCAGCAGATAGACTCCGCTATCTTTCCAGGGCAATTGCGAGACCTGCTGCGCGACTTCGAGTTCCTGCCAGGACCGGACGAAGCGCCGTCCGCGACGATAGCGGATTTCGCTCTGGTTCCCGGCGCACTTTGCGTCTTCCGACAGGCGATCAGCGAGATCGTGAACCGATCCGTCCGTTGCGACCAGTTGCCAGCTCAGGCCAGGATGTTCGAGCTTCGCGCAGCGCAGCAGGCCGGCAAGGCCTTCCAGGATAGTGTCTGTTCCCCCGAGAGGCACAACGACCTGAAGAAGCGCCTGCTGACGTTTGCACGCAAGGTCCTGGCAGAGCCTGAAAAGGTGCAGGGCGTGGAACTGGTAGCGGTCGTCCACTGCCGTCTGTGGCGCGGCCAGCACCGTGACTTCCGCACCGACTTTGCCGAGGTCCCCGGCCAGTTGCGGCATCGAGGAAGCCAGATCGCAAACCACCTGATGGACCCGCCCTTGCGGCCGCCCCTCGTCCGCCGAAGCCGTTCGTTCCTGCCAGATACCGGAATAGAGCAGCGGCAGCGGGGCGGCAGGAGCAGCGGGTTTTGCAGGCGCGGTTGCGTCTCCGGCAAGTTCGGGCAGCCAATAGCGATCCTCTGCAAAGGGATAGGACGGCAGGCTGATCGGGCGCGCTCTGGCCCCAGCCCACAGAACTCGCCAGTCGACCGACGCCCCCCTTGCCCAGGATGCAGCAATCTCCCGAAGCGGAGCGGCAGGATCAATCGGCTTCACGAGTCCCGAAACTCGCGCCCGGATAATGTCGTCGCCCTCAACCACACCGGTGCGCTTGTCGGCGAGGAAATCGTCCAGTTTGCTTTGCAAATCGGCCTTTCCGCGCGCAACAATCGCAAGCCGCTCCTCGAAAGCCTCACGGCCCTGTTGCAGGGTCCAGGCGACCGACGGCAGGTCATCGTCAGTTAGACTATCGAGCCGTGAGAGGAAATTCGTCAGCACCGCAGTCAGCCGCTCCGGATCGCGAGCCGATAACGGATAAATCTCAGGGAACTCCCCGGTAAAGGCGTCTTCCTTTTCCAGATGTTCGGCGACAATGAAATGCGCATTCGCACCACCCGCGCCGAAGGAGGAAAGCCCGGCAATACGTGGCTGGACGTCCCCCGCCCTGAACGGCGACGGCCAGGGTGCGAGAGACCGTTGAACGCGGAAGGGCGAGGCTTCGAAGTCGATATTGGGGTTCAACCTGCCGGAATGGATGGAGGGCGCAAGCTGAGCGTGCTTCAGCTGCAGCAGAAGTTTGGTCAGGCCGGCGATCCCCGCAGCGCTCTCCGCATGACCGATATTGGATTTGACCGACCCGATGGCACAGGCGCCCCGTGTCCCGTAGGCCCTTGTGAGTGCCGTGACCTCGATCGGGTCTCCGAGGCTGGTTCCCGTTCCGTGGGCTTCGACGTAACTCACGTCTTCCGGCACGACCCCTGCTCTTGCGAGCGCTTTTTCGATCACTGCAGTCTGAGCCGCCGGGTTCGGAACGGTGTAGCCATTGGTCTTGCCACCGTGATTGAGCGCCGAACCGAGGATCACGCCATAAATCCGGTCACCATCGGCTTCTGCCCTGCTCAAGGGTTTCAAGAGGATGGCACCGACGCCTTCAGCCGGAACATAGCCGTCGCCACCCTCGCCGAAACTCTCGCACCGCCCCTTGCTGGACAGGAACCGGCCCTGGGAGAGCGCCAGAAACTTGTTTGGATGCGGGGTCAGGTTCACGCCGCCCGCCAGCGCCACCGCACAACTACCGGACCGCAGGCTGTCGCAGGCGAGGTGGATCGCCGTCAGGGAAGACGAGCACATCGTGTCGACGGCGATACTCGGCCCGTGGAAATTCAGGAAGTAGGACACCCGGTTGGCAATCGATGCCGCGCTGCCTGTCAGCGCGGCGGGCGTGCCCCGCGCGCTCAGGTCGGGACCATAGAGCTGGTATTCTTCCCACATGACCCCCGCGAACACGCCGACATCGCCCTGTTCCGCGAGGGCTGCCCGCGTGTAACCGGCGTCCTCGAGGGTTTCCCATGCACATTGCAGGAAGAGCCGCTCCTGGGGATCCATGTAGAGCGCTTCTCGCGGCGCGATGTTGAAGAACATCGGGTCGAAACGGTCGTAGCCGTCGACAAAGCCGCCCCATTTGCCGGTGGTCTTGCCGGGCTGACGAACGGGATCGTAAAATCGCCTGTGGTCCCACCGTTCCGCGGGGACTTCGGTAATGCAGTCACGCCCCGCGGCAAGATTTTTCCAGAAGTCTTCAAGGCTTCGCGCGCCCGGATAACGGCCGGCAAGGCCGATTATCGCAATCGGATCGTCAGCAGGTGCATCGCCCCGTTTCGCGGTTGCCGGTGCTGTTGCCGGCAAGGCCGCGACCGCAGGATGGGTCCCTCCACCGCACACCTCGGCGAGGCGGTCGCCATGATTTGCGCGAAAATATCCGATCAGGGCTTCAAGCGTCTGGCAGTCAAAGAAGAGCGTCTTCGACAGCGGACCGAAATCCCGCTCCAGACTGTCCGTCAGCTGCATGATAAGAACGGAATCGATGCCGTAGTCCTCAAGCGGCGCTGTCAACGAGATGGCCGCCGGATCGATCTCGGTTTCCCGGGCAACAAGTCCGACGAAGTAGTCTTCAACGTGGTCTGCGGTGGCAGTGTCTGCTGAACGCATCATTGCTGGAGGCGCCTGCTCGCCCTTGGGTTCCTCCAACAGGCGCAAGGTGAAGCCGGTAATCCGGACGCAGACAGCGCCTGTGTCGTCTGCCAGATCGATATCGAGTTTGCGAAGCCCCTGGCTTGCCGGACAGACACGCAGATGGGCCCACATGGCCTCGCTTGTCGGCCTGGTCACGTCCATCCGGTCGATGGCAAAGGGCAGGGCCAGACCTGCGCTGTCGTCTTCTGAAAACGCGACAAGTGCGGCGTGGAACGCGGCATCGATCAGACTGGGATGCAGAATGTGGTCGCTGCCCCCGGCCGCCTTCGGCAACTGCAGCCGCGCCAGTACCTCGCCTTTGCGGGAACTCAGCTCTGTGATCGCGCGGAAGGCCGGGCCGTAATCGATCCCGAGCGCGGAGTAGCAGGCATAAAGCCAATCCGGGTCATGGCCAGTCCGACAGGCATTCTGGAGCGCATTGATGTCCAGCCTGCCGAGCTGACCCGCCTCCGATACACCGCCAATCTGTCCACGCATGAAGTCCGGCTCGCCGGTGCCGGCAGAGCTCAAACGGAACTGCAACCCCTCCTGGCTCCCCTTCGAGAAATGGACATCGAGCGCCAACTGACCAGTGTTGAGTTCTATGGGCCTTCGCCAGGTCACGTTCGCGAAGCGTGCCGGAAGGGCGTCCACGGCCTTGTCATCCAGGGCTGCTGTCAGCACGACGTCCAGGCTCATCGCACCGGGCAGAATATGGCTGCCGTGAACGACATGGTCCTTCAGATAATACGCATCTGCATTGAGTTGCCTGCCGTTGGGCCTGGTCGACGCGGGTTCCGTTTTCGCCGCGGTTTCTGCTTCGGCACCGCCGACGCGGTAAATGTCGCGGGCGAACGGATAGGTCGGCAGCCTGAGCCGGCGACGCCGGCCCGGGTTGAGCTTCTGCCAATCCACCTTGCCACCCCGGACCCAATGGCGCGCGATCCCGGCCGCATCGGCATCCTGCGGCCGGTCCGGTCCCTTGGCATCGCCAAAAAAGGTGTCAGGTGGTTCGCTGCCTGCCAGAACAGCCGTCAGCTGGGACCGCAAGTCATCGAGGCTCGAAACAACGCATGCAAGGCGCTCGCCGAGACCGGATCTGCCTATCTGCAGCGTGTAGGCCAGATCCCCCAGGTCGGCTTCCCCCAGGCGGCCGCTTTCAAGCTCGCAAAGGAAGTCACGGACCACGTCGTTCAGGCGGGTGCGGTCCCGTGCCGACAGCACGACGACGACCGGTGCGTCCAGACGGGACGGCGCGGCCGCCACCTCTGCTCCGCCCAGGTATTCCTCCACCACGACATGCGCATTGACGCCGCCGAACCCGAAACTGCTGATGCCGGCTCGCAGCGGCAAGGCTGCTCCGCTTTCGTCCTTCACGGGCTTCCAGGGCCGTGCCTCCCGCACAATCTCGAAAGGACTTCCGCTCAAGTCGATGTAAGGATTGACCTCCTCGCAATGAAGGCTCGGCGCGAGTTGGCGATGCTCGATCTGTTTCAGGACCTTGATCAGCCCGGCAACCCCGGCAGCGAGCTCCAGATGTCCGATATTGGTCTTGACCGAAGCAAGCCCACACACTGCTTCCTCAAGCCGGGTGGCACCCTTCGGCAGCGATGCGAATGCCGATTTCAGGGCATTGATCTCGACCGGGTCTCCCAGGGCCGTGCCCGTACCATGTGCTTCGATATATCCGACGCTGCGCGGGTCGATGCCCGCACGGGAATAGGCGGTGGTCAGAAGATCGGCCTGGGCCTGCGTGTTTGGTGCCGTGAGAGAGTTGGCACGGCCACCGTGATTGATCGCCGTGCTGCGGACCACGGCCAGGATCGGATCGCCGTCCCGCTCCGCGTCTGACAGTTTGCGGAGGAACACCATGCCGACGCCTTCACCACGCACATAGCCGTTGGCCAGTGAAGAGAAGGTCTTGCAGCGGCCATCGGCCGACAGCATGCCCGCCTTGGCAAAGTTGATATGGGCTTCCGGAGTGAGGATCGTGTTGACCCCGCCGACAAGCGCCATGTCGCAATCCCCTGCCCGGATCGCCTGAACGGCCCGATGCAGCGCGACCAGGGAGCTGGAACATGCCGTCTCGACCGGTTCGCTCGGCCCGTGCAAATCGAGCAGGAAGCTGATCCTGTTGGGACCAACGGACGGCACCGATCCTGTCGCGACATAGCCTTCACCGCCCGAGTCCGCACCAATCATGTCCCGGTAGCCGCTGGAGGATGTGCCGACGAACACGCCGACCTTCTGTCCGGCAAGGCTTTCGGGCGCATGGCCCGCGTCTTCGATCGCCTTCCAGGCATGGGTCATCATGAGGCGCTGCTGGGGATCCATCAGGCGGGCTTCACGAGGTGAAATGCCGAAAAAGAGCGGATCGAATTCAAAAACCCGGTCGATGAAACCACCCCAGTGGATGTTGGTTCGCGACGGATCCTGCCTCGGGTCACCATCAAGCTGCTGCCAGGACCATCGGTCGGCAGGAATCCGGCTGATGCTGTCCCGGCCGGAGATCAGGTTGGACCAGAATTCCTCAGCATCCGCTGCGCCAGGAAAACAGCAGCTTTGCCCCACGATAACGACCGGATCATCCTCCGCCCCGGACGGACGGGCGACCAAATTCGCGGCCGGGTCGGAAAAAATGCCTTGCGCAGAACCACTCGTGTCTGCCGCGGCCTCCAGAGGCTGCGTGCTGCCGGAAGAGCCCAGTTGGGCGTCTGTCAGCTCGTCGCAAATGTGCCCTGCGAGCCGAGACAGCGTTGCGAACTCGAAGAAATCGGCAGGCGTCAGGTTCAGGCTCAGGTCCGAATTTATCTGCGCGGCAAAGGCCGTCATGCTGACGGAATCGAAACCGAAATCACCGAGTTCCGTATCCGGATCCAGCATTTCCGGCTCGATCTCCAGCACTCTCGCCGCAATGCCGGTCACAAGCACCAGCGTTCGTTTCCGCCGCTCCGTTTCGTCAAGAGCGGGCTGCGCCTCGGGTCCTGCCTTGCCCGAAGACTTGGCGACGGGCAACGGTCTGGTGACAAGATCCTCAAGACGAATGACGAGAACGCCGTCATCATCGCAGAGATCGATTGCCGTCCCTTTCGCCTCCTGCCTGATGACCGCCCACATCCGGTCAGCCGTTCTGCCGTAGATCCTGACGCGGCGCACGGAATAGGGCAGCGCCAGCTCAAGTCCGTCCCCGACATCGTTGAGCGAAAGGACGGCCTGCAGGGCTCCGTCAAGAATCGAGGGATGCAACGCAAATCCGCGGTCCGCTTCCTGCGGGAGATCGAGCTGCGCAACCACGCCCTCCGCGCCGTGCCAAAGATGCGTGATCGCCTTTTGCGAGGGGCCATATCCAAGACCAAGCGCCTCAAATCTTTGGTAGAGCGCGTGTCTGTCTATTTCTGTATCCGCAGCCTGTCTTGCCTCTCCCAGGTCAATTCTGGGAGCGTCCTCACCGGGAAGCAGGCGGAGCACGCCTTCGGCATGCCGGCGCGCGCCTGTGGCGACAATCGAATACCGGAAGCCCTCAGACGGCCCTTCGTTCAGAAAGACGTCGAGCTGCTCGGGACCGGTTTCAACAGCCACCGCACCTGTCCAGGTGTGGCCGGCGAGTTCGAACGGGCTCGCTGGCCGTCCGGCACTGTCGAGCGCAAGCCGCACCAATTCGAAGGACAGGACACCCGGCACAACCCTGACGCCGTTGACCAGATGGTCGCGCAGATAGCTTTCCGAGCCGTCGAGTCGTAGCGTGCAGCTGCCCGCTGCCAGATTGGTCGCCGGTGAAACCGTCTGCGCCTTGCCGACCCAGTAAGGCTTCCTTGCGAAGGGATATCCGGGAAGAGAGATGCGGCGCGCAGGCCTTCCCTCGCGGACCGCGGCCCAGTCGACACTCAAACCACTGGCCCAGAGCACCAGCAGGTCTTCCGCTCGCCCTCTCGCGGCCAGGCTAGCCGCCGCTTCGCGCAGGGGGCCGTCGCTTTCGAGAACCGAGAACGTCTTGCGGCCGGACTTTACGGTCCCGGTATGGAGCGCCTTGCCGGTTTCCCCCGCCAGATATTCCTCGAGCCGTTTCCGCAGGTCCTCCATGGACCTGCACACGAACCCCAGACGATGGTCCATCTGCTCTCGCGCCGTCTGCAGCGTAAAAGCAATATCCGCCAGGCTTGCTGTGTTTGCGGGACCGGCAACAAAGGCACGGAGGTCCTCCGCCATTTCCTTGAGCTGGTCCGCGGTCTTTGCCGACAGTACGATAAGCTCCGGCGTCTCTCTCAGCTCAATGTCCGGAGCGTGATGTGGCGCCAGGTATTCCTCCAAAACGACATGGGCGTTGGTGCCGCCGAACCCGAAACTGCTGACGCCCGCCCGCCTCGGCAGCAAGTTGCCGTCGCTGTCGACGACATGGGGCCAGTCTTCGGCCTGCTGCGCAATATGGAAGGGGCTGTCCTGCAGTTTCAAATAGGGGTTCAGGTCTTCGCTGTAGAGCGAGCGCACGATCTTCCCGTGCCGCAACTGCAGCAGGACCTTGATAAGGCCGGCGATCCCCGCGGCAAGCTCCAGATGGCCGATATTCGATTTTACCGAGCCGATGGCACAGCTCTGTTCCGGAGCAGGTCCGAAGACGGCTTCGGCATCGCTCGCAAGACCGGCAAAGGCGGCGGTCAACGCCTCGATCTCGATCGGGTCGCCGAGAGGCGTACCCGTACCGTGCGCCTCGATATATCCGACCGTTCGGGGGTCTATTCCGGCCCGACGATAGGCGGTGCGAATGAGGTCAGCCTGGGCTTTCGGATTGGGCGCTGTCAGCGACGCGGCGTGACCGCCGTGGTTCTCCGCACTCGAGCGAAGCACTCCCAGAACCCTGTCGCCTTCGCGTTCCGCCTCCGATAACAGCTTCAGGAAGACTAGCCCGACGCCCTCGCCACGTGCGTAGCCGTCTGCTCGTTTGGAAAATGGCTTGCAGAGCCCTTCAGGCGACAGCATGCCGGCCTTGGAAAAGCCGACGAAGGCTTCCGGCAGCAGCAGCGTGTTGATGCCCCCCGCGATGGCCGACGCGCAATGTCCGGCGCGGATTGCTTCAGCCGCACGGTGGACCGCGATCAACGCGCTGGAGCAAGCTGTTTCAACCGCAACGCTCGGGCCGTGAAAATCGTAGAAGTAGCTGATCCGGTTCGGTCCGAGCGACGGGGCCAGCCCGGTCATCGAATATCCTTCGACCTTGGTGCCATTGTCCGCGATGAGACGGCTGTAACCGGTATCCGCGGTCCCGATGAAGACCCCGGTATCGGAGCCCGCCAGCGCAGAAGGAACGTAGCCCGCATCTTCCATCACGCGCCAGGCCTGGGTGAGCAGCAGGCGTTGCTGGGGATCCATCATCCGGGCTTCCGGTGCGGATATTCCAAAGAAAGCCGCGTCAAAGGCGGCCAGATCCTCAATGAAGCCGCCCCATTTGACGTTGCCCTTGCCGGGTTCGGACAGGGGATCTCCCCAATAGTCCCGCCAGTCCCAACGCTCGGACGGCACTTCGCTGATGGTGTTTCTGCCTTCGTTCAGGACGTCCCAGAAAGCGTCGATATCGGGTGCGCCCGGAAACTGTCCGCTCATTCCGATAATGGCCACCTGGCCAGCATCGGTATTCGCGGCTGGTCGGGCCTCCGGCATGTCAAAAGCCGGCTCCCTTGAAGGTGTCACGGCACTGACAGCTTCGCTTGCGGGCGCGACCGCGCCGGCCCTGGCTCCAGCCCGCTCTTCGTCCCCTGCCCTGTCTGCGCTATCAGCCGCAGGGGCACCGAAGACCGCGCTCATCGCGGCAGCTTCTTCGCCCACAAGGTAATCCGCCAAGCCGTCAAGCGTCGGATATTCAAAGAAGAGGGTTGGCGTCAACTCCAGCCCAAAGCGGTCATTCAGCCGGTTCGCGAACTGAGTGAAGCCAATGGAATCGAAGCCGTATTCGGTCAGTTCCTCATCCGGTTCAAGGTCCTCTTCAGAGACCTTCAGCTGCGCACCGGCTTCTTCCATCAGGCTTGCAAGGATCATGCGGCGCAGGCTGCCGGTCGCGACGGGCGGCCGGCTTTCCGCAGGTGTTTCGGGGTTTGCCTGCATCGCAACATCAGCGGATCGCTGCTCGAAGGCGTCACCGACAAAACGCCGGATGCGATTGCCCTCCCCTGATGCGATCAATAGGCGCGGTTCCACGCCGCCCAGGACGGAGTAAAGCGCATCAAGGCCCTGGCGCGTTTCAAGCGGCACAAGGCCGGTTGTCCGCCGCATCAGGGTTTCCTGCTCTGGTGCGAGCGACATGCCGCCCTCGCGCCAGAGCGGCCAGGCGACCGACACCGTCTTGCCGTGACATGTGCCCGCTTTGCGCCGCGTCTCACGCGCTTCGGCAAAACCGTCGAGGAAACTGTTGGCCGCTGCGTAGTCGGCCTGACCAACATTGCCGACAATGCCGGAGATCGAGGAGAAGAACACCAGGAAGTCGAGCGGCGCGTCGCCGATCGCCCTGTCCAGGGCCACCGCACCTGTTACCTTCGGAGCCAGCACATCGGCGAGCTGCTCCGGGGTCTTGCGCAGGACCACCTCGTCTCGGATGACGCCTGCTGCATGGATGACACCATCCAGCCTTCCGTATTCTTCCCGGATGTGCTGCACAAGGTTTTCGACCGACCGTGCATCGGAAAAGTCCGCAATCCTGTGATTCAGTGCCGGTGTCTCGGCGATCCAGTCAGCTATCTCGGGCTTTGGCTGGCTCCGGCTCGCAAGAACGACCGTCGCACCGGGGACCGTCTTGATGATTTCCCGGGCAAGCTTAATCCCAAGCCCGCCAGTCCCCCCGGTGACGAGATAGACACCATCGGATTTCCACGGCAAGGACGCCGGTTCCGGCGTGGCCGAGACCTCTTCCCAGACTTCCAGCGACAGGTCTTTTCCCGTCGTTTTCAGGCAAGATCCTGCGGACGCGCCGGCGGCCTTCTTCAATTGCTCCGCCAGATCCGCAGAGGATAATCGATCCGTGAGAACCAGAACCTGGCCACGGAAAGCCGAATGTTCACGGCTTATGCTGCGAAGCATGGCCGCCAGACCGGCCAGGGCGCTGCTGTTTTCCTCCGTCCCGAGAACCATCTGCATCTGACAAGGTCCCGAAGCCAGATCCGCTTGAGCGATGCTCAGGAGCTGGTTGGCCAGCTGCAGGAAACGCTGGTCTAGAGACGCGGCAGGATCGTCCTGAAGCAAACGAACGTCGTGGTCCGGCAGCAGCGCCGCCAGCTCCTCAATGTTCCCGGCTTCCTTTGGAAGAAGCACGATGCCCCGCCCGTTGTGCACAGGTGCTACCACCGCATCGAGCGGACGCCAGCGCGGTCTGAAGCGCAGCGGCGCGCTGTCCGCTGTCTTGTCGAGCGCTCTCGTCGTGAACCCTTGCAGGGATAAGCGGACCCTTCCCTGTTCGTCGATCAGGTCAATATCCATCTTGCGCAAGCCTGAGCCTGCGCCCGCCTGTTGCCGGACATGCGCCCACATGTGTTTTTCGCAGGCGCCAAAGATCTTCACGCCCTCGACTGAGAACGGCAGGGCAGCCGCTTCGGGAGCTTTGCCGGAGGCATCCAGCGCCAGACCGATTGCTGCTTGCAGCGCTCCGTCCAACAAGCTGGGGTGCAGACCGAAATCGGCGAAACCTGCCTCGACGCTTCCTGGAAGTTCAAGTCTGGCAAGAACTTCCCCGCCCCTTGAGGCGTCCTGGGTAACGGCAAGATCCGTGATCGCGCGATGGCCTTGTCCATAGACGAGCCCCATGGCGTCGAAGCCCGCATAGACCTCGCCAGCTCCCAGACGCGTTGCCGGTTTGCCTCGAAGACTGTTCAGATCGACAGACAGTTCGGTTGCCTCCACATCGGCGGCAACCCGCATTTGGGCATGCAGAAGACGTTCGCCGTTTTCCGTTGTGCTGAAAATCTCCGCGCGCAGGTTCCCGTCCCCGAGACCTGAAAATTCGCAGGTGATCGGAACCGGTTTTTCGACCACGAGCGGTGCCATCCAGACCACCTGCCGGAGAGCCGGGTTTGCGATACCTTCCTGAACAGCTGCAGCTCGCGCCAGTTCCAGATAGGCGACCCCCGGCAGAACCGGCGAGCCGGCGACCTTGTGGTCCTTCAGAAAGAACTCGTTACCGGTCAACGACAGCTGATAGACCCCGGCGCCGGTGGCAACCGGCGTGAGCGACACCCTGGGAGCCTCGGCTCCGGTGTCCACGTCCGGCAACCAGTAGCGCTTGCGCTGGAAGGCATAGCCCGGAAGTGGAATGCGGCGCGGGCAAGCTCCGGTGTCAAGCTTCGGCCATTTCACCTCCCCACCGGACACCCAATGCCGGGCAATCGCGGCCGGGTCTTTTCCCGAGGGATCGAGCGGCTGGAACTTTTCCCTGCGGCCAGCCGCAACGGTTCCCCGTTCCGCAGTACTGCCGTTCCCGGCAAGGAACGCTTCCAGCTTTTCGACAAGGTCTTCCCGGTCGGCAGCCACGAAGGCAACACGGTGACGCATCGCATCGCGCCCCACCTGAAGCGTATAGGCAATGTCCGCCAGATCGTTTTGTCGGACCGCGGGTAGCAGCCGGGTCAGCGCCTGCAACAGCGCCGGCTCGGTTTTCGCCGAAACGGGAACCACGAAAGGGCCGTTCCCGGACTGTGAAGACCGACGCTCCGGCTCAGAATATTCCTCGATCACCAGATGAACGTTGGCGCCGCCAGCTCCAAAAGAGCTGATGCCGGCGCGCCTGGGGACCTCCTTGCCGTCGATCAGCGGCCTCTTCCAACCCGCCTCGTCCTGCAGCAGATAGAAGGGGCTACCGGCAAGATCCAGCAGAGGATTGGGTTCTGCGCAGTGCAGTGTCCGGAAGAGCGTCCCGCTCTTCATGGCAAGGAGCACCTTGATCAGTCCGGCGACACCCGCTGCCGTTTCCGCGTGACCGATATTGGATTTCACCGAGCCAAGACCGATTTTCGCCGCGTCTGGTCGATTAAGATTCCAGTCCCGGTAGAGCTCACCGAAGGCAAGCTTCAATCCCTCCACCTCGATGGGGTCGCCGAGCGGCGTGCCCGTGCCATGACACTCGATCAGGTCGATGGACCTGGGATCGACACCGGCTTGCCGGTGGGCTTCGACGATAAGACGGCCCTGTGCCTTCGGGTTCGGGGCGGTCAGAGAGGTCGCACCGCCGCCGTGATGTTCCACCGATCCCCGAATGACTCCAAGGATCGGATCGCCGTCCCGTTCGGCAAGATCGAGGCGCTTCAAAAGCACGGCTCCGACACCATCCGCCCGGGCATATCCGTTGGCGTCCTTTGAAAAGGTCTTGCAGCGCCCGTCCGGCGTGATCATGCCGACCTTGGAGAACATGATGTGCTGCGTTGGCGAAAGCATCAGGTTCGAGCCGCCGGCAATCGCCATTTCGCAGCCTTCGTGACGGATGCTCATCACGGCGCGATGAATGGCCACCAGCGAACTGGAACAGGCTGTATCGATCACTTCGCTCGGCCCGTGGATATCCAGAAGGAACGACAGGCGGTTCGGACAGAACGCATGTCCCAGGCCGGTGAGCTGCTGGGCATCCATGATGCCCGCGCGGTTCACCATGTCGGTGTAATCGAGCAGATTGATGCCCAGAAACAGGCTGATTTTCCGGCCGGCCAGAGACCCCGGCGCATAGCCGCCCTTTTCGATCAGGCTCCAGACGCACTCCATGAACAGGCGGTGCTGCGGATCCATGAGTTCCGCTTCGCGCGGGGAGATGTTGAAGAAGCTTGCATCGAAATGATCGACTTCCGGAACGAAACCGCCGTATTTGACGTCGGTGAAGGGACCCTTTTTCGGGTCACCGTGGACCGCCCGCCAGTCCCAACGGTCGGCCGGAACTTCCTCGATGCAATCCTTTCCGGCCTTCAGGTGAGCCTCGAAGGTCTCCAGATCCGAGCTTTGCGGGAACATGCCCTCCATCGACACGATGGCAATCGGCGCATCGTCTGCAGCATCCTTCGTGCTTTCCGGTTCTGCAGGGCGTCGCAGTCTTGCGGCAGGTGCCCCCGCAGCCGCGCGTTGGCGGCGGATCCACGGCTCTTCCCCGCCCTGATCGTCCTCGTCGCCGGCTGATGCTGCCGGCACAGGGGTGGTATCTGCCGCGGGCGTCGCGGTCTTCTGCGAAGCTGGCGGGGGCGTCTGGGCTGCGTCGTGTTTTGCGTAATGTGCCGCAATCGGCGTGCCGAAACGCTCCAGCAGAATACTGCTCAAGTCGTCAATGTGTTTCGCCTCAAAGAAGGTGGTCGGCGCGACGGAGATCCCGAAATGGCGGGAGATCTGCACCATGATCTCGGTGATCGCGATGGAGTCGACACCCAGGTTGGCGAGATTTTCCTGCGGCTCCAGTTGCTCCTCGGGCATGCGCAAGGCGGCGGCTGCAATCCGAAAGACATCGAGCGCCAGTCGGTCGGAGATGCTGCTCTCGCCGGTCGTCTCTGGCGAAGAGCTGTCCGCTTTCGCCTCTTGAGCCCGGGACGCCACGCGCATGCTGGCCCGCTCGACAAGCTCCTTGTCGAGGAGTTTCGCCATTCGGGCGCGCAGGTCGTCGCCGGATCCGGTACTCATCGCAAGGCGACCTCTCTTTGATCCGGGGCCTCTTCGGCCAACATGTCCCGATAATGGCGCATGTGGCCGAGCAACTTCCAGAGATCCGCTTCCCACTGATGCCGGTAGCTGTCGATGAAATACGTCTGCCCGAGATCCGGAGCATCGGATTTCTTCGCGGCGAGGAACCGCTCCAGTCCGGCGGTCCTGCCGAAGAACGCCCTTGCATAGTTCAGCACGAAAAGGCCCTGGGTTTTCAGCCCGTCCCCCAGTCCACCCGCGGCATTGATGAAGCCCATGAACAGGATGTTGTCCAGATTGCGCGGCGTAGAATGCAGGAAGAGGTCGGGAATGCTGCCCTTCCACTCCAGCAACGACCGGTCGAGGAACGGGAACTCGCGGCTGTATCCCGTAGCATAAAGCACGAGATCGATTTCTGCCGGAGGCCCTTCCCTGAAATGCACTGTCTTGCCGTCGAATTTCTCGATGGCGCCTCTCGGCGCAACATCACCATGGCCGATATGATAAAGCAGCAACGAGTTCATGACCGGATGGGCGGCATCAAGTGGATAGTCCGGTTTCGGAAGCCCGTAGTCGGTGCCGTCGTACCCTGCGAGCCGGAAGACTTCCTCGATATAAGCGAGCGTTTCTTCCTTGGTGGCGAACTTGTTGCCGAGTTCCATCATCCATTGCGGCGTGGGTTTTCCGGAGATGAATTTCGGCTGGTAGTAATAGCCCCGCCGCGTGCTGTGCAGAACGGTCTCAGCCGTCCTGATGGCGTCAACGGCAATATCGCAGCCCGAGTTGCCGCCACCGACGACCAGCACCCTCTTGCCGCGTAGCAGGTCGGCCGACTTGTAGTCGCGCGCATGCAGCACCTCGCCGGAGAATTGGCCGGGTATGGCCGGCTCCGGAAAACGCGGTACCCGTTGCAGGCCGTTGCAGACGATCACCAGCGGATAAAGGATGTCGTGCCCAGCGCTGGTCTTCAGGCGCCAGCCGTCGCCCTCCTGTGTCAGCGTCTCGACCGCCGCATTGAAAGACGCACGCTGATAGATACCGAAGGCCTTCGCGTAGGAACGGATATAGGCCAGCATCTGGCGATGGTTCGGATAGGGAGGATAGTCCTCCGGCATCGGAAAGTCGGCGACCTGGGTGTTGAATTTCGGCGAAATCAGATGGAGGGACTCGTAGGTCCTGCCGCAAGCAGCGTCACCGTTCCAGACACCGCCGAAATCGGCCTCCGCCTCGTAGAGATCGATGTCGATACCGCCATCGATCAGTTCGCGCGCGACGCCAATACCGGTCGGGCCGCCGCCTATGATCGCAACCTTGCTGGGTGAACGGTTCATGAGCGAAGCTCCTCCCTGATCCGGATATCCCGGCTGCGTTCCAGTGCCGTCACCCGGACGCCTTCCAGGCGCAGAACCTCTGCGCCGTCGGCACCGTAAAGCTCGACCGTATAGGATACGGGCCCCGAACCGGCCGACCGCGGAACAATTCTGACAAGCCTCCGGTCTCCAGCCGTTGCGAATCCGGTCATGGATTCCATGCTGCGCGGAAAACTCAGGGCATTGGCGTCTCCGGCATCGGCAACACAGCCGCCGTTATGGAAAGCCAGCAACCGCCAGACCGCATCGAGATGATACGGATCGAACAGAATGTCCCGACGCTCCGGCGCAGCGCGTTGGGAAAGCTCCACCCTTGCGGTCAGCACGTCTGTCTCAAGGGAGACCTCCGAAACGCGAGCCATTTCGGGCGTTGGCGGACCTGAATGAACCGAGCAGCGTTCGGCGAAGGCGCGGTAGGGCTCCGAGACATCTCGGCCCGAAAGCGCCTCGTCAAACGCGATGGACTTGCGCGCCTCACCCGTATTTGGGCCGAATGCTCCGGAGCCCAAATGACACGGACTTCCTTCGTCGCCATCCGCCTCCACCCGGTAGAGCAGTCCCTCCGCATCCGACATTACCACGAATGTCAGGTCACGCGGTTTGCCGTTGATGGCGACCGGCCTGCCCCAGATCAACTGCGTAAGGCCGGAAACGGGTTTTCCAGACAACCGCTCCAGGGCACCGCGTGCCATCTCCGGCAGGTAAAGGCCGGTCATCAAGCGCGCCTCACCTGTCAGATGCGTTGTCAGATAGGGCTCGTCCCCGTTGATACGCAGCGTGATCCGTCCGATTTCGCCTTCGGATGGCTGAACGCCAAGCAGTGGTCCTCTTGCAACCTCCTGCACGAGTTCCGCGCCAGGTTGCGGATCGCTGGAGACCGGCACCCAATAGGGTGTGCGCGCAAAGGGATAGCCAGGCACATGCAGACGTTTGCAGGATGGTGTCGGCCAATCGATTTCAAGCCCCTTCGCCCAAAGCTCCGCGACCTTGTCCATCTGCTGCGTGTCTCCGGAGGCCAACCATTTGCGAACCAGCGTGCCCGCGTCATCATCCGCGGAGAACAGGCTTGTTGCCGCATCGTCGCCGGAAGACAGATGCACACCCTCGAGATCGGCACCGACTGTTGCTGCGGCGAGTTTGCGCAGCAGATCGTCCCGGCCGGAGAACACGAACGCGAGACGCTCCCGGAAATCAGGCCGGCCGGTCTGCAGGCTCGCGGCGAAGGCCTCCAGATCAAGATCCGGTTCGCCAGCGATGAAGCACTCGATCCGGGATGCGTATTCGATCAGGCGATCCCGGTCCCGGGCGGAGAGCACAAAGATCAGCGGCGTGGTGCCGCCTTCCGCGCTGGCGACTGAACGATATTCTTCCAGCACCAGATGAGCGTTGGTGCCGCTGAAACCAAAGGAACTGACGGCGGCGCGCCTTGGCAGGCCATCCCGCGGAGTTTCCCAGGCCGACAGAGACCGGCTGACGGCAAAGGGGGTCCTGTCGAACGGGATGTGGCTGTTCAGGGTCTTCAGATTGATCGAGGGCGGGATCTGCCGGTTTTCCAGCGACAGCATGGCCTTCAACACACCGGCAATACCGGCAGAGGCAAGGACATGGCCGATATTGCTCTTTACCGAGCCGATGGCGCAGCGGCCGTCAGCAGGCACGGCGCTGAAGGCATCGGTCAGACCTTCCACTTCGATCGGGTCTCCCAGAGGCGTTCCGGTGCCGTGGCATTCGACGAGACCTATGGTTCCCGGATCGATGTCGAAGCGCTCGTAGACGTCCTTCATCAGTGCCGTCTGAGCCTTCGGGTTGGGCGCCGTGATGCCGTTCGTGCGTCCGTCCTGATTGATACCCCAACCACGGATGACAGCGTGGATCGGGTCGCCATCCCGTTCCGCATCCGTCAGACGCTTCAGGACAACGGCTCCGACGCCTTCCCCCGGCACGAACCCGTTCGCCCGCTCGTCAAATGAGTAGCAGCGACCATCTGCCGACAGCATGCTTACCTTGGCCGTGTCGATGAACATGTTCGGCCCGACCAGCACACAGGCCCCTCCGGCAAGCGCCATGTCACAGGTACCGGATAACAGCGCCTCGCAGGCCTGAGCGGTCGCGACAAGCGAGCTGGAGCAGGCCGTGTCGATGGAAAGACACGGGCCGCGCAGGTCCAGCAGATAGGATATGCGGGCCGCCAGGATCGATCCGGAACTGCCAAGCAGGCTGTAGGTATTGCGCTGGTCGATCAGGTCTTCGTATCCGCTCGGACCGGAGGCAACATAGACACCGAAGCGCTTGCCGGAGAGGCTCGACGGATTGATCGCCGCATCCTCGATCGCATGCCAGGCCGTTTCCAGGAAAAGGCGCTGCTGTGGATCCATAAGCTCCGCTTCCAGCGGCGTTATGTTGAAGAAACGCGCATCGAAGGCTGCAACATCGTCAAGCGCGCCCATCCACTTGCAGTAGGTCTTGCCCGGGGCCTGGGGATCGGGATCGAAATATCGTCCGATGTCCCAGCGCGACCCGGGCACTTCTTTTATGCAGTCACGGCCTTGGGCGATGTTTCGCCAGAATGCGGCAAGGTCCTCCGCCTTCGGGAATTTGCCCGATGCTCCGACTATCGCAATTGCCTCCAATCGATCCTCGGCCAAGTCCGTACCGGAATGGATGGTCTCTGCCACGTGGACCGCAGATGCGGAACGGGGAACGGAACGGTCCTCCGCTTCCGGGAGCGTCGGCGCGGCAACAGGTTCAGGCGTCTCCGCAGCCGGCACAAGTTCACAGACATGCCTGACCAGCGCACCGACGGTTGGATGCGCATAGACCGCGGTTGCCGGCAGGCTGATCTCGTAGCGCTCGTTCAGGTTACGGATCCAGGTCACCGCCAGGATTGAATCGAGGCCGAGGTCCAGGAACCCGGCACTGTTGGTGATGTCGGCCGGATCCAGCATGAGGTTTTCGGCGAGAGACGCGACGATCTCGGCTCGCAGTCCCTCCTGAACGGCGGTGTCTTTCGCATCGGCTTTCCCACTCTCCGGAGGCTTCGGCGCTTGCCGTGCCGGGACTGGCGGGATGCTGTCGCGTCGAACACCGGCAAGAGACGCCACGTGGGTGATCAGGGCCTTCACCGTCGGGTGCGCATAAATGACAGTCGCTGGCAGATCGATTTCGAAGAGCGCATTGAGTTTCCGGATCCACGTGACCGCCAGAATGGAATCGAGACCGAGGTCGAGGAAACTGTCTTCCAGACGAATGTCCGCGACATCGATCATCAGGTCCTCGGCTAGCGACCTGACGAGATTGGCTTGAAGAGCGGTGGCGTCGACAGGCGCAGCCACCCCGTCTTTTTCAAGTTCGGGTACTCCGGTGTCCTCGCCAAATTTTTCCGCGATGCGTTGGCGGACTGCGTCGTTGCCTATGAAGGTCTTTTCATGCATCGCCAGTTCGCGTTCCAGCACCATGTCGAGCCGACCCCGCAGAAGAAGCGTAGCCTTTTCCTTGGCGGCGATGAGGCTCTCCCGGCGATCGCGTGCGAGCTCATGCGCTGCCGCGAGGGCGGTCTCCAGGACCTCCCGGGCCGGTCGCACAGTGAGACGCGCAGACCTGTCACCCAGGTCGCGTCCGCGGTACTGACGAGCGCTGAAGAGGATTTCGCGCCCAAGCTCGTCGCCGAGGCGATGCGGGAAGATCAGGGTCGCTCCGGCGCCCGGTGTGAAGCCGTACCAGAGATAGTTGCTGTGATAGAGGCCTTCAGCCGCGAGGATGACGTGATCGCAATACATGCCAAGCGACCAGCCGGCCCCGATGCCATGCCCCTGCATTGCAGCGACCACCGGCAGCTCACACTCTAGCGGCAAGGAATAGATCCGCCGGTCGGTGAACCGGCTCCCGCCCTTTTGCAGGTCGGTAAGGCCGTCTCTGGTGCCGCCGCAGGCGAAATAGTTGTCATGACCTGTCAGGACCACGACCCTTGCGTCGGTAAGCTCGGATATCTTCGCAAAGGCTTCCTCAAGTCCGTCCATGAAGGCCGGCGTGAACATGTTGCGGTTCGCCCGCTCGTTCATCGTGACCAGCGCGACACCGTCGTCAAACAGCTCCAGACGCATCACCTCCGATTTGAGAGGAACGTTTCGGGACGCCCGCGTCGGTTCTACTGGCAGCCCTTCCGGCAAGCCGGGTGCCCTTTGATCGGGTTTCAGGTCGGCCAGAAGCAGCGGCAGGTCTCGGCGCATGTGGCGCTTGAGCAGTGAAAGCGCCTCGCGCGGTCCTTCCGCGATCTCCCGCGCAAGGGCCATGGCCGCATCTTCGACCTCGCTTGCGGGAACGCGCAGTAGGCTGTTTTCCGGTGCAAGCCGCCGGTCGCAGAGATGCTTTGCGAGCTTGCTCGCCGGCACCGGAAAACCGATCAGCTGACCAGTGGTTTCCACGACAACGAAATCACTCAGGAGAGCAAGGCCTGCTGCCTGCCCGTTCGCCCCGCCACGGACTGCAGCAATCACCGGCAGCGCGCAATTCACGACACATTCGGGATCGAAATCGCTCACCGTCCCGGCCCCCGCTTGCCACGCTCTCTCGCCAGCCAGGACGACCACACGAACTGTCTCATCCGCGCTTGCGGCCTCCAGCTCTCGCGTCAGACCGCTCGAAAGCGCTTTGCACCAGTCCCCCGAGAGCTCCAGAACGCGAACGCCATCAGTGTCCGCACGGCGCTCCACACGCCCGGTCGGGTCCTCTTTCAAAGACGTGGGGACGAGCGGTGACAGAACAATCTTTTCCGAAACCACGGCATCGGCTGAGCGCAGAGACATCGCGGCAGGCCGGGAGAGCCTTACCCTGTCACTGGCCTGACGCTCAGATGTTTCCGGCAATGCCGGTGGCTGCGATTGGGGTTGTTGTGATTTGGCAACCTCGGCGCCTGTTTCGGCAACCGGCTGCCTCTGCGGTCTTTCCGTATCGACCCAATAGCGTTTACTGGCAAAAGGATAGACAGGCAGCGGCACGCGGCGGCGTGGCCGGGTGAAAAGCTGTTCGGGATCGAGCCGCGCGCCTGCAAGGAACTGCCGTCCGAGGGCTGTCAGGTCTGCCGTTCGCTGTTTGCCATCCAGCGCCTGCGGAGGCGCTGAACCCTCAGCTTCGCCACCGCGCTCCCCTGTCATCTCACGCACTTCGACACCCGAGTCCGCATCCCCCGCGAGCCAGGCCCTGATCGCAGCGCTTGCCGTCTGAAGACTGTCAGTTACAAGGAAGAGCCTGTGCGATAGAGCACGCCGGCCCGCAATCAGAGTAAATGAGACGTCTTCGGCAAGCAGCTCCGGGTGCTCCTCGATATGGCCTGCAAGGTTCCCCGCCAGCTCCCTGAGTTGTTCAGGTGTGCGAGCCGACAGCACGAACAGCTGACTGGAGGCTGGTTCGCGATGCACATCGGGTGTGGGGCCCTCCTCAATCACCACATGGGCGTTGGTGCCGCTGAAGCCGAAGGAACTGATGGCCGCACGGCGCTGTCCCTCCGGCCGCGACGGCCACGGGACGCAGCCTTTGTTGACCTTGAACGGCCCCTTGCCGAAATCGATGGCCGCATTGCCCTTCCCGAAATGCAGCGTCGGCGGAATGGTCTTTTCCCGAAGGCTCAAAAGGACCTTGGCCAGGCCCGCAAAACCAGCCGCCGTGGTTGCGTGGCCGATATTCGACTTTACCGAGCCAAGAAAGATGTCCCGCTCGCTCACATCGCTAAAGGCCCGAACAAGGGCGGCATGTTCGATCGGATCGCCAAGCACCGTGCCCGTGCCGTGGGCTTCGACATAGTCGATGCTCCCGAAATCGATGCCGTGATCCTCGTATACCTGCCGTATCAACCGTTCCTGCGACGCTGCGCTCGGGGCCGTGATACCGTTGGTGGTGCCATCCTGGTTGGTGCCTGAGGCGCGAATGACACCGAGAATGGTGTCGCCGTCCGCGATGGCATCGGCAAGCGGCCGTAGAAGTACAGCTCCGACCGCTTCTCCCGGAACGATGCCGTCGGCACCTTCACCAAAGGCCGCGCAGCGTCCGGAAGGGGACAGCATTTGGGCGGCGTTGGCATAGCGGAAGAAACGCGTCGAACATTGGACGAAGACACCGCCCGCAAGTGCCATGTCGCATTCGCCATTCCGGATACTCTGACAGGCCGTGTGCAGGGCGACGAGCGAGCTTGAACAAGCCGTATCGATGGCGACAGCCGGGCCTTTCAAATCAAGCCAATAGGAAATCCGCGCCGGAATGAGCGATGTCGTGTTGCCCCAGAAGGCCTGACCCGGTGGCTGCTTCGTGAACAGCTCCTGATAGTCCCCGTGAGCGCAGCCGACAAAGACCCCGCAGCGGCTGCCAACCACGTCTTCGCCGGCATGTCCGGCAGCTTCCAGGGTTCTCCAGGCTTCTTCAAGGAACAGCCGCTGCTGCGGATCCATGTAGGTGGCCTCGACGCCGGAAATGCCGAAGAAGACCGGGTCGAAACAAGCGACATCGTCCAGGAAGCTGCCGTGCTTGCCGTATGTGGCGGGATCGACGTCCTCGTAGAAGCGCGCGAGGTCGAAGCGGCTGACTGGCTCGACAAGGTCACGGCCCGCGCTGAGATGGGTCCACAGCGCATCGAGAGTATCCGACCCTGCAAAGCGCCCACTGGCCCCGATGATCGCGATCGGTTCGCGTCCCCGGTCATTCATCGCGGGTGCTTCCTGACCGCCGCTCCGGGCGGTTGTCGGCGTCACGCTTGCATCCGCAGGATCGGGGAAAGCGTCTGCGCCCGAGTGGGCAGGCTGCGGGTGAAGGGTCTTCAGATGTTCTTCAAGTTTCGCGACGCTGGCAAAATCGAAGAGGTCTGTCTGGCTGAACTCGATCCCCAGCATCTTTCGCAGCCGGTGGCTGAATTCGGCCCCCAGGATCGAATCCAGTCCGTAGTCCGCAAAGCTTTTCTCCAGATCGATCGTCGCCGGCGCGATATTGAGCGTTTCGCCCAGTGCCTGCAGAATAACTTGGCGCAGGGGCTGCCTGTCCGAGGATACGTTCGCCCCGGCCGGAGTGGCAGTAGCGGCTTGCGACAGTTCGGCGCGCGCTTTCGCGACAATGATCTGCTGACCGAGGTCCTGCTCGGCTTCTCCGGATCCGACAACCCAGTCAAAGCCGCTGTCCTCCAGTGCCCTGCGCCATTGCTCCGCCGTCAGCGACGGCGACCCGGGAATGCGCCGATCGGCATCGGTGAACCGCCACCAGCCATCCAGCAGGCCGAAGGTCACGTGGGTGAAGAATGTCGGCTTGCTGGTCTCGTTCAGCAGCAGCACCCCGCCCGGCGTCATCGTTTCGCGGACCCGGGCAAGAGTGGAGACAATGTCCGCCGTCGCGTGCAGAACGTTTGCCGCAATGACGAGATCATTGTTTCCCCGCGCAATGCCCTGCCCTTCGAGCGGCTTCTCGATATCGAGAAGCGCCGTCTTCAGAAAGGGAACGCTGCTGGCGTAGCTTCGCTCGGCATGGATCAGGAATGCCCGAGAAACATCCGTGTAGGTGTAGACGCCGATCCGGTCGAAGTAAGGACGCAGTGCCTCGAACACCGGCTCGCTGGTGCCGCCTGTACCCGCCCCGATTTCAAGAATGTTCAGCTTGCGCACCGATGCATCCCAGGCGGCGGCATGTCGTGCGGCTGCGTCTGCCACGGTCTGACTGAAGCGTTCTGCGATCCGGTTTTCCTTGTAGACCGCTTCCACCAGCGTCTGTCGCCCTTCCGGAAAAAGAATATCGGTCGCTCGGCGCTTGCCTGTCAGGATCTCCGACAGGGCCTTCAAGGCTGTTTCCGCGAGCGCCATCTGCGCCGGCGATGCGCCGTCTCGCTCAAGTCTCACCCAGGTCGACCAAGCCTCGGACAAGGACCGGCGATGGTTGCCCGCTTCCATCGACACCAGCGCATTCGCAGCCTCAAGCCAGGGCCGATAGGCCGGGATCACGTCTGCTTCCGGCAGATCCCGCAAAATGGCCTGAAGAACGGACGCTACCGCGGTGTCAACGATCCGGGCAGTGCCGAGCAGGTCCGTATCGCCACGCCTTGCTTCCACAAGCTGCCGCATCCCGCTCGAACTGTCTTCGGTTATCTGAAGCGTTGCTCCGGCCTGTACAGCCAGCTTGTCGGCCGGGAGCCAGTACCTGTTTTTCTCAAACGGATAGGTTGGCAGCGAGATGATGCGACCAGGCTTATCCAGACGCAGGTCTGCCCAGTTGATGTCCACTCCCTCGACCCAGAACCGCAATATGGTTTCGGAGCGGCCGGTCTGCCACGCCCTCTCCGCAACCTCCTGAATGACCTCATCTTCGGCAAGTGCCGCCAGTGCGCCTCGCCTGTCATAAGCCTGACTTGCAAGAACCGGGACCGGGCTTTCCTTGCCGGCAAGCCAAGCTTCCAGAGCCGTCTCCAGCTCCCGGATGGACGTCACCAGGAGCCCGAGACGGCACTCCATCGGCTCACGGCCGACCTGTAACGTATAGGCGATGTCTCCAAGGCTCCGCGCGGGGCTCGTGGATGCTGCGCCATCAGCTGCGTTCGCCTGCACAAGATCAGAGAGGCCCTTGACCGATCCGGCCATATCCAGTTCAGCCGGGCTCGGCGAATAGCCGAAGCGTTCCAGACACCACTTTTGCAGAGCAGGAATGTGCGACACATCCAGACCGAACGTATCGAAGCTCTCGTCCGGATCGATTGCATCGGATCCGACGTCCAGCAGGGCCCCAAGTTTTTCGCAGATGTTTCGGATGAGTTCGGCAGGGTCAAGCGGGTGACGCGCACCATCAAAGCCGCCCTTGTGAAGGAAGGACCGCAGACGCAGCGCGCTTTCCTTCAGCCGCTCGTCACTGCGTGCCGACAGCAGGACGATTTCCCGCTCGGCTTCGCCTGATCTGCCGGTGTTCCCCTCTGCGGGGTCGCGCCATTCTTCCAGCACCACATGAGCATTGGCACCGCCCGCGCCGAAGGACGAGACCCCGGCAAATCGGGGGCCCGAAGACAACCAGCGGTCTGCCTGGCGTTGCAGGGAAAAGGGCGTGCCATCGAAATCGATGTTCGGATTGGTCCGGTCCGCATGAAGGGTCGGCACGAGGGTGCGGTGCTTCATCTGCAGAACGACCTTGGTCAGTCCGGCGATGCCAGCCGCCGCTTCCAGGTGTCCGATGGCGGATTTCACCGAGCCGAGGGCACAGAACCTTTCGTCGCTGGTATCGGCCCCAAAGGCCTGGACCAATCCATCGACCTCGATCGGATCTCCGAGATTTGTTCCGGTCCCATGGGCTTCGATATAGCCGATGTCCCTGGCACTCAGACCGGCCTGCTCCAGTGCGCTGCGCACGACATCCCTCTGCGCATCCGGATTGGGGACTGTATAGCCGTTGGTTCGTCCGCCGTGATTGACCGCGCTGCCCCGGATAAGCGCATGGATACGGTCTCCGTCGGCAAGCGCGCGCGACAACGGCTTGAGCACGAGACACCCGGAGCCTTCGCCCGGAACAAAACCGTTCGCCCCCTCACCAAAACTGCTGCAGCGTCCCGAAGGGCTCAGCATGTGGGCGGCGCTCAACTCGACGTAGTTTGAAGGATGCAGGTAGAGATTGACCCCGCCCGCAAGCGCCATGGAGCAACTGCCCCTGCGCAGATGCTCGCAAGCCTCGTGGATGGCAGTAAGCGACGACGAGCACATTGTGTCGACCGGCTGGCTGGGACCTGAAAGATCCAGGACATGTGATACCCGATTGGCGATTCCGGCAAAGGACGTCGTTGGGCGCACCGTCGCCCCGCCTTGCGCGGTGAAGGGACCATGGAGGGAGTAACCGGTCTTGGTCACACCGGCGAAGACGCCGACGCGGGCGCCGCCATGGTCGCTGCCGGCAATTTTCTTGAGCCGCGCGCGCGTGTAACCGGAATCTTCCAGGGCCTGCCAGGCGCTCGTCAGGAACAGCCTCTCCTGGGGATCCATGACAGCGGCATCGCGCGGGGACAGTTTGAAGAACAGCGGATCGAAATCCGCAAAGCCTTCCAGGAACGCTCCCCATCTGGAATAGCTTTTGCCCTCGGCGGCCGCCTTATCCGGGTCCGGTTCGAAAAAACCGTCCAGGGACCAGCGGTCTGCCGGTATCTCTCCGACCGCATCGTGCCCGGCAAGAAGATTTTCCCAGAAGGTGTCGAGGTCGGGCGCGTCGGGATAGACGCCGCTCATGCCGACAATGGCAATCGGTTCCGCTTCGGAGGGCTGCGATCCGCCGCGGCCGGATGTTTCCGTGGCAACGGCTAAAACGGGTGCCGGTTCCAGGGTCTCGGTTTCTACGCCCGCCCAGCTTGCGCAGGCCGCCGGTTGAGCATCGACAAGATAGTCGACGACTGCGGCGAGCGTGCGGTGTCGGAAGAACAGGGTCTTCGGCAGCGCCTCGAATACATTGCCAAGCTCGTTGTTGAGCTTGGTGATCATCAGCGAGTCGATGCCGTAGTCTTCCAGCGGCGTCCGGGGGTCGATCTGTGCGGCGGAAAGACCGCTGACCTTCGCAAGGAGCGTGCTCAGCAGCGATCTGGTCTTTTCGACCAGCACTGGCGCTGTCGTCGTCCGGGATACGGCCGGAGACACCCTTGACGCATGGGTCCCGGCGGACGCTATGGCGGGTGCTCCACTCCGATCCGCTTGCCCTTTGGCGAAGAAGGCGCGGATGCGATCCACATCCCCGGCCACAACGGCGGTCTGCTCGGTCTTGTTCGCCAGGCATCGGTCAAGAGCCTCAAGCCCGGCTGCGGTTCCCAGGGGCTGCTGACCCATTCGGCGAAACAGGGCTTCCCTGGTGGGATCGTCGACACGCATGCCGCCCTCGTCCCAGAGCGGCCAGTTGATCGACATTATCGACCCGCAGGAAGAGCGGGCGAGCGCATCCAGAAACCCGTTTGCCGCCGCATAATCCGCCTGGCCCGGATTGCCGAACGGACCTGCGAGGGAGGAAAAGAGCACGAAGGACTCGAGATTGAGACCGGCACAGGCATCCCGCAAGGCCAATGCACCGCAAACCTTTGGCTTGAGAACTGCGGACAGATCGCCATGGGTCTTGGTGGCGATAAAGCTGTCGCGCAGAACACCGGCCGAATGGAAAGCACCGTCCAGATGTCCGTGCACTTCGACGATGTGATCGACAGCGGCCTTGACCGCTTCGGGGTCGCCAAGGTCTACCTGCCGGTAAGCGGTGACTGCGCCTAGTTCACGCAACACACCAAGAAAGGCCGAGCGCTCGACGTCAAGCGGTCTGGTCCCCGTCAGGACCAGCACGGCGCTCCTGACCGTGCCTGCGATGTGCTCCGCAAGGATCCGCCCGAGACCGCCCATGCCGCCGGCGATCAGGTAGACGCCGTGGTCGCGCCAGAGTGGTGCGGAGGGTTTCTTGGTGAGTTCCTTCCAGACGCGGACGTTTCTCTGCCCGTCGACATAGCGGACATGGCTGCCTCCATCAGCAATGCTCTCCTGCGCCAACCAACCAGCCACCTGCGCAGGGTCAGCCTCTTCAGGAATTTCGACGACCTGCGTCCTGATCCGGGGGTCTTCCTGGGAAGCGGTCTGAAGCAGGCCACCCAGCCCCGCATAGAGGTTGCCATCCCCTTTGGCAGGAACAGCGAGTTGAATGAGAACCCGATCGTGCCCCGGCAACGCCATTTCGCGTCGAACCAGATCGAGAAGCTGCCGGGCAGACCTCTCGTATTTTCCCGCAAACCGCTCACCTGACAAAACCGGATGAACCGTCTCGGCGCTTGCGGTTTCCCCGACAATCACGCCGCAGGCGACAACGATACGCCGGCCCGGAAATGGTTCCCCCTTTGCTTCGGCGGCGACCCAATCCGAGGCGAAGAGCATGCAGTCCCGCTCTGCGGGCTTTGGCTGCACGCCTGGCAACCAGAAACGGTCCTCGGCAAACCGCCGGGGTGCAAGCGGCTTCCTGACAGCGCCCGACGGCTTGTCGTAGCTTTCCAGGACAACATGGGCATTGGCTCCACCGAAGCCGAAACTGCTGACGCCAGCCCGCCTCGGTGTTCCGTGAGCGTCCGCTGGCCAAGGCGTCCGGGCTGTCAGGATGCGGAACGGACTGCCTTCAAGCTCGACATGCGGATTGAGCGGCTCGCTCTCCAGCGTCGGCGGCAGCTCCCCCCGCCGCATCGCCATCAGCACCTTGACGACCCCCGCCATGCCGGCAGCCGCCTCCAGATGACCCGCATTGGACTTGACTGTGCCCAGGCTGATCGTCTGTCCGGTGGATGTGCCTTGTCCCAGCATCTCCGTATAGGCCCGGCGAAGTCCATTGACCTCGATCGGATCGCCGAGCTCCGTTCCCGTGCCATGCGCTTCGATATAACTCACGGTTTCCGGATCGATCCCGGTCATCGCCTCCACGACCAGGCGGGCCTGCGCCTTGACGTTCGGAGCCGTCAGCGCCCCCGACCGGCCGCCGTGGTTTTCAGCGCCCCCTGCGATCACGCCGAGGATCTCGTCCCCGTCGCGCTCGGCTTGGTCCAGCCGCTTCATCAGCAGCGTCGCAACACCTTCGCCTCGTGCATACCCGTCCGCAGCCTTGCCGAAGGCATGACAACGGCCTGTCGGCGACAACATTCCGGCTTGGTGCGGCCCCTCGAAGCTTTCCAGCGAGAGGCAAAGGTTCACCCCGCCGACGAGCGCCATCGAGCATTTACCCGACAGGAGCGCATCGCGGGCGCGCAGCATCGCGATGAGCGAACTTGAACAGGCCGTGTCGATTGCCTGGCTCGGGCCATTCAGGTTGAACTGATGCGAGAGGCGGTTCGCGGCCATCGCCAGCGAGTTGCCGGTGGCGACATACCCATCCGTCGCCAAGCCTTCGGCACGCCATAGCTCCGCGTAATCAAGAGACGTGATGCCGATGAAGACACCCGTGTCGCGCGGCAACTCCTCCGGTGCGTAACCGGCACCCTCGAACGTCCGCCAAGCCGTTTCCAGGAGCAGCCGCTGCTGCGGATCCATCCTTTCAGCCTCGACCGGCGAGACTTTGAAGAAGGCGGCATCGAACCGGTCAATATCCTCCAGGAAGCCACCCCTCAGGGCGAAACCGGCGCTGCGAAGACGGTCGGCGTAAACCGGGGAATACCGATCCAGCGGCAGGTCGCCGGTGAGATCCCGTCCGGCCAGCAGATGATCGAAGAAGGTTTCGACATCCGGGCTCCTGGGGAACCGGCCTGCCATGCCGATGATGGCGATCCGGTCGACGGAGCCCTTCGCTTTGCCCTTTTGCTCTGTTGAGGTTCGGAATACCGCTGTCTTTCCGGACGTCACCACGTCTTGCGGGGACCGCGCCGCCATTGCGGAAACCGGCACCGCCTCTTTTTGCGGGTCGGACGATTTCACTGTGTACCGGTTCACAAGGTGCTCCGCCAGCGCCTCGATATGCTCGCATTCGAAGAAGATCGCCGGTGACAGATCAATGCCATAGGCGGCACTGATTTCGTTGGCATAGCGCGTCAGCGAGATGGAATCGAAGCCGAGGTCATGGAAGGCTTCCCGGGCCCCGAGATCTGACGCCTCGAACTTCAGGATCGCCGCGGCCTTTTCCCTCAATTCGTCCTGAAGCCGAAGCCGGGCATGCGCAGGTTGAGTGGCCTCGGTCTCCCGTGCTTCTACCGCGGTCCGGGCAGGCGCTGTTCCGCTGGTCATCGCAAGGCCGGAAAGGAGCCCCAGAACAGTGCCCGTCCGATCAAGCAACTGGACGCTGTAGGAGCCAGCCCCTTCCGGAAGGCACAGCAGATGACGAACGTCTCCGCCCGTGAACGAGGCGGCGTCTATTGCATGGAGCAGTCCGGCCTGGCTCTCATCAACAAGGAGCAGACACTGGTAGACGGCCCCCAGGACGGGCGCCGGGCACGAGGTATTCTTCTTGAAGAAATCCTGCTGCGGCAGGTCTTCGCACAGGTCGCACAGCAAGGCTGCGTCCGGCAGACGCCAGAGTTGCTGAACGCTCTCCAGATAAGGACCGAAGGCGAGGCGCCGTTCCTTGAATTGCGCATAGACCGCCGCCTGGTCGAGCCTCTCGGACGCCGCTGCGCGCAAGGCATCAAGGTCGACGGACGACCCATCGGCAAACTTGGCGTCGCAAACACAGGCCTGGAGCCAATCCAGGCGCTTTCCGCTGACCAGAACGCAGGCGATGGTGATGACATGGCGCGTGCCTGCCGGGTCCGGGTGCACTTCGATTTCAAGTTCGCCAACCTCAGTCCAGACCGGGTTGGTCTTCAGGCGCAAGCCGCTCACACTGGGGCTGTCGACAACCTCTGCAATCCGTGCGGCGGCAGAGGCGATGTCGACGGCAACGATCGGCAGGATAGTTTCGCGCCCGCCATCCAGATAGATATAGTCGCGCAATTCCTTCAGATGGATCGCGGTCCTGTATCGCAGGCCCGTCACGTCCGAGCAGTTGAGGCCGATGAAGGGATGGATCTTCGAGCGGGCCCCGATCGGATTGACGACGGACGGAGCATCCGGCTCTTCCTGGTACCAGCAGCGGATCTTTTCGAACGGATAGGCCGGCAGGGCAACGCGGCGCAGGTCGCGTCCTTCGTTGAGGCTATCCCAGTCGATATCCGCGCCATGGCACCAGGCCTCCCCGACACGCTCGAGCCGACGGGCGGCACAGTCGGCCTTCAACGCCTCTCTGTCCTGCGGCGGATCAACATCCAGAATGGAGGGGACATAGACCATGCCGGTCGACACACTGCCATCCACAAGGAAGGCATCAAGCGCCGACAAAACCTCTTCCCTGTCCCGAGCGACCAGCGTCAGGCGCGACGTCAGTTCGTTCTTGCCGACCTGAAGCGTATAGGCGACGTCGGCGAGGCGTGCCTGCGGCTGGCCGTGCAGGAAAGCCCTGAAGGCCGCAAGCACCGACCTCAGCCGGTCCGGCGTCATCGCGGAGAAGGTCAGAAGTTCGGGCTGTACCGGCAGGGTCTCCGGTTCGGCGGACCGGTGTTCCTCGATGATGATATGGGAATTCATGCCACCGGCGCCGATGGAGGTCACTCCGGCCCTGCGCGGTAGCTCCGCTCCCGTTTCATCCGTCAGCCGCTTCCAGGGCGAAAGTTCGCGCTGAACGTAGAAAGGCGAGGTCTTGAACGGGATGTCCGGGTTGAGCGTTTCAGCATGTAGCGAGGACGCAAGCTGCCCATGCTTGAGCTGTGCCAGCACCTTGACGATGCCGGCCAACCCGGACGCGCCGAGCAGATGGGCGACGTTGCTTTTCACCGTCCCTATCGGGCAGATCTCGACCGCGTCGGTGTATTTCCGGAAGACCTGGGTCAGCGCCTTGACCTCGATCGGGTCTCCCAGCGCCGTTCCGGAACCGTGGCCCTCGACATAGCCGATGGTTTGCGGAGTGATGTCCGCGTCTTCCAGGGCACGCTCGATGGCAACGGCCTGCTGGTTTGGATTGGGCACGGTAAACCCGTTGCGCACCCCGGCGTTGCTGATCCCCGAGCCCTTGATGACCCCGTAAATATGGTCTCCGTCGCGTTCGGCATCGGCAAGCGGTTTCAGCACCAGCGCTCCGACGCCTTCGCCCAGGATCGTGCCCTCCGCGCCGAGGCCGTAGCCGCGAATGACGTCTGCGGATTTGGACGTGAAATGCTCCTGGGACGTGGCGATTAGCTTCTGCGGGTGCAGCAACAGGCTGACCCCGCCGGCAAGCGCCATCTTGCATCGCCCGGCCCGCAGCATATGCACCGCTTCATGCACGCAGGTCGAGGAGGCCGAACACATGGTGTCCAGGAAATAGGATGGCCCCGTGAAGCCATAGTAATACGACACCATGTTGGGCACCGTGCCCGTGTAGCTTCCGCTTGCCAGCGCCCCGCGCATCAGCATGTTCTGGAAGCCGTAAAGGTCATATTCGTTGGTCATGGAACCGACGATCACGGCGACATCGCCGCCGTAGCGCCGCGCCATCGTTTCCCTGGAATAACCCGCATCCTCGAAGGCTTCGACGCTTGCCTGAAGAACCAGACGAACCTCCGGCGACATAAGCTCCGCTTCGGCCTGGGAGATACGGAAATAGCGCGGGTCGAACTTGTCGATATCGGGAAGGAAGGCCCCGGTCCTGACCACCGTCTTGCCCAGGACATCCCTTTCAGGGTGATGAAGTGCGCCGTTGTTCCAGCGCTCGGCGGGCACCGGCTCGAAGCCGTGAACGCCCTCTGACAGCATCTTCCAGAACGCGTCCTGCGTGCCGGCATTGGACACATGCAGCGACAGGCCGACGATCGCGATGTCGTGCCGCGCGTCCATTTCAACCGCGGGGGACCGGACCTCCTGCATATCGCTCACCGGTGCAGACGAACGGACATCAGCGGCAGACCGGCTGGACCCGGCCGCCATTTGCCTCGTCTCGGCCTGTTCAGGTTCTGAGGGGTGCTCCTCGGCGAACAGCGCCCTCAGCGCGTCGCCATGCTCGGACACCAGATGCCCCGCGACACCTTCCAGATCGACATATTCAAAAAAGAGCGTCTTCGACAGGGGCCCGAGCGTCTCTTCCAGTCGGTTGGTGCTCTCGACAATCGCGATGGAATCGAGGCCGTACTCCTCAAGCTTCCGGTTTGCACGTATGCGAGCGGCATCCATTTCCAGCACATCTGCGAGGATTGCACGGACATGGTCGATGGTCTTCGACAGCAGCGCCGCATCGTCGAGGCCCGCCGTCCCGGAGGTGGTGCCAGAGACAGAGGCTGAGGCAGACGCCGACGGCGCAGGGCTTGGCTGCGCCTGGTTTGTTTTTGCCGCGCTGGTCTGCCCGACCTCCAGCAAGACCTCCCCGATCCTTTCCAGGTCGCCGTGAAGCACAGTGCAACAGGGCGCGCCCTTCCTCGAAAGTATTGCCTCGAGCGCGGCAAGTCCCGCGTCGCTTGGCAGCGGCGTCAGCCCAAGACGGCGACGCAGACTTTCGATTGTCGCTGCATCGGCAGACATGCCTCCTTCGGCCCATAGCGGCCAGGCAACGGCAACTGTCCGTCCCTGCCGATTGCCCGCGGTGACCTCGGCAGCCCGCTCCTCGGCAAAGGCATCCAGGAAGGCATTGGCGCCGGAATAGACAGCCTGCCCGGCAGTTCCGAAGACGGAAGCAATCGACGAACAGAAAACCAGGAAGTCCAGCGGGGCGTCCTTTGTCGCCAGATCCAGATTGACGGTTCCGGCGACCTTGGGTGCAAAAACGCCAGCCGCGCGTTTCGGGTCCTGGGTCAGGATATAGCCGTCATCCAGAACGCCCGCGGCATGGATGATGCCTTTCAGTGGTCCGAGTTCTTTCTGGATCTTTTCTGCAAGCGTCTCAGCATCGGCGGTCTTCGCAAGGTCACAGGGCCGATAGACCACCTGGGCGCCGGTCTCCCCCAGCTCCTTCATCCATGCCTTGGTGTCTCGGTCGGTTCTCTTGCGCCGGCCGGTAAGCACCAGTTTCCGCGCGCCCTTGGAAACCAGCCATTCGGCAAAGAGGCGCCCGAGCCCGCCCAGACCACCAGTGACCCAGTAGACACCGTCCGGATCGATGGCAAACTTTTGTCTCGCAGACCCGGCCGCCTCAAGGACCGGCCCCCAGGTCCGCCGTATGCCCCCGGCATCGTATCGCAGCTGGACAAGACTGTCGTCGGCATCGATCTCTGCGGACACGATGGCGCGGAGGCGATCCGGTGTGGTTGCCCCCTCGACAGAGACCACCCGACCGGAAATTTTGGGGTTCTCGATCGCAGCGGTCTTCAAAAGAACGGCAAGGGGTGCGGTTACAGTCGCCGGAAGAGTGCCTTCGGTCAGCACCAGAAAATTGACGGGCAGCAGCGGACGCTGTTCCAGAGCTTCCCTGACGAGCTTGTGCAGGAAACCAAAGAGCGTTTCGGCTGCCTTGGCGTCTTCAAGATCCGACACATCGGGCAGTGTCTCGACCTGCCAATCCACCTTCTCCGCCAATGCCTCGGTATCGGCTTGCGAACAGGCCGTAAGCACACGAACCCTGGCCTCGCCCTTTTTCTGTCGGAGCTGCAGCGGGGTTGCCTGCCAGCGCAGGTCCGCGATCACCAGCGGTCCAGTCGTCTCGCCCGCCCCCTGATCTGTCGCCGCATGTTTCAGCACCCGGAGCGCAAGATCCCTGATCACGATCCGCCGCTCCCCGTTCTTGTCGAGGAGATCAATATCGAGCTTGCGAACCGGCGCGTTCGCAGCCTGGCCCGACTTCAGGCGCACATGGGCCCACATTTGGGTTTCGCACTGCCCGTGGACTTCGATGTTCCCGCAGGCGAAAGGCACGGCCGCTCCTGCCGGAGCTTCACTGCCGGTCGCAACCCACGCCTGGATGGCTGCGTCCAGGAGAACGGGGTGCAGCGGCATGAGTTCAAGGGAGGGCAGCAGCCGACGTGGCAACTTGATCTGCGCAAGCACTTCGCCGCCGCCCAGGCGCATCACCTTGGAAAGTGCCCTGAAAGCCGGCCCGTGATCGACACCGCTGGCGCGCAGCCAGTCGTAGCAGATCTGCGGCTCCAGCGTGCCGGTGCTCCGGCTTTTCAGTGCCTCAAGGTCTGCCTGTTCCGGTCTGGAAAGCGTCAGGGGCTGGAGTATCCCGCTGGCATTGGGCACCAGCGCCTTCCGGTCATCACTTTCCTCGAAACGATCTCCCGTTGTCCCGATCGTGAACCGGATCTCGCCGCTTTCGCCGCGCTCCAACGCCGTTTCCACGGTGACCGCCTGCCGATCCCCGACCAGAATCGGCCTGGACCAGACGACATTGCCGATGGCGAAGGCGGGCGCTTGCAGGCCACCGGCAAGGTCGGCTGCCGCGCGTGCCATTTCAAGGCAAGCGACGCCGGGCAGCACCTTCCGGCCGTCGACATGATGATCGGCCAGCGCGAATTCATCGCCAGTCAGCCGTGTTTCGAAACTGCTCCGGTCGAAACCGGACGTGTTCCTGTGCAGAAGCGGATGGGGCGCGGGCTCAAGGTCCTTTGCCCCCAACGACAGATCCATCCAGTGCCGTTGCCGCTCGAACGGATAGACCGGTGCATGGATGCGGTCGCCCGGCTGTTTCGCATCTGCGCCGGGCCAATCGACAGGCTCCCCCGCCGCCCAGCGCCGAGCCAGATCAACAGGGCCTCCTGCCTTTGTATCTTCGGACCCGGCCATCTCCGCGGGCAGGACGCAGCCCTCGGTCTCCGCCCCGATCAGATACCGACGCAGGAGATCGGTCAGCCCTGCGAGATCATCGGCCAGGAAGACGCATCGCGCCTCCATGGGTTCTCTTGCCACCTGAAACGTGCGGGCAATATCGGCCGCCGAGATGGTATCCGGATCGCATTGCTCCAGGAAACGGAGGAGTTCGACCGCATATTGCGACAGTTGTCCGGCACTTGCGGCAGACAGGGGAACGGCAACAAGGGGGACTTTGGCAGGCTTCGAGGTGACCACGCGGAGTGGAGCTTCTTCCAGCAGCACATGCGCGTTGCTGCCACCGAAGCCGAAGGAACTGACACAGGCGCGTCTCGGGTGCGCTTCGCGCCGCGGCCAGTCTGTCGTTTCCTTCTGGATCCGGAAAGGTGAACCGGAGAGGTCTATCAGTCGATTGGTCTCTTTGAAGCCGAAGTTCGCCGGCATACGTTCATGTCTGAGAGCGGCCAGCACCTTGACAATACCGGCGACACCGGCAGCGCCTTCAAGGTGGCCGATGTTGGTTTTCACCGAGCCGATGCCGCAGGTCTCTGGGTCAAGGACCACGTTGTTTTCATCGGCCAGTGCCGAGAAAGCCTGTTTGAGGCCGGAGATTTCAATTGGATCGCCGAGCGGCGTTCCCGGACCATGCGCCTCGACATAATCGATTGTCTCCGGACTGGCGCCCGCCTCGTGGTGCACCTGCCTGATCAGCGCCGCCTGGGCCGCCGGATTTGTCACGGTCAGCGAATTGGTCCGCCCGCCGTGATTGATGCCGATGCCGCGAATGACAGCATGGATGGGATCCCGGTCAGCCAGCGCTTTCGACAAGGGTTTCAGGAGCAGGATCGCTCCTCCTTCGCCCCGGACGTACCCGTCCGCTGCGTCGTCAAAAGCCTTGCTGCGCCCCTCTTTGGACAACATGCCGGCCTTGGAAAAGGCAACGAAATGGTTCGGTGACCAGATGAGGTTCACACCTCCGGCAAGCGCAAGGTCGCAGGTCCCGTCCTGCAGCGCGCGGACCGCTTCGTAGACCGATGTCATCGACGCTGCGCAGGCCGTATCGTTGGTGATGCTCGGGCCCTGAAAATCGAAGAAGTGGGAAACCCGGTTGGCGATGATCGAAAAGGCGATGCCGGTCGGCGTATAGGCATCGACATTTGCCAGATGTTTTTCCAGCAATTCCGCATAGTCCCAGTGGCAGACACCCATATAGACGCCGGTGCGGCTTCCGGCGAGATCCGAGGCCCGGTAGCCGGCATTCTCGATCGCGTGCCAGGCCATCTCCAGGGCGAACCGCTGCTGCGGGTCCATCCAGGCGGCTTCGCGTGGCGAGATTCCGAAAAAGGCGGCATCGAAACAATCTGCCTTTTCGATGAAGCCCCCCCAGATGCTGTTTGTCTTGTTGCCCCTTGCCGGATCGCCCATGAGATCTTTCGCATCCCAGCGCTCTGTCGGCACTTCCGATATCAGGCAGCGTTCGGCGGCAAGATGCTGCCAGAAATCATCCAGCCTGTCGGCGCCCGGCAAGCGCATCCCGACGCCGATGATTGCAACCGGTTCCCGAGTACCGTCAGTCGCCATGGCCTGCCCCCCACCCCATGAGGACCGAAAGCCGGCGGTTCAGCAGTTCCGCCGTTTCGTCAAGCAGGCGCAGGCCGATGGTATCGACATGGCGTTTGCGCCAGGACTGCAGTTCCGTCCCCTCGACCCATTGGTTGAAGGCTCCCTGTGCTGGCCCGCAATGCACCTGAAAATCCACCTTGTGCGCCGTGTCTCCCTTCAGGGCCCAGTCGGTCGTGTCCCGGTAGTAGCGCCTGAAGACGAGGGCCATGCGGTGCTTGGGCATGCGCAGGGCGCGTTCGATCTCGGCCTCGGGATAGGACTGCGTGACTTCGTCAAAGACCGCATCGAAGCTGCGGCCGAAATAGCGTTCCTCGATCTGCTTGCGCAGCTTGGAATCGATCGCATCGAGCCCGTCATATTGACGGTAAAGAGCGACAAGCTTCTCCGCGCGGGCCGGAAAGAACACGCCTTTCTTCAGAACCTGGATCTTGGAACCAAGCTCGAACATCTCACCAGAAGGGGCATAGGCGGTGTCATAGACATTGATGCCTTCGAGCATGTCCTTGACCGCATCACTCGTGCCCGCTTCGACCGTGCACTGGTTGATCGAGCCGGTCAGGATGAAATCCGCACCCAGAATCAGGACGGCGGCCGCCGCCTCGGGCGTGCCAACGCCTCCCGCAGCCCCGACGAACAGAGGGCCGAACAAGCCGAATTCCCGCTCCGCCGCGTCCCGGAGTTTCAGGATCGGAGGGATCAGCGCAAAAGGCATGCCCTGATCCGTGTGACCTCCGGAATCCGCCTCGACACAGATCGCGTCCGCCACCGGCACCTGCCGCAGAAGCTCCGCTTCTTCGTGCGTTATGGATCCGTTCTGGAGCAGCTTTTCAACCGCCGGCCGCGGAGCCGGCGCAAGGAACTGTGCAGCGACATCCGGGCGTGAAACCTTGGCGATGACCTTGTTTTCCGACCGGATCTTTCCGTTCTCCCGTCGCAATCCCTTCGCCCGATAGCGAACGAGAGCCTGGGTAACCTCCATGAACGCCGAGGCTTCGACGATCCTGACACCTTCCTCAAGGAGGACATCGGTCAAAACGTCTTCCAGATGCGGCCGGTTGAGATGAGCGATGAAGTTGACGCCGAAGGCGGCACCGGCGGGGATGGACGACCGGATCTTCCGGATTTCTGCCTTAATCTCTTCGGGCGGCAGTCCCGCGGCCCCGAAGAACCCGAGCAAACCGGCCTTTGCCATGCGGATCACGATGTCGCTGGACGCTATGCCGCGATACATCGCCCCGCTCACATAAGGATATCGCACACCGAACACGTCGCAGAAGGAGCGCGAGCCGATCGTTTCCATCGTTACCCGGCCAAAGTCGTGCCGCGCACCGTTTAGCTTGACCGGCGCCTGCTCGTGGCATTCCGCGGAGGGCTCGTCAGGCTCAACGGGCGAGACTTGAGTAGCGGGGGGCAGATCGGCGGCAAGATCGGCTTCGCCGAGCGGACCGGCTTCCAGCTCCGTTCTCTTGAACATCGGCCGAACAACCGGGGGGCCTTCGGGCCCGATCTCGACCGTGTCGGCAAAGGCAACACCTTTCGCCAGCAAATAGCGCAGGCTCTCGCTCCAACGAACGGGCGCGGTAATCTGCTCGATCATGCGCGCGCGAATATCCGCGTTCACGTGAGGCCGGGCGGTGACGTTTGAAATGACCGGAACCTGCTGCGGAGCAAAGGCGACCGTTGCAACAAATTCGGCAAATTGCGACCGGGCGTCCTCCATGAAGGGTGTATGGAAGGCCCCACTGACGGGCAGCACCTTGTAGTGTGAAGCCCCGGCCTTCAGGAAAAGCGCCTCGGCGTCGACAACCGCCTGACGGCGGCCGGACACCACGATCTGTTTGGGCGTGTTGAAGTTGGCCGGGAAAATGTCGGTGATGCCCTCACCGCGCAGCAACTCTTCGACGGCCCCCGCCTCCAGCCCCAGGACAGCCGCCATGGCGCCCCCCTCGGCCCGCGACATCAGGGCCCCCCGCCTGGCGACCAACCGCAGTCCGTCGGCAAAGTCCAGGACGCCGGCGGCGAACAGGGCGACATATTCCGACACGCTGTGACCAAGCAGATAGTCGGGTTTGGCCCCGGCCTCTTCGAGATGGCTAAGGTACTGAAGGCTGTTGACGACGTAGAGCGCGGGCTGGGTGTATTGCGTTTGGCTGAGTTTTTCGATCGGCCCGTCCTGACACAGCCCGGCAATGCTGTAGCCGAGGATATCATGCGCCTGTTCGACCTGATCCTTGAACCGGGTGAACATGCCAAGGCCCATTCCAAGACGTTGAGCGCCTTGCCCGGGGAACATGCAGACCTTCATTCCGCCTCCAACTCGGCCCCGCTTTTCACCCACTCGATTTTCCCCAGATCCAGCTTGACCACTCGGTCGGCAACTTTCCAGTACTTTTCGTCATGGGTGGTCGCAATGACCGTTTTGCCTTCGTCCCGGAGCCTGGGAATGAGCACGTTGTAAAAGTAGTCACGGAAATGGACGTCCTGTTCGGCCGACCATTCATCAAAAACACAGATGGGACGGTCTTCGAGCAGGGCAGCAACGAGTGCGAGGCGCTTGCGCTGGCCGGTCGACAGGTGGATCCGGTCGAAATGCCCGTCCGCGAAACTCACCTTGTCGGCCAGTCCCACTTCGGCAATCAGCCGGTTCACCCGGACGGGATCGATGTGCTCCAGCCCGTAGAGCCGGTCAAACAGGTGAAAGTCGACGAAGACAGATGAAATCAGCTCCCGGTATCCGGCAACCAGTTTGCCGGTGACCGGCGCCTCGTCGACACCGATCCAGCCTGACTGGACCGGAAAGAGGCCAGTCATCATCCGGAGAGCGGTTGATTTGCCGCTGCCGTTGCCGCCGACAAGAAAAATCACCTCGCCGCGATGGACCGACAGGTTGAGCGGTCCGACAACATAGGCTTCCGGGTCCCTGGCGTTGTAGCTGAAGCGGATGGCATTGAACGAGAGGGTCGAGAAATCGACGTAGGAACGGGCATAATTGCGGGCGTCGTCCGGCGTCGTGGAAGAGCCTTCCGACAATTCCCGGTCGATCGCCAGGATGGACTGAAGCCCGACCTCCGCCCGCATGAACATGGGCGACTGGGCAACCGTCTTGCCAAGCGTTCCCATGCAGAACAGGAGCACGGGAACCAGTTGGAAAATGGTCGCCTTGTGACCCGCGACGTAGTCGGGAAAGGCGAAGGCGACGACACCGAGCATGGCGAACATCGTCACGCTGCCCAGCATGATCAGGGACACCCAGTGCTCGACCGACCGCACCAGAAGGCGCTCCAGAATCATCGACTTTTTCCGGTAGGCTGCGGCGACGGCTTCACTGCGCTGCGCGTTCATGCGCAGTTCCTTGCTGCCATGAATGATGTCGAGGATGGCATCGAGCATCTTTGCCTGCATACGCTCGACGAGGCGCAGAATTTCACGGTAGCGGCCGTCAATGATCTTGTAGCCCATCACACCGGCACCAACGGTCGCCAGAAAGACGACAAACGCAGCCGGAGACAGGTAAAGCAGGTAGAGAAGAGCGACCAGAAGCAGAGTGATTTGCTGAACGGCGTCGACGATCAACGGAAAGGTGACCGACAGATGGTTGGTTTCCTTGGCCACCAGATTGTAGAGCCGTCCCCGGTCCAGCTTGTCGACGACCAGAAGTTCCGATTTGCGCAGCTTGTCCGCGATATCCAGCCGGATCCGGTTGAGCAGATCCTCGATGATTGTCATGGAGCGGATGAGGGCAAACTGGTTGGCAAGGTAGTAGATGCCAAAGGCCCCTAAAAATGCCGCCCATGAAAGCGGGCCCGGGCTGCCCGCCCCGGCGACTGTTGCCGCAACGTTGGTGACGACCACGATCAACGCCGCATTGGCACAACCTGCCACAAGGGTCAGCAGCCACATCCGGCGCAGTTGCTGCGGGTCCGCGCTCTTCAGGAAGTCGATAAGGGCCATGCCTATCTCTCCCCTTCCGCGAGGATCGCGCCGAAATCCAGGAAAAGGCGCCGGTCGCAGCAATCCCAGTAGTGGTCGTCATGACTCACAGCCACGACCGTCTTTCCGCGTGCCTTGAAGTCCGGAAGCATCTCTTTGTAGAAAACTTCGCGGAAATGGGCGTCCTGGTCGGCGGCCCATTCATCAAAGACATAGATTTCGCGATCTTCCAGCAGCGCCACGATCATGGCCAGGCGCTTGCGCTGCCCCGTCGAAAGATCGCTTGTCGTGAAGCGACCGTTCTCGAACCCGACCTTGTCGTCGAGTTCCATCCGCTTGATCAGACGGACAACTTCCGCCGGCTCCGCATCCTCGATGCCGTACAGGCGGTCAAACAGGTGAAAGTCCGTGAAGATGCAGGAAAAGATCTCCCGGTACTGCTGCCGGTTTTCTTCCTTGATTTCCAACCCGTCGCACAGGATCTGCCCTGATGAAGGCTTGTAGAGACTGCAGAGCAGATTGAGGGCGGTGGATTTTCCCGCGCCGTTGCCCCCTGTCAGGAATACCGTTTCTCCCCGGTCCAGCGTCAGGTTCAGCGGCCCGGCTTCGAAGGTGATGTTTCCGTCGGCATCCAGATACCGGAAGGTCACGTCAACGAGCTGAAGTCTGGAAAAGCTCTTGAAGGGAGACCTTTCGCGCGGCGACGGGCCGGCGGGGGGCGGCGCCCCGTCGTCCAGCCGTTTTTCCAACGCGTAGACATGACCGAGCCCGGCTTCCGCGCGCCCCACGAGACGCAGGACCGACAGGATTGCGGCGGTTGGCCCGAGAGCGAAGACGGACGCAGCGGTGATCTTGTAGATCGTGTCCGTATAGCCGGAGAAGAAGGCTGGCAGGATGAACACAACGACACCGACCAGCAGAAAGATGAATGCATTGCTGAACTGAAGCAGCGTGACCCACTTTCCGCCCAGCCGGATCACGACATCGCGCAGCCGGCCGGTTACATCGGAAAAATGCGCGAACAGCGCATCGTTCTTGTTCGCATTCAGGCGGATTTCCTGAAAACCAAGCGTGAAATGCATGAGACTGTCCAGCATCTCGGCTTCCCGGTAGTGAACATCGACCAGTGAGGCCGTCAGCGCCCTTTGCCGCGACAGGAAGAAACGGACACCGAGATAGGTGAAAATCGAAATCACCAGGAAGGAAATGAGGGACAGCGTCGCGATGTAGAGAAACAGAAACAGGACCAGCAGCGCGCTCTGGGCGGCACCAATAAGCAGCGGCAGGGTCTGCGACAGGTGATCGGTTTCCTGGGCGACGGTCACATAGATATCGCCCTGCCCAAGCCGTTCGAGCGTTCTCAGATCCGCCTTTCTGATTTTGCTGACGATCCGTCTGCGCGTCGCTTCCAGGCGCGACTGCACAAACCGGTTGGCCTGATGCAAGGCAGACCGGTTGGACAGGAGGAAAATCAACAGCGTCAGAACATAGACGATGAGAAGCTGAGGCTCGACTTTCATGCCGAGAAGCGACTGTTCGGCAGCCTCGTTGACGAGGCCGACCAGACCGGCATTTCCCACCCCCGACAGGGTGGCCAGAACAAAAATCAGTCGGCGGCTTGCAGGCGGTCCGTCACGCAGCAGGCGGAGTATATTCATGCCGAACCTGCCATTACGAATTCAGCCCCCCTGATCCGGCGGCACCGGATCGCCTGACATCCTTGCAACGGGGTCTCTTCAGCAGCCAATCAAAGCTTCAAAAACGAGATCTTGATCGGCGCCACAGCCCTTCCGTTGGGTTGCATGCTATGCGGCGGACATGACCTGTGCAAGCATTGCGAAAATTGCATACACACGTATTTCCAAGAAAACTTCCCGGACAAATCAAGGTCTTCCTGCGCCGCAAAAGATTTTTCTATAACGGAATTCTACACTGGTTACCCTAAAGTCAGTTTTCCTGCGAATTTTGGTGCAAGCATGCAAAATACCAGGGTGGGGGGACTGTCCCTGTGCCCTCCTATTGGCTAACGTGACTCGCAATCGGACCGACGAAGGACACACAAAAACAGTCACCGGTTCGACTTCCGCGGCCCCATTCAGAGCGTTCGGACACCATGCAGAAAATCCGCGATTTCATAGAAGAGCAATTTCTGATCGAGTTCGATGAGAGCTTCCCGGAGACCTCCGACCTCTTCAAGGAAGGCGTGATGGACTCCTTCGGCTATATCCAGCTTGTCCGCTTCCTCGAGCAGGAGTTCGGCATCAAGTTCAGCGAACGAGAAATGACCGGCGGCGTGATGGTCAGCCTGACCCAGATCGAGCAAACGGTCGCGCAAAAAGTCGCTGAACGGGTAGACAGCTGATCCAGGGCGGGCAGTAACTTCATGTGCGGAATCGCTGGCATACTGAACCCGGTCCTTTGTGCAGAAACGCTGGGTGACGACATCCAGAGGATGCTCTCCCATATCGGGCATCGTGGCCCCGACGGAGCCGGTTATGTGGTCGACAACGGCTTTGCCATGGGCACTGTCCGCCTGGCGATCCTGGACCCGGCATCCGGCGTTCAGCCGTTCGGTGACCCGACCGGCCGCTACTGGCTCTGTTACAATGGCGAGATCTACAACTACCGGGAACTGAGAACGGAACTGGAAGCCAGGGGCTGCCGGTTCAGGACAGAGTGCGATACCGAAGTCGTTCTCAATGCCTGGATCACCTGGGGGTCGGATTGCCTGCGCAGGTTCAACGGCGGCTTTGCCTTTGCTGTCTACGATGCCAGGAACCGAGAGGTCTTTCTGGCGCGTGATCGCTTCGGAAAGCGCCCCATGTTCTACGCTCAGCGGGGAGAAACGCTGCTGTTCGGGTCGGAGATGAAAGCGTTTCTGGCCGTCCCGGGTTTCTCCTTCGAACAGGATCCGGCACAAATCGCCGCGATCCTGGGCCAGTGGACACCTCTGCCCGACCAGTCGGGCTTCCGCGACATAAAAAACCTTCCGATGGGGCAGTGGCTTTCGTTCCGCAATGCTGAGCTGACGACACACACCTACGCAGATCTCAGGTTCGACGAAGGACCGGATGTCAGGTCCGAAGAAGAGGCTCTGGAACTGATCCGGAAGCGCCTGACCCGGAGTGTCGAGCTGCGGTTGCGCAGCGATGTCGAAGTAGGCGTCTACCTGAGTGGGGGCGTTGATTCCGCCATCGTCGCTACGCTTGCGAAGGACTTTGCGACGAGGCCCGTGTCAACCTTTTCGGTAGAGTTCGAAGACGCGGAATTCGATGAGTCGGAAGACCAGCAACTGGTTTCCAGTCATCTCGGCACCCATCACCATGCGCAACGCATCACCTATGCCGACATTGCGGACAACACACCGGATGCGGTCTTCCATGCCGAGATCCCGGCCTTCAGAAGTGCCTTCGTACCCATGTACATTCTTTCGAGGCGAACGCAGGAAGAAGGGATCAAGGTCATTCTCAGCGGCGAAGGCGCGGACGAGGCTTTCCTCGGTTACGACCTCTTCAAGGAAACGCTTCTGCGTGGCAGCTGGGATGACCATACCGACGATGCCCGCCGGGAGCGGCTGAAACTGTTCTATCCACATCTCACGCATTACGGTCCGGAACACATCGCCGCCATGACCGGTCTTTACCAGCAGTTCTCGCAGGAGAAGATGCCCGGGCTTTTTTCGCATGAGCTGAGATTCCAGAACGGCCTTTTTTCCGCGCGCCTCCTGAAGGACGCAGGCGACCCGTTTGCGGAGATTTCAGCCCTCGTCGCGGCGCAGGCCTGCTACTCGGATCTGTCGCCGGTTCAAAAGGCCCAGTGGCTGGAATACAAGACGCTTCTCTCCGGCTATCTCCTGTCGACACAAGGGGAGCGGATGAGCCTCGCCCACGGTGTCGAGAACCGGTGTCCGTTCCTGGATCCCGATGTTTTTGCCCTGGCCACGTCCATCAACCTGAAATTTGACGACGGCTTTTCGGAAAAGCGCCTGTTGCGCGAAGCCTTCCGCGACCGGCTGCCCGACAAGATCATCGACAAGCGCAAGTTCCCCTATCGCGCGCCTGATGCGGCTGCATTTGCCGCAAGGCGCCCGGACTATCTCGACCTCGTCCTGAGCGAGACCGAGCTTTCGGGGCTGCCGTTCCTGAACGCGAAGTTTGCACAGAGGCTTGCGAACAAGGTCCTGACCAAGCCCGCCGGGGAAATCAGCACGAAGGAAAACCAGACCTTCCTGTATCTCCTGTCAATCTGCCTGCTCAATCGCACTTTTGTCCGGCGCGAAGAACTCCCTTCGGCAAACCTTCCGCCCCTTCAGAAGGTTGTCGATTTGAGTCAGACGTCCGAGGCTCACGTCTCCCACGGAAATTTGAGCTTGGTGACGTAACGGCGAATTCCAGCAAGAACAGCAGGATCGGAAAACATGCTCCTGTTGGCTTCGAGCGCGCGTTGCCTGTCCTGAACCGGATCTCCGCTACAGCCGGCAAGATAGGATTTGTACCGGGCAAGAGCAGGCCGCGTCAGATGCCGAAGACGAGCCAGGTGCTGGCGCAAGGCCACCTCCCCGTCTTCCGCCAGAACATCCACCAGCCCCGACGATAGGGCTTCCTCAGCGGAAACGGGTTTGGTCATCAGCGTCATGTACTGGGCACCTCGGCGCCCCATGCGTCTGATCAGAAATGGCAGGACACAGGCCGGGTAGATGCCGAAGAGCAATTCGGAAAGGCCGAACCGCGCGGTCTTCTCCGCAATCACGATGTCGGATGCTGAGACGAAGCCAACTCCGCCGGCGTTTGCACGCCCCTTGACCAGACACACCGTCACGAAGGGCCCCTCGGCCAGCTTCAGCCAGATATCGTAGAGAGGGGCAGGATCACCGGCCGTTCCGTTTTCGGAAATTGCCTCGAAATCCCCGCCAGCGCAAAAGATGTCCTCGCCGCCTTCGATCACGATCACCGTCACAGGCCTGCCGTCCGGGCCCGTGTCGGCAGAGCAAAGCTCCAAAAGGTGCGTGATATCGTTGATCATCCGGCCATTGATCGCATTGCCGACCTCAGGACGATGGAAAGCAACCCGGCAGACCCCTTCGTGAAAGGTCACCTTGAGAGTGTCATACGTCATGAGGTGTGACCTCCGCTATCGGGAGCTTCGAGCACCAGCGCCGCATCCATGCCACCAAACCCGAAGGAGAGTTTCAACGCGCGCCGGATGTCATGGACAGCGGGTTCCGAACGGACCCAGTTGAACCGGCTATCCAGAGGCTTTTCAAGATTGCGCGTCGGATGCAGCAGGCCTTCCTTCATCTGGATGAACACCGCTGCGGTCTCGATGGCTCCGGCAGCACTCAATCCATGCCCCAGAATGGATTTGGTCGCATTGATCCGGGCCTCCTCCAGCCCGAGGGTCCGGTAGGTTTCGCACTCGGCATCATCGCCTGCGGGCGTGCCGGTTGCGTGACCATTGACATAATCGATATCGGACGCACTCAGGCCGGCTTCAACCAGCGCCGTCATGGCTGCACGAACCTGCCCTGCCGAATTGGGTTCTGGCCCTCGTGCCCCATCGACAGCAAGTCCGACCCCGGCAATCCTGCCATAGGTCTTGCCCGCCGCTGCCAGATCCTGACGGCAGAGCACCAGAGCCGCACAGGCTTCGCCATAAATGAAGCCGTCCCGCGCGGCATCCATGGGCCGGCAGGCCTGCCCGGGTTGTTCAGAAAAGCGCATGGACCCCATCGCCCCCAACGAGCGCATGGCATGGAGATCGTAAGCTGACAAATCCTGCAGGGCTCCAAGGGCGATGCAGACATCGACACGGCCCGACCGGATTGCCTCTCGGGCCTGAATGAGTGCCACGGCACCGCTTGCAGACGCAGCACCAAGCGAATAGGCAAAGCCGCGGATCTTGAAAGTGGACGCACATAAGCCGCAGATGTCCGTATCAAGGAACATGTGTGCATGGCGCGGCGGCACATAGGCAAGCCTTGCCGAATAGTCCCGCGCCGCCAAAGCCTGTTCACGGGACATCAGGTTGCTGCCGCCGACGACAAGCCCGATCCGCTCCGGATCGATATCGTCCAGCCCCCCATCCTGCCAGGCCTCCTGCAGGACGGACAGCGCAACACGGCCGCTGAAGGACGCTGTCCTGGCGAGGCGCGGTGCCAAGACTTCGCTAGGCTCCGGCATCTCCACACCGATGAAAGGCGGTTCACCTTCCGCTGGCCCGCGCCCTTCGCGCGTCAGACAGGAAAAGATGTCGGGCGCTTCGTACAGTCCTTTCCGAAATGCCGTCTTGCCGTGGCCAAGGCCACAGGCAACGCCAATTCCGGTCACTGCGACGGTCACAGGGTCATCCAGCGCTCTTGTTGAACAGCAACTCGGCAAGTTCTCCGATGTTCTTGGGACCATGCAACTGGACCATCGGGATCTTCAGGCCGAGTTTTTCCATGGTCGACAGGATAACCTCGCTACGTTCAATGGAATCGACACCGAGTTCCGCCATCGAATCCTCGGGACTGATGGGCTGATCCGCCAGTTCAGGCACGGTTTCACGTATCTCCGCGATGACCATGTCCGCGATTTGCTTGCTGTCCAAAAGCCCCCCCCCTGACGTTTCGTCAGATCCAGATATAGTTTCGGTGGTAGTCTTTTACGGTATCGAGAACAAGGCGGTCTTTCATTCCCGTGGTCGGCCAAGCGCCGGGAATGATTCCGTGGTCAAGTTTCGTATCCTTGGTGCCGAAACGAATGACGGCCCCACCGGAAAGCAGCTCTTCATATTCAGCGATGGAAAGCCGGTATCGCTGATCAAGAGACTTTGAAATCTCCATGGACTGCAGTTTCTGCTTGCTCTGCGCAGTCGCGACGCCGCTGAAGAACTCCGAACAGCAACCCGACCCGTAGGAAAACAGGCCGATGCGGATCGGTTCGGTTAGATCCACAGTATCGATGGTTCCAGCCAGGGCGACAAACACCGACCCGCCAGCCGTGTTGCCCACCCTTTTTCCATAGGCAAGGCTTGGTCCCAGCCGCTTGTCAAAATCGGCCGCGATTTCCTGGGGTTTGGCCTTGTAGAGTTTTCTCATCAGGTGACGATGCGCGCCCTTCACCATGCCGCCGAAGGGCGTATGGAAGCAAAGCTGTGAAAAGGTCTGACGGAAATCGGCCCCCTCGACCCGGCGGGAATAATCCTCGAAGGCGCCGGCGCAGCAATCCAGGTAGGCCATCAGGGAAAGATCGGCATCTCCAGCTTCCGTGTCCGGCCCCGGGCGGCAGGTATCCATCACCTCGAAGGCATGATTGCCGTAGGCACCGGGATCGATCTGGAATATGTTCGGGCTGTCGGACACCAGCATGGCCACGGCGCCGGCGCCTGAACTTGGCTCTGAATAGGCCCATTCCTGAACAGCGTTGGCATCGGCGAGGGCAAACCGGGAAATGTCGGTGGTCACCACCAACGCTTTCCCGCCGGGGGACGTCTGGGCCAGAACGAAGTTGACCGCCATCTGCAGACCGGCACCGCCCGAATAGCAGGCCTGCTTGATCTCGAAGAGACGGCAGTTCGGTTTCAGATTCAGATGCTTGTGGACATAGGTGCTGAGCGATTTGCCGAAATCGATCCCGGATTCGGTGCAAGTGATCACCATTTCGATCCGGTTCCGCTCGTCCTCGCTCAAGCTGTCAACGATCGGCCGGGCGGCATTGACCGCGAAGGTGACCGGGTCCTCGTACGGCAGGGCGACGGTCTTTTCCTCCATCAGGAGGTTTTCGAAACGTGGCATGTCTAGGCCGCGATGGGTGCAGAGTTCCCGCACATCAAGCGCAGCCATGCCGACAAAGACGTTCATGGCTTCGATACCCACGGGGCGGCTCATGCAGCTGTCCTAACGTGCAGAGGCAGGGCCCCGAGACCACGGGCATTCATCCGGTCGAGCCGCCATTCCGGCGGCCCCGCCAGTTCAATGTGCCGGTATTTCCCAAGAACCGAGGAGAACGCGATCTGGGCCTCAAGGCGCGCCAGTGGTGCACCTATGCAGAAATGCGCCCCGCCACCAAAGGTGAACTGTGCATTGGCCTGCCGTGCGATATCGAATTCGTCGGCGCGTTCGAAACGCGCGTGGTCCCGGTTGATGGCGCCAATCAGGCCGATCACGGGCGCCCCTTTGGGAATCCGCGTGCCTTCGACATCGAAATCCTCCAGGGCAACGCGCAAAATCATGTTGCCGCCCGGTTCCATGCGCAGGAATTCCTCGATCGCGGTCCGGGTCAGCCCGGGGTCTTGTCGCAGGCGCTCCAGTTCCCCGGGATGGCGAAGCAGGAGCAACATGCCGTTCCCGATCAGCGTCACGGTGGTTTCATGTCCGGCTACCAGCATCGACACCAGGTTCGTCAGGGTCTCGTCTTCATCCAGCGTTCCATCGAGACGTGCCTGGATCGCCAGCCTCATCAGATTGTTTTCCTGCTTGTCCTGACGCTGCCTGATCTGCTCTCGCAGGAAATCCTTGAAATCGCGAAGGGCGTCCATGGCCTCGCGCTTCTGCTCCGGCGTCATCAGGATATCGCCAATGCGAATAAGCGATGCGCTCCATTGGCTGATCGTGACATCAAGGCTATCAGGAATGTCGAACAGTTCACACAGCACCCGCAGCGGCAGAGGCGCCGCGAAGGCTTCGATGAAATCGACCTGGCCATCATCGGGCATCGCAGCCAGCAACCGGCTGGCCTGTTGTTCGATCATGGGCACGAGGCGCGACATGGCCTGAGCCCGAAAGGCCGGCTCGTAGACCTTGCGCATCCGCCTGTGCTCGTCGCCGTCACAGTTGATCATCTGCGGCTGAAATTCACTGAAAAGGCGAAACCCCACCGGATCATGCTGGCGGTAGTCGTCGGATGTCCAGCCTCCAAGCCAGTTGCGCGTATCCCGGCCCATCGCGGTGGATTTGGAAAGTCGGCCGAAGGCCTTGTGCCCCAGTACGAAATAGATGCCGCTGCGCTCGTCGAACTGAACCGGTCCCCGGGCCTGCAGGCGGTGTAGTGTCGGATAGGGATTTTCCAGGAAATCCCTGTCGGACAGGATCGACCACCAATCGATATCATGACCATCTTCGGAAGCACCCGCCGTCTTTGGCAAATTCCCTTCGACTGGATGGTGTTCGGTCATGAGAGCTCGCCTGCGGGAGGGATCTGGGCTGGACTTTTACATCCTTTCCGTGAAGTGTTTCCCAAGCGCCCGTCGGCGTCAAGGAAGTAGGTGACAATCCCCAACGCCATGAAAATAAAAGCCATCAGCGACCTTCATCTGGCAAGCCCTGCCAATCGCGACGCGCTTCTTGATCTGCCTGCCTTCGGCAGCGACTGGCTGATCCTAGCCGGAGACATTGCAGAAAAATTCGAGCATATGCGCCTGGCGTTCGACGTGCTGACGCGGAAATTCGAAAAGGTTTTCTGGGTTCCGGGCAACCACGATCTCTGGGCCATTCCGGAGGAAAGGGGCCGCCCGGCACTCGCCGGCGAAAACCGGTATCGTGCGCTCGTTAATCTGGCCCGGTCCTTCAACGTGGTGACCCCAGAAGACCCATATGAAATCTGGAAGGGGCAAGGCGGCGAGCATGTCGTAGTGCCTTTGTTCCTCCTCTATGACTACAGCTTCCGCCCGGACCACATCGACCGCGAGACCGTCGTTGCCTGGGCCCGGGAAGAAGGCGCCGTGTGTGCAGATGAGATGTTCCTCGATCCCTCCCCCTGGAAAAGCAGGGACGCGTGGTGCGACAGGCGTATCGAGGAAACCGAACAACGCCTTGCTGGCATTCCTGAGGGCATGCCGACAATCCTGATCAACCATTTCCCCCTGCGCAGCGACCTTATTCACATTCCTCGTGCACCGCGCTTCACGCCCTGGTGCGGTACGCGCAGAACCGAAGACTGGCACACCCGCTTCAATGCAAGCGTCGTCGTGTCCGGTCATCTCCACACGCGCCGCACCGACTGGCGCGGCACCACCCGCTTCGAGGAAGTATCCCTTGGGTATCCGAAACAGTGGGATCAAAGCATTGGTATCGAGCCGTACCTGAGGGACATTCTGCCCGCCTAGCGGATCTCCGCAGCGGACATCGCTTCAGTTGTGTGTGCCGGCAAGATCAAGGAGATAGGTGAGCGGTGCGGGCTGTGGATCGACGATCAGGCTGGATTTGTCGGGATGACGCACGGCCAAAGCCATCAGATGTTCCGGGCCGGGCCGATAGCGCTCGAAATACCAGTTGGCGGCCGTATCAGCCAAACCGTCCCGGAAACTGATCTCGTCCGTTTCCAGATCGAAGGCAAAGGCGTCGAGAGGTTGCGACAAGCCTTTGCCGATGGCTTTCACATAGGCTTCCTTGAGGGTCCAGAAGCTGAGGAACGTCTCCAGTTTTTCCGGTCCCGTCGCGTCCTTGACCTTCAAACGCTCGCTTTCGGCGAACATCCGCTTGGCGAGGTCATCCGCCGGCGCATCGCGCTGAAGCCATTCCACGTCAACGCCGATATCGTGCTCCCGCGCCAGCGCGACAGCAGCCAGCCCGCGGGTGTGGGAAATATTCACCCGGTACCGAGGCTGTCCCGGCGGGCAGATGAGCTCGGGTTTGCCATGGTCTTCAACGCTGAAGCGCCAGTTACGGGGCGGTTCTCCGAGACAGTAGCTCAACAGACCGCGGCAGGCGGCATGCGCGGCGATGTAAACTTGCCTGTCGCGCTCGAAATGGAACCTGTCCGATCGCTCCTGCTCTTCATCGATCAGGATGCTGTCGAGCTTTTCCCAGTCTGCATCGCGGATCTCGTCCAGAAGCAGCCACCACACCGCCACGCGATCGGCTGACAAGAGCTGCTTGCCGGTCGCAGCGGGTCCGTGCGACAAGAAACTGCCAGTGTCCGGATTGCCACTCAGGGTCTTTTGCATGCGTTCAAATTCCTCCGCCCTGCCCACGGCCTTCTGCTTTGCAGGACAAGGATCTCAGTACTATCATATGGCGGTGGATCTTTTTAACACCGCACCGGTGTTCAGACAGTGGATGGAGATCGGTGACCGGATCGTAAAGACGACGCAAGGCTTTTCCCCCCTTGAAATCATCTATTCCACCGAACACAGCCTGAGCGACCCGTTCGACCATCTCGAGCATTCCCACCCGGCCCTCTTCATGACCCAGTTTGCCGCGGCAAAGCTGCTGCAGAGCAAGGGCATTCGGCCCGATCTTCTGCTCGGGGTCAGCCTGGGCGAGTTCGTTGCCATGAGCCTCGCCGGCATGTTGCCCTTTGAAAAGGCCCTCAAGGTCCTGGCCCACCAGCCTTCGGTCTTTCGCGGGACAACGTCACCCGGCGCACTGATCGCAATCCTGGCACCGGAACAGATTCATGAACAATCGCAGGTTCTGCGCGAGACGACAGAGATAGCCGGCATGAATGCCGAGCGCCACTGTGTGCTTGCAGCGCCGGAAGTCGAAACAGACCGGGTGATCGCGGAATTGCGACGCCTGGATATCCCTTTCCAGCGACTGCCGGTTCCCTTTGCCTTTCATTCCCGCTGGATCGAGACTGCCCAGGATGACTATCTGAATGCAGTGAAGGACGTCTCATTTGAAACACCGTTCTGGCCGGTCTGGTCTGCCTGTCTCGGGGCGCAGACGGAAGCCGCCGACGGCTCCTTCCTGTGGCGGATCGTCCGCGAGCCGATGCGGCTGCGCGCGACCATCGCCGCAATCGAGGCAAGAGGAAGCACGAACTACATCGACCTCAGCCCGACCGGCACTTTCACGGCAATCTTGCGCCAAGAGGTGGCCGGCGGATCATCGTCTTCGATCAGCGCACTGATGTCGCCCTTCGGCGGAGACCTGAAACGGCTCGATGCCCTTGTCAGATCCAGCCCCGACGAGACTGCTCTCGACTCAAGAAACTGAACCAACACAGAAACAGTTGCGAGGCCAGTACCACCGTTGGGTCCAGCAATCAGAACATGTTACCGGCTGTGCCTGCATTTGATGGGCAGCGCATTTAGGGGCTCCTCCCCTATGAGTTCGCAGCCCAGTCCAAAACCGACCACGCCATAAACAGAGCTAACTCATAAACGAGGACGATCGGTTACGTCAGCCTAGGTATTTTTGGACCTGCTTTTATCGGGGACCAAAAGCCCTCCTCGGATATTTCCGTTCGGCTTTATGTATTTAGTTTCTGGTAGAGGATTTTTCGATCGCGTGTCTCGGCTACGTCTTCGGGGTTCGCGCTTGCCATGATGCGGCCAAAGCTTTGTTTAGCCAATTTTTCGCGAGTTTACGTTGGACATGCGCCGTGAGCTCCGACCGACAAGGATTCGCTGTGAGTTTTTGCTTGTTTGTGTGGGACTGGAGTCCAGCTATCGGTGTCCTTGTGAGTTTAAGAACCTGGATGCCGTTGTGCGAATAACATAAAA
>NZ_VIRG01000093.1 GCF_008107695.1 Stappia sp. BW2 | reverse complement strand
CCGCCTCGTACCGGCATTCAAGGGCAGATGCATTCGGCATATGGGAAGACTACACCGCTGAGATGAACGCCTGAAATCCGCCCAAACGGGGAACAATGCTCGCCGACCAGAATAAGTTGGCAATGCCGTTGACACCTCTCAAAATGAGAATGGCACTGTTTCCGTGGACTGTGCATCTTGGGCGGGTCTCCTCAGCCGACAATGCCTCTATTACGAAACTGTCGAGATCGCACTTTCGGAGCCATTCTTGCGCGGCCGAATTTTCGCGGTGCATATGCACCCACGTGAAGCCCAGATCCGCGCTACGGGAAGACGTGGTCGAGAGTTCGTCCAATTCGCCTTTGCGAGCACTTCCATGACCGTCCATGAAATAAACCGCGATTTCCGGCAGGACTGAACCGAGTTCTACAGCAGGTAAGTCGTCACTCATCACATTTATTGCCGACATGGTTCGTTCGTGAATTGCTCAATTCTAATACGAAACAATGTTCTCAAAGTCCTCCATTGAAATTCAATACGAAAAAGCGGCGCGCTGGAGATGTCGGGACGACTGGAAGCCGAGCATGAGAGGGATGCGCCGTAAAGGACTGGGTTTGAGAACCAACACTATGCCCCGCAACTTTCGTCGCGGGACTTTCTTCAGTGATCGTCAGCGGGCAGTTACCCAGGAAAACCTGCAACACGCCCGGATTAAACTTACGCCTCACGGATCGGCAGGGTGATCTTGATTTCGGTGCCCCGGGAACTCGGCATGATCTCAATCGTCCCGCCATGCCGCACAACGACATCCTGAACGATCGCAAGCCCGAGGCCGCTGCCGGAACCAGGTTCGATCTGGCCGAAACGTCTGAAGGCGACATCCGCCAGGTCCGGGGGCAGCCCTCTTCCATCGTCCATCACCTTGAGCACAGCATTTGACCCGGCCCGTTCGGTTTGAACGGCGATCTCACTGAGGGGGGGGCCACCATGCTGAAGCGCATTGTCGATGAGATTTTTAACGGCTTCGCTCAAGAGGGTTTCGTCAGCTTCGATAACAAGCGCCCCCTGCGCCGCATCGAAACTGAAATCCAGATCCCGGGACAGGATTTCCGGAGCCACCGCCTCGCACGCTTCTTTCACGACGCCGTTGAGGTCGAGTGGGATCAGTTTGGCCGGCCCGTCATAGCGCAATCGTTCAAGGGACAGAAGCTGTTCGGCAAGGCGTGCCGACTTTCGCGCAGCCGTGACAAGCTCGGATTGAAGCTGAACGCGATCCTGCTCCGTCTTAGCTTCGCGCAGCGCTTCTGCCAGGGACAAGAGAGCAGATGCCGGATTGCGAAGCTGGTGTGCCGCGTCAGAGATGAAAGCCTGATGCATCACGATACTCTGCTCGACCTGGCCGAGCAGCCTGTTCAAGGTGGCGACGATGCCGGAGACTTCTTCGGGCACAGGTCGGCGGATGCGACGCAGATCTTCGGGCGACCGCAATGCAATCGCCTCCTGGAGCCCTCTGAGCGGCTTGAGGCCTATTTGAACACCGAACCAGACCACAACCGCCAAGGCGACCATAAGCGCGGAGATAAGCGCCGCCGCGCGCAAGGCCAAAGTGACCGCAAAGGCACGGCGATCGCTTACCCTTTGCCAGATCGTCACGACCGTTTCGCCACTCAGGTTGCCGATGGTCGTTGTCTCCGACATCCGCAAGACCCGCACCTGTTCGCCCCGATAACTGGCCATGTAATAGCTCGGGTCATCGCTGGTCGCCCTCGACACCGAGACAGGCGGGTAGGCATAGCCGGTGACGTAGATGCCGCCCGGACCGGTGACGTGATAGAATATTTCGCCCCCACCGGCATCGGAGATGATGCTGCGGGAGCGTTGCGATATGGCATCGCCCTCTGAAATCGCGACGTCTCGGGCAATTGCCAGACCGGCGGCGAGAAGGGTGCGGTCAAAGAGCTCTTCGGCGGTTCTCTTGGCTGCTTCGAACCGCCAGAGACCAAGAAGGCAGGAAACGCACAGAAGCGGAACCAGAATAAGCAGGAACACCCGCAAACGCAGCGAGAGGGATTTCTTCATGCCGTGTCGATTTCGAGCATGTATCCCAGTCCGCGGGCTGTTTTGATATGGATGCCATACGCCTCAATCCTGCGGCGAAGCCTGGAGATATGCGGTTCGATCGCGCTTTCAGCAATATCTGCGCCTGTGCCGTAGACGTGCGCAAGCAGATGGGATTTTGACACGAGCCGTCCCCGCCGCTCCAGCAGGCATTCCAGTATCGCGATTTCCTTGCGTGGTATGTTCAGCACTTCGGTCTCACAGGACAACTGACGGCTGGTCCGGTCGAAGACCAGCCGGCCCAGTGGCTCCAGCTCCGGGAAGGCAAGGTTTCGGCGACGCGCGACGGCTCGTATACGTGCCTCGAGCTCATCCATATCAAAGGGTTTTGTCAGATAGTCGTCAGCCCCGGCGTCGAGCCCCGCCACCCGTTCCTTGGTTTCGCCATGCGCGGTCAGCAAGATGACGGGTGTCCCGTCTTCGCGCCGCCGCAGGGCACGCAATATCTCAAGACCACCCATTGAAGGCAGATCGATGTCGAGGACGATCAGATCGGCCCCTTCCTGCATCAGAAACGCGTAGGCTTCCTCGCCATCATGCAGCAGGTCGACCGAATGCCCCCGGCTTCGCAGACGGTAGGCAATCCCGTTAGCCAAAGACTGGTTGTCTTCCACGATCGCGATTCGCATGACGACGTATTTGTCACGAGGCGCAAGGTTTTTGCAAGGTTGGCTTGGCAACGTGTTCCGGTTGGAGGAGAGGCCTGTGCCTCATTTACATTATTGAATGAGCGTAGGTCGCACCTGCGACAGAAAAGGTCTTAGGGAGGAACCAATGACCACTATCAAACAATTTGTGACTTCAGTAGCCGTGGCGGCTCTGCTGGCGACGCCTGCAGCCGCAGAAGTGGATTTCAGCGGGAAGACGATTGAATGGGTGATCCCGTTCTCCGAAACCGGTGGTTCCGCGAAATGGGCGAACTTCTTTGCTCCGCTGCTTTCCGAGGCGTTGCCGGGCAATCCTACAGTCGTCGTCAAGTTCATGCCCGGCGCGGGCTCGACCAAGGGCGCGAACTGGTTTCAGGAGCAGAAGTACGACGACGGTACGCTCCTCTTCGGAACATCCGGTTCTACCCAGTTTCCCTATCTGCTCGATGATCCGCGGGTACGCTACGAATATTCCGACTGGGTACCGGTGATGGCATCTGGCACCGGCGGTGTGGCTTATCTCAACCCGGAAGACGGCGCGAAGTTCGATGGCTCCGCCAATGCGCTGCAGGATATCAACTTTATCTACGGTTCGCAGGGCGCGACCCGGCTTGATCTCGTGCCGCTTCTGGCATGGAAGATGCTGGGGATGAATGTTGAGCCCGTGTTCGGGATCAAGGGACGCGGTGACGGCCGACTGATGTTCGAGCGCGGCGAAGCCACAATCGACTATCAAACGTCCTCAAGCTATCTCGGCGCGTCGGCCGACCTGGTGGCCCAGGGCAAGGCCGTACCGATGATGACCTGGGGTGCGATCGACGACAATGGCAATATCGTCCGTGACCCGACCTTCCCCGACATTCCGACCTTCAAGGAAGTCTGTGAAGCGACCGACGGTTGCGAGACCAGCGGCGACGCCTGGGATGCCTGGAAGGCCTTCTTTGTTTCCGGCTTTCCCGTGCAGAAGATTGCCTTCCTGCCGGCAGGGACGCCCGATGATGTAGCTCAGACGTACGCCGATGCATTCGACGCCGTGCGCAAGCGCGACGACTTCCCCACGATCTCGGCGAAGGCAATCGGCAAATATGACATCTTCGTCGGCCCGAACGCCAAGAAAGCGACCGCGGCAGGAACCACGGTCTCGCCGCAGGCGAAGGACTATGTCAAGAACTGGCTTCAGGAGGCCTACGGGGTTTCTCTGAAATAGTTCCTCACCGCAAGGTCGGCTCATCCTTCAGGGTGGGCCGACCTTGATGGTTGAGCGGTGCCGCTTTCGGGACCTGTGCTTTCCAGGGAAAGCACAGGCAAGCCCGGACTTATGGCACGGACCGTGACTGCGATGCGATCCGTCATGGTGAACAGGGATGCTGGCCGGTCCGTCTGGCCCCGATTGTCTCTCAACTTTCATACCCCTTTGCAACTGGCAACGCCTGCCCGATACTTTACGCGCCCTGTGGCTGCAGGCAGATGTCGGGACCCAACCGAAATCCAAAGAGGCTTCTCCAATGGAAATGTTTGCGAGCGCATTGCCGGCATTGTCTGATGCCTGGCACATGATCCTTCAACCGGAAGTTCTCGGATATCTGGTGCTTGGCGTGGTCATGGGCCTTGCTGTCGGCATCTTTCCCGGGCTTGGCGGGATCGCCGGCCTTTCGCTTCTGTTGCCGTTCATGTTCGGAATGGAGCCGCTATACGGCCTTGCATTGATGATCGGCATGGTGGCGGTGGTGCCGACATCCGACACGTTTGCCTCGGTGTTGATGGGAATTCCGGGATCCTCCGCGAGCCAGGCAACTGTTCTGGATGGCTTTCCGCTTGCCCGAAAAGGTCAAGCCGCCCGCGCCCTTTCAGCCGCTTTCACGTCGTCGCTGTTCGGCGGGCTGGTCGGGGCGCTTTTCCTGACGATATTCATCTTGTTTGCGCGTCCCATCGTCCTGGCCTTCGGGCTTCCCGAAATGCTGATGATTACCATTCTCGGCCTGTCGATGGTTGCGGTTCTGGCGGGGCGGGTTGCTCTCAAGGGGCTGGCCGCGGCGGGTCTCGGCATGCTCATCGGTACAATCGGCGAGGCCGATGCCGGTGGCAGTCTTCGCATGGCGACTTATGACATTCCCTATCTCGTTGACGGACTGTCACTGGTGATTGTCGGTCTCGGCATATTCGCGGTGCCCGAGATCGTCTCGTTGCTGCGCCAGGACAGATCGATCGCAAAGGATGCCAGTCTTGGCGCCGGGTGGGCCGAAGGCGTTCGCGATTGGGTGGCCAACAAATGGCTGTCGGTGCGGTGTTCCATCATCGGCGTCATGGTTGGTGTGATCCCGGGTCTTGGCGGGTCTGTCGTGGACTGGATCGCCTATGGCCATGCGGTACAGACCACAAAGGACAAGTCGAATTTCGGCAAGGGCGAGATCCGCGGCGTTATCGGGCCGGAAAGCTCCAACAACGCCAAGGAAGGTGGTGGGCTGGTTCCCACGCTGCTCTTCGGAATACCCGGATCCGGATCTATGGCGATCTTCATCGGCGCCATCGCGCTTCTGGGAAGCGGAGACATCGAGGTCGGCCCGTCGATGCTGCGCGACAATCTCGACATCACCTATTCCATCGTCTGGCTGCTCGCGCTTGCCAATGTTGTCGGTACGCTGTTGTGTATCGCCGCATCCGGTGGCATCGCCAAGCTGACCACCATCCGCTTTACCTATCTTGCGCCTTTCCTCTTCATGCTGATCAGCTTTGCGGCCTTTCAGTCGGGACAGAACTTCGAGGATCTGCTGGCGCTTTTGGGCATCGGCCTGATCGGCATCTTCCTGCGTCGTTTCGATTGGTCGCGTCCTGCGTTCCTGATCGGCTTCGTGCTGTCCAACCCGGTGGAGAAATTCTCCAACCAGGCTTTCCAGATCGCCTCCTTCCGCTTCCGCAACAGCTTCGAAGAAGGAATGACGTATCTGTTCTCGCCGATCGTGATCGTGTTGATTATCGTCACGCTCGTATCGGTCGTCCTGGGGATCCGTCAGGCCAAGAGCATCATGGCTGAAGGCAATGTGCAGGCCGGTTCCAAGCGTGCGCCTCTTGTTTTCCTTCTGGTGATTGCCGCCTACGTGGTGGCGTCCCTGGTCAACGCGCAAATGATTCCCGACTACAACATGACCGACAAGATCGTGCCGCTGGTGATCTGCACCATCACGCTCGGGTGCTGCATCATCCTGCTGGCGCAGATGATGCTCCGGCCAGAAACGGATCCGATCTTTGCCGACAAGGAACGTGCCGGTGAAGACGCCGATGCGCCCTACGGCCTGTGGCCAACGCTTGCATGGTTCGGGTTCCTGATAGCGGCTTCATGGGTCGTGGGCTTCATTCTTGCGCTGACGGCTTTCCTGATTGCGTTTCTGCGGGTTCGCGCCGGGGCTGGTTGGCCCAAGGTTCTGCTCCTGACGGCTTGCGGCGTGGCGCTGATGTGCACGATGGCGGGAGCGCTCAATCGTGACTTCCCCCCGGGGCTGCTACAGAGCGCCGTTGATCTGCCATGGCCACTCAAGTGATCGGAGATAGAAGATGTCACAGACAGCCATTCCTTTCATTTTCATGCGTGGCGGCACTTCGCGCGGCCCCTATTTTCGACGCGAAGATCTTCCCGAAGATCGCGACACCCTGGCGGCGGTGCTGGTCGCGGCCGTAGGCTCCGGCCATCCGCTCAACATCGACGGTATCGGTGGCGGCACCGCGGTGACCACAAAGGTCGCAATGCTCTCTGCCTCCGAGGACGACTGGGCCGACGTCGATTACTTTTTTGCGCAGGTTTCGGTCGAGGACCGGCTGGTCGATTTCAAGCCTACCTGCGGCAACATACTTTCTGGAGTTGGTCCGGCCGCAATCGAGATGGGCCTGATTTCTCCCACCGGCGACGAGACGGAAATCCGCATCCGGGCGGTGAACACCGGTGCGAAAGTGCTCGCGCGCGTCCAGACGCCGGGCGGCAAGCTGACCTATGAAGGCGACGCCGCGATTGCGGGCGTTCCGGGAACGGCCGCGCCGATCGCCCTGAACTTCATGGAGGTGGTCGGCTCGTCGACCGGCTCTTTCCTGCCAACGGGAAACCTGCGTGACGAAATCGACGGTATCGAGGTGACCTGTATGGACGTCGCCATGCCGATCGTCATCGCCCGCGCGTCCGATTTCGGCCTGACCGGCCATGAATCAGCTGCGGAACTCGATGCGAACAAGGATTTCTTCACCCGCATGGAGAAGATCCGCATCGAGGCCGGCACACGCATGGGCATGGGCGATGTGACGAAATCCGTCGCCCCGAAATTCGGCCTGCTGGCGCCGGCCCGGGAGGGCGGCACGATCGCGACGCGTTACTTCATGCCGTGGAATACCCATCCAAGCATGGCGGTCACCGGGTCCCAATGCCTCGCCTCGTGTGCGCTGACGCCCGGCACGGTTGCCGATGGTCTGCTCGAGCGGTCCGGACAAAGCCCGGTCAACGTGACGCTGGAACATCCTTCCGGCCGGATCGAGGTGCTGGTCGAATTTGACGATGCCGACGGTTTCAGCCTCATTTCCGCCGGCCTCCTGCGCACCGCGCGCAAACTGGCCGACGGCAAGATCTATGTTCCAAGTTCGGTCTGGAAAGGACGCTGATCATGGCACTCTTGAATTTGCTGGTGGCATTCAACGGAACCGAAGCCTCCGAGGCCGCGCTTCGCTATGCAGCCTCGCTGGCCAAGCAACGCGGGGCGCATGTAACGGCGCTTCTGGTTCACTCGACCCACGACACTTTCGATACGACCTCACGCTGGATCCCACGCGAGGCCCGCAATCTGCTTGCCAATGCCCAACAGGGCATCGTGTTGGAAATCGTGGAACAATTCGAGCGATTGCGTCCGACCCTGGGTCTTGGAGACAATCTGGTACTCCGGACGCAGAGTGGAAGAGTTGACGTCGTTCTGTCCGACACGGCGCGCAGCTTCGACATCCTGATCGTCGGGAGGCCGATGCGCGGTGATGACGAGCACATCGTCCTGCATCCCGACCGGATCACGCTTCTGGCGGGGCGTCCGGTGATCGTCGTGCCTGAAGGCTATGATGTGGAAGCCCGCCATTCCCATGCCGCGCTTGCCTGGGATGGCAGCCGCGCGGCCGCGCGGGCAATGTCCGACAGTCTGCGCCTGCTTGAGCAACAGGGAAAGGTGAGCGTGCTCACGATCGGTCCGCCCGTGGGATCGCTCGATGATCTGATGGCACATCTGAAACTGCACGATATCGAGACAGTTCATGAGGCCTGGCCAGCCGGCCATTCGCTGGTGGATTGCATCGTTTCCTATTGCAAAAGGCATGACCCCTCGTTGCTGGTCATGGGCGCTTATGAGCATTCCAAGTTCCGTGAGGATTTTCTTGGTGGACATACCGCTCAGATACTGCGCGAGATTTCCATTCCGATCCTGCTGTCCCACTGACATCTGTAGTCCGGCCTGAGCCGGACCGGAATGGACATAGAGAGAGCGATGCGTATCCATATCCTCGACGACTGGTTCAAGACCTTGTCCGGCCTGCCGAGTTTCAGCATGCTGGACGACCACGAGGTGACGGTCTGGACCGATCACGCGAGCGACGAGGCGGTTCTGGCCCAACGGCTGGCAGACGCCGAAGCGCTGATGCTGTTTCGCGAACGCACGACGATCACCCGCAGCCTGCTCGAGCGCCTGCCCGCATTGCGGCTGATAGCGCAGCGCAGCACCTGGCCGCATATAGACGTTCCCGCCTGTAGCGATCACGATGTGCTTGTGTGTTCCGGCAAGGGCGGCGACGCGCCCAACGTCGCGGCGGCCGAACTGACGTTCACCCTCATGCTTGCCGCGCTTCGCGACCTGCCTGGACAAATGGCGTCTGCCAAGGCGGGTCTCTGGCAAAGCGGCGTCGGACGGACGGCGAAGGGGCTGACGATCGGCCTTTATGGCTATGGGCGGATTGCCCGGCTCGTCGCCCAATATGCCCGCGCTTTCGGCATGACAGTTGTCTGGTGGGCTTCTCCGGAAGGTCGGGAGAGGGCGCGTGGCGATGGCGAGATGGTTGCAGCCAGTCGCGCGGCGTTCTTTGCCGAGAGCGATGTCGTCTCGCTTCATCTCCGCCTGACAGCCGAAACGCGAGGCGCCGTCACCGCCAACGATCTGGCGGTGATGAAACCGAGCGCTGTCGTGGTCAATACCGCGCGGGCGGGATTGATCGCGCCCGGCGTGCTGAAGTCCGCCCTTGATGCGGGAAGGCCAGGGCTTGCCGCGGTGGATGTCTTTGATAACGAGCCGCTGTCAGACAGGAACGATCCGCTGCTATCACATCCAAGGCTTATCGCGACGCCTCATATCGGTTTTGTCACCGAGCAGGAAATCGAGACCCAGTTCCGCGAGATTTACGAACAGATCCTCGCCTATGCCGCCGGTACGCCGATCAATATGGTCAATCCGGAGGTGTGGTCCCGACGCTCTTCCGGCCTATGAGCGAAGCGGCCAGCGGCGCACCGACGATCACCAGCACGATGCGGGTCAGATGGTGCGTGACGACGTAGCCGAGATCGGCTCCGGTGACGATTGCCAGCACTGTCATTTCGGCCTGACCGCCGGGCGAGAAGGCGAGAAATGCCTCCGTTGACCGGCCGAGTTCCAGGGTCGTGACGACCAGGGCAACCAGCGCCGCCAGTGCAGCCAGCAGGAACACATAGGCAACGGCGGCGATCACGATCCGGCTCAGTTCCGACCAGGTGATCCCGGTAAAGTGCACACCTATGCCGCAGCCAATGAAGAATTGAGCCGCCAGGATGGCTTCAGCCGGCGGACGAATGTGGATCAGGCCGGCCAGTGAAAGCGCGGCCGTCACAATCATCGGGCCAAGGATCGAGGCACCAAACAGGCCGAGCTTTTCTCCGCCTTTCCAGCCGACAAGGGCTGCTGCCACCATCAGGCCGAGTTCGTGCAGTGGCACGTCCCTGATAGGGGCTCCGATGGGGTTGGTGAGGGCAGCGCCGAAAAAATGCGTCAGGATGAATGGCGCAAGAGTCACCACAAGCAAAACCCGCGTGGCATGGATCAGGGACAGGGCGCGCGGATTGCCGCCGGCCTCCGTGCCGAAGATCACCATGTCCTGAAGGCCGCCGGGCATCGCCGCATAATAGGCGGTCGGTGCGTCGAACCCCCATATTTTTCGGAAAAACGGAACGCCCAGACATCCGATCAGCGCAATATGAACGGGGATGATGGCGAGGGATGCCGCCAGACGCGGCAGCTCTGTGAACAGCTGCGGCGTGATCGAAGCACCGACCGCCACGCCGAGGATCGTGCGTGCCCCGACCGAGACCTGGCCGAAGCCCTTCAACGGCACCCCGACCAGCGCCGCGCAGAGGCACATCAGCATCGGACCGAACAGGAACGGCAACGGCAGACTGAGACCCCAGAAGACACCCACCCCAATCGAAGCGAGAGCGAAGGTAACAGCGCGGCGCGCAAGAGGGTTCGTGAAATCGAAACGCATAAAGGTGGATTGACTCAAGCTGTGTCCATATGTATCCAACTGGATACAAGAATCACGAAGGCAAGTCTAGCCATGAATGACGAAGCAGCAGCAGCACCCGATTCATCGCAGGGAAATGCCGTCTACCGGCAGCTTCTGGATGAGGTCCGAGACGGCCGTCTCAACCCCGGCGACAGATTGCGGGAAACCGAAATCGCCGAGCGGCTCGGGGTGAGCCGCACGCCGGTTCGGGAGGCGATCCGCCTGCTGGAAACCGATGGAATTGTCGCGCATGTGCCGCGCCTGGGCGCGACGATACGCAGCCTCGACTATGCCGAGGTGATGGAGCTCTACGAGATGCGTGCGGTCCTTGAGGGCACGGCGGCGCGCCTTGCCGCACGCGCTGCTTCGGAAATAGAAATCGACGAATTGTTCGACATGAACCGCGAACTGGAGCGGCTGGGTAGCGATCCGGAAGCCTTCGTTCTGAACCGCCAGTTCCACGCCGCCCTTCTGGACGCTGCCAAGAACCGCTTTCTAAGCTGGTCGATGAACAGCCTGCAGAAATCGCTGATGATCCTCGGACCCACGACCCTGACCGAACCCGATCGCGCGGAAAAGGCTGTCGAAGAGCATTTCGGCATTCTGGAAGCGCTGCGCGTCCGCGACGGGAAACTCGCCGAGGCGGCGATGCGGGCGCATATCGAAATGGCTCAGCGCGTGAGGGTCCGGTCATTGCGCGCCCGGAAGTCATACGACGGAGACCTTCTATGACCAAGCAAGTCGACATCGTCGTCGTCGGAGGTGGGAATGCAGCCCTGTGCGCCGCCATGACGGCGGCAGAAGCTGGCGCCAGTGTCCTGATCCTGGAAACGGCACCCAAGGCCTATCGTGGCGGCAACTCCCGGCACACCCGCAATTTTCGCTGCATGCACCAGGGGCCACTCGGGCCGCTGATCGAAAGCTATAGCGAAGACGAATATTTCGCCGATCTGATGAAGGTGACGGGTGGCAAGACCGACGAGAAGCTTGCCCGGCTGGCGATCCGGACTTCGGAGGAATGCCTGCCCTGGATGGAGGAGCGCGGTGTCCGCTTCCAGCCCTCCCTTTCAGGAACGCTTTCGCTCGCAAGGACGAACGCGTTCTTTCTCGGCGGCGGCAAGAGCCTGGTGAACGCCTACTATCGAACCGCCGGAAAACTGGGTGTAGAGGTGGAGTACGAAGCCGCCGTCAGCCATCTTGAACTGGACGACGGCAAGGTCGTCTGGCTCGACTACAAGAAAGGCGATCAGTCGTACCGGATCGCACCCAAGGCAGTCGTTGTCGCGTCCGGCGGCTTTCAGGCCGATACGGACTGGCTGGCCCGGGCCTGGGGACCGGCCGCGAAAAACTTTCTGATCCGCGGCACGCCCTATAATCGAGGCATCGTTCTGGCTGATCTTCTGGACCAGGGCATCGAACAGGTTGGCGATCCGACCCAGTGTCATGCGGTGGCCATTGACGGGCGCGCGCCGAAATATGACGGCGGCATCGTCACCCGTCTCGACTGCGTGCCGTTCTCCATCGTGGTCAACAAGAATGCCGAACGGTTCTACGATGAGGGCGAGGATGTCTGGCCAAAGCGCTACGCCATCTGGGGCCGGCTCGTCGCCGCCCAACCCGATCAGGTCGGCTATGTGATCATCGACGCCAAATCTCTGGAACTGTTCATGCCGTCGGTGTTCCCCCCCATCGAGGCGCCGACAATCGAAGATCTGGCTATCAAGATGGGGCTTCCGCCCGAACGGCTGCGCGAAACCGTCGACGGCTTCAACGCCGCCTGCGGAGATACGTCGAATTTCCATCCGACTGAACTGGACGGGGTCTCCACCAGCGACCTCACGCCGGCCAAGACGAACTGGGCTCGCCCGATAACGCAGCCGCCATTTTACGGCTACAGCCTGCGCACCGGCGTCACCTTCACCTATCTGGGCCTGAAGGTCGACGATCATGCCCAGTGTTCCCTTAACGCCCGGCCCGTCGAAAACCTCTGGGCTGCGGGTGAAACAATGGCCGGATCCATTCTCGGACAAGGCTATCTGGCCGGTTTCGGCATGACGATTGGCACTGTCTTCGGACGGATCGCAGGCAGGGAGGCTTCCACCTATGCAAATGCAGCCTGATTTCATCGGCGAGGCACGTCGCCAGGCCGAAATCTGCAACGCGTGCCGGTATTGCGAGGGATACTGCTCCGTCTTTCCGGCACTGCACAGCCTCAGGACGTTCTCCGAGGGCGATATCACCCAACTGGCGAACCTCTGCCACAATTGCCGTGGCTGCTACTACGCCTGTCAGTATACGGCGCCGCATGAATTCGACCTCAATCTGCCCGGCGCGCTTGCCGAAGTGCGCCAGGAGAGCTGGAAACTGCACGCCTGGCCCAAAGGCTTCGCGCGGCTGTTCGACCGGTCCGGCGTCGCCATGGCTGCGCTCATGACGGTGGCGTTCGCCCTGCTGTTCGTGCTGGCACAGGCTCTTCGACCGACGAGCGGGGAGGGGTTCTATGCCTATATGTCGCATGGCCTGATGGTGGCGATCTTCCTGCCGGCCTTCGTGCTGCCGCTTGGGGTCCTGGCTGTCTCGCTTCGCAATTACTGGCGCACAGTGGGCGGCGGGCACGTGTCGCCCGCAGACCTTTGGGCGGCAATCATCTCCGCCGGCAAGATGCGCAATCTTGCAGGCGGGCACGGAGACGGCTGTAACTTCGAAGATACCGACCGGTTCTCCAACGCCCGCCGTCACGCCCACCAGGCTGTGCTCTATGGCTTTCTTCTGTGCTTCGCAGCAACCTCGACGGCAACGGTGCTGCATTACCTGTTTGGCATGGAAGCGCCGTATGGCTTCTTCAGCCTGCCCAAACTGCTCGGCCTGAGCGGCGGGCTCCTGCTCTGCCTGGGAACCGGCTATATGGCGGCGCTCAAGCTGAAAGCAGACCGTAACCTCGGCGCGGCGTCCGCATGGGGCGGCGAAATGGCATTCGTGGTGCTGCTTTTCGCCGTATCGGCGACCGGTATTGCGCTCTATGCCGCTTCGGGCACGGGGGCAGTGGCTCTGTTGCTGCCGCTTCATCTCGGGACGGTACTGACCTTCTTCCTGCTCACACCCTATTCCAAGATGGCCCACGGTTTCTATCGTATGGCGGCTCTGACGCTCGAGGCACATAGGCGAGGGTCGCTAGTGGTGTGATCCCCCGCAAGCGCGGCCGGTCGGGCGCGGTCGGAAGGTCAGTCCTCGTCCTTGCCGCGCGGCCCGACACGCCGCTCGCTATTGATCAAGTTCCGAAAGGCCGCGCTCGCACTTGAGCGATCCGCAACGCTTTTCCCGGATTTCATCACCTGACGCGGATACGAACGCACTCACAGCCTGACGCCCCCGATCGTAAATCCGCCGTCCACGGTGATCTCCTGGCCGGTCACGAAGGCCGAGTCATCCGAAAGAAGCCAGGCGACAGTACCCGCCACGTCTTCAGGCGTTCCGTTGCGCTTCAGGGCGGCTTGTGAGGCGAGGCGGGCCGCCAGATCTGGGGCGAGTACATCATCGGCCATCGGCGTCAGGATGATGCCGGGGCAGATCGCGTTAACGCGGATGGCGCGGGGGCCTTGCTCGACTGCCAGCGTTCGCATCATCGCGAGCAACGCGCCCTTCGTGGCGGCATAGGCACCTGCGCCAGGCATTACGGCGCTCGCGGTCCACGACGCGTTGATGAGAATGGCCCCGCCCTCCAGAACCGGCAGGCAGTGTTTGATGCTCAGGAACGTGCCGCGAAGGTTTGTCGCGATCAACGGGTCGAAGTCGGAGGCTTCCGTAGCACCGAGCGGTTTGAACGTGCCGAGAACGCCCGCATTGGCAAAGAGGCCATCCACGCGGCCGAAGTGATCAAGCGTGTTCTGGACGGCCGTGGAAACTTTGTCCTCCAGCGAAATATCACAGGCGAACGCCAGCGCCTGACCGCCCGCCGCCGTGATCTCGGATGCCAACTGCTCAAGCAGTTCCGGCCGGCGCCCGAGCAGAGCGAGTTGCGCGCCTTCGGTTGCGAGGCGGAGGGCCGCAGCACGCCCCATGCCCGTTCCCGCGCCCGTGATGATGACTGTTTTTCCCTTGAACCGTGTCTGTGCCATGTGCCTCTCCGCGAGCAATTGATATCGAAGCAGATGGTAATTGATCGATTCATATGTGATAATTGCCGGGTTATTTGAATGATATGAAAGCATAACTATCGAATGGACGTATTCCGATCCATGAAAGCGTTCGTCACGGCCGTGCAGGCAGGTTCGATGAGCGCGGCGGCCGAACAGCTTGGCCTGTCCCCGGCAATGGTTGGGCAGCACGTCGCCGCGCTGGAGGCGCGGTTGGGCACCCGGTTGCTGAATCGCACCACGCGACGTCAAAGCCTGACCGATTTCGGGGCGACCTATTTCGACCAATGCCGGGACATTCTGGAACGAGTTGCCCTGGCCGAGCTCGAAGCCGAGACGTTGCAAACTGCGCCGCGTGGCAAGCTGCGGATCACGGCACCGACGACCTTCGGGGCGGAAAGACTTGTGCCCGCATTGAGGGCCTATCGTGAGATAGCTTCCGAAGTCGAGCTGGACGTGGTCCTGACGGACCGCAACGTTGATCTCGTTGAGGAGGGCTTCGACATTGCCTTCCGTATTGGCACGCCTCCTGACAGCCGCCTCATTGCCCGGCCTCTTGCCCCCTACCGGATGATGATCTGCGCTGCGCCGGATTATCTGGCGCGCAATGGCAAGCCTGAACATCCCGACGATCTTTCAAGCCACGAAACAATCGGCTTCACACCGGCAGCAAGATCATCGTGGCGCTTTTCCAGGGGTGATGATGTCGTGGAGGTCGCACCCTTGCGCCATCTTACCGTCAACAGCGGTCAGGCGGTTCGCATGGCGGCCCGCGCAGGCCTGGGGATTGTCATGCAGCCGGTCATCCTTCTCGCAGCCGACGTCGATGATGGTCAGCTTGTCCAGCTTCTGCCCGACTGGCGACTGGGCGAACGGCCCATGTCACTGCTCTACTATCGAGATCAGCGCATGACGCCGCGAATGCGCAGCTTCATCTCATTTGCGATGACTGAGTTCGGACAAGACCCTGATTGAAGGCATCTCAAACGTCCTGAAGCCCACGAGGTTCACGTCACGATGCCGGCTGTGGCAGCCAGGTGACGGATCACTCGTCATCTGACGTCGGCGGTCGCCGCGACAGCCAAACCACATAGCCGACACCGCCGATCAGCAGCAGTGCCATGGTGTACCAGGTGAGAGCGTATTGCAGGTGGTGATTGCGGAAGTTGATGATGGTCAGACCGCCCCTGGGCAAAGCTTCCGGGGCACCGGTATGGTCGGCGTCGATGAAATAGGGGGCCGTGTCGCTGAGGCCTGTTTTGCGAGAGAAGGCTTCCGTGTCGCGGGAATACCAGCGGTTTTCGTCAGGGGCGTTCTTTTCCAGGAGGGTCCCGCCCGGTTCGGTGATCCGCAGCAGACCCGTGACAGTCACCCCCTCGCGATCGGTGCCATCGTCCCGCTCCGGGCTGCTTCTGTATTCGGAAGGCACGAAGCCCCTGTTGATCCAGATGATCTCGCCGTCGGGGCGCTCAAGCGGCTGCAGCATCCAGAAACCGGCGCCAAGTTCGGTGAGCGCCTTGACGAAGACGGTTTTGCCGCCGAGAAGCCGGCCTTCGGCACTGACGCGCAGATAGGCATGGCTTTGCGCCGTGACGTCAGGCCAGTCGGACCTGCCGGGTGCCGGAACTGCCTCGCCGTACGCGCGTGTCTCCACAGCGTGGATCAGTTCCGTCTTCCATTCCAGGCGCCGAAGCTGCCAGTTGCCGAGCAGCACGAGACAGACGACGATCAGCGCGGAAACGCCAACCAGAACCCAGTTCAAGACGCCGCGTTTTCGCCAGTCCGTCATCTGTTTCGAAAGTCCCGGTCTCCGTCAGGGAAGTGATTTCACCCGTTCGATCTGATCATGGGACGGCATCATGTTTTCGTCGAGATGGAACATGACCCAGATCGATCCCGACAGCACGATGACCACAAGCAATACCGTGAAACTCAGCGACATTGCCAGCCATCCTTCCTCGGCACGCGAATTCATGTGCAGGAAGAAATAGATGTGCACGATCATCTGACCGGCGCCGAGAATGAACACAATCGCAACGGCCAGTAGGCGGCTGTCCAGAACGTCGGTCATGGTCAGCCAGAAGGGGATGATCGTCAGAACGACAGAAAGGCCGAAACCGATCATGTAGCTCCGGAAGGAGCCGTGACCACCATGCGCGCTGCCGTGGTCCTGGCTGTTACCGGAGGAGGTGTTTGAAGACGCGCTCATACGAGAACTCCAGCCAGGTAGACGAAGGAAAAGACGCCGATCCAGATCAGGTCCAGGAAGTGCCAGAACATGGAAAGGCACATCATCCTGCGCTTGTTTTCAGGCGTCAGCCCGCGGATCCTGAGCTGAACCAGCAGCACGACCAGCCAGATGCACCCGACGGTGACATGGAGCCCGTGCGTGCCAACCAGCGTGTAGAAGGACGACAGGAACGCGCTGGCCATAGGCGTGGCACCGATGTGCCAGAGGTGGCTGAACTCGTGGATTTCAAGACCAAGGAACGCCAGGCCGAAAAGGCCGGTGACAACAAGCCAGATCTGCGTGCCCTTCAGATCTCCCTTGTCCATGCGCAGTACGGAAAAGCCGTAGGTGATCGACGAAAACAGGAGCATGAAGGTCGACAGCAGGATCATGTCCAGTTCGAACAGGTCTGCCGGCGACGGGCCGGCCGCGAAGTTGCGGCCGAGCACGGCGTAGGTGGCAAAGAGCGTGCCGAAAATCAGGCAGTCGCTCATCAGGTAGATCCAGAAACCCAGCATCGTGCCGGTTTCGTGGTGGTGTTCGCCTTCGTCGTCGTGTGCGGACTGCCGGACGTAGAATTCCGGCTGCCCCATTGCGGTTTCGGTACTCATTTCGGGGCCACCTCCGCGGCAAGCAGTCTGGTCCGTTCGCCTTCGATCCCGGCAACTTCGTCCGGCTGGACGTAGTATTCACGGTCATAATTGAAGGTATGATCGATGCCGTAGGCGATCGCGACCACGAAGGTCATCGCCGCCAGCCACCAGATGTGCCAGATGAGGGCGAAACCCAGCACCGTGATGATGCCTGAGAGGATGATCCCCGTGCTGGTGTATCTGGGCATGTGGATCGGCTCGAAGTTATCCAGCGGCCGTTCGTACCCTGCCTGTTTCATCTGCCACCAGGCATCGATCTGATGGACCTTCGGCGTGAAGGCGAAGTTGTAGTAGGGCGGGGGGGAAGACGTCGACCATTCGAGCGTCCGGCCGTTCCAGGGGTCGCCGGTGGTGTCGCGCAATGCCTCGCGGTTGCGGATGCTGACCGCAATCTGGATGAGGAAGGCTGCGATCCCTGCGGCCACGAACAACGCGCCGATCAGGGCAACGACGAAGTAGGCCGAATAGGCAGTGCCCTCAAACTGGCTGAGGCGCCGGGTGACGCCCATGAGGCCGAGCACGTAAAGCGGCATGAAGGCCAGATAGAAGCCGATCAGCCAGCACCAGAAGGAGACCTTGCCCCAGAAAGGAGCGAGGCGGAAGCCGAAGGCCTTGGGAAACCAATAGGTCATTGCGGCGAAGACACCGAAGACCACGCCACCGATGATCACATTGTGGAAGTGGGCGATGAGGAACAGGCTGTTGTGCAGCACGTAGTCCGCCGGCGGAACCGCCAGCATCACGCCCGACATGCCGCCGATGACGAAGGTCAGCATGAAGCCGAGGGTCCAGTACATGGGCAACTCGAACTTGATCCGGCCCTTGTAGATCGTGAACAGCCAGTTGAACATCTTGGCGCCCGTCGGGATCGAGATCACCATGGTGGTGATGCCGAAGAACGAATTCACGCTGGCGCCCGCGCCCATGGTGAAGAAGTGGTGCAGCCAGACGATGTACGACAGGATCGTGATGACCGCCGTCGCGTAGACCATCGAGGTATAGCCGAACAGGCGCTTGCCGCTGAAGGTCGAAACGATTTCCGAGAAGACGCCGAAGATCGGCAGGATGAGGATGTAGACTTCCGGGTGACCCCAGATCCAGATGAGGTTCACATACATCATCGGATTGCCACCAAGGTCGTTGGTGAAGAAATGTGTGCCGAGATAGCGGTCAAGCGTCAGCAGCACCAGGGTGGCGGTCAGAATCGGGAAGGTGGCAACGATCAGGATGTTAGTGCAAAGCGCCGTCCAGCAGAAGACCGGCATCTTCATGTAGGCCATGCCGGGCGCGCGCATCTTGACGATGGTGACGATCAAGTTGATGCCCGACAGCGTCGTGCCGATACCTGCGATCTGCAGGGCCCAGATGTAATAGTCCACGCCGACGCTGGGACTGAACTGGATCCCGGAAAGCGGTGGATAGGCCAGCCAGCCCGCGGTCGAAAACTCGCCGATGAACAGCGACATCATCACGAGGACGGCGCCGGAGGTGGTCAGCCAGAAACTGAAATTGTTCAAGAAGGGGAAGGCGACGTCACGAGCACCGATCTGGAGCGGCATGACAAAGTTCATCAGCCCGGTCACGAAGGGCATGGCCACGAAGAAGATCATGATCATGCCGTGGGCCGTGAAGATCTGGTCGTAGTGATGCGGCTCCAGGTACCCGGCGCCGCCAGTGGCGGTCCAGGCCTGCTGGACGCGCATCAATAGTGCGTCGGCGAAACCGCGTACCAGCATGACCAGCGCCAGCACCATATACATGATGCCGATCTTCTTGTGGTCGATGCTGGTGAACCATTCCTTCCACAGGTAGCCCCAGAGCTTGAAATAGGTCAGAGCGCCCAGAACCGCCACGCCGCCGATGACGACGCCGATGAAAGTTACCAGAACGACCGGTTCGTGAAACGGGAAGATGTCCCAGCCGAGTTTCCCGACGATGGGATCCCAGCGCGAATAATCAACTGCCGCCATTGTGTCCTCAAACTGAAATTTCGGGAGAGCTGCGCGCCCGCATTTCCGGGCGCCGCGCCGTTATCTGTCGGTTTCGGGTTGCGTGCCGCTCTCGGGACCAGCCTTCGGGGAGCCGGCCAAGTCCTTGAGTACCCCGGAAACATTGATCGCGGCGAGCGACAGCGGCTCAAGCTGACCTTCCGCTTTCTTGACTTCGCGCTTGCCGCGGATCCTGGTCAGCATACCCGTCGGGTTGCTTGAACTGCAGATCCCCGCGAAAACGTCGCGTAGCTGAAGGCCCTCCAGGCCTCCTCCTCCCAATGCGTCGACCATCATCATGTCGTTCTGACACAGATCGTTGGAATCGACACACAGATTGATGACAGCGTTCCAGAGCTCCGGATCGACGGAGCCGTAGTAGCTGACAGGGTTTGCAATGCTCGGTTCGTCGAGCTTCAGAAAGGCCGTGCGGTCGAGCGGCTGTTCGCTGTCCTGGGCCTTGGCGACCCAATCCTCGAAGCCTTTTTCATCGACGCTGTGGAACTTGAACCGCATATGCGAGAAGCCGGCGCCGCTGTAATTGGACGAGAACCCGTCATAGACGCCTTCCTCGTTCATGACCGCATTCAGTTCGGTCTGCATGCCGGCCATCGCGTAGATCTGGCCTGCGAGTGCGGGAACGAAGAAGGAATTCATGACCGTGGACGAGGTGATCTCGAATTTCACCGGCCGGTCGACCGGAGCAGCAAGTTCGTTGACCGCCGCGACGCCCTGTTCGGGGTAGATGAACAACCACTTCCAGTCCATGGCGACCACCTGAATCACCAATGGTTCTTCACCTGCCGGAATTTCCTTTTCGGCGGAAATCCGTTCGAGTGGTGAATAGGGGTCGAGACGGTGCGTTGCGACCCAAGTCAGTCCTGCGAGGCACATGATGATTGCCATCGGAACCGTCCAGATGACGATTTCCAGGCTCGTGGAGTGGTGCCAGTCGGGCTGGTACTCCGCGTCCTTGTTGGAGGATCTGTACTTGATTGCGAAAATGACTGTGAGGGCCATTACTGGCAGGACGACGATCAGCATGAGGATCGTCGAATAGATGATGAGTTCAGCCTGCTGGCTTGCGATGTCCCCGGCGGGGTTCATCACGACCATATTGCAGCCACTGAGAAAAGGCGCTGCCGCCAACAGAGGCGCAAGTTTGGAAAGTCTCATATGGGATCACCGCTGGTCGGGTAAAGTCTGGCCTGGCCAGAATACGCCAACGGTGCGGCGCAACGGACGGGTGGCCTCAGTTCGAGGTGGGATCACCTTCTGAGCGACTTATTATCCCGATCTTGCAGCGCGCACAAGGCGATATTGCGTCGCAGCATAACTCCAGCTGCAAGAAATTAGTATATATACTTATAGGTGTGTTTCACAGCAAGCCCCAGACACCATGGCGCAAAGCCTAAAAATCGTGCTAGCTTCCGCTGGAGGAGCTTCTTCGCGCTGCACTATAAGGTCGTCTCAGGGAAACCAATCAGTGCGCGGGAAGTTGACATGAGAGGAGAACGTTCTTCCGGCGATGCCGTTCGCCGGTTTCTTTCCGAAGCACCGCGCGAGCTCAAAGGATATTCGCTGCGCGGTTTTCAGACTGCAACGAACGGGAACGACACAGGGAACCCGAATGACTGATGCCACGAATGCGCATGGCAACCTTGCCAACGGCGCCGCAAAACACCTCGATCTCGACGAGTACATCATCACTGTCGTCATGGCGCGCGTAACCGATCATTTCGGTTTCTTCGTCTACGCGTTTGCGTCCGTGCTCGTCTTTCCGGCGGTTTTCTTTCCCAACTATGATGCGGCGACCGGCATCATGCTGTCGTTTGCGGTCTTTCCGCTCGCCTTTCTCGTCAGGCCCTTTGCCAGCCAGGTGTTCAAACGGCTCGAGCCGCGCATCGGCCGATCCGGCAAGATCACGCTTGCCCTCTTCGTCCTCGGCGGATCGACCATGGCGATCGGGCTTTTGCCAAACTACCAGACGGCGGGCATTCTGGCGCCGCTGCTGCTGATCGTCATGCGCATCGGGCAGGGCATCGGGCAGGGTGGATCCTGGGACGGGCTGACGCTGCTCCTCCAGACAAATGCGCCGGAAAACCGGCGTGGCTGGTACGCGATGATCCCGCAGCTCGGGGCGCCGATCGGCCTGTGTGTCGCTGCCGCAATCTTCTACGTGCTGACCGGTTTCCTGACTGTGCAGGAATTCGTGAGCTGGGGCTGGCGCTGGCCGTTCTTCGCCGTGCTGGCGGTGAACGTCGTGTCGCTCTTCGCGCGGCTGCAACTCATTCACACCGAAGCACACGAGATGTTCAAGGAAGAGGCACTGCTGAAGTCGAGCCCCTTCTTTGAAATGCTCTCCGTGCACTGGAAGGACGTTCTTCTCGCGACGTTCCTGCCGCTTGCCAGCTACGCCATCCTGCACATGGTCACCGTGTTCCCGCTGGCCTTCGATTATCTTGAGGCCCAGCATCCGGTCTCAGACTTCCTGCTGCTGTTGCTGGTCGGAGGTGTGATCTCCATTCCGTCCGTGGTGATCTCCGGCGTTCTGTCCGACAAGTTCGGGCGCAGAAAAATGCTTGCCGCCGTTTCGGTCGCAATCGCGCTCTTCAGCTTCATCGTGACAAACCTGCTCGACGGCGGCGTGACCTATGTCCTTGTCGGCTACGTTCTGCTCGGTCTTTCCTACGGGCAGGCGAGTGCGATCCTGCCCAACCGGTTCCTGAAGCAGTACCGCTACACCGCGAGCGCTCTTTCCGTTAACCTTTCGTGGATTTTCGGCGCCGCTTTCGCTCCTCTTGTTGCCCTCGGCCTTTCGCTCAATTTCGGCGTGGCCTCTGCCGGCTATTACCTTCTGTCGGGGGCGCTGGTCACACTGGCTGCCCTTACCGTGCTGACCTTCCGTGAAAAGCATGCGAGGCAGTCGGCTTCCAGTGGCGGAGATATCTGAGTGAACGCCTGCTTGGTTCCATAGCGCCCAGATGAAGGCGACGCGTGCGCTCTTCCCCGATCCGGGGTATGAGCGGGAGTTTCCGAACGCCGCACGCGGCGCCCCGTCGACATCCGGAGAAGGGTCATGAGTGGACAGGCAGCGAAATCGGAATACTTGATCCGGACCCGGGCCACGCTCATCGGCATCAACACCGATCTGAACGGAGAGGTGCTGGCCGAAGCGGGCATTCATGTCAGGAACGGCGTTATCGCGGCGGTGGCGCCGTTCGACAGTCTAAGGGCCCAATATCCGGACCTTGCGGTCGAGGGCGGGCCGGACATGATCGCGTTTCCGGGTCTCGTCAACGGCCATCACCATTCCGGGCTGACGCCCTTCCAGCTTGGCGTGCCCTATGGTCCGCTGGAGCTCTGGCTGCCGCAATTCCGGGGCATGCGGTATGTCGGGCACAGGCTGGATACGCTCTACTCGGCAATCGAGATGCTGGAATCGGGCACGACGACGGTTCAGCACATCCATCCAGGCCTTGTCGGCGATACGGACAACTGGACGGACCTTTCGGACAAGGTCATTGGCGCCTATCGCGACATTGGCATGCGGGTCTCTTTCTCTTTCATGATCCGCGACCGCAACCAGCTCGTCCATGAAGACGACGAACCGTTTCTGGCCGGACTGCCGGAGGACGAAGCGGCCTATTGGCGGCCGAAGCTTGCCGCCAGCAAGGCACCGATCACCGCGTATATGGACTGGTTCGAGGCGCAAAAGGAAGCGTGGGCAAAGGCGGACCCGCAAGCTGTCTCCTGGCAGCTCGCACCCGCAAATCTGCACTGGTGTTCCGATGACTGCCTTGCCGGGATCTTCGACACCGCGCAACGTACCGGTTCGAAGATCCACATGCATCTGGTGGAAACCAGGCTGCAAGCGGAATACGCACGTCGCACCTACGGTAAGTCGGCGATCCGGCATCTGGCGGACCTGGGCTGTCTGACCGGCAACCTCACGCTTGGCCACGGCATCTGGGCCGATGCGGAAGACCTTGATCTTGTCCGGGAATGCGGCTGCACGATCTGCCACAATGCCAGCTCGGGATTGCGCCTGGCCAGCGGAGTCGCGCCGGTCAACGACATGCTTCAGAGGGGCGTGCCGGTCTGCCTTGGCATCGACCAGGCGGGGATCAACGACGACCGGGACATGCTGCAGGAAATGCGGCTTGTCTGGGCGCTGCACCGGGAACCAGGTCTGGCCACCTTCCGGCCCTCTGCCGGACATGTCTTCCGGATGGCGACGGAACACGGGGCGGCGACCACGGGCTTTGAGGGCCGGATCGGCCGTCTGGATGTGGGCAAGGCAGCGGATATCGTGCTCGTCGACTGGAATGACATCGCCCGTCCGTTCATCGATGACCGGGTCCCGCTTGTCGATGCGCTGCTCCAGCGCACCCGTCAGATGCCGGCGGACACCGTGTTTGTCGCTGGCAGGAAAGTCGTCTCCGAGGGCAGGGTGACATCGATCGACCGGAACGCGGTTCTGGAGGAGATCCGGACTATCCTGACCTCGGCACTGACCCCGCAGGAGCGAGAAGCGCAAGACAGGACGGCGGCGCTATTGCAACACATGACGTGCTGGTTCGACGCGCGTTATCGGCAAGACACGCGCCGGGCCTACCGCTTCAACGCGATTGCCGGCCAATCCTGACCAATTCATTCGGCAGGCTGTTGAGAGCCGCCGCCAACTGATTGGCGAAGCGCGCGGAGGCGACTGACAAGGTGCGCCCACGCATCTGCATCAGCGTCAGATTGCCATACGGCACGTCTTCCTTGCCCAGTGCCCTGAAGACCAGACGCTCGTCTCCGTAGATGTTGAGGCCGATGGGAAACTGGAAACCGACGGCCCTTTCCTGCTGCACGTAGTGGCGCATGAACTCGAAGGAATCGGCTTCTGCGACCGGTTCCATCTTCTGGCTCATGTTCGCCACGGCGATGTCGAGCAGATAGCGGATACCGATCCGTTTCGGCGGAACCACATGCGGATAACCCAGGCAGTCCCTCAGGCGCAGTCTTTCCTTCGCCGCAAGGGGGTGGTCCCTGGCCATGACCGCGTAGACAGGCTGTTCCACCGACAGGAGCACATCGAAATCGCCCAGGTGCGCGGGCTCGAAGACCAACGCCAGGTCGCTTTCGAAGGCGCGCAGATCCTCCTCCGCCGCGTCCCGGTCGCGTACATGTACCGAAAAGGAAACGCCAGGATGTTCGGCGCGGTAGGCAGCGATCTGGGCCGGCATGAAATAGGGCTGGATCGCCTGGGAGCAGGCAATGCTGACATGGCCGCGCCGCAGGCCCGACAGGTCGGCCACCTGGCTGCGAACCCGGTCCATGTCGGCCAGTTGCCCGCGAATATGCTGGATCAGGAGCTCACCGGCCGGATTGAGGCGAACCCCACCGTGAAGGCGTTCGAAGATGGGCGCGCCGAACTCTTCCTCAAATCCAAGAATACGGCGGTTCAGGGCCGACGACGTGATGTTCATGTCTTCGGCGGCCTTGCGGATGGAGCCGGCCTTGCTCACTGCATCGATCAGCTTGAGCGTTTGAAGGTGCCTCATTTTCAATGCCTTACAAATGGCGCTGCAAATTTTGAAGCACAAAGGTGCAAAAATAGCAATAGAAGTACTCACCAAAGGCGCGCATCGTAGGTCCGAGAGGGAGGGGCTTTCTCCCCTTTCCTTCCAAGAGGGGACCGATATGACCTATGAAACTTCACGTCGCGGGTTTCTCACGGGCGTCGGAGCGACAGCGCTCGGAGCATCCGTTTTACCGTTTCTGAAAGTGCTGCCCGCCTCTGCCGCCGGCAACGACGTGGTGGTGGCCGTCACCGGCCAGACCATCAACAGCCTGGACATTCACCGCAAGGGGACGAACCGCCCGAGCTACCAGGTGGCCGTGAATGTCTATGACCGGCTCGTGAGTTTCGGCACCAAGACGCTAGAGGACGGCAGCCTGTCCTATGATTATGCGGTGATCGAGCCCGAAGTGGCCGAAAGCTGGGAATTCACCGATGATGGCATGGCGATCGTTTTCAAGCTGCGCCCGGAAGGCAAATTCCAGGACGGTTCGCCGATCACCGCCGAGGACGTGAAATGGTCCTTTGACAGGGCGGTCAGCGTGGGCGGGTTCCCGACGGTGCAGATGAAGGCCGGCTCCCTCGAGAAACCGGAGCAATTCGAGGCCATCGACGAATTCACCTTCAAGATCAATCTTCTGCGCAAATCCAAACTGACCCTGCCGGATCTCGCGGTTCCGGTGCCGATGATCATCAACGCCAAGGTGGCGCGCGAACACGCGACCGAAGACGATCCCTGGGCGATGGAATATCTGCACAAGACCCCGGCCGGGTCCGGCGCTTTCAAGGTAGCCTCGTGGAAGCCGGGCGAGCAGCTTGTCTATGAACGCAACGACGATTGGACGTCAGGCCCGGTCCCGGCGGTCAAGCGCGTTGTCCTGCGCGAGGTGCCCAGCCCCGCCACCAGACGTGCGCTGCTGGAACGCGGCGACGTCAACATGTCCTTCAACATGCCCAACAAGGACGCCAAGGAGCTGTCCGGCACCGAGGACATCACGGTCACGACGACGCCTGTCGAAAACGCGATCTACTGCCTGTGTCCCAACCTTTCGTTCGAACCGTTCAAGGACAAGAGGGTTCGGCAGGCGATTGCCTGGTCGGTGCCTTACGAGGAAGTGTTCCAGACGGCCGCCTACGGCCGCGGCGCCCCCTTGTGGGGCGGTCAGTCGGCGACGCCGGCAGATATCGCCTGGCCGCAGAAATTCCCGTATTCCACGGATCTCGACAAGGCCAAGGCCCTTCTGGAGGAAGCCGGCTACGGTGAAGGCTTCGAGGTGCCGCTGTCCATCGACTTGTCGCAAAGCGACTGGATGGAGCCGGCCGCCCTGCTGATCCAGGAAAACCTCGCCAAGATCGGTATCAAGACAACGATCGAGAAGATCCCGGGGGCCAACTGGCGCACCGCCTCGCTGGTCGAAAAGCGGCTGCCGCTGCATCTTGAAACGTTCGGCGGCTGGCTCAACTATCCCTGTTACTACTTCTTCTGGGCCTATCAGGAAGGCCATCTCTTCAACTCGTCCAACTATCGCAACGAAGAGATCGAGACACTGACACCGGAAGCGCTGCACATGCCGGTAGAGGATCCCGACTATGCGCCCAAGATCAAGCGCATGATCGAGATCGTCTGGGACGAGGTGCCGCGTATTGCCCTGTGGCAGCCGGCGCTCAATGTCGGCACGCGCAACCTTGCAGGCTACGAGTACTGGTTCCACCGCCAGCTCGATGTCCGCGGACTGAAGAAGGTCTGACGCTGATGGCCGGGCGCCTGTCGACGATCGGGCTAAGGATCACACATGCCATTCCCGTGATCCTGGGGGTGGTCGTGGTCAGCTTTCTGCTGACCCGCGCCCTTCCCGGCGACCCGGCCGTCTATTTTGCGGGCGCCGCGGCCAACGAGCAGTCGATCGCCGAGATCCGGACGGCGCTCGGGCTGGACAAGCCCTTGACCGAACAGTTCCTTGTCTATGCCGGAGATGTGCTCACCGGCGATCTCGGCAATTCGCTCTCGACAGGGCAGCCGGTGCTGGAAGATCTGGCGAACAGGCTTCCAGCGTCGCTTGAACTGACCCTGACGGCACTGCTGCTCTCGTGCAGCATCGCCATTCCGCTTGGCGTGTTGGCAGCGACACGCCCCGGGTCGGCAGTCGATCACCTGTGCCGGGTGCTCGTTACGGCAGGTGTATCACTGCCGACCTTTTTTACCGGCATCGTGCTGATCTATGTCTTCTACTACCTGCTCGGCATCGCACCGTCTCCGCTCGGCCGTCTGGATTTCATCTATATCGAACCGGATCATGTCACCGGCTTCTACCTGATCGACGCGGCAATAGCTGGCGACTGGGAGACCTGGATCGGTGCGCTCAAGCAACTGGTGCTGCCGGCGACGACGCTGGCGCTTTTCACCCTGGCGCCGCTGGCGCGCATGACCCGCGCGGCCATGCTCAGCGCGCTGTCCTCGGATTACATTCGCACGGCGCGTGCCGCCGGTCTCACGGAGGACAAGGTGCTGTTCACCTATGCGTTCCGCAATGCGCTTCTGCCGGTCATCACGACGCTCGGCATGGTGTTCTCCTTCACGCTTGGCGCGAATGTCCTGGTGGAAAAGGTTTTCGCCTGGCCCGGCATCGGCTCCTACGCGGTGGAGGCGCTCGTGGTGTCCGACTATGCGGCCGTTCAGGGGTTCGTCCTGGCGATGGCGCTGCTGTTCGTCGCGCTCAATCTGGTGATCGATCTCACCTATACGCTCATCGACCCCCGTATCGGATTTGAAACCAAATGAGTGATCTGGCGACCGCTTCCCTGCCTGCCAAACAGCCCGACGGTGCGCTGGCTCACGCGGCCTATGTCCTGCGCTCCAATCCGGTAACTCTGCTGGCTTTCTCCATGTTCGCCGTGCTGCTTGTCGCCGCGATCCTCGGTCCGGCGCTCGTGCCCTACGATCCGATGGCCTCAAATGCGGCGCAGGCGCTGCAGCCGCCATCGTTCGATCACTGGTTCGGCACCGACAACCTGGGCCGGGACGTGCTCAGCCGGGTGGTGGTGGCGACACGGCTTGATCTCGTTATTTCCGTGGCCGCGGTAGCCCTGTCCTTCCTGATCGGATCGATCCTCGGCAGCATCGCCGGGTATTGGGGCGGCTGGATCGATTCCGTGCTCAACCGGCTGTTCGACACGATCATGGCCTTTCCGCTGTTTGTCCTGGCCATGGGCATTGTCGCAGCGCTCGGCAACACCGTCGAGAATATCGTCTACGCGACTGCGGTCATCAACATTCCCTTCTATGCCCGGCTGGTTCGGGCCGAGGTGAACATTCGCCGGGACGCCGGGTTCGCGCAGGCCGCCAAACTGGCCGGCAATTCCGACATCCGCGTGCTGGCTGTGCACATCTTCCCCAACGCGCTGCCGCCGATGATGGTGCAGGTGTCGCTGAACCTAGGCTGGGCAATCCTCAACGCGGCGGGGCTGAGCTTCATCGGTCTCGGCGTCCGGCCGCCGACAGCCGAATGGGGGATCATGGTTGCCGAAGGCGCCAACTTCATTGTGTCCGGGGAATGGTGGCTGGCGATCTTCCCGGGTCTTGCACTGATGTTCGCCGTATTCACCTTCAACCTCCTGGGAGACGGGCTGCGCGACATTGTCGACCCCCGGCAACGCACATGAGCCTTTTGTCGATCAAGGACCTCAAGGTTTCCTTCAAGACCCGGCGCGGTGACGTCGATGCGGTGAGGGGCGTGTCCCTGGATGTCGCCAAGGGCGAGGTTCTCGGTATTGTCGGGGAGTCGGGATCTGGAAAATCCGTCACCTCCTACGCGCTGATGCGCCTGCTGGAGAGCAACGGCCGGGTCACTGGCGGTGCCTTGTCCTATGGCGGTATCGATCTGGGAACCGTCAAGGAAAGCGTCATGCGGGACCTGCGCGGCCGGGAAATCTCCATGATCTTCCAGAACCCGCGTGCGGCCCTCAATCCGATCCGCAAGGTTGGCCACCAGATCGAGGACGTGCTGCGCCGCCATTCCAGGGCGACCCGGTCCAATGCCCGCGCCGAAGCCATCAAGGCGCTGGAGGCGGTACGCATCCGGAACGCGGAGGCACGCTACAGCGCCTATCCCTTCGAACTGTCCGGCGGCATGTGCCAGCGCATCGTCATCGCCCTGGCTCTTGCCTGCGACCCCAAGCTGCTGATTGCCGACGAGCCGACCACGGGCCTCGACATCACCACCCAGAAAGCGGTGATGGACCTGATCGTCGACCTGATTGCCGAACGCGGCATGAGCGCCATAGTGATCACCCACGACCTTGGTCTGGCCGCGCAATATTGCGACCGGATCGCGGTCATGAAGGATGGCGAAGTCGTGGAGGAAGGACAGGCCGAGCGCCTGTTCGCAGCCCCCCGACATGCCTATACGCGCAAGCTGGTCGACGCGACGCCCCGCGCGGGTGCCTCCGTGCGTTCTCTTCTACCCTCGGAGCTGCGCACGGCAGCGCCGGTGCTTGCCAAGGCGACGGCGCCGCTCCTGGAGGTCCGCGACCTGGTCAAGACCTACCAGGGCAAGTCCGGTCCGGTGCAAGCGGTCAAGGGCATATCCTTCGCAGTAAAGAAGGGCCAGAGCGTGGGCCTTGTGGGAGAATCGGGCTGCGGCAAGTCCACGACCTCCGCCATTCTCGTGCGCCTGGCCGATCCGACCAGTGGCGAAATTCTCTTCAACGGCGAGGATCTGGCCAAAACACCTGCGAAGGACTTCGCCCGCGATCCCCGCAGGGCGCGGATCCAGATGGTGTTTCAGGACGCGACAGACAGTTTCAATCCCCGCCACACGGCACGCCACTCCATCGGCGAGCCGCTGGCCCGCCTTTCCGGTCTGTCCCGCAAGAAGCGTCAGGACAGGATCGATGAACTGGCGGACCTGGTCGGTCTGCCGCGACCGCTGCTCGACAGGTTTCCCCATCAGCTGTCCGGTGGACAGAAGGCACGGGTCGGCATCGCACGGGCCATTGCGGTCGATCCGGAATTTCTCATTCTCGACGAACCGACCGCCGCGCTGGACGTCTCCATCCAGGCAATCGTGCTCAACCTGCTTGTCGACCTGAGGGCCAAGCTCGGCATCAGTTATCTTTTCGTCAGCCACGACCTTCATGTCGTCCGTCTGCTCTGCGACCACGTCATCGTGATGCGCGACGGCGAGATCGTCGAAGAGGGCCCGGCCGACAGGGTCATGGAAGCCCCAACCCATCCCTATACACGGGAGCTGCTCGCCGCCGCGCCAACCCCGCCAGCCTTGGCGGAGCCGACATTTTCCGCCGCCGAATGAGAAAAAGAGACATTGAGGATCAAGATGTTCGAACTTCCCTTTACGCTTTCGTCCCTGAAATCCGCCTATGCGGAAGGCATCAGTCCCGCGGATATTGTCGAGGAAGTCTTTCGCCGGATCGAGGCCGTCGATGATCCGGGGATCTTCATCCATCTGATCGACAAGCAGGAAGTGCTTGGTCAGGCGGCCGGATTGGGAAAGTACGACGCGTCTCTGCCGCTCTGGGGCATCCCGTTTGTCATCAAGGACAATATCGACGCGGGCGGCAAGCCGACGACGGCTGCCTGCCCTGCCTACGCATATGAGGCGGACACCGACGCTTTCGTGGTCAAGAAATTGCGGGAGGCGGGCGCGCTTCTGATCGGCAAGACGAACCTCGACCAGTTCGCGACCGGGCTGGTCGGGGTGCGCTCCCCCTTCCAGCCGCCGAAAAACGCCGTCGACCCGGCAATTGTGCCGGGCGGTTCGTCTTCCGGATCCGCGGTTGCAGTGGGCCACGGTATCGTCAGTTTTTCGCTCGGCACGGACACGGCCGGCTCCGGGCGCGTGCCTGCCGCGCTCAACAACATTGTCGGCCTGAAGCCGACGCTCGGCGCTCTGTCGGCAAGCGGCGTCGTGCCGGCCTGCCGGACGCTGGACACGATCTCGATCTTTGCACTGACCGTGGAAGATGCTTACTGCGTGTATCAGGCCGCCGCCGGATATGATGAAACGGATGCCTATTCCAGGCAGATCCCCGTGCCTGCACCGGCACCGGTTCCGCCCCGGCTCCGGATCGGCATTCCCGATGCCGGTTCCATCGAATTCTGCGGTGACGAGGCGCAGGAAAAGTCCTTCCGCGACACGGTTGCGCTGCTGAAAGCAGATGGTGCCGAGATCGTCGAGGTTGATTTCACACCCTTCTACGATGTCGCCCACATGCTCTATGAAGGGGCCTGGGTGGCCGAGCGCCATACGGTCATCGAGGACCTGATGCGCGACAACCTGGAAGCCGTTCATCCGGTGACCCGAAAGATCGTCGGGGCGGCGCTGGACCTGAGCGCGACCGACGCCTTCCGCGGAATTTACCGACTGAAGGAACTGGCGCGAAAGACCGAGCCGGTCCTGGCCGAGCTGGACCTCCTGTGTGTGCCGACAATGCCGACTTTCTACAGCGTGGCGGATCTGGAAGCTGATCCGGTCGGGCCGAATTCGCGCAACGGCACCTACACCAACTTCGTCAACTTGCTGGATATGAGCGGCCTTGCCGTTCCGGTGGCGCCGCGGGGCGATGGCCGTCCCGGCAACGTCACCCTCCTGGCGTCGGCGGGCCGCGACGGATTTCTGGCAGCGGTGGGCAGCCGGCTTGAGCAGATGGCGCCGCATACGCTGGGTGCGACCAGTTGGGCATTGCCCGCACCCGTGGAGCTTCAGCCCGCACCGGACACCGGCGAAATCGCCATCGCGGTCTGCGGTGCGCATATGTCCGGCATGGCACTCAACGGTGAGCTGACCGGCCGGGGCGGTCGTTTTCTCAAAAGCGGCGAGACCAGCGATTCCTATGCGCTCTACGCCCTTGCAGGCGGACCGCCGAAACGTCCTGGCCTTGTCAGGGGCGCGCCCGGGTCCGGCAGCCATATCGAACTTGAAATATGGGCGCTGCCCGCTGCCGAGGTTGGCGGGTTCCTCGCCGGCATTCCGGCTCCGCTCGGGCTGGGCACCATCGAACTCGCCGACGGCACGAGCGTGACCGGCTTCATCTGCGAGGCGGTCGGAACAGAGGGCGCAGAAAATATCTCCCACCTCGGCAGCTGGCGGAAGTTCATGGCCAACGCGGCCGGGGGCCCATCCATCGCCGCGGCCGAGTGAAGAAAGAGGCATAGCGGACCATGGCCGACCTGGACATTCCAATCATCGATCTCGAGCCGTTGACGCACGGTGCCGCTGGCGGTCTTGAGACCGTCGCGGCCAAAATCGGCAAGGCGGCCCGTGAGACCGGGTTTTTCTACGTCACCAACCATGGTGTTGACCCGGCGCTGATCGAACAGGTTTTTGCGGCCGCACATCAGCTTTTCGCGCTGCCGACGGACGCCAAGATGGTGCTTACGAAGGATTTCTTCAGGACCAATCGCGGCTATGTGCCGATGAAGGGCGAGAACCTCGATCCGTCGAAGCCGTCCGATCTGAAGGAAGCCTTCAATATCGGACTGGATCTGGAATCCGACGACCCCAGGATTCTCGCGGGGGAACCCTTCCGGGCGATCAATCAATGGCCTGACCTGCCAGGCTGGAAGCAAACCGTGCTCGGTTATTTCAATGCCGTCTGGGCACTGGGCCGCACGATGCACCGCGCAGTGGCAAGCGATCTCGGGACCGATCCGGAATTCTTCGAGGACAAGCTGGATGCCCCCATGGCCACGCTCCGGCTGCTGCACTATCCGCCGCAACCGGCTGTCGCAGAGGAAGGCCAGATCGGTGCCGGCACGCATACGGACTACGGCAACATCACCATCCTGCTCCCCGACTCCGTCGGCGGACTGGAAGTGCGCCGCCGGGACGGGGTCTGGCTCAAGGCCCCCACCATCGAAGGTGCGTTCGTCTGCAATATTGGCGACTGCCTGATGCGCTGGACCAACGACGTCTATGTTTCGACACCTCACCGGGTGGTCAATTCCAGCGGGCTCGAACGTTACTCAATCGCGTTTTTTCTGGATCCCAACCCGGACGCAGAAGTTGCCTGCCTACCCAGCTGTTTGGGGGCTGGAGAGACCGCGAAATATGCCCCGATTTCGGGGTCCGACTACCTGAAATCCAAACTCGATGCGAGCTACGAACCCGTGAAAGCCGCCGGAAATGGAGGAAACCAAACTGACTAATAATTAGTCAGTTTTATAAAGAGACTAATTTATGTGCAAATCTGCAAAGCGAAGGGTGCGCAGACAATGCCGGCAGGCATGAAAAACTGAAAGACAAAACGAAAACACAAATAAGAACAGAGCCTTGGTCATCTGTGTGTGACGAGTCTCATTAGACGGGGAAATGGCACAGGGATTGCTAATTTTAAGCAAGAGACAGACGGAGTGGCCGATTGCGCTTGGCTTCGTCGTAATACGGAGGACGTCATGTCGAAATTCGAATTCTCACGCCGGACTATCCTGAAATCATCTGCCGCGGGGCTTGCCGCGCTGTCCTCGGCCGGCTTTCCACGGCTGGCGCATGCGTCGGATCTGACGGTCGGCATCGTTTATGTCGGCCCGAGAGACGACTTCGGCTGGAACCAGGCCCACGCCGTGGCCGCCGCCGCACTGAAGGCCGTGCCGGGCGTGACGGTCGTGGAAGAAGAGAACGTGCCGGAAACGATCGCGGTCCAGAAATCCATGGAATCCATGATCAACCTGGACGGCGCCAAACTGATTTTCGCGACCTCCTTCGGTTACTACAAACCGTTCGTGCTGGACGTGGCTGCAAAGTACCCCGACGTGGAATTCCGGCACGCGGCGCCGCTGTGGACGGAAGGCGATCCGAAGAACGCGGGCAGCTATTTCGGTTATCTCGATCAGGCGCATTTCGTGGACGGCGTTGCCGCCGGTCTGTCGACGACCAGCAACAAGCTGGGATTTGTCGCCGCCAAACCGATCGGCACGGTTCTGCGCAACATCAACTCCTTCCTTCTGGGCGCGCGCAAGGTCAATCCGGAAGCGACGGTCCAGGTGATCTTCACCGGGGAATGGTCGATGCCGGTGAGGGAGGCCGAGGCCGCCAATGCGCTGGTGGATGCCGGCTGTGATGTCCTGACCTGCCATGTCGACGGTCCGAAAGTGGTGATCGAAACGGCCGAGTCCCGGGGCGTCAAATGCTGCGGTCACAACGCTTCCCAGGCGCCGCTCGCACCCAACGGCTTCATCACCGGGGCAGAATACAAGTGGGAGACCATCTACAAGATGTTCGCCGCCGATCTGGCCGAAGGCGAGCCCCTGCCGAACTTCACGGGCGGCGGCTTCGATGTCGACTTCGTGCGCTCCACACCCTATGGCGCCGGGGCCACGGAAGCTGCGATCGCCTCGGCCGATGCGGCCCGTGCCGACGTCAAGGCGGGCAAGCCGATCTTCGTCGGGCCAATCAACAAGCAGGACGGCACCCAGCTGCTGGCGGCCGGAGCCAGCTTCGACAATTACGAACCGTCTCTCGACCAGACCGACTACCTGATTGAAGGCGTCCAAGGCTCGATTACCTGAGCATAACCCCGTGGCATGCCCGGCGAGCCGTTCCCGAATGGCCCGCCGGGTGTGGCTAACATCCCGGCGGCAAACGCCGGGGAGTGCCGCGCGTGCGGCTCAAACATCAGGGAATTGGCATGGCAGACACCACGGAAACGCCCGGACTTGCGGTCCAGTCCAGCCTGGGGGGCGATCTCATGGACCGGCTCAGGCGGTCGGCTGAATATGTGGTCATTCCGCTTCTGGCACTGGTTTTCTCAGGGCTCCTGTTTTCCATCTTCCTGCTTTCACTCGGCAAATCCCCGGTGGACTTCTTCTCGCTCGTGTGGCGCGGCGGTTTCGGCACCAGCTTTTCCTGGCAGAACACGCTCGTGCGCTCCGCGCCGCTTGTGTTCACGGCCCTGTGCGTTGCCATCCCGGCGCGTCTCGGTCTCGTGATCATCGGCGGCGAGGGGGCGCTGGTTCTCGGCGGTTTCGCTGCCGCCGCCATCGCCGTTCCCATGATCGACTGGGCACCGAGCTTCCTGATACTCGGTGTCATGGCGATTGCGGGCATGCTGGCCGGCGGCCTGTGGATCGGCTGCGTTGGCGCATTGCGGCACTACCGCGGAGTGAACGAGACGATCGCGTCGCTGCTGATGTTCTACATCGCTGTCTCGATCCTGAACTTCTTCGTCGAGGGCGCCATGCGTGATCCCTCGGACCCGAACAAGCCGTCGACCCGGCCGATCGGCTCGGACAACATGATCGGCGTCATCCCCGGAACGGACGTGCACTGGGGGCTGCTTGTGGGCGTCGTCCTGTGCGCATTGCTCTATCTTCTGATGAACCGCACCACGTTCGGCTTCGCCGCGCAGATCGCGGGCGGGAACCTGAGGGCTGCGAAGGCGCAGGGCTTGCCGGTCGGCCGACTTGTCGTTGTGTCCTGCGCGATTGCCGGTGCCTGTGCCGGGCTGGCCGGTTTCTTCGAAGTCGCCGCCATTCACGGCAAGGCAAATGCCTCCCTGATCGCGGGCTACGGCTTCACCGGTATTCTCGTCTCGTTCCTCGCCCGCCACAATCCGCTGGTGATCATACCGGTCGCCTTCTTCCTCGGCGGGATCGCCGCCTCGGGCGGTCTGATCCAGCGCCGCATGGACCTGCCGGACGCCACAGTGCTTGTCCTGCAGGGGCTGCTGTTCCTCGTCATCCTGGTTTCGGAAACCTTCTACGGACGCTTTTCCATCTTCAAGTCGAAGGGAGGCACACAATGAGCGACGACGCCGGCTTCATGACCGTGCTGCTGGCGATGTTCGCCGGAGCCATCAGGGTCTCGACCCCGTTCCTGTTCGTCAGTCTTGGCGAGATGCTGACGGAGAAATCCGGGCGCATCAATCTGGGACTGGAAGGCACGCTCGTCTTTGGCGCCATGTCCGGCTACGCGATCTCCTACCATACGGGCTCGCCCTGGCTGGGCGTGCTCGTTGCCGGACTATGCGGATCGGGTTTTGGCGCGCTGCACGGTTACCTTTGCAAGCTGCCCAAGGTCAACGACATCGCCATCGGCATCGCGCTGATGCTGTTTGGCACCGGTCTCGCCTTCTTTTTCGGCAAGGCCTACATCCAGCCGTCAGCGCCGCGCCTGCCCTCGCTATCCTTCGGGTCGTGGAGCGATCATCCAGGCGTGCGCCAGGCGCTCGAGATCAACCCGCTGTTCCTGCTTGGTATCGTTCTGGCTGTCTTCCTGTGGTGGGCGCTGAAGAACACCCGCTACGGACTGACGATCCGAACAACAGGGGACAGTGCCCCGGCGGCCCTGGCGCTCGGCATCAATGTCGACAAGGTCCGGCTGCTGTCGACCATGGCCGGCGGGTTTTTCGCCGGCGTCGGGGGATCGTTCCTGTCGCTCTATTATCCCGGCAGCTGGACGGAGGGACTGTCTTCCGGACAGGGACTGATGGCCGTCGCGCTCGTGATTTTCGCGCGCTGGAACCCGATCTACTGCTTCTGGGCAGCACTGCTCTTCGGCGCGGCCGGAGCGCTCGGTCCGGCCCTTCAATCCATCGGCATTTCGCGCGGCTATCACTTCTTCAATGCCGCGCCTTACATCCTCACCCTTTTGATCATGATCGCGAGCACGTCCCCCAGACGGTCGCTCAAGGGCGCCCCCGGCGAACTCTCGATCACCAAATAAGGAGCCACGACATGAGCGGACTTGGAGGACTGAACAAGGCCCCGAATGGGGTCGTTCTGGGAATGGTGCAGCTGCAGCTGCCGACCGTCGCGACCGAGGACGATCTCGCACGGCAGACCCAGGTGATCGTTGACATGGTGGCCAAGGCCCGGCGCAATATGCCGACCATGGACATGGTCGTCTTCCCGGAATATGCGCTGCACGGCCTCTCCATGGATATTAATCCGGACATCATGTGCACGCTGGATGGTCCGGAAGTGGCGGCCTTCAAGAAGGCCTGTGTCGACAACGAAATCTGGGGCTGTTTTTCCATCATGGAACTCAACCCCGGCGGCATGCCCTACAATTCCGGGCTGGTCATCGACGATAAGGGCGAGCTGAAACTCTACTACCGCAAGATGCATCCCTGGGTGCCCGTCGAGCCGTGGGAGCCCGGCGACCAGGGCATTCCGGTGATCGACGGCCCGAACGGCTGCAAGCTGGCGCTGATCATCTGCCATGACGGCATGTTCCCGGAGATGGCCCGGGAGTGCGCCTACAAGGGCGCCGAAATCATGATCCGGACGGCCGGCTACACGGCCCCCATCCGGGACAGTTGGAGGTTCACCAACCAGTCCAACGCCTTCTGCAATCTCATGGTGACCGCCAATGTGTGCATGTGTGGCACGGACGGGACCTTCGACAGCATGGGCGAGGGCATGATCGTCAACTTCGACGGCACCATTCTGGCCCATGGAACCAGCGGCCGGCCGAACGAGATCATCACTGCGGAAGTCCGGCCCGATCTCGTGCGCGAGGCACGCATCAACTGGGGCGTGGAGAACAACATCTACCAGTTCGGTCATCGCGGTTACGTGGCGGTGAAAGGCGGCGCACAGGATTGCCCCTACACCTACATGACCGACCTTGCAGCGGGGCGCTACCGTCTGCCCTGGGAGGACGATGTCCTGCACAAGGACGGCACCTCCTGCGGTTTCGAGGCACCTGATCGCGTGTTCGGCGAAACCTCCCTCAGCGACGCGGCGGAGTGACCGGCATGAGCCTGGCACAAGTTATGACTGCGGAAACAGCAGAGGGACAGGTCGCCGCGAACCCGTATCCCTGGCCCTATAACGGCGATCTTCGGCCGGACAACACCGCGCTGATCATCATCGACATGCAGACCGACTTCTGCGGCAAGGGCGGCTATGTCGACAGCATGGGGTACGACATTGGCCTGACCCGGGCTCCTATCGAACCGATCGGCAAGGTGCTCGCCGCCATGCGGGCCGGCGGCTATCACATCATTCACACCCGCGAGGGACACCGGCCGGATCTTGCCGACCTGCCCGCCAACAAGCGCTGGCGTTCTCGCCAGATTGGCGCGGGGATCGGCGATCCGGGCCCCTGCGGCAGGATCCTCGTCAGGGGTGAGCCGGGCTGGGAGATCATTCCCGAACTTGCACCGGTCGAAGGCGAACCGATCATCGACAAGCCCGGCAAGGGCTCGTTCTGCGCAACGGATCTGGAGCTGCTGCTGAGAACCCGGGGCATCGACAACCTGATCCTGACCGGCATCACGACGGATGTCTGCGTACACACCACCATGCGCGAAGCCAATGACCGAGGGTTCGAATGCCTGATCCTGGCCGATTGCTGCGCGGCGACCGACCCGGGCAATCACGAGGCCGCCCTGAAGATGGTAACCATGCAAGGCGGTGTCTTCGGCGCGGTGGCGGACAGCGAAACGCTTCTCGGCGGGTTGCGCAGGGCTTCCGGGGAGGCGTCGGCATGAGTGTCGCAGAGACAACCACGCCTGCACCGCGTGCCATCGGCGTGGAAACCATCGGCATGAGCAAGGTTTTCGGGGGTCTGACCGCCCTGGATGACGTTTCGATCCGGGTCTCACCCGGGTCGTTCCACGCGCTTCTGGGGGAAAACGGCGCCGGCAAGTCCACTCTCGTCAAATGCATGATGGGCTTCTACCAGCCGTCCAGGGGGTCGATGCTGGTCAATGGAAAGCAGGTTGCCGTGCCCAATCCGCGGGCCGCGCATGCGCTCGGGATCGGCATGGTCTACCAGCATTTCACGCTGGTGCCGTCCCTGACCGCCGCGGAAAATCTTGTCATCGCACGGGCGGACACACCGACGGTGATCGACTGGACGAAGGAAAGAAAGGCGCTCAACGCCTTTCTGGAGACAACCCCGTTCAAGGTGCCGCTGGATGTGCCCGTCTCGGGGCTTTCCGCAGGAGAAAAGCAGAAGCTTGAAATCCTGAAGCAGCTCTATCTGGACCAGCGGTTCCTGATCCTCGACGAACCGACATCGGTGCTGACACCGGACGAGGCGGACGAAGTTCTGGGGCTGCTGCGCGGCATGACCGAGGCCGGTGAACTCACCATCTTGATGATCACGCACAAGTTCCGAGAGGTCACTGCCTATGCGGACGACGTCACGGTGCTCAGGCGCGGGCGGGTGGTCGGCAGCGGGCGGGTCCAGGATCTGTCCGTCGAGGAGATGAGCCACATGATGATCGGCGAGGCGGACATCCGTGAAAGCGCTGCCCGTGTCGCGCAGCCGGAAAAAACCCTGAAAATCGAGCTGGCCGGCCTCTTTGCGGATGACGACGAGGAACTGCCCGCGATCGAAGCTATCAGCCTGAAGATCCACACCGGCGAAATCCTCGGCATCGCCGGGGTGTCCGGCAACGGCCAGTCGGAACTGATCGAGGTCCTGTCCGGACAACGCACGCCGAGGGATGGCCGGATCTTCATCGACAAGAAACCCTATGAACCGGAACGGGACCAGATGGACCGGTTCAAGGTGTTCGGCTTTTCGGAGGAACCGCTGAAGAATGTTGCCGTGCCGCGCATGAGCGTCGCGGAGAACATGGCCTTCCGCACCTTCGACAAGGCGCCAATTTCCCCGTTCAAGGGCTGGCTGTCGCCGCCGCCCATGCGCAAACGGGCCCGCGAACTGATCGCCGCCTACCGGGTCAAGACACCGTCGACGGAAGAGCCGATCGAGAACCTGTCCGGCGGCAATGTCCAGCGGGCAATCCTGGCCCGCGAGTTGTCCGGCGAAGTCGACGTCCTGATCGTCGCCAATCCCTGTTTCGGCCTGGACTTCGCCTCGGTCGCGGAGATCCGGGCGCAGATCATGGACCAGCGCAACAAGGGGGCGGCGATCCTTCTGGTGTCGGAGGATCTGGATGAAATTCTCGAACTGGCAGATACGGTCGCGGTCATGTCCGAAGGCAGGATCACCTACCAGTCGCCGATGGCGGAAACAGATAGGGCCACGATCGGCCATGCCATGGCGGGGCATCACTGATGATCAGGATTGATGCCGCGCCTTTCACGTTCAGCTTGGATCCTAGCGCCACCGCGCTCGTCGTGATCGACATGCAGCGTGATTTCATCGAGCCGGGCGGGTTCGGCGAAGCGTTGGGCAATGACATCTCGCATATGCAACGGGCGATCGCACCGACCGGCAAGCTGCTTCAGCTGTTCCGGCAGAAGGGATGGCCGGTGATCCACACCCGCGAGACCCACGCGCCGGATCTGAGCGATTGTCCGCCAGCCAAACGAGAGCGCGGCAGTCCCGCGCTACGCATCGGGGACACCGGGCCAATGGGCCGGATCCTGATCCGCGGCGAGCCGGGCGCCGAGATCATATCCGACTGCGCGCCTGTCGCGGGTGAAACCGTCATCGACAAGCCGGGCAAGGGGGCCTTCTACGCGACCGAACTGGGCAAGATCCTGGAGGGGTTCGGCGTAAAACACCTGGTCTTTGCAGGCGTGACCACGGAGGTCTGCGTCCAGACCACAATGCGCGAGGCGAATGACCGGGGCTACGAATGCCTCGTGATCGAGGAGGCGACCGAGAGCTACTTCCCCGAGTTCAAGGCGGCCACGCTCGACATGATCCGGGCGCAGGGCGGCATCGTCGGATGGACGGCGCCGCTCGCGAATTTCGAAAATGCCATCACCCAATGAACCGGAGTGCCCATGAGCGCTGAATTCGACCCGAAATCCCACGTCGCCCACATGGAAAAGGTCATGGGACTGACCATAAAGGACGACTGGCGACCCGTCGTCGAGGCCCATATCGCAGCCACGCAGAAGGCCGCTGAACTCGTCCTGGCCTTTCCGCTGGAAGACGACGTCGAGGCGGCTCCGGTGTTCGAGGCATGACTGCGCAAATGGACCCGGCGACGTCATCCGCCACGGAGATCGCGTCGGCGGTCAGAACGGGAGAGAGACGGGCCGTTGACGTGGTCTTGACTTCGCTGAAGCAGATCGAGGCACTCAATCCCGCCCTTAACGCGTTCACGGATGTGACCCGCGAACGGGCGCTTGCCGAGGCTGAAAGCGTCGATGCGGCTGTTGCCGCAGGGGCGGACCTGCCGATGGCCGGCGTGCCTTTCGCCGTCAAGAACCTGTTTGATATCAAGGGCGTGGTGACCCGCGCCGGCTCCAGAATCAATCTCGAGACCCCGCCGGCCACCTCGGATGCAACACTCGTTACGAACCTGCGCAAGGCGGGTGCTGTCCTGATGGGTGGCCTGCACATGGGTGAATTCGCCTACGACTTCACCGGCGAAAACGCCCATGACGGCAATTGCCTCAATCCACATGACACGGGGCGCATGAGTGGCGGCTCGTCTTCCGGATCGGGTGCCGCAGCGGCCAGCGGCATGGTGCCGGTGACGCTCGGGTCCGACACCAATGGATCCATCCGCGTGCCGTCCTCCTTCTGCGGCCTGTTCGGGCTGAAGCCGACCTATGGCCGTCTGTCCCGGCACGGCACCTTTCCGTTTGTCGGCAGCCTCGATCATCTGGGGCCACTGGCCCGGTCGGCTCGGGATCTGTCGCTCGTTTTCGATGCTCTCCAGGGCAGGGACGAGAACGATCCGGCGCAGGCGGACCGGCCCCATCTGGCGACGTGCGGGGAACTTGACAAGGGAACGGACGGGCTGAGGATCGCCATTGCGGGCGGATACTTCCGGCAAATGGCGCAACCGGAAGCCCTTTCCGCCGTCGACACGGTTGCCGGCGCATTGGGCGTATCAGCCGAAATCGATATTCCCGAGGCGGCCAGGGCGCGAGCGTCCGCCTACGTGATCACGGCTGCCGAAGGCGCCAACCTTCACCTCGACCGGATCATGGCCCGGCCGCAGGACTTCGATCCGGACACGCGTGACAGGTTCCTGTCCGGCACGATGGTGCCTGCCGTCTGGGTTCAGCAGGCACAGCGCTTCCGCAGTTGGTTCCGCGCGATGATGCGCGGCATTTTCGAGCATGTCGACATCATCCTGGCCCCGGCCACGCCCTTTTCGGCACTGCCGTCCGGCACGAAGACCGTCACGCTGGATGGCGAGACCATGCCGGCGCGTCCGAATATCGGCCTGTTCACGCAGCCGATTTCCTTCATCGGCCTGCCGGTCGTTGCTGTTCCGGTCTGGCTCGACGGCGCAAGCCTGCCGATCGGCGTTCAGATTATCGCACCGGCCTGGCGTGAGGACCTGGCCCTGAGGGTTGCCGACACGCTTGAACGAACCGGTGTCTGCAAGGCGCCGGTTGCCGGCAGCAAATTTGAAGTATGACGCGGAGGTGGAAAGCATGGACAACGCACGGTGGGCAGGCAGAAACCAGGACAAGGACAGGATCCGGCAGCGTGTCTGGTCCGGCCTTGAGGCCAGCGGAACCAGCATCGGCCCGGCCTTCAGCCGCATCCCGAATTTCGCGGGTGCGGATCTTGCAGCCCGCAATCTGGCGCGGCTGCCGCAATGGCAGCAGGCCCGTGTGGTGAAATGCAATCCCGACCCACCGCAGATACCCGTCCGGCTCAGGGCGCTGTATGAGGGCAAGATCGTCTATGCCCCTGTACCGGAGCTTTTGAAACCCTATCCGTTTGTTCGGCTGGATCCGGACAAACTCGAACAGAAAGGCATCCAGTTCGAGCTGGCGGCGACCTCGCAAGGGTTTGTGGAACACGGCGAGCCGGTCGAATTCGAGGACATGGAGCTGCTGGATCTGGTCGTGGTCGGTTGCGTTGCCGTCAGCCGGCAAGGTGCACGCACCGGCAAGGGCGGCGGTTTCGCCGATCTGGAACTCGGTATCTTCCGCGAGCTTTCAAAACTCAGGCCGGACACGCCGATCACCACGACAGTGCATTCCTCGCAGGTCGTCGGCAACGACCAGCTTGTGATGATGGCGCATGACAGTGCGCTTCACGCCATTGCAACGGAGGAGGAACTGATCGAGACCGGGACCTCCATTTCTCAGCCTCGCGGTGTGGCCTGGGACGAGGTTCAGCCGGATCAGTACCGGGACATTCCGTTCCTCACCACATTGCGGGAACGCCTCGAGGCGGCAGGAGACAGAGACTGATGGACATCAACATCGCGGCGGTCAAGGCGGAGGTCGAGGCGGCTTTCGAGGTCTATGAAACGGCGCTCGTCACCAATGACGTCGAGACGCTGGGCCAACTGTTCCTGAACGAACCGACCACGATCCGTTACGGTGGGGGCGAGAACCTCTACGGTTATGAGGAAATCGCCGCCTTCCGGTCCGCCAGAAGCAGCAGCAACCTGGAGCGGACGCTCGCCAGGACCGTGGTCACCACTTATGGCACGTCCTTCGCGACGGCTTCCACGCTGTTCTACCGCGACACGGCACCCGGCAAGGTCGGCCGTCAGATGCAGACCTGGGTGAAGACGGAAGCCGGTTGGCGGGTCGTGGCTGCCCACGTCAGCGTCATTGACGAGACGGCCTGATCGCCTGGCCCAAACGGCAATGGGTTGCCTTACGCGTCACCGACGTCCCCAGGGTGACGCTCGACAGGCGGACATCGGTAAACAGGGCCGACTATCAGTCGATCACATAGTTGAAGGTACCGCACAGCCCCGGGCTGTTGATGTCCTTTGGCTCTTCCGATCCCTCGAAAGCGGCAACTCCAAGCAGAGAATCCCCAAACGACGAGGTTTCATGGAAGACCAGAAATGTGGCTGCCTTGCCGCAAAGAGTGTTGCCGTTGAGAAGTGTGCCCGGATCCTGAGCGACCTTGAACACTTCGGCAGTCATCATCTTGTCGTCGACGTCGTCCCACTGACGCTGGGAGGCGCCAACTGACGTCAGCTGCACCTTCTTGCCGTTGCCGAAAGTGATTGTCATCTTGCTTCCAGGGGTCGCGAACTGATTGTTGCCGGACAGCCGGATTGCACCCGTGATGGCTTCCGCTGTACGGCTGAATGGTTCGAATTCCCGTTCATCCTGCCATACGTGGTGTTCGATCGCTGACTGGGCGAAGACCGGTCCCGATAGAAGAGATGCCACTATGGCAACGGCGAGTTGATATCTGTTCTGCAAGACCATCATTCCAAGGAGCATACTCAGTCTGGGTGGCTTCCACCAGACCGATGGTGTGTGCTTCGTTCCGTGTCTTCCATCGGGACACGCCAGGCTGCCATGTCAGGGCAATGATGCCGTCTTCCTCTCATTCGGTGCGGACTTTCCGTGCAGTTACGCCAACGGTCGCTTTTGCACATTGCAACTAAAATGCGTCTTCAACCAAACCAATGAGCTGCCCCGTTAGATCCTCGGACTTCACTGGGGAGCCATGGCAGGGAAACAGGATCGACGGAGAAGCTGTGGCAAGGAATTCAGTCACCCAGGTTCTGTAGGCAGCTGCGTCTTTGATTCCGTAGCGCGGAAAAGTTCCCAGCAGGCCCGCCTGATTGGCGTAGACACCGGGAGGGCGAAGCGCCGCATTGAACGCGTCCGTCACAGCCAAGGCGCAATCGGTCGGCGACCTTACCTGCAACCAGACTTCCCCCGTCTTCAGACCATCGGGTTCGCAAAGGTCTGATCCGTCGGGGAGTTTCTCCCGCAAACGATCTAGCCCGTCGAACGTCAGGCCAGTCAATTTAGTCAGGCGAGGTTTAGCCGTGGCAGAGCAATATAACGTAGCATTCGGGAAAGCCTCGACATGGGCCTTCAAACCTTTGTTGTGATAGTGGTTGGGCGCCAACAGGGCAGAAACATCTCTCAACTCGTGTGGGCTCTGGGTGAGTGCCGTTTCCATTCCGGCAACCGGGCTATAGAGGCAAAGGCTGCCATCTCGCAGGCGCAAAGCCGTGCAGCTCAATTTCGCCAACCGCGCAACATGTATGCCGTCGACCCCCTTCACCGATTGAATATCAGCCTTCATGATGATGCTCTCAATTCCGCAAGTCTGTTGCACATGAGATCGACAAGGGCGCGCCCCGCCGTCTGGTCTTTTTGCGTGCGGTTTTGCACATGAACGCCCATAACCGCAGAAACCAGAGCCGCGGCCAGCTCGGCGGGCGAAAATCGCACTTTCCCGCCTTGCGCCCTCAGTTCATTTTCCAGGGCCCGTGTGAAGTGACTTTCCAGCTCCGTCCAATAGCCCCGTGTAGCCTCTCCCAAAGCGGGGCTCTTGAGCCTTGCATTCTCGACCCCGGTGTTGACCATCAAACAGCCGAACTGGCTGGACGTCATTGAACCAGGCGTCACAAGACCTCGTAAGAACGTGATGATTTCTGGGATGCCACCGTCCCACATCGGGGCCATTTCATTGGTGATTGCGGCATCGCGATAATAGTTCAGCGCCTCTAGGAGAAGCCCTTCCTTACCTCCGAACTCTGACCGAATGGCAAACTGATTGATGCCGGTCTGTTGTTCCAGCTCTCTTACGCCCAGGGCCTGAAACCCATGTTCCCAAAAGGCCAAACATGCATTCTCAACGGCTTTCTGACGATCATAGGATTTGGGGCGCACCATCTTTCAATCCACTCACTTGACCATTTCTATACAGTTGCATAGTTATTATTTCTATTCAACTGTATAGAAAGGGTTTCGAGATGAGAGACGTTGTTTTTCCAAAGGGCAAGCAAGCCAACTATGATGCCTACGGGTACGCCACGGCCGTCAGAAGCGGGGGGGCCTGTTTGTATCCGGACAAGTGGGTGTCGACGCGTCTGGCATCGCAATCGCGGATCCTGCGGCGCAGTTTAAACAGGCGTTCGCAAACTTGGGTGACGTGCTAAGCGCCGCAGAATGCAGCTTCGACGACATTGTCGACATCACCACTTTTCATGTGAATATGCATGGCCACTTCGCCGCCTTCGCTGCGGCTAAACAAATGGTCTTTCCAAAACCACCGTTCCTGAATTGAACCGCTGTCGGCGTGGTTAATCTCGCTAATCCCAGTTTGCTCCTAGAGATCAAGGTCACGGCCAAAATCGGCTCAGTTTATGACGCACTGCAGCCATTCAAGCGAACTGCTGCACTTGTAAAACGAGGGCTCGGACCGGACTTGCGTCGGCACGGCAGGCCCTCACCAATCCAATCGACTTCGCTGGCGTAGCTTTCGGCCCGAAGCTGCCATAGGGCACTGTCTCAATTAATGGCGGCTTCGCGGCCCCATGTCGGCCGTTTACGGCTTCCAGCAGGCACCTTGAAACCGGACGTTCGCCTCGACTTAATCAGGGCAATCGTCCGCGCAATCGGGATCACCGGAGCAAACGCTCTGCGTTCGTCCGGCCATATCGTGCCAGCGGGAACAGGTCATTTTCTGCCTCCCGAATAGCAGGCCTAGAGCATCGGGCGATAAGCGGGCCGTTCACCGTCAGATCGCTCAGCTTCGGGGCATCGCCGAAATTATAGTCTAGGTAGCGGACATCTCCGACCCTTGAAGGTTCATGTAGATGAGATCGGAGACCCCACCGAAGTGCCCCTTTCCGCTGAGAGCTGGCCCATCGCGGTAAAGTTCAGATTTTGCAGGATCTGCCAGATCGGAAGCTCGACGGTGCCACCAGCTGATGTCCTCATGTCAATGTCTGGAAGCCAGCCATAGACGCCGCTTTGAAACGCCACCCTTGAATAGGTCCGCAGCCAGCGCAGGCTCGCCCGGATGAGGGCCATCGGCGGCCAGCGCCGAAGGCCCCGGACAGAACAGAAGGCTATTCGAGGCAGCCGAATTCAGTACAAGCTTCAGCATGTCAAAGCCTCGCAACCAGTCGTCTTTCGAGAATCCGCTCACTTTTCCAAATGGCAAACGACAGCCACTTTATCAGAAAACCGCCGATCCTGTGCCGCGCTCTGCATTCCCGGGTTGCATCTATCGATACATATATGCGCGGCGATAAACGCGGCGCCGGGCGCCGGCATAGGAAAGCGGCGTCAGCGGCATGCCGATGACATCAATGAAGACGGAGACGTTTTCGCCCGTGCCAGGCAGTTCTCCCTCGATCATCTTCACCGTGTAAACCAGATCGTCGCCCTCAAGGCGAGGATCCATCAGGACCACCACCGATTGATGAAGCATCTCGCCTTCGAGAACCGAAATATCGGCATTGGGCGGATTGGAAAGGAAGCTGTCGGTGCCTTCGCTCCAGAACGGAAGGAATGCAGCGGTGGTCATGTTGCCGGCGATCCGTTCCGGTCTGTCGGAAAAGAACAACGTCGTCGGACTGACATCCTTCAGAGTCAGCGTCATGGTTGCCGGATCGAACGCCATGCTTTTTGAGGTCTGGACAAAGAGGAAGTCGGCGTTTTCTTCCGCTGCTTGTGCGGCCGAGTGAGGGGCTGCCGCGGCGATCGCCGCAGTTGCGGCCAGGCTCGTTACCAGTGTTCGCCTGTTTACTGCAAGTTCCAGCGGTTTCATCGGAATTCTCCCAACAGATTGAAAGTGGAGCCACACCCGTTAACTGGAAGTGCCTCAGGAACAGAATTTGTTTGGCTTTTCTAATCGTCTGGGAGGACCCTGGGTCCTCCGACGCTACGCATTTCGGCTTGTGAAGCCGCATCCGAGATGGCTCGGACAGTCTAGTGGCCGGGCCGTTTTCCGGTCACTTCTTCCGTGGCGTCGGCGGACCCGGGAACGTCCATGTACCGTCCTGAATCGCTTCGCTCGGCTCATACATACGCACTGCGTAGTTCCAGCCGTCCATGATCGGCAGGCAATTCTCGACACCCTCGCCGCATCCGCCAAAGCGAATGGTATAGGACCCATCACTGTTCGGCTTCGCGGTCAGATCGTTGAGGCTGTAGGCATGAAGGTCATTTTCCTGAAAATAACCCTTGGCGTTGTAAAGGCTGATCGACCAGAAACCCTTGACCGGCACATCCTTGACCTTGAGTTCGTATTCGCCCACCGGCAGGTCAGGCTGCACATTAACGTAAACCGCGGCCTTGTCCGGCAACCCGCCCCAGGCAGACGCGGTGCCGATCAGGAAATGGACGGGGTTGACTTCCTCCTTGGAGCCGAAGGTGTTGATGTACCGCTTCAGCCCCTTGGCAAGATCGAGAACCGGCGCGAGTGTCGCCTCGTAGCTTGCCTTGTCGTAGTCCGGCATCACGAACGGTGCATCCGAACCGGCCGAAATCTCGATCATGTCCTGAAGCTTGTGAGCTTCCTCGAGATCCGCCTTGTCTTCCGGGTCTGCGAGCGTTCTGATGACAAGGCCGACGACAGTCGTATCGAACTTGTCCACTGTCAGTTCGTGGGCACCAGCACCATAGTAGACCTCGTTGACGTAGCCGTCATTGTTGATGACCATCAGCGACATGTATCGCTTTCCGGCATCCGGCATGGTCACGGTCGCTCCCTTTGAAATATCGACGACGCCGAGGCTGTACAGCGTGTCGCGGTTCATCCGGATGACATTCTGCTTGTCGATCGGCGTCGGCGTCCGGTTATGGTGCAGCTTGTTGATGCCGTCCGCCAGCTTGATGATGCCGACAAACTCGAAGTCGGTCTGCGCCCTGTCGAAATTATCGACATTGACGATGACAGGTTCGGCCGCGTGTGCCGCCAGGGGAAGCGGGGTCATGGCAAGCGCGCATACCAGAGATAGAGAAGAAAAGCTTTTCATTCTAAAACCGAGCTCCATTTGAATTGTGATGTTCGAAGGTGAATTGATCGGGATTTCAGGTTTCAGCAAGCTTACTTGACCAATTCGATTTCGCCCGGCCGCCAGGTCTTGTTGATCCAGGGCTCCAGCGGACCGTACATGCGCAGGATGGTAAACCAGCTCTTGCCCGGAATGGTCTGGAGCCAGTTGCCCTCCTTGCCCAGAGGCGCCTCTGGCGCGAAATAAACGTCGTAGGAGCCGTCGGCGTTCTTCTGAACCCCCTCGCTCTGACTGCCCATTGTCGGGAATCTCTGCCCAGTTTGCAGCAAGGAGCGCGTTTGCGTGTCGTAGAGCGTTACCGCCCAGAAATTGTTGACCGGAACGTCCGGCGGCAGACGCAGCTTGTACGTTTTTGACCCATCCAGCGGTTTCTTGTCGGCATCAAGATAAGCCAGGGCATAGTCGGAACCTTGCCCGACAGTCGTGGCCGCCATCGCCTGTGTCACACCGGTCGCATTGAAATAGAACAAGACACGCGCATCGAGGCCCATCGCGCCATTGGTCTCAAAGGTCGTGTTCTTGTTCGCATAGGCGGTTGTCCAGGCACTATTGGTATCCGGGTAGATGAACACCCCGTCGATGCGCGGCTGATAGGTGATGGCCCGCGCAGTCGCGTTTCCGATTGTCGCCGCTTCGCCGAGCAGCTTCTTCATGCGCGCATCTGGGTTGAAGGGTTGGCCCTTCACGATGCCGATCGCGGCCAGAAGCCCCCGTGCCTCGGAGTCGATCGCGCCGATCGGCTCTTCCTGAACCACCTGGTTGATGCCCTCAAAAAAACTGAAGTCATTTGGCGCAATCGTGTTGTAGCTCTTGCCAGAGAAGTTGACGAACTCGGTTTCAGGCGGGTTGTCCGCCTGCGCCAGCGGATACACCTTGAGATTGGACTTGATGTTTTCGACCGCAGGCTCAAGACCCTTCGCGATGGAGCCGCGCAGGAACACGAGGTTGCTGTACGTGTCGGTTCTGATCACGAAATACCCTGCCGGCACCGCCCCCTGATAGTCGGGCGGCAGCATCAGGTATTTGCCGCCTTTCCCCTTGTCCGGGCCAATCGCGCCCAGATTCTCGACAAATCTGAACCAGGCATCATCGACAAAGCCTAGCATGCCGGGCGGCAGTTCGACGACCAATGGGCCATCTTTTTTCAGATCCATGTAGCCAAGCGCATAGAGCGTCGATGTGTTCCCGGTCAGATAGAGGGATTCCGGCTGGAGCAGTTGCTCGGTGATCGTGAACTTGTTGGACGCATCGGCGCCGATGCCCGCATTACCCATCCGCATGGCGTGGAGCGAGGCCGCGCCCTGATTGTCCAAGAAGGCCGCCAGCCCCCGCATAAGATCGAGATTGTCATAGACCTTGTCGACAGTGTCGCCGATCGGTACGCCATCGAAGAATTCGAGGGTGCCAATCGACGTCTCGACCTTGTCGGGAATGGAGATCGACTCCAGTTCGGCCTTGTTGACCTCGGATGATGCCGGAAATCCCGCGAAACACGCCAAGACTGTTGTGGACAGAAGTAACCGCTTAATCATGTCACTGTCTCCTTGGTGCGGTCTGCAGATCGAGGGCACCCGGACGGGTGCCCATGGTTGATCATTCGGATCATTCGACCTTGATCACCTTCGGCATGTTGTAAGTGCCGTCTACCAGCGGAGCATAAGGCCCATAGAAGCGCGAGGTGAAGCGAAACCCTTTGGCCGGCGCCGGAAGCCAGTTTTTCGCCTGATCCGGATCAGAGGGCTTTTCGTTCTGGATATAGATCACCAGCTTGCCGTCCTTGGCCACCAGCTCACCAGATTTCAGCATGAAGCTGTTGATGGTGTAGCGGTTGATCTCATTGGCCACGAAGTAGCCTTCGGCGCTGTAGATCGGGATGGACCAGAATTGGGTAACCGGCGGCAGATCGTTCATCTCGAAGGTCAGGGTGTAGTTGTTCTTGCCATCGAGCGGCTTGCCTTCGGAATCGGTGAACAGGAACGCACCACCATGCGAGATGTTCTTGTCCGGTGCGGCCCAGGCTGCATCGGCGATGATCGCGCGGTCCATCCAACGGGTTTCGAATCCGCCGTCATTGCGCACGACGCCCCAGCCATTCATGTTTATCATGTTGGTCTTCAGCGTCTTGCGCACGTTGTCAAACCCGGCCCTGAACCCGGTCTCGAGTGCCGTTTTTTTCTCTGCCGTCAGTTTGGCCCAGTCAAAGCTCAGACCCTTGCCGATGTTGAACGCCTCAAGCTGCTTGAGTATGTCGGCCTCCATGATCGAATCCTTGAGCGTTGGCATGGTCGGATCATTCAGGATTACGCTGAGCAGGGTGAAATATTGCTCGGCAGTCTGTTTGTCGACCTGACCGAACTGATATTCGGGCAGGCCATCGGGGATGAGGAAATCGCCCTTCACTTTCTTTCTGTCGGCTTGGGCGATGCCCTTGTGGCTATTGGCCAGCCAATCGGCCAAGGGCGTGATGGTCACCTGATCCTGATAGCCGTTGATCGTTTTGATCTCGGCAGCGGACCCGGTTTCGACAGCCATACGGACCACGCCGTAAGCGGTCAGGGTCGGCCATTGTACGATATCAGTGGTTGGGAAATCGGCCGGAACATTGCCGGTGAATCCCGGCGGAACCAGAATATATTTTCGCGCCTTTGTGCCATTGAAGGGCGACCCGACGATCATCCGAAATATGCCGTACTGATCCATGACTTGGACGCTGAAGTAACGGCCGGTGATCTCTGGCACTTCGATGACGACTGGTCCTGAGCGCAGGTCAAGAAAGCCTGCGCCATAAAGCGTGGTCGCGTTCGGCGTGACCACGGGATAATCGGGGGTAATCTGCTTGCGCACCCATGCAAACTGGTTCAGGCCTGCATAGACGATGTTATCCTTGGTGTCATTCTGGGTGTAAGTCCAACGCTGGCCATAATAAATCGCCTGTTGCAGGCCGTAGATATAGGCCTGCTCTGCGATGGCCTCTAGTTTCTGCTCGGTCTGGGCCTGTGCACTGGCGGTCATACCGACAAGGGCGATGACGGTTAAGGCTTGGGTCGCGTGCCGCTTTGTGGAGCGCAGTGCCCCACTCGAACGGGCAAGCACCGCGCCGACCCACGTCGAGGCAGACGGCGTTCCGAGAAATCCGTTTATCTGTGTCATCTTCTCTTATCCTATGGGTCATTGCCAGAACGCGCTTGTACGACAGGCCATTTAGGGCAAATCGGCGGGGCATCTGCTCCGCCGATCAAATCACTCGACCAAATCGATTTCGCCCGGCCGCCAGGTCTTGTTGATCCAGGGCTCCAGCGGGCCGTACATGCGTAGAATGGTGAACCAGCTCTTGCCCGGAACGGTCTGCAGCCAGTTTCCTTCCTTACCCGCGGGTGCTTCGGGGGCGAAATAGACGTCATAGGAGCCGTCGGCGTTCTTGGTCATGCCATCGGTCTGGCTGCCGATAGTGGGGAACGGTTGGCTTGTCTGGAGCTGCGACCGGGTCTGGGTATCGTAAATGGTGACCGCCCAGAAATCATTCACCGGAACATCCTTGGGCAGGTGGAGCCTGTAGGTCTTCGACCCGTCGAACGGTTGTTTGTTGGAATCGAGAACCGCCAGACCATAGTCCGACCCCTGTCCCGGATGGGTAGCGGCCATGGCGGGTGTCACGCCGCCTGCATTGAAATAGTACAGCACCCGCGCGTCGAGGCCCATCGTGCCGTCTGCCTCAAAACTGGTGTTCTTGTTGGCAAAGGCCGTGGACCAGACGCTATTCGGGTCATCGGGATAGATCCTCACGCCATCGATGCGGGGATGATAGGTGATAACGCGCGCTGTCGCGTCCGCCAGTGTTGCCGCCTCGCTCAGTAGCTTCTTCATTCGCTCGTCCGGCGCGAAAGGCTTGCCCTTGACGATGCCGATCGCAGCAATCGCGCCCCGCACTTCCGGGCTGATGGCGTCAATCGGCTCCTCCTGGATAACCTTGTTCAAGCTCTCGAAATAGCTGAAATCACTGGCGAAGACGGTGTTGAACGGCTTGTTCGACATGTTGACGAATTCGGTTGCCGCCGGATTGGCCGCATCTTTCAGCGGATAGACCCTCAATTTCGACGTGATGTTTTCCACCGCAGGCTTCAGACCGTTCTTGATGGAGCCACGCAGAAACATGAAATTTCTGTTGGTCGATGGCTTCAGCAGGAAATAGCCGTCGGGAATAGCACCGTCATAGCCCGGCGGCACGACCAGATACTTGCCGCCCTTGCCCTTGTCGGGTCCGGTGACGCCCATATTGCCGGCAAAGCGCTGCCAGGCATCGTTGAGGAAGCCGAGCATGCCGGGCGGCACCTCGATCACCGTGGGACCGTCATTGGCGAGATCCGTGTAGGTATAGGCGTAAAGCGTGGACGTGTTGGCCGTTACCACGAGGGTCTGCGAATCCATCAACTGCTCGAAGAGCGCGATCTTGTTCGCCCCCTTGGCACCGGCATCCGCAAGGCCGGTGCGCACGCTGTACATGGACACGGCGCCGACATTGTCCAGAAACACCTCCACCCCACGCATGCGGTCAAGATTGTCGTAGACTGTCGAAATCGTCGCGTCCTTGGGAACGCCATCGAAAAACTCCAGCGTACCGATGGGGGTTTCGACCTTGTCGGGGATGGAAATCGCCTCGAGTTCCGCTGGCAAGACCTGCCCCAGCGCAGACCCCAGGGTGAAGGCTAACGCGAAGGCGCTCACGGCAGACAGTCGGATCATCCGTTGTTACTCCTCAGACAGGTCTTGTTGGCTAACCAAGATTACGTGTCGTCATGTGTCGCTTCTGCCCATTTCGCGCCATTATTCGCCTACGGGGAACCGATTTGCGTGCGCTGTCCTGTAGGCATTGGGCGAATGTCCCGACCACCTGGTGAATGCCCGGGCAAAGGTGCTTGGCGTGCCGTAGCCAAGCCTTGCGGCAATCTCCTGAACCTTCAAGTCGGTCTCGCGAAGTAAAGCGCTGGCGATCTCGAACCGATTATGCTCGACGAGTGCCCAGAAGTTTATGCCATGGTTGCTCAATCTGCGCTGAAGCGTTCGCGGAGTGGTCGCAAGATGTGCTGCTGCGGATTCAAGCGATATCGTGCCGGCCAAAACAAGCCCGGCGATCGCCGACCTGATTCTGGCAAGTTCCTTTTCGGAACCCTTCGTTCGGCGAGGCATCCGTGTTACCCTTGGTTGAAAGATGTGGAATGACCACATTGACCGGTTGGAGAAACGAACTCCAACCAATGCGCGCCAAAATTCAAGCGGGCGAGCCAAGGGGGATTGCGTTTGGAAAGCAGGCTTGCGCTCGTCCGAGCGACCCATCTGAACAACTATATCTCGGCACTGCGCGAGATAGGTGCTCCGGTCGACCGTGGTCTTGCACATTCGAAATTGCCGAAAAACATTGAAGAGACCCCGGATCTCTACGTCAGCATCCCCGTAGCCTTGGAATGGGTCGCTCGGACCGGTCACGACCTCCCAATCATGGAACTTGGGCTGATTGGCGCTCAGGCAGCCTCACTGTCCTCTTTACGTCCGATCCAACAGGCTGCCATCATCACGGCACAAACCGGCCTGAAACGCCTGGAGGCCCTGGCCTCCTTGTCGCGGTTCGAGGACAGTGCCCTTGAAATGAGCGTCCGGCAGGAGGCGGATGATATTCGGGTGATCTGCAACATGAGGGGACTGGGGCGCCATCCTTATGTGTGTTTCGCGGAATGGTTGAACCTCCAGGCGGTCATTTCGGTGATGCGCAGCGTTGCGGGCCCAATGTGGTATCCGAGTGAGTTGTGCTTCGCGTCTAGGCATCGTCTTCCCGATGCCGTACACGCCACATTTCCCGACACGCGTATACTGGTTGGCCAAGCCCATGCATCCGTTGTGATTGAGCGTGGGTGTCTCGCACTCTCAACGAACGCGCAGGCAGCGCACCGGCCGACTCTGCAAAAGCCAGCCCCGGCACCTTCTGAAGATGAGCAAAACGGTCGATCGGAGGACTGGGAGTTTGTCACCCTTCTTCGAAAGATGGTTCAGCCCTACCTTACCGATGGACGCACCGATGTCACCTTCGCCGCCGAAATAGCAGGGATAAGCACAAGAACACTTCAGCGACGGCTCAAACTTTGCGGAAGTTCCTATTCGCGGCTGCTTCAGGAAGCACGCTTCGAGCTTGCTCGTCAGAACCTCGAAAATCCTGCTCTGAAGGTCATTGATGTTGCAACGATGGCCGGCTATGAAAGCCCCCAACACTTTACACGCGCCTTCCGCCGGTTCACGGGCATCACGCCAACGGACTATCGTCACCAAAACTTCGTGGATGGGCTTTGATGCGATCTGATCGTTCTGTTCTCCTGGCGCAAGCGGACCAGAGCGTCCAGCCGAGCCAATGGAAATGTTCGCTTTTGCAGAAGCGTTTGCTCATGGTGTAACAACGAATTCATACACTACCGTCCAAAATGTCCGGCCTTGGTCGCATCCAACGATCTCCGCAAAGACAGGCATGAGGGCGCAAACTACCTTATGCCCTGACCGCGCCCAGCATCCGCTTCGAGCAGCAATCTATCGCAGATCTCATTCATAAAAATGTCAGCTTAGGTAATATGGAGCGTATGGGCCGACAGTCTCTTCCCGGCCCGAAGCTGCCATAGGGCGCCGCCTTAGTGAATGGCGGCTTAGCGTCTCATTTGGGACGCCTAAATGTTCAGTTTAACATCCCGAGTGCAGCCGTACACTAGACATCGTATTTCAAGAGTGAATGTTAGGTGGCGAACTCCGGCTTCTCCGCCAATGTGACGCAAACCTACATTCTCTAAGAGGCAAAATAAGTGATACATTTGTGTAATTTTGGTCAGCCTCAATTGTCGCCTGTAAGCCGTAGTGCTTCATGGGTTACGAGTTTCGCTATTTTCTCCGACATGCCGGGATCGGCCACGGCGCGGGCCAGCGTCACGCCTCCAGTAAGCAGGGAAAGCAACAGGAGTGCTTGATCGTCGGGCGTCCGACCACTCGAATTGTCCGTCGACAGGCCACTGGCGATTTCAGCGGCTATGCGCTCCAACTCCTCAGTATAAGCTTGCTTGGTATCCTCGTCTGATCGCATGACATCGGCTGACAAGAGTGGCAACGCGCAGCCGTCACCCATGGCACATGTTCGCTTATAACCCATGTAATAGTCGACAAAGGCTTTCAGCCAACCTGATGTGTGTTCTGCTTTCACTGCCGCAATGCCGACCCGCAAGTCTTCCAGTCCCGCGAGTACAGCAGTGCGGAATGCGGCGCCCTTTGATTTGAAATGACCATAAAAGGCGCCATTCGTGACCCCGGCGGCCTTTGTGAGCGCGTCGATACCCGCGCCGCCGTAACCTTCCTCACGAAACACCTGACCGGCAGCGCTTACAACTTTCGCCCTCGTTTTTTCCTTATGCTCGGCACTGTAACGCATGACCAAAACCTTTTTAGAGAGATCGCTCTTTATGGCTTGTAATAGAGAGCAAATGATGTCTATAGATAGAGAGTGATCACTATATATGAACCGCAAATGAATTCAAACAAGGAGAAATCCATGCCTATTACACTCACAATTCCAGAAGGCGTTATGACGTCGTCGGAGGAAAAAGAAACCTTTGCCGCGCTGACAGATGCACTTTTGGAAGTGTCCGACTTGAGCGGAAACACCTTCATGACCGCGAACATCGTTGGTTCCATTCACACGCTGCCGCATGGCCGCGTTCTCGCGGGTGGCAAGCCAGTGAATGCAGCATTCGTGGAGTTGAAGCTGCCGGAGGTCGCGTTGGCGACGTTGGAAGAAAAGCGTGCTTTCATTGAGAAGGCGACGGACATCGTTGAGAAGGCAGCGGCTGGCAAGATCAAGCGCGAGCACATCTGGTCCAATATTCTTTACGCGCCTGAAGGGGCTTGGGGCATTGCCGGGCGTGGTTATGTGAACGCCGATCTTGGTGCGGCCATCATGAACTCGGCGGCATAAGCCTCGTTCTGACAATACCGGACTGGCGTCGATGGAGCCGGTCCGGGATAACCGAAAAGGCACAAAATGCAGCTTTCCAACTATCTTTTTTTCACGACGCAGTGCGAAGAAGCGCTTGCGTTTTACACCGAATGCGGCCTCGGTCGTGTGACGATGCTGATGCGGCATGGCGACCACGGCATCCCAGTTGCGACCGAAGCGATGCGCGGCAAGATCATGCATGCCTGCTTCGAAGGGCCAGGTGTCCAGTTCTTCGCCTCCGACAACCACGATGCCGAACCCATGCGCGGCTCTTCGCATTATATGATCATGGACGACCGGACCGCGACGCGTGATTTATTCACGAAACTGGCTGTGGGCGGCAAAGTTACCACACCCTTGGAAGAGCAACCCTGGGGAAGTTATTTCGGTAAGCTGACTGACAAATTTGGAGTCCAGTGGATGCTGGACTGCGTCCATTGAGTTGCCTGGGAATGGCATAATCTGCAGGAAGACAAATCATAAGGACTAAAAAACCTGCCAAGGTCGGCTTGCCGTCACAAAAAACTGTGAGCTGCCATTCCGCATACGGCCCCTTTTCGGCCATTCCTTCTTTCCGCAGCGAACGCCCGCTTCCCGCCAATTGTTGAGCTCAGCGCGCTGCAAAATGTGTCTTGGATAGGCTCGAAACCGACGTACGCTGCGCTGATGCAGAGAGTCGCCCCGGTTTCAGGTGAAGGTCGGCTGAGTGGAAAGGGCTGCCGTTTGTGGCAACGTCGCCACGGCAATTCGCTGACAACTGCCCTCATCAAGAACGGCCTTCACAGCAAGTGCCAGAAATTCTGGCGGAATGTCATGTCGGCCAATGCGCTAGCCGATGCCAGCGTACTCGTTTCTACGGGATATTGACGCATTCCAATAATAAAGAAATCCGAACAGCAAACCGACATGAAGGATGGTGTTGGGGATAAAGGACATGACGGATCCGTAGACGCCCATTGCATAGGCCAAGGGATCAACTGGAAGGATAAGCACCTGAAGAAGAGCGTTTGCCAGCAACAGATTTGTCATTGTTGGTGAATCTGCGTCGCCTCGCGCGAGAAAATTCAGGACACCAAAACTCAAAAGAAAGACCCCAGCCGTGCGCGCCATAACCAACCCTGTGTCACCGGGCACCGCCGACTTCATGTCGACAAGGAGGGTCATGGGAAACACCGCCGCGATCACGCCAATCGTACAGGCCACAAACGAGGCAAAGGTCAGGAAAGTTCGACGAGACACCTTATGATCCGGTCTTTGGAAAGAGAGTTTGAAGGCTAAGATCAAGGGCTGTTTCCATGTGCTCTTTCGAGCCACCTGTTTGCGCAAGCGCGCTCAAGCCGTTCATGACCGCATAGAGATGGGCAGCGCCGCTTTCCGGGGAAAGCTGCGGGTTGAACTCCCCACGTAAGGCGGCATTCCGGATGAAGGTCTTCAAAGCGGACCTGACCCTTTGTGCACCGGCATCAAGCGCTGGTTTGATTTTCGCGTCGCACGCTTGAGGACTGAATGCCGTGATGACAATAAAGCAAGCACCCGGCCCAAGGTTTTGCTGTACGGAAATGCTGTTGAAGATAAAATCACGCAAACTGTTTTGATCGGCGTCCGAAGCCTCAATCATTTCGCACTGGATTGAAACTTTGGCCCTGTAATGATCCAGCGCCGCAAGAAACAGCCCGTCCTTGTCACCGAACGTGTTATAGATGCTTTGGCGGCTCAGGCCTGTTGCATCAACAAGCATCTGGAGCGAACAGGCGGCATATCCAGACTTCCAGAACGCCAGCAACGCTGCATCCAGAACTGTCTCTCTGTCGAATTCAACTGGCCGGGCCATACGCACCTCACAAAATTATGGAACGAACATTCAATAATTATGCGAGCTATTCAAGCGAATTTTGATTTGCTGCTGCAAACGACCATTCCCCGAGCGCGTGGCATCCGTAGGACCGGCTAAAACCGACCTCCTCGGGCGTGAACCGGCTGACAGCCAAACGGTCCATTTCAGCCATTCACCACGCCTTGATGGTCTCTTGGAAGGGGCGCGAGAGGTTATTCGAAAGGGCCTTTCAGACTTCAGGGCAATCGGCGGACCTGATTTGGTCCCGCGATCCTCGTTCTTGCAGGCTCAACCTCTCAAGCAAAAGACAACACAAAGAGGAAGCTGACCGCGGCGAGCATCACAAGGCTCAAGGTAACACCCAGGATTAGGGCGGGGCCGATCTTCACAAGCCGGCGCAGGTCGACGCTCAAGCCGAGACCGGACATGGCCACGACGAACAGCCCGCGCGAAATCTCCGAAGTCAGGTTTCCGACACTTTCCGGCACACATCCCAGATTGTTCAGCGCCGCCGCCAGCAGAAAGCCGGGAATGAACCAGGGCAGCACTTTCACCAGACGTATATGCGGTTTGCCATGTGATGGGCTTGGCTTTTCGCGGTTCCGCAACAAAAGCGGAGCGAGCAAAACTGCGGGGACCAGCATCAGGACCCGGATGAGCTTGATTGTCGTGCCGACCTGGGCGCTGACCATGCTGACCGGTGCCGTCGCCGCGACGACTTGCGGAACGGCATAGACCGTCAAACCGGCGAAGGTGCCGAATTGAAATGCATTCAATCCGATGAATGGTGCGAGCGCGGGAAGCAACAAGACAAACAGGACGCCAAGGATCGAACTGAAGGTGATCGCGGCGACCACATCCTCGTTGCCGGCCCCGACGGCGGGAGCGACTGCGGCTATGGCAGCGTTGCCGCAGATGGCATTTCCGCAAGCGATAAGGAGGGAAAGGCCCTCCGGCAGGCCGACGGCCCTGCAGAGCGTGAAGCCGGCCAGGATCATGCAGGCGACCAGGAGCATGACGAACAGCACGAAAGCGAGGTCGCCGTCATGGAAGACGTCGAAGCTCAACGAAAACCCGAGAAGGATGACGGCAATCTCGAGAACCGAGATCGTGCCGCAGCGGATCCCGGATGCAAAGGACGGTGGAATGGCCGCAAAGGTTCTGACAAGGATGCCAATGAGGATCGCGCCGGTAAACGGGTCTATCAGCCGAAGATTGGTAAGGAGGCTGCCGAGCTTGCTCAGTCCGATGGCCAGCACGCTGATCGCCAGACAAAGAAAAAGCCCTGGCAGCAGGCCGGCGAAAGCCCGCGTTTTCATCCGGCAAATGCCCGTTCGATGACAAATTCCGCCGGCCGGTTGTTGGCTCCCTCCGTCAGCCCCGCTGCCTCCAACAAGGCCTTGGTGTCCTTCAGCATATCCGCCGATCCGCAGATCATGGCGCGGTCGGTCGCAGGATCGAGCACTGGCACGCCCAGATCTTCAAAAAGCTTGCCGCTTTCGATCAGGTCGGTGATCCGGCCGCGAAATGGATAATCCTCGCGGGTCACCGAGTTGTAGAGCGTGAGTTTCGATGGGTCGAAAAGCTCGTTCAGCATCTCGTCCGTCTTCACCGCAGCCACAAGGTCCTGGCCGTATTTGAGTTCCGCGACCTCCCGGCAGGAATGAGTGAGGATCAGTTCATCGAATTTTTCGTAGGTTTCCGGATCCCGGATCACGCTGGCAAAGGGCGCGATGCCGGTACCGGTCGAGAACATGTAGAGCCGCTTGCCAGTGACAAGCGCGTCGTTCACGAGCGTCCCCGTCGGCTTCTTGCGCATCAGGATCGCATCGCCCGGCTGCACCTTCTGCAGGTGAGATGTCAGGGGACCGTCGGGCACCTTGATGGAAAAAAATTCCATATCCTCGGCCCAGGACGGGCTGGCGATGGAATAGGCGCGAAACACCGGCTTGCCCTCGATCATCAAGCCGATCATCACGAACTCGCCCGAACGGAAACGAAACCCCGCCGGCCGGGTCATGTGAAAGTGAAACAGCTGGTCGGTGTAGTGAGTGACGCTGGTGACGGTCTCAACGAAGGTGCCGGCCGGCGCACAGGCCTCCAGCTCTTCCGGTCGTGTCATGACATTCATGGCTGCTTCTTTCCCTTCAAGTTTCGTGGAGCCACCGGCAGACGGTATTGCGAGGGGCGATGACAAGGCTCAGGCGGCCTTCTCGCTCAGGTGTTCAAGCTTGCCCTTGACACCGTTCCAGTCCTCGGCATCGGGCAGGGCGTCAATCTTCTCGGTGATGACGGGCCAGACCGCCGCATAGCGTGTGTTGAGATCGAGCCACTTCTGCGCTTCCGGATCGGTGTCGGCCAGGATGGCTTCGGCGGGGCATTCGGGCTCACAGACACCGCAGTCGATGCATTCGTCCGGGTTGATGACGAGCATGTTCTCGCCCTCATAGAAGCAGTCCACAGGGCAGACTTCGACACAGTCGGTGTATTTGCACTTGATGCAGTTTTCGGTGACGACAAACGTCATTTGACCCCTCCGTTTCGATGAGATGTCGCCGTTATTGCCGGGTCCCTTCGAAATGTCGGTCAATTAGTTGCTATTGCGGATTTCCGGCCTGTGGTGAGCTGGTTTCAGTCCTAAAGGAGCTGGAACAGACATGCAGCCAACCCCAAACACCTACACGCCGCTACCTTCCGCCGAGGAGGTGGCCGCCTGTGCGCCGCCCAAGGAAGTTCGCGTCGGCGGCAAGGGCGCGTCGCTGACGCTTTCCTGGCCGGAGGGCCGGGCCGAAACCTTCACCGCGCCGTTTTTGCGCGAAAACAGCCAGTCGGCGGGCAGCAAGAAACTTCGCCTCAACGGTATGGCCGTTCCCGCACGGCCGGACCTGACAATCACGTCGGTCCGCCCGATCGGGGCCTACGCGATCAATATTGTCTTTTCAGACGGTTACGACCGGGGGATCTACCCTTGGGCCTTCCTCCTGCAGCTTGCTGAAACTGCGGCGGCAGCACCAGAGCAAACGGCACTGACACCGGAAGACTATCTGAAGGGCAATTAGTTGACCGACCGGGCTGGTGCGCCGGTTCTAGTGTGAATGCAATTGCTGGAAAAAGTGGAGACAGGCATGGACGACCTTCGTGCAGGATTGAATGAAGTGGAGTGCGACCTGCTGGTGATCGGCGGGGGAACGGCCGGGCCGATGGCGGCCTACCGGGCGCGGAAGAAAAATCCGAACGCCAAGGTCATTTTGCTGGAAAAGGCCAATGTGAAGCGCTCCGGCGCCATTTCCATGGGCATGGACGGGCTCAACAACGCGGTCATTCCCGGCCACTCGACGCCCGAGCAGTACACCAAGGAAATCACCATCGCCAACGACGGCATCGTCGACCAGGCCGCGGTCTACAAATATGCGCAGAACTGCTACGGGATCATCGAGGAACTGGACCAGTTCGGCATTCGCTTCCAGAAGGACGAAAACGGCGAATATGACGTCAAGAAGGTTCACCACATGGGAACCTATGTCCTGCCGATGCCGAATGGCGACACGGTCAAGAAGGCCCTGTATCGCCAGCTTCGCAGGGCGCGCGTACTGATTTCCAACCGCTACATGGCGACACGTCTCCTGACCGGCAAAAGCGGCCGTGCCGCCGGTGCGATCGCGGTCAACACCCGCTCGGGCGAGTTCCTGGTCATCAAGGCCAAGGCTGTGATCATGTGCATGGGGGCTGCGGGCAGGCTCGGGTTGCCGACATCCGGTTATCTTTACGGCACCTACGAGAACCCGACCAATTCCGGCGAAGGCTATTCCATGGCCTATCATGCGGGTGCCAAGCTCGCCAATCTGGAGTGTTTCCAGATCAACCCGCTCATCAAGGATTACAACGGCCCTGCCTGTGCTTATGTGGCGGGCCCATTCGGGGGCTACACGGCCAACTCGAAAAACGAACGCTTTATCGAATGCGACTACTGGTCCGGCCAGATGATGCAGGAGTTCTACAACGAACTGCAGTCCGGCAAGGGACCCGTGTTCCTCAAGCTCAACCATTTGCACAAGGACACAGCCGATCACATCGAGCACATCCTGCATACGGTTGAGCGGCCGAGCCGCGGCCGCTTCCACGAGCAGCGCGGCACGAAATACTCCGAACAGATGATCGAAATGCACATTTCGGAAATCGGCTTCTGTTCCGGACATTCGGCTTCGGGGGTTTATGTCGACGAGTTCGCCCGCACCACCGTGCCAGGTCTCTATGCCGCCGGAGACATGGCGAGCGTCCCGCATAACTACATGCTGGGCGCGTTTACCAACGGTGCGATCGCGGGCGAACACGCTGTCGACTTCGCAGCCGAAGTCGATCACGACGAGTTCGACGACGCTGCGATCTCCATGGAACAGGAGCGTGTTCTTGCGCCCACGAAGCGCGACGACGGCATCCCGCCGAACCAGATCGAATACAAGATCCGGCGTCTGGTGAACGACTATCTGCAGCCGCCGAAGGTGACGGCCAAATACGAGCTGTGCCAGGCCCGGCTCGCCGAGGTTCGTGAGGACATGAACACGCAGATGATGGCCCGCGATGCGCATGAGCTGATGCGGTCGATGGAAGTCGCCAGCATCCTGGACTGTGCCGACATGGCCGCCCATGCCTCGCTCTATCGCGCGGAAAGCCGCTGGGGCCTTTATCACTGGCGTTCGGACTATCCGGACACAAACGACTCCGACTGGAAGTGTCATGTCCTCTTGTCCAACCAGGACGGCGTCATGACCTGCGAAAAGAAGGAAGTCGCACCTTACATCATCCCGATCGCCGAGGATGAGAAGGACGCCTACTACAAGCAACGCATCACGGCCCAGGCCTGATCCGAACGCACGGAGACACCCATGCCCATTGCCAATACGCCGACAACCGTTCCCGTCGTGGTCGATGAAGGAAAATGCATTGCCGACAAGGGCTGCACCGTCTGTGTCGACGTCTGCCCGCTCGACGTGCTGCGCATCAGCGACCTGACCGGCAAGGCCTACATGAAATATGACGAGTGCTGGTACTGCATGCCCTGCGAGGCCGATTGCCCGACCGATGCAGTCACCGTCAACATCCCCTATCTGCTGCGCTGAGGAGGAGGACAAGATGGTGTTCGAACCCTTCGAAGACGAGAACGATCTTGAGGATCTGGACGCAAGGTTGTCGGATCCCGATCCGGCGATACGCCGAGTGGCGGTCATGGGTCTGGCCGACACGGCTGATCCGGATGCAATCCCGCTGATCGCCCGAGCCGTTGCCGACAGCAGCGCCGACGTGCGCCTGCAAGCGGCAATCGCGCTCGGCGAATTCGACGGACTGGAGGCTGCGACGGCCTTGTGCCAGGCCCTTCAGGATACCGACAGCAAGGTTTCCAAAACCGCAGCAGACAGCCTCGCTGAGCTCAAGGACCCGAAATCAGCGGATCCGCTACTGGCCCTGACCAACCATGAAGACGCAAAGGTGAGGGAAGGGGCGCTGCTCGGCCTGAAGCAGCTGCGCCGTCCCGATGCCCTGGCCAATGGCATCGAAGGCATGAAGGATCCCGTAACGGCAGTCAGGATCCAGGCTGTCGGGGTTGTCGGATATCTGAAGGCCGAAGAAGCCCTGCCGGCGCTGATCGCCAGCTGCCGGGATGACGACCCGGAGGTGCGTCGCACCGCGGTTGGGGCGCTCGCCTTTTCGAAATCCTCGCATGCCCGGGATGCCCTGCTGACGGCACTCATGGACGAGCATTGGGCCGTTCGCGAGATCGCGGCGGAAGTGCTTGGCAAGATCTCCACGACCGGTGACGGTGGGCCGCTCATTCCGCTGCTCGACGATCCGTATTGGCAGGTCCGGGTCAAGGCCGTGCGCAGCCTGGGAAAACTGAAGGTGACCGCTGCGGTGGCGAAAATCGGAGCGCAGCTCGAAGAGCAGACCTCGAACCTGCGCAAGGAGGCTGCGGCGGCGCTTGGCGAGATTGCCGACAGGTCGGCCCTGCCATTCCTGGAAGACCTCGTGGACGATCCGGATCCGGACGTTCGCAAAAATGTTCGTTGGGCTTTGGGGCAAATTGAGTAACAATGCTGCAGAGCAGCATTTCGGCAAGGGGAGAGGCACAACGTGGGCAGAGGGATGGAAAGGCTGGCGGACCGGACCAGGGCGCATGATGGCAGCCGCCTCCGGGCTACCCCTTCGCTGACCGCAGCCTCTTCCCGTCTGCCGAAATACAGGGAAATTGGCAATACGCTGATGGAGGCCATCCTCGCCGGTGACTATTCGCCGGGAAGCTATCTGCCAAGCGAAAGCGCCTTGATGAAACGTTTCGGGGTCAGCCGGGTCACCATCCGGCTGGCCCTTAACATGTTGCGCGAGGCGAGCCTGATCGTCGGTCATCAGGGCAAGGGCTATTTTGTCTGCACGCTACAGGCCGTCCAGGACCTTGGACGCCTCCAGGGTTTCGGCGAGTTGATGGCGCCCCTCGGGGTCGAAACCCGCTCCGAAGTCCTGTCCGCCGGGATCGTTCCGGCGCCGGGGGATGCGGCAGCCGCGCTCAACCTGAAACGGGGGGAAGACCTGGTCAAGATCCGGCGTATCCGCATCGCCGCACAAGAACCGATGAGCATCGATGTGAGTTATTTTCCGCTCGTCATCGGCCAGAAACTCCTGCAGCTCGATCTTCCTAACATGGACATCTTTGCGCTCATCGAGAACCAGCTTGGCATCGAGATCGGCTTTGCCGACATCACCATGACGGTCATCCCGGTTGAAGCGGACACAAGCCGCCTCCTGAATGTGAAGGAAGGTGATGTCGTGATCCGTACGGAACGCCTGACCTACGACGCATCCGGCAAGCCGATCGATTATGAGCATCTGTTCGTGCGGCCGGATTGTCATCAATTCAAGATCAGGGTGCCAAGATGGTGAAGGTGAACCGGCGCGAAATTTTGCTTGGACTGGCGGCCTGCGCGGCAACCGCGATCCCGGCCCACGGTGCGGAACACGATTTCAGATCGCTCGGGCTGGTGAAACCGCCGCTGGCAATCGAAGCGCCGGAACTGAACGTTCCGGACCTGGCCGGCACCGTTCACCAGATCGGCGACTACCGCGGCAAGACAGTGCTTGTCTCCTTCTGGGCGACATGGTGTCCGCCCTGCCGCAAGGAAATGCCGACGCTCGCCCGGCTGAGCCGGGAACTGGACCCGGACCGTTTCGCCGTCCTTGCGGTCAATGTCGGCGACCGGGAAGACCGGGTTCGGGATTTCCTGGGCAAAATCGACCATGACGGACTTCCGGTCCTGCTGGATCGGAACACGGACCTTCCGAGCAAATGGTACATTCGCGGCCTGCCCGTGACCTATGTTCTGGATGGTGCCGGGCAAGTGATCTATGGTGCCATTGGCGAAAGGGTCTGGGACTCTCCAGCCATGATTTCCGGCCTCAAGTCCTTGAGCTGATCCGGAGAAGAATTCAAAGTATTCATTCCTGCGCGATTTGCATCGGGCAGCACAGATGTCTTTTCACTAAATTTCCAAAAAGAAAAAGAGCCGCCCTTCTTCATTTGGGTTGCTGAAACTTGTCTTTTCTGCCTGGGGTAAAGGTGATCAAATAATACAGGTTTTCCGAACTTGTATTAGAAAAAAGCTTGGCGCGATGCACAAGAACCGCGCACCTTGCCGCCGGGATAAGCGTTTACCCCATTTCCCGCCCCATACCGTCTAACCGAGACAATCGGTCATCCCGATAAATACTTATTCTTGTCAGTAGGTTACGGCTCCAGCCCAAAATACTTCCCGCAAGCTGGCACGGCATTTGCGCCAATAAAACCGTCCTGAGATAGGCGGCACTACTTGAGGGAAGGCTATGAAACACACAACACTTGGATTCGGATTGGGGCTCGCACTCGCGGTCGCACTCCCCGGCATGCCAGCACTGGCCAAAACCATCGACATCGCGATCGGTCACCAGAGCATGTGCACGGACACCTACACCGCGGGCATCGTGGTGAAGGAAAAGAAACTTCTCGAAAAATATCTGCCAAAGGACGGCGCCTATGCGGACGTCGACTACAACATCACCTGGGCAGACTATTCCTCCGGCGGGCCGATCACCAACCAGATGCTGGCCAACAAGCTGAATATCGGCGTGATGGGCGACTATCCGCTGATCGTCAACGGCGCCAAGTTCCAGGAAACGGATTCCCTGCGCACGCTCTATGTCGCCGGAACCGGCTACAATCTGAAGGGCAGCGGCAATGCTGTCGTCGTTCCGGTGGAAAGTGACATCTATTCTTTCGACCAGCTTAAGGGAAAGTCGGTGTCGACGCCGGTCGGTTCAGCCGCCTGGGGCATGCTGCTGAAGGCGATGCAGGACGAAGGCATCACGGAAGAGGTGTCGCTGAAGAACCAGAGCCCGGCCGTTGGTGCCGCCAATATCGCGGCAGGCAAGATCGACGCCCACTCCGATTTCTGCCCCTGGTCGGAAATCATGGAATTCCGCGGCACGGGCCGGAAGATCTATGACGGCAGCGAAGCCGGTGTTCCCTACCTCCATGGTGTCGTGGTCCGGCAGGACTTCGCCGAGGAATATCCGGAGGTCGTCACCGCCTTCCTGAAGGCCGTGATCGAAGCCGGCCAGTGGATCGAGGAAAATCCGAGCGAAGCCGTCGACCTGATGGAAAAATGGACCGGCGTGGAGAAAGAGGTTCTCTACATCTACTTCTCAAACGGCGGTCACCTGACACTCGATCCGACCATCAAGGACGGCTGGGTCGATGCCCTGAAGTTCGACCATACGGTCCTGGTGAAGGAAAAGGCGATCCCGCCGCTCGATTTCGATGCCTGGATCACGGAGGATTATATCAAGGCGGCCTATTCCGACCTTGGCCTGGACTACGAAGCCGACAAGGCCACGGTGGTCGATCCGGAAACCGCAAATGCCGGCTTGCCTGTTGAAATCTGGCATTCCCGGGACGGTATCCTGACCTACGAAAGCCTGCCGGACTTCCTCAAGGCCGTTGCCGAGTTCCAGGGTACCGGGGCCAAGCTCAACGCGACCTATGTCTACGACAAGTCGACCGGCCTGAAGCTCTTCGGCAAGACCGCCTATTTCGTCCACGGCGAAGACGGCACCTATGAAACCTTCCTGCGCAAACCGGAGGCGGAAGCCTACGCGGCTGAGGTCAAGGGCGAGGTGATCGATCTACCGACCGCCGTCGCGGCCTTCGTTCCCACCGAATAATGCGTTGACCCGGGCGCCGCGGCCATTTCCGCGGCGCTCGCAACACCTGATTTTCGCCCGTTCGCGCCCGGGTCCACAGCCGTCTATTGAGGGAGAGTTTCATGAGTAACTTGGGTCAGGCCACTGATGTGGCCGAAGTCAGGGATGCGGAGCCGGAGCCCTCCACCCCCACCCAAAGAAAGGAAGACCTGGTCGGTTTCGCGGACGCGCCCGGCCTGTCCGGAAAGGATGTTCTGAAGGCGGTGCGCGGCTGCACGTCGAGCACTTACGACCTTCTGAAGAAACATGGGGTCAGTATCGTATTGAGTCTCGTCTCGCTCGCCGCGGGCATTGTGTTCTGGCAGCTGGCGACGGCTTACAAGGTCGATTTCTACATCAATTTCGAAAACATTCCCTCGCCCGGCAAGGTTTTCGCGGCCTTCTGGACGCACCTCGGCGACGGCGAGTTCTATATCCATATCGGTGTTTCCATGCAGCGGATCCTGATCGGCTATGTCACCGCGTCGGTGATCGGAATTGCCGCGGGTGTTCTGATGGGACGCTCGAAAATCGCCTGGTCGCTGATCTATCCCTATATCGAGGTTCTGCGCCCGATCCCGGCCGTCGCCTGGATCCCGCTCGCTATCCTGATGTGGCCGACCGAGGAAGCCTCGATCATCTACATCACGCTGCTGGGCGCTCTGTTCCCAATCGTTCTCAATACCTTGCACGGAGTTGAGCAGACGCCGGAGGTGCTTGTTCGGGCGGCAAAATCGCTCGGCGCATCCCGGCTACAGATCTTCTGGCACGTTATCCTGCCGGCGGCCCTGCCGAGCATCGCGGCGGGCCTGGCCATCGGCATGGGGGTGAGCTGGTTCTCGCTGCTGGCCGGTGAGATCATCTCCGGCCAGTACGGCATCGGCTATTTCACCTGGAACGCCTACTCGCTGATCAACTACCCGGACATCATCGTCGGCATGCTGGTGATCGGCGGTCTTGGCACACTGTCCACCTACGCAGTGAAAATCGGCATGAAACCACTGCTGGCCTGGCAGAAGAGGGCAAGATGATGGCCCTCGCTCTCGGTTCCAGACTGGCGGTTGCGGCCGGTACGATCCGGTCCAGGCTCGGCCTGTGGCTGGCGCTCACCGCGGGTTTCACGGTGGGCTATTATCTCCTGCTGATGGCGGCACTGATCGTCCGGTTCGGCGCATTGCCAAACTATGCGACCGCCTACAACTGGCCGAAGAATGTGTGGACCATCTTCCGCTCGACGCCCTCCTTCAGCGACGTTCCTCCGATCGTCGCCGAGGAATACCTGCTCGAGTTCGGTTACATGAACTACGACTACGGACACGGCATTTCCGAATGGGCGCTGAATATCCTGCCCTACAAGGTGATGTTGGTCGCCGTCCTCGCCGGTCTGCTCGCAGTCAACATCCTGCTGCTCAGAGCGAAGAGCGCGTGTTCCACGGCAACGCGGTTCAAGGCGGGCACCGCCACGGGTGTGGGTGCCGGCTTCGTGGCGCTCACCTCGGCCACCATGAGCTGGGTCGTGTGCTGCGCCACGCCATCGTGGATCGTCGGCCTGTCCATGCTCGGTCTCGGTGTCTCGGCGTCCTTCTGGATCGAGCCGATCGGCCCGTATCTCACAATGGGCGGCTATGGCCTGCTCGCGGCGACCGCGCTGGCTCTCGCCACCCCTCCCGGGACACCCGCCACGAGCGCAAGAGATCAGCAAGACAAGATTTCCTCTGCGAAAGGAGTGCATGCATGAACACCCAAGTCGTGTCTCTGACGGAACACATTCCACACCGGGCCCTTGCCGCCTCCAAAAAGGACATTGGCCATATCGTGATCGAGGATGTCGAAATCGTCTTCGGCAAAGGCGCCAACGCCAACCAGGCCGTGACGAAGACCTCACTTGATATCAAGCCCGGAGAATTCGTCTGCATCCTCGGCCCCTCCGGATGCGGAAAATCCACCCTCCTAAGCTCGATCGCCGGATACATCACGCCCACCAGCGGCGTGGTCAGCGTCGATGGCAAGCCGGTCAAGGCTCCGGGGCCGGACCGCGGCATGGTGTTTCAGCAGTATTCGCTGTTTCCGTGGAAGACCATCCGCGACAACATAGCCTTCGGGCCAAAGGTTGCCGGTCGGAGCAATGTCGAATGCAGCTCCATCGCCAACACGTTCCTGGAAATGGTCGGCCTGTCCCGGTTCGCAGACAAATATCCCTCGGAGCTTTCCGGCGGCATGCAGCAGCGGGTCGGGATTGCACGGGCGCTCGCGAATTACCCCTCGGTGCTCCTTATGGACGAGCCGTTCGGTGCGCTCGATGCCCAAACCCGGCTGATGATGCAGGAAAATCTGCTGTCGATCTGGAGCGAGTTCGGCATCACGGTCGTTTTCGTCACCCATGATGTCGACGAGGCGATCTTTCTGGCGGACCGGGTGCTGGTCATGAGCGCCAGCCCGGGCTCGATCATCGACGATCTTCAGGTCACGCTGCCGCGTCCACGCGACCCGGCGATGGCGACCGGGGCCGAGTTCATGGCGCTGAAGAAGATCTGCCTCGACCAGATCCGTTCCGAAAGCCTGAGAGCTTTCGAACAGCAGAACAGGTGATCCCATGGCGCGCGTTTTCCTGGCATTGGTGCTTTTCCTCCTCCCGCTTGGTGTCGCGGCGCAGGGCGTCCAGGGCGTTATCCTGGACGACCCGGTCAAGGTCGATGACTTCTCCCTGCGTGCACAGGACGGAACCCCGTTCACGCAGGACGGCCTGGCGGGGCAATGGACCCTGATGTTTCTCGGTTACACCCATTGCCCGGATGTCTGCCCGTTCACGCTCGCCAATCTGGAGGCGGTGCGAACCGAACTCTCCCAGATGATGACGCCCGAAAAGCTTCCGGAAGTGGTTTTTCTGGCTGTGGATCCGGACCGGGATGCAGAGCTGCTGGCCGATTATGTCGCGCATTTCGGGATTTCTTTCACCGGCATCACTGGTGAGCGGGCGGAAATCGACAAGCTCGTGGCAAGCATTGACGGCTTCTACCGACTGGAAAAGTCGGGGGCCGACGACGACGCCTACGACGTCACCCACAGCGCGGCCGTCACCGTAATCAATCCTGACGGTGCCATCACCGCGAAGATCAGCCCGCCTTTTCATCCGGTCAATACCGCGACTTACCTGTTCCGCCACATGCGCGGACTGGACGTCACCAACTGAGAGGAACTTTCCATGCTTGTCAGCAATCTTCGTAGCAAACTCCTCGCTGGAATGGCTTGCGCATTAACTGTGACGGTTCTCTCGCAGGGGCCCGCACTGGCCGGCGGAGACCACACCCACGCCCATATGAGCGACCAGAAGATGTCTGGAGTTGTCGTCAGTGAAGCGATGTCACCTGCTGCGGCACCAGGCATTGGCACCATGGCGGTCTATCTGCTCCTGGAAAACGCGAGCGGGGCCAATGTTGACCTTGTGGGTGTGGAAAGCCCCGCATTCGCAATGACACATCTTCACAAGACCGCCATGGCGGATGGTCTCATGACCATGGAACCGGTCGCGCAGCTCACCGTGCCCAAGGGAGAGAGCGTCCGGTTTGCCCCGGGCGGTCTTCACATCATGCTGATGGGAGCCGAGCAGACTTACCATCCGGGCGACAGCTTTCCCCTGACCCTCGTTTTCGGCTCCGGGCAAGCGATCGAGGTTGAGGTGAGTGTCGTAAATCCGGGAGAAATGCCGGTCGGCGCTCACGATCACAGCACCATGAAGATGAACTGAGGACCGCTCGGCGTGGCCCGTCAGGGAAAAATCGAGGCAACCGGATTGCCTGCGACGGCAACCCGTCCTCCAGCTCGGAAGACCGCCCTTGCGCTATGCCTCTTTCTGTTGGTCCTCGCCGGCCGAACGACAGCCGCGCAGGCGGACATGATCGACACGAGCGGTATGCAGCCATGGGAAACTTGCGGTCTCTGCCATTCCCTGGACGGTATCAGCCGCATGCCGAAGTTTCCGAAACTGGCGGGGCAAAGACCGGCTTACGTCATCAAGCAATTTCGGGACTTTCATTCCGGCACGCGGGAAAATGACGGTGGGCAGATGCAGGCGATCACGACCGAGATCGATCCGAACGCCCTGCCGGCGATTGCCGACTATTTCGCACGCCTGGCACCGCCTGAACCTGTTTCCCCGTCAGACGCGGGCAGTCGGCCGAGTGCCGAACAGCTCTTTCGTCAGGGGCGAAGCGGTATTCCGGCCTGCCTGTCCTGCCACGGCAGTACGGATCCTGACGTGCCGCTGGCGCCCTGGCTGGAGGCGCAGCACCCGGAATATCTCGTCAAGCAGCTCCAGGACTTTCGGCAGGGGAAACGCGGTAACGATCCAGGTGGCGTCATGCAGACCATCGCTTCCCAGCTGCCGGAGGCGGATATCGAACCCCTGGCTGCCTACATTGCCGCGCAGAAAAGACCGGAGAGGACACCTTGAACAAGATGTTACGTGACCCGAACAGAATGAAGGAACAGGCAGTCGAGGCCCCGGACCGGGTCTCTGCCGTCTATCTGAGCGAAGTGCTTTCCGATCTGGACGAAGGAGCGGATTTCCTCAGCCGGCTGAACGAGAGGGACCTTGCTACGGTCAGGTCCGCGGGCTCTGTTGTCCGGTTCGGAAAAGGGGAGGGCGTGTTCTTCCAGGGTGATCGCCACAGCGGTATCTGGCTGATCGAAAAAGGCACGGTGCGAACGTTCTATGCCGGTCCGTCGGGCCGGGAGATCACCCTGGCTCTTTGGACGCGCGGGCATTTCGTCGGCGGGCCCGAAATATTCGGAGGCGGCACGCATATGTGGTCGGCGGACGCACAGGAAGAAGTCGAACTGCTCTACCTGACCGGCGCGCGCATTCGGCAGCTGATCGACACGATGCCGTCCTTCGCCATCTGCATCATCAACGGGCTGGTGGCCAAGGGGAAATGCTATTCCGCTCTGGTTCAAATGCTGGGAACGCGTTCAGTCACCGAACGCCTTGCGCAATTGCTGATCATTCTTGCGGACACGCACGGCAGATCGGAAGGCAATCGGCTCGTCATCGAGAAAAAGATCACCCATGAACATCTCGCTGCAATTGTCGGCTCAACGCGGCAGTGGGTCACGATGACATTGGACAAGTTCCAGAAGAAGGGTCTGATTTCGGTAAGCAGAAACAAGCTGTCGGTCGAAAACTATGAATTGCTGCATGGCTTGGCAACGTAACGGCTCATACCGCGCGCCAACTTCTCTAACAATCTATATTTTTCAAAAACTTAACAACTATCGCGTAATTTGTATTATGGAATATTTATACATCTCAAAAGAAAGCAACACGGCTCCGCAATTTTGAGTGAGCGCAGGGCAGCATTTCGTTTCCGTTCGTCGTGTTTGTCGAAACGCGCGAAAGCCAACCCGGCCTATCCGTATACTTTAAGCCGTGGACCGGCGGCGCGCTCAAACAGGTCTGCCGCAAATTCTTCGGAGCCTTTCAATGGCCCCAATATGCGGAATTGGTGTTGATGATAGAGACCCCGGTAGGCAGCGTGGGCCAGGCGGCCATTGATGGATATATCGGTGTGAAACCACGACTTCAAAGTGCCGACCGTTCCGGCGTCTCCCAGAGACAACAAGGTTCCCTTGTTGCGGAACTCGAACGCGTCTATCGGTTCATTCTTCAGCCAGCGCGGCAGCGCATGAATGAGATGTTCGGCCTGCTCACTGGCGGCTTGCGCGGTCGTCGGAGCCGGGGTGTCGGTAATTGCGCAACAATCGCCAAGCGCAAAGATCGCATCCGATTGCGTGCTTTGCAGGGAAGGCCTGACACTCCACTGGCCCTTCTTGTTGGTCTCAAGCGCAGCAATGTCACCGGCAATCGCAGGGCCTGAAGTGCCCGTGGCCCAGATCGTCACATCGGCCTTGAACGTCTGGCCCGATTTGGTCTCAACCGCATTTGCCATGACCTTGCAGATCTGTTGACCGGTCTCAACGCGCACACCGGCTGTCTCAAGCTGATCTCTCACGACAGAACGAACCTCGTCATCAACACCGCCCAGGATCTGATCGGCTCCTTCGAGAATGGTCACATCGACAGGTGGCAAATCCGAATGCGGCGCCAGTGCTGTACAGTGAAGATCATTCTTGAGATGAGCGGCAAGCTCGACACCGGTGGCGCCCGATCCTGCGACAACAATCTGAAACGGCCGGCCGGTGTTGTTGGCGTGATGCGCCAGCAGGCGGTGTGACAGCCGGGAAAACAACGCCTTGGCTCCTTCGACATCATCCAGCATCGCGGCATGTTCGCGGACACCCTCAACGCCGAAATCCGGCGTGCCGCCGCCAATTGCAAGCACCAGAGCCTGATAGCCGATCTGGCGTGGCGGCACGACATGACTTTGTGTGTCTTGCGTCATCGCCGCCAGCGTTATCGTGCGATCCTCAGCCGAGATATCGGCCAGACTGCCTTGCTGAAACGCAAAGCCCCATTTTTCCGCCAAAGTCGCGTAGCCGATCTCGTCAATCTCGCCCGGCCCGCTACCGGCTGCCACCTCATGCAGGCGCGGTTTCCAGATATGGGTTGGGCTCTTGTCGATCAAAAGCAGGTCCGGATGGCCGTTTCTGGCAAGTCCCACCGCCAGTTCCAACCCGCCTGCGCCACCACCGACAATCACAATGGGAAATGTTTGCATTACCTGCCGTCCAGACCTTCTTGAATTCGCAACGGTGAGGCTGTTGCCCCCCTGTTACTCCGCCTTGAAATCGCGATAGACAGGGTGCCACATCCGCGCCTCTACTTCGTCGTCAAGCGCGGCTCCGCCAACTGCTTGCGCCTCTGCCAGCCCTTCGGCCACCGCAGAGCGAGCAACGGCTTTGGCGATCTCGACGGCGACGCGGCGCAATTCCGAGGTGGGTGGCAGCATATGGCCCGGCCCCTCGGTGCTGGTCTTCGCGGTCTGCGCAAGTGCCTTGGCGGCAGCGACAAACATCTGCTCACTCACGCGAGTGGCCCGGGCCGCCAGCACACCAAGCCCGACACCCGGGAAAACATAAGCGTTATTGGTCTGATCGACCGTGTAACTCTTGCCGCCGATCTTGACCGGATCAAATGGGCTGCCCGTACCGATCATCGCCTTGCCATCCGTCCAATCCACGATGTCCTGCGGCCTGGCCTCGGATTTCGAAACCGGGTTGGACAGCGGCAGAATGACCGGGCGCTCGACCTTCGAAGCCATTTCGGTGATGCAGCTCTGGTCAAAGGCACCCGCCTGCCCTGACGTGCCCAGCAAGACGGTGGCCTTGATGTTGCGAAGCACGTCGATCAGATCAATCCGGTCCTTGTCAGCACACTTCCAATCCGCGATATCGTCACGTGAACGCGCAAAGGGTTTCTGGAAATCTTGCAGATCGGCGTCGTCCAGCACCAGCCCGTTAGCGTCCATCGCATAGAATCTTGCGCGTGCCTCGGCCTCGCTCAGCCCCTCGTCCTGCATCAGCCGCAGGATCAGACGCCCAATTCCGCATCCGGCAGAGCCCGCGCCAAAGATCACCACAACCTGATCGCCAAGCCCCTCACCCTTCGCCTTGCTTGCCGCCAGCAAGGTGCCGGCCGCGACAGCCGCTGTGCCTTGCACATCGTCGTTGAAGGTGCACAGATGGTCTTTGTAGCGCTCCAGCAGGCGCAGCGCATTGCCGCGCGCAAAATCCTCCCATTGCAGCAACACATGGGGCCAGCGCTTCTTGACGGCAGTGACAAATGCCTCGACGAAATCATCGTACTCCTCGCCGCGCACCCGCGCGTGGCGCCAGCCGATATAGCGCGGATCGTTGCGCCGATCTTCATTGTCGGTGCCGGTATCCAGCAGGATCGGCAGTGTCTTGTTCGGGTCGATCCCGCCACAGGCGGTATAAAGCGACAACTTGCCAATCGGGATACCCATGCCGTTGGCGCCCTGATCACCAAGGCCGAGAATCCGCTCGCCATCCGACACCACAATCACCTCCACGGCGTCGAACCGCGGATCGGCAAAGATGTCGTCGAGCTTGCTCTGATCGGGTGGGGAAAGGAACAGGCCGCGCGGATGCTCCCAATGGCGCGAGAATTCCTCGCAGCCCTCGCCCACGGTGGGCGTGTAGATCAATGGCAGTATTTCAGTGAGATGTTCGGAAATGAGTTTGTAGAACAGAACCTCGTTGTCGTCCTGCATCTGGCGCAACCGCAGATATTTCTGGATCGGCACGTCCACCTCATCGAGCGCGATTTTCGCGCGGGCGCATTGGTCTTCCAGCGTTTCGACATGCGGCGGCACCAACCCGCGCACCCCAAACGCATCGCGTTCATCCTCGCGAAAGGCTGTGCCCTTGTTCAACAGCGGATCATCCAGCAGATCGATGCCGCGTTTTGTGACGCGTTGCGCAGAATTGGTTTTATTGGTCATGGTGTCCTCAACGGCGTTGGGCAAGCTTGCGTTTGGTTTCGGCGATCGCCTTGGCCGGATTCAGCCCCTTGGGGCAGGCCGAGGTGCAGTTCATGATCGTATGGCAGCGATAAAGGCGAAACGGGTCATCCAGCGCGTCAAGGCGTTCGCCGGTATGGTCGTCACGTGAATCCGCCAGCCAGCGATGAGCCTGCAACAGCACGGCGGGGCCCAGGTATTTGTCGCCGTTCCACCAATAGGAAGGGCATGCGGTCGCGCAGCAGAAACACAGGACGCACTCATAACTGCCGTTGAGTTTTTCGCGGTCTTCGGGCGTTTGCAGGCGCTCGCGCTCGGGTTCGGGGCCATCTGCCTTCATCCACGGCTCGATCATTTCATATTGCGCGTAAAGAGTTTCCAGACTGCCGACGAGATCCTTGATGATCTCGAGATGGGGCAGCGGTGTCAGCGTGATCGGGCCGTCACCCTGTTCATCGATATGGGTCAGACAGGCCAGTCCGTTCTTGCCGTTGATGTTCATCGCGCAGGAACCGCAAACCCCTTCGCGGCATGAGCGGCGCAACGCCAGCGAGGGGTCTACCTCGTCGATAATCTTGAGGATCGCATCCAGTACCATCGGCCCGGTTTCGTCCAGATCAAGGGTGAAGCTGTCCATTCGCGGGTGATCGTCGCTCGCCGGATCGAAGCGGTAGACGCGAAACTCACGGGGTTTCTTCGCATCACTCGGGCTATCCCAGGTTTTACCTTGCCCGAGGCGCGAATTAGGCGGCAGACGGAACTCGGCCATTGCAGACCTCCTTTTCTTCAGATTTTGCGCTCGGTAGGCGGAAAGGGTTTGGCATCATCGCGCCCGGTTTCCAGATGCACCGGGCGGTAGTCGATCTCGACCTTGCGTGCCTCGTCCAACCACGCGACGGTGTGTTTCAGCCAGCCCTCGTCGTCGCGTTCCTCATAGTCATCGCGCAGATGGGCGCCCCTGCTTTCGGTGCGATTGAGGGATGATTGCGCGACCACAATCGACTGGTCATAAAGGTTTTTAACCTCATGCGCGGTCATCAGCTCCATGTTCCAATGCAGGTCGGGGCTGGTGCAACCGATATCATCGATACCATCGGCCAGTTCGGCCATTGCGTCGATCCCTTCCTGCATCGTCTCCTCGTCGCGAAAGACGCCAAAGTGCTTTTGCATGATCGCTTGTGACTTCGCTCGCAATTCGCCCGCGTTTGCGCCGGCGGCGTTGTGGCGCAAGGCGTCAAAGCGTGACAGGGCGGCCTCTTCGGTCGCCTTCGGGGCGGGCGGCACGTCTTCGTCCTTGTTCACTATCTCGGCCGCGCGCAGGGCGGCAGCGCGCCCGAAGACGATGATATCGAGCAAGCTGTTCGTTCCCAGCCGGTTCGCGCCATGCACCGAAACACAGGCGGCCTCGCCGATACACATCAGGCCTGGCACAATCGCATCCGGCCCACCCCGGCGAGGATCGATCACCTCGCCGTGGATATTGGTGGGAATCCCGCCCATGCAGTAATGCGCGGTCGGTACGACAGGAACCGGCTCCTTGCGTGCGTCGATCCCCTTGAACACCCGGATCGTCTCAAGAATTCCGGGCAACTTCTTCTCAAGCACCTCGTCGTCAAGATCTTCCAGGTGAAGCTCGATATAATCCCCGTTCTCGCCGCATCCCCGGCCCTCGCGCATTTCTACCCCCTCGGCATGGGAGACGATATCGCGGCTGGCGAGATCCTTTTCGTGGGGGGCGTACTTGGGCATGAAACGCTCGCCCTCGGAATTGGTGAGGTAGCCTCCCTCACCCCGTGCCCCCTCGGTGATCAGCACGCCAGGGCCTTTAAGGCCGGTGGGGTGAAACTGAACGAACTCGCCATCCTGAAGCGGTATACCCGCGCGCAACGCCATCGCTCCTCCATCGCCCGTGCAGGTGTGCGCCGACGTGCAGCTTTCATAGATTCGGCCGTATCCCCCCGTCGCCAGCACCGTCTGCTTGCCTCGAAAGCGATGAATCGTACCATCGACCAGCGAAAAAGCCATGAACCCGCGACAAGTGCCGTCTTCATCCATCAGCAAATCGGTGGCGAAATACTCCACAAAGAACTGGGCCCGCCGTTTCAGGCATTGTTGGTACAGAGTGTGCAAAACGGCGTGTCCGGTGCGATCCGCCGCAGCGCAAGAGCGCGCGGCCATCTCGCCTTCGGCGCAATGGGTCGTATGGCCGCCGAACTTGCGCTGATAAATCCGCCCATCTTCGGTACGCGAAAATGGCACGCCCATATGTTCCAGCTCAACGACTGCTGGAATTGCCTCGTGGCACAGATAGGCGATCGCATCCTGATCGCCGAGCCAGACAGACCCTGCCACAGTGTCATACATATGCCAGTGCCAATCATCCTCCTTGATGTTGCCAAGGGCCGCGGCGATGCCGCCCTGTGCCGCCGCCGTGTGGCTGCGCGTGGGAAACACCTTGGTGACGCAGGCCGTTGAGAGCCCCGCCTCGGCCATGCCCAACGTTGCCCGCAAGCCCGCGCCACCGGCTCCAAGGACAACAACATCGAAAGCATGATCGATGACTTGATAGGAACGGGCCATGGGTCAGCCTCCGATATGTGTGAAAATGAGAACAGCCAGCCCAACGACAGTGGCAAGCGCCGAAAGCGCGGCAATCGCGTAAACAAGGGCGATGGATGCCACGCGCCAGCCCTCGGAATGGACGTAATCTTCCAGGATAACGCGAAATCCGATCGTGCCGTGGCGCAGCGCAACGAGCACAAAGGCGCCGATAAGCGCCGCATTCCAGGGCGCACCAAGCCAGGCGGCGGCAGTGGTGGCAGGGGCATGCAGCATGCTGAGGATCGAGACAAGAAACCAGAGCGCCAACGGGATCAGGGCCAGCGCCGTCATGCGTTGCACCGTCCAGATCGCAGCCCCCGTGCCCGAAGCACCGAGTGCGGTTGCGCGGCGATAGGCGGTGCGCTGCGCGAGCCGTGTCAACAATGAGGGATCGGTCTGGGTACGTGCGACCTTGATTTCGTCTTTTTGTTTATCGTTCTGATGCTGCTGATCGTCGTTCTTCGCGGTGTCTTTGGCGGCATCATCCGCCTTGCTTTTTTTATCAGTGTTTTTCGCGTCACTCATTGCCGCCCCCTCACACAATCACCACAATCCAGACAATCACCGTCAGCAAAAGTGCCCCCCCTACGGCGGCCTTTCCACTGCGCCGTACGCTGTCCATTTCAAAGCCCATACCGGCATCCCAGAACAGATGACGCACCCCGTTGCAAAGGTGGAAACCAAGCGCGAAGGTCCAGCCAAACAGCGCGAGATACCCAAGCCACGACGTGAGCAGCCAATGCGTCACGCTTTGAGCGCTGCCCCCCAACGCAAGCGCGGTAATCCACCACGCAAGCCCCACGGCGCCCAAGCCCAGCACGATCCCGGTTGCGCGGTGCAGCACAGACAAAATCGAGGTGATTTCGGGTCGGTAGTGCTGCAGATGCGGTGAAAGCGGTCGCGTCGTGGAGCGTGCTGTCATGTCCATTTCTCCATCCTGTCAGGCACCGCCAATCCCATCGCCGATCATGGCGCTCGGATCGGCAATACGGTCAAATTCGGGGCCGGTGAGGTAGCCCAGCTTCAGCGTGGCCTCACGAAGGCTCAGGTCGTTTTCTTCGGCCAGATGTGCAATCTCGGCGGCGCGGTCATAGCCGATCTCGGGGCTGAGCGCGGTCACCAGCATCAGTGAGCGTTCCAGATATCCTGCAATCACCTCTTTGCGCGGGGCGATCCCTTCGACCGCGAAACGGCAGAAATTGGTCGTACCATCGCCCAGCAGGTCAATCGCATGCAGCACATTTGCCGTGATGATCGGGCGCATCGCGTTGAGCTGGAAATTCCCCATACCCCCCGCCATTCCGACCGCTGTGTCCAACCCGATGATTTGCAGGCAGATCATCATCATCGCTTCGCATTGCGTGGGGTTGACCTTGCCCGGCATGATCGAGCTGCCCGGTTCCGTCTCGGGCATGTGAAGTTCGGCCAGGCCGCAGCGCGGACCCGACGCAAGCCAGCGCAGATCGTTGGCGATTTTCATCACCGACACCGCCAGACCCCGTAGCGCCGACATCACCGCTACCATCGGATCAAGCGAGGCCTGGGCTGCAAACTTGTTGGGGGCCGTGATGAAGGGTTGTCCGGTGAGAGTTGCGATTTCGGATGCTATCGCCTCTGAGAATCCCGACGGCGCGTTCAAGCCCGTGCCCACCGCAGTTCCCCCTGCGGCCAACCGGTAGAGCCCATCGCGGGCCTGGCGCAACCGCTCGAGCCCGTCACGCAGCATCGCGCCATGACCAGACCATTCCTGGCCCACCGACAGCGGCACTGCATCTTGCAAGTGGGTACGCCCGATCTTTGGCATATCGGCCCAGTCCTGCGCCCGCTGCTCGAACACGCTGGCCAAAGCCTCGATCGCAGGAAAGACCTGCGCATGCAGCGCCAGGACAGTCGCGATATGCATCGCGCTCGGGAAAGTGTCGTTTGACGACTGTCCCATATTGACGTGATCGTTGGGATGCACCGGATCCTTGCTGCCCAATGTCCCGCCAAGGATCTGGATTGCGCGGTTGGAAACGACCTCGTTGATGTTCATGTTCGATTGCGTGCCAGAGCCGGTCTGCCAGACAAAAAGCGGATAATGCGCATCCAGCTTTCCAGCGATGGTCTCGTCACACGCTTGTATGATGGCAGCGGCAAGCGTTGGATCAAGACGGCCTGCGTCCGCGTTAATCTTGGCGGCGGCCTTCTTGACGTAGCCATAAGCATGATAGACCTGCTTTGGCATCCGATCACCGGCAATCGAGAAATGAACCAGCGAGCGTTGGGTCTGCGCGCCCCAATAGCGATCAGCGGGCACCTCGATTTCACCCATGGAATCGCTTTCCGTCCGCGTGCCCCGCGCGCTCAGCCCGATAGGCGGCAGAGGGTGAGCAAGCGTAAGCGGTGAGGAATCAGGACGCATTGGGCAGCGTCTCCTGTTTGTGATGAAGATAAATCGAATTCTTGACGGTAACGCTCCGACACTCTCCGGGTTCCCGAGAGATCGATCAAGTTAACATCTGGTCATGTGACACACTCATCGTATTGCCTGCCGTAAAGGCAAGCCGATACGGGGGCCGCTGTTGAGAACGCGGCATCATCGTTTCCTGTGAAACGGTCCGTTGCCGGGCGAGGAAGTTCGGATCGAAATATGCCGGCCGATTAACCTGACATCACGACCATACCTTCAAGATGACGCCATGAACCGGAAAATGTCGGCTATCGCTACGCATCGAAACAACTTGACGATGCAACCATGACGATTAGCACGCGGATACAACTGCAAGAGAGCCCATTGTCAATTTCGCTACGTAATCAGTTGCAAAACCAGAATTTTTTTTTAAAACTCTCAAAAGTGCGGAGCGAATATTTACTGATTGGTTCATGTTTTCTTCGAATGCGCTGCCGTGCCAACATCCTGCTGGCGCGAATTGCAACTCAAACCTTGAACCTGGCTGGAGGGGTCGAATGCCATCGATCGGTACAAATGTGACCAACGCCCGCGGAAGCGGTGATTGGCGGAACGCTGGATGTTCCGGGGGCGACCTGAGCGGCCCGGCATCGATGACCCGAAAGGCAAACGCCCACCCGACTACCGGAGCCCTGACAGCATGAGCCCTCGTCACTGCGCAATCTTGCCTCGCGGATGGAGGTGGGCGGTCACCATTCTCTCTGGAGTGGCAGTGTTGGCCGGATGGTCGGACGTGACCGTCGCCGCGGATATTTTCAGCCCGATAGGTCCGGTGTTGGAAGATCAGTCGACCCATCTGCTGCGGGCATCGCTGATCGCCCTCGTGGCGGTTCTGCCCGCGATCCTCCTTCTCCCGATCATGCTCTGGCGCTACCGGATCGGTGGAAACGCGCGCTACACGCCCCAGTGGGAGTTCAACAAATGGTACGAAATGGCCATCTGGGGGGTGCCGGTTCTGGTGATTTGTGTACTGGCGTACTGGCTTGCCCAGTCGACGCTCAAGTACGATCCCTACACACCCCTGGGGGAAAATCCGCTGGAGATCGACCTTGTGGGCATCGATTTCCGCTATCTCGCGATCTACCCGGACCAAGGTGTCGCCGCTCTGGACCAGATCGTCATCCCGGCCAACCGTCCCGTTACCTTCCGGCTAACCACTGACACGAACATGCAAAGTTTCCTGCCTAACGGCTTTGCCGGGCAGATCTACGCGATGCCGGGGATGGTCACCAAACTGAACCTTGCCGCCAATCGAGAGGGTGAGGGTACCGCGACCCAGACCCAGTTCAACGGCTACGGTTTCGCGAACATGCGAGTACCCATGCGCGCCGTCTCGGACGCGCAATTCGATGCCTGGGTCAATGGTGCTGCGGGCGAAACGGTCGATGCCGAAAGCTACGTCAAGCTGCTCGTCTCCGGAGACAGCGCGAAGGAGTACAACTCCAATACGCCCGCGCTTCGACCTCTGGCCGATACCTGTCTCTTCGACCGCGTGGTGGCCCGCTATCATCAGGGCACTCCCGTACCGCCGGAGGCGCAGCCGGGCAGCACAGTCTTCGATCCCGCGAAAGGCGCCTTGCCCGATGGACCTTGTGACAAGCTGTTGGCCAACAGCCACTTCAACATGAGCCAGATGGGCAATATGCACCACGATACCGCCACAGATCCCACCGGGTCCGACCAGTAGAAGCGACAGAACATGGAACACTTTATTTTTGGTCGTCTCGGCTGGGACGACATCGCGATCTTCGACGTTTTCCGCGACCCTACGGCAAGCAACATCGTCGGCAGCTCGGCTGGCTGGCTGGCCGTCATCGGTGCGGTGATCGTCGCCGCTTTGCTGCTGATCAAGGGCTGGTGGAAGCCGCTGCTGTTTACCTGGTTGAACACCACCGACCACAAGAAGATCGGCATCATGTACATCGTCGTGGGCCTTGTCATGTTCGCGCGCGGTGTGGCCGAAGGCGTTGTGATGCGCTCGCAATATGTGACCTCCTACCAGGGGGGCTACCTGACGCCAGATCACTTCTCCGAGCTTTTCTCGACCCACGGCACCATCATGATCTTCTTCGTCTTGATGCCGTTCCTGATCGGTTTCATGAACCTTTTGGTGCCACTGCAGATCGGGGCGCGCGACGTGGCCTTCCCGCGTCTCAATCAGATCAGCCTCGGCTTCACCATCGTCGGCGCGATGCTGTTGATGATCAGCCTCGTGGTCGGACAGTTCGCAACCGGCGGCTGGACCGGTTATCCGCCCTATACCGGTGTCGCCTTCCAACCAGGAACCGGGCCAGATTACTGGATCTGGTCACTGGGCCTGTCTGGCATCGGAACGGTGCTGACCGGGCTGAACTTTGCCGTGACCATCTACAAGATGCGCTGCCCGGGCATGACCTTTTTACGGATGCCGATCTTCGTCTGGACGGCGCTCTGCACCTCCATCCTCCTGATCTTCGCGCTTCCCCCACTGACGGCCGTGGTCATCATGCAGGCGCTTGACCGCTACCTCGATTTTCACTTCTTCACCAACGACCTTGGCGGAAACATGATGAACTTCGCCAACCTGTTCTGGATGTTCGGCCATCCGGAGGTCTATATCCTGATCCTGCCCGCCTTCGGCCTTTACTCCGAGTTCACGGCAATCTTCTCGGGCAAGCGCATCTACGGCTACATGTCACTGGTGATCGCGACCATGGCCATCGCCGTGCTGTCCTTCACTGTCTGGCTGCACCACTTCTTTACCATGGGACAAAGCCCGACGATCAACGTTGCCTTCGGCATCGCCACCATGCTGATCGCGATCCCCACGGGGGTGAAGGTCTATGTCTGGATCGCAACGCTTTGGGGCGGACGGATCCGGATGCGCACACCAATCATCTACCTCGCCGGGTTCATCGTCTTCTTCGCTGTGGGCGGTTACACCGGCATCCTGCTGGCCAACCCGACGGTCAACTTTGCCGTGCACAACAGCCAGTTCGTGGTCGCGCATTTCCACAACGTGCTGCTGCCGGGCACACTCTTCGCCGTGCTTGCCAGCATCTACGTCTGGTTTCCGAAGTTCTTTGGCTTCCGGCTGGACGAACGCTGGTCGGCGACGGCTGCCTGGCTCTTCATCATCGGGTTCACCTTCGCGTTCATGCCGCTTTACATGGTCGGGCTGATGGGCCTGCCTCGGCGCAGCCCGGCCTTCGATGATCCCAGCTACATTCCCTACATGATCGTGACGATGGTTGGGGCGCTCTGCGTGCTCGCTGCCCTGTGTACGCTGATCGGAAGCTTCGTGGTCTCGGCGCTGCGACGCGATACTCTTGCGGTGCCAGGTGGCGACCCTTGGGACGGGCGCACCCTGGAATGGGCCTCGCCCGCACCGGTGCCGGAGTGGAACTTCGCCTTCATCCCCACGGTGAACAGCCAGGATGCTTTCGCCAAAGAGAAAGCGGCAGGCACGGCCTACGAGATCGACTGCGACACCTACGAGGACGTCGAGCTTTCACCGACCAGCTGGATAGGCCTGAACATCATCGTCTTCGGCACGCTGTTTGGTTTTGCCATGGTGTTCTGGATCTGGTGGCTGGCCGTGCTGTCTGCACTTGCGTTGCTGACCCATTCCATCGGCCTCGGCTTCGTGCGCGACAAGGGCGAGATCATCCCCGCGTCTGTGATCGAGCGGACCGAGAAAGACTGGATCGCCCTGGCCGCAGAAGGCCCGGGCACCGAGCGTCGTGACGAGGTCTCGCCCAGCAACCGCGGCATTGCCGCCCGCATTTCGGAGGCGTGAGATGACGACGTCGAACACCAACCTCAGACGCCATCCAGGGCTGAACCTTGGCCCTTCCCACGGAAAAGCCCACGAAGAAGCCGAATCCGTCGTATTCGGGTTCTGGGTCTTCCTGATGAGCGATCTCGTCACATTCGCGATGTTTTTCGCGATCTATGCGACGTCGATCCAGGCAACCGCAGGAGGGCCGGGCAACGCGGACATCGTCGATGTGACCAGCATCGCACTCCAAACCGGATCACTGCTGATCAGCTCACTGCTCTTCGGCGTCGCAACCGTCGCGATGAAATACCATTCCTCCAAACGTGTCGTGATCCTCTGGCTTCTGGCTTCCTTGGCTTTCGGTCTGTGCTTCCTGGGTCTCGAAATCCGCGACTTCATTGATGCGGCGGAAAAGGGGGCAGTCCCGATGCGCTCGAGCTATCTCAGCTCCTATTGGGCGCTGGTCGGGTTGCACGGGCTGCATGTGAGCGTGGGCAGCCTGATGATCCTGGTTGTCTGCGTCCAGATCGCCTTCTTCGGCTTTGCCAGCGACGTCAAGACACGGGTGCTCCGGCTGGGGCTCTACTGGCACTTTCTCGACATCATCTGGATCGGGATCTTCTCGGTCGTCTTTCTTCCGGGGCTACTGTCATGAACAACAAGGACGAACGCGCGCACGACCTGCGCATGTATTTCACGGGCTTCATTGCCGCCGTCATCCTGACTGCCCTGTCGTTCCTGACCGCGATCCTGCAACCCTTCGGCTCCGTCGGAATCTTCGCGTCCCTCGCGGTGCTGGCAGCGGTGCAGATAGCCGTCCACTTCCGCTTCTTCCTGCACATCGACGTGTCGCGGCAGAAACGCGAGGAGCTGCAGCTCATCCTGTTCACCGGCCTGATCATCCTCATCATGGTCGCTGGAACGGTCTGGGTCCTCGGCAATCTCATGACGCGCATGATGTAACGGCATCCGGTCGGCTCCCTGACGCATTCTTCGGGCTGGCCGGATTTGTTCGTACCAACTCCGCTGCAAGGGAAAGTTCAAATTTCTCGTGCTGCGGAGTTTTACGATATCAAGACCAAATTCAGTGACAGGGGACGCGTCCCATGTGTTTTTCCGCCGAAGTGAATTTTGTGGCCAGCGCCGCCATTGGCGCGGTCGGGGTCGCAACGCTCACCCATGTCCGTCATCCACGCCATGTCCTCTTTGCCGCGATGCCGCTTTTCTTCGCGTTGCATCAGTTCACCGAGGGATTCGTCTGGCTCGGACTTGACGGGACAATTGGTGAAACGGCGCGCGATCATGCTGCGTTTTTGTTCCTGCTTTATGCACAGGGACTGCTGCCGATATTGATGTCGCTGTCCGTTTTCCTGCTGGAAGATGTCGGCTGGCGCCGCATGGTATTGGCGGCAATCACCCTGATCGCCCTTGTTTTCGGGGCCTACATGATCTGGGGTGTCATGTCGTACCCGACGTCGTGCTACGTCGAGAACAGGTCGATCGTCTATTCCAACCCGGTAACGGAAACGACGTGGACGGGCATTGCCTATATCTTTGTCACCTGCGGCGCACTCGTTCTGTCGAGCTTCCGCGTGGTTCGGTGGTTCGGGGTCTACAACCTGGTCGGGCTCACGATCATCATCCTTGCCAAATCTTACGCCTTCTCCTCGGTCTGGTGTTTTTACGCCGCGGTGATCAGTGTCATGCTCTACTGGCAGTTCCGAAACGGAAAGATCCTGTCCTCGTCCGTCCCTTGATAAGGGCAGGTTCCCCTGCCCTCGCCGCGCGCAACGTGACGTGCCGCACCAAGAGGCACGAAGGCAGGGACCGGCAGGAAGATCAGGCTTGCCATATCGCAGATCTGTTCTGGGTCGAGTAAGATGATGTCGATCAGAGACGGGCATGAAAGCGTCGCCTCTGCCGTGTGACCGGCCCATCGAAAAGTTACGGATTGCGTGGCCGTCAGCGCTTGCGCCGTCTTCGAAACAGACGAATGGCGACGAAGATCACGAGCGCAACGATTACCACAAGCGGAACCGCATGCATTGCGTTCGGATGGTGCGTCAACCAGCGCGCGGCTCTGCCGCCAAGCACGGTCCAGAGCCCGGCCCAGGCCGCTGCACCGACGATGTTGGCGATCAGAAACCGAATCCAGGGCATTCCCGTCGATCCCGCAACCAGTCCGTTGAACTGGCGCAGCACGACGAAGAACCGCGCGAACACGACCATGAACGCGCCGTATTTCTCCGTTGCGGCCTCAACGCGCGCGTAGCGCGCCTGTGTCAGGCCCACGCGGTCGCCATAGCGTGCCACCAGCGACTGGCCATATCGATGCCCGATGACGTAACCGATGTTGTCACCAATGACCGCCCCCGCCCAAGCCGCCAGGAAGACATACGGCAGGCGTGTTGCGCCCGCGCCGGCGGCGGCCGAGGCGGCAATCAGCGCGCTTTCGCCGGGCAGAGGCAAGCCGAAGGCTTCCAGAAGGACCGTTACGAAGACTGCCGCCGGGATGCTCCCGCCCAGCAGTCCCCAGCTGGAGATGAGCGAGATCTTCATCGCTCATCTCGCCTTGCATCTCGCTGCACGGATCGCTTTCCTCTCGCTCTATCGCAGGAAGTTGTCGCGCAAGAGCGACACGACTTCGCGCGTGCGCCCGTCCAGCACGGCCTTAATGCCGAAGAGCGCGGTCGAGGCGACCTGACCGGCCTCAATTTTGGGGGGCATGACCAGTTCCACCCGATTGACGCGAACGTCGAGGATTGCGGGACCTTCGGCGGCAAGCCATTCCTTCATCGCGCCTTCCAGATCACTCGCATTCTCGACCCGCCATCCCTTCAGACCGCACACCTCAGCCAATTTGGAGAAATCGGGGTTCTCCAGCCCGGTGAAACTGTCGAGCAGGCCACTGACCCGTTGCTCCATCTCGACGAAGCCAAGGCTTCCGTTGTTGAAGATGAGAATCTTGATCGGCAGCTTCTCTTGCTTGAGCGTCAGAAGATCGCCCATCAGCATGGTCATGCCTCCGTCACCACTCAGAGAGATGACTTGGCGCCCGGGATAGGCGGCCGCGGCCCCCATGGCCTGCGGATAGGCATTGGCCATCGTGCCGTGCAGCAGGCTTGTGAGGAAACGCCGTTGGCCCTTCGCCGTCAGGTGCCGCAAAAGCCAGACCATCGGGGATCCGCCATCGGCGGTAAAGATCGCGTCCTGCGCCGCCAGCCGGTCGAGCGTGTGGGCGACGAACTGCGGATGGATCAGCGACGGATCGTGTTCGTCGGCCTCGGAAACGTAGCCTTCAAGATCCTTTTTCCACTGCTTGCGCGCGGTGTCGAGATGGCCCTTGTCTTCCTTCTGGTCCAGTCGGTCGAGTAGCGCCTCAATGGTCGGGCCGATGTCGCCGACAAGACCCATGCCTACCGGCGCGCGGCGTCCGATATGCGCCGGGTCGTGATCGACCTGGATGATCTTCTCCTTGCCGGGATAGAATTGCGTATAGGCGAAATCCGTGCCGAGGCAGAGCATCACGTCGGCGCGGTCCACGGCCTCGACCCCCGCCTTGTTGCCCAGGATGCCGATCATGCCGATGTTGTAGTCGTTGTCGGGCTCGATAAATTCCTTCGAGCGGGAGGTATGGGCGATGGGCGCGGCCAGCTTTTCGGCCAAGGCCACCAGCTGGGGCTTGGCATCGCGCGCGCCGATCCCGGCATAAAGCGTGACCTTGCCCGCCGAGTTGAGCCGGTCCGCCAAGGCGTCAAGCTCGTCGTCCGCGGGTCGTTGGCGCGACTTGGGCCGATGGACGGACCAGGCCAGATCGTCCTTGGTGTCTTCCTCAAACATGTCGCCGTTGATGATGACGACCGCGACGCCACCTTTGGTCAGGGCCGCCTGCGCGGCTTGCACGATGATGCGGCGAGCTTGATCGGGATGCGAGATGTATTCGCAGAACACGCTGTATTGCTCATAGATCTTTCGCTGGTCCAGCTCCTGGGGAAAGCCCAGACCGGTCTCGGCGCGCGCCACGTCCGTTGCGATCAGGAGGACGGGTGCGCCGTTGCGGTGGCTCTCGAAGATGCCGTTGACGAAATGAAGTGATCCGGGGCCACAAGTACCTGCGCAGACGGCCAGTTCACCGGTGAAGAAGGCCTCGCCGCCAGCGGCAAGCCCACCCGCCTCTTCGTGGCGTACATGCACCCAGCGCAGATCTGAGCGGCGGACCGCATCGGTGAAGTGATTGATCGTGTCGCCCACGATCCCCCAACAGCGCTTCGCACCAGCTTCGATAAGGGTGTCAACGACAACATCGGCAACCTTGGCCATTTTCGTATTCCTTATTTTTATCAGTTGGTTAGTTCGCGCGTTCCCGTGCGAGATCAATGGCGGGGCGGAAACTGGTCGCCTGCGCTGCGCGCCAGAAGTCGGCGTAGATGGTGTCTTCAGGGGCATCCAGAAGCGCCCCTTCGCTGAGGAAAGTGTGAACCCGATCCATCGGCACCCCCTTTTCGGGCCCGCTGCGATGCATCAGATGGTGCGGCTCAAGCTCGCTCGGGTGGTCCAGTCCGGCCGAAGCGACAATCTCCATCAAGGCATTGACGGTCTTGTCGTGGAACCGGGCCGAGCGTTCGCCCTGAACCTCGGGAACAAGGCCGCGTTGACGGCTTGGGTCCTGTGCGGTGACACCGGTTGGGCAGGTGCCGAGATGGCAGCGCTGAGCCTGGATGCAGCCGACCGAGAACATGAAGGCCCGCGCCGCGTTGCACCAGTCCGCCCCCTGCGCGATGCTGCGCGCCAGCCCCATGCCGGAATAGACCTTGCCGCTTGCCGCCAGCCTGATCTGCGATTTGACGCCCGCCCCCACCAGAGCGTTGCGCATCAGGATCAGGCCTTCGGACAGAGGCATGCCGACCCAATCGGACAGTTCCAGAGGAGCGGCCCCGGTGCCGCCCTCGCCGCCGTCGACGACGATGAAATCGGGGTGAATTCCTGTCTCAAGGATCGCTTTCATGATGGCAAAGGGTTCATGTGGCTGTCCAATGCACAGCTTGAGGCCCACGGGCTTGCCGCCGGACAGCTCACGCATCCTCGCGGCGAACTCCAGCATCTCGATCGGTGTGGAAAAGGCCGAATGGCCACGCGGCGACAGGCAATCCTCATGTGCGGGGACCTGTCGGATCTTTGCAATTTCCTCGGTCACCTTGGCCGCCGGCAACAAGCCGCCGTGGCCCGGCTTGGCGCCTTGGCTCAACTTGATTTCGGTCATCTTGACCTCGTCGCGCTGCGCGGTTTCGGCGAATTTCTCCGGATCGAACTTGCCATCCTTGTCGCGCGCCCCGAAATAGCCGGACCCGAGCTCCCACACGATGTCGCCGCCGTTCTCCAGGTGATAGGGGGAAAGCCCGCCTTCGCCCGTGTCGTGGTAATATCCGCCCAGCTTGGCCCCGCGGTTCAGCGCACGCACGGCATTGGCCGAAAGCGCGCCAAAGCTCATGGCGGAGATGTTCAGGACCGAGGCCGAATAGGGCTTGCTGCACTGATCGGATCCAACATCCACCCGGGGCGATGTAATCGGGTTCTCGGTGGGTGCGATGGAATGAACCACCCAGTGATAGGTGTCCTCGTCGGTGTCGCGTTCGGTGCCGAACGGCTGCGTGTCGGTGAGACCGTCAGCGCGCGCATGAACCAGACGTCTTGCCGACAGTGAATAGGGCGTGCCGCCGAGATCGTCCTCAACGATATAGCTGTGAAGATAGGGTCGCAGATCGTGGAACAGCCACCTGATCCGGCCGGCCACGGGATAGTTTCGCGTAATCGACCAGCGGGTCTGGAACGCATCGTACAGCCCTAGAAGGACAACGGCGGCCATTGCCAGGCCCAACCAGATCCATCCCATGACGACAGCGAGCAGAAGTCCAACCGCTGCGATAATCGGGACGATTGCGCGCTTTGACAGATCAAGAAGGCTGGCCAGTTGATTGTTCATTTTGTCTTCTTTCTTTTTTTGGTCAACGCAACGTGCCTGTGACCTGCCGTCAGTGCCCATGCACCATTTCTGGATTCTTACTTAACTCCGGTCAAGCCCTTGCACCTGTCTTTCTTGTTTCTTACTTGTTTCGGATCAAGCGCTTGCACCGCATTTCTGTGTACTGCAACTGACCTACAATCGGAAGTTCTTACGAATTGATCGTCAAAGCTGAAATACTGTTGAGTTTCTATCTGCAGTCCCAGGCTTTCAGAGCACCACCGGCGCAGCCCGGTGTCAGAGGCGGTGCAGCTCTCTCGTCTCCGGACCGAGACTTGAACCCAGAATCGGATGCCCTAAAAAAATCCGAACACTTGAGAAGCTCTTTCTAACCACGTTTCGAGAGCCACTCTGCAACCCGAAGGAACAAACATGGACGTCACACAGATCATCCTGCAGGACCACGCCGAACAACGCCGTCTGTTTGCTGCGATCAACGAGATCGACCCAAGCGACACCGAAGCCCTCACGGCCGTGTGGGGTCGCTTGAAAGCCCTGCTCGATTCACATGCAGAGGCCGAGGAGCGCTTTTTCTATCCTGACCTGCTGAAAACAGGCACCGGTGCCGCAGATGCCGACGATGCGGAGGAAGAGACACGCGACGCCATTGGCGATCACAACGAGATCCGGGATACCGGCGAAAAGGTGCAGAATTACAAGGTTGGAACGCCGGAGTGGTTCTCGGCAGTCGCGGCCTGCGAGGTCGCCAATAGCGATCACATGGGTGAAGAAGAGCGTCAGGGCCTCGCGGATTTCCGCAAACGCAACTCTCTGGAGGAGCGCCACAAATTGGGCGTCCGCTTCCTTGCGTTTCAGTGCGCGCATCTGACGGGCGTCCCCGTAAAGGACAAGGATGTGGACGACTACGTCGAGGATCCGGCGCAGACACTCGGCAACGCCTGATCCAAGCACCCCTGAAGGCGGATCGCGGCCACAAAGCGGCCGCCTTCGCAATCGGATGGTAGTCCGGGTTGCAGAAATTCCAAATATGCCTGACGCGCATCCGGTAGGTGCGTGTCAGCGCCAGGCCATACCCCTTTCGGGCTCTCACCCGACCTCAGGCTAGTCGTGTCCCCGCTGGGACTTGATGGCGCTCTCCAAATCGATGCGTCGGTCAAGTTCCACCGCCTGGCTGACGGTGATCTCGCCCTCATTTCTTTGATCCTTCAAGAAACGGCGCTCTGCTTTCAGAGCGACACTGTGAAGATCGCAGCGCAGCTCGGCGGTGACCTCCCGGTCATCCGCATCGGATTCGTGATGCAAGCTGTCGAGCCGATGTTGGTAGATTTCCATGATTTCGCCCGAGGCCGCGTCGAGGGCAGTGGTATCTTCCATGTCCTTGGCCCGATCCGAGCGCGCGTCTTTCAGCGCCGACAGGGCTGCCTCCGCCATGCCGACCTCAATCTCCCGCAGCTCGTCCCGTGTCGATCCGGTGCCCGACCAGTCAAGCCATCGCAGGCAGACCGGCAGCAGCAGCCCTGTCAGGGTCGTGGTGGATACGATCACCACGGCAGCAACCAGGATGGCGAGGTCTCGGGTCTCCAGCGAAATCTCGCCAGAGGACGTTGCCGGCAATGTCAGGATTGCGGCGAGGGTCAGTGCTCCGCGCGGTGAGGCCACCGTCATCGACACCAGCAGCGGGAACAACTTCGGGCCCGCGTCGCCCGCGCGCAGCTTACGCCAGGCCGGCAGCACGCCAAAGACGATGCCAAGGACGATCAGCCTGACCGCGTAGAGCGCGATCAGGATCAGGCCGATCTGCAGGACAAGGCTTTCCGCCCCTTTCAGATTGGCACTTCCGGACACCTTCAGTCCGCTCTCCAACAGTCTGGGAAGTTGCTCGCCCAGCAGGACGAAGACGGCCCCGTTCAGCGTATAGCTGATCAGGTTCCAGATCGCGCGCCGCTCCAACCGATGGACACCGCCACCCAGTTTCGCTGAATGGCGCAAGGTCACGGCCAGACCCGAGGACGCGGCGGCAAGGACTCCCGACGCTGAGACATGCTCGGCCGCGATATAGGCACCGAAGGGGATCAGCACCGTGATGAGTGCCGTCGATCCTGCATCCGCGCCCAGGCGATCATCGATCTTTGCGGTCAGCCAGATGCTCAGCCATGTCACGGCGACGCCGATCCCGACGCCCGCGCTGGACAGCCAAAGGAACTCGCCGCTGGCCTGCCAGATCGAAAATGCGCCCGAAGCGATCGCCGCAACCGCGAACTTGAAACACACCAGTCCGACGGAATCGTTCAACAGCGCTTCGCCCTGTAACACGGTCATCAGGCGGTGGGGCATTGGCACACGGGAGGTGATCGCCGAGACCGAAACCGGATCCGTCGGCGAGATCGCCGCCGCAAGGGCAAAGGCCACGGGAAGCGGCAACTGGGGCAAGATCGTGTGGATCAGAAAGCCGATTGCCACGACGGTGACAAAGACCAGAACAAGCGCCAGGCTCAGCACCGTCGGCGCATCACGCGCCAGGTCATCACTCGGCAGGCGCCAGCCATCATAGAACAGGAGTGGCGGAACAATCATCAGGAAGAACAGATGCGGATCGAGCGTGATGTTCCATGGTGACAGCGCTCCGATGGCCGCCCCGAGCGCGATTTGCACCAGGGGTCGTGGCAGTCCTGGAACGACTCGCGACAGCAGACTGCTGATCACTGTGGCCAGCAGGAACAGAATCACGACGAGACCGACGTTCATACGGCCCCCCGCCGTTTTTGTCCGTGAGCGGTCATGGTTTGACTTTCCTTCGACGGTGACACCCAAGGGTGCGAAACTATAAATGAAGACGAAATTGCATCTGAAAACTCTGTCGAACTTCCATCTTTTGCAAGGAACGTTTTTTGGCTCAGGCGGTTCCAGCGGGCCGCCATATCAGCTTTCATCGCGGCGCCGGCCGAGCAAACTTCCCCTAGTGGAAAGTTGCTGGCTCCTCGTTTGACTCCTTTGCAACGCACCCACACACCCACTCAGCCACCTTCAAGGCAATTCAGAACGTCTTAAAATACCCTGCCAGGAAGCTTCGCGCCCTCGTTTCGAGCGTTCGAAGCATATTCTGCAGATCCGGAAACCAGACACTAACCACTGGAAATGGCTTCGCTTCTTTCACTTTCAGATATCCTAAAGGAAGTTGGTGGTAGACAAAGCACACTTTAATAAGAGAGACAGGGAACCAGTCCGGTGGGCAGAGCGTTATAGGTCAGTGTAAAAGCAAAAACAGATCTCTCCAAGAAAGAACACCAAGTGCCTCTACTGCGAATTGACATGATCGAAGGCCGCTCGGAAGAGCAGCTTCAGACCCTTCTAGACACCATTCAGAGCTGCGTCGTTGACGCCTTTGGCGTACCTGATTCAGACCGCTATCAGATCGTCCATGAGCACAAGCCTGGACGCATGGTGTTCCTTGATACCGGACTAGGCTTCACGCGTTCAAACCAGATGGTATCGATCCAGTTCTTCACCAGCCCGCGAACGCATGTCGAGAAGATAAAGGTCTATGAGCTTCTTGCTGACCGCCTCGAAAAGGAATGCGGCCTCAATCCCAACGACCTGCTGATTTCTGTGTTCACCAATCGGGAGGAAGACTGGAGCTTCGCCCAGGGCGAAGCACAATACGTCACCGGACGCCTACCATAAGAGCCCCCTGCAAAACCGGTCGGATGGCCCTTCCACAAGGCGGGGCCGGGCGTGTCGCAAAGTTTCTCGCCAGAGAATTTCATTCCACTGCTGCAGGTCTGAATGTCCAATTTTTCACTTTCGGGTTGATTGTCTCACTGGCGAAATACCCAACGTACAAAGGGGTTACGATTTTGGCTTTCACACCAGAATTGTCGTCTCCCTATTCAAGCTCTCCACGAACTCTGCGACACTCTCCATAACCTTGATCCCGACCCGCCCAAGCCATAGCCGACCCCTTGTCCCGCACAGGCGCTCCCCCTTCCCGAGGGCGCCTCTGATCCATTTCCGAAAGGACCCTGCAGATGACCACTCTTGCCAAACTTCTTGTCGAAACGCTCGCCTCCGCCGGGGTAACGCGGATCTGGGGCGTGACGGGTGACAGCCTCAATGCCATTGACGGCGCCCTGCGCGAGAACGGTGAGATCGAGTTCATGCATGTCCGCAACGAAGAGGCCGGAGCATTTGCCACCGGTGCAGAGGCGGCGGTTACAGGCAAGCTCGCGGTCTGCGCAGGAAGCTGCGGGCCGGGCAACCTGCATCTGATCAACGGGCTTTACGACTGCTACCGCAACCGGGTCCCCGTGCTCGCCATCGCGTCGCATATCCCCTCCACCGAGATCGGGCTGGGCTTCTTCCAGGAAACCCATCCCACGAAACTGTTCGAAGAATGCAGCGACTTCTGCGAGCTGGTCACCACGCCCAAGCAGATGCCGGGCGTCCTGCACAGGGCCTTGCGCACGGCCATCGGCCGGAACACCGTTTCGGTGATCGTGATCCCCGGCGACGTGTCTCTGCTGGACTTCGACGGTGACACCCCGGCCTTCGTACCGCCCTCACCGGTGCGCCGCGTGCCGGTCGATAGCGATATCGCGGCCGCAGCGGAGCTTTTGAACGGCTCGCGCGACGTCACGATCCTGGCCGGGGCCGGTACCGTTGGCGCGCGTGACGAGGTCGTGGCGCTGGCCGACGCACTGAAAGCGCCGATCGTGCACGCCTTCCGCGGCAAGGAATTCATGGAATGGGACAACCCTTTCGATGTGGGCATGACCGGATTGATCGGATTTTCGTCGGGGTATCACGCGCTGAAGGAATGCGACACGCTGCTGATGCTCGGCACCGACTTTCCCTATCGGAATTTCTATCCCGAGGGTGCCAAGGTCATCCAGGTCGACCGTGAGCCCGGCGCGCTCGGCAAGCGTGTGGCCCTGACAATGGGGATCGAAGCCGACGTTGTGGAATTTGCGCGCATGATCACGCCGAAGATCGACGGAGGCCGACCGCGAGAGTTCCTCGACAAGGCGCTCAAGCACTATGCCAAGGCGCGTGAAGACCTCGACGCTTTGGCGATCCCCAGCAAGCCGGGCAAACCTCTGCACCCGCAGCACATCTATTCGATCGTCAACGAGGTGGCCTCGGAGGATGCGGTCTTTACCGTCGATGTCGGCACGCCCGCGATCTGGGCCGCGCGCTATCTCAAGACCAACGGCAAGCGACGACTGATCGGCTCGTTCAACCATGGTTCCATGGCGAACGCGATGCCGCAGGCGCTGGGGGCCCAGGCGGCGTTTCCTGACCGGCAGGTCGTGTCCATGTCGGGTGACGGAGGGGTGGCCATGCTGTTCGGCGAATTGCTGACAGCCGTACAACTGAAGCTGCCTGTCAAGATCGTGGTTCTGAACAACGGAACGCTCGGCTTCGTGGAGCTGGAGCAGAAAACCGGCGGCTACCTGCCCGAGAATGTCGCCCTGCAGAACCCCGATTTCGCAAAGGTCGCTGAGGCCATCGGCCTGAAGGGTATTCGTGTCGAGGAGGCCGACGATCTCAAGGGCGCGCTGCAGGACGCTTTCGCCCACGATGGCCCTGCGCTGATCGACGTGGTGTCGAACCGGCAAGAACTGGCCATGCCGCCGACCATCAAGGCCGACGAGGCCATCGGCTTCAGCCTCTATGGCATGCGCGCGATCCTGAACGGACGCGGTGACGAGATCGTGAAACTGGCCACCAGCAACCTCTTCAGATGAGCCCCCAACCAACCGGCCGAATTCTTACATTTATTTGATCTTGGGAACCGGCAGAGGAAAGAAACACGATCAAATATAGCCGGAAATGAAACGAGTGCGCAGCGGGGCTGGTCCTGCCGGTGGTGGGCGGTCAGCGCTGCGCATACTGCAACGCCAAGACGGGAGTGATCCGAATGGCAGCCCCAACCTCCCGCTCTGACGGAGCCATGACCCACTATCGCTGGCTCGTCGTCGCGCTTCTCTTCGCCATCGTCGTGATCAACTACATCGACCGCTCGGCGATCTCCTACGCCATCGACCCGATCTCAAAGGAACTGAGCCTGTCGGACACCCAGAAGGGGCTCATCCTCGGGGCTTTCGGGGTTGGCTACATGTTCACCACCTTCATCGGTGGTATCCTGACCGACCGTTTCGGTCCGCGCATCATCCTGACTGCCGCAGTCATCCTCTGGGCGGTCTCAAGCGCGCTGACCGCCGTCGCCTCCAGCTTCTTCCTTCTCCTGGCCCTGCGCGCGCTGCTGGGTCTTGCGGAAGGGCCGATGTTTCCGGGCCTGACCGGTGCCGTCGCCAACTGGCTGTCACCGCGTGAACGCGCTCGGGCGTTAGGCTTTTCACTGGCAGCCGTGCCTCTCTCGTTGGCCATCGGCGGCCCTGTCGTCAGCGGCATCCTGTCCTTTACCGACTGGCGCTCGCTGTACTGGATCCTCGCCGTCGCAAGCCTTGTTTGGTTTCCGCTGTGGTTCTGGTTGTTCCGAAACCGGCCGGAAGAATCGGCTCAAGTGAACAAATCCGAATTGGCCCATATCCAGCACAAGGCCGTCGACGACACCGACAAAGACCGTGGCAGCGGAAATGTCGTTCCTGCCCAATCCGACAACGCGACCGAAACAAGCTGGAAACGGCTGTTCACGAACGGAACGCTTCTTTCCAACTACTGGGCGTTCTTCGTCTTCGGCTATTTCCTGTTCTTCTTCATGACATGGCTGCCGGGATATCTGGAACAGAAGTTTTCGGTATCGGTTGCCAATGTGGGCTGGTTCTCCTTCGTGCCCTGGGCAGTCGCCGGCCTGGTGCTGCTGTTGCTTGGCAATCTGTCCGACCGCTTGCTGGAGAAAACCCACAGCCTTCGGATCTCGCGCAGCTGGCAGATCATCATCACGCAGCTGATCGCCGCCGTCGTCATCCTGCCCGTCGCCTTCACCTCGACACTCTGGGTCGCTCTGGCACTGATCAGCGTGGCGGTTGCGGCCTCCATGGGGGCGAACGCGGTCTACTACGCCGTCAACGTTGACGTGGCCCCGGACCGGTCGGCCACAGCGCTGGGGATAATGGACTTTTTCTTTGCTGTTTCGGGCTTTGCCGCGCCTGCCATCACCGGCTGGGTGGTCGGCAGCAGCGGCGGTTTTGAGCGGGCGTTCTTCATCCTCGCCGGGCTGGGAGCTTCTTCGGTGATTTTGACGTTCCTCTTTCACCGTCCCGACCGCGACGCGATCGACCATCCCTATCCGGAGCGGCGTTAACCGACGCCACCCTGCCAACCGGTCTGCAGAAAAGGACAACCACATGCGCCCCAAGACCACAGCCAAGTCGCCCTCGACCACGACGTTGCTCAACGACCCGAGCTTCAACAAGGGCACCGCCTTTACGGAGGAGGAGCGTGAGGAGCTGGGTCTAACCGGGCTGCTGCCCGCGCATGTGGATACGCTTGAGACCCAGATTTCGCGGGTCCACACCCATCTCGAAGCCAAGGGGACGGACCTCGAACGCTATATCTACCTGATGGGTCTGTGCGACCGGAACGAGACGCTGTTCTACGCGGTGCTCATGCAGGACCCGGCGCGGTTCGTTCCCATCGTCTACGACCCGACCATCGCTCAGGCCTGCCTTGACTACGGGCAGATCTTTCGCCGGCCACGCGGAATGTATCTGACGAAGCACATGAAGGGCCGGCTCAAGGAGGTTCTGTCCAACTGGCCGACGCGCGATATCCGCTTCATCTGCATCACCTCGGGCGGGCGCATCCTGGGTCTCGGCGACATCGGCGCCAACGGCGCGCCAATCCCCATCGGCAAGCTGCAACTCTACACCGCCTGCGCGGGCGTGCCCCCCAATGCCCTCTTGCCGATCCACATGGACATCGGCACGACCAATCGGGATCTGCGCGACAACCCGCTCTATCCCGGCCTGCACGAGGACGTTGCGAGCAGCGATGAGATCGACGCCTTAATGGACGAATTCATGCAGGCGGCGAACGAGGTCTTCCCAGGCATCTGCATCCATTTCGAGGATTGGAAAGGCACCGACGCTCTGCGCCTGTTCCACCGCTACAAGGACGACTACCTGATCTTCAACGACGACATCCAAGGCACTGCCAGCGTGACGATCTCGGGCCTGACGACGGCGCTGCAGATCAAGGGCGAGGCGCTGAAGGATCAGCGCATCCTTTTCGCCGGGGCCGGGTCCGCCGGGATTGGGATTTCCGAGATGATCGCAGAGGCGATGCAGGGCGAAGGCCTGAGCGAGTCCGAGGCGCAGGAGGCCATCACGCTCTTCGATGTGAACGGCCTGCTGACCAGCACGCGTGACGACCTCAATACCTATCAGCAACCTTTCGCCAAGGATCTCAAGGACACGAAGGACCTCGAGGCCGCGGTCAAGGCGGTCAAACCGACGATCCTGATCGGGGTCAGCACCGTCGGCGGCCTCTTCACCGAGGGTGTGGTCGGGGAAATGGCCAAGCACTGCGACCGGCCAATTATCTTTCCGCTGTCCAATCCCACCGAGAACGCGGAATGCACGCCCAAGGACGCTTATACCTGGACCGACGGCAAGGCCCTGGTGGCCTGTGGGGTGCAGTTCCCCGATGTCGAGGTGAACGGACAGGAATTCCACCCCGGACAGGCGAACAACTTCTACATCTTCCCCGCCCTCGGTCTTGCAGCCTACGCGACCAAGGCGACGAAGATCGACAGCGAGATGTTTATCGCAGCTGCCCGGGGGTGCGCAGGGCAGGTCTCGGACTCGGCCCGCGACAAGGGCATGCTGTTCCCGCCGCAAAAAGACATGCTGGCCACCGAGCTTCGGATCGCCGTTGCCGTTGCGCGGAACATCTTCGACCGCGGTCTGGCAGGTGTCGAAGAGCCCGATGACGTGGGCGCGCTGATCCAGAGCCACGTCTTCGAACCAGTCTACCAAAGCAACAAGGACTGAAACCAAAAGACGGTGCGCAGCGATCAACTTTCCCGTTGATCGTGGTCCATCTTTCCTTCGGCGGATCGAAAAAGACCGCCGAAGGGCCGACCGCGTGGGCAAGGCCCCTGCCCCGCCACCACGCGGCCCTTTCCGGTCTTGCGCTTGAGAACCGGCCCGTCGTCGACTCCGTCAGGAGTTCGATGAGGCTCCGATAAGTTCCCGCAGAGCCTTTGGCGAGACGACCTTCAGCACCCCCATCGCGATAAACGCCAGGACGGTCGCCATGGCCGCCGCCGCAAGAACGGCGTCCATGCGCTCCTCCGCAATGGGTTTGTCCGGGGCGAAAATGCCAATCAGGACGATAATCGCGGTGGTGACGAACATGATCGCGATCAGCTTGGACCACGAGAGCAGCCACTGGAACAGGAAAAAACAGGAGACGCCGATGACGACGCTGCCCCATATGGGAAGCGACAGATCGTTCAAACCGATGGAAACGAGCCAGCCCAGGCCCGTACCCAGGCACCTCTTGATCGCGTTGCCAAAGAAAAGCGAATGTGGCGGGAGGCACAGGAAGGCGAAGGCCAGGGGAAAGAAATAGCCGTGATTGCCGAGCTGATCGAAATACTGCCGCCCGAACCAGGTGGCAAATGCGAAACCGCTGGCAAACAGGACGCCGAGGACCAGAGCATGGGTACGTGAGCGTTCATCCTCGGCCGGAAAGCTATTTGAGGCAGACGTCAGCCGCGCCACCAGAAACGAGGCAAGCGCACCGCTCATATAGAGCCCCACAACAAGCTCCGGATCGTTCTCCGGGATGATCTGTCCGGTGAATACTGACCAGGTGATGCAGACCACGATCATCGGACGCGCGTGGCCGAAACTGCCGAACAAGCCTGAAATCATTGCCAGGGCGGCGGCGATCAAAGGTGCCCATGCCCCGAAGAGCAGCACCAGATAGATGGCGCATGCCCCCACCAGAATGGAAAAGGTCGCCACCCGATAGCCCGATCCCCGGATTCCATTGATCATCGCAAGTGCACCCAGAAACGGGACTGGTGTCATATGCGGGACAATAAAGAAGACGATGACAGCCGGTACAAAGGTCGCGAAGGTCGTACCTAATGCCAGCCGAAGCGGCACCGGCGATCCCTCGAAGATAAAGTCCCACAGCCACTCTCCCAGCGATGGAAGGCTCCAGGACGTTTTTTCGCTGGCCATTCAAATGCCTCCTTCCTACGGTCCGACCAGCCCGGTCAGCAAAGCGATAACGAGGGCCGCGATGACGGCGGCCGGCAACGAGATGGAGACGACAAGCGGCGCATGAATGACCGTCAACGCCCCGGCTAAGGCCCCGATCAGGACGCTGAGCAATGTCACCACCGGGCCCACCGCCTCGCGCCAGTTCCCGCGCCCTGCGATCGCATCCGCCACCTTTCCTGCCAGTGTCACCAGCATCCCGCTCAGATACGTCCGGACATGGAAATCCATGTGCCCGCTGAAAGCATGGTTGATCATGCCCATCGCAGCCGCCAGAGCCAGCAGTGTCAGATAGGCGTCGCCGCCCATGACCAGATTGACCGCCGAGGCACCGAGCACCCCCGCGACCAGCGCCAGCGACACCGGATCGCGCCGCGCTTCGCCCGCGTTGACCAGGCGACCAACAACGCCTCCCACGAAGAACGCGAGAACCCCAGCGGCAATTTTCAAAGATGTCGCACCGTTGCCATTCACGACACCAGTCACGATTTTGGTCAGGTTGCCGCTCATGAAAGAGGGAAACATCTGGATCGAGGCCAGCATGGCGAGATATCCGACCGCATCGATCCACCCGGCAACGGCGTTGAGGATCAACGATACAAACCCTTGCGGTATCGAAAGGCGCGTGATCTTAGGATTCTCTTCTGCGCCCCGCCCACGGGATTCGGATTTCTGCGGCATCGATATGTTCCGACTATCTTTTCGTTTCGTCGGACACCGACAGGTCCGCCCCTATATTTTTCAGGCCGCAAACTACCCGCCAAACCGGTTGACCGAAAGGCGTGGGATTGCCGACGGTATCTCCCTGGCACAACCGTGTGCCCAGCTAGAAGCCGCAAGCACCTAGGCAATACCAGTCAAGATGGTCGGAAAATTTCCTCATCAACCAGTGGCGGTTTTGGTGCAAAATTAAAACGAGGTTATTGCGTAACGTTCGTCCACCCCTAACGTTCCCGCATCGCATGTGCGATTTGATCGGCGACCGGTTTCACCAGATAGCTCAGAACAGTTCGGTCTCCCGTTTCCAGAAAAGCCTCGGCAGGCATGCCGGGGAGCAACACCTTGCCTTCAAGCTTGGAAAGCTCTTCGTCCAAGATACCGAGGCGCGCGACATAGAACGCCATGCCCGTGCGCTCGTCCTGCTTGAGGTCTGCTGATACCGTCAGAAGCGTTGCGCGGAGTTCGGGCGTGGTTCTCTGATCGAAGCTTGGGAAGCGGACACGCGCAGCCTGGCCCGATGACAACTGATCGATATCCACCGGCCGCACCTGGGCTTCGATGATCAACTGGTCCTCACGAGGAACAAGCTGCAGAACCGTTTCGCCGGGGGCGACGACCCCTCCAATGGTGTGAACGGCAAGTTGGTGCACATACCCGGTTCTCGGGGCCCGGATCTCGACCCTGGTCAACTCGTCTTCAGCCGCGATCTTCTGTTCTTCAAGTTGCGCAATGCGCGAGCGAACCTCCTGAAGCTGCTCGAGAACCTCAGCCCGGTAGGATTCTTCGATCTGAAGGATCTGGATATGCCGCTCGCTGATTGCTTCCTTCGTGCGCGCAATTTCCGCAACGAGGCCGCCAAATTCGCCTTGCAGGCGGGCATGCTCCCGTTTCAGAGCCGTCACCCGGCTCTTGGAAACCAGGTTCTTCCCCAGAAGGCCTGACAGATCAGACAATTCCTCATTGATCAGCTCGATCTCGGATCTCTTCGCCTCGACTTGCGCTTGGAGGCCTTCAATCTGTTTGTTGAACTGGCGGACCTGCTCGACAAGCTGATCCTTTCGGCCGGCAATGGATTTTCGCCGCGCGTCCAGAAGCATCTGCTGGCCGCGCTCTATATCACCGGGCTTGGTCTTGCGATTGTCCGGCCAGGCAATCTCGTCGCGGTCGTCGCGCTCCGCCTCAAGGCGATACTGTTGTGCGGAGAGATCCCTGAGCTGTTTCGTGACAACCGCAAGGTTTGCCCGGGTCACCGTATCGTCCAGGCGTATCAGGAGATCGCCCGCAAGGACCTCGTCTCCATCCTTGACCTTGATCTCCTTGACGATCCCGCCTTCGCGGTGCTGAACGTCCTTGACGCTGCTTTCGACTACGACCGTACCGCTGGAGACGACCGCCCCCGAGATTTCGGCGAGGCCTGCCCAGATCCCGATGCCACCAACCAGAACGACGATGGCAAGGAAAGCAAACAGGAGATGGGACCGCACGGTCTTGCCAAGAAGCGCATCGTGATCGTTGCGACCTCCGCTCGGCGGCGTCTCAATCATCTTCATCAGACGCCTCCCCTGCCTGTCACCTGCTGAGGTACTGGCTGCACGACCTGTTTGAGCACTTCCTCTTTCGGACCGAAGCCGGCCATTTTCCCATCGTTGAGAAAGAGTATTTTGTCGACCGATGCGATGGCGCTTGGCCTGTGCGCGATGACGACAACGATGGACCCGCGCTCTTTCATTGTTTGAATCGCATTTGAAAGTGCGTCCTCGCCCTGAGAGTCGAGGTTGGAGTTCGGCTCATCCAGAACGATCAGAAACGGATTGCCGAACACTGCTCTGGCCAGCGCGATGCGCTGGCGCTGGCCGGCCGAAAGCTCGCGCCCGCCCCGACCGATGACTGTATTGTAGCCCTCTGGCAGACCAACGATCAGGTCGTGAACATCAGCGATCATCGCCGCTTCAATGACGTCTTTTGAGCTGGCACCATCCCTGAACCGGGCAATATTCCCGCCGATGGTTCCGTCGAAGAGTTGCAGGTCTTGCGGCATGTAGCCGATGAACTCACCTCGTTTCGGGCTCGGCCACTGGCCGAGTTCAGCCCCGTCGTATCGAATGACGCCCTTGAGTGGGGGAACCACCCCCACCAGAGCCCGTGCCAATGTGGATTTGCCAGCCCCCGAACGGCCTATGATGCCGAGGCCCTCTCCCGCTTCCAGGGTCAAGGTCACATTCTGGACGTACGGCAGCGTTTCGCCGACCGGGCCGCAAAATACCTGCTCAATCCGGATCTCCCGTTCCGGTACAGGAAGATCCATGATGTCCTTTTTTTCGTCGACCAGGTGCAGGACGCGTTTCAACCTGCTCAGCGCCTGCCGGCAGGCAACGAAACCGCGCCATTGGCCGACAGCCTGTTCAATGGGAGACAGTGCCCTGGAGGTCATGATGGAAGACGCAATCATCACGCCAGGACTGATTTCCTGCCTGATCGCGAGCCAGGCTCCAACGCCCAGGATTGCGGACTGCAATATGAACCGGATGGTCTTGATGGCCGTCCCGAAGAAACCGGACCGGTCGGCGGCCTTTCGCTGGGTCGCGAGATAATCCCCGTTCTGGGCGTTCCATTTTAGCGACAGGGCTTCCTGCATACCCATCGCGGTCAGGACTTCCGAATTGCGCTGCCCGTCTTCGATCGCGGAGGTTCGACGACCGGTCTGGCCGGCCGCCTCCTGTGCCGGGCCGCGCGACATGGCTTCGTTCAGGCCGATCATCGCGCAAATCACGACAGCACCACCCAGGGCAACCAGACCGAGCAGAGGGTGAAAAAGGAACACAATACCGAGATAGAGCGGCAGCCAGGGAATATCGAAGATCGCAGCCGGGCCCGGCCCGGACAGAAACTGCCTGACCGTGTCCAGATCCTGAACCGGCCGCAGCTTTGCCGACCTTGCGCCAAGTCGGACAGGCAAGAGGTTCGAGATTTCGTAGACGGCGTCCGAAAGCTTCGCGTCGACACGTTGCCCCACCCGCGCCAGAATACGGCCACGCACCCCCTCCAGCAGCCCGTAAAACGCGTAAAGCGTGATTGCCAGGGAACCTATGACAACAAGGGTCGGCACCGAACCGCTGGCCAGCACCCTGTCATAGACCTGGAGCATGAAGAGCGGCCCGGTAAGCATCAGAATATTGATGACGAGGCTCACCGCCCCAATGGCCCAGAAGGTGGGTCTGATGGAACGGAAGGCCAGCACAAGGGGGTCGTTTTTCCGGGGACTCTGGGAAGCATTGCGAGCGTTTGATTGCATTGAAATCATTCCATTCGGCTGCTTCGCAGAGTTTTTGGAGAGCTTGTATGCGTAGAAAACATTTCCGTGTGACAACCAAACATGCAGCCCCGTCTCAGGCCGGGCATCTCTCCAACGCCAAAGTCAAATCGAGACGGGACAAAATCGGCAGTCTGACGTGCACCGGCTGGATGATATCGTTCGCCAAAGAACGTTGCGACACGCTCAACACACCCCCAGTGCTCGGGCAATCACGCCCGCTGGACGTCGGTGACAACGATGAACAGTTCCCTATCGCATGAGATCATCCCTACGGATCTCACATCGATATAGATGTTCGGTTAACTTCCCGGTGTCCCGCCACCTATGCGAAAGGAAGGCCGTCGGTAAAGACGATGCTTTCCACGTCATAGAGATAGTTGCGTCCCAGATCGCCATCTCTGAAGTATATCGTCCCTACTCTCGCGGCCAAACGATCACACTGTACATGAGAACACTACTCTTCAATCTGACGAAACTTTAGGCAAGAAGACAAGATTGACTTTCCTGAAGTTAGCAAGCCCCATTTTTTGGCACAAGCACATATTTTGCACCGCAACATGTCTTGTCGGAGTTTGCACCTACATCAATCTATCAATATGATTTTAAAGCTTTTACGCCTGATATCAGCCAGCGACCGACAGCATTGCACACAGGCCGATTGCAAAAAAATTAGGCTGTATCTGATCCGATACAACTATTCCAATTATGTTTCGGAAATAAAACTGAAGCTCAGAGCAAATATTTAGCCGGCAGCCGCATCGAACCCAGCATTTTGCTGCCATTCGCGGTGCAACCCGAAGACATAAATATCTACCCCTGCGTCATGAGCATGTTACCGCAGTGCAAAATAATCCACCCATCTCTGATTGTGCAGAACCATGACCGTTGTGCGCTGCAGCACAAAATATGAGCACCTCCCCCTATTGCGGTACAAACAAACCCTGCGTAACCTCCGCTTACCTTTCGTTAACTCTCTATGTTGACACCTGAATTGCTCACGCGGGTTTCTCAGAATGATCCAGGACGCACTGCACAATGCAAGCGCTCGTCTGACCGATTGGCTGGACAGCAAGGCCTTGCCTGTCTGGTGGGAGATTGGCGCCGACAAGGCAGTCGGCGGCTTTTTCGAAGCCATTGCGCAGGACGGCACGGCTTGCCGGATCGATCGGCGCGCGCGGGTTCAGCCGCGCCAGATCTACTGCTATGCGGCAGCGGGTCACCAGGGCTGGAACGGCCCCTGGGAAGAGGCCGTAGGTCATGGGCTCAGGTTCTTCGACGAAACCTATCTTCTAGAGGACGGGCTATACGGCGCAGTGGCGTCTTCAAGCGGCACGCTGACTGATCGCAGCTTCGATCTCTACAATCAGGCCTTCGCCCTCTTTGCCTTGGCACAGGCGGCAAAATCGTTTCCGGAAAACGCCGAAGCATACGGGATACGGGCGGCCACGCTTCTCGGGAGACTGAAAGACCGTTTCGCTCACCCGTTTGCCGGCTTCGAAGAGCAAGTCCCCCGCGTTCTGCCGCTGTGCTCCAATCCGCATATGCATCTGTTCGAGGCCGCTCTCGCCTGGCATGAGCTTGGTGGCGTACAGGCATATGCGTTCGGCAAACTGGCGGACGAGATCGCGGAACTTTGCCTCGGCAAATTCATCGACCCCGCTACCGGCGCACTCCGTGAATTCTTCGACGGTGACTGGGAGCAATTCGCCGAGGACAAGGGACGCACGGTCGAACCCGGACACCAGTTTGAATGGGCCTGGCTTCTGGTGCGCTGGGGAACGCTACGCGGACGGGATGATGCGCTTCTGAAGGCCCGGCGCCTCTTCGACATCGCGGAAACCTACGGCATCTGCGCCACTCGAAAAGTGGCGATCATGGCGCTGAATGACGACTTCACCGTGCGTGACGGCGTCGCAAGGCTCTGGCCGCAGACGGAGTGGATCAAGGCGGCAATCGCCCTCGCTTCCGTTTCGTCGGGTGCCGAACAGGAAAGATACCTCGCATCCACCCTTGCCGCGTGCCAGGCATTGGAGCTTTTCCTGAACACGCCGGTTCCCGGACTTTGGCGAGACAAGATGAAAACCGACGGCAGCTTCATTGATGAGCCTGCACCTGCAAGCTCCTTCTACCACATCCTTTGCTCGATCTACGAATTGTCGGACAGGATTGAGCGGCTCAGCGAAAACGAACCGGCATTCGAAACCTTGCAGCCTCTCAAGAGAAAACTGGCATGACTTTCGGGGGCCGCAATGTGGCCACCTGCGAAGACCTCTCTCACCACTTTGAACCCAGCAAAAGAATTATGCACACAAAATTTGCACCAGTTAAATTTTTGAACATAAAAACGCACTTCATAAAAGCATTTGTCACATGAATTTCACTTTTAAAAGAAAATTTTTTGACTACAATTTGTGATAATAAATATTCATCCGAGTAATCGCTTGAATAGCACATAAAAACCAGAATCTTTAAGGCGGTTAATCTAGACTCACGTCTGGTTTTTACTACCGTCAACGGACCTTCGTGACTTATTCTTTTGATGGGGTGTTTTGAGATGGTCGCCAAATTTGGAACAAGCGGACTGAGGGGTCTGTCAACTGAACTCGTCGGTGACACGACTCTTATCTACACGCTCGCCTTTGGCCGGTATCTTCTGGAGACAAACCAGATTTCCGAATTCGATACCGTCTACATTGGCCGGGATTTTCGCGAGTCCAGCCCCGAGATCCTGGAGCTTTGCGCGAACGCACTCAGCGAGCTCAATCTGAACGTGGTCGATTGCGGCACGCTGCCGACACCTGCCCTCGCCTATCACGCGATTGGACGTCTCAGCGCCAGTCTGATGGTGACCGGCTCGCATATTCCGGCTGATCGCAACGGTATCAAGTTCTATCGGCCGGACGGTGAGATTTCCAAGGTCGATGAAATGGAAATCACGCGCTTTGCCGCAATGATCACGAAGACGGACATTGTCGCAGTCAAGCGTGCCAACTCGCCTCCCGCCCGCATTTGTGACGAAGCAATGCGCGGTTTCGAGACGCGCCTCAAGACATTCCTGGAAGCCGGTGCGCTCAGCGGTCTCCGGATCGGCGTTTACCAGCACAGCACCGTCGCCAGAGACCTTCTGGTCAGCATCCTCGAATATTACGGCGCCCAGGCAATACCCCTTGGTCGGTCCGAAACATTCATTCCGGTCGACACGGAAGCCGTCTCTGCAGTAACGGAAACGCTTTTGCAAGACTGGGCTGCCGAACACCAGCTCGACGCCATTGTTTCCGCCGACGGCGACGGTGACCGCCCTCTGGTCGCTGACCAAACCGGCACTCCCCTGCGCGGGGATCTCCTTGGATTGATCAGCGCCCTGCATCTGGGAGCGGATGCCGTGGTTACTCCGGTTACATCGAATTCCAGCATCGAGAAGGATGCGCCGTTCGAAACCTTCCGCACCCGGGTCGGGTCACCTTTTGTGATATCCGGCATGGAATCGGTCGAGGTGAATGGAGCGACAGCCGTTGTCGGCTTCGAGGCCAACGGCGGTGTACTGCTCCAGTCAAATTTCGATTGCGGGCCATCCAGGTTCGAAGCCTTGCCGACACGCGATTGTTTTGTCCCGATCCTCGCAACGCTCAAGAACCTCGCCGCGTCGAAAGACGACCTGGGAACCCTGGCGAGATCCTTTGGCCTGAAGGCTGCTCTGGCGGACAGGTTGGAAAACTACTCCACCGATCGCAGCTCCAGCCTTGTTAGCTACCTCTCGCAGAATGAAGACAATTTGCGGGACTTCCTGGCTCCCGTCGGACAGCCCGTCTCGATCGACACGATCGACGGTCTGCGGATCACCCTCGACGGAGAACGGATCATTCACCTGCGCCCCTCCGGAAATGCGCCCGAGATGCGTTGTTACGTCGAGGCATCTTCGCTCAGCGAGGCGAGAAAACTTCTGAGGGACGGACTGGAGCTGCTCTCGGGCTGGACCGGCTCCAACGTTATTTCAGAGCGGTTGTCGGCATGAGTTGCTGCACCGAACGGCGGTGAAACGCCCATGAAAACCTGATCGCGAAGCGCGGCCTGAGTGCCGCGCCGCGGAGAACTCTACGTCATCCCTGAGATGACCGAATTACTTATCAATTATGAGGTGAATAACTGCCATGATCGACTTCAAGTCCAATGACGGAACTTTCAGCATCAGCGTGGTTGGTGCCGGATATGTCGGTTGCGTTTCCGCAGCCTGCCTTTGCAATGACGGCTACAATGTCGTTGCGATGGACGTCAGCGCCACAACGATCGAGCGCCTCGCCAACGGCAAGTCACCGATTATCGAACCAGGCTTGGACGAGCTGATTGCAGCTGGCCACGAAAAGGGCACGCTGAAAGCCACGACCGACATCGAGGAAGCCGTCCGGTCCACCAATATGACGTTCTGCTGTGTGGGCACACCCAGCCTTCCCAATGGCACCTTGAACACCGGCTATGTGAAGCAGGTCTCGGAAGACATTGGCCGCGTGTTGCGCGACAAGGACGAATTCCACATTGTCGTCATGCGCTCCACGATTCTTCCAGGCACGATGGAAGAAGTCGTGCTGCCGGCCCTGGCCGAAACTTCCGGAAAGGTACCTGGAGTTGATTTCGGCGTCGCCTACTATCCGGAATTCCTGCGCGAAAGCACGGCCATCGACGACTACTACAGCCCTGGCGCGATTGTCTTCGGCCAGTATGGCGATGACACCCGCTCCATTGATGCGCTCAAGTCGCTCGTCGCTCACATTCCGGTTGTTCCGCATGTCATCCCGATGCGCAGTGGCGAAATCGTCAAATATGCAAACAATTGCTGGCATGCAGTGAAGATCAGCTTCGCGAATGAAATCGGCAACCTGTGCAAGTCCAAGGACATCGACAGCCACGATGTTCTGGAAGTCCTGTGCGCCGATACGCGGCTGAATATTTCCAAGGCCTACATGAAACCCGGCTTTGCCTTCGGCGGATCATGCCTGCCCAAGGACTTGCGCGCGCTGACCGGTTTCGGCCGGCTCAACAACGTTCCGACACCGATGCTGGATGCTGCCTACAGCGCCAATCTGCTGCAGATCGACCGTGCCAAGAAACTGGTCAACAACGCCGGCAAGAACAACGTCGGTTTCATGGGCGTGACCTTCAAGGAAAACACCGACGATCTTCGCGAAAGTCCGATGGTCGAATTGGTGGAAACCTTTCTCGGCAAGGGCAAGCAGATCAACATTTATGATCCGAATGTGGTCAAGACCGAAAACGGTGGCCGAAACTATCTGCCCCATATCGCACCGCTTGTCTGCGACACGATCGACGACGTGGTTGCACGCTCCGAGATAGTGGTCATCGGAAACAAGTATCCAGGGCTTGCGGAGTCTCTTTCGGCTTCCAACAAGGAACTTACCGTGATCGACCTTGCTCGCGTTTCGATGACGTCGACGGCCAACCTCACCTACCACGGCCTCTGCTGGTAACGGCAGGGAAATCATCGGAAATCAAGCCAATGAGCGACGGATATTCCGTCGCTCATTTCTTGGCGCCGCCAACTTCCATTTCCTGTTTCCCAGTAAGTTGCTTAAAAGTTAAGCAATTGCACGGAAACGAACATTGAAATTTGGTTAAAGCGACGGATAAGTGCGGTAAATATGTTTCTATAGTTACTAAAACTTAATCCAGGTTCATTATTTTTAGCTGACTTCTTGCCTTCTGGAACCGGCAGATATTACAAAACTCGAGAACAACAGGGTTCTAGGCACCGCAAATCGGGACGATTAGTTTTGAAAAGTAAGTCCTTTAGATCGTTGAAAAAACTCGTCGGAGCGGCCTTCCTTGCTGGACTTCTTGCAAGCTGCGCCAGCCCCCGGACTATTCTGGATGTCGGAAGCCGCGCCGAGCGAGACAACCAGCAACGGTGGGCAGAAGTCCAGTACAACAAGGCGCTCGTCGCAGCGGACGAAAAATTGGCCGAGTCACCGGGAGATGCGGAAGCACTCGAGGTCAAAGGCATCGCTGGCCGCAAGCTCGCCCAGATACACGAAGACCGCGGCGAGAAAAAAGAAGCTTATGCCGCACTCGAAGCATCCGCTGCTGCAGGCTACGGCTCTTCCATATCCCGCCTTGCCAAGTTACACAGCGATGGCGTCTATATCCCGAGAAATTTACGTGCCGTTCTGCCTGGCTACGCAAGACTGGCGAATGAAGACAAGTCGATACGCGCTTCCATGCTTCTTGCCGACCTGGCAAAGCAGGGCAAGCTGAAGGGTAGCGGCCTGAACACCAACAGCTCTTACTGGTATGCGAAAGCAGCCTCCTACGGATCAGTCCGGGCGAAAGACGATCTTGCGAGACTCTATGCTTCCAGCGGCCGTCTCAACGAAGCCAAACGCCTGATCGCCAGCCAGGGCAGAACGAAGGCTGTTGGGAAGTATCTTTCGCTGGCAAAGGATACGCTTGCCGGTCAAGACGGTATTCGTAAAAACCTTAAAGCTGGCGTTTTCTGGATAAAAGCCGCAGCCGAGATCAACCCGGAAAGGGCTTCCAGCACCGCAGCCAGCTTTTATCGCAAGACTGATTCCGAGGCGGAGCGTGCCGCTGTCCTGCCATACATGCTGTCGATCCCCAGCGCCCGGATCAACGATCTGATTGCGGACTATGAAGCACTTACCGACGAGAACCGGAAACGCGAGGTCTTCGCACAAATCCGCAAGGTCGCCGATGAAGGGAACGGCAAAGCTGCTCTTCTGGTTGCCCGGGTTCTGCGTGGCAACAACAATGCAATCAATGAAGAAGCTTTGAAATACTACGGAATTGCAGCCTCGAACGGACAGAAAAGCGCCGTACGGCTTCTGGTCGATCAGGCTTCCTTCGGCAAGGCCGGCAACTCCGCGACGGATCAGATCGTTTCGACGCTTACCTCTGTAGCTGAGTCAGGAGATGTCGATGCTTCGATCGCGCTGGCTCGTTTCTACGAGCTTGGCGGACCGACACCGAAAAATCCGAAAAAGGCTTTGTACTGGAACAAAAAAGCAGCCGATGCCGGAAACCAGGAAGCCCAGTTCAACACGGGTGTCGCTTATGCGGAAGGTAACGGAACATCCAAGGACATTTCCGCTGCGCGCCACTATCTGGTAGCCGCTGCAGACAGCGGCAACAGCGCCGCGAAAGCCTACCTGCAATCGCTTCCAGCGAAATGATGCTGCCGAAAGTCGGATTATCAACTGGATGAATGAAAAGGGCCGGCGAATGCACCGGCCCTTTGCATTTTGTTCAACCGTGGCAGCAGCTTTCACCGATCTTCATGCCAAGTGTAAAGTCATAAATGAAGACCGGGCAAAGTCAGACAGAGGGCGAAACGAGACCGCATCGTGCCGCGCTTTAACGACGTTCCTTCATCCCTTCGTCGATGCCGCGACCACAATTTCCAGGTCGGCTTTTGCAGTATCCTGATCCGGTACGATCAGCTTCTGCAGCGACACGAAGAGCGACGTCCCTTCCGAAAGGCGAAGCGGGGCGACAAAGTCGCTTTCCTTCACCAGTCTTGCCTGCTCAGCCCCTGCAATCTCGGCAATCGGATTGGGGTTCCGGACGGCCGCCAACGTGGTCTTCGCCAACCGGCCCAAGGCTCCCTCGCAGATCAAGGACAGATCGTCCCCTCTTTCGGCGCTCATGGCAGCCAGTCCACCGAGTGGCCGAAGGGCATAGACATGATAGTTGCGAGCCTGGCTTCCCCGCTGAATTTCCAGCGCCAGATGACCTGCGGCATCGACCTGACAGAGCCCGATTTTGGCGCTTTCGTGAGCCCACTTGACGAGATCAGCATCCCGACCAATGTATCCGGCCGCTCCGACGGCGAGTGCTGCCCAGTATCTATGATTGTTCCTGCGCGATTTGGGCCCAGCCTGATACCGGAAGAAATGTACCGTCGAGCGAGCCACATCCGTTAACCAGCCCCCGATGACGACGCGCTGGTCTTCGGAGAAGGCACCTCTGGTTTCCAGATAGTCGATGGTGAGACCGATCTCGGCCATAAACCGACTGCGCGAAAGATGAGCGTCACCGCTTTTCATCTTCGTCAGCGCTCCGTCACGTGCCCAAGCCGCAAGAGTTTTCGCCGCACAACGCTCCAGCTTCACGTCGCCGCTGAAGGCCTCCATACCAACTGTCCGCAAGAAGCTTCGGACCGGCTTCATCTGAAGTTCGCGCTTGCGTCTGGCAGCTGCGTCAACCGTATCCTTGGAACCCGACTGATGGTATTTGGACCGGGTATCGAGCACCACGACCGGCGCCGGCACCGATTTGCAGGATGAGACGTTCGTATCGGCAGGGTTTCTCGCAGCGGAGGCAGAAGTTCCCACTCCGGCAAGCGTCACCTGGGGGACGTTGGAAAGGCTCGAAAGAAGCGTCTGCGCCTTGGCCGGGGATGACTGAATCCCTGACATGGCAAGGGCGTAAATTGCAACGCCGAGACCGGTTCGAACCGTATTTTGAATGAAACGCGACATAGTGCTCACCAAGACATTTGGCTCACACTAGGCATCGCCGGCTTTCAAACCCCTTGGAGAAAATCCTAAAGTTTTAACGAGTTCCAAATTTCCTGAATTTCTCTACGTCAGCCTTAAAGCTTTAATCAGGCGTCCTATTGGCACCCATTTATGCTGCACCTGCACAAAAACTATGCGGCTGCCTTTACTTTCCGCACAAATTGACGTTAGGTCGCTCCAATTTAAACCCTTCGTAACTTTACAATTTTAGCCGACTGAAACTACTATGCTGCATAGCAACAATTTGCAGTTCAAGAAGTCCTTTGCCATGCGTATCGCATTTCTAAATGCGGGAAAAACCTGCCTCTCATTTACGTTATCTGTCGGCATAGCCTGCGGCTCTGCTGCAGCGCAAAATACGCGCGTCAACGTCGTTGATCAGGCCTTTTCGACACTTGGAGAGACAGCCGGCGAATTCGACATTGTCGACAAGATTGATGTGCGTAAGGCTGAGCTCATTATTTCCCAGAACATCGCCCTGGCGAAGCATACAAGCCTGATCGGCGAAGCCACTCAGTCGGCACAACTCGCTCTGAAAATCTACGAACAGCTCGACAACCTTGCCAAGTCCGAAGCCCACATCAGTTCGGTACTCAGCGACATGATCAGCGAGGCCAAGCTGGCGAAGGAGAGATTGGGCGCAGCCGGTATTTCACGGGACATGATCGCCGGCTTTCTCATAGAAGTGCTGTCGAACAGGATCATCGAGACCGATCTGGACGAAAAGCAGATCCTGGATGTCAGTGTTCAGATCAATGAGAACTTCGCAAAGTTGAAGGATCCGCGTTTCACGCTTGGCGCGCTCTATAACAGGGCGCGTACCGAGAAGAAGCTGGGAAAGGACATCAGGCTTTTCGAAGCGGTCCTGCGAATTTCCAACGAATTGATTAGGGTCGAGGCGGCCAAACTTCTGGGCGACGCCGATTTGCGCGCCCAGGCTGATAAAGTCATTGAAAATTCTATAGAAATACTGAAATCAGAGGATCCTGAAAAGGCGTTTCCGCTTGCTGAGCGGATGGTTGAGATCCATTCCGATCCAGGGCTTGCCTACCGATACCTTGAACCTTTCGGCAGATCGTTTGCGACCTCAGAGCTCTACAGGCCCGACTATTTCTCAACATTGAAGCAATTGGAGAGCGAGGAACTCACCGACAGTCTTGAGCGCGGCATCGCCAGCGGTGAGCTCACCAGTGTTGAGCTCCTGGTAAACCTGATTGCGAACTTCGATGAGAACGATGCTGCATCGCACAAATTGGCTGTCGCGCTGACCCGTGCACTGGCCCGTCAGAACCAGCTGGATATGGCTCTTTTCACGTCGTTCTGGACAACTGCAGCAAATGAGCGAACTGAAAATGCCCGCGACCCCATGTTGCAGGAAATCAGTGTGATCATGGCGTCGCAGGGGCGAGGTTTTCCTGCGCTGGAAGCTGCAGGCAGGATAAGCGATACGCAGCGGCGAAACGTGGCACTCAAGGTGGCGTCCGATGAGTTGGCGACTGCCGGCTACGATGCTGCCGTGGAAACGACCGCCAGCAAGATTCTCGACAGTTTCCAAGCTGGAGAGTTTGACGCAAAAGATCTGGAACTGCTCAGGGACCTTACCGCAACCCTCGGAGAAGCAGGCCTGAACGAGCTTCTGGAACGTGTGCAGTCCATGACATCGGACGAAACCGTTGCCGCCGCAGCGAACCGGCAGTTGCTACGCATTGCAATCGATAACCGGGACGTGGATATCCTCGAAGCTCTGCTTTCCGGAGAGGGACCGTTTGCAAGCAACGACCGCGCTTGGGCAAAAGCCTACAGCGCAGTGCTGCAAGAGGACGTCCATGCGACATCCGAGGCCCTGAAAACATTCCAAGGCGTTCCAGCTGAAAATACACAAACGGTCTCCAGCTTCGACAACACGGCTGCCTTGGGCGCCTATGTCCGGGAACCAGAGTTCATGCGTACTCTTCTCACAGAGAGCGCATCGGATCTTTCGCCAAAGTCGCTGCTAGATCTGCTCCACGGCTTCGTCAGGGCCAGATTTGAAGACGACCCACAAACGATCTCCGATCTAGACTTCGTGTCCCCTCTCCTTTCCCGGCTCGTTCAAGATGAAAGTCTTGAGGCTCAGGACCATGAAGCCTTGGCGAAAACATTTGCCATGCTGGGCGACGTCGAAAACACGGATCTTCTTCTTGGCAGCGCAGACGACCGGCTCAATTCCGACCAGAAGCTGGAACAGAAAACTACGGCCCTCGCCATGGCCGGACGGTTCGAAGAAGCAAGGCTTGCAACATCAAAGATCGAACACCCTTCATTGGCTCAGAGCGCCCTGGCCGGGGCTCTCCGGATAGAAGCTCGACTCGGCAATCTGGAGGAAAGTGCCCGGCTGCTTAAAGACGTTGACGACTACCGCTTGCGAGTTGGTACCTATCGTGATGTCGCAGAGTGGATGGCGCATGATCTCGACACGGATGGACTTCTGGCACGCAACCACCCTCAGGCGTACGCCCTGACACAAGGGGAAGATGCTGCGGCGAAAAACGTCGATGCAGATGTCACTCCGTTGTCATTCCAGATCGAAGACTCGAACACCTTGCGCGTTGGTGACGGCATCAGGCTCGTGCGCCAGAACACATTGGTTCAGGACGACGGTTATCCGGACCTCATCGCCGGGCTAAATGCCTCCTCAGGCAATGTCCGGAGCATCGTGCCCTTGCTTCCGCGCGCTGGCCCAAGCGGGCTTTCCGTGGCAGGCCTCAACCGGTTTGCCCGCCTCAACCGGTTCTCCTCCAAGTTCTTCGAGGAAGTCGTCGGCATGAGTGCGCGCGATTACCTCTACAAGCGCCAGGGCACGATCAACCCGATTTTCCTCTATCTGACAGAAGGCGTTTTCACGGTCGAAAAGCTGCTTTACCTGTCTGTTTCGGGCAGGTTCAGAACGGTTGACCGGGTGGATGATGGCTTCATCTTCCGCGCACCGATCGTGATTGGCCCGAACGCGACACTTGTCCTGTCCGGTCAGGAGGCCAAGGCCTTTTATCTGAGCCAGAGCTACGGTTCCTTCATCGTGAACGCCGGCAAATTGTTCGTCGTGGACACGACACTCGGTGCCTATGATGAAGGCAAGCAGGACTTTGCCTTCTCGGACTACAAGCACCGTAAGGACTTCCGTCCCTTCATTCTTTCGTGGAGCAACAGCGAAACCTATATCGGCGGCTCCAGGATCGTCGGTCTGGGCTATTCCGCCGGCAAATCTTATGGCCTTTCGCTCTCTTCCGGACCGAAGGATTCCATCGACGAAAAACGCCAGGATCAAAGACCGTTCGGCATCATCGCCGACAACAGCTTCGAGAACATGCTCTACGGGTTCTACTCCTATGAAGCTGACGACGTGGCTGTGGTTGGCAACGAGTATCGCAACAGCATCACCTATGGCCTCGACCCGCATGACCGCTCCAAGCGTCTGACGCTGTCGTACAACACCGGCTACGACACCGAGAAGAAACACGGCGGCATCATCTCGCGAGAGGTAGACGACAGTTTCCTTGTCGGAAACCTGATGTTCGACAACGCCGGCTCGGGCCTGATGGTCGACCGAGATTCCATGGCGACCACGATTTACGCGAACACCTCCTTCGGCAACGAGCAAGACGGCCTGACCTATTTCGAAAGCCCCTGCGCCCTGATCGATTCCAACCATTTCTTCAACAACAAACGTGCAGGTATCAAGGCACGCAATTCCTGGGATCTGTCGATCACCCGCAATCGGATCAGCGGCAATGCGGAAGCAGCTATCGACGGGTACATTTCGGTCCTGGAAGACAGTGACGCGGCCCATACCCGCGACTTCGAGATGGATCCGTACATTCCCTTCGGAAGCTTCTTTGCTGCGGACAACGAGCTCACGGAAAACAATGTCGGCATCAAGGCCAACGGTCTGAGCGCGGTAACACTCAAGGACAACCAGTTCATCTTCCAGCGCAAAGGGCTTTATGGCGGCGATCTCAAGGACCAGTCGCTCTGGCTTCTCAAATACGGTTCGGACGGACAGGCTGTGACCGTTGCATCAACCTGCCTCCCCAAAGTCACTCACCACAAGGCGTGCGCGCTGCAGAAGAGGGGATTGCTTGCCTCCCATGCAACTGCTCCAGCCTTCGAAACGTCGCAGATTACCGATCTGTGTCTCGGCAACGAGACGAGCGTGCAGGCCGGTGCGGTCAATCCGGTGACCAACTAGATCTTCATGAGCGGACCCATGTCAGTACCTCGTACAGTCAAATCTAACCGCCCGTTCCGGTCCTCAAGAACGTCCTTGCTCGGTTCCTGTGCCATTGCCACGATATGGAGTTTGCTGGCTCTCGTTCCGCTGACTGCGCCAGTGCAGGCGCAGAGCGCGCCGGCGGTGATTTCAGATCAGGAACCTGTCAGCAACCTGCCTGTGTCGCAGGTGAATAAACTTGCGGTCACTGAGGCCTATATCGCCACCCTCACGCCGGAAGAACGGATCGAGCTGGCTGACCGTCTGCTTCGCGGGCTGCCCTATTCCCAATCCAATCCTCTCATCGTAAGCGACTTCACGACCGGCTCCCGCCTGTTTGAAGAAGCCCTCGCGACCGCGTCCGGTGATGAATTTGCCCTGCTCGAATACCAGTACGGAAAGGCGCTTCTCGCGACTTCCGAGCCTGACAAGGGACGCAGGGCAACGGAGCATCTTGAAATTGCTCTTGAAAACGGGCGCAAGGATGCAGGCCTGCGGCTGGCGATGGAGTTTGTCAGCAATCCGGAAAACGTCAAAGAGGCTGTCGGGCCTGAGAGGGCAAAGGAACTGTTTCAGCCGTTCCTGTCCGACGGCGATCCCGAGACACTTCTGGGATATGCCGAACTGATCGAAGGTGAAGACCCCGAGGAAGCGCGTTCCCTTCGGTTGCTTGCCTTTACTCAGCTCGCCGTCGAAGCGCCGAGCGACGCGCGCGCAGCTATTTTGATGGGTAATGCCTACCTGGACGGATCAATCGGCGAGAAAAATCTCGAAAAAGCGGTTGCCAACTATGCCAGCGCGCTGACAGGCGGCTCGGCAAACGGCGGCTATCTGATCTATTCGGCGCTCAAGGATCTGCTCGACGAGCCGGACATTGCAGCGCGGGTGAAGAATGCGCTCGTCGCCTCCGTCACGCTCGGCTCCGTAAAGGCAACCCTGCGTCTTCTCGACGACTACACGGACAAGAACAGGCTCGGCGTGACACGCGAGGAAGCGGAACAACTCGCGAGTCTGTTGAGCGAAACGGGTCACTCCGACGGCCTTTACTACCAGATCCGTATCTTTGAGAAACTTCTCAAGGACGGTCAGAAGCTCTCCACCAACGAGATGGACGCCACCGTTGAGAAGTTTCTGGCGTCCGGAACAAGTTTGTCGACCGACGACGCTGAGAAGCTTGGCGGGCGGATCCTGCGCTCTACGCTGCCGCAAGATATGCGCTTCGGATATTCTCTCTACTTCTTTGAATATGCACTTGAACGAGGCTCGGTGTCCGCCGCTTACGAGCTGGGCGACCTTGTTCTGGGGCGGCTTTCCAGTTCGCAGTATTTTGACAAGCTGGGCGACAAGGCCCTGCAGAAAAAGGCGCTTAGCGCCCTGCAGTACGCGGCAGAACGCGATAACCAGCTTGCGATGGTCCGCCTGGGCGACGTCTATCGCACCAACGAATTTGTCGAGCTTTCGCTCAGTGAGGCGGAAGAGTGGTACAAGAAGGCTGTAGCGCTCGACCCAACACCGAGAGCTCTTGAACGGCTCGCGTCCTTCATCAATGCCACCCGCGAAGATGCTCAGTCGCTTGATGAGGCACTGTCGCTGCTACAAAGCGCGGCCGCGCAGAACAGCGCCTCCGCGATGACGACGCTCGGCACGATCTACCTTCGCGGGAAGAGAACATTAACACCGGATGTGCCCCGCGCCCTGACCTGGCTACACCGGGCCGTGGACGCCGGTTCCACCCAGGCACTGATCGTGCTGGGTGAGTTCTATCGGGACAGCGAACAGAATTTCGAGCTGGCCAGAAACTCCTTCCAAGCTGCGGTAGACGCAGGAGATGGCAAGGGGTGGATCGGTATCGCGTCGCTCCACGAGCTCGCAGGCGAACCTCAAAAAATGATGGCCGCCCTGAAATCGGGTTCCGACGCAGAAAATCCCGAAGCGATGGTGGCCTATGCCTTCGCCCTGCTTCAAAAGTCCGCGGACGATCAGGAAGCCTTTTCCCTGCTTCAGCGCGCGCAGCAGCTCGGTATCGACAGCTCCGGCACAAATCTGCGGGTCGCCGAAACTTATATAGCCACGGGAGAGCCGGTCAACATCGGCACCGGGCTGGATATTCTGAACGTGCTCGTCGATCGGGGTTATGGTCCTGCAGTCGCGCGCGCCGTCAGAATCTATCTCAGCAGCGAGGCGGGTACCCCGGACCTCGAAAAAGCCCTTTCCATCGCCTCGGTCGGCCTGACACAGGGCTACACTGCGCCGATGGTCCAGGTCGCACTGACGCTTTCGGAAGGCACACCTGAAATTGAAGCCGACCCGGAACAGGCCATTCAACTCCTGAAGCAGGTCTACCAGAAGTCGCCGCAAAGCCTCGATGTCGCCTTTCGCCTCGGCCAGGCCTATACGGATGGCACCTATGTCGAGCGGGATCTGGACCTCGCTCTGCAGTACTTCGAGGAAGCAGCGACCCAAGGCAGCGTGCGCGCTCAATTGCGGACTGCAAAAGCCTATCTGGACGGGGTCGGAACCGAACGGAACTCGACCAAGGCCATCGGCTGGTACCAGCAGGCGGCAGATGCCGGCTCGACCACCGCGCTGCTGCAACTGGGCCGCATCTTTGCATCGGGTGGCATTACCGAAATCAACCCGGAATTGGCCTTCGTCTATTTTTACAGAGCTGCTGAAGCGGACTCCACCGAAGCCAAGGCCGAGGTCGGCCGCTCGCTCCTCGCCGGGTTCGGTATCGACCAGAACATCGATCTCGGGGTGAAGTGGCTTGAAGATGCCGGTGAAGATGGCAGTGCGCGTGCCATGTACGACCTGTTCTTCCATTTCATCTATCAGGACACGCCTGATGCGCAGCAGGTCGCCATCGAATGGCTGCATCGTGCTGCCGAAAACGGCAGCGCCGAAGCCATGTTCCGCTATGCCGCGCATCTGCGCGCGGAGGCCAAGGATGACAACGCCAAAGGCGTCAAGGAATGGCTGAAGCGCGCCAGCGCGGCTGGCCACCAGTATTCCGCAACAATTCTGACTTCAGGCTGGAAAGAATATGTCGAATGACATTTTCCTTTCTTCGGATTCACTCGGTGCGAACCTGATCAACGGAAGAAATTGATAAAATGGTTTTCTCTTCAGCTTTTTTCATCATGGCCTTCTTGCCGATATTTCTGGTGCTCTATTTTGTGACACCTTTCCGCTTCAAGTCGGCAGTCATTCTCGCAGGGTCCTATTTCTTCTACGCGTGGTGGCGTGTCGACTATCTGGCTTTGCTTATCCTGGTGACCGGCTGGAGCTATTTCGTCGGCCATAAAATCTACGCTGCTCAAATGCGCGAAGATGCAAAGGCGTCCAAGCGTTTCTGCGCGATTGGCGTGATAGGAAATCTATCCGTTCTTTTGTATTTCAAGTATTTCAATTTCTTCGTCGACAGCGTATCCCTGACTTTCTTTAACGGAGAGCCTCTGTCGCCCCTTTTCGGACAGGTTATTCTGCCCATCGGCATCTCTTTCTATGTCTTCCAGGCGATCAGCTATGTTGTCGACGTCGCCCGGAAGGATGCTCCGCCCGCGACAAACCTTTTCGACTTTGCTGCCTTCATCGCGTTGTTTCCGCAGCTGATCGCAGGGCCCGTTCTTCGCTACAAGGATCTCGCGGATCAGTTCGTCGAACGCGAGCACTCCTGGGAAAAGTTCGGAGAAGGCTCACGCATGTTCATGCTGGGTCTCGCCAAGAAAGTTCTGATCGCCGATTCCGTGGCGCCGATCGCCGATACGATATTCAGCGTGGATATGCCGACCTTTTCGGAGAGCTGGCTCTGTATCACCGCCTACACGATCCAGCTTTATTTCGACTTCTCCGGCTACAGTGACATGGCCATCGGCCTTGGTCTTATGCTCGGCTTCCACTTCATCCGGAACTTCCAGTTCCCCTATATCTCCCGATCGATCACGGAATTTTGGAGACGCTGGCACCTCAGCCTTTCAGCCTGGCTCCGCGACTATCTCTACATTCCCCTGGGAGGTAACCGTATTGGCGTCACACGGACCTACGTAAACCTGTTCCTGACGATGTTTCTCGGCGGTCTCTGGCATGGTGCAAACTGGACATTTGCGATCTGGGGTGCCTGGCATGGAATCCTTCTGGGGATAGAGCGCTGGTGCGGTGTTTCCAGCACGCGAGACAGATCGATCCTTTACCTGCCGCTGACGCTCGTCTGCGTGATGATCGGCTGGGTTTTCTTCCGCGCCGAAAACGTTCCCTCAGCCTTCGCCATGCTGTCGGGCATGGTGGGCATGCACGGGTTCGGCATGACAGATATCGTCGCCTGGCAGGTGACACGGTTCTCGCTTGCGATGCTCGTGGTCTCAATCGTCATCGTCTACCTGGAGCCCTATTTGTCGCAATCCGGATCCAAACCGACCAAAGGTGACACGTTCGTAAGCCCCGAATTCATCTCAATTCGGCACGGCCTTTTGGTTTCGAGTGTGGGCGTCCTGTCTCTGATCAAGCTGACCGCAGACAACGATTCCCCTTTCCTCTACTTCCAGTTCTGACCGAGAGAGGGACACACGCCATGACCAGCACAGGTTCCAAGATCCTTTCCGCTTCGATGATCGGCTTGTTCGCCATCGGCTTCGCCTACACCGTCAATTTCGCCATGTTCAGCAATATTGACTGGAAAAACAACGACGGCACACCATCGGCCTTTCTCAAGGGAAAGGTCGCGCTCGATCTCGAGAATGCATACAAGGACGATCTGTTTTTCCGCGAAATTTCCATCAATCTTTATAACGTCATTTCGCTGGGCCTGTTTGGCGAAGCCAAGAAGGGGGTCCTGGTCGGAGCAGACGGTTGGCTCTATTCGACGGAAGAATTTTCCTGGACCAAGGACTCACCACAGAACCTGGAAGCGGCTCTTGCTGCGGTCGAGAATACGGACAAGCTCTTTGCTGAGCACGGCACGAAGCTTGTCGTCGCCCTTCTTCCCACCAAGTCGGAAGTTTATAGCGAACATCTCGGGTCGCTCCGATGGCCGAAGGTTCATCAACCCCTTTACGAGCAGGTCCGGGGCGAGCTTCAAGCACACTCTGTTCTGGTGCCCGAACTGCGCAAGCCGCTTGTAGAGGCCAAGGAACACGAACAGGTCTTTCTCAAGACCGATACACACTGGACCGTCGAGGGTGCGGAAGTCGTTGCAAGAAATCTTGTGCCGGAAACTCTGGCCGAGAGCCTGCCACCAGCCGAACTGACGGTCGAACCTCAACAGAAGACCAGCCATCGCGGAGATCTTCTGAAGTTCATCAAGCTTGGATCGATCATGCCTTCCCTGTCCTATCCGGACGAGACCATTCAACCGATCCTGGTGCGGGCTTCGGTTGACGATGTGGCCAGTCTGCTTGACGACGGCGACGAGAACCCTGTTCCCGTCGCCTTGGCGGGGACCAGCTACAGCGCGAATACGCTCTGGAGTTTTGAGAGTCATCTGCGCAACGCGCTGCAAACCGATGTGCTCAACGTCGCCGAGGAAGGCAAGGGTCCGTTCGATCCCATGTCCGGTTACCTGAAGAAGCTGGAAGACGGGGAACTCGACTATCCGCAGCTGGTCATCTGGGAAATGCCGATCCGGTATCTGGACGACTACAGTCCTGAACTCCTCCAGAGCCTTGACTTCCAGGTCGACTGACGAAGCAGCACACGACACTTGATGAGAGAGAAAAGCGACTTAGAGGAAATTCAAGAAATAAATGTCTAAAATTTAAGTAAATGACTATAAAAAAGGCACGATAGAAAACCTAAAAGAAAATCGCTCATAATTTTCGCAGAAACAACAGCAAATTGATCAAGATCGTATTGGCACGCTGATTGCTTATTCACTTGGTAAGTGATTGTGATTTTGAAGAATCGTGACGTATGTCCGACTTTACTGACAATACACTAGAAAACTGCTTGATCGGGATAAGGTCGATGAACGGGAAGCATCAATATCACAGGAGCGCCGGAGTGCGTCCTGAAACAGCCACACGGAGGCTTTCACCAGACAACAGGCTCTGCATCGTCACCCGGCTGTCAGATGAAAAGACTACACCCATGGCATTGCCCGCAAACGACTTCCTAAACGCCCTGGAGACCGCATGATCTATCATGTCCTGTACATGCTCGTGATCGCAATCGTGGTTCTGCTCCTGCCGGACGAAGCCTTCACGAGCAAAACCCAAGAGGTCCTTCTCGTGCTCGGCTTGCTCGGGATCTGGCGCTACACGTGGGGCATCATTCATCTTCTGCGCAGTCTCTGGTACAGGAAAATCGCTTTCCCGCGCATACGCCGCACTGCCAAGGCCAAGGCCGACGAGGCAGGCTACGGTCATGCTTTCATGCTGATCACCAGTTTCCGCATCGATGCGCCGACCACTTTGAAGGTCTATCGGGGTGCGTTTGAGGCCGCCATGCGCGCTCCGGCAGGAGCAACCGTGATTGCTTCCATAGTTGAACTGGGAGACCAGAGACTCATTGAGCAGCTCTACCGGAGCATGTTTGGCGACGAACAGCCATTCAAACTAGATTTTGTGCGTATCGCAGGGACCGGCAAGCGTGATGCTCTGACGTACGGCTTCGAGGCGATCTCGCGCTACAACCCGGGCCCCAATGATACCGCATCGGTCATTGACGGCGACAGTATTGTGCCTGCCGACCTGGTCGAGAAATGCGCCAACATCTTCCTGATCAACCCGCGCGTCGGCGCCCTGACGACCGATGAGACCTGCACGGTGGAAGGGCGTGACATCTTCCGCAAATGGTATTCGCTGCGGTTCGCACAGCGCCAGATCCTGATGAGTTCGAACGGCCTCGCCAAACGCGTGCTCACATTGACGGGGCGCATGTCGATGTTCCGTGCGCAACTCGTTTGCCGGCCGGAATTTTATCGCCACATCAACGAGGATTTCATTGAGCACTGGCGTCTTGGACGCATCAAGATGCTGACAGGCGACGACAAGTCATCCTGGTACTGGCTGCTGAAGAACGGCTACCTGATGTACTACGTGCCGGACGTTGTCGTCGAAACAATCGAGCAGCCGCCCGTCGACGACTTCATTGTCTCCGCCAAAGTTCTCATGACCCGATGGTTCGGCAACATGCTGCGGACGAACACGCGTGCGCTTGCGCTTGGCCCACATAAGGTAGGTCTTTTCACCTGGTGGTCGGTGCTAGACCAGCGCATCAGCATGTGGACCTGTCTTTCCGGGCTGACGATGGCCGTTCTCGCATCGATCTTCGTGACGCCCTTTGCCTTCATTCTTTATCTCTTGTGGGTGGCGATCTCCAGGTACCTGGTGATGCTGACGTTCCTTACCGTTCGTAAGGAAGTTTCGATCACCTACCCGTTCCTGCTCTACTTCAACCAGATCTTCGGCTCCTTCATCAAGGTCTACATATTCTTTCGCATGGATAAGCAGCGTTGGACCCGCCAGAACACCACGCTTGGCGGATCGGAGAGCCGGTTCAGGCACTATTACAAGATCGTTTCGTCCAATCTGGTCCACGCTTCAGCGCTACTCGTCTATGTCGCCGTGCTGGCTTACACGATCAACATCTTCTCAACGAGCGATGCGATCCATGGCCTCTACCGCTGATCAAGAGTTTCGCTCCCTAACCCTTTCGAACAACCTTTGGCTGGGAAATTGATAATGAGTACCGTTGCTTCAGAAGTGCAAGTCCAGCGCCAGCACCCGCGTTTCAAACTGCCCCTGATGGTCACCATCAAGGACCGGAAATTCATGGCGGCCGACTGGTCCGTAGGTGGCATTGCCCTTCAGAATGCCGATCAGGCGCTCAAAGTCGGGGAACCGGTTGAACTGACCATGAGTTTCAATCTTCAAGGCTATTCCCTGAGCCTGAAGATGAACGGCATCGTGCGCTACAACCGGCGAGACATCGGCCGCTGCGGTATCGAGTTCACTGATGTCACGCAGCGCCAGCTGACATTAATCCGCTTCATGATTGACAGTTACATCTCGGGCCAGCTGGTGGACGCCGGCGATGTCTTGGAGTTCATGAGCCGCGATAATTCGGCGAAGGCCCGCAAAAAGGAACTTGAAAAGGCCGCGAATGACGACGGCAGCCCGTCGCTCCTTGCAATTGTCCGGCGGGTTCTCGGCTTTACACTCACCTTCGGACTTGCGCTTCTCGCCCTTGCCTATCTGGGTGTCTCTGCCTTCAACCGCATCTTCGTCTTCGATGCAAAGTCAGCGACCGTAGAATCCGAACTGGTTTCGTTACCTGCCCCTTCCAGTGGCTTTGTGACGTCCTTCGCCGACAAGACCTCGTTCAAGGCGGGAGAACCGGTCTACGTCTTCGTCGATATTCAGACCAACGAGCCGACCACGATCTTCAGCCCGTGCAGTTGCGATGTGGTCGGCGAAATTCCGGCAGAGGGAGACTATGTTGCCCGCGGACAATCACCGGTGAAATTCTTCGACAGTTTCGCGCCGAGTTTCGTCAAAGCGAAGGTTTCCTTTGACGACGTTTCCAGACTTGGCTCGGGCACCAGCACGTTGATCAGCTTCATGGATGGAAGCGAAGTCAAGCTAAGTTCCCTGCCTGAACAGGTGCTGCAGAATATCGTCAATCCCGAAGTACTCGACGACAACGTTTATCTCCGCATCCCGGTCGAAAGAGACATTTCCGCCAGTGACATCGGTCTTCCAGTCCGGGTGCGCTTCAATACTTTCTCGCTTCCAGAGCTATGAGCATTGCGTTGTCCCGCATGCGGGGCAACGCAACGAAGAAAGATAAGACACTGAAATCAATATTAAAAATCTCGGTTGCCCAGACACCCCAAGTATGAGGTCATGAGATGGCAAAGATTATTCCTACGATAATGATCGGCGGCTCCGGCACCCGCCTTTGGCCGCTTTCGCGCAAGAACAGCCCCAAGCAGTTTCTACGTCTGTTTGGCGACAACAGTCTTTTCCAGGAGACCGTCACACGGTTTCCACGAGAGGAGTTCGCCAGTCCGTGGCTGATGACCAACGTGGATGTTCTCAACTTCGCAGTTGAACAATCCGATGAGATTGGCGTCAAACCCGCGGGTATTTTTGTCGAACCGCTTATGCGAGGCACAGCCGCCGCAATCGGTGCGATGGCGGTTGCGGCAGAACAGCTTGATCCCGACTCCTTGATCCTGGCGGCCCCTGCCGACCACGTCATTGAAAATCCGGAGGCGTTCCGCAAACAGATTGAGCTTGCGAAACCCCTGGCCGAAGATGGCGCAATCATCACCTTCGGCATCGTGCCGACGGCTCCGGAAACGGGATTTGGTTACATCAAGGGCGGCAAGACCGTGTCCACGTCGGAGGGCGACGTAGGCTTTCGTGTCTCGAAGGGCGGCTTTCTCGAGAAGCCGGATCTGGCAACTGCGCAAGAATTCCTGGCTGCAGGCACCTACTACTGGAACGCCGGCATCTTCCTGTTCTCCGCCAAGACGATCATCAAGGAGATGAAAACCTTTGCGCCAGGCATCATGCAAGCCGCAGGCGAAGCGGTCGCCGGATCGCAGTCGGAGCTGAGATCAGACATTCCCGTCTATTACCTGAACCCGGAATCCTTCGCTCAAGCGCCTGAAATGTCTATCGACAACGCCGTGATGGAACATTCCGACAAGATTGTCGTTGTACCCAGCGACATCGGCTGGAGCGATGTCGGATCCTTGTCCGCTCTTTGGGACATCAGTCCGAAGGATACAGAATCCAACGTGACGACGGGCAAGGTTCTCGCCATCGATTCCACCAACTGCCTGCTGCGAGCGACCGCAGATCGCCGGATCGTGGCGCTTGGTTTAGAGAACATCATGATTGTCGACACGATCGACAGCGTTCTCGTGATGCCTCGAAATCGCGCACAAGAGGTCAAGCAGGTCGTCTCCGAACTGAAAGCCTTGGGAGCCAACGAAGCGGTCTCCATGCCGCTCATCAATCACGACTGGGGCGACACCGAGCAGAAGTTCGTCGACGAAGATCACTGCGTCAGCCAGCTCAAGATTCGCCCCGGCAACATTATTCCGAACCGCCGCGTGACGGCAGAGCGGGAAATCTGGCTGGTCGTGAAGGGAACCGTTGATGTGATCGTGAATTACCAGCGCCTTACGCGGTCGAAGGGGGAAACCTTCAGCCTGAAGGCCAACGACATGGTCACGGTCATCAATCCCGACGAGGACAAGAAAGCCAAATGCATGATGATGGTTCAGGAAAATCGCGAATTCGACCGGCTCTTTGAAGCCATTGGTCCCGCGATCGCTGCGGAATGACCAATGTTCGTTCAGGAAAAACATCATGAAAATCGGTGAACCCGGATACTTTGTCGAATTCCCAGGGCAGTCGGTTTTCCGAGTCACGGCCGCCGAAGGTAAGGTGATGTCCGTCGTGCCCCAGAGCTCCGACGACAGCGCCGAGGCGCCGCGTCGGGAACAGCTCGAGGGCACGATGACACAGGCGTGGCTTCATGTTGTCTCGGAAGACGTGTCATGCACTCAATCAGTATTGTGTTCTCTGTCCGGTACCAAGCTGACATTCGCCGAAGAGTATGACGAGTGTCAAAAGCTGATAGCCGATCAGCTTTTGGCAGGCTCCATTTCAGTACCTGCCTTCTTCGACCTCGCGACAACGAGACATATGGCGGCGGCGGCTGGAGACCGGAACGAACAGTTGCCCTATTACGCCGTTGCGGCACGCGCTTCCTCTGGAGCGTCTGGAACCAGGAAAAGACTGGTGGCAGGTCTGGCCGCTTTGGTTCTCGCGGGGGCAGTCGGTTTTCTCTGGCTGCAGCAGCATTTGACGATTTCCAACACGTCCAGCCTGGTGACGTCCGACTACAAGCTCGTCGCCAGTCCCGTGACCGGGACTGTCGTGTTCGTCAACGACGAGAAGACCATCACGGCTGGTGAGCCGATTTTCGGCATCGAAGGGACATCGGGCAGGCCGGTTATCGTGAATGCGCCGATCAGCACCGCCAACTTCGAAGCGGTCGCGTCACCAGGAGCGAGAGTTGAAAGAGGAAAGGCTCTCGGCCGCATTGCAGATGAGAACGCTGCACCGCAGCTGGTCACTTATGTTCCCTTCAGTGAAGCGATTGCTATTGCGAAAGGCGCGGTAGCGCAGGTGAACTTTCGCGACAACAGTGTCTTTTTCCTGCCTCTCGGCCTCGATGACATTCACCAACCGGTCAACGACAAGGACACGAGCGACCCGCTGATGAAGGTTCAGGTGCAGCTCCCTGACGACTTCCGGAACCTGGTTGGCCAGACAGCCTCGATCCAGATCAGAAGAAACGACACCTTCTACCAGAGTATATGCGGACTTGCCGGAGCGGTGCCTTCCCTAACCACCTGGTGTGGCCCGGCAGAAGACAAGGCGACGTGAGGACATGTGCTGGACAGGAAGATACCTGCCGACGCTGACATGCAAAGTGAGACGAATGATGTTTCAAGCTCCAATATTCGCAAATGCGACACGGCTGGTATCGGCCGCAGTGTTTTCAATCCTGGCAGCCTCGACAGCAGCAAATGCGCAAGGGCCGGCGGCGAAACTGCGCAATATCTTTACCTGTCCGGACCTCGCCGAACGGAGCCTGGCTCAGGGTCTTACGCATCCACTGGTTCAAGGCTACGGCGGGGCGTTCTATCGGGTAAGCGCGGACCTGCGAGATTTCTATCTCTACTCACGGTCCAATATTCAGTATTTCGCGCGGCTAAACGAAGTCCTCAAGTCCAGAGACATCGACCTCACCCTGGTTTTCGTTCCTCCCAAATCCTTCATGGACGCGGCTTTCGTGCCCGAGGAAGTCTGGAAGGAATACGATTTCGATCGTGAAATGGCGACGCAGACCTACAAGCTTCTGAACGAAGACCTGACCCGTGCCGGATTGCGCAGCGTCGATTTTCTGAAGTTGAGGGACCATTTCGTCGAGGAAGGCGAAGAAAGCTTTTTCTTTCTGCGCGATTTCCACTGGATGCCGAGAGGTTCGCGGGCGACGGCCAAGGTCGTCGCAGACGCCCTGAAACAGACCGAAGCCTACCAGGACCTGAATACCAAGGAGTTCGAGACCGAGATCGTCGATGCGGAGCTCTTGCACCTTGCGGGCATGCACAAGATCGTCGACACGCTTTGTACCGGGCCGGCCGTCCAGGAATATATGGTTCGATATGAGACGACCGAAGCTCTGAACGATCTCGACTCGCTGCTTGACGACGATGCGACACCTGTCGCGCTGATCGGCACGAGCTTCAGCGACGAGATCAACCCTTACAATTTCTCCGGATTCCTGCGCGAGTTCATGCAGGTCGAGATCGCCAGCTACGCCATCAGCGGCGGCGGGATGGAATCCTCAGTCCTCGACTGGACGCACAACGCTCTCCCGGAAAGCGAGGGAACGCGTTTCCTTATCTGGGAATTGCCGATGACGGCCGGCATCGCCCGCTTTCCCGAGGTGACCTTCCGCCAGATCATTCCGGCTGTTGCAGGGTTTTGCGAGGCTGACAGACAGATTGCCGAAGTGGCGTACGATATCGAGCCCGGCGGTGCTGTCACGATGGATCTGGAGGAGCTTGTTCCCGATCAGGATCATCTCATCGGATCGGACTATTATCTCGCCATGAGCCTGTCGGAGAGCGACGTCCGCAGCTTCGCGCTCGAAATCTCCCAACGCGACGGTTCATCCGAGAACGTGTTGATCAATCGTCCTGAACGCGTCACCAGTTTCAGTTCCCTGTTCTTCGAAATGTCCCAGACACAGATTTCCCCGCTGCGTTCCATCACTGTGAAACCCGGCGGCGAAAAGGCCTTATCAGGCACCCTCAGCCTCTGTCGATATGGCTCGTCCAACTCGTGAGAGAAAGCATAATCATGTTCAAGTACTCGTCCAAACAGGCATCCGCTCTGGCGCTTGTGACCCTCTTTTTCGCGCTGACTTTCGCGGCGCTTCTCCCGGCACGTGCGGGTGACGAAGGACTATATGACAGTCCTCCCCCTCCCGGTTCCTCCTTTGTCCGTATCATCGACGGCCAGCGCGCATCCGGTGTCGCCAGTGTCGGCTCGGTCGAATATTTGCTGACCGAAGAAGGTCTTACGCCTTACAAGATCGTTCACGCCGGAACCTATGACCTGTCGATGCGTGATGCGTCCCCAAGCTTCAGCTTCGAAGCCGGCAAGTTCTATACGATCGTGGCAGCAGCAGGAACAGAGCCTGTGCTGGTCGAGGACGAGCCAATCAGCAATCCTTCCCGCGCTGGCCTGTACTTCTATAACGCCACGGGTACCTCCGACGTCGATCTCGCACTGGTGCTCGGTGGCAAGGCAGTGAAGGCCTTCAAGAATGTTTCCGCCGACAGCGAAGCCTTCCGGCAATTGAAGGCGGCAACCGTGGGCTTTGAAGCTCAGCAGTCCGGCAACGCCTTGGCAGCCGCAGACGAATTCAGCCTGAAGCGGAAGATCGGCACGACCGTGGTCCTCTTCCAGGATTCGGGGAACTACAAACTTCTGGTCAGCAACAATTCCCTGGAACAATGACCGATCCCGGGCGGGAAGCTTGCAGCTTCCCGCCCTCTTTCCAGTTTTCAGTTGACGTGGTGTACGACAAATGGATTTTCTCAGGCGCGCACTTTCGGTTTCTTTCAGCACCGAAGCACTTCCGGCGACCGCTGTTTCCTTGAGACGCCTTGCCCTGACGACAGTCTGCGCGCTCGGTGTCGGCGTCACGGGTGTCTCTCCGTCTATCGCCGCTTCAAAGAACGAAAAATTGTTCGATGTGATCGGTATCTTGCCGCCGGACCTCGATTACAAGGCCCTCTGCGAGCGGGATTCTGTCCGCGTGCCTCTGATAACCGACTGGGAACAATGGAACGGGGAGAAAACGGATCGCAAGAGCGACGATCTGTTCAAGATTGCCCGCGAATACAGCAAGGGCAGCGATCGCGTTTTTGCAGACCCGGAAACGGCCAGCAAAATCCTGGCTTACCTCGAGACGAACCGGCACGATTTCGAAGTCGCTGAACTGCGACTGGCGCAGGCGGAGAACGTGCTCAACGCCCAGAAGGACGCCTTTAGCCAGGAAGTGATCGACAGTTTGCAGCAGGCGATCGACGCCGGCTCCGTGAAAGCGGCCACCCTTATGGCCCGGTATATCGGCCCGGAAGCACCGGCGAACCGGCAGAACCTCGAGGAAGCGGCCCGTCTTTATGCAGCTGCGGCACGGGCCGGTAATCTTGAGGCGGAACAGGGGCTGATTACACTTGCCAATACCGGCAGGCCCGAATTCGCGATGACGGTCGCGGAAAAACGCGCTCGCATGACCAATGTCCTCAATCGCATGATTCAGGAAATCGTCAACGAGGGCACTTGTTCCTATCTCTCTCAGATCGGCAATCTCTACCTTCTGGAAAAATATATTACCAAGCAGAATGATGTGGCTCTCGCGTGGTTGCGGATCCAGGCGCAACTTGGAGACGGCGTCCTCGCCGAACTGCTTGGCCGGCGCCTGAAGCTTGGCCGCTTTTTCGACTATAATCAGGAAAAATCAATCGAACTCTTCAAGATCGCCGCGGAAAAGGGACGCCCCAAAGCGATGCTGGAAGTCGGGCAGGCTCACATCAAGAGCCTTATTGCCAACGCGTCGGAGCAAATCGGAGAGGACTACCTGCTTAAGGCTGCGGAAGCCGAGGTGCCCAAGGCATATGAAGTCCTCGCCAAATATTATCGCGGCTCCTATGGGCACCGGTTCCAGCCGGAACTGGCTGCGAAATTCTATGAAAAGGCGGCGGCAGCAGGCGAAAAACGGGAAGAAATGCTGTACGGCCTTGGCAAGCTGCTGATGCTGGACACCCCGGTGTATGACCCCAAGCGCGCCCTTGCCGCATTTGAAGCGTCCGCGGAGCTGGGGCATGACGGCGCCGCTCGCGAAGCCGCCAATCTCTACATGCGTGAATTAATTCCCGGCCAGCCTGCGGACTACGTCAAAGCGGTCCGCCTCTACCGATTTGCCGCCATCAGCGGAGATTCCGCTGCAGCAAGAACTCTTTCCAAACTCTATCGCTGCGGCGAAGGCCTACCCTACAAGCACGACGTGTCCGAGACATGGATGGACAAGGCAGCCTTCCTGGGGTCTTCCGAGAGCATGTATGAACTGTCTCAGCAAATGCTGCGATCCGGAATGCTGAAACACGACGCCAAAATGATGGCGCGCGGCACGATGCTGCTGCGCAGAGCCGCTCACGACGGATCGGCGAAGGCTATCGCAGCGCTCGCCTTCGCCTATGAAAAGGGCACCGAGTATCTGCCCGCAGATCCGGAGCGATACGACCAGTTGATCGCCTACACTCTTCGAAACCCGTTTGATCATCAAAAGATCTTCCGGGAACTTGCCGTGCGCCGATTTACCAAGGACATGAACGAGGCTGCTCGGCTCGACATCATCAAGAAGACCGCGGGGGAGCTCCAGATAACGGACCTCGATCCGATTTTCGCGCAGACATTCGCAGCCAAGGCCTCCACTGTTAACGAGGCGAGCGACCAATTCCAGCTTGCTCACAATTTGCTGGAAACCGGGGCGAACCAGGCAACAACGCTGGAGGCGCTCGACCTGCTGGAAGAGTCTGCGGACGAGGGCTACGTGAAAGCAAAGATCGATCTCGTTCGCTTTTCCAGCAAAGGCTATACGGTCGACGCGCTGGCAGAAATCGGCCAGGAAGGTGTCTGCAGTGTCAGAGACGCCCTGGCTCTTGCATCCGCTTTCTCGGAAATAGGCAGCGATGAGGCGAATGCTTACAGGGATGACTGGCTTGCACGGTCCAACGACATAGCAAAAAACGACCCGCTCGCTGCACTCGACATCGGCATGGCTTACTGGAAGGGCGCCTTCGGAGAAGACCACAAGCAGCAAGCGGAACCCTATCTGGTAAAATCCCTTGAACTTGGTCAGGAAAAGCCGCTGTTTATCCTGGCCGAAGGCCATATAAAGGATGTCTGGGCGGACTCGGACCCGGAAAAAGGCGCAAAGATCTACAGAGACCTTGCAGCCTCGGGACGCGCCAACGCCGCTTATTCCTTGCTGCGCTTCATTTCGCAAGGCAAAGTGAACTCGAACTTCGATGAGATCGAAATGCTTTTGTCTCAGGTCAGGGCAATCCCTGACCTGCAATCCGAGCTCACCCCGCTCTATATCAAGCTTGCCGACCTATCCACGAAGGGAAAATTTGGCGATAGCAACGGCCCCCAGACAGTCTCCTTGCTACTGGATGCCGCGGAAAAGAGTGCCGATCCCGAGCTGTTCCGCAGATTGGCCGAAATCTATCTGAACGGACAGATGGGGATAGACCGGGATCTTGAGAGCGGCATGGAGTGGATGCTCAAAGCAGCGCAAGCCGGAGATCGCACTGCCGCCGAGCGTGTTGCCCGGTCTTACGAGTTCGGTTTCGTTTTCGAAAAGAATGCGTCCCTGGCTGCTGAATGGGACGAAAAAGCCAATTTCCTGCAAGAGTGAATGAAAGTCGAAAAATGCCAGTTAAAGCAATCGGCCCCGGTCGCCTGTGCATCCAGGGAGCGATGTTTGCCGTCACCCTTGCTGCCGCGTCCTGGACCTCCACTTCCGCGATGGCTGATGACGGCCGCATGATCGTCGCTATCAGCAATTCGAACTCTGTTGCCAAATCCCAGAGCGCTGATGCGCAAGGCCAGATGAAAATGCTCGCCTTCCCGTTCAAGGTGCGCGACGACGGCCCGTATCGTCAGCAGGAACTTGTATGTGCGAGACCGACACCGGCGCCTGTCATCGATCTTGATGTCGGCAGCATTTACACCCCCGGCGACGAGACCCATTCGAGGGTCGATCCGAAGGCACAGGAAGTCTATCTGGCAAAGATGAAAGCTGTACGGTCCTATGCTTCGGATGTCGTGCGCATGGCCAACAGTTTCCACGCCAATGGCGACCTTGAAGCCGCGGCCTGCGCCCTTACCTGGCTTCAGGACTGGGCAAAGTCGGACGCGCTTTCCAAATTGCAGACGCGGCAGGCCTATCTGACGTCGACGCGCGTCCTCTCCGGCCTGGCGCTTGGCATGATGCAGGTCATGCCCGTCGCCGATCAGATGAAGGATATCGATGTCAGGCTCATCCAGGACTGGTTTGTTCGCCGTGCAGAACCCCTGATCGAGGAAGTGTACGGTGACCCGGAGGACCGTGCCTCGAACCGGCAGAACCATCGCTACTGGGGGGGATTGGCTGTCGCTTCAATTGGCGTCGTGACCGGCCGGAAGGACTTTCTCGAGTGGGGCGTTGAGAGCTACCGCCTGGGTGTGTGCGAAATCGCGGACAACGGGACGCTTCCGCTGGAACTGGCACGTGGCAAGAGGGCACGTCAGTATCATAACCATGCGCTCGCACCGCTTATCCTGATTGCCGAAATCGCGGAAAGCAACGGCATTGATGCCTATTCATTCTGCGATTCTGCGATCCATCGTCTTGTCCGTTTCCTGATGACATCGGTCTTCGATGAGAGCGAAATCGAAAAGATGACGGGCCATAAACAAATACCGATCCCGAAACGTCCGGGCGGGTATTACCGGGGGGATCGGTTTGCGTGGGCCGAACCCTACAGGGCTCGTTTCCCGGACAAGGCGGAAGTGTTTCGCATCGACGATCTGAAACTACGCAGACCGCTCTATTCGACAAATCTGGGTGGGGAAACCACCACGCTATTTGTACGCTGAGTTTACGGTATTTAACGACGGAAATGGGCCAGCAATTGCCGGCCCCTTTCTTTGTTTCAACCGCTGACCGCTTTTCTAAAACAGAAAATCGCTCTGGTGCAGATCGGCCAATCTGAAGTCGTCGAGAATGATAGAAGCTCCGTTATCGAATTCGATTTGCACGCCATCGCCATAGGCAGAATAGTCCAGGTCCTTGAACCCGCCGATGTCCATGCCGGACAGGTCGATCAGATCTTCACCGCTTTGGAAATCAAGGATACGGTCCGTCTCGCCTTGGGACATGGGCAAAAAGACGAACTGATCTGCTCCTTCGCCGCCAACGAGCCTGTCATTTCCCGAACCGCCGACGAGTACGTCATCATCGTCGCCGCCATCCAGAACGTCATCTCCTGCGCCACCTTCGAGAAGATCGTTACCGGTCGCACCGTAGAGCCGGTCGTTGCCGTTATCGCCATACAGCTTGTCGGAACCGACCTCACCGCTCAGCTTGTCGTCGCCGGAACCGCCGTGCAACTCGTCATGACCGGTGTCGCCGTAAAGAATGTCGCTGCCGGCATCCCCATACATCTGGTCACCGGCAGAACCGCCGTAAAGCTTGTCGTTGCCGTTGCCCCCGGTGATGTAGTCGGCCCCGGAATTTCCCTTGAGGGTATCGTTGCCGTCGCCGCCGTCGAGCCTGTCGTCGCTGTACCCACCTGAAATCAGATCGTCTCCATCACCACCCTTCAGGTCATCTTCACCGGAACCGCCGTAGAGCGTGTCGTTGCCGTCTCCGCCTTCTATCAGATCATTACCGACCCCGCCGTTGATCCAGTCGTGGCCGCTGTTCCCGTAAAGCCGGTCATTCCCTCCTTCGCCCTCAATGGTGTCGTCGTCCGATCCTCCATAAACGGTGTCGTTGCCCGAGCCGGATTTGATGGTGTCCTTGCCACTTCCTCCATTGATATAGTCTTCGCCCATGCCCGAAGAAATCGTGTCGTTGCCGTTGTTTCCGTAGATCACGTCGTGACCATGGTCGTCGATGATGGTGTCATCGCCGTCACCGCCCGTCACCTTGTCACTACCGTTTCCGGCGTAGATCAGGTCGTTGCCTTCGTCTCCGACGAGATAGTTTTCGCGGTCATTGCCGTGCAGTTCATCGTCACCCCCGCCGCCGGCCATGTAGTAAAGCGTATCTGAAGCGACCAGATAGTCGTCCGCATCATGGCCAACGACATAGTTGAGAATGATCGTGTTCTCGCCGTAGATGTCGGTCTCCACATGAGCCTTGCCGCCGGGCGAGATCGCTGTCCAGTAGCCGCGCACACTACCAGTGTTCTGATCCGGCTGATATTCCAGCACCAGCCTGTCGACGGTCACCGTGTTGGAGTGGTCGAAACTGCCGTGAAAATTGATGTCGCGATTGCTTTCGGAGATGTGGATCGTGTTGTTGTCTTCTGCATGCCACGATGAAAACAGGAAGGAATGGCGATTATTGAACAGCTCCAGGCTCGACAAACTACTGTGAAACGTCTCGTAGAGCTGGATGCCGTAGCCGTTACCCGCCGTCCCCTTGTTGTAGCTGCCGTTGGTATAAAGATCGTCTGCTGTCAGAGACAAACTGTTTTGAAACCAGAAACCATCGCTGGCGGCATTGATCACCGAGACGCCTTTGGTTTCGAAACCATAGGTACTGTAGACATGCATCCCTGCGGCCTGCGTGAATTCCGGTATAACATTCACGAAATCATTATGATTTGGGCTGTTCTGAAGGCTCGTCGGAAGATAGTCGCTGAGGTCGTAAGTGATGGTAAGATCCTGGACACTCACGTCTTCAAGCAGATCGACCTTTCCGACGGTCGCCTTGCCGGCGTCGAACTTCTGCCCGACCTCGTTTTCCAGATAGACTTTATTGCCTTTAACGGCGACGACTTTGACCAGGGTTTCCCGAAAGGGCGATATTGCTGCCTGGTCGGCGTCATACTCCGTGTCTCCACGGGACTGCAGGAAACTGGTCGTGTTCTCCTGGGAAATATAGAGATAGTCCCCCGAGGAAATCTGGCTCGCGTCCTTCAGATAAAGGACCGTCGAACTTTCATTCGTGCCGTTTGCGACCGTCGTGATGTCTTCCGGTATGGAACGCGATCCGACGACGATACCGTCGCCCGAGACGTCCGGATCAAGATCGAAAACCAGCTTTGTTCCGGCCTCGCTCTCACCTTTCAGCGTGATGTCCGGCCTGTCGATAACAAGACTGCCGGTAAACCGATGAACGCCATCACGAAGAATGACAGTTGATCCGGCCGGCGCATCTGCAATGAAAGCGTTCAGGACATCGACACTGACCCCTGTATCGACGTAGTAAGTATTCCCGTGCTGTGAAAACATAGTATCACTCGCTGAGGTAATACCAGAATTATTATAATTAGTATTTGTCTGATATGTAATGTTGGCATCATACAGCGTCTCGAGATCGATGTTTTCGAAGGTGATAACATCGTCGCCCGAGAGCTGAAGAACCACATTCTCCCCCTCCTGCCCTGCGAGGGAGAACAAATGATCCTGGTTGAAAAAAGAATATCCTCGTAGATCCAGGACATCCTCACCAACAGTAAAATCCCGAATTGTGATACTGTCGTGGCCCTTGTCAAAAATATATGTGTCCACACCACCACCGCCGGCAACGACATCGTCACCACTGCCCATATCCCAGACAGTATCCGCTTCGTTGCCGATCACGGTCTCGTCGCCGCGGCTCCCGGTGACATCGAAGTCCGACCCTTGCGCAAGGTGGAAAGTTACCGCGCCGTCTCCGCCTTCTGCACTATCTCCACCTTCTCCGCCCCGCAGACCGCGTAGCTCCAGTTCGCCAGCGCCGTCGATGACGACATCGCCTGTAGCCGCTTCCATGAGATCGACCCGATGGTATCCCTGCTGCGCAAACTGCAGGTCGATGCGACCGGCATCGGATTGATCGAGGATGTGAGCGTCAATCCGGACGACAACACCACCGTTGCTGGCGGCCGTCATGTCGAACCGGTCAATATTCTGCAACAAGGATGTCTGCCTGTAGTCCAAGACATACCCTGACGTCGACAGGATTCTGATTTCGTCGACTGCATCCGCTGATCCATATTCGGCATACTTCGCGAGAGCAGAAATATATAGATTTTGAATAAAATCAGGATCCAACTCTTGAATAGGGGTAATGTCCGACATCTGTTACTTCCCTCTGCCCAATTTTTAATCAGCGAAGTCTCTGCTGTACTGACTTTTTTATATGAAAATCAAATTACGACCCGGATAAGAGCGAGGATTCATTTATTTCTAGCGTTTTAACTTCTGATAAAGCTTTTGAGAGCTTTGCAAACTTGTTTGGATGAAACCGCGATTTCCGACATTTTCGCGTTCATGGCGCCTCTTGAGGGCACGGTCAGTCCATGCCCCGAATGCATCTGCTCGCGCGTGGAGATTGGATCTAGCCGTGAGGCGATTGCTGCGGCGGGCATTGGTGTCAGCCGTGAAACGATCCGCAATGGATGAACCGGTTTGGCCGGCATATCGTGCGCAGCCCTCGTCGGGAGCGACCAAGGCCCAAAAGCAAGTGGCATCCTGATGACGCCGCGATCGTCATTTGCGGAGTAAAATGCTGGCCCTGGCGGACTATTGGCGGAAATGGAGACGTGCTCGAAATCCTGTTTCGATGCCGCTGGAATGCCAAAGCGGCCAAACGATTCTCAAGCGTGCTGGTCACGTAGTTCGGCGAGCCCAGGGGTGTGCCGCCCCTCTCGTTGCATTGCATTCGCAAAATATTGCCGGGCAGTGGACAAGCTGCACAACTGCACCGGACCGGAACACGTCCTGGCTTCGGGCATCGCGCTCAAAAAGGATTGAAGTACAGGATTGAGAATTGCCATCGCCAGACTGGAAAGCAGCTTGAGTGTCTGACAAGACGTGATTTTTGAGGGGAGAGTTTGCATCTCCCCTCCCCTTAGTGAACGAACTACCGATCCTTTGGCATATAGAGGTCACCGCCGTCTCGATATCTGACCGCCATTTTCTCCATGCCCTCCTTCTGTGCCTCGGCACGGATGTCGTGTGAAATCCGCATGGAGCAGAACTTCGGGCCGCACATGGAGCAGAAGTGAGCGACCTTGTGGGCTTCCTTCGGCAATGTCTCGTCGTGCATCGAGCGGGCCGTTTCCGGGTCGAGTGACAGGTTGAACTGATCCTCCCAGCGGAATTCGAAGCGGGCGCGCGAGAGCGCGTCGTCGCGGATCTTTGCCGCCGGATGGCCCTTGGCGAGATCAGCAGCATGAGCGGCGATCTTGTAGGTGATCACGCCTGTCTTCACGTCGTCGCGGTCTGGAAGGCCGAGATGCTCCTTGGGCGTGACATAGCAGAGCATCGCCGTTCCAAACCAGCCGATCATCGCCGCGCCGATGCCAGACGTGATGTGATCGTAGCCGGGAGCGATGTCGGTCGTCAGCGGGCCGAGCGTGTAGAATGGCGCTTCACCGCACACGGCGAGCTGCTTGTCCATGTTCTCCTTGATCTTGTGCATCGGTACATGCCCGGGGCCTTCGATCATGACCTGGCAATCCTTCGCCCAGGCCGTTTTCGTCAGTTCACCAAGCGTTTCCAGCTCGGCGAATTGCGCGGCGTCGTTGGCATCGGCAATCGAACCCGGACGCAGACCGTCACCGAGCGAGAAGGAAACATCATAGGCTCTGGCGATGTCGCAGATTTCCTCGAAATGCTCGTAGAGGAAGCTCTCCTTGTGATGATGCAGGCACCATTTGGCCATGATCGAACCGCCGCGCGAGACGATGCCGGTGACCCGGTTGACGGTCAGCGGAATGTAGTGAAGCCGCACGCCGGCGTGGATGGTGAAATAATCGACCCCCTGCTCTGCCTGTTCGATCAGCGTGTCGCGGAAGATCTCCCAGGTCAGATCCTCGGCAACGCCGCCGACTTTCTCCAGTGCCTGATAGAGCGGCACCGTGCCGATCGGAACCGGCGAATTGCGGATGATCCATTCACGGATGTTGTGGATGTTGCGGCCTGTCGACAGGTCCATGACGGTATCGGCGCCCCAGCGGGTCGCCCAGACCATCTTCTCGACCTCCTCGGCCATCGACGAGGTGACCGCGGAATTGCCGATATTGGCGTTGATCTTCACCAAGAAATTCCGGCCGATGATCATCGGCTCTGCTTCCGGGTGGTTGATGTTCGACGGGATGATCGCCCGGCCGCGGGCAACTTCCTCTCGGACGAAATCCGGCGTGACGTAATCCGGGATAGCGGCGCCAAAGCTCTCGCCATCACGGCCAGACTCACCCCTCAGTGCCTTGCGCCCGAGGTTCTCGCGAATAGCGATGAATTCCATTTCCGGGGTAATGATGCCGGCACGTGCATAGGCCATCTGGGTGACCGCCTTTCCGGCCCTGGCGCGGCGTGGTGTCTTGAGGTTCGGGAATTCCGGGGTCAGACGCTCGCCACTGGCAAAGCCGTTGTCCTCGGGCTTGACCATGCGGCCCTCGTATTCCTCCGTGTCACTGCGGGCGGCGATCCACTCAGTGCGAAGCCGCGGCAGGCCCTTTTCGATGTCGATGGATTGGGCCGGATCGGTGTAGGGACCGGAGGCATCGTAGACTGCCACCGGCGGCTCGCCCGCAGTCGGGTGAACGGCAATCTCGCGCATGGGCACGCGGATAAACGGATGGATTTCACCCGGTTTGTAAACCTTGGTCGAGGCCGGCAGCGGCTCTTTGGTGATCTCGGACGTGATCGCCTTGGCGGGAAAATTCATTTGAGGCTCCAATCTTCAGGTTGGAGACCCAGTTCGAAGCCGGAAAGATGGACAGACGCCACAACAGCCCGCATCCGGGGCAACGTCAGACTTGCAGCGCTCGCACCGTCCCTACGCCAGTATGAACTGGATCAGGTTCAACGGGTCACTGCGCTGCCGTCTTGAACGGCCCAGCAGAATCTCAGCCCCTTGGCGGGACACCCCTGGTAACGTTTCCATCGACCGTCAAACAGGAGCGATTGTCAATACAAAGTGGGGCGATTCTCCGCTTTTTTAACAAGACTGGCTACCTCCCAAGAGGTTAGCCAAGCCTGGTGCCGCCACTCGACTTCCTTGGTCAATTCGCGCGTTTCAGCCCTTAATCATCTCGGCGTATCTCTTTGAAAAATGCCAAAGGTTCGGCTGATCACCGCTCACTCAAAAGAGAATGCGGCATCGGCACTTTGTTGAAGAAGCCAGTCTCGAAACAGCAAAGCACCTGGCTTCGGTGGCCTTTGCGCCGGCATGACGAGGAAAATCGTTTCGCCTGATCGATAGACCGACTTTAGCGGATAAACGAGGCGCCCGGCGCGCACATGGTCTTGCACCAGGTGTTTCCATCCAAGCGCAATCCCATGGCCATGAACTGCCGCTTCAATAGAGGCCAGCGCATCGGTGAAGACGGCATCGAGATCCAATTTTGTCACCGGGACGGAGTGATGCATCATCCACTTTTTCCAACCCAGACGCGTTCGGTGTCGCTCCTCAAAATGCAGAAGCGGGTGCTTGAGAAGCTGTGCCGGCGTTGAAATGGGGCCTCGCTCGCGCAGATACTCCGGGCTGCAAACCGGGAGGATCTCCTCGGTGACGAATTCCCAGGCATGGACGCCGGGCCACTCCCCGCGCCCGAGCCGCGCCGAAAGATCGATATCCTCGACAATAAGATCCTGATCGTCCCGGCTGCTTTCGGCAATGTGGAGCGAAACGTCGGGATACTTTGCCTTGAAACCTTTCAGCCGCGGCAACAGCCAAAGCTGAATGAACGAGGTCGAGAAGGAAACTCGCACCGTGTCCTTTGAAAGCTGACGTCTCAGCGAGGTCAGCACCATATGCAAATGGTCAAACGACTGCTGGATTTCCTTGTAGAACCGCAACCCCTCCGCCGTCAGTTCCAGGCGCTTGTGTTCGCGCCGGAAAAGCTGAAGTCCGGTCGCCTCTTCCAAAAGCTTGATCGTTTTACTGACCGCTGGCTGACTGACATTCAATTCTTCGGCCGCAGCCGTGAAACTGCCACGCCGCGCGGCAGCTTCAAAAACGAAAAGATAATTGGCCGAAGGAACAAGCGAGCGTAACCGATGCATAATTTCAGGTTATGCCAGTTTGCATTTTTTGCAACGTTACAAGCCGGTTTTGCGGTCGGTAATCTCACGTTGAAGCAACCAAAGGAATGACCCCATGCGAACTCATGCTCGTGCTGTCGTAATCGGTGGCGGCTGCGTCGGCGCAGCAATTCTTTATGGCTTGGCAAAACGTGGTTGGACGGATGTGGCTCTTCTCGAAAGAACTCAGTTAACCGCAGGTTCGACCTGGCACGCGGCTGGCCTTATTCCCTCTTACGCGCGCAATATCAATGTCGGCCGGATGATTGCGAAAACGATCGAAATCTATGAGGGTCTTGAAGCCGAAACCGGTCAGCATGTCGGCTGGCACAAGTGCGGCCAGCTTCGCATTGCCAATACAAGCGACCGGCTCGATGAATACAAGAGCTACATGAGCGTCGCCGCCGTACAGGGAATTCGCGCCGAGTTGGTAACCCCTTCCGAAGCCCGCGAACTCTGGCCACTTCTGGAAAACAACACCGATATGCTGGCCGCGCTTTATCACCCCGATGATGGTCATATCGCGCCGGCTGACGTCACGCAGGCCATGGCGAAAGGGGCACGCGACCTTGGCGCCAAGGTGCATCTCAACACAGAGGTAAAGAGCTTCGAGCGAACCCCAGGCGGGGAATGGAAAATCCACACAAATAACGGCGAGATCATCTGCGAACACATTATTTGCGCGACCGGGAACTACGCCCGTCAGACAGGTGCCATGCTTGGTCTCGAAATCCCCGCCATCCCCATTCTGCATCAATACTGGATCACGGATAAGGTGCCGGAAATCGTTGAGCGCAAGCATCAGGGTCTGCCGGAAATGCCAATCCTTCGCGACGAGGGTTTTGAGGGCTATCTCCGGGAAGAAGGCGACGGGCTCATGTTCGGCCCTTACGAAAGAACTGAACACCTGAAGCTCTTTGCCGAAAACGGCGTTCCAGAGTGGTTCGGCGCAGATCTCGTGGAAGAAGACTTCGACGCCGTTGCCTGGAACTGGGAAACAGCTATCGAGATGGTTCCTGCCCTTGGCCGGGTCGGCATCAAGGCCAATGTCCGTGGTCCGTTCCAAATGACTGCTGACGAATTACCGCTGGTCGGGCCCGCCTGGGGCCTTGAGAATGTCTGGCTTGCCGAAGGCGTGCCCGGCGGCATCCTGTGGGGTGGGGCGATCGGCTACTATCTGTCGGAACGCATCGTGGAAGGCGCCAACAGCCTAAACACGTCAGATCTCGATCCACGCCGTTTCGGCGATTACGCCAACAAGGAGTGGACGCGCCAGAAGGTGAAACAAAGCTGGGGCACCCATGCAGAACTTCACTTTCCGGGCCAGGACATGCCGGCCGCGCGCCCTCAAAAGACTGCACCATCCTATGACATCCTGTCGAAAAAGGGCGCGGTCTGGGGAGTGCTTGATGGGTGGGAAATACCGAACTGGTTTGCGCCTGAGGGCGTGGAAGCCAAGGACCAGTATAGCTGGCGCTGGACTGAAAAAGGCAATTTCGTCGGCGAAGAAGTCCACGCCGTTCGTACTGCGGTCGGTCTCGTCGAGATGACACCCATGACAAAATTCGAAGTTTCCGGCCCCGGGGCGGAAATCTGGCTCGACGGTATCCTTGCCAATCGGCTGCCGAAAGCCGGTCGCGTCAACCTCAGCCACCACTTGACCAAGACTGGTGGGGTCCAGGCTGAATATGTGGTTTCGCGTCTCGAAGACGGCAGCTTCTACATGATTTCCACACCGAGTGCCGAGCGCTGGAATTTTGATGAGCTCTCGAAGCTTCTGCCAAACGATGGAAGTGTGCAGTTGCGCAACGTGAGCAACGAGCGCGGATGTTTCACTGTCGTCGGCCCCAAGGCACGCGAGGTTCTGCAAGAACTGACAGAAATGGACCTGTCGAATGATGCCTTTCCGTGGTTCTCGGTCAAATCGGGTACGGTTGGACTTGCAACAGACGTGCGTATGCTCCGCGTGAATTACGAAGGCGAGTTGGGTTGGGAACTTTATCACCCACTTCCCTATCAGCGGCACCTACTGGAAGCGATCCTGACGGCGGGCGAGCCGCACGGCCTGCGGCTGATCGGCTATCATGCGCTGGAATCGCTCAGGCTCGAGAAGTCCTATCGCGCCTTGTATCGCGACATGAACCCCGAACTGACGGCCTGGGAAAGCAACCTTGACCGCTTCATTCGGCTGGAAAAGGCAGACTTCATCGGCAAGGCGGCCCTCGTCCGTCAGAAAGAAGCGGGCATAAGGCAGCGTTCCTTCACCATTGCGATCGATACAGAAGGGGCAAGCGCACTCACCCACGAGGCCGTTTACCACACAGGCAAACTTGTCGGTCGCATCACGTCCGGGAGCTATGCCTATACACTCGGCCATGATGTCGCCTTCGCCCTTCTGCCCGTTGAACTGGGCGTTATCGGAACAGAACTGGACGTTCCCATTCTGGGTGAAATGTGCAAAGCACGGGTAATTTCTGAGTCCCCTTATGATCCTGGGAACCTTCGCTGCCGCATGTAAGCCTTTTCAACGGAAACAAGAAACTGATGAAGCTTCCAGTGACAGTGAGGCCGTGTCTTTAGATTTGGCTGCTGATGGTAACGTTCAATCGAAGTAGTTGACCCAGCCGATCACTTTGCCGCTGCTGCCCTTTATCTCGTCGTTGAATCGAATTCCCTGCAGCGATCCGATGTTCGGCGCGGCGGACCGTGGAAACCGGTTCTCGACGACATTTTTCACCTGCGCACCGAAGGAGTGCCAGGCCAGTCGACTGATGCATTTGGGTTTGGCGACCTTGGCGCCGCCGGTGCCGCCAATCGCTAATTTCATCAATTTGAAGGTTTGCTTGGCTTCTTCGGCCAACGCTCTTTTCGCTGCACTTCGTGCATTCTTCAGGCATTGGCCGTCGTTGAGTGTGTTTTCTAAAATGATGAGGTTGAGGCCGAAATTCATCAGGGCGATTCCTTTGACGCCCGCGTCATTTCCCAGATACGTAATCCAGTTTACCTCAAGCTTGTGTTCTTTCCTGATCGCATTGTAATTGAGCGGCTGCTCGATCCAGGAATGGATCGCTCCACTTGCTGTGGCGTTGTGATGATTTACGCAATGGTTTGCAGGGTCGTTCGTCTTCCAAACGATAAAGATCAGCTTGCGGTCTCCGTCTGTCTTGTTGCTTATGAAGGCTGCAGCCTCGCGCTTGTGTTTCGGTGGCTTCGATGCCCATGACTTGACGTCAGAGCTGATGAACGCGTTGCCATCGAGCTTCGACATTTTGTAGGGCCGCCACACAGCCTCTTCGCCAGGGTCAACCGGCGCCGGTGAAGGGTTTCCATATGCACTGACGAACATGTCGTGATAGCTGAGCCATTCCTTCGAAAGTTCGTCAAAATTCTTCATGCCTTTTCTGATCCCGGACGCGCGAAGTTCGGGGTGGTGCCAGTAGAAGACCAGGTCGGCGAGTTTGGAGGGATCGTCGATACCTTGTGAAAGAGCCTGCGAAATTGTCGCTACGATTGCGCTGGGAAAATCAAATAGATTCATGAGAGATCCTTCATGCTCTGCTTCAATCACTTTTCGATTTCTGAATAAATTATTGAAGAAAAGTCCATTACTTAAAAAAGGACGTATTTTTCTGTTTTTTATTTTAAGTAAGTGAAAATATCAGCTACTGATACTTTGTAGCGTGATGGCTTCAGCCTTGGCCATCACGACGGCCCACGCGCGGCGTTGTAGCCGTCGATGATTGCGTCTCTCAGCCCGGCACCGGTATTCCCTTTGCGCGAGTTTGCGATTGCTGCCGCGACATAGCCATTCGGAAAGACGACGACCTCGGCCGTGGCTTGTCCGCCCCAGCGGCTTCCATTGTGGGAGATAGCCCGTCCATCGTTCGTTCGCGGACGACTTGCAAAGACCAGCCGGTCATCACCTGCGGAAAACATGAGCTCGTGGTTGTCGTTGATGACTTCACGGGTTGAAACGATGCGGTGCACGACCTTCGACAAGGCGCGCGTCGAGAGGAACCATCCCCCGATCGCACAAGGGCGGCCGGCCTCGGTCCGGTCGATTCCCGTTTCGTCCATCGGTCCGTCATAGTAATAGGCGCCACGCTCGGGATCGGCGAAGACGTTGCAGCCTCCGATCACGCCAACAGGCTCGAACAGGGTCTTTGCCACGATATCCCGGTATCGATTGTAAGCATGAACCTGGAGATAGCTCTCATAGGTGATCTCTCCTGGGGAGTACGCGTCCTCGATCTGTGCCCATTTTGCCGGAACGAGCGAAGCGGCACTGACGTTCCAGAGCGCAAACGATGTATTGGCGTAGCATCGCTTGGTCACCGGTTCGGGCACACAGGCATTTGACTGTGTTGCGATGTTCTGGGCACGCACGATGTAGGTTTCTGCACCAAGCTGATACCGTTCCCGCAGCGTGTATTTATGGTCCCAGAGTGTCTTGCCGGACTTGGCAAACCCCGCACGATGCTGCAGCAGGTTCCGGATGGTGACGGGTTGCAGGGAGGCATCGAGTTCGCTCTGCCAGCGCCGCGGCAGGTAGTCCTGGAACCGGTCCTCTAGCGAAACACCCTGAAGCGTTTCGGCCCGATGGATGACGGTTGCCGCTGTCAGGACCTTCGACACGGAACCGATGGCTGCCTGGGTACGACCGTTGAACCGCTGTTCTCCGCCGTTTTCGCAAGGTGACCGCGCATAACCGTGGTTGACCTGCGCAATGACGTTGCCGTTCTTTCCACGTAGCGTTACGGCGTAGCCCATATAGCGGTCGCCAAGCGCCTGAGCCACAACTGTCGCGAAGGCCGCCGTGTCGAAATTCTGCCTTTCCTGAACCTTGGTGAAAGCCGGTCTTTCTGCGGGAAGGTCACAAGCGCTGGCCGCGACCGGAAGTCCAATGGCAATCGTAGACATCAAAATGAGTTTGAACATGACAATATCCGTTTCCTGAAACATAACGAAACAGGAAAACTGTACGGCCGGCGGCCGGACGGATCATGGGTGAGCACACCTAATTTTCGCGTGCAGACTACTCAATTTCCATGTCTGGTTGATCTTCCGCCGCAACAATCCAGGGTTCGCTTTGAACGCGGAGAAGCACTTCCACCCTGTCCTTCGCTTGAAGTTTGGACAGGATTGACGACACGTGATTTTCGACGGTTCGCCGGGACCGGTTCATCGCATCTGCGATTGCCGCATTGCTGTTGCCCTTGACGAGAAGACGGAGCACCATCTGCTCCTTGGCCGTGAGCCCGTATGGGTGTTTGCGCGCAATTCTGTAGGGGCCGCGCCGCAGGGCCGAGAGGCCGCAGGCCCCGTTCCGGGCACGCATCCAGCGGCGGGCCGCGAGTGCACCCAGGGATTGCAAGAGCGCGTCCGCCTCCTGATGCAAGTGCGCCTCTCCGCTTACCGCAAGCGAACAGGCCGCCAGGTAATCGGAATTTTCCAACTGGAAGGCCCGGCCGGCATCTTCGGCATTCCCGTCCAGAAACAGTCTGACAGGCTCGGGAAGTTCAAGATCTGCTGACGTCTCCTCCTCCGGCAGCCCGGCAATCCGGGCCCAAAACATCGCCTCACCCCGCTTGCGGGGGCTCAAAAGCCTTCGGTCCAAAGCGTTCAGCCAGCTCCAGGCAGACACCGCGGCTTCCGGCGTGCCTTCAAGCACGGCCTGTTCGATCTCGGTGATCTTCATGACGGTCAGGTACTGGGGTTCGCCGATCTTCTCCGCAGAGGCAAGCGCATCTGCCAGGGCCTTGCCTGCATCGGCATCTCCCAGTCGCACAAGAGAGCGGGCGAGGACGATCTGCGCCGGCATGCGCATAAGCAATGTCTGGTTTTCCTGCCGAAGCACTCCGCGCGCAATGGTCACGGCCTCTTCAAAGCGCCCCTGTTCCAGGCGCAAATGCGCCTTCCGGCCGACAAGATAATAGGTCCATGCATCAAGGTCGTGCGCACTGTCGAAACTGATGCCGGCATCGATCAGGTCTTCGGCTCGCTCCAGGGCGCGCATTTCGATGAGGCATTCGGAGAGATTCGTATAAACCCGAGCCGCCTGCTCATCGAACCCGTTCTCCAGCGAGATGCCCAGGCTCTTCCGCAGCAGTTCCTCGCCCTCCGGATTTCCACGGAACAACAGAGCAGAACCGACGGTGTTCAGGGCATGCGCACAGGTTTCGACCTCTTTCAGGGGTTCGGCAAGCATTAAAGCTTCTTGCCCCCACTTCACAGCCTCTGTCATTTCGTCCTGGAGCATATGATATTGAGCGCGCAGGGCATAAGCCTTGGCCCGGGTCCCGTCCACGCTGGAAACGCTGTTTTCGAGGGTCTCGATTGCCTCTTCGATGTAGCGCCGGGCATCCTCGGCTTCGCCCCTGTACCAGTGAAGCCGAGACAGCCACCGGAGGTTTTCCCCGACCCGGTCCTCCCGTCCGGCCTCGCGCCAGAGTTCTACCGCCTTGCGGCGCGCGGCAATCACGTCGGCATCGATACCGAGCGACAGCCCGGCTTCATATGCCCAACGCTCGTTGATCTCGGCAGCCTCCTCAACACCCAGCCGGTCTGCAAGCTTCAGCGCGTGTTCAAGAAAGCGTGCGGCTTCTCTATGCGCCCCGAGATTCGCTGCGTTGTCCGCGGCAAGTGGTGCGTAACGCAGCAGAAGTTCCTCGTTTTCAGCACCGCGGGCGTGATGCACGATCATGTCGAGGTGCGAGGCCAGGTCCGCCTGCTTGCTCAAATGGTCCAGGAAAAACCTGTGGGCCTCGATCCGCCTCGGGTGGCCGAGGCGGTCGTAGAGGGCAAGGCGCGCAATCTCGTGGCGAAAGGAGAGTTTGCGCCCGCTTTCCGTGAGCAAGCCTTTTCCGATGGCCTCTGTCAGCGCGTCGTATCCATCCTCCGGCGGCAAGGCGAGTTGAACATCCAACGGAATGGCACCCGGCCAGCAAGACGCAAATTCCAGCAAACGGAGAACTTCCGCGGATGTGCCAGCAAGTCGTGCGTCGATCGCGTCGCCGATGGTCTGGGGAATATTGCCGCCATCGGTCGACTGCACCAGAAGTTCCGTCAGGAAGAACGGATTGCCGCCGGTGATTTCCAGCAGCCGCTCAGGGTCCAGGGATGTCGACCCCGCAAGAGCCTCAACCGCATCGAGGGACAGCGGGGCAAGATTTATCTGTTTTTTCCATGCCGGTCCGATTTCGCCCATCGCCGAGCGAAGGGGGTGGTAACCGGCTACCTGATCGTCGCGAAAGCTGCAAATCAGCAGCAAAGGCAGCATGGCGATCCTGCGGCCGATGAACTTCAGCCAGTCGAGTGTCCGCTCGTCCGCCCAATGCAGATCCTCGATGACAAGCACCACCGGCTCGCCGGCATGCGACAGATGCTCCACAAGTCCCCCGAAAAGCAGTGCTTCCTCATCGGGGGATTGCGCTGATCCCATGAGACCGGCAGCAATATCGCGAACGGGTCCGAGCGGACGCGGGGTGACCAGTGGATCGCAAAGGCCGACAGCCTTCCGAGTTGCCGGCCCCAGAGACTGCAGGAACTCGGATATCAGGGATGACTTGCCGACCCCTGCCTCACCGGCGACGAAGACGAGCCGTCCCCCGGACCTCGAAATGGAGTTCCGAGCCTCATCCAGAAACTTCAAATGCTCTTCACGCTCGAGAAGCAACCGACCTACCGGGAGACAGTTTGAAATGCAGGAAGAAATCTAGGCTATCTATATCAAGTCCATCAACGTCAATGTTGCCGAACCTGTAATAAATACCTGAAAATCCGACGTCTTCCTCTTCGTGTCGCCGAGGCCGCCCTGATAGGAGAGACCTTGGAAATCCTTCAATCAGGTGTTCATGACCTCCTCCGGATAGACATCCGGTTTCAACCTCGCCGGAACACAAAGCGGCCAGATAAAAACTTCCAGCTCCCTCACTGGGCCAGTCCATGCAGGGATTTGTGGAGGTGCAACTTGCCCTCCCCTGCCCTGTCGATCATGGCGCGGAAATATCCACCTGGGGATACGATTTGCTCCGGATCGCGCAAGGCTTTCTCCGCGACGACGA
>NZ_VIRG01000032.1 GCF_008107695.1 Stappia sp. BW2 | reverse complement strand
AGTGCCATGGAGGCGCATGTGTCGAACAGGTGCGAGCGGCTGCGCACGCCGTCGTTCAGATCGGGGGTGCGCCGCAGCCGTTCGTCCGCGCGCGTCAGCAAACGGCTGGCGCGATCGAGCGGGTCGGCCACCTTGGGCCAATCCAGTGATTTCAGGGACTTGCGGAGATCGTAAGCGGTTGACATCGGATGATAATATTTCATTAACGATAAGCAACAAGCAAAAAGATATCATTACATGGATGTGTCGCAAGATGACAGACTCAGCAGCGATAAGTACTGCTTATCGAAGGTTAGACATCTTGGCCGTCCCATGCTAGAAAACAGGTCAGTGCCCACCTCTCATGAAGCTGTCAGCGATGCCCGAAAGCCCC
>NZ_VIRG01000006.1 GCF_008107695.1 Stappia sp. BW2 | reverse complement strand
TATCGACCTGTACGTCGAGAATATCGATATCGTACTCGCCAATACGCACGCGGGTGCCTGCGACAGGGATCTCTTCCAGTGCCTCAAGAATGACGCCATTAACCGTGCGGGCATCATCTTCCGGTAGATGCCAGTTAAAGGCTTTGTTGATTTCCCGCACGTTGGCGGTGCCATCGATAATCACCGAACCGTCGTTTTGCGGCGTGACCTCTTCGGCAAGTGTTGGCGACATCGACGTAGTGAAATCGCCGACAATCTCTTCCAGAATATCTTCAACCGTCACCAGCCCCTGAATGTCTCCATACTCGTTGACGACCAGGCCGACTTTCTTTTTGTTGCGCTGAAACTTTACCAACTGCGTGCTGAGCGGCGTACCTT
>NZ_VIRG01000050.1 GCF_008107695.1 Stappia sp. BW2 | reverse complement strand
GAGATGTTGGAATCAGATCCATGTTGTACCCGACCCCGTAATGGGTTTGCCATTACCTGAAACAAGTTCGAAAGCTGTAGCAGGCGCTACTTCAGCAGATGCTGTTAACCAGGCTAATCGAGTGGAACCTTCAACTGGAGGACATACCAAGCTTCCTGTGATCGGCGTCTCGGTACGTTTTTGGGAGTCAGACCGGAAAGAACTTACGGCTATTGCAGCCGGATTGAAAAAACTGTGCTCCAAAAGAGCGGTGCACCTGCGTTTTCTGCCATTTCATCTGCCAGTGGATGAACAGGCATCACGATTCCTTATGGAAATGCTAGGT
>NZ_VIRG01000001.1 GCF_008107695.1 Stappia sp. BW2 | reverse complement strand
GGACCCTGCGGGCGATGCCCAGGTAGTCCGGGTCTTCGCGCAGCAGGCCCCAGCGGCGGAACTGGGTCATGAACCACATGCCATCCGAGAGCCAGGGCCGGTTGACTTCGCCGTCGGCGTAGAAACGCAGCGGATGCGGGTCCTGCCAGGCGTTGCCGAGGCCATCCTGGTAGCGGCCGAAGAAGCGCGGCTGGATCGCGCCGAGCGGAGCGTCGACATAGTCGCGGCCGCTGATCAGTTGCGCGGTGCCCAGGCGGTTCTCGGCGTTCTGTTCGATGAAGCGGCTGGCGTCGAGGACCGCCATGACCAGCGCGCGGGCGGTGTTCGGGTAGGCGTCGACGAAGGCGCGGGTAGTGCCGAGGACCTTTTCCGGGTGGTCCGGCC
>NZ_VIRG01000002.1 GCF_008107695.1 Stappia sp. BW2 | reverse complement strand
ATTGTCCACAATATGACCGGAGATTTCGTCGACACTCGCCATTTGCACAAATGACTTATCGATCTTAATAAAATCGACCGGGAACGCCTGCAAGTAACGATAGGTCGCATAACCCGTACCAAAGTCATCCAGCGCAAAGGTAATGTTGTGCTGATGAAGGCTGTCAAATATCGCTCTGGCTTCTGGCGTTACCGGAATAGGGTTACGTTCCGTTAGCTCGAGAACCAGCTTGATTTTATCGTTACCTAATTTATTAACCAGGTTCAGACACTCTTTTTCAAATCCCGCTGCCAAAAAACAACCCGCCGAGACGTTGATGCCAATATGGAAATTGTCCGGCAGCAAATGTTTTACCGGCATCAGAATATCCGCAGTCTGTTTCATC
>NZ_VIRG01000003.1 GCF_008107695.1 Stappia sp. BW2 | reverse complement strand
GTTCCTTGTTGACCCATTCGGCCGCTTCGCCGTTGATGGTCGCCTCGCCCGGATCACCGGCGTACGGCCATGGCAACACCACGCCACCGACCGGTGGCACCAGGCCCGGCTGCACCTCCAGCACCAGCTGCTTGTCGCTGCGCTGCAGGCGGTAGTTGAGCTGGCCCTGCGGCGTGCGCAGGCCCTGCACGGCGATGCCCTCGCCCTGAAGCCAGGCGCTCGGAATGCCGGCGGCCAGCACCAGCGCATCGTCCATGTCACGGCTGTACGCGAACATGTCCAAGG